>OZ244838.1:0-5806645 GCA_965220695.1 Vicinamibacterales bacterium | reverse complement strand
CGAAGTACGCGGATCCGGACAGCAGGACCTTGGTCTGCTCCGGCAGCAACGTGAAGAGCCGAACCCGCGCGCCATCGAGCGTGAACTCCACCTCGTGAGACTCGGTCAACCCTTCGATGTTCTCGTTCCGGTTGCGCACCAGGCGAGCCTGAATCTCGTACTCGCCGTCGAACGGGAAGGTGTGGGTGATCGCCGTGCCGCCTCGCGTGCCGAACGGCAACCCGTCGACGTGGTCCTTCTGGGTCCGGTCGGTCGGCACGACCACGACCCGGCTGCCCGGCGCAGGCACCCGACTGCCGACCGCCAGCCGGCTGACTTTCCGCGCCGTCGCAAGATAGCGCTCCATCAACGTCGGAGAGAGACCGCCGGCATTCACATTGTCGAATCCGAAGCTGGCGTCGTCGCGCGGCAACAATGCCGTCATGTCGATGTCGAGCGCCAGCAGGTCGCGAATCGCGTTCTGGTACTCGGTGCGGGTCAGCCGCCGGAACGTCGCGGTGCGGCCCGGGTCGGGGTTGGCGGCGGCCGCGCGATCGAGAGCGGTCTCGAGGTGGGTCACGAGGCCGTCGTAGGTCGCCTGATCCGGTCGGGGGCGCGGACGCGGCGGCATCGACCCGGTCCGCAGCTTGCGGACCACCTTCTCCCACAGTTCGGCGTGCGCGGCGACGTTCGTCGTGTCGGACCCTTCGAGCGAGAGTCCGCCGGTTTGCAGCCGATCGCTGTGGCAGGTCACGCAATAGCGGTCAAGGGTCGCGCGCGAGGACGCCGCCGCATCGGCCCCTGCATCCTGTTGGGCGGGATTCGCCGCGGTCAGGGAAACCCCGGCCACCAACACGCTCGACAGTCCCGCCAAACCGAACGCCAGCCGCCGTCTGGTGGCCATGCAACCTCCGGGGTGTAGCCCCTACCACTTCACGCGCCTCCAATGTACTCGATCGGGCGGCGTAAAACGTTCCCTTCCTCAAGAAAACGGGTCTATCCGGAGTTCCCGACGACATTTTGTGGTATTTCCGGGTGATTCGTGGGTGACATGGTGGACAAGGCCCTGTAGTCGGCCAACTCCAGCGCTCTCCGCTCGACGCCACTCAACGGTCATGCCGCAGACAGCCTTGCGACCCGGAGCGTGTTCCGCGTTCGCTCGGCATGCCACAGGGCGTACTGCACCTGGCATCGCGTTTGCTCTGTTGTTGGGAAAAGGCTGGCGATACGCCGGGAGGCTGCCTATGATGGGCCAACAAGGAGATCACACCATGTCCATTGCACGCTTCGCCCTGCTGTCGGTCGCCGTGTTGAGCCTGGCCAGCGCCGGGACCCCGACGGCGGCCCAGTCGACGGCACTGACCGGCGCCACACCCCAGTTCGAGCACATCGGAAAGCTGGCGTTCGGGCCCGACGGCGTGATATTCGCGGCCGACGGCCAGGACGTGTCGATCACCGCCCTGCAACTGGCCGAACAGATGGCCGCCGGCGCGCCCGGCACGATGGACGTGCCCGCCGTCGACCAGAAAATCGCCGGGCTGCTCGGCATCGACGCCGGCAACCTGCTCATCACCGACATGGTGGTGGACCCCGAGACGCGCAATACCTACATCTCCGTGATGCGCGGGATGGGCGCCGGCGCGATGCCGGTCCTGCTGCGCGTGGACGGCGCGGGCGAGATCGACGTCATCTCGTTCGAAGGGGTCCGCTATACGCGGATCGGGGTGCCCAATCCGCCGCCGCCCGCCACGCCGCTGTTGCTCTCGAACGGGAGAGCGATTCCGGTGAACAACTACCCGGACACCGTCGATCCCCAGGGGCTGATGGGCGTGCAGACCATCACCCACATGGCCTTCATCGATGGCCACCTGTATGTCGCGGGCCTGTCGAACGAAGAGTTCGCGTCCAAGATGCGGGTCATCCCGTATCCGTTCAGGACGGTGGACCGGGGCACGAGCGTCGAGATCTACCACGGCTCGCACGGGCAGATGGAGACGTTCTCGCCCGTGTTCACGTTCGTGCCGTATGAAATCGACGGCGAACCGTCGATCGTCGCCAGCTATCTGTGCACGCCGCTCGTCACGTTCCCGCTCGCGGCGCTGGAGGCGGGCAGCAAGATACAGGGGACGACCATCGCCGAGTTCGGGAACCGCAACCGCCCGATCGACATGATCGTCTACGAGAAGGACGGGCGGGACTACATCCTGCTGTCGAACAACCAGCGCGGCGTGATGAAGGTGCCGACGGCGCCGTTCGCCAACGCTGCACCGATCACGGAACCTGTCCCCGACACGGGCGGCGTGCCGTTCGAGACCATCGCGTCCATGCAGGGCGTGCGACAGCTCGATCTGCTGAATTCCTCGCAGGTCATGCTGCTCGTCGACGCCGCGGGCGGCGGACTGAACCTCGAAGCGGCCGCTCTGCCATAGGAAATGCGCTGCACGGCGGGGGTCGCGGCCATGGCCGCGGCCCTCGCGCTCGCGCCGGCGTGCTCGCAGACGGGCGGGCAGGTTCCCGGCCCCGTTGACGGCGAACCCCGTATTCGCCTGGGCGCCGCGCCGTCCGGGCAACGGACGGTCGACGTCGAGGGACTGCCGGCCGAGGACCTCGCGCATCTCGAACGGAATCCGCCCGCACGCGACGGGTGGCAGGCGCTCCTGCGCGTCCACGTCGCCAGCACCGCCCCGACCTCGACGGACCTCCCACCCGTGATCGGGACCTACGGCCTGCGCGACGGCGCGTTGCGCTTCACGCCGCGGTTTCCCTTCGATCCCGGTCAGCGCTACGAGGTCGTTTTCGATCCGTCATCCCTGCCATCCGTGCAACGCGGCGCCGCGCCTGCGCCGCTGCGCCCGCTCGACACGACGATCGAGATTCCAGCCCCGGTCCTCACCGCGTCGACCCGGGTGGTCGCGGTCTATCCGACGGCTCCCGTGGTGCCGGCGAACCACCTCCGGTTGTACATCGCCTTCTCCGCGCCCATGGGTCTGGGAGAAGGCGCCTCGCACATACGCCTTCTCGACGAGCACGGTCGCGCACTTGCCGATGCATTTCTGCCTCTGGAGGTCGATCTGTGGAACGCGGACCGCACGCGGTTCACCGTTCTGTACGACCCGGGGCGCGTCAAGCGCGGCATCCTCCCGAACGAGGAGTTGGGCCGCCCGCTTGCGGCGGGCCGGACCTACACGCTCGTGATCGATGCGGACTGGCGCGACGCCGCCGGGCAGCCCCTCGTCGCGCCGTTCCGCCGCGAGTTCCGGGTGGGGCCGCCCCGAGAGCATGCCCTCGATCCCGCCGACTGGCGGCTGGAGATTCCGGTCCACGGGACGCGGGATCCGCTCGCGGTGAACTTCCCCGCCCCACTCGACTACGGCCTGCTGCACCGCGCCCTGCGGGTGGCGACCGGGTCCGGGCAGCCGTTGGATGGAGAGATCCGCGTAGAGGAGGCCGAGACGCGCTGGGTCTTCACGCCGCGCACGCCGTGGGCGCCGGGCCTGTATCAGCTTGTCGCGGCAGAGACGCTCGAAGACGTCGCCGGCAACCGCATCGGACGGCCATTCGAGGTCGACGCGACCGGCGCAACGGGTTCGCAGCGCGCCAGGGGCGCCGTGGTGCCGTTTCGGATCCATCGTTCGAACGCCGCGCGGTAACCAGCCGCCCGCCTCGGGGCAACGCGGGGTTCCACCACGGGCTGCCAGGGCTGTCCGTAAAGTGCTTCAGTGTCCTTCGAACGCCGGCACGGGACGGCCGGCCATGTAGTCGAGCAGCACGTCGCACGCCGCCGTGGCGAAGCGCCGGTAGCCGTCGTCGGTCGGCCAGCCGATGTGGGGCGTGAGCACGACGTTCCCGAGTGTCGTGAGCGGATGCCCGGGCGGCAGAGGCTCCCGGTCGAAGACGTCGAGGCCTGCGCCGGCGATGCGCCCCGCCGCGAGGGCGTCGACCAGCGCCGCCTCGTCGACGATCGGGCCTCGCGCGGTGTTGATCAGAAACGCGGTCGGCTTCATCAGGGCGATACGTCGTGCATCGAGCAAGCCGCGCGAGGAAGGCGCCAGGGACACGTGAATCGTCACGACGTCCGCCTCGCCCAGCAGGTCGTCGAGCTCGCGGCGCTCGGCGCCGGCGCTCGCCGCCGCCTCGTCCGTCAGCGTACGACTCCAGCCGGCGACCCGCATCCCGAACGCCTTTCCGATCCGCGCGACCTGCCGGCCGACCCTGCCGAGGCCCACGACCCCCAGAGTCTTGCCGTGCAGCACCTGCGTCGAAGGCGCCGGCCACTCGCCCCGTCTGAGCGCGGCATCGCTGGCCGGGATCTGTCGCATCACCGCCATCGCCAGACCGAACGTGAGCTCGGCGGCGCCGATCGAATGCCCGGCCGACGCCCTGGCGACGAGGATGCCGCGGTCGTGCGCCGCGGCGAAGTCGATATGGCTCGCGTGGTTGCCGGTCTGCACAAGGACCCGCACGTCGGAAAGCTGCTCGAGCAGCGTGCGGGTAAAGCGCGTCCGCTCGCGGTTGGCAATCACCGTATCGAAACCGCGTAGCGCTGCGGGATCGCCGAACGGCCCCGTGAACACCAGTACCTCGGCGCGCTCGCGCAATCGGCGTACGCCTTCGGTGCCTTCCCACGCCTGGTGAATATCGTCCAGAATCGCGATGCGCATGGGCTAACCGAACAGAATCCAGCAGAGCGCTGCGCCGACCACGGACATCGAGAGCCCCCACAAGAGGAGCGCGTTGAACAGCGCGCGCGTGTTGGTGCCAGGGGGCGCCGCGGCCAGGAACAGGGCGCCCACGGTGGAGAGCGCCGAGAGATCGACAAGCCCGCCACCCACGGTGATCGACCACGCGAGCCGAACGGGTTCGACGGCGCCAAGCTGCTGCGCGAGGTCCGGCACCATCGGCAGGAACGCCGGCATCACCACGCCGGACGTGCTGCTGTAGACCGATATCAGGCCGGTCCCGAACGCCATGATCGGCACGACCGTTTCCGAGCTGGAAATGCTGGCCAGCCCGCTCGTGAACAGGTCCATGCCCTGGGTCTTCTGCATTATCGAGATCAGCACCGTCACCCCCGTGACCATCAGGATGACGCTCCAGGGCATGCGCTGAATGGCTTTCTGCTCATCGACGCTCCCGAGGAGGGTGAGCACCGAGGCGATGAAGACCGCCGTCAATCCCACGTGCGCATCGAAGCCGACGACCGCGACGATCAGCGCCGAAATGCCGGCGATGGTCAGCCAATGCCGTCGCTCGAAGTGTTCGACGTCCGGCTCCACGGATGCGGCGTCTCCTTCGCGTCTGCGAAAGAGCTTCAGGCCGCCGAACAGCACGAAGCCGCCAATGCCCACGATCGAATGCGCCAGCACGTTGTACCCGTAGGTCTGCCACTCGAGGCCGCCGAGGCCGATGCGCGCCATCACGTCATTGGCGATGATGCCGCCGGGCGCAAACGGCGACAGCGTGCCCGCCAACGCGCCGTTGCCGGCCATGAGCGCCATCAGCAGCGGCGATATGCCCACCCTCCCCGCGACGGCCATGGCGGGCGCCGCCAGCAGGGCGCTGGCAGGTGTGCCGCCGGGACCGATCGTGGACACGACCACGCCCAACGCGAAAAACATGACGGGCAGCAGCCCCGCGTTCCCGCGGCAGAGCCGGACGGCCCGCCCGGTCAACCTGGACAGCGTGCCGTTGGTGTCGGCCATGCTGAACAGCAGCGTCACGCCGACCAGCGTGACCAGCAACGGCACGGGAAAGCCCGACAGGACGGAATTGACCGACATTCCGCCCAGGTACACCCCCACCAGCCAGGCCATGGCCAGCGACAGGATGCCGACATTGATCGTCGTGAGGACGCTCAGCGCGACGGCCAGGACGAGCGCCCCGACCGAGACCCACGCGAGCGTCATTGCGCCAACGCCACAGCCGCCGGGGCTGCGCTCATGACGCGGGCAAGCTGGCTCACGTCGGACAGGTCCTCCAGCGCCTCGACCATGCTGAAGGTCTCCTCGATCGCCGACGGCGGCAGCACCAGCGACGCGCAGTCGCTGAACTTCTCGTGGAGTTCCTCCCGGGTGAACGGCCGGTCCGGCCCGCCCCGATAGCGTTCGTCCGCCTGCTCGACGAGCGTGCGGCCGTCGTCGAGATGCACCTCGACGGTGCTGCGGATCTTCTCCCAGCCCATCGCCTCGATCTCCGGGTCGAGCACGCGCTCCACCTTCCGCATCATCGCCTGCACCGGCGCACTGCGGACGAACTCGTCGTTGAATTCGTGAATGCCCGCCTTCCGCCGCAGCGCGATGGCGCCCACCATGAACGCCGGACAGAACTTCGCCTCGAGCTCGTTGGTCGCGATGGGGTACCGCAGCGGATTGAGGATGTTGGACCCGGCGCGCACGCGAATCCCCACGATGCTCTCGGGCTGCACATCATGCGTGATCACCAGTCGCCGCATGGCATCCATTGTCGGATGCCCGAGCACGCCACACGGGTACGGCTTGATCGACACCCCGGGCCACACGATCGTGTGCGGGTCGCCGAGCTTGCCGACGATACGGTCGGCATCGAAGCCCTCACCGTGACTGAAGGCCTGGAAGAAGCCCCACGGCGGATCGAGACCGTCCCGGCCTCCCGTGAAGCCTCTCGCAGCGAGCTCGGCCGCGACCACCCCGTTCTGCGACGCCCGACCCACGTGCAGCGGCTTGGTCATCGACCCGAAGTTCACGCGTATGCCGGAGGCTAAACTCGCCGCGATGGCGAGCGTGTGCGCGATCCGGGCGCCATCGAGACCCAGCAGCCTGGCCGCGGCGACCGCCGCGCCGAACGTGCCGACGGTGCCGGACGAGTGGAAGCCCTTCATGTAGTGGCCGGGACTGATGGCCTCGGCGATCTTGCACTCGACCTCGAAACCCGTGAGAAACGCCTCGAGGAACGCCCTGCCGGACGCCTGCTGCCGCTCACCGATGGCCAGCGCGGCGACCATCGGCGGCACGGTCGGATGGGTCAGCAATCCGAAGATGCGGTCGGCGCTGGTCGCCAGTTGCGTGTCGTCCCAGTCCAGCGCATGACCGCTCGTCCCGTTGAGCAGCGCCGCCGAGGACGCACCGCTCCTGAACGGCTCGGGGCCGAACGCGGTGGACTCCGGATTCGCGTCAACCGTCCGGACGTAGCCGCGCAGGATACGGCCGGCGTCCTGCGTCGATCCGGCCAGCATGACCCCGAGTCCGTCGATGACGCATCGCTTCGCGATCCGCACGGCCTCCTTCGGAAAATCCTGCCAGCGGGCCCGGCCGACGAAATCCACAACCGCGCTCGTCGCGCGCTGCTGGTCGCTCACATCACTCCCCTCGACGAATCGGTCTCGTCACACCCCATGGAACAGAAGAAGTCTCGCACACACGATTGTCGGCACCAAGGTCAGTCGGGCCCGCGGCCCTTGCCGAAACGTCGCAGCAGGTCGCGTAGTCGTCACCCGAGCCGCCGCGGAGTTTCAACAGTGCACGGGACATCCCCAGGCACCGTCGGGACACCGTGAACACACAGCATAGTTCAGCGCAGGGCGGCGGGCACCGATGCGCTATCTGGCAAAGTTTACAATCCCCCTCTAAAACCAAGCGCCTTGAGCCACGCGTCAACCTGGCCGAAAGCGTCCTGTTGCCACTGTTCCGGAGTGCGGCCGCCCAGCACGTTCGTGTCTTCCACGAATCGGCGCACACATGTCGGCCCAAAGCCATCAACGCTATCGAACTTGCCGTCAATGAAATGGTAGCCTGCGGCACCGCTTGCATGGCTCAGAAGCGGTCGGCATGCCTCGGCAAGCGCTTCAGGTCCACCCGGGTAGTTGCGGATGGAGTAGTAGATGTCGTAGGCATCTTTCTGCTTGTAGCGCCCCTCAACGGCATGCCCTTTCATCGCGAGAAGGGCTGGTATCGAGCAGACCGCAATCTCGACACGATTCGTGCCGCCCGCTGGCATCGGCCCGGATATCGCCACGAACTGGTAGAAACGCGCAGCGAGTTCGGCACCGTCGGCTCGTTGCGCCGCGAAATCGCTGATCAATGGCGGATCGTTCTTGCCAATCTCGGCGTCACGCGCCATCAGAAAGTCGACGATGACATCGATAGGCGCGCCGCCATCTTCGACGGGAATCTGGCGAACGAGTTGGAAGCGTCGCAACTCATCGCGTTGGTCATAGCCGTGTCCGCGCAAGGCCTCGACGAGGGTGGCGTATTCGCCGTCACCTAGTACTTCGGCGTCCAAACCGATGTCCACGTCAAGTGTGCCGACGTGCGGCATCTCCTCGTTGGCTAGCAGCCCGTGGCAAAAGCCCCGCTGCATTCGATCGACGCTGCATCCCCCTGATCTGCGTTGTTCATCGGTCGAATACTACCGGTATTCTCCCTCTTCTCGCCTTGCTCAGCGGGCGCATCGCCAATCTCGGTGCAACGCGGGGTTTCACCACGGGCTGCTAGCAGCAGCCAAGGCACTGCTCCGCCGACGATCACAAACTTGCCCCTGAAACTCCCGAGAACCTGGCCGATTTCGACGAGCACCATCTTGACGGCCGCCGTAGTGCGATCGTCATATTCCGCAGCAGATTGAGGTTCGCCAGGGGTCATTTTGGCCATGTCAGCCTTTGCTCGCGGAGATGGTCACCAGCCTCACGCCCACGCTCACCGGCCACAGCGAGATCGAGATAGGTTTGGACAGCGCTAGTACAGATGGCGCCTGGCGCCGGCTCCACCGTATCTCGGAACAACCCGGAATCCTTGGGCACGATCACCTGCACGTTCTCGCCTTTGGAGATGGATGACAACTTCAAGGCCGCTCGGAGTCGTTCCAGCCCGGCATCGTCTGCGTAGAAGTACTGCGTGCCTGTGCGTCCATAGGGAGCGAGCCATTGGGCCGCCGAGAACGACGCAAATATCGCCATGCCTGGATCACCATCTGCACTGAGCAATAGACGCGCGGCCTCCGCCAGTGCGCGGCCATGCAATGTGGTGTAGAAGGTCACCCGCTTGCCGGCCGGTGACTCGTAAGCGACGCGCCACGTATCCAGCAGCGCATCTGGCTTGGATAGAAACAGACCATCGTCGGACACATGCGCCCATTCCCGCTCCAGTAGACCCGTGCGCACGTTGCTGACATGGCCAACGCTGACCTGGGCGGCCTCCGAGAGATCTGTGACTCGCCACGCTCGAGGTGGATCGCGCAGCATCACTCGCAGCACCTGCGCAGATTTCGGCTTGAACAGCGACCTGAGTCTACGTCGCTCGACAACAGGTTTGCTCGCAACGCGGCGCTCGATGAAGATGCTGCCGAAGATCAGCCGCGAGTTGCCTTCGAGGTCAAGAAAGCTCACCTCTTGTTCGCGACATAGCGCCTGAGCAGCGGGCGATAGATAAGGAGCGATCAAGACCGGCGTGGCATTGTGCGGGTAATGAGCGACATAGTTCCGTAGCTGGAGCAATGCCATCCGGACATGGCGCGGCTGTCCACTGGATTTCACCTCGCAGACCAGCGCATGACGCCGACCAGAAACCTGGACGTGCGCCACCATGCCGATCCCTTGGTTCCGCGGTGGCGGTTCCTGAGTAAGACTACGTAGCTTGATCATCGGCACCTGCTCCAGGAGCAAACGAAGCGCCTCAGCAGCTTGGCCCTCGACGTCATTCACTGGATGAACGGAATTCAGCATACGATGAAAATACCACAAATAATGAAATTTTCAGATCAGATTTTCACCAAATATATATATTTCACGACTTGTTGAAAAAGTCTCAAACAATGAAAGTATGGCTTCGTCGTCGGCGGGCAGGGCAGATACGGGAATGGTATCTCCAGCTTGCCGGTACAATTTCGGTCCAACATAGGCAGTCGTCAACTCCTCGAAGCGCGCCGCCGCCACCTTCAAAAAGGCCCTTTTCCCGGATCGTGTAGCCTCTGGCCGGTGCTACGGCCGGACCGCTGTCGAGAGCGTGATGCGCTCGACGAGCACCGTGAACGCCGACCCTGTGTCGTCGCCGTCGGAAGACAGCCACACGGCGACAGTCTCGACCGGTGGGGTCAGTGATACATCGAGGTCGAACGTCCCGTCGGCGCGGGGTACTGCCACGACCTCTTCCTCGAGCAGGTCGCTTAGTGGATGGACCCGGCGCTGTCCGACCTGGTCCGGGTCGATACCGACGTTGAAGAAGCGCACGATCGAGATACCTTGATCCGGCATAGCCAGCCCATACAACCTCCGCACCCATTCCGGAGCGAACAGTCTCCTGAATGTGCCAAGCCGCCGGCTGCCGGTCAGGACCAGACCTGCCTTGAAGACGTAGTCGTCGAAGCCCTCGCTTCCCTGCGCCTGCCACGCGAGGCGAAGGGCGCCATCGACCCGCCCCCGCACCGTGAGACGCGAGACCGCCATCGGAGCCGATAGCGGGTAGACAAACGGCGCGGCGGAATCGTCGACCTGGATGCGCAACCCGAGAGGAGAGAAATCGACGTCATGGGGAGGGATATTGCGGTAGCGCAGAAGCTGCCATCCCTCGTCGTCATGCAGGGGAATCACCACCGAAACCGCTTCCGTCTGCATGGGCGGCCGCACCTGAGGCGCGTGCGTATGCACCGGGCGCGCCGCCTCGGTTCCCATCAGCAGGCCGAACAACGCCAGGGTCCCGGCGACTCCCGGTCGTCTCGGCGTCACGATCGAATCGCCTCATACGTCACCGTGACACCGCGTTCGGCGAGGAGATCCTCGACATCTCGGAAGCTGAGACCGAATCGATGGTAGAGCCAGACGGCGTGACTGAAATCTCAGGGGGAAACCGGTATCCGCGATAGCTGGGCGGTGGGTTCGTCATCGACGTACTCTGACAGCCGCCGTCTCAACTTGACAGCGCCGTCTTGAAGAAATGGCGCGCCCGGCAGGATTCGAACCTGCGACCCTCGGCTTAGAAGGCCGATGCTCTATCCAACTGAGCTACGGGCGCACACTTTAGAATCAATAACTTACACGATTATTCCCAACGCTGCCAGCCGTTTCTGCCAGCCGAATCCGCGCCGGATCCGATGTGGGTGTCCGGTGGGCCACGGCACCTCGGTTTTGGGAAGCCGCTCGTTCGGCGGCTGCATCGGCAGCCAACGCTTCACCGGTCCACGGAAACTCGTAGCCCGGCTTGTTGACGTAGCGGCGTTGCTCGATCTCGAGCGTAGTGCCCGAACCGGGTGCGAGCACGACCTGGAAGGACGAGTCGGCGACCCGGGTGCGGACGCCCTCCTGCGTCACGGCGACGATCTGGTGCTCGCCGAACGAGCCGCCCTGAATGACCAGGGTGCGCGACTCGACCGGGCTGACATTCACCAGCGAGAGTGTCAGTCTATCGTCACTCATCCGCTCCACGAGGGCGGCCACGTCCTGCGGGACGCCCGGACGGCACGGCCGGCGCCGCCCGGCCTCGCAGGCAGGCCTCGACCAGGTCACCGACGAACGCCGCGAAGGGCCGGATGTCCTGCTTCACACTGGCTGACTCCAGGGCGCTCATGTAGTCGTCCCGGCGCTCGACCGGGACGATTGTCCACGGATACCCGCCCGATGCCATCATGACGTTCATCAGGAATCGTCCCAGCCGCCCGTTGCCGTCCATGTAGGGATGGATGTAGACGAAAATGAAGTGCCCCAGCACGACGCGCACCGCCGGCTCGGTCTCGCCTTCCAGGAGATCGAACAGAACCGGCATGCAGTCGCGCACAGCTTCGCGCGGCGGCGGGACGTGCATCGAGCGCCGAATGTAGACCGGCCCGCTTCGATAGCCGGCCAGGTCGGCAGCCCGGATGATGCCCGCGGTGACACCTGGCCCGAACAGCCGCCGGTACCACTCGCCGTGGTCTTCACGGCTCACGCCCCCGGCGCTGCCGCCCTGCAGGACTTTCTCGACACTCGCCTTCACGCTCGTGAACGCATCGTAGTAGCCGCGCGCGGCAAGAGCGTTGTGGTTTCCATGGTCCTCCGCATTCTGCTCCGGATTCCATGCGCCGCTGCGCACGCGCTCGATGAGCTCCGGGCTGACCCTGTATCCTTCGATCGACAGGGAGTGGTAGGCATCGTTGACATACACCTCGTCGATCGCTTTCAGGTACGCGTCCGGCGTGTGCGGTAGACCGGGCGGTGGCGGAAATACATCCAGAACAGGCTGGCGCATCGCTTCCCACAACAGGCGGATGCGGTTCACATACGGAGAGGCTTTGCGCAGAGTCAGTGTGGTGGTCGGCTTGTCTTCAAAAGGGTCCGTTTCCCGGATCGGGTAGCCGGCGGCCCCCATTGTCTTGGCGATCTCGTCGGCAATGCGCGCGCGCCCGGTGTTCCGGAACGCCCCGGCCAGGCGGCCGGCGACTGTGCTGTGACCCCCCTCCAGCAGCAGGGCGAGCACGTCCGAGGCGTCCGTGACGATCGCCATCGCCGCGCGGACGTCCGTTGAAGTGCGCCGAAAACACCGTTCCGAAACCGCAACCAGGGCGGCGGGCACCGAGAACAGGCGCAGACTGTCCCGTTCGACGATTTCGTTGTCGTTCGGCATGGCGTTGCGCACATCAAAGAGCGATGTCCCGTGCGGCAACGGGGTCGGCTTGTTCCCGCCCCTGGGCGTACGGACGATCAATTGAACAGGCACGGTCCGGTTGCCCGCATGCAGCGACAGGGACTGCTCGGGCGACAGGCACCACGCATTGCCGAACCGCTCACTCAGGTAGGCGGCGCAGAACTCCCAGAACGAGGCGTACCAAGCCGTGCTGTCCCCGGGAGCCTCATCCGGGCTCGAAGGTATGTACCAGCCCTTGATCACTTCCTTCAGAAAGCCGCTCTTGAGCAGCCGCTCCCGATGGGTGCGGCTCAGGTCACGGGACCGGATCGCGACAAGACCGCGCCCCTGCAGCCCATTCAGGGTCTCGAGGGATTCAGCCAGCTTTTCTTCCGGGCCTGCCATGTCACGTCTCGCTTGCGTGCCTCTGCTACGTCTTTCACAGGGTTTCGTGTTGCGCGAATAGTAGGGTATCAAGTTGTATCATTTATAGTTTTTTGTGTCGATCAGAAAACAGGTTTTTATGCTCTCCTGGAAGCGCTGCGACCGATTCTCTGAAGAATCAGCGACTTGCAGGAGATGGTCCGGGACCCTCGAACAGGTCTGTCAGGCGAGAGGTTGTGAGCGTTGGCACCCGAATACGGTCCCTCGAAGAGCAGCGCCGGCCGCCCCGCGGTGAACGCCGCGCCGGTCTCGACCGGGACCGCCATCATCGCGCGGCCCGCGCGGTAGTAGAGCTCGGTCCCGTCGTACGACCAGAGCGGGGCGGTGCCGCCGTCGGTCGAGATACGGTCCCTCGAAGAGCAGCGGCGTGACCGCGCGGTCGTCGTCCAGCATCATGATCCGGACGTCCAGCGGTTGCGGCCCCTCCGACGGATGGACGGTCCGGCTGGAGAACACCAGCACGCGCCCGTCGGCCGACCACGACTGCGCCCACGGCCTCGACGAATGTCCTCGCGGCCTCGGCGGTTACTCCGCCTGCAGGGCCTGCCGGGGATCGGCCAGCGCGGCCCGGCGCGCGGGGAGGAACGAGGCGGCCAGGGCCACCGCCAGCAGCACCGCCGCCGCGGCGGTGAAGACCACCGCGTCGCGCGGACTCCGCTCGTCGAAGAGCAGCGGCGCGACGAACCGGCCGGCCCAGAGCGCGGCGAGGGCGCCGGCCGCGACGCCCGCCGCCACCAGGGCCAAGCCGCGCGCCATCACCAGGCGCAGGAGGTGCCACGATTGGGCGCCGAGGGCGCGCCGGATGCCGAACTCCAGCTCGCGCTGGCGCACCCCGAAGGCGATGACCGCGTAGAGGCCGACGGCCGCGAGCAGCAGCGCCAGCAGGGCCGCGGCGCCGAACAGCCCGGTGCCGATCTGCCATGAGCGGAGCAGCGTCGCGAAGGCGGCCGGCATGCTCTGCACGCTGCTGCGCGGCAGGTCCGGGAACAGATCGGCCAGGGCCAGGAGCACCGGCCGTACGATCCGTCCGGGATTGTCGCGGGTCCGGACGACCAGGGTGCGCGATGACGAGGCCCAGCGCGACGTGGCGGCATCGGACGCGGCCTGCGCCATCGGCAGGTAGTACTGCGGGATGGGTTCTCCCTCCAAGCCCCGCACGATCGGAGTCTCCACGACCCCCACGACCATCGCGCCGTCGGTCGCATCGGCTCCCACGAACAGGCGCCCGCCGATGGCGCGGCGACCGGGCCAGGCCCGCCGGGCGAACTCCGTGTTGACCACCGCAACCCTCTGCGCACCCGCGCGGTCTCGCTCGACGAAGCCGCGGCCGTCGCGGATGGCAAGGCCCGCCACCTGAAAGAAACCGGGTGTCACGAAGTTCACGTAGGGTCCCTCCCCCGGGGGAAGGCTGTCGAGCCCGTCGACGAGAACGTCAATAGCCATGCGACTGGACCGAGGCGTGGTGATCGTCTGGGCGACCCCCACGACGTCCGGGATCGCGCGCACGCGAGCCTCCATCGTCCCGACGGCGGTCTCGTCGAGCGGTGTCCCGCCCAGCAGGCTCATCATGCCCAGCAGGCTCATCATGCCGTCGCCGAGTGTCACCGTGAGCAGGTTCTCCTTGGCGTAGCCGATGTCCACGCGCCGCGCCGCCTCGAAGGAGCGAAGGAATAGGCCTCCGCCGACGAGGAGCACGATCGCCAACGCCGCCTGCACGACGATCAGGCCGTTGCGAACCGGCGATCCGGCCCGGGCGCCGCGCAGCCCGTCGAGTCGGTCGAGCCCCCGGGCGCGCGCCGCGTAGAGGGCCGGCGCGAGCGCGGCGGCGAGCCCCACCAGGAGCACCGTGACCCCCGTGAACGCCATCACCGGGACATCCACCGGGCCGCCGGCCCAGTTGTAGCGCGGGAGCAGCGTCACGCGGAGCATTCTTCCGGCGGCGGCGGCCACGGCCAGCGCGGCGACGCCGGAGAACGCGGCGAGCAGGACGCTCTCGATCACCAGCAGGCGTCCGAGGCCCCACCTGCCGGCCCCCAGCGCATGGCGCACGGCCAGCTCGCGCCGCCGCGCTGCCACCCGCAGCATCAGCAGGTTCGTGACGTTTGCGGCGGCCACGAGGAGCACGATCAGGGCGACACCCCCGACGAGCAGGGGCAACCGCAGGTCCCCCGCGATGGCGGACGGTCCGCGGGTCCGCAGGAGGGGACCCAGCAGCGCGGTCGCCTCAATGTCCAGGCGGTCTGCGATCGGCGAGTCGACGCGCGACGCGCGCAGGGCGGCGGTCGCGGCGGCGCCGGCGGCTTCCGCCGTCACGCCAGGCGCGAGACGCACGAACGGCATGAGAGAGAAGCCACTCCGGAAGCGCCTCCAGGCATCGCCTAGGCTGGCCGGCGCAGCGATCTGAAGCGGCAGCCAGACGTCGGCCGCACTCGGATCGGGACCGGAGAAGCCGGGCGGCAGCACCCCGACGATTACGTAGGTGACATCGTCGAAGCTGACGGTTGCGCCGAGGGCCTCTCGGGCACGCCCGAACCGCCGCCGCCCGTAGCCGTCGCCGATCACCGCGACCGGCGTCGCCGCGAGGTCGTCGTCCTCGGGGCCGATCAGCCTCCCGAGCGCGGGACGAACCCCGAGCAGCGCAAAGAGCTCGCCGGTGACCCGGGAGACGTGGAGATTCTCGGCCGCCTGGCCCCGTCCGTACAGCATGGTCCGCGGATAGGTGCTGCCCGCGACGGCGGCGAAGCGGGCGGTGTCGGCGCGGAGGGCCGTGAACTCGCTCCATTCCATCCCGTTCCCGGTCAAGACTTGCCCACTGGAGCCCCGCTGCCGCACGTACACACGGTGAATGCCATCCGGATCCGCAATGTGCGGCGGCGCCTGCAGGAACAGCCGGGACAGCAGCCCGTACATCGCCGCGTTGAGACCGATGCCGAGGGCCAGGGTGAGCACCACGGCACAGGTATAGCCGGGGTTGCGCCGCATCATGCGGACGGCGGAGCGGGCGTCCTGGTACAACCGCTCGGCCGCTCCCCAGCCCCAGGTCTCGCGGGTCAGCTCGCGAATCAGCGGCACGTTGCCGAAGTCGCGCCGCGCCGCCGCCCCCGCTTCTTCCGGGGACAGCCCCCCGGCCATCCGGTCGTCGATCTCTTCCGCGAGATGGAAACGGATCTCCTCGTCGAGCTCCGATTCCTGGTTCCTCCAGCGCCAGAACGAGCGCAGCCGGACGTAGACCTGCCGCCACATCGCCGCCTCCTTCACGACCCCGGGGTATCGCCGCCTTGCGGCTCCGGCCGGCCAACCAACCCTCCAGGAGTCCGCGCCACGAACGTACCGCAGAGGAGGGTGGTCAGCGAGCCTTCGAGCTCCCAGAGCTGGACGTGGGTGTTGGTCGGGGTCATGGTTCTGTAGGTACACTACTCTTCAACAAGTAGTGTGTCTACACAAAATACGCATTGGCCGCGACGCTCAGGGTGAGACAACTCTCTGGCCATGGCGCGACTCCGGCCGCAGAGCGCTTCACTCCGACCCGGCGACGGGTCAGCCCACGTCCTCCAGCAGCCAGCGGGCGGCCGGGGTCCAGACGATGCGATCGGGAAGCGGGCGCGGTGGCGGGGAAGCGTCGAGGGTTTTGTCCGTGTAAGTCACTGATTCTAAAACAGTTAAATTTGCCGTTGTTAAACTCGGGCTAGGAACGTTTGCGAAACCGCGTCTCGGTGCAGGTGCTGAAGTCGATGACCCCCCGGGTCTTCTCTTGCAAGGCTCGGAACTCCTCGTCGGCCATGAGGATGTCGTTGAAGTCCTGACGCATCGCAGCATCGAGGTGCTGCTCGCTGAAGAGGATCTGATTGACGGGCCGCTCGATGTTCTGAAAGCCCGTCATCCAGCGACCGGTCGTCGCCGACATCTCCGCGGCGGGGTACTTCCTCGCGACCAGGTCGACCATTTCCCGTGCGAGCGCCGCGGCGGCGGCATCCTGGCCCGGTTCAATGTTGCAGATGCGGCGGAAGACGAACGGGCGTTCGGCCTGCGGTGCGGCCTCGCCCCGCGCGGCCCCGGCGGCGCCGAGCAGCGCGACAGCGACGATGACGGTCCTCATGGAGCTGCCTCCCTTACACAAGCGGGTTCATGAGCCGGGGCCAGTCCGTGAGCTTCCCGGCCAGCGCGAGGGCTGGCCGGGTTCCCGGAAATGCGCCAGCTCCTACGGCAATGCCAGCGCGACGAGCTGAACCCGGTCTTCGCCGCCGCCGCCCGTAGCGCGTTCTCTTGTCGAAATAGCATGTAAAGCCTCACTTGGTGATCGGTGATATGACTGTCTGGCATCGATGTCCGCCCCTGAAAAGACGGCACCACTTTGCCAACTCTGTCGCGATCACCCAGCAGGGCCATCGGCCTCGCCGCCTCTCTCATCCTGATTGTCGGTTATTCTCATCTTGATTGTCGCTGTAGACGCTGCGCCCGCGTGGCAAGGCGCGACGAGGGAGCAAATTGGGGCATTTGTGACCCCGGCAATCAGAAGCCCAGCGCCGCCCGAAGCGGGATGCAGCGTGAAACGGCAGAATTCCGCGGGGAAGCGCAGAATTCAGCGTGAAGCCGCAGAATTCCGCGGGGGAAGCGCAGAATTCAGCGTGGATCGAATGCAGTGGGGCTTTCACCACGGGCTGCCAAGCCCGGGAGGCTCAGGTCGCGTGGATCGGCGGCGGCGTTCAATCGGCCTGTAATCAGCCGCAGTCGGCCGGCGTGTGGAGCGTGCGTGTGTCGGGCTGTTGGCGTGTCGTGTTTCGTTTCGAGAACCACGAGGTCGTTGACCTCAACCTGATCGACTATCACTGACGGTAAGCGAGCATCGATATGGGCAGGAACGATCACGAACGCGCGCGCCCGATGCTGAATCCCCCGCACCTGGGGGAACTGATCTCCGAGAGCATGAAAGAAGCCGGCTGGACGGTCGGCGAGACAGCGTCCAGGTTGCGCTGCGAGCGAGGGACACTATCCCGTGTCCTGAACGGCAGGGCCGGCGTATCCGCCAACATGGCCCTGGCGCTCGAGGGCATTGGCTGGGGAACCGCCGACCACTGGATGCGCATGCAGGCGAGCTACGAACTGGCGCAGGCGCGCCTGGCTCGGCAGCCAGCGCTTCAGGGGTTCCACGGAAACTCGTAGCTCGGCTTGTTGACGTAGCGGCGTTGCTCGATCTCGAGCGTAGTGCCCGAACCGGGCGCGAGCACGACCTGGAAGGACGAGTCGGCGACCGGGGTGCGGACGCCCGCCTGCGTCACGGCGACGGTCTGGTGCTCACCGAACGAGCCGCCCTGAATGACCAGGGTGCGCGACTCGACCGGGCTGACATTCACCAGCGAGAGTGTCAGTCCATCGTCACTCATCCGCTCCACGAGGGCGGCCACGTCCTGCGGGACGCCCGGACGGCGCTGCCCGGCGTCGAAGTAGCGCAGGCGCGTGTGGGCGACCACCGCGCGTCGGTCCACGTAGATGCCGCCGACCATGAGCCGGTAGAGCGACGTCATCGTGCCCGCCTGGATGGGGTTCATCGCCATCGGGTCGTCCACGAGCCTCGTGTCCGGTGTCGTCGGATCGTCGACCGCCATGCGCACGCGCTGGTGCACGTCGGCGAGTCCGCGGCGCAGCGCGTCTTCCGGATAGTCCGGGTTGTTGCCCTCGAGATAGTCGATCCAGGCGTTGGACGTGATGCGCGCGCGGTCCTCCGGCTTCCACGACAGCCAGTACAGCTCCAGCATGTTCTCCTGCTCGCGCGGCCGGAAGCTGTACCAGACGGGGCTCTCGTTGAACCCTTCGCGGGCCCAGTTCGGGTTGCCGTACATGCGCGGTGTGTAAAGCTCACCATTCCGCATCTCTCCCGCGGCGACGATGATGTCGTCCTGCGTTCGCCACACGTCCAGGTAGCGCTCGTCTCCCGTCAGCACGTACGCGTTCATGAAGCCCGGGAAGGGCCAGCGCGTGCGTTCCCGGTCCTCCATCCTCGCACCCGGCGGATTCTGGCTCTCGATCGTGAAGCTCCACCCGTAGGCGCCGCCGTACCACTTGCCGTCCGCGCCGCCGCCGATCGTCCCGTCCAGGCCGACATTGCTGGGAATCATGCCGCCGTTCGCATCGGCGCGTTCAGCCCAGGCATCCACGTATTCCAGCAGCCAGTCCCGGTACTTGTCCTCGCCCGTGAGCACGTACGCGTTGATCGCCAGGTTGGTGGTGAGCAGGTTCAGGGGATGATCCCCGACCGACATGTAGTAGTCCTTGTAATGGAAGAGCATCTCCTCGTAGCTCTCCTCACCGTGCCCGGCGCCGTAGCGGTTCCTGATCTCGCTGGGGTCGCCCACCCAGTCCACGGCCGTCGTGAATCGCATGAGGGGGCCGCGGCTCCCGTTCCACATCGAACGAATCAGCTTGTGGACCGGATCGTAGTTGGGCGCACCCGGGTCCTCGTTCATGTAGAAACCGGCGAAGCGGCGGACGCGCTGCTCGTACACGGGATCATGAGGATCCATCAGGCCCATGTTGTTGAACATCTGGATGCCTTCGGCGTTGTGCATCCAGTCGGCATGGGTCGGGAACTCCTTGAAGTACATCCCGTCGGTGGCGAAGGGCACGAACACGGTCCGTGCCTCGCTGAACTGCCGCACATGGCCTTCGTAAATCCTCTTGGTCAGCGCCATGATCCGGGCGGAGCCGCCCAGCGCGTACATCTCCGGCCAGCGGTTGATGTTCTCGATGGCGTCGTCCGGGCCGTCGTTCATGCCCCAGCGCAGATCGGCGAGCAGATAGCCGCGCTCGTCGAAGTAGCGCTCGGCAAAGCGCTCCATGGCGATCGAACCCGAGCGCAGCAGCTCGCGCTGCAGCAACGCCCACTCGGGGGCCACCGTCGGGGTCTCCGCACGGAGCGTGACGTTCTGGGCGTGCAGCGGCTGGAGCGGCGCGAGAGCGCCCCACGCGACGAATGCGCCGACCCACGCGAGTGACCGCCGCGAAATCAAGTGATGTCTCACGGCCTGCCTCCCACCCGTTGGGACTGGTCGTCGAACCGGTAGTCCGGTACGTACTCGTCCGGGTAATGCTCGGCCATGCGGCGGTCGCCGATCACGAGCCACAGGATGTCCCGGGCGGTCTCGCGGTTGACTCCCGCATCGGCCGCAAGCCGGTCGATGTCGAGACGTTCCCCGTCGACCATTCGCGGCATGATCAGGCCGAGCAGACGCTCGATGACCGGCAACGGGGTCGGCGTCAACTGAACGTCGACCCGCGAGAGTCCCTCGACAGGGACCGCGATGCGGTTGTGCCCGATGGCCAGGAACATCAGGCTCGCGTCGGGCGATGGCACTGCGATCTCGTAGTTGCCGTCCCGGTCCGTCTTCACCACCCGGTCCGTGCCCTGCACCACGACGTTCACTGCGGAAAGTGGCGGCCTCCAGTCCTCCGGGCGGGTCAGCGCAATGTCCGCCGTGCACGGATCGAGCTGCCAGCAGTCGGGCAACGTGGGGTTGTAGAGCACCCTGCCGCGGACGGTCGACTCCTGCGCCGACGTGCCCTGGGGCGCGAGGAGAAGGCCCACGGCGAGCAGGCCCGTCGCGATCAGACTGTGCGCGCATCGCATCGGCATCATTCCGTGCCTCCGTAGCCGGTCAGGCTGCGGACCCGCCAGGAGTCTGCGCCGCAGAAACCGGGATGCGACAATTGTAGACGAGCCTGCCGACGAAGGGACTTGATTTAGACGACATTCCGCCGCCACGCACCGGAGCAATCGCTGCTGTTGCCGCCGGATGTACGGGAGTGGTTGCCCGAGGGCCACTTTGCGCATCACATCAGCGACCTGGTGGATGGACCGGAAGCGCGGCAAGAATCTCGACACACTCTGGAGTGTCGTGGACCGGCTCCTGTCGAAACAGCCTCTCGATCCACGCTCCCAGTCGTTGATGGCGCGCCCGGCAGGATTCGAACCTGCGACCCTCGGCTTAGAAGGCCGATGCTCTATCCAACCGGCCGGTGCACCGCGGCGAGCTCGGACGCGCATCCTGGTTGACTCCCCCACGTGGGGTTGGTACGCTGCGATTCGTACCCACGGGATGATCAGGACGCGCCGGCGGGAGATGCCGTCGGCGCGAGAAGACAGCAGGGAGAGGAACATGGCTCGCAACATCTTGAACATCGGCTGCCTCGTCGTACTGCTGGGCACGCTCGCGTACTCGCAACAGACGGCTGAACCGGCGTCGGCCATGGCCACGGCGGCCATCAAGTTTCTCGACTCCCTGAACGACGAGCAGCAAGCGGCCGCGCGGTTCGCGTTCGACAGCGAAGACCGCTTCGACTGGCACTTCATTCCGCGCGAACGCAAGGGTGTGCCGCTGAAGACGATGACCTCGGCGCAGAAATCGGCGGCGCTCGACCTGGTCCGGACCGGGCTGAGCGAGGCCGGATTCACCAAGGCGGAGGCAATCCGCCAGCTCGAGCAGATCCTGTTCGAGCTCTCGGGACGCGACATTCGCGACCCGGACCTGTACTTCTTCATGGTGTTCGGTGAGCCGGGCGACCGGAATACGTGGGGCTGGCGCTATGAAGGGCACCATCTGTCGCACAACTGGACCATCGTCAACGGCACCGCCATCGCGGCCAGCCCGCAGTTCTTCGGCACCAATCCCGCCGAGGTGCGCGAGGGACCGAGGAGCGGCCTGCGGGTGCTGGGCAGCGAGGAAGACCAGGCGCGGTCGTTGCTCGCGTCGCTGAACGCCACCCAGCGCGCGGCGGCGATGCTGTCGGACGAGGCGCCGCGTGACATCCTCACCAGCTCGGAGCGCGAGGTCGCCATGCTGGATGATCTCGGCGTGCCGCACGGCGATCTGACGTCGAGTCAGCAGTCGGTCCTCTGGTCGATCATCGAGGAATACGCCACCGCGCAGCCGGAGGCGGTCTCCAGTCAGCGCCTCGCCGAGGTGCGCGACGCGGGGCTGGGCAACATCAAGTTCGGGTGGATGGGCGGCGCCGCCCGCGGCGAGCCGCACTACTACCGCATCCAGGGGCCGACGTTCCTGATCGAGTACGACAACACCCAGGGCAACGCCAACCACGTGCACAGCGTCTGGCGCGACTTCGCGGGCGATTTCGGGCGGGACCTGCTCGCCGCGCACTACGAGCTGTACCGGCACGACGGGCCCGTGAACGCCGACGACTAGGAGGCCCTGGCGTTTGGCCGGTCCGGCGCGCGGAATGCTACACTACAGGTTTGCCGACTCGCTGTGGTGAGTGTAGCTCAATGGTAGAGCGCCGGACTGTGGCTCCGGATGTTGCGGGTTCAATCCCCGTCACTCACCCCATCACCCTGCCGCACTCGACCGCCGCTCTTCCGGTCTGACCCCGTGATGACCCTTGCCCGATTGGCGGCGTGCAGCACCCTGCTGGCCGCGGTCCTGTGGGCCGGCTGCGGACCGCTGGACTCCCGCTCACGATCGGACGAGCCGGCTCCGGCGGCGCAAGCCGGGGCGGCCCCGCGCGTGGAGGCGGCACGGGCGCGCACCCCCAACGGGACCGGCGGCGTGAACGCGCCGGAGACGCTGCAGAAGCCATACGTCGTGATGGTGTCGTTCGACGGGTTCCGGCACGACTACCTGGAGCGCTACGACACGCCGAACTTCGACCGGGTCGCGGCGGACGGCGTCACCGCCGGCGCGCTGATTCCGGTCTACCCCTCGCTGACGTTCCCGGCGCACTACTCCATCGCCACCGGTCTCTACCCCGAACACCACGGGCTCGTCGGCAACAAGTTCTACGACCCGGCGCGGGCCGCGCTGTACGACTACAGGGACACCGCGACCGTGCAGGACGGCACCTGGTACGGCGGAGAACCGATCTGGGTGACCGCCGAGACGCAGGGCATGGTCGCTGGCGCGATGTTGTTCGTGGGTACGGAAGCGGCCGTCGGCGGCGTGTCCCCGACGTTCTGGACACCGTACGCCGAGCGGGGGTCCCATCGCGAACGGGTCGATGCAGTCCTCGACTGGCTGTCACTCTCGCCCGACCGCCGGCCGCACCTGGTCACCCTGTACTTCTCGGCGGTCGATGGCGCGGGCCACCGCAACGGCCCGGCCTCGCCGGCCGTCGCCGAGGCGGTCCAGCAGGTCGACGCGGCCCTCGGCCGCCTGCTCGACGGCATCGACGCCCTGCCCCACGGCGAGGCGATCTCCATCGTGCTCGTGTCGGACCACGGGATGGCGGCTACCGCTGCGGACGCTGCCGTCAACCTCGGTGCGATCGTCGACCTGCAGGACACAAACGTCATCGTCACCGGACCGGGCGCCAACCTCTTCGTGGAGGGCGGCGACGATCGCGCACGGGCGGTCCGGGACGCCATCAATGCCGCGCTCGCGGGTGGGCGGGCCTATCTGCGGCGCGAGACCCCGGCCGCGTTGCGGTACCGCGACGACCCGCGTATCGGCAACGTGGTGGTGGTGGCCGACAACGGCGTCATGATCGGCATGGGCGACGACCCGCCCCCCAGGGGAATGCATGGTTGGGATCCCGGTCACTCCGACATGCACGGCATCTTTCTGGCATCGGGACCAGAACTGGCGCGCGGGATCCGGATCGATCCGATCGAGGCGGTGCACGTCTACCCGCTGCTGGCGCGGCTCCTGCACCTGACGCCGAACCCGGACATCGACGGCGACCTGGCGGTGCTGGGGCCCGTGCTGACCGAGTGAACAGACCATGCCGTCACGTGTGCAGCAGATCATCGACGAACAGGGATCGCTGGTGTTTCCCGGCGTTTACGATCCGCTGTCGGCAAAGATCGCCGAGCAGGCCGGTTTCCCGATGGCGTTCGTGTCCGGCTACGCCGTCTCGGCCACGCTCCTCGGCGAACCGGACCTGGGCCTGCTGACCCAGACCGAGGTCATCGAGCGCGCGCGGCGGATCTGCAAGGCGGTCGCGATACCGATCATCGTCGACGCCGACACGGGGTACGGCAGCGCCCTGAACGTGATGCGCACGGTCAACGAGCTGATCGACGCCGGCGCGGCCGGGTGCTTCCTCGAAGACCAGGAATGGCCGAAGCGCTGCGGGCACATGCCGGACAAGCGGGTCATCGGACGGGAGGAATACCTGCAGAAGATCGGCGCCGCGGTGGACACCCGCGGTGACCGCGACTTCTTCATCGTGGCGCGCACCGACGCCCTGGCGCCGGCCGGACTCGACGAAGCGCTGGCCCGGGTCGAGGCAGCCCGCGCCGCGGGCGCCGATGCGACGTTCGTCGAAGCACCCCGCTCGCTGGCCGAACTGGAAGCGATCGGCCGGCGCGCACCGGCGCCGACGGTGGCCAACATGATCGAACACGGCCGCACACCGGTGCTCGACCAGACCCGGCTCGCGGCGCTCGGCTTCAGCCTCATCCTGTACCCGCTCGCCGGTCTGTACGCATCGGCGCACGCGCTGACCGCGATCTACCGGCATCTGCGCGCGGAGGGGACCAGCACCGGCGCCGGCGACACGCTGATGACGTTCGACCAATTCAACGACCTGATCGGCGCGGACCGGCAACGCGCGCGGGCGGCCAGGTGGTCCGGCTCTTAGCGCAGCAGCCCGTGGTGGACCGGCGCGGCGCCGGCCGCGAGGATATAATCCGAGAATCGATCCAGTGTCCGACGCCTCCTTCCCCGCTTCGATCGACGAGTTGCGCCAGTTGCTGGCCCGCGAGCACTACGTCGCGGACCGCGGCCTCGCGACATCCGTCTACCTGGCGATCGCGCTGCGCCGGCCGCTGCTGCTCGAGGGCGAGGCGGGCGTCGGCAAGACCGAGATCGCCAAGGTGCTGGCCTCCGGGCTCGGCGCCGAGCTGATCCGCTTGCAGTGCTACGAAGGACTGGATGTCACCCACGCCGTCTACGAATGGAACTACGCGCGCCAGTTGCTCGAGATCCGCATGCGCGAGGCGGGCGGCGCCGTCGACCGCCAGCGGCTGGCGGCCGATCTGTTCGGTCCCGAGTTCCTGATCAAGCGACCGCTGCTGCGTGCGCTCGACGCACCGGCCGGCCGCCCGGCCGTGCTGCTCATCGACGAGCTCGACCGCGCCGACGAAGAGTTCGAAGGCTATCTGCTGGAACTGCTCTCCGACTACCAGGTGACGATTCCCGAGCTCGGGACCCTGCGCGCCGCCACACCGCCGATCGTGGTCATCACCTCGAATCGGACCCGGGAGCTGCACGACGCGCTGAAGCGGCGCTGCCTCTACTGCTGGATCGACTATCCGGACCTGGAGAAGGAGCTGCGGATCATCACCGAGAAGGTGCCGGAGGCGCCGGCCCGGCTTGCCGAGCAGGTCGCCCGTTTCGTACAGAAGTTGCGCACCGCCGAGCTCTACAAGGTGTCGGGCGTATCGGAGACGCTCGACTGGATCGCCGCGCTGGTGGCCCTGGACCGCCGCGAGCTCGACCACGACACGATTGACGACACGCTGGGTCTGGTCCTGAAGACCCAGGAAGATCTCCAGGCGGTCCGCGGAGCGCAGGCCAGGCGGCTCTTCGAGCACAGCCTCCTCCCCGCCGGGACTCCCTGAGCAGGTGCCCGTGGCGCTGCCGAACGGTTACCTGTTCCCCAACCTCCTGCGCTTCGGCCGGCTGTTGCGCGACCTCGGTCTCGACGCGCACGCGGGGCGCATGCTCGACGTCTCGGATGCGCTGGCGCATGTCGACATCGGGCGCCGTAGCGACTTCTACTACACGCTGCGAACCCTGCTGGTCCGGCGGGCGCAGGACCTGCCGGTCTTCGACCAGGCGTTCCGCCTGTTCTGGCGCCCGCCACCAGCGGACCGCGCCGCGCAGGAGGCGCGCACCCGCAGCGAACGGCGGCGGCAGACCCCATCCGACACGGACACGCCACCCAGCCGCCCCGCGGACGCGCCGCCGGACGGCGGCACGGGACCGCTCCAGGAGCTGCAGCAGGTGATGGCGCTGACCTACAGCGCCAGACAGGTATCCCGCAGCAAGGATTTTGCCACGTTCACCGACACCGAGATCTCGCAGGCGCGCGCCATGCTGGCCTCGCTGCAGTGGACGCTCGGGGAACGGACCACCCGGCGCTGGCAACCCGGCGGCGGCGGCGCCATCGACATTCGGCGCGCCGTCCGCCGCAACCTGCGCTACGGCGGGGAGATCCTCACGCTGCCGCGACGGCGGCGGCGCACCCGGACCAGACCGCTCGTGCTGCTCTGCGACGTGAGCGGATCGATGGAGCGCTACAGCCGCATGCTGCTGCACTTCGTGCACACCCTGGCGGGCGGCTTCGACCAGGTCGAGACGTTCCTGTTCTCGACCAGGCTCACGCGGGTCACGCGGCGGCTCGCGCAGCGCGGCGTCGACGATGTCGTCCCGACCCTGCCCCGCCACGTGCCCGACTGGGCCGGCGGGACTCGCATCGGCGACGCGCTGCGCGCGTTCAACATCGACTGGTCGCGGCGCGTGATGGGACACGCCCCGGTGGTGCTGCTGATCTCGGACGGCTGGGACCGCGGCGAGCCGGCGCGCCTCGGCGACGAGATGGCCAGACTGCAACGCCGCTGTCACCGGCTGATCTGGCTCAACCCGCTGCTCGGGTCGCCCCTGTACCGCCCGCTGACCCGCGGCATGCAGGCGGCGCTGCCCTGGATCGACGACTTTCTGCCGGTGCACAATCTGGCCAGCCTCGACGCGCTGGCCGAGCATCTGAACCGATTGCCGACCCACCGGCCGACCCGGCGCCAACCTGTGCCAAGATTGGACGGTCACCCGGCGCGAGACACCGGCGCCCACTCATCACTGCCATGAACATCACCGGTACCTATACGTTCGCCGCGCCGCCCCAGGCGGTCTGGGACCTGTTGCTGGACACGGAGGCGGTCGCCGCCTGCCTGCCCGGCTGCGACTCGCTCGAGCCGATTGGCGAGAACAAGTACCGCGCCGCCATGACCATGGGCATCGCCGCGGTCAGCGGGCGTTACCAGGGCACCGTGGAGATGACCGACCTCGATCCGCCGCGGTCGTACCGGCTGGTCGTCGAGGGCCGCGGCAAACCGGGGTTCGTCAACGGGGGCGGGACGATCACGCTGACCGCGCGCGAGGGCGGCACGCTCGCGACCATCGACGGGACGGTGCAGGTGGGCGGCACCATCGCCCGCTTCGGTCAGCGGCTGCTGGGCGGCGTCTCGAAGATGACGATGGATCGCTTCTTTGCGTGCCTGCAGCAGCGGCTGGCCGGGTCGTAGCGACTCCGACGAGGAGGATCGCTTCTTCGCATGCCTGCAGCAGCGGCTCGCGGGGTCGTAGCGACTCCGACGAGGAGGACCGCTTCTTTGCGTGCCTGCAGCAGCGGCTCGCCGGCCTGAAGCGGTTGATCTTGACCATGGTCGATGGATAGAATATTTCCCCCGGTCTGATGCAGCCGCGGTGAGTGAACATGCCCCTGCAGAGAGAGTCTCGCGTCGAACTGCCGTTCATCTTCACGTATCACGATCTTGTGTATGGCACCGGAGTCCTGGCCGAAGTACGTGCACGCGGGCGCGTACTCGCTGTCGAGGAGGACGACGGCGTCTGGATGTACGGGATAAATCCGGGTGACCTCGCCGCCTCGGGAACAACCATCCTGGAAGCCCACGCTGCGTTCCGGAAGTCATTCACGGCGGTCCTGTACGACATCGCCGAAGCCGCATCGAACTTCGAAGATTTCGCTGCCCAGACCAAACAGTTCTTCAACCAGGCCAATGCACCGGTGCAAGCCGCCTGGCAGGAAGCCGTCGAGGCGCACCGGTCCAATCAGTTCATCGGAGGAACCGCCGCCCGCGACATGGTCAAGCTGCCGGCCGAAACCCCCATCTCCATCGACGTCGTGTTGAAGGCACAGGATGATTTCACGACGGCCTTCAACGAGCTCGACCAGGAGCCGGCCCTCGCGGCATAGGCGTGTCGTCCTTCACTACAATCAGGATCATGGACGTTCGCCGGATGCTGGAGCAGTGTGCTCGTGGGGCTCGCATCGAGGCGAAGAAGCACAGGAACTGGGTCTACTACGACAGCAAGATCTTTCGCGGGCTTCCTCTCGGGCGGCACGGCAAACGAAACAACCCAGAAATCGAAATCGGGCATGTTCGCCAACTGATTCGCTATTTTGAAATCGACGAAGCCTGCGCCCGAAAGGCCATTCCCGCACTGGGCTGAATTCAAAGGTAGTGTCCCGTCAAGTGGTGGAGAATCGCAAAGTTCCTGAGTTTCCAGTCGTTGATGGCGCGGACGCTGGCGGAGCTCTTCGAGCTCCTTGGAAAACCGCGCCGCGGGTTTCCACAGCGACCACGCTCCGTCCTCCGAAGCGATCGCCGTCAGCAGCGCCTGCGCCGTCGACGAGGGCAGCGGCTCTCCAACTGGCGCAGCCGCGGTTCCTGCCGCGCGACGCGCCTCCTCCACCGACATGTCAACGGTCATTCAAAAGTCTCCCACCTGCGGCCATCGAGAACTCCCCTACCGGTGGTTGACAACAACCATGAGAGGACTGCCGTTGGGCGCTGTGGGCAGGCCGTCTGCGGTCTGCCCATGCCGCGGTGGATGCGCGTCTGGAGACGCGCGGATCTCCGTTTGGCGGAGACCCAGATGAGGCGGAGACCCAGACGACATGGACATATACATGTGTTTACATTGGTCATGTTTCAGATAACAATCTGACTATATGATCAAGGTGAACCTCGCCGACGCCAAGTCGCGTCTCTCGCAGTACCTCGACAGCGTTGAGCGCGGCGAGACCGTGATCCTCTGTCGGCGAAACGTCCCCGTCGCTGAGATCAGACCGTTGCCAAAGCCGCCGACGGAGCCGCGACCGATCGGCACCGACCCTGACCTGCTGGTCCCGGACAGCTTCTTCGAGCCGCTTCCCGAGGATCTGATCGAAGCGTTCGAGGGCGGCGGCGCCGAGAACCGGAGCGAACCGCCGAGGCAGGACGCGGACAAACTTCTGGAGCAACCGATACGGCAGGCGGCCAACAGGCTCAGGGCGTTCTACAACCAGAAGAACCACCCTTCGCATCACGAGGATCTGTCGAACCTGAGCAGCGTGATCGCACGCATCCAGTCACCGCGCACCGAGAACCTGGGAGCACTTCTCGCCAGTGCCGAGAAGCACCTGCTGGCTGCGCTGGAGAGACGGGTTGGCAGATGAGCACCAGGCTGATCGACATCACGCTGAATCGTGCGGGGTGGGGGAACGGCCAATCGCTCGATCTGGATGTTCGGCAGACTGAAGCAGCGCGCGATCCCGCGGTGCTCCCGAACCTCTTGCGGGTCGAGGCCAGTGAACCGTTGGGCGAGTTTCTGTCATGGCCTCGGCGTTCCGGTTGTGCGTTGCAGTGCCAGTACGCGCTCAGTCCGATCGGCCGCGACCATCCCCACACGCCGATGACCGCGGAAGCTGTCAGGTGGAGCGGCAGCGCGGACTTGTTCGAGATTGAACTCGTCAAGGGGTGGCCCGGCGAGCCGCACTACTGGGGCAACCGGTCAGTCCACGAGGAAGAGGTTGAAGCCGCCATCCACGGCATGGCGCCGAACGGCGAGTTGCAGTTGCTGAGCATCCCCGCGGAACGTGACACCAATGACACGCCGCGAGCGCGGATCCTGCAATCCCGGAACGATACGGCGGTGTTGTTCATCGCAGGTGGAATAGAGGAGGCGAGGGTCCTGGCGGGCGTCGTTGAGCGGCTGTGCGACACCGGCGCGTTGGTCCAATGCACGAATGAGGACTATCCGCTGGAAGGCTCGTCTATGGCCGGCACGGAGTATCGGCGAACGGACAACGATCCGCCGTTGGTGACCCGCTGGCTCGGCGGGCACGGCACCCGCTCGCAGCAGGCATTCGAACAGCGGATCGGCGTCCCCTGGCCCGTCCCGGTTCGCTGGTCGGGAGTGTCGCCGTGACGCTCCTGGTCGACACGTGCACGTTTCTCTGGCTCGTGTCCGATGATCCGCGGCTGCCGCTGCGCGCCCGGACGCAGTGTCGCGCCCCCTCGAACGACGTGTACTTGAGCGCGCTGTCGGTGTTGGAGATCACGATCAAGTATCGACTTGGCCGGTTGCCGCTTCCTGAATCTCCAGTGTCGTTCGTCACCGATCGTCGCCGGCGGCTGCAGATCGAACCTCTACCCTACGACGAACGGGACGCGGCGCACGACGTCCTGCTACCGCCGTATCATCGGGATCCGTTCGACCGGGGCCTGGTGTCGCAAGCGATCCTGCGCGGCCTGACGATCGTCACACCGGACCAGTCGATCGCGCGCTATCCGGCGCCGGTACTCTGGATGTGAGGGTGGCCGGGTCAATCGACCGCTTGCCACGACCGCTCTCCTCGCTCGAGCGGTCTTGCACACAGATCGCGACACTACCAGGGCGCAGGAGCATGCCGGCGACCCATCCGTCGTTCAATGGTATGATCACGGTCCCTGGAACGGTCAGGGGAGAACACTGGTGTTTTGCTGGCACCGGCACGATGGTCGCCATAAGTTGTTGAAAACACGACGCGCGCCTGTAGCTCAGATGGATAGAGCGGCGGGCTTCGAACCCGTAGGTCGGGGGTTCAAATCCCTCCGGGCGCGCCAATCTCGGACATGCCAACGGCGTTCGGGATCCGCTAGCCGTAATGCGCCCGTAGCTCAGCTGGATAGAGCGTCTGCCTCCGGAGCAGAAGGCCGCAGGTTCGAATCCTGCCGGGCGCGCCATTTCGTCAGGCCCTTTCCTTCTCCCGCTTTACCCGCGCATTCCGTGCCGAGGGCCGGTGCGCCGCAGTCCATTGCGTGGACCGAGCTATTGGCTAGCGGAAGCGCTTCTTTTCCAGGTATTTGACGGCTGCCCGCATCTCGTCAGCGTTCCACGCCCTCCAGTCGTTGCCGGTCGGCAGCCCCGGTACGCCGGTACTGCGGGCCTGGGCGACGAGACTGACTGCGAGACGCTGCGAGCCGTAGTACTCGCACTGGACCAGGAACCGCATCGTCAAGGAGGCCGATTGAAGCTCGTCCACGAGCGTACCTTGCCTGATGACAGCCGAACGGCTGCGTGTCGCTCTACCACCCCAGCGGCGACGACGGCGTCGGGGTGTAGCTCAGCGACAGCGCCACGCCTCGCTCGGAGAAACCCTCGGCCTGGTGCACCAGCAGCGTCCACACCCGCACGTCCACCGCCAGCCCGGTCCCCGCGTCCGACACGATCAGGCCGCCGCCGACGTCCAGGCCGCCGCCGGTCTCGGTGTCCCGCCGTCGTGCCGCAACCCGACCTCCACGCTCGGCGTCAGCGACAGCCGGCCGGCCAGCGTGTAGGCCCGCGAGACCTCGAGCCCCGTCCGGACACGGGTCACCGCCGCCGCGGTCGCCTGCAGGCGTCCGGCCGGGCCGTCCACGCCGTCGGCGGCGAAGCTGACCCGGGCCTTCAGCCGCTCGCCCTCGTCGGCGTCCACCGCCGTGCAGGTCGAGCCCGTCGCCCCCTCGATATCGGTGTCCGTGCGCATCCACGGCCGAGGCGCAGTCATGGCCTCGGTGCTCGACGGTGTAGACCACGCTGAACGTTCCACGATGTCAAGCCTGCTCGCTTTCGCTAGCGACCGCGCGACACTCGACTATTCTGCCTTACTTAACCCCAAATGGAATCCAGGCGCAATCTCAATATTTGTAGCGTAAATACACTTTTCCTTTGCAATATTTCTCTTATCCCAAATGAAATGCGCGAACCTGCCGAAAATGCCTGGTACTACGGGCTGCGCGACCCTTCGATCGCCCGGACAGCCCTAATAAGACATAGTTAAATTATGGCTATGACCAATCTATAGGGCGGTATTTCCAGTAGTGCAGCCCGAGTCCGCTCGCCGGCGCGACGCCGGGATACTGTCTCTCGCCGCAACGATCCAGTCTGCTCGTCTTACAATGGAGTAGAGAAATGGTGGCCAGTGATCAACTGAACATGTTCGAATCAGACACTCCCGCGCCAGTACTTCCGCTGCCGGATCACCTCAATGCCGGGCCGCAGCAGCGCGGGATGCACGGACTTCCCGCGATAGACGGCCTGTACTATTTCTACGGGTTCCTTGATGAGCACGCTCAACGCGCATTGATCGAGTGCATCGATGCCCAGCCATGGCGCACGGACCTGGAACGTCGCGTGCAGCATTGCGGTTGGCGCTATGACTACCGAACGCGACCGGTCACGTCCGATATGGACTTGGGACCGTTGCCGACGTGGGTGGCGGACCTCGCGTCCCGGCTGTACTCCGAAACGACGCTGTTCGATCGGGTTCCGGACCAGGCGATCGTCAATGAATGCCGCGAGCCCGCTGGACACGGTTCGGCGCTGTCTCGCGCCGCGGGGGACACGCGGATGACCGAGCGCTGCACTCTGTCATGTGCCGGGCGCGCCATTTCGCCAAGCCTGTTTCCGCTGGGAAAAGGGCCTTTCCTTGTCGGTCGCTCAGCGTGAGCCGACCCGCCTCTTGCGGGCTGCCCACGACCCGCGCACGCTGTCGGCGCGCCGTTCACCAGCCCAGCGTCGCCCGGCCGAGCACCCCGGTGTCCGCGTCGTCGCGCATCGGACTTTCACGGCGCTGCGCCTCGACCCGCAACTCGAACGCCAGGTGCTCCGGGTTCAGCACGCCGAGACTGTAGCCCAGCCGGTAGTCCCGCGCCTGCTCGGCGGTTCGCAGGCCGAGCGTCGGCGTGCCCACGAAGCGGCGCCCGACCGGCAGCCCGTAGCCGATCTCCGCATCGAGGCGGTTGCCCTGCGCGACGCCGCCGTGGGCCATGCCCGCCAGCGTCTCGCGGCCCCACAGCGCCTCGGCCCCGCTCGTCGCCTGACCGCCCCACGACGGCGCCACCCGCGCCACGAAGCCCAGCGGCGTCGCCGGCGTCGGGTTGTAGCTCAACGACAGCGCCACGCCCCGCTCCCGGAACCCTTCGGCCTGGTGCACCAGCAGCGTCCGCACCCGCACGTCCACCGCCAGCCCAGTCGCCGTATCCGACACGATCAGGCCCGCGCCCACGTCCATGCCCGCGCCGGTCTCGGCGTCCCCGCCGTCGTGCCGCAGCCCGACCTCGACGCTCGGCGTCAGCGACAGCCGGCCGGCCAGCGTGTAGGCCCGTGAGCCCTCCAGCCCCGTGCGGACACGGGTCACCGCCGCCGCGGACGCCTGCAGGCGTCCGGCCGGGCCGTCGACCCCGTCGATCGACGTGCCGACCCACAGCGCGTCCGCCTTGAACGCCAGCCCGAAGCCGCCCGCGCCACCGGCCAGCAGCTCGCCCCGCGTGCCGGCCGCCGCCATCGCCATCGCCAGCCCGCTTCGCAGCGCCGGGCCGCCTTGCGGCGTCAGCAGCAGCCCGCCCCGGCCGTAGCCGGCCACGCCCCACACCGTGACGCGCTCGGTCGCCTGGTAGCCCAGCCACGGGTAGAGGCCGGTGACAGCCGACGCCACCTGGCCGCCGGCGGCCCCGGCGTACTCGCCGAGGCCCCGGCTGTGCGACAGCGACAGCCCGGCCACCAGCGGTCCCTGCGCGTAGTCGGCCCCGACCATCGTCGTCCGCACCTCGCCGCCCAGCGACAGCGCGCCCTCGCGGCTGGAGAAGCGCGACTGCGCCCCGCGGCTCCAGAACGTGAGGAGACCGCCGTGGCGCGTCTGGCGGCCCAGCGCGAAGTCCGAGGCGGTCAGCAGGTCGCCGCCCCCGAGGCCAATCCGCAGCAGGCCGCCGCCATTGACCCCCCCGTCCAGCCCCGACCCGCCGCCCAACGGCCCGGCCGCGTCCAGGCCCCGGCCGCCCGCCGACCCCGGCATCCCGAGCGGCGCCGCCCCGGCCACCGGCGCGCCGAAGCGCTGACCGTGGACGCCCGCGCCCATTGGCCCCGCGCCGGCCGCCCCGCCGAGCTGGCGCAGGACGTTGAGCGCGATGTCACGCTCCATGCCCCGCCGCAGCTCCCGGCCCGCGAACCGGCCCCGGAAGCCCGGCTCGCGCGGCGCCTCGATCCGCTGCACCACGTGCTCGACCACGTGCAGCGCCGCCATCCGCCCGAATCGCGCCAGCAGCGCCCGCGGCATCGGGTCCGAGTTCTTGATCGTCCCCGTAGCCTCGGCGTCAGTCACCCGCCCCGACGAGGCGTTCGACAGCCGCAGCGTCAGCGTCTCCTTTCCCTCGTCGTGCGCGTCGTCGAGCACCGTAACCTCGATCGTCTTCGACGTCTCGCCCGCCTGGAACGTCAGCGTCCCGCTCGCCGCCGTGTAGTCGTCGCCCGCGTGCGCGCTGCCATTCGCCGTCTGGTAGTCCACCGTCAGCGTCGCGCTCGCCGCGCGGCTCAGCGTGACCAGGAACGCCAGCACCGCGCCGTCGCCTTCCTCGACCCGCGCGTCCGCCACCGCGATGCCCACCGGGCCCCGCACCGTCGCCGTCGCCGTGTTGGTCAACTGCCGCCGCGGTTCGCCCTTCGTGCAGATCGCACCGGACACCCCGCACGCGCGCCCCGCCTCCAGCAATATCGTGATCTCATCCCGCGAGTCCGGCTGCACCGTCATCTCGAACAGGTCCCGGCGGTCGTCCACGCGTGCCCACCGTGTGACGTGCCCGTTCGTCACCGTGAACGCGTTCTCGCGCAGCGGACGGAAGCTGATCTCGATGTCCTCGCTGAACGCCACCCGGAACGTGAACTCCGTCTGCCCGTCATGCTCCGCCGGCATCCCCTCGAACTCCGCCGTCAGCTCCGGCAGCGGCGGCGTCTCGTCGTTCCGAATCGTGCCCACCGCCTCGTAGTTCGCGACCGCCGCGCCGGTGACGTTGCTCAGCAGCAGCTTGAACGTCTCCCCGCCGTCCTCCTCCTCGTCGTCAGTGATCGGCACGGACACCGTCTTCTCATACACGTCCTCGACCCGGGCAAACGTCAGCGTGCCGCGCGTTTCCGTGTAGTCGGACCCCGCCTCCGCCGTGACATCCTGCGTCCGGTAGTCCACCGTCACATCCGCGCCCGGATTCCCGTCCAGTTTCACCACGAAGTCCAGGGTCTGGTCCTCGCCCTCCGTCGCCTCGGCGTCCGCCACCGACAGCGCCGCACTCGAGTCCGAGCGGTTGGTGTCGCTCTCCAGCACCTGCACCGTCACCGTCGGCAGCGGGTAGGCCTCGAAGTCGTAGTTCGACTGCGGCTGGCCCTGCGAATTCGTCGTCGTACCCGAGGGCTCGTGGGCCAGCGTCGCCGTCTCCCCGGACGCCGATGCTCCGGCGCGCACCGTCACCGTCTGGCGCCGGAACCAGTCCTCCCGGGTGAACGGCAGCGTCGCCGGCGTCGCGGTCACCCCGGCCGTGTCCGAACTCACCCCGATCCTCACCGGGTTCGCGGCGGTGATCCTGAAGTCGGGCGCGGCCATCAGGCGCACCCGGTATGTCACCGTGCCCCCCGCCGCGACCTCCAGGGCCGCGTCGCCCTCGCCGCCCGCCACCTGGAGCTTCCTGCGGCCTACCCGGTCCACCCGCAGCAGGGTCAGCGCCGGCAGCGCCTCGAGCTCGTCGTAGGGCAGCGACCGCAGCGACGGGTTCTGCTGCAGCCGCAGCGTCTCGAGCGACCGCAGGTCCGCGAATACTCCCGCCGGCAGCGACTCCAGCCGGTTCTTGTTCAGGTTCAGCGTCTCCAGATTCGTCAGCCCGTCGAACACCCCCGCCGGCAGCGACTCCAGCCCGGTGTCCGCGAGGTCCAGCTCCACCACGTTCAAAAGACCCTCGAAGTCATGCCGTTGCAGGCTGAGCGTGAATGCCGACTCGGTGGATGGGTTGCGGCGCAGGTCGAGCAGGGTCAGCTTCGCCAGATCCGTCTCCGTCACTTCCGCGCAGCCGTCCTTGAAGCCGTGCTGGTACTTCAGCCGCACCAGGATGCGGTCGCGGACCCGCGGCGTGCGGTCGCAGATGCCGCGGATGCGGAGCGCGTCGTCGTCGAGAATGGTCAGGGTCACGTCGTCGGGGTCCGCCACGCCCGCGACGGATGCCGAGCCAGACACCGTCACCACCTGGGTTGACTCGGCGTCGCCGTCGTCGACCGGCGCGATCGTCACCGTCCCGGTGCTCGCGGTCGCGTTCGCGGCGAAGCGCAGCACCCGGTTCGTGCTCAGCGTGAAGTCGGCGTCCGTCGCCGGGGCGACCGGACTCGCCGTCACCGTCACCGTGAAGGCGCTGGCCGCGGCCGGCGACGCCGTCGCCGTCACCGCGACGGCGGCCGCGTCCTCGGCGACCTCGCCGTCCGTGTCGCTCAGATGCAGCGTCACCCCGGGCGTCGACGCGGCGTCGCCGTCGTTGTCGGTGATCGTCACCCTGGCCACCCCGATCGAGCCCGGGGAAATCCCCTCCGGCAGGGTCCCGAACCCGAGCTCCAGGATCTCGTCCTCCTCCACGATGCTGTCGTCCACCGCGGTCACCTTGATGATCTTCCCGGTCTCGGCCGGAGCGAAGACCAGGTTCCCGTCGAGAGAAGTCCACGTGTCGTTCCCGGCGTAGTAGTCCTCGGCACCGATGGCCGCGAGATCGTAGTCGTTGGCCTCCACGCCGCTCCCGTGCGTCGTCGTCAGCGGGATCGTCACTTCGCGATCCAGTGGTCCGCTCAAGTCCACCTGCATCAGGACCTGGCGGGTCGCGCCCTCCGTCACCGGGAACACTTGCTTGTCGAACGACACCGTCCGTTGCGCGGTCTCGTCGTCGGTGAGCGTCATCTCCGCCTTGGTGACGGTGAAGTCATCGGCCGTGCCCGTGACGTCAATCGTCTCGTCGCCCTCGGCGATGTCGTCCTGGGTCGGCGTCAGGGTGAACGTCCCGGTCTCGCTCGCGCTCTCCTTCGGGATCGTCACCGTGAAGTTCGACACCGCCGTGTAGTCGGTGTCCGAGGTCGCCGTGCCCCCGCCCACCGAGACCGTCACCGCCGTGGCGGTGGGCCGCGTCGCGCTGCCGTCCAGGGTGGCGGTGACGGTGACCGTCGTTGCGCCGTCGTCCTCCCCGACCGAAGTGGGCGAGGTGGTCAGCGTGATCGACGCCGGCGCGGTCTCGTCGTCGGTCAGGGTCATCTCCGCCTTGGTGACGGTGAAGTCATCGGCCGTGCCCGTGACGTCAATCGTCTCGTCGCCCTCGGCGATGTCGTCCTGGGTCGGCGTCAGGGTGAACGTCCCGGTCTCGCTCGCGCTCTCCTTCGGGATCGTCACCGTGAAGTTCGACACCGCGGCGTAGTCGGTGTCCGAGGTCGCCGTGCCCCCGCCCACCGAGACCGTCACCGCCGTGGCGCTGGGCCGCGTCGCGCTGCCGTCCAGGGTGGCGGTGACGGTGACCGTCGTTGCGCCGTCGTCCTCCCCGACCGAAGTGGGCGAGGCGGTCAGCGTGATCGACGCCGGCGCGGTCTCGTCGTCGGTGAGCGTCATCTCCGCCTTGGTGACGGTGAAGTCATCGGCCGTGCCCGTGACGTCAATCGTCTCGTCGCCCTCGGCGATGTCGTCCTGGGTCGGGGTCAGGGTGAACGTCCCGGTCTCGCTCGCGGTCTCCTTCGGGATCGTCACCGTGAAGTTCGACATCGCCGTGTAGTCGGTGTCCGAGGTCGCCGTGCCCCCGCCCACCGAGACCGTCACCGCCGTGGCGGTGAGCAGCGTCGCGCTCCCGCCCAGCGTCGCGGTCACCGTCACCGTCGTTGCGCCGTCGTCCTCCGACACCGAAGTCGGCGACACGGTGAGGGTGATCGACCCCGAAGCCGTGTCGTCGTCGGTCAGCGTCACCTGCGCCTGGGTCACGGTAAAGTCGGTCGCCATGCCCGTGACGTCGATCGTCTCGTCGCCCTCCGCGATGCTGTCCTGCATCGGCGTCAGGGTGAACGTTCCGGTCCCGCTCGCGGTCTCCTTCGGGATCGTCACCGTGAAGTTCGAGACCTCGCCGTAGTCGGTGCCCGAGGTCGCCGTGCCCCCGCCCACCGACACGGTCACCTCCGTCGCGGTGCTCAGCGTCACGCTTCCGTCCAGCGTTGCGGTCACCGTCACCGTCGTCCCCGAGGCCGACTCCGATACCGAGACCGGCAACGTGGTCAACGTGATCGAGGCCGAGGCCGTGTCGTCGTCGGTGATGCTCACCGTCGCCGACGCCGGCCGCGCGGTGGTGTCCGGCGCCGACACCCGGGCGGGCAGCTCGCCGAACCCCAACACCACACTCTCGCCATCGTCGTCCACGGTGTCGTCGTCCGCGCCGAACCGGAAGCTCTGCTCGGTCTCATCGCCGGCGAACACCACGCTGGTCGCCGACAGCGAATAGTCCGCCGCCGTCGTGTCGCCCTGATTCGCCACGGTGATCGGCACCGACACCAGGCGCTCGGGAGCAACGTCCAGACGCACCGTCACCGTTACCGCCGAACCCTCCGCAACGGTGTAGGCGTCCGGCTCGAAGAACACCTGCACCTGCGGCACGTCGTCGGTCAGCGTCATCTCCGCCTTGGTCACCGTGAAGCCGGTGGCCTCGCCCGTGACGTCAATCGTCTCGTCACCCTCGGCGAGGCTGTCGTTCGTCGGCGTCAGCGTGAACGTCCCGGTCCCCGACGACTCGTTCGCCCCGATGGTCACCGTGAACGCATCCACCGCCGTGTAGTCGGTGCCCGAGGTCGCCGTCCCGCCCCCCACCGACACCGTCACCTCCGTGGCGGTGCCCAGCGTCACGCTCCCGTCCAGCGTCGCGGTCACCGTCACCGTCGTTGCGCCGTCGTCCTCCCCGACCGAAGTGGGCGAGGCGGTCAGCGTGATCGACGCCGGCGCGGTCTCGTCGTCGGTGAGCGTCATCTCCGCCTTGGTGACGGTGAAGTCATCGGCCGTGCCCGTGACGTCAATCGTCTCGTCGCCCTCGGCGATGTCGTCCTGGGTCGGCGTCAGGGTGAACGTCCCGGTCTCGCTCGCGGTCTCCTTCGGGATCGTCACCGTGAAGTTCGACACCGCGGCGTAGTCGGTGTCCGAGGTCGCCGTGCCGCCGCCCACCGAGACCGTCACCGCCGTGGCGCTGGGCCGCGTCGCGCTGCCGTCCAGGGTGGCGGTGACGGTGACCGTCGTTGCGCCGTCGTCCTCCCCGACCGAAGTGGGCGAGGCGGTCAGCGTGATCGACGCCGGCGCGGTCTCGTCGTCGGTCAGGGTCATCTCCGCCTTGGTGACGGTGAAGTCATCGGCCGTGCCCGTGACGTCAATCGTCTCGTCGCCCTCGGCGATGTCGTCCTGGGTCGGCGTCAGGGTGAACGTCCCGGTCTCGCTCGCGCTCTCCTTCGGGATCGTCACCGTGAAGTTCGACACCGCGGCGTAGTCGGTGTCCGAGGTCGCCGTGCCGCCGCCCACCGAGACCGTCACCGCCGTGGCGCTGGGCCGCGTCGCGCTGCCGTCCAGGGTTGCGGTCACCGTCACCGTCGTCCCCGAAGCCGACTCCGATACCGAGACCGGCGAGGTGGTCAGCGTGATCGACGCCGGCGCGGTCTCGTCGTCGGTGAGCGTCACCTGCGCCTTGGTCACCGTAAAGTCGGTCGCCGTGCCCGTGACGTCAATCGTCTCGTTGCCCTCGGCGATGTCGTCCTGGGTCGGCGTCAGGGTGAACGTCCCGGTCTCGCTCGCGCTCTCCCTCGGGATCGTCACCGTGAAGTTCGACACCGCCGTGTAGTCGGTGCCCGAGGTTGCCGTGCCCCCGCCCACCGAGACCGTCACCTCGGTCGCGCTGGGCCGCGTCGCGCTGCCGTCCAGCGTCGCGGTCACCGTCACCGTCGTCCCCGAAGCCGACTCCGACACCGAGACCGGCGACGTGGTCAACGTGATCGACGCCGGCGCGGTCTCGTCGTCGGTGAGCGTCATCTCCGCCTTGGTTACGGTGAAGTCATCGGCCGTGCCCGTGACGTCAATCGTCTCGTCGCCCTCGGCGATGGTGTCCTGGGTCGGCGTCAGGGTGAAGGTCCCGGTCTCGCTCGCGGTCTCCTTCGGGATCGTCACGGTGAAGTCCGCGACCGCCGCGTAGTCGGTGCCCGAGATCGCCGTGCCGCCGCCCACCGACACGGTGACTGTCGTGTCCGTGAGCAGCGTCGCGCTGCCGTCGAGTGTGGCGGTCACCGTGACCGTCGTTTCCGAAGCCGACTCCGACACCGAGACCGGCGACGTGGTCAGCGTGATCGACGCCGGCGCGGTCTCGTCGTCGGTCAGGGTCATCTCCGCCTTGGTCACCGTGAAGCCGGTGGCCGTGCCCGTGACGTCAATCGTCTCGTCGCCCTCGGCGATGCTGTCCTGAGTCGGCGTCAGGGTGAAGGTCCCGGTCTCGCTCGCGGTCTCCTTCGGGATCGTCACCGTGAAGTTCGACACCGCCGTGTAGTCCGTGCCCGAGGTTGCCGTGCCGCCGCCCACCGACACGGTCACCTCCGTCGCGGTGCTCAGCGTCACGCTGCCGTCCAGGGTGGCGGTGACGGTGACCATCGTTACGCCGTCGTCCTCCCCGACCGAGGTGGGCGAGGCGGTCAGCGTGATCGCGGTCGAGGCCGTCTCGTCGTCGGTCAGGGTCATCTCGGCCTTGGTTACCGTGAAGTCGGTGGCGCTGCCCGTGACGTCGATCGTCTCGTCGCCCTCGGCGATGGTGTCGTTCGTGGGGGTCAGCGTGAACGTCCCGGTGACGCTCGCGGTCTCCTTCGGGATCGTCACCGTGAAGTTCGACACCGCCGCGTAGTCCGTGCCCGAAGTGGCGCTGCCGCCGCCCACCGAGACCGTCACCTCGGTAGCCGTGAGGAGCGTCGTGCCGCCGTCCAGCGTCGCGGTGACGGTGACCGTCGTTGCGTCGTCGTCCTCCCCGACCGAAGTGGGCGAGGTGGTCAGCGTGATCGACGCCGGCGCCGTCTCGTCGTCGGTCAGCGTCATCTCCGCCTTGGTCACCGTGAAGTCGGTGGCACTGCCGGTCACGTCGATCGTCTCGTCGCCCTCCGCGATGCTGTCCTGCATCGGCGTCAGGGTGAACGTCCCGCTCCCGCTCTCGGACTCCTTGGGGATCGTCACCGTGAAGTTCGACACCGCCGTGTAGTCCGTGCCCGAGGTCGCGGTGCCGCCGCCCACCGACACCACCACATCGGTCGCGCTGCTCAGCGTCACGCTTCCGTCCAGCGTTGCGGTCACCGTCACCGTCGTCTCCGACGCCGACTCCGATACCGAGACCGGCAACGTGGTCAACGTGATCGAGGCCAGGGCCGTATCGTCGTCGGTGATGCTCACCGTCGCCGACGCCGGCCGCGCGGTGGTGTCCGGCGCCGACACCCGGTCGGGCAGCTCCCCAAACCCCAACACCACACTCTCGCCATCGTCGTCCACGGTGTCGTCGTCCGCGCCGAACCGGAAGCTCTGCTCGGTCTCGTCGCCGGCGAACACCACGAGCGTGGGCGCCCCCGAGTAGTCCGCCGCCGTCGTGTCGCCCTGATTCGCCACGGTGATCGGCACCGACACCAGGCGCTCGGGAGCAACGTCCAGGCGCACCGTCACCGTTACCGCCGAATCCTCCGCAACGGTGTAGGCGTCCGGCTCGAAGAACACCTGCACCGGCGGCACGTCGTCGTCGGTGATGCTCACCGTCGCCGACGCCGGCCGCGCGGTGGTGTCCGGCGCCGACACCCCGTCGGGCAGCGGCGTCCCGAAGCCCAGCAGCACCGAGTCGCCGTCGTCGTCCACGTCGTCGGCCTCCGCGGTGAACGTGAAGGTCTGCTCGGTCTCGCTGCTGCCGAACGTGACGCTCTCAGGCACCCCGGAGTAGTCCGCGGCCGTCGTGTCGCCCTGCGCGGTGTGGGTGAGCGGCACCTCCACCTCGCGGTCGGGGACCGCGGACAGCTCTACCGTCACCGTCACCGTGCCGCCCTCGGCCACCGTGTAGGACGCCCGCGCGAAACTGACCTCCACCGGCGGCACGTCGTCGGTCAGCGTCATCTCCGCCTTCGTCACCGTGAAGTCGGTCGCCGTGCCGGTCACGTCGATCGTCTCCTCGCCCTCGGCGAGGCTGTCGTTCGTCGGCGTCAGCGTGAACGTCCCGGTCCCGCTCGCGGACTCCTTCGGGATCGTCACCGTGAAGTTCGAGACCGCCGTGTAGTCCGTGCCCGAAGTGGCGCTGCCGCCGCCCACCGACACCGTCACCTCGGTCGCGTCCGGCAACGTCGCGCTCCCGCCCAGCGTCGCGGTCACCGTCACCGTCGTTGCGCCGTCGTCCTCCGACACCGCGGTCGGCGACACGGTGAGTGCGATCGACGCCGGCGTGGTCTCGTCGTCGGTCAGGATCATCTCCGCATTGGTGACGGTGAAGCCATCGGCCGTGCCCGTGACGTCGATCGTCTCGTCGCCCTCGGCGATGGCGTCGTTCGTGGGAGTGAACGTGAACGTCCCCGTCCCGCTCGCCGACTCCTTCGGGATCGTCACCGTGAAGTTCGACACCGCCGTGTAGTCGGTGCCCGAGGTTGCCGTGCCGCCGCCCACCGACACCGTCACCTCGGTCGCGCTGGGCCGCGTCGCGCTGCCGTCCAGCGTCGCGGTCACCGTCACCGTCGTCTGCGAAGCCGACTCCAACACCGAGGTCGGCGACGTGGTCAACGTGATCGACGCCGGCGCCGTCTCGTCGTCGGTCAGGGTCACCTCCGCTTTGGTTACCGTAAAGTCGGTCGCCGTGCCCGTGACGTCGATCGTCTCGTCGCCCTCGGCGATGTCGTCCTGGGTCGGCGTCAGGGTGAACGTCCCGGTCTCGCTCGCGGTCTCCTTCGGGATCGTCACCGTGAAGTTCGACACCGCCGTGTAGTCGGTGCCCGAGGTCGCCGTCCCGCCGCCCACCGACACGGTCACCTCCGTCGCGGTGCTCAGCGTCACGCTGCCGTCCAGTGTTGCGGTCACCGTCACCGTCGTCCCCGAAGCCGACTCCGACACCGAGACCGGCGACGTGGTCAACGTGATCGACGCCGGCGCGGTCTCGTCGTCGGTCAGGGTCATCTCCGCCTTGGTCACCGTGAAGTCATCGGCGGCGCTGCCGGTCACGTCAATCGTCTCGTCGCCCTCGGCGATGTCGTCCTGGGTCGGCGTCAGGGTGAACGTCCCGGTTTCGCTCGCTGTCTCCTTCGGGATCGTCACCGTGAAGTCCGACACCGCCGTGTAGTCGGTGCCCGAGGTCGCCGTGCCGCCGCCCACCGACACGGTCACCTCCGTCGCGGTGCTCAGCGTCACGCTGCCGTCCAGTGTTGCGGTGACGGTGACCGTCGTTGCGCCGTCGTCCTCCCCAACCGAAGTGGGCGAGGTGGTCAGCGTGATCGCGGTCGGCGCGGTCTCGTCGTCGGTGAGCGTCATCTCCGCCTTGGTCACCGTGAAGCCGGTGGCCTCGCCCGTGACGTCAATCGTCTCGTCGCCCTCGGCGATGGTGTCCTGAGTCGGCGTCAGGGTGAACGTCCCGGTCTCGCTCGCGGTCTCCTTCGGGATCGTCACCGTGAAGTTCGACACCGCCGTGTAGTCGGCGCCCGAAGTGGCGCTGCCGCCGCCCACCGACACGGTCACCTCCGTCGCGGCGCCCAGCGTCACGCTCCCGTCCAGCGTCGCCGTCACGGTGACCGTCGTTGCGCCGTCGTCCTCCCCAACCGAGCCCGGCGACGCCGTCAGCGTGATCGCCGTCGGCGCCGTCTCGTCGTCGGTCACGGTCACCGTCACGCCGGCCGACTCGCCGTCGTAGCCGCCTCCCTCGGCGGTGTTCGTGAGCGTCGCGGTGTCGTCCGTCGCGTCGCTGTCCTGCGCCGCGGTCACCGTCACGGTCTTCGCCGTGCTCCAGTCCGACGCGGTGAAGGTCAGCGGTCCGCCGGCGGTGACGTCCTCGTTGTCGCTCGAGACCGTCACCGTGACGCTCGCCGTCGGCTCGCTCGCGAGCGCCACCGTGTAGGTCCCCGTCCCGCCCTCCGCGAGCGTCAGCGCGGCCGGACTCACCACCACGCCCGCCTCGTCATCGTCCGCGATGCGCAGCGTCAGCGGTGACCCGACGTCGGACCGGCCCCGCACCGCCCCGATCGTGACGGTCTCGACCTCCTCGTCCACCTCGTCGTCGATGGCCTGGATCTGCGCCGTCACCGAGTCCTCGCCGGCGGCGAGCACGAGCTCCCAGGGGTCCGCGAGCGCGTTTCCGTCCGCATCGGTCACCCGGTAGTCCACGCCCGCCTGCGCCGGCCCGGACAACGCGAGGCCGACCGTCGTGTCCTCCGCGAACGCCGAGTCGCCGGCGAGCCGCACGGTCAGTACCGCGCTCGTCTCCCCCTGTTCCGCGACCTCGATCGGGTCCAGGACCAGCTCCAGAACCGGCGGGTCGTCATCATCGAGGATGAAGCCCCTCGCCAACTCTTCGGCCCCGTCGAACCCGGCGTTCGCCGGCGACTTCAGCACGAGCGAGAGGAGCTCGGTGTCCTCGTCGAGCCGATCCTGGTACACCGGGACCGGAACCGCCCGTTCGGTCTCCCCGGGCCCGAAGGTCAGCGTGCCGGTCGTTTCGGTATAGTCGGCTGGCGACTCCGCGGTCCCGTCCGCGGTCTCGTATTCCACGGTGACCTCGAGCGCGCTCGCCGCCGACAGCTCTACCGCGAACTGGAGCGATTCGCCCTCGTCCGTGGTCGCGTTGCCCACGCTCAGGGTGGGGGTGGGGTCGGCGTCCGTGATCGTCCCGGTGGCCGCGTCGTCGGCGATCGTCGCGTACAACGGCTGCTCCAGTCTGACCTCGAACGTCTCCTCGTCGTCCTCGTCCAGACCGTCCTCGGCCGTCGCAACGGCGATGCTCGCTTCGGTCCCGCCCGCGGGTATCGTCAGCCTGCCGCCCGCCTGCGTGTAGTCCGCCCCGGACGTCGCGGTCCCGTCCGCGGTCTTGTACGCAAAGGAGACGTCCTGCGGCGCCGCGGCCGACAGGGTCACCGCGAACACCGCGTCCTCGCCTTCCTCGACGGCGGCGGAGTCGGACACCGAGAGCCGCGGCAGCGCGGTGTCGGAGATCGTGCCCGTCGCCTCGGCGTCCGCCAGGGTGGCGTTCACCGCGCCGCTCAGCACGACGGTGAGCGTCTCGAAGCCCTCGTCGTCCAGGGAGTCCATGGCGACCGGCACCCGGATGGTCTTCGTCACCTCGCCGACCCTGAACACCAGCGTGCCCTGCGTCTCCGTGTAGTCCTGGCCGGCGGTGGCGGTGCCATCGCGGGTCGCGTAGGCCACCCGCATTTCCCGCGCCGCCGCTCCCGAGGCGGTCACCACGAACTCGAGCGCCCCCGACGCCTCGGCCGCGGTCGCGTCCGCGATGCGGAGCGCCGTCGCGCCGCCGTCGCGGATGGTGCCGTCGCCCGATGCCCCGAGCCGGGCGTTCTGCGCGTCGTCGAGCCTCAGGGTGAAAACCTCGTCCCCCTCCTCCAGCAAGTCGCGGAGCAGCGTGACGGCGACGGACTTCGCCGTCTCGCCGGGCGCGAAGGTCAGCGTTCCCGACGTGGACAGGTAGTCGCTTCCCGCGGTCGCGGACACGTCCACGGTCTCGTAGTCCACCGTCACCGTGCTTTCCGTCCGGCTGGTCAGACCCACGGAGAACACCATCTCGCCACTGGTTTCGGCCGCGGTCGTGTCCTCGGCCGAGACGACCGGGGCCACGTCGTCGTCGCGGATCGAGCCGGTCGCCGTCGCTGTCGCAAGGGTCGCGTTCTCGGGGCTGCTCAACGTGAGCGTGAACGTCTCCAGGTCCGGCTCGTCCACCGTGTCGTCGGTGACCGCCACGCCGACCACACGGCGAGTCTCCCCGGCCGGGAAGCGCATCTCGCCGACCACGGCGCCGTAGTCGCGTCCCTGCACCGCGGTGCCGTCGTCGGTGCGGATCTGGACGCTCACCTCTCTGCCGCTCGCGGCCGACAGCGTGACGTCGAAGTCCACGGTGCCGTCGCTTTCGGATGCCGTGGCGCCGAGGACGCTGAGCATGGGAAGGTCATCGTCGTCGGTGATCCGTCCGACTCCGAGGGCGTCGCCGAGCACCGCGTTCACCGGCGCGCCGAGACGCAGCGAGAAGCTCTCGCCCGGCTCCGCCGCGTCGTCGTCGATGACGGGCACATAGACGGTCCCGCTGGTCTCCCCGGCCGCGAAGGTCAGCACGCCGTCCGTCCCGGTGAAGTCGGCGCCGGCCTCGGCGGTGCCGTTCTCGGTCTCGTAGCTGACGGTCACCTCGCGGGTGCTCGCGGCGTCGAGGGACACCGTGAAGGCGATCTCCGCGTCCGCCTCCGCCGCCGCCGCATCGCTCACCGCGAGCGCCGGCGGCGCCGGCTGCATCGCGCCGCTCGCGATCTCCACTTCCACCGCGACCGGTTCGACGACGGCGTAGTCGCCGCCAGCGGCCTGGTTGGCGACCTCGACCATCCGGCCGTCCGCATCGTCGGCCGCGGTGACGGTCACCGATTGCGGCGTGTCCCAGTTCCCCGGCGTGAAGGCGAGCGAGGATGGCGACAAGGACACCGCGCCGGCATCCGCGGCCGGCACGGAGGCGGCGACCGTCACGTCCGCGGTGGGCTCCGAGGCGAGCGCCACGGTGTAGCTCCCCTCTGCGCCGGGCGCGAGATCGAGAGCGGTCGGGTTCACCACGAGCCCGCGCCGGTCGTCGTCCACGATCGTCAGCCGGGCCGAGTTCGTGGCGCCCGGGATCGCGATGTATCCGCTGTTGGGCGCGCCCGAGTCCCCGGTCAGATTCACCCGGAACCGTTCGCGTTCCTCCTCGACGTCATCGTCGTGAATGAGCAACGGCACGCTGACGACGGCTCGCCAGTGGGTCGCTCCGTTCTCGATGACCGGCCGGTAGAGGCTCGCCGGAAGGTCCACCGGGATCGTCCTCGAGTTCGACCTGGCCCAGGCGACGTCCTCCGGGACCGAGGCCGAATCCTCTTCGAGGATGAGCCGCACGCCGGAAGAGACCCCCGGCGTGGAAGGCTGCCGCACCGTCGCCGCCAGCGTGATGTGGCTCCGGCCCGCGTTCTCGGCGATCTGCGACGGCGGGTCCCGGATCGCGACGTCGATCTCGAGGTCGGAGTCCAGGATGATCACCTTCAGCGGCGTCTCGGAGAACCTGACGTTCTCGGGGGTGGAGCTGTCGGCCTCGACCCAGACGGTGAAGTACTCGTCCCCCTCGACTTCGTCATCTCCGAGATACTCGATGGCTATACGGCGTGTCGCCTGCCAGCGCTGCACCTCCTGTCCGCTGATCCGCCTCGTCACGAAAGCGAAGTCCTCGGCACGAAATCCGAGCCGGTGATCCTGCGCCCGGTAGTCCTTGTTCCTTTCGGCGGTTCCCGGCTGGGTCGAGAAGAGGAACCGGAACTCGGGCGCCACCGGGCTTTCCTCCAGGGCCTCGGCAACCACGGCTACGTAATCGATCGCTCCCGCAGTGGGGGGCTCATTGGCGATATTCAGGCTTGCCCCGATCGATACCGCGACCGGGACGTCCACATCCTTGACCGTGACGCTCACGCTGCCCGCCTCGCCGATGTCGTAGGCATCGTCCGGCACCAGCGAGATGACCAGAGGGCGGTCCCCCGCCGGCCGCCGGCGTCTCGTCGGCACCGTCAGTCGCGCCGAGCTCGCCCCCGCTTCCAGGTACACGCGCGGGAGCGCCAGGCCGAGCAGGGCGGGGTTGCTGTAGCTGACGGCGACCCTGAGCGGCTCGGCGGTTTCGCCGGTCCGGGTGACCGTCAGCAGGATCGTCTGGCTCTCGAACCAGGCGTCTTGGTCTGCCGCAATCTCAACGACGGGTTTCGCGGCGGGCGTCTCGTTGGTCACGCTGCGGCCGTCGAGCAGCGCCGCCTCGGTGTTCGGGGGCTCGGCGCGGTCCTGCATGAGCACGGACGAGCTGACGGTGACCACGTCGTCGTTGTCCACCGGAGACTGCAGCACCAGGCGCACCGTGCCGATGATGTACGCCGCCGCCAGCACGGCCGGGGCGCCGTTCACGGTCACCGACCAGGCCGAGGTGGCGACTCCCGACATCATCTGCGGGTCGCTGCGGAGGGGTTTGCTGTAGGTCAGCTCGAGCAGGCCGTACCGGATCGTCGCCGCGGACAGAACCGGTGCGGTCATGTCCGCGTCCGCCCCGTTCACGGCGTGACCGGCGCCGGCGGGAACCGCGCCGAACCCGAGGTCAACGACTTCGCCGCGCAGGAAGGACACCCATTGGAACGCGCCGCCGTTGAGCCGCAGCGAGGGGCTCGACTCATCGGTGTTGGCGCGGATGCTCACGCCGTCGGCGTCGGCGTCGTCGGCCGTCACGGTGTACTCGAAGGCGGCGGTCCGGCCGCGGCGGGCCGCCACGTAGGCGGCGAGCCGCGTCTGGCCGCCGATATCGAGCTCGAGCTGCGGACTGCCCGACACCCGCACGTCCTCCTCGAACCACAGGACGACGCGAATGACCTCGCCGCTGCGGTAGGTCGTCCCATCGCGCGGCCGGGACACGATCTCGGCCGTCGGCTGCGGTGCGCTGGTCACGATGCTCGCCCGGAGGGTCGAGCCCGTTTCGAATCCGAAATCCTCGGCGGGTCCGGGGATGAACCAGCAGTAGTCTCCCCACGGGCGCTGCCCGTGGTTGATGCCTTCGAACGGCAGGGTATGGTCGCCGACGTTGAGCGTGAGCGCGCTGAGCGCGGTTGTAGCCGCATGGTCGCCCGTGTACCCCGCCTGGAACGACACGCAGATGAATTTCCTGTCCGTGGCGTGGGTCTCGAGGAGCGCCCGGATCGTGAACGAGACTTCGCCGGCTTCGAACGTCGTGTCGCTCAGCGAGCCCCTGGACGGAGAGCTCAGGAACCCGCGCCTGTTGTCATGCGATCCCACCGTCAGCGACGCGTCCCAGATCTCGGTCTGGGCGCGCGCGGACTGGGGGGCGGCAAGGAGGAGAAGCGACGCAAGGACGACCATCGCCGCGGCAATGCCGCGGCGCGCCCTCACCGGCACTGAACTGCGATCGGCGCTCCCGACCATGCACACACCCAAGCTCCACCGCGCAGAGGTCAAGCCCATCCCCGAACCGCTCCCGTATCCTCTCTTCCAATCCCGCTTGCGACATGGTCGACGCACGCGCCGCCAGCTTCCGCCGCGGCCATGGCCATCGACAACCCGCTCTCAAGCGCCGCTCCCGCGCCCGGCGTCAACGTCAGGGCGCCCTTGCCGCATCCGGTGACGCCCCGCACGGCGATCCGGTCGGTCGCCTTGTAGCCCAGCCAGGGATAGAGGCCGGTGACCGACGAAGTCACCTCGCCGGCGTAGTCGCCCGAGTAGCCGCCCAGGCCCCGGCTGTGAGACAACGACAGGCCCGTCACCAGCGGTCCCCTGGCATAGTCGGCGCCGGCCATCGCCGTCCGGACGCTGCCCTCGATGTCAAGCCTGCTCGCTTTCGCTACCGACCGCGCGACACTCGACTATTCGGCCTTACTTAAACCCAAATGGAATCCAGGCGCAATCTCAATATTTGTAGCGTAAATACACTTTTCCTTTGCAATATTTCTCTTATCCCAAATGAAATGCGCGAACCTGCCGAAAATGCCTGGTACTACGGGCTGCGCGACCCTTCGATCGCCCGGACAGCCCCTAATAAGACATAGTTGAATTATGGCTATGACCAATCTATAGAGCGGTATTTCCAGTAGTGCAGCCCGAATCCGCTCCCCGGCGCGACGCCGGGATACTGTCTCTCGCCGCAACGATCCAGTCTGCTCGTCTTACAATGGAGTAGAGAAATGGTGGCCAGTGATCAACTGAACATGTTCGAATCAGACACTCCCGCGCCAGTGCGTCCGCTGCCGGATCACCTCAATGCCGGGCCGCAGCAGCGCCCACCGCCAGCATCTTCATCTTCCTCAAGATCCACACGAAAAGACCGGTGCCCGAGCCGTGCGCACCGACGAGTGTGGAGAATTCGTCACTATCTCGCGATCGTTGACACCGGGACGGATCCACTGCCGCCGGCATCTCGCGGGCCGCCAGGCACTATGGCCTCCAGTGCACGGGCCGGAGCGCACAGATAAACCAGCTCAGGAAGCTGCCGCTTCCGCTCAATCTGTTCCGGGAGTTCAACCACTTCCCCATCCTGGAAGGCTTCGATCGCGAGCGGTTCTTTCTCAACGACCCGGCCACGGGGACTTCCGGCTTGTCAATCCTCATCGAGCACATAGCTGGTGCTTCGGCCGCCGCCGGCTTCCTGCTTCAGGACGCCACGCTCAATGAGAGCGTGGATATCGCGAAGCGCCGTGTCGTGAGAACACTTCGCAAGCGTGGCCCACCTGCTCGTTGTCAGCTTCCCCGTGAATCCATCAAGGAGTCTGTTCAAGATCGCGCGCTGCCGCTCGGGTATCGCCAGTTGGGCATGTCTCTCCCAGAACCTCGCCTTCTGAAGCACGGTCGCCAGCGTGGATTCGGTTCCGTCGAAGGCGCGCCCAAGGCATGCCAGGAACCACTCCATCCACGGCGTGACATCAAGCGTTCGCCTCTGCGTCCGCTCGAGAATGTCGTAGTAATCGTTCCTCTCCTGACAGATCTGCGTGGACATGCTGTAGAAGCGCTGGGCGCTCCCGTCCGCCCGCGCGAGCTGCCAATCGCCGATCGCGCGCGCGATACGGCCGTTGCCGTCGTCGAACGGGTGGATGGTCACAAACCACACGTGCGCGAGCGCTGCCCTCAGGACCGCATCGATGCTGTCTCCCGGCGCGTTGGCCCACCTCAGGAACTGCGACATTTCCCGATCGAGCAAACGAGCCGCCGGCGCCTCATGGTGGACCCGTTCTTTTCCGACCGGGCCAGAGACAACCTGCATCGGCCCGTCGGCGTCGTCGCGCCAGGCGCCAACGATGATCTTCCGCATCCCGATGCGTCCTGTCGGAAACAGCGCGGCGTGCCAGCCAAACAGACGTTCGTCGCTCAGAGGCTTGTCGAAGTTCTGCGTCGCATCGAGCATCATTTCGACGACGCCCTCGACGTCACGTTCCACCGCGACCGTCCCGGCCGTCTCGATACCCAACCGCCGGGCGATGGAGGAGCGCACCTGGTCCGCGTCCAGCGTTTCACCTTCGATTTCGCTGGACTTGACGACATCCAGTGTCAGCGTCTCGAGTTCCGCCTCCTTCTGAAGGGAGAAGCCGAGGCCCTCCATCCGGCCCAGCAGGCGGCCCTGCCGATGCCTGATGTCGGCCAAGGGCGCGGCCAGGGCCGCCTGATCCCAGTGGAATCGGGGCCATTCGGGGAGTCGATGGATGAAACCTGGTCCCATACTACGCACGTTATGCGTATATTAAGGGCCCTTACGACGCACGGTCGAGGATAAACTACGCACATCCTGCGTATCTTGTGGCCCCTATTCCACGCATCGCGCCTCGGGCTGCACCTGTCCCCTGGAGACCGCTGCATCCATTCACGCAGAAACGACAATCTCAACGCGCAGGGTCCTTTGCCACCCGCCCGGATACCGGCTACGATGCGGCAAGGTGCCAAGACCGACATTCGGCACCGGAGGTGACACATGCGCTACGCAGCTTCAGTCATGCTTCTGGCGTGTCTCGCGCTGCCCGTGACCGCGGCGGCGCAGAATCCGTTCAGGGACGTCCCGAACGAGCCTCGTCCCGACGAGTACCTGCACTGGGACGCCGCGGCCGTGGCGGCCTTCCAGGACGAGCTCGACGAGGCGCTCCGCAACGGCGAGGGCATCTGGGACACCTCGTTCGTGGTGGCCAACGCGTTGGACCGTGCCGACCACCGGCCGCACAGCGTGCAGATCATTTACCGCGCCGGCTACACCCAGCCGGAGATCCACACCGACAAGTGGGACCTCTACGTCGTCCTGACGGGCGGCGGCACGGTGCGGGTTGGCGGAGAGCGGGTCAACTGGATCGAGGGCCGGCCTCCCCAGGAGCAGCGGCCGCAGCTCGAGGGCGCACAAGAGTTCCAGGTCACCGAGGGGGACATCCTGCACGTGCCGGCCCGGTCGTGGCACCAGGTGGTCGTTCCCGAGAGCGGTTCGATTACATACGCCCTGATCAACGTGTTCGAGTGACCGCCGTGCCCGCGTGATCGCGCTACCGCTTTGACCTCGGGGCCTCGACGCGCGTGACGGCCTGCGTAATCCGGGGGATCTTGAACGCTGAATCCGTGTTCACGGTCCCCGGATCCTGCGTTCAACTTCACCGGAATGCGCACTTGGCACCTGTCTATCAGCCGGTCGTAGGACATGACATCGACGTAGCCATTGGTGGCTGGCGGGCGCCGAGAGCGACTACAATGGATGCTCGAAGGAACGGAATCGGACTCGCATCCGACGGATGAACCGAGGCGGACATGGCACGATCAGAAGACGAACGTAGCCGCGTTACGGGGAATCGGCCAGTTCAACTCCGCTTCAAGATCGGTGCGTACTCTCCGGCGACCATGCCGATGGCGCGACTTGCACGCTACCTGGAGAACCTCGCCACCGTTCTCGGAGAAACCAGCAGTGTCCATCTCGTGAGCGTCGAGGACGGAAGCACGGTCCCGGTCGTCGCCGTTGAGTGGGAGGCGTACCCCAAGTTGAGGACACGCACCCATGCGCTACGCGACGGCGACGGACCCGCGCACGTTCTGCAGGCGCGAAGAGCAATCGAAGACGACCTGTCGGCCGACAACGCCGAGTACGCCGAACTCGTCGACGAGGACGGCGCGCAGATCTTGCGCTTTGCCGGGGAAACACGTACCGACGAGCCCGAGTACGGCCCGTTTTCTCAGCCGGGCACCTTGGACGGCGTGCCAATTGTCGTCGGCGGAAGAGACGAACTGGTCCCCGTGCATTTGCAGAGCCACGATCGCGTACATAACTGTCTCGCGAAACGGGATCTCGCGAAGAACATCGGCAGGTATCTGTTCACGACACCGTTGCGCGTTTCCGGCGTTGCACGCTGGTTCCGTGATCGCGAGGGCGCCTGGACCATGAAGTCCTTCCGCATCCACGACTACGCGGAGTTGCCGTCGGAATCGCTGGCCGACGCCACCAGGCGTCTGCGGTCGATTGACGCGGGCTGGAAGGAGCGCCCCGATCCGTTGGGTGATCTGGTGGCTCTGCGCAAGCTGGAAGGATAGCGCCGGCGTGCGCGTGGCATTCGATTCCGTAATCCTCGGGGCCTACCTCCATCCCGATGCGGCGTACCCGAAGCCCGTTGACCGGGTGCCGGAGCGCCTGAGACACTTCGTGGAGACGCTCGATGCGGCGGGTGCCACGATCATCATCCCGACGCCGGCGTTGAGCGAATTTCTCGTCCTAGCTGCCAGCGAGACGGCAGCCTACGTGGCGGAACTGACCACCAGCGCCCTCTTCGTCGTCGAGCCCTTCGACCTGAAAGCCGCCATCGAGGCCGCGGAATCGCAACGGCGCGCGACCGACGCGGGGAGCAAGAAATCGGGTGCGACCGGTCCCTGGCAGAAGGTCAAGGTGGACCGGCAGATCGTCGCCATCGCCAAGGTGCACGGCGTCGATGAGCTGTACTCGGATGACGATGATGTTCGCCGGCTGGCAGAGGCTGACGGCGTTGCTGTCAAGGGCATCGCGGATCTGCCTCTTCCACCCGTTGATCCGCAGCCGCCCCTCTTCCCCGACCCGGCGCCGGACTCGCCCTGACTTTCGCACCGCCTGGAGCGCCCCCCAGAGCCGGGTGACTGCGACGACTCCGCAGGCCGGATCGGGAGGAGGGGAGAACGGTCCGCGGCGATCGGGCTCACCCGCCGGGTCCCGCTCCGAAGCGACCACAACACCGGACCGAATCTCGAGCAACGGGATAGCGTTTTTCGTACAGGCGGAGTTCGAGCGCCGACCCCGGTGATGACCATTTCTTGTGTTGTGCACGTCAAGTTGTGCAAATTCGGATGCTCACCAGCGTCATGGAGAGCGGGGTTTCGACGTCTGGCACGCAGATCTGATACGGTTCGCCACGCCCGGAGCCTTGGAGCATGCTGCGCGCCCTGATCTTCGACTTCGACGGCCTGATCGTCGACACGGAATCCCCCTCCCTGTCGTCGGTCCAGGCGGTGGGGAGCTGGCTGGCCGCCGCATCCGGGTCCAGGGTAGCCGGCGATGGCGCACGATGAGCGATCCGGATCGGGTGCGACTGTTCGCGGACGAGGACTGCGACGATGACCAGGAGTAACCCCCGTCAGGGGCGTGCGTCGATCGCCCGCGCTCCACGGCTGCGTCCAGATGCTCGGGTCGGTCACCGTGAAGGAGTACTCGATGGCGTCTTCGCCGCGCCGGGTGAACCGCTCGACGACGTACCGGTTTTCGCACAACGCGGAACAATCCTCTTGGGCGCGGACGTTCTTGGTCTCGACGACGAGCGTGTCTCCATCCCACCGTCCACGCGACACGCCAAGCCACTGCCGGACCTGATCACGCACGTCGGGTTGATCGGTCACCGGGATGATGCGAAAGTCGTGGATCTTTTCTTGAAGGATGACGACATGTTCGGGCGACTGCAGGATCTGGACGTGGTTGTTGTCGCTGCTTGGAGTGATTGGCACTCGGCGCTCGATGATGCAGCGGGCGTTGAGGCCATAGTTCTCAGGACCATCCGCCGGCGCAAGTTCCCAATCGACGGCCTCCAACCACTTCGCCTCAGGCGTCGCCTCGTAAGCCTGCCGGCTTGCCGTCCGGGGCGGCAGGCGACCGTCCGAGGAATCTGTGATAAGCGACGTCCGTCCGGTAGAGGCGCCAAGGTCCCACCAGACCTGGTTGAAGTTGAGGGAGAGGTCGAATTGCGCACTCAGCTCACTGCGGCGCTCGGAGGTTGCGAATGTCGACCACTCGAGGTTTTCCGCCGCCACCTCCTCCGCGGTCAGCCGCTCCCGCCCGGCGTATTTCACCGGGTGTTTGTCTGAACCACCGACTGCTGCGTCCCATGCAGGATGCCCAATTCCCCATGACGGTGTCACGCGGGATTTCGTCGAGATCATCGCCTGGTGCCGTCGAGCCGCTGGGCAGGGTCACGCCAGTGCCCACGATGTGCGTGGCGAGCACGACGGCTTGGCCACAAACCGGCAAGCTGGATATCGTATTTCTTGCCGGAGAGTCGCGAGGACATTGCATATGAGACCAACCGACATTGCTCGAATGTCACAGCCCTATCCAGACGACCCTGATAGAAGCACAATGGGACCAGCCCACGCGCTCGGCGTCCAGACCCCAAATTGGGAAGCGCTCGAGCGACGCATCTTCAACGACTTCACGACCGAGCAGCCTTACGGCATCGGTTGGTGGGCACCGCATCCGGGAACGTCACGCCGTATTCTAATCTCCGATCAGCTATACGCCTGCACGAGCAGCGTGTCGACCAACCTGATCGAAGCCGGTGTGCACAGGCTCGAACTTCTCGACGCTGTGGATCGCGAAGACACCTTTCAGGCTGATGTGATTCAGATCGTAGATGGGCAACCACAAATATGCGCAAGGCCGAGAATGACCCCACTCGAATCTCTCGGCCCTGAGATCGTTCGCCTCCACCAAGTCGGCGTCGTAAGAGCACTCTCCGGAGCTCTCGATTGCGCCGCCGGTACGATCATCGGCGTGCTGGCGTTGCCATTGAGTATTCTCAAGGCTGATTTTGTCGGTGTCCAGCGGTACTTCGGACGCAGACGGCAGACGCAGACTACTGAGGGAGAGACACGGCAAGAGCAGTTCGCCAATCAGTTGACAGAGACCATCGGACGTGTCGGACCCGCTGGTTGGCTCGAGTGGGTTCTCAATTTCCGTAACATGCTCGTCCACCGAGGCCGCCGCATCGAAATTGGCCAGTTCGTGCGGCGTGAGCCCGTGCTGCGCGACGCTAGTGGGAGACCGATACCACGCTCCCGCGTCGTCACCCATCTGCCGTCGAAGCCTGATCGCTCCGACATGGATGTGCACCGTGAACCTGACCTGCCACCGGTGTTAACGGAAGACGTGCGTCAAACGCTGGAAGGTTCGATGGATAGCGTGTGCGCGCTGGTCGAGGCGCTCGGCGAGCAACTTGCGGCGGCGTGGGAATGGCGGAAGGGGCACCCGGCAACACTCCCGCAGCCGCTGGCCCAATGGCCGGACGTCGATCACACAGCAACACCGAACCGAGAGCCACGGTTCGACGGCTACGCCCCAGGCAGCCACGCTTACGAGCCTGGACTGTTCGCCAGCCACCCTGACACGGTAAGGCGATTGCAAGCCGCGGCACTGATGGATCACCAGCGTCATGAGTGGCAACGGTTCGACTAACATACATCCCCGTCCCGTGGCCGCCGTCCACAGTACTACTCCTGCGCCCGGTGGCGGCCCATTCATCGTAGAAAAGCCCGCGAACACCTCATACGCAAGTGAAGCCGCGGTGGACCGGAACAATCACAGTCTTTGCGGTCAATGCCTTCTTGGGATAGAGCAAGACCAAAACATTGTAGGTAGTGTCAAGCGCTTCGGCCATGCACTCGTGGTGAATGCCATTCACGTCCGCAATCCTTACCAGAACCGGTCTCGTCATTCGGCGGCCAATCGGAAGCGCTGGCCACAGGGGATGATTTGGCGCAATCATGTCGACCGCGAGCCGTCCGAATTGCGCAATAAAGGAAGGCGACGCCTCAATGCGCCGCACTGGCGCCCGGCAGCCTATACCTTCAATGTTCTCCAACGGATCTAGAACAAACACGACGCACGCTCTGTCGTTCGTCCGGGCGAATTCACGCGCGGCGGCATAGATTGAAGCTCCGAATGTCTTAGCGAGCTTGATCGGTGTTCTAATTTCAAGTGAACAATCCGCGGCGTGTCTTGCGAAAGTGTCACCCTTGAAAAGTACGAAGCGCGCAAAGTTATTGGCTTCGCGCTCGAATTTGTCAGCGACTTCCGCATCCAGCGTCATATTGCAGTCCTGGAACAACCGAAAAATCTCGCGGTGCACCGGCAAATCGTGATGTCCGGTTTCATGAAGGGCCAGAAACGTCTGCTTCGATTCAACGACACTACTGTCGATATGGATGACAGCGCCTTCGGCATCGTAAAGTCCGAAAACCTTACTTATGGCTCGCTTTACTCGCCGACCAGTGGCCGCAGCCTTACCTTGTAGGTAAGAGACTATTGCAGCAGGATCGAAGGCGCTCGTAGGTGCGATACGCACCTTCGCCGCGCAAAGAATATCGTCGATTGGAACCGGAAAACGGTTCCATGCATCGGCGCGGTCAAGAAGCCGTTGGGCTCGCTCCTCGACTGCGAGAAGATCTTCCGGGTCGAGCGCGCTGTCATCACGCTTTGTCATGCGGCTGCTTCCTACTCCGTATGAACTGAAGGTACTGCATCAGCTCCGACTCCTCTTCGGGAGTTAAATTGTACTCAGCGAATGTCGCTACGCGACCGTGACGGACATCTCTTGCCCGTCGAGTTGAAGGCAAGAGATACCCCGCCATATTCATGAGGTTCTCAAAGCTAATGGCATAGATCTCTGCCAGAGAGTGAAGAATGTTCGGCGATGGCTTGCGGATCTTGTCGTTCTCGATCTGGCTGAGATAAGCATTCGACACCTGCTTGTTGGTCGCCTCCTCGACTTCGCGTAAGGTCATTTTCCGATCTGCGCGAATTGAAGCGAGGTATTGGCCTAGTGTCGCTTTCACGCTGTATCTTTCCCCTGTTCGGGCCATAATCCAGCCTCCTTCAGGCCGTTGCCGCGGTGGCGGCCTGTAAGTCCCGCTGACCAGATCGACAGACGGCATCGAGCCCTACACTTGTGCGCATGGCAATGCCAAATCGCTGATGCTGCGCGCGGAAACGGTTGGTGTGCAGATGGCCGACTCGGACTTTCTGCGGCATGCAAATCACCGCTTCCATGAATGACTGAATCGCGTCCTTGACTGGACCCGCCTCGCTGTGATGGCAAATGAGTCGGGCACGAAGCTCCACGGTGGCGGGGTCTGCCGGCCCAGTCTGGCGCCGGGCCGCCCATTGTGTCGGCCGCTGGTCCGGTACCTCGAGGAATCGGCCTTCTGACCGACGATTGGGGTGGCGGGTCGCAGGCTGGCCGAACGTGCGGCAGGTTCTGGCCGTCGCGCGGCGCGAAACCCGGCCGAACCATTCGGCGGTGTCGCGTCCGCGCCATCGAATCAAATTCGGCAACGGCAAGGTGGCCTAGCACGGACTCGACAGCACTGAATGCGGTGCTGCATACTGCCCCTCCGCCGGGACCCGGGGGCCGGCCACGAGACGTTTCTGCGCGAGCCTGCGCCGGCGGCCGGCGGCCGAACACCGACATGCATCGAGTTGTCCAGCTCTTGCCGCGAGGCCCGAAACGGGGTTCGCCGAAGATCGGAGGCGTCCCCAAGAACCGGATGCACAGGTCGCGACGATGAAGGACGGCCGGACCCACATTGCCTAGGAGGCCGAGCACACCTTCCACCGTGACACGGGCCTGGGCGTTGGCGGCACTGTTAGGGAGGCGGTTCTCAGTGACACGAGGACAACGGTCGAACGGCTGATCTTGGTCGGTCACCACTTCGAAGCTGTGCTGGCAGCCGCCGCTGGTCTGGCCGAACTCGTCAGTGAAAGGGGCTTCCACAGCACGGCGACGCTGGTCGCCCTCGCCGACGTGAGGATCCGAAGCTACGTGTCGGGTCCAAGTCCCCGACGCTGCCGGTCGCAACGCCGAACCGCGGTCAACGAGGCGCTGTCCGCCGATAGGCGGCGGATTCGCAGCCCCCGCCCGCGACGCCTGCTGCTGCACGACTACGGCTCGAACCCGCGTCATGGTCGTGCCGGGACTACCGCGCTCACGACGGCTCGCAGCCTCCAGAGCCGTGCGATTGGGCTCCTTGGGATCGACGTCGGCCGCTTCTCGCGCCACGACGTGCTTCCGAGTCCTGGCTCGACATCGGCCGTCGGTCCCCTCGCTGACTGACCACCCTGCGACGCGGTGCCTCTGACTCGTTCCGGTCGCACTGCCGCGGCCCGGTTCTGCTGCCGCCTCCGCAGAAGTCTAGCGCTGAACCACCCCCGAGATCAAGCACGCTCGGTGACTGCTTGACATACTACGCATGCTGTGTAAACATAGCGCCATCCCTGCTTCATGGTGGCGCAGGGCGACCATTACAGGGGGAAGAATCGATGGAAACACCAGAAAAGTGCGAATCGACGCCACACCGGGATCCCGAGTCCGGGATCGAAGCTGTTCTCGACGACATCGTCGATCTGGAGGAATACGCGAAGCTCGGCAAGCGGCCCCCGCTGGCCAAGGGCTACCGCCTCAAGATCAACGGCGATGCATATGTCGTCCACGACCCGACACCGACGGGTTTGGAAATCCTGACCCTTGCCGGCTTGCTTCCCGCGAAGGACTACACGCTCCGGATCAAACTCACGGGTGAGCGACCCCGCAAGGTGGAACTGGACGACAAGGTGGACCTTCGACTTTCCGGCGTCGAAAAGCTGAAGGCGCTGCCGCGCGACCAGACGGAGGGTTGACGCGATGAGTCCCCGTCGCCAGTTCGAGTTGCTGCCACAGGATAGAGAGTTCCTGGACACGTACGGCCGCCCTTGGGAGACCATCATCGATGGCTCCCAGTGGGTGTTGATCCACGAATTCGACACGCATGAAGGATACATCCACCCGCGTGTGACGGCGGCAATCCGCATGGAGACCGGGTATCCGAACACGGAATTGAACATGGTCTACTTTTTTCCCGCCCTGGCGCGGAGGGATGGCAAGCCGATCGGTGCGACACAAGCGACGCAGACCATCGCTGGCCAGAATTACCAGCGTTGGTCTCGCCACCGCACCGCGAAGAATCCGTGGCGGGCCGGTCTCGACCACCTAGACACCCACGTCATTCTGATCGAGGACTGGCTCGCTCGGGAGTTCAGAAAATGAGCATCCCGGTAAATCTCTCGCTCTCCGGTGATCAACATGAGCATCTGAAGAGCTTTCTGTTTCCGGGCGACGGAAAGGAAGCTGTCGCTCTGCTCCTGTGTGGCCGGCGTCGCGGCGATCGACGTGACCGCCTCGTTGTTCACGAGATCCACGGCGTCCCCTACGGCGACTGTTCGGAACGCACCGAAACGCTCGTGACTTGGCTACCGGACTACATCGTGCCCATGCTCGAGCGGGCAACCGAAGAGGATTTCTCGGTGGTTAAGGTCCACAGTCACCCCACGGGCTACGCTGACTTTTCGCCAACCGACGACGAGGGCGACGCCCGTTTGCTGCCAATGATTCGTGGCTGGGTCGAAGCCGACATTCCCCACGGTAGCGTTGTCATGCTTCCCGACGGCAAGATGTTCGGCCGCGTGCTCCGCTCGGGCGGCGCGCTAGCCCGACTTCGCCAACTGGGCACCAAGAAACCTGTAACCCATTGATTTTAAAGAGTCGATCCCCCAAAGGTCGGCACTACACGACGCTGCGCGGCGGGCGTGGTGTCAGGCGGTGATGCGTGGCGCGGGCTGTGTCGGCAGTTGCAGCTTGAGTTGGTGCAACAGCAGGTCGTGCTCCCGGTTTGGCCGGGTATGGCGCGGCAGGACGAGCTGCCGGCCATCGGTCGTTGGCAGATGCACATCGACCATCTGGAGGGTGGCGAACGTCTCCAGGATGGCGCGCGGGGTCAGGCCTGGGGCGTGCGGCCGGGCCAGGTTCTTCAGGGTGACGTGCAGGCAATAGGCGATGAACGAGACGAAGATGTGCGCCTCGATCCGAGCGTCGTGCTGATGGAAGACCGGACGGATCGCGAGGTCGTGCTTGAGGTCCTTGAAGGCCTGTTCGATCTCGGTGAGCTGCATGTAGTACCGCCAGAGCGTTGCGGGGTCTTCGTCGGTCAGGTTCGAGCGCAACAGATAGCGGCCCTCCCGCCGGCGGGCTTGGCGGAGCCGGTCCCGCCGCAGGCGGACGGTGAAGGTCTGTGGGGTGACTGCCTCGCCGGGGGCGGGCACGCCGACGTCGACCAATGCCCAGGCCCGGCCGGCGGCCTGTTTGGCGGCGCCGAGCTTGAGCAGCAACCGATCCCGGGTATTGGTTTGCCGCTGCAACTCGCCGAGCCGCTGCCACAGGGTCTTCAGCCGTCGCCGGCGCATGCCGCGTTCCTTCAGCCGCCGCTGGTCACTGCGGACCAGAATGTAGAGTTCCCCCTCCTCGGCAAGGAGCTTGACCGTGACCGACGGCCGCACCGCCTGCCAGGGCTGCGCCAGGAACGCCTGCTCCAGCCGCGTCAGGCGACCCTTGGGGGTGCCCACCAGGTAGCGCACGGGCGCGTCACCCGCGCGCATGGCCGCCAAGGTCGCTTCGGTGGGGATGCCGCGGTCCATGATCCAGACCCGCTGAGAGCGGCCATATTGCTGTTCGATCTGTTCCAGGAAGCCGGCCAGCGTGGTCTGATCGGTCGTGTTGCCCGGCATCACCTCGTAGGCCAGCGGGAAGCCGTCCGGGGTCACGATCAGCGCGATCACCACCTGCACGCAATCCGAACGCTTGTCCCGGCTGTAGCCGAACCGGCGCTTGCCGTCGAATGTTGGCGGTCTCCAGAAACTGACGTTTTCTGCACTGCTGTCGACGGGGTTCATTGACGACGACGGGGTGAGTCGTTGCCATCTGGCGAGTCGTTGCGGCGCGGACGTCGTCGTTTGCGCTGCTGCTGGGTGAGTTCGGCCTCGCGCCGGCGATAGCTGCGGCCTTCGACGACAAGGATCTCGACGTGATGGGTCAGGCGGTCGATCAGAGCGACGGCGCAGGAGGCGTTTGGGAACACGGTGTCCCAATGCTTGAAGGGCAGATTGGTGGTGATGAGCAGGGAGCGGTGCTCGTAACGGCGGCTGACGAGCTGGAAGAGCAGGTCGGCGGCCCGTGCGTCGTAGGCGAGAAATCCTACTTCGTCGACCACGAGTAGTGATGGCCGGGTGTAGTGTCGGAGGCGTCGTTCGAGGGCTCGGGCCGTCTCCTGTCCGTTGAGGTTGAGCAGGAGGTCGGCGGCGGTGGTGAAGAGGGCGGAGTGTCCGGCGAGGATGGCCTGGTGTGCGATGTTCTTGGCGAGCATGGTCTTGCCGAGGCCCTGGGCTCCGACGAGGATGACGTTCTCGCCGCGGGTGAGGAAATCGAGGGTGAGGATGCGTTCGAGGGCCGGTCGGTCGAAGGCGGTGGGCCAGTCCCAGTCCCAGTCGGCGAGGGGCTTGAAGCGTCCCAGTCGGGCGCAGGTGAGTCGGCGCTCGACGCTGCGGCGCTGTCGGTCTTCGAGTTCGGCGGCGACGAGGTGTTCGAGCAGCACGGTCGTGCTCCAGCGTTTGCGGGTGGCTGTGGCGACGAGGTCGTTGAGGTCGTCGGCGGTGCGATTGAATCCGAGTCGTCGGAGGTCAGTCGCCAGCGTCGTCGGGGGTGTGTTGTCCGAGGGCATCGTAGGTCTCCAGGTCGTGGGGCTGGACGTCGAGGTCTCGCAGTCCCGGGCGGTCGGGCAAGGTAAGCCGGAGCGGGGGTTTGAGTCCGCGCTGTCGCCGGCGCGTTTCGAGGATGTGGGTGATGGAGCCGGCGCCGAGGGCGTCTCGTTGGAGGGCGTCGTCGACGGCGGCGGCGAGTTCCTGCGGCCCGTAGTCGTCGAGCAGCGCGAGCAGCCTGGTGGCGTGGGGTCGTAGCGCCTCCCCGCGCTCTGCGAGCCGTTCGAAGAGGGCGGCGGTGGCGGGGACGGCGGCGCGGAGGCGGTCGCGGGTGGTGTGGACGTTGGCCTGACGGGTGGCGGCGAGCAGGCCTTCCAGGTGCGCGGGGTCCTCGACGGTCTGTCCGGTGTCGTAGGTGCGGCGATGGCGGGCGAGCTCGGTCTGCTGGTCGAGGATGCGGACGCGGGTGTCGCTGGCGAGCAGGGTCAGGGGCTTGCGGACGCGGGTGTGGGGGATGGAGTAGAGATTGCGGTCGAAGCGGACGTAGGGGGTTTTGCCGGAGCGGACGACGCGCACGAGGTCGGTCTCGAAGGGATGGGCGGGGAGCGGCAGCAGCCGGGGCTGCTCGTCGGCCCAGACCTCGGCAACGGTGCGGTCGGGTTGCTCGGGGTGGCGGCGTTGGTGGGCGACGTCGTCTCGCCAGCGCTGGAACTGGGCGTTGAGGTCGTCGAGGTCGCGGAAGGGCCGAGCGGCGAAGAAGGCGTGCCGTAGGTATTGGATCTGCCGTTCGATTTTCCCCTTCTCATTTCCGCGTCCCGGTGTGCAGGGTCGGGGGGCGAAGTGGTAGTGGCCGGCGAGCTCGAGCAGGCGGGGATGGAACTGGACGGCGGTACCGCGGCGGTCGAGCACAGCGCTGCGGAGGTTGTCGTAGACGAGCGTGCGGGCGATGCCGCCCAGGGCCTCGAAGGCCTCGACGTGTCCGCGGAGGAAACTCTCAAGGGTCTGGTCGAGGGTGAAGAGGGCGGCGATGGCGCGCGAGTAGCCGAGGACCATGACGAATCCGGAGACGGCGCGTGTGCCGTGTCCGATGCGGACCTTGCCGAAGGAACCCCAGTCGACTTGCGCCTGCTCCCCGATCAGCGTGACGATCCGCCGGTAGACGGTACGGGTGGTCTCGGGCCGCAGACGCCTGACGAGGCGGCGGACCTGGATGACCGAGCCCGGGTAGCCGCGCTGGCGGACCATCTCGTGGATGCGGGTGGCGCGCAGCCGGGGGTACTGGGCCAGGGTGTCGCGAATGAACGGCAGGTAGGGGTCGAGGGCGGTAGGCCGACACACGCCGCCCCGGACGCTTCCCGACGCGTGCTCGACGGCGGCGCGGACCGTCTCACGGTGGAGGCCGAGTTGAGCGGCGATGGTCCCGAGCTTCCAGTGCTCGCTGTAGTACAGGCGCCGGATCTCGGCGCGCTGCGCGGGCGTGATCATCGTTCCTCCTTCCCCGCACGACGCGAGGCTCCCGCATCGGGGTCAGCCACCGGCTCGATCGGCCGCAGACCACGCATCGCGTGGCCGCGGGAACCGGGGCGGCGTCAGGGACGGGGAGTCTGTCCGATGGCGGGGGTGCGGGGGAAGTGTGATCCGTCACGCGGCGGCGGGCGCGGTAGGCGCGCTGCCGGTCGCGGTGGTCGAGACGTCCTTCCAGACTGCGCTGATGACGAGCGTTGGCGGCTCGAACGCACCGGCGACGACCGGCCGTCCGGCACGGCGACGTGCAGTAGGCATGGCCACGGTCACACGCCGCGCAGACGGCGAAAAGACGGCTGCACTGGCGACAGGTTCTCTGGCGGAGGGGCTGGTCCACGGCGTCGGAGCGCGCAGGGCGATCTCCGACTGGACAACGAGCCTGATCCGTGGCACAACAGCGGGGATCGGCTCGGTCTGTCGGAGCTCGGGGCGGTCACGAGGGTCCGGTGGGCATACCGGGCCCTCACCCCACGTCTGAGTCCGCTCCCTACGCTATCCGAACGCCGTGCCGACCGCCAGCGCCGGGGCCGTGGACGCCGCCGCTCCCGTGGACGCACAGAGCGCGCCCACCGGAGCTTGGAAAACCGCGTGGGCGCGGTTTCCCACAGCGCCCACCGCCAGCATCTTCATCTTCCTCAAGATCCACACGACAAGACCGGTGCCCGAGCCAAGCGCACCGACGAGTGTCGAGAATTTGTCACTATCTCGCGATCGTTGACATCGAAGGGCGGGTCGCTCTCAAAGTAGGTACTGGTCAGGTCATACAGCAGGACATCGAAGCGGGCGTCGAACAGCGTGGTCCACCGCGCCCGCAGAAACGAGAAGAACGCCCGCTTGTGCACCACCAGCTTGTCCAGACAGCGATACAGCGTGTTGCTGGCCAGAACCGGGTCGGTCCCCAGCAGGTCGCGCATCGCGCTCTGGGCATACCAGTGCCGGTGCAGCCGCCAGTCGCTCCCCGGATCGATGAGCCGGTAGCAGACCTGCACCTTCAACACGTCCAGCCACCGCGTCCCCTGCCGGCTCGGCGGCAAGCGCGGCCCCCAGAAGCGGTCCAACGCCAGCCGGTCCCACACACTCAGCGCCAGCCAGCACGCGCCCCATTGGCGAGGATTGCGCACCTGCACGTCCGCGACCCGGATCCGCACCACCTCGCAGTCCAGCACCGGGACGGCCCCGTCCGCGGGAAACAGCGCCAACTGCCGCGCGCCCGCCGTCTCGTCCAGCACCGCAATCGAACGGCACCACGCCGCGCGCTGACTGTCGTTGATCTCCCCGAGGTAGAGCACCTGGCGCTGCACGACCCGGCCCCCGCGGACGCGCACGTTCTCCACCACGCTCCAGTAGCGGTGCTCCTTGCCGTCCTTGCGGCGCATCTTGCAACGCACGAACATACGTAGATCGTCCGTCCATGCAACCCGCCAATCAAGGGGGTAGGTCGGCACTACACAGGGTTCCGGCGGGTCACGCACTCTGAAACCCCCGGTTTTGCTGGCCCACCGGGTCGGGCGAGGCGGGAACACCCCTGAAATTAGTTGAAAACCACACCGAGTTGGCGAAGTCGGGCTAGAGCCCATCCGCTGCATCAGCGTTCCGGGCGATGACCTTCACTTCTGGTACGTCGACGGCGGCAGCTCGGACGTACCGAGTTTCCTCGCTTCGCAGGCCCAGATCTTCGGCGAGGGCACCATCGAGCGTCTGCACCGATTGTCGATCGCAGTCGTTGGCGCTTCCGGCACGGGTAGTCCGGTTGTCGAACAACTGATGCGGTTGGGCGTCGGCGAACTCGTAATCGTCGACGACGATCACATGGAAGACCGCAACGTCAATCGCGTCCTGAATTCGACCATCCAAGACGCCGTTGAAGGACGGCCCAAGGTTGACGTTCAGGCAGACGCAATTGAGCGGACAGGCTTCGCAACTGGGGTGATCAGAATCGCCCGAAACCTCTGGGATCCCGATGCCGTACGGGCCGTGGCACAGTGTGACGTGCTGTTCGGATGCATGGACAGCATAGATGGTCGTTACCTCCTGAACATGCTGGCCACGTATTACACCATGCCCTACTTCGATGTCGGCGTGAAACTCCAAGCGATACCGAGCGGACCCCAAAAGGGACGTATTCGCGAGGTCTGCGGCACCGTCCACTATTTGCGACCTGGACGCTCCAGTCTCGTGAGCCGGGGCCTCTTCACCATGAGCGAAGTCGCAGCCGCGGGTTTGCGGCGCAACGATCCGGATGCGCACGCTCAGCAGGTGAAGGACGGCTACATCAGTGGGGCGGCCGTTCAGCGCCCGGCGGTGATCAGCGTCAACATGTTTGCAGCTTCCCTCGCCGTCAATGAATTCTTGGCACGACTTCATCCGTTCCGCGAAGAGCCGAACCATCTTTGGGCGGCCGTCACGTTCAGCCTTGCCAGCATGGAGCTGATTCCGGACCCTGAGAGCGGGATCTGCGAACTCATGGCCGCGAACGTCGGCAGGGGTGACGTAGAGCCGCCGCTCGGGCTTCTGGAGCTAGCGGAAAGGCAGCAGGTGTGACGCGCTTTCGCGGCTTTGTCCAGCTAGTCTGCGCTTGGGTCGGACGTTCGTTTCGTCGACCCTACAGGACGATCCTGGTGGAAGGGAAATTGCCGGACGGACTCAAACGGCGGACTGTGTATGTAGTCCGCGAGGACCAGTTCGATGAGGAGGCGGCTATGCTGTGTCCATGCGGTTGCAGGAGCGTTCTCCACATGAACTTACTGCCCGACGAACGGCCCCGCTGGAGCTTGACGCTGAACGCGGATGGAACTGCGACACTCTACCCATCGATCTGGCGCAAGAGGGGCTGCGGCTCTCACTTTTGGCTCCGGGGCGGTCGTATCCAGTGGTGCTAGCCGCGAAGGACGCGTCAGGTCCGACGCGGACGACGGAGGTGCCAGTTGTCAGCGGCGTCCGGCATCGCCGCGCCATGCGCGCCGAGTCGGTCGGCGCAATGTTCCAGGCAATGGAGGACACCGGCGAGATCTGGGGCTCATTTCGGTCGGTGAAGGCCACCAGCTTGAGCAGGACATGGAGCGGCAATGGGGCCAAACGGGACTCCCAACTCTCGTAGTCCGCGATCGAGGTCGAACACGACCGGCGCCAGGATGGGATCAATGCGCGGTATCGTCGAGAACCCTGGGCAAGAGCAGTTCGGCTGCTTCGAGCGCCTGACCGGTGCCTCGGTAGCGCAGCTCGGCGTAGGCCAGCAGACCCGGAGCGACGGGAAGGTCACCGTCGGTCTCATCGGCCATCGCCAGGGGACCAGGCGGCTCGATGACCAGCAGGTTGCCGCCTCGCGCAGGCTGGGCGACCAGAGCCCTCTGGGCTTCGCGGTCCTCTAGCGCACGGACGGGCGCATAAATCTCCGTCTCGTTCGCCCGAAAGAAGGGCACGCGTCGCGCGGCCTGGTCGGCGCCAGTCAGCGCCCAAGGGTGTGCACGCTTGGCAAGTACATTCCGCAGCCGCAGCCAGATTTCCTGTTTCCCTTCGGCTCGCACCTGGAACCGGCGCTCCGTGAGCCTGGGACGCAGCCCTTCAATGTAGGCTTGCACCCACAACGCGACCAGCGCCTGCCGGTCGTCCACTCTCCGGCCGTCCTTCCCCTTGAGCAAGAGCCCGCGTGCAGCCAGGTCGTTCATGCATCCGGCAACGGTGCCGAGGGCCACGTCCGCTTCGTCCGCCAGAGCGCGGTATGGCGCATCGGTGAGTCCTGGACGGATGAGGATGGCCATGACCGTCTTGATCCAGCCCTTCTGCGGGCGGCCCGGAGCGGTAGCGAGTTCTGTCTGTGGCTTGCGGCCCTCCACGTGAACAAACAAGCCTGGAGCCTGCAAATGAGCGTTGCCGGCGAGATCAAGGTAGTCGATCTCCGCACCCTCTAGGGCGGCTGCCTGTTGTGGGCGGACGTGCGGTGCAAGAAGGAGAACCCTGTCGCCCGCTCGGCCGGGGGGCAGGGTCGCTCGGCGTCGGTTCAACTGCTCGATTACGACCCCAACGTCCTGGTGGCGGAGGTGTCGCTTCACCTCGACAAGGTACCGAAACGCTCCTCCTGCGGCCTTCCGGGTGACGACGCCGTCGAATCGGACCAGAGCGTCTCCGGGCGCGCGAATCTCGGCCTTCGGCATCCACTTCTGCAGAGCAGGCCGGTACAGGTCGAGGTCGGGCTCGGCTGCCGTTCGAGTCACGTTCAGAAAAATATCATGTTCATTAATAATGAACAAGTATATTTTATGAACATTGCAAGACCGTCACGGTACGACTCTCGCTTCGTCCGCGGCGCGTCCACACTCGCACCCGGGACTCGACGAATCGAGTGGGACGCCAAGTCTCCGGTCCTGAGCGATCCGCGTCTGGACGGGATTCGCCCCGATGGCGACGAGATCCTGCTCGTCATGTCCGGAGCGCTCGATCTCGTGCTCGACCAAGGCGGCGAGACCGAGGTTGTTGTGCTCGACGAAGGACGAATGTGCGTTTGTCCCGAGGGGCTCCTGGCACCGGCTCCTGGTCAACGAGCCGGGTACACTGTTCTTCGCATCACCGGAGCGGTCCACCGGGCAGCGCGGCGTCCGCGTGCACAAGGCCCTGTGTCAGGCGGCTGGTGGCGCCGCCGGTTGGCGCGGCGTGTTGGACTGCTGTACCTGGCGGCGCAGGCCGACGTCGGATGGTTTGCCGGAATGGTGGAGGAGCCCGTGAGCGACAGCGTCAGTCTGAAGGGCGTCGAAGAGACCTTGATGATTCCATGCGCGGTTCAAGTGGGCGGTGGATGACGTCCGGACGCTCGCGGCCGACAGCGCGTACTCCGTGGCGAGCGCCGAGTTTCTGGCGGACCTGCGACGTGATGAGCGCAAGCGCCTGCCGCTCGTGACCAAGCTGCTCTATTTGGTGTTCAGCAGGATGTCCTGGTTCAGGGAGTCCTCACGACTGGTCCGGTTGTCCTCGCTCCACCCGTGACGCCCCGACCCTCCCGCAACCGCCATCGGTGCGGTCGTTCGGCTTGCTCTTGGGATGCCGGCGGTCATGGGGCCACAGGATCGGCTGACCGGAACTTGACGGTGACTGCCGTTCCGAACGGCAGTCAGTAGTACTGCCGGATGTAGCCGTACGCTCGGTCGAACAGCTCCTGATCCTGGTGCAGGCGGTACTTGAACAAGGTCTTTCGCAGCACCTGCTTCACTTGCCGCTCGCCGGCGTGGGTGTTCTGCCAGCCCACGAAACGGACGTGCCGGACGATCTCGTCGATGTCATTGACAATGAGCTCGACCATGATCGGCGTGCGGTCGTTGCGGGCCTGCTCGAACAGCTCCGTCAGCGCCGCCTTGCCGCGTTCCTCGGATGTCGCAGGCTCGACGGTCCGCTCCGCCTCGACCACGTCGCGGGCCAGATCGAGCAGTGACTTCAGGAACTCGATGCTGACCAGCACGCCCTGCTCGTGCTTCTGCCGCAGCTCTTCGAGCCGCTCGCCGAGGGCGCGGAAGCGGGGGTCGTGCAGGTGTCTGCGCAGACGGTTGGCGACCTTGATCTCGATCTCCTTCGACTTCTTGTCGGGGTCGGGCGCGCCGAGCACCGCGTCCAGAACGTCGGCGTCCAGCACCAGCGTCTCCAGATCGTCGCGGACGGCGGCGACGTGGACGTGCCGGTGGATGAGGTCGATGGTCTTGGCGCCCAGGGTGTGCCAGAGGAGCTTGCCGGTTCCAGTGGACGGCCTCACCGATTCGTAGACCTGGGTCAGCCAGCGGTAGTCGGCCTCGTACGGCTCCAGGCTCAGGTCGGGCGAGATCGCTTCCCACAGGCGCGCGAGGTAGCTGTAGTCGGCGGCGAAGCGGTCGCGCGCCGCATTGTCGGGGAGACATTCCTGGGCGGCAATCAGCCCCTCGTAACCGGTGACGGTGCGGTCAATGCCGGGGAACCACGCCAGGCACTTCTGCACCGCCGCGGGCAGCGCCGCGACCAGCTCGTTGATGTTCGTGACGACGCGGGTGATGCTCTCCTCGTCGAACTGGATCGCCTGGGCCACGTCGTCGAAGATCCCCAGGTAGTCGACGATCAGTCCATGCGTCTTGGTCTCGCCGTACGGCCGGTTCGTGCGGCAGATGGCCTGCAGCAGCGTGTGGTCACGCAGCGGCTTGTCCAGGTACATCGCCTGCAGGATGGGGGCATCGAAGCCGGTCAGCAGCTTCGACGTGACGATCAGGATCTTCAGTGGGTCGTGCGGATCGCGGAAGCGGTCGAGCAGCCGCTCCTCGGCGTCACGGTTCCGGCGCAAGGCGGCGTACTCAGCCTCGCTGGACTTCACGTCCATGACGACGTCGGACATCTCGGCCGGCAGCACCCGGTCGAGCGCCTGCTTGTAGAGCACGCAGGCCTCGCGGTCATAGGTGACCACCTGCGCGCCGAAACCGTTGGGCGCCACCTTCTCCTGGAAGTGCCGGGCGATGTCGGCGCAGAGCCGCTCGACCCGTTCCGGCGTCTTCAGCAGTACCGCCATGCGGGCCGCGGTCTTCGACAGCCGTTCCCGGTCCAGATCGCTCAGACCGCCGGTCAGCTCGTGGTATTCCGCGTCGATCGCCTCGCGGTCGACGTGCAGTTCCGGCAGGCGCGGCTCGAAATGCAGCGGTATGGTCGCGCCGTCTCGGATCGACTCCTCGAACCCGTAGCGGCTCAGGTAGCCGTACTCGTCCTCCTCGGCCCCGAAGGCGTGGAAGGTGTTGCGGTCGGCGCGGTTGATGGGCGTTCCGGTCAGGCCGAACAGAAACGCATTCGGCAGTGCGCGTCGCATCTTGCGGCCCAGGTCGCCTTCCTGGGAACGGTGGGCCTCGTCGACCAACACGATGATGTTGTGGCGGTTGTTCAGGACGCCGCCGGCCTCGGCGAACTTGAAAATGGTGGTGATGATGATCTTGCGGGCGTCCTGGGCCAGCAGCCGTTCCAGATTGACACGGCTGTCCGCCTTCTCCAGGTTCGGCGCGTCGGCCGCGTGGAAGGTGCCGGAGATCTGCGTGTCGAGGTCGACGCGGTCGACCACGATGATCACCGTCGGGTTCCCGAGCGCCGGGTGCAGGCGCAGCTTGCGCGCCGCGAACAGCATCAGCAGCGACTTGCCGGAGCCCTGGAAGTGCCAGATGAGACCCTTCTTGGGGTGGCCGGCGACGACGCGCTCGACGATGCGGTTCGCCGCCTCGACCTGCTGGTAACGGGCGACGATCTTGGCGCGCCGCCTGCCCGTGCCTGTAGCGTAGGCCGTATAGCTGCCCAGCAGATCCAGAACCGTGTTCGGGCGGAGCATCGACGACACCGTCCGCTCGATCCGTTCGAGAGCAGGCGTGTCCGCGTCCTCGTCCGTCCGCCAGGGTCCCCAGAGATCGACCGGCAGGCCGATCGAACCGTAGCGCAGGTCCTTCCCCTCCGTGGCGACCGAGCAGAGGTTCGGCACGAACAGCTCCGGCACGTTGCGTTCGTAGTCGTCGTGGATCTGCGTCGCCCCGTCGAACCAGCTCTGGCTCGACCGCACCGGCGTCTTCGCCTCGATGACGACCAGCGGCAGGCCGTTCACCAGCAGCACGAGGTCCGCGCGGCGCTCGTTCGCACCCGATCGGACGGTGTACTGGGTGCTGACGACGTACCGGTTTCGCTCGACATCCTCAAGGTCAACGAGCCGCACGGTGACGTGCTCGCCGTCGGCGCCGAACGGCATCGACCGCTCTCCGGCGAGCCACGCCGCGAACTCCTCGTTCGCCTTGACCAGCCCGTCCGTTCGGACGCCCATCAGGATGGCCCGCAGCCGGTACAGCACGTCGTCGGCCCGATCGGGCTGCGCCGCGATCTCCGGGTTGAGGCGAATCAGCGCCTCCCGCACGTGGTCCTCGACGAGGACCTCGTGCACCTGCCGCACCAGGTGCTGCGGCCCGAGGTAGTGCCAACCGAGGCCGGAGACCGCGCCGTGGCGCCGCGCGAAGCCGGGTCCGGCGGCCGTATGGTGGGTGACGCCGCCGCAAAGAATGTCACGGACGAGCGCCTCGACCGTGTTCGACTCGGTGAAGGCCATGCTGGCAAATTGATCGGGTGCCGCTACGACGCGCCGCCACCCTGGGTGGGTTGGATCACGAGCAACGTCGTGTCCGGTTCGCTGGCGAACGTCTCGATCTCCTCGCGGTGGCGACGGAGACACCGTTCGATCTCGCTGGTCGAACAGTTGCCGAGCGCCAGCCAGATGACCTTCGGTGGCGCGCCGTACAGGGAGGAACGACCGCTGAAATCCCCGTCCTTCGACGCGATGGTGAAGCCGTGCTGCCTCGCGTACGCGCGGACGGCCGAGTTGTCCGCCTTCCCCAGGCCAACCGCTCGAACGTGAACGACATCGGCCCAGATGTCGCGATGGCGGTCGCAGAGCCGCGGTGAGAGATTCTGGTCGAGGAGCAGCTTCACCTTCCGCCGACCGTTACCAGTCGCCGCTCGCGGTCAGCGGCGAACGCGAGGCAGGCCCGGATGTCTTCGCGCGTCAAGTCCGGGAAGTCCCGGAGCAAGTCCTCCTCGGACATGCCGGACGCCAGGTAATCGAGCACGTCGGAGACCGTCATGCGCAAGCCACGGATGCAGGGCTTGCCGCTACGCTTTCCTGGCTCGATGGTGATCCGGTCCAGGTGTGCCATGGACCCAGCCTACGTAACGACTAGCCGTTGGTCAAGCAGTAGCGCGGAGGGAGACACGTCGAGGAACTGTCGCCCCAAGTCGGCCCAACCTGGATCCCGCACCTCACCGACGAGCCGCGACGCGATCACCATGAAGCCGGGACGCTGCACAGGCTCGCGGACGAGCGCCTCGCCACATCGCGGGTCGCGGCCAACTTCGTCGACCGATGGGCTATACCTCGCTGTGACCAAACGTGTCCGACGCACTTTTTTGGACGCGGCGACAGGCCAACGCAGGCACCTACAGGACGGATGCGAGCATGGTGGACCGCATTCGCTTCAACCCGCGTAGTCGACGCTCCGCGGAGTCGCCGGCCGATCTCACGCCGCCTGTCGCGCGGAGGATGACATCTTGAGTGTCGGAAGACGGTAAGGCGATGGAAAGCTGGCGGATGGCGTGCGCATTGACCTTCTTCATGCTTGCGCTGGTCCCGGCCGCGAATCGCTCGATCTGCCGTCGCCCCGCCGCCGAACGGAGAAACAGCTCCAGAAAGGGAGGACGAGCAACGGACGAATCGGGACTTAATCTCATCATCGTATCCGGCCACGACACGTCGCAACGATCCTCGTTGAAGATGCCTGGTAAGCCAACGCGTTCCCGGGTATTGGAGCGTGAGATCAGCAGGTCGCCCGCTCTGACCACGGAGTTGAGCATCGCGGCAGTTCGCCGGACTGGCTTGAGTCGCTCAGGACGATACCCGGATTTCGTGAGCGCATCGAGTCCCAGTACCCAATGCCCGGTCGTAGAGGACGCTTCAGCGGCTGAACAGCCGTTTCGAGGTGCTTCGGTCAGCAAGGAACCAAGTGCGACGGTTCTGGTGTCGGAGTTGGCGACGAGCGTGTTGAACACGCTGGCCTGCGCCACCTGTACAGCTTCGACGAGAGCAAGGAGAGCCTCGGTAGTACGGTCAGTCTCCCGAAGAGCAACGGCAATCCTGTGCTGTTCGTCCAGCGGTGGCAGGACGAATTCTTCGCTCGCGAGCGTTCGCCAGTTGATCGTCGGAGATAGCGAGCCAACCGAAATCGCCTTGGCGCGCTGCATGAACACATCGCTCTGCAAGAAGAACGGCAAGAACCGGCGCAGGACGGCTCCGGATTTCGCTCGAAGGACCAGGGCGTGCGCGGAGCAGATGCCGTCGAAGTCCGCGACCGCCAACTTGCGCTGGTACACGCGACGTCGGCCGAAGATGATGTCGCCCTTTCGGAAGAGGAGTTTCGTTGCCGTCACGTCAGCTGGAGAGCCCCAACGTCTGATGACGAGCGAGTCGGAGTCGAGGTGCTCAAGGCCAACATAGCGTTTGACGCCAGCATCGACCGGGTTGTCGATTCGGTCGTTTACGCACACCGCGACATCCCCGAAGGCGACGCGCGTCCAGCCGGGCTTGAGCCTGCCGCTACCCATCGGACCGGCTCTCCGCGGCGATCCGCTCGACCATCGCGACCGCGTCGTCCATCTCGCGGCAGAACCCCGCACTACCGGCGTCGAAGTTCGCCCACGCCTCCCGCAGATCCCCCTCGGTATGGGTGTCGGAATCCGCGCCAGAAATCCGCCGGACGTAGCGGGGAATGGACAGGTTGCCGTCGATGGCGAGCACGTCGTCGTTGGACCTGACGGCCGCGAATCCGGGCTCGTCGCCGAACGCTTCGTACGCGTTCAGAATCCGCTTCTGATGCTCCGGTGTCAGGAAGCTCTGCGCGCGCTCTCGCGCTATCTGGCGTACCGCGTCGATAAACAGCACCTTGCCGTGGCGCTCGGGCGGCTTCCGCGTCCGGCAGACGACGACGCACGCCTCCATCGGCGAGTTGTAGAACAGGTTCGGTCCAAGGCCGAGCACGCATTCGACGAGGTCGCGCTCGATGAGCGCGCTCCGCATCGCCGCCTCCTCCTGGCGGAACAGGACGCCGTGCGGGAACAGGATGGCGCACCGGCCGGTCTGCGAGTCCAGGCTCTTGAGGATGTGCTGGAAGAACGCATAGTCGGCACGGCCCTGCGGCGGCGTGCCAAGGATGTTGCGCCCCCACGAGTCGTGCCGCCACGCCTCACGGTTCCAGGTCTTGATGGAGTACGGCGGATTGGCGAGGACCACGTCAAAGGTCATCAGGCGGTCTCGCTCGATGAAGGCAGGATTGCTCAACGCGTTGCCGACCGCGATCCGGAAGTCCTCGACGCCGTGCAGCACGAGGTTCATGCGCGCGATCGATGCCGTCGTGCCGATGATCTCCTGTCCGTGGAGGCCGAGCGTCCGAGCATCGCCGCCGTTGCGCTGGACCTCCGCCAGCGCGGAGATGAGCATGCCGCCGGTGCCGGCCGTCGGATCGTAGATGCGCTCGCCCGGCCGCGGCCGGAGCATCCGGGTCATCAGGTGCACCAGCGTCCGGTTGGTGTAGAACTCCTGCGCCGTGTGGCCGCTGTCGTCGGCGAACTGCTTGATCAGGTACTCGTAGGCGTTGCCCAGCTCGTCCTCGGGCACCGCCGCGAGGCTCAACGTGTGCTTCGAGAAGTGCTCGATCAGGTTCTTGAGCGTCGTGTCCGGCATCTGCGCCTTGTCGGTCCACGCCGCATTGCCGAAAACCCCGGCCAAGCGTTCTGGATTGGCCGTCTCGATAGCCCGGAACGCGCCCCGTAGCGCCCTGCCGACATCGCGGACCGCGCCGCGGACGTCGGACCAGTGCGCGCCGGCCGGGATGATGAACCGGTCGTCGGCAGTCGCCTGGGCGTAGCCCTCGTCGGCGGTCTCATCGAAGGCGATTCGGTAGTCCTCGTCCCACACGTCGGTGAGGCGCTTGAAGAAGAGCAGGGGGAAGACGTACTGCTTGTAGTCGCCGGCGTCGATCAGGCCGCGCAGGAGGTTGGCGGCGCCCCAGAGGTACGACTCCAGCGCCTGCTGGCCCAAGTGTTCAGAGGACAGGTTCACTTCTGCCGGTCTCCGGCGCTTTCCTGTTCCTCCGTGATGGACGGCACCGTCTTGCCGCTCGGACCGCTGTCGAGACCTTCCCGCACCGCAGCCTGAAGCGCCTCGAACCCGGTGCCGCGCTCGCGGTCGCGCCGAATCAGGTCCCGGATGTACTCGCTGTCGTTGGTGAAGTGGCCGGCCGCGATCTGCGCCTTGACCCACTGGTCCTGCAGATCGGTCAACGTGATGGTCTTACGAACGGTCCCCATCGTAGCCTCCTGAAAGCCCGCGCAGAGTCATACTATTGGTGCAGAATAGCGCAGTCGGTTGACACAGGACGTCGACCCGGACGGATCACCGCAGCCAACCGTCCTCCTCCAGAACCCGCCTGAGACGGTCCTCGGCGGCGCGGGCTTCCTCCAGCGCCTGCTTGAATGCGGCCACCGCCTCGGGCAGCGCAGGTATGTCCTCACCAACAGGCGGCAAAACGTAGCGGGAGATGTTGAGCGTCCAGTCCTCGCGCTCGATCTCCTCCGTCGAGACGACCTTCGCGCGGTGCTCCACGTCCCGGAACCGCCGCACCCACCCGACGATCTGCTCAGCGTGCGCCGGGTCGAGGAAGTTCTGCGCCCGGCCCTTGCGGAAAAGGCCCGACGCGTCGATCACGATGACCCTTCCGCGCCGGCCGCGCCGCTTCGCACGGCGCAGCGTCACCACCGCCGGAGCGAGGCCGGTGCCGTAGAAGATGTTTGGCGCGAGCCCGATCACCGCCTCGATCAGATCCTGCTCGAGCAGCGCCCGGCGGATGCGGCCCTCCGCGCCCTTGCGGAACAGCGCTCCCTGCGGCAGCACGACCGCCATACGACCCGAGTCTTCCGTCATCGACGCCACCATCTGCTGGACCCAGGCGTAGTCGCCGTAGCTGGCCGGCGGCAGGCCGAATGCGGCGCGGCCCCACGGATCCGCCTCCCACACCTCGCGGCCCCACTCCTTGAGAGAGAACGGCGGGTTGGCGATGACACAGTCGAACGCCGCCAGGGCGCCGGACGCGTCGGTGAACGCCGGATTCCGGAGCGTGTCGTTCTGCTCGATGCGGAAGTCCTCGACGCCGTGCAGCACGAGGTTCATGCGCGCGATGGACGACGTGGTCAGGTTCTTCTCCTCGCCGAAGATGCGCCCGAAGAAGGTGCGCGGGTCGCCGCCGGCCCGCTCGACGTGCTCGATCGCCCCGAGCAGCATGCCGCCGGTGCCGCAGGCCGGGTCGTAGATGCTCTCGCCCTCCCGCGGATCGAGCAACTCGACCAACATCCGCACCACGCTGCGCGGCGTGTAGAACTCGCCCGCCTTCTTGCGCCGCGTGATGTCGGCGAACTTCCCGATCAGGTACTCATAGGCATCGCCGAGGATGTCGGACCCGACCGCCCTGTTGCCCAGCGGCACGCCGGACAGGCCCTCGATGAGGTCCTTCAGCAGCTCGTCGCCGAGCATCTCGCGGTTGCCCCAGTCGGCGGCGCCGAAGACGCGCGTCAGGGTGTCGGGGTTGGCGCGCTCGATCGCTCGCATCGCCCGCGCCAGCGCGGCGCCGACGTTCGCCGGCGTCTCGCGGACGTCCCGCCAGTGGCAGCCGTCCGGCAGGGTGAAGCGGTGAAGCTCCGGGAAGTCGACAAGATCGACGTCGCCGTAGATCTCCCGGGCCTCGGCGGTTTCCTCGTCCCAGACGTCGCTGATCCGCTTGAAGAACAGCAGCGGGAGGATGTAGCCCTTCCAGTCGGTCCGGTCGACGGCGCTGCCGCGCAGGATCTCGGCACACCTCCAAAGCTCGGACTTCAGGTCTTTCAGGGTCAACTGATTCACCGGCATGGGCCGGCGCTATCCTATTCGTTCTCTCGATCGACATCCACGTACCCAGCACGCCGCCGTCCAGCGCCTGCGCGTCGCAGGTGCAGGGCAATTGCGGCTCCGACCCGGCGCGTCTGGCGCCGAGAGCGACTACGATGGATGCTCGAAGGAACGGAATCGGGCTCGCATCCGACGGATGAACCGAGGCGGACATGGCACGATCAGAACAGGTTCGCGTGCGTGTCATGGAGTGCTGCTACCCGCATCGCATCACCCCCAGCGGCAGGCCCTCGAGCCTTCCCGTCACCGACGAAACCCACGCTCCCGTGGCCGTCAGGTTCGGCCGCGTGAGCCAAGGAAACGGCGCCAGCTCATCGCGAGACCGGTCCAGACCATGACGGCGACGCCCAGGGACACGACGCCGGCGATCGTCTGCCCGACCACGCCATAGACCTCTCCGGTGTGCGCGAACCGCAACCAGCGGCGGATCTTGAACCCCCGGCTGAATGTCGGATAACCGGCGCGCCCGACCAGGTCGCCGGTTGCCCGGTCGAACAGAAGGGCCTCGCTCTTCGACGGCTGGCGGCCGTTCCCGCGGTCGACTGCCACCACGACGGGGTGGTGAACCGACTCGGGAAGGTCAATCGTGAGCGTGCGCCATCCGGGCGTCTCGGCGCCAGCCTTCATGGCCAGCGCCTGCAGCTCGACCAGCGGGACCGCCGGGTCCGGCGTGACCGACGGATCGCCCCGCGCGACCGACTCGGACGGCCGCGGCGACATCTGAAACGGTGGCCTGTCGCCCGCCAGCCGATGGACGAGGTCGGCGGCCCACTGATACGAGATCGTGGCGCCGCTGACGACGATGATGGCGAGCGGAACGGCCGACCAGAAGCCGAGCACGCGGTGCCAGTTGAAATCGCGCGCCCGCCCGCTGAGGCCGCGGCGAAACCACAGGGCCTGTCTCCAGGCCGCGCGGTTCCCGGTCGACGGCCACCAGAGGTAGAACCCGCTGACGAGGAGAAACAGGAACCCGAGGTTGGCGGTTGCCGTGAACGTCCGACCGATGATTCGATGCTCGCCCTCGAGGGCGAACCATCGGTGCCAGTTCAGGACGCTCCCGAGGAAGCGTCGCGTTCGCGAATTGCCGTCGCCCAGCCGCGCGCCGGTGAAGCGGTCGACATGGACGGCGGCTCCATCGTCGAGCCGAACGACCGCCGGCTCCCGCGGATCCCTCTTCAGGTCCACGGAAGTGACGAGAACCGCGGGCTGCTCGCCGGTGACGCGCGCGATCAGCTCGTCGAGCCCGAGCGGTGCGATGTCCGGGGCCGGCGCAGCGGCGCGATATTCGCGCAGCGCCCACCGGTTGAGCTGCGCTTCGTAGGCAAGGATCACGCCGGTGACCGCCAGCATGAGGATCACGACAGCGGCGGTGACACCGACCGCCAGATGGACCCAGAAGATCGCCCTGCGGAGGGACATGTCCGGCCAAGCCTCGGGACGGGAGCCTCTGACGTCGGGGTCGTTAGAGGGCGACGTGAGAGGGACTGATGCGGCCCGCGGGCTCGCGAGCGCCCAAGGCCGGGGTACCGCAGGCGGCGTCGCGAGCGCTCCCTGCCGAGAGCGGTCGGAGTCGGTCGCCTAGTCGGAGTCGGTCTCTCCGTCGGAATCGGTCCCGCCGGGGCAGGCCGCGGTCAGGGCGGCAGCCGCCGCGATCGAACCGGCCGCGACCGCGCGCAAGAAGAACGAGCGGCGATCGACCCGGACGCTGGTGATGTCCGCGTCGGTAAGCGACGTCGGCGAACCTGGACGATTCGTGCCGGGCTTCCGGTTCTCCGGTTTGTTCACGACATTTCTCCTGAGTCTGGGATGAAAATGAGAATGGGTCTCAATACAATAGTGGGGTGCCCAATAGTTGTCAAGCATTGACGCGAGCCCCACGACCATCTCGGGAGTACGCAGCAGGATCGGCCGCATCGTTTGGAGCGGCAACATGACGGCGGACCGCACCAGGCCGGGACCGGCGATCGACCGCGACTGGTACGCCTGGCTCATCGATCCGCTGCCGGTCGCGGAGTTCGAACGCGACTACTACGAGCAACGGCTCCTTCACATCCGGCGCAATGCGTCACGGTACTACGCCGATCTCCTCTCGGTGGCCGACCTCGACATCGTGCTGGGGACCCACGCGGCGAGTCACCGCGACATGAAGCTGGTCCGGGGCGACGGCGACGTCGCCCCCGGCGAGTACACGAACGACGCCGGCAGGGTCCAGCCGCTCGACGTCGCGAGGCACTTCGACGACGGCGCGACCGTCGTCTTCAACCAGCTCCATGCCCGTGTACCGGCGCTGGCGCGGCTCTGTGCCGCGCTTGGCCGGCGCTTCTCGTCGCGGGTGCAGACCAACGTGTATCTGACACCGCCCGACGCGCAGGGATTCGCCCCGCACTGGGACACCCACGACGTCTTCGTGTTGCAGATCAGCGGCACGAAGCACTGGTCGATCTACGACACCAGGGTGAGACTGCCGCTCCGGGGCCAGCGCTTCGAACGCGGGACGCCTCCCGGCGACGTGAGCGACGAGTTCGAGCTCGGCCCGGGCAGCGCCGTTTACCTTCCGCGCGGTCTGATGCACTCGGCCCGATCGGCGGGTCAGGCGTCGTTGCACGTCACGCTCGGGCTCACGGCGTTCACCTGGGCCGAGTTTCTCGTGGAAAGCGTCAACGCGGCCGCACTCGAGGAAGAATCGCTGCGCCGGAATCTCCCCCGCGAGTTCGCTCACGAGGGGTTTCCCGTCGCCGAACGAGAGCGCCTGTTCAACGAGAAGCTGGCGTTCGTGCTGTCGCGGTTCGACCCGGAGGCCGTGTGGCGCCGCTTCGCTGACGAGGTCCTGGCCACCGACGTCCCGCTGTTCACCGACCTGCTCCGCCAGCGGCTTCACGGCGACCGGCTGACGCCCCGCTCGCGGGTAAGACGCCGTGCCGGTCTGCTCACCGAAGCCGTGACGGACGGCGAGACCTGTCTCCTCCGGTTCTGTGGCCGGGAGCTCAGGCTGCCGGCCGGCGTGTGGCCGGCGCTGCAGTTCGCCACGACGGCCGACGAGTTCACCGTCGAGGACCTGCCCGACTGTCTGGATGCCCAGGGGAAGCTGACCCTGGTGGCGCGCCTCCTCAAGGAGGGAGTTCTCCAGGCCGAAGAGAGCGCGTGAGGCGGCCCCTCGGCCGCCTCCGTACCTCCCGAGCCCACCCGCGTCGAGGTCAGGGACGAGTTCACGGTTTACCGGCGCGTGGGTGCTCCTCGTTACGTTCGATTCGCCGGTCGCCGCGACGCGCCGCCTGCAACGGCACGGCGTTCGTGCGGACGGCGGACTGCGGACGGCGGCGCGGCGACGAGCGCCAGGGCGTCGCCAGATGCGCGTGTTTCATAAACATGCGTGTTTCCCGTATTCCGAAACAGTCAGATACAGGAAACGCCGTAGCAGGTAACATCACATGCCAGAATCGGACACGCAGCCGCCGACCGAAATGCAGGTCGCGCGCCAAGTCTACCGACTTCTGGCTGAGCGAATTCCGTCCGGCTGGTCGCTCCAAGCCCGACAGACCGAAGCGCTGGCCGGCGACTACCGTGTGGATCTGCTGGCGGCGATCGCGATCAACCGCCAAGCGCGGTCACATCTGCTATTCCGCAAACGTGATAACGATGAAGCCGTCCTCGTTAACCTGCACGCCAGCGACGGTGTCCCCGAAGGTCGAGCAGAGGAAGGGCGCGACCGGCTCAGCGTGCCACGCCGCGGCGGCGGCGTACTTGCGGCACCCTGCGTCCGCCCTGCCGACCTCACGTCTGAGAGCCTCGACCATAGCGTCGCGTCGTACCGAGGGCCACCTGCTGCCGCCGCGGTGATGTGAGCCGCTTGCCCTAGCAGCCCGTGGTAGAACCCCGCGTTGCACCGAGATCGGCGATGCGCCCGCTGAGCAAGGCGAGAAAAGGGAGCATACCGGCAGTATGCGACCGATGAACAACGCAGATCAGCGGGATGCAGCGCCGATCGAATGCAGCGGGGCTTTTACCACGGGCTGCTAGGTTGACGACCCCATCATCACCTTGAGCTGCACCGATGGTCGGTGCGCGACAGTGAGGATTTGAGCAGCGGTACCCCGCTCGCTTGGCGAGTCGCTCGACGGTCGCTCTGGTGAAGTCGTCACGCACGCGACTGCATGCTCCGTCGACCAAACGGCGAACGGTGGAGAGCCGGCGTCATTGGAAGACGCGCGATGGACGGCATGTACGCGAACGGCGACGCGTCCTCCTGTCTGGTTCACTCGACCGCATAGCCGAGCGCTTCTGCGTTCTCTCGAACCCGAGTGTCCCGCGTCACAACCACGATCAACGGCGGTGGCTCGCCAAGCAACTCCGTCGTAGCCAGGTGCACCGCGTCGAGCGTACGAATCGGCTCGACCGGAAACGGTCTGCGCACGCGAGCCAGAACCGCGTCTGTGACACCAGCCAGGTAACAGCGAAGCTCAAAACGACGGAGCGCGCGCACTGCCGCCCGCTCTTGGTCCGCCGTCAAGCGAGCAGTTGCACGCGCCCGAAGAATCGCGCGGGCGGTTTCGGCGATTGTCAAGGTGGATGTGACCTGCCAGCCTCGAGTACGGAGAGATTTCAATGCGTCTGAGTCAGACTCCAGCAGAGCAGCGACCAGCGCGCTGGACTCGATGTATCTGACACCAGGGGTTGCCGCGGTCGAACGCGGCACTTTGGCTTTACGCTTCACCACGATCGGCGTCAATCAACTCGGCGGCAGTTCCCGCCGGAAGCCTGATGTCCGGCCACCCTTCTGTCGGATCACCGGCTTCGAGCGGTGGGCGAATCACCCCAGAGGCGATGAGCTCGTCAAAGCGGCTGGGCGTGCCCTTCGCCCTCACGCCTGGCTCGACTAGCTCGGCGACCACGCGGCCATGCGCCGTGATTGCGATACGCTCGCCGGCCTCGATCCGCCGAATGTACCGGCTCAGGTTGTCCTTGAGTTCGCGGATGCCTGTGGAAGTCACAGGACTGCCTTGAACGGCCGGAGTCTCCATTGTTGAGTCAAGTTCAGATTTTGATCGTTGTTCTTTCGCCATTTCGGATCCTCAACAGCCAGCGGTCACGCCCGACCTGCAGATTCGCCCGCACCGGCGCCTCGCCAGCGAATTATAGCCACATGTGGCCTTTTCAACAAGAGGGCATCCCTGCGCCTCCAGGTCGTTTTGCTCGCTTTCGAGGTACCAAGCTGGCGAACGAATCCGTCCCGCCGGATGGGCATGACGGCGGTCTGCCGCAATCTCAGACTGCAAGTCACCGGTGCGATCTTCATGAGGCACGGCGGGCAACATTTTCATATGAGGCAACACGAACATCTGCTCCCGCTCGTCCATCCGGGACGCCGCCGCAATAGCTCGCTCGAACACGGGGAGCGCCTTCGTCGCTGGCCCGCCGGCCAGCACCGCGAGGACCGCGAGGGCGACGACGTACCGCCGCATGCGACACGCCCTTGGAGTGGTACGCAGTCGAGTGGAATAGCCGACCGGAAAGCCGTGCGCATCGACCAGTCCTGCCAGAGGACCATGGCGTTGCGCCCCCGGCCGACGGCCTCGACGATCAACTCGCGGCAGGGTTCGCAGGCGCTCGCCCGCGGCGCTCGGTTGGGGTGGTCTCCCGTCGCGGCGACGGCGGGACCCATTCCCGCGCAAGTCGACGGCGCGGCCGAAGAGTCGGTGGACACCTGCGGCGAAATGGCCGGTTTTCAATTGTCCACTAGGGCTGCACCACAGCGATACCCTCGTACTCGAACAGCGCGGTCTCGGAGTAAAGCGACTGGATGCCGAGCAACGTCGCCGCCGGCGGGTTCTCGGACAGATAGACCGTCTTCACGCCACGATCCTCAACGGTGACGACCTGGGTGAAACCGCCTGCCGGGTTGATGAACTCCTTGTTGATCTGCGCCTCCACCTGTGGCGCCCCGACCGCGACCCCTGAGAGCACGACGACGGCCGCGAAGCCTGTTCGAGTCCGCATGTGATTCCTCTCCTACCTCTTGACGGTCGTGGAGCCTCTCACGGCAGCGCCAGCGCGACAAGCTCCGGTGGATTGCCTCGCATGCCGCGGACAGTTACCGCAATGTACTGTCGGCCACCGACCTCATAGCTCATCGGGGCGCCGATGGCCCGCCCCGGCAATGGGATCTCGGTCAGCAACGCGCCGGTCGCCTTGTCGCGCGCCGCCAGCACCCAGGCGCCGCTCTCCCCCGGTGTCTGTTGCGCGCTGAACAGGAGCGTCCGTGTCAGCAGCAGGAAGTCGCGACCGCCCCCCAGGGGCGGCAGCTCGAGATCACGCAGCCGGGTATGGTCCCGGATCGCCGGAGACCCCCGGCCGTTGGCCTGCTGCCAGGCGATTTCGCCGCGGTTGAGGTCGATCGCCGTGATCCGTCCATAGGGTCCCTTGAACAGCGGGAGACCATCGGGCCCGCCGGGGGGTTGCATCCGCCCGCGGGAGTAGCGCAGGTTCGAGCGGTCCGGGCCCAGCTCGACCAGCGCCGGGATGATCGGCTGCGTCGTGGACGGGACGTAGAGGAAACCGGTCTCCGGGTCGACGGCGGCCCCGTTCCAGTTGGCGCCGCCCGTGTAGCCTGGAAGCTCGATGGTGCCTCGGGTATCGCCGGGGCCGGTGCCGATCAGCGACGGCGGCGTGAAGATCGGCCCATACACGTAGCTCTGCAGGATCTCGACCGCCTCGGCGTGCAAGGTCGGGGTGAAATCGATCAAATCTTGCTCGGTGACGCCCTGCCGATCGAACGGTGGCGGTTTCGTCGGGAACGGCTGGGTCGGCGACGTCCACTCGCCCGGCACGGTGGAGGGCGCGACCTCCCGTTCCTCGATCGGCCAGACCGGCTCGCCGGTCACGCGGTCGAAGACGAAGGTGAAGCCATGCTTGGTGACCTGCGCCACCGCCTTGATCGGCCGCCCGTCAACGGTGATGTCGACCAGATTCGGCGCCGCCGGCGGGTCGTAATCCCAGAGGTCGTGATGGACGAGCTGATAGTGCCAGACTCGCGCCCCGGTGGCGCAGTCGACCGAGACCAGGCTATTGGCGAACAGGTTGGTCCCCGGACGATGTCCCCCGTAGTGATCGTTCGTGGCGTTGCCGACCGGCAAGTAGGCATAGCCGAGCTCCGGGTCGGCGCTCATCATCGTCCAGACGTTCGCGTTGCCGGTATAGGAAGCCGAGCCGGCCTGCCAGGTGTCGTAGCCGAGCTCGCCCGGCTGGGGAACAGTATGAAACGTCCAGCGCAGCTCACCGGTCCGCGCATCGAAGCCTCGGACGTGGCCGGGCGGCGACTCCTTGAATCGCGGCTGGTCGGACACCGCCGAGCCGACGATGATGACGTCGTTGCACACGACCGGCGGCGACGTGACCGAGTAGTTGATCGGCGGCGGGTCGCGCCGGGCGCGCGGGATGCCCTGCATCAGGTCGACGCGGCCGCCGTCGCCGAACGCGCGCACCGGCTCGCCGGTCCGCGCGTCGACGGCGTGCAGCCTGGCGTCACCGGTGGCCCAGACCACGCGCGCCTCCTGCCCGTCGGTCCAGTAGGTCAGACCGCGGCTGCTGAACCCGAGCACCATGACCGGAATGCCGGCGGCGTAGCTCTCCGGGTCATACGCCCAGCGGGTGGCGCCGGTTGCCGCGTCGATGGCGGCCACCTGCGACAGCGGCGTGCTGAGATACAGCGTGTCGCCGACCATCAACGGGGTGCCCTTGAGCCCGTTGATGCTGACGTTGCTGGTGTCGTTGGCGACCTGCAGCGCGGGATAGCGCGTCCGGAGCGCGTCGAGATCGAGCTGCCCATCGACCGACACCCAGCGCCAGACCACCGCCAGGTCGTGGACGTTCTCCGGCGTGATCCGCGCCAGCGGCGAGTACTTGGTGCTCCCGGCGTCCCCGGCGTAGCTGCGCCACTCGCCGCCGTCGGCGCCGTCCTGGCTCGCCGCGCCCGCCTGGGCGAGAGCGAGCGCCACCAGGATCCCGAAACCCGCCCGCGCGATCAGACGTGCGACCCTCATCACCAGCTCCCGCTACCGGGCGCCCTCCGGCAGTGCCAGCGCGATCAGCTGTTCGGTGGTGTCTCCACCGCCGATCGCCAGCACGATGTACTGCCTACCACCCGCCAGGTATGTGATCGGGGCCGAAGAAGACCGCGCCGGCAACGCGATCTCGAACACCTCGTACCCGGTGTCCTTGTCGAAGGCGCGGAGTGTGTGCGACTCGATGCCCTGACCGATGAAGAGCAGCGTCTTCGTCAGCAGCGGGCCACCGCCGTAGAAGCGCCACTCGTCGGGGCGCGAGCCGGTCTGTGCGTGTGCCGGAAGCGGCAGCAGACTGACCACGACCGCCATCGAGATCACGACGACGGTCACCCTCGGGGCATACGCGACGGCCGGCCGACGGTTCCTCATGACGGCCGTTAGCATCTAGCAGCCCGTGGCAAAAGCCCCGCTGCATTCGATCGACGCTGCATCCCACTGATCTGCGTTGTTCATCGGTCGAATACTACCGGTATTCTCCCTCTTCTCGCCTTGCTCACCGGGCGCATCGCCGATCTCGGTGCAACGCGGGGTTTCACCACGGGCTGCTACGGGATCCCCAACGCGACGATCTCGTCCGGGTCGCGGCCTGAACCGATGCCGACCGCAAGATACTGCTTGCCGTCGTGCAGGTAGGTCATCGGGAGCGCGCGCACGGAGGATGGCAGCTCGATGGCCCGGAGCAGCTCGCCGGTCGTCTTGTCGTAGACGTTGAGCAGCGGCGGGTTCCAGGCATCGCGCCCCGTCGCGGTGAAGAGCAGCGTCTCGGTCGAGATCGGAAAGTTCAGGACGTTGGTGCCGAGTGGAGGCAGGTCGAGGTGCTTGATTGGGTCGGCCTGTCTGGGGCCGTCGCCGTTGGCGATCTGCCAGACGTGCTCGCCGGTGGTCATGTCGATCGCCGTGATCCGGCCATACGGCGGCTTGAAGAGCGGCAGCCCCTCGACCCGCGGCGTGGCGTCGCCGTTCCAGACATAGTCGAACGGCGTGCCGTCCTGGTCGTTGCCGGCTTCGGGCTTGCTCAGCCTGACCAGGTTCCAGTCGGTGAAGGACGGCACGTAGAGTACCTGGGTGCGTGGATCGAACGACGCCCCGGTCCAGCTGCCTCCGCCGACCCACCCGGGGTTGACGAGGGTGCCGCGCTCCGAGGGTGGCGAGTACAAGGGACCACCGTCGTAGTCCCGCATGACCTCTATCGCCTTGGACCGAAGCTCGGGGGTGAAGTCGATCAGCATCTCTTCGGAGATGCCCTGTCGCTCGAACGGTGCGGGTCTTGTCGGGAACGGCTGCGTCGCCGACGTCACCTCCCCCGGCACGGTCGACTGCGGGACGGGACGTTCCTCGATCGGCCAGACCGGCTCACCGGTCACACGGTCGAGCACGAAGAGGAACCCCTGCTTGGTCACCTGGGCGACCGCCTTGATCGGACGCCCGTCCACGTCGATGTCGATCAACGTCGGCGCCGCGGGAGGATCCCAGTCCCAGACGGGGTGGTGGACCAGTTGGAAGTGCCAGACTCGTTCACCGGTCTCGGCGTCGAGACAGACCAGGCTCTGCGAGAACAGGTTGTCGCCCGGGCGATGCCCCCCATACCAGTTGTGCGCCTCGCTGCCGACCGGCAGATAGACGTAGCCGAGCTCCGGGTCCACCGACATCAGGGTCCAGACGTTGACCGCCCCGGCGTCACGCCAGGACTCCGCCTCCCACGTCTGGCTACCGTAGTCGGCCTCGTTCGGGATCGTGTTGAACGTCCAGCGGTGCTCGCCGGTGCGGACATCGTAGGCGCGCACGTGTCCAGGTGGCACCTCGCGTGTGCGTGGAGTATCGCGGATCGACGAGCCGACGATGACGACGTCGCCGGCCACCAGCGGCGCCGACGTCAGGGTATAGGTGTCCCGGGTCACATGGGAACCGAGGTTCCTGGTGAGATCGACCTTCCCCCCAGTGCCGAAGTCCGGGTCCAGCGCGCGTGTGCTCGGGTCGACCGACACGAGCGTCGCCTCGGCCCCGCCCGCATAGAACAGCCGCTCGCTGTCGCCGTCGGTCCAGTACGCCAGCCCCTTGCTCAAGAACCCGAGGTTGGCCGGCCGGCCGGCGCGCCAGACCTCGGGGTCGACCGACCAGCGCGTTTCACCGGTGCCCGGGTCGATCGCCGCAACCTGACCGAGAGAGGTGCTGGCATACAACGCGCCACCGACCTTGAGCGGCGTGACCTCGTGGGAGAAGATTCGGCTGGATCGGGCCAGGCGCTCTTCATGCTGCTCACGCAACGCCGCGTCGACCGAGGCCCAGCGCCAAACGATCTCGAGATCCGCGATGTTGTCCTTGTTGATCTGGTCCAGTGCGGCGTACTGGATGTGCCCGTCGTCGCCGCCGTGCGACCGCCATTCGCCGTCCTGGGCGCCTTGCTGCGCCAGGGCCGACGTGCTCGCAAGTACCACGACAAGGGCAGCTGCGACGATGCAAACATTTCTGGGCATGTGACCTCTCCAGACACACAGCTCCCGTCGCCCGAGACCTCCGTTTTGTTCGCGTCAGCACGTTTATACACCGGCACCCCCCCGGGCACCGACAGATCTCTTCGTCGCGCGTCGTTTCGGTCCCTGCAGCCCGTCGTGAAACCCTCGTTCTTTGGCGTCCTCGACGTCTACGTGCTGGTGTGCCGCCTGTTCGAGACAGGTCGGACCGAGCCGCGTCGCGTGCCGTTTCTGGAAATCCTCGAGGCGCGCGGGTTCACGCGTATCCCGATCACCGAGACCGAACGCCTTGGCGGCGACCTCAACGTCGTGGTGACGCAGCGCGGGCGCACCGCGGTCGCCCCCCGTCACGCGACGACATCAGGAGTTTGTGAAGTTCCTGCGGCGCCTCGACCGTGCGTTCCCTCGCGACCTCACCCTGCATGGGATCCTGGACAACTACGGCACCCACAAACATGCAACCGTCCGCAAATGGCTGGCCGCGCACCCGCGCTTCCGGCTGCACTTCACCCCCACAAGCACCTCGTGGCTCAACTTGGTCGAGAGCTGGTTCAGCAAGTTGACCCAGCAACGCCTTCGCCGTGGAGTCTTTTGCAGCGTGGAGGAGTTGGTTGCAGCCATCGACGACTACTTGACCCACTACAACGTGAACCCAAAGCCGTTCGTGAAGACCGCGAGATCGTCGAGACCGTCGCCGTAGCATGCTAGGATCTCTAGAGCGCTTCCACCGGGCGTCGACCCGTTTTGGTCGCAGTATCAGCTGTCAGAGTGTCGAAGATTCCTCGTAAGTCATTGATTCCACATAGTGTGGGCCGCTAGCTCAACTGGTAGAGCAGCAGACTCTTAATCTGCGGGTTTGGGGTTCGAGTCCCCGGCGGCTCACCACACACACCGACTCCGGCGCGGAACGGTACGGCGACGACGCATACGCGCGGGTGGTGCTGCGGGCGCCGGGACGGACAATCGACCGGCGCAGGAATCGGGTCAGTCCGGGTTCACCAAGAGTCTGGCGCTCGACCTGGCGGCGATCACGCCGACCGACGCGGCGCGCTGGCCGACCCGGCCGTGGTCGCGTCCGAGACTGCGGACCGCTTCGCTGCAAGACCCGTCCCGTCGGTCACGAGCGAGCTGCGGTCGTCGTCTTCTGACGAGATCGCCTCGGCGCTGTAATAATCGGCGGTACGATGCCTGAAGACAAACTGGCGATCCTCGTGGCCGGGGGACCTGCCCCCGGTATCAACAGCGTCATCAGCGCGGCCACGATCCGGGGACGGCTGGCGGGCATCGACGTCATCGGCATCCGCGACGGGTTCGAGTGGATCATGCACGGCGACGTCGATCACGTCACGCCCCTTACCATCGAGACGGTCAGCCGCATTCACTTCCGGGGCGGTTCGCATATCGGCATCTCGCGCGCCAATCCGACGCGCGACGAGGCGCTCCTCGAGCAGACGGTCGTGTCGTTGCGGCGTCTCGGCGTCACGCAGTTGATCACGGTGGGCGGCGACGACACGGCGTACTCGGCGCACCGTCTGGCGCAGAAGGCGGCCGGCCGCATCCGCGTCGTGCATGTGCCGAAGACGATCGACAACGACCTCGATCTGCCGCCGCACGTAGACACGTTCGGCTTCCAGACCGCGAGACACCATGGCGTCGAGATCGTCAAGAACCTGATGGTGGACGCCAAGACCACGTCCCGGTGGTATTTCGTCATCGCCATGGGGCGCAAGGCGGGTCACCTGGCACTTGGAATCGGCAAGTCGGCGGGCGCCACGCTGTCGCTCATCCTGGAAGAATTCGCCGGCCGGCGGCTGCGCCTCGCGACCGTCGTCGACACCCTGGCCGGCGCCGTCATCAAGCGCTTGACCGACGGCCGCCGGGACGGAGTCGCGGTGCTGGCCGAAGGCTTGATCCTGGGCATCGATCCCCAAGATCTGGAGATGCTGGCGCGCACCGAGCGCGACGCGCACGACAACGTCCGGCTCGCCGAGATCAACCTTGGCGAGCTGCTGAAGACGGCGGTGACCAAACGTCTGGATCAGCTCGGCCTCAAGGTGACGATCGTCGCGAAGAACATCGGCTACGAACTGCGGTGCGCGGACCCGATTCCGGCAGACATGGAATATACGCGCGACCTGGGCTATTGCGCGGCCCGCTACGTGATGGCCGGGGGCAGCTCGGCGATGATGTCGATGCAGGCGGGACAGTTCGTACCGGTACCGTTCGAGCGCATCCTCGACAGCCGGACCGGCCGCGCGAAGGTCCGGTTGGTCGACATCCATTCAAGCCGCTACCGCATCGCCAGACGCTACATGCTCAGGCTGCGCCGGGACGACTTCGAGAACCCGCACGAGCTCGCCAGGTTTGCGGCCACCGCCGGGCTGTCGATCGAGGCGTTTCGCGACGAATTCGAGTATCTCGTCGAGCACGAGCTGCCGCCGCTGGCGCTCGACCTGGAGCGGGGCTTCGTGCTCGACCGCGTCGACGCGGCGGGTCAGGACCACAAGCGGCCGGCCGAGTAGCTTGTCCTCGGGCGCCGCGCAGGGCCGTGCGGGCGGCCCCGCTCACGGCGGCGCCGGCGCCCGTCTACGTCAACGACCGGTTCGAAGCCCGCCCGATGCTGCCGCTGTCCCTGTACTATGACCACCGGCTGATCGACGGAGCCGACGGCGTCAGGATCCTGCGCTGGATCGCGACCTGTCTCGAGCATCCCCTCCTGCTGGAACTCCAGCTCCTCCCGTGCCCCCGGGTTGCGTCTCGCTCACGGGTACTCAATACTAGTCTCCATCCGAATGTTCTGCCTTCGGCTGGATACGCAACCTCGCACACAAGCGGGGTGGGAGTCATGCCTATGCCCACGGGGAATCAGACAGCACCTGCCTCGACGACTGGAACCCGCAAACGGGTCAAGTACGTCCGACGCCTGGATCAGGTCGAACAGCTCACCGCTCAGGAGCGCGACCGGCTGGGGCCGGTCTCGGCCCGCTACGTGTTCCGCGCCAACGACTACTATCTTGGCCTGATCGACTGGGACGACCCTGACGATCCGATCCGTCAGTTGATCATCCCCCGCGAGGAGGAGCTGATCGAGTGGGGCAAGCTGGACGCCAGCAACGAAGAGGCGGTCACGGTGGCCCACGGGGTCCAGCACAAATACACCGACACCGTGCTGCTGCTCTGCAACGAGGTCTGCGGGGCCTACTGCCGCTACTGCTTCCGCAAGCGGCTGTTCATGGACGACAACGACGAGGTGACGAACGACGTGACCGCCGGCCTGCAGTACATCGCGGACCATCCCGAAGTGACCAACGTCCTGCTGACCGGCGGCGACCCGCTGCTGATGAGCACACGGCGACTCGTGGAGATCTTCGATGCGTTGCGGGCGATTCCGCACGTCAAGATCATCCGGCTGGGCTCGAAGATGCCGGCGTTCGATCCGTACCGGGTCCTCAACGACCCGGCGCTGCATGAAGCATTCCGGACCTACTCGACCCCGTCGCAACGCATCTACCTGATGGCCCACTTCGATCACCCCAGGGAACTGACCGATCTCGCGATTCAGGGCATCGACACCTGCATACGCAACGGCGTCATCTGCGTGAACCAGTGCCCCATGATCAAGGGCATCAACGACGATCCCTATACGCTGGCGGAGCTGTACGCCACGCTGTCCTACATCGGGTGCCCGCCGTACTACCTGTTCCAGGGACGCCCCACGGCCGGCAACGAACCGTTCGAGGTGCCGATGGTGCAAGGCTGGCAGGTGTTCCGGCGCGCGTTGACGCTCGGCTCCGGTCTGGCGCGCCGCGCCAAGTTCTGCATGTCGCACGAAACCGGCAAGGTCGAGATCATGGCGGTCGACGACGAGCACATCTACCTGCGCTATCACCAGGCCAAGCATGACGAGGATCTCGGCCGTTTCTTCGTCTGCCGCCGCAACGACGAGGCGTACTGGCTCGACCAGTTGGAGGTCGTCAGCAACGTGCCCGTACCCGCCTGAAGCGGTGCGCTCGTCTCCGTGCCCGGGTCCGGTGGACGCCCCGGATCTCGTTTTCGTGTAGTCCGGGCGTTGCATGATCGAGCTACAGCACCTGACGAAACGGTATGCCGGCGCCGTCGTCGTGAACGACCTGACACTGGAGGTCGCCGACGGCGAGTCGCTCGTGCTCCTCGGTGGGTCCGGCTGCGGCAAGACCACCACACTCAAGATGATCAACCGCCTGGTCGAGCCGACCGCCGGCTCGGTGCGGGTGGACGGGCAGGACGTGGCCCGCATCGCGCCCCACCTGCTGCGGCGCCGCATCGGCTACGTCTTTCAACAGGTGGGTCTGTTCTCGCAGATGACCGTGGCGGAGAACATCGGCATCACCCCGGCGCTGCTCGGATGGACGGACGGCGCCATCCGCCGCCGCGTGGACGAACTGCTCGAGCTGGTCGAGCTCGACCGCGACAACATGGGCCAGCGCCAGCCGGCGGAGCTCTCCGGTGGCCAGCAGCAGCGCGTCGGCGTTGCGCGGGCGCTGGCCGCGAACCCGCGCGTCATGCTGCTCGACGAGCCGTTCGGTGCGCTCGATCCGCTGACCCGATCGCGCCTGCAAGACTCGTTCATTCGTATCCGGCGCGAGTTGCGTCTGACGGCCGTGTTCGTGACGCACGACATGGTCGAGGCGCTGCGGCTCGGTGACCGGATCCTGGTGCTGCGGGCCGGGCGACTCGTACAGATCGGGACACCCGCGACGCTGATGCGGTCGCCCGCCGACGACTACGTGCGGCGGCTGCTGGAAACGCCGCGGCGCGAGGCGCAACTGGTCGACGCGCTGCTGGCGCCAACGGAGCAACCGGGATGAGCGAGCAGTTGGCGCTGCTTCCGGAGTATCTCACCGCCCACCTGCAGCTCACGCTGCTGGCGCTGCTGTGCGCCACCGCGGTGAGCCTGCCGCTCGGGGTCGCGGTCACCCGCGTGCGGTGGCTCGAACAACCGGCGCTCGCGCTGGCCGGCATCATCCAGACGGTGCCGAGTCTGGCGCTGCTGGCGGTGATGGTCCCGCTGCTGGCGTCGCTGCGCCTGCAGAGCATCGGGTTTCTCCCGGCGTTCATCGGGTTGACCCTGTACGGCGTGTTGCCGATCCTGCGCAACACCGTGGCCGGCATTCACGGCGTCGACCCCGCGCAGCGCGAGGCGGCGCGCGGGGTGGGCATGACGCCGGCACAGCAGTTGCGCCGCGTCGAGCTGCCCCTGGCGCTGCCGGTCATCATCGCCGGTCTGCGGACCGCGACGGTCTGGACCGTGGGCATCGCGACCCTGTCGACGCCGGTCGGCGCGACGAGTCTGGGCAACTACATCTTCAGCGGCCTGCAGACGCGCAACCATGCCGCGGTCCTGGTCGGCTGTGTCGCCGCGGCGGGGCTGGCGCTGCTGCTCGACGCACTGGTGCGCGGGGTCGAGATCGGTCTGCGCACCCGCCGGCGCCGGTTGATCGGCGGCGTCATGGCCGTGCTGGCGGCACTCGGTCTCTATACCGGGTTCACCCTGGCTGCGTCGCTGCGCCCGGCACGCGAGCGAACGGTGACCATCGGCGCCAAGGGGTTCACCGAGCAGTACGTGCTGGCGGCACTGCTGGCGCAGTGGGTGGAACGCGAGACCGGCCGCCCCACCGACCAGCGGCAATCGTTGGGGTCGAGTGTGGCGTTCGATGCCCTCGTGGCGGGCGACGTCGATCTGTATGTCGACTACACCGGCACCGTGTGGGCCAACGTCATGCGCCGCACGGTCGCCGGCGCAGACCGGGCCGAAGTTTCGGCGGAGGTCGAGTCGTTCCTGCTCGACCGGCATGACATCCAGGTCGCCGCGACCCTCGGCTTCGAGAACGCGTACGCCGTCGCTGCCCGGGCCGAGGACGCCGACCGGCTGGGGCTGCGGCGCATCAGCGACCTGATCCCGTTGGCCTCGACGCTCTCCATGGGCGCAGACTTCGAGTTCTTCTCCAGACCCGAGTGGACCGCCGTCCGAGACACCTACGGGCTCGCGCTGGAAGACTTGCGCACCATGGACGCTGCACTGATGTACCAGGCGGTGTCCGAGGGAGCTGTCGACCTGATCAGCGCCTATACCACCGACGGCCGTATCACCGCCTACGACCTGCGGGTCCTCGAGGACGACCGGGCGGCGATCCCGCCGTATGATGCGGTCGTGCTGGTGAGCGCCCGACTCGCGCGCGAGCTGCCGGACGTCGTGGCCGCGCTGCGCCGGCTCGACAACGTGATCGACGTCGGCGCCATGCGCCGGATGAACCTGCAGGTCGATGTGCAGGGCGACGACCCCGGTGCGGTCGCGGCCGCGTTCGTGGCGACCCTCGCCGGACCGACGCCGTGACTGCCGATTTGGACGAACCGGGAGGAACCGAGTGGGAATTCTCGAGATGCTGGGAGTGGGGGCGCCGCAGACCGCGATGGCCTTACATGGCAAGACGGAGACCGTCAAGCTGATCGTCGGCGAACTGACGGCGCTCGAGCCACGCCGCGCGCAGTTTCTTGCCGCCTTCGCCTACGTGCTGAGCCGGGTCGCGCATGCCGACTCGACGATCTGCGTCAACGAGACGGAGAAGATGCAGGAAATCGTGCAGAAACTGGGGCACCTCCCGGACGTCCAGGCGACCCTGGTCGTCAAGATCGCCACCAGCCAGACGCGACTGCTGGGCGGCTCGGAAAACTACCTCGTGACCCGCGAGTTCCGTGAGATCGCGACCCGCGAGCAACTTCTCGAACTGCTCGATTGCCTGTTCGCGGTCGCCGCCGCCGACGGCGCGATCAGCACAATCGAGGAGTCGCAGACCGGCCAGATCGCCAAGGAGTTGGGGTTCACCCAGCCGGAGTACGCGTTGGCGCTGGCGGTTCACGCCGAACATCGGACGGTGCTGCGGGCCCTGCGGGCGAAACGTCAGGCGTAGCGGGGGCGGCCGGCGCACGCGAGGCGGACGGGTTGGCGTCGAGCATCACCGCCACCCAGCGCAGATCTTCGGTGTTCTCGAGGGCAATCTTCACCATCATCGTCAACGGCACCGCGAGCAGCATGCCCATCGGGCCCCACACCCAGCCCCAGAAGACCAGGGAGAGCAACACCACCAGGGTCGACAATCCGAGCCGGCGCCCGAGCATCAGCGGCTCGACCACGTTGCCGAACACCAGGTTGATCGCCACGTAGCCGGCCGCGACACTGATCGCGCGCCCGGGACCGAACTGCACGATTGCCAGCAGCACCGGTCCGACGGCGGCGAAGATCGATCCCAGATTCGGAATGTAGTTGAAGAGGAAGGCGATCAGACCCCAGAGCAGCGGAAAGTCGATATCGAGCGCCCAGACCCAGACGCCGGCGAGCAGTCCGGTCGCCACGCTGACGACCGTCTTGATCGCCAGGTAGTTCTGAATCTGGCGTGTCATCTCGCCGAATCGCGCCAGACTGCCGCCCTCGCGGTCACCGAACGCGACCCGCAGCTTGTGGCGGAACCCGGCCGCCTCGAACAGGATGAAGATGACCACCAGCAGCACCAGGAACGCGTTCGACACGATCCCCGCCAGATCCGCCAGCATGCCGCCCATCAGGTTGATCAACGTGTCGGCGTTCACATAGTCGAACAACGACGTTTCGAGCGCGGGCAGGCCCAGCTCCTCCGCCCAGGACAGCAAATCGTTGACCAGCCCCCGCAGCCGGCTCTCGTACTGCGGCGCCACCTGCGCAAACTGGTTGACCGACCGTCCGATGATGATCGCCAGCACGCTGACCACGGCGGCGGCAATCGCCACGGTGCTCAGCACCGCCAGCGGCGCCGGCAACTTCCGGCGCTGCAACCAGACCATGATCGGAAGACTCACGACCGCGAGAAAGACGGCGGTGAGGAACGGCAGCACGAGCTGACTCGACTGCCGCAGCCCGGCGATGACGACGACCAGACTGGCCGCCACGACCAGAAACCGCGCGCCCCGATCCTTGCGGCGCCCCGGGTTGTCCGTCATGCCTCTCCCCCCGCGGCTTCGAACGCCGCGACGACGAATCGCGCGACAGGGTCCACCCACTGGTCACGGCGGGTGAATCCGGCGCCTGCGCCCAGCGCCGCGATCTCGTCCGTCTCGTACTTATACGAGCTTTCGGTCCAGATCGACTCGCCGGCCGCGAACCGCACCACGGCCGCGGCGCCGGGTATCGAGACCGTCTGCGCCCGCAGACACTCCAGATGCATCTCGACGCGGGACGCCGCGGCGTTCCACACGGCGCGGTGGGCAAACCGATCGAGGTCGAAATCGGCCCCGAGTTCACGATTCAACCGCACCAGGAGATTCCTGTTGAAGGCGGCCGTGACCCCGAGCGCGTCGTCATAGGCCGCCACCAGCTCGGCCTCCGGCTTCACGAGGTCGGCCCCCAACACGAACCGGTCGCCCGGCCGCAACGCTGCGCGGACCGACGCGAGAAACCGGTGAGCCGAGGGCGGATCGAGATTGCCGATGTTCGAGCCGAGAAATGCCACCATGACGGCGCCGGGGGCGGTCCGCTGGTCGGCGAGTCGGCGCAGGCCGTCCTCGTAGGTCGCCCGATGGGCGGTCACCGCGAGCGGCGAGAAGCGGGCCAGCGTGCGGGTGGCGAGTGCCAGCGCGGTGGACGACAGATCGACCAGCTCGATTCGCAGGTCGATCGTCGCGGCGAGCAGGGGCGGAATGAGCGCCGCCAGCTTTTCACCGTTGCCGCAGCCGAGCTCGACCAGCGTCAGCGGCGACCCGAGGCCGGCCCCGATTGCCTGCGCATGCGCTTCCAGCAACCCGCGTTCGGCCCGCGTGATGCGGTACTCGGGCAACTCGCAAATCGCCTCGAACAACTGCGAGCCGAGGGCGTCATAGAGATACCGCGGCGGGATCTGTTTCCGGGGGCGCGACAGGTCCCGCCTGACATCTTCGGCGAGGCCGTCTCGGCGTATCGGTGCGGTCGCGGTGGTCGGCTCCATGGGTCGGTCGGCCTCGGGATGCGGCGTACGCGCAGCAGACAGCCGCGAGCTACGGAGCGTCGGCCGCGCAGCGGAACGTAGCATACACATACGGGTAGTGGGGACGGAACCAGTTCCTGAAACTGCGCCGCACCAACTCGTCGGCCGTGACGGGGGACGCGCCCTTGACGACGTAGTGCCCCCCGTCGAAGAAGTCGGCCGAGTACTCGGGATACGACGCCATCGGGGCGAATCCGGGGAATCCGTCGAAGAGCGTCGAGGTCCATTCCCAGCCGTTGCCCATCAAATCGTGCACTCCCCAGGCACTGCGCCCCAGGGGATAGGACCCGACCGGCGCCGGATCCCAGCGCCGAAACCCGAAATTCCCCCGCGTCCCGTCCGGTGCCTCGTGACCCCACGGGTACGACCGGTCCTTGCCGTCAGGGGCGCCGAAGGCGGCGCGGTGGTACTCCGCCTCGGTGGGCAGCCGCAGTCCCTTCCAGCGCGCGTACGCCGCTGCCTCCGCGTGCGACACGTAAACCGGCCACGCCGGGGGCAACGGCACCATCTCGAACATCCCGCGCCAGAACCAGTCGCGGCCCTGGCGGTGCCAGAACGGAGGATGGTCGATGCCGGCCGCGGCACGCCAGGCCCAGTCGGCCGGCGCCCACACGTCCGGCGTGCGGTAGCCGCCAGCCTCGACGAAGTCCAGATATTGCTGATTGGTCACATCGTGCAGGTCGATAGCGAACCGGGGCACCTCGACGCACACCTGCGGAAACTCGTTGTCCCACCCGAACGGGATCTCGTCCGGCGTCGCGCCCAGCGTCGCTCGACCGGCGGGAATCGTGACGCGTCCAGCCGGCGGCACGCCCGCGTCGGACGGAACCGCGCGATCCGCAGGGCGCCGCTTGCGTGACTGCGGCAACTGATGCCACATGTACGCGAGCGTTTCCTGGTGCAGCAACTCGTGCTCGATCAGCGTGAACACCGCCTGCCCCCGGTGCAGGACCGGATGCGCCGGACGCTCGATCTCGTCATGCGCGAGCGCCGCGAGAATCGCCCGATCGGCGCGCTCCGCGTAGGCCTTCACCGTCTCGCGGGTGGGCCAGGCGGTGATGGCCGTCGCGTCTGCCGAGACCTGATCCTCGGGGTCGATACCCCGCGCGAACAAGCGCTCGAGCGCCTCGTTCAATCCCGGGCGGCCGAGACCGCGCTTGATCAGGGTGTTCACGCTGAACGCCGGAATGTGCCCTTCATAGAACACCACCGGGTGGCGCAACGGAATCGGTTGCTCGTAGTACGCCTCGGGAGTGAGCAGGGAGAAGATCTCCTCCGTGCGCCGCCGGGTGGCGCGGAACCACTCGATGCTCGCCCCGCGGTCGACCACCGCTACCGATGCGCTGTTCATGCCTGTCTCCTTCGTGCCCCCGTTTGGCGCGCACACAGTAACATAACGGGATCGCGCGGTGAGGTTCCGCGCGGTATGGTAGCCTGACACCGAAGGGGGCGCCCCGACGCGCAACGCGTGTGTCTGTGCGAGAGTGGCGGAACTGGCAGACGCGCCGGATTTAGGATCCGGTGGCCGAAAGGCCGTGGGGGTTCAAATCCCCCCTTTCGCACCAGCGCCTCATGACCTCCGCCAGGAGACCGGCTGGCACGATGAAAGCGGAGATCACCGGGTTGAGCGAGACCCGGAAACGTCTGGATGTGGAAATTCCTGCCGAGCAGGTCGACGAGAGCCTCGACCGGCTGGCGCGGCGATACGGCCGCCGGGCCAAGGTCTCCGGGTTTCGTCCCGGCAAGGCGCCGGTGCGCATCATCAGACAACGCTTCAAGCAGGACCTGTTGCATGATGTGGCGCACGATCTGGTTCCGCCGGCCGTCGACGAAGCGTTGCGCAATGAACAGTTGACGCCGATCGACACGCCGGACGTTCGCGATGTCTCGGTCGACGAGGGCCAGCCGCTGACGTTTCACGCCCTGTTCGAGGTGCTGCCGTCGATCGAGGGCCTGGACTACGACGCCCTGACGCTGCGCAGGACCCTGATCGTGCCGGATGCCGCCGCCACGGACAAGGCGCTCGACGCGTTGCGGCGCCGCGCCAGCCAGCTCGAGCCGGTCACCGGCCGGCCCGTGGAGGCGGCCGATATCGTGACGCTGGACATGACCCGGCGCGAAGTGCGCGGTCCGGATCAGGACGCGCCGGCGGCTCCGGACGACCAGCGTACCGGAGTCACCGTCGAACTCGGCTCGACGACCAACCCGCCCGCGTTCGACGACGAGCTCATCGGGGTGGCGATCGGTCAGTCGAAGCAGTTCGAGCTGTCCCCGGCGGACGGCCACGACCAGACCGCGCCGGCGGCCCCGGCGGTCGCGTACGCTGTCACGGTACGCGCGATCCACCGGCGCGCGCTGCCGGATCTGGATGACGCGTTCGCGAAGACGGTGGGCGGCTTCGAGACGCTGGAGGCGTTGCGCGAGCGGGTCGCCGTCGACCTTCGGCGCGAGGCGGAATCCGAGGCAGACCACAGCGCGCGCCGCGATCTGATGACCCAGCTTGCATCCCGCGTCACGATCGAGGTGCCCGAGGCGCTGGTGAATCGTGAAGTCGCGCGGCGCCTCGACCAGATCGCGAACCGCCTGGCCCAGCGACGGGTCGACCCGCGGACCGTCAACGTCGACTGGGACGCGCTGGGACGGGACCAGCGCGCACCGGCGACCGACGAAGTGCGGGGGTCGCTGCTGCTCGACGAAATCGCCAGGCGAGAGACGATCACCGTAAGCGACGAGGATGTCGATCAGGAGGTCGCCCGCTACGCCGAACGTCTCGGTCAGACTCCGGCGGCGACCCGGGCGCAACTGGACAAGGACGACGGGATCGCCGCGATCGCCGAGGGCCTGCGCCGGGAGAAGGCGATCGAGTTCCTGCTGTCGCGTGCTACAATCGTCACCGTGTGAGGGGCTGTCCTCCCCTATCACCGGTTCCTGCCTCCAACACACGATTCCATTACCGGCAAGTGAGCGATCCGACTCATGTCTGAGGTCCGCAACCAGTTGATTCCCATGGTGGTCGAGCAGACCAATCGTGGCGAGCGGGCGTACGATATCTATTCGCGGCTGCTCAAGGACAGCATCATCTTCGTCGGAACACCGATCGAAGACGGCATCGCGAACGTGGTGATCGCGCAGATGCTGTTTCTGGAAGCCGAGGATCCGGACCGCGACATCGTGCTGTACATCAACAGCCCCGGAGGATCCATTTCCGCCGGGTTGGCGATTTACGACACGATGCAGTTCATCAAGCCGGATGTCCAGACGGTCTGTATCGGACAGGCGGCGTCGATGGCCGCCGTGCTGTTGGCGGCAGGAGCGCCCGGCAAGCGGTACAGCCTGCCGAACTCGCGGATCGTCATCCATCAGCCGCTGATGAGCGGGTTGGCGGGACAGGCGAGCGACATCGACATCCATGCCCGGGAGATCCTGAGGACGCGCGCCAGGCTGAATGAAATCCTGGTGGAACACACCGCACAGAACCTGAAGCGGATCGAAGAGGACACGGAACGCGACTACATCATGACCGCCGACCAGGGGCGGGAATACGGTATCATTGACGAAGTCATCACACAGCGCGCCTGAAACCGGGGACCATGGTCAAGAAAAGCGGCGAGGCCGATATTCTCCGTTGCTCGTTCTGCAACAAGGATCAGAACGACGTCCGGAAGCTGATCGCCGGTCCCACCGTGTTCATCTGCGACGAGTGCGTCGAGGTCTGCAACGACATCATCGCCGACGACAACCGTTTCGACAGCCGGACCGCACAATCGTCGCTACCGGTCCCGCAGGAAATCAAGAAGTTCCTTGACGAATACGTCATCGGACAGGAACAGACCAAGAAGAAACTGTCGGTTGCGGTCTACAACCACTACAAGCGGGGCGAGATCCAGAAACAGTCGAAGAACCGCAACGACACCGAGCTCAGCAAGTCGAACATCCTGCTGATCGGACCGACCGGCACCGGCAAGACGCTGATGGCGCAGACGTTGGCGAAGATGCTGTCGGTGCCGTTCACCATCGTCGACGCCACGACCCTGACCGAGGCGGGCTATGTCGGCGAGGATGTAGAGAACATCGTCCTCAAGCTGCTGCAGGCCGCCGGCGGCGACATCGAGAAATGCCAGCAGGGCATCATCTACATTGACGAGATCGACAAGATCTGCCGCAAGGACGAAAACCCGTCAATCACACGGGACGTGTCCGGTGAAGGCGTGCAGCAGGCGTTGCTGAAGATACTTGAAGGCACCGTCGCGAACGTGCCGCCCCAGGGTGGCCGCAAACACCCGCACCAGGAGTTCTTCCAGATTGACACGAGCCACGTGCTGTTCATCTGCGGCGGCGCGTTCATCGGGCTCGACGAGACGATTCAGCGGCGCGTGGGGCGCAAGATGCTGGGCTTCGGCGCCGACATCAAGACGGCGCGCGAGCGCGACCTCGGCGCGACCCTGGAACTGGTCGAGCCTGAAGACCTGATTCGCTATGGGCTGATCCCTGAGTTCGTCGGACGGCTTCCGGTCATCGGTGCGCTGCACGAACTGGACAAACCGGCGCTTGTCAAGATTCTGACCAAGCCGCGGAATGCAATCACCCGCCAGTACGAACGACTGTTCGAGTACGAGAACGTGAAACTGCGATTCACTGACGACGCCCTCGATGCGATCGCCAGCTCTGCGCTCGACCGCAAGATCGGCGCCCGCGGACTGCGTATGATCATCGAGGATCTGATGCTCGACATCATGTATTCGTTGCCCGGACAAAAGAAGATCCGCGAGTGCGTCATCACGCGCGAGGTGGTGCTGACCAAGGACGACCCGATCACGGTCATGGAAAAGGCCGGCTAGCGATCCTTGGACTGCACGTTCATACCCCGCCCGATATCAGATATCTGACCTATGGAAGTCTACGAAACCCTCCCGATTGTGCCCTTGCGCGATGTCGTCGTGTTTCCGCACATGATGATGCCGTTCGTCATCGGACGATCGTCGTCGACCCGCGCGCTCGAACACGCGTTGATGAAGGACAAGCGGATCTTTCTTGCGGCGCAGCGTGACGCCGCGACCGACGACCCGCAACCGAAGGACATCTACACGATGGGCTGTGTCGCGAACATCGTGCAGAGCCTGAAGCTGCCGGACGGCAACATCAAGGTGCTGGTCGAGGGGCTCGACCGGGCGCGCGCGGTCGAGTGGAAGGCCGACAAGGGATTCTACCGCGTGGTGGTGAAACTGCTGCCCAGGCAGGACGAAGCCGGCGACGACCTCGAGAGCACGATGGGCCGCGTGGTGTCGCAGTTCGAGCAGTACGTCAAGCTGTCGAACAACCTGCACTACGACGCCATGATTGCCGCGGTGAGGGTCGATGACGCGAGCAAGCTCGGCGACACGATCGCCGCCCACCTTGTCGTTGGAGTGGAAGAAAAGCAGAACCTGCTCGAAATCGTCTCCCCCCTCGAGCGACTGGTGCGGATTGCCGGCCTGCTCGATGTCGAGGTGGACAAGTTGCAGGTCGACCGCCGCATCCAGTCTCGCGTCAAGAAGCAGATGGAGAAGGCGCAGAAGGAGTACTACCTCAACGAGAAGATGAAGGCGATTCAGAAAGAGCTGGGTCGCAAGGAAGACAAGGGCAACGAGCTCGATGAGCTGCGGAAGAAGATCGAGCAGGCGCGGATGCCGAAGGAAGTCGAGGAGAAGGCGGGCCAGGAGCTGAAGCGTCTCGAAGGCATGCCTCCGATGTCGGCCGAGGCGACGGTCTCGCGCAACTACCTCGACTGGTTGATTGCCGTCCCCTGGCACAAACGGTCGCGCGAGAGTCGCGACCTCAAGAAGGCCGAGACGGTGCTGAATGAGGACCATTACGGCCTGGTGAAGATCAAGGATCGGATTCTCGAGTTCCTGGCGGTCCGCACGCTCGTGCGGAAGCCGAAGGGCACCATCCTCACCCTGACCGGTCCTCCGGGAGTCGGCAAGACGTCGCTGGCCAAGTCGGTCGCCCGCGCCACGAACCGGAAGTTCGTCCGACTGTCGGTCGGCGGCGTACGGGACGAGGCTGAGATTCGCGGGCACCGCCGTACCTACATCGGCGCGTTCCCCGGCCAGATCATCCAGATGATGAAGAAGGCCGGCACGACGAACCCGGTGTTTCTGCTCGACGAGGTCGACAAGATGTCGATGGACTTCCGCGGCGACCCGTCGGCGGCGCTGCTCGAGGTTCTCGACCCGGAACAGAACCACACATTCCTCGATCACTATCTGGACGTCGAATTCGACCTGTCGAACGTCATGTTCATCTGCACGGCCAACGTGCTGCACACGGTGCCCCAGGCTCTTCGCGATCGCATGGAAGTGCTGCAACTCGCCGGGTATACCGAGCTCGAGAAGATTGAAATCGCCAGAGCCTTCCTGGCGCCGAAGGCGGTGAAGGCGACCGGCCTGACCGACAAGCAGATCCGGTTCAAGGACGAGGCGTTCGAAGCGATCACCCGGCGCTATACCCGCGAGGCGGGTGTCCGCAATCTCGAACGGGAGATCAACTCGGTGTGCCGGAAGGTGGCGCGCAAGGTGGTGCTCGACGGCAAGAAGTTCTTCGAAGAGATCGCAGCCGAGAAGATCACCGAATATCTCGGGGTGCCGCGCTTCCGCCCGCAGATGGCGGAAGAAAAGAACGAGGTCGGTATTGCAACCGGGCTGGCGTGGACCGAGGCCGGCGGCGAGTTGCTGCTGACCGAGTCGACGTTGATGCCCGGCAAGGGGCGGCTGACGCTGACCGGCAAGCTGGGCGACGTGATGCAGGAATCAGCCCAGGCCGCGATGAGTTTCGTCAGATCAAAGACGAGCGATTACGGGTTGCCCAAGGATTTCCATCGCCGCACCGACGTGCACGTCCATGTGCCGGAAGGCGCCATCCCCAAGGATGGACCCTCGGCCGGCATCACTCTGGCCACGGCGCTCGTGTCGAATCTGTCCAAGGTGCCGACCCGCCGGGACGTCGCGATGACCGGGGAAATCACACTTCGCGGCAAGGTGCTGCCGATCGGCGGGGTCAAGGAAAAGGTGCTCGCGGCGCATCGAGCCGGGGTCACGACGATCATTCTGCCGAAAGACAACGAGAAGGATCTGGCGGACATCCCCAAGGCGGTGCTCGACGTGCTGAGTCTGCATCTGGTCGAGTCGATGGACGAGGTGCTGGCGATCGCCCTCGCCGGACCGCTGGCCGGTCTGATCGCCACTCAGAATGCGGCTGCAACCGAGACCACGAGCACGGACGACCGGCTGACGCACTAGCAGCCCGTCGTGAAACCCCGCGTTGCACCGAGATCGGCGATGCGCCCGCTGCGCAAGACCTGTAGGGGCAACCCTTGTGGTTGCCCGGTTCGTCTGTAGGGGCAACCCTTGTGGTCGCCCGGTTCGTCTGTAGGGGCAACCCTTGTGGTTGCCCTGTTCGTCAGCCGGAACAACGCCGCGCAGCAATGTCCGGCGGTCGCGGGCTTCGGGCGCCGGGCATGCCCGGACCGTCCAGCCCCTCTCGGGAACGCCGGCACGCCAGTGAAGATCCAGACGGCCGAGTTCGTGACGAGTGTGGGGCCCGGCAGCCCGCTGCCAGTGGCGCACCTGCCGCAGATCGCCCTGGTCGGTCGCTCGAACGTCGGGAAGTCCACGCTCATCAACGCGCTGGCGCGGCGGAAGATTGCCCGGGCGGGTGGAGCGCCCGGCACCACCCGACTGCTCAACGTCTATCGGGTGGAGCTGGCTCGCCACCGCGGCGAGTTGCTCTTGATCGACTTGCCGGGCTATGGCTACGCGCGCGGACGAACCGCTGCAGCCGAGGTGTTCGACCAGATCACCCGCCGGTATTTCACAGACCGGAACGAGTCGACCGACCACCGCGGCCGAAGCGGCCCCGCCGGCGCCGTGCTGCTGCTGGACGGCCGCCACCCGGGATTGGCGAATGACCGCGACGCGCTGGCCTGGCTGAGCGAACTGGACCTGCCTCGGCTCGTCGCCGCGACCAAGATGGACCAGGTGAAAGCCTCGCTGCGTGTCCGCACCCTCAGGCAACATGAGGCGGCGCTCGACCAGGCCGTCGTCCCGATCTCGGCCAGGAGCGGGGAGGGACTGCCAGCCTTCTGGCAGGCGCTGCTGAAACTGGCGGGGCTCTGAGATCCGCTGCCGGCGTCTGCTACAATGGGACGTTTCGCGACATGATGAGGAGCAGACAGTGAGGGAAGGCATTCATCCGGAATATCACGACGTCGTGGCTCGCTGCGCCTGCGGCGCAACCTGGAAGACACGATCGACCAGAAAAGAGCTGCGGCTCGAAATCTGCTCCAGTTGCCATCCGTTCTTCACCGGCAAGCAGAAGCTGATTGATACCGAGGGGCGCGTCGAGCGGTTCACCAAGAAATACGGCGCCCAGACGGTGGCCGGCCTCAAAGAGCGGCTGCAGAAGCAACGCTAGCAGCCCGTGGTGAAAGCCCCGCTGCATTCGACCGGCGCGGCATCCCGCCAATCTGCTTAGACGCCTGCCGTATTTCCCTTCGTCCCGCCTTGCCAGCGCGTCGCACCGCCATCCTCGGTGCGACGCCGCGTCTGACCACGGGCTGCCAGTTGGCTAGCGCCGCCATCCCTCGGCCTCGGCGGCCAGCACGATGCGCGCGCACGCCTCCGCATCGGATGCCGCGTCGTGGTGACGCAGCGGAATGCGAAGCCTCCGACAGACATGCGGCAGCTTCGTCGGGTAGATTCTCCATTGCGCGCGAGCCAGTTCGACGGTGCAGGTGAACGGTGTGGCCGGCGGCTCTATACGGTATCTCCCGCAACAGGCGCGCAGCACGCCGCTGTCGAACGACGCGTTGTGTGCGGCCATGAATTCCGCGTCCTCGATCCACGGGCGCAACTCCGGCCACCGCTCACCGAAGGTGGGCGCATCCCGAACATCCTCCCAGCCCAGTCCATGGATGTGGGTAAAGGAAAAATCGGGGGCCGGCGGACGGATCAGGAACGACTCCGAGTGCGCAATGCGACCGTCGCGACAGACCGCGAGACCGACCGCGCAGGCGCTGTCCGGCAGTGACGTGGCGGTCTCGAAATCAATTGCGACGAAGGTGCTCATCGGCTGGTTCGTTGGAAAGGAATCGCGTCACAGAGAGCATAGCATCAGCCCGCCCGCCGGTGGCGGCATCCCGCCTGGCGCCCGACGCAGAGCGTTCGCCGCTGCCGACCCGGCCCCGCGGCGACGGACAGATTCCGATCCCGGCCATAATGGTCGGAGACGCGCAATTGGGTATCCGGAGCGCGCTGGACAATTCAGGTGAATCGCCACACGGGAGGATATACGACCAGAGGTTTAGCAATGAACGATTCCGAATCGAGACTTACACGCATCGGCGTCTTCTACGACGGCGGCTTCTTTTCTCATGTCAGCAACTACTATTGCTATGAACATCAGCGCCAGTCCCGTCTGTCCATCAGCGGCCTGCACGAATTCATCCGGGATGCAGTGGCCAGCGCGGAAGGCGTCGACAAACGCTATTGCCAGATTGTCGATTCCCACTATTTCCGTGGCAGGTTGTCGGCCGCCGAGGCCAGGAACCGTCAGATACTGCTGGCCGAGCGGCAATGGGACGATGTGCTCATGCGAGCCGGCATCGTGACCCACTATCTTCCCGTCGGCGAGCGCGACGGGCGGGTCATCGGCGAAAAGGGCATCGATGTCTGGTTCGCGCTCGAGGCATTCGAACTGGCGATCTACAAGCGGTTCGATGTCAGCGTGCTCATTGCGTGCGATGGAGACTTCATTCCCCTGGTCCGCAAGCTGAACACTCTCGGAACCCGGGTCATGCTGCTCGGGTGGGACTACTCGTTCGTCGACGCGGACGGCAATACCAAGAAAACGGTCACGTCAATTCAGTTGCTGGACGAGGTGACCTACCCCATTCTGATGCACACGGTGATCGACGACAAGACGCGCCGCCATGACCCGGTCGTCAACAATCTCTTCGTCCCTGCAAAGGAGCCACTCAGCTCCCCGCTGCAGGGCGGGAACGCGGTGGGCGCCGCCGCGGCGTCCACCGCGGCGCCCCTGGAGGCGCAGGAGACAGGTTCGATCGACGTGGAGAACGGTACGACCGCGCGCGGCCGAATTCAGAATCTCAAGGACGGCTATGGGTTCATCTCGCCTGAGACGGGCGGCGCGAATATCTTCTTCCATCGGAGCGAGATTCAGAACGCGGACTTCAACGACCTCTCCATCGGCGACGGCGTCGAGTTCACGCTGAGCTCGAACGACAGGGGTCCCGCCGCGAGAAATATTGTCGTCCTGGTGTAACCGCCGTGCAGCCACCGTGGCGACCGCCCGTTGGACCGCGCGCGGCCTAGAACAATGACCGCGACTGGCAGCCGTCGACGGTCACGCAGGCGCCGCTGATCCAGCTCGCGCGCGCCGAGGCGAGGAACGCCACCACGTCGCCGACCTCCTCGGCGCGGCCGAAGCGGCCGAACGGGAGCTCGCGATCCACGAACGCCGCCATGCCTTCAGGGTCTGCGGCCTGACGCTTCGCCCAGGAGCCGCCCGGGAACGAAATCGATCCGGGTGCGACGCTGTTGACCCGGATGTTGTCCCGCGCGAGCTGTTGCGCGAGCGATTTGGCGAGGCTGATCTCGGACGCCTTGACGGCGTTGTAGGTCATGCGGCCACCGGACTCCCGGCCCCAGATCGACGCGATCATGATGATGGCGCCCCCGCCGCGGCGCCGCAGGTGCGGCACGGCGAGCCGTGACGCGCGAATCGCGGGATACAAGGTGCGGTCGAGGGCGGCCTGCCATTCGGCATCGGTCGTCTCGACCACGCCGGCGCCGCCCGCCGTCCCCACGTTGTTGACCAGGATATCCAGACCGCCGAACGCGTCGACCGCCCCGTTGATGACCTCCGCCACACCGTCGGCGGTGCCGAGGTCCGCCTCGACACCGACGACTGCGTCGTGCGCCCCGGCGGCCTGCCGCAACTCGCTCACCGCCGCGGCGAGCCGCTCGGCGCCCCGTGCGCAAAGGCACACCCGCGCGCCCTCGGCGACCAGCGCGCGCGCACTCGCCAGCCCCAACCCTCGGCTCGAACCGGTGACCACCGCGGCCTTGTTCGCCAGACGCAAGTCCATACGCTGTATCTGCTCCCTCTCTGCAACCGTCGGGCGCTCTCACCTTGCCGGAAGTTACGGGATGGCTAGAACGGCAGCCCGCCGGTCAGGTCGTTGAGACGCCAGTCGAAGTCCTGGTAGCGCAACTGAAAGGTGTTCCCGGCCAGGAGCGCCCGCTCGCCGGGAAACAGCGCAGGCGCGATGAGCGCGACGATCGCGCGTTCAACCGCACTGCGGCCCGAACCGTCGCCGGCGCCCGCCAGCACCGCGAAACGTTCGAGCCGCCAGCCCACCACCGCGCTGACCAGCAACTGGTCGCCGGCCCGATCCACCGTGACATGACGCGGCGTGGTGGCGAAGTCGGCGACCACCGCCTGCAACTGTTCCTCGAGCCGGTCGTCGCGATACGCCTCGCTGCGCAGCCTGGGACTCCCGACCGCGCCGCGTCCCAGCGCCAGATGCGCGCGGGGGTCGCCGAAACGCGCGATCTGCTCCTCCTCGATCGCCTCCAGCGTCAACCGCAGTCCCGCGATCTGATGTTCACGCCCGGTGAACATGCCCGGAATCTGCATGACGCTGTTCGACGGATAGTCTGCCGATGCGCCGCGTATCGGGTAGTGGTCGATGACGGTTCGCAGCACGAGCGCGTTGTATCCGTTGATCCAGTAGGCCAGGCGGCGCGTCTCGGACCAGGCCTCGAACGCCTGCGGATGCTCGGCCAGCGCCGCCACGACTTGATCGATCGCGCGACGTTCCTGCTTCAGCGCGGCGTAGTAGACGAACCCGTCCCGCACATACTGGTCGAGAATCTCATCCAGCAATCGGTCCGCTCGCACCTGGGCGCCGACTGAATCGAGGGTGAGCACCCAGAGGGCGGCCGGCAGGACCAGCACCGCGGCGAACCAGCGGCAGGACCGCCGCCGGCCGGGTACCGCCGGCGGCGCGTGAAACATCGGGGGCACCGGCACGAGGCCCGCATGATACAACACCAGCAGCATGCTCACTGCCGCCACACTTGGAATGACCTGCTATGGCCTGTACACGCTGGGCGCCGGCGTCGTTGATCTCTTCGGCGCGTCGCAGTTGCAGTGGTTCGCCAATCTCGGTGCGATCGCCTTCGGCGCGATGCTCATTCTGGCCGGCCTGCTCGTGCGGGTGCGAGTGCCGGGCAGTCTGGCGCTGACGCTGGCCGCGTTGTTCGGACTGCAGTCGTTGTCGTTGCACAACGCCGGACACCTGTACGGACAGGTCGCCCCCGAGCCCCAGATCGCTCGCGCGCTCTTCGGCGCCCTGCTGGTCGCGCTGGCCTACTTCGGGCAGGCGCAGGACATGAACGCGGCGGACACTACGCGCAGCCGCTGGTGGCCCCGCAGTTGACGCATTTGTAGCAACTGCCGTTCCGAATCATGATGGCGCCACAGGTCGAACAGGGCGGCGCGTCCTGATCGTTCTGGATGGCGTACGGCGCGCCACGATGCGCCAACCCTTCGTGGGCAGACTCGGCTGACAGCGGTGCGCGGTGCAACGCGTCGAGTTCGAGTTGTTCCCCATTCGTCTCACCCACCACACCGTTGACCCCGGCATGGTACTGCGCCTCAGGCGAGAGAAACTTGGTAGCCATCCAGCGGAAGATGTAGTCGACGATCGACTTCGCGACACGCACGTCCTGGTTCTTCGTCATGCCGGACGGCTCGAAGCGGACGTGGCTGAATTTGTCGACCAGTACCTGCAGCGGCACTCCGTACTGCAACGCGTAGGACACTGCCTGCGCAAAAGCGTCGGCGAAACCGGAAATGGTAGAGCCTTCTTTCGCCATCACGAGGAAGATTTCGCCGGGCGAACCGTCCACGAACAACCCGACCGTGATGTAGCCCTCGTGTCCCGCGATGTCGAACTTGTGCGTAATGGCGTGCCGTTCATCCGGCAGCCGGCGGCGGGCCGGTGGCGGTGTCGCCGGTTCGCCTTCCGTGGCCGCCCGCGGCGATTCCCGTGAGGTGTTGAGCGGCTGGGTTCGTTTACTGCCGTCCCGGTAAATGGACACCGCCTTGGTACCGAGACGCCACGCGTCGATATACGCCTGCTCGATGTCCTCGGTCGTGGCCTCGGTCGGCACGTTGATGGTCTTGGAGATGGCTCCCGAGATGAACGGCTGGGTCGCACCGATCATCTTGATGTGTCCCATGTAGTGAATCGAGCGGGACCCCTGCGCCGGCTTGAAGGCGCAATCGAATACCGCCAGATGCTTCGGGTCGAGATGCGGCGCTCCCTCGATGGTCTCGTGCTCATCGATGTAGGCGACGATCGCCTCCACCTGCTCGCGCGGGTATCCGAGCCGCTGCAACGCCATCGGCACCGTGTTGTTCACGATCTTCATGAGCCCGCCGCCGACCAGCTTCTTGTATTTGACCAGCGCAATGTCCGGCTCGACACCGGTCGTATCGCAGTCCATCATGAAACCGATGGTGCCTGTCGGCGCCAGCACGGTCGCCTGCGCGTTCCGGTAGCCGAACGCCTCGCCCAATTCGATCGCATCGTTCCAGGATTGCGTCGCGCCGGTGAAGATGGCGTCGGGCACATGTCCGGCGTTGATGCCTTTCAGTGCATTTCGGTGCTTCCGCATGACCCGCAGGAAGGGCTCGCGGTTGGCGGCGAAGCCGGTGAACGGCCCGCCCTGGTCACGCGCGATGCGCGCCGACTGGGCATACGCCTCGCCGGTCATCAACGCGGTCAAGGAACCGGCCCAGTCGCGTCCTTCCTCGCTGTCGTAGGGAATCCCGCGAGACATCAGCAACGCGCCCAGGTTGGCGTACCCCAGTCCGAGCGGGCGATACGCATGGCTGTTGCGCGCAATCGCCTCGGTCGGGTAACTCGCGTTGTCGACGATGATCTCCTGCGCGGTGATGAGCGTGCGCACTGCGGCCGCGAACGCCTCGGCGTCGAACTCGCCCGCGGACTTGTCATTCACGAACTTCATCAGGTTGAGCGACGCGAGATTGCAGGCGGAATCATCCAGAAACATGTATTCGGAACAGGGGTTCGATGCGCGAATGCGGGCAGTTTCAGGACAGGTATGCCAGTCGTTGATGGTCGTGTCGAACTGCATGCCGGGATCGCCGCACACATGCGTACCCGCGGCGATGAGCCGCATGAGCTCGCGCGCCTGGTGGGTGTCCATCACACGCCCATCGGTGACGGCCCGCGTCTGCCACTCGGCATCGTCGAGCACGGCCCGCATGAATTCATCCGACACGCGCACGCTGTTGTTCGAGTTCTGGAAGAACACCGACGAATAGGCGGTGCCGGTGAACGACCCGTCATAGCCGGCATCGATCAGCGCCCACGCCTTGCGTTCTTCATCGACCTTGCAATTGATGAAGTCGACGACGTCCGGATGGTCGATGTCGAGCACTACCATCTTGGCCGCGCGCCGGGTCTTGCCGCCAGACTTGATGACCCCGGCGAACGCGTCGTAGCCCTTCATGAACGACACCGGCCCCGACGCGGTGCCGCCGCCGCCGAGCAACTCGCGGGACGACCGGATCGACGAGAGATTGGTGCCAGTGCCGGACCCGAACTTGAAGAGCATCCCCTCGGTCCTGGCCAGCGTCAGGATCGACTCCATCGTGTCCTGCACCGAGTTGATGAAACACGCCGAACATTGCGGCGCCTTCTCGAACCCGCAATTGAACCAGACCGGGCTGTTGAACGCCGCCTTCTGATAGACCAGCAGGTGCTTCAGGTCGTCGCTGAACGCCTGCAGATCATCCTCGCTCGCGAAGTACTCTTTCGTGCGTCCCCAGGCGGTGATCGTATCGACCACCCGGCCAATGAGCTGTTTGACGCTGTGCTCGCGCTCCGGCGACTCCATCGGCCCACGGAAGTATTTCGAGACGACGATGTTGGTCGCCTGCTGCGACCAGAACGCCGGAATCTCCACATCGCGCTGCTCGAACACGACCTCGCCCTGCTCGCTGCCAATGAGAGCGACCCTGGATTCCCATTCGAACTCGTCGAACGGATCGATACCCTCTCGGGAAAAGTGCCGCGGGAAATCCAGGCCTGGCGGCGCCGACGTCCCTGCGCCCAGATTCACCTTCGGGTCGACAGCTCTTGTGTCACTGGCAGTGTCTCTCCACATGCAGCAACTCCTCACGAAATTGTCATGACGTAATTGTCCGACTGGAGTGGCTAATTCTGCCGCCAGACGTCGTGGTTGTCAAGAAAATCGCCACAACATATTGTGTGATCGTTTCAGGTCCATCCCAAGATATAGAAAAATGTCCGGAAAACAGCGGTTTTCGCGTGTGATACAGTCCGCGCGTGGAAATCGACGAGGCGGCGGAACAGGTCGCTCTGGATCCAGCGATCGATCCGGGCGCGATCGAGGACGCCGCTCAACGCCGACCGACGCTGCGCGAGCGTGTCGCGGCGCTGCTCGAGATCATCCTCTGCTCCGGATTCCCGACCCAACTGACGCTCATCGTCATCCTGGCGTTGCTGGGCATTTCTCCCGCGGGCAGTGACGGCCGCCTGTCACTTTCGTATATCGTGATCCTCTCGATGGCCGACGCGGCGCTCGTGCTGGCCCTGATCTGGTGGCTGCTGCGAGCCCATGGCGAGAACCCGCTCTCCATGCTGGTCGGCACGCGGCCCGCCGCCCGCGAGGCGGTCCTCGGCCTCCTTCTGGTTCCGGCTGCCCTGCTGCTGGCGAGCGTCGCCTTCGTCATCATGCAGCAGGTCGCGCCGGGACTGCACAACGTACCGGAGAACCCGCTGGAAGCGCTGATCGTATCGCCCGGAGCAGCCGTCGCGTTCGCCCTGGTCGCGGTGCTGGCCGGAGGAGTGCGGGAGGAAGTGCAACGCGCGTTCATCCTGCGACGATTCGAACGCCACCTCGGCGGCGTCGTGGTCGGTCTGGTCGTCTTCAGCGTCGTCTTCGGTCTGGGCCATCTCGTGCAGGGGTGGGACGCGGCGATCGTGACCGGCCTGCTGGGGGCCATGTGGGGCATCTGCTATCTGCGGCGCGGCTCCGTCATCGGTCCGGTCGTCTGTCACGCCGGCTTCAATCTGACCGAAGTCCTGATCGCCTTTTCGGTGAACGGCGGTTGAAGACCGCCACGTGACCGGGAGCGGGTCGAGGTCGCGGTCACTGCACCCGCACGATGTCGGCGCGCTGGACCAGCGACGCAATCCACGCGTCGATGGGCTCCTGCCGCAGGGACCGGATCACGCGGCGGCGGACCTCGTCACGCACCTCATCGAACGGCGCCGGCCTGCCGTCAATCTGAAACTCGCCGGCATGCTGCTCGAAGTACGCGACCAGTTCATCCTCGGTCGGTTGCCGCGCTCCCTGAAACCGCCGCGCCAGATAGCGCTCAACCCGAATATCGTCACGCAACACCTGCCGCAGGTCGTCGATCGTGAAGCCGACCGAGGGCAACACCGACGCCAGAACGTCCGAACCGCCGAGACGCATGGCCACCGCCGCCAACCGGCCATCGATATCCTCGGCCGAGGGTTCCTCCACGAACCAGCCGGCAACCTCGTTCAGCACCAGTTGGCGCTCGATCACGGCGGTAAGCACCTCGGGCGCCGGGTCGACCGCCACGGGCGGCTCGATGAGCTTGAGCTCGATGAAGGCCCGTACATCCGACAACATGATGACCTGATTCGCCGCGACGGCGAGCACCTGGTCGAGCAGGTGCACCTCGGCCGGGACCTGACGCCCCGAGACGGTTGCCGACGCCACCACACAGACGAACACGAGTCGACTGACCCACCGCATCGATCCCACTGTACACCGCGCATCCAACCGGGTCGAACAGGATAGCGGCGCAGTCCTGCTGGCCTCCTCGCATCGCCTGCAGCATATTGATACCGAGGCCAGCCCCCGCGTAGCGGGGCTCCAAGAAACGTGATCTAGCGAGGCGGAGCCGACCGGGAAGAGTGCTGTTCGGCGCAGCCCCGCTGGCCTCGCGTCTCCGAACACCGAGGCCAGCCCCCCGCGTAGCGGGGCTCCAAGAAACGTGATCTAGCGGGGCGGAGCCGACCGGGAAGAGTGGTATTCGGTGCAGCCCCGCTGGACTCGCATCGCCCAACACCGAGGCCAGCCCCCGCGTAGCGGGGCTCCAATAGACGTGAGCTAGCGGGGCGGAGCCACCGGGGAAAGTGGTTTGGGCGGAGCCCCGCTAGAACGCCTGCCCGATACTGAAATGCAGGGCGAAGAGACTTTCCCGCTCGCCGGCGAATTCCTGGCGGTCCAGCTTGAAACCGGCGTCGAACCGCAGCGGCCCGACCGGCGACCGGTACCGCACACCGAAACCGGCTGCGCCGCGAATACGCCCCAGGCTGAGATGGCCGACGCGGTCGAACACGTTACCGGCATCCAGAAACCCGACCGCCTGGATCGCCCCGGTGACCGGAACCCGCAGCTCGGCGTTCATCACGACCATGGCGTTGCCGCCGGTTGGAAACCCGTTCGCGTCGATCGTCGAATCGTCTCCGAGCTGGTCGAGCGCAAAGCCACGCACGGTCGTGTCGCCGCCTGCGAAGAACCGCTCGCTGGCCGGCAGACCCATAAGTTCCACCGCGGACGCGGCGGCGGACTCGGTGGTCGCCCGAACCCCGCCCGCGCCAGCCTGCCCGCTCTCCAGGGACGACAAGGGCACACTGAACCCGCGGGCCACCCCGAGACGCGCACCCCCTGCAAAGACCAGCTCACCGGGCAACTGACGGTAGAAGTACCCCTGAAGCGTTGTCTTCGCGAACCCGACCTCCGACCCGATGGCGCGCAGGGCGACCTCGCCGTCGACGCCCAGCAACCCGCCGGACGTCGGCTCGAGCGCGTCGTTCCGTGTGTCACGCAAGACACCGCTCGAGAACGTCGAGAGCGTCACCTCTGGAAAGAGCCGGTCAACCAGCGGTCCTTCCTCAGGTTCGAACTGCTGATTGCTGACACGGTTCCGACCGTAGGTGTACCCCGCGCTGCCCGTCATCGTAAACCCGATGGTTCGTCGCAGCTCGGCGTTCACCCCGCGGCTGAACAGGTCGAAACTTGGACGGATCGCCTGTTCGACGAACCCGGACACCAACAGATCGCCCGCGCGACCGAATGCTCGCGGCTCGCGATAGTTCAACAAGACGCGGTATTCATTGAACCCCAGTCTGGACCGCAGCGTCTCCGCCTGCGCGTCGTCCTTGCGTCGCACGCTCACACGGGTGAACAGGTTCAGAGATCGGTTCTTGCCCCACAGGTTGCGCCGGCCGATCTCGAGGAACCCCCGCGGCGCCAGCTCGAACTGTTCGGTGGCCACCCCGGCCGCGGTCGCCCGCAGACGCTGCCCGAGCTCGAGCCCGCCCCCGTAGCCGACAGTGGTCGCCGGCGCCTCTTCGACGAAGATCACGACATCCCGTCGTTGTCGCCCGCCATGGCTGAACCCCCGGATTTCGATCCGCCGAAACAAACCCATCGCCGTCAACCGCCGGCGGGTTTCGGCGATCTCGTCCAACCCGAGCGGTGCGCCGGGGCGCAACGTCGTCTCGGACCGGACCGTGGCGGGCGCGATTTGATTCGTGCCGACGACCAGAATGTGGTCGACGACCACCTGCACACCCTCGTCCACCTGAAAGGTCACCTGCGCGGTGGCGCCGTCCTCGTCGAATCGCCGCTGGGCCACGACCTGCACGGTCTCGTAGCCTTCATTGAGATAGTGCGACCGGAGCCGATCGCGATCGGCGTCGAGACGGGGCGTGAAATAGGCATCGCCAATCTTCGTCTCGAGCAGGGCGGCCAACGCCTCACCGGAAAAGGCGGTGTTGCCGTCGAACGCTACGAGACCGATCGTCGTGCGCGGCCCCTCGACAACCTCGACCGTGATCTCGACCGGCACGACCTGCGGGAGATTGGCGAGGACCGGCACGTCACCCACCGCAAGCACCGGCGTGACCTGGACCGCTCGATACCCGCGGCCGGCGTACTCGGCTCGCACACCAGCCTCACCCTCGTCGAGCGCCGACATCACCAGGGGCGCCCCCGGTGCGACGCCGAACAACGTGACCAGCTCGACACCAGGCACCGTCGTCTGACCCGTGAACACCACGTCTTCGACGCGATACCGGGGACCGCGGTCTACCGTGAACACGATTGTGAGCATCCCCTCTGCCGCCAACCGGCGATGCGTGACCCGGGCATCCCGGTACCCGAGACCTCGCAGGTGGGTCTCGAGCCGGAGACTGGAGTCTTCGAGCAGGTCCTCGTCGATCGATCCCTCGCGCGCCACGGGCACGAGGTCATCGAGCCTCGCGTCGGGCACGATATCGCCTTCGAAGACGACCTCGACCGGCGAACCGAGCCGGATGTCGAACACCAGGTCGACCGTGCTGCCGTCGGGAGCGGGTGACACGTCGTGCCGAAAGCTGGCTTCGTAATAACGCTCTTCCCGGATGTCCGCCTCGTATTCCTCGAGGCGGGTCACGACGCGCGCCGGATCGTAGGTAGCCCCCGTCGCGACGCCCAACCTGGCCAGCATGCCGGGCCGATCCTCCTCCGATACCCCGCGCAACTCGATCTGACCGATCAGCGCCGGGGGCCCCTGGTCGATCTCGAACAGGAGCCGGCCGTCGACCATCTCGGGACGGATGCGGACCGCGAATCGGCCAGATTCCCGGTACAGCGCTTCGAGCACCGCCACCGACTCCGGAATCTGGTCGGCGCGGATAGCTCGTCCAAACCGCCGGGTGAGCGGTCCCAGCAACTCCTCCAGCGGGCGGCCCGGCGTTCCGCGAACCTCGATCTGCGCCGCCCCCCGGAGTGGAACGAGGTCGTAGCGCAGCGTCACGCCGCGAGCGACCTCGGTCGCGCTGACCCGCACATCGGAGAAGGCGCCCCAGGTGAACAGGTGGGTGACGCTCTCGCGCACCTGGCGAAGAGACAGGGGTTGGCCGGTGCGCGTCTCGAGCAGGTCGAAGATCGCCCGCTCGTCTGTCACGAGACCGTCATTGAAGACTTCGACCGCGACCACCGCCTGCCCGATCAACGCCTCGATCTCGGCACCGGGCGCCGGCGGCGGCGTGCTCAGCAGGACCGCTGCGACAGCCAGCCGAGACGCAACGTGATTCAAAAGGCGTGCCTCACTCGAAAGTCGAGCGCGTAGGTGCGATCTTCGTTTTGCGACAGAATCCAGGACATGCGGTCGCTCTGGTCATACTCGAGCACCACGAGCAGGCCGCGATTGGCGCCAGTGACCGCCCGCGACAGCGTCAGATGTGCGCGCCCCGAAAGCTGCTGGCCGATCAGCAGCCGCGCCGTCGGTTCAAACTGCGCGGATTGCTGGGACGAGGGATCGCCGAGGGACGGGGTGATCTGGAACGTGTCCACGCCGAACGACTCTTCTACGACCCGTCCGACTGGCGAGGACAGCTGCCTGGTGAATAGCCGGGCGAGGCCCGCCTGCATTCGCTGCTGCTGCGCCAGCTCAGGGGCACGGGCCGCACGCAGGTCGGCGCTTCGAGGATCGCGAACATCCCCCATCAACATCCCGAGCACGTCGACTTCAGGCAACGGCGGATCCGACGTGAACGTCAGCACCAGTGGATCGGATGGATCGAGCGTACCGGTGGCGCGCACCGTCACGCGGTACGTCTGTCCCGGCACTCGCACGTCGGTCTCGACCTCGATGTTGATGTACGGCTCGATCCGAGTCGGATTCGCGAAACCGATGGTGCCGTAGTTCAGGCGATACCTGTTCCCCTCGAAGAACGTTTCGCCGCTGTCGATCTCGGCCAGCCCGAACAGCAACGGCCGGTCCAGGGTGCCCTGCAACGTGAGATCGGCGCTCGCCACGACCCGCATGGCGTTGCTCGTCATCCGCAGACTTGACGGCGCGACGATCCTGACGTCCAGGGCCAGCGGCAACCCGGCGGATTCCGTCTCGACCAGCGCGGCGTCGACGGTCTCCTCCGCCGAGCCGAACAACCCGGTCCCCATCTCGAACCCGTCCGGCAGCACGGCGTCTCGCACGTCGATTGTGCCGGACAGCACCGGCGCCCGGGCGGTGCCGCGCAGCACCACGTCTGTGTCGATGAGCGAACGGAACCCCTCCCGGTACCGCCACTGCATATCCCGGCCGCTCAGGGTCACACCCAGCTCGTCCGGCCGGAAGCGGTCCAATCCGACACGGCCGCCGATCGTCACCGATCCACCCGCCATCAACGCCCCGACATCATCGAATCTCATCGCACCCGGCTCGAACGCGATCCGGCCATTGAGCGCGTCGATTGCGTGGGGCAGCGCAAGGTGACGGATGCGACCGTTGAACAGGGTAGCCTGCCCGATCAACACAGGTTCCGCGATGGGCCCTTCCACGCGGGCCTGAACCGCCGCCGTGCCGGAACCCCGCAGGTCATCGAAGAACAGGTCAAGGATGTCGAGGTTGGCGTCGCCGGCAAGGGTAACGCCGAGCGCGTCGCTCGCCAGGTCCACGGTACCGGAGACGTCGAGCGCCGTCCCGTCGCCAGCCAGCAGCATGCGGTCGATGCCAATCACACGCTGGTCGAGCGTCAACTCCATCGGTCCGTCGTTCCACACGTCGTAGTCGAGCAGGCTGAGGTTCGCCTGCTGGACGGTCGCCTCCATCTTCAGGCGGTCCCAATCCCGCAATTGCCCCGAGACCCTCGCCGCCCCGCTGACGAGCGCACTCGCGTAGGGCGACAGGCCCGGCACGAACATCCGGACATACGGTGCGAGCGACATGTTCGTCACCACGACCCGCACCGTCCCGTCGTTCCGTTCGTTGAGCGCCACTTGACCGTCCGCCGAGACCGCGAACGTCGACGACGCGCCCTCCAGGTCGAGCGTCAGCACCTCGTCCCGCACATCAAGCACACCGGTGACCTGACCGATCTCCTGGTCGCCGACGTAAAGGTCCACGACCGTACAGCGCACCTCGTAGCTGGGATTCTCGAATGCTCCGACGCCGGATAGGTTCAATTCGGCGGCGCCGGACAGCGGTTCGGGAAGATCGGGGATAAGCTCGATCGTCCCCACATCGATGTTCCTGGCATCCCAGTTGAACGAGTACGTGCCGTCCCAGTCGATGAACGCGGCGCCGGTGATCACGCCCTCTCCCCGGCGCATCTCGAATCCATCGAGCCGGACCCCGTTGCCCTCGAAACGCAGCCCCGCCGTGGCGGAGTCGAACGACAGGCCGTACGCCAACGGCTGGTCGAGCGCGAGACTGCCGAAGCCGAACACCCGGCGATACGCCCCGTAGAGGTGCATCTCTCCGGTCGCGAACCCGTCCACGGTGTAATCGAGATCGAACGCCGCCCGCATGTTCGACGACGGGAACCCCGACATCGTGAACACCGCGTTCATCTCTTCGCCGCCGTCCGTCCGGGACAGACTCGTCGAGAACAGTCCGTCGACGCCGAACGTCGCGCCGTCGTGCTCGAACATCCCGTTCGCGATGTCGATATAGCCGTTGTCCACAACGATCTCGCCGCGGCCGCGGCCCCAGTGGACATTCCAGGCCCGCAGCGCCTCGCCGTTGAACGTCGCCTCGATTCGCGGCGCAGACAGGCGACCGAGCATGACGCCGTCGAAGGTGCCTGCGCCGTCTATTTCAAAGGCCCCCGTGGGCGATCCCACGGCGGTCATCACCGCCGCCATCAGACGGTCGCTCTCCTGCCAGTCGGTGCTGACGACCCGAAAAGGTATGCGCGTGTCTGCGCCCGCCCCGGTCTCTCCGTCGAACGCCGCGTAGGTCGAGGGCGTGGCGACGTGACCCGAGGCGATCTCGACCCGGCCGTCGTTCACCGTGTACTCGACCGCACCCCCGACCGCGAACTCGCGGGTGGTCAGGTCGGCCGGTCGACCCGCCCGCGCCTCGACCGCCGCCGCGGCGCCCGGTGCGAGGTCCGGTCCGGCCAGCGTGACGCCGTCGAACGGCTGCAGCCCGACCCGGCCCTCGTCCCGATACCGTGAGAACTCGCCGAGCGGCCAGCGCAGCAGGTTTCGGCCGGACGCCCGCGCGATCGGCCTGATACCCTGCACCCCCAGCAGTTGGATCAACTGTTCGAGCTCGACGTCGTCGTACCGGACGTCGAATGTGGCCCAGCCCGGCTCCTTCGCGCCGAGCGGCGCCATGGTGAAGTCGAGGTCGACGTGACCGCCATACGGCGCCGAGACGACGTCCCACACCTCGAACCGGTCACGCTGCCACAACAACTCTCCGGCCAGTTCCGGGAAGCGCCACGGAATGTCGGCCGCGTGGAGCCCGAGCTCGGGGCTCGTGAACGCTCCACGGAGATCGTGACCGCCGGAGAACAGTTCGAACGTGCCGCTGAAATGGGCGGCGCCTGCCGTGGTGAAGTCGTCGGCGGCGAAGAAGATTTCACGCATCCGCTCCAGGTCGATGTCCGACTCGAGGGTGTAGGCCATCGAGGGGAAGTCGGAAAGCGCGGCGGTACCTTCGAGCACGGTGCTGGCGCCGTCGGTTTCGAGATTGATGGTCGTCAGACGGACGTCAGGGCCGTCGAGCTGGAAATTGGTCTCCATCTCGGCCCACATCGGCTCGAAATCGCCGATCTTGATGGTGCCCCCGGAGAACGCCGCGTGACCCTGATAGTCGTGATCCTTGGTGATGGTGAAATCGAGGTTGGGCGCGTCGACGCTCCAGTTCGAGCCATGGTCGTCGTAGTGGAATACGCCGTTGGAGGCGTGCAGATACTGCACTGTGGTGACGAAACGGCGACCGGAATCCTCCTCGGCTGGCGCCGGCGCAGCGGCTTCGTCCGCGTCAGACTGCGGCACGAAGTTGGGAAAACTCTGACGGCCATCCGGAAACGACTCGACCAACATCCGCCAGTCGGTCATCAACACCGAGTCGACCAGGAACTCGCGCTGGAACAGCGTCCGCCAGGTGACCGACAGAATGACTTCGTCGGCGACCAGGAACGGCCGATCGCCCGGATTGAGGCCCGCGATCACGACGTCCTCGACCAGGAACCGACCTGGCAGCACATACATCCCGATGCGCCCGATGGTCACCTCGCGATCCAGGTAGTTCGACGCGGCCTCCTCAGCCTGACTCCGGAACAGCGGTCCCAGATCTCTCGTGACCGTCAACACGATCATGACCGCCAGCAGCACCGCCAGGGCAGCGGCGCCCCAGCGCACGACGCGTCCCAGCCACCCGCCGGTCCAACGCCGGACTCGCGCGCGCACACCAGCCACGCGTCGGGCGGCGGCACCCGCAGACTTCGCCGCGGGCCGGGGCGGCAACGCGTCCGTCTCCGGGGTCTCGCTCCCTGGTGAGGTGTGTCCGGAATCAGTGTCCATCATCAGCAATGTCGGCGTTCACGACGACCAGCACCGCGCCGGCCTCCACCGAATCGTCCGCCGCCGCCCGTACGCCGCTGACGACCCCGTCCACCGGCGCCGGCAGCTCATTCTCCATCTTCATCGCCTCGACGACCGCGACGCCCTGGCCGCGGCGCACGGTGTCACCCTCCGCCACGAGCACCCGCACCACGCGGCCCGGCATCGGCGCGAGCACGGCATGTTCTCCCGCGGCGCCCTCGGCGGCGACCGTACGGGAACGGCGGCCGTCGTTGACCAAGGCCGTCACCCGCAGACCATCAATCCCCAGCGCCAGTTCGCCCGGCGCCGTCTCATGGCAGGTCACCTCGTGACTCGCGCGCGGCGGACCCGCCAGAATCATCGACAGCGCGCCGGAACCTGCCGCGACATCGACGACGTGGCGCGTGCCGTCCCAACTCACGGCGACGCGCGAGGTATCACCGGCGACCGGCTCGACCGTCACCTGCCGCGCCTCCCCGCCCACCTCGATGTGCAACCGCAGGGGGCCGCGACGAGCGCCCATCGCCATCAGGAGCGCAATCCGCCGAGGCGCGCGGCCTGACGCCAGGGTGTCGACCCGCCGCCATCCACGTCGTCACCGCCCGTCGGGGCCGACGACACATACGAACCTACTGCCGCCGCCAGCACCGCCAGTGTGGTCTGCTCAGCCGACAGCCGCGAGAACGACTCTCCGGCGCGCGCCTCGAGCGCACGGTCGAGGAAACCGGTGTCGAAGTCTCCGCGGGCGAACGCGTCGTGACCCAGCACCCAGAGCAACGCCGGAATGGCGGTCGTGATGCCCCCGATCTGATACTCGCGCAACGCGCGTTGCATGCGCGCGATCGCCCCGGCCCGCTCCGGCGCCCAGGCACTGACCTTGGAGATCATCGAGTCGTAGAAGATCGGCACCTCGAATCCGGCTTCGACACCGCTATCGTCCCGTATTCCAGGTCCGGATGGCGCGCGGAGCGCGGTGATCCTGCCCGGCGCCGGTATGAAACCGGCATCCGGATCTTCGGCGTAGACGCGGCATTCGATGGCGTGGCCGACCGGCGTCAGGGCGCGGTCCCAGTCCACCGTGAGCGGCTCGCCGCGGGCAATCCTTATCTGCCACTGCACCAGATCGAACCCGGTGACCAGTTCGGTGACCGGGTGCTCGACCTGCAGGCGGGTGTTCATCTCGAGGAAGTAGAAGCGCCCGTCCGTATCGAGCAGGAACTCCACGGTGCCGGCGCTCGTGTAGCCGACGGCGGACGCCAGCGCCACGGCCGCGTCGGCCAGCGCCTCCCGGATCGCGGACGTGACCGCGACCGACGGCGACTCTTCGATCACCTTCTGGTGCCGCCGCTGGATAGAGCATTCGCGCTCGACGAAGGGGATTACCGTGCCATACCGGTCACCCAGCACCTGCACCTCGACATGCCGGGCCGCTTCCACCAGCCGCTCGAAATAGACGGCCGGCTCGCCGAACGCGGCGCTCGCTTCGGACCGCGCGGCGACGACACCGGCCACGACACCCGCGTGGTCGGTCACTCGACGCATGCCGCGTCCGCCTCCACCGGCCACCGCCTTGATGAACAACGGAAACCCGATCTCGGCGGCGCGCACCCGGAGGTCCTCATCCGACGCCGTATCTGGAAGCGCTGCGGTGCCCGGCGCCACCGGCACCCCGGCGTCGATCGCCGCCTGGCGGGCCGCCGTCTTCCCTCCCATCGTTTCGATGACGGCTGGATCGGGACCGATGAAGGTCAACCCTGCATCGCGGCAGGCGGTCGCGAACCCGGCGTTCTCGGCCAGGAACCCATAGCCGGGATGCACGGCGGTCGCGCCCGTATCGCGCGCGGCGGAGAGCAGACGGTCGATGTCGAGATAGCTGTCGGCGGCCGGGCCCGGTCCGATGGCGACTGCCTCGTCCGCCAACCGGACATGCAGCGCGGTCCGGTCGCACCCCGAATAGACGGCCACCGACGGCACACCCATTTCGTGGCAGGCCCGAATGATGCGGACGGCGATTTCGCCTCGATTGGCGACGAGGATCTTCACTGGCATTCGGACGCCGCCAGCTCGCCGACATCCCGGACAGGACGCCGAGTCTCAGGGCGGCGCAATCCGCGTACCATGCTATCACTTGAACGCGAACGGGGACCTGTTCCGCGCCGCGGGGGTCAGCGGTCTCAAAGCGGAATGTTTCCGTGCTTCTTCGGTGGGTTCCTGTCTCGCTTGCCGTCCAGGCTGCGCAGCGCGGCAATCAGTTTGGAACGGGTCACGGCCGGCTGAATCACTTCGTCGATGAAGCCGCGTCCTGCCGCGACGAAGGGGTTCGCCAGCGTCTCCTTGAACTCGGCGATCTTCTCGGACCGCAGTGCGTCCGGATCATCCGCCGCCTCGAGCTCCCGCCGGTAGAGGATGTTCACCGCGCCCTCCGGCCCCATGACGGCGATCTCCGCGGTGGGCCACGCGAAGTTGACGTCGGTCCGGATATGCTTGCTGGCCATCACACAGTACGCCCCGCCGTAGGCTTTGCGGGTAATGACGGTCACTTTCGGCACCGTCGCTTCCGCAAAGGCGAACAACAGCTTGGCGCCGTGCCGGATGATGCCCCCGAACTCCTGCCGGGTCCCCGGCAGGAAGCCGGGAACATCCTCCAAGGTCACCAGCGGGATGTTGAACGCGTCGCAGAAGCGCACGAACCGCGCGCCCTTGACCGAGGCGTCGATGTCGAGGGCGCCTGCCAGATGGGCCGGCTGGTTGGCCACTATGCCGATCGACTGCCCCCCGAGACGCGCGAACCCGATGAGGATGTTGCGCGCGTAGTGCTCCTGCACTTCGAGCCAGTCACCCCCGTCGACGACGGCGCGGATCACATCACGCATGTCGTAGGGTTGGTTGGCGTTGTCCGGTACGATGGCGTTCAGGGCCGGCGCCTCGCGGTCGATCGGGTCGGCGCCGGCGCCTCGCGGCGCATCATCCAGGTTGTTGCCGGGAAGATAGCCGAGCAGCGTTCTGATCAACGCCATGCATTCCTGGTCGTCCGGCACGACGAAGTGGGCGACCCCGCTCTTCGCGTTGTGGGTCATGGCCCCGCCGAGTTCCTCCTTGCTGACATCTTCGTGGGTGACGGTCTTGATGACGTCCGGCCCGGTGATGAACATGTAGCTCGTCTTGTCCACCATCACCGTAAAGTCGGTGATGGCCGGCGAATAGACGGCGCCGCCGGCGCAGGGGCCCATGATGGCGGAGATCTGCGGTACGACGCCGGAGGCGAGCGTGTTGCGCAGAAAGATGTCGGCGTAACCGCCGAGCGAGAGCACGCCCTCCTGTATCCGTGCGCCGCCCGAGTCGTTGAGCCCGACGACCGGTGCCCCCGAGGCCATCGCCAGATCCATGATCTTGACGATCTTGGCGGCGTTGGTTTCCGACAGCGAACCGCCGAACACGGTGAAGTCCTGGGCGAACGCGTACACGAGCCGCCCCTCGACCCGGCCCCTCCCGCACACGACGCCATCGCCCGGCACGACCTGATCGGCCATCCCGAAATCGCGGCAGCGGTGGGTGACGAGCTTGTCGACCTCCTGGAACGTCCCCGGATCGAAGAACAGATCGACCCGCTCGCGCGCGGTGAGCTTGCCGGCCGCGTGCTGCCGCGCCAGACGCGCTTCCCCGCCGCCGAGCTGTGCGCGCCGCTCGTACTCTTCGAGCCGTGTCTGCTTGTCCATAGTCTCGTGTCGCCGCCGGCGGAATGCGGCGGCCGCGGGCACCCGGGCGGTCAGACCACCGATTGCTGCCGTGCGTTCGCCCAGTCGGCCAGAAACTTCTCGAGGCCGATGTCCGTGAGCGGGTGGTTGAACAGTGCGTCGATCGCCGCGGGCGGGCAGGTGCAGATGTCTGCGCCCAGACGGGCGGACTCGATGAAGTGCATCGGTCCGCGAATGCTGGCGACCAGCACTTCGGTCGGGAAGTCGAAGTTGTCGAAGATCTCGACAATCGGCCGGATGAGGTCCATGCCCGAGGTGCCGATGTCATCGAGGCGGCCGACGAACGGACTGATGAAGGTGGCGCCGACCTTGGCGGCCAGCAGTGCCTGGGACGGGGAGAAGATCAAGGTCACGTTGACCCTGGCCCCTTCGTTCACCAGCGTGTGGCAAGCCTGGACGCCCGGCTTGCCGAACGGCACCTTCACGACGATGTGCGGATCGATCGCCGCCAACTCCCGGCCCTCGCGCACCATGCCGGCGCAGTCGGTGGCGACCACTTCGGCGCTGACCGGTCCCTGCACGAGCTCACAGATTCGTTGCAGGACCGCCCGCGGATCCCCCCCTACCTTGGCCAGCAGCGACGGATTCGTTGTCACGCCGTCGATGATGCCAAGCGGCGTGAACGCCTTGATCTGCTCCAGGTTCGCCGAGTCTACGAACAGCTTCATCTTTCTACTCCTGGCCCTGGGCCGCGACGACGTCGTTCGCCAGCTCGCCAACCCCCTCGATCGCCACCACCACCCGGTCGCCCGCTGTCAACGGTCCCACTCCCGGCGGTGTTCCTGTCGAGATGACGTCGCCTGGCAGCAAGGTCATTACCGCCGTCACGAACTCGATAATCTGCCGGATCGTGAAGATCAACTCGCCGGTCGTGGATCGCTGACGAACCTCGCCATTGACTCGCGACTCGACCGCAATGGGCCGGTCGATGTCGCCCGCTGCGATGCACGGCCCGACCGGCGCGAACGTATCGAACCCCTTGGCCCGCGTGTACTGCACATCCCGTCGCTGGAGATCGCGGTCGGTCACGTCATTGACACAGGTCAGGCCGAGGACGTACTCGTCGGCTCGAGCGGCCGGCACATGGCGTGCGATTCGCCCGATGACGACACCCACCTCGGCCTCGTAGTCGACCCGGCCGGCCCCTGCCGGGATCACGATGGGTGTCTCCGGACCGATGACCGCGGTTGAGGGCTTCAGAAAGATGAGAGGTTCGTCCGGAAGGGCTTTGTGCATCTCAGCCGCGTGGTCCTTGTAGTTCAGACCGACGGCCACGATTTTCGACGGCACGACCGGGGCCAGCAGCAGGGGCGCGCCGTCGAGGCGAGTCCCGGCGCGCTGCGATCCGAAGGGATCGCCGTCCAACAGATACCACTCCTCACCGCGCCGCGACGCGTAGGCGGGATGCCCGTCGTGTTCGATTCTATAGATGGGGTCCATACGTGTGATCATCGTTGCCGGTGTCCGGGACACGGCGATCCGGCGCCCACGCGACGACTACCTCGCGGTTGCGTCCACCCGGACAGAGACGGGGCTGACGTTGGGCGGCTCTGCATTATCAACTGCCTGCACGGCATAGACATACCGCACGCCGGGCACGGCGGTGCTGTCACGGAACGAGTTCCCGGGTACCGGCTCGGCGGTAAGCGGGTGCAGTGTCTCACCTGGCGGAACGCCGCGCAAGACCAGGTAGCCTTGCACGTCTTCGTCCTCGGTCGGCCGCCAGAGCAGACTGACGGCGCCCTCGCTCCCGACCGCGGTCAAACCGGCCGGCGCCTCGGGGGGAAAGGTGTCGACGAACATCACACAGGTCGACGGTGACAGCGCGCTGCGGAGATCGTACCGCGAGATGACGTCCAGGGTCAGCACGGCGTAGCAGCGCTCCACCCCGAACTCGACGCGCGGGTCGGTGTACGCAGCGGCAGTCAGCGGCGTTTCGGCGAGCGGTCGCGGCATCACGAGGCGGTCATCCTCGGGCTCGGCAACCTCGTACAGCTCATAGCGGGAGGCGGGCGGCCACTCGACGATGGAAGTGGACGCCAGCACCGGAGGCGGCAGAGCGGGCGCATCCGGCGTCACGGGGGCGCCTGATGTCGGGGGCGCCACAGGCGATTGGGGTGTCACGGGCTGTCCAGGCGTCTGGGGCGGCGTCGGTGTCTGGGGCTCCGCGGCCGGCCCAGGCGTCTGGGGTGTCACGGGTGTCGCCGGCGCCACCGCCGTCCCGGTGTCCGTGGACGCCGACGACGACCCGTTCGAATCAGCGGAATCGTCGGCATCGTCGGGCTCGGTCGTGGCGCGCTCCTGCACGGTCAAGCGGACCCCGACCGGCAACGCCCACGCAACGTCGACCGTGTCTTCCCCGTAGGTGACCGTCGGCGGCGATGGCGCGAAGGGCGCCGGGGCGAGCGACACGGCGACCCGCTCAGGCGGTTCCGACTCCCTCCCGGAGCTCGAGACCCCGACCACGGCGTATCGCCGCTGCAACGGCCCCGGTTGCGGCGGCGTCATCAGCGGGGCGGGCACCATGGCGGTCGGCTCCTCCTCCTCTGCCTCCTCCTCCAGCCGCCGTCGGCGCTCTTCCGCCCACGGATCCACCGGCGTCAGCAGGTCGGCCGTCAACGTTTCCGAGAACACCACAGGCGATCCTTGCGCCGGAAGCGGATCGGCCACCCGGTCGTCCGTCCCCGTCACGGCTGCGGACGGCCCCGATTGCGGGGCGGCGACCTCCACGGTCGCCACCAGCGTCGCCGCGTCCTGGAACTCGTCGAGCTCCAACCGCCGATCTGCGGGCACGTGGGGCTGGATGGTCATGGCGTAGACCTCGACGCGTTCGAGATCGGCGGGGCGGTCGCCGTCCAGATTCTCGGCCGGCAACGTGAATCCGATGAAGATTTCGTCTCCCATCCGCTGCACGACCAGCGCCGACACCGGCTCCGGCACGCGCACGAGCGGCGCCCTCGGCGGTCCCTTCGCGCCGCAGCCGGACAACTGCGCCGCGAGCGCCAGACCGGTGAACAACGCCAGGTGGCGCCCGGACAGGGTCACAGGATGTAGCGTGAGAGGTCTTCGTTGTGGACGACGTCCGCCAGCATCCCGTCGACGTAGGCCTCGTCGATCACGATCACCTTCTCGCCGAGTTCCGGTGCGTCGAACGAGATGTCGTCCAGCAGCCTCTCCATGATCGTATGCAGACGTCGAGCGCCGATGTTCTCGGAACGATCGTTGACCTGGGTCGCAAACGCCGCCACGCGGGCGATCGCCTCAGGTTCGAAGGACAACTCGACGCCCTCGGTCGCGAGCAGCGCGGTGTACTGCTTCACCAACGACCCTTGCGGCTCGGTCAGAATCCGCACGAAGTCTCCTGTTTCCAACGCATCCAGCTCCACCCGGATCGGGAAACGGCCCTGCAGTTCGGGGATGAGATCAGCCGGCTTGGCCACGTGGAACGCACCCGCCGCGATGAACAGGATATGGTCCGTCCGAACCATTCCGTGCTTGGTGTTGACGGTGGTACCTTCAACGATGGGCAGGATGTCCCGCTGCACACCTTCGCGGCTGACGTCTGGTCCCTGTCCCCCCTCGCGCCCGCAGACCTTGTCGATCTCGTCGACGAAAATGATGCCGGCCTGTTCCACGCGGTCCACGGCCGCCTTCCGCACGCTGTCCGTGTCGACCAGCTTCTGCTCTTCTTCGAGCACCAGGTGGTTGAGCGCCTCCGGCACCTTGACCACACGCTTGCGCGACCTCCCCTGAAAGAGACCGGGCAGCATGTCCTTGACGTTGATGTCGATTTCTTCGATCGACGACCCGGAAATGACTTCGAACGAGGGGAACCCCTTCTGCGCCACCTCGACTTCCACCTCCCGCTCGTCAAGGCGTCCTTCGGCCAACTGCGCTCGCAGCCGCGCCCGGGTGCGCTGATGATGCTCATGGGCCGGCCCGGGGTCGTTGTCCTTGACCGAAGGCGGCAACGGCGGCAGCAACAGGTCCAGCAACCGCTCCTCGGCATTCGCCCGGGCCTTCACCCGGACCCTGGTGAGCCGCTCTTCGCGCAGCATCTCGACCGCGATTTCAACCAGATCGCGAACCATCGACTCGACGTCGCGACCCACGTATCCGACCTCCGTGAATTTCGACGCTTCGACCTTGATGAACGGCGACTGGGCCAGACGGGCCAGCCTGCGGGCGATTTCGGTCTTGCCGACCCCGGTGGGCCCGATCATCAGGATGTTCTTCGGCGCGACCTCCTCGGCCAGGTCGGGCGGCAACTGCTGCCGCCGCATCCGGTTGCGGAGCGCGATCGCGACCGCGCGCTTCGCCTGCGCCTGGGCGATCACGTACTTGTCCAGTTCGGCGACAATCTGCCGCGGCGTCAACGCTTCGACGGACGGCTCGGCCGATTCGCCGACTGGCGCCACTCTGCTGGCGTCGGTCGACTCCGGAAGATATATGGGCATCGCGAGTCGCGGGGGAGCAGTGCGGTCAACTGAGCCGTCGCCGCGCGAACGCGGCCCGACTACAACGATTCGATCGTGACATTGGCGTTCGTATAAATGCAAATGGACGCTGCGATGTCCATCGCGTGCCGGGCAATTTTCGTGGCGTCGAGTTCGGTATGGCGCGCCAACGCCTTGGCGGCGGCCATCGCATAGGCGCCGCCGGAGCCGATCGCGATGACGCCGTCGTCGGGCTCGATGAGATCGCCGTTACCGGACAGAAGAAACGTCGAGTCGCGATCGAGCACGACAAGCATGGCCTCCAACCGGCGCAGGAAACGGTCGGTGCGCCAGTCCTTGGCCAGTTCCACGGCAGACCGCTCCAGGTTGCCGCGATACTGTTCGAGCTTCGATTCGAAGCGGGAAAACAACGCGAACGAGTCAGCCGCCGAGCCGGCGAAACCTGCCAGGATCTGGTCGTTGTACAAACGCCGGATCTTCCGGGCGCCCTGCTTCACCACGGTATCGCCGAACGTGACCTGCCCATCCCCGGCCATGACCACGAGGCCCTTGTGGCGCACCGACAACACTGTCGTGCTTCTCATCATCGGCCGAGCCTATCCAATGGCTGAAAACGGTGTCAATGCGCGCTCCTGTGCCGGCGCATCCACAGATACAGGGGCACACCGGCGGCAATGACCAGAACGCCCGCGCCTGACGTGACCGGACTGCGCCAGAGCGCGTTCAGGACGATAAGGGCGCTGGCGACCACGAAAACGAACGGGGCCGCCGGATACCCCCAGGCGCGATACGGACGTGCATCGTCCGGACATCGGCGCCGCAGCGTGAACAACGAGGCGACCGCGACACCGGCAAAGAGAATGACGGCGAACCCGGTGTACTCGGCGAGCTGATCGAAGCGGCCGGAGAACACCAGCAGACTGGCCCACACGCTCTGGGCCACAATGGCGCCGACCGGCGTGCGAAATCGTGGATCGACCCGCGCCGCGAGGGCGGGAAACTGTCCATCCCGTGCCATCGCATAGTAGACTCGCGGCCCGGCGAACACCATGGCGCTGATGCTCGCGGCGATCATGATCACCGAGGCGGCGGCAAAGGGCCCCGCCAGCTGCGGCCCGAAGAGTCGCTCGGCCGCCGCATCGACGACCCGCGCGTCCACCGTCGCGAACTCCGAGATCGGCAGGGCGTAGACATACAGCAGGTTGAGCAGCAGGTAGATCAGGACGACCGCACTCGTGCCGAGCCCGAGCGCGAGCGGCACGTTGCGCCCGGGGTCCCGGATCTCTTCGGCGACGTAGGTGGCCGCGTTCCAACCCGAGTAGCTGAACATCACCGGAACCAGCGCGAGCACCCAGAGGGTGGGCGCAACCGGTCCGCCCCCGGCGAAATGCGCAGACGAACCGTTGCCGACACTGAAGCCGAGCACCACGAACGCTACCAGCAGCGCGACCTTCAACGTAGCGAGCAGGTTCTGGACCGTACGGCCTGGTCCGAGTCCGAGGATGTGGACCACGGACAATGCGGCGATCACCGACACGGCAACGCAGGCCTGGGGAGACACCACGAAGGCGAGCGGCCCCAGCGGTATCGTCAGCAGCGCGGTCCGATCACCGGCAATCGGCACGAACCGGCCAAGATACGTCGCCAATCCGACCGCGCTGACCGCGATGGCGCCGCTGAATCCGGCAATGAACGAGGTCCAGCCGGTAAGGAACGCCGCCAGCGGACCGAACGCCTCGCGCAGATAGACATATTCGCCACCGGCGCGTGGGCGCAGGGCCGACAGTTCGGCGTAGGCCATCGCGCCGGCGAACGCGAGGGCGCCGCCGGCCGCCCAGACGGCAATCATCGCCCACGGATGCGGGACCGATTGCGCAACGATCGCCGGCAGGAAGAAGATTCCGCCGCCGATGACGTTCGACACGATGATGGCCGCGCCATCGAACGGACCGAGCCGGCGATCGAGTCGAGCTCGAGTTGAGGATGGAACAGATTTGGCGGTGGAAGGCACCTACCGGGTCAGCAACCGGCGGTCGACATCGACCGAATCCAGCAACTCCCACTGGTCACCGCGATGTTTGACGAACAGATCCATCTTGACGTCGACGAAGTCACGATGCGCCAGCATCTCCGGCCACGTCTGCTCACCAGTGTAGCCACGTTCCGAGTCGAGCCGCAACACGGTGGTCGATGCCCCGGCCCGGATCCCGTCGGTCCCGGCCACGCGGATGAACGCGTTACCCCATTCCTCATCCTCGCCTGCACGGCGGAACACCGCGTTGAGTTGCAGGTAGGAAATGGTGTCGTCCGTCGCGTTCGCGAGCTGCAACGAAACGGACGGCACGAGTTTGTTGCGCCCCAGGCTGTCGAGACCGGCATCGAACCAGCCGCTGGACACTGTCGTGACCGCCAGGGACGCCGGCACATCCAGGGAGGGCGAGCACCCGGCTGCCGCAAGCACACCGAGCAGGACTCCGAAACGACATCTGGAAGTCATGGACAGATTGTAGCGCAGGGTCGTGTCACTACGCGGGCGGCCGGGCGCCGGCGGCGTCCCGGCAGGTTCACGTGTCAGCGCGACGATATCCGTCGCATGAAGTCGAGCAACTGTTGCCGGACCAGCTCCGCTTCCGCGCCACCGATATCGGTGAAGGTCCGTTCCATCTCGTCCAGATCGGCCTGCCGCCGGTCGGCCATCTGCCGCTCGATCTGCCGCAATCTTTCCACGAGCGCGCGCTCCTGCCGCAGCTCGCTGTCTCGAATCATCTCTTGCACACTCTGTCGCCAGTCGCCGGCGGCGCCACTGCGACCGTTGGCGAACGGCTCGATTCCCGCGCGCTCCGCCTCGTCCCCCAACGGCGCCAACGGCGGCCTCCCTTGCGGCGTTTGACCAGAGGCAACCGGCGTCCCCCGCCGGACCGGGCTCGCGCGGCGCGTGTCGTTGCCCGCGGCGGCCTCCCCGGCCTGCACCTCGGACCCCGGCGACCCCGTCTCCGTCGCGGCATCCGTCCAGCCGAACCGGACGACCATTCCGCCCTGTCCGATCTGCACTTCCGGCTTCATGAGGAAGACGCCCGCCGCCAGAACCAGGACCGCCGCCGCGGCCAGCCCCCACGCCGGCACCCGGCGCCAGAGCCACCGGTTCGAGACCGTCGCCGCCGTGACGACCGCCGTGGCGGGCACCCGCACGCCAGGCTCGGCGGCCGGCACCGTCCAGTCTTCGAGCGTGCGACGCACCTGCGACAACTCCCGGCTCTCGTCTGCGCAGGTGCGGCATTCTTGCAGATGCGCCTCGACACGCTGGCGTACGCCCGCATCTGCCTCTCCATACAGGTAGTCGATCAACACGTCCTGGCCGACACAGTTATTCTTGGTCATCGATCTAGATTCACCACTTTTCGGCTGCTTCTGGCCGTCCACGCGGTCGGCCGCATGCTGCTGATGGATGCGGAGCCCTGCACGCCGCGCCGCTGCAGTTGCCGCCGGAGCACGTTCAGCCCCTGGTAGAGCCTGGTCTTGACCGTGCTCAGCGGACACCCCTGGAGATCCGCAATCTCCTGGAACGTGAGGCCATGGAATTCCTTCAACACCACGGTGGTGCGCTGTTCCTCCGACAACGCTGCCATCGCCTCTGCAATGATTCGTCCCAGATCGCGACGGACCGTACGATCCTCGGCCGTTTCCAGCGTGTCGGCGAAGTGCGCCGGCTCGCTGTCAACCGGCAGCGTCACCATCACCGCGGACCGTCGCTCGCGGCGCATCCAGTCCCGGCAAAGGTTCAAGGCGATGCGATAGAGCCATGACGAGAACTTGGCTTGGCCCTTGAAGCCCTTGATCCCCTGAAACGCACGCAGGAACGTCTCCTGGCACACGTCCCGGGCGTCATCCTCACGGCCGAGCATCCGATAGGCCAGCGCGAAGATCGGCCGCTCCCAGCGTCGTACGAGCTGATTGAAGCCGTCGGCATCGCCGGCGGTGGCCAGCGCCACGAGTTCTTCGTCAGTCCGCTGCATCTTGAGTACGGTTGTGCCTCACGTAGCTTAGACGCCGGAACGCGCGGAATGGTCTACTCTAAATTTCAGGCTGCGCCCAGTCAGGCATGGTACGCTGACTGGTTGTGGTGAAACCCGGCGTCGCGCGGGGCATGGCGCCGCGCCCGGCAGGCCGTCTCGCCGCGTGGGCGCTCGACTGGCCCGGTTCCACCGCGGTTGCCCGGACATGCTCCAGCTTTCTTCGCTGACCAAAGGGTTTGGCGCCCGACTGCTGTTCGAGAAGGTCACCTGGCAGATCTCAACTGGTGACCGCGTCGGACTGTGCGGTCCCAACGGCGCCGGCAAGACGACGCTGCTCCGCATGCTGGCCGGCCTCGACGAGCCGGATGCGGGAACGGTCAGCCGCCGCAGCGGCCTGACCGTCGGCTACCTGCCGCAGGACGGACTGAGTCACTCCGGCCGGTCGCTGCTCGAAGAGGTCAGCACGGCGTTCCAGGAACTGCTGGACATCAAGCGCACGATGCACGAACTCGAGGACCAGCTCGCCGGCGAGCGCCGGTCGTGCGAGGACCATGAAGCGATTCTGGAGCACTACAGCGACCTCCAGCATCGTTTCCGCGACCAGGGCGGCTACACGATCGACCTCAAGATCGCCGGCGTGCTCAACGGGCTGGGGTTCTCCACAGCGGAATTCGAGAGACCAACCGACAGTTTCTCCGGCGGCTGGCAGATGCGCATCGCGCTGGCCACCTTGATTCTGCGTGAGCCTCACCTCTTGTTGCTCGACGAGCCCACGAACCATCTCGACCTGGACGCACGCAACTGGCTCGAGGGTTTCCTCGCCGACTACCCTCACGCGCTGATCCTCGTATCGCACGACCGCTATTTCATGGACCGGGTGGTCACCCGGATCGCCGAGGTGGGACTCCGGACCCTGACCCCCTACGCCGGAACCTACTCCGAGTATCTGGTCGCGCGAGAAGTACGTATCGCCGCCCTGCGCGAGCAGAAGAAACGGCAGGATGAGGAGATCGCGCGGATCCAGCAGTTCATCGACCGGTTCCGGTATCAGGCGACGAAGGCGGCCCAGGTCCAGAGCCGGGTCAAGATGCTGGCCAAGATCACGCCGATCGAGGTGCCGGTCGCCCGTAAACGCGTGCACTTCTCGTTCCCCGCGTGCCGCCGAAGCGGCCGGACCGCGCTGGAACTCCGAGTGGTCCGCAAGGCGTATGGGTCTACCGTTGTGCTCGACGGTATCGACCTGCATGTCGAACGCGGCGATCGGATCGCCATCGTCGGTCCCAACGGCGCCGGGAAGTCCACGCTGATGCGGATGTTGTCCGGCGAGGAGGCGCCGGATGACGGAACTCGCATCGAGGGCCACCAATTGGTGGCCCAGTACTTCGCGCAGGACGAACCGACGCGCCTCGACCCGCGCTTGACCGTGTATGACACGCTCGGCGCCAGTTCGCCGGCCGACATGGTGCCGGCCATCCGGAACATCCTCGGCGGGTTCCTGTTTTCCGGCGACGACGTTCACAAGCCGGCCGGCGTCCTCTCCGGCGGCGAACGCACCAGACTGGCGGTCGCCAGGATGCTGCTACGGCCATCGAACACGCTGCTGCTCGACGAGCCGACCAACCATCTCGATATCGACTCCACCAACGTGCTGCTCGACGCGCTCAAGGACTTCGGGGGCACCCTCGTCTTCGTGTCGCACGATCGCTATTTCGTCGAACAGCTCGCGACGTCGATCGTCGAGGTGGGACATGGCGCGGCCCAGCGGTATCCAGGAACGTACGAAGAGTTCCAGTGGAGCAGGACCGCGCGCGGCCGGGCTCCGACCGGGACCGGGACGCGTGCGGCCGGCAGGGGCAAGCCGAACGACGCCGCGTCCGCCGCAGGCGCCGCGCCGCCATCGTCCGGGCGGGCTGCACGGGACGCGCGCCGCCGGCAGGGGCAAGCCGAACGACGCCGCGGGCGCGAGCGGACGGCGAGACTCAAGCGGATTGAGGAGATCGAGCGCCGGATCGCCAACGGAGAGCGCGAAATCAAGGACGTGGAAGCGACGATGGCGGCGCCGGGGTTCTACGACGACCGTGATGCCGCCAAACCGGTCGTCGACCGCCATCAGAGCCTGATGTGGGAGGTCGGCGATCTGATGGGCCAATGGGAGGCGTTGCAGCAGGTCGCCGGCGACGCCGAAGCCCAGTCCTGAGAACTGGCGCCGGCTCCTAGGCGCGGGGATGGGTCTGGCGGTACAGCGACATCAACTGTGCGGCGCTGACGTGCGTGTACCGCTGGGTGGTGCTCACGCGGGCATGCCCGAGTAACTCCTGAATCGTTCGCAAGTCGGCGCCCTGCTCGAGCAGGTGCGTCGCGAACGAGTGCCGCAGGGCGTGCGGGCTGATGCCCAGCCGTGCGCTCGTCGCCGATACGTAGCGCCGAACCAGACGGTCGACGCTCCGTGCCGAGAGACGGCCGCCCTTGTAGTTGAGGAACAGCGCCTCGCCCCCCCGGCGGCGTCCCGCGCGCCCGGCGGCGCCCTGGACGGCTGACCGCCGCATGAGCGTGTCGCGATCGCCGAGATACTCCCGCACCGCGGCGGCCGTGCTGCGATTGAATGGCAGAATACGCTCCTTGTCCCCCTTGCCGAGCACGCGGACGAGCCGGCTGCTCAGGTTGATGTCCTCGAGATCCAACCGGACGAGCTCGCTCAGACGCAGGCCGGAGGCGTAGAACAATTCGAGAATGGCCCGATCTCGCCGCCCCAGGAGGGTCGCTGCGTCGGGTCCGGCCAGCAGCGCCTCCACCTCGTGCATGTCGAGACAGGCCGGCATCTTCCGATCCAGTTTCGGCGTGGCGACCTGTCTTGCCGGCTCGCGGTCGATCTGCTGCTCGCGGCGCAGATAGCGGCCGAATGAACGGATCGCCGCCAGCCGGCGCGCGGAGGAGGCGCGCGCCTGCCCGCGATCGTAGAGCGCACCCATGAATGCCCGGATCGCATAGTGATCGACCTCGTGCGGTTCGATCCGGTCGGCGGGGCGGCCGAGGAACGTCTCGAGAAAACGCACGAACTGCCCCAGATCGCTCTCGTAGGCGCGCACGGTGTGCACGGACAGGTTGCGATTGAGCCGCAGATACTCAAGAAAGCAGCGCACTTGCGTTCGCATCGGTATCGTTCGGTTCCCCTCGCAGCGCGGCCCGCCAGGTGTCAATCTGTGACAAGGCCCGCTCGGCCACCGCGCGCCGCCGCTCGGCGCGGCGTCGTGGCGCGCCCTCCAGGACCGGAATCAACCCGAACGCGATGTTCGCCGGCTGATAGTTGGATGCACTGGCATGGGACACATAATGTCCCAGCGCGCCGATGGCGGTCGTGCGGGGCGGCGCCTGCGGCGGCTCGCCCGCCACGAGCGCCGCCGCGTTGAGCCCGGCGACCAGACCGCTGGCGGCCGATTCGACATACCCTTCGACGCCGGAGATCTGGCCCGCGAAGAACAGCGACGGATCCTGCCGCGCCTGCCACGTGGGTAGCAACGCGGTCGGACCGTTGATATAGGTGTTGCGGTGAATCATGCCGAACCGGACGAACTCGGCCTGCTCGAGGCCGGGGATCAAGCGGAGGACGCGGGCCTGCTCGCCCCATTTGAGCTGGGTCTGGAACCCTACGAGACTGAAGTGGTCGCCCGCCAGCGTATCCTGCCGCAACTGCACCACGGCGTGGGGGCGGCGGCCGGTACGTGGATCGGTCAGCCCCACCGGCTTCATCGGACCAAACCGCAGCGTCTCTTCCCCGCGCCGCGCCATGACCTCGATCGGCAGACACCCTTCGAAGTAGCGCTCCGTGTCGATATCGTGCAACTCCGCCGATTCCGCGGTAGTGAGCGCCTCGTGCAAGCGGCGATACTCCTCGGCGGTCAGCGGGCAATTCAAGTAGTCCCCTGTCCCCGCCACGGACATGCCCTGCGCACCCGTCTCGGGGTGAGCGCCCGCCGTGTGGCGCCCCCAGCGGGAGTCTCGGAACACCACGTCCATATCGATCGTCTCGGCCAGTACTATCGGACTGATCGCATCATAGAAATAGAGGTACTCCCGTCCCACCAGCGACGCGACCGCGGCTGACAGGCTGGGCGAGGTCAACGGCCCGGTGGCGACGATCACCGGTCTCCTCGCGTCGCCCACCAATGACAGGTCGGGAATCTCGCGGCGCTCGATCTTGACGAGCGGCGCGGCCTCGAGCGCCGCGGTCATTCCCTCGGCGAACCGGGAACGGTCCACGGCCAGCGCGCCGCCGGCAGGCACACGCGCAGTGTCCGCGATCCGCATCACCAGCGACCCCAGCCTGCGCATCTCGGCCTTGAGCAATCCGACCGCGTTCTCGATCTTCTCGGCGCGGAACGAGTTGCTGCAGACCAACTCGGCCAGCCGATCGGTCTGATGGACCGCGGTCGGCCGGACGGGCCGCATTTCGTAGACGGTGGACGCGATGCCCCGCGTGGCCGCCTGCCAAGCCGCCTCACAGCCGGCGAGCCCGCCGCCGATGATGTGGATCATGGATGATTGCGTGCTCCGCGGGGAGTCGCCGCGGGCGGCCGGTTCAGGCCGAGGCCGCTTCCTCGGTCCGCGAATAACTGCACTCGTCCTTGTTGCACTGCACCTGGTGACCCCGGCGCTTGGTGACCTTCTCGATCAGATAGGGCGCGCCGCAGGTCGGGCAGGCTTCGGCACGCGGCCGGTTCCACAACACGAAGTCGCAGTCGGGATAGTTGCCGCACCCGTAGAAAGTCCGGCCGCGCTTCGACTTGCGTTCGACAACGTCCCCGCCATCCTTCGGGCACGTAACGCCGGTCGACTTCAACTTGACGTATCGGCACTTGGGATAATTGCTGCAGGCGGTGAACTCTCCCAGACGCCCCTGCTTCACCACCAGAGCCGACGTGCACTTGGGGCAGGTCTCGTCGAGCACCCGATCCGGCTTGGCCGCCGCCAGCCCGCGTCCGGTCTCGACCAGCTTGCGGGTGGTCTTGCACTGCGGATAACCGGAGCAGGAGAGAAACTGCCCGAAGCGGCCACGTTTGAGGACCATCGGCTTACCGCAGTTCTCACACGGATCCGGCTCCCGATCGTCCTCCGCCGGCTCGGTCGTCTCGAGTTCGCGGGTATTCGCGCATTCGGGATATGCGCTACAGGCGAGGAACACGCCGAACCGCCCCACCTTGAACACCATCGGCGCCCCGCACTTGTCGCAGACCTCATCGGTCGGCAGCCCCTCGCCCTTGATATTGGGCATCGCTTTGGCGGCGTGCCCCAGGTCGGCGCTGAACTTTTCGTAGAAGTCCGTGAGCATCGTTCGGTAGTCGGCGGCGCCCTCTTCGATCTTGTCGAGCTGCTCTTCCAGACCGCGCGTATAGTCGACGGCCAGGATGTCTTCGAAGCTCTTCGTGAGCAGGTCGATGACCAGCCGCCCCAAGCGGGTGGGGCGGAACCGCCCGTCGGCCTTTTCGGTGTACTCGCGCGTCTGGAGCACGCCGATGATCGACGCATACGTGCTTGGCCGGCCGATGCCGTTCTCCTCGAGCTCCTTGACCAGCGTCGCCTCACTGAAACGAGGAGGAGGTTGCGTGAACTTCTGCTGCGGGTCGAGCTGCTTCAAATCCAGCCGATCGCCGACCGCCAGCGGCGGCAGCAATCCGGTGGCGACGCCATCGTCGCGGTTCGAAGCAGCAGGCTCGTCAAGGGCCGGCAGTGCATCGCCATCCGACTGATACAGCGACAACCACCCGGCGAACTTGCGCACCGACCCCCTGGTCCGCAACAGGTAGTCACCCGCCTCGATGTCCAGCGTCGTGTCGTCAAAAACGGCGGGCGACATCTGCGACGCCACGAACCGATTCCAGATGAGGCGGTAGAGCGAATACTGATCACGCGTCAGGTGCGGCCGTACGGTTTCCGGGTCGTACTGCATGCCGGTCGGTCGAATCGCCTCGTGCGCATCCTGCGCGTCAGCCTTCTTGCGGAAGTACCGCGGTTTCGCCGGGATGAACCCGGACCCATACCGCTTGGCGATATGGGCACGGACATCGGTGATTGCCTGATCGGACACACGCGGCGAATCAGTGCGCATGTAGGTGATGAGCCCCACGGCGCCATCACCGGGCAACTCGATGCCCTCGTAGAGCTGTTGCGCGATCATCATCGTCTTCTTGACCGGAAACCGTGCAGCCTGCTGCAGCTTGCTGGTAATGAACGGCGGCGGCGCCTGCTTCTTCCGTTCCTTCCTGGCCAGCACCCGCAGGACGAAGGTGGCCTCCTCGAGATCGGAAACGACCTCTTGCGCCTCCGTCTCGTTCGAGACGTTGAGCGCCTGATTGCCGCGCTTGACCACCTTCGCGTCGAATTCGGGCGGTGCGGCGCCGGCGAGGCGGGCAATGAGGTGCCAGTATTCCTCCGTGACGAACCGGTCGATTTCGTTCTCGCGGTCGCACACCAACTTCAGGGCCACCGACTGGACACGCCCGGCGCTCAGACCCCGGCGCACCTTGTCCCACAGCAGCGGGCTGAGCTTGTAGCCCACCAGCCGATCGAGCACGCGGCGGGCCTGCTGCGCGTCAACCATGTGCTGGTCGATCGCCCGTTCCTGTTCGAGCGCCTCGAACACCGCTTGGCGGGTGATTTCATTGAACCGCAGCCGGCTGATCTTTCGCCGCTTCGACCCGAGTTCGTTCGCAAGATGCCAGCCGATCGCCTCTCCCTCGCGATCGGGGTCCGTCGCCACATAGATCTGCTGGACGCCCCTGGCCGCGTCGCGCAGCGTCTTGATCACCTTCTTCCTGGCGGCGATCGGCTCGTAGACCGGCGTGAATCCGTCGTCGACGTCCACCCCGAGCTGGCTCTTCGGCAAGTCGCGGATGTGACCCATCGAGGCGACCACCTTGAAGTCCCGCCCGAGGTACTTGTTGATGGTCTTCGCCTTGGCCGGCGATTCCACGACCACGAGCGCCTTCGGCATGGGGAACTGTCCTGATACCTGTGGGACCTTCAGTCCCGTTGATCGCCACGCGCCGGTCGCCCGGCGCCACGGATCTACCCTACCATCCTTCCCGTGACAACGTGCAGCGGCTCGACGCTCGCCGTGCAACACCGCCGGGCGTGTGCCGCCGGCTGCTAGGAGCCCGTGGCAAAAGCCCCGCTGCATTCGATCCCCGCGGAATTCTGCTGTTTCACGCTGAAACCCGCCGATCCGCGCGGACATCTGCGGATCGACGTTGCATCCCGCTGCGCCATGCTGAATTCTGCGGTTTCACGCTGAATTCTGCTGCTGTGCGTTGTTCCGGCTGACGAACAGGGCAACCACAAGGGTTGCCCCTACAGGTCTTGCTCAGCGGGCGCATCGCCGATCTCGGTGCAACGCGGGCTTTCACCACGGGCTCCTAGACCCGGCTGAACCGTCCGCCGTCACCGCGCCGGACATGGCCATTCAGCTCCAGATCGAGCAGGAGAGGCAGCAACGTGGGCCCGTCGAGACCCGACAGGGCGATCAACTGGTCGAGGTCGTAGCTGTCGCCCCGGACCAGCAGCCGCAGCACCGGATCGATCGCGGCGTCGCTCGACGCCGGACCGCATCCGCCGCCCATCTGGATCTCGTCCAGAATATCGTCCACATCCTCCACAAGCTTGGCGCCATCTTTCAACAGCGCGTGGGCGCCACGGTTCCGGCCTGACAGCACGTTGCCCGGCACCGCCATCACCTCGCGCCCCTGTTCGGCCGCCAGCCGAGCCGTGATCAGGGACCCGCTGCGTTCCGACGCCTCGACCACCACCACTGCACGCGACAGACCGCTGATGAGCCGATTGCGTCTGGGAAAATGAGCCGGCCGCGGCGTAGTTCCCGGAAGCAGCTCGCTCACCAACGCGCCGCGCCGGACGATCTCGGATGCCAGCCCGGTGTGCTCGGGCGGGTACACGATGTCGACTGCGGAGCCCAGTACGGCGACGGTGCAGCCATCGACCGCCAACGCCCCCTGATGCGCCGCCGCATCCACGCCTCGAGCCAGCCCGCTCACCACCGTGACGCCGCGCGAGGCCAACCCGGACCCCAGCTCACGGGCCACGTCGCGAGCGTACGGAGAGCCGGCGCGCGACCCGACGACAGCCACCGCCCGCGTCTCCAGCGCAGCCGGGTCGCCTCGCAGCCACAACACTGGCGGAGGGTCGGGAATCTCCGACAGCCACGTCGGATAGCGGGGATCCGGCCACGGCAGGACGGTCAGATCGGCCGCCCGCGCCGCTGCCACCGCCGCCTGTCCGGCGGCTCGCGCGTCGTTCAGACGCCGCGGCGCCGCCAGACGCGGGTCGATCGCGGCGACGACCGCTTCGAGACCGTGCTGCGTGCCTCCCGCGGCGCGCCACGCCCCGCCCTGCTCGACGAGCCAGCGGCCGATGGCGGTACGGCCACCACCCTTCCAGCACAACACGCCCAACGCGGCCCACTCCACCGTCGTCATGCTCGCTCCTTACCACGCAACGGGGCATTGGCGGCCGCCTGCGGCCTGCACCGGCACCCTGCTTGTCGGGCGCAGTGCGAAGACTGGACACGGGCCGGAGTCGCACCGCACCGCTCGGATCTCATGCGGCTGGCGCACGGAGGCGGGAATCGGAGACAGGTAGTTCCCACGACGGCACCCGACCGCGAACCGGCGCGCAACCGGAGTGCCCGACCTGACGCGATTATACCGCCAAGCCAGTGGCGGCTCCGACGCGGTGCGCTCAGGCAAGACCCCCGCCATGGCGTTCCACTTGCATATCCAGCCGCGGTCTGGCTATAGTGGCAAGGGGAAGATTCATGAGTCGTCACTCGGTGGCCGCCCTGGCGTTCGTCCTGGTGCTTGGAAACGCGGCTGCCTATGCCGATTCCCGCTCGGACGCACAGGCGCAGGTCGCATTCGGCATCGAAGTCGCCCGTCGCGGTCTCTGGAAGGAAGCCATCTACCGGTGGGAGCGGGCGGTCGAAAACGACCCCACCTACGCGCCCGCCTGGAACAATCTCGGCATCGGACTTGAACAGGAAGGGCGGATCGAGGAAGCACGCGAGGCCTACGAAACGGCGCTCGATCTCGACCCGGGCAACCTGATCATCGAACAGAACTACGACCTATTCCTGGAAGTGAGCGACCGTGTCAGCCAAAACTCTCAATAGTCTCGCCTGTGTGGCCCTGCTCGCCGGCTGCACCACCATCTACGAAGTACCGATCGAGACCCAACTGACCCCGAAGCTCGACATCTCGAAATTTCAGCGCGTGCTGATCGCGGGATTCATCTCGGGGGGGTCGGAAGATGTCGATGCGAACATCGAAACGGCCCGGCTGTTGCGCAGTCAACTGCGCAGGAACTCCGAGCTCGAGGTGATCGACGCCGACGTGATGCCCCTGCTGGAGATCGCCGACGATCAACTCGGCGGAGCGGAGCGCGACGCGCCCGCGGTGCCGGACGGCTTCGCCGCCGTTGAGAACGACCGGGCCGCCACCGATCCGGACGAGGAATCGGACCAGTTGGGGGTGGACGATCGCATGACGGAGGAGGAACTGGAAGCGTACGAGCCGATCTTCGCCAACATCGGCTTCTGGCGTGACCTCGGCGAGGAGTACCAGAATCCGCTCATCCTCACCGGCACCGTCTATTTTTCTCCGCACCAGCGGTCTGGAATGGTGACGTCTGAACGGGAAGTGTACGATTCCTTCGGCCGGCGCCGGACCGCACCGGTCCGGACCTATCGCGACCGGCGCGGATTCGTGCTCAGTCCGAAATTCATCTTCATCGACGGCGAGACCGGGGCCACGGTCTACACCGAACGGCACCGTGAGGAGATTCTGTACGACGTGAGTCAGAACACGCCGGCGCTGTCGTCCTACTTCGAACTGATGGACCGGCTGCTGCCGTCGGTGCTCGGCGCGTTCAGCACGCAGAGCATCCGGGGCACACGGACGCTGCTGAGATAGCCGTCCGTCCACTTTACAGATCGACCCCCGCGGGGGTACGCTTGTGGGCTTGCACGGCGGGGGGTGACTCGTGCGAATCGCCCCCATCGGTCTCTGGAATAACGCACCTGACAGCCCGTGGCAGAACCTCGCGCCGCACCTGGTTCGGCGATGGGCCCGGCGAGCAAGGCGAGAAGAGAGAGAATTCCGGCGGGATGTACCGCCGACCGAATGCAGCGGGGCGTGTGCCACCGGCTGCCAGGGAAGGGACAGGATCGTGTTCGCGATCATTCAAGCGTCCGGTCACCAAGTCAGAGTGGAACCGGGTTTACACATCGATCTCGACCGACTGCCTGCGGATGCAGGGGCGGAGGTCACCTTCGACGAAGTGCTGCTGGTCAGTCTGGACGACGGCTCGGTGGTGACCGGGAGTCCGACCGTCAGCGGCGCACGTGTCGTCGGGGTCGTCGACACACATCATCGAGGCCCGAAGATCCGTGTCTACCGGAACAAGCGGCGCAAGGGCATGCGGCGGGTTCGGGGGCACCGGAGCGACCTGACCCGGGTCAGGATCACCGACATCGCCACCGCGGCGCATTGAGGTTGAGGCGGTCATGGCACACAAGAAGGGACAGGGCAGTTCACGGAACGGACGTGACAGCAACGCGCAGCGGCTTGGCGTCAAGCGGTTCGACGGCAACATCGTCACCGGCGGGGCCATCCTCGTACGCCAGCGCGGTCAGCGTTTCCGCCCCGGTCTGAACGTTGGTCTCGGCAAGGACGACACGTTGTTCGCGAAAATCGGCGGGCAGGTTCGATTTGAGGACCACGGCTCGCGCGGACGGACCATCAGCGTGCTGCCGCTCCAGGACTAGCAGCCCGTGGTAGAACCCCGCGTTGCACCGAGATCGGCGATGCGCCCGCTGAGCAAGGCGAGAAAAGGGAGCATACCGGCAGTATGCGACCGATGAACAACGCAGATCAGCGGGATGCAGCGCCGATCGAATGCAGCGGGGCTTTTGCCACGGGCTGCTAGCTGGCACTCCACCCGATCAAGCAGGCATGTTCGTCGGCGAAGTCGACAATCACGTCACTGCTGGCACTCCACCCGATCAAGCAAGCATGTTCGTCGACGAAGTCGACATCCACGTCACCGCTGGCGACGGCGGCCGGGGATGTCTGAGCTTTCACCGCGAAAAGTCGGCGCCGCGTGGTGGACCTGATGGCGGTGACGGCGGCCGTGGCGGGACCGTATTCCTGAAGGCGACCCCCCACGTCAACACCCTCGTGGCGTTCCGGTTCCACCCCGCCTTCAAGGCCACCCGCGGCGCGCACGGCGAGGGGTCGAACCGTACCGGTCGGGACGGGCGGGACCTCGAACTCGATGTCCCGCCGGGAACCGTCGCCTATGAGCACGTGGATGACGCTCTGGTGCAGATCGCCGACCTCCGTGAGGAGGGCCAGCGGGTCGCCGTGGCCCGCGGCGGGCGCGGCGGGCGCGGCAATCAGCATTTCGCCAGCCCCACCAACCAGGCCCCGCGACGAACCGAACCTGGGCACCAGGGTGAGATACGACACCTCTGCCTCAAACTCAAGCTACTCGCCGACGTGGGGCTGGTCGGCTATCCCAACGTGGGCAAGTCGACATTGATTGCCCGCATCTCGGCGGCCCGTCCGCGAATCGCGAACTATCCGTTCACCACGCTGAGTCCAAACCTCGGAGTGGTCGGCCTGAGCGACGACCGGAGCTTCGTCGTGGCGGACGTGCCCGGCCTTATCGAAGGCGCGCATGACGGCCACGGGCTCGGAGACCGGTTTCTGGGCCACCTCGAACGCACCCGGGTGCTGGTGCATCTCGTCGACGTCTCGTCCGGCACGGGGCGGGACCCGATCGAGGACTTCGAAACCATCCGCCGCGAACTCGCCTTGTTCCGGGGCGACGCCGGCGACGGCGCGACAGCGGGATCGCTGGCGCGCAAGCAGCAGATCGTCGCGGCGAACAAGGTCGATGCCCTCGACGAACCTGACCGTCTCGAACGGCTTCGGCGACACGCGGCCGCCCTCGGCATGGAGATGCACGCGGTGTCGGCGGTCACGGGGCAGGGCGTCACTCCGTTGCTAGAGGCCGTCTGGACCGCCTTTCGGACTGCCGCCACGGCGCTGCCGGACGACGACTCGCACACCACGAGACCGGAATGACGGTAGACGGGCGTCTCGGGGTCCTCGGCGGACGCTTCGACCCGATTCACCTGGGCCACCTCGCCACCGCAGACGCGGCGCAGCGGCATTTTGCACTGGATAAGATCCTGCTGCTCCCGTCACGTGTGTCGCCGCACCGGACCGTTTCGGCCGGCGCTCGCGACGCCGACCGGCTCGCGATGGTGCGACTTGCCGCCAACGGCCATGCCGGTCTCGCGCCGTGCGACCTCGAGTTGCGCGCGGACGGACCGTCGTACACCTCAGTCACGCTCGACCGCCTTCGGACACGGGGATATCGGCGTACGCGATTGTTCTTCATCGTCGGCGCCGATGCGTTCGCAGACATTGCCACCTGGCACAACTATCCGGCCGTGCTCGGTCAGGCGCATTTCGTCGTGGTGGCTCGTCCGCAACACCCGCTCTCGAAGCTCCTTGAGGGTCTGCCGGACCTGCGAGCCCGGATGCGGATGGCGACCGGCGGCCACTGGCCCCTCGACTCGGACCTGGAGTCTGCACCAGCCGTCTGGCTGCTCGACGCGCCGACCCCGGCGATCTCGTCGACGCTGGTGCGCCGAACCCTCGCCAGCGGTACGCCGATCGCCGGTCTGGTCCCGGCTGCGGTCGCCGCCTACATCAGCAACCATCGGCTCTACCGGCCGATTCCGGCAGCGAGCTTGCATGACTGATACCCAGCGCGTTCCGCACGCGCTCCCGGCCCCTCTTGGCGAGACGCTCGAGCAGGTCATCGATGCGGCCCGGGACAAGAAGGCGGAAGATCTGGTGGTCCTCGATCTGCGCCAGGCCGACGCCTTCACGGACTACTTCGTGATCTGCTCGGGCCGCAGCCACCGGCAGGTCAACGCGATTGTCGAGGGACTCGAGGTTCGCCTCAAACATATCGGCAGCCGACCGGTCCTGATCGAGGGCACCGGCACCGACTGGGTATTGATCGACTGCTTCGATTTCATCGTTCATGTGTTCTCACCCGAAACCCGAGACTTCTACTCCCTCGAACGACTCTGGGGCAACGCGATCCGAATCGAGGTGTAGCGGTCGGTCAGGGACTGCCGGCGGCGTCGGCGTCACGCCCGGGGCTTCCGGCGCCGACGCCGCGACCGCCCCCGTATCTCCCTTCCCGGTCGTGGCGCGCGACGGCCTCGACTCGCTGTTGGCGGTACTGCTGGCTCCCGTGTGCGCGGTGTGTGCAACGCTGCTCGACCGTCCCACGCGCGGTCCGGTTTGCGCAGCCTGCTGGCGCGGGCTGCCCCGATTGACGCCCCCGGTGTGCGATCGGTGCGGCACCCCCGTGCCACCGGGCGCCACGACTCACCTCTCGGTATACTGTCCGCCCTGCCGGCGGCCGTCACCGATCAGCCGAGGCCGGGCGGTGGGTCCCTACGACGGCGCGTGGCGACGGATCGTGCACCTGTTCAAGTACGATCGGCGCCATACGCTGGCACGTCCCCTCGGCGCCCTGATGCGAACATGCGGTGGAGATCTGCTGGCCGATGCCGACTGTGTGGTCCCGGTTCCGCTACACGCCATGCGGCGGCGTTCACGCGGGTTCAATCAGGCGACGGAACTCGCGGCGCGCCTCGGGCCGCCGGTGGTCGGCGCGCTGCGGCGCACGCGTGCCACGCCACCGCAAATGGCGCTGCCAGCCGCGGACCGTGCGGCCAACGTCCGCGGAGCGTTCGCACCCGCCCGCAGCCTCATCCGGCGCCGGCCGGTGTCGGTCGAGGGTACCCGGGTCGTGCTGGTCGATGACGTCGCGACCACTGGCGCCACGCTGGACGCCTGCGCCCGGGTGCTGCGTCAGTTGGGCGCCAGCGACGTGCGGGCGCTCACGCTGGCGAGAGTCGCGCGCCGACAATCGTCATGATCTCGTCCGCGATCTCGTACTTCGGACGATCCCCATTGACGCGCACCCACCCCGACTGCTCGCTCTGCAGGAGATAACTGTTGCGCACCCGTTCGAGCAGCGCCAGATCGCGCTCGTAACGGTCGCGCCCGGCAGGCTTGCGGTCGACCGCCAGCGCCGGATCGATGTCGATCAGCAGCGTGAGATCCGGCGCCGGCAGAAATCGCTGGATGTCAGCCAGCCAGCGGGCGTCGAGTCCCTGGGATGCCCCATAGGCAATGCCCGACGCCACGTAGCGGTCGCACACCACAGCCAGACCACCGTTCAGCCAGCGCGCCAGATCATCCTTGCGCTCATATCGGTTTGCCACATGCAACAGTTGCATCGCTTCCGGACCGTAGTTTCGCTCACCCTGCAACGCTCGGGCGATCTCCTCCCCGATCGAGGTGCCGTAGTCGGGAAACGAGATCATCCGCGCACGGATTCCACCTGCACGGAGCCGGTCACGCAGCAACTCGGCCTGCGTCGCTTTCCCGCTCTGGTCGAGTCCCTCTATCGCAATCAACATGGCTACGGTTCCCACGGGCGGCTATTCCTCGCAGGCGAGTTGATCCTCGATCGTCTGACGGCGGCGGACGACACGCCAGTCCCCGTCGTCCACCATGACTTCCGCCGGCAACGGGCGCCGGTTGTAGTTCGACGACATGGTCGATCCGTAGGCCCCCGCATCGAGAATCGCCAGCATGCCACCGACCTCCGGCAGCGGCAGCGTCCGGCCGGCCCCGACGACATCGGACGATTCGCAGATTGGCCCCACCACGTCGCAGGAGACCGGCTCGGCGCCGCTTGTCTCCACGGGGACGATCCGATGATACGCGCCGTACAGCGCGGGACGTATCAGTTCGCTCATGCCGGCGTCGAGCACCACGAACCAGGTCCCGTCAGCACGCGGTTTCACGTCGACCACCGAGGCCAACAGGGCCCCGGCGGGCCCGGCAACCGCCCGGCCCGGCTCGACGACGAGCGCCAGACCCGCCGGCCGGACGACATCGATCAGCGCGTTCGCATAGTCGTCCGCCGAGGGCACCGTTTCGCCGTCATAGGGAATACCGAGCCCCCCTCCCAGATCGAGATGTTCGACATGCACGCCGTCGTCCCGTAGCGCCAGCGCCAGCTCCACCGCTGCGCCGGCCGCCTCGCGGATCGGTCCCAGACCCAACATCTGCGAGCCGATATGCAGGTGCAGTCCGACGAACACCAGCTCGGGCCGCGCACTCGCGCGCCGCACGATCGCACGTGCGTCGGCGATCGGCGCGCCGAACTTGTGGGTGCTCAGCCCGGTCGAGATATGCGGATGGCTTTCGGCGACGATGTCCGGATTGACCCGAAGCGCCACCCGCGCCGTCGTCCGCCGCGCCCGCGCGGCGTCGGCAATCCGGTCCAGTTCGCCGGACGACTCGGAGTTGATCGCCTTGACCCCCAACGCCACCGCCCGGTCGATCTCCGCGGGAGTCTTGCCCACGCCGGTGAACACGATGTCATCGGGCGTGTATCCCGCCCTGAGCGCCACCGCAATCTCGCCCCCGGAGTTGGCGTCCACGAGGCCGCCGGACTCGCGCACGACTCGCACCACGGCCAGATTCGAGTTGGCTTTCAGGGCATAGTGGACCGCGTGGGGATAGGTCCCGAAACCGGCGCTGAACGCGCGCACCCGGTGGCGGACCGTCGCGGCGCTGTAGACGTACGTCGGCGTCCCGACGCCCGCGGCAATCGCCGACAACGGCACGCCATCGCAGGTCAAGACCGACCCGTCCGGCCTGAACGCGTTCATAGACTCGGCATTGTACGGCACGTTGCCGGCCCCGCAGCGCGGGTGGTCCGCCACGGGCGGCCCGGACAGGAATTGACACACGCGGGAGCGGTTGCTACGATTCGGCGGCCTTCCCGCGGATCGCCCCAACCCATGCTCGCCAGTTCAGCGCCGGAGCGTCCTGAAACGATCGAGCAACTGGTTGAAGCCTGTCTGCAAGGCGACCAGCGGGCCTGGGAGACCATCGTCTCGCGGTATCAGCGCAAGGTCTTCAACGTCGCCTACAAATTCGTTGGCCGTCACGATCTGGCCGAGGATCTGACACAGGAGATCCTGCTGAAGATCTTCAAGGCGCTGGGCAGCTTCGATCGGCGGGCCAATTTCCAGACGTGGCTGATCAGCGTCAGCCGAAATCTCTGTATCGACCACTACCGGAGCGTGCGCAAGGAGCGCGAGCTGGTGGATCACAGCGTCGACGTTGACGCCGCCGCCGCACCGGCCAGCCGGGAGCTGGACGCACTGGCGCGGCTGGAACAGGGTGATCGGCGTGCCCTGTTGCATCACGCGCTGGCGCAGCTTCCTGATACGCTGCGCACGGCCGTGCTGCTGCGGGACATCCAGGAACTGACCTATAAGGAGATCGCGGACCGCCTGGACCTGGCCGAGGGCACGGTCAAGTCCAGGATCAACCGGGGACGAAAGGAACTCGCGCGTCAGATCAGGCGGCTGATGCCCCACGGGGGCGCCAGACCTGTCGGCGATGCGCGTCACGTGCGCCCGAGGGAGTGACCATATGGATCTGAACACCGAGCATTCCGGAGGAATCGCCATCGTGCGCGTCGGCGAGCCGCGGCTGATGTATCCGCTGCTGTCGGAGTTCGCCGACGCCGTGACCGCGCTGGTCAAGGACGGTGAACGCAAGGTGCTTATCGACCTGTCTCCCGTTGTCTATATCGACAGCGCCTCCATCGGCTGTTTGATGGACCTGTATCGACAGTTGGCAGCCGCGGGCGGAACGCTGAAACTGTCAGGCGTGCAGAAGCGGGTCGAGACCATGCTCAGCATGACCGGTGCACAGCGGTTCATCGAGGTCCACGGCGACGAACAGAGCGCTCTCGACACGTTTGGGGACTGACATGCGCAGCATCACCACGACGAGCGGCGCCACGGTTCCCCTTGATGGAGACCTCCTCGCCGTTCTCGAGGCTCTCTACAAGGAGCTGAACGTCAGGCATGGACTGGAGCGCACATTCGAGGACACGATTCGGGAGGTCAACCATCTGCTCGCGCAAATGACCGACGACGAGCGCCGGACCTATCTGGTGGAAAGCCTCTTCCTGAACACCGTGACCTACGAGAACGAGCGGCTCGGCGCCTACATGCGCAAGTTGACCGACGGACCGTGAGCGCGGCGGTTCGCGCTGGTGCGTCGACGAGTGCGGGTGGGGGGTGTTCAACTGGCGGCCGGGGTCGGCACTTCAGCCGGCGACGTCGCTTCGGCCGCCGCGTTCCCGATCGCCGGCGACTCGACGATCTCCCACGCGTCCTGCTCCTCGAGGATCTTCTCGGCAAACGCCGCGTGCAGTTCGTGGCCGCCCCGGTGGGCCACCAGATGTCCGATCACCGGGTATCCGACCAGCGCCAGATCGCCAATGGCGTCCAGAATCTTGTGCCGTACGAATTCATCCTCGAACCGAAGTGAATTGTTCAGCACACCGGTCTCGCCAAGCACGATCGCGTTATCGAGCGACCCGCCCTGCGCGAGCCCCTTCTGCCGCAGCATTTCGACTTCCTTCAGGAATCCGAAGGTCCGGGCCGGAGCGATCTCGTCGACGAAGGACTCCTGGGTGACCCGCAGCGTGTGAGTCATGTGCCGCAGCAACGGATGGTCGAAGCTGATGCTGTAGGTCACCTTGAAGTAGTTGGACGGATACAGCGCGATGCGTTTCTCGCCACGCGTCAGCGACACCGGGCGCAGCACCTTCAGATAGCGCCGCGGGGTCGTCAGCCGCTTCAACCCGGCCTCGTGCACCAGATACACGAAGGACGCGGCGCTGCCGTCCATGATCGGCACTTCCGCCTGGTTGAGTTCGATGACGACGTTGTCGACGCCCAGACTGACGATCGCGGCCAGCAGGTGCTCGACCGTCTCGACCGTACCCGCATTGCGCGACAACCCGGTCGCGTAGTGCAGACGGTCGACATTGTCGACCGTGGCCGGTATCTCGACGCCCCCCAGATCGGCTCGGCGGAATCGGATGCCGCGCCCGGCACGTGCGGGCCTCAGCGACAGCGTGACTTTTTCTCCGGAATGCAAGCCGATTCCGGAACAGGACACGGAACGTCGGATAGTGTGCTGAACGTCAGTCACAGACCAGCATGCCCCCAGAAGCTAACGACCGACAATGGGTAGAGCAAGAGCAGTGCCGGTTGTTCGACCAACGTCGGAATATCGTAAATGACTCTTGGTCAAAGAGTTATTCCGCTTATGTCACGTCATGGATCATAACGCTTCGTGCGGTGTGCTGTCACAACGACACCGCGATCCGTTGCAAGTGCGGTTGTTGTACCACATAACGGCCGTGTTGTCAGCCATTTGTACGATTTTCCACGCCCGTCAGAACGGCGGCGAGGTACTTGCCGGTCACCGATTCCGGAACGGCGGCAACTTCTTCAGGGGTGCCAGCGGCCACGAGCCGGCCCCCTCCGTCCCCGCCTTCCGGTCCGAGATCGATGACGTGATCGGCATTCTTGATGACGTCGAGGTGGTGCTCGATCACGATGACGGTATTGCCCTGATCGACCAGCTTCTGCAGCACGTCGAGCAGTTTCCGCGTGTCCTCGAAGTGCAGCCCCGTCGTCGGCTCGTCCAGGATGTAAACCGTCCGTCCGGTACTGCGGCGGGACAGCTCCTTCGACAGTTTGACCCGTTGCGCCTCCCCGCCGGACAGCGTGGTGGCCGACTGACCCAACGCGAGATAGCCCAACCCCACCTCCTGCAACGTGCGCAGCCGGGTCGCGATCGGGGGAAAGTTCTCGAGCAGCGGCGCTGCCTGCTCGACGGTCAACTCGAGCACGTCGGCGATCGACGCCCCGCGATAGCGGACCTCGAGCGTTTCGCGATTGTATCGACGACCCTTGCACTGCTCGCAGGTCACGTAGACGTTCGGCAGGAAATGCATTTCGATGGCGATGACGCCGTCTCCCTGACACGCCTCGCAGCGACCGCCCTTGACGTTGAACGAGAAACGGCCAGGCCGATACCCCCTGGCCCGCGACTCGGGCAACATGGCGAACAGTTCGCGGATGAACGTGAACAACCCGGTGTAGGTAGCGGGATTCGACCGCGGTGTGCGGCCGATGGCCGCCTGGTCAATCTGAATCACCTTGTCGACGTACTTGACGCCGTCGATTCGGCGGTGGGCGCCGGGAAGATCCATGGCGCGATACAAGTCGCGGGCAAGCGCCCGATAGAGGATGTCGTTGACGAGCGTCGATTTGCCTGACCCACTGACCCCGGTGATCGCCGTCAGCACACCGAGCGGTATCGACACGTCGATGCAGGCGAGGTTGTTTGCGCTGGCTCCCCGAATCACCAGCCATCCCCGGGCCGGCGCCCGGCGCGCGGCGGGCATCGGAATCGTACGCTCACCCCGCAGGTAGCGCCCCGTCATCGACGGATGGCCGTTGGCCAGCAACTCGCCCGGCGTCCCCTGAAAGATGACCTCCCCGCCGTGCTCGCCCGCGCCCGGTCCGAGGTCGACCAGATAGTCCGACGCCCGGATCGTCTCTTCGTCATGCTCGACCACCACGACGGTGTTCCCCATGTCCCGCAACTTGCCGAGCGTCGCCAGCAGCAGGCGGTTGTCCCGCTGATGCAAACCGATCGACGGTTCATCCAGCACGTACAGGACCCCGGTGAGGCTGGCGCCGATCTGAGTCGCGAGCCGTATCCGCTGGCCCTCGCCGCCGGACAGCGTCGCCGCGGCACGGGCCAGGGTCAGATACCCGACACCGACGTCTCTCAGGAATCCCAACCTGTCGCGAATCTCACGCAGCACCCGCCCCGCCACCATCGCCTCGCGCTCGGTCAGATCGAGCGCAGCGAATTGGCCGGCCGCCTCCGTGATCGGCAGATGCACGAAATCGGCAACGGTGCGCCCCTTCACCCGCACGGCGCGACTCTCGGGGCGCAAACGCTCGCCGCCGCACTCCGGACAGGGTTGCAGCGATCGCAACGGTGCGAGCAGCTCCTGACGGGCCCAGGTGCCAGTCCGGTAGCGACGTCGCAAGTTCGGCAGGATGCCCTCGAAATCACGGCCGAACGGCTGGGGAGAGCGTGACGACCTCCCGGCCGGCCGCGGCGCCTCGGGCGGTCCGTGCATCAGCACGTGCCGCTGCTTCGCCGGGAGGTCGTCGAACGGTGTATCGAGGTCGATACCGAAATGGTCCTGGAGCCCGACGAGCGCTTCTCGCACCAGCGTGCGGTCTCCCGCCGCCCAGGGAGAAATCGCTCCCTCGCTCAGGGTCTTCGAACCGTCCGGCACAATTCGCGCGGGATCGAAGTCATCCGTGACGCCGAGCCCCTGGCAGGCGCGGCAGGCCCCCTGCGGCGAGTTGAACGAGAATATCCGCGGCGTCAGCTCCGGCATGCTGACGCCGCAGCGCGGACAGGCCAGCTTCCGCGAGAACAACCGATCGCCGCCGCCCAGCGTGTTGAGGATCACGACATCGTCGGCGAGATCGAGGGCCAGTTCGATCCCATTGCGTAATCGGCGCTCCATGCCCGGTCGGATCACGAGCCGGTCGACCAGCACCTCGATGTCGTGGTTCCGTCGCCGATCGAGCTTGAGATCGTCGTCGAGCGAGCGGACCTCCCCATCCACTCGCACCCGCACGAAACCGCGCGCCCGCAAGCTGGCCAACTCCTTCTTGAACTCGCCCTTTCGCCCCCGCGCGATCGGCGCAAGCACGTTGACGCGCATGTCGGTCGGACCGCGCAGGACCATGTCCATGATCCGATCGACCGACTGGGAGGTGATCTCACGATCACACCGGGGACAGTGCGGAACGCCGATACTGGCGAACAGCAGCCGGAGATAATCGTAAATCTCCGTGACCGTGCCGACGGTCGAACGCGGGTTCGAGCCGGTCGTTTTCTGCTCGATGGAGATCGCGGGCGACAGGCCGTCGATCAGATCCACATCCGGTTTCTCGACCTGCTCGAGGAACTGCCGGGCGTACGCGGACAACGACTCGACGTAGCGCCGCTGTCCCTCGGCATAGATCGTGTCGAACGCGAGTGAGGACTTGCCCGACCCGGACAGACCGGTGAAGACGATCAGGCGGTCACGAGGCAGACTGACATCGACGCTCTTGAGATTGTGGACGCGCGCGCCGCGAACCTCGATGCGGTCGTGAGCCATGGCAGGGCGACTGACTGTCAGTCGAAACCCGTGATGTTATCACGCGGTCACTGGCGGCCGGCGCGACCCGCCGCTGTCGGCCAGCCGCGGGTGGCCAGCGCTCGAAGCGGTACGCGGTGTCTTCCGAGACGACGACGGCCGCCCCGGACGCATCGAACGCGACACCCACCAGACGCTGGGCCGCCACGGCGAGCTCCGGGTCGGCGCCGGCCCTGACCCGATACAGCCCGCAGGCGCCGGCCAGGGCTTCGGCGACGTAGAGGGTTCCGTGGGTGTCGAACGCCAGCCCCTGCGGCCGTCCGAACTGCCGGGTGATCGTCGTGACCGTACCGTCACGGTCCACACGGTACAGGGCGTCCCGGGTCGACAGGGTCGGCGCGGTGACGAAGAGCGCGCCTGTCGGCGCGATGGCGAGATGAAACGCGGCCACACTGGGTGGCAACGCGGCGAACGGAGAAACCTTTCCCGACTGGCTCACCTGATGCACGGTGCCTGACCGATCGCCAACGAAGAGGCGGCCGTCGGCATCGAACGCCAGCCCGCAGGCCACTCCCAGATCGGTCGCTACCTGCTCCGCCCGTCCGTCCGCGTCGATCGCAAATACCGTTCCATCGAAACGGCTCGAGACGAAGAGCCGGCCGTCCGGGTCGCACGCGAGGGAGGTCGGATTGGTCACGCCGCTTACGAACGGCTCGCGGAACCCGTCCCGACGAAGCCGGAACACGGAAACGGGGGACCGATCACCGCGCGCACCGCTGTAGGTGAGGAACAGGGTGCCGTCGGCACCGAACACCGGACTATCGACCTGATGGAGCCCGGTGGCCACCTGTGCCCCGATCTCGAGAAACGCCGTTTCTCCTGGTGCCGTCGCCAGCCGGACCGCCGCGGCGCCGCCGGCGACTCCCCGGGGCACCAGGCCGATGACCGTATCCCGGTCGCAATAGACGACCCGGGCCGGCAATTCGCCAACGCGGAGAGCCGGGGGATGCGCCAGGTCGCCGCCGAGGCCGCTGCCGCGAATGGTGAACCGACCGCCGGGGATGGCGGCCAGCGGATGCACGGACGCGATGCTGGGACGTGACGGTGACACGGAGAATTACCGGTGCAACAACCCGTCAAGCGGGTGGCGGCGGGTGGCGGGCTCAGGCCTCGTCGACCGCGACATTCCAGTAGAGATAATCGCGCCAGCTTTCCGGCGCCTCACGTACGCCAACCGCAATCCGCACGGTGGCCGAACGCAACGGTCGATGGGGCGGCCGCCTGACGGTCATCCCCGCCTCGACCGGGGTGCGCCCCCCTTTGCGCCGGTTGCATCGCACGCAGGACGTGACGATGTTCTCCCACTCCTTCCGCCCACCATACCGCACCGGAACGACGTGGTCGAACGTGAGCTTGTCCGGCGGAAACGTCTGCCCGCAGTACTGGCAACGGTGACGGTCGCGGGCGTAGATGTTCGCCCGCGAAAAGGGCACCATGTTGAAATGCCGCTTGATGGTGATGTAGTGCAGCAAACGGATCACGGACGGCAGCTTCACGGTGAGCGACACCGAGTGGACCTCCCGGGGATAGACCGAGATGACCTCGACCTTGCCCTGATACCAGAGGGTTATCGCCTTTCGCCAGTCGACGACCGTCAGCGGTTCGTAGGTCGCATTGAGCAGCAGCGTGTGCTCCATCAGCTCGTCCCGGCACGTGTCCCGACCGTATCCGTTTCGGAAGATTCAGCGCGACCGATCAGACCGCGTACTCCGGGCCGCGTGACGCAACGCCACCGCCGTCCGGCCGACTCCGCCGTGTCACCCGCGAGAATCTCTGGCATTCTGCCCGACCGACACCGATCTTGTCAAGTCGATAAAATCTCGTAACATACTGTTAATACAGAGTTTATGTCGTGTTTCCGGAGCAGCGTCCCGTGCCTCTATTGGAGCGGCCGGCAGCGACCGATACGCGCAACGATGCACAGGATGCTGTGGTGTATAGCGCTGGCGGTGCTGGTGAGCGGCTGCGCCAGCCATGGGCCGGTGGTGCCCCAACCGTTTCCCCGGCCGTCTCGCCGCGCCGATCCCCCAACCGTGCTCGCGGCGCCGCGACCGGCGGACAGGTATGCGATCACGGCGACGGCGCTCGAACTGCGCGGCGTGCCGTACGTCGATGGCGGCGCGTCGCCGACCGGCTTCGACTGCAGCGGGTTCACGTCCTATGTCTTCCGACGCCATGGGGTGGAGCTTCCGCGCCTGGCGGCGGCGCAGTACCGGGTCGGCGACCCCGTTGCCGCGGACGCGATCAGACCCGGCGACCTGCTGTTCTTCACGACGGTCGCCCCGGGCGCCTCACACGTCGCCCTGGCGATCGGCGCCGACGAGTTCGTGCACGCCCCGTCTGAACGCGGGTCCGTACGCGTCGAACGGCTGAGCGCCAGCTACTGGTCGAAAAGGTTCCTGGGAGCCCGGAGCATTCTCGGCCCCGCGCCGTAGACGCGTGCAACCTGACTGTGTCAGCCTTCGACGGCGATCTTGATGCGCTCGCCGGCGCGCGGCTGCTCGTTTACCGGAAACCCGTTCATGATGGCGAGGGTGTTCGAGGGAATGATGTCCTGGCCGGCGTCCTGTGCAATCGACTGCCAACTGTCGCCTTCCTGCACCGTGTAGAGCCGGATGCGGTTCGGCCGGACGTTCTCCGCCTCGGCCGCGCTCAGGGGCCGGAAGCTGCGAATCGCGGTGTCGAACTGCGACTCGAGCGCACCGAAGGCTTCAATGGCGGCCAGGCCGCCCAGCAGATACACGGTGCCGCCATGGTCGATGAACGCCACTCGCGCACGGAACTGTCCGTCGCTCGCCGGTGCGCCGGTGAACGTGGCGACGAACGCGTCAAGGCCACCCACGGTCGCCGCCCCGCCTGAATCCAGACGATAGCCTGCAGCCCGCATGGTGTCCGCCGCCAGACGCTCGAGATCGCGGCTCGCGGGATTGCCGAACGACTGCAGCACCATGTAGACCTCCCGGTCCGGCTGCCGCGCGACGACCTGCAGATCGGTGTTGGCGACTTCCCAACCCTCAGGAAACTGCATCGCGAACCGCAGCACCGGATGCAGGAATTCGCGGCCGCGCACGACACCCTGATCCGGATTGTCTCCATACAGGAGCCCGTCGAGCCGATCCAGGTACCCCGCGCGGTTGACCCGCAGCGCAGCAGGATCCCCTCCGGCGACCAGCCCGGCCAGCGCCCGTTCCACTCGTTCCACACGGTCCGATGCCGCCGGATGGGTCGACAGCCAACCGGGGACGCCGCGGCGGTCGGCGCCGCCGCTCAAGCGCGACAGGGTCCTCAGCATGTCCCGCACGCCCGCGGGGTCCCATCCGCTCTGAGCCGCGTACTCGGCCCCCAACCGGTCGGCCTGCAACTCGGCATCGCGCCCGTAGCGTAGAAACAGCACCCCCAGACCGCTCTCCGCCAGACCGCCGACCGCGCGCGCCGCCGGCGAGAAAATGCCGCCGACCAGCAGCCCGAGTTGCGCGCCGCTGGCCCGCGTATACGCCTGCACGCTGTGTCGCGCAGTCACGTGACCGATCTCGTGACCGAGCACCCCGGCGAGGTCGGCCTCGTCCCCGAGAAAGGCCATGATGCCGCGCGTCAGGTAGATGTACCCTCCGGGAATCGCGAACGCGTTGACCGCGGGCGAGTCGACGACCGCAAAGCTCCATGGAAGCGCTGGACGATGCGATCGCGCCGCCAGGGCCAGACCGATCTCCTCGACGTAGCCCTGCAGGGCGTCATCCGCGTAGAGGCCCATCTGGCTGCGTACCTCTGCGTCCGACTCGCGGCCCAGCGCGATCTCCTGCGCCTCGGTCATCATCACGAACTCGCGCGCGCCGGTCACGGGGTTGCGGACGCAGCCGGCCAGCGCGAGCGCCCCCGCGATCAACACCGATACGTGCGTACGTGGATGCGTCATCGTGAATCACCGACCGTGAGTCATGCGGATGGGTCGGACGCGTCCGCGGCCAGCAGGTCGATCTGCCGCGAGATCTGCACGGCGGCATCCGGACCGACCGGCTCGAACGGAGCGCGAGGCGGACCACCGACGTATCCGAGATGGGCAAGCGCCGCCTTCAATCCGGGGATGCCGTAGATCGACGTCACGAGCGTGGCGAGCGGAATGATACGTCGCTGCAGCGCACGGGCCTCGTCGTAGCGGCCCGCCCGCACGAGATCGTACAGCCGGACGCACGCGTCGGGGGCCACGCACGCCAGCGCCATGATCCCACCCTGGACACCCAGCATGAGACTGGTGAAGAACGTCGGGGCCGACCCGACGAGGACACTGAATCCCTCGGGCGCCAGACCGGCGAGTTCTCCGACATAGCTCATGTCGGGACCAGATTCCTTCAGACCGACGATGTTCTCGTGGATCGACAGCGCCGCCGCCGCCTCGACCGGCAACGTCACACCGGTCAGCGCCGAGAAATTGTAGAGAAGCACCGGGACGGGACTGGCGTCGGCGACCGCGGTGAAGTGCCGGATGAAGGCGTCGGCGTTCAACTGTCCCTTGAAGTACGACGGGGTGCGCACCAGGACGGCGTCGGCGCCCGCCGCCGCCGCCCGGCGGCACGCGTCGATCGTGCACTTCGTGGACTGGCGGCCGGTCCCGGCGATCAGTAGTCGATTCGTCGGAATCCGCGGCCGTGCGGCGGCAATCAGCCGTTCCGACTCGTCGTCGTCGACCAGCGGCGCTTCCCCGTTCGACCCGAGCACCACCAACCCGTCAAGGGGGGTCGTCATCCATCGATCGAGATTTCCGCGCCAGGCAGTGAGGTCGAGTGCGCCGTCTACCTCGAACGGCGTCGGGATCGGCGCATACACACCAGTGATGGTCATCGGTTTCGTCCGTTCTGGCCGCCCGCGGCACAATCCCCGCGGACGGCTCCGGCCGAACAGTAGCGATGACGGCGCAGGCTTGTCAATCGGCGAAGGTAGGTGCCCGGCAGTGCCGACCAATGTCGGCCACAACCGGGCAGTGGCGGGTCGCAGGCGGGTAATGGCCAGCGGTGCAGCCGATTGGATACCGGGTGCCCGCAGCCTGTGGCAAGACGGCGGCCCGTCGAAACGGACGCTGTCAACTCTTTAAGCAATTTTCGGGCCATACTGTGGTCCGAATCGAAATAAGTCTTGCAACATATTTATAATGAATACTTTAGCAAGTACACACGGCCCTCAGCAGTGCTGGTGCAGGTAATGAAACCTGTCCTGATGAGGAACCACCGCTGACACGAATGGCAGATCGGCAGCGCGCGGGCGGGTTCGCGGCGCTCTCGCGACGGGGGCCACGGCGGGCGTGTGACGCCAGTCACGAGTGCGGGTCAATCGCCGTGGTGCGAGCCGACCCGGAGCGGTTGCTCGTGAATGCAAAAGGCGGCGACGACGCGGCCCTCCATCAGATGTTCCTGGATGATCCGCTCCAGAACCGGCGGGTCGCATGCGCGATACCAGGCGCCCTCCGGGTACACCACCGCGATGGGGCCTCCTTCGCAGACCCGCAGGCAGTTTGCCTTCGTGCGCAGGACGCCACCCTGCTCGGACAACCCCAGCGCCCGGAGACGCCGTTTGAGGTAGGCCCAGGCCATCTGACCCCGGGCCTTGTCACAGCACTTCGGAATCGTCTGGTCGCAACAAAGCAGTATGTGCCGCGTCGCGGCGGTCACCCCAACGGCCGCCGCCGCACGCCGCTGGCTGTTCAGGACGTCCGTTCCCAGGTCGTCGTCGGTCATCGGCTGTGGGAGAGGGACTCGATGACGGGCACGAGACTGGAAATGTGCCTGTCGCGAACCGGCGCATAGGATAGCATGACGTCCGGCGGCTGCCGCCGCGGGACGACACCGACGCCATGACCCGATACACCGCGTTCGCGAACCGCGCCCTGACCCTGTTTCTCGCCAGCGTCGAGCGGGGCGGCAACGCCCTGCCGCACCCCGGCACGCTGTTCGCCCTGCTCGCGGGCCTCATCATCGTCATCTCCGCGTTCGCCTCCATGACCGGCATCGAGGTGATCCATCCCGGTACCGGCGAGCTGATTCAACCGGTCAGCCTGGCCACGATCGCGGGGCTGCACCGCATCCTGACGGAGATGGTCACCAACTTCACCAGTTTCGCTCCGCTGGGCACGGTGCTCGTCTCGATGCTGGGCATCGGTGTCATGGAGAGCAGCGGCCTGATCGGCGCGGCGTTGCGGCTGCTGGTGCTCTCTGCGCCGAAGCGCCTGCTCACGTTCGTGATCGTGCTGGCCGGCGTGCTCTCGAACACCGCCAGCGAGATCGGGTACGTGCTGCTCGTGCCGCTGGGCGGCATCATCTTCCTCGGCGCGGGACTGCACCCGATCGCCGGGCTCGCGGCCGCGTTCGCCGGCGTCTCCGGGGGGTACAGCGCGAACCTGCTGCTCGGCACCGTGGACCCGCTGCTGGCCGGATTGTCGGAAGAGGCGGCGCGTATCGTCGACGACGGCTATCGGGTGAACCCGGCGGCCAACTACTACTTCATGGTGGTCTCGACGTTTCTCATCGCGGCGGCCGGCACCTGGGTGACCGAACGCGTGGTCATCCCCCGCCTCGGCACGTATGACGGCGACGGCGCCGGCGACCCCGACGTGCTGCAGGAGCTCTCACCGGTCGAGCGCCGGGGGCTGCGCTACGCGCTGCTGGCGATGGGCGTCCTGGTGGCGTTCCTGCTGTGGGGCACCGTGCCCGCCGACGGTTTTCTCAGGAATCCGGAGACCGGCGGGCTGCTGCGGTCCCCGTTCCTGTCCGGCATCGTGGCGCTCATCTTTCTCGGCGGCACGCTGGTGGGCATCGCCTACGGCGCCGTCACCGGCGCGTTCAAGAACGACACCGACGTCATGAACGGCATGGGCAAGACGATCGGGACGCTGGGGACCTACCTCGTGCTGGTCTTCTTCGCGGCGCAGTTCGTCGCCTACTTCAACTGGACGAATCTGGGATTGATCATGGCGGTCAAGGGCGCCGAGACCTTGCGCAGCTCGGGACTCGGCGGTATCCCGCTGATGCTGAGTTTCGTCCTGCTTTCGTCGTTCATCAATCTCTTCATGGGCAGCGCGTCAGCGAAGTGGGCCATCATGGCCCCCGTCTTCGTGCCCATGTTCATGCTGCTCGGCTACTCGCCCGAACTGACCCAGACCGCCTATCGAATCGGCGACAGCACGTCCAACATCATCGCGCCGATGATGTCCTACTTCGCGCTGATCGTGGCCTTCTTCGAGCGCTACGATAAACGCTCGGGCATCGGCACGGTGGTCGCGACCATGCTGCCCTACACCATCGCCTTCCTTCTCTGCTGGTCGGTGCTGCTGATGATCTGGATGACGCTCGGCCTGCCGGTGGGACCGGGCGCGGGGCTGGCGTTCGCACCCTGACCACCCGCGGGTCGCTGCTCAGTCGTCGCCGGGCCAGGCGATGGTCGCCCGGACCCCCGCGAGATCGTCCCGCGTATGAACGTCGACATACAGGTCTCCGGCGCGCAGGCTGCGGAGATCGCCCGCCGACAGCGGGATCGTGCCGTATGGGCGCGGCTGAGATCGTCCGCCGAGCAGATGCGTGACCGGCCCAGGACCGCCGTCCGTCGCGCGATGGATATGCATGAAGAGCACGTCATCGTCGAGCACCCCGTGCACCGAGGCGCTGTATGCGAGACGGCGGGTCGCACGATCGAGCACGAAACGCGCCCGCAGTCCAACCCCGCCCGCACCCTCCTGCTCCACATCGACCGTGACCTCGGCGGGCGGCGCAAGCAGACTCGGCGTGCTGTCCGGCGGACGGCGGTGACCGGTGGCCTGCTCGTAGGCGTAGGCCAGACGCAGCAGGTCCGCTTCGGCGAACTCCCGGCCGAGCATCTCGAGGCCGACCGGCATGCCGTCAGCGGCGTACCCGGCCGGCACGGTGATGGCCGGCAATCCTGAAGTCGCGCTCAGCGCACAGTTGCTGCCGGGCTGCCCCTGGCCGATCGGCCGGGCGGTCTGACGGATGGTGGGATAGAGCAACGCCGTCAGGTCGTGCTCGTCGAGCAGCGCGACAACGGCGGCCTGCACCTCGGCGCGCTTCGCCAGACGCTCGCGATACTCGTCGGTATCCAGCGTGTCGATCTCGAGCGACGACCGCAGCCCGCCCGCCCCGAGCACCCGGTGGTAGAGCCCGAGCTCCACGAGCTCGGCGAGCGAGCGCACCGCGGCCCTCGGCGTATTGGCCAGATACCGATCGAAATCAATCTTGAACTCCAGCCCGATCAGCGAGGCGCCGCTCAGGATCGCACCGAAATCGGTCTCGCCGATGTCGACGACGACCGCACCCTGCGCTTCCATCTCCTCGGCCGCCGCCTCGATTACGGCACGTACCGGACGCTCGGCGCCGGCATCCCCGAGCAACTCATCGAGCAACGCCACTCGTGCTCCCTGCAGCCCGCGCGGGTCGAGCGCGCCGGTAAAGGTGTCGGGAATCCGCCCCTCACTTCGCCGGGTGGTCTCGTCGGCGGGGTCGACACCGACCGTCGCGTCGAGCGTGATCGCCAGACCTTCCACCGACCGTGCCAGCGGCCCTCCGATGTCCTGGGTCGTCGACAAGGGGACGATTCCGTCGCCGCTCGCAAGCCCCCGTGTGCCGCGCAGTCCGACCAGCGCATGGTGCGCAGACGGGATCCGGATCGACCCGCACGTGTCGCTGCCCATGCCGACGGCGGCGAAGCTGGCCGCCACCGCGGCGCCGGTGCCGCCACTTGAGCCGCCCGGATTGCGGGTGGGATCGTAGGGATTGCGGGTCTGTCCCGCTATCGAGCTGACCGTCGTGATGCCCCGGGCCAGCTCGTGCATGTTCGTCTTGCCGAGGATGATCGCACCCGCCTCACGCAGGCGCCGAACCTGAAACGCATCGTCCGGCGGCAGCGAGGTGGCCAACCCGATCGCACCCGCCGTGGTCGGCATGCCGGCGACGTCGTAGTTGTCCTTCACCACGACCGGGATGCCGTGCAACCTGCCGCGGACCTGCCCGGCGGCCCGCTCGGCGTCGAGCCGGTCTGCCTCGGCGAACGCACGCTCGTCGAGCACGACCATCGCGTTCAGACGCGGCCCGCGTTGATCGTAGGCCTCGATCCGCGCCAGATACGCCGCCACCAGTTCGCGCGCGCTGACCTCGCCCGCCTCGAGCGCCGACGCCAGCTCGGCGATCGTCCGTTCGGTGACGTCGAAGCCGGCGCCGGTCTCGCCGCCTCCCGGACCGCAACCAACGGCGGTCAGGGCCAGCCACGCCAGCACGAGCCCCGCCGCACCGTTGCGCCGGCATCTGCCGCGACCCGAGTGCGTGTACATCTCTACGCGCCTCCCGTTGGGGTACGGGCAATCCTCCTGCAACGCGAGTGCGTGTACATCTCTACGTGCTTCCCGTTGCGGTACGGGCAATCCTACTGCAACCCGAGCGCATGTACATCTCTACGTGCTTCCCGTTGCGGTACGGGCAATCCTACTGCAACCCAGGTGCATGTACATTCCTACGTGCCTCCAATCGGGGGTACGGGCAAATCTACTGCAAACGGTAGAATGCCCTGATGCGAACGGGATGGATTCTCGGGACGCTCTGTCTGGCGGCCATCATCGCGGCGGCGCAGACCCCGACCGCGGCGCCCGGCAACGACTCGATCCAGCCGGCCGACCTCGAGGCGGACGTCCGTTTCCTGGCTGGCGACGACATGCAGGGGCGACAGACCGGCACCCCCGGGAACCGCCAGGCCGCCGCGTTCATTTCGTCACGATTCGCTCGGCTCGGACTCGCGGGCCTCGGACCGGCCGGCGCCCATGAACAACCGTTCGACCTGACGACGACCCGACTCGGCGCCCCCAACACGCTCGAGGTGACCGGCATCGCCGCCACGGAGCTGTCCCTCGGGACCACGTTCTATCCGGATCCGGCCAGCGCCACGGGGGAGGCGGCCGGCGACGTGGTCTTCGTCGGCTTCGGCATCGCCGACCCCCGGTACCGGCACGATGACTACCAATCGGCGGACCTCGACGGCAAGGTGGCGCTGCTGCTGAACCACGAACCGGGAGAATTCGACCCCGACGGCCGGTTCGACGGTGAGATGCCCTCGGAGGCGGCGCGTGCGGTGCGCAAGATCCGGGCGGCGCAGGACGCCGGGGCGGTCGCCGTACTCGTGGCGCCCGACCTGCACAATCACGCGGGGCAGCGCGGACCGGCGCGTCCGATGCAAAGCGTGTGGCCCAGCCGTCCCCGCCGCGCACCGCGCTATCAGCTCGCGAAATGGGTGCAGGCGATCCGGATTCCGGTCGTGCAGATCTCGGGCGACCTCGCCGCCGATATCGTCGAGCGGTCCGGGTACTCGTTCCAGGCGCTGGCGGCGCTCGCCGAGGAGCCCGGCGGTATCGCCGCGATACCGCTGCCCGGGCCGCGGATCCAACTGACGGCGACGGTGAACCGGGAGACGGTGCCGAACCGCAACGTGGTGGGGTTCATCGAGGGCGCCGACCCGCGGCGCAGGGACGAGTGGATTCTGATCACCGCACACCTCGACCACGTGGGAATGGACGACTCGCGGGTGTTCAACGGCGCCGACGACAATGCGTCCGGCGTCGCCGGACTGATCGAAATCGCCGAGGCGTACCGCACGGCGGCGACGACCGGATTCCGTCCGCCGCGCTCGATTCTGTTGGCCGCATGGAACTCCGAGGAACAGGGCCTGCTGGGCGCGTGGGCCTACACCGAGGCGCCGCTGCATCCGCTGGCGCAGACGGTCGCGGTGCTCAACATGGACATGATCGGCCGTGACGAAGAGGTGCCCGAAGACGGCGGCGCACGGTTTCGCGGCTTGTCCCCGCAGGCGGCCGAGACGAACCGCAACTCGGTCAACCTGCTCGGCTACAGCCGTTCTCCCGACCTGCGCCGGGTGGTCGAACACGCCAACGGTCTCATCGGGCTGCGACTCAGGTTCCGTTACGACGACAACGCCTCGGACCTCCTGCGCCGCAGCGACCAGTGGCCGTTCCTGTACCTGGGCGTGCCGGCCATGTTCGTGCATACCGGGCTGCATCCGGACTACCACACCGAACGGGACCGGCCCGACCTCCTCAACTACGAGAAGATGGCGCGCATCGTGCGGTTGGTGCACCAGGTGAGCTGGAATCTGGCGCAGGCCGAGACGCGGCCGGCGTATGTCCCTCGCTGACGGTCTCGCTGTCCGACGATTCGGCATCGTCGAACACGCAGTCCAGCCGCATGCAGTCGTCGAGCGCCAGCAGATACCGTGCCCGGGGAATCTCGATCGCGCCGAACTGCTGCAGATGCGGGGTCACCCACTGGACGTCCAGCAGTCCGAACCCTCGATCACGGAGCCGTGCAACGAGGAAACACAGGGCGACCTTCGACGCATCCCGCACACGGTGAAACATCGACTCGCCAAAAAACGCGCCGCGCAGACTGACCCCGTAGAGACCACCCACCAACCGGTCACCCTCCCAGACCTCGATCGAGTGGGCATGACCGGCCCGCCGCAGCGCGCAGAAGCTGTCGAGAATCTCCTCGTCGATCCAGTTGCCGCTGGCATCCGTTCTGGAGGCGCACGCCGTGATCACCTCGCGGAACGAACGGTCGACGCTGCACCGGAATCGGCCCTGCCGGACGAGCCGCGCAAGACGCCGGTGCGGACGGAACGACTCGAGCGGAATCACCCCCCGGCGGCTGGGAGAGAACCAGCGGATCCCACCATCGACCGCCATCGGGAAATAGCCGGCCCGATACCCGCTCAACAACGTTGCACTCGGAATCATCGCTGCCGCTCTCAACAACCCGTGGCAGAACCCTGCGCCGGCCCGCCAGCCTGCCGCGGCACTGCCGCGCGGGGCCGGCACCACGCGTGCCCTGGAAGCCCGCGGCCCGCATCCGACCGGCGCGCGCCGCCGTCGTGCGCATGCAGCCCCGTTCGAATGCGGCGGACTGGCGCCACAGCAGCCGGCGGCGTTCGTCCGATACTATAGGCGGAGTGCGCCGGCGCGGTCCGGCCCTGATCGAGACCGCGCACGGTCGGAGAACATACCGCCGGTGAAACCGATGTCAGACAACAGCATTCACACGTCCGAAGCCGTCACCAACGGGATCCGCGTCGCGGTCACGTCACAGTTCTCACATCTCGAAGCTCGGGAGCAGCGGTGGTATTTCACCTATACCGTGCGTATCGCCAACGAAGGCACCGACACCGTGCAACTGGTCAGCCGGCACTGGATCATCACCAACGGCTCGAACGAAATCCAGGAGGTGAAGGGGTTGGGGGTCGTCGGACGCCAGCCGACGCTCGCTCCGGGGCAGGCCTTCGAGTACACGTCCGGTTGCCCGCTGGCCACCCCGTTCGGTTCGATGCGCGGCACCTACCGGATGCTGACCCGGAATGGCGCCGCGTTCGAAGTTGAGATCGCGGAATTCGCGCTCACCGAACCCTATACCGTGCACTAGCAGCCCGTGGCAAAAGCCTCGCTGCGCGCGTTGGTCTATGCACACCCGGGGGGCAGCACCTGCACGCCGGCGGCAGCGAGTCCGTTGCGCACACGAGCTGCCAATTCGCCCGCGCCCGGCGTGTCGCCGTGGAGACACAGCGTGTCGCGATCGAGAGCGATCACGGCTCCGCCGCGTGCGACCACCTCCCCGTCCTGCACGAGACGCAACGCCCGTTCGAGGACCACCGTCGGGTCGTCGAGGACCGCTCCCGGCTGATCGCGCGGCGCCAGCGATCCGTCAGCATCGTAGGCCCGATCGGCGAACACCTCGGCGGCGGTGCGCAGCCCGACCGCCCGGCCTGCGTCGATCAGGCACGACCCGGACAACCCATACAGGATCAACGCCGGGTTCACCGCCGCCACCGCCCGCGCCACGGCGTCGGCCAGCGACCGGTCACGGGCCGCCATGTTGTACAACGCGCCATGCGCCTTGACGTGCTGCAGACGCGCGCCCTCGGCGGCGGCGATACCCGCCAGCGCGCCGATCTGATAGGCCACCATGTCCTCCACCTCCTGCGGTGGCAGCCGTATCGGCCGGCGCCCGAACCCGCGCAGGTCGGCGAAACCCGGATGGGCCCCGAGCGCCACCCCGCCGGCCGCCCCCAGACGTACCGTCCGGCGCATCACGGACGGATCGCCGCCGTGGAAGCCGCACGCCAGGTTCGCGGAGGTGACGTGGCGCAGAAGCGCCTCGTCGTCACCGATCGAATAGGGGCCGAACGACTCGCCGACGTCGCCGTTCAGATCGATGCGTTGCACGGGTCGAATTATATGTGGTCGGTTCGAGCGACGGCGCCGCGGTCAAGTTGAGATCGCGCGCTTCTTCCTCGCGCAAGCTTGCAACCAACGAATCCATCGTGGCGCAGTGGGTAAAGAGAACCGCGTCCACCATGTCGGTCGAGTCGGTGTCTTGCGCCGCCGCGTGTCGTGGCTGCATGGTGAACGACACGATTGACGCCCTCAGCCACCGAAGAACCGCACGGCCGCGATGACGAGGCCGGCGCCGGCCAGCGCGGCGCCGACGATCCATTTCACCAGGCGCAATTCGAGGCTCACCAGCTCCGCCCGCAACTCGGCGCGGGTGACGTGGTCGCCCTGGTCGGCAGCTTGACGGACTGCGGCGGTGATGACGTCGGCGTGCTTCGGATCGATGCCGGCGTCGGTCAACGTGCGAGCGATGGCGTGCGTGTCCAACACGACGTGTACACCCTGTTCTCTCGGCTCAGTCTAGCATTCTCCTACCGCAAGAGCCGGAACGCCATCGACGAGGGCGCGGCCGGCGACACGGAGGACGGGGCGGCGCCCGACCCGGCGCAATAGCGGCCCGTGGTGAAAGCCCCGCTGCATTCGATTCCCGCAGAATTCTGCGCTTCCCCGCGGAATTCCGCTGTTTCACGCTGTATCCCGCGTGGCGGCGCCGGAGCGCCGGTGGAGGCGCGGAACCGCGTGTGTGCCGGGCCCCATGGCGGCACCCGGCCGCAGAGAGTAGAATCTCCGAGCCGCCGACCCGGGCACGATTGCGGCCGCCCCGGTCTTCGGCCGAACGTCCGCGCGCGGCGCCGCCGTGCGTGTCTCGGGAACAGTTCGATCAGACGGCAGAGGAAGACGCGATGACGGATCGGATCACGGCTGGCACGCTCCAGGTCGACAAGGAGCTGTACGATTTCATCAACGACGAAGCGCTTCCAGGGACCGGCGTCTCGCCGGAGGCGTTCTGGTCCGGATTCGACCGGCTGGTCCACGATCTGGCGCCCCGGAACCGTGAACTGCTGGCCGTCCGGGACGATCTGCAGGCGAAGATCGACGCCTGGTATCAGGAGAACCGGGACCAGCCGATCGACCTGGCCGACTATACGGCTGTGCTTCGGGAAATCGGCTATCTGGCGCCGGAGGGTGACGAGTTCACCGTCCGCACGGCGCAGGTCGACCCGGAAATCTCGACCATCGCCGGACCGCAACTGGTGGTGCCGGTAACGAACGCCCGCTACGCGCTCAATGCCGCCAACGCCCGTTGGGGCAGTCTGTACGACGCGCTCTACGGCACCGACGCGATATCGGACGCTGACGGGGCCGAACGCGCCGGCGCCTACAACGCCGTCCGCGGCGCCCGCGTCATCGCGTTCGCCCGCACGTTCCTCGACGCGTCGGCGCCGCTCGCCGCAGGCAGCCACGCCGACGCGACCGCATACGCCGTCGTCGATGGCGCGCTGGCGGTCACCCTGAAGAACGGGCGCGCAACCGGCCTCGCCGATCCGGCCAGATTCGCGGGTCACGCCGGCGACGCCGCGGCGCCGTCGGCGGTGTTGCTGGAGAACAACGGTCTCCACATCGACATCCTCATCGATCGCAACCACCCCGTGGGCCGCGATGACGCGGCGGGGGTGAAGGACATCGTGCTGGAAGCGGCCATGACGACGATCATGGATCTGGAGGACTCGGTCTCCACCGTCGACGCGGAAGACAAGGTTGTCGCCTATCGCAACTGGCTCGGGCTGTTGAAAGGCACCCTGACCGATCGCTTCGACAAGGGCGGCAGAATGGTGGACCGCGCCCTGAACCCCGATCGCGCCTACACGGCGCCGGACGGCGCGGCGTTCACGCTGCAGGGCCGCAGTCTGATGCTGATTCGCAACGTCGGCCATCTCATGACCAACCCGGCGATTCTGGACAAGGACGGCAACGAAGCGCCCGAAGGCATCCTCGACGCCATGATCTCGTCGATGATCGCCATCCACGATCTGAAGATTCGCAAGAACAGCCGAGCCGGCTCCGTCTATATCGTCAAACCGAAGATGCACGGTCCGGACGAGGTCGCGTTCACCGACCAGTTGCTCGGACGGGTCGAGGACGCGCTGGGCCTCGAACGCTACACCCTCAAGATCGGCATCATGGACGAGGAACGGCGCACCACCGTCAACCTCAAGGAATGTATCCGCGCCGCCCGCGATCGCGTGTTCTTCATCAACACCGGGTTCCTCGATCGCACCGGCGACGAGATGCACACGGCGATGGAATCGGGTCCCATGATTCGCAAGGCCGAGATGAAATCGTCCGCCTGGATGACGACCTACGAAGACTGGAACGTCGACGTCGGGCTCGCGTGCGGTCTGCCCGGGCACGCGCAGATCGGCAAGGGCATGTGGGCGATGCCGGATCTGATGGCCAACATGCTGGAGACGAAGATCGGGCATCCGCAAGCGGGCGCCAACACCGCCTGGGTGCCGTCGCCGACCGCCGCCACGCTGCACGCGACGCACTATCACCAGGTCGACGTCGCCGCGCGTCAGGCGGCGCTGCGGTCGCGGCCGCACGCCGACCTCGACAGGATTCTCACGATTCCCCGGGCGGAGGACCCGAACTGGTCGCCCGAGGACATCCAGCAGGAGCTGGACAACAACGCCCAGGGCATCCTGGGCTACGTGGTGCGCTGGATCGACCAGGGCATCGGCTGCTCGAAGGTGCCGGACATCAACAACATCGGACTGATGGAAGACCGCGCGACACTGCGCATCTCGAGCCAGCACATCTGCAACTGGCTGCGCCACGGCATCTGCACCGAGGCGCAGGTGCGCGAAACGCTGCAGCGCATGGCCGCCGTGGTCGACGGTCAGAACGCCGGCGACCCCCGGTACCGGCCGATGGCGCCCGATTTCGACGACAGCATCGCGTTCCAGGCGGCCTGCGATCTGGTGTTAAAGGGCCGCGAGCAACCGAACGGCTACACCGAACCGATCCTGCACGCACGGCGCCGGGAGGTGAAAGCGAAGTTCGGCGGCTGACCGCCAAACATCGCAGCCTCGTGGAACCAGCGCAGTACCCGCCGGCCCGCAGGGAAGCCCGCCGTGGGTCACGCGGGCGATCGTTCCGTACAGCAGTACCCGCCGGCCCGCGCCGATACCTCAGGGACTGCCGGCGGCACCGGCCGCCGTCGACCTGGACGTCGTCAGCCCCGCGTATGCAGACGCCGGGGGGACGGCGCCGAACATGCCGCCGAACGACGCCTGGACGCCGTGGTACATTCGAACCGATGGCGCACTGCGACGTGTCGGTCGTTGTCCCCACCCTCAACGAGGAGGATGTGCTCCCCGCGTTGCTGCAGGATCTGCAACGACAGACCGGCGTGTCGTTCGAGGTTCTGGTTGCCGACGGCGGGTCTGAGGATCGCACCGTGACAATCGCCGGCCGCCATGACGCGGTGCGGGTCGTGCGATGCGCCAGAGGCCGCGGCCGGCAGATGAACCGCGCCGCCCGTGAGACACGGGGCGAGTACCTGTTCTTCGTGCACGCGGACACACGTATCGCGAACGACGACCTGCTGTCCTCGGCCTGCGGCGCCCTGACGGCGGCGCGGCGCGCTACGGGGCATGACCGGGTCGCTGGACACTTCCAACTCGAGTTCGTCCGCCGGGATCGACGGCGCCATCGTGTGGCGTTTCGATACGCCGAAGAGAAGATGTCGCTCGACCGGCCGCACGTCGTGAACGGCGACCAGGGGCTGTTCCTGCACCGGGCGTTCTTCGCCGAGCTGGGCGGCTTCGACGAGTCGCTGGATCTCCTTGAGGATCAGAAGATTGCCGCCGACATACGCCGCCGGGGGCGCTGGATTCTTCTTCCGGGCAGGATGCGAACCTCGGCGAGGCGGTTCGAGTCTGCCGGCTTCTTCCGGCTCTACACGCTGATGTCGATCATGCTGGCGCTGTACTGGACCGGGGCGACGGAGTTCTTCACGCGGGCGCCCGGCATCTATCGGCAACAGAAAGAGACCGGAAAGCTGTTGCCGACCCTGGTCATCCGCGAGATCTGCCGTATGTTGCGCACCGACTACGGTCCGCGAGGGACGCTCAGGCTCCTGCTGCGGATCGGAGCGTTCGTCCGTTCGCACTCCTGGCAGATGTTCTACTTCGTCGATGTCTGGATGCGACCGGTCATCGGACCGGGCCGGTACCCGCTGCTGCGCTTCCACGATGCCGTGTTCAGGCCGGCCACCAATTTCCGGCTGTTCGATGCAGTCGCCGCGCTCGGTACGGTCGTCTGGTTCCTCGGCATCCTCTTCCCGTTCTATTCGCTCATCGACCGGCGGGATCTGAAAATGCACGCCACCGTATCCGACCAACCACGGCCAACCGCCGATCCGACGTAGCAAGACCCGCGAGGGCCGCCGCTCGCCATGACACGACTTCAGCCGGCTCGCCGGACCTGACGGCCCGCGCTGCCGTCCTGTCCGCGGGCCGGGTCGTACCACGGCGCACTGCGCAGTCCGGGTCAGAACAGACCGGCCAGCGGGCCCAGCCAGACCATCAGCGCCGTGATCAGCACCACCCAGCAGGCACTGAGAATGGTGCCGGGCGCGAGCATGTCGAGCATGCGGTAGTAGCCCCGCGTGTAGGTGACCAGCGGGACGGCGTCGAGCGGCAGCAGGAAGGCGCACGAGGCGGTGAAGGCGACCGGCAGGGCGTAGAGCGCCGGATTCTGACCGGTCGACAACGCCAGGATCGCCAATGGCGGAATCAAGACCGAATTGATCACCGGCCCGATCGGCAGCGCCAAGTGAATGACAACGGTAAAGGCGCTCACCAGCGCCACGATCCCGACGGCGCCCCACTCCTCGAGACCGCCGAGCGACGCGTCGACCAGCCACTGGGCCAATCCCGTCTCGACCGAGGCGGCGCCCAGCGCCGTCACGCCGCCGACCATCAGCAGCGCCTCCCACCCGATGCCGCGCTCCACCTCTTTCCAGGTGAAGAGCCGCATGCCCGGCAGGAACATCGTGATCGCGCCGAGCAGACTGACGAGCACGACGTCGAGCGCGTCGATCCAGGTGCTCAGCACCCAGAGCACGATCATGGCGCCCAGGATGACGAGGACCCGCCATTCCCGCCCGCTGACCGGCCCGAGACCGGCGCGTTCGGCAGCGACGTCTCCAACCTCGGTGACCCGCGCCATCTCGGGCGGATAGAACCACAGCAGGATTCTGACCGACAGTGGCAGCAACACCACCACCATCGGGACCCCGATGACCATCCAGTCGAGGAACCGGATGGTGACGCCGCCATACTCCTGGATGAAGAAGATGCCGAGGATGTTGATGGAGCTGCCGGCGGGCGTGGCCACCCCGCCGATGAGGGCGGCGAAGGGGATGCCGATCATCAACGCCTTCGCGAATGACGATCGACCCGGTGTCAGCGACATCTTGTCGAACAGCCCGACCGCCAGCGCCATGAAGATCGCCGTCGCCGGCACGTCCGACATGATGGTCGAGATCAGACAGGTCCCCGCCATGAATACCAGCACGACGCGGCGGCTGTCGGTCCCGGCCTTCGAGAGCAGCCACAGCGAGAACCGCCGGTCGAGCCCCGAGCTCATGAACGCCTGGGCGATGACGAACATCGCGAGCACGAAGAAGAAGACGGGGCTGATGAAGGTGGTGAACGCGGTGGGCAGGTCCGCGACACCGAAGATCGGCAGCAGCACCACGGCGAGCAGCGAGGTCACGCCGACCGGCACCGCCTCGGTCACCCACAGGATGAGCACCACGACGAATATGGCGGCCATCCGCTGGCCTGCCGCTGGCAGGGCCTCCGGCCCCGGCGCACTCAGCAGCAGCAGCGCGAGCAGGATCGCCGTGGCGAGCCCGACGATGGCGGAGGTCGGCGTTGCGGGTGGCTCGTTCGCAGTCGGAGCGTGTGCGTGCATCGGTTCATCCGTCGGGACCGCTAAACGGCGCCCCGCGCCGCGGGGGACTCGCAGAGCCGGCATGTAACAATAGCCCTACTCACGTCGTTCGGCACCACAAATGGTCATCCCTCGTGATGCGGCGCCCGACCGGCAGGCCGGCGGAAACCTGCTCCGGCGCAGCGGGATGCCCACGTTTTTCGTCATCGACCGTCCGGAGACGCTCGGTCTGGCCCGACCGGACGAGAGCCCCGGGCAGCACGTCCGGGTCTGGGCGCGTTCGCTCGCCGGCATGCAGAAGGAAGCGATCGCAGCCTCGGCGTCCGGCACCGTGTGGCGGCTCGCCAGCGATGAGGGACCCTACCTCGACGGCTTCGACGAGGCGCCGTGTCCCCTCGCATTCATGACCGCCGGCATGGTCTCCTCCTACATGCACACGCTGCTGGCCGTGGCCCGCGCCAGAAACTTGACGGTTCGCGATCTCACGCTCGTGCAGGACAACCGGTACACGATGAAAGGCTCGGCGCTGCAGGGCACCATGACAGGCGGCGCCCTGCCCGTGGAGCTCGATGTGCGCATCGACACCGACGCCGGCGACGCCGAGCTGCGCGATCTGACGGCCGCCGCGGTCCGCGTCTCGCCCGTGCACGGGTTGCTGCGCGCGCGGCACATGTCACGGTTCACCCTCACGGTCGACGGCGCGCAGGTTCCGGTCGGCCGGGTCGCCGCGCTCGGCCAGCGCCCCGAACCGGACCCGGGTTCCGAGCTGTTCGCGTTCGGTCCGACCGTTCCCGCCGGTCTGCCGATCACCCGCCTCGCCGCCGTGGCGCCGGTCGCCGGCGTGGCCGGCGGCGCGGGCACGAGCCTGCGGGCCGAACAGCAGCGGCAACTTCACGTGCGCGCGGTTTGCCGGCGGCGGCCGGACGGCGTGAAGGAAATCGAGCAGCAACTCCACAGTCCGCTCGGGTCGACCTTCCGGTTTCTCTCGGACGAGGCGCCGGGGCGGGGCGGCTCAGGGGCGGCGCCCGACGCGGCGAGCTACATGGCGGCAGGAGTCGCCTTCTGCTTCATGACCCAATTGGGGCGCTACGCCGCGATCCTGAAGCGGGATCTTCAACGCTACCGTGTCGTGCAGAACACGTACTTCTCGACCGGTGACTCGACCGGCGGCACGGACCGCCCCGGCGCCGCCGGCGCGGTCGAGACACACGCCTACATCGACACGCCGGAGGGCGCGGACTTCGCGCGGCAGTGTCTCGACATGGGCGAACAGACCTGTTTCCTGCACGCGCTGTACCGCACGCCGCTCGAACCCGCGATCACGATCACCCGCCTGCCGGACGTACTCGGCCGGACAGGAAGTCCAGCACGCCTGCCGTGAACGCCTCCGCCTGCTCGACGTTCGACAGGTGCGCCGCGTCCAGCTCGACCAGACGGGCGCCGGCCACCCGTTTGCGGATCAATGCTCCAAGCGGCGGCGGGGTCGCCGCGTCATGCCGGCCGGTGACGACCAGGGTCGGCGCGGCGACACGGTCGAGATCGGCACGCAGATCGGCGTCACGCAGGACCGCGCAGCAGCCGGCATAGCCCTCGACCGGACACGCCAGCAGCATCGACCTGTAGCGCGCGACCGTGTCCGGCGCACTATCGCGGAATCTGCCGGTGAACCACCGCGCGACAACACCATCCGCCACCGCCTCCATGCCCCCGCCGCGCACCGCTTCCATCCGGCCGGCCCATGCCTCGCGGCTACCGAGCCGGGCCGCGGTATTGGCGGCAACCAGGCCTTGCACCCGGGACGGCGCCTGCACGCCCAGCCACAGCGCCGTCAGTCCGCCCAGGGACACACCGCAGACATGGGCCCGCTGGACACCTGCGGCATCGAGGACCGCCAGCGCGTCCTGTCCCAGTCGCTCCAGGGTAAACGGTCCCGCGGGCGGCTGCGACCGACCATGCCCCCTGACGTCGTAGCGGATGACCCGGAACCGGCGCCCGACGGGTTCCCACTGCGGGTCCCAGAGCGCGCTCGTCGTCCCGAGCGAGTGCAGCAGCAGGCAGGCGGGCGCAGCCGGCGGTCCCTCCACCTCGAAGACCAGCCGGCACCCGTCGACCGTGACGTCCGGCATGCGTACCTCACTCGCCCTCGGCGGCGTGCCGGGTCAGGACCCGGTCGATGAACACACGCGCGGCGCCCAGATAGTGTTCCGGCGCCAGACGTCGTGCGATCTCCGCGCGGTCGAGGTGCCGCGTCACCGCGGGGTCGGCGGCGAGCACCTCCTCGAGCGTACGACCCTGCTGCAGCGCGCGCCGGCACGCCGCCTCGACGCATGCGTGGGCCGCCGCCTTGCCCAGCGGAACAGCCAGCGCCATCGCCACCGACTCGGCCAGCGGCAGGCCGCCGGCCGCATCCAGATTCCGGCGCATGCGATGCGGGTCGACCATCAGACCACCGAGCGTATCGGCCACCGCGCATGCGCCCGCGGCCGACGCCACCACCAGATCGGGCAACGCGTCCCACTCGGCCTGCCAGACACCGAGTCCGCGTTCATGCTCGTGCAGCATCGTGCCGAGCAGGGTGGCCACCAGTCCGGGCGCGCGGGTGGCCGCCGCCAGCGCGACCGAGGCCCCGACCGGATTCCGCTTGTGCGGCATCGTCGACGAACCGCCGCGGCCAGCGGCCGGCTGTTCCCATGCCTCGCCGACTTCGGTCTGCGCGAGCAGGCCGAGGTCGCGTCCGATCTTGCCGGTGGTCCCGGTCGCCACCCCGAGCGCGCACCCGAGCTGCGCCAGCCGATCACGGTGAGCGTGCCACGGCGTCTCCGCCGCGGCCAGTCCGAGCCGCTCGGCAAGCGCGTCCGCCACGGCCGGCCCCTTTGAACCGAGCGCGGCCAGCGTACCGGTTGCTCCGCCGAACTGCAGCACCTGCGTTTCGTCGAGGGCGGCCAGCAGACGCCGGCGGGCGCGGTCGAGCGCTGCGAGCCACCCGGCCGCCTTCAACCCGAACGAAACCGGTGTCGCCTGCTGCATCCACGTGCGGCCGGCCATCGGCGTATCGACATACCGCCTCGCCAGGTCGGCCGCGGCGGCGGACGCGCGCGCCAGGTGGTTGCACACCAGCGGGACGGCGGCCCCCAACTGCAGGACCAGCCCGGTATCCATGACATCCTGGCTGGTGGCCCCCCAGTGCACGTAGCGCGCCGCCTCCGGGTCGCTCGCCGCGACCCGCGCGGTCAGGTGGTGCACCACCGGCACGGCGGGAATACCGCTGCGCGCCACCTCCGCGGCGATGGCGGCGCAATCGTACAGGTCGGCGCGGGCGGCGGCCCGAACAGGCGCCGCGCAGGTCGCCGGAACCACTCCGACCGACGCCTCCGCCTCGGCCAACGCCGCCTCGACATCCAGCATCGCCTGCAACTGCGCCTGGAAGGCGAACCGGGCCGCGACGCGCGGCTCTGCGAGCAGGAGGTCGTGCAGGCGACCGCCGTGAGATTGCGCCTCAGACATCGAAGAACACGGTCTCGCGTGACCCCTGCAGCACGATATCGAAGCGGTAGCGGTCAGCGCGGCGCACGGCGACCAGGGTCGAGCGGCGTTCCGCCGGCACCCGCTGGAGCACGGGATCTTGGGCGTTGGCCGGTTCGTCGTCGAAGTAGATGCGCGTCACCAACCGGTTCAGCAGGCCGCGCGCGAACAACCCGATCAGCAGATGCGGCGCCTGCGGCGCGCCGTCCGGTCCAGGCCCCGCGCCCGGTCTGAGCGTGTTGATAGTGAATCCTCCCGACGAGTCCGTGTGAATGCGGCCAAACCCGCGGAACGCCGCGTCGCCCCCGGCGGCGCGCCGGTCGTCCGGATGGCTCCAGCGCCCGCCGGCATCCGCTTGCCAGACCTCGATGAGGGCATCGAGCACCGGCGCCCCCCGGCCGTCACGCACGACGCCGGTCACGGCGACGCGCGGTCCGGACGCCCCGGACGCCGCCATCGTGAGCGCGCCCTGCCGCGGGACGAGCACCCCGAAGAACGGCCCGATCGTCTGCGAAGGCGTCTGCGAAGGCATGCTAGGAGCCCGTGGTGAAACCGCGCGTAGCACCGAGCGTGGCGAGGCGCCCGCGTGGCAAGGCGTGACGTAGGGGCAACCCTTGTGGTTGCCCTGTTCGTCTGCCGGAACTACGCGGATCGGCGGCCTTCCACGCCGATCCGCCGGCCGTAGCGCCGTCCACGCGGGACAGGGAGCAAATTGGGAAATTTGCGACCGCATCGCTGCGCGAATGCCGCGGGGCTTTCACCACGGGCTCCTAGAGATCGAACGGCGTGGCGTCTCGGCCACGCAGCACGACGTCGAACCGATAGCCGAGGGCCCACGCCGGCTCGGTCAGCGCCAAATCGAACGTGGAGACCAGCCGTTGCCGGGCCCGCTCGCAGGGCACGGCATTGAAGATCGGGTCGAGTGCCAGCAGCGGATCCCCCGGGAAATACATCTGGGTGACCAGGCGGGTAAGAAAACTGCGCCCGAAGACGGAGAAGTGCACATGGGCCGGCCGCCAGGCATTGTGATGATTCCGCCAGGGATACGCGCCCGGCTTGACCGTGACGAACCGGTAGCACCCGGCGGCATCGGTCAGCGTCCGTCCGGCGCCGCTGAAGTTCTCGTCGAGCGGCGCATCGTGGGTGTCGTCCGCGTGCGCGTAGCGTCCCGCGGCGTTCGCCTGCCAGATCTCGATCAGGCTGTCCGGCACGGCCCGGCCGTCTTCGTCGAGCACGCGCCCCTCGATGACGATCCGCTCGCCAAGTGGATCGACCGCGTGCTGGCGCGTCAGATCGTGGTCCAGCGCCCCGATCGTCCCTTCCCCGAACATCGGCCCCGTGATCTCCGACAGCGTCTGCGGCACGACGACGAGCGGCTGCGCCGGGTGACGCAGCGCCGTGGCCCGGTACCGTGGATAGTCGTTCGGTGGGACGTCATCCGCTCGCGGGCGGCGATACCCGCGGGGCAGCGATTCCACCCTGCTCATCCGGACACTCCCAGAATCCCTGCCGGGGCCACGGATGCGATGGTACAGGACTTCGGCGCCCGCCGCACCAGACGTCTAGCAGTCCGTGGTGAAAGGCCCCGCTGCATTCGAGCGGCGATGCGGTCGCAAATTTCCCAATTTGCTCCCTGTCCCGCCTGACTGCGTTGCTCGTCGGTTGCATATGCCCAATATGCACCCTCCTCACGCCTTGTCAGGCGGGCGCCTCGCCGCTCTCGGTGCGACGCCGGGTTCCACCACGGGCTGCTAGGGCGGGCCGCTGCCGCAGCGGCGCGGCGCCTGTCACCTGTGCCCGGCGGCCCGGCGAATGAACTCCGCCCCATTCTCGGCGATCATCACCGTGGGGGCGTTCGTGTTGCCTGACGAGATGCGCGGCATGATCGAGGCGTCGATCACGCGCAGCCCCCTGATGCCGTGCACGGCGAGCCGATCGTCGACGACGGCCATCTCGTCACGTCCCATCTTGCATGTGCCGACCGGGTGGAAGATTGTCGTGCCCAGGTCGGCGGCCGCGTGCATCAGCTCCTCGTCGCTGCCTACGGCGGGACCGGGCAGATACTCCTCGGGTTCGAACCGCGCCAGCGCGTTCGCCGCCATGATGCGGCGGGTGAAACGGAGGCCCGCGACCGCAATCGCACGGTCCTCCGCTGCCGACAGGTAGTTCAGCGTGATCGCCGGCGCCCGCAACGGATCGGCACTCTTGATCCGCACGTGACCGCGGCTCGCCGGCTGCAGATTGCACACCGACGGCGTGATGGCGTTGAACGAATGCAGCGGGTCGCCGAACTTGTCGAGCGACAACGGCTGCACGTGCCACTCCATGTTGGCCGACTCGCGTGAGGGGTCGCTTCTCGCGAACGCCCCCAGTTGAGAGGGCGGCATCGTCAGCGGACCGGTCTTGAACAACAGATACTCAAGTCCCATCGCCGCCTTGCCGAGCAGCGAGTTGACGCGCGTGTTCAGCGTGACTGTGTTCTTGACCTTGAATATCGTGCGGATCTGCAGATGGTCGTGCAGATTCTCACCGACGCCGGGCAGGTCGTGCACCACGCCGATTCCCTGCCGCTGCAGCAGATCGCCCGGTCCGATGCCGGAAAGCTGCAGGATCTGTGGTGAACCGATCGAGCCGGCGGCGAGGATCACTTCACGCCGCGCCTTCAGGATCTCGCCGCCGGCGACCAGTTCGACACCGGTCGCGGCCGTCTCACCGCCGGCCGATTCGAGGACGAGCCGCGCGACCTGCGCACTGACCCGCACCGTCAGATTGGGCCGGCCCGCAATCGGGCGCAAATACGCCTTCGTGCCGCTCCAGCGCCGGCCGGCACGCTGATTCATCTGAAAATAGGCGTTGCCGAAGTTGTCGCCTCGATTGAATTCCGCGATCTTCGGAATGCCGCATTCCTCCGCCGCGTCACGCCAGGCATCCAGAATCTCCCAGTTGACCCGTTTCTCCTCGACCCGCATCTCGCCGCCGACCCCGTGAAACTCGTCAGCGCCATGCTGGTAGTCCTCCGAGCGCTTGAACACCGGCAGCACGTCGTCCCAGCCCCATCCGCGGTTCCCGAGCGACGCCCAGTGGTCGTAGTCGCTCTTCTGGCCGCGCATGTAGATCATCGCGTTGATCGACGAGCAGCCGCCGAGCACCTTGCCGCGGGCGTACAGGATGGTCCGCCCGTTCAGACCGGGGTCAGGCTCGATCCTGTAGCACCAGTCGGTGCGTGGATTGCCGATGGTGTAGAGATAGCCGACCGGGATATCAATCCAGAAGTAGTCGTCCTTGCCGCCGGCCTCGAGCAGCAACACGCTGGCGTGCGGGTCGGCCGACAGCCGGTTGGCGAGGACGCAGCCGGCGGTCCCGCCGCCGATGATGATGTAGTCATGGGTCACGATCTTGATCGTAGCGCCAAAACCCCACGCGAGCGGCGGACGGCTCGCCGACGTTCCGCGCCCGATTCCGCGTCGGCTCTCCCGCTGAACACGTACCGGCAGATATAATCGCGGTCGATGACACCGGGCGTTGCGCCCTCACAGCACAGGATGAGCCACAACCGATGAAGATTCGCACACACGCCGTTTCCGTCGTGATCGGATGCACCCTCGCACTCGCCGCCTGCGGCGGCGCACCGGAGGCGCCCGCCAGCACCGTCGTGGCCTATGAAGGCGCCACCCTCATCACCGGCGACGGCGGGGCGCCGCTGGGCGGCGGCGTGCTGCTGGTCGACGGCGGGATGATCACCGCTGTCGGACTGGCCGCCAACGTGACGATTCCCGAGGGCGCGACGGTGGTCGACCTGTCCGGAAAGACGGTGATGCCGACCCTGGTCGACCTGCACGGTCATGTCGGCTTCGTCGACGGACTCAGCTTCGACAACGCCAACTACACCCGCGAGAACATCATCGATCAGTTGAACCGGTATGCGTATCACGGGGTCGGCGCCATCGTGTCGCTGGGAACCGATGCGGGTGACGTCGCGTTCAGCATTCAGGCCGACCAGCAGAACGGAACGCTGGGCGGAGCCCGGCTGCATACCGCCTTCCGCGGCATCGCGCGGCCGGACGCCGGTCCGGGAGCACCGACCATGCGACCGACCGCCTTCGGCGCCGCCACCGAGGAAGAGGCTCGGGCGCTGGTGGCGGAGGTCGCCGCCACGAATGCCGACTTCCTGAAGATCTGGGTCGACGACCGGGGCGGATCGGTCGAGAAGCTGGGACCGGATCTGTATCGGCCCATCATCGAAGAGGCGCACGCCCACGACCTGCGGGTAATCGCGCACATCTTCTTTGCGGAAGACGCCAGGGAGCTGGTCGACGCCGGTGTCGACGGGTTCGCGCATCTGGCGCGCGACGTCGAGATGGATGACGATCTGGTTGCGGCGATCGTCGAACACGACGTGTTCGTCATGCCCAACCTGGCCATCTCCGAGCGGGGCCGCAACGCCGAACCGCCCGCCTGGGTCGCTGACCCGCTGCTGGCGGAATCGGTGTCCGCCGAGGTGATCGCGCGCATCCGCGAGTCGTACGTGAACCGGACACCGGACGCCGCGGCCCGGGGCAACGAATCGTTCGCGATGATGCTGCGCAGCCTCAAGAAGCTGGCTGACGCCGGCGCGACACTCGTGCTGGGCGCCGACACCGGAGTCCAGGACCACATCCAGGGCAACATGGAGCACCACGAGCTGTCGTTGATCGTGGAAGCCGGCATCTCACCGGCCGAAGCCATCAGGATCGCGACCAGCGCCCCGGCCGAGGTGCTGGGGATCGAGACCGGGCTGCTCGCCGCCGGCAAGCGGGCCGACTTCATCGTGCTCGACGCCAACCCGATGTACGACATTGCCAACACCAGGCAGATCTCCGCCGTCTATCTGAGCGGTGAGGAGGTCGACCGCGAGAGCTTGCGGGCGGGATGGTGAGGGTGTCGGCCCGCGTCAGGTCCGGGCGTTCGGTGTTCCTGTCCGCCCGCCGCGATGGCATCCCGGTGCGAACGGCTGCGGCTCGCGCGGCCATGGCGGCCGCCGCGGTCATTGTGACGCTGACCGCGCTGGCGGCTTTCACCGGTAGCGACCTCGCCGCCCAGGCAGCGCGCTATCCGGCGTCGCGGCAGGGCGGCAACTACATGCACAACTTCTACTTTCCCCCGGCGCCCGGTTCCACACCCTGGGCGCCGAGCTGGGCGCCGGACGGAGCGTCGATCGCCGTGGCCATGAGCGGGTCGATCTGGCGTGTCGATCCGGACACCGGCATCGCCGACGAGCTGACCTCCAATCCCGGTGTCTACCACTCGGCTCCGGACTGGTCGCCCGACGGCCGGTGGATCGTCTACACCGCCGATTACGACGGCGAGCGGGTGCAGCTCGAGCTGCTGGAGGTGGCGACCGGCGAGACCCGCGTGCTGACCGACGACCAGCACGTCTACAGCGATCCCGTGTTCTCACCTGACGGCACCCGGATCGCCTACGTCTCGACCCGGCCGAACGGCTACTTCAACGTGGCGGTGCGGCCGATCGACCAGGGGCGCTGGGCCGGTGACGAGATGCCGGTCACCACGGACAACGATTTCGGGAACAATCGACTGTACTTCGGTCCGTGGGACATGCACATCTCGCCGGCGTGGCTGCCTGACGGCGACGAGTTGCTGTTGGTGTCGAATCGGGGCGTACCGCTGGGGTCGGGAAACGTGCTGCGGGTGCCGGTCCGCGAGCAGGGCATCCGCGACGCTTCCACCGTGCTGCGCGAACAGACGCTGTATCGGACCAGACCCGACATCGCCAGCGACGGGAAACGGTTCGTCTATTCGTCGACCCGCGGCGCCGCCGACCAGTTCAACAATCTCTACGTGCAACCGACGGCCGGGGGCGAGCCCTACAAGCTCACGTTCTTCGACCACGACGCGTTTCATCCGCGCTGGTCTCCCGATGACGAGTGGATCGCGTTCATCCGGAACCAGGGCGGGTTGCCGCAGCTCGCCTTGCTCGAGACCCACGGGGGCGAGATCAGGGATGTGCTGATCACCGAGCGCCGTTGGAAGCGGCCGATGGGAACCCTGTCGGTCCGCACGCTCGACGCCGGGACCGGGGCGCAGACCGGGTCTCGCATACACCTGACAGCTTCGGACGGCAAGTTCCATGCGCCGGCCGGCGCCTACGCGCGGCTGAGCGGGCAGGGCGATCATGTTTTTCATACCACCGGTGCGTTCACGGTCGAGTTGCCCGTGGGTGCAGCCGAGTTGACCGCCGTGAAGGGCTTCGAGTTCTACCCGGACCGCACGACGGTCGAGATCACGGCCGGCGCCACGACCGCGGTCGTCGTCGAGCTCCAGCGCCTGACCGACATGGCGGCCGACGGCTGGTACAGCGCCTCGACGCATGTTCACGCGAACTACGGCGGCAACCTGCACAACACGCTCGAGAACCTGATCATGATGTCCGAGGCAGAGGACCAGGACCTCGTGCTCGAGCAGGTCGCCAACAAGGACAACCGTGTTCTGGACCACCAGTACTTCGAGCCGGGCGGTGGGCCGCACTCGACCTCCACTCCCGAGCGGATGGTCGTCGTGGGTCAGGAATACCGTCCGCCATTCTACGGCCACGTCTTCATGTTCGGCATGCGGGACCACCTGCTCTCACCCTTCACGATGGGCTACGAGGGCACCGCCATCGAGAGCCTCTACCCCAGCAACACGGACATGTTCCGCAAGGCGAAGACGCAGGGGGCCACGGTCGGCTACGTCCACGCCTTCCCGGGCGAGAACGACCCGATCGAGCGCGGCCTCGGGGGCGGCAAGGGTTTCATCGTGGATGCCGCGCTAGGCACGACCGATGCCATCGAGTGGTCTGACGCGTCGCGCGCCGGCTTCTTCCCGCTCTACGCAGTCTGGAACAACGGGCTCCGCGTCGCAGCGACCGGGGGCGAGGACTCCATCAGCAACCTGCACCGATCGAAGCTGGTCGGGTCGCTGCGCACCTACGTCCACACCGGCGACCGGGGGCTCGACATGGAGGCGTGGTTCGCGGGGCTGCGCGCCGGACGGAGTTTCGTCTCGTCGGGCCCGCTGGTCGAGTTCACCATCGACGGACGGGGACCAGGTGAGGCGCTGACCCTCCCAGCAGGCGGGGGAACCATCGAGATCCGTGGACGGGTGCGATCGATTACCGAACTCGACCGCATCTTCCTGGTCTGCAACGGCGAAACCATGAACGAGGTGCCGGTCATGGGCGACCGGCGCGGCGCCTCACTGACGGTGCGGCAGCGGGTGACCCGCAGCGGCTGGTGCCACCTGCGGGCCGAGGGCGCCAGCGGAGACCGGTTTCCGCTGGACGTCGCCTATGTCCAGGCGTTCACCAACCCGGTCTGGATCCAGGTCGCCGGCATGCCGATCAGGAACGCGGCCGCCGCCGACTATGCGCTGCGCTGGATCGACACGCTGCAGGCGCTGGCCGACGCCTGGCCCGGCTGGCGCGCCGAGACGGAACGCGAGCACGTGTTCGCGCAATTCGACGAGGCGCGGACGGTCTATCGCCGTTTCGCCCGTGAGAGCGCCGGCCGCTAGCCGCGCGGAAAGGAGCCGTCCATTCAGGTCTTCGGCAACACCAGCGGTCTCAAGGCCAGCCAGGTTCGACAGCTCGAACGTCTGTTCAGGCGCCGCGTGCCCGCCGATCGGATTCTGACGCACGAGCTGGCGCGGCAACTCACCGAGATCAGCCGGGAGACCAGGCGCCAGGTGGGTGTGCTGCTCGATCGCCGCGGCGGCGTCCAGCACGTGATGGTGGGCGATTCCCACTCGATTGCGCTGCCTGACTGGGGCCGGCTGCGGGCCGGTCTCGGCCGCCTGCGTGGACTGCGGTGCCTCCACACGCACCTCGCGGAAGAAGGAGTGACCCGGGACGACAAGACCGACCTGCTCCTGCTCCGTCTCGACGCGATGGTGACGATCGGCGTCGGCCACGACGGGCTGCCGACGCTGGCCTACACCGCGGCGCTCAGCCCGGCCGACGGCGAGGGCGTGGCACTGTTCGACCCTCAACCCCCTGCCCGGATCGATCTCGACTTCCAGACCTGGATCCGCGATCTCGAGGCGGAGCTGTCGCGCACCGCCGGCGTGCGGAAGGTCGGCGACCGCGAGCGCGCGGTCCTTGTCTCGGTCACGGCGGGACGCAGCGCCGGCGATCTCGAGGTACACGTCGCCGAGTTGCGTGAACTGGCGCGCTCGGCGGGCGTCGAGATTGTCGACGTCATCACCCAGCACCGGCCGCGCGTCGACCCGAAGACGGTGGTCGGGTCCGGCAAGCTGCAGGATCTCGCGATCCGCGCCTTCCAGAGCGATATCGATCTGGTCATCGTCGACCAGGACCTGACCCCCACCCAGGCGCGCAATCTGGCCGAGCGGATGGAACTGCGCGTCATCGACCGCACACAGCTCATCCTCGACATCTTCGCGCAACATGCCACCAGCAGCGACGGCAAGCTGCAGGTCGAGTTGGCGCAGCTCAAGTACCGGCTCCCGCGGCTTGCACAACGCGCCGACGTGTCCCTGTCCCGGCTCGCGGGCGGCATCGGTGGCCGAGGACCCGGCGAGACGAAGCTCGAGATCGACCGGCGCCGCACGCGCGATCGCATCACCAGGCTCGAAGGCGAACTGAGGAAACTGGGCGGCCAGCGGAAGAACCGGCGTCAGCGCCGCGGACGCCGCGACGTGCCGGTCCTTTCCATCGTCGGCTATACGAATGCGGGCAAGAGCACGCTGCTGCGCGCGCTGACCAGAACGGACGTACATGTTGCCGACCAGTTGTTCGCCACGCTCGACCCCGTCTCGCGCCGGCTGCGCTTCCCCCGCGAGCGCGAGGTCATCATTACCGACACCGTCGGGTTCATTCGCGACCTGCCGGCCGACCTGGTCACCGCCTTCCGCTCCACGCTCGAAGAACTGTCCGATGCGGCGTTGCTGCTGCACGTGGTGGACGCCTCGGCGCCCGACCACGATCGCCGCATCGCCGCGGTGCGCGACGTCCTGCACGACATCGGCGTCAAGGCGCCCGAACTGCTCGTCTTCAATCAGATCGACAAGCTGGCAGATGGAGAAGGCGAGGCGCTGGCGCGCCGGTACAACGGAGTTGCAGTCTCGGCGCTCGAACGCGCCGGATTGCGGGGGCTGCTCGTGCAGGCCGAGCGGCGGCTCTGGCAGAAAGACGGCGGTGTCCGATTGCCGCGAGGCGCGTGACGCGCCGGATGCGGCGCCCCCGTGACGCATGCGCCCGCTCTCTCGAATCGTCGTTCCCGGCGGCGCGTTATCATCTGTGACCGTCGCATCGATGCGGACTGGCGCACCCTGAGCGGGGCGGCGGCCGAAAACTCCGGAGGACGCGGCGGCAGGTCGGGATGGCATGGATACAGGCACGCGAGAAGAGACGTATACGGCGGCTGCGTCGGAACTGCGTACCGAACTGCTGGCGGCGCAGCAGGCGCTGCGGCGGGCGGGCGGTGGTCCGGTCATTGTGGTGCTGGTCGGGCCGGAGACGGCCGGCCGCGGGGAAACCGCCGATCTGCTGAACGCCTGGATGGATCCCCGCTGGGTCGTCACGCGCGCGTGGGGTGAACCGTCCGACGAAGAGCGCGAGCGGCCGCCGTTCTGGCGCTACTGGCGGGCGCTTCCGCCACGGGGCCTGGTCGCGGTATTCCTCAGCGGTTGGTACGGCCCGCCGCTGCTGGAGCGGGCCGAGGGACGGATCGGGAAAAAGTTGTTCGACCGGCGCATGTTCCGAATCGCCGCGTTCGAACGCGCGCTGGCGGACGACGGCGCCGTGCTGGTGAAATGCCTGCTGAACGTTGACCGTCGCACGCAGCGGCGCCGGCTCGAAAAATTCGAGGCTGAGCCCTTGCGCAAGTGGCGGGCAAACGACGATCAGTGGCGGCGCCTGCGTCTGCACGGCAAAGTCCTCAGCGCCTGGAAACGCGCGGCCGACCTCACCGGCGGTGACGAGACGCCGTGGCACGTCATCGAGGCGACCGACCGCGAGCAACGGCATCTGCTGGTCGCGGGGTGTGTCCGTGACGCCATCTGGCGCGCCATCGAGACAGCGCCCGCGGCGGGTACGGACGCGGAGACCGGCTCCCGGCAAGAGCGCCAACCGGCGGTACCCGACCACCTCGGTGCTCTTGAGCGCCAACCAGCGGTACGTGACCAACTTGGCGCTCTCGAGCGCCAACCAGCGGTATTTGACCATCTTGGCGCTCTGGATTTAACGCCATCCATCGACAAGCATCGGTTCCACGTCGAACTGGAGCGGCAGCAGGGACGCCTGTACCGCGCACAGCGAAAGGCGCGCGAGGGGGGCGTGTCGACCGTCGTCGTGTTCGAAGGCTGGGATGCCGCGGGCAAGGGCGGGGCGATTCGACGGGTCACCGCCGCGCTCGACGCCAGGTACTTCCGTGTAATTCCGATCGCCGCGCCGACGGACGAGGAACACGCGCATCACTATTTGTGGCGGTTCTGGCGGCACCTCTCACGGTCGGGTCACATCACGATCTTCGACCGGAGTTGGTACGGGCGGGTGCTCGTCGAGCGGGTCGAACATCTGGCCCGCCCGGACGAGTGGCAGCGGGCGTACGACGAAATCAATCAATTCGAAGAACAGCTCATCGACCACGGCGCCGTGCTCGTGAAGTTCTGGCTCCATCTCAGCAAGGATGAACAGCTCAGCCGCTTCCATGAACGCCAGCGGACGCCATACAAACAGTGGAAGATCACCGACGAGGACTGGCGCAACCGGCGCAACTGGGACGCACACGCCGATGCCGTCAACGAGATGGTGACCCGCACCAGTACCAACCACGCGCCCTGGGTGCTCGTCGAAGGCAACGACAAGCGGTTCGCCCGGGTGAAGGTGGTGCAAACGCTGGCCAAGCGGATCGCGCTCGCCGCCAGACGGCAGCGCTAGAACGACAGGCGCCGCACCGCAACCGACACCCGTACGCGGTGTCGTCATCCGGTCCCTGGAAGAGGCACCCGCATGGTAACGTGAGATCGGGGACCGATTCATGAACACCTGGTTGTTGCGGGCGTTGGCCGGCGGCGTGCTGGCGATCGCGGTCGCGGCGGGCGCCGCGGCGTTTCTCGTCGCCGTCCTCGACCTGCAGATCGAGTTTGCGGGGAACGGTATCCGTCCGCTCTTCTCGTTCCGCAACCCGGAGCAGCACTACGCCGCGCTGGATGCGAGCCGTGCGAATCAGCCCGCCAGCGCCGAGACGCGAGTCTCGCCGCCGCGCGACATGCCACCCGGCGCGCCGGAGACGACGAATCCGGAGAAGGCGTTCCGAGCGGCCCCGGCGACGACGCGCCGGCCCGTTCCCGTCGGCGACGCCTACTGGACCAACTTCCGCGGACCGAACCGCGATGGTCTCTACCTGGAAACCGACATCCGCACCGAGTGGCCCGGCAGCGGGCTCGAACCGCTCTGGAGTCAGCCGATCGGCGGCGGATACGCGTCGTTCGTCGCCGCCGGCGGCCGCGCGTTCACGATCGAGCAACGCCGCGACGAAGAGGTGGTCGCCGCGTACGATATCGAGACCGGCGTCGAATTGTGGACTCGCGCATGGGCGGCACACTTCCACGAGATGATGGGGGGTCCGGGGCCGCGGGCCACCCCCACATGGCACGACGACCGACTCTACGCGCTCGGCGCGGCCGGCGTGCTCGTCGCTCTGGAGGCCGCCACCGGCAACGTGGTCTGGAAGCGCGACATCCTGGCGGACGCCGGCGCGGTCAACCTCACCTGGGCGATGTCCGGAGCGCCGCTGGTCGTCGACGACATGGTCATCGTCCAGCCGGGCGGACGCGACGGCTGGTCGGTCGCCGCCTATGACCGGTTGACAGGAGACGTCGTCTGGCACGCGCTGGACGACGTGCAGAGCTACACCTCGCCGATGGCCGCAACGCTGGCCGGCGTCCGTCAGATCGTCGTCGTCACCGCCGAACGCGTTGCCGGCCTGCGACCGGAGGATGGCGAACTGCTGTGGGACTACCCCTGGACGGTGTCGATGGTCCCGAACATCGCGCAGCCGCTGATCGTCGGCGACACCCGGTTGTTTCTCTCGGCGAGCTACGGCAAGGGCGCCGCGCTGCTCGAACTGACGCCGCACGGGGATCGGTTTCTCGCGGACGCCGTCTGGGAAACGAACAGAATGAAGAACAAGTTCAGCAGCTCGGTGCTGATCGACGGCTACATCTACGGTCTCGACGACGCCATACTCGCCTGCATTGACGCGACGACGGGCGAGCTGATGTGGAAAGGCGGACGCTATGGCTACGGTCAGTTGTTGGGAACCGCCAGCCACCTGGTAGTGATCACCGAGCGCGGCGATCTCGTGCTGGTGCGCGCGACGCCGGAGAGACATCGGGAAATCGCCCGTTTCCACGCGATCGACGGCAAGACATGGAACGTCCCGGCAATGGCTGCCGGCCGGATCCTCGTGCGTAACGCCACGCAGATGGCGGCCTTCGATCTGTCGCCGTAGCACCGTGGTACGATTTGCCGTTTCGGACACCGCCGACATCGCCGACCATGCCCAGATACGCTCCGGCCCCCACCGGATTCTCCTTCGGACCCGGCTCGATCACACCGATGGTCAAGACACTGATCTGGACCAACGTCGGCATGTTCGTGCTCATGCAGGTCGCGCCGATTCTGACACCGCTGCTGGGATTGACCCCCGCGGCAGTGTTCGGACGGATGTGGATCTGGCAGCCGGTCACGTATCTCTTCCTGCACGGCGGATTCACTCACATTCTGTTCAACATGCTCGCGTTGTGGATGTTCGGGACCGAACTCGAGCGTCTGTGGGGCTCCAGCTTCTTTCTGCGGTACTACTTCGTGACCGGTGTCGGCGCAGGCGCCGCCATGCTGGTCGCCTCACTCGTGCCGTCGGTGTTCGGCGAAGGCATGTACGTCACTCCGACGATCGGCGCCTCAGGCTCGGTCTACGGGTTGTTGATGGCGTTCGCGATCTACTACCCGACGAGACCGCTGTTCATGTTCCCGTTCCCGATTCCGATCCCGGCCAAGTACTTCGTGCTGATCATCGGAGGGTTCGTGTTCTTCTCGTCGTTCAACGGGGCGGCCGGCGGTATCGCGCACATGGCGCACCTCGGCGGTCTCGTCGTCGGCTATGTCTATCTGAAGCGCGGCGGGGGGGGAGCCGGTCTGCTCCAGTTCGGACGTTTCGGCGTGATGGCCGAGATCAAGTACCGCTACTTGCGGTGGAAGATGGGCCGCCTGCGCAAGCGGTTCAACGTCTATCCCGGCGGGGGCGACGACCGCGACCAGTATCCCCGCGGGGGCGACGACCGGGACCAGAGAGTGCACTGACTCCCGGCAGCGGCCAGAGACTCACAGCCACTCCTCGCGGACCGGGCTGAACAGGTCGAGCTCGAACGTGTCGGCCAGCGCCTCGGCCTGATGAGGCACGCCGCTCGGGATGCGCACCACCTCACCGTCCCTGACGAGAATCTCTTTCCCATCGACCCGTACCTTCAACACCCCGTCGAGCACATACGTCAACTGCTCGCTCTCGTGGCTGTGCCGGGGCACGAGCGCACCCCGTTTGAGATAGACCTGCGCGAGCATCTGCCGGTCGCCGGCGACCAGCTTGCGCGAAATGAGCTCGGTGACCTTCCGGAGATCGAGCCCGTCCCATCCAATCACCCGACCGCCTGCTAAAGGCAACATCATTAATCCTTTACGACCAAGTGTTTACAAGAACCCGACTGGCTCCCGTGTCGCGCCGTCTCAGACACGCGCATCGCCATGCCCGGGGCGACGCAGGGTGTTGCCGCAGACTGCTATAATCTACGGGCAATGCGGGCCGGCAGCCCGTGGTAAAACCGCGCGTTGCACCGAGAACGGCGATGCGCCCGGCTGACAAGGCACGACGAGGGAGCAAATTGGGCATTTGTGACCAAGGAGCAACGCCGTCAGACGGGACAGGGAGCAAATTGGAAAATTTGCGACCGCAGCGCCGTTCGAATGCAGCGGGGCTTTTGCCACGGACTGCCACATGCCGACCGTCGGCAACGCGACCGGCACGCAGGACTCTGCCATCATGAAAAGCTCGATGGTCAGCAGAGGTGCCGACACCGCCGTGCGGGCGCAGTCGTTCGAAGGGCTGACACGGGACGAGCTCCTCCGTCTGTATCGGACGATGCTACTGTCACGGCGCCTCGACGACAAGGAAATCCAACTCAACACTCAAAGCAAGACCTTCTTCCAGATCAGCGGCGCCGGCCACGAGGCGATTCTCGTCGCCGCGGGCATGCAGCTCGCTCCGGGCCGGGACTGGTTCTTCCCGTACTACCGCGACCGGGCGCTCTGTCTGACGATCGGCGTCACCGCGTATGACATGCTGCTGAGCGCGGTGGGCGCAGCCGCAGATCCGAGTTCCGGCGGGCGGCAGATGCCGGCGCACTGGAGCAACCCGGAACTGAATCTCGTCTCGCCCTCGAGCGCCGTCGCCACCCAGTGCCTGCACGCCATCGGGTGCGCCGAGGCCTGCCAGTACGACGCACGACGGACGAAGGCCGCGGGCTCGGGCTCCGAAGTCGTCTACGTGTCCCTCGGCGAGGGGGCGACCAGCGAGGGCGAGTTCTGGGAGTCGCTGAACACCGCGTGCACGAAGCGGCTGCCGGTGGTCTACCTCGTGGAAGACAACGGCTATGCCATATCCGTCCCGGTCGAGATTCAGACCCCCGGCGGCGATATCGCGCGGTTGGTGTCGGCCTTCCCCGGGCTCGACGTCACTTGTGTCGACGGCACCGACGCGCTTGCCAGCTACGGGGCGATGCGGCGCGCGCTGGCGCATGCGCGCAGCGGCCACGGACCGGCGCTGGTGAAAGCGAGCGTGGTACGCCTCTACTCCCATTCGGCATCCGACAACGAGGGACAGTACAAGAGTGCCGCCGAACGTGAAGTGGAACGCGAGCGCGACCCGCTCAGACATTTTTCTGAATTCCTCACGAGCGCCAAGATCGCCGACGACCAGACCCTGACCTGCATCTCGAACAGCGTGGATGCCGAGATCCGGGAGGCGGTCGATCGGGCGCTGGAGGCGGCGGCGCCCGCCCCGTCGACCGTGCTCGACTTCGTGTATTCCCCCAACGTCGATCCGACGTCCGACGCCTTCGACGTGGCCGGCACGCCGGAGGGCGATCCGATCACGATGGTGGCGACCATCAATCGGACGCTCGACGACGAAATGGACATGAACCGGAACCTGGTGATCTTCGGCGAGGACGTCGCCGACTGCAGCCGGCCGGAGGCGCTGTCGACCGTCGAGGGCAAGGGCGGCGTTTTCAAGGCGACGATCGGTCTGCAGCGCCGCTACGGGCGCGAGCGGGTATTCAATTCGCCGCTCGCCGAGGCCAACATCGTCGGGCGCGCCATCGGCATGGCGGTGCGAGGGGTGAAACCGATCGTCGAGATTCAGTTCTTCGACTACATCTGGCCCGCCATGATGCAGATCCGGGACGAACTGACGATGTTGCGGTATCGGTCGAACAACGGGTTCTCCTGCCCGCTCGTGATCCGCGTTCCCATCGGAGGCTATCTGCGGGGCGGATCGATGTACCACAGCCAGTCCGGCGAGAGCATCTTCGCGCACTGCCCGGGGCTGCGTATCGCGTTTCCGGCAGATGCCGCCGACGCGGCCGGTCTGCTGCGCACTGCCATCCGCTGCGACGATCCGGTGCTGTTTCTCGAGCACAAGCACCTGTACCGCCAGACCTACAACAAGGCGGTGTATCCCGGCGCCGAGTACCAGATCCCCTTCGGCCGCGCCCGCGTTCGACGGGAAGGTACGGACGTCGTCGTCGTCACCTGGGGCGCACTGGTGCAGCGCACCCTGCTGGCCGCCGAACGCGCGGCGCAACAAGAAATCAGTGTGCATGTCGTGGATCTGCGCACGCTTGCGCCGTACGACTGGCCCACCATCGCCGAATCGGTGACACGCACCAGCCGCGTGGTGATCGCGCACGAAGACCAGCTGACCTGCGGGTTCGGCGCAGAGCTGGCGGCGCGGGTCGCCGACGAACTGTTCGACCAGCTCGACGCCCCCGTCAAGCGCGTCGGCGCGCTCGATTGCCCGATCGCGTATCATCCGAATCTCGAAGAATCGACCCTGCCCCAGACCAGCGACATCCTGCAGGCCATCACCGCCGTTGCCGACTACTAGCGCGCCTCGTCGCGCTCGCCGCCACCGCTCGCAATGGTGAGCGTGTCTTCCTCTGGGAGTTCGTGGTGCAACCGCGCGTTGCACCGAGATCTGGTCGTAATCTGGTCGTAATCTGGTCGTAATAATGCCGCGCCCGCGCGTGACTCGCCAGAGCACCGCGACCGGCGCCCCGCGCAGTTGCGAGATCCCCGATTACCCTGCTATGATCCGGTGTTTCCAGATGGTCGGAGACGGCCATCGTGGGCGTGCGCTCCACCCTGACGGCTCGGGATGACCGGTTGTCGCGAACGCCCCGGGACATCGGGCGTTCCAGGCGCCGGTTCGTCACATGCCCGACCCGAGCGACCATTTTCTCGCAAGATCGCTGCAGGCCTTGCAGGAAAACGTCCGCCGATCGGGTCCGGAGGCGACCGCCGGGTACACGCTCATCGGCGCGATTCTGCTGATGGGCGGAGTGGGCTATCTGATCGACCGGTGGGCCGGCACGGCGCCCTGGTTCCTGCTGGCCGGCATGTTGCTTGGAATCGCCGTCGGCCTTTACGAATTGGCGAAGACGATCTGGAAGAAATGAAGCTGTCCGGCGTGCTGGTGCTGGCCTGCGTGGCCACCGGCGGCCTGTTCACGTCGCTCGTCGCGCCGGAGACGACCGCTGCGGTGTTCCTCGGCATGGCGGCGCCGCTCGTGGCGGGTCTCGGGACGATTCGGATGGTCGAGCAGACGGTCCGCACCGACATGCGGGCGCTGACCGGCCGGATGGCGATGGCGTTCATCGCCAAGCTGGTGTTCTACGGGGTCTACGTGGCGGTCGTCATCGCCCTGCTGGAAGTCGACCCGTTGCCGTTCATCATCAGTCTCACGTCGTATTTCGTGGCGCTGCATCTCACCGAAGCGCTGTATTTCAAGAGTCTGTTCGCGCGACACGCCGCGGACACCGCCGCCCGCCAGGGTTGACCACCCGCGTGACCATCGCATCGTCATGAGCGCTCAACAGGCAGAAGCGGCCCAGCACGCCGAAGACCTCGGCGCCGGCGCCGATCACGGCGACGGCGCGTTCGACGCCGGCGAGACGATCATCGAGCACATCGCGAACAGCTCGTTCGAGCACCCGATCCTGCATATTCCACCTCTGTTCGGCATCGATTTTTCGGTGACGAAGCACGTCTTCATGCTGCTGCTCGTCGCCACGGCGGTCTTCGTGCTGATCACATCGGCCGTCCGGCGCTACCTGCGGCAGGACCGGCTCGTACCGAGCGGCTTCATGAACGCGATCGAATTCGTGGTCGAGTTCATCAGGGATTCGATAGTGCTGCCCAACGTCGGGGCAAAATGGGTGAGGACCTGGGCCCCGCTCGTACTCACGTTCTTCTTCTTCATCCTTGCCGCGAACATGATCGGGCTGATTCCGATCTTCGAGGTGGTTGGCCTCGTCGACCACTGGGTGCTGCACACCGGTGATCACTCGCTCGTCAAGAACGTCGTCCACGGTGGGACGACCACGACGGCGAATTTCAACGTCACGGCCGGTTTGGCCACGGTCACGTTCGTCTCCATCATCACGGCCGGCACCCTGGCGCACGGCTTCGTCACGCACTGGAAGAACCTGGTGCCGCACGGGCTCGCGTGGCCGCTCTACATCCTGCTGATCCCGATCGAGGTCATGGGGATGTTCATCAAGCCGTTCACCCTGACGATGCGGCTGATGGCGAACATGACCGGCGGCCACATCGCCATCCTCGCCATTCTGTCGTTCGTGTTCCTATTCACGGAGTTGTTCAATAGCTGGGCCGGTCTCGGGGTTGGCGTCTTTCTCTCCGTGCCGTTGGCGGTCGGGGTCACCGCGCTCGAAATCATCGTCGTTCTCGTCCAGGCGTATGTGTTTACGCTGCTGTCGGCCGTGTTCATCGGCATGGCCATCAACGTGCACCACTAACGAATTGCACACGGAGGTACCTGCATGGAAGTCCTACACTACTTCGGCGCCGCAATTGCCCTCGGGCTGATCGCCATCGGGGCAGGGCTGGGCATCGGTCGACTCGCCGCGGCGGCCGCCGAGGGGATTGCCCGTCAACCGAGCGCGGCGGCGCAAATTACGGGCGCCGTGAGTCTGCCGCTCTTCCTGCTCGAAGGCGTGGCGATCGTCGGCGAGGTCTTCGCTCTGATTATCGTTCTACTCAGATAAGGACCGGCCATGGACAATCCATTGGTCCAGCCCGACCCAGGGCTGTTCATCTGGACCATCATCACCTTCCTGGTGCTGCTTGGTCTGCTCCGCAGGTTCGCCTGGGGCCCGCTGCTGACGGCGCTCGACGAGCGGCAGGAGACGATTCGGAAGTCGCTCGACGACGCCGAGCAGGCCAATCAGGAGTTGGCCCGGCTGCAGGCCGAGTCGGCGCAGATCATCTCCGCGGCGCGGGTCGAGGCGCAGTCGATTGTGGCCAAGAGCCGGGCCGACGCGGAAACCGTCAGGGAGGGCCTGAAGCAGAAGGCCAAGGAAGAGGCCGACGCCATGGTCAGGAACGCCGAGCGGCAGATTCAGCAGGAAACCGCCCGCGCGCTGCAGCAGATCCGCCACGAGGTGGTCGACCTGTCACTCTCGGTGGCGTCGAAGCTGATCAGGAAAAACCTGTCGGCGGAAGACAACGACGCCCTGATTCAAGACTCGTTGAACCAGATCGAATCGTCACGGCCGAACTAGCGCGGCGCCGCCGGACGACAGCCCTTCGAGGGTGCGCGCCGCCGCCTCGGCCTGCTCGAAGAGCGGCCCGGGGTAGAGCCCGAATAGGACGGTGCCGAGCAGGGCGACGCCAAGCGCGATGGCCATGGCGGGACCGACCGCAATCGGCGACCCGGCCGGCTCGTCTTCGCTGATCCACATGAAGACGACCACCCGAATGTAGTAGTAGAGCGAAATGGCGCTGTTGCCGACCGCGATGACCGCCAGCCAGATCTCGCCGGCGTCAACGGCGGCTCCGAAGAGCCAGAGCTTGCCCATGAAGCCGGCGGTCGGAGGAATGCCGCCGAGCGACAGCATGAACAGCAGCATCGCGAACGCCGAGATCGGGCTTCGCCGCATCAGTCCATTCAGGTCCTTCAACTCGTCGCCGATGACGTCGCTGCGGCGCATCGCCGTCACGATGGCGAACGCCCCGAGCTGCATGAACAGATAGACGCCCAGATACACGAGCATCGCCGTCACACCACGCGCGGTGCCGGCCACCACGCCGATCAGCAGATAGCCGGCGTGGGCGATCGACGAATAGGCGAGCATCCGTTTCAGATTGCTCTGGGTCAGCGCCGCAATGTTCCCCACGGTCATCGTGACCACAGCGAGCACCCAGAACAGCATCTTCCACTCGTCGACGAGCGCCGGCAGCCCTTCGACGAAGATGCGCAGCAGCATGGCGAACGACGCTGCCTTGGAACCGACCGAAAGGAACGCGGTGACCGGTGTGGGAGCCCCTTCGTACACGTCGGGCGCCCACATGTGGAACGGCACCGCCGCGATCTTGAATCCCATACCGGCGCCGACCAGGATGACGGCGAGCACCAGCACCAGGTTTGCGTCCTGGCCGGCCAGCGCCGCCGCGATGCCCTGCAGGCTGGTCGTGCCGGTCGCCCCGTAGAGCAGCGACATGCCGTAGAGCAGGATGCCGAGAGAGAACGCGCCCAGCAAAAAATATTTGACGGCCGCTTCGTTCGAGCGCGGATTCGGCTTGAGATAGCCGACCAGCACGTAGAACGAGACCGCCATCGTCTCGAGACCGATGAACAGCGTGATCAGGTCCTGACCGCTGGCCATGAACATCATGCCGAGCGTGGCGCACAGAATCAGGAAGTAGTACTCGCCCGCCTTGAGCTCCTCGACCCTGAGATACGGCACGGACATCAACACCGTGACCGCGGCCGACAGCAGGGCGATGAACTTGAAGAATGCGGCGAAGCCGTCGATGGCGAGCAGCCCGCGCGAGGCGGTCACGTCCAGACCGGCGAACGACGCCAGGGCGAACGCGCTGCCGCCGATCGTGGCGAGCGCCACCACGAGCAGCACGCCGTCGCGCCGCGGCACGATGACCGACAGCAACAGCAGCAGCAACGCCCCACCGGTCAGCACGATCTCCGGCAGGATGTAGTAGAAGTCGAGACCGGAAAACCCGTCCGGCATTATCGGGCGCCCCCGCGCACCGGCAACTCGATGACGTCGCCGTCCAGTGCATTCAGGGCCGGTGATACGGTAGACGGCCACGTCTCGCCGCGGGACGCGTTCACGGGCGCGCTGGCGCCGTCGATGCGCGTCATCACCCGCACCACCGACGTGTCGAGACGGTCGATGAACGGTTTCGGATACAACCCGATCCAGACGGCGAGAATCAGCAGCGGCGCGAAGGTCACCCACTCGCGCAGATTGAGATCAGCCAGATTCTCGTTCTTCGGATTGTCGACCGTACCGAACATGGTGCGCTGATAGAGCCAGAGCATGTAGGCGGCGCCCAGGACGATGCCGGTGGCGGCGAACGCCGCCCAGTACATGTTGACGACGAAGACCCCCTGCAGAATCAGGATTTCGCCGATGAACCCGTTCAGGGTGGGCAGGCCGATTGACGAAAACGTCATCACGAGGAAGACCGCCGCGAAGGCCGGCATGACCTTCGACAGCCCGCCGTACTCGGAGATTTCGCGCGTATGCCGGCGCTCGTAGACGACACCGACCAGAAGGAACAGCGCCCCGGTCGAGATGCCGTGATTGAGCTGTTGCACGATGCTGCCGGTGATGCCGCCCGCGTTGAGCGCGAACATGCCCAGCATCACCAGGCCCATGTGGCTGACGCTGGAATAGGCCACCAGGCGCTTCCAGTCGCGTTGGGCCATCGCCACGAGCGCGCCATAGATGATGCCGATGATGCACAACGCCGCCACCCAGGGCACGGCCGCCCGGGTCGCGTCCGGCAGGATCGGCAGCGAGAACCGGATGAACCCGTAGGTGCCCATCTTCAGGAGCACCGCGGCCAGAATGACCGAGCCGGCGGTCGGCGCGTCGGTGTGCGCGTCAGGCAGCCAGGTGTGGAACGGGAACATCGGCACCTTGACGGCGAACCCGAGGAAGAACGCCAGGAAGACCCACCACTGCAGGTCGAACGGCATGTTCAGCTCGTGGAAGCGCGTGATGTCGAACGAGTAGATGCCGGTCACGTCGTGGTGATAGAAGTAGACGGCCAGGATGCCGAGCAGCATCACCACGCTGCCCACCAGGGTGAACAGGAAGAACTTGATCGCCGAATACAGCCGGTTGGCGCTGCCCCAGATGCCGATGAGGAAATACATCGGCACGAGCATCACCTCCCAGAACAGGAAGAACAGGAGGAAGTCGAGCGATACGAACGCGCCGATCATGCCGGTCTGCAGCACCAGCAGAAACACGTAGTATTCCTTCACCCGCACGGTGATCGCGTTCCATGACGACAGCACCGCGATGAACCCCATCAGGGTCGCGAGCAGAATCAGCAGCGCACTGAAGCCGTCGACTCCGACCAGATACTGGGCGCCGATGGACGGAATCCACTCGTGCTGCTCGACGAACTGCCAGTCGGAGGTAGTCGTGTCCAGCCAGAACCACAGCGGCACCGACACCAGAAACCCGAGCAGGGCGAATCCGTTGGCAATCCAGCGGATCAGAGCTGCGCTGTTCTTGGGCACCAACAGCAACAGCACCGCGCCCAGCAGGGGCGTGAACATGATTAGCGACAGAACCGGATAATTCGCGGCGTTGCTCATGAGCAGGTTCCCGTAACGGACCGCCGGCGGTCCACGCTGATGCCTTCTCTCGTGGCGAGTCCGACGACTCGCGGCTACCGGACAATCAGATACAACGTGACGAACGTGAACACGCCGAACAGCGTGGCGACCGCATAGTTCTGGATCAGACCGGTCTGACCGCGCCGAAAGATGTAGCTGCCTTCGCTGCAGACCCAGCCCACCAGATTGACGATGCCGTCGACGACATACTTGTCGAGCACATGCGACACCCAGGACGCCGCCCGGGTCAGCCAGCCGGTCCCGTTGACGGCGCCGTCGACGACCTTGCGGTCCACGGTCCACAACCCGCGCGCGCTTCCCATCGTGCCTTTGACGACCGTGGCGTCGTACGCCTCGTCGACGTAGTACTTGTTCGTCAGCACCCGATGCGCGCCGGCCCAGTTGGCCGCCAACTGCTCGGCGCGCTGCGGGCGGCGCACGTAGATGCGGTAGGCCAGATAAATGCCGGCCAGCGCGACCAGCACCGAGAACGCCGCCAGCCCCATCTCGGCCGCGTGGGAGAGATGGGGCACGGCTTGCGCACCCTCTTCGCCGACCGCTGCCGACTCGGCCACGAACGCCGGTTCGAGGAAGTGCTCGATGTTGTTGATGTCGCTCAGGTAGGCCGGGAGCCCGATCCAACCGGCCACGATCGCGCCCACGGCGAGGATCATGAGCGTTGTGGTCATCAGGCGGGGCGATTCGTGCGGGCCTTGCCAGGCGTGTCCGTGGTCGCCGCCGGCATGACCGCCGCCCTGCGCCTCATCTTCCCCCTGGTTCCACGACGGTCCGCGGTACTCTCCGAAGAACGTCATGAAGATCAGCCGGAACATGTAGAACGCCGTCATCCCGGCCGTCACCACCGCCAGGCCCCAGAGCACCCTGTTGCTCAAGAAGGTGCGATAGAGAATCTCGTCCTTGCTGAAGAAACCGGAGAACGGCGGCACCCCGGCGATCGCGAGCGCACCGACGAACATCGTGACGAAGGTGACCGGCATGTAGAGCTTCATGCCGCCCATCTTGCGCATGTCCTGCTCGTCGTTCATCGCATGGATTACGGAACCGCTGCCCAGGAACAGCAGCGCCTTGAAGAAGGCGTGGGTCATCAGATGGAACGCCCCGGTGGCGAACGCGCCGACCCCGGTGGCCAGGAACATGTAGCCCAACTGCGAGACGGTCGAGTAGGCCAGCACCTTCTTGATGTCGGTCTGCACCAGCCCGATCGTGGCGGCCATCAACGCGGTGAGCGCCCCGACGACCGCGACGGTCGTCATCACCATCGGCGCGTGCGAGAACAGCACGGCGTTGCGGCCGACCATGTAGACACCGGCGGTGACCATCGTGGCGGCGTGAATCAGGGCCGACACGGGAGTCGGCCCCTCCATCGCGTCCGGCAGCCAGACGTAGAGCGGAATCTGCGCGCTCTTGCCGACGGCGCCGACGAACAGCAACAGGCAAATGGCGGACAGCACACCGAAGGCGGCCGTTTCGACCGGCATCTGCGCGGCCGCCTCGGCCACCTCGCGGAAGTCGAGCGTCCCGAAGGTGAAGAAGATCAGAAAGACGCCAAGGATGAAACCGAAATCACCGATCCGGTTGACCACGAACGCCTTCTTGCCGGCGTCGGCGGCGCTCTGCTTGTGATACCAGAACCCTATCAGGAGATACGAACAGAGCCCGACGCCCTCCCAGCCGACGAACATGACCAGGAAGGTGCTGCCGAGCACCAGCGTCAGCATGAAGAAACAGAAGAGGTTGAGATAGCAGAAGAACCGGACGTATCCGCCGCGCGGCTCATGGCCCATATAGGACCACGAATAGAGATGAATCAGGAACCCGATGCCGGAGACGATCAGACTCATCATCCCCGACAGCGGATCGAGACGGAACGCCCAGGGCGCCTCGAAAACACCAGGGCCGTCCGCCGTCATCAGCGGAATAGGTGGAATCCAGTCCGTGAGCGTATAGACGTGCTCCCGATGCTCGGCGCCCAGCAACAGGACGAACACGTAGACCGACAGCGCGAGCGCCCCGCCCATCGCAAGGCAGGCGATGCCGGCCGCCGTCTGCTTGCTGAAAAAGCGGATGCCCAGCAGGCCGTTCAAGGCGGCGCCGAGACCGGGCAACAGGGGGATGAGCCAGATAAGGTCCATGTCGTGGCAGAGGTTGCAGACTCTAGACGGCGTCCTACCAGCGCATCACGTTCATCTCGTCGATGTTCACGGTTTCCTTGTTTCGGAAGAAGGTCAGGATGATCCCCAGACCGACGGCGGCTTCCGCGGCCGCGACCGCAATCACGAACACGACGAACACCTGACCCACCAGGTTCTGAAGCTGCTGGGCGTGCGCGACGAGATTGATGTTCACGGCGTTGAGCATCAACTCGATCGCCATGAAGATGATGATGATGTTGCGGCGCACCAGCACACCGATCACCCCGATGCTGAACAGCGCCGCAGAGAGCACGGTGTAGTGCGCCGGTGTGATCTCCATCATGACGACTTCTCAGGTTTCCCGCCGCGCCAGCACGATGGCGCCGACCATCGCGACGAGCAGCAGCACGGACGCCACCTCGAACGGAATCAGATAATCGGTGTAGAGCAGCCACCCCAGTTCCTGCACGTCGCCCTCGACAGGGGTGGCCGCGGCGAGGACCGGCGCCGTGGCGCCGTCCCGGTTGAAGCTGTACACGACGATGCCGGCCAGCTCGAACAGCACCGCGCCGGCCAGCGCCAGTCCGATGAAACTCAGCCGACGCGGATCCTGGTGCGCCTCCGGCGCGCGCTTCAGGTTGACCAGCATGACGACGAACAGATACAGGACCACGATGCCGCCCGCGTAGACCAGCACCTGGATCACCGCCAGGAACTCCGCCTGCAGGACGACATACAGCACCGCCACGCAGAGAAAATTCATCACGAGGAACAGCACGCTGTGCACGGTGTTCTTCGCGGTCACCACCAGCACGGCGAGACCCAGAATCAATACCGAAAGCGTGTAGAAGGCGATGGTCTCAGCCATGACTTACAGCCACACCTTCACGATGCCGGTGAGCACGATGTTGGCGATGGCGATCGGGATCAGCACCTTCCAGCCGATTCGCATCAACTGGTCGTAGCGGTAGCGCGGCAAGGTGGCCCGGATCCAGATGAACAGGTACAGAAACACGAACATCTTGCCGAAGAACCAGAACCAGTCGGGAACGAAGTCGAGAAACGCGAGCGCGCCGACGTTCGGAAACGGCCGCAGCCAGCCGCCCCAGAACAGCACGACCACGACCGCCGAGATGACGATCATGTTCGCGTACTCGGCCAGGAAGAACAGCGCGAACCGCATGCCGCTGTATTCCGTGTGGAACCCGCCGGTCAGCTCCTGTTCCGCTTCCGGCATGTCGAACGGCGCGCGGTTGGTCTCGGCCAGCCCGCCGACGAGCACGATGACGAACGCGACCGGCTGCACGAAGCCGAACCAGAGCCCCGCCTCCTGCTGCGCCTCGACGATGCCGATCATGCTCAACGTGCCGGCGGTCAGGATGACGCTGACCAGCGTCATCGTCACCGCGATCTCATAGCTGATGAGCTGCGCCGACGCCCGCAGGCTGGCGAGCAGCGGATACTTGCTGTTCGAGGCCCAACCGGCGAGGATGATGCCGTAGACGCCGATCGACGTCACCGAGATGACGAACAACAGCCCGACGTTGATATCGGCGATGTAGAGGTTCGCATCCCGCCCGAACGGCACGACCGCGAACACGGCCAGGGCCGGCACCAGCGAGAGGATCGGCGCCAGGGTGAACATGAACCGGTCGGCCCGGGCCGGCGTGATGTCCTCCTTCAGAATCAGCTTGATCGGGTCGGCAATCGCCTGCAGGATGCCATAGGGCCCGACCCGCATCGGTCCCAGCCGCGACTGCGCCCAGGCGATGATCTTGCGCTCGAGCAGGGTCATGAAGGTGACCGCGACGAGCACCGCGTTCAGCAGTACGACGATCTTGACCAACGGGAAGAAGACGGTGTCGTACATCGCTACCTGTCGACCTCGCCCAGCACGATGTCGATCGTGCCGATCAACGCGACCACGTCGGCGACCAGATGCCCGACGACCAGCGGACGCAACCCCTGAAGATTGCAGAACGAGGGTGGTCGGACCCGCAAGCGGTAGGGGTTGGTGGCGCGCCCGTCACTCACGATGAAGTATCCGAGCTCTCCCTTCGGCGATTCGATCGCGTGATAGGTCTCGCCCGCCTTCGGTTTCAGCAGACGGGGCACCTTGCCCATCACCGGCCCCGCGGGCAACCCGTCCAGCGCCTGTCTGATGATGCGGATCGACTGGCGGAACTCTTCCAGTCTGATCAGATAGCGATCGTAGGTGTCGCCACGGGTGCCGAGCGGCACGTCGAACTCGAACTCGTCGTAGGCCGCGTAGGGCTCGTCCTTGCGCACGTCGCGACAGACCCCCGACCCGCGCAGCGGCGGACCGCACAAACCGAGGGCGGTGGCGTGCTCACCGGAGATGACCCCGATGCCGCGGGTGCGTTCGAGCCAGATCCGGTTGTTGGTGAGCAGTTCCTCGTACTCTGGAACCTTCGCCTCCATGATGTCGCAGAATGCCCGCACCTTGCGGTCCCAGCCGGTGGGGATGTCGAGGGGCAGGCCGCCGATGCGCATCGCGTTGTAGGTCAGCCGGGCGCCGCAGTACTCCTCGAACAGATCGAGGATGAGCTCCCGCTCACGAAAGGCGTACAGGAAGACCGTCATCGCTCCGATGTCCATGGCATGGGTGCCCAGCCAGAGACAGTGGCTCGCGATGCGCTGAAGCTCGGCGAGAATCGTTCGGATGTAGCGGGCGCGCCGAGGCACCTCGACCTCCATCAGCTTCTCGACCGTCTCGCAGTAGCCCAGGTTGTTCGTCGCCGCGGCCACGTAGTCCATGCGGTCGGTCAGCAGGATGATCTGGGTCCAGTCGCGGTTCTCGCTCAGCTTCTCGATGCCGCGATGGATATAGCCGATCACGACGTCGACATCCTTGACCTTCTCGCCGTCGAGCTTCAGCACCAGCCGCAACACCCCGTGGGTGCTCGGGTGCTGCGGGCCCATGTTGATCACGAGCTCGTCCGTGTCGAACATCGGCGCGATTTCGGTAGCCATGTCGTGCTATTCGATGCCGGTTTCGTCTGGCAGATTGCGTAACCGAAGCCACTCCATCGGGCTCTCGAGCAGGAACTCGCCCGGCCCCTCCAGCGGATAGTCCTTCCGCTGCGGATGCCCCTGCCAGCCGTCCGGCATCAGAATGCGGCGCAGATCGGGGTGGCCGGTCAGATTCACGCCGAACATGTCCCACAACTCGCGCTCGAGCCAGTTCGCCGCCGGCCAGATCTCGCAGACGGACGGCACCGGATCGGTCTCCCCGGCCCGCACCTTGACCCGGATCCGGTGACGGCGGCGTGTCGAGTACAGACAGTAGATCACATCGAAACGCTGCTCGCGGGGCGGCCAGTCGGTCGCCGTAATGTCGCAGCAGTAGTCGAACGACGTCCGGTCGTCGTCCCTGAGGAAACGGGCCACGTCGAGCAGCGCCGCCGCGGACACGATAACGGTCCAGTCACCCACCCAGTAGCTGACCTGCTGCACGGCATCGGGCAGCGCCGCTTCCAACGCGGCCACGACCGCGGGGTGCTCGAGGTCATCGGGCGGGGGCGGATCGGTCGGCCCTTTCGGAGCTTCGGGGGGCGCCTTCGGTTTCGGTGCCGGCCTGGGCCGGGCGGCGACGGGCCGGGGAGGAGCCGTCGGCTTCTCCGCGGCCGGCCTGGGGGCGGCCGGCTCGGCGCCTGGTGTCGGTTCGTCAGCCATTGAGTCCAGTTCGCGGAAATGCACGGCGGCGCGCGCGCGCTACACCCACTCCAACGCACCTTTTCGCCACGCGTACACATAGCCGACGACGAGAATGAAGAGGAAGACCAGCATCTCGATCAGCAGGAACAGGGGCAACTCGCCCATGATGACGGCCCACGGGAACATGAACACGGTCTCGACGTCGAAGATCACGAACAACATCGCGATCAGATAGTACCGAACACTGTAGCGATCGCGTGCGTCGGTGATCGGCTCGATGCCGCACTCGTACGGCTCGAGCTTGACCTTGTTGTAGCGCGATGAATGGACCAGCGACGAAAAAATCAACGTAACGATGGCGAACCCGATTGCGACGAGCACGAACAGCAGCACCGGAAGGTATTCTTCAGGCATTTAACGACCCCGGGGGTAGACGAACCGACAGTGAGTCCTCCCTGACGTGCACGCGTCTCGATTCACCCGGAAAACTCGATGCGGCAGGTTTGGTCGTGGCCGGCTGATCGACCTGCGGGCTTGAAAACCGGTGCAGTTTATAGCATGCGCCCTCTGGGGTGTCAAGGAATCGAGCCCGTCGCCCGGCAGGGCCGCCGCCCCGGGCGGGACACCTCAATTCGCACAACCGGTCGGGCAGAACCGGACCTCGCCGTGTCGCGAATCGACGCCCGGAAACCGGATTGCCACTATACTTCAGGAATGAACTCGGCGGAAACCGCAGATGGGGTGAACGCGCCATGCTCAAGACCTTGCCGGCAACCTTCCGCAGCGCCGCGGCCGTCCCGACCAGTCTGCTGATCGCGAGCTGCGTGGGACTGGCCGCGCTCCTGAGCCCGGTCGGGGGTGAACTCCGGGCACAGGGCTCCGAGGCGGCCATGTTCGTGAGCGTCCTCGACGGCGACGGCGCGCCAGTCGCTGGGCTGGGACCAGCCGACTTCGTCGTCGAAGAGGACGAGAACGAGCGGGAGGTGGTGCAGGTCAGGCCCGCCACCGCGCCGATGCAAATCGCCGTGCTGGTCGATACCAGCGCCGCCTCCGCCTTCGCGATACGGGATATCCGGAACGGATTGGAGCAGTTCGTGGAAGAACTCCACGAAGGCAACGAGATGGCGCTGGTGTCGTTCGGTGGTCCCCCGCGCATCCTGGTCGAGTCGACCAGCCGCGTCGACCGGTTGCTGGACGGCGTCGGCCAGGTCTTCGGCATGGGCGACACGGCCGCGTATCTGCTCGACGCCACGGTCGAAACGGCGCAGGGGTTCGAGCGCCGGGAGGCGGCGCGTCCGGTGATCGTGGCGATCACCACCGAGGGCGTCGACTACAGCAACCGGGATGCGGACCAGGCGGTGGAGGCGCTGCGAACAAGCGGGACGGCCGCCCATATGGTCGTGATCCACAGCCGCTTGGGCGCCAACCTCGACTTGTCCTTCTCCATGCGGGAACGCGACGAGTTCCTCGCTCAGGGTCCGCGCCAATCCGGAGGACAGCGCCTGGACGTGCCGTACAGTCCGGTACTCGACGACACGCTGGATGAACTCGTCGCCATTCTGAAGAATCAGTACGAGGTCGTGTACGCGCGTCCCGCCAGTCTCATCCCGCCCGAGGAGATCAGGGTCCGGATGCGCCAGCCCGACCTGTCGGCACGCGGCACCCCGGTCATACGACAAGGAGGCTGAGCATGCGCCGCGTTCTCCACTGCGTCGTGACGGCGCTCGCGGTGAGCGCCGCCGCGGCGTCCGCGCAGCAGCCGGACCAGCCCGCCTTCAGGTCCGGTATCGACCTCGTCAGGCTCAACGTCACCGTCTCCGACGGGACCAACCGCTACGTAACCGACCTCGACATCGAGGAATTTCGCGTCTTCGAGGACGGGGCGATGCAGGACGTCTCGTTCTTCACCCGCACCCAACTGCCGATCTCACTCGCGCTTCTGATGGACACCAGCGCGAGCATGGCCGAAAAGATGGCCACCGCGCAGCAAGCGGCCATCGGGTTCGCCGAGCGGTTGCGCGCCGAAGATCTGGCGAGTGTCATCGATTTCGACAGCCGGGTCGAGATCCTGCACGAGTTCACGGACTCGATCGAGGCGCTGACGAGCGCGATTCGCCGGACGTCCGCCGGCGGCTCCACATCTCTCTACAACGCCATCTACATATCGTTGAAGGAGCTCGCGAAGATCGGCGCCGCCGCCTCTCTCGATCAGGAGATTCGACGTCAGGCGATCGTGATGCTGTCCGACGGTGAGGACACCTCGAGTCTGGTCGGTTTCGACGAGGTGCTGGAGCTGGCGAAACGGTCCGACACGATCATCTACTCGATCGGACTGCAGACAGAGGACATCCGTACACGGCGCGGGTTTCGGGAAGCCGACTTCGTCCTGCGCCAGCTTGCGCAGGAAACCGGCGGACGGGCCTTCTTCCCTGAGCAGGTGGAGGATCTGCCCGAGATCTACCAGCGTATTTCCGACGAGTTGTCCAGCCAGTACACGCTGGCCTACTCCTCGAAGAATCCGTTGCGGGACGGCCAGTGGCGGCGCGTCGTCGTCCGGGTCGATCGTGACAACGTCGCCGCCCGCACCAAGCAGGGCTACTACGCGCCGACGATCAACTGACCGGACGCCGGTGTGCCGAAGGCGATCGACGAGGCAGAACGATGAACGTACCTCCGCTTCTGCTCTACGCCGCCGCCGCGGTGGCCTACGGGGTGCACTTCACCCGCCGCAGCCAGCGCGCGGGACGTCTGGGCACCGCGACCCTGGCTGCCGGCGCGCTGGTTCACACCTTCGTCATCGGCATGCGCACCGTCGAGGTGGGTCACCTGCCGTTCGTCGGAACCGCGGCGGCCATCTCGGCGTTCGTGTGGCTGCTCGCGGTCGTGTATCTCTACACGGAAGTCACCACCGATGAACGCGCCATGGGGGTCTTCATCGTGCCGCTGCTGGTGGTGTTGCAGACCGTCTCGGCCTTCGACAATCACGTCGTCGAACCGGCGCCCGTGCTCGACAGCCCGTGGTTCGCCGTGCACGTCCTGTCGTTGCTGTTCGCCTACGCGGGGTTCGCGCTGGCGTGCACGGTCGGCATCACCTACGTGCTGCTCTTCCGTGAACTGAAATCGAAGCAACTCGGGTTCTTCGCCGCCCGTCTGCCATCGCTGCAGGTGCTGGACGCCATGAACGGACGCGCGGTGGGCGTCGGCTGGCTGTTCCTGACAGCGGGTCTCGCGGTGGGCGCGGTCTGGCTGTTCCAGCTTCAGCCGGACGCCGCGGACCCGCGGGTTCGCGCGATGTCGTTCCTGGATCCGAAGATTTCCATCGTACTGCTGAGCTGGGGCGTCTACTCGTTCGAGCTGTACGCCCGTCAAGCGATCGGTTGGAGCGGAAAACGCGCGGCCTGGTTGTCGGCCCTCGGTTTTTCGATCGTGCTCCTCAATCTCGTCCCGGTCGGCTATTTCCTGACGGAGAGCCACAATTTCTAGTCGTCGCCTGCGCTCTCGCACCTGGTCATGGACATTCTGCTGCTGGGCGTGAGTCATCACACCGCGCCGGTCGACCTGCGCGAACGGGTCGACTTCTCGAAACGGGGCGTCGCCGAAGCGTTGCGGGAGCTGGCCGTCTTTCCGTCGCCCGCGGAGGCGGTCGTGCTGACCACCTGCAACCGCGCCGAGATCTATGTCGCCTGCGACGACCCTGACACCACGCGCGCCGATCTGGCCCGCTTCATGAGCCAGTTCCACGATGTCCCGGAGCCGGAACTGCAACCGCATATCTACGTGCGCCGCGGCGCCGACGTGGCGCGGCACCTGTTCCGGGTCACCGCCGGCCTCGACTCGCTGATCGTCGGCGAGCCGCAGATCTTCGGCCAGGTCAAGGAAGCCTACTCGCTCGCCGCGAGTGCGCGGCGCACCGGTGCGCTTCTCAACAAGCTCTTCACCTGGTCGTTCGCGGTCGGCAAGCGGGTTCGCGCGGACACCGGTCTCGGCGAAGGCGCCGTGTCGGTCAGCTACGCGGCCATCTCGCTCGCCCGCAAGATCTTCGGCAGCCTGAAGGAACAGACCGTGCTGGTGGTTGGCGCGGGCGAAATGGCGGAGCTGACCGCCACTCATCTGCAGTCGCAGGAGGTGCGTCGCATCGCCGTCTCCAGCCGCACGCTGACGCGCGCCCAGGCGCTGGCGCGCAAGGTCGGAGGCGCCGCCGTGGCCTGGTCTGCAGTCGACGAGGAACTGCTGCACGCCGACATCGTCGTGACCGCCACGGGCGCGTCGAACCCGCTGATCGGCGCGGCCGCGATCCATCGGGTGATGCGGGCCCGGCGCAACCGTCCGCTGTTCATCGTCGACATCGGCATGCCTCGCGACGTGGAGCCGGCGGCCGGAGACCTCGAGCAGGTGTTTCTCTACAACATCGACGACCTGCGGGCGCTGATCAGCGAGAATCTCGCCCGGCGCAAGGAGCAGACCACCCAGGCCGAATCCTTGATCGGCAAGGAAGTCGAGGACTTCGTCGTCTGGCAGCGATCGCGCGGGACGATTCCAACCGTCGTGGCGCTGCGGCGCCGGTTCGAGGCGATCAGGCAGGCAGAACTCGATCGCCTCGCACCGAAGCTGAACAGCCTCGCGCCCGAGGCCCGCGCGCGGGTCGACGAGGTGACCCGGCTGCTCGTGCAGAAGTTGCTGCTGGCCCCCACCGAACGGCTCAAGACCGCCGACGACGACACGACCGCGGCGCAATACGCCGAGGCAATCACCCAGATCTTCAGCCTGACCGACCCGGCGCTCGCCGAGGAACCTGTCTCCAGGGCGCCGGCCGGCAAGGAATCGCCGGCACCGGCGAAGACGCCAGTGACGTCGTGACCGCGCTCAGACTCGGCACACGCGGCAGCGCGCTGGCGCTCTGGCAGGCCAACACCGTGGCCGACCGGATTCGCGCTGCCGCCGGACGCCGGTGCGAACTGGTCACCATCCGAACCACCGGCGATCGCCTGTCCGACGTCTCGCCCTCCACTGTCGGAGGCAAGAACATCTTCGTCAAGGAGATTGAGCAGGCGTTGCGGCGCGGCGATATCGATCTTGCGGTGCACAGCGCGAAGGACATGCCGGCCGTGTTGCCGGAGGGGCTTGCGATCGCGGCGGTGCTGCCCCGCGGGGACGCCCGCGACGCAGCGGTCATGCCACGCGGCCGGAGAGTGCCGCTCGACGCGCCGGCCGCCCGACCCGGAGACATGGCGACCGCCGCGCCGCGGGTCGGCACCGGCAGTGTCCGGCGGGTGGCGCAGTTGCGCCGGGTGTGGCTGGCGGCGCGGTTCCAACCGATACGCGGCAATGTCGGCACCCGGCTCGCCAAGCTGGACGACGGGGAGTACGATCTTCTGATCCTGGCGGCGGCAGGGCTGCGGCGGTTGGGGCACGCCGCACGCATCTCGACCCCCCTCGACGTCGACATCTGCGTGCCGGCACCGGGACAGGGCATCATCGCCATCGAGACGCGCGCCGGCGACCGTGAGACCATGGCCGCGGTCGCGGCCGTGAACGACCCGGCGGCGGCGTCCGCCCTGACCGCCGAGCGGGCGCTGGTCGAGACCCTGGGCGGCGGCTGTCAGGTGCCCATCGGGGCCTTCGCAGAGATCGCCCGCGGCCAACTGTCGCTGCGCGCCGTCGTTGCGGCGCTGGACGGTTCGACGCTGCTGCGGCGCGAAGCGGCGTCTCCGATCGCCGACGCCCGCGCGCTCGGCGTCGCCACGGCGGAGGGGCTTCTCGAGGACGGGGCCGGCCCCCTGCTCGATACCGCGCGGGAAGGCGCCGCGGCACCGCCTGACGCATGATGCACGAGACCCGGATCTATCTGATCGGCGGCGGCCCCGGCGACCCGTCGCTGCTGACGGTGCGCGGACACCACTATCTGACCAGCGCCGAGGTGGTGATCTACGACCACTTGATCGACCCGCGCCTGCTGAAGCTGGCGCGACCGGACGCCGAAACGATCGATGTCGGGGCGGCGGCGCCGCGGCCGCTCGATCAGGACGCCATCTGCCTGCTGCTGGTCGAAAAGGCGCGCGAGGGCAAGCGGGTCGCCCGGCTGAAATGGGGTGACCCGTTCGTGTTCGACAGCGGAGGCAGGGAGGCGCTGTTTCTGCACGAGCAGGGCGTGCCGTTCGAAGTGGTGCCCGGAATCCCCGCCGGAATCGGCAGCCCGACCTATGCCGGCATCCCGGTCACCTATCCGGAGGCGGGCGATACGCTGACCTTCGTGCGGGGCCACGAAGGCGACAGCCGTACGCCGCCGAAGGTGGCGTGGAACCACGTGGCGCACCTGTCCGGCACCGTCGTGTCGTATGCCGCCGGGCCGCAACTGTCCGCGATGGTCAGGGCGTTGCGGCGTCACGGCCGTCCCGACAGCGAACCGGCGGCGCTCATCTACCGCGGCACGCTCCCGGCGCAACGGACCGTGCAGGGAACGTTGGCCGAGATTGAAGACATCGTCAGCCATTCGGATCACGACGGCGCGGCGCTGCTGGTCGTGGGGCGGGTCACCGCCCTGCGGAAACATGTGCGGTGGTTCGATACCCGTCCATTGTTCGGACGGCGCATCGTCGTGACGCGCCCCCGCGAGCAAGCGGCCGATTTCGTGGATCGGCTCGATCGGCTGGGCGCCAGCGTCATCGAAGTCCCGACCATTCAGATCGTCCCGCCGGACGATCCGGCGCCGCTCGACGCCGCCTGCGCCGCGGTCGACACGTTCGACTGGATCGTCTTCACCAGCGCCAACGCCGTCTCATACTTCATGCAACACCTGCTGGCCGGACCCGCCGACGTACGCGCACTGAAGGGGGTGCGGATCTGCGCGGTCGGACCGCTGACGGCGGCGGCGCTCTCCGAATTCGGATTGAAGATCGACCTGATCCCGAACGAGTATCGTTCCGACGGCATTGTCCGTGCGATGTGCGGCAACCGGAATCTGACCGAAAACCGCGTGCTGCTGCCGCGCGGAGACCTGGCGCGCGACATGCTCCCTTCGACGCTGCGGCGCGCCGGCGCCCTGGTCACGCCGGTGGTCGCCTACCGGACTGCGCCGGTGGACCTCGACCGGCCCGGCACGCCCGACATCCATCGCCTGCTCCTCGAGCAGCGGATCGACGTCGTCACCTTCACCAGCGGGTCCAGCGTCAAGAATCTGGCGCGGGCGCTCGGTGAGGATCAGACGGCCGATCTGTTGAGGGGGGTCGACGTGGCCTGCATCGGACCGGTGACGGCAGACATCGCGAAGCGGCTCGGCATCACCACGACGATCATGCCGGCGGTGTCGACGGCGCCGGCGCTGGCAGACGCCATCGCGGCGCACGGATGGCGGCGTGCGGCTGGGAAGAACGGAGGATTGCAGCATGACGGACGACCAGTCGACGCCTGACCTGGGTCTGATCCAGCGCCCGCGGCGCCTCCGGCGCACGGCCGGCATCCGTGAGCTGGTGCGCGAGACGCGGCTCTCGCCGGAGGCGCTGGTGTATCCCCTGTTCGTCTGCGCAGGCTCCGGTGTCCGGCGCGAGGTGCCGTCGATGCCGGGCGTATGTCAACTGTCGGTCGACGAGGCGTTGCGCGAGACGGCCGGGGCGCGCGACGACGGCGTGCGCGCGGTGCTGTTGTTCGGGCTGCCCGAGCATCGGGACGACGTCGGGTCGGCGGCGGCGGCCCATGACGCCCCGGTGCAGACCGCCATCCGCGCGCTGCGCGATCGGTTCGACGACGTCACTGTCATCACGGATGTCTGTCTTTGCGAATACACGTCCCATGGCCACTGCGGCGTGCTTGAGGGCGCACGGATTCTCAACGACCGCACGGTCGGCTATCTGGCGGCGGTGGCGCTGTCTCACGCCGAGGCCGGGGCGCACATCGTCGCGCCCTCCGACATGATGGACGGCCGGGTGGGCGCCATCCGCGCCGAACTTGACTCGAACCGGTTCGACGAGGTCGCCATCATGTCGTACGCCGCGAAATACTGCTCGGCCTTCTACGATCCGTTTCGCGACGCGGCCGACTCGGCGCCGGCGTTCGGCGATCGGCGAACGCACCAGATGGACCCCGCCAACACCGACGAGGCGCTTCGAGAGGTGGAACTCGACCTTGAGGAGGGCGCGGACATCGTCATGGTCAAACCTGCGATGCCGTATCTGGACGTAATTCACAGGGTCAAGCGCACGTTCGGGCAGCCGACCGCCGCCTATCAGGTCAGCGGCGAGTACGCGATGCTCAAGGCGGCCGCGCGCTTGGGATGGCTCGACGAACCGCGGGCGATGCTGGAGAGCCTGACCTCCATCCGCCGCGCCGGCGCCGACATCGTCATCACCTATTTCGCACGCGAGGCGGCGCGCGCGCTGCGCTAGCGCAGCCACACGAGGAACAGCCGGTGGCGAAACGACGGAACACGCAACCGCAGGCGCCCGCCCCCGACGCGGAGCCGGAATCGACCGGGCGGATACCGATCCGGCTCGACGGGTTTCTCCCCGCCGCCGCAGCGGTCTTCCTGGGCAGTCTGGCGGTCCGGCTGTGGCATCTCTTGCAGATACGGGACGCGCCGTTCTTCTCCTTCCTCATGGGCGACGCGCAGAGCTACCACGCCTGGGCGCAAGACCTGGCCGCCGGCAACTGGATCGGAACCGACGTGTTCTATCAGGCGCCGCTGTACCCGTATTTCCTCGGCCTCGTCTACACGCTGTTCGGCGAGGGCGCGATGGTGGTGCGGGTCTGCCAGGCGGTCCTCGGATCGCTGGCATGCGTGTTCCTCACCTATGCCGGCTGGCGACTCTTCTCGAAACCGGTCGGTCTCGTCGCCGGGGCGATGCTGGCCCTCTATGCACCCGCCATCTTCTTCGACGGGCTCATTCAGAAATCGGTCCTCGACACGGTGTTTCTCTGTCTGACGCTCGCGCTGCTGAGCGAACTGATCGGCGACCCGGCCCGCCGCCGGGGATGGCTGGCGGTCGGCGTCGCCGTCGGGTGTCTGATGCTGACCCGCGAGAACGCGCTGGTCTTCGCGATCGTGATGCTGTGCTGGCTGCTCTGGCCGTTGCAGCGTCTGACGCGCGAGCGTCTCGCGCCGGCGGCGTTCCTGCTCGCGGGGCTGGCGCTGGTGCTGCTTCCGGTGGCGGCCCGCAACCTGGCGATCAACGGCGAGTTCCATCTGACGACGTCCCAGTTCGGCCCGAACTTCTACATCGGGAACAACGAGAACGCGAGCGGCTTCTATCAGCCGCTGCGTTTCGGCCGCGGCGACCCGCGCTTCGAGCGTGAGGATGCGACCGAGTTGGCGGAGGAGGCGACCGGCCGCACCCTGAGTCCCGGCGAAGTCTCGCGGTACTGGACCGGCCGGGCGTTGACCTACATCCGGTCGCAGCCGGTCGACTGGCTGCAGTTGATGGGACGCAAGGTCATGCTGGCCTGGAATGCGTCGGAGGTCGCCGACACCGAGGACCAGCTCAGCTATGCCGACGAATCGTTCCCGTTGCGCGCCTCGGGCGCCGTCTGGCACTTCGGCATCCTCGCGCCGCTGGCGCTGGTGGGCGTGTGGGCCACCTGGCCCCGCCGCCGCGACCTGACCCTGCTGTATCTGCTGGCCGGCACATACACCGCAACCCTCGTGGCGTTCGCGATCATGGCGCGCTACCGCTACCCGCTGGTGCCGTTACTGATCCTGTTCGCGGCGGCGGGCGTCGCCAACGCCGGTCTGCTGCTGCGCACGAGGTCTCGACCGCAACTGGTCCGGGGCGGCGTAGCGGTCGCCGTGCTGGCGATCTTCTGCAACTGGCCGATGTACTCGATGGCCCGGATGCGCGCGGTGACCGACAGCAACGTGGGCACCGAGTTGCAACTGCGCGGCGACATCGACGCCGCCATCGCGCTCTATCGCGAGTCGCTGGCGCGCAACCCGAACAACGCGGTAGCGATCAGCAACCTCGGCACCGCCCTCGCGGCGAACGGGCAACTCGATGAAGCAATCACGCAGCACCGCCGGGCGCTGGAACTGGCCCCCGACGACGCCGACGGCCACTTCAACCTGGGCAACGCCCTGGCGGCCCGCGGCGACCTCGAGGAAGCGATCGAACACCTGCGAGACGCCCTGGAGGTGGACCCGGGGTTCGCCGAGGCGCACGTCAACCTCGGCAACGTGCTGCTCGACGTGGAGGAGTTCGACGAGGCCGAGCGCCACTATCGGCGGGCCACCGAACTGGAGCCGGACTGGGTGGAGCCGTTCAACAATCTCGGGCTGCTGGTCACGGCGCAGGATCGACTCGCCGAAGGGACCGCCATCTTCCGGCAGGCGCTGGCGGTCGATCCGGACGACGCCGATGCGCACTCGAACCTGGGGTCCGCGTTGCAACTGGCTGGACAGACGGACGAGGCGCTGCTCCACTTCCGACGGGCGATCGAACTGGCGCCCGACTCGGCCGAGGCGCACAACGACCTCGGCATGGCGCTCGGGTCACGGCAGCAGTTGGAGGAAGCGGCGACCCATTTCGAACGTGCGGCCGAGCTCGATCCGACATTCGTGGAGGCGCACAACAACCTGGCGATGACCGCACAGTTGCGCGGCCGGCCTGACGAAGCGATCGCCCGCTATCGCGACATCCTGCGCATCGCGCGCAACCCGGTGACCTACAACGACCTCGGGATCATTCTCGCGCAGCAGAACCGGCAGGACGAAGCGATCACCCGCTTTCGACAGGCCATCGCGATGGCGCCGGACCAGGCCGATGCGCACGGCAATCTGGCGATGCTGCTGCAGATGCGAGGGGAACTGGACGACGCGATCACCCACTTCCAGGAGGCCGTGCGGCTGGCGCCCGACAACACCGAGCTGGCAGACCGCTTGCAGGCCGCGCTCGCTGCCAGGGCGGAACGCTGATCTGAAACGTCATTCGAGACCTGCCGTCGAGGCGGCCCGCCGTCAGCGTGTCGCCGGCGGCGGTGACGACCCGATGTCGGCGCGTATCTGACAGGCCTCGGCGAGCCCCATGGCGCAGGCCTGGTCAATCAAGGCTCGCGACCTCGGCTCGTCGGGAGTGATGCCCTGGCCCAGGCGATACATCAGTCCGAGCCGCAGGCAGCTCATCGCTTCGCCGCCGTTGCACGCCAGTTCGAACCCCTCTGCCGCCCGCCGGTAGTCGACCGCGACGGCTTCGCCCCGCAGATGGATCTCGGCCAGGCTGCTGCATCCGGCCGGCCACCCCTGCTCGCATGACCGCGCCAGGTACTCGCGGGCCAGGGCGTCGTCCCGGGCAACGCCGCGGCCGGCCCGATGCGCCGAGCCGAGCAGGTAGCACGCCTCGCCGTCGCCTTCTTCGCAGGCTTCGCCGAGGGGCGCCGTCTGCTCATACGCCCAGGCGTAGGCCATGCCCGTCGACGCCCGAGCGAAGTCCGCGCCGCCGGCGCGGAGCCTGTCGGCGTTCGAGCAGGCGACGGGCAGACCCAGCTCGCAACCGCGCGCGAAGCTCGCCGCCGCGCCGGCGGCGTCACCCGCGACGACCGCACCCTCGGCCAGCAGAATGCCTTGTTCGTTGCATGACCAGGCGAAGCCTTCACGGCAGTTGTTCGATTGGCGGATCAGCAGATTGGGGCACCCGTCCCGCAGGCCCTCCGAACAGGCCCGCTCCCAGAACGCCGGGTTCGCACCCTCGTGTCCCGACCCGACCGCGCCGGTCGCGAGCAGCGCCGCGAACAGCAGCGACCAGACCGTCATCGACCCGAAGTTGAGCTGCCGCGGCGAGATGCCGGGCCAGAGCCGGTCGATCCTGAGCATCTCGACCTGCCACGCGCGGACCCAGCGGTCGATTGCCCGGACGCTGAGATTCAACAGCGGCACGCACAGCAGCTTGTCGTAGAACGTCGGCACACCCAGCCGCCCGAACCACGCGTACAGCACGAACACGCTCGCGCCGTACAACGCGCCGAAGAGCACGCGCCCGAACGGGGTGCGCGGAGAGGTCGACGGATCGGTGACCAGAAGATGCAGCCCGAGGAACACGGCGATCGGGATGCTGGTGTCGACGAAGAAATACACCCCGGTGGCTCCGGAATATGCCGCACCCATCAGGTACAGCGTCGCGGCCGCCGACAACGTCATCAGCGTGACCGAGAAGAAGTACTGCACCATCAGCCCCAGCACGAAGATCACGATGTACATGTGCTCCGGATAGCGGAGCGTCAGCGCGATTTCCTGGCCCCAGGTGACGTCGGTGCGGCCGGCCAGGATGAGCGCGAGCGAGAAGACCGAGAGCGAGAGGCCGGAGGGGTTGAAGATGTGCGTGGTACGGCCGTCCCTGGTCCACGTGAGCAGTTCCTTTCCGAGGAAACCCAGCGCGATCATCACAAACTGCAGGATGAACCAGTCGTCCCGGAACCACAGGAACAGGTTGGTGCTGAGGATGATCGGGAAGGGACCGAACCCGAGCCGCCAGGCGTCGTGTCTCGACCAGGACAGCAGCATGTCGAACGCGTACGCGAAGAGAATCTGGGCGCCGATGAGCCAGACGTGATTGCCCACCTCCGGCCAGTACCAGCCCCAGTAGAGAAACACGCCGCTGTGCGCCACCAACTGCAGATAGTGGTTCTTCCGAAGCGTGGTCTCGATCGCCAGCGAGCGGCCCTCCCGCGCCACCCGCCGTCCCAGCACCCACTGCCACGCCAGCAGCCCGGCGCAGGCGGCCCAGAACGACCAGGCCAGCCCGCTGCTCTCGCGCACACGCGGCAGGAGGCTCAGCAGGACCAGCGCCAGAATCGGATAGAACGGCAGCGCCATTGGAGACCGGCGACCGGGAAACGCTGCGAGAAGGGATGCCATGGGGCGAGCGGTGTCCCCGCCATTCTACGCCAGCAGCCCCTGGCAAGAGTCGCGCGTCGCGCCGGGACGGGTCCCGGATCCGCGGAGCCTGACGTGTCAGGACGGCTTGACCCGTGGCGAGCATCCGTCTCACCATGGTAGGAACGCTCTTCCGTCAGACGTGCCGGTGTCCTCAGCCACACGATCGTCTCCAGCATCGAACACGGCCGAGTCCCGGCCGACATCGGGCCGGCTCGCGCGCCGTGCCGCGCCGTTCGCGCTGGTCATCGCCTGCGGACTCGCGGTCTACGGCAACTCGCTGTTTTTCGACTACACATACTTCGACGATCAGGAACTGATCTTCAACAACCGGTTTTTCTTCGCCGACCTGTCGAACCTCCGGGCGCTGTTCATGGACGACATGTGGCGGTTCACGGAGGACACCTACTACCGGCCGCTCTACATGCTGACCTACATGCTCGATTTCCAGTTCACCGGAACCGACATGTTCGGGTATCACCTGACCAGCGTCATCATCCATCTGGCCTCGGCGTGCCTGCTGCTGGTCCTGTTCCGCGCCGTAGGCTTCTCCCGCCGGCTGAGCCTGTGGGGCGCCCTGTTCTTCGTGGTGCACCCGGTGCACGTGCAGGGCGTCTCCTGGATTCCGGGCCGCAACGACAGTCTGCTCGGACTGTCGGTGATCGTGGCGGCGCTCGCCTGGGTCTGGTACTGGCGCGCGCCGGGACGGCTCAGGTGGGCCGCGCAGTCGCTGGCGTTCCTTTGCGCGATTCTCATCAAGGAACCGGCGTTCGTGCTGCCGCCGCTGTTGCTCGGACTGGTCCGGGTCCGCGACGAGCACTTCGCCGCGAAGCTCCGGGCGCGTTGGGTGGCCGCGGCGGCCGGCTGGGCAGTTCCAGCGGCCGCCTGGTTCGCGCTGCGGTGGCTGGCGTTCGACAACCCCGCCCCGGTCGTCCCGAGACTGGTGGAAAACCTCGGTCAGGCCGGTCTGGTGCTGGTCCACTACTTCGGCAAGACGGTCATTCCCGTGTCACTCCGTACCGTGGCCGATCTGCATGCGCCGCTGTGGCCGGGCCTGCTCGTACTGGCGCTGGTCGGAACCGCGCTCGCGCTGGTGCGTCCGCGCCGGATGCTGTGGCTGGGTTTGGTCTGGTTCTCCGTCATGGTCGTACCGACGCTGTTGTCCGGTCACGACTTCTATCTGGAGGAGCGGCTCTATGCACCGCTGGTGGGCATGCTGCTGTTCCTGCTGCACACGCTGGACGTCACCCGGTTTCACAGGACGCCGGTCGGCCGGGTCCTGCTGGCGTCGTGGGTCCTGCTGTTCGCGGCGGTCGGGTTCACCCGCTCGCAACAGTTCTCGGACCGCTGGACGCTCTGGGAATCGGCTGTCGCGCAATCACCCCGGTCGGCGTTCGCCGCCAACAACCTCGGCGCGATCTACTTCCTGGACGAGCGCTACGACCTGGCCCGCGAGCAGTTCGAGCGGACCATCGAACTCGACCCCGCCGAGCCGATGGTGCGGAACAACCTGGGGTTGGCGCACTACCAGCTTGGAGATTTCGACACCGCACAGACCTACTACGAGGCGGAGATCCGGCTGAATCCGTGGTATCCCGACAGCCACTACAACCTGGGCATTCTGTGGGCGCGGCTGAACCGGTTGGACGACGCCATACGCGAGTGGGAGACGGCGGTCGCGGTCGATCCCGACTATGCGGCGCCCTACGAGATGCTGGCGCGCTACCATCGGACTCGCGACCCCGAGCGGTTCGGGCACTACGTCAGCGAGCTGCAGCGACTTGGCCTGACGTTTCAGTGACCTGCCGAACGCCGAGCAGCCCGTGGTGAAACGCACGTGGAGAACTCGTGCTGGCCGGCGGCCGGTCGGAACCACAATCGTGAATAGCGAAGGCGGCTCCCCCGGCCTGGAGGTCCTGGCAGGGAAGCCGCCTGATATCACACGGCCGGCGCGCGTCCGTCCGGTCCGCCAGTCTCGGTCGGGGCGGGCAGCGCGGTACGCGGCGAATCAGCCGCCGACCTGGAACACGAAACCGAAGGCGACGCGGAACTCGTTGTAATCCGCGCCCGCGGTCTGCAGCGACGCGCTCGAGATTCCGCTGCCGAAGAACACGCGCCGGTAGTCGGCCTGCACACGGAAGTCCATCAACTCGTTCACGTCGATGTCGACACCGACGCCGGGCATCACCGCCCAGTTGGTCGACGTGTGCGAGTGAAACACGATCTTCCGCACCGAGCGCACGGCGCCGCCCAGGACGTGCACGAACGGTCGCACGTTGCCGACGCCGAACGACAGGCGCGGGCCGGCGAACCCGCCGACCGAACCTGCCTGGATGTGGCACTCGCTCAGCCTGACGGAGCACCACTGCGCCTCGGCGCGGTTGTTCGAGAAACCCTGAAACTCCGCGCCGGGCGTCGCCAGGACGACGCCGGCCTGGCATTGGGCCGGCTGCATCTCGAACGGAAGGGATTTGGAATCGACCCCTCCGCAGACGTCGATGCCCCAGCCGTAGTCGCCGCTCACGTCGAACGCGATCGACAGGTTGTCGGTCAGCTCGAGCGCGCCGCCCCCGAACCAGCCGATAGGCAGATTCGAGGACAGGACGGCAAGGTCGTTGTTGCCGAGGAACGAGTAGCCGATGGCCCACTCACCCTGCCTCTGTGCAGCCGCCGGCTGCGCCAGCGCCAGCGTCAGCGCCGAAAAAAGGACGATACCGAGTACTGCGTGCCGCATCCGCATGTTCACCTCCTGACAAAGTTCGATATCTCGCACGCGATCAATTCCATACTGATATTGGCGACGGATACTCAGTCGCCAATCGAGACTATCAGACTCTGGGCCGCCAGAGCGTATCAGCCATTCATGACGCAGTCAAATGTCAAATCACGCCGATTCACGGGTCATTGTCGAAACGAACGCCACAACCGTTCACGTCGGACACGGCCGCAAACCCGCCTTTTCATCGCGATCGCCGCAGCTTCGTCGATGCGGCTGTTCACTCGGCCTCCAAATTCTTGGATATATTCAGTTGAAATCCAAGATCTTGATTAGATCCTCCGCTTCCGGTTGTCAATGTCGATCTCAACCAATTGAAAACAAAGGCTTTATTTGATTCACAGGAACATGGGATTCAGGCACGGAACTTGCGTTCTAAATGTGCGCACGGATTTGCTTACGAGACTTTGCAGTTGCAAGGAGGTGGATGCATGAGGTTTGGCAAGTTGTTCCTGGTCGCGCTCGGAATCATGGTGATGATTCCCGCGGCCGCGTCGGCTCAGAGCCAGTTTGCCGGCGCCGTCACCGACGACACCGGGGGCGCATTGCCCGGCGTCACCGTGACCATCGCCAGTGACGTACTCATCGAAGGCCAGCGCATCGCCATCACCGATGGCGCCGGCCTGTACACGATGATCGATCTGCGCCCCGGCACGTACACGCTGACGTACGAGCTGCCCGGGTTCGGCACCCAGGTGCGCGACGGCGTCGCGCTGCCCTCGGACATCACCGTGACGCTGGACGTCGTGCTCGCGGTCGGCGCCGTCGAAGAGACGATCACCGTCTCGGGCGAGTCGCCGGTCGTCGACATTCAGCAGGTCGAGCGGACCGAGGTGCTCTCACGCGAGGTGCTCGAGTCGATTCCGACCGGCAACAGCCTCTACTCGTTCGGCACCTTGGTGCCCGGCATCCGCACCAGCCTGCCCGACATCGGCGGCGCGCGCGCGATGGAGCAGGTGCTGATGTACGGCAACGGCGCGGGCGGCATGGACACCACCGTGCTGGTCGACGGCATGCAGGTCAACGCGGCCATCGGCAACGGCGCCTACCAGCAGTATTTCAATCCGCAGATGAGCACGGAAACCTCGTTCACCACCTCGGGGTCGAACGCCGACACCCAGCGGGGCGGCATCCGGGTCAACATGGTCCCGCAGGACGGCGGGAACACGTTCAGCGGCGCCGGCTACTTCGGCGGCTCGCACCGCTCGTGGCAGACCAGCGTCTGGAACCCGCGGCTCGGCGAGTTGGGCGTGCAGTCGCGCGAGCAGGGCGACCTGGTCGACGGCGCGCCGCGCGTCGACCGCATCTATGACCTGAACTCCTCCCTCGGCGGCCCGATCTTCCGCGACAAGCTGTGGTTCTTCGGGTCGCTCCGCGACTGGTCGACCGACCTCGTCGTGCTCAACAGCTTCTACCGCGACGGCGTCACGCCGGGCGTCGACGACAACCGCCTGACCAGCGGCCTGATGCGGTTGACGTGGCAGGCGAACTCGCGGAACAAGATGTCGGCCTACCTCGACCGGGTCCGCAAGGTGCGGCACCACGAGCACGGCACGGGCCAGGACATCGAGACGGCGGCGCGCAAGCGGCGCCCCATCCTGTACTACACGGCCGGCACGAAGTGGACCAGCACGCTGACCAACCGGATGCTGGCCGAGGTCGGGCTCTCGTACAACGGCGAGGTCTACCCCTTCGGCTACCAGCCCGGCGTCGCGCAGATAAAGCCGCCGAACGACATGTTCTACACCTGCACGGCGACGCCGTGCTTCCCCGAAGTGGGCAGCGCGCGGCACCTGGCGCAGACGGCGGGCGGCCACCCCTGGTACGGCGGTCCGAACGGCGTGTTCCTGGGGAAGAACGACCAGCGGCTGCTGGGGCTCGACTACGACGCCAACCTGGGTGGCAGCCAGGTGAACTACCCGTTCAAGCAGAACATCATCGCGTCGCTGTCGTATGTCACCGGGACGCACAACATCAAGGTCGGCTTCGAGAACTCCTGGTCGCGCGCCACCTGGGTCAGAGACTCGAACGGCCACATGCGGCTGAACTACAACAACGATCCGAATCCGTGGGGCCATACGCTGCCCTGGATGGTCCCGGGATCCTCGTACAATGCAAACAACGTGTCGCAGGGGACGGCAACCGGACTGATCGGCACACCGAACGCCGTAGGTCTCTTCAACGACCCGGCGCGGTCGCGGGTCAACGTCGACGACGACTTCGGAATCTACGCGATGGATTCCTGGACCATCGACCGCCTGACGTTGAACTACGGTCTGCGGGCGGACGTCGCGACGTCGTCGATTCCCCCGTGGGAGCTTGGCGCCGGCCGCTGGGTGGGTCCCCGGAAACTCACCGAGGCCGACGTGATCCAGATTCCGAGGTTCGGTCCCGACTTCTCGCCGCGCGTCAGCATCGCCTACGACGCGTTCGGCAACGGCAAGACCGCGTTGAAGTTCGGCTGGAACCGGTATGTCAACGCCTACGGCACCAGCCACCCCGGCCGCTGGCAGCCGGCAAGCGGGCAGACGGATACCCGCGACTGGTACGACTACACGCTCAACGCCGACGGCACGAGCCCGGCCGGCTGTCTCGAGACGCCGGCGGGGGCGAGTTGTCCCAACCCGTACGGCACGAACGGCGACAACATTCCGCAGGAGTGGGAGATCGAACCGACCTCCAACCCGAACTTCGGCACGATCAACACGCGCTCGGCGCCCCACGAAGACCTGTCGCGCGGTTACCAGGACCTGCTGACGTTCGGTATCCAGCAGGAGGTGCGGCCCGGACTCTCGGTGACCGCCGAATGGCGCCGCCGCTGGCGACGCAATCCGGAGTGGTACGACAACCTCACGCGGGACTTCGACGACTACTCTCCGGTCGAGGTCCAGATGCCGCTGCCCTATCGCGGAACGTACACGCTCTACAACATCGACAACGCGGTCCGGGTGATGGCGGCCTCCGGCATCCAGGAGAACTACACCGGCGAGTACAAGAACCAGTACACCGGCTTCGAGTTGAGCTTCCAGGGCCGCATCCAGGGCGGCGGCACGGTGTTCGGCGGCTGGAGCGTGGACACGCCCGGCACGAGCTGGTTCTCCGGCGGCGGGCTGGTCGACAACTGCCCGCGGGCGAGAGCGGAACAGGACAACCCGAACTCGCTGCGCTACTGCAACCAGTTCGCCTATCCGACGCCGTATCGGCACGAGTTCAAGGTCTCGGGCACCTATCCGCTGCCGTGGTACGACCTGCAGCTTGCCGGCGCCTTCATCGCCAACGCCGGCGGCTACGCGGGCTCCAGCATGACGGAGACCCGTTATACCCACCGGTGGAATGGCGACAATGCCCGCTATTTGCCACCGTTCTACAACGAGCAGAACTGCGTGGCGCCGACCTGCGTGCTCGGCGAGCGGATCAGCGCGGTCGCCAACGGCGGCACGATACCGGCGACCTGGGGCACCGGCACCGGCGGGTACACCTTTCAGTTGATGCCCTCGAACAGCGTGAAGTTCCCGCCCTACTGGATCCAGGCCGACCTCAGTCTCGGCAAGGTGTTCGACCTGGGCAACCGGGTGCGCTGGGAAGTGCGGATCGAGGGCTTCAACCTGACCAACGCCGGCTTCGAGCGCGACACTCGAAGTCGCAACGGCACGATCGCTGGAAACCAGTTCGGCACCTTCGAGTCTGTGAGCAACATCAACAACGGCCGCATCATGCGGTTGTCGACGACCGCGCGCTGGTAGGCTCGTCCTGCAGCGTTTCGGGGACTACGCGCCGGTGGGGGGTCACCCCCACCGGCGTTTTTCTTGTACGGTGTCCGCGAGCCTGGCAATCAGCAGGACCCGGGCATGGTTGAGCTCAGCCTTGTCGGCCGGCGGCTCGGTCTCACCGGCGGGAACGCATGTCGTGCTCCTGGCCCGTGACCACGCCACCACGTGTTTACATATCGATGATCCATTCATATGCTCATATGTCATGCGCACTACGGTTCGACTGGAAAACGCGCTGCTTCAGGAAGCCAAACGTGAGGCCGCCAGATTGGGCACGACACTCACGGCGATCATCGAGGAGTCGTTGCGTGAACGATTGGCGCGAAGCGCGGCCAACACTGAAACGCAACCGCGAGTACGGCTCACGACGACCGGGGGCAGGGGTTTGCGTCCAGGTATCGATCTCGACGATTCCGCTGCGTTGCTCGACGTGATGGACGGCACCGAGTGATTCTTCCCGACGTCAACGTGCTCGTCGACGCGCACCGCCGTGTTGGGACGCACCTTCGAGGAAACCGGGGTGTCCAGGGAGCTGACGGCCGTGGATCGATCAAGGCGGGTGCACGGCACGGGGGTCGACGGCAACCGCCCGGTCGGGATGGGTAACGCGGGACAACCGATGAACCGCATCGTCGCGAACGAAGACGGCACCGTCAGGGTTCCAGAGGTCGTCGCCGTCGCCCCGCCGCTGGTGCATGGACCGCCTATTCGGCGGCGACGATCATGATCTTGTCGAGCTCGGCCTTGTCGGCCGGCAATTCGGTGTCGCCGGCCGGATAGCTGCTTTCGTTGAGGATGTACGCGAGCACGTCCGTGTACTCCGCGTCGGTCAAGCGCCCCGGCCCGTCTTCGGGCATCGTTGTCTTGATGCGTTCGAACATCGTGCCGACCGGCAACTCGGTCCAGAACACGATGAAATCGCTGCCGGCGATGCCGGGCGCCATTTCGCCCCCCTTGAGCTCGTCGCCGTGACAGGAGGCGCAGTTGCTCGTGTAGACGCGCCGCCCGCGCCGCGCCTGCGCCGAGGTGAACACCCCGTCGAGCACGGTGACGTCCTGCCTGACGGCCGGCGCCGTCTCACGTGCACCGTTCGCGAGTCCGCTCACCGACGCACCAGCCAACACCAACCCGACACAGCCAACGGTCACCAGACTCTTCATCCCTGATGCTCCTCCTCCGCTCCATTCTGGCACTCCCCCGTCATGATATCGTTTTTGCCATGAGCGCGTCCTCCCGTCTCTTCATCCGGGCCAAACGGATCCTCCCGGGCGGGGTTGACAGCCCGGTGCGCGCCTTCTCGGCAGTCGGCGGCGTGCCCCGGTTCATCCAGCGTGCCCGCGGCGCCCGCATCATCGACGAAGATGGCCGCGCCTACATCGACTTCGTCATGTCCTGGGGCCCGCTCATCCACGGACACGCCCCCGCCGGTCTGACGCGCGCGCTGCGCTCGGCCGCCGGACGCGGTTCCAGCTTCGGCGCCCCGACAGCGCTGGAGGTCGAGCTTGGCCTGGCGGTGCGGCAACGGATGCCGTCGGTCGAGCGTGTCCGATTCGTGAACTCCGGCACCGAGGCGACCATGAGCGCCGTCCGCCTGGCGCGTGCGGCCACCGGCCGCGACCGCATCGTCAAGTTCGCCGGCTGCTACCATGGGCATGGCGACGCGTTCCTCGTGCAGGCGGGGTCGGGGGCGACCACGCTCGGCGTGCCGACGAGTCCCGGCGTGACCCGCGCGGTTGCGGCCGACACGCTGGTGGCACGCTACAACGACCTGGACTCGGTCGAGCGTGTGTTCAAGACGCACCGGCAGGAAGTCGCGGCGCTCATCGTCGAACCGATCGCCGGGAACATGGGTGTCGTGCCGCCCGCTGACGGATTCCTGGAGGGACTGCGTCAGTTGACCGCGCAGCACGGCGCGATTCTGATCTTCGACGAGGTGATCTCCGGTTTCAGGGCGGCCCCCGGCGGCGCACAGGAACTGCTGAACGTCCGCCCCGACCTGACCTGTCTCGGAAAGATCATCGGCGGCGGGCTTCCGGTCGGCGCCTACGGCGGCCGTCGAGACCTGATGGATCAGATCGCGCCCGTGGGCCCGGTGTACCAGGCCGGCACCTTGTCAGGCAACCCGCTCGCGATGACCGCAGGGCTCTGGACCCTGTCCGAGCTGAACCCCGCCCTCTATACCCGGCTCGATCGGCTCGGGCAACAGCTTGCCGCCGGGCTTGCCGAGGCCGCCCGGGACGCCGGCGTCGATCTGCAGATCAATGTGCTCGGCTCGGTGTTGACCCCGTTCTTCAGCGCCAGACCGGTGTACGACTACGACACCGCCACGCGGGCCGACACGGACGCCTACGCCCGGTTCTTCCGCGGTATGCTCGCCCGTGGCATCAATCCGCCCCCCTCGCAGTTCGAGGGCTGGTTCCTCTCGGGCGCCCATACCGCACGACAGATCGATCAGGCGATCGACGCCGCGCGCGCCGCGATGCAGGCGGTGCGGCGCCGGCGGAAAAAATCGGCGTGAGCCGGACGCAGCGACGCCGGCAGGACATGCAGATGCCAAGAGCGACATTTCATCGAACGACCGGGGTGCAGGTCGGCAACGTCCGGGTCGGAGGCGGCGCGCCGGTCGTCGTGCAGTCGATGACAATCACCGACACCGCCAACGCGGAAGCGACCGCCGCCCAGTGCATCGAGTTGGCCCAGGCGGGATCCGAGATGGTGCGGGTGACGGTCAACACACCCGCCGCGGCAGCGGCGGTGCCTGAAATCAAGCAGCGCATGCGCGACGGCGGCTGCGGGGCGCCGTTGATCGGCGACTTTCACTACAACGGCCACCTGTTGCTGTCCCGTCATCCCGGGTGCGCCGACGCGCTGGACAAATATCGCATCAATCCGGGTAACGTCGGGACCGGCAGCAGGCGGGACAAGCAGTTCACGACGATCTGCCGCATCGCGCGGGACCACGGCACGCCGGTGCGCATCGGCGTCAACGGGGGGTCGCTGAATCAGGACCTGGTGATGGCGAAGATGCAGGAGAACACCGACCGTCACCTGGACCGCAGCTCGGGGGAGATCATCAACGAATGCATGCTGATCTCGGCGATCGAATCGACCGCGCTCGCCCTCGAGGCCGGACTGCGTCCCGACCAGATCATCATCTCCTGCAAGGTGTCCACCCCACGCGACCTGATATCGATATATCGGGAGCTGGCGGCGCAGACCACGCAGCCGCTCCATCTCGGGCTGACCGAGGCCGGCATGGGCACCAAGGGTCAGGTCTGGTCTGCGGCCGCGATGGGCGTGCTGCTGGAGGAGGGCATCGGCGACACCATCCGCGTGTCACTGACGCCTCGTCCCGGCGGCGACCGGCGGGACGAGGTCTACGCGGCGTGCGAGCTGCTTCAGGCGCTGGGTCTGCGGTCGTTCGCGCCCAGCATCACCGCCTGTCCCGGCTGCGGCCGGACCACCAGCACGACGTTTCAGGAACTGGCGGAACGAATCCAGCAGCACGTGCGCGACATGATGCCGGTATGGAAGACACAGTACGACGGGGTCGAAGAACTGCGGGTGGCGGTCATGGGCTGCGTGGTGAACGGGCCCGGCGAGTCGAAGGCGGCCAACATCGGCATCAGCCTGCCCGGCACCGGAGAGGCGCCGACCTGCCCCGTCTACATCGACGGTGCGCATGCGACCACGCTGCGCGGCTCGTATGACGAACTGGCGGCTTCGTTCCTGCGACTGGTCGACAACTACATCAGCACGCGCTACGAGAAGAAGGGTGTCCCGGTGTGAGCCGGCGCGCCTCGATACCGGCGCCGCCCGGCGACGTGTCGTCCTCGACCGGCCGCATCCGGCTCATCGCGATCGACATCGACGGAACGTTGATCGATGGCGCCGGCCGTCTGCCGGACGCCAATCGCCAGGCGATACATGACGCGGCGGCCCGCGGCGTGGAAGTGGTCCTGGCCACCGGCCGCAGTTTCCATCACGCACAGCCGATCGCCCGTCAGCTCGGGACCGAGGTGGTGTTGATCGTCAGCAACGGCGCACTCGTCAAGACCGCTGGCGGCGACACGCTGGCGACCCGGCGGGTGCCGCGTGCGCTGGCGAAGGAGCTGATCGTAACGACCCGGCCGGCGCGCCGCGGGGCGGCCCTCATCTTCGATCGGTCGGATGCGACGCAATACCTCTGGGAGCGCGTCGACTGGTCGCACCCGCAGCGGAAGTGGTACTACGACCGCAACTGGATGTACATGACGGAGGCGCCCGCGCTCGAGCACGCGCTGGAGGAGGAGCCGGTACAGGTCGCCTTCACCGGCGGGGTCGCGGACATGCGGGCGCTGGACGGCCATGTTCGTACGCTGCCCTGCGCCAGACGGCTCACCCTCACCCTGACCGAATACGAAGATCGGGACTTCTCGCTGCTCGACGTCACCGCCGCAGGCTGCTCGAAAGGGGCCGCGCTGGCCGACTGGGCCGGCAGGCGGCAGTTGCGGGCCTCGGAGGTGATGGCGGTGGGCGACAACCTCAACGACCGGGAGATGCTGGCGTTCGCCGGACATCCTGTCGTCATGGGCAACGCCGTGCCCGCGCTGCGCCGGTTCGGATGGCCGACGACCGCCTCGCATGACGAGGCCGGTCTCGCGCGCGCCATTGAATCCAGAGTGCTTCGGGTGTGACCGATCGTGAACGCTATCTCCAGATAGTCAGACGCTCGAACTACAGTGCTGCGGGTACGACCGATTGTCGACGCTATCGCCAGATCATCAGACGCTCGATCCACTCGACCCGCGTCAGATCGTTGTAGATCACCGTCACCATCAACGTCATCAGCACCACGAACCCGGCGAGCAGCATCCGCTCCTTCAGCCGCACGCTGAAGTCGCGGCGAGATACCCCTTCCAGCGCCATTATCGCGATATGGCCCCCGTCGAGGATCGGGATCGGCAGCAGGTTCAGGATGCCCAGGTTCAGACTGATCATCGCCATCAGGCGGAACAGATCGATCCATCCGTTCTGCGCTGCGAGGCCGGACAACTGTGCGATGCCGACCGGACCCACGAGCTGCGACGCCGGCGTGTCGCGGGTCAGGAGCTCGGCGAGCGTCCGAAAGATCAGGCCCGACCATTCGTAGTTCTGCTCGAGGCTCATCGTGAACGCTTCGACCGGCCCCGGTTCCACTATCTGCATCTCGAACGGGCTGAGCACGACCCCGATCAGGCCCACACCATCGACCGGTTGGGGCGTGATCGCCATATCCCGGACAACTCCGTCACGTCGGACCCGCAGTGTGAGCGGCGCGCCGGCGCTGGCGTTGATCTTCTCTACCAGCGTTTCCATCGTGACCTCGACCCCGTCCACGGCCTCGATCACGTCGCCGACCAGGATGCCGGCGTCCGCCGCGGCGGAAGAGGTGAGCGACGACAACGATATGACCTGCGGAGACTCGACCGGTCCGATACCCAGATCACCCAGGTTGAATTCCGTCTGGCCGGCCGGCGTGACCTTGACCGTGCGGACGCCGTCGGCCGAGCGCAGCACAACGTCCACTTCGCGATCGGCGCGCGGTATGACCGCGTAGACGAGCTCTTCCCAGGTGTTGACCGAACGTCCGGCGACGCTCAGAATGCGATCGTCCGGACGGATGCCGGCGGCGGCGGCGGGAGAGTCCTCGGCTACCGACCCGACGACGGGCGGTCCGTCTTCGTAGACCGGCACCTGCGCACCCTGAAACAGCACGACGGTCATGACCACAACCGCCAGGATGACGTTCATGGCCGGCCCGGCGATCAGAATCTGGAACCGCTGCCACTTCGACTTGGAGAGGAATTCGTCGGCCTTGCCCTCGTGCTGGTCGTCCGGGCTGTCACCGGCCATCTTGACGTATCCGCCCAACGGGATCGCGCAGATGCAGTAGACGGTGTCGCCGCGCCTGGTCTGCAGCAGCTTGGGACCGAAACCGAGGGCAAAGGTCAGGCAGCGCACACCATGGCGCCGCGCCACGATGAAATGTCCGAGCTCGTGCACGAACACCAGCACGCCGAGAACGAACAGGAACGCAAGCACACTCGTCATCGTTGCGATTGTAACCCGCGCACGAGCGTCTGAGAACACTCGCGGGCCCGGCGGTCGACCGCCCGCACGTCATCCAACGTCGACGGGGCGGCGCCGCCCTTCGACTCGGCGTCGTCCAGCGCCTGTCGGATGATTTCCGGGATGCTGTTGAATGGGATCGACTCGTCGAGAAACGCGTGCACCGCCACCTCGTTGGCCGCGTTGAGCGCCACCGGCAACGCGGCGCCGCCGCGCAATGCGCGATACGCCAGCGCCAGACAGGGGAAACGCCCGGTGTCCGGCGCAGCGAACTCGAGGGGCCCGCAGCCCGCCAGATCGAGCACCGGCAGCCCCGTCGCCCAACGGTCCGGATAGGAGAACGCGTATTGAATCGGCAGACGCATGTCGGTGACGCCGAGCTGCGCGATCTGAGACCCGTCGCACAGTTCGACAAGGGAGTGCACCACCGACTGCGGGTGGACCAGGACGTCGATCCGTTCGGCCGGTATGTCGAACAGCCAGCGCGCCTCGATCACCTCCAGCCCCTTGTTCATCAGCGTCGCCGAATCGACGGTGATCTTTCGGCCCATGCGCCACGTCGGATGCGCCAGCGCGTCAGACGGCCTGACCCGCTTCAGCCGCTCCGCCGCCGACTCGCGAAACGGTCCGCCCGAGGCGGTGAGGATCAGACGGTTGACCTCCGTCGCGGGACGGCCGTGCAGACATTGGTGAATGGCGTTGTGCTCGCTGTCGACCGGCAGCACCTGGACTCCTCGCCGCCGGGCGGCCGCCATCACGAGACTGCCGGCCATGACGAGTACTTCCTTGTTCGCCAGGGCGATCGTCTTGCCGGCCTCGATCGCAGCGAACACGGCGTCGAGCGCCGTCGTCCCCGTCGTCGCGCACAGCACCAGATCGACGTCCGGATGGGTCGCGACCGCTCTCAGACCGTCGGCTCCGGACCGGAATTGCGTAGCATTGCCGGCCGCCGCCGAGAGCCTGGACCGCACCGACGCCAGCCCGGCATTGTCCGCCATGGCGACGACACGAGGGCGGTGACGCTCGATCTGGCCGGCGAGACGACCGGCATTGCTTCCCGCCGCCAGTCCCACCACGTCGATGCGTTCGGCATGGGTCGCCGCCACCGACAACGCGCTGCACCCGATGGATCCGGTCGACCCGAGAATGGCGATGCGTTTCATCGGCGCTTCGCGGGATGTCACCACGAACGGCTCCCAAGCTGCAGGAACAGATAGAACCCGGGGGCGGCGAACAGCAGGCTGTCGATCCGATCGAGCATGCCGCCGTGACCGGGGATCAGACCGGACGCGTCCTTGACGCCGGCGCCTCGCTTGAGCTGCGACTCGAAGAGGTCGCCGGCGATGCCGAGCCCGGTCAGGCTGACCCCGAACAGCAGCCGCTGGACGATGCTCGACAGGCCGAGCACCGGTTCGGCCGCGAACAGCATCACCCCGATGCCCGTGACGACGCCGCAGCAGGCGCCTTCCACCGTCTTCTGCGGACTGATCACCGGGGCCAGCGGCGTTCTCCCGAACGTTCGCCCCCCGTAGTACTGCGCCGTGTCGCTCAACATGATGGTCGCCAGCAGCAATACGACCGCTTCCCGGCCCGCGGACGCATGCACCGCCAACAGTGCGCCGACGGGCAACCCGAGATAAAGGAGCGGAAACAACGCAGCAGCGACATCCAGCAGCGACTCGCTGCCGTGACGGGCGCTGGTCAGGCTGGAAATGACGATGGCGAGACTCGACGCCATCAGCACGACCGCCGTGACGCCGTACGGTACCGCAACCGCCGTAACGCCGGCGGCGATGACGAGACTGACGGTCGAAAGCCTGGCGCCGAGCGCAGCCGCCAATCGGGCGTACTCGACGACCGCCAGCGCCAGGACCGCTTCCGCCAGCACCTGGATGGCCAGCGGCGGCAGAAACCAGACGGTCCCGAACACCAGCGGGAGAAGCGCCAGGGCGCTGAGCACTCTGGTCACACGGTTCAACGTCCAACCACGGCCGGGTGGCTGATCCCGCCGTAGCGCCGATCGCGCTTCTGGTAGTCGACGACCGCCTCGATCAGGTGTCGCGCCCGAAAGTCGGGCCACAGCGTTTCCGTAACCCAGATCTCGGCGTAGGCGATCTGCCAGAGGAGGAAATTGCTGACACGCATCTCGCCGCTGGTTCGAATCAACAGATCGGGATCTGGCTGTCCCGCGGTGTACAGCCATTGGCCGAACCGCTCCTCGTCGAGCTCCGCCGGAGACAACCCGGCCGCGATCGCGCCCCGCGCCGCCTCGACGATTTCAGCTCGACCGCCGTAGTTGAGGGCAATGTTGAACAGCATGCCGCGGTTGGCGCTGGTCCGGTCCCGCGCGACGTCGAGTTCGCGCCGCACGTCGTCCGGCAAGTCCTCCTGCCTCCCGATCACCTGAAACCGGATGTTGTTTGTTAGCAGCGTTTCGAGCTCGAGCCGAAGATAGCGCTTCAGGAGTCCCATCAGCACCGAGACTTCGGCCGGGGGACGCTTCCAGTTCTCGATCGAGAACGCATACAGCGTCAACACCGGGATCCCGAGACGGGCTGACGTTTCGACAACGTCGCGCACCGCGTCGATTCCGGCGCGATGCCCTTCGACCCGTGGCAGGCGCCGCTGGGCCGCCCAACGGCCGTTGCCATCCATGATGACCGCCACGTGGGCCGGCAAGCGGTCGAAGTCGACCTGCCGGGCGAGCGACTCCTCTCTGGAGCCGGCCGGCGCCCGGGTCAGCAGGTCGTTGAGGCTCATCGGCGTGTCGGGCAGTGCGGCGAGGCAGTATCCGCTGGCCGGTCCCGCCGGTCTCGGTGCGACGCAGGACTCTCGCCGCGGACTGTTCATTTGCGATGATACGAACTGTGCGCGCCTCGTTCAAGGGTCCTCCCGCCGGGGCGGAACGACCGGTGGCGGCGCACCGCCCGCGGTCTCCGTCCGGCGCCGGACTATTGCGACCGGCCGCCAGTCGCGTCCGTATCCCTCAGTAGTCGACCCGCACGAGAAACAGCCCCTGGGGCGGCGCCGTTCGGCCGGCGTCCGACCGGTCGCCCGTGCGCAACGCCTGCTCGACGTCCTGAAGCCGGCGGCGTTGCAGACCGACGTCGATCAGCGTGCCGGCCATGATCCGCACCATGTGCCGAACGAAACCGGCGCCGCGAACCTCGATTGTCATGACGTCGCCGCCAGGACCGTCGCCGATCGAGCCGGAGTCGGCCGCCGGCGAACCGAACTCGATTGAATACACGTCCCGCACCGTCGTTCGCGTCGAGCCGCCGGCGGCCTGGAACGCGGCGAAGTCGTGCTCACCGACCATCAGCCTCGCGGCAGCGGCCATCAGACCGCGATCGAGCGGAGCAGGTACATGCCAGCCGTAGCGGCGCGAAAACGGACTTGCGACCGGTCGATGCAGAATGCAATAGCGGTAGGTCTTGGCGGTCGCATCGAAGCGGGCATGAAACGTCTTTGCCGCAACCTCGGCCTTCAGCAGCCGGATGTCGACGGGCAGCCTGGCGTTGACGGCCCGGACGAGCGCCGGCGGCTCGATGTCCCGGTCGATGCGGAGACTCGCCACCTGGGCCAGCGCATGGACCCCGGCATCGGTCCTGCCGGCGCCGACCACCGTGGCCTGACCACCCACGAGCGGGGCAAGCGCCGCCTCGAGACAGCCTTGAATCGATGCCCCGTTCAACTGCCGTTGCCACCCGACATAGGCGGTACCCTCATAGGCGAGGGTGAGCTTCCAGGTGCGCATCAGCGTGCGCGCACGGCATGAGGCATCGACGGACGGGACCCCGGTCTGGTAACAGGCAAGCCCGCGGCGCATTGCGGACAGACAGACGAGTCGTACGCCGGCAGAGGTATCTGCGCCAACACCTCGAACGGCACATCGAAGCGGTTCGGTTCAGCGCCACGGTCGATGATCGTTGCGGCGCCTGCGACGTGACCGCCGGCCGCTGCCGCGACCGCGATCGTCTCGCGCGTCGACCCTCCAGTGGTGACCACGTCTTCCACGACCAGCACTCGCTCGCCATGGTCGATGCGAAACCCACGGCGCAGGGTCAGCCGGCCGTCGCGGCGCTCGGCAAACACCGCGCGCACTCCCAGCGCCCGAGCCACCTCGTGACCAATGACGATGCCCCCCAACGCGGGCGACAGCACGACCGCCGGTTCGTGGCGTACCGCCCTTGCGGCCAGCGCCCGTCCCAACGCCGCAGCCTGCTCTGGATGCTGCAAGACGAGCGCGCACTGCAGGTAGCCGGTGCTGTGCAGACCGGACGTCAGTTGGAAATGTCCATCCAGGAGCCCCTCGCACCGCCGGAACAGCTCAAGCACCGTTGTCGAATCCATGGTCACGTGTCCTGCCGCGACTCGCCCGGCCTCACCCGGCGGGCAACGGTTCGGAGTATACAATCGAACCGGGAGAACCGGCTCAACCCGCGTGTCGTCTAACACACCGTGGCGAAAGACCTGCGTCGCGCCGAGACCGGCGCCGCCTCGGTCCGGACATTCTGATTCAGGAGACCTCGAATGCGTAGTGGACGCACCGCCCGCGCCGCCCTCACGCTGGCGGTCGCGGCGTTCTGGCCCAGCCCCGGCACCGCACAGACACCGCCCGAACCGGCGCTACCCGCCGCCGTCGCGGCGCGTGTCACTGCCCCGGGGATCATCGTTCCGCCGGCGTCACGGCAGCCGCCGAGTCGGCCGGTGCGCCGCATCTCGATCGACGATGCGGTTACCCTGGCGCTGGAACAGAACCTCGATCTGCGTGTCGAGCGACTCAATCCGCTGATACTGGATCTGAGTATCGCAAACGCGCGCTCGGTGTACGCGCCGACGCTCCGGACCTCGTTCATGAGCAATACCCGGAACAACCCGACGTCCACCATTTTCGAGGGCGGCGAGGTCAAAGTGATCGATCGGCTGCTGCAGGACAGCGTCGACCTGGTGCAGGAGGTGCCTTGGGCCGGCGGCCGTTACACCGCGAGTTGGACCGGGTCGCACTCGAGCACGACCAACGTATTTTCATCGTTCGATCCGATTCTCAGATCCAATGTCAGGTTGAACTACACCCAACCGTTGCTGCGGAATCTCAAGATCGACAGTCCGCGGCAGCAGATCGCGATCACCAGGGCGAACCGCGACCTGTCGGACATCGACCTCCGCCGCACGATTGTCCAGACTCAGCGCGTCGTGCGGAATGCCTACTGGGAGCTGGTGTACGCGCAGTCGTTCCTCGACGTCCAGCGCCAGTCGCTCGAACTCGCAGAGGAATCGCTTCGCAACAATCGCACGCGCGTGGAGGTCGGAACCATGGCGCCGATCGACATCGTCGAGGCAGAGTCGGAAGTGGCCCGCAACGAGGAGGCCGTCATCCTTGCCGAGGCGGACCTCGCACGACGCGAAGACCGGCTCCGTACGCTTATTTTCGACCCCGACACCCCCGATTTCTGGTCGCTTCGGATTGTGCCGAGTGACACCCCCGTGCTGCAGGCGCGCGAGATCGACATCGACACCGCGGTGCAATACGCGCTGGAAAACCGGACCGATCTGCACGCGCTCGACAACAACATCGAAACGACCGACATCAACATCGACTACTTCCACAATCAGCGGCTGCCCGACGTGAACCTCGACGTCAACTATACGCTCAATGCTCTCGGCGGCACGCAGCTCATCCGGACCGGCGGTTTCCCCGGCACCGTCACCGGCCAGCAACACACCTCGTTCGGCAGCGTCCTCAACGACATCGTCACCAACGAATTCCCGACCTGGACCGTGGGTGTCACTATTGCCTACCCCCTCGGCAGGAGTTCGGCCGAGGCCAATCTCGAGCGCTCCCGACTGCAACGGGAACAGACCGAGGTCAGACGCCGCAGTCTGGAGGTACGGATAGCCACGGAGGTACGCGATGCCGCCCGCAACGTCACGACGAACCTCCAGCGGGTGGAGGCGACCCGGGCCGCTCGCCAACTCGCGGAACGGCGGCTTCTGGCCGAACAGCGGCGCTTCGATGTCGGCCTCTCGACCAGCTTCTTCGTGTTCCAGGCGCAGCGCGACCTCGCCTCGGCGCGCAACAACGAACAAGCCGCGATTCTCGACTACACGAGGTCGCTCGTCGATTTCGACACGGTCCAGGAAGCGCCGGTGGCCGGATTCTAGCAGCCCGTGGTGAACCCCGCGTTGCACCGAGATCTGGTCGTAACAATGCCGCGCCCGGCCAGCGCAAGGCGCGACGAAGGAGCAAACCTGTAGGGGCAACCCTTGTGGTTGCCCTGTTCGTCAGCCGGAGCAACGCCGTCAGGCGGGATGCAGCGTGAAATAGCAGAATTCCGCGTGAAATAGCAGAATTCCGCGGGGATCGATTGCAGGGGGGCTTTCACCACAGTCTGCCAGGAGTCTGCGCCGCAGGCTGATCGCGGTCGGGCAATTTGCGCGCACCGGACACCTTACACGGAGGGCGGCGATGGTACACTCGCGATCGTGCCGGAACTGTCGGTCGTCGTCATCACGCTGAACGAAGCTGCGAACATCGACGACGCGCTCTCCTCCGTCGCATGGGCCGACGAGATCGTGGTCGTCGACAGCGGCAGCACGGACGACACCGTCGAACGGGCCCGGCGGCATGCAGCCCAGGTCAGCCATCGCGACTGGACCGGATTCGGCAAGCAGAAGGACCATGCGACGAGCCTCGCCAGCCATGACTGGGTGCTTTCGCTCGACGCCGACGAGCGGGTGTCCCCGGAACTTGCCGGCGAGATCCAGGCGCTGCTCGCACAGGACCCTCCACGGCGGGGATACCGAATCCCGCGGTCGACCCGCTACCTCGATACCTGGATCCGCACCACCGATTGGTATCCCGACTATCAGTTGCGTCTGTATGACCGCCGGGTCGCGGCCTGGAGTTCGGACCGGGTGCACGAATCGGTCAGCGTCAACGGTGCCGTCGGTGCGTTGACCGGCGACATCCGGCATGTCCCGTATCGGGATCTCGCGGACCATGTCGCCACCATCGACCGCTACACTACCCTGGCCGCCGGCCAGTTGCACGACGAAGGCCGGCGCGCCCATTTGGCGCAGCTCCTGACCCACCCGGCGGCAGCGTTCATCCGGAACTACGTGCTCCATCGCGGGTGCCGGCAGGGGGTGCCCGGTCTGATCGTCTCGCTGATGAACAGCTACTATGTGTTCCTGAAATACGCCAAGCTCCTGGAACTCGACCGGCATGAGCCGGACGGCGGCTCACGGCGCCCAACCTAGCAGCCCGTGGTGAAACCCCGCGTTGCACCGAGATCTGGTCGTAACAATGCCGCGCCCGCGTGGCAAGGCGCGACGAGGGAGCACATTGGGGCATTTGTGACCCCGGCAATCAGAAGCCCAGCGCCGCCCGTAGCGGGATGCAGCGTGAAACCGCAGAATTCCGCGGGGAAGCGCAGAATTCAGCGGGGATCGAATGCAGTGGGGCTTTCACCACGGGCTGCCAGGAGCCTGCGCCGCAGAGAGATTACGGCTGCAAATCCGCTCTCGCTCATGGCTTTCACCACGGCCTGACAGGACACATGTTCTCGCTGCACGTTGACACGGCGCGCACATGGCGGGGCGGGCAGCAGCAGGTGCTGTTGACCGTCCTGGGGCTGCGCGCCCAGGGGCATCGGGCCGCGCTGGTGGCGCATTCCGCCGGCGAACTGCGGCGCCGCGCCGCCGAAGGCCCGGACCTGTTCCCGATCGCGGCAGCGGGCGAAATGGACTTTCGCGCCGCGTGGGCGCTGTCCCGTGTATTGCGGATGCTGCGCCCGGCGGTGGTGCACGCGCACGACGCCCATGCGGTCGCCATGGTCGCGCTGGCCCGGCCGCTGGGACGGCTCGATCCCCCACCGCCCTTCGTCGTCTCACGGCGGGTCGACTTTCACATCGGTGGCAATGCGTTCTCGCGCTGGAAATACGCGCAAGTCGACCGGTTCTTGTGCGCCTCGGACGCGGTTCGCGAGATGTTGATCGGAGACGGGGTGCCGGCCGGGCGCACGACGACGGTGCACGATGGCGTCGACCTCGACCGCGTCGCCGCCGCTCCGCGACTCGACGTGCACGCCGAGCTGCGCCTGCCGTACGGAGCCCCTGTTGTCGGCAACGTCGCGGCGCTGGTGCCCCACAAGGGACAGAAGTACCTGATCAGGGCGGCTGCCGAGGTGATCCGGCAGGTGCCGGATGCCCGCTTCGTGATCGTCGGCGAAGGCGAGCTCGAAACGGCGCTCCGCAAACAGATCGCGGATCTCCATCTGGAGCGGCATGTCCTGCTGGCTGGGTTCCGCCCCGACGTGCTGTCGCTGCAGAAGGGGTTCGACCTGTTCGCAATGAGCTCGGTCGCTGAAGGCATGGGCTCGGTGCTGCTGGATGCGATGGCGATGGGACACGCCATCGTGGCCACCCGCGCGGGCGGTATTCCGGAGGTCATTGTCGACGGCCGCAGCGGCCTGCTGGTGCCGGTTCGCGATCCTCACGCGCTGGCCGGGGCGATCGTCAGTCTGATCAACGATCCCGGCCGGCGGGGGCAACTCGGCGCCGCCGCGCGCGACCGGGTGCGGCAACATTTCAGCGTCGAGCGGCTGGTGCAGCGAACGATCGACGTTTACGGCACATGCCGCGCAACCGACCGCGCCGCCGATTGACTCCGTGGGCCTTCGGACGACGCGAGGTGTTGCGACCGGAGGCCGGCAATCCGGCCGGCGTCCGCCACACCGTCATTGACATACACGGCCCGGCCCCCAACGATGGTCGCGATCACCCCACCGCGCAACGACCAACCGTCGAACGGCGTGTTCCGACCCAACGAACGGAAGGACTCTGCCGCGACCGTCACCGGCAGGTCCGGGGCCAGGATGGTGATGTCGGCGGGGGCCCCGACCGTCAACGATCCTCCCGGCACGCCGAGGATGCGCGCGGGGTGCACGGACAGCAACTCGACCAGACGACTCAATGTGACATGGCCCGCGTGCACCAACCGATCGAGACAGACCGACACCGCGGTCTCGAGACCGACCACACCGAACGGCGCCCGGTCGAATTCCGCCTGCTTCTCGTCGTAATGATGCGGTGCGTGGTCGGTGGCAATGCAATCGATGCTGCCGTCGCGCACGCCTTCGAGCAAGGCGGCGACATCAACCGGCTCGCGCAACGGCGGTTTCATCTTGTGGTTCGTGTCGTAGGCCGCGAGCTTCTCATCGGTCAAGGTGAGATGATGGGGCGTCACCTCGCAGGTGACCCGGACGCCCCGGTCCTTTCCGGCACGCACCGCGCGTAGCGCGCCGCGTGTGCTGAGATGCGCGATATGCACCGGCGAGCCGGTGAGCTCGCTGAGGGTGACGTCACGCTGCACGGCAATCTCCTCCGCCGCCGAGGGGAGCCCTCGGAGCCCGAGCGCCGCTGCCTGGTATCCCTCGTGCGCCACCCCACCCTCGGTCAGCGCGGCATCCTCGCAATGGTCTATGACCGGCATGTCGAACATTGCGGCATACTCGAGCGCCCGCCGCATCACCAGAGCGTTGGCGACCGGCTTCCCGTCGTCCGACACCGCCACGCACCCGGCGGCCCGCAGTTCGCCGATCTCCGCCAACCGTTCGCCCGCCTGACCCTGCGTCACCGCCCCGATCGGATACACGCGGGCCATGCGCGCGGCCGCCGCCCTGGCGAGAATCAACCGGGTTACGCCGGCATCGTCGTTCACCGGCGAGGTGTTCGGCATGCACGCCACCGCGGTGAAGCCCCCGGCGACCGCGGCCGCGACTCCGCTGGCAACCGTTTCCTTGTGCTCCTGCCCCGGTTCCCGCAGATGCGTGTGCATGTCGATGAAGCCGGGACAGACCACCGCACCCGCGGGCAGGTCAATAACGACCGCGTCCGGGTCACCCGGCGCCCCGGCACCGATGCGGGCGACGGTCCCCGCGTCGATCAGGACGTCTTCCCTCCGGTCGATCCCGTTGAGCGGATCGACGACCCGTCCGCCTCTGAGCAACGTTGCCACGTCGTTCGACGTCCCTTCTAGCAGCCTATGGTGAAACCCCGCGTCGCACCGGGAACTGGTCGAAATAATGCCGCGCCCGGCCAGTACAAGGCGCGACGAGGGCGCATATTGGGCATATGCAACCGAGGAGCAACGCGGTCCACGCGGGATGCATCGCCGGTCGAATGCAGCGGGGCTTTTGCCACGGGCTCCTAGGACTGCGGCCCACCCGCCAGCAGATACAGCACCGCCATCCGCACGGCGACCCCGTTGGCGACCTGCTCCAGGATCACGGAGTACGGTCCGTCAGCCACCTCGGAGGCAATCTCGACGCCTCTGTTCATCGGTCCCGGATGCATGACAATGGCGTCCGGCTTCGCGCGGCGCATCCGCTCCGGCGTCATGCCGAACAGCCGGAAGTACTCCCGCAACGATGGGAAGAAGCAGCCGCCCATCCGCTCCAACTGAATTCTGAGCAGCATGATCACGTCGGCCCCGTCGACCGCCTCGTCGACCGAGGTGGTGGCGCGCACCCCCAGCCGCGTCATATCGGGCAACATCATCGTGGCGGGACCACAGGCGCACACCTCGGCCCCGAGCGCGCGCAAGAGCAGCACGTTCGACCGAAGCACCCGGCTGTGTAGAAGATCTCCGATGATCGACACCTTCAGCCCCGCAATCGTCCCCTTGTGCTCACGGATGGTCAGCGCGTCGAGCAACGCCTGCGTTGGATGCTCGTGCATCCCGTCGCCGGCGTTGATGACGCGGGCACGGCAGAGACGCGCGACCAGATGTCCTGCGCCCGCCGAGGCGTGCCGGATCACGATCATGTCCGGGGCCATGGCCTCGAGATTGAGGACCGTGTCGGCCAGCGTTTCCCCTTTCGCCACGCTCGATCCAGTCGCCGCCATGTTGATGGTGTCGGCGCTGAGACGCTTCTCGGCGACCTCGAACGACATGCGCGTGCGGGTGCTCGCCTCATAGAAGAGATTCACGACAGTCTTGCCGCGCAGGGCCGGCACCTTCTTGATCGGGCGGGTGCCTACCTCTTTCATCGCTTCCGCCGTATCGAGAATCAGCAGCATCTCCTCGGCCGACAAATCACCGATACTCAGCAGATCCTTGGCGTGCAATCGGATCCCAGCCTCGACCACGCGCGGCGCGGCGGGGCTTCGGACCGTTGCCGGATCAGACGCGCGACCTACCGGATCAGCGATGGAGGACATCGTCAATCACCACCTCGTCCCGCCCCTCGATCTCGTCGACCCGCACCTGGACGGTCTCGCTCGGCGATGTCGGCAGGTTCCTACCCACGTAGTCGGCCTTGATCGGCAACTCGCGATGCCCCCGGTCGACCAGAACGGCGAGTTCGATCGCCCGTGGACGACCGAAGTCGATGAGTTCGTCGATAGCGGCCCGGATCGTGCGACCGGTGTAGAGCACGTCATCGACCAGCAATATACGGCAGCCGTCGATCGAGAAACCGATCTCCGTCTTGCGTACGACCGGTCTCGGCCCGACCGAGTGGTGCATGAGGTCGTCGCGGTGCAGCGTGATGTCGAGCATCCCGGTCGGCACGGCGGCGCCCGCGATTTCGTGCAGCGCGGCGGAGAGCCGTCGTGCGAGCGGCACCCCGCGCGTGCGGATCCCGATCAGGGCAAGATCGTCGAGCACCCGGTGGCGCTCGACCACCTCGTGCGCGATCCTGGTGATCGCGCGTGCGATCTGATCGGCCTCCATCACGACCGGCATGATTCCACCGGCTGCACGGCGTGGAGAGAACGTTGCGGCGTGGCGAGTGCGCGCCGACGCCTGCACGAGGCTCTGGGAACGAATACGGGAGATTCGGGAAGGACCACGTCTTATCCTCTTTGCGACCTCACCGGATCGACATTAAAGAGACGTTGCGATTCTAGTCCACCGTGGGACCAGTTGTAAAACCGCGGTCTACACGATCGGCCGGCGCGCGATGAGCCGCAAAGCCGTCGTATACTCGCCTCGGTATGCCGGTCGACGTGGACGCGATCGTCCTTTCCAACCACCAGCTCTCACCCGACTACAACGTGGTCGCCCTTGAGGCGCCACGGATCGCCGCACCGGCGCAACCGGGCCAGTTCGTCATGGTGAAGGCCACCCCCGGGAACGACCCGTTGCTTCGCCGGCCCTTCTCGATCTTCGAGATTCTCAAGGACGGCGGAAACCGGACCGGCGGATTCTCGTTGCTGAACAAGCAGATCGGCGCGACGACGCGGGCACTCTACCAGCTTCGCGCCGGCGACCACGTGCGCTGCCTCGGACCATTGGGACGCGCGTTCTCGCTGGTGGAGGCGCCGGTGCAGGCTTGGCTGGTCGCTGGCGGCGTCGGTCTGGCGCCGTTTGCATCCCTCGCGGACGCGTTGGGCCGGCGCGGCGTGGAGACGACGCTGTTCTACGGAGGGCGGACCGGCGCCGATCTGTTCCACCTGGACGCGTTTCGTGCGCTCGGCGTCCACCTGCGGCTTGCGACCGACGACGGCAGCCGCGGCGCCCACGGCAACGTGACGGTACCATTGCGGCAGGCGTTCGCCGAGACTGCCGCGGCGACACCGATTCAGGTCTATGCCTGCGGTCCCACCCCGATGATGCGCGCGGTGACCGCGCTCACAACTTCGCATGGCCGGCGCACGGAGGTGTCACTCGAGCAGGTCATGGGCTGCGGACTCGGTGGCTGTTACAGTTGCGTGGTGCCGGTGCATGACCCGGGAGCCACCCGTTTCGTGCGGTCGTGCCTCGACGGCCCGGTCTTCGACGGCGCCGCCGTCCTCTGGGACTGCCTTGGCTGACCTGTCCGTACGTATCGGCGATCTCCATCTCGCGAACCCGTTCATCGCCGCGAGCGGCTGTTTCGGCTACGGTGTCGAGTATGCCGACGTCGTCGACCTGTCGCGGCTGGGCGGCATCGCCGTCAAGGGCCTGTTCCTCGAGGAGCGCGACGGACATCCGCCGACCCGCATCGTCGAAACGCCGAGCGGCATGCTGAACGCGATTGGACTGCAGGGCATTGGCGTGCGCCGGTTCGTGGCCGAGAAACTGCCGCCTTTGCGCGAGTGCGGGGCGGTCGTGCTCGTCAACATCTGCGGCTCGACGATCGACGAATACGCGGACATTGCACGGATTCTCGACAGCGCCGAGGGGGTTGCCGCCATCGAGCTGAACATCTCCTGCCCGAACATCAAGAAAGGCGGGATCATGTTCGGCTGCTCGCTGCAGGGCACGCACGACGTGGTCGCCGCGGTGCGCCGCGTCACACGGCTCCCACTCATTCCCAAGCTCACTCCGAACGTGACCGACGTGGCGTCGTTCGCCGCCGCCGCCCGCGACGCCGGGGCGGACGCGGTGTCGCTGGTCAACACCTTCCTCGCGATGGCGATCGACGTCGAAACGCGACGCCCGGTGCTGTCCAACGTCGTCGGCGGATTGAGCGGCCCCGCCATCAGACCGATCGCGGTGCGCATGGTGCACGAGTGCCGGCAGGCGGTCGACCTGCCGATCATCGGCATGGGGGGCATCATGACCGCCAGCGACGCCCTCGAGTTCATCATCGCCGGCGCGACCGCGGTACAGGTCGGCACGGCGAACTTCGTAGACCCCTTCGTCTGGGACGCCCTGTTGACCGGCCTGACCGACTACATGCAACGCCATGACCTGCCGCGCGTCGCCGATCTCGTCGGCACGCTCGACACGACCCACGGAGATACCGAGTGGACGAGTTCCTAGACACGCTCGATGTCGACACCCGGGCGCGGGCGCTCGTTCCATCGGCGCCGAACCCCGTGCGCGTCACACTCTATACCCGGCCGGGCTGTCATCTCTGCGACGACATGAAAGTGATCCTCGTGCGTATAGGGAAAATCTGTCCGTTCGAGATGCAGGAGATCGACATCTCGACCGATCGGACGCTCGAGCGTCGTTTCGGCCGCGACATTCCGGTGCTGTTCGTCGACGGCGCGGAGGTGGCGCGGCACCGGATCGACGACGGGGCGCTGCTGAACGCACTACGCCGCGGGCGTACAGCACAAGACGCGTGCGCCGGGCAACAACCCGCGCGCACGCGCTCATGATACGTCTGCGTCTGCGGGAGTGCCTCCCGCCAACGGACCGGCGGCTACTTCGCAGTGACAACGAAGGCGCCGCGCCTGTTGCGGGACCAGCAACCCTCGTGCTGGTCCGTGCAGACGGGCGACTCCTCGCCACGGCTGACGGTAGCGATCCGGTTGCCCGCTATGCCAAGATTCGCCAGGTAGTCCCTGACCGCGTCCGCTCGCCGTTCGCCGAGGGCCAGGTTGTATTCGTTCGTGCCGCGATCGTCGCAATGGCCCTGGACCGTCACTCGTGTGCCGGGCCAACGGCGCATCCAGTCGGCGTTACGCTGCAACGCCGCCTGGCCGGCCGGCAGAATCTCCGATTGATCGAGATCGAAGAACACCGAGTCGAGCGGCGACGTGCTGTTGAGTTCCTCCAGTGACATCCGCGCGAACAACTCGTCTTCGGTGAGCGGCGCTGGCGGAGGCGGAGGCGGTGGCGGCGGTGGAGGTGGCGGAGGTGGCGGAGGTGGCGGTGGCGGCGCCGGCGCGGGTGGTGGCGGCGGCGGTTCCACTACGACGGGGGGATCGTCCGCGCACCCTGCCGCCCCGAGACCAATGACGAGACTCAGGCAAACGGCGAGGAGATAACGATATCTGGACCTCATGTGCGACGTCTCCTCTCTCAGCGCTCGAGACTCGTTCTCAGAAAGGCCCAAACCCTGCCCGGAACGGAGCGCCCTTTGGATCAGACGTGCAAGCTTACAAAGTATCGGCGAAATCTGTCAATCGCAGTATTTCGACCGTGTCCATGGGGCAGCGCAGACAGCGGCGCCCGCGCGCATCCGCGTCATCCCGTTCACTGCCCGTTCACTGCCAGTCGTCCTCGTCGATCTCACCGTCGTCGTCCTCGGCCGGATCGTCCATGTCGTTCGCCGGGTCGAGGATGAGCGGCGCCAGGGAAGCGACAACGAGATTGGCGCCGCACGCGGAACAGCTCAGCAGATCGCCGCGTTCGACGTCGAACTCGTCGACGTCAATGTCCGTTTCGCACTCACAGCATGTAGCCACCGCGACCACGCCCCTCCACCGGGCCTCCTGCGCCTCTGCGACACACCGCGACCAGCCATCGACGCACGGTCGGCGCCGTTGTGCGCCGCCTCCGCCGCGATCCAGGTCAACCGCGCAAGCGCGCGATTATAGCGAGAATGCCGAAACCGGCACAATCCGGTGCAGGGCGTACAATGGCTGGACGCGCTTGGCCCGCTTCACACAGGAGACGCCCCACGACCGCCGTGACCCGCACCGTGCTCATTGCGACCGCCGGCGGCGCCAGCGACAGGTTTGCGCACACGCTGCGGCAGGCGGGGCATCGTGCCCTTCGCGCGGCCGGACCGACCGAACTGATGGACGCCGTGACCGCTGACCCGGGAAACGTGGACCTGCTGCTTCTCGATGCCGGCCTGGGCGACGCGCCCGCGCTGGTGACCCGCATCCGCGCTCGGACCGGATCGCTGCCAATCCTCGTGTTCAGCGGGTCGATCGCCAGCGCGGGCGACGTGCGTGCGCTGGCGGCGGCCGGTGTGGACGGGTACGTGAACGAGCACTGCGACCCGGAGCGGATTGTGCCCGCGTTGGCGCCGCACCTGTTTCCGGACAGCTTCAACCGGCGCAGCACGCCCCGGATCGCGCTGTCGATCCCGGTATCCTACCGGGTCGATCAAACGATCACCGGCGCCCTCACTCTGAACGTCGGCCAGGGGGGGCTGGCAGTGCGCACGATGAACCCGCTCGCGGTGTCGACCCGCGTGCACGTGCGCTTCCGGCTGCCGGACACGCCGCGAGACACACAGGCAGACTGTCGTGTGGCGTGGGCTGACCGCCGGGTCGGCATGGGCCTCCAGTTCGAACGACTCGACGGGGCTGATCAGATGATCATCGACGAGTATGTCGACCGGCGTGACACGGCACGTGGACGCAACCGGCAAGGCGCGACGTAGGGGCAACCCTTGTGGTTGCCCGGTGCCGAGCAAGACGGGTAGGGGCAACCCTTGTGGTTGCCCTGTTCGTCTGCCGGAACAACGTAGATCAGCAGAATTCAGCTTGAAACCGCAGAATTCAGCGGGGAGCAGCAGAATTCAGCTTGAAACCGCAGAATTCAGCGGGGAGCAGCAGAATTCAGCTTGAAACCGCAGAATTCAGCGGGGAGCAGCAGAATTCAGCGTGAAATCGCAGAATTCCGCGGGGAAGCGCAGAATGCGGCGGGGCTTTTGCCACGGGCTGTTGACACGCGTCTCGCAGTGACACTAGTTTTGTACACTTGTTCCGGCCATCCTTTTGCCCGGACGAAACGTCTAATCGGCGAAGAACCGGTGCGGCGATCGGTCGCCCACCGGATGATCGGGACGGCGGCAGGCGCCGTGTCGTGACGCCTGACTGTCCGCGTCCCTGGAGAATCGTCACGTGGTCGAAGTGCAACATGTGATCAAGCGCTACGGCTCGCTGACCGCAGTCGACGACATCAGCTTCAGTGTCGAGCGGGGAGAGATCCTGGGCTTCCTCGGTCCGAACGGCGCGGGCAAGACGACGACGATGCGGATTCTGACCGGGTACCTGCCGGCGACCGAGGGTCAGGCGCGTATCGCCGGGTTCGACGTCTTCGAGCAGCCGATCGAGGCCAAGCGACGCACCGGATACCTGCCGGAATCACCGCCGCTGTATCCGGAGATGACGGTCGCCGAGTACCTGCGGTTCGTGGCGCGCATCAACGGGCTGCCGGCGGGTGATCGCCAGCGTCAGATCGCCGCGGCCATGGAACGCACCAATATTGCCGACATGGCGAACCGCTATTGCGGCAAGCTGTCGAAAGGCTACCGGCAGCGTGTCGGTCTGGCGCAGGCGATCCTGCACAACCCGGACGTCCTGGTCCTGGACGAGCCGACGGCCGGTCTGGATCCGCGTCAGATCATCGAGACCCGACGGCTGATCACGGAACTGGCCGGAGACCACACCATCATCCTCAGCACCCACATTCTGCCGGAGGTCTCGCAGACCTGCCAGCGGGTCGTCATCATCAACCGCGGCCGCGTCGTGGCGGTCGACAGTCCCGACAATCTGACGTCACGGCTCCAGGGCGCACAGACGCTCTACCTCCAGGTGGACCCGCTCGGGGCCGACCCGGCACCGGCGTTCGAAGCGGTACCGGGCGTCGCGAGCGTAGCTCTCGCCGATCAGCAGGACGGTGTGTGCGGATTCCGAATCGAAAGCGGCCAGGGCGACGACGTACGTCGAGCGCTGTCCCATGCGGTGGTGACGAATGGCTGGGGTCTCCTGGAGTTGCGGCCGCAACAACTGAGCCTCGAGGACATCTACTTGCAGTTGACCACGGAAGAAGCGCCGGCTACCACGGAGCCGCAACCGGTCGGGGTCAGCGCCGAGCCGGTGGAGACCGTGGAGGATCGTATCGATGGCTAACATCCTGACGGTCGCACAGAAGGAGCTCCGGTCCTATTTTCTGTCACCGATCGCCTACGTGCTGTTCGTGTTCTTCGCGCTCCTGTTCGGATGGTTCTACGTCGCCAGCATGAACGTCATGCTGCAGTACAGCATGGGACAGTTCGGCATGGGCGGACCTCAAGCCATCAACGTCAACGAGTTCATGATCCGTCCCCTGTTCGGCAACACGGCGGTCATCCTGCTGTTCCTGCTGCCGATGCTGACGATGCGGGCCTACGCCGAGGAAAAACGCTCGGGCACGATGGAGCTGCTGATGACGTCGCCGCTCAGCGACCTCCAGATCATCATCGGCAAGTTCCTGGGCGCGATGACCCTGTACGTGTCGATGCTCGCGCTCACAATGGTGCACATCGGGGTCCTGTTCTGGTACGGCGACCCGGAATGGGGACCGATCCTCAGCGGCTATCTGGGTCTGCTGCTGATGGGGGGCTCCTTCATCTCGGTCGGTCTGGCGATATCCAGCATGACGAGCAACCAGATCGTCGCCGGCGTCGCCACGTTCGCGGTGCTGCTGCTGTTCTGGATCATCAACTGGATCGGCGACGCGTCAGGCACCACGGCGCAGGCCGTACTCGCCTATCTCTCGATACTGGAACATTTCGACGACTTCGCGAAGGGTGTCATCGATACGAGTCACCTCACTTACTACCTCAGCTTCATCGCCCTCGGCCTGTTTCTTACGGCAAAATCGATGGACACCGCACGCTGGAACGGATGACGCCTCCGGCGTGGCAGCCACCTCACTCACGATGCTGAACAGACTCTTCGGTTTTCTCGGCTGGTTCGGTTCGCTGCTCGTGTTCGCTGCAGTCGCGGTCTGGTTGATTCGGCCGGACCTTGAGGTTCTACGGCGCACGCTGGCCTTCGCCGGCCTGGCATGCACCCTGCTCTACGGTGCGACGCAGTGGCGGCAGGTGGCGCGATCGTTCAACCGCAGGCAGACGCGGTACGGGACACTCGCCGGCACCGGACTGCTCCTGGTGGTCGCGATCGTGGTCGGGCTCAACTATGTCCTTGCCCGCCGCAACGTCCGCTGGGATCTGACGGCCGCGCGGCAATACTCGCTCTCGGACCAGACGCGTCAGGTCATCGACAGTCTCTCTGCGCCGGTCCGGATACTGGTGTTCGCCCGCGAGCTCGAGTTCCCACAGTATGAGGACCGCCTCAACGAGTACGCCTATCAGTCGAGTCAGGTCACCGTCGACTACATCGACGCGGATCGGCAACCGTCGCTGACCCGGCAGTACGAGGTGCAGAACTACGGCACGATCGTGTTCGAGTACGAGGGCCGCGTGGAACGCGTCCAGTCCGACGCGGAGCAGGACCTGACCAACGCGCTGATCAAGGTCATCGAAGGCGAGCAGCACACGGTGTACTTTCTCCAGGGACACGGCGAGCGAGAGCTTGACGGTTCCGATCGCACTGGATACTCGACCGTGTCGGAGGCGCTCGGGCTGGACAACTACCAGGTGGAGCCGCTTCTGCTCGCGCAGCAGGGCACGGTGCCGGATGACGCCACCGTGGTGGTCGCCGCCGGACCGCAAACCGATCTGCTGCAGGGCGAGATCGACGCGCTGGCGGCGTATCTCGACGGGGGGGGGAAGCTGCTCGTGCTGCTCGACCCGCCCGTGGAGGGCACGTCGCCCGACCCGGAACTCCTGGTCGGTCTGCTACGCGGCTGGGGTATCGACGTGGGGACCGACGTCGTCGTGGACGCCAGCGGCGTCGGGCAACTGTTCGGGGGCGACGCCACCGTTCCGGTCGCCGCCAACTATCCGTTCCATCCGATCACGGATGGATTCAACCTGCTGACCGCATTTCCGCTGGCCCGCTCGGTCAGCGCCGTCGCCGCGCCGCCGGAGGGCCGAACACCGCAGGCGTTCATCCAGACCAGCGCGCAAAGCTGGGCCGAAGTCGACTTCACGGAATTGGCCGGCGGAGAGGTCGCGATGGATGAGCAGAACGGGGACCGGCCCGGACCGGTCGCGATCGGGATGACGGTGTCGGCCCCTGCCCCGGCGCCGAACCCCCCGCCGGCGCCGGCCGAGGCGCCGTCGAGCGATGAGGATGCGCTCGACACCGGTGAGGATCCGCCGGCGCCTGAAACCCGTCTGGCGGTCATCGGCGACTCGGACTTCGCGACCAACGGCGCCGCCGGCATCCAGGGCAACCGCGACCTGTTCCTCAACACCGTCAGTTGGCTCGCGCAGCAGGACACCCTGATCTCGATCCGTCCCCGCGAGGCGGAAGACCGCCGCATCACCCTGACTGCCGATCAACAAAGACGGGTCTTCTGGCTCGCGATTCTGTTCATTCCAGCCGCGGCGCTCGGGACCGGTGTCTACACCTGGTGGCGGAGGCGCTGATGCGGGGACTGCGATCGACGCTGGCGCTGTTCGCCGTGGCGCTCGGTCTGGGCGCCTACATCTACTTCATCGAGGCGGAACGCCCGGCGTCCGGGACGCCGGACGCACTCGAATCGGTATTCGACTTCGAGTCGGACGACATCACCTCGCTTTCGGTCGACGCCGAGAACGGAGACAGGACGGTCATCAGGAAGACGGAGGACCGCTGGATCCTGGCGGAACCGGTCGCCGGCAACGTCGACGTGACCGCGGTCGTGGGTTTGACCTCCAGCGTCGCCTCACTCGAGATGCAGCGGATCGTCGCCGAGAGCAAGGACGCCGTCGACCTGGACGACTTCGGACTCGCGGCGCCCCGTATCACGGTCGCTGTCGAGACGACCGGCGGCACGGCTGAACGTTTGCTGATCGGGGCGCGCACCCCGACCGGGGGGGATGTCTACGCGACCCTCGACGGGTCCAACCGTGTGTTCCTGATCTCCGGATTTCTGGACGACACGTTCAACCAGACGACGTTCGACCTGCGCGACAAGACCATTCTCGACTTCACGGGCAATCAGGCCGACTCGCTGCGGATCACGGGCGCCGACGTCGCCGTCGCGTTCCGGAAGACGGACGACCGCTGGTCGCTCATGCAGCCGATCGAGGCAGGCGCCGACTTCGGCGTCACCAACGGCATCGTGAGCCGCCTGAGCACGGGCAGGATCGCCTCGGTCGAAGCGGAGCAGGCCGACGATCTGGCCCCCTACGGTCTCGATGCGCCCCGACTGACTGTCGAAGTCGGCCTCGGCGGGTCGACGGCGACCCTGACCGTCGGCGGCGATGCGCCCAGCGGCAACGCGTACGCGAGGGACGGTACCCGCGAGATGGTCTTCACGATCGACCAGACACTCGTGGCCGATCTGGGTCAAGGCGCGGACGAGTACCGCCGCAAGAACCTGTTCGCGTTCCGCCCATTCAACGCCCAGCGTCTGGAGGTGGAACGAGGCGGCGAACGCCGGGTATTCGAGAAGAGTCCCGCAACCGACGAGGCGTCCGAGACGTGGCGCCAGACCGCCCCCGATAGCGGCGAGATCGACACCGCTGCGATGGACAGCCTGCTGTCCAGTCTGTCGAGCCTCCGTGCGGACGGGTTCGTGGCGGCGCGGGACGGAACCGGACTGGACGCCCCGGTCGCGCGCTTCCGCGTCACGTTCAACGATGGTGATGAGGAGCGGGTCGCGGTCGGTCGGGTCGAAGACGAAGTATACGCGGTGAACGGGGACGAACCGGGCGCCGCGCGACTCGAGACGAGCGCCTGGGATGCCGCGCTGGAGGCGCTCGCGGCCCTCGAAACGGTCGACCCGGGCTGCTAGCTGCACATGGGGCGATTATTCCGCCGCCGCGGCGTATCGCTCCTGCTGTGTCTGACCCTGGGCGCCTGCGCCGGCGCCCGTCCTCCCCGCACACCTGCCACCAGCGAGCCTGTGCCCGCGCCGGCACACGCCCTTGCCCAAACGCTGAACGGCCTGATCGAGAGTCCTGCTGCCCGGCCGGCAGTGTGGGGTGTGCTGGTTCGGTCGCTCGACTCGGGCGAGGTGCTGTTCGACCATCACGGTGATCGGCTCCTCATGCCGGCGTCCACCATGAAGCTCGTCGCGCTGGCGGTGGCGGCCGAGCGTCTGGGGTGGGACCACCGGTACGGCACCGAACTGCTGTCGACCGGACCGATCGTCGACGGAACGCTTGACGGCGACCTGCTGGTGCGAGGCGGCGGCGATCCGACCATCAATGCCGGCGGCGGGCGGGAGACGCCGGTGTTCGACGACTGGGCGGACGCTCTCCTGGGCACCGGCATCACCACCATCACGGGACGCGTGGTCGGCGATGACGACCTCGTGGAGGAGGCCGCGCCCGGATTCGGCTGGTCATGGGACGACCTGCCGCACGGCTACGCGGCCGCGGGCGGCGCCCTGATACACCGGGGCAACACTGCCCGATTGACCGTGCACTCCGGTAGCGTGGCAGGCGAGGACACCTTGATCGAGATCGATCCGCCGGCCGTTGGACCACTGGTGGTGAACCATGTCGAGACGAGCGGTCCGGACGCGGAGCCCGATCTGGAACTTCGCCGGGCTCACGACGGCGCGCTGGAGGTCCGGGGCGGGATTCCTGCCAGTGCCTCGCCGATCTCGCTGAGCGCGGCGGTCGCGGACCCGACACTCTTTTTTGTCCGGGAGTTGACACGCGCGCTCGAACGCGCCGGAATCGCCGTCACCGGCGAGGCGGTCGATCTGGACAACCTCGACGTTCCGATATCCGACGACACGCCGGCGCTGCTGGTGCGTCACCGCTCGCCGCCACTCTCCGAGATCGCGGTCCCCCTCATGCGGAACAGCCAGAACCTGTACGCGGAAGCGCTGCTCCGCACACTCGACCAGGGCCGCCGACCGCGAACCGCCGCGGCCGGACGGAACATCATGCGCGAGATGCTCGAGTCGTGGGACATCGGCCCGTCCCGAATCGTCGTCGCCGATGCCTCTGGTCTTTCGCGCTACAACTACGTGACGGCGCGCGCGCTGGTGGACGTGCTGCAACGAATGTATGACCACCCACGGCATGCAGAGCCGTATCTTGCCGCACTGCCGGTCGCTGGCGAGAGCGGCACGCTAGCCTCGAGAATGTCGGGCACGGCAGCCGCCGGCAACGCCCGCGCCAAGACCGGGTCGATGTCGAACGTACGGGCGCTCGCGGGGTATGTCACCAGTGCTGACGGCGAGATGCTGGCCTTCGCCGTGCTGGCCAACAATTTTTCGGGAGCCGCGGGACCGATTCTCGGGATCATCGATCGGATGGTCGGGCAACTGGCGCGGACCACACGACCGGCCAGCGGCCGCTGACCGGCGACGGCTCGCGCCGGACGTTGGACCGCTCGGCGGCGGGTCAGGGCACGCGGCCCCCTGGCGCGGGGACGAGCGCGGGGTCCGGCAGACCGGCTTCGGCGAACCCGCGGGCCCGCAACTGGCAACTATCGCAACGCCCGCAAGGGCGCGCGTCGCCAGTCGGCGCGTAACAACTGTGGGTCAGCCCGTAATCGAGGCCCAGAGCGTGTCCGCGCGTGATGATCTCCGCCTTCGACCAGTGCGCGAGCGGCGCGAAGATCCGGAACCGACCCCCCTCGACGCCCGTGCGGGTCGCCAGACCGGCCAACGTCTCGAACGCCGCCGCGAACTCCGGCCGGCAATCTGGATACCCCGAGTAGTCGAGGGCGTTGATCCCGATGACGAGGTGGCACGCGCCGAGCACCTCGGCCCAGGCGAGCGCCAGCGACAGCAGCACGGTGTTGCGGCCCGGCACGTAGGTAGGCGGGATACCGTCCCGGTCCGGGGAAAGGTCGACCGGAATGTCCCCGTCACCGGTCAACGCCGAGCCGCCGAACGCACTCAGGTCGACGGTCAACTCCAGGTGCCGGACCACATCGAGCGCCTGTCCCACCCGCCGGGCGGCCTCGATTTCACAGGCATGGAGTTGCCCATAGCGCACCGTCAGCGCGTACAGGCGGAACCCGTCGGCCTGTGCGATCGCCGCCGCGGTGTATGAGTCGAGGCCACCGCTCAACAGCACGACCGCGCGTCTGGACGCAGGCTCGCTCATGACCAGTCGTGTCTGCCCTTGTGCGGACGTCCACCCGCTTGCGGCAGGCAGCGCGTCGATCTCGGTGCAACGCGGGATTTCACCACGGGTGCTAACTGCCGATCTTGTCCACGCCGATGCGCGGACACAGCGAGTCGATGGCGCACCGACGGCAGGTCGGATAGAGCGGTTTGCAGACCTGCTGGCCCCACGTCACCAGATAGAGATTGAGCAGCGGCCACCACTTGCGCGCCGCGACCCGGTACAGCGCCTGTTCCGTCTCGTCGGGCGAGCGCGTCTCCACCCACCCGAGGCGGTTCGAGATGCGGTGTACGTGGGTGTCGACACAGATGTTGTCCTTGCTGCGCAATGCGACAATCAGCACGAGATTGGCGGTCTTCCGGCCGACGCCCGGCAGCGCCACCAGCTCGGTCATCGCGGCCGGCACGTGCCCGCCATACCGCTCGATCAGCAGCCGGCAGGTCTCCTTCACGTGCCGCGCCTTGTTGCGATAGAAGCTGACCGGGTAGATCAGATCCTGAATGGTCTCCACCCGCAACCGAGCCATCGTCTGCGGTGTACCCGCGCACGCGAAGAGCCGGGTCGACGCCTCCAGTGTCACCGCATCCCGGGTCTGGGCAGACAGCATCGTGGCGATCAGGACCTTGAACGGGTCTGACTGCTCGGTCTCGGCGATCTTTTCGACCGCCGGTTCCTCCATCTCACGCATCGCCGTCCCCAGACGCATCATCACCCGCGCCACGTGCCGTCTCACGGACGGGCTACCGGTCGCGAGACGTTTTCGAGTCGACGTCGTCACTGCGATTCACACCTCACCGCGGGGGTATCGGTGTCACGGCGGGTCGCCCGCTCAAGACTTCGACGACGTTACGAACCGCCAGGGACGCCATCGCCACCCGTGTCTCGCGCGTGGCGCTGCCAATATGGGGCGTAAGACAGACGTTCTCCCGGTGCAACAACCCTGGATGCACGTGCGGCTCGTCCTCGAAGACGTCAAGACCGGCCCCCGCGATCAAGCGCTCGTCCAGCGCCCAGGACAGCGCCGCCTCGTCGACGACCGGACCGCGCGACGTATTGATCAGACAGGCAGAGCGTTTCATCCGTGCGAGCGCCCGCCGATCGATCAGGTGTCGGGTCTCGTCGGTCAACGTCACATGCAGCGAAACCACGTCTGATGTCAGCAGCAGTTCGTCAAGGGACACCTGCTGACCTCCCGCCGTCTCGCCAGCGCGACCCGCGAACACCACCTGCATGCCGAACGCGGGCGCCACGGCCGCTACCGCGCGGCCGATCCGTCCCGCCCCGACGATACCGAGTTGTTTGCCACGCAACTCGCTACCGAGCATGAAGTCGAACGTCCATCCGGACCACCTGCCGCCACGCACCAACCGGTCGGCTTCCGCGATGCGGCGGGTGACCGACAGGATCAACGCCCAGGTCAGTTCGGTGGTCGCTCCGGTCAGAATGTCCGGTGTATGGGTCAGCACGATACCGCCAGCGTCCGCCGCGGCCGTGTCAATGTTGTCGAATCCGACCGCCACGGTCGCGATCACCTGCAACGCGTCGCCGGCCGCGAGGGCGGCGGCGTCGATGCGGTCGTTGAACATGCAGACGAGGCCTTGCTTGCCCCGCAGCCGCGCGCAGAGCAGGTCGTGATCCATCACCTCGGCGCCGGCGTGGAGATCGACCTCGCACATCTCTCGTAGCGGGGCAAGGGCGGCCGAGGGTAGCCGCCGGGTCACCAGCACGGAGGGCAGGTGTGGGTGCATGAGGACTGCATCCGCGCGTCAGGTCAACCCGGACGGGTCGACGATGCCGACGATGGCGGCGTCGACCGGCGCCGACTGCCGGCCAAGCGCGGCGCCAGCCGCTCGCCCCTCCAGGACGACGAGTACGAGCTCGCCGGGGCCCGCGCCCATAGCGTCGACAGCGAGCTGCACCGGGCCGGTCGGCTGCCCGGCGCGATCGACCGGTTGAGCCAGCAGCAACGCGGCGCCGTCGAGCGCGCGGTTCTTCCGTGTCGCGACAACCGCCCCCACCACGCGGGCCAGACGCATCAGCGCCGCCCTGTCCGGGCCGCGCCGGACGCGCCGCGATGCCGTGGCCGCGGAACCAAGACGTCGACGGTCCACTGATCGCAGATACCGACGACACTGGCGTCGGCCGGCACCATATCTGGTAGAAACGGCAACGCCGCCTCACGCCCGCGCACGAAGAACACTTCTTCGCCCGCGCCGGCGCCGACGGAGTCGACGGCAATCACCGGAGTGCCGACCGCCTCGCGCGACGGTGACAGCGGCTGCAGCACAAGCAAGGTCCTCCCGACCAGACCGGGATCCTTGACCGTGACGACGACGTTGCCAATCACACGGGCCAACTGCATGAGGCGAGATCAGTCGGCGCCGTCGAGGGAGACGGCGTCGACGATGCCGACGATTGCCGCATCCACCGGCCGGTCGCTCTGGCCGGACGCCATGCGCGCGGAACTGCCGCTGACGACGAGCACCGTCTCGGCCGCACCCGCGTCGACGGTGTCGACGGCCACGATCGGGCCGCCCCGAGGCTCCCCATCCGGCGACACCGGCTGCACCAGGAGCAGCTTGCTGCCGACCAGCAGCTCATCCTTGCGGGTGGCGACGACGGTACCCACGACCTTGGCGAGGATCATCGCTGGAGTGTGCTGGACCGGGCCGGGTCAGGCCGTCCCGGCGGCGCCGGAGACCCGCCGGGCCGGACGAGAAGACGAAGGTCAGCGATCGGTGCTCTTGCCGATCGGCAGCGCCTCTTCGAGATTCGCATGGGGACGCGGAATGACGTGCACCGCCACAAGCTCGCCAACCCGGCGCGCCGCGGCGGCACCCGCATCTGTGGCCGCCTTGACCGCGGCGACGTCGCCCCGGACCATCGTGGTCACGAAGCCGGCGCCGATCTTCTCCCAACCCACCAGCGTGACCTTGGCGGCCTTCACCATCGCGTCCGATGCTTCGATCATCGCGACGAGCCCCTTGGTTTCCACCATTCCGAGCGCCTCGCCCATTGCCTGCCTCCCGCTACCGCAACTGCGTGACCGCGTCCGCGATCAGCGCTGTCAGTTCGCGGTATGTTAGTCGAACTTCGTCATCCGGGCCTAGCGGCTCACGCTGCGAGCCCCGCTGCGCCGGCGCGCCGACGCCGGCGCCGGTTTCCGATTGTGCGGCTCCGAGCGAATCAGGGTCCAGCAAACGCGCCCCCGGACGGGACGGCGCCTCGAGGGATTGACAATCGGCGACGTCGCCGGGGTCCTGGTCAGGCGGGCAGAACGGCGCCGGCGCCGCGATACCGTATCGGTCGCGCAGCCCCTGCAGCCGGTTCACCTCTTCGCGCGACAGCACCCGTTCCCGGCCCAACTGTCGCGCCGCCAGGCTGATGCGGGCGAAGTGCTCCACCGTCTCCATCTTGTAGTAGGCCGGAAACAGGGCCTGGGCAACGGTCAATGCGCCATGATTCGCCAGCAACAACCCGTCGTGCGCCTTGATGTAGCGCCGCACCGCGTCAGCCAGCTCGGTGGTCGAGGGGGTGCCGTAGTCGGCGATCGGGATGCTCCCGAGCGTGGTCACCACCTCGGCGAGGACGGCGCGGTCCAGTGGAATTCCGGCGACCGCAAAGCCGGTGGCGGTCGGCGGATGCGCGTGCACGACCGCGTTGATCTCGGGCCGGTGCTCGTACACCGCCAGATGCATCAGAATCTCGGACGACGGTTTGCGATCACCAGTCAACTGCCGGCCGGCCAGATCCGTGGTGACCATCATGTCCGGCGTCATGAATCCTTTGGACACACGCGTGGGAGTGGTGAGCAATCGGTCGCCGTCCAGACGCACGCTGATATTGCCGTCGTTCGACGCCACGAAGCCGCGGTCGTGCAAACGCCGGCCGACCTCGACGATATCGGCGCGAAGACGCTCTTCGGTCTGCATCATGCGCGTCTGGCCGCGGCCCGCGGGTCGTGCTCGAACTCGGTGCGGCAGTCCTCTGAGCAGAAGTAGTAGGTCTCACCTCTGTGGCGGAGCGTCATCGCCCGGCTGCGGTCCAGGTGGGTGCCGCACATCGGGTCCCGCACCAACGCAATTCCCTTGGCGGGTGGTACGGAAGGCCTGGTCGATGCGCCCTCGATCAGCCCAGCGAGAAATTTCCAGACCATCCGTACGAGCACAATGACCACGAGGATGCGGATGATCCAGCCAAACACCATCTGAGCACCTGGTCGCTAGTGCACGGCACGGAAACGTGCAAGCACGTCGGCGGCGAGGAGGCCTTCCGGGCTGTCCGGCGCCACGCGGACCGCCTCTTCCCACACCTCGATCGCGCCGTCGAGATCCTGTTTGCCGTACGCGCGCACGATACCGAGGTTCAGCATCGTCTTAGCGTGGGTTGGATCGACTTCGAGCGAACGGGCGAATTGTGCGAGCGCGCGATCCGTATCGTCGAGATAGAAATACGCCACGCCGAGGTCGGTGCTGACGTCGATCGCCTCCGGGTCCAGCGCCAGCGCCGCTTCATACCAGGGAACCGCGTCCGCGAACCGGCGAGCATTGAAGTAGAGGTTGCCCAGATCGACGCGCGCCTGGAGGTCTTCCGGCGCACGATCGGCTGTCGCACGAAGGTCCGCCACGCGTGTCTCGTCGACAGGACCCGGTTCAGGCGCCGGGAGCGGCGCTTCCCCGGACGGCGCTACCCCGGACGGCGCTACCATGGACGGCGCTACCATGGACGGCGCCTCCACCACCTCGACAGGGTCGGCGGGGCGCTGAGTCCAGACGATCCACCCCATCAACCCGGAGGCGAACAGGAGTGACACCACAAGCGGTAGTCGTTCGGTGACATTCATGGTACGGCGCCGGACCGTGCACGCGGACGGTCCCTTCGATCATAGCAGCCCGCGGGGGCGACAGGCGACACCGCTATCGCAGAAGCGCGATCATCTCGCGCACCGCACGCTCGATCCCGACGAGCACCGCTCGCGAGATGATGCTGTGCCCGATGTTGAGTTCGACGATCTCCGGAATGGCGGCCACCGGTGCGACGTTGACGTAGGTCAGTCCATGCCCCCCCAACACCTCGAGCCCTTCGTCATGCGCAGCACGGGCCGCCTGCCGTACGCGGGCAACCTCGGCGCTGCGCAGATCGGCCACGGCGCCGGCGTACGGTCCGGTGTTGATCTCGACGGCGGCGGCGCCGGTCGTGCGGGTCAGCGCAATCTGCTGCGGGTCGGGGTCGACGAACAGGCTGACCATGATGCCGGCCGCCTGCAACCGATCGACCGCCGCGCTGATCGCCGCCTGATGCCCCATGACGTCGAGACCGCCGGTCGTCGTGACTTCCCCTGGCTGCTCTGGTACCAGCGTCACCTGGTCCGGCTTAAGGTCGCAGGCGATCGCGACCATGTCGTCGGTCGTCGCCATCTCGACGTTGAGACGAGTCGAGATCGTATCTCGCAGCATCCACAGATCGCGATCCTGCATGTGGCGCCGGTCGCCGCGCAGATGCACGGTGATGCCATCGGCACCCGCCAGTTCGGCGAGCGCCGCGGCGGTCACCGGTTCAGGTTCGCGCGCCCGCCGTGCCTCCCGGACGGTCGCCACGTGGTCGATGTTCACACCCAGACGCATGAGTACGCTCCGCTAGCCGGACGTCAGTTGTCGCCTCCACCAAGATCGGCGCGCGCCTGCACGGCGATGCCATTCGCCATCGCCTCGATGACCTCGCGATCGGGTCCCTCGATCATGATACGCAGCAACCGTTCCGTCCCCGAGTACCGGACCAGCACCCGCCCCTGGTCCGCCAGTTTGCGCTCCGCGGCTGCAACGAGTCTCGACACGGCGGTCAACTCGTGCAGCGGAACACGTTGACGAACACGAACGTCCATATGCACCTGCGGCGAGGGCATCAGATCGGCGGCCAGCTCGCGCAGCTCCCGTCCAGTCGTGACGAGCGCCCGCAGAATCAGGAGAGCCACGGCCAGTCCGTCGCCGGTCGACAGGTGGTCGGTCACGATGATGTGCCCAGACTGTTCGCCGCCCAGCGCCAGACCGCGCTTCGCCATTTCATTCCAGACGAACCGGTCTCCCACAGGACATCGGTGGACGGTAATGGCGTCGGCACGCAGTGCGCGTTCGAGACCGACGTTGCTCATGACCGTCGCCACCACCCCGTTCCGTGGCAGACGGCCCGACGCCGCCAGACTCCGTGCTGCAATGAGCAAGACGGCATCCCCGTCGACCACCGTTCCGTGATGGTCGACGAACACCACGCGATCGCCGTCACCGTCGAACGCGGCGCCCAGGCGGCATTGCCGGTCGACCACCGCCCGCGCCAGACCGGCGGGATGGATCGAGCCGCACTCGAGATTGATGTTGCGGCCATCCGGCTGGTCGTAGAGCACGATCGGGTCGAGGCCCAGCCCGCGCAATACCGCCGGGGCGATCCGGCTCGTGGCGCCGTTGGCGCAGTCGATGGCCATCCGCAGGTCGGACGGCACCGCGATGCCGGTGAGCATCCGCTGGGTGTGTGACACGTAGCGATCGATCAGGCAGGGTGCCCCGCGCATCTCGCGCGTCGATGCCGCCGCGGCGACGGTCACGTCGTCGGTCAGTGCGGCGATGCTGGACTCGAGGGCATCGTCCGCCTTCTCACCGGCCCCCGTGAAGACCTTGACCCCGTTGTCCTGAAATGGGTTGTGCGACGCCGACACGACGATACCCGCGTCGAATCCACCGTCACGGGTGAGAAACGCGACCGCGGGTGTCGATAACAGCCCGCCGTCGGTCACCTCGGCCCCGCCGCCGGCCAGGCCGCGCACCAGGCGCTTCGTGATCCAGGGACCGGACTCCCGGGTGTCACGTCCGATCAACACGCGGCGCGTTCGCGTGGACCGTGGCAGCGACCGGACGATCGCCGTTCCGAGCCGGACAAGTGTCGATTCGTCGAGTGGTGGCGTACCAGGCCTGCCGCGCACGCCGTCGGTGCCGAACAACACGGAGGAGGCGGCGGCTGGAGAGTTCACCGCAGGGTGACCTGGACGAGGGTCGGTTCGATGGCAATGATCTCGAACGCGCGGCGCGCGTCGACCATCACCGACAGATTGTAGGTGCCGGCCCCATGCCCCGCAAGGTCGACATAGGCGCCGACCGCCTCAGGGACCAGCCCGCGCATCAGTTCGGGTGGGCCGTAGACCGTGACGGTGACCGACGGCGGTGTGACCTCTTGAGCCAACCCGGGGACGACGTTGCGGACCCGCACCGGAATGTCTTCCAATGTCCGCTGCACCGGCTCGCGCACAATGTCGACCGTCACCCGCACGGTGCCGGTCGACTCGAGTCGCAGATACGGGTCATTCACGCCGACCGCGACCGTTTCCACGATCGGCACCGCCGCACCCGACACATCGATCGACTCGGTGATGACCTCCGTCAGGGCCTGCAACCGGCTGCGGGGGCCGGCGACCTCGACCATCGACGGCTCCGCGGTCACGGCACCGACCACGAACCCGGCGGCGGGATCCCCCGTGATGACCGGGAACACCGGCGCCAGTCTGGGCGCCCCTTCCAACTCGAGTCTCAACGATACGAACGACGGAGTGACCCTGGTCACCTCCACCCCGAACGGCGCACGCACGCTGCCGTCCGTCATATTGAACAGGCGGTCCCCCGTTCGTCCGGATCCCAAATCGATGATAGCCGTGACATCGCCCGGTTCTAGTTGCCGCAACACGCCGGACGACCCGCGTACCCGCACGTCCACGTATTCCGGAGGAGAACCGAGGATTTCTATCGACCCCGGCAGGTTCTCGTACTCCAGCGGAATTCGGAGCCCGCGTTCCACGGTCGGGTCCCCTGCGACACTCATTCGCAGCAGTACCGCCAGAGCCACTGCCAGCACTTTCAGACCGAATCCGCGCGTGAACGCCGGGGCAGTCATGATTGGAGCTCCCGTGCGTCGTCCTTGCCGGCGCGCCGGCCACGATGCAGCATCAGCGCCTCGAGCCGGTACCGGAGCTGGTCAGGCTCGAGGTCGCGCTCAAGCTGCCCGTCGAGCACAAGCGCCACTTGCCCTGTCTCTTCGGACACCACCAACGCAATCGCATCCGTCTCTTCACTGAGCCCGATCGCGGCACGGTGACGTGTGCCAAGATCCTTGGCCACGCGCGGGTTGACCGTCAGCGGCAGAAAGCAGGCGGCGGCGGCCACCCGGTCCTGCTGAATGACCACCGCGCCGTCATGCAGTGGCGAGCCTGGCCGGAAGACGGTGACCAGAAGGTCGTAGCTGACCGTGGCATCGATGGGAATCCCGCTCTCGACAAAGCTGCGCAACCCGATGTCGCGTTCGATGACCACGATCGCCCCGATGCGCTCGTCGGCCAGCATGCGCAGCGCAACCACCAGCTCCTCGATCGTCTCGTCGGTAGTCTCCGGACGGCTGAAATATCTGAAGAACGGAGCCTGACCAAGGTGCACAAGCGCCCGTCTGATGTCTGCCTGAAAGAGCACGATCGCCGCAAAGACGATGTATCCGAACATGTCCCGGATCAACCAGTTCAGGGTCTGGAGCGGCGTGAACTGCGAGATGTAGTACAGCGCGATGAGCAGCCCGCCGCCAATGAACACCTGAACCGCATGGGTCCGGCGGACGAGCTTCAGCAGCTCGTGCACGAGCAACGCCACGATGGCGATGTCAAGCAACCCCCAGACCCAGACGCTGTCCAGTCTGAGCACGTCGGACAGTGTGGCGATCAACGGGCCGCCTCCACCCGGTCAGCAACGGCGGAACCATGAAGGCGGACCGCATCTGCCACCCGCACCACATCGATCATCTCCGCGACCTGATGGACGCGCACGATATGTGCGCCCTCGAGCACGCCCGCCGCAACCGCCGCCGCCGTGCCCCATTCACGCGTCGACGGCCCGCCATCCCCCTCGGCAGCCAGGAACGACTTGCGCGATGGACCAATCAGAATCGGGCGATCCAGCGCCGCCAGCCGATCGAGGGCCGCGAGTGCGGCGTAGCTGTGCTCGGCGCGCTTGGCAAACCCGAGTCCGGGATCGATGACGATCCGCTCCCGGTCCACCCCGGCGGCGACGGCGGCGTCGATCCGATTGGCGAGCTCTGCCGCAACCTCTGCGCCCACGTCGCCGTACACCGCTTCACGATACATGTCGCGAGACGAGCCTCGATTGTGCATCAGGATGAGCACGGCGCCCCGGCCGGCCACTACGGCAGCCAGCGCCGGATCGTGACGCAACCCCGACACATCGTTCACGATCGCCACTCCGTGGTCTAGCGCCGCGGCGGCCACGTCCGCGTCACGGGTATCGATCGACACTGGAATCCGGACCTGACCGCACAACCGCTTCAATACGGGAAGTACCCGCGCCAACTCCTGTTCGGCGGCCAGCGGCGTTGCGCCCGGTCGGGTCGACTCGCCACCGATGTCCAGCAGGTTGGCGCCCGCCGCCTCCATGGCCAGTGCATGTTCCACCGCACGCCCGGGATCGAGCCACAGCGCGCCATCCGAAAAGGAATCGGGCGTGACGTTGACGATGCCCATCACGAACGTACGGACCCCGAGATTGAGCGGCGGGGCGCTCGGTAACGGGACGGCATAGCAACGCCGCAGATTCATTGACACACAAGACAAGCCACCGGCAGCCCCTGTCGGACGCCGTATCAGGGAACACCGGCATGATGACCCGGCGCCGGACCGGCGCGGTGCGCACCGGCACGCAGGGGATCGGCCGCCTTACTCCTGAGGTAACGGTTTTCCAAGCGGCGGCACGACCGGCTGCCGCTCCGTCTCGGGCGTGGCGTTCGAATCGGACTCAGGCGGGGTGGTCACCACGGGCGCTTCGAGCGTTTCTCCGGCCACGATCCGACCGACCTGATCTCCGGACAAGACCTCGCGGTTCAGTAGCTCTTCCGCGACCTGCAGCAACTCGGTCTTCTTCTTCTCGAGAATCGCGCGGGCCCGGGCGTAGTTGTCGGTGACGATCCGCTTGATTTCCTGATCGATCCGGATCGCCGTTTCCTCGCTGTAGTCCTTGTGCTGCGCGAAGTCTCGACCGAGGAAGATCTCCTCGTCCTTGCGCCCGAATGTCAGCGGCCCCACCGCGTCGCTCATGCCCCACTCGCAGACCATTTTTCGGGCAAGCTCGGTCACGCGGTCGAGGTCGTTGCCGGCGCCGGTCGTCACCGTCGCGTTGGTGATCTCCTCTGCGACCCGTCCGCCGAGCAGCACCGCCACCTGATCGTTCAGATACGGCGCCGAGTAGTTGTGCTTGTCGTCGAGCGGCAACTGCTGGGTTACGCCCAGCGCCATCCCGCGCGGAATGATCGTCACCTTGTGTACCGGATCGGAGTGCTCGAGCACCACCCCCAGCAGGGCATGGCCGGCCTCGTGAACCGCGGTGATCTGCTTCTCTTCGTCGCTGATGATGAGGGAGCGCCGCTCGGACCCCATCATGACCTTGTCCTTGGCGAACTCGAAGTCCTGCATCGCCACGGTCTTCTGGTTGTACCGCGCTGCGTTGAGGGCCGCTTCGTTGACGAGATTCGCGATGTCGGCCCCACAAAACCCGACGGTGCCACGCGCGAGCACATTGATGTCGACGTTGTCCGACAGGGGGATCTTGCGCGTATGGACACCGAAGATGCCTTCACGGCCCTTGACGTCGGGCCGGTTGACTACGATGCGCCGGTCGAAGCGCCCAGGGCGCAGCAACGCCGGATCAAGTACGTCAGGACGGTTGGTCGCCGACACCAGGATGACGCCCTCGTTGGACTCGAAGCCGTCCATTTCGACCAACAGTTGATTCAAGGTCTGCTCGCGCTCGTCGTGTCCGCCGCCGAGGCCGGCGCCCCGATGCCGGCCCACCGCGTCAATCTCGTCGATAAACACGATGCACGGTGCGTTCTTCTTCCCCTGCTCGAACAGATCGCGCACCCGCGAGGCCCCGACCCCGACGAACATCTCGACGAAATCCGACCCGCTGATCGAGAAGAACGGCACATTCGCCTCGCCGGCGACCGCCCTGGCCAGCAGCGTCTTGCCGGTCCCCGGGGGACCCATCAGGAGCACGCCCTTCGGGATCCGCCCTCCCAACTTCTGGAATTTCTGGGGTTCGCGGAGGAATTCGATGATCTCCTGCAGTTCCTCTTTCGGCTCGTCCACCCCGGCGACATCCTTGAACGTCGCCTTTTTCTGCGTGCTCGTCGAGAGCTTCGCGCGGCTCTTGCCGAACGACATGGCCTTGTTGCCGCCGCTCTGCACCTGGCGCATGAAGAACATGCAGAACCCGACGATGAGCAGCAACGGTGCCCACGCGTAGAACAACGTCGCCCACGGGCTGGCCGCGGCCTCTTTCGCCTGCACCACGACATCCTGCTCGATGAGCTTGTTTGCCAGACCCTCGTATTGCGGCGGGGCGTAGGTCCGGAACTGTTCACCGCTCGAGGAACTGCCAATGATCTCGTTCCCGGTGATTTCCACCCGGTCCACCAGACGGGCATCCACAGACCGGATGAACTCGCTGAAGGGCATCGGGGCGTCGCCGGTCCGGAACTGGGACGAGAGGTTCCAGATCAGAACCACCACGACCACCAGAACCATCCAGAACAGCAGACTGCGCGTTGTCGAATTCACAACATGTCCCCCAAGGGTGTGACCTTCAAGATTAACACGCTTGTCGTAACACTCGTAATCCGAAAATCTTCCCCGACGCCCAGTCCCACGATCCAGATGACACGGCCCTTGTCGTCCAGCACCACGGGCACCCTGGACCGTGCATCGCGATGCACTTTCCGGTCGACGAACAGGTCCTGCAGTTTCTTGCGATGCCCGTGGAGCCCAAGCGGCCGATACCGGTCTCCCGGCCGCCAGTTTCGCACCGTAAGCGATCCGGCACTGGCATCGACCGACACCGCCTGCCCGCGCCGCGGGCCGCCAGCCCCATTCGGCCACGATACGGGCGGGGCGACCGTTCTCCGCTCCGCGCTGACGACGAGGTCTGCCTCCGGGACGCGCACCTCTCCGGGTACATCGAGCCGATACTCGAACGGACCCACCCCACCGCGCCGCGCCCGCCCCCCCACGCGGGCGGTCACCCGCACCACGTCAGCGACACGTTCAGCCCGGCAGCCGGGAAGGTCGATCCGCGTCGGCGATCCGCCCGCCAGGCGCCGCAGCCGTTCGATCTGGTCGAATCCGGCGGCGCGGCCGGACATGCGCACCAGCAGATCCCGAGCGATCCGTCTCCCAAGCGCCGGATGCAACGACGCGAGCCAGCCGGCATCGAATTCGACGCCGCCGTCGACAGGTGCGACCCGCCCGGCCGCCGAATCCTGTGCCGCCTGCGCCAGCCACTCCTCGTCGGCCCGCGCGATCTCCGCGCTGCGCGCGAGACGCTCGACCACCTGAGGCGAGTAGTGTTCCAGATACGGGATAAGATCGTGCCGAACCCGATTCCGCGGCACGCTATGGTCCAGATTCGACGCGTCCTCACGGAACGGCACGCCACGGGACGCCAGGTAGGCCCGGAGCTCGGTCCTCCGCACCGTCAGCAGGGGACGGACCACCGGACCCCGCCGCGGTCTGATCGCCGCCAGCCCGGCGGCGCCAGCGCCACGCAACAGCCGCAGCAGGCAGGTCTCGGCCTGATCGTCACGGGTGTGCCCGATGGCCACGTGGGTGGCGCCGACCCGCTTCGCCGCCCGCACGAAGAACTGGTGGCGCGCCCGATGCCCGGCACGCTCGATCGAGATGCGTTCCCGGCGGGCGAGCACCGCGACGGCGGTCGACTCGACGACACATGGCAGATCGAACCGGTCCGCCAGTGACCGGCAGAACCGCTCGTCCTCATCCGACGCCGGCGGACGGAGCTGATGGTTGAAGTGAGCGATCCCCACGAGCCGCAACGCCCCACACCCGGCCAACTCCGCCAGTAGACACAGCAACGCGACCGAGTCGCCGCCGCCAGACACGGCGACCAGCACCCGTCCATTGACCGGAATCAGATTCTGCCGGCGGATCGACGCGAGCACCTGCTCGGCCAGCAACTCCATCGCGCTCATGTCCGGCGCCGTGATTCCCGGCCACACCGGCACCGGCGGAAGAAAAACGATGGCCGGGATGCGCGCATCGGCGCACAACGAATCCGACCATCTCCTGACGCAGACGAATGGTGCCGGTGCAGGGACTTGAACCCCGGACGCCGCGGATATGAGCCGCGTGCTCTAACCAACTGAGCTACACCGGCAAAGACTCCCCGCCGTCGGCGCGTACACGGACGCTCCCGCAACGGGTAACTGTTTATTGTATCAACTCTGAAGCCGTCGTTCGCCGCGGCCCACCGGCCGGTCTCGTCACACAATCAACATGGCGTCGCCGTAACTGTAGAACCGGTAGCGGCGCCGGACCGCCTCGGCATAGGCTTCGAGGATTCTGTCGCGACCCGCAAACGCACTCACGAGCAACAACAACGACGAGCGTGGCAAATGGAAGTTGGTGAACAGCGCGCCGACGACATGAAACGGCACACCTGGATGGAAGCAGAGGTCGCTCATCCCTCCACCCGCCGGCAGGGTGCCGCCCCCGATCCGGGCTGCGGTTTCCAGGGTGCGGGTCGTGGTCGTCCCGACCGCCACCACCCGGCGCCCCTCGACCAGCGCCCGATTGACGGCCGTCGCGGACGCGTCCGGCACGTCGTACCACTCGGCCTCGACCGTGTGGTCCTCGACATGCTCGACCCGGACCGGCTGAAAGGTGCCATACCCGACATGCAGCGTCACCCGAGCGACGTCTATGTCCCGCGCGCGACACTGCCTGAGCAACGCCTCCGTCAGATGGAGACCGGCGGTCGGAGCCGCCACCGAACCCCGCACACGCGCGTAGACTGTCTGATACCGCTCGCGGTCGACGGTCTGTTCCGGTCGCTTGATGTAGGGCGGCAACGGAACGTGCCCAAGCGCGTCGACCACCTGATCCACCGACGCACCGTCGTGCGTCCACAGCCGCACCGTTCTCCGCCCATGGAAATGGCGGGCAAGCACTTCTCCGTGCAGGCGGACTCCCTCGCCGTCGAAGAGTACGCGCGCTCCGATCCGCAGCTTCTGACCCGGGTGCATCAGCGCGTCCCAGCGTTCGTCGTCGAGACGCGCCAGAAGCAGGCATTCCACCGCGCCGCCTGTCGGCACGCGACGACCGAGCAGACGCGCCGGAAACACGCGGGTGTCGTTGACGACGACCAGATCCCCCGGCGCGAGCAATTCCGGCAGGTCAGACACCCGTCGATCCGAGAGGCTTCCGTTCGCGCGGTCGAGGACCAGCAGCCGCGACGCGCCCCGGACTGGCGCCGGCGCCTGCGCGATCAGATCTGCCGGGAGCTCGAAATCGAAGTCAGAGACGAGCATGGGGACGACCCGGGGCGGTGCGATCGCCCCGTGTCCGCCGGCGGCGGGGTCCTAATATGCCCACCGCAGCAGGATCGCCCCGATGGTGAAACCGGCGCCCACCGACGCGAGCAGGACGAGATCGCCCTTCTTCAGCCGGCCGTCGGCCAGCGCATCTGCCAGCGCCAGCGGAATGGTGGCGCCGGTCGTGTTGCCGAACCGTTCGATGTTGATGACGACCTTTTCTTCAGGCAGGCCAAGCTGATCCGCGGCAGCCATGATGATCCGGCGGTTCGCCTGGTGCGAGACGAACAGGTCCACGTCGGCCGCCCGCAACCCGTTGCGATCCAGGATGCGGCGGCAGATCTCACCCGTCTTGCGGACCGCGAACTTGAACACGGCCGCACCGTCCTGGTGCACGTAGTGAAGACGCTTGTCGACCGTCTCGTGCGAGGCCGGCATCCGGCTGCCGCCCGCCGGCATGCGTAGCGCCGGCCCGCCGCTGCCATCCACCTCGTGTGCAAAGTCGATGATGCGCAACTCCGGATCGACCGCGGGGGAAACCACGACTGCGCCGGCGCCGTCGCCGAAGATCACGCAGGTCGCACGGTCCTCATAGTCGATGATCCGCGACATCACATCGGCACCGACCGCCAGCGCATGGTCGTGCGCCCCGCTGGCGACCATCTGCATCGCCGTCGTCACCGAGTACGTGAAGCCCGAACAGGCGGCGCCAAGATCGAAGCCCCAGGCACGGGTAGCTCCGATTTGGTCCTGCACCAGACACGCCGTGCTGGGAAAGAACATGTCCGGTGTTGTCGTCCCCACGACGAGAAACCCGATGTCGGGCGGCGTGAGCCCCGCCCCGTCGATGGCGCTGCAGGCCGCCTTGACCGCCAGATCGGAGGTCGCGACATCCGGGTCGGCGATGTGGCGTTCGTGAATGCCGGTGCGCTTCAGGATCCATGCGTTCGAGGTGTCGACGATCTGCTCGAGATCGCTGTTGGTCAGTACCCGCGGTGGCACATACGTGCCCAGCGAGGAGATCTGCACGGGGCGGGCGCCGTTCATCACACCTCCGGCCGATGGACCCGATATCGCATTGCTCATGTCTACGGTGACGTCCTTTCCTCGCCAGGCCCTACCAGAATCGTCCCTCGCGGTCCGGCGCAGGCATGCCGAAGTATGCGTACGCGCGCGCGGTGGCAACCCGGCCGCGCGGCGTACGATCGAGGAAACCGATCTGTATCAGAAACGGCTCGTAGATGTCCTCGATCGCCTCTTTCTCTTCGCTGATGGCGGCCGCAATGCTGTTCAGGCCCACCGGCCCGCCGCCGAACTTGTCGATCACGGCGCGCAGCAGTCTGCGGTCCGCTTCGTCGAATCCGTTGGTGTCGACCTCGAGCAGGTCGAGCGCCCGCAGAGCAACCTCGCGCGTAATGGTGCCGTCGGCGCGTACCTGGGCGAAGTCGCGGACCCGGCGCAACAGCCGGTTGCCTACGCGCGGAGTGCCGCGAGAACGACGCGCGACCTCCGCGGTGGCGTCCTCCTCGATCGGCACCCCGAAGATTCCGGCGGACCGGCGCACGATCTCCTGCAGGTCCGTGTCCCGGTAGAAGTCCAACCGGTGCACGATTCCGAACCGCGCCCGCAATGGAGAGGTAAGCAGACCGGCCCGCGTGGTCGCGCCTATCAGCGTGAATCGCTGCAACGGCACCTTGACCGAACGTGCACCGGGTCCCTGACCGATGACGATGTCGAGCTCGTAGTCCTCCATCGCCGGGTACAGAATCTCCTCGATCACGGGACTCATTCGATGGATTTCATCGATGAAGAGCACCTCGTGTTCGGAGAGATTCGTGAGGATGCCGGCCAGGTCACCCGGCTTCTCGAGCACGGGACCGGCCGTCGTGCGGATCGGCACGCCGAGCTCGTTGGCCACCACGTAGGCCAGCGTGGTCTTGCCGAGACCTGGAGGGCCGTAGAGCAGAACGTGGTCGAGCGCCTCGCTGCGCTGGCGCGCCGCCGTGATCGACACTTCCAGGTTCTCGCGCAACCGCTCCTGCCCGATGTAGGCATCGAGCGTGCGGGGGCGCAACCCCGGCTCGAACTGGTCGTCATCGCCCAGCCGCTCGGAGGTGACTACACGTGGCGGCGTGTCGTCCATCATCACGCGATTTCCTTGAGCGCCTGCCGCAGGATCTGCTCGAACGTCCCTCCCGAACGGTTCAGTGCGGCGTCGACCGCACGCTCGGCCAGCGATCGATGGTAGCCCAGATTGAGAAGAGCGGAGACCAGGTCGCCGCGGGTGCCGGCGCCCTCGTCGCGCCGGGTCGGATCGTCGGTGTCGAGTTCAATCCCCGCCGACGGCAGCCGGTCCTTCAGCTCGAGGCCGATCCGCTCGGCGGTCTTCTTTCCCACCCCGGGGATTCCGGTCAGTCGTCCGACGTCTCCCTGACCCACAGCGCGGATGAGATCCGCCGGCTCGATGCCCGACAACACCGAGAGCGCCAGACGCGGACCGATGCCCGACACACCGATGAGTTGCTCGAATATCAGTTGCTCGAGCCGGGTGGCGAAGCCGAACAGCGAGAGCGTCTCGGCTCGCACATGCGTGTGAATCCGCAACGTGGCGTCGGTGCCCGGCTCGCCCAGCCCATAGAACGTCGACAGCGCAATATGAACGTCGTAGCCGACGCCGCCCGCGTCGATGATCACCCGGCTCGGGTGCTTCTCGAGGATTCGTCCGTTGAGCCGCGCGATCATCGGGTCACCGTGTCACGATCTCCCGCCCTGCGGGCGATACTGGCGCCAACTCCTGGGACCGGTGCTCTCGGCAACCGGCCGGGTCTCCGGCGGACCGCCCAGTTTATGAGCGTGACAGACCGCAATCGCCAGCGCGTCAGAAGCGTCATAAGGGGTCGGTGCCGTATCGAGCCCGAGCAAAAGCATGACCATCTGCTGAACTTGTCTCTTGTCGGCGCGTCCGTAGCCGACGACCGCGCGCTTGACCTCGGTGGGCGCATACGCCGTCACCGCCAATCCGGCCTTGGAAGCCGCCAGCAGCGCCACACCGCGGGCATGCCCGAGCTTCAGCGCGCTCAGGACGTTGCGCGCGTAGAAGATGTCCTCGATCGCCACACACGCAGGCCGATGTCTGGACAGCAAACGTGAGAGCTCGTCGTAGATTCCGGTCAGCCTGTCAGGAAACGGCAGGCGAGCGGAGACCGATACGGCCCCACACACCACGAGACGGCAACGCCCGCCAGCCGAATCGATGCAGCCGTACCCGGTGCGTTCAGAGCCTGGATCGATCCCGAAGATCCTCACGCCAGCGAGGCCTCGATATCCTTCTCGCTGATATCGGCGTTCGACCAGACATGACGGATGTCATCCAGGTCGTCCAGGGCATTGAGCAACTTCATGATCCGCTGCGCCGTCTTCCCCTCGACCGACACCTGATTGCGGGGCAGCATGGCGACCTGGGCCGCGGCAGGCTCGATTCCGAGCTCGCGGACCGCCTCGGCCACCGCGTCGAACGTCTCCGGCGAGCTGATGATCTCCCAATTCTCAGCATCGTCGCGCATGTCGTCGGCCCCGGCCTCGATCGCCGCGGTCATCAGCGCCTCCTCCTCCGCCGCGTCCTGTTCGACCAGAATGTATCCCCGCTTGTCGAACATCCAGGCCACGCTGTTGGACGAACCGAGGTTGCCACCGTGCTTGGTGAGCGCGTGCCGGATCTCGCCGACCGCGCGGTTCCTGTTGTCGGTCAGAACTTCAAGAAACAGTGCCACCCCGCCCGGACCGTACCCCTCGTAGGTGATCTCTTCGTAGCTCACCCCCGGTTCCTCGCCCGTACCTCGCCGGATAGCCCGTTTGATGTTCTCGGCCGGCATGTTCGCCGCCTTCGCGTCGGCGACCACGGTACGGAGACGTGGATTGCTGTCGGGGTCGCCGCCGCCGTCCCGCGCGGCCACCGTGAGCTCCTTGATGATGCGGGTGAACAGCTTGCCACGCTTGGCGTCGGCGGCGCCTTTCTTGTGTTTGATCGAATGCCACTTGGAATGGCCGGACATGGCAGGGCTCCGTCACTGAATAGCGGAAAATCCAGCAGATTTTAACATGCTCCGGCGCGTTGCCCCGGCCTATCAGCCCGTGGTTGAACACCGCGTCGCACCGAGATCTGGTCGTAACAATGCCGCGCCCGGCCAGCAAGGCAAGATGTAGGGGCAACCCTTGTGGTTGCCCTGTTCGTCTGCCGGAACAACGTACATCAGCAGAATTCAGCGGGGAAATACCTGTAGGGGCAACCCTTGTGGTTGCCCTGTTCGTCAGCCGGAACAACGACGCACAGCAGGATGCAGCGGGAAACAGCAGAATTCCGCGGGGAAGCGCAGAATTCAGCTTGAAGCCGCAGAATTCCGCGGGGAAGCGCAGAATTCAGCGGGAAACAGCAGAATTCCGCGGGGAAGCGCAGAATTCAGCGGGAAACAGCAGAATTCCGCGGGGAAGCGCAGAATTCAGCGGGAAACAGCAGAATTCCGCGGGGAAGGCTGAATTCAGCATGAGACCGCAGAATTCCGCGGGGAATCGAGGCGCTGTATCATGAGAGTCGCTGCCCGGACCCTGCACCAACGCATACACCGCCATGTCCCTGATTCCGGACTGGGCTCCCAATCTGCATCCGCTATTGGTCCATTTTCCGATTACGTTGTTGATCGCCGCCGCCAGTGTCGACCTGATCGGCGTCTGGCGACCGACCAGCGCCGCGCTGCGCGATACGTCCACGTGGCTCTACTGCAGCGGGGCGCTGATGGCGCTGGGGGCATATTTCAGCGGTCTCGATGCAGCCGGCATGATGCACGTCTCGCCCGAGGAAAGCGTCGCGTTGACGACGCATTTCACGTGGGCCGACCGGACCACGTGGTTCTTCGTCCTCTTCGCCTCGTTTCGCATGGCGATCTCCTACATCTGGGGCACCACCACGCGCTGGATTCCCCTTGGATCGGTAATCGTGGCGCTGGCGGGGGTCGGGATGCTGTTGACCGCCGCGGACCGTGGTGGGCGGCTCGTCTTTCGGCATGGACTCGGCGTCGCACCGGTACCCTCCAGCGGCCAGCCCTGGATCATGCCGGGGCGCCCCGGCGGCGAACCGGACTGACGGGCGCACCGCGGCGGCCCTGGCAATCCGTGGCAGAACCCCGCGTGACAGCGAGATCGGCGCCGCGCGCGGCTCCACACTGTGCGACAATTCTGGCGCTCATGTCCAAACCCATCCTGTTCGCCTGCGCCGTGCTGGCGCTTCAGATTCCGACCCACGCTCAGGAATGGCCGCGCTTTCGCGGTCCTGACGGCGCCGGTATCACCGCCACCCCCGACGATGCCGCGCTGCCGGACACCTGGAGCCGCACCGAGAACGTGGCGTGGCGCACCCCAATCGCGGGGGTCGGGTGGAGCTCGCCAATCGTGTGGGACCGCACCATTTTCGTCACCGCGGTGGTCAGCGACGGTGAGGTCGAAACCCCGATCGGCGGGCTGTATCGCGGCGGCGAGCGGCCAGTCTCGGGCGACGTGCACCACTGGGTGGCGTACGGGGTCGATCTGGACACCGGCGAGATTCGCTGGGAAACGGAGCTCCACCGCGAAGCGCCGTCGCAGAGCAAGCATCTGAAGAACAGCTACGCCTCGGAAACCCCGGTGACCGACGGCGAGCGGTTGTACGTGTACTTCGGCAACGTCGGGGTGTTCTGTCTCGACCTCGACGGACGCGAACTCTGGTCGGTAGAGTGGCCAGCGGTGCGAACGCGGTCCGGCTGGGGCACCGGGGCGTCGCCCGTCTTGCACGATGGCCGGCTCCATGTCGTGAACGACAACGACGAGCAGTCGTTCATCACGGCGCTCAGCGCCGAGACAGGCGCCGAGATCTGGCGCGCCGAGCGCGACGAAGGCACCAACTGGTCGACACCCTTCGTCTGGGAGAACGAGATCCGAACCGAGATCGTGACGACCGGCACTGATAGGGTACGTTCGTACAGTCTGGACGGCGCGGTCCTGTGGGAACTCGACGGGCTGTCGTCGATCACCGTGCCGATGCCGTTCTCACGGTTCGATCTGCTCTATCTCGAGGCCGGCTACACGGGAGACCGGCAGCGCCCGGTATATGCCATACGTCCCGGCGCCTCGGGCGACATTTCGTTGGAACCGGGTCGGACCAGCAACGACTACATCGCCTGGCATCTACCCCAGGGCGGCACCTACAACACGTCGCCGCTGGTGTACAGAGACTTCTACTACACCCTCATGGACCGCGGGTTCATGACCGCACACGACGCCCGAACCGGCGAACAGGTCTATGGCCGGCGGCGGGTCGCCGTCGGCACCGGGTTCACGGCATCCCCGTGGGCCTACAACGGCAAGATCTTCGCGATGAGCGAGGAGGGTGAGACCTTCGTCATCCGGGCCGGCACAGAATTCGAGGTGCTGCACACCAACCACCTCGAGGAGTTCACCATGGCTACGCCGGCAATTGTCGACGGCAGCCTGATTATCCGGACCCACTCGGCGCTGTATCGCATCGCGGCGCCGTGACGCCGGTTACTCCGGCAGCGCCTGGACCGCTATCGCCGCCGCCAGTCGCTGGTCGGTCTGCGCCCGCGCGCGGATCCCGGGCACGTCACGGGCGCACCGCACGCCGACATTGCTCGTCTGCCCCGTCTGCGCGAACGGCAGACGGACCGACGTCCGCAGCGCGGCAGGGAAGTTCAACCAGGAGCCTCCGCGGGCGACTCGGGCGTAGCCGGAAGGCGCGCCGGGCGGATTGATGTCCGGAGACGAGGCGTAGTCGTCCTCGTCGATCCAGCCGTCGACCCACTCCCAGACGTTGCCGGTCATGTCGTAGAGCCCGAAGTCATTCGGGGCGAACGAACGGACCGGCGCGGTACTCATCCAGAGGTCGGCGCCACCGATCGCGCCGGCACAGCACTGATCGGCCCCGTAGTTCGCCCAGTCGCGAGACAGTTCGGCGCGCACGCCGTAGACCAGTCCCGGCTGCCCGCCGCGCGCTGCGTACTCCCACTCTGCCTCCGTAGGCAGCCGCGCCCCGCCCCACCGGCAGAACGCGAGGGCGTCGTCCCAACTCAGCAACACGACCGGGTGGTCCTCGGTCTGGGGAAACTCGGGCGCCGGCGGTACCGCGTGCCCGGTGTTTCGCACGAACCCCGCGTACTGGGCCACAGTCGCCTCGGCCGCCATCAGATCGAATGGCTGGAGGAACTTCACTTCATGGCTGGGCCGTTCGTTGTCGAGACATGCCGGGTCGGCGGCGACGCACCCCATGACGAACGTACCGGCCGGCACCCGCACCCAGCCGAGGTCGATCGTCTGGACGGGTAGACCGGCGCCGGGTACCGCCGTGCTCCAAATCAGGACGATCAGCAGGCCCGCGCGTGGCATGCGCACCAATTGGTCACGACCTGACGGCGATCCCCATCACTTCGAAGCGGGCGCCGCCCAGCAAGGCCCCACTGCCGACAAAGGCGCGCGCCGGCGGGGCGCCGGTGAAGTAACTGGAATACACAGCGTTGAAGTCGCCGTAGAAGGCGACATCCGAGCAGAAGACCTGCACGCTGACGAGATCGTCCATGGTCATGCCCGCCTGCTCGAGCACCGCCTGGATCTGATCAAGCACGTTGCGGGCCTCCTCGCGCGGATCGGCGGGAGGCTGCCCACCCACGAGTCCAAGCCGGCCCGACAGATACAGGGTGTCGCCGGCCAGGACCGCGTCGCTGAACGGCGCCTGCGTGGTGCGGCCGGGCAGGTTGATCGCGCGCCGCTCCGGTTGCGCCGACACGTTCCCGAACACGCCGAAGGCCAGGCCGCCCAGCAGCAGTCCCGCTACGAAGATACGCACCATTCTCATAAGGCTACCCTCCTATCGCCAGCACGGTGGATCCGGTTGTGTTCCGAGCCTCGAGATCGCGATGCGCCTGCGCGGCCTCTTCGAGCGCGAACGTCTGACTGACGGCGACCTTGACGGCGCCGCTCGCGACCACGCCGAAGAGATCGGCCGCGGTCGCATCGAGTTCCGCGCGCGTGCTGATATAGCTGGCCAGGGTCGGACGCGTCAGGAACAGCGATCCCTTCGCCGCCAGCAGCCCCGGGCTGAACGGCTCGACCGCGCCGGACGCGTTCCCGAAGCTCACCATCAGTCCGCGCGGCTGCAGGCAGTCGAGTGACGCCATGAAGGTGTCCTTGCCGACCGAATCGAAGACGACCGGTACACCGGCGCCACCGGTCAGTTCCCTGACACGCTCGACGACGTTCTCACGCGTGTAGACGATGGTGTGGCTGCACCCATGGGCCTTCGCAAGCTCCGCTTTCTCGTCGCTGCCGACGGTGCCGATGACGGTGGCGCCCAGATGGCTGGCCCACTGACTCGCAATGAGCCCCACGCCGCCTGCGGCCGCGTGCAGCAGGATGGTCTCGCCCGCCCTGACCGGATGAATCCGCCGGACGAGATACTGCACCGTGCAGCCCTTGAGCATCATCGCCGCCGCCTGGCGGTCGCCGATGCTGTCCGGGAGCTTGACGAGCCGCGCCGCGTCGACGACGCGCTGCTCGGCGTAGCTGCCCAGGCTCATCGCGTACGCCACGCGATCGCCGACTGCGACGTCGGACACACCCTCGCCCACCGCCTCCACGACACCGGCGCCCTCGTTGCCGAGGACCGCGGGCATGGACGGGACCGGATAGAGTCCGGTGCGAAAGTACACATCAATGAAGTTGAGACCGGCCGCTGTCTGGCGGATCAACGCCTGGCCTGCGCCGGGGGCGCCGGGGTCGACATCGTCCCAGCACAGAACCTCCGGGCCGCCGTGCTCGTGAATGCGAATCGCTTTCGCCATCGTACGTTCCCGACCTCCTTCGCCCTGGCAGCCCGTGGCAAGAGCCCCGCTGCATTCGATCCCCGCTGAATTCTGCGCTTCCCCGCTGAATTCTGCGGTTTCACGCTGAATTCTGCTGCTCTTCGTTGTTCCGGCAGACGAACAGGGCAACCACAAGGGTTGCCCCTACTTCTCGCCTTGCGCTGGCCGGGCGCGGCATTGTTACGACCAGATCTCGGTGCGACGCGGGGTTTTACCACGAGCTGCTATTGCTCGTTGGTCTGTTGCACGAAGCGGCGGGCTTCGTCGTATCCGGGCAACCCGTCGCGGCCAGCCCAGTTCGACAGAAGCTGGGCATAGTGTTCGGCCGCCGCGCCGGTATCGCCGTTTCGGGATGCAGCCCGCGCCATCCCGAGCAGCGAGCGTGAGCGGCCCGCCATTCTCTGCAGGGATGCCGCGAACTTGTCGATCGCCTCCTCGGGCCGATCGAGTTCGAGCAGGATCTCGCCATACAGTTCATATGGCGGCTTCAGCGGATTGGCCGCGCCGTTCGGCAGCCGCATTCCGGCCACGATCTCGAGCGCCTCGTCCATGAGCGCCACGGCGGCGTCACCCTGCCCTTCCGCCAGACGCACGAGCGCGGCAACTTCGTGGTGCATGATTCGGTTGGCCTGACTGCCGTCCGCGGCCATCGTCTCGAGCTTCGATTCGGCAAGACGGGCGGTCGCCAGATCGCCGGTCTTCACGGCGCTGATACCGGTGGCCAGCAGTTCGTGCGCCGACGAACCATCGGTGACCGGCTGCGTGCGCCACTCTTCGGTCTCCACGATGTATCGCGCGCGCAGGAGCGGCAGACTCGTCCGGGCCCGGGCCTGACCGTCGCTCTCCCGGCCCACCATCTCCAGGCGTTCGATCCAGGTCCGCGCCTTGGCGAAATCACCACGCTGCAGATCCCCGTACTGCCCCCAGTCGAGGGCGTGCACGGCGTCACCCACACTGTCGCCGGGCATCCAAAGGTCCCGCGCCACGTCGTAGGCGATCTGGTTGTGGTTCGAGACGTGGTCCCACATTCCATGCTGGATGAAGATGTGGGTCGGCATGTGACGGGCGTGGGCCACGGCCGGGGCAATCTCGGCGTAGCGCAGCGCGGCGGGCAACGCGAGCGGGGCGTGAGTCGGGTCGTCGAACGCGTGAATCGCGTAATGCGGCGCCCCGGGGTGGCTCGGGTTCTTGCCGAACACCTGCAGCGCGATCGCGCCGCCCTGGATCTCATAGCGGAAACTGCGGTCGTTCAACGCCCGGGCCGCGCTCAGCGTCGCGACCGCCGTGAACGCCGCCACCTCGTCGTCGTCCGGATAGCGCTCGTGCAACTGCTGCATCGCCTCCATGTAGGCCACGCGGTTGTCACGCCAGGCCCCTTCATCCCAAAGGATCTCGACCGCCCCGAGAAACCCTTTCTCCCGTTCGGTCGGGGCTTTCGCCAGCCGCTCCGCCCGTGTGGGCGCCAACCGCGCGAGCACGGCGCGGGGAGACTCGCCGTCCTGCTCACCGAACAGCGGATGGTTGTAGCAGAGGGATTCACCCCAGTACGCCATGGCGAAATCAGGGTCGAGCCGCTGGGCCTCCTGAAACTCCGCGATCGCCTGCTTCCAGCCAAAGCTGTGCAGAATCGCGACACCCCGAAGGAAGTGCGGCTGCGCCGCCGCCGACCCCGAGGTGGGGAACTCCAACGAACCGACGCTGTCGAACTGCGCCTGCGCCGGCGCGGCGACGAAGAACGCGGCCAGGGCGGCGACGACCATGAATTGTCGTTTCATCGTGGCACTCCTGTGTGACCGTGACGTGTAGCCGATGACGTTGCTGATTATAGCGCCGGGCGCCGAATCCCTGTGTCGCCAGCATCGGCAACACGGCCACATGCGCCGATTCAGGTGTCTAGCAGCCCATGGTCGTGCGTTCATCGATGATTGCACCGATGAGAGCGCGGCAGCACTGCCGGGGTCACCGCGGGAGGACGGCGACGGAACACCGTTGTCACCGTCATGGGACGGCCGGAGGGTGCACTCCCTGACAGACAGCAGGATTTCAAGTGGTACGATTCATGCTTTCGAATACACTTGGTGGCGGCACGCGGTCGGGCGCGTCACCGACGCATGACACGGCGCTGGATCCGATGAGAGTCACGATGGCGAACCCGATGTTCCGATACGCGCGGCGCGGCGCCTGCACCCTGGCGCTGCTCGGCTGCGTCATGACGCCGGCCGCCGGCGCATCCGACGACGCCGACTCTCCGGAAGCGCAGGCGGGTGTTCAACCCGGTGCGGCCAGGCAGGACTTTCTGTTCGGACGTCCCGAACACCATCTCGGCGTCTCGGGCGGCGAGCTGTTCGCATCCTCGAGCGGCGGGATCTTCGAGTTTGCACGTGAGCAGTTCACGGTGGACGAGGGCGCTTTCGACACCCTCACGTTCCGCTTCGCCTACGGCCGCGCCCTCAGCTCCAGACTCGAGGTACTGGCCGAAGTCGGGCGCAGCAACGTAGGCGTGGAGTCCGAGTACCGGGATTTCGTCGACTTTCGCGACCTGCCGATCGTCCAGACGACCTCGCTCGCCCAGACTGCGATTGCCGGTACGTTGCGGGTGTGGCTGGCGCCGCGGGGCCGCGAGATCGGCCGGTTCGCCTGGGTTCCCACTCGCGTGTCGCCCTATGTGGGGGCCGGCGGCGGAACGAACCGGTACCGGTTCAGCCTGTCTGGTGATTTCGTCGATTTCGTCGACTATTCGGTCCAGCCGGACCATCTGGAATCGTCAGGCTGGACCGCCAGCGCTCACCTGCTGGCCGGCACCAGCGTGAACCTGTTTCAGAGGTTGTTCCTGATCGTCGAAGCGCGGTATGTTTGGGCCGGCACTCCGCTCAGCGATGACTTCGTCGGATTCGAGAATCTGGATCTCAACGGCATGCAGGTCACGAGCGGTATCGAGATTGTATTCTGATCTGCAGGCACTGGATCACGCCAGGCGTTACGAGGACCTTGCCATGACTGAACAACCGATTCGCCACATCCGAACCCTCACCGCCCGCCGCCTGCCCGCGCCGCTGGCCGCGCTGCTCGTCGCGACGCTGGTTCAGGTCATGGCGGCCACACCAGCGACGGGTCAAGCGGTGGATTCCACCGACTCGCGATGGCTGCCCTGGTCGGGCTGCTGGCGATTGGTGGAAGAGACCGGGGCGCTGCCGGACGAGATCGACGAGCGCCGGGCGTTTGCCGATCGCGTGGTCGTGTGTGTGACACCCGCCGCCGGGACGCAGGCCGTCGAGGTCGCGACCTTTGCCGACGGCACGCAGATTCTGCTCGAGACACTGCACGCCGACGCCATCGACCATGCCGTCACCCAGGCGTCATGCAACGGCCACCGCCGGGACAGTTGGTCTGCCGATGGCGCCCGTCTGTTCACGCGCGCCGATCTGACTTGCGAGGACGGTGGACAACGGTCGGTGTCCGGCGTGGGATTGATGGCCTCCCCGACAACCTGGCTGGACATCCAGTTGGTCGAAACGGAAGGACGCGGCGCCGTGACGATCCGGCGCTATATCCGCGCCGGCCGGTTGGCGATCGAAGAGGCCGGGGCCGTACCGCTGACCCCGGACCGGCGCGAGCGGGCATTGGACGCCGCCCGCCTGGTGAGCAGTGCCGGGCTTGACATCACGGAGGTCATCGAGGCGCACCACCTGATCGAACCGGCGGTGGTCGAGGCGATGCTCGTCGAAACCGGCCCGGCGTTTGCGCTCGACGGACGCGCCCTGCTCGATCTTGACGACGCCGGTCTGCCGGACGACCTCATCGACTTGATGGTGGCGCTCTCCTATCCGGACGAGTTCGCCGTGCGGCGACCCGCCGGGCGGGCCTATCCGACATCGGTCGGCGGCGCGGGCGGCTTCGCCTCCTCGTACGATCCGTTCCTCTTCGACCAGTGGTATCCGTTCTATGCGTCGCCCTTCGGGTACTACTACGGGTGGTCGCCCTTCAATTCGCTCTATTACCTGGGGTCCGCCTATTCATATGGCATCCTGCCGTATGGCGTCCTGCAGGGCTCGGACCCGGCCGGGGCACAGGGCCGCCTCTACAACGGGCGCGGCTACTCTCGCACCGGCGCTCAAGCACCAACCGTCCAGCGCCGCGCCCGGGACCGCAACGACCCTGGCGTAACGTCGGGCCTCAGCCCCTCCAGCGGCGGGTCATCCCGTGGCGCGAGCGCCGGCGCCAGCTCGGGCGGAGGTGGCGGCCAAATCACCTCCGGCGGCTATACCAGCGGTGGCCGAGCCGGCTCCAGCGGCTCCACCTCCAGTGGCTCCACCGGTCGCACGGCCCGGCCGCGGAACCCTTGATCCGATGCGTCCGGGTCCGTGATTGAGATCGCGGTCCGGACTCGGGACCGCCGGTCCGGCAGCATTCCGGTCCGCGATCGAGACCGGCGATCCGGGGCCACTTCAGTGCGCCGGTTGTTCCCGTACCCAGGCCAGGGCCCGCGCGAGGTCGACGGCCGCCGCGGCGACCTGCTCCACGCGCCTGGTAATCTCGGGACCGGGTTCGCCCGCGGCAGTGAAGTCGTCACCCGTGCCGTAGACGAACCGCGGAATGATGTGGCACCGGAAATCGAACATCAGACTGTTCGCGAAGCCGATCGGTGACATGTAGCTCGCCTGGCCCCCGGCGGCGCACAGCAAACCGACCGGCTTGCCCGTCCACACGGAACCGGTCAGCTCCATCGCGTTCTTGGCCGCGGCGTTGAGGTCATAGTTGTAGACCGGCGCCGACACCAGGATGGCGGACGCGCGATCGATGACCCTGGTCAGCCGCTTCACCGCCGGATGATCGAACGAACCGCCTCCCTCGCACATCGGCAACTCGTGATCGGTCAGATCGATCAGATCGACCGGCGTGCCGCGCGCCCGCAGAAATGCGTCGGCCGCCAGCGCGAGCTTGTGGGATCGGCTGGCGGGGTTCAGCGAGCAACTCAGAATGACGGTGTGCCGCGTCGCGGCATCGGCACTGTGCATGGCAACTGTCTCGTGTAATGGTGGAGACGACTGTCGTGCGGATTATAGATGAGGGCCGAGCCGCGGTCGTGCCCGACACGAATCAGATTCGTCACATTCGTGGCGTATCCTGATCCTTGCGTGACACCCCTGCCCGGACGACCTGAACCACTCGGTGCGACCTGGGATGGATCGGGCGTGAACTTCGCGCTCTTCTCCAGTTGCGCCACCAGGGTCGACCTCTGCCTGTTCGACGGACCGGACGCACGGGTCGAGTGCGAGCGGGTCGCGTTGCCCGCGTCGACCGGCGCTGTCTGGCATGGGTACCTGCCCGGGGTGACGCCGGGGCAGTTGTACGGCTACCGGGTGCAGGGTCCGTACGACCCGTCGCGGGGGCACCGCTGCAATTCCGCCAAACTGCTGTTCGATCCGTACGCCAGACAGGTCGGACGGACGCTCGAGCGGCCTGAACTGTTCCTCGACGAACCGCGCTCTGCGGCCGACTCGGAGCCGGACCGGCGCGACACGGCGCCCTGCGCGCCGCTCGGACTCGTCGTGGATGGCAGGTTCGACTGGGAGGCCGACGCCCCCCCTGACACACCCTGGCCGGACACCGTCATCTATGAGCTTCACGTGAAGGGCCTTACCCGGCAGTGCCCCGCGGTGCCTGAACCGTTGCGCGGAACCTATCTGGGGCTCGTCGAGGATGCGGTGCTCGACCACCTGGTCCGAATGGGAATCACGGCGGTAGACTTGCTGCCGGTGCACCACCGCGTCACTGAGCCGGCGCTGGCGGCGCGGCGGCTCACCAACTACTGGGGCTACAACACGCTCGGGTACTTCGCCCCGGACCTCCGCTATGCGACGGCGACCGGCGCCGCCGTGCGGGAGTTCAAGACGATGGTGCGGCGCTTCCACGCCGCCGGCCTGGAAGTCATTCTGGACGTCGTCTACAACCACACGGCCGAGGGCGACGAACACGGCCCCACCTTGTCGTGGCGCGGCATCGACAACGCGGCGTACTATCGGCTGCAGTCGGACGACCCCCGCCGTTATCTCGACACCACGGGGTGCGGCAACTCGCTCGATCTGCGGCAGCCGGCGGCGTTGGGTCTGGTGCTGGACAGCCTGCGCTACTGGGTGCAGGAGATGCACGTCGACGGCTTCCGATTCGATCTCGCGAGCACGCTGGTTCGCGAGAGAACCGCGGTGAACATGGACGGCGCCTTCTGCGAGTCGATCACACGGGACCCGGTGCTGTCGCAGGTCAAGCTGATCGCAGAACCGTGGGACCTGGGTCAGGACGGCTACCAGGCGGGCCGATTCCCCGCGCCGTTTCGGGAATGGAACGACAGGTATCGGGATACGGCGCGGCGGTTCTGGCGCGGCGACGACGGCCAGGTCGGCGAACTGGCGACCCGGCTGGCGGGCAGCAGCGACCTGTATCAGACCGTCGCGGCGCGGACGGGGGCCAGCGTGAACTTCGTTACCTCGCACGACGGTTTCACCCTGTCGGACCTGGTGAGCTATCGGGACAAGCACAACGATGCGAACGGCGAGCACGGCCGGGACGGGACGGACCACAACCTGAGTTCGAACGGTGGTGTCGAGGGCGCGAGCGACGACCCGGTCGTGACGGGCCGCAGAGACAGGATGCGGCGGAGCCTGTTGATGACCCTGGCTGTCTCACAGGGGGTTCCGATGTTGTGCGCCGGCGACGAACTCGGTCGAACCCAACACGGCAACAACAACGCCTTCTGCCAGGACAACGAGATCAGTTGGGTCGATTGGCGGTTGGACCACGGGGCGGAGACGTTTCTCACGTTCGTGACCGCGCTTCTGCAGTTCCGGGCCGACCACCTAGTGCTGCGGTGCCGCCGGTTCCGACCAGGGCGGTCCTATCGTGAGGGTCAGGTGCCGGACGTGAAGTGGCTCGACACCGCCGGCAACGACATCGGGCCCCGGGGCTGGGACGACCACGGCTTGAAATCGTTCGCGATGTGTCTGCCGGGCGAGGCCCTCGATGCGGCCGATGCCGGCGGCCGGCGGATAATGAGCGACACCGTGCTCGTCCTGTTCAACGCGGCCGGCGCCCCGGTCGATTTCCAGCTCCCGGACGCGGGCGACAGTAGGCGCTGGCGTGTGGTCCTGGATGCCGCCGACCGTAGCGTGTCGACACGACCGGTCCAGCAGGCCGCGTATCGGCTGCAGGATCGGTCCGCGGCCATCCTGTCCGCACCCCGGGGGGCGCCCTGACGATGGGCAAGTCCTCCCTGACCGTTGCACGGGCCGGCGAGACGTCGTGGCGGCGGCTGCTGGACTGGTACGGACTCGAGATCTGCTACACCGACGGCCGCGGGGTGGCGCGGGAGGCGCCGCGGCAGTCGGTCCTGGCGGCGCTCCGCGCGCTCGGCGCGCCGGTCGAGTCGGACGCCGATATCGAGACCGCCGCCGCCTGCACGTTGCGGGACGAGTGGCAGCCACTGGTGCCGCCGGTGCTGGTGGCGTGGGACGGTTGTCTCCGCGCCGACATCCGGCTGCCGGTCTCGGACAGCGATAGCAGGTGCCACTGCCGGCTGGTCCTGGAAGATGGAACCGAACGCCACTGGACGTCGTTGCCCGGTCAGACGCCGATCGACGCAGGCTTGGCGATGGACGGTACGCCTCGCATCGCGGCACGGGTGACGGCGCCATGGACCGTACCGGACGGATACCACCGTCTGCTCGTGCAGGTCGGCCGGCGATCGGCCGAGGCGGAGGTGATTGCAGCCCCCACGGTGTCGTACGGCGCGGTCCGCCACGACGTCGGACTCTTTCTGCCGCTGTACGCGCTGCAATCGGCACGCAGTTGGGGCGTCGGCGACCTGTCCGATCTGGAGCGGTTGCTGGAGTGGATGCCGGCAACCGGCGCACGCGTCAGCTCGATGCTGCCGATTCTGGCGACAGACTACGGTGGGGACCCCTGCGATCCGAGCCCCTATCTGCCCGTGAGCCGGCTGTTCTGGAACGAGATCTTCATCGACCCCCGCCGGGTGCCGGAATTCAGGACGTGCGAGGCGGCGCGTGACCTGGTCGCGTCGGAACGGTTCCGCCGCAGGATCGCGGCGCTCCAGGCGGCGCCGCTGATCGACTACGCGGGAGCGGCGGCAGCGAAACGGGAGGTGCTCGAGATCCTCGGCCGTTGGCTGCTGAGACAACCTGGACGCCGGGCCCGGGAGTTCGAGGACTGGGTCCAGGGGCATCCGGTGGCCGAACGGTACGCGGTGTTTCGGGCGGCGCGGGACGCGGCGGGAAGCGACTCCACGGAGGGAATCTCCCCTCATCACTATCATCTGTATGCCCAGTGGGTGGCTGACCAGCAGGTCGAGCAAACGGCCGCGCGGGCGCGGCAGGTCGGTGACGGCCTGTATCTGGACTTTCCGCTAGGCGTGCACCCCGACGGGTTCGACGTGAGCCACAAGCCCGCGCTGTTCGCCAGCGGCATCTCGACGGGCGCCCCGGCGGACGAGCTGTTTCCGGGGGGCCAGAACTGGGGCACACCGCCGCCGCATCCGGCGGCGAACCGACGGGACGGGTATCGTTATCTCCGGGCGTCGCTGGCGCGGCAGATGTCCGTGGCCGGTACGCTGCGTATCGACCACGTCATGGGCGTGCACCGCCTCTTCTGGATTCCTCGGGGGGCGACGGCGGCGGACGGACTGTATGTGCGGTATCCGGCCGACGAGGTCTACGCGCTCCTGTGCCTCGAATCATGGCGCCATCGCACGCGTCTGGTCGGGGAGAATCTCGGCACGGTGCCGGCGTATGTGAACCACGCGTTGGCGCGGCACGGTTTGCGTCCGTTGCACGTCGCGCAATTCAACATCGACTGTCAGGCCGGCCAGCCGCTGGCACCCGCGGCGCCCGGCGCGATTGCCTCGCTCAACACCCACGACACACCGACGTTCGCCGGGTTTCTCGGTGGCGCCGATATCGACGAGCGATTGAATCGTGGGGCTCTTGACGCTGACGACGCGGCCCGGGCTCGATCACGGCGGCAGCACGAGCGGGCTGCGTTGGAGCGCCTGCCCGGCGTCGATCCCCACGCCGGGTCCATCCTGCAGCAGATGCTCCACGGCTGTTTGACCGTGCTCGCACAGGGACGCGCCGCGCTCGTCCTGGTCAACCTCGAGGATCTGTGGCTGGAACCCCGTGCGCAGAATCTGCCAGGCACCGGGCCGGAGCGCCGCAACTGGCGGCGTCGGATGCGGCACCGCCTGGAGACCGTCATGCAGATGCCGGAGGTGACGGAGACGCTGCGGCGCCTGGTTGCCGCGCGTCCGGCGCCAGACTTGGCGCCGCCCGGCGAGGACGAGGCACCATGAGCGATACGGTCCTCTCGGTCGACGACGTCAAGCTGCTGGCGCAAGGGACGCACGATCGAGCGTACGACAAGCTCGGCGCGCATCCCGTGTCCGTCGACAAGGTGCGGGGCGTACACTTCGCGGTCGTTGCGCCCGGTGCCGGGTCGGTGTCGGTCATCGGTGACTTCAACGCGTGGGACCCGCGAACGCACCCGATGAAGAGGGCCGGATCCGATGGCGTGTGGCAGGTCTTCGTCCCCGGCGTGGAACCGAACGCGATCTACAAGTACCATGTCCGTTCTGCCGGCGGGCGCGGTGACGCCGACAAGGCCGACCCATTCGCATTCGCCGCCGAATTGAGACCGCGCACGGCGTCGCGCGTATGGAATCTGTCGGAATACCGCTGGGGCGACGCCCGCTGGATGCAGGATCGCGGCGGACGGCACACACCGCGCTCGCCGATCGCGATCTACGAGGTGCACCTCGGTTCGTGGCGTCGAACGACGGGACCTGGCGATCAGGGCTGGCTGACCTACCGGCAACTGGCCGAGCAGTTGCCGGACTATCTTGTCGACATGCAGTTCACCCACGTCGAAATGTTGCCGGTTGCCGAGCATCCGCTCGACGCGTCATGGGGCTACCAGGTGACCGGCTACTACGCGCCGACAAGCCGGTTCGGCAGCCCCGATGACTTCCGCCATCTCGTCGACAGGCTCCACCAGGCGGGGATCGGCGTCATTCTCGATTGGGTGCCCGGCCATTTTCCGGACGACCCGCATGGACTGGCGTGGTTCGATGGGACGCCGCTGTTCGAGTACGACGACCCTCGTGAGGGGCGCCATCCGGAGTGGCACACCCAGGTCTTCGACGTCGGCCGTCCGCTGGTGCGCAATTTCCTGGTCGGCAATGCCCGGTTCTGGTTCGAGCAGTACCATGTGGACGGGCTGCGCGTCGACGCGGTCGCGTCGATGCTCTACCGCGACTACGCCAGACTGGACGGCGACTGGATACCCAACCGGCAGGGGGGGCGTGAGAACCTCGAGGCGGTCGATTTTCTCCGCACCCTGAATGAGGTCATCTACCGCGATTTTCCTGACGTGATGACCATTGCCGAAGAGTCGACGGCCTGGCCCGGTGTGTCGCGGCGGACGGATCACGGCGGCCTGGGGTTCGGGTTCAAGTGGAACATGGGCTGGATGAACGACGTGTTGTCGTTCATGGCCCGCGACCCGGTTCACCGGGGGCATCACATGCGTGAGCTGACCTTCAGCCTGACCTACGCATTCGCCGAGAATTACGTCCTCCCGCTCTCGCACGACGAAGTGGTGCACGGCAAGGGCGCGATCGTCGACAAGATGCCTGGAGACCACTGGCAACGGTTCGCCAACGTCCGTCTGTTGTACGGGTATCTCTATGGTCATCCGGGAAAGAAGCTGCTCTTCATGGGCAACGAACTGGGTCAACAGCGGGAGTGGGACTACGACACGGCGCTTGCCTGGGACCAGGCGCGGGCCCCGAGGCAGGACGGCCTGAGGCGGTGGGTTCGCGACTTGAATCACCTGTATCGCACCGACTCGCGACTGCATGCGCTCGACGCCGAGCCCGATGGATTCGGCTGGGTGGACCATACTGATCGCAATGCCTGCGTCATCAGCTTCCTGCGCCGCGACCGAAGCAGTCGGGGGGCGCTGCTGTTCGTGTGCAACTTCTCAGGGGTGACCCTGCGAACGTATCGCATCGGCGTGCCGCTCGACGGGTGGTGGATCGAGCGCCTGAACAGCGACGCGCCCTGCTATGGCGGGAGCGGAGCCGGCAACCTGGGCCGCGTACAGGCGGACCGGGAGCCCTGGCACGGTCAACCTCGGTCGATTCCGCTGACGCTGCCGCCGCTGAGCGTGCTGGTGCTCGAGCCGGACGCCGGAGAGGACGACGCCTGACCCGGGCGCTGCTGGACCATGACCTACGAACAGCCGCACGCGCTCGCGATCGTCCTGGCCGGAGGGCACGGCAAGCGCCTGGCGCCGCTGACCAGAGACCGGGCCAAGCCGGGGGTGCCGTTCGGCGGGCAGTACCGCCTGATCGATTTCGTTCTCTCCAACCTCGTGAACGGCGGGTTCCGCCGTATCGTGGTGCTCACGCAATACAAGAGTCACAGCCTGGACCGGCACCTGGCGCAGACCTGGGCGCTGTCACCGCTCGTCGGCGAATACGTAGCGTCTGTGCCGGCACAGATGCGTACCGGACCGCGTTGGTTCGCCGGTTCGGCCGACGCGATCTACCAGAACCTGAACATCCTTCGGGACGAGCGGCCTCACTACGTTCTCCTGTTCGGCGCCGACCACATCTACCGGATGGACCCGCGGCAGTTTCTTCAGCATCATATCGACTCCGGCGTGGGCCTCAGCGTGGCGGCGCAACCGGTCGCCGTCGAAGAGGCGTCCGCGTTCGGCATCATCGACGCAAACGCGGAGGGGCGTATCCGCGGTTTCCAGGAAAAGCCGGCCGAACCGGCGCCCAACCCGACCGACCCGACCCGGGCGCTGGCCTCGATGGGCAACTACGTGTTCACGACCGATGTCCTGATCGACGCGGTGGCGCGCGACGCAGCCATGAGGGACTCGAACCACGACATGGGCGGCGACATCGTCCCGATGCTGGCGGATGAGGGTTGCGCCGGTATCTACGACTTCGCGACCCAGGAGGTACCGGGGCAGTCGGACCGGGAGCGCGGTTACTGGCGCGACGTCGGCACGATCGATGCGTACTTCGAGGCCAGCATGGATCTGCTCGCCGCCGAACCGGACTTCGACCTGTATAACGACGAATGGCCCATCCTGACCAGACAGCTCCAACGTCCGCCGGCCAAGTTCATGCACGGGAAAGACGGTCCCAAGGGGCGCGCCTTCAATTCGCTCGTGTGCAGTGGGGCGGTGGTGGCTGGCGGGCAGGTGCGGCGGTCGATCCTCTCCCCCGGAGTCTTGATCCGCGCCGGGGCCAGCGTTCGAGACTCCGTGCTCTTCGACGACGTCGAGATCGGACCGGGTGCGAGAGTGCGAAATGCGATTCTCGACAAACAGGTGCGTGTGCTCGATGGCGCGTCGATCGGCGTCGATCCAGTACGGGATGCCTCGCGATACACGGTGTCGCCCGGCGGCGTCGTGGTCGTCGGCAAAGGAGAAGTCGTGAGCTGAAGGGAACGCGCCATGACCAGAGATGCACGGGGGAACACGACCGGCTCCATCAGCAGGCGACACTTCCTGGCGGGGACGCCGCTGCTCGCGGCGGCGCCGGCGCTGGCGCCGGTGGGGAGGGAGACGAGCCGACTACTGGCCCAGGAGTCTGGCATCGGCCGGCGGTTGCGCATCACCGGCATGGAGCTGATCGTCGTGCGCGCTACCGGCCGCACCACGTGGCTCAACGTCCGGCTGACGACGAATCAGGGACTGACGGGGCTCGGCGAGGCATCGCTCGGACGCCGCACCGCGCTGCCGGAACTCGATCCGTTCGTCGACATGGTGCTCGACGAGTCGCCGTTCCGAATCGAACAGTATCGTCAACGGGGCTGGGCACGGGCCTCGTCCGGCGACCGGGTCCAGGCCACCGCCTTCAGCGCCCTCGAGCAAGCGCAGTGGGACCTGGTTGGCAAGGCGCTCGACGCACCGGTGAGCGACTTGTTCGGCGGCCGGCTCCGTGACAACCTGCCGGTCTACGCAAACATCAATCGGGCGACCGCCGACCGGACACCCGAGGGATTCGCCGCCAATGCGCGGGCAGCGGTGGACGACGGGTTCGCCGCGCTCAAGGCGGCGCCGTTCGACGGTTTTCCAGCCCTCACGCAACCTGCGGCGGAGGTGGCCGCGGCGACAGACCTCGGCGTCGCCTGCGTGGCCGCGATGCGCGCCGCCGTCGGACCGGACGTCGCCATCAAGATCGACGCGCACAGCAACTTCGACGTGCCGCTCTCCATTGAGGTCGCCCGCCGGCTCGAGCCGCACGGGCTGTCCTGGTACGAGGAACCGATTCCGCCGCAGCAGGTCGAGGACACGAAGACGATTCACGACGCCGTGGCCCAGCGCATGGCGGGAGGCGAATTCCTCTTCGGCATCGGTGGATTCGCCCCACTCTGTCAACAGCGCGCCGTCGATGTCGTCATGCCCGACGTCAAACACTGTGGCGGGCTGGCCGAGGCGCGCCGCATTGCCGCGGTCGCCGATCTGTACGGGGTTGCCGTGTCTCCGCACAACCCGAGCGGTCCGGTCGCGACCGCGGCCAGTGTACAGCTCTGCGCCCCGATGTCGAACTTCGACATCCTCGAGTACCAATGGGGCGAGGTCGGCTGGCGCGGAGATCTGATCGATCCTCCGGAACGTTTCCAGAACGGTCAGATCCAGGTGTCAGGCGCCGCTGGCTTCGGTGTCGAGTTGAACGACGAGGTCGCGCGGGCGCACGCCTGACCGGAGCATGATGGCCTGCCAGCCTGCGGCCTCCGTCGGGCGCGAGATGCAGAACGCGGACGGCCGCGTGACGTGAGGGAGCAATGACGGCAGGCGTCCTTGACGGGATCCGTGTGCTGGACTTCGGGCGCTACATCGCCGGTCCGTTCTGCGCGGCGCTGCTGGCGGATCTCGGCGCCGATGTCATTCGTGTCGAGAAGGTAAAGGGGAGCGAAGACCGCTTCGTCATTCCGCTGACCGACGCGGGCGACGGGGCCATGTTCGTCCAGGTGAACCGGAACAAACGCGGGTTGACGCTGAACCCGATGAAGCCGGCCGGACGGGACGTGGTCCGGCGGTTGGCCGCAACGGCGGATGTGGTGGTGGCCAACGTGCCCGATGCGGTTCTGCAGGCGATGGGGCTCGACCATGCGTCGCTGATCGCGGTGAAGCCTGACATCATCCTGACCAGCGTCTCGGCGTTCGGAGCCGGGGGGCCATACTCCGGCAAGGTCGGTTTCGACGGCATCGGACAGGCGATGTCCGGTTCGATGTATCTGTCGGGTCAGCCGGACCAGCCGACCAAGAGCTACGTCCCGTGGGTCGACTACATGACCGCCCTTTGCGCGACCGCCGGCACGCTGGCGGCGTTACTGGCGCGGCAGCAGACAGGGCGCGGACAGCAGGTCACCGGGTCGCTGCTGGCCTCCGCGCTCACGGTCGCCAATGCCCCGCTCATCGAGCAGGCGGTGAACGCACCGAACCGTGTCGCCACCCTGAATCGCAGTCAGGTGTCGGCTCCGTCAGACACGCACCGCACCCGCGACGGGTGGATCCTGGTGCAGACCATCGGCCAACCGCTCTTCGATCGGTGGGCCGGGCTGATGGGCGAGTCGCACTGGCTCGACGACCCGCGGTTCACGGACGACATGTCGCGTGGAGACCACGGCGAGGTCATCAGCCAGCGCACCGCCGCCTGGTGCGCGGAGCGGACGAGCGAGGAGGCGTTGGCGGCGCTCGAAGCGGCGCGCATCCCGGCCAGCCCGGTCCTGTCGCCGCAGCAGGCACTCGATGACCCGCACGTGCAGGCCGTCGGGGTCCTGAGAGCGCTCGGGTTTCCTGGAGCACCGGTTGCTCCGCCGGTCGCCGACTCACCGTTCTCCCTGTCGGAGACGCCACCCGGTATCCGCACCCGTGCGCCGCGGCTCGGTGAACATACCGACCAGATTCTCGGGGAATTGGGTTACGACGCGCAGGAAATCGCGTCGCTGCGCGCCGCCCGCGTGGTGTAGTAGGCTACGTTGAACAGGGGCCGTCACTCCCGATGCACATGGGTCCGTCGGGGTCACCGCATCTCGCATAAAGCCATGACCAACAAATTCTTCGCTTCGTCGATTCTCGCGATCTTCACAGTGGCGTGCGGTGGAGGAGCATCCGAACCGGAGACGCCGGCGCCGGACACGGCGACCGCCGGGCCGCTGACGGTCGCCGACACGCCCACTCGGGCGCGAGCGGCCGATGGACGGTACATCTCGTGGAAGGAGCACATCATCGATGGCGAGGACGTGAGTGGCATCGCGATCGCCGGCAGCGACGGGTTGTCGGTGGCGGACCTCGATCTCGACGGCCACCTCGATATCGTCTCGGTGCATGAATCGGACACGACGTATGACGGCGTCGCCGACGGTCACGTGCGTCTGGCGTTCGGTTCGGATGATCCGGACGTATGGGAACTGGCGACGCTGGGCGAGGGGGCCGAGGTCGGCGCGCCCGAAGATGCCGCCATCGCCGATTTGAACGATGACGGCTACCCCGACATCGTCGTGTCCTGCGAACTCGCCCATCTGATCTATTTCGAGAACCCCGGCGCCGACGCGCGCAGCGCGCCGTGGCAACGTGTGATTCCGGACATCACGCGGGACAGAGGGTCATATATCCGGGTCTGGACCGCAGACTTCAACGACGACGGCCGCCACGAGGTGGTCGCCCCGAACAAGGGTGGACAGAACCCGCCGCGGGACACGACCGAGACACACGCGATCTCCTATTTCACGCTGCCGGACGACCCGCTGCAGGGGAACGCGTGGGTCGAGCACGAGCTGACCCGTGTCCGCATCCCCATCAACTCGCAGCCGATCGATCTGGACGGCGATGGAGACCTCGACGTGATGGGCGGGTCGCGAGGCGAACAGCGGGTATTCTGGTTCGAGAACCTGAGCAACGGCGGCGACATCCAATTCGAGGAACACCGGATCGACATCACCGGGGGCGGCGACGCGCCGCCCCGGGTCACGGGATTCAATTTCGATTTCGCGGACCTGAACGGCGACGGCCGATTGGATGTGGCGTTACGGGATGGCCGCAACGGGGTTGTCTGGCTCGCTCAGCCGGAGGACCCGGGTTCACCCTGGACACGGCACATCATCGGCGACATTCCGCCCGAGGTGCTGGTCGGCTTCGTGCTGTCCGACATCGACGATGACGGCGACGCCGACCTGCTCGCCGGCGCCTACAGCCAGGGCGCACGGGCCGAGGATGCCGACACCGGGGCGCAGGCGGCGGGCGGGCGGCTGGCCTGGTTCGAGAATCCTGGCGACGCGACCGGGGCCTGGGACCGCCACGACTTCTCGCGCCGCGCCCGCGGCATGTTCGACAAGTTCATCCCTCGCGACATGGACGGCGATGGGGACATCGACTTCATCGGCACCCGCGGCAACAGCGTGCCATACGACGGTGTGTTCTGGATTGAACAGATCAGGACCGACGAACCGGTCGCCTCGTTCGCGCCGGCCCGCGCCGAGGAAAGCGTTCAACGGCCGCTGCCATAGGTTCACGAGCGTCCCCGGTCGCTCGACGTGTGCGTAGGGGCGTCCTGTTCTCCGACGTTTGCAACCAGTACGCACGGTCAGCGCCGGCGGCGGCCGGCGCGCGGCCCTACTTCTTCACGAACTTGTGCAGCGCCGGTCTGACAGTGTCCGCGACCCAGATGTCTCCGTTTGGCGCCACCGTCATGTAATGCGCTTCGCCGAACTCGCCGAGCCCCTGGCCGGGCTGGCCGGTCCGGCCGACCGCCTTGCCGTTCGAGTCCAATCTGAGAATCTCCCCGGCAAAGCCGCTCGCCAGATACATCTGCTGATCTGCGCCGAGATGCAGCCCGCACGGCAGGCCCTTGAAGGACCATTCCTTGATATACGCGCCGTCGTCATCGAAGATCTGCACGCGCCGGTTCTGCCGGTCGGCGACGTAGAGCAGGCCTGCCTGATCGACCACAATCGAGTGCGGCGTGTCGAACTTGCCCGGCTCTGTACCCGGACCGCCCCATGACGTGATCAACATTCCGGTGCGATCGAACTTCACCAGGCGCGGCTCGCCGCGTCCGTGCCCCACCAGGACGAAAATTTCACCCGCCGCGTTGATCGTCAGATCGGTTGGCTCATTCAGCAGCCCCGCGCTCGCCTCGCCTGGTTGTCCCTTGGTACCTATGGTGAGCAGGACCTCCCCGTCAGGATTCATCTTGGTCACGGTATGACCGTTGACATCGGTGATCCAGATGTTGCCCTCCGGGTCGAGGCGCATACCGTGCGGTCTGAGGTAGTCACCCTGTCCCCAGGCCCGCACGAAGCTGCCGTCCGGATTGAATTCCATCAACGGATTCGGACCGCGGTTGAAGACCAGCAGGCGATTCTTCGTCGTCCAGACGACGCTGGACGGCGCGCCCATCTCCATGCCGTCCGGAATGTCCAGCCCGTGTGGCACAGGCCGGTACCCGAGATCTGGCGCGTCTTCCATTTGCGCCGGGTCTGGCGCGTCCAGAATCTGCGCCCCGGCGAGGGCAGCGGATCCCAACGTGATGGCAACGACCGGCGCGAGCATCCGGACATTCGGCATGACAGCTCCTCGGTAGTGGTCCTGCGTGATCGGGGGCATTGTAGCACCGCCGCCGGCCGGCCAAGGCTTGCGGTCGTTGCTAGGGCGCACGCCGGCGCGCACCGAGTTCGAGCAGCAGCGTCTCCATCTCGGGCCAGCGCTTGCCGGTGTTCGAGTAGAACACGCCTTCCGCGATCGTCAGGGGAGTCCAGCCCTTCTCGTTGACCGCCTCCAGATCGGCGCCCTGCTCGACGAGGAAACGTACCAGCGGCTCCGAGCCTCGGATGACCGCCCCGTGCAGGGCGGTGTCGCCGTTGGCGTCGACCATGGTCACGCCATCGCCAAGCTCGATCATCAGCTTGACTGCCTCGAGCGCCTCGTCATTGGTGCCGGGACTCTCTCCGACGGCCCAGATGCCGACACCCGCCGCGACCATCAGCGGCGTCGTCCCGTCTTCGTTCGGGAGCAAGGGGTCGGCGCCGAGTCGCACCAGCAGCGTCATCAACTCGACATCGGCGGCCTTCGCGGCCAGCAGGAACGGCGTCGCCCCGACCCGGTTCAGGACGTTTCGATACCCCGTGGCGACGCCGGACCCATCAGCACCGCGCGGCTCCTTCGCCTCGAGCGCATCGATCTCGGCGCCGTGCGCGACGAGCGCCTCGACGAACGCGAGGTCGGAGACCAATCCGGAGGGAATCGGCGCTGGATTGTTGAAACCCAGGTTGGGGCGCCGCGCCCACACGAGCTGATGCAGCGCGGTCCAGCCCTGGTCGGCGGCATTCGGGTCGGCCCCCTGCTCGAGCAACCAGACCCCGAGATCGTAGTGCGCGTTGAGCGTGGCGAGCGACAGCGCACTCATCCCGCCGGGCAGCGTGTCGTCGATATCTGCGCCGGCCGCGGCCAGCGCACGCAGGGTCTCCTGGCGATTGTGCCGCACGGCGAACAGCAGCGGCGTGAAACCGCCCGCCGACCGTCCATGTATGTCGGCTCCTGCCTCGATCAGAACGCGAACCGTACCGGTATGGCCTTCGATGGCCGCCCACATCAAGGCAGTCTGCCCGCGCCAGTGCTCGCGGGCCTCGACATCGGCGCCGTGCGCCACGAGCGCGTCCACCGCGTCCACCCGCCCCGTGCGGGCGGCGCGCATGAGCGGGGTCTCCCCTTCGGGCAGGCTCATGTTCGGGTCTGCCCCGGCGTCGAGCAGCAGCCGCAGCATCGGCGCGCTGCCGTTCGTGGCGGCCAGCAGCAGCGCCGTTGCCCCGTAGCGGTTCGCAGTCTCTGCCCGGGCGCCGCGCTCGACCAGCAGCCGAGCCGTCCTCAGGTCGTCGCGATGGGCCGCCCAGAACAGCGCCGTCGACCCGCCGGGGTCCGGGCTGTTCGGGTCAACCTGCAGGTCAAGCAGAGCCCGGACACGCTCGATGTCACCCGCGCGCACGGCGTCGATGAGCGGCTCGTCCGCCGCGGCGGCCGCACCACCGCTCCAAACGCCGAGGCACAGAACGACCGTCAGGAATCGCCGCGCCCCGCGCATCAGTTCGGTACGCATGTCGATACCATGTCCGCAGCGGCCGCTATAGCACCTCTGTCAGTCGTCCCGTGGCATCGCCGAACTTCTCGGCCGGCAACCCCGCCTTGTCGAGCATGCTGACCAGCAGATTGTTCATTGGGGTGTCCTTGGGGTACTGCAGGTGCCGCCCACCCACGAGACGCCCCGTCCCGCCCCCGACCACGAGCTCCGGCAGATTGAAGTGCGCGTGATCGTTGCTGTCTCCAAGGCCCCCGCCGTATAGCACCATCGAGTGATCCAGCAATGTCCCGTCACCCTCCGCCGTCGACTGGAGGTTGTTCAGAAAATGCGTGAACAGACCGACGTGATAGGTGTTGATACGCGCCAGCTTGTCGAGCTTCTCCGGGTCGTTGCGGTGATGCGACAACCCGTGATGCGGGTCCGGCACGCCGAGGTGCGGGTAGGTGCGCCCACCCAGCTCACGCCCGAGCATGAACGTGAAGACCCGCGTGATATCGGCCTGCCATGCGAGCGCCAGCAGGTCGAACATCAGCGTGACGTGGTCCTCGTAGGTCCCGGGGATACCAACCGGTCGGGCCAGTTCCGGCAGCTCGGTGTCGGCGCTCTGTGCCTCGGCGAGCTGGATGCGACGTTCCAGGGCGCGGATGGCATCCAGATACTGCTCCAGGCGCAGCCGATCGCCGGCGCCGATGTCACGCTCCAGGGCGGCCAGATCGCCGCTGACCGAGTCGAGAATACTGCGGTCCCGCCGCAACTCCGCCACCCGCTGCTGCGTCGTTCCGCCGTCGCCGAACAGACGTTCGAACACCACCCGCGGGTTGTTCTCCATCGGCAACGGGGTGGTCGGCGACCGCCAGGCAATCGTGTTCAGGTACACGCAACTGTAGCCGTTCTCGCAGTTGCCCACGAGCCCGTCGAGGTCGATCGCCAGCTCGAGGGACGGCAGCGGCGTATCCCGTCCCAGGACTCCCGCCGCCAACTGGTCGGCGGTGACCCCGGCGCGCACGTCCGCGCCCTCGGTCTGGTTCGGATGCACGCCGTTCAGCCAGGTCGCACTCGCGCGCGAGTGCTCGCCGTTGCCATCGCCGAGCGGCTCGGCCTGACCGTGCGCGAGCCCGCTGACCACGGTCAACTGGTTGCGAAACGGCGCCAGCGGCGTCAGGATCGGGGACAACTCGAACGCGGCGCCGGTCTGGGCCGGCGTCCACTGTTGCATGACCGCGCCGTTCGGTATGTACACGAAGCCGAGCCGCCGCACCGGGTCGCCGGCCGTACTCGACTGCGCGGAGAGCGCCGGCACCATCGCGTCGAGCAGCGGTAACGCCACCGCGGCACCGAGGCCGCGCAGGAACGTGCGCCGGGGCAACGACAGCTTCCTGATGATCATGACCGTGTTCTCCTCATCTGGAACGGCGGGCTCTTGACGACCCCGAGGATCAACGACGACATATGATGCCCTTCCGCGGCGGCCGCGCCGGTAATGGCGCGAATGGCAGGCGCATCGTAGTACTCGACGCCGCGGCCGAGCGCGTAGGTCAGCAGTTTCTCGGTCAGCGTGGTCACGAACAGATCGGGGCGAGCCAACAGCGCGTTCCGCAGGCCGGCCGCCCCGTCGAAGCGGGTGCCGTCCGGCAACATGCCGGACGCGTCGATCGGGGTGTTCGACTCGTTGCGGGTCCGGTAGCGCCCGACCGCGTCGAACTGCTCGAGTGCGAAGCCTGGCGGATCCATCAACTGGTGACAACTGGCGCAGACAGGATTGGCGCGATGCTGCTCCATCGCCTCACGCATCGAGAGCGCGGCGCCGGCGGCCGTTGTTTCCTCGAGTGACGGCACATCGGGCGGCGGCAGCGGCGGCGGCGTACCGAGCAGGTTGTCGAGCACCCACTTGCCGCGCAGCACAGGCGACGTCCTGGTCGGATAGGCGGTCGCCGCCAGGATGCTGCCCTGTCCAAGCAACCCGCGCCGCGTGTCATCCGGCATCGTCACCCGGCGGAAGTGGCTGCCGTAGATGTTCGGGATGCCGTAATGGCGAGCCAGTCGCTCGTTGATGAACGTATAGTCGGCAGTCAGGAAATCGAGCACGCTACGGTCCTCGCGCAGCACGCTCTCGAAGAACAGCTCCGTTTCGCGTTTGAACGCCAGCCGCAGCGACTCGCCAAAATCGGGAAACCGATCTTCGTCCGGAGTCAGCGAACTCACATTGCGCAGGTAGAGCCACTGGCCGGCAAAGTTCTCGACGAGCGCATTCGCCCGGTCATCGGCCAGCATCCGGCGAGTCTGTGCTTCGAGCACCCCCGGCTCGTGCAGGGCGCCGGCCACGGCGACGTCGATCAGCGCGTCGTCCGGAATGCTGCTCCAGAGGAAAAACGAGAGTCTGGACGCCAGTTCGAGATCGCTGATGCGATACGGGGTCCCCGGCTCGAGATCTGCGGGGTCGCGCTCGACCCGGAACAGGAACTCCGGGCTTGCCAGCAGACGCCTGAGCCCGAGTTCGATACCAGCCTCGAACCCGCCGTCCGCGTACCCGTCGTCGTAGAAGGCGAGCAACACGTCGAGATCGCGCTCCTCCACCGGACGGCGATAGGCGCGTCGCGCCAGGGTGGACAAGATCTGCCGCGCGCACCGCGACTCGGCGTCGAGATCGCCGCGCGGCGGATGGCACACGAAGATGCGCTCGCGGCTTGGCGTCCCACCCGCCGGTCCGGATCCACTCGCCTCGAACGGACCGGCGATTGTCACGCTCCCGACATACGGTTGATAGCGGGTGTCGCCGCCGGTAATGCTCGTGTATGGACGCAGGAACGGCTGCCGCAACGTCTCGGCATACGCGGAGGTCTTCTGGTGGAAGGTCACCTGCACGGTGTGCGGACCGGCCCGGACCGGTACCCGAACCTCCCACCCCTCGTCGATCGTCCGTTGACGCACGAGATACTGCCGATACTCGGGACTGCTCCGCTCCACATCCTCCGGCCGCGCCTCGCCCACGACAAAGGTCTGCAGCGGGTGACCGTCGAGGCTCACCTCGAGCTGATGCGGAGTGTTGAAGATCTTCAGCGTACCGCTGGCGTCCCGCCCGAGCCGCACCTGGAACGCGTACTCGGCATCCTCCGGAAATGTGTAATTGAACCGTGTCCCTCCACGGGTGCCAAACGGCAGTCCGTCGACGCGCAGGTCCTGGGTGAGATCGGTCGCCAGCCGAAACGTCTCGGCCGTAGCCGACGGCGCAGGGCGGCCGACCGCCAGCCGGCTGATTTTCCTGGCCGCCGACAGGTAGCGTTCCAGAAGCGTAGGCGACATCCCGAGCACGCCGGCGATATTGTCGAATCCGTAACTGCCGTCGTCGGCGGGGAGCAGGGCCGCGACATCGACCTCCAGGGCGAGCAGGTCACGGATGACGTTGTGGTATTCGCTGCGGTTGAGACGGTGGAACGTGTCGGTCCGGCCCGGGTTCGGTCGTGCGGCGGCTACGCGGTCGAGCTCGGTCTCGAGCCATGTGGTGAACGCCGCGTAGGTGTCCGAGTCCGGCCGCGGCCGGGCGGCCGGAGGCATCGCGCCGGCCCGCAGCTTCCGGACCACCTTCTCCCAGATCTCCGGATGGGCGCCGACGTCGGACACATCGACGGTGTCGAGCGCCAGATCGGCGGTCCGCAACCGTGTGTTGTGGCAGGTGAGACAGTAGCGGTCGAGCAACCGCTGTTCGGTGGTGCGCGCCTCGCCGCCGGGGGGTTGCGCCGCCGCCCACGCCGACCCGGCCGTGGACGACGTCGACGTCATCGCCACCAATCCAGCGGCCAGCAGGAACGATCCCCGCATCATCAGCAACCCTGTAATCCGAACACCAGTTGTCCGATCCTACACCAGTCGGCTGAACGGAACCGTGTGCTTTCGATATGAATGGCGCGTACTGGCAATTCACTGCGATCGGCACGATCAGGGCTCGCCGGCCGCTGCCTCGGGAGACACCCGGTGCGCCGGCGGACGATGACCGTGCCGGCCGCATGGAAACCCCACATGCTGAAGACACCGATCGTCGTCCTGACGACACTGATTGCGCTGTCGGCGCAGCACCGGCCGGTCAGTAGATGATGAACTCGAGCAGGTTGTCGTCCGGATCGCGAATGTAGTGACTCGTGCCGGTCGCGGTGCCGCCATCCCGACCACCCGTCCGTGGCACCGGACCCTCGAGGACCTCCACCCCGACGCGCTCCAGAGTCGCGCGCAAGGCGTCGACCGTTCCATCCCACACGAAACAGAAGTCTCCGCAGGGCGGCTCGGCGGCCGGTGCACGGAGGGTGAACGTACCGCTCTGCCAGAACTCTGGACGGTGCAGGTTGATCTTGTTGTCACCGAAGTGGACGGAGCAGATGTTCGGCCCTTCCATGACCGTGAATCCAAGTGCGCGGTAGAAGCTGATCATCGCGTCGGTATTCCGCATCGGCACCGCCACGTGGTCGAAGGCGCTGATCGGACTGCCGGTCTGCGCCGGCAGCGCCGCGGCGCCCGACGCGAGCCCCGCGGAGACGCCGAGTCCGCCACCGATCGCTCGCCGGATGAACAGCCGCCGGGACGGCGACCGATTCGGATCGTCCTGTGGATCAGACATCCACCCTCCTTACCTGCCGAACAGGTCGCACACAAACGAAAGGCCGAGGCGGCGAGGCCTCGGCCTTTCGATACTGCTCTCGTCGATGGAGACGCGCGTCCTACACGTCGTTCATCGGTTCGTCGCGAATCGACCGCTTCACCAGGTTCTTCATCAGGTTCACCTTGAACCCGTTGTGCGTCAGCGGGGCGACGCCCTGGATCGCGGTGTTGCCCGCGCGCTCAGCGGTCTGCTCGTTGCGCGGCTGCCCGTTGACGACGTTCTCGACCGCCGTAAGCCGAACCGGCGTCGGGGCCACCCCGTTCACCACGACCCGCACATCCTGGATGTTGCCGCCGCTCTCCTGAATCGCGGTGGCCACGTTGACCAGCGGGAAGTCCCACGTGGTGCGGTCGCGAACCTTCTCGAAGTAGACCCGCGCACCCGCCCATTTCGACGGCACCCGGATCGACATCAGCAGGTCACCCGGCTCGAGCACCGTCATCCGTTCGATGTCGATTTCAGGTCCGACGAAGAACTCTTCGGCCGGAACGACCCGTTCGGAGGTGCCGCGGCGGATCACCATCTCGGCCTCGAGTGCGACCAGCACCGGCGCGGTGTCTGACGGATTCACCGCCACGCACCGGCTGGCGCCGAGGATGCAGTGCTCGCGGTTCATTGCCGTCGGAGGGTTTGCGTAGCAGATGTTGCCGCCGGCCCGGTAGCAGGTCCATCCATCCCGGTAGTACCAGCAACGCGTGTCCTGCGCGACGTTGCCGCCGATGGTGCCCTGGTTCCGGATCTGCGGCGACGCGGCCGATTGGGCCGCGAAGGCGAGCGCCGGAAACTGCGCCCTGATCTCCGTGTTGTTGACCACATCGATCAGACGGGCCATCGCCCCGATTTCGATCCCGTCGGCGGTCGACCGGATTTCACGGAGCGAGTCGATGGCACCGAGGTCAACGACCACCCGTGGTCGCTTCACCCGGTCCTTGAACCAATCGAGCGTGTCGAGTCCGCCGGCATACACCCAGGCATCGGACCCATGCTCTGCCAGCAACGCCAGCGCGGCATCCGCACTGCTCGGCTGGAACAGCTCGAGTTGAGGTATTACGTCGCGAATTACGGCCATGGTTATCGCCTCCCCTTACTCACACGTGAGCCGTCAGCCGATCATGACCCGTCGGGGCCTGCTCGAGCTTGGTCAGAATCATGTCCCGCGTCACCGGCGAACGGTGGAAGTCGCCGTTGCCTTCACCCAACGACTCGAGCGCATCGGCGATGGCGTTCACCACCGCACCTGAACCTGCGCCCTGCGCCGCCTCACCGATACCCTTGGCGCCGAGCGGGTTGAACGGATCAGGCAGATCCGCGTTGCCCCACTTCATCGGCTGTTCGTGCGGCACGTCGAGCATGCCCGGCGGGCGGTTGTTGTAGAACCGCTTCGCCACCAGCAGGCCCCAGCGCCGGTCGTAGACCCACTTCGAACTCAGCGCGACGGAGAAGCCCTGAATCGCTCCACCGAACACCTGGCCTTCGTAGGTCTTGGGATGAATGATGGTCCCGGCGTCCGTGCCGGCCGCGTAGTCAATCACCTTGATGTCGCCGGTCTCGATATCGACCTCGACCTCGGCGAATCCGGCGGCAAAGGACATCCGGCGTCCACCTTCCGGGTAGTTGTCCCTCGCGACACCCATGAGACCCTGGCCGGCCAGCGCGGTGGCCGATGCCGTGGTCATGCCATTGATGTCTTCGGGCAACTCGTGGCCGTCGAACTTCCCACCCAGGTCGATTGCGCGTTGCGCCGCCCTGGCGAAGCTGAGCCCCTGCGCAGGATTGCCGCGACGGTAGACACGCTCGCCGCCGATTTCGTAGTCGCTCGCCGACCCGCCCAGATCGCCGGCCGCGATCTCCTTCAGCTTCTGCGTAGCGTCCTCGGCCGCCGCCCAATTTGCCCGGGTGTGCGCATGGGTCGTCGAACTGCCACCCTGCGAACAGCTCCAGGGCAGGTTCAGCGCGGTGTTGCCCCAGGCAACTTCGCACTTGTCCCACGGCATGTCCAAACCTTCGGCCGCCGCCCGCATCGTGTCGAACGTCGACCCGGTGCCGAGGTTGCCGACGCCGGACTGGATATACATGCGGCCATCGGGCCTGATGACGAACAGGCCGTCGACACCGGAAGCACCGGCCGAATAGGCGCTCAGGCTCATGCCGATACCGGTGACCTTCGAGCCGTTACGCTGGCCGCTGCGCTGTTTGCGTTCTTCCCAGTTGAACAGCGCCGCGCCCGTGTCGATCGCCTCTTTGGCGAAGGCGCTGGACACGTTGCCCTGGGCCCCGCCCCGTCCCGGCGGGCCGTACGTGGCCTGACCTTCCGGAGCATTGAGCCTGTGCACCTCGACCTGGTCGAGTCCGAGCTGCTTGGCGGCCTTCTGGATGATCGGCTCGAGCATCGTCATCGACTGCACGCCGCCCGGCGCCCGCTGCGGACCACGCGGCGGCGTGTTCGTGTAGACGTTCGTGCCGCGCATGCGCGCCGCGGTCGGCTGGTAGCAGAGCGACCCGATGCCCGCAACGTTCATCGCATCGCCGGACCCGCCGTAGGGGCCCTGGTCGCCAACGGCATGCACATCGAGCGCGGTGATCTTTCCGTCGCTCCGCATGCCGAGCCTGATACGCGCCTGCACGCCCGGGCGAGCCCGTCCGATGGCGTTTTCCTCGCGGCGCGTAATCCGCATCATGACCGGTTTGCCGATCTTCTTCGACAGCAGGATCGGAATCTGGGCGTGGACGTAGCCGCTGATCTTGCCGCCGAACCCACCGCCCGTGAACTCGTTGATGAGCACCACGTCGGACGGTTCGACACCGGCCCAGCGCGCCATGGGACCGAGACTGCGAGCCGTGCTCTGCACCGAGGGATAGACGTAGAGCTTGCCACCCTCCCAGTACGCGAGCGTCGTGCGGCTCTCGAGCGGCTGGTGCGATGTGGACTGGTTGTAGGAGTGCTCTTCGACGATGACGTCAGCCTCGGCGAAACCGGCCTCGAGGTCGCCATAGGACCACTCGGACGCCGTCTCGGCCTCCATCGGAATCTCGCCTGGAGCCAGACCGGCCAAGTCGGCCTCGGTCCACTTGATCTCGCCGAGTTCGCGACCGAGCCGCGTGTTGCCGTCGAGACGTCCGTTAGGACCACCCGGTTTGAGACTGTCGAGTGGATCGAGCACGAACGGCAGCGGCTCGAGGTCGATGTTGATGAGCTCGATCGCATCGGACGCGATTTGCTCGGTGACCGCTGCGACGGCGAGAATCGGCTCGCCCTCGTACATCGGCTCCATGGTCAGCGACGCCTCGTTGGGCGCCGCGACCTCACCCGGCAGGTCGGCTGGTGTCAGGATGCCTTCGACCCCCGGCAGCGCTTCGGCGGCGCTGGTGTCGATGGACCGCACGCGCGCGTGCGGCATCGGGCTGACGAGCAGCTTCGCGAAGACCATGCCTTCGGCGCGATGATCCTCGGCGTACTTCGAGCGCCCGGTGACCTTCGCATACAGATCCGGCGTCTGGTAGTTCTTTCCGAGCAGTTTGTAGTCAGCCACGTCAGGCCCCCCGCGTGATTTCCGCCGCCCGCATGACGGACGTCAGGATCTTGTCGTAGTCGGCACACCGACACAGGTTGCCCGACAGCCACTGGGCCGCTTCCTTCCGGGTCGGGTTCTGATTCGCATTCAACAGCGAGACCGTGTTCATGATGAACCCGGACATGCAGAACGCGCACTGGAACCCCTGCTCGGCCAGCACCGCCTGCTGCATCGGATGGAGCGTGCCGTCCTCGGCCTCGAGCCCTTCGATCGTCGTGACCTCGCGGCCGCGCACCGAATGGGTCAACAGCGAGCACGAGTAGTGCGGCTGCCCGTCCACGAGCACGGTGCAGGCCCCGCACTCGGCGCGGTCACACCCGATTTTCGTGCCGGTCAACCCCATCGTGTAGCGCAGCGTCATCGCCAGGGTCTCCATCGGTGGCACCTGGATGCGCCGGCTACGGCCGTTGACGTTCACTGTGATAAGCCGCTCGACAGCTCCTGCCGCCGGTGACTGCGCCAGCAACGCCCCCCCGTTCGCGCGGAACAGGTAATTGGACGAAGACACTGCCGCGCTTGCGGCAATCGCGCCCTTGATGAAACTGCGTCGGGAAACACCCTGCTGGGCCGTCTCCTCTGTCAACTCGATGATCTCCTGACTCATGGGACGATCACCTCCCTCGTTCTGCCCAAGTCCTCAAAGGCCACACCACCGTCAGCGGACCCACTACCGAAGAACAGACGATACCACGCGACCGAACAATTTGATCCGATCAATTTCGAATTCTTTATCAACCGCGGCCAGGTTGCAAGCAGAAAGCCTGTTTGCGGCATTTGCTCGCGGGCTGCTAGCGCCGCCCGCGAGCCTCACGCATCGCCGAGTCGACACCGGGGCCGTCGCTCGGGCGCGGTTCAGGAATCCCGTACAACCGTGGATTGTCGCGCGCAGATTCAATCGCCACCAGCACATCGCGACGACTCACCTGTCCAATCACCTGGTTGTCGTCGTCGACCACTGGCAGCTTGCGAAACGAACGAGTCAGAAAGATGTGGGCGATGTCGAACAGACTCGCGGACGGTCGGATCGATTCAGCCGGCGCCGTCATGTAGTCGCTGACCTTGCCCCGTGGCAGTCCATCTATCGCGCCGCCAACCAATACCTTCAAGCAGTCACGCTCGGTCAGCATGCCAAGCAACCGGCCGTCGCCGTCCACGACCGGCGCTCCGGTCAACCGCCCCTTGAGCAAACGGGCCAGGGCATCGTATATGTCGCCGTCGGGTTCGAGCGTGGCCTCGGATCGGGCCATGACGTCCACCGCTGTGAGTCTGTCCACCCGGCACCTCCTCCGCTCGAACTGCAGCAGGGCCACGTTGACAATCGCGGCGGCGGCACAACCGCGGGCTGCTAGCGCGGCGCCGTTCCTGCGCCACCGAAGTACTTTCCGTCGACGCACTGGTCGGAGCGGCAGTTGTTTCGGAAGGGCGAGCCCAGCTCTACCAGCAGACTGGCCGTCTCCGGCTTCGGGATAAAGAAGCGCGATGGACCGAACGCCATGTCGGCCGCCGAATTCCCCGAGTCGTCGACCGCGTTGACATCGGCGCCCCGCGCGACCAGAAATCTCACCATCTCGTTGTTTCCCAACGCGGCCGCACCGTGGAGCGCCGTGTAGCCGCGGGCATCCACCGCGTTGACGTCGGCACCGAGCTCGGCCAGATAGTGCACCGCCTTCATCCAGGAATCGGGGGCGTTCTGACTGAAGTTCCCGCGCCAGCCGATACCGGACGCCACCATGAGCGGCGTCGTTCCGGCGAAGGTCGACAGCGTCGGATCGGCCCCCGCCGCCACCAGCAACCGCATCGAATCGACGTCGCTGGCCTGCGCTGCGCGCCAGAACGGCGTCGCACCCGCCGGGTCGATCCACAACCGGTCGTGCGACGTCGGGCTGAACCAGAGCCTGCGGACAATCCGGGCGTTCGGGTCCGCGCCAGCGTCCAGCAGCGCGGACAACAACTCCAGCGGATCGACCGCTTCCTGGTCCGTCCGTGGATTGGGCGCCCAGGAAACCGGGGCGAAGCGCATGTTGACGGTGGCATAGAGCGGTGTCAGTCCGTCGATGTTCGCCAGGTCCGGATCCGCACCGGCGTCGAGCAGGTACTTCGCCACGGTGTAGTGTCCGTTGGCGATCGCGATCACCATGGGGCTGGACCCGTCCCCGCCGACTACCTGGTCGACCTGTGCGCCGCCCTCGACCAGCGCCCGGACCGCCTGGAGCTGACCATCCCGTGCGGCGACGAGCAGCGCCGTCATTCCTCCCATCACCGAATTGGCGCCCGGCGCCCGCGGACGATTGGGAGGAAGCGGATTTCCATCGGCGTCGAGTCTGGGCTCGATCATCGAAACGAGCCAGGAGGTCAAGCCGGCGTGCGCGCCGCGCTCGATCAGCAGCGTGATCACGTCACCACGGTTCTCCCAGGCGGCGAACATCAGCGCGGTCTGACCGTTTGCCGTCTCCCGCGCATTGACGAACGCTCCCTGGTCGAGCAGTCGGCCGACCGCGTCGACGCTGCCCGCTGTCGCCGCCGCCATCAGCGGTGTCGCTCCGGTCGACGTCGCCTGATTCACCACGGCGCCGGCCTCGACCAGCAGGTCAATCATCCGGGCGCTGCCGTTGGACGCCGCCATCGAAAGCGGCCGGATGTGTCCGATGCGCGTCGACGCCCCGACATCGGCCTTCGCCTCGATCAGTACACGGGCCAGCTCGATGTCGTCACGAAACGCGGCCCAGTGCAGCGCTGTCATCCCGTCGCCTTGCGCCTCGTTGACGTCCGCACCGCCCGCGATCAGCGCGCCGACCGCCCCGGCATCCCCGGCCATGGCGGCATCCGCCACCGGCGCGTCGGCGGCGAGCGCCGGCGACACCGCGACGGCGGTCATGATGACGACCGCGCCATGGCACGCAACGAGTTCCAGAAACAGACGGCGCATCATGAATCATTCCCTGCAGTTCGCATGTTGAACCGTGCTTCTCACGACGGGCCGCTAGAGGGTGACCTCGCCAGTGCTGTCGCCGATGCTGTCGATGTCGACGCCCAGCTTGTGCAGCATCGTCAACAGCAGATTCGCCATCGGCGTCCCGTCGTCGCACAGCACGTGCAGATTGCCCTGCAGTTGCCCGTTGGCATGCCCGGCAAGAAACAACGGCACGCGGAGATGGTTGTGCACGCTGCCATCCCCCATCGGACTGCCGTAGAGCACCATCGAGTGGTCGAGCAGATTGCCATCGCCGTCCGGGGTGTTCTTCAGCCGGTCGATGAAGTAGCTGACCTGGTCGACGTGGAATTCGTTCAGTTTGGCGAACTCGGCCAGCTTCTCCGATCGGTTGCCGTGATGCGACAAGGAGTGGAACGGCGTGTCCACCCCGCTGGCCGCATACACCCGGGAACTGACGTCGCGGCCCATCTTGAACGCCGACACCCGGGTCACGTCGGTCATGAACGCCAGCACCTGCAGATCGAACATCATGCGCACATGATCGGTCCAGGCGTCAGGCACGCCGACCGGCGCCGCCGGCAGATCGATGCCGCGCCGCGTGGTGTTCTGCTGCTCCACCACCTGGATCCGTCGCTCGATCTCCCGCACGTCCTCGAGGTAATCGTCGAGCCGGGCGCGGTCGACCACCCCGAGATCACGCTGCAGGTCGGAGACCTTCCCGAGGATCGCGTCAAGGATGCTGGCGTTGGCGCGCCGCCGGGCCACCCGCTGCTCGGGCGTCGCCCCGTCGCCGAACAACCGCTCGAAGACCACGCGAGGATCGCGCTCCATCGGCAGCGGTGTGGTCGGCGACGACCACGAGATGGTGTTGGCGTAGACGCAACTGTAACCGTAGCCGCACGCGCCGGTCAGCGACCCGACGTCTTCGACGCACAACTGGATCGACGGCAGCGGGGTGTTCTGCCCGAAAGCCTGCGCGTAGATCTGGTCGATCGAGACTCCGTTGCGGATGTCGGCGCCCTCGGTCATTCTGGCGTGTGCCGAGGTCAGGAACGCGGCCGACGAACGCGTGTGGTCCGCCCCCGCTTCCGCTTCATTCTGCGCCGTGGCCGGTGCGATATCGGTGTGGCTGACAACGGTGACGTAGTCGCGATGCTGGTCGAGCGACCGCAGGATCGGGGTCGTCTCGAAGTTCCGGCCGGCCGTTTTCGGCGACCAGTAGTGCAGCCGGGTTCCTTCAGCAGTGCTGCCGGCGGACCCATGCACCATCTCGAGCGCCGCGAGTCTGATGCCCGGTTGCGCCGCCGAGCCGCGGATCGGCGTTTGGGCCGGCATCATCGCCTCGAGCCACGGCAGCGCCAGCGTGACCCCCACCCCGCGCAGGGCCATCCGTCTCGAGATGTGCTTCCTGGTGATATACATCGCGCTCTCCCCGTCCATCCGATTCGAACGGTCGCTACTGGCCCGCGGTCGCCTCGATCGACTATTGCTCGACCTGACGGCTCACGGCGGCGCCGTCCGCACGCCGCATCTGAAACGGCGTACTGTTCACGACCCCCAGCACGAGCGCCGCGAACCGGTGATCCTGCGCGGCGGCCCCCCGCACGATGGTGCGCACCGCCGGCATGTCGTACGGCTGGAACACCCGACCTGTCGCATACATCAACAGGTTCCTCGTGAAGTTGGACAGAAACAACTCTTCATTGTCCAGCAGAAACCGGCGCAGACTGGCCGGCCCATCCACAATCGTGCCGTCGTAGAGGGTGCCCGACGGGTCGACGTCGAAGCCGCTGTCGAACGTCCGCCAGGCGCCGACCGCATCGAAATTCTCCAGGGCGAATCCCACCGGGTCGATGATGTTGTGGCACGGCGCGCAAGAGCTGTTCGCGCGATGCTCCGTCGTCCGCTCGCGCACCGACAGGCTCTGCGCACCTGTCCGGTTTTCGTCGAGCGGCGGCACGGCGGCGGGAGGGCGCGGCGGCGGCGTGCCGAGCAGGACATCGAGCACCCACGCGCCGCGGATCACCGGCGACGTGCGGTTGGACACTGACGTAAGCGTCAGCACGCTGGCGTGCCCCAGCAGTCCCTGGCGCCGCCCGTCCGTGACCGGCACGCGTCTGAATCGGTTTCCGACGACGCCCTGCAACCCATAGTGCGTTGCGAGCCGCTGATCGACGAAGGTGTAGTCGGCGGTCAGGAGATCGATCAGACTCCGATCTTCGCGGACGATGCTGTCGAACAGCAGTTCCGTCTCACGACGCATCGACCGGTTCAGGTTTTCGTCCCAGTCGGGAAACAGATAGACGTCCGGGTGCGCGTCACGCAGGTTCTGCAGGTGCAGCCAGTGGGAGGCGAAGTTGGTCGACAGCGCCTCTGCCCGCTGATCGGCGAGCATCCGCCGCACCTGGCGTTCCAACTCGTCCGGATTCGAGAGCCGCCCTTGCTCCGCCGCCGAGAGCAGCGGTTCGTCCGGCATGCTGCTCCACAGGAAGAACGACAGCCGCGACGCCAGCTCGATGTCGCTCACCCGGTAGACCGCGCCAGCCTCCAGGCCGGCCGGAGTGCGCTCGAAGCGGAACAGGAACTCGGGGTCTGCCAGTATCGCCTGCAGCGCCAGCCGGATTCCCGACTCGAAATCGTGGCCGGCGCGCCCCTCGTCGTACAGCGCCATCAGCCGCGGCAGGTCGCGGCCGGCGACCGGCCGGCGGAACGCCTGCCGCGCCAGCCGACCGACGATCTCCCGCGCGCACGGCGTCTCTTCGGAAACAGCCGCCGGCCGGCAGGTGAAGATGCGCCGCCGACTTGGCGTGTCACTGATCCCGCCCACGTCATACGGACCGTCGATGCCGAGATTCCTCAGATGCGGCAGGCCCGTCAAGCCCGGGAAATGCCCCGTGGACAGATCGGCCAGGGCGCGCTCGAACGGCATGACGAAGTCCTGCACCGGCCCCGCCGCCCGCTCGATGAACGCCGCCGAGACGCGGTGCGGTCCAGCCGCGATCCGGACCGGCGGGGTGCGCAGGTCATCGGTCGTCTTCATCTTGCGATCGATGTCCAGCAGCGCGACGCGCGCGCCGTCGACCGCTATCTCGATCTGCTCCCCCTCAGCGGCGAGGTTGTCGCCGAACAGAGGGCCGATGCTCGCATAGTAGAACGACATCCGGAACACGTAGTCGCCGTCGGCGGGAAAATTGTGGGTGACCGCCGTGCCGCCGCGAGTGCCGAAGGGCGCCCCCGGCACATGCCGCATCTGCGACACCGCCTGCGGGACGACATAGGTGTCCACCAGCGGCGAGGCCTCGGGATCGCCGACCGCCAGCCGGCTGATCTTGCCGGCGGCCGAGACGTAGCTCTCGAGCAGCGCGGGCGAGACGGTCAGAACGTCCGACATGTTGTCGTAGCCCAGGCTCATGTCATCCGGGGGCAGCAGCCCCTCCGCATCGACGTCGAGACCGACCAGATCGCGAACCACGTTCGCGTATTCGGTGCGGTTCAGACGGTGGAGCACCGGGCGGCCCGGATTCGGATCGGCCGCGGCCGCCAGATCGATCGCCGTCTCGAGCCCGGTCAGGAAGACGCTGATGTCGGCCGCCTCGGGCCGGGGCCGCCGCGGCGGCGGCATCAGCCCGGCGCGCAGCTTAAGGATCACCTTTTCGAGCGTGTCGGCATGCGCCGCCGCGTGCGCCGGATCGACTTCCTCCAGTGACAGACCGCCCTGCCGGGCGCCATCGTTGTGACAACTGATGCAGTACTCGTCGAAGAGGGCGCGGGACGGCGGCTCGGGAAGTTCGGCCGGCGGCGGGGCAGACACGGCGAGCGGCACGGCCGGGACCGCCGGCGCCCGCTGGGCGTGGACCATCGAGGTCTGCGCCACCAGGAGCCCACTCGCCAGAATGAACGCAATGCGCGGTATCGCCACGAGCCCACCACACGGTCAGGGAAACTGAGACTTTACAGAGTATCCGATCCCTGGAAGCCTGAGCAAAGCCTCTCCCGCTCCGTTGGCGACGCACTCCGCCGGGACGGCGTCGCTCCCCGGTTGCAGATCCTCAATCTGCTTCTGAAACCATCTCGAAGGGACTGGATTACAGGAAGTAGAATCGATGGGGAGGATGATCCGAGAACCGGTCCTTCGTCTGTCCGCGGCGGCGCTCGGGGCCATGCTCTGCGTGGCGGGGATCACCGCCCGGCAACGTGAGCCCTACCGCGAGAACCTGCCGTCGAATCACCCGGCCATCGCTTACGAGACCGGCGCCTTCGATGACCCGGTGGCCAGACTCGCCCGCACCGTCGCGAGGGGTGACGCGGCACTCGACTACGACGAACGGTTCGGGTATCTGCCCAGTCTGCTCGAGCGCCTCGGCGTCGCGATCGACTCGCAGATGCTGGTCTTCTCGAAGACGAGCTTCCAGGCGTCGCTGATCTCTCCGCGCACCCCGCGCGCAATCTATTTCTCGGATGCCGTGGCCGTGGCCGCGGTCCGTGGCGGTGTTATCGAGCTCGCCGCGTTCGATCCGCGCCGGGGCGCCGTGTTCTACACCCTCGACAACACACGATCGGACCGTCCACGCTTCGCGCGGCCGGACCGCTGTCTGCAATGCCACCAGCAGGCGGCGACGCTGGGGGTTCCCGGACCGTATGTCGGCTCGGTCTCGACCAGCGCCAGCGGCCGCCCCGATTTTCGACTGGGCACCGTGGTCACCGATCACCGGACACCGTTCGACGAACGCTGGGGCGGATGGTACGTCACCGGCACGCACGGCACGCAACGGCACCGGGGCAACACCCTCGCCCGCGACCCGACCACACCGGCCGGTCTGGTCGACCCGGCGCACCGGAACCTCACCTCGCTCACTCGGTTCATCGACCCCGACGCCTTTCTGGCGCCGGCCAGCGACATCGTCGCCCTGATGGCCTTCGAGCACCAGACCCGGATGATCAATCTGTTCACCCGCATCGGCTGGGAAGCCCGGCTCGCGGACCATGACGGCGCGCTGGACCAGGCCGAGGCGCGAGCGCGCCAGGCGGGGATCGAGGAGATAGTCCGCTACATGCTGTTCGCCGACGAAGCCCCGATCACCGATCGGATCGCCGGCGTCTCGAGTTTCACGGACACGTTCGCCGCGCGCGGGCCGCGCGACAGCCGCGGCCGGTCGCTGCGGGTCTTCGATCTGCACGCGCGGCTGTTTCGATTCCCGCTCAGCTTCATGATCTACAGCGAGCTGTTCGACCGGCTCCCGAATTCGATCCGCACGCCGGTGTACGCCCGGTTGTTCGAGGTGCTGACCGCCGAGCGGGACACCGGCGAGTTCTCTCGCCTGTCGGCCGCCGACCGGCGCGCGATTCTGGAGATCGTCCGCGAAACGAAGCCTGATCTGCCGGAGTACTGGCTGACGGACCGGCCGCTCGACCAGGACGGATCAAGGCGGTAGAGCAATTCCGGGTGCGCCGACCGGCGGCACCGAACTGAACACACACTGCGCAGCCGTCTCCCACCCGTCGTGAGTCCCGCCCGCAACGCAGCGCTGCCGCGGGGGACCCGTCAGTCAAGGCCGAACGCCAGCAGGACGTTGCCGGGGCGTCCGCCGAACGCGGCATAGCCGGAGTTGACGTAGACCATGCCGTCGACGACCACGGGGCCCGGGCCGTTGAGCGACCCGCCCCTGGCGGGGACGCCGTTCACCGTGTCGTAGTTGCCGTTGGTGTCGTGCTCCCAGAGGAGCGAGCCGTCCTCCGTGGAGTAGGCGCGGAACGAGCCGTCGTACGCGCCGGAGAAGACGACGCCGGGAATCGCCGTGACCGCGGCGAGCAGCGCCGGGCTGCACCCCTCGCACACCGGCGCGTGCGGCTCGGCATACCAGACCAGCTCGCCCGTCCGCAGGCGCACCGCCGCCAGCCCGCCAGGTTCAGGTGTGAGGTAGTCCGAGTTGGCGAAGTACGCCTTCTCGCCGTCGACCGCGAAGCCCCACTCGATGCCGCCGAGCGCGCTGCCCGCCCCGACCCGATACTGCCAGACGATGGCGCCGTCGCGATCAGGATCGAGCCCGTAGCCGACACCCGACTTCTGGCCGATCACGAGCAGGTCGCGGCCGTCGGTCATCGTGACGAGGACCGGCGACGATCCGAAATCGAAGTCCGGGCCGTCGTCCTCCGGGCAGTTGGGGTTGTCGCCCTCGCAGTTGAGGATGAACGCGTCGTCCGGGGTCAACTGGTTGGTCCAGCGTAGCGCGCCGGTGTCGAGGTCGAACGCGACGATGGCGTCGCTCGTGCCGGCGGCCGGCGCCGTGTACGCATTGCCGGTCGCGGCGTACACGAGCCGGCGGCCGGCATCGACCGTCGGCGCCGACCAGACCGCCGCGCCGGACGGCCCCATGAGGACCGCGCCGTCAGGATTGCGCCCGCGCGGGCTCGGCGCCTCCGGGATGGTGTAGCTCTTCCAGGCGACGTCGCCGGTCGTCGCGTCGAGCGCGACGATGCTCCCGCGGAAGGTGCAGCACGGGTACCTGGGGTCGGCAGCCAGCAGCTCCTCCAGCGAGGAGACCGGCACGAACAGGCGGCCTTCGTAGAAGACCGGCGCGCCCGTGATACGGGCACCGGCGTGGTCTTCGACGTCTCGCTGCCAGAGTTCGGCGCCGGTTGCAGGGTCGAGCGCATAGACGTTCGCACCGAAGTCGCCGAAGAAGAGCGCGTGCCGGCCGTCCGCGAGGCGGCCGACCGTCATGGCACTCCGGACGCCGCTCTGTGCCTCGTACGTCCAGTGCGTGCAGCCGGTCTTCGCATCGAGCGCGTAGACCACGCCGCGCTCGCTCGCCACGAACAGACGGCCGCCGACCACCGCCGGCTGCGTCTGCGCCGCGGTGGATCTCGCGTATCCGAAGGCCCACTTGAGCTGTAAACGGGGAACATCCGCGGCCTCGAGCCGGGCATGCTCCGCCGGCTGGAAGCGGGTGTTCGCCACGCCGGCGCCCCAGCCGTTCCACTGAGGACCGCCGTCAAGGCCCGCCCATTCGCCGCCGGCCGACGGCGCGCAGGCGCCGCCGCCGGGCGTCTGGGCGCCGGCCGGCACTGCGCCGGAAGCGAGGGCTGAAACACTGGCAATCACGAGACCCACGCGGAAGATACAGCGCATCCCTGTCATCCGTTTCCCGGCCTGCTCCAGGCCGTCATGAAGCGAGTGCGTCGGCGATCTCCGCGGTGTGACGCCGAATCTGCAACCACCGCGTTGCCGGCATGATCGTGAGCACATTGTACGTTGAGCGACGTCCGTCCGGTAACGCGGGCTCTGATTCAGCAGTCGGCAAGAGCGATCGAAGGAACAGGGTTGACAGCCTTGTCATAGTTCTCTAGTTTTAAGAGTAATATGTCATCGAGAGTTTACGGGAGCGGCCGCGTGTGCGATTGAGAGGGAGACCAATGCGTTTGACAACGGCACCGCATCCGGTTGCGCGCCTGACCGTCGTTGCGCTCCTGTCGGCCGGTCCGGCGGTGGTGAGTCTGGCGGGTCAGGAGACGGAGATTCGGGGCATCGTCCGGGACACGGCAGGGCAGCCGCTGGCGGGCGTACAGGTGTACAGGCGTGGCAGCCAGACCCTCGAGGCGACCGACGCCGACGGCCGCTTCGCACTACGCACGAGTGCCACGGGTACACACGTGCTCATCGCGTTCGCTCCCGGATACTGGTCGTCCGAGGTGGTGCTCGACCTGACCGGCGCTGCACACGACGTCGAACTGGTGATGGAGCCGGCCAATCTTGCGGAAACGACGACCGTCACCGCACCGGCGCCTGTAGACACCGCTCCGTCGGTGCAGACGTTCGGTCCGCTTGACATCGTGCGACTGCCCGGCGCGCAGGCGGACGTCATGCTGTACGTCCAGAACCTGGCCGGGGTGAATCAGCTCAACGACGAAGCCGGGCTGTTCGTGCGCGGCGGCGATTCGAATGAAGTGCTCACGATGCTCGACGACACCGTGCTGTACCACCCCTACCGTTACGAGACGGTGACGGGCGGGATCCGTGGCACGGTCGATCCGTTTCTGACCAGCGGAATCGCCTTCAGCTCCGGCGGCTTCCCGGCCCGGTTCGGAAACGCGCTGAGCGGCGTGCTGGACATGCGCGGCCTCGGCCGGCCGGCGGCGCCCGAAGGACGAGCCTCGCTGCTGCTGACAGGGGTGTCCGGCAGCGCGGCGCTCCCGGTCCGCGCACAAGGCGGGGTGCGCGCCTCCGGCAACTGGTCGAAGACCGGCCCGATGTTCCGGCTGAACCGGTCGCCGCGGGCGTTCACACGCTATCCGGATTCCTGGGACGTGAACCTCAGCGGCCACTACGACTCGCCGGCGCTCGGGTCTTTCAAGGTGTTCGGGACGTCGTTGCGTGAACGTGTCGGCATCGAGGTCGAACAGCAGGCCTACCGGGGCTTCGTCGAATCGTCCACCGCGAACGAGCTGGCGTACGTCCGCTGGGAGAAGACCTCCGCGAGCGGCTGGCGCGCCATCGCCACGTTCGGCGTCAGCGAGTACCGCAGCGACACTCTCCTCGGCGTGCTCGATCTCGAGCGCGGCGACCGGCGCCGGTCCTGGCGCGCCGAGGTCTCGCGCGTGACGACCGCCGGGACCGTCCGCCTCGGGACTGACGGCACCAGATCGAGCAACGCATTCGCCGGGCGCGCGCCGCTGACGAACGTCGACTACGGCGGCGCGCACGGTGTTTCCCTGTTTGACGTTGCGTTCGACGACCGCCACACCGGCACGTACGCCGAGGTGGAGGGGCGGCCGGGAGTGCTCGTCCCCCACCTCGGCGTGCGCGTCGATCGGTTCCAGCGCACCGGCGCCACCACGGTCGACCCGCGCCTGAGCCTGCTGATCGGGACGGGCCGCCGCCAGCGCCTGCGGATCGCCTGGGGCATCTACCACCAGGCGCCGGGCGCCCGCTACGACTGGATCGCCCGCGGTGCGGCGGCGCTGCGGCCGATGCAGGCCAGCCACTGGGTGGGCGCCTACGAGTACGGGTCCGCCGGCGACCCGCTGCACCTGAGGATCGAAGCGTATCGCAAGCGCTACCGGCACCTGCCGCTCGCCTATCCGGCCGACGTGTTCTCGGCCGACGGATACGGCACGGCGCATGGCGTCGATCTGTACGCACGGAAGCGCTGGCAGGCGCTCAGCCTGGAAGCCGTGTATGGCTGGCTGGACACGCGGCGGCGCTGGCTGTCGAACATCGAGGCGCCCGGCTTCGACGTGCCGGAGACGGGGACCTGGACACCCTATTTCGCGATTCCCCATGGGTTTCGCGCGACGATCGAGGCCGTCGTGACCGAATCGACGTCGGTCTCGGCAAGCTGGCGCACGGCATCCGGGCGCCCGTTCACGCCGGTGGTCGACGCCCGACCCGGCGCGCGAGGCTACGTCCCGGTCTACGGCGCGATCAACTCGAACCGCACTCCACGTTACGAACGGCTCGACCTGAGTCTCAGCGTCGCGACGCCGTTCGGCCCGATGCTGTTCGCCGCCGTCACGAACGCACTGGGCCGGCACAACGTGCTGGACTACGCGTACTCGCCCGATTACTCGGAGCGGCGGCCCGTGGCGAGCGCGCTGCCCCGGTCGGTGTATTTCGGAATGATCGTGCTCATGCGGTGACTCAAGGAGACGGGAGGTGTCAGATGCGGCGAAAGACAGGCGCGGCGGTTCTGTTCGCGGCGGTCGTCATGGTGGTCGGGCCGGCTCCGGCGGCCGACTTCGAGGAGGTGTGGCCCGGGCTGATCGAACGGATCGAGCGGGCATACGTGCAGGGGGATGGGCCGGAGATGATCGCGGTGCGCACCGCACTCAACGAGTTGCTCGACTCGGAGCTGACGGATGACCAGCGATCGATCACGCGCTACACGGCCGCCTATCTGAACTGGCGGCTGTTCGTCATTCCGGACGGTGTGCCGGAGGCCGAGCGGGACGCCCTGCTGGACGAAGCGGTTGACCTGCTGAGCGAAATCCTCGCGGACGACGATGGCAACGCAGAGTCCCACGCGCTGCTGGCCAGCGTCTACGGCCAGCAGATCGGCGCCTCCGCATGGAGAGGCATGGTTCTCGGCAGGCGGGCGTCGCGCGAGTCCGAACGGGCCCTGGAGCTCGCACCGGCGAATCCCAGGGTGCTGCTCCTCGATGGCGTCGGCAAACTGAATACGCCCAGGATGTTCGGCGGCGGGGAAGGGAAGGCCGAGTCCCTGTTGCATCAGGCGGTCGCGGCGTTCCGCACGGAGCCGCCGGACCGGCCGTGGCCGCGCTGGGGACTGATCGACGCGTATGCGTGGCTCGGGCAGGTGCTGGTGAGGCGCGGCGACCTTGACGCGGCGCGGCAGTACTACCTGCAGGCGCTCGAGATCGAACCGGGGTTCGTGTGGGTGCGAGAGCTGCTGCTGCCGGCGCTTGAGGCGCGGGAACGTCAACGATAGTTACCCATGCGCGCCGCGGAAGCCGGTGGTTTCAGGGGGTCGGCGCTCGATGACCGCACCCGATCCAGAATGTGGGAGTAGATCATGGAGGACCGCGTGACCGGGACCGAACGACTCAAGGAAGACATCGCCTACGTCCGCGCCGCCACGGAGCGTGCGGGGGAAATTCCCACTCCGTCCATATACCTGTTGTGGGCGGCGATCGTGCTCTGCGGTTTCGCGCTGGTCGACTTCGTCGACGACGATCGCTGGGTCGGCCGGTACTGGCTGGTCGCGGGTCCGGCCGGCTTCTGTCTCTCGGCGTGGCTCGGCTGGCGGGCGAATCGCCGCAGCGGGCAACTGGATCGCCAGACGGGCAGGCGCTGGGGCCTGCACTGGCTGGCGTTCATGGCGGCGGGCGCGCTCGGCAATGTGCTCGTCGCCACGGGACAGTTGACGCAGTCCGGGATGGCGTCGCTCTGGGTGCTGCTCATGGCCCTGGCGAACTTCCACGCGGGTGTGCACCTTGACCGCCGGATGCTGCCGATCGGCTTGATTCTGGGCGCTGCCTATCTGGTGACACTGTGGGTGACGGAATACGGCTGGACCGCCGCCGGGGTCGTCAGCGCCGCCGCATTCACCACGCAAGCGTACCTGGGAGCACGATCGCGTGAGCCCGCGAGTTGACCCGGACATTCCCGGCCTCGACGAACTGGGGTCTTTAGGTGGACTCCTCGAGCACCGGGTGCGCCTGGCCATCTGCGTCCTGCTCTCGAAACACGACGTGATGTCGTTCAGCCGTCTCAAGCAGGTGCTCGACGAAACGGACGGCAGCCTCGGGACCCATCTGCGCAAGCTCGAGAACGCCGGCTACGTGTCGATCGAGAAGACCTACCGCGACCGCCGGCCGGTGACCTGGTACAGCCTGAGCGCGTCCGGCCGGACCAATCTGACCGAGCACGTCGCGAACCTGATGCGGCTGATCGAGCGGGCCGGCTGAACCCCTGGCGCAGCGGGCGCTGCGCCAGTCTCGGCGCAACGCGGGGTTCTACCACGGGCTGCCAGGCAGGATGCACGACGGACGGATCGGTCGATGAGTGCGAGAGACGGGAAACAGGGATCGCGCAGGCCGCCATGCGAGAGGTGTCGGGGGCGGCGTGTGCGATGATGGCGGTGGATCGTCAGCGGACGACAACGGCGCCGACCGACCATGCAGCCTCCCGCGCAGATGGAACCTCCCGATCCGGCCAACGCAGAGCCGCCGCCCGCCGGGGGCTTCGAGCAGTTCTCCGTGCAGGGCGTCCAGCACGTTCCGGAACCGCTGCCCCCGCCCGAGGCGCTGGCACGATACGAAGCCGCCCACGCCGCTTCCTCGAATCGGATCATGGCGATGGCCGCGGAACACGCGGAACGTCAGCGTGCGATCGAATCCCGGATCGCTGCCGAACTGTCCGGTGCCGAACGCCGGGGACACGGTTTTCCCTTGGGCCTTGCTCACGTCGCGGTCGTTGTCGTCCTGCTGGTGGGCTTCATGGTCAGGGATAGTGGTTTATTGATTACCCTCATCGCCGGGGGCGCCGGCGGGGTGATCACATTTGTATTAGGACGCTACCAGGACACCGAGAAACGGCGGTATGCGCGGACCGACTTCGCATCAGTGCAGATCGAGTACCCGCACGACGACACGCCTCCGGGACCGGGCCATTCGCTGCATCCGAACAACCACGTTCCACTCGGAACCTAGTGCTTCGTCACGTCAAAATGTTAGGATAGACGGACTTGAGTTTACGGCGCGCATCGTCGACCTGCATCTGCCAGTCGACACCGCGTTGCGTAGCAGTGACGTCGGTGGACCACGCCGACACTTCGCCGTGCAGCGTCTCGAGGTCGCCGATGCGGCGGCCATGCAGGCATTGGCGCGTCATCGAACTCAGTTCGTTCTCGGCGATGTTCAGCCAGCTCCCGTGCTTCGGGGTGTAGCAGAACTCCAGGCGACGAACCAGTTCCCGAGCCCGGGCCGGCTCGAACACCTCGTAGAAGGCGCCGGGCGTGTGCGTGTTGAGGTTGTCGCACACCAGGGTGACTTTCGGGCAGTCGGCGTAGCGGCCCTCCAACAGGTCGGCGACCTCCACCGCCCAGTCCGCCTTCGTCCGCCGGGCCCGCGCCGTCGCCCGCCGCCAACACGCCAGCGGCTCGCTGAACAGGAAGACCGAGGCCGTGCCGGCCCGTTCGTACTCGTAGTCGACGCGGCGGGGCCGCGCTAGCGTGGCGGCCATCGGCGGGCGCGTTTCCTTGACCAGTTGCACCGGCTGCTCATCCATGCACACGACCGGGCAAGCCGGGTCGTACGGTTGCGCATAGGTGTCCAAGACCTGCTCCATGTGCGCCACGAACTCGGCGTCGGCCTCCGGCGGGATCACCCAGTACTCGATTTTCCGCCGGGTCATCCCGTTTTTTTTAGCGTGCGCCGGATGGTCTCGTGGCTGACCGACTCGACGACCTCCAGCTCGACGACCCGGCGCGCCAGTAGCCGCAACGACCAGTTGGCATAGCCCTTCGGGGGCGGCCCCAGACGCAGGGCGATGACCTGCGCTTCCTGTTCGCCGTCGAGCAGCTTGGGGACCGGGGGCGACGGCCGTCGTTTGCGTTCCAGCGCCCGCTCGAATCCTTCCAGTACGCATCGTTGGCGAATGTTTTCAACGGTCTTGGTGCGGCACGACAAGGCGTCGGCGATCTGCTGGTCGGTCCACGCCGGTCCGTCCGCATCGGCCTTCAAGAGGATCTGAGCACGGCGCACCTTCTCGTTGCTGCCGTTGAGCTTCCGGACTGTCTGTTGACAGACCTCGCGTTCCTGGTCGGTGAGTCGGACGATATACTTTTTCTGCACGGGAACTCTATCGGTTCCGCGTGCCCTAATCTTTAGTCGTGGCGCAGCACTAGCAGCCCGTCGATGGTTCAGATCCTCCCCTTGCACGTCTAGGAATGACCTGCTAGACTCCTAGCTTAACTAGGAGACTGCATGCCATCCACATCCGGCGGTCTGCTGCCCGGTACGCTCGACCTGCTGATTCTGAAGGCCGTCTCGCTCGAGCGCCTGCATGGCTACGGCGTGTTGCTCCGGATCCGGCAGATCACCGGAGAGGCTCTCGACGTGCCGCAGGGTTCGCTCTATCCGGCGCTCAACCGACTCGAGCACCAGGGGCTCATCGCGTCGGAATGGGGCCAGAGCGAGAACCGGCGGCGGGCCAAGTTCTACAGGCTGACCCGCGCCGGGCGGCAGCGGTTTCAGGAGGAAGCGGCCGGCTGGGAACGTCTCGCCGCGGCCATGGCGGCCGCTCTCGCCACGACCCCCGAGGAGGCATGACGTGTTCTCGAGGCTGCGCTCGTTTCTCGGCACGCTGTTCCGGCGGGAGCGTTTCGAGGACGCGCTCACTGAGGAGGTGCGATTTCATCTCGACGCGTACACGGCGGACCTGATTCGCTCGGGGGTTCCCAGGCGCGACGCCACGCGCCGCGCGCGCATCCAGTTCGGCAGCATCGAGGGCGTCAAGGATGCATGCCGGCAATCGCGCGGCCTGCGGCTTGCCGATGACCTGGGACAGATCATGACGAACATCAGACTGGCGTTGCGCATGCTCGCCAAGACCCCGCTCGTCACGAGCGTGGCGGTTGTCTCGCTCGCCCTGGGCATCGGGGCCAACGCGGCGATCTTCTCCCTCTACAGCCAGCTCCTGCTGCGTCCGCTGCCGGTCTTCGAGCCGGAACGGCTGGTCAACCTCGAAGCCCCGGGACCCAAGCGCGGCTCGGTGAGCTGCAACGGGGCGGGCGGTTGCGACGAGGTCTTCAGCTACCCGATGTTCCGTGACCTCCAGCGAGAGCAGACGGTCTTCACTGACATCGCCGCACACCTTGGATTCGGCGCCAACGTGGCGTACCAGGGGCAAACCGTCAATATCCAGGGGATGCAAGTCTCCGGGTCGTACTTTCCGACGCTGGGTCTCGAACCGACGGTCGGACGATTGTTCGGTCCGGAAGTGGACCAGCCGATCGGCGGGCATCCGGTCGTCATACTGAGCCATGAGTTCTGGCAGTCCGATCTGGGTGGGACGCGCGAGGTGCTCGGCGACGCGTTGATCGTCAATGGCCAGCCACTGACCATCGTCGGCGTGGCGCCGGCCGGATTCCGTGGCACGACGGTCCAAATGCTGCCCAAGATCTTCGTGCCGATCACGATGGCGAGCAGGCTCTTCGCCGAAGCCGGCGAGGGCCGCTTCGAATACCGCCGGACCTACTGGCTCTACCTCTTCGCCCGCCTGAACCCGGAGGTGTCTCTGGACCAGGCGCACGCGGCGATCGAGCCGCTGTACCGCAGCATCCTCACCGAGGTGGAGGCGCCGCTCCAGACCGACATGAGCGGCCAGACCAGGGCGCAATTCGTCGCCAAGCCACTACCGCTCAGGGACGGACGGCGGGGGCAGAGCCAGATGCAGGACACCGCCGGTGTGCCCGTGCTCCTCCTCCTCGGCGTCACGGCCGTCGTCCTCCTGATCGCGTGCGCCAACATCGCGAACCTGCTGCTGGCGCGATCGGTCGCGCGCGCATCCGAGATGGCGGTGCGGCTCTCGCTCGGCGCGTCGCGGCGGCACCTTGTCATGCAACTGCTGACCGAGTCGTGCCTGCTGGCGGTCCTCGGTGGCGTGGCCGGCCTGATCGTGGCGCAGTGGACGCTGCGCTTCATCGGCGCGCTCCTGCCACTCGAAGTCGCGGGGGTCCTCCAACTGACACTCGACCCGTATGTGATCCCGTTCACCGGCGCGGTCTCGCTCGTCACGGGCATGCTCTTCGGCATCTTCCCGGCGCTCCACGGCACGCGGGCGGAATTGGTCTCCGCGCTCAAGGACGACGCCGGCCAGCCGGGGGGCGCCCACACGGCCGATCGCTTCCGGCACGGACTGATCGTGGCGCAGGTCGCCTTGGCGATGACGCTGCTCGTGGAGGGCGGGCTCTTCATCCAGAGCCTGCGCAACCTGAGCCGCGTCGACTTGGGCATACGGACGAACGATGTCGTGTCCTTTGGTCTGTCGCCCGCGCTCAACGGCTATGGAGACACTCAGACACGTGCGCTCTACGAGCGGGTCGAAGCGGCGCTGGCAGCGCAACCAGGCGTGACGGGGGTGACGGCGGCTTCAATCGCGGTATTCGCCAACAGCAGTCGCGGTACGTATGTCATGGTGGAAGGAGTCGAGGCCGGACCCGATACGGAGCGCAGCACGCGGTTGAATCAAATCGGCATCGACTACTTCCGGACCCTCGGGATCCCGGTGCTGGCTGGCCGCACGTTCACCGAATCGGACGTGCGCACGACGCCGCCGGTCGCGATCGTCAACGAAGCGTTCGCGCGCAAGTTCAATCTCGGACGCGACGCGGTTGGCCGACGCCTGGGACGCGGAGGGCTCGACGTCGCGCTGGATACCGAGATCGTCGGGCTCGTCGCGGACACTCGGTACAGCAACGTCAAGGACCCCACCCCGCCACTCCTGTATGTCCCGTATCGGCAGGAAGACTCGGTCGGGTCGCTTGCATTCTATGCCCGGAACACCCTTCCGACGGACGGCATGCTGCGCACGATCCCCGCGCTGGTGGCCAAGCTCGATCCGAACCTGCCGGTGACTGGCCTCAAGACCCTGCAGCAGCAGGTGCGCGACAGCGCGTTCGAAGACCGCGCGATCACGGTGCTGGCCGCCGCCTTCGCCGGGCTCGCGACGCTGCTGGCGGCGGTGGGTCTCTACGGCGTGCTGGCCTACACGGTGGCTCAGCGAACGCGCGAGCTCGGCCTGCGGATGGCGCTGGGGGCGGACCCGGCGCGCCTGCGGGCGATGGTGCTCGGCCAGGTGGGGCGGATGACGGCCGCGGGTGGCGCGCTGGGTCTCGTCGGCGCGCTGGGACTCGGACGTCTGGCGCAGGCAATCCTCTATGAGGTTGACGGCCTGCCGCTGGCCGTCATCGCCGCCGCCGCGGCGGTAATGACGGCCGTCGCCCTCGCCGCCGGGTTCGTCCCGGCGCATCGCGCCTCCCGCATCGACCCGATGACCGCGCTCCGGCACAGGTAGCCTTCCGGCGAGCCGTGACGCGGCGTTCACGCACTCGCGGTCGTGCCGAACGACGTTCAGCCGCCGCACGGACCGGTCCAGGCTCAGCGGGAATAGCTATAATCATATCTATTGGAATAGTTTCTGATATAGCTACAATTACGAACATGAGTCCCATGAGAACGGTTCAGATGACACTGGATCAGGCGCTGGTCGAATCGGTGGACGGCGCCGCGAGACGGCTCGGAACGACGAGGTCGGCCTTCACGCGCAAGGCACTGACCGACGCTTTGGAGCGATTGCGGGTCGAAGCGCTCGAACTGCGACATCGCCGCGGCTATGAACGCCGTCCAGTCCGGCGCGGCGAGTTCAGCGGTTGGGAGCAGGAGCAGGCGTGGCCCGAGTGATCCAGCGGGGCGACGTGCGCTGGTACCGGTTCGGCCGGCCGGACAAGCAGCGCCCCGTCGTCGTACTGACCCGCGCCGCCGCACTCGAGTTCCTGTCCGAGGTCACCATCGCACCGGTGACGAGCACGATCCGCGACATCCCCACCGAAGTTCTCCTGACGCACGGCGACGGCATGCCCCGGACCTGCGCCGTCAACCTCGACCATGTGCAGACGGTGTCCCGCGCGCAGGTCGGCGCGCTCATCGCAACGTTGCACGCCGATCGCATGAAGCAGGTCGCCGACGCGCTTCGTTTCGCGCTCGACGTATGAGGACGTGGATCACTTCCCCGTGCAGGTCTGGCTTTGATCGTGCACGAGGTTGCCCACTCGGCCCCGACCAGGCAAACTGATGGCGCACGCCAACAGTGGCTGGACGTAGCACCGAGTGCACGTCAGCCACGTCGAGCGCGCGAAGGGCGACTGACGGAAGGCCCGTGACTCACCCCTCGCTGACGTACTGGACCAGATGATGGCCAACCTCAGATTCGCGCTGCGCATGCTCGCCAAGACCCCGGTCGTCACGAGCGTGGCGGTACTGTCGCTCGCCCTCGGCATCGGGGCCAACGCGGCGATCTTCTCGCTCTACAGCCAGCTCCTGCTGCGTCCGTTGCCGGTCGTCGAGCCGGAACGGCTGGTCAACCTCGAAGCCCCGGGACCCAAGCCCGGCTCGGATAGCTGCAACAGCGCGGGCGGGTGCGACGAGGTCTTCAGCTACCCGATGTTCCGTGACCTCCAGCGCGAGCAGACGGTCTTCACCGATCTCGCCGCACACCGCGGTTTCGCCGCCCACGTGACAAACCAGGGGCAGACGGTCAACGTCCGGGGGATGCAGGTCTCCGGGTCGTACTTCCCGACACTGGGCCTCGTTCCGGCGATGGGACGTTTATTGGGACCGGAGGTCGACCAGCCGATCGGCGGGCATCCGGTCGTCGTTCTCAGCCACGCGTTCTGGCAGTCGGACCTCGGTGCGTCACCCGACGTGATCGGCGACACCCTCGTCGTCAACGGGCAGCCATTGACCATCGTCGGCGTGGCGCCGGCCGGATTCCGCGGCACGACGATCAACACGCCGGCCATGGTTTTCGTACCGCTCACCATGCACGCCCGGCTCCCCGCCGGCACCGGCGAGGGCCGCTTCGCCGACCGCCGGAACTACTGGCTCTACCTCTTCGCGCGGCTGATGCCGGAGGTGTCGCTGGAGCAGGCGCGTGCGGCGCTCGCGCCGCTGTACGGCAGCATCCTCAGCGAGGTGGAGGCGCCGCTCCAGACCGACATGAGCGCCCAGACCAGGGCGCAATTCGTCGCCAGGACGCTGCCGATCAGGGATGGACGGCGGGGGCAGAGCCGGATGCACGACGGCGTCGGCGCTCCCCTGCTTCTTCTCCTCGGTGTCACCGCCGTCGTGCTCCTGATCGCATGCGCCAACATCGCGAACCTGCTGCTGGCGCGTTCGGCCGCGCGCGCATCCGAGATGGCGGTGAGACTCTCGCTCGGCGCGTCGCGACGGCACCTTGTCACGCAACTGCTGACCGAATCGTGCCTGCTGGCGGTTTTCGCCGGCGCGGCCGGGCTGGTCGTGGCGCAGTGGACGCTGCGCTTCATCGGCGCGCTCCTGCCACTCGAAGTCGCGGGGGTCCTCCAATTGGCACTCGACCCGTATGCGCTCCCGTTCACCGGCGCGGTCTCGCTCGTGACCGGCGTGCTATTCGGCATCGTCCCGGCGCTCCATGGCACACGCGCGGAACTGATCTCCGCGCTCAAGGACGACGCCGGCCAGCCGGGGGGCGCCCGCACGGCCGCTCGCTTCCGCCAGGGGCTGGTCGTCGCGCAGTTCGCCCTGGCGATGATGCTGCTGGTGGAGGGCGGGCTCTTCATCCAGAGCCTGCGCAACGTGAGCCGCATCGACCTGGGCATCCGCACGGACGACGTCGTGACGTTTCGTCTGTCGCCTGCGCTCAGCGGGTATGGGGACGCGGAGACACGTGCGCTCTACGAGCGGGTCGAAGCGGAGTTGGCGGCGCTGCCTGCCGTGACGGCGGTGACGGCAGCGTCAATCCCGGTATTCGCCGGAGACAGTTGGGGTACCCGGGTCATGGTGGAAGGATTCGAGGCCGGACCGGATGCGGATCGCAGCACGCGGTTCAATCAGATCGGCACCGACTACTTCGGGACCCTCGGAATCCCGGTGCTGGCCGGCCGTACGTTCACCGAGTCGGACATGCGCGCGGCGCCGCCGGTCGCGATCGTCAATGAAGCGTTCGCGCACAAGTTCAATCTCGGACTCGACGCGGTCGGGCGACGCCTGGGACGCGGCGGGCGCGACGTCGCGATGGATACCGAGATCGTCGGGCTCGTCGCAGACACCCGCTACAGCAACGTCAAGACCCCGGCTCCACCACTTCTCTACGTTCCGTATCGACAGGAGGACACGGTCGGGTCGCTCGCGTTCTATGCTCGCAGCACGCTGCCGCCGGACGGCATGCTGCGCACGATCCCCACGCTGGTGGCCGGCCTCGACTCCAACCTGTCCGTGATCATGCTGAAGACGCTGACCCGGCAGGTGCAGGAGAGCGCGTTCGAGGACCGCGCCATCACCGTGCTGTCCGCCGCCTTTGCCGGGCTCGCGACGCTGCTCGCGGCGGTGGGGCTCTACGGCGTGCTGGCCTACACGGTGACGCAGCGCACGCGCGAGTTCGGGTTGCGGATGGCGCTGGGGGCGGACCCGGCGCGCCTGCGGGCGATGGTGCTCGGCCAGGTTGGGCGGTTGACGCTGGCGGGTGGCGTGGTCGGGCTCGTCGGAGCGCTGGGACTCGGACAGCTCGCACAGTCGCTGCTCTACGAGATCGACAGTCTGCAACCCGCCGTCATCGCCGCGGCGGCGGTCTCATTGGCGGCCGTGGCGCTGGCCGCCGGGTTCGTCCCGGCGCACCGGGCGTCCCGCGTCCACCCGATGACCGCGCTGCGGCACAAGTAGCGCTCCGGCGAGATTCCACGTGATGTTCACGCGCCTGCGCTCGTTCCTGACGACATGGACCCGGAGGCCGCGTTTGCGGCTCGCCGACGAGCTTCGACAGGACCTGCGGTACGCGGTACGCGGCCTGTCCAGACGACCCGGCTTCGCTCTCACGGCTACGCTCACGCTTGGCCTGGGCCTCGGGTTGGCCATCGGGCTCGGCGCGGCGCTCCCCATCAGCGAGATGATCCGCCCGCTTCTCTTTGGAGTAGCGCCGCGAGCGGCAGGGACGCTGGCGGGACTCACTGCGCTGCTGGTGGCGGTGTGCGCAGCCGCGAGCTTGCTTGCGGCCTGGCGCGCGACGAGAATCGACCCGCTGGCGGCGTTCCGAGAGTCTGAGTGAAGCTCACGATCATCGTCCCCGCGTTCAACGAAGAGGCCTACCTCTTGCGGACCCTGGACTCGGTCCGGACCGCCGCGGAAGAGTTGCGCGCTCAGGCCAACGTCGACATCGACACGATCGTCGTCGACAACAACAGCGAGGACGAAACCGCCGCCGTCGCCCGGAGTACGGGCGCGACGGTGATTCACGAGCCGGCGCAGAGCATTGCGCGAGCCCGAAACACCGGGGCGCGCCATGCCGCGGGCGATTTGCTTTTCTTCCTCGATGCGGACGTAGTCGTGCCGCCCACACTCCTCGCCACGATCCACGCGACGATGAGCGATCCAAATTGCATCGGCGGCGGCGTGGACGTCGACTACCGGCCGCAGCGCCGCGCCGTCAGGCTCTACCTGCGCATCTGGCGGTTCCTCGGCCACCGCATGGGGATGGTCCAGGGCGCCGCGCAGTTCTGTCGCAAGGGCGTCTTCGAACAGGTCGGAGGTTACGACGAGAACGTGTGGATCGGCGAGGACGTCGACTTCTGCTGGGGCCTCAAGAGGCTGGCCAAGGCAACGCATCGCACGGTCCGGACCATAGAGCATCCGCGCGTGCGACCTTCCTGCCGGCGCTACGACAACTGGCCCGTGTGGAGAATCCTCATCTGGACCAACCCCCTCTTCATTGTCTTGTTCCGCCGCTGGAAAGCGGTCTGGAGCGGCTGGTACTCGCGAGCGGTGCGGTAGGCCGCACGGGTTCCGTTGGGATAGCGGAGCATATCCGACGCCACCGCGGACGCTACCTGAGTCGTCATCCAGCGCGGATTCGACACCGAGGGTCGTGCTCGGCCCGGGTTCCCACCGTCTCAGTGCCGGTCGGCCGCCGGATGTATCCTTGGAGTGCAGGCGCCCAGTTCGTACCAACTCGCCCGGAGGAACGTAGACGTGACCAGCCCGTTCAGCATCGAGTCAATCGCCGACCACCACATCGAGGGGCTCCAGGCGGCGATTGAAATGGTCGCCCGGGAGCGGCGCTTTCTCGCTGCCGCGCGCGGCTTCAGCGTCGACGCAATCCGGACCTTCAGCGCATCGCTCGTACGCGACGGCGGCATCCAGTTCGTCGCGCTGTCAGCGGGGCGCGTGGTCGGGTGGTGCGACGTGCGGCGCCATCAATTCGAGGGGTTTCGACATGGCGGCGTGCTCGGCATCGGCCTGCTGCAGGAGTGGCGCGAGCGGGGCGTGGGCACAACGCTGCTGGCGCGCACCCTGGAGTCGGCGGCCGCGGCGGGTTTGACGCGGGTCGAGCTCGACGTCTTCTTGTCGAACACACGAGCGATTCGCCTGTTCGAGCATGCCGGCTTCGTGCGTGAGGGAGTCAAACACCGAGCGCGCATCCTCGACGGACGTGTCGACGATCTGCTGTGCATGGCCCGGCTCACGTGACGCCGGACGAGGAGAGTGCCTGCGTGTCTACCGGGCATCCAGACTCAGATGTTGCGGGCCAAAACTCTCCGGCAGGAGTGCTCCCAACGTCGTCTCTTTCGACTCCCCCGCTGCACTCGACATGACCACCGGGCAATCACTCGCGGCGAACTCGTTGATGACCTGTCGACAGATTCCACACGGTGGAACGAGTGCACCCTGCCGCGTTGTCACCAACACGGCTGCTATGCGGCGGTGACCCTCGCTGACCGCCTTCCAGACGGCGACCCTCTCGGCGCAGACCGTTCCTCCGTACGAAGCGTTTTCCACGTTGCAGCCGGAATAGATGTGTCCGTCGCCGGTGAACACAGCGGCGCCCACATGAAACCGGCTGTAGGGAGCATAGGCGTTCGCGAGCGCGTTCTGCGCGGTCGCTTCGAGAGCGTTCCAGTCGATTCCTGACACTTCAAGATCTCCTGTCCACCTGACCGGTCACCGAGTCGACATTTCTCATCATATGGAAACGCCTGTTCGATTGCGACGCGGAGCGGACGGCTGGTACACTGCGCGATCGTGCGGAAGACTCTGTATCTCGCGAATGCCTACGGATTCTCCACCCAGCAGCGCACGGGGCTGCTGCCCGCGCTCGTCGACGCCCTCACGACAGCCGGCGCCGAGGTGTGGGAACCGTTCGCCCGCAACAACCAGATCGACATGGCCGCCGCTGGCTGGGCCTACCGGGTCGGCCGCGCCGATCTGCGGGACGTGCACGAGGCAGACGGGTTGTTCGCGGTGGTCAACGGCTGCCCGCCGGATGAAGGGGTCATGGTCGAGCTCGGTCTGGCGATCGCCTGGGGCAAGCCGACGTTCCTGTTCAGAGACGATTTCCGCCGCTGCACGGACAGCGAGGTCTACCCGCTCAACCTGATGCTGTTCACCGGTCTGCCGGAGGCTGGCTGGGAGGCGTACTGGTACGGCTCGATCGAGGAGATCGCCGATCCCGGCAAGGCGCTGGCGCAGTGGCTGCGGCAGGGGACGGGACAATAGGGCACGGCGCTCACCCGGGTCCCGAGTGGACGGCCGTCGCGCGCAGGTGATCCAGCACGACCCGGCCACGGGCAGAAAGCGCGTATCCCGGGTGGTGGCTGACGGTCAGGCCGAGGTTCTTCAGTTTCCGCACCTGCGGCTTCAACCAGTCCCTGTCGCATCCCAGCCGCTCGGCCAGCGTGCGGGCCGCGACGTGGGGGTGCCGCTCGATTCCCGCCAGGATCCGCCCCGTCCAGGGGCCCGTGGTTGATCGGGCATCCAGTCGGTGGAGCCGTGCGACGATCGATTCGACCTGTCCGGCCGACAGATCGTCCTGCTGGCGCAGGGCGATACGGGGATCCGCTCCGGCATACTCGACCGCGATGCGAAAGATCTGCCCGTCGCGGGTACCCAGCGCGGCCAGCAGTTCGGCGGTCGTCGCGAATCCGGCCGCGACCAGATCCGCCCGCGTAATGTCCGAGTCCCGAATCTCGCGGACATCCCGTATGTCGAGCACGCCGATGGCGGTGCGCAACGTACCCCCCGTCCGAACCGTGGGCTTCCGCCAGCGGCGAAAGACCAGAGAGATCTCGCCGCTTCTGATCCGGCCGAGCACGTCGTTGCGGAGCAGCACGGTCGAGCACAATCCTATCCCGCCGACCGTCGCGGCCGCGTCATGTTCCTGGCAGCCCCTGGTCGGTTGATTGCCGGCCCACGCTCACGTGTGCGACGATGAGGTCGTGCGTGTGCTGGTCACGTCCTTCCCCATCCGCGCGGGCATACCGATGCACGAGCATACCGGCAGCGGAATGGCGAACCCGAGTCGCACCGGATCCGGCGCGACACCGATGACCTCGACCGCAGACTGTACAGGGAGACATCCATGAAGCGCGTTCACGGCATGCGTACCGTCATTGTCATCGCGGCGGTTTCCGTTATCGGCGGGTGTGCAGGCAGCGAGGTCGCCGATGAGTCAGGGCCGGAGGCAATCGAAGAACCTCGCGCAGCGGAAGTCGAAGAGTCCGGCGAGGAGTCCGGTACCGAACTTCCTCTGACCGAATCCTACGACACGGTCCGCAACGGCGCCCGGCTGACGCTGACCTATGACGCCCAAAGCAATTCCTTCAAAGGTCGCGTGGAGAACACCACGAACGACACCTTGAGGCAGGTGCGGGTCGAAGTGCACTTGTCGAACGGACGGGAGCTCGGACCGACCACGCCGGCCGACCTGGCCCCCGGCGAAGGACGTGAAGTCGAGCTCATGGCGGCCAGCACGGACTTCGACGGCTGGACCGCCCATCCCGAAGTGGGCAGCGGCGAACACGCCGGAGATGAAGAACACGGCGAGGAACACGGCGGCGGCGAAGAACGGGGCGAGCATGATCGTGAAGGTGACGACGAACACAGATAGCGGCGCGGGCAGGTGCCCGTGTGGCGCCTGTGTGCGAAGAGGAGCGTGACGACATGGCCGACAAGGGACGCAGCGGCGCGCTGCAGACGATTTTCGCGTTCTTCCTCGGACTGATGGTCACCGCGTTCGCAGGCGTCGGTGTGTATACGTTCCATCCGCCGCCCCAGGAGCCGATGCTCCGGCAGATCCAGATTCTGGACCGCGAGGAGGTGACGGTCAGGGATTCGCGGCCACCCGAGCAGTTGACCGCTGCCGACCGCGCCCGGATCGAGGAGCTGAACGTCCAGCGAAACGAGCTTAGGGATGCCGTGCGAGAGGCCCAGCAGGGGTGGGGCCGCAGCACGAGCATCATCTTGATCATCTTCGCGACGCTGGTGATGGCGGTGTCGCTCGTGCGGGCGGATCAGTTGCCGGTCCTGGGAAACGGAGTCCTGTTGGGCGGGCTGTTCACGATGGTCTATGGCATCGGCTGGATCATCGCAACCGACACCTCGATCGTCCGCTTCGTGGTGATGACCGTGGCGTTCGGCATCACGCTGGCGCTCGGCTATGTCCGTTTCGTCCGCGGTCGGGCGGCGCCGCCAGCGGTGCAGGACCGGGCCGCCGGCGATGCAGGGACGGCGGACCTGGAACGGCGCGTGGACAACCTCGAGGCGCGGCTGAACGACGCGGCCGGCGCGCTCGGAAACCCCTCCAGATGATGGTGCGCCGGCAGGCTGCCGTCAGAACCGCACGCTCAGCCCCACCTGCGCCCGGCGGGTGTCGCCGAGGCCGCTGCGGAGCGTTCCGTCGAAGTTGAAGAGGAGCGAGCCGACGGCGGTGTCGACGAAGTTGTCGGCGTTGGTCAGGTTGAAGATCTCCAGCATCGGCTCGATGACCGCGCCGGCGCCGAGCGTAAAACGGCGCGACACCCGCAGGTCCCAGGTGAAGAACTGGTTCTCGCGCCGCAGCGTGTTGCGCGCGAGGATCGATCCATCCGCGCAGATCCGGTCCGACGGCTGGGCGGCCCGCGCGCCCCGGGTCGCACATTGCTCCGACACCGGCGACGCCGACTGGTAACGGACGACGTTGTTCAAGTGCACCGCTCCCGGCAGACCGACCAGCACATACCCGTTCACCTGCTGGCGGCGGTCGCGATCCGACCAGCCGTACTCCGGGGCGAGGTTGCCGGCATCGGCATACCGGAAGGTGAAGGGGTCACGCTCGTTGTCGTCGTCGGACCGATCGAAGGCCAGGGTGTAGTGCGTCTCGAAGGTGAGCGGCCGACCGCCGACCGCACGCCTGCCGCGCAGCCCGATCGTGACGGCATGGTACCGCGAGCGTGCGCTGCTCTCGGCGACGGTCAGCGCGTTGAGGCCGCCGCCGGACGGATGCGACCCGATGCCGAACGGCGAGCCGAGGGCAGGGGCGTTGCGGTTGACGAACCGGAAGAGGTCGTCGGTGCGCGCGTGGAGGTACGTGGCGGTCGCCGCGACGCCGCCGCCGAGATCCCGGTCGACGACGGCGCTGAACGACCAGGTGCGCGGCAGCTCGAGATCGCGGTCGGCGACCTGAATGTCCGGCAGGAAGGGTTCCGTGGTCGAGGCGTCGATCTGGCGGTCGACGGCCGGGACGGGACCGAGCTCCGTGGCGGCGCTGCTGCGGAAGATGTTCTGCTGGAACGCGCCGTTGGTCGTCCGTTGCGGTGCGAAGACGAGCATCGGGATGCGCGCCACGTACGACCCGGCGTTGGCGCGCAGCACGGTGCGGCCGTCGCCGGAGAGCTCCCAGGCCAGCCCGGCGCGCGGCTGCAGATTATCGAGGTCGTCCGGAATCCCGCCATCGGAGGGGAAACGGACATCGTCCAGATACGGCGCGAAGAACGTGTCGGCCGGATCGACGAAAACCTCCGGGTGCCAGGTCCCCTCCCAGCGCAGGCCGAGGTCCAGCGTCAGCCGATCGTGCGCATGCCAGGTGTCCTGCACGAACGCTCCCAGCTCGTGGGTCTGAAGTTGCTGGCGCCCGAGCTGATCGGCGGGCACGCCGGGCACGGTCGCCGCCTGCAGATACAAGAGCACCGGTCCGGTGACCTGCGCGCCGGTTGGACAGACCCCGAGCGCACTGCCGGAGCCGTCCGAACAGGTGACATAGCGGTTGCCGTGCGTGACGAAACCGATGAAGCCGTCGACCGAATCGAAGATATAGCGGCTGTTCGCCAACCCGAGGAACTGCTGCTCGGCAACGGTCCGGTTGTACTCCAGCCCGGTCTTGACGAGATGGCTGCCCGTGGCGAACGACAGGTTGTCGACCACCTGCAGCCGCGTGTCGAAGGACGGATCGACCGGGAGAAAGAACGGCAACCCGATACGGAAGCCGTCGTCGACGTCCATGGCGATGTCGGGAAACGGCCGTCCCCCCAGATCGGCGAACTGCGGTGGACCCGGAAGGCGGGCCCCGGGCAGCAGCGGCCCCTCATACCAGCGGGGTCGATGTTCGCGCGCCCACTGGATGCGGAACTCGTTGGAGAGCGTGTTGGTGAGCAGTGAGCGCAGGCTGCCGTTGAAGGCGTGCGAGCGGTCCCCTTCGACCCCGTTGGCCGACGCACCCCAGGCATCGACGTCGAACGTGCCGTTCACCTGCTCGGACCACGTGTAGTTGTACTTGACCGAGGCCTGGTGCCGGCCGTCGAGGTTCAGGTCCAGCTTGGCGAGGAAGGAGCGTGCGTCGTTCGTGCGGCGGATCGGACCGAACTCGTGGTCGAAGAGTCCCGGCCAGCGCGCGTGCAGAAAGCGTTCGAGTCGCTGCAGGTTCCCCGGGTTCCGTACGTGGCGGGTCGCCTGCTTGGTCTCGGCGGCGGCCTGCTGGTCGTAGGCCAGGAAGAAGAACACGCGATCGCGCACGAGGGGGCCGCCAAGGGTCGCGCCGGCCTGGTTCCGGTGGAAGTCGGGCTTCCCGCCTCCGCGCACCGCCGGGAACGGGGCGGCCACTTCGTCCCACTGTCCGAAATAGTGGGCCGACCCGGCGAAATCGTTGGTTCCCGACTTTGTGATCACGTTGACGAACCCGCCCGCCGATCGGCCGAACTCGGCGGTGGCGCCCTGGTTCACCACCACCAGCTCTTCGATGGCGTCCTGATTGAACGTGAAGGCGGGACGCTGTCCGCCGCGCTGCTCCCCGAAGAACGGGTTGTTGAAGTCGGCCCCGTCGACGATGACGTTGTTGAAGATGCCGCGCTGGCCGCTGATGTTCAGCGTGTCGCCGTCCGGTCCCTGTGAGATCGACGCCCCCGGAGTCAACAACGTCAGATTCAGGTAGTTGCGGCCGTTGCTCGGGAGCCCGTCGACCACCTCCTCCCGGACGCGCTGCGAACTCGTGACGTCGGCAGTGTCGAGCGGCGCCGGCAGATCGCTGGAAACGGTGACCGTTTCGGCCGCCACGACCCGCAGCCCGACCGCCAGATCGAGCATCTCGCCGACGCGCAGGATCGAGCCTTCGATGCGCTCGACCCCGAACCCGGCGGTGGCCGCCGCCACCGTCAGGTCGTACGTGCCCGGCGGCAGGAGCGCCCGCACGAACGTCCCGGATGCATTCGTCTCGACCGTGGTCAGCAGGTCGGTCTCGCGGTGCTCGATGACGACGACCGCGCCCGCGAGCGGCGCGCCGATCGGATCGCGGACCGTTCCGCGGATGATGCCGGTCGTCGTGCCGGCCTGGGCCGCCAGCGCCGGCGCGCCAAGGTGATGCAACGCCGCCAACAGCACCACGGCTGCCAAACCGCTGTGCCCGCGCATCGGTCGGATGGTTCCGACGAGGTTCAGCATGGTCAGTCTCAGTGCATCTTCAGCATTGAAGGCGGAACGTGCAACGTCGGCATGCTGGTCCATTGCCACATGTCGTGGACTCGCGATCGGGCCAGGGTGGCGCGGCAGTCGTCTCGACTGCCTTGATCGCCATCACGCAATGAATCGGTTGATTCGAAGATATGACAGGGGAATTGAACCATGGCAGATTCGATTCAAGGGACTGGCTGCTTCGAAGATATGACAGGGGACTTGAACCATGGCAGATTCGATTCAAGGGACTGGTTGCTTCGAAGATATGACAGGGGAATTGAACCATGGCAGATTCGATTCAAGGGACTGGCTGCTTCGAAGATATGACAGGGGACTTGAACTTGGCAGATTCGATTCAAGGGACTGGCTGCTTCGAAGATATGACAGGGGACTTGAACTTGGCAGATTCGATTCAAGGGACTGGCTGCTTCGAAGATATGACAGGGGACTTGAACCATGGCGCGACGGGCGGCGTCAGGCCGGTCAGGCGGATGGCGGGACTGGTCGGGGATGAGCCGCCGGATGCCGTCGGGCAGATCCTGCCGGATCAGCTCGTCACCCGAGAGCGGACGGTACATCGGGTGCCCGAAGGCCAGCAGGAGCACGATGACGACCTCCAGAAAGACGAACGCCGCCGCCGTCGTCCGCGGCAGAGACGACGAGCCCCGGAACGCCGTGTGCAGCCAGGACGCCACCGGCAGACACGCCGCATGGAACGCGATCACGATGTGCCAGCCCTGAACGGGTACCGGAGACACCGCGGCGGCGGCGCACATCGCAACCAGACACCACCAGGCGTAGGCGCGGAACCAGCTTGCCGGCGATTCCTGGTCCACGGCGTCCGCCGCGCCGCCGGACGGCTGGCGCCGGAAGTAACGCCAGGAGGCCAGCAGCGCGAGGAGAATCGAGACGATGCTCACGCTGATGACGACCGTCGTCAGGCCGGAGACGAGCAGTGTCCAGACTCCCGGATCGGCGCCGTCCGCCGCACCGAAGCTGGTCTGCCGCAACCGACGTCCGATATCCAGCGAGCCGAGACGCAACCAGTACGCAATGCTCTTCAGCAGATTCAGCAGACCGACGAGGATCCGCGAGAAGTCCTCCGTTTCCTGTGGCACGATACGCGGCAGCGTGCCGGCGAGCAGCGCCTGCACGGTGGGCGCGAGCGTGAGCCCACCGGCCGCCAGACCGAGGAGGCTCCCCGTGACATCGAGGCGAATGAGCCGCCTCGCGGCGAGCAGGGCGGTGAGAAGCACAAGCACGAAGAACGAGCCGTGAAGCTGCACCGCCAGCGTCAGCGTGGCGGCGAGCAGCAGGCTCCAGCCCAGATGCCGCTGCACACGCAGCCGGTAGGCGCTGACCAGGTGCAACGCCGCCGGCAGGAACACGTACGCCGGTTCCCAGAGAAAACCGGAGTGGTAGAGGCGCCAGGGCGACAGCCAGTACACGGCGAGGTAGGCCGCGGCGAACCTCGTCCCCAGCGCTCGCCCGAGGCAGATCGACAAGACGGCGGCGGCGGCAACGTGCAACAGACCGATGAGCAGCGCCGGCGCCCGATAGTCGGCCCACATCTGTAACGGGAGACCGACGAGCAGCGGCAACAGCGAACCCGGAATCTGTCCGCCGCCGCTTCCGGGCTTGGCATAGGGTGGCAGGCGGTTGGTGTCGAGCAGTTCGAGCGCCGGCGTCAACAAGCCGTACTGGTCGCCGTACACCCATTGACGCGACCAGAGCAGCGCCTGCAGCGCGAGGCCCGTGCACAGGATGGCGGCGATGATTCTGATCGGTCGAGTCATGTGGGGGACCACGCCGGCGGCCCCGCGGAACAGCGCGCGCGGAAGCAGGATGCCCCGACGTTGGACGCGCGACCGCCACGTGAGTATTTTCGGCGCAGCCGGCGACCGTCAAGGCCGACCCCGCAAACGGCCGGCTGCCGTACGTCGACGCGCGGGTCTTCGGCCGATATTCTTACTAGCGCCTGTCCGCGCGAACCGGCGAGGACCGCGCCGCCACGAGGGCAGCGGTCCGAGACGCCATGGACAGCCCCACTTGGAGGAGATCACGCATGATCCTGACCACGACCCCAACTATCGAAGGCAAGACCATTCGCGAATATCGCGGCATCGTAACCGGCGAGGCCATCGTCGGCGCCAACATCTTCCGCGACTTCCTGGCCGGCATCCGCGACATCGTGGGCGGACGATCGGCCGCCTATGAAAAGGAGCTGCACACGGCCCGCGAGATCGCCCTTCGGGAGATGGAGGACGCGGCACGCGCCCAGGGCGGCACCGCCGTGGTCGGCATCGACCTCGACTACGAGGTCGTCGGCCAGGGCGGCAGCATGCTCATGGTCTCGGTCAGCGGCACTGCCGTGACGACAGAGTAGCAGGCCGTGGGGCTCACGCCGGAAGCAGACGCCCGCCAGCGAATCGACGCGGCGCTCGACGCGTCGGGCTGGATTGTGCAGGACCGGGACGCGATGAACCTCGGTGCCGGGCGGGAGGTCGCTGTGCGCGAGGCCGGAATGGCCGCAGGCCATGGCTTCGCCGACTACCTGCTGTTCATCGATGGGCAGGCCGCAGGCGTCCTGGAAGCGAAGCCGGCCGGCTACCCGCTCACCGGCGTCGAGCTGCAAGCAGACAAATATGCCACTGGCCTCCCCGCCACACTCGACCCGCCCGTCACGCCGCGCCCCGTTGTCTACAACGCCGCCTACCCGCCGGAGTACTTCGACGTCATCGTAATCGACGAGTGCCACCGCTCAATCTGCACGTTCTGGCGGCAGGTGCTGGAGTATTTTGACACGTTTCTCATCGGGCTCACGGTCACGCCCGACGCCAGCGCCAAGACGCGCTTCGTCATCGTCGACTGCGCCGGGTTGTCCGACACCCGGCTTGCCGATACGCAGCCGCTCGAGGCGAAGGCGCTGGTCACCTCGTTCGAGCAGTTCATCGAGGAGCACAAGGACGAAATCGACGCCCTCCAGTGCTTGTACGCGCAGCCGTACGCGACGCGGCTCCGCTACACCGACCTCACGGCGCTGGCGGCATGAGCCGGTTTGCTTGACGCGCCTGGCCGCGGTATATATCGTGAGATATTCCATGAAGAGGAGGCGGTCATGTCCAAGACGGTCGAGTACAGGGGGATCGCCAAGGTGTTCTGGAGCGGCCGCAGTCAGGCGGTTCGTTTGCCGGCGCCGTGTCGATTCGACACGTCCGAAGTCGAAGTGATCAAGGAAGGCGATTGCCTCACGATGCGTCCGCACGGGAAGAACTGGGGCGCGTTCTTCGACTCCCCTACGCGCGGATCCCTGCCTGATCGACGTGAGCCGCCGATCGATGAACGGGATCGGATTCGCTGATGTTCATGCTGGACACGAACATCTGCATCTATCTCATCAACGAACGCGAAGAGATGCTGCGGAACCGCTTCGAAGCGAACGCCGGCGAGATTTGCATTTCCTCGATCACGTACGCGGAGTTGTGCTACGGCGTTACGCATTCCGCCAGGGTTGTCCAGAACGCGCGGGAGCTGGAAGCATTCCAACTCGACCTCGACATCCTGCCGTTCAACCAGGACGCCGGGACACACTATGGTGAGATTCGCCATGCGCTTGCGAAGCGCGGCCAACCCATTGGCGCGAACGATCTGCTGATTGCGGCGCACGCTCGAAGCCTGGACGCGACCCTCGTGACGAACAATGCCGGCGAATTCGGGCGCGTACCGGACTTGCGGGTGGAGAACTGGATGGCGGCGTGACCACCGGCCATTGGGCGAAGGTTCGTTTGTCGGAGATTGCCGAGGTTCGTCTCGGCCGGCAGCGCTCTCCTGGCAGCCCGTGGTAGAACCCCGCGTTGCACCGAGATTGGCGCGGCGCCTGGCTGGCAAGGCGCGACGAGGGAGCAAATTGGGGCATTTGTGACCGAGGAGCAACGCCGCCAGACAGGATGCAGCGCCAATCGAATGCAGCGGGGCTTTTACCACGGGCTGCTAGACGGTCCGTCGGTCCCAACATGCGGCCCTACATGCGCGCCGCCAACGTCACGTGGGACGGTATCAACTCGCACGACGTCAAGGAGATGGACTTCACACCAGCGGAGTTCGAGACCTACGCGTTGCGGCCGGGCGTGCTCCGCCGGACTGCGCCAGCATCGAATGCCGCCTCGGATGGCGTACGGTGTGCCGGTCAGGATTTGACAGGAGCAATTCAGGGTCCTACATTGCGGACGGAGATTCTCCGGCACGGAACCGGATAGCTGCCAATGATCCTGGTGAATCGGCATACGCATAGCGGCGAAGCGCCGTTCCACGCGACGCTTCGCATCAAGCCCGCATCCCGTGTCGAACTGATTGATGTCAGGGGGAAATTGCGCGAGAAGTTCGGGTCCGAGTTCACCCGGTATCCCAAGGCGTTCTACATTTCTGACCACACCACGGCCGGCTATCTGGATCAGCGCCTCGCCAAGGTGCTGGACCACGACAGCGCCAATATTCAGGACTACCTCCAGGTCTTCAACGCGCTCTTTCCGCCTGACGCCGGCTACACGCACGACGAGCTCCACCTCCGGTCCGAGCTCTCCGACGAGCAGCGCGCCGTCGAGCCCCGCAACGCCGATTCCCACCTCACGTTCATGGGAGGCGGGTTGGGGAATTGCGCGTCCTACGAATTGCAGGGATCGGAGCCGGTGTGGTTCGTGGAACTGGACGGCGTCCACGCCGGCGGCGCCCGGCGCCGCCGCACCACGGTGCTGGCCTATGGCGGCGAAGAGGATGTCGTCCGAACGCAGATGCGCGTGGCAGCGTCGCCGCACCCCATCGATGCCCAGAATCTGCGCGACCCGCGGCTCGGCCTCATCGACCAGTTGGAGACGCTGGTGCGGGAGCACCGGGTGTCGTTCGGCCGTTTCGACGTATCCCTGCCCGCGGACGAACCCAACGCGGGTCTGACGGTCAACGAGTACGAGACCCTGCTCATGACCCATGACCTTCGAGAGGTTTTGCGGAATCCTCTTCGCTTCGTGGCGCAGATCGGACGGGAAGCGATCCAGGCCCCCCGGGCCATACCTGCCAAGGCCCTGAACTACGCGCAGTACGACGCGGTCCAGGTGTTCAACAAGCTCATGGACCAGGTCGGCGTGCGCCGATCGGTGGTGGAGCGGGTGGTGAACCGGGCGCTGGCGGTGCCCGTGTCCCGCTTTCTGCGGATGAAGCGGAAAATCAGTCTCCCGGTGCTGGATCGGCAGGGGGAGGGGATCGGCGAGATCGGCTGGGGCACCTACCAGAGTCCGATCCTGGTCCAGTGGAAGGGCGCCGGCCACCCGACCCGCTCACTGAACGTGCAGTTGGTGCGGTTCGTGTAACAGCCCCTGGCGAATCCCCTCGTCGCACGGACACCCGGTCCCTGGCAGTCCGTGGTGAAACCCCGCGTTGCACCGAGATCGGCGCTGCGCCCGCTGAGCAAGGCCCGTAGGGGCAACCCTTGTGGTTGCCCTGTTGTACGCAAGACCTGTAGGGGCAACCCTTGTGGTTGCCCTGTTCGTCAGCCGGAACAACGCGGCCCCGCAGAATTCAGCGGGGATCGAATGCAACTGGGAAGCGCAGAATTCAGCGGGGCATTCACCGCGGGCTGCTCGGTCAGGGTCCGCCAGACAACACCTCGCCCGTCGCGCTGATCTCGAGAGCGCTGCCCTCCGTCTCGAGGACGCCACCGACGAGTTCGAACAGGAGCGCCGGATTCACGGCCCGCGCGGCGGCGTCCGCACCGGACACCCTCGCGACGGCCAGATCTTCCGCAACGACCCCACGAAGCGTCTCCACGATCGCCCCGTATTGGGGCGCCTTGAACAGCGTGTCGAACTCACGCCAGCGACCGGGCTGCCCGGCGGCGGCGGTCACGAGCAGCCCGAAGACCAGCACTGCAGCCACGCGCGGTCGGGCGGGCCGCCAGGCCAGCCCGCCCAGCAGCGCCAGCCCCAGCGGCGCCGACAACGACAACAGCCAGTAGGTGTCGGTCTCTATCTCCAGCAGTCCAACGCCAAGCCAGACGCACGCCACCGGCAGTATCGACACCGCCAGCAGATCGACCTCGCGGCGCCAGGCGAACGCCGTGGCGCCCAACCCGGCCAGCATCCACAGTGCGAGCGCGGGCAGTTGTGCGGGTGTCACGAACAGCCGCGCCGTCCCCTCAACGAGGAAACGGCTGCTCTTCCCCACCATGATCGACGACGGGTCCGAGACGAGACGCCCCACACCGCGAGCCATGCGGCCGCCGACGCCATCCCCCGCCGACGACACGACGTCAGACAGCAGGAATGGGAGCTGCAACACCAGCACCACGGCGGCGACGGTCAGCCCCGCGCGCAGTGCCGCGGGCCACGGCAGACGCGCGTCCCGCGAGGCGACCCAGAGCAGAGCGAGCAACACCGGCGCCGCCACGAACACCGCCGGCGTGTGCGCCTGCACGGCGAGCCAGGCAGTCGCCGCCAGCGTCCCGACCCGCCAGAGGGTCCAGGGTCGCGCCGACCAGCGGAGCAGCAGCACCACCGTCAGATTGACGAAGGTGACCGAGAGCCCCGGGTTCCAGATCGTCGCTGCCAGCGCGCCATCGAACGGCGACGACACCAGCACGAGCAGGATGCCCCCCACGGCGGCGACCGGCACGCCGCGTTGCAGCAGCGCCGCAGCGAGCAGACCGTCGCTCAGCGATCGAAGCATCACCAACCCGACCGCGCCGACGTGCGGCAGGTTGCCGAACACCGGCGACAGCACCTGCCTGATCGTCCACAGCACCCAGTAGAACACCGGTCCCAATGAGACCCCGCCGGTGGACACCGGCGTCCCGACGCGCGGCAAATCGGCGAACGCACCCTGCACCGCCAGCCAGTCGCGCTGCTGATCACCCAGAAACCACAGGTGGTCGCTGATGCCGTTGGTGCGAAAGACCGCCGCGTAACAGGCCAGCGCCACCGGTACCCCGATGCCTACGGCATGGCGCACCCATCCCCGTGGCAGCGCATCGAGCGTGCAGAGCAGGCGCGAGGTGAGCGCCGCGTCAGCGCGGCGTCTCGTTCCCGTCACGATAGGCTCCACGCCAGTCGTTGTATCGCAGACGCGTCAGATCGACGAGCATCCGACACGAGTCGATCAGCGGGTGGACGCGGCTGGACGGATGGTTGATCCAGGTCACGGGCAATTCCGCCACACGATAGCCCAGCGTGCGGGCGATCCAGAGCAACTCGACGTCGAACGAGAATCGTGCGATCCGCTGCCGCGCGAAGATCCGCCGCGCCGCGTCTCGCCGGAAACATTTGAATCCGCACTGCGTGTCTCGCAGGTCCGGTACGGCGATGAGCCGAACGAACCAGTTGAACACCCGGCCCATCGACTGGCGCCACCAGGCCTGCCGGACCCGCACGTCGGAATCGACGAGCGCGCGTGACCCGATCGCCACGTCCGCGCCGGCGTCGAGCGCGGCCACCAGTCGCTCCACTTCCGCGATGGGCGTCGAGAGATCAGCGTCCGAGAACAGCAGATAGCATCCGCGCGCCGCCAGCATGCCGCGACGGACCGAGTAGCCCTTCCCGCGATTGACCCCGTTGTCGAGCACCCGTAGCGCCGGCCAGTCGCGCGCCAGATTCCGGACCAGCCCCAGGGTGCCGTCTCGTCCTCCGTCAACCACCACCAGGACCTCGCTGTCGAACGGACGGGCTGCCAGATAGGTACGCACGCGTTCCAGCGTCGGACCGATCCGCGCCGCCTCCTCGAACGCAGGAATCACGACACTGAGCTGAACGGTCTCCTCGGGCGCCATCGGCGGCATGCGGTCTCTCGGTCGGGCGCCACATCATCTCACGGCGGTTTCGGGGAGAATGGCACCGGCCCTCATCGTCGGGGAAACCGCTGGCAGGACACCGCTGGCGCGCAAGAGCACGATGCAGCGGGGCTTTTGCCACGGGCTGTCATGGTGCGGCGACCTCGATGTCCAGACCCACATCGAGCGACGGGGCACTATGGGTGATCCAGCCGACGGAGATGATGTCGACGCCGGTCGCCGCCACGTCGCGGATGGTGTGCAGCGTGATGCCGCCCGAGGCTTCGGTGACGGCGCGGCCGCGGGCCAGCGCGACCGCCCGTTCGAGATCGGCGATGGACATGTTGTCGAGCAGCACCGCGTCGGCCCCCGCTGCCAGCGCCGCGTCGAGCTGCGCCAGGCTATCGACCTCTACCTCCAGCTTCACGAGATGCCCGAGCGCCGCACGGGCGGCGGTCATCGCCTGAGCGACCCCGCCGGCGATCTCGCGGTGGTTGTCCTTGATGAGCACGGCGTCGTACAGACCGAAGCGATGATTCGACGCGCCGCCGACCCGCACGGCGTACTTCTCCAGCGCCCGCAGCCCCGGTGTCGTCTTTCTGGTACACGTGACCCGGGCGTGGCCCGCACCCGCCGCGGCCCGAATCAGATCTCGCGTCGCTGTCGCGATGCCCGACAGATGTCCGACGAAATTCAGCGCGGTCCGCTCGGCCGACAGCACCGTTCGGGCGGACGCGGTCACCTCGGCGAGGGTGGTTCCCGCGGTGACATCGGCGCCATCGTCCCTGAACACCCGCTGACTCGCCGGACCGAGCACCTCAAAAGCGAACAGACCGCAGCCGATCCCGCACACGCGCCCAGCCTGGCGCGCGACGACCCGGGCCCGGGCCGTTCGAGCGTCCGGGACGATCGCGTCGGAGGTGAGATCGCCCGCCGACCCGAGATCGACGCTCAGCTCCCGCCGGACGAGAGTCTCGTAGTGGATCGCGGCCAGCGGCACGGTCCGCGGCGGGCCGCCCGCAGGGGTGGTCACCGCCGCACCGCGCCCGCCCGACGCGCATCTGACGGCGGCGCCCAGTCACTCCGAAAATGTGCGCCGCGACTCTCGCGCCGAAGGATCGCCGCACGGGCGACCGCGTCCGCGACGGTCAGCAGATTGTGGGTTTCAGAGCATCCCGGGCCCAGCTCCAGGGCGAGACGGGCGAGCTCGCGGATGGCGCGCTGCAGGCGATCGTGGGTGCGGACGAGGCCCACGTCATTCCACATGAGGTCCCGGATGGCGGCGCCGATGTCGCTCCGCCGGGTTGCGTGTCGCGGGTCTCCCGGCGGTGCGTCCAGACGACCCACCAGCGCCTTGGCCGGCTGCACGCCGCGCACCGCGCGCGTCAGGTCGCGCCCGACCCGGGCTCCGAAGACCAGCGCTTCGAGCAGCGAGTTGCTCGCCAGCCGGTTCGCGCCATGCACACCGCCGCAACTCACTTCCCCACAGGCCCACAATCCGGGCAGACTCGTCCGGCCCAGCGTGTCCACCGCCACCCCGCCCATGTGGTAATGCGCGGCCGGTGAAACCGGCACCGGCTCGCGCCGCGGATCGAACCCGTGGTCGAGACAGTGCCGGAGCGCCGTTGGAAACGGCACCGGCCCGCCACGCTTGAACGCGACCCTGGCATCGAGCAACGTCCGGCGCCCACGGCGCCGCGTCTCCCAGAGCGCACGGGCCGCGACGTCACGAGGCGCCAGATCGCCGGCAGCGTGCAGGTCGGTCATGAGGCGGCGTCCCTGCTCGTCGACCAGCGTGGCGCCGGCCCCGCGCAACGCCTCGGTCAGCAGCGGCATCGGGTCGGCGCCCACGTCGAGCGCGGTCGGATGAAACTGGACGAACTCGAGGTCCGCCAGCCGGGCGCCCGCCCGCACCGCCATCGCCAGCCCGTCGCCGGTGTTCTCGGCCGGATTGGTCGTGTGCCGATACACGTGCCCGATGCCGCCGGTCGCCAGCACGACCGCCCGGGCCAGGTGCAGGACGAGCGTACGGTCATCGTGCCGCGCGACGACGCCGGCGACTCGGCCCTGCCCGCTGACCAGCTCGCAGGCGAACGCCTGTTCGAAGACCTCGACCGATGGCGAAGCCGCCACCGCCCGGCGCAGGGCGCGGACGATCTCGGCGCCGGTCGCGTCGCCGTTCGCATGCAGAATCCTGGCGCGTCCGTGCGCCGCTTCCCGGCCCAGCGCCAACTGCCCCGTGCCGTCCCGGTCGAACCGCGCGCCAAGCGCGAGCAGCGCGGCGATCCGGGCCGGGCCCTCCTCCGTGAGAATGCGCACACTCTCGGCGGCGGCGAGACCGTCCGCGGCAGCCATCGTATCCCCCGCATGGTCCGCAGGCGAATCGCCCGCCCCGATGGCGGCCGCCACGCCCCCCTGCGCCAGCGGGCTTGACCCGCCTGCCCCCAGCGCGGTCTTGGTCAGCAGACCGACACGCAGCGCGGACGTCTCGAGGGCCACGGCGAGCCCGGCGACGCCGCTCCCGACGACCAGCACGTCATGGGTGTGGACCGCGTCCACCTGACGACCGCGCGGCGCGCTCATCCGCCCGCTCCCCGCCCCACCTCGAGCATCCGCTCCACCGCCCGTCTGCCCCGCCGGGCGACCTGCGGGTCGATGAGCACCTCGTGCCGCATCTCGGCGAGCGACGCGAGAATCTTGGGGAGCGTGATCCGCTTCATGTGCGGACAGAGATTGCACGGCCGGATGAAATCGATCTCCGGATGGGCGACGGCGACGTTATCGCTCATCGAGCACTCGGTCACCAGCACGACTCGTTCGGGACGGGTCGTATCGACGTGATGGAGCAACCCCGCTGTCGAGCCGACGTAGTCCGACTCCGCCAGCACGTCCGGCGGACATTCGGGGTGGGCGAAAATCTGAATGCCCGGATAGCTCGTGCGATAGTCACGAAGATCGGCCGCGGTGAAGCGCTCGTGCACCTCGCAGTGTCCCTGCCACAGGATGATCTCGACACGGGTCTTGCTGGCGACATACTTCCCGAGATACTCGTCGGGCAGGAAGATGACCCGCTCGGCGCCCAGCGACTCCACCACCTCGACTGCGTTCGACGACGTGCAACAGATGTCAGACTCCGCCTTCACGTCGACGGACGTGTTGACGTAGGTCACCACCGGCACGCCGGGATACCGCTCGCGCAGCAATCGGACATCGGCGGCGGTGATCGAGGCCGCCAGTGAACAGCCGGCGTCGAGATCAGGAATGAGCACCGTCTTGTCCGGGCTGAGCATCTTCGCGGTCTCGGCCATGAAGTGCACGCCGCACATCACGATCACGTCGGCGTCGGTCTCGGCCGCCTGCTGCGCCAGCGCCAGCGAGTCGCCCGCCAGGTCGGCCACACCGTGAAAGATCTCCGGGGTCTGATAGTTGTGCGCCAGAATCGCAGCGCCCCTGGCCTGCTTCAACCGTTGGATCGCGTCGATATACGGCGCATGCACCGGCCATTCGACCTCCGGCACCACCCCTCGGACACGTTCGTACAGGTCCGCAGTGGCAGCGGCGACCGCTGGCGTGTAATCAAGCGTGGACTCGGCTGTCTCGGTTGGCGCCGGGGATGTCATTGGCCGTCTCCGCGTTATGCTCAATATGAGAATTATGGTTGCGTCACGACACTGAGGTCGAACCGCAACGCGCACGTCATATACTAAATATGAGCATAATGTCTGTCAAGTAATTCGACGTACGCGGATGCCCAGCGTCACGACGCGGCTTGGATCATGTCGCCCGAGCCCGCGCGATCATACGCGTCACGTCAGCGGTGGCGTTGATCGGGATGATGCTCGTACGCGGATGGTCGCGCGGGAAAATCCGAAACACCTCATCCGCGAACGCCTGACCGATTGTCGGGACCCCGGTGAAATCCAGAATCACGGTATGGAAGAGATCGAGGCGGGCCAACACCCGCTTCGCTTGAGACCTGGAGATCAACTGGTCGTCCCCGTACTGCGCAAGTCGCACAGGCACGACGGTCTTGGCGAATACCGGTTCATCCCGGTCGACGGTGAACTGATCGAAGATCTCCCGTGGCGTCCGGGTTGCATGATGGTCAAGCCTCATTAGAACCGCCGTCCCGGCGTTAGGTGTCGGCGGCTCCACCAGCCAGTCTTCGTCCCGGTCGATATCGTGGGTGAAGAAGACGCCGCCGGACAGGATGGAAAACGCATCGAACATCCGCGATGCAAAGAAGATCCCCTCACCGGTGTGATGCTGAGGATCGGTGGTCAGCTTCCCTTTCGACAACTCGAGAATTGCATGGCGCTCGTCGAGCAACCCCAATTGCTGTTGAATCTTGCGAAAAATGCCGACGCCGTCGTCCCAGACCAACATCTCCACCGCCACCGCCGTCTTCGTGATCGCGACGGTGACCGTGGAACCATCGGAGTGATCCATGGCGTTGTTGAACATCTCGGTAAACCCGTACTGCCAGATACCTCGGACGTTTTCTGTCAACACTCCGAGGACCGTATCGATCTCCCGGCGCCAGACAACGTCTTCGGCCAGGTGCTCGTCGATGCGATACGTCTGATTCCACTTCAGGACGGCTGCCATCTCGTAGACCCGGTTCCTCGTGTTGCCGCTCTGGCGTAGCGCTCCCTCCTCAACCAACCTCTTGAGATGGCGGTTGATGGCCTGCCTGCTTACGCCAAATCGCTCTGTTGCCAGCGTATTGATGTTGTGCGGATTCTTCTGAACGTGTTCGAGAATGTAGCGGCGGATCGCGGCACCCCTTGCTCTGACGCGACCCGTGTTCTCACCCACAATCACAGTGGATTGTAAACGTTATTATATTTTATTGACAACATAAGTTCAGGTCTTTCCCTGAGAACACGGCGCTAAGTGCCGGCGCGCAGCCCGGGCAGCCCCACGCCGGGCGCCGGACGTTCGTGCTGCACCTCGCGGCGAAACCGGAAGAGTTCCGCCGGCCGGCCGCCAGTGTCCGGCTCGATTCGACCGGTGCCTTCGACGAGCGCGCCGCGCTCGACCAACCGCCGGAAGTTCTGCTTGTGCAGACGCGCCCCGACCAGCGACTCCACGGTCCGCTGAAGTTGGAACAGGGTGAAGGTGTCCGGCATGAGTTCGAACACCAGCGGCCGGTACTTGAGCTTGCCCCGCAGCCGACCGAGCGCCGTCGCCAGAATCCGACGATGGTCCAGGGCCAGCGGCACCCCGAACGCCCTCGCGCCTCCCGCGACCGCTCCAGGCCGCGCCGCCTCGTCACGGTCCCGTCGCGATTCGGGCACCAGTCCCGCCTCGTACAGCAACTCGAAGCGCTCGAGCACCCGCTCGTTGTCCCACGCGGCCACCCCGGACCCGAAGGTGATGTCGACCCGTCCACGACGGTGTCGGCGCGCCGACTCGTCGTCGGCCGCGGCGACCCAGGTGGACAGCGCCCGTCGGATTCGTGTCAGGATTTCAGGCTCGCCGTCGCGGCGATCTTCCCAGGGAAGACACGTGTAGACGCCGTGCCAGGCGGCGGCATGGCCGCCCGCCACCTGCCGTTCGCGCACGAGCGCCAGATACGCGACTGCAATGACGCGCGAGCGCCGATCCGAGTCCCGCGCGCGGTCACGGTCGCCAAACGTGTAGAGCTGCTCGACATAGGGCAACTCCATGCCCGCCTGGTCGCGCACCCAGGCGCGGAGACCCAGTTCGAGCGTGCGGTGCCGGTCCGCATCCAGCGGTCCGAACGGGAGCGCCGCCGCGCCGCTGGCGCCCGCCTCCCGCGGCACCGTCAGAATACGCGGCTCCTCGCCGGTCACCGCCATGATTGCGGCGTGCAGCCCGATGGTCAGTGCGCGCGGCATCAGCAGCAGTGTATCGGTGCCGCCCAAGGCGCCCTCGAGGCGTACCCTGGTCGTTCCCCACCATGAAAAAGACGTGCAGCCGGCCGTCAGCGCGGCCGACCGTTGATCTCGAAATAGTCGTCGCAGAACAGGTCGACGAGCGAGAGCACGACCTCCTCGACTTGCGGCAGGTTGCCGGCGCCGACGGCGCCGAGACTCGCCATGTCCCAGGTGTCGACGAGCGACCGCAACTGGTTGCCCTCGATGGTGGCCATCTGTTGCACCGACACCCGCGCGTAGTACGCGTACAGACCGGTCACCCCACGATGGGTCGCGACGTTGATATACAGGTCGGCTGCCTGCGATCCGCTTCCGAGCCGTATCCCGCACACCTCCAGACGCTGCTCCGCCCCGTCGAGCAGCGCCCGGCGAGTCAGTCCATCGGACTCGGCGTCGGAGGCCAGATCCTCGACGACCACGTTCACTTCGCGGATCCCCTCGAGGTTCTCGCGCTCGATGTCCTGCTGCGCCCCGGCCGGTGTGGCAGCGCCGGCCAGCAACAGCGCCACCGTCAACGCCACCCCGAGCGGCGTCCCCTCCTGGCTGTGTCGGTTCATTCCGTACCCCCGATCATCTCCCTCAGCGTCTCGCATTCCACGACGTGTCTGTGACCGCGCGCACGCTCGCGCCGGTGGACCGCAAACTCGTGCACCTGTATCGGCGTAATCGACGGTATCGCCCTGCCCACCGTTTGTCCACCGCTGACGCCCGGACCACCGGCCGGGCGCGACGCGCCGGCGGCGGGACCGCGCCGCTGCTCAGTCCAGATGCGCCCGCTCGGCATCCCCCATCTCGACACCACCCGCGGGGAAGTACTCCCGCCAGCGACGGGACACGGTCGCCGCGACGACATTGTCGCAGGACAACTCGGCGGGAAACGAGGGAGACAGACGCGCGTCAATCACGATCGGCGGCGTGCGCACGAGCTGGTTGCGCACGACGCGTGTGGCGGCGGCGTAGATGTCAGCCGCCGGTTCGAACCGGGTGAAGGTGGTCCACAGGAAATTCATCGCGCTGCGGGCGGCGCGCGCCGGCTCGTCGGTCAGCACCACCAGCGGCCAGCCGGCGAACGCGGGATGCTCCGCGATCCGCGCGGCGGCGCCAGGATCGTCGGCCAGCGCCGGCCCGCCGGCCACGAGACAGCCCCGACAGAACACGTGGACGTCCCGCACGCCATTCGGCAACTCGGGGGTCGAGAATTCGGCGGGCAGGTCGCGCACCGGGTCGCCGAGCCCCAGCCAGACCCCCTTTGACCCTCGATTCACTGACGGACCGGTGTAGTCGAGGGTGTCCATCGACAGATTCGAGAACACATAGAGGTCGGTCTCCGGATTGGTGCGAGCCAGTACATGCTCGAGCGTGGCCGGGAAATCCCGCACGTCGACCGGCTGGTCGGTGACCAGCAGGAACTTCGTCAGCGACAACTGCCCCTCGCCGAGGATCCGGAACGCGCTGGCCATCGCCTCGCGAGGATATCGCTGCTTGACCACCGCCGCCGACAGCGAGTGATAGCCGGTTTCACCGTAGGACCAGAGCTGCTCGACCGCCGGCATGACGACGGGGAACAGGGGGGACAGCAACTCCTGCAGCAGGTCGCCGATGAAGAAATCCTCCTGGCGCGGCTTCCCCACCACCGTGGCCGGGAAGATCGCATCGTGGCGCCGGGCCAGGCGTTCGACCTCGAACACCGGGTAGTCGTGTCTGAGCGAGTAGTACCCGTAATGGTCACCGAAGGGACCCTCCGGACGGCGCCGCCCCGGCGCCACCGACCCGATCAGCGCGAACTCCGCGCCCGCCACCAGCGGATGCGGCCCGACCCCCTCGACCAGCCGCAGGCGCGCGCCGGCAATCAGCGACGCCAGCATCAGTTCCGGTACGTTCTCGGGCAACGGGGCGATGGCAGAGAGCATCAGCGCCGGTGGGCCGCCCAGAAAGACCGTCACCGGCAACGCCTCGTGGCGGCGCTCCGCCACGTCGTAGTGGAACCCGCCCCCCTTGCCGATCTGCCAGTGCATCCCGGTGGAGTTGGCATCGTGAATCTGGAGACGATACATCCCGAGGTTGTGTCCCCGGCCGTCGGGATGTTCGGTCAGCACGAGCGGCAGGGTGATGAACGGACCTCCGTCCTCGGGCCAGGTGGTCATCGCCGGCAGCCGATCGAGCCGGACCTCCCCGGTGACCACCTCGGTCACCGGACCGCGGCGGCCGCGTGTCAGCCCCACGGAGCGGAGCGCACCAATGACGTCGCGCGCGTCCCACAACGCCGACAACGTCGGCGGCAACGCGGTCTCGATCAGATCGACCAGCCGCCGGATCAGCCGCTGCGGGCGTTCACCGAACGCCAGCTCCGCCCGCCGGGCCGTACCGAACAGGTTCGTCACCAGCGGAAAGTCCGCATCAGTGACGTTTCGAAACAGCAGGGCCGGTCCGCCGGCCGCCACGACCCGCCGATGGATTTCCGCCGCTTCCTGGACACGATCGACCGGAACGGTCACTTCGACGAGGTCCCGATCTCGCCGCAAACGGTCCAGGAATGCGCGTAGGTCGGGAAACGACATTGCGGATGGAGGCGCCACGGACGGCTACTTCGATTGGGCATCAACTGCCGCTCGCCCACCTCGGATAGAGGTCCAACGACAGCTACTTCGATTGGGCATACAACTGCCGCTCGCCCGCCGGCGGTGTATGCGTCTCTTCCCGCTCGATCGCCCCGTCCTTCATGTGAATGATGCGGTGGGCGTGATTGGCGACGTGCGCCTCATGGGTGATCAGGACGATGGTGTTGCCGGCACGGTGCAGGCCCTCGAAGATCGCCATGATCTCGATGCCGGTCTTCGAGTCGAGATTGCCGGTCGGCTCGTCCGCGAGCAGGATGGACGGATTGTTGACGAGCGCCCGCGCAATCGCCACCCGCTGCCGCTGTCCCCCGGAGAGCTCGTTCGGCCGGTGGGTCATCCGGTCGTCGAGCTCGACCAGGTGCAGCGCGGCCCTCGCCGCAAGTTTGCGGCGGGCCGGCGGCACACTGGCATAGATCAAGGGCAGCTCCACGTTGTGAAGCGCCGACGCCCTGGGCAGCAGGTTGAAGGTCTGAAAGACGAATCCGATCTCCTCGTTCCGGATGTACGCCAGCTCGTCGTCGTTCATGACACTGACATCCTGTCCGTTCAGCCGATACGTACCGCTGGTGGGCGTATCGAGGCAGCCGATGAGGTTCATCAGCGTCGACTTGCCGGAGCCGGAGGGACCCATGATGGCGACGAACTCGCCGCGCTCGATGTCGACCGAGACACCGCTCAGCGCGTGGACCGATTCGGCGCCCATTCGATAGGTCTTCCAGATGTCGTTGGTGTGGATAAGCAGCATCGATCCCAATCTCCGTGTGCGCGCCTGTCAGGCCAGAATGCGCGCTACTCCCAATGACGCACGGCGGCAGCCAAGTGTTCCGTCCGCCGGCGCGGCGGCGACCTCCTGATCAGGCGGGAACGGATCTTGCTCTTGTTCCCATCCAACAAGCGGCGGGCCGCCAACGTGCAGCGGTCCACGCCGCCGCCAACCGGCCCGCGACACTCAGTGTGCACGCGAAAACTCATCATGCACCGACTTCTCTCCGTTGCCCTGCTGATCGCGCTCGCCCCGGCCGCCGGCGCCGAGCACCCGCAACCGCAGTTGCTCTCGCTCGCCAACGTGTACCGCGAGGGGATCGACGTCACACATTATTGGGTCAGCGAAAAGCTGGACGGCGTACGCGCCCGGTGGGACGGCGCCGCGCTCTATTCCCGGCAGGGCCACCGCTTCAACGCGCCGCCCTGGTTCGTCGAACGATTCCCACCCGTGCCGCTCGACGGCGAATTGTGGATCGGCCGCGGGACCTCCGAGTCGCTGTCGGGCATCGTTCGCCGATACGTCCCCGCGGACGACGCGTGGCGCCCCATCCGGTTCATGGTATTCGACCTGCCGGCCGACCCGCAGGACTTCAACGGAAGGTTGCGGCGTCTCAGGGAGATGTTCGCCCGCATCGAGTCGCCCAGCATCGCCCTGATCGAACAGTTCCGGGTTGCAGATCACATCGAACTGATGGCCATGCTGCACCGGGTCGTGTCCGAAGGCGGCGAAGGACTGATGTTGCACGACGGACGTGCGCGCTACCGATCCGGACGCACCAACGACCTGCTTAAACTCAAGCAGTACCAGGACGCCGACGCGGTCGTCGTCGCACATCTGCCAGGCAACGGGAAGTACGCCGGCATGCTCGGATCGCTGTTGGTGGAAATGCCTGACGGCCGCCGCTTCAGGCTCGGGTCCGGCTTCTCGGACGACGAACGCCGTCACCCGCCGCCCATCGGCGCGACCGTTACCTACAAGCACTACGGCGCCACCAGCAACGGCATCCCGCGCTTCGCCAGCTTCCTCAGAGTGCGCCCCGATATCTGACGCGCCGAACGAGGCAGACGGCACACGGGGGGCCGGGTCTGCTCAACGGCCGAATCGATAGGTCAGCGCGGCCTTGAACCGGCGGCCTTTCGCGTCATGCGTGAAGCCGTCGTACGACTGCTCGATGTTGACCCAGGGCGGCCGCTGGCCGGTCAGGTTCAACGCATGGAGAGAGACGTCGATTCCGCTGCCTGGAAAGCGCCACAGGAAGCTCGCATCCACCGTGAGGAACGGGTCGATGGTGGGGGTGGTGGTGCTTGCGGCTCCATCCTCGTACGCGGAGATATAGCTCGTGTAGCCCGCCAGGGTGTAGTCGCTCCAACTGTAGGACAGCGACCAGCGGCTCTTCCAGCGGGGCAGCGGCACCGCGATCGGGTGTGCGAAGTTCAGGTAGCCCGCGGTTTCCCGCCTGCTGTAGAGCGTGACGTCCGCGCCCTGCAGCATCAGGGCCTTCGTCTCGTATCCCACCGTGTAGGTCGAATCCCAACTCGCCGAGAACTGGCCCGGTCCGGAATCGAACCGCACGGCGAAGTGCGTGTCGATGCCGGAGGTGGACAGCCCCGGCCAGTTCACGAGGTCGATCTGGACGCGCTCGAGGCTCGAGGCGGCGCACCTGGCGTCAGCCGACAGATCCGAGGCCCGGCCCTGCGGACAGATGATGAATGGTGACAGGGCGTCCCGGGTTGCCGGATTGGGGTCGTTGTACAGGCTGGTGACCGCATCGTAGGGCATGGAGCCGATCACGTTCTCGAAGTCGTAGCTCCAGTAGTCGACCGTCGCTTCCAGGCCCCCTTCCAGGAAGAGCACGGCGCCGACGTTGTAGGTGAACGCCTGCTCGGGAAGAAGGTCCGGACGCCCGAACCGGTCGACCGCCTGATAGGTCTGCGTCTCCGGAATCCACTCGAGGGTCGTCAGCGCGCCGGGGTTCAGATCGTCGAGCGACGGCGTCCGGAACGTGGTCTGCACCGAGCCGCGCAACGACAGGGAGTAGTTCAGGTCCTCGGCCACCTGCAGGCGCCCGGCGAACTTCGGGTCGAAGCTGCTGACATGGCGGCCGGCGACGTTGTAGAACTCGTAGTTCGCGGCGATCTGCGTTTCGACCCGCGGGCCGAGACTCAGCGCGATCTCGCCGAACACCCGCTGTACCTGCTGATCCGCCTCATAGGGCCGGTGGACATTCGTGAAGGCGTAGGGGCCGAAGCGGTCGCCCGCCGAGCAACCCAGGTCGCCCGCCACCGGGCAGGGGTTCACGGTGACGTCACCCGGATCGTTGGGGTTGCCCTCGGCGCGCATCCCGCGGAACTGGTACCCCACGGCGAAGTCGGCCAGGTTCTCGACCAGGTTGCCGCTCAGCGTGGCGTCCGCCACGAACAGGTCGGTCGTGCTGACCAGATCCACTTCCTCGTTGAGCCACAACCGCAACTCCTCCTGGTTCGCCAGACCGGCGACGTAGTCGGGGTTCGCCGCGTTCTCGAAGGACGACCCCGGTTGGTCGGAGTACTGGATGGCGTTGCTGAACGGGTTGTAATACAGGCAGCCTCCCTGACCCGCGACGGCGCCGTTGAGCGGCCCCAGCGCCATGCCGGCGGGCGAGGTCCGGTCCGCCACGACGCCGACGCCGCAGTTCGGCCCGCCGAAGCCGCGGAAGGCGCGGAAAATCCGATCGGTGTACACCCCTGGCAGGTTCAGATTGCCCCTGGCCCGCGAGTAGCTGACACCGACGTCCCAATTGGTGTTCCGTCCTCCCGCCAGGAACTGGCCGTCGACCGACGCCGCGACCCGCTGGGTGCGTGACTCGCGGCCCAGCCTGCGCCCGGGACCCGAGTTCCCAAACGGGCGGCCGTTGAAATACCAGTTGTCGCCACCTGCGCACGCGCCGTCGGGGTCGGCCTTCCCGTGCCCCGCGTAGTCGGCGCAGAACGCCTGCCGTCCCGGGTGGCTGGGCGCGACCTCCATGATGGTGGTGCTCGTCAGTGGAAATGGAGGATACGACGGCGTTGTGTACCAATTCGGAATCGTCGCGCCGGCCCATAGACCTTCGAGGTGATAGTTGGTTCGCGCGTTCAGCGGACCGTTGAGTTCGAAGAAGGCGCGGGTCTGCTGCTGCTCGTCGATCAGATTGTCGTACGGCGAATAGCGGAACCGGCAGGTCCAGCCCTCGTCCTGGCCGCCGAACTCGCCGCACCGGGGGTCGAAGACATCGGCTGTCCAGGCCGTCGGGACGCCAACGGCGAACGTGCCCGGGTTCCCGATACCCGACCAGCCGGCGCGGTTGCCGGAGACGTGCGGGGTCATCCGATCGAAGGTCCAGGGACGATCCGACATCTGCAATTCCTGGCGGCCGACCCGCTCCGCGGCGAACACCACGCTGGAAGCACCGATCCGTCCGCCCCAGATCCCGGCGATGGTGGTATCGCCCGCGCTGTCGAAGTAGTCGTGCGACACGTTGAGCTCGACTCCCCGGAAGTCGCTGCGCGTCACGAAGTTGGCGACACCGCCGACCGCGTCCGAGCCGTAGGTCGCCGCGGCGCCCTCTTTCAGCACCTCGAGCCGGCCGACCGCGATCGCCGGAATGGTGTTCACGTCGACGAAGCGACCGCCGATGAGACGCGCGGGCACCGGCACGTGGCGGCGGCCGTTCAGCAGCACCAGCGTCCGTGACGCGCCGAGGCCGCGCAGGTTGACGTTCGCCACGTTCTCGGTGAGCGTCGCCGGCTGATTCGAGTTGTACCAACTGTTCCGCTCGCCGACCACGCCGTGGCTGACACTCAGGTTCTTGAAGAGATCGACGAGTTGTGTCGACCCCTGCTGTTCCAGCGTCTCCCGGGTGACCACCGTCACCGCGTGCGGCATGTTGATGGCCGGCGCCGCGATGGCCGTGCCGGTCACCGCCACGGTCACCTGTTCGAACACGCCGCCGACCCTCAGGCTTGCGTCGACGGCCGCCGTGGAGGCGGCGCTCACCTCAACGCTGTCCCGCGACGTCCGCTCGAAACCAGGCAGCGAGAATGTGACGACATAGGTCCCGGGCGGCAACTCCGTGATGGTGTACCGTCCTTCGCCGCCGGTGACGGCCACCCTGACGCCGCCGCCCAGCGCCGGACCCGACGCCTCGACGGTCACCCCAGGCAGGATCCCCCCCGTGGTGTCCGTCACCGTGCCCTCGATGCCGCCCTGCTGCGCGAACGCCGCATGTGGCGCCACCAGCAGGCACAACAGGAGTCCCGGGAAGAACTTCGGTATCGCTGCCCCGGCTCGATACATGAGAATCCCTCCAGTGCGAAGATAGGTGCTGCTCGGTAGTGCCAATCCTACAACAGGTTGGCCCGAGTCGGGGGGTCTCGCGGCCGTACTTGCCCGGCATGCCGTGCGGCAGCTTTTCGCCGTCGGCGAGGCGAAGCCGGCGACAGTCGCGTCCGGAAGACGACGCGCGGGTGATGGCGCCTTGAACGCGATCTGTGGCGAATCAACCATTTGGCCGTGCTGGGACGGATCAAGCCATCAGGCGACGTTCCGAACGGTGCCCACAATCCTGATTTCGCCTTCGCGTTGGTCGAACTCCGGCGGCTCACCCGCATACTGCCGCCAGCGTTCTTCATACTGCCCGCGGGCGAGAAGGTTCAGGTCATCCGTAGCGCCGTCCGTCCCCACCGCCTCGTCCAAACCGGCGCCGAAGCTTACGCCGCCAAGCTCGGTCAGGATGTAGCGGTTGTGCAGCTTCTCTCCGCCCGGCCGCTCCCGCACACGGCAGATTGTCACCGTCATGCCGAACGGCAGCATACCTGGAAGGTCACGGTGGCAACGTTTCTCGAAGAACTTGCGCGTGCCATTCCTGTCCGAATCGTCCGAAGTGACGATGCGGACATTGGGGCAACCACCTGCAACCCGTTGATCGAGACACGCTCGGAGACAGGCAGCGAGCACCGTCCTGTAGCGTGGTCGTTGGGGAGCGAAATACGGGTCGATGAAGATAATATCGGTCGCGGCCCGCAGCATATCCCTGACCGCGCCAGCAATGGCTTCAGCCGTTCTCTGAACTGACACTCCACGAGGAATGGCCCAGAGCGGCGTTTGCTCATTCAATTCCTCAGCCACCAGGATCTTTGAATGGCCAGACGAATTGTTTCGCGCGAGAATCGCATGAAATGAAATTCGCTGATGTTCTTCGACTGCATTCTCAAGCCAGACGCGATCGGAGTTCCAAATGGCATCCTGGCGTTTCACCATCACCTCTGAGAGTTTCTTGACGATCTCCTCCAATCGCTCGCGGTCCAGTTGGTTGTCGTTACTGCTTTTCTCCCAAGCGCTCCAGATCAGCCTTTTCCAGTGTTTGCGTGGGTATCGCGACATGATGCGTGGCGACCCGCGCCCCAATGCGTCGAGGAAATATCGTCCAATCTTGCGATCGAGCCACGTCACAACGAGCTCGGGTTCGATCGCATATTCGCAGAGCATCAGAACAGCTCGTCTACGCGCTCGTCGAAGAATCCATGCGGCCAGCGGTCTTTGAACTCGCCGGTTTCGTCGATTCGGAGCCGTGCCGCTCTGACCTCGCTGCCGACCTTCTCCATGAACACGACGGAGACCTCGTCCGGCTTCAAGGGCGGCTTTCCTTCCGGCAATTCCTCGCCGTGCGTCTCCTCGATACGGCGCAGCAGGCGCAGCATCAGGTGCTCGCTGTGGGTCTCGATCAGAAACACGCCGCCGCGGTCGATTCGCTGCGCAAAGAGGTCTCCAAGCTCCACCTGGATCTTGGGGTGGACGTGGAGCTCCGGCTGCTCGATGGCCGTGATTCCGGGGCGATTCGGATCGAGCGCGGCAACCACGACCGGCAGGATCTGGGAAACGCCGACACCGATGTCGGACGTTCGCACGGGCAGGTCGGAACCGGCAGTCACAAGCTGAAGTTCTCGTTGTAGCGGACGGGCCGCCGTGGCTGCGGCGAGCTCGTTCATTTCCTTCGATGTAAAGTCGCGGTTCTCCACCTTGGTGACGAGCGCGGCCAAACGGTGCCAATTGTCCCGCGCCAACTCCACGCTCGCATGGAACTCGTCGATTCCCGACACTTCGATTTGCGCCCTGATTTTCTCGATGTAGAAATCGGTCACGTGGTCGGGGATTCTCTCGATCCTCTCATCGATCGTGCGCAAAATAGCGTTTATCTTCGCGATGACGCCTTTAGCGACCTGCCGTTCCTTTTCGTCCGGGTCTTCAACCCGTGCAGTGAATTCACTGCGGATCTTCTCGGCTGCATCACTTCTGGCCTTGAGTTCTCGTGCCTCTTCGATACGCTCCTCGCGTACGGTCATCCTGGCGACCAGCTCGGCCAAACGGCGATCGTCTTCCGGCGCCGATTCCAGCGGCCTGTGGATCTTTTCGTTTCCAGGCAATTTGATCTGCGCCTCAATCAACTCGATAGAGATATCGCCCAATTCACGCACGTACTGGTCGACCAGTTCAATGCCCTCCCCGGCTTCCCGACAGGCCTTCTCGCCAAGCTCGTCAACCCCGGCAACGGTGGCTAATCGCTCACGAATCTGATGGTAGATTTGCGTGACGCGCGTCCGTTCTTGGGCAATATCCCCGACGATGTCCTCGGCTTTCTTGTGCGCCCACTGATCAATGTTGACGCCGCCTGCTGCATTTCCAAACGTCTTGCGAAGGTGATGGTACTCGCGCAACAGAGACAGAAGTTGCACGTCTCCCCTGACCTCGAGGATGGACCGGGCGTGCAGCTTGTAGCCGGTGTCGAACCGTTCCGGTTGCTTGAGCCAGTTGCTCACATCGTCGATCAAATCGCGTCCGGGGCTGCTGTGCAGGTACGTCCACGCGGCGGAACCGTTGGCCCAGCACGCCGGAGCGGACATCCGTGATTCGACTCCCGTTTGTGGATGCAGATCACGGATCGGACCGATGTATCTGAGGTTTGCCAACTCGTCCCGTAGGACATGTCCGATGCCGACCAGAAGCGCCGACACCCGCGCCTGGAGTTCTTCGCGGGCGACGCTGAGTGGCAGCTTGCGGTCGTCAAAAAAAAAGAGTTCGCCCCAATGGGGCACGGGGGAGGCCAACCCACGCACCGCCATGCGGGAAATCTGCCCGCTGTCGATCGTCGAACCGGCCGCTTCCCGCACCCGGTCGGCATGTGTGTCCGATTTCGCCGCCTCGAATATGCTGTTCTTGTCGAAATGAGGAAGAGCTGGAGGACGTGGATCAGGTGGTGGAGGCCGCAGGGCTGATTCGAGCAACGGGTGGGCCGGATTGAGCTCCAATGCCAAACCCACCTGATGATGTGCATGAACACGCCCGACTCGTGCTTCGTTGACGCCGACTTCGTAGCTGGCAAGAACCGGCTGTTCGCCGCTAAGCTGAGCTCGCAATTCGACCCATCCGGAGGTGGCCTTTTGAGCCAGGGCACCGACGGTGGAATCGACGTCAACCTCCATCTCGTGCTCATCGTAGTACTGAGCCTGGAGCCTTTCGTGCAGCGGCCTGGGTACTTCCCAGCCCTCGAGGTTGAGTTCCAAGCGGAGCCGCACGGTGCGCGTCGGATCATGTGCGTGGACGAAGTTGTGGAATCCACCCAGGTCGATCTGCTCGCCGCCAAGTTCGGTCTTGCGAGCGTTCACGTTGCGATGGCTCAAAATCTCGTGCGCATAGCACAGCGCGTGGAGCACGGTGCTCTTGCCGGCACTGTTGCGCCCGAAAAGGAGCGTGATCGGCCGCAGGTCGATCCGGACCGGCCGGCCGATACCCTTGAAGTTCTCGATCTCGACGGCGGTGACAAGCGGCGACGCCGACTTGGCTCGCTGCGGCGCGGACGCCCCGATCGACTCGTCACCAGGGTTCGCCATTTCGCCGGCCGGTTCGCCGGGCGACGGTGCCGGATCAATCTCGGCGGGATTTGTGTGTTCATCAGGCATGAAAACGTCCATAAAGCAATGAGCGTGCCCTCATGGAACCTCGAAGCGCGCCGCCAGCGCATGTCGTCTGCCGGCCGGGTGGAATTCCCGCCGGACATCTTCGCGGTCGTCTCTTCCGAGACGGGTCCATGTGGTACGGGCATTGGGGGCGCCGGTCGTATCGAACCCGTGCGGCAACGAGACCCCGATGAGGTTGCTGATCAGGTAGCGGTCGTGGAAATCGTCCCAGATGAAGACTGTCGCGTTGAGATCGGCGTCGCGCAGTGGACCAGCGAGTGCGTCACGGAACCGACGCTCGAAGTATGCGGCGTCTTCGCGCATCGGGAACCTGCGCGCGCGACCTGATCCCTCGTAGCAGACACGGTGGATCTCGATCCTGGGTCGCGGTGTCCGGTTCCCTGCCTGGGCAAGCAGCGATCCGAAGTTGCTGTATCCCGGTTTCTCCGGATCCAGGTGTGGATCGATGAAGAGGATCGAGTTAGAGCAGCGCAGGATCGGATCGAGATTCGTCTTGTAATCCTCCAGTGCACGCGCGAGCCTCACTGAGGAGCTCCGCGCAGCCCACCATTCCGCGCTGGCGAGCCGGTCGATCCGGGCAACCAACCTGTTGTCGGCGTATTCGTCCTTGATGCCCTTCGTCACGATCACGCCGCCCACCAACGGGCGAGCAGCGTGGGTGGCGAGCGCCTCGGCGCACCAATGCCGGTCGTCAGGAGGCTTATCGGGCAGCGCTGATTCGTAGCGGATAAGTCGGCCTTGCGTCGCCAGCTTCTTGACGAGTTCCGTTCCGCGACCATGCCAGGAACGCTCGTCGGAACTGAAGAGGGCGCGCCATTCCCCGTCGCGGAGATCGCGCACGAGCCCCTCCGTCAGCATCGCTTCGCGAATCGACTCAAGGCGAGCCGCGCACTCTTCCGCAGTCGAGTACGAGGTCACGTCGAATACGTCCGGCGTAATGGCATAGTCGGCGAGGATCGGCATCAGAAGATCTCGCGCAGGTCTTCCTCGAAGAAGCCGCCCGGCCACGCTTCCACCAGCTCCCCGCGTTCGTTGAGCGGCATCTCGCGAATCAGCGTCTGGGCGCCGTCAGGTTCGACAAAGAGCACGTTGACGTCCTCCGGCCGCACTTCGGGTGCGCCGTCCGGTAACGTGCCGTCGTTCGTTTGCCGCATGCGGCGCATGATGCGCAGCAGGAGGTGCTCGCTGTGGGTCTCGACCAAGAGGATTCTGCCGTTGTCGGCCTGCTGCCCGAAGAGATCACCCAGTTCGACCTGCAACCTGGGGTGGGTGTGGAGCTCGGGCTGCTCGATGGCCGTGATTCCGGGGCGTTGCGGATCGAGGGTCGCCACGACGATTGGAAGGAGCTGGGAAATGCCGACGCCGACATCGAACGTCCGCACGGGCAGGCCGGTCCTGATGGACACGAGCTCGACATCCTTGCGAACAGGAGCTTCTGCAATCGTATTGGCCAGGTCCTCGACCATTCCTGGAGCGGCGTTCTTCACCACGTCGCCAGGAGATGCAGGCAATTGAGAGAACTGGTTCGGGTCGGCGACCACCCTCTTCCGTTTCCAGGCGCGAATTCTGGCTACCAGCGGATCGTCGGCAGGAAGCGTTACGTCAGACCGTGCTCGCAGTTCGTAGCCCGTATCGAGACGATCCTTGCGGGACAGCCAGTCGCTCGTGTCGTCAATAACCTTGGAGTCGCTGTGGGCATCGTTGGTGAGGGAATCCCAGGCCGCGGATCCATTGGCCCAGCGCCGGGCATTCGGCCGTCCGCGCTCGACATCGTCGCGTGGATGCAGGTCGCGCAAGGGACCGAGGTATCGGAATTGGGCCAACTCGTCGCGGAGTAGGCTACCGACGCCGACGACAAGCGTCGACACGCGGAATTCAAAATCGCCGAAAACGTGGCCGAAACTGTTGTACTCCTTCATCCGATCTACGAGGTCGTTGCCAGGGCTAATCAGGAGATGCTGCTGGAAAGACGGCAGCGCTGACGGCAAGAACACGGTCAAGCGGTGGAGCCTCGGGGCATGACGTTCTGACCCGTCGGCTTCGTTTACCCGGCTGGTTTCATGTGTAGCAGTGAAGGCATCTTTCAATTCCTCACAGTTGAGCCGCGGATGTGACAGGTTGGCTGACAGGTATGACGTCCCGGACGACCCAGCCGTGATGCGTCCGACGATCTGTCCGTCGACCCCAACCTCGTAACTGCTGATGATCGCCGTTTGTTCGAGCGACCGATCGTATCTCTGGACGGTCATTTCCACCCACCCGCACTGCGCGTCACCCAGTGGATCCTCGAACGTAGACGTGGGCAAAACGGGCATACCAGCGCCCAAACCTGCCAGATCGGGCAACGATTGACCGCGCAAGTTCAGCTCGAAGCGGAGCCGGACAGTGCGCGTCGAATCATGCGCGTGGACGAAGTTTCGGAACCCGCCCAGATCGACCTGGTCGCCGCCAAAGTCGGTCTTGTGGGCGTCGACGTTGCGATGGCTCAGGATCTCGTGCGCGTAGCACAGCGCGTGGAGAACCGTGCTCTTGCCGGCGCTGTTGCGCCCGAAGAGGAGCGTGATCGGCCGCAGGTCGATTCGGACCGGCCGGCCGATGCCCTTGAAGTTCTCGATCTCGACGGCGGTGACAAGCGGAGACTTCGTTTGCGATGCATTTCCGTCGGTCAATGCTTCGCCCTCGTCATTGGCCGGCGGCGACACGGGCTCGGGCTCGGTGCGTCGATTGTGTTCATCCGGCATGGCAATGATGGTAGAGCAATCGGCGTGCCATCATCGGCGGCGCACCTTCGCCGGGAGCGTCACTTTGTAGCGGTGCATCCAGTTGCTGAGCGTCTGGTAGCTCGGCAGCCCGATCAGCTCGGCGGCCCTGGTCTTGTTGCCGTCCGCCTCCGCGAGTGCCCGATCCAGGTAGTGCCGGGCCAGCTCGGCCATGAGGTTTGGCAGCTCCAGCCCGTTGCCAAGCGGCCGGCCCAGCAGATTGGCCGGCTCGTCACGGACCGTCCTGAGCAGCTCTTCGCGCGCATCGTCGGCGGCGACGGCAGCGCTCGGCGTCCACAGCACGAGCCGATCGATGGTCGCCTGCAACTCTCGGACGTTGCCGGGCCAGGCGTGGCGAAGCAGAACGTTCCTTGCGGGTGGAGAAAGGGTCTTCTGCTCGACCCCCGGTTGATCGGCGAACTTGCGGTTCGCCGCCGCGAGAAAGTGATCGATGAGCGGCGTCAGGTCGCCCTGGCGTTCGCGGAGCGGCGGGAGCCGGATGACCCCGGTCGCGAGCCGGTAGTAGAGGTCCTCACGGAACCGGCCCGCCGCCACCTCGGCGCGCAGGTCGCGGTTGGTGGCCGCGATGACCCGGACGTCGACAGCGGCCGGCCTGTCCGACCCGAGCCGCCGGACGGTCCTTTCCTGCAGCGTGCGGAGAATCTTGACCTGGGCGGCCAGCGGCAACTCGCCGATCTCGTCGAGAAAGAGCGTCCCGCGGTCGGCCGCCTCGAAGTGGCCGGCGTGGTCGCGCACGGCGCCAGAAAATGCGCCTCGCGTGTGGCCGAAGAGCAGCGACTCGACGAGCCCCTCCGGCAGCGCACCGCAGTTGACCTCCTCGAACGGCCCGCGGCGGCGGCGACTCTCGGCATGAATCGCCCGCGCAAACAGCTCCTTGCCGGTGCCCGATTCCCCCTCGATCAGTACGGTGACGTCGTGCGGGGCGATGCGCCGCGCGCGCGACCGGGCGCGGTCCATCGACGGGCTGCGGCCGATGATGCGGTCGAACTCGGGCGACTCGGGCGGCAGGCCGGCGGTCAGCCGCGCCAGCTTGTCGTCGGCGTCGCGCAGCAGCGCCGGCACGTACTCGGCGGCGATGTCGAATGGCACCGAGACCGTCCGAACGCCGGTCTGCGCGTGCGACTGGATCATCTCCGCGGGGTAGCGGGTCTTGGCGAGCAGCACCCAGACCGCCTGCATGGCGGGGGTGCCGGGACTGACGTGCACCGTGAGGGCGGCGTCGGCGCCGAACGTCTCCCGGGTGAAGTCCAGCGCCCGCACGGCGGCCGCGTGGATGGCGACGTAGTCGGTCGGGTCGTGCAGCGTCTCCGGCTGGAGCTGGACGGGCGGGGCGCCGGTCTCGGTCAGTCGGTCGACGAACGCGCGGTTCTGCGCGGCCGGGTAGTTCGAGAGCAGCACGAGCGCGTCGAAGGTGCGGACCGCCACGACGCTGGCGATAGGGCCGCGTCCCGGCTTCCGGCCGGTCGCGCAATCGAGATCCGTCTGACCGATCCAGGCGAGCAGCACCGCGGGCACGGCATGATCATAAGCTTTCTATTCCAAAACATGTGAAACGTTGTATCCCGTGCAAGTGTGGCACAATGACGAGCGCCTTCGCGGGGCCCGTGCCGTGGCGCGCGGGAGGCAGCCATGTTGGGACCGTACGTCCACCGGATCGATCCGATTCTGTTCGACGTCGGCGGCGTGCACCTCTGGTGGTACGGTCTCGGCTTCGCCCTCGGGTTCCTGGAGCTGCACCTCTTCCTTCGACGTGGTCATGGACCACTGCGCCTGTCGCCCAGGCAGGTCTGGAGCCTGAGCCTGTTCATCGCCGTCGGTGTGCTGACCGGCGGGCGCGCCTTCGAGATCGCGTTCGACGAATGGCCGTTCTACCGGGAGCACCTCCACCTGCTTCCCGCCTGGTGGCTCGGCGGCATGGCGACCCACGGGCTGCTGCTCGGCGGGGCGCTCGGCGCCGCGCTCTTCGCGCGTCTGTACCGGAAACCGTTCCTGCTCGTGGCCGATGCGCTCGTCATTCCGGCGGCGTTCCTCATGGGCGTGGGGCGGCTCGGCAACTTCATCGACGGCCAGATCGTCGGGGCGATGACCGACGTCTGGTGGGGGGTCAAGTTCCCGGACGCAGAGGGATTCCGCCACCCGGTGGTGCTGTACGACGGGGCCAAGAACCTGCTGCTGATGGCGTATTTGCTGCACGTGCGGCGGGCGAACCGGACGCCCGGCGCGCTGGCCGCCCGGTTCGTCTTCTGGTACGCGTTCCCGCGGTTCTTCATCGACCTCTTCCGAGACTATCCGACCCACCGGCTCGCGCTCGGCACCGGACAGACGCTGAACATCGTCATGGCGGGGCTCGGCGCCGCGGTCCTGTACCGGTCGCGCCTGCGAAGGCTGGGCCGCCTGAAGCGCAGCGCCGGATGGGGGCTCGCGTCCGCGACGTCCGCCCACCGGTCTGACGACGCGCCGCTGCTCGCGCAGCGCATCGCCTTCGCCGCCCTGCTGGCGTTCTGCCTGACGATTCCGAGCAACTGGACGCAGGACGTCCCCTCCCGCTACGGCGACCGGCATCCGGGACTGGAGTACTCGTGGCTGTACCCACGCATCGACACCGCGCCTCCGCCGGCGACTCCCCGCTGAGGAGGTCGATCCTCGGCCTCGGCCATGCCACAATCGGGTTTGGCAGCGGTGTTCTTGCGCATTCATTGACATCAAGGCATCTTGCCGGTCATTCGTCTCGACAAGTGATTGACAACCTGCCTTGCTGCGCGCACGCGACTGGGCGCGCCTGCCGGAGAGTTTTCACCGGGAGATTGAACGGGATCACGTAGTGCTGGTGGCCCACAGATGCTGATGCAGCGGTTCATCCATTCGGCGTCGCTGCTGTTGATCGTCGTGCTGGCCACCGGGCCGGCGCCAGCCGCCGGCCAGGAGACCGCGCCGGACATGGTCCGGGAGCCCAGCAGCGGTACGCCCTTCCCGGTGCTGCTCACGCCACCGGGCGGGACGACCCGGCACTGGCTCGCGGGAATGGGGATCCGGCAGCGGACGATCTTCCGGTTGAAGATCTACGCGTTCGGTCTCTATGTCGATCCGACCGGAGCGCGGGCCGCGCTCTCCGGGTTCGCCGGGATTCCAGCCGCGGAACTCCAACGAGACGCGCGCCTCTACCGGCGCCTGCTCGACCTCGACTTCGGTATGACGCTGCGGCTGGTCATGACGCGCACCGTCGGAGGCGGCGACATCGCCAGTGCGTTCGACGACGCGCTGCGGCCACGGTTGGCGCGGGCGGCGACAGGCACCGGCGGACCCGACCCCGCGGCGGCGCTCGATCAACTTCGCGGCTACCTCGACATGGACGAGGTCAGCCGCGGTACGGAGATCCTCTTCTCGTGCAATCCGGCGGGCCGCCTGGCAACCGCCGTGGGCGGCAACGAACGACCTCCCATCGACTCGCGGCCTCTCTGCCAGGCGCTGTTCGACATCTATCTCGGCGAAGACCCGATCTCCCGCGACGGCAAGCGCAGTCTGGTCGCCGGATTTCCCGGCCTGCTCGCAACGGGCGCCGCGCGCGTCTCCGACCCGCGCACCGGTTCCCCGGCAGGGCAGTCTGCACGACACGGCTGGGGATTCGTTTCAACACGCGCGCCGGTCGGGCAGCCGGCATCGCATCCGGCGGCTACCCGAGCTCCTCTCTGAGCGCCTCCAGCTCGGCGATCGCCTCGAAATCTCTCGGCCGGCCGGCGGCCCGTTTCGTCGCGATCAGCGTGTCGAGATCGAGACACGGGCACCGGACCCCGAACAGATCGAGGCGTATCGTGGCGGGGAGCAGGTCTTCGTACGTGCCGCCGCCGGCGATCTCGCCGAGGAGATCCAGCGCGCCCAGGTCGGTGATCAACGTGAAGTTCAGTCCGGCGCGCAGCGTTTCGATATCCCAGCGAAACGGAAGACCCGGCGGTGCGCCCCGCAGATACGGCACGTGATCCGACAGTGCTCGCTGCAACCGTCCAAGGTTTGAGACCGATCGGGAGTAGACCACGTCAACGTCCTGAGTCGAGCGCGCCGCGCCGTGGGCTCGTGCAGCCAGCCCACCGACCAGGATGAACTCGACGCCGTTGCCCGAGAGCGCCTTCAGGAGACCTTCGAAGTCGGTCACGTGCGTGTCCGCTGAACGGCCAGTCGCAGTTCCTCGGCGAACCGCTCGAGCGCCACGAGTTCCCGCACTCGCTCGTCGGGGGTCTTGCCGAGCTGCTCTCGCAGCAGGGTGCGATCCACGTCCTTCTTGTAGAGGTCGATGATCTCGTCGATGGACGAGCGCCGCGGCGGCTGCGTCTCAGCAGTCATCATTGCTACTCGACGACTTCTTCGACCGGCAACTCAATCCCGGGGAGCATTTCCTCACCGCATGCGCAGCATTTCTTCGTCCGTCACCCACCGGGTCGGGTCGCGCGCGGACGGGGCATCTGGCATGAGAGCCGCCAGTCGCGTCAGTGTAGCAGCCCCGCTGCCGGACGACGTCCTCGCAGCATGTGCCGCTTTGCTTGCGGCCGTCTCGCCATCGAGCATGTCCTTGGCATGTTGGCCGCCGGCGCGTCCGGATGCGCTGTCCGCGGTCCGATCGCCGAGCGTTCACGCCACGGTGACCTGCCGAATCGGCTCCCGAAGACAGGTACTTGCAGCCGGTCGGTCCGAGTTCCGCGCTCGCAGAGTGCGCTGGGCAAGTTCCCTCGGCAGGCACGCCACGTTGCGCGGCCGATGCGCTCCTCCTGGAGGGCGAGCGCCATGATCTGCTGCGCGAAGATGTGAAACGGCTCTGGAAATCGCACGCGCCAACTCGGCGCGTTGCAGCACGTTACCGGCCTCGACAGGAGCCAACTGGGGCGCGATCAGGTGCATTTCGGTGGTCACGCTGCGGGCCCAGTCGCCGTCGGGTCCATTATTGAGCACCGTCGCAACGAGCACCGATGCGTAGACGACGACCGACGCCATCGCGTCTCAGCGCCGGCCGGCATCGAGATGACGGAGAATCTCGCTGGCCGGCAGGCGTGTCCGAGTGGTGTTCTGGCGCTCGCGCACCCGCTCGATCCATCGATCGATGGACGGCTTCGACGCCAGCCTTTCGAGTTCGCCGCGCAAGTACTCCTGCATCGACTTGTGGGCCAGCGCGGCCCGGGCGGCCAACTCGTCGCGCACCGCTTCCGGGACGTTGCGCACCGTGATTTGAACAGCCATGCTGTCATTATGACGCTGCTGCTGCTGCTGCTGCTGTCTGTACGCAATCTCGGGACTGCATGGCCTTGAGCCGTACCGCGGGAAGTCTCTTCAGCCGTTGGTTGGTCGGGTCGACCTCGATGCCAACGGACTCGAGGGCAGTCAGACCGAGCAGCGGTTCGGTGTCGGCCTCGCCGAAGAGGACAGTGCCGCCCACGATCTCGCCCATGAACTCGATCTCAGCTATTGTGATCTCCATCACGAGCTCGTCCCCGTTCGCCCGTTCGTACACGCGCTGGCCCTTTGGCCGCAGTCCGATGGCCTCCAGGTGCGGTCGCGGGACGAGCGAATCTGTCGCGCCCGTGTCCACGAGGAACAGTCCTTCCCAGGCTCTGTCCGGATCGGCGGGGTTGCGGATCGTGACTGTCACGTGTGTTGCGCCCATGTGTTGTCGTTCCCTTCAGATGCGCCGTCGTCTACGCGGCGTCCTGCTTCGTCCTCGCCGCAACGGCGCCGTGTTCATCTGGATTGTTCCGCCGCCCTGCGAATCGCTGCGGCCGAAATGGATACGTTTGAGAAGTCCCGGCTGCGTGCCAGCAGCTTTCCGAACGGATCCTGCACCCGGGGATGTCCCGTGCGCTGTTGGATATCGCCGGTGGCGCACTCCCTCTCTGCTATTGAAGAGTCTACGCTACGCGACCTGTTCGGCGACGACATCGGGTGGCGCCAGCGCGACCTGCTCGTACCACGCGGCCATCCTTCGTCGGCAGCAGCCCGTCCGGCCCGGGCGGTGGCAGCACCGTCACCCGCAGCTCGGACGTGTCGTCCGCAGGCAACTGATCGGGCAGGGCCATGTGGAGTCCGAGGAGGGCGGCACGGGGCTCCCCGGCGTCGGCGTGCAGCGACAATCTGGTCATGCAGGGACCGTACCCCAGCCGCGATCGGCCGTTTGGCCCAATACCGTGCTACGCTGACGGTGTGCGCTCCGTTTGAACCTGGAAACTGAGCTGACCTCGGCCAGGCCGGCCATTGAGGCCATAAGACGTGCGGGCGGTGGGGGGGCGCCGCTGGCGGGGTGGACGTTGATGCCCGCGGAAGTCATTGGCTTTCGCGGGCATATTTTCTTCACGGCCGTGTCGGCCACTTCAGGAAGTACGTCACCAGTTCGACCCGGCCGTATTCGGCGACGAAGCGCCGCAGGTGCCGGACCCGGCCCGGGGTCACCCGGCCGGCGGCGAGGCGCCGTTCCAGGCGGTCGACCAGCCCCTGATGCAGGCCGAGAGAGGAATGCTGCGCGGGGTTGTAGTCCCAACCCGGGTCGATGCCCTTTGGAATATCGATCGGCCGAGTGGCGCCCGCAGGCCCGTCAGGTCCTTGAGCAGCCGGGCGGGGCCGATCACGCGGCGCCCAGGCCGTCGCAAGAGCCGTCCGGATCACGCGCGACGTCATCCTGTCGGGAGGAAAGCCGGTCGTGGTCGCGCGTCGTCGCAACAAGGCGCGTCAGCGTTGGAGGCATCGATGCGCGGGAACCGGTCCTGTCCTCACCAGACCGTGCGGACCTGATCGTAGTCGCGAATCCGCTGGTCCTTCGTGACGATCAAGGCGCCGAGCGACCGGGCGGTGGCGACGATAATCCCGTCCGCCGGATCGCCGGCGAACCCGCCCGGCAATCGGCAGCTTTCGACGAGGACGGCGCGCGTCGGCTCGGCGACCTGCACGCCAGCCGGCACCGTGGCGAGGTCGAGCCAGTCGTCGAGCGGACGGTCCAGAACAAGCTGGTTCTTCTGTACTTTCTTCGCCACTTCCCAGATCGAGAAGCCGGACAGCCACAGCGTTCCTGCGGCGCGCGCGCGCTCGATGGCGTTGCCTGCCGCGTCGGACAACCGCGGGTCTTCGGTGACCCACCAGATCCAGGCGTGGGTATCAAGAACCGCCCGCATCACGCTCCGCGTCCCACTGCTCGCCGGTGCCGTATGGGTCGCCGGTTTCCCGGAGTATGCTCCCCGCCAGACTCCGCACCGGGGCCGGGGCGACGTACGGTACGAGCTGCGCGACCGGCTTGCCCCGCTTCGTGATGACGACGGACGTGCGCGTGGCGGCCACCTCGTCCAGTATTTTCAGGCAGACGTCCTTGAATCTGCCCGCTGCAATCAGGTGCATGGCACCAACATAGCCATAGCCATATGGCCATGTCAAGACGCCGGCTGGGTGGCACGCTCGGCCTGTCGCCGCGTGGCCAGCCGCACCGAGCGGCAATTCTGCAAGCACCGACTGGACCGACCTCGACGACCGGCGTCGAGCATTCGTGAGGTCAGTGCCCGTTGACGCGTCCGCTCAAGCTCGACATGAAGGGAGAGTCCATGCGATGACCCGACCGACGGCAAGAACCGAGAGAACCGGGACTCATGATTCCAGGTCCCGCGTCGCTGGCTCCGACAGGTGATCGGTTTCCGTCGGAACGGGTGATCGGTTTCCGTCGGAATGAGTGATCGGTTCCCGTCGGAATGAGTGATCGATTTCGTCGGAAAACGCTGGCGGCCCCCTCAGATCAACGTCTTCAACAACGTGAGGGCCGGCGCGACGCGGATGCCGTCGGCGTTGACGTAGTCCTTCGTGCCGACTGCCGAAATCTGCCAGGCGTCGCAGTCGGGGAACCGTACCTTGAAGTAGCGCAGGCTCCTGTCGACCGGGGTGTCGGTCCATTTGCACTCGACGCACAGCACCGGCCCCCGCCGATCCACGATCACGAAATCGACCTCACGCCGGTCCGTGTCGCGAAAGTACCGCAGTTCGACGTCGCGCCCCTGGGTGTCCTGCTGGTGATGGACCCACTTCAGCAGGTGGCACGCGACGAGGTTCTCGAACCGCGGTGCGTCCACCGGCACGACCGACCAGTCGAGGTGATAGTGCTTCTGTTCCTTCTTGACGGCGCGGATGGCGGGTGCGCCGAACGGTGACAGCCGGAAGATCGCGTAGAGCCGTTCGAACACCTGCAGCCATGCAGCCGCCGTCTTGTGGCTGACCTGGAGATCCTCGCGGACGGCGTTGATCGACAGGGGCGATCCAACCAGCTCTGGCAAGCGCAGCATGAGCAGCTCCAGCGCGCCAAGATCCTGGATGCGCTCCAGGCTCGTGACCTCCTCCCGGATCAGCAGCGTCCGGTGGTCGCGCGACCAGCGGCGGGCCTCGACCTGCGAACCGCCGAACCAGGGCTCGGGGAAGCCGCCCAGCGTGAGGAGATCCCGGAATTCGTCCGGCGTGTTCAGACGGAGCTCGGCGGCCGACAGGGGATGGAGTCGCAGCAGGTGATAGCGGCCCTGCAACGAGTCGCCGCCGAAGCGGTACACATCGAGCTGCGCGCTCCCGGTCACGAGGATGCGCGTGCCGCGCGGGCGGGCGTCATACAGCCCCTTGAGGTAGTTGCGCCAGCCCCGGTACTTGTGGATCTCGTCGAAGACCCACAGCTTGGCGGGCGGAAGCTCGCGGCGCAGGATGCGCTCGCGGTCCTCCGCAACGTCCCAGTTGAGGTAGCCGCGCTGAGCCCCTGGCAGCATCCTGGCGAGTGTGGTCTTGCCGACTTGCCGGGGCCCGGCCACGAAGACCATCTTCCGGGCGAGGTCCCGCTTGACCTGTGCAGAAAGGTATCGGGTGCGGTCGGCCACCCGCCGAGAATATCAGTATTGTTGACCGATTGACAAAACACTCATGTGTATTTTTGACACTGGTGGATAAACACATCGTCGGCCGAGCCGGGCAGCCGGCACCTCTCGACGAGTTCGGTGCGCGTCAGCCGGGCGGCGTGCCGGCCGCCGGCGGCGCGCCTCAGTCGTGCTCGTGCCGGTGGTCGTGGCGGCTCTGGTGAAACACGACGTGCAGCAGCGACCCGCCGACGAACGCCTGATAAAGCTCTACGCCGCGGCCACTGTCGCCGAGCAGCTCCGCGCCGACCCCGTAGCCGGCAAGCGTGGCAGCGCCGATGGCCCCGATGCCGATAGCGCCTCCCAGGAAGCCGTGACGGGGTCGCAGCATCCACCAGATCACCAGGCCGACCGGAATCCGATGCAGGATGACCGCGGCGGCGATGCCCGACCCGTTCGGTGCGAGCGCCGCGCCCTCCAGGAACGCGTGCAGCGCGAGCCCCGACAACCCGCCCACCAGCGCCACGTTGTCGGTGTGCGGCGCGAGCGCGTGCGAGGTGCGCTCGATGAGCGCGGGCGTGCCCACGCCGGCGCCGAGCACCAGGATTGACAGCACGCCGTATTCGGCCCAGGCGTGCGGAAGCACCTGCCACGCCACCAGGGCCGGCACGGCGACATACATGACGTTGTCGAAAATATGGACGGCGCCCGGCCGGTCGTGCAGCCATCCGTACAGCACTGCGCCGATGACCGGGGCGGCGAGGGCTCCGGCAAGCTGGAGCATGGCGGTCCTGGAGGTGTGCTCCCGTGCGGGATGGTTGTTCTACGTCATGCCGACCGGCGGATCACGCTTCGGCCGGACGCTCGCCAGCGATCACGTGGTCGACGTGGTGGTGCTCGGTGCAGCCGTCCCGCGATTGCTCCACCTGAATCGTGATGTGCTGGATGCCGAAGTCGCGGGATGCGATCTCTCGCAAGCGGCGGAGCACCGGTCCGAAGTCACTGCCCGGGTAGTCGGGATCGACGACGGCGTGCGCGGTGAGCGCGTCGTAGCCGGGGGCAATGGTCCACACGTGAATATCATGAATCAGGACCACGCCCTCGACCTCCTTCATCTCGCTGGCGAGACGATACACGTCGATATGCTCAGGTGCGCCTTCAAGCAGTACGTGAACCACCTTGGCGAGCAGGCGCCACGTACTGAGCAGAATCAATATGCCGATGAACACGCTCAGGATGGGGTCGGCGAGCGTCCACCCGAAGGCCCAGACGAGGACGCCCGACACGACGACGCCGACAGAGCCCAGAAGGTCGGCCATGATGTGCCGGAAGGCGCCTTCGACGTTGACGCTGTGCCTGGCCGAGCGGTGGAGAATCCAGGCCGCCAGCACATTGACGACGAGGCCGACGGCGCCGACGGACAGCATCAGCCCGCCGTCGACGTCAGGCACGTTCCTGAAGCGATCGACCGCCTCGATGACCACCCAGCCGGCGATCAGCCAGAGCGTGAGCGCATTCAGCAGGGCCGCCAGGATCTCGATGCGGTGATAGCCGAAGGTGCGCTGCGGGGACGTGGGTCGAGTGGCGAGTTGCATGGCGCCCAGCGCGAGACCGATGGACGCCGCGTCCGTCAGCATGTGCCCCGCGTCGGCGAGGAGCGCCAGGCTGCCAGAGAGGATGCCGCCGATGACCTCGGCGACCATGTATCCCGAGATCAGGACGAGCGCGGTGGTCAGGCGTCGCTTGCTCGCCTGGCGCCACTCGCCGGAATGGTCGTGCCCTTCGGTACCGTGACGGTGACGATGGCCATCGTCGCCCTCGTGGTGGTCCTGAGCGTCCTTGACGTAACGGTGGTCGGAGCTCATGGCGCGGTAACCGTCCGTCTTGCGCGCACAGGTGGGCAAATCGGCATCACCGGCAGACTATCATCGGTGGCCGTGGCCGAGCCAATCACGGTTGGTGGTCCTCGTCGGGACCCGTCCCCGCTGCTTCCCGGGACCGGCTGACTGGCGGAAGTGCCGCCGCCCCCTCCGGCCGGCCGCTACCGGCCGCGGTAGTCAGCCTCGCTGACCGGCCCTTCCCAGCTCGTCTGGCCGCTGACGAAGGTCAGTTGCACCATGTGCTGGTCGGGCGCGGCCCCGTGCCAGTGGACCACACCCGGTCCGGCGTAGACTGGCGTGCCGGGTCCCAGCTCCTGGATCGCCTCGCCGCGCACCTGGGTACGCCCAAGCCCCTCCTCGGCCATGATGATCTGCCAGTTCCCGTGGCTGTGCCAGTTCGACCGCGAGCCCGGTTCGAACCGCAGCCGGACGGCGCGGATATCGGACGAGTCGGGCCGGGTCGGGTCACCGCCGACGAAGTTGCTCTGGGCGGCGACCGCCGCCCCGTCGGGTGCGGCGGCGAGATACAGGCATCCCGCGACGGCGAGGCAGGCTACGGCGAAGCCGAGTCTGGTCTGCGTATGTGGTGTCAGCGTCATTCTCCACCCCCTGAACAAGTCGCGGTCAATCCGATGTCCACAAGCATGCCAAGTCGACGCCCTGAAGTCGAGCCGCTCTCATCTCGGTGCGCGAATGCCGCGTGGCTTGCACGACGGGCTCGTGGCGCCGCGAGCGCGATTCTCGCACCACCGCGGCGAGACCGGGACATGCGGTTATACTCTCGGTATGAAAACGGCCGTATCGATTCCAGACGAGATCTTCGACAAGGTCGAGCGGCTGGCGCATCGCGCCCGGCGGACGCGGAGCGAGGTATACAGCGCCGCGCTCAGGGAATACGTCGCACGCCATGCTCCGGATGAAGTCACCGAAGCGATGAATCGGGTGTGCGATCAGGTCGGCGCCGAGGATGATGCGTTTGTGGCCGCTGCCGCGCGCAACGTCCTGGAGCATGTCGAGTGGTGATTTCCCAGGGCGAGATCTGGTGGGCTGAACTTCCTGCGCCCACGGGATCAGGCCCCGGGTTTCGGCGGCCGGTCGTCGTCGTCCAGGGTGAGGCGTTGAATCGAAGCCGACTCGCGACAGCGGTGTGTGTGCCGTTGACGAGCAACCTGCGGTGGGCCGAAGCACCGGGCAACGTGCTGCTGGCGGCGAGGACGACGGGTCTGCCGAGAGATTCGGTGGCCAACGCGTCACAGGTCGTCGCGCTCGATCGGACCCTGCTCGAGGAGCGCGCCGGCAAGCTCCCGCGGGCCACGATCGACCTTCTGCTGTCCGGTCTCGACATTGTCCTGGGCCGTTAGCGTCTCTCAAAGGAGATCTCATGACACGACTCCATTGGCTGACCGCCGCGGTCGTCGCGGCGCTCGCCACGTCGCTCAGCGCCGGCCGGCAGGCGGGTGCGCAAGCGGAAGAGGGCGACCTGCGCGGCGTCGTGCGCAGCCCGGCGGGCGCCGAGGCCGGGGTGTGGGTCATCGCAGAGACCGACGAGCTCGACACGCGCTTCCGCAAGATCGTCGTCACCGGCGACGACGGGCGGTTTCTGACGCCCGATCTGCCCGCCGCGTCGTATCGCGTCTGGGTCCGCGGCTACGGGCTGGTCGATTCGGCGCCGGTCACGGCGCGGCCGGGACAAACCCTGACCCTCGAGGCGACGCCGGCCGGCACGCCACAGGAGGCGGCCGCGGTCTATCCGGCCAACTACTGGTACTCGCTGCTCGAGCCGCCGCCGGCCGCCGTGTTCCCGGGCACCGGACCGGACGGCAACGGCATCCCGCGCGCGCTGCGCAGCCAGGCCGCCTGGGTCGACGTCACCAAGCAGGGCTGCCAGCTCTGTCACCAGATGGGCAACCGATTCACATTCGACGTGAGCCACCTCGACCAGTTCGATTCGACGGTCGAGGCCTGGGACCACCGCGTCACGTTCGGGCAACGCGGGTCGCAGATGAGCAACGTCGTCAACCGCTTCGGCCGCGAGCGCGGGCTCGCGATGTTCGCCGACTGGAGCGATCGGATCGCGGCCGGCGAGGTGCCGCCGCCCCCGCCCCGGCCGCGGGGTGTCGAGCGCAACCTCGTGCTGACCATGTGGGAGTGGGCCGGGGAAACATCGTACGTGCACGACGAGATCACGACCGACCGGCGGCAGCCGACCGTCAACGCCGGCGGTCTCGTGTACGGCGTCTCGATCACGCAGGACACGCTGGTCATCACCGACACCGCGCGGCACCAGTCGACCGAGGTCGCGATTCCCCTGCGGGACATGTCCGGAACGGTGCCGTCGATGTTTCCGACCGCACCCGGGTTCGAGCCGTCACCCGCCTGGGGAGAGGAAATCATCTTCGACGCGCCAGCCAACCCGCACAACCCGATGATGGATGCCCGCGGGCGGGTCTGGCTGACGTCCACGATCCGCCGGCGCGACAACCCCGACTGGTGCAAGGCGGGCTCGACTCACCCGTCGGCGAGGTACTTCTCCGTCCCGCGCAGCGGACGGCAGATCTCGGTCTACGACCCGGCGGTCCAGTCGTTCACGCTCATCGACAGTTGCTACGCGACGCACCACCTGCAGTTCGCCGAGGACGCCCACGATACGCTCTGGTTCAGTGGCGACCCCAACGTCGTCGGCTGGCTCGACACGCAGGCCTTCGACGCGACCGGCGACGAACGGGCGTCGCAGGGCTGGTGTCCGACGGTGATCGACACCAGCGGCGACGGACGAATCACGCGGCCGTGGAACGAGCCGGGCGACCCGGTCGACCCTGCGCGTGATACGCGCCTGCGCGGATTCGCCTACGGGATCATCGCCAATCCGGTGGACGGCGCCGCCTGGATCGCACGGACCGGACCGTTTCCGGGGCGGCTCGTCCGTCTCGAGCGGGGGGACAACCCGCCGGAGACCTGCATTGCCGAGGTTTACGAGCCGCCGTCGATCGAGAATCCGGAAGTCGATGCTGCGCAGACCGGTCACGCACCCCGTGGCGTGGACGTCGATCGGCACGGCGTCATCTGGACGGCCCTGTCCGGCAGCGGGCACATGGCCAGCTTCGACCGCCGCAAGTGCCGCATCCTCAACGGACCGCAGGCGACCGGGCAGCACTGCCCCGAGGGCTGGACGCTCTACCCGACGCCGGGGCCGCAGATGAAGGGCGTGACCGACCCGGGCAGCGCCGACTACCACTACTACAACTGGGTCGACCAGTTCGACACCCTCGGGCTGGGGACCAACGTGCCGATCGCGGCCGGCTCAGGCTCCGACTCGCTGCTGGCGCTGCGCCCGGACAGCGGCGAATGGGTCGTGCTGCGTGTCCCGTATCCGCTCGGCTTCTTCGCACGCGGGCTCGACGGACGCATTGACGACCCCGACGCCGGCTGGAAGGGGCGCGGTCTGTGGGCGAATTACGGGTCGAATCTGAACTGGCACATCGAAGGCGGCAAGGGGACGCGGAGCTCGATCGTGCATTTCCAGCTCAGGCCGCACCCGCTGGCCGAGTAGGAGCGACGTCACCTCCGACCCGATCCGACGTGCCTGGGTCGGGACAGACTTTTCCGGGTGTCGCTCTCCTACCGCAGCGACAGGCTCAGGAAATGCTCCCACGCGGAGCGGGGCGAACGGACGGTCACGGGTCCGCGGCAACCGGTTGGAAAGTGCTTGAGGTTGCCGGTGACGACCGTGCACCCGGTGGTCCGCAAGGCCACCTCCAGGAAGATGACGTCGTCCGTATCCGGCGGCGGCCGATGTGGCCAGGGCAGGGCGGTCACGTGTTCCTGGAACTGCAGGATCGCGAGGACGGCTTCACGGCGAACCGTGTCCAGGCCAAGCCTGGGCCGCGCCAGGACGGCACGATATTCCCACTCGACCCGATCGTCGATGGCGATTCTCAGGGACCGCGCCAGCAGGACATCAACGAGCCGGCCGGGTGGGCCGAAGGGTGACAGGAGGCCGGATACCAGGACGTTGGTGTCCAGCACCCAGACGGGCACATCAGCCACGCGGCTCTCTTGGCGTGCGGGTCCTTCGTGCCGCCGTGATCTCCCGCTCGATGTCTGGCGGCGTCAAGGCGCCAGCGCCGGTTGCAGCGGATTTCGTCCGGATGGCGCGGACGGCCTTGCGGGCCCGCGCAAACACCAGTTCCTGAACGTCCTCCAGCAGCGTCGCGTCGCTGGTGGGCACCATGATGCCGCGAGGGACGCCGTCCTTCGTGATCACGATGGCGCCTTCCCGGTCGAGATCGGTCCAGACCTGGCCAGGCTTGGCCGCCAGCACCCGTGAGGCGATCGTCTTCATGCGCAACATTTATACGATAATTCGATGTGCGTCAATCGAGCGCAGACGACCGCGCTCACCGATCGATGGACCATCGGCCGTGCCGCGGGATCGGCATACAATGGAGGCTGACCGCGCTGGCGGACACGCCCGCGTGGCGCGGCCTCGTGAAGGAGGGCGAGATGAGCCATCGAATGAACGCATTTCCCGGGACTGTCGCGGCGGTGGCCGCGATCGCGGCGTTGGCGGCGGCGCCCGCGGGCGCCCAGACCGAACCGCCGCGGACCGCCTGGGGCGCGCCCGACCTGGGGGGTGTCTGGGACTACCGCAGCATCACGCGCATGGAGCGGCCCCGGAACCTCGCCGATCAGGACTTCCTGACCGAAGAGCAGGCGGCCGACCTGGAGCAGCGGGCGGTCGACCGGCTGAACAACTTCCTGGCGCTGCCGGCCCAGCGGGCCGAGGCCGGGGCGAACGTCGACCGCCGGCCAGACGGCGGGAACGGATCCTACAACCACACGTGGCTCGACCAGGGCCTGCAGACGGTCGGGACGCGCCGGACCTCGCTGATCGTCGACCCCCAGAACGGGCGGTATCCGCCGCGGACGGCCGGCGCGCAGCGCCGTGCCGAGGAGCGCCGGGAGTACCGGCGCGACCATCCGGCCGACTCGTGGCTGGACTTCAACACCTATGACCGCTGCATCCTCGGGTTCAACGCCGGACCGCCGATGACGCCGGGCGCCTACAACAACAATGTGCAAGTGTTCCAGACGCCGGACCATGTCGTCATCATGACCGAGATGGTGAACACGACGCGTATCGTCCCGCTCGACGGGAGTCCCACGCTGCCGGCCGATGTGCTGCAGTGGACGGGCGCATCGCGCGGACACTGGGACGGCGACACGCTCGTCATCGACACGACGAACTTCGACCCCCGGCGCCAGTGGCGCTCCACGAGCGGGAGCATGCATCTGACCGAGCGGCTGACGCGCGTCGACGCGGAGACGCTGCTCTACCAGGCCACCGTGAACGACCCCGACACCTGGGAAAGCCCGTGGACCTTCGAAGTGCCGATGCGGCTGCTCGACGGCGAGATGTGGGAGTACGCCTGCCATGAAGGGCACCACTCGATGCCCCTCATGCTGGGCGGCGCCCGCACCCTGGAGGCGCAAGCGGCCGCCAGCCAGCAGTAGTCACCGTCAGGAAGATCCGGACGACGCCGCCGCGGCACTGCTCGCCGACATGGCGGCAATCATCGCCGCCTGTTGCGCATCCAGGATGGCGCGGATGGCCTGCAGCGCGGCCAAGTCGCCGGCGCTCTCCTCACTGGCGCGCGAGGTGTCCTCGGCCAGCTCGATGCCGGCCGCCAGCGAGAACGCCAGCTCCTTCGAGGGCCGCGGCTTGGCGCCGCGGAGACGGTCGCGGTACCGCAACACGCGGTCGACCACACGCGACGGGTTCTCCTGCGTCAGGGCCAGCATCGCGATCTCGTCGTAGCGGCTTTGCCGGAAATGCTCGCGCGCGCTCTTCATCCGCTCGGCGACCTGGCAGAACCGCTGCACGCCCGTATCCGTGCCCCGCGGGTCCACCGCCAGCAGGTGCGAGACAAGCTGCAATTCATTCCCCCGCCGGAACCCGGCCTCCCGCAGGCGGTCATAGGCCCGTTCGATGTCGGCGGTCAGGATTTCCACGGCCTCGTTGCGGCTGGCGTGCAACGCCGCCGCCGCCAGGTCGTTGGCGTCGGTCAGCCACATGTGGTCCTTGCGCCATTGTCTGTAAATGCGTGAAAGCCGTTCGAGTTGCAGTTGCGGTACGGGGCGCCCTTCGCCGTGCAGCGCCAGCAGCAGCGCGGCCAGCGTTGGTCCGGTCCCTCGACTCGGTATCTTGTGCGGCCTGAACGCATCGCGCGTTTCGATCACCCGAGCGTGGATTGCTCCGGGGTCGAGTTGGCGCCGCAGGATCAGCGCCGCCACGACGTAGCGGATCTCGGACCGCAGCGGGCTGGTCCAGCGGGCGCGTTGCTTCAGCCCGGCCGCCGTCTGTTCCAGAACGTCGTAGTCGACGGCCGGGCCGGCGGCGCCCAGGGTCAGCGCGACGAAGCGGAACGTGTCCGTCTGTGTCGACCAGCCCTTGCGGGCGCGCAGTCTCTCGAACGTGTTCAAATACCGTGCGATGGGATCGGCTGTCGCGTGCATGCCGCGAGTATAGTCCGGCACACGGATCGGCGGGGGAACCACCTACCGGCCCGCGGGCGGTGGTCTGCGCTGCCGACAACCCCCGCCGCTGCCGTGACGGTCCGTCAGGCGGCCAGGCTGAACGGCGGATAGCGGTCGGTCGCCAGCAGGAGCGCGTAGGCCTCGATGCGCAGCCCCCAGCGCAACACGCCGACCACGAAGTCGAAGATTCCTCGCGGGTAGCGGCCCGTGAACAGGATCGCGAACCAGGCGATTACGACCCCCACCAGAGAGAACAGTCCAAGCAGCAGGAGGACGACAACGTGCGGGATGACCAGCAGCCACTTCACCAGCGGCAGCCAGCGGTTGAGGTCGCGTGCGGCGTCCGGGTAGTCGAGATCGAGGTGGACGGCCTGTTTTTCGTCGGTTGAGGGGTACTCGTCGCAAAGCAGGAGAAAGTAGGCGCCGGCGCGGGTCATGAACCGGGTGAGCTCCAGGTTCCAGTCGAACCACCAGCGGGGATATTTCCGCCGGAACAGAATCATGAACAGCACCGGCAGAAACAGCACGCCAACCGCCTGGGGCACCCGCACCCAGACCTCGACATCCTCCTCTTGCCACGCCGTAGCGTCGCCGCCCAGCAGCACGACCAGCAAACCGATCGGGATTGCCAGGAACAGGCGGAACAGGGTCGTCAGGCGGTTCAGCCCCTCCTCGGGATAGTCGATCTCGAGCCGGGCCGGATAGCGCTCCGCGGCTGGATTCGAGTAGTCGTCAGGCATGGCCCATCATTTTCCCACAGTCGCCACAAGCCTCGCGCATTCCCCGCCGCCCGCGAATCCCCTCCGCCGCAGCCGTAGCAGGCCCCTTCAGGGGCGCCGATCGCCGTCAAGGGCGCCGATCGCCGGCAGGGGCGTCGAGCGGTCGCAAACCGCCCCGTCGTCGCCGCCGCCGCGTTCCGCTGGCGGCTACACGCGGCCGGTCGGGTTCTCCGGGGTGCCGCACTCGTCCCCGAGATACCCGTTGCCGCCGCAGTAGCGGGCGTCCTGCAACTGGATCAATATGCCGTCCGGATCGGTGAAGTAGAGCTCGGGGGTGCCGCCCGGCGCCCCGCCGCGGTTCGGCATGCGCATCGTCACATAGGACTGCAGCGGTCCCGCCGCCCCCGCGCCGTCGCCACGCGGCCTCACCCCGTAGCCTTCGAGCACACCCAGAATCCGGTCGACGTCGAAGTCGTCGACGGCGAAACAGGCGTGATGGATGATCGATCCGAGCGGACCGCCGCCGGCGCCCGCCAGCGCCAGGAACTGGTTGCCCGCACCGACCCGCAGCACGGGGAGCGCGCCCTGGTAGGTGTCGATCGGCATCCCGAACAGCCGCTGATAGAGCGCGATGGACCGCTGCTGGTCGGTGCCGAAGATCGTGAAGTGGTTGTAATCGCGCAGCGTCAGCAACCCGCCGGTCGGCGCCGGCTCCGGGCTGGCCAGACACTGCTCCCCGAGGAGGCCCGCCCCGCCGCAGTAGGTCTCGTCCTGGAGTTGGATGACGATGCCGTCGAAATCGGTGAAGTAAAGCTCGGGGGTGCCCTCGGGCGCGCCGCCGAACTCGTCGTCACGCATCCGCACCCGGACCTGCAACTGCCGGGCGGCCACTTCGCGTCCGACGACTCTTCCCAGGGTCGCCAGGATGCCCTCGTTGTCGAAGCCGGGGGTCGAGAGGCACAGGTGATTGATGTGCGGGTTGTCGCTGGCGCCGCCGCCAATCGCCAGGAACTGCGGTCCGTCGCCGACGCGCAGAATCACCGTATTTGCCTGGCGCGCGGCGATCGGCATGCCGAACAGGCCCTGATACCACTCGAGCGACCGGGCCGGGTCCGAGACGTTGATCGTCATGTGGTTGATGGCAGTGACCGGAATCGGCGGACGCGCCTGCGCGAACGCCCGCGGCGCCACGGCCAGTGCGCCGAGCGCCCCGAGGAACACGCGCCGCGGCACGCACCCTGGCTCACGCGCGCTCGTCAACAGGTCGATGTCTGACTGCATGGTGTCGCTCTCCGCATGTGTCTCGATGTTCAGCGCCGGTTCCCCAGCGGCCATCGAGGCTTCCGCTACGGGGCCTCGATCAGTTCCAGCGCGAGGCCATCCAGGTCTTCGATGAGAATCGCACGCGTGTCGCCGAACGGATACGGTCCCTCGACAATTGGAATGCCCGCCGCTTCCATATGCGCGATCACGGGGTCGAGGTCAGGATAGGTGAGCCCCAGGTGATCCATCGTCTGGCCCCGCGACGGCGCCAGCGGCCGGTCGGCGCCCGCGCCGCAGCGGCCGTCGCGGCACTGGCGCGTGTACCACATCAGACCCGCATTGGCGACACGCACGGTGCCGATCGGTTGCCGGAGCTGCCCCACCGGGAAGAAGGTGGGAAAGCTGACCGGTCCCAGCTCGACCTCGCACGGGTCGCGCACCGTCCCCCGTACCCCGAGATGTTCGACATACCAGTTCACGGCGCACAGCGGCGCCTCGTGCCAGAAGTGCAGGTGCCCGAAGAACAGGTCGCTGGTCTCGGCGTTGCCATTGAACTCGAGCAGCACCCCGTCCGGGTCGACCAGATAGCCGAAGTCCTGGCTGTTGGGCCCGCGCTCGGGCGGTGTGCCCGCCAGCGCGTCGAGCTCGGCGACCGTCAGCAGCCGGTCGCCATACGGCGCCAGCCCCGAGTGCGGCACCCCGTCCGGGTCGTCCGGCCCGGTATGGACCGGGAGGAAGCGGAAACGTTCGCCGGCGGGATCGAGCGCCGTCAGGCGTTCGTAGAACGCCAACCCGTCGGTGCTGGGACCGGTCGTCCAGAACGGGCTCTGCGGCGGTGCGTGGTGCCGGACCGGATCGAACGCTCCCGGCGCCGGTTCGTCGACCCGGGTGTAGAGATGGTAGACGCCGTCGGCCGCGAACGCCGGGAACCCGGCGACCTCAGTGATCTCGCCGGCCGGCCAGACGGTCTGCCACCAGTCGAGCGATGCCTCCGGATCGACCGCGTTGATGTGCAGGTGATGAAACGAAGGCTCCGGCAGCGCCGTCGGGCCGTCCCGCTCCGGCTCTCCCTCGACCGCCGGCGCCGCCGGGCCGCCGGGCGTGCATCCGGTGACGATGACGAGAACCAGGGCCGGCAGCACCTGGCGCCCCGGCGCGCGGCACACCACTCGGGACGGCGCCGTCCCGGTCCGGCGGCCTGTCACGACCCGTCCCGGAGCGGCCTGAAGAACGCCCGCAGGTCGTCGACCAGCAGCTCCGGCTGCTCCATGGCGGCAAAGTGGCCGCCGCGCGGCATCTCGGTCCAGTGGGTGACGTTGTAGGACGCCTCCGCCCACCTGCGCGGCGCGATGAAGAGCTCGAAGGGGAAGACGGCGACGCCGGTCGGCGTCTCGATACGTCCCATCGGCCGCGACGTCGGCGCGTTGCGGCTCTCGTAGTAGAGCCTGGCCGACGAGGTCGCGGTCTGCGTCACCCAGTAGATCGTGATGTTGGTGAGCAACTCGTCACGCGTGAACACCGACTCGGGGTCGCCGTCGCAGTCGCACCAGGCCCGGAACTTCTCGACGATCCAGGCCGCCTGCCCCGCCGCTGAATCGTTCAGCGCGTAGCCGAGCGTCTGCGGCTTCGTCCCCTGGATCTGCGAGTAGCCGCTCTCGTTGGTGTTGTAGAACGCGGACCGCGCCCGCGAGCGTTCGAGCTCCTCCGGCGGCACTCCGGCCGTCGGGTCACCCGCTCCACGCGGCGCGCCGGCGATCAGCATGTTGATGTGCAGTCCTATCGCCTGCTCGGGATGGTTGAACGCGTTCCAGCGGCTGACGATGCTGCCCCAGTCGCCGCCCTGGATGCCGTAGCGGTCGTAGCCCAGCCGCGCCATCAGCGCCGCATTGACTTCGGCGATCTGCTCGGGCCCGAACCCCGGCGCGCGGGGCTTGTCCGAGAACCCGTAGCCCGGCATCGAGGGCGCCACCACGTGAAACGCGTCCTCCGCCTGCCCGCCGTACGCCACCGGGTCGGTCAACGGCCCGACGATCTTCATGAACTCGGCGATCGACCCTGGCCAGCCATGGGTGATGATGAGCGGGATCGCGTCCGGCTCGGCCGAACGCTGGTGAATGAAATGGATGTCGAGGCCGTCGATGACCGTCTTGTACTGATCGAACGCATTCAACCGGCGCTCCTGTGCGCGCCAGTCGAATTCATCGCGCCAATAGCCGAGCAGCCCGGTCAGATAGTCGAGATCGGTCCCATAGGTCCACCCCGCACCGTCCAACTGGTCCGGCAGGCGGGTGTTGTCGAGCCGCGCCTGCAGGTCGTCGAGCACGGCGTCCGGGACGTCGATCGTGAACGGCCGTACCGCCGTCGGGTCCACCGGCGCCTCCTCCTGCGGTCCGCTCTCCGCCGTCGCCGGATTGGTGTCAGGCGCACCGCAGGCCGCCGCCAGCATGAGCCCGCCGGCCAGCCAGCAGCACGCGGCCGGCCGGCGCCAAAACTGCCTCAGTGTCATGTCTCCTCCACTACGGGTCGACGAACACCTGCCCCATCGCCCAGGGGTGCTCCTCGCATTCACAGGTAAACTCGCCGGCCCGCGCCTGCCCTCCGAACATCGGCACGGCGTTGCCGGAATCCTACCCTACCTGGCGTCCCCGCCGCCGCATTCCGCAGGGGCAACCCCTGTGGTTGCCCCGTGACGTAGGGGCAATCCCTGTGGTTGCCCCGTTCGTCCGCCGGAACAACGCACATCCGTAGGGGCAACCCTTGTGGTTGCCCTGTGACGTATAGGCTTTCGCCACGGGCGGTTACCGCGCCGCCCGCCGATTCAACCGATAGTCGCCGGTGTCCCGGTCCTGTTCGCGATAAACCGTGTGACAGACGGCGCAGCCCTCGTCGATCGCCGCCAGCAGCCGCCCTGCCGCCGGCGCGTCGACCGTGTCGGTAGACAGCGCCGCGTCGAGCAAGTCCATGCGGTCGAGAACGGCGCGCAGGTATCCGAGGGCATCGGCCCGGTCGCGGTCACGCCAGAAGGTCACCGTGGTGGCCAGTTGCTCGCGCGACCGGATGACCCGCTCCTTGGCGGTCGAGTACTCCCCGCCGGCCAGCGACTCCCGCACCCCGGCCATGTTCGGCCCCAGCGTCTTCATCGTGGCGTCGAGATGAACGGCGGTGAACACGGGATAGGGCCTGTCCTGGGCGACCGGGCCCGCCACGGTCAACATGATGAGCGCACAACCGGAACCCGGAAGCAAGAGCTGTCGTCCCACCAGTTTCACGTTGCATCCCGCTGCGCCATGCTGAATTCTGCGGTTTCACGCTGAATTCTGCTGCTGTGCGTTGCTCCGGCTGACGAACAGGGCAACCACAAGGGTTGCCCCTACTCGTCTTGCTCAGAACAGGGCAACCACAAGGGTTGCCCCTACAGGTGTTTTCCCTCTTCTCGCCTTGCTCAGCGGGCGCCTCGCCGCTCTCGGTGCCACGCGCGGTTTCACCACCAGCCAGCTACACTCCCGTGAGGCGCTCGAGCCGACCCGTACTGTCGCCCAGCGCGTCGACCGGCAGCCCAAGATAATCGAGGATGGTGACGTGCAGGTTGGCGAGCGGCGTGTTCTCGGGATAGCGAATATACCGGCCACCCCGAATCCCGGCGTTCTTCCCTCCGACCAGCGCGATCGGCAGGTCGTCGTGAAAGTGGGTGTTGCTGTCGCTGATGCCGGTGCCGTAGAGGAACAGCGTGGAATCGAGCAGCGACCCGTCGCCCTCCGCCAGGGCGTCGAGCTTGCCGACCAGATAGGCGAACTGCTGCACGTGGTACTCGTTGATCTTGTGCAGCCGTTCGAGCTTGGCCGGCTCGTCCTGGTGATGCGACAGCGGGTGATGGGAGTCTGACACGCCAATCTCGGGATAGGCGCGTCCGCTGACCTCGCGCGCCAGCATGAAGGTGCTGATGCGGGTCAGGTCGGTCTGGTAGGCGAGCGCCAGCAGGTCCATCTGCAACCGGGCATGCTCGGCGTAGTCGCTCGGCACCCCGACCGGCTGGTCGACCACCGGCAGTTCCCGGACGCTCTGCGCTTCGGCCATGGCGATGCGCCGCTCGATGTCCCGTACCGACTCCAGGTATTCGTCGAGCTTCAGCCGGTCGCCCGGCCCGATTTCCCGCTCGAGCCCGTGCAGCGCCTCCCCGACCAGATCGAGGATGCTGCGGTCGCGTGCGTTCCGCGCCGACCGGACGGCGGGGTCGGTGCTGCCGGTCGTGCCGAACAGCCGCTCGAAGACCGCCCTGGGGTCGTTCTCGATCGGCAGCGGGGTGGTCGGGGTCCGCCAGGCGATCGTGTTCGTGTACGCGCAGCTTGCGCCGCCGTCGCAGTTGCCGACCATCGCGTTCGATTCGATGCCCAGCTCGAGCGAGGCCAGTTGCGTCTCCTGCGCCAGCGCGCGGGCCGCGATCTGGTCCATCGACACGGCGGCCGAGACGTCGGCGCCGGTCGTCACCTTGAAGGGCACGCAGGTGAGAAACGTGCCGGCCGACCGTGAATGGTCGCCGCCGCCCTTCACCAGGTTCGCCGCCTCGTCATCGAGCCCGCCGCAGATGAGCACGCGGTCCTTGAACGCGTCGAGCGACTGCAGGGTCGGCGGCAGGCGGTCGAGCGCACCCTCGGACGCCGGGTACCAATACGGCATCGACATCCCGTTGGGCACGTAGAACACGCCGAACCGGTTGACCGGGGCGGCCGCGGTCCGGCTCTGGGCCGTCAGCGCCGGCACCATGCTGTCGAGCAGCGGCAGCGCCAGCGTGGCCCCGAGACCACGGAGCACGGTGCGTCGCGGCAGATGGGTCTTGGTGATGAACATGGTGACTTCCTGAGAATGCCGGTTACTCCTGGGCGGCGGCGCCGGCGCTGTCCGGGGTGCTGCGCATCAGAAACTGGTCGCTCTCGACGATTCCGAGGACCAGCGACGACCAGCGGTAGTCGTCGCGCGCCAGCCGCCGCACGATCTGCCGCACGGCCGGCGCATCGGCATGGTCTACGCCGCGCCCCAGGGCATAGGTCAGCAGTTTCTCGGTGACCGTTCGGACCACCTCGTCGCCGGTCGCGAGCAGCATCTCGCGAAACGCGCGCGGACTATCGATCGTCTGGCCCTGCCAGGTGATGTTCGCGTTGATCGGCGCACCGCCATCTCTCGTGCGCCACCGGCCGATCGCATCGAAGTGCTCGAGCGCGAACCCGAGCGGATCCATCTGCGTATGACACGCGGCGCAGACCGGACTGGCCCGGTGCTGCTCCATCCGCTCGCGCAGCGAGGCCGGCTGCCGGCGATCGCTCTCGGGCAGCGGCGGAACGTTCGGCGGCGGTGGCGGCGGCGGCGCGCCGAGCAGCGTCTCGAGCACCCACTTGCCGCGCAGGACCACCGAGGTGCGGTTGGCGTACGAAGTCACCGTCAACAGGCTCGCATGCCCCAGCAACCCGTGCCGCCGGTCGTCATCCCAGGTGTGGCGCCGGAAATGGCTGCCATAAAGGTCGGTGACACCGTAGTGCCGCGCGAGCTGCTCGTTCAGAAACGAGTAGTCGGCGGTCAACAGCTCCGGTATCGGCCGGTCGCCCTGGACCTGACTGCGGACGAACAGCTCGGTCTCGCGCACCATCGCCGCGCGCAGCGAATCGTTGAACCCGGCGAACAGCGCGCCGTCGGGCGCCAGCGACTCGATGTTGCGCATCTGCAGCCACTGGCCGGCGAAATCGTCGATGAACCGCGTGGCCCGCGGGTCGGCGAGCAGCCGGCGCACCTGTCCGGCCAGCGTCGCCGGCCGGCTCAACTCGCCGCGCTCGGCGAGCGCGAGGAGTTCGTCGTCCGGAATGCTCTTCCAGAGAAAGAACGACAGACGCGTGGCCAGCTCGAGGTCGCTGAGCCGATACACGCTCCCCGGCCGGGCGTCGATCGGCTCGTGCTCGATCCGCATCAGGAACCGGGGCATCGCCAGCAGCGCCTCGAGCGCCCGCTCGATCCCGGCCTCGAAGTCCCGGCTGCGCCGCCCTTCGCGATAGATGCCGAGCAACGGCTCGACGTCTGCGGCGGTGACCGGCCGCCGGTAGGCGCGCCGGGCCAGCGCGCCGATGATCCGGCGTGCGCAGGGCTCTTCCTCCGCGGCGCTGGCCGGCCGGCACGCGAAGATGCGCCGTCGGGTCGGTGTGTCGCCGGGCGCGGCGCCTTCGAACGGCCCCGAGACGAAGAACTTGTCGATGCCGGGCAACTGGCGCGCGGGACGGGCCGAGGGCGCCGAGTCGGTGAACGCCACCGAGACCAGCCGGGTACCGGCTTCGATCGGTACCCGGATCTCCAAGGCGTCGTCGGCCGTCATCCGGTATTCGTGGAGCCGCTGTCCTTCGACGTCATCCTCGGGCACGGCGATGAGCTGGCCCGGGTCGGGTCCCGGAAACCGCCCGCCGATGTCGAACCGCTCGACGAGTGCATGGTCGATACGCAGCTCTATCTGATGCGCGGTCTCGGCGATGCCGTCAATCGTCTCGACCGTCTCGTTGCGTTTGAGTCGGATGGCGAAGACATACTCGCCGTCCAGCGGAAAGTGATGGCGCACGGCGAGACCGCCGTGGGTCGCGAACGGCAGCTCCTCGCCGGCACGCACGTCGCGCCGCTCGTAACCCAACTGGTAGAGCTGCATCACCGGCCGGATGTCCGGACTGCCGACCGCCGCGCGGCTGATCTTGGTCGCCGCGGCGATGTAGCGGGACATGAGCCCCGGGGTGATCGAGAGCACCTCGGCGTTGTTGTCGAACCCGAAACCGGCCATGTCGGACGGCAGCAGCTCGTCACCGGACACCTCGAGCCCCAGCAGGTCCTCGATGACGCTGACGTACTCGAGCCGGTTCAATCGGCGCGAGGCGACCCGGCCGGGATTCGGCTGGACAGCTACGGCACGGTCGAGCGCCGTTTCGATCGGCGCGAGGAAGCGGTCGATGTCGGCCTGCGCGGGGCGCGGCCGCCCCTCGGGCGGCATCTGCCCCTTGCGCAGCTTGCGCACGACGCGCTCGAGCACCTCGGCGTGGGCCGCGGCGTCGGTGACATCCACCTGATCGAGCAGCAGCCCCGCCGTGCGCAACCGTTCGTTGTGGCAGGCAACGCAGTAGCGGTCGAGCAGCTCCCGCGAGGGTGTCCCGGCTTCAGGCTGTGCGGCGGCCTGCGCCCGCGCCTCGGGCGCCGCCGCGACCCCGACGATAGCGACCCCCGCCACCAGCACCGCGATGCGAGCGCTCCGCTCGAGCATGGCCGTCACTCTCTGATCCTCGCCGGCAGGCGAACCCCGACCGCCCACCCCGTGCCGTTTCGACGCAGGGTGCCAGTATACGCCTCTGGATTCTGTGTCGCCACCGGAAGCCCGCGGCAAGAGCCTCGCCGCACGCAGCGCCACGCGCGGTGTCGCCATCGGCCCACCGGCGCCCGTTCAACCAGTGCGGTACATATGGACAATTCCGCCGCTGGCTGCATATAGTGGCTCCTGGACCCGATCGACCCGCCCGAGGGAACACACGATGCGTATCGCTGCCGCCCTTGCAACGTCACTCGTGGTTGCGGTCACCGCCGCACCCGCGGCCGGCCAGGACCTGCGGTTGGTGGTCGCCGCCGCCGACCAGGACTCCCCGACCGTCAGATCACTGGTGGCCGCGGGCGCCGACGTCAACGCGGCCCGGGCCGACGGTGCGACCGCGCTGCTGTGGGCGGCCCACTGGGACGACCTGCAGACGGTCGACCTGCTGATTGGCGCGGGCGCCCGTGTCAACGCCGCCGACGACCACGGCGTGACGGCGCTCGCGCGCGCCGCGGAAAACGCCAGCCTCGCCGTGGTCGAGCGGCTGCTGGCGGCGGGCGCCGACCCGAACGCCGCGCAGACGAGCGGGCTGACGCCGCTGATGACCGCCGCCCGCACGGGAAACCTCGACGTCGTGCAGGCGCTCGTCGACGCGGGCGCCGACGTGAACGCGGCGACGCACGTGACCGGCAGCACGCCGTTGATGTGGGCGCTCGCCGCACCGCATCGCGAGATCGCCCGGCTGCTGCTCGAGCAGGGCGCCGACCCGAGCGTCTCGACGCCGGCGGGGTTCACGCCGCTGATGTTCGCGGCGCGCAACGGCGACCTCGTCATGGGTGAGGCGCTGGTGGCCGCCGGCGTCGACGTCAACGCACCGAGCGCCGACGGCACCCGTCCCCTGCCGTTCGCGATCGTGAGCGGCCGGGAACCCTTCGCCCGCTTTCTGCTCGAGCAGGGCGCCGACCCGAACGGTCGGATGGGCGGAGTCACCGCCCTCCATGCCGCCGCGGGCGGGGTAGGCACGTGGCTGTCCGACTGGACCCGGCGCCAGGGACGCGCCGGCGGCGGCCGGCTGAGCGCGCGAGACCGCATCTCCCTGGTCGAATCCCTGCTGGAACGCGGCGCCGACGTCAATGCCCGGATGACGTCGTCGGCGATGCTGATGTTCTATATCGGCTACCCGACGAAGGGCGCCTTCGAGCCATTTGCCCCCGGGACCGGCGACCTGCGCGGCGCCACACCGCTCTGGGTCGCCGCGTTCGACATGAACGGCGCCCCCAGCCAGGTGTTCAGCGTGATCCCGAGCTTTACCGGCAGCAACGGCGAGATCCTCCGCGTACTGCTCGACGCCGGCGCCGACCTGAACCTGACCACGGATGACGGCACCACACCGCTGATGGCGGCCGCCGGGCTGGGCCGCGCCACCTACACACCGCGCGAGCCGCGCGGCGTGCCGGCACCCACCGCCGAAGAGGCGGTCCGCATTCTGGTCGAGGCGGGCGCCGACGTCAACGCGGTGAACGAAGCGGACTTCACCGCGTTGCATGGCGCCGCGTTCCGCGGGCTGAACGAGGTCATCGAGTACCTGGTGGACGCGGGCGCGGACATCGACGCACGGGATTTCCGCGGGCGAACCGCCTATCGCATGGCCGAAGGCGCAAAGCAGTCGTTCCAGTTCCAGAGCTGGCCGGAGACCGCGGCGCTGCTGGCGCGGCTGGGGGCGAACACCGCGCTCGGTATTCCCGGCACGGTACAAGAACGTCTGCGGGACATACCGATCGAGACCCTGCGGCAACCCTGACCGCCGGGCTGCAGCGGATGGCGATGTCGACGACCCTGTTCACCTGTAGGGGCAACCCTTGTGGTTGCCCTGTTCCGTGGCAAGACGAGATGTAGGGGCAACCCTTGTGGTTGCCCTGTTCGCCTGCCGGAACATCGCCGTCCAGGCAGGATGCATCGTGGTGGTCGCCCTGATCGCCTGTAGGAGCAACCCTTGTGGTTGCCCTGTTCCGTGGCAAGACGAGACGTAGGGGCAACCCTTGTGGTTGCCCTGTTCCTGCCGTCCCAACGGGAGTCGTGCCACGCGGCGCGGCCCGTGAGATGGAAAACGGCGCTCGCAGCACCCCGGAATCGCCGGAGAGAAGTGGTTGGGAGCTACTCCTCTGGCGCGGGCGAGGGGATCACCACGCGCTCGATGGTCAAGAGGCGCTGGTCAACCTTCCCGAAGGCCACTTCCACCGCATCCAGGCGGCCATCGAACCGTTCCATGCTGGCGCGAATTTCTCGTATGTCGGCGCGCATATCTCGCATGTCGTCGCGCACATCGTCGATGCGGGAGTCGACGCTGGCGATCTGCGTCGACAGCAGACCGGCGACCACCAGTCCAGTGCCGATGATCGTGCCGATGATCGCCTTCGTATCGACGCTCATGCCCATAGCGTACCACAGCCAATTGGGTCCACCGTACCTCGTCGGGTTGCCGACGGTGGGGCAACCCTTGTGGTCGCCCTGATCGCCCGCCGGAACAACGCCGTCCAGGCGGGATGCATCGTGGTGGTCGCCCTGTTCGCCCGTAGGGGCAACCCTTGTGGTTGCCCTGTTCCGTGGCAAGACGAGATGCAGGGGCAACCCTTGTGGTCGCCCTGTTCCTGCCGTCCCAAAGGGAGTCGTGCCACGCGGCGCGGCCCGTGAGATGGAAAACGGCGCTCGCAGCACCCCGGAATCGCCGGAGAGAAGTGGTTGGGAGCTACTCCTCTGGCGCGGGCGAGGGGATCACCACGCGCTCGATGGTCAAGAGGCGCTGGTCAACCTTCCCGAAGGCCACTTCCACCGCATCCAGGCGGCCATCGAACCGTTCCATGCTGGCGCGCATTTCTCGCATGTCGGCTCGCACGTCGTCGACACGGGTGTTCATGCCGGCGATCTGCGTCGACAGCAGACCGGCGACCACCAGTCCAGTGCCGATGATCGTGCCGATGATCGCCTTCGTGTCGGCGCTCATGCCCATAGCGTACCACAGCCAATTGGGTCCACCGTACCTCGTCGGGTTGCCGACGGTGGGGCAACCCTGTGGTCGCCCTGATCGCCCGCCGGAACAACGCCGTCCAGGCGGGATGCATCGTGATGGTCGCCCTGTTCACCTGTAGGGGCAACCCTTGTGGTTGCCCTGTTCCGTGGCAAGACGAGATGTAGGGGCAACCCTTGTGGTTGCCCTGTTCGCCTGCCGGAACAACGCCGTCCAGGCAGGATGCATCGTGGTGGTCGCCCTGATCGCCTGTAGGGGCAACCCTTGTGGTTGCCCTGTTCCGTGGCACGGCGAGATGTAGGGGCAACCCTTGTGGTTGCCCTGTTCGCCTGCCGGAACAACGCGGTCCAGGCAGGATGCATCGTGGTGGTCGCCCTGTTCACCTGTAGGGGCAACCCTTGTGGTTGCCCTGTTCCGTGGCAAGACGAGATGCAGGGGCAACCCTTGTGGTCGCCCTGTTCCTGCCGTCCCAAAGGGAGTCGTGCCACGCGGCGCGGCCCGTGAGATGGAAAACGGCGCTCGCAGCACCCCGGAATCGCCGGAGAGAAGTGGTTGGGAGCTACTCCTCTGGCGCGGGCGAGGGGATCACCACGCGCTCGATGGTCAAGAGGCGCTGGTCAACCTTCCCGAAGGCCACTTCCACCGCATCCAGGCGGCCATCGAACCGTTCCATGCTGGCGCGCATTTCTCGCATGTCGTCGCGCATTTCTCGCATGTCGGCTCGCACGTCGTCGACGCGGGTGTTCGTGCCGGCGATCTGGGCCGAAAGGTCGTCGCGCACATCGTCGATGCGGGAGTCGACGCTGGCGATCTGCGTCGACAGCAGACCGGCGACCACTAGTCCAGTGCCGATGATCGTGCCGATGATCGCCTTCGTGTCGGCGCTCATGCCCATAGGGTACCACAGCCAATTGGGTCCACCGTACCTCGTCGGGTTGCCGACGGTGGGGCAACCCTTGTGGTCGCCCTGTTCACCTGTAGGGGCAACCCTTGTGGTTGCCCTGTTCGTCTGCCGGAACAACGCCGTCCAGGCAGGATGCATCGTGGTGGTCGCCCTGATCGCCTGCCGGAACATCGCCGTCCAGGCGGGATGCATCGTGGTGGTCGCCCTGTTCACCTGTAGGGGCAACCCTTGTGGTTGCCCTGTTCGTCTGCCGGAACAACGCCGTCACGCGGGATGCATCGTGAATCAGCTGAATGCCGCGGGGCTTTCACCGCGGGCTGCAAGCAGTCCGTGGTGGAACCCCGCGTTGCACCGAGAGCGGCGAGGCGCCCGCCTGACAAGGCGTGAGGAGGGCGCATATTGGGCATATGCAACCGACGAACAACGCCGTCAGGCGGAGTGCATCTTGAATCAGCTGAATTCAGCGGGGAAGGCTGAATTCTGCGGGGAAGCGAAGAATTCAGCGGAGCTCGAATGCCGCGGGGCTTTCACCGCGGGCTGCTCGACCTGCGCGTGATCGTGCGCACGATCAGCGGGGTGGTGCTTCCGGGGTGTAGTCCGGCGCGAGCGGCGAACCGCCGTAGTAGGGGTATTCCTCGAAAGCTGCCGCTCCGCCCAGCACGCGCGGGTCCTCGCTGGTCCGGAGGGCCACGTCGAGGGCGTCGGCGAGCACCGCCTTCTCCGGCGCCAGCGCAGGATCGGCCGCCACGTTGTCGAGCTGTGCAGGGTCGGCGCGCAGATCGTACAGCTCTTCGGCGGGACGCTTCCCGAAGGCCAGCTCGAAGAGCCGGCGGTGATCCGCGTCGCGTCCGGCGTTTTCAATCATGTAGCTCTTGGTCGGCCCGTTGTCCACATCCCCGTACCACGATCCCGGTATGAACGCCGAGCGGTAGTTCGGGGTGCCCGCCGGCCAGCGGTCCGGCTCGTAGTTGCGGATGTAGAGATACCGGCTCGTACGAATCGCCCGCATCGGCGTGCCGCCGCTGTCCGGCGCCTCCTGCGCCGGCACATGACGCTCCTTGCCGATGATGACGTGGTTCCGCAGCGGGTCGATCTGACCCGACCACGTCGCTCGCAGTACCGCCATCAGGCTGGCGCCGGTCATCACCGCCGGCGGCTCGAGCCCGGCCGCATCCAGAAACGTCGGCGCCAGATCGGTCAGGTGCACGAAATCGTCGACGACTCGGCCGGGCTGGACCACGGCGGGCCAGCGAATGGCGAGCGGTACGCGGCTGCCGCAGTCGTAGAGGTTGCTCTTGCAGCGCGGGAAGGGCATGCCGTGATCGCCGGTCATGACGACGACGGTGCGGTCGAGTTCGCCGCTGTCGGTCAACGCGGCGAGCAACTCGCCCACCTCGCGGTCGAAGCGCTGCACCTCCCAGTAGTAGTCGGCGACGTCGCCGCGCACCGCTTCGCTGTCGGGAAAATGCGGGGCCAGGGCGATGGCGTCGAGGTCGATGCCGCCCGCTGCCCCCGAGCCCCGCTCGTACCCGCGATGGGGGTCGGTGCTGCCGAACCAGAACGCGAACGGCCGGTCGGCCGGACGCTGGTCGAGAAAGGCGGCGAAATCTTCGAACCGCTCACCCGCCGGGTTCCGGGTGCGTCCTCCCGGCTCGATGCGTCCCGGTCCCCACCCTTTCCGGGTATGGCCCACGACGTAGCCGGCCGCCTCGAGCAGATCGGGATAGACCGGTATCTGCGCCGACAGGGTGCTCCACAGATTCGCGCTTTCGCCGAGCCGCCAGTGATACTGCCCGGTCAGGATCGCCGCCCGGCTCGGGGTGCAGGACGGCGACGACACGTAGGCATGCGTGAACACGACCCCCTCGTCGGCGAGGCGGTCGAACGTGGGCGTGTCGACGACCGGATCGCCGTACCGGCCGGCGTGCGGCCAGCCCCAGTCGTCGGCAATCGCGAACAGGATGTTGGGAGGCCGGTCCTGGGTCTCGACACCGGACGGCGCCGTGCCCAGGAAGACCGCCATGAGCGCGGCCAGCGCGGCGCGACGGCGATTCATCGACGTCCAGGCGGGATGCATCGTGGTGGTCGCCCTGTTCACCTGTGGGGCAACCCTTGTGGTTGCCCTGTTCGCCCGTAGGGGCAACCCTTGTGGTCGCCCTGTTCCGTGGCACGGCGAGACGTAGGGGCAACCCTTGTGGTCGCCCTGATCGCCTGCCGGAACATCGCCGTCCAGGCGGGATGCATCGTGGTGGTCGCCCTGTTCGCCCGTAGGGGCAACCCTTGCGGTTGCCCTGTTCGCCCGTAGGGGCAACCCTTGTGGTCGCCCTGTTCGTCTGTAGGGGCAACCCTCATGCTGGACGGTCGGCCGCCGTTCGCGGCGTCATTCGAGATCCGCCAGTATCTTGTCCAGCAGTTGCGGCACGTAGATGCGGAACTGCTGGCGCATGCCGTCCTGCTCGCGGGGCAGCGCCCGGATCGCCTCGATGGCGCCGGCCGCCCGTCCGTCGAGGTAATCGAGCGCGTTGAGCGCGAGCACCGCCGTGAACAGATCGTTGCGGTCCAGATTGCCCCGGGTCACCAGCAGATCGACCGCGGCGGCGGCATCGTCATCGGTGCCGAACCGTCCCAGCGCCTCGGCGGCCACGATCTGTACGCTCGGTGAGCGGTCGTCCAGCCGCTCGCGCAGCGCGTCGAGCGCGCCCTGCACGGCCGGAGCGCCCCGCACCAGAAACCCCGTTGCGCCCCAGTACCGCATGGCGCTGTCATAGTGGCCCAGCGCGTCGATGAGCTCGCCACGGGCCGGGGCAGCCGGCCGCGTGGCGACCTCCGCAATCTCCAGAATCTCGTCGAGCGGATAGCGGGTCTCATCCCGTCCCAGGTCGTGCGGCGCCCCATCGCCGGAACGGGCATGCATTTCAGGTTCAGGAAGGAAACCCAGGTCGCGAATCGACAGAATGTGGTCGCGCAACGCCCCCCGCAGCCGCTGCAACACCGCCTGGTGATCGGGAGAGGCCGCCAGATTCCGGACCTCGTCCGGGTCCGTCTCCAGGTCGTAGAGCTCTTCGGACGGCTTGGTCTCCCAGAACAGCGTGCGAGGCGGCTCGAGCCGGCCGTCGTCGTATAGCCGCTTCCAGACTTGTGTGGTGGGCGTCTGGAACATGTACCAGACGAACTGCCCGTAGATGCGGTGGGGAGCGTAGTTGCGCACAAACAGATAGCGGTCGTCCCGCACCGCACGGACAAAGTCGTATCGCTCGTCCATCCGGCCGCGGAAGCCATGCAGATAGTCGGGTGGCGGCTCGCGGTAGGGGCCGAGCATCGCATGCCCCTGCATGTGGTCGGGCGGGCGAATACCGGCCAGACTCAGCATCGTCGGCGCGAAGTCCACGAACGCTGCCAGATGCGGCGTGGCCGACCCCGCCGTGTAGGCGTCGCCGGCCAGGGCGCGGAACCGCGGCGGCACGTAGATGATGAGCGGCACGCGCAACCCGGAATTCAGGACCGAGCGCTTGCCGCGCGGCAGACCGACCCCGTGGTCGCCGAAGTAGACGACGATGGTCTCGTCCGCCAGTCCCGCCGTCTCCAGCTCCGCCAGGCGCGCCCCGACCTGCCGGTCCATCTCGGTCATGCGGTCGTAGTACTGCGCCCAGTCCCGGCGCACCTCCGGCGTGTCTGGATGGTAGGCCGGCACCCGCACCCCGGCCGGGTCATGCACCGCCTCGTGCGGGCGCTGCCGAATGCGACTCTCATGACTGATGCCGAAATTGAAGACCGCGAAGAACGGCGCCCCGTCGGGCCGGTTCCGCCAGTGGGCGTCCGACGACGACTCGTCCCACACCTGCCCGGGCTTTTCGACGTTGTAGTCCTCCTTCGCGTTGTTGGTCGCGTAGTACCCCGCCTCGCGGAGCAGTTGCGGGAACAACGGGATGCCGTCAGGCAGACGGACCCGACTGCGCATGTGCTGCGACCCGGTGGCCGTCGGATACATGCCGGTGATGATGGCGGTGCGCGCCGGCGCGCAGACCGGTGCGTTCGACCAGGCGTTCAGGTAGATCTGGCCTCGCTCGGCAAGCCGGTCGAGCGCGGGGGTGTCGGCATAGCGGTCGCCATAGGCGCCCAGCGCCGGCCCGTTGTCCTCGCTGCTGAGCCACAGGATGTTCGGCCGGTTCTGGGCCGGCGCCGAGCCCCAGCTCGCCAGGACCAGGAGTCCCGCCCAGAGAACCGCCGTCCGGTGCCGAGACGCCACAGTCCGAAGTGTATGATGCCTGCTGTACGTGATCCACCGGTCCGTGGTTGGCAGCAGGGAGATAACGCCATGCGTCACGCCGGCTTGTCACTCGTCGTCCTGTCCGTGCTTCTGGCGGGAGCGTGCGGCGGCGCGCCGGAACCGATCGCCCTCCGCCTGATCGACGGATTCGACACGGCGACCGTCGAGGGCACCGTGGCGGCCGGCGAGATGGAACCGACCGAATGGCGGTTCGACGGCAGCGGCACCGTCCCGCTGCCTCCCGAGGAGGAGGAGGAGGAGGAGGACGCAGAGGACGAGGAAGCGGACGAGGACGACCAGGACGCCGAAGACGGCAACCAGGACGCCGAGGACGCCGAGCCCGCGGTAGACCGCCGCGCCACGTTCGGGTGGGCGGCATATCACGACGTCGACGAGTTCGGCGTCGAGGAGGGCCGGCTCGTCGGTGCCGGCGGCGAGCTGCCGTTGCTGCACGCCGAGCGGCCGGACACGCTGGACGAGAACGATCTGCTGCAGGCGGTCGAGATCACGATGCAGGTCTCGGCCGGCGCCACGCTCGGCGTCACGTTCAGCGGCGGCCGGGAGTTGAACGAGGAACGGACCCTGCGGAGGATCCGCAACGCCACCGCGCCGCCGCTCTCGGCCGAGCTGGAACCGGGTGACGAGTTCCATACCTACCGGCTGGAGAACCCGGGGCGGTCATTCTCGATCAGCGGGCTGCGGCACATCCTCATTCAGCCATCCGACGTTTCCGGGGCCACGTTCGCGATCGAGTCGGTCCGGCTGATCCCGCGCAAGGAACACCTGCGCTCGATCGCCTCCGGTCCGGGGTGGCAGGGGCTGGACGAGATCTATCGCGAGACGATCGTCAGCCGCGCACCGGAACGGGTCACGCTGAACCTCGAACTGCCGGCCCGGCCCTTCCTCGAGCTGGCGATCGGCACGATCGAGGATCACCCGGTGACGTTCGAGGTGGGCATCGACGCGGGGTCGGGCGGCGAAACGCTCTGGCGGCGCACGGTCACCCTCCCGGACCGCTGGGTCACACGACGGATCGAACTGGATGCCCATGCCGGACAGGACGTGACCCTGTCGTTGTCACTCGCAAGCGACCAGGAACGCGCGGTCGGGTTCTGGGGCGCACCAGTCGTCCGCAACCGGGACACGCGGCCGCCGCGCGCAGAGAGCACGAACACCGCGGCGCGGACCGCCCTCGCCGACGGGGGATCGCGTACGCCGCGGGGGGTCATCGTGTTTCTGGGCGACACGTTGCGAAGCGACCATCTCGACGCGTGGGGACACCACCGCGAGACGGCGCCGACGCTGACCCGGCTCGCCGCCGGCGGCGCACGGTTCGCCGACGCCATTTCACCCGCGACCTGGACCAAGGTGGCGGTGCCGTCGCTGCTCAGTGCGACCTACCCGGCCTCGCACGGACTCGCCGCCTTCGGCGACCGGCTGCCGTCGTCCGCGACCACGCTGGCCGAAGCGTTCCGCGGCGCCGGCTACGCCACGTTCCAAACGTCGTCGGTCTCGTTCACCGGCAAGCTGAGCAACCTGCATCAGGGGGCCGAAGTGCAGCACGAACGGGCCTCGATCGACAACGGCGGTCTGGGACACAGCAGCGCGAAGACGGCCCGGACATACGTGGACCGGTTCCTGACCTGGCTCGACGACCACCATGACATCCCGTTCTACGCGTTCATCCACGTGTTCGACCCCCACGACCCGTTCGAGCCGTATCCACCGTACGACCTCATGTGGGCCTCGCCCACCGGCAAGGAAGAACATGAGGCGAGCCTCGAGAAGGTCGGCGACTCGCTGGACGACGATCGCCGTGTGGCCGACGGCAACCGTTTCGGTCCCGAGCGGTTTCCGAATCGCGAAGAGCTCGAGGCCGCCGGTGTGGACCCTGATGTCTACGCGTCGCATCAGCTCGACTGGTACGACGGCTCGATCAGGGGCATGGACGCCGAGATCGCCCGCCTGATGGAAGGGCTCGCAGAGCGCGGCGTCGCCGACGACACGCTGCTGGCGTTCGTGAGCGACCACGGCGAAGAGTTCCTGGACCACGGCTGGGGCTGGCACGGCAACACCGTTTACGGCGAGATGATCAACGTGCCGCTGATGTTCCGCTGGCCCGGCGTGATACCCGAAGGGCTGGAAATCGAGCACACGGTCGAGTCGCTGAGCCTGATGGCGACACTGCTCGAACTGAGCGGTGTCCCGGTGCCCGAGAACGCGCAGGGCCAGAGTCTGGTGCCGCTGCTGGCCGATCCGCAGAATCCGACCGCGCTCGGCTGGGTCGAGCGACCGGCGTTGAGCGAGCGGAAGCGGATTCCGAGCCGGACCGAACGGGCGTCCTATGACGTGGACCAGTACTCGGTGGTCATGGACGGCTGGAAGCTGGTGCGCAACGTCGACCCGCCGGAGGGGATGCCCGAGCTGGAACTCTACAATCACACGGACGATCCGCTGAATCACCACGATGTCTCATCCGCACATCCGGACATTGTCGAGCGGCTCGCTGGCGCACTGGCGGACCGGCTGCGCTACGCCGAAGCGCGCAAGCTGCCGTCGGACGAGGAGGCCGCCAAAGACCTGAGCCCCGAAGAGCTGCGGCGGCTGCGCAGCCTCGGCTACATTCGCTGACACCGAAACGGCGGTAGAATCGGCGCGACGTGGATATCCTGGAAACAGCGCTGGACCCGTGGGGGCGCAGGGTCTTCACCCACGTGGCGTGGAATATCGTCTGGGTGTCGGTGTTCGTCTTCCTCACGTTTCTGGTCGCGCACGCCTCGTACATCATCCTGTCGGCGCACCGGGTACGACCGGCGGCAGAGACCGACGCCCTGGAATCGAAGCATCCGGATCTGCCGAGACGGGTCAAGCGCCACACGTTCATGGCCCGCCTGTTCCACTGGGTTATGGCCGGGTCGGTATTCACGCTGCTCGGCACGGCGTTCTTCCCGATCATGGGCTGGCAGTTCGACTGGGTGGAAATCCACTATACGGCCGGGCTGGTGCTGACCGGGTCGATCATCTACCACATCCTGCACACCACCCTGTTCCTCGATTTCTGGTCGATCTGGGTCGGACCGAAAGACATCCCCGAGTTCAAGGCGGAGATCATGCGCGAGGCGGGCCACGAGGTGCCCGGTCCGCATTCGGCCAAGTACCCCATCGGCAACCGCCTGTATCACCTGGTGCTGACGGTCGTCGGCTGCACCTCCAGCCTGACCGGCTGCCTGATGCTGTGGCGCATGGGCACCCCGTTCATCAACACCAACCCCTACATCCTGGACGAGGGCACCTGGGGCTGGGTGTACGTGTTCCACGGCTTGGCCGGTCTCTCGCTCGCCGGCCTGGGCGCCGCCCACATCGTTTTCGGGGCGCGCCCCAAGAACTGGTGGCTGACCCGCTCGATGATCCGCGGCTCGATCTCGCGCCGCGAATACCTGCAACACCACGAGCCGGCGCGCTGGCCGATCAAGACCCGCAAGCGAACAGGGCAACCACAAGGGTTGCCCCTACAGGGTCCGGCGGATGGTCACGAGGCGACGCGGCCCCCGGGGTGACGACCGCGCCGCCCCGAACCCCCCGACGTTTTCGTAGGGGCGCCCCTTGTGGGCGCCCGTCGCCCGGTTGACCGAACAGGGCAACCACCTGGAGGTTCAGACCGGAGGTCGGCGCCCGCCGCGTCCCGTCAGAAAACGCAGGGTGTTCATGCACCGCCGCCAACTGTAGGCGACGCTCGTCGATACGAGAATGAGGGTCGAGGAATACGGCGGCCTGAACCCCGCGCTCCAGCGCATGCGCGTCCTCAACGCCGCTTGCGCCGGAAGCCGTCGATCCACGGCCGCGATCACGACGGGCCGGACGTGGCGCTCCACGCGGGTGCCGTCAGACCTCAACCGGCCGTGACGCCGGCGAGGCCGCCCGAGATTACAACCGAAGTGCCGCAGCAGAGGGGTAAGTAGGCCGGAGCGCCTCGAAGAAGCGCAGGCTATCGAGCGGGGGCAGGAAGAGCATACGGGAAAACCTCCGGACCGAGCGTCCTGACGATAACGAGATTGTGGCATCCGACGCTGCGCCCGCGGGCGGCGAGCCTGATGCGTTTATTTGACCAAATATATATTCTACTCATCGATACTTAAATTCCTTCATAACGCGAATACGGCCGTAAAACAGCCAAATAAGCTAAGCGGGCCAGTCTTTGAACTAATAGAAATATGTCAATGGACTAATACAAATATTCAATAAGACCGGCACACAGATCGTGCCATTGACAGAACGGTCTAAAGGGCTTAGGGTTGCCCAGGATTGCGGCCGGGCGTCCATGCACGCCGCGGTACTGCCACAATCTGAGTGCCGTAATAAACGACCGCCATGTGGGGCACCAGGCCTACTCGGTTCCGAGCGGCGGCGACTACACGCTCACCTCCATCGAAACCCCTTCGGGACGGCCCCGGATCCGGGGTCACTGACCGTCGGCCTTTGGTCTGCCAATGCCTCGGGCCAGCCGGACCGATGGCGTTACACCCTGACGAATTCGTCAAGCATCTCAGATGACGCCACGGCCACCTTTACTGCGGCGGTGGGTGCAACGCTCGAAGCGGGCGAGACCTACGTGGTCATCGTGCATGCCGTGGACGGAGAAAAGTTATGGACTGCTCGAAAAAAGGCTTGACAATAGTGCCTGGTCCGGTTGCTCCATAATAAGCGCCGAGCGCCGAGCGCCGAGCGCCGAGCGCCGAGCGCCGAGCGCCGAGCGCCGAGCGCCGAGCGCCGAGCGCCGAGCGCCGAGCGCCGAGCGCCGAGCGCCGAGCGCCGAGCGCCGAGCGCCGAGCGCCGAGCGCCGAGCGCCGAGCGCCGAGCGCCGAGCGCCGAGCGCCGAGCGCCGAGCGCCGAGCGCCGAGCGCCGAGCGCCGAGCGCCGAGCGCCGAGCGCCGAGCGCCGAGCGCCGAGCGCCGAGCGCCGAGCGCCGAGCGCCGAGCGCCGAGCGCCGAGCGCCGAGCGCCGAGCGCCGTGACTGCGCCTCGGCCGCGGGAGCAACGCCACCCGTCATCGCCGCCTGACCGACGGCCGCCCCGCCGGGGCGGCCGTCCCTCCTCCAAGGCCACACCCCGGCGGCGGGCGAACGGATGCCGCGCGCTTGGGCGGCACCGGCGGTGCGACGGCGGGCAGGGACGTGCGGCCGTCGCCGGACGGCTCGCCCGCTCCACTGCCGCCGTCCTCGCGGTCATGGCCACGGTCCTGCTCGCCGTTCTGCTCGTCGGCGGGGAGGCGCTCGCCCAGACTGAGACCGAGCCCTGGTCGGCCACCCTGACGCGCGGGGACGGGGTCGCCGCTTCTAGCGGCAATTATGGCTACGTAGCGGCGACGGAAACCGGTCCCGGAGGAATGCTCGATCCCTCGACCTTCACCTACGCGGGCGTCCTCTACACCGTCAAACGGCTGTATGTCACCGACCTGGGTCCCTTCGACGCTGTGGCGTTCGAAACCTCCCCCGCCCTGCCCAACGACGCGGGTCTGGTGCTGCGCGTGCCCACCTTCAAGACCGACGACGTCTCTGAGGCCTGCCCGATAGTCTTGGAATACCAGGACTTCGAGATCCACTCTCCCGATATGAGCAATCCGGGATTGTTCTCTTGGCCTGTATCGCTCACTTCGTGCCTGACTAGCGAGAATTGGGCCGCCGATCTGACGACGACCGGCACGGTCAAGCTGATCGGGCCGACCGACAACGACACCACGACGCCGACCGTGACCCTGGCGCTGTCGGACGGTTCGATCGGCGAGAACGGCGGCGCAAGCACGGTGACGACGAGCGATCTTGCTACCGGTCTCGCCATGACTAGAGAGAGCCGAGTGTCGGGATGCGCAGTGGCCGTCGAGGACGCGGCGCGGGTTCGGACAGCAGCGCGCCCGGACGCGGGACGCGGTGCGTCCGCACCCGCACGGGTCTTCCCATGACCTCCACCGTTGACGGCGGTCCGGTGCGTGCCCGCGCAGGTTGGGCCTGGCCTGCAGTGGCCGGACTGCTGCTGCTCGCGACGCTGGCCCCCGAGCCGGCCCATGCGCAGACCGGCATCTGCGGGCGCACGCAGCAGGTGCGCGACGAGATCGTTACCAGAATCTCCGGCGTCACCCACTGCGCCGATGTCACCGACGTGCATCTCGCCGCCATCACCGGCAGGCTGAATCTGAGCATCAAGGGCATCACCGCCCTCGCGGCGGGGGATTTAGACGGGCTGACCGCGCTGACGACGCTGTGGCTGTACCGCAACTCGCTGACCACGCTTCCCGACGACGTGTTCGACGAGCTGACCTCGCTGACGACGCTGTCTCTGTACCGCAACTCGCTGACCACGCTTCCCGACGACGTGTTCGACGAGCTGACCTCGCTGACGACGCTGTATCTGCACTTCAACTCTCTGGCCACGCTTCCCGACGACGTGTTCGAGGAGCTGACCGCGCTGACGTCGCTGCAGCTGCATGTCAATCCGGGGGGGCCCTTCTCGCCCACCGCGGATGCCCTGCCCGATGACGGAGAGGTTTCCGTCGCCGGGGGCACGGTGACGCTCGACGGCAGCGGCAGCGGCGGCGGGGCGTGGGGCACGAATGTGACCTATTCCTGGGCGCTGACCAGTCCGGCGAGCGGGGTGACGGTGACGTTTGACGACGCCACGAGCGTCACGCCGGTGGTGACGATCCCGGCGCTGACGGTGGGCACCGAGCTTACCTTCACCCTCACCGTGACCGGGCGCGGCGGCTCAAGCGGCACCGCCCCCGACACCGACACCGCCACGGTGACGGTGTTCGACCCCACGGCCGGCATCTGCGGGCGCACGGAGCAGGTGCGCGACGAGATCCTTTTCAGAATCTCAGGCGTCAGTAACTGCGCCGATGTCACCGACGCCCATCTCGCCGCCATCACCCGCACGCTGCATCTGAACAGCAAGGGCATCACCGCCCTCGCGGCGGGGGATTTCGACGGGCTGACCGCGCTGACGAAGCTGTATCTGGAAGGCAACGACCTGGCCTCGCTTCCCGCCGGGGTGTTCGACGAGCTGACCGCGCTGACGGAGCTGTATCTGCATGCAAACGATTTTACCGAGCTTCCCGCCGGGGTGTTCGACAAGCTGACCGCGCTGACGGAGCTGCATCTGAGCCAAAACTCTCTGGACACGCTTCCCGCCGGGGTGTTCGACGAACTGATCGAACTGGAGATTCTGGGACTGTGGGGCAACTCTCTGACCACGCTTCCCGACGATGTGTTCGAGGAGCTGACCTCGCTGACGACGCTGACGCTGCAGGGCAATCCCGTGTCCTTCGGCCCCACCGCGGATGCCCTGCCCGATGACGGAACGGTTCCCGTCGCTGGGGGCGATGTGACGCTCGACGGCAGCGGCAGCGATGGCGGGCCGTGGGGCACGAATGTGACCTATAGCTGGGCGGCGAGCGAGGCGGCGGTGACGTTTGACGACGCCGCGAGCGCCACGCCGGTGGTGACGATCCCGGCGCTGACGGTGGGCACCGAGCTGACCTTCACCCTCACCGTGACCCCGCGCGGGCGAATCGGCATCGGCGTCAACACCGCCACCGACGGCGACGGGCACGATCACGGACGACGACGCGCCGGGCTGCCGGCGGAGATGGTGCGGCGCCTCTCGGGGCACAGTCCCCGGGTGGGCGCGTCCGACGTCCTGGACGGACGCTCGGCGGTCAGTGTTGTTCGACACTCCGACGAATTCCGAGACGCCGGTGTCATCGAGCGCGGCTGAAATCGGAAGGGGGCGACGGTGAGAACGATCGGAGCGGTCGCCTTGCGGGCGCGGGAGCACAACCGCCTGCCGCCCCGCCCGGGCGGCCGTCCTTCTTGCAAGACGGCATCCGCCGCCGGGGGCCGCGGGTTCGTTGGCTTCGCCCGGGGGCTGGCCGCCGCGGCGTGCCTCGCGCTCTTCGGCGCGCTCGCCCTCCCCTCGACCGCCGAGGCGCAGATCACGCCGGTCTGCGACCGCACCGAGCATGTGCGCGACGTCATCACCGTGGCGACGGTTGGGGGGTTGTTCGAGCTGATCGGCCTCCAACTCGTCCACCGTTGCAGACTGGTGACGAACGCGCATCTGGCGGCAATCACTTCGTTGTTTAATTTACACAACGAAGGAATAACCGGCCTGCAGGCGGGCGACTTCGACGGCCTCACCGCGCTCACGGAGCTCTATCTGCACGACAACTCCCTGAGCAGCCTGCCGGCGGGCGTTTTCGACGGCCTCACCGCGCTCACGTGGCTCCGCCTGGACAACAACTCGCTGACCAGGATTCCCAACGGGGTGTTCGACGACCTCACCGCGCTCACGTGGCTCCGCCTGGACAACAACTCGCTGACCAGGATTCCCAACGGGGTGTTCGACGGGCTAACCGCGCTGACGGAGCTGTTTCTGTACAACAACTCTCTGACCAGGCTTCCCGTCGGGGTGTTCGACGCGCTGACCTCGCTGACGAAGCTGCATCTGCACTCCAACTCTCTGGCCACGCTTCCCGCCGACGTGTTCGAGAAGCTGACCGCGCTGACGCAGCTGCAGCTTCTGGGCAATCCCGGGGCGCTCTTCTCGCCCACCGCGGATGCCCTGCCCGATGACGGAGAGGTTTTGCCTGCCGGGGGCACGGTGACGCTCGACGGCAGCGGCAGCGGCGGGGCGTGGGGCACGAATGTGACCTATTCTTGGGCGTTGACCAGTCCGGCGAGCGGGGTGACGGTGACGTTTGACGACGCCACGAGCGTCACGCCGGTGGCGACGATCCCGGCGCTGGCGGAGGGAACCGAACTGACCTTCACCCTCACCGTGACCGGCCGCGCCACCGACACCTCACGCGGCTCCGCGCCCGACACCGACACCGCCACGGTGACGGTGACCGCCTCCACCGACGCGACGCTGAGCGATCTGGAAATGGAGGACGGGGACGGCAATACGGTATCGCTGACGCCCTCGTTTGCCTCCACCACGGCCTCCTACACGGCGTCGGTCGCCAACAGCGTCGACGAGGTGACGGTGACGGCGACGGAGAACCACGCCAGCGCGACGGTCAAATATTACGACGCGATCGATGCGGAGATCGCGGACGCGGACACCAATGCGGCCGGCCACCAGGTGGCGCTGGCGGTGGGCGCGAACACGATCGTGGTGGCGGTGACGGCCGAGGACGGCAGCACCTCGCAGGACTACACGGTGACCGTGACGCGGGCGGCGGCGGACACGCCCCCGACCGACCCGGTCTGGTCCGCGACCATGACGGCGGGTGACACTCGGGTGGGGCACGGCTACGACGCGACCGACACGCCCGACACGCCCGCGATCGGGGCGCTCGACGACGACGATTTCAATTACGGGTCCTTGCCCTATAGGGTCCTTGCCATCGACGTGGCGACGAATGTCGTCAGATTCGCCGTCGAGCCGGGCGGACAACTTGCGGATGAAACCCTGACGCTGGAGTTCGGCGGGCACGCGCTCGCATTCTCGGATCGACTCTCTGCCATCAGCATCGGCCAGAACATATATTGGAACGTTCCGGCCGCACTGGACGATCTGGAGACCGAGTTTCCGGTCGGGAGCACGGCGACGGTGTGCCTGCGCACGGCGACGCAGGTGTGTCCGACGGGGAGCATCGTGACGCCCCCGACCCTGCCGACGCTCAGCATCGCGGACGCGGCGGCGACCGAGGGCGGCAAGGTGGAGTTCACGGTGACGCTGTCGGCGCTGAGCGGCCTCGACGTGGAGGTGGACTACGCGACGACGGAGACGGACCCGCAATCGGCCGTCTCGGGCACGGACTTCACGGCGGCGAGCGGCACGCTGGAGATCGAAGCGGGCAACAGGACCGGGACGATCGAGGTCCAGACGACGGAGGACGACGCGAGCGAGAGCGCCGAGACCTTCACGCTGACGATTTCGAACCCGGATAACGCGACGCTGGGCGCGAAGGTCGCCGCCACGGGCACGATCAACGACGACGACGCGGCGGGCGTGACGGTGTCGGCGACGGCGCTGACCGTGACCGAACAGGACACGGCCGGGGACAGCTACACGGTGGTCCTCGACACCGAGCCGACGCACGCTGTCACGGTGACGGTCGGCGGGCACTCGGGCACGGATGTGAGCCTGAGTTCGTCCACCCTGACCTTCACCCCCTCGAACTGGGACGGGGCCCAAACGGTGACGGTGACGGCGCTCAACGATGACGACACGGCCAACGACGCGGTCACGCTGACCCACACCGCGACCAGCACGGACGCCAACTACAGCGGCATCGCGATCGCCGCCGTGTCGGTGACGGTGACCGACAACGACACCACGGCGCCGGCCGTGACCCTGGTGCTGTCGGCCGGTTCGATCGGGGAGGACGGCGGCGTCAGCACGGTGACGGCGACGGTGACGCCGGCCTCGGCGGCGGCCTTCACGGTGACGGTGGCGGCGGCGGCGGTGTCGCCGGCGGTGGCCGCCGATTTCCGCCTGAGCGCGAACCGGGTCCTGAGCTTCGCCGAGAACGCGACCGCGAGCACGGGCTCGGTGACGATCACGGGCGTGGACGACGATGTGGACGCGGCGGACAAGACCGTGACGGTCTCGGGCACGGTGTCGGCGGCCGGCGTGACCGCGCCGGCGAACCGGACGCTGACCCTCAACGACGACGACCTGCCGGTGGTGACGATCGCGAGCGACAAGAACGTGGTCAACGAGGATGACGGCGACGCCGGCTTCACGCTCACCCGCGTCGGGCTGACGGCAGCGACGCTGGCGGTGACGGTGGAGGTGACGCAGCAGGCGGACCGCGACCTGCTGCCGGACGGGGCGGAAGCGATGCGCACGGTGACGTTCGCGGCGGGCAGTGCGACGGCGGCGCTGGCGGTGGCACTGGAGAACGACAACCTCCAGGAGGTGCTCGGCGGCGTCACCGTCGAGGTGCAGCCGGGCACTGCGTACACGGTGGGCGCCCCGGCCTCGGCCACGGTGACCGTGGTCGATACGGACAACACAACGGCGACGCCGGCAAACCTGGTGGCGTCGCCTGGGGCGGGGGTCGGCGAGGTCACGCTGGCCTGGGACACGCATGCGTTGCACCTGCAGTTCGTCCGTCACCAGTACCGCTACAAGACGGACGGAGCCTACGGGGACTGGACGGACATTCCGAACAGCGGGCAACACAACATCGGGGAAGGGGATGGTTCGAACCTGACCGGCTACACGGTGACGGGCCTGGTCGGCGGGCAGGCGCATACCTTCGAGGTGCGGACGGCCATTCCGCCTGCCGGTGGGAACCCGGGTATCTTCAGCGACTCCTCGAACGAGTACAGCGCGACGCCGCGCTCGGCGGCGGTGTCGTTCGAGGCGGCAACCTACTCGGTGGACGAGGGCGCCACGGTGGAGGTGACGGTGTCGCTCTCGGGCGCGCCGGGGCGCGAGGTGACGGTGGCGGTCACGGCGACGGCCGCGGGCGGCGCGACGGCGCAGGGCGAGACCGGGGCGGACTGGTCGGGGGTGCCGGAGAACGTGACCTTCGGGGCGACCGACACGGAGCAGAGCTTCACGCTGGCGGCGACCCAGGACATGGTGGACGACGACAGCGAGGGCGTGGTGCTCTCCTTCGGGACGCTCCCGGACGGCGTGACGGCGGGAACCCTGTCCGGAGCGACGGTGACCCTCGAGGACGACGACGCGGCGGGCGTGACGGTGTCGGCGACGGCGCTGACCGTGACCGAACAGGACACGACCGGGGACAGCTACACGGTGGTCCTCGACACCGAGCCGACGCAGGATGTCACGGTGACGGTCGGCGGGCACTCGGGCACGGATGTGAGCCTGAGCTCGTCCACCCTGATCTTCACAACCTCGAACTGGGACCAGGCCCAGACGGTGACGGTGACGGCGCTCAACGATGACGACACGGCCAACGACGCGGTCACGCTGACCCACACCGCGACGAGCACGGACGGCAACTACAGCGGCATCACGATCGCCGGCGTGGCGGTGACGGTGACCGACAACGACACCACGACGCCGGCCGTGACCCTGGCGCTGTCGGCCGCTTCGGTCGGCGAGAACGGCGGCGTCAGCACGGTGACGGCGACGGTGGCGCCGGCCTCGGCGGCGGCCTTCACGGTGACGGTGGCGGCGGCGGCGGTGGCCCCGGCGGTGGCCGCCGATTTCCGCCTGAGCGCGAACCGGGTCCTGAGCTTCGCCGAGAACGCGACCACGAGCGCCGGGACGGTGACGATCACGGGCGTGGACAACGATGTGGACGCGGCGGACAAGACGGTGACGGTCTCGGGCACGGTGTCGGCGGCCGGCGTGACCGCGCCGGCGAACCGGACGCTGACCCTCGAGGACGACGACGCGGCGGGCGTGACGGTGTCGGCGACGGCGCTGACCGTGACCGAACAGGACACGACCGGGGACAGCTACACGGTGGTCCTCGACACCGAGCCGACGCACGAGGTCACGGTGACGGTCGGCGGGCACTCGGGCACGGATGTGAGCCTGAGTGCGTCCGCCCTGACCTTCACCCCCTCGAACTGGGACCGGGCCCAGACGGTGACGGTGACGGCGCGCAACGATGACGACACGGCCGACGACGCGGTCGCGCTGACCCACACCGCGACGAGCACGGACGGCAACTACAGCGGCATCACGATCGCCGGCGTGGCGGTGACGGTGACCGACAACGACACCACGACGCCGGCCGTGACCCTGGTGCTGTCGGCCGCTTCGGTCGGCGAGAACGGCGGCGTCAGCACGGTGACGGCGACGGTGGCGCCGGCCTCGGCGGCGGCCTTCACGGTGACGGTGGCGGCGGCGGCGGTGGCCCCGGCGGTGGCCGCCGATTTCCGCCTGAGCGCGAACACGGTCCTGCGCTTCGCCGAGAACGCGACCACCAGCACGGGCTCGGTGACGATCACGGGCGTGGACAACGATGTGGACGCGGCGGACAAGACGGTGACCGTCTCGGGCACGGTGTCGGCGGCCGGCGTGACCGCGCCGGCGAACCGGACGCTGACCCTCGAGGACGACGACGCGGCGGGCGTGACGGTGTCGGTGGCGGCGCTGACCGTGACCGAACAGGACACGGCCGGGGACAGCTACACGGTGGTCCTCGACACCGAGCCGACGCACGATGTCACGGTGACGGTCGGCGGACACGCGGGCACGGATGTGAGCCTGAGCGCGTCCACCCTGATCTTCACAACCTCGAACTGGGACCAGGCCCAGACGGTGACGGTGACGGCGCTCAACGATGACGACACGGCCGACGACGCGGTCACGCTGACCCACACCGCGACGAGCACGGACGGCAACTACAGCGGCATCACGATCGCCGGCGTGGCGGTGACGGTGACCGACAACGACACCACGACGCCGGCCGTGACCCTGGTGCTGTCGGCCGCTTCGGTCGGCGAGAACGGCGGCGTCAGCACGGTGACGGCGACGGTGGCGCCGGCCTCGGCGGCGGCCTTCACGGTGACGGTGGCGGCGGCGGCGGTGGCCCCGGCGGTGGCCGCCGATTTCCGCCTGAGCGCGAACACGGTCCTGCGCTTCGCCGAGAACGCGACCACCAGCACGGGCTCGGTGACGATCACGGGCGTCGACAACGATGTGGACGCGGCGGACAAGACCGTGACGGTCTCGGGCACCGTGTCGGCGGCCGGCGTGACCGCGCCGGCGACCCGGACGCTGACCCTCGAGGACGACGACGCGGCGGGCGTGACGGTGTCGGCGACGGCGCTGACCGTGACCGAACAGGACACGACCGGGGACAGCTACACGGTGGTCCTCGACACCGAGCCGACGCACGAGGTCACGGTGACGGTCGGCGGGCACTCGGGCACGGATGTGAGCCTGAGTTCGTCCACCCTGACCTTCACAACCTCGAACTGGGACCAGGCCCAGACGGTGACGGTGACGGCGCTCAACGATGACGACACGGCCAACGACGCGGTCACGCTGACCCACACCGCGGCGAGCACGGACGGCAACTACAGCGGCATCACGATCGCCGGCGTGGCGGTGACGGTGACCGACAACGACACCAAGACGCCGGCCGTGACCCTGGTGCTGTCGGACGGTTCGATCGGCGAGAACGGCGGCGTAAGCACGGTGACGGCGACGGTGTCGCCGGCCTCGGCGGCGGCCTTCACGGTGACGATCTCAGCGGCGGCGGTGTCCCCGGCGGTGGCCGCCGATTTCCGCCTCAGCGCGAACCCGGTCCTGAGCTTCGCCGAGAACGCGACCACGAGCACCGGGACGGTGACGATCACGGGCGTGGACGACGATGTGGACGCGGCGGACAAGACGGTGACGGTCTCGGGCACCGTGTCGGCGACCAGCGTGACCGCGCCGGCGAACCGGACGCTGACCCTCAACGACGACGACCTGCCGGTGGTGACGATCGCGAGGGACAAGAACGTGGTCAACGAGGATGAAGGCGACGCCGGCTTCACGCTCACCCGCGTCGGGCTGACGGCAGGGACGCTGGCGGTGACGGTGGAGGTGACGCAGCAGGCGGACCGCGACCTGCTGCCGGACGGGGCGGAAGCGATGCGCACGGTGACGTTCGCGGCGGGCAGTGCGACGGCGGCGCTGGCGGTGGCACTGGAGAACGACAACCTCCAGGAGGTGCTCGGCGGCGTCACCGTCGAGGTGCAGCCGGGCACTGCGTACACGGTGGGCGCCCCGGCCTCGGCCACGGTGACCGTGGTCGATACGGACAACACAACGGCGACGCCGGCAAACCTGGTGGCGTCGCCGGGGACGGGACCCGGCGAGGTGGTGCTGTCCTGGAACGCGCACGCGCTGCACGCCCGGTTCGTCAGACACCAGTACCGGTACAAGACGGACGGCGGCTACGAGGGCTGGACGGACATTCCGAACAGCGGGCAACACGACACCCCCACGGGAGAGGACGGTTCGAACCTGACCGGCTACACGGTGACAGGCCTGGTCGGCGAGCAGGCGCACACCTTCGAGGTGCGGACGGTCGGGCTGTTCAGCAAAACCAGCGACTCCTCGAACGAGTACAGCGCGACGCCGCGCTCGGCGGCGGTGTCGTTCGAGGCGGCAACCTACTCGGTGGACGAGGGCGCCACGGTGGAGGTGACGGTGTCGCTCTCGGGCGCGCCGGGGCGCGAGGTGACGGTGCCGGTCACGGCGACGGCCGCGGGCGGCGCGACGGCGCAGGGCGAGACCGGGGCGGACTGGTCGGGGGTGCCGGAGAACGTGACGTTCGGGGCGACCGACACGGAGCAGAGCTTCACGCTGGCGGCGACCCAGGACATGGTGGACGACGACAGCGAGGGCGTGGTGCTCTCCTTCGGGACGCTCCCGGACGGCGTGACGGCGGGAACCCTGTCCGGGGCGACGGTGACGATCGAGGACGACGACGCGGCGGGCGTGACGGTGTCGGCGACGGCGCTGACCGTGACCGAACAGGACACGGCCGGGGACAGCTACACGGTGGTCCTCGACACCGAGCCGACGCACGAGGTCACGGTGACGGTCGGCGGGCACTCGGGCACGGATGTGAGCCTGAGTTCGTCCACCCTGACCTTCACAACCTCGAACTGGGACCAGGCCCAGACGGTGACGGTGACGGCGCTCAACGATGACGACACGGCCAACGACGCGGTCACGCTGACCCACACCGCGACGAGCACGGACGGCAACTACAGCGGCATCACGATCGCCGGCGTATCGGTGACGGTGACCGACAACGACACCACGACGCCGACCGTGACCCTGGTGCTGTCGGACGGTTCGATCGGCGAGAACGGCGGCGTAAGCACGGTGACGGCGACGGTGTCGCCGGCCTCGGCGACGGCCTTCACGGTGACGATCTCGGCGGCGGCGGTGTCCCCGGCGGTGGCCGCCGATTTCCGCCTCAGCGCGAACCGGGTCCTGAGCTTCGCCGAGAACGCGACCACGAGCGCCGGGACGGTGACGATCACGGGCGTGGACAACGATGTGGACGCGGCGGACAAGACGGTGACCGTCTCGGGCACGGTGTCGGCGGCCGGCGTGACCGCGCCGGCGAACCGGACGCTGACCCTCGAGGACGACGACGCGGCGGGCGTGAGGGTGTCGGCGACGGCGCTGACCGTGACCGAACAGGACACGACGGGGGACAGCTACACGCTGGTCCTCGACACCGAGCCGACGCACGCTGTCACGGTGACGGTCGGCGGGCACTCGGGCACGGATGTGAGCCTGAGTGCGTCCGCCCTGACCTTCACCCCCTCGAACTGGGACCGGGCCCAGACGGTGACGGTGACGGCGCGCAACGATGACGACACGGCCGACGACGCGGTCGCGCTGACCCACACCGCGACGAGCACGGACGGCAACTACAGCGGCATCACGATCGCCGGCGTGGCGGTGACGGTGACCGACAACGACACCACGACGCCGGCCGTGACCCTGGTGCTGTCGGCCGCTTCGATCGGCGAGAACGGCGGCGTAAGCACGGTGACGGCGACGGTGTCGCCGGCCTCGGCGACGGCCTTCACGGTGACGGTGGCGGCGGCGGCGGTGTCCCCGGCGGTGGCCGCCGATTTCCGCCTGAGCGCGAACCGGGTCCTGAGCTTCGCCGAGAACGCGACCACGAGCACCGGGACGGTGACGATCACGGGCGTGGACAACGATGTGGACGCGGCGGACAAGACCGTGACCGTCTCGGGCACCGTGTCGGCGGCCGGCGTGACCGCGCCGGCGAACCGGACGCTGACCCTCGAGGACGACGACGCGGCGGGCGTGAGGGTGTCGGCGACGGCGCTGACCGTGACCGAACAGGACACGACGGGGGACAGCTACACGCTGGTCCTCGACACCGAGCCGACGCACGAGGTCACGGTGACGGTCGGCGGGCACTCGGGCACGGATGTGAGCCTGAGTTCGTCCACCCTGACCTTCACAACCTCGAACTGGGACCAGGCCCAGACGGTGACGGTGACGGCGCTCAACGATGACGACACGGCCAACGACGCGGTCACGCTGACCCACACCGCGGCGAGCACGGACGGCAACTACAGCGGCATCACGATCGCCGGCGTGGCGGTGACGGTGACCGACAACGACACCACGACGCCGGCCGTGACCCTGGTGCTGTCGGACGGTTCGATCGGCGAGAACGGCGGCGTAAGCACGGTGACGGCGACGGTGTCGCCGGCCTCGGCGACGGCCTTCACGGTGACGATCTCGGCGGCGGCGGTGTCCCCGGCGGTGGCCGCCGATTTCCGCCTCAGCGCGAACCGGGTCCTGAGCTTCGCCGAGAACGCGACCACGAGCGCCGGGACGGTGACGATCACGGGCGTGGACAACGATGTGGACGCGGCGGACAAGACGGTGACCGTCTCGGGCACGGTGTCGGCGGCCGGCGTGACCGCGCCGGCGAACCGGACGCTGACCCTCGAGGACGACGACGCGGCGGGCGTGACGGTGTCGGTGGCGGCGCTGACCGTGACCGAACAGGACACGGCCGGGGACAGCTACACGGTGGTCCTCGACACCGAGCCGACGCACGAGGTCACGGTGACGGTCGGCGGACACGCGGGCACGGATGTGAGCCTGAGCGCGTCCACCCTGATCTTCACAACCTCGAACTGGGACCAGGCCCAGACGGTGACGGTGACGGCGCTCAACGATGACGACACGGCCAACGACGCGGTCACGCTGACCCACACCGCGACGAGCACGGACGGCAACTACAGCGGCATCACGATCGCCGGCGTATCGGTGACGGTGACCGACAACGACACCACGACGCCGACCGTGACCCTGGTGCTGTCGGCCGCTTCGATCGGCGAGAACGGCGGCGTAAGCACGGTGACGGCGACGGTGTCGCCGGCCTCGGCGACGGCCTTCACGGTGACGGTGGCGGCGGCGGCGGTGTCCCCGGCGGTGGCCGCCGATTTCCGCCTGAGCGCGAACCGGGTCCTGAGCTTCGCCGAGAACGCGACCACGAGCACCGGGACGGTGACGATCACGGGCGTGGACAACGATGTGGACGCGGCGGACAAGACCGTGACAGTCTCGGGCACCGTGTCGGCGACCGGCGTGACCGCGCCGGCGAACCGGACGCTGACCCTCGAGGACGACGACGCGGCGGGCGTGACGGTGTCGGCGACGGCGCTGACCGTGACCGAACAGGACACGACCGGGGACAGCTACACGGTGGTGCTCGACACCGAGCCGACGCACGAGGTCACGGTGACGGTCGGCGGGCACGCGGGCACGGATGTGAGCCTGAGCGCGTCCACCCTGACCTTCACAACCTCGAACTGGGACCAGGCCCAGACGGTGACGGTGACGGCGCTCAACGATGACGACACGGCCAACGACGCGGTCACGCTGACCCACACCGCGGCGAGCACGGACGGCAACTACAGCGGCATCACGATCGCCGCCGTATCGGTGACGGTGACCGACAACGACACCACGACGCCGACCGTGACCCTGGCGCTGTCGGCCGCTTCGATCGGCGAGAACGGCGGCGTCAGCACGGTGACGGCGACGGTGTCGCCGGCCTCGGCGGCGGCCTTCACGGTGACGGTGGCGGCGGCGGCGGTGTCCCCGGCGGTGGCCGCCGATTTCCGCCTGAGCGCGAACCCGGTCCTGAGCTTCGCCGAGAACGCGACCGCCAGCACCGGGACGGTGACGATCACGGGCGTGGACGACGATGTGGACGCGGCGGACAAGACCGTGACGGTCTCGGGCACCGTGACGGCGACCGGCGTGACCGCGCCGGCGAACCGGACGCTGACCCTCGAGGACGACGACGCGGCGGGCGTGACGGTGTCGGTGGCGGCGCTGACCGTGACCGAACAGGACACGGCCGGGGACAGCTACACGGTGGTGCTCGGCACCGAGCCGACGCACGAGGTCACGGTGACGGTCGGCGGGCACTCGGGCACGGATGTGAGCCTGAGCGCGTCCACCCTGACCTTCACAACCTCGAACTGGGACCGGGCCCAGACGGTGACGGTGACGGCGCTCAACGATGACGACACGGCCAACGACGCGGTCACGCTGACCCACACCGCGACGAGCACGGACGCCAACTACAGCGGCATCGCGATCGCCGCCGTGTCGGTGACGGTGACCGACAACGACACCACGACGCCGGCCGTGACCCTGGTGCTGTCGGACGGTTCGATCGGCGAGAACGGCGGCGTGAGCACGGTGACGGCGACGGTGTCGCCGGCCTCGGCGACGGCCTTCACGGTGACGATCTCGGCGGCGGCGGTGTCCCCGGCGGTGGCCGCCGATTTCCGCCTCAGCGCGAACCGGGTCCTGAGCTTCACCGAGAACGCGACCACGAGCACGGGCTCGGTGACGATCACGGGGGTGGACAACGATGTGGACGCGGCGGACAAGACCGTGACAGTCTCGGGCACGGTGTCGGCGGCCGGCGTGACCGCGTCGGCGAACCGGACGCTGACCCTCGAGGACGACGACGCGGCGGGCGTGACGGTGTCGGCGACGGCGCTGACCGTGACCGAACAGGACACGACCGGGGACAGCTACACGGTGGTGCTCGACACCGAGCCGACGCACGAGGTCACGGTGACGGTCGGCGGGCACGCGGGCACGGATGTGAGCCTGAGCGCGTCCACCCTGACCTTCACAACCTCGAACTGGGACCAGGCCCAGACGGTGACGGTGACGGCGCTCAACGATGACGACACGGCCAACGACGCGGTCACGCTGACCCACACCGCGGCGAGCACGGACGGCAACTACAGCGGCATCACGATCGCCGCCGTATCGGTGACGGTGACCGACAACGACACCACGACGCCGACCGTGACCCTGGCGCTGTCGGCCGCTTCGATCGGCGAGAACGGCGGCGTCAGCACGGTGACGGCGACGGTGTCGCCGGCCTCGGCGACGGCCTTCACGGTGACGGTCTCGGCGGCGGCGGTGTCCCCGGCGGTGGCCGCCGATTTCCGCCTGAGCACCAACCGGGTCCTGAGCTTCGCCGAGAACGCGACCACGAGCACGGGCTCGGTGACGATCACGGGGGTGGACAACGATGTGGACGCGGCGGACAAGACCGTGACGGTCTCGGCCACCGTGTCGGCGGCCGGCGTGACCGCGCCGGCGAACCGGACGCTGACCCTCGAGGACGACGACGCGGCGGGCGTGAGGGTGTCGGAGACGGCGCTGACCGTGACCGAACAGGACACGGCGGGGGACAGCTACACGGTGGTGCTCGACACCGAACCGACGCACGAGGTCACGGTGACGGTCGGCGGGCACGCGGGCACGGATGTGAGCCTGAGCGCGTCCGTCCTGACCTTCACAACCTCGAACTGGGACCGGGCCCAGACGGTGACGGTGACGGCGCTCAACGATGACGACACGGCCAACGACGCGGTCACGCTGACCCACACCGCGACGAGCACGGACGCCAACTACAGCGGCATCACGATCGCCGGCGTGGCGGTGACGGTGACCGACAACGACACCACGACGCCGGCCGTGACCCTGGTGCTGTCGGACGGTTCGATCGGCGAGAACGGCGGCGTAAGCACGGTGACGGCGACGGTGTCGCCGGCCTCGGCGGCGGCCTTCACGGTGACGGTGGCGGCGGCGGCGGTGTCCCCGGCGGTGGCCGCCGATTTCCGCCTGAGCGCGAACCCGGTCCTGAGCTTCGCCGAGAACGCGACCACGAGCACGGGCTCGGTGACGATCACGGGCGTGGACAACGATGTGGACGCGGCGGACAAGACGGTGACCGTCTCGGGCACGGTGTCGGCGGCCGGCGTGACCGCGCCGGCGAACCGGACGCTGACCCTCGAGGACGACGACGCGGCGGGCGTGACGGTGTCGGTGGCGGCGCTGACCGTGACCGAACAGGACACGGCCGGGGACAGCTACACGGTGGTGCTCGGCACCGAGCCGACGCACGAGGTCACGGTGACGGTCGGCGGGCACTCGGGCACGGATGTGAGCCTGAGCGCGTCCACCCTGACCTTCACAACCTCGAACTGGGACCGGGCCCAGACGGTGACGGTGACGGCGCTCAACGATGACGACACGGCCAACGACGCGGTCACGCTGACCCACACCGCGACGAGCACGGACGCCAACTACAGCGGCATCGCGATCGCCGCCGTGTCGGTGACGGTGACCGACAACGACACCACGACGCCGGCCGTGACCCTGGTGCTGTCGGACGGTTCGATCGGCGAGAACGGCGGCGTGAGCACGGTGACGGCGACGGTGTCGCCGGCCTCGGCGACGGCCTTCACGGTGACGATCTCGGCGGCGGCGGTGTCCCCGGCGGTGGCCGCCGATTTCCGCCTCAGCGCGAACCGGGTCCTGAGCTTCACCGAGAACGCGACCACGAGCACGGGCTCGGTGACGATCACGGGGGTGGACAACGATGTGGACGCGGCGGACAAGACCGTGACAGTCTCGGGCACGGTGTCGGCGGCCGGCGTGACCGCGTCGGCGAACCGGACGCTGACCCTCGAGGACGACGACGCGGCGGGCGTGACGGTGTCGGCGACGGCGCTGACCGTGACCGAACAGGACACGACCGGGGACAGCTACACGGTGGTGCTCGACACCGAGCCGACGCACGAGGTCACGGTGACGGTCGGCGGGCACGCGGGCACGGATGTGAGCCTGAGCGCGTCCACCCTGACCTTCACAACCTCGAACTGGGACCAGGCCCAGACGGTGACGGTGACGGCGCTCAACGATGACGACACGGCCAACGACGCGGTCACGCTGACCCACACCGCGGCGAGCACGGACGGCAACTACAGCGGCATCACGATCGCCGCCGTATCGGTGACGGTGACCGACAACGACACCACGACGCCGACCGTGACCCTGGCGCTGTCGGCCGCTTCGATCGGCGAGAACGGCGGCGTCAGCACGGTGACGGCGACGGTGTCGCCGGCCTCGGCGACGGCCTTCACGGTGACGGTGGCGGCGGCGGCGGTGTCCCCGGCGGTGGCCGCCGATTTCCGCCTGAGCACCAACCGGGTCCTGAGCTTCGCCGAGAACGCGACCACGAGCACGGGCTCGGTGACGATCACGGGGGTGGACAACGATGTGGACGCGGCGGACAAGACCGTGACGGTCTCGGCCACCGTGTCGGCGACCGGCGTGACCGCGCCGGCGAACCGGACGCTGACCCTCGAGGACGACGACGCGGCGGGCGTGAGGGTGTCGGAGACGGCGCTGACCGTGACCGAACAGGACACGGCGGGGGACAGCTACACGGTGGTGCTCGACACCGAACCGACGCACGAGGTCACGGTGACGGTCGGCGGGCACGCGGGCACGGATGTGAGCCTGAGCGCGTCCGTCCTGACCTTCACAACCTCGAACTGGGACCGGGCCCAGACGGTGACGGTGACGGCGCTCAACGATGACGACACGGCCAACGACGCGGTCACGCTGACCCACACCGCGGCGAGCACGGACGCCAACTACAGCGGCATCACGATCGCCGGCGTGGCGGTGACGGTGACCGACAACGACACCACGACGCCGGCCGTGACCCTGGTGCTGTCGGACGGTTCGATCGGCGAGAACGGCGGCGTAAGCACGGTGACGGCGACGGTGTCGCCGGCCTCGGCGGCGGCCTTCACGGTGACGGTGGCGGCGGCGGCGGTGTCCCCGGCGGTGGCCGCCGATTTCCGCCTGAGCGCGAACCCGGTCCTGAGCTTCGCCGAGAACGCGACCACGAGCACGGGCTCGGTGACGATCACGGGCGTGGACAACGATGTGGACGCGGCGGACAAGACGGTGACCGTCTCGGGCACGGTGTCGGCGGCCGGCGTGACCGCGCCGGCGAACCGGACGCTGACCCTCGAGGACGACGACGCGGCGGGCGTGAGGGTGTCGGCGACGGCGCTGACCGTGACCGAACAGGACACGACGGGGGACAGCTACACGCTGGTCCTCGACACCGAGCCGACGCATGCTGTCACGGTGACGGTCGGCGGGCACTCGGGCACGGATGTGAGCCTGAGTTCGTCCACCCTGACCTTCACAACCTCGAACTGGGACCAGGCCCAGACGGTGACGGTGACGGCGCTCAACGATGACGACACGGCCAACGACGCGGTCACGCTGACCCACACCGCGACGAGCACGGACGGCAACTACAGCGGCATCACGATCGCCGGCGTGGCGGTGACGGTGACCGACAACGACACCACGACGCCGGCCGTGACCCTGGTGCTGTCGGACGGTTCGATCGGCGAGAACGGCGGCGTAAGCACGGTGACGGCGACGGTGTCGCCGGCCTCGGCGACGGCCTTCACGGTGACGATCTCGGCGGCGGCGGTGTCCCCGGCGGTGGCCGCTGATTTCCGCCTGAGCGCGAACACGGTCCTGAGCTTCGCCGAGAACGCGACCACCAGCACGGGCTCGGTGACGATCACGGGCGTCGACGACGATGTAGACGCGGCGGACAAGACGGTGACGGTCTCGGGCACCGTGACGGCGACCGGCGTGACCGCGCCGGCGAACCGGACGCTGACCCTCGAGGACGACGACGCGGCGGGCGTGACGGTGTCGGTGGCGGCGCTGACCGTGACCGAACAGGACACGACCGGGGACAGCTACACGGTGGTGCTCGGCACCGAGCCGACGCACGAGGTCACGGTGACGGTCGGCGGGCACTCGGGCACGGATGTGAGCCTGAGCGCGTCCACCCTGACCTTCACAACCTCGAACTGGGACCGGGCCCAGACGGTGACGGTGACGGCGCTCAACGATGACGACACGGCCAACGACGCGGTCACGCTGACCCACACCGCGACGAGCACGGACGCCAACTACAGCGGCATCACGATCGCCGCCGTGTCGGTGACGGTGACCGACAACGACACCACGACGCCGGCCGTGACCCTGGTGCTGTCGGACGGTTCGATCGGCGAGAACGGCGGCGTGAGCACGGTGACGGCGACGGTGTCGCCGGCCTCGGCGGCGGCCTTCACGGTGACGATCTCGGCGGCGGCGGTGTCCCCGGCGGTGGCCGCCGATTTCCGCCTCAGCGCGAACCGGGTCCTGAGCTTCACCGAGAACGCGACCACGAGCACGGGCTCGGTGACGATCACGGGGGTGGACAACGATGTGGACGCGGCGGACAAGACCGTGACAGTCTCGGCCACCGTGTCGGCGACCGGCGTGACCGCGCCGGCGACCCGGACGCTGACCCTCGAGGACGACGACGCGGCGGGCGTGAGGGTGTCGGCGACGGCGCTGACCGTGACCGAACAGGACGCGACCGGGGACAGCTACACGGTGGTCCTCGACACCGAGCCGACGCACGATGTCACGGTGACGGTCGGCGGGCACGCGGGCACCGATGTGAGCCTGAGCGCGTCCGCCCTGACCTTTACAACCTCGAACTGGGACCGGGCCCAGACGGTGACGGTGACGGCGCGCAACGATGACGACACGGCCGACGACGCGGTCACGCTGACCCACGCCGCGGCGAGCACGGACGCCAACTACAGCGGCATCACGATCGCCGGCGTGTCGGTGACGGTGACCGACAACGACACCACGACGCCGGCCGTGACCCTGGTGCTGTCGGCCGGTTCGATCGGCGAGGACGGCGGCATCAGCACGGTGACGGCGACGGTGTCGCCGGCCTCGGCGGCGGCCTTCACGGTGACGATCTCGGCGGCGGCGGTGGCCCCGGCGGTGGCCGCTGATTTCCGCCTGAGCGCGAACACGGTCCTGAGCTTCGCCGAGAACGCGACCACCAGCACGGGCTCGGTGACGATCACGGGCGTCGACGACGATGTGGACGCGGCGGACAAGACGGTGACGGTCTCGGGCACCGTGTCGGCGACCAGCGTGACCGCGCCGGCGACCCGGACGCTGACCCTCGAGGACGACGACGCGGCGGGCGTGAGGGTGTCGGCGACGGCGCTGACCGTGACCGAACAGGACGCGACCGGGGACAGCTACACGGTGGTCCTCGACACCGAGCCGACGCACGATGTCACGGTGACGGTCGGCGGGCACGCGGGCACCGATGTGAGCCTGAGCGCGTCCGCCCTGACCTTCACAACCTCGAACTGGGACCGGGCCCAGACGGTGACGGTGACGGCGCGCAACGATGACGACACGGCCGACGACGCGGTCACGCTGACCCACACCGCGACCAGCACGGACGCCAACTACAGCGGCATCGCGATCGCCGACGTGTCGGTGACGGTGACCGACAACGACACCACGACGCCGGCCGTGACCCTGGTGCTGTCGGGCGATTCGATCGGCGAGGACGGCGGCGTGAGCACGGTGACGGCGACGGTGGCGCCGGCCTCGGCGGCGGCCTTCACGGTGACGATCTCGGCGGCGGCGGTGGCCCCGGCGGTGGCCGCTGATTTCCGCCTGAGCGCGAACACGGTCCTGAGCTTCGCCGAGAACGCGACCACCAGCACGGGCTCGGTGACGATCACGGGCGTCGACGACGATGTGGACGCGGCGGACAAGACGGTGACGGTCTCGGGCACCGTGTCGGCGACCGGCGTGACCGCGCCGCCGAACCGGACGCTGACCCTCGAGGACGACGACGCGGCGGGCGTGAGGGTGTCGGCGACGGCGCTGACCGTGACCGAACAGGACGCGACCGGGGACAGCTACACGGTGGTGCTCGACACCGAGCCGACGCACGAGGTCACGGTGACGGTCGGCGGGCACGCGGGCACCGATGTGAGCCTGAGCGCGTCCGCCCTGACCTTCACAACCTCGAACTGGGACCGGGCCCAGACGGTGACGGTGACGGCGCTCAACGATGACGACACGGCCAACGACGCGGTCACGCTGACCCACACCGCGACCAGCACGGACGGCAACTACAGCGGCATCGCGATCGCCGACGTGTCGGTGACGGTGACCGACAACGACACCACGACGCCGGCCGTGACCCTGGTGCTGTCGGCCGGTTCGATCGGCGAGGACGGCGGCGTGAGCACGGTGACGGCGACGGTGTCGCCGGCCTCGGCGGCGGCCTTCACGGTGACGATCTCGGCGGCGGCGGTGGCCCCGGCGGTGGCCGCTGATTTCCGCCTGAGCGCGAACACGGTCCTGAGCTTCGCCGAGAACGCGACCACCAGCACGGGCTCGGTGACGATCACGGGCGTGGACGACGATGTAGACGCGGCGGACAAGACGGTGACGGTCTCGGGCACCGTGTCGGCGACCGGCGTGACCGCGCCGCCGAACCGGACGCTGACCCTCGAGGACGACGACGCGGCGGGCGTGAGGGTGTCGGCGACGGCGCTGACCGTGACCGAACAGGACGCGACCGGGGACAGCTACACGGTGGTGCTCGACACCGAGCCGACGCACGAGGTCACGGTGACGGTCGGCGGGCACGCGGGCACCGATGTGAGCCTGAGCGCGTCCGCCCTGACCTTCACAACCTCGAACTGGGACCGGGCCCAGACGGTGACGGTGACGGCGCTCAACGATGACGACACGGCCAACGACGCGGTCACGCTGACCCACACCGCGACCAGCACGGACGGCAACTACAGCGGCATCGCGATCGCCGGCGTGTCGGTGACGGTGACCGACAACGACACCACGACGCCGGCCGTGACCCTGGTGCTGTCGGCCGGTTCGATCGGCGAGGACGGCGGCGTGAGCACGGTGACGGCGACGGTGTCGCCGGCCTCGGCGGCGGCCTTCACGGTGACGATCTCGGCGGCGGCGGTGGCCCCGGCGGTGGCCGCTGATTTCCGCCTGAGCGCGAACACGGTCCTGAGCTTCGCCGAGAACGCGACCACCAGCACGGGCTCGGTGACGATCACGGGCGTGGACGACGATGTAGACGCGGCGGACAAGACGGTGACGGTCTCGGGCACCGTGTCGGCGACCGGCGTGACCGCGCCGCCGAACCGGACGCTGACCCTCGAGGACGACGACGCGGCGGGCGTGAGGGTGTCGGCGACGGCGCTGACCGTGACCGAACAGGACGCGACCGGGGACAGCTACACGCTGGTGCTCGACACCGAGCCGACGCACGAGGTCACGGTGACGGTCGGCGGGCACGCGGGCACCGATGTGAGCCTGAGCGCGTCCGCCCTGACCTTCACAACCTCGAACTGGGACCGGGCCCAGACGGTGACGGTGACGGCGCTCAACGATGACGACACGGCCAACGACGCGGTCACGCTGACCCACACCGCGACCAGCACGGACGGCAACTACAGCGGCATCGCGATCGCCGACGTGTCGGTGACGGTGACCGACAACGACACCACGACGCCGGCCGTGACCCTGGTGCTGTCGGCCGGTTCGATCGGCGAGGACGGCGGCGTGAGCACGGTGACGGCGACGGTGTCGCCGGCCTCGGCGGCGGCCTTCACGGTGACGATCTCGGCGGCGGCGGTGGCCCCGGCGGTGGCCGCTGATTTCCGCCTGAGCGCGAACACGGTCCTGAGCTTCGCCGAGAACGCGACCACCAGCACGGGCTCGGTGACGATCACGGGCGTCGACGACGATGTAGACGCGGCGGACAAGACGGTGACGGTCTCGGGCACCGTGTCGAACGCGGCCATACCGAACCCCGCCGATGTGACCCTGACCATCTTCAACGAGGATGCGGACACGCCCCCACCCGCGCCCACGGTTGAATCGTTCGAGGTGACGAGCTGGCCGCAACGGGGTGGGGACGTCTACGGGTGGGGCGATCCGATCGTGTTCACCCTGACCTTCGGAGAGAAGGTGCGGGTGAAGGGGCAGCCGCAGCCGACGCTGGCGTTCGACCTGGGCGGGTCCGAGCGCGAGGCCCGGTACCACGGGCTGTCGGACACCGACTACGTACACGGCGGTCCGCAGCCTCGGCCCCGGCCGCAAGCGGTGAAGTTGCATTTCGCCTACACGGTGAAGCCGGGCGACCGCGACGACGACGGCGTCGAGGTCGGGGAGCTGTCGAGCGCGATACGGCTCGGCGGCGCGCAGATCCGCAGCGCCGCGACGGGTGTCGACGCGAACCTCTCCCATGCCGCGGTCGGTCCGCTGTCCGGCCACAAGGTTGACGGCGGGACGGCGGAAGGGCCGGTGGGCGCCGGGGTCACGATCATCGATACGGAGGGCAATCCGCTCGAGCTGCAGGCGAACGGGAAGCACCGGCTGGTGATTCGCGAGAGCACCCGGGGGCGCTACGGGCTGAAGCTGAACACCCGGCCGACGCACACGGTCCACCTGCGTGGGATCCAGTCCGACGGCGACGAGGACCTGCACGTCTTGCCGAACCACACGGTGCTGCCGATCGCGCCGGACGAGTGGGAGACGCCGATTTGGATGGTAATCCGGGCGGCGCCCGACGACGACGCGGTGAACGGGGAGCGGGTCTTCCTGAACCGGGTGCACAGCAAAGACCCGGCCTATAACGACCTCATCCTTCCGGATGTCCTCGTGGTCGAGGCCGACGACGATGTGCCGGTGTCGCTGTCAGTGGCGGACGCGGAGGCGACCGAGGGCGAGGACGCGACGCTCGACTTCCTGGTGAGGCTGGACGGGAATCCGGGCTCGGATGTGACGGTGGACTACCGGACGCAGGATGACACGGCGGAGGCGGGCTCCGACTACACGGAGACGAGCGGCACGCTGACGTTCGCGCCGGGCGAGCACGAGAAGACGGTGTCGGTGCCGATCGAGGACGACGACGTGGAGGACGACGGGGAGACGTTCACGCTGGTGCTGAGCAACGCCTTGGGCGCGGGGCTCGCGGACAACGAGGCGGTGGGCACGATCCGGAACAGTGAGGGAACGGCGCGGCCGGAGCTGACGGCCGAGTTCCGGGACATGCCGGAGACGCACGACGGGGAGAGCGCGTTCACCTTCCGGGTGGCGTTCAGCGAGGACATCGGCATCAGCTTCCGCAGCTTGCGCGAGGACGCGTTCACGGTGACCGGCGGACGGGTCACGGGCGGGCGGCGGGTGGACGACCGCCGCGACCTGTTCGAGATCACGGTCGAGCCCGACTCGGACGGGGAGGTGACGATTGCGCTGCCGGCCGGGCGGGACTGCGGGAGGTCGGGGGCGATCTGCACGAAGGGCGACAACCGCCGGCCGCTGACCAACAGCCCGTCGGCCACGGTGGCGGGCCCGTTGGGGATCGCGGTGGCCGATGCGCGGGTGGAGGAAGGCGACGGAGTGGTGCTGACGTTCGCGGTGACGCTCAGCCGTGCCGCGAGCGAGCGATTGACGGTCGACTACGCGACGGAGGACGGCAGCGCGCACGCGGGCGACGACTACACGGCGGCGAGCGGCACGCTGACGTTCCAGGCGGGCGAGTCGTCGCAGACGATCGAGGTGACGGTGCTCGACGATGCGCATGACGAGGGAAAGGAGACGCTGACGCTGACGCTTTCGAACCCCTCGTCGGGGCGGGTGACCGACGGCGAGGCGACCGGGACGATCAAGAACCACGATCCGATGCCGCGGGCGCTGCTGGCGCGGTTCGGGCGGACGGCGGCGCTGCACGTGGTCGAGCATGTCGAGGAGCGGCTCGAGGCGCCGCGCGAGCCGGGCTTCCGGGGCCGGTTCGCGGGCCGGGAGCTGCGGCGGGGGATGGAGCGCGACATCGCGCTCAACTTCCTGCGCCAGCTCGGCGGGGCGGCCGGCGCCGGTCCGCCGGGCATGGGGGCCGGTCCGCCGGGCATGGGGGCCGGTCCGCTGGGCATGGGGGCCGGTCCGCTGGGCGGCGGGTCGGGGCCGGCCGGGGGGTTCAATGGCGGCGGCCTGCTGCGGATGGGCCTCGGGGGCGGCGACGTGCTGACCGGCTCGGCCTTCGCGCTGGGCCGCCAGACGCGCCACGGCGGCATCCTCTCGCTGTGGAGCCGCGGGGCGCAGTCGCGTTTCTCCAGCCGCGAGGGCGCGCTGTCGCTGGGCGGCGACGTGCGCACGACGATGGTCGGGGCCGACTACGCGAAGGGGCCGCTGGTGACGGGTCTGTCGCTGTCGCACAGCCGCGGCCTGGGCGAGTACGTCGGCGTGGCGGGCGGCCAGGTGGACTCGGTGGTGACTGGACTCTATCCGTGGCTGGGCTTCAAGGCGACGGACCGCGTCACGGTGTGGGGCGTGGCCGGGTACGGCCGGGGCGGGCTCCTGCTGACGCCGAAAGGCGGACCGGCGCTGCGCAGCGGGCTGTCGATGGTGATGGCCGCGGCCGGCACGCGGGGCGAGCTGGTCGGCGCGGCGGGCGGGAACGGCTTCGGGCTGGCGTTCAAGGCCGACGCGCTGTGGGTCGGGACCTCGATCGACGGCGTGGACGGCCCGGCGGGGCGGCTGAAGGCGAGCGCGGCGGCGGTGACCCGCTTCCGGACCGGGCTGGAGGGCTCGCGGGCTTACACGCTGGGCGGCCGGCTGTCACTGACGCCGAGCGTCGAGGTGGGGCTGCGGCACGACGGCGGGGAAGCCGAGACGGGCGCCGGCATGGACGTCGGCGGCGGCCTGATGGTGTCGGACAGGGCGACCGGGCTGGCGGTGGACGTGCGGGTGCGGACGCTGCTGGTGCACCAGGCCGTAGGATTCCGGGAGCGGGGCGTGTCGGTGTCGTTGAGCTACAACCCGACGCCGTCGTCGCCGCTGGGCTTCACGGCGCGGGTGGCGCCGTCGTGGGGCGGTCAGGCGACGAGCGGGGCCGAGGCGCTGTGGGGCCGGGAGACGATGGCGGGCATGGCGCACGGCGGCGTCGCGCAGGGCAACAGCCTCGACGCCGAGGTCGGCTACGGCCTGCCGGTGGGGAGCCGCCTCGTGGGCACGCCGAAGCTCGGGTTGCGGACATCCGAGCAGGGGCGGGACTACCGGCTCGGCTACAGCCTGGGCGTGCTCAGCCGGGGAAGCGTGGCGTTCGAGCTGGGGGTCGAGGCGCAGCGGCGCGAGAATCCGATGCGCGAAAGCGCCGAGAACGGAGTGCTCGGCCGGGCATCCCTGGACTGGTAGACGAAGTGCGGAAGACGGCGTCGGTGAACACCACGAGAACGACGCATGTTACCCTTCCCCGACGTCACCTCATCCCAACCAGGGGGAGAACCGATGCCTCACCGAACCGCCGTTGCGCCGGCAGTCGTCGCCGGCTTCGTTGCGGCCGCGCTGGTCGGCGGCTGGGCGCCAATCGCCGGCGCCCAGGACAGTCGCGCCGCCATGCTGGCGCGCGCGGCGGAGGCGGAGCTCGACACCGACTACGTCGCGCCGCCGGGCGACCCGCTGTGGCATCACACCGCCGGCTTCGCCAAGACGCTCTGCTCGGCGGTCTTCGTGACGGGGCTCGAACCGGAGTTCGCCGCCGAGAACGTGGGGTTCTTCAGCGCGCCGTACGAACATCGGCAGCATGTCACCAACGTCGATGTCGATCGCGACCGCCGTCAGATTCAATTGACGCTGCCGGACGGTGTCGTGCGCACCGCCAAGTTCAACGGCGACCACGGGTGTGTCACGTTGCCGATCGGCAGGGACGATGTCTTCTTCGAGCCGGTCGACATCGCCAGCACCCTGCCTGACCCGTCAACGCAGCCATGGCCGATGGGCGATCTGCTGCCGGACGGCCCGGCGCCCGGCATCGACGCCGACAAGGTGGCGCAGGCGGTGGCCGCCGCCTTCGACCCGCCCGAGGGCATGACGGCCGCTTTCGTGGCCACGCACAAGGGCCGCATCATCGGTGAGCGCTACGGTGACGGCATCACGATGCACACCCCGCTCGAGAGCTGGTCGATGGGCAAGAGCCTGACCGCGACGCTGATGGGGGTGCTGATCCAGCAGGGTGTCTACGAGCTGTACCAACCGGCGCCGGTCCCCGAGTGGCAGACACCCGGCGATCCCCGCCAGGCGATCCGCATCGCCGACATTCTGCGGATGTCGAGCGGTCTCCGGTTCCGCGGCGTCGCCGACCCGGACCTGGACCCGGCGCTCGGGTATCCTGACCATCTGTATGTCTACACCGGTACGGTCAACTCGTTCGAGTGGGCCGCCACCCGCCCCCAGCAATGGCCGCCGAACACCATCGGCCGCTATCGCAACTCGGACCCGGTGCTCACGAACTACCTCGTCCGACTCGGCGTGGAGGGCCGCGGGGACGAGTATCTGTCGTTCCCGCAACGCGAGTTGTTCGACCGCATCGGCATCCGCGGGATGGTGCTCGAGACCGATCCGTATGGCAACTACCTGCTGCAGGGCTACGAACTGGCGCCGGCGCGCGACTGGGCGCGGCTCGGCAACCTGTACCTGCAGGATGGCGTCTGGAACGGCGAGCGCATCCTCCCGGAGGGGTACGCGGACTTCGTCAGCACCGTCGCGCCCGCGTGGGAGGCTGACGGCCGGCCGATCTACGGCGGCTTCTTCTGGATCAACGGCACCGGCTCGTTCCCGGTGCCGCGCGAGGCGTACTACATGTCCGGCGCCGGGGGACAGACCACGCTGATCGTCCCCTCGCACGACCTGGTCGTCGTGCGGCAGGGCCACTACCGCGGGTCGCGCGCCGGGGGCCGCGCGCTGCGCAACGCGCTGGCGCTGCTGATGGAAGCGGTGCCGCCGAGCCCGTAGTAAAAGCCCCTCGGAATTCTGCGGTTTCGCGCGGAAACCCGCCGATCCGCTGCGTCACAGGGCAACCACAAGGGTTGCCCCTACAGGTGCGTACAACACGGCAACCACGAGGGTTGCGCCTACAGGTGCGTACAACAGGGCAACCACGAGGGTTGTCCCGGCGTCACAGGGCAACCACAAGGGTTGCCCCTACAGGTGCGTACAACAGGGCAACCACGAGGGTTGCCCCTACATGCCTTGCTCAGCGGGCGCACCGCCGATCTCGGTGCAACGCGGGGTTTCAGCACGGACCGCTGGCAGCCCGGCCAGAGCGGCGACCGGCTACTTACCGGCGCCCAACCGCCGGAGCAGCTCGACCGTGGCGTGATGCGACGTTGCACGGCGGCCGCGGAGCCCGCCGCGTTCGGCCAGCGCCAACGGTGTCCGGCCATCGGCGTTGATCGCGTCGATGCGGGCGCCGCGCCCCGCCAGATACTCGACGACATGGACGTATCCACGGCCGGCGGCGGCGTGCAGCGCCGTGTTGCCTTCGGCGTTGGCCACGTTGACGTCGACACCCAGATCGACGGCGAGTTGCACCGCCGCGAACACCGCGGCCTCGCGCGCGACCGGATCGGGCGCACGCCGCGTGCTCTGGACCGGCGCGCTCTCGGCGATCCGCCCGAGGCGGTCGACCGCCACCAACGGGTTCCGTCCGCCCAGACCGACCGCCGCCATCAGCGCCGTCGTCTCGCCCTCCTGCACCTGCGTCCGTTCGTCCCGCACCGAGAGCGAGCCGGGCCAGTAGGTCGGGTGATGCGCCACTCGCGGATCGGCGCCGCGTTCGGCCAGCGCGTGCATGATGCCGGGCGCACCGAAGCGCGCCGCCAGCCAGAACGGTGTGGCGCCGACGTAGGACGGATGCAGATAGAAGTCGACCGCGTCGCGCCGCACCGGCGTGGAGGTCATGACCGTCGCGTCCGGGTCCGCGCCGTGATCGAGGAGCGCGCGCACGAGCGCCGCGTCCTTGTGCAGGATTGCCGCGTGCAGCGCCGTATAGCCGGCGTCGGCCGCGTCCGGATCGGCGCCCTGCTCCAGCAGGTACGCGGCGACTTCGCCGTGCCCGCTGTGCGCCGCGACGACCGTTGCGCTCGTGCCGTAGGGCGGCGCATCGTTCACATCGGCGCCGGCGGCGACAAGGAGCCGCGCCGAGGCGAGGTCGCCCACGCGCGCCGCGAACAGCAGCGGCGTGTAGCCGCCCTGCGGAATCTCCGCGACGTACTCCGGGTTCCACGGCTCCGGTGTCGTCTTCACCACCTCGGTCCAGACATCCGACCGGGCATCGACGGCCGCGCCGTGCGCGAGCAGCACCTCGACCACAGCGGGATGCCGCTGTGCGACCGCCCACATGAGCGCAGTCTGGCTGCGTGCACCGCTGGCGTCGACGCCGGCGCCCGCCTCGAGAAGCTGGCGGGCGACTCGCGCGGCGCCGGCGCGCGCGGCGGTCATCAGCGGCGTCTCACCGGACAGGAGCGCCACATTCGGGTCCGCCCCCGCGTCGAGCAGCCGGCGAACCAGCGCCGCGCTGCCGTTCTCGCAGGCCGTCCACAACGGCGTGACCCCGAGGTCGTTGGCGGCGTTCACGTCGGCGCCGGCGGCGATCAGCAGGTCGGCGACCTCGCCCGCATCCCGGTAGACGGCCCAGTGCAGCGCCGTCGCGCCGTCCCCCTGGCGGCCCCTGACGTCGGCGCCCTGCTCGACGAGCGCGCGCACGACGCCCCAGTCACCGCGCCGGGCGGCGTCGGCGACCGGCTGATCCGCGGCGGACGCGCCAGCCAGGCTCGCGACGATCAACCCCAACCCGACCGCACATCGTCGTACAAGCATCGTCATTCTCCTTGCCATAACGACCTGTGTGTCAGCGACGAACGGCTTGCCGCCGGTCATCGTGCCTCCCGTCTCCGCCGGCACCGTGCGTGACGCCCCTTGCGAACCCTCGCCATCACTCAACGCATTGTGTCAGATTCTGTGTGCAAATGTACGATCTCAACGTCCTCCGCGTGTGTCCCTGCGGCGATTGGCAAAGGCTCGTCCGCCCGAGCAACTCCACGGTGCCGTGGTGCGTGACCTGTTCCGGCTGCGGCCCTGTCCGCGCCGGGCGCGCGCCAGCTGGATCCGCCCGTCCATGTTCGCTTGGCCGCCCTGGGCGTCCCGGGCGGCGTGATGCTCGACGGCGTTTGCACGCCCGTTGACGGCACCGTCGGCGCGTGTTAGCGTTCCTACTGGGCGTGGACTACGTCAGTCAGGCTTCAATCCTGGAACAAGGGAGCAGGCGATGCATGCGACCAACGTGCGGGCGCTGAAGAAGAACCCCTCGCTGGCGCTACGCCTGGCCAGAGAGGCCGGCCCCGTTCTGATTCTCAAAGGAGACGAACCCGATGCGTTGCTGGTGCATCTGGACGAATCGTTGACCGACACCGAAACCGGCATACGTCCCGCGCTTGCCGCGAGTCTCTTTCGCGAAGGCTGCGTCTCGCTGGGCAAGGCCGCAAGAGTCAGCGGTCTGTCCGTAAGCGATTTCATCGATCACCTCGCCAGCCTGGGGATTGACGTCGTCAGCCAAGATGAAACGACACGTCACGAAACCAGCGATGTCTCGGCGTGGCTGTCGTCATAAGCGACGCCGGGCCCTTGATCGCCCTGGCCAAGGTCGACTCCCTGTTCATACCCGAGGCGCTGTTTTCCCGCCTCCGGATCCCCGAGGCGGTCTGGTTGGAGTGTCGGCAGAAGCCGGGAGAGGACCGTCGGCGAATCGAACAGGCGGCGAATGATGGATGGCTCAGCGTGGTCACCGTGACCGTCGAACACGCAAGCCGGCGATTCTCTCCAAGTCTCGGCAGAGGCGAGATCGAGGCGATGCAACTGGCGCTGGTCACCACGCAATCGTTGCTCATCATGGACGACCGGTTGGCGAGGCGGCAGGCCATGCAATGCGGACTGGAGTATATCGGCACGGTACGCATGCTACTCATGGCCGAGCAACGATCGGTGATCGACGATGCGGAAACCGTCATTCAACGGATGACGGCCAGTGGTTACCGGATTTCCCCGCGAATCCTGCAACAACTGAAGACATACACATCTGACCGGTAACGTCACACGTCCGACAGCGTGTCGATCGGCAGCCGGGTGGTGCTGTCGCCGAGGCGGTCGAGGGGCATGTCGAGCTTGTCCATCAGGGTCATCAGCAGGTCGGCGTTCGACGTGTCGCCTGGATAGCGCAGGTGGCGGCCGCCCTTGAGCCGGCCGGCGCCGCCGCCGATGAGCAGCAGCGGCAGGTTGACGCCCAGGTGGCGCGTGCTGTTGGAGATGCCGGCGCCGTAGAGGATGGTCATGTTGTCGAGCAGCGATCCGTCAGCGTCCTCCGCCGTGCGCAGCCGCTCCAGGTAGTTGGAGGTCAGCTCGACGTGGTAGGTGTTGATCTTCGACATGACGGCGATCCGATCGGGGTCGTCCTCGTGGTGCGACAGCGGATGGTGCGCATCGGGCACGCCGATCTGCGGGAAGGCGCGCGTGCTCTGCTCGCGGCCCATCATGAAGGTGACGACACGGGTCAGGTCGGTTTGGAGCGCCAGGAACTGCAGGTCGAACATCAACTGCAGGTGTTCTTCGAAGACCCGCGGCGGCGCCGACGGCTGCTCGGTGAACGACGGTTCGACGTCGCGCTGCTGCTCGGCGAGCTGAATCCGCCGCTCGACGTCCCGGACCGCCTCGGTGTACTCGTCGAGCTTGACCCGGTCGCGCGTGCCGACCTCCACCTTCAGGTCGGTCAGCTTGTCGGTCACCGAGTCGAGAATGCTCTGCTTCTGCTGCCGGCGCGCCCGCCGCACCGCCGGGTCGGCCGAGCCGCTGTCGCCGAACAGCCGCTCGAACACCGCGCGCGGGTTGTTCTCCATCGGCAGCGGCATCGTCGGCGTGCGCCAGGAGATGGTCTGCGTGTAGGCGCAGCTCAGACCGGCGGTGCACTGGCCGGCGTTGGCGAACTTGTCCATCGCCACTTCCAGCGAGCCGAGCTGGGTCGTCTTGCCCAGCTCCCGCGCGAGGATCTGGTCCATCGACGTGCTGGCCAGCACGTCGGTCTCGTTCTGCCCGCCGCGCGGCGTCCCGGTCAGGAACGACGCCGAGGCGCCGGCGTGGACGTAGGCCCACGACGCGCGCAACCCCGAGATGACGAGCAACTGGTCCCGGAACGGCGCCAGCGGCGCCAGGATCGGCGTCAGCTCGAAGCCGCGGCCTTCCTGCTCCGGCGTCCAGTACGGCATCGCCATGCCGTTGGGCACGTAGATCGCCTGGAAGCGGTGGATCGGTTTGGCCGCGGTCCTCGCCAGCGCGGTGAACGACGGGACCATCGCGTCGAGAAACGGCAGCCCCAATGTCACGCCGAGCCCGCGCAACACGGTCCGGCGCGGCAGCGATCGCCTGGTAATGGTCATGGGTGTCTTCCTTCGTCGCATGTCACGTGGTGTATTCGTCCCCTGGTGGCCACCTTCAATTCGCCCGGTCCGCCGCCGCGTTCCGCATCAGGAACGCGGGACTCTTCACGATGCCGGCGATGAGCGACGACCAGCGGTAGTTGTCGGCCGCGGCGCCCCGCACGACGGCGCGCACGGTCGGCATGTCGGGGTGCTCCAGCGCGCGGCCGAGGGCGTACGACAGGAGCTTCTCCGTCACCGTGCCGGCGAACCGCTCGGGCTGCTCCAGCAGCAGCGCCCGCAGGCCGGAGAGCCCCTCCACCGTCCGGCCGTTCAGCATCGTCGCGCTGGCGTCGATCGGGTTGCCGAACTCGTCGGTCGTTCGCCATGCCCCGAGGCCGTCGAAGTGCTCTAGGGCGAACCCGGGCGGATCGATTGACGCGTGGCACGCGGCGCAGGCCGGCGCCTGCCGGTGACGCTCCAGCCGCTCGCGCACCGAGGCGGTCCGGGCGCCGTCGTCCCGTTCCGGCAGCGCGGGGACGTCGGGCGGCGGCGACGGAGGCGGCGCGCCGAGAATGGTGTCGAGCAGCCACTTGCCGCGCAGCACCGGCGACGTCCGGGTTGGATAGGAGGTGAGCGCCAGCAGACCGCCGTGGCCCAGCAGACCGCCGCGCTGCTCCAGGTTCGGCAACCTGACGCGCCGGAATCGGGTGCCGTAGACCCCTGCGATCCCGTAGTGGCGCGCGAGCCGTTCGTTGACGAACGTGTAGTCGGCCGCGAGCAGGTCGAGCACGCTGCGGTCCTCGCGCAGGGTGCTGGCGAGAAACAGCGTCGTCTCCTGCCGGAACGCCTCGACCAGATTGTCGTCGTAGTCGGGGAACGGCACCGGGTCGCCCGTCACGTCCTCCAGATTGCGCAGGTGCAGCCACTGGATGGCGAAGTCGTCGACCAGCGACCGGGCGCGGGGGTCCGCCAGCATGCGGCGGACCTGCGCGTCCAGGACCTCCGGATCGATGAGCGCGCCCCGCTCCGCCGCATCGAGCAGCGGCTCGTCGGGAATGCTGCCCCAGAGGAAGAACGACAGGCGCGAGGCGACCTGCACGCTGCTCAGACGGTACGGTTGTCCGGACGCCGCGCCAGGCGGATCGTGTTCGATGCGCAGGAGGAAGTCCGGATCGACCAGCATCCGTTCGAGCGCGAGCTGGATGCCGGCGTCGAAGCTGCCCCCGCCATCCCGGCCGCGCTCGAAGAAACCGAGCAGCGTGTCGAGGTCGCCGGGCGTGACCGGACGGCGATAGGCGCGCCGCGCCAGCCGCGACAGTATCGTGGTGGCGCAGGCCCGTGCGTCCGCGTCCACCGCGCTGTCCGGCTGGCAGACGAAGATCGCGCGGCGGCTCGGCGTATCCCCGGGACCGGTGACGTCGTAGGGTCCACCGATGGCGACCGCGCTGACCGCGGCGTTGCCGTGATACGCCTCATCGTTCGACAGGACCTCGCCCGCCTGCCGCGGCTTCAGGATGCCTTCCGGCTCCCAGACGTTGCGCACGAACGACACGCCGACCACGCGCGGCCCCGCCTCGACCGGCACGCGAACCTCGAGTCGATCGTCCGCCTCGTGCAGATACGCCTCCCACGCCGGGTCGCCCGGCTCGGCGATCGTGAACGTGACCGGCGCGGGCCGGCCGCTGGCCTCGCCGCCGACCGTGAACCGCTTGACCAGCGCGCCATCGATCCGGACGTCGAGCTGATGCGCCGTGCCCATGCCGAGGATGTAGTCCTGCCAGTTCGTCCGCAGCTCGATCTTGACGAGGTACTCGCCGTCGACCGGGAAGTGATACGGGACGGCCACGCCGCCCCGCGAGCCGAGCGGCAGATCCTCGCTCTGGCGGTCGTCCTGCCGCAGGAGCAGCGGCACGTCGAAGGTCTCGAAGCCCGAGCCGGCCGGCGGCAGGCCCGTGGCGAGGCGCGTGATGGTGCGCGCCGCGGACAGGTAGCGTTCGAGCTGCGCCGTCGAGATCGACAGTACGTCGGCGTTGTTGTCGAATCCGGTATCGGACGTCTCGTCGCCGGGCAGCAGCGGAGTGACGTCGAGATCGAGCGCAAGCAGGTCCCGTATCGCGTGGCGATACTCGGTCCGGTTCAGCCGGTGGACCGTGCTGTTGCGGCCCGGATTCGGGCGGGCGGCCGCGGCGCGGTCGATCGCGGTCTCCAGGTAGCCGGCCACGCCAGCGTAGGTCGCCTCGTCCGGCCGGGGTCTGCCCCCGGGCGGCATCGCCCCGGTGCGCAGCTTGTGGATGACCCGCTCCCAGACTTCCGTGTCAGCGACCGGCGCCGCCGCATCGACGGTATCGAGCGCCAGGCCCCCGGTCTGCAGCCGGGCGTTGTGGCAGGTCACGCAGTAGCGGTCGAGCATCGCCATCGCGTCGGACGCGGTGGCGGCCGGCGGTTGTCCCGCCGCCAGGATCGCGCCGGACCCGGCGAGCGTCCCGAGGACGCCCAGCGCGAGCAGCATCGACCGGCGCGCGAGCGAGCGCCGCGGGCGCCGTGGACAGCTCCGGGAGCGGCGAAGGGACATGGTCATTCCTCACGGCACGAACGCACCGCGACCGTTGCGCCGACAGTCGCACTTTATCGCCGGAATCCGATGCACGCAACCGCTAGCCCGAAGTTTCGGAGCGAATCGCGCGGAAGTCATGATTATTGAGCGAGTTACCGGTTTTGAGGGTGTATCGGTAATGGCTACAATCGAGGCGTCACCCCCAAGAGCTCGAAGCAGCGTTGCTGCGTCGGCGTGGGCTGTGTCTGCAGCTTGAAAGTGGCGCCGCCCTCGGTGACCTGCATGGTGTTGGCGGTCAGCGTGCCCAGGTCGGCGAGCAGCGTCCGAAAGCTGTGCACCGGCAGGTGGTCGTCGGTCCGTTTGCGGCCGGCCTTGGCCGACGCCGCAGGCGTGCGCTTCGCGGGTGCCACGACGGAGCGGCGCTGCTGCTCGGCGGCGGCCGGGTCGTGGTCGTCGAACAGCAGCGGCGCCAGGGCCTGGCGCATGTGCCACTCGACCCGGTAGGCCAGCATGCAGAGCAGGACGTGCGCCCGCACCCGATCGGGTCGCCGGTGATGGATGGGCCGCACTTTCAGGTCCAACGACTTGAGGCTCCGAAACGCCCGCTCCACCTTGGACAGGTCCTTGTAGGCCCGCACCGTCTGCGCCGCGTCGAACTGCTCCGGCTCGACGTTCGAGCGCACGATGTAGAGCCCGTCGAGTTGCTGCTCGGTCGCGATCCGCTCGTCGTCCCGCTGCAACGTGAACGTGTCGTCGGTGATCGTGGTCACGAAGTGCTTGGCGACCTTGTGCCGGTTGATGACCTTCCCGACGCGCAGGCCGATCTCGGCCGCTCCCTGCAGCGGCCGGTTCTTGCGCGTGGTCGCCGCCGCGATGGGCGCCAGGTCCTCCTCTCCGAACCGCGACGAGCAGTTCCAGCACATCACCGATTTGCGCGAGCGCTGCGACGCCGAGAACATCCCGGTCATCAGCATCGATACGAAGAAGAAGGAACTCGCTTCTCACCCGGCGCGACAGAGGACCGGCACGTAAGCTATAGTGTGGTTGCTTGAAAGAGACCAGAGCGGGAGCGACGAGATGACAACGAACGAGGGTTCTCCGACGTTCAGTTTTCCGGAGTTGGATCCGGATCGCCGTCTCGCAGAAATGATTCTGTACATCGCCGACAAGTGCGAGCGTGACCCGACATTCGGTGCGACGAAACTCAACAAGATACTCGCGTTCGCGGATTTTTCCGTCTATTTCAGGACCGGAAAGCCAATTACCGGTGCGGAGTACATGCGGCTGCCACAGGGTCCAGCGCCGCGTCGACTCCGCCCGGTGCGGGACAAGATGGCAGCCAATCACGAAGTCGCCCTGCGGGTCATTTCGACCGGCAAATATGAACAACAACGGGTCGTTCCGTTGAGGCAGCCGGACCTCAGTATCTTCACCGCTGCGGAGATTGCAGAAGTTGACAAAATCATCGACGTGTTCTGGCACCAGACGGCGAAGACCGTCAGCGAGTTCTCGCACGGAATTGCATGGAGGGTCGCCCAGAACAAAGCGTCGATTCCGTACGAAGCGGTTTTCCTGTCAGATGAAGAACTGACCGATTACGATCGCGTGCGAACTGCAGAACTCGCGTCAGAACTCGGATGGGAGCGCCCGGCGCATGGGTCGCGAGCAGTTCATCCTGGTTGAAAACCCAGAGTATGCCAGGAGGTGTGCGGAAATCTCGCACCCACGGCTTGAGGAGGTTCTGCGCGGCGTCAAGTGGGCGCTTTCCACCAATCCGGCGGCTTTCCCTCTTGCACCAGGTTTTGAAGATATTCGTATCGTCAAGACCGATCCCATTGAATTCGGGCCGTCGGTGATGCCCAGGCTGAGAATCTGGTTCCGAATCGTCGGTCAGCATGTCCATCTGGAGTTCATTGAGCCGGATCCGTTCGACGAAGATCTATGAGCGTTCGCGCGGACACAGTGCGTGCCGGTGCTGGATCCATCCGTCCTACGTACATGAAGCAACGAGCCCCCTTGCACTGCACCGGGACTCGCTCGTTCGGCAGGTCGCCCATTTGATCGAATTGTCGTCTCGTCGGAGCGGCGGGATACACTCGCGGCGGACATGCCCCAACTTGAACAGATCGAAGCGATCGAGAAACGCCTCTGGGGCGCCGCCGACACGCTGCGCGCCAACTCCAACTACGCGAGCAACGAGTACTTCCTGCCGGTCATGGGGCTGGTCTTCCTGCGCCACGCCTACAGCCGCTACCTCGCCGTAAAGGACGAGCTACTTCTACTACGGTATGTGTGAAATTCGCGTGCAACGTCCGGCGGCATCGGCTCGCCGCTGCCGAACGGGCAGACCGCCGGCCGCACCGTCAAAGCGCGAAACTCATGACGTACATGGCGACGCCTGTCGCACAGGTGAGCCACAGGCCCACGAACGTGAGTCGGCCCCAGCGCCGGTGCCTCCGGCTGAAGCGCCCCGGCAGCGAACGCGAGAAGCGCCGCCAGGACAGGACCGCGAGGACACACCAGCTTGCGAACGTCGGAACGGCGAGCGCGAGATGCGCGGCGAAACTCCACCGCATCAGCGGCGTGCCGTGCAGCGAGCCCGCGGCGAACGCCTCGGCGGCGTGCCCGAATCGGATGCTGCCCTCGAGCAGCAGGATGGCCACGATTCCGGCCAGCAGCACGCCCACCTGGAGGTTGCGGTGTGCGCGGAACCGGCGTCGCGCGGCAAGCCGCAGCGCATAGGCCATCAGGAACGGCGCAGCCACGAAGAACACGAGCGAGACGTCCACGAGGGCATCTGCCCGGGTTCCGAGAAAGCCGGTGGTTGGCATGTGAGGCCGGTGCGTGAGGCGCTGAACGAACGGGAACATATTATCAGCCCGTGGCAAGAGCGCCGCGGGATTCTGCGGTTTCCCGCTGCATCCCGCCGAGCGGCGTTGTTCCGGCTGACGAACAGGGCAACCACAAGGGTTGCCCCTACAGGCGAACAGGGCAACCACAAGGGTTGCCCCTACAGGCGAACAGGGCAACCACAAGGGTGCCCCTACAGCCAGCATGCCGGTGCATGACGTTGACCGTGGCACGCAGACGATGGCCGTCCATGGTAAAACCACCTGTGGCGCCAGGGGGACACGATGCATCAGAACCGGACCTTGCCGAGCCGGCGGCGGTTTCTTCGTGACGCAGGCGGTCTCGCGGCGCTGGCGGCTGCCGCCGGCGGCAGGCGTCACCTGCTGGCGGCCCAGACTCCGGCCCTGCATATTCGCGCCGTCGACGCCTACCCCATCTACATCAACCGGCGCTCGGACGGACTGCTCGACGCCCCCAGCTTCTCGGGAGACGACGACCCGCGGCGCTGGCGTTTCGGCGGCCCGTTCGAGCAGCTTCCCTCGGCCATCATCGCAGTCATCAAGACCGACCAGGGCCTCACCGGGTTCGGCATGGGCGCCGGCGGCAGCGCGGCGGTGGAGATCATCGACGGGCACCTGAAGCATCTGTTGATGGACGCCAATCCGCTGAACGTCGAGCAGCTCTGGGACCAGATGTACAGCTCGGCGCTGTTCTACGGGCGGCGGGGGCTGTTCGCGATGGCGCTCAGCGCGGTCGACAACGCCCTGTGGGACATCGCCGGCAAGCATGCCGGCCAGCCGGTATACGAGCTGCTGGGCGGCGCCAACCGCGACCGGATCGCCGTCTACCAGACCGGCGGCGACGTCGCACAGGGCCGGGCGAACGGTATCCGGCATTTCAAGCGCGGGATCCAGGTTGGACCGCATACGCCGGCCGACCAGCTCGGGCGGGTGATCGACTCGGTGCTGGCGGCCCGTGACGCCATGGGGCCGGACGGCAACCTGATGACCGACTGCGTGTCGCGCAACGGCACCGTCGAGTGGGCGGTGCCGTTCGCCGAACGGTTGCGTCCGGCGAACCTGTATTTCATGGAAGAGCTGCTGTCACCCGACGACGTGTTCGGTTACGCCGAGCTGGTGCGACGGATCGGCGGCGGCGGCCCCGGCTGGACCCGGGTCGCCTGCGGCGAACATGAATACACCGAGTACGGGTTCGACGTGCTCGTGCGGGTCGGTTCGGCGGAAATCCTGCAACCGGACATCACCTGGTGCGGCGGCACGACCGCCGGACGCCGCATCGCCCGACTCGTCGAAGCGGCGGGGCTCGAGATCATCCCGCACCGCGGCGGCAGCTCGTGGGGCCTGCCGATCGCGCTGATCTCGCCAAGCTGCACCATGGCCGAGAGCTTCCCGGCCGGATCGCCGATTCTCGACGCGATGTCGCCGGCGGTCGAGAACGGCGACGTCATCGCGCCTGCCGCCCCCGGGTTCGGCACGACGCTCACCGAAGAGATGGTGCTCGAACACCGCCTGACGGCGTAGTAGCCCGCGTGGCAAGACGAGATGTAGGGGCAACCCTATGTGGTTGCCCTGTGCCGTGCAACGCGAGATGTAGGGGCAACCCTCGTCGTTGCCCGGTTCGTCGGGGGTGGGCACCCACAAGGGGTGCCCCTACAACGTTGCCGGTTCGTCGGGGGTGGGCACCCACAAGGGGTGCCCCTACAACGTTGCCGGTTCGTCGGGGGTGGGCACCCACAAGGGGTGCCCCTGCAACGTTGCCCGGTTCGTCGGGGGTGGGCACCCACAAGGGGTGCCCCTACAACGTTGCCGGTTCGTCGGGGGTGGGCACCCACAAGGGGTGCCCCTACAACGTTGCCGGTTCGTCGGGGGTGGGCACCCACAAGGGGTGCCCCTGCAACGTTGCCCGGTTCGTCTGTAGGGGCAACCCTTGTGGTTGCCCTGTTCGTCTGCCGGAACAACGCCGCCCACGCGGGACAGGGAGCAAATTGGGAAATTTGCGACCGCATCGCCGCGCGAATCCCGCGGGGTTTTCGCCACGGGCTGATAGCTGCTCACCGCCCGTGGGTGTATATTGAGCCTGTCGTAAGAACCGTGGCCGGGAGGGCCGTCATGAAACGAGTAGCGATTCTGGGAGCGTTGATCGCGTTGGGCGTGGTTGCGACCATCGGTCGTCCGGTCGCCCAGGGCAACGTCGCCGAGATCGAACAGGTGAAGGACAACCTGTATGTGATCACCGGCGGCGGCGGCAATACCGCGGCGTTCGTCACCGACGGCGGCGTGGTGGTGGTCGATACGAAGAACCCCAACTGGGGCGAGGCGATTCTCGACAAGATCAGGACGGTGACCGACCAGCCGGTCACGATGATCGTCAATACCCACACCCACGGAGACCACGTCGGGAGCAACATCGACTTTCCGCTGCCTGTCGAGGTGGTGGCGCACGCCAACACCAAGTCCAACATGGAGCGGATGCCGGCGTTCCAGTCGGCCGAGGGGCAGCGGTATCTGCCTGGCCAGACCTACACCGACACCTTGACGTTGCTCGGCGGCGACAATGCGATCGACCTCTACCACTTCGGCGCCGGCCATACGAGCGGCGACTCGATCGTCGTCTTCCGCGCGCTCGGCGTCGCGCACACCGGCGACCTGTTCGCCTGGAAGGGCGTGCCCTACATCGACGTCGGCAACGGCGGCAGCGGTGTCAGCTATCCGACGACGCTGTTGGCGGCGGCCGACGGCATCTCCGGTGTCGACATGGTGATTCCGGGTCACAGCCCCGTCATGACCTGGGCCGACTTCCGCGAGTTCGGCGAATTCAACCGCGACTTCCTGGCGGCGGTCGAGCGCGGAAAAGCCGAGGGCAAGACGGCGGCCGAGGCCGCCGAGGCGCTCAACCTGCCGGCGCGCTATGCGAACTACGCCATGAGCCGGGGAAATCTCACCAGCGCCGAGGCCAACGCCACGAAGATTTACGAAGAAATGGACCGCTAGGAGCCCGTGATGAAACCGCGCGTAGCACCGAGCGTGGCGAGGCGCCCGCGTGGCAAGGCGTGACGAGGGAGCATATTGGGCATATGTGACCGAGGAACAACGCGGTCTATGCGGGATGCATCGCCGCGCGAATGCCGCGGGGCTTTCACCACGGGCTCCTAACCACCCGCACCTGCGCACCCTGTCGGCGGCGCGGTGCGCCTTGCGGCCGGCGCCCCGCTGCCGCATCACTGTCTGCAGCTACAGCCTGTCGACTCAGCCGTCGACCCATTTCCCGATCTGGCGACAGGACCCGCACGGGCACTATCTGGCGCGCACCGTCTTCCCGGAACCGATCTCATGAGTGGACCGCCGGTCTACACCCCGCTTCCGGGGCACTACGACGAGATGGTCGATGCCGGCGGCGCCGTCCGCCCCCATTGGCGTCCGCTTTCCTCCGCGCTGGCGTCGTTCGGGCGTCACGAGCTGAATCGACGGACGCAGGAGGCCCGGCGCCTCATCCGCGACAACGGCATGACGTTTCACGTCCACCGGGGCGCCGGCATGCAGGAGCGCCCCTGGCCGCTCGACCTGATTCCGTGTGTCATCGACGGCGCCGAGTGGGCCAAGCTGGAACCGGCGATCGTCCAGCGGGCGCTGTTGTTCGACGCCGTGCTCGGTGATCTCCATGGACCGCAACGGTTGTTGCACGAACGGATCCTGCCGGCGGAATGGCTGTACGCCCACCCCGCGTTCCTGCGGGAATGCCATGGCCTGACGCCGGCCGGGGGACGCTGGCTGAACCTCTATGCAGCCGATCTGGTGCGCTCTTCCGATGGCCGCTGGCGGGTGCTGGGCGACCGCACGGAGGCGCCCGCCGGCATGGGGTTCGCGCTCGAGAACCGGATCGTCGTGAACTCGGTGCTCTCGGACCTGCTGCTGGCCTCGAAGATCCGGCGGCTGGCCGGCACGTTCGAGAACCGCAAGCGCACGCTGGAGGCCAGCGCCCCGGGCCACCGGGAGAACCCGCACATCGTGGTCATGACACCGGGCCCGGCTGCGGACAACTACTTCGAGCACGCGTTTCTGGCGCGCACGATGGGCTATACGCTGGTCGAGGGCAGCGACCTGACCGTGCGCAACGACCGGGTGTTCATCAAGACGCTGGGTGGCCTGCAGCCCGTGGATCTGGTCATGCGCAGCCACCAGTCGGACGCCTGCGACCCGCTGGAGTTCACCGGCGCCTCGCACACCGGCGTCCCCGGACTGGTGGAAGCGGTGCGTCGAGGATCGGTCGGCGTCGTCAACGCGCTGGGCAGCGGCGCCGCCGATTCACCGGCGCTGGCGGCGTTCATGCCGGCGCTCTGCCGGAAGCTGCTCGATACCGACCTGCTGCTGCCCTCGGTCGCCACCTGGTGGTGCGGGGACGACGCCGCCCGCCGCCATGTGCTCGACAACCTCGACGGGCTGGTGATCAAGCCAGTCTACCCCCGCGGCCGGCGAGAGCGCACGTTCGGACGGCGGTTGCCCGAGCGGCAGCGCAACCGGTTGGCCGGACGCATCGCACGGCAGCCGCATCGCTATGTGGCGCAGGAACAGGTGGCCCTGTCGACGACCCCGGTGCGCACGGCCGGCGGTCTGGCGCCGCGTTTCTTCGTCATGCGGGTGTTCGCGGTGGCCCGCGGCGATGGCTACGAGGTGCTGCCCGGCGGCCTCGGCCGGGTGTCAGCCTCGACCGACTCGCTGGACGTGACGCTGCTCGGCGGGGGCAGCAGCAAGGATGTCTGGGTCGTCGGCGGGACGGAAGAGCCGCATCGGTCGCTGCTGCCGCAGAACGTGTCGCCGATCGGCGTCAGCCGCGCCACCTTCGACCTGCCGAGCCGAATTGCCGACAACCTGTTCTGGTTGGGGCGCTACGCCGAACGGGTCGAGGCGGCGGTGCGGCTGCTGCGCGCGGCGGTGCCGCTGCTGTCCGAAGAATCGTCCCGCCGCTCGACCGCCGCGCTGACCGGCACACTGAGCCTGCTGAAAGAGCTCGGCTACGTCGCTGACGACACCGCGTCGGAACAGCCGCCGGAGCGGCGGCTCGAGGCGGCGCTCTCCTCGATGCTGTCGGATACGACGCGACGGGGCAGCGTCGGATGGCAGGTCAACCACATGCGGACCGCCGCCTGGCTGCTGCGCGATCGACTCTCGGCCGATTCGTGGAACATCATCAGCCGGATCGAGTCCGATTTGCAGGGCGGCGTCCGCCGCTGGGGGCGCAGCGGCGTCCGCCGCACGCTGGACGAGATGATGATGGTCCTGTCCAGCTTCGGCGGCGCGGTCAGCGATGGCATGACGCGCGGCCACGGCTGGCGCCTGCTCGACCTGGGCCGGCGCCTCGAACGTGCGCTGCAGGTGATTCAACTGCTGCGGCACGGACTGACCGGCGTCCTGGACGACGAGCGCGCACGTATCGAGTTGCTGCTCGACGCAACCGGCAGCGTGATCACCTACCGTTCACGCTATCTGACCTCGCTACGGGCCAACCTCGTCGTCGACCTGCTGCTGCTCGACGACGCCAATCCGCGCGGAGTCGCCTTTCAACTCGATCGTCTGAAGCAGCACGTCGAGCAACTGCCGGAAACGCCGGCGCCCGGCCGGCGATCGCCGGAATCGAAGCTGGTCACCGACGCCATCGCGGCGATTCAACTCGTCGACCTGGACGAACTCTGCGAAGCACGGCAGGGCCGCCGGCCGCGGTTGACCGCGCTGCTCGACCAGGTGCAGAACGATCTTGGCGGGCTGTCCGACGCCCTGACCCGCGACTATCTCACCCACGTCACGCCGGTGCGGCATCTCGCGGCAAACCTCCCGAGCGCAGAGCAGCCATGATCGCCGAGCGCTCGTTCCAGGTCACCCACACGACGCTGTATTCGTACGCTGAACCGGTCTCGCTGTCGATGCATCAGGTACGGCTGCATCCGCGCGGCACCGCGACCCAGCAGGTGCGCAGCACCCGGCTGCTCATCGACCCGCCGGCCAGCGCCTCGAACACCCGTGAGGACTATTACGGCAACGTCACGAACACCTTCACGATCGCCGGAGCGCACCATCGGCTGCGGGTGACCGCCGAGAGCCTGGTGACGCTGCGTGGCCGGCACAGCGGCCGGCTGCTGTCGCCGACGCTCGCGGAAACGGCGGCGCTGCTGCGCCGGCGCGACACCGAGACCGACCTGGCGGCCGTGGAATACCAGATGGAGTCGCCGCTGGCCCCGCGCGGCGCAGCCTACGCCCGCTACGCGGAGACGTCACTGGCGCCCGAGCGCTCGCTGCTGGACGGCGTCGAGACGCTGATGCGACGCATCCATGACGAGTTCGAATACGACGTGGTGGCCACGACCGTGTCGACACCGGTCGCCGACGTGCTCGAAGTCCGGCGCGGCGTGTGCCAGGATTTCGCACACCTGATGCTGGCCTGCCTGCGATCGCACGATGTAGCGGCGCGCTACGTCAGCGGGTATCTGGTGCCCGGACCGGGAGTAGTCGGCGCGCAGGCGTCGCACGCCTGGGTAGCGGTCTACTGTCCTGGACTCGGGTGGGTCGACTTCGATCCCACCAACAACGTCCTGCCGTCGCACGGCCACATCACCCTGGCCTGCGGCCGCGACTATGACGACGTCACGCCGTTCAAGGGGGTCACCGTGGGAGGCGGCGCCCACACGGTCAGCGTCAACGTCAACGTGACCCCGCGTGACGATGGCCGGGGACCGACCGGGTAGGAGCCCGCGGTGAAACCGCGCGTGGCACCGAGAGCGGCGAGGCGCCCGCCTGACAAGGCGTGAGGAGGGCGCATATTGGGTATATGCAACCGACGAACCAGCGGATCGGCGGCCTTCAACGCCGATCCGCACGCTTCTACGCAGACAGGCGGGACAGGGAGCAAATTGGGAAATTTGCGACCGCATCGCCGCTCGAATGCAGCGGGGCTTTTGCCACGGGCTCCTCGCCGGCGCGCGGCTCGACCGCGGCCAGCCAGGCCGACTACGGCCCGGACCGCTCCGCAACCCGCGCGCCGGCGAGCATGTTGGGCAACCCGTAGTTCCCTTCGTGGCAGGCGTACTCGAACATCCCGACTCCGCGTTTCATCGACAACGCCGCCGTGAACGGCCGTGTGAAGGTCGCCGGATCGTTGACGGTGTACTCGTAGAGCAGGGTGTCGTCACCCGTCCGGCTGAACCGTTCGGTCAACTGCAGCGTCTCGCCGCTGCCAGCCGCCTGTGCCACCGATGGGTTGAAGCTGGCGGTCTTGGCGGAGAAATTCCGTGACTCGACCACCAGGGTGTCACCGTCCCAATGGCCGCGCGAGTCGCCCATCCACTGCCTCACGCCGGCGGGCAGATGCCCGCGACCATCGAGCGGCACGATGCGCGCGTCGTGCACCATCTCGTGCAGGATGACCACATGGTCGGCCGTCTGGAAGATCTGGATGTTCTGGTTGTAGCCGGCCGGCACGATCGGCGGACCGGAATTGAATCCCAGCAGGCAGCGCTCGGCCAACCCGCGATCCTCCCAACTGTCGGCGCCGATACCGGCGGCTCTGACCCGCACCGGACGGGTGCCTGGCAGGTCTTCGCCGAGCGAGAGGGTCGCCATCTCGATGCCGGGCTGCAGCGCAGGTAGACGTCCATCGGGCGGGTCGACGATGAGCGACGTCCGATGGCCGTCCACCACCGACGCGCCCTGGTCGACCCAGTAGCTGTTGTAGGCGCCGACGTTGCCGCCCACCGGCAGCGGTTCGTCCCGCACCTCGCTGGGGGCGAATGCGGCGGCCTCACGGGCCGCGGACTGCGAGTCGAGCTCGGCCACCTCTTCCGCCGTCAGCACCGCCTGGTCGCCGCGGCTCTCGGGACGTTGGAGCGGCGTCAGCGTGCGGAAGTCCCAGACGCCCTGCAGGTCAGGTTTGCCGTCGGGCAGGCGCGGGGGCTCGAAGGTCTGCGCGCTCGCGCCGGTGACGCCCAGGACGAGCAACGCCAGGACCACAACCGGGATTTTTCGAATCATCCGTTCCTCCGTTCCGTCTGTCCGCCGTCGCGCCGCGCGAGCCGGACTCGGTCGAGCCGCAGCAACATGCGCTCCTGCTCCGGGTCGCGCGGGCGCCGGCCGGCCGCCCGGCCCGGCGGTTCGCCACCGAGAATCTTCGTCCAGCGCTCCCGCTTGCGCCGCCGCACGTCACGCTGGAACTCGTCGTACTCGATCACCGCTCACCTGCTTCCCGCTCAAGCGCCTCCACCCCGCGCGCCTCCTCCGGAACGGCGTTCGTCCGCTCCCGCACGTACCGCCAGTCGATCCGGTCGGCGTAGAGCAGCGCGAGACGCCGCGTCCAGCGCCCGTCTTCCTCGCTGCGCCAATGCACCCAGGCGCGCAGGCGGTCAAGCAAAAGGTCCTCGACGCCGATGATGACGACGCGGAGCCCATCGATGTCGATTTCGGTTCTCGGCGCATCCTCTCCCGGCAGCCCGGCGGGCGCCGGCGCTTCGAAGAGCAGATCCAGGTCCTCGTATACCCAGTACCGGCCCTCCTTCGCGAACCCCAACTCGGCGAACGCGGCGTTCACCTCCGGCGCCGCCGGAAGCGCCAGGTCCATGTCCTTCGTGGCGTATCCTCCCGCGGTGTAGAACTCGAGCGCACCGCCGCCGACGAGTATCGGCTCTATGCCGTCCGTGGCGAGCCGTTGGGTCAACAACCCCAGGGCGAGCAGGCGCCGGCGTTGCGGATCGGGCTCGCCGGACAGGCGATCGAACGCGGTGCCAGCAGGAGCCGCCATGTCCAAAAGTATATCGCCGGCCAGAAAGGCGAACCGGCGTCACGCCGGGTCAACAACCCCAGGGCGAGCGAGCGCCGGTGTTGCGGATCGGGCTCGCCGGACAGGCGATCGAGCGCGGTGCCGGCACGGACCACCATGTCCAAAAGTATACCGCCGGCCGGGATGGCGAACCGGCTCCATGCCGGATGCTCGGCTACACGACGCCTTCCGCGCGATACGTGCGAATCTGGTCCTCCGTGCAACCCACCTCGCGCAACACGTCGCCGGTGTGCTCGCCGAGCAGCGGCGGCGCCGTCTCGATGCGCCCCGGCGTATCGCTCAGCTCGATCGGAATCCCAATCATGCGCACCGTCCCCGCGGTCGGATGCGGCCGATCCACCACCTTGCCGCGCTCGACGAGCTGCGGGTTCGTGCACACCTCCTCCACGGTGCGGATGCGGCCGCACGGCACACCGGCGGGACCGAGCAGGTCCATCCACTCATTGACGGTGCGCGCCGCCGTCAGCTCCACCACGATCGGCATCAGCGCCTCCCGGTGCCGGACACGCTCGGGCGCGGTGGCGAACCGCGGGTCGTCCCGCAGGTCGGGTCGCGCGATGGCGTCGCAATAGCGGCGCCACAGCGAGTCGTTCGCGATGGCGAGGTTCATCCAGCCGTCCTTCGCCCGCAGGGTCTGATACGGCGCGACCGAGGGATGGTCGTTGCCGCGCCGCGAGGGGCTCTCGCCCGAGGCGAAGTAGTTGCCGGCATTGTAGGTGAGCAGCGACGCCGCGGCGTCGAGCAACGCGATCTTGACCTGCTGACCGCGGCCGGTCGCGTGCCGCGCGTAGAGCGCCAGGATGATCCCCTGCGCCGCCATCGTCGCGGCGGTGAGATCGGTGATCGCGGTGCCGATGCGCGTGGGCGGACCGCCGGCGTCGCCGGTCAGGTCCATCAGCCCGGACTCGCCCTGCACGATGAGGTCGTAGCCGGGTCGTCCGGCATCGGGGCCGCTGCCCCCGAAGCCCGAGATCGAGCAGTAGACGAGACGCGGATACCGCGCCGCCACCGTCTCGTAGTCGAGCCCGAGCCGCGCCATGGCGCCCGGCCGGAAGTTCTCGACCAGGACGTCGGCGCCGTCGAGCAGCCGCCACAGCACGGCTTTGCCCTTGTCGCACTTCAGGTTGAGGGTGCAACTGCGCTTGCCGCGGTTGACCGACAGGTAGTACGGCGCCTCGCCGCCGAGAAACGGCGGGCCGAACGCGCGCGACTCGTCTCCCCGGCCGGGCTCCTCGATCTTGATGACGTCGGCGCCCATGTCGCCGAGGCTCTGGGTGCAGAACGGCCCGGACACGACGCGGCTGAGGTCGATGACGCGGATGCCGTCGAGCGGGGCGGGGCGGGCAGACTGGTCTGACATCATCACTATCTGTATCACGCGGCATCGGCCGTGGCCGTTGCGGCTCTCAGCGTGTGGAATCCCTCGATTCAGTTCACGCGGCATCTACCCTGGCCGTTGCGGCTCTCAGCGTGTGGAATCCCCCGATTCAATATCACGCGGCATCGGCCACGGCCGTTGCGGCTCTCAGCGTGTGGAATCCCCCGAGTCAGTATCACGCGGCCCAGGAGCCCGTGGTGAAGGCCCCGCGGCATTCGCGCGGTTTCACCGCGGGCTGCCAGGCCCCGGCCGTGGCGGCGCGCAGCCTGTAGAATCCCCCGATGCCGTCCTTGCCGCCGGAACCAGGGATGCTGCGGCCGGCCGATCGCGCCGACCTCGAACGCCGCGGCATCGGCGACGCGGCGCTGACCCGCCAACTGCGTCTCTTCAGCGACCCGCCGCCGGCGGTTGCGCTCGCCCGCCCGTGCCGCCTTGATGACGGCATCATCCGCATCGATGCCGCCCGGGCGGAACGCTATTGCCTGGCGCACGCGGACGCCCAAAGCGCGGGGCGCTGCATGAAGTTCGTGCCGGCCTCCGGCGCCGCCACCCGGATGTTCAAGGCGTTGCTGAGCGTGCGGGCGCGGCTGCCGGCGCTGACCCGGACGGCGCTGTCGCGCGCGGCCGCTCCGGGCGACGGCGACGCACGCGCCGCCTTCGAGTTCGTGAACGGGCTGCATCGGTTCGCCTTCTTCCCGGCCCTGGCGCGCGCCATGGCGGCCGCCGGTCTGGATGCCGAGGCCGAGTGCGCCGGCGGCACCTACGACAGGGTCGTCGCCTGCCTGCTCGATGAACCGGGCCTCGGCTACGCGGCGCGGCCAAAGGGTCTGCTCGACTTTCACCGGACCGGCGATGTGGTCCGGACCCCGTTCGAGGAGCAGCTCGCAGAAGCGGCCGCCTGCACCCGCGACGCCGCCGGCGTCTGCCGCCTGCACCTCACGGTCTCGGCCGATCACCTGCCGGAATTCGTGTCCCGGTTCGACGTGCTGCGCACGCGGTACGAAGCGGACCTCGATGCCCGCTTCGAGACCACCTTCTCGACGCAGCGGGCGGACACCGACACCGTGGCGGTCGACCGCGCCGGCGTCCCGATCCGGGACGCGGACGGGCGCCTGGTGTTCCGCCCCGGCGGTCACGGCGCGCTGCTGGCCAACCTGAACGACCTGCGCGGGGACGTGGTCTTCGTCAAGAACATCGACAACGTCGCCCCCGACCGTCTGAGCGGCGGGCCGATGCGCTGGAAAGGGGTGCTCGGCGGCTGCCTGGTGACAACCCAGCAGCAGGCGCACGCCCACCTGCGGGCGCTGCACGCGGCCGGGGCCAGCGACGCGAACGTCGGCGCCGCTCTGGCGTTTCTGGACGCCTGCGGGGTCAGACCGGCGCCGGACGTGGCGCAGGCCTCACCCAGCCGGCGCCGGGCGTTCGCGATCGAGCAGCTCGACCGTCCGATCCGGGTCTGCGGCATGGTCCGCAACACGGGCGAACCGGGCGGCGGGCCGTACTGGGTCGCCGAGAGCGACGGGGCGCTCACGAAGCAGATCGTCGAGTCGGCGCAGGTCGACCACGACTCCGCGGACCAGTGCAGAATCTTCGACGCCGCCACGCACTTCAATCCGGTCGACCTGGTCTGCGGCGTGCGCGACTGGCGGGGTGCACCGTTCGACCTGACCCGCTACACGGACCCGGACGCGGTCTTCATATCGCAAAAATCGATCGGCGGGCGGCCGGTGCAGGCGCTGGAGCACCCCGGGCTCTGGAACGGCGGGATGGCGCGCTGGATCAGTCTCTTCGTCGAGGTGCCCGCCGAGACGTTCACCCCGGTCAAGACCGTGAACGATCTGCTGCGCCCGGAACATCAGCCCGGCCCGACCGGTCGGGGCTGAGGCGCGGCCGGGCAACCACAAGGGTTGCCCCTACGTGGACCGGGCAACACCAAGCGTTGCCCCTACGTCGACCGGGCAACGCCAAGGGTTGCCACTACGTCGACCGGGCAATCTTGATCAACCCGGGGAATCTCGCTACAGGCGCCCGCTACGCAGCTCGTCGGCCAGATAGTCGCCGGCGCGCCAGGCCAGGGCCAGGATCGTCAACGTCGGGTTCTTTTCCGAGGCCGTGGTGAACGACGACCCGTCGACCACGAAGACGTTGTCAACCTCGTGCATCTGGTTGAAGCGGTTCAGCACCGACTGCGCCGGATCGGCGCCCATGCGGACGGTGCCGTGCTCGTGGATCGCCGCCCCCGGCCCGTCGTGGTCCTGCGGCCCCGCCGCAATCATCTCGGCGCCGGCCGTGTGCAGGATCTCGTCGGCCACCTCGTGCATGTGGCGCACCATCTTCATCTCGTTGTCGCCGAACGTGACGTCGATGTGCATCAGCGGCACGCCGTAGCGGTCGGTCCGGCTCTCGTCGACGGTCACCCGGTTGTCCGCACGCGGCAGCGTTTCACCATACGGGTGGAGCGCGGCCAGCGCTGGATAGCGCTGCTTGACCCGGCGCTTGAAACCGGCGCCGAACTCCAGCCCCGGCAGCAGCTCGGCGACGTTGACCGCGGTGGTCTGACAGCCGTTCCCCCACATCTGGATGCCGAACCCGCGCAGGTAGTCCAGCCCGCCGAGCCGGTGGTTGAAGCGCGGGATATAGGTATGCCCGCCGCCGATGCCGTCGTCGTTCGAATATCCCTGATCGAAGACCTGCGGCAGGAAGCCGTAGCGGTGAAAGCGCACCTGCTCGCAGTAGTTCCGCCCGAGCTGGTCGCTGCCGTTTCCGAGCCCGGTCGGGTGCCGCGCAGAGCGCGAGTTGAGCAGGAGACGCGTCGAATCCATCGCGGACGCCGCCACGACGACCGTCCGCGCACGCACCGCATGTTCGACACCGCTCTCGCGCTCGAAATACCGCACCCCCGACGCGCGCCCCTCGCCGTCGGTCAGGACCCGCGCCGCCACCGCCCCGGAGATGATCTCGAGCCGCCCGCTCTCGAGCGCCGGCAGCAACAGGTAGTCGGTCGCGTTGAAAAAGGACGCCGTGCGGCAGCCGGACCCGCACGAGCCGCAGTAGTGGCACGCCGTGCGGCCGTTGTGCGGCCGGGTGAGCACCGCCCGCCGCGTGGCGACCGTCGGAATACCGAGCGACTCGGCCGCCTTCGACAGAATCACCTCGGTGCAGCGCGGCTTGACCGCCGGCAGGTGAAAGCGGCTGCCAGGCAGCGAGTCCGAGTCGTCGTCGCCGCCGGTCACCCCGATGAGCTGCTCCACCCGGTCGTAATACGGCGCGATGTCGGTATAGCGGATGGGCCACGGGATGTGCCAACCGTCGCGCGCCGGACCGGCAAAGTCGAGATCCGACATGCGCAGGCTGACGCGGCCCCAGACGTTGGTCTTGCCGCCCCAGCCCCAGGTGCGCCACAGGTCGAACGGCCGGTCGGCCGGGGTCAGATACGGCTGCTCTCTCGTGCTCAGCCGAAGCTGCGGCGCCACATCGCCCTCCCGCCGGCGCCGGTCCGCTTCGAACGGCAGCACATGCGCCCACGACTCGCTGCGATCGAACTTCCATCCGGCGTCGAGCATCAGCACCCGCACGCCGTGCTGCACGAGGGTGTGGGCGGTCATGGCGCCCGAGGCGCCGCTGCCGATGACGACGACGTCGTGCACGTCTCCGCGCTGCAAGACTTCCATGAAGGTCACGCCGTGTCCGGCGTCCAGCTCAGGTGGTGGTCGTGCGTGCACCCGTCGAACCGGGTCAGGAACCGCTTGCCGTCATAACCGAGCTCCTCGCGCATGCAGGCCTCCGAGCGGTAGTAGCCCGTGATCGTGAGCCGGCGCACCTGGCGGAAGAACTCGACGCCGGCCGCCGCCTCCTGTGGCGGATCGGCCGCCAGCCGCGTGAGCAGGTCCGTTTGCTGACCGGCGTCCGCCTCGACGAAGCGGCGGCCGTGCAGCGTCTCCGCGCGGCCATCGAGCCAGGAGAGCCCGTCGCGCATGAGCGCCGGGAGCCGGCCGCCGGCATTCTGCGCCGCCTCGCTGACCCGCCAGTCGATGTACTGGTGGACGTTCGCGGCGCGCGCGCCCGGGGTGTCGGTCTCCGGGATGATCAGCTCGGCGAGCGTCTCGATCGTCGCGCTCTCGTCGGCCGTGAAGTAGCGGGGCCGCCAGGCGCCGCCCCCCTCCTGCGGCGGCACCAGCGGATGGAACATCCAGGCGCCCTCCGCCACGGCCGGGGCCACGGTCGCAGCCCCGAGAATCTGCAGCGCCCGCCGGCGGGGAATGGTCGGAGTCGTGGACATGGTCTCGCTCCCGAACAGAAGGTCTCGGGCGATTCTACCCCGACTGGAAAGCAGGAAAGATCAGGTTGGCAGCTGACGAACAGGGCAACCACAAGGGTTGCCCCTACGGAATCATCAGGGCAACCACAAGGGTTGCCCCTACGCGGGCGCATCTCCGATCTCGGTGCAACGCGGGGTTTCGCCATGGGCTGTTAGACTTTCCACACATCACCATGCAGACTCGATCCATTCGCATTCTCGTGACCGCGGCGCTGGCCGCCGCCGGCGCGTTCGGATGCGGCGCGCCGCCAACCGGGACTCTGCCGGAGGCCGACCGGGCGACTCCCGCGCGGCCGAACTTCGTGCTCCTGTTCGCCGACGACCAGGGCTATGGCGATCTCGGCGTCTTCGGAGCCACCGACTTCGAGACACCGCACATCGACCGCATGGCCCGGGAAGGCATGCGGTTCACGAGCTTCTATGCGCAGCCGGTGTGCGGCCCGTCGCGCACGGCGCTGCTGACCGGCAGCTACCCGATCCGGGTCGGCGAGTACGGCAACGAGAAGAACTACTTCCCGTTCGTCCACGAGCAGGAGATCCTGCTGCCCCGCGTGCTGCAGGAGGCGGGCTACGCGACCGGCATGGTCGGCAAGACCGACATCACGGCGCGCCGGCGCGGGTTCAGACCCGAGCTCAACCCGGTGCGGCGCGGCTTCGACTCCTGGTTCGGGGTCGTCGGCGCCAACGACAGCGGCGAGGTCCACTGGGTCTATCGCGATGAGGAACGGATCGAGGAATCGGCGCCGTTGCACAACCTGACCCGCCGCTACACGGACGAGGCGCTGCGCTTCATCCGCGACCACCAGGACGAGCCGTTCTTTCTGTATCTGGCGCACACGATGCCGCATGTCGTGCTGGACGCCAGCGAGCCGTTCCGGGGCCGGTCCGCGCGCGGGCTGTACGGCGACGTCATCGAGGAACTCGACGCCAGCACCGGCGAGATCCTCGACCTGCTGCGGGAGCTGGGGCTCGACGACGACACCATCGTCGTCTACACCTCCGACAACGGACCGTGGAGCAACCACTCGCTGCCGCAGTACACCGCCGACATCGCCGCGCACAGCGGGTCGGCCGGGCCGCTGCGGGGGGCCAAGGCGACCACCTGGGAAGGCGGGCTGCGCGTGCCCACCGTCATGTGGGGCCCGGGGCGGGTTCCGGCCGATACCGAAACGGCGGAGATCGCCACCACCATGGACCTGCTGCCCACATTCATCGCCATGGCGGGGGCGGAGCTCCCGGCCGACCGCACGATCGACGGCCGCGACATCTCTCCGCTGATGCTCGGGGCGCCCGGCGCGGCGAGCCCGCACGAGGCATTCTACTACTACCGGGAAACCCACCTGGACGCGGTCCGCAGCGGCCCCTGGAAGCTGGTGTTCCCGCGCCCGGGGCGCAACGAGTCGGAGTGGCTGCTGTCGAAGACCGGCGCGTTCCTGGGCGAACTGCTCGAACCGGTGACCGGGCTGGAGTTGTACAACCTGGAGACCGACATCGGCGAGCGCCGCAACGTGGCGGCGGACCACCCGGACATCGTGGCGCGGCTGACCGCCCTGGCCGACGACGCCCGCGACGAGCTCGGGGATCACGACCGGATCGGCCGCGGCGTACGGTTCTTCGAGGATGGACCCCGCTGGCCGCGCCGGCAGGCGTGGCTCACGCAGTAGTCGGCCGCGCCCCGGCCCGTGGCGAACCGGGCCCGAGCGGCACGGCACCCCGTCACTAGCGCAGCGGCCCGGTCGAATCGGCGGCGGACGCTACTTCGTCGGGTTGGGGACGCCTTCGGGCTCCTCGCCGCGGAAGTCCGCTTCGAGCAGTCGGGCGCCCTTCATGATGCCCTGAAGCGCGTAGTTCGCCTCGTGGCAGGCATACTCGAACACCTTGTTCGGGCTCCGCGGCCAGGAATACTCGCCGGTGAACGGCGCCGTCCAGACCGTCGGGTCGTCGACCGTGAAGGTATAGATCAGCTTGTCGGCGCTCTCCATCCGGAAACGCTCGGTCACCGTCATGTTTCCCGAGCCCTGCCGGAACGCCGGGCGATCCCTGAAATTGGTGGTCTCGACCACCAGCGTGTCGCCTTCCCACCAGCCGATCGAGTCGCCAAGCCACTTCTTGATCTCGGGCGGGTCGTGCTCGGCGTTCATCCGCACGATGCGGGCGTCGTGCACCATCTCGATGAGAATCATGATGGTGTCCTCGCCCTGCACGATCCGCTTGTGGTTGTTGTAGAGCGCGGGCAGCATCGGGGGGCCGGACGTGGAGCCGAAGCTGAGGATGCAGCGCTCGGCAAACGGGCGCTGCTCCATGTTGTCGTAGGGCCCGGGGGTGTCGAGCCCCGCCTCGAGCCAGTACGCGGTGCCGCCGTTCCTCCGCGGCGTGCGCTGTGCGGCGCCGCCTGTGCTCCGCGGCGTGCGCCGGGCGGGGTTCACGCGCGGCGGATACCGCCCGTTCGGCGGGTCGATCAGAATCGACGTCCGCCATTGCCCGTCCACCTGGAACGCATCGTCGCCATTGTCGATCCAGAATCCGTTGTAGCCGCCCACGCCACCGTTTCCGACCCCGCCCTCGGGCGGCGCGCCGCGATTGGGGTCGCTGGGCTCGAGGCGCCGTATATCGCGCGCCTGCGCGCGGGCAGCGACCTCGGCCGCCTCTTCCGCGGTCAGCACCAATTTCTCGCCCCGATCCTCCGGCCGCTGCAACGGGGTCAGGGTCGATACGTCGTAGGTGCCCGACAGGTCGGGCCGGCCACTCGCGGTGCGTGGAATGTCATCGCTCTGCGCCCCGGCCACCGGCGCCAGCGCCAGACAGACCGCGGCCATTCCGCCGAGACAGCACGTGATTCGACGCATGTCGGACTCCTTGTCTCGAACGACGAATTGGCGAACGCTAGCAGCCCGTGGTAGAACCCCGCGTTGCACCGAGATTGGCGATGCGCCCGCTGCGCAAGGCGAGAAGAGGGAGAATACCGGCAGTATTTGACCGATGAACAACGCCGCGCAGCGGGATGCAGCGCCGATCGAATGCAGCGGGGCTTTTACCACGGGCTGCTACCGGGTCGGATTGACGACGCCTTCGGGCTCCTCGCCGCGGAAGTCCGCTTCGAGCAGCCGGGCGCCCTTCATGATGCCTTCGAGCGCGTAGTTCGCCTCGTGGCAGGCATACTCGAACACCTTGTTCGGGCTCCGCGGCCAGGCGTACTCGCCGGTGAACGGCGTCGTCCACACCGTCGAATCCTCGACCGTGAAGGTGTAGATCAGACTGTCGGCGCTCTCCATCCGGAAACGCTCGGTCACCGTCATGTTCCCCGAGCCCTGCCGGAACGCCGGGCGATCGACGAAGTTGGTGGTCTCGACCACCAGCGTGTCGCCTTCCCACCAGCCGATCGAGTCGCCCAGCCACTTCTTGATCTCGGGCGGGTCGTGCTCGGCGTTCATGCGGACGATGCGGGCGTCGTGCACCATCTCGATGAGAATCATGATGGTGTCTTCGCCCTGCACGATTCGCTTGTGGTTGTTGTAGAGCGCCGGCAGCATCGGCGGCCCCGATGTCGACCCGAACGTCAGGATGCAGCGCTCGGCAAACGGGCGCTGCTCCATGTTGTCGTACGGGCCCGGCGCATCGAGACCCGCCTCCAGCCAGTAGGCGGTGCCGTCGTTCTGGGCCCGGCGGACCTGACCGGCCCGGGCTTCGCGGGCGACGCGCTGGGCCTCGATCCGCGCCTCGGTCTGCGGTGGATAGCGGCCGTCCGGCGGGTCGATCAGAATCGACGTCCGCCACTGGCCGTCCACCTGGAACGCGCTGTCGCCATTGTCGATCCAAAACCCGTTGTAGCCGCCCACGTTGCCGGACGCGCCACGCGATCCATCGCCGCCCTGGGGCGGCGCGCCGCGATTGGGGTCGCTGGGCTCGAGACGCCGCTGGTCGCGCACCTGCGCGCGGGCCGCGACCTCGGCCGCCTCTTCCGCGGTCAGCACCATCTTCTCACCCAACGCAGCCGGCCGCTGCATCGGGGTCAGAGTCGACACGTCGTAGGTGCCCGACAGGTCGGGCCGGCCACTCGCGGTGCGCGGGATGTCGTCGCTCTGCGCCCCTGCCACCGGAGCCAGCGCCAGACAGACCGCAGCCATTCCGCCGACACAGAACGTAATTCGACGCATGTCAGACTCCTTACCTGGATTTGACCTGGACACGTGCTAGACATCCGAGAGGGTGCCGGTGTTCAGCAACCCGGTGCTGTCTCCGAGATCCTCGGCGCGCACCCCCGCCTTGTCGAGCACGGTCAGCAGCAGGTTCGCCATCGGGGTGTCTGCCTCGTAGGCGAGATGCCTTCCGCCCCGCAGACGCCCGCCGCCGCCGCCCGCCACTAGGCACGGCAGATTGGTGTGCTCGTGCAAATTGCCGTTCCCGATGCCGCCGCCGTAGACAATCATCGAGTGGTCCAGCAGGGTGCCGTCGCCGTCCGGCGTGTTCCGCAGCGTCTCGAGGAAGCGCGCCAGCAGCGAGACGTGATAGGTGTCGATCTTCGCCTTGCGGGCAATGTAGTCCGGGTCGTTCCGGTGGTGCGACACGGTGTGGTGCTGGTCGGGCACCCCGATCTGCGGGAAGGTCCGGGGACTCGTCTCGCGCGCCATCATGAGCGTGCCGACCCGCGTCACGTCGGCCTGGTAGGCCAGCGCCAGCAGGTCGAACATGAGCCCGGCGTATTCCTCGAAGTTCTCAGGAATGTCGATGGGCCGGTCCGGCAGTTCGATCTCTTCCTGCTCGCCGCGCGCCTCGGCGCGGCCGATCCGCTGTTCGAGGTCGCGCACCGAGTCGAGATACTCGCTCAGCTTGTTCCGGTCCGACGCCCCCAGGGTGCGTTCAAGGCTCAGCGCCTCCTGGGTGACCGAGTCGAGAATGCTGCCGGTCTGCCGCACCTGCGCCCGCCGGTCGGCCGCGCTGCCCCCGTCGCCGAACAGCCGCTCGAACACGACGCGGGGATGCGGCTCCATCTCGAGCGGGGTGGTCTCGTCACGCCAGGTGATGGTGTTCGAGTAGAAGCAGTCGCCCGAATCGCAGGAGATGGCGGTCGGCTTCTCGAGCACCAGCTCGAGTGACGGCAGCGGGGTCGCCTTGCCCAGTTCGCGCGCAGCGATCTGGTCGGCGGTCGTCCCCAGCTTGATGCTGGTCGGCCCGATCCGACCGCGCCGTTCCCAGGCATGCACACCGCTCAGCCAGACGGCGGTGGCGCGCGGGTGGTCGCCGTTGCCGTCACCGAACGAGTCGGCCTGCCGGTGCGCGAGACCGCTCAGCACCAGCAGCCGGTCACGGAAGGGCGCCAGCGGACTGAGGGTCGGCGAGAACTCGAAGCCGGCCCCGGTCGCCGCCGGCACGAACTGTTCCTGGATGACCCCGTTCGGAATGTAGACGAACCCGAGCCGGCGGGCCGGGTTGGCGGCCGTCTGCGCCAGCGCGGTGGCGGCCGGCACCATCGCGTCGAGCAGCGGCAACGCCAGACTGGCGCCGATGCCGCGCAGAAAGGTTCGACGGGGCAATGCGAGCTTGTGGATGATCATGAGGCTTTTCTCAGCTTGAACGGCGTGCTGTTGACGATGCCGGAAACGACCGACGCGAAGCGGTACTCGTCCCGCTCGGCCGCCCGCACGATCGCGCGAATGGCCGGCGCGTCATAGTGCTCGACCCCCCGCCCGAGCGCGTAGGTCAGCAACTTCTCGGTGACGGTGTGCATGAACTGATCGGGTGACCGCAGCAACTCGGCGCGCAGGCCCGAGGGTCCCTCGAACCGCCGGCCGTCCGGCAGCACGCCGGAGGCGTCGATCGGGGCGTTCGACTCGCTCAACGCCCGCCAGCGTCCGATCGCGTCGAAATTCTCGAGCGCGAAGCCCAACGGGTCCATCTGGGCGTGGCAACTCGCGCAGGCCGGGTTCGCGCGGTGCTGCTCCATCGCCTCGCGCATCGACCGCGGCCGGCCGTCGTCGGTCGTCTCGTCCAGCGCCGGCACGTCGGGCGGCGGCGGCGGCGGCGGCGACGAGAGCAGGTTCTCCAGAATCCACTTGCCGCGCAGCACCGGCGACGTGCGCGTGGCATAGGACGTCAGCGTCAGAACGCTGCCCTGCCCCAGCAACCCGCGGCGCGTCTCGTCCTCGAGCTCCACGCGGCGGAAATGGCTGCCGTAGACGTGGGGAATCCCGTAGTGCTTCGCCAGCCGCTCGTTCACGAAGGTATGGCCGGCCGCCAACAGGTCGAGCACGCTGCGGTCGCTGCGCAGGATGCTGTCGACGAACAGCTCTGTCTCGCGCCGGAACGCCTGCCGCAGGTTCTCGTCGAACACGGGGAAGAACCCGGTATCCGGCTCCTTCGCGTCGACGTCGCGCAGGAAGAGCCACTGTTCGGCGAAGTTGGTGACCAGCGCGGTGGAGCGCGGGTCGGCGAGCATCCGCCGGACCTGCCGGTCAAGCACCGCCGGATCCTGCAGCTCGCCGCGAATCGCCGTGTCGAGCAGATCGTCGTCCGGAATGCTGCTCCACAGGAAGAACGACAAACGGGAGGCCAGCTCGAGGTCCGTGACCTGATAGACCTCGCCGGCCTCGACACCTGCGGGGTCGCGCTCGACGCGGAACAGGAACTCGGGACTCACGAGCAGCCGCTCGATCGCGCGCTGCACGCCACGCTCGAAGCCGCCCTCGGTCCGCCCCTGCTCGTAGAACGGCAGCAGCCGGTCGAGATCGTCAGCGTTCACCGGGCGGCGATACGCGCGCCGCGCCAGGGTCGACAGCAGAGAACGCCCGCAGGCCGTCTGCTCGGCGTCCGGCGCGCCGGTGCCCGGGCGGCAACTGAAGATGCGCCGCCGGCTCGGCGTATCGCCCGCGCCGTCGGCGCCGTAGGGCCCGCTGATGATCACGCTGGCGATGGACGGCTGCCGGCTGCGTGACCGGGAGGACCGCACCTGCCCTTCGGAGAGCGCGCCGCTCTTGGGCAGAAAGGCGACCGCCACGTCGCGGGGACCGGCTCTGAGCGGCACCCGCACCTGCAGGTCGGGATCGGCGTCGTACGTGAAGACGCCGCTCGCCAGCCGTTTCGGCGGATTCTCCCCGATCGTGAGCAGTTCCACGCGTTCGCCGTCGACGCTGACCTCGATGTCGTGCGGCTCGCGGGCCGCGCCGGGAAACTGGATGGTAATCAGATACTCGCCGTCGAGCGGCAGGTGGCTCCGCACGCGGGTGCCGCCGCGGGTGCCGAGCGGCAGGCCCTCGACGTGGCCGTCCTGCACCAGGTCGCGGTCGAGCTGGTAGGTATCGACTATCGGCAGCATCGTCGGGTCGCCGACCGCCAGCCGGCTGATCTTGCGCGCCGCGGCGAGATACCGCTCCATCAGGGTCGGCGACACGAACAGCAGGTCGGCGAGGTTGTCGAACCCGCTGGTGGCGTTGTCGGCCGGCAGCATCACCGCGATGTCGAGCTCCTTCGGCAGATCGTCCAGCGCCAGCAGGTCGCGTACGGCATGCTGATACTCGGTCCGGCTCAACCGGTGCAGCGCCGGACGCCGACCCGGGTCAGGGGTCGTCGCGGCGGCGCGGTCGAGCGAGGTCTCGAGCCAGGCGGCCACGGCGCCCAGCGTGTCCTCGCCGGGACGCGGCCGGCCCACGGGCGGCATCGACCCGCCGCGCAGCTTGCGCGCCACCGATTCCCAGGCCTCGGGGTCGGCCGCCACGTCCGCCGTGTCGAGGACGTCGAGCGCCAGACCGCTCATCCGGAGCTGCGCCACGAGCGGCGACGGCGCCGTTCCCTCGCCCCGGACCACCTGCGTGTTGTGGCAGGTCACGCAGTACTGGTCGAGCACGGCGCCGACCGCGTCCGCCGTCAATGGCGGCGCCGCACCGGCCGGCTGCCCGGACGCCGCCGACAGCACCCCGCCGCCGAGCCCGGCCAGCACCACCGCCGAGACGCAGATCACCCCTTTGTAGCCCATTGGACCCTCTCTTAATACGCCCGCACGTCCCGCTTGTCAACGTCCCCGCCAGATGGGCATTGGGTCAGATTGAAGATTCTGTGAGGATCGCGCGTGCGTGCTGGACTGCTTGATCACATCGAGGCCCTGCCCGCCACCCGTCCGCTGCCGCGGCTCCGACTCCCGATCGACCCCTGTTGCGGCATGTGCGGCCAGCCGTACAAGGTGGACTTCACCGTCCCGGATGCGATCTGGCCGGCCATCGTCCCGGCCGAACTGCAGCACAACGTCGTCTGCCTCTACTGTTTCGACGAACTGGCGCACCAAGCGGGGGCCGCCTACCTGTCCGATATCGACTTCTTTTTCCTCGGCCGCGCCGACGCGTGTGACCCGACCGTCGTCCCGCTTCCACGCTCATCGCCGGAGGACGACGCCTCATGACAGGTCTGGGCCAGGGCCATCTTTCGGCAGCGCCGGCAGACCCACGCCGGCAGCGGCGGCAGGGTCCGCTCGCCGTAGGACGTCCGAGTCGGCCAGTCCGGGCAGTTCCGGCAGAAATGCCAGATGTTCGACGAAAATCGGGCGCGGTACGTCAGGGGCATGGTGGCAGATCGCACATTAGCCTCGGACGCCCTTGTGCGTGGCAGCCACGGCGTCCATTCAGACTGCCCCCGCTCCAGGAAGGGGCGGGGGCCGCGCGGGAGTTGGTGGATGACCCTCATTGAACGGATGCTCACGTACGACACTGCCCCGCTTCGTTTGTTCAGCGGCCAGTACGGGCCTACGGAGAGGTGGCGGCGGCTCAAGCATCACAGGCTGCACCACGACACCGTCAATCGTTTAGGTCTTGACCGGCTCCCTTCGGGTTCGTCTCGAGATAGCTGTGAACATGCCGGTACACGGCGGTCCCAGGAGGAACAACCTCCTGATCGTCGAGTTCAGGCTGCAGGTGATACGCCACATGCCGGTGGGTGAATCTTCCCCAATACTCGCGAACCTTGTCGTCGTCTATCCCGCTGAAATGTACGATGTCGTTAACGGAACTGGCCATTTGAACGACGATCTCTTCCAGGGCGACCACCCGATCGCGTAGGCTTTCGACTGTTTCTTCACGCATAGTTTCCCTCTCCCGCGCCTGAGTGAACGTCCATCCCGGCGGTCCCGGCGCGGCTCTGGACCACCGAAGGGCACTTCTACCAGCCTACTCAACCGGCTTCGCCGGTGTCTGCGACCGATGATCGCGGATGCACTCCAGGAAGAACGTGAAGTTCGACAGGGTGAACGTGACGAAGATGACCATGCCTACGACGAACGCATCAAGGGCCGACGCTCTCGTCTGTCCCAACAGAACCACCGCGCTCGATCCGGCAAGAATTCTCAGGTATTGCTCGATGGCCCCGGTATATCTGTGGTGCTGATGGCGTGACTTCCACGTCCCGAATGCCCAAATCGCAATGAGGATGGCGCTGACGTACCCGAGGGCTTCCCAAAACGGGTTCGTGGCGCCGATGTACAGCGTTCCGAATCCCACGGCCATGATGGAAAAGCAGAACGACACCGTCTGGTCTTCAACTGAACTCGCCTGACCTGGTCTGGTCGGTGCCGCCCGGTCGGCCACCCGGGCACGTTCGACCGACGCCATGCTGATGCACTGCAGGACCCGCTCCAGTTCTGCCACTGGATCGTGAATCTTGGACAGGGGCGGAATCCCCAGTTCGGGATGCCGCTTCTGCAGGATCAGCAGCGACTCCAGCGCCGACACTTCGACGCCAGTCAGCCGTGTCGTGGGCGGCATCGTCTCTACTTGAAGAAGGAGACGTGCTCGTCGTGGGATGTTTTGACGCTCTCGGCGACTTCGCACGCGAGTGAGGCCCGGTCGGCCATCAAGCCCAAGACGGCTTCGGCTTTGGGGTCAAGGTCGTCGGTGTTGGGGATGTTCGACATCGCGTACACGATGGGCGGGTACGCGTCCGTGAGGACGTTGCAGGCGGTCCTGGAATCTTTCACCGCTTCGGAGAGCGCCATCCCCACGATGCGGTGCAGTTCCGAGCGGTTACGGTTGGACATCGGCGAATTGGCCGCGACCGACCGCAAGAAGCGCGCCACGCCGGCGACTGACTGTGCCTGCTGCGCCACGTCCATGTGGACCAAGGTGATCAGGCGATAGAGATCGAGCTGGGATTCGATCCAGTGATTGTTGTTCTCCTGCGCGGCACTGGCGGTCGGCAGGATCAGGAACAGGGCGAGCGCGACGAGACAGGTCCGCATGGGCAACCTCCCTTCGTCGGCGACCGAAAATGGTCGCCGGGCCGGTTGCCACACACACGTCGCACTGTTGAAGGTGCGGGCTTCCGCCTATCTCCTGCGGGCAGCAGGTGTTCCATTCAGCGGACGGCCCGACGAAAACGAGCGCGAAGTCATGAAGTTATTCGACGTGTGCGTGGGAGTTCCGATCCTAACACGCGCACGGACGGCTTCGCCCAGTACGCGCCCTCTGAAACTGACCTACTTCCGCCAGATGGGGATCCCGAATGACCCGCCGCACCCCCGCCGCCCCGCACAAGAGCACGCGGCTCCCGCGGCGAGGCGGGGCCGGCCCAGGGTTCTGGAGAGTCCGATTTCCGTCAGTGGTACAAAGGAAAAGGGGCTCGCGCCTCGCGCCGGGGCGCTCATGAAACGCCACCGACGTCGCCGAGGGACTTGCCCCTTGTTAGACCGCGGACGTGTTCCGTCCTTTCAGTATGATATTCGGGATGATTGACGAGGTCAATAGGCGTGATACTCACATTGGAACGCGACTGCTCGATTTCTTCGATTCAAGTTCCCCGTGGAGTCGATGGCTCTGGAACGCAGGATTCAGCCTGACTCTTTGTGAGGTACTGGAAGCCGTTAAAGCAGTCCACTCTGGCGTTCTGAGTCAAGGCTCCCTCGATTCTCTTGTCAATGTAGCGCGAGAATTCGTGGGATCAGATCCTGGCGCCGGAACAACCGAGGAAAGGGAGGTGCTTCAGCGCGCCCTGAGATCGAAGCCTCGCATGGACCGCCTGGACAGGCACGTCGTCGCACAGCAGGAATCGAGATCACGTAGGACGTACTTGGCTCGATGGGCGAACGCACTACGAGGAGCCGATCCTCCCGGACCTGAACGGGCCGCTCGCGCCGTTGCGTCCCATCTATTGGACATCGGCTACAGCCCGGGTTTTCTGCATCGCTGGTGGAAGTACCGTTTACGGCATGAGCCGGGAACCCGCTCGATTGCCGAAATCGTCGACGACGCGCAGCAACTTGCACTGGCATACGAGCGCAGATTCGAGGTCATGGCTCCTGTTTCGCGCGCTATTCGACTGAAGGACGCACCGCCGCCAATTGAGTGGCGTTCGGCAGGAGAGGTTACGGCTTGGTTGCGCGGCAATGGCTCTGCCGTGAAAGACATCCGCCAGGACGGCGGTTTCCTGTTCGATATTCCGGCGCCCGATTCCGAGGCGGCGGTGGAATACGTTTCCGAAATGTTGGACCAACTGTCTGCCCGGGTGGCCGTCGGCGCCAGACGAGGTCTGGCATTCCTTGGACGCGTCTGGATAAAGGGGGTGGCCGAGTCACGCCAGACGCCCCGCGTCAGGCGCGGAGTGCGGGTGGAGGCTCTCGAACGAGAGAACCAACTGTACGACGCTCATGCCACCGGGGGCATTCATGCGGCAATCGAGCTGCTGTCGCACCTGCAGTCAAGTTCGCCGGGCGCCGCCGTAGCGGGCGGGTGGGCCGCGATCGAAGCCCTGTTGAGCGAATCCGACAATCGCGCACAGGCCGCTGACCGCTTGGCTACACTGGTCGCCTGCTCGTACCCCCGCGCGGAGCTCACGGTGTTGTCGTACGTCATCCGCCAGAGTGACCCCCGACTGGCAGAGTGTCTGCATGGGATTGATGAGAATCGTAGGCGGTGCGATATCGTCGCCCAGGCCCTGACAACGCGGGAGATCGATCTGAACGGACTCTCTGATTCAGATCGCATAGCAGTCGACAGAATCTCTGCGGTCCTTGACAATCCGAGCCAAGTCTTGGCGGCGATCAAGAAACATGCAACCACCGCCTTCACCCGGTTGTATCGGCAGCGAAACTTGGTTCTTCACGGAGGCCAGACGAACGCCGTCGCCCTGAGGGCAAGCCTGCGGACAGCGGCTCCCATCGTGGGTGCGGGAATCGACCGAATCGTCCATGCCGTTTATGTTGACAAACTCTCGCCGCTTCAACTGGTCGCTCGGGCAAAACTCGCGCTGGCGACCGTTGGCACACCAAGCGGTCCCCGCATCACCGATCTTCTGGGAAGAGACACGCCTTGACCGCCCGTGGTCACAGCCCGGCTGCATGCACTTGGCGCCACGCGAGGAGCGCGGCTTTTCCGAATTGGTCGGGACCGACAAACGTCGCACTCGGATCACGTTCCGCGCCGGACCATCCGGTATATAGTGTGGCCGGGAGCCCCGGTGAGGAGTTCACGATGACAGACGGACCCCGGCGGCAGACGTTTCGGGCGCTGGCGTGTCTCTGGACGACCGGCCTGCTGTTCGGCGCGGCGTTGCCGGCCAGCGCCCAGACACCCTTGATCGACGCCGTCAAGACGGGGCCGTTGGCGGCCGTAGCGCGGCTGATCGACGCCGGCGCCGACCCGAACGCCGTGGAGCCGGACGGCACCAGCGCCCTGCACTGGGCGGTGCAGAGAGACCGGCACGACGTCGCGCGCCGGCTGATCACCGCCGGGGCGGATGTGGACGCCGCGAACCGATACGGCGTGACGCCGCTGACGCTGGCCGCGACCAATGGCAGCGCGGTCATGGTCGAGGCGTTGCTGGCCGCCGGAGCGTCGCCCGAGACCCCCACCCCCGGCGGCGACACCCCGCTGATGATCGCCGCCCGCACCGGGCGCGCCGACGTGCTGCGCCTGCTGCTTGATGCCGGCGCGGCCGTGAGCGCCATGGAAAGCTGGAAAGGACAGACCGCCCTCATGTGGGCCGCGGCCGAGGGGCACGCGGAGGCCGTGCGCACCCTCGTCGCCGCCGGCGCCGACGTCGAAGCGCGCTCCAACGGTCAGTTGACGCCGCTGCTGTTCGCCGTCCGCGAGGGACACCCCGACGCGGTCAGCGCGCTGCTCTCGGCCGGCGCCGACGTCCATGCGACCGCCCGGGACTCCTCCACGCCGCTCGCGCTGGCGGTCGTCAACGCCCACTACGAGCTGGCCGGGATGCTGCTCGCCGCCGGCGCCGACCCGAACCTGCCGGATCCCCGTGGATCGGTGCTGCACGCGCTGGCCTGGATTCGGCGTCCCGGGTCCGGCCGGCCGCCGATCGCGACCGGCGCCCTGGACAGTCTCGACCTGGCCCGGGCCTTGCTCGAAGCGGGTGCGAACCCGAACGTGCAGATCGACTGGCGGGAGATCCCGTTCGAAGTCGACCTCGGCATCGTGAGACCACCGCCCGGCATCTCGGTCGGGCGCAACTTCCTGAGCTTTGTCGGCGCCACGCCGTTCTACCTGGCGGCCAAGCATGCCGACGTCGACCTGATGCGGCTGCTCGTGGCGCACGGCGCGGACCCGTCTACCACCACCGGCCAGCAGGTGACACCGCTGATGGCGGCCGCCGGCGTCGGGTTCTGGGATGGCGAGAGCCCCGGTCCGCTGAACGGCACACCGGAGGAGGTGCGGCTCGAGGCGGTGCGCCTCGCCCACGAGCTGGGTAACGACATCCATGCCGTCACCGACTTCGGCGACACCCGGCTCGAGGGTGACGGGCGCACGCTGCTGTTGCGGCATCCGCTCAATCTCAAGGAGCTCGACGCCCAGCGCGACCGGGGCGACATGCGCTGGAGCGGGAGCACCGCGCTGCACGGGGCGGCGATGACGGGCTCGAATCTGATCGTGGAATACCTGCTGGCGCAGGGAGCGAACATCAACGCGGAGAATGCGCTCGGCTGGACGCCGCTGATGGTCGCCGAAGGAGTCTTCGTGGCCAACACGGAGAAGGCCTGGCCCGGCACGGTGGCCCTGCTCCGCGAGCTGGGCGCCCGTTCCGACTGAACCTGCGCGGGGACCGCACCCTGACGTGAACGGCCGGCCGCCGCCGGCGTCGAGGAGACCAACGATGCGAAAGACCTTCGGACTTGCCTTGGCGATCGCTCTGGCCGTGACGTGGCTCACGACCGTGCACGACAACCGGGTCGCGGCGCAGGATGACGCCGACACCGGCGTCATTGCGGGCGTCGTGACCAGCGCCGACGGCCCGGAAGCGGGGGTCTGGGTCATCGCCGAAACCGATGACCTGGAGACCGTGTTCCGGAAGATCGTCGTGACCGACGACGACGGCCGGTTCCTGCTGCCCGAGTTGCCGGACGCGGCCTACGACGTCTGGGTCCGCGGCTACGGCCTGCTCGACTCCACGGCGGTCACGGCGTCTCCGGGCGCCGAGCTCGAGCTGGCGGCGACCGTGGCCGCCACCCCGCAGGAGGCGGCGCAGGTCTATCCGTCCAACTACTGGCTGGCGCTCATCGACCTGCCGGACGCCAACGAGTTTCCCGGCACCGGCGACGACGGCAACGGCATCAACGCCAACCTGCAGCATCAGAACGAGTGGATCAACGTGCTCAAGGGCTGCCAGCGGTGCCACCAGGTGGGCAACGAGCGCACCCGCGTGGTGCCGGACCTCGATCGGTTCGATTCGACGATCGCCGCCTGGGACGACCGCACCCGCCGCGGGCAGCGCGGGTCGTTGATGAGCAGCTTCATCACGCAGTTCGGCCAACGCCGCGGTCTGGAGATGGTGGCGGACTGGAGCGACCGGATCGCCGCCGGCGCCGTGCCGCCGGCGCCGCCGCGGCCCGCGGGCGTCGAGCGCAACGTCGTGCTCACCATGTGGAACTGGGGCGACAACGTGGCCTTCGTGCACGACGAAGTGGCGACCGACAAGCGCAACCCGCGGGTGAACGCCAACGGCCCGATCTACGGCGTGGACATCGGCAACGACTTCCTGCTGATTACCGATACGGCGCAGCACCAGTCGACCATGCTGAAGATTCCACTGCGCGCGGACCGCTCGACGGTCCCCTCGATGTTCCGGACCGAAGGGTTCGAGCCCTGGCGCGACTTCGGCGCAGAAGTGGTGTGGAACGACCCGGCCAACCCGCACAACCCCATGCTGGACGCCAGCGGCCGGGTCTGGCTGACGACGCGGGTGCAGCACCCGGACAATCCCGACTGGTGCAAGTCGGGCTCGGACAATCCGTACGCCAAGAACTTCCCGGTCGACCGCGCCGGCCGGCACACCGGCTATTTCGACCCCGAGGCGCAGAAGTTCGTGCTGATTCACACCTGCTACGGCACCCATCACCTGCAGTTCGCCGAGGACGACAACGACACGCTCTACTTCAGCGGCGGCGGTCAGGTGGTCGGCTGGCTCGATACGAAGATGTATGACGAGACCGGGGACGAGCGGGCGTCGCAGGGCTGGTGCCCGACGGTGCTCGACACCAACGGCGACGGCGCGATCACCAGGCCCTGGAACGAACCGGCGCGCCGCGGCGCAGAGGCCGACTTCGACCCCGCCCGCGACACCCGCATCATTGCCGGCGCGTACGGCATCATCACCAACCCGCTGGATGACGCGGTATGGATCGTCTCCGACCGGTATCCCGGCGAGCTCGTGCGGCTCGACCGGGGTGACAACCCGCCCGAGACCTGCGTGAGCGAGCTCTATACCGTGCCGGCCGAGCACGGCTATCGCACGCGCGGTCTCGACGTCGACCGCAACGGCATTCTCTGGGCGGCGCTGGCCGGCAGCAGCCACTTCGCCAGCTTCGACCGCTCGAAGTGCACGGTATTCAACGGCCCGGACGTCCGCGACGGCCGGCAATGCGACGAGGGCTGGAGCTTCTACAAGGTGCCCGGTCCCAACTTCGCCGGCACCGACATCGGGACCGACTTCCACTATTACAACTGGGTCGACCAGTTCAACACGCTGGGGCTCGGCGAGAACGTGCCGATCGCCAACGGTTCGAGCTCCGACTCGCTGCTGGCGCTGCTGCCCGAGAGCGAGGAGTGGGTGGTCATGCGCGTCCCGTATCCGCAAGGCTTCCACAGCCGCGGCCTCGACGGCCGCATCGACGACCCGAACGGCGGCTGGAAGGGGCGCGGCCTCTATGCCACCTACGGCGCCGACGCCGCCTGGCACGTCGAGGGCGGACCGGTCGAGCCGGGCAACCTGGTGAAGTTCCAGATTCGGCCGCACCCGCTGGCGAACTAGCTAATCCCGGTTATCGTCTACGCGCTTTTGTACTGGTTGCCGGCAAGATTTATTCGGGTCGCCCGGTACCGCACACTGCCGGTGCAGTTGCCCATCAACGTTGTCCTTGCCACCGTGGGCTTCACGCTTGCCTGGTTCCAGATCGGGATCGTGGATCGAATTTTCCTCTGGCAAGGGAAGTTGGACCGTTTGAAATGGGCGGCGCGGACCACTCCCCGCGGGCTTGAATCATTTTGGAAATATTATTATCTTAATGTCGTGGTCGGCCATTGGTCCTTCTACGGTCGCCGGAACGAACTGGGCGCCCTGCTCGAAAGGATGCGCGGCGAGCACTGGTTTTTCGGCGCCATTCGCGGCCGCCGCCGTATCGGCAAGACCGCTCTTGTCCAGCAGGCGCTGAACACGCTTGCAGAGGACAAGCCGGGCCGGCGACCGGCGCTGCTTGTTCAGTTGCCCGACAGCACCCCCGGCGATTTCGCGGCAGTCTTCCGAAATGCCCTGCGAGAAGCGAAACTCGGTGGCGACCTTGGCGAATCCGACGAGCCTGGTGATCTGCCGGGGGTCGCAATCGCGACCGGTTCGCTCTGCGCGGCGGGTGCGATCGTGGTCCTCGACGAGTTTCAGATCTGCCTCGATGGGCCGCTGAGCCCTTTCCCGTCTCTGCTCCAGGCACAGGTCGACCGGCTCCAGAACAAGCAGGGTCCGGTGGGTGGGCTGATTGTGGTCGGCTCGGTCCAAACGGAAATGGAAGCCTTGCTCGAAGACCGCAAGGCGCCGCTCTTCGGACGGACGACATTCCGAATGTCGCTCGACCCCTGGAACCTCGGCACGGTCTTCGATGTCTGCGAGAACCACGGGGCGCGCGAACCGATGCGTTGTCTCACCCTGTGGACCCTGTTCGGCGGCGTGCCCAAATACTGGCGTCACTTCGCCGAAACGGACGGTCTCGACCTCATTCCCGAATGGGAGGAATGGGCAACGGAGTTGTGCGAGAGGCTCTTCCTGCGCTCCGACGCCCCCCTGCGTGAAGAGGGAGAGCACCTGCTGGGGCACGAATTGCGCCGTACCTATCTTGCCATCCTTCGTACGCTTGCAGAGCGAAGGAGTTGCACTCACGCCGAATTGCGTGAGGCCCTTCCGGAGTTGACGAGCCTGGGACCTTACCTGAAGACCCTGACACGAGATTTGCGGCTGGTTGAAAAAGAGCTTCCGGTGTTTGCCGGCGAGTCTTCAAGAGGTGCGCGGTACATCGTTTCCGACCCGTTCCTTTCCGCATGGCTCGCGGCGATTCAGCCCGCCTGCCAAGCCGCGCGGATTTTGCCCGCTTCCGAAGTAGCGAAACGCTTCCTGCCGAGGCTTCGCACCATGGAAGGACACGCTTTCGAGCGCATGATGCGGGCCGCGAGCGAGGAAGCATCCCGCACGGATGACGGGGATTTTCCGTTGACAGACCGGGTTCGGGGCTTTTGGAACAGGCCACGGAGCAACCCGGCGGCGATGGAGATCGACCTCATCGCGTGGAATGAAGAGGATCGACGCGTGCGCTTCGGATCGTGCAAGCGGACCGCCGACAGACACGATCCGAAGTCGCTACGTGCTTTCAGTCAACATGTGAGCCGGTTCCTGTCGACATCGACGGGAAGACGCTTCGCGGGGTGGCGGCAAGAACTCGCGCTTTTTTCTCCCCGGTTCTCCGGGGAACAGCGTGCAAGGCTCGAAGCCGGCGATTGGCTCTGCCGGGATCTGACCGACTTCCGGCGCATGCTTCACGACGAGGCCCGAGGCCCAAGAGGACAACTGGCGGCATCGCCCAAGATCGTGGGAGAAGAATAGTGACGGTAGCGGCAGCCAGGGACCAGGAAACAGTGCCGGATTTGACCGTGGAAAACGGCAACTGGAATGCAGCAAGTCTCAGATCGGTGCGCGAGGTTCTGAACTCCGCACGCAAGGAACTGCTGGACGCGTTCGGAAGACCTCCGGACGCTTCCATTCGCGTCGCCTGGTGGAGCCAGGACCCTCGTGTGTTCTTTGACCGTCGGCCATACGAGATCCGAGTCAATGCGCGCGATACCCACTGGTGCCAGTACGTCTACCAGTTCTCACACGAACTGTGTCACGTGATGACCCACTTCGATCGTTACAAGGAGCACAGGCACAAGTGGTTTGAGGAAAGTTTGTGCGAGATGGCCTCCCTCTTCGTTCTGCATCGGCTTGCGCAAGGCTGGGCCGGGCATCCGCCCGATATTCTCGGAGCGTCCGGATTCGCGCCGCACCACGCGACCTATGCCGAGCGGATAGAGGAGAAGCACCGTTTACCCCCCGGCCGCGATCTTGCGCGCTGGCTGGACGCGAATATCGAAGCCATGGAAGCGAACTCCCTCAGGCGCGAACTCAACGCCGTGGTGGCCGTTGCCTTGCTGGACCGGTTTCGTGACGAGCCGTCCCTGTGGGGCGATTGCGGCTGGCTGAACCATTGGGACGCACGCATGGATCGAACATTCTCCGAATATCTCGATTCCTGGGCCGCCTGTCTGCACAACGACGGACGCGGTGATCGGGCGCCGACCGTCGTAAGGAAGCTGTTTCTGCCGGATGCGCCGGGTCAGATTGGGAGCCGCTGATCGCGTGGACCGCGGGCAATCCCATCGCATTCCGGCGAAATCGATCACCCGTTCCGACGGAAACCGATCACCTGTCGGGCCACACGGTCGAGGGTGGCTTCGTGAAGACTGCGCCCGTGCGCCTGCGGAAACGCGTAACCATCGGGCTCGGATCAGTGAAAGGGGCGACCCTACCGATGACGCCGTCAAAAGTCGTGATTCGCGGGATTGGCGGGCCTCGGCCAGCGAGACGAGGGCGTAGCTGCCAAGACCGAGCCCGCGGAACCGGCCTCGGATGACTAGCCGCTGCACCCACCTGCGTGCCCCGGACGGGTCGACATGGAGGTACAATTCATTGCAATCGGCGTAGCGGCCGGACGGCGAAAGTCGGCGGAAGCCGCACCCGCTGGCGAACTAGCCGGCATCTGGACGACGGTTGGCGGCGATGGACAAGCCTGTGTCTTGACGCCATGGCAGAGATCGACCACACCCGGTGGAATCGGAAGCATGGAGCGGGTGCGATCCAGCAGTGAGCGAATTCCGTGACCGGAGCAGCACGGCTCATGACGGCTGATGAGTTGTGGCGTCTGCCAGACGACAGTCTCCGGCATGCGCTCGTCAGAGGAGAACTTCAACGCACGGCCCGAGCCGGTTTCGACCACGGAGCCGTCATCATGAATCTGGCCGGGCCGCTCAGCCAGCATGTGAAGAGCGGCCGCCTCGGCGTCGTCTGCGGCGCCGAGACCGGCTTCCTCCTGGCGACCGACCCCGACACCGTGCTCGCCCCGGACATCGCCTTCGTCCGGCGTACGCGGATTCCGCCGGCAGGCCGCCCCAGGACCTTCTGGAACGGCGCTCCTGACCTGGCGGTGGAGGTCCTGTCGCCCGGCGACACACGCACCGATGTCACCGACAAGGTGACCGCTGGCTCTCGTACGGCACACTCGCCGTGTGGGTGGTGGACCCGGCCGATATGTCGGTGACGATCCACCAACCCCGCCGGACGCCTCGACGCTTCGACAAGGCCGACACGCTGGACGGTGCTCCGCTGTGTCCCGGGTTCCGCCTGCCGGTCACCGAGATCTTCGCGCTGTAGGCGTCAGCCGCGCCGCGGGAGCCGGCAGGCCACGTCGATCCACTGTCCGCCAAGCGTTGGCGAGTGACCGCCGGCCGAGCAACTTCCAAGGCAGTCAAGTGGCTTGGCCCGGTCATCCGGGTTCTGGATCCGATGTACAAAAGGATCTTGCCTCCGTCGCTCCGGTCGACCGCGCGGTCCAGTATGATGGCGCGAAGACGGCAACCCGCGAAAGAAGGAACGAGATGATGGACACGATGCTGCCGATTCCCATGACGGCCGGGCGGCGACGCCGGATTGCGACGACACGGGCACGGAACGCGCGCGTCGATGCGAGGATGGCGGCCAATACTCCCCATCAAGAGACGATGATGGCCCTTTCCAGACTGCGCGAGATGGGAATTCTGGATCCACACGCGAATCTGCGCAAACTCCTGGATCACTTCGACGCCCAAGGCGGGTGCGGCTGCCGCGCGTGTCTCGATTACTAGATTTCAACGCTGTCGCGTCTGTGCGGATGTCCGACGTTGGAATCAACGATTGCCGCCAACACCGGTCGAATGCAGCGGGGCTTTCGCCACGGGCTGCTAGCTCATGGACCCTGATCGACGTATCCGCGCCGCGGCGTTCGCCGCCATCGAGAAACTCTCACGGCAATGGGGCGGACTGGTTCCCTGGCGGGCCATCAGGGAGGGCTTCCAGGCGGACGGGGAAACGGTGCTGTTCGCCAATCGGGCAAAGGGGATCTTCAAGCCGCGCCAGATGAGCGCAGCGCTCAGCATCAAGACGACGGTGCCGCGATCGGGCAGGTCGTTGTGGTATCGCGATCAGGGCTTCGATGCGGCACGCCTTGACGGCGCGACCGGTCTGCTCCGTTATGACCTGGCACGCGGCGGACAAGAGGATCCCACCAACCGTGCGCTCCGGACCGCGATGCAGCGGGGTGCACCGCTCATCTATTTCATCGGCATCTCGCCAGCGACGTATCAACCGATATTTCCGGTCTGGGTGGAAGCCTTCCGACAGGAAGAAGGACACGTGCTGCTGGCAACCGCTGACTTCGCGGTCGCCGAAGCGGCAAGCCCGGCTGCCGCCGTACGAGATAGCATCGAAGCCTCCTATTCCCTGACCACGACACGGACCAGGAATCATCAGGCGTGGTTCAGCGCGCGCACGAAGGCGGCGTACCGCTGGAGATGCGCATTCAGTGGACTGCCCGTGCGCGAATTGCTGGTCGGCGCCCATATCGTGCCCGACGCCGAGGGAGGCCCACCCTCGGTTCAGAACGGCATCTGCATGTCCGCACTGCACCACGTCGCGTTCGATTCGCAGTTGATCGGCGTCGATCCCGACTATCGCGTCCACGTAGCGGCGCCGTTGCGTGAGCAACAGGACGGCGACTTGCTGGCGACCATCAAGGGTATCGATGGAACACGGCTCAGGCTCCCGCGGGCTCGGGAAGATTGGCCGGATCGTGGGTTTCTCGAGCGACGATTCGAGCACTTTCGGGAGAAACTCGGATAGCAGTCGCGCAACGGGGGGTCGAACCGAGAATTGCAATCCGCATAAAATCGGCTCCAGGTGTCGTCACATCCACTGTCTGGCCGGTCGCGGGCGCCGCCGCGATGAGGATTCGATCACACAGAGCCTCCCGGGTCTGCGCTGTCATTCGAGGACTCGCCGGCTCCATACTCGTCCTGCGATTCACCGGACGCATCCCCGGATGGCGGTTGAAACGGCGGCAACGCTTGCACGATGCCCTCGGTGGCAGCCACCAGGCGCTTCATGGCGTCGGCGATGGCGATCCCAGCATGTTCTTGGACGTCCGGGTCGTCATCGAATCCGCCGGGTTGGGGGTTCTTCCAGGTCACCCAGCGAGTGCCGGGCGGGTACCTTCTTTGATCCCACACGAGTGATTCGCCGAAAGCCTCGTGGATTTCATCTCGCCGCGCCAAGAGCCGGTTGAAGTAGTGGTCACCCTCGTCTCTCGTTGCACCACTGATATGGATCCCGAGCGTCGTTTTCTTTCCTGTCACGTTGACATACCACTTGACAGGTTCCGGTCCATTCGGAATGCGCACCCCCGGGTACTGGTGCGTGGTCGGTCTCACGGATCCCCAGGCATCATGGACTGTGGCGAGCCCGGGCAGCACACGCCCCCACCAGTCCCGCACCTGTTGACTACGGCGCGGATCGCCTCCGCTACGCCCCGTATGGGGGAGGCGGGAAGGACCAACGATCTTCGTGAGGATGGGAACGGGTCGCGATTCGTCGATGCGGATGGTCTCGACCTTGAACAAATAGGCGTCAATGCTGGACTCATTGTTCAACCACCGCACCACTTCGACGTATTCGTGGCTGACGTCGCCGGCGATCCAAATCGCGCCCTTGGTCTGAAACGCGACCATGTAGTCCATCACGCCCGCGAGATGACCTCCGTCGGTCATGCCGAGCTGGTTCTCGATCACCACCTTGAAGCGTTCGCCGGTGTCAGGCGCCGTCGCCTCGACCAGGAGGTCCACACGCATTGAACCCATGGGCACCTCCTGCTGCACGGACTCCGAGTCGATCTCCCATATGACCTGTTCATTCAAGGTCTCGATGTTCTCGGCCAGCCAGCGGGAAAAGTCGAGCTCATGCGGCCAGACCGTTCTCAGATCCACCCGCTTCTTTTCTCCCAATGTTTCTCCCGACTCGGTCATTTGTCTCCCCCGGTTCACGCCGGTCGACGGCGGCGGCTGTCTGGTTCGACCACCGGCCTATGATGCACCATCCCGGGTTGCGTGACCCACCTGCCGGAGCGCCGCTGGCGGCGAGACTCTGTCAGCCTACGACACTCCGCAACTCGTCAGTGTCGGTCTCAATGGATCTCTGGACCCTGACGTGCTACGCCGACAACCTGTTCGACGAGTACGCCGTGACCGGCGTGCGCCAGACGCCCGATCTCATCGGCCGAACGGAAGACGGCTTCACGGTGCGCCGCTACGTTGCGAACGTGCTCGCCCCGCGGCGGACGGGCGTTCGCGTCCGCTACGCCTTCCGGTGATGACTCGCACGTACGTCGCCATCGAGGCCGAGGTGGTCGCTGGCGCCGGCCGGGATGTACCTTCGCTGGTTCAGATTTCAAGCACTGCACGCAGTCGATCGACTGCCACCTCATGAGCACGAGGGCTCATCTGCCGAATGTTGTGCAGTTTCCATTGGATCGCAGGCCAATGCTCAAGATCGGCGAAAGGCAGCAGCGTCCAGTCCGGCTCACCCTGCTTGACTGACAGAAGGAACATCCGCTCACTTTCAGAAAGCGCGGTTGCTACCCACTCAATCAGGCGCACCCTGGCATCCTGGAGCGCCTCCAGCGCAATCGGCTCATCGGTCATACCGGCGAAGTGATGGGCGTAGAGTGGTTCCATCGGTCTTGGCCTGGGCGCCAACAACTCCGCCATGGGACGGCGGTGACTGGCGAGGTAGACGACGAACGCCCGACGGATCTCGTCGGATATTTCTCCAATCTCGAAGAGACGCCTGATATCGAACATGTCCCGCGGGTGCTGGCGGTCGAGAGCCGCGCACAATTTACCGCCATATAGATCCCCGGCCGCCAGCCGTTGGATACGCACGAAGAGTTCGTACTCGTCCTGAGCGCCCTGACAAAGATCTCTGTCGATGGGTGGATACAGACTGCCGCGGATGACGGTGTTTGGTTCCACCTTGATGTGCGCGTCAGGTGTGGCGACGTTCAATTTCGGCGTATCGCCTCGGGCGAGTTGAACCCTTACCCGGGGGATCGTTCGACAGATGTCATCGGCGATTGCAGCGAGTCGCGAACGGATCTCGCTCAGCGCAATATCGCGATCGGTGATCGGCAGGAACGCGAGATCGATGTCGACGGAGAGTCGCGGCATGTCGTGATCGAACAGATTGATGGCGGTTCCGCCCTTCAGAGCGAACTCCCGGACCTTGGCGACCGCAGGCAAGCTCCGGATCAACAAGTCCACCTGGGCTCGATAGGTATCCAATATCGGCATGAAGTCGCTATCCGTCGCTCGGGTCCGCAACAATGAGATTGTATTTTTCGTCGAGGCGGCCACCCGGATGGATGGTCCGCTTGCCGGACCCGAAATCAACATTCGAGAGATCGAGGCCGGTGACCCATGGGTGATTCATGCGTTCGGCGGCGTGCATGAACAGGCGTTTGGCCTTCTTCGATGCGCAGTTCTCCAGTAGCCGCTGGACGACCTGCGGCCTGAGCGCCGTCAACGCCTCGACGACCTGCAGCGCTTCCTCGTAGGACTGGTGCTTGGGCACGAGGTACATCATCTCGAACGCGGCTCGCTCAAGGGTCGCAACGGCGAGATCGAGCCCATCGAACTTGATCGTGGACACACGTTCGGAGTTCGTACCGAACATGTTGCTCGTGACGAGTGACACCGACTGCGACCAGTCGTGGCTGCTGAACCACGACGGCAGCCTAGTCCCTGTCTTGCCGAAAAGAACGACTTCACGGCCGTTCAGCGCCAGAGTGTGGGCATAGCCGCGAAGATCGAAGGCCGTCATGGCGCCGGGATGCACGTCGAGCCCGAGTTGATGCTGGAGAGTATGAACGGCGCCAGGCCAATCGACCGTGGAACCGGCGCGGACGTAGGCGCCGTGGCCGAGTCGCTCCAACCAACCGGATCGAACGTACTTGTCGGCAAGCCGGGAATCGACGCCTCGGCTGTTCAGCCAGCGCTGGGTACCAACCGCCCCGGCGGGCCATGCTTGCAGCAGGAGGTTTATTTTTGATCCCATACAACAACCAAATGGCGATTAATCATCATGAATATAAACCGAAGTGAACAAAGTAACAACCGGTTCGGATCGACGCCAGATTATCGCTGAAAGGGCGACGTGCTGGAGTCAGTGCGAACCATTGACCAGTGCCGGCATCGCAGGGCGCTGCCGGCGCGACGCGCCCTCGCGCGAAGCCGGCGAGGCCCGCTACGCGGCCGCACACCCGACCGACCAACGTCGCTGCGCTCCGACGAGCGTTCACGTTCGCCGGAATCCGTGTTCACGTTCCCCGGATCCGGCGTTCAACTTCACCGGAATGCGCAGGCTCCCGCGGGCTCGGGAAGATTGGCCGGATCGTGGGTTTCTCGAGCGACGATTCGAGCACTTTCGGGAGAAACTCGAATAGCAGTCGCGCCGGGAGGGTTCGAAGCTGGATATCCCCGATGCGGAAAAAGTCGGGGTTCCGTGCCAGAAACGAACGGCACGGAGAGGCGATAATTCATCCATGAGCGCGATTCTTCCGATCAACCTTGACGATCTCCTCCATTGCCGCGGCGTGGAATCGGAACGGGTGGAGTTCAAGGCGTCGTGGGATCCGCACACGACCGGCTCCCAGGTTCTGCGGACGATCTGCGCGTTCGCCAACGACTATCACAACCTGAACGGCGGCTACATCGTCATCGGCGCCGCGGAGCAGGCCGGCCGCGCGGCCCTGCCCCCGTCCGGCCTGTCCGCCGAAGAGGTCGAGGCCGCGCAGCAGTGGATTCGCGGCAACTGCAACCGGCACGATCCGCCCTATCCTCCCATCCTGTCGCCTGAGACGGTCGGAGATCGGCTCGTCCTGGTCGTGTGGGCGCCAGCCAGTGAGATGAGACCCCATCGCGCACCCGCCGCCATCGACGGGTCACGCCGGTTGTGGGTGCGTCTCGGCTCGGAGACCGTCGACGCAGAGCAGCGTGGCGACCTGCTCCGGGCACTCATTCAGCAGACGGCCCGCGTGCCCTGGGACGATCGCAGGGCGCCGGATGCCCAGGTCGAGGATCTGCGCGAGGCGAAGGTTCGCGAGTTCCTGCGCGACGTACGGAGCGGGCTGCTCGACGAGCCGAACGAGAGGGCCGTCTATCGGCGCATGCGGATCACGACGAAGGTCAACGATCACGAGGTGCCCCGGAACGCCGGTCTGCTCTTCTTCTCGAGGGACCCCACGCAATGGTTCCGAGGGGCAAGGATCGAAGTCGTGCAGTTCGCCGCAGATCGAGCCGGGGACGTGCAGGAGGAGCGCACGTTCGGTGGAGGGCTGGTGGACCAGCTTCGCGATTGTCTGAAGTATCTTGAGAACTTCTCTGCGTTCCATCTGCAGAAGCAGCGGGATCGGAGCCAGGTGCGCGGCTGGGTCAGCTATCCGCTGCCGGCGCTGCGCGAGACCCTCGTCAACGCGGTGTATCACCGTGGTTATGACGTTGACCAGACTGAGCCAACCAAGGTCTACCTTTACCCAAGTCGAGTCGAGATCATCAGTTATCCAGGACCGGTCCCGGGCATCGAACCCCACCACTTGATTCGGAATGCCGAGGTTCGGGCCGCGCCTGCCCGCAATCGCCGCATCGGCGAGTTCCTGAAGGAGTTGGGACTGGCGGAAGGACGACTCTCCGGGCTGCCAAAGGTGTTTCAGGCGATGGCGGCAAACGAATCGCCGGCGCCGCGATTCGACTTCGACGAACAGCGGACCTACTTCCAGGCCACGTTGCCGGCCCATCCGGAATACGGGGCACTGTCCGCGCTGCGGGACGCGGCTCACCTGCGAGCGCTGGGAGAACACCAGGACGCGCTTCACCGTATCGAGTCCGCGTGGGTGTCCAACCAGACGTCGGCGATCCTCGCCTCGGAGATGATCCGCTCGTACGCGGATCGCGGCGAGATCGGGCGCGCCGAAGGGGTCCTGGAAACCTTTGAGGCTCAAGGACCGGCCAGCGCGGTCTCACACGTCGCGAATACCCTGATCGACGTGCTCGTGGAGGCTGGTGACGAGAGAAAGGCGCAGGATCTGCTCAGACAACCCCGTCCCGTGCTGTCCGGTCAGGACGCCATTGACGCCGCCATCCTGGCCCGACGCGCCCAAGATTCCCATACCGCACACCGGTACTTCGAGCGCGCCGGAGAGGCGGTGTATGCCGATCCCCGTGCGCTGCACGAGTTTGCGCAGACCAAGCTCCGGTTGGCGACCGAAGCTTACCGCCGGCGGCAGCGCGACTCGAACCGCAGGTTGCTCACCGAGGCGCGGACGCTCCTGGAGCGCGTCATCCAACTCGATGCCCCGCCGGAACGCCATGCCTGGGCGTGGCGGGACCTGGCGCGCACGCTGAACTGGCTGCGGGCACCGGTTGGAGAAGTTGAAGAAGCCTATCGCCGGGCTATCGCTCTGGCGCCGGACGAACCGCGGTTCGTTCAAGATAGGGAGGCAATGCGGACGTCCCGGCAACGATTGCAACGGTAGGAGGCTTCGGGCGTGCCTTACTCGTCGCGCCCGTCGTCGTCAGGTGGCCAGTCGGAGGCGTCGAGGTTCTTCACACGCGGTCGGAACGTCTTGTGGAATCGCTTCAGCGTCGACACCATCCATGCGTGCTGTTTCGGCCATTCGTTCTCGCGCGTCGGGTCGGTATCCTTCCTGTACAGCCGCACACTGCTACTCTTGCGATCAGGCAACGGACGCCATTCGAGCGGCTCGCCAAACTCGCTCTCGACTTCCTTGCGTCGCAGGTGTAGCAGATTGAAGTGCGCCGTAGCGTCCAATCCTGCCATGAAGAGATCAACGCCGATCCATTTCTTCGTGGAATTGAGCCTGGCTTCCAGCCAGAAACCGGACCGGCCGATACTGAAATCCATCCAACTCTGCGGTTGCGGCGTCTTGATGCGAATAGGACTTCCTTGCTCGTCAAGCCGCTTCATCAGTTCTGTCCAGAACATCAGCTGTTGACGCTTCCTGGGTGTCACGTTCTCGCTGGTGCCTCGGGTCAGTTTCGTGACAGAGCGAATCCAGTCGTTCGGTTTGGAGACGACGTTGAACTTCGGCGCGGCGAGCGAGCCTCCTATCTTCCAGAGCTCGACCTCAAGACCGAAGAATTGAAACCGGTCGTCCGTGATTTCATTCAACCAGTCGAGCGTCGCGCGGTGCTCTTCCGTAAAGCTCGCCGCGATCCAGCAGATGGTGACGGCATGCAACCCGGCCGCGTAGGTGAGGAGTTGGCCCAGGTGAATATGGTCCGTCCGTTCCAACTGGTTCTCGATTAAGACCCAGGATCCGCCGTCGGCATTTCGGCAAAGAATGTCGGCGCGGAACGGCCCGACGTTCTTCTCCTGCGATTCGACTTCGAGATCCATGCGCAACGTGTCGGCCAGGACGGACAGGTTCTCGTCCCTGGCCAGCCAGGGCGTGAAGTCCTGGGCTTCGGTAGACCAGATGTCGCGTATTTTGACTCGCTCAAGACGGCCAAGTTCCTGCATTGATTCACCTGCTGGTTGTGCCTGATCACACTCAATTGCGCGGCTCGCGCATCTGGCGCTGACCGCGCAGGACGAACCGCGCGGCGCGCGTGGCATCGGCAAGGCGTTCAGCGGGCGTTCGATGCAGGGTGCGCAGGAACAGAGTGCTGGTCCCGGGATCTGGTTCACCAAGACTGCAACGGAGCTCGAAACCGGCGGCACGGACAAGCCGCTCGACCATGTCCGTCGAGGGCGTTCGGGCGCCGGATTCAATGCGGGCGATCGTTGATTGCGGCACGCCCGCCCGGCGCCCCAGCTCCGCCTGCGTGAGCGCCCCGCGCTTGCGCGCCTCGCGAACGAGATTCCGGAGGACCACGGCCAAGTTATAGCCGATTGGCTATAACGAGCGCAACGGCGCAAGGACGCCCTGCCGGAAGGGTAGGTGAATGACGGGGTCACCCGGAGCGTGCATCCCAGGGGTTGGTCACGTCGATGTCGAACGGAGCGAAATCGGCATGGTTGCGGGTCGCCACCACGAGGACGTGCGCTTCAGCGGTCCCCGCGATCAGCGCGTCGGCGATCTGCGCGGGCCGGCCGGCGCGACGCGCCCGTGCGCGAAGCCGTGCGGCCCGGCGCGCCGCCTCGCACCCAACGGGCAGGATGCGGTCGCCGTAGTTCGCGACGATCTCCGCAATCATGGAACTGATCTCGGCTTGACGCTTCCCCCGCGGAATCAGCTCCACGCCGTACTCGAGCTCGTACAGCACGACCACCGACAACCAGAGATCACCCCGTTCACGCAGGAACGCCGCCACCCGCGGGTTCGGGGCCGGTCTCATACTTCGGAAATGACGTTCGTATCGAGCAGGAAACCCCTCATTCGTCGCCCTCGCGGTCGAAGTGCGCCTGATCGAAGGCCTTCCAATCCTGCTCCGTCCAATCGGAAAACGGGATGACGCGCTCCCGCCCTTCGTCGCGCGGCGGAATCTCCAGACCCCCGACGCGCGGCAGATTCGTGACCAGCCACTGGCCGAGCGACTGACGCGGCTCGTTCTTTTCGTTCCAGATACGGGCAGGCACGACGACGAACTCCTTCCGGGTTCCGATGCGCTGCGGTCCCTCGTCCTCGGCCCGTCGCAGCACCTCTGACAGCCGGACTTTCGCCTCGGCGACGGTCCAGATCCGCGGCGCTTTCCGTTCGTGTGTGACCATCGCCCCTCCCCCGTGCTGATACTGGCAGTCCGTGGTGAAACCCCGCGTTGCACCGAGATCGGCGATGCGCCCGCCGAGCAAGACGAGTAGGGGCAACCCTTGTGGTTGCCCGGTTCTGCTGAATTCCGCGGGGAAGCGCAGATTGCAGCGGAGCTCTCACCACGAGCTGCTAGACCAGTCTGGACTAGCTTATTGTTCAGATCAACCTCGGGGACCTTCACGCGACATCCGACGAAACGGATATGGCGGCCGACGTCGCCAAACGTCACGCGGTCGGGTCGCCCGCGCGCTCATCGAGAAGCGCTTCCAGCTCTGCGAGTGCGTCGAGATCCTTGGGGCGCCCCGCGGCGCGCTTCGAGCGGATCAATCCCGGCAGGTCCAGACATCGGCACCGGCACCCGAAGATCTCGACGGTCACGCTGTCGGGCATGAGCGCCTGATAGTCCCCGCCGCCGGTGATTTCACCGAGCAGGTCGATGTCACCGATGGCAGTCGTGAGCGTGAAGTTGAGTCCCCGCTCGACCGTCGCCGCGCTCCAGTCGAAGGGCAGGCCGGGCGGGGCGCCGCGCAGGTACGGCGCGTAGGGCCCCAGCGCAGCAACGAGACGTGCGATGTTCACGGCGGTTCTCGAATAGACGAAGTCCACGTCTTGCGTGAGGCGCGCGGAACCGTGAATCGTGGCGGCGAGACCGCCGACGATCACGCAGTCGACACCGGACCCGCTGACGACCTGGATGACCTTCTCGAAGTCGGTCAAGAACTGCTCTCCAGCGCGCGCCCGGCCCGCCGCGCCGCCACCGCCAGCCGCTGGAGGGCGATCAGGTTCGCAACCCGTTCGGTTACGGACCGCCGGAGGTTCTGCCGCAGCAGGGTCCGGTCGACGTGGCGTTTGTACGCCTCAATCACGGGATCGGTTGCCAACGTGTCGGCTCGCATCTTCGGTGCGCGGCCGGGCGCGGATCCGGCCGGACCGGCACCGGCGCCGCGGCTGATGTGGACGCGGTGGTGCAGCCCGGCGCCGTCGCGCACCAGTTGGCCGCCATCCGCCCAGAGGTCCGCGAATTCCCTCAGCCGGCGTTCGATCTCGTCGTCGGGGTTGACGATGAAGAACGTCCGGTTGCTCCAGCGCTTCCAGTAGAAGGCGTAGTTGCAGCCCGGCAGCCGGTCCATCCAGAACCGGATTTCCTGCTGATGTCCGCCCGGAAACCTGCTGTTGTGATGGTAGATGACGGCCGTGCGTCCTTGTGCGAGCGCGTTCGCTTCGGCGAGCGGTATCCGTCTTGCGCTGTCACTCCGCGTGGGCCTGAAGCGATCGTCCGGACAAAGACCGTTGTCGGGGTCGGCGAAGACGAGGTCACAACCGGACAACTGATTCCTGACTCGCTCGAACCACCGTCGCCGCCAGCGCACGCGGTCTCGGACCGCGATCCCCGCAATGTCGAGACGATCGGCCGCGAAGACCGCGTCGCCGAGTATGCCGGACGTCTGGACGGCGTCAACCGACCGCCGGCCGCCAGGACCGATCAGTCCGTTCAGGGTGTCGAACAGTTCCGGATCGAGACGTCGCCATCCCTCACGCTGCCGGAGGTAGGTGGTGTGGTTGCCGTCACCGGCTGGACCGGCGTCCGGATGCAGATACCACGCGACACCCAGACGTTTCCGCCCCCGGATTGCCCGCAGCAGCCCGTACTTCGCGAAGTCTCCCACGTCCCCGACGTAGCGATCCTGCATTGGACAACTCCTGCAAGGACAAGCTCGAATCCTCCCGCCGTTGTCTTGACCTGACACGCTGATTCTACTTCGAGCCGGCAGTGGGCGGCGCGAACAGCGGGATCGGTATGTCCGTCTTTCAGCATCGCCTCCTGCACGGTCGCCCTCGGCACGCACGACATCGACGACACAGACGCGCCCATTGTCTTCCCGGACCAGCGACGAGCACGCTCAGCCTCGTTATCTGGAAAGTTGAACGTCAGGTGACCCACTTGTAGTGACGGCATGTCAATCCTGCAACTCCAGATAGCGATCGGACTGCTGAAGATTCTCATCAAGCAGCATCAGTGTTTGCAGATCATCGGCCGTGTCGCCTTGTTCGACGCGCACACCGTTTTCGCCGATCGCGAGGGCGAAGTACCGTTGCTCGATATGTCCGAATTCACGCGTCTTCGACAGTATTCCCAACTCGCGAAGCAGGAACAGGGAATGCGTTGCAACGAATACCTGAATGCCGCCGCGGGACAGGGTGAGAATCGCTATCGCCGCCGCCTTGATGAGTTTCGGGTTCAAATTGGCCTCGGGCTCGTCCCAGAAGAGGTAGCCGTTCCCAAGCAGTAAACCGGTAGCAATCAAGCGCGCGAGCATGGCCAGTTTCCGGATTCCCTCCGCGACAAGAGGTATTTCAATCTCGCCCTGACCGGGCACTCTCAGATAGAAGCGTCCGGTCGCGTCCAACTCCAAGTGGCCGCCCATCTCTTTCTCAATCGGCTTGATCAGATCCGATGCAAGCGTCTTCCGTGAATCACGGGGCGGCGGCTGTCCGAGCAGGATGCAGGTATCGTGTTCGCGAGCGCGAGCAACCGCCGAATTCTGGACTCGTGTCGACCGCAAGATGTTGTGGTCACCGGCGGCATCGTCAGACCGTCAGCGTGCGCGTGTGCTCGCCAGCGTCAAGGCGCGTCGCTCCGCTCCGCCCCCGCTTCGCAGGGCTCAAGGCCTTGACACCGGCTCCGCGCACGCTCGTCCAGACTGGCTCTTGCCGACGATGCCAAATCCTGACCCCCTACATGTTGTGGTCGACGAACTGTCCAGAATGACGCCCTTTCGGGCGACCGTTGACAATCGCGATGAATCTCATCGAACTCCAGATAGTGGCCGTCGTAAAAGGCCACAAATCCAGGATAGAGTGTCAACAATTCATGGGGTGGCAGAAAGACGGGCGCCTTCTCTTGCCAGACACTCGGACATCCGTCAACATTCACGTCGCTCTTGCTTCCCGTTGTGAAGCTGACGGCGCAATCGAGCGCGGAATCCTCGAATTCGAGCGCGAGTTCGCAACGTTGCCGGCCCGTTCTTCGTCGCTGCAGGCGACCCAGGTACTCAGGGCGCATCACGTTGACCAGCTTGGTCCCGAATGTTCTTTGCAGCGTCGATTTGACAGGTCTTGCCGAGGATGGGGATCCGTTCTGATCCATGCCTGCCGCGATCAATGCGTAGGCTACCTTGAGCAGGTGCGATTTCCCGCTGCCGTTTTCGCCGATTACCACGTTCACGCCATCGCAGAAGCGGAAATCCGCTTTCCGGAACACGGTCAGATTCGTGATGTCGAATCTCTTGACCATCCATTCCTCCCAGCGGTCTGTCATCGAGCACGACGGCCCGATTCACGACGTGAGGTCCTTTCACCTTCCCGGAGACAACTGATTGTCGAACAGACGATCTTCGCCCAAGACCCGGACGACATGATCCTCCGATCTTACCCGCATCCACGGTGCTGTCCGGTCGGGTGCGCGAGGCAGGTTGCGGAGGTGGAGGATCTTTCCGGCAGGCGGTACGGCACGGATCGAGATCGGTGCGGTCGCGGCTCGCCATCACGAAACCGTGCGCTTTCACGGTCCCCGCGATCACCACGCCGGCATTTGCGGTGTCCGGTCGACGGTCACGATTTGCGGGTCGCGCCCGTCGCACTCGAACATCTTCCCCGGCCCGGTCCGGCGACGCAGTTCGACCAACGTCGTCGTCGGATGTCATGCCACGCGCGAGCTGCCTGAAACTGGCGGGGACACGCAGCGTTCGCTCCCGTGCCGGCAGGGTCAGGGTGAAGACGCTGCATCGTTGAGGCCACCCAAGTGTTGGATGGCATTCAACCACGAGCCATTATTCTGCTCAGCACTTCCATGAGCGTTGCGACCAGAAGGCCCAGCCCTGGTGGCACGTACGCGCCGCCAATCGAAAAACCAGTAAGGATGCAGTAGACGAGAAGACACAAGGTGGCGACGGCCAACCCCGGGGTGGTCCGACGCCACGCTGCCCACAGCGCCCAGGCTGCCAGCAGCATAGGAATTACCAGGGGCACGACGCCCAAGGTGGAATGGTCCGAAAAAGCACGTTCCTCGACTCGCTCGAATGTCTCCGTTCCCTCAGCGTCCTGTCTGAATTCGATACCGGTCGAAACTACCGGTGAATTCCAGATGAGCACGCCGACGAGGAGACACCACACGAAACTGGCGGCGGCAGCCACGACAGAGAGTCGGACCGCCTGCAAGGCTCCCATCCAGGTCACGGCGCGCCGCGCTGGGTCATCTCCCGTCGTCGTCGCCCCCGGACGGAGGGGCGCCCTGAGCCGCATCGTCGCTTCGCTCGTATCGCCGCGCTTCGATGACCTGCGCGTTGCCCGGCTCGAGCGCCTTGTGCGCTTCGAGCATCGCATTGGCCAATGCGCCGCTGCTGCCCCTCGCCTTGCGGTAGTAGATCCAGCCGCGGCCCTCCATGTAGAGCCCCAGGCGATGCAACGCGTAGAGCCCGAGTGCCGCCGCCAGCAGCCACACCGCGATCATCGGACGTTGACTCCCTCGGCCCCGCCATCGATCATCTGAACGTCGATCCGGTGACCCATGCGTCTGACCTCTCTTTCCTGCCCCGGTCTCCTGATCCTGACCATAACGGCCGGCGCGGCGCAAGCACCCTCCCCCGGTGCCAGCTTCACCGAGGCCCAGGCCGGCGCCGGCCAGATCGAGTTCGGGCGGAAATGCGCCTCGTGCCACTTGCCGGACGCCGACGGCGAGCGCCTGGCGCCGGCGCTGATCGGCCCGCGATTCCTCGGCACGTGGGGTGATCGGCGGGTGCGCGATCTGTTCGTCCGGATGCGGGACGGCATGCCCCCGATGGGAGTTCGCCCGCGCGGGGACGGATACACGAACATCCTGGCGTTCCTGCTGCGAGAGAACGGGCAGCCCGCCGGCTCCGCGCCGCTCGACCCGCTCAGCTATGGCCGGTTGACCGCCGAGGCCGGCAACCACGACTCCGAACCCGGGGAGGCCGTACAAGCCCGTTGATTCGCGCGCTGTTCACCAGGACGTCTCTCGTTTGCCAAGGGGCTGATCAACGGCACCGCTACCACCCGGAGGATCACGATTCTCGACCGAACTCCTCGGCTTTGTTACGCTCGTCGCGGCACGGATGTCGACGGCACGTCACCTTCTTCCGATCCTCGGTTACCTGCAGCCGCGGGGAGCTGGCCCCACACGCCGCCCGATCCCTCGTTTGGTAATGCCACTTAAGTGGAGTCATCCCGTCTCCTCTGCCCCTCAGCTACGAAGACACTTGTGGGCACCATATCACTGCTCTCTACCCAAGTAACTCCCGTGGGTGAATGAATGACACCAACTCTTCTGGTCACCCCCGCGGGCGCGGGGAAGCCGTCGCAGTCGTAGAGCACGGCATACCGGGCGCAGGTCTATCCCCGCGGGCGCGGGGAAGCCAGCACCGGACCATACCACTTCCTCAATCGGTAGGGTTTATCACCAGCTTCGCATCAGCATCACGACAACCTGCACGACCATCGCTGCAAACAGACCCCAAGTGGCCCACTTCAGGCCGCGTGTGGCGGCGGCGGTCTGACTCGTAAACTGCACCAGTTTCTGGGCACCGGCATCGCTAGCAGCGGTGAAACGATCAACGCTGTCACGCAGGGCGTCACTTGCTTCGACCAAGGCGTTGGCGGCATCGCGACTAGCCTGTGCCATCGTCTGCGCTGACTCCGCCTGAACCGCGGCTGCGAGTGTCGCTATCCGCAATTGCACATCGATCTGGATGGAGCCCGCTGCGGGAGCTTGCTGCAACTGCGCGTACGCTTCGTCGACTGTCGGAAGCGGCATTCGTCACTCTCCCTCAACATGTCGTGGTTCACGGGTCAATGCTCATCGGTTTCGTTTTCGTCGGCTGATGATTCAACCCAGAGACTAGTTCTTAGTTGACTCCCGTTAGTCCGGATATCTCACCGCGGTGGTGGCAAGAGGCTGCCCGTGATGTCGTAAAGTGGTGTACTTACAAACACTTGACGCCATACACCGAGGCAGCCCCTCGTCAACACAGTGTGCGCCACGTCAGCTGGAATTTCCTCGGGTCGGCCGCCGTCCGCTGGTCGCCCGCTTCGATGGTGCGACGATCACGCCCACCGCGGGGACGCTGCTGCTGCGCGCGGTGGAGGCGTGCACCTGCGTGTGCCAACGGGCGGCGCGGTGTTTCCAGGAGCACCGGGACCCGCGGGTGCTGCAGCACACGGTCGAAGCGTTGGTCACACAGACGGTCGCGACCCGGGTACGGGCGGCGGACCGCGGAGCGGCGTTGGCGGGCAAGAGCACGCTGAACCGGCTGGAACTGGCCGGGCCGAACGCGGCGACGGACCGGTACAAGAAGGTGACCTATGACGCTTTCCACTTCAAGGGGCGCACTCCATAGCGCCGACCGTTTTTGCCGGTTCCGATCGTCGTGGATCGAGATCAACATCGATGAGTGTGATGTCCGCTCTGCTGTCTAGCCGCGTCGGCCTACTGAATGCCCACCACGTCCGGGGACATTAACCCGAGTCTGGCCACAGTGTCTATCCCCGCGGGCGCGGGGAAGCCGAGCGCTGGCGCTGCGTGGACTGCGGGCGGGAGGGTCTATCCCCGCGGGCGCGGGGAAGCCGTAGTCGATAGGCTCGAAGGACACGCCTTTGAAGGTCTATCCCCGCGGGCGCGGGGAAGCCCTCCCGGACGGAGGTTCTTCGGGCTTCGAACATGGTCTATCCCCGCGGGCGCGGGGAAGCCTTAGGCGCGGAAGGGAGTAAACATGAAGTGTAGGGTCTATCCCCGCGGGCGCGGGGAAGCCATGCTCGAAGACAGCGATCAGGTGATGCACACGGGTCTATCCCCGCGGGCGCGGGGAAGCCAGCCATGATGTGTCATTCCTCCTGTTTTTTCAGGGTCTATCCCCACGGGCGCGGGGAAGCCATAAATGCGGCTGTCGCCGAAGTGGTCGGCCAGGGTCTATCCCCGCGGGCGCGGGGAAGCCTGGAGCCCGGCATGCCCGGCGTGAGGCTGTACGGGTCTATCCCCGCGGGCGCGGGGAAGCCGTACCATCGGCATCGAGTCGGTAGGCGCGGAGAGGTCTATCCCCGCGGGCGCGGGGAAGCCGACGCCATGGTGAAGGAAACGCCGCTTCGCCGGGGTCTATCCCCGCGGGCGCGGGGAAGCCACTTCGACATCCGCTACTTCAAGAAGGGGACCGGGTCTATCCCCGCGGGCGCGGGGAAGCCAGCGCCGATGTAGCGCGACAAACAGGATGAGAAGAGCGCGACAATCAAGATGAGAAGGTGTCGCGACGGTTGATGATGCCTTATGGGCGGTGGACGAGGCAAGGGGCGTTCATGACGCCGCTGCAGGATTGCGAAGGGGTGAGGTGTCACGGGTTGTTCTCCGGTTCCTGCTCGTTTTTCGATGAGGCGCTGCCGGGGAGCTGGACCTTGGTGTTGGCGGGCGTGGCCCGGGAGGCGATGCGCCCGCGGCGGCGTTGGGTCTGCACGGCGGAGCGCCGGCGATAGCTTTCGACATTGAGTTCGAAGATGGTCGCCCGATGCACGAGCCGGTCGATGGCCGCCAGGGTCATGGCCTGTTCGGGGAAGATCGAGCCCCACTCGCCGAACGGCTGGTTGGCGGTGACGAGCAGGGAGCGGTCCTCGTAGCGGGAGCTGATCAGCTCGAACAGCACGCTGGTTTCGGCCTGGTCCTTACGGACATAGGCGATGTCGTCGAGGATGAGCAGGTGGTACTTGTGCAGCTTGCGGATAGCGGCCTCGAGTGCCAGTTCGCGGCGCGCGACCTGGAGTTTCTGCACCAGATCGGTGGTGCGCGCGTATAGGACCCGGAAGCCGTTTTCGATGAGCGCCAGGCCGATCGCCGCCCCCAAGTGACTTTTGCCGGCCCCGGGCGGGCCGACCAGAATCAAGTTGGCGCCCTGGTCGAGCCAGCGGTCGCCTGCGACCAGGGCGTTGACATGCGCCTTGGAGACCATGGGCACGACATTGAAGTCGAAGTTGGCGAGCGTTTTGCCGGGCGGCAGTTGGGCCTCGGCGAGCTGGCGTTCGAAGCGCCGCCGGGCCCGATCGGCGATCTCCTGTTCGGCCAACGCCGCGAGCAAGCGGGCCGCGGGCCAGCCGTCGGCATCGGCGCGTTCGGCGAGTTCCGCCCAGGCGGCCTTGAAGGTCGGCAGGCGCAGTTCGGTGAACATGAGGTCAAGCTGTGCGGTATCCATGGCGCTCATGAGCCGTCTCCTGCGCGGGCCGTGGCGGCGGACATCGGCGTTGTGAGCAGGGCATCGTAATCGGCGAGCGAGCCCAACTCCACCCGGATCTCCGGCACCGTACGCGGCGCGCGGGCGAACCGCGCGGTCAGGGCGGCCGGGTCGGGCAAGGCACCGTCGTCCAGGCAGGTCTCGATGGCTTCGGCGAGCTCGGCTTCGCAGGTGCGTTCGTGGGCCAGCGAGAGCAAGGCGACGGTCTCGCGACAGGCGGCGCGTTCGCCCTTGGTTTCGAGCAGCGCGTCGAAGGCGCGCCGGTACGCCTGGCGCGGGAACAGACTGTCGCGGTAGACGAGGTTGCGCAGTGCCATGGGCTTGCGTCGCAGTGAGTGGATGACGTGGCGGTAATCGACGACATGTCCGTTACACCCGTTGGCCTGGATGCGGCCGCGTGGCAGTTGCATCAGCGGCGTGGTACCCAGGAACAGCTCCAGGCGCTCGTCGTACAGGCGCACCGTCAGTTGATGGCCGACGAGACGCGAAGGCACGGAGTAGAACACCTTGCGCAGGATGAAGCCGCCGGAAGCGGTGACGCGCACGCGGACCGTGTCGAAGTCCTCGGTGCGCTGCCGCGGCAAGGGCTTGAGCACGGCGCGCTCGACATCGATGCGCGCCCGGTTGTGGGCGTTGCGCCGCCCAACCACTTCGTCGACGAAGGCGCGGTATTCGCTCAGGGCGTGGAAGTCGGGCGAGCCGCGCAGCAGCAGCGCGTCGGCAAGCGCGCGCTTGAGATGCCCGTGCGGGCCTTCCACGGCGCCGTTCTCGTGCGATTCACCGCGGTTGTTGCGGCTCGGCGCCATGCCGTAGTGCGCGCACAGCGCCGCGTAGCGTGCCGTGGCGTCCTCGCGCTGGTCCCGCTCGAGGTTGCGATAGGCCGCCGAGAGGCTGTCGCTGCGGTGCTCGAGCGGCGCCCCGCCGAGGCTCCACAGGGCGTTCTGCAGGCCTTCGGCCAGGGCGGTGAAACTCTCCCCACCCAGCACGACGTGTGCGTGGGAGAAGCCGGAATAGGCCAGGCGGAAGTGGTACAGAAGGTGTTTGAGCCGCGCGCCGGCAATCCTCACCCCCAGACCGCTGGTATCGGTGAAGTCCGACAGCCCGAGCTGACCCGGCGGATGGGTCTGGCGGAACACGATCTCCTGCGCCGGACCGTGCACGGCGCGCCATTGGCGAACGCGACGCTCCAGCGTCCGACGAACGCCGGGCCCGCGTTCAGGATGGCGGCGCATCAGCTCCTCGAACAGCGCCACCGCCCGAATGCCCGGCGTGTGCTCCAGCAGCGGCACGATCTCCTCGTCGAAGATCCCCGCCAGCGGATCAGGCCGGCGTCGACCCCACGGCTTCTTCCGGGTGGAGGGCAGTCGAGGATCGGCCTCGATCCGGTAGGCCGTGGCGGTGCTGAACCCGGCCTTCGCCGCAGCCGCCTGCAGCGCGTTCCTTTGTCGAAATAGCATGTAAAACCTCACTTGGTGATCGGTGATATGACTGCCTGGCATCGATGTCCGCCCCCTGAGAAGACGGCACCACTTTGCCAACTCTGTCGCGATCACCCAGCGGGGCCATCGGCCTCGCCGCCTCTCGCCTTGCTCGGTCGGGCTACGCCCTCCCTCCCAAGGCGAGAGGCGGCGATTCTCTCATCCTGATTGTCGCTAAATTCTCATCTTGATTGTCGCTGTAGACGCCGAGCAGATCGGCGAGCAGCTCAACATGGGTCTATCCCCGCGGGCGCGGGGAAGCCACTTCGACGTCCGCCGCGTCGGTCAGCGCCTGGGGTCTATCCCCGCGGGCGCGGGGAAGCCGCCGCGGCAATCACGGATGCGCACGTGCAGGCGGGTCTATCCCCGCGGGCGCGGGGAAGCCCTCGTGCAACGCCGCGCAGACAAGATGATCCGGGGTCTATCCCCGCGGGCGCGGGGAAGCCGGGTTTGCACCCGGGCGACAAGATCCCGGATCGGGTCTATCCCCGCGGGCGCGGGGAAGCCAGCGTGCGTGACGCCAACACGGAGCGTGACCAGGGTCTATCCCCGCGGGCGCGGGGAAGCCATCAAGCTCGCAATCTGGGACTGGCTGGCGAAAGGTCTATCCCCGCGGGCGCGGGGAAGCCCCGGTGGCGTGGGTGCCGGCGTCCCGCAGATGGGGTCTATCCCCGCGGGCGCGGGGAAGCCACGGACTCGGCGATGCTCGGGGGCGAGGTAACGGGTCTATCCCCGCGGGCGCGGGGAAGCCATCAGCGCGATCAGCGGTTGCCGCGGGTGGGCCGGTCTATCCCCGCGGGCGCGGGGAAGCCTATTCGCGCCCCAACGCGGTCATCAACGGCAAGGGTCTATCCCCGCGGGCGCGGGGAAGCCATCAAACACGGCGGGAAGGAATACCGGCTGACGGGTCTATCCCCGCGGGCGCGGGGAAGCCCGACACCGGTGAGGTCCAGGATGATCCCGGTCGGGTCTATCCCCGCGGGCGCGGGGAAGCCAACGTGACGGGCGCCGCTGAGGGCCTGGTCAAGGGTCTATCCCCGCGGGCGCGGGGAAGCCTATCCCTGTTCGGCGTAGGTGCGGGTCGCCGCGGGTCTATCCCCGCGGGCGCGGGGAAGCCATTTCTGGCACCGAAACCAATACCGCTGTATTGGGTCTATCCCCGCGGGCGCGGGGAAGCCTCATGCAAATACTGGATCCGTGGCATTGTTACGGGTCTATCCCCGCGGGCGCGGGGAAGCCCGGAAGCGGCCGTCGAACGACTTGATCGAATAGGGTCTATCCCCGCGGGCGCGGGGAAGCCTTGACGGGATGTATCTTCCGGTCGCCGTAAACAGGTCTATCCCCGCGGGCGCGGGGAAGCCATCGGCTCCTGCAGGGTGAACAGGTTGACGAGGGGTCTATCCCCGCGGGCGCGGGGAAGCCCCGGCCGAGGATCGCAAATGCCGGCAGTGCGAGGGTCTATCCCCGCGGGCGCGGGGAAGCCGGCTGGGCGGCGGACTGGAATAGTCCGGCGAGGGGTCTATCCCCGCGGGCGCGGGGAAGCCAGCGTCAGGCCGGCGTTCTTCAGGACCGAGCCGGGTCTATCCCCGCGGGCGCGGGGAAGCCGGCATCGGCGATTTCGTCCTCGGCGTCGAGCCAGGTCTATCCCCGCGGGCGCGGGGAAGCCGCCGCGGCGACTGGATCTGATCGGGGCCTGATGGGTCTATCCCCGCGGGCGCGGGGAAGCCAGATCGCCCGCCAGGGCGGCCAGGCTGCGGTTGGGTCTATCCCCGCGGGCGCGGGGAAGCCGGCTCGCGCCGGGTCTATGCGCGGGTGCACCAGGGTCTATCCCCGCGGGCGCGGGGAAGCCTGCTCGACGCCCGCGGTGTGGTTCGCCACGGCGGGTCTATCCCCGCGGGCGCGGGGAAGCCTTGATCGTTATCGCCGCCTCGGTATCCGCCCGGGGTCTATCCCCGCGGGCGCGGGGAAGCCGTTCTTCGGTGTAGGCGCCGAGCTCGCCCCAGGGGTCTATCCCCGCGGGCGCGGGGAAGCCCTCCACCGGCGTCAAGGGTGCGAAACTGAGATGGGTCTATCCCCGCGGGCGCGGGGAAGCCATCGCCAATCTCGGCGACGCCGAGGCGACGCGGGGTCTATCCCCGCGGGCGCGGGGAAGCCAGTTCGACACCGCTAGAGCCCACACCTGATGCGGGTCTATCCCCGCGGGCGCGGGGAAGCCTCTGTCAATTTCTTGACAGAGGGACGGCTTTATTCAGTTGCCAATGAGCGACAATCCGCAGAATTCAGCATCTCACAACCTCTTGACGAGAAGAACCCCGTCGGCGTCTCGGATCTCCTTTGGAGGATCTCCCAGATGGCGGAGCGCCAAGCCGCCCACGACGGCAGCGTCGCGCCAAATCATGGCTACAGCGCCGTTTCCGAGCGTTGCGAACCAATCTTCGAGCACCAACCAGATACGCTGGCGAACCCCGGTTGAAAGATCGGGCGAAACATAGACGCCTGGCGCAATCTCGAGCATCGCGGAGGCGAGAAAACCGCGGTATCTCGGCTCGACGTCACGCGTAACGACTACGGTCATGGGCATAGAAATCACTCTCCCGCGAGCGAGGGATCCTGGAACAGCTCCTTGATCCCGTCGATCATTCTTGGAATCGTCCGTTCCCGGCTGAGCGCACGTCCGGTTTCGCGTCGGGTCACGCGCTCGATGTTCTCGCCAGAAGAGCCGGCCATGGCTTTTTTTGCGGCTCGGAACGCCGTAGGGATGGTGACGGAGTCGCGGAAAAGATCGGCGATATCAAGCACGAAGGACTGTCCCGGATCTTCATGGATGAAACCGAGTTGCGGTACGGTTGATGTCGCTGAAACAGCAATCGCCGCAGCGGCTTCAACCGCGCTCGACGCGTGGTTCAGCGCCTGATTCGGCAGGTCGGTCGCCATCGGGTCCGATCGATCGTACCGCCGCCCTCTCCACTCAACTCCAATCTTCGTCGCCAGCAAACGATAAGTTTCCTTCATCCTGGCGCCCTCAATACCGCGCAGCACCGCGATGTCGCGATGCGGCAGCACCTCACCCAGGCGCCGTGCGTACATGCGACGCGCGACGTGCATCCGAGTGTTGGTGTCTGCCCACGCACGTGCCTGCTGCCGTGCAAGTCCCGATCGGTCGGCGATTAGCGGCGGCGCGGTGTAGCAGCGCACGCCATCCTCGCCAACGGCGGCTAACCCAAGTTTACCAGTCAAAAATATAAACTATTGTAAATAGGCAGCTTACGCCGACAGGAATACTCGAGTGGCACTACAAACCTGCGCAAACCGGTGAGCTGGGTTAGTCAGATGAGCGTCTTGCGGACGCCCCCGGGGTGCGGGTCGACGCCGAGCGCCTCGTAGATGTCCCGCTGCTCGGGTTCGGGTTGCGTGGCTGTGCGCACGTGCAGCGTGCGCCCGTCGGGGCGCCGGAAGGTGGCGGTGACGCGCTGCTGGCCGTCGAGGATGCGGCGCAACGTGGTCCAACTGGCGGGGTTGCCGTGCCCGCGCAGTCGGGTGCGGATGACCTGTACGAGTTGGTAGGCGATGACGGTGATGAACAGGTGGCCGTCGGCCCGCCGCGGCTTGTGGTGGTAGATGGGGCGCAGGCCGAGTTCGGCCTTGAGCGAGCGGAAGACGGCCTCCACGTCGGTGAGGGTGGTGTAGGTGCGCCACAGGGCGTCTTCGTCCCAGTCGGTCTCGCTGCTGCGCAGGCAGTAGACCCCCGGATGGGTGGCCATCGAGCCGTCCCGGGGACGGCGGGTCCAGGTGACGGCGACCGCCTTTTCGCCGGTCTCGTCGGCGGTGACCCCGATCTGGTAGTGGGCGGCGACGCGGGAATGCTTCGTCTTCAATCGCCCGATGCGCTGCCACACCTGGTCGAGCCGTTTGTGGGTGCGGGGGCGCGCCAGCCCCTCGTGGAGCTGGGTCAGGGCGGTCTCGAAGCGGGTGGCGAAACGCTCGACGATGCCTCGTTCCTTCTCGGCCCGCTCCTCGGAGTAGCAGTACAGGCGCACCTCGTCGGGGTCGGTCGAGACCACCTTGTGCAGGTGCACGGTCTGGTTGGACTGGGTTTGGAGCGATACGGCGGCCTCGGCGTCGAACTGACGGTGCGGTTCGCGGCTGACGACCAGATAGCGGTAGTCGTGCTCACGCAACCACTGCACGCAGGCCTCGGTGGCGACGCCGCGGTCCATGACCACGAGGGCGCCGGGTGGCGCCTCCAGCGCCTCGAGCATGTCGGCCAGCGTGCGCTGTTCGCGGACGTTGCCGGCGAAGACCTTGGAGCGGCGCACGAAGCCGCTGGCGTCGAGCATCAGGCCCAGGGTCAGCAGCGGACAGTCGCTGCGCTTCTCCTTCGAGTGCCCGCGTTTTGCCTGGGGCTGCTCGCTCGCCTCGCCCTCGAAGTAGGTGTTGGTCAGGTCGTAGAGGGTCACCGTCGGCTGGCGGTCGAACAGCCCCATCGCGCGGTCGAACAGATGCGCCTCGATCGCCTCGCGATGCTTCACCAGCGCGTCCGAGGCGCGGTAGAGCTGCATCGCACCGACGGTTTCGAAGTCGACGCCGAGCAACTCCCCGAGGCCGCTGCGCGCTTGCAGCCAGCGGTGCGTCGCACGCTCCGAGGCGGGTTGGGCGAGGCGCCCGACAATGACGCCGGCCGCCGCCGCGCGCAGGGCGCCGTTGACGCCGAGGTCGGCGAGCAGGGCCGGCAGGCCCAATTGCTCCAGCGCCCACAGGCCGAGTTGCTCGACCCCGACGCTGCGGGGACGGAGCAGACGCAGCGAGTCGACATCGACCCGTTGCACGTCGGTCGGTCCGGCGGCCGTCCCGTCCCGCGGTGCGCCGCGAGCGAGCAATTGCGCGGCGATGCGCTGCGCCTCGTGCTCGACGGCGGGCGGGCCATCGGCGATCAGGGGCGCCTGGCCGGTCAAGATGTCGTCGATGCGAGCGCACAACGGCGGCCATTGGGCCTGGGGGATGTCGAAGTGGCGCCCGAGATTGAGCAGGGTGCGCTGCCGGACGGTGTTTCCGACGCGCTCGGAGTGCACCAGGCGATGGGAGAAGTAGGGTTTTCCGTCCTGGGTCCGCCGGGTTTGTGTGCGCCGAATGAACACGCTACCCACGATAGCGGGCGCGGCGGCCGGAGTCAACCCATTCTATACGATTATGGCACTACATCGCGTACCGTCAAAACCCGTTCCTTTAGAATCAACAACTTACAGACATGGCAATCCCGAAATACAGCCAAAATCGGCAAAATGGCCGGTCAACTCGTAGAGTCGAGGGGAGGCGCGTAGCCGGTAGGGGGTCGGTGGCTCGTCCGGCGCTTTCGCACCGGGCCTCAGTCCGATACCCATAGGCACGTTTCCTCCCCCCGCTCTCCGAACCCGGCGTGCCGATTTCCGGCACCGGGCTCTCCAGTGGAATCATGCGGCTCGCGCACGGGCTTCCCGGTCACGGCGAGCTGTCGGGTGTCGCGAGCCGTGGCACCCGGCTCGCACCCTTGCGCCCACCGGTCGGTGCGTCGTCAGGCCTGTTGACGCCCTGACGACGGCGACCACTCAGGGTCGTCCCCTTCGCTTGTGCATGTGACGACGTCCGGCATTGCTGCTCATCTCCGGGGTACTAGGCGTCAGCCACTCCCGAGAGCCTGCTCCCTTTCGCCATCCCTTCCACCTGAAGCTCCTTCCCTCTGCCGGCATTACCCGGCATCCTCGGTAGTACGAGCTTCTCCGCCACCCTGGCCGGCCCGACCTGGCCCTCACGGGTCGTCGGTTGGCGTGTGCCACGCCACCGGCAGGGCTTCCCGCGTTGCGTCCACTCCCCCCTTCCATGCATGCCGCCGCCAATACCCCGGCGGAGCGGGCCGGTGCGCCCGTCGCTCGCTTCCCGGCTCGTAGCAGCCTTCCCCGTTTTACCGGCGGGTCGGCTTCCGCATTGCCCGTTTCGAGGCCTGCACAGCGTTCAAGACCTTGCGGCCTGCATGGTCGCTGAGCCGCCCGAGGCGGCCCTTTGTCATCGGAGTGCTTCAGACGGATGTCGTTACCTCCACCATCCGCTCCGACTGCTACCGGCTGGAGCGACAGTTGCCGGACGGGATTCGCACCCGCTGAGGAATGGCGCCTTTCGCGGCGCACGGTAAACTTGGGCTAACGCAGTACCGTGTCGCGCCAGTAGACGTAGCGCGTCGTGGCTGACGGTCGATCCGGGACCGAGCAAGATCATCGAGACGCCCTGAAACGGAATGGCGTAGTGACCCGCCTCCAGGGGATCGTTGTCCGTCAACTGAGGGCCGCGTTCAAAGGAGAGAGTGCCGTCGCGTGCGGTCAGCGCGCCACGCGAGAGCCAAAGAAGCCCGGCCCGATCCGCGTGCGGGATCCGGGCAGTTTCGAGACCGAGACGACCCTTGAGCATTTAGAGCTCCGGCGCCGGACGGTTCGTCGGGCGCAGAAGCAGCATGCCGTAACCGTAGGCACGGTGACGCCCAAGACCGTTCCGTAGGATGTGCGAGAAATCCGTTGGATTCGAGACGGTTAGCGTTCCTTGCAGGGTCACGTCCGGCCCCTCCGGTCCTCGACCCCTGCCGCGAATCGCGCGACTCCGCCGGAACGCGACCAGGTCGCACTGCTCAACGCCGGCTGCGTCGCCGAATCGTTCGGTGAGCCATTCAGCGTACACGGACTGTCGGGTCACGCCGTTCTTCGTGGCCGCTGCATCGGCATCGGTCCATCCCGACGGGAACCGCCGGATAGCCTCAAGCCGGAACGCGTCCACCTCCGCGCCTTTCGTGAGCACCCTGCCGGGTTGCGGGTCCGTCAAATCCTGGTTCAACCGCCGGACGGGCCGGAGCCGGAGATCGAAGCCGAGACGCCGGCCGGGCTCAAAGACCGACGGCATCCGCTTCGATCGCATCTTCTGATAGTCAATTACGTCGATGCAGTCGGGCGGGGCCGCGGCCTCCGCTGTATCCCGCAGCGCATCCCCATCCACGTGTGCATAGGCGTAGAGCGAGGCGCGCGATCGACGCTCGGACGCGAACAAGCGGAAGGGCTGCAGAACGGCCTTGCCGAACATGGCGGACAGCAGGACGTGGAGAGCATAGCCTTCGTCAAACGACCCACGCCTGATGAGCCCGCGTTCACCGGCCCAACGGTTGAACGCCCGCATGCTGAACGACGCGTGGACCAGATGGGTCGTCATTATTCATCCTTCGACGCTGTGATCGTACCTTCGCAGAGGCGCCGCGCGCCGCCGTGGAGCCCACTCCGCCAGTTGCGTTCATCCGTCATGTCGGTCGTCCGATCGGCGCCATTGGCACCCTCGGATTCGGGCCAGAACGCGGGCAGATTCGTTGTACCTGCGGGTGCAACGGCTCTCAGCGCGGCGCGGGCGTCATTAGCTTCGTTCACCCAGCCGTCGAAGATCGGTGCGGACGGCAAGCACGATTTGCGTCCGATGAACAGCGGTCTCGCGGGCCGGTCGAGCGCCGCCGCCAGATCATCCAGGGTCGGCGAATCGTCGGCGGGCTCAAGTCGCAGCACGACAGCCACGCGCAGGTCTGCGTGATACTCGCGCCAGCGCTGATGCGCCCCCGCATAGGTCGCTGCTCCGCCGGCGCGTCCACCTGGGACCCCCCGTGTGGTCCAGGCGCGATCATTCTTGCCGAGCTGCGCCGTCTGATAGTCCATCATCCGGCCCAGCCCCACCTCGTGTTCCCACAAGACCCCGAACACAATCCGTTCCTGCAGCGACTGGTGCTCTGCGCGCATCGCCCGAGTCCAACCAAGTGCGTTGGCGAGCAGCCCCGTCAGCATGGATTGCGCCGGAAAGTCCCGAATCACGCCGCGTGCGTCGATCGTTTCGCCGCCAAAGGCCGCTAGCGGTGCGCGGAGCCGCAGATGCATCCACCGCATCAGGCAACACCCGTTCGTATCGCAGTGTTGGACCATCCGGCAAGCTTGGCGAGTGAGAGTCGGTCTGCCCCCGGCATGGACTCGTCGTTGAGGCTCATCAGCCGCCGCGCCTCACGCGTTTCGTAGACTGTGTCGAGCTTCTCGAGATGTTGACGCGCCGCCTCCTCTGCCTTCCTGGTGTCGGGCGGGCAGTGTCCGCGGAACGCCTCCGCCAGACTGCGCGGCTGCCGGTTGCCTGCCTCGACCAGCAGCCAGTTCGCATAGCCGTAGGGGGCGGTGGGACCCAACTTCGCTCCCGGTGAGACGGTGGCGATCAAATGGACCAGCCGCTCCGCGACCGCTCCCGCCATCTCGGCGTCGCCGCCGAGATTGTCGAGCAGCATGCCTCGATCGAGCACGACGTAGCCATAGAAGAGACCGGAGGTCAGCTCGGTCTCACCAATGTGGTCCGCTCCGGCGTCGTCCTCGATACGCTGCAGGTCGTCGACGACGGTGAAGTAGTCGCTTTCGCTCTCTTCCTCGTGCACGGTAAAAGCGTGGGCGACGTGGACCGCTGCATCGATGTTGGCCTCGACATCGGATGTCACCATGCGGCCGAACAGGGCGGCGACGATTCCACCCGGCAGCGCGCAGTTTTGCCGCAAAGCCTTCATGTTTGCCTTCGATTTCTTCGCCCACTCCTTTGCCGCGGCCTCAGACGCTTTGGGGTCACCCCCGTGGTCGTCCGCGATCTTGCGGGCTTCATCGGCGAGATAGGAGATCTCCGGCTCGCCGAGCAGCAGCGGTTGGCGATTCGACACGTTGTCGCCTTTCTCGCCGTATACGGCGGTCTGGAACGCATTTCCAATTGCCTTGATTGCCTCGGGATCATGGCCGGCATCTTCCAACGGCCTGATCACCCGGCGGGTGACCGTTTCCCGGGAGCGGACTGAGTCGGTCGCGCCATCGATTCGCTGCAACGCATGGACATCGTCAGCCATGCGCCAGTGACGTTTGAGACACTGCGAAGACACGCGCGTCCGGACGCGGCCGCCATAGGTGATCCGTTTGGCGAGACCGGAGTCGTCGCGGTTCAGGAGCGCGGCAGAGTAGCCGTGCAGGCTGTGAATCTGGAGAAAGCGGACGTCAGGCATCAGGGGATGTCTCCTTGTTCTGCGACTCGCGCCGGGCATCGGCGTCAGCGCGGTAAAAATTACTAGCGATCCGGCGGTCCGTTCTATCGTCGCCGAACAGGATGAATTTCGCGAGTGTCACGAGATCGAAGCGGTTCTGTTCGCTGGCCGCAATTCGGCGGCACGCGCGGATCACGCGTTCACGACGCCGATCGGAAGTCGCCGCCAGCAGGCTGGCCAAACGCAACTCGGACAAGCGTGCCTTGTAGAGCGCGCTGCCCATAGGCAGTTGCCGATCATGTGCCGATTGCTTTTGTGGATCTCGCCCCTTCGGCGTCAGGATCGCGATTGCTTGAAGCACCGCAGCCCAGCCGACGAGGTTGCTCTCGGCGGCGTTCGGAACGTGCTCGGCGATCAGCTTCCAAAAAGCAGCCGCACCGGCACCGGCGAGCGGTCCAAATCGGAGCGCCGCCGCCGGTCCCGGATCGAGACGCGCGATCGCAGACGCGAGCTTCGGAACGACTTCACTCAAATCCTCATGCGGCATTATCCGCCTCCCCTGTACCAAAGATCTCTGGTTGATCACTGAACACGCTCTGCGTTCGGCGAAGCCGTCCCCGAAAGGCACTGCTCGCTCGCGCTCGCGCCCGATGGCGCCGGATCGCCTGGCAGGGAACGGTTTCGACGGCCTGGTTCAGGAGCGCCTCAGCGGCAGCGATCAAGACTCGCGCGAACTTGGCGCGGCTGTCAGCGATGGCCGTCTCAGTCGCAGCCAGGAACCGGTCTTCGAGCGCGGAGAAAAACTTCGCGTCCGCCACGGCGTCCAGACGGCGCGCATAGGGATTCGCGTGGGCTCGGTCCGCCTTGGTCAGATCGCTAGCGTCCTTGCCACCGCTCGCCGCCACGGCGATACCAAACCGCAACGCCTTTTCCACTTCACGGATCTCCTCGATTTGCGCCTCTGCAATCCGCGCCAACGCGTCGCGTTTCTGCGGTCTCAACAGAGCCGAAACGGTTACGTGGTCGAAAGCGATGTCGCGGCGCTCGTGGTATCCGTCGGTCTTGCCTTGACCGCCGGCGACCCCGCGCGCAATTACCCGCCAGCGTTCCGAATGCGTCGTGTCTACGCGCATCGACGGAGGATGCCGGAATTCGGTCTCGTCGAGAATCAGCTTGGCAAGGCGGTCGTAGCGGAAACCGACACTGGAGAGGGAGAGCGCCTTGCCCTCCTGGTTGACCGGGGTCCAGAAATCGCCCAGATCACCGTGCGCTTCCTTCGCCGCGATGCGTGCCGCCTTTGACGAAGCCGTCGAGGCAACGGTCGCACTGCCTTCCACCCGAAGCCGCAGCCGGCGGCTGATTTCGATGAAATACGGGTCCAGGTGACGCAGATCGAGCGAGAGCAACCCGTCCCAGGGCTCCAGCCAGACCAGCGCCAGTCCGCGGTCGGGATGGAAGTAGTCCGGGTAGGCCTCCAGCAGTGCGGCTCGCCCGACGAGCATCCGGTGCATATCGTGAAAGAGATGCGCGCCCAGCCCGCCGTCGGCCGGAGCAAGCCCCAGGCAGGGCCGCGCAGAGAACCCGCCGTTCATGCGGGCGATGCCGTAATTGCCGGCGCCGAGAAAGCCGGCCATGGTCTGGAGGTCAATCAGTGCGAAGATCCAGTCGTCGAGCGCGCTTTCAGTCGCGACCGTCTGCTTGACGTCGTGATTCTTCGCGGTGACCAGAATGTCGAGGTCGTCGGGCGTCACTGCTCTGCCGCGATAGTCGTCGAGACCGTTCGGTGCCGGGGACTGCATGAAGGCAGGTCGCGCCGGGTCCTCGACAGTCAGACGCCACGGCTCGTCATCACGGAACTCCGGCGTCAGGCCCCGCAGCAGTGCACACCAGTCCGCTACGGTCCGAGGCGGGGAATCTTGGCCCGCCCGCTGCAACGCGACCGCTCCGAGCTGGGCCAGAAAGGCATGCCAGGCGTGACGTTGATGGGGCCGCAGCGCGGGAAAAGCCGCGACGGCGTCCGACGACATCCAGCCGTACACTTCAGGCAACGACATCGCTCTCGTCGTGCCGTCGGTCAAGCGAACACGGATCAAATGATCTTTGAGCAGATTGTGCATAGTGCCGCCATCGGCATGGACCAGTATCAAAGCATCGGGTGGATTCCCGTTCGATCGTACGTCAGCCTGTGGTGCCCGATGTGCAAGATGAGCCCGTCTCGAACGGTTGCGGCTCGTGCGGCGCCTATCTCTTCCTTGGTCGGCGGTGTCCCTCTGAACAGGTGCGCCGGCAGATTGAAGGTCTTCACCGGCTTCCCGAACGGACCTGGTGCGGAATCGGCGAGCACGATGCGCGGACCGTCCTCTCCGAGTCGGGTGCGCACGTGCTCGTCAAGATCGGGAAATGTCAATCCTTCGTCGAACTTCTCTTTCCGCGTGAGTGCATGGCTCCGCGCGAGCCCCGCCTCCGCCGCCGGCAAACCGAACGCCTTCTTCTCGTGGTCGAGCCAGCGATCCCCGAGGGCCTGCGCGAGTTCGACCAATAGTTGAGGATGGGTTGCGCGCTCGACCAGCGTCCTGTTCATGTCAGGGATGGTCCAGATGGAGTGATCGGCGATAAGCCCCTGAGTGGCCTGGATACCGAGCAGGTTGCGGTAGACGCCGCCACGATGCGACACGCCGAGCCCGTGACGCAGAAGACCGCCTCCCAGCCCGCTCTGCAGCCCGGCCTCTGGAACGAGCACCAGGCAACTCGGTTCTCTGTATCGTTGTGCCCGATCCGATCTCTCGTGCCGGTGCAGGCGACCGATTCGTTGGAGAAGGACGTCGACCGGGCAGATATCGGAAATCAGATAGTCAGCATCGATATCGAGCGATTGTTCGAGCGTCTGAGTTCCGATCACCACCACGCCGCCCGATGAGCGCTTCTTGCCGAGAACGACCTCCACGGCTGCGTCAAGCAGCGCGCGATCCTCGGCGGCGAAGCGACTGTGATGCAGCGTCGGATTCTGCTCAACTCTCAACGCCAGCGCTTCCCCACCCTGATCGAGGAGGGCATTGAATACGTCCTGCGCGCTGGTAACCGTGTTGCGAAGAACGAGGACATTTGCCCCGTTCCGCGCAGCATCAATCGCCCGGCCGGCGATTTCGACCGGATCACCCAGGATCGGCTCCACGTTCATCGACACCCGTTTCGTCGACGCGGTACCGATGATCGATTGGGTTTCCAGGGCGCCGCGGCCGTCCGCGAGAGTGAGTGCCGGGTAAGGGACTGCTTCCGCTTCGGCCGGTGTTGAAGACAATGTCCGTGCTTCTGTGGTTGCAAGCGTCGTACGCGCTACCGCGCCGAGGGTGGCCGACATCAAGAGCGCATGTCCACCGAGTTCAAGGTGCCCGCGGAGTATCGTGCGCAGAAGTTCGGTCATGTACGCGTCACTAGCATGCACTTCGTCCACAACCAACAGACTCCGCGCCAGCGACGCAGCGCGGAAGTGCGCCCACTTCACCTTCAGTCCGCCGAGCAGCGCTTGATCGACCGTTCCAACCGCCGCCGTTGAGCTCAGAAACTTCCGGGCGCTCTCCGCGGACCAGCGCGCGAAACGCGTCGCCTCGTCTGGCTGGTCCTCCCAGAACACCTCGAACCTCCCGACGCGCTGCCCTCCGGTCTCTCCCGCGACGAGGTAGCCTGGCACGGCCAGCACGGTCTCGACATGTGCGTTGGCCGGAAAGAGCCGCTTCAGCGCCCGGCGGACCCGATCGTGCAGTTGCTTCGCCGCTGCCCGCGTCGGTACCGCAAAGTACAGTCCGTCCACGAGACCTGCACGCCACAACGCGGCGAAACGCAGGACCGCGGCCTCCGTTTTCCCGGACCCGGTTTCACTCTCCAGGATCAAAAGTGGCTGATCGAGCGGTGCCGCAGTCACTGCGCTTTGCGACGGCCGCGGCTCCTGGTAATCGAACAGGGTTCGGATGTCGGCGGGGGCGGTCCGGGCGGACCAATTGGCCCGCCGGAAGCCCTTGCTCCTGACCGCATCATTCGCGATGCGTCGAGCCCGGTCGATATAGATCGGATCGGCGTCCGGTTCGAAATCAAAGACCTCCTCGTCCGACCCAATCTGATCGGCAAGCGCGACGATTCCGGCAAACAGATGCGCCAGGGCGGGCGTCTCGGGTAAAGATGGACCTTCCTCAAATGCACCCGGGAACCACGCCAAGCTCCGCTCCCGAAGCAGTGCAGCCGTCGCGCGTGGGTCATAGCCAGCGAACGGCTTCCAGAGCTCCGGCGGACCACTCCCCGAATGCGTCGGCTTGCGTGCCGGCCGACCGTGGTGGGACAGGGCAGCGAGCAATAACGGCTCTACGGCGTCGCCCCATGCCCGGTAGATGTCGAACAGCCCAAGCGTTTCAAGAATCTCACGCGGAGCGAGCAGCGCAGCACCGATATGACCGGTTCTCGGCGGAACAGGGTTGGGGAGCTCATTGCGGTCACGAACCTTGAACTGGAATCCGGTATTCAGCTTGCCGAAGTCGTGCAAGAACGCCAGAACCGTCAACCGGGCAGCGGTCGTGCCTGAAAAGCCGGTGTCACCTGACGCCCGCTCGAACCGAGCCCGCAGCACCGGTTCGAGAAGCAGCGCTTCGAAACACGCTGCAACATCGGCACAATGGTGTTCGAGGCGATGGAAGCCGTCAGGCTCACGGAATTTGCCCCATGCGTCCATGGTCAACGTCTCGGTCACGATGCCTTCAGCGGGGTCTGGGCTGAATGGCGATATGGCCGAGTCAAATATGGTCGGCCAGCGCTGCGGCGAAGTCGGCGCCGAAGTCAACGGCGCCGTTGGTGGTCGAGTCGCCCAGCGCGGCGGGCGCCAGCACGTTGGTAGCGGTCAGCACGACGCCGAGCGCGGCGCCTGCCGGCCCGCCGCCACGGCCCCCACGGTCCGTGACGCCGGAACCAGGCCATCGTCAACGGCCGATCACTCGTTGGGAGAGACGGTGACCACGAGGTTCTCGTAGGTGAACAGCGCTCCGTCGCCGGCGACCGCGCGCAGCGTGTACTCGCCCGGGGCATCGAAGGTCACCTGCGTTTCGTAGCGCCCGCCCTCGGGCACGTCGGGGAGGATGTAGGGCGGCGACCAGGGAGAGTTGGAGTACACGCGGGTGTCCTGCCAGGTCTTCAACTGTTCCGGCTCGAAGGCCGCCTTGGAGGCATCGCCCCGATACACGATCCACGACAGACGCAGCCCGTTCGGATTCCCCGGCACGATCTGCCGCGGCGGGTTGTAGGCCGGATGCGGCTCGCCCGGTCGCGGGTCGCGGCGACGGTTCCGGCCGCGCGGAATACCGTCGTCCTCCGCATAGGCAATCAGCGTGAGCGGTTCACCGACGCGCACCCGGTAGGGCTGGTCGACGGCCAGCCGCAACGCCGGCGGCTCGTTGATGCGGAACTCGTCACGTATCCCGCCGAAATTGCCGCCCACCTCGGTGGCGATGGTCTGCCGGTCGAGCAGATAGTCGGACCGCAGGGAGGCATACACGCGGCGGGTTTCGCCGTGCGTCGTCAGCGTCCAGATGAGTTCCTGGTCCCCGAAGTCGGCCGGCATCTCGACGGTGAACAGAAACATGTTGCGCCGGGGGAAAAAGTGGGTCGGCTGGCCCCGGTCGGGTCCGCCGGGCTCGATGTTGTTCAACGGACCGATCGGCACATCGAACTCTTCTTCCCAGTTCGAGTTCATGTAGCCGAAGAACAGCGTATGCGTGCCGTCCTCGTTCTGCCACCAGCCTTCGTACGCCGGCGAGACGCTCTGCCCCCGGGAATAGGTGAACCGGGTCTGGGCGCCTGCGACCGTTGACGTTAGCAACGCGACACCGACGGCCAGCAGCAGGCGCGTCGTCCGGACGCGGCGGTATGACCGTCGTGAGCGCGACTCTCTACTCCTGGCCGCCGTCATCGTCACCATCCTCATCGTCGCCATCGGCGGTCAGGTTCTGGTGGGCCTCGAAGTCGACTCCGCAGAGCGCGCACCCGATCAGATGGTCGTTGGCCCCGAGATTGAGGACCTTGCGGCGCCGAATGATCTCCGCCTCGAACTGCTCGTCGGTCAGCGCGACCGCCTGGCCCAGGTCGATGAACATGTTGGCCACCGAACGGCGGCCGCCCCCCGACCAGTTGCGCGAGTCGGCGATGTTCCGGTTGCCTTCGGTGCTGTCCAGGAACCCGATCATGTGCAGGATGGTGCCCTTCGGCAGCAACGGCGCGTAGTCGTCGTCGTAGATGTACTGCTTCACCCAGTTGTGGTCATAGCCGACGCAGTTCAACGTCTCGATGTTGTGCCCCCAGATGGCCTCGAGACACATGCGGACGCCGGGCGCGTGCAGGTGCGGCTCGAACGCGACGATCTTCGTATGCTGCCGCAGCACGTTGTAGGCGTGCAGCTCCTGGCCGGCCTGCTGCGGGAGCAGGTCGATGTCGACGCCGTTCCCCAGGCCGGTGCTCGCCCGCCTGACCGACGGCTCGTAGTCGCGCGGATGGAACTTGAACGCGAACTTGAGGTGCGCGGTGGTGTCGCGCCCGTTGGCGTGCAGGTGCCCCGTGCCGAGATCGAGCGACGACCCCGCGGCCAGCAGCCGGCCCGCCTCGGGCGGAAAGACGTCGGCGTTGCGGCCCACCTCGTGAATCGGCCAGCGGGTGGAGGTCCGGCCGTCGAGTCCCTCGTTGGCCACCGACGAGTAGGTCATGTGATGAAAGACATACCGGCCGCCCACCGTGTCGCCGGCCGCGTCCGCCGGGATGTCGTTGAACTCGCGCACTTCGACGGCCGCGACGTATCGATCTTCGGTGAGACCGGTGGGCACCAGGCCGAGCGAGGTCCACTTGTCGGCCGCGGTGGCCGGCACGTCCACTGCGGGAGAGGACAGGATGAGGTCGGGCTCGCCGATCGTCCAGGCGTCCACGGTCGTGAAATCGCGTGGCGGCGGCATGTCGGCCGGGTTGCCCTGCGGCGCCCCGTTGTCGACCCAGGTCGCGAGCATCGCGATTTCGTCGAGACTCAGCGACGGGTCGTCCTTGAACTGCTGGATGCCCAGATCGCGCTCGACGAACCAGGGCGGCATGGACCCGCGCGCGTTCGCCAGGCCGGTGCGCGCCTTGATCGACCGCGCCCACGGCCGCACCTCTTCGTAGGTGATCAGCGACATCGGCGCCACGGAGTCGGGCCGGTGGCACTGCTGGCAACTGCGCTGGAGTATCGGCGCGATGTCGCGGGTGAACGTCACCTCGGCGCCGTCCGACTGGGCGACCGCGGGCACCGCAATCGCGAGTGCCGCCACGGCGGGGAGGATGCTACGGAGCCCCATGATGATCCCTTCGTTGTTGCGCCGCCTGCTGCCACGCATGGATACACTCCCTGGAAGGAAGAGCCTGAAACTGCCATTATCGCCCGGAGTGGCCTGTCCGCGTCAACGCGCGTCCCAGGACTACCGAGCCTCGGCCGGCAGGGCGAACGCGGTCAGGGTCGCGCCGGACGGAATCAGCACCTGCTGCACGCCGTCGAGCATGTAGGTCATGGCGGCGGCGCCCCAGATCGGGTTGCCGGTCTGGTAGTGCCAGAGGTGCTCGCCCGTATCGGCATCGAACGCCATGAAGTTGCCCTGGTGGTCGCCGGCGAACACCACCCCCGCCGCCGTCGACATGACCCCCGCCATGCTGGGCGTCGGATAGGGAAACTCCCAGCGCAACTCTCCCGTCGTGACGTCGAGCGCGCGCAACGCGCCCCAGGCCTTATCCTGATCGACCCAGACCGTGCCGCCCATCGAGCGGCGCCCCGGCGCGATCTCCGGTTTCTCGGGGATGAAGGTCGCACAGGTCTCGCGCGCGGTGACGAAGAACAGCCCCCGCGCCGGATCGAACGACGGCGGCATGAAGTTGGTGCCGCCCCAGTAGTCGGGCAGACAGCCGGCGCTGCCGTCGTTGAGGACGATCGGCCGGCCGTCGGCGCCGATCTCGCGCGCCCAGGTCGTCGCCACGAACGGCTTCCCCAGCAGCAGCTCGCCGGTCTCGCGGTCGAGCACGTAGAAGAAGCCGTTGCGGTTGGCGACCATGATCACTTTCCGCGGGCGGCCCTGCCAGTCGATGTCCGCCTGCACCGGCACGTGGTTCGAGTCCCAGTCGTGGGTGTCGTGCGGCGTGAACTGGTAGTGCCAGCGCAGCCGGCCGGTGTCGGGGTCGAGCGCGACAAGGGAATTGGTGTAGAGGTTGTCTCCCAGCCGGTCGTCGCCATAGTAGTCGGGGTTCGGGTTGCCGGTGCCCCAGTAGAGCAGGTGCAGCTCGGGGTCGTAGGTGCCGGTCATCCAGGTGCCGCCGCCCCCGCGCTCGCGCACCCCGGTGAACGGCCAACTGTCACCCCCCGGCTCGTCGGCCCCGGGAATGGTGTAGAAGCGCCACTGCCGCTCGCCGGTCTGCGGATCATAGGCGTCGACGAACCCGCGGGTGGGGTATTCGCCGCCCGAGATCCCGACGATGACCTTGCCGTCGATCACCAGCGGCGCCATCGTGGCCGAGTACCCGATGTGATAGTCCGCCAGCTCCACCTCCCACGACACCGTGCCCGTGGCCCGGTCCAACGCGAGCAGATGCGCGTCGAGCGTCACCATGAACAGGTGATCGCCGAGCATGCCGAAGCCACGGTTGACCGGAGCGCTGCGCCCGTAGGTCAGGTCGTCCGGCAGGTCGCGGCGGTACTCCCAGAACGGCCGGCCGGTGCGCGGATCGAGCGCCCAGGCATAGTTGTTCGAACCGCTGACGTAGAGTACGCCGTCCGACACGAGCGGCGTCGCTTCGAACCCGCGCCCGCGGGCCATGGTGCCGGCCTGAAACGTCCACTGCGCGGCGAGGCGATGCACGTTCCCGGGGCTGATCTGGGTCAGGGGACTGTGGCGGCGTCCGCTGTAGTCGCCCGAGAACGTCGGCCAGCGGGTGGGGTCGTTGAAACCCTCCAGCAACGCCTCATAGGTCGGCCCCGCCGCGGGGACCTGCGCGCCCGCCCAGCGTAGCCCGGGCGCCGCCAGCAGCGCCGCGGCCAGCAGGAGTCGACCGACCTGCAGCAAGCTCATCGTCGTCCTCGTCATCGGGCACCCCCGGCCGCAGCCCCGGCCTCGCTGACCGAGGCGAGAAACCGCAGCAGATCGTCGAGATCGCGGTCGCTCAGTTGCCCGACGCCGAACACCGGCATCAACGACGCCGGCTCGTCGCGCACCTCCCGCAGATCCGCTTTCAGAAACCCCTGCAGCCGTTCGCCGGTGTCGAGCATCTGGATCGAGAAGGCGTCTTCACCCTTCTTGACGCCGCGAATCTCCCGGCCGTCGGCGGTGACCACGGTCACGGCCCGAAACCCCGCCCGCATCGACGCGCTCGGATCTCGTATCGCCGCCGTCAGCCCGGCCCGCGAGCGGGTTCGCGTGATGCGCGACAGATCCGGCCCCAGCCGGCCGCCCCGCCCGTCTGCCCGGTGACAACTGGCACAGGTCTCGAGAAAGACCTCGCGGCCGTGATCGGCATCGCCGCTCTCGAACTCGGCCGGCGCCACCGTACCGAGGCTCTTCAGATAGGTGACCAGCGCCCAGATCTCATCCTCGGGGGCCGTGCTCGACGGCATGATCGTGCCGGGGATCCCCGCGCGGATCGTCTCGAACACCCGCCCATCGGCGGTCCCGGCGGCCCACAACTCCGTCAGATCCGGACCGTTGATGCCTGTCGCGTCCGGCCCGTGACACTCTGCGCAACGATTGGCGAACAGCGCCCGGCCGGCGCGGACCGCGGCGGCGTTTCCCTCGTGCGGATTGACGGACGTCGTCTGCGCCCCGGCGCCGATTGCCGGCACGAGCAGAAGCGCCCACGCGGCGCACCGCGCCCCGGCGCGTCTCGCGCCGCCAATACGGCGGTTGCGTGTGTTCAATTGCCCGATCATGGAAGCCCGCCCACGGTACCGCATCGCCCATTGCGGCGCCACAACGGAGTTACGGCCGGCGGGCGTCGCCGGCGGTCACGGCTGCATCTCGTGGAGCACCCCGTCGGGTCGAACCCAATCTGGCCGCCATCAAGGAGTGATCTGTCTGGCCCTGCGATGTCTCCGCGGCATCCATACCCGGTACCATGGCGCAGCGGCGGCCTGGATGATACGGCGCGCAAGGTGAAGGAGTCCGGCGATGGGACCACTCGCAGGCGTGAAGGTGATCGAGCTGGCCGGTATCGGCCCCTGTCCGATGTGCGGCATGCTGCTGGCGGAGCTCGGTGCGGAGGTGCTGAAGATCGACCGGGTGCGGCCGTCCGGGTTGGGCTTCGACGTGCCGCACGAGCACGCGTTGCTCAATCGCAGCCGGCGGTCCGCCGCCGTCGACCTGAAGCACCCGGACGGCCTGACGCTGGCGCGGCGCCTGTGCGCCTCGGCGGACGCCCTGATCGAAGGGTTCCGGCCGGGCGTGACCGAGAAGCTCGGGCTCGGCCCGGACAACTGCCGCGCCGTCAACGCCCGCCTCGTGTATGGCCGCGTCACCGGCTGGGGTCAGACCGGCCCGCTGGCGCGGGCGGCCGGACACGATCTCAACTACATTGCGCTCACCGGCGCGTTGCACGCGACAGGACGGTCGGGACAGCCGCCGACCCCGCCCTTGAACCTGGTGGGCGACTTTGGCGGCGGTGCGCTGTATCTGGCGCTGGGGGTGGTCGCGGCGCTGCTGGAGGCGCAGCGGTCGGGCCAGGGTCAGGTGGTGGATGCGGCCATGGTCGACGGCGCCGCCTCGCTGATGACCGGCATCTACGGTCTGCTCGGCGCCGGTCTGCACCGCGACACCCGCGGCGTCAACGCGCTCGACGGCGGGGCCCACTTCTATGACGTCTACGAAACACGCGACGGGAAGCACATCGCCCTGGCCCCCATCGAGCCGGGGTTCTACCGGACGCTGCTCGACCGGCTCGGCGCCGACGACGGCGCACTGCCCCACTCGTCGGATCGCGACGAGTGGCCGCTGCTGAAGCAACGGCTGGCGTCCGTGATCGCCACGCGCACGCGTGACGAATGGGTGGAACGGCTGGAGGGCACCGACGCCTGTTTCGCCCCGGTGCTGAGCATGACGGAGGCGCCCCACCACCCGCACACCCGCGCCCGGCGCACGTTCGTGGAACGGGACGGAGGCTGGCAACCGAACGCGGCCCCGCGCTTCAGCCGCACGCCCAGCGCCATCCGCAGCGGACCGGCGGCCGCGGGCCAGCACACCCGCGAGGCGCTGCTGGACTGGGGCGTGTCCGGCGACGAGATAGATGCACTGCTCGAACGGGGCATCCTCGCGCAGCGCGCCGCATCCCGGCCGCCTGCAGCAGCCGGGAATCAGGGATGACCGCCCCGGCCCGGCCGCCCGTGGCCACGGCCCCGCTGCACGCGACCGGCAGGGGAGCGACAACCGGCGCTGGCGTATCTTGCGGCCATCGCGGTCGAGGCCGGCCGCGAACTCGTGACCGTGGCGCGGGACGTCACCGGGTTCCCCGGCGTGCGCCGGCGTCACCCGGTGTTACCGTGTGCAGTTTGCTTTTGACAATCTGAAGATATCGTGGCAAGCTCCCTTTGGATCGACAAAAGGAGATGCCATGACCGCCGACCGGTACGAGGTCCTGCAGGGTACCCTGGAGTTGCTGGTGCTGCGCACGCTGGCCCTGGAGCCGATGCACGGCTGGGGGCTGGCCCAGCGGATCGAGACCATGTCGGGGGACGTGTTCGCGATCCAGCAGGGGACGCTGTACCCGGCGCTCCAGCGCATGAAGCGAAAGGGCTGGGTGGACTCCGAGTGGCGGATCACGGAGAACAACCGCCGGGCGCGCTATTATTTCTTGACCGGCGTCGGACGGCGGCAGCTCGCGACCGAGCGCGCGGAGTGGGAGCGGACCGTGAACGCGGTGAACGGCGTGCTGAACTGGGCCGGAGGGACGAAATGAGCCTGCTCGCCAGCCTCGTCCGGCGACTGGTCGCGCGGCTGCGAAGCCTCTTCCGCGGCGGGCGCGAGGACGCCGAGGCCCAGGAAGAGCTGCGGTTCCATTTGGAGATGGAAACCGAGAAGAACCTGCGCGCGGGCATGGACCCCCGCGAAGCGCGCCGGCAGGCCCACGTGCGGCTGGGCGGCGTCGACGCCATCCGCGAAGCGGTTCGGGATGCGCGCGGTTGGCGTCCGCTGGAGGACCTGCTTCGCGATCTCGGCTACGCGCTGCGGATCGCGCGTCGGAATCCGGGCTTCACTGCCGCCGCCGTCGTGTCGCTGGCCATCCCGATCTGCTTCAACACCGCGGCCTTCACGATCGTCGACTCGCTGCTGTTCCGGCCGCTGCCGGTCTCTCGTCCCGCGGAACTCGTCGACGTCTACACGAGCGACCCCGGTGTCGAGCGGTACTCGACGACCTCGTATCCGGATTACCTCGACCTGCGCGCGGAGAACGACGTGTTCACGGGCATGGCGGCGCACTCTTCGATGGTCGCGGCGGTGCGGGTGGACGAGGACGTCGACCTCGTGATGGGCGAGACGGTGACGGGGAACTACTTTCAGCTTCTCGGCGTTCGGCCGGTGCTGGGCCGGCTGCTGGCGCCGGAGGACGATCGACCGGGCGCAGCCCGCGTGGCCGTGATCTCCGACCGGCTCTGGGAACGAGCCTTCGGACGGGATCCGGGGGTCCTGGGCCGGAGCCTCCGCATCCAGTCTCAGCCGTATCTCGTGGTGGGGGTCGCGCCGCACGGGTTCGCCGGCATGGTGCCCATATTCGACGCGGACCTGTGGACTCCGATGACGTGGGTCGGCGACGTGACGACGACGGGCATCGTGACATCCGTGGACTCCCCGGGAGAGACCTGGCTCGAACGCCGCGGAGATCGCAGGCTGTTCGTCAAAGGGAGGCTCCGCGATGGCGTCACTCTGGCTCAGGCGGTCGCGAACCTCGACGTGATCATGGCCAACTTGGCCGCCGCCTGGCCCGACTCCAACGAAGATCGGCAGGTATCTCTGACGCTGACGGACGACGAGCGCCTGCCGCCGCAGTGGGCAAGAGCGGTGGACGTCGTATCAGCCGGCCTGATGCTGGTGGTCGGGGTCGTTCTGCTGCTGGCGTGCGCAAACGTCATGGGCATGCTGCTGGCTCGTGCGGCGGCGCGGCGGCGGGAAATCGGGGTGCGGCTCGCGGTCGGGGCCGGGCGGGGCCGTCTCGTGCGGCAGTTGTTGACCGAGAGCCTCGTGCTGTCGTCCCTCGGCGCCGGGGCGGGGCTGGCCCTGGCCTGGAGCCTGTTGCGCGCGCTCTCCGCGGCGCCGCCTCTCCTGGACACGATTCCGCTCACCTTCGACTTCGTGCCCGGTGCGCGCGCGTTCGTGTTCACGGCGGCATTGGCGGCCGGCGTGGGCGTGCTGGCGGGTCTCGTGCCGGCCCTCGGCGCCACGCGGCCGAATCTCGTGCGCGACCTGAACGGCGCCGTCGCGGTCGCGCGGGTCGGCGGTCGCTGCTGGGTCCTGCGCGATGCGCTGGTGGCGGCGCAGTTGGCGGCCACGGTGCCGTTGCTGGTGCTCGCGGGTCTCCTGGCCCGGGAAGCAGTGGGGGCGGTCGGCGTCTCGCCCGGGTTCGATGCGGACCGCGTTGCGACCGTCCGCCTCGGCCTGGACGTGATTGGCTACCAGCGAGACCGCGTGGAGCCCTTCCTGCGTGACGCGCTCGAACGCGTGCGGTCGATGCCGGGCGTCGAGGCGGCGTCGCTGGCGTCGAGCGTTCCCCTCGACGTCTTGTCCAACACGCAGAACGTCCTCGTTCGAGGTGTGCATGGGCCGGACGACCGCGGTACGTCGGTGGACACGGTCGACGTGTCGGCGGACTACTTCGACACGCTGGGCGTCCCGCTGCTGCGAGGGCGGAGCTTCACCACCGCCGACACGCGGGAGTCACCGCACGTGGCCGTCGTCAGCGAAGCCATGGCCCTGCGCTTCTGGCCGGCAGGGACGGCGGTCGGGCGGCGGTTCCGGCTGTCGGAGTGGGACGGACGGGAGTACCAGGTCGTCGGCGTTTCGGCCGACTACGATGTGAATTCCCCAGGGGAGGACGCCGCACCCTACCTGCACCTCGCGGCGTCGCAGGGCCTGCTCGTGCGCGGGGTGCTGCTCGCCCGGACCGGGGGCGACGCGGCGGCACTGTCCGCCGACATCCGCCGCGAGCTTCGCCGGATGGAGCCGGACGTCTTCTTCCCTCGCCAGGGCGTCACGCTCCGGGAGACGGCCGCCGTCAGGCTGCGTCCGACTCGGGCCGCGGCATCCGTGGCCATCGCCTCGGGCGTCGTGGCTCTGGCGCTGGGCGCCATCGGCCTCTACGGCGTGGTCGCCTATCTCGTCATGCGGCGAAGGCGCGAGTTCGCGATCCGGGCGGCGCTGGGCGCCCGTTCCGGCGCCCTGCTCCGCCTCGTGCTGGCGACCGGCGGCTGGGTGGTCGCCTTCGGCGTGGGCAGCGGCACCGTCCTGGCGTTCGTGGCGACGGGTGTCGTGGCGCAAATGACCTCCGGCCGCATCCCGCTGGCCGACCCGGTGGTATGGGCCGGCGCTCTCCTCCTGACCGTCGCAGTTGCCGCGGCCGCCCATGTCGGACCTGCGCGCCGCATCATGAGGCTCGACCTGACGCAGACCCTTCGCGTGGAGTGAACGAGAGCCCGGGCGGCTCGGAGCCTCACGCCGGCAATGTCGAGCGCCGCACCTGCTGGTCGATTGCGCTGCCGCGTTGCCGCTCTATCCGTGCGATGTCGTACTGACTCTGGAGACCGAGCCAGAACTGCGGGCGGTTGCCGAAGTAGAGACCCAGACGGACCGCGGTGTCCGCGGTGATCGATCGGCGGCCGTTGAGGATATCCGTGATGCGGCCCGACGGAACACCGATGTCGAGCGCCAGCCGATTGGCGCTCAGATTCCGAGCCTCGATCTCTCTTCGCAGGAGCCGGCCGGGGTGGGCAATCGGGAACATGCGGTCATCACCTGTGATAGTCGACGATCTCGACGTCGTGGGCGTCGCCGTCCCGGAACTCGAAGCAGATTCGCCAGGGGCCGTTCACGGTCATGGCCCATTGCCGCCGGCGCGCACCCTTGAGCTTGTGCAGTCCCACGCTCATGAGCGGGCTGAGATCCTGCAGACTCTCCGCGACGTTCAGCGCAAGCAGAAGGTCGACGGCGGCCTCGCGGTCGAGGCCGCGAAACCGATTCGGCGATTCGCCTTCCCAGACCTTGCGGCTCGCCGCGTTTCGCCAGGAACGAATCACGGCAACAACATACTACGACAAACGGTGAGTCCGTTCGACCGTGCCACGGGCGTGGTGAGGGCCCCGGCCGGCATCACCACGTCCGTGGACTCACCCGGCGAGACCCTCCTCGAGCGCCCCGCGGGGAGCGCTGGATGTTCGTCAAGGGGCGGCTGCGCGAGGACGTCCCGACGGCGCGGGCGGCCGCGAGTCTCGGCGCGATCATGGCCGATCTGTCCGCCGCCTATCCGGAGTCCAACACGGAATGGAGCGCATTTCACGGGGCCTCCGTGGGCGCGCCGGGATCCGCAGCGTGGCAAGGAATCGCTGTCTATTCAGCAACTTGTATCCAATCCTGCATGGCTCCGGATGCTTGCGGATCATGAGTGGCTGCTACGGCAGCGTGAGTCGCCTAATTCTCCACGGACCGCCCCGCATCAGAGCCGCTCACCCTCAGCCGCGGTTCAGCGGCGGCACTCGCGGAGAACATCGTCGTCGGAGATATCCGTCGACCAACCGGATGCGGCAGCCACAGCCGCGTCAAGCGCATCGGCGAGCCGCGGCGAGCGGGACGTTGACTGGGCCGCGTCTTCCGGACTGTCCTCCCCGGTGGACATTTCTTGCCTCTCCGGCGCAAAAATTCGCGTGCGGCCGCCGGGAACACCGCTGTTTCCTGGCCTCCGAGTGTCTGGCACGAGTCTTGCCAGTTAGTGAGGCAGCGCGTGCAGCCGATGGGTTCGGCGAGACACACGCGCAGAAAGGACATTGCACGATGAACACTTCATTGAACACGCGCCGAATCGCTCTGCCACTGATGGCACTCGCTTTGGCGGCACTGTCGGTATCGCCGGCGGCCGCCGACGGGCCGAAGTACGATCTGTTCCAGCGAGTTCAGGAACAAGTGCTCCGGTACTCGTTCTTCACGGTCTTCGACAACGTCAACGTCGAGATCGCCGACGAGGGACACGTCGTGCTCACCGGCCACGTTACCGGGGGACACAAGACGAAGGCCATTGCAAAGCGCGTCGACGCGCTCGAAGGCGTAACGACGGTGACCAACGAGATCGCCCTGCTCCCGGCGTCGCGGTTCGATGACCAGTTGCGGTACGGCATTGCCCGCGCGATCTACGGGAATCCCAACTTCTGGCGTTACGCCGCGCGCGCGAATCCGTCGATCCACATTGTGGTGAATCGTGGGCATGTGACGCTCACCGGCGTCGTCGACAGCGAGACCGACCGGCACTTGGCGCGGATGCTCGCGGGACAATTCAACGCCTTCTCGGTCACCAACGAGCTCCGGCTGCCGCACGAGGTGACGGCGGAGCTCGAAGCGCTCGGGTAGGCGGAGGGATTCACACGAAGGGGCGCTGCCGGCGGCCGCCACGCTTGGCGACCGCCGGTGACCCCGTTGGGTGTCAAGGCAGCGCGAACGTCACCAGCGTGTCGGTCGCCGCGATGGCGACGAACTGCCGGCCAGCGGCGTCCTGATAGGTGATCGGGTTCGCATTGCCCGGGGCGTTCAGACGCGCCGCCCACAGTTTCGCGCCGGTCGCCGCGTCGAACGCGCGCAGCCGGCTGTCGTCCGTGCCCGCCACGAACAGCACACCACTCGCGGTCGTGATGGCGCCGGCTCGAATCGGACGGCCGGTGGCCTGGCGGCCCTCCGGCAACTGGTCGGTCACGCCCAGCGTCTCCTGCCAGGCGATGTCACCCGTGGCGGCGTCGACCGCGGTCAGCCGTCCCCAGGGCGGCCGGTGGCACGGCAGCGTGGCGTTACCAATCCGGACGACGAAGCTCGCGGGCCGCTGCGCCCCCTTGCGGTAGGGCACGGGGTGATCGGCGGGCGCCGATTCGACGAACCCGAGCGCCGCCATGTCCTGAGTGACCACGATCAGATAGCCGCTGCCCGGGTCGACCGCCACGCCGCCCCAGTTTGCGCCGCCCACGCCGCCCGGAAACGAGATGGTGGTCCGCAACGGCGCCCCCTCGGCGCGATACACCCAGGGCGTGAACGGACCGGCGTTGTACAGCTCGCCCAGACTGTCGACCAGTTCGCCGCACGCGGCGGCATGGTCTGCCGACGTATCGTCCGCCGTCACCAGGTCGCCCGGCGCATAGGTGAGCTTCGACAACCCCACCGGTTTGACCGGAATCGGCTGCGTCGGCGAGGTCGCTTCGCCCGGCACGTCGCTGGACGCCACCGGCTGCTCCTCGACGCCGTAGATCGGCTCGCCCGTCTCCCGGTTCAGAATGTAGAGATAGCCGGACTTGGTGGTCACCCCGAGCGCCGGAATCGCGCCGCCGTCGCGGGGGATGTCGAACAGCGCCGGCGGCGCCGGCGGGTCGGCGTCCCACAGATCGTGATGAATGGTCTGGAAGTGCCAGCGGTACTCGCCGGTCTCGACGTCCACCGCGACCACGGCGTTGCCATACTGGTTGTCGCCGGGCCGGTCGCCGCCGTAGTCACCGGGAATCGGCGAGGCCAGCGGCAGATACACCAGCCCGCGATCCTCGTCGAGCGAGAAGTAGAACGGCCACGCGTTGGCGCCCAGCCGATCGCGCCAACTGTCCCCCTCCCAGGTATCGTGACCGGGGTCGCCCGGTTGCGCCACCGAGTCGAACTCCCAGACCTTGGCGCCGGTCACCGCATCGAACGCACGGGCGTTGCCGACACCGCCGATCGTGCCGGCCGGCGTGTTCGCGCCGACGACGACGATATTGCCGTACACGAGGGGGACCGAGTTGTACGGCACCACCATGTCGACCGCGCCGCCGTCGCCGAAGTCGGCGACCGGCTCGCCGCTGGCGGCATCGAGCGCGCGCAGGTGCAGCCCGGTCGTGAAGATGATACGCGGCGCCAGTCCGTCGCCGCCGGCCCAGTACGCCACCCCGCGCCGCGAGGGACGCGGGCCCTCGATCTGATGACGCCAGATCTCGGTCCCCGTCGCCGGGTCGAGCGCGACCACGCGGTCGGCCGCCGGCACGTACATGACGCCGTCAACGACGATCGGCGTGGCCTGCGAGTTTGGCCCGCGCGCCCCGTCCGCCTGCGCGTTGAGCGAATAGGTCCAGGCCTGTGACAGGGTGGACACGTTGGCGGCGGTGATCGCACCCAGCGGCGAGGCGCCGGTGCCCGCCAGGTCGTAGCGATACATCGGCCAGTCGCCGCTGACCGGGGCCGCATCCGTTCCGGACGCCGGCGCGGTCATCTCGTCTGTCATGCCGCCGCCGCACTGTGCGAGCGCCAGGGCGGACAGGACGGCGCCGGCGCCGAGCGCCCGCCGTGTGCACCACCTCCCCCGGGATCCCCCACTCCGCATGGCCGCGCGCATCGTACGTCCATTCACAGCGTCCACCCCTCGCGATACGGCTCGTCGAGGAACTTGTTCGCTTCCGGCACGTTGGTGGCGCGCATCCCCGCGGCATCCCATTCGATCGGCTTGCCGGTGCGCACGGCCAGGTTCCCCAGCAGGCAGATCTCGGTGAGCGGACCGGAATGATCCGGGAAGTTCGACCCCGGCACGCCGTTGCCCTTGCAGGCCTCGATCCACTCGAGATACACGCCGGGCGAGCGCGGATACGTGCGCGGCGGCGGACTGGCGAGCAGGTCCTCGTGACGGGCGGTCGGAAACACCTGCGGATCCCGGCCGTAGATGTTGGCGGCCAACACGCCGTCGTCGCCCACGAAGAGTTGCCCGCTGTCCCCGCCGGGCAACTGTTCGCCCTCGGCGAGCTGCGGCGGACGGGGCAGCGACAGGTTGCCGTCCCGCCAGACGAACCTGATGGCAGGCCGGCTGCCCTTGGCGGGAAACTCGTACGTAATGCGCGACACCGCCGGGGCGGTCTCGGCGAACAACGGCGTCGTCTCTGCCTCGACGCGCGTCGGCTGGTCGAGATCGAGCGCCCAGAACGCGGCATCCATCGCGTGACACGCGATATCGCCCAGCGCGCCCGTGCCGTAGTCCCACCACCCCCGCCACCGGAACGGGTGATACGCCGGGTGATAGGGCCGCGCCGGGGCCGGGCCCAGAAAGAGGTCCCACGCCATGCCGGGCGGCGGATGGTGGGCCTCGGTCGGACGGACGATCGCCTGCGGCCAGATGGGCCGGTTGGTCCAGTAATGCACTTCGCGCACCGTGCCGATGGCGCCCGCTTCGATCCACTCGCGGATCTGCCGCGTGCCTTCCTGGGCGTGCCCCTGGTTCCCCATCTGGGTCGCCACGTTCTGCTCGCGGGCCATCTTGCCGAGGGCGCGGGCCTCGGCGACCGTTCTGGTCAGCGGCTTCTCGCAAAAGACGTGCTTGCCGCGCCGCATCGCCTCCGCCGCGATGACCGCGTGCGTGTGGTCGGGCGTGGCGATGATCACCGCGTCCAGGTCAGTCTCGCGGTCGAGCATCACGCGATAGTCGGCATAGGTGCGCGCCGCGGGAAACTCGCCGAAGGTGCGGGCAGCGTGGCCCGGATCGACATCGCACAGCGCCACGATGTTCTGGCTGGCGCAGCCCCGCACGTCGGCGCGCCCTCGTCCGCCGACGCCGATCCCGGCAACGTTGAGAGTGTCGCTGGGGGCCTGCATCCCTCTCCCGAGCACATGACGCGGCACGACCATCAGCGAGGCGGCTGACGCGGACATCCCGGCAATGAAACGGCGACGCGAAACCTTGTGGCGACTCATGGCAGCTCCTGTGATGCGGGGCTCGGTGGTCCAGTCGCTGCATCATAACGCGGTTCGCGAGATCTCCAGGCGTCAACGCGCGATCCAGCGGCGCACGCTCCCGCCGCGTCTCGGTAATGATTGCGATGACGAGGCAGTTTCACGATCTTCGAACGACGGCTGGCAGTAGAATCAGCCTGGATCGCACCACCCCATGAACGTGGACCTGGTAGCCCGTGGTTAAAGCCCCGCGGCATTCGCGCGGTTTGGCCACGGGCTCCTGGCGCATTCACGCCGCGATCGCCGCAACTCGAAAGGCAGGCTCTCATGACCAGGCGCATGCCGGCCGCCGTCGTCGTCGCCACGGGACTCATCGCGCTCTCGGTGGGCACCGCCGCCCGCCACCCCGCCGCGCAATCTCAGCCTCCCACGCCTGCACTCTTGCAGGACTTCGTCCCGGTCACCGACGAGATGCTGCGCCAGCCGACGCCCGAGAACTGGATCAGCTTCCGCAACGGCTACAACCTCTGGGGATACAGCCCGCTCGACCAGATCGACGCCGGCAACGTCGGCGAGCTCCGTCTCGTCTGGTCGCGTGCGATGCAGGAGGGCTACCAGGAGGTCGAACCGACCGTCTACAACGGCGTGATGTATCTCGCCAACGTCGAGGACATCGTGCAGGCGCTCGACGCGCGCACCGGTGATCTCCTCTGGCAATACCGTCGGAACCTGCCGGACAACATCGCGAACGTGACCGGCACGCGGTATCGGTATCGCAACGTCTCGATCTACGACGACAAGATCTTTCTGGCGACCAACGACGCGTTTCTAGTCGCGCTCGAGGCGCGTAGCGGCGAACTCGTGTGGGAGACCCAGCGGGCCGACTACCGTGAGCGCGTCGCTCAGACGGCCGGACCGACGATTGTCAAGGGCAAGCTCATTACCGGATCCCGCTGCAATCCATCGAGCCCGCGTCCGGGCGGCTGTTTCATCACCGCGCACGATGTCGACAGCGGGCAGGAAATCTGGCGCGTCAATACGGCGGCCACGCCGGACCAGCCGGGCGGCGACACCTGGGGCGGTCTGCCGCGCGCGGCGCGCCGTCACGCCTCGGCCTGGATGGTGGGCAGCTACGACCCGCTGCTCGATCTCGTCTACTGGGGCACCGGTCCGCCGGCGCCGCTGCCGGAATCACTGCGGGGCGCGGGCAAGGCCGACCTGCTCTACACGAACTCCACGCTGGCGCTCGACCCCGACACCGGGGAGATGGAGTGGTATTTCCAGCACCTGCCGCGCGACAACTGGGACCTGGACCACGTGTTCGAACGCATGATCGTGGACACCGAAATCTCACCGAACCCCCAGGAGGTGCCCTGGATCAGCCCCTCGGTGCGACCGGGCGAGCGGCGCAAGGTCATCACCGGCATCCCCGGCAAGACCGGTCTCATCTGGACCCTGGACGCCGCCACCGGACAGTTCCTGTGGGCGCGGCCGACGGTGTACCAGAACATCATGACGGGACTGAACCTGCAGACCGGTCGTCCGGTCATCGACGAGTCGACCACGCCGCAGTCGGTCGAGAACATGGCGTTCGCGTGCCCGCACCTGCTGGGTGGCAAGAACCAGCCGTCCGGCGCGTACAGCCCGGACACCGGCGCGTTGTACATGCCGCTGAACAACGCCTGCATGGACATCGCCATGTCGGTCGAAGAAGCTGGCCCGAGCGATGGCTATGACGTCCGCGTCAACGTCCGTCACGTCCCAGGGGTCGACCCGGACACCGCGAACGTGGGGCGTCTCGATGCGGTCTCGGCCTCGACCGGCGAGACGCTGTGGCGCTACGAGCAGCGCGCGCCCATCTACGGGTCGGTGCTGACCACGGGCGGCAACCTGCTCTTCTCCGGTGACGTCGTGCGCCGGTTCCGGGCGTTCGACGCGCAGCAGGGAGCGGTGCTGTGGGAAACGATCCTGAACGGTCCGGTCAGTGGCCGGCCGATGACCTACAGCGTCGGCGGCCGGCAGTACGTTGCCATCGGCGCCGGCGGGCTGACCCAGGGCACCTCGTTCCTGAACCTCACCCCGGAACTGACCACCCCGAGCGGGAGCAACACGCTCTTCGTGTTCGCGTTGCCATGACGGACTCCGCCTGTGCCGTGCGCGGCCCCGGTGACGGGGTGGCCGGCGACGGTAGGCCGGCTGACTCGAGTGCGCCGTTCCCCGATCTCGCGTTCGCCGTCACCACCGCCGCGCGTCCCCGGTCCGCGGAGTGCGAGACCGCACGCGGTCTCGCGGCCGACATCGGCTGCGCCTTCGTGCCACGGGGCCACGGCGCGCTCGCCCACACCGCTGCCCGCGCCGGCCGCCACGGTCTGATCGTCGTCGAACGCGCCCACCTGACCGTCTGGATCGCCGGACGACGTTTCCGCTACCACCCCGGCATGGCCAGACTGCGGGTGCTGGCCGTGCAGCAGGGCAACCCGGACGCCCTGGTGACCGCCCTGGGGATATCGCCGGGGGCACGCGTCCTCGACTGCACCTGCGGGCTCGCTGCGGACGCCATCGTCGCGTCGTACGTGGCCGGACCCGCTGGCCGCGTCCGCGCCCTCGAGGCCTCGCCGCTGCTGGCGCTGCTGGTCGCGCGCGGTATCGCCGCCAATGCGCTCGACACACTGCCAGAGATCGCCCCGGCCATGCGCCGGGTGGAGGTGTGCCGTGCCGATTTCGCCGACTACCTGCGCCGGGAGGCTGACAACGCCTGGGATGTCGTGTACTTCGACCCCATGTTCAACGAGACCATCGCCGCCGCTCAGGGCCTGGATCTGGTCCGCCGTCTCGCCCGCCCGGGCGGTCCGTCCCCTGCCGACCTGCATGCCGCCCGCCGCGTCGCCCGGCGCCGCGTGGTGATGAAGGACCGCCGGCCAGGCCGTCAACTCGAGCGCCTCGGTTTCTCCACGGTCCACGAGAGCCGCCGGGTCTGCTACGGCGCCCTGCCCGCCTTCGGCGCCGGCAACGACGAGGCGCTCTGAGACGCCGCGCTGGCCAGCGGTCTCTTCTTCGCCACCGGGTTCCGTGCGCCCGCATTCCGCACGGCGGGCCGCCCCGCACGATCGCGCGCTCTGCTGCCTGCGTCCACCACACCCACGAGGGTGCGCACGCGGTGTACACTGTCGCGAAAGGTCTTGGGCTCGGTCATTCGGGCGGCTCTCATGCAGACGAATTCTCCCACCGCGCCGGTCGCACCGGCCACCGTCGATCACCTCGTCGACCGCCTGGAGTCCGGTGACCGCATGGCCGCGGCCGAGCTCATGCCGGTCGTCTACGAGGAGCTGCGCCGGTTGGCCCGCCGGTATGTCCGGCAGGAGCGCGCGCAGAGCGTCCAGGCCACGGATCTCGTGCACGAGGCCTATCTGAAGCTGGCTCGGGACAAGCGCCAGGACTGGCAGGGCCGCACGCACTTCCTCGCCATCGCGGCGATCGGGATGCGGCGCGTGCTGGTGGAACGGGCGCGCGCGCGCGGCGCCTCGAAACGGGGCGGCGCGCAGGTGCGCGTCACGCTGGACGAAGGACTCGTTGCCGACCCCGGCGTCGCGGTCGATCTGGTCGCGCTCGACGGGGCGCTGTCCGCGCTCGCGCAACTCGACGCCCGCCAGGCGCGCATCGTCGAACTGCGTTTCTTCGGAGGCTTGACGGTCGAGGAAACGGCCGCGGCGGTCGGGGTATCGCCCGCGACGGTCAAGCGCGGCTGGACCCTGGCCAAGGCCTGGCTCAAGCGGGAGATGGGATCAGGACGAGGCGGTGGATCCTGAGCGCTGGCGGCGGATCGGCGATCTGTTTCATGACGCGCTAGAGTGCGGCGCCGATGAGCGGGCGCGGTTCCTCGACGACGCCTGTCGCGGCGATCCTGCGTTGCGCGCCGAGGTCGAGTCGCTGCTCGCACACCACGACGACAACTCGGCCCCGGTGGTCCTGACCCCCGCGGACCGGAGTGCGGCCGAGCCGGATGACGCCGGCGCACAGGCAGTGCTGGTCGGTCGTCAGTTCGGTCAGTATCAGGTCACACGCAAGCTGGGTGAAGGCGGCATGGGGGTGGTCCATCTCGCCAGAGACACCCGGCTCGGCCGCTTCGTGGCGATCAAGGCGCTGCCCGCGCGGTTCACGCGCGACGAGCAGCGGCGGCGGCGCCTGCGCCGCGAAGCGCGGGCGCTCGCCAGCCTGACGCATCCCGGCATCGCCACGGTCCATGCGCTCGAGGAGTTCGACGACACCCTCTATCTGGTCAGCGAGTACGTGCGCGGCGTGACGTTGCGGCAGGAGCTGACCGACGGACCGTTGACGGCCTCGGCCGTGCTCAACACGGCGGTCGAGATTGCCCGCGCGCTGACCGCCGCCCACGAGCGCCACGTCATCCATCGTGACCTGAAACCGGAAAACGTGATTCGCACCGAGGATGCCGGCATCAAGATTCTGGACTTCGGTCTGGCCCGCTTCAGCGACGTCGAGATCGGCGCCGCGGCCTCCGCCACGCGGCTGACCGAACCGGGGTCCGCCGTGGGTACCCCGGGCTACATGTCCCCCGAGCAGATACGCGGACAAGAGGTGGATTTCCGCTCGGACATGTTCGCGTTCGGCGTGCTTCTGTTCGAGCTGACATCGGGGCTCCATCCGTTCAGCGGCGGCGGACAGGCGTCGACGGTGGCGCGTGTGCTCGAGGCTGACCCGCCCGATCTCACCGAGCTCGCCCCCGCCTGCTCGCCCGACTTGGAGCGGATCATCCTCCGCTGCCTGCAAAAGGATGCAGACCGGCGCTATGAAGCGACACGCGAGTTGCTCGACGAGCTCGAGGCGGCCCGGCGGGACCACGCGGAACGCAGCGTGCGGCCAGCGCCCGTCGGGAGGGGGCGCGACCGCGCCCGGACGGCACACAAGCCCGATCAGGGCCCGCTGTGGTGGTGGCAGTTCCATCAGCGCGCCGCCGGACTCGTCTACTACGCGATGCTGTATCCCCTCTGGAACGTGCGCCAGTGGGCGGCGGCGCCCTGGGGCACGGCGGTGTTCTTTGCAGCGCTGGGCGCGGTGCTGGTCGCAGGCACGCTACGGTTCCACCTCTCGTTCACGCAACGGTTCAACCCCGCGCAGATAGGCACCCAGCAGACACAGGTGGCGGTCTGGATCCGCGCGGCGGACTGGCTGTTCGTCATCCTGCTGCTGGTGGCGGCGGCGCTGATCAGCAGCGATCACGCGGCCTGGGCGAGCGTGATCGCCGGCGTCGGCATCATCAGTTGCCTCGCGTTTCTCATCATCGAGCCGGCGACCACGCGCGCCGCCTTCCAGCGCGACGGCCAGGGCGCTCGCTGACGGCGCCCGGCGGGCGGACACCGCCCGCCGGCATGCGCCGGCGCTGGCGGGCTGGCCGCCTGGCGAACTAGGCCGAACCCGCCGCCAGCGCCTCGTCCATCTCGTCGATGATGCGTTGCGCCGCGTCTGCCGGGGTCGCCGCCGCCGTGATCGGCCGACCGACGACGAGGTAGTCCGCGCCGAGGCGAATGGCGCGGCCGGGGGTCGTGCTGCGGGCGTGATCGTCCAGCGCGGCGCCGGCCGGCCGGATGCCGGGGCTCACCAGCAGCGCGTCGGGAAAATGCTCGCGACAGGCGCCGATCGCCTCGCCCGACACGATCAGCCCGTCACAGCCGGCCGCCAGCCACCGGCCGCCGCGCTCGAGAATGAAGGCCTCCACCGAGGCCCCGTGCCCCGACTCCTGCAACTGCTGCGATCCGAGGCTGGAGAGATAGGGCACCATGAGGGCCAGCGGCATGTCGTCACGGCGTGCCTCGCGCACGGTGCCGAGCGTCTGGCGCGTAATCGCCTCCGGCACCGATTCGACGAACGTCATGAACCGGATGCCGAGCCGGTGCGATTCGACCACGAGGTCCCTGATCGTGTTGCCGATATCGCCCGCCAGCTTGAGGTCGACGAACACGCCGCCGGTCTCCCGCCGGCGGGCCTGCAACCGGGACAGCAAACCGAACAGATCACCCGCCAGAAACAGTCGCAGACCGATCTTGAAGAACGACACCTGAGGAAGGCGGTCGACAAGCGAGACCGCTTCATCGTGCGTCGAGACGTCAAGCGCCACGATCAGCCGGTCTTCACCTGTGAGCATCGTTTGTGTTCCGCCACCGTCGGGCGCCGGCCGCGCGCGTGACCGCGCCGCGGGGCCGGCAGGGTGGACTGCCGCGACATCATATACCGTCGATCAGGCGCTATGAGGCCGCGGTGAGATGAGTGCGCGCGGCCTGCAGGGTGACCGTCAGCTTTTCCCGGTGCACGCTCGTCACGAACGGCCGCACGATGACGCCGAACAGGAACGGGATGCCGCGCGTGAGGGTGATCGATTCACACTGCATCACGGTGCCCTCGGCGCGTTCCTCGAACGAGCAGTAGTTGTTGAGCCGCCAGGCGAAGCCGCGGTCGTTCCCTTCGGGTTTCCGGCGTGCCTGCGGCGTATCCGGGTGCTCGATCTCCAGGATCCGGGTGCTGCGGCTCGGCACGTGCATGCGCGTGTCGTCGACCGCGACGAACTCCACGTCGTGTTCCGTATCGGCCACCCAGGTCAGGACCTTCTTTGTGAACAGCCGGAGATACACCTGGAATTGGTGGCCGTCGCGCGCACGGATCTCGGCGGCCTGCACGTCGGGCGCGTAGATCGCCGGGTAGCGGTCGTAGTCCTGCACCAGGGCAATGGTCTGATCGAGCGTGACGCCGGGAATGAGGATGGTGCCGACCCAGTGGTGCACCATGCCGGACGGGATCTCGATGCGGTCTCCGGCGTCACGCGTCTCGAGCCGCTCGACGACGACCTCGCCGGCCCGGAGCCGCGCGAGCACCTCGGCGCGTTCGTCCTCCGCCAGACGGTCGATCCACAGGAACCGGGCGTCGCCGGTCAGCTCGGCGCTCATGCGCGCCTCGGTCACCTGCACATAACGGTCGAACGCCTGCACCGTCTCGGGCTTCAGCTCGGCCGCGGGCGTCACGGTCGCCGACAACAGCAGCGCAATACCGCCGATCCCCGCCGAGTACACTGGTCTCACCCTGATTCTCCTGGAGTCCCGCGAGTCAGGGCAGTTGCAGCAGTTCGACGCTCACGCCATTGGGATCTTCGAAGAACGCCACGCGGACCACGTCATTGACCACGAACGGTTCAACGAGAGTCTTCGCCCCTGCCGCATTGAACGCGGCAACCGCTTCATCCATGTCCGCGATGCCCCAGGCGACGTTGCGAATCGCGCGCTCCGCGCTCGGGGCCAGGGTCTCGCCCCCGCTGTCGGCCGCCAGCAGCCAGACGCCGCCGTAACGCAGCCCCTCGATACGTCCCTTCAACTGGTCGCGCGTCCCCCCGAGCATCGTCTCGTACCAGGCGAGTGTTGCCGTCGGGTCCTGCACTCGCAGGTGGACATGGTGGAACCCGGGCCATTCGGCGTCCTCCACCAACTCGATCCTGGCCCCGAAGGGATCCTCGATGAAGGCCAGCTTGAACAACCCGGGCACATCCCGGATCGGTGAGGTGACGGTGGCCCCGGACCCCTCGAGCGCCCGCATCGCCGCGTCCAGATCGGGCACCGACACCCCGAAGTGATCGAGCGCGCTGCCGGCGCTGGGCCGGACCTCGTCGGTTTCCTGAAAGGCGATCAGGGTCTCCCCGATCATGACGTGCGGGGCGCCGCTGTTGGTCCTGACCGCGCCGAGGTGCTCGACGTACCAGGCGACCGCCGCCTCGGGGTCCGGTGCGGCGATGTGGATGTTGTGATACCCCGTGATCCGGATGGCAGCTTCACCGAGGGCCATGCCCGCGGCGATGACGACCGCCACGGTGAGCATGCCCGCACTGATATGTCGTTTCATGATCCTCTCCTGTTTCTTCCGGTTCTGTGCCGCTCCCGGCTCCGGCGGAGCCACGGAATCAGCGTCCGTCCTCGGGCAGCGCGAATGCGACCAGCCGCGGCCCGCCGCCGATGGTCAGGGCGATGTACTGCCGGTCGCCGACCAGATAGGTCATCGGGCTGCCGACGGCGCCCGTCGGGAGGTCGACCGAGCCGACGATCCGGCCGCTGGCCTTGTCGCGCGCGATGAGCCGCGGCCCGCCCCCGTTGCCGCCGGCGGTGAGGGCGCTGATGAGCAGCGTCTTCGTGACCAGCGGTCCGCCGCGGCCGTCGCCGCCCAGCGGCGGCAGCTCGAGATCGCGCAACAGCGGGTGGTTGCGGAAGCGGTCGCCGTCGCCGTTGGGCTGCATCCAGGCGGTGTCCCCGACGTTCAGGTCGACCGCCGTCATGCGCGAGTAGGGCGGCTTGAACAGCGGCAGCCCCCGGGGCATCGCCGGCTGCCGGCCGCCGCCGAACGGACCCTGGGTGTAGCGCATGGTGCCGCCGATGGCCGGGTCCGGCGTGTAGAAATGCAACACCGAGAACCGATTGTGCGACGGCACGTAGAGCAGCCCGGTCTCGGGGTCGACGCCGGCCCCGCCCCAGTTGGCGCCGCCGTCGATCGCCGGACGCTGGATGACGCCCTGGACGCCGCCGTCGATGGTGCGCAGCGGCGGCGTGAACAGTGGACCTAGCTGGAAGTCCTGCACCGCCTCCACCGCCATCGCCCGGATCTCCGGCGTGAAGTCGACCAGGTCGTCAATCGTGACCCCCTGGTATTCGAACGGCGGCGGTCTCGTGGGAAACGGCTGCGTCCGCGCCGGCGCCTCGTCCGGCATGTTCGTGTACTGCGGGACCGGCCGTTCCTCGATCGGCCAGATCGGCTCGCCCGTCACGCGGTCGAAGGCGTAGATGAACCCCTGCTTGCTCACCTGCGCCAAGGCCTTGATGCCGCGGCCGTCGACCGTGACGTCGATCAGGTTGGGGTGCGTCGGGAAGTCGTAGTCCCACAGCCCGTGGTGGACCGCCTGGAAGTGCCAGACCCGCTGCCCGGTCTCGATGTCGACCGCGATGATCGATTCCGAGAACAGGTTGTCGCCGTGGCGGTCGGCGCCGTAGTAGTCGTTGGTCGTGGTGCCGGTCGGCAGATACACGTAGCCCAGCTCGTTGTCGCCCGCCAGCATCGACCAGACGTTGGCGTTGCCCGAGTAGCGCCACGACTCGTTCAGCCACGTGTCGGCGCCATACTCGTCGGGGCTGTTCGGGACGGTGTGGAAGTCCCACTCGTGCGCGCCGGTCCGCACGTTCCAGGCCCGCACCCACCCCGGCGGGGCTTCCTTCGTGACCCGTACGTCGGCGATATGCGAGCCGTGGATCACGCGGTCGCGCACCACGATCGGCGGCGAGTTGATCGAGTAGAGCATGGCGTTGAGATAGTCGCGCGCGCCGCGGTCGACCCTCGGAATGCCGGCCGTCGCGTCCACCATGCCGCTGCCGTCCGGTCCGAAGTCGGGACAGGGCCGCCCGGTTCGAGCCCCCACGCAGACAAGATGGCCGTTGCCGGTGCCCCAGAAGATCCGCTCGTCGTCCTCCCCGTCGGTCCAGTAGGCGACGCCGCGCTGCGTCCAGGGGCCGCTCATCGAGGGCGTGCCTTCCTCGTAGCTCTTCGGGTTGAACACCCAGAGGGTCTCGCCGGTCGCTGCGTCGACCGCGACCCCCTGCGAGAGGGGGGTGTTGAAGTACAGGACGCCGCCCACCATCAAGGGCGTCGCCTGCATGCGCGACGGGTTCGGCGACTGGCCGTCGCGATACAGGTTCGGCGTGTCCGCCACGAGCGACTCGACGATGGCGCCGAGCGGCGCCCGCCATTCGCCGCCGCCCGGGGTCGAGCGGCTGAGCGCGGTGTCGACCGACGTCCACTCCCAGGCAATCTCGAGCCGGTTGAAGTTGCCGGCGTCGATGCGGGCCAGCGGCGAGTACTTCGTACCCGCGATGTCGCCGGCATAGCTCCGCCATTCGCCGTTCGCGGTCCCGTAGGCTTGCCACGGGCCGTTCGACGGCGCGGGCTGTGCGCCGGCGCCTCCGGCGACGAGCAGCGCCGGCAGGCATCCAAGCAGCGTGAGTCTCCAGCGGGCGCGGCCCGTGGACCGAATGAGCGCGACAGGTCTACACATGTACGGATGGTCCCCAACGGGCGCAGGAAAACCGACGGTCCGGGCGCCAGATTGCACCTGCCGGCACCCGCGAATCACGAGAAACCGAATGGCCTGTGTCGATCCGGCGCCGGTTTTGAGTGGCTGCTCACTCTACAGGAAAGGCGGAGACCGGCACAAGGTCCGGTGGGGGGCGTGCCGCTGGACCAGGTGTCGCGCGTGTGATACTTCTTGCAGTTTGTCATCGAACGAAACAGGAGCCTGTCCATGCGCAAGTTATCGTACGTCTTCCTCGCCGCCGCGCTGCTCGCCGGCGGCGGAACCGCGGACGCCCAATCGATCGATGCCGGCCGCGGTGCGCTGCCCGTGACCGTGCCGTCCGGCTATACCGGCGACACGGCGGCGCCGCTCATCGTGCTGCTGCACACCTACAGCAACACCGGTGCAGGGCAGAACGAGTACATGGGCCTCAGTGCACTGGCTGACGCCTACGGGTTCATCATGGTGGCCCCCGACGGCACACCGTCGGCGGGTCGGGGAAATCCGCGGTTCTGGAACGCGTCGGCCGCCTGCTGCAACTGGGAGGGGCAGGAGCTCGACGACTCGGCCTATCTGGCCGGCCTCATCGACAAGGTCAAGGCGCAGTATCGGATCGACGAGAAACGTGTCTTCATCCTCGGGCACTCCAACGGCGCCTTCATGGCGCACCGGCTGGCGCACGACCACTCGGGCACGGTCGCGGCCATCGTGAGTCTGGCCGGCGCGGATCAAACGGTGGAACGCCCGCAGCCGGCCCATGCGGTGCACGTACTGCAGATCCACGGCACCGCCGACACCGCGATCGCCTATGACGGCGGGGAGATTCAGGGCAGCGCCTACCCGGGCGCCCGGACATCGGTCGAGAACTGGGCCGCACGCAACGGCTGCGCTGGCGCCGGGAGCGACGCGGCCACGCTCGACCTCGATCGCGGCCTGCCCGGCGCCGAGTCGACGGTCACGCGCTACACGGCCGGCTGCCGGCCCGGCGGGTCGGCCGAACTGTGGACCATCGCCGGCGGGGCCCATTTGCCCGAGCTGTCCGATCACTTCACGCCGCTGGTCGTCGAGTGGCTGTTGGGGCATCCCAAGCCGTAGGCGCCCGCGGCGCAGACTCCAGGCAACCCATGCCGCCGGGTGAACGCAGCCGCGTTCGTGCCGCGGGCCGCCAGCCGAAGGGACACGCACCATGCATCGCATCGCCGCCGACGACACGCTCACCGCGCACGGCAGGTCCAGTGAACCTGCTGTCGCAGCGTCACGTATGAAAGAAGAACGGTACGACAAACTCTTGGAGAGACCCGACATGTTGCGACAGAAACGGTTTGCGATCGGAGTGATGGCCCTGGCGATGGGTGTGGGGGTGACGGCGGCGGGCGCGGAAGAGACGACGCCGACCTTCAGCGAGCACGTGGCGCCGATTCTCTACGAGAACTGCGTGACCTGCCACCGGGCCGGCGAAGCGGCGCCGATGTCGCTGGTCACCTACGCCGAGACGCGTCCCTGGAGCCGGTCGATCAGGAACAAGGTCATGAGCGGCGAGATGCCGCCCTGGCACGCCAGGCCGGACGTCGGCGCCTTCTCGAATGCGCGCGGGCTGACCGACGCCGAGAAGGAGACGATTGCCCGCTGGGTGGATGCCGGCGCGCCGGAAGGCGACCGCGCGAAACTGCCGGCGGCGCCCCTTTTCGCGGACGGGTGGCAGATCGGCACGCCCGACGTGGTGCTCGAGATGCAGGAAGCGTTCGAGGTGCCGGCCGAAGGCACGGTCGATTACCAGTACATCCGGGTCGCGAGCAATTTCACCGAGGACAAGTGGGTGCGGGCGCTCGAGCTGCGGGCCGGCGTGCGGCCGGCCGTGCATCACATCGTCCTGTACATGCTTGTGCCGGACGAGCCCGGCGCTGCGCCGACGAGGGCGTTCGAGCAGCTCCCGCCCCCGGGGACCGAAGAGCGGTTCTCGCGGACGAGCGGCAACGGCGGGCAACGGGGACAGGGCGGGTCCCGGGTCATCGCCACGCTGGCGCCCGGCACCAATCCGGTCGTGTTCGAACCGGGCACCGCGATGCGCATTCCGAAAGGGGCCACGCTGCTGTTCAACGTGCACTATACGGCGGTCGGGACGGCGATGAAGGACCAGTCGAAGGTCGGTCTCTTCTTCGCCGACGGTCCGCCGCAGCGCGAGGTCCGCGCGGACGCGTTCCTCAACGTGTTCTTCGAGTTGGCGGCCGGCGGCGCCAACGAGCGCGTCGACTCGCTGATCGAATTCACCGAGGACGCCGAGATCCACGCGCTGTTTCCGCACACGCATCTCCGGGGCAAGGCGTGGGAGTACGAGATCACCTATCCGGACGGGCGGACCGAGCCGCTGCTCTCGGTGCCGAACTATGATTTCAACTGGCAGACCTACTACGCGTTCCAGGAACCGGTGAAGGTGCCGAAGGGTACCAGGGTCTCGGCCTCGGCCTGGTATGACAACTCGGCCGCGAACAAGTCGAATCCGGACGCGACGGTCCCGGTGCGCTGGGGTGAGCAGACCTGGGAGGAGATGCAGTACACCGGCATCACCTACACCGTGCCGCACACGCAGGAGAATTAGGCGCCGCCGGTGCCGCCGCGGATTCCGGTGAATCTCACATCACCGGGATCTTCGAGCACGTCAGCCGGCGGGTCGTCGCCCGAGTCGGCGGCCTCTTTCGAGCCCGGCGCGTTGGATCGTCAACGGTCGGGCGTGATATGGTGAGCGCCTGCTTACACGCCCTGAACCGGTCAGGGCGGCGGCGGGAACGCGACCCACGCGGAGTCTACTTGGCGGCCTAGCAGCCCGTGGTGAAACCCCGTGTTGCACCGAGATTGGCGTTGCGCCCGCGTGGCAAGGCGCGACGAGGGAGCAAATTGGGGCATTTGTGACCGAGGAGCAACGCCGCCACGTGGGATGCAGCGCCGATCGAATGCAGTGGGGCTTTTGCCACGGGCTGCTCTAGACACGCCGAACGTGCAGTTCAGGAGACGATGACGATGACCCTCGTACGACCACTCGACCGCCGCACGTTCCTGCGGGCCTCCGGCGTGGCGCTGGCGTTGCCGCTGCTCGAATCGATGGCGCCGGCGCTGGCCCGTGCCGCCGCCGTCGCACCGAAGCGGCTGGTGACGGTTTGCAGCACGCTCGGGCTCTACTCGTCGTCGTGGTTCCCCAGGACGGCCGGCGCCGACTACGAGGCGACCGAGTATCTGACGCTGCTCGACCAGCACCGGTCGCGGTATACGTTGTTCTCGGGGTTCTCGCACGAGGAGCAGAGCGGCCGGCAGCCCCACAACTCCGAGATCACCTGGCTGACCGCGGCGCGGCGGCCCGGACTCGACGGCTTCCGGAACAGCATCTCGGTCGACCAGGTGGCGGCGAATCACCTCGGATACGTGACGCGGTTTCCGTCTGTGGTCCTGGGAACGGCGACCCCGGCAAGCCAGTCCTACACCACGAGCGGCGCGATGGTGCCGGCCGAGACCAGCCCCGCCAATCTGTTCAGAAAGCTGTTCCTGCAAGGCACGCCCGAGGAGGTCGAGCGCGAGGCGCAGAGCCTCAACGACGGCGGCAGCATTCTCGACCGTTTGAAGTCGCAGACCTCGGTGCTCCGCGGACGGGTCAGCGCGACGGACCAGCGCAAGCTGGACGCCTATTACGACGCCGTGCGAACCGCCGAGCAGGATCTCGCCGAAGTCAAGGCCTGGCAGTACAAGCCGAAGCCGGTCGTCGACGAGGCGCCGCCCACCGACCTCCCGAACCCCGCCGATCTCATCGGCCGCATCAGGCTCATGTTCCGCATGATTCCGCTGATTCTGGAAACCGATTCGTCGCGGGTCGTCAGCCTGATGATTCACGACCACGGGGTGGTGCCGCAGGTGCCCGGAGTGTCCGGCGATCAGCACAGCCTGTCGCACCACGGGCAGGACGAGGCCAAGATCGCGCAGTTGAAGAAGGTCGAACACCAGATCGTCGAGGCCTTCGCCGGCTTGATGACGGAACTTGCCGCGCGCAGCGATGCCCATGGCTCGCTCCTCGACCAGACGTCGGTCCTGTTCGGCAGCAACCTCGGCAACGCCAACGCGCACACGCCGGTCGACCTGCCGATTCTCGTTGCCGGCGGCGGCTTCTCCCACGGACAGCACATCGTGCACGAGGGAGAGCACAATGCCCCGTTGTGCAACCTGTTCGTGACGCTGCTCCAGAACATGGGGGTGGAGACGGACGCGTTCGCGCAGAGCACCGGCACGCTCACGTGGGCGTAGAAGAGCGGGGTTCGGCCCCGAGGGAGTAGCTCGATGACGGCCAGAACATGTGCGGTCCTGGCGGCGTGTCTGGGACTCGTGTCCGGCGTCGCGTCGGCCCAGTCATTCGGGGCGGACGTCACGCCGCTGATCGAGACGTCGTGCATCGCGTGCCACGGCGAACGGACGGTGACGCCGCTCAACCTCGCGCAGTTGGGGTTCGACCTGACAGACCGCGAGACGTTCCGCGCGTGGGAGCGGGTCTACGAGCGGGTGGAAAGCGGCGAGATGCCGCCCGCCGCCGTCCGGCGACCGGACGCGGCAGTGGCCGAGACCGCGCTCGGGTCGTTGAAGCGTGCGCTCGTCGACGCGAATCTCGCGGCCCGCGGGGACCAGCGCACCCCGCTCCGTCGTCTCACGCGTCTCGAGTACGCGCACACCATCCAGGATCTGCTGCAGGTCGATGAAGCCGTCGGTGGGGACCTGAGCCTGATGCTGCCGGCCGAGGCCGACTCCGGGGGATTCGACACGGTGGCGGCCAACCAGAGCATGTCGCCGCTGCACGTGCGGAGCTATCTCGATGCGGCCGACCGGGCGCTCGATGCCGCCATGCCGCTCGGACCGCGACCGACACCGGAGACCTACACAATCAACTACGCGCAGTCGCGGTATCTCTATGGCATCAGCGTGGCCAAGGCCCTCGGCCTGGGAATCGTCAAGCAGCTCGACGACGCCTACGTGATGTTCTTCGATTTCGGCTCGACGTATACCTTCCACAGCATGTCGGAGGGCTTCGGCGTGCCCCGGCCGGGCCGCTATCGCGTCACCGTGGACGCCTATCCGTACCAGGCAGAGACGCCGGTGACAATGACCATGTACCGCGGTCTCAAGGCGGGCGTGGCCGCGTCGCTGGACGAGTTGATCGGCTCGTTCGACTTCACGGGCCCGCGGGCCGTCGAGGTCACGCAGTACCTGCGCCCGGGCGAGCTGATCGGTCTGTCGGTGGCCGATCTGGTCGTACCGCCGAACGCCGCTGCCTATCGTCCGGCCGATCCCTCCGTCGGATACGGCGGTATGAAGGACTATCCGGGCGAAGGCATCGCGATCAAGTCCATGACCATCGAGGGGCCGCTCCTCGACAACGACGAATGGCCTCCTGCACGCACCCGCCAGCTCATGGCGGGCGTCGCGTTCGACGACGCCGGCGAGGTCCGGCTCACGAAGGATCCCTACGAGCACGTCGTCGACGTCGTCGCGGCGTTCGCGCCGCGCGCGTTCCGCCGGCCGCTCGAGGACGGCGAGCTGGAGGCCTATGCCAGCCTTGCCGCGCCGTTGCTGGCGGACGGGCGGCCGTTCCTCGAGGCGGTCCGGGTGCCGCTGCGCGCGATTCTCAGCGCGCCGCCGTTCCTGTATCACGGGGGCGAACCGGGGGCGCTGGACGACTTCGGGCTGGCGACGCGGCTGTCGTACTTCCTGTGGCGCAGCATGCCGGACCCCGAGCTCTTCGAGGCGGCGCGAGAGGGCCGGCTGTCGGAGCCGGCGGTGCTGGCGCAGCAGGTCGACCGCATGCTCGACGACGTGAAGAACCAGCGGTTCGTCCGCGACTTCGTGGGCCAGGCGTTCCGGCTCTACGAACTGAAGGCGACTGCCCCCGACGGGGAACTCTATCCAGAGTACGACGATCGGCTGGGGCAGGCGATGGCGCGCGAGACGGAGCTGTTCCTGGCCGAGCTGATCGCATCGGACCATGGCGTGGGCAGCCTGATCGATGCCGACTTCACGTTCCTGAACCGCCGCCTTGCGGAACACTACGGCCAGCCGGGTATCGAGGGGCAAGCCATGCGCAAGGTGACGCTGCCGGCGGACAGCCCGCGCGGCGGGCTGCTGACGCAGGCGAGCGTGCTGAAGGTGACGGCGAACGGGACGACGACTTCGCCGGTGCCGCGCGGCAACTTCGTGCTGGCGAACCTGTTGGGGCAGCCGGCGCCGCCGCCCCCGGCCGGGGTGGAGGGGCTGGAGCCGGACACGCGCGGGACGACGACGATCCGCGAGCAGTTGACGGCGCATCGCGCCAACCCGGTCTGCGCGAGCTGCCACAAGGTGATCGACCCGCCCGGCTTCGCCCTCGAGTCGTTCGACCCGATCGGCGGCTTCCGTACCCACTACCGGACCACCGGCGGCGAGAACGACGTTGGTGGCGACTTCGGATTTCGCGCGCGGTTTTCCGATGGCCCCCCGGTCGACCCGAGCGGCGTCACGCCGGCGGGCGACACGTTTGCGGGGATCGAAGAGTACAAGCGGCTCATGCTGCGGAACGATGTCGAGCAGGTCGCCCGCCATCTGAGCTCGCAGTTGTTGGTCTATTCGACCGGCGCCGAGATCGAGTTCGCGGACCGCGATGCGGTGGAGCGCATCGTGACCCGGCTGCGTGACGACGGCTATCCCATCCGGACCATGATCCACGAGGTCGTGCAGAGCGACCTCTTCAAGAGCCGTTAGCAGTCCTGCCCCCATTCGACCGGCGCACGTTGATACGGACCTCAGGCGTCGATCCGGGTGTCTGACCCCGGTTCCCGGCGCTGCCGGCGGGCGCCGCCGTCGAGGTGATATTTCGTCCGCGGAGCGCCTGCACCCCCCTTGTCGAAATCCCCACACGTCGAAAAACTCCGCGTCCGGGTGTGATGTTCCGCGGCGGTTCCGCCGATACAGTCATTGATTCTCTGGCGGGGTGCGCCCCGGAGCGGGCGTGTGCAGCGCGTTCGCTGCACGGCGTGCGTGCCTGTCGGGGAAGGCAAACGGCGATTGTCGGACCGGAGTGAGGGAGGTAAAGTCATGCGACTGACGACAGCGGTGGTGGTGATGAGTATCACCGTGCTCGGCGGCTGTGCCTCGCGGGGATTCGTGGACGATCGTGTCGGTCAGGTCGAGGCGCGAGTCAGCGATCAGATCGAGACGCAGGTCGGCGTACAGATTCGTGAACTTCGGAGGGACGTGGACGAATCCAGTGCGACGGTGCGGCAACAGTGGATTCAACTGGCTGAAGTGGACCTGGCGGCGCAGAACGCGTTCACCGTGGCCACGGCGGCGCAGACCACCGCCACGGAGCTGAGCGACACGCTCATGGCCTCGAACCGGGGTCTGGGTGTCGAGGTGGTGATTGCAGACAGCCACGACCAGTTCGCGACCTCCGACGCGCAGTTGCCGGACAGTGCCCGCGCCACCCTGAGTGAGTTCGTAGAGATGCTCCGTGGTCTGCCGGCGGCGTCACATCTGGAGATCGAGGGACACACGGACGCGACCGGCTCGCCCGCCTTCAATGCACGTCTCGGGAAGGAGCGTGCCAGCAACGTCAGACGCTACCTCCACGAGGAGCACGAGATTCCGCTGCAGATGATGAGCATCATCAGCTATGGTGAGGATCAGCCGATGGCGCCCAACAACACTGCCGAGGGGCGGGCGCAGAACCGGCGGGTCGTCATCCGCGTGCTGCGGTAGTCGCGGTCGGCGACGACGGTCGCAGGCGGGCTGCCAGCAGCCCGTGGTAGAACCCCGCGTTGCACCGAGATCGGCGATGCGCCCGCAGAATTCCGTAGGGGCAACCCTTGTGGTTGCCCTGTTCGTCTGCCGGAACAACTGACCGCGGCTGGAGGAGGACCCCCGTGCGATCCACTCTCGTGAAGTCGGCCGCCGCCATCGTCACCGCATTCGTCGTCGCTGCGATCGGGGCCGCGCCGCGGCACGGGGCGGCGGCGCAGGCCGAGGTCGACCCGCGGCTCGAGCGTCTCAAGGACGAGGTGAGCCGCGACATCGACGGCCGCCGCGTCCTCATCCAGCAGATGGTCGACAGCCTGTTCAGCTTCAGCGAGCTCGGGTTCCAGGAGTTCGAAACCCAGCGCTACATCACCGGCATCCTCGAGCGGGAGGGATTCGCGATCGAGTTGGGGGTGGCGGGCATCCCGAGCGGCTGGGTCGCGAGGTGGGGATCGGGCCGCCCGCTGATCGCGCTCGGCAGCGACGTCGATGGCATCCCGCAGGCGTCGCAGATGCCGGGGGTCGCGTATCGCCAGCCGTTGATCGAGGGTGGACCCGGACACGGCGAGGGCCACAACTCGGGTCAGGCGGTGAACGTCGCCGCGGCGCTCGCGGTGAAGGACATCATGGAACGGGAGGAGATCGCGGGCACCCTGCTGATCTGGCCCGGCATCGCCGAGGAGCAGCTCGGCGGCAAGGCGCACTACGTTCGGGCGGGGGTGTTCGACGACGTCGATATCGTTCTGTACAGCCATGTCAGCAGCGGTCTGTCGACCGGCTGGGGCGACAGCCGCGGCAACGGTCTGGTGTCGGTCGAGTATCTCTTCGAGGGCGAGTCGGCGCATGGCGCCGTCGATCCGTGGAGCGGCCGCAGCGCGCTCGACGCGGTCGAGCTGATGAACATCGCGTGGAACTACCGCCGTGAGCACCTGCGGATACAGCAGCGGTCGCACTATGTCATCACCGACGGCGGCGATCAGCCGAACGTCGTCCCGCCGACGGCGAGCGTCTGGTATTTCTTCCGCGAAACCGACTACGACAACATCGTGCGGATGTGGCGCATCGGGGACGCCATCGCCGCGGGCGCCGCGATGATGACCGACACCGCGATGCAATCACGCGTGCTCGGCGCCGCCTGGCCGCAGCACATGAACCGGGTCGTCGCCGAGACGATGTTCGCGAACATCCAGCGGGTCGGCATGCCCGACTGGTCGGAAGACGATCAGCGGTTCGCCCGCGCCGTCCAGCGCATGCTGGGGGTCGCGGAGCGCGGGCTGTCGACGTCGGTGGCCGAGACCCTCGGCGGCGCCGAACGCGTACCCGACAGCCAGCGTCGTGGGGGCGGCTCGGACGACATCGGCGACATCTCCTGGGTGACGCCGACCGCCTCGCTGCGGTTTCCGTCGAATATCGGCGGCGGGCGGGGGCACAACTGGAACAAGGCGATCGCCATGGCGACGCCAATCGCCCACAAGGGTTCGACCGCCGGCGCCAAGGTCCAGGCGCTGACGCTGCTCGACCTCCTGCTGCAGCCTGAGCTCGTGGACCGGGCGCGAGACTATTTCGAGAACGTCCAGACGAGGGACCGGGAGTACACCACGCTGCTGCGGCCGGAGGACGAGCCGGCGATCTGGCTCAACCGCGACATCATGGAGCGGTTCAAGCCCGAGCTCGAGAAGCTCTACTACGACCCCTCACGCTACGACACGTATCTCGAGCAGCTCGGGGTCGAGTACCCCCAACTCCAGCCGAACAACTGACGAATCAGCCGCGCGCCGGCCGCGATTGCGAGCCTGACCGGTGCGGTCCAACCCCTGGCAGCCTGCTACTGCCCGTCGGTCGCCGCCGCGGCGGCGTCGAGGGCGCGCTCTCCGCTGAGCGCGTTGGGCACCGCGTAGTTGCCTTCGTGGCAGGCGTACTCGAATATCTGGTAGTCGGGTTCGGCGGTCAGCGGCATCTGAATCGTCCACGACGAGTCGTAGACGTTCGGGTCGTCGACGGTGACCGTCCACATGACGGTGGACTCGGAGACACGCTGGAAGCGCTCCATCACGTGAAGCGCCTTGCTGGTCGGGATGCCCTTCAGACGGCGCCCGGCGGAGCTCGACGCGATCCAGCCGCGGTTGTGGAAGTTCCTCGTCTCGACCACCAGCACGTCGCCCTCCCAGTGGGCGCGGGAGTCACCCATCCACTGGCGGATCCGATCGTCGACGAACGGCTGATCGGACAGCGGGATGATCCGCGCGTCGTGGATCATCTCGTGGTAGATCACGACGTGATCCGGTGTCTGCACGATGCGGTAGGCGTTGTTGTACCCGGCCGGGAGCATCGAACCGGGGACTCCCCGCGACAGGCAGCGGTCCCATACGCTCATGTGCTGATAATGGTCACCCTCGTTCGCAAGGTTGTACGCCTTGGCGTCCAGCGCCCACTGCTTGATCGGGGCCCGGCCGTCGGGCGGGTCGACGACGAACGAGGTCTGCCCGGTCGAGAGCACCGTGTCGCCCGCGTCGAGCCAATAGCTGCCATAGCCCCCCACGTTGCCGCCGGGTTCGTATCGGCGGGCCGGTGCGGCGTCCGCCGCCGCTTCGTTCTCGGCCCGCCGCTGGTTGAGGGTCGCCATCTCTTCATCGGTCAGGTAGGCGCGTTGCTCGCGGGCGGACCGCTCGATCGGCGTGATCGTCTTGTTGCCCCAGAGGCCCTGGAGGTCAGGCTGGCCGTCAGGCGTCCGCTTCGTCGTCCAGTTCGGGTCGGCGACCCGCTCGATCTGCGCCGCGGCCGGCACGGCGCCGCCCACCGTGCAGATGAGGGCAAGCGCGGCAACGCCGAGCATCCGCGAGGTGATACGTGTCTGCATGGTACTGCTCCTTGTTGCGTCGGCGCACAGGCGGTGGACGCGCGGGCTTTGCGCGTCCGTCCCGCGAAGAAAAGCGTCCACTCACTCTAGTAGCTTCGCCGCGGCGAGGCAAGAGGAGCGCGAAGCGGAGGACCGCGGCCGCCTGCCACCGGCGCCGCCCGATCCGCGACTTACGCCGTACGAATCACGGTGATCTCACGGTGCGCCAGGTGACTGCGCACGTAGTCGACGTTGGCCTGCCACCACGCCGACCCGTAGAAGGCCGCTTCCTTGGCCTCGAGATCGGCCCTGGTGTCGCCGTAGCTGCGCACCCAGATGAACTGGGTCCGCGCGTCGTTCACCCAGGCGCCGTCGACCCGGATGCCGTGTTCACGCAGCAGCGGAACCAGCCGCTCGTTGAACAGCGTCAGCCAGGCGTCCATCTGGCCGACATTGATGGTGTAGACGCGAAGGTGGGCGATAGCCATCGTTCAGATCCTCCTGCAAGATATTCTCCGAGGACGCCGCGATTCTCGTTCGAGAGATCGGAGAGCGCGCCGAATCCGGTCCGGAGCCTCCGAAATGCGCGTCGCCCCCGTCGTTCATCAGCGAAGAACCGGGACCGCAGTTCGGCGTCCGGAATGAATCGTCTGGCCCGCCGGTAGATCGCATGCACCATGCCGAGGCCCATTCGCCGATGAACCGGCACGGTCAGCAACTGCCGCTCACCGGATTTCGCGATCCTGACGAGCGTGGCATGGCTTCCCCTGGTTCTGGCTACCTGAAATCCGAAGCCCGCCAGGATACGCAGGATCTCCCGGGGCGTGAGTCTTCGCAGCCGGGCCATCAGGATCTGACGGCCGCCGTTTCGTAGTTCACGACCAGGCGCGGGTCGGAAGACAGACCCAACTCGGCGGGGTCTTCGCCTTCCATGTGCAGTTCCAGCGCTTCATGGAGATTCGCGACCACTTCGTCCAGCGACCGGCCCTGGGTGAGGACCGCCACTTCAAGACACTCGGCGACGTACCACTCCTCGCTCCGGGTCACCACGGCGTGAATTGTCGATTGAACAGTGGAAGTATCGATGGCGTACGCCGGCGTGGCTTCAGCGACACGCGTCGCGGCGGAGCGTTGCGGAGGGGATTCCCGGGCAGGGGACGGACGGCGAAACTTCGGCTCGATCCGGTAGACACCGTGGCTCACGCGGCGGAAGTACGGCCAGCGGTGCGGGTGATTGGGATTCGCGTTCACGCAGCACCGGCTGCAGATATGCGTCCGCACGGTCTGCTCGTTCAGGTGAGGCAGGGCTCGTACGACCTCGGCGGGCTTGAACGTCCAGTCCGCCCGTGTCGCGCACAAGCGCTGCGCCACGGCGAGCACCTGCTTCCGGGTCGATTCTGCCCTGCTATCCTGCATCATGGTTTGGATCCTCTCCAGTACCGGAGATCCACGATATTAACAATTGAACATTGAATTTTGCAAGTGCAGGATCGTCCGTGCCGGCAATCCCGCGCGCGACCGATTGGAGACGCGGCAGGGCCGAACGCCCGGCCGCGACCTCATCGTGTCCGACCGCGGTCACTTGTGCCGCCGGTTCTGCCCCGCTACGCTATCCGCCTGTGTCCGCAAGCGAACGAACAATCCCCGTCCTGCCGAAACTCGTCGGCCAGCGCGTCAAGCGGCGCGAGGACCCGCGTCTGATCCAGGGCCGCGGCACCTACGTCGACGACGTCAAGATCGCCGGCATGCAGCACCTCGCGTTCAAGCGGAGCGATGTCGCGCATGGCCGGATCCGGTCCATCGACACGCGCGCCGCCGAGTCGGTCGACGGCGTGGAGGCGGTCTTCAGCGGGCCGCAGATCGCCGAGATGCTTGGACCGATGCCGATCGGCACCCCCTTTCCGTCGCCCGAGCATCGTGCCGTTGCGGTCGACACCGTCCGCTTCGTCGGCGATCCGGTGGCGGTCGTCGTGGCGCGCGACCGCTACGCGGCGGCCGACGCCGCCGATGCGATCGCCGTCGACTACGAGCCGTTGCCGGCAGTGGTCGACCCCGAGACGGCGATGACCGGCCGGCCGGCGGTGCTCCACGCCGATTACCCGGACAACGTCGCCCTGGGTCCGCTGCCGGGCGGCACCGGCGCCCGCCGCCGGGGCGTGTCGGACGACACCGCCATTGACGCGGCGTTCGCCGCCGCCGAGGTGGTGATCTCGCAGCGGATGGTGAACCAGCGGCTGGCGCCCAACTCGATCGAAGCGCGCGGCGTGGTCGCGCACTACGAACCGGGCAAGGAGGCGCTGACCATCTGGTCGTCGACACAGAATCCACACATTCTGCGGACCTTCGTGGCGCGCATGATCGGTCTCGGTCAGGACCGCGTGCGGGCCATCGCCCCCGAGGTGGGCGGCGGGTTCGGCGCCAAGATCAACATCTACGGCGAGGAGTACGTCGCGGCGGCGTTGTCGAAGCGGCTCGGTCTGCCGATCAAGTGGGTGGAGGATCGGTCGGAGGCGTTCCTCGCCACGGTTCATGGACGCGATCTGATCGGCCATGTCGACCTGGCGGCCAGACGCGACGGTTCGGTGCTCGGCCTGAAGCTGCGGATCATCGCCGACATCGGCGCCTACAACATGCTGCTGACCGCCGGCATACCGACCAACAGCATGACGATGGCCAGCGGCACGTATGCGTTTCCCGCCATCCGTGCGACCCTGACGGAGGTCTTCACCAACAAGACGCCGACCGACGCGTATCGCGGTGCGGGACGCCCCGAGGCGGCGTATTTCGTCGAGCGGGCGATGGACATGCTCGCGCGCGAGATCAGCATGGACCCGGCCGAGGTGCGCAGGAAGAACTTCATCCAGCCTGACCGGTTCCCCTACAAGACCGAAATGGGGGCGGTCTACGACTCGGGCGACTACGAGAAGGCGCTCGACCGCGCGCTGCAGGTCGCCGGGTGGCAGCAACTCAAGACCGCACGCGACGCGGCCAGAGCCGACCGCCGGCTGGTCGGCCTCGGGTTGTCGATGTATGTCGAGATCTGCGGCATGGGACCGTCATCCTCGGTGTCGCCCGGCGGCTGGGAACACGCGCAGGTCACCGTCGAGCGCGACGGACGGATCAGCGCGACGACCGGCGTCTCGCCGCATGGGCAGGGCAACGAGACCACCTTCGCGCAGATGCTCGCCGACCAGTTCGGCGTGCCGATCGACCACATCACGATTCAGCACGGCGACACGGCCGTGGTGAAGCAGGGCATCGGCACGTTCGGCAGCCGCTCGCAGGCGGTCGGCGGGACGGCGCTGCACAAGGCGGGCAGGAAGGTGAAGGCGAAGATGGCGGTGTTCGCCGCGGCCCTGCTCGAAGCGCACGAGCGCGATCTCGTGTTCGAGAACGGAATGATCGCCGTCACGGGCGCGCCCGCATCGGCCAGGCCGTTCGCCGAGGTCGCCGCTTACGCGTACAAGCCGCTGCAGCTTCCCGAAGGACTCGATCCCGGGTTGAGCGACGAAGCGTTCTTCGAGCCGGCGAACAACACCTATCCGTTCGGCTGCCACATCGCGATGCTGGAGATCGACCGTGAGACCGGCGAGCCGCGGTTGCTGAAGATGGTCGCGGTCGACGACGCCGGCCACCTCGTCAATCCGCTCATCGTCGAGGGCCAGATCCACGGCGGTCTGGCACAGGGCATCGGCCAGGCGCTGGTGGAAGAAGTCGTCTACGGCGACGACGGCCAGCCGCTCACCGCATCGTTCATGGACTATGCGTTGCCGCGCGCAAGCGACTTCCCGCGGTTCGAGCTCGACAACACCGTCACGCCCACGCCGGTGAACCCGCTCGGCGCCAAGGGCGTCGGCGAAGCCGGGACGATCGGTTCGACGCCCTGCATCGTCGCGTCCGCGGTCGACGCCCTGAGCGGGTTCGGCGTGCGGCACATCGACATGCTGCTGCGCCCCGAGAAGCTGTGGCGCATCATTCATGGCCGTGAGCAGTCCGGCGACCCGCGGGGCCGCTCCCGCCGATTTGCTTTCTACATGATGTCCCGACGACCCATATGGGTTGACTTCCGTAAATGGACGTCATAGTGTTCACTCACCAACCTGGGGATGTTTCGGGTTAGTGTTCAAGTGATGGCGGAGTATCGGTTCACATCAACAGCGGGGAGATCGACGATGGAATTACGCGCGTTGCTTCGTACGGCGGTTCTTGTCTGCCTGGCCAGCCTGATGCTGGCTCCTGCCGTGGCCTTGGCGCAAGACGAGGCCGGTCTTGCAGGGAGCGCCCAGGACGACACCGGCGGCTTCCTGCCGGGTGTGACGGTCGAGGCGCGCAGCCCCGCCCTGATCGAGCAGGTTCGCACGGTCTTCACCGACGGGTCGGGGAACTACCGCGTGACCAACCTGCCTTCGGGCACCTACTCGGTGACCTTCACGCTGCCGGGTTTCAGGACCGTGAGGCGTGAGGGCATCATTCTGCAGGGCGCGTTCGTCGCGGAGGTCGACGCCACGCTGGCCGTCGGCGCGGTCGCGGAGACGCTGACGGTGACGGGGGTGGCCCCGCTGGTCGACGTCAGGACCACGCGGCAGCAGTCGGTGATGCCGGCCGAGCGGGTCAACGTGCTGCCGGGTGCGGCGGGCATCACGAGCGCCGCCGCGTACGTGCCGGGGGCGGTCCTCGGCGGCGGCTTCAACAACCTGCCGAGCCTGCACGGGTCCGACCCGCTCGACGGACAGCCCGCCATCGACGGCGTCAAGACCGGTGGGCAGCTCCAGGGGCGGAACGAGTGGGGGGCCGGCGTCGGTGGCGTCACCAACGAGGCGATGGTCACCGAGGTGGTCTTCGACACCTCCTCGCAGTCGGCCGAGTTCGCCCACAGCGGGGTGCGGACGAACGTGGTGCCCAAGGCGGGCGGCAACCAGTTCGCCTACAACTTCTTCACGAGCGGCACGATGGGGCGCTTTCAATGGGACAACCAGAGCCAGGAGTTGAAGGACCAGGGCTTCGAGTTCGCGCCGATTGACTATCGGTACAGTTTCAACCCCGCCGCGGGCGGTCCGATCATCCAGGACAAGCTCTGGTTCTTCGCCTCGATGATCGAAAACCGGGGCAAGTCGTTCATCCTCGACCAGTTCTGGGATCCGAGCGAACCGTCGACGCCGGACAGTATCCGGGAGCAATGCCCCACCGCGGATGCCTGCACGCCGCAGCAGTTGCGGGCGTTCAGTTGGAACAAGAACGGCAACTACAACGTGCGCATCACCCACCAGCTCACCCAGCGCAACAAGCTGACGTGGAGCTACTTCCAGGAGCCCAAGTCGTCGATTGCCGCGTTCAACACCGCGGGCCGGAAGATTAATCCCGAAGCCTGGTATACCTTCAACGGGGCCCCGACATACATGATCACCGGCCGCTGGACGGCGCCGGTGACGAACCGGCTGCTCCTGGAGGCGCATGGTTCGTTCATGCAGGCCGACGTCAACACCACGCCGGTGGATCATGGCGAACCTCGAATGGCGAAAATCGATTTCGCGTTCAACACCGAGTACGAGAGCTCCTTCCAGAACCACCACAACCACGACTTCCACCGCCGCCTGAACGCGTCGCTGTCCTATGTCACCGGTTCGCACAACTTCAAGGCCGGTTTGAACTTCGCGCACAACCGGACGGCCCTCGCGTACTCGCCGCCGGGCGAGATTTTCGCGGGCTATTTTTCCGCCGGGTACCCGATCGGGGTCCTGGTGGGGGGCAACTCGAAGATACGGCAGGGGATCATCATGGACTGCGACTGCGGCGTCTATGTGCAGGACGCCTGGACCATGGATCGGTTGACCCTGAACGGCGGCGTGCGCTACGACTGGTTCCAGAACTCGGTGCCGGGGGGAACCCGGGAAGCGGGCTTCTTCGCGCCGGAGATCACGACCCCCGACCCGCTGGTGGAGAACATTCCGAACTGGAAGGACTTCAACGGGCGGTTGGGCGGCGCGTTCGACCTGTTCGGCGACGGTTCGACGGCCGTGAAGGCGTCGGTCGGGCGCTACGTGGCGAACGAAGGGACCGGCGTCACCCAGGGGTTCAACCCGATCTACCCCTACGATGCTCTGGACTGGCGTTCGTGGAACGATCTGAACGGGGACTTGACGGCGCTCAACCCCGACGGCACGCCGCAGATCGAGGAGGTCGGGCCCTCGACCAACCCGAACTACGGGACGTCGATCATCAACACGACGTACGACGACACTACAGCGCGCATGTCCAACATCGAGTACTCCGCCGGCATCGAGCGCCAACTGGGCGCCGGCTGGGCGCTGAGCGGGATGTGGCACCGGCGGAGCTACGGGAACTTCCGGTGGACGGACAACCTGAACAACTCCGCGGCCGACTACGTGCTCGCGGGGGTGTGGACCGGGCCGACCGACTCCATTCTGCCGGAGAGCGCCCGGGGCGTTGAGGTCCCGATCTACAACCTGAGGGAGGGCGTCGACATAGTCACCGGCAACGACTTGCTGACGCAGGCGCCGGAGAACTGGCGGACGTGGAACGGGTTCGAGGTGATCGTGGACGGGGAGCTCCCTCGCGGCGGGTTCATGACGGGCAGCATCACGATGGGCTCGAGCACGAACCACAATTGCCATGCGGCCATACATGCGAACCCCAACGGGCTCCGGCATTGCGAGACGAAGTCGCCGTACCAGCCTCTGGGCAAGCTGTCCGGGGCGTTGCCGCTGCCGTTCGACACGATGATCTCCGGGCTGATCACGGTGTTCCCGGGGCAGGCCATCAGAGCCACTTATCAGATCGACACCACCGATTTCCCCGGTCTCTACAGTGGTGAGAACGTGAACCCGACCAGGACCGTCAACCTGATCGAGCCGAACACCGAGTTCGAGCCCTATACCACGGTCATGCAACTGCGGTTCTCGAAGGTGTTCACGGTCGGCGATTTCCGGATTCGGGGCTACATGGACGCGAACAACCTCTTCAACCGGGCCCGGGTCAGGTCCCGGAACCGCGGGTACGGGGGGGGGGGGGTCAGGAACCCGGCCTTCCTCCGCATCATCAACATCGAGCCGGGCCGCCGGTTGTCGTTCGGCATGCAGATGTATTTCTAGGGGGAGTGGAACCGCTCTTCGCGAATATTCCTTGCGACGCCGGGGAGCCGCGCGGCTCCCCGGCGTTCCTTCTTTTTGCTCGCGTGTTGTCGAGGTGGCCATGAGTATCTTCCGCCTGCTCCATTGCGCGCTGCCGGTCGCCGCGGTCGTGTCGCTCGGTGCACCGGAGACATTCGCACAGGGTGATACCGGTTCCATGCAAGGCCGGGTGTTTCTCGAAGGCACCCGGGAGCCCGTCGCCGGTGTCGTGGTGCGGGCGGTCCCTCCGCGTTTCCGGCCCGATGGGAACCCCGAATCGCTCTCCGAGCCGCTTGAGACCGTGACGGACGCCAACGGTCGCTTTGCGCTGACCTGGATGCGCAGCGGTATCTGGATCACGACCGCCGCGGCCGAAGGCTTCGAGGATGCAGCGTTGCGGATCGAGGTGATGCAGGCCCAGTCGAACGCGTGCACGGCGACCAAGCAGCAGCGGTGCATACAGCCGATCGAGTTCCACATGGCCCCGGACAAGTCGGACGCGGCCCTGGAGGTGGAGCGGGTCCTGGGCGAAGCGGATCTCGCGAATCCCGTGCTGGAGCAGGTCAAGGCCGACCTCACCGCGGCCGACGCCGCCTACAACAGCCGGGACTACCGGACCGCCATCGACGGTTACCACAAGCTGGTGGCGAGCTGGCCGCTGATGACCGCCCTCCACCAGGACATCGGAGACGCGCACCGGGCGCTGGCGGAATTCGCGGCGGCGATCGCGGCCTACGAGCGTTTTCAGACCCTTGAACCCGACGACGATCGGATCGAGAGAAAGATCGCCCGGACCAGGTTGCTGATGGGCGACCTCGACGCGATCGGGGAGCTTGCCGCCGCGGACGGGTCCGCGTCGCGTGAAGACCTCTACAACCTGGGCGAAGTGGCGTTCAACCAGGGAGATGTCGACGCCGCCGCCGGCTGGTACGAAAAGTCCGCCGCCGCCGATCCCGAGTGGCCGGCGCCCGTGCTCAAGCTCGGTCTCCTGGCGCTGAACAGGGGCGATATCGAAGGCGCCAAGGTGTCGTTGCAGAAGGTCGTCGACCTGGCCCCCGACTCGGAGGAGGGGACGCAGGCCGCGGCGATGCTCGCGGCGCTGCCCTGATCCCCGATTCGAGCGTTGAATTTCATTGAAGTTCCCGACTGGAGATGCCTGACATGGCTACCGCAACCACATGCCGTCCCCCGTTCGCGGCCGTACTCGTTGCCCTCGCGCTGATCGCGTGCGGTGCACCCTGGACGAGCCAGGTCGCGTCGGCGCAGACCGCGTCGTTGTTCATTAGCGTCACCGACACCGACGGTGTGCCGATCACCGACCTCAGGCCTGAAGAGGTGATCGTGGAGTCTGACGGCCAGCAACGTCCGACGCTCAATCTCGAACCGATCGACTGGCCGGTGCGGGTGACCGTGTTCGTCGACAACGGGTTGGCGAGCCCGCCCGCGCTCGACCACATGCGCGAGGGACTGAAGCTCTTCGTGGAGGCGCTGCCGCAAGAGGTCGAGGTGGCGATCGCGACGATGGGTGGACGACCGCAGTTCTGGGCGCGGCACACCAGCGACCGGGAAGAGCTCATGGATGCCATCGGCGTGGTCGTCCCGGAAATGGACGGCGCGGCCACCTTTCTCGATGCGCTGTACGAAGAAGCGGAGCGCCTGCACGAGGATGAGGAGGGCGAGTACTTTCCGGTCATCGTCATGGTTGCGACCAACGGCCCGGAGGGGAGCGACCGGGTTCGGGAGAGACCCTTCCGAGAGATGATGGAGCGCCTGTTCGCGAACAAGGCCGTCGTCCACACCCGGATGTTCACCATCTCGTCGATCTCGGGGGTCAAGCAGGGTGGCGACCAGATTCGGTGGGGCATCGACATCGGCGAGGCGACGCGAGGAAGCTATGAAGCGCTGAGCACCGCCAACGGATTCCGCAGGCTGCTGCCGCAGTTGGCCGAGGACATCGCCCGCAGGCACAGGCTGGTGAGCACCCAGTATCGCCTGACCTACGAGCCGCCGGAGGGCGCGACGGATCAGTCGCTCATCAGAATGCTGACCACCCGGGCGGGAATGGCGATGATACTGACACGTGACGGGAACGTCCCGTAGAACGCACGGGAACGTGCCATCGGGCAGGAGATCTGACTATCGGGCTGTTCGCGGCGCTGGCGGCTGATGACCAGGGAGAGGACGATGGGGTTTCGCACGCTCGCGGCGGCCGTGGTCACGATGGTGTGCGCCGTGCTGGTCGTATCCGACGCGTCTGCGCAAATGGTGCAGGCCAGGGGGACGATCACCGACACATGGGGCAATCCTCTCGAAGGTGTCCAGGTCGACGCCAGGCGAGAGGACGGCGGTGGCAGCTCCTTCTCGACGGTCACCGACGAGGACGGCGAGTACCTGATGGTCGGCCTCGAGACGACGACGTACGAGTTCACGTACACCATCGCTGGATATCAGGGTGTCCGTCAGCTCCGGGAGCTTCGCACGCAGACCGCCCCCGGCCGGATGCGGCGCCGCTCGGCGCCGATCGAGCTCGCGGTGCTGGCCGTCGGCCAGGTCCTGCAGGAGGAATTCGCCTTCGAAGCCGAGGGCGGGACGCCCAGCCTCACGCTCAAGTCCGACGGGATGTTCGAGTTCGAGGACGCCGAGGGTGAAGGCGAAGGCAACTACTCCATCCAGGATCTGAGCGTGATCCTGACCGTGCGTGACTACGATGGACCGGACGACACGTATACCATCACCACGCCGGTCGTCGTGAGCGCCCCGACCAATCAGTTTCAAAGCCTCGTCTGGGGCGAGACGACGCTCACCAAGAAGTAGAAGGGAGCAGCCGCTTGGGACGTGTCCACGCTGTGCTCGGCGCCGTGCTGGCCGCATTCTGGGCGGTTTCCTCCGTCTCGGCGCAGGACGCGGCCCCGTCCGGAGCGCGCCCCGGGCCGCCGTCCGCCGGCCACCAGCGCATGCTGGCGCTGCTGCAACAGTTGGCGGACGAGACTCCTGCTACCAACTCCTACCTTGGAGAGGGCTTGGCCCCGCAGTTCCGAGAGGGGCTGAGCGCGCTTCCGGCGACGGACGTCGGCACCAACCGATGGCGCCTGATGGTCCAACTGGCCGAAGAAGAACTGCGTCTCGGGAACGAGAACGAGGCGATCCGTCTCTTCACCGGCGCCCGCGACATGGTGCCCGACATCGCCGCCAACAGAACGATTCTCGACTACAACACCTATCGCCTCGGCGTTGCCTACATGCGGCTCGCCGAGACCCAGAACTGCGCATTGCATCCGAACGCGGAGGCCTGCATCCTGCCGCTGCGCGGGCGCGGGATTCACAGCCTGCAGACCCCGTCCCGGCAGGCGATTGCCGCCTTCACCGACGTGCTCGAGAACATGGCGGGGGCCGTGTCGGAGGACCTGCCGGCCGGGGCGAGCGGTCGGAGCCGGACCGCCGTCGCGTCGCCGCGAACCACCCTGAACGAGGCGGCGCGGCAGTTCCTCGCGGCACGGTGGCTGCTCAACATCGCCTACATGACGGTGGGCGGCTATCCGGATCAAGTGCCCGAGCAGTACCTGCTACCTCCCGAGACGTTCGAGTCGGCCGACACGATTCCCCGCTTCGCCAACATCGCACCAGCGCTCGGCCTGGACACGTTCGATCTGTCCGGCGGTGCGATCGCCGACGACTTCGACAACGACGGCTATCTGGACATCGTCGTGTCGACGTGGGACACGCGAGGACAACTCCGTCTCTTCAGGAACAATCGGGACGGGACCTTCTCGGAACGAACGGAGGAGGCAGGCCTGCTCGGGTTGTACGGCGGTTTGAACATCATCCAGGCCGACTATGACAACGATGGCCACCTGGACCTCCTGGTGCTGCGTGGCGCGTGGCTGCGCGAGCACGGCCGGCATCCGAACTCGCTGCTGCGAAACAACGGCGACGGCACGTTTACCGATACGACGTTCGAGGCCGGGCTCGGCGCGGTGCACTACCCGAGTCAAACGGCATCCTGGGCCGACTACGACAACGACGGCGATCTCGATCTGTATGTCGGCAATGAAACGACCCCGACGCTGGCCGCCCCCAGCCAGCTCTTTCGCAACAACGGCGACGGCACGTTCGCAGACGTGGCCGAGGCGGCCGGCGTGGTGAACCATCGGTTTGCCAAGGCCGTGGTCTGGGGTGACTATGACGGCGATGGCCTGCTGGACCTCTACGTGTCGAACCTGGGCGCGGGAAACCGTCTCTATCGGAACACGGGGAGAGGGAGCTTCATCGACGAGGCGCCGGCGTTGGGCGTCGCGGCCCCGATCGGGAGCTTTCCCGCATGGTTCTGGGACGTCGACAACGACGGTCTCCTGGATCTGTTCGTGTCCGCCTATAGCGCCAGCATCGAGCACCTGGCGGCCAGCGCGCTTGGCCTCCCAGTGAACATCGAGAGGTCGCGGCTCTACCGGGGCACCGGAAACGGCTTCGAGAACGTCGCCGGGCTCTACGGCCTGACGGAGCCGACGGCAGCCATGGGTGCCAACTTCGGGGACCTCGACAACGATGGCTACCTGGATTTCTACCTCGGGACGGGCTATCCGCACTATCACAGCCTGATGCCGAACGTGATGTATCGCAATCGGGGCGGGCGCGGATTTTCGAACGTGACCTACGCGGGGGGGTTCGGTCATTTGCAGAAGGGTCACGGCGTATCCTTCGCGGATCTCGACAACGACGGCGACCAGGACGTCTTCGAGCAGATGGGTGGAGCCTTCCCCGGAGACCGATTCGGCAATGCCCTGTACGAGAACCCGGGCTTCGGGAACCACTGGATCACGGTCAAGCTCGAGGGTGTCCGGTCAAATCGATCGGCGATCGGGGCCCGCCTCCACGCCGTCGTCGTTGACGGCGACGCGGGCGATCGGCGTTCCGTCTATCGCCATGTGAACAGCGGCGGCAGCTTCGGCGGCAATCCGCTCCGTCAGACCATCGGACTCGGCAACGCGTCGCGTCTCGAGCGGCTCGACGTCTTCTGGCCCGCCACGGGCATCACGCAGACGTTCGCCGATCTCCCGTTCGACAGGGTCATCCACATCGTCGAGGGCGAGGAGTCCTACTCGACCCTCGCGCTGAGGACGCTCGCGCTCGGCTCGCAGTGACGATGGACAGCACGACTCATGTTGCTGGAATATCGTGACATGACTACACGGACGTTCCGTCGATTGCTTGTCGCTTCAGCAATCGCGGCCGGCCTCGTCACGGACGGTGCGCCGTGGGGCGCGAGCCACGTGGCGTCGGCCCAGGACTACTCGCTCCATATCGCCTTCACCGACCTCGACGGCGCCTGCGCGGCGCCGCAGACCTCGGCGCTCCCTGCAGACGAGGCGTGGTTCACCGACCGGGCCGAAGCGGTGGGGATCGACTTCGTGCACGTCAACGGGATGTCAGGCCGGTTCTACATGAGCGAGATCCTGAATCCGGGCGCGGCGATGTTCGACTTCGACAACGATGGCGACCTCGACATCTACCTCGTGCAGGGCCGGATGCTCGGCCCTGACCGCGCCACGGGCCCGCTCCAGGCTTCGTCTTCGACGGATCGTCTGTATCGGAACGATCTCGAGGTGCACGCGGACGGGACCCGCACCTTGCGCTTCACGGACGTCACCGCGCAGAGCGGCCTGGACACGGGCACGGGCGCGTATGGCATGGGCGTCGCAACGGGTGACGTCGACAATGACGGCCGGGTCGACCTGTATCGCACCAGCCTCGGGCCAAACCAGTTGTTTCGCAACAACGGCGACGGGACCTTCACCGATGTTTCCCGGACGACGGGCACGGGAGACCCCGGGTGGAGCGTGTCGGCGTCGTTCGTCGACGTCGACCGCGATGGCTGGCTCGACCTGTATGTCGGCAACTACCTCGACCACCGCGTCGACGCACGGCAGCCCGAGTGCTTCACACGCAGCGGGGAACGGGACTACTGCGGACCGACAGCCTTCGCGTCGGTTCCGGACCGGCTGTATCGCAACCGTGGGGACGGGACGTTCGTCGACGTTACGGCCGAGGCCGGGGTGGCCGGCGATCATGGTCCTGCGCTCGGGGTCGTGTCCGCGGATGTCGACGGGGACGGGTGGGTGGACATCTACGTCGCCAACGATGGCGAGCCGAACCAGTTGTGGATCAATCAGCAGGACGGGACCTTCAGCAACGGCGCGCTGCTGGCGGGTGCGGCGCTCAATGACGATGGCAGGATCGAGGGCAGCATGGGTGTCGATGCCGGCGACTTCGACGCCGATGGCGACGACGACCTGTTCATGACCCACCTCACGAAGGAAACCAACACCCTCTACGTCAACGACGGCTCCGGGCTCTTCGAGGATCGCACCGCGGCGACCGGACTCGGGGCTCCAAGCATGGCCTATACCGGTTTCGGGACCGCGTGGATCGACTTCGACAACGACGCCTGGTTGGACCTGCTGGTCGTCAACGGGGCCGTCCAGGCCAATCATCAGCGGTTCGCGATCAGGACCCTGGACGTGTCCGTGCAGCCGGGGGAACCGCTCCCGTTGCACCAGCCGAACCAGTTGTTCCGCAACCTGGGGAGCGGACGGTTCGAGGAGGTCACGCAACGGGCCGGCGCCGTATTCGAGTTGTTGGAGGTGAGCCGGGGCGCCGCTTTCGGCGACGTCGACAACGACGGCGACCAGGACGTGTTGATCGCCAACAACAACGGACCGGCGCGACTGCTGATCAACAACGTCGGCCACCGCAATCGATGGATCGGACTGCGGTTGGTCGGCGGCGCCGGGTCCAGGGACATGCTGGGCGCGAGAGTCGGCGTCTTCCGCGGCGTCGGTCCGACGCTGTGGCGCCGCGCGCGATCCGACGGCAGCTATGCCTCGGCCAACGACCCGAGAGTGCTGGTGGGCCTCGGCGATGCGGCCACGGTGCCGCGCGTTCGGGTCACCTGGCCGAGCGGCCGCGAGGAAGACTGGACGAACCTGCCGGTGGACCAATGGCTGACGCTCGAAGAGGGTACCGGCCAGAGCCCGGAATGACTGCGGCACGCGGGCTGGTGAGCAGTCTCGTGGCGGTGTACCTGCTGCTGGGGGTGGGTACCGGCCGCGCGGCTGGCAGTCCCATTGCGGTAACGGCCGCCGCGTCGCAGGGAGGCGTGGCAGAGCCGACTCTCCTGCCGGTCGTGCTGCCGGACCTCAGTCGCGTCCACGCATCGGTCCAGGAGCAGCTTCGCGAGGCGCACGCGTCGCTGATGGCGTCGGAGTCCGGGGAGCGGAGCACGGCCTACGGCCGGTTGGGTCAGCTCTTGATGGCCAGCGAGTTCCTGGACGAAGCGGAGCGCTGCTTTCGGAACGCTCAAGTGCTCGCACCGGCCGATTTCCGCTGGCCCTACTACCTGGGGCACATCTTCAGGAGCACAGGGCGACTGACGACGGCGGTCGAGCAGTTCGAGCAGGCGCTGCGCCTGCGACCCGACGATCTCGCGGCGCTCGCCTGGCTCGGTCAGGTCCATATCGATGCGGGGCAGCCTGAGGCGGCAGAGCCGGTCCTCGCCAGGGCGCGATCGCTCCATCCAGATTCGCAGGCCGTGCTGTTCCAGTTGGGCAGAGCGGCCGCCTCGAAGCAGGACTACGCGAGCGCCGTCGAGCATCTGGAAGGCGCGTTGCAGTTGAACCCCGCCGCCACGACGATCCTCTACCCCCTCGCCATGGCCTACCGCCGTCTCGGCGATCTCGAGAAGGCGCAGTACTACCTGGACCAGGGCGGGGGTCGCGCGGGCGACGGGGTGGGGGTCGCCCTGCCCGATCCCCTGATGGCGGAGATCGGCACGGCGCTGCGGAGCCCGCAGGTCCATTGGGACCTGGGGTTGTACGCCGGCGCGAACGGTGACTGGCCGGAGGCGGTAGCGCAGTTCCGGACCGCGGTGCAACTGGCGCCCGACTCCCCGGTCGTGCGGCTGAACCTCGCCCTGGCGTTGAACCGCGTGGGTGACGCGCGCGCCGCGCTGGACCACCTCGAGGAGGCGGTCCGTCTGGATCCCCGGCTTGCCCGGGCGCACTTCGCGATGGGCACGCTCTTCGATCGGAGCGGGCGCGACCAGGAGGCGATCGACCGCTACACCATGGCCGTGACCAACGACCCCACCCTGGGCGAGGCGCACCTTAGGCTGGCCGACGTGCTACGGCGCACCGACCGGCTCGAGGCGTCGCTGACGTCGTATCGCAGGGTGCTCGAGCTCGAACCGGATTGGAAAGAGGCGCGCTTCGGCGAGGCCATGGCCCTGGTGCGCCTGACCCGCCACCGGGAGGCGCTGGAGCGCCTGCGCATCGCGACGGACCTGCATCCCGAGGAACCGGCGTTCGCGCTCGCCCGCGCCCGCCTCCTGGCTGCCTCTCCCGACCCTCAGGTGCGTGATGGCCAGGCGGCGCTGGACCTGGCGCAGGCGTTGGTGGATGAGCACAAGACCACGGCCGTGGCCGAAACGATGGCCATGGCCCTCGCCGAACAGGGTCGGTTCGCCGAGGCAGTCGAGTGGCAGCGCGTGGCGATGTCGGGCGAGACCGCGGCGGGGCGCATGGAGGTCGCGCAGCGGATGGCCGCCAACCTGGCGCTGTACAGACTGAACACGCCGTGCCGCACGCCCTGGCGAAACGATGACCCGGAATTCAGGCCCGGACCGACAGTGGAACCGGGACTCCTCGATCCGCCGCCGCCGTTCTGAAACGACCGCCTTGCGACAGGCCTTTCTCGGAAGTACCGGTTGCTCGCGGTCAGGTGGAGGAAACGGTACTTCCCCCGGGGACCGCCCGCGTCAATCTGCTGGAAGAGCTCACCGGCGCTACTGTGGGCCGGAATCCGCGTGACCTCAGCCCCGCCCGGAAGATGCGTATCCGCCTGGATCCTCATGGCCTGGGGGCGTGGTGACTGCCTAGCTGCGGCCGGTCCCCGGCTGACGCCGTGCACCCGCTCGCCTCAGCCGACACCGAGTCGTGCTAACCAGGCAACGGGTCCGCTCGCACCAGGGAGCTACGTTATACTGTGATGGAAACGATGCTCGACGGCATCCACGTCCGTCCTGCGAGCGAGCAGCGGCGCTTGACGGCTCTAAGGCGTCGGCCGGTGTTTGCCACAGAGACAGGCGCGACAGACGCAGGCCGTCGCTCAAGCCTGCGCCACCATGGCTGATGAACCCCGCGTTCGGCTTCATACTGTCAGCGTCGTTGTGACGGCGGAATTTCACAATCCGTCGATTCTCAACCCGGATTTTCTCGTGTCGCGCGGGATCGTGCCCGAGGGCTGGACCGTCGCCGAGACGCTCACTACACCACCGGTTTCGGTCGTGAAGTACACGAACGGGATCGCGTGGACGGTGGATCAGTCCCGTCTGACAGTCACGGAGAACTGCGGGCCGGCGTTCAGGGACCACTACGAGAGCCATGGTCTCGTGATCGCCTACCTGGAGAAGCTCCCGCATGTTCCCTACCGCGGACTCGGGCTCAATTGCCAGGTGTCGACGTTGCAGCCTGATCCCCTACGCTGGCTGGTCGAACGATTTGCCGTGAATTGGCTCCGTGACGATCCACAGGTTCGCGGGATGAGGCCGGCCTTCGCCTTGAATGCAGGAGACGCTGTGTGCAACATCGCCTTCGAGGAGGCAACAAGGGACGACGGTCCTTGCGTTGCCGCTGAATGCAACCTGCATCACCCGGGGCCCTTGGATGTGGATGGTTATCGGGCGGCCATCGCGCGCTGGAACGAACGTCAGCGATTCATCGTTTCCGCGCTCGACAGACTGTTGGAGAGTCAGCCCAGATTATGAACTCATCCGATGCGACCGTGAGCCCAGCGGTTGAGGAGATCTTGCGGGTCGGGATCCTGGAAGCGCTTGCGCGAGCTCCTCGCGCGACACCGGACGAAGGTGTCACGTCGTCACTGTCAGCGACGATGCCCGAAACGGCGGCCGGATGGCTGGGCGGCACCACACACGTTCAGAAACCGACTTGGTGGTCCATTCCCGGGAGCACCGAGGGCACCCGCGTTTACGGCGACGACCGGAGTATCGCTGCGAACCGGGTCCTCGCTGCAACGCAACCAGAGGAGATCGTCGCGGCCCTGTCGCTTGGGGGGTGTCGCGCCGCTGCTGACCGCATCGGAGACCTCAACGAGATGACGAGGGACGGCGCTACCGACGAGCCGCCTATCGTGCTAGTCTCCCTGCGCGAGTTGGCACTCTTCCTCCTGAGCCGGCGTCAGCTTGGCAATCCAGAGATCGGACTCAGTCCGAACGGGTTTCTGCTGGCAGAGTGGGCTTCGGCTGAACGTGGCGTTTTGGCCATGAAGTTCCTGCCCAATGGAATAATCCAGTTCGCGGGTGTCTCGGCAACCGGAGGTGCCGGCCCGCGGCTCCGCGTCCACGGCGGGCTGCCGAAGGATCGTGCCCTGGACGCCGTGCGGGCGTTCATTCCCCCACTCAACGGCCCGAGTGCCCCGCGTGTCGCTACCTGACGACGATCACTTGTCGCGGTACTGCAAACCTACCGCCGTGGGCCGCGACGGCCTCCCGACGGCGGCCGCATTCGAGCTCAGACCAAACGAAGATTATCTATCCGTCAACTGGCTCGAGTACCTCGACTCACGGGACTTTGCGGCCGCCGTCGAGCGTGTTCGGGAGACGTTCCGCCGCAAGGGGTATCGACTCCGGAGGAACGGCAGGTTCGCCGTGGTCTGTGTCGGCGTGGTCCAAGCGGCGGTTACAGAGACAGCCGGACGCCCTGGCCACGTCGAGCACCTGCCTCTCGAAGACGACGAATCGCACGCCGGCCTCTTTGGGTACACCGCTGACGATCTCGCCGTCGCCGTCGAGCTACGAGTCCTAATCCAGCGTGAGCATGTCCATCCTGCAGTTCCGGCCCACGACGCACAGAACCGACATCCCAAGTAACCTCGTCACACATTGTCGTGGAGTGCTTCGCATACCTGGAGTCGTTGCGCAGGTGAACTCGCCAATAGGGGATTCGTTGAGGCGTCGCTGACGTCGTATCACGGGGTGCTCGAGCTCGCACCGGATTGGAAAGAGGGGCGCTTCGGCGAGGCCATGGCCCTCGCCCGCCCCCGTTCTGACAGCTCGCGGGCCTGGCAGCCCGTGGTGAAAGCCCCGCTGCATTCGATCCCCGCTGAATTCTGCGGTTTCACGCGGAATTCTGCCGTTTCACGCGGAATTCTGCCGTTTCACGCGGAATTCTGCCGTTTCACGCTGAATTCTGCGGTTTCACGCTGCATCCCGCTTCGGGCGGCGCTGGGCTTCTGATTGCCGGGGTCACAAATGCCCCAATTTGCTCCCTCGTCGCGCCTTGCGCTGCCCGGGCGCGGCATTGTTACGACCAGATCTCGGTGCAACGCGGGGTTTCACCACGGGCTGCTGGATGGACCCTCCGCCTCGGTGCCCGGGGGCCTGCACGTTTCCTTGTCAGGACCCGGCGGGCCAGGGTTGCCCGGATCCCTCGCGCAGCCGGGTGTCGGCGTCGAGGTCTACCCGCGTCCAGCGCTCCCGGCGCCCGTTCGGCCAAATGACACCGACCCCCTCGACGGGATCGGCACCTTCGTCGCCCAATCCGAAATGGACCCGGGCATCGCTCGCACTCAGGTAGCTGCCGTCTCGGTGCACGCGGCGCCACACGGGGTCGCGGCCGGTCCGGAGCAGCGCGACCCGGGCGCCGATGCCGTCGCGATTGCTTTCGACGCCCTCGAGGCGGATGCTCAGTGAGGGAATCGCGGCGCCGACCTCGTTGAGGAGCAGCCGGACCGGACCGTTGTTGTTGGAGACGACGACGTCGATGTCGCCATCGTTGTCGACGTCCCCGAAGGCGGCCCCGCGTGAGACTTCCACGAGTTCGAGCGCCGGCCCGGCCTGGTCGCGGACCTCGACGAAACCACCGGCGCCGAGGCCGCGAAAGAGCTGGTTGCGTTGGCTGAACGGATAGGGCGCATCGCGGAGGGACTCTATGTTGCTTACTGCGCCATTGGCAACGAACAGATCCAGCCACCCGTCGTGGTCGTAGTCGAACCACTGGCATCCGAATCCGGTGTAGGCGATGCTCGCTCCACCGAGACCCGAACCGAGGGTGCCGTCACGGAACGCCCCCGTACCTCCGTTCAGGTAGATCGTGTTGGTTTCCTGGGTCAGGTGCGACACGACAAGGTCTTCGTCGCCATCGCCGTCGGCATCGCCCGCGGCGACCCCCATTCCCCCTTCCGCTACGCCACTCGCGTTGTAGGCCGTGCCGGCCAGCAACGCGACGTTGCTGAACGTGCCGTCCTGGTTGTTCTGCCACAGTTGGTTCGCGTTGCCGTCATTGGCGACGTAGATATCGGGCCACGAATCGCCGTTGAAGTCGGCGGCGATGACGCCGAGGCCGCTGCCGAACGCCCGCTGGATGCCGGCGCGTTCGGAGACGTCCTCGAACGCGCCGTCGCCGGTGTTGCGGAACAGCCGGTCCGGGACCGGTTGATACTGCGTCGGGTTGCAGAAGTCGCGCCTGCCTTCGACGCCGAAACATTCCTTGTGGTTGAGGACCGTGAAATCGACATAGTTCGTCACGTACAGGTCGAGATTGCCGTCGCGGTCATAATCGAGAAACGAGGCGCTGGTGCTCCAGCGCCCGTCATCGACCCCCGCGTCGTCGGTGATGTCGCTGAACGACCCGTCTCCGTTGTTTCGATAGAGGACGTTTCGCCCGAACGCCGTGACGTAGAGGTCGGGGTTGCCATCGTTGTCGATATCGCCGGCCGCCGCACCCATGCCGTAGGCCCGCAGTCCGACGGCCGCCTGGTCGGTGACATCGACGAATCCGAGCCGTCCGGACTGCGACAGCTCGTTGCGGAAGAGCCGATGCCCGTGCCTGTCGCCAGTGTCCGCGCCGGCCGTCGCTCCAGCCGCGGTCGGGTCAAGCATCGTCCCTTGCAACAGGTAGATGTCCAGATCACCGTCGGTGTCGTAGTCGATGAGCGCAACGCCAGCCCCCATGATCTCGGGCAGGTAGTAGGCGCCGGACGAACCTGTGACGTGCTGGAAGTCGAGACCGGTTTCGACGGCGGCATCCCGAAAGATCGGAGGCGTTGGTTCCGCCTCGGGCGGCGGCGACTCCGGTGACGCGCAAGCGCACGCCGCGATGGCCATGGCCCCGAGCCCGGCCGCCAGCCGGGATCGAGCGTCCTCCTGGTCACCGTTGTTGGCCGAGAACCGCAAAGAACACTCCGTGGTGGCCCTGTGAAGATGGCCGAGACCGCCTGCATCGCCTGAACCCCCGCATTGTACGAACCACGCCGGGACCGGTCAAAGAAGCGCCGCACCCCGCATGATCTCGAGCTGGCGCCGTGCAACGTATAATCGGCCCTGAGCACCGATGGATCGTCGCCTCACCATCACATTGCCTCTTGCGGCCTCCCTGCTGCTCGGTTCGTGCACCGGGGGGTTCCCACCTGCCGGAGAGGCCCCACCTCTGGATCCGTGGTCCGACGTGGCAGCGCTCGTCGCGAGTCCCACTGAATTCGGTCCTCATGTCCGCGGCATCGTAGAGCGTGCCTTCGCCGCGGCACGGGCCGCGCCGACCGAACCGTCGAACCTCGCCCGTTTCGGGATGGTGCTGCATGCCTACGACAAGTTCGAGGGGGCGGCGATGTGCTATGAACGCGCCCTCGATCTGCAACCGGGTCAGTCCGCATGGCTCTACTATCTCGGGTCGGCCAGGGCGGAGCTCGGTCGGAACGACGAGGCGCTCGATGCGCTGCGTCAGGCTGTCCGAATCGATGCGGCGTATGCGCCGGCCCGCCTGAGGCTCGCTGAAGTGCTGCTCGCAACAGGCGAGGTCGAGCAGAGCCGCGCGTTGTACGCCGCACTCACGCGCGAGGATCCCGACCTGGTGCATGCGTTGTACGGTCTAGGGCGCTCCCTGTCGGAGCTGCGCCAGCACGCCGCTGCGGTGGAACAACTCGCCAGGGCGATCGAACTGGCCCCCGAATTCGGATCGGCGCACTACGCGCTCGGGCTCGCCTACCGCGACCTGGGTGATGAGGCGGCTGCGCTCCGCCACGTGGCCGAGTCGGAACGCACCGCGGGGCGCCAGCCGCCTGTCGACGATCCACTGATGCGTGACGTCCACGCCCTGCGCAGCGACCCGCGCTCGCGCGCGCTGCGAGGGTCTCGCTTGCAGATCGAGGGCAGGTTGCTTGAATCAATCGAGCAATACGAACAGGCCCTGGCCAGCGACCACGACCTCGTGCAGGCGCACGTGAACCTCATCAGTCTCCATACCCGGACAGGACGCCCCGAGCAAGCCGAACAGCATTACCGCCAGGTGTTGCGTCTGAATCCGAATATCGCGGACGCCCACTACAGCTTCGCCGTCCTAAAGTTCCAGCAGGGGCAGCATGCGCAGTCGGAGGCGGCGCTCTCGCGGGCGCTCGAAATCAACCCGGCTCATTACCCCGCCCGTGTCAGCCTGGGGACGTTGTTCGAGACTCAGGGACGGTCGCGAGACGCCATCCGGCAGTATGAGCTGGCGCTCAGCCATCACCCGAACCGCGCGGGCGCACGTTTCGTCCTCGGGAGGCAGCTCGTGCGACAAGGCGAGGTGGAGCGAGGCCTCGCAAGCATCGAGGCCAGCCTGACGCCCCAATCACCAGAGACACCGGCGTTCATGTACGAACTCGCGGGCTTCCACGCGAGGCTCGGCCATGGCGAACAGGCGCAGCGGTGGCTCGGACGGGCGCATCAGCTCGCCCTCGAATACGACCTGCAAGACCTTGCCGCCACAATCGAACGGGAACTGCCGAGTGCGCGGTGAATGACGGGCGACCCGGCCTGACGCCGTCCACTTCAAGAGGCGCACTCCAACCGTCATCTGCCATGACCTCAGCGCCCAGCGGGAATCAGCACCAGGCCGCTCGGCGCCCGGTCGAGACGGTCGCCGCGCCGGGGTGGCATTTCCTGGTCGGGTGGACGGCCGCGTGGATCGTGGTCGGTGTCGCGGTCGCGGCCGGGCTTTCGTTCGGGACCGGCGAACCATTCGGTCCGGTCCTGCGGCTGAGCGTGCTGTTCGCCCAGGTGGTGGGGTACAGCGCGTATACGTCGGCGCGGCTGGTGTTCCCGCTGTTCGAGCGGCTGCCCGGTGCGCTGCGTCTGGTGCTCGATTCGCTGATCGTGCTGGCGGGGACGATCTTCGGGTCGGTCGTCGTCATCCTGACCGATCCGTTGTACGTGTTGGCGCAGCCCCGGAATGTTCTTTTGATCCTCGCGTTCAACGCCGTGCTGGCGGCGGTCGTCGCCGTGGCCCTCGGCACCTACGACCGGATGCGCCGCCAGATCGAGGCGTCCTACCGCGTCCTCCGGGAACGGGACGCGCTCGAACGTGAACTGGGTGTCGCGCGCGAGGTGCAGCACGAGCTGCTGCCGGGCGCGGCGCCCAGGATCGCGGGGCTCGAGCTGGCCGGCGTCTGCCGGCAGGCGATCGGCGTGGGCGGCGACTACTACGACTATCTGCAGCGTGGTGACGGGTGTCTGGGGCTGGTCATCGCCGACGTCTCCGGCAAGGGCGTCCCGGCCGCCCTGCTCATGGCCAGCCTGCAGGCCTCGGTGCGCAGTCGCTTCCCCGACGCGGCGGTCACGGGCGGCCTCATGGCCAGCCTGAACGACGCGCTGGTCCGCTCATCGTCCGCCGCGCGCTACGCGACGGCATTCGTCGCCACCTACGATCCGCACACCCGCCGGCTGGCTTACTGCAACGCCGGGCACCTGCCGCCGATCCTCGTCGGGCAGGAGGAGACGATCCGCTGCCACGAAGGCGGCATACCGATCGGGTTGTTCGAGGACGCGGCCTACGATACCGGGACCCGGACGCTGGCGCCGGGCGACATGCTGGCGCTGTTCACCGACGGCGTGACCGAGGCGCCGGCGCCCGACGGAGAGGAGTTCGGTTCGGAGAGGCTGGCCGACCTGCTGCGTGTCCAGCGCGATCGCCCGCTCGACGAGGTGATCCAATCCGTGCTCGACGCCCTGCTGCACTGGAGCGGCCCCGTCGAGCCCCACGACGACGTCACGCTCATCCTGGCGAGGGTGCAGTGAACCGGTCACGTGTTGCCGGCAGCATCGGGCGCCAGGTCGCGGTGTGGACCGCGGTCAGCAGCCTCGCGGGCCTGGCGATCGGGCTGGCCCTGAGCGTCTTCCAGGGCGATGGCGTCGAGCGTCCCATCCTCGTGATCTCAGTGCTGTTCGGCAACGTGGTCGGGCTCACCGCGATGGTCGGCTCGGTCTGGTTGTTTCCGCGGCTGCGGGGGCGCTCGGGCCTGCTCCGCTTTCCGCTGCTCGTCATGACCCTCCTCTCGGGTGCGGTCTTCGGCAGTCTGGCGGTGCTCGGCGCGTACCCCCTGTTCGTCTTCCGCGAGCTGCGTCTGGCGGTCGTCGTCATCATCATCAACGGCGTGCTGGCGCTGGTCGTCGGCGGCATCGTGCTTGGCTACGAAGAAATGCGGCTGCGGCTGCAGGACACGCTGCGCGAGATGGAGGAGGTCCGGCTCGTGGAGGCGCGGCTGCGCGAACAGGCGGCGCGCGCCGAGCTGGCGGCGCTGCAGGCGCGCATCAACCCGCACTTCTTCTTCAACACGCTCAACACGATCAGCTCGCTGCTCGACGAGGACGTGCATGCGGCCGAGGAGCTGTTGGAGACATTTGCCGATCTGTTCCGCTATGCGTTCGACGCCGCCGATGCCGATCCGGTCCCGCTGCGCGACGAGATCGCCTTCACCCGGGGCTATCTGCGGATCGAGCACGCCCGTTTCGGCGACCGGTTGCGGGTGGCCTGGGACATCGACCCGGCATCGCTGACCGTGCGGCTGCCCGGTCTGATCCTGCAACCCCTGATCGAGAACAGCGTGGGACACGGGCTCGCGCCCCGGGCGCGCGGCGGACGCATCGCCGTCTCGACCGCGGTTGACGGATCGCGGCTGCGCATCGATGTCGTCGACGACGGGGTCGGTCTCTCCGACGCCGGGGAGCGCCTGATTCGAGACGGGCATGGGCTGGGCAACATCGTGCGCCGGCTCGACACCTTCTATGGCGGCCGAGCGAGCCTCGCGCTGTCCCCCGCACCCGGTGGCGTGGGCGCCCGCGCCCGGCTGACGCTGCCCGCGGCGCCGGTCCCGCCCGGTCACGCGGAGACCGCGGCATGACGTATCGCTGCGTCGTCATCGACGATGAAAAGCCGGCGCGCGACCGTGTGAAACGCCTGCTCGCCGCGTATCCGGAGTTCGAGCTTGCGGGCGAGGCCGCCGATGCCGAGACGGCGGTTCGGGTGATCGACGAGACCATGCCCGAACTGTGCTTCCTCGACGTGCAGATGCCCGAGGGCACCGGCTTCGACGTGCTGCAACGGGTGCGGCACGTCCCGCACGTCATCTTCGTGACGGCCTACGACCGCTATGCGGTGCCGGCATTCGAGGTGCGCTCGATCGACTATCTCCTGAAGCCGGTCGGCCGGCAGCGGTTCGCCCGGGCGCTCACGCGGGCCCGGGAGCGGCTCGACGACGCCGGCGCGGCCCGGCGGCAGCTCGTCGAGTTCGACGAGCTGCGGCGAGCGCTCGGCCGGGAATCGGATGCGGCGCCGTCCCGGCCGGACAGGGTCAGTGTCAGGGATGGGTCGCGGATCATCCTGATCGACCCCGACGACATTGTCTGGTTCGAGGCGGACGATACGCTGGTCTTCGCCCGAACGTCCACGGGGCGGTTCCTCGTCGACCGCACGCTGACCGACCTCGAACGGCAGCTCGAACGGCAGTTCTTCCGCGCGCACCGGAGCTGCCTGGTCAACCTCGCACGGATCGCCGAGATCCGGCCGGCCGATGCAGGCGCCTGCACGATCGTGTGCGCCGGCGTGGGCACGGTGCCGCTCTCGCGCCGGCAGGCCCGCCGGCTGCGCGAGATCTTCCCGTGGTGAGCGCGCCGGCCATCGGCTGTTCCCGACCGCTGGCGCGCCGCCGCTGACCGCCGATCGAAATGCCGTTGCGCCGTGCCGCGCCGGGCCGGGACAATCCACGCCAGGAGGACTACACATGGTCCGCACGCTCTTGATTTCGTTGACGGTCACGGTGGCTTTCGTGAGCGCGCCGGCGCCCGTGCGCGCGCAGGGATTCGTCTGGGGCGCTGGGGTGACGCTCCCGAGCGGCGAGACCCGACAGGGAGATCTCTATGCGGCGGGCGAGTCGGTCCGCATCGACGGGCGGCTGGCCGGCGACCTGGTGGCCGCGGCCCAGTGGATGCGCGTGGACGGGCAGATCGACGGGGATCTGTTCGCGATCGCCCGGGAGGTCGTCTTGCGCGGCCCTGTCGGCGATTCCACCCGGGTAGTTGCCGACGGCCTCACCGTGGACTCCACGATCGACGGCGATCTGATCGTGACGGCGAGCCGGCTGCACCTGTCCGACGTCGCCCGGATCAGCGGCGACCTCGTCACCGCCGCCAGTGCCGTGGAAGTCGAGGGGACTGTTGAGGGCATCACCAGGGTGGTGGCGGGAGAGATCGTCATCAGCGGTACGCTGCGCGGCGATGCCAATCTCGTTGCCGACCGTGTCGATCTGGCGCCCGGTGCGCGCATCGACGGCGACCTCGACTACCGGGCACGGACGCCCCTGAGCCCCGAGGCGGCCGCTCGGGTGGCCGGGACCGTGCGCTACGACGTCGCGGACGAGGAGGACGCGGCCGAGGACGGGTCCGCCGGCATCCTGACGTGGAGACTCCTCTTCCGGATCTGGCAGGTGGGCGCGGCGCTGCTCACGGGTCTGCTGGCGGTCGCGCTGTTCCGGCGAGGCGTGCAGCACCTGGTCACGGCGATCGCGGGAGAGACCACCGTCGGCACGTTGCTCGGATTCGCCGCGTTCCTCATTGTCCCCGCCGCGGCGGGCGTCGCGCTGGTGACGCTGGTCGGGATTCCGGTCGGCGTGGTCGCCGTCCTGTTGTTCGGCGTGGCCCTGTACGCGGCCAAGCTGCCAATCGCCGTCTGGGCGGGAGGACACCTGCTCGCCCTGGCGGGCCGCCCGCAGGCCTCGCCGTACGCGGCGATGGCGATCGGCATCCCGGTGCTCTACGCGCTGTTCGCGATCCCGTATCTCGGGTGGTTGATCTGGCTCATCGCGACCTGGCTGGGTCTGGGCGCCATGGTCCTGTCCGGCCGCGGATATCTGGGTCTGGCAGCGCAGGGCAGGTAGCCCGCGGCATCGGCGTCACGGCTCCACGATCAAGAGCGGCTCGAAGTACCGACGATAGAACCCCCTGTCGCGGGTCAGCAGGGCGGCGGCTCGGGTCTGAGCATGCGCCGCGACCAGGAAGTCGGCCACCATCCGCGTACGTTGCCCGCCCTGCCTGCGATACCGTCGCCAGGTTCGCGCCGCGTGGCTGGCCGAGCGTTCGTCGAACGGGTCGAAGGCAACACCGGCCGCCTGGAGTGCCAGGCGCATGCGGTCAGGATCGTCGAAGAACGCGCCGACCTCCGCCCAGACGATTGGGCACACGACAAGCCGTCCCAGCCCGCGAGCCGTATCCAGTGCGCGCAGCGACGCCGCTCCATGCGCCGGGTCGTTTGTCAGCACGTCCAGCAGCACGGAGCTGTCGACGGCGGTGACCATCGTGCGCTACTCCTCCCGATCACCGTCCTGTCCGGAGCGCCAGGCCGGCCCACGCGTCTCTGCGAGGCAGGCGTCAACGTCGACGCGTTCCGTGACCAGTCCAACGAGCTGACGAAGCCCGTCCGATGGGACTTTGCGCCGAACCACGACGGTGCCCGCCTGCTCTTCGAATTCGAGTTCCTGTCCTGGCTCGAGGCCGAGGCTCTCGCGCAGTGGCTTCGGAATCGTCACCTGGCCCTTCTCGGTGAGCTTTGATTTCATACTGTCAGTATAGGAATTCCTACCGACGAGTTCAACTCATGCGCACCGGCTTCATCGGGGTGCGGAACATGCCGGGGCCTCCTCAGAAACGGAAGAGCCGGTTCATCTTGATGACGAACCCTCTGTTGCGGAGTTCCGAGAACCGGTTGGGCATCAGCGGGTTCGTGTTCCGGTCATCGCTGTAGACGACGAACAGCTCGCTGCCCGGCGAATACTCCCATCGGAATCGAAAATTGTTGCTGAGGGTGTTGAAGCTCGAGTTGTACTGCACCAGCGCGCTCACGTACATGCGGGGCGAGACGGTGTAGTTGACGCGCGAGACGAGCAGATCTGTTCGGAACGACCCCAGGGGCGTATCAATCCAGTTGACCGAGACGCTCGGCTCGATCGTGAATTGCTCCGTCAGCTCGACCCTCCCACGGCTGAAACCGATGGACCGGATGTCGCCGCTGTAGTACTCGCCGGCGCGCACCGTGACGGTCCCGTTGAGTCGATGCTGCGAGCCGCGCGTAAAAGTGGCTTCGACATCGCGAAAGCGATACTCGCCGACCGGCAGGATGACATCGGGGTGGGCGGGAAACGGTTTGACGAGAAACTCGTAGTTGTCCACCACCGAGACACCCACGGTGTCGCTGCTCTCGAACTCCGTCGCAAACGCCAACTGGGATTGCCGGGTCTCCAGCAGTCCCGTGTCGGCAGTCAGGATGTAATCGAAACTCCCTTCGAAGCGAAACTGCCGGATCGCGTCGATCGAGGCCGGCCGGGGACTGAACCGTCCGGACGCGTAGGTGCGGCGAAAATTGTCGCGTCGCACGAATCCGACTTCCGGCGTGAAGTTGTCTTCGACGACGAGGTGGTCGGCCTGGAAGCCGTAGCGGTCTCCCGAGTAGTCGAACCGGCTCTGGTAGCTCAGGTTCTTCGCATCGAGGTCAGGCGTTCGATCGGCCGTCTCGACGGCCGGCGTCCGCGTCTGCGCCACATAACCGAGGAGACTGACGTTCTCGAAGAACGAGAAGGTCGCGTCCACACCGTAGGCCTGGCTTGAACCGCCGTCCGTGTGCGACGCGGTCCGGTTCATGAACAGGGCGCGGTTCGTGAACAGACCGCCGATGCTGCTTCTGCGCATGATGTCGCGTTTCACGCGTACGACCGTGAAGTTGGTCATCTCGAGGTCCGCGACCGCCTGGTCTCCGGTCTGCATGCCCGGCATCGCGGGGGTCGCGAGCGCCCCGTCGTCGGTCTGAATGCTCAGCGCCCCGACGTCGAACGCGCCGATCTTGCCCGTGACCCGCCCGCCGCCGATGATCGGCACGATCCTGTCGCCGGTCTCGTCGCGCGTCAGACCGATGCGGCGGGTGTAGAACAGCGTCGGTGCGATACCGGGGCTGAAGAAGCCGCCGCTCCCGAGGCGGCGCAGGGCGCCGCTCCCGCTCCCCGCGATGCCGCCGCGGGCGAAGTCGAAGATGCCGCGGCCTTCGAGAAAGAACTCGCGCTTCTCGGGAAAGAACAGGCTGAACCGCGTCAGGTTCACCTGCTGCTCGTCCACCTCGACCTGGGCGAAGTCGGTGTTGATGGTGAAATCCGCCGTCAGATTCCGCGTAATCCCGTACTTGACGTCGACCCCGAAGTCCCGGTTCCCGGTGGTTTGAGGGTCGACATTGACGTCGGTCGTCACGCCGCCGATGCCATACGGCTTGATCTCCAGGTTCCGTCCGCTGTCAGGGGCTTCCACGCCGACCAGCGTCGCGGCCGCGGAGACCCGGAAGACGCCCATGGTGCCCCCGCCGGCGCCGGCGGCCGAGATCGGGAGCGGCGTGATATAGGCATACTCGCTCTTGCGCCGGATGCCGCGACGAAGCTGGACCCCCCACACCTGGTTCGGTCCGGGGCGATAGCGGAGCGACTTGAACGGAATCTCCATTTCGACCGTCCAGCCGCCCTCGAAGCGCCCGGTACGGACGTCCCAGACCGGATTCCAGTCGCCGTTGTAGTTGCCCTCGTTGGTGATGGCGAAGTCGGACAACGCGCCCAGCGGGGTCGTCTGGAACGCCACCCCGTTGCGGCGGTCGTAGAACGTGTCGAACAACACCAGGAAGTTGTCGTTCTGGCGAAGCTGGTTGGCATCGCGGCGCATTTCGTTCGCGACCCACGCACTGGACGGCGCCGAATCCCAGACACGTCCCGTGACGTAGAGGTTGCGCTCGTCGAACATGATCCAGGCTTCGGTCTTCTCGGTGGCCGGGGCGCCCTCGTCGGGAACCTGCTGGATGAATCCGGTGATGGCGGGCACCGACTCGTAGACCTGTTCGTCGAGCCGGCCATCGAGCTGGATCGCCTCGGTGAGCCTCACGGCGCGCAGGGTGGCCGCGCCCTGCGCGTTCCGGGAGACGACGGCCGGCGGCGCCGGCGGCGGCGGGCCATCGAGCACGGCGGGCGCCGCGCCACCATCGTCCGCGCGTGGCGACGCGGCCGAGGACGCCGCCCGTGCGTCGGGGTCGCCGGCGAGCGCGCCCGGTGGGGGCGGCAGTGTCTGTACCGGAGTCGCCGCAGCCGAACGCGCCCGATCGGGATCCGAGCCCGCGGCGCCGGCCAACCCGGCCGCCAGCTCACCTACGATTCGATCCTGCAGTGTGAACAGGTCGTTGACCGCGCCGTCGATCGCGGTTTGCGCGCTTACCGCCCCAGATTCGATGTCGATGATGCGCGCCGTGATACGCAGTTGATCGCCGACCCGCTGATAGGCGCCGGTGACGAGCCATGCCGCGCCCAGTCGGCCGGCGTGTTCACGTGCCAGCCGTTGCGCTTCGTCGGGAGCGGTGTTCGGAGGCATCAGCGAGACGAACGTCTCAGGGCCGATGATCGACACCGCGTCCAGCCGCGTCAGATCTCCACGGACGGTCTCGGCGATACCCGTGCCGATCCAATCGTCCGCCGGACTGCCCGAGATGTTCACGAACGGTGCGACGGCGATCACGCGTGGACCATCCGCGCCCGGCTGGCCCCCGCCGTTCGGCACGTTTTGCGCGCGCGCCGCCGGCGCCAGGACCAGACCCAGCGTGACCGCCGCGATCAGCGCGAACGAGTGCCGGAACGCCGCACGAACGTTTCGATGGCTGAACACCCCGATGCGCATCATACAGCGTCAATCGCCTGGCAGCCCGTGGTGAACGCCCCGCGTTGTACCGCGAGGTGGTGAGCACCGGTCACCGGCGGGTCCCGACCGCTGGCGCGCCGCCTGGGACCGCCGACCGAATTACCGTTGCGCCGTGCTGCTCCGGGCCGGGAAAATCAAAGCTGGTTCGTCTGGCGACCACCGCGTTGCCCGACGGACGCGGCTGTTTCATCAGCATCATGATTCGGGAGGTTGTGCAGAGCGATCTCTTCAGGAGCCGATAACCATGTTCACCCCGATCGACCGCCGCACGTTCCTGCGCGCCTCCGGCGTGGCGCTGGCCCTGCCGCTGCTCGAGACGATGCAACCGGTGCTGGCCCGCGCCGCCGCCGCCGCGCCGCGCCGCATGCTGAACATCTGCAACACGCTCGGGCTCTATTCCCAATCGTGGTCGCCCACGACGGCGGGCCCCGATTACGAGACGACCGAGTATCTGGCGCTCCTCGACAAGCACCGGCAGCGCTATACCCTCTTCTCGGGGCTGTCGCACGAGGAACAGACCGGCCGTCAGGCCCACAACTCGGAGATCACCTGGCTGACGTCGGCCCGGCATCCGGGACTCGACGGCTTCCAGAACACCATCTCGCTCGACCAGGCGGCCGCCAACCACCTCGGGTACGTCACGCGGTATCCGTCGGTGGTCCTGGGGACCGCGACCCCGCAGAGCCAGTCGTACACCCGCGGCGGCGTCATGGTGCCGGCCGAGACCAGCCCGGCCCGCCTGTTCACGAACCTGTTCCTTCAGGGAGAGGCCGAAGAGGTCGAGCGCCAGCGGCGCAGTCTCAACGACGGGGGCAGCATTCTCGATCGGCTGAAAGCACAGCGGGTATCGCTGCGTCAGCGCGTGAGCACGGCGGACCAGCAGAAGCTGGACGCCTATTTCGACGCGGTGCGCACCGCCGAGCAGGAACTCGACGAGGTGCGTGCGTGGGAGGACAAGCCCAAGCCGGTCGTCGACGAGGCGCCGTTCACCGACATTCCTGATCCCGCCGACCTCATCGGCCGCATCACGCTCATGTTCCGCCTGATTCCCCTGATTCTCGAAACCGATTCGTCGCGGGTCGTCAGCCTGATGATCCAGGACCACGGGGTGGTGCCGCAGGTCGAGGGGGTGACGGGCGATCAACACAGCCTGTCGCACCACGGCCAGGACGCGACCAAGATTGCGCAGCTCAAGAAGGTCGAAACGCAGATTGTCGAGCGCTTCGACGGTCTGCTGACCGAACTCACCGGGCGCGGCGACGCCGAGGGCAGTCTGCTCGACACGACGACGGTGCTCTTCGGCAGCAATCTCGGCAACGCCAACTCGCACGTCGCGACGAACCTGCCGATTCTCGTGGCCGGCGGGGGCTACCGCCACGGGCAGCACATCGTGCACGACGGAGAACAGAATGCGCCGCTGTGCAATCTGTTCGTCACGATGCTGCAGTCGATGGGGATGGAGACCGAGTCGTTCGGTCAAAGCACCGGGGCGCTGACCTGGTCGTAGTGAAAATGGAGCGGAGATGAATCTGATGTCGAAAAGACGTGTTGCGACACTCGCGGTGGTCTCGGGATTGTTGATGGCCGGTCTGGTCTGGGCCGCCCAGGGGCGCAGCCTCAACGTCACCGTGACCTATCAGGGCAGCGGAGAGGTCAGCGCGAGCAACGCCATTTTCCTGTCGGCCTGGGACTCGCCCGATTTCGAAGGCGGCGCACTTCCCATTGCGAGTCAGGTGCTGCAGGAGAACGGCGCGGCGGTGTCGCTCGAGAACCTGTCCTCGGCCACCGTCTACCTGACGGCGCTCTATGACGCCCAGGGCGGCTGGACGGGGCTCACGGCGGTGCCGTCGGGGACGCCGGCCGGCGTCTACAGCACAGATCAGTTCGGGGCGCCCACCGCCATCGCGGTGGGGGACGGTCAGACGGTCGACGTGGAGTTCACGTTCGACGACGCGTTCCGCATGCCATAGTGCGGGCGCGCGTCATGCACGGCGGCAAGCACACGGAAGAAGGTTGGTCATGTATCGAACCCGTTCGGCGGTGATCACAGTTCTGGTGTCGGGGCTCGTGTCCAGCACTGCCTCGGCGCAGTCGTTCGAGGCGGACGTCGCGCCGTTGCTCGAGACCTCGTGCCTCCAATGCCATGACGCGCGGACGCAGACGCCGCTCAACTTCGAGCGGTTGACGTTCGACCTCGGCGACCACGATACGTTTCGCACGTGGGAGCGGGTCTTCGAACGGGTCGAGCGTGGCGAGATGCCGCCCCGCGGCGCCCCCCGGCCTGAGCCGGCGGTGGTCGAGACGGCGCTCGGGTCGCTGAAGCACGCGCTCGTCGACGCGAACCTCGCGGCGCGCGGCGGACAGCGGACCCCGTTGCGGCGGCTTACCCGGCTCGAATACCAGTACACCATTCAGGACCTGCTGCTGCTCGACGAAGCGCAGGCCGCGGCGCTGGGCAACATGCTGCCGGCGGAAGCGGACTCCGGCGGGTTCGACACGGTGGCCGCCAAGCAGGGTCTGTCGTCCCTGCATGTGCGGAGCTATCTCGAGGCGGCCGACCGGGCGCTCGACGCGGCCATCGCGTACGGGCCGCCGCCACCCACCGAGCGCTACGAAATCGACTACGCGAAGTCCCAGTCGCTCTTTTTCATGAGCAATGCGGAGATCCTGGGCGGCGGCGCCGTCAAGAAGCTGGACGACGGCTATGCGACGTTCTCGGAGATTTCCTCGACGTTCCTGCTGCACAGCGACTCCGAAGGTTTCGGGGTGCCCTATCCGGGCCGCTATCGGGTCACCGTGGAGGCCTATCCCTACCAGGCGGACACGCCGGTGACGCTGACCCTGTATCACGGAGCCAAACAGGGAGTGGCCGCATCGCTGGACGAGCTGATCGGCTCGTTCGATCTCGTGGACGACACCGCCCGGACGGTCGAGGTGACACCGTTCCTGCGTCCTGGCGACCTTGTCAGCCCCGCGTTGGCCGATCACGACTTTCCGCCCGGCGATTCCCCGGATGCCTACTTCGTTCCTGAAAAGAACGTGCGGGACTACACGGGTGAGGGCATCGCGCTCAAGTCGATGACGATCGACGGGCCGCTGCTCGACACGTGGCCTCCGCAGAGCACCCGGCAGTTGTTGGCGGGGATCGAGTTCGACGAGGATGGCGGCATCCGGCTCACCAGGGCGCCCTATGCGCACGTCGTCGACATCGTCGCGCGGTTCGCGCCGCTGGCGTTCCGCCGGCCGCTGGACGAGGGCGAGCTGCAGTACTACGCCAGTCTGGCCGAGCCGCTGCTGGCCGAGGGGCGGCCGTTCGTCGAGGCGGTCCGCGTGCCGCTGCGGGCCATTCTCAGCGCGCTGCCGTTCCTGTATCAGGCCGGGGCGCCCGGAGAGCTGGATGACTTCGCGCTGGCGACGCGGCTCTCCTACTTCCTGTGGCGCAGCATGCCGGACGCAGCGCTCTTCGATGCGGCCCGTGAGGCGCGTCTGTCCGACCCGGCGGTGCTCGCCGCACAGGTCGAGCGGATGCTGGACGACCCCAGGAGCGAGCGGTTCGTCGCCGACTTCGCGGGGCAGGCGTTCCGGCTCTACGAGTTGAAGGCGACCAGCCCGGACGCCGGGCTCTATCCCGAGTACGACGACCGGCTGGGGCAGGCGATGGCGCGGGAGACCGAGCTGTTCGTGGCCGAGCTCATCGCCGGGAACCATGGCGTGGGCAGTCTGATCGATGCCGACTTCACGTTCCTGAACCGCCGTCTGGCGGAACACTACGGCGTGCCGGGGGTCGAGGGCCAGCAGATGCGCAAGGTCACGCTGCCCGCGGACAGTCCCCGTGGCGGGCTGCTGACGCAGGCGAGCGTGCTGAAGGTGACGGCGAACGGGACGACGACCTCACCGGTGCCGCGCGGCAACTTCGTGCTGGCCAATCTGCTCGGGCAGCCGGCGCCGCCGCCGCCGGCCAACGTGGGAGGGCTGGAGCCCGACACCCGGGGCACGACGACGATCCGCGAGCAGTTGACCGCGCATCGCGCCAACCCCACCTGCGCCACTTGCCACCGCACGATCGATCCGCCCGGGTTCGCGCTCGAATCGTTCGACCCGATCGGCGGCTTCCGGACGAGCTACCGGGTCTCGGGCGGCGAGGGGACGTTCGACGGGTTCACGGTTCCGTTGCCGTATCGCGAGGGCCTCCCGGTCGACGCCAGCGGCGTCACGCCGGCGGGACACGCCTTCGCCGGGTTCGAGGAGTACAAGCGTCTGCTGCTTGAGCACGACCTCGAGCAGGTGACCCGACACCTCGTCTCGCAGTTGATCGTCTACGCGACCGGCGCGGAGATCGAGTTCGCGGACCGCGACGGAGTGGAGCGCCTTGTGGCCGGGCTCGGCGACCGCGGATATCCCATCAGGACCATGATCCACGAGGTCGTGGACAGCGAATTCTTCAAAAGCCGGTAGTCCTGACGCCCGGCTTCCGCCCGCCGCACCCTGCAGGCTGGATTCGGTCGCGAGTGTGCAGGGCGCACGCGATGTGGTCCGCCCCGACCCGGCCGGCGGCGATCGACTTGTCCGGCGTCGCCCCGTTCAGTATAGTCGTGCGCGTCTCGCATCTCCCGTGATAACTCGGGCTGCCAGGAGGACTTTGCATGCGCAGAACCTGTCTCTTGCTGGCGCTACTGATCGGTGGCGCCCTGTCGATCGTCGTGTCCGCGCAACGTGGCCAGGCGCCCGCGTCGCCACCGCTCAGGCTCGAGCAACTCAAGGACAACCTCTACATCCTGCAGGGCGGCTGCATGTGCGGCAACACGACGATCTATGTCACCGACATCGGCGTCGTTCTGGTCGACACCAAGGTGGCGGGGCAGGGCGACGCGATCCTGGAGCAGCTTCGCACGGTCACCGACAAGCCGGTCGCGATGATCATCAATACCCACACGCACTTCGATCACACGGGCAGCAACGCCGAGTTCGGCGCGGTCGAGCGCATCGTGACGCATGAGAACGCCAAGGCCAGTCTCATGAAGCCGAGTTGCCCCGCGGTGACCAACTGCGATGCGTTCAAGGGCGAGAACGCCCGGTTTCTCCCCAACGTCACCTTCGAGGACACGCGCACGCTCACGGTCGGTGACGGCCGGATCGATCTCCGCTACTTCGGACCCGGCCATACCGACGGCGATGCCTGGGTCGTGTTTCCCGACCTGCGCGTCGCGGTGGGCGGCGACCTGTTCGGAGCCAAGGGGGTGCCGTACATCGACACCGCCAACGGCGGCACCGCGCTCGGCTACGACGACACGATCGCCAACGCGGTGGCCGGCCTCACGGAGGTCGACACGGTGATCTCCGGGCACGTCGACGCCTATCCCTGGAACGACCTCGTCCGGTATGCCGAGTTCCACGAGCACCTGGAGGCGTACGTGCTCGCCGGGCTGCGGGACGGCAAGACCGCGGAGGAGGTGGCCGCCGCCTACGCGCCGCCGGCGCACCTCGAGGACTTTTCGTTCTCCCGGCCGTTTGCGGACAACTTCGTACAGTTGATGTACGACGAGGCCAGCGCCAGATAACGGGAGACGCTGAGGCTGTCAGCAACCCGTGGTGAAAGCCCCGCTGCTACCGGTAGCGAAAGCACGAATACAGCTAGAAATCCCCGGATTCATTGGGGTTTCTGTCCGGACGCGCCGGGTACGCCCACGATTCCACCCACGCGCGACCGCCGCCCCCGGCCGGGCGCCGTCGTTGTCACCGGGGGGCGTGCGGGCCGGGCGGGTCACGCCAGAACACGACGCCCGCCGTTGCGACACCAGCCCCCAAGCAGAAAAACTCCGCGTGGTTGAAACGCTCTTCGTCCGCCGCACCCCCGTCCCCACCGTCGCACCTGACCTGCAAGGCCCGGCACCATAGAATTCACACACGGTAACCAATTACCGACCAGACTGCCCAATCCCGTCGACCTGTTTCACGCCCGATCTGCCCGCGATCCCGCTCGAGTACGGACCGCTCGCGCGCCGCAGATCGCCCGCGGGCGCATCCTGGCCCGCGCTGCGGCGTCCCCGCCGTGAAGTCGTTCACTGCTGATCCGTTTCGTCCAGGAAGTGCCACGCGTCGAGCACGGGCGCGGGGTAGAGCCCGACAGCCCCCGGAGGCGTGGTCAGGTCCATCACCAACCTGCTGGTGGCGGGCTGTTTTGCAGATCCTGGGCGGGCCGTACAGACGGCGGGCCACCGGCTTCGCATCCGGCGGCCCGCCCACACGCCCACCATCGACGTGACCGAGCAAAGGTGCCCCCACGGCCAGCAGGAGTCGCAACAACCGCCAACCGCGGGGGCGAGGGAGGACCTGCGTGCTCGCGCCGACCCCCCCGCAACAATCGATCAGCCGGCGTGGTATCGTCCGGCCGTGTTTAGAAAACTCCTCTACGTCATCGTCGCCGTCGGCATGGCCATCTTCATGGCCTTGATCGTGGACCAGTTCATCAACCTGTTCGAAATGTGGCAACGGCTTCAGCAGTTCACGCGGTGACGTGACCTCGATCTGCACCCTGGCGTTGAACGTCGGAAAGTTCAATCAGCCCTGATTTCGTGACCGCACTCGTCGCACACCCAGACATCATGGGCCGGAATGGGCTCTGCTCTCAACGCGCCCTCGCCCACGAAACAGGCGGACATTTCCACAACGTGTTTGAACGTCATGATCCCGTTGCAGACCGAAATCGGGCACCGCCTTGTATCTCCACGGCTGGTGGCATGCGATTCATCCATCAAACCCTCCCCGCCCCTACACTAAACTCAACAGGGAGGTTGTCTCACAGATTATTGGCACAGGGGGTGCATCGAGCGAACGGTGCGAGCGCCCGCACCATCCGATACGCGCGGGCGGTGCTGCGTGCCGCGCTGAATCAGGCGCTCCGGTGGGAACTGGTCTCGCGCAACGACGCCGCGCTGACGGACCCGCCTTGTTACCGCGCCCGTGAGATCCAGCCGCTCTCGCCCGATCAGGCAAAGATCCTGCTCGCCGCGGTCGCCGGGCATCGGCGCCAAGCGCTCATCTGCGTGGGCCTAGGGCTCGGGTTACGTCTCGGGGAAGCGCTCGGGTTGCGGTGGGAGTCGGTCGATCTCGATTCGGGCGTGCTGTCGGTGCGACAGACGCTAGAACGCTCCGGCGGCGATGCCGCCGAGCGGAAGCGGTTGAACACAAAACGGCGCCAACTGCTTGTCAAGGTGCAACTCGGCCCGCAACTGGTGGCCTGGGCGGTCATCCTCAACAAGCAATTGGGGTTGTCGTTCGGCAAGGTGGCGACCTTGCTGCGACAGCCCTACGGCATCACGGTCAGCCGCAGCGGACTGGTCCGCGCCGTGGACCGGGCCAGCCGGCACGCGCAGCCGACCTATGCGGCCCTGCAGCACCAGGTCCGTAACAGTCCCGTCGTCACGCCCGACGAAACCGGCTGGAAGGTCGCCGGCCGGCTCAACTGGCTGTGGGTCGTGGCAACCCCCCAAACGACCGTCTACCAGATCCAACCCGGACGCGGCTATGCGGAGGCCGCCAATCTGCTCGGCAAGGACTTCGCCGGCGTGATCGTCCGCGACGGCTGGGCCCCGTATCGCCGGTTCACCGCCGCTACCCATCAGAGCTGTCTGGCGCATCTCTTACGCCGGGCAAAGACGCTGCGAACCGATCATCCGCACAGCCTGATCGTCGTCCAGATCCAGACCGCCTTGCAACAGGCCCTCCGCCTGCGCGACGCGGTCCGCGCCGGCACCTGTTCGCCCGCCCGCCTCGACCACGCCCTCGACGCCTTGGGCGCCCGCCTCGCCGAACGCGTGCTCCACCCGGGGCCGCTCGCCGACGTCCAACGTTTCGCCAATCACCTCCGCACCGAATGGACCGCACTGTTCAGCTTTCTGCGCAACCCTGCCATCGACGCCACCAACTGGCGCGCTGAACAGGCCATCCGTCCCGCGGTCGTCACCCGCAAAATCTGCGGCGGCAATCGCTCCTGGCGAGGCGCAGACGCACAGCACATCCTCACCTCCCTCATCCGCACCGCCACACAGCGCCAGCTTGACCCCCACGCCGTGATCGCCGACCTCCTGCGCACCCCCGTCCCCACCGTCGCACCTGACCTGCAAGGCCCGGCACCATAGAATTCACACACGGTAACCAATTACTCCCCAAGTACCTCCCGTAGAGACGTCCACGACAGTTGATTATCGATCCGTGTGCTCAAAAACGGTCTCTTCAACAGGCCGTCCTCGGCCTCAGCGGCTTGCCGGTCACGGCCTCGAACATTGACGCGGCCTCGTCGTTGTCCACGTCGGCCTCCTGCATCAGGCAGTCGATGGTCTCGGCCGGATAGGCCGGTTCGTGCTCCAGCGCCGCGCACAGAGCCCGGCTGGCCATGGCCCCGGTCACCACGAGGGCCGGGCTGTTCCACAGCGTCGGCGCCGGCACTCGACTCCGTCCCGCCGCGACGGCGTGCAGTCGCGTGAGCCAGCTCTGCGGTTCTGTCTCGGGACGCAGTAGTGCCGCGAGAACGCGCCTCACAGGCTCCGGCCCGACGTTGCGCTCCAGCGGCCTGTCGGTCCGCTTCCGGCGCGTCGCGAACTCGACCACGGTGCGTTCGGTGAGGTAGATGTGGGCGCGCAGCCCGCTCTCGGCCATGCGCGCCTCGAGCCGGCCCAGTACGAGGTCGGCCGGTTCGTGTCGTCCTCCGGTTACCACGTCCGCCGACCGTTCCTCTTGGTCGGCGTCCAGCGCGGCGGTGTCGTGACTGCTCATCGTGTCGGCCCGGTGTCCCAGTCCCGCCGCCGTCCGTACTGTTCGATCAGGTACAGGTCTGCTTCGGCCGCCATCGGCTCGGTGCCGTACGTCAGCTCGTGCAACCGTACGGCCTCCCGCCGTGTCTCTACGCCGGCCTCCTTCAGGAGGATGTCGAGGTCGGCCAGGTCCGGCGGACGACCCGCGTGCAGCTTCATCACGATCATCCGGTTGGTCGAGGCACCCGCGATTGTCAGGTGCGAGTTGCCGTAGACGCGCCGCTCGCCCCGGTCGGGATCTTCGGGCAGGTAGCGCATGGTCACTGCCTCGTTCAGCCAGTACTTGCTCAGGCCCTCTTCGTCCGCGAGCTCGGCGACCGCCCGCGTCACCGCGGCGCGGCCCCTGCGGATGTGCGAGTCGACGTCCTCGGTCACCCGTTTCGCATCGTGGGCCAGCGCCATCATCGCGCCGCCGACGATGTACAACTCGCCCTGCTGGTCAGCCTGCTTCAGCTTCTCGTTCAGCCGGTCGAACAACTCGAGGAGCCGCGCTCTCGTGAGCGGCCCAGACATGTCGCTCTCCTCCGCGCTCGTCGAGGTTTCGCGGTTCGATGAACGCGTTGTGCCGAATGAAGGCCGCCGGCGCGTTGGCCAGCGCCGTGCCGCGCTCGATCGGTCCGCGTCGGTACACCCAAGGCCGTTTCAGGAAGCGCTCGGGGGCCTGGGTCCACGCCGGCACTTCGGCGCCGTGCGTCGTGCACGCGTGCTCGACGGTCGCGGCGATCACGGCGTCCCAGACGGTGCCGGTCAGCGGCGGCTCGGCCGCGGCCAGCGCTCTGCGCGCCTCGTTGTCGATGCCGTGGTAGTAGCGGGTAAGGCCCTTGACGATGAGCCGCTCGAGGGTGGTGGCGTCTCGGCCGGCCCGCGCCTCGGCCGCCAGCTCGCTCAGCTTGGCTGCGGCGATTTTCTCGCGTCTGCTCGTGCCTGCTTGCCTCGCTTTGCTCGCCTGCATGTCCGCCCCGGCGTTGGTCTCAGTGTCGCACGTATTTCGCCGATCGTTCTACAGCGACAATCAAGATGAGAATTTAGCGACAATCAGGATGAGAGAATCGCCGCCTCTCGCCTTGGGAGGGAGGGCGTAGCCCGACCGAGCAAGGCGAGAGGCGGCGAGGCCGATGGCCCCGCTGGGTGATCGCGACAGAGTTGGCAAAGTGGTGCCGTCTTCTCAGGGGGCGGACATCGATGCCAGGCAGTCATATCACCGATCACCAAGTGAGGTTTTACATGCTATTTCGACAAAGGAACGCGCTGCAGGCGGCTGCGGCGAAGGCCGGGTTCAGCACCGCCACGGCCTACCGGATCGAGGCCGATCCTCGACTGCCCTCCACCCGGAAGAAGCCGTGGGGTCGACGCCGGCCGGATCCGCTGGCGGGGATCTTCGACGAGGAGATCGTGCCGCTGCTGGAGCACACGCCGGGCATTCGGGCGGTGGCGCTGTTTGAGGAGCTGATGCGCCGCCATCCTGAACTCGGGCCCGGCGTTCGTCGGACGCTGGAGCGTCGCGTTCGCCAATGGCGCGCGGTGCACGGTCCGGCGCAGGAGATCGTGTTCCGCCAGACCCATCCGCCGGGTCAGCTCGGGCTGTCGGACTTCACCGATACCGGCGGTCTGGGGGTGAGGATTGCCGGCGCGCGGCTCAAACACCTTCTGTACCACTTCCGCCTGGCCTATTCCGGCTTCTCCCACGCACACGTCGTGCTGGGTGGGGAGAGTTTCACCGCCCTGGCCGAAGGCCTGCAGAACGCCCTGTGGAGCCTCGGCGGGGCGCCGCTCGAGCACCGCAGCGACAGCCTCTCGGCGGCCTATCGCAACCTCGAGCGGGACCAGCGCGAGGACGCCACGGCACGCTACGCGGCGCTGTGCGCGCACTACGGCATGGCGCCGAGCCGCAACAACCGCGGTGAATCGCACGAGAACGGCGCCGTGGAAGGCCCGCACGGGCATCTCAAGCGCGCGCTTGCCGACGCGCTGCTGCTGCGCGGCTCGCCCGACTTCCACGCCCTGAGCGAATACCGCGCCTTCGTCGACGAAGTGGTTGGGCGGCGCAACGCCCACAACCGGGCGCGCATCGATGTCGAGCGCGCCGTGCTCAAGCCCTTGCCGCGGCAGCGCACCGAGGACTTCGACACGGTCCGCGTGCGCGTCACCGCTTCCGGCGGCTTCATCCTGCGCAAGGTGTTCTACTCCGTGCCTTCGCGTCTCGTCGGCCATCAACTGACGGTGCGCCTGTACGACGAGCGCCTGGAGCTGTTCCTGGGTACCACGCCGCTGATGCAACTGCCACGCGGCCGCATCCAGGCCAACGGGTGTAACGGACATGTCGTCGATTACCGCCACGTCATCCACTCACTGCGACGCAAGCCCATGGCACTGCGCAACCTCGTCTACCGCGACAGTCTGTTCCCGCGCCAGGCGTACCGGCGCGCCTTCGACGCGCTGCTCGAAACCAAGGGCGAACGCGCCGCCTGTCGCGAGACCGTCGCCTTGCTCTCGCTGGCCCACGAACGCACCTGCGAAGCCGAGCTCGCCGAAGCCATCGAGACCTGCCTGGACGACGGTGCCTTGCCCGACCCGGCCGCCCTGACCGCGCGGTTCGCCCGCGCGCCGCGTACGGTGCCGGAGATCCGGGTGGAGTTGGGCTCGCTCGCCGATTACGATGCCCTGCTCACAACGCCGATGTCCGCCGCCACGGCCCGCGCAGGAGACGGCTCATGAGCGCCATGGATACCGCACAGCTTGACCTCATGTTCACCGAACTGCGCCTGCCGACCTTCAAGGCCGCCTGGGCGGAACTCGCCGAACGCGCCGATGCCGACGGCTGGCCCGCGGCCCGCTTGCTCGCGGCGTTGGCCGAACAGGAGATCGCCGATCGGGCCCGGCGGCGCTTCGAACGCCAGCTCGCCGAGGCCCAACTGCCGCCCGGCAAAACGCTCGCCAACTTCGACTTCAATGTCGTGCCCATGGTCTCCAAGGCGCATGTCAACGCCCTGGTCGCAGGCGACCGCTGGCTCGACCAGGGCGCCAACTTGATTCTGGTCGGCCCGCCCGGGGCCGGCAAAAGTCACTTGGGGGCGGCGATCGGCCTGGCGCTCATCGAAAACGGCTTCCGGGTCCTATACGCGCGCACCACCGATCTGGTGCAGAAACTCCAGGTCGCGCGCCGCGAACTGGCACTCGAGGCCGCTATCCGCAAGCTGCACAAGTACCACCTGCTCATCCTCGACTAATGTTGAGCGATCAGTAATGTGGAGAAGTCGCCTCTGGCGGCGACGACATCGAGGAATTCTCTCCAGGACTCCACATTACCTACGTAGCATCGGGACCGTGCCAATCCCGGCACCGCTTTCTTGGAGGTCCCGATGTTGGTCGATCTGTATCCCAGAGTGCACCGGCGGTACACGTCGTTGGCGATCATCGGCCCGATCTTGGACGGATACGGCACGTGGCTCTTGGAGCAGGGCTACTCAACCGAACGCGTCCGCGAGCACTTCTGTGCGGCACGACGCCTCGTCCACCGTCTACAGCAACGCGGCGTGGGGGCCCTGACGAGCCTGACGCGAGCGCGATTGCGAGCCGGTGCTCCCGCGGATTCGCAGGAGGATCCCAATCTCGCGGTCCTGGTGCGGCAGCTGGAGCGGTATTGCGAGTCCGAGCTGGCGCTGTATCCGGCGCCCGCATTGACCCGCATTGAGCAGCGAGTCGCCGCCTACAGGACGTATCTGCAGCAGGTTCGAGGGTTCGCGCCTGGGACCCTGGCGCACCACGGCCGCACGGCGAGCGAGTTTCTGGCCCACATCGGCTACGAGATCCACCCGACGCGGCTCGCCGCGCTCGAACGCCAGGATCTCGACGCGTTCCTGCGTGCCGTCGGCCCCCGGCAGTCGCGTGCGTCCCTCCAGCATGTGGTGGCCCACCTCCGAGCCTTCCTCCGGTTCCTTGCCTCTGCTGGCGAGATCCCGACCGGGCTCGACACGCAGATCGACACGCCTCGCGTGTATCGCGGCGAGAAACTCCCACGGGCGTTACCCTGGGACACGGTTCGGGCGCTCCTCCAGACGATCGACCGCACGAGTCCGCTGGGACGCCGTGATTACGCGATCTTCCTCCTCATGGCGACCTACGGCCTCCGCGCGTGCGAGGTTGTGACGCTCACGCTCGACGACGTGGAATGGCGGGCGGGGCGGCTGCGCATTGCGCAACGGAAGACACGCGGCTCGCTCTGGCTGCCGCTCACCGACGAGGTCGGGACCGCGCTGCTCGACTACCTGCGTCACGGACGCTCCGCCCTGAACGTGCGCCGGCAGCGCGTCCCGTTCCGAGGCGCGCCGCCGCGCAGCTATCGGGAGCTGTTTCTCCGCTGTCGCACCCCGACCGGCGTCCTGAAACCGACGGCGGTCACCGCGGCGTTCCAGGCTTGGTCAAAGCGAAGCGGCCTCGCGATTCCGTTCCAGGGAGTCCATTGCGTGCGGCACTCGTTTGCGGTGCACCTCTTGCGGTCGGGCCTGCCGCTCAAGACGATCGGGGACCTCCTGGGCCATCGCAGCCTGGAAAGCACGTGCGTGTATCTCCGCTTGGCGGTTGACGACCTCCGGGACGTCGCCTTGCCTCTGCCGGCCGTGGTGGACCGCGGTGCACCGGGAGTGGCGTCATGACGTCGTTCAGCTCCGGCTTGTCCGCCACCATCAGGAGCTACCTGACGCTCAAGCGAGCGCTGGGCCGGCAGTACTCCAACGAAGAACACGTGCTGGCCCACCTGGATCGGTTCCTCGCCGCCCGGCGCGTCGATCTCAATGCCGAGACGTTCGCCGCTTGGTGTCTTACCCTGGAGCACTTGGCCTCCGTCACGCGTCGGGCCCGCATGCGAATCGCGCGCAACCTGTGTCTGTATCGAGGACGCAGCGAGCCCGGCTGCTTCGTCCCGGACGAGCGGCTGTTTCCGCGGATCCACCAGGCCATCCGGCCGCATATCTTCACCGACAGCCAGATAGTCCAGTTGCTGGCCGCCGCGCGCACGCTGGCCCGCACCTCCAATTCGCCACTCTGTCCCGAGAACATGCGCCTCGCGATCGTGGTGCTGTCCACCACCGGGCTGCGACGCGGGGAGCTGACGCGGCTGACCGTGGGAGACTATGACCGGCCGCAGCGCACGCTGGCGATCCGCAAATCAAAGTTCCACAAGTCGCGCCTCGTCCCGCTGTCGGCGGATACCGCCCGTGAGGTCGAACACCTGATCGAGATTCGCGGCCGGCGGCGACTTCCAGCCGGGGCGGACAGCCCGCTCCTCTGGCATCGCCATCCGCCCACCGGCGGCTATAGCGGTGGGGGCCTCGGCGGCGCCATGCGAGCACTCTTCCGCCGGGCCGGCGTCCGGACCGCGACCGGTCACCTCCCACGCACGCACGATTTCCGCCACGGATTCGCCGTGAACGCGCTCCTCCGGTGGTATCGCGCCGGACTGGACGTGCAGTCGAAGCTGCCCTTCCTGGCCACCTACATGGGGCACGTCTCGATCGTCTCGACCGCGTACTATCTCCAGTTTGTCGAGCCCCTCGCGGTCGCGGCAAGTGCGCGATTCGCCGACCGCTGCGGCGCTCTCATCACGGGACCCACCGGCGCGGGAGGTACGCGATGACCGCCGCCGGCCCGAACGATCTGGCGCGAGCCCTCCGGGCGTTCTTCGCCGACCATCTGCCGCGGGTGCGAGGGACGAGTCCCCACACCATCCAGAGCTATCGGGACAGCCTGGTGCTCTTGCTGCGCTTCGTCACAACCCGGACGCACCGGTCCGTCATCGAGCTAGACCTGGACGACCTCGGCCCCCAGCCGATCCTCGCGTTTCTCCATTACCTGGAGCTCGACCGGCGTAACAGCGTCGCCACCCGCAATGTGCGCCTCGCCGCGATCCACGCGTTCTTCCGGTACTGCGCCCTGGAGTACCCCGCACGACTCGCACACTGTCAACGCGTCCTCGCCGTCCCGTTCAAGCGAACAGGCAGCCGCCCCGTGGAGTACCTCGAGCACGAGGAGATCGAGGCCATCCTTGGCGTCGTCGATCGCGGCACCATCGACGGCCGCCGCGACTACGCGCTCCTCGCCACCATGTTCAACACCGGCGCCCGGGTCCAGGAAATCGTCGGCCTGTGCGTGGTCGACCTGCGCTTGGACACGCCCGCGCAGGTCCGCCTCCACGGCAAGGGGCGGAAGGAACGGGTCTGCCCGTTGTGGCCCCAGACCGCCGACCTGCTGCGTGCCCTGCTGGCCGAACGCGGGCGCCAGCCGCAATCCGACGAGCCGGTCTTCCGCAATCACCGCGGGACCCGGCTGACACGATTCGGCGTCCGCTACCTGCTGCAGAAGTACTGCACCCGCGCGCAGGCCGCCGTCCCGGCCTTGCGCACCAAGCGCCTCCATCCCCACAGCATGCGGCACAGCACGGCTGTCCACCTGCTCCGGGCCGGCGTCGACATCGTCACGATCAGTCAGTGGCTCGGCCACGCCAGCGTCACGACCACGCACCGGTACGCGACCGTCGATCTCGACATGAAACGGGAGGCACTCGCAAAGGCCCGCCCCACCGCCCGCGCCACCGCGGGGCCGGCCCTGTGGCGAACAGACGCGTCCGTGCTTGAATGGCTTGAAGCACTCTGAGGAAGGCGACCGGTAATGTGGAGTCCGGCGACCCTCCGTGCCTGCGGTGAGCGCCGCTTTCCGCGGCTTCTCCACATTACTGATCGCTCAACATTAGTCGAGTTGGACTAAACCGCTTCGCGGTAGACGCTGAATCGACCTGCCGACTCTGAGGCGGTCACCGAGATCGTCCCGCCGCTACAGCTCGTCCGCTGTCTCGCCATACGCTGCTCTGCGAGCGCCTGGAATGGTCCAGGCCCTTCGCAGAGGAGCGTTTCATGACATCCCTGAGGCAACGCATGCTTGAGGACATGCAGGTGCGGAATCTCTCGCCGCACACGCAGACCTCGTATGTGCAACAGGTCTCTCGCTTTGCCCGCCACTTCGGCCGATCGCCGGACACCCTGGGCCCCGAGGAGATCCGGGCCTACCAACTCTATTTGACCAACGACCGGAAGCTGGCGCCCGGCTCCATCTGTATCGCGGTGTCGGCCCTCCGGTTTCTCTACACGGTCACCCTCAAGACGGTGTGGCCAGTCGGCGCGGTGATTCCCGCGCCGAAACAGCCGCAGACGTTGCCGGTGGTGCTCAGCCCCGAGGAAGTGGTCCAGTTTCTCGCCTGCGTCAAACACCCCAAGCACCGCACGATCCTGACGACCTGCTACGCCGCGGGCCTGCGGATCTCGGAAGCCGTGCGGCTCACCGCGCCCGCGATCGACAGTCAGCGGATGGTCCTGCGCATCGCGCTCGGGAAGGGCCAGAAGGACCGCTACGTCATGCTCTCTGTGCAACTGCTGGAGATCTTGCGCGCGTGGTGGAAGCGGACGCGGCCCACGCACTGGCTCTTCCCGGGGGCTCGTCCGGGCCGACCGATCAGCCGCAGCGCGGTGGAACAGGCATGCCAGCACGCGCGCCGGCGGTGCCGGATTCCCAAACCCATTACCCCGCATTCCCTACGGCATGCCTTCGCCGTCCACTTGCTCGAAACCGGCACCGACGTGCGCACGATTCAACTCCTGCTCGGGCATCGCAGTCTCGCCACCACGGCGCGCTATCTGCGCATCGCCACGACGACGGTCTGCTCGACCACCAGCCCGCTCGACTTGCTCCCACGGCCCCTTCCGCCGGCCGCCCCACCCCCCACGCCGCAGCGCGTCTGAGGGGGCGAGGTGCGCATGGATCGGCCGACACACGCCGTGGCGGACGTGTTCCGCCGCTACGGCGACACCTATCGGGCCCAGGCGGGGGCCGCGCTGTGGACGGCCCAGCGGCGCGTCATGACGGCGATCGAACGCTGTCGAACCGCCGCGCTGGGCGGCCATATCGAGCAGTGTGACCGCTGTGGGCATACACGCGTCTGGTACAACAGTTGTCGCAATCGACATTGCGCGACCTGCCAATCGCTGGCGCGCGCCGCGTGGATCGAACAGCGCCAGACGGAGATTCTCGACTGTGACTACTTCCACGTGGTGTTCACCGTGCCCGACGCGATCGCCGCGATCGCGTTGCAGAACAAAGCCGTCGTCTATGGCATCTTGTTCCGCGCCACCGCCAAGACGCTCAGGACGATCGCCGCCGACCCGACCCATCTGGGCGCCGAGATCGGGTTCTTTGCCGTCTTGCATACGTGGGGGCAGACCCTGATGCACCATCCCCATCTGCATTGCGTCGTCCCCGGCGGCGGCCTGTCCCCAGACGGCACCCGTTGGATCGCGTGCCGGCCCGGCTTCTTGCTGTCGGTCCGCGTCCTCTCGCGCCTGTTCCGACGGCTGTTTCTCGAGGATCTCCAAAAGGCGTTCGACGCGGGGCGCCTGCACTTCGCGGCGTCACTCGACGCCCTGACCGAGCGCCAGGCTTTTGCCGATTACCTGACACCGGTGCGCCAGACCGACTGGGTCGTCTACGCCAAGCCGCCGTTTGCCGGGCCGCAACAGGTGCTTGACTACGTCGGTCGCTACACCCATCGGATCGCCATCTCCAACAATCGGTTACTGGACATGGAGGCGGGCCAAGTTCGATTCCGCTATCGGAACTACCGGGCGAACCGGTCCCAGATGCACGCCACAATGACCCTCACCGCAACGGAGTTCATCCGACGGTATCTCCTGCACGTTTTGCCGACCGGGTTCCACCGGATTCGCTACTACGGCTTCCTCGGCAATCGGCACCGCGCAGAGAAGCTGGCCCGCTGCCGGCAACTGCTCGGGACGGGATCGACTCCAGCGCCCCCCAGCGAGCCCCCGCCACCTCCGGACTATCGTGACCGCTACGAGTCCCTCACCGGGATCTCCCTGCACACGTGTCCCGTCTGTCACGACGGGCATATGATCGTGGTCGAGGACCTGCCGCGTCCGCGCCCCGCGATCACCGATACCTCCTGACACCATGACACCCGCGCGCGCCCACCCCGCGGTCGCACCGGCGCCCGGCACGCGTCACCGAACTCGTGTGTCTGCACCCCGCGTCACACAGCCACAGGACTGTCCTCGCGTCCCCAACGCCGCTCTCGCCGATGCCTACACGCGGTCGACCCCGCAACCGGTGGCACGCTCGACCCGCAGCGAGGTGCCGAGCCCCACGCGACCATCGACACCGACCGCCATTCAATCCCCATAGCGGAACGTCTGGGCAGCGGTTTAGCCCAATCCATTCTTCGCCCACCGGCGCGGCGACCCCGCACCCGCGTTCTTTGGCCGCAGTCGTGCGCCGCGCCGCCAGGCGAAAAATGCTCTGCATAATGTGGAGCTCCACATTAATCGACGACATCGCCTATGTCCGTAAGGACCAGGCCGAAACCAGCGTGCTGTTCGAGCTGATCAGCTCCCGCTACGAGGACCGCTCCCTGCTCGTCACCGCCAACCAGCCGTTCGGCGAGTGGGGCTCGATCTTCCCCGAACAGGCCATGACCCTGGCGGCCATCGACCGGCTCGTGCATCGGGCGACCATCTTCGAACTCAATGTCGAAAGCTATCGCCGGCGCTCCGCCGTGCAGACCCAACGCCGCCGCGGGCGCATCGCCTCCCGGGCCACGCCCGCCAACACCAAGGTCCAGCTCCCCGGCAGCGCCTCATCGAAAAACGAGCAGGAACCGGAGAACAACCCGTGACACCTCACCCCTTCGCAATCCTGCAGCGGCGTCATGAACGCCCCTTGCCTCGTCCACCGCCCATAAGGCATCATCAACCGTCGCGACACCTTCTCATCTTGATTGTCGCGCTCTTCTCATCCTGTTTGTCGCGCTACACGCCGGCCAGACTCCGTACGAAGCACTCCGGGAACGGTTAGAGTAATGATGGCGACTGTCCCACGATATCCGTCACATCACAGTCTCCTAGAAACCCGGCACGGTTCAGTGATGCCCAGCGACTCTACGAAGACTCTCCGCCAAGCGGCTGTCGATCTGCTCAGGGAAGCTGGGCCGACCCATTATCAGAAACTAATCGAGCGTATCTTGAGCCGGGGGTTGGCCGCTTCCTCGTCCAAGACGCCCGCCGCGTCGTTGAACGCCGTGATCGCTGTCGACATCAAGCGGCACGGGACCAAGAGCGCTTTCGTCAGAGTGAAGCCTGGTGTCTTCGGGTTGCGCGAGCTACACGCCGCGGAGACTACATCCGCGGCGGGCGTCGGTGCTGGTGCCGTGCCGGAGAGCGCCGAAGAAGGGTCGCCTCCCAAGGACGAGACGGAGCAACGTGTCCGCCTGCCGCTGTTCCCGAGGTATCGCGAGATTCGCCACGTTCTTCAGGTTTGGCCTGGGCGACCGCGCAAGCAGGTCACGGGGTTGCAGGCGACGCTCGGGGAGCTGCGGGGCACACCGCAGAAAACCGTCGACTGGACCGACCCCGACACATGGATCCCAGAAAGGCTCTCCGGCGACGACCGCGAGCTTGCCGATGCCATCTGGACCACCAGCGGCAAGACCGTCAACCCGCGGCACACCTATGGCCACTGGCTCCTGAGTCGGAAATACGGTCTCGTTGAGGAGGGCCCCGACGCCAACTTGGTGCTGGCCGACCGAGGTCGCGACTTCATCGACAACGAGGGTGGCGAGACCGAGGTCTTCCTCGATGAGCAAGAAGGCCTCGCGAAGCTCCTGGCCCTGATCGCCGACAACGGCCCGACCCGCGCCGGCGGCGTACTTGAGGAGTGGACCGAGTACATCAACCGCTATTCCTCGTTCGCGAGCCCTTCGACCTTCCGCGACACGCTACGCCGTCGCCTGAACAACCTCCTCGATCGCGGCCTTCTGAGTCGCAAGAGCACGATGTACTCCGTGACCGATGCCGGCCTCGCCTATCTCCATCGAGTCGGCACCGAAGAGGTTCTCGGCGGCGACGAGCAGCAAGAACTCTGGTCACTGGCCAAGAGGCAAGAAGCCTCGGTACGCGAGAGCATGCGCGAACTGCTACTCGACATGGACCCATTCGCCTTTGAGCACCTCTTAAGGCGCCTGCTGGAGGAGATGGACTACCAGGATGTCGATGTGACGAGCCGCTCGAACGACGGTGGCGTGGACATCATTGCGCAAATCGAACTCGGCATCACCTCTGTTCGCGAGGTCGTCCAGGCCAAGCGTCACAAGCGTACGATCCAGCGTAAGGACCTCGACGCCCTCCGTGGCTCGCTCTACCGGTTCAACGCCGTCCGGGGCACCATCATCGCCACCTCGCGCTTCTCGAGGGGCACGGAGGAGGTCGCCTTCGCAGCCGGGGCCGCACCGATCACCCTCATCGACGGCGACAAGCTCATCGACCTCCTGATCGAGCACGGAATCGGCGTACGCAAACGCACCCTCGAAGTGCTCACCGTCGACCCGGATGCGTTCGCCGATGTGGATGGCGACGCATAGATGCCCTCGTAGCGCGCACGGTCGCGGCGCCACGACCGGCGCGCATGAACCAGGGCCGCGGGGTACTTCCCGTTCTGCCGGTCCTCGTAGACGAGTTACGCGAGCAGCGCCGCGCTAGCAGCCTGTCGGACTTGGGCGCGGCAAACGCGAGTGGAAGCGACGTGGCACCTGTGTGAACGACGCCCTGTGTCTCTGTGCCGGGAGGGCCGCTTCGACCAATACGGGGGCTGTATCCTGGCCATCGGTCGCTGACGGCGCCTGGAGGCCGTTCTGACGCCTCTGGTGGGTCGCGAACACGCCGAGTTCCGCCCCCTATAGCCCCGTCATGCCAACCTGAGGCTGTGCACGCGTCGGCAGTTATACGTCAGCGTGACCAAGGCCCACTCGCCCTCCACCTTCTCAAGACCCCGCAGCAGAAACTGCCGGAAGCCCATCGCCTGCTTCACAATCCCGAACACCGGCTCCACCGTCTGCTTGCGCAACCGGTAATGCGCCCGGTGCTCCGGCCGTGCCATCTTCTCCTGCATCGACTTGATCCAGTCCGCCTGCGGCTCCTTCGCCAGCTGCTCCGGCGGCTCCGGTCGGAAGTCGTGCCGGCGTCGTTGACCTTCCGCCCCCGTCGCCACCAACACCTCCATGCCGCGCCCTGCCAGTTGCGACACCTCGCTGCCCGTCGCGTAGCCACTGTCCGCCAGTACCCGATCCGCCGCGCCCACCGCCGCCGGTATCGCGTCCACGTCCGCCACCAACTCGTTGCGGTCGCTCGCGCACTCGCTCACTCGTGACGCCAACACCAACTGACTGCCGTCGGCATCCACCACTGCCTGCGCGTTGTACGCCTGGCGGTACTCATGGCGCCGGCTCTTGCGCATCAGCGCACTGTCCGCGTCCGTCAGGTTGATTTGCTCCTTCGCCTCCGGCGCTGCCGCCGGCGGCTTGATGTGCCGACCCTTGCGCGATCCCGTACGCCGCTTCCGCGCCGCCACCTTGCGCTCGTACTCCGCCCGCTCCGAGTCCGCACGCGCCTGCGCACGCCGTTCCAACTCCGCGCACGCACGGTCCAGCTTCGACCGCAGCGTCTCCCGCCGCGACAACTCCTCCGGCAGACCCTGCGGGTCCGGCGCGTCGTCCGTGTCGGCGTGCTCCGCCTGATCCAACAACCCCTCGATCTCACCTTGCAACTGCTCGCGCAACGCCCCCGCACGGTCGTAGCGGATGCTGTTGCGCTTGTTCGCGTTCGCGTCCACCTTCGTCCCGTCCACGCTCACCGTCCCAACACGCAGCAACTGCAGCTCCTTCGCCAGCAGCAGGACCTGCAGGAACGCCTCCGCTACCGCTTCGAAGTTGCTGCGCCGGAACGTGCAGATCGTGTCGTGGTCCGGGTGACAGTTCGCCGCCACATACCGCACGCCAATGTCCCGATACGTCGCCCGCTCGATCCGACGCGAGCCGAAAATCCCGTTCGCGTAGCAGTACACCAGCAACGCCAGCATCATCCGCGGGTGATACTGCGCCGATCCGGTGCCCCGTTCGTTCACCTGGAACCGCTCCAGCGGCACCCGTTCCACCGCCTCAACCACGAAGTGCGCCAGATCGTCCTCCGGCAGCCAATCGCGCAGGTCCGGCGGCAGCAGATACAACTGCGACTGGTGTCGCTGTACGAACTTCGGCATCTACTTCGACCTCCTCAACTCGACAACAAGCCCATTGTAGAATCCGGGCCCAAGTCCGACAGGCTGCTAGTACGGCGTCATCTTGCTGAGGTAGTCCGGCGGCAGGTCCTTGACCTTCGCCAGCAGGACCTTCAGTTCGTCGTCTGGCATCGTGTCAGGTTCCCAATATCCCCACTTCACGATTGAACCGATCAGCTGTTCAGGGAACAATGCTCCCTGTGCCATGTCCAGAATCCGACCCCGGTGAGGCGCCGTCTCCACCAGATACCGTTCGTCGCCTTGCGTCCCGATCACCTTCATCCTTGCCTCCAATTGGCATGTGTCGCGCCACTTGAACCCAGTTTACAAGGTTGTATTACCGCCGCAGTTCCTGGCACTGGTCGAGTACTGCCGGAAACACAAGGGCCGGATCTCTTCTGTCGTGGTCTACAACAATCGATACCTGCGACGACTCGGGCGGGTCGTGCCCGGTGACGCCCGGTCCCGGTCCGCGCCGCCGGCGGACGGCTGAAGATCGCCGCCAAGGCCTCGATCCGACCTCCCGGAATACGGCCCATCGGGTGGCACAGGGGGGGGCAGGGTCAGGGGTACGATCGACCATCATGTGACCCGACCCCTTGCCCCCTCGCCCCCGGTCCACCCGGCCGCCTGTCTTCGACAGGCGGCCGGGACAGGAAAAATCGCGCGCTATGCGCGCTTTTTTTTTGCCGCGCTGTGCGCGGCAACGACGAAGACCCCGGCCGGCAAGGGGCCGCCACGAACCTCCCCAGGGAAAGGAGAACGCGAATGAACGAGGTGAGACTCGACCCGCAGCAGGCGACGGCGCGCGCCGAGCTGCTGCTGGCCGCCGACTTCGGGCAGCAAGCCCGGGGCCGCCCGATCCACGGCCGGCTCGAGAGCGAGGACGGCGGCGCCGGCGAGCCCGGGCCGAGGCTGAAGATCGGCGCCGTACGGACGCGGCGGCTCGCGGCGAGCGAAGGAACCGACAGGCCCTCGGGCAGCGTGTACGGCAACCCGCTCCGCGGCACGCGGGACAACGCCCCGGCCGTCCCCATCGGAGCGCCCGTGATCGTGAGGACCGACGTCCCCGACGCCCACGGATGGCGCGTCTACCGGGTGGCGCCGAACGGGGCCGTCATCTACGACGGGTGGATCGAGCACGACCCGGCCAACGCGGAGCTGGCGCTCACCGAGCTGCGAGCGGCCGCGGCCAGGAGCCCCACGTCGGCGCTGCGCCGCGCCGTCGAGAGGCAGCTCGGCCACGCGAGCGAGGAAGCGATCACGCGGTGGCTCGCCGCCCAGGAGACCGAGCGGCGGAGCGCCCCACCGAAGCCCCGGTCGCGGGCGGCACGGCGGCGGTGGCGGCGCGCCCTCGCGCGGAAAGGCGACCGCGCATGACGCGCCTCACCGGAACTGGCACGCGCGCCGCGGGCCTCGTCGCCCGGGAACGCCTCGAGCGGCACGGCGTGAACACGCTGAGCGACGCCGAGCTGCTGGCGATGCTCGCCGGCCCCAACGGCGGCCGGACCGCCAACGCGGTGCTCGACGAGTGCGGGGCAGTGCAGGCCCTGCCCCAGGAGAGCACCGGCGACCTCGCGCGCATCGACGGCGCGACGCCCAGGACCGCCGCCATCATCACGGCGGCGGTCGAGCTCGGCCGCCGGACGCCCCGAAGCCCGCGAAGTGGAGCGCCCGGGCCTCGGCGGCTTCGGGGCCGGGATGGACCCGACGGCGCCGAAGAGGTGCTCGGCGCCGACGACCGGGTCGACGACGTCGCCCAAGCCGTGACCACCTGGATCGCCGAGACGCTACGCACAACCTCCATCGCCGGGGCACAGGTCCTCTTCAGGTGCTCGATGCACATGGACCCGTGAGGTGCTCCCGGCGGCCTTCCCGACTCCGCGAGGCCATCCCGCGAAGTCATCCGGAAGGGTACAGGGATCCGCCTGGCCCGCCGACGCCGTGCACCGGCACGCCGCGGACGACACCGCCGTCGCGACTATCCTGACGATCGCGCACCGGCCCGAAAGCTGCCGGCTCACCGTGCGCGACGACCTTCCGCACGAGACCCTCAACCCCGGTACCGCGATACCCCCCGGCCCCATTCCCGCCCTTGAGCCCACGACATCCACCCGCATCACCGTCGCCTTCAGCTCCGGCCGCGTCTCCACAGCCCACACCACCGCAGCCGCCGCCCGCGCAAACCTCGCCGCCTCCCCCGTCAGAACGCCCTCATGACCGCGGCTCACGCGGACCCGTCCCGCCCCGTGCCGATCCTGTGCGCGCCCCGGCACCAGCCCGCGTGGATCGCCGTCGACCCGTCGACCCCGACCACCCATCTCGACCCCCCGTAGAAACACCGCCCGGCCACTCGGTCCGGCCGGCGGGCGGTCCCGTCCGCCGCACATTCCCGGAGAGAGGAGAACCATGTCCGAACGAACAGTTCAGCGGGTCGGCGCCAAGGTCGTCGTCCGCTCGATCGACAACGCCGGCCACACGATGCGAGCGTTGACGGTCACGTCGAAGCTGCGACTGCAGTGTTCGGCGCTCGCCGCGGCGCTCGAAAGGCCCGACGTCCAGTCCACGCTGACTGAGGTCAGCTGGCGGACCGGCGCCGGGCACGTCACCGGCGTATCAGTCGTCTGCGGCGGGCTCGAGCCCCAGCTGATCCCGGTGCGGGATACCGCCACCGGTGCGGTAGCCAAGGCCGTCTGGAAGGGCAGCGACGGCGCCCTCGACCAGGACCTCGAGGAGTTCATGCCCGAGGGTCCGCAACGGACGCGCCTCGACTGGAAGAACCTCGGCAAGTACGCCCCGGACGTCGACGATCCGCGCACGATGCCGATGCCGGCCGATCGGGCAACGCTGAGACGCCCGGGCCGGGTGTCCAGCCGGCGCGGTTATCTGCGCCCGCCGCTCCCGGTCGACACCGTCGCGCGCATCTTCGAGCTCCGCGACGCGGGCCTCAGCTTCAAGAACATCGGCAAGGCCCTCGGTATCGCGGCGTGGACCGCCTCGCGCTACGTCCGCAGTTTCGAGGAGGGCGGCCGATGACGAGGGAAGTTCAGTACCCCCGATGCGGCCGGAAAGGCGCACTGCAATCCATGCGATCGCCCGACGGCGCCATCAACATATGCCGCTGGCCTGACTGCGGCTACGAGTGCTGAACCGTCACCATTACACGGTCGTCCAAGATATCCCGATGACCGCCACATGACACTCATGACCCCGGCCGACCACCGCTGCGGCTGGCTCCTGGCCCTCGAACACGAACACAACGACCCCCAGAGAGGCGTGTTCCGCGCCAGCGAGACCATCTCCGACGCGCGCACCGACGACAACGACCACGGGTACGACCGCTGACACCGCCGCACACCAGCGAGAGAAACCGCGTCCGGGCTTCCACCGCTCGACCTCCTGGCTCACCCTGCCGTCGGATCGCGAGACAACGACGCGTCGAACGTCTCCGCATTCGTGCTTGCCAACCTAACCGTCACCGGCCCGCGCTATGACCCCGTCGGGCCGGACGCCCTGCCGTCCGCCTTCCGGGGGTCGGTCGCCGCCGAGCGGCGGCCGACGCTGGCCGAGGCCCGCGAAGATCTCGAACGCGCGATGGTTCGCGACGCGCTCGTGCGCCACCGAAGCGTCGCCCGCGCCGCCGGCGAGCTGGGCGTCGCCCAGCAGGGCCTCTCGAAGCTGATGGCCCGCCTCCAGCTCGACCGGTTCAACCCGGACCGCGAGCGGCCCGTCCAAGCGCCGTCGCGGTAGCTGCCGGCCGGCCCAGAGCGGCAGGCTGAACCACCGCGACCTGCAACTGCGCCTTGTGCGCATCGATTCCCACGTAGGTGATAGGCTCGCTCATGACCGGCTCCTTTTCGTCTGCGGCTCTGACGCCGCGCTCGGTGTCAACCCGCGTATCGTAGGCGGCCTCGGCCACCTTGTCCCGTGCTCGCGCACGACGACTGCACGATTGCCAGCCGGTCATTCCATATCGTCTAAATCCGCCCCGCCGGTCCTCCGTGACAAACCCGCACCGCCTCGTCGGTCTCCCCGACGACTGAGGCCCCGCCGCAGAGCACCGAACTCATCCCGGAGTCAACACACGGCAGCGCTACCCTTCAACGAGATCACAACCCTGCTCGCCACCGCCTCGACCATCGACAGGGTCGCGATGCGCCAGAGCGTGGGATGGTCCTGGTTGCTGCCGTGATCGTGATCGATTTACGTGACCTGATGTGATACCGTGCCGATACCACGTGAGCAAGGGGATCTGATAATCAGATCAATGGTTCGCGTCGTCGTGTTGTTATTCGTTCTGTTTGGACCGCCGGCCGATTCGGCAGCGGAGGGGATCGAGTGCAACATGATCTATTCCGGCTGCGATGTTGCTTGCCCCGGTGATCCCTGGTGGTCGGATGACGGGATTCTCCTGAGCATCAGCCTGTGCTGCTACAACCACGGCCCGTGCGCTCTAACGTTTATCGACATAGGCTGCTGCTGATGAGGGGTCGACTTGCATCCGCCGTGCTGATTGCGTTGACTGCCACCGGCGCGGCGGCTCAGGAGGACGTGTCGGTCCTTCACGTGGAGTACCAGATCGAAAGATTCAGTCGCGACGGCGCTCCGACGGAGACGCTCACGGGTGAGTTCTAGGTCTTTGCGACGGCGATGGGCGCTATCGGCACAATCGGGTCCTCGAGGACTACGAGGTCAGTCAGTCGCTGGCCCGCGCCGCGTGGCTCGAACGCCGCCGGGCGGACCTGCTGCCCACCGAGTACTTCCACGTCGTCTTCACCGTCCCTCCGGCGATCGCCGAGCGAGATCTGGCTCCCGGAACAGGAAGAACGCATCGCCGTGAACCACACGCTCGGGCTGGCGGCGCGCGGACCGGATGATTTGTCATTCGCCATTCCGGGGACGCTACGGCCGATCCGTGGCCAACAATCGGTGCGGGGGCCGGCACGTGGCCCGGGTTTCCGTCCACCGGGCGGTGGCCAAGTTACGGCAGGGTCAATGTTGGGGCAACGGCAGCATGGACCGATGTTCTTGGAGGGCATACACGCCGTAATGCCGCCTCGTGGCCGGAACCCGGAGGTCGAGTTTGAGATGTGGTTCTTCGTGACGGTGGATAACGACTGGAAGGTGATCGAGAAAACCATCACGCACCACGCCGCCTCCGGGCCGGTGGAAGTTGATCGCATGCGGGCCACGAGCATCCAGCGCACGACCGTGGACTCGAGCATGTTCGAGGTGCCCGACGTAGTCACCGCCATCGATCCCAATGCCGACCCAGGCGGTGGGTCCGTCATTCGGCGCATGGTCAACCTCTGGGATCGCGTCGTTGACCGAGTCAGCCGTCGAGGGCGACAGCGATGACGGTGCAACGTATCGGCGACGTCGTGACGATCATGGTGGGCTTGGCCGTTGTCGTGGTGTTGAGCGCGCGCAATGTGCCGTGCGCTAAGTGCGTGTACTATTGACCGATTCTTGGTACCGTCTGATGCATGCAGACGACCAAGGACTTTCACTTGCTGCCGGACGACCGGGCGACGTTGAGCCGGTGGCTGCGACGGCCAACGACGCCGAGTGGTCAGACGCGGCGAGCGCGCATCCTGCTCTCCCTCGACGCGGGCCGCAGCCCCACGGAAACGGCCCGGCTGTTGCACATCAGCCGGGCGACTGTGCACCTCTGGCACCGCCGCTACCGTACCGAAGGGCTCGCCGGCTTGATGGACCGCCCGCGGTCTGGGCGGTCGACGGTTATCGACCCGCGCACCGTCAAGCGCATCCTGTTTCTGTCCACCGAGCGGGTCCTCCGGGACCGTGATGTATGTCACGTCCATGGCCCCGAATCCGATCCACGGCCTCGTTGAACGCGCCCCGGAAGGCCTCGTCGGTGTTGTACAGGTGCATCGCGTTGCTCGCGGACCTGTTGGACTTCGACGACGGACGCCCGGTCTTGATCCGCGCCATCTTGCCCGCCAAGGTCGAGAGCCTGGGATGGCTGCTCCCGTGCAGGGACATGCGCTTGTAGAGGTCACCGATGCGGCCGACGAAGACCGGTCGGTCGCTCTCGCTGAACACGTAGACGCCGGGCTTCTTGGGTGCCCTGACGAACCGGAACTGGTTCCGGTGCTCGAGGCCGACGGAGACCGGACGCTTGAGGACTTCGGCGCCGACTCGGTGAGCGATTCGGGTGAGCTGGCCAGGGTGCAGCCGGGACCCGGTCGGCCGGCGGCGGCGGGGCGTCGTCGAACAGCTGGTCCCGGTACGCGGGGGCCAGGTTCCGTCCGTCTGCTCGTTAGCCGCGGCGATACAGGAACTCGAAGATCGGCCTCGTGTCCCTGTTATACGTGGTCATTGACTTGGCTCTCGGCGGCGCGTACGAGTTCCCGACGAAGACCTCTGCGCCCGGCGGATCCGAGAACACCTTGATGCGTTGCGAGGTGCCGTTGGCGATGGTCGCCCAGCCCGCCATCGACAGCGGACGGCGTCACGCCGGCCCCGGGGCCGGTCACGAACGCGGCCCATCGGTCCATCAGCCCTCGCCGCTGGTCGAACAGATCGCTTCGCGCGTAACTCCGTTCAACAGCCCCGCCGACCACGTGTGCAAGGGCCATCTCCGCCACGTCCCTTGTCGCCCCGGACCGCTCCGCGGCCCACGTGCGGAAACTCGACCGGAAGCCGTGAACGTCCGCATCCGTCCCCGTCGCTCTCCGCAGCGCCTTGATCATGGTGTCGCCGTTGAGCGGCCGCCCGCCCACGCCAGGGAAGATCAGCGAATCGGCCGCGCCGTCAGAATGCGCTCTTATGCCCTCGAGCACGGCCACAGCCGCAACCGACAACGGCACCCGATGTTCCGCCCCGGCCTTCATCCGTGATGCCGGTACGCGCCACTCACGCACCTCAAGGTCGACCTCGCCCCATGTCGCCCCGCGAGCCTCGCCGGACCGTACCGCCGTCAGCGCCGTGAAGCGAATCGCCGCCTTGACGACCGGACCCGCCCCGGACGCCTCGACCACCTCCAGCGCCGCGGGAACGTCCGCGTACGGCAACGCCCGCCGATGCTCTCGAGTCTTCGGGGTCTTCGGCAAGGCCGCGTCGATCACTTCGCCCGCCGCGTTCACGTCGACATGTCCGAGAGCTTGCGCCGCGGCGAGCACGCCCCGGACCCAACCGCGCAAGAGCTTTCCGGTCGCGGGCTTGTCGCGGTAGACCGGCCCGAGCACCGAGAGCACGGCCGCCCGGTCGATCTGGTCGACGGGTCGACCCATGAGACGCGCCGCGTACCGCGCCAGGGTCCGCCGCCGCGTCTCTCGGGTCCGGCCGCGCCACTGGCCCCCTTGGTCGACCATGCCGGACACGTCCGCGAACGTCGGTACGGTCGAGGCACGCCCGGACGGGTCGCCGCCCCGCTTCGCCGTCAGGCGGTTGTCGTGCGCCCGCTCCCGAGCCTCCGACAGCGTGACGGCCGGGTACGTGCCGATGCTGATATCGCGCCGCTTCCCTTGGACGTGAAGCCGTTGAACCCATCGCTTGTTTACCCTGCCCGTCCGGCCCTTGGCCACGACCAGGTACACCGTGTCGCCCGCCTGATACCGGCCCGGCTTCCGCAGCGTCTCGGCCCGCTTGGCTGTCAGTCTGTCCATTGAATCAGCCTCCTGTCGACCGAATTATTACACCCACGGTACGACCACAGTCAAGCCTCGGATTGGGGCGGACCGCGCCGGACTGGCACGGACCAAAAAGATGGAAATTTTGCGTTTATCTCGCTTGTAAACCCGCATGTTTGGACAGATGCGGACCGAAACGGACCAACACCAGCGTTAAGGCAGCGCGAACACGAACAGGTTGTTGCCGGCGCTCGGGCGTATCTCCGGCGTCAGGCCGATGAACCCCGACGCGGTCGCGGCGCTGCCGGTGCTGACCGCTATGTACTGCCGGCCGTCGACCGCAAAGCTGATGGGGAAACCGGTGACCGGGGAGCCGAGGTTGATCTCCCACAGCACGTCGCCAGTCTCCTGGTCGAGGGCGCGGAAGCGCCCGTTGACGTCGCCGCCGAAGACCAGCCCGCCCCCGGTGGTCACGAGCGACATGGTGGCGGCGCGCTGTTCATGGACCCAGGCCGTCCGACCCGTTTCCGCGGAGATCGCGCGCACGGTGCCGAGCTGGTCGGTGCCGGGCGCAAGCTGGAAGCGGGCCGCCAGCCGGTAGATGGCGAGCCCGCCGTCCATCGTCGACAGCACCCGCGCGCAGGTGTTGCGCAGCGGGTAGTACATCGTGTTGGTCAGCGGGCTGTAGGCGCCCGCTTCCCAGTCCTTGCCGCCGATCCAGGAGGGGCAGGCCAGAACCTCCTGCCCGAGCCCGCTGAAGACCACCTCGGAGTTCTCGGTCACCGCGCCGGTGGCGCCGTCGATGTGGCTGATGACATTCTGGGCCACCGTCGGCGTGGCCCACAGGAACTCCCCCGTCTCGCGGTCGAGGGTGTAGACCAGCCCCGTCTTGCCCGGAATGCCGGTGATGACCTTGCGCGTCTCGCCGGGGCGCAGCCGCGGGTTGATCCAGTCGACGGCGGCGGGGTCCGGCGCGACGACGGTGTCCACCAACAGCCGCTCGAACGGATGGTCGAGGTCCCAGTGGTCGTTCAGGTGCTGGTAGTACCACGCGATCTCGCCGGTGTCGGCGTCGAGCGCCAGCGTCGAGTTGTGGTAGAGGTGCCTGAGGTCGGCGCCGCCCAGCATGAACTTCGGAGCCGGAGAGGTCACCGAGGTCCCGATGTAGATCAGGTTCAGCTCGGGGTCGTAGCTCGGCACCATCCAGGTGCCGACGTGCTTGCGGTCCTCGAACGGCACGTCGCCCCAGGTCTCGTCACCCGGCTCGCCCGGCGCCGGAATCGTCCGCCGCCGCCACAGTTCGGCGCCGGTCGCGGCGTCGTGGGCGGTGATGACGCAGGCGTCCGGCCCGCCCAGCTCCATGCAACTGCGCCCGGAGATCACCTTGCCGCCGGCGACGATCGGCCCCGACCCCTGCAGCGCCGGGTGGGTCGTGTAGTCGAGAATCTCGGTGTCCCACGCCAGCTCGCCCGTGGCGGCGTCGAGGGCGAAGACGTGGTCGTCGACGCTGGTGTCGATGATGAAGCGGCCGTAGATGGCCAGGTTCCGGTTGTTCTCCGACAGAAAGCCGCCGACCTTCGAGTAGACGTCTTCCGGGTTGTCCCGGCGGTGCTCCCAGATCAGATCGCCGGTCACCGCGTCGATCGCCTGGATGACGTCCTTGGGGTTCGGCATGTAGAGGACGCCGCCGTAGGCGATCGGCGTCCCCTGCTGGCTGCCCTCGCTCAGCGCGCGGGTCCAGACCAGCCGCAACTCGTGCACGTTGCCGCGGTCGATCTCGTCCAGCGGGCTGTAGCCCCATCCGTTCAGCGTACGGCGCCACATGAGCCAGTCGCCCGGCGCCGGATCCTGCAGCATGGCGTCGGTGACGGGGACAAAATCTCGTGCGGGCTGGGCCTGCAGCGGGGGCTGGCCGGCCAGCGCCGGCAGAAGCGTCAGAACCAGCGTCATCGACGCGAACAGACGCATCGCTACAACTCCAACTGGTCGCGGAACACCATGTCGGCGAGCTTGAACTTCTTCTTGACCTCGCTGTCGATCAGCCTGGTGATCAACTCGACCTCTCGATCATCCAGGGTGATGACGTCGGTCTTCGGGAACAGGAAGATGACGCTGAGCGACCGATCGTCGGCATTCTGGAACAGCCGCACGTCCTCCGGCACGATCGGCTCGCTGTCCTTGCGCTTCAGCATCGTCCCGGTCTGCAGGGCGTCGCGCATCGAGGCCAGCACGGCAAACGACGGCGGGAGCCCGGACACGGTCACCGCGTAGAACGGCTCGGGCTGGTCCAGGAACCGCTGGCTCTCGGTGGGCGCCGGCGCGCCGGGACCGATCTGCTGTCTGACGAGCGCCTGTTTGATCGGCAGGGCGCTGGTCCAGGTAATCGTGATCTTGTGGCGCTGGATGGCGCCGAACTGTGCGTTTCCGCATTCGTCCGGGTTCGCGGGCGCCGGAATGGAGGTTGGACCCGCCGCTTCGGTGAGACTGCCCACCGCAATCCTGACCTGCTGGGCCCACGGGGAGTCGGTGAGCATCTCCTCGACGTCCTTGTCGGACCACGCGGTGAAGTCCCGTTCCTCCCAGAAGTCGGCAGCAAGGAGTGCGATGCCCGCCAACAGCCACGTTCCTGTCGTGCCGGCCAGTGTACGCATGCTGGGTATCCTCCGCGATGTCGCTGGCTCGGACGCCAGCGTGGCAGGTTCTCCAACGGTGCGCCGCCGCCCACCTCCTGAACCGCCATGGGGAATACCCGGTGCGTGCTCACACCGAAGCGTGGGGTGAGCCCCGCGCCGAAGACCCGTGCTGCACACACCGAACGTGCGCATCACCGGCGGGGACGGCTACCGTGAGTTTCCGCTCACCGTATCAGGAAGGTGGATGCAGGACAAGCCGAAACGGCAGGTCCGTACTCGGCGGGCGGGCCTGGACCGCCCGCGCATCGAGGTCATCCCGTGCGGCAACGGTGCACAGTCTGCGCCCCTGCGCACGTCGCGTCGTTGCCCGCGTGCTCCACGCTTCGTTATAATTGGAGGTTCCTGCCGCTGCTGGGAGGTCGTTCAATGGTAGGACACGCGGCTCTGGACCGTGTAATCGGGGTTCGAATCCCTGCCTCCCAGCCATATCCCGCTCTTCGCCGCATCTGACTCGTCTGCGCCACTCGCCGCGACTGCGGCCCGACGACGCCGTCGCCAACGTGGCCGCGCTGGTCGCCGGCGCGGCGACCGCATGCAGGTGCAGGTACGCCTGGATTTCTGATCCGGATCGACGGAATCGGTATTACGATCTGGTTTCGGCAACAGTCCTCCGTGGCCGGTCGCACCGAGGCAGGGGACACCGATGGCGAAGAAGCAACGCCGTCTGCGGACCGGGATTCTGGTCATCGTGCTGGGCCTGGCTGCGCTAGCAGCCCGTGGTGAAAGCCCCGCTGCATTCGATTGGCGCTGCATCCCGTCTGGCGGCGTTGCTCCTCGGTCACAAATGCCCCAATTTGCTCCCTCGTCGCGCCTTGCCAGCCGGGCGCACCCCCAATCTCGGTGCAACGCGGGGTTTCACCACCGGCTGCTCGCAGCCTCGCGCGCCCAGCCGCTGCCCGGCAGCGTGCGGATCGCGGGCGCGCCCGGCCTGTTCGAGCCGGCGCGGTTCCAGGTGGCTCAGGCCCCGGTCGCCGAGTATCCGCCGGGCGAGGTTGGACATCCGACGTTCATGAGCCCGCACGCGGCGCCGATCGCGGTGAGCGGCGGCCGCGTCTTCGTCGCCAACACCCCGGCCGACACGGTCGACGTCATCGACGCCTCGAGCCGCGCCGTCGTCGCGCGCATCCCCGTCGGCATCGACCCCGTCGGTCTCGCGGTGCGGCCCGACGGCCGGGAGCTCTGGGTCGCGAACCACGTCTCCGATTCGGTGAGCGTGGTCGATACCGACCCCGCGAGCCCCACCCATCTGCAGGTCGTCGCCACCGTGCAGAACCTCGACCCGGTCAGCCGGGCGACCCGCTTCGACGAGCCGGCGGGCGTCGCCTTCGCGGGCAACGCCAAGGCCTACGTCACCCTGTCGTCGGAGAATCAGGTGGCGGTGATCGATGTGGCCAGGCGCGTGATGACCGCGATCCTCCCCATCACCGCGCAGGATCCGCGGGCCCTCGCGGTCCGCGGAGACCGCCTGTACGTCATCCCGTTCGAGTCCAACAACCAGACGCAGATCTCCGGCTGCCGGGGAGAAATCGATGGCGACCTCTGCACGTTCGACGCCCAGGTGCACGTGGTCGACAACAATAACGTCCTGTCGTTGGGCATCGACGTGGACATCGTCAGACACCCCGGCGTTCCCGATCGGGATCTGTACGTGTTCGACACCACGACCGACGAGCTCGTCGAGGTCGTCGATACCCTGGGCACGCTGCTCTACGGGCTCGCCGTCGACTCCGAGGGGCGCGTCTTCGTGGCGCAGGCGGAGGCGCGCAACGATGCCAACGGGCGCGCCGGCACGCAGGGACACGGTCTCGCGGAGATGGAGAACCGCGCGTTCCTGAACCGGATCACCCGCGTCGATTGCAGCGGAGGCGCGTGCGGCGCCCCGGAGTTCATCGAGCTCGAGCCGTTGCCGCCGGTGCATCCCGCCCCGGGCGCGGCCCTGGCCACGCCGTTCGCGATCCAGGTGAGCGGCGACGACTCGACGCTGGTGGTGTCGGCGGCCGGGTCCGATACCGTCTTCACCGTGGACGCCGCGACCGGCGCGGTGCTCGGGCGCGCGGAGGTCGGCGCGGTTCCGCGGGGCATCGCCCTCGAATCGGCCGGTGACGGGCGCCCGTCGCGTGCGTGGGTCCTCAACGCGGTCGCCAACACCGTCTCCCTCGTCGACGTCAGCGACCCGGTCACGCCCAGCGTCACCACCACCGTTCCGCTCGAGGATCCCACGCATCGGGCCGTCAAGCGCGGGCGCATCGCCTTCCACGACGCCGGCGCCTCCAGCACCGGCACCTTCTCCTGCGATAGCTGCCACCCCGACGGCCACACCGACCAGTTGGTCTGGGTGCTGCAGACGCCGATCTGCGACCGGCGCGGGTGCACGCAGATCCCGCCCCGTTCAACGATGCCGATTCGCGGCCTGCGCGATACCGCGCCCTATCACTGGGACGGCATCCCCGGCGACCCCTACGGCGGCAACAACACCGCCAACATTCGAAGCGATGTGGCCCCCAACTGCAGCGCGGAGGACCCGCAGAGCTGCACGCGGGAGCTGGTGGACCGCACCCTCGCCACGACCATGTGCCTGGTGGGCGACTGTCCGGTCAACGATGAAGGCAAGGCCGGCGCGCTGAGCGGGGCCGAGCGCGACGATCTGGCCAGGTTCCTGCTGAGCGTCCCGTATCCGCCGTCCCGACGGCGCGCCTACACCAACGTCCTGTCGGACCTCGCGGTTCGCGGGTTCAGGGAGTTCCACATCGAGGGCGTTCCCGACGGCGCCGACGCCCGGATCAACGTCTGCGGCAACTGCCACCGGATGCCGTTCTGGGTCAGCACCAACACGCCGGGCACCGGTATGGACGCGCCCACCTGGCGGGGCGCCTACGACCGCTGGCTGATCCTGCCGCAGGGCCGGTGGAACGTGATCGACCTCCGCGGCCGGGGCGACCGGGACAACAGCTTTCCCGAACGGAGCATGTGGGGAGCCACACTGCCTGCGCGCCGGAACTTCTGGAACATGGTGACGGAGGGCAGCACGGGGTTTTCCGGAGCCTTCGCCCGGCAGGTTACCCTCAATGCGGTCACGAGCGGCGCCGCCCTGACCGGCGACCTGCTGGACGCGCTGGAGGTCTCCGCCGTCGAGGGCGGCATCGTGCTCCAGGGCGAGGGCGCGTTCATCGATTACGGACGGGCCGCGCCAGTGGCCCTGCAGTTCGACGGCGGCGTCTACCGGCAGCGGAACGCGGGGACGGACGCTGCGCCGCGATCGTTCAGCCGGCCGGAGCTGGTGGCCATCGCCGCCGCCGGCCGGTTCGTCGGCACCTTCATCGGACGCCTGGGCCTCAACGTGGACGCCGACCACCCGCAGCCCGCCATCTGGAGCGTGGGGCCTATCCACCAGCAACGCGGGCCTCAGGAATTCCCCGTCCTGTCCAGTGCGGACGGCAGCATGGTGATCAGCGGGCGGCACGTGCAAGCCGGCGCCCATGTCATCGTCGACGGCCGGCGGGCGCCCGGGTTCCTGCGCTGCGAGAGCGGCGTCTTGCCCGACTGTGACGGCGAGCGGCTCGTCGTGCAGATCGCGACAGGACCGGGCATGCACTTCCTGCAGCTGCAGAATCCGGACGGGCTGTTCAGCAACGACTTCATTTTCTTCGGGCGCTCGTTCCGCGATCGCCCGCCGATCGATCGTCTCCCCGTGGTGGCCGCGGCCCCGCTCGGCACCCGCGCCCGCACCCCCGCGTCGTCGGAGGGCGCCGCGGCCGACGCCGGCGTGTTCACCGCCGCCGACGGAACCGGCTTCCGGGCGGAGACCGTGGTGACCGGCCTCGAGGCGCCGACGAGCCTTGATTTCGCGCCGGACGGGCGCCTGTTCGTGACGGAACGGCGGGGCCTGGTCTGGGTGCTGCGGCCCGGACAGCTGCGGCCCGCGCTGGCCCTCGCGGCGGGCCCGACCGAACTGCTCGATCTGGCGCTTGACCCCGGGTTCATGCAAAACCGCTTCGTCTACCTGCTCCATGCCGTGCTGCGGCCCGGTGAGCCGCCGGCCGGGCTCCTTGTCCGGTACCGGGAGGTCGGGGACACCCTGGCCCAGGCCGCCGTCCTGCTAGACGACCTGCCGGTTGGCGCCCGGTTCGGCGGCAGCCGGCTCCGCTTCGGCCCCGACAGCCTGCTCTACGCGGCGCTGGGCGGCGGCGGAGACGCGGACAATGCCCAGAACCTGGGCTCCTACGCCGGCAAGATCCTGCGCGTCCGCGGGAACGGCGCAACGGCGGGCGGCAACCCCTTCGCGTCGCCGGTGTACTCGCTCGGCCATCGCCAGCCGGGAGGATTCGACTGGCATCCGCTGACCGGGGCGCTGTGGGTGGTCGAGCCGGGCGGCGCCGGCGCCGGCAGCGACGAGGTCAATCGCATCGAGGCCGGGGGCAACTACGGGTGGCCGGTCATCGAGGGCGTGACGGCGTGGCCGGGGATGCGCCCGCCGGTGCTGAACCTCGAGCCGCCCAGCGTCCCGGCCGGCGCATCCTTCTATACCGGGACCGCCATACCCGGGTTCCGCCACGACCTGTTTCTGGCCACCCTCGACGGCGCCCACCTCCGTCGGATACGGTTCGATCCGTCCGACCCGAACCGCATCATCGACACCGAGCGGCTGCTCGATGGCCGATTCGGTCGATTGAGCGACGTCGTGACCGGTCCCGACGGCGGCCTGTACGTCGCGACCAGCAATCGAGACGGCTTCGGGACGCCTGCCCCCGGCGACGATCGCATCATCCGCCTGGTGCCGGTGCGTTGAGGGGGATCCAGTCGTCCACCAGAGACAACCGCCTCGCTCCAGGAATGGCGCCCGCGGCACGCAATCGCGCTTGCGCCGCTCGTACCGATCTCCACGATAATACGTGCTACACTATTTTTCGTGCATCGGAATCAGAACATCACCATCAGCCTGCGCCGCGATCTGCTGAAGCAGGTCAAGCGGATCGCCGTTGACCGCGACACGTCGGTCTCTTCGCTCATGACCGAGACGCTCACCAGACTGGCGGACGACGAACGCCGCTACTCGGCGGCGCGCAAGCGCGCGCTTGCCGCCCTGCGGTCCCCTCGATCGCTCGGGACGGGCGGACGCCCCGCGTGGACACGCGACGAACTCCATGAGCGTTGAGTCAGCGCGAGCATTCGTCGATGCCAACGTGCTCGTCTACGCCTTCGATCCGTCAGCGAAGGCCAAGCACGCCGTGGCGCAACGGCTTCTTGAAGAACTGTGGGAACGCGAGACGGGCTGTCTCAGTGTCCAGATTCTGCAGGAGTTCTTCGTCACCGTGACCCGCAAGGTTCCGCGGCCGCTCTCGCTCGACGAAGCGGCTGATCGGATTCGCGAGTTCGCAGTGTGGAAGGTGTTCGCGCCGACGGCAGATGATGTCTTGAGCGCGATCGCGCTGCAGAAGAAAGCCAAACTGAATTTCTGGGATGCCCTGGTCATCCACGCCGCGGCGGAGTCGAGTTGTGACGTGCTTTGGACGGAAGACTTGAACGATGGACAGGTGTTGCAGGGAGTACGCATCCGCAATCCGTTTCAGATTGCCCTGTAATCGAGTCGACCGGCTATAAATCCGACGGTGCGCATTCCGCGTCTTGACGCGGGCCGTCCGCTGCCGGTGCGCCGCGCTTAGCAGCCCATGGTGAAAGCCCCACTGCATTCGATTGGCGCTGCGGTCGCAAATTTCCCAATTTGCTCCCTGTCCCGCGTGGCGGCGCTACAGTGGGCGGATCGGCATGGAAACCTGCCGATCCGCTTAGCTCCTCGGTCACACATGCACCAATGTGCTCCCTCGTCGCGCCTTGCCACGCGGGCGCAGCGCCAATCTCGGTGCAACGCGGGGTTTCACCACGGGCGGCTAGGAGACCTGATCGATGACATGGATGGGTAGAGTGCAGAGCTGTTCGACGTTCGGGGTCATGACGCTCGGCGCGGTGCTCGCAGCGCCCGGTGCGGCGATCGCGCAGGATGCGACGCCGACCTATGCACGGGACGTGGCGCCGATCTTCCGCGAGAAGTGCGAAGCGTGCCACCGGCCCGGCTATATCGCGCCAATGTCGCTCCAGACCTATGCCGAGTCGCGGCCCTGGGCCCGCTCGATCAAGAATCGTGTCGAGACCCGCCAGATGCCGCCGTGGCACATCGACAAGTCGGTCGGCATCCAGACGTTCCAGAACGACCGGTTGCTGAGCCGGGAGCAGATCGACACCATCGCGCGCTGGGTCGACGGCGGGGCGCCGCAGGGCAACCCGGCCGACCTGCCCCCACCGGCCGTGTTCGCCGACGACGACGTCTGGAACTTCGCCGACCTGTTCGGCGGGCCGCCGGACCTGATCATCCACTCGACGCCGTATACGATGGAGGCCCTGTCGCAGGACCACTGGTGGAAGCCCGAAGTGCCGACCGGTCTGACCGAGGACCGCTGGATCCGCGCCATCGAGATCCGTCCCTCCACGGTCGCCGGCCGCAAGATCACGCACCACGCGCTGGCGCGGTTGCAGCAGGAGGAGGACGCCGAGGACCTGGGCGCCGCCTCGGAGATCGGCGCCGGCCTGCTGATGGAATGGGCGGTCGGCAAGCAGGGCGAGATCATGCGCGAGGGCAGCGGCAAGCTCATCAAGGCGGGGTCGACCATCGTCTGGGACATCCACTACTCGTCGGCCGGCGAGGAAGTGACCGATTCGGCCGAGCTCGGGCTCTACTTCTATCCCAAGGGTGAGGAGCCGAAGCACCGGCAGGTGCTCTCGGCCTGGAGCTCGATCGAGGGCGGCAGCGACAACCTGTCGATTCCGCCGAACGTGGTGTCCACGACCGAGCGGTTCCACGTCCTGCGGCAGAACGGCCGCGTCGAGAACTTCCAGCCCCACATGCATCTGCGCGGCAAGGGGATGCAGTTGACCGCCATTCTGCCGGACGGCACCAACCGCGTGCTGAGTCGGGTGAGCGATTTCAACTTCAACTGGCACAACAACTACGTCTACGACGACGATGCCGCGCCCTTGCTGCCCAGGGGCACGGTGATCGCCGTGAAGTCCTGGTACGACAACACCGGGGCCAATCGTGCCAATCCCGATCCGAACCAGTGGGTCGGCTACGGTGATCGCACCGTCGACGAGATGGGGCACGCGTGGGTGAACGTCACCTACATGGATGACGAGGACTTCGCGGCCGCGGTGGCCGCACGCGAGGCGCGGCTCGCCGACGACGAATAGGAAGGACGAAGCAACCGGTGCGGGCGTGTCGTTCGTTTCGTTCGGTGTGGCCGATGGCGGCCGTCGCCATGGCGCTGCTCGGCGCCTCTTCGGCGGCAGCGCAGATTCCGCGCACCTTGCAGGAGTTCGGGGCGCCCGTGTATCCGGCCTTCGAGGGGTGGTACGAGAACCCCGACGGGACGGCGACGCTGCTGATCGGCTTTTTCAATTCCAACCAGTCCCAGACGCTCGACATTCCCATCGGCGAGCTGAACCACTTTGCGCCCGGCCCCGCCGACCGCGGCCAGCCCACGCACTTTGCGCCCGGTCGGTCGTGGGGTGTGTTCACCATCGAGGTGCCCGGCGGCTTCGAGGGTGAACTGTCGTGGACGCTGGTCGGCAACGACCAGCCGGTGACGGTGCCGATTCATCTGAGGCCGGCGTATTTCGTCGAGCCGCTCAAGGACCAGTCGAACAACAACGAACCCCCGACGCTGCGATTCTCGGCGGGCGGCCCGCCAGTGACCGGACCGCCTGCCGGCATCTCCCACTCGCTGACCGCGTCGGTCGGCGCGCCGGTCGCGGTGCCCGTGTGGACCTCGGACGTCAAGCCGGACAGGAACGTGCGCGAGAATCCGCGACGCGCTCCGCGGCCGTCGCTGACGCTGCGCTGGCACAAGCTTCGGGGTCCGGGGGAGATCGAGTTCGACCAGCCGGTGCAGGAGTTCGAGGAGTCCGCCGACCAGAATCCGACGACGACGATGACCTTCAGCGCGGCGGGCGAGTACTGGCTGCGGGCTGAGGCGCTCGACGAAACGGGTGAGGGCGGCAGCGGGTTCCAGTGCTGCTGGACATCGGCCGTCGTGCGGGTCACCGTGTCCGAATCGCGCCCTGACCCGCCGGCCGTGCGTCGGGCGTTCTGCGCGACGTGTCGCCGCGGCGCCCGTCGTTCCTTCGCGTCAGCCGAGGGAATAATCAGCGCTGGCTGCTAGTCACACACAAGAGAAGCGGTTCCACGTGCCTGGTCGCGTGCGCGTGCAGCAGTCCGGTGGCCGCGAGGATCGGGTCTGCGTCGCGCGCATCGGAGTAGACTGCAACTGTCGAGACGCCGCATGCCAAACCTGGGCGCTGGCCAGTTCACCGCCTCCGCGGCCGGATGGTCGGTCGCCATGGCGAACGGCACCGAGCGGTCGCGGGCACGAGTGGGATACGAGGTGGATCCGGATCGCACGCTGGTCGACGAGGCGATTGCCGGCAGCCATGGCGCGTTCGAGACCCTGGTTCGCCGCTATCAGACACGGGTCGTCAATTTCGCGCTGGCCATCGTCCGGGATACCGGCGAGGCGGAAGACGTGGCGCAGGAGACGTTTCTTCGGGCGCATCGGTCGTTGGGGCGGTTTCGGGGTGAGAGTTCGTTCAAGACGTGGATCTACACCATCGCGGCCAACACTGCGCGTACGGCCATGGCGCGGCGCGGCCGACGGCAGCGGGTCGGGGACCAGAGTCTCGACGCCGATGAGACGCGCGGCGCAGATCAGGTGCCGGCGGTCGCCCCCGACCCCGAGGCGCTGCTGGTCACCCGCGATGCCATCGACCGCGCGTTGGCCACGCTGCCCGAGGAGTTGCGGCTGGCGGTTGTACTGCGTGATGTCGAGGGGCTCGACTACACGGAGATCGCCCGCGTTACCGGAGCCCCGATCGGGACGGTCGAGTCGCGCATCTTTCGAGCCAGGCGCAAGTTGAGAACCCTGTTGCGGCCGTTGAAGGAGATGAGTCATGCAGTGCGATGATGTCGGACCGTTGCTGCTCCGCCGTCTGGACGGACGGCTCGATGCCGCGGATGACGACCGCGTGGCGCAGCATCTGGCGCAGTGCGGGAGCTGCCGCGATGAACTCGCGTCTCAGGCGGTCGTGGCGGAGATACTGGCGTCACGGCCAACGACGGAGGCGCCGCGGGATTTCGCCGGCCGGGTCATGGCCGAACTCGATCCCGCGCCGAACTGGCTGGACATGTTGAACTGGCGGGTCTGGACCTTCCGGCTCGCCCCGGTTGCGGCGGCGCTGGTGCTCGTGGCCGCGTTGGGGTTCGGACCCACCGAGGCGGCCGAGCCATTGGAGTTCACCGATCTCGTGGAGGACTGGGTCGCGGACGAGGACAGCGGCGCGTTACCGTCGATCAGTGTGCTCTGGCTGGAGGAGGCGGGCGACGACATCTTGCTGGAAGCGGTGTTGACCGCGACCGCCGGCGAGTAGCCATGCAGCGTAGAGTTGTGCGGGAGAGCCACGATGAATAGCGCAAGCATGCGCCGGTGGGCGGGTCTCTTCGTGCTGGTCGTCTTCGTCGCCGGCATGGCGGGCGGGGTGGCGGTACGGCCCTGGATCGTGTCCGAGTCGCCGTCTGTTGCGGGTCAACGCGACCTCCGCGGCGGAGGTCGCGGTGCTCGCCGGGCGCCAACGACCGGACGTCTGCTGGACCGCATCGCCACCGACATCGACCTGACCGCCGAGCAGGATCGGCAACTGCGCGAGGTGTTCGAGACCCGCCGGCAGCGTATCCGCGAGGCCAGCGAAGATATGCGCCGTCTGTTCGAGACCGAGCGCGAGCAGATGAACGCGGAGATCGCCGCCATCCTGACCCTGGAGCAGAAGGAGCAGTTCGACCAGGAGATCGTCAGAATTGGCCGCGAGCGGCGTTCTCGCGCCGAGCGCGGCGAATCCAGCCGTCCGCGCGGCCCGGACTCCCAACGCGGGCCGCGCAATGGTCCCGCCCCGCCGGCTCGGTAGAGTCCTTCCCTCTGACCTTTGCCGCGCCGATGGGTAACATGGTACGTTCGTCTCGGTGAGCCTGAGCGCCGGCCGCGTCGCTGCAGGGGCGCTCGACTACGCAAGTCCAAGGAGAACTCAACGTGAAGATCATCGATCGCATCGGTGTCGTGGTGTCGGCCGGTCTCGTCATGCCGGCGCTGTTGGCATCGCCAGTCGCCGCTCAGGACGGCGGCTGGACCCACTGGGGCGCTGACGCCTCGAGTTCGCGCTACGCCCCGTTCGACCAGATCGATGCCGGCAACTTCGAGAACCTCGAGGTGGCCTGGGTGTGGCGCGGAGACAACTTCGGGCCGAGCGTCGACAACATCATGCGCTCGACCCCGATCTACGCTGACGGCAAGCTGTTCAGCGTGGCCGGTGCGCGGCGCACGGTCGTCGCGCTCGACCCGGCGACCGGCGAGACGCTGTGGACCTTCCGCGAGCCGTCCACCAAACGGTGGGAGGACTCGATGCGGAAGAACTACGGCAAGGGCGTGGCCTACGAAGAGGTGAACGGCGAAGGACGCATCTACATCGTCACGCCAGGGTTCTTCCTGCACGCGCTCGACGCCGATACCGGGATCCCGATCGAGAACTTCGGCGACGGCGGTACCATCGACCTGCTGGCGAATTTCGGCTACGACTATCACCCGACCGACGGGCTGCCGGCAGAGGTGGGGTACATCACCAACTCGTCGCCCCCGATGGTCACCAACGGCGTGGTGGTCGTCGGCAACAGCCATGAGCAGGGGTACCGGCAGACGCGGCACGAGAACGTGCCGGGGCATATTCTGGGGTACGACGCCATCACCGGCGACTTCCTCTGGAAGTTCAACGTCATCCCGCAGTCCGAGAGCGAGTTCGGCTTCGACACCTGGCAGAACGACGCCTGGTCCTATACGGGCAACGTCTCGGCCTGGGCGCCGATGTCCGCCGACGAGGAGCTCGGCCTGGTGTATGTGGCGACCGACCCGCCGACCAACGATTTCTGGGGCGGATTCCACCCGGGCGACAACCTGTTCGCCACCACGATTCTGGCGCTGGATGCGCGCACCGGCGAACGGCGCTGGCATTTCCAGACCGTGCACCACGACATCTGGAACTACGACAATCCCACCGCGCCGAATCTGATCGACGTCACCGTGAACGGGCAGCAGATTCCGGCGCTGGTGCAGACCACGAAACAGTCGTTCGCCTATGTGCTGAACCGGGCCACCGGCGAGCCGGTGTGGCCGATCGAAGAGCGTCCGGTGCCGCGCGGACACGTGCCCGGCGAGTACTACTCGCCGACCCAGCCGCACCCGACGAAGCCGGCCGCCTACGAGCTGCAGCACGTGACCATCGACGAACTCGTCGACTTCACCCCCGAGTTGCGGGCGGAAGCGACCGAGATCCTCGAGCGCTACGAATATGGACCGCTGTTCACGCCGCCGCTCCACCGTGGCAACGACCTTGGCAAGCGCGCGGCCATCCACTGTCCCGGTTCGAACGGCGGGACCAACATCATGGGCGGTGCGTCGGTCGATCCCGAGACCGGCATCCTCTATGTGGCGTCGACCAAGGCCTGCTCTGCGCCGATGCTGACACCGGGGCTCGTGGCCGACCAGGAAGATCCGAATCCGATCGGCCGGACGGTGTCCGAGTGGGTCGCCGGTCCGGGCGGCGTTCGCGGTCCCCAGGGGCTGCCACTGTTCAAGCCGCCGTATGCGCGCATCACGGCAATCGACCTGAACACCGGCGAGACGTTGTGGTGGATTCCCAACGGTGATACCCCCGACCGCATCAAGAACCACCAGGCGCTCGGGGGAGTCGACATCGGCAACACCGGTTCCCCGACGCACCCGACGCAGGTCACCACGAAATCGCTGCTGATCTATGGTGAAGGCCGCGGCGGGGCCGCGGTGCTCCATGCCCACGACAAGGCGACCGGCGAGCGCATCGGGACCGTGGAGATCCCGGCGCCGACCAACACCGCCATCATGACCTACATGCACGACGGCGTGCAGTACATCGCGGCGCCCGTCGGCGGTCGGGCCGGCGGCCGCGGCCGCGGCGGCGGCCAGTTCCCCGGTTCGTTCGTCGCGCTCAGGTTGCCGGAGTAGCTGGAACCCCGGCGCCTGGACGCAGGCCGGGCGGCGATCAGGGAATCTCGCTCAGGGGGATGGACAGTTCGCGCATCTCGCCGGCGCCCAGAGTGACCGCGGTCGCGGCGGGCCGCAGCCGTTCCAGGAACTGCGTGTCAGTTTCCGCGCCGATGGCGATACCGTTGGCGGCGAAGGTCAGATAGTCCTCGGGAGGGAGCCCCCGGACGTCGATGATCCCGTTTTGATCGGACCGGACCGTACGGACAAAACGTGACGGGTACTGCCAGCGGGCCGGATCGGCCGAGAAGATGACCAGGCGGGCGCCGGTCACGGGCTGACCGGTGTCGTCCACGATTGTGGCGCGGAACCGCGCCGTGCGGTTGGTGACCTCAATCGTGAACCCCGCGGTGGTTTCGCCGGCCGGCAGTTCCACGGGCTGGTCGGTGACGTCCCGCCCATCGAGCAGCACGGACCGCAGTGTCCACTCCTCCGGGAGACCGAGCAGCCGGATGAGTTGTCCCTCGCCGATCCCGTTTATCGCGAAACTCCAGTCCTGACTCACCTGACCGACGCCAAGACCGACAGGTACATCGACGGACCCGACCGGCACGGTGTAGAGCTGGAGATCCTGCGGACGAAACGGTACCGCCGTGCTGCCGTCAATGGCGATCCTGCCTGTCGCGGTCGCGCCGGTCGTCATGCGCAACACGATCTGGTCTACGTCCTCGGCCGTGGTTTCCAACTCGATCGTGGCGAATTCGATGGGTCCATCGAGGGCCGCTGTGACGGTATAAAGCACGTACTCGCCCGGAGGCACCCCCTCCACCACGAACGATCCATCAGGCTCGACCGCGCCGGCGTGCGAGCTGAGGCCGGGCGGGTTGCGACCGATCAGACTGACTGAACCGCGATTCAAGAGGCGTCCCTGCGAGTCGATCACCTGCCCCGAGACGCGGCCCGTGAGGCCCGTCGCCAGCGTGATGTCGACGCCGGTACGCTCGGTCCCGATGCCCAGCGAGAGGCGTTGCGCCGAGCGAAGGTCTGTCGTGTTCGGATAGTACGTGGGACTGGACGAGCCAGCTACCGCCCTCGCCGCGATCAACGCCCGGGAGAATCCCGTCGTAGCTACGACATAGTACTCGCCGGGAAACAGACCGTACAGGCGATACATCCCGCGGTCATCGGTGAAGTCGCCCAAGCCGGCGCTGCGCATTTCCCGCCGTCCTCCCCGGAAGCGATACCGCTGCGCCTCCACCCTGTGCCCCACGGCCGGCTGGCCGTTCCGGTCCGTCACAATTCCGGTCACGACGGCGCCCCGTGCGAGATGCAGGTCGATCGACGTCAGGGTCTCTCCGGCGCCGACCTGCACGGTGGCGGCCTGCTCATCGTCGGGGGTGACGTAGCCTCCGCGAAGGGCCGTCACGATGTACCGCCCGTCCGGCAGGTCGGTCAGCGAATACCGACCGTCGCGGTCGGTGATCGCCGATGTCCTCGGCCCGCCCTCTGCCGCGCGCGCGTTGACGACGGCGCCGGCCAACGGCGCGGGCGGGGCGCCGGTCAGCACGCGACCGCTGATGCTGGCGTCGCCGCCGCCGGCCGCCGGTTGCTCGAGTGGCTGGCCCGTCGCGCCGCCGGCGCCCAGCGCAAGTAGCAGACAGACAGATGACAGGTGTTTTCCAGTCATGAGAGTCTCGTTGGATGCTCAGCGAAAAAGGGTCATTATAATTTCACCGCACCGGGAATAGCTCCGGTGGCGCGGCGTATTGGATGGACAGCGCTTCCGCACGGAATGCGGCGTCGAATGCAGCGGGGCTCTGGCCGCGGGCCGCCAGCCTCTGTTGGGGGGAGTCGGACATGTATCGCATGCTCATCGCCGCCGTCGCCGTGTTGCTGGCGCCGGACATCACCATGGCCCAACCTGCGTCCGTCCCCGCCGACGACGAGATCCGGCAGATTCTGACCCGGTTGGTCGATAACGAACGCCGCGCCGTCGGCCTCGTCGTCGGCGTGGTGGACGCCGGCGGCCGGCGGGTGGTGGGCCACGGGCGGCTGGCCTCCGATGACTCCCGCGCGCCGGATGCCGACACCGTCTTCGAGATCGGCTCGATCACCAAGGTGTTCACCGCCCTCGTGCTGGCCGACCTGGTCGAGCGGGGCGACGCCCGGCTCGATGCGCCCGTGCGCGATCTGCTGGGTCCGGACGCTCGCGTGCCAAGCCGCGACGGCGTCGAGATCACGCCGCTCCATCTGGCCACCCACAGCTCGGGCCTGCCGCGGCTGCCGGACAACCTCGACCCTGACGACCCGGCGAATCCGTACGCCGACTACACCACCGCCGACCTGCTGTCCTTCCTGTCGTCATACACCCTGACGCGGCCGATCGGCGAGTTGGTCGAGTACTCGAATCTCGGTGCGGGACTGCTGGGTCATGCGCTGGCGACACGCGCCGGCACCGACTACGAGACCTTCGTGACCAGTCGGGTGCTCGATCCCCTGTCGATGATCGACACGTCTATCAGTTTGACACCGTCGACCCGAAAACGGCTCGCTCACGGCCATGACGCCGCGCTCGAGCCGGTGCCGGGCTGGGACATTCCGGCCCTGGCGGGTGCGGGCGCGCTCCGCTCCTCGGCAAACGACCTGCTGACGTTCCTCGAAGCGAATCTCGGTATCCGCGAGTCGCCGCTGCGGGCGGCGATGGAGGCGACCCACCGGTCCCGGCGACCGTTCGGACCGGGAGGCGTGGAGATCGGTCTCGGCTGGCTGATCCGGTCCGGGCACGAGCGGGAGATCCACTGGCACAACGGAGGCACCGGAGGCTACGCGTCGTTCATCGGGTTCGACCGGAACGCCGGTGCCGGGGTGGTCGTGCTGTCCAATACGGCGCGCGCGGTCGAAGACCTCGGTTTTCATCTTCTGGATCGGCGCTTCGCTCTGGCCGAGGCGCCCCAACCGCGGACGGAAATCGAGCTGGATCCCGACGTCTACGACGAGTACGCCGGCCGGTACCAGCTCGTGCGGGGCGTGATCATCACGGTCACGCGAGAAGGGGATGCGTTGTTCGTCCAGCTCACGGGACAACAGAAGATCGAGGTGTTCCCGGAATCCGGCACCGATTTCTTCATGCGCGTCGTCGACGCCCAGATTACGTTCGGACGCAGCGACGCCGGCGCCGTCGACCACCTGGTGCTGCATCAGAACGGCGTGGACCAGCGCGCCCCCCGGTTGCCCGACGGGGTCGACGCTGTGGACTTCGGCCCCGCCGAGTCGGTGGCGGTGGATGAGCAGGTGCTGGAGCGCTACGTCGGGCGGTACGAGCTGCAGCCCGGGGCCTTCATCAGCGTCACGCGCGACGGCGGGCAACTGTCGGCCCAGGTGACCGGGCAGCCGGCGGTCGAGATCTTCGCCTCGTCGCCCACCGAGTTCTTCTACCGGGTCGTGGACGCGCAGATCACCTTCCGTGTGGAGGGTGACCAGGTCGTCGGCCTGATCCTCCACCAGGCCGGCCGCGATCTGCCGGCCCGCCGGGTGCCCGATTGAACGGCTCGGACTGACGGGGACCCGCCTCCTGAATGTCCTTGTGATTCCAAACCAGCAGTTCAGGAATACACGGATCTCCCGGTCATCAGCCTCGAATCGGGTGCGATCCGGCCGGCCCGCTGGATGCGCGACTCACCGGCGCGAATGATGCGGGCCGCCGAATCGGTTGCCGGACCGGCGGGAGACCGGTATCGTAGCGCACGACGGAGGGTGAGCGATGGCGGCGCGTAGAACAGGGACGGTGGTCGACAAGGAGCTGGTCACGCCGGCCCTATTGCGGTTTCGGTTGATGCCGGAGGGCGGCAGTGCGTTTCCCGCGTACCAGGCGGGTCAGTACATCGCGCTTCGCCGTAACGACTGCAAGTTGACGAGAAAGGTCGGTGTCGGACAGGACGGGAAACCGATCTACGAACCGGAATACGACCCGTGGGGACGGCAGACGGTCGGCCCGGTCACCCACTCCTATTCGATTGTCTCGTCGCCGGGGGAGACCGCCGAACACGGATGGCTCGAGTTTCTCGTGGCGCTCGAGCAGGGGGTGCACGGGCTGCCGGGGCGGCTGAGCGAGGCGCTCTTCGGGATGAACAGGGAGACCGGATGCGACGTGTCCTATTTCGACCGCATCGCCGGCGTCTTCACGCTGGCCGCCCGGGTGGGGTCGGCCGAGAGCGTGCTGATGGTGGGTACCGGCACCGGCGTCGCGCCGTTCGTCTCGATGCTCAAGCAGTTGCACGGGACGGCGGATGGCGCTGACGGGCGCCGCTACACGCTGATCCACACGAGCCGTACGGAGCCGGAGCTCGCGTATCGTGACGTGCTGTTCGAGATCGAAGCGGCGGGACGAATCGATTTCATGTACGTGCCGACCATCAGCCGGCCCGCCGGAAGCGCGGCGCTCGACGTCCGGATCGGTCAGGGGCGGGCCAGCAACGTCGTCCGGCACATCTACGAACTCCCGACCACGGAGGAGGAGAAACAGACCGCGGCGAGGAACGATGTGTCGCGGGTGGCGGCCGACCTCGCGGTCGCGCGTCTGGTGTATCCGGTCCTGCCGCGCCACCTCGCCGCGGCCACGCTGCTTGCGCGCGCCGCTCCCGCCGACACAATGGTTTTGGCCTGCGGCAATCCGGCGTCGATGACCGACCTCGCGTCAACCGCGGCCCGCCGCGAGCTGAGGTTCGAACGCGAAGAGTGGTAGGGGCCTGGGCCGCCCGCGGTTATCGTCCGCTCAGTCGTCGATGGCCTGGTAGATGAGCGCCCGCAGACGCCCGTGGTCGTCCAGACCCCCGGCGGGAATCACCTGGGTCATATACACCACGACCAGTTCCTCGACCGGGTCGACCCAATAGGTCGAGTGATACGCTCCGCCCCAGCCGAATTCGCCCAGCGAGCCGGGCAATCCGCGGGCGCCCACGTCTTCGACGATCGAGAACCCGAGGCCGAACCCCTGACCGGCGCGGAACGGCTGGTCGGTCAGATGACTGGTCGTCATCAACTCGACGGTCTTGCGGCTCAGCAGGCGCGTGCCCTCCAGTTCGCCCCCGTTCAGCATCATCTGCAGGAAGCGCGCGTAGTCGGTCGCGGTCGAGAGCAGACCGGCGCCTCCGGAGAAGCTGGTTCGCGGGCCGTTCACGTAGGCTCCCTGCCCGACCATGTGTCCGGGGTCAGGCGCCCGTTCCAGGCCGCCGCCGGCGGACGAATACACCGTGGCGAGCCGATTCACCTTTTCCGGCGACAGGTAGAACTGGGTGTCCTCCATGCCGAGCGGCTCGAAGATGCGGGTCTGCAGGAACTGGTCGAGCGGCTGCCCGCTCGCCGCTTCGATCAGCGCCCCGAGGATGTCGGTGTTGTATCCGTAGATCCACTGCTCGCCCGGGTGGGCGTCGAACGGCAGTGCGGCGAGTCGTTCGATGGTGGCGCCGACCGGTTCGTCCCGGTCCGCGAAGTACCAGCCCTGGATGCCGGCGGCTTCCCAGCGGTCGCTGGCCGGGCCGTTGCCGTAGCTCACGCCCGATGTATGGGTCAGCAACTGACGGATCGTCACGCGGCCACGCGCGTTCACCACGTCATAGCCTCCGTTCTCGCGGGCCACGGCGACCTGTGTCCTGGCGAATGCCGGCAGATGGCGCCCCACCGGATCCGAAATGAGCAGCTTGCCTTCTTCCTGCAACAGCATCACACCGGTGCTGACGAGCGCCTTGGTCTGCGAGGCGATGCGGAAGATGGCGTTCGCTTCCATCGCAGCGTTCGACTCCATGTCCCGCTGGCCGAACGGATTCAGATACGCGACGCGGCCCCGCCGGGCTACGAGCACGACGCCGCCGGCGAGGCGCCCGTCATCGACATAGGTCTGCAATGCCTCGGTCAACCGCTCGAGACGCGGTGCGGACATGCCGACCGCTTCCGGCTGGGCGCGCGGGAGATCCTCCGCCGAGTGGAGCGGCGTGACGAGGACGGTCAGGGCAAACAACAGGCCGATCGAACGGGCGCGGAATGCGGTCATGTCAAGCACCTCGCAAACGGGTGGACGCCAGGGCAGTATAGCAAGAGCCGCCGGCGGCATCAGCGGTCCGGAGGTGGACTGCCTTCGTCGCGCGGAAGGCTCACGTTGACTGCCGTCGTCTCGCCCGGTCGCACCTGGACATCGGTGAGATACCCCTCGTAACCGTCGGCGTGCACCTCGATTCGATGCCGGCCGGCCCCCACGTCGAGTTCGAGGCGTGTCGCGTCAGGGGTCCGCCATTCTTCGCCGTCCACCACGATCACGGCGTTCTGGGGCTGGACCCGAATCGCCAGCCGCCCGAAACTCGCCGCGGCGGCCGACGGGGGCAGCCCCGGACCCCCGCGGGTACCGGGCAGCGCCGGACCGCGCCGGACCGCGTGGGCGCTGGGCGACGCCGGGGCGCCGGCCGGGGCCGTCGCAGGCGCTGGAGGGGGAGGTGTGGATTCACCCGGCCCGAGCGGTTCCATCTCGTGCCGGATGCGCCAGGTCGTACCGACGGTCAGATACACCCGTTCCTGAATGCTCCGGAAGCCGTCCAGTCTGAGCTCGATGTCGTGTGCTCCAGGCTCAAGGTGCAGCCGCTGGAAGATACCGTCGTAGCTGTCCGCGACACCGGCATAGTAGCCGTCGACATAGACCTCGGTGGCTTCAGGTTTGACCTGAATGCGGAGCGATCCGTGTGCTCCGTAATAGGGATAGGGTCCCCACCCGCCGTATTGATACGGACCATAGCCGTACGGACGGAAGGCGTACGGATGGAAGGCGTACGGACGGTAGAAGTACGGGTTGAAGTACCCGTATCCGGGGCCGTACCAGGCGCGCGTTTGAAGAACCGGCCCTGCGCGCCGGACAGCCCGCCGGCGCTGCGCGTCGGCCGTCGCCGGCCAGGCGAGCAGCGCGAGGGTGCCGACGATGCACATCCAGACCACGGGCTGCCATGCTGTCGATCGCTTCAGAACAGACACCACGCTGACCTCCTTGCAGGCGCGGGCATGCCGGGTCAATCCGGTGGCACGTGGCCCGGCATGCCGGGGTGATTCAGCGGCATGGGCCCGGCATGCCGGGGTGAACTCGCGGCATCGTTGACCGTCCCGCCGACGCTGCCATTCCCATAATAAGCAAAACGTGTTCCAACCGCTGGCGCGGTTTCGGACTGGCGCCTGTCCGCCAGGGGGGACACCACGCCAGATGGGTGTAGCGTTCATGTGTCTTGCCCTGCGCGTCGAGCCCAGTGCCGGTCGTGGTGCAACACGGGACGCCAACCGCGGCACCGCCGGCCGGTCACCCGTCGCGGTGCGGTGTCTGCGTGTCTGTCCGCTGCTGCCGGGCGAACGCCCGCAGATCGGCCACCTGGTCGAACTCGTCGACGATCTCCCGGCCGAGAATCTCCTCGAGTACGTCTTCCAGCGTCACGATGCCGCTCACGCTGCCGAACTCGTCGGTGACGATCATCATGTGCTGCCGTTGTTCGAGAAACGTCCGCAGAAGCTGGTCCAGCTTCGCGCTCCCGACCACGAAATGCACCGGCCGCATGAGCTGCTCGAGCGTCTTCTCGAACTGGTCCTTCGCCGCGGCCCGCAGGATGTCCCGCCGGTAGATGATACCGACGATGTCCTCCGGGACCTCGTCGTACACCGGAATCCGGCTGTGCCGCAGTAACCGTTCGTTGGCCGCCGCGTCCGCCAGGTCCGTGCTCGCGGGCAGGGAAAAGAGCACGGTGCGCGGCGTCATGATCTGCGACGCGGTCTTCACCTCGAGCGACAGCACGTTGCTGATGACGTCCGCCTCATGCGGTTTGAAGTCGCCCGACCGCAGTCCCTGGCGGACCATCAGCAGCAGATCTTCGTCCGACACGCGTTCAGTCTCGCGTCCCGAGGCCAACAGCCGCGTCACGCCGCGGCTCAGCCAGATGATCGGAGCGAAGATCCGCACGAGGAGGTCGAGCGGTTTCGCGATCGGCCCGGCCAGACGCCGCGCGTAGATGACGCCGATGGTCTTGGGGATGATTTCCGACACCAGCAGGATCGCCAGTGTGAAGAGGGCCGTGAAATAGCCGATCCAGACCGAGCCGAGGACGTTGGAGGCGATCGCCCCGGCCAGCGCGGCGCCGCCGGTGTTGGCGACCGTGTTCAGCGAGAGAATCGCCGCGATCGGCCGATCGACTTGGGCCCGCAGCGATCGCAGGATCGGCCCGCTGGCACGTCCCGCCCGCTCGAGCGCGTCGATCTCCGAGAGCGGCACCGAGTACAGCACCGCCTCGAAGAGCGAGCAGGCGCTCGAAGTCAGCACGACGAGCCCCACGACAACGAACAGGTCCAGCATGTCGGCGCCCAGACTATCTGGGCGTTTCGAGGAACCGGAGAAACTCGCTGTCGGTGTTCAGGATGAAGACGGTGCTCGGGTCCATGGTGCGTTCGTAGGTCTCCATCGACTTCGTGAACGCATAGAACGACGCATCGCTGCCGTACGAGTCGGCATAGATGGCGGTCGCCTCGGCGTCCGCGCTCCCGCGCAACTCCTCCGCCGATCGATACGCTTCGGACTGTATCCGCGCGAGATCCCGTTCCCGCTCACCCTGTATCCGCGCCGATTCGCCCTGGCCCTCTGACCGGAACTCCTCGGCAATCCGCTGCCGCTCCGCGATCATGCGGGCGAAGACGTCCTGCTGCACGTCTTCAATGTAGTTGATCCGCTTGAACTGCAGATCCAGCAACTCGATGCCCAACTCTCCCACCGCCGCGGTGGCCGCGTTGAGGATCTCCCGCGTGATCTGCTCCCGACCGATGTCGATCGGTTCGAGCACTTCTTCCGGCTCCTCCACGCCGGTGATTGCGATGTCGACCGGGTCGCGGTTGCTGGTGCGTACAATCTCGATCAGGTCATGGCGGGCCACCGCGTTGCGCGTTTCGCCGTCCAGGATGTCGTCGAGCCGTGACTGCGCTCCGCGCTCGTCGCGCAGCCGCTGGAAGAACAGCAGCGGGTCGGTGATGCGCCAGCGTGCGTAGGTGTCGACCCAGATGAACCGCCGGTCCCGCGTGGGCACCTGGTTCGGGAATCCGTCCCACTCGAGGAACCGTTTTTCGAACATGTTGGCGCGCTGGACGAACGGCACCAGGAAGTGCAGTCCCGGGTCGATAACCGGTTCGCCCACCGGTTCGCCGAACTGCGTGATGATCGCCTGATTGAACTCACTGACTATGTAGGCCGATTGCGCGAACAGGAACAGTCCGATCAGGAGAAGCGCCAATACCATCGGTTTGCTGCGGTTCACTGGTCACCTCCCGTGCGCGGCGCCGGGTTGGTCAGGGCGGCGGTCGCCGCACGCGCCCCGCCGTTGAGCGAGAGCAGCGGCAACACGCCGGTCGCGCCCTCGGCGACGAACACCTTCTGGCCGACCGCCGGCAGGATCCGTTGCATCGTTTCCAGATACATGCGTTGGCGGGTCACGTTCGGCGCAGCGCGGTAGGCCGCCTCGACGGCGGAGAACCGCGACGCCTCGCCCTGGGCCCGGTTGACGCGGTCGAGAGCGTACCCTTCGGCCTGGAGGATGGTCTGCTCCGCTTCGCCGCGTGCGCGCGGGATGACGGCGTTGTACTCGGCCAGCGCCTCGTTGATCAGCCGGTCGCGCTGCTGCTGCGCCTGACTGACCTCATCCCACGAAGGCTTGACCGGGTCGGGCGGGTTGACGTCCTGCAACACCACCTGATCGATGGCGATGCCCATCTGATACTGGTCGACCATCGCCTGCAGTCTCGTCTCGACGGCCGTCTCGATTTCCTGGCGACCGACCGTCACCACCTCGGTCACCGTCCGGTCGCCGACCGTCTCCCGCATGATCGCCTCGTTCATGGCGCGGAACGTGTCGTCGAGGTTGCGCACCTTGAACAGATACTCGTAGGGGTCGTCGACCCGGTACTGCACGATCCACTCGACGACGGCCACGTTCAGGTCGCCGGTCAGCATCACCGCCTCGTCGGTGAACTGCCGGTCCTGACCCGCGAACTCGGTGCGGATGTTGGCCTCGATGGTCCGGAATCCGAACTCGTGCTTGAGCTGACGCTGGACCGGCACCCGTTCCACGCGCTCGACGAGCGGCATCTTCGCGTGCAGTCCCGGTTCGGTCGTGCGCACGTACTTGCCGAACCGCAGCACGACGCCCACCTCCTCGGGCTGGATCTGGTATAGCGTTCCGCTCACCAGCGCCAGACCGACGATCACCGCGGCGATGATTGCCCCGACGCGCCAGGGAATCTGGGGCACCTTGAACTTGCTCACGTCAACGACGCGAAAGTTGTCTTCCATTACCTCTCCTTCCGAAATGTCCGTTCCGAATCAGGTCTGTCCAATGCACGCGATCTGGCCCCTGCCGGGCGGGCGCTGCGCCGAATTGTCCGGCGGCAGGTACTACGGAACTCCGGGCTGTTCGATTCGATGACCTGGAACGTCCTCGAACTGGCCCGGAGCGAGTCGCCGGCGGCTGGACTCGATCGGCGCTACCCGGCTTCTTGCGCGCTTGCGATATTTCATTCGAGAGGCGTCCTCACCGTTCGCTCCAGCGCTCGAGCACCCAGTCGCCCCCTTCCCGCAGCGGCGGGGCGCCCATCCGGAAGTGGCCGACGCCCTCGAGCGGCAGGAACGACACCGTCTGGCCGCGCGACTCCATCTCGCGCGCCAGTTGCTCGGCCGGCGCGAACGGCACCACCTCGTCGTCGCGGGCGTGAATGATGAAGACCGGCATGTCGCCGACCTTGACCGCATCGTCGCTGTTCGAACGCGCCGCCATCGGAATCGCCGCGCTGAACAGGCCGGGGTGCCGGGAGGCCATGTACCACGTGCCGCGTCCGCCCATGCTGAAACCGGTGACGAGGATCCGTTCCGGATCGACGGTGTATTGCGACATGACGTCGTCGAGCAGCGCCAGGACGCCTCGCTCGCTGGTCTCGTTGTCCCAGCGCCGGTCCGGTACGTCCGGCGAGACAATGATGGCGCCCCAGGACTGGAGCGCCGGCGCGACCACGCCGCGCAGGAATTGCATGCCGTACCCGGGGCCGGGCGAGCCCCCGGGATGCAGCGCCAGCACCAGCGGCCGCGGCTCGGCCGGGTCGTAGTCTCTGGGAACCCAGAGGCCGTAGGTAACGTTGCCGACCTCGTCGACATCGAGTGTGGCGCTATGCAGTCCCGGGCCCGGCGGGGTCTGGCCCAGCGTACCGAACAGCGCCGCGGCGAGCATCCAGCCCATGGTCACCTCCCGGTCGTCCGTGATGCAGGCGGCCGTCGTCGAATGGCTCCCTGCGCTCCCTGCCGATCGGTGCAGGGTGACTCGCCGGTCGCTCGTTGTTGCACAGGCGATCATTATAATCCTTGATAGTGTCTCAGGTCCGTACGCGCTTCGCGCCCAGTCCCACTGGCTACCTGCACATCGGCGGCGTGCGCACGGCGCTGTTCAACTGGCTGTTCGCCCGCCGGCACGAAGGGCAGTTCCTGTTGCGGATTGACGACACCGACGCCCAACGCAACGTGTCCGCGGCGCTGCAGCCGATTCTGGACGGGTTCCGGTGGTTGGGCATCGACTGGGACGAGGGGCCCGGGGTCGGGGGGCCGCATGCCCCGTATTTCCAGTCGCAGCGGGCCGGGCGCTACCGGGCGGCGGTCGACCGGTTGCTGGCGGTTGGCGCCGCGTATCGCGACTACGCGACCCCGGACGAGATCCAGGCCGAACGCGAGACGGCCCGGCGCGAGCAGCGGCGCTTTCTCTACAGCCGGCGCTGGATGGCGGCGACCGACGCCCAGGCGGCGGCGTTCGAGGCCGCCGGGCGCCGGCCGGCGGTGCGTCTGAAAATGCCCCGCGAGGGGCTCTGCAGGTTTCACGATCTGGTGCGGGGCGACGTCGAGTTCGAGTGGGCGCTGGAACAGGACCATGTCGTGCAGCGCGCCGACGGTTCGTGTCTCTACCATCTGGCCAGCGCCGTCGACGACCATGATTTCGAGATTACCCATGTGATCAGGGCGGTCGAGCACCTGTCGAACACCCCGCGCCAGATGTTCATCGCCACGGCGCTGAGCCATGCGTTGCCGGCCTTCGCGCATCTGCCGTACGTGGCCGCGCCGGGCAGCGCCGAAAAGCTCAGCAAGCGGAAGATCACGAAGTACCTGAAGCACCACGAGTTCAAGCAGGCCCACGATCATGGTGCGGCGATCGCCGCCATGCTGGGCCACGCCGCCGCGCCCGAGACCTTCAGCCCGGTCATGGTCGAGTTCTATCGCGTGGTGGGCTACGACCCGGATGCGCTCCTGAACTATCTGCTGCTGCTCGGCTGGTCGCTCGACGATCGGACGGAGACCTTCACGCGCCGCGAGATGATCGAGCAGTTCTCACTGGAGCGCGTGAATCGGTCGGCGGCCAGTTTCGATCCGCAGAAGCTGCTCGCTTTCGAGGAACGGCGCATGCGGGCGCTGGCGGCCGACGAGCGCGCCGGCCTGGTGACCCCCTTCCTGGTGCGGGCCGGGTGGGTGGACAGCCCCCCCACGGCGGCGCAACGGACCAGAATCCGGCAGGTCGTGGAGGCCGCGGGTGAGCGGATCAAGGTGGCCGGCGACATTCTGAACTACCCTGAGTTCTTTCATGCCGATGGCGACGTCGCGTACGATGAACAGGCGTTCACCAGGCGGGTCCGGAAGGACGGCGTCGAACCGCTCCTGCGCCGCTTCCGCGACCGGCTCGGGCGCATCGAGCACGATCGGTTCGACGCGGCGGGTCTCGACCGGAACATGCATGACTTCGTCGACTCCGAGGGGATCGGCATCGGCCGCATCATCCATGCCGTCCGTGTGGCGGTGACCGGCAAGGCGGTCGGATTCGGCCTGTTCGAGGGACTGTCCATCCTGGGCCGCGCGTCGTGTCTCGCACGCATCGACCGCGCCCTCGAACGCTTGACATCCGACACGCCGCCGGAAGCGCAGGACCACGATGACCACCGACACGCCGTCTGACGCGGCCCCCGCCGCTGTCTCGACCGCCGGGCTCGATTTCATCCGGCAGATCGTCGTCGAAGACCGTCAGGCCGGACGGTACGGCGGGCGCGTGCACACGCGATTTCCGCCCGAGCCGAACGGCTATCTGCACATCGGTCACGCCAAGTCGATCTGTCTCAATTTCGGACTGGCCGCCGAGCACGGCGGATTGTGCAACCTGCGGATGGACGACACCAACCCGACGACCGAGAGCGAGGAGTATGTCAGAGCGATCGAGGACGACGTGCGCTGGCTGGGGTTCGACTGGGGCGACCGATTCTTCCACGCCGCCGACTACTTCGAGCAACTGTACGCCTGCGCGCTGCAGTTGATCGAAGGCGGCAAGGCGTATGTGTGCGACCTGCAGGGCACGGCGGTCAGCGAGTATCGCGGGCTGTGGAACGAGCCGGGGCGGAACAGCCCGTATCGGGACCGGTCGGTAGCCGAGAACCTCGACCTGTTCGCCCGCATGCGGGCCGGCGAGTTCGAGGACGGGTCGCGCACCCTGCGCGCGAAGATCGACATGGCGTCGCCGAACATGAACATGCGCGACCCCGCGATCTACCGCATCCGGCGCATGCCGCACTACCGCACCGGCGATGCGTGGTGCATCTATCCGATGTACGACTTCACCCACCCGCTCTCCGATGCGCTGGAAGGGATCACGCATTCCCTCTGCACGCTCGAGTTCGAGGATCACCGGCCGCTCTACGACTGGTTTCTCGAGAACATCGACCTGCCCGGCCGCCCGCGTCAGATCGAGTTCGCGCGGCTGAACCTGAGCTACACCGTGCTGAGCAAGCGCAAGCTGCTCGAGCTTGTCGCCGAAAGGCATGTGGCTGGCTGGGACGATCCCCGGATGCCGACCATCGTCGGGTTCCGGCGCCGCGGGTACACGCCCGAGGCGGTGCGCGACTTTTGCGAACGCATCGGCATCGCCAAGGCCAACAGCATCGTGTCGATCGCCCAGTTGCAGGATGCGGTGCGTCAGGACCTCAACCGGCGAGCGTTGCGGGTCATGGGCGTGCTGCGTCCCCTGAAGGTGGTCATCGAGAACTATCCCGAGGGGCAGGTCGAACAGCTCGAGGCGATCAACAACCCGGAAGACGAGCGAATGGGGTCGCGGCAGGTGCCCTTCTGCCGCGAGCTGTACGTCGAGCGGACCGACTTCCGGGACGACCCGCCGAAGAAATATTTCCGGCTCGCGCCGGGTCGTGAAGTACGGCTGCGTTATGCGTATTTCCTCACCTGCCGGGAGGCGGTCAGGGATCCGGAGACCGGTGACGTCGTCGAGCTGCGCTGTACGTACGACCCGGCGACGCGCGGCGGCTATGCCCCGGACGGACGAAAGGTGCGCGGCACGATTCACTGGGTCTCGGCGCGGCACGCCGTCGAGGCGGAGGCGCGTCTCTATGACCATCTGTTCGATCGGATCAATCCCGAGGACGTGGAGGAGGGCGGCGACTACAAGCACGCATTGAACCCCGACTCGATCGAGACGCTGACCGGCTGCAAGGTGGAGCCGGGTCTGCGGGGCGCGCCTGCCGGGAGCCGGTATCAGCTCGAGCGGACCGGCTACTTCTGCGTGGATACCGATACGCGCGCCGATCGCCTGGTGCTGAATCGGACCGTGACGCTGCGCGATACCTGGGCGCGGATCGAGAAGGCGCAGGCGGGCGGGCGGTGAGCGGGTGCGGCGGTGGCGGACTGCTGTTCACGGGACACAGGACAAAGGAGACGACGAATGATGAAGCAGATCGTGGTTGGAGTCTTCGCGCTGGTCGCCGTGCTGGGACTGGCCGTGTCGGCGCAGACCGACGTCACCGGCACCTGGAACGCCGTGGTCGAGCTCGACGCCGGGGCAGGCGAGCCGACGTTCACGTTCGCGCAGGACGGCGAGACGTTGACCGGCACCTACAACGGGCAGTTGGGCGCCGCCGATCTCACCGGCACGGTGACCGGTGACATGATCGAGTTCTCGTTCGGGGTCGACGTTCTTGGCACGGCGTCCTACACCGGCAAGATCATGGGCGACACCATGGAAGGCACCTGCGACTACGGCGGCCAGGCGGCGGGCACGTGGACCGCCAGGAAGCGGGAGTAGCCATGTCAGCCCTGACGACACGCAGCGCGCTCGTCCTGGTGGCGGCCGCCGGTCTCGCCGGCGCGGGGCTCGCGGACCGTGGCGAAACCGCCGGTGGAACCGAGCGAACGGCACGGGGCTTCCGCCACGGTCTGCCAGCGGCGCAGACCGAGGTGACCGGCACCTGGAATGCGGTTGTGGACCTGGGTACAGGATCGGGGGAAGTGGTGTTCGTGCTGCAGCAGACCGGCGAGTCGTTGACCGGCACGTATCGAGGCGCGTTCGGCAGCGCCGGTATCATCGGGACAGTCCGGGGCCGGCGGATCGAGTTCGCCTTCCAGGCGGAGGAGGCCGAAGCGACCTACACCGGCCGCATCACGCAAGGTCCGGCGGGCATGACCATGGACGGCAGTTGCGACTACGGCGATATCGGAGCCGGCACCTGGAGCGCGAAGAAGGTCAGGTAGGACGTCCAGGCCGGGTGCGGCGCCGTCCTGTGTCCGGTCAGTTCCGCGGCTTGCCGAGGGCAGCCTGCCACTCCATGACCGCGCCGGGGTCGTGCGGCGTCGCCGCCTCTTCTTCCAGGACCAGTTGGCCGGAACCGAACGGGTACCCGTAGAAGCGTTCGTTGGCGTCCCGATCGGCGCGAATCGTCGATCCCTTGAGCGTCACGCCCGCGAACAGACCGCGCGTGCGTGAATAGCTGAGGATCTCGGCACGCATCGACAGGTCGGTGGACGCTTCGGTGTCCCGCCCGACCGGTCCCACCACCGCCGAGGCGTCGGCGCCGAACTTGAACTCGTTGAGCAGCAGCTTCTCGAGCCCCCTGCGGTTCATGATCACCAGCACGTGATCCACCGCCTGCCCGCCGAACTGCAACCCGAAGCTGCCGCCGGTCATCGTCAGGAACGCCGGCTGCGACCATTCACCCTGTTCGTTCCGCGCGCTGATGACCCCCTTGCCGCGGTGGCCGCCGAAAATGAACCCGGCCTTCACCGTGTTGGGGATGATCGCCACCGCCTCGGCTTTCTCGAAAATCGAGCGGGGAATGGCGTTGTCCGGCGCATTCATGATCTCTTCGAACACGACCGTCGCCGCTTCGAGCCGCTCGATCTCGTCGTGTTGCGCGAGCGCCGCCGCGGCCCCCACGTGCAGCACGAGTCCGGCGATCAACAACCGCGCTTGACTGGAATGCATGATGCCCCTCGATCCGGCGCAGGCGCGCCTGAGGCCAGTATAGCAGGCACGAAGGGACGTATCGCGCCTGCACGGTGTTGCCGGTGGTCCACGCGGCAGCCGGGGTGGCCGGCCCGCCCAGATTCCCAAGCGTAGGGGCGCCCCTTGTGGGCGCCCGCCTCCCCGATTCCCGCGTAGGGGCGCCCCTTGTGGGCACCCGCCTCCCCGATTCCCAAGGTTTGCGTAGGGGCGCCCCTTGTGGGCGCCCGCCTCCCTCCTACCCGCCGCTGTGCTCCAGCGCCGCAACTTCCACAAGCCGTGATCATCCTCACCCACGTACGCGCAAACGAGGGTAGGATGGCAAGGACGGAGGATTGGGACGGCCGAATCTCCGATCCAAGTCAGCAACAGCGGAAGTCGGCGACTCGTTGCCACGATAGTGGGCGCGCGGCTGTCTTTAACGACGGATCAGCCGCGCAGCTCCGCCAGCCCATGGACAACTTGATCGATGTTTGGCATGCCGTGCGCACTCTTCGGCGGCACCCCGGGTTCACCGCGTCGATGATCCTCCTGTTCGCTGTGGGCATTGGAGCTTCCAGCGCCATTGTCGCCGTCGTCTATGCGCTGCTTTGGCGCCCCTTGCCTTTGGAGTCTCCGGAGCACCTGCTGGCTGTCTTTCGGACAGTCCAGTCGAGCCAACAATCGAGAGAAACGATCTCGGGAATTCGCCTTGATGCGTACGGTGCCCGAACCGACCTGTTCGACGGCGTCGTAGGAGCGGCCAGCGGGCAGATCAACGTGGTGGCAGGAGGGTTTGCGCATCGCGTCACCGCGGAATTGGTCTCGGACGACTTTTTCGACACGGTTGGGGCAAGACCTCTGATCGGACGAACGTTCGACGCGTTCGGACTCCAGAGGGACGACATCGTTCCGTGTGTAATCGGGGAACGCTTGTGGCGAGGACGGTTCGGGTCCGACCCGGGTGTGATCGGTACTATTCTTGTGGCGGATGGTCTGCCGATGACGATTGTCGGCGTGCTGTCGGATGAGTTCACTCGGTGGCGGGCGCCTGCGGAGATTTGGGTGCCGTACCGATTCACTCCGACCCTTCTGTCCCCGGAGGTGATTGCACAGGACGGGTATCTGCTCTTTCGTGCTTTCGCACGACTGCGCGGTGACGTCAGCCTGGACCAGGCAAGGTCAGAGCTTGAGGCCTTGGACGCTCGACTCGACGTGGAACTCCAGGGAGCGGCGGACGACTCCACTGCTGTACATGTGGTTCCAGCCCGTGATGCTTTCGCTGACGACGCACTATATCGTTCAGTGCAATTGCTCGTGGCGGTGGCGGTGGTGGTGCTCGCGGGGTTGGCTGTGAGTATCGGCAGTCTTATCGTCGCCAGAAACGTTGCGCGCCACCGCGAACTATATATTCGCATTGCGGTGGGTGCGTCCCGCGGACGCATTCTGCGGCAGATGGGAATCGAGGTAGGCGCTCCTGCTATCGCGGGCGGTCTCTTGGGAGGGCTCGCAGCCGGCTGGATACTGCCTGTGATCTCGGCGTTGGCTCCAGCGGAAGCACGTGCGGCGGCCACGATAACACTGGATTACCGCATCGCTGTCTTCGGGTTGTCGGCCTTGGGCTTGGTGATTGGTGCCGGCGCCTTGATGCCCGCGTGGTTTCTGACACGACCGGGTGGCGCGGCGCATGTCCGTCGCGTGGCAGGACACAGCGCGTCAGCCACCGCCACACGCATACGATCGATGTTGATAGCCGGTCAGATGGCTCTTACGGCACCGCTCGTTGTCGCTGCGATTCTGGCCACCACGAATTTCGCCAGATTGCAATCCATCGATCCAGGCTTCGATGTACGAATGCTATTGACCGCCAGGCTCGCACTTCCCGCCTCGACGTACGATACCGTGGCCGATGCATCGCGCCTCCACCGCAGGACCATCGATTTCCTTGGCAACCTGCCTGACGTCTCCAGCGTTGCCCTGGCCTCGAGTTTCGTGGACTATCTCACGGCGGATGGTGGACCGCCTGGAGTATCGATCACCGTCGAGGGCAGCGGACGCTATCTCAACGGTAGCCCGGAACATGCGTCATTCGTGCCCGGACGAAGGGTCGTGAGCCCTGAGTACTTCGACATCGTCGGGCTACGCCTGCTGCGTGGTCGGCTCTTGGCGCACAGCGACACGACCGCCACGCAGCCTGTCGCGGTCATCAACGAGACAATGGCCAGACGCCACTGGTCAGGCGGCAACGCGGTGGGGAAGCGCATCAATTTTGAGTCGGTTCGGCCCGGTCGACCTCTCAGGGCGCCATGGGTAACTGTTGTCGGCGTCGTGTCGGACGCGCGTCACCATGACCTCGATACGCCGCCGCGGCCGGAGATCTATGTCGCCCTGGATCAAAGCGGCTACGTGATCGGTGACTTGGTGCTGCTCGTGCGTACGTCTGTAGACCCCCAACGAGTGGCAGTCACGCTTCAGGATACGATGCGTCGCGTTGACCCGCTCGTGCCGGTTGTCAATACGAGAACGATGGCTGATCTCATCAGAGAGACGACTGCCGCATCGTCGTATGCATCGCAGCTCCTCACGCTGTTCGCGGTGCTCGGGATCGTCTTGAGTGGGACGGGCATCTACGGGTTGGCCAGACACGCGGCTACACAGCGAACCGCGGAGCTTGGCATTCGACTCGCCATGGGGGCGCCCAAGCGCCATGTGTTCTACCTTGTGGCCCGGAAAGGACTGGCGCCGGCACTGTATGGGATTGTCGTGGGTGCAGGTCTGGTCGCTGTTCAGGGTCGTGTGCTGGCAACGCTTGTTCCGGGTCTGGAACCGGTCGGAGCGGGAACCCTGGCGGCAGCGTTCGTGCTCCTGATCTCGATGGCCGGACTTGTCTCTGCTCTACCAGCGCGCGCCGCCTCGCGGTTGGACATCAGTCGAGCTCTGCGTGTCGACTGATGCCGCAAACGTCCCAGTACAATGTTGTCCATCCGCCCATTGAGGCGCCCCCAGTCTTCTTGGACACGGATTAAGCGAGAATCCGATGTCGAAGGAGGTGGGGGGCATGGTTGGGTCGAGGCGCAGCTCCCTCCTACCCGCCGCTGCGCTCCAGCGCCGCCACGGTCTCGGCGTAGTGCTCGAGCGCCGCGTGGCCCTTCGGCGTCAGGCCGTAGACTCCGCGGGGCGAATCGGCCGGGCGTTCGAACCAGCCATAGTGATCGGCATACATGATCGCCCGGGCCCGGGGGACGCCGGCCGCCCTGGCGGCGATGGCCGCCTTGGTCGGGCCGTTGCGGCGCAGATGGGCGGCGCAGCGCAGGGCGTCCTGCCGGTAGGCAGTCATGATCCCGCGGCGGGTCGACCCCCCCTGGTTCTGGTCGCCCACCCGGCGCTGGAACTCCCGCAGCAACCGTCCGACACTGCGGTTGCGCCGGCGGGACCGGTATGGCGCCGGGTCGAGCAGCGCCTCCACGACGGGCGCGGGTTCGAGTTTGACCATCAGCAGCCCGAGTCCGAGCCGGCGGCAGAGCGCCAGGGCGTCCTTTCGCCGGGTCGTGCGGCCGGAAAACGGCGGAACCGCGAGATAGACGGCGTCGGAGAGGCCCTGCCGCGCGATGCCCTGGAAGACCAGCGGCAGGGAGAAGCCGGTCTTCAATTCGACGATGACGGGCGGCTCGTCGCCGCGGACCGCGACGAGGTCGCAGTCATTGACCTCACCTTTCACGGCATAGCCCTGTGCTTCGAGGAACGCCTTTACCGGCGGGTAGAGGGTGTGTTCGCGCATGGTGGCCACGTGCCATGAGCGGCTCGCACATGAACGCGCAGGGTGGACGATAGCAGATATTGGAACCTGCGAACACGGGCCGTCCGGCCTCGCATACTTTTGGCGTCAAAGCAAATGGGTGTGTACTAATGGCCTCACTGGCGGTCCGTCGCAGAACCGCGCGTTGCACCGAAATCAGCGGGATGCAGCGCCCATCGAAGGCGGCGTGGGTTGCGCCACGGGCTGCCGGACCCGGGAGCGACCATGCGCAAAGTGCGATACGGAGTGGCGATGAGCCTGGACGGCTATATCGCCGGGCCGAACGGTGAGTTCGACTGGATTCTCATGGACCCGGACATCGACTTCGCCGCGCTGGCGGCGCCGTTCGACACCTGCCTCATCGGGCGGAAGTCGTACGAAGCGATGCTGCAGATGGGCGGCGCCGCCGCGCAACCGGCGCACGTCAGAAGCATCGTGCTCTCCAGGACGCTGAACCCGTCTGACCACCCGAAGGTGACCATCGAAGCGGACGCTGAACGGGTCGTCCGGGAGATCCGCGACCAGCCGGGCAAGGACATCTGGCTGTTCGGCGGCGGCGAGTTGTTCCGCAGCCTGCTGGCGGTCGGCCTGGTCGACTGCGTCGAGGTGGCCGTCATTCCGGTCCTCCTCGGCGAAGGGATTCCGCTGCTCCCATCCCCCGCCGGGCGGGCAACGCTGCAGCTTCGAGCGCACCGGGTCTACGAGAAAACCGGCACGCTCAGTCTCGAGTACGACATCGTCCGGGACCAGCACGACGTCGATCCATGGGACCAAGACAATAGCGGCAGATGAAGACGGGGCAACCTCGCAAGTCGGAAACCCAGCCGCACTTGAACCTCGCAACTCGCCGATCAGTACAAGAATCCCGAGGCCGGGAAGGACGAAGACTGGTCACGGAAAAAGCTGGCTCCTAATATGGAATGACCCGAGACACCAGTCGCCCTCCGATCCACGGGCTGCTAGGTTTCCAGGCTGCGAACCCAGGCACTCGCGTGTCGGGAATTGCTCCATCCGGCCTGTTTCCGTTCCAGCACCCGCGCCGCGGCGGCGGCAAAGGTCGGCGTGATCTCGGCGCGGTGCTGGACCCAGCTCCGGGTTTCTGACGGCTGGACCAAGATATGAATTTCTGTGGCCACTGTAGTATCGTTAATCGTTGCGGTTCGGACCAAGGCGGCCTACGCGCGTTCGGACCTCTTCAAGCGTCGGCAGCGGCCGATGAACGACTAAACGACTATATGGACGCCTCCCAGCGGTAAGGGCAACTTGGTATGCGTGGGCGAGCAGATTGCAGTTCTATATCCGGCCTGTTGATGCAGACAATAGTGGCCCTGGCGGTCGTCCAATGTGTTGAATCGCCGGGGTCCATGGCGGCGGCAACTCAAGGCGAACCGCCCTCCTTCCGGTCGTTTCGGAGTCTGGTGAGCGGCGTTGGCCAGGTTTCAGACGCGGAACTCGTCCGAGAGTTGCGGATTGCATGGTCCGAGACCTCGCCGCCGCCAGGCGCCGACGTCGCGGCGCGCGAGCCTCGGGCGCTCGCGTTGATCGAGCAGCGAGTCGTGGCGGGCCGACTGCGCCGCGAGCGGTTCCCGCAACTGTCGCAAGATCGCCTGGTCGTCGTCGTACAGGACGCCGCGGGAGGCGAATTGGACTGGAGACTGGTGCCGAATCCTGCACTGGTGCGCGCCGAGGCGCCGGGACCTGATGGTCGCCTGCAAGGCAGGGTGCTCGAGCTCGACAGCGTGGAGCTGTCGATCGCGATTCCGGCCATCCAGGGTGCCCACGAGATTCTGTTGTACCGGCCGTACTGGAACGGTGCCGAGTACTTGCTCGAGCCGTTCGGCCAGGTTCAGATACAGCCGTAGTCATATGCGGTGGTGGACGGTGCTCTCGCTGTCGGTGGTTGCGTGCACTGCGACTAGCGTGGGAGCAGCGGCCGAACCAGTCGCGGTGGTGCGCAACAACGGCCCGGACGGGAACCGCGTCAACGTTGTAATTCTGGGCGACGGGTATACCCGCGAGGAACTCGCCAAGTACGCGAACGACGTGGAACTGCTGTTGGCCAAGATGTACCTGGAGCAACCGTTCGCGGACTATGCGTCATACTTCAACGCGCGTCGGGTTGACGTTACGTCGAACGAGTCCGGGGCCGACCATCCGGCGGACGGCGTATACCGCGACACTGCGCTCGGCGCACATTATGACTGCGCCGATATCGCGTGGTTGATCTGTGTCGACCACCGAGCCGTACTAGACGTGCTCGACCGCAGCGTTCCAGTGACCGCCCGGGACATCGTGTTGTTGCTGGTAAACGACGACGAGTATGGAGGATCCGGCGGCGCATTCGCGGTCGCGTCCACCAACAGCGTAAGTTCGGAGATCATGTTGCACGAGCTCGGCCATTCGTTCGGCCTGCTGGCAGACGAATACACTGGCGGCGGCCCACAATGCAACAATTCGGTGGAACCGCCCGAAGTGAACGTTACCCGGGCGTCGACGGCGGCATCAATCAAGTGGTCGTACTGGATCGAGCCGGGCACGCCCGTTCCGTCGACGGATACAACGCTGGGCGTGGTGAGCGCTTACGAGGGAGCCCGATTCTGCGAGTCCGGACTGTACCGGCCGACGTTCTCCTCGAAGATGCGTGATTTGGAGAGACCGTTCGAACAGGTCAACACGGAACAGTTGATCGGCCGGATCTACAACCTGGTCTCGCCGATAGATGCGGTCAGTCCAGCCACTACGGAACTGCAACTCGATACGTGCGAGTCTCTCGATTTCTCGGTCACGGTCCCCGGCGTGCCGTACGGACTACCGGGGACTCTCCAGGCGACGTGGAGCCTCGACGGTGATGTGGTCACCTCGGGAAACTCGCTGTACCTGTTCAGTTGCGCATTGACGGTTGGCGTGCACCGGATCGAGCTTGAGGTTCGTGACGTGACAAAGGCCGTGCGGCAGGACCCGCCTGAGATGCTCGTGGAACGCTTCCGGTGGGACCTGGCGGTACCGGTGGGCATCAGCCGGCCGGGGAGGCCATTCACGGACGACCCGATCCGGCCCGGCGTGACGACGGTAAGGGCCATCCATTTCACGGAACTGCGGGATCGGATCGACAGCCTGCGGCGTGAGGCGGAGTTGCGGCCGTTCCGCTGGACTGATCCGGTCCTGAGGGTGCGGGCGACGCCCGTTAGGCTCGCGCATCTGTTGGATCTGCGCGCGGCGCTTGACGAGGCGTTCACCGCGGCCGGGTGGGCGGTGCCGGTCTGGAGCGACGCGTCACCCGGGGCGGGGACGACTCCGATCAGGGCTGTGCACCTGATGGAGCTGCGCGCCGCCGTAGTCGCGCTGGAGTAAGGCGAAGCGCGCCGGAGATAGATTCCCGGTCGGCGTCGCACAGGATACCGTGAACGCGCGCGGCATGCTCACGGACAGATCTATTGATACACCGCGGCGACTCCGCCGCCCACGATCTCGGCGGCCAGATAGATCCGGTTGTGCACACCCTCGGTGCCGATCCGGACGCTCTCCGATGCGTGGGAAGGTATAGCGCTCAAGACGGCCCAGCCATGCTCTGGCGTATGTCGGGTCGCGCCATCCTGCCCGCTTCTGCTCGATGACAAGCGCAGCGGCGACGGCGAAGGTGGGAGAGAGTGCGTTTCGGGGGTGCCGGCCCCGCGGCTTGGTCTTTCGCGGCGTGGGGAATGGGTGCGAGATACTTTTCATCCGCGCGGTTTCACCGCGGGCTCCTGAGCGCTTCGGCGGAAGGTGTCCAGGTCAGAAACGACTGCGCGTGCGACACCCCGGACGGACTGCCTTGAACTTCTCGACCACAATCACATTCTCGATAGGCAAGACGTTCGATCTCAATGCAATCGACCCTCGAGGATTGCCCCGCCGCCCCACGCCGGGAAGGTTGCCGCCCGGTGGCTGCAGAATGGGCGGCTGCACACTCGGTTCAGGCCCCGGCGGGTTGATGTGGCCGGTCACCTCGATTTCGTCCCCCTCGTGGAGGGCGATCTCGTCCAACAGGTCATTGTCGGCGAACACAATAAAGACCCCGTCCGAGTCATAGCGATTGTTGCTGTCGAAGTGCTGGAATTCGGGGCTGACCGGTCGCAGCATCACACCCGTGTCCACGCTGACGCACCCCCGAACGACACTGGGTTCCTGAGCGGACAGAACGGACGGAACGAACAGGACGGCAAGGAGACCGAGGACAAGCCGCATCGTCACCTCCATTGAACGCTGACGTCCCATTCTGACACACATGGCAGTATCGGAGCCTGCCCGATACAGGCCGTCAAGGTATCATTCGCCATGGTCCTGGACTCGTGGGCGAGGCTGCTTCCGGGGGCCGGCATGCTGGTACTCACGTTCGTGTTCGGGCAGGTGCGGTCGACGGGATTGGAGGCACATGGCGCGGCCGCTTGATGTCACGGAGCTGCGAAACTACGCCGGCCGCGACTGGGGGCTGGCGGAACGGCTGGCTCGCAGACGCCGGGCGATCCTGCCGGTCGGGCAGAAGGTCCGGCTCGCCATCGATCTCTACGAAGCGGCGCGCGCCACGCGGCCCGAGTGGCCCGATGACGCGCTGCGCCGCGCCGACCTTGCCACCCACCAGCGCGTCCGTGCGCTGCTCGATCGTGCCGCCCATGTCGGCCGTCGCTGAGGCCCTCGGCGCTCTCCGTCGGGTGCTCGACGGGCAAGGGCTCTCTTGGTTCGTCTTCGGCGCCCAGGCCGTCGCGGTACGCGGTGCCGCGCGCGCGACACAGGACATCGACGTGACGGTGCAGGTGGAACGGGCGCGCTTGCGGGCGCTCGTCGACGCGCTGGAGGCCCAGGGACTACACCAGCGATACCCGGATATGGCGGATGAGCTGCTCGCCAGGGGGGCGGTTCTGCCACTGCTGCACGGTTCCGGAATGGAGGTCGATCTCGTGCTCGCCGGGTCCGGACTGGAATCGCTGGCGCTCGGCCGCGCCAGCCGCGTCGCCATCGACGGTGTCGAGGTGCCGGTGGCGCACGCCACCGACCTTGCGGTGATGAAGGTGCTCGCCGGTCGCGGCAAGGACCTGGAGGATCTCCGCTCGCTCCTGGCGAGCGGCGACGTGGACCTGGCAGAGGCACGCGACCTCCTGGGTCAGTTGGAGAACGCCCTCGGACAGTCTGATCTGCTCGCGCGCCTCGAGGACGCGGTCACCGAGATCGCGCACGACTGACGTGGCGGTCCACAAACGCACGCCGACCGTTGCGGCATCGGCTACCTGGTCATCGCGGACGGCCGGCCGCGGCGGCGGCTCCTGCGCCGTGGCGTGAGCCCCGTTGAGGAACGCCTGCAGCAGGATCAGGATACAGACTCGATCACGCAGTCGTGCAGGTGTGCGCACGTCTCAGCCTCCTTCGGATATTATCCGACAGGACGCTGAACATGTCCGGCCACCCGGGCCCGGCCGTCGAAACGGACGACCAGGCCGCGTCCTCGGCGCCGCCGACATCGGCTTGCGGACGCGTCGAAGTCGATACTGTGATGTATTTCAAAGGCTATCTGGGGAAGGTGGACGTCGACGGTGACGAGTTCTACGGCACCGTCGTCAACTTGCACCGTGACCACGTGGACTTCCGCGGCCGGACGATCGATGACGTTCGTCAAGCCTTCCAGCATTCTGTCGACTTCTACCTCGACGGCTGCCGGAAGGACGGCGACGAACCGGAGAAGCCATTCTCCGGCAAGTTCGTCGTGCGCCTGTCGCCGAACACTCACCGGCGGGCCAGTACCCTGGCTCGAATCAAGGACCAGAGCCTGAACGTCGTGGTGGTGGAAGCGCTCGAGGAATACCTGTCCACGCAGGGGGTGTAAGCGCGAGGAGTTCGCGGTTCATGTCCCCCTCGGCCTCGGCCAGCGTCACGCCGGACAGGGCGTCAGGGCAGCGCGAACGCGACGTAGGCGTCGCCCGACTTCGTGCCGACCTTGCCGCCGCCCGCGGCGATCACGACGTATTGCTTGCCGTCGACGGCGTAGGTGATGGGGGTGGCGTACCCGGCGGCCGGCAGGCTCGTTTCGTACAGCAGCGCGCCGTCCTCGGTGTCGAACACGCGGAAGCGTTCGTCGCTGGTGGCGCCGATGAAGATCAGACCGCTCGACGTGACGATCGGCCCGCCGTAGGCTTCGGCCCCCGTCGGCGGTCGTCCCGCGGCCGACAGCTCGGGCCAGTCGCCGAGCGTCACCTTCCAGAGAATCTCGCCGGCGTTGAGATCGATGGCGTTCAACGTCGCCCAGGGCGGCTTGATGGCGGGGCGCTGCTCCTGGTCGAGGAAACGGCGGTAACCGGCGAACACCCACTCCGGCTCGGCGGACGCGTCGCCGCCGGGGCGCGCGGTCGGGTCCGGCTCGTCCGAGTTGTAGAGGTACGCGATCAAGGCCTCGCGGTTGCGGGTGGACAGGTGGGCGTGCGAGGGCATGTAGCCCTGGCCGTCATTGATGATCGTCCGCGCCTCCGCTTCCGTGAGACGCCCCGCCAGGTCGTCGAGCCGCGGATACTGCCCCAGTTCGTCGCCGGCCCGGTCCACGCCGTGGCACTGCAGGCAGTGCAGGGCGTAGACCCGGTGCCCGGCGCTGGCCCGCCGCCCGCGCGCCCCCGGCGGAATCTCGACCATCGCGCCGATCCAGGGCATGTCGTTCCCGTTGACGTACATGATGCCGGTGTCCGGGTCGACCGCGGCGCCGCCCCATTCGCCGCCGCCATCGAGACCGGGCAGGATGATGGTGCCCTCGCGGCTGGTCGGGACGAATTGTCCGTCGCTGCGCATCCGTCGCAGCCGGTCGACGACATAGCGGTTCGCCTCGGGCGAGATGTCGGTCGCCTCGGCCTCCGTCAGGCGCTGGCGCGTGAACGGCGGCGGACGCGCCGGCAGCGGTTGCGTCGGCCACGCCGCTTCCCCGGGGATGTCGGACGCCGGAAACGGCAGTTCTTCGATCGGAAAGATCGGTGCGCCGCTGTCGCGGTCGAACATGAAGATGTGCGCCGACTTGGTGATCTGCGCCACGACGTCGCGGCGCACGCCGTCCTGCTCGATCGTCAGCAGGTTGGGCGGGGCGGGGAAGTCGCGGTCCCAGATGTCGTGGTGCACCGCCTGGAAGTGCCAGCGGCGTTCGCCGCTGGCGGCGTCGAGCGCCAGCAGCGTGTTCGCGAACAGGTTCGCGCCGTGCCGGTCGCTGCCGTTGAAGTCGGGCGCCGCCGACCCGGTCGGCACGAAGACCAGCCCGCGCGGCACGTCGACCGACATGCCGGACCAGTTGTTCGCGGCGCCGACCCGTTGCCACGCGTCGGGCGGCCAGGTGTCGTAGCCGAGCTCGCCGGGGTGCGGAATCGTGTGAAACACCCAGGCCACCCCGCCCGTGCGCACGTCGAAGGCGCGAATGTTGCCGGGCGCCGCCGGATCGCTCTCGGCGTGGCGGGTCGGCAGGATGAGCAGGTCCCGGTAGATCACGCCCGGTGTGTTGGAGATGACGAACAGGTCCGAGACGTCGCGGCCGGCGTCGAGACCGTCGTGCAGGTCGACCACGCCCCCGCGTCCGAACGATTCGATGGGCGCTCCGGTCCCCGCATCGAGCGCGAACAGCTTCGACCCGCCGGTGGCGAAGATGCGCCGGTCGTCGCCGTCGGCCCAGTACGTCACGCCGCGGCTGGTGCCGCCGCCGCGCACTTCGGCGCCGGCGGCGAACGGGTCGAACTCCCAGAGACGTGCGCCGGTCGCAGCGTCGAGCGCGAAGATCTTCGTGACCGGCGACACGCCGTAGAGCACGCCGTCGACGACGATCGGGCTCGTCTGCATCTGGGATCGGTTGGTGTCGACGTCCGCGTCACCCGCGTGATAGGTCCAGGCGACGTTGAGCTGTGCGACGTTCTCCCGGGTGATCTGCCCGAGCCGGGAGTACTGGCTGCTGCCGGATCCGAGATAGACCGGCCAGTCGGTGTCCGCCAGGCCCCCGTCACATCCGACGAACGCGCCGGTGAACAGCAGCGAGGTCAGGATGACGAGACGCAGCGTCACGAGCCGACCCCACCCGGGCAGCGAGGGGCGACGGCCGGCCGCATGGTCCGGTTCTGCCATGGTGCGATCTCTCGACCTGCATCGCGGGGGATGCCGCGAAGCGGTCCCGATCATACCTCGGGTACAATCGCCGCCCATGACACGAACCAATACCCGGATCCTGCTCGATGCGCATCCGGCCGGGTTCCCGGCCGACACCGATTTCAAGCTGGTTGAAACCCCGATCCCGGACCCGGCCGCCGGCGAGCTGCTCATCCGCACCATCTACCTCTCGCTCGATCCCTACATGCGGGGCCGCATGAACCCGGGCGCCTCGTACGCCAGGAACGTCGAGATCGGGGACGTGATGACCGCCCAGACCATCGGCCAGGTGGTCGCCTCCAGGCACGACCGGTTCGCCGAGGGAGACATCGTGTTGTCCGGCAACGGCTGGCAGGAGTTCGCCGTGGCCGACGCGCGGGGCGTCCGCAAGCTGGACCCGGCCGCCGCCCCCATCTCGACCGCCCTCGGCGTGTTGGGCATGCCCGGCATGACCGCCTACGTCGGGTTGCTGGATGTCGGCGAGCTCAAGACGGGCGACAACGTCGTGGTATCGGCCGCTTCGGGCGCGGTGGGCAGCGTCGTCGGACAGATCGCGCGCATCAAGGGCTGCCGGGTGGTCGGCGTGGCGGGCGTCCGTAAGAAGTGCGACTACGTGACCAGCGAGCTGCGGTTCGACGCCTGCGTCAGCCATCGCAGCGACACCTTCGCCGCCGACCTGAAGGCCGCCTGCCCGGACGGCATCGACCTCTACTTCGAGAACGTCGGCGGCAAGGTGTTCGACGCGGTGCTGCCGCTGCTCAACGACTTTGCCCGCGTGCCGGTGTGCGGGCGGATCGCCAACTACAACATGACCCGCTTGCCCGACGGGCCGAACGAGGTGCCCCGGTTGATGGGTCTCACGCTGGTGCGGCGTCTGATGATCCGCGGGTTCATCGTGTTCGACCACGCCGCCCGGCAGAATGACTTCCTGCGGGAGGTCGGCGGCTGGATCCGTTCGGGCGAGTTGAAGTATCGCGAGGATATCGTCGAAGGCATCGACAAGGCGGTCGGCGCGTTCCAGGGTCTGCTGCGGGGCGAGAACTTCGGCAAGCTGCTGGTGCGCGTATCCGACGATCCCACCAGATGACTGACGAGATGACCGAGGCGAGGCCGCCGCGCTTCCCCGATTCGCTGGTCCTGATCTGCGGACTGATCCTCCTGGCCCAGGTCGCGACCTACGTGTTGCCGGCCGGGGAGTACGAGCGCCAGGACAACCGGGTGGTGCAAGGCACCTACCACACCGTCGACACGGAGCCGCTGCCGGTCCTGACCTTCCTCACGGCGGTGCCGGCCGGGCTCCTCGAGGCGGCCGACGTCATCTTCTTCATCTTCATCGTGGGCGGGGTGTTCGGGGTGTTGCGCGCGACCGGGGCGATCGATGCGCTGATCGGCCTGGCGATTCGACGGCTGGGCGGCCGGCCGGTGTGGCTGGTCGGCGGCATGGTGACGCTGTTCGCCCTGGGGTCCTCCACGATCGGCATGGCCGAAGAATACGTGCCGTTCGTGCCGCTGCTGGTGGCGATGTGTCTGGCGATCAAGGCTGACGCCGTGGTCGCGCTCGGGATCGTCTACGTGGGGGCGGGGGTCGGTTACGCCTGCGCGGCGTTGAACCCGTTCACCGTCGTCATCGGGCAGCGCATCGCCGGCGTCGAGCTGACGTCGGGACAGAGTGTCCGCTGGGTGCTGCTGGCGGTCTGTCTGATCGTCGGCGCGCACCACATCCTGCGGTACATGCGGCGCGTGCAGGCCGACCGGGAGCGCAGCCTCGTGCAGGACGTGTCGTATGCCGAAGGCTTCCAGTTGCCGGAGGACGTGCGGCTGACCCCGGCGCGTCTGGCGGTGATGGCGGTCTTCGCCGCCGGGATCGGGTTGTTCGTGTATGGGGTCAGCGCGCACGAGTGGTATCTGACCGAGTTGACCGCCGTGTTCCTGGGTATCGGGCTGGCGGCCGCGGCCGCGGCGCGGATCTCGCCGAATCGGGTGGCCGGCGCCTTCTACACCGGCGCCGCCGAGCTGACCACCACCGCCATTATCGTCGGCTTCGCCCGCACCATCCAGGTCGTGCTGACCGACGGGCAGGTGATCGACACGATCATCCACGCGCTGGCGACGCCGCTCGAGACGCTGCCGGGTCAGCTGGCGGCGGTCGGCATGCTCGCCGTGCAGACCGTGTGCAACCTGTTCATCCCCTCCGGGTCGGGGCAGGCATACGTGACCATGCCGCTCATGGCGCCCATCGCCGACCTGACCGGGCTGACCCGCCAGACCGCCGTGCTGGCCTACCAGTTCGGCGACGGGTTCACGAACATGGTGGTCCCGACCAACCCGGTGCTGATGGGCATGCTGGCGCTGGCGCGGATCCCGTATCAGCGCTGGCTGCGGTTCGTGGGGCCGCTGCTGCTCAAGCTCTACGCCGTCGCGGTGGTCGCGCTCGCGCTCGCGGTCCAGTTCCAGTACCAGTAGTGGCGGGCGGTCCGCAAAGCATCTGCGGCCGCGCTGCAGACAGGTCGATTCGGGCGCCGCTCAGCGCGTCACGGTCAACCGGTCCCCGTGCCAGGGGCAATACAGCCAGGCGCCGTTCAGGCGCTCGCCATCGGCGGGGCAGACCTTCTCGGGCAGCAGCGACCCGAGCGGCAGCCGCCAAGAATAGAGCTCGCCGGCGACCCGCACGGCGATCTCCCCGGGCAGCCGGGGATCGGCGATGGGCCTCCCCGACTCCGTGGCGGCCGGAAAGAAGAAGAAGTGGAAATTGCGGCCCACCGGACCGAGCATGGTCTCGAAGCTGGGCCGAATGGCGTCGACGGCGCCCCGGGCGTCCGCGGCGACCTGCTCGGTCGGAATCGGCGCATATTCCGTCCCCGCTCCATCCCGGAGCGTGATCTGCGAGCGCAGATCGGCCTCGTCCAACCACGTCAGGGTGCCCGGGCCAGCCTCGCTGTGGGCGACGAGCACGAGCGTGTATTCGGCGAGCGCCGCTTCGGCGCGCTGCAGAAACGAGGCCGGCACCGTCTCGTTCCCGCCGAGCGACAGCCGCCACCAGTCGGTCGGCAGCCACCACACGAAATCGGCCACGCCGGCCGCGTTGAGCTGCTGCCGCGTCTCCCGGTTCAGCGCCTCGAGGGTCTGCGCCGCCGAGCGCTCCTGCGCTGCCGCCGCCGGTGCGAGGATCAGGCAGGCTGCAGCGGCGACGGCCAGTGACGGTGAATTGGCTGGGCGCATGATCCGATTATGGCCGTTCCGGCGCCGGAGTGAAATGACGGCGGCGGGCAATGCGCGTCTCCTGGGGCTCGACGTGCTGTACGAGGCCGAAAGTTGGGCCGACGTCGTGCGCGAATCGCAGGAGGTCGTCGAGCTCGCCGCCGCCTCCCGCGGCCTGCGGAGCGACCGCGAACTGGCGTTCGACGGCGCCGAGGATCTGACGCCGTCCGAGTTCTATCGAGAGCAGGACGCTGCCGCGGCCCGCAACACTGCCCGCCTCGTCGTCGAGCGCGTGCGCCCGCACGTCCTCGGGGACTGAACCAAGCCGCGCCCGCGATAGAAGAGACGGGTCTACTGTTCGAAAGGGATTTGACGTGAACGAGGCGCTCGACTACCTGGCGATTGAATTGTTCCGAACCTTCGCTCGTTTCGAGCTTGTCCACCCGCCGAAGAGGCAAGAAGTCCGAAACGGAGACTTGACGTGGAGCGAAAGGCCACCGACGACCAACCTTCGATTCATTTAAATTTCTTGGTGTCGAAAGACAGCTGTATATCTCGAAGCAAGCACGTCGATCGAAGCCGGACAGGGAGGCCCGGTCGGTGGGGAGTTGCGGTATCCGGCGGCCGGCGAGCTCAGTCGTCGTGGTCGCCCAGATGGTCCACGATATACTGGCGGATCTCGGCGATCTGCTCTCTGGTCTCAGCGATCTGGGTTTTGGTCTCGGTAATCTGCGTCGTGAGACGAGTCTCGCTGGCGGCAATCTGGGTCGCTATGAAGCCCTGGATGTTCCACGCAGCCATCCACGCTGCACCGGCGACGGTCGCGACGATTACGATGACAGGCCACGTGTCGCGCAGATGCCGCATGCGGCAAGCATATCACGCATGGAGCCGGGTGCTGGGCGATCAAACCGAGACTCCGATGGAGGCGATTTCACACCGTCCTCCGAGGCGATTCCTGGACGGATTCTAGCCTTCAAGCGGGATTATCCAGCCACTTGCCCGGTTCCCCCGTCTTGCCCCGCGCTCAACCGCCGGCACAGCGGTGAGTGCTCTCCGGATGGTTGACGGATCGCCAGCGGCCACGGCATGCACGAGGTCGCGTTCGATGCCGACAAAGACCGGACGTAGATCAAGGCGCGCGAGCACCTCCCGGTCTGCGCGCGCAATATCGGTGCCAGGTACCGGACCGCCACGGGTGACGATTCCGCCGATCAAGCCGTTCGTTTCCTGAAAACCTTCAACAGGAATCTCCTCGGCCTCGTTGAGCTGTCATCCACTCGTTCGATTTCGTGCTTTCGCCATTCATCAGAGGCAGAGTCGGCGCACGCGACGAATCGGCCAAACAGCCCGGATAGTGCGACCTCTACTTCGCGCGCTTCGACGAGAGGTCGGCGAAAAACAAACGGCGTACCGTCAGCCGTCGGTTCAAGTAGAGCGTCGAGTATCGCCCAAGAGCCCAATGCCGCACCCGGGGTTTGTAGCACCTCGCGCAATCCCGCGTCCTCGATTTCCTGAACGGTGAGTTCCACGCGCGGCCCAGCGACTGGGCTATCGGGAAACGGGTCGAAATCGTGGAGAAACGTGCGTGTCTTAAACGTGGTCAACTCCTTGGGAAAGAAAGGCCCCGTCCCGCGCCACTCAGCGAGGCTGTCATGCCGTGGCCATGCAACCCGTAGTTGGCTCGAACGCCTCGTAAAGAAAGGCATCGAGCAGGCGGCGGCGCGTGTCTTCACAGGAGGCGAGGTTCGCCTCCAACTGGTCACAGAGCGCCATGAGTTCATCGACCTTGGCGACGATCTGGTATTGCTCGGAGAGGGGTGGGACGGGGATCGGATAACCGCGCACAGTTGACATGTTGACACGAGGTGCCGCGCCGCCGGTAGTCTTTTCAACGGCGAATTCTGTGATCCACGGTGAGTTAAGGCAGATCTCCAAAAACCGCGGTGTGACAGTGTCATTTACACGAATCAGCATCAGCCTCTGACCGAGGCACAATCTAGTGTGTCGCGGCACACGGCAGGCCACCCCAAGAATGCCACCTTCGCGAATGTAGAGAACATCGCCCGGTTTCGGTTCAAGACGAGAGATTCTGCTCTTATAGGCTTCTTCACTTACAAAGTATGGTGAACTGAGGTCAAGCCGGCCTGCTCGGACTTGGTTCGTTTTGATGCAAAGGACTCCCTCATCAGTCCACTTGGGGGTCGTATGCGGACAATCGACGATATGTGAAGCAACTCTCGACAGCGCTTCAACTGTCCAGTTGACGGGTTTACTGAAGAGTGCGGCGCGATCTGCAAATGCTTGCGCGTCAAATTTTTCAGCTAACGCGTCAGCTCGGATATGGCCTTGATTGTCACGACTCTCCGTCCGGTCCTGCGCCACCAGCTTGCCGCGGACGGCGAGGTTGAGGACGGTCTGCCGGAGGGCCTTGACCTGGTCGCGGCGGGTGGTGAGCGTGGCGAGGTTGTTGAGGGCGTAGGCGGCGTGGTCTCGGAACGCGGCGGGATCGGGATCGGGCGCGTTGAGACGGGCGAGGCTTGCCGCCGCCAAGCGATCGCGCGTTGCCTCTCGTTCCGTGCGCGCGGACTGTAGCTGGTCGCAAAGCGCCATCAGTTCGTCGACCTTGGCGACGATGCGGTGTTGCTCGGGGAGGGGTGGGAGGGGAAAAGCTACAGTGTGAATGTCGCCGAGGTTGAGCTTGTTTGTGTGTGTACCGCCGCCGATCTTGATTCGATCGAATTCGGTCTCGACAAATGGAGAGTTTATGACGAAACGAAGGTACTCCGGATTGACGCATTGATGGTCAAACCGAATTAGTCCAACACTGACAAAGACACTGAACTCGATATCCGTGTCTACTAGGACGGCCTTCCCAAGGGTTCCAATCCTCCCAATGAGAATGTCCCCACGGCGCGGGTCGCATCGCTGGTAGAGAACCTTATGCTCGACTGATGGAATGGACCGAGTGTTGGAAAGATCTAGAATGCCCCCGCTGAAATCCTTGACGCTCACGAACGGGACGCCCTCTTCGACGTATGTGGGGGTCTTGTGAGCGCCGTCGGTAATCTTCTCAGCGATCACTCCAAGTTCGGTTAGCTCCCAGCCCGGAGGAATAGAGAGGTCGATCGGTTCCTCTCGCTCGCGGGCTTTGATCTTCCGGAGCTTGGTCGTTCCCGCCTTCACCAACCGGGCCTTCTCCGCCGCAATCCGCTTCAACAACTCCGACGCCGGTTCATCTTCCGGGTCCTGCTCAACCAGTTTGCCGCGCACCGCCAGCTCGAGAATGAAGCGGCGCAGGCGGGGTACGGTATCGGGAGCGTCGGCGATCCGTTCGTAATTGGCCAGCAATCGGTCGGCGTTCATCGGGTCAGCGCCTCGGCGAGGATTGCCTTCAACTGGTCGCGCAATTTCGCCGTTTCGGCTTCGGCGGCGGCAAGCTTGGCGAGCAGTTCCTCGGGATCGCCGTGGTCATCGTCGACGATGTGCGGGTTCTTGATGTCGAGGTTGTAGCCGCGCGCCTTGACCTCGTCGGCTGTCACCTTCCAGGCGCGCTCGGTCTCCTTGCGGCCCTCGCGGTCCGTCCCGCCCCACCAGTCGATGCAGCCTTGCAGGTGCTCGATGCGGATCGGCCGGGTCATGGAGTAGGCCTTCTGGCCCTGGGGCACCGGGTGCTCGTAGAACCAGATGTCGCCGGTCGGCCCGCCCTTCTCGAAGAAGAGCAGATTGGTGCCGATGGAGGCGTAGGGCCGGAACACGGAATTGGGCAGGCGGACGATGGTGTGCAGGTTGCATTCCTCCATCAAATGTTCCTTGAGGCGGGTCTTGACGCCCTCGCCGAACAGTGATCCGTCGGGCAGGACCACGGCGGCGCGCCCGCGCGGCTTGAGCAGGCGGATGATGAGGGCGAGAAACAGGTCCGCGGTCTCCCGCGTGCGGAAATGTTGCGGAAAGTTGCTCTCGATCCCGTCTTCCTCCTTGCCGCCGAAGGGCGGGTTGGTGAGCACGATATCGACTCGGTCTTTCCGCTGCCAGCCAATATAGGGGCGGGCAAGGGTGTTGTCGTGGCGCACGAAGCTCGGGTCGTCGATGCTGTGCAGCAGCATGTTGGTGACGCACAGCATGTGGGGAAGCTGTTTCTTCTCGACCGCGCGCAGGGCTGTCTGCATGGTCCGCTCATCTGGCGGCCGCTTCACGTAACGCTCGCGCATGTGGCGCAGCGCACAGGTCAGGAAGCCGCCGGTGCCGCAGGCGGGGTCGAACAGGGTCTCGCCCGGTTTGGGGTCGATGCGGTCGACCATGAAGGCGGTGACGGCACGGGGTGTGTAGTATTCGCCGGCATTGCCGGCCGATTGCAGATCGTTGAGGATCTGTTCGTAGATGTCGCCGAAATGCTGGCGTTCGGTCAGGTTGTTGAAGTCGACGCCGTTGATCTTGTTGACGACCTGGCGCATCAACTGGCCGGATTTCATGTAGTTGTAGGCATCCTCGAACACGTCGCGCACGACGCGGCGGCGGTCTCCGGACCGGCTGGATGCCGCCAGGTCTTTCAGGACCGGAAACAGTTCGTCGTTGACGAAGGCGAGCAGTTCTTCACCGGTCATGCCCTCGGGGTCCGCCGCCCACGCGCGCCACTGGTATGGCTCGGGGATCGGCGACGAATAGTCCGCCGACATCAATTCGAGTTCCTGATCCTGGTCGTCGATGATCTTGAGGAAGAACATCCAGCACAACTGGCTGATGCGCTGGGCGTCGCCGTCGACGCCAGTGTCCTGGCGCATGATGTTCTGGATCGATTTGACGAGAGTGCGGACGGACATGCGCTACGCGGTCTCCCGATAAAGGGCGGATTGCAGCTCGTGGACGGCCTTGACGAAGTCTTCCCGCCCACCGAAGGCCGCGATCAACTGCACCGGCGTGCCGAGCCGGTTCAAGGGCGGGATGCGCAGCACGGCGGTGTCATCGAGGCGAAATACGCCCTCGTCCGCATATTTGGCCAGCAATGCGTTGAGCACGGCGCGCGCCCGGTCACCGTACTTGTTGAACACGTCGCGCTTCTTGAGGTTGTCGGCCCGTTCGCGCCGGGTCAGCGGTTTGGCGTCGAAGGCGACATGGCAGATGAGGTCGAACGGATCGAGATCCTTGTTCAACTCGGCGCCCACCAGTTCAAGCGGCAGACCCACGTTGTCGAACTCGTCGAGAATGGCCTGCTTGCGTTCGGCCGCGTTCCAGCGCTTCAGGAAGTCGTCGAGGCTGGCGAAGCGCTTCCGCAGCGCCCGCTTCGTGAAGTCGCGCAACGATTCGGTGACGAGACCGCCGGTCTCGTCCAGATATTCCACCCGCTCGGCGACGACGGTTGCGGCCACGCCGTCCACATAGATCTTGAGCGTTCGGCCTCCCGCACCAGGCAGGTAGTACGGGTTGGGCCAGTCGGGCAACGTTGTATCGCCGACGTCGTCACCGTCCAGTCGTTCCTGGGTCCCGTCGTCGGCGGGCGGAGTCATCGGATCGTCCTCGCCGGGCTCGTAGATCTGCACCGGCTCGCCGTCGAAATCCGGATCGGCGAAATGGCTGGTCGCGCCGCGAAAGTCGATCAATGTGAAATAGCGCTTTCCGGTGTCCTCGTGCACTCGGGTCCCACGCCCGACGATCTGCTTGAACTCGGTCATCGAGCCGACCTCGCGGTCAAGCACGATGAGCCGGCAGGTCTGCACATCGACGCCGGTCGACAGCAGACGCGACGTCGTGACCAAGGTCGGATACTCCGATTCCGGGTCGATGAAATTGCCGAGTTCCGCCTGCCCCTCCTGGTCGTTGCCGGTGATGCGCATCACGTAGCGCTGGTTCCGGTTCACCAGGTCGGCGTTCTCGTTGACGAGCGCCTGACGCATGCGGCCGGCGTGTTCCTGATCGACGCAGAAGACGATCGCTTTCTGGAAGCGGTCGCCGCTTTCCTTCAGGAACGCCGTGACCTTTCGGGCCACCAGCCTGGTGCGCTCGTCCAGGACCAGCGTGCGGTCGAAGTCCTTGATGTTGTAGATGCGGTCCTCGACCTCGTTGCCGTCGCGGTCGAGCTGTCCCTGCTCGGGCCGGTAGCCCGCCACGTCGCGATCGATATGGACCTTGATGACCTTGTAGGGCGCCAGGAATCCATCGTTGATGCCCTGCTTCAGGGAATAGGTGTACACCGGTGTGCCGAAGTAGTGGATATTGGAAACGTAGCGGGTTTCCCTGGGTGTGGCGGTCAGGCCGATCTGCGTGGCCGACGAGAAATACTCCAGAATCTCGCGCCAGGCGGAATCGTCGGCGGCGCTGCCGCGATGGCACTCATCGATCACGATGAGATCGAAGAAGCCGGGCGACAACTCGCGAAACACCTTCTGGTGTTCTTCCGGCCCGGTGATCGCCTGATAGAGGCCGAGATAGATCTCGTAGGCTGTGTCGATGCGCCGTTTTCCATCGATGGCGCTGGTCAGGTTCTCGAAAGCTCCGTCCGCGCGTTCGATGGTCCCGGCTTTCGTCGACAGCCTGGCCATCGCCGCGCCGAATGGCCGGAAGTCGTTGACCATGGTCTGGTCGATCAACACGTTGCGGTCGGCCAGGAACAGGATGCGCTTCTTGCGGGCGGCCTTCCAGAGCCGCCAGATGATCTGGAACGCCGTGTACGTCTTGCCGGTGCCCGTCGCCATGACCAGCAGGATGCGGTTGCGGTTCCTGGCGATCGCCTCGATGGCGGCGTTGATGGCATTGACCTGGTAGTAGCGCGGGGCCTTGCCGGTACCGCCGTCGAAATAGTCCTGTAGGACGATCTTTTCCTCTTTGGACTCGGGTGTCAGCCCCTTCCAGACGCGATAGCGCGCCCACAGGTCGCCGGGCGGCGGGAAGGCGTCAAGGCCGAGGGTGATTTCCTTTTCGGCGCTCGCACCCGTTCGGTCGTGGAAGACGAAGCCGTCGCCGTTGGACGAGAACACGAACGGAATGCTCAGCGTTTCGGCGTAGCCCAGCGCCTGCTGCATGCCGTCGCCGATGGCGTGGTTGTCGTCCTTGGCTTCGATCAGGGCGATCGGGATGTTCGGCTTGTACTCGAGGATGTAGTCGGCCCGCTTGCCCGTGCCCCGGCGGACCATGTTGCCGCGCACGATGATGCGGCCCCTGGTGAAGCTCACCTCCTCGCGGATTTGCGTCATCTCGTCCCACCCGGCCCTGCGCAGGGCGGGCGTGATGAACTTCGTGCAGATGTCGCGTTCGGTGAGGCTCTTTTTGTCCATCGTGATGAAGTTGCCACCCACGGTGGGGTTGAACGTGGCAATTATTGCGCAACACACACCCGCCACTCGCCCCCGTCTTCGGATTCACACTACAATGATCTGCGTTGGGCCGTTGCGGCCCGGGGAGAGGGCATGACGAGTCGCATGTGGTCGCTCGCGGCGGTGCTGGTACTGGCGGTCGGCGCGGCCGCGGGCTGTGACGCGGGCGGCGGGAGCGGGTCCGATGCGCCGCCGGCGGTGTTTGCCGAGGATGCGCGGCCGGCGACGATTCAACTCGTCGCCAATCCGACGCCGGTGCTGACGGTCTCCATGGAGGATCTCGACGGCCGGACCTTCACCACGGAGGATCTGCGGGGCAAGGTCACGCTCGTGAACTTCTGGGCCACCTGGTGCGGTCCCTGCAAGGCGGAGATACCCGACCTGATCAAGCTGCAGCAGCGATATCCGGATCATCTCCAGGTCATCGGGGTGTCGACCGACGAGGGTCCGCGGCAGGTCGTGGAGGACTTCGCCATCGAGTACGGCATCAACTATCCGATCGTCATGGCCACGCCGGAGTTGCATCAGGCGTTCCCCGGGGTCATGGCGCTGCCGACGTCATTTGTCGTGGACGCCGACGGACGGGTCGTGCAAACGCATATCGGCCTGATCAATCCGGGCGTGCTCGAGCAGGAAACCCGGTTTCTCGCCGCGCTCGATCCCGGCATCACCGTCGATCTCGTCGACGAGGATCGCCACGGACGTCTGGTGAACGCGGCGCACGCCACCGAGATCCCCGGTCTCGATCTCACCGTGCTTACACCGGATCAGCGGGTGGCGGCGTTGCAGCGGCTGAACGAGGAATCGTGCAGTTGCGGGTGCAGCCTGACCCTGGCGCAGTGCCGCATCAACGATACGACGTGCGGGTTCAGTCTGCCGCTGGCCGAGCAGGTGGTGGCGGAAATCACCGGCGCCGGGTAGCAGCGCGGCGCCGCCGCGCGACACCGTCGGACAGCGGGCCGCGAACGTCCCCGAGGGATCAGAGCGCCGCTGGTCCCGGGTTGTCCTCGAGCAGACTCCCGCCCGCGGCTGCGCCGGCGGGTGTCGGCGGCAGGGCGCCGAGCGCCGGTTCGCGGGCATCCGATTCCTGTTCCTGTTCAGCCGGCCCCCGGCCGAACAACCGGCGCAGCGCCTGCTGCAGGTCCTCGAGAATCAGATACGCGGTCGGCACCAGAATCAGGGTGATGAAGGTGGCGAAGACCACGCCGAACGCCAGTGACACCGCCATCGGCACCATGAACTGGGCCTGAAAGCTCCTTTCCATGATCAGCGGCGCGAGACCGACGAACGTGGTCAGCGACGTCAGCATGATCGGCCGGAATCGGGCGGCGCCCGCTTCGCGGACGGCGACATGCAGGTCCGGGTGGCGCCGGCGTTTGCGGTTGATGAAATGGACCATCACCAGGCTGTCGTTCACCACGACCCCGGTCAGCGCGACGAGTCCGAACATCGACATCAGTGTCACGTCCAGGCCCATGATCATGTGCCCCCACACCGCGCCGACCAGCCCGAAGGGAATGGCGGCCATGATGATGAGCGGCTGCAGGTAGGATCGCAGCGGAATCGCGAGCAGCGCGAAGATCATCAGCACGGCGAGACCGAACCCCTGCTGCAGACCTCCCACTGCGTCGCGTTGTTCCGCCTGCGCGCCTTCGAACGAGAAACGCACACCGGGATAGTCCGCGAGCACCTCGGGGAGAATGCGGGACTCGAGGTCCACGATGACCGCTTGCGCCGAGGTTGCCGACGCGTCGACGGCGGCGGTGACGTTGATGGCGCGCTGCCGATCGACCCGTCTGATCGACGCGAACCCGCGGCCTTCTTCGACGACGGCGACCTGACGGAACGGGACCTCGCCGCCATCGGGAGTGCGGATGCGCATGTCGTCCAGATTGCCGAGCGACCGTCGTTCCGACTCCGGATAGCGGACCATGACCCGGATATCGTCCCGTCCACGCTGAATCCGCTGCGCCTCTTCACCGTAGAACGCCTGGCGCACCTGCCGGCCGAGGTCCTGCAGCGTCAGCCCCAGCGTTTCGGCCGCCGGCCTGATGCCCAGCTTCAGTTCCTGCTTGCCCTCACGGAACGAGTCCGAGATCTCGTAGACCCCGGTGTAGCCGGTCAGACGGGCCTTGACCGCCTCGGCGGCGGACCGCAACGTGTCGATGTCGCCGCCTGTCAACTGCACGTCGACGTCGTCGCCCGGACTCATCATCGTCGCCGTGTACTTGATCTCGGTGGCTTCCGGCACCGGACCAGTCAGCTCCCGCCAGCGATTGCCGAGCGCCTCGCTCGAGATGCTGCGTTGCTCGGTGGGCGCCAATTCGACGGTGATCTCGCCGAGATTCGCCTGGGTCATGGTGAGGAGCGGGCCGAACGGGCCGCCGCCCTGCGCGGCGAACGGCTGGTCGCCGACCGACGAATAGACGTGACGGAACGGGTCGTCGCCGTATGTGGCGATCATTTCCTGTCGCAGCGCTTCGGCGCCAGCCTCCAGGCGTGCGATCGCACGCGAGGTCCCGGTGGCCGGGGTGCCCTGCGGCATCGTCACCGCCGCCGAGATGAGGTCGGCCTCGACCGACGGGAAGAAGTGGAAGTTCGTCCAGCCGCCCAGCACCATGCCCAGCGTCACGATGAGGATGGCGGCGCCGACGGCCGCCGTCGAATACCGCCAGCGCAGGGCAAGTTCGAGACCGGGGCGATACACGACGTGGACGACACGCTTCAAGCCGCTGGCGAAGAGACCCTGGAAGCGTCCCCACGGGCCCGGGCGTTTCTTCTTTTTCGGTAGATGGGAAAGGTGCGCCGGCAGGATCTGCAGCGATTCCACGAGTGAGAAGAGCAGGCAGGGGATGACGACCAGCGGGATGACCCGGAAGATCTTGCCCATCATGCCCGGCACCAGCATCAGCGGGACGAAGGCGGCCACCGTGGTCAACACCGCGAAGATGACCGGGGTCGAGATCTCCTGCGCGCCTTCGATGGCGCCGCGCAGACCTGCGCCATGGCGTTCCTGATGCGTGTGGATGTTCTCGCCGACGACGATGGCGTCGTCGACGACAATTCCCAGCACCAGGATGAACGCGAACAAGGAAATCTCGTTGATCGAGACATCGAGCCACGGCATCAGCCACAGCGCGCCGAAGAACGAGATCGGAATGCCGAGACTCGTCCACATGGCGAGGCGCAGCTCGAGAAACAACGCCAGCACGATGAAGACCAGCACGAACCCGGTCGCGCCGTTCCGCAGCATCAGGGAGAGCCGGCTGTCGAGAATCTGGGCCTCGTCCTGCCAGGTGGTCAAGCTGACCCCGGCCGGCATCCACGCATTGCCGGCCGCCACGTAGGCATGCACGGCGTCGGCGATGTCGAGCGCGCTCTGGTTGCCGGTACGAAACACCGAGACCAGCACCGTCGGCTCGACGTCGAAACGGGCCATCTGATCCGTTTCCGCGAAGCCGTCGATGACCGTGGCGACGTCACGGAGATGCAGCCGGGTGCCGTCGGCGCGGGTCCAGACGACCAGGTCTTCGTACTCGCGGCCGCGATACGCCTGGCCGATCGTGCGCAGCAGGATCTCGCCGCCGTCGGCGCGCACCGACCCGCCAGGCAGGTCGAGGGAGGACCGCCGGACGGCGTCGGCGACCTGGTCGAACGTCAGGCCGTGGCGGCGCAGCGCCGCCTCGGACACCTCCACGGCAATCTCGTACGGACGCGCGTTGGCGATGTCGACCTGGGTGATGTCCGGCAGCGCCGACAGGTCGTCACGCACCCGCTCGGCGAGCGTCTTCAGCGTCAGCTCGTCGGCCTGGCCCGAGATGGCGATGTCGATCACGCGCCGCCGCGAGTTGATCTCGCGAATGATCGGCTTTTCGGTTTCGTCGGGAAACGTCGTGATGGCGTCGACGTTGCTCTTGATGTCGTCGACGACCTTGCGCGCGTCGGCGCCCAGGTCCAGCTCGATCATCACGGAGCCGGACCCCTCGGACGCAGTCGAGGTGATCTGCTTGATGCCGTCGATCCCCTGGATCGCTTCCTCGATGCGGACGTTGACCGCCTGCTCGACCTCCTCGGGGGCGGCGCCCAGATAGGGCACCTGGATGGTGATGATGTCGAGCGAGAACTCGGGGAAGACCTCCTGCTTGATCGAGAACGCCGAGATCGCGCCGCTGACGACGATGAACGCCATCAGCAGGTTGGCGGCGACCGTGTTGCGCGCGAACCAGTCGATGACCCGCGTCATGCAGCCGCACCGTCAGTGGCGGGGTCCCCGGCGGTCGCCGCATCGCGGGGCGGCGCCGCCCGCATCGCCGTACGTGTCTCGAGAGCGGCGCGCACCGCCGCCACTACCTCTTCCAGCAATCGGGGCAAGTCCTGGAATCGGCCGTCGGCCTTGACGGAATGCAGCAGCGCACCGGTGGCGACGTCGTGAATCTGCGCCGTGACCCGCAACTGATCGCCGACCCGCTGGTACCCGCCTTCGATCAGCCAGGCTGCATTGCGGCGGGTGGCGGTGTCGAGGGCGGCGTCGTCGGAGACCTCGAGCGTCACGACGGGCGCCAGTCCTTGCCCCTGCAGTCCGAGGGTCAGGGCGGTGGTCAGCACATTGGTGAGACGCGCATCGTTGGGGTCGCGGGAGATGTTGACGAACGGTGCGAGCGCCACGCCGGTGCCCGTCAGCGGCGGCGCCGGCGGGGCGAGATCGGCGACGGGGGGCCGCGTCGGGGCGGCTCCGGCGGGTGAAGACGGGGCGGCGCCGGCGGGTGGCGCCGGCGTGGAGACGGCGGGCGACGACGAGACGGAGACGCTGCGAACGAGCTCGATCCGCAGGGCGGACACCATCTCGCCGGTCAGGTCCGCGAGGGTATCGACCGTGCCGTCCACCTTGATCGACCCGAGTACCGAACGGCCGGCGACCTCGATGACTCGCGCGGTAATCCGAAGCTGGTCGCCCACGCGCTGGTAGGCGCCCCCGACGAGCCACCGGGCGTCCTGCGCGCCGGCCGCGTCCAGTGCTTCGGCTTCGTCGGCGGCGGCGAGCGGGACGACACCCAGCATGCCCTGGTTCATCAGCGCTGCGCGCAGCGCCGAGGTCAGGGTATCGCTGATCGGGTCGTCAGCGGGGTTCCGCGAGAGGTTCGCGAAGGGCAGCATCGCAACGCGTGGTCCCGCCGCAACCCGCCGACCCGGCTCCGCGGCGGGTGGAGGCGGGCTGGGCGCCGGATCTGCGGCCGGCGCCGATCTGGGCGCCGCCGCGGCGGGCTCACCCGCGGGCGCCGATCTGGGCACCGCCGGGGTAAGCTCGACGGCAGGCGTCGAGCTGGGCGCACGGGCGCCGCGTCCACGGCCGGCGGTCGGGTCGCCTCGTCCGCCGCCTGCGCCGCCGGCTGGCCGGCCCGCTCGCGCTGCCGCCGCCGCTTGGGCGCGGAGCAGTCGCGCGACTTCGCGCTGTATAGCGGCCAACTGTTCGGCGCGGCTCAGCGTCGGGTCCACCTCGAAGACGCGATTGTCGCTGCTGTCCTGCGGACTCGCCGGGTTCGCCGCGGCCGGGTCACCAGCGCCCGCGGGACGGGTTTGAGCCGGCGCCGGGTTGCCTGTGCTTCCGGCGCGGGCCTGGGCTGCGGCCGGGATACCTGCGCCCGCGGTGCGGGTCCGGGCTGCGGCCGGGATACCTGTGCCTGCGGCGCGGGTCCGGGCTGCGGCCGGGATACCTGCGCCTGCGGCGCGGGTCCGGGCTGCGGCCGGGATACCTGCGCTTGCGGCGCGGGTCCGGGCTGCGGCCGGGATACCTGCGCCTGCGGCGCGGGTCCGGGCTGCGGCCGGACTACCTGCGCCCGCGGTGCCGGTCTGGACCGCGGCGGGGTTGCCTGCGCCCGTGGTGCGGGTGCGGGTCGGGGCCGGGTCGCCGGAGCCCGCGTTGACGTTCCGGTTCGGGGCGGAGGTGCCCGCGCCCGCGGTGGAGTTGCGATTCGGGGCGGGGTCAGGCCGGTCCGCGGTCACATTCCGGTCCGAGGCGGCGGACGCCGCCGGCGCTGGACGGGCCGTGTTACGGGCGGCAATGCCGGGATCATCGTCGATCACCTGTACCAGCATGCCGTCGGTGACGGTATCCAGCGCCGAGATGCACACCGCTTCCCCTTCTGCGAGACCACCGCTGACCAGCACCTCTTCGCTGGTGGAACGCAGGATCTCCACCGGACGGAACCGCAGTTGATTGTTGTCGTCGACAACCAGCACCTGGTCGCGGCCGCGCAGCGCCGACCACGGCAGAATCACCACGTCATCCACCGTGCGTCCCTGGATGTCCGCTTCGACGAACATGCCGGACGCCAGTGGGGGCCGGGACGGGTCGCCGCTCGCGGCGTAGGGATCGCGTACCTCCGCGACGACATGCACCATGCGGCTGACCGAATCGATCTCGCTTTCCGTCCGCACGATGCGTCCCTGCCAGGTGTGTTCGCGGCCACCGAAGGCGGACGAGATCGTGACCGGCGGACCTGACTGCCGATCGCCGTTCCGATACGACATCTGGACGTTCAGATAGGCCAGTTCCTCATCGGGAAGCGGGAGCCGGATCTCGGCCGAGTCCACGGCGTAGATCCGCGCGACGGCGGTGCCCTTGTTCACGAACTGGCCGATGTCGACGTCCTTGCTCTGCACGCGACCGGCGTAGGGCGCCTTGATTTCGGCGCGTTCGAGGTCTCGCGCCGCGCGATCCAGCGCCGCTTCAGCCGAGGCGACAGCGGCGCGGGCCTCGTCGACCTGCGGTTGCCTGAGCGTCAGGGCGCTGGCGTCGCCGCGGCCGAGTTCTTGCCACTCGCGCCGGGCGACTTCGGCCTCGGCCTCTTCCTGCGCGACGCGGAGCTGCGCTTCCGCCAGTTGCGCCCGCCCGGTGATCACCGCCTGCTGGTAATCGTAGGGGTCGATTCTCAGCAATACGTCTCCGGCCTCGAAAAAGCCGCCGACCGCGAACGATGGGGCGACCTCGATGACCGGTCCGGAAATCTCAGGGACGAGCTGGCTCGACGTCCGCGGCTGCACACTGCCTTGACTGCTGACCGTCAGCGCCACCGATTCGAACGTGACGCGCTGGATACGGACGCTGGGCGGTTCCACGACCGGCACCCGGGTTTCGACCGGCGGGCGGTTCAGATACATCACGTAGGCTACGCCGGCGGCGCCGCTCACCACCAGAATCGGCAAGACTACCCGCAGGATTCGGATTGGAATTCGTGACATCAGTGCACTCTCAGTTCCGGGTCATGGCTGCAACCCGATCGTCGCCGGCGGTGGATCGAACCCGCCGCCGAGGGCCAGATAGAGGTCGACACGGTTCTCGAGCCGCTGGCGGCGGCCGGCGATCAGATCGCCTTCCGCCTGCAGCGCGAGCCGCTGGGATTCGAGCACGGCGATGTAGTCGCCGAGACCGGCACGGTAGCGATCGTCGGCCAGTCGTTCCGCGGCGCGTGATTGTTCGACCGACGATTCCAGGTGACCAAGACGCTCAGCCAGCAGCTCTTCGGCGGCCAGCGCCGTCTCGACTTCAGAGAACGCCTGGAGGGCGGTGTTGGCGTACGCGGCCAGTTCTTCCGCGGCGCGGGCTTCCGCGCGGTCGACCCCCGCCCGCAGGCGTCCGCCCTGGAACAGCGGTTGGACCAGATTGCCGAGCAGACTCCAGATGCCGAAATCGCCGTTGATCAGGTCTTTCAGCGCGCTGGTCGACGTACCCGTATTGCCGGTGAGGCTGATGCGGGGATACAACTCGGCTTGGGAGACCCGCAGACGTTGTCCGGCCGCGGTGACCCGGCGCTCGGCGGCCACGAGGTCGGGGCGGCGGCTCACCAGGGCGGCGGGCAGCCCGCCGGGAATGGCGGGCGGTGTGTCCGGCAGGTCCGAGGGGGTGGCCAGGGTGCCCGCGGCATAGCGTCCGAGCAGCACTTCGATCTGACGCACGGCAGCGTCCAACTGCTGGCGCCGCTGCGCGCGCAACGCTTCGGCATTCGACAGACTCGACAGCGCCAGCCGCACGTCGAGCGACGGACGCAGTCCCTGTTCGAACCGTGCGCGGGTCTGCTCGGCAGACGTGCTGAAGCTCGCGACGGTCTCTTCGGCGAGCCTGAGCTGACGTTCCGCCTCCGCCGCCGCGAACCAGGCCTTGACGGTCTGCCCCGCGAGCGAAAGCTGCGCTCCGCGCAGGTCGGCGGCGCTCGATTGCAGATCGGCCAGCGCCGCCCGCGCGCCGGACCGCAGCCGGTCCCAGAGATCGACTTCCCACGTGACGTCGAGCGACACGCCGAAGTTCGAGAAGATCGAGCTGAGCACGCGGTCTTCGCTGCCGGGAATCGGGAAGCCGATGAAGTTCTGTTTCCGTGTCGAGCCGTTCAGGCCGGCCTGCAACGCCGGCTGCAGATCGGCGGCGGCGATGCGTGCGTCGGCCGCGGCCAGTTCGAGCCGCGCGGCGGCCGCCTGCAGGTCATAGTTGCGGGCCAGCGCGGTCCTGACCAGCTCGTCGAGTTCCGGTACCCCGAAGTCGGTCCACCACGTCAGGTCCGGCGCCGCGCCCGTGTCCGCACGGGCCGTCCAGGCCCCCGGCACATCCACGTCGAGCGCCAGGAGTTCGACCGGCGGCGCCGTGGCGCACCCGGCGACCAGCGCCAACAGCGCAATGGTGGTGGCGCGCCTCATCGAGCGCCCCTCGCGGCGGCGACGGCGACCGGCTGCAGCGCCGGTGCGGCTATACCGGCCGTCGAATACTGGATGAGCGCTTCGAATATCTCTTCCGGGTCGCGGGGCGCCTCGCCTTCGAGCTCGATGAGCGATCCGCCCCACGTCATCGTGTACGCCATCGACCCGACCAGGAACAGTACGCGCCAGCCCACATCGACCGGATCCAGCTCGGGCAAGCCGCGTTGGAAGGCGTCGGAGAACCGCACGAACACCGTGTCGAAGTGTTTGATGAACTTGGTTCGCAGCTCGCGATCGGCCTCGGCGTGGATCCGTCCCGCCAGCTTCAGATATTTCGGGATGCTCGGATCCTCCTTTTGCCACTTTTCGAAGACCGGGGTCAGAAACGCCCGGACCAGATCCTCGGTCGCGATCGGGTGATCGCCGGCAGCGGCCTCCAGCGCGCGCAGCCGGGCCAGGCGGGCCTGGTTGACCGGCGCAATCTTGCGCTCGAGCACCGACACCAGCAGCGCTTCCTTCGAGCCGAAGTGGTAATTGATAGCGGCGAGGTTGACGCCGGCTTCCTGGGTGATGTCCCGCATGGAGGTCGCGGGAAACCCATGGTCCGCGAACAGCTCTTCGGCGGCATCGAGGATTCGCGTCTTGGTGTCTGTGGTCATTCTTGCCAATCCTGGCGGTAATCGAGATTCAAACGATCATTTGAATCATACGTTTGATACCCGGCAAAGTTCAAATCGGAATCCGTTGGGGCGAAGTATCAGTTGAATCCTGGGGGCGTCCCCGGTATTCTTCCCGCCTAGTGTCTGTGACGCCGGGGCGCAAGGTGGCGTGGGCTGTCCCGTGCGGGTCGGGTATCGTGCAGGCATCGACACACGAACGGATGCGTTCGTCGCCGCAGCATTCCGACCGGCGGGCCATTCGAGGCACGGGGGCGTAAATGGAACTCTTTCAAGTAGGAACTGACCCGTGGGGACAGGAGATTCTCATTCGCATCTCCTGGGTTCTCCTGACCATGTCGTTCTGGGCGGGGATCGCATTCATCCTGTTCCACGCGGCGTACGTGGTCGTCTGGAAGCCGAGGGTGGTAACCGCCGAGGCCGCCACGGTGGAGATCGAAGGGATTCCGGACAAGATCGTGCGGCACACCGGCGCGGCCCGCATGTTCCACTGGGTGATGGCCGCGTCGATGCTCACCCTCCTGGCGACCGGGTTTCTGCCGATCCTGGGTCTCGAGTTCGACTGGCTGAACATCCACTGGATCTCCGGGTTGATTCTGATCCTCTGCATCCTCTATCACATCGTCCATGCATCCTTCTTTCTGGACTTCTGGTCGATCTGGATCCTGCCGCGCGACCTCGGCGAGGCGGTGCAGCGGACGAAGCGTCAGCTCGGCCAGAGCGCCGACATCGGCAAGCACGGCAAGTATCCGCTCGACCACAAGCTCTATCACCTGGCCGTCTCGGTCTTCGGCCTGCTCGTCTCGGCGACCGGGTTGGTGATGATGCTGCGCATCGACACGCCGATCGTGCCGCGGAACGACTTGGTCTTCAGCGAGGCCGGCTGGGGCGTCGTCTATTCGCTGCACGGGTTCGCCTCGGTGCTGTTCGTGACCCTCACCATCACGCACATCTATTTCGCCATCCGCCCCGAGAAGCTCTGGATCACGAAGTCGATGATCTTCGGCTGGGTGAGCCGGTCGGACTATCTCTCGCACCATGATCCTGGCAAGTGGAAGGTAAAGGGATAGGCGTGTCCGATACGGCGACGGCGGTGCTGAAGACAAGGATCGACGCGATCGAGGGCGGCTACGAGTACTTTCTGAGCTATGCCGCCAAGGGCTACCGGGGCGGCGATCCGCAGACCGGCGGCGAGTTGCGGCGGGTCATCGAAGAGATGGACGCGGGGCTCGGGGGGCTGGGCGAGTTCCTCTCCGGACTCGTTCGCGAACGCGGCCTGGAGCCGTCGGCTCGCTACGACGCGTTCTTCGAAGTCATCGACGGCGACGCGGCAAACGCCCGGAGGGCGCTGCAGCTCGTCCTGGCGCAACCCGATATCAGCAGTCAGGTCATCGACAACCTGAACGGCTCGATTCATCTGCGTGCGGTGTTGACCGATCTCTTCCTGGTTGACGAAATCCTGCGTCCCCGCGCCTCCGAGGCGATTCCGGCGGCGGCGCTGGCCAACGAAGAGCCGCCACCGTAGGAGTTCGTGGTGGAACCGCGCGCAGCGTGAACCTTTCGGGCCGGGCTGTCCTCATCACCGGTGGCAAGCGGATCGGCGAGGCGCTGGCGACCGCGTTCGCCGCCGGCGGCGCCGATGTGGCGTTGTCTTATCGGCAGTCGGCGGCCGATGCCGAGCGCGCGTCGGCGGCCGTTCGGTCCGCCGGACGGCGTGGTATCGCAATCGGCGCCGACCTGACGCAGCCGGCGGCGTGCACCGAGCTGACGGGCCGTGTGGTCGAGGCGTTCGGGCGGCTCGACATTCTGGTCAACATGGCGTCCGTCTATGTGCGCCACGAGTTCGACGCACTGACCGAGGACGACTGGGACGACGGACTGGCGGTCGATCTCAAGGCGGCGTTCCTGTGCGCCAAGGCGGCGGTGCCGCACATGCGGGCGCAGGGGGGCGGCCGAATCATCAACTTCTCGGACTGGACTGCCGCGAGCGGACGCCCGCGATACGTCGGATTCCTGCCCTACCACGTCGCCAAATCCGGGGTGATCGCGCTGACCGAGGCGCTGGCCCTCGAACTCGCCGGCGATGGGATTCTCGTCAACGCGGTGGCGCCGGGTCCCATGATCCCGCCCGATCACCTTGATGCGTCCGCCGTGGCTCAGGTGACGCAGGTGACTCCGCTCGGGCGCTGGGGCGGCGCCGGCGAAGTGGTCAAGGCGGTCCTCGCGCTGGTCGCCACCGACTTCATGACCGGTGAGACCCTGCGCGTGGACGGCGGCCGGCACTTGTACTGACCGGTGTCACTGTCCGGACGGGCGCCCCGGCGCCGTCTGCTCCGGCTGCAGGTGCGTCAGGATGAAGTCGAGCATCCGGCGCCGGAGATGCTCGTTCAGATCGGGGTCGGTGATGCCGTGCCGAGAGCGCGGGTACAGCATGAGGTCGAACTGCTTGCCCGCTTTCTGCAACTCGTAGGCAAATTGCAGCGTGTTCTGCAGATGGACGTTGTCATCCATGGTGCCGTGCACGAGCAGCAATTCCCCATGCAGGTCGGCGGCGCTGAACCGCGGTGAGCTCGTGCGATAGCCCTCCGGGTTGTTCTGGGGGGTTCGCATGAAGCGCTCGGTGTAGATGGTGTCGTAGTCGCGCCAGTCGCTGACCGTGCCGCCGGCGATGCCCATCGCAAAGCTCTCGCTGTGGGTCAGCGCGAAGCTGGTCAGGAACCCGCCGTAGCTCCAGCCCTCGATGCCGATGCGCGCCGCGTCGACCCACGGCTGCTGCGTGAGCCAGGCGACCCCGTCCTCGATGTCGCGCAGCTCCGATTCGCCGAAGCGCTGATAGACCGGCCACGTCGACACCGCGCCCTTGCCGCTGGCGGTGCGGTTGTCCATGATCCAGACGATGATCCCGCGCTGGGCGAGCAGGTGATGGAACATCAGTGTGCTGCCGCCCCAGGCGTTCCGGACCTGCTGCGCGTGGGGGCCCCCGTACGTGTGTTGGAACACGGGGTACCGACGCGCCGGGTCGAAGTCCGGCGGCTTGATCAGCATCGCTTCCATGACGAAACCGTCGCGCGCCGTCACCTGCAGAAACTCGGGGGTCGACAACCGGTAGTCGGCCAGCGTCGTGACCTGGTTCGCCGCGACGACGCGGGTTTCCGTACCGTCGGCGGCGTGCACCCGTATCTGCGACGGGGTGTCGATGTCGCTGCAGGTGTCGAGATAGCGTGTGAATTCCGGGCTGAAGCTCGCACGATGCGTGCCCTCCCGCTCGGAGAGCCGCGCCATCCGACTGCCATCAAGCTGGATGCGATACACGTCGCCGCCGATCGGACTCCGTTCGGTGCCGGAAAAATAGACCCAGCCCGCGGCTTCATCGATGCCGTGCAGCGTGCGGAGCTCCCACTCGCCGCTGCTTACCTGGCCGATCAGGCCGCCGCCGGCCTCGAAGTGATACAGGTGTTTCCAGCCTGACCGTTCGCTGAGCCAGAGAAACGTGCCGTCCTCGAGCCAGAGCGGGTCACCGTGAACATCGACCCAGGCCTGCGTCGTTTCCTGGAACAGGCGGGTCGTTCCGCCGCGCGCGGCGTCGGCCCGGTTCAGATCGAGCCAGGTCTGTTCACGGTTCTGCACCTGGAACAGCAGGTGCTCGCTGTCAGGGGCCCAGCCGACCGAGACCAGCAGCATGTCGGTGGGGGTGTACTGATCCAGATCGATCCAGACCGTCTCGCCGCCGACCGCCGGAATGACCCCGAGCCGGACGAGCGGATTCAGGTCGCCCGCTTTCGGGTAGTCGGTGGTCTCGACGCCGAGTCGATACGGCAGGTGGTCGACGACGGTGAACTCCTGGACCGGGCTCTCGTCGGTCTGCAGATAGGCGATGCGGGACGAGTCGGGACTCCACCAGAACCCCTTGAAGTTGCCCCGGCCGTAGATCTCCTCCTGATACACCCAGTCCAGTTCTCCGTTCAGCAGGTCGGCGTGCCCGTCGCTGGTCAACACCCACTCGCGGCGGTGATCCAGATCGACCACCGCCAGGTCGTGGTCGCGCACGAAGGCGACCATCGTGCCGTCCGGGCTGAAGGACGGCATCGATTCCTCAGCCGGATCGCGTGTAAGCCGCTGCACCAGGCGGTCGCCGACGGCCGTCAGGCTGAAGTGATACAGGTCGTTCGAAATGTCCATGACGACCGCGGTGTGGTTCCGGTTCCAGATCAACCGGCCGCCGGCCGCGCGACGCGCGGTGTCGTCCGTCATCCCCGGCAGGGCGGCCAGGGCGCGTTCGAGTTCGCCCATGTCGAGGAACAACTCGGTGGCGCCGGTGTCCGCCTCGACCGACAGCAGCCGTGTGCCGCCGGCGCCGTCCCGTTCGCGTTGGAGGTAGTGCGTGTCGCTGAGCCAGGTCAGCCCGGTCGGGGTCCGGCCGCTGAAGTTGACCCGCCGTTCGGCATCGTAGATATCGTCGATCGTCAGCGTGCGTTGCTGCGCATCGGCGGCGCCGGACGTCAGCACCGTGGCAGCGGTCAGCAGCAGGATGGCGCGGGGTCTGAACATGGCGGGCTCCTCGGCCGAAAACGCACTAAGATGAGATCAGCTTACCAGCAAACGGTTGGAGCGTTTCGCAGGGGGAATGCAATGCGTGCACAAGGGGTGATGATGCTGGCGATCGCGTGCGGCGTCGCGTCGGGCGCGGCGCGGACGGTGGGGGCCGGTCAGGCGGTCTCGGAGCGGCCGTATCTGCTCGAGCGGGTCGAGGACGCCGCCATCGTTCAGCTCTACGCCGACGGGTTCGAGTCGTTGAGTCTGCGCGAGAAAACCCTTATCTGGCACCTGTCTCAGGCGGCGCTTGCCGGTCGTGACATCTACTACGACCAGCGCTACGAGCACAATCTCGAGATGCGCGAGGTCCTCGAAGAGGTCATCACGCATCCAACCGGGATCGATCCCGCGACCCTGGACGCGATCCATACCTACACGAAGCTGTTCTGGCTGAACACCGGTCCGTTCAACAACCTGACGGCCCGCAAGTTCACGCTCGAGGCGACGCCCGCCGCCTTCAGCACGGCGCTGGCGTCGGCGGCGCGTGGCGGGGCGGTCTTCCCGACGCGGGAGGGCGAGACGGTGGCGCAGATGGCGGCGCGGATGGAGCCGTTGTTCTTCGACCCCGATGTCGATCCCATCGTCACGAACAAGACGCCGGGCGCGGGCGAGGATCTGTTGTTGTCGAGCGCCAACAATCTCTACAAGGACGTGTCGATGGCCGACCTCGAGCGGTTCGACGAGCAATACCCGCTGACCTCCCGGCTGACGAAGGTGGACGGCCGGCTGGTCGAGGAGGTCTACAAGGTCGGGGGCAGATACAGCGACGAGATCAGCGAGATCATCCAGCATCTGGAGGCGGCGGTGCCGTTCGCGAGCGAGGCGATGGCGGCCGCGCTGCGCGCCAACATCGCCTACTACCGCACCGGCTCGCCAGTTGACCAGCGCGCGTATGACATCGCCTGGGTCGCGGACCGCAACTCGTCGGTCGACACCATCAACGGGTTCACCGAGGTGTACATGGACGCGCGCGGCGCGAAGGGGGCCTGGGAGGCGCTCGTGTTCTACGTCAATCCGGAAAAGACCGGCGCCATCAAGACACTGGCCGCGAACGCGCAATGGTTCGAGGACCGGATGCCATGGGATCCGATATATCGCAAGGAGAACGTGACCGGCATTACCGCCAACGCCATCGACGTGGTGATTGAGACCGGCGACTCGGGTCCCATCACGCCGATCGGCATCAATCTGCCGAATGACCAGACGGTGCGCGAGCAGCACGGCAGCAAGTCGGTGTCGCTTTCGAACGTGAACGAAGCCTACGATCTCTCGCGCCCCGACAACTATCGGCAGGAGTTTACCTGGAGCGCGGAGGAGGCGGAACGGTCGCGCCAGTGGGGCGGGCTGGCCGGCGAGATGACCACCAACATGCACGAGGTCATCGGGCATGCCTCAGGCAAGCTGGCCGAGCGGCTTGGCGGCTCGGCGCAGCCCGATTTGCGGGAGCAGTACTCGGCGCTGGAAGAGGCCCGGGCCGACCTGATCGGCTTGTACTTCCTGCCGGACCCGAAGCTGGTCGAGCTGGGCGTGCTGCCTGCCGAGGCGCACGAGGACATCGTGCGCGCGGAGTACGAAGGCTATACACGGAACGCGCTGCTGCAGCTTCGCCGCATCCGCGAGGGCACCCAGATCGAACAGGACCATATGCGGAACCGGCAGATGATCGTGCACTGGCTGATGGCCAACACGGAGGTGATCGAGCGGCGGACGCGCGACGGGAAGACGTTCTACGTGATGGTTGACCCGCGGGCGTTCCGCGACGGGGTCGCGACGCTGCTGGCGGAGGTGCAGCGCATCAAGTCCGAGGGCGACTACGAGGCCGCCCGGACACTGTTCGAAACCTACGGCATCCACTTCGATCCGGCGCTGCGCGACGAGGTCATGGCGCGCGTCGAGTCGGTCGGCTTGCCGTCCTACAGCGGTTTCGTGCAGCCGCGTCTCGTACCGCGGCGTGACGCATCGGGTGCGATCACCGACGTCACGATTTCGTATCCGCTGGACTTTACGGCCCAGATGCTCGAGTACTCCGGCAAGCGCATGCCGTGACGGCGGCCGCCGCTGAGCAAGACCTGTAGGGGCAACCCTTGTGGTTGCCCTGTTCGTCAGCCGGAACAACGCAGATCGGCGGGATGCAGCGTGAAAGCGCAGAATTCCGTAGGGGCAACCCTTGTGGTTGCCCTGTTCGTCAGCCGGAACAACGCAGATCGGCGGGATGCAGAGGGTTTTGACCACGGGCTGCTAGCGCAACCAGCCCGGCGGGACGTTGGCCCGTCTGGCCTCTTCCCGGATGTCCTCGATCTGTCGGGACAAGGTCTCGATCTCGCCGCGGGTGCGGTCGAGTTCGCCAATCGCCGCCTGGCGGGCGCGCTCGATGACCGAGCGTTGCGCCGGGTCGTCTCTGGCCGCGAAATCGGCCCCGAGACCGTCGATGCGGTTCTGGAGCGCGGCGGCCGTCAGTTGCGCCCGGTCCAGGGCCTGCCGGACCGTGTCGATCCGCTCTCGCCACTGGTCTTCTCCGTCGGACGCTGCCGGCCCGGTGTCTTCCTCGGCCGGTGTCGGCGCGGACGTCTGATCGGCAACCGCCGGCGGGCGGCCCGCCGCCGTCGTGAGCCGGCCGCCGCCTGTCAGGTCGGCGTTGGTGTACGCCCTGGCGGTCGCACCGGATCGGGCCAGTGCGGCACGCCTCAGCGATTCCTGGCGGGCGACGTCGGCCAAGGGCTGCGCCGTGGCCGCCGAGGTTCCCAGCGCCAGCAGCGCGGTGGCGGCAGAGATGCACGCAATCGGTTTCATGACCATTCCCCACGGTCGGAATCGAAACGGATCCTGCTCCGGATGGAGCGCAATCCAGTGTAGCAGGATCGCGTCGACACGGTCACGCGGCCGGGGCGGCGAGCGGGGCGGCTCGCAGGCTGCAACGGCATTCCACGGTTCGATTCCGTCGGTCCGCGTGTCGTTGCGCTGGCGGGACGCGGGTATACTCGATTCATCATGATGAAAAGTCGCGCGATGCTGCTGGCCGCAGCGGGTCTGAGCCTGACTGTCGGGATGACGCTGGCGGCGCAGCCGGCGGAGCGTCTCGTCGGACGCACCGAGCTGGGGCTCGTGCTGCGTCAGTTGAACAATGCCGGGACGTTCATGATGGCAACCGCGCACCCTGACGACGAGAACAACGGCCTGCTGGCGTTGTTGAGCAAGGGGCAGGGTGTTCGTACCACCCTGGTCACCGCCACCCGCGGGGACGGTGGTCAGAACGAGATCGGCCCCGAGCTGTTCGACGCGTTGGCCGCGTTGCGGACCGAGGAGTTGCTGGCGGCCCACCGGCTCGATGGCGCCGAACAATATTTCACCCGCGCCGTCGACTTCGGCTACTCGTTCAGTCGCGAGGAGACCTTCGAGAACTGGGGGCGCGACGAGATTCTGGGCGACTACGTGCGGATGATCAGAACGCTCCGTCCCGATGTGATCGCGGGGATGAGCCCGGACGGGAACGGCGGCGGTCAGCATCACCAGGCATCGGCCGTACTGGCCCACGAAGCATACGCGGCTGCAGCCGATCCGACGCGGTTTCCGGAACAGATCGCTGACGGTCTGCGCCCGTGGCAGGCGAGCAAGTTCTACTTTCGAGCGGGATTCGGACGCGGTCGTGGCGGTCGCGGCGGTCGTGGGGGACGCGGCGGTCGCGGCGCCCCCGCCGTCCCCGACGGCGCCGCGGCGGGACGCATGACCACGGTCGACACGGGTCGTTTCGACCCGCTGCTGGGGCGCACCTACGCAGAGATCGGAAGCCATGCCCGCGGCATGCACAAATGTCAGGGCATGTCCGCGCTGGTGGCGTTGCCCGGACCCGCCTCCGCACGGTACCGCCTGGTGGAGACCACGATTGAAGGACAGACCGAACGTCCGGAGCGCGCGTTGTTCGACGGAGTGGACACCTCGATCGAGGGGCTGGCCCGCTTCGCCGGCGCGCAGCCGGCGCCGGCGCTCGTGACCGATCTCGCCGCGCTGTCCGCGCACGGCGCGTCGGCGCTGCAGGCGTTCGAGCGTGGCGACGCGGCCGCGCAACGGGCGGCGGTGCTCGACGGGCTGACCGCGGTGCGCGCGTTGCGCCAGCGGCTGACCTCGTTCGGTCTGCCGGCAGACGCCGCGTTCGAGATTGATTTCCGTCTCGCCCGGAAGGAACGGGAGTATGCGCAGGCGGTGCTGCTCGCGCACGATCTTCGGCTCGAAGCGCTCGCCAGCGACGGCTTGGTCACCGCGGATCAGCCGCTGACGGTGTCAACGCAGGTCGCCAACCATGGCGAGGCCGCGGTGGCGGTCAGGCAGGTGCGCTTCGCCGGGTTCGCGCGGGCGGACCAGACCTGCGGCGCCGACATCATCGCCGGGGGCGGGGTCTACGAGTGCGAGTCGATGCTGCGCCTGCCCGCGACCGCGCCCGACACCGACATCCATTGGGAGCGGTTGCCCGATGCGGCCCGTTATCGTGTCGAACCGGATGTGCCGTTCGGTCTGCCGTTCCGGCCGACGCCATTCGTGGCGACGTTCGAATTGGACTTCGCCGCCGGCCGCATCGCCGTCGAGCGACAGATTACCTATCGCCACGGCAGCGACGTCTTCGCGGGCGAGAAACGGATGGAGCTGCAGGTGGTGCCGCGATTCGCCGTGGAGGTCTCGCCGCGGATCGCGATTCTTCCGCTCGACGCCGCCGAGGCGCGCGAGGTTCGCGTGTCTGTGCGGCACGGAGGCCAGGGCCCGGCCGCCGGGACGGTCGCGCTGCAGGTGCCGCCCGGCTGGCAGTCGTCGCCAGAGCGCGAGTCCGTCGCATTCTCGCGCGAGGACGAAACCAGAACCGTGCGGTTCATGGTCCGGCCCGCCGCTGGCGTGGCCATCGGGGAATATCGGATCGGGGCCACTGTCACGTCCGACGGGCAGACCTTCGATCGCGGGTACCAGGTGGTCGAGTATCCGCACACCGGACGCCGTCATCTCGTGCAGGACGCCGAGACGGTGATGAGCGTGATCGACGTGGAGATCGAGCCGGGACTCCGGGTCGGCTACGTCGACGGCGTCGGTGACGAAGTGCCGCCGGCGATCGCACAGCTCGGGGCCACGCTCGAACACATCTCCGCCGACCAGCTTGCGTTCGACGATCTGTCCCGATTCGACACCATCGTGACCGGGGTCCGCGCGTATGAGCGCAACGGCGACCTGCGGGCCAACAACGACCGGCTGCTCCGGTATGTCGAAGCGGGCGGGACGCTGATCGTGCAGTACAACAAGTTCGAGTTCAACGAGGCGCAGTACGGACCGTATCCGGCGCAGGTCGGCCGTGACCGCGTCACGGACGAACAGGCGCCGGTGCGGATACTCGCAGCCGATCACCAGGTGTTCGGTTTCCCGAATGAGATCTCGGATGACACCTGGGCCGACTGGGTGCAGGAGCGCGGGCTCTACTTCCTGGGCAACAAGGACCCCGCCTACACCGATCTGGTCGAGTTGAGCGATTCGTTTCCATCGAATCCCGGCGTCAAGCGCGGTGCGTTCGTCGAGGCCCGCCACGGCGCCGGACGCTGGATCTACGTCGGGCTCGGTCTGTGGCGGCAGCTTCCCGCCGGTACGCCGGGCGCCTATCAGCTACTGGCCAATCTGCTCAGCCTCGGCGGCGACTGATCGAGGCCAATCATCATCTCGATCCTGGAGTGAGTCATGCCCACGTTCTCAGACGTTTCCAGACTCGTCACTACGGCGGCGGTTGCCGGCGCGCTGGTCGTCATGACCGGGTCCGCCGGCCGCTCCCAACCCGCAACGGAGCGATTGGCGATGGTCAAGGCGATGACGTTCGACGTATTCGGCACCGTCGTCGACTGGCGGTCGTCGATCATCGAGGAAGGCCAGGCGTTGAGCGGTCGGCTCGGATTCGAAGTCGATTGGGCCCAGTTCGCCGACGACTGGCGCGGAGGCTACGGGCCGGCGATGCGGCGGGTGCGAAACGGTGAGCTGCCCTGGACCCGCATCGACGATCTGCATCGGATGATCCTCGACGAGCTGATTCCGAAGCACGGTCTGGTCCTGCTCGGCGAAGAGGAACGCGATCATCTCAACCGCGTCTGGCACCGGCTGCAGCCGTGGCCGGACGCGGTGTCCGGACTGACCCGCTTGCGAACGCGCTACATGCTCGCGACGCTGTCCAACGGCAACGTGGCGTTGCTCGCGAACATGGCGAAGCACAGCGGCCTGCCTTGGGACGTGGTGCTGTCGTCAGAGCTTGCGCGGCACTACAAGCCGGACCCCGAGGTGTATCTCATGGCCGCCGACCTGCTCGGGCTCGAGCCGCAAGAAGTCATGATGGTGGCGGCCCACAAGGGTGACCTGCGCGCCGCCGCGGCGCTCGGTTTCAAGACGGGGTACGTGCCGCGGCCGCTCGAGTACGGTCCCGATCGTGACATCGACACCACCCCGGATGCGTCGTTCGATGTCGTCGCAACCGATTTCAACGATTTCGCCGACAAGCTCGGTATCCGGTAGGCGTCGAGGCGGACGCCGCGCGGTGTGCGGCGCGGGCGGCTAGCCGGACCGGCCGGTGTCCAGCCAGTCTCTGACGTGATCGAGCACGGCCGCGAGGGCGGCGCGCTGGCGGCGCAGACTGGCGCGCGCCCGCAGCGGAGTCTGCCGGCTGGCCAGGAACGCCCGCACCAGCTTCAGCGCGGCCGTTTCGCGTTCCACCGCGACCAGACTGGTGAACGCGAGGACGGGGAGGAGGAGGGCGGCGCCGATCGCGGCGCCCGGTCCGAACCACGTCCCGATCAGGGTGGCCAGCGCCGCGATCCAGATCCCGTAGATCGGCACGCCTCCCACCACCTGCCACGTGGCGCGGCTCTGCAGATCGGGCGCCCACTTGCTGAACACCCACGTCAGCCAGTACGGCGGCGTGAAGCACGCCATGCCCAGCAGGGCCAGCGGCGCGAGCACCACCGCGCGCGCACCTTCGCGGCACAGGAACCGTGCGACCTCCCGGGGCGGCATGCGGCGATCCAGATCGCGGTCACGAAGGCCGAACGCCTGAAGCTGCGCGTCGTACAACCGGAATTCCTCACGGATCGCGCCATAGCGATCGGGATCCTCGCGTCGCAGACGGTCCATGCCGGCGGCGATCAACTGCCTCCGGCGCACCTGCTCCTCCGGGTCGCGCGACACCCCCCGCGCGGCGGCATACAGACGGTCGACCCTGGCGACGAGCGGCAGGTCCGTGCGCGGGTCCGCTTCGATCAGCAGCGGGCGCAGCCGGTCGGCAATCCGATCGGTCAGTGCGCGCGCCGCCGTGCGGGGCTCGCGTGTGAACGTGTCCACGAGATCGGCCCCGTCGAACGGCGTTCCGAACATGGCGACGATCCGCGACCGGAACATCGGCAAGCGGTCGAAATTGAGACCGACCGGGACGATCGTGACCGGATGGCCCGCCGCGGCACTGGTCAGCGCCATCCTGGCGGCGCCGGTGCGCAGCGGCTCGAGGCGGCCGCTGACATGGCTCTTGCCCTCGGGGAACAGGCAGATGGCGTGTCCGCCGGCCAGCGCGTCCTGCACCGCCGCGAACATCTCGACGTTGCGCGAGGTATCCACGCCCGGGTCGATTCTCCGGTAGACCGGTATGGCGCCGGACCACCGGACAAGCGGGCTCATGATCTGCCCCTTGAACAGGGTCGACTTCGCCAGAAACCGCAGCGGCCGGCCGGCCGTCGCCTGAACGATGGACGGATCGAGCAGCGTGTTCGGATGATTGGCGACGAGCAGCAGCGCCCCGTCCGGCAGGACCGGGCCTACCCGCTCGACACGGTAGAAGATGCGCACCGCGAGGCTCGCCATGCGCCACAAGAGGCGGCTGCCAGACTGCCTGCCCGCTGGTTCGGTCATCGCTGAACGGGGGACATCTTAACAGCCGGTGGTGAAACTCCGCGTGGCCGGGCGAACGCAGCGGGGCCTGTCACTACGTCATCGCCGGGCGGGAGGATGCTGGATCAAATACCGAACGCGGCGGCAACGAACGCGAGATCGTGGGGTAATATCCCGGACGTCCGTACGGGCCTGAGTCGAGTCTGATTCGATGCTGGCGGCTGGTCCTGGTCGGATCGGATGCATTCGAACCCCGCTGAATTCTGCGCTTCCCCGCGGAATTCTGCTATTTCACGCTGCATCCCGGCTGGCGGCGCTACTGTGGGCGGATCGGCATGGAAACCTGCCGATCCGCTTAGCTCCTCGGTCACAAATGCCCCAATTCGCTCCCTCGTCGCGCCTGGTACTGGCCGGGCGCGGCATTGTCACGACCAGTTCTCGGTGCGATGCGGGGTTTCACCACGGGCGGCTAGCGCTCAACGTCGTGCGGATGCACCGCTATGAGGAGCAGGGAGTAGTCGGAGGGCTGGCCGGGATTGTCCGGTAATGAGAGAAGCGTTCGTGAAGGTCGCGGGCGACAACCGACGTTCCGGGAGCATGGGCGGCGTCGAATCAACCGCCGACCTCGCGCAACTGTCCAGGCGGCAACGATGTCAGAGTGTTCAGAATGCTGCCCACAAGCGGCCTCAGATGAACCATGCGGTTCGACGGCGCTCGAATGACCACGATGCGCAGATGAAGGGCACTCGGATCCTGCTGGTGCTGAAGACCCCGATCCATCCTCGACAGGACATCGAAACTCCCCTGTGCGCGCCTAAGCAGCTCACCATTCGTCGTGCCCGACCAGCCTGCGGCCTGCACGGTGCTGACCTCGTGTCCCGTCATCTCGGGGGCGAGAGCACGCGGCAGATTCTCGTCAAGCAGAACGCGCACGGGCAAGAACGGAATCCCGAGCCAGATCGAGCGCGGCAAGCGCCTGTTGCTTCGAGACCGACGGAAACTGATCGAGGAACTGGTCGAGCGTCTCTCCCCCTTCCAGGTAGTCGAACAGCGCCTGTACCGGCACCCGCGTGCGGCGGAAAACCGGCATGCCCCCCGAGATTTCCGGGTCGCTGTGGACGACCGAGAGCGCATCAACCATGCGACCATCATACGCCGTTGATGCGGCCGTAGCGCCCGCCGACGGTCAGGAGGCGTATGGGCGACCACGTGAGCGATGTCACCAGAAAGGCCGCCCCCGCTCAACCGGCGGGCGGTGACGCAAGCGTCGAACACGGAAATGGGGCGCTGGTGCTCAGACCAGCGGGAGGGCGGCGGGGAAGCCAGCCGGCGACAACCGGCCGGCCAGGCATGATGGGGTGTTACGGCAGCGCCAACGCGATCAACCCGGGCACCTCGCCGCCAATCGTCAGCGCGATGTACTGCGCGCCCTCGTGCATATAGGTCATGGGCGTCCCGATCGCGCCGCCCGGGAGGTCGATCGAGCCGACGATCTCCCCGCTCGCCTTGTCGCGCGCCACCAGCCGCGGTCCGCCATCCGAACCGCCGGCCGACAGCGCGCTCACGAGCAGCGTCTTCGTCAGCAGCGGTCCGCCATGTCCTTCGCCGCCGAGCGGCGGCAGGTCGAGGTCGCGTAGCCGCGGATGATTGCGATAGCGGTCTCCGTCACCGTTGGGCTGCATCCATGCGTGGTCGCCCGCGTTGAGGTCGATGGCGGTCATCCGCGAATAGGGCGGCTTGAGCAGGGGCAGGCCCTGCGGCATCGTCGGTTGCGTCCCGCTGTCGAAATCGGCTTGCGTGTACCGCAGATTGCCACCCTCCGCGGGGTCCGGCGTGTAGTACTTGAGGACCGAGAAGCGGTTCTCGGACGGCACGTAGAGCAGACCGGTCTCGGGATCGGCCGCCGACCCGCTCCAGCTTGCCCCGCCGGCGATGTTCGGGCGCTGGATCGTGCCCTGCAGCCCGCCCTCCACGCTCAGCATCGGCGGTGTAAACAGCGGCCCGAGGCGGAAGTTCCGCACGGCCTCCACCGCCATCGCCCGGATCTCGGGGGTAAAGTCGACGAGATCGTCGATGCTGAGGCCCTGGTACTCGAACGGCGGCGGCTTCGTCGGGAACGGCTGCGTCGGCGACAGTCCCTCACCCTCGAGGTCGGTGTCGGTCTCGACCGGCCGCTCCTCGATCGGCCAGACCGGGTCGCCCGTGGCGCGGTCGAAGACGTAGGTGAAGCCCTGCTTGCTGACCTGCGCGATCGCCTTGATCGGACGTCCGTCGACCGTGATGTCGATCAGCGTCGGTGCGGCGGGAAAATCGTAATCCCACACCCCGTGGTGGACCGCCTGGAAATGCCAGGCCCGCTGTCCCGTCTCGGCATCGACAGCGACCAGACTTTCGGCGAACAGGTTGTCGCCGAGGCGGTGACCGCCGTAGTAGTCGCTGGTGGCGGTGCCGATCGGGAGGTACACGTAGCCGAGTTCGTCGTCGGCGCTGAGCGGCGGCCAGATGTTGGCGTTGCCGGAGTACCGCCAGGACTCGTTGAGCCACGTGTCGGCGCCGAAGTCGTCGCCGCGCGGCACCGTACGGAACATCCAGCGCGTGTCGCCGGTGCGCGCATCGACGCCCTTGACCCAGCCGGGCGGAGCTTCCTTGCGGATCACGAAGTCCGAGATGATGGTCGGTGTGACGACGACGTCACGCGTGATGACCGGTGGGGACGCGACGCCCACGAGGTTGCGGCCCTGGTAGTTTTGCGCGCCGCGATCGGCCCGAGGCACGCCCTCCGTCAGATCGACCCGGCCGTTGTCGCCGAAGTCGCGCACCGGTTCGCCGGTGCGCGCATCGACCGCCATCAGGTATGCCTCGCTCGTGCCCCAGAAGATTCGGGCGTCGTCGCCGTCGGTCCAGTAGGCGAGGCCGCGCGAGCGGAATGCGTGCGTCGGATCGCCGCCCCGATACGCCTGCGGGTCGTGCACCCAGAGGGTCTCGCCGGTGCCGGCATCAACGGCCGCCGCCTGATAGAGCGCGGTCGTGAGGTAGAGCACGCCATCGACCATCAGCGGCGTCGCCTGCAGACCGCGGATCGAGATTGGCCGGTCCTCCTCGCTCTCGCGCAGCGCCTCGAGGTCAATCGCGGCGTCGGCGGACTGCCAGCGCCACGCGACGCGAAGATCGTCGAAGTTGCCGGCGTCGATCTGGTCCAGCGCGGAGTACTTGGTGCCGCCGTTGTCACCGCCGTAGCTGCGCCACTCGCCGTCGGCGGCGCCGTACTGCGCCGCGGCGGGCTGGGCCGACAGCACGACAGTGGCGGCGACGGCGATGAAACCTGCGTGTCGAGTGCGCATGGGATAACTCCTACGAGGAAGCGTGCGTCGCAGACTCGACGCTGGTGCCAGGCCTGCGGCCGGCGGTGTGACGCGTCACCGCCTGTTACCGCCCCGGCGGATGGACATCGAGCGGGACGCGCTCACCCGGATAGATCGCTGTGATCCGCCCGTCGAGCAACTCCAGCGCCGAGTCCCGGCCATCGTAGACACCCTCCAGCATTCCGGTGTCGATGAGAATCACCCGTTGTCCGAAGCGTCCGGTGATCCGCCGCGATGCGGTGACCGAATGTCCGACGACCGCTCGTGTCACGCCGAATCGACTGAGCAGGTCGCCAATGATCGCGGCGCCATCCTCATCGGACCACTGGGCGAATCCCCGGAACCAGAGCGGACCGTCGGGGTCGACAATCGACCAGTTCGCGATGGTGCGCAGGTCCATCAGGACGTCGAGATGCGCACTCTCCTCGCGCGTCACGGTCGGTGGCGGCTGATGCGGCTCACGCGGTCCCGGAGACAACCGGTCGTTCCATGCCAGCACTTCGAGCGCCACGGCCGCGAAGATCTCCTCCAACGTCGAGAACGGCAGGATGATGCCGGTGTCGATCAAATGGCGCCGGTGCCGGTCGAAGCGCTTGATTTCCTTTCGAGCGGCGTCGTTCAAGCCGTCGACACTGGACGCCTCCAGGTCCGGGCTCAGGCCGCCATGCAGGAAGACCGTGTCGCCGACCACGGTGGCGATCGGCTTCTCCCGCAGCCACCGGCCATACCGTCCGTCGGGTCCCATCGCCTCCATGTACTCGATGAACCCGACGGGGTGGGTGCGCATCCATTCGTCGCGGGACAGCACGTCCGGCAGGGGGCGGCCAAGGGCTGCACGGCGCCGTGCCGTATGCTCCGCATAGCGTCGATAGGCGTCTTCGCGCCGCTGGTCTGCCTCGCTCGAGGCGAAACTGGCGAAGATGGCGGCAGTGACGTCCCGGACGTCGGCCGTCACGTTCATCGTCTCGTGATTCCCCAGCAACACCCTGACCTGTCCACCTTCGCCCCGTGCGCTGTCCTCGAGCTGCATCAGGAGGTCCATGACCTCGCGCACCTGGGCGCCGCGGTCGGTGAAGTCGCCTGTCTGCACCAGCGTGGCAGTACCGCCGGTCCAGCGGCGATCGCGGTCGATCACGCCACTCTGTCGCAGGATCCTGTGCAGCCGATCGCCGGCGCCGTGGATGTCCCCGATGGCGACCACGCGGCCGCCAGGTTGCGCGTCGGCCGGGGGACCCGAGCCGGCGGCGGCGACCAGCACCAGCAACACCGCGGCAACGCTCCGCGGGTCCACACGTGCGACCGACCAATCGCTTCCGCGCATCATCATTCACTTTCGGCCGGCGCCGGGTGCACCGGCTGGCAGCCTCACTCGTCAATGACCACCAGACTCTCGCCGAGCTGGGCGATTCGAGTGTCGAAATGCTGCACCAACAGGTCACGCCGTTTTATCACATTCGATCGCTCGCGACCGGTGAGGCTGCCGTCGAGCGCCTCCTCGAGCGTGTCCGCAGTCAAACCACGCAGATTGTCGAGCAGCGCCCGATCGATGCGCACCATCCGCTCCGGTTTGTCCAGTTCGACGTCGGCGCGAAATGCGCGGGTATGGTCGATGAGCCACAGTTTCCAGTCGGTCGTCCAGAGCATGTTGCCCTGATTCCGGTCCGAATTCCGGATGAGCTCGTCGAACACGTACATGGCGTAGAACTCCCGGCTCGTCTCGGCCGGGTTCGGTCCGAGTGTGTTCTGCGCAATCCGTTCCTTCTCGGTCATGGCCACGTCGTCGACCCACCACGTGACGGAAGACCGAACGGCGGCGATGGTCCGCGGCACCGACACGGGTACGTTGTCCAGCCCCAGAAGCGCGGCCAGGCGATACGCGGCCACGTTGTAGATGTAGGTGTCCCTGAAGTTGATTTGCGGTTCGGCGCCGGGGACGATGAATCTGTCCCGGCGAATGTCGACGTTCTGGACGTGAACGTCATGCGTCATCTGATCGTCCGACGCGGTCGCACGCTGCGACCCGGTGACGCCGCCGCCCGCGTCTCGAAAATCAGACAAGTCGGCGTTGCGCAGGAACGCCTCCATCGCCTCCCGGGAGAGCGCCGGGGCGGCCGTGTCCTGCGCGTGGGTGACTGTCAGGCAGAGCACCGCCGCAAGGACCGGCAACCAGTGAGATATGCGCATGAACGGCCTCCCTTCTCGACGCGGGATGGCTGCAACCGGGTCAATCGGCAGGTCGTGGCTGCGTCGTCACGTCCACGGCGCCCGCGTGCGCCGGCTCCGCCGGCAGCGCCATGGATGCCCCGGCGAGGACGCCGCTGAAGACATCTTGCAGCAAGTCCACGCGATCGGACAACACCAGGAACACGTCGTCTCGTTCCGCTCGCAGGATGCGGCACGGACGTTCCGCCGTAGCGCGCCACCCGGCCAGCGCGCCCGCGAGCGTCTCGGCGACCAGCAGCGTCCCCCCCGGTCCCGCGACCAGCGGAGCGGCGCCATCCGATTCGAGCCGCACGGCGCCGTCGAAGACCAGATACAGCGCGGCCGGGTCATCGTCGAGAAACAGCCGTTCCCCGGCCGCCAGCGACAGCTCGCGCGCGGTGCTCACTAGCGCGAGGAGATCGGCGGCCGTGGCACGCATGAACAAGGGATGATGTCGCAGGAGCATCGCCTTGTCGAACGGCTGCAGCTCCGTGTTCGGCGTGGTCACCGCCGGCAGGTGCGCCGGGCTGCGGTCGTGTCGTCGACCGGCGGGGGCCAGCAACAACCGGAACAGTCCCTGCGCCAGCGAAACGTCGTCGGACACCATGGCCATGAAATCAGCCGCCGTGATACGGAGGCACACGGAGGGCTCATGCGCCCACGTGGGGCGGGTGGTGGGCGCTCCCCGCAGCACGTCTTCCAGTCCGAGGACGCCGGGCGCCCGCAGGTCCCCGCGGCCGTTCGCGGCAGGCGAGTATCCGACCGAGCCTTCGATGAGGAGTTCGACCGCCTCGGTCGCACCCTTGCGCCCGACCTCGTGTCCCGCGGGGTAGCGCACCTCCCGGGCGGACTCGATGGCCCGGAACAGGTTGTCGACCGACACGCACTCGAAGATCGGGATGCGGCTCAGCCGATCGGCGAGTTCCGCGGCCGGGAGCCCCTGACCCGTCGGGGGGCGTTCACTGCCCGGCGTTGGTCGTGCCAGCGCCCAGGATGCCGTGTCGGTGACCCGCGCGGCCGTGCTGGACCGATGCGTGCCCAACCACTCGAGATCGTCGGTCAGTGTCCCCGGAACGTACCTGGCCACGAATTGGATGGCCGTCGCGGCGATCACCGGATCGGTGTCGTGCATCAGTTGTGCCAGCGTGTCATCGAGATCTCGCGGACGCGTCCTGAGCAATAGATTGGCGTGACCGATCCTGGCCGCCGCCGGCGTCTCGTCGATGAGCGGCATGATCCGTTTGCGCACCTGCCCCCGCAGCAGGTTGTCCAGGTATTCGAGGGCGCGCGCGCGCTGAGCGGCGCCCCCGTGTTCGATGGCGTGTCGTGCCGCGGTCACGTCTCCGACGTCGTGCAACACGCCCACGAGCCGGTAGATTCGGTCGAGCATGCGCTCGAGACGCTCTCCGAGCGCACGTTCCAGCAGCGTATCGTGGGGGGAGGGCGCGTGCTGCAGCAGATTGTGCCTGAGCGTCAGGACGTTGCAGTAGCGGGTCGATTCCCGCATGACGAGCGCCTCGATGACGTGGCCCGGAACGACCAGGGCGGGGTGCAGGCGCCTGATCGATTCGAGGGCGGCGATGACCTTGTACCGCAGAAAGCCGTCGGCGGCATCCAGACTGCTCACGAGCGCGTCAACGGCCGCCTGGGTCGGCAGGAGCGCCAGGGTGGACGGGATGTGCCGCTTCACCCAGATGTGCTCGTGCGGATTCTCGAGCATGTACCGCAACGCCGGGATGAACTCCTCGCCATAGGCGACGAGCGTCTCGCGGGCCGGTTGCTTCAGGGTGCGGTCACCGAGTCTGGAGATCAGCCCCGGCAGAAACAGGCCGTCCGTGGCGCCGAGCGCACGTGCGCTCTTGATGGCCTCGATGACGACGTCGACAACGTGGTCATACAGCAGCGGCACCAACAGCGCCCGAAAGCGAGGCGCCTCGGTCTTGGCGAGAGCCCGCGCCGCCTCGATTCGTCCGCCAACGGCGGTGTCCCGCGTGTCTTCGATCAACCTGCGGAAGGTCGCTTCGGCGAGACTCGCGTCGTGTTCCTCGGCTGAGCGCGCCACGACGGCGGCGGCGGCCACGGCCACACGCGGCTCGGGGTCGTCGAGGTGGCTGCGCATCGTGGCTGCCGCATCGCGGCCGGCCAGGCGGGCCAGGGCGTCGAGCGCCGCGGCGCGCACGTCGACGTCGTCGTCACGGGTCATCCGCTCGACAGCGCCTTTCCAGCGTTGCGCCACGCGAGAGCGGCCCGACGCCAGGGCATGCAGGGCCCGCACCCGGACCGCCGCCGACTCGTGACGCAGCAGCAGTGGTGTGATGAGATGCGGCTTGTCCAGCGCCTCGAGCATCTCGATCGCATAGAGCACCCCGACCGGGTCGGGGTTGGACAGTTCCTCCACCAGCGTTTCGACCGTCGCGGCCTCTGCGGTGCTGGTCGCCACCACGTCGGGCGTGATGGCCCGGGCATCGATGCTGGCTCGGAACGACCGCAGGTACTCGCGCTGCGCCCTGAGCGCCACCGCGATCCAGAGTCCGGTGATAGCGAGACTGGCGTAGCTCAACTGGCGCCAGTCCAGTCCGAGCCCCCAGGGTTGGATGCAGGCCAGCAGCAGCACCGCCGTCAGCGCTTTCGCGACGCGGTCCATCGTGACGTCGATGAACGGCTTGACACGGTGCCGCACCTCGGCCGCCAACGGCAGGAAGAGCACTTCGCGCGTCGTCTTGTCGAGCGTGTAGCGCATCGTCGAACTGAGCACCCTGGCCCCGGCGACCGCCCAGAGCGCACCGGTGAACAGGATGATCGCGGCGCTGGCGCTGAAACCGATCGGCAGCAGCAGGAGGGCGACGCCGATCCCGGCGGACCGGTAGATGCGGCTGACGAGCGCGACCTGGACGACGAATCCTGCGAGCGAGAGATACGCGGTGATCTGGGCCAGGAAGGCCGCAATGCTGTCGCCGCCGCCGTCGCCACGCAGCGCTTCGGCTGCCATGTTCAGTTGCTGGTCGACGACGGCAGCGCCCGCCGCGGCGCACGCCACCGTCAGGGCCAGCACCTGCAGTGGGCGTGACCGGGCGAGCAGCCGCACGTCCTCCCGGCCGCCGGGGCCGCGGTCGGACACGTCGAACTCGGCCTGTTCGCCGACGTGGTGGTGGCGCAGCAGCAGCAGCACGATAGCGGTACAGCCGGCCAGCGCGACCGCGCTGACCAGCAGGAGCTGTTCCGAGCCCACCTCCTCGACGATCGCCGCGGTGATGCCGGCGCCCAGGGCGCCGCCGAGACTGGCGCCGCCGCCGATGAATCCGAACAGTCGCTTCGCCTGACGCGGGTCGAAGATGTCGTTCGCCAGCGTCCAGAACTGGCTGATCAGGAGGATGCCCAGAATCAGACCGAAGAAATAGAAGGCAACCGTCACCCACACCGCGCCGGTTCGCAGCAGCGCCCAAAAGATGAGGAGCAACCCGACAATGGCCAACTGTGTGGCCGGGATGACGTGTTGGCGCGGCACGCGGCGAATGGCACGGCCATACAGGTGCATGACGACGCCGATCAACAGCCCGGCGGCGAACAGCACGTAGGGCAGATTGTCGGCCCCGAGCGCGGTAATGAACTGCGACCGCGTGATCGGCTTCAGGATGTTGTACGACGTCATGGCGAGGAACGAGTAGGCGAACATCAACATCGCCGGTCTCGTTTCCTCGCCGCGAATGGACGCGACGGCGCCGAGCATCCGGTAGAGTAGGGAGCGCATCGCAGAGAATCGCAGGGAACGCTACGGTAGCCCTGAAGCCGATGCCTGACGTTACTGCGGTTCGTCCCGTCCCGCAACCGCGCCGGTGCCGGGCGCGGTGCATCGCATTGTCATCGGCGGCCGGTACGGTCGGGCAAGCGTGACAGCCCGTGGTGAACGCCACGACGGTTGGCGGAGTGGACCATGAGACGAGTGTGGATCGCGGCGTGGGTCGTGTATGCGTCGGCGGCGGCGCACGTGCAGGCGCAGGAACCGGTCGATCTGCTGCTGTACAACGGCAAGATCTTCAGCGCCGACACGCTGCTCTCGACGTACTCGGCGATGGCGGTGCGTGACGGCCGGATCGTGGCGCTCGGCTGGAACGATCTCGCAGAACGGTACCGCGCGGCGCGCACGATCGACCTGGGTGGACGGCTCGTGCTGCCCGGGTTCATCGACACCCATATCCATATCAACGGGAACGCGGCGCGCTGGGTCGATCTGTCGGGGCTCGAGGACCTGGCCGAACTGAAGGCCCGGGTGACGCGGAAAGCGGAGCAGCTCGGGGCGGGCGAGTGGATCACCGGGTACGGCTGGTCGGAAGACGAGCTGACCGAGCAGCGCCGGCCGCTGCGGTGGGACCTGGATGACGCGGCGCCGGCCAACCCGGTGGTACTCACGCGCGCCGGCAGCCACAGCTCGGTCGCCAACTCGCTGGCGCTGGACGCGGCCGGACTGACCCCTGACACCGCCACCCCGCCGGGCGGCATCATCGAGGTCGATGACCAGGGCCGCATGAACGGCATCCTCCGCGAGGGGGCGCAGGGGCTGGTCAGCCGGCTCGTGCCGGACCCGACCAGGGCCGAGCTGCGGGCGAGCTTCGTCGAGAATCTGCGCGGCCTGCTCGCCCTGGGGATCACGAGCATCGTCCAGGCCGGCGTCGGCATCGCCGGCTACGCCGACTGGGAGTCGGTCTACGCCGATAATGCCGGCGAGCTGCCCCGGGCCGCGGTGCAGTTGCGGGTGCCTCCCAATCCGGAGCGGGCCCTCGCCATGCTGAACCGCTTCGGCCGTACGACCGGCGACGGCAACGACTGGCTGCGGGTCGGGGCGCTGAAGTTCTTCGTCGACGGCGGGTACACCGGCGCCGCCGCCTGGACCCTCGCGCCCTACAAAGGGCAGCCCGGGTACTTCGGCAGCGGCCCGCTGATCGACGAGGCGGGGCTGTTCGAGATTTCCAGCGCCGCCCACCGCATGGGCTGGCAGTTGGGTTTCCACACCATCGGCGACGCGGCCATCGCGATGACGGTCGACGTCTGGGCGCGCATGCTCGAGGCGTCGCCGCGCGCCGACCACCGCCACTATCTGAATCATTTCACCGTGCGGCCGCCGGCCGAGACGATGCAGCGGATGGCAGACTGGAACATCCACATCGCGCAGCAACCCAACTTCACGTACACCCTCGAGGGCCGCTACGCCGAACACCTCGACGGCGAGCGCTACGCGACCAACAACCCGTTGCGGTCGCCGATGCGCCACGGCGTGATCGTGGCGCTGGGCAGCGACATCCTGCCGATCGGGCCGCTGGTCGGGCTGCAGGCCGCCGTCACGCGGCAGGGCCTGAGCGGCGCCGTGGTCGGCGCCAGCGAAGCGCTGACGATGCCCGAGGCGATCGTCGGCTATACGCGGCTGGCGGCGTATCTGACCTTCGAGGAAGACAGCAAGGGCAGTCTGGAGGTCGGCAAGCTGGCCGACCTGGTGGTGCTGTCGCAGGACCTGCTGACGATCGATCCGGCGCACACGATGGACACCCGGGTCGAGTTGACCGTGCTCGGCGGCCGGGTGGTCTACGAACGCTGACGCGCGGCCCTGTCCACCGGCATGCCTGACGCTCCGGTTCACCTTCGCAAGCTGCTCGGTCGCGGCGACGTGCTGGCTATCGCCTTCGGCGCGATGGTCGGCTGGAGCTGGGTCGTGCTGGCGGGCGAGATGATCGTGCGCGCCGGCGCCGTGGGGTCGATCCTGGCGTTCGGCGCCGGCGCCGTCATGGTCTGGCTCGTGGGGCTCACCTATGCCGAGTTGTCCGCCGCCCTGTCGCGCGCCGGCGGCGAGTTCAGCTTCACCTTCGCCGGCATGGGACCGGTGGGGGCGTTCGTCTGCGGATGGACGCTGGTGCTCGCCTATGTGGCGGTCTGCGCCTTCGAGGCGGTCGCCCTGCCCACCGTCGTCAGCTATCTCGTCCCCGGTTTCGAGGCCGGCCGGCTCTATACCGTGGCGGGCTGGGAGGTGCACCTGAGCTGGGTGCTCGCCGGCGTGACCGGCGCGCTGGTGGTCGGCGCGGTCAACTATTGCGGCATCCGGTTCGCCGCCTTCGCCCAGCGCGCCGCCGTCTGCTGTCTGCTGCTGGTCGGACTGGCGTTCTTCCTGCCAGGGACGCTGCGCGGCGACACCGCCAATCTGATCCCCTACGTCACGGGTTGGGAGGGGGTGCTGCGGGTCATGATCATGACGCCGTTCCTGTATGTCGGGTTCGACGTCATCCCGCAACTCGCCGAGGAGATCGACATCCCGTTGCGGACCATCGGCCGCATCATCGTGCTTTCGATCGTGATGGCGCTCGGGTGGTACGGTCTCGTGCAATGGACCGTCGGACTGTCGTTGGCCCCCGGTACGCTTGACGGCCGGGCGCTGCCGACCGCCGACGCCATGAGCGCCGTGTATGGCAGCCCGTGGGCCGGGCGCGTGCTGGTGGTCGGCGGCGCCTTCGGCATCCTGACGAGCTGGAACGCGTTCTTCCTCGGCGCGTCCCGGCTGCTGTTCGCCATGGCCCGCGGCGGGATGCTGCCGGCCGTGTTCGCCCGCCTGCATCCGCGCTACGGCTCGCCGGTGGCGGTCGTGGCGGTGCTGACCGGGCTCTCGGCGGTCGCCCCGTTCTTCGGGCGGCCGGCGCTGGTGTGGCTGGTCGATGCCGGGTCGCTGGCGACGGTGGTGGCCTATCTGCTGGTCGCGGCGTCGTTCCTCATCATCCGGCGCCGGTATCCGGACCTGCCCCGCCCCTATCGCCTCGCCGCCCCGGCGCTGGTCGGATGGCTGGCGGTCGCCGCCACGCTGTTCTTCATCCTGCTCTATCTGCCGGGCAGCCCGTCGGCGCTCGTCTGGCCGGAAGAGTGGGCGATCGTCCTGCTCTGGCTCGGGCTGGGCGTCATGCTGGCCGCCGGTATGCGCCGTCGCACGGCCGCCCTGGGCGCGGCGCGGCAGGCGCGGCTGATTCTCGGCGACCACGCCAGCCTGCTCGCCTCCAGCCACCGCGGGTCCGGCATCGAATAGCGCACGTCCGACGAAGTCCGTTTACGGTTTCATCGGACGAAGTCGGGCAACCCGCCGCGCGCGGCGATCTCGCGAATCCGCGCCGCCTGAGCGGGGTTCACCCCCATGATCTCGCGGAGCCGGCGACTCACCTGCGCCTGTTCGGCTGCCGACATCGAGCTCGCGGCCGTCGCCGCGCTCTCCACGGCGGCGTAACAATCGGCCTCGTAGGTGATGGTGCCGCACTCGGCGGTCAGGTTCGCCAGGAGCGCCGAGACGCCCGAGCCCGTCACCGGCGACCCGCCCGCGCCGCTGCTCCCGAAGCGATCTGCCGCCTGCTGTAGCTCGGCCGCGGCGCCCCGGCGGATGTTGGCCGCTTCCGTGCCGGCCTGAAAGCAGGTGAAGGACGGGCGATTGGCCCAGCGCAGCGGCGCGCAGGCATGGATGCCGGCCTCTCTGGCGGCGGTCGCGACTTCGGTGATCAGCGCCTCGTACTCGGGATCGCCCTCGCCGAAGCCGGAGAAGTTCCCGAGGTCGCCGCTCGCCGCGAACAGTCCCGTGACGCCCGGCAACTTTGCGATCTCGCGGGCGCTCTCGACACCCTCGAGCGTCTCGATCATCAGGATCAGCACGACGTTGTCGTTCCAGGTCTGGCGGTAGCCGCCGGGAACGCGGTTCCACAGCGTTCCGGGGCCCTGACCGCCGCCGGAGGAGCGTCTGCCGATCGGTGGGAAGTATGTCCAGTCGACCGCCGCCTGCGCCTCTTCCACGGAATCGACGGTCGGCACCACGATGACGGCGGCGCCCATGTCGGTGGCGTGCTGAATCTCACGTTCATTGGCATACGCGACGCGGACGCCGGGCGCGGCCGGGCCCGGACAGGTCCGCCACATGCGGGCGACCTGTTCCCAGGAGATGGCTTCGTGCTGCATTTCCACCCAGATGAAGTCGTAGCCGGCGGCGGCCATCGCGCAGTAGGTGCGCGGGTCGGTGGCGCGCACCGTACCGCCGATCATCGGGCCACCCTCGACCAGCTTGCGCTTGGCCGGATTCCAGATCTCGGCCGGCTCTCCGTCGGGCAGTTCGAAACGCGACCCGAACTCGAAATCCCCGGCTCTGAACGGCTGCTCGGCCTGACCCTGCCCGGCCGCGGCCGGCGGCGCCATCGCGGCCAGCAGGATGCCGGCGGCGACCGTGACGAACGTCAATGTCTGTTTCGTGTGCATGGCATCCTCGTTTCCTGGCAACCGTCGCGGCCGCTTGATCTGCAAGCTGACACCGCTCGCGTCGAAGTGTATTATGCAATCCCTGCCCGGCGGAAACGCAACCCCTCATGGCCACGCAGATGCCCGTTCGGCACGCCGTCACGCTCCACACCGTCTCGGCGGCGGACAAGCTCGAAGCGCACGCGGTCGAATTGCCCGATTACGACCGCGCACGGTTCGACGACGTCGCCTTCATGACCGCGATGAACCTGTGTCTCATGGGGAATTACGCGCAGACGGGCCACTTCGGCGGACCGCTGGCCTATACGCCCTACAACGTCGCCTGCCACCTGGCCGGGCCCGACCTGGGGGGGCTGCGCTACGACCTGCGCGAACCCAAGTTCGCGTTCTCGGACAAGTTCATGCTCGCGGGCGGTCACTGTATTCCGACCTGCTACTCGCTGTGGATGATCCTGTACGAAGCGCTGCGGCGCCAGCATGCGGCGACCGGCGACGAGCGTTTCGCGTGCGACCCCCACATCGCGATCCTGCCGATCGACGCGTTGGGGTTCCGCCGCGGGGCCGGCGCGCTCGAGACGCTGCTCGAGCAGAACCGCCTCACCGACCACCCGCTGTTCGCGGAGGCGAAGATTCGCGGCATCCGTGCGCTGTCGGGCCACGCCGAGTCGATCGACGCCACGAACGACGTCAACGGCGGTCCCTCGGGCATCGGCATCGCCACGGCCGCCGGCAAGGCGCTGTTCTGGGACTACGTCGGCGCCCCGGAGACGCTGAAGGTGGTCGCGCTCGAAGGGGAATTCGCGTTGACCGAAGGGCATGCGCAGGAGCTCAAGAACATCGCCCTCGCGCAGCAGGTCGGGAAACGGCTGCGCGTGCTCCTCTCACTCAACAACGCGGGCATCGACGACGCCCTGATCGGCGGCGTGGTCAAACCCCGCTACCAGGACTATGACATCGCGCAACAGTGGGTGTCGTGGGGCTGGAACGTCTTTACCGTCGACGACGGGAACGACTTCGACCAGATCATCGCGGCGTTCACGGCGATGGAACGGTGGCCGGCTGACGACCGCCGGCCGATGATTCTCGTCGGCCCCACGACCAAGGGCTGGTGGCCGACCGCGCGTGACGGGAAGGTCAATGGACGCAACCAGTTGATCGGGTATCCGTCCCACCCCTATGCGTTCAAGATGAACAGCGCGTACTTCGTCGCGCTGGCCGAGTCGTTCGAGCAGACCTACGGGGTCGAGTTCGACGGTCTGCGCGACGGCGTCCCCAAGACCGACGCGGAACGTCTGATCCAGTTCAAGACGAACGTCGACACGCTGATGTCGGTGCTGGACCGCCGCGACGGACTGCGCGAGTGGATCGCCGAACGGGTGATCGACGTCGCCGGGACGGTCGACCGCGCGCCGGCGCTGCGCATCGACCCGACGACCAACCCGTTCCTCGATGATCGCCTGAAAACCGAGAACCTGCCGATCGACCCGCAGGACGTGAGCGTGAAAAACGAGCACACCGGCGAGGAGGTCGAGCGGCGCATCGCCCTGTTCCTCGAGCCGGGATTGAAGAAGGGACCGCGACGGGCGATCAGCGAGATCGGCGCGTGGCTGAACTACGTCACCGGCGGGCGCTTCATGACGATGGCCGCCGATCTCTCCGGGTCGATCAACATCGAGAACGCCAACCTCCTCGGCCACTACGACCCGGTCGACAACCCGTACGGCACGCGGCTCAAGGCGGCGATTCAGGAAGCGGGCAATGCGTCGACCATCATCGGGCTGGTCAGTCAGAACGCGTCGCCCGACCCCGCGCGATACGCCGGGGTGTGGGGCATCTCGGGCACCTACGGCGCGTTCACGCCGTTGATGTACACCCCCGCCCGCGTGTTCTCGCAGATGAACCAGGACAGCCCCTTCGAGCTCGGGGTCCTGCACGTGTTGGCCGGACACTCGGGTCCCGAGACCGCGGCCGATGCGCGCACGCACTTCGGAATCTTCGCCCCGCAGGCCTGGACGCTCCTGCCGCGGGGCCAGGTCATCAACCTCTACTTCTGGGACTACAACGACGTGGCCCCCGGCTATTTCGCGGCGGTCCAGAAGGCGCTGGCGATCAAGGAGATCGGCATCATCGTCATCCACGTCGCGCGCCCGGACTTCGTCGTCGCCGACCGGTCGACCTTCGCCGACACCGACCTGAAAGCGGCCTCGAAGGGACTCTATCTGATTCGGGACCACGACCACGCCACGCCCCGGATGGGCACCGTGGTCGTGCAGGGCTCCAGCTCGACGAAGAACCTCGTCAACGTCATTCCACGGCTCGAGGCCGCGGGCGTCAACGTGCGCATCGTGTCCGTGATCAGCACCGAGCTGTTCGCGTTCCAGTCGGACGAGTATCGGGAGACGCTGCTGCCCGACTCGTCGCGCTATGACTGCATGGTCGTCAGCACGATGACCAAACGCGTGCCCCCGATACCCAATCTCGGCCCCCTCACCGAGGAGTACTCGCTCTACGCCGACTTCGACGACCGCTGGCGAAGCGGGGGCCTGGAGCCGGACGTGATCGCCGAGGCCCGCCTCGACGAAGAGTCGATCTACGAGGGCATCGTCCGCTTCGCCAGAGAGCGCGCATCCCGCCTGGAGCGCCAACTCGGCGCGCTGGCGGGGCTCTGACGGTCCCGCTCGAACGTTCGACGCCGCCGGCGGGCGGACGGGTCGCCGCCGGTCTGGCCCGTCACGATGCGCGTGTGTTTCTGCGCTTTACACGGGCATGCAGTGCCCGTACCGTGGGGGTGATGAGAGCATTACTGGCGGCATGCGTACTGGCGGTCGCCGGCACCGCGGCGCCGGTGGGCCGTGCGGCGTTCGACGGACCGATCGAGGTCAGCGCCAACGGCCGTTACCTCACCTGGGCGGACGGCACGCCCTTCTACTACGTCGCCGACACACCCTGGCAACTGCTGGCGTCCCTGACGCTGGCCGACGCGCAGGCCTATATCGACATCCGCGCCGCGCAGGGCTTTACGGGCCTGCAACTGGTCGCAACGCCCTGGTCGTTCGATGACGGCGCGGCGAGCTGGGATTTCGAAGGCGAGCAGGGCCAGGCGCGCACCAACGCCAACGGCGACGTGCCCTTCTTCGCGGCCGACGGCAGCGTCCCGGAACGGACCGGCGACGTCCGCTTCGACCGTCCCAACGACGCCTATTGGCGGCACGTGGACGCCGTGCTGGACTACCTGGCCGGGCAGGGCATGGCCGCCTACTTCATCCCGCTCTGGGCCAGCAACTTCAGCCGGCACTTTTCCGAGGAGGCGCATTACGCCATCGGCAGGACCCTGGGCGCGCGCTACCGCGAGCAGGCGAACCTCATCTGGGTCCTGGGCGGCGACGAGGCGCGGGTAAGCGTCGCCAAGTACCGGCGGCTCTATCAGGGCCTGCGCGGCGCCGGCGTGACGCAGCTCGTCACCATGCACCCGCGCGCCGGACGCAGCAGCGCCGACCACCTGCGCGACGAGCTCGACTTCCACTCGGTCCAGGCCCGCGGCACCGTCGCCGGCATGCTGCGCCAGGTGCAGGCCGACTACCGCCGGACCCCGGTCAAACCGACGTTCCTGTGCGAGACCTGGTACGAGCACGAGCAGGACGGCGGCGTCTTCCGGATACACAAGACCGGCACGACCCCGGCCTTCCGCGCCCACTACTGGGCCGCGCGCCTGCACGGCGGCTTCGGCGAAGGCTACGGCGGCTGGACGACGTGGCTCAATCTCGAACACTGGCGAACGGACGTGGAGCGTCCCGGGGCCAAGGCCGTCGCGACCCATATGCAGGCCATCCTGAAGACCGTGGACTGGCACGACCTCGTACCCGACGACGCGCACGCCGCGCTCGACCGCAGCGAAAGAGTCCATGTCGCGCGGTCCGACGCCGGCCGGCACGCAGTCGCCTACTTCGAGTCCCACGTACCCGTGACCGTCAACACCGGGTGGTTCGGCGGCCGCGCGGCCATCACCTGGTACGACCCCGCCAGCGGCGCAGTGCTCGGTAACGAGACTATCGATGGCAACCGGGCCGGCGTCGACCCCCCGCAGGCGGGCGACAGCGTGGCGGTGATTCGCGGCGGCTGACGGCGCGGAAGCCGCCGCCGGAGACTCCGACGATATGCCACCCTCTGAGCCATCCCAACCACCCCAACCGCCAAGCCCTGTCGAAGCACAGTCCGTGGTGGCCGTCGACGGACTGACGTTCAGCTACGGGGCCGGCGAGGTCCTGCACGGGATCTCGTTCACGCTCCGGCGCGGCGAGGTGGTCGGGTTGCTGGGACCGAACGGCGCCGGGAAGAGCACGACCATCAAGGTCCTGACGGGCATTCTCCCGCCGGGGGGCGGGTCGGTGCGGGTCGCCGGGTACTCGATGCCCGAAGAGGCGGTCGAGGCCAAGAAACGCCTCGGGTACGTGCCGGAATCCGCCGCGCTCTTCGAGAGCCTGACGGGACAGGAGTTCCTGGAGCTGATGGGCCGCCTGCAGGAGGTGCCCGAAGAATGCCTGCAGTCGCGCATCGGCCGGTTCCTCGAGCAGTTCGACCTGACCGACGACCGCCTGCGTCCGCTGGACGGGTACTCCAAGGGCATGCGCCAGAAGGTGCTCCTGAGCGCGGCCCTCCTTCACAATCCCGACATCGTGATGCTGGACGAACCGCTCTCGGGCCTGGACGTCAACAGCGGGCTGATGGTCCGGGACCTGGTCGCCGCCCTGGCGGCGGACGGCAAGGCCATACTCTACAGCTCGCACGTGCTCGATATCGTCGAGCGTGTGTGCGACCGCGCCCTGATCATCCACGAAGGCCGTCTCATCGCCGACGGCTCGCTCGAGGCGTTGAAGGCGTCTACCGAGCGGGGCAGTCTCGAAGACGTCTTCCGGCAACTGACCCATACCGAGGGCGCGGTAAGCGGTGTTTCCGAGCTCGTCGAATGCCTCCGGTCGTGACGGCCCTGTCCGCCATCGTCCGGCGGGTGTTCCGCGGCCGGGCGTTCGCCGGGCTGCTCCAACGCTGCGGCATCGAGCCCCGCCGCTACTGGATCCTCGTCGATCTGTTCAACACACTCGGCGCGCGGCAGGAAGTGGCCGGGATGGACTACGGCGCGATGCACGCCGGGATGATCGTCTGGTTCGTCCTGTCGAGCCTCATCAGCTTCTTGATGTTCGCTGCCGGTTCCACGCCCGGGATGTATCTCGTTGTGTTCCTTGCGCTTACGGTGTTTCTGGTCAGCATCGTCCTGGTCGCCGAGGTCTCCGAAAGCCTGGTGAACCCGGTCGCGGGACTGATTCTGGCGCACCAGCCGGTGAACAGGGCCACCTGGTCGGGGGCCAAGCTGACGCATCTAATCGTTGCCGTCGTCTACCTCGTGGCGGGGATCAACGGTGTGCCGGCGCTCGTCGGCGTCCTGCTGCCTCACACCGACAGGTTCGTTCGCCTCGCATACCCTCCCGCGCACTTTCTCCTGGCGCTCGGAGCCGGGCTCGTCGTCGCGCTCCTCTGCTGCAGCCTGTTCGGGTGGCTGGTGCGCTTCGTTCCCGTCCGGCGTCTGAAGGCTGCCGCCGCGCTGATGCAGACCGTCCCCGTACTGTGCATCCTCGGATTCTCCTACCTGCGCGAGTATGGGGCGGAGTTGTTGCGCCGCGCAGACTCGATTGTGCTGCCCGCGGCATGGAGCGCCGCCGCTGACGCGGTGCCGGGTGGGTTCCCGGCGCTGCTGGGCGCCGCGGGGGTCGCCGTGGCGACCGGCTCCACCGTCTTCGGCCTGCGGGCGCTCTCGGTCGACCACCTGATCCGTGTGTCGAGTCTGATGCAGTCACCCATCGGGACTCGGCGCCGGCGGCGGAGACGATTGCAGGTGGGTCGGTGGATTGCGAGTGTCGCCGGCGGTCAGGCCGGCCGCGCCGGGTACGAATACCTGCGTTGCATGCTGGTCCGCGACTGGCAGTTCCGGCGCAACATGGCGATGAAGGCCGCACCGTTGATCATCTGGTTCATCCTTCTGCTCGTCGTCCGGCGGGAGGTGTCGCCGTTCGATGCGGGCTTTGCCGCCGCGTATTTTCTGCCCCACCTGTTCGGCATGACGGCCGTCCTCACATGCCGGTTTCTGCAGTACGGCAATGACTACAAGGGCATCTGGTCGTTCGGCGTCGTGCCCGAGTCTTCCTTCCGTCCGTTCGTGCGGGGGATTCATGTTGCGCTCTGGCTCATGCTGATCGTCTTGCCGAACATTTTCTGGCTGCTGGTGCTGGCGTGGTCCTGGGGAATGACGGATGCCGTCTTCTTCATCGCCCACAGCACGGCCGTTGCCTCCCTGTATCTGGGCCTGGGCCTCAGACTGGTCAACGGTGTCCCGTTCGGCAAGCAGACGCCGTCGCCCGCAGCCGACTTCACGATGGTTCTGTGGCTGTCGCTCTACGCGGTCGTTTTGGCCGTGTTGATTGGGATCCAGTACGTGCTGTTCCGTTCCGTCGCGGCGGTCGTTGTGTCAACTGTCGTCGTGGGGGTCGGGACGTATTTCCTGACACGAGCGGGGCTTGTCCGCTTCGCGTCCCGCATGCGGTCCAGTCTCAGTCCTGCCGCGTCGGGATCGATGTTCCGCCATGTCTATGAAGACGCGGAGTAGATCATGAAGGCGCTTCGCTCCGTCGGCAGGCGGATCTTCCGCGGCCGGGCGTTCGCCGGGCTGCTTCAACGCTGCGGCATCGAGCCCCGCCGCTACTGGATCCTCGTCGAACTGTTCGACACGCTCAGCGAGCGGCGGGCCGCCGCCCTGATGGACAGGGTGCACTCCATGCGCGCCCGTGCGATCTTCGTCTTTATTTTCTCCAGCCTCTTTTCTGGCGTCTTCAGCTACGGCATGCTCGTTCTCGGTACCGCTCCCGGCATGTACCTCGTCGTGTTCCTGGTACTCACGATGGTGCTGCTCGGCGGCATCCTGATCGCCGCCGTCGCCGAGAACCTGGTGAATCCGGTCGAGGGACTGATTCTGGCGCACCAGCCGATCAACGGCGCCACCTGGTCGGGCGCCAGGCTGACGCATCTCGTCAAGGTCGTCGTCTATGTCGTGGCGGCAATCAACAGCGTGCCGGCGCTCGCCGGCGTCCTGCTGCCTCACACCGGCTGGGTCGCTCGCCTCGTCTACCCGCCCATGCACGTTCTGCTCGCGCTCGGAGCCGGGCTGGTCGTCGCGCTCCTCTGCTGCAGCCTGTTCGGGTGGCTGGTGCGCTTCGTTCCCGTCCGGCGTCTGAAGGCGGCCGCGGCGCTGGCGCAGACCGTCCCCCTGCTGTTCATGTACGGCTACTTGTTCCTGCCCGAGGTGGCGGCGCAGCTTGTGCGCCGGGCAGGGCCGATTGCGCTGCCGGCGGGATGGCGCGCCGCCGGCGAGGCGGTGCCGGGGGGATTCCCGGCGCTACTGGGCGCCGCGGTCGCAATTGGCGCCGTCGTCTTCGGGCTGCGGGCGCTCTCGACCGACCAACTGATCCGTGTGTCCGGTCTGATGCAGGCGCCCACCGGGATACGGCGACGACGATGGAAACGACTGCAGGCCGGTCCGTGGATTGCGAGAGTCGCCGGCGGTCAGGCCAGCCGCGCCGGGTATGAGTTTCTGCGCGCCATGATGGTCCGCGACTGGCAGTTCCGGCGCACCATGGCGATGCAGGCTGCACCGGTGATCATCCTGTTCGTCGCCCTGTTCGTCGTCTGGCGGGAGGCGTCGCCGTTCGATCCGGGCTTTGCCTACATGCACGCGCTGCCCCACTTGATCGGGGCGACGATATTCGGGGTGTGCCGGTGCCTGCCGTATAGCGATGACTACCAGGGCTTCTGGTCGTTCGGCGTCGCACCCGAGTCTTCCTTCCGTCCGTTCGTGCGGGGGATCCACGCTTCGCTCGGGCTCATGCTGGTCGTCCTTCCCAACGTCTTCTGGCTGCTGGTGCTGGCGTGGTCCTGGGGCGTCGGGGACGCCGTCTTCTTCATCGCATTCAGCACAGTCGTTGCCTCCCTGTATCTCGCAGTGGGTCTCAGGCTGATCGACGGCGTCCCGTTCGGCAAACAGCCGCTGCAGGCGGGAGCCATACCAGAGGCGCGTCAGTGGGTTTTCATGCTGACTCACCTTGTCGTTGTGGTTCTTGCGATCGGAATCCAGTACGTGTTGTTCCGTTCCATCGCGGCGGTCGTCGTCGCGACTATCGTCGTGGGGCTCGGGACGTACCCCCTGACACGAGCGGGACTCGTGCGCTGCGTATCCCGCATGGAGTCCCATCTCACTCCCGGCCCACCGAGATCGATATTCCATCTTGTCGAGACGGAAGAGGGATAGAGAAAGTGCGCGGCGTTTCCCGGTTCATCGGCGATCTCCCGGTCATGAAGGCGTTTCGCGCCATCATCAGGCGTCTCTTTCGCGGCCGGGCGTTCGCCGGGCTGCTTCAACGCTGCGGCATCGAGCCCCGCCGCTACTGGATCCTCGTCGACCTGTTCGACACCCTCAGCGACCGGCAGGAAATCTCCATGATGGGCAACGCCTATTCCATGAGCAGACTTGTGATCTTCTGGTTCATCCTCTCCGGGCTGTTGAGCCTCGTGGTGGTCTTTGCCGCCCCTTCGCCCTTGGATTTCCTCCTGTTGTTCGTCATGATCACCGTGTTCCAACTCAGCATGATCCTGGTCGCCGATATTGCCGAGAGCCTGTTGAACCCGGTCGACGGACTGATTCTGGCGCACCAGCCGGTGAACGGCGCCACCTGGTCGGGCGCCAAGCTGACGCATCTGCTGAAGGTGGTCGTCTACGTCGTCACGGGGATGAACGGCATACCGGCGCTCGTCGGCCTGTTTCTTTCTCACACCGGCGCCTATCCGGCCCTCGTCTATCCAGCGCTGCACTTTCTGGTCGCGCTCGGCGTCGGGGTGGTCGTCGCGCTGCTCTGGTGCAGCCTGTTCGGGTGGCTGGTGCGCTTCATACCCATCCGGCGTCTCAAGGCGGCGGCGGTTACGGTCCAGGCCGTCCCCATGGCGCTCATTTTCGGGTTCATCTACCTGGACGAGCCGGCGGCCGAGCTGGTGATCTGGGCAACCTCGATCGCGCCGCCCGACGCATGGCTCATCGCCGGCGAGGCGATACCGGGGGGATTCCCGGCGTTGCTGGGAGTCGGGGGCGTCGCCCTCGCGACCGCCGGCGGCGTCTTCGGACTGCGGGCCCTGTCGCGCGATCACCTGATCCGTGTCTCAGGTCTGATGCGCTCGGGTTCCGGGATACGGCGACGGCAATGGAAACGATCGAAGGTCCTGCCGTGGGTGGCGAGGTTGACCGGCGGTCAGGCCGGCCGCGCCGGTTTCGAGTATCTGCGCGCAATGATGGTCCGCGACTGGCAGTTCCGGCGCAACATGGCTCTGAATGTGGCGCCGGTCGTCGTGTTCTTCATTCTGCTCATCGTCGGGCGCGAGCTGTCTCCGTTCGATCCGGGCTTTGCCCCGATGCACTTCCTCCCCCACCTTCTCGGCGCGACGATCATCATCACGTGCGCGTTCCTGGCGTTCGGCAATGACTACAAGGGCATCTGGTCGTTCGGCGTCGTGCCCGATGCTTCCCTCCGTCCGTTCGTGCGGGGGATCCACGCGGGGCTCTGGCTCATGCTGGTCGCCCTGCCGAACATCTTCTGGCTGCTCGTGCTGGCGTGGTCCTGGGACGTCACGGATGCCGTCTTCTTCACCGTATACAACACGGTCGTTGCCAGCCTGTATCTGGGCGTGGGCCTGAGGCTGATCGACGGGGTCCCGTTCGGCAGGCAGACGCCGCCGGACCGAACCTCCCTGACGCAGGGTTTCGAGCTGATTCTCGCTGTCGTTATCGTAATCGCGGTCGGGATCCAGTTCGTGATCTTCCGATCGGTCGCGGCGGTCGCCGTCCTGACGTTCGTTGTCGGACTTGGAGCGTACGTGCTGACACGGCTGACGCTCGCCGACTTGGCCGCCCGCATACGGTCCCATCTCAATCCCGCGGCGCCGGGACCGCTGTTCCGCCGTGCGCATGCGCGGCCTACGCGTCAGGCTTCTTCCGGCGGCCCAGCAGATAGGTGAGCGCCCCCAGGAGCAACTCATCGAGCAGCGGAAGCGGATCGCGAATCGCCAGATCCACGCCGAACAGCGCGGCCACCAGCACGAAGAGCGGCCACGATTGGAGGCCTTTCAGGAACTTGAGCATCGGATCGATCCTCCACGGGCGGTTCGCCGCCGCGCGAAACGGCATCCGTGATCCCGGCGCCGCCACGCGTGCGAGCCGTTCGCGTCATCGCATCCGTGACCGCGTCGCGTGCAGGTACGCGTAGCATACCGCTACGGTGCGTCGTGCAGGTGTGGCGTGCGCCGAGTCGTCCCGTCGGCGGCCGCGCCGCGACATTGAGCCTGAGATGCCGGCGGGCGGGCGCCGCGCGGGTGCTGTTACAGTTGACCCATCGTGCAGCCGTCGACAACCAAGTGGATCGCGCCGTCGTACAGCCGCAGTGACGTTGACCGCGCCGGCAGGCTCCTGGCCCAAAACGGCGTCTTCGCCGACGCGCTGTCAATCGGTCAGGCCCTTGACGTGATCAACAACTGGCGCTCGTCGCACAGCTTTCCACTGAACACGTTCCAAATGACGCTGAGGCAACGCTCGGTGTCGATTTGCGAGAAACCGATTGTCGCGCAACGACTGAAGCGGGTGCCGTCCATTTTCGACAAGCTGCGGCGTTTTCCGACGATGAAACTCTCACGGATGCAGGACATCGGCGGAGCTCGAGCCGTGTTGCCCACCATCTCGGATGTCGACCGGCTGAGAGAGATTTATCGGCAGAGGGGTCGGCGAGCCAAGCACCAGTTCGTGGGTGAGAAGGACTATGTGAGACAGCCGAAGGCGTCGGGCTATCGGGGCATCCATCTCGTCTATCGCTATCGCAGCGATCAGAAGCAGATGTACAACGGGCTGCAAATCGAGCTTCAACTGCGCACGCGCCGGCAGCACGCGTGGGCGACCGCAGTTGAGACCGTGGGAACGTTTCTGGGGCAATCGTTGAAATCCAGCGAGGGTCGCCAGGACTGGCTGCGGTTCTTCGAGCTGGTTGGTTCAGGATTCGCGCTTACCGAGGGTGTTCCAGCGGGCGCCAACGTGCCTGAGGACAGCGGCGCCCTCGTTGCCGAAATCCGGGACGCCGCCCAACGCCTGCAGGTCAAGGACAAGCTGGAAGCGTTCCGGCGCGCTTTGCGTGTCATCGAGGAGCATGAAGGAATGCACGGGATCAAGTACTTCTTGCTCGTGCTTCGGCCGGAGCGGAAATCACTCTCGATTCAAGCCTACGGTGACGGCGGGCTCGTGAGGGCAACAGACGAATATCTGATAAAGGAAAAACTCCTCGCGAATACAGCCGGAGAAACGGTGCTCGTCGCGTCAGACTCGCTGGAGTCCCTGCGGCGCGCGTATCCGAACTACTTCCTGGATACCCGACGGTTCATCGAGGAGATGGATCAACTACTGTCGTGAATGGCGCCGGAGTCGCGCTTCCAACCTGACGACGGTATCCCACTTGTCAGCGGCACGGTCCGGGACCGTATCGGTGCTTGTCGACCGCGACCCGGCGCCGCTTGCAACCTGCCCGATGGTCACGTCGATCGACCGGAATGTGGAAAACGGGCCGCCAGTCAGACCGCCGGTGCAACAAACGCGCGGCCTTGCGCCGGGAATATTCAGGCGGCATCGGGATTGGCAATCGCGGCGTCCTGTCCGCCGAGCTGTTGCAGACCGAAGCTTTCCTGCGGGATACGCTCGCGTCCCGACCAAAGATCAACGAGCGCGCTCACAACGTCGGCCGGGAAGGCCTCCTCCAGCCTCTGAACCAGCTCGGCTCTTGGCGCCACTTCCAATGGGCGCCGATAGCCATGCGCGAGCAACCATCTGTAAAGGCCGCGATGCGGGCGCAATGGTGCCCGTCCCTCGACTTGCCGACGAGCATTGACGCCGATCAATATCTGCACCCCGGCGGGATCGAGATCGCCCAGGTACAGGGCGCCATCGGCGCCGGTGCGGGCGATCAGATCGTCAAGGTTGCCGGCTCCCTGCCGGAAAGCATTGCCGCCACCGTATGCTACCGCGGCGTAGAGCGCTGCTTTCTGATTCCACCGGCGGAAGCTGTCAAAGGAGTGATAGTTCTCCAGCACGAGGATCGCCCTTCCCGGCGCAGGTCGTTCCGGCGTCTCGTATGGAAGCGGAGGCGCAACCGGATAGCACCTGAGAGCATCGAGTGAGATTCGCCCTTCGAACAGGGTCGAGCCACCCTTGCGGAGCTGGTCGAGCCGCTTCTCGTCACCGAAAACCTGCAGCGAGCGCTCGTTTACCGGAACGGGAAAAAAGCTCCTCTCACGCACGGAAAGGAGGAAGGCGTTGATGGCCTGCAGATCCGCCCGCCGCCCGGGATGACGCTCGTCGGCTGCGAAGGCCAACGCCGGTAGCCAAGCGTAGGGTCTGCAGGTTCGCCGGGCGCTCGCGGCAACGCGCAGCCTCGCGGTTCGAGGCAACGGAGGGCTCCCGGACTCGTCCCAACCTTTTTTCGGAAGCTCCGTCACCCCGTCGCGCTCCAGCGCTTGCAGCGCGTCGAGAAGAAGCCGTCGCAGGTCCGGCGCATCCCGGGCTTCCGGATGCGCGCGGAGATAGGCGGCGCGCAGCTCCGGCAATCCGATCCGGCGCCTGCCGAGCGCGCGGAGCTCGTCCTCGAAGTCGGACATGCTATTCCGCCGTCTCCGTAGCGGTCGCGGCCCGTGCGCTTTCGCTGTCTGTTCGTTTGTCTATGTGGGTACGCATCGCCTCTACCTCTACGTGGATGCGACCCGTGCTGCGCGATTGGCGGTTGCGACGCAAGCGAACGATATTCTCGAACTCGGCGAGTGCGCTCGTGTCCTGAACGCCGGTCGTGTAGAAGAGTTGAATCCCCATGGCGTCCGCGAGGCCGATCTGCGTCTTGAGCAGCAGCGCCTTGTTCGCCTTGCCCAACGGGTTGTCCATGATGAGAACGCCGGATTCACCCGCACCCCCATGCATCGACTCTGCCCGCAGCCGCGCGAGGACGAGATAGATCATCATTGCGGCCGTCAGGAGCTCGCCGCCCGAGACCGTCACCTGGTCGATCGGCATATGTTCGGTGTCGCCCTCGCCCTTTGGTTTCAGAAGCCGGATGCCGAGCGTCTCGCGGCCGAGCGCCGCCGTCATGCGGTCAATCAGCTCGGTGGCGATGTCCTGTCCCGTCTCGGGGACCCGGTCGGCCTCGGCCAGATCGCATACATAGCTCCGCAGAATCTCCTCGCGCTGCGTCCCCGCGACGCGCGACAGGTCGGCGCTCATCCGGAATACCAGTTGGCCGCCGAAACGCGGAACATCGTCCGGAATTCGCCCATCACGGACCATCCTTCGCACGATGTGCACGGCCGTACCCAGCAGGCGCTCCAGTTCGGCGACGCAGGCTTGGAGATCGTCGTCGAGACGCGACAGGTCATGCTCGATGGTCTTCAAACGGTCCTCGATCAGGCCCGCCGTCCTGCGTGCGTTGGCCGCTGCGGCCAACGCTTCGTTGTCCCGCAGGTGCGCAGCGACCTCGCGCTCGCTCTCGAGCCGCCTGAACGCGTCGGAACTCGTGAACTTGCGAATCTCCTCATAGCTTGCGTACACGCTGCCACGCGCCTCGTTCAATGCGTCTTGCGCCTGTCTTAGAATTGAAACAGCGGCGTTGACAAGCGTCGGGATCTCCTGTGCGCGGGGAAGCTTCACGCCTTCCGGCGGCGTGGATTCATCGCCCAGAACGCCGCCGAGGGTGTCAACCCAGTTCTCGCAATCCTTTGCCAGACGCTCGTCCCGTTCGGCCTCCATGCGTGCACGTTGTGCGGCACTGGTCTCTTGCTTCTCGAGAGCCTCTTGCTCCACGATGGTCTGGTCTGCCCGCGGCACGATACCGCCAATCCCTTCCGAGTCGAGAGCATGCAGGTCGACAAGCTGCTCCGGGTGGACCTCCTTGGTTCGTTGCTCCTTTTCCGAGCGGTACTCCCTGCCGGCGCTCAGCGCATCGCTGCTAGCACCGGCAGCTTTGGTCCGCGCCGTTTCGAGGGCTGTCTCGGCAACATGCGCAGCCTCCCGAAGACCGTCGCACGCGGCCTCGGCCTCGACTTCGATGCGGCCGAGATCGCCGAACTCCGTTTCAAAGCGCTCTTCCTTCTCCGCGAGCGTCCGGTCGATCTCGGTCTTTTGGCCGTGCAGATGATCGACTTGTCTTCCCTCCAGGCTCGACAGCGTGTCCAGGCACTGCCGGTAGTCGCGGCGCAATGCATCCAGATTGTCACGAGCCCGCCCGCCGGACGTCGTATAGGCGATCTCCCTCGCCTCGCGTTCCAAGCTCGCGGCCTGCTCCCCCGCTCCCGTCGCCTGTCCCTCCCGATCGCGAGCCTCCTGGTTGAGCGCAACCCGCTCCGCTTCCTTCTCCTTTGCGCGCTGCTCGGAGGCTCGAGCCGCGTGCTCGTGGCGAAGCCGCGCCACGTGCCAGTCCTCGATCCGCGCTTCCCAGTTCTTGTGGTGCTCACGAGCCCGCCGCTCATGTTCCGCGCATGCGTGGGTCTGCCCTTCGGTCTCGCCCGCCCGCTCGCGGCACGCACGGGCGCCGCGCTCATCGGCTGCGACCCGCTCCGATAGAGCTTCAATTTCGCCTTCAATCTCCAGCACCCGCGCTTCTTTCTGCTCGATGCCGCGCCGCGCCTCTTCGAGACGGCCGCTCCCGAATCGTTCCCGCCACGCGTCGAGGTCTCGAAGCGTGGACTCCAGATGTTCGATGCGATCCTGCTCCGCGCGGATCGATTCGGCGATCTCGGCCAGGGAATCTTCGATTCGGCGTTGCAGCTCTCGAGCGGCGGCACGGTCGTAGGCGGCGGCCTCGTCGACAGGCAGGACGAACCGGTCGCCCGGCGCATCCCCGGCGATGTCGCCGGCAATGGCAACGACCACCGGTCTGCTCAGGGACGGGAGGGGCTGCAGTACTTCACGTGCGCGGTTCAAGGAGTCCCGATTGGGCACGGCGACACCCACGAAGCGGGCGGGCTCGAGCTCGGCAAACCGGCGGACCTCCCCTGGCGACCGGAGAATCTCGGACAGGTAGGCGGCATAGGGCTGGGCGTCCCGGATGCCGGATTCCCGCAGCCGGTCGGCGACGGCCCGGACATCCCTGTCGATGGAAGCGAGACCGGTGGCTTCCAGGGACTCGCGGTCCGCCTCGAACACCTCTTGCCGCCGCTCGGTATCGCGCAGCGCGTCGACGCTCTTGCTCCTGGCTTGCCGCAGCACACGGGCAACGCCGTCCGCATCCGGGTCGACCTCGCTCTCGCCGGTCAGCTTGAGGATGGTTGAATGAAAGGCAAGAGCCCGGCGTTTCGCCTCGCCTTCCTGGACCCGTTCTCGCGCGGACTTGATTTCGACTTCGAGACCGGAGCGCTCGGCATTCAGTTCAGCTTGGATTTGCAGGCGTTCCTTCGCCTTATGGTCCTTCGCATCCGCTTGGCGGCGGAGCTCATGGGCCTCGTCCGCAGCGGATCGCGCGGCTTCCGCATGCCGTTGCGATGCCGCCTCGGCGCTCTCGTCGGGATCGAGGACATGCTCGCGCTCCAAGCCGATACGGAAATTGTGCGCGTGCTCGATGTCTCCCTCGATCCGGCTCGCCGCCTGCCGGTTTGTGCGGCCGCTCTCATCGGCGGCCGCTCTCACCCTGTCTGCGTCGCGGGCCGCCGACCTCAGCTCCCCGGCCTCGGCCGTTCGGGCACGCTGACGTTCTCGCAGATCCTCGGCGCGTTGACCGAGAGAGGCCTCAAGTTCGGCGCCGACTGTGTATAGTTCGTCGCGCCGCGGCTGGAGGTCGGCGTGTTGCGCGTCGATCGCGCGCCGGAGCGCGTCGCTTCGTGCGCGGTCGTCAAGGATTTCTCGCAGCGCCATCGCGCCCGCGAGGAGGCCCTTTCGTCTATGCGCCTTGTCAAGCTCCCGCTCGCACGTCTCGGCCAGAGCCTTGGCCTCCTCATGCTTGCGACGCACCACCTCGACCAGCGCAGAGGCGTGCAGAACCCGAGCCTCTCGGCACTTTGCCGCAGCCTCCCTGGCGGCGGTCTCGTGCCCGGACGCCTGCTCGGCAAGCTTGCGGGCCCGCTGCGACGCGTCCTTGCCATGCTCGGCCAGAGCCGCCTTGAGGTTCGAGGTGTGGCGGACCCGGCGTGCGACCTCGTGGTCTGCCGATTGCAGCGCGCCGGCGATCTCGACGAATGGGGCGAACCGTTCCTCGAGATGGCGCAGCGCATCTCGGCGCCGTTCGAGCTGAGGCAGATCCGAGAGTCTGCCGACATGCTCGGCGAGAACCGTGCGCACCGCGCCGGCCTCCGAGACGGGCACGGTCATCGAGAGGAACTTGCGCACGAACTGCGACTCGTTCCGGAAATTCAGGAAATCCTCGATACCGCCCTCGCTGCGGTTGAAATCGACCTGGGCGGCGATCAGCTCGGTGTCAATCTTCTCTTCGGCGAGCTTGCGCTTCCAATCCTTGTGTCTGACGAAGTCCTGGAAATTTCCGGGGTGGCTGGACCGCATCTCATGGAGCCAACGCTGCACATCGCCATGGCCATTCAACCGGCCGTACTCTTCGAAACCCTCGAGACCGGGCGCGGGGATGCCGTCGAACGCGACGCCCGGCGCGGTTCGAAACGTGAAAAAGCGCCGTTCGAGTTCCCGCTGCCGGCCCTCGCCGCGCGGCACGACGACCTGACCGGTGACGAGGCGCTCCGGTTCCAGGAAGCTCCCCTGACCGCCGGAGAGATCCCACTCGACCACGATGAACGCGGGTACGCTTCCGAAGTAGTCGCCGAATCTCTGGTTCGGACGGATCAGCGTCTTCAGGAACCGCTTCTCGTGGGTGTCGAAGCAGCTCAACACGAGCGACAGAAAAGAGGTCTTGCCACCGGTGTTCTCCAGGCTGAACACGGTGTGCTTGGGCTGTCCGGTCCGGGGATCGCGAAGATCTATCGTGGTGCCCGGGTAGTACGCCTCATGCCAGCCGCAGTCGGAAAGATGGATCCGCGTGAGGTACCGCATTTACCGACCCCCGGAGTCGAGGAATCCAGGCAGAACGGCGGAGCAACGTTCAAACAGCTCGTTGGCCGCGAGCTCGCGCACCTGTAGCCGATAGCGCGGCGTCGCCATGTAGACCTCGCCTTCCGCTGTCTCGAGGGTCCGCACCATCCCGTGGTCGTACAACTGGTTGAGAACGAGCTTGACCATGCCGGCGAGCGAGCTCATCGCTGCGCGCTGGCTGCCGTCGGGAGTAGTGTCCGGCATGCGAGCGAGCTCGCGCCAGGCTTCCACGAGCCCGGCCTCTTCCAAGTCCGGATCATCACTTGCTTGTGCCTCCAGACGCTGACAGTGCTCGCGAAGAAGAGCCGCAACGCGCGCCGGCGAGGCGGACACATCGGCGTTGTCGGCTTGCGCGCCGGTCAGGACCGTAGCGGTGGGAAAAAAGGTCGCGGCTATGGCGATATGGATGAGCGCGAGGGTGCCGCGCGACATATCGCCGAGCCCCCGACGCACATCCGTAAGCGTGGCGGCAAACACGCTGTCGGTGCCGAGTGGTGCGAGGACGATCGCGTGGTCGAGCACATCGATCACCCTGAGATCGAGCATCGGAGCGATGTCGTGCACGAGTGTCCGGAATTCCGGGTCGGCCCTCCACAGCGCCAGCAACTGTTGATAGTCGGCGTCGCCGCGCAGCGCCGAAGCCCGCGGCAACAGACCCTTTTTGAGGAGGAGAACTGCCTTCTGGGCCGTGCTCAGGTGCCTCAAGTCCGCCATCGCAAGGCGTCCTTCGCGAGCATGAGGTTATCGCCCGCGGCGCGTTCGTGGGCGATTACTCCGTCGATCGAGGCGATGACGCCCAGCGGATCATCCTCCGGACACCACGACCGCAGCATCAGAAACAGCACGCAACGCAGGGTGGACTCCGCGAGTCCCTGATCTTCGGCCTCCCGGATCGCCGATTTCATGTCCAGACGCGTGCGGGCTGCGATCGCCCGGATCAGCCAATCCTGTGCTGCCCGGATCTCGCTGGCGTCGAACTCCGGAGGCACCCGTTGAAGCCGCACGAGATCGCCCGCGTCGTCCGCGACGGCGGGGTCGCGGCGGAATCTCGGGCGCGTGCAGCTCGCGAAGAGCAACGCCAAATCGTACAGGCGCGGCGGGGAAGGGGCAGCGAAGACGATACCGATCTCGTCGCTCATACCGGAGGTCACGCTCATCGGCGCGGCGAGCAGCGGGACCAGAATGCGATCCTCGAGATCGGGCACGTTCTGTTTGTGACGTGCCTGGAACGCATGTACCTGCAATCGGCGAAACTCCTCCGAGGCGGTCATGACGCGGCCGAACAGGGCGGCGTGGCGCTCGTGGCAATCCTCCATCGTTCTCATGATGTCGACGAGATGGTCCCGGGTGTCGTCGCGCGCGTGCGGGATGTGCTCCCGGATGGAATCGATGATCGCCGCTTCATGTTTCCGCCGGTCGCGCAGGTGCGTGCGGGCATCGTCGAGCTCGGGCAGGACGTCCTCGCTCCAGACGATGCGATCGGCGGCGCGGCGAGCCTGGAACAGCCGGTCGTCGATGAACTGCTGGTAGTGGATGGAGCGCATGCGCGAACGCTGGGCGAGCGTGTGCGCGTCCCGGAAGTGGCCGCGTTCGACCGCTTTGCGAATCATGATCGCCTCGGCCTCCTGGGCGAACTCGGGAGCAATGTCGAGCATGGCGAGCGTCAGGGTTTGGGCGCCTCCGCCCAACTTGAACCTGACCGACTGGTCGGAGGCGGTGAAGAGGATGAGCAGCCGGAAGTCGTAAAACGAAAAGTCGCCTCGTTCCCTGTCGTAGTACTCGGCGCGGAACGCCTTGTGGCCTTCGCGGGCATTGGCGAGATGATCGAGGATTACCTGACCAACCTTGCGGCTTTGTTCCTCCGTGAGGGTCGGCATGATGCGCGTCGCCTCGCCGGCGACATGGTCCACGATCCCGGCCGGCGGTGCGCCCGATTCGATCGCCGAGCGCTCCATGACGAAATCAATCGCGCTCAGCGCAAGGTACTGGAAGTCGAGACGATCGGCGATCGCGGGGTCGTCCCGGAAAATCACGCGGCGATCGAGCGACAGCCGTGCGATCGGTTCGGCCAGCAGCAGGTTTCGCTGCTGGCGTGTCAGGTACTCTCGGGATTCGTTCTCAAACCGACCCATACTGCAATCCACTCTCCGTACATCCGACGATAGATGATATTGGAGCTTTCCCGCCCGGTCACGGTGCACAGCCGGACTGAGCCGTGTGCTGCGACCCGCGGGCTGTCCCATCGTGTCCGGAGTCTTGCGCCACGGGTTGCTCCGTTGCGGTTTGGATCGCGCGGTTCATCCAGCCCGGTACACGCCGCTTCTCGGCGTCATGCCGCGGGATGCCGTGGTGGTTGCGTAGCGAAACCCTGTATCTGGGAGTGGGCCTGAGGCTGATCGCCGGGGTCCCGTTCGGCAGGCAGACGCCGCCGGACCGAACCTCCCTGACGCTGGTTTTCGAACTGATTCTCGCTGTCGTCGTCGGAATCGCGGTCGGGATCCAGTTCGTGATCTTCCGATCAGTCGCGACGGTCGCCATCCTGACGGTCGTTGTCGAACTTGGGGCGTACGTGCTGACACGGCTGACGCTCGCCGACTTCGCCGCCCGCATTTGTTCCCATCCAGATCCCGCGGCGCCGGGACCGCTGTTGCGCCATGCGCATGCGCGGCCTACGCCTCAGGCTTCTTCCGGCGGCCCAGCAGAGTTGACAGTATGTTTGGGCGAGAGTGTCCGCGGATCTGAATAATCATAAATTCCATTGATATTTTGATATACTGTCGCCGGCAATCGACCGACAACCGAGAGAGGGCGAGCAGGACATGGCCATGAACGACACGCTGCGCGTCGCGGACGAAGCCTGGATCGCCACGGCGCTGTTGCACCGCGAGCATCCCGATCGGCAGGATTTCACGGTGGCGGAGATCATCGGGCGGGCAGAACGGCTTGCAGGTCCGGGATCGCTACGCCCGGGAGTCAAGATGCACGTCTCCTATCACGCGGTCGCCAACAAGCGGCCGAATCCGGGGCGGCGCTGCCTGCTGTTCGAGACCGCGCGCGGGCGCCGGCGCCTCTTCAGACCCGGCGATCAGCACCACCCGGATCGCCGGGGCAACGACGTTCCGCGGAAGGACCAGCTCCCGCCCGCGTACCGCCCGCTGATCGACTGGTACCGCACGGTGTACGTCGGTGACGCCCCCGGCACGCCGACCGACCCCATCCTCTCGATGCACGGACTGGGCAAGACGCTTTGGGCCGACGAAGAGGCCGACGCCTATGTCCGGCGGCTGCGGGAGGGCTGGTCGTGAGCCGTGTGTTCTGGGATACCAACCTGTTTGTGTACCTGATAGAGGGAAAGGGCGCGCGCGCCGAGTCGGTCGTGGCACTCCGGCGGCGGATGATCGAACGTAACGACGAACTGCTGGCGTCGGCGCTGACGCTCGGGGAACTGCTCGTCAAGCCGGTCGAAATGGGCGACGACGCACTGCGGGACCGCTACCTGCGGGCGATGGAAGCGAGCGTTACCGTGCTGCCTTTCGATGCGCGCGCCGCGCCCCGTTTCGCCGCGATCCGCAGAGATCGATCGATCCGGGCGCCCGACGCGATACAACTGGCGTGCGCGGCGGCGGCCGGCACGGATCTGTTCATCACGAACGACGATCGGCTGAGTCGCAAGAACGTGCCCGGCATCGCGTTCATCCAGTCGCTGCAGCGGACATTCCTCTGACAGCGGAGAAGTCGAGACCGTTTGACACTCCTGGGAATCCGCAGATACGCTTGAGCCGTTCGGTCCTTCAACGACAAAAAGGTGGCGCTGGGTGATGAAAGACCTTCTCAAGTCGACCCTGGTTCGCAGAGTGCTGATGGTCGTCGGCGTTCTGATCCTCGTCCCGGTCGTCGCGATCGGCACTCTGGCCCTCACCTCGGGGAGCGCCGACGGACCGTCGGCGTTCTTTGGCGGCGGGCCGCTCGTGGCCGGCGAGCTCGTCACCGGTCCGGAGCCGGACTGGAGCTTCGTGCGCGACATCAGGACCATCGAGTTGCAGCTCGTCGACCCACCGCGGTCCCGAGTGGTCTGGATCGCCGACCATGACGGCAAGCCCTACGTGGTGTCCGGCTACATGAGCAGCACCGTCGGCCGGTTGTGGAAACGGTGGCCGGCGCAGGCGGAGCGGGATGGTCGGGCCGTGATACGCATCCAGGGCAAGCGCTACGAGCGCACGCTCGTGCGCATCAGGTCAGAGACGGACGTCGTGGAGGGTGTCAGCGCCGAACTGGGCCGCAAGTATGGTTCCGGCAACCCCGCCGCCATCGAGTCCGGCGCCCGCTGGCTCTTCGAGCTGGCTCCCCGCGAATCGGGCACGACCGGAGGGTCACGGTGAAAACGCCCACCTGGATCGTCGGCATCGCGATCGTCGTGGTCCTCACCGTCCTCACCGTCCTGTTCGTACCAGGAGTGGCGGAGTCGATCGAAGGGACGTTGTTGCAGTGGGTGGGCAGGTGGGCCCGCTGAACACGCAACGAAGCCAGACGGCATGCCCCGCCCGACAACCGGCAGAGAAATGGGAATTGCGCGGCCGCGCGTCAGCGCCGTGTGGGTGGCGCTGGTATTCCCGGCGGTCATCGCGGGTGTGGGCGGCGCGTGGACGGCCGCGCCCGTGACACCGGCGGCGCGGGTCGAAGCGGCCGCGCCGCAGGATCGGTCGGTGTTCCGGCGGGAAGACGTCAGGCCGACCTTGACGACTCCCAGCGCCGACGCCCGCGAGTTCTTCTTCACGCGGGCCATCTACAGCGGCGGGCGCGGATGGCGCGGCGGGTCATGGGCCACCGACTTCCCGAAGGCCGACCGGCAGTTCCTGACCATCATCGACCGGCTTGTCGACCTCGATGCCTACGAGCGGGAGAATGCCGTCCGCCTCGACGACCCCGACATCCGGCGGTTCCCGTTCCTCTACGCGCTCGAGGTCGGCTACATGTACATGACCGAGCCCGAGGTGAAGGGACTGCGCGACTATCTGCTGGCCGGCGGGTTCCTGATGCTCGACGACTTCTGGGGCTCGGCCGAGTGGGCGAACTTCGAGGCGGAGATCCGGCGGGTGCTGCCCGAGTACCCAATCGTCGAGATCCCGCTCGACCATCCGGTGTTCACGACCTTCTACAACATCGACGAGATCGTGCAGGTGCCGAACCTGTACAACGCCCAGGGCGGGCCGACCTGGCAGCGGGACGGCATCACGCCGCACGTCCGCGGCATCTTCGACGAGCAGGGCCGCCTGATGGTCATGATCAACTGGAATACGGACATCGGCGACGCCTGGGAGTGGGCCGAGCACCCGTACTATCCGCTACGTTATTCGACCTACGCCATCGAGATCACGGTCAACGCGATCGTCTACGCGATGAGCCACTAGCAGCCCGTCGTGAAACCCCGCGTCGCACCGAGAACTGGTCGTAATAATGCCGCGCCCGGCCAGTACAAGGCGAGTAGGGGCAACCCTTGTGGTTGCCCTGTTCGTCGTAGGGGCAACCCTTGTGGTTGCCCTGTGGCGTAGGGGCAACCCTTGCGGTTGCCCTGTTCGTCAGCCGGAACAATGCACATCAGCCGGATGCAGCGTGAAGCCGAAGAATTCCGCGGGGGCATACCTGTAGGGGCAACCCTTGTGGTTGCCCTGTTCGTCAGCCGCATGCGGCGGGGTTCGTGCCACGGGTTGCTACACCCGCGGCGCCCGCCGGCCGCCGATGACCGTCTCGCTCGGGAACAAGCGCCGGCGCCCGGTCCGGACGTTGCCATAGTTGTCGACGAACTCGAACTCGCCCTCGCGCAACTCGAGCACCGCGACGTCGGCCGGGGCGCCCACGTTGAGCGTGCCGCGGTCGCGGAAGAACGGATAGATGCGTGAGGCGTTCACGGTCGCGCACGCGATCACCTGCTCAAGCGTCATCCCGAAGTTCAGGAACTTCGACATCACGTTGGGAAAGTCGATCACGCTGGCCGCCTCGCGGCTGGTCGTGTTGCCGTCGGTGGAGATGGTGTCGGGCCAGAAGCCGGCCTCCATGATCGCGTCGAACGTCTCCCAGAGCAGGTGCCCGGTGCGGCCGTTGGCCACGTCGAACCAGACACCGCGACGCCGCGCCGCCAGCACCCCCGGCCATATCCGCCCGTTGTCGTCCACGATGCTGTTCGGCGGGGGCGCGAACATGTGGGTGACGATGTCGCCCGGCTTGAGCTGCGCGAGCAACGTGGACATCGGCGTGGCCGTCTGTCCCATGTGGATCATCACGGGCAGGTCGAACGCGCTGGCCACCTCCTGCGCGCGGCGCAGCACCTCGACGTCGTCGGCGGCGACCCCTTCGGTCAACCTCGCCTTGACCCCGATTACGTAGTCCCGGTAGCGGGCGATGGCCGCCTTCGCGGCGTCAACGTCGGCCAGGCTCAGGTTGCTCGTGTCGCCCTCGGGGAGGATTCCGGCGCGCCCGATGTTGATCAGCAGGCGGGCCGGCTGGGGCGCCGCCCGGGCGATCGCCACCATCTCGTCAATCTGATCGGCGCCCTCGGACCCGGCATCGACCCAGCCGGTCACCCCGTCGGACAAGCAGATGGCCGGGCCGTTCGTATCGCGCGCGTAGTGCGTGTGCACGTCGAGCAGACCCGGGACCACGAGCTTGCCGGTGGCGTCGATGACCTCGGCCGCATCGCCCTCGAGGCTGGCGCCGACCGCCGCGATCAGACCGCCGGCGATACCCACATCCCCCACGGCGTCCACCCGCAGCGACGGGTCGACGATGCGCCCGCCCCTGATGAGCAGGTCATACTCGTCCTGGAACGCGTGTGATCCGCGAGCAAGCGTTGCGGCCCCGGCCGCGGCCGCATGGACGAACTGGCGCCGGTTCATCATCGGTGTTGCCTCCTGGCTCGGTACTGAGAGTGATGCTGCGCCCCGGAAGTCGGGTATGTCAACGGGAACAGGACGGAGAAACCGGTCGAACCGTTGCATAATGCTACCGAGTCCCGACTCATCGCACCGTTGATCGGAGTACCGAACGTGTGTGCGTCCAACGACGAGGTTCTGTGGTTGTGAAGAGGAGCTGTCCGATGCCGGTTCGATTCCCTCGCGCGATTCGCGCTCACCTCGTGATCGCCCTGCTCGCCGTACCGGGGACCTGGGTCCTCGCCGCGCAACAGGATGACGGCGTGTCCGAGGACGCGCTGCGGGCCGCGGCGCCTGCCGAGTGGTTGACCACCGGCCGGAACTACGCGGAGACCCGCTACAGTCCGCTCGACCAGATCGACGCCGACAACGTCGAGCGGTTGGGATTGGCGTGGAGCTGGATCATCCCGAAGACCGGAGCCAGACTCGAGACGACGCCCGTGGTGTCCGACGGGGTGATGTATGCCAGCGGGCCCAAGAGTTTCGTCTTCGCCCTCGACGCCCGCACCGGAGAGAGACGCTGGCAGTGGGACCCCGGCATCCCGGATGAGCGGGAGGGCGGGCCCAGCATCTGCTGTGGTGACGTGAACCGGGGCCTGGCGCTCTACGGGGACAAGGTATTCGCCGGACTGCTGGACGGGCGGCTGGTCGCGCTCGACCGTGAGACGGGGCTGGTGGCTTGGACCGTGCAGACGACGCCGCGCGGCGCGGACTACAGCGTGACGGGCGCGCCGCGGGTCGTGAAGGGCAACGTCATCATCGGGAACGGCGGGGCGGAGTATGGCGTGCGCGGCTACGTCACGGCCTATGACGCCGAGACCGGCGACCAGGTCTGGCGGTCCTATACGGTGCCCGGCAACCCGGCCGACGGCTTCGAGAACGACGCGATGCGGCGAGCGGCCGAGACGTGGACCGGCGAGTGGTGGATCGTCGGTGGCGGCGGCACCGTGTGGGATGGCATGGCCTACGACCCGGAGGCCGACCTGCTGTACGTGGGCACCGGGAACGGCTCGCCCTGGAACCGGGACATCCGCAGCCCGGGCGGCGGAGACAATCTCTACCTCTCGTCGATCCTCGCCCTCAATCCCGACACCGGCGAACCGGTGTGGCACTACCAGACCACGCCGGGCGACGACTGGGACTACACCGCGACCCAGCCGCTCATGCTGCTCGACCTGACAATTGCGGGGCGCGAGCGCAAGGTCATCATCCAGGCCCCCAAGAACGGCTTCTTCTACGTGGTCGACCGCCTGACGGGCGATCTGATCTCGGCGTCGGCCTTCGCCGACGACGTGACCTGGGCGATCGGCGTCGATGTCGACACCGGCCGGCCGATCGAGACTCCCGAGGCGCGGTATGGACGAACCGGACAAGGGGTCTACCTGTCACCCGGTCCCGGCGGCGCGCACAACTGGCCGCCGATGTCCTGGAACCCCGGCACCGGCCTGATCTATCTGCCCGCGCAGAACAGCGCCTCCTTCTACCAGATGGCCGACGACTTCGAGTATCGCCAGGGCGTCTGGAACACCGGGTTGGCCCGCGGAAGGAATACCGAACGACCCGAGCGGCCGGAGCTGACCGGTCCCCGCACGATGTTGCTGGCGGTCAACCCGATCACCAACACCGAGGCGTGGCGCGTGGTGTCCGATGGAGCGCATGGCGGGACGATGTCGACCGCCGGCAACCTGGTGTTCAGGGGGTCCGGAGATCGGCTCATCGCCCACGACGCCCGCACGGGAGCGGAGCTCTGGTCGGCCACGGTCGGGCAAGGGACGGCAACGCCGGTGACCTATGAACTCGACGGCGTGCAGTACGTCTCCATCGCCGCCGGGAGACGGGTCGGCCGGGTGTACACGTTCACCCTGGACGGGCTGCCAGTCCGGTAGCAACCCGTGGTGAACGGCCCGTATCGCACCGAGACCGCGCGGCTGGATGGAGGTTCCATGCACGCCTGCCCGGCGTTCAGCAGATTCGATGAAGCAGCCACGCAATGAACAGGCCACGCACCGCCCGCCCGGCGTACAGCAGGTTGGACGAAGGAGTCACGCAATGAACAGGCCCTGCATCGCGGCGTTCGGAACGATGGTCGCAGTCCTGGCGGGTGTGCCCGCGTCGGCGCAGCACCCGCAGTCCGTCACCGTCATCTCGACCGAGGCGCCGGACGGCTGGCAGGTGCCGCGCCTGCCTGATGGCCGGCCCGATCTTCAGGGCATCTGGGCCAATGACACGGCAACGCCGCTTCAGCGCCCGGCAGCGCTGGGTGACCGGGCCACGCTCACCGACGAGGAAGTGGCGGCACTGCAGGTGCACGCGGCGGGCGTCCTCGGCGACGCGGACGACGCGGTCTTCGGCGACGACCTGTTTCTCAAGGCGCTGGCCTCGCTGGACGGTCAGCCGCCGGCCGCGCCCTATCCGTTCTACAGCTACGGCCAGCAGTGGCTGGGCAACCGCTGGTTGGACAACCGCACGTCCCTGATCGTCGATCCTCCGGACGGGCGTTTGCCGGCGCGGAGCGCCGAGGCGGAGGAGCGGGCGCGGCGGCAACAGGCGGCCCGGCGCGCGGGACCGCCCGATGGACCGGAAACGGTCTCTCAAGAGCTGGACCGTCTGGACCCCGGTGTCCGCTGTCGAGGCGGCCGGCCCCTGCTGAGCGGGCGTGGCTACAACAGCAACTACCAGATCTTCCAGACTCCCGACTACGTCGCCATTCGGCTGGAGATGCATCACGAAACGCGGTTGATTCCGATCGGTGACGCAGCGCCCGGCCAGGTCGGAGCGCCGAGCGTGATGGGCAGCTCGCGCGGACACTGGGAGGGAGACACCCTGGTCGCGGTAACCACGAACCTGTCACGCGGCGTGGAGGGTTCGACGCCCGGCGCGCGGGTGACCGAGCGCTTCAGCCGCGCCGGGCCCGAGCTGCTGCAGTACGAATACACGGTGGACGACCCGTCCACCTGGACGCGACCCTGGACGGCACGCATCTTCTTGCGGCCGAGCCCCGGCACCGGCGTCATCTACGAGTATGCCTGCCACGAGGGGAACTACGCGGCCGAGCTCTCGCTGCGCTCGACCCGAGCGGCAGAGGCGGGGCAGGAATAGGAAGCGGCTCATCGCCGGGACGGTCGACGCGGCGGTCGCGAGTATCCGCGATCAGATCGGACGCTGATCCAGGCCCGTCGGCGCAGCGGCGCCCTCTTGCCGCCGGGTGGTTTGGCGGCGAGCGCCAGCGCCGAATACGAGGCGCAGTTCCGGCAACACTGCCTCGGTCCGAATCCGCCCCGTGAGAGCACTCAGGCCCAGAGTTGGGAGATGGGAAGCGCGTGAAGATCCCGTCCGAACGGAAACACCGTCGCGCCGGTGTAGAGAATGGCGCCCCTGACGAACCGCCGGCCCGACAGTTCCGCCAGGGCTTCGAGGCCTCGGAAGTCGCGCTTCTGCAATGAGGCGGCGCACTTCACGTCTATTCCGACGAGGCGGCCGGCCCGGTCTTCCAGCACCAGATCGACTTCGGCGCCGGTCTCGGTGCGAAAGTGAAACAGCTTGCACCGGTGTTCAGACCACCCGATCTGCTTGACCAGCTCCATCGCCACGAAATTCTCGAGCACGTGCCCGAGCAGTGTTCGATCGCGCCGAAGCCTGTCCGCATTGACCTCGATCAGGTGCGTCAGCAAACCGGTGTCGACAAGCAGCAGCTTTGGCGCCTTCGCCAGTCGCTTCCCGACATTGGAGAACCAGGCCGGAAGAAGCCGCACGAGAAACGTCATCTCCATCAACGCCATGTAGCGTTTCAGGGTCGTTGCCGGAATCGCGAGCGTCCTGGCCAGATCCGCGACATTGACCAGCTGGCCGGCCCGCGACGCCAGCAACGCGAGCAGCCGCGGGATTTCGGACAGCCGTTCGATGTTCGCCAGGTCGCGGACGTCACGCTGCAGAATGGCGTCGATGTAGGAATCGAACCACGCCTGCCGGCGGGCGTCGTTCCGCCGTGCGTGAATCTCGGGATAGCCTCCCTTGCAGATCCGATCGAGCAGGGAGCTGTCCGTCTCGGGCTCGGTTTCGAGCGTTGCACGTTTCGCGGCGAACAGCCGGTCGACGAACGTTTCCCGAGTGCCGGACAGCTCTCCCTGTGAAAACGGCCAGAGCGTGTGCAGCTCCATGCGCCCCGCGAGCGAGTCGGACATCTTTGGAATGGACATGACGCTTGCCGAACCGGTCAGCAGGAACTGCCCGGGGCGGCGGTCGGCATCGACCGCGGCCTTGATCGCCAGCGCCAGCCCGGGCGCTCGTTGCGCTTCGTCGATAACCACCGGCCGATCCAGCGCTGCGACGAAACCCTCGGGGTCGTGTACCGCCGCGGCAAGGACAGCCGCCGTGTCAAGCGTCAGGTAGGACGCCGGATGTTGCAGTCGGGCAACGGCGCGCACGAGCGTGCTCTTGCCGGTCTGACGAGCGCCCTGCAGGTAGACGACCGGTGTGTCGCGCAGCCCGACCAGTAGGGGTCGCGTCGCATGTCGATCAAGCATCCGGTGTCAACATTAACCGTTGAATGGCCGAATATCAACCATGTCATGGACGTATTTCGTCCACTGGCACCGCCGTCGTCCCTGCGCGCCGTGAGCGCGAGGGGCTGCCAGGGCAGTCCCCTGGAGCATGGGTCCCCGTGCCCATGGCGCCGTTGCCGCGCCGCTGCGGTCTGGACGCAAGCTCCGGCCATGGATGCGGCGCGACGCAATACCGGGAGACGGGTCGGCCGGGTGTACACGTTCACCCTGGACCGCACGCATCTTCTTGCGGCCGAGCCCCGGCACCGGCGTCATCTACGAGTATGCCTGCCACGAGGGGAACTACGCGGCCGAGCTCTCGCTGCGCTCGACCCGAGCGGCAGAGGCGGGGACGCAATAGCGGAATCGGCTCCCGGCCACCCCGTCCGGCAACTCCGTCCTTCACGAACAGCGTCCGGCCATCGCCGCCGGCTGACACACCAGCTCGACTGCCGGAAACCGGCCCGGCATCATGGCGTCTCAACGATCCGGGGATCCGGCGAGTATTACCTGGTACGAGACACGGATTCATGGCACTGAGACCGGACGGGGTGTTGCGGGTCGACGGGGCGCTGGCAATGTCACGCCTCGTGTCCGAGGCGGTATCGCCCGACGAGGCGGAGGTCGCGCGGCTGGTCCGGTTGACGTTGGGGGGAGACTCCGGCGCCTTCGAACAGATCGTCATGCGCTACGAGACCCGCGTCATGGGCATGGCGACCCGGCTGCTCGGCACCCGCGACGATGCGCAGGACGCGGCGCAGGAGGTTTTTCTTCGCGCGTTCAAGTACCTCCACCGTCTGGACCTGGAGAAGCCGGTCGAGCCCTGGCTGATGCGCATTGCCGTGAACGTGTGCCGCGACACCGTCCGAAAGCGGCAACGGCTGCGCGACACCTTCGCCGCAACCGACCATCCCGAGATCATCGACGACAGCGCCGACCTGCACGCGGGGTTGCTGCGAAAGCAGGAACGGCGGGTCCTGCAGCGGGCCCTGGCCGGACTGCCCGAGAAGGAGCGTCTGGCGATCGTCCTTCGCGACGTCGAGGGGTACTCGACCGCCGAGGTCGCGTCAATCCTGCGGTCCTCCGAGACCACGGTGCGCACCCAGGTCAGCCGGGGGCGCCTGAAACTGAAGGCCGCCGTCGAGGCCATGATGGGTGGCCAATCGTGAGCTGCGGGCAGACACGGGAGACGCTGGCGCTGCACCTGGAAGGGGACCTCTCCGGCGACGCCGCGGTCGCCATGGCGCGGCATCTGGAGATCTGCGACGACTGCGGGCGGTTCTACGAACAGCTTCGGCGCAGCCAGGCGCTGCTGAAGTCGCTTCGCCGGGACACGGTCAGTGCTGACGAGTGCGCGCGCATGCGTCGTGGGGTCATGACGAGTATCGACGACGCCCGCGACGGCGCGGGCTGGACGCTTCGACTCGAGCGCGCAGTCGTCCTCGGGTTCCGGCGGCGTTCGTACGCGTTCGCCACGTTTGCCCTGCTCGCCCTGGTATCGGTGGCGGTCCTGACGCAACTGGGTCAGGCGGCGCCAGAGACCAGGCCGTCCGCGGCCGTGTTCGATGCCGGCGAGCTGCTGCGATTGCCCGCTGGTTATCGCGGCTGGGTGCTCGTCAGCCAGGCGTCTCGTCCGGGCGGCGACACCGGCGCGCCGGCGTCACGCGTGTACATCGACCCGGCCGGCTATCGCGAGTTCCTGACCAGCGGCGCATTCGCCGAGGGCACCATCATGGTGTGGGAGGCCGGAACCCCTGCTCTGGAGACTGCGGAAGGACCGCACGCCGGCGCCGTGCTGCTCGCCTCGGTGAAGGACGACACCCGGTTCGACGGGGGCTGGGGGTTCTTCGACTTCTCGATGGCTGATGGAGCGCTGCGCGGTCAGGCTGCGGCGTTGCCCGTCGCACGCGGCTGCCATGCGTGTCACCGGGAGGAGGCCGGGACGGACCAGGTCTTCACCCAGTTCTATCCAGTACTGTATTCCGCCCGTCAGGTCGGTCCGGACAGGGCGCATACGTGATGCTCGACGCGACCGATCTCGAATGTCGTCGCGGCCGGCGCTGCCTGTTCAGCGGCGTCAGCTTCTCGCTACGCCCCGGGGCGTGCATCGAGGTTCGGGGACCGAACGGCAGCGGGAAGAGCACTCTGCTCAGAACCGTGTGCGGGCTGCTGCCGCCGGCGCGCGGCGTCATTCACTGGAACGGCGACCCGATCGGCGTCGTCCCGTATGCCTTTCGGTCCTCGGTCACCTACATCGGTCATCGCGCGGCGGTGGCGGCCGGTCTCACGGCGCTCGAGAACATCCGGGTGACGCACGCGCTGAGCGGGTCCGCCATCAGCCCGGCCGCAGCGCACGATGCGCTCCGGCAGGTGGGTCTGGCCGAGCAGGCCGACCTCTTCGCCCGGCAGCTCTCGGAGGGGCAGCGGCGGCGGCTCGCGCTGACCCGTCTGGCGTCCTGCCGCCGCCCGCTTTGGGTGCTGGACGAGATTCTCGCTGCCCTGGACGCCTCGGCCGCCGACGTGGCGACCGCGCTCGTCGACGAACACCTGGCCCGCGGCGGCATGGCCCTTGTCGCCACCCATCATGCGGTGGCGTCAAATGCGAGCGCGTCCGGTCGCATCGAGCTTGCCGCATGAGACCGCTGTCGCCGGTCGCCGTCTTCCGGTGGTTGGTATGGCGCGACGTCACGCTGGCCTGGCGGCGGCGGTCGGACGTGCTCGGAACCCTGTTCTTCTTCCTGATGGTCCTCAGCCTCGTCCCGCTCGGGGTCAACCCGGAGACGGACCTCCTGCGCGCGATGGCGCCCGGCGTCGTGTGGGTCGCCGCGCTGCTGGCCTCAATGCTCTCGCTCGGACGGCTCTTCACGGAGGACCATGCCGACGGCACCCTCGAACAGATGCTGCTGACACCGCAGCCGACATATCTCGTCGTGCTCGGCAAGGTCTGCGCCCAGTGGCTGGTCTGCACCGTCCCGCTGCTGCTGGCGGCGCCGCTCGTCGGGCTGCAGTTCGGCCTGTCGCTCGACGCGCCGCTCCTGCTCACCCTGTCGCTGCTGCTGGGTACTCCGGTGGTGCTGCTCGTCGGCGCCATCGGCGCGGCGTTGACGCTGGGCGTGCGGAGCGCCGGCATCCTGACGTCGCTCCTGGTGCTGCCGCTGTGTGTCCCGACGCTCATCTTCGGTGCCGGCGCCGTGCAGGCGACCGCGGGGGCCAGCGGCGCCGCGGCGAATCTGCGGTTGCTCGGCGCCCTGCTGATCCTTGCGACGATCTTCGCCCCCTTCGCGGCCGCCGCCGCGCTACGCCTCTCGATGGAGTGACCATGCGTGGTCTGCACTGGGCGACGTACGCCTCGCCAGGGAATCTCTACCGGCTCGCCGGGCGGCTGGTGCCCTGGTGCGCCGTCGCGGCCGCGATGCTCTTCGGCATCGGGCTGTATCTCGGGTTGTTCGTCGCGCCGACCGACTTCCAGCAAGGCGATGCCTACCGCGTGCTGTTCGTGCATGTGCCCGCGGCCTGGATGGGGATGCTGCTCTACGTCCTGCTCGCGCTGTACGCCGCCGTTGGCTGGGTGCTCAACGCCCGCGTCTCGTCGATGATGGCCTCCTCGCTGGCGGTGACCGGAGCAATCTTCACCTTCCTGGCGCTGGTGACCGGCGGGCTGTGGGGGCAGCCGACCTGGGGCACCTGGTGGGTGTGGGACGCCCGCACCACCTCGACGCTCGTGCTCCTGTTCCTGTACATCGGGTTCCTGTCCCTGCAGTCGGCGATCGACGATCCGAGACGCGCCGACCGGGCCGGCGCCGTGCTGGCCGTCGTGGGGGTGGTCAACGTGCCGATCATCTACTTCTCGGTCCAGTGGTGGAGCACGTTGCATCAGGGCGCGACCATTCGCCTCATCGCGGACACCACCATGGCGGGATCGATGCTGGCCCCGCTGCTGGTCATGCTCGCCGCGTGCTGGCTGTATGCCGTGGCAGTGGTGCTCGCGCGGCTGCGCTGTCTGATCAGGGAACGGGAACCGTTGCAGGCCATCACGGGGGTATCGACATGACCGGGAGCGGGTTCGGAGCGATGGGCGGGTACGGCCTGTATGTGTGGGGAGCGTACGGCGTGACGGCGATTGCCATCGGCGGCGAGCTCTGGCTGCTGCGCCGGCGGTCGAGAGCGGGGCGCCACGATACCGGCGGATCCACGGGTGAGACCCGATGACGCCGCGTCGACGGAGACTCGGCGTCGTCCTTCTCGGCCTCGCCGGCCTGGGCGTCGCCGCCTGGCTCGCCCTGGGCGCGTTCAGCGAGAACCTCGTGTTCTACTTCAGCCCGACCCAGGTTGTCGCCGGCGAAGCGCCGGTCACCCGGAGCTTGCGGATCGGTGGTCTGGTCGAGGGCGGCAGCCTCCGACGCGGGAATGACGGCCTGACCACCTACTTCTCGATCACGGACATGGCCCACAGCGTTCCGGTGGTCTACACCGGGCTGCTCCCCGATCTGTTCAAGGAAGGCCGGGGCGGCGTGGTCGAAGGCCGGGTGGGCCCCGACGGCGTCTTCCATGCCTCGCAGGTGCTGGCGAAGCACGACGAGAACTACATGCCGGTGGAAGCCGCGCGGTCGCTGGAGGAGGCGCAGGACACCCTGCGCCGGGCCGACCAGAGTCTCCGAGACTAGGGCGCATGGTTCCCCAAATCGGACACGGCGCCGCCCTGCTGGCCCTCGGACTGGCCGTCGCCCAGACCGCCGCCGCTGCGCTCGGAGCAACGCGCGCGCGGTCGACCTGGATGGCGGCGGCCACCCTCGCCGCGCGGGCTCACTGCGCCTGTCTGGTCGTTGCCTTCCTGACCCTCGCGTGGTCGTTCGTCACAAACGACTTCAGCGTGCGCAACGTGGCCCAGCACTCGCAGCGGGATCTCCCGGTGGCGTATCGGTTCGCTGCGACCTGGGGCTCGCACGAGGGGTCGTTGCTGCTGTGGACCCTCATGCTCGGAGGCTGGACCGCCGCGGTCACCTGGTTCACCCGTCCGCTTCCGGCCGACATGGTCGCCCGGGTCCTGGCCGTGATGGGAGCCATCAGCACCGGGTTCCTGCTGTTCCTGCTGTTCACGTCGAACCCTTTTCTCCGTCTCTCTCCGGTACCGCCCGACGGTCTCGATCTCAATCCCCTGTTGCAGGACCCGGCGATGGTGTTGCATCCGCCGTTGCTGTACATGGGGTACGTGGGGTTCTCGGTGGCCTTTGCCTTCGGCATCGCCGCGTTGTGGAGTCGCCGGCTCGACGCCGCCTGGGCGCGGTGGTCACGCCCCTGGACGATACTGGCCTGGACGTTCCTCACCTGCGGTATCGCGCTGGGTAGCTTCTGGGCCTACTACGAGTTGGGCTGGGGCGGGTGGTGGTTCTGGGACCCGGTCGAGAACGCGTCGTTCATGCCGTGGCTCCTCGGTACGGCGCTCATCCATTCGCTCGTGGTCACCGACAAGCGCGGCGCATTCAGAAGCTGGACGGTCCTGCTGGCGATCGCGACGTTTTCGCTGAGTCTGCTGGGGGCATTTCTGGTGCGGTCGGGTGTGCTGACGTCGGTGCACGCCTTCGCCACCGACCCTCGGCGGGGCGTGTTCCTGCTCTGCTTCCTGTCGATCGTGGTCGGCGGCTCGCTGCTGCTCTACGCCCTGCGGGCCGAACCGGCCCCGGTGAGTGGCCGCTTCAACCTGATCTCGCGGGAGACGCTGCTTCTGTCGAACAACGTCCTGCTCGCCGTCGCCACGGGGTCCGTGCTGCTGGGCACGCTGTATCCATTGATGGTCGACGTGCTGGGAGTCGGCAAACTGTCCGTCGGTCCGCCCTACTTCAACACGGTGTTCGTCGCGGTGATGGCCCCCTGCATGTTTCTTCTCGGGCTCGGCCCGATCGCCCGCTGGCGCAGGGCCAGCCTGCCCGACCTCGCGGTGCGACTGCGGTGGGCGTTCGTCACGAGCGCCGCGGCGTCGGTCGCCATCCCGCTGGCGGTCGGGTCGTGGAAGCCGCTGGTCAGTCTCGGCGTGCTGCTGGCGCTGTGGATCACCACGACCGTCGCCGTCAGCCTGCGCGAGACGCTCGCGACGGCCGGCGGCTGGCGCGGTCTGCGGACGACTGCCCGGCGGAGCTACTACGGCATGCAACTCGCCCACGTCGGCGTTGCGGTGTCCATCATCGGAATCACCATCGTGACCGGCTATCAGGGCGAACGGGATGTGCGCATGGAGATCGGCGACACCATCGGTCTCGCGGGCTACAACTTCACGTTCCGGGGAGTGCGGGACGTCACGGGGCCGAACTACATCGCGGCGCGGGCAGACATCGCGGTGTCGAGGAACGCCCGCATGTTGCGTGCCTTGCAGCCGGAGAAGCGGATTTACGAGGTGGCGCAGAGCGTCATGACCGAAACGGCGATCGACACGGGCCCGTTCCGCGACCTCTACGCGTCGCTGGGCGAGCCCCTGGGCGGGGGCGCGTGGCGGGTCCGCGTCCAGTACAAGCCGTTCGTGAGCTGGATCTGGGCCGGCGCCCTGCTGATGGCGCTCGGCGGACTGCTGGCGGTGACCGACCGGCGCTATGCCTTCCTGCCCTCGACGCCGCGCGAACCATGAAGCTCGCCATCCCGCTGTGTGTCTTCGCCGTCGTGTCCGTGTTCCTCACCCTGGGGTTGCGGCTCGACCCACGGCACCTCCCGTCGCCGCTCGTCGACCGTCCGGCGCCCAAGTTTCATCTGCCGCAGCTCGAAGAACCCGACGCGCGGTTTGCGCCAGAGGATATGCGCGGGCGCGTCTGGCTGCTCAACGTGTGGGCGTCCTGGTGCGTCTCGTGTCGGGTCGAGCATCCGCTGCTCACCGCGCTGTCTGACAGCGATGTCGTGCCGATCTACGGGCTCGCATACAAGGACCAGCCTGACGATGCGCGGCGGTTCCTGGCGCGGTTCGGGAATCCCTATGTGCTCAGCGTTCTCGACCTCGATGGTCGGACGGGCATCGATTACGGGGTGTACGGAGCGCCCGAAACCTACCTGATCGACAAGCGAGGGGTGGTGCGCTTCAAGCAGGTCGGTCCGCTCACCGTGGACGTGATCGAGGACACCATCCTGCCGATGGTGGAGCGGTTGCGATGACACGGCCGCGGCCGGCGCCGCTGGTGGCCGCCTGCCTGATCGCGTCCGTCACGTCGGCCGCCGGGGCGCCGGACGTCAGCGTGCAGCACCTGGACGAGCGGCTGCACGCGTTCCTGCTCGAAGTTCGCTGTCTCGTCTGCCAGAACGAGACCCTCGCCGAGTCCAGGGCCGAGCTCGCCGTCGATCTGCGGCGTGAAGTGCGGAAACAGATGGAAGCTGGCCGCAGCGACGACGAGATCCGGACGTTTCTCACCGACCGCTACGGAGACTTCGTGCTGTATCGTCCGCCCTTCCAGCCCGCGACGTACCCCCTGTGGCTTGGTCCGTTCGTGCTGCTCGGCGGCGGTCTGCTGGTGCTGTACCGCCAGATCGGCCGCCACCCGGGCAGCGTCGCCGTACCTGCACGTGCGCGCATCCGTGCCCGGCGGCTGCTGCGGACCACGTCCCGGCTGCACCCGGTCTCGGCATCGACCGAGGCGAATCTGGCTGCCCACCGGCATCAGTATGCGGAACTGGAGGCCGACTACCGCGCCGGCATCCTCACGGAGCACCAGTGGCGCGAGGAATGTGACGAGCTCGAGGGGCGGCTGGCCGTCGATCTCGCCGAAGCGCCGCCACTTTCGAAGAGACGGTGACGCGGGCTCCCTCTCGACGGTAGAATCCCGCGGTCGCAGGGAGCAACCCCGCGCGCGACGCGCCTTCCGGTCGTTGTCCCGTCCACGAAACCGGTCATCGCCGTGTTGGCGCACGACCCGGTGTTCGGTCCGGCGCGGCGGAACGACCACCGCGCCCGGGCAGGCGCCTGACGCTGCTCCAGCGGACATGACTCGTTGAGCCCGCGCGTTCATCGTGGCAGCAGGGCAACGAACTCCTCGAGTGGAAGCACGTCGACGCCGTCGATCTGCTGGCGTCGCGGCCCGAGGAACACGAGGATCCGCCGCTCGAGACGACTGATCCGCGCCGCGAGAGACACCAGTCCGCGCAGCATGCTCCGATCCGCCATCCGACTCGCCTTGACTTCGATGCCCCACAGTTCGCGTCCGATCGCCAGCACGAAGTCCACCTCGGCCCCATGGCGGGTCCGGTAGTGGAAGAGCGCCGCCTCCGGCCAGCGCGCACCGAGCCGCCGGTGCAGTTCGTATGCGACGAGATGCTCGAGCAGCAGACCGCGCTCATCGTCGAGCGGCCTGTCGAGCGGGCGCCGCAAGAGCGCGTTGCGCACGCCGAGATCGAACAGGAACAGCTTGCCGTGGCGCACGAGGCTCGTCCGGTCGGATCCGCTCCACGCCGGCACACGGAAGGCGACGAGAGTGTCCTCCAGGATCTCGACGTAGCGGCGCACGGTCTCGTACCCCAGGGCCGCGTCCTTGCAGAGGGCGTGCAGATTGAGAATGCGTCCGGACGACGCAGCCACGAGATCGAGCAGCCGCGCAAAGCCGCCGACGTTACGGACCAGCGCTTCGGCCTGCACTTCTTCGCGCAGGTAGATGTCGGCGTAGCTGCGCAGGTCGGCCGCACGGGCCGCGTCATCAGCCTCCGCGTATATGCCGGGCAGCGTGCCGTGCGCGAGCGCGCGGCGCAGGTCGAAATCCTGCCCCAACTCGCTCGCGAGCAGCGGATGCAGGTGGTGAACGTGAAGCCGTCCCGGCAGCAGGTTGGCCTGGCCCCGCCGCAGCTTGCGCGCGCTCGATCCCGACAGCAGAAAGCGGAAGCGGGGCGGCCGCCGGTCAAGGTACACCTGCACGGCGTCGAGTAGCGCCGGTACGCGCTGCACCTCGTCGATGAACACCGTCGTCGTGGCCGGCGGCGCGCCATCGAGCTCCTGCTCGAGTTGCTCCGGGCGGCTCACGTAATCGCGGAAGGTGGTCGGGCTCGCCAGGTTGAGGGTGAGGTCCGGCTGCAGCGAGGCAAGGAGCGTGGACTTGCCGACCTGACGAGGACCGAGCAGGAGCACGCTGCGGGACGTCGATCCGAGCACGCGCAAGAGATGTCGTTCGTACATACAGGTAAATTACAGGTTTATTTACCTGTATGTAATAGAAAAATACGGTCAGACTCAGAATAGCAGTGAACTCCAACTCGACGATCACCGGTCGACGGCCGGGCTCGAGCGAGGCGTCGAGGCGGGCGCTCAGCGCCGGCGATTACCGCGGCGGCCATTGCGCGCTATACTGAGACCGGTCGGGAATCGACGTCGAACTCGAGAGTGAGGATGCGCATGATGACGACTGCAAAGATGGTTGGCCTGCTCGGCCTTGCCGCGCTCATCGCGGCCGCCGCGCCGCCGGCGGCGTTCGCTGGCGCGGTTCCCGAGGAACCGACGTTCAGCAAGGACATCGCGCCGATCCTGCAGCGCAGTTGCCAGAAGTGCCATCGGCCGAACTCGCTCGCGCCGATGTCGCTGATCGCGTACGAGGAGGTCCGGCCGTGGGCGCGCGCCATCAAGCTCCGGACCGGGCTGCGGGACAAGGCGGGCGTCATGCCGCCCTGGTACATCGAGAAGAACATCGGCATTCAGCGGTTCAAGGACGACTGGTCGCTGAGCGACGACGAGATCGAGACGATCGCCCGCTGGGCCGACACCGGCGCGCCCCAGGGCGACCCGGCCGACATGCCCGTGCCGCCGCCGTTCATCGATGTCGACGAGTGGGAGATCGGCGAGCCCGACCTGGTCGTGTCATCGCCCTCCGTCGAAGTCAGTGGCGATGCGCCGGACTGGTGGGGCAATCTCGGCCAGACCGAAACCGGGTTGTCCGAGGACCGCTACGTGGCGGCCATCGAGTACAAGGAGCGCAACGACCTGCAACGCGGCGTGCGGTCCGACACCGTCGGCGGCCTGTTCGTCGTGCATCATGCGGCGCTCTATTCCGCGACCGAGGATGGCGAACCGCAGGATGCGCGGGTGTGGCCGGTGCATGAGGTCGGGCGCAACGCGGACGTCTTCGACCAGACCGCCGGCCGTCTCCTCAAGGCCGGATCCCTGCTGCTGTTCCCGTCGACGCACGTCCATTCGAACGGGACCGACACGCGCGCCCAGCTCGACGTCGGCTTCAAGTTCCACCCGCAGGGATACGAGCCGGAGAAGGAGATGGAGTTTCTCTTCTTCGGCAACGGTCCGGATCTCGACATCCGCCCGATGGAAGCCGACCAGCGGGCCGAGGCCTTCTTCACGCTGCCCCGGAACGCGAAGATAAGCGTTTTCGAGCCGCACATGCACGCCCCGGGCGTGCGGATGTGTCTGGAGGCGGTCTGGGGCACGTCGGTGCAGACCCTCAACTGCGCCGGCTACGACCACAACTGGGTGCGCGTCTACAAGTACGAGGACGACGCCGCGCCGCTGCTGCCGAGAGGCACGATCCTGCAGTTGACCGGCTACTTCAACAACTCGCCGACCAACCCGAACGTGGCCGATCCCCGGAACTGGTCCGGCTCGGGGCACCGCTCGGTCGACAACATGTTCATCAACCTGATGCAGGCGGTCTACATGGACGACGAGGAGTTCGCGGCCGAGATCGCCGAGCGGGAAGCCAGGCTCGAGGCTGAGGGCGGCGACGACATCGGCTGTCTGCTCTGCGGGGCCGCCGACCGACCGGCCCGGACGCCGGCCGGCGGCGGCAACTGAGGCAGCGCCATGCACGGCGCCCTTCCTTCGCGATCGGGGTTCTTGCCGGCGGTGATGCTGGCGGCGGTCACGTCGCTCGCGATGCCCCCGGCCGGGTTCGCCCAGCGGTCATACGCAACAGGCCAGACCATCGCGCCGGCCTACGAAGGCTGGGAGCAGAACGACGACGGCTCCTTCAACCTGGTGTTCGGGTACATGAACCGGAACTGGGAAGAAGAGATCGACGCGCCGGTCGGTGCGGGCAACAGCATCGAGCCCGGCGGTCCCGATCAGGGACAGCCGACCCACTTCTACCCGCGGCGGAACCGGTTCGTCTTCCGCGTGCGGGTACCGGCCGACTTCGGCGACCAGGAGCTCGTCTGGACGCTCACGGCACACGGGCAGACCGAACGGGCCTACGGGACGCTGAGGCGCGACTACTTCATCAACGACCTGGTGATCCAGGCCAACTTCGGGGCCGGCGGCGCCGCCGGCACGACGCCGGAGCTCCCGGACAACCAGGCGCCGACGCTCGAGGTGGAGGGTGCGGCCGAGCGCACGGCGCGCGTCGGCGAGCCGCTGACGCTGGCGGCGGTCTCGACCGACGACGGCAGGCCGCGCGCGCGGTCGATGCGTCTGTCAAGTCCGCGGCTGCCCGGCCGCATCACCACCGACACGGCGACCGGCCACCGCCTGTCGTGGTTCGTCTACCGCGGCGCCGGCGCCGTGGCGTTCGACCCGCCGCAGACCAAGGTCTGGGAAGACACGCGGGACACCGGCGAGTCTCCCTGGTCGCCAGGATGGACGACACCCGAGGCGCCGCCAGGGGACCGCTGGGTCGCCGAGGCCACGTTCAGCGAGCCCGGCAGATATGTGCTGCGCGCCATTGCCCACGACGGCGGCCTCGCCACGACGGCCGACGTCACCGTCACCGTTGCACCATGACCCCACGGGCATCGCCGCCACTGCCGGCGTCCGGGCGGCGACGCGCGCCGGCAGCGGCCGGCCGCGCATGACCCACGACTCGCCGCACTCCGTGCGCCGGCACCTGCGCCTTGAGATCCGCGCCTACGACGAGATGATCCGCCGGTTCATTCCAGGCTACGAGACGATGCTCGATGTCGCGGCCGGCGAGCTGGCGGACGTCGGTGCGGGTCTGGTGCTCGACCTGGGCGCCGGGACCGGGGCACTGGCCCAGGCGATCCTCTCGGCCGGGGAGAGCGGGACCGTCGAGCTGATCGACGTCGACCCGGAGATGCTCGCGCAGGCGCGGACGCGGCTCGCGCCGTTCGCCGGGCGCGCCCGCTTCACCGAACGGTCGTTCCTGGCGGCGCTGCCCCGCTGCGACGGCGCGGCGTCGTCGCTGGCGTTCCACCATGTGCCGGTCATGGACACGAAGTACGCACTTTACCGGCAGATCCACGACGCCCTCGGACCGGGCGGACTCTTCGTCAACGCCGACGCGACGATGCCGGCGGAGCCCGACGCGCGCGCCGCGACCCGGCGCGCCTGGGCCGACCACCTGGTGTCGCACGGAATCCACGAGGAACGCGCGTTTCAGCACTTCGAGGAGTGGTCGGAGGAAGACACCTACTTCCCGCTCGAGGAGGAGCTGGCCGCCGTCGCGGCGGCCGGCTTCGACGCCGAGTGTGTCTGGCGCGACGGGCCGATCGCGGTCGTGGTGGGGCGAAAGATCGACTGACGCACGGGGGCGGCCGCGTACGGCCATAACCTGATTGACCCGGCGGGTCGGTCGGCGCATAGTGGGTCTGGCGTCGTCGCGACAGAGGAGCCCGCCCATGCCATCCAGTCACCGCTTCCGCCCTGTCGAGCCGGGCACCCCGACCGGGGTCTCGCGCCGGCGCTTTCTGCACACGGTTGCCGCCGGGTCGGCCGGTGCGCTCGCTGCGGGGCGAATCGCGAATGCCGAGGCAGTGCCCGGCGGCGGCATCGAGGCCATCCGGGCCGCGCAGGCCGGCGACGTGTCCGACGCCGAGTTCTGGGCGACGGTGCGGCGGGAGTTCCTGATCTCGGACGAGCTCGCCTACATGAACGCCGGGACGTTGGGACCGATGCCCAAGCCGGTGTACTACGCCGTCGTCGACAGCTATCGTGCGCTGGCGGCCGATCCGGGGCGTGAAAACACGCGGCACAACGCCGCGCAGGGGAATGTCCGGGCGAAGATGGCGGCGTTCGTCAACGCCGACTCCACCGAAATCGCCCTCACCCGCAACACCACGGAGGGCATGAGCTTCATCGTCAACGGTCTCGATCTCGCGGCCGGCGACGAAGTGCTGCTCTCGTTCCACGAGCACCCCGGCGGTCTGCAGCCCTGGAAGCTGAAGGCGAAGCGGACCGGCGTCGTCCTCAAGGAGCTGCCGTTTCCGATTCCCACGCGCGACCCGTCCGACATCGTGAACCTGTTCGCGGATGCCATCACGCCGCGCACCAGAGTGATCAGCGTCAGCCACGTAACCTTTCCCACCGGCTGCATGCTGCCGGTGCGCGAACTGGCCGACCTGGCGCGGTCGCGCGGCATCCTCACCCTGATCGATGGCGCCCACGCCATCGGGATGATGCGGCTCGACATGCACGACCTGGGCGTCGACTTCTATGCGTCGAGCCCCTACAAGTGGCTCGGCGCACCGGTCGGGACGGGGTTTCTCTACCTGCGGCGCGTGTCGCAGGCGCAGGTATGGCCGACCGTCGTCAGCACCGGGTGGGACAACGAGGAGAGCGGCGCCCGCCGCTACGACCGCCTGAGTCAGCGCGCCGGTCCACTCTTGATGGCGACCGCCGCGGCGCTCGATTTCCAGAGCGCGATCGGTGCAGATCGGATCGAGCAGCGGGTGCGGGCGCTGGCCGGAATGCTGCGCGAGCAGCTCGCCGACATCCCGCAAGTGTCGCTGCGCACGTCGACCCACCCGGCGCTCGGCTGCGGGATCACGGGCTTCGCGCTGGAGGGCTTCGACCGGCGAGAGGTCGTCGACACGTTGTGGCGCCGGCACCACGTGTGGGTGCGTCACACGGACTTCGACCTGAACACCGTGCGGGTGTCGACGCACCACTACAACACCGAAGACCAGGTGACGCGCCTCGTGGACGGCGTCCGCGACATCCTGGCGAACGGCGTCGCGCCGCGCGCGTAGGCGGCGGTCTGCCGGCCGTCAACCCTGCGGTAACGTGTGCCGGCACGCCGCTTGTGAACGACCCGTTTCAGGTCGGGTCCTGGCGCCTCGGACCGGTCGGGAGGGGTCAGGGATGCGAAACATCGAGCTCTGGCAACAACGCCTGGACCGGGGCGAGATCCTGCTGCTCGACGGCGCCACCGGCACCGAGCTCGAACGCCGGGGCGTGCCGATGGACTCGGCGGCATGGTGCGGCGCCGTGGCGCTCGAACATCAGGACACGATCCGCGCGGTCCACGAGGACTACATCCGCGCCGGCGCCGACGCGATCATCACCAACACGTTCGCCACGCACCGGCCCGTGCTCGAAGCGGCGGGACTCGGCGACCAGGTGGCGGCCATCGTGCGCGGCGCCGTCGCGGCGGCCCTGGCCGCCCGCGACCGCGCCGGCCGCCCGGAGGTGCTCGTCGCCGGGTCGCTGTCGACGATGGCGCCGGGCGCGGACCCTGGCGACTATCCGCCGCTGCGGGTGCAGTCGGCCGCGTTCCGGGAACAGTGCGAACTGCTGGCCGAGGCGGGGGTCGACGCGCTCGCGCTGGAGATGATGCAGGACACCGAGCGCGCGCCGCGGGCCTTCGAGGCGGCCAAGGCGACCGGCCTGCCGGTGTGGCTCGGCGTGAGCGCCCGCAAGGATCCGGACAGCGGTGCAATCACCCCCTTCAACTGGCCGCGCGAGTCGTTCGCGGCGGTGCTCGACGCCCTGATCCCGCTCGGACCCGCCGTCGTCCACGTCATGCACACCGAGATCGCCGCCGTACCAGAGGCGCTGGCGATGGTGCGCGATCGGTGGCGCGGCCCGATCGGCGTCTATCCGGAGTCGGGCCACTTCAGCATGCCGAACTGGAACTTCGTCGAAGTGATCGCACCGGCCGACCTGCTGCGCGAGGCGCGGCACTGGGTCGCCGCAGGCGTCAGCCTCGTCGGCGGCTGTTGCGGCCTCGGTCCGGCGCACATTCGCGCCCTGGCCGCACTGCGCGCCGGGTGAGGCCGGACGCGCTCGCGTACAGACGCGCCGCGGCGCTGGCGAGAAATCCGAATCAGCAGATCGTACCGAACGCGTAGCCGTTGGCGCGCAGCCGGGGGATCAGCAACGCCGCGGCCTCGACGGCGTACTGGCGGTCGGCGCGCGGGTTCTCGTGATGTCCGTCATGCATCACGACGATGTCCCCGGCCGAGACGCGGCGGGCGAGCCGGTCGGCCAGCCCGGCCGGGTCCGGCCTCCGATACCAGTTGAAGTCCCACAGGCTCCAGCCCCAGCCGACCAGCGCGAAGTCGATCTCGGCCAGCCCGGCATACATCTGCCCGCTGCGCCAGCCGGCGTGCGGCCGGAATGCGCGGCAGGGCCGGCTGCCGGCGAGACGCTCGATGCGGGCGGCGGCCGCGGTCAACGTGTCGGCCAACTCGGCGGGCGTCATGACCATGAGCGCGCGCGTGTGCGTGTGCAGGGCGACCGCGTGGCCGTCGTCGAACATGCGCCGGACGATCGGCGCGGTCTCGTCGGTCAGGTGCCGGTCGATGATGAAGAACGTCGCGGTGGCCGCCTCCTGTTCGAGAACGTCGAGGAGGTGCGGCGTGGCGGTGGGGTTGGGACCGTCGTCGAACGTCAGATACACGGTCGGAGACTCGGTGTCGGCCGGCATGCTCCAGCGCGCGGGGGCGGGCGCCACCGCGTCGAGCAGGAACGGGAAGGGCGCGATGTGCGCCAGCGACATCAACCCGAACCCGGCGACGATCAGCAACCAGAACATCGTGTGCCCGTCAGCGTAGCAAGCTTCGACGCCGCCGCGCCAGGGCGGAGGCTGGCGCGCGGGAACCGGGCACCCTCCAGATCCGTCAATTCAAGCAGCAGCACCCACCTGGAGGATTCGACATGCGTATGCCCATGCTCGCCGGTGCAGTCGTGCTCGGGGCCATTCTGGCCGTCACTCCCGCGATCGAATCGCGCCCGCAGACACCTCCCTCGGATTCGCTCGAAGTCCCCTTCATCGCCGCAGGCAGCGTCTCGATGGATCTATCGGCGGGCGGCTACCGGATCTCCGCACGTCAGGACAACCGGATCCGTCTCGAGTGGAGCGTCCGGGATCAGGACGAGCTTGCCGAGGTGGAGGCCTCGGCCGACGTGAACGGCTCGGACGCCACCGTCGTCCTCGACGGTCCAGGCAACCATTTTCGCGCCACCATCGAGGTACCTGCACGGACCGATCTCTCCATCCGACTGTCCGCCGGAGAGCTCACGGTCGACGAGATCGCCGGTAACAAGGACATCCGCCTGAACGCCGGAGAGCTGCGGATCGATGTCGGTCATCCGGACGACTATGAGCGGGTCGACGGGTCCGTCTGGGCCGGTGAGCTGCAGGCCGAGCCCTTCGGGATCGACACGGGAGGCCTCTTCCGATCGTTCGACTGGAGAGGCGACGGAGAGTTCCGGTTGCGCGCGCGGCTCAAGGCCGGCGAGCTTCACCTGTACTCCAACGGCACGTCCACCAGATGAACAGGCTCAAGGCCGGCGAGCTTCACCTGCAATACAACGGCGTGTCCACCAGATGAACAGGCTACAATACGGGTCGTGTTCCCGCGTCACACCGTTGCCGTCCTGTTGAGCGCCGCCGCCCTGGCGGTCGTTCCGGTTTCCGCCGCGGGGCAAGACCATCCGGGCGCCGCGCCGTACCGGCAAGTCTGCCAGCTTTGCCACGGGACGGCGGGCAGCGGCGACATCGCCCCGCCGCTCGTGCCGCTCGGCTTCGACGCCGACTACGTGCTGGCGGTCGTCCGCGAGGGGTACGGCCAGATGCCGCCGATCTCGACGCGCGAGTTGAGCGACGACGAGGTGCGGCAGGCGGTGGCGTTCCTGGGGTCGTTGACGCCGGGGCAGCCAGGGAGTGCGGCCTCGGCCAGCAGTTATGACGGCCCGCGTACTCCTGAAGGCCAGCCCGATCTGAACGGCATCTGGCAGGCCGTCAACTCGGCGTCGTGGGACATCCGCCCGCACAACGCGCAGGACGGCGTCCCGGCCGGCCTCGGCGTCGTCGAAGGCAACGAGATCCCGTACCAGCCGTGGGCGGCGGCGCAGCAGGAAGAGAACTACGCGAATCGGCTCACCGCGGATCCAGTGCGCCAGTGCTACCTGCCGGGGGTCCCGCGCATTACCTACATGCCGTTTCCGTTCCGCATTCTGCAGACGCCCGACCATGTCGTCCTGACCTACGAGTACGCCCACGTCGTGCGCATCATCTATACCGATGGCAGCCCGCACCCGCTGCCGAACGACTTCTGGATGGGCGACTCGCGCGGTCATTGGGAGGGAGACACGCTGGTCGTCGACACGACGCACTTCAACGGCCTGACCTGGTTCGATGCGGCGGGCAACTTCCACAGCGACGCGCTGCATGTCGTCGAACGCTACACGCCGACCAGCTCGCATCACGTCGACTACGAGGTGACGATCGAGGATCCGGCGGTCTTCACCCGCCCGTGGACGATGCGCATGCCGCTGTATCGCCGGGTGGAGGAGGGGCTGCAGCTTCTCGACTACGACTGCGTCGACTTCATCCTGCAATCGCTGACCACCCCGGAAGGAGGTGCGCGGTGAGACATCGTGGAACCGGTCCATGCGCGGTCATGGTGATCGCCGCGCTTGGCATGTTCGGCGTGGCGGCGTCACCATTGGCGGTCCACGCCCAGGGCGGCCAGGACGCGAGCTTCGAGCCGCCGCGCACCGAGTGGGGCGACCCCGATCTCCGCGGATACTTCCTGCCCGGCGCGTCGCAACCGCTCGAGACACGGGCCGGCGACGCCTGGCGCCCGGAAGAGGGCGCCAATCGCGGACAGGGCGCCGCGTTCTCGCGGTTCTTCGAACCCGACCCCGACGCGCCCCGGGGGCCCGGGCGGGTGACCGAACCGATGATCATCGACCCGCCCGACGGGAGGGTGCCGCTGCAGCCCTGGGCCGCCGAGCAGCGCGGCGAGATCATGGCGCGGCAGGACCAGTTGGAACACCTCGATCCGCGGGTCAAGTGCCTGCCGTCGGCGCTTCCGCGCGCGCATCTCCCGGTCGGCTACAACACCTATCAGATTCTGCAGATCCCCGGCTACGTGATCATGCTGTACGAGTGGAACCACCTGTACCGGTACATTCCACTCGACGGGCGGCCGCACCTGCCCTCCGACATCCGCCTCGGCATGGGTGACTCGCGCGGCCGCTGGGAGGGCAACACGCTCGTGGTCGACGTCACCAACTTCACCGACAACACCTGGCCGGTCGGTCATGGCGCGCCGCCGGAAGGGGCGCCGGCCAGCGCGTTGACGACCGGCCACGGCGTGTTCCACAGCGGTGACCTGCACGTCGTCGAGCGCTTCACGTTCGTCGATGCCGACACCATCCGCTATCGGGTGACCATCGAGGATCCGAACGTGTTCACGCAGCCGTGGACCATCGAGTTCAACGCCCTGCGACGGGCGCCCGAGGGCCACATGCTGTTCGAGTACGCCTGTCACGAAGGCAACGGCCGCAACCTCGAGTTGATGACCGGCGTCGACGTCGATGCGGCACGGGTCGAGGCGAGATAGCCAAACTACGTCGAGGGAAGACGATGCCAACGAAGCTCTCTGCGACACGGATCCGTTCGACAGCAATTGGCGTGGCGGTGCTGGCACTGCTCGGGGGCGCGGCGCCGGCGGTGGCGCATCATGCGTTCTCGGCCGAGTTCGACGCGAACCGCCCGCTGCGACTCGAAGGTACCATCTCGAGGACCGAGTGGATCAACCCGCATTCGTGGATCCACATCGACGTCCCCGGCGAGGACGGGCAGGTAGTCACCTGGGCGATCGAATGCGGCGCGCCGAACTCGCTGATGCGCCGCGGGCTGAACAAGAACTCCGTCCCGGTCGGCACCGCGCTGGTCATCGACGGGTTCGGCGCCAAGAACGGATCGAACACCGCGAACGCGCGGGACATCACGTTCCCCGACGGCTCGAGGTTTTTCGTTGGGTCGTCCGGCACCGGTGCGCCGTACGATCGCCCGCGGTAGCCCGAATCTCCAACAGCCTCTTGTGATCGCGTCCGCCGCGGCGGGTCGCCCCGACATCTGCAAACCCTGCGTAGCAAGCCCCTTCAGGGGCGCCGACCACCGTCAGGGGCGCCTCATCGTCAAGGGCGCCGTAGCGCGTTCGCCACCCGCTCGGATCAGAAATGGCGAGTCCCAGCCGGCTTCAACTGGGGGACCGGCACGTAATACTTCAAGTACCGGCGCCCGTCCGAGTACCGGTGCCCACGAGGGCTCTCCACGAGCACCGTAGCGCGCGTCGTGATGCGGTTGACACGGCCGGTCAGACGCCGTCCCTCAAAGGAAAACGTGACGGCGGAACCGACCCTGATCCCCAGGTTCGCGGCGCGTTCCCGGCGGGTGATCAACTGGTGGGTGTGCGCGCGGTGGAGGAAGAGGCGCCGGGCGATGTCCTGGAACCGCGGGGCATTGCAGTTGGTCCGATCCCAGCAGAGGAACTCGGCGAGGTGGACGATCTCGTGCTCGAAGATCCGTTGCAACGCCTCCAGGCGGTCGGCGCAGGGCAGTCCGCTGACGGCGACGTCCGGGTCGCCCTGCCGGAACCCGTCGAAGAGGATCGAAGTCGCGATCGCGATTTCGAACGCTGCTGCGCCCGTGGGGAGGCGGTAGCGGGTGGTCTTGCCGCCGGCCCGGGTCATCCGCCGGGAGAGACGGAAGGCGAGATCGCTCCGGCCCAGGGCGCGGCGGCACAGGCCGTTCAGGAACCGTTGGTCATATGCCTTGAAAAGGTGTCCCAGGTCGTCCGGGTGGATTTCCTCGAAGTTGGGCTCGCGGATGTACGTGGAACTGGAAAGGAGATTCCGGCCAATGTCCCGCGTCCAGGCGCGAATCTCGTCCGCATTGAACTCGGACGACAGTATCCGGCCGGTCAGCGCGCGGCGCGGCGCATCCTGCTCCAAGCTGAAGGAGTCCTCATCGCGCAGCACCTGGCGGCGCAGGAGAGATCCCGCCGGTTCGTCCCGGCAGGCGTTACGCGGCCGCCGCCCGGTCGGTCTTGAGCAGCATCCCGAGGTAGACGACCCCGATGGCCGGGACCACGGCGAATGCCGCCGCAAGCCACCAGTCGCCCTGCATCGCGCCCCGGGCGATCATCAGCGCCACCGCCAGGTCGGCGACCACGTTCACCGCCAGGAGCGCCAGGGTTGCACGGATCACGGTCGTGGAGGATTGGCGTAGCAGCACCAGCAGCAACGCCACGGCGCCCAGCGGATGCACGAGACTCACCAGCAGCCGATCCCAGATGCCTCCCCCGTCCGCGAACAGTCCGACCAGACCTGTGAATCCTGTGAAGACGACCTGCCCGACCGCCAGCACCAACATGAGAATCCGGAAAGTAGCCATGCCGCCATGATAGGCGTTCGGCCACCGGTCGCGTCAAGCGGGATAGTGCATGACCTCTCCGTTCGATCCCGCCATGATCATCCGCAGGCCGATCGACGGAAACCTGGAGGCGACATGCGACGCCGTGCACGAGTATGGGCGGCAATGCGAAGCCAGGCGGGTGATCCCGGATCCGTGACGCCTTGACGCGCAGAGGGATGTTCCTTGCGCGAGAAGTGGCAGCGGACGGCGATCCCTTCGTGGCGGACTGGCACTACCGATTCTGGCGAGCGTTCATGGCGGAACATGGCGAAGACGGCGACCACTGGTTCCAGAAGCACTTGTCCAAGGACCATCCCGCCTCGGTCGAGAAGCAACTGGAATGGCTGAGGGAGATCGGGTTCTCACACGCCGCGTGTCATTGGCGACATATGAACTTCGCTGTGCTGAGTGCCCACAAGAACGACTGACGCCATACGGCCGCCGCGCCGGATAACGGCGCGTCACGAATCTGCGGCGTCACGGGCGTGTTCCCGGAATCGATCGAAGATCGAGCGTCCTCCAGCGCGCGTGGACCCGAAGCGGGGCGGATACCAGACCCAGGCGGCGACCACCAGCGCACCGAACAGGGTGTAGGCGACCGCGAACGCCCACAACGGCGCGTCAACATATAGCAGCCGCTGCAGCCAGTGCTGGATGAAGCTGCCCTCGTAGTAGGCGTCGCCTGTCTGACGTCTGAGCCACATCTCCAGGGTCGTCAGCGGGCAGATCAGGCCCGCCCACGCCTGGGCCGCGACCACACCGATGCCCGCCAGATGGGCAATGCGAAACCACGGGTTCCTGACCCAGACCCACCCGCACCGGCCGCCGATGATCGTGAGCAGCAGACCCGTCACGACACACGCGGCAAACAGCGCATGCGACACCAGCACCGCGTCGGCCAGGAGTTGATACGGCGAGTGCATCGCGGGTCCACCGGAGCTCAGCGCGTCGACGATTCCTCCAGGCGCGCGCCGCGCAGCAGGAGCGGCACATCCCGGTTCCCTTCGTGGCAGGCGTATTCGAACATCACATAGTCCGGGTCCCGCGTCAGCGGCATGGAGACCGTCCACGGCCGGTCGTACACCTCGGGATCGTCAACGGTGACCTCCCACAGGAGCTCGTCCTCGGACGTGCGCGTGAAGCGTTCGACGACGTGCAGGGCGGCGCTGACCGGGATGCCCTTCATGCGCCCGCCGCCGCCGCTCGACGCAATCATCCCCTTGTCGTTGAAGTTGGTCGTGTCGACGACCAGCGTGTCGCCCTCCCAGTGCGCGCGGGCATCACCCATCCATTGACGCACGCCGTCATCGATGTGCGGCCGGCCGCTGAGTGGAATGACGCGGACGTCGTGGATCATCTCGTACAGGATCACGACAGCGTCAGGCGTCTGGACGAACCGATACGCGTTGTTGTACCCGGCCGGGAACATCGAGCCCGGCACCCCGCGCGTGAGGCAGCGGTCCCACACGCTCATGTGACGGTAGTCCTCACTTTCGCCCGCGCGGTTGCGGTCCCGCGCCGATTCGGCCCACGCCTGCACCGGCACCCGTCCATCCGCCGGATCGACCACCAGGGAGGTCTGCCGCGTGGACAGCAGCCGTGTCCCGGCGTCAAGCGACCGGTTGACGTATCCGAGGCTGGCCTCGCGGTCCGCGGCGGTCAGCGCCGCGAAGCGGGCTTCCTCCTCCGCCGTGAAGAACGCCCGCCCGGCGGCCGACTCGGGGACGGCCACGCCGGAGTAGGAAAAGAAGGTTCCGCGCTCGAAGGGAGTGATCGTCGGGTTTGTCCAGACCCCCGTCAGATCCGGCTGGCCCTCGGGGGTGCGGGGCGCCGTCCACGACGCCCCCGCGTCCTGACCGGCCGCACCGCCTCCGCTGAACACGGCCGCCGCCACGCCCATCGCCAACGCCGACAGCAGGGATCGTCTCACCACCCGACCTCCTGGCAGCCCGTGGCAAAAGCCCCGCTGCATTCGATTGGCGCTGCGGTCGCAAATTTCCCAATTTGCTCCCTGTCCCGTCTGGCGGCGTTGTTCCGGCAGACGAACAGGGCAACCACAAGGGTTGCCCCTACAGGTATTCTCCCTCTTCTCGCCTTGCCAGCCGGACGCGGCATTGTTACGACCAGATCTCGGTGCAACGCGGGGCTTTTACCACGGGCTGCAAGTGAATGATGCTTCCAGGGTTCTACCACACACCGCTAGAAGAAGCGCACCGAGTAGCCCACCATCACCCCGCGGCCCATCTCGGGCGCCAGGTCCTTGATGAACGAGGTGTGGTTGCGGTAGAGCACGTTCGTCAGGTTGTACCCCGAAAACGTCAGGACGTGCGCCGCGTGTTGCCGGGGCCAGACATACGATGCCCGCAGGTTCACGACGGAATAGCCGGCGGTCGTGGTCTCGCCGCGGAACACGTTGCCCTGGCGCGCCGCAAACTCCAGTTCCGGGCTGATCGTGAACCCGCCGTAGGGTATATCCAAGCTCAACGTGCCGCGCAGCGGCGGAATGCGCGGCAGCGGGCGGTTCGTCGACGTCAACCTCGCATCGACCAGACCGATGCCAACCGTCGCCCAGGCCCGGTCACCCAGCCGCGCGCTACCTTTCGCGTCGAACCCGACGAACCGGCTGTCGCCCTGGATGAAATTCAGGACCGGCAGGCTGTCCGCCACCTCGTCGGTCCGGTCTCCGAAAACGAAGTTGTCGATGTCGTAGACATAGACGTTGAACTCGCTTTGCAGGCGGGACGTCTGGTGCCGGAGGCTCAGGTCGAGACCGAGGGTCGTCTCGCCGTCGAGTTCCGGGTTGCCGACCTCGAAGGCCAGATTGCCCACGTGCGGTCCGAAGTTGTACAGCTCCTCTAGCGCCGGCGCGCGATGGGACTGGGTGAGGTTGGCGACGAAGGCGCTGTCGGCGCCCAGCGCGGCGTGCAGACCGACTGACACCGACGCCCCGCGGAACTGCCGATCTCGCGGATCGGGCGCCTCGTGCTCCTCCTCTTCTTCGCCGTGGTGCTCCTCCTCCTCGTGGTCATGCCCCTCGGTGCGTTCGGCGGTCTGGTAGTCGTTCTGCTCGAGACGGCCACCGAACTGCAGGCGAATGCGCCCGAAGTTCAGTTCCTCGTAGGCGAAGGCCGCGAACGAGGCCTGGTCGGTGCGCGGCGCCAACGCCTCTTCGCCGACCGCCTCGAAGTCGCGGGCCTGGGTCCAGACGCCAAGCTTGCCCGAGAGCCGTTCGGTCTGCCGCTGCTCGACCTCGGCGCGCAGGATGTAGGTCCGGTTCGCGAACCGCGTGCCGACGCTCTCGAGTCCATCCTCGATCTCGAGTTCGTCGTGGCTCCAGTCGACGACGTTCACGGCCACCCGCACCCCGTCGACTACGCTGTTGCCCAGGTTGCGCAGGCCCATGTCGAACCGACCGACGCGCCGCCGCGAGTCGAGGTCGACCTCCGCCTCCTCTTCCTCGTCGCCGTGGTCGTCCTCGTCGCCGTGGTCGTCGTCGTCCTCGTCGTCATGGCCGTGCCCGTGGAACTCGCCCGCGAACGGGACGCCATGGCGGCCATCTTCGACGGTGACTCCGCCGCTCGTGAAGAACCGATCGCCGAACCAGCCGAGCCCGGCTCGCGCGTTCGTCAACTCCGTCCCCGAATTCTCGACGGTCCCCTCCGGGGTGTCGTAGTTGCCGGATCGCCGCATGCTGCCGCCAGCCCAGACGAGCATGTTCCCGCGCGAATGTTGCAGGCCGGCGCTGGTGCCCGCCTGCCGGTTGGCGCTTCCCGCGTCGGTGCTGAACTGCGCCCGAGTGGCGTCGAACAGCGATCCGCGGTAGCTCTCGTGCGGCGTAATCACGTTGACGAGGCCGCCGACGGCGTTCGATCCGTAGAGCAGCGTCGCCGGACCGCGCACAATCTCGATCCGCTCGGCGCCGTTCGGGTCGATCGTGATCCCGTGGTCGCCGGATTGGCTGGACAGGTCGCCGGTGCGAATCCCGTCTTCCAGGATGAGCACCCGGTCACCGTCGAAGCCACGGATGACCGGGCGGCTCGAGCCGGGGCCGAAGCTGCGCATCGCGACCCCGGGTTCATTCTTGAGCACGTCGCCAAGAGTGCCGCTCGGCTCCCTGGCGATATCGAACGAGTCGAGCGTGGTGACGGCGTTGAACGCTTCGAAGGTCGTCTCTCCACCGGACGCCGACGCAGTCACTGTCACGTCCTCGTGAATCGGTGACAAACCGATCTCGAAGTCGACGGTTGCCGTCGCGCTCGGAACGACGGTGGCCATCTGGCGGCTGGCGGTAAGGTGCTCGCGCTGGGCAAGCACCTCGTATGATCCAGCCGGCACGTCGCCGATCTCGAACACCCCCTGGTCGTCGGTCAACGCGAACGTACCCGACCCGACAACCAGAATCATCGCGCCATGGACCGGATCGCCGGTCTGCGTCATCGTCACCGTACCGCGAATCGTTCCCGTGTCCTGCGCCAGCACCGGAGACCCCGTGAGGGCGACCGCCGCGACGGCCGCTGCCCAACACTGCAACATCAATCGGTATGTCGATTCACTTTGTCGATACATCGAATCCCTCCGCGCGAGTGCGTGTGCACTCATGAACCTGTTCCTGCCACTGTCGTGCCGGCCGGCCGCGCCCGTTCCACGGACGTCCCGCAGGGAACATCCAAAAGACGGCGCTCGCGCCGTGGCGGTTACAGAACGTGGACCACGGGCGCGCGCTGGCTTGACGGCGGTCGCGATACAACCAACGGATTCAGCGTGTGACGAAACTACGCGGGGGGAGCGCGAGCGGGAAGACGGCGGAAATGACCTGATGCGATCCATCCGGCACGCGGAGTCTGGTCGAGCGACTCCGGGGCTTCCGCCGGTCCTATCTGGATCGATCCGGACAGATCGGCGGCCGGCTGGTGGCGGAGCTGGCAGACCGCACAATCCTGGTCGCCGGCGTGCTCCTCGTGCCAGACGGCCGCGGCGGACGTGGCACCGGCCAGCGCGATCGCCAGAATGGCGATCCAGGCGCGCCAGCCAGGGCTACGTCGTGCGAGCCCAGTGTGCATGGGTCCTCCTGTGACCATCGTACTCTTCGCACGCTACCAGAGACCTCTCCGAAGCGCAAGCCGGACGGCCGGGGCGGGCCGGCATCCGACCGTCGTCGGGAGGACGTCCGTCAGCCGACCCGCGGTCGTGCCCGGGTCAGGTCAGCCCGCGGAGGATTGGAAGGATGCCATCGGATTGGCGGCTCCCGAGCTGCACGCCCTCCTCCGGAATCTGGCCGCACGCGGCGCGCCCATGCCTGAGGTCGGCTTCGAGCTGTCGGACAACGAGGGCGCGGTGCTCGCCGAGGCCGAGCTTGCCTGGCCCGCGCAGAATGTCGCGGTCGTTCTTCCCGACCAGTCGGTCAGGCGGGTGTCAGACTCTGCTCCGCGTGGGCGAGTACGGCAATGACCTGTTCTTGCGCGACGCCTGGAAACCACTCCAGAAACTCGTGCACGCTCGCGCCCGCCTCGAGATTCTCGAACAGGGCGCGCACGGGCACTCGCGTCCCCGCGAAGACCCAAGCTCCGCCGACGCGGCCGGGAATGCGTTCGACGGCGGCACATGCCTTCCAATCCAACATTTCCCGTTTCTCCCGTATCGATCCTATCCTTTCTCGGGTTCGATCTGATCCCGAGCGGAGGGCGGCGCTCGCCGAGGCGGCGTCGAGCCGGCTTGCGTGCAGGGTCGCAGAGGAGTGTTGATGGCCGGAAAGTCCAAGATGGCAACGTCCAGTGATTCTCTGGACGCATTTGCGCGATTGCCGCGAGCCCAGCAACGAGGGGTGCGGTCGCTCATCGCCAGGTTCAACGTCGATTCCACGGCCAGCGGTCTGAACTACGAGCGGATCCACGCGTCGCGGGATCCCGCCATGCGGTCGCTACGCATCGATCAGGGCTACCGGGCGATCGTGCTCAAACCCGAGCAAGGCAACGTCCACATGCTGCTTTGGGCGGACAAGCACGACGCCGCGTACACCTGGGCGACCCGCCGCGAATGCCGCATCAACAGCGAGACCGGCGCGTTGCAGGTGTACGAGCCGCGCGCCCATTCGTCTGGCAAGGCGTCCGGGCGGCAGGTAGAGGCGCCATCGACGCGGACGAAACGGAGGGCGTCCGTCTGGCGACCATGCATCGCGTCAAGGGCCTGGAGTTCGACCGCGTCATCATGGCCAGCGTCAATGCAGACCTGGTTCCGTTGCCCGCCGCGCTCGACGGACGCGGGGACGCCGTGGAACGGGAATCGGCGGAGACCGAGGAACGGGCGCTCGTGTATGTGGCCGCGACGCGGGCCAAGAAGGAATTGCTGGTCCTGAGCTTCGACACGCCGAGCCGGTTGCTGTAGGGTCAGTTCAACAAGACAGTTTCGCATGAGAGCCTCAGTTGCGCTCGGTTGCTGGTTGGTCATCGCGGTGGCGGCGACCTGGGCTCAGACCACGGCACCCCAGCTTGTCGTGCTCGGCTGCAACGTGGCCTGCCGGGCCGCGCCGGCGCTGTCCGGAGCGGTGGTGGTGCGGCTGGACGTGGCCGACCTGGTCGACCAGGCTGCCACCGAGTCCGTGTCGCCGGACTGGATCCAGGTCGCGATCGACGACGGCTCGACCTGCTTCGTCTCGCGCCGGTTGGTCACGCCGTTCGATCCCGCCGCACCCGAGCGCGCCGTGGTCGCCATCGTGGAAAGCACCGCGCGACTCACGGGACGGATGCCGTTCGGGCGCATGGCCGCCGTCCACGCCCTGTTCGAAAACCGGTGGCAGGGCATCACGATCGAAGGCTCGGCGGAGATGGAGCTGCTCGAGTTGCAGGTGCTGCAGCAGACAGCCGACACAATCGATTACTGGCAGGACCCGTCTTTTAATTGGCGGCCGGACATTGCGGCTGCGGCCTGGGTCGACCGCTATGAGCCCCGTCTCTTCTACTTCCAGTCGGCGGCGTATTTGGGCGTGGCCGTGGTGCCCTCGACGTTCTGGGCGCTGCACGACAAGTACCGGGATGATCCGTTAGCGGACCAAATCGCGTGGGCGGCCTCTCAGAAGGATCGTCTGGCCGAATGCGACGGTACTTTGATCTGCGAGCTGCGATACTGGCTGTCTTCGCGGTTCGAGTACCTGCGGCGACACCCGGAGGGCGCGTACGTGACGGAAACCCTGGAGCACGTGCTCGAACACCTGACTTATTTGAATTCATGGAGTCGTGGAACGTGGCATTGTGAGGGAAGCGCCCGCGAGGAACTCATCGCCGAGGTCGAAGCCATTCGAACGATCCTGGTTCGTGTTGACCATCCCCTGACGCGTGACGTCGGCGCCATGATCGACTCCCTGGCGCGCCCGTGCTGACGACGGCCGGCCGCATCTGACGCGGCTGGTGTCCCTGCTGCCGCGGCGTCGGCGTCGACATCAACCCGCCGCTGCACCCCGGCGACACTCGTGTCGGCCGCCACCGGCAAAGCAGTCCGAGATCCGATGCAGGCGTCCACTGCCTGGCGATCTGCCGAGAAATATACACAGCCACATATCTGTTGTTGACAGCTACTATATTGTGCAATATAGTGGCTGCATGAACGTCACCGACAACTGGACGACCCAACTGCGTAAAGGGGTGCTGGAGCTGTGCATCCTGAACGTCGTGGGCCAGGCTCGGGTCTACGGCTACGACATCGTCAGGCAGCTCCGCGGCATCGACGCCCTCGTCATCCGCGAGGGCACGATCTATCCCATCCTCAGCCGTCTCAAGCGCGACGGGCTGGTGAGCACCTCACTGCAGGAGTCGCCGGAGGGCCCGGCGCGGAAGTACTACGAGCTCACCCCGCGCGGAAAGCAGGTGTGCGTGGAAATGAACGCCTATTGGGACGTCCTGAAGCGGGGAATCGACACCATCAAGAAGGAGACCCGATGATGATGACTGCACTGCCGACATTCACGCAGGACGCGCAGAGCGCCCTCGACCGGTACCTCAGCCGCGTGAAGAACGCGCTGCGGCCACACCCGTCGGTCGATGCCGACGAGGTGGAGCGGGACATTCGGGGACACATCGAGGCAGAGCTGGAGGAGGCGCCCGCACCGGTCACGGCCGAGCGTTTGCGCAGCGTGCTCGATCGACTGGGCAGCCCGAACGCCTGGGTGCCGACCGACGACCTCCCGGCCTGGCGCAAGCTGTTGATCCGGTTCAGCTCGGGACCGGAAGACTGGCGGCTTGCGTACCTGGCTTTGGGGTGCCTCCTTCTGTTTCCGATTGCGCCCCCCTTGCTGCTCGCCAGCGTCCTGCTCGCGCGCGCCGGGTTGGCGCTGCTCGAGGAACGGGACGAACCGGTCGGCGCCCGCAAGTGGCTCTTCTATCCGCCGCTCGTGTTCATCTACGTCGATCTGGTGATCATCGCGTTCGCCCTCCCTCCGTCTTTCGTCGGACTGGCCTTCGAACCGACCGTCGCACCTGCCGTGCGCGACTTCTTCTTCGGGTGGCTTCCGGACCCGTTCTGGCTCAGCCTGACCCTCATGGGCACGCTGATCGCCGGGACGTCGTGGCTGGCGCTCGGGCTGGCGTTCGCCCGCTTCCCGAAAGCCGTCCGATGGATCTTCTGGCCGTTCGCCGACTGGTTCGAGCGGCGGCACGGAACCCGGATCGCGATGGTCGGACTCATCCTGGCGACCGTGTCGGTCATCGCCTTCGTGGCCGTGTTCCAGCTTGCGCTGTAGAACCGGCGCAGAATCCTGCAAGAAAGGAACGGATCATGAGTCGCGTACTGACGATCGAGCACCTGTCCAAGACCTACCCCAACGGCGTGCGCGCGCTCCACGACGTGTCGCTGCGCATTCCGACCGGCATGTTCGGACTGCTCGGCCCGAATGGCGCCGGCAAGAGCACGCTGATGCGCACGATCGCGACGCTGCAGCAAGCGGACAGCGGTCGGATCATGCTCGACGATCTTGACGTGATGCGCGAAAAGGACCAGGTCCGCCGGCTGCTCGGATACCTGCCGCAGGAGTTCGGCCTGTATCCGAAGCTGTCCGCGCAGGCGATGCTCAGTCATCTCGCGGCGCTCAAGGGGATCGCGTCGCGGGACATCCGGGAGACGGTCGAGGCGCTGCTGCGCCAGACCAATCTCCGGGACGTCCGCCGGCGGCGGCTGGAGACCTTCTCGGGCGGGATGAAGCAGCGGTTCGGGATTGCGCAGGCGCTCCTGGGCGATCCGAAGCTGATCATCGTGGATGAGCCGACCGCCGGTCTCGACCCGACCGAGCGCCTCCGCTTTCAGAACCTGCTGTCTCGGATCGGCGAGAACATCGTCGTCATCCTGTCTACCCACATCGTCGAGGACGTGAGCGATCTCTGCAGCCGCATGGCGATCATCTCGAAGGGCGAGGTCCTGCTTACGGGCGAGCCCGGCGACGCGATCGGACATCTGGACGGCCGAATCTGGAGCCGGGTCGTCAGCCGCGACGAGCTGGCCGACTACGAGCGCGACCACCACGTCATCTCGACACACCTGTCCGGCGGCCGGACCGTGATTCACGTCTACGCGGACGAGCGTCCCGCCGCCGGCTTCGAGCGTGTCCGGACCGAGCTCACGGACGTCTATTTTGCGACGCTGACACGGGCCGGCGCCGCCGCGTGAGGCGACGGCGCGACGGCCCCGGAGTCCCCATCATGCTGGCCGAGATCTTTCGCTTCGAGCTGCGCTACCAGTTGCGGCGACCGGTGCTCTGGATTGCCGCCGCGCTCTTCTTCGTCATGACCTTCCTGGCAGTGACGACCGACGCCGTCGGCATTGGCGGGTATATCGGAAACCTCGACCGCAACGCGCCGTTCGTGATCCTGCGACTGCTGCTGGTCATGAGCCTGCCGGGCATTGTCGTCACGACGGCGTTGGTCGCCAGCCCGGCGCTGCGCGACCACGAATCGCGCACAGCGGAGATCGTGTTCTCGACGCCGGTCAGGAAGCGCGAGTACCTGATCGGCCGCTTCGGCGGCGCGCTCGTCGTCGCGCTCGCCGTCTTCCTGCCAGTGGTCCTGGGGATGATGCTCGGCAGCCTGATGCCGTGGCTTGATCCAGAGCGGGTCGGGCCGTTCGCGATCGGCCCGTATTTGCAGGGCATCGCAGTCTTCGTCGTGCCGAACACGGTCTTCGTGGGCAGCGTATGCTTCGCCCTGGCCACCATGACCCGCAGTCTGGCCGCGACCTACCCCGCCATCGTCGGCATGATCGTCGCGTACGGCGTCGCCTGGAACCTGTTGTCGGACATGGAGAACGCCACCTTCGCCGCCATGCTCGACCCGTTCGGACTCGGGGCGTTCTCGATCGCGACGCGTTACTGGACCGTCGTGGAACGCAACACGATGCTCCTCCCGCTGGATGGCGTCCTCGTCGCGAACCGCCTGGTCGTCGCGGCCCTGGCCGTTCTCGTGCTCGCGATCACCTACGTGCGATTCTCGTTTACCGTCAACGAGCGTCGCCGCGGCGGTCGGTGGTGGCCCACCCCGCGACCGTCAGCCGCCGGCGAGTCGGGCACGCACGGAGAAGACGCGGACAACGAGGTGCCCGTGCCAAAGAGGGCGGCGGTTGCGGCGATGCCCATGGCCCCGCCGCGCCCGATGCTGCGCTACTCGGGCCTCCGCCAGCTCGGACACCGGACCCGCCTGGAGGTTGCGGGCATCGTGGGCAGCACCGGGTTTCTCGTCATCCTGGCGTTCGGCGTGCTGAACATGATCGGCAACTCTTCCGTTGACCGGCTGGTCGGCACCCCGGTCTATCCCGTGACGCACCTGATGGTCGGCATACTGCAAGACAGCTTCCTGTTCGTCCTGGTCATCGTCACGTTCTACAGCGGGGAACTGGCGTGGCGTGAACGGTCGATACGGGTCCACGAAGTGGTCGATGCGCTTCCGATGCCCAACTGGGCGCTGTGGGGCGCGAAGGTCGCGGCGCTCGCGGTGGTGGTCGCGGCGCTGTTGGTGGGAACGATCGTCACCGGCATGGGCCTGCAGGCGTGGCTGGGCTACTACGACTTCGAGATCAGCCTCTATGCGCGCGGCCTGTTCCTGGTGGCCGGCATGCCGTACCTGCTCGCGGCGGTCCTCGCCGTCTTCGTCCAGGTCGTGACCAATAACCGGTATCTCGGATTCCTGCTGATGATCCTGTTCTTCATCAGCGGCCCCGTCCTGTCGGCCTGGGACTTCGATCACCACCTGTATCAGTACGGCAGCGCGCCGGCCGCCCCCTACTCGGACATGAACGGCTTCGGCCACTTCGTGCAGCCGCTCGCCTGGTTCCATCTCTACTGGACGTTCGGCGCCGGCATGCTGGCGGTCGCCATCCACCTGCTGTGGGTGCGGGGCGCGGCCGGCAGCGCACGGGACCGGATGCGCCTCGCGCGGCAGCGGTTCACGCCCGCCGTGCGCTCCGCGCTCGGGATGCTGGCGTTCGGCTTCATCGGAACGGGGAGCTATATCTTCTACAACACCAACGTGCTGAACGAGTACGTCCCGAGCGATGCGCAGGACGCGCGGTGGGCGCGGTACGAGCAGCAGTACAAGCAGTACGAAGATGTCCCGCAGCCGAAGATCACGGCGCTCCATGCCGACGTGGACATCTATCCGGCACGCCGCGCGGTCGACATCCGCGGGCGCTACAGCCTCCGCAACACGACCGGGTCGGCGGTGGAAACGCTCTACCTGACCGTCAACCCGCGGCTGGCGGTGCGGTCGATCGAGGCGCCCCGACTTCGGCTGCAGCGTGAAGACGACACGCTCGGGTTCCGGATCTACGAGCTCGGCGCCCCGCTCGCACCCGGCGCGTCGATGGAACTATCGTTCGACGTCGCCATCGAGAACCCCGGGTTCGTCAACGGCGGGTCCAACATCGACGTGGTCGAGAACGGGACGTTCATCCACAACTTCGAGTACCTGCCCCGCATCGGGTACTCGCACGTACCCGAGTTGGGGGATCCGAACGACCGGCGCAGGCTGGGACTGGCCCCGATTCGACGGATGCCGTCGATCGATGACGCGGCGGCCCGCCGCAGCCACTATCTGACTGCGGAATCGGACTGGATCGACTTCGAGACCGTCGTCTCCACCACCACGGACCAGATCGCGCTGGCGCCCGGCGATCTCCAGCGGGAGTGGACGGAAGGCGGCCGCCGCTACTTCCACTACAAGACGGACACACCGATTCTGGGCTTCGTTGCCTGGCTCTCGGCCGACTGGGACGTGGCGCGGGACCGGTGGAACGACGTCGCGATCGAGATCTATCACCACCGGGCGCACCCCTACAACGTGGACCGCATGATCGACGCGGTGAAGAAATCTCTCGATTACCTCACGACCGAGTTCAGCCCGTATCAGTACCGCCAGGTTCGCATCGTCGAGTTTCCGCGCTACAGGCGCCTCGCGCAGTCGCTGCCCGGCACGATCCCCTTCTCCGAGTCGCTCGGTTTCATCGCCCGGCTCGACGAGGAGGACGAGGAGGTGATCGACTACGTGTTCTTCGTCACGGCCCACGAAGTGGCGCACCAGTGGTGGGCGCACCAGGTGATTGGCGGCCGCGTGCAGGGCGCGGCGATGCTGTCGGAGACCATGTCGGAGTACTCGGCGCTGATGATCATGGAGCGCGAGTACGGCCGCGAGCAGATGCGGCGGTTCCTCAAGTACGAGCTGGACATGTACCTGAGCGGGCGCGGCGGCGAGCTGATCGAGGAGCTCCCGTTGCTGCTGGTCGAGAACCAGGGCTACATCCACTACCGCAAGGGGAGCCTCGTCATGTACGCCTTGCGTGACTACGTGGGCGAGACTGCGCTGAACGCCGCGTTGTCGCGCTACGTCGAGGCGGTGCGCTTCCAGGAGCCGCCCTACACCTACGCGCGCGAGTTCCTGTCGTACGTGCGCGAGGCGGTGCCTCCAGATCTCGAGTCGATCATCGAGGATCTCTTCGAGACCATCACTCTCTACGACAACCGGCTGGTGGCGGCGACCTGCGAGCCGGGGGCGAACGACACCTGGATCGTCAGCCTGCAGGTGGAGGCGCGCAAGTTCCGCGCCGACGGACAGGGCGTCGAGACCGAGATTCCGATCGACGACTGGATCGACATCGCCGTGTTCGGCGGGCGGGAGCCGGGGGCATCACCGGAGGGCAGGTTGCTCGCACTGGAGAAGCGGAAGATCGACGCCGGCGAGACCGCCTTCGAGATCGTCGTGACCGAAGAGCCGCGGCGGGCGGGCATCGATCCGTTCTCGAAGCTCATCGACCGCAATCCGGACGACAACCTCGCCAACGTCAACACCGGCGACGGCTCGTGAGCTCCGGGAGGCGCTCCGGCCCATGTGCTACGATGTGCGTCATCATGGCTGAGACGGTTGCGGGTACGTCGAGGGTCGGCGTTCGCGCGCTACGGCAGAACCTGAGCGTCTATCTGCGACGCATCCATCGCGGCGAGCGATTCGAGGTCACCGACCGGGGCAGACCCGTGGCCCTGCTCGTCCCGCTTGCCGGCAACGAGTCACCGCTGGCGAGGCTCGTCGCTCAGGGACGCGCGAGCATGCCGACGCGCAACCTGTTGGACCTTCCGCCGCTCGTGAGCGAGCCGTCGACGGCCGCGAGCGACGCACTGATCGCAGATCGCGACGATCGGCTGTAATCTTCGTGGTCTATCTGGACTCCTCCGCCATCGTCAAGCTCGTCGTCACCGAGCCCGAGTCTGGAGCCCTTCGCCAGTACCTCGCCGCGCATGACGATCGCATCGCGAGCAGACTCGCTCGCGTGGAAGTGTTCCGGGCGTTGCGTCGCACGTCCGGCGGCACGAAAACCACGTTGCGGCGTGCGGAACAGGTGCTGGAAGCGATCGCGCTCGTGGCCGTGGACGATCCGATCCTGCGTGACGCCGCGGCGCTGGAACCGAGGGGACTACGAAGCCTCGATGCCGTGCATCTCGCCACCGCGCTTTCAGTGGATGGACTCGACGCCGTCGTGACGTACGACGAGCGTCTCCACGCCGCGGCGTCGGAGGCAGGCCTGCAGGTCGCATCTCCCAGGTGAGGTCCACGCCATGCCAGTCACCAGACTCCGATTCGCGCTCGTTGGATGCGCGGCGCTCACCGTCCAGCTTGCCGGCTGCGCGGGCGCGCCGCCTGACGACTCTGCGATGCCGCCGGGCCCGGAGGCGGTGGCCGGCTGGCGGATGGTGGACCTGAGCCACGCCTACGGCGGCAGCACGCTCTACTGGCCCACCGACACCACGGGCTTTCAGCTCGACACGCTCGCCGAGGGACCGACACCCGGCGGCTACTTCTACGCCGCGAAACAGTTTGCGACCGCCGAGCACGGCGGCACCCACCTGGACGCGCCCTCCCACTTTGCGGAGGGCGGCGCCGACGCGGCCGCGGTCCCGCTGGAGCGGCTCATCCTGCCCGGCATCGTCATCGACGTGCGCGAGTCGGCGGACGCCGATCCCGACTACCTGCTGACCGCCGGGGATGTGCAGGCGTGGGAAGAAGCGCACGGCCGGGTCCCGGCGGGCGCGGCGGTGCTGATCAGGACGGGGTGGGCGGCGCGCTGGCCCGATGCGCTCGCCTATCTTGGCGACGATACGCCCGGAGACACCGGCGAACCTGCACTTCCCCGGCATCGGCGCCGCGGCGGCGCGCCTGCTGGTGGAGGACCGCCGTGCAGCGCTGCTCGGTATCGACACCGCCAGCGTGGACCGCGGCCAGTCCACCGACTTCATCGTCCACCAGATCGGTGCGGCGGCCGGTGTGCCCAACCTGGAGAACGTCGCCGACCTCTCCGGACTGCCCCCGACCGGTTTCCTGCTCGCCGCGCTGCCGATGAAGATCGAGGGCGGGACCGGCGCCCCGGTCAGAATCGTCGCACTGATCCCGCCAGACTGACTCGATCCCGTGATCATGGGCGGCGGGCGTCGCGACTACAGGGCGACCGGTCCGCTGCCCAAGCGGGGCCGACCGAGCGCCTGCTGCCCCCCGCTTGGTTTGCCGTCGCGGACCTCCCAGACGGAACGCTAGCAGCCCGTGGTGAAAGGCCCCGCTGCATTCGAGCGGCGATGCGGTCGCAAATTTCCCAATTTGCTCCCTGTCCCGCCTGACTGCGTTGCTCGTCGGTTGCATATGCCCAATATGCGCCCTCCTCACGCCTTGTCAGGCGGGCGCCTCGCCGCTCTCGGTGCGACGCGGGGTTCCACCACGGGCTGCTAGCGCACCACGAGCTGCGCGCCCGTACGTCGCCGACCTCGCTCACGAAACTGCCCCACAGACCGGTTTCCTGCTCGCAGCCCGAGCCACGAAGTCCGCACGAGCACGAACAGAACGGCCGGAAGCCTCAGCGGCAGTTTCCTGTCCGAGGATCCACACGACGTCCTCGGCGAGTGCTTCCGTTCTCATGACGGACTTCCGTATGTTCCCCGTTCTTCGGAGGTAGAAACTGCCGGAAGTCCATTGGGTGCGGCTCTTTTTCGTCGGCGGTCCAGAGAGGGTCCAGGGGGTTCTGCGACCGGCGCCCCGGTCAGAATCGTCGCACTGATCCCGCCAGACTGACTCGATCCCGTGATCATGGGCGGCGGGCGTCGCGACTACAGGCAGCGACCGCAGTCCGCTGCCCTTGCGGGTGTCGCGCGAGAAGCGGGCGACGTCGCCGCACGCCGCATCGCGCCTTCCTGCTGCCCCCCGCTCGGTTTGCCGTCGCGGACCTCCCAGACGGAACGCTAGCAGCCCGTGGTGAAAGGCCCCGCTGCATTCGAGCGGCGATGCGGTCGCCTTCCTGGTCTTGGCCACCGGCTGTCGGGGCATCAAGCTCTGCAGGAATTCCTCCCCGCTGCGCAAACGGCGCGACCGCGTAGACGGCGGCCACCGTCGCCATGCGCTTCGAGTGCTCTCCCGGCTTGAGGCGCTCCCTGCTCCCGTGACTGCGTTGCTCGTCGGTTGCATATGCCCAATATGCGCCCTCCTCACGCCTTGTCAGGCGGGCGCCTCGCCGCTCTCGGTGCGACGCGGGGAGCGGATGCAGACTCTCGTGACCCGCTCGCGCGTAGCCCAGCCGCTCGACCTCCACCGTGCCGAAGATCGTCTCCATGGCGCGTTCGTGCACGCGCCGCTCCGAACGCTCGACACCGTCGGCGACTGGACCGGCCGCCTCCCCCGGACTGCGTTGGTCGAGGTGTCCCTGCAGGAGCTTGCGCATCAACGCCTGACGCCGCCCGTACGTAGCTGTTGTGCGAGGCTCTTTCGCGCTTCACGCTCGCTCACTGGAGGCCAACCCACGACGAGGGCATGCCTAGGTGGCGGCACAGACGGCTGAACATCCACCACCATCTGCCCGAGGCCCCGCGCCAGCACCGCGCTGGCGATTCCTTGACCCAAATCCCAATTCGGCCGACCCTCGCAGCCCGAGCCACGAAGTCCGCACGAGCACGAACAGAACGGCCGGAAGCCTCAGCGGCAGTTTCCTGTCCGAGGATCCACACGACGTCGAGCCGCTCCAGGAACTCGCGGCACTCACGGGCCTTCAGCCTCCCGTTGGGGCGCCGCCACCGCAACAGCTCGGTCGGGCCAGCTCCATCCGGCTCAAGCCCGAACACTCGCGCACGATCTCGCCGATCAGCGTCACCTCGCGCGCGCTGATGACGGAAGATTCTTCCGTATGTTCCCCGTTCTTCGGAGGTAGAAACTGCCGGAAGTCCATTCGTCCGGTGGCGGCCGTAAATGCACCCTGATCGAAGATAAATCGCGACAGGCGCTCGTGGTCGCTGATCGGACCGTCCTCGTAAGGAGCGGGTGTTGACGCGGTTGTGTGAGGCGGGCTAACCGAGTTCTGCTCTTGGGTAGAGCCGCGCCAGAACGTAACGAAGCGTCTCAGGAAGTTCATCAACGCACTCGACCCTCCCGTAAAGAGGTTCCCGTCCGAACAGCGCTGAGAAGCCGACTTCGTCGGAGCTATCAATAGTAAGACTTACAACGCGCTGATCGTCTTCGTCCCAATCCAAGCCGATCTCGTCCTCCGACTCCACCACGACGATAGGCAGTGGTAGTTCGGAGGGAAGGATTCTCATGAATTCCAACGTCTTGATGAAGGCACTAAACGATACGGTTGTACCGTCACGGTTCGCGGCTTGCGCGAGGGCCTCAAGAAGGCGGGAGAGAATCTCGCTCCCGCAGTCGGCGCTCGCAGGTGCCGCGACCTCTTCCAACAGCTCCCGCAGTCCTTTCGCCTCTATACCGAGCGATCGATCCTCGGGAAGGTTTGTGGGCCACAATAGCGTAGCAGCGTAACTCATTCGTAGATCCTGACTGTTTCTTCCGTGAGCAGTGAGAAGAACGTCTCGTTCTTCAATACTCTAAAGGTACCCAAGATTTCCCGCAGAGCGACCGAATCAACAGGGAAATCACCTATCCGAAACACATCTACGTCAACCGTGATCGCGAGCGGTTGTCCTGCCTGCGGCTTCTTGAGTTGCTGGATCACGACCGCGGTTGCCTGTCGTGGCTCATCGTGTGCCACAATACGCGAAAGAAACTGACTGACCATCTGGGGCGCGCCTGTGGGTAGGTCTGGGGGGGATGTGAGATACCGGGTGAACTCGTCGCCGTCTGTGAGAGGTAGCACCAAACGGTTGATGTAGCGCAGTGCTACGCGCGACACGCTCTCGAGCTTTGCGCGTGCGACCAAGAGCTCCCAAAGCATCAGTGCCTTGTCTATGAACTGGTCACCGCCCATATAGACCTTCAAGTTGTTCAAAGTGAAGCCATCGGGTCGGAACTGCACAGAGAGCGTCTGAGCCGCGTTCGTTACACGAACACCTCTAAAGGCCGAAGAACCCACCCGCGGGGGGGGCACGAGCCGACCGTCTTTGATCTCTATCTTCGCCTCGAAGTTGCGCCACTGCTGCTTGGTCGGAAACTCATCCTTCAACTCATTGGCGAGAGCCGTGAACAACTCGGGGTCGCCGGGGACCGATGTTCGCAGGTCGACAAGAGCTTCAACGATGGGAGGATGGCTTAGGGGTCTCGGTTGCGCCATGTGATCTGGTGTTTTCTGAGAGCGAACGGCGCGGGGTGGCCGATAATCCCCGGCGCCGCTCCTCCGAACCGATCTCCAACCAAGCGTATCAGAACCTGCGCCACTCCAACCAGGGGGGCCAGCGGCGCCTGCAGGAGCCGTCGGCCCTCGAGCGCGGGCGTTCCGGTCCTCGTCGGCAACGGGGCCGGTTCCGTGGACGCGGAGCGGGCCCGCCGACCCGTGGTATAGCTCAGCGGTCCCTCCTTCCAGCCTGCTGTCAGTCAGCACGAGCCCCGGCGGCGTCCGGATCGCGGGGGACGGGGGATTCCGGGCCGGGATGCGCCGCGGGATCGAAACGGACCACCAGGGCACGCCTTGCGGCGCGCGGCGCCAGCACTCCGTGGTACACGACCAGATTGATCCGCGGGCGCGGCGTCAGCCCCGCCCGCTCTTGAGAGATCTCGAAAGGTTTGCGCACGACCTGATACGGAACGCCGCGGTCCGGCTGGCGGGGCTCGTACGTCGGGACGTGGTGGCTGGGGCTCGGGCTGGCCCTCGCCTGGTTCAGGAGGGCGGTACGACTGACCTTCTGGCCATTCGCCGACTGGTTCGAGCAGCCGCACGGCATTCGGATCGCCATGGACGGACTCATCCTGGCGCTCGCGTTGAGCATCGCCTTCGTGGACGTGTTCTGATAGGGAAAGACATGCCGAGAAGGGTCGGTCACCGTGGAAGGCGGGAGTGCCTCGACGTACAATCGAACGCGTGCGCGCCGCGGTCGGGCCGGTGGTCGACGATGCCCTGAGGATGCAGATGGATCCGTTCGCATACACGCGGTTCGGAGACCGGCCGACGGAACAACCGGCGCCGGGGCGGACAGGATCCGTTCGCATGACAGCGGCAGCCGCGCTCTGTTGCTGGTTGGTGTGCGGGATAGCGTCTGCCTGGTCACAGACAGCCGAACGCCAGCTCGTCTCCCTCGGCCGTCACGTGGCCTGCCGTACGGCGCCGTCCCTGTCCGCAGGGGTCGTCGCACGCCTGGACGTCGCCGATCTCGTGGATGTAGTGGACGGCGAGTCCGAGCCACCAGACTGGGTGCAGGTCGCGGTTGGCGGCGGCCCGACCTGCTTCGTCTCGCGCCGGCTGGTCACGCCGTTCGATCCCGCCGCACCCGAGCGCGCCGTGGTCGCCATCGTGGAAAGCACCGCGCGACTCACGGGACGGATGCCGTTCGGGCGCATGGCCGCCGTTCACGCCCTGTTCGAGAACCGGTGGCAGGGCATCACCGTCGAAGGGTCGGCGGAGATGGAACTGCTCGAGTTGCAGGTGCTGGATCGGACTGCCCGCACAATCGTTTACTGGGAGGACGTGATTCAGCCGATCACCCGCCCCTGGAATCCGCTAACCGCTTATCATCGTCAGGACATCGGGGCCTGGATGGAACGTCACGATCGTCCACCTCTAACTCGATTGTATGGCCGTAGTTGGGGCGTGCTGTCCGAGGCGTTCTGGACGCTGCACGACAAGTACCGGGATGATCCGCTCGCCGACCGAATCGCCGGGACCGCCTCGCAGCAGTATCCCGACGGGGAGTGCGAAGGTTTCCTACCGTGTGAGTTGAGATCCTGGCTGTCCCCGCGATTCGAGTACCTTCGGCGCCACCCGCAGGGCACGTACGTGACGGAGACGCTGGAGTACCTGCTCTACTACTTAACCTCCATGGATAATAATGCGCCGCCTGTGTCGCGGATCTGTCATGGACGCGGCAGCGAGGAGTTCACCGCTCTGGCCGTGACGATTCGAACAATCCTTGATCGTGTCGACCATGGCTTGGCCCGCGACGTCGAAGCGATGCTCGACACATTTGCGCGTCCGTGCTGACGACGGATCAAGTCGTCTCCGGGGGGGCTGTCGCCCCGCGAGCAGAGCTGACGCTCTACATCATGACGGGTTTTCCGCGGCACGACGCGTTGATGCAGAAGCTCGGCCGCTATGCGACCGGGAAGTCGTGCCTCTACGTCAAGAAGCTCGAGAACGTGGACACGGATGTCCTGCGTGAGCTCGTCCGAGCGTCGGTCGAGCAGGTAGCGAACGGGCGTTATGGCTGCTGACGCCGACCGGTTGGGCGCCGCAACCAGCGGCCAGGTAATGGCGGGCCGCCGAAGGCGCCGTCGCGCAGACCGCCTGGCAGCCCGTGGTGAAACCGCGCGTAGCACCGAGCGTGGCGAGGCGCCCGCGTGGCAAGGCGTGACGAGGGAGCATATTGGGCATATGTGACCGAGAAACAACGCCGTCCAGGCGGGATGCATCGCCGCGCGAATGCCGCGGGGCTTTCACCACGGGCTGCTAGGGGAACGCGAAGATACGGGCGGCGTCGAACGTCAGGTCCGGGTTCAGCACCGACTGCACGGTGTCGTGACCCGCCGCGACCTGAGCCTGCCGGTAGGCGCCGTCCTCGAGCGCGTGGACCTCGAATTGCCTCAGCAGCGGGTCGACGATCCAGTATTCGGGCACGCCGTAGCGCGCGAGCATCCGCATCTTTCTGCCCCGGTCTGTCGACGCCGTGGACGGAGAGAGCACTTCGACAGCGACATCCGGCGCGTGCCGCGTCACGACATCGGGTTGAAGCAGGTGGCGGCGCTCGGCCCGGAAGAACACGACGTCCGGCTGCACGACGTCGTGCTCGTCGAACACGATGTCCAGCGGCGCGGCGAGCGCCATGCCCCCTGATTCACGGCCGTAGTCACGCAGTACGGAGAAGATCTCCCCGGCGGCGACCTGGTGGCGCACCAGCGGTGACGGGACCACGACGAGTTCCCCTCCGTAGATCTCGTAGCGGCGCCCGTCCTCCGGCATATTCAGGAGGTCGGTGTAGCCGACCCGCTGCAGCCCATCCTGCATGGACGCCATGGTAGCACTCGATACACGTGCGAGATTCGTGCCGCTGCGCCCAGCGTGCAAGCCGGGATTCGAACGGTCGGTACATAGCAAGAACCGCGATCTCACACCGCAATGGCAACACGGAAACGGCCGCGTTCGGCAGCCGCGTCGCGGGTCATCTCGGTGGCCGAGATGTCATGATCCCGGGTTCTCCCGGTCGCGCCGCGGCGGCCGGTGTGCCCAACCTGGAGAACGTCGGCGACCTCTCCGCAATGCCCCCGACCGGTTTCCTGCTCGCCGCGCTGCCGATGAAGATCGAGGGCGGGACCGGCGCCCCGGTCAGAATCGTCGCACTGATACCGCCAGACTGACCCGCACCCGTGATCGTGGGCGGCGGGCGTCGCGACTACGCGGACCGCAGCGGGCGGAAGAACGTCCGGAGGTCCCCCACCAGCAGGTCCGGCTCTTCGATGGCCGGGAAATGGCCACCGGTGTCGAACACCGACCAATGGGTGACGTTGTCGGCCGGCTCGCGGAGAAACGACCGTGGCGGCCGTGAACGCGCCGGGATGCCGACGAACTGCGCGAGACCCCGCGGCACGCGCACCGGCCCCTGCGCCGTCCGCCGTGTGCGCGAGCTGCCCAGTCCGTTCGCGTAGTAGTAGCGGACGCTCGTCCCGATGGTGCGGGTGTGCCAGTAGATCGACACCAGCGTGAGAATCTGGTCCTTGCTGAACCGCGACTCCACGTCGCCGTCGCAATCGCTCCACGAACGCAGCTTCTCGGTAATCCACGCGGCGAGACCGACCGGCGAGTCGGTCAGTCCGAAGGCCAGCGTCTGCGGCTTGGTGCCCTGAATACGCTGATAGCCCGTTTCATCGACGGACCACTGCTCGGCCCGGGCGACGTAATCGCGTTCCGCGTCGGTCTCGGGCTCGCGTTGCATGCGCGGCGGGGCACCGGGGGTATGGATGCCAACCAGCCGGTCCGGATACCGCGCGCCGAGCGTCCGCGTAATCCCGGCGCCCCAGTCGCTGCCGTAGGCGCCAAAACGCTGGTAACCCAGCCTGTCCATCAAGGCGACCCAGAGTTCGGCGGTGCGCACGACATCGGTCCCCTCGGCCGGCTCGCCCGAGAAGCCGAATCCGGGAATCGACGGCACCACGACGTCGAATGCGTCGGCCGCGTCTCCCCCGTTGGACGCCGGGTCGCTCAACGCCATCACCGACGGGAGCATCTCCCAGATGGTCCCGGGCCAGCCGTGGGACATCACCAGCGCCAGCGGGGCGGGGCCGCGCCCTCGCTCGTGCACGAAATGAACGAGTTGCCCTTCGACGCTGGTAGTGTAGTGGTCGAAGGCGTTGAGCGCGGCCTCGTGGGCGCGCCAGTCGTAGCTGTCCCGCCAGTACGTGACCAGTTCCTCGAGATACGCGCGGTCCGTCCCATAGTCCCACGCGTCGCCCGGCGAGTCCGGCGGCCAGCGCGGCGCCGCCAGTCGCCGGCGAAGGTCCTCGAGATCGCTGTCGCTGACACGCACCTCGAAGGGCTCGATGCCGGTCCCGGCGTCCTGCTGGGGCCTGCCCGCCGCGTACGCTGCCGGTGCGCCCGACGGCGTACCCGCGGCGGATGCGCCCAGCGCGCCCATCAGCTTCAAGAGCGTCCGCCGATCGAACTGCCTGTGCGATTCCGGCATGCGTGACTCCTTGCGCCTGCGGCGCCACCCGCGGTTTGCGGTCCACGAATCGGCGGCATCCGAACTGGTCAACCGGACTCCTTCACGTGCCGCCGGCGGGCTCGCGACCGCCTCCATCGCGACGACACATCGAGGGTGCGACGCGCGGATGCGTCGTCAGTCGTCCTGTGCCTCGCGCGCTCGCCGCCGGGCCTGCACCGCGAGCACGATGACGAGCGCCAGTCCGCCGCCGAACAACGGGAACACCGGCACGTCCGCGCCCCGCTCGCCGAGCGCGGCGTTGAGCCCGCCGCCGGCAAGCATGCCGATCAGCGTCGCGACCAGAGCCCTCACGACGACGCGCGAGCCGGGGCGGGATCGTCCTTCGGTCATTGCTCGGTCTCCAGGTGCTCAAGTGCTCCGCCAATCCTGCGCCAGCGTCCGCGGGCGGTCCAGGCGGCAGAGCAACGATCATCGCATATCCGCGGGGCCGCCCTTGCCGAGATGCTAAGCGACCGCCTCCAGCGTGTCCGACAGGGCATCGCGCGGCGCCCCGTTGATGATCCAGCGCGCAAGGGCAGGCAGCCGCTGTCGACCTGCACGCAACGCCAGACCCGGTTTCCGACAACCGTCCGATATCCTGGGCATGGCCTTGAGACTGGTAAACGCGAAAGGGAACCGTAAGGGAGCACGCACCGTCCGCTCGCGGTGCAGCCGTCATCGATGAGTGCCACCGAATCTGTCATCGGAGCCTCCGACCACTACGCGCGGGCGGAACTGGTCACCCTCGCCGTAGAGGACGCCGTTCCCGTGTTCCTCGATCGGCGGCGCGTCGAACTGATTGGCAAGGACCTGCCGAGCGCGCCCTACCACCACGAGGCCCTGGACCTGCACATCGGAGCGGCAACCGACCTCGTGAACCGGGTGAGACGATCGGTGGCGGAACACGCCAGCGCGGCGGTCTCGATCATGCTGGCGACCTATCACCCGCGGGTGCTGATCCTGCCCGCGAGTCCGTACGCCAGCCTGCCCGACTCGCTGGAGGAAGTACTGAGCTCACGTCCCTTGACCCATGCCGCCGACGGCATGCTCTACCGCGAGTCATTGGCCGAGGCTGCGGCCGAACTCGGCATGGAGGTCCGGAGGTACCCTCGCAAGACCGACCCGACGGTGCTGGCGGCCGAAGCAATGGGTGTCGACGTGGCCGAGGTCGCCTCGCTCATCGCCCGGTTCGGCCGAGAAGCGGGAACGCCGTGGCGCAAGGACCACAAGATGGCTGCAGCGGCTGGGCTCTCCGTGCTCGGGCCTCGGATTCGTCGTTGAGCGTTGCAGTGCGCCAAGGCAGCCGGCGGCGCCGGAGCACCGATCACTGCACATCCGCGGGAACGACCGTTCCGAACCGCTTGGCGACCGCCTCCAGCGTGTCCGACATGGCATCGCGCGGCGCCCCGTTGATCATCGGCGCAAGGACCCAGCGCGCAATGGCAGGAATGGACCGGCTCAACGTCAGTTGCTCACACTCGACCAGCACGCCGCCGTCGACCTGCACGTAACGCCAGACCAGGTTCATCCGCCAGAGGTAGCCGCTGTCGTTGCCGATCGGCTTCTCGCGCTCGTCGGGGGAGCCGGGGTCGTCGAGCTCGGCGATCCGCGTCCCCTCGATCCGGCTCCAGGCCCGGTCGCCCCCCGGACGCACGTATTCCACCGTTTGCTCGATGTTCAACTGCGCCGACATCATCGGAGCTTCGAGCTTCACCTTCACATAGAGCTCGAACGTGTCGCCGTCGCGTGAGAGGACCCGCGATTCGAGGACGTCCTCCTGCAGCTCGTGCGGCGGAACGTCGTACTGCAGGCCGTCGAGCACGTCGTTCAGTTCCGCGTTCGGTACCAGGATGACGCCCAGCCAGTGGTTGATGGCGCCCTTCGGCACCTTGAATCGATCGCCCTGCTCGTCGAGCGTCCGCAGCCGTTCGACGACCACGCGGCCGGCCAGCACCTCCCGGCGCAGCCTCGCCGCATCTTCGTGGAAATCCAGGGCCAGGAAGCGTTCGCCGTCGTCGAGCTCGGCGGCGATGCGCTGCTCGGTGGCCGCGAGATAGCGCTGCCATGCCGCGACCGTTTCGTCGTGCAGCTCGGCTGCGAGCAGACCTGCCCCGGCGGCGCCGGTCGCCAGCGCGACCGCCAGCGCGCCGCGGCGCAGCGTGCGTCTGCCATCGAAGAGTGGTTGGCGGTCTGCCATCGTCCGGAGCCTCCTTGAGCGGGTGCAACCTGCGGCCCCCTATATTACCGCCGTGTGTCGGGATGCACCCGGCCTGGACGCCGGGGCGATGTCGGCGAGCGCAAACGACTCGGGCCAGAACCACGTTGCGCGGGCCGACGGCCATCACCACCACCGGCCGGCCGCGGATGATCCACAATACCGGCATGGACCGAGCGCCCATCCCGCAGGAATGGCGAGACGAGTTTGACGCCGCGGCCGCCCGCCCGTTCTCCGTCCGCATGCGCTACGCCTTTGTCCACACGTACAAGCCCGTGCTTGACGACGCGCCGTACCGATCGTTCGACAGCACGGCGGAATACCGCCGCTGGTGTGCCGAGAACCTACCGGACTGGCTTGGCTATGGGACCGATTAGCTTCCCGCAGGTCGAGGAGCTGCGTGACGCCCTGCAGCAGCGCGGCGTCACCTACCTCTTCATCGGCCAGACGGGAGCGATCCTCCACGGCTTCCCCGACACCACACAGAACGCCGCCCTGTTCATGCAGAATACTCCCCGCAACGGCGAGGCCGCGGTGAAAGCCCTGCGGGAAATCGGCTTCACGCTCACGCCTCGGCAGACCGCCGAGATCCGGCAAGGCAAGGACTTCGTGCAGTTGAAGAACGGACCGTTCGACGTTGACCTGGTATTCGCACCGGACGGCATCGAACGCTTCGAGGACGCCTGGCGGCGTGGCGCTGACATCAACGGGTGCCCCGTCTGTTCGATCGAGGACATCATTGCGAGCGAGCAGGCATCGAACCGCGCGAAGGACCGCGAAACCCTACCGCGCCTGCAAAGCTTCCGCGACTACCTCCGCGAACCGGGCCGCAAGCACCACCCGCGCCTCCCCGCACTCACTTCCCACGACCGCGGACGCGATCTCGAGTCACGTTGGTGACGGTGAAGAGGCTGGCCCCGCGGGGTGTTCACGCGACCGCATCTGAGTGGTCGGGGTGTGAGGTTCAACGTCACGGGGGTGCGGTACCCGCAGATGGAGTGGGGTGTCGTCGATAGTCGTACGGGTCGATGCAGGCGTCGTAGAGCTGTCGATCAATCCGAAACCACGTTGTCTTGTTGATCCCGCGACAGTCCGACACTCCCGGTTTGTAGGGGAAAGCCGAGATCATCTCAATCTGGCGATTCTGGTCACGTGCGATCTGCCGAAGCTCGACTGCGACTTCTGACAGATCCTGGTCCTGGCTGAAGACGACGGCCACGTCGTACTTGCCACGATACGCCAACGTGATGAGGTCAATTGCGATCCGGACATCAATGCCCTTTTCTCTTGCCTGACGGCGCGTAAACGTCCCCCCATTCAACTTTATGGTCTCGTCCCGGTACCGAAGTGGGCGGCTGAAAGTCCGAACGCCCTGACGACTTATCGCCAGGAGCTTCCGTGACCAGAAGCTGTGCCAGTTCTTGTCGTCCGAGCATCTGGCACCCCGGTGTAGAATCGCGCCTCGCTCATGATCAAGCCGCTCTGTTCGCAGACGGTCTGACACAGCCTCGGACGTCGTAGTTCGGATGAGAGCACCCGAACGTATCCTTGACCCAGCGGTAGAGGTTCTGCCCGTCGACGAACGTGATGGCTCGCCGAGGTGATGATCGCGCGTCGTTGGGTGGTACAGCGGGCCCCGCCGGGGGCCTTGCGGCCATGTCCAGCGGGGACCAATTGCATCTCGGGTGCAAGGGAAACGCGGGATTTCGTTTCACCGTACGGGGAACGGAGTGCTGTCAGGCCAATTCGTCCCCAAAACGTTCACCGGGTGAGTACGCGAAATGCTAGTCTCGCCGCCATCCAAGGTGTTCATTCACCTTCCCGAAATACGTCACACAGGAACCTCCAGAAACACGAAAGCCCGCGCCGGAGCGCGGGCCTCGGAAAGAGGGCAATACGTGCTTGCGCCTCAAGCAGTAGAGTACATCCGGGAGCCGGCGACTTCAAGATCGGGCAGACGGTCGATCACTACCATCGCCCGACGTGCGCGCACGCCTCGAGAACTTCTGACAGCGCCTCGCGGTCGGTCAGCCGCGACAGCGCGGTGTCATGCTCGGTTTCGTCAGCGGTTCCGCGACTCGCACACCTTCCGGTTGAGCGCCTTGATCTTCTTGTCCGCCTCCACCTTCGTGTACCGTTGCTGGCACCACGTCTTGATGTGAGAGCCGTCGAATCCCCGGTCGTCGAGAGCGTCGCCGACGGCGTCATCGTCCGCGGTGCTCACCCCGAGTTCCAGCAGCAGGCGGAATATCGCTCCCGCCTGCCGGTCCGTGCACGCCTCCTGCCGCGTCTCGGACGGTCCCGGTTCGCTCGTCTTCCTTCCACCGCGTTCGAGAAGCATGGCGAGAGTTTCGTTGCCGTGAGCCACTGCAGTGCTCAGGTGCGCGAGACGCTCCTCGATGACCGTGGTCCTGTCTCGGATCAGATCTTCGACTCCTGTTGCGCTCGTGCCTTTGGTTTCAACCGGGGGCTCGGGCGGCGGTTCCGCACCGGAATGGGTGGCATCGTGCAAGTCTCTCAAATCGTCCGGCAGGTCGATTCCGCACTCGACAGCAGCCGCATCGCGGTGTCGACGAAACGCCCCGCGTCGAACGTCTTCGCATCGTCCTGGTGCGATCGCGCGTTGCTGAAGAAGTGCAGTTCTGTCGCATACGACCGTCACGGCTTTCCGGGCTTGTCCCAGAAGACCGGGTTCCACACCCGCTCCATCAGCTTCAGCAGGCTCCTCGTGTCCAGCGCTTCGATTTTCTTTCCATATCCGATCTTGGCGACCTCGCGGTCGATTGTGTTCTCGTCGGTGAGTCCTTCTGTGACCGCCTTCGCTGTCATCTCCTGCACGAAGCCGGCCAGCGGCTCGCGCATCAACCTCAACGTGCAGTCGACAATCTCGGCGGCCGAGGATCTGGTGGAGTTCATCGGTCTCCTTCAGTTCGTGTCGGTACTCTGCCGGAGGGATCTGGTGGTCTTTGGCTTCGTGTTGTACGGATAATAGCAGCCGGGGCGACACCGGCCGCATCGGTTCAACGCTCACCGCGATGCGCCCGCCAGGACCGCGACATCACGGCGGCGCGATCAGTTCGCCGTGGAGGTGGGACCGGCCAAGGCACGACGAGTGTTGGCGTTCGGCCCCCGCTGGCTCTCGTCGAGCCGGTGGAGCCCCACAGCAACTCGTCGGTGGCTGATTCCAGACCCACGAGCCGTGCATCCTGCCGGCGGCGTGGATAACGCGCCGGCACTCTCGGCGGACTGTGCAGTTGTGGCCGGCCGCTGACGTCCGGCCGCTGAGCGGACCGGCGTCAACCACGTTCACGTACCGATACTCCGGGTGAGGCGGTGCCGGTTAGGTTCCCCTGGCCGGCCCTTTAGCGCCATACCGGCCAAGCCTATCCGTCTCTCCATGGCGTCGAGGAAGGACGGGGCGTAGTCCTCATCGACATGGTTGTTGTTCCAGAGGCCTGACCGGCGGACGCGGCAATGGTCGCTGGAATGGCCGAGCCAACCGGCCGACGGCGGATCCAGCGCCGGTTCGCGATAGCCGCTCAGAAGCGCTATGGCGTTGCACTCGATCGTTCCGCGCTCGCTTCTCGGGTCGGGTTCGTCTCCGACGTCCAGCCACAGGAACGGCATGGCACCGATATGGCGGCTGACTGTCGCTTCGAGTTCCGCCTCCTCCCGCTTGACACCGCCGCGGTCGAGACCGAGCCGCCTGGCCGCCGCGCCTGGATCGCCGCCGACGCCCCAGGATGGCGGCAGATCGATGCCATGCTGTTGAGCCAGCGCAATGCCAACAAGCAGGCGGAATATAGAGCCCCGATGGTTCCCGCCGCCGGTGCGGGCCGTGCCGCGATGCGCCGACAGCCGTGCCCACAGCGTGCTCCGGCTCCCGGCCTTCAGCCCATGGGTCCCAACACGCACGACGCGCAGCCCCGAGCACGACGCGGAGCGCGCTTCCCCGGCTTCGCAGAAGAAATAGACCCCGCGGTTCGGCCAGTTCATGCGGCCGGTGCAATCGGCCAGCATGCGTCTCCCCCCGATGCAACCTTCGAGCCGGTCGAGCAGGTCGTAGAAGCGCCGCGTGTCGGCGAGGCGGTCAGCCATGAAGACAGGCGTCGAGCCACGCCAGTTGCTGGCCCTGGCGCAAGCCGCTCATCGGGACGCACACTGCAAGACCCCGTTCGCGCAATGCCGGTTCGAGAAACTCCCGATACCGTTGGCCCGCAAAAAAGACGACTGTGTCAACGCTGTCGAGATATGGCCCGAGACCGGCAAGCACGCGCTTGGCCCAAACCCGCCGTTCGTCGACGCGCATCGTATTTAGGGTCTTTTGGTAGGGCCGAATTTTCTCTTCCGGATGAACCAGGCCGTACTGCGCCGACAAGATGCGCCACGGGCAACCCGTCTTCTCCACACAGGCCCTCGCCTTTCGGAACCAGTTGGAGGTGTAGAGGTCCTTCGCCGACGCGGGAATCTTCCCTTTGGTCTTCACGCAGGAGACCAGGAATAGCCGGCGTCCGCTACCGTCTTCCAGCATGGCTCATCGACGCGCCGTTAGCCGGCGTTTTTTTGAGGGCCCGCTCGTTCCGCGTCCGGGATGAGGTGACCTCTGCCCGCTGAGCCCGGGCGATGTCGGCGAGCGCGGACAAGACCCGGCCCAAATCCGCTAACTTGACAGTGCCTGTAACAGGAACGCTGCGATCGCTCAACAGCGGGCGGGCGACGGCCCCGGGATGACGCTGTCGGCCCGCGCCAGGCGGGGCGCCCCGCTGCCGACGACACACCCAAAGGCCACCACGGTCGGGCTCGAGTCGAATGCGCCGGCCTCGATCGACTCGGCGCGCAGCTTCAGATGGGCGAATGTCGGCCGGCCCGCGCCTGCCGTGCTCGTGAGCCGCAACGGTCCGCCGCCTCCGCGCTCCGCCGAGAAGAGTTTCAGGCTGACGGTCCCGCGTACGTTACCGCCAATCGCCAGGACGCGCCCCACCGCCTCGTCCACCTTGACGACGATGTCGCAGTGGCTGCGTGCTCCAACTCCCAACTGGCGCCGGCGCTCGGCGATCGTCCGGTAGGCCGGTCGGCGCGAACTGCACAGGAGATCGCCGGGCTCGATGTCCGTCTCTCCGGCATCGTACGCGGCAAAGGCCGCCTCCGAGGCGTGCCCGTCGCGAGCGCGAATGGCCTGGTCGATGTACGAATGGTGAGCCACGGCCCGCCGGAACTGGGTCGTGCTGCCGAGACCCCCCTCGCACATCACCCACGACACGAACGCCGCCGACCAGGGGGAGTTCCATCGAGAGGCGACCCCACGGGGGCCGTTCCACGCGTCGTTCTGCCTGTCGACGATCCAGGCCCCTTCAGGGGTAACGGCCCAGTACCCGGCGATCGAGGCCGCCACGCGCGCAGACTCGGACGCGCTCAGCCGCCGCCACCGACGCGGCCCGCGGCCGGTGCCTGTGGCGCCGCGGCTACGGTCTCGCGCCGCGTCGCGCTCATCAACCGTCCGGTCCACGACGCTGAAGCCGAAGAACGCCCACTCCTGGACCGCGACGTCCACGATCCGCCGGCGCGTCTGGCCCGTGGGCAGTTTCCGGCACGACGACGGCCGGACCGCCATCCGGCCCGGTTCGCCGCGCACGAGGGCGGACGGCGGCACGACATTGAGAACGTCTGGCGGCAGCCGGTCGACCCCGGCTTGCCCGGCAACGGCCTCAGACGGCGCATACAGGCTTGCGAGCCCGACCACGAGCGGTAGGATGAGTCTACGCATGTGACGTTTCCCGATGACGGAAGACAGTAGCACACGGCCAGCGACCTGGCGAACCACCTGGCCTGCCGTCATCTCACCGCTCTCGATCTGGAAGCGGCTCACGGGCGGCTGGGCCCGCCCACCTGCCGCGATCCAGCGCTCGAGGTGCTCCAGCGAAACGACTCGCTGGTGGTTCTGAGAGTTCGGCACCGGAGCGAAGCGTATGACTGATTCCGACACCATTACGCTGACACGAGCGCAGTACGAAGCCTTGCTCGCCGAGAAGGAAGCGCTTGAGGATCAGGTAACCGCGCTCGACGCAGATGATGGGAGCCGCATCCCGCACGAGGTGGCGTTGGCCATCATGCAGGGCGAGCGCCCGATCGTCGCGTTTCGAACCCATCTCGGCGTCACCTTGCGTGATCTGGCCGCGCGAACGGGAGTCGCCGCGGGGTACCTATCCGAGATCGAACGCGGGCGCAAACCCGGCTCTGCAGCCGCTCTGTCACGCATTGCCGGGGCCCTTGGGACGACGATTGACGCCTTGGTGAAACTCAGATGACGCCCTGAAATCGGACGACACGTCATCCGCCGCCGTGCCGCACGGTTTCAGATCCAGCTTCCGGGATTGCGCGGCCGCGAAGACGGACCACCCGCGCGAGGTCATCGACGCGGCGCTGGCGTACGTGGTCCAGAACAACGTAGAGGCCGCCTACGCGCGGCCCGATCCGGAGGGTTATATTCGTCAGTCGGCGCCGGGGCCGCTACGCAGCGTTCGGTTCGCTTTCAGTCGTGCCAGCGTCTGCTGGATGTCCTGAGCAACTTCATCGACCTCGCGCGCCACTCGGGGCTCATGTCCAAGCTCCCGTTCCAGCGCCGTCGTCAGCGGCAACAGAAGATGCGCCGACGGCGATGTCTGAATGAGCTCGCGCATGCGCTGCGGTCCCAGGTCGACGCTGAAGTCCATCAGGGCCATAATGCCCTCACTTGAGATAGAACCCAACTCCGGGAGAAGCGCAAGAACCTCCTCGACGGCATGCTCGCACGCGGACCGATCGCCGCCTGCGAGGAGCGCCTTGGCCCGAATTACGTGGCCACGCAATTGCAGTTCCGGCGATCCCGTGTGACGTCTATTGATTGCCCGGCCGGCCGTCTCGACAGCTTTCTCATACTGGCGGTTTTGGATCTCAATGTTCGCTCGCCTGAGCAGTGCCTCCTTGACCTCCACGCTGAATACAGGGGAATCGCTCTCCCCGAAACGACGGACCACCTCATCGTAGGCTTCCAGCGCGTCCTGCGGCCGGTTTAGCGCGTCGAGGACGGCTCCGCTGTTCAAGAGGGCGCGCGCAACCCGCTCAAGAAGGGCCGGGCTCTCGCTCCTCCCGAAACGACGGACCATCTCGTTGCAGGCTTCCAGCGCGTCCTGCGGCCGGTTCAGTTCGCCGAGGACAGCCCCTTTGTTCAAGAGGGCGCTCGCAGCCCGCTCAAGAAGGGCCGGGGTCTCGCTCTCCCCGAAACGACGGACCACCTCGTCGTAGGCTTCCAGCGCGTCCTGCGGCCGCTTCAGCGCGTCGAGGGCGGCTCCTTTGTTACCAAGGGCGGTCGCAACCGAATCGAGAAGGGCCGGGGAATCGCTCTCCCCGAAACGCCGGACCACCTCGTCATAGGCTTCCAGCGCGTCCTGCGGCCGGTTCAGCGCGACGAGGACGCCTCCTCTGTTGCCAAGGGCGGTCGCAACCGAATCAAGAAGGGCCGGGGTCTCGCTCTTCCCGAAACGACGGACCACCTCGTCATAGGCCTCCAGCGCGTCCTGCGGCCGGTTCAGCGCGACGAGGACGGCTCCTCTGTTACCAAGGGCGCTCGCAACCGAATCAAGAAGGGCCGGGGTCTCGCTCTCCCCGAAACGACGGACCACCTCGTCGCAGGCTTCCAGCGCGTCCTGCGGCCGGTTCAGCGCGCCGAGGGCGGCTCCTCTGTTACCAAGGGCGGTCGCAACCCGCTCAAGGAGGGCCGGGGTCTCGCTCTTCCCGAAACGACGGACCACCTCGTCACAGGCCTCCAACGCGTCCTGCGGCCGGTTCAGCGCGACGAGGGCGCCCCCTCTGTTCACGAGGGCGGTCGCAACCCGCTCAAGGAGGACCGGGGTCTCGCTCTTCCCGAAACGACGGATCACCTCGTCGTAGGCTTCCAGCACGTCCTGCGGCCGGTTCAGCGCGCCGAGGACGGCTCCTCTGTTACCAAGGGCGGTCGCAACCGAGTCAAGAAGGGCCGGAGTCTCGCTCTTCCCGAAACGACGGACCACCTCGTCGCAGGCCTCGAGCGCGCCCTGCACCCGGTTCAGTGCGCCGAGGACGGCCCCTTTGTTCACGAGGGCGGTCGCAACCGAATCAAGAAGGGCCGGGGTCTCGCTCTCCCCGAAACGCCGGATCGCCTCGCCGTAGGCTTCCAGCGCGTCCAGCGGCCGGTTCAGATCGCCGAGGACAACCCCTTTGTTCACGAGGGCGCTCGCAACCCGCTCAAGGAGGGTCGGGGTCTCGCTCTCCCCGAAACGACGGACCACCTCGTCATAGGCCTCCAGCGCGTCCTGCGGCCGGTTCAGCGCGCCGAGGACGGCTCCTCTGTTGCCAAGGGCGGTCGCAACAAGAGCCGGGGTTTCGCTCCTCCCGAAACGACGGACCACCTCGTCGCAGGCCTCCAGCGCGCCCTGCGGCCGGTTGAGATCGCCGAGGACGGCCCCTTTGTTCACGAGGGCGGTCGCAACCGAATTAAGAAGGGCCGGGGTCTCGCTCCTCCCAAAACAACGGATCACCTCGCCGTAGGCTTCCAACGCGTCCTGTGGCCGGTTCAACTCACAAAGAGCGGTCCCTTTGTTAGCAAGAGCCTTCGCGACCCACACTAGAACGGCGGGAATCTCACTCTCCCCGAAGCGACGGATTACCTCGTCGCAGGCCTCCACGGTATCTTCATCGCGGTTCAGAACATTCGACGCGGCTGTCGTCTCGTAAAGCTCCCTCGCCGCCCTCTCGGCCGATTCGCCGGGACTCCCTTGAGACGGCTCCACCCGATCGTCATCCGCCCGCATGCCGGCCGCAGTGGTTCGCGCCACATCCGCAGGCGCCGAGCCCCGACCGGAAACCGCTACGAAACCTGCGGGCATCATCGCCAGCAACTCGTCGCGGTATTCGGCCAGGCTCGGCAACTCCACCAACCCCGCAAGTGCGATCCGGTGTAGCGACCGCATCTCCGCACCGAGGCTGCTTACGTCATGGACCATTCGAGCGCTAATGTCCTTCAACTCGGGCGGCGAGTAGTACGACTGCATGAAGCGGATGAGTGCTTCGACCAGCCGGTCCGGCCCGCGACGGCGCCGCAGCAGGTAGTAGATGTTGTACAGGCGCTCGGTCAGGTAGTACTGCTTGCGTCTGGCGCTGCCGCCCGCGACCCGGACCACCCCGCGCTCGCCGAGGCGCGCAAGCTGGGCGCTGCACTTGCTGGTTTCGAGCCGGGCGTGGTCAGCGATCTCCCGCGTGGTCGCCGGCTTCCACAGCGCGGCAAGCGCGAGATAGACACGCCGTTCTTGTGCCGGGAGCGATTCGAGGTGCCCCTTGAAGTACTCCGTGTGGTCGTCAATCAGATCGAACAGATGGGCCATGAGGTCGCGGAACGACAACCCGGCGCCGAAGCACGCCATGATCGAGATCAACCGCGGACTCCCGCCGGTCAGGATCTCCAGCGAACGAACCGTTTCGGGCGCTGGGCGGCGGCCGGACACGGTCTCCCACAGAACGGCGCATTGTTTCGTGTCGAGGGGGCGCAGCGGGCGGATCCGGAATAGTTCGTACAGGGCGCGGTCCGGGTGGTCTATCTCGTCGAAGCGGCTGGTCGCGCTCGCGAACATGATGATCCGCGGCTCGGTCTGGAGGATCTTTCGCAACCGCCAGCCCGCATCGGGATCGGCCATGTCCCCGAACAACATGTTCACGTTCTCGACCATCAGCACGAGCCGCTTGCCCTCCCGATCTGCGAAGTCCAGCAGCGCACCGAGACAACGATCGGCCAGCGCTAGGTCGTCGCCCCGGATAGCCCGCAGCTCGTCGACGGTGCGGTGCAGGTCGGGCGCTTCCTCCCGGTGCGGCGCCTGAGCCGCCAGGTTGGTCAGACACTCCAGCCAGAATTCCCCGGCAGTGGCGACCTCGTAGCTCTCCTCTGAGAAGACGACCGGGAAGCAGCGCGACGCCAGCGAGGCATCCCTCCGCACCTCGGCGGCGACCCGCAGGAGCAGACTCGTCTTCCCGCTGCCCCGCGGGCCGATCACGATCTGGTGCGGGTTCGAGGGTCTGGTGCACTCGCGCAGGACCTCGACGAGCATCTCGAACTCCGTCGTTCGCACGCAGTACGACGCCACGAGCTCGTCATCGGTGAGAAACCCCGGGTTGTACTTGCGAGTGGGCGCGGTCATCCCGTCATGCCCCCTGCGAGCCCGAGCGCCGCGCGACCGGAACGAAATTCCGGCCATGCCGGGCGCGCCACCAATCCTCGAGCAGGCCCGAGACGAAACGGTATTCGTCTCCCCGCGGCTCCAGATACCCGTCGTGTTCGAGCACTCGAAGCACGTCGTCGATCGGCACCGGTTGATCGGCCACCGCCCAGACCCGGAATTGCTCGCTATAGAGATCGATGGCGCCGCGCTGCAGCACGCCGTCGTTGACCGCGGCTTCGGTCAACAGAGAGAGCGCGGCCCGATAGCCGTCGGGTCCGAGGACCAGCTTCAGCCGGCTCTCGTAGTGATCCATATCCGCCTGCCCGCGAATGCTGAGCATCTCGCCGGTGTATACGCGCTCGACATCTTCGAGCGAGACACGACGCCGACCGGCCAGGCGCAGATCCTCGTCCAGGCTGTCGAAGAACCGCTGCACGTGGTGGGGAACCAGACACCGCAGCCGGCGGCACATCTCCTCACGCGCGGCGAGGGGCAGGTCGAGGTGGCAGGTCTCCGCGAGCGCGGCAAGGCAGTCGAGCGCGGTCTTTTCGTTCCAGGGCTTCAGATCCAGGGGAGAGAAGATGTTTGCATGGGCGCTGAGTCCCGCCTGTCGCAGGATCGGCTCCAGCCCGACGCTGCCGGAGAGGATGAAGCATATCCGGTCTCGGTAGTCCTGACCGTTCTTGCGCAGCCAACTCAGGAATTCGTCGACATCCTGTTTTCCCACCGGCGTGATGCGGTAGTCGTGATCCTTGAGCATCCGGTTGACGAGGATCGGAAGCTCGTCGATTGCGAGCACCACCGGCCGCTCATTCTTCGCCAAGGCCGCGCAGATCGCGTCGCCCTTCTGCTGCCAGCTTCCGCGGTCTATGCCGGCCCGCAGCTTCACCCGCACCTCGGAAACGGCCAGCGAATCGACTCGATCGTCGACCTCACGCAGGACATTGGAGAACCCGGACTTGATGCGGTCCCATGCACCCTGTATGCGCCGTGACTCAACCCCGATCTCGACCACGGCGTCCGCCGCCGTACCGACACCCTCCAGATCGACGAAGACCGTCTCGAAGCGCCCCTCGGCTTTCAGGCGGCGCAGCAGTTCCCGAACCAAGCTCGTCTTGCCCATCCGTCGTTGCGCGGTCAGCAACGTATGGGTTCCGTTCCGCACGCGATCCGTGAGTACGTCGAGCTCAGCGTCCCGGTCGAAGAAGCGATCCCCATCGACCCAGTTCGACCCCGCCTTCTTCAATCCTGCCATTACCTTCCCCAACGTTTTTGTTGCCAGCAATAATGTTTGCAAACGGATTTGTTGTCAAGTGCGGCCTCACCGCTCGTGGCTTCCAGCGGCGCCGTCCGAGTTGCTTCACCCACGTGATCGTCCGATCCCGCGCGGGTGACCGCGGACCGTGGCCCGAGGCGTTCGCCGGCGTGCCGGTGGGACGACGACCGTCGCACCCCGCGCCCTGGCGGTCTCGTAGACGGCGACCGTGTCGCAGCCGCGTCAGCGGTGACGCGCACGAGATGGAGACCCTCGCCGGGCGGAACCGGTCGCAGACGGCGCTGCAGATGCTGATTGCGCCGGGAGAGCGTCGTGTAGTCGGGAGCGGAGAGATCGAGGCGCATCACCCCGAACAGCGAATGCAAGAACCCTTCCGCCTGGCGCAGCGGGAGAAGGTTGAGAAGCCGTAGGGTCAGGGCGGTCTCGATGGCGAGAGCAGCGCGAGCGGTACCGGCGAGTGGTGCGCAGCCCCGGCTCGCCGCAACGGCCACGGCTCGTCGCACCTGGCGGTGCTCGCGCTCGAAAGGAGCCGTTAGAGGCCGACGCCGGCGTCCTTCAGAATCCGCCACACCTTTTCGGGCGTGATCGGAATGTCGATGTGCTGCACGCCTAGATGCGCCAGTGCGTCCACGACGGCGTTGGCGATCGCCGGCGGCGCGCCGACGGTGGCCGACTCTCCGACGCCCTTCGCGCCCTGCGGATGGTGCGGCGACGGAGTCACGGTCTTGTCGGTCTCCCACTTGGGGGTCTCCATCGCCGTGGGGACCAGGTAGTCCATGAAGCTCCCGCCCTGGATGTTGCCGCTCTCGTCGTAGCTGATCTCCTCGAGCAGCGCGGGCGCCATGCCCATCGAGAGGCCGCCGTGAATCTGCCCGTCGACGATCATCGGATTGATGATGTTGCCGCAGTCGTCCACCGCCACGAACCGGCGTATCTTCACTTCTCCCGTGCCGCGGTCGATGTCGACGACGCAGATGTAGCTGCCGAAGGGGAACGTCAGGTTCGGCGGATCGTAGTACGAGACCGCCTCGAGGCCGCCCTCCATGCCGGGAGGGTGGTTGGTGTAGGCGGCGAAGGCGATATCCTGGATCGTCTTCGATTTCTGCGGCGCGCCCTTGACCGAGAAGGTCCCCGGCGTCCATTCCAGGTCGTCCTCGCTCACTTCCAGCAGGTAGGCGGCGATCTTCTTCGCCTTGTCGCGGACCTTGCGCGCCGCCATCGCCCCGGCCGCGCCGGCCGTCGGCGTCGATCGGCTGGCGTAAGTGCCCAGCCCGTAGGGCGCGGTGTCGGTGTCTCCCTCTTCGACCTCGATGTGGGCGGCGGGAATGCCCAGCTCTTCGGCGAGTATCTGCGCGTACGTGGTCTCGTGGCCCTGGCCCTGGGACTTGGTGCCGAAGCGGGCGGTCGCCTTGCCGGTGGGATGGACCCGGATCTCGCACGAGTCGAACATCTTGAGACCGAGGATGTCGAAGTGCTTCGATGGCCCGGCGCCGACGATCTCCGTGAAGCTCGAGATGCCGATGCCCATCAGCTCGCCCCGCGCCCGCTTCTCAGCCTGCTCCTTGCGCAACTCGGCGTACCCGATGCGGTCCATCGCCTTCTCGAGGGCGCCGTGGTAGTCGCCGCTGTCGTACTCCCACCCCAACACAGACTTGTAGGGGAACTTGTCGGCGGGGATGAAGTTCTTGAGGCGCAGCGCGGCCGGGTCCATGTCGAGCTTCTGGGCCATGATGTCGGTCAGCCGCTCGATGGTGTGGACCGCCTCGGTCACGCGGAACGAGCAGCGGTAGGCGATACCGCCCGGCGGCTTGTTCGTGTACACGCCGTCCACCTCGGCGAAGGCGTGCTTCAGGTCGTATGACCCGGTGACGATCGAGAACAGGCCGGCGGGAAACTTCGACGGGTTCGCGGCGGCGTCCGTATAGCCGTGGTCGGCCAGCGTCTTGATCTTCAGCGCGGTGAGCGTGCCGTCCTTCGTGGCCCCGAGCTCGGCCGTCAGGTGGTAGTCGCGCGCGAAGGAGTCGGCCTGCAGGTTCTCCATCCGGTCTTCGATCCACTTGACGGGCTTGCCCACGACGACCGACGCGGCGATGGCGATCACGTACCCCGGATAGACGGGCACCTTGCCGCCGAACCCGCCGCCGATGTCCGGCGAGATGACCTGGATCTTCTCTTCCGACAGCCCGACGTGCCCGGCCACCAGGGCCAGCACGGTGCGAACGGCATGCGGCGCCTGGGTGGTCATGTAGACCTTGAGCTTCCCCATGACCCGGTCGAAGTCCGCGACGCAGCCGCAGGTTTCGATGGACGCGACGTGGATACGCGGAATGTACAGATCCTGCTTGACGACGACGTCGGCGCCGGCGAGGGCGCGCTCGGTCTCGGCCCGGTCGCCCACTTCCCAGTGGAAGATGTGATTGTCCTTCTTGCCCTCCTTGTCCGTGCGCAGCACCGGCGCGTCCGGCTCGAGCGCCTTGAACGGATCGACGACGACCGGCAGCGGGTCGTACTCGACCTCCACCGCCTCGACCCCGTCGGCCGCCGCGTAGCGGTCCGTCGCGATCACCGCCGCCACTTCCTGCGCCTGGTACATGACCTTGTCGGTCGGCAGCACCATCTGGGTGTCGGACATCAGGGTCGGCATCCAGTGCAGGTTGTACTGCTTGAGGGTCTCGCCGGTGATGACGGCGAGCACCCCGGGGATCTTGAGCGCGTTCTCGGTGTCGATGGACGTGATCCGGGCGTGCGCGAACGGACTGCGCACGATGTCCAGGTAGAGCATGCCCGGAAGCTGGATGTCGTCCACGTAGTTGCCTTGGCCGCGGATGAAGCGCGGATCCTCCTTGCGCTTCATCGAGTGGCCCATGCCGCACACTTCCGCCGTCGTCTGGGGTGCCATGGTCTCTATCCCCTAGCGCAGCTTGTCGGCCGCGTATTCGATCGGCGCTGCATCCCGCTGCGCCATGCTGAATTCTGCTGCTCCATGCTGAATTCTGCGGTTTCACGCTGAATTCTGCTGCTCCATGCTGAATTCTGCGGTTTCACGCTGAATTCAGCTGCTCGGCGTTGTTCCGGCTGACGAACAGGGCAACCACAAGGGTTGCCCCTACAGGTATTTTCCCTCTTCTCGCCTTGCCCAGCGGGCGCACCGCCAATCTCGGTGCAACGCGGGGTTTCACCACGGACTGCTAGCGCAGCTTGTCGGCCGCGTATTCGATCGACTTGACGATGTTCACATAGCCGGTGCAGCGACACAGGTTCCCGGAAATCGCCTGGCGGATCTCCGCCTCGCTCGGATTCGGGGTGCGCTGGAGCAGGGCCGACCCGGTCATCAGCATGCCCGGCGTGCAGAAGCCGCATTGCAGCCCGTGTTCCTGGTGGAACCCGTCCTGGAGCGGATGCAGCGTTCCGTCCTGCTCCAGACCCTCGACCGTCATCACTTCCCGGCCATCGGCCTGCACGGCGAGCACGGTGCACGACTTGACGGGCTCGCCGTCCAGCAACACCGTGCACGCGCCGCAGTGCGTCGTGTCGCATCCGATATGGGTCCCGGTGAGGCGCAGCACGTCGCGAAGCCAGTGCACGAGCAGCAGGCGCGACTCGACCGCGGCGTCCTGCGGCGCCCCGTTCACGGTGATCCGAACGTCATGTGTCGCCATGCCTACTGCCCTCCCGCCCGCTGCACCGCCCTGTTGATCGCCCGGCCGGTCAGCACGCGCGCCATGTCGCGCTTGTACTCCGTCGAACCGCGCCGGTCGGCGCTCGGTGACGCGGCGTCGGCGGCCAGCCGTGCGGCCTCGGCGACAACCTCGGCGTCCGGCCGTCGCCCCAGGAGATACGCTTCTGCCGCTGTCGCCTTGATCGGCGTCGGGCCGGCGTTGGTGAGACCGATCCCGATCCGCGTAATCTCGCCCTGCCCGCCGAGCGTGACCTGCACCGCCGCGGCGGCGGTGGCAAAGTCCCCCACCTTGCGCTCGAGCTTGACGTAGGCGCCGCCGCTTCGCGACGGCGGGATGGGGATCCTGATTTCGGTGAGGATTTCGGTTGGCGCCAGCGCGGTGGCGAAGAGTCCGGTGAAGAAGCGCGTGATCGGAATGGTGCGCTCGCCGTCGCGACCTCGCGCCACCACTTCCGCCTCGAGCGCGAGCATCGTCGCCGGGTGGTCGTTGGCCGGATCGCCGTGGGCCAGGTTGCCGCCCACCGTGGCGCGGTTGCGCACCAGCGGGTCGGCAATGACGGCGGCGGTGTCCAGCAGAATCGGGTACTTCTCGCAAACGAGATCCGAGCGTTCCAGATCTGCTTCGCGCGTAGCGCCGCCGATTCTCAGGTAGCCGTCCGCCTCCGTGATGCCCGCGAGCCCCGGGATGCGCCCGATGTCCACCAGGTGGCCGGCGTCACCGAGCCGGAGCTTGAGCAGTGGCAGGAGGCTCTGGCCCCCGGACAGCACCTTCGCCTCGTCCCCGTGACGTTCGAGCAGCGCCACCGCTTCCTCAAGCGTGCCCGGTGCGTGGTAGTCGAATGCCGACGGAATCATTGGGACGCTCCTTAATAATCCACCCTATGGCGGAAGCAGCCCGCGGAGATCTCACGACAGCCGCGAGTATAGCAGCCAGAGGATCGCAGCCGCCACGATGACGGCGGTCAACCAGAAGCCTGGCCGCCGCACTACTCGACCAAGTGCTCGCCCGCCAACCTTGGCGCCGAGAGAAACCGCGTCGATCGCGTCGCCGCCGGGAGATTCCGCCCCCGGGCGATCCGCGGCCGGCCGGTCGGCCGCCGACTCCAGCGCGGCCCGCATCGCATCGGTGAACTGCCGGAACATCTGGTCGCTGAGGTCCTGGATCATCCCCCGGCCGAACTGCGCCAGGATGCCGGTGACGTTCACGGTCGACGTCACGGTCACTTCGGTTTCGGCGGGGCCGCGCTCGATGATGCGACTCGTCATGCGCATGTCGGCGCCGCCCTTGCCGCGCACGTCCTGGCCGGCCGCGGCGATCTCGGCCACGCCCTCCTCCTGGTCCAGCCGCTCGAAGCGCACCGTCCCCTTGTAACGGGCCGAGACCGGCCCCACCTTGATGGCGATCGTGCCGGCGTGCGTCCGCTCGTCGACCTGTCCGGTGATCGCGGCGCCGGGCAGGCAACCCGCCACCTTGGACGGATCGGTGAGAAACGCCCACACCTCCCGCGGGGCGGCGTTGATGACGAAGTTCTTCTCTATCGGGATACCCAAATCAAGCAACCAGGAGCGGCAACAGCCGCTCGAGTGATTCCAGGTTGTGCGCCGGAACGAAATGCTCGACGAAGGGAAGGGCGGCCTTCATCCCGCGCGCCTCCGGCCGGTAGCGCGGGTCGCCAAGCAGCGGGTTCAGCCAGATCACCTTCCGCGCCTTTGCCTGGATGGCGCGCATCGCCCCGGCCAGCACCGCGGGACCGTCCAGGTCCAGCCCGTCGCTGAGCACCACGACGACGGTCTTCGCGCTCACGAGCGTATCCAGATACCGCGTGACGAACTCGTCCAGACTGGCGCCGATGCGGGTTCCGCCGGACCAGTCGGGTACGCCGGCGGCCAGACGATCCAGGGTGGGACCGATCTTCCCGGGTATCAGCCACGGCGTCAACCGGGTCAGCGAGGTGTTGAACGCGAAGACCTCGCAACGTCTCACGACGCGCTTGAGGGACAGCGCGAAGGTCAGCAGAAAACGGGTGTGCGGATCCATCGAGCCGCTGGTGTCGCAGAGCAGCACCACGTCCGGCTTCTCCACGGCGCGGTCCCGCCGCGCCAGCGAGAGGAACTCGCCTCCGCTTCCCACCGCGCGGCGGAAGCTGCGTCGCAGATCCACCCGGCCCCGACCACGGACCGGAACCAGGCGGCGGCTCGGCCGGGACGCCAGCCGGCGCGCCACCCGCGCCAGCAACCGCTCCATGGCGGCCAGATCGTCCGCGCACCAGTCGTCGAACGGCTTGCGGCGCAAGAGCCTGTCAGCCGAGTAGCCCGGCAGATCTCCGGTGGCCGATTCGCGTCCAGGTTCACCCTCGGGCAGCCCGAGCGCCTGCATCCAGTGCAACCGGGTGGGCGGGCCGCGCCGGTCGGAGCGCGCCCGCGCGGGCTGCTCCGGGGGGCGGGCCGGCGTGTCTTCAGCGGCCCAGAAGCCGCGAAACAACTCGTCGAACGTGTCCCAGTCGGACCGTCGGACCTTCAGCGCGGTGCGCAGCGCATAACGGACTTCGTCGCGGTCGCCGAGATCCACGAGCAGGAGCGCGGACGCGCCGTCGATCTCGTCGCTCACGGAGACGCCGACGCCCCGTTCCCGCAGCCGACCTGCGAAGCGGGCCAGCCGTTCCGCGACGTCGCGGTCATCCATCGGCGCCGCCCGGTGATCGCGCGTCGGCGAGCAGCGACTCGACCTCTTGCGCGGTCACGTCCTGCACGTCGTGCTGGTCCTTCAGAATGCACCCGATCGTCTCCTCCACCACATCGGCGTCGAGACATTCGTATCGCAGCGCCATCAAGGCCCGGGTCCAGTCCAGCGTCTCGGCGACGCCCGGCGCCTTGTGCAGACGGCGTCCGCGGAACGCCTGCATGACCGCTGCTATTTCCCGGGCCAACCCGTCCATGACCTCCGGCACCCTGGAGCGGATGATGCGAACCTCCTTCTCCAGCGACGGGTGCTCGATGTAGAGGTAGAAGCACCGGCGGCGCAGCGCGTCGCCGATCTCGCGAGTGCGGTTCGACGTCAGCACGGCGTACGGCACGTGCGTGGCGGCGATGGCGCCGAGCTCGGGAATCGTCACCTGGAAGTCGGAGAGGATCTCCAGCAGGAAGGCCTCGAAGCCGTCGTCGGCCCGATCGATTTCGTCGATCAGAAGGACCGGCGGGGCGTCGCGGCAGGTGATGGCGCGCAGCAGCGGGCGTTCCAGCAGGCAGTCGCGGCTGAAGATCATCTGCTCGGTCTGCGCCGGTTCCCGGCCCTCCGTTCCCGCGATGCGGAGGCGCAGCATCTGCCGCTGGTAGTTCCACTCGTACAGCGCGGTGTTGACGTCGATCCCCTCATAGCACTGCAGCCTGATCAGCTCTGTTTCCAGGATCCTCGCCAGCACCTTGGCGATCTCGGTCTTGCCCACGCCGGCGTCCCCCTCGATGAGGAGCGGCTTGCGCATCGTGCGAGCCAGGAAGACCGCGGTGGCGATGGCCGGCTCGGCGATGTACCCCTCTCGCTCCATCGCCGCCTGCATCGCCCGCACCTCCGGCCTCACGCTACTCCTCCTGCGCCGCCGCCGCGGCGTACTTGTGCGTCTCGGCCAGGAATTGATCGCGGCAGTGCGCGCCGCAGAAGTAGTAGGTCCTCCCGCCGGCGTCGGCCCGGTGACCGGCAGATGCGGCGGACACGGTCATGCCGCACACGGGGTCGCGCTCGGTGTCCGTGACGGCCGCGGCGGGAGCCGCAGCCCGGGCGGGGCGGCGGGTACGCCCGTGCCGGGTGATCTCGGCGAGGATGCTCAAGGCAATCTCCTCGGGCGTCTCCGCGCCGATGTCCAGGCCGGCCGGATTGGTGATGCGGTCGAGCTGTTCCGGCGTGGCGCCCTGTCCGGCCAGCGTTTCGCGTATCTGTCCGAACCGCTTGCGGCTGGCCACCACGCCGAGGTAGGCCGGCTGCAATCGACTGGCCGCCCAGGCCGCCTCTTCGTCGCGCTGGCCGAGCGTCGCGACGACGGCGAAACAGCGCGCGGCGTCCTGTTCGGAGCCGGGAGGCTCGATCGACGCGTCACTGGTCACCCGTCGGCTGGCGTCCGGGAACAGCGTCTCGCTGGCTTCCGGATCGACCGCTTCCACGCGGTAGCCGAGCACGGTCGCCAGGCGCGCCAGCGCCTGCGCCGTGGGCGAAACCCCGAAAATCAGCAGCCGCCGCGCCGGCAGCAGCGGCTCGATGTAGATCTCCACGCTTCCCCCGCTGTGGCAGGCCATCGGAAAGAACGTCAGTCCGGGTCGAGTATCCGGCATCGAGTCGGCGTCGCGGACGATCCCGATCAGCCGCGGCGCCCCGTCGGCGAGAGCTGCGAGCGCTTCACGGATCACGGTCGGCCGCGTGCAGCTTCCGCCCAACCAGCCGTGGAATTCGCCGCCCGGGGTCACGATGGCGGTGTCGCCGACACGGGCCGAGCTCGGCGGCTCGCGGCGGACCACCGTGGCCAGCGCGAACGCCTCGCTTCGACCGGCGAGATCGGACGCAAGCTGCAGGATGTCGGTACGCATCGATGTCATCCCGTTGCGAGTTCGGCCTTGATCCGTTCGTAGTCTTCGGGAACGTCGATGTCGCGGAGCGCCGCCTCCGGCCAGGCGACCGCGACCGCCTCGTGGCGATGCCGCCGCACGACCTGGCGCCCGCATCCTTCTCCGGTCATGAGCTGCAGCTCGGGGAACAACGCGCGGTCGTACAGCATCGGCGGCGCGTTGACCTCCCCGTAGGCGGAGATCACGAGCGGGGCCGTACTTTCTCGGTAACGCGTGACGAGCCCTGCGACCATGCTGCTCGTGACGAACGGCATGTCCGCCAGCATCACGACCGCCGCCCGGGCGCGTTCCGGAACGTGGGAGATTCCGGTCCGCAGCGACCGGTTGATCCCCTCGGCGTGGTCGGGATTGACGACCGTCGTGCACGACAGTCCCGAGAGCTCCGTGCCGGCGCGCTCCGCTTCGTGACCCACGACAACGATGACCGGATCGAGACCGGCGCCGATCGCGCGGCGCACGACCCGTCTCAGAAGCGTCTCGCCGTCGAGCTCGAAGAACAGCTTGTTGCGTCCCATGCGCGTCGAGCTGCCGGCGGCGAGCACGACGCCGGCCACCGCGCCCTTCCGTTCAGCCGGCATGGATGACGCCGTCCTTCTCGCGCAGGTGGCGCGGCGCGCTCGCAGCGCGGACCGCCAGGAGCTCCGCCAGGATGCTGACGGCCACCTGCTCCGGTCCTTCCGCACCCAGATCGAGGCCGACCGGAGCGAAGAGCCGGTCGGTCCCCAGCGCGTCGATCTGTTCGAGTATTTCGTCTGTTCGGGCGCGCGGGCCGAGCAGGCCGATGTAGTCAGTCTCGGTCCGGAGCAGGCGCCGGACCCACTCCCGGTCGTGGGCGAACGAGTGTGTCATTACCACCAGATGGGTGCGCGGACCCAGCGGAAGTCCTTCCAGGCCGCCGGCGGGTCTGCGGTCGATGCGCTCGGCGTCCGGAAAGCGTTCTCGGGACAGGTAGGCGGGCCGGTGATCGATGACGGTCACGCGGAAACCGACCTGTGACGCATAGGCCGAGAGCGGAATCGCGTCGTCGCCGGCGCCGCAGATGACGAGCCGCGGCGGCGGGACGTGAACCTCGGTGAAGACGCCGGTCGATTCGATGTCGTAGCACTTCGATTCGCCGGCCGCGAGGAGCGCTTCCGCGCGTCGGGCTATCTCGCGATCCAGGCCGGGGGTTCCCGTCGAGCCGGCCAGCGGGCCGTCCCCCGCCACGAGCATGCGGCCCCGGGCGGCCGCGGGACCGCGGACGAGGGTGGACACGGCGAACGGCGCATCTCCCGCAAGAAGCGTCCGCACGTGGCGCGCCACGTCCAGTGTGTCTTCGGATGTGACCGGTTGAACGAAGATGTCGACCGATCCGTTACAGCCCAGGCCGAGTCCCCAGACGGTGCGGTCGTCGTCGCCGGTCTCGTAGTGGCAGAGCCGGGACACCCCCTCGCGCATCACGGTCATGGCAGTCTCGCGCACGTCCGCTTCGAGGCATCCACCGCTCACGCCCCCTCGAGTGGCGCCGCTCTCTTCCACGAGCAGCTTGGCGCCGGGACGCCGATACGCGGATCCGTCGATCCGCACGACGGTCGCCATCGCCGCGCGCTGGCCGGTCGCCGCCAACTCGGTAACCCGGCCCACGATATGCGACGTTTCCTGCCAGTGTTTCATGTCGGATCGGTCGCAGCGGGGCAGCCTGCCCTGATTCTACACTGGCGCGACCATGCCGAAGACGCCCGCTGAGCAAGACGAGACGCAGGGGCAACCCTTGTGGTTGCCCTGTTCGTCAGCCGGAACAACGCACATCAGCGGGATGCAGCGTGAAACCGCAGAATTCCGCGGGGTCGAACCTGCATCCTGAGCGCCAGCGCGACAAGCGCATACGGCTCAGCATCGCTACCCTGCGCCGGTCCTCCCGCCTTTCGCGCATTCCGAGACGAGGAGGATTCGACGATGGCCGCCCGTTCAGCTCTCGCATTCGCTCTCATCCTGATGCCCACGGCCGCCGCGGCGCAGCTCTCCGACGTCGGCGCCGGCGTCGCCCTGAGCATCCTGTTCGGCGGCGTCTTCGTGCACACCAGAAAAGCGTACTGCGTCGCCTCCAAGGGGCCGGTCGTCCGCATCCCGACGCCGGCGAACGGGCCGCCCGACGACGTGGTGTTCAGGCAGGAGCTGACTCCGGAGGAGCGCCGCCACTGCGCTGACGACATCCGCAACGGCCTGGCGTTCGGGCCGCAGGTCGGGGCGGTGCTGGACGTGCCTGTCGGGCAGAGGCTCTTCTTCCGCACCGGCGTGCGGTTATTGCTCCAGTGGGAAGTCGGAATCGGGGTGAAGTTCTAGCGTCGCACCGAGACCGGCCCTTTTCGGGGCTTGGTGTCGGATACGCCGATCACGCTTCAGGTCGATCTTGGCGGTCCGTCAGATCGCCACGTTGTTCAGCACATTCCGGCGCCGGCTCGCCGGCCACCAACTCCAGGACTGCGGGATGATGGACCGGGCCGCCGACGCTCGAACAGGTCCGACCGGGCTCAGGCTGCGCTCGCTACTCGTCGCGAAGGGCCTCCATCGGATCGACGCGGGTCGCCCGGCGCGCCGGTAGCCAGCAGGCGACGAGCGCCACGGCGACCAGCACGAGCGGCGCCGCGACGAAGGTCAGGCGATCGTCCGTGGTCACACCGTAGAGGAAGCTCTCCAGGACACGGCTCGATGCCGCCGCGGCCCCGAGGCCGACGATGGCGCCGGCGGCCACGAGCATCGCCCCCTGCCGGACCACCAGCCCGAGGATGTCGCCTCGCCGGGCGCCCAGCGCCATGCGGATCCCGATCTCGCCCCGCCGCTGCGCCACCGTGTAGCTGAGCAGGCCGTAGATGCCGGACGCCGCAAGCAGCAGGGCGAGCGCCGCGAAGAACCCGACGAGAAAGGCGTAGAAGCGGGGCTGGGCGACGGCGAGCGACAGCCGCCCGTCCATCGTCATCACATCTTCGATCGTCGCGCGGGGATGCGCCTCGACCACCGCTTCCCGGATGAAGGGGATCAGCGCCAGGGGATTGCCGGTGGTCCGTACGGTGACGAACGCGTCGGTGCCGACCGGCCGGGCGGCCTCGGCCTGATCGGCCGGGACGAACGCTTCCGCTTGTTGCTCGCTGACCACGAGTCCCGCGTACTGGAGGTCGGCCACCACGCCAATCACTTCCCACCACCGGTCGTCGGCGCCGCCGAACTGCACGCGTTGTCCGACGGCCTCCCCGTCGCCGGACAAGTGGCCGGCGAATGTCTCGTTCACCACGACGACTCCCGGGCTGCCGGCCCGGTCAACCGTCGTGAAGAGACGTCCACCGAGCAGGCGCAGGCGCATCGCGTCGAAGTAGCCCGGGCTCGCCCACCTGACCCGCACTGGGAGCGGGCCGCCCTGGTCGGCAACCCGCGCCGATAAGGTAACCCTCCCGCCGGTTGCGAGCGGGAGACCGGACGAGACTCCGACCGCGGCCACACCCGGCAGGCGCTCCAGTCGCGTCATGGTCTCGAGGATCGCCGCCTGGAAGCGCGCGTCGGCCGCGCCGGCGCCGCCCTCCGGTCCCGGCACGCCGGAGTCTCGGGGCGCGTCGGGGTTCCCGGTGCGCGCGGTGATCACGTTGGCGGGGTCGAAGCCGCGATCGACGGTGACGAGCCCCACGAAGCTGCGCAGCAGGAGGCCGGCCCCGACGAGCAACACGATGGAGAGGGCCACCTGCGCCGCGGCCAGCGCCGCACGCGCCCGGTTCGAGCGGAGCAAGCGGAAGCCGCCCGCGGACGGCGCGCTCCCCTCGTTCAGCGCACGCACGAGGCTGAACCGCGACCACTGGAACGCTGGCGCCGCCCCGAACGCGAGCCCGACGACCACCGACAGCACGAGGGCGAAGGCGAGCCCCGTCCCGCTCATCCCCACATCGTCGAGCCGCGCGACGTCGCCGGGGACCAGTGCGGGCAGCCCGCTGAGCACGACGGCCGCCGCCGCGAGACCGAGCACGCCGCCGGCCCCGCTCAGCACCACGCTCTCGGTCAGGAGCTGGCGCACGAGCCGGCCCCGGCCGGCGCCCAGTGCCGCGCAGACCGCGAGCGCCCGCCGGCGGGTCGCCCCGCGTGCGAGCAGCAGTCCCGCCACGTTGGTGCACGCGATCAGCAGCACGAGCGCGGTCGCCGCGGTCAGCGCCAGAACCGCCGGCCGGTATCCGCGGACCACCTCTTCCTGCAGCGAGGCCACCCGGGCGTCGATCTCCCGCGGGTCAGCGGTGGAGCTCCTACCCATCGCCGCCCGCACTTGGGCGTCCAGACCGCTACGCTGCAGGATTGTGCGCACCTCGGTGGCCGCCTGCTGCGGTGAGACCCCTGGACGGAGCCGTCCAAGCGCGTTGACGAAGGACACGCTGAAGGACAGCTCTCGCCTATCTTCCGGCACGGTGATGGTGTATCCCGGCAGCACGTAGGGCGTCCAGACCTCCTCTTCGGGGCTCGGAAAGAAGAACCCCTCGGCGAGCACGCCGACGACGGTGTACGGCGCGGAGTCGAGGTCGATGACGGAGCCGACGATGTCGGGATCGGATCCGAAGCGGCGGGTCCAGGCGCCGTGGCTCAGCAGCACAACCCGGTCCGCGCCCGCGCGCGCTTCCCCCTCGGTGAACAGCCGGCCGAGCTGGGGCGTCGCGCGCAACAACGGGAAAATGGAAGGCGACACCCGCGCGGCGCGCAGCGTGACCGCGCCCTCCCGCCCCCTCCAGGAGACGCTGGAGGGCGCGTAGCCGGCGAGATGCTCGAACGACTCGGCTTCCTCCAGGATCGCCGCCATCGAGACGTTCGTGACGAATGGGAACATCCTCGGCCCGCTTGACTCCGTGATACGCACGATGGCGCTGGCGTCCGAATAGGGGAGCGGCCGGATCAGCATGGTGTAGACGACGCTGAACATCGCCGTGTTGGCGCCGATCCCCAGAGCGAGGACGAGCACCACCGTTGCCGCGAAGCCGCGGCTCCGCCCCAGGCCGCGCATGGCGTGACGTACGTCGCGCGCCAAATCGTCCAGCCAGCGCCAGCCCCAGACTTCGCGGGTGCGTTCGCGCTCCGCCTGGCGGCGGCCCAGGTACGGCAGGAGCCGGCAGATCCACGGCGGCCAAGTCATCAGATTCCCTCGTTCATTCCTCCGCGTTCGCCGGCTGCATGACGCGCGCGACTGCCTCGACCATCCGCTCCCACCGGTGCGATTCCCGAACCAGTTGCCGCGCTCGCTGATGTGTCGATGGCAACCCTCTCACGGAAACCGGCGGCGAGGTAGCCCCGCGCGGCTCCGATCGCCGCAGGTCCGGCGTCAGAAGCCGAGCGAGACGGCCACGCCGCGGTGGTGGTCCGACAGCAACGGCGTGACGGTCAACCGTCGCTTTGCCGCACCCGTCGGACCGTAGATGACATGGGAGCGCTCGATCAGGGCATCCACGCCGGCGCCGATGCCGGCCCCCAGACCAAGAGACAAGCCTGTGAACACGACCATCGCACCCTCGGCGCTCCCGCCCTCGTTATAAGCATACGAAATCGACATCATGGAGAGGAGGACCGCCGGGATTGCCCCGACGCCAAGGCCGATCAGGGCACCGTTCCGGAGCGAGTCGGGCCGCCGTTGGCGAATGAACGAGACATCGGCGGCGCTCAGGTCGTGCAGGGCGCCGAGCGCGTCCAGGGAAAGCCTGGACGGCGACAGTTCGACGATCCGCCCCGCAAGATCTCGGCCGCTGTCATCGGTCACGGTAACGCGGTCTCCCCGACTAAGTAAGAGTGGCAGTTCGTCGAACGATGCGGCGGTCTGCGCCTCGGCATGCGCCGCCGTCGCCAACACGGTTACAAGCGCGAGCGCGAGCGCTCTGCATCCTCCGGTCCGTTCAGGTTGCGTCCTCATCGTCATTCCCCTTTCCTGGGCTGGGTCCGTTCGTCTGTCGGGTAATGCGCGAACCGGCGGCGAACCGGCTCAGCGCGTGCCGACGAGCCACTGCGGTCGGGCGTTGTAGAGGTTCGTCAGCGTGCGTTTCTTGAGCGCCTTCGCAGCGTCCTCGCGGCGGGGAAGCTGAGCCACAGGGTGTCGCGGTAGATTATTGGGCACGGCCGCCTGGAAAACGTGGGAGGGGGTCACGATGGAGCATCCGCAACCCATCGCTCGGCAGCCGGATGGTTTGCTGCGCGTCTTGCTCACCTGGACATCGCTGACGACGCTGGTCTTCTGGCTGGCCACGGTTCGCGGCGCGTTCGACGGGCGCAGCTACGAATGGGGACTTGGCGGCATGCGAGGAGCCGGCCTGTCGGGCGACTACTGGTTCCCCATTATCGGCGCGGCGTTAGCGTGCTGGTTGGTGACTCGTGGATGGCGCGGGGCCAGCCCACCATTTCGTTGGGTGTTTCCGGCGTGGCATGCCGCTCTGGCAGTCCTCGTCACGGAGAGGGCGATCGCTCTTGGCGACAGACTCACGTTTGAAGGCGCTACGCTCGGCGTGAGCATTCCGCTTCAGTGGGTTGGGCCATTGTTGTTCGTAGCGGCCGCCTGCGCGGCGACCTACTGGGCGAGTCGCGACTTCCGCTCGCTCGCGCGGCCTGTCCCGCCCCGCGACGGGAGCAACCGGTCGTTGGCTATATTGCTGCTCGGGCTGCTGCCCATCATGTTCTTCCTGCTCAGGTTCGGTACGCCAGACGGGCTCACGGACCAGATCGGCGTGATCATCGCCGCTGGGTTCTGGTTCCTTCTACCCCGCGTTTCGAATCCCTGGTCCTCGTCCGGGGACTGAGCGGTGGACTCCATGTCGACAAGAGTCCCTACGATTAGGTCGCGAGCAGCAGGACCATCGTGACAATCACCAGATCGGTGAGCACGTGCGTGAACACGGGCGCCATCAGGCCGCCGGCGCGGCGACGCATTGCGCCGAGTACGAGACCGTAGACGGTTGCAAGCCCAACGCCGACGACACCGCGTGGAAAACCCGCCTGATAAGAGAAGGGCCATTCCTGAGATCCCGGCAAACATCGCGCCGAAGGCCATGCTGCGTACATCCGTCTTTCCGACCGCACACCACTGGCCCGCCTCTCGGAGCCTTGGAACGCGGCGAACGAGTGCCCAATAGCATGCGAATGCCAGGGTGAACGTCACCTGCTGTGGTCCCAAGCCAGCAAACCCAAGTCCAAAGTGGACCAATAAAAAGCGCACTGAGGGCAGTGGACGCCGGCCTCCGGCGCCGCCACGCGACGACGGTCAGCCCGAACATCCCGCCGGCGGCGGGGGGCACGCCCCCCGGTTTCTGGCATACTGCTGCCTGTGTTCGCTGAACAAGCGTGGCCGGACCTGCACTATCAGACGGTCAAGGGGACGCTGCTGCTCTTGCCCTCGCCGCCGCGCATCCCGCCGTCACAATTGCGGCTCGTGGAATAGCCTCTTATGCGAACTAGAACGCGTGCGCTCGTGGGGTCGCTCGTCTTCTTCTGGGTCGCTCCCGCTGTCGTTGCCGGCGTCGGCCCGTTCGCACTGGTCGGTTGGACGATGCAGCCACCGCTGCTCGGGCTACCGGGCGAGCGGGTAGTGGGTGTCGCGGCGGTCGCGGCGGGTCTGGCCTGCCTGCTGGACTGCTTCGCCCGCTTCGCCCTTGAGGGACGTGGCACACCGGCACCGGTGGCGCAGACCGAAGTGCTGGTGGCGTCCGGCCTCTATCGGTTCGTGCGAAACCCGATGTACGTCTCCCTGCTGATCATCGTTTCAGGCCAGGCGCTGCTCTTTGGCCAGGCCCGGCTGTTCGCGTACGCAGGGGTGATGCTGGTCGCGTTCCACCTGTTCGTGCAGTTCTATGAGGAGCCGACACTCCGTCGAAGATTCAAAGGGTCGTACGAGACCTATTGCCTACACGTGGGTCGATGGTGGCCACGTCTGACGCCGTGGCGCGAGTCAGGTACGTCAGCCAGATTGTAGGTGCGGGTGTGCTGGGTCACGGACACCTGTCGGGGATTGACACGACGTTGATGGTCAGCCCGCCATTCCAGGTCCATGTTGCAGCGGCCCGTGATGAACCCAGCTCAAGCGGGCTCGATCAGCCCCGGCCGGAGGGTCAGGAAACGCGCCGATGCGGATACGATGGGGCCGGTCGCCAGCGTGCGCCGGCGCTGTCACGCGGGTGTCTTGCGCCTGACGCAACCGACGGAGGGAGTTCATGATGCCGGCTTCGGAATCGTCAGCCCTGATACGGCCGTGGCCCGCGCTGCCGGGTTGGGTGATCACATGCGCCGTCGCGTTGCTCGCCGGTGGGTGCGTCGCCGCGCAAGAGCAACGGCCAAGTGACGCGACCTGGTTCGAGGGCGCCAGACTGATTGACGGCAACGGCGGCGCGCCGATCGAGAGGTCGGCGTTCCTCATCGAGGACGGCAACTTCGCCTGGGTTGGCGCGCCGGGCGAAAGGGAGGCGCCCGAGGGTGCCGCGCGCGTGGACCTGACCGGCAAGACGGTGATCCCGGCGCTGATCGACGCGCACCAGCACCTGGGACTGACCAGCGTGAAGGAGGGCACGCACAGCACCGACAACTACACGATGGCCAACCTGGTCGAACATCTGGAGCGCACGGCCTACCACGGCGTCGCGGCGACGATGAGCCTGGGCCTGGAGGCCGACGAGACGCTGGCGTTCGAGCTGCGGAGCGCGCGGTTTCCGAACGCGGCGCGCTTTCTGACGTCGGGCCGCGGCATCGCGGCGACGCCGATGGCCGGCCCGCAGCAGGAGTACCGCCTCGGGATCCCGCGGGGAGCGCAGACCGCGGCCGAGGGGCGGGCGGCGGTCGAGGAGCTGCACGGGCACGGGGTCGACATCATCAAGATCTGGGTCGACGATCGGGGCGGTAGGGTGCCGAAGCTGGAGCCGGAGGTCTACCGGGCAATCATCGACGAGGCGCACGCCCGCGGCATGCGGGTGACGTCGCATCTCGGTTCTACCAGCGGGCTGGCCGACGCCAAGGACCTGCTCCGGGCGGGAGTCGACGGCTTCGCGCATACGGTGCGCGACCGCGACATCGACGAAGAGTACATGGCGCTGGTGCGTGATTACCCGGATGTCTGGACGATTCCGAACCTGCCCGGCTCGCCCGTACGGCTCGACGAGCTGCCCTGGCTGAGCGACACGGTGCCGCCGTTCGAGGTCGAGAGCCTGCGCGCGCAGGCGGAGCGGCTGGAGGCGGAAGGACCCGGCGATATGTTCGAACTGCAGTGCCGCAACCTGGCCCGCAACCGCGAGGCGGGGATGATCATCGGCATGGGCACCGACTCGGGCGTCAGCGTCGCCTGGACCACCCACACCGAGCTACGCGACATGGCCGGCTGCGGGCTCACGTCGATGGAAGTGATCGAGGCCGCGACGCGGATCAACGCGGAAATCCTGGGGCTCGACGATCTCGGCACGGTGGCGGCGGGCAAGAACGCGTCGTTCGTGGTGCTCGACGCGAACCCGCTGGACGACATCGGCAACACGCGGCGGATCGCGAGCGTCTATCTGGATGGCGTGCCGGTGGACCGCGCGGCCCTGCGGGCGAAGTTCATGGATAGCGTGCCCTGACGGCGCCGCTGCGGAGGCCGCACAGCGTGACGGAGCGCCTCAGCGAGCAGGCTGGGCCACCGGCGTGCCCAGCCGCCGCAGTGCGGCGATCCGCTGGAGCACCGGCTCCAACCTGCCGGCGCAGATCGAGATCTACGCCGAGCCGGGCGACGAGTACGAGCTGCTGTTCATCGCCAAAGGAGGCGGCTCGGCCAACAAGAGCTTCCTCTACCAGGAAACGAAGCCGTTGCTGAATCCCGCGTCGATGCTCAGGTTCGTCGAGGAGAAACTGAAGTGGACCGCACTGTGCATCGGCTCACTGGAAGAGCCGCGCCACAAACCTGCTGGCGAGTGCCCCGCGTCCTCGTCGCGGGGTATCGGCCGCTTCGGATAGCGGGGACCGGTTCGTCCACCCACTCGACCCGTTCGGGCGGGTAGTCTTCATTTAGCGGGTGGAGTTCGATGGTCGCGTGAGATCCAAGTTTTTGGATTGTACTTTTCCGGCGAATGTGACGTATCTAGGGGGTGCCACGGCAACGCCCCCGGACCGAGCAGGATCCGCGCGATACTCGCATTGAGGAACAAGAGCGAGAGATCGCACGACTGCGCGAGGAGTTGACGCGGGTCGAGGGCGACCGGGATCAGTGGAAGCGTGACAGGGATCAGTGGAAGCGTGACCGGGATCAGTGGAAGCGCCGCAGTGAACACCTCAAGCAGCAACTCGACGCCGCACGGCGGGCAGGATTCCGGCAGGCCGCGCCCTTCGCCAAGGACCGGTCCCAAGGTCGCGGCGGGCGACCCGGCCGGCGCGCTGGTGCGCACTACGGCCGGCAGGCGTGCCGCCCGCGGCCGACGCAGGTCGACGAGATCCACGCGGCGCCGGCGCCGGCCGCCTGTCCGGACCGCGGCGGCACCGTAGAGGTGACCCGTGTGGCGTCGCAATATCAGGAAGAACTCCCCAAGGTGCGTCCCATCGTGCGGTGCTTCGACATCGAGGTTGGCCATTGCTCCCAGTGTCGGCGGCGCGTCCAGGGGCGCCACCCGCTGCAGACCTCCGACGCGCTGGGGGCGGCCAGCGTGCAGCTCGGCCCCGCGGTCGTCGCGCTGGTCGTCGAGTTGCACACGCACCTGGGCGTGCCGCTGGCCAAGATCGCGCACCTGTTGAAGACGCAATGCGGATTGACGGTTACGCCCGGAGGCCTCGCGCAGGTGCTGCATCGCACCGCCCGCGAGGCGGCGCCGACCTACACGGCATTGTGCGAGCAGGTGCGGGAAAGTCCCGTGGTCACGCCGGATGAAACCGGCTGGCGCGTCGGCGCCGTCCGCCACTGGCTGTCGGTCTTCGCCGCGCCGCAGACGACGGTCTACGCCATTTGCCCCGGCCGCGGGTTCGACGCTGCCGCCACCGTGCTCGGGGCCGACTACAACGGCGTGCTCGTGCGCGACGGGTGGGCGCCGTATCGCCGCTTCACCCACGCGCTGCACCAGACCTGTCTGGCTCACCTGATGCGGCGAGCGCGGCAACTCCGAACCGATCATCCGCGCAGCCCGTGGGCCGCCCGGGTGCAACGCGTCCTGCAAGCCGGCCTCGACCTCCGCGACCGCCGCGACGCCGGGCTGCTGAGCGACCATGGTCTGGCAACCGCTCGCGGCCAACTGTTCGCCCAACTCGGTCGGCTGATCGACAAAGCGCCGACGCTGGACGCCGCCGACCGCTTCGCCGCGCACCTGGCCACCGAATTCCCTGCGGTATTCGGCTTTCTGTGGGACCCGTCGGTCGACGCCACCAACTGGCGCGCCGAACAGGCCATTCGGCCCGCCGTCGTCACCCGCAAGGTCTGCGGCGGCAATCGCACCCGGCACGGCGCCGACACCCAGCAGGTGCTCGCCAGCGTCGTGCGCACCGCCCACCAACGCCGCCACGACCGCTCCACGCGCCAGACCGACCGTCTCACCGTCGTGGGCCGCCGCGCCCCGGCCAGACTGCCGGCAAGCTGCCCCCTGCGCCCAACGACTCGCCACCGGGCACAGCAGGCGTCCCCAACGGCCAACCCCGCTACGCGCTGCCGCCGGCAGGCGTTTCGCCCGCCCCCGGCCCAAGCCAACCAGCGCTACGCCGCGCCGGTTCCCACCGCGGGCCCAGGCCCGCGCGGCGTCATCGCGGTGACCCGCGTGTGACGCCATGGCCTCGAACGACTCCCGTGGTGCGCCCGAACCCCGCGCCACTTCCAAGTCCCTGACCCATTCCAACGCCTGTCGTCAGTAGGATCACCCCGCTTAACGATTACCAAGGAGTCAAGACTCACGGGAACTGAACCGCGTATCGTAGGCCCGTGAGGTTCTAGCTCGGCGAGTCCTAGTGGCGCTGCAATCGTGGGACGGCCGCACGCGCCGTACTAGTCAAGCAGCGGCGGTCAGCCGATCGAGCCATTCTCGGAAGTGCCGACACTGCGATTGGAGCTCCGGTAATCCGATCTTTTCGGCGACAATCGGACCGGCGGACGCCTTTCTTCTTGCGTATTCCGGTATCGCGGCCGTGATCCGCTTCGACGGTGCGGTGGTCGGTCCGTCGTCGACTAATTCCGGCGAGCCGCGTTCCCTCGCCGTCTCGACGAGTTGCTGAATCGCAGACGGACAGTCCAGGAACTGTGTGTCGAGCTTCTGAGGATCGGCAAACAGCAGAGCTTCGAACTCGTGAAGCTGGATGTACGGGATGAACCTTCTGTCGTCGATAGCCTCACTCAGTGCGGCTTCCAGAATCTCTACGCGCGCGTACGGGTCGGACACTTCCGCGGCGTCTGCATAGCGGGGAAAGTCGGGGGGCAGTCCGTACAGGTCGAACATGGTCGTGAATCTCGCGTTCCCGCTACTGTCCTCCCTCACCCATCTGTGGATGTCGTCCCGCGCATGCTTGTAGGTCGTGAGGCCACCTCGCTGCCTGAGATGCTCTGCTCGCCGCTCACGTCTGGTCGTGACACAATGTGCCACGGCGACAATCGACTGGTCCGCCAAGTGATCTCGCAGCACCGTGTTGACGAATCTCTCCTCGGTCTGCCCCTCGACGACGAAGTTGACGCGGAGGCACATCAGGGTCGTCCTCCGATAACGTTCTTTTCCCACAGTTCGGACAGCGAGTACTCTTCGAGCCACTCCTCGAGCGTGGCAGGATCCAGCCGCTTGAACGTGGATGCGCGATCCGGTCGTTCGACGACCACGATGTCTTCAGGGTCGAAGCAATCGACCAGCGGGACCGACTGCGTTGCCGCAATGACCTGGATCTTCGTTGCCGCCGCCGCCATGAGTCCACCGACGACGTTGATCGCCGACGGGTGCAGTCCGAGTTCGGGTTCATCGAGAATCAGCACGTCGGGGAGGTCTTGCGCTGGCTGTAGCAGCAGCGTGATCAGCGCGACTATCCGCAGGAAACCGTCCGACGCCTGCGAGGCGTTGAACACCTCGTCCGTGTCGCGCTCGCGCCATGCCAGCATGAGGTCGCCACAGTCCGGTTCGATCTCGAAGTCGGAGAACATCGGCAGCACGAGTCGGATGGTGTCCACAATGCGCTGGTAGTACCGGCGGTCTCGTGTCTGCAATCGGTAGAGCACTGGCGCAAGGTTGGCCGCATCCTCCTTGAGCCAGCGGTTGTCGTTGGCCGACCACTTGCCCCGGATGCGGCTGGTGTCGGAAGTGTTGTGGAATTGATAGACGACAATCTTCTGCAGCAGCGTGCGGATGACCAGTGCAGTCTGGTCTTCCACCGCCGCCGTGAGAATCTGCGGATCCTTGTGTCCAGCGCCCAACGCTTTCCAGGTCGCCTTGCTTTGCCACCCCGCGCGCGAGAAACGGTACCGCTCGTCAGCGAAAACGAGCGTATCTCCCGCGGCATGGAACAGCCGGAAGACGTACTCGTTCTCTCCAGCGGCAGTCAGGATCGTGATCTCGGCCTCGATCTCTCGCGTATGGGCGGGTCCGTCGTGCAGGAGCCGGCGGGAGCCGCCCTGCTGGCTCACGTGCAGCGCCAGCTTGTCCGGACCGGACAGCGCCCAGCTCATCATGCGAAAGAACGAGATGAAGTTCGACTTCCCGGCACCGTTGGGACCAATCAGTACCGTCCGCGAGTGAGGCTCGAAGTCGATCAGCTCGTGGATCGTCTTGAACCCCTTCAGCGAGATCCGTTCTAACCGGCTGCGTCCTTTGCCTTCTATTGTCATGCCCATGTAGTTCGTCGTCGGCCGCCGGCCGTGCCGATTCGAGAAGCGTCGCCCGCGGCGATGCCGGCGGTGGCGGGCGCGTCCCGCACGGCTGCGATCAACGGATCCGGGTCGCCCCGGATGGTCGTGAAATCAACGCGTACGTCATGCGTTCCGGTGCGATTCGAATCGAGAAGCCGCGCTTCCGTCGACCGGCGCGATCGACCGTGGCGTCGTCCCGACGCGCCATCCAGTCGAGGCAATCGCCGTAGCAGAGCGTGTCTACAGGTGCCGCTGCCATGTCTCATTGTAAGTCATGGCCGACGCCTCAACCGTCGGTCATCGGCAGGGTTCACAGCCCGGGAGGCTTTGGACTCGACGCAATCGCAAGTGGTCCGGGGAGGACAGCCTGCAGCCTTGGTATGGTTCCGAACGCGAGATTCTGGGCGCAATACTTTCGGGAGTTCCACGTTCGCACGATCGAGGGTTTCCGGGCCGGAGCACTTGAGAAAGTGGCGGCGCCGTTCAACAGCGTCGCCGAAGAAGCGGATCCGGCAGCCGACTGGGCCGTGCACGCCTGGTTCGGACCGGTGTCGGGGCGGGAGTGGGGGATGCTGTGTTGGGAGCATACGAACTACCACCTGCGGCAATTCGGTGTATAAGGTTTCCCTTGGCGCCGTCTGCCGCCGCGATGCCGGCGGCGTCTTCCTTGCCCCGGGAATCCTGGACGTCATGAACGCCGACACGTACGCTGTGGCACGGCACACGACCACGCCTCACCACCCTCGCCGGATGTTGACGCGGGTCGTTCTCACCGTGCTGGCCGCGCTCTGCGCGCCCGGCGCAATCCAGGCCCACGGCGGAGGCATCGCGGGCGCCGTCCAGGCCCAGAACGGCGTCATCGACGGAACGGTTGCCGACACGACGGGTCTCGTGCTGCCCGGCGCGACGGTGGAGGCCCGGAGCACGGCGGCCGGCGGCGCGGGCGCGGTGGCCGTGACCGACGGCGCCGGCGTGTTCACCATCTCCGGACTCGCGCCGGGGACCTACGACGTGACGTTCACGCTGCCCGGCTTCCGAGAGGTCGTGCGCACGGGCGTGGCGATCGGCGCCGGGGCCACGGTGCGCCTGGAGGTCGAGCTGGCGGTGCAGTTCGAGGAGCAGGTGGTCGTTGTCGGCAGCCGCGCACGGCCGCGCTCGGTGACGGAATCTCCGGTCCCCATCGACGCCATCCCGTTCCGCGACGTCGTGAGCCAGGGCGCCTCCACGCTCGACTACCGGCTGCGGACGCTGGTGCCGTCGTTCAACGTGGCCACGCATCCGATCAGCGGCGCGGCGTCGCTGGTGCGACCGGCCAGCCTGCGCAACCTGGCCCACGACCACACGCTCGTGCTGGTGAACGGCAAGCGCCGCCACCGCTCGGCAATCCTCGTCTGGTTCGGCGGCGTGACCGACGGCACGCAGGGCCCGGACATCTCGACCATTCCCTCGATTGCGCTGCGCCAGGTGGAGGTGCTGCGCGACGGCGCCTCGGCGCAGTACGGCTCGGACGCCATTGCCGGCGTGCTGAACTTCCTGCTCAAGGACGACCGGTCGGGCGGCACCCTGGAGTTGAACACCGGCGCCTACCGCGCGGGCGACGGCGATGCGTACACGATTGCGGGCAACGTCGGGCTGCCCCTCGGCGACACCGGCTTCGCCAACCTGAGCATGGAGTACGGCAATGCCGACCCGACCAGCCGCAGCGTGCAGCGCGCCGACGCGGCCGCGTTGATTGCCGCCGGCAACACGGCGGTGGCGGACCCGGTGCAGATCTGGGGCGACTCGCGGGTCGACGACGACCTGAAGCTGTTCGGCAACTTCGGCCACCTGTTCGCCAACGGGGTGCAGCCGTACGGCCACGCCAACTACGCCGAGAAGACCGCGACGCAGGGGTTCTACTACCGGAATCCCAATACCCGCGCCAACATCTTCAGCCTCGACGGCGGGCAGTCGCTGCTCGTCGGCGACGTGCTGGACGCGCAGGACGGCATCCGCGACGGCTCGGCGGGCTGTCCGGCGGTGCCGATTACCGACCACCGGCCGGACCAGGCGGCCCTGGCGCAGGTATTTGCCGACCCGAACTGCTTCAACTTCCAGGAGGTCGCCCCGGGCGGCTTCACCCCGAGCTTCGCGGGGACGATCACCGATGTGTCGGCGGTGGCCGGCGTGCGCCGGACCGCCGAGAACGGCCTGAACTGGGACGCCAGCGCCAGCTATGGCGCCCACGAAGCGGACTTCTTCCTCTACAACACCGTCAACGCCTCGCTCGGCCCGGCGACCCCGCGCGATTTCGACCCCGGCCTCTACCGGCAGGCCGAGGTCAACCTCAACTTCGACGTCTCGTACGCCGTCACCGAGCTGGTTCATCTGGCCGGCGGCGCGGAATGGCGCGACGAGCGTTTCACCATTCAGTCCGGCGAGCGGCCGTCGTGGGAGGTGGGACCGTACGCCGCGCAGGGGTTCGTCTCCGGCTCGAACGGCTTTCCCGGGTTTCCCGACTACACGGCCGGCACCTGGACCCGCGCCAACGTGGCCGTCTACGGCGACGTGGAGCTGCGCGAGCCGGATGACCGCTGGACCGTCGGCGGCGCGCTGCGCGTCGAACGCTTCGACGTGTTCGGCGCGGCGACGAACGGCAAGGTATCGGCCCGCTACGGGCTGACCGGCGAGCTTGCGGTGCGCGGCGGCATCAGCACCGGGTTCCGCGCGCCGACGCCCGGCCAGCAGAACACGTTCAACGTGCAGTCGACCATCAACCCCGAGACGCTGGACCTGGTCGACAGCGCCACCGTGCCCTCGACCTACCTCGCCGCGCAACTGCGGGGCGGCCGGCCGCTCGACCCCGAAACCTCGACCAACGCCACGGTCGGGCTGGTGGTCGACAGCGGCCCGTTCACGCTGACCGCCGACTACTTCCACATCGACGTCGACAACCGCCTCGCCCTGTCGCAGAACTTCACCCTCGCGGCGGACGAGCGCGCGCTGCTGCTGTCGGAAGGCATCACCTCGGCGCGCACGCTCGCTTTCTTCCGGTTCTTCATCAACGACTTCTCGACACGGACCGAGGGGATCGACGTCGTCTCGACCTACACGCCCTCTGCGTTGGGCGGCAACACCATCTTCAGCGCCGCGCTGAACCACACCGAGACGAAGGTGACGCAGGAATCCGACCTGCTCGGCCCCGGCGACGTGCTCGCCCTCGAACGGGGCGTGCCCATGACGCGCTGGAACGTCGCCGTCAATCAGCGGCTGGGGCGTGTCGGGCTGCTCGGCCGGCTGCACTACTACGGATCGTGGGTCGACCACATCGACGCCCGCTCCGTGCGCCGCGCCGCCGCGCCGCTGCTGGACGGCCGCTTCATCCTCGACCTCGAGGCCAGCATCCCGCTCGCGCAGGACTTGACGCTGGCGGTCGGCGGCCAGAACGTATTCAACACCTTCTCGGACCGCATGGACGTGTTCGCCGCCCGATTCGGCCTCCCCTACAGCCAGTTCACCCCCTGGGGCCTCAGCGGCGGCTACTACTACGCCCGCCTCAACTACGCCTGGGGCCGGTAGCGCGTAATCGCCTGGCAGCCCGTGGTGAAACCCCGCGTTGCCATCAGCTAGCAGCCCGCGGCTCGGACGCGGCCTCGACCGCTTCTCTGAGGGTCGAAACGAGCGAGTGGGTAAGGCCGTTCGTTCGGTCGAGAATCAGACCTTGTTCGTTGACGAGCACGTAGGTCGGAAAGGTACTGATGCCCCAGGCACTCGCGATGTTGTCGCCGCCGAGACCCGCGTGCCAGTTGGCCCAGGGCATCGGCTCGTCCTCCATGAACCGGGTTACGGTCTCCCGTTTGACGTCGACGCTGATCGCCAGCAGCGTGAACCGATCGGCCGGCAACTCGGCGACCAGCTCACGCAGGGCCGGCAGCGCGCCGACGCAGGGCTTGCACCACGTCGCCCAGAAGTCGATGAGCACGACCCGGCCCCGGTAGGCCGACAGGCTGTCCTCGGTACCGTCGAGCCGATGGCCGGTCACGTCCAATACGGTGCTGCCCACGGTCGCGGCGAACGTCGGTGGATTCGACCTGACGAACGCGCTGCCCGGCACGAACCGCACCTGGCTGGGGACAACCAACAACAGCAACAGCCCCAAGGCCGCCGTAGCGGCCACGATGATCGTCAACCGCCACACGAATCGCCCGGCCCGTTTGCGAATACGGCTGTCCATCGTGTTCCTCCCGGATCCACCACTCACGCCTCTAGCCTTCCCGATCCCGAACGAGTCTAGCGCGGCTCCGCCGCGTTGAGAAGGCGGGCAGGTACGGGACTGGTTGGCTTGCACCTTCAGTTTCCTCGGTCGGGCTCGAGTGGACAACCTATTGAAAGACCACAGCTAGACGACACCTCCGGCTTCATCGACCTCTTCAAGCACTTGTGCTAGACTCCGTCCCGCGAAGCTGAGCCTTCAGGATCGTCGATCGGCGAGATCCAGGAAACCAATACGAGGCTCCGCGCCGGCCGAAACAGGCAGCGTACACCCAGCGAGGGCGGCACTGCCCGCGCTGCGAATCTGACGCCGGAGACGGGCCCGGGAATTGCCGCAGGCTGGTGCGGGTGAGGGAGATGGCCGTGTTCGAGAAGGAACTTGCATTCTTCATCGTCAACCAGAGCGAACTCGTCCAGAAGTACGCGGGCAAGATTCTGGTCATCCGTGGCGACGACGTCGCCGGTGTGTACGACTCAGCGCTCCAGGCGTACCTCGAAGCCAAGAAGCAGTTCGCGCCAGGCACCTTCATGCTTCAGCCGTGTGAGCCTGGTCCTGAGGCCTACACTGTAACTATCCACGGCTAGACCGCCCCAAACAGATGGCGGGCGATCCCGGCTTCCAGGCGCTCACCATAAAGGCCAGCGGAAGGGCGTCACAACTCATCACCGATCTCGCAGTATCGGCCGCATTCGATCTGGGCGCCCCTCCGAATCCGCAGCCGGCGACCACATCCACCAAGGCGCTGTGGGACACTGGCGCGTCCAAGAGCGTCATTTCGCGCGCTGTCGTCAAGGCGCTGGGCCTGACTCCAACTGGCGCGACGAATGTCAGCCATGCCGGTGGAATGAGCGTCAGCCCAACTCATCTCGTCAACTTCTATCTTCCGAATCAGGTTGGGATCGTGGGCGTCCTCGTGACGGAGTTCGAGGGAACCGGTGACTTCGGCGCGATCGTTGGAATGGACATAATCACCTTCGGCGACCTCTCGATCACGAACGTGGCGGGACAGACATGGATGTCCTTCGAACGCCATCGCTGGCGTCAATCGACTACGTTCAGGAGCACTCCAAAGAACTCTTCCGTGGGGCGGGCCGAAACGATCCGTGCCCGTGCGGAAGCGGCCAGAAATTCAAAAAGTGTCACGGGAGATAGTCGGTTTCTGGCTCTGGAGTCGCTCGTGCCCGGAAGCGTCGAAATCACGAGATCACATGCGGGAACTCCGGCCAGCGTGAGGTCGGCGGCGAGGACAGCCGCCGACGCCGGCCGGCCGGCACACGTCTGATCCTGATCAGTCCGCAGCCGGTGTTCGAGGTGCAGCGCAGTCCCGTTCAGATTGCGGGGTGCAACATGGGAAGCGCTAGCCTCAATACCTTCCCGCCGGTGGTCGGTCTCCTCGGCCCCCCAGTCCCGGAACGAGGACCGGAAGCCTTGAGCCACGGCCGCGATCCGATGCTGCTGGAGTATCCCGGGCTGCGTCGACACGGATATCGGCTTCCCGCTCAGCATGGGGAACTCGAGCCCCCTGGAGCCGTCCGCGAATGACGGGCCCGCGATCTCGGCCGTCCACGGCTGGGTCCAGGTCTCGGGGTCGGTCACCGTGAACGTGTAGACCAGGGTGTCCTCGTCCTGCCGGGTCAGCCGCTCGACCAGCGTCATGTTCTCGGTCGAGCCGCGCCAGCGCGTCTTGTTGGTGAAGTTGTCGGTCTAATTGGCCAGGGTGTCGCCTTCCCAGCGCCCGCGGGACTCGCCGATCCAAGACTTGATGCCGGGGCGCGGCGTGCCGTCGATAGGGATGATGCGCGAGTCGTGCACCATCTCGTTCAGGATGACGATGGTGTCCTCGGTGTGGTGGACCACGATGGTGACGGCCAACGACCTGATACGATGGCTATCGGCACTCCGCTCCGCAGCCACTGGCATTCGCGATGGACTCACTGAGGCAAGACCTGCGCGGCAGCCTGCGCCACTTTCGGCGCCACCGCGGCTTCGTCGCTGGCGCAGTATTCGTCCTGGCCCTCGGGATCGGCGCGACGACGGCGGTCTTCAGCGTCAGCGAGACGCTGCTGCTCCGCCCGCTCTCCTACCCGGACAGCGATCGCCTGGTGGCGATGCGGAGTGTCCGGCGGCTCGACGACTTTCCGTCCACCCGCGCCGCGGCCGGGACGCTCGCCGATTGGCAGCTACAGGCCACGTCGTTCGACGGTGTCGCCGGCTACCGGTGGACTACGCTGGACGTGATCGACGACCTGCAGAGTCATCGATTGAGCGGGCTGCAGGTCACTCCGGAGTTCTTCGAGGTGTTCGGCGTGCCCCTGAACGGGCGGGCCTTCGTCGCCGACGATCGCGGAGCCGACACCGTCGTGCTCGGTCAAGGCGCGTGGCGACGTCTCTTCGATGCCGACGAAGCACTTGTCGGCGGGACGCTCGATCTCCACGTCCGTGATCTCTCCCGCGTGGGACCGACCCGATTTACGGTGCTCGGCGTGGCGACGACCCCGGTGCGTTTCGCCCCGATCGAGACCGACTTCGAGCTCGGCGTGGGCACGGTCATCGACACTGTCGACTTCTGGCTCCCGATGTTCGTTGCGCCGGCCGACACGCGCAGCGCCGAGGACCGGACAATCAACGTCGTGGCGAAGCTGCGGTCGGGCGTGACAATCGCCCGGGCGCAGGCTGAAATGGATGCCATCGCGCACCGGCAGTCTGAGGAATACCCGGAGGAGCATCGACGCTGGGAGGTTCGTGTCGTGCCCTTGCGGGAACTGATGGCGGCGGGGACTCGAGACGGTATCGTGCTGCTTTCCGCCGGCACCACCCTGGTGCTGCTGATCGCCTGTGCCAACGTCGCCACGCTCCTTCTCGCGCGTGGCGTCGCACGGCGCCGCGAGATGGCGATCCGCGCCGCGCTCGGCGCGAATCGCTGGCGGATCGTCCGACAGTTCCTGATCGAAGCGGCCATGCTCGCGCTCGGTGCGTGCGCCCTGGGCGTCGTCTTCGCCTCGTGGGCCATCGATCTGGCGCGACCATGGCTGCCGCAGAGCCTGCCCGTGCTGCAAGAGATGGCGATCAATTCGACGGTCCTCGCCTTCGCCGTGATCAGCGCCGGACTGACCGTCGGCATCACGGGCGTGGCGCCGGCGCTGCGCGCGGTCAGGACCGGAGGCGAGCGGTTGATCGGACGCGCAGCTCGCGGCACGACGTCCGACGGATCGCGGTCGCGGCTGATCGAGGTTCTGGTAGCCGCCGAAGTGGCGTTGACGGTGATGCTGTTGCTGGGCGCGGGGTTGCTCGTTCGCAGCGCGTTGCGCGCCGCGCAAATGGAGACGGGGTTCAACCCCGCCAACCTGTTGACGATGACCGTGTCGCTGCCGGAGAACAAGTTCGACTGGAACCACAACGCCGTCTTTGCCCGTGAGGTGATCGACTCGGTGCGTTCCCTGCCGTCGGTCACCGGCGCGGCGGTGGTCCAGGGTGTGCCGATGGCTGCCGGGGGGTTCTTCGGATCCGGCACCATCGAAGGGTACGTGCCGCCGGCCGGCGCCGAGGCGCCGAACTACCGTCTTCGGGTCGTCAGCCCGGGCTACCTCGAGACGATGCGGATCCCGATCGTGGCCGGCCGCGAGTTCGAGGCGCGGGACGAGGTGGGCGAGCGGGGGTACAACCGGACCATTCTCGTCAGCGAGTCGTTCGCGCGGCGCTACTGGCCGGGGCAGAATCCGCTCGGCAAGCGCATCGGCTCCCTGATCGGCGCTCCGGAATGGTGGATGACGGTGGTCGGGGTCGCCGGCGACGTGCGTTACGGCGGTCTCGAGGCGGCCCCGACCGACGACGTCTACCTCCCGCAGGGCCTCTACCCGCAAGCGGCAATCACGCTGATCGCGCGGACGGCGGGTGACCCCCTGGACGAAGTGTCCGAGGTGAGGGCCCGCATTCGCGATGTCGACGAGCATGCCTTCGTCACCGACATCCGCTCGATGGAGGAGGTCATCGCCGCCACGCTGGCCCAGCGGCGTGCCGGCACGCTGCTGATCGCCCTGTTCGGGACGCTGGCGCTCGTGCTGGTGGTCGCCTGCGTCTACAGCGTGATTACGCAGGCGGTCGTCCAGCGCCAGTTCGAATTCGCCATCCGCTCGGCGCTTGGCGCCCAGCCGGCGCAGGTCGTAGCCCTCACGATGCGCGCGGCGCTGCAACCGGCGGGAATTGGAATCGTGATCGGGGCGCTCGGAGCCGCCGGCCTGACGCGTGTGCTGTCCTCCGTGCTGTTCGGGGTAGGCGCTCTCGATGTCGTGACATGGGGATGCGCCGGCGTCGTGATCCTCACGGCCTGCCTGGCGGCCGGCTACCTTCCCGCCCGCCGCGCCGCGCGGATCGATCCCATGACGGCGCTCCGGGCCGAGTAGACGCGCGTTGGACGTGTCCGGCAGGTCGATTGCCGCGTGGCGGCCTTCCGCAGGAAGAACAATGGAAGGGAGCGAGCCGGGCCAACTCGCGGCGCCGGCCGCGGATGGCGAGCCGCCGTTTCCAGCGTCGGGTGCCGGCAGGCTGGGCGAAGAGGTACAAGCCGTTGGGATTCGTGATTCACTCCGGCAGCGTGAGTCCGCAAGCTATTCATGACAAACGCTTGCCGTCAGTGCTCCGGCCATGATTCCCTCGTTGATTCCCACTCTTCGACCGGGAATCCATGGGACCATCCAAGCCGTCCGTGGTGAAACCCCGCGTTGCACCGAAATCGGCGATGCGCCCGCTGAGCAAGACCTGTAGGGGCAACCCTTGTGGTTGCCCTGTTCGTACGCAAGACCTGTAGGGGCAACCCTTGTGGTTGCCCTGTTGTACGCACATCAGCGGGATGCAGCCGGGCTTTTTCCACGGGCTGCCAGCCGTCGGCGACCCGGACTCAGCCGAATACCGTTACAGCCAGCCACCCAAAGAACGCGGCATTCGCTGCAACCAGGGTCGCACCCAGCGTTCTGTGGTTCCGTCGGGTCGCAACCGCGGCTACGAGATACACGCCGACCGGAAACAACCCCCACACCTGGAAGCGCGGTGTCATCGCGAGGTACGCCGAAGCCGGCCCGACAAGGACCGCAGCCAGCAGCAGCGGCTTTGGTTGCCTGCGGGCCAGTCCGAACGACGCCGCCAGCACGCTCAGCGCCACCGCCGGCCAGAACAACAAGTCAGGCCAGAAATCCAACAAGTCGGCCATTTGCCGTACCGCCGCCGTTGAGCGCCAGCAACTCGCGCAGGGCGTCTTCGTCCGAGATGTCCGCCGACCACCCGTACGCCGCGGCCACCGCCGCGTCAAGGGCTTCGTGCGCGTCGGCGAGCCACTGCGGGCGGGCGTTGTAGAGGTTCGTCAGCGTGCGCTTCTTGAGCGCCTTCGCCGCGTCGTCGTCGCGGGGAACCGGCCGCTTCGGATAGCCGGGCGCCGGCTCGTCCACCCACTCGACCCATTCGGGCGGGTTGAGCCAGCGGTCGCGCAACGCGACGAGCCGGCGAGCGGCTTCCGCGATGGCGGCGGCGCGAGGGTCGTCCGCGTAGTCGGCGGCCGGCACGTCCGGTGTCAGGCCGGGCGGGAACGGGAACGTCTCGAAGGTGGTGGTCGGGGTGTAGCGCGGGTCGTTGCCCTTCCCGAGCCACGTGCAGAGCCGCAGCGACCACAGTTCGTGAAACCGGCTGTGGAGGATGCCGAAGGTCGTGTCGTCGTCGCGCGCGATGACGATCAGTTGGTGGTCCGGACAGATGCGTGCGTCGTACCAAGCGAACAGCCGGTGTTTGGCGACGGTCGGGGTGGCGATGTAGCGCGACAACCCGTCGAGCGCTGCCCACATGTTGGGCCGTGGCCGATGGTGCAACCACGACTGATCTGGTCTCTCGGCCTCACGTTGCTTGTCCCATGTTGGCCAGACTTGTTCCTTGACCCACCGAAACGGTTCCTCGTACAGCGCCGCGTTGCCTGCTGACATGTTCAACCCGAAGTCGACGATCCACTTCCCAGCCGGCCGCCGGGTGAGGTCCATGCCGTTCACCCACGGCTTCAGGACGTCGGCGTTCGTCCGGCCATTCGGGTTCGCCGGCAGACGCAGCCACTCGCGAGCCTGGTCGCCCGCAACGTCGAACGGACCGCCCTTCGTGTCGCCCATGAACGACGCGCCCGCGTTCTGCGGAAGTCGCCGGGCCCCCGTGAGGTCGACGCCGGCGCCGCCGCGCCGCGCCGTCAGGTCGGTGTAGATCTCATCGACGGGCCGGCCGTCGAGCCGGGCGTCGGACACCGCCGCGTCGTCGGCACGCGAAAAGCAGACCAGCGACACCCTGACCGCCGCCCCCTCGACCACCCACGGTTCGTCGCTCCACGCCTCGAAGAGCCGCGGTGATTGTTCGCCGCCATCGGTCGGTCGACCTTCCCGAACCATCAGCGCGCCCGATGGGCTTGCGCCCGAACGCGGCCGGCAGTTGCGGGTCGCGGCCTCCAGTGCCCGCCGGTTGGCGCCGCCCCGGATCGAGTTCGTTGCGACCAGCCCGGCCCGCCGCGTGCCGCCCGCGGCGATCTTCCGGCCCGCCTTCTCGAACCAGTAGCAGACCAGATCGGCCTCAGCCGGAACGCGGCCGGTGTACGTCCTGAACATGCGCGACACGTAGTCCTCGCCGAGGTTCGTGATGAGGAGCTTGCCGCCCAGGAACGGCGGGTTGCCGATGACAACGTCGGCCTCCGGCCAATCCGGTTCGGCGTCGTCCGGCGTCAGGATCGCGTCCCGGCACTCGATGGTGTCGAGCGGCTTCAGGATCGGGTCGCGCGCCTCCGAGAAGCCGTTGCGCCGCATCCACTGGATCTCCCCGATCCACACCGAGACGCGGGCCAGCTCGGCCGCGTAGGGGTTGATCTCGATGCCCTTGACGTTGGCCGGACCGATCTCCGGGAACGCCCGCTGGAAGCCCAGTGCCTCCGCCTCGAGCTGCACCCGGTGCTCCAGGTCCTTGAGCGCCTGGAGGGCCAGATACAGGAAGTTGCCCGAGCCGCAGGCCGGGTCGAGCACCGTGAAGGCGCGCAGCCGGTTGAGGAACGCCCGGTACCGCCGCTCGGCCTCGTTCCGCCGTTTCGTGCGGGCGGCAGGCGACTTGGCGGCCTCCACACGTTGCAGCTCGGCCGCGATCTCGGTCTTCTCGGTCGTCCACTCGGCGAGCCAGGGACGGATCACGACCGGCTCGACGATAAGCATGATCTTGTCGCGGTCGGTGTAGTGCGCGCCGAGCTGGGCGCGCTTGCCGGGATCGAGACCGCGCTCGAACAGCGTGCCAAGAATCGACGGGTCGATTTCCGACCAGTCGAGGTTCGACGCGGCCAGCACGGCATCGATGTCGGACTTCTCCAGCGGCAGCGCCGCGTCGTCGTCGAACAGCCCGCCGTTGAACCAATCGACCGTCTCGAAGCCCACCCGGCCGCCGTGGGCCATCACCCGGAAGAGATCGCCGGCAAGCTCGGCGAACTGCGCAGGCGTCCGCCGCGCCTGCTCCAGCATCCGCGTGAACATGTGATCGGGCAGCAGGCCCACGTCGTCGGCGAACATGCAGAAGACGAGCCGGTTGACGAAGTGCGCGACGCCGTGCGGCTCGTGGCCCCGCTCTCTCAGCGCCTGGGCGACCGTGGCGAAGGACGCCGCGGCGCGCTCGGTCAGCGATTGCCGGGTCTCGCCCGGCCGCAGCCGCTCGGGATCGGAGAACGCCTGCTTGAGCCTGTCGCGCGTCGCCCCGTCGGCGAGGTCGTCCAGGCCGAACTCGTAGGTCCTGCCGACGCTGTTCGTCCAGTTCGTGCGGATGCGGAACCGCAGCATGTCGGAGACGATCAGCAGCGGCGGGTTCTCCAGCGCCGCCGCATACTGCCTGAGCTGCCCGAACGCGGCGTCCAGGTCGGCGCGCCGGCCCTTGTACTCCCAGGCGAAGTGATGGCGCTTCCAGACGTCTGCCCAGCCGTCGCCGCCGGTGTCCTTCCGCGCGCCCCGCTCGAAGCAGTAGGTCTCGCCCGCCGGGTCCGCCTCGGCCGGCGTCGGCTCGCCCAGCAGCCGGCACAGGTCGATGAAGTGCTCCTGCGACGCGGAGCGCTCCTTGAGTGCCGAGGCACGCCATTTGTTGATGAACTCGTAGGGCGTCATGGCGCACTCAGCGTAGCCCATGACGACTGCCGCCTGCCACGGCGAGCCGATCCGCACGCCAGCCACGGCGTTCGATGGCAGCACGTAGCCGGTGGCGACCGCATGACGTTGTGGGTCACCGGCGGCATCGTCGGGCCAACAGCGTGCGCGTGTGCTCACCGGCGTCAAGGCGCTTCGCTCCGCTCCGCCCCCCAAACCCCTTGCCGGTTGCGGGGCCGCGACGGTAGAGCTAGCAGCCCGTGGTGGAACCCCGCGTTGCACCGAGATTGGCGCTGCGCCCGCGTGGCAAGGCGCGACGAGGGAGCAAATTGGGGCATTTGTGACCGAGGAGCAACGCCGCCACGCGGGATGCAGCGCCGATCGAATGCAGTGGGGCTTTCACCACGGGCTGCTAGGATGCTCTCTGTTCGAGGTCGAGCAACTCTGGCCCTCTGCCAGCAGCAGCACGAGGGCCGACGCCGACGGAAGGACCCAAAATGAGAATCGCAGTGTTCACGGCGCGGTCGGTCGGAGTCGGCGTTGCTGCCGGGGTGCTCGTAGCGGTCCGGGTCGGGTGGTTCCACGGCGCGGACGTGGGCTTGGCGGTCCTGAACGGGCTGGCCGGCGGCACGCTGGCGCTGGCGGTCTTCACCTGCATGCGTGACGGCAGATTCGCCTTCGTGGCACGCCGCCGGCTTGATGTCAAGATGCTCGCCGCGGCCGTCATCGTGGTACCCATGCTCTTCGTGGACAACCTCATTGGGAATGAGCTGTCCTGGGCAAACCGTGCCTCGCTCAGCCTGCTGTTCGCGCTCACCGGGTTCGCCGCCTACGCCCTCGGCGGAATCATGGCGACGTTGAATCATCTCGACCCCGAAGACCACGCGGCCGACCCGCGCCTGCATCGTCTGACCCCGCCCAGCGAGTAGGAGCGCATCGACGGGTGTCGAGAATTCTTCATAATTGTCAGTTCTCGATGGTCGTTGACACCAGCGCGGTGGCCGGTTTCTGAGGCTGTGTGAGCGAAAACTGGGCGGATCGGACGATCTGGACGGGGGACGTTTGAACTCGATGCACGATGATCATCAGCTAGGCTGAACCCCTTGCTAATATTCGACTGGGGCGTACAGCGACACGCCCCGGTGTGGCGCCGGGGCGTGATTCCTTGGTCGGGTCACCGTTGTCGAATCGACCCTAAAGAGGCAGGGTGGGGATGTCCCACTGACTGTTGAAAATTGAAGCGGCGGCTCCTCACTGCTCGTGATACACGAGTGGTGCGCAACCCGAGGCGAAACGCCTCACAGCAAAGGAGCCGCCATGAAGAAGTCTCGCACAGTACGTCCGACCGCCGGTGTTGAATCTCAGACCACGCGTCGGCTGCCGCTCGTCGAGTTGCTGATTGACACCGAAGCGGAGCTGTTCGACCTTGCGGTGCGGTCGGGATTGCAGGTTCTGGACGCCATGCTCGAGGAGGATCGGACGGCGATCTGCGGGCCGCGCTACGCGCACCAGCCGACCCAACGACGGGCCGCGAGGCGTCTGTTGCGACGGCCGCGACAGCGGCGGGCCTGTTGCGACACGATCGGCTACGGGATCTGCGACTGGTAGCTCGGAGGGGTGTCGCACCTCTGGAGCGACACTTTGGGCTTCGGATGGGCGTGAGTCAATCAGGCTCCGAGTACCTCGCGAACTTGACGCCGAACTGCGGTTTCATGTTGACCAGCAGGCTTGGGAGCGGCTCTCCGACGCGATCACTTTGTTGGGTGACCGCGCCGCGGACCCCCGACGGATACCGGCGGCGGCTCACTCGCTGCGCAGCTCGGCGGCGATGTCGAGGCGCGCGGCGCGCCGGGCCGGCACGTCGCTGACGAGGCCGCCGGCCGCGAGCAGCCCGATCAGGCCGCCGGCCAGCGTCGCCGCGTCATGGGGGGCGATGCCGTAGAGCTGGCTCGCGAGAAGCGGCATCAGCGGCACGGCGGCAGCAAAACCGATCAGCGCCCCCGCCGCCACCAGTCGGAGCCCCTCGGCGAGGACCATCCAGCGCACTGAGGCCTCGCGGGCGCCAAGGGCAACCCGAATCGCCAGCTCGCGCGTCCGCTGGCCAACCACCATCGTCAGGACGGCGTACAGCCCGCCCATCGTCAGCACCAGGGTGACCAGCGCGAGGAGGCCGGCGAGCAGGGCCGGCGCCCGCCAGCGGTCGAGCGCCTCGTCGACCTTGTCGCTCAGCGTGCCGGCGCCGCTCAGCGGCACCCCGGGATCGACGCCGGCGAGCACCCGCCGGACGTGCTGCAGGGTGACGCCCGCAGCGGCGGGCGACCGGGCGTGCAGGAACGCACGGGAGTAGAAGCGCTGGGTCAGGGGCAGGTAGGCGAGCGGGCGCGTCGGCTCCGCGAGCGCGCGGTAGCGCACGTCGTCGACGACGCCGATCACCGTCCGGTCCCCGCCGCTGAAGGGGAACGTGAGTACCTGACCGACAGCGGGGCGGCCGGGCCAGAGACGCTCCGCCAGCGTGCGATTGACCATCGCCACGAGCGGCGAGCCGGCGTGGTCGGCGGCGGTGAACTCGCGGCCGTCGAGCACCGCGACGCCGAGGGTGCGGAAGTAGTCGGCGGACACCGCGTTCCCCAGAACGAACAGGGAGGTCCCCGGAATCTCCACCGATTTGTTCAGGCTGGGTTCGCTGAACGGGGTGTGCCAGGCGAGCGCCGCGGAGGTGACCAGCCCGCCGCTGCGGAGCGCGTCGAGGAGCCGCCGATAGAAGACGTGCGCCTCGGCCTCCGAGTACCCCGTGTGGAGCTGCGCGACGACGACGCCCTGGGGAACGAACCCGCGGGGGATCGACGCCACGCCGTGGGCGGTGCGCAGCAGGAGCCCCGCCGCGATCACCAGGACCGCGGACACCGCGACCTGCGCGGACACCAGGACCCGCTGGCGTCCGCCGCGGCCCGTCGCCCTGGGCCCCGTCGCCCCGGGGAGGGCCGGCGGCCGGAGCGACGTCACCAGCAGCAACCCGAGGTAGACGGCCGCCCACGTCGCCCCGGCGACGGCCAGCGTCCAGAGCGCGGCACCGGCGGCCGGGCCTGCCGTCGTGCCGAGCGGCGCGAGCTGGGGCAGCGCCGACAGGACCGGCCCCACCCACCGCAGGGCCACGAGCGCGGCCAGCCCGCCTGCGCCGACCAGCACCAGCAGCTCGGCCGCAAGCGGACGGACGAGGTCATCGAGGCGGTGTGGTCAATCCGCCTGTTGCGGGATGAGGAGTCTTGGTGATCGGGGTGCTCTAATTTGGTCGCGCACGCGCTCCACTTCATGAGCATGCGAGGCTATCGGCGCGTGCTGGTGGGAGGCCCGACCGGGGCGCGGGCCGTACTGACCGTGGACGACGTGGTCGACTTCGTGCGCCGGCAGGCGCTGCGTCAACCCCCTGTGGCGGAAGTTCCGCGGAGGAACGCGGGTGTCGATGTACCTTGCCTGGCTCTGCGCTACCGGACGACAGGCTCACAGTCCCAGCAGATCTTTCCCTCCTCGAAGACCGGCGCGTCCGGCGTCCCATCCTGCGCGCGTGCACCCCGAAGAATGTTCTCGACGGCGTAGTTCCCCTCGTGACAGGCGACCTCGTAGACCGGGTGGTCGGTTTTTCTCAGCGACACGGCGGCGGTCCAGGGGCTCACCCACTTGACCGGATCGTCCACGGTGTATTCGTACCGGATCACGTCTGGACTCACACGCGTGAATTTCTCGACCAGGCTGTTCATGTTCCGGCCAGAACCAGCCTGCTGCAGGTAGTTGGAGAAGTTCGTGGTTTCGACAACCAGCGTATCGCCTTCCCAACGCCCCCGCGTATCGCCCAGCCACTGACGAATCGTGCCGTGCGGCCCTCCGTCCAGGGGCACTATCCGCCAGATCCGGAACGCCTCGGAGAAGATCGCCACGTGGTCGGGCGTCTGAAAGATCTGCACGAAGCTGTTGTAGGGAAGAGGGCTGATCGGCATCCCGTGAATGGCCAGACACCGGTCACCCCAACCACGCTCCGAGTAGTCGTCGGCCGGCGAGTCGTCGGCGAACCCGTAACGCGTCGCACGGTCGGCCTCCCCCCAGGCCGTCAGCGCGGGGTAGCGGCCATTCGGCGGGTCGATGATGCGCGATGTTCGCAGATCCTCCACGACCTGCGTGCCGAGCTCGAGCCCCCACACGAACGAGTGGCTCCCGGCGCCAGCCCTGTCGCCGGCCACCGAACGGGTGATCGGCGCCTCGGCCGCGTCCTTGTCCCGCTTGACGGCTCCGGCTTCGAGTTCCGCGGCCTCTTCCACGGTCAGGTACTCTCGGTCGCCGTACCGCTCCGGACGCACCATCGGCGTGATGCTGCTGTAGTCGTATACGCCCCCCAGGTCCGGGTCTCCCCACGCCGTCCGCGGAACGTCGGACGACGACTGCGCCGTCGCGACAGTCGGGGTCGACACCAGCGCCGCGACCAGCGCGGCGCCACCAAGTTTTCGCAGTTGACTCACTCTTATCTCCTTCCGCCGACGCCGGTTTCGGGACGCGCCGCGCGAGCGGGCAACGGTTTCCTTTTACGGCGACTCCCGGTGATGATAGCGTATCGGAGCATCCACTTACCCGCCAAGGCGCCATCGGTCGCAGCTCTTCGGAATCGAGAGCCGGCCTCGACCGCGAAGAAGATCATGACCATACAGAGAAGCACTGTCGGCGTCGCAACCGGGGCGCTGCTCATCGGCCTTGCGACGGGCGGCGTCATGGGCGAGGTCGGCGCCACGTACATCTACGGCCAGACCCCCGACGGTTGGAAGATTCACGCGACCATCGGGCACGACGCCGAGACGGCTATCGGCTGTCTCGAGTAGCGGAAGGGACGAGGGATTCGATGACCGACAGAAATCTGTTGTGGCGCTGGACGTTCGCGGCGACGCTGGCGGCGCTGTGGGTCTTTCCGGCCGCTGGCCAGACGCCGGCGTCGGATGGACCCTGGACGATGCCGCGCATGCCGGACGGCCGGCCCGATCTGCAAGCCGTCTGGACGAACGCGACGATCACCCCGTTCGAGCGCGGCAACGAGATACCGTATTCCGGCGTTGTCGTACCCGCGTCGGCTGCCGGCAAGACGGTCTTCACCGAAGAAGAGAGCGCCAGCCTCGAGGAACAGACGAATGCCAGACGACCGGCCTTCATGGGTGCATACAACGTCTGGATGGACGCGGGGGATCGCTTCCTGTCGACGCGCCAGACATCGTTGGTCGTCGACCCGCCGGATGGACGGGTTCCCGTCAAGGCGTCGGCCGCGGCGGTTCGAGAACGGAACATTGCGCGCCAGCGCGATGACTACCGTGCCATGAGCACGTGGGACCGATGTATCACGCGAGGGGTTCCGGGCTCGATGTTGCCCACGGGATACAACAACGCGTATCGCATCTTGCAAACAACCGGCTTCGTGGTGATTCTGCACGAGATGATTCACGAGGCGCGCATCATTCCGGTGACCGATCGACCTCACCTCGACGGAGACGTTGATCTCTGGACCGGTGATGCCCGCGCATACTGGGAGGGCGACACGCTCGTCGTGGACACGACGAACTTCAACGACCGGGCGATGATCGTGACGAGCTCCAATGGCGGGCGCCTGAAAGGGCTCCCGGTTGGCGACGCCATGCACGTCGTTGAACGCTTTACCCGCGTGTCCGAGGATGAGCTCATGTGGGAGGTCACGATCGAGGATCCCGAAGTGTATGACCGGCCCTGGACAATCTCGATGCCGCTGACGAGGGCTCCGGGGTATGAGATGTACGAATACGCTTGCCACGAGGGGAACCGCGACGTCGAGATCTACCTGGGCGGCGGGCGCGCCGACGAGTTGGCGAACAGGTGAAGGAGACCCTGTCTTGTTCTTGCTCCCTCGTCGCGCCTTGGCAGCCCGGCGCAGCGCCGCTCGACGGTAGTCGTCGGCGCAGGCGCTCGCGTCGGGTAGACTGCCAGGAGGACGCACGCGGATGCACTCACCGTCTCGGCCCGACCGGGCGGACGGGGCGCCGCGACTACCCCGGGGGGCCGTTGATGAGCGTCATCGGAGCGGATGAGTTGGTGCGGCGCCTCGACGCCGCGGTCAGCGCCGCGGACGTCGCGACCTTAACCCTGCAGGTGCAGCGCGAGATCGAGTACGCGCTGGCGCCCGGCCGGCTTCTCCTCGACGACCGGTTTCGGCGCACCCGGACGGACCGCTACGCCCGGCGGCTCCTGCACCGCGACCCGGCACGCCGGTATACCGTGCTGGTGTTGGCGTGGGCGCCCGGCCAAGGCACCCCGATCCACGATCACCCCAACCTGTGGAGCGTCGAAGGCGTGCTCGAGGGCGAGCTGGAGGTGACCCAGTACGCACCGATCAGGGAGGATGCCCACCGGTGCCGGTTCGCGCCGGTCGAGTCTCGCCGGGTCGTCGCCGGCGACGCCAACTTCCTGATTCCGCCTTTCGAGTATCACGCGCTGACGAACGACCTGACCGACCGGCCTTGTCTTACGCTGCACGTCTTCGGCGGCGAGCTGATGGAGATGAACACGTTCGACCCGGTCGGGAACGGCTGGCACGAACGCTCACTGCGCCGGGTCTCCTACGACGATTGAGCGCGGGGGGGCAGTTCGACACGGGTGCCCGCACGGTGAGCTCTGGTTGCCGGGACTCGTGTTCCAGGCGTCGGCCATCGCGGCGATTGCAGATATTGGAACCCCCCCCGACCACCACAACTCAAAAATGGGGGTCCCTTTTCACGTGGCCAAAAGGTCCCTTTTCTGCTTGCCATTCCCAGGTTAACCGATTCTCCGGCGCCGAAAGGTGGCTGTCGCTCATTGACAAGCAAGCCCGGCAGGCCTATAGTTTAGACGGGTCAAAATAAATGATTTGATATTGCAAATAAGAAGGCAGGGGCCTCATGACCTCCTTCGGAATCGAGCTCGAGCTCTTCCTCCTCCTCGTGTTCAGCAATCTGGGGCAGACCGTGTTCGCCAAGTTCGAGATCGAGACGCCGCAGTGGCGCAAGATTCTCAAGTGGACGATCCTCCACGGCGGCACCATCGGGCTGTATTTCCTTGTGGAGCACTGGGCACTTGTGTTCCCCCTGCTCGGGGCCGGTGTCGGCTGCGTCGTTCACGCGACCTGGTGCAGACGGCATGGGATCGATCCGTGGCGAGCCACACCGCGAGCGCGCTACTACGAGCTGCGCGGCTGGCCGGCCTGGGAGTAGGGAGCCATCATGAACGGTCTGCTGATCTCGAGCGTCCTGTTCGGTCTGTGCAGTGTCGCCATGCGCGGCGCCGGCATGGTGGCCCCGGCGGCAACCCGCAGGTTCATCTCGCACAAGACACGGCTCAGGGGGTTGGGCGCCCTGATCGGCGCCCTGGGTCTGTGGATGTCGCTGTCTGCGCAGCACGTGGAAGGGACCTTCGCGTCGATCGCGCACATCGTGGGGATCGCGGTCGGGGTGACCATGATGGCGGTCATGCTTGCGCCTGACCCGCTCATTCGACTCTTGGGCCGGGTTCCGGTCGGCTTCATACGTGCGCGGGGCGTCGCCGGTTTCGTGGTGGGCGTCGCATGGGTCATTGCCAGCTTCGTCTATCTCTGACCCTTCGGATTCGGAGCCTTCGAGAGATTCGCCACCACGACCCGGGCCGATTTCCGCTTCGCTCCGCTGAACGCTCTGCTGCTGGTGGGGATCTTCGTGCTGGGGCTGGTCGTGCTGCTCGTGTCCACGTCGCTGCAGATTGGCTACCAGTGGGAGAAGGCGGTGTTGCTCCGTTTCGGCAGGTTCCGGGCCCTCAAGCCCTCGGGTGTCTTTCTGGTCGTGCCGATCATCGACAAAGTGGCGCAATTCGTGGACCAGCGGATCAGGGTCAGCGACTTCAGTGCCGAGACCACCCTCACCGCAGACACCGTGCCGGTGAACGTCGACGCCATCGCGTTCTGGATGGTCTGGGATGCCCAGAAAGCGGTCCTCGAGGTCGAGGCCTTCATGCACGCGGTCGTCCTTTCGGCGCAGACGTCGCTCCGGAACGCCATCGGCAAGCACGACCTCGCCGAGCTGCTCTCGGAACGCGACCAGCTGGGGCGGGAGATCCAGAAGGTGCTCGACGAGAAGACCAACGCCTGGGGTGTCACGACGCAGTCGGTCGAGATCAAGGACATCATCATCCCGAAGGGTCTCGAGGACGCCATGTCGCGGCAGGCGCAGGCGGAGCGCGAGCGTCAGAGCCGCATCATCCTGGGCACGGCCGAGACCGAGATCGCGGAAAAGTTCGCGCGAGCGTCCGAGCACTACCGGGAGAACCCGGTGGCGCTGCATCTGCGGGCGATGAACATGGTCTACGAGGGACTGCGGCAGAAGGGGTCGATGATCATCGTGCCGTCTTCCGCCGTGGAGACGATGGGGCTCGGGGCGCTGGGTGGTCTCACCGCGTTCGGCCGCCAGACCGACGGCACGGTGCAGGCTGGGGCGCCCGCCACCGACGGCTCGTCCGGCGCCGGAGAGCCGTGATTCGAACAGCCGAGTCACGTTCGACGCCCCACACCTGCGGGTATTGGCACCATCGGGACACAGGTACGGGGCTTTGACCGGTTGGCCGGAAGGACCCGCTCCCGGTACAGCAGCGCACAGTTCGCGACCGCGTCGCCAGCAGCGCGACATCGGCATTCGGCTCGCGCTCGGCGCGACCCGCACGAACGTCCGCGCGCGCTTCGTTCGGCAGGCCCTCGCGTTCGCTGGTGTCGGGATCGTCATCGGGGAGATCGGAGCCGCCGTCCTGATGTCGTCGCTGTCTTCACCACTCTTCGGCGTCGGTCCGTGGGATCCATTCACGTACGCGGCGGTTCCGGTCCTGCTCGTCGCGCTTGCCGTGGTCGCCGCATGGCTTCCGCCTCGTCGCGCAACGACGCTCGATCCAGTAGCAGTCTTGCGGACGGAGTGACCGTCACAAGTGGGGTTTCGTCAATGGCGCCAGCGGCCGGCGGCCAGCCGTGTCAGTCACGCGCCGCGGTCGCAGGTGCGCCCCTACCGGTGGGTCCTCGTTTTCCGGTCTCGGGACGCCGAAATGGCCGGGTTTGCGGTGTCCGCCGAGGGCTGTTTAGCCGTGTCGGCCTAGCGGATTTCCACCACGTCCGGGGACACTAACGCCGTAACGGCTGGCCTCCGCCATTCGTCCTCCGGTACGGGAGGGCGACGGGAGCACCGATCGAGGTTCGTCCACAGCTGGTGTCGGTAGTGTTCCGATCTGTGTGCAAAACCGTTTGAGTGAAGAGAACGATCATGGCAAGAGGTTGATTGACCAGTCAACCCACGCACAAGGAGTAGCAGCCATCACCACCCGAACAAATCGGAGCGCGAAGTCGAGCGCGATCGAAGCCCTCGTCGGCCAGCGGGTTGCCGCCGCACCGGGCCAGCGTGCGGTTGGCGAGCGCCTGCTCACGGGCTTCGGCGAGCGCGGCGAGCCCAACGGGAGCGAATCCAAACCCTCGGCGCCCGGCACGGATGAAGAGCCGCTGTATCCAGCTGCCTGTGCGGGCAGCCTGGACGAACAGATACAACCCGAAAGGAATCGTAGGCCATTCCGGCAACGCGAACCCATGATTCCTCGCAAGTAATTCGCTGTCAGCAACTTACTGTCACTATTCCAACCTTGCTTCCCTCTTTGCTTGCCTCATTGTCAACAGGAACCTACGGGACCACCTCAACCGTCCGCAGACGACCCGCCTTGGTCATCCGTCGACTCGCCCCACCTCGCGCCTCGTCGTTCACCGCGAGTCGTGTCGCCAACGCCCCATTCGTCGCGATCTTCGCCGCCCCCTGCTTCGCTGTTGGCGGTCTCCAGAAACTGACGTTTTCTGCACTGCTGTCGACGGGGTTCATTGACGACGACGGGGTGAGTCGTTGCCATCTGGCGAGTCGTTGCGGCGCGGACGTCGTCGTTTGCGCTGCTGCTGGGTGAGTTCGGCCTCGCGCCGGCGATAGCTGCGGCCTTCGACGACAAGGATCTCGACGTGATGGGTCAGGCGGTCGATCAGAGCGACGGCGCAGGAGGCGTTTGGGAACACGGTGTCCCAATGCTTGAAGGGCAGATTGGTGGTGATGAGCAGGGAGCGGTGCTCGTAACGGCGGCTGACGAGCTGGAAGAGCAGGTCGGCGGCCCGTGCGTCGTAGGCGAGAAATCCTACTTCGTCGACCACGAGTAGTGATGGCCGGGTGTAGTGTCGGAGGCGTCGTTCGAGGGCTCGGGCCGTCTCCTGTCCGTTGAGGTTGAGCAGGAGGTCGGCGGCGGTGGTGAAGAGGGCGGAGTGTCCGGCGAGGATGGCCTGGTGTGCGATGTTCTTGGCGAGCATGGTCTTGCCGAGGCCCTGGGCTCCGACGAGGATGACGTTCTCGCCGCGGGTGAGGAAATCGAGGGTGAGGATGCGTTCGAGGGCCGGTCGGTCGAAGGCGGTGGGCCAGTCCCAGTCCCAGTCGGCGAGGGGCTTGAAGCGTCCCAGTCGGGCGCAGGTGAGTCGGCGCTCGACGCTGCGGCGCTGTCGGTCTTCGAGTTCGGCGGCGACGAGGTGTTCGAGCAGCACGGTCGTGCTCCAGCGTTTGCGGGTGGCTGTGGCGACGAGGTCGTTGAGGTCGTCGGCGGTGCGATTGAATCCGAGTCGTCGGAGGTCAGTCGCCAGCGTCGTCGGGGGTGTGTTGTCCGAGGGCATCGTAGGTCTCCAGGTCGTGGGGCTGGACGTCGAGGTCTCGCAGTCCCGGGCGGTCGGGCAAGGTAAGCCGGAGCGGGGGTTTGAGTCCGCGCTGTCGCCGGCGCGTTTCGAGGATGTGGGTGATGGAGCCGGCGCCGAGGGCGTCTCGTTGGAGGGCGTCGTCGACGGCGGCGGCGAGTTCCTGCGGCCCGTAGTCGTCGAGCAGCGCGAGCAGCCTGGTGGCGTGGGGTCGTAGCGCCTCCCCGCGCTCTGCGAGCCGTTCGAAGAGGGCGGCGGTGGCGGGGACGGCGGCGCGGAGGCGGTCGCGGGTGGTGTGGACGTTGGCCTGACGGGTGGCGGCGAGCAGGCCTTCCAGGTGCGCGGGGTCCTCGACGGTCTGTCCGGTGTCGTAGGTGCGGCGATGGCGGGCGAGCTCGGTCTGCTGGTCGAGGATGCGGACGCGGGTGTCGCTGGCGAGCAGGGTCAGGGGCTTGCGGACGCGGGTGTGGGGGATGGAGTAGAGATTGCGGTCGAAGCGGACGTAGGGGGTTTTGCCGGAGCGGACGACGCGCACGAGGTCGGTCTCGAAGGGATGGGCGGGGAGCGGCAGCAGCCGGGGCTGCTCGTCGGCCCAGACCTCGGCAACGGTGCGGTCGGGTTGCTCGGGGTGGCGGCGTTGGTGGGCGATGTCGTCTCGCCAGCGTCGGAACTGGGCGTTGAGGTCGTCGAGGTCGCGGAAGGGCCGAGCGGCGAAGAAGGCGTGCCGTAGGTATTGGATCTGCCGTTCGATTTTCCCCTTCTCATTTCCGCGTCCCGGTGTGCAGGGTCGGGGGGCGAAGTGGTAGTGGCCGGCGAGCTCGAGCAGGCGGGGATGGAACTGGACGGCGGTACCGCGGCGGTCGAGCACAGCGCTGCGGAGGTTGTCGTAGACGAGCGTGCGGGCGATGCCGCCCAGGGCCTCGAAGGCCTCGACGTGTCCGCGGAGGAAACTCTCAAGGGTCTGGTCGAGGGTGAAGAGGGCGGCGATGGCGCGCGAGTAGCCGAGGACCATGACGAATCCGGAGACGGCGCGTGTGCCGTGTCCGATGCGGACCTTGCCGAAGGAGCCCCAGTCCACTTGACCTTGCTCGCCCACCAGGGTGACGACGCGGCGGTAGACGGTGCGGGTGGACTCGGGCCGCAGGCGCCGCACGAGGCGGCGGACCTGGATGACCGAGCCCGGGTAGCCGCGCTGGCGGACCATCTCGTGGATGCGGGTGGCGCGCAGCCGGGGGTACTGGGCCAGGGTGTCGCGAATGAACGGCAGGTAGGGGTCGAGGGCGGTAGGCCGACACACGCCGCCCCGGACGCTTCCCGACGCGTGCTCGACCGCGGCGCGGACCGTCTCACGGTGGAGGCCGAGTTGAGCGGCGATGGTCCCGAGCTTCCAGTGCTCGCTGTAGTACAGGCGCCGGATCTCGGCGCGCTGCGCGGGCGTGATCATCGTTCCTCCTTCCCCGCACGACGCGAGGCTCCCGCATCGGGGTCAGCCACCGGCTCGATCGGCCGCAGACCACGCATCGCGTGGCCGCGGGAACCGGGGCGGCGTCAGGGACGGGGAGTCTGTCCGATGGCGGGGGTGCGGGGGAAGTGTGATCCGTCACGCGGCGGCGGGCGCGGTAGGCGCGCTGCCGGTCGCGGTGGTCGAGACGTCCTTCCAGACTGCGCTGATGACGAGCGTTGGCGGCTCGAACGCACCGGCGACGACCGGCCGTCCGGCACGACGACGTGCAGTAGGCATGGCCACGGTCACACGCCGCGCAGACGGCGAAAAGACGGCTGCACTGGCGACAGGTTCTCTGGCGGAGGGGCTGGTCCACGGCGTCGGAGCGCGCAGGGCGATCTCCGACTGGACAACGAGCCTGATCCGTGGCACAACAGCGGGGATCGGCTCGGTCTGTCGGAGCTCGGGGCGGTCACGAGGGTCCGGTGGGCATACCGGGCCCTCACCCCACGTCTGAGTCCGCTCCCTACGCTATCCGAACGCCGTGCCGACCGCCAGCGCCGGGGCCGTGGACGCCGCCGCTCCCGTGGACGCACAGAGCGCGCCCACCGGAGCTTGGAAAACCGCGTGGGCGCGGTTTCCCACAGCGCCCACCGCCAGCATCTTCATCTTCCTCAAGATCCACACGACAAGACCGGTGCCCGAGCCAAGCGCACCGACGAGTGTCGAGAATTTGTCACTATCTCGCGATCGTTGACATCGCTCCCCGACAACCCCGTAGCGCGTCGCGTCCGCGTTCCGCCATCCCGCTCAAGCCCGTGCATCCGGCAGGTTCCTCCACGTCCACGTCCTGAGATCGTCTGCGGAATCCTGGTCTCGCGGAACGCCGCCGCTTCCAATAGCTGAAACTGTCTCGTCCATCCAGTCGCCTCTTGACTATTCTAAGGGAACACGACACTCAACATTAAAGTTCTGGTCGCCGCGCGATATCCGCAGCACATTCCGTTCACCTGAAAGTTCCATAGCGATGTTCCCATCACGAGCTTCGACGGGAATGTCTGACAGGATAGACAATAGAGAATCTGCGACCACACCCCACCACCTGGCTTCCGGACAGCAAAGCGCGTCGCTAAACCGTGTACCGGTCTCCGTATCCGTCAACGACTCAAAAGCGGCTCGAATGTCGGCGCGCAGTCCGGCAAGTGACCCCCGCAATTCCTCCGAAAGACCGGCGCCGATGGTCTCAACATCCCACCCTTCGGCTCCGCCTCGTTCGATCACCCCCATAAACTGCGCAACCAGGAAATCTGTGCGGTCCAGTTTCGAATGTACCGCCCAGTTTCTGTAGAACATCAAGTGTGGGTATGCGTCCTTCCGGTCTGCACGTTCTACAAGCTTGGCAAGCTGAACCAACAGGTACGTCACCCCAGCTTCGCTTCTCACGCCGTCGCCGAGGACGTGCTCATTGAGCTTTTCAATGATATCGCGATTCATAAGTCACCACCTACGTTGACACCGCCGGATAGACGGTATTCAACACAGGCAGCCGTCCTTTGCACTGAATATACATATTCGCCCAAGTGCGCTCGACTCTTTCGATGTCATCACACTCAACCCAAGTAAACAAGGTCGCCCGGCCGTAACGTGTCGGATTAACTTTCTCGTCGTCTCTCAGATGTCGCTTCATGCGTGATCGCAAGTTCGTGGTGCGGCCTATGTACAGTATCGCGCGCGAGAAAGTCGTCAACGTGTAGCAGCCGGCACGTTCTGGTACAAACCGAGCGCTCTTTGGCTCGAAAGTCTCTGTATTGTCCGGCGGGGGAACGAGATCCTCTGTCGTCATACCGCAAACTCGCCAGCATCAGGATCGCGATGTAGGGCGCGTGTCATTTCCTGGGATATCAGGTTCAGGGCAGCCGTATTCAGACGGCTTGCGCTTCCACCCTTTCGCCACCAGTCCGGATGTCCGACGCCAGCATATTCGCCTTCGATGTTGTCGAAAACGGCTGTAAGTAGCTGTTCCATCGTCCCGACTTTGTAGTCACGAAGGTTTTGGCATTTCATAAAGAATGGTATGGAGAACATGCAGAACAAATTCACACCGTTGTACTTGTAGAGCACGGAATCGCTGTTGTCGTCCAACAGCGCGGTGAGCGCTTTCCAGTAGTTCAAGAAGATCCTCTTTTCTTTGTCAAGATCCTTCACGCTAGACAATGGGTTGTTTGCCGTTAAAACATACTTTACGACTGCCTTGACAAATGAGCCCTGGTTCACAGTCTTGCCGGCCGACTCTTCATTGGCCATCTTTATCTTGTCTTCCCAAGGTGAGCCCGCAGTTTCATTTAGATAGGTGACGTACTTTAGTGCTTTGTCTACGTCACCCACCTGCACCCGTTGGTAAATCCATCGTGGCAAGCTTGGCATATCCTCTATATCTAAAGCTTGGGTAAGACGCGCGGTAATTCGTTGCTCAACCGCCTTGTCCACGCTCTTCTGCGTAGTGTTGACAATCAAGAAGTGACACATCTGAACGATGTGTGGAAGATTTACCGCCAAATTCACTGGAACTTCGAAGTTCAGGACGCGAGAGTCCTTTATGGCGGCCATTTTGAGCCCTTCAAGTCGGTGCTGGCCATCAACAACGCTCAAGGGACCCAAATAGGTCGTGTCTATTTCGACCGTGTTATCTTGTTCGTTGAATGGAATAGCTTTGTCAGTAGCCAAGAGCACGGACGTCGGAAGATACGCGTCGTGAGTGTCTTGTCCCTTAATGACGTAGTCCGCGAGCTTCTTTGCACGACCGTTGTTCAACAGACGCTGGTATCCTTCGTCACTCTTGGGGTCAAGTGTGTCGACCGTGTAAAAGCCGTCGGCTATCAGGTTCTCCACCTTGATTGAGGTCATGTAAACGACCAAGTCTCCCTGCTTCACACGTGCGGCCGGCGTCCTGATGGTCATGGCGATGGTGTCCCTCGGGAAGTGATGCGGTGGTTGCCTGCTCGGACAGCAAAGGCAGCGAGGCTGCAAGTCGAGACGCCCGGGCCGTGGCTGTCGTCGGACACTCCCAACAATTGCTGACGTCCTCCAAACCCGTGACGCCCAAGATCGTAGTCACTCGGTCAATCGACACGACGAAACCGCGTGCTTTCCGTAGAATCGGACGCGCGCCGGTCGACGAATGAAGATCGGTGCGTAGTCTACACGATGAGCGACTGGATGATGCGCACGGTCGCCCTGGTCGGCCGAGACGCTGGCGATGCGCGCGTTGAGTTCATCGCGCGCGGGACCGGCTCGGCCAGCGCGGCGGTCGACTACCTAGTCGGGAGAGCGAGACGCGGCCGGGACGCCGCGCGACGGCGTCGACGTCTTCGGCGGAGACCTCGCCATGGTCGCGGCCGTCGTCGACTCGCTGTAGTTCGCGCACAAGTACATCTCCGGCGTGATCGCCTGTGCGCGCGAGCGGGGGCCGACCGACGCGCAGATCGACAGCGGTCCTCGACAAGTTTGAGCAGACGGCCTAGTGCTGCGTCACGTCAAAATGTTAGGATAGACGGACTTGAGTTTACGGCGCGCATCGTCGACCTGCATCTGCCAGTCGACACCGCGTTGCGTAGCAGTGACGTCGGTGGACCACGCCGACACTTCGCCGTGCAGCGTCTCGAGGTCGCCGATGCGGCGGCCATGCAGGCATTGGCGCGTCATCGAACTCAGTTCGTTCTCGGCGATGTTCAGCCAGCTCCCGTGCTTCGGCGTGTAGCAGAACTCCAGGCGACGAACCAGTTCCCGAGCCCGGGCCGGCTCGAACACCTCGTAGAAGGCGCCGGGCGTGTGCGTGTTGAGGTTGTCGCACACCAGGGTGACTTTCGGGCAGTCGGCGTAGCGGCCCTCCAACAGGTCGGCGACCTCCACCGCCCAGTCCGCCTTCGTCCGCCGGGCCCGCGCCGTCGCCCGCCGCCAACACGCCAGCGGCTCGCTGAACAGGAAGACCGAGGCCGTGCCGGCCCGTTCGTACTCGTAGTCGACGCGGCGGGGCCGCGCCAGCGTGGCGGCCATCGGCGGGCGCGTTTCCTTGACCAGTTGCACCGGCTGCTCATCCATGCACACGACCGGGCAAGCCGGGTCGTACGGTTGCGCATAGGTGTCCAAGACCTGCTCCATGTGCGCCACGAACTCGGCGTCGGCCTCCGGCGGGATCACCCAGTACTCGATTTTCCGCCGGGTCATCCCGTTTTTTTTAGCGTGCGCCGGATGGTCTCGTGGCTGACCGACTCGACGACCTCCAGCTCGACGACCCGGCGCGCCAGTAGCCGCAACGACCAGTTGGCATAGCCCTTCGGGGGCGGCCCCAGACGCAGGGCGATGACCTGCGCTTCCTGTTCGCCGTCGAGCAGCTTGGGGACCGGGGGCGACGGCCGTCGTTTGCGTTCCAGCGCCCGCTCGAATCCTTCCAGTACGCATCGTTGGCGAATGTTTTCAACGGTCTTGGTGCGGCACGACAAGGCGTCGGCGATCTGCTGGTCGGTCCACGCCGGTCCGTCCGCATCGGCCTTCAAGAGGATCTGAGCACGGCGCACCTTCTCGTTGCTGCCGTTGAGCTTCCGGACTGTCTGTTGACAGACCTCGCGTTCCTGGTCGGTGAGTCGGACGATATACTTTTTCTGCACGGGAACTCTATCGGTTCCGCGTGCCCTAATCTTTAATCGTGGCGCAGCACTAGTCCCCTTGATCTTTGATTTCTTCAAAAAGTCGTTGGTCATCTGGGGCCACCGTGGACTTGAACGGTGCGCTGTCCGAACCGCTTCACCTTCGCGAGGATCTCGTCGGCTGTTTTGGTCCACTTGAAAGGCTTGCCCTCGTCATTGTGGGCGTCCACGTAGGCGGAGATGGCGTGGCGCAGCGCGTGCGTGCTGGAATGTGAGCCGCGTTTGAGGGCGTGTTCGGTGAGGAGGCCAAAGAACCGCTCGACGAGGTTGAGCCAGGCGGAGTAGGTTGGCGTAAAGTGGAACTGGAAGCGCGGGTGGCGGGCCACCCATCGTTTGACCAGCGGGGACTTATGCGCCGAGAGATTGTCGAGGATCACGTGGACGGTGAGGGTGGGGTCCACCCGCTCGTCGATCTCGCGCAGAAAGCTCACGAAATCCCTCGACCGATGCCGCTTCTTGGTTTGCGCCACGACCTGGCCGGTCGCGACGTTGAGCGCCGCGAAGAGGTCCACCGTGCCATGGCGGATGTAGTTGTGCGTCTGGCGTTCGGGCCGACCCATGTCCATCGGCAGGATCGGCTGCGCTCGCTCGAGGGCTTGAATCTGAGGCTTTTCGTCGAATGACAAGACAACGGCGTGGTCGGGTGGATTCAGGTAGAGGCCGACAATGTCCCGCACCTTCTCGATGAACAGCGGGTCGTCGGAGATCTTGAAGGATTCCACGATATGCGGCTGCAACCCGAAGGTGCGCCAGATGCGGCCCACGGTGGAGGCGCTGACGCCAGCGCGCTCCGCCATCTTGCGGGTGCTCCAGTGGGTCCGTCCCTTCGGCTTACTTTCCAACGTGGCGACGAGGATCGACTCGACATCCGCATCGGACAGTGTCCGGGGGGCTCCGGGCTTGGGCTCGTCATACAGCGCATCCACGCGACCTGTCGTAAACCGCTGCCGCCACTTGCCGACCGTCACATTCGAACAGCGCAGTTTCGCCGCGACCGCCACGTTCGATTCGCCACGCGCGCACCTCAGGACGATCTTCGCCCGCAAGGCCACATGCCGATTCGTTCTGGCGCGCCTGGCGAGCCGCTCAAGTTCTCCTCGCTCCACGGCGGTGACTTCCAATCTCGCTTTGGGCCGACCTGTTCTTGCCATGCCGCCCAATACATCACACCCGGCACACTTCTTAAAGCTTTTTCAGACACAGGGGACTAGCAGCCCGTGGCAGAAGGGGCTGATTGTCAATCGAGAATCGCGTGTCCGTATTGGCGTGTCGCCGGACCATCCCACGACGAATGCGGCCGATCGTGGCGCTTGCGGGCCCAAAAGCGGTGCACACGCCCCCAGCAGCCGCTCAGGAGGCCGATCAGCGCCTCCACCAGCGCCGACGCGCGGCCCTGGAGGCTCCGCGGCGTGCCGACGCCCGTCAGGTGCCGCATGAGCAACCCGAGATTGACGCCGCAGACCTGGACGAGCAGCCGTTTCAGGATGTTGGGATGCCCGCGCAGATGGACGCGGCGCATCCGGCCGGTCTCGTAGAGATGCGCGTTGGGCCGTTCCAGCAACTCGCCCCGCTGCCGCAGCAGCCGTTTCCCGCGCGCGCCGCGGATCCGCCGTCGGTTGGCATATACTGCGTCCCGCGCCGCCGCGTGGCCCTTCCAGTTGCGCCGGCCGCGGTCCGGCTCCGAGACGTAGCTGCGGACGCCGATGGCCGCAAACCCGACCATCGTCTCGTTGCTGTGATATCCCTTGTCAGCGACAATCTCCGCGATCCCCGGCGCGCCGACCGCCTCGACCTGCTCGGCGGCCGTGACGAGCGTGTCGACCAGGGTCGTCGTGTCGCCCGCACTCGCGTCCTGCACCGTCACGCCCACGATGGCGCCTGTGTCCAGGTCGACCGCATGCTCGGCGGTGTGCGCCAGATGCGTGCGGCCGTCCTTCATTTTCGTGATCTTCGCGTCCGGATCATGCGGGTGGGTCCAGTCGTCGTTCGAGCCCTTCTTCTTGCGGGTCCGGTCGAACCGAGCCAACTCGGCGCGCGTCGGGATCGTGAGGCCGAACGCCTCGGCCAGCCGGGTCAGAAATGCGTCGTAGCTCTCGCCCGTGTCCCGACGCACAATGCTCCGCATCGCCGCGTTGGCTTCCAGCGTCGTGGCATCGATGCCGACCGTGCGCCCCACGACCAGCGTGGCGTCGGCCCGTCGCAGCAACACCCACGTGAACACCACCTGGTGGGTCTCGAGGTCAATCAGGCGACGGGTGCGCGACAGCGTCGAGTGGTCCGGCGGGGCCTCTTGGAGGGCGAAGTCCAGAAACGTGCGAATGCTCAGCGAGTCGGCGGCGCGCCACGCGATCGCGCAGTTAGGCACTCCTACGCGTCTCGCAGACCAAGACGGCCTCTACCACGCCGATCGGTGGGCAATTCACCGTTCCGAACCGTTCTCAGTGGATGCGACGCGAAATCCTGTCGCGCAGGTCAGGCGGCGAGGAGGCAGTGAGATAACGCCTGCCCTCAGAGGTCAGGCTCCGTCCGCCCGGGCCGACGCGGATCAGATTGAGACGGGTCAGATATTCCGACACGATCACGAAGTCCGCCCTGTTCGAAATCCCGAGCGCCCGGCGAATTTCCTCTTCCGCCGAGGCGCCTCGTGTTCTCAGCAGCTTGAGATATTCGACATGTTCCGAGGTAAGGCCGTTGCGGTCGATGCCTTGGGTGTCTTCAAACCACCGCGCCACGGAGATCACGTCCATCAGGTCCGCCACTTCTTCCCTGGTTGGCACGCGCCCCAGGGTGTGCTCCGCCGTGCCGTAGAAGCTCGCCACGAGTGGCTCAAGGATGTTGACGCTCGGTCGCGGACTGCACTGCATTCGCGCCGAAATCTCGATGCAGGTCTCGCGACTGAGACCAGACTGCCCGATCTTCTCCACGGAACGGAGCCATACGATCCCGGCCATCTCCTCGAGCGTGTACGATCGCAGGATCGTCTTGTCCGGCCGGCTCTGAAACGCTTCCGAAAGCTTACCCGGGTCTGTCGTTGCAAGAAGAAACACGACGTCGTCAAAATTGCACACGACGTTGCCGATCGTGGTGTTGCGCCGCTCGTCCAGAGCGCTGAGCAACACCGTTGACACCTGACTGGCGAGGGCATGCACCTCGTCGATAAAGATCAGACATGGGGCAACGTCGACGGCGCCCGCCGGGTCCGCCGGCAGCTTGCCGAGCTCGACGAGGCGATGGACGATCATCTCCGGGCGGCGAAGATCGGCCCCGTTGAATATGATCGGTTCCAGTCCAAGCAATTGCTCGGCAATTCGCCGAGCCAGCGTCGTCTTGCCGACACCGGCGGGCCCCACGAACAACTTGTCGAGGAACCTCTCGCCCCAACCTTTGGCCTTCCGCGCCTGATTCTGCAGTTCTTGGGCGATCTCGTACTGGCCGATCATTCCCAGCTCGTTCAGCTGCGGTGGCCAGATCGGTCCCGCGCCAGTCCTTTCGTCGGCATCCGCTTCGCTCGCGCGGTCGACTGCCGTTGACCCGCCACCTGCGTCGGTCCCCTTCAAACGGTCCAAACCGGCCCCTGCATCGCCCGACGACGGCCCTCCTTCTACTCCGCTTCGCACGTCTGCCGCTCGCTCGGCTGTCCCGCCGCCGGGCGGACCGGGCTCCGTTCCGGAAACATCGTCGGCTGGAGATGCGCTCCCTTCCCCCGGTGACGCCGGGTGTTCGTCACGCGACTCGTGCGACTCCTCGTCCTCCCCATCCGAACCGGCGCGTTCCGGCGTTGCCTTCGTCACGAAACCGTTGCCGAACAATTCCTCGGCCGCCTTTTCGGTAATTGTCCTGACCGAGATCGGGATCTTTCTCCCACGGAGCGGCGTCACCCGCTCCCGCTCGGTCGACCGAAGCTTCACGACAACGATCTCACCATCCACCCACACGACCGGCGGTTCAGGACTGTTGCCGAACAGGTCCTTGAGCAGCGGGCCCCAGATCTTGCGCTGCGCAACGTCGTCGTGCTCCGCACCCCAGCGATTCGATGCCGCCCTGACCAGGACCTCCTTCAGCATCTCCGACCGCGGCGCCGCAAACGGTCCGGCGCCACTGACCGCGCTCGACAACACCGCTGCCGTCTGTTCGATCTGATCGGCCGCGTGGCCGACAAGCGCGGCCTCATCGGGCAACGCCGCGTCTCCGGTCGTCTTGACTTCGATACAGGTGATTCGGAACGACCCGTCTCCCGCTCGGCGAACCGCGATCAGGTCGCAGCGCTTGCCGCCACCCGCCGGTCTCAGCTTCAGCCAGAGGCGCGCGATCCTGTCGTCCACCGAGGCCACCAGCGCATCCGGATCCTCGCTTCGCACTTGGCGCGCGACGAGCAACATGCCGACGAATCCAAGCGCCGACGCATTGTCCGGCAGTCCGGACTGCTTCTTGATCATGTCGAGCAGTCCTACACCGACCAAGTTCACGCCCTGCCGCAGGACCAGGCCCAGGCTGTCGTTTGTGACCGTCAGATTGCAGCTACTGAACGCGGCATGCATCAGGGTCGCCAACCGACCGTAGTTCGCCGCGCTCAGCAGCACCTGGCGATGCCCTTCCTTGCGCTGCAGAAGCCGGATCGACTTCATGCCGCTTTCCGCCGGCAAGGCACGATCCGCAAGAAATACCCAGTGCGCCGGCGGCCGATCTCTAAGCAGCAGGCTGTCGATCGTCGTGCGCAGCCGATCGGCATCCGCGGAAGCGATCATCGTGCTGTCGCGCTGCTCCTGCTCGAACTCGTGAATCATCATCACGAAATCGGAAAAGGGCGGTTCGCCCGGGTGCGGGCTCAGACTGATATCGCCCAGCATGCGATCCACGACGATCTCGTTGCGCACGCAGAACGGACTCATCGGCAGCAGGCGCTCGACACGCCGACGCCGGACCGAGATCGCGGATTCATCGAAGATCGCGATCAGGTGCTGCGGCCGCTTCAACAGCACCTCCCGCACCAGCCGATCGAGATTCTCACTGGTATCGCGTGCGACGCGGAGCTCGAGCCTCCCGGCGGAAACCTTCTCGTAAACCAGGTCCTGTGCCCTGCCTTCCAGCATCGATGCGGCAATCAGCCGGTCTCGGTGCCCCGCCGTAGCGACGATCGTCACATCGAGCGCCGGAAGGCGCCGGGGCGTGTTCCGCCGCTCGTTCAGGAACTTTGTCAGCCGCTCCAGCAGCCGCGCCGGTTCGGGCGGGTTGACAAGCGTCAACCGAAGCGGACGCGGATGGTTGGGATGGAGCATGACAAAGTGATCGAGAGCGTGAACCAGCGTCTCCATGCCGTCAGCACTGCTCAACGCGTTATGCAGGTTCTCGAACGTCGCGAGACCGCAAATGGCGTTTGCGACCGGTAGCAACTGGTTGAGCCCCCGGCCCTCCGGCGTGGCGCCCGTCCTGATGACGCCGATAAAATGCTCGGGCCGGCGCAACTCTTCGATCACGACCTTTCTGTCGCTCTCGGACATCGGCCCGGCATGCGAGAGATCGCGGAGAATTTCCCCGAAGCGCTGATACCGCCACAAATGCAGGGGATGCAGCGGCAACATCACCGCCTTGGCGCTGACCCCGCCGTCCGGACCGGCCATGCGGACCTGTACCAAGTCAAGCGCCAGAATCGCGTCCAGCGTCGCCTGGGCCCACTCGCGCGACTGGTCCCAGACGGCGCGGTAATTCTGCTGGACGGCCTCGTAGAGCTCGGTCGCCACCGCAAGATAGCGGGCGCAGTTCGCGCGCGTTTCGGGATGCGTGTCGAGCCACTCTCGCGGATGGATGAGAAGCGGCCGCACCCTGTCCGCTAGCGACGCCCGCGCGGCAACGAAGTCGCGCCACATCGCGGCAATCGGGCGTGAACAGGATTCGACAACAGCGTCCACCCCATCCCACTCTTCCAGCAGTGTCTCGATCGAGTACGAGACCCCGTTGTGCCTCCAAACCGCCTCCGGGTTCAGGAATACGGGATCGAACTCGCTATGGCGCGCCAATGCCTGCGGCAAGTCGGAAACGTCGGCCTCCATGAACCCGCCGAAACGGTCCGTGTCGCAAAAGTCCGTAACCCAGTCGATGACCTTGGTGTCGACCTGTTCGTCGAGCCTGGCGACGCCCTGGCTCGTCTCCCGATTGGACGCCAGCCGATCTCCGTTCTGCGCGAACTCCTCCCACGCCGCCTCGAGCGCCTCGCCTATCGCGGCAAGGTCTTCCTCCCGCCCCGCGAGCAGCGCGTCCAGCGCCATGTCACGCAGATCGGACTCGTCCTCCTCCTCAGTGTCATCACCCTCGTCATCGGGTTCGTCGTCAACGTCCGGATCGTCCGGCTCCGGGCCGGGAGGGTCCGGTTTGTCGGGGGGCAGGGTTACGACTTGCTCTGCATCCTCCAGGGTCAGACCTGCATCGGGCCGGCCGCGTCGATAGGCCTCCAGCCGGTCGAGCGCGCCGCTCACCCGTTCCGCCGTCGCCGCGTTGCTGTAGCGAGTTGCGCGCTCACGCCGTTGCCTGATATCCCCCGGCAACATGACGGTCACGCGCTCGCCGACCCGCAGATTGTGTTCGAGCCGCTTTGCCAGATCGTTCGCCTCGAACAATCGCGGGTCGCGGAGCAGTCCAAGAGCGGGAAGAACGTCGCGCGGCCTGCCTATCGCCCCGTCGCCGGCCTCGCTCCATTCGGCGAGAAACGCCGCGACGCCCTCCAGGGACCGGCTCGACCTCAGCCCCCGCGCCTCGCGCAGCGTCTCGAGCAGCATTCGATGCTGCGGCGTCGCCGTGAACTCGGATTCTCTTTCCGCCCAGCCGAGGAGAATGGCCGCGAGCTCTCCCGAAGAGGCGCGAGAGAAGAAGCGCAGACCGTGGACGCTCGGATTGTATCCGCGCGCCAGCGCGACGATTCTCGGGTGCAGTTCGCGATCGTTGCGCCACTCGGTGGCGACGTGAAGATCGAGCGTCAGGCCAGCCAGCTCGCCGAGCCCATTTGCTTCCGCTATCGCACGCAGCTCCGCTTCCGTCGTGTCGAACCCCACCAGCGCCAACGAGAATCCTCCGGCCGGCAGACCTCCCGCCGACAGCGCTTGCAGCAGGCACGGAATATCGAACTCCGGAAGCCCCTCCCGCGCGAAGTCGTTCTCGTCGTCCAGGCTCGAGAGTATCCAGGCCGCCAGGGCCTCGCTGACCAGCGATGCAGCCGTGCGCGGCATCTCAGATCAGCTCCTCTGCATCGATCGCTACCAGCGTCAGACCGTCGGACGGTTCTACCGCCAGCCCCAGCCTGACAAGCAGTGCCTGAAAGGCAGTCGCGTTCGGAAGCAGGTCTTCATCCTGATCGAGAGGCCCGAACCGATTTGCGCGCAGAACATCGCCGTCCGCGGCTTCGGCCCCGACCACGATCGACCACGTCCTTCTGAGCTGCGCCGCAAATTCCGGCAGCGTCAGCACTCGATCCCTCTCGAGCAGACTGTAGGCGAGGACCCGAAGCGTGTCCGCCTGCAACTCGACATGCTTGTGCGTCGCGACCGCCGAGCGGGGCTGCACGATGCCGATCCGCACGCCCAGGTCCCGAAAGTGATCGTCCAGGATCTGCCGCGCTTCGGCGGAACCGGCGAACACGTTCCAGTCGTTCTCCGGGATGCCCGACCCATTGTCGTCCTCGAATGCCCGATCGTAGCTGGACGAGAAGAGATCCAGCGCCCGGGCATAGCTCGCACGGCTCTGTGCGCGCATCCTCGGATTGCTGCCCTGCAGTGCATCGACAAGCAGAATCGATGAGTCGCTTCCCTGCCGCAACATGTAGGCGAACAGCCAGCAACAGAGCCCGAGCACGACGTAGCGCATCGAATAGGTGGACTGCAGCCGCTCGAGATTCGCCGCAAGCCGGCCGACCGCAATCGTGCAGTCTTCCATTCCCGACCCGATCCGCGCCAGCCGCTCCGGGTCGATTTCTCCGTAGAGCTCGTCGTGTTTATCGCACCATTCTTCGGCCACATCGTCGAGCAGCGGCTCGCCGAACGCGGCCAGGGGCGGCGGCGGAAGCTCCAGCAGTCTCCTGATTCTCTCGAGCGTCTCTCTTCCCTCGGCTGTCGCTTCCAGGACCGACAGGACGAAGCTTCCCGAGTACCCATGATTCTTCGACCGGTCCGAGATGTAGCGGGTCGAAGGGGCGCTGTAGTCCGCGCCGAACGTCGAATAGGGAGTGTAAACGGCGGACAGCGCCGACCCGTCATTGTTGTATGCGGCGTTCAGGTGCGCACGCAGCGTGCGGAACGCCTCCATGTCGACCGACGGATCCAATGTGCCGCGGTCGACCAGCAACGGATGAAGCCGGTCGGAGGGATACTCATCGCGGACTCTCGGACCGTCCTTCGGCGCCGTCTTCGGAACCGACGCCTTGTTCAGGTATTCGAGCCGGTAGTAGCGGCCGGTCAACGCCAGAAGAAAACTCGTGGCGAAATGAACGGGCTTCATGCGGAAGGGCTGATAGCCGAGGACGGCGCCGTGCACGCGGCGCACCGCGTCCGTATCCGCCTTCCTCTGCGCGCCAGTTCGCCGTGCCTTAGCCATAGCGGCGTACCCGCTCGAAGCGGCTTCTGTCCGCGCTGAGGTTGACCTGAATGAGCTCCAGGTTTTCGAGGTGGACCGACCAGACGGAGTCGCGCTCGCCGACCGTGCCTGCCCCGAGCTTCTGGAGGAATGCGTCCAAGCGGTGAATGTCCCGCTCCGGAATCAGCTTCCGTGGCAGACCACGCGCCAGGCGGCACAGTGTCCGCCAAAGCGGGAAATCGATCCTCAACCGCGGCGTTCCGGAGAACCCGCGGGCCGTCAATGCGATGTGGTCCGGGCGATAGTCGAAACATTTCTCCAACCGCGTCGGCAGTCGAGGCACCTCGGTGACCAGTTCATCCGTCGCCACGCGTTCGGCGGCGACGAACGACCGCGACGGCTGCTCGTGAAAGCGATGACCGCTCCACAGGTACAGGTGCTGGTCGCGCGAATCGAACCGGACCGGGCAGTACGCCGCGTTGATGGCATCGACCAGATTCGCCACCAGAGTCGGGCCCGATCCCATTCTGCCCTGCACGAGATCTTCGAAGTCCTTTGCATCCGGGTCGGCCAGGTCGAACACCTCCTCGCCCTTCTCGTGCTCGAAATAGAACCGGCGCTTGAGCGCAGCGAAATCCTCCCAGTCGAGCGTCGGATGCGGCGCCGGCACCGGGGCCTGCAGCACCCATCCTTCGCGCACCTCGGGCGCGCGAGCATCGAGCGCGGCATCCCATACGGGATGGCTGCAACCTGCAGGATCGACCGCCTGCAGGGCTTCCGTTAAGTCGAAGCGGTCGTCCCGTTCAAACAGGGCTTCCGAATACCAATCCGTCCGTTGATATTCGCCACGTTTCCCCTTCCCGAACACCATCCGTGCGAAAAGGATCCACAGCTCGCGCACCGTCGCCCGATGGCCGAGCGCGACCATGCGTTCGGCAAGCGCCCTCAGCCGCGCCCGCACCTGGGTATGGGCGAGACGTTCGACGTTCCGACGGACAACAGCCTCCGGCGGACTGGCCAGGGCCGTCTTCACTCCTTCGTCGTCGAGTAACTTGTCCAGCAAAGCATCGAAGAACTCGCCGCCAAGCGGGTTCCGAAGACTGAGGTCGATCACCACCACGTTGCCGGCCCACCCGGAGTCCTCATCGTCCCCGTAAGCGAGACGGTCCTGACACTGGCGCCCGACTTCCACCAGGTGCGGGGCTGACACATCGGCCATTCGCAACTGGTAAAGCGGATATTCGTTCGCGGCGAGGCAAAAGGGCTGCCCGTCCTCGATGGCCTCGCGCCACTTCTCCAGGATCGGACTCGGATCGCCGCCCCGCATCTCGGCGGTCGCGTCCTCGACCACGACAGCGCCGGCGCTTTCGAGGTCGCGCTTCACACGCCGCAGCAAATGCGTCTTTCCGTCGCCGGCATTTCCGGTCACGACGACGTTCCTGCCCACCCGCACCTGCTCGCCGAGAAACCGCTCGATTCCGCTTTCGATATGCAGTCGCCCGAAATCTTCTTCGGTCAACGCTTCCGCGATCGCTTCCCTGCCTGCCGCGGCAAGCGTGCGCCACAACCGAGTGCCGTCCCGTGCGCCCCCTGCTTTCGCCGAGCTGCCTCCCCCCTCGCTCATCCGCTCGATTCTCCCGCCATCTGCTCTCCAGCCTCGCCCAGCGGCACGAAAGCGTCCCGCGGCAAGGCGACCATGCTGGACTGATGACGAAGCCGGCTCGCGAGCCAGCGCCGGCGCCAAAAGGCCGCGATGCCTTCGGTTGCGTCCTCGTAGCCGTCCGGCGCCGCAACATAGCCTGGCAGCTCCGTGACGCGTTCCAGCAGCCAATCGCGGGCATTCGGAAACAGCGGGGCGCCGTAGATCAGGCGGTGATGCCGATGCTGAATCAGCCTGTCGGGATCAAACCCCAGCTTGCGCAGCCCCATCTTCAGCTTGCGGAGCTTCGGACTCGTTCCTTCCCGAAGACGCTGTTGACCTCCTTGAAATCGCGTTCGTAAGTGAGATAGGCATCGATCGCCCTGCTCGTTTCGGGCGAAAACTGTATCGTTCCGAAGCCCGAGGTCTGGCCGATCGCGTTGTAACGGATGCTTTCCTGATCCGGCGCGATCGTCCCGGCCGGCAACTGCAACCGATTGTATTGGCTGGAACCATGGACATAGAGGCTGGTCGTGCCGAGATAGACTAGCGCGTTATCGCGTATCACCGGACGATTCTTCATCTGCGACGAGATGATGGACGGACTTGCGTATCGGCGTCGGTAGTCGGCGCTGACCTGCGGGCTGAGCATCAGCAAAGCAACCAGCTTGCCGCCAAGAATGCGATTGTACGGCGCGATCGCACCGCAGGTCGTGATCTCAAGAAGATTGGCGCCAGCCCGTCGCCCCTTCAGCGCCTTCAGGACGATGTTTACCGCACTCCTGACCTTGTCTTTCCCAAGCGCCGCAGGCGCACGGTCAGGATCGGTGAGCTCGTCCCGGTGCTCGGCGATGACGAGCCGGGCCGACAGCAGACGCGACAATGCGGAAGCCCGCTTCCTGGCCACGAGCTGCTTGCGGGCAATGTGCATGCGCGCATCGACGGACGCTTTCGCCTCGAGCCTCAGGATGTTGTCATCGACCGGAGGCGCTGCTGCATCGTCCCAGAGATCGGCCTCGAATTGATCCTTCGTAGACCCGGCAACCTCCTTGAGCAGAGTCTCCCGCAACTTCGAGAACTCCTGACTGCGCAGTGCGAGCCGATGGACCACCGCATCATCGGGAGATTCGACTTCTTCCGCCGTTACGAGATTGGTCCAGTCGATTTCCGCAAGCGACGTCTCGAGCTGCCGTTCTAGCCATTGCACTTCCTCTTCCAGCGCCGCCTTGCCCCTTCCTGCGGCGCCGACGAACCGTTCGACGATTGCCGCGAAGTGCCAGCCGATGTATTTCTCGCGCTTCTCGCCCATTTCGAGAGGACAATTGTTCAGCGCGGCGATACCGATAACGGGATGCGCCGGATGCGCGCCGTCTCGCACGAGGTACAGGAGCTGCCGTCCCGGCGTGGACACTTGAGGGATCGACCAGCTGTATCGAAAATAGCGCCAGATCTCGCGAAGCCGACGCCCTGTCGTCGGATCCGCACTCTTGTCCGCTTCCTGAAGATAAGGCTTGATGGCGTCGCCCAGGGCCTCCACCCTTTCTTCGCCTCCAAGCTCGCGTGCCGGCGCAAGTCTTGCCGCCAGCTCCGCTCCGTCCGCCATGAGGAGGTGCACACTACGCCGACCTGAACGGTCTTCTCTTTCCATTCTGGCAATGAAGTTCAAGACAGCGGGGTGCCGCTTCTGCTCATCGACAACGGGCTGGAGCTCGCGGCGCAGCATTTCCTTGCTGGCCATGATCTCCGCTGTTGGTCGTCCGCGTACCCTTTCCTTGCGATTCTCCAAGGCGAATCCGTAGCCTTGTTCGACGATGCGCCAACGCAGCCGCGCGAGGTCGGACAGAACCCGGATACACGCTTCATAGGCCAACACGTATTCTTCGAAACACCTCGCCGATCGACACCAACTTATCTCTTCCTCCAAGGCGCTACTCATGTCGTTCGCGCTGCGCGCACGCTGGGCGCACACGAGTTTCATGGCAAACGCACGAAACCGTTCAGCGCATGCTCCATTCAGGGGTGGAAATATTGGTACGATCATTAGCCCGCAACACTCGGAAATGGCGGCAATACGCAAAGCACAGAAAAATGGAAATTTGCCACAATTCTTCTGTGTGTGTTCTAAAACTCATCTCGCACTGTCTTTCTACTATTCCTGATCCATGTACCAACAACTCTAGCCCGGATAATTCAGAAAGGGCACGATTACGGTAGAAAAACAAGAGCCTCCGCGTGGTATAAATGGCTTGTTCACAGACATTTACCCACCACAGAGGCTCTTGCGTGACGCCCGATACGATACCACAGACTGCCTCTTTCCGGCTCTCTTCGACAAGCCCCTCGTTGCGACGTTCGACCGCCAGCACGCGAGTTCCGATGGCGGCGCCGTCCTGCTCAAAGCGGCCGAGCGCGTGTATGGGTTGGTGGCGGGTTTCGCCCGCTGTCTGGTGGACCGGCGGGAACTCGGGAAGATTCGGCACACGCTGACGGAGTTGCTCGGCCAGCGGATCTTCGGCATTGCCTGCGGCCATCCCGATGGCAACGACGCCGACCACCTCGCCGACGACCCGATCCACAAGCTGCTGCTCGGGCGGGACCCGGTCGCCGGCGAGGCGTTGGCCTCCCAGCCGACGATCTCACGGTTCGAGAACGGCGTCGGCCCCTCCGCCCTCTACGAGCTAGCGCGCGAGCTGGCGATGCGGGTCATCGAGCGGCACCGGCGCCGGCTGGAGGGGCGGGCGCGGCGGATCACGATCGATCTGGACCCCACCGACGACCCGACGCATGGCGCCCAACAGCTCACCTTTTTCAACGGACACTACGACAACTGGTGCTACCTGCCGTTGCTGGCGTTTCTGACCTTCGATAAGGAACGCGAACAGTATCTGTGCGCGGCGGTGCTGCGGCCCGGCAATGTGCCGGCCACCTGCGGGACCGTGGGCGTGTTGTGTCGGCTGCTGCCCCTGCTGCGGCAGGCCTTTCCCCAGGCGCGGTTTCTCGTCCGGCTCGACGGCGGCTTTGCGACGCCGGAGATCTTCGACTTCCTGGACGCCGAGCCGCGGCTCGACTACGTGGTGGCGATGGCCAAAAACGCCGTGTTGCAGCGCCACGCCGAGCCCGCCCTGCTCGTGGCGCAGGCCCAGAGCGCGGCCAGCGGCCAGACCGCGCACGTCTATACCGACACCCAGTACCAGGCCGGCACGTGGGGCCACGCGCGCCGCGTCGTGATCAAGGCCGAGGTCGTCCGCGCCCGCCGTCTCGTCCAGCACCGCAATCGAGCGGCACCACGCCGCGCGCTGACTGTCGTTGATCTCCCCGAGGTAGAGCACCTGGCGCTGCACGACCCGCCCGCCGCGGACGCGCACGTTCTCCACCACGCTGCAGTAGCGGTGCTCCTTGCTGTCCTTGCGGCGCATCTTGCAGCGCACGAACATGCGTAGATCGTCCGTCCATGCAGCCCGTCAATCAAGGGGGTAGGTCGGCACTACACAGGGATCCGGCAGGTCACGCACCCGGATACCCCCGGTTTTGCTGGCCCACCGGGTCGGGCGAGGCGGGAACACCCCTGAAATTAGTCGAAATCCACACCGAGTTGCCGAAGTCCGGTTAGAGACAGGTCGGCAGCCGATGCGCGGAAAGGCGTAGCGTTCGAGTCTCCGCCGCCAAACTCGCGTGTGCCATCGACCGCGCGATCCACGGCGCCATTTTCGAGCACGTGCCGAGCGCCGTCGGCGAAGGACCGAACGCCCTGAACTCGGCGCTTGTCGGCCAAAGGCTTGCCGCCCGACCGCGCCAGCTTGCGCTTGCCAGCTGTAGAGGTTTGTCGGCGTCGGCTTCTTGAGCGCCTTCGACACATCCTCCCCACAGGGAATCGGCCGCGATCCGATCCTCCTACGAACGACGTGCTACGATGCCGTCACCGTCGGGTGGGGAGAACACAAGAGGGCACATGGTGACGGGCACTAGGCGCGGCGTTGTCCTTCCAGTGGGTTGGCATAGCTTAGAAGTTGTGTCGTATAGTACGGAACTCTCTAAGGCGGGGGATTCCACAAAATATTTGTTCGAGCTTGTCTGTCGAAGCGAGAACGAGAGGTTTAACGGTGTCCGCATTACCCATCATTTTAGTAGCAAGGCAATGGGATTCATGGTTCCGTTCCTGGAGGCGTGCGGGGCTATTGATTATGTTTATCCGTTTCCGCGCCTTTTTCCACGCCTGCGCTTTAACCTCACGGAGACAGCATTCGGTCACAAAGACACGTTGAACAAGTGTATAGGCAAGACCATTAAGGTCTTCGTCCGTAGCAGTGAATATAGAGGCTACCCTACGAACGAGTTAGCGCAGTTCCGATCGGGCAGCAGGATAGACTGAGAAAAGACCCGCCGAAGGGGCCGGCGTTAGGCGAGCCAACCCTCCGACCGCATGGCACGGCAGCATCGCGGGCAGTGTGTAAATCGACGAGCCGTCAGGCTTCTGGGGCTTCTGTTCTTGAGATTCCGTAACGTATGCCTCTATGCAATCAGTGCCTCTCTCCATTCGCTGGCATCCCCTTGCTACGTACCTCGTCGGAATCGGATTCCTGCGGACCACAGTCGCCGCTCGCGGACTGAGGACCGGCAGCAATTGTCTGGACGGGGTGTCCAACTGGACGTGCCAGATCGGCGTGAGGATCTCCCACACGTCGGCCGTGTTGACCTCGGAGAGCCGCCGGCGGCCGATGCGGGGGAAGGCGTACCGCTCCATGTTCCGCCACCAGTTCTGCGCGTGCCACCGGCCGCGCCAGCCGCCGCGCTTCTGTTCGAGCACGCGCTGAGTGGCCTCCGCGACCGTGGGAACACACTTGACGCGGCGATTCTCTGCCAGCGGGTCACCGCCGGACCGCGCCAACTTGCGGTTGGCGAGGGCGCGCTCGCGGGCTTCGGAGAGCGAGACGAGCACAACGGCGCCGAGTCCGAGTTCGCGGCACCGACCGCGGATGCCCAGCCGCTGGACCCAGCTTCGCGTTCCGGTTGGCTGGACGAACAGGTACAAGCCGTTGCCGTCGGCGTGCCCTCCTGGCGCGGCGGTACGGACGAAGGCGGCCGAAAGCACCTTGTCGGGATGACGGTCTCGGCCCTCATGGCAACGCAAAAACAAACAGATTGCTCCCCGAGCTGGGGCGCAGCTCGGGTGTCAGGCGCAGGTTCACTCCGCCGCCGGCGCCGGTATTGACCGCCACGTACTGGCGACCGCCCACGGCGTAGCTGATCGGAAACCCGACGACCGGTGAACCCAGGTTGATCTCCCACAGCACCTCGCCGGTTTCCTGGTCGAGCGCCTTGAACCGCCCGTTCACGTCACCGCCGAAGACGAGCCCGCCGCCGGTGGCCATGATCGGCATCGTGGCGGCGCGCTGTTCGTGGATCCACATCGTCTCGCCCGTCTCGGCCGACACCGCGTGGATGGTGCCCAGGTTGTCGGTGCCGGGCGTCAACTGGTGCCGGGCGGCGAGCGAGTAGATCTCAAGGCCGCCCTGTCCGCCCGCGGTCAGCGCCTGCGCCCGTTCGCTGCGCACGTCGTCGGTGGCGAGCATCCGCGCGCAGGTGTTGCGCAGCGGCATGTACATGGTGTTCGTCAGCGGGCTGTAGGCGCCCGCCTCCCAGTCCTTTCCGCCGGCCCAGGTGGGACAGGCCAGCACCTCCTGCCCCAGCGCGGTGAAGGTGACCTCCGCGTTCTCGGTCACCGCGCCGGTGGCGCCGTCGATGTTGCTGATCACGTTCTGCGAGATGGTGGGCGTCGCCCAGAGGAACTCGCCCGTTTCCCGGTCGAGGGTGTAGACCACGCCGGTCTTGCCCGGCACGCCGGTGACGACCTTGCGGACCTCGCCCGGCTGGATGCGCGGGTTGATCCAGCTCACGGCGTCGGGGTCCGGCGCGACGGCGGTGTCGACGAGCAGGCGCTCGAAGGGATGGTCGAGGTCCCAATGGTCGTTCAGGTGCTGGTAGTACCACCGGATTTCGCCGGTCTCGACCTCGAGCGCCAGCGTCGTGTTGTGGTAGAGGTGCTTGTTGTCGACCCCTCCGAGCAGGAATTTCGGCGCCGGCGAGGTGACCGAGGTGCCCTGGAAGATCAGCCGCAGCTCGGGGTCGTAGCTGGCCGGCATCCAGCTTCCGACGTGCACGCGCTGCTCGTACGGCACGCCGCCCCAGGTCTCGTCACCGGGCTCGCCGGGCGCCGGCACCGTCGGCCGCCGCCACAGCTCGGCGCCGGTTCGCGCATCATGCGCCAGAATCACGCACGACGCGGGCCCGCCGCGCGGCCGGCAACTGCGCCCCGAGATCACCCGGCCGTCGGCGATGATCGGACCGGAACTGTGACCGGCCGGCGTCACCTGGTAGTCGAAGATCTCGGTCTCCCAGGCAAGCTCGCCGGTCAGGACGTCGAGCGCGTAGGCGTAGTCGTCGTCGCTGATGTTGATGATCTGCCGGTCGTAGATGGCGATGTTCCGGATGCTGCGTGAATTGCCGCCCACGAACTCGTAGACGTCGTCGGGCAGATCGCGGCGGTACTCCCAGATCAGGTCGCCGGTCAGGGCGTCGATGGCCTGGATGATGTCGTTGAGGTTTGGCATGTACAGGACACCGCCATACGCCAGCGGCGTGACCTCCTGGGTGCCTCGTGTCAGGCCGCGCGACCAGACCATCCGCAGCTCGTCCACGTTGTCCCGGGTCACCTGGTCCAGGGGGCTGTAGCCCCACCCGTCGAGCGTACGGCGCCACATCAGCCAGTCTGCCGGGTCCGGGTCCTGGAGCATGGCGTCCGTGACCGGCACGAAATCGTCCGCCGGTTGCGCACGTGCACCGGTCGCACCGAACGCGATTGATACCGCGGCGATCAGGACATACGGGTGGACGCAACGCTGTCGAAGCATCTGGCAACTCCCCCGCCGCGGGTCGCGCGGCGTTCGATGACACGGGATAGGGATTATACGTGCCCGGCCGCGCCGGGGGCCGGACCGCTCGCCTGTATGTCGGCTGCGGGAAGGACCCGGACCTTCATGCGGCTGTCCCCGGCCGCGCTCGATGATCGTTTGGTGCAGTCCCCGACCGCTTCCTCCATCCGATTCGTGAGATTCCTGAACGCGCCAATCGCCCCTTTGCAGGAGACGGCGAGCACCGGCCCGATCCCCTCCTTCGTCACGACGACGTCGACGTCCTTGGTCTTGAGACCGCCGTACACGGTGCGCTCGCCGGTACCGCCGCGGCTCGGGTCGTCGACCAACATCGGCCGCCTGCTGCTCCCTTCCACGCGGAACGGCGGGCGAGGCATGATCTCGTCGGGGTGGAATCCGCCTTCAACGACAAGCCGGCAGGCGACGTACCAATGGAGCGGCTTGATATGTCGTTGGCTCTGCGGCGACCCGCGGAACGTCACGAAATGGGCAAGCGCCGACGTGTGCGACACCCACTGGCAGACGCTCACGCGACGTGTCTCCACTGGCGCATCACTTCGATGCCTTCTTCAAAAAGAGCACCGGCACGCTCGTCAACGGCCGCGTTCGGAGCCAGAAGCACGTTTCGAGCCTCTCCGGGCTCGAGCTTGAGCATCCCGCCGCCGAGCGGGTGACCTTCAAGTTCGCAGCTCAGCCGCCCGGCGGGCGAACCCCACGCTGCCGACAGTTGTTTCTCGCAGAAACCGCCGCCGTCGAACAGCCCGGACCGAAGGTCGACCGCCAGGAGCGAATTTGTGCAAGTGCACCTGCTCCGATTCACGGCCAGCGCCGGCGACCTGCCGCTCATGTACGTAACCACCAACGCGGGACGCCGGACATCGGGAACGGTGTACCACGGCGTACGATTGCGGCACTTGTAGGCCGTTCTGGCCCGATGTCCTTCAGCGGTGTCGAGATATGCCTGGACCGCGGCCGGCACCCGTGCCCGCGGCGGTATTTGCAGAAGGAAAACCGGTTCGTCCTTCGCGACCCAGCGTTCTATGTCGACGTCGCTTATCACCCCACCGGTGACATACCGGCTGTTCCTGATCGACGGCACGAGGAATTCGTCTGGTATCCCCAAACGCCCCACGTCGGACGGGCGCAGATGAAAGAAGCGATTCGCGCCGCTGACGTACCCGATGGCGACCTGCGCGATCCGACCGAACCGGACCGCATCGGGATCGGCCGCCATACGCTCATAGAGGCTGCGGATGCGCGCCGGCAACAGGAACGGCCGCAGCCTGCCGCGCCATTGGACACGCCACTCTTCGACGGAAATCAGCTCCGACACCGCCGGCGGCATCCTGTCCGGGTCGAATCTCTCGAGCTTCGAGAGCCGAATGCCGTCCGCGTGACAACCTGCGTTGTCAGCGAACAGCAGCCAGCAGTCCGCCGAAAGCCGCGGGAAGATCTTCTCCTTGATGGCGACCAGGTGCACGGAACCGAAGTTGGCGACCAGGTAGTCCAAGAGCGGACCGGCGTACGGCGCATGACCGATCTCGGCCGGCACGACGAAGGCGATCCGCCCGCCCGCGCGGAGCTTGCTGGCCGCCGCGACGATGAACGGCGCCCACGACGACGACAGACCGCTGAAGACGATGCCCAGGCGGCGGCAGTATTCGAGCGCGGTCTGCCGAGTCGCGCCGGTGAACCGCTGATACCGAATGAACGGGGGGTTGCCGGCCGCGCAATCGAAACGACGTCGGTCGTCGGACGCCCAGGTGAAGAAGTCGCCTTCGACGACAGTGGCATGCGGCGCGCGAACGGACGCCTGGGCGACTGACGCGGGGTCGCGTTCGACACCGACGCTGTTCGGATGACGCGCGACGAATCGGCCATCGCCGCTCGACGGGTCGAGCAGGAGGTCGGCGGGGTCTCGAACGGCCCACCTCACCAGGGCATCCGCCACCGCCTCCGGCGTGTAGTACGCGCCGAGCGCCTTGGCATCGAGAGGCATGGTTGCAGGGTAGCTCGACGGCCGGCGACCGTTCCTTCCCGCCAAATGCAAATCGCAGGCCAACGGTGAGTGTACCCGGCAACGGAGCGTAGCACACCCACGGGAGAGGTCGCCGTGCCCGGCAGCCTGTTTCCGGACCGATCTGGCCGACCGCGATCAGAGCGGCCCGGCGCCGGGGCGGCCGTCCTCGACGACGAAGGACGCACGGGTGGCGATCGGGCTGCCCGGGCGGGTGACGTACTCGAGGACCTGGTAGTCGGTCACGCAGCGCGCCGGGGTCAGCTCGCAGCGCACGTACCCGCGCTGGCGGTTGTAGAACCGCACCCACGGGTTCTCGGCCAGCAGCGCGGCGGTGGAGGCGCGGGTGTCGGCGCCGTCGCCGCCGGAGCTGATCGACGTGCCCACGAACTCGGCGCCCACCACCGGCGCGTCCGGATCCTGGTAGTCCACCTTGAGGTCGGTGACCCAGTTGCTGTGGATGTCGCCGGTCAGCACGATTGGATTCGCGGGTTGCCGGGTCGCCAGGAACTCCATCAGCCGGCGCCGCGCCGCCTCGTACCCGGACCAGATGTCCATGCCGTAGGACTCGCCGTCGCCGACCCTGCGGTCGACCCGCGCCATCATCACCTGCTGCGGGATGACGTTCCAGCGCGCGGTCGAGCGGTCGAGCCCGTCCATCAGCCAGCGCTCCTGCGTCTCGCCGAGCAGGGTCGCGGCCGGGTCGTTCATGCCCTCACAGACCGGTTCGCGGCCGTCGCCGCAGGGCTGGTCGCTGCGATACTGCCGCGTGTCGAGCACATGGAACGAGGCCAGATCGCCCCAGTTGAAGGCGCGGTAGAGCTGCAGGTCCGGACCATCGGGCAGCGACGCACGGCGCAACGGCATGTGCTCGTAGTACGCCTGGTACGCCGCGGCGCGGCGCCGGAGAAACAGCTCGGCCGGCAGCCCCTCTTCCTCGGATATGGCGTCCGCGTAGTTGTTGTCCACCTCGTGGTCGTCCCACGTCACCACCCACGGAAACGCCGCGTGCGCCGCCTGCAGGTCCGGGTCGCCGCGGTAGAGCGCATACCGGTTGCGGTAGTCGTCGATCAGCTCGATCTCGTCGCCCGTGTGCCTGCGCACGCCCCCGTCGCTCCCGCCGCGCTCGTAGATGTAGTCGCCGAGGTGGAAGACGAGATCGAGGTCGTCGTCCACCATGTGGCGGTAGGCCGTGAAGTACCCCTGCTCGTAGTGCTGGCACGAGGCGAACGCGAACCGCAGCCGATCGCTGGACGACCCGGCCGCCGGCAGCGTCCGGGTCCGTCCGACGGCGCTCTCGTCGGTCCCCGTCCGGAACCGGTACCAGTACCAGCGTCCCGGCTCCAACCCCTGCACCTCGACGTGGACGCTGTGCCCCAGCGCCGCGCCGGCGACCACCGTGCCGCGTTGGGCGACCGCCGCCATCCGCTCGTCGCGCGCCACCTCCCAGACCACCTCGACGTCGTCCGGCGGCATCCCGCCGCCCTGCAGCGGATCCAGGGCCAGGCGGGTCCAGATCACGACGCCGTCCGACGTCGGATCGCCGGACGCCACGCCGAGCGGAAAGAGGGACGGCTGGAACAGGGTGCGGCCCGACGCGCGGCGGGCGGCGCCGAGGCCGAGCAGCGTCAAGCCGCCGGCCAGCAGATCACGGCGGTCCAGCCGGCGTTGGAGCCACGAATCGAATCCTGCATGGTCGGTCATGGTCGGTTCTCCGGTTCACGGTGCTTCGCCGCCGCGCGCCGCGGCCGGTGCGGCCCGCGCCACGGTTCCTGCCCAGCATACGCCGGTTTCGTCCGCCGGGTATGACGGGATCGCAAATTCCCGGCATGCCCTTCACGGCGAAGGTTTGCACCGACGTGACGAGCTCGTCGCACGCCGGTCACCACGCGTGCGCAGGCTGGCGGCGCATACCGCGCCGGCGCTCACCGACGCTCGAGCCCCAGCCGGTATTCTCCCGGCCGCCGTGGCTGGCGGCCCGTGGCCGGGAGCGCGGGCTGTTCGTGCTATCGTCCACACGTTTTCGAGCACTCCCGGCCGGCTGACGGCGTCCGACGCCGTGACCGGCGGGTCGCGGGACCGCACATCGACAGGGATACGAAGCGATGCTGAACGAACGGCAGGAACGCCTGTGCACCGACAGCCGGTGGGATTTTTCCGATCTGTCGGCCATCTTTCTCAACTGCACGCTCAAGCGCAGCCCGGAACTGTCGCACACCGAGGGTCTGATCCGCATCTCGCGCGCCATCATGGAAACGAACGGTGTCAGCGTGGAACTGCTGCGTCCGGTCGACTTCACGATCGCCACCGGCGTGTATCCCGACATGCGCGAGCAGGGGTGGGAACGGGACGACTGGCCCGGCATCCTCGAGAAGGTGCTGGCCGCCGACATCCTGGTCATCGGTTCCAGCATCTGGCTCGGTGAAAAGACCTCGGTCGCCACCCAGGTCGTCGAACGCCTCTACTCGGCCTCGCATCACCTCAACGCCGCAGGACAGTACGCCTACTACGGCCGGGTCGGCGGCTGTCTGATCACCGGCAACGAGGACGGCGCCAAGCACTGCGCGATGAACATCCTCTACTCGCTGCAACACCTGGGCTACGTCATCCCGCCCCAGGCGGACGCCGCGTGGCTCGGCGAAGCGGGTCCCGGACCGTCCTACCTGGACGCCGGATCGGGGGGTCCGGAGAACGACTTCACCAACCGGAACACCACGTTCATGACCTGGAACCTGCTGCACATGGCGCGCATGATCAAGGATGCCGGCGGTATCCCCGCGCACGGGAACCAGCGCTCGGAATGGGACGCCGGCTGCCGGTTCGACCATCCGAACCCGCTGTATCGCTGACCCGCCGCCGGCAGCGCGGTGCGCGGCGCGGCTGTCGCCGCGATCCTCGTGCCCGCCAGGGCCGCAGTCAGGTACACTCGCACGGATGTCGCGGGCGGCGGCCGGGTGTGCCGTGCCGACGCACCGGCGAAGGAGGAATCTCGATGCACGCTCGGTCGACAGGGCAGGCGGGAAGACCGATCTGGTTCATGGTCGTGGGCGGCGGGCTCGTGCTGGCGCTGGCGGCGGCCGTGCTCGTGGTGGGCGCTGGCCTTGGATATCGTATCGGAGCCCTCGAGCTCGGCGCCTCCTTCACGATGCTCAGGGTGGGGGCGTACGTGGGCCTCGCGGCGGGTGTCGTCTCGCTGGCCGGCGCGGGCGTGTCGGTGGTGCGCCGCCGTCACGTCCGGGACCTGGTCGCCGGCGTGCTCGGCATCGCGATTGGCGCGGTCTGCTACGCACTTCCCGCCCGGCAGCAGGCGATTGCCCGCGAGGTCCCGCCGATTCACGACATCACGACGGATACGGACGATCCCCCGGCATTCGTCGCGGTGCTGCCGCTGCGAGCGGACGCGCCCAACACGGCCGAGTACGATCCGCAGGCGGCGCCGCAGCAGCGCGAGGCGTATCCGGATCTGGGACCGATCACCCTCGACGCCCCGCCGGCCGAGGGGTTCGCCCGCGCACTCGCGGCGGTCCGGGACATGGGCTGGGAGCTCGTCGACGAAGATGCCGCGGCCGGACGCATCGAAGCGACCGATACGACGTTCTGGTACGGCTTCAAGGACGACGTCATCGTGCGCGTCCGGCCAGCCGGCGGCGGTAGCCGCATCGATGTCCGGTCGGTCTCACGGGTCGGGCTGAGCGACGTCGGCGCGAACGCGAAGCGGATTCGCGAGTACGCGAGCCGGGTCGCCGACAACTGACGCCGCCGATGGTGCACGTGCATGACAGCCATCCGGGATACGTCACCGCTGGTCCTGTTTCTCCTGCTGGGCATCGGCGTCTTCGCGCTCGACCGCTGGCTGGCTGACGGGGACGCCGAGCGCCGCGTCATCGCCGTGACCGACGCGCAGATCGCGTCGATCAGCGAACGGTGGGTGGCGCAGTGGGGCCGCGCGCCGAGCGGCCAGGAGCTGCAGGGACTGATCGACGAGGCGGTCAAGGAGGAGATCCTCTATCGCGAGGCGCAGCGTCTGGCCCTCGACCGTGACGACCCCATCGTGCGCCGCCGGCTCGCGCAGAAGATGACGTTCATGCTGGAGGACAACACCGACGTGCCGGCGCCCGCGGCGCACGAGGTCGAGGCGCACTACGCGGCGCACGCCGAGCAGTACCGCGAGCCGCGCCGGACCACGTTCCGGCACCTGTTTCTGAGCGCTGATCGGAGAGCCGATCCGTGGACCGACGCGGCGGCCCTGCTCCATGACCTGCGCGCGGGCGGGGACGGCCGCTGGAGACAGCTCGGCGACCCCTTCATGCTGCTCAGGGAGTACGCCGATCGGACCGACCAGGAACTCGCCGAGCTCTTTGGCGGAGATTTCGCCGCCGCCCTGCCCGACCTCGCGGTGGGCGAGTGGCAGGGACCGGTCAGGTCTGCGCACGGCACGCACCTGGTCCGGGTGCTCGGCCGCAGGGAACCGCGCGTGCCCGATCTCGACGACGTCCGCGACCGGGTCGTCCAGGACCTGGTCGAGACGCGGCGCCGCGCGCAGAACCAGGCCGCGTTCGAGGTGCTGCGCGAGCGCTACGAGGTCCGCATGCCGGTGTCGAGCGAGGTCGACTCCGCGCGGCGGTAGGCAATGGCGAATCACCCGCGGTCCGTCACTCGTCACGCCGTGATCAGCGGGCGCCTCGCCGCGCGCGCTGCGATGCGGGGTGTCCCAGGAGCCCGTGGTGAAAGCCCCGCGGCATTCGCGCGGTTTCACCACGGGCTCCTGGCGCTGGCCGTCCTGGGAACGGTCCTGGTCCCGCTGGCCCCCGAGGCCCATGAAGTGCGGCCCGCCTATCTGCAGTTGACGGAGCTGTCCGCCGGGCGCTTCGAGGTGCTCTGGAAACAGCCGATCCTGCCGGGCTCGGAACCCGGCCTGGCCCTGCGCCTGCCGCTCGAGCCGAGGTTTCCGCCGCACTGTCGTGCCGGGAACCCGGCGCTGCCCGACGTGACCCTGTCGGCGCTGGTCGAGCGCTGGGTGATCGCCTGCGGCGAACGGGGACTGGCGGGGGCGGCCATCGAGATCGGCGGGCTGCCGCGCACCTTGACCGATGTCCTGCTCCGCGTGCGCTATCTCGACGGGGCGTCCGCCGACCACCTGCTCCGGCCGGAGGCGCCGCGCGTGGTGCTGTCGCGCGCGCCGCGGCGGGGGGCGGCGGTGCCCGCCTACCTGCGACTCGGCATCGAGCACCTGCTCTTCGGGTTCGATCACATCCTCTTCATCGTCGGCCTGATGTTCCTGGTGCGCCGGCCGCTGCAACTGGTGCAGGTCGTCACGGCGTTCACCGCGGCGCACAGCATCACCCTCGCGCTCTCGACGCTCGGCGTGCTGACGCTGTCTCAGCGGCCGGTCGAGGCGCTGATCGCGCTGAGCATCCTCTTCCTGGCGGTCGAGCTGGTCCGCGGCGCCAACGGCCGGCCCACGCCCATGGCGCGTTCGCCGTGGGTGATCGCTTTCGGATTCGGACTGCTGCACGGCTTCGGCTTCGCCGGCGCACTGTCCGAGATCGGTCTGCCTGAACAGGCCAGAGCGATGGCGCTGCTGCTCTTCAACGCGGGGGTCGAGATCGGGCAGCTCGCGATCGTCGTGCTCCTGCTGGCGCTGGTGCGCATCGTCAGCGTCGGGCGCCTGCAGGTGCCCGCCGTCCTGACGCAGACGCCGATCTACGTCATGGGGGTCGTGTCCGCCTACTGGTTCGTCGAACGAGTGTTCTCGATGGTGTAATCGGTCAGATCTGCCGGGAGGTGTCATGCCATTTCACAACTGTCGTCCTGCAGCGTCCGTCATGCGCCGGCCGCACGTCGCCGCGGCGCTCGCCGCCCTGCTCGGCGTCGCACTGAGCGGCTGCAGCGGTGACGTCGACCCGGTCGCCGGCGACGCGGCGCCAGGCGGCGGCGCCACTGCCGCCACGCCGGGTCCCAACCCCCTGCGCAACGCCTACTTCGGCGATCTCCACACGCACACCAACTTCTCGTACGACGCCTTCCTCAACGGCACCCGGGCCACGCCCGACGACGCCTACCGCTACGCGCAAGGCGAGGCGCTGACCCACCCGGCCGGATTCGAGATCCAGCTCGATTCGCCGCTGGATTTCTACGCGGTCACCGACCACGCCAGCTTCCTGGGCATGCTGCCGGCGATGGTGGATCCGGCGCAGCCGGCCTCGAACCATCCGGCCGCCGAGCTCGTGAACGGCATCGCGTCCGGGGCGCTGACGGGGGCCGCCCGGGGAGAGGCCCAGCGCGAGATACGCGCGTACACCCTCGGTCAGCGCGACGTGCCGCCCGATCCCGATGTGTTTCGCTCGGCCTGGCGCGAGACGGTCGACGCCGCCGAGCGCCACTACGAGCCGGGCGTCTTCACCACCTTCATCGGCTACGAGTTCACCGGCAGCCCCGAGAACCAGAACCTGCACCGCAACGTGATCTACCGCGGCAGCGCGGTGCCGGAGGTGCCGTTCAGCCGCCTCGATTCGTTCAATCCGGAAGAGCTGTGGGCGTGGATGGATCGCAACCGCGACGCCGGCATCGAAGCGCTGGCCATTCCGCACAACTCGAACGGCTCGAACGGCCTGATGTTCAGGCTCTCCACCTATGCCGGCGAGCCGCTCGACGCCGCCTACGCGGAGGTCCGCACGCGCAACGAGCCGCTGGTCGAGATCACCCAGACCAAGGGCACGTCCGACACCCATCCCGCGCTCTCGCCCAACGACGAGTGGGCCGACTTCGAGATCTATCCCTACCGCATCGGCGGCGGCCTCACCCCGAGCCAGGCCCCGGGCAGCTACGTGCGCGACGCCTACCTCAACGGTCTGCGTCTGGAGGAGGACCGCGGCTTCAACCCGTTCCGCTTCGGCCTCATCGGCGCCACCGACAATCATGCCGGCGCAGGACCGCCGAGCGAATCCGGCTACTTCACCGCCGGCGGCGTCCCGCGGCGGGGCGTCTCGATTCCGTTCGACGCGGCGCGGCCGGACGGCCGCCGTTACAGCGAATCGCCGCTCGGGGCGCTGCGCGGCGCGTCGGGACTGAGCGGCGTCTGGGCCGAGGAGAATACGCGCGAGTCGATCTTCGACGCGTTCCGCCGCAAGGAGACCTTCGCCACGAGCGGGCCGCGCATCCGGGTGCGGTTCTTCGGCGGCTATGACTATCCGGACGACCTGGCGGACGATCCCGACCTCGTCGCCGCGGCCTACGCCGGCGGCGTCGCCATGGGCGGCGAACTGGTCGCGCCCGGTGGGCGCGTCCCCCGCTTTCTGGTGTGGGCGAGCCGCGATCCCTCGAGCGCCCCGCTGGCGCGCCTGCAGGTGATCAAGGGCTGGATCGACGACGGCGAGGCGCGCGAGCAGGTCTACGACGTCGCCTGCTCGGACGGGCTGTCCGTGGATGCGGCGACCCACCGCTGCCCCGACAACGGCGCGACCGTGAACCTCGCCGACTGCAGCCTGAGCGCGGATGTCGGGGACGCCGAGCTGCGCACGTTGTGGGCCGATCCCGACTTCGACCCCGCGCAACGCGCCGTCTACTACGTGCGCGTGCTCGAGAACCCGTCCTGCCGCTGGACTACCTGGGAGGCCGTGCGCGCCGGTGTGGAGCCGCGCCCCGATCTGCCGGCCACCATCCAGGAGCGCGCCTGGTCGTCGCCGATCTGGGTCACGCCCTGACCGCGTGCGCCGGTCCGCTGCCCGGGGCGTCGCGTGGCGCCATCGCGCCGCAACCGGATCGACCCGTTGAATCGGCGCGCGGCGGTGCGGCAGGCGTGCGGCGTGTCTCGGATGACGTGAGGGTGCTGGTCCCCGCTACTGGTGCCCCAGCACGTGATGCGGCGCGTACGGCTCCTCGAGTTGGCGGAACTGCCCAGCCCCGGCGCCTCGCCCCGCCCGCAGGGGCGATCTGAGCCACCGTGCAGAACGCGGTCATCGGCTGGACCCGGCGGCAGGGTAGTCGTACACCGCCCGCATCACGGGTCTGACATTGGATCTCCGGCCGATTGCGCCAGCGGGCATAATCGGTCATTGTTGTATGGTCGCCTGAGGAGGCTGCCCGAACCGTGTTCCTCAAACGCATCCGGGTCGAAAACGTACGCGTCATTGCCGACTTGGAACTGGACTTCGAGGGCGAAAACCGCAGCGTCCGGAAGTGGACGTTGTTACTCGGGGAAAACGGTACGGGCAAGAGCACGCTCCTGCGTTGCATGGCCTTGCTGCTCTGCGGCCGGGATGCGCTGCCGGAGCTGTTGGGACGGGATCCGTCGAGCTGGATTCGCTCGGGACAGACGAGCGCCCGCATCAACGGAATTGTGACGACCGCAACGGGAGATGACAAGAAAGTCAGCTTGGAACTGCGTCGGGGCGAAACGATTTCGAGGACTCTCGATCGAAATGCGCAGCCGCTCGCTCCGCTCGAAGACTCTCCCGCATACACCGGACGAGGCTACTTTCTCACCGGCTACGGCGCATCGCGTCGTCTCGGCCGCCCCGGGATCGCCAAGGACGGCCAGAAGTCCGGGCGGGCCGGAGCGGTTCGAACCTTGTTCGACGCCGACGCTGCGCTTCTGCCACTCGCGTCGTGGGCGATGGATCTGCACTACGCCAGGGGCGAGAGCACTTTGGACCTGATTCGGACGGCACTCACCGAGCTTCTTCCCGGCGTGACGTTCCGGCACATCGACAAGACGAGCAAGACCCTGATCTTCGACACAGCCGACGGACCCGTTTCGCTTGAGGACTTGAGCGACGGTTATCAGAACGTGGCGGCCTGGGTGGGAGATCTGCTCTACCGCACCACGGCGGCGTTCGACGACTTCTCGAACCCTCTGGCGACGCGGGGCCTCCTGTTGATCGACGAGCTCGATCTGCACCTGCACGTCAAGTGGCAACGACGGCTGCGACGTTTCATCGAAGACAAGCTCCCCCACTTCCAGATCGTGGCCACCACGCATTCTCCCATGACGGCCCAGCAGGCCGGTCGCGGCGAAGTCCATGTCCTCGCCCGCCCGACACCCGATGCGCCGCCGGCACTCCGACCCTGCGAGGGGGCGCCCGACAGGCTCAGGCTGCATCAGCTCATCGAGCCGTTCTTCGACGTCGCCACTGTCGATTCGGAACGCGTGGCGACACTCAAGGACGCCTACCGGGATCTCAGGGCCAAGAAACGCAGATCCGAGGATGAAGAGCGACGCCTGGAGGACTTGCGCGGGCAGCTTGCCGACATCCCCGCGTGGAACGGCGGGGCCGCGGCGAAGGCGCAAACCGAGGTGCTGAGATCGATTCAAGCCTTGATCGAGAAGGCCGGTGTCGATCTGTCCGAGCCGCCTCCCGGCAAGGCGCGGAAAACGGAGTCCAGGCGTCGGGCGCGTGGAACGTGATCAAGCTGACGAGAACGACGGAGCCGCCGTCCGCCTTCACATGCGAACAGCGAATCGAGAAGAATCTGGCCCTCGTAACGCTGCGGAATGCCGGGGACCCGGCCAATCCCAATGTCTGGCGTCAGACAAAAACGCGCTTGAAAGAGGAGACCTGCGGCAAGTGCGCCTATTGCGAATCAGCCACCAGTACTGTTGCCTACGGCGATGTGGAGCATTTTCGACCCAAGAGCGTGTACTGGTGGTTGGCGTATTGCTACGACAATTTCTCCTACAGTTGCCAGATCTGCAACCAGATGTACAAGAGGGCCAAATTCAAGGTTGCGAGAGACGACCGTCGCTGGCGAGGGCCGACCATCCCGCCTCCGTCGAACGAGTCTGCGCTGAGGGAGTACGCGAGGTTGATGACTCCCGATCCGATTGATCACGCCAGCGGCGGCATGCCGTTCAACGATTTCGTTCGGGAGGCGACGAAGGAAAAACCGTTTCTGGTCGATCCTTACGTCGAAGACCCCGAGAAACTGTACAAATGGGAGGCAGATCCCGTCCTCAAGGAAGTCCGCATCGCGGCCCGCACAAATCGTGTCCGCGCAACTCGCGCCATGAGCGCCGCCGAAGAAGATCTGGGGCTCAACCGCGAAGAGTTGCGCCAACGCCGGTGGGTTACGTACGAGTTGCTCAATACACTCGCGCACGTCGTCGAAAGACTCCCGGGGCACTCTACAACGGAAATGAAAACGGCGGTCGCGGTGCAGATTCGAAGGATGATGGAGGCGAAGAGCGAGTACGCGGGTATGGCGCGCTACTTCGTGCGCATCGAATGGAAACTGAACGTTTCCATGGCGGCGCAATAGAGGTCCGTGCGAGCGTTCCGATTGCGAACCGCAAGCGGTAGATCGCAATCACGACCGACGGGACGATCGGCATCTGCCTCGATGGGACACGTGCGGCGCACCATGGCTCGAATTTGTACACCCGGCACAGGCAGGAAACGCCGATTGTTCGTGAAGAACGTCTGACAGCCGGCGCCGAGGGCCGCCGTCAACTCCAGGGCATCCGGCATCTTGAGGCCGATCATGGCCCGGAGTTGAGCCGCCGCGCGAACCTGGACCTGGGACGGTCGCGGGTGCGTGTTGTTCGCGGCGCCTGACCGGAGCAACGGGCTGGAACAACAGCGGCCGCCTACTGGTGCCCCAGTACGGGGTGCGGCACGTAGGGCTCCTCGAGTTGGCCGCATTCGTCCTCGTCGAGCGCGATGTCGACGGCGGCGATGGCCGCCTCGAGCTGCTCCATCTTCGTCACGCCGACGATCGGCGCCGTCACCCCCGGCTGGCGCAGGATCCAGGCCAGCGCGATCTGCGCCGGTGTGACCTCGCGCCGGCGCGCCAACGCCACGACCCGATCGACCACCTGGAAATCGGACTCGGCATAGTAGAGCCCGTGGGCGTACTCGTCCAGGCGCGCGCGCAGCGTCTCGCCGCCCTTCGGTGTGTCGGCGGCGGCCGGACGATCGCGGTTGCCGGCCAGGAACCCGCGGGCCAGCGGGCTCCAGGGGATGACGCCGATGCCCTCGGCGCGGCACAGCGGGAGCATCTCGCGCTCTTCCTCGCGATAGACGAGGTTGTAGTGGTTCTGCATCGAGACGAACCGCGCCCAGCCCCGGCGCTCGGACACCTGGAGCATCTGCGCGAACTGCCAGGCAAACATGCTCGACGCGCCGATGTAGCGCGCCTTGCCGGCCCGCACGATGTCGTTAAGCGCCTCGAGGGTCTCCTCGATCGGGGTGTGCGGATCGAACCTGTGGATCTGATAGAGATCGACGTAATCGGTCCCGAGGCGCCGCAGCGAGGCGTCGATGGCGTCGAACAGGTGCTTCCTGGACAGGCCGCGGTCGTTCGGTCCGTCGTCCATCGGAAAGAACGCCTTCGTGGCGATCACCACCTGATCGCGCGTCGTGAAGTCGGCCAGCGCGCGTCCCACGATCTCTTCGCTGACGCCGCGGGAATACATGTCGGCGGTGTCGAAGAAGTTGATGCCGGCGTCGAGCGCGCGCCGCATGAACGGGCGGCTGGCGGCCTCGGGCAGCACCCAGCCGCGCCACGCCGTCGATCCGAAGGTCATCGTGCCCAGGCAGAGGCGCGAGACCCGCAGCCCGGTCCGACCGAGATTCACATGGTCCATGGGATTCGAAGATGCGGTTGACGAAGAAACCGGCGCGGCCGGTGCACGCGGCTACTATACTGCCGACGCGCCGGACGCGAAAACTCGCGGTCGCGCCCGGCGATGCGCCCCATTGACACGTGAGACTGGACGCCGCCAGCGGCGCCGCATGCCATGACACCGATGACCGGACCCCACGCACCCCGCCTCAACGACGCGCACTGCCACTTCTTCTCGGCCGGCTTCTTCGCCACGCTCGGCCGCGACCCGGCGGCGCCCCCGGCGCGCGACCCGGCCGTCGATCTGCCGGCCGCGCTCGGGTGGGATCCGCCCGGAACGCCCGCCGCGCTCGCTGACCGCTGGGTGGCGGAGCTCGACCGGCACGGCGTGACGCGCGCCGCCCTCATGGCGAGCGTCCCGGGTGACGAGCCGTCGGTCGCGGCAGCGGCCGCCAGGCACCCGGCGCGTCTGACCGGCACGTTCATGCTGAACCCGACGGCGCCCGACGCCGCCACGAGGGTCCGGCAGGGGTTCGGTGAGCGCGGCCTGCGCTGCGCCTGCCTGTTCCCGGCGATGCACGGGTTCGCGCTCGACGACGCACGGGTCGTCCCGGTGTTCGACGCCGCGGCCGAGCACCAGTGCGCGGTGTTCGTGCATTGCGGCGTCCTGTCGGTCGGCGTGCGGCGCAAGCTGGGTCTGCCGTCACGGTTCGACATCCGGCGCGGGAATCCGCTCGCCCTCGTCCCGGTCGCCTCGGCGTACCCCAAGGTGCCGGTTGTCGTGCCCCATTTCGGCGCCGGCTTCTTCCGCGAGACCCTCATGGCGGCCGACCTCTGCCCCAACGTGCACGTCGATACGTCGAGCTCGAACGCCTGGACGAAGTACACACCCGGCCTGCGTCTGGTCGACGTCTTCCGACAGGCGCTGGCGGTGCTCGGACCCGGGCGGATGCTGTTCGGGTCAGACTCGTCGTTCTTCCCGAGAGGCTGGCAACAGGCCGTGCTCGACGCCCAACTCGCGGCGCTCGACGAAATCGGCGTAGACGCCGAGAGCCGCACGGCCATCTTCGCCGGCAACTTCGAGCGCGTCTTCGGCAGCGCCGCCGCGCCGCCGAAGGGCGCCGGTTGATCGGTTGCCGGCGCGCGGGGGATCGCGTCCCTCACGACGCGGCGACCACCGGCGGAGGTCGGAAATGGCCAGTCCACCGAGTAGTCGGGAACGCCAGGACGAACCGGCCGTCAGTCTTCGAAGATGGCCCGTGGAATCGGATATAGTGCGATTGAGCGAGCAAGTGGCCGAACGACAGTTCCGGACGAATCCTCGGCGCAATGCGATTGGCCGGGTTGATCGCTCACCTGTATCCCTACGCCGCAGGGGTCGCGACCGGAAACGATTCTGAGAATCGAGAAAGCGCGTCGTGTATATCGACTCGATCGCAATGCAGGCGTTTCGGACGTTCGAGCAGACCTCCATCGATTTCGTCCATCCGGACGCGCAGACCCTCCCGGCGTCCGAACGTCCGAAGCTTGCGAACATGAATCTCGTGATCGGGGCGAACGGATCCGGAAAATCGACACTTCTCAAAGGCGTGGCCCTCGCCGCGCTCGGTCCGGCGGTGGCCGACTCCGGTGTTTTTCCCTACCATCTCGTTCGCCGGGAAGCCGGTGGATCGGCCGATGTCGGAGCACTTGTCGAGGCGACCTTCACCCCCAGCGTGCAGGACGACGTGCCTGGTGGGTTGCCGCAAGTCGAGTCCCGTATTCGCATTGACCGTCGTGGCGATCTGGAGCGGCTCCAGTGGGCCCGCCCGGAGGACAAGCTCTGGCACCCAATTTTCAGCAGTCGCTCGGATGCGTTCTTCTTCGTGGGGTACGGCGCGAATCGCAGGGTCGAGAGGAGCGACCGCGTCGACGAGGCGGGACGTCGCGCCTCATCGTTCACGCGCGCACGGCGGATCATGAGCCTCTTCGAGGAGACCTACTCCCTTCTTCCCCTGAGTTACTGGCTCCCGCAGTACCAGGCGCGGAATCCGGGCCGCTTTTCTCAGGTGCGGGAGCTCATCAACCAACTCCTCGGTCCCGAACGATACCGCTTCACGGGCGAGCTGGAGAATGGAGAGTACCTCTTTCAATATCAGCAGATTCGTGTCCCGTTCCCGGCGCTATCGGACGGGTATCGAGCGCTCCTGGGGTGGATCGGCGACCTCCTGTTTCACGTCTGCGAGACATGTCCCAGGGGGAAGAAGCTCGACGAGAATCAGGGCATCGTGATGATCGACGAGGTGGATCTGCATATCCATCCGGCGTGGCAGATGGAGCTGCTCCCACGACTTGCTCACTGGCTGCCGCGTTTGCAATTCATCGTCACGTCCCACAGCCCGCTCCTGGTGGGGTCGCTCGAGTGGCGGAACGTCGTCGTCGCGCGGCAACGAGAAAACGGCGCCAGCTTCCTGGAGCGCGTCGACGGGGTGGACGTATCGAGGATGGACGCCGATCAAATCCTGCTGACCGAGCTCTTCGGTCTCAAGTCCACACGCTCCGAATCCCAGACCCACCGAATACAGAGCCTGCTCGAGAACGCCCGCAAGGGTGACACCGAAGCGGCCCGCAAGCTCATGGCCGAGCTGTCGGGCGTGGAATCGTGATCCGTTACGACATCGATCCCGACGATCTCCACGCGCGTGTCGAGCGGCATGCACCCGGGTGACTTGCCAGGGCGCAGATTCGAACGGACACTTTCCGCGCCAGCAGGAAATACGAAGAAACGAGCTCGATCTGGAGCACCGTGAAGCCGGTCTTCATCGAATTGCAGGGGGACGGCAAGTGTTGCTTTTGCGAACGGCAATTCGAGTCGGGAATCCTCGGCCGCCACGAGCTCGATCTCGAGCACTTCCGGCCAAAAGGCAACATCAAGGAGTGGCCGTGCCCCCAATCCTTGATCGTCGACGGCGTTACGCTGACCACTCCTCCGGCCGCCGGCACGGGATACTATCTCCTGTCCTATCACCTCCTGAACTACGCCGTCGCATGCAAGGCATGCAACTCGGGGCTCAAGAAGGACTATTTCAATCTCCTCGTCATGGAACTCGAGGAATCTACAAATAGGGAATCCCGAGAGGCGCTTGCGATGCCAAAGCCTGCCGGCCTCCTCTTCGGCGATCCAGTTGCCGACGTATGCAACGCCCCTGATTGACTGCATCGCCGGCGCGCGGGGGATCGCGTCCCTCACGACGCGGCGACCACCGGCGTGAGCTGTCCTGCGCTTCCTTGACGCATTACCGGACAGCACGCCGCCATGGTGTCGGCGCAGGCGCCCACGGGAGGTCAGAGATGTCCAGTTCGCCGCACGGAATCGTCCGACACACCTTCGGCTGGCTGCTCATCGCGGCGGCGCTGGCGGTGTTCTGCCTGCCACTCGTCCTCATCGTGCGTGACTGGGACCGACTCGGCGCCGCGAACGCACCCCTCCTGGTGATATCGCTCGTGGCACTGTGTTTCGTCGGCTTCGCGGGCGCGCTGCTGTCGGTCGGATGCGGTTTGCTGCGCCGCCGGGACAGGCTCGTGTGGAACGGAGTACTGCTGTTCTTCGGCACGTTTGCGGCGTACGTGACCCTGTTCGCCGTATTCGATTGAGGCCCAGCCGCCCGAAGCGGGATGCAGCGTGAAACCGCAGAATTAAGCGGGGAAGCGCAGAATTCAGCGGGGACGCGCAGAATTCAGCGGGGACGCGCAGAATTCAGTGGGGAAGCGCAGAATTCAGCGGGGATCGAATGCAGCGGGGCTTTCACCAAGGGCTGCCAGGGGCGGAGGTCTGTTTACGGGCTCGACAACGTGCCGCTCACGCGCAGCTGCAACTGCTCCGTCAGGAGGCGCAGCAATTCCTCCAGCTCGGCAAACTGGTGCATCAATGCTCCCGATGTCGTTTCGTCGACCAGGACCTGGACTTGACCCGGCTCCGTTCCTTCGACGAGCCACACCTGATCGGATGTGGACGCAACGGCTTGCTTGAGCTCGTCCAGGGCTGCCATGATCTGTTCCCTCGTGTTTGCCCGCTGCCGCTCGAGTATTTGACGGAGCTGCCCGAATACCGCCTCCACTTGCTCTACGCGCTCCAACTCCTGCGCCCGAAGCTGAGCCGCCGCCACCGGGTCTAACGTGACGATTCTCGGCACCGCGATCTGGAACGGCACGGACGTCTGGAACGTGACCGGGTCTCCACCGACCGCGATGTCGACGGTTCCCAACTCACGCTCGGGAACGCTGTCGAGATCGATCACGGTGACCATGACGACCTCTTGGGCGTCGTCGCGTATTCTTGCCACGAACCCCAATCTGCCGGCATCCCGCAACCAGATGCGCATGCGCTGGCCTTCCCACCCGCGGATCTGCGGCTGGTGACCGCCTGGCAGCGTGAAGTCGAGCACGATCGCGTGCCTGACCTGGGACGCCGGCTGACCGGCGCTCGTCGTCTGCAGCGCTCCCCCGGGCGCGGCGGCGCCCAGCGGCACCGTCGCGGCGGCCATCCAGACCGTCGCACCCAACGCCACGCACAGCCCCGTCGCGACTACGGCCAATCGTCGTGTCGACATCGCTCCCTCCTTCTCGAACAAGGCATCAGTCCGGGTCCGCAGCTCGGTCGATCGCAGCATCGGCGACGCGAGCCGCAACGTCAGCGGGTGCCCCGCAAACTCGACGAGGCACCGCACGTAGGCGCGCCGGTCGCCTGTGCAGCGCACCACCTCGGCGTCGACCACCTGCTCGCGGTGCAACCGGATGCGCCGGCGCAGCAGCCACACCCAGGGGTGAAACCACAACAGCGCCGCCGCCACGTCCTCGACCACGACCCGCGCGAAGTCGCGCCGCTCGATGTGCAGCAACTCGTGGCAGACGATGGCGCGCTGAAACGCCGGTTCGAGACGGTCGAAGGCGGCCGGCAACATGACCGTCGGCCGGAACAGGCCGAAACTGCAGGGCATCCGGACCGCTGGATGCTGCACGAAGACGGCCGACACGCGGAACCGTGCGAGCAGGTCCCGGGCGACCGCCGGGGGCGCGATCCGGTCCGCCGCGCGGGCGAGGCGGGCGAGCCGCAGCAGGCCCAGTCCGATCCACCCCAGGCGCACGATCACTCCCGCGGCCAGGAGCCCCAGCGCCCATGTCCACGGGTCGACACGCCAGCGTGCGGTCGGGAGGGCGATGACACGGCCGGCCACCGACACACCGTCCCCGCCTTCGACCGCCTGTTCCATGCCGGATATGGATACCAGTGCGCTGGTAGGCGCCGCGGCGACCGGCTGCCAGGGCTGGATCCACGGCGCCACCAGCAGCAGCAGGAGGACCGCCTGCCAATAGCGCAGCAGGAAGTCCGGTCGACGCAGACGCAGCACGGCGACCCCGAGCCCGGCGACCCCGGCCAGCAGCCCGGCCTGCAGCCAGTGCGCCACGATGTTGTGGGCCAGCAGGTCAGCGGTCATCGTCCGTCTCCGGCCCGTTCAACCGGCTGGCGATATCGCGCAGGTCGTCCGCGCTGAGCCGCTTGTCGAGGATGAGGTGCTGCACGAGCGGCTCGGCCGCGCCGCCGAATACGCGATCGACGAAGTGGCGCACCATCGCCTGCAGCACGCCCTGCCGGGTGGACCTGGCTTGATAGACGTGTGCCCGGGCCGCGCGGCTGACGCGCAGATGGCCTTTCTGTTCGAGAATGCGCATCGTCGTCAGCACCGTGGTGTAGGCGATCGGCCGGCGCGCGCGAAACGCCTCGTAGACGTCGCGCACCGTCACCTCGCCGCGGTCCCAGACGATCTGCATGATCGCGAACTCCTGGTCGGCGAGCGGCGGAGGTTGTTTCGGCATATCTACTAGCACATTAGTACGTGCAGGCCGCGATGTTGTCAAGGGAAAGCTGCCGGACGGGAGGGAGATCGTCCGGCCCGGGCATTGCGGGTGACCGCGCCGCAGTGCTGACGGGCAGGCGCTCGAGGACGCCGGATTGCCCGCGCGGACGCACGCGGGGCTGGCTTCGAGCGCCGTCCCCGGCAGCCCGTGGCAAAAAGCCCCGCTGCATTCGATCCCCGCTGAATTCTGCGTTTCCCTGCAGAATTCTGCTGTTTCACGCTGAAACCCGCTGATCTGCGTTGCTCCGGATGACTGAAAGGGCAACCACAAGGGTTGCCCCTACAGGTATGCTCCCTTTTTCTCGCCTTGCTCAGCGGGCGCTGCGCCAACCTCGGTGCAACGCGGGGTTCGCTAGCGGGACGTGGGGCCGGCGCCCCGCGGGAGCGCGAACACGTAGATCGCGTTGGACCGGTCGCCCCCGACCGGCGCCGCCAGGAACTGCCGGCCGCCGGCCGCGTAGGTAATCGGGAAGCCCTGCACCGAGGCGGGCAGCCGCGTCTGGAACAGGACCTCACCCGTCGCGACGTCGTGGACGAACAGATGCCGGTCGGAGTCGGCGCCGACCACCAGGCCGCCCGCCGTCGTCAGCGCCGCCGCGCCCGGCCGCGTGGCCATCGAGTGCCGCCAGATGATCTCGCCGGTGTCGATGTTCATGGCGACGAGGTGGCCCCGGTGGTCGGGGCTTGCCGGGTGCACCGTGCTCCCGCGCGAGAGCCACCCCCGGTTGCCGTAGTAGTTGTTGCCCGCCTCCAGCGGCAGCTCGGTGAACACCCCCTGCACGCAGGTCGGGTGGATCGGGATGTAGAGCGCCCGCGTTTCCGGGTGGTAGGCGGTCGCGCGCCAGTTCCGGATGCCCAGCAGGTTGGGGCAGAACTCGATCTCGACGCCGGCTTCCGGGATCATCCCGGACCGGTAGGTCACTGCACCGGTCTCGGGGTCGACGTCGATGACATTCTGATACCCGAGATCGTGCGCGGCCACGAACGCCCCGGTCGTGCGGTCGATCTCCCAGAGGATGCCCATCTTGCCCATCTTGAAGAGCGAGCGCCGGCCGTCGCGGTCGATCAGCACGCTCTCGAAGACGTCATCGAGGTCGTGCGTCTCGCCCGGCACGAACTGGTAGTACCACTCCAGCTCGCCGGTCTCGGGGTCTAGCGCCAGCACGCTGTTCGTATAGAGCGCATCGCCATCGGTGTGCCGCGAGACCCGGGCCCACGGCTTGGCCTGCGAGGTCGACCAGTAGGTCAGGTTCGTCTCGGGGTCGTAGCTGCCGGGGATCCACGAGTCGGCGCCCGCGCGAAACGTCAGCGGGAGGTCGCCCCACGTATCGCCGCCCGGTTCGCCGGGGCGCGCGACGGTCGCCGTGCGCCACAGCTCTTCCCCGGTCTCGGGGTCGTGCGCCGAGATGAAGCAGACGTCGTCCTTGTAGTTCTGGCAGCCGGTCATGCCGGCCACGATCCTTCCCTGCACCACGATGGGCCCGCTCGAGTAGCGGTAGCCGAGCGCGCGGTCCGCCACGGTGTGGTCCCAGGCCACCTCGCCCGTGCGCGCATCGAGCGCCACGATGTGGGCCTGCGACGTGTTGAGGTAGATCTTGTCGCCGTAGATGGCGATCGAGCGGCTGCCTCTGGTGCGCCGCGGTTGCGAACCGTCATCGGCGCGTTCCCCGGGCTCCTGCGCGTATTGCCACAGGCGCTCCCCGGTCGCCGCGTCGACCGCCTGGACGCCGTTCCCGGGATTGGGGATGTACATCACGCCGTCGCGCACGAGCGGCGTCGGTTGACTGAGGCCCCGTCCGATCTGCCACGACCAGACGAGCTGCAACTGGTGGACGTTGTCCCTGTCGATTTGATCCAGCGGGCTGTAGCCCCAGCCGTCGAGCGTGCGCCGCCAGTTCAGCCAGTCGACGGGGTCGGGGTTCTGCAGCATTGCGTCGGTGACCGGCTCGACGTCCCGCACCTGCGCGCCCGCGGCTGCGCACCCGAGGAACAGGACGAGCGCGACGCCGGCGGCCGCGCCGGCCCGCTTCACGAACAGGTTGCGCGAGTGTCCGGGTGGAACGGTCATGAGCAGCCTCCCTGAGAATCCGTGTAACCCGACTATACCGCCACGGGTGTCGGTCGCGGCGCCGATTCACGCGGACGTCGCGGCCACGGTGCGAGACGCCGTCGCCGTCGCACGCGCCACGAGCAGCGTCAGGTCGTCGCTCTGGACGACGCCCGCGAACCGCTGCACGGACATCTGGAGCGTGGTCAGCAGCTCCGGGACCGCTAGGCCGCGGTGGGCGGCGACCGCGTCGCGCAGGCGCTCCTCGCCGAACTCCTCCTCATCGTCGCTCAACGCCTCGGTGACCCCGTCGCTGCAGACGACGAGCGTATCGCCCGGCTCCAGCACCACCGCCTCGGACTCGCCGTCCCATTCGTCGAAGAGCCCGATCACCGTGGCCGTCGGCGCCAGCGTCTCGATCGTGCCGTCCGCCCGAGCCAGCACCGGCGGTACGTGGCCGCAGTTGACGTAGCGCAGCTCCCGGGTCGTGTGATTGAACTCGGCGAGGAAGAGGGTCGCGTAGCGGTTCGCGGGCGTCGACGTGAAGAAGAGCCGGTTCGCGCGCTGCAGGAGCCTGGCCGGATTGTCGCGTGCGGCCGCGTACTGACTCCGCAGCGTCGCCTGCAGGTTCGCCATCAGCAGCGCGGCCGCGATGCCCTTTCCGGAGACGTCGGCCAGGACGAGTCCGAGGCGATCCGATCCCAGCTCGATGAAGTCGTAGTAGTCGCCGCCGACCGACTTCGCCTGGATGCACGCGCCGGCGCACGCGAATCCCGACAGCGCCGGGGCGCGGGCCGGCAGCAGTTGCCGCTGCACCTCCTTCGCAATCTCCACTTCGTGCTCGGCGCGCCGCTCGGCCTCGATGCGGGCCGCCATCTCTTCACTCAGGCAGATGGTCTGGACCGTCAAGGCGGACTGCAGCGACACCGCCGCCAGCAACCGGATGTCCTCGCCCGAATACGGCTCTTCCGACCGCCGCGCCCCCAGAACCAGCAGGCCGACGAGGCGGTCGTTTCGATCGACCAGCGGTACGAGACATTCCGCCCGCTGGGGGTCGAGCATCCTGTGCAGGTTGTCGGCGCCGTGGTCCACGCCCGGCGGCGGCAGCACCTTCGGCCGGGCCTGTCTGGCGAGCTCGGAAAGTCCGTCCGCCTCGGGGGCGACGGTCCCCGGGCCTTCGGGCAGGTCCGCCGCCAGCCGCCCGTCCGGGTCTTCCAGATAAACGGCCAGCGACACCGGCTTGAACGCGGATCGCAGCTTCTCCTGCAGGAGTGCCGCGAGCGCCGCGCGGTCCTTCGTGGTCCGCGTGCGATTCGCGAGATCCTCGAGTGTCTGCCGGGCGTTGTACCGGTCGGGGAAGAACGCCCGGTCGATGCGGTCGGTGATCCGCCGCTCCACCCGCGCGCCGCCGCGCGCCACGCCCACGCCCAGCAAGCCGGCGGCCACCACCGCGACCGGCAGGCCCACGTCAACCCCTGACGGCAGCCAGCGCTGGACCAGCACCGCCAGGGCGACGGCCACCCCCACGCTCACCCCGACGCTGGCGACGGCCAGCCCGCGCTGCACCAGCAGATACCGCGCGCCGCGCTGAACCAGGATCGGAACCGCCATCACGCGATGCTTGACGACGGCGTACGCGAATGAGAGCGGCATCAACGGGAACGCGAGCGCCGCGAGGATTAACCAGTCCGGCACGCCGCGACCGGCCACCTCGAACAACAGGATCAGGAACACCGGAGCGATTCCCGCAACCGTGCCCCATGCGAGGACACGCGCCTTGCGCCGGACCTGCGAGGAGTCGGCGCGGGTGGCATGCCCCACCAGAGCCAGGGTCCCCACCACCATCCCGAGAATCGCGTAACCGAACACGCTATAACCCCGCGCGAGGGCGAGCCAACCGCGCAGGATCGTCTCGCCGGCCAGGTTGGTCGAGACCTGCTGTCCGAAGAACGGCCGCCACGGACCGGCGGTGACCACGAAGAACACGCCAAGCCCGAGGATGAGCCACTTCAGCCAGGGAGCGCGCCCATCGAGCGGCGAACGGGCGGGAAACACGAGAAAAAACAGACCGAACAACCCTGGCGCCATCATCGAGAGCGTCATGCGATACGCGACCATGTACCCAAGGAGGGCCGGGGACTCCTGAACGAAAACGGCCAACGGGTTGTAGAGACCGATGAAGCCGCAGAACATGAGCGCCATCATCCAGGCGTTGCGGTCCTTCGGACGCTGAAACAGGACCGCGAACGCGACCAGCAGGAAGATGACGGGAATCGAGTTGGCCCAAACCCGAATCAACGTCGAGAAGACGTCGTCCTGTCTCCAGGTCTGCGCGAGCATCCAGACGCCGACGTAGAACCCGGATGCCGCCGCCAGCAGCAGGGCGGCCAGGCGCGGAAGCGTCGCTGACTGAACGTGCACCGAGAATCGTTCCTTCCTGGTTGCGCCGCCGTGGACGCCGCGGGCAGCGTCGAGCGCCGTCGTCGCCTCCCGCCGGTGGACCAGCGCAATTCGACCATGCCGGCCGCAGGATAGCAACCCGCGCGCCGGGATGCGGATCAAGCGCGGATCAAGCCTTGACGCCGTTCGTTCGTGCGGGCATGCTCGGGACGACACCCTCGGCGGGGACCTTCCGCCAGGGGTCGGCGGGCGGCACACCGATCGGGACGGCGCGTGGCGGCAAGCCCGGAGGAGCGATCGTGCCGCGGCGTGTCATGCACCCGATCGTCAACCGGGCGCGAGAGCAGGTGACCGATGGCGGCGATGCAGCCCACCCCGGAGACGCATGATGTCGTGGTCGTCGGCTCGGGCGCCGGCGGCGGCACGGTGGCGCACGTGCTGACCGGCCTCGGATTGCGGGTGACGCTGCTCGAGGCCGGTCCGATGCTCGACCCGCTGCGCGACTTCAAGGAACACCAGTGGCCATACGACGTCGACCACCGCGGCGCCGAAGACGGGGGCGCGAGCTACTTCGGGCGCGGCCGGCAGGGCGGCTACTTCGGCACGACCAGCGGAGGCTGGGAACTCGAGGGCGAACCCTACACGGTCGGCGCGGGCAGCGAGTTCCGCTGGTTCCGGTCGAGGGTCATCGGCGGCCGCACCAACCACTACGGCCGCATCACGCTGCGCTTCTCGGACTACGACTTCGCGCCCCATGACCGCGACGGTCTGGGGGTGAACTGGCCGATCCGCTACGCAGACATCGCCCCGTATTACGACAAGGCGGAAACGCTGATCGGGGTGGCGGGCACCCGCGAGGGAATCCGCAGCGCGCCGGACGGGGTCTTCCAGGATCCCCCGCCCCCGAAAGCGCACGAACTGCTGATCAAGGCGGCCAGCGAGCGGCTCGGCATCCCCTGCATTCCGAACCGGCGGGCCATCCTGACCCGCCCGTTGAACGGGCGGCCGGCGTGCCACTACTGCGGACAATGCAACCGGGGCTGTCGCAGCGCCTCGAACTACTCGGCCAGCCAGGTGCAGATCTTCCCGGCGCTCGAGACCGGGCGGCTCCGCATCGTCGACCAGGCGATGGCGCGGGAGATTCGGACCGACGGGAGCGGCCGGGTTTCCGAGGTGCTCTACGTCGACAAGCGCACCGGGCGCGACGAGCGGCTGCGCTGCCGGGTGCTCGTGTTGACGGCCAGCGCCTGCGAGTCGGCCCGTCTCCTGCTCAACTCGCGAACGCCCGAGTTTCCGGACGGCGTCGCCAACGGCTCGGGCGTCGTCGGCCGCTACCTGATGGACACGGTCGGCTACGGGCTCTCGGCGCAGGTGCCCTCGCTGGAGGGGCTGCCGCGCTACAACAGCGACGGCGCCGGCGGCGCGCACCTGTACATGCCCTGGTGGGGCTGGGAACAGCAGGAGGCGCTGGGGTTTCCACGGGGCTACCACATCGAGATCGGCGGCGGATTCGGGATGCCCGGCATCGGTTCGTTCGGCCGCGCAGCCCGGGAGAGCGGCTACGGCGCGGCCCTGAAGGCGCAGGCGCGGCGCGAGTACGGCGCCTCGATCGGCTTCCAGGGGCGCGGCGAGATGATTCCGAACGAGGCCAGCTTCTGCGAGATCGACCCGGACGTCGTGGACCGCTGGGGCATCCCCGTCCTGCGGTTTCATTTCGCCTGGAGCGATCACGAACGGCGGCAGGCCAGGCACATGGCCGACACGTTCCGCGCGCTGATCGACAGTCTGGGCGGCATCGCCCGGACGCCCTCGTCGCGTGACGCCACCGGCATCTCGATCGGGGGCAGCATCATTCACGAGGTGGGCACGGTGCGCATGGGCGACGACCGGCGCAGTTCGGCGCTCAACGGCTTCTGTCAGGCGCACGAGGTCGACAACCTGTTCGTGTGCGACGCCGCGTCGTTCGTCGGCAATCCCGACAAGAACCCGACGCTGACGATCAACGCGCTGGCGTGGCGGGCGTCGGAGTACCTGGCCGAGGAGATGCGCAGGGGGAATCTGTAAGGAAATGCCCGGGGAAACGGCAGGCCGTGCGACGGCGCCGGCACAGGAGCCGGGGCCGGACGTGTCGCGGAGACAGGTGCTGCGGCAGTTGGCGCTGGCGGTCACGGCCGCCGGATCGGGGGTCTTCACCCTCGAGGCGGGGCGCTTGGTGCATGCCCTGGCCGGTGAAGCACGCCAACAGGCCGGCGGCTACGCGCCGGCGCTGTTCAGCGGCGACGAGTTCGCGACCCTCACGCGGCTGGCCGAGCTGATCGTGCCGGCCGATGGGGGCGGCGGCAGCGCGGTCGATGCGGGCGCCCCCGAGTTCATCGACCTGCTGTGCAGCCAGAACGACGAGCTGGCCGGCATCTATCGGGACGGGCTGGCCTGGCTCGACACCGCGATGCGGCGCCGCGAACGCACGCGGTTCGTCGACGCTGCGCCCGACCGGCAGACCGCGCTGCTCGACGCCCTGGTCGCCGCCGAGCGATCGGGCGCCCCGGGCGGCCTCGGTCCCGGTGTGTCGTTCTTCCGCTGGGCCCGGCGCATGACCGTCGACGCCTATTACACGAGCCCCATCGGCATCGCCGACCTGCAGTATCAGGGCAATGCGGTGCTGACGCGCTTCGAGGTGCCGCGCGAGGCCCTCGACTTCGTCACCCGCGCGATCGACGAGCTGTAGTCCGGCGGTCCGCGGTGCGGTCACGCAGAGTGACCGTCACGACCCACATCGCAATTTGCCGTCCCAAAACTCTCAACAGTTGGACTCAAGTACGCCTGGGTACGGCGTCACGGTTCCTCTTCGGTCGATCCGTGCCACGAACGGAGCTGCGTTTCTTGCCGTGAAACGAACGATTCGTCTGCTGCCGGCCACCACGGCGTCGGCGATCTCTGGACCGGTTGCGTTCTTGGCGCGGATCACAATGATGCGGGCCGCGTGCCTCTTGATCGATTCGATTTCGGCAAATCGGTGACGGATATTCTTGTCCTTTGTCAGCGCCACCCAGCCCTTCTTCCCGACAAGCGCAATCCAATCCTCATCCGGTGCGTCGGATGGAAGGTGATCGTCGTGCACTTCGACCTCCAGCCCGGCAGCCCGAAGCCTCTCAGCAATTACGTGTTTTCCGAGGTTGCGATCCAGAAAAAGGACAGGCTCGTCAGGCCGCCATTGGGAGCTCGCATCGGATCGCTTCTTCGATCTCCGCTTCGCTGCGTTCATAGTCCCGCGCCAGTTCATCAACCGACTCACCGGCCTTGTACCGTTCCGCGAGGATTCCGGTGGAAAGGCCCGTGCCCCTTATCACGGGCCGGCCGGCGGACACAGCCGGATCGATGACGACCAGCGACGGCGTGTTGGCGATACCGCTCCGGGTGAACGGATAGAGCCGGGCCGGCACACCCTGGCGGTCCCGTTCGATCCGTTGCAGCGCGGCCTTCAGAACGTTCCGCATCGCCAGCTGGCCCGCTTGACTGATGTTGATCAGTCGACCGTACTGCTCGGTGAACAAATTCAGACCGTCCGTCTCTAAATCTACGCTGATCAGCGGATGCCGCCGATCCGATTCACGTTGCGTGTGATCTGCCAAATATTGAATAGCCGTGCGGACCTTCGTCATCGAAACGGCGTGCTTGCGGCGGATGGCCGCGAGGACATGAAGCTCTGCAAGATTGAGAAACGACAGCAACATTGGATGACGTGGCGATACCGTGATGAGCGGGTGGTGCGGACCGCGACCCGCTACCCACCTGTGAATCGTCACCGCCGGCACGTTGAGGTAGTGCGCTGCCTCCGCAATCGTGTAGGCGGGTTGGTCACGAGAATCGGCGATGGTCGGCATGTAGATCCTTCTTCTCGTACTCGCCCTGCAGTCGCAGGCCGGTATTCTGCAGCACTGGACGCCCCACGCTGCCGATCGACGTATTCTATCGCTAACGTCTGCGCGAGTCCGCGGTCAACAGGCGTGACTTCGGGCCCCGGATGGTCGCTGAGTTCCGTGATTCGCCGACGCGCGTTGCGGACCCGCTCCCTCCGATTTGCCAGCTCCATCAGGTCATCCTGAACAAGTGCGTTTTCCGTCGAAACACGATTGGCGACCTGCAGCGGCACCGTGCCGCCGGGAAGCTGCGCCGGACGAGCGCCACAGGCCGTCAGTCCGCATCGAGCGCCAACTGGATTCGTAGCGCGCGGTCCAAGGACGCGGTTTCGTCGGGAGTCAGGCGCCCGATCACCTGACCAATCCGGTGGCGCGAGACCGTCCGGATCTGATTGGCGACCGCCCGCGACGGTGTTGCGAGACCGCTGGCGCGAGATTCACAGCGTGATTCGTAGGGCCGCAGGTCGCGATCTGGCAGGTTGGTGACCGGGACAACCTGCACCACGGCATCGAAACGGCACGCCACGTCGTTGGAGACGACGATGGCCGGCCGGGTCTTCTTGATCTCCCGTCCTTCGGTCGGGTCGAAGCGAACACGCACGACGATTCCCCGCGCCAGGGGTGTACTCATTCCGGCGCCTCGGCATCCGCACGCTCCCACTCGCGGTTGAGCTGCTCCGCCTCGACGGCGTCGGTTCGATACGCCTCCTCCAGACGTTGCGCCAGCTCGCGCGCTCGATACACCTTGATCGCCTCACAGACCACGGCGCTGGCGTTGGAGCTCGATCGGAGGTACTCCGCGACGTCGGTCGGAACCGACACGGTCAGCCTTGTACGGGTCTCGGATCCTGCGGTCGGCATCACTGTTCCTCAAGCTCGTCAGGGTTTCTATGGTGTGCATACCAACAGTATTACTTTTTGTCATCAATGTCGTGTTCAGGATTCATCGTGCGCCGTACCCGGCCTGGCATTGCCAACGATCGAGATTTCTTCTTGACATCGGTTCCACAGTACCATAGTAATAGCACTGTAGACGATGTTTCGCATCAATCCGCAATCCGGGGTGCCGATGTACCTGCAACTGATCGAGCAGGTCCGGCACGCGATCGAGCTGGGCGCGCTGCGTTCAGGCGACCAGCTCCCCGGGATGCGCCGGCTGGCCGAACAACTCGTCATGAACCCGAATACGGTGGCGAAGGCCTACCGCGAGATGGAGCACGCCGGTCTCATCACGCTGCGTCACGGCGCGGGGGCGTTCGTGGCCGAGACCACGGACGGGAATCGACCGGCGGTCCGCGAAGGCCGTGCCGCGGTCAACCGCACGGTGTCGTCGCTGCGGGCGCAGGGCCTGGACGACGGCGCCATCCGGAGACTGTTCGAATCGGAGCTGGCAGAAGCCAGCCGGGAGGACCGCAGGAAATGAACGACCCCGCCATTCACGTTCACGCGCTGACGAAATCGTACGGCCCCCGCGGGCTCACGTTCTCGGTGCCGCGCGGCGCCATCTGCGGATTCCTGGGACCGAACGGCGCCGGCAAGACGACGACGCTGCGCATCCTGATGGGTCTGGCGCGCGCCCGGAGCGGGACGGCCGGCGTCCTGGGCGTGCCCGCCGGCACGTCGCACGAGATCTTTCGCCGGGTCGCCTTCGTGCCCGAGGTGAAGGACCTCTACCCCTTCGCCCGCGCCGGCGAGATGGTGCGTCTCACGCGCGGTTTCTACCCGGACTGGGACCATGAGCTGGAACGCCGGCTGGTCGACGAGTTCGAGATCCCGCTGCGCATGAAGTGCCGCAAGTTGTCGAAGGGCGTGCGCACGAAGCTCGCGCTGCTGCTCGCCGTCTGCCGCCGCGCCGAGCTGCTGGTGCTGGACGAGCCGACCGACGGACTCGATCCGATCGGCATCGAGCAGACCCTGCGGCTGCTGGTCGAGCAGGTGGCCGAGCACCACGCCACCGTGTTCTTTTCGTCGCACCAGTTGCCGGAAGTGGAGCGCATCGCCGACCACCTCGTGATGATCAAGCACGGCACGTGCGTGGCGGAGGGCGGACTCGACGAGCTCAGGCAGCGCTGCCGGCGCGTGCGCTGCGTGGCCGACACCGCCGGCGCCGCGTTGCCGTCCCCAGTAGCCGGCTGGCGGCGCGACGGACGCGTCCTGACCGGGTATTCGCCCCACGACGCCGACACGCTGAATTCACTGCTGGCGGGCTCGGGCGTCGCGGTGCTGGACTCGGAACCGGCGACGCTCAGGGAGATCTTCTTCGAACGGATGGACCTGCAATGATCTGGTACCGGCACTGGCTCGAGCTGCGCAGCGGACTGGTCGTCATGGCCGGCCTGTCGTTGTTTGTTGGACTGACCGTCACCGGTCCGTTTCATTCACTGGAGTTCGGCCAGGCACTGACCGAGACGCGGTTGGGGCAGACCATCGGCAACGAAGTGCTGGTCTGGGCCGAGTTCGCCGGACGCATCCTGCCTTTCATATTCGTGGCGACGGCCGCCCTGGCCGGCGCCGGGTTCGATTCCCTCCTCTGGCCGTCCGGCGCAGCCGCCACCTACACCCTGACGCTGCCCGTCTCGCGCACCCGCCTGATCTGCACCCGCCTGGCCGCGGCGCTCGCGGTTGCGGTGCTGGCAGGCGTACTGCTGTCCGCCGCGGGCGCCGCCATCCTGCTCGCACGGGGACACAGCATCCCGCTCGTCCCCGTGGCGCAGTCGTTTGCGCTCGGTGTCACGCTGGCGGCGGCCCTGCTCGCAGTCGTGGGTGCGCTCGTGACGCTTATCGGCCACCGCTGGACCTGGTTGGCGTTCCTGGCGCTGTTCGCGGCGACGATATGGCCCATCAGCTACATCGTTGCCGGCCCGGCTCGCGGCGATGTGCCCTGGGTCGCTCTGATCGCATGCCTGACCATCATCCCTCCGGCCGTCGCATTCACGGTGCACATGGCGTCGGCCAAGGAGTACTAAGGAGTGCTTGAAGGAGTCCTGATGACGCGCGCCATCTGGTACCGACATTGGCTGGAGATTCGCTTCTGGGTGACGATCGCCGGCATCGCCGTGGCGCTGCTCTGCCTGCTTCCCGTGACGGCGGCGTTGTCCCCCGCGGCCAACCCGCCGCCCGAGCTCGATCGTTCCCCGTGGGTCGGGGAGTACATCTGGTCCTCCGGCCTGGTGGTGCTCTTCAGCTTCGTGCTTTGTGGCACCGGCGTTCGGACCGGCATCTTTGCGTCGGACCACCCGTCCCTGTACTACACGCTCACGCTGCCCGCCGCCCGGTTCACGTTGATCTGGACGCGCTTCGTCGTCGGCGCCGCGGCCACGGCGGCGCTGTTCGCCGCCCTGCTGACCGCCGGCGCCGCCGCGCTGCTGGTAGCCGGCCGGGTCGTTCCGCTCGGCGCGATGGCGGCAAGCAGCGCCCTCGCCGGGCTGCTCGCCCTGGCATTGCAGGCGGTGTTGCTCCTGTTGTCACTTTGGGATACTGATCTGCTGGGGCTCCCTACGTCCATCGGCGTTGTCGTCGGTGCCATCGTCGCATGGTTCATCACTGCCAATATCGACTTGACGCCCGCGCTGCTGTCAGTCATTGCCAATCAAACAGCTCCGTGGAACATCGCCGGGATCCTTGTACTCATCATCGCCGCGTCCCTGTGCCTCGCCGCCGTCACCGCCCGCACGCGGGATTTCTGAGACCCGTGGTTGCCGCGTCCTCAATGCCACAGCCGGAGCCCGACCACGAGCGCAATGCCGGCCGGCCGGTCCCCGGCCGCGCGCGCGAAGTCGGCGCTGCCGCCAACCCTGCGGCGCCACGACACGCCCACGTAGGGCGCCAGCTCGCGGCGGATCTCGTACCGCAGGCGGAGGCCCGCTTCGGCCGACGACAGTCCGGCGCCGATCCCCAGCGCCTCGACCTCCTGGAACGCGAAGTCCAGTTCGGCCCGCGGCGTGAGGACGACACGCTGGGTGAACAACAGCTCGTACCCGGCTTCGACCCGGGCCGTCACGTCGCCCGTGTGGCTGAGGAAGGCGGCCGCGTCCACCTCGAACCAGTACGGCGCGAGCCCCTGCAGACCGATGACGGCGTGGGTCCGGGACGCGTCGGGCGTGACGTCCTGCCGCAGCCCGAACTGCAGGTCGAAGAAGGGGCTGACCATCCGGCTGTAGAGCGCCTGCACCTCCACCTCCGCCAACGATCCCCGGATCTCTCCGTCACCCTCGATCTTCCCCCAGAACTTGCTGGCATCGGTGCCGACCCACCCCTGCAGGTCCAGCAGGTAGCCCAGCTCGCCGTCCGCGCCGCGGCCCTCCAGACGATCGGCCTGGATGAACGTGACGATCTGCGGCTCGAGCATCGGCATCGCCCATTCGGCCGGCGCGCCGGTCTGCGGCGTCTCCTGGGCCGCCGCCGGTTCCGCGGACACGACCGCCGCCGCTGCACACAGAATCATGGAAAGGCGCATCAGATCTCTCCCTCGTAGGGCGACACCTCGACCACGCGGAACATGCCCGTCTCCATGTGATAGAGGAGATGGCAGTGGAAGGCCCAGCGGCCGGGGGCATCCGCGTTGACCAGCACCGAGAGGCGTTCGGCCGGCTTGATGTTGACGGTGTGCTTGCGCGGCCGGTGCTCTCCGTGCCCGTTCTCCAGCTCCATCCACATGCCGTGCAGGTGGATCGGGTGCTCCATCATCGTGTCGTTCACCAGCGTGAGCCGGATGCGCTCGCCGTGGCGGAACGGGATGGGCCCGCGGACTTCCGAGAATTTCAGGCCGTCGAACGACCACATGTAGCGCTCCATGTTGCCGGTCACGTGCAACTCGATCTCCCGGTCTGGCGGCCGCTGGCCGTATGCCTCCAGCGCCCGCAGATCGGAATACACCAGGACGCGGTGGCCGACACCCCGCAGCCCGGTGCCGGGCTCGCCGAGCCGGTTGCGCTGCATTTCGGCCACGCCGCTGTTGCCGGGGCCATGGTGGTCCGGGCCGTGGCGCGCCACCACGGGACCGGCCGGCGTCATCGCGGCCATGCCGTCCTTCTCCCGATCGCCCTGCATCGGCATGCTGGTCCCGCCCATCGCCATGCCCATGTCGAGCATCGTGCGCCGGGGCGGGTCGCGCGGAGCCGGCACGTCGGCGGTCATCCCCTCTCGCGGCGCCAGCGTGCCCCGCGCGTACCCGCTGCGGTCCATCGATTCGGCGAACACCGTGTACGCGCGCTCCATGCGCGGCTCGACGATCACATCGAAGGTCTCGGCCGCCGCAATCTGCAACTCGTCGACGGTCACGGGCGTGACGTTCTGCCCGTCGGCCTGCACGACGGTCATCTGCAGCCCCGGAATCCGCACGTTGAAGTAGCTCATGGACGCCGCGTTGATGAGCCGCAGCCGCACCCGCTCGCCGGGTGCGAACAGGCCGGTCCAGCCGGACTGCGGCCCCTGGCCGTTCATCAGGTAGGTGTAGAGATGACCCGTCACGTCGGCGATGTCGGTGGGCGTCATGCGCATCCGGCCCCACATCAGGCGCTCGTTCAGCGCCGCGCCCAGGCCGTCCTGCGAGGCATCCCGCACGAAGTCGCCGACCGTAGGGCGCTGGTAGTTCGAGTACTCGCTGTACTTCTTGAGCCGCGCCAGCACCGAGTACGGGTTCTCGAAGGTCCAGTCGCTGAGGACGATGACGTGCTCGCGGTCGTACTCGACGGGGTCGGCGCCGGCCGGATCGACGATCAGCGGCCCGTAGTGCCCGAGCTGCTCCTGCAGACCCGTGTGGCTGTGGTACCAGTAGGTGCCGTTCTGGATCAGCGGGTATCGATAGACGAACGTCTCACCCGGCGGAATGCCGGGGAACGCGACACCCGGTACGCCGTCCATCTCGAACGGCAGCAGGATGCCGTGCCAGTGGATAGAGGTCGGCTCGTCCAGCCCGTTGCGCACGCGCAGGGTGACCGTCATTCCTTCCCGGAAACGGAGCAGGGGTGCCGGAACGCTGCCGTTGACCGTGACGGCGCTGCTGCGCCGGCCGTCGATCAGGATGGGGGTCCGGTCGATCACGAGATCGTACTCACCCGGCGGACCGTCCAGATGGGCCGCGACCGGCACACCCGCGGCGCTTCGCGCCCAGGCCGGCAGCAATCCCTGCAGGGCGCCCAGCGTGCCCGCCGCCGCCGTGGTGCGCAACAGATCTCTTCGCGTCATCATCGCCGTTTCCTCCCGTGACCCGCGGGCTGCCCGCGCAGCCCACCCACGCGGACATCGATCGAGCGCGTTGCGCAGCCGGCCGGCGGCGATCAGGCGCACGTACTGGCGTGATCGCCGCGACTGGCGGCGTGTCGGGAATGGAGATGATCAGAGGCGAAGGACTGGAGCACGACCGGGCGGAGACAGGGCCCTGCCGTCGGGCGGCCTCCAGGACGCGCCGGCCGCACCGGGGTGCTCCGGGACGAGCGCCGGTACGGCGAACGGAAGGACGGCGGCAACACCGGCAGGCGCCGGCGACCCCTGTTTCGCCGAGGGACTGAAGAGGTGGACAACACCGAACTCGTGACCGCAGGCGTGATGGCCGTCGATCGTCGCGGCCGTCTCACCCGCGTCCGCCGCGTGATGCGCGTGCTCAACGGGGTGGCGCCCGCCGGACGCGCAGACGACACCGCAGGCGATGCCTGCTGCCAAGTGGGCGGTCAGGCTCACGACGACGACGACCGCGGCCACGTGTCGGGAACCCATCGGCTTTTCGCCAGTATACCGCGGGCCGCCGCCCGCGACGCGGGTATCTGGCTTGCGGCCCACGAGACGGTGGGATATTCTGGCGGACACGTGTAGCTGGCCGAACTGCAGGCGATCGATTCACGCCGCGGTACCGGAGTGGTCGGCAATGGGCTAGCGGAATTCCTTGGGGAGACCCCAGATGCAGAAAGCAACAGTCGGGATCATGGCAGTGCTGGCGCTGAGCTTCAGCGTGGCGGCGGCGCCCGCGAACGCGGCGGAGGACGTCACCTTCTCCAAGGATGTCGCGCCGATCATCTTCAACAAGTGCGTGTCGTGCCACCGGCCGGGTGAGGCGGCGCCCATGGCGCTGCGGAGCTTCCAGGAAGTGCGGCCCTGGGCGCGCGGCATCAAGGACCGGGTGGTCTCGCGCGAGATGCCGCCCTGGTTCGCCAACCCCGCGCACGGCAGCTTCAAGAACGACCCGACGCTGACCGAGGACGAGATCGCCACGGTCGCCGCCTGGGTCGATGCCGGCGCGCCCGAGGGCGATCCCGCGGACCTGCCGCCGGTGCCGGAATTCGTGGAGGGCTGGGCGCTGGGCGAGCCGGACTTCATCGTCGAGCTGCCCGAGGTGACGGTCCCCGCCAGCGGGCCGGACTACTACCCGAACATCAGCTTCACCATGGACCAGCTCACCGAGAAGCGCTGGATTCGCGCCATCGAGGTACGCCCCGGCAATCGGGACGTGACGCATCACTCGGTGATCTTCACCGGCGGGAACCCGGGGCAACTGGCGGGCCGCAACCGCGGGGGCGGCAACGGGTTCTTCAACGTGCTCGCCGTGTGGTCGGTCGGCACCAACCCGCACGTATTCCCGGAGGGCGTCGGGCGCTGGATGTATCCCGATCAGACGTTGACGGTCAACGCGCACTACCACCCGAGCGGCGAAGAGCAGACCGACGTCACGCGTATCGGCCTGTACTGGGGCGAGGGCGAACTCGAGAAAGAGCTCAATGCCGTGCTCGCGGGCACCATGACCTTCGAGATTCCGCCGCGCGCGTCCAACCATGAACTCCGGGCGTCGTACATCATCGACCAGGACAGCACGGTGATCTCGTACTTCCCGCACATGCACACGCGCGGGACCGACATGACGATGACCGCGCGATATCCGAACGGCGAGACCGAAGTGCTGATCGATGTGCCCCAGTATGATTTCGATTGGCAGCTCTTCTACTATCCCGACAGGGAGATCAAGCTGCCGGCGGGGACGCGGCTCGACATCCTCGCGCACTACGACAACTCGGAGCTGAACCCCGACAACCCCGACCCGAACCGGACCGTCAGGTTCGGTACGCAGACGAACGACGAGATGATGTTCACGGTCTTCGAGTTCATCCCCGACGAAGGCGTCAGTCCGATCCCGGCCAGCGACGAGCGCCGCCGGGACTTCCTGGTGGCCTCGCTGCCGGCCGATTCGGCCTACCGCGTCGACCTGCCGATGATGGGCCGGGCGCTGCCGACGGCGCTGCATCTGCCGAAGGACAGCGAGGGGACCTGGTACATCCCGATGCAGGGGAACCTGGTCGTGGTGCCGGCCAAGAACGTCACGTGGGATGGCGACAGCTACCGTTTCGACATGCAGATGCGGCTGGGACCCATGGGCGGCGACTTCGTCGTCACGGGGAACATCGACGGCAACGCCATCACCGGCGACTTCGAGGGCGAGGGCATGGTGCCGTTCTCCTCGTTCGAGGGAAACCGGAGCGCGGGGAATTAGCGCGGCGGCCGGCGGGCGCGACCGGCCGTCGGCCTGGAGTCCTGACCGTGGGCGTTGACGTCGGCGAGCACGCGGGGCGACGCCCTGCGGGTCACGGCGTCGCGCACGCGTCGTCGCGCAAGGCCTACTGGTCGTCCGGGTTGGTCCCGGCCTGCCAGTAGCGAACCTCGATCTCTTCGATCTCGTCCTCGCTCAGTCCGAAGTAGTGGCCGAACTCGTGGATGACCGTCTCGCCGATGGCGCGGACGATGTGGTCATCGTCGTCGCTGTCCTCGACGATCGGCCGTTGATAGATGGTGATCCGGTCTGGCAGCGTGTTGCCGTGGGCCCAGTCCCGTTCAGGCAGCGGCGTGCCGTGGTAGAGGCCGTACAGCGTGTCCGGCGGGGTGATTCCCATTTCCTTGAGCAGCTCGGACGGCGGATGGTCCTCCACCACCACCGCCACGTTGTCCATCTCTTCCCGAAAGCGTGCCGGGATGCCGCGAACCGCTCTGGCCACCAGCCGCTCGAACCGCTTTCGCGTCATGCCTGAGACTAGCAGATTCCGAATCCGGCCGGCACCCACCCGGCGGGGCGACTCCCGACGATGTCCCTATTCCGCCCGGAGGGCGTCGGTGGGGTTCACGCGTGCGGCGTGACGGGCAGGCCCCCAGCAGGCGACGACCGCCGCCGTGATGAAGAGGGCCGGGACGACCGCGAGCGTCAGCAGGTCTCCCGGGCCGACGCCATACAGCAGGCGTGACAGCAGGCGATTGGCGCCGAGGCTTGCCGCGAGTCCCAGGGCGAGGCCGAGGAGCGTGAGCCGGCAGCCGCGGCCAACGACGAGCCCGATGACGGCGGCCGGCGTGGCGCCCAGCGCGATCCGGATCCCGATCTCGCGCTCTCGCCGGCGGACCGCATACCCCATCACGCCATAGAGGCCCACCAGCGCCAGGCTCAGGGCCAGACCGGCCGCCAACGCGGCCAGCTCGGCGTGCACCCGTGATTCGCGAGTCGCCGCGCGCCGCAGCTCCGCGAAGGTCGCGGCGTCGGACAGTGCGATCGTGGGATCGAGCTGTCCGACGCGGCGCCGCAGCACGGCGCGGCCGGCGGCCGCATCCCCCTGCACGCCGATCGTCACGAAGGCTCCGTCCTGCGGACGTTGCCGGAGCGGCACATACACGACCGGTCGCGGCGCGAGACGAATGTCGCGGCCGGCGGTGTCGCTGACGACGCCGACAATCCGCCGCGGTTGCGGCTCATCCGGCAGTCGCAGCGTCTGGCCCACCGGATTCCGATTGACGAAGTGGCGCGAGGCCAGCGCCTGACTGACCACGGCCACCGCAGCGCCGCCCACGGCGTCCACCCGCGTGAACACGCGCCCCGCGCGCAGCGGTATGCCGAAGGTCTCGAAGTAGTCGGCGGTTACCGCGTTGAAGGCCGTTTCCACGGGGGTCTCGGGCCCCACGGTGGACGACCCGCTGACCAGCACCGGCACACGGGCCTGCACGGACCCGGGGCGATGGGTCGAGGCGCTCGCGGTGGTCACGAGGGTCTCGGCGCGCAACCCGTCGAGGAGACGATCGACGCTCCGGTTGCCCCGATCGGGCTCGTCCCGCCACGCTGGCGGGAACGCGACACGCAGACTCGCGCCCTGACGCGCGTGAAAGCCCAGGTCGATCTGCCTGGTGTTCCAGGCACTGCGCCACAGGAGCCCGCAGCCGACGACCAGGATCACCGAGCCGGCCACCTGCGCAAGGACGAGCGCGTCCATCGCGGTCGACCGGCCGCCGCCGGCTGCGCGCGACAGCGCGGCGAGGGTGTGCGGGCCGCGCAGGACCCGCCACACGGGAGGAATCGCGAATGCGCAGCCCGTCACCACGGCGACGACCACGCCGATACCCAGCACGCGACGGTCCGGGACGAGGTCCAGTTGATAGGCCACCGTCAGCGGCAGCAGCGGCGCGAGGGCGCTCAACCAGACGACGAGGGCGGTGGCGCCGAGACCGCCGGCCGCCACGAGCAGGGCGACCTCCGTCCCGAGACGCCGCACCAGGTCGAACCGCGACGCGCCCAGCGCCCGGCGAATGGCCAGTTCCCGCCGCCACTCGATCGAGCGGGCCAGCAGGAGCGTCGCCAGGTTCGCGCACGCGACCGCCAGCGCCATCACCGCCATGAGGCCGAGTATCGTCAGGAACCCGCCGACCGCGCCACGGAACTCGGGCCACAACCGCAGGTAGTTGCCCGGGAAGGCGCGGACACGCCACGGCGCACCCGTGTCGACGTAGTAGGCGCTCTGTTCGCGGTCTTCACTCAGGATCTCGTCCAGCGGGTCGATGCGCGCCTGCAGCGCCTCGAAGCGGGCGCCGGGGGCGAGGCGGCCGATCGTCTGGAACACGGCGAACGATCGCCCGCTCAGGACGTCACGTCCCGAGAAGTACTCGTCCGCCATCATCGCCGGAATCCAGAAGGCACTCTCGAACGAGGGCCAGACGGCGCCCCGGAAGCCGGCCGGCGCCACACCGATGACGTCATACGCGACGTCGTTCAGACGCACCTGCGTGCCCACGATCGCGGGATCGGACGCGAACTGGCTGCGCCAGAGGAAGTCAGAGAGCACGACGACCCGGTGTCCGCCCGGGACGGCGTTGTCCGCGGGGCCGATCAATCGCCCGAGCGCCGGCTGCACACCAAGCACGGCAAAGAAGGCGCCGGACACCAGTTCACCTTCATGGCGCTCGGGAAACGTCCCGCCGGTCACCGTCATGAAGACCCGGCAGAACGCGGCAAGGTCGACCGTGTCCTCGAGCGCCTCCCGAAACCCGGTGTAGTCGGGGTACGGCATCGGCGAGTACTCGGGACCGCTCGTCACATACAACGTGACGAGCTCGTGGCCGTCGCTGAAACGCAGCGGCCGCGCGAACGCCTGGTCGAGCAGGCTGAGGACGAGCGTCGAGCCGGCGACGCCGATGGCGAACGTGAGCACGCCCGCCGCGGTCCACCCGGGCTTGCGGGCGAGCGCGCCGACCGCCAGGCGCAGATCCTGCCGCAGGCCGTCGATCCAGCGCGTCCGCCGTGTCCCGGTGCCGCTGGTGCCCCTGGTCATGAATCGTCCATCTATCTCAGACCCGCCTGTTCCTTGACGTAGCGCGCGACCTGCTCATGCGTCGCGAACCAGACGTCGCCCCGGGCCTTGATGTGATCGATCAGCTCCTCGAGGATCACCATGCGCGATCGGTGCCCGATGATGTGGGGGTGGGTCGTCAGAAGGAACATCGTCCCCTCCGCGTACGCCGCGTCGAACTCGTCGATATAGACCTGCAGCAGCTCGCGCGGCGGCGTATAGCTGGACCCGCGCGGGTTCATGAGCGGCGCGTCGTCGAGGATCCATTCGACCGGCAATTCGACGAGTCCGGTCGGCTCACCGTGCTGCAGCAGCTCGTAGGGGCGGTCGTCGGCCATCAGCGAGCTGTCATAGAGGAACCCGAGCCCCCTGATGATGTCGAGCGTGTTGGGGCTGAAGTTCCACGACGGCGCGCGATAGCCGACGGGACGGCGCCCCGTCGCCTGCTCCAGGTAGTTCGTCGCCCGGGTGACGAGCTCGCGCTCCGTCTCGGCGTCGAGGACGCTGTTCAGCTCGTGGATCCAGCCATGCACGCCGAACTCGTGCCGCCCCGAAGCCTGAATGACACCGACCATCTCGGGCCGCAGCACGAGGCTGACCGCCGGGATGAAGAACGACGCCGGGATCTCGTGGCGATCCATGAGATCGACGACCCGCTGCAGGCCGACCCGCGCACCGTACTCGCCCTGTGACAACGCCCCGATCGACGGTTCGGCGTCGCGCGCGATGGTGATGGTGTCGTTGTCGACGTCGAAGGAGAGCAGGACGGCAACGCGGGCGCCGTTCGGCCAGGCCGCGGGCTGCAGGCTGCGGCCCGCCCGCACGCGGCCGGCGATGGCCCGAATCTCGTCGAGGTCGAGACGCAGGCCCGGCTGGCTCGTCTGGGCTGCCGCCCCGTCCGTCAGCAGTGTGCCCGCGAACCACCCGCACGCGCCGACGGCGGCGATCCCTGCGATACGCGTCAACGTCATGGTTGCGTCCCTCCGGGTCTCCGGGTGGATCCGTGTCGCGCGGCTGTCGCCCGCCCACCGGCGGGTGGTTCACACGCCGGCCGAAGCGCCGATCTTTGTGCGAGCCTCCGCCGCCGACCCCGTCATGCCGGTGCGGGCGCGAGCACGGCGAGCACGAGCAGCCGCCCCGCGCCCGTGTTGCGGATTCCGTGGGGCGCACCCTCCGGGGCGACGAGCAACGTCCCGGCCTGCATCGGCGCCTCCTCGCCGTCGAGGAGGAACAGCCCTTCGCCTTCGAGCACGTGGTACACCTTGTCCATCCCCGCGTGCGCGTGCAAGGCGTGTTCCTGGCCGGGCTCGAACGCGTTGAGGCCGACCAGCACGCGGTCGGAGCGGAACAGCGTGCTCTTGCCCATCTTGCCGGGCGCGTAGACGGCGTGGGCGCCGGGGTCGATCGGGGTCGGGTGTCTCATGGTCGCTACCGGCCCTCGTCCTGCGCGCGCGACCCCGCCAACATGTTCAGGAGCCCGTAGTTCCCTTCGTGGCAGGCGTACTCGAACACCGGTCCCGCGGCGCGCGCCATCGGCAGGGATCCGCTCCACGGTCTCGTCCAGGTCTTCGGATCGGTCACCGTGAACTCGTAGTCGAGCGTGTCGGGTCCGCGGCGCGTGAAGCGCTCAATCACCTGCAACTCCTCGCTGAGGTTCGCGTTGAAATTGCGGATGAAGGCATGGCGATTGAAGTGCGTCGTCTCGACGACCAGCGTGTCGCCCTCCCAGTGGCCGCGCGAATCGCCCGCGAACTGGCGGATGGCCGGGTCGATATGCGGGCGTCCGTCGAGCGCGATGAAGCGCACGTCGTGGATATGCTCCTGGAGAATCGCCACGAAGTCGGGGTTCTGCACGATCTGGTAGTGGTTGTTGTAGGCCGTCGGAAACGACGGGATGCCGCGATACCACAGGCAGCGGTCCCCGCCGTCCAACTGTTCCCACGTATCGGTCGGCAGATTTCCGCCGCGCACGGCGGCGAGCCGGCGGGCCTCCGGCGACGCCATCCACGCCTCGACCTCCGCCGTCAACGCCGGCAGCCGGCCGTTCGGCGGATCGGTGATGATCGACGTGCGGCGGGTCGGCAGCACCGTGGTGCCCCGCTCCATCCAGAAGTTGTTGTAGGAGCCGGGCGCGCCGTCGACGCCCCGGTCGACGTTGCCGTTCGGGTCGGCCTCCGTTCTGAGCGAGGGCCGGTTCGCCAGCGTCGTGATGCGTTCGGCGGCCGCGCGCTCGATGCTGGCCGCCGCCTCCTCGGTCAGGAACTCCTGGTCCGCCTGCCGTGCCGGCCGCTGGAACGGCGTGAGCGTGGCGTTGTTCCAGATGCCCTGCAGGTCAGGGTCGCCCCACGCCGTTCGCGGCGACGGCTCGGCCGACTGCGCGGCCGCGAACGCCGGCGCCAGCGCCACGCACGCGATCACGCTCAATGCGGCGGCGAGATATCGATTGCTCATCGCGTCCTCCTCTTCGGCCGTATGTTGCCACAAGACGAGCGGCACTGCCGAAGCCGGCGCCCGGCTCAGCTTCGAGCCCTGAGCCGCTTGGCGTCGCTCGGGGTGTCGAACTTTGGTGCCGGATGAGGAATACGTTATAAGGGAGCAATCGCAATGGGAACGAAAGTCCGGCTCTTCATCAACGGTCCCATTCAGGCAATCCGACTGCCGAAGGCGTATCAGTTCCAGGGGGTGAGCGAGGTGCTGATTCGCAAGGAAGGCGACACGCTGATCATCGTGCCGGCGCGCAAGACATGGCAGTCCTACGCCGACGAAGCGCCTGACGTCGGCGACGATTTCATGGCCGAGCGGCCCGGATTGATGGACGATGGCAATCGCGGCGCATTGTGAACCAGTACCTACCGGACACTGACGTCTTCAACCTCCCCGCACGCGAGAATCAACGCGCGGCCGTTCTTCGGGAAGCCCAAGACCGCTTCACCTCCATCCACCGGCCACACACACCAATGCCCGGCGGACAACAGCCGGCCGAGCAACCGCTGGCCGGCTCTCGCACCGGCGGTCGGGAATACGGTGTCGTACATCCGCACTCATCCACGGTATCCGGAACACCGAATAGCGGCGGGTCGCGGCTCGGCATTTCGGACAGTGCCCGTGGCGACTACAATGAAGCGCATGCCGCCCAGGACGAAAGCCGGCGCCAGGAGCATGAACAATGCTGGCGACGGTGTCACCTCCATCACGTATCCCGCAAAGCGGAAGAACATTCCGCCCGCCGGCCTCGAAGCGCACGGCGTGGTCCGTGAGGCGCCCGCGCTGCAGTATGCGTTCAACCCGCACCTACCGCCGGTGCTGCGATCCTCGCCCGATCCGGCGATGACGGATCGGCTGCCCGAACTGCTCGCAACGGCACGGCAGCGGACGTTGACAGCCGAAGAGGCCGACCAGCTGGCCGATGCTCTTCGCCGGCACGAGCCGTGGCTGGAGTGGAGCGGTAAACGGGAGAAGCCCTGGTTCGAGGTGGACCCGGTGCCGCTGCACATGCACGAGCGGGTCTCGACGCAGGCGATCCTGCGGGTGCTGGCGCGGCAGGACGTGCAGCGCGACCTGTTCGCCGACCCCGGCCACGACTACGCCAAGGCCGTGCAGTTCTACCGGCACGACGTCGACTGGGCGAACCGAATGATCCTTGGAGATTCGCTGCAGGTGATGGCCAGCCTCGCGCGGCGGGAAGATCTCGCCGGCAAGGTGCAGATGATCTACGTCGACCCGCCCTACGGCATTGAGTTCAAGTCGAATTTCCAGCCGCAACTCGGCCAGCGCGACGTGAAGGACCGCCAGCAGGACCTGACCCGCGAGCCGGAGATGGTCAAGGCGTACCGCGACACCTGGACGCTTGGCATTCATTCGTACCTTGCCTACCTGCGGGACCGGCTGGCGATGGCGCGCGAACTCCTCACCGACACCGGAAGCATCTTCGTGCAAATTAGCGACGATAACCTGCACCGCGTGCGGTGTGTGCTGGACGAGGTCTTCGGTGCCGAGAACTTCATCGTCAACATCGTCGTTCAAAAGAAGGGCAGCCAGAAAGGAGAGCTTATTCAGCCAATCAACGATTTCGTTCTCTGGTATGCCAAAAAGAAATACGGCCCCGCGGGCAATCTTAACGTTACGTGTCGACCGCTCTACGACGACAAGGTCGACTCAGGCATTGAGGAGGCATACGACCGGGCAGAGTTGCCGACCGGCGAAGAGAGACGCGCAAATGAAGCGCGAGCAGTACCAGAAGCTAGGCCCTTCGTCGCGAACCCACTCACCAGTGGCGGATTGAGAAGGAACCAATCCCTTCCGTTCCTCTTCGCCGATCGAGAATTCCACCCCGGTGACGGAGCCTGCTGGAAGACCACGGTGCGACACGACGACGGCTCGATGTCGGGCATGGCACGTCTGGCGGCAGCCGATCGGCTATGGATTGGCAAGAGCCAGCTTCGATTCAAGGTCTATCAGTCGGATTTCGGGTTCAAGCGCCTGACCAACTTCTGGACTGGCCTCGGTGGTCCCAAGGACCCCGTTTACGTGGTCCAGACAAATGTCCGCGTCATCGAACGCTGCCTCCTGATGACCACGGAGCCAGGCGACCTGGTCCTCGACCCGACCTGCGGCAGCGGTACGACTGCGTACGTCGCCGAGCAATGGGGTCGTCGCTGGATCACGATCGACACGAGCCGGGTCGCGCTAGCGCTGGCCAAGCACCGGCTCATCACGGCGAAGTTCGACTATTTCGCCCTCCGGGACCTTAACGCCGAGGACGTGACCCGGAATCCGGATGGGACGTGGATCGCGGAGGTGGACGGCGACGGTACGCCAACCGGCGCGCGGCTGACGTTCGACTGCAGGACGGTGCACCACGTTACGCTGCGGAGCATCGCCCGCAACACGTCGCTCGATCCGATCTTCGACACCCACGAGGCAATTCTCGCCGCCCAGCTTGCAGCGTTGAACCACGCCGCCAAGTCGGTCGACGCCCGTCTCAAGGAAACGATGACAGGGAAGCTTGTCGCCAAGCATCGCGAGAAGGGCGCAAACGCCGTCACGGACGCCGACGTGCGCCGCTGGCTGCTGCCGGACGCCGATCCCGCGTGGATCAGACCGGTTCCCGCCCGCAAACCGCTCAAGGGTGTCACGCCGAAGCAGGTTGAGAAGTATCGGGAACAGATACCCTCTGTGGAGTGGAAAGATTGGCAGGTGCCGTTCGACACCGATGCCCACTGGCCAAAACCTCTGAAGGAGGCACTGACCACCTATCGCGCCGCGTGGCGGGCGAAGATGGACGAGGTGAACTCCTGCATCGCTGCGAACGCCGAAACCGAGGAGTTGGTCGACAAGCCGGCGGCCGTCAAGGGAACGGTTCGAGTCGCCGGGCCGTTCACCATGGAGGGTGTGATCGCCATGGAGGAGGGACCGGATTCCCCCATCGGCGGCGCTCCGGACGAGTTGGATACGTTTGCGCCGGAGGACGCCGCGGATCTGGCAGTAGCCAACGCCGAGGCACATCTCGACAAGATCATCCGGCTGCTGAAAGCGAGCGGCGTCGATTTCCCCGACAACAAGACCATGAAGTTCCGGCGGCTCGATCCGGTGATCGGCGCGGCGCTCATCCACGCCGAGGGCAATTGGCTGAACGGAAATGGCCCCGACCGGCGAGTTGCGGTCAGCATCGGACCGGAGGTGGGTAACGTCGCCGCCAGGCAGGTCGAAAACACGGTGCGCGACGCCAATCGGCAGGGGTACGACGACGTCGTGTTCGCCGGGTTCGGTTTCGACGCCGCGGCGCAGGAGTCGATCGAGGACGCGCCGCATCCCAGGTTGCGCCTGCACATGGCGCTGATCCGGCCGGATGTCGCGATGGCCGACCTGCTCAAGACCCAGCCCGGCAGCCAGCTCTTCACCGTCTTCAGCGCACCTCGCGCGCGCCTTCACGCGCCGCAACACGACGGCGACTACGTCGTCGAGGTCGAAGGCATGGACGTCTACGACCCGGTCAGCAACGCGCTCTTCCCCACCGACAAGACGCGCATCGCCGCCTGGTTCCTCGACACCGACTACGACGGCCGGACGTTCTGTATCTGCCAGGCGTTCTTTCCCGACAAGAAGAAGTGGGACAAACTGGCGAAAGCGCTCGGCAGCCAGGGAACCGTCGACCCCGGTGCATTCGACGCACTGAGCGGCTACCGGAGCCTCCCCTTCCCGCGGCCAGCCCGGCTGGCGGCGGGTGAGACGTGGAAAGTGGCCATCAAGGTGATCGACCCGCGCGGCAACGAGGGTTTGCGGGTGTTGACCGAGGGGACGTGGACATGATTCTCCGCCGTATCATCATCGAGAACTTCAAGAGCCTGCGCCGGGTCGATCTATCGCCACGCTCGATGAATCTGTTCATAGGCGCAAACGCCAGCGGGAAGTCGAACTTTCTCGATGCGCTTCGCGTGCTGCAGGGGATCGGCAACCGTTTTACAATCGGGGAGATTCTGGACGGCAAGCCGAAGAGCGCGACCAGCGCGGTTTGGGACGGCATTCGCGGCGGAAGTTCCAGCGCGTGCTTTGCCGGATCCGACGGAAACGGCGAGGTGACCATCGAGGCGCATGGCTGGACTCACGGGAATCTTCCAATGTTTGAATGGGAATTCCTGATCGCTTTCTCGCCAGCAGACGGACAGGTGACCCGTGAGCGTCTCAAAGTTGATTCGGCCATCATTTACGACTCTGACTCGGCCACCAACGCTCCATCAAGCGATCTGGATCTTTGTGTACGTTACTTGCCTGAAAGGCCAGGACATCCGCTTGAATTGAGATTCGAGCGTGCGCGGCCGGTGCTCCGACAGTTTGCCCGCGGCAACTTCGTCGGACAGGCGGATTTCCAGTCTCTGATCCGGCAGATCATGTCTGCCGACGAGGTGACGGAACAAATCGCAAGGGACGTCACGTCTGCAGGCGAAGTGGCCGCGCTATTGGCGAACACGCAGTGCGTAGATCCCACACCAGCGCTGCTGCGAGACTATTCGCAGGCTCACCATGTTCAACGTATGGGCGATCACGGCGAGAATTTCGCGGCGCTCATCCACGCGCTCTGTCTGGATGACAAGGTAAAGGATGCCTACCTTTCATGGCTCCGTCAACTTCGTCCCGAAGAGGTGGACGACGTCGGCATTCTGCGCGGGGCAGTCGGCGAGCCACTGTTTATGCTGCGCGAGGGTGGCAGGGAATTTGCTGCGCCAGTCCTGAGTGACGGCACGTTGCGTTTCGCGGCGATTGCCGCCGCGTTCTTTCAGCCGGACATGCCAGGCATGATGACGATCGAGGAAATCGAGAACGGAATTCACGCCAGCCGCCTGCGTCTGCTCGTCGAATTGCTACGGGATCAAGGCTGGTACAGCAACACACAGATCATGGCCACCACGCATTCACCAGTCGTGCTCACATGGCTCCGGGAGGCGGATTACGAGACGACGTTCTTCTGCAAGCGGGACGAATCGACCGGCGAATCGACAATCCTCCCGTTGACCGAGGTGCCCCATTTCTTGGACGTCGTCAAGGAACAGGACGTCTCCGACCTGTTCGCGGAAGGTTGGCTGGAAGCGTCGCTGTGAGTGTCAAGATACTCGTGATCGCGGAAGATCCCACGTACAACGGGTACATACTGAAACCTCTGACTCGCGCCCTACTGGCAGATGCAGGCAAGCCACATGCCAAAGTCATTCCGCTGACCAACCCGAAGCTCAGCGGCTACGTTCAGGCATTGCAAGCCATTCGTCACGATCTCGATCGCTACAGGTTTCTTGACCTCTGGCTATTCTTCCCCGACGCCGACCTTGCGAGCGCCGACGCCATGCAACGTCTGGAAGCCGATCTCCAGGCCAAGGGGATCTCGTTACTCTGTTGTCCGGCGCAGCCGGAGGTGGAGATCTACGCTTGCGCCGCGTTCCGCCACGATCTCGAAGGTACCTGGGCGGACGCCCGAACGCACACACGTATGAAAGAAGAGGTTTTCGGACCACTTCTTGTGGCGCACGGCGATCCACGCCAGCCGGGTGGAGGCAGAGGCCTGATGATTGACGAGTCTTTGCGAAATCTTCCGCTTCTGTTCCAACTCTGCCCGGAGATCGAGCACTTGCGCGACCGGATCGCGGCATGCCTCCAGAACCGCTGACCGGCCGCCAGCCGGCGGCCGGTCAATCCGTGCGGGAACGAGGGTCTGCGTGTGCTGCGGAACCCTGCCTCAGCTTGAGCGACTGGAAATCCGGCGTTCGCGGTGCCAGGGTCGCCCAACGATCGACCTCGTCCCTACCGCGGTGGCACTCGCTCCGGTTAAGGAGTTGCGCGGAATAGCGGCTTGCTCGCCAACGGAGTATTGACTACTGTGTTCTCACGATGTGACTCGAAAGGACGAACGATGCAGACGACGACCGTGTCACAGTTCAAGATCTCGTTGAGCGCTTATCTGCGTCAAGTCAAGGCCGGCGAAGAAGTGATCATTACCGAGCATGGTCGTCCGATTGCGCGTTTGCTTCCTCTCGAAAGCCCTGCGTCCGTAGCTGAGCATGTGAGAGATCTGGAGGCCCAGGGTCTGCTCAAGCGCGGTCAGAAGCCACTGCCCGCGGATTTCTGGGATTTGCCGCGGCCGGTTGACCCGCACGGGGCGGTACGGGCGGCGGTCGTACGCGAGCGGGCGGAGAATGGGTGACCTGCCGGGATACACCAGTGGACGTGAGCCATCGAGAAGGCTCTTGTGCTCTTCCAGAGACATGCTGATCATCTTCTGCTCCCTGCCGTACAGCGTGTCAGCAATCGCTGCCCGGGTTGTCGAACTGGAGCATCGATGAGTCGTCCAGACGACCAGATGCCCATCCAGCCGGTCGAGGACCCGATCCTCTGCTCTCCGTACGCCGTGCCGGACCGGCACTGGGTCTACGACACCCGCACCGGTATCCCGTCCAAGGCGCCAGGTCGTCGGGACGCGAGCTACTGGTTCAAGAACGAACGGACCGGCAGCGCGCAGATCTCGCTGCTGGCCGAGGAGGAGCGGGACGACCTGCCGCTCGTCAACGCTTTGCGCGCCGATGTGCGACGCTGGCGCGAATCGCGCTGGCAAGGCGCGGCCGAGACGACGAAGCGGCTCCTCCGCCACTGGTGGCGGGCCGACCGGTCCCGGCGCCTGTTCTTCTGTCAGGTCGAAGCGGTCGAAACGATCATCTACCTCCGCGAACTGCTGGCCCGCGGGCGGACGCCGCGCTGGAAGCCGCAACTCGGGCTTCAGGAATTCGAGCTGCTGGGCAGGGGCATCAACCCGCGGCCCGAAACCTGGATGGCGAAAGTGGCGCAGCCGCCCAAGCTGGTGGACATACCGGAACGGGAGGGCGGGAAGCCGATCCCGCGCTACGCGTGCAAGATGGCGACCGGCAGCGGCAAGACAGTGGTGATGGCGATGCTGATCGCCTGGGCGGTCTGCAACCGCGGGACGAAGCCTGGGGACCCGCGCTACCCGCGCCGCGTGCTCGTGGTCTGCCCCAACCTGACCATCAAGGAACGTCTCCGGGTGCTGCGTCCGGGCGACCCGCACAACTACTACGAGGCGTTCGACATCGTGCCGTCGCCGCTCCGGCCGGAGCTGGCCAAGGGCAAGGTGCTGGTGACCAACTGGCATCGGCTCGGCCCGGAGCCCGAGGAAGTAACTGTCGGCAAGGTGACGGTGAGCCGTCTCGGCAAGGAAACGCCCGAGGCGTTCGCGCGCAACCGCCTGGGCGACCTGTGGGACGACGAGCCGCTGCTGGTCCTGAACGACGAGGGGCACCATGCGTACCGGCCGGCGCCGGTCGGGGACGACGTCCGGCTCTCGGCGGACGAAAAGGCGGATCGGCGGGAGGCGACTGTCTGGGTCGACGGACTCGACACGATCAACTCAGCCTGCGGCATCGAGTTGTGCATCGACCTGTCCGCCACGCCGTTCTACATCCAGGGCAGCGGTTACCCCGAGGGATCGCCGTTTCCCTGGATCGTCAGCGACTTCAGTCTGGTCGACGCTATCGAAAGCGGGATCACGAAGATTCCGCGTCTGCCGGCCATCGACAACACCGGGCGCCCCGACCCGAAGTACTTCAAGCTCTGGCAGCACATCACGCGGGACCTGCGCGCCGGCGAGCGGTTGACCGGCGGCCGGCCGAAGCCGGAGGTGGTCTACCGCAAGGCCGAAGACGCACTCATCGCGCTGGCTGGGGAATGGAAGGAGAAGTTCGAGCAGGTGCGGGATGCCGCCCCCGGCCAGGACAGAACGCCGCCAGTGCTGATCGTCGTCTGCGACAACACCGACGTCGCCACGCACCTGCACCGCATGATCTCGGGCGAGAAGCTCGTCGAGGCGGACCCGGCAGGCAAACCGGACGACAGCGCGGACGCCCCGGCGTCACGAAAACGGCCGAAACAGACGAAACACTACGGCTCGGGGCTCACCGGCTTTGATGAACTGTGGAACCAGGACGGCGCCACGGTCACGCTGCGCATCGACTCCAAGCTGCTGGAGGCGGCCGAAAGCGACGACCCGACGGCGACCCGGAAGGAAGCGGCCGAGGAGCTCCGCCGAATCGTTTCCACCGTCGGCCGCCCCGGCGAGCCTGGAGCGAACGTCCGCTGCGTCGTCAGCGTGAACATGCTGAGCGAAGGGTGGGACGCCAACAACGTGACGCACATCCTCGGCCTGCGCGCCTTTCACAGTCAGTTGCTCTGCGAGCAGGTGGTCGGCCGCGGTCTGCGCCGCATGGACTATGTGCCCGATCCGGAGACCGGCCGTCTGACGCCGGAGTATGTCGATATTTTCGGCGTCCCGTTCTCGCTGATCCCGTTCAAGGGACGCCAGCCGAAAGCTGGGCCACCTCCCGACGAGCCGCCGAAACACGAAGTGATCGCCCTCCCCGAGCGGCGCGCGTTCGAGATCCGGTTTCCAGTGGTCGAAGGCTACGTCGTGCGCCTGACGCACAATCGCGTCGCCTGCGACACGGGTGCCGTGGAGCCGCTGAAACTCGATCCGTGGCACACGCCCACCGCGGCCTTCATTCGGCCGCAGGTCGGACACCAGATTGGCCACCCGAGCACGCACGGTGGATTCGGGTTCGAGACCGTCGATCGGCAATCGTTCTACGAGTCCACGCATCCGCAGGCAATTGCGTTCGAAATCGCCCGCCAGATCGTGAACCGGCTGACCGACGCCACACACGCGGCCGACCCGAAGCCATCGCCCGCCCGGGCCAGCGCCAGTCACCCGCCCCCGACCGGCAACGGCGGCGCCAACGGGCATACGGGTTCACGGCGCGGCAGCCGCACGGCGCTGTTTCCCCAGGTTCTCGAAATCGTGCAGGCGTACATTCGCGGCCACGTCGACCTTTGCGGACTGCACCCCTGCGAAGTCGGGCTGCAGATCTACGCCGAGCAGATCGTCAGCCGCCTGCTCGACGCGATCACGCCGGACGCCACGCAGGGCGAGGCGCCGGTTCTGCCGCGCTTGAACCGGTACCGGCCGATCGCCAGCACCGCCAGCGTCCACTTCAAGACCGTGCGGCCGGTCCAGCCGACTGCGGCAAGCCATCTGAATTACGTCGCCTGTCACACCACAAGCTGGGAGCAGGCGGCGATGTTCCAGATCGAGACGCTGGCGCAGGATGGCGTCGTCGAGTGCTACGCGCGAAACTACCGCCTGGAGTTCACCATCCCGTACGAACTGTACGGCGAGCCGCGGGCCTACGAGCCCGACTTTATCGTCCGCCTGCGCACCGGCGTCCACGTTGTCCTCGAAATCAAGGGTGCCCCAGACGCCGACGCTGACGCGAAGCATCAGGCGGCCCATCGATGGGTCCACGCCGTGAACAACTGGAGACAGCTCGGGGAGTGGGACTTCGTCGTCAGCCGGGATCCGCAGCAGCTTGGGCGCGAACTCAAGAGCCTGATCGAAGCGCGCGACGCCCGCATCCGCGACGCCGCCACTCCGCTCCGCGAGGACGCCACTCGGGACATGTAGCGGCCACCATCCCGCGTCTGCGGGGGTGTCACCTTACGATCATGGGATCATACGGCGGATCCAGTTCAGGCTCCGTCTCTTCCACGACTTCTATGTCAGACAGCTCGAGCGCGGCCAAGAATGCTTTGTGAAGCTGTCGGGACCTGTCTCGTGCATCAGGCTTCATTCCACGAGCTACAACCTCGTCGTCTACGTGGGCACGGAGAGATTCACCACGTTCGGACATGGCCTCATCCCCATCCCAGTGCGGATAGGGGTCCAGGTAGTACGTGGCTTCACTCTCTTCAGCTCGTATTCTGATCACGTTCTTTCCTCTTTCTCTCGATCAGTGCAAGGCGGTCACGCTCGAGTTGCGCGAGTTCCTCCCCGAGGTTGGACACGCACCGCCTTCCGCTACGTCCGTATTCAGAGTTTCGTTTATCGAAGATGCAATTCCCGCAATGCCGTCGTTTCCATCAGGCTTTCCTCAGAGCCAAACAACGAGAACGCATTCAAATTGTAGCGGTCAAGTAATTCTTGAACCTTGCGCCGTTCTGTTGCCGGAATACGATACTTCCACAGAAGGTCCTGGCGGGAATTCTGCCGAGCGAACACCTCTTCATGTGGGGCATAGTGCCATGTATAGTCTGAAGCACTGTTCTGACTGCGAACGATGCAGACTGTATACCGGCTCTGTTGCAGGAAATGCCTTCGATGAGTCCGAACGTCCGGACCGAGGTCATAAATCTCCGGTCTAACGGGTGACCCACTCGTCGAACTGTTTGGACTCTTGCAATACACACAAATCGTCACCCACTTTTCGTGATCCTCTTGTCGCTGACATTCAGTGCTTCCTCGAAACGCAAAATAGGCTGCAACGTATGGCGATGCCGTCCAGTCAAGAAGTGGCGACGGAAATCCATGGTGCCGCAGATACACCATGTAGCCATACGCTTGAATCTCTGTGAACAGTTCGATACCGTGTTCTATTGGGTCAAGCCATTCTCGATATTCTGGGTACGTGCGTACGTCCCACTTGGTCCCAACGAAGCTTTCGAGTCTTTGTTTACCGGGGTGATTCTACGAGCGCGGAGGTAGGTGCCGAGTTCTTCCTCAACAGCCACGCGGAGGCATACTGACAGCGGCGTGTTCTACTGACGTGGTTTCGGATCGGAACGAGCGCGCGTTGAATTACGGGGGCGACCGTTGGAGCGTGTCGGGAACGACGGGGCTGGGAGAGCGAAGCATCGTGATGATCAGCGGGGCGAGGTCGAGTTGACGCTGGTAGGCGGTGCGCACGACGCTGGCGAGCACCTGCTGGGTGTCGGCGCCGCGACGGGTACGATTACCGCCACAGACTTTGCGGGTGACCACGGCGGGACGGATGGCCTGTTCGGCGCGCCAGTTGGTGGCGTCGACCGACGGGTCCCACAGGAAGGTGAACGCGGCGGGGAATTCGCGGTCCAGATGGGCGGCGAAGCGGTCGGCGGCGTCCAGCGTCGGCGCTTTGTCGATCAGCCGACCGAGTTGGGCGAGCAGTCGACCGCGAGCGGTTGCCAGGCCGTGGTCGCTCAGAAGCCCGGCGTCGCGGCGGTCGCGCAGCTTGAGAGCGGCCTGCAGGACGGCTTGCACCCGGGCGGCCCACGGGCTGCGCGGATGATCGGTTCGGAGTTGCCGCGCTCGCCGCATCAGGTGAGACAGACAGGTCTGGTGCAGCGCGTGGGTGAAGCGGCGATACGGCGCCCACCCGTCGCGCACGAGCACGCCGTCGTAGTCGGTTCCCAGGACCGTTGCGGCGTCGTCGAACCCGCGGCCGGCGCGAATCGCGTAGACCGTCGTCTGGGGCGTGGCGAAGACCCACAGCCAGTGGCGCATGGCGCCGACGCGCCAGCCGGTTTCATCCGGCGTGACCACGGGAGATTCCCGCACCTGCTGGCACAGTGCGGTGTAGGTCGGCGCGGCTTGGCGAGCCGTGCGATGCAGCACCTGCGCGAGGCCTCCCGGTGTGACGGTCAGGCCGAACTGGGTCCGGAGCAGGTGCGCGACCTTCGCCAGCGGCACGCCCAGGTGCGTGTGCATCCGCACGACCAGCGCGACGACTTCGGGACCCAGTTGCACGCCGGCCGCTCCCAGCGCGTCGGAGCTTTGCAGCCGATGGCGGCCCTGGACGCGACGCCGACACTGCGAGCAGTGGCCGACCTCGATGTCGAAGCGCCGCACGATGGGGCGCACCACCGGGAGATCTTCCTGATATTGCGTCGCCACGCGGGACAACTCAACGGCGCCGCCGCAGTCCGGACACGCGGCAGGCGCCGGTGCTCGGCAGGTCTCGTCAACCTGCGCCGGACGCGGGCGGCACGCCTGCCGGCCGTAGTGCGCACCAGCGCGCCGGCCGGGTCGCCCGCCGCGACCTTGGGGCCGGTCCTTGGCGAAGGGCGCGGCCTGCCGGAATCCTGCCCGCCGCGCCGCGTCGAGTTGCTGCTTGAGGTGTTCACTGCGGCGCTTCCACCGATCCCGGTCGCGCTTCCACTGATCCCGGTCGCCCTCGACCCGCGTCAACTCCTCCCGCAGCCGTGCGATCTCTCGCTCTTGTTCCTCAATGCGGCTATCGCGGGGATCCTGTTCCGTCCGGGGACGTTGCCGTGGCATCCCACAGTTATGCCAGATCCTCTAGAAAAGTACAAGTCCAAAATATTGGATCTCGCGCATCAAGAAACCACCCCGCTAAACAAATACGCTTTCGATTTGTGGCTTCACCACGGATATCAGCCGGTAGTACTGCAAGAATGACATTCCTTGTTGGCCTTGCCGCTCAAGGGTCGTAGACAGCGTAAAGCGATGATCGTCAAGCCCACGAAACAGCAAGGATCCACGTTTGGAATACTGTTCTTGGAGTTCGCGTAACCGGTCCTCAAACTGTTCCCAATTGTCTACGTTGATGGTTTCCATCTTTGGCTCCGACCGCTATCCGGTCGCTCTGGGACTGCCAACCTCGCTATTCGCGAGCGACACTATCATCGATCGGCGGATGCGCCGATTCCGCGTTGCCAGCGGCACGCAGTGGAGGATGATCGGCGCTTCACCGGAGTCCGGTCGAGAAGGTGTCACCGTGGACGAAAATCTCGTCGCGCAAAGATCCGATCAGCGCGGACGGCGGTACCGGACTCAGCAGCAGGCGCGCGACAGGCCGCCCGTGCTTGGTGATCACGATCCCTTCGGGGGCGAGATCATCCAGGATGGCGAGGCACCGAGCCCTGAACTTCGCGGCGTCGATCGTGGCTGGAACTCTCATGAAATTCCCCGCCCGGTCTTCTTCTTCTTCCCGGCCCCGGCTTTCCGGCGCCCGCGCTTCGGTGCGCCGAGCAGGGCGAAGGCGTTCCGGATGGCGTCTTCGTCCACACTCTTTGGATCGAAGCCCGGCCCGCCCCAGTCGATCATCTCCTGATGGTCTTCATGATCGGGATTGGAGATGGCGTCCAGGTAGTGAGCGTACCCCCCGGCGCCGCCGCAGTCTTCGGGCGGGCACCGGCCTTCGGCCGCGAGCAGCCGCGGGTACGTCACGTCCGGATCGGCATCGCCAACTGCCTCCAACCTCACCGTGTGCAGCCATTCGTCACCGAAGTCATAGATATAGTGGATGGTTTCGCCTTGCTTCGCATGAACGAGCAGGTGCGACAGAGTCGCTTTCTTCACAGAGCGGAGATCTGCGTCCGGCCATCCAGGATCGGGAATGCCGTACCTGACGGAGCGTCCGATCTGGAACTCGTACAGGTGGTAGTTCTCCCAGCCCATGGCGGCCTGAAAGACAAGGTGCAGCGCGTCGAGACGTGTGGACAGCGGCACCTCGATGGAACGGATCACGCGATCGTCCATTCCCTGCAACTCGATCCTCAATCGGGCGCTTCCGGTCACGGGATGGTCCTTTCCATACTGGGTCGGCCGCATCGGCCGAACCCCTTGCCGACGTTCTACGGATCGGCCGCCGTTCTCGTCAACAGGCCGTCGCGCAGCGCGAACCGCGCCGTGATGTCCTCGGCGTCCGGGGCCACGAGGCCGGCCTTTTACCAGTTGGCGACCGGCGAATCGAACAAGACTCGCCGTCTGAACCGTGTGCGAACCATCATACCGGGCCAAGACAGTCTCGGACTCGGTCGCGACCGCCTGCCGTTGCGACCGCCGCACGCGGCCACCACCCCGCCGTTCTGCGCGGGACTCCGCAAGCGCCCTGGGACCGCGCGTTGATTGGGCCCGTGACGGCAGGTTAGGATTCGCTGGAATTGCGGCCGTCCTTGAGGACTGACTCATACCGATACGCTACGTACCGACACTGCTCGCGCTGCTGCTCGTGATCGCGCCCGGGCCCGCCGGGGCGCAGGTCACCACCACCGAGAACATACGTGTCGTCGTCACCGATGAGGCCGGTCTGACGATTCCGGGCGCCATGGTCACCGCCGCCGCGGAGGACGCCGCGACCACGCGCATCGCGGTCACCGACGTCCAGGGACTGGCGGAGCTGCGGGCCCCGAATCCCTCCGCCCGGTACGTCGTGACCGTCGAGCTGCAAGGCTTCCGGACGAGGCGCCAGACCGACGTCCTGGTCCGTGCCGGCCAGACGGCGTCGACCGAGGCCAGCCTGACGGTCGGCAGCGTGACCGAGACCGTGATGGTGACCGCGGCGGCGCCGGTGGTCGACGTGACGAGCGCGGTCGTGGCCGAGGACATCACCCTCGACCTGACCGAGGCAGTCCCCACGGGACGGAGCTACCAGAGCTATCTGCAACTGGTGCCCGGCGTGTTTCCCGACGACCCGGAGTCGCCCGGGAACCCCGCCTCCAAGTCGGGTCTCAACTATCGGGACCTGCTCGGCGACTCGGGGGTCTCGCGGGACAACTTCTACTACGTCGATGGCATCAACGTCACCGACGGCGTGACCGGCACGTTCGGCGCCAACCTCAACACCGAGATCATCCAGGAACAGCAGGTGCTGACCGGCGGCATCCCGGCCGAGTACGTCGGGGCGCCCGGGTTGCTGTCGAGCGTCGTCACCAAGTCGGGCACCGACCAGTACACGGGCTCGGTCAACTACTTCTTTCAGAACGACGGCCTGGTCGCCGAAAACCGGAATGCCTCCGACCAGGAGTTCTCGCGATTCGACACGGCGCTCACCGGCGGGGGACCGATCGTCCCGAACGAGGCGTGATTCTTCGGCAGCTATCGCCGCCTGGCGCGCTCGGACGCCGTCGTCGCCCTCGACGGGGTCGACGTGATCCGTACCGTCGAGCAGACCCAGGACCAGTCCAATGCCCGCGGGTCGTGGGCGCCGACCGCCTCGTATACGCCAGCACGGCCGCGAACCCGCACGGCGCGGTCAACTACTACCGGCTCTTCCAGTCCGCGCTGGGCGTGCAGGAGACCCGTTCCAACGGTCTGAGCGCCTTCGTGCAGGATACGTTCAACGTCACCGACCGCCTGTCGTTCAACCTCGGGGTCCGCACCGAACGGTTCGAGCACATCGCGACCGACGGCATGAACATCTTCACCTTCGATTGGACCGTTGCGCCGCGTCTGAGCGTGTCGTACGACCCGGGGGGCAACGGCCAGCAGCGGATCAGCGCGTTCTACGGCAAGTACCACGACCCGATCCGGAACAACCTGACCAATTTCGCCGGGACCCTCAGCGGTTCGATCCGCGAAGAGCAGGTATATGGGAACGATCAGTGGGTGACCTTCCGCGTGCGGGGCGGACCCCAGCAGGCCGATGCGCTGTTCGCGCCGACCACGAAGACGCCGTGGACCGACGATGTGCAGGTGAGCTACGAGACCGACCTCGGCGAGGGCCGCGGCGTCATGGCGCTGTATACGAAGCGGCGGACGCGCGACATCATCGAAGACTACGACATGGCGCTCTACGCCTTCCGCCCCGATGGCTCGACCATCTACCCGGGACCGGTCGATCACCCCGATTCGCTCTTCCTCGGTCTGGACTACTTCGGCTACGACCGCTTCGCGGCATCGAACTTCGTCATCGCGACCCTCGCCGGCGGCGAAGCGGGACTACCAGGGCGTCGAGTTCATGTTCCGGCAGCGACTGCTCTACAACTACGGGGGTCGCGGCTACCGGCTGGAGCTGTTCGCCGACATCTTCAACCTGTTCGACAACCAGGACGCCATCCGTACGCAGGACCTGGTGGCCGGCGCGGGCGGCAACGAGTTCGGCGACGGCATCAGGTTCACCCCGCCGCGGCGCGTGTTCCTCGGCATCCGGGCGAGCTTCGGCTAGCAGCCCGTGGTGAAAGCCCCGCTGCATTCGACCGGCGTTGGCTACTGCCGGGTGTAGACGAATTGACCGCTTGGACACCCAGGATTGGATTTCGGACGCGGGTGCGTCCAGCACCGTCGTTTTCCCGGCGCCGTTGTCGCCCGCAATCAGGGTGAACCGGGGGTCGAGATCCAGCGTCCGATCCTCGAAGCACTTGAAATTCTGTACGTGGAGTCGATCAATTCTCGTGATTCGTTATCGTGAATTATTCGGAGGGACGTTGGAAAAGGCAATTCCCGCGGTGGGGTCGCGATTCAATTATTGAGTGAATTTACTCAAGAGCATACAATCGTTCCGTGCGCCCCTTTCAACGCCCGCAGGTCGCGACCCTGATCCGCCGTCTGGCCGAAGAGCCCCGCCGGATTGTCGCCATTTTCGGGCCCCGCCAGACGGGGAAAACCACCATCGTGCGTCAAGCGCTCCGCCGGACCGAGCGGGGAAGCCACTACCTGGCGGTCGACGAACCGGACACGCCCACGCTCCGCGTTCCGCCAGCGGCGTTCCCGGATGAGACGGTTCCGGCGCCCGGTGTGCGGGACACGAATTGGCTCGTGCGGCGCTGGGAGGGCGCCCGGCGTGAGGCAGATCGATCTCCGCGCGGCTTCGTGCTGGTATTCGACGAGATTCAGAAGATTCCCCACTGGTCGGAGACCGTCAAGGGCTTGTGGGACGCCGACCGGGCCGGGGAGTGTCCGCTACACGTGGTCATTCTGGGGTCCGCCCCGTTGCTCATGCAATCGGGACTGAGCGAGAGCCTCGCCGGCCGCTTCGAGCCCGTCGGCGTCACGCATTGGTCGTTCCCGGAAATGGCCGAAGCGTTCGGCATCGACCTGCCTGCCTATCTTTTCTTCGGCGGTTACCCGGGCGCCGCCGCGCTGGTTGGCGATCAGGCGCAGTGGCGCGACTACATCCTCCACGCGCTCGTCGAGCCGAACATCGAGCGGGACCTGCTCGCAATGACCCGCGTTGACAAACCGGCGCTGCTGAAGCGGCTGTTCGAACTGGGCGCCGCCTGCTCCGGGCAGATCCTGTCGTACAACAAGATGCTGGGACAGCTTCAGGACGCCGGCAATACGACGACCCTGGCACGTTACCTCGACCTGCTCGCGGCCGCCGGCCTGCTCGCCGGGTTGCCGAAGTATGCGGGCCGCCCGCACCGGCGGCGCGGTTCGAGTCCGAAGCTCAACGTACTCAACACCGCCCTCATGACCGCCGGGTCCGGATACGCCTTCGAGGAGGCAAAGGCGGACCGCACGTTCTGGGGGAGGATCGTCGAGAGCGCGGTCGGCGCGCACCTGTTCAATACCGGGACGTCGGACCTCCATCTGCATTACTGGCGAGAGAGTCCGCACGAAATCGACTTCGTCCTGCAACGCGGCCCCCGACTCGTCGCCGTCGAGGTCAAGAGCGGACGGCGGCGCCCGGCCTTGAGCGGCATGGACGCGTTCACTCGGCGTTTCCGGCCCCAGCGCTCGCTGCTCGTCGGCTCGGGCGGCGTTCCGCTCGACGAGTTCCTGACAATGCCCGCCAGCCATTGGTTCGAGGACGCATGAGCTGCATCATCCCTCCGGTTTCCCGCACGTGCACCGAGATCCCGGACGTGCCTCCTGACCAGGGCCGGCGTATGGACCAGGGCCTTGGCACGGAACAGAACCGAGAAGTGTCCGGGCCTCTGGAGTCGTTCCGTCCGGTTCCGGCGTACGTGCTGCTCGGCGATCCCGGGGCCGGGAAGTCCACCTCGTTCGAGAGCGAATGCGAAGAGTTCGGGGAAGATGTCCAACTGATAGAAGCGCGCAACTTCCGAACCCTGGATCTCAACAGCCGTCCCGAATGGCGCGGAAAGACGCTCTTCATCGACGGGCTCGACGAGATTCGCGCCGGCTCACGCGACGCGCGCACACCGCTCGACGAGATCCGCGGCCGTCTCGACGCGCTTGGAAAGCCTCGCTTCCGTCTGTCGTGCCGCGAGGCGGACTGGCTCGGGGCGAACGATCGGACGAAACTGGCTGCTGTTTCTCCGGACGGCAGCGTGACCGTGCTGCGTCTCGATCCACTGACGGAGACCGACGTCCTTCGGATCCTTGCTGGCCACCTCGGCATCGACGACGCCGCGAAATTCGTTGCAGAAGCCCGAGCGCGGGAAGTCGACGGGCTTCTCGTGAACCCGCAGAGTCTGAAGCTGCTGGCCCGCGTCGTCGCTCGCGGTGGAACCTGGCCCGAGAGCCGTATGGAGACGTTCGAGCGCGCGTGCGCGCAGATGGCTCAGGAACACAACGATGCTCACAAGGCCGCGGCGCGGTCGACCGCCGGAATGATGGCTGTTGGAGGACCGTGGAACCAGAAGGATCTCCTGCACGTCGCGGGCCGCCTGTGCGCAATTCAAATTCTCGCCGGCGGTGCCGGATACTCTCTGACCCCGAGCGACGATTGCGATGACTTTCCGACGCTCGACACATGCGACCGGGAGCGGGACGCGCCTGACGCCGGTCGTCATCGGGACGAGCGCCGGCCGGCACTGTTTCGCGGCGCGCTTGCGACGATGTTGTTCAGCGCCCGGTCCGAGAGCCGTTTCAGCCCGGTGCACCGCCACGTCGCCGAGTTCCTTGCGGCCCGATTTCTCGCTCGGATCATCGACGGACCGAGACGAACCGGCCGGGAAACCGGGCGCGGCCTGCCTGCCCGCCGAATCCTCGCCCTGATCGCGGGCGAGGACGGCAGCGTGGTAACGGAGTTCAGGGGGCTGTCCGCCTGGCTCGCGGCACATTCCGGAATCGCCCGGAACGAACTCATCGAACGGGACCCCATCGGCGTGGGGCTCTACGGCGACGTCAGTCGATTCTCGAACGAAGAGAAACACGCGCTGTTGGCATCCCTGAAGCGCGAGGCGTCCCGGCTCTATCCGGTGTCTCGGACAGCCGCGGCCTTCGAGTCCATCGCAACGCCCGCCATGGAACCGGTGCTCAGGGAAATCCTGACTGATTCCAGCCGGGAAAAGGAACATCAGTTGTTCGCTGGTTTCGTCATGGGCATCCTGCGTCAGGGATCGATCTTGCCGGGTCTGGCGGAGGTCCTGCTCGAAATCGTACGCGACGACACATGGCGGCCGAACGTCAGGACAACCGCTCTTGATGCATTGCTTCACAACAGTCCGAACGACAGCGAGAAAACGAGCCAGCTCAAGACGCTGCTGGCGGACATCCGCGCCGGGCGAGTCGCGGATCCGGACGACCAACTGCTCGGGACGTTGTTGGCGCAACTCCATCCAGACGCGCTGAGTCCATCTGAAGTGTGGGAATACCTCTCCATACCGGCAAATCAGATACTCCTGGGCAGATGTTATTGGTTCTGGCAGAACGTGACCGATCGGTGCTCGGAGGCACAGGTCGCCGAACATCTCGATACGTTGGCGGCGCAGTTCGAGGCCGTGCGCCACGTGTTGCAACACCTCTGGTGGGAAGATCTGCCGCTGAAGTTGCTGTCTCGCGGCCTGGAGGCGCACGGCGACCGACTGGAAACGAAGCGCCTGTACGACTGGCTCGGCGTCGGTCTGGTCTCGCGCGCAAGTGAACCTTCAGGCGCCAGCGACGCGGTCCGGCATATTCGCTCCTGGCTGGAGCAACATGGCGAGCTCCAGAAGGCGGTCTTTGCCGAGGGCCTGCAGCGCTGCGTCGAAACCGGCGGCGACTCATTCGAAAGTCTCGCGTCGGAAGTCTGGCGCCGTCTCTACGGCGCAACCCTTCCGCCGGACTTCGGTCTCTGGTGTCTGAACCAGTCCGTGGCGGCAACCGACCGCCGAATTGCCAGGTTCCTTCTTCTACGTTCCATGGGCGCCGTGATCGAACGCGCCAACGACGACGGCCTGTCGCTGGAAGTCCTGATAGAACGCACGCGCGGACATCCGATTCTGGAGCGCGTGTGGTCGGAAGTGAGTGTCTGTCCTATCGACGCGGCGCACGCCAATCGCCTGGAGCGTACCCGCGACAGACAGCACCGTCAGGACGAGAGAGAGCAAAGCCATCGGAAATGGCTCGACTACGTCCGCTCACATGAGGACGCGCTGCGCGCGAACCGGTGTGCGCCCCAACTGCTTCATCAGATAGCGCAGGCGTATTTCGGACGTGTGTTCGGCGTCGAGGGCAGCGATCCGCCAGCGCGGCTCAGGAACCTCTTTCGAAACGACGATGCTCTGATCAAGGCGGCGCTGGCCGGCCTCCGCGGCGCAGTCCATCGTGACGACCTTCCCAATGTCGAGGGGATCGTTCAGGTGCCCTACCTTGCGCTCCCGTTTCTGGCCGGCCTCGCAGAACTCGAACGGATGGCGCCAAGCCAACCGTACCAGCTCACCGACCGGCAGATGCGGACCGCACTCGCGTTCCACTACCGGGGTGTACGCAGTGGCGAGTCCGCATGGTATGGGCAGATCCTTGCTTCGCATCCTGAGGTGGTGGCCGACATGCTAGTCCAAACCGCCGAGCCGGAAATCCGGAATCGCCGGGAGCACGTGTCGGGTCTGTACGAGCTTGCATGCAGTGAAGACCACGCGGATGTGGCGCGAATCGCGAGCCTGCCGTTGCTGCACGCCTTTCCGATCCGTTGTGCGGTGCGGCAGATCCCTGACCTGAAATACCTGCTTTGGTCTGCGCTTCAACATGCCGGCCGCGACTCGTTCACGAGCTTGATCGAGTGCAAGCTGTCACGGGCGAGCATGAACGTCGCCCAGCGCGCATGCTGGCTCGCAGCGGGCCTCGTCATGTCGCCGGAGACATGCCTCCGACTGGTGGAGGAGTTCGCCGCGAGCGGGGAGCGCCGCATCCGTCATCTGGCCGCGTTCTTCGATGATCGTGACGACCGGGCTTTTCCCATCGATAGATTGGAAGCACCGGCGTTGCAGTTGCTCGTCCGCCTGATGGGAAGCTCTTTCGGGCCACCCCCGCCGCCAACCGGCGAGGTCACGAAGGTAACGTTCGAGAGAAGCGTACCGCGCCGCGTGGGAAAGATGATCCATCGCCTGGCCGAGTCGCCAACCGAAGATGCGGGCGCCGCGTTGGAAGCGCTGTCGTCCGAGGCGGCGCTGTCCCGCTGGCGTGAAGCGCTGCTGTGGGCGCGCGATCATCAGCGGGTGCTCCGGCGCGACGCCGCGTTCCGCCATCCCGACATCGAACAGGTCTGCCGCACGCTCAACGACGGTCCGCCGGCCAACGCGGCCGATCTCGCGGCGCTCGTCGTAGACCGGCTGGACGAGATAGCCTTGCGAATCCGGACCGGGAACACCGGCGACTGGCGCCAGTTCTGGAACGAGGATTCCCACGGCCGGCCCCGTGCACCGAAGCATGAGGAGTCGTGCCGGGATGCGCTGCTGTCGGATCTGCGCGATCGTCTGCCGCAGGGTGTCGACGCCCAGCCCGAGGGGCAGTACGCCAACGACACGCGGGCAGACATCCGCATCGCATGCGGGAGTTTCCACATCCCGGTGGAAATCAAGAAGAGCATGCACCGGGACCTCTGGAGCGCGGCGCGAAATCAATTGATCGCGAAGTACACCCGAGACCCGGCGACGGACGGGTGCGGAGTCTACCTGGTGTTCTGGTTCGGCGACATCGGTTGTCAGCGCACACCACCGCCGCCGTCAGGCACCCGCCCGGCTGACGCAGCGGAGCTGAAGGCGCGCCTGGAAAAGATGCTCTCGCCGGCCGATGCGCGCAAGGTCTCGGTCTGTGTGATCGACGTCCGGGCACCCGATCAGGTCAACGCGTCTGTACGTTGAATGTCCTCAACGCGCGCGCCGTACGGCGTTGGCTACTGCCGGGTGTAGACGAGCGGGGCGCCGTCCAGCGCGGACAACGTCAGCGTGCCGCCAGCGACCGAGCCGGTGATCGTCGGGGCGTTGGCGCCGCCCTGGTTCACGAGTGTCACCGAGAAATCGGCGCCGTCCACCTCGGCAACCTCACCGTTTTCGCTCATCAGGGTGTTCGTCAGGGTACAGGTGCCGTCGGACTCGCACTGGAAGACCATCGCCAGCAGTTCCGGCTGACGAACAGGGCAACCACAAGGGTTGCCCCTACAGAATTATGCGGTTTCACGCGGCCGAACAGGGCAACCACAAGGGTTGCCCCTACTCGGCTTACTCAGCGGGCGCATCGCCGATATCGGTGCAACGCGGGGTTTCACCACGGACTGCCAGGGCTGGGGCAGTGGTTCTCCGCCGACCGTCTGCAGGACATAGCGCCCCGCCGTGCCCGGCGCGCAGGCCGCGAGCATGAGGAGCATCGGCAGCAGGGCACCGTACAGTCTGGTCATTGACCGCTTGGACACCCAGGATCGGATTTCGGACGCGGGCGCCTTAACGGTTCGTGAAGATATCGAGAGGCAGGAGCGCGGTCACGCCGACGTTGGGGGCGTCGACGAGTTGGCCGATGCGGAGGTCGACGGCGACGCTGGCGACGACGTAGGCCTGCTCGGGTGTCAGTCCGTAGGTGGCGGTGATGTACTCGATCATCTCGAGCAGGGCGTTGCGCGCCGCCAGCGAGACGTCCTTCGACAGGTTCCGCAGGCCGGCGATCCGCTCCGAGGCGCCGAGATAACGCATGTCGGGAGGCACTTCGCCCACCGCCTTCAGCGGAAACCCGGTCGTGGCATAGAACCGGCGCGACGGAATGTCGAGCACGCGCGCCGGTCCCTCGAAGTGCGGACCGCGGGTCAGCGCCGGCCCCTCCTCGACGAGCCGCGTGGTCACTGTAAAGTCGGCGTCCATCTCGATCGCGGTCCCCGAGACCTCGCCGTCGCCCTGCGCGAAGTGCGGATCCCCGATGGCGAGCCCGCAGCCTTCGATGTAGCACGGCAGATACAGCGTCACGCCGACCTGCAGATACCGGATGTCCAGGTTGCCGCCATGCTCGCGCGGCGGGAGCGTGCGAAGACAGGAATCCGCGTCAGACCCGCTCGGACCGCAGACCGCCGCCGGTGATGCATGCAGGGCGTGGGGTGGGAACCCGGCGCCGCCGGCCGCGCGCAGCTCGGACTCGCGCGACAGCATCTCTCCCAGTTGTTCCGGACCCGGGAGCACGGTGACGATGCCGGGAAAGCTCGCGTTCGGCACGCGCACCCCGGGGATGTCGTCGCTCACGGCCTCGGTCCGGGTGAGGCGCCACAGCGCGCGAAAGGCCCCGCTCACATGGTCGGACACGAACCCGATCGGGCTGACCGAGGTGTAGCCGAACGGTCCCGGGGCGATGTCGAGCAGCGTCACCGCCAGGACGTCGCCCGGTTCGGCGCCCTCGATGTGCACCGGCCCGGTCAGCGGGTGCACCGTGCCGATCTGCGGGTCGCCCTGCCGCGGGTCGTCATACGTGCTGGCCGGGTCGAGGTCGAAGTCGCTCGCGTTGCGCGCCTTGAACACGATGGTCTGCCCCGGCCGCGCGCGGGCCGCCATCGGGATCGCGGGGTGCAGCCGGTTCATGCAGCCCGGGTCCTCGCCGCAGTGGCGCCCGGCGCCGCCGACCACGACGATTTCGTCCTGCGCCCACACAGGCGCAACGGCCAGCAGCAGCATGACGATCCAGGCTGCGATCGGACGTGAGACGCGAGGGACCGGGGTGGACGTTCTGAATGATGTCAGCATGCGAAGAATGCCTCCTGGTCAGGCGCCCGAGAACGGGAGAAGAGGATCCCAGCTCGCTACGGCCCCGGTATTGCGCGGACGGCACAATCGGAATGTGCGGCGCCGTCAGCGACATGGGTGACATGGGGTCCTTTTATCACGTCTCTCCGCCGCTGCGGGGCAGGCGGCCTCCCCGCGCCTGATCGCCCGGCGGTCCGGCGGCGATACACTACTCCCTATGCTGAACGGTACCCGGTCGAGCCGGATGAGGGACGCGGCGTGAGACGGTTCGCCGCGTGCATGGTCGTGCTGGCGGCGGTGGGCGTGTACGCGGCCGGCCCGCTGGCCGCGGGGGACTGGCCGATGTGGGGCGGGACGCTCGCGCGCAACATGATGTCGGACGAAACCGGTGTGCCGGCCGAGTGGAATACCGCCACCGGCATGAACGTGAAGTGGGTCGCGGAACTGGGCGCGATGAGCTACGGCAACCCGGTCGTGGCCGGCGGAAAGGTCTTCGTCGGCACCAACAACGATCGACCGCGCGACCGCGGCGTCGCCGGCGACAAGGGCATCCTCATGGCGTTCCGTGAGGCGGATGGCGCGTTTCTCTGGCAGATGGTGCACGACAAGCTGGCCAGCGGCGAGGCGAACGACTGGCCGTACCAGGGCGTCTGTTCCTCGCCCAGCGTCGACGGCGACCGTCTCTACTACGTCAGCAACCGGGGCGAGGTCGTGGCGCTCGATACCGAGGGATTCCTCGACGCGGAGAACGACGGGCCGGTCACCGGCGAGGTGCGCAGCGGCGAGACCGATGCCGATGTCATCTGGACCTTCGACATGATCGGCGAGCTCGATGTCTTTCCTCACAACATGACCAGCAGCGCCCCGGCCGTGTATGGCGACCTGGTGATCGTCAACACCTCGAACGGGCAGGACGAGGACGGCGTCGTGCCCTCGCCGGAGGCGCCGGATCTGATTGCGCTGAACAGATGGACGGGCGCCCTCGTCTGGCGGGCCGCGCCGGTCGGGGACTGGATTCTGCACGGCCAGTGGTCGTCGCCGGCGGTCGCCGCGATCGGCGGCGTGGTCCAGGTGGTCATCGGCCAGGGCGACGGCTGGGTGCGCGGCTACGACGTCACCGAGGGCGCGCTGCTCTGGGAGTTCGACACCAACCCGGTCGACGCCGAGTGGCCCCGGACCCGCAACAACGTCATCGCCACGCCGGTGGTGTGGAACGATACGGTCTTCGTCGCCAACGGCCAGGATCCGGAGAGCGGCGAGGGCGGCGGCCGGCTGCATGCCATCGACGCGACGCAACGCGGCGACATCAGCGAGTCGGGCGTCGTGTGGCGGACCGAGCAGATCCGCCGCTCGCTGTCGACGGTCGCGATTGACGACGGGTTGCTGTATGCCGCTGATTTCAGTGGCTTTCTGCACTGCCTCGACGTCACGACCGGTGAGGAGGTGTGGGTCCACGACACCTTCGCGGCGGTGTGGGGTTCGCCGCTGGTGGTGGACGGCAAGGTCTACCTGGGTGACGAGGACGGCGACGTGGCCGTGCTGCGCGCGGGCCCGGAGCTGGAGCTTCTGGCCGAGATGAATCTCGACGGCGCCGTCTATGGGGCGCCCATCGCCGCCAACGGCGTGCTCTACATCAACAGCGTCAGCGAGCTGTTCGCCCTTCACGAGGAGTGAGGGGAATCGACCAGGGTCCGTTCGGCCTCCAACCGGGTGGGACCACACGGTGCACGACAACTCGTCCCCGCACGCTTGAATCACCCCCGGAGACCACCGATAATCGGCGGTACTGCCAGAGTGTCGCTGTCGGCCGCTGGCTCGGTGGCTGCCGCCGACCGGCCTCTCGGCGCCACGTGATCGCAGCATGACTCTCGCACCCCAGGTCCGGATCGCCGCCGTACAACCGCGCGGCTTCCCCTTCGATTCCGCCGCCGCCGTCGACCACGTCTGTTCCGTGACCGAGGTCGTCGCGCGCGAGCAGACCGGTCTGGTCGTCTTTCCCGAGGCGTTCGTGGGCGGATACCCGTGGGGACTCGCCTTCGGCACCACGGTAGGCGGGCGCACGCCCGCGGGCCGGCGGACGTTCGGCCGCTACTGGGACGCCGCGATTGCCGTCCCCGGGCCGGAAACGGACCGCATGGCCAAGGCGGCCGCCGATGCCGGCGTCTTCCTCGCGGTCGGGGTGATCGAGCGGGACTCGACCTACAGCCGCGGCACGCTGTTCTGCACCCTGCTCTATTTCACCCCGGAGGGGGTGCTGGCGGGCATGCACCGCAAGCTGAAACCGACGGCGGCCGAGCGCCTCATCTGGGGCGAGGGGGACGGGAGCACGCTGCCCGTCGTCGACACGCCGTTCGGTCGCGTGGGCGGATTGATCTGCTGGGAGAACTACATGCCCCTCGCCCGCATGGCGATGTACGGCAAGGGCGTCGAGATTTATCTGGCGCCGACGGCCGACGCCCGCGACCGCTGGCAGGCCACCTTGCGCCACATCGCCCTCGAGGGCCGCTGCTTCGTGGTCGGCTGCAACCAGTTCGTCACCAAGGGTCACTATCCCGACGACATCGAGATTCTCGCGGACCTCGAGGATCGGCCGGATGTGCTCTGCCCCGGAGGCACCGCGATCTACGGTCCACTCGGCGACCTGATGGCCGGTCCGCTCGTGGACCGGGAGGGTATCGTGTATGCAGATCTCGACCTGAGCGAGATCGCCCGCGCCAAGTTCGACTTCGACGTCGTGGGCCACTACGCGCGACCGGACGTCTTTCAACTCGAGGTCGACGAGAACCCCCGGCGCCCGGTCCGACGCTCGGGTGCCTGACCACCCACCGGCGGCAAGCACCACCGGCGCCGTGGCGCCGTACCCGGTTCATCTGTAGGGGCAACCCTCGTGGTTGCCCGGTTCGTCCGTAGGGGCAACCCTTGTGGTTGCCCTGTTCGTCAGCCGGAACAACGCACATTAGCAGAATTCAGCGCGAAACAGCAGAATTCAGCGTGAAACAGCAGAATTCAGCGTGAAACAGCAGAATTCAGCGGGGATCAGCAGAATTCAGCGGGGATCAGCAGAATTCAGCGTGAAACAGCAGAATTCAGCGGGGATCAGCAGAATTCAGCGGGGATCAGCAGAATTCAGCGGGGATCAGCAGAATTCAGCGGGGATCAGCAGAATTCAGCGGGGATCAGCAGAATTCAGCGGGGATCAGCAGAATTCAGCGTGGATCAGCAGAATTCAGCGGGGATCAGCAGAATTCAGCGGGGATCAGCAGAATTCAGCGGGGATCAGCAGAATTCAGCGGGGATCAGCAGAATTCAGCGGGGATCAGCAGAATTCAGCGGGGATCAGCAGAATTCAGCGTGAAACCGCTGAATGCAGCGGGGCTTTCACCACGGACTGCCAGGCGTCTTCCAGGATTGCTAGTCGGCGCCGCCGCCAATCGCGTAGAGCGCACTCCCCGCCCGGATATAGAGGTTGCCGCCCGCCACCGCCGGTGTGCTCAGCGTGTAACCCGGCAGCGCGTTGGTCGCGAGAATCTCGAACTCGCGGCCGGCCCGGTAGACGGTCGTCACGCCATCCTCGCTGGTCGCGTAGACCTTGCCGTCGGCCAGGATCGGCGAGGCGCTGTAGGTGCCCGGCTCGATGCGCTGATCGGTGTACACCACGTCACCGCTGGCCATTTCGAGCGCGTGCACCACGCCGTTGTCCTGCACGACGTACAGCAGCTCGCCGTCCGAGACCGGTGTCGGCACATCGGGCCCGTCGTCGAACGACCAGATGCGGTGCGAGGTGGTCACGTCGCCACGCCCGCCCGCCTTCAACGCCAGCATCGGCCGCACGCGGGTCGGGGCGATGATGATGTCGCCGACCACCAGGGGCGAGGCGATCAGCCGGTAGGCGCCGTTGTTGCGGGGGTTGAGCCCGTCGGCCCGCCACAGTTCCACGCCGGTCTCGGGGTCGTGGCCGGTGACCACGTCGCCGCCGGTGAGGACGATCTCGGTCCTCCCGTCGTACTGCAGCAGGGCCGGCGTCGTGTAGGAATCCGGTGACTCACGTTGCGCGTCGGTCGGCCGCTCGACCATCCAGACCGTCTCGCCGGTCATCTTGTCGATGCGCAGCACATAGGACGGGTCGTCGGTCCGCATGCCGTGCAGGACCTGCACGTAGAGGGCGTCCCCATGCAGCAACGGTGACGACGCGAAGCCCCAGTTCAGACCGAAGGCCCAGTAGTCGTCGGAGATGTTGCGTGCCCACAGCTCGTTGCCGTCGAAGTCGAAGGCCCGCAGCCAGCCGGTGCCGGTCATCGCCCAGACGTGCTCGCCGTCGGTGACCGGCGATGGCGACGACATGTTCTGCTTGCGCAACTCGCGGTCGTTGTCGCTGAGAAACCTCTTCCACACCACCGACCCGTCGTGGCGGTTGACGCGCCACAATTCGACCGGCCGACTCTCAGGTTGCGCCGGCTGGGCGGCCGGGCGCGGGAGCGGCGCGCCACCGCTGCCGCCGCCGGGACCGCCTTGCCGGCGTCCACGACCGGGGCGACCGAATCGCCGGCCGCCCCCGCCGCCGCCGCGTTCCAGGTAGGAGACGTTCAGGAAGATGGTGTCCTCCCAGATGATCGGCGTCGCGCCGGTCCACGACCCGTCCGACACCTCGAGCGTCCAGATCACGTTCTCGGTGCCGCTCCAACTGCTCGGGAGGCCGGTCTCGGTGGTCGTGCCGTCCAGATTGGGGCCGCGCCACTGGGGCCAGTTTTCAGCGGCGCGCGTGCCGCTGACTCCGGCGGTGACCGCGATTGCTGCAGCCATGGCCACGGTCGACGTTACCGTCCCGTTGAGCGCCTTGATCACGATGGTTCTCCTCATCAGATGTTCCGGATATTGGGGCATGTCTGCTCTGTCCGATGACGACCGGCGGCGCGCACCCGTTTACCCGCCGGCGCCTCGCCGCGCGGCGGCCCGCCGGCGGGCCGCCGCGCCGTACGGGATCCGCGCCACGAACACCGCGTGACAGAAACACAGCAATATCCATACAATGCGAACATAGATTCCGACTCGAATAGTAGTATCCGGGATTATCGTCATGATTGCCATGCTGCAGGTTCGACGACCGTCGTCCGGACTGCCGCTGACGGCCGCACTGCTCGTTGCCGCTCTGGGCGCCGCCGGCGCCAGTCTGGCAGCCGCCGGGCAGGAGGCCGCGTTGGCCGACGCCATGCGGCGCGGCGACCAGAGAGCCGTGTTCTCGCTGCTCGATCAACAGGTCGACGTCAACGCGGCGCTGGGCGACGGGGCGACCGCCCTGCACTGGGCCGTGTACCTGAACGACGCGGAGACGACGGCGGCGCTGATTCGCGCCGGGGCGAATGTGAACACGCCGAACCACTATGGCGTGACGCCACTGGCGCTCGCGGCACGGAACGGCGATGCGGCGATCGTCACGCAGTTGCTGCAGGCCGGCGTCGATCCGAACGAGCCGCGGCAGGCGATGAATGCCGGCGAGACGCCGTTGATGTTCGCGGCGCGATCCGGGCAGGTCGACGCCGTGCAGGCGCTGCTGAACGCCGGCGCCGACATCAACGCCACGGAAACCTGGAACGGACAATCGGCGCTCATGTGGGCGCTGGCTGAAGGACGCGTCCCTGTCGTCGAGATCCTGATCGCGCACGGCGCCGACATCGGCGCGCGGTCCAACAGCGGCGCAACGCCGCTCCTGTTCGCCGCGCGCAAGGGTACCCTGCCCGCCGTCCGCGCCCTGCTCGAGGCCGGCGCCGATGTGAACGAGCAGCGGCCCGACGGCGCGACCCCGCTTCTCGTGGCGGTCATCAACGGACACGAAGACCTCGTGGATCTGCTGCTCGAGCAGGGCGCCGACCCGAACGTCGAAGGCGGATCGACGCGGCTGTCGGTGCAGGGGATGCGAGCCCGGCCCATGCCGCTCGATATCCGCAAGCTCGGCTACAGCGAGGGCGAGTCCGAGGGGGTGGCCCGGGGCAACATCTTCGGCAGGCCGCTGCAGGCCGCCGTGCACGTGGCGAACTGGCATATCAGCGATCAGTTCATCAACGTGAACCTCGACCGGCTGCGCGTCATTCGAGCGCTGCTGGCGCACGGCGCCGACGTCAACGGCCGCAACACGATGGAAGAACCTCGCTGGTCGGGCGCGCGGTACCGCCGGCATATGACCGGCGCGACCGCATTCATGCTGGCGGCCAAGGCGGCCGACGTCGAGGTGATGCGGTTGCTGCTGGACCATGGCGCCGACCCGGCGATCAAGACCGACGACAACATCACGCCGCTGATGGCCGCGGCCGGCATTTCCTGGGCGTCGAATCAGGACCGGGCCAGCGAAGCGCAGGTGCTCGACGCGGTCCGGTTGCTGGTGGAAGAGCAGGGCGCCGACGTGAATTTCGTCAGCGACGTCGGCGAAACGGCGATGCACGCGGCGGCGTATCGCGGCGCCAACAGTGTCGTGCGGTATCTTTTCGACAAGGGCGCCAGACTCGATGTCGTCGCCCTGGACGGCCGCACGCCCCTGCGGGTCGCTGACGGGGTAGAATACGGCAACTCGTTCGCCGCGCACCCCCACACGGCGGTGCTGCTGCGCGAGCTGGGGGCGCAGGAGATTCCGTGCCCGGCGCCCTGCGCGGCGGCAATCCCCGAGGAGGCGCTCGACAGATGACCGGCCAGCGCCTCGCGCTTGTACTCGGCATGGCGTGTTGCCTCGTCGCAAGCGTCCACGGCGCGCCGCTGCAGGCGGCGGCACAGCAGGCGCCGCAAGCGGCCGCCGCGAGCGCCCCCCAATCCGACCCGGCGCCTCGCGCAATGCTGCAACGGTATTGCTTCGCCTGCCACAACCAGCGCACCCTGGCGGGCGGTCTGGCGCTCGACACGCTCGACCTGACGCGCGCGGGCGAACACCCGGACGTGTGGGAAAAGGTCGTACGCAAGCTGCGGACCGGCGCGATGCCGCCCGCCGGCCGGCCGCGGCCGAACACGGCGGCGGCGAGCGCCGTGGTGACCTGGCTCGAGACCGAGCTCGACCGCGCGGCGCTCGAGGTTCCCGACCCCGGACGGCCTGCGCTGCACCGCCTGAACCGCACGGAATACCGCAACGCCGTCCGCGACCTGCTGATGGTCGATGTCGATACCTCGCTGCTGCCCGCCGACAACGCGGCGTACGGGTTCGACAACAACGCCGATGCGCTGACGCTATCGTCGGCGCTGACCGAGCGGTATCTGGGTGCGGCGGCGAAGATCAGTCAGTTGGCGCTCGGACGGCCACGCGGGTCACCGGCGCCCGAGACGTTCTTCGTGCCGACCGATCGTGACCAGGGCATCCGGATCAGCGACGACCTGCCGTTCGGTTCGCGCGGCGGCACGGCGTTCCGCTTCCACTTTCCGGCCGATGGCGACTACCTCTTCGAGATGCGGCCCAAGGAGAGCGGCGTCGCCGGGGGATTCGAGGGCGTCACCGCGGAACCGCATCAGCTCGACGTGAGCCTCGACGGGGTCAGGGTCTGGAGCGGCACCGTGCAGCGTCCCGAGGGGGTGCGCGGCGACGAGCGGAACCGGCTGATCCTGGAGAGCATGCGGTTCCGCGGACCGGTGACCGCCGGCTCGCATCTGGTGCAGGTGTACTTCGCCGCCAAGACCTCGGCCTATGTCGAAGACCTGTTCGACCCCGACCTGCGCCGGGACCCGTACAGAGCGCCGAATGGCGAACCGGTGGTGTCCAGCGTGGCGATCACCGGTCCGTTCAAGGAGTCCGCGTCGATCGGCGACTCGCCCAGCCGCCGGAAGCTGCTGGTGTGTACCCCGGCGACCACGGCCGAGGAGACGGACTGCGCGCGCACGATCATCGCAACCCTGGCGCGGCGCGCCTATCGACGCCCGCTGACCGACGCCGATCTCGAGATTCCGCTGGAGTTGTATCGCGACGGCGCCGCGCGGGGCGGCGGGTTCGAAGCGGGTATCGAACTGGCCATGCGCGGCATCCTCGTCAGCCCGAACTTCCTGTTCCGTTTCGAGGGACAGCCAGTGTCGGTCGAGCCCGCGACGCCCTACCGCATCACCGATCTCGAGCTGGCCTCGCGCCTCTCGTTCTTCCTCTGGAGCAGCATCCCGGATGACGAGCTGGTGGACCTGGCCGTGCAACAGACCTTGCATACCCCCGAGGTGTTGCAGCAGCAGGTGCGGCGCATGCTGGCGGACCCACGCTCACAGGCGCTGGTCGACAACTTCGCCGGCCAGTGGCTGCACATCCGCAACGTGGCGGGGTTCCAGCCGAGTCCGGAGCTCCTGTTCCACTTCGACGACAACCTGCGGCAGGCGTTCGAGCGCGAGACACAGTTGTTCTTCGACAGCATCATGCGCGAGAACCGCAGCGTGCTCGACCTGCTGGATGCCGACTACACCTTTCTGAACGAGCGGCTGGCCAGGCACTACGGCATTCCCGGCGTGTACGGCGAACGGTTCAGACGCGTGACGCTGCCGGCCGACAGCGTGCGCCGCGGGCTGCTGGGGCAGGGCTCGATTCTGACCGGCACGTCGCGCGCGAACCGCACCTCGCCGGTCATCCGCGGCAAGTGGATCCTGGAGAACATTCTGGGGACGCCGCCGCCGCCGCCGCCGCCCAACGTACCCGATCTCATCGAGGAGCGGGACCCGCGCAAGGTGCTCCCGATGCGCGAGCAGATGGCGGCGCACCGGGCCAATCCCGTCTGCGCGGCCTGCCATGCCCAGATGGACCAGTTGGGCTTCGCACTCGAGAACTTCGACGCGATCGGCGAGTGGCGCGACATCTATGCGTCCGGTCTGCCGATCGACGCGTCGGCGGAATTCCCCGACGGCACGACGTTCGACGGCCCGGCCGAGTTGCGTGCGTTGTTGCTGCGCCAATCGGACGAATTCCTGACAACGGTGACCGACCGGCTGCTGACCTACGCGCTCGGGCGCGGGCTGGAAGCGACCGACATGCCCGCCGTGCGCCGGATCAAGCGCGCGGCCGCCAGCGACGACTACCGCTTTGCCGCGCTGATTCAGGGCATCGTCGCGAGCACGCCGTTTCAGATGCGGATGGCGGAGTAGCTGCGCGGCCGGCGGCGGCAGCGACGCGTTGGAGGAACGTCAGGATGGACGTGTTGGGGTTCGTCTTCGGAATGTCCGCGATGTCCTTCGCGATCATGGCGTGGACGAACGTCGTCAGTCTGAAGAAAGAGCTTGAGGACTTGAAGAAACAACTGCAGGACGCCGGTCTCCTGAAGGAACCAGGGGAGCCTGGGATCCGGTAGAATCTGCTGGGGAGTAGTGCAATGGTGATCACGAAACTGGTACTGCCGAGGCGAACGTTTCTGCGCGGCATGGGCGCCACCCTGGCGTTGCCGTTTCTCGACGCGATGGTGCCGGCGCTGTCGGCCCGGGCCCCGGGGACACCGCGGTTCGCGGCGATCTACGTCGGGAACGGCATGAACATGTTCGACTGGACGCCGCCCACCGCCGGCGCGGGATTCGAGCTCTCAGCCATCCAGCAGCCGCTGGAGCCGTTCCGGCGACGGTTGCTCGTCTTGAGCGGGCTGGACAACTATCCGGCCACGGACCAGGGCGACACCGGCGGCCAGCATCCCCGCGCCGCCCCGGCGTTCATGAGTTCGGTGCACCCGAAGCAGACCGAAGGCGCGGACGTGCAGGCCGGTACGACGGTCGACCAGATGATCGCCGAGCTGATCTGCCGCGACTCGAAGCTGTCCTCGCTCGAGGTCTCCGTCGACCGCAACGACGTCGTCGGCGCCTGCGACCATGGCTACGCGTGCGCCTACATGAACTCGCTGTCGTGGAAGACGCCGACCATGCCGCTGCCGGCGGAAACGAATCCCCGGTTCGTGTTCGAGCGGTTGTTCGGCAGCGGCGACACCGCCGAAGAGCGGCAGGCGCGGGTCGACGATGACCGCAGCATTCTCGACGGACTGTCCCAGGAGATCGCCCGGCTCTCGGGCGGGCTCGGCGGACACGACCGCACGAAGCTCGACGAATACCTCGGGACGATTCGTGACGTCGAGCAGCGCATCGTACGGGCCGAATCGACCAACAGCGATTTCGCGGTCCCGGAGCGGCCGGCCGGCGTGCCGGAGACGTTTCGCGAATACGCCGAGCTGATGTTCGACCTGCAGGTGCTGGCGTTCCAGGCCGACATCACGCGGGTCACGACCTTCATGATGGCGCGCGAGAACATCAATCGCTCCTACAACGAGATCGGGCTGCCCGAGGCGCACCACTCGATGTCGCACCATGGCAACAACCCGGAGAAGATGCAAGATTTCTCGAAGCTCAACACCTATCATGTCGACACGGTGGCGTACTACCTGGAGCGGCTGCAGTCGATTTCCGACGGCGACGGGACGCTGCTCGACGGCACCGTCGTGCTCTACGGCAGCGGCATGAGCGACGGCAACATCCACAACAACTACAACGTGCCGGTCGCCGTGATCGGCGGACCGGAGAACGGACTCGAAGGAAACCGTCACCTCGTCTATCCGAAGGGCACGCCGCTGGCGAACCTCTCCTTGAGCCTCATGGAGAAGTTCGGCGTGCGCGTGGAGACGTTCGGCGACAGCACCGGGCACCTGCCGTTGCTGTCCGGGGTGTAGGACCGCGGGTATCGACGTGGCGGCAGCCGGACTCTACGAGGCAGCATTCCCGTTCGCCGACGACGTGCTGGCGTTACCGGTCGAGGACATCGACCGGGCGGCGGAATGGTATGGCCCCAGGTTCGGTCTCGTCGAGGTCGAGCGCCGCGACAGCCCGGTCCCGACCGTGATTCTTGAACGGGACGGCGTGCGGATCGGGTTCGCCGTCAATGGCGGCAACGCTGAAAACGAGGGTGCGGCCATCCGGGTGACCGACATCCAGAGAGCCCGCCGCGAGTTGGAGGCCAACGGCGTAAGCACCGTCAACTGGCGCGTGGACGAGCGCGACGGCCAGAAGTTCCAGGTCTTCTTCGTGGTCGCGCCGGACGGACTGTGCTACTACTTCCACCAACCGCTTGGTCGCGCCGGCGCGTAGCCCGCGACGGACCCCCTTATCGTCCAGCACCAGCGATACGGCAGACGACATCGACCCTGCCCCTATCGCTGGTGGTGCCTTGCGCCGAGAAACCCGGCAGCGCTTCCCGCACGGCGGTCAAATGTGGAACGATAGGATGATGATGAGCGTTCGCGTGCCGTGTCAGGTCGATCCGAGCGGCCCGGAGGCCGCGCAACCCGGGATCGACGCGTCATGTTTCGAACCGCAGCGGGATGAGGATGTCTGACACCATGTCACCGGCCGGAGCCTTGAACCCGGATCCCGGGACGCCAGACCCGACGAAGTACATCTGCGTCTACCTGGGCGGCAACCTCGGACGGCAGCAGCGGTATATCGACGAGGCCGAAACCCTGGGCCGTCTGATGGCGGCCGAGAACATCGGGCTGGTGTACGGCGGCGCCCGCGTCGGGCTGATGGGCGTGCTGGCCGACGCCGTCCTGGGGAACGGCGGTCAGGCCGTCGGTGTCGTCCCGCGGCAACTGTCCTATCAAGAGATCGCGCACGAGGGACTGAGCGACCTGCACGTCGTCGACACCATGCACGAACGGAAGAACAAGATGCAGTCGCTGGCTCAGGCCTGTCTCGCCCTTCCCGGCGGCTTCGGGACGGTGGAGGAGATACTCGAAGCGCTGACGTGGTCGCAACTGCCGCTCGAACTGCACGAAAAACCGTGCGTCTTCGCAAATATCGACGGCTATTACGATTACCTGTTCAAGTTCCTGGACCACGCGACCGAGTGCGGGCTGCTGCTGGAGCCGAACCGGGCGCTCGCTCGACAGGCGCCCACCGCCGAATTGGCGCTACGGGAGATTCAAAAAGCGTGGGCCGACGAGGAAGCGGCCCTGCTCGAGGTGCTGCGGGCGTACGCGCAATGACGCGCTGATCGCGTCGAATCCTCCCTGCCGGCGGCGTGGCGCCGGCTGCAGACACGGCAGCGGACGTCAGGCGCAGTGGTCGAGGGCCAATCTGCGCGACGACTTGATCGGGATGATCCGATCGAAACCGCTGATGCGGAAGACTTCCTCGATATGGTTCTTCATGGAGCACAGGACGAGCGTCCCCTGGCCCGCCTTCAGCGCCTTGGCGCCGATCAGCAGCACTCGCATGCCGGAACTGCTCATGAAGTTGAGACGGCTGAAATCGACAATCAGACGCCGCTCGCCACTGCCGATGTGAGTCATGACGATCGATTCGAACGAGTTGGCGTTTCCGCTATCCAACCGTCCGACGGGGATCAGCACCAGCACGTCGTCATTCCGTTCTTCTGCGACTTCGATATTCATCGGTGCACCTCGTCGAACAGCCGCGCGCGTCACTCGGACGCTGGCGTGAGATCGTGTTCCAGCGTCAACCGGTTCTTGCCGTCGGAGAACGCGTAGCTCACGCGGTCGGAGAAGGTCTTGATCAGATACAACCCCAGGCCGCCCACGCCGATCCGGCACTATCCAAGCGCGCAGAGCCAGTCCGCAACCCGGTCCATGGCCGTGGTCACCTTGGGACACCGGGTCCTGAGAAACGTCTCGTCGAGATCCTGGACCTGGTTCCGCGCGGCGACCGCGGCGAGGGCCGACCCGCCGTCGAAGTCGACGAACGCCATGCGGAGCGTCAGCTCGTCCGGCGGGCGCCCGAAGCTCTCGCCCGGGATGGTTGCGACGCCCGTGTCCTGCAGCAGGCGTTCGCTGAGGGCGCTGCTGGTCAGAATGCCGCACGCGGCCAGCGGCTCCTTGAAGGGCCGGAAATCAGGGAACAGATAGAACGCGCCGGCAGGCGCCGCCACGTCGAGCCCGGCCGCCCGCAAGCTGGCGGCGCAGTGCTGCCCGAGCGCCGCGAGCACGCGGCGCACGCCGCTCAGATACGGCTTGATGAACGCGCCGCCCGAGAACGCCGTCACCGCCGCAAACTGAATCGGCGCGCACGTCGACGTGAACGTCTCGCTCGCCACGACCGCCATCGCGTCCAGCAGCCACGACAGGTGGTGTGGATAGGTGAACGTCCCGAGCCGCCATCCGCCCGCACCGCACCACTTGCTCAATCCCGTGCTGATGATCGTCCCTTCGGGATAGAACTCGGCGATGGAAACGTGCGCGCCCTGGTGGTGAATCTCTCCGTAGATCTCGTCGGACAGGACGATGACGCGATAGCGCCGCGCGACCTCGCCGAGCAGTTGCAGCTCGTTCGCGCCGTACGTATGGCCGGTCGGGTTGTTCGGATAGTTCAGCACGACGATGCGCGGGCGTCCCGGATCGGTTTCGCAGAGCCGCTCCAGGTCCTGCGGTTGCAGCTTCCAGTCGTTCGCGCTCGTCGTCTCGATCCAGCGCACGTGCCGCCCGATGATCCGCGCCTGCGGCGCATACGACACCCACGATGGCGTCGGTATGACCAGATCGCCGTAGTAGACCATCTGCAGCAGGAACATCAGCTCCTTCGATCCCGGTCCGATCAGCACGTTCTCGGCGTGCCGGTCGATGCCATGGCAGCGGTGGTGATATTCGGCGACGGCCTCACGCAACGCCTCCAGCCCGCGCACCGCAAGGTACTCCTTGCGGTGCGCGTGATCGCGCAGCGCCTGGACGACTGGTTCCGGTACGGGGAACGGTGACTGCCCGAGACCAAGCCGATAGATCTCTCGGCCGTCCCGCATCAGGGCGTCGCTCAACTCGTTGATCGTCAGCGTGGCGGAGGGTGCGGCGCCGCGTACATTCAGGTTCAAATGAACCGGCGGTGACGGCGCTGGCGCGGCGGCAGGTCGGGCGGGTACGGCGTTGGAACGAGGCGTGTCGCGAGTCACGGACCGGATGTAGAACCTATCATACTCCCGAACGCGTGCTGCCGGTGACGCCACCCGGGGGTGAAATTCTCCTCACGGCCCTCCCGTGTGCCACGCCTTCGATGCTCCGGCCGGGGCATTGCGGGCCATGTGGTCCGCCATCCGCCGCACGAGCTCGGCGTTGGTGAAGGGCGACCAGCCGTGACCCTTCATCGGGCGGCCGTGGACAATCTCACCGCCGTAGTACGGATCGGTCGTGCCTTCGAGGAAGTCTTCCAGGAGGTACACCGCGTACGGCAGATAGAACTGGTCCATCTCAGGGTTGTAGATCCGGATCTTTCCAACGAGATCCGGGCCGATGCGGGGCCAATGCTCCTCCAGGTAGTGCCGCAGGTCGTACCCGTTGTCCCGCATGTAGACCGCGACGTCGCGGTCGATCACGCCCGTCTCCAGGTCCCACACACGCCGCGGGTACCCGTCCTCGCCGGTCGGACCGTACGCCGCATTCCAGGCGTCGATCTGCCCGGCGGAGCGCCCGCGTGAGCCCTGGGCCCGCTCGAGTTGGCTCAATTGGCGGACGCTGCCGACCGGTTGTCCTTCGATCGTCCGCTGAAACATCCGCTCGGGCGCGCCGGGTACGGCATTCGGCACCAGGAACGCGCTGGCGTCCTCGTAGATGTCGATCAACTGGTAGCGCCGGAAGTCGACGGAATCGGGGTTGAAGGTCCACGATCCCCCATAGAACGTCGGGTAGTGGACTTGCGAGGCCAGCGCAACCCAGCCGCCGGTGGAACCGCCGGTGAGTACCCGGGCGTACGGCTCCCCGATCATGCGGAAGTTCTCTTCGAGGTAGGGGATCAGCTCCTGGTGGATTGCGTCGCCGTAGGGACCGTTGTTCGCCGAGTTGAGTCCGTACGAGTCGTCGAAGAAGGGCGTGGGGTGCTGCATGGTCACGGCGATCACGCGCGGAAAGTCGTCGCCCGTCCACACCCGCTGAAAGTCGTACCCCGACTCGCGCATCCCGCCCGCCTCGCGCCGCATTTGCGCGAAGAGCTGCGGGCCTCCCGACGGCGGCTCGGTGGCGAAGCCGAACGCGGGGTCCAGCCCGAAGTGGCCGGCTTCGAAGACCACCGGGTATCTCAGCCCGGGATGGTCCTCGTAGTCCCGGGGCAGCAGAACGACAGCGCCCAGATACATCGGGTGTCCCCACCACTCGCTCAGGATGCGGCTCTCGATCTTCACGCGCTTGACCCAGGCGGTATCCGGCGGCGCCTCGATGGGAGGAATGATGTCCGCGAGCACCAGGCGGAGCGGCGTGTCCGAGCCAGGGTCGACGTGGACGCGCCGCGGGATGCTGACGAGGTTGCCCGGCGAGAACGCCCAGCGCTGGCCTTCCCACTGGTCCTGAGGCGCCCAGATGACGTGGCCGTCCTGACGGTGGTACTCGGTGTAGACGTGGACCAGCGCCTGCACCCAGTAGTCGCCGCGCGGCAACGCGCCCAGCCGGGCATGGGGATAGCCGTCCGCGGTGGCGTCGATGACCATCGCGTCGCCCGGGCCGACGGCGTCCACGTCGGCCGCGAAGAAGGGCACCCGGCCGTCGCGCTGCCGTGCGGAGTTGTAGGCCGCGATTCCGGGCTCGGGGTCCGCCGCGGGACTGAGCGCCAGAAAGAGGCGTCCAGTGAGCGGGCCGTCATGCACGCCGGCGGCATAGCTGACTTCGATGCGGAGCCGGGCAGGCGCCGCGTCCGGAGTGGCCGGATCAGGCGGCGCCGTGGCGCAGGCGGTCAGCACCAGCGCCCCGGACAGGGCCAGGCGGCGAACGACCGGTAACGGTGCGCACATGTACTCTCTCCGTTGGAGGACCCGTATCGCCCGCGCTTCGAACCCGGCAGGTGGATCAGTCGTTTCGCGAGTTCCAGCGCATCCACCGGCCAGAAGACTTCAGGACGGCGACGGTGCACGCCGGGACGTCCAGCCGCACGTCCTCCCCATCTCTGAGCGGGACTTGCCTGCCCGCCCTCGCACGAGATCATATGGCCATCGGCCTGCCGCCGGCCACGCCCGGCGACCACGCGAGAGCCCCGAATACCCCGCGGGTCCATTCGGCCAAGGCGCTTTACCGGCACGATATATTGCGGGCGGAGGGACAGTGTCATCGCCGCGACAGGGAAAACAGGCCCAAGCGTATCGAGACTTGATCAGATGAGGAGCAACGCCATGGCCAGACTGACTGACTTTCGTGTCCTGACGTTCGACTGCTACGGTACCCTGATCGACTGGGAGTGCGGAATCTGGGATGCGTTGCAGCCGGTGATCATGCGCAACGACGGCGCGACGGTCACCCGTGCCGCGGCGCTCCCCGCCTTCGCGAGATTCGAGAATCAGCACCAGCACGCCGCGCCCGGTCTGCGCTATCCGGAGCTGCTCGCACGCGTGCACCGGAGCGTCGCGGAGAGCCTCGGTCTCGAGACGAGCGTCGAGCTCGACCAGGCCTTCGGCGCCTCGGTGCCGCACTGGCCGGCGTTCCCGGATACCGCGGAGGCGCTGCGCGCCCTCAAGCGGCGCTACGCACTCGTCATCCTGTCCAACGTGCATCGCGACGGCATCGCCGCGTCGAACCGCAAGCTCGGCGTCGAGTTCGACGCCATCTACACCGCCGAGGACATCGGGTCCTACAAGCCGGCCGACGCGAACTTCGAGTATCTGCTCGCACATCTGAAATCGGACCTGGGCATGGACAAGTCCGACATCCTGCACACCGCGCAAAGCCTGCACCACGACCATGCCCCGGCGAACCGGTTCGGACTGGCCAACGCCTGGATCGATCGGCAGCGGCTGTCGGCGGGCGGGAGCTGGGGCGCAACGGAGCGGGTCGAGACGCTGCCGGCGACCGACTTCGTGTTCTTCTCGATGGGCGAGATGGCCGACGCGGTCTGACCCCGCCCCTACCCGGTCGGGCCCGAGTGGACAACCGATTGAAGGAACACCACTAGCGCACGCGTTGCGAGAGCCCGGCGACCGCAGTGGCAAGCAACTGGATGTCGTCCCGCAGACTCTCGGTGACCACGTCGAAGTGCGTCCGCATGCGCTGCTCCGCCGCGTCGATGGCGGCACGCAACTCCGCCTTCGTCGCCAGCGGCGCGATGGCGGCGCGCAATTCCGCCTTCGTCGCCAGCGGCGCGATGGCCGCGCTCAGATCGTCCTTTGTCGCCAGGGTTGGCAGAATCTGCTCGATCCGCTCGACCCGACGATCGACATTGACGAGAAGCTGCTGCATCTGCTCGATGTCCATCGGCGCCCTCCGCCACACGACGACGGAGGCTGCCCCGGCACGGCTCGGGCACCTGCCGACATCGTACTACCGTTTCGGAGCAAGCGCGGTGCCGAAATGAACGTCCACATACCGTCCGCGGCGACAGACGGGAGCGGCGGTTGAGATGACCCGTCGAGCCCGGGCGGGGCCTCGACACATCGACGCCGAACCGCGAGCGCGCCCAGCGCAGGTGTCGTTGCGCCCATCCAGACCGATCCACGGAATATTCCACCGCGCCGGACAGTCTATGCTGACGAGAACCGCACCCATGGCGCGCGCATGCTCCCCCGCCGAACCGCCGCTCTTGAAATCAGCCAACCCGACCGCGCCGCTTCCTGGACCAGTGTTGTTGGGCGCGGCATTGCTGCTGGCCGTCAACATGGCGATGCAGGAGGTGCATGCATTCGGACAGCAGCCGCCCGCGGCCGGGCACACCGCGCCGGCGGCCTGCCGGCTCTCGGGACTGATCGTGAGCGGCCGGACACCGCTGCCCGGTGTCGCGGTGGTGGCCCGCCGCGGCGATCGAGTCGTGGCGGCGACGTCGACCGCCGTAGACGGCGCCTGGGGCCTGGCGCTGCCGGGGGGCGGGACCTATCGCCTGTCGACCGATCTCATGGGCTTTGCCGCGGTACATCGGGACCTCGCGCTGGATTCCGCGAACTGCGACACCTTGCTCGATCTCGAGCTCGCGTTGGCCTCGCGCGCGCCCGGCGCCGCCGCGGGCGAGGCACCGCCGGCCCTCCTGCCTGGCGGCGGGACCATCCGCGGTCCGCGCGGTGGACGCGCGCCCGGCCCGGCGCGCGCCACGGCACGGCCCACCAACCGGGGTGGTCCCGGCCGGCGGTTCGAGACGCTGGATGTCGAGCTCGAAGGCATCTTGGCGGGAGACCTCGGCTTGATTCCGGAGGACACGGGCGATCCGGCGACGCAACTGCTCCTGCCGCCAGGGTTCTCGGCCGACAGTGCAACCGACGCGGTAACGATTCAGGGAGAGACGACCAGACTCGACAGCGGGATGATGCGGGAACGGCTGCTCGCCCTGGGCCGCGGCGAATTTGCCTCTGCCGGCGCTTTGCCGCCGGACGGCATGCGCCGGGGACAGCCGGGGGGGTTCGGAGGCCGCAGTCCCTTTGCCGGCCTCGCCGCGCAGGGCTTCGCGCCGGGGCAGGGCGGCCCGGGCGGCTTCCTGGGACGGCGCCTGCGGGGACAGAACCGGTACCAGGGCTCCACCACGTACACCTTCGGCGGGTCCGTGCTCGATGCAGAGCCGTATGCGCTGCGCGCCGGCGCGCAGGCACGACCGGACTATGTCCGGCAACAGTACGGCAGCACGGTGGGCGGACCGCTGCGGATCCCTGGCGTCTACGACGGGTCCCGGACCACGTTCTTCCTCAGCGTCCAGGGAAACCGCTCGACGGATCTCGTCGACCAGTATGCGACCGTGCCGACGACGACGGTCCGGCAGGGCGACTTCTCCGCAAGCGGCGCAGTGGTGATTGATCCCCTGACGGGACAGCCGTTCCCCGACAACCGGATCCCCGCGGACCGGCTGGACCCCGGCGCCGTGTCGCTGCTGCGGTTCCTGCCGGTGCCGAATCTGCCGGGGACGTCGCAGAACTTCCAGGCCAGCAGAACGTCCCAGTCGACGTCCGATGCGGTGAGCCTGCGTATCACGCAGAACTTCTCGCCGCAGACCGGCGGGACCGGCGGCCGGGGCGGCCGGGGCGGCGGGTTCGGTCGGGGTGCGCGAGGCGGCCGCGGGGGTCGCGGCACCAGCGTCATGCTGAACGGCCAGATCCAGTATCGCCGCAACGACGCCACGCGGCTCGGCGCCTTCTCGACGGTCGACGGGACCCGGTCCGGCTCGTCGTTCACCACCCCTGTCACCCTCAACGTGTTCAAGGGCGGGATGATGCACAACGTCCGGGTCAATTTCTCGCAGACCCGCTCGGCGACCGTCAACCAGTACGCCGGCATCGAAGACGTGGCGGCCCTGGCCGGCATCACCGGCGTGGCGACCGACCCGTTCGCCTGGGGCGTGCCCGACCTGTCGTTCTCCAGCGTCACCAGCCTGCGGGACGTGACCCCGAGCCTGCGCACCGACCGGCGGCTGCGCGTCGGGTATACGGTCACGCGCCCGACCGGACGCCACCAGATCCGCTTCGGCGGCGAGATCCGTCAAGACTGGTCGAGCAGTCAGACCGACGCCAGCGCCCGGGGCAGTTTCGTCTTCACGGGTGTCTACACCGGGGCGGGGCACCGGGTCGGGCCGGGATCCGGCCTGGACCTCGCAGATTATCTGCTCGGACTGCCGCAACAGGCGGCGGTGCAGTACGGGCCGGGGCTGGTGCAGCTCCGCGGCCAGGGGTTCAGCCTCTTCCTCCAGGACAACTGGCGCAAGAGCGCCGGGCTGACGTTGAACCTCGGGGTCCGCTACGAGCTGGTCCTGCCGTTCACCGAGGCGACGGGACGTATGGTGGGTCTCGACGTCACGCCGGATTTCACCGCCGCGGCGGCGGTACGGGCCGGCGCTGACGGCGCGTTCACCGGACTGTTCCCCGGAGCGCTGGTGCGCACGGACACCAACAACATCGCGCCGCGGATCGGGGTCGCGTGGCGCGCCACCCGCGGGACGGTCGTGCGGACGGGGTACGGCGTCAGCTTCAACAGCGGGTCCTATGGGTCGATCGCGCGCCAGCTCGTGGCGCAACCGCCGTTCGCGGTGACGAACACCACGATCGGCACGAGGGCGGTCCCGTTGTCGCTCTCCGATGCGTTCGACAACGCGGCGCCCGAGACGACGACGAACAACTACGGCATCGACAAGGACTACCAGTTGGGTGTCGTGCAGACCTGGAACGTCGACCTCGACCGCAACCTGGCGCGCGGCTGGAGCGTCGGCGGCGGGTACACCGGAACCATAGGGTCGCATCTCGATCTCCTGCGCGCGCCGAACCGCGGCCCGGACGGCCTGCGCATCGCCGGCGTGCAGCCCTTCCTGTGGCAGAGCTCGGGCGGCGCCTCCATGCTGCACGCGGGAACGATCCGCCTCAGGAAGCGCCTTTCCGGCGGCATCGGGGGCAGTCTGCGCTACACGCTCGCCAGGTCGATCGACAACGCGTCGTCGGTGGGCGGCGGCGCCGGAGTGGTCGCCCAGGACGACCGGAACCTGGAGGCGGAGCGCGGACTGTCAAGCTTCGATCGCCGGCATCAACTGTCGGCCAACATCCGGGTGGAGTTTCCTTTCGGCGAGGATCGCCGCTGGCTGAACGGCGGCGGCCTCCTGGCGGCGCTGGCGGGCGGCTGGTCGCTGACCGCCGGCATCACCGCGCAATCGGGCACGCCGTTCACGGCCCGCATCGTCGGGTCCCCGACCGAAGTGGCCCGTGGCACCAGCGGCACCCTGCGGGCGGATGTGACCGGGGCGCCGGTCGAGCTCGACCATCCCACCTTACTCCGCTACTTCAACACCGACGCGTTCGCAGTGCCGGTGCCCGGCGCATTCGGCACCGCCGGCCGCAACACCATCATCGGTCCGGGCAGCCGCCAGCTCGATGCCCGGTTGACCCGGGTCATCCGAGTCGGCAGCACGCAGGCCATGAGCCTCACACTCACCGCGAACAACCTGCTCAACACCGTTCAGTACGCCGCCATCGACGCGGTCGTGACGTCGCCGACGTTCGGCGAGGTGGTCGCGGTGCGACCGATGCGTTCGGTGCGGCTCGACGTGAGGTTCAGCTACTGATGCGTATCAACCCGTGGCGGCTGTCCCCGTGGGCCGCCGTCCTTGCACTCACCGGCGCGCTCGCGGTCTCGGCGCAGCAACCCGGCGACGCACCGCGGGTGTTTCAAGGCGGTGTGGACCTGGTCGTGGTGGACGTGGTCGTGCGGGACGGGAACGGCGACCTGGTCCGGGGACTGACCGCCGACGACTTCGAGGTGCTCGAGGATGGCCAGCCCCAGACGATCGTCTCGTTCAACTTCGAAGAGGTTCTGACCACGCCTCGGCCGGCCGTCGTTGCACCGCTGCTGCGCACCGACCTGCAGCCACCGCCCACCGCCCGGACCGACACGGATGGGCGTCCCGGAGACACGCCGGAGACCCAGGCCGGTGCGCCGGCGCCGCTACGCCGCCAGGACCTGGCCGGGCGGCGGCTGATGGTGCTGCTGTTCGACCTGAGCTCGATGCAGCCCTGGGACGCGGACGAGGCGGTCCGCTCGGCGCTGCAGTACGTGGATGAGCGGATGATCGCCGGCGATCTGGTCGCCGTGGCCGCCGTCGCGTCCACGCTCGAGGTGCTGAGCGACTTCACGGCCGATCGGGAGCACCTGCGGGTCACGCTGTCGGCGCTCTCGACGACCGGCGAGCTGGCGATGGAGGAGGCGCAGGTCGAGACGGCCGAGACCGACGAGCAGGAGCTGGAGGACGTGTCCGGCAGCCTGGCGGCGGGGTCGGAGTACGACCTCTTCAACAACGACGTCCGCCTGCGAGCGATCCGCACCCTTGCGGAGAACCTGCAATTCATCGAACAGAAGAAGGCGATCGTCTATTTCAGCGCCGGTATGCGGCGCAGCGGCGGCGACAACCAGGTCGAATTGCGTTCCGCCGTCAACGCCGCGGTGCGCGCCAACGTGGCGCTCTACACGGTCGATGCGCGGGGCCTGCAGGCGATCGTCCCGGGGGGTGACGCGTCGCGCCAGAGCGGCCGCGGACGGTCGTTGTTCTCCGGCCAGGGCGTCGCTCGCCAGTTCGACCAGTTGTTCTCGTCGCAGGAGACGTTGTGGACGCTTGCCGACGATACGGGCGGGGAGGCGTTCACCGACACGAACGACTTCGGCGAAGTGTTCGCGCAGGTGGAACGCGACCTCTCCTCGTACTACCTCCTCGGGTACCAAAGCCCCGATCAGACGCGGGACGGACGCTACCGCAGGATCACGGTGCGGGTGAAGCGGGCCGGGCTGCGGGTCGAACACCGGGCGGGCTACTACGCCGACCGGGACTTCGCGCACACGAGCCGGCGCGACCGCGAATTCCAGTTGCAGGACCAGTTGCAGGCGCCGCTGTCGGCCACCGACCTGCCGGTCCTCGTGTCGTCGGGTTGGTTTCGCCGGAGCGACGATCGCTATGACGTCCCGGTGTCGGTCGTCGTCCCTGGTGCAGCCGTGCCGGTGACCACCGACGACCGCGTCACGTTGACCATTCTTGGCGTCGTGCGCGACGAGCAGGGACGCCCGGTCGGCCGGATCGACGACACGATACGGGTGCCGCGGGAAAGTACGGCCGGTCTGGCGGCCCGCCAGGTCCTGTATCAATCGACAGTGACGCTGCCGCCCGGACGGTTCTCGCTCAAGGTGGTCGTGCGCGAGAACACCACCGGGCAGATCGGGTCGTATGAAACACCGCTGTTCGTGCCGGACCTGGCGCAAGCGCCGGTCAAGATCAGTTCGGTCACGCTGAGCACACAGGTGCGGGAGGTGGGACGCCGCCGATCGGAGAATCCGCTCGTGCGCGACGGGCTGGAACTGATTCCCAACCTGACGCACGTCGTGCGGCGCGATCAGCAACTGTTCTTCTATTACGAGGTCTACGAACCCCAGGTCGACGCCGCCGATCAGCCCGCGGTCCGCACCAGCCTGGCCTTCTATCGCGGCGGCGTGAAGGTGTTCGAGACGCCGGCCGTCGAGCGCACGATGATCGACGAAGCGCGCCGAGACGCCGTGTTGTTCCAGTTCGAGATTCCCGCCGCGCAACTGCTGCCCGGCCTGTACACCTGCCAGGTCAACATCATCGACGAGGTCGGCGGAACGTTCGTCTTCCCGCGGCTGACGCTGTACGTGCGCTAGCCCGACTTCGCCAACTCGGTGTGGTTTTCAACTAATTTCAGGGGTGTTCCGGCCTCGCCCGACCCGGTGGGCCAGCAAAACCGGGGGTTTCAGAGTGCGTGACCCGCCGGAACCCTGTGTAGTGCCGACCTACCCCCTTGATTGGCGGGTTGCATGGACGGACGATCTACGTATGTTCGTGCGTTGCAAGATGCGCCGCAAGGACGGCAAGGAGCACCGCTACTGGAGCGTGGTGGAGAACGTGCGCGTCCGCGGGGGCCGGGTCGTGCAGCGCCAGGTGCTCTATCTCGGGGAGATCAACGACAGTCAGCGCGCGGCGTGGTGCCGTTCGATTGCGGTGCTGGACGAGACGGCGGGCGCGCGGCAGTTGGCGCTGTTTCCCGCGGACGGGGCCGTCCCGGTGCTGGACTGCGAGGTGGTGCGGATCCGGGTCGCGGACGTGCAGGTGCGCAATCCTCGCCAATGGGGCGCGTGCTGGCTGGCGCTGAGTGTGTGGGACCGGCTGGCGTTGGACCGCTTCTGGGGGCCGCGCTTGCCGCCGAGCCGGCAGGGGACGCGGTGGCTGGACGTGTTGAAGGTGCAGGTCTGCTACCGGCTCATCGATCCGGGGAGCGACTGGCGGCTGCACCGGCACTGGTATGCCCAGAGCGCGATGCGCGACCTGCTGGGGACCGACCCGGTTCTGGCCAGCAACACGCTGTATCGCTGTCTGGACAAGCTGGTGGTGCACAAGCGGGCGTTCTTCTCGTTTCTGCGGGCGCGGTGGACCACGCTGTTCGACGCCCGCTTCGATGTCCTGCTGTATGACCTGACCAGTACCTACTTTGAGAGCGACCCGCCCTTCGACGGCAAGCGCCGGTTCGGCTACAGCCGGGACAAGCGTTCGGATTGCGTGCAGGTGGTGATCGCGCTGATCGTGACCCCGGACGGCTTCCCGCTGGCCTACGAGGTGATGCCGGGCAACACGACCGATCAGACCACGCTGGCCGGCTTCCTGGAACAGATCGAACAGCAATATGGCCGCTCTCAGCGGGTCTGGATCATGGACCGCGGCATCCCCACCGAAGCGACCTTGGCGGCCATGCGCGCGGGTGACGCGCCCGTGCGCTACCTGGTGGGCACCCCCAAGGGTCGCCTGACGCGGCTGGAGCAGGCGTTCCTGGCGCAGCCCTGGCAGGCGGTGCGGCCGTCGGTCACGGTCAAGCTCCTTGCCGAGGAGGGGGAACTCTACATTCTGGTCCGCAGTGACCAGCGGCGGCTGAAGGAACGCGGCATGCGCCGGCGACGGCTGAAGACCCTGTGGCAGCGGCTCGGCGAGTTGCAGCGGCAAACCAATACCCGGGATCAGTTGCTGCTCAAGCTCGGCGCCGCCAAACAGGCCGCCGGCCGGGCCTGGGCATTGGTCGACGTCGGCGTGCCCGCCCCCGGCGAGGCAGTCACCCCACAGACCTTCACCGTCCGCCTGCGGCGGGACCGGCTCCGCCAAGCCCGCCGGCGGGAGGGCCGCTATCTGTTGCGCTCGAACCTGACCGACGAAGACCCCGCAACGCTCTGGCGGTACTACATGCAGCTCACCGAGATCGAACAGGCCTTCAAGGACCTCAAGCACGACCTCGCGATCCGTCCGGTCTTCCATCAGCGCGACGCTCGGATCGAGGCGCACATCTTCGTCTCGTTCATCGCCTATTGCCTGCACGTCACCCTGAAGAACCTGGCCCGGCCGCACGCCCCAGGCCTGACCCCGCGCGCCATCCTGGAGACGTTCGCCACCCTCCAGATGGTCGATGTGCATCTGCCAACGACCGATGGCCGGCAGCTCGTCCTGCCGCGCCATACCCGGCCAAACCGGGAGCACGACCTGCTGTTGCACCAACTCAAGCTGCAACTGCCGACACAGCCCGCGCCACGCATCACCGCCTGACACCACGCCCGCCGCGCAGCGTCGTGTAGTGCCGACCTTTGGGGGATCGACTCTTTAAAATCAATGGGTTACAGGTTTCTTGGTGCCCAGTTGGCGAAGTCGGGCTAGCAGCCCGTGGTGAAAGCCCCGCGGCACCGGGCGCCGCCACGGGCTCATAACGCAAACCAGCGCTACGGACCGGAATCCTCGGTGGCTACGGTGCGTATAGCCGAAAGCCGGCCGCGGTGAAGGCGGGGTCGAACGCGAACGCCTCGCTGATGCCGCGCTCACGCATGACGAGGAAGCTCACCTGATCGACCAGGCTGACGCGGCGCGGTGCGGTGCGGAGCGCGTCGACCGCCGTGTTGTGCAGCGATTCGTCCACCCAGTCGACCTCCAACACGCGTGCCTGGGCCGCGAATGCGAGCGCGGCCTCCCGGCCGAGGCGCCGGTGCAACAGCGCCATTGATTCAGCGAGGACGTAGCTGTGGGTGAGCAACCGGCGCTCGGCCCGCAGCAGCGTGTCGAACAACAGCCGGGCTACCCGATGCTTCTGGTCGCGTTCGCTGGCCAGCGCGAAGATGGCCGACGTATCGACGAAGATCATCGCTCTTCAGGCTCCCCCCACCGGCGGGCAATCGCCTGCGCGTACCACTTGTCGTGATCCACCGACACCGGGACGTCCGGCGGCGGGTCTGGATCGGTGCCCATCCCGATGAAGGTGAAATCCTCGATGGTCCATTTCTTGTTCCTGTTCCGGGCGGTGGTACCCAATGCCTCGGCCAGTGTGTCGCGCACGACGGACGCCATCGACCGTCCGTCTTTGAAAGCACGCCGCCGAACGGCTTCGTACGTGGCGTCGTCGAGCTGGATCTGCGTGCGCTTCATTACCGAATACGCTCCTTGAACAGGTGCTCCATGAACGGACAGCATGACATCATGATGTCATGATACAGACCACCTCCATGGTTGTCGATACCTGGCCAGCGCGAGACGGTGGCGACTCGATTCGGTGACCACACGGCCGCGATGTTCAACTGGACCGAGATGACGACCGTCGACTCCTGGCGCGCCGGCGCCAGCGGCGACCGCCCTGACGACCACCCGCTTCCTCGCGCCGTGGTGCGGTCTCGATGCGCCCGCGGGATGCAGCGTGAAACCGCAGAATTCCGTAGGGGCAACCCTTGTGGTTGCCCTGTTCGTCAGCCGGAACAACGCACATCAACAGAATTCAGCGTGAAACCGCAGAATTCAGCGTGAAACCGCAGAATTCAGTGGGGAAGCGCAGAATTCAGCGTGGATCGAATGCAGCGGGGGTGTTGCCACGGTCTGCTAGTATTCCCTATCGCAATTGTTCCTCGGTGCGGGGCTGACGGCCCAGGAGGGTGGACCGATATGAGTATCAATCGACGCGGCTTCCTTCAGCGATCCGGGCTGGCAGCGGCCGGCATCGGCGCCGGCCTCGGCACCGGCATGGCCGCCGCGCCATCGGCGGCGGCAGCCGCGATAGCGCAGGACTCGTCCGCGCGCAACATCAAGATCACAGGGTGCCGGACCCGCGTGCTGGACAACATCGATCCGCCGATCGGGCATCGGAAGTGGCTCTTTCTGCAACTCGAGACCGATGCCGGCATCGTCGGCCTCGGCGAGCGCGTCTCGGGCGGGCTGACCAACCTGGACTCGCAGATCAGCCTGCTGCACCAGATGTGCGATTCCGTGGTCATCGGGAAGAGCCCGTTCGACGTCGAGCGCATCTGGCAGGACATCTACAGCAATCCGCACGACTACCGCCATCCCGGGCTCTCGAGGACCCCGGCGATCTCCGCCATCGAGATGGCCTGCTGGGATATCGTCGGCAAGGCGACCGGCCAACCGATCTACAACCTGCTGGGCGGCCAGTTTCACGAGCGGTTGCGGGCCTACGCGTACCTGGACACGGCCGGGGTGTGGGAGAACCCGGAGCTGGCCGGCGAACGCGCCGTCGCGCTGGTCGAACGCGGTATCACCGTCTGCAAGCTCGACCCGTTCCAGCCGATCACCGGCGGTCCCCGCGACTATTCGCTCAAGACGATCAACCACGTGGCCCGCATCTTCCGCGCCATGCGCGACGCGGTCGGCGACGAGCTGGAGATCGGCATCGGCACCCACGGCCAGTTCAGCACGTCCGGGGCGATCCGGGTGGCGAGCATCCTGGAAGAGTTCCATCCGTACTTCTTCGAAGAGCCCGTCTCACCGGAAAACGTGGACGAGATGGCCCGCGTGGCGGCCCAGACGAGCATCCCGATCGCGACCGGCGAACGCCTGGTGACGAAGTTCGAGTTCGCGGAGGTGCTCGGCAAGCAGGCGGCGGGGATCATCCAACTCGACGTGGGACAGTGCGGGGGTATTCTCGAATCGAAGAAGATCGCCAGCATGTCGGAGGCCCACTACGCCATGATTGCGCCCCACATGTACTGCGGTCCGATCGCCGCCGCGGCGGCGGTCCAGCTCGACACCTGCTCGCCCAACTTCCTGGTGCAGGAGTTCAACACCAACGACCTGCACCGCGATGTCTTCGTCGAGCCAATCGTGATCGAGAACGGGTTCATCACCCCGCCGACCGGCCCCGGCCTCGGTGTCGAGCTCGACGAAGCGGTGGTGAACCGGCAGCTCTCCAGTTAGCCAAGGCGACGCGGTCGGCGAAGTGAAGTGGACGGCGCGGACACGCCAGCAGGCTGCAGATGACAAGAGAGGATTGGCCGCGACGTACTTTTCGGGGTTCTCTCGCGGGTTTGTTCTTCGCGGATCCGTTACTGTACGGCGGCTGGACGCGGCGAGGTGCCTTTCGGGGTTCTCTCGCGGGTGTTACCGCCGCGGGTGCGTTCTTGTACGGCGGCTGGCCGTGGGGGGTCGTGGCGTTCCTGGCTTTCGCGCTCCTCGCGGGCCGGGTACGCGCCCGGGCCGGCCGGTTCTTCCTGCACGGCTAAGTACCGTTCGGTGTTGGCTCTCGTGAGTGACTGCCTTTCCTCCTCGAGACGCCTGGAACGCAATCCGAAAGTCGGTACTCGCACCCGATTATCCCGCCCTGCCCGCTGGAAACCCGCCACGCCGGCCCGACAGCCAACCAGCATGACGATGGGGTCGTTCGCGCTGTCCGTGCCCGCGCGCGGCTGCCCCGAAACGACGCCCTCGTGACCGGACCCGATGACCAGCGTCGGCACGGCGCGCATACCCGCGAGTGTCGCGCGTATCGGTGTCTCCATCGATCCCGTCGCTGATCGAGGCGACGTCGTTGCCAATGTACGCTCCCGACCCGACCGCTGCCTGCGGTGCCACTTGCGTGTGATCCGCGTTGTGGATAGATTGCGGGAATGACGAAGACGACGAACGACGCCCGGCGACCCGTTCGAGGGTACCCGGTAACAGGGATCCTGGCCGCGGCAGTCATGCTGACGCCGATCGCAGCCTGCGGGTCATGGTCGCCGACTTACCGATCATCATCCGCACAGGCAGACGCCTTGCTGGCGCAGATCGAGGATTGCCAGCGCGCCACGGGCCGGGATACCGCGCGGCTCGAGGACTGCCTGCCGGAACCGCCTCCCGACGTGACACCGCTGGTGCTGGGTCTGATGGAGGTCCACAGATTCTTCCTACCGGATGGCAGGTCGAACGCACCCGGGATCGACGCGTTCTTCGAGAAGATGGCGTCCGAGGCGGAAGACCCGGCGCTGCGCGCCGCCGCGCGGTACTACGTCGCGGCCGGACTGATGCGCTCCGCGAACGGGATAGAGATGCAGCCGGATGAGCAGCGGGTGGACCGCACTATCCCACACCGAGACGCCCACGCGGCAGCGCTTCAGCGAGCAGCCGCCGCGCGGCGCGCCGCCACGCGCCAACGCCCCCTCGACGCGGCGACTCGTGCGGCCACACGATTCAACCCTGATTTATCCGAGACCGTCACCGCGTGGCAGGCGGCCCTCTACGTGGCAACGGGGCTGAGCGCCGGCGTGGAGGAAGAGGAATTCCGCGGATACAGCCGCAGCGGGACAACGGTGCGCACGTTCGCCGAGGCCGAGGCGGACCTGATTCACAGCATCCGGCACGGGACCGTGAGCGGCACACTGCCGGAACTGACGGGCACGCGGCTCGACGGTGTGGAGGATACGTTGTCGGCCTACCGGGGCCGGGTGGTCCTCCTCGATTTCTGGGCGACCTGGTGCGGTCCGTGCGTCGGCGCGCTGCCGAAGCTCCGGGAGCTGGTCGCGGACCTGCCGGCGGATCGGTTCGTTCTCCTGGCGATCAACGTGGACGAGAAGCGCAGGACCGTGACCAGGTTCATCGAGAACGAGCCGATGCCCTGGACGAACTGGCATGCGGGCCTTGGGAGCGACATCGAGCGAATTCTGGATGTCCGCGGCTACCCCACTTACGTGCTCATCAATGAACACGGCGAGATTCTGGCCAGAGCCAACGGCCTGTTCGACCAGTTTACGTCCGTAATCAAGGCAACGGTTGAAGGCTAGTTCATAGGCCTGCGGCGCACGTAAGCCGGGCAGCGACGCCCACCTGCCATTCATGACCATCGTGCCCGACCCACCCGCAGCCAGCCATCGACCGCGTCCGGAAGCTGCCGCGGCGCTGACCGACTACGCGATCGGCCGGGACAACGTCCAGTTCCTCGGCCTCTACGTCCACCACCCGGTCTTCGTCGTCTCCAGCCTCACCATCATCACGTTCGTCGCCGGGACGCTGGCGTTCCGCGACGCCGCCGCGGGCACCTTCGACGCGCTGTACGCCTGGCTCACGTCCACGTTCGACTGGATGTTCATGGGTGCGAGCAACATCTTCCTCCTCTTCTGCCTGCTGGTGCTGGCGACACCGGTCGGCCGCATCCGCCTGGGTGGTCCGGACGCGAGACCGGACTACTCCGCCTGGTCGTGGCTCGCCATGCTGTTCGCGGCCGGAATCGGCATCGGCCTGATGTTCTTCGGAGTGGCGGAGCCGGTCGACCATTTTCAGAATCCGCCGCTCGGCGTCGACACGTCGGACACCGCCGCCACCCAGAGTCTCGCCATCGCCGCGTCCATTTTTCACTGGGGCGTGCACGCGTGGGCCATGTTCGCGGTCGTCGCGCTCGCGCTCGCCTTCGCCGCCTACAACCTCGGGTTGCCGCTGACACTGCGGTCGGCGTTCTACCCTGTCCTCGGCGAAGCGGTGTGGGGCCCGTTCGGCCACCTCATCGACATCCTCGCCGTGTTCGCCACGCTCTTCGGGCTGGCGACCTCGTTGGGCCTGGGAGCCGAGCAGACCGCGGCGGGGCTGGACCATCTGTTCGGCGTACCGGCGACCGACACGACCAAGGTGCTGTTGATCGCCGGCATCACGGCCATCGCACTGGCGTCGGTCGTCTCGGGGATGGACAAGGGCGTCAAGCGCCTGAGCCAATTCAACCTGCTGCTTGCCCTGCTGTTGCTCGCCTTCGTGCTGGCGGTCGGGCCCACGCGTACCCTGTTCGCCGGTTTCGTCACCAGCATCGGCCACTATCTCGCCGCGATGGGGCCGCTCAGCAACTGGGTGGGCCGTGAAGACTTCGACTTCCTGCACGGGTGGACCACCTTTTTCTGGGCGTGGTGGCTCTCGTGGTCGCCCTTCGTCGGCCTGTTCATCGCCCGGATCTCGCGCGGCCGCACGGTGCGCGGCCTCGTCGGCTGCATGCTGGTCGTCCCCGTGCTGCTCTCCGCGCTCTGGATGAACGCCTTCGGCGGGACCGCGCTGTCGGGCTATATCGATGCGGGCCAGACCGGCGTGGTCGAGGCGGTGCAGGCGCAGCAACCGGAGTTGGCCCTGTTCAGGATGCTGGAGGCGCTGCCGCTCGCCGGCGTCACCTCGTGCATCGGCATCGTCCTGGTGGTCGTCTTCTTCGTCACGTCCTCCGATTCCGGATCGCTGGTCATCGACACCATCACCGCCGGCGGCAGGCTCGACGCGCCGGTGGCCCAACGCGTCTTCTGGTGTTCGTTCGAGGGCATCGTCGCGATCACCCTGCTGGTCAGCGGCGGGCTGGTGGCGTTGCAGACCGCCGCCCTCATTACCGGCTTCCCCATCGCGCTGATGCTGATCGCGATGTGCTACAGCACCTGGAAAGGCCTGCGCGCCGCCCGGCTGGATTCAGAAACCTGATGATGTCTGCGCCCGTGCCTGCCTCTTTTCGACCCGGGCGTTGGTTGGTCCGGACTGCTTCGCCGCTACCCGCGCAGGCGCTGCATGAACCACCAGTGGTGCCCCTCCAGGTCCCGCGCCTGGTAGGTTCGCTCCGTCCAGTAACCCTCGCCGTAGTCCTGGGTCGCCGGCTCGGCCGCAATGGCTGCGCCGGCGGCCCGCGCCCGCTCGCAATGGGCGTCGGCGTCGTCGACGTACACGGCCAGCGCCTGCGTGTTCGCGCCGCCGACCGCCCGCGGGGACTTCAGGTACGGCCGTTCCGGCGACAGACCGGCCTGGCCGACCATGATGAGGCCACCGTTCATGACGAGCTGTGAATGCAGGACCTGTCCCTGGTCGTTCTGGACTTTCATCTGCACCGTAAATCCGAAAGCGGGTGTCAGCCAATCGATCGCGGCCGCGGCGTCGTCATAGAACACCGCGGGGGCAATTCTCGGCCAACCTTCGGGTGGGTTCTTCATTGAATTCTCCGTCATGTGCACCGGCTGCTCAGCCGATCTTCGTTGCTCCGGCTGACGAACAGGGCAACCACAAGGGCTGCCCCTACAGGTATTCTGCGGTTTCGCGTTGAAACCCGCCGATGTGCGTGGACACCTGCGAATCGACGTTGCAGCCCGCCGATGTGTGTTGTTGCGGCTGACGAACAGGGCAACCACAAGGGTTGCCCCTACTCGTCTTGCTGAGCGGGCGCATCGCCGATCTCGGTGCAACGCGGGGTTTCACCACGGGCTGCCAGGCGCCTGGTCGGCCATCCACCGGGTGAGGGCCGCGGTGAACCGGTCCGGCTCCTCGAAGAACGGTTGGTGCCCGCTGTGCTCGAAGATCTGGAACGTGGCGTTCGGCAGCGTGTCGGGGATGCCGTCCCAGAGGACGTAGGGCACCGCGTAGTCGTGGCGACCGTGGGCAAGGAGCAACGGCACCTGCAGCGAGTCCGGGTCGGCATCGATGCGCCAGGCCGGCGTCAACAATTCCATGATGTGCGTCAGCAGCGCGGGCGTCGACACGGCGCCTTCGAACAACGGCGACGCGTCGATGTCGGCATCGTGGAAACGCATCGGTGTCTGGGCCAGCACCGTCTGTCGCATCGAAGGCTGCGGCGGAAGACTCGCAAGATTGTCCCGCAGTCGCTGTTTGCGGGCGACCGAAGCGTCCGCCTCGAAGAACGACCTGCTTCGCGCCACCAATGCCGCCATGTCGCCGCTCGGCGGGGTGCCCACCGCGATCACGTGGGACACGCTCGTTGGGCAGCGCCGGCCGTACTCGATGGCCAGCGCCCCGATGATGGAGTGTCCCAGCACGGCAACGCGGTCGCGGCCGAGAGCGCCCCGAACGGCCTCCAGGTCGCCGGCAAGCTGGTCGAAGGTGAGATCCGAGACGGCGCCTGTCGATTGCCCGCCGCCCCGAAGGTCGACATGAACCAGCGTGAGGTGGTCGCTCAGTCGGGGCGGCATCTGGCGCACGTAGGGCTCCGTGCCGATCGCGCTCAGGACCATGCACGCCGGCCCGCTGCCACGTGTCGTGTAGAAAAGCTCAGCGCCGTCGACCGATACCGTCATCGATTCTCCTGGTCATGCACGATAGCATGCGGCCCGGAATCGACTCGGCCGGCGCCTGCGAGCACTCCGAATGGAGCCGACCCAGGCGCTGCGGGAAAATGCATGACGCTCCTGGCAGGATCGAAGACCACGAGTGGCGGGATGAGAGAGAATGCGTTGGCGCGGGCAATTGCCTGGGCGTGGTCCGCGCGCCGGGGGTCGGCGGTTCGGCCGTGCGACGTAGAGGTATCGCTCGGCAGGTTCAGAATGGAGGCGTCGTGAGAGGATTGCGTGCCATCCCGTTGGTGTGTGCGTGCGTGCTGCCGCTTGCGGTCGCGGCGCAGGAGCCGGATCGGATCGATCGGGATCCCGCGCGTGTGACCGTCGACGTCGAGAATCTCACGGCAGCGATTCAGCAGATTCTCGACGAGCACCGTATCCCCGGGGCGTCGGTCGCGCTGGTGGAGAAGGACCGGACGATCTGGGCCGGCGGCGTCGGCAAGGCGGACGTCGCCGCCGGCGTCGACGTAACGGCGAACCACCTGTTCCGGGTCGGGTCCATCTCGAAGAGCTTCACGGCCCTGGCGGTGCTTCGAGCGGTCGAAGCGGGTCTTCTCGATCTCGACACCCCGGTCCGTGAACTGGCGCCCGAAATCGGCTTCACCAACGGCTGGGCGGAGACGCATCCGATCACCGTGGCCATGGTCATGGAGCATACGGCGGGCTTCGACGACATCCACTTCCGCGAGTACGCAAAGGTGGACGACCCCGAGATCACCCTGGCCGCAGGTCTGGCCTACAACCCCGGCTCGCGGGTCAGCCGCTGGCGGCCCGGCACACACATGTCGTACTCCAACTCCGGCCCGCCGATCGCCGCGTACGTCGTCGAAAAGCTCAGCGGGCAGACCTTCGAGGACTACGTCCGCGAGCAGGTGTTCGACCCGCTCGGCATGCAGCGTTCGACCTTCCACTTTCCGCAGGACGCGGCCCTGCTGGCGAAGGGCTACGAGGCAGACGGGGTACGCGAGGCGAACTACGACCACATCATCGTCAGACCGTCCGGAGGTCTTAACAGTTCATCGCGCGAGATGGCCCGCTATCTGCGCATGCTGATCAACCGGGGCACGCTCGACGGCGTCCGGCTGCTCGCCCCGGAGACCATCACGAGGATGGAGACGCCGACGACGACGCTTGCCGCACGCGCCGGTTTCACCTACGGGTACGGACTCGGCAACTTCACCTCGATGGTGAACGGACACCTCTTTCACGGCCACAACGGGGGCATCACGGGATTCGTGTCGACGAGCGCGTATTCCTCCGATCTCGGCGTCGGCTTCTTCGTGTCAATCAACAAGCCGAGCAGCGGGATCCAGGACATAGCGACGCTCTTGGGCGAGCGCCTGACCGAGGGAGTCGAGAAGCCCCGGGGCGCAGTCGCGGCACTGTCCGACGATGAGCTGCTATCAATGACCGGCTCGTATCAGAACGTGACGCCACGGCTCCAACTGACGCACGTTCTCAGCCGCTTTTTCGACATCCAGCGCGTCACCACGGAGGAGGGGATGCTCTATATCGCGGCGCTCGGCGGCGCGAGGACGGCGCTCGTTCCGGTCACGGCGACAAGCTTCCGGTACGAAGATGATCCGGTCGCGAGCGTGTTCAAGGTCGTCGACGACGACGGCGATCAGTTCCTCCAACGGGGACCGGCGGGCAACGACAAGCAGGTCGCCGGTGGCTGGTTGTTCTTCCAGTTCGCGGTCGCGGCGACGACGCTGATGCTGTTGGTCTCGGCCCTGGCCTTCCCGCTGGTGTGGGCGCCCGCCAAGGTCTTCGGCCGCATGAAGACCACCCCGCTCCCGACGCTGCTCTTCCCGCTGCTGGCCACGGTCTCGATCATCGTTTCGTTCGTCCTGCCGTTTGCTCTGAGCACCGACGTCGTCCAGGACCTCGGCACCCTGTCGGGGGTGTCTGTCACCCTCTTCATCGGTTCGCTGGTGTTCGCGGCGCTCACGGCACTGAGCCTCCACGCGTCGTTCCGCTCGTACTCCGTCGAGACCGGCCGCGTCGTCCGGCTGCACGCCAGGCTCGTGAGTCTGGCGTGCACCGTCACCTTGCTCTACCTGTGGAGCTACGGATTGATCGGGCTCAGGACGTGGGCGTATTGAACCGGACATCCACACCTGGCGGGCTGGCTCAAACGGCTGATGGCGTAACGCGCGTGCGAGCATCCCGTCCCGACCGCTCCTGCCCTGCGGTCAGCCTCCTCGACGCCGAAAACCGCTATCCTTTCACGCACACGACCTGCTTGAGAGCCGTAACGATTTCTACCAGATCGGCCTGTGCATTCATGACATCGTCTATCGGCTTGTAGGCCATGGGCGTTTCGTCCAGGACACCCGCATCTTTCCGGCATTCAACTCCCTGCGTTGCGGATTCGTGATCCGCGATCGAAAACTTCCTCTTCGCCGCGCCACGCGACATGGCTCGACCGGCGCCGTGCGAGCACGAATGGAACGAGTCTGGATTCCCCTTCCCTCGCACGATATACGAGCGAGCGCCCATCGATCCGGGAATGATCCCCATGTCGCCGCGTCGAGCTCGAACAGCGCCCTTGCGAGTCACCCACACATTCTTGCCGAAGTGATGCTCGCGAGCGACATAGTTGTGATGGCAGTTCACGGCTTCCGATCCGGCGGCCCATTCGGACAACGGGTCTCCAGGCCAGTTCAACGCTCTGCCAATCGCCTCCAGCGTGTGCTTCATCATGATCTGCCGGTTGGTTCGAGCGAACGCCTGCGCCCAAAAAACGGCTGCAACATAACCCTGGAAGTGCTTCGAGCCCTCGGGCAGATACGCGAGATCCTGATCGGGAAGTTGCACGTACCAACGCTCCATTTCCGATTTCGCCAGTGCGATGAACTGACGGGCAATGGCGTTTCCGATGCCCCTTGAACCGGAATGAAGCATGACCCACACCCGATCTTCAGTATCCAGGCACACTTCGATGAAATGATTTCCTGTGCCCAAGGTACCGAATTGCTTGATGGCGCGTTCCGCGGGACGTCGTAATTTGGGGTATTCAACGGTCAGTTTCTCGAGACCGCCGGCTAGGCTGCAATCATCCGCATCGAACGGTTGCTCGTCGCAGTCGCCATGGAATCGCTTCACCACGTACTCAGGCACGTCGCCCCAAGCGCCGCGGTCATTCGCGCCGCCATTGTCGGTGCGGCCGTGAGGGACGGCCTGTTCGATTGCCGAGCGGACACCCAGCAAATTGTCGGGTAAGTCCTTTGAGGTCAACGGAGTGGGGACAGCCATCATCCCGCAGCCGATATCGACACCGACCGCTGCCGGCACGATCGCTCGACGCGTGGGAATGACGGATCCGATAGTGGCCCCGAGTCCCCAATGAACATCGGGCATGACAGCGATGTGCTTGTGGATGAATGGCAAGCTCGCCGCGTTGCGCAACTGGTCCCATGCCTCGTCCTCCACCTCGACGCCGCGAGTCCATGATTTGATCGCCGCGCCGTCAGTCGCCGTATGGACATGGCTTTGGTCTGACACGATCCCTCCTACGCTGCAATTCTACAGGTTCGCATCGCATCCTCACGATGCTCGCTCGTGGTCCTGGTCCCGTTGAAGGACGATAGTCCGTATTGTGGCGCGTTCCCGTTCGCCCTTCCCGGTCGCCTGGAACTCCGACACGCGCCGTCCGATCCCGCCCGACGGTCGGACGCTGTTTCGCCCGAGAGCGTTCGGCCTGCCCTGCTCTCTGGTCGAACGCGAACACCGGCCGCAGCGGGACGTAGAATGACCCCATGTCCACCCTACGACCCCAGGCCGGGCTCGCCGCCCTGACCGTTCTGCTGCTCACCGCGTCGCTCGCCGCCCAACCTCGCCCGCAGGTTGCCCCGAGCGGACGGGTGACGACCAGCGTGACGTTCGATGGGCGCGTCTTGCGCAACGGCGGGTGGTTCACCCTCACACCGTCCCACTCGGGGCCGTCGCGCATCACCATCGACTATGGCCAGCCGCACGCGCGCGGCCGCGAGATCTTCGGGGGACTCGTGCCGTTCGGCGAGGTCTGGCGCCTGGGGGCCAACTGGGCCACGCGCCTGACGCTCGACTTCGACGTCCGCTTCGGCGATCTCGACGTGCCGCGCGGGGAGTACACGCTGTTCATGCTCCCCCGCGAGAACGGCGGCGACCTGATCGTCAGCCGCCAGACGCGGCAGTGGGGCACGGACTATGACCCCTCTCAGGACTTCGGGCGGACAGCGATCCGCCACCAGGACCTGGCGGAGACGGTCCCGAGCCTGGCGATCACGCTGGCGCCGAATCTGCCGGCGGAAGAGGGGGCCGTCCCGTCCGGGACGCTCCACATCACCTGGGGAGAAGCGGAGTACTTCACCGACTGGCGGATGCTCTGGCCCTGATCACACGACTATTCCGCCCGCAGCGCGGTCATGCCGATCGTCCGTAGCAGCGTGCTCCCGGTCATCCTGCCCCGGCCCCGGTTCTCGACACTGTGGCAGCGGTCGGATCGCACGGGCACGCGGGCGCCGTGTATCGAGCGACCTCGTGTGATCCACTCACGTTGCACCATGGTCGTGTGATCATCGTTCCGGATTCAGATACCTGAGAAGGCGAGACCGCCACGTCGACGATTCTCACCACGTCACGGATAGACGCGCACCGAGTCCTTCCTTCGCCAGCATCGGTGACACGGCCACCCGCGCAGATCCCGGCGCCTGGAACAGCGTCTTGTGTATATTTGAGTCGACGAGCGCGCCAACGCCGGCGCCGATCGCCATGTAGGGTGTTGTGTACAGGAACGCATACAAACACTCTCTTGGAAACCGAAGACAAATGAACCCGCTGGGGATCGCTCCAACGGCCACTCCGAGCATGATGCCATTAACCAGTGAATCCTGGCGCTCGATCCTTTTGACCTCACTGACGGCCAGCGTCCAGTTCTCTCGTCCGCGCGTGACCGTCAGCCCGGTCGACGAGAGGTTGGTGATGTCGCCCTTGATCAGCTGCCCGAGGACGTCGGTGACGTAGATCCCGTCTCCGATCGTCAGCTCTCCGGACTGCACCAACGTGTCCAGCGAGCTGGCCGTCTGGGCCTCGGCGGCCACCGCTGCCCCGATTGTCGCCAGCAACACGACAGCCGTCCGCCGCCATCGGTCGGTTCGCGCGGGCGCGTTGCCGCCCTGCCTCGATCGACCGCCTGTGGTCTTCTTACGGTGCGTCATGGTCGCGTCCTCCCTGTTCCGGATCCGGGAATCACCCGAATGCCGTGTCGCGTCTATCGGGGAGTGCGCAGACCGTACCGAAACTGGCTCATTGACCGCCCGTGAGGCCGTGGTCGAGGTCGGCGACTGGATGCAGCGCACGCACGATCTGCTGGACACGTGGACGAGGATTCCCCGTTGGTCGACATGGTCGTCCTCACGTTCTTGTCCGGGCAGGCCGGAGCACACGGCCGGATCTTCATCCGGGATCGAGCGGAACCCGCATCGGACGGCGGATTCAACGTGGGACACTGGCCAGATTCGTACGGCCGTTGTCGGTTGACCGGTAGCCCAGCGCGCCTCAGTTGTTCCGGCACCGAAGCTGTTCGGATGGTCACCCCGTACGCGACCGATACGAGACGACCATCGCGGTGACGCCGTCATGTTGTGCGGTGTTGGCGGTGAACTGCTTCACCGTCTGAATCCGCACATGCATGCGACGAGTGCCTCTTCAGTCGGCTCGCAGCGTCGCGAGCGGATCGGCCTTCGCGGCGCGCCGTGACGGCACGAGACAGGCGAGCAGAGCCACGCCCGCCAGCAGGCAGCCGACGACGGCGAAGACGACGGGGTCGCCCGGTCTGACGTCGACGAGAAAACCGGTGGCGAGCCGCCCGGCGCCGCCCGCCGCCAGCGCGCCGAGCGCCAGTCCCGACGTCGTGAGCACGACGCCGCGACCGAGCGCGAGCCGGGTGATGGCGGCGGGGGTCGCGCCGAGCGCGGCGCGGATGCCGAACTCCTGCTTCCGTTGGACTGTCGCCTGCGACACGACACCGTAGAGTCCGACTGCGGCGAGCAGCAGGCCGAGCACGCCGAACGACCCGATGAGCGCGGCGCCGAGGCGCACGATTACCAGCAACGGCTGCGAGCGCAGCGCCGCGTCCATGCCGCCGGCGCCGAAGACGGCCAGGGTCGGGTCGCGCCGGCGAATGGTCTCCGTGACCATCGCGGTCGCGGCGCTCACCGGTCCGTCGATGTGCACGTGCAGCGTCGCCGGCCACGCGAGTCGCTGACCGAACGGATAGAGAACGAAGGGCGGCCGGTCGAACGGCGTCTGTCCCATGTGGGCATCACGCACCACGCCGATCACGTCGAACGGTTCCCCGCCCGTGTCGGCGTTGACAAGACGCCGGCCGATCGCGTCCTGTCCCGGCCAGAGTTCTCGCGCCGCGCGCTCGCTGACGAGGGCCACCTGCCTGTCGCCGGCCGCGTCCTCCTCGCGAAAACCGCGGCCACGGACCACCGGAATGCCGACGGTGTCGAAGAAGCGCGGGTCGACGTAGTTCACGGCAACGTTCGCGGCGTCCGGCTCCGGCGCGGTGCCGCCGTCGAGGGTGAACACGCTCCCCGAGCTGCCCCCCGGCTCCAGCGGGGCGCGGCGAGCCCAGCTCGCGGACCGGACGCCGGGGAGGGCGGCGACATCGTCGGCGATGTCCCGGTAGAGCGCGCGGGCCTGCTCGGGCTCGTAGCCCTGGGCGAGGGGATCGACCGACAGCACCAGGAGATCATCGGTTCGAAATCCGAAGTCGATCGCGGCGGCGTTCCTGCCGCTCTGCACGAAGAGGCCGGCGCAGACCAGGAGCACCATCGACACCGCGACCTGGACCACGACGAGCCCGTTCGTCAGGCGCCGTCCCGAGGCGCCCCCATCGGAGCCGCGGCCCCCCGAGCCGATGGCGCGCGCGAGGTCGATGCGCGTCGAGCGCAACGCCGGGGCAAGACCCGCGAGCACGCCGGCCCCGATGGCGGTCACGGCCGTGAAGCCGAACACCCGCCAATCCACGGACGTGTCGAAGACCAACTGGGCCACCCCCGTGCCCGCCGTGGCGGCGGCCATGCCGAGATCGGCGGCCCAGATCGCGACGAGGCCGCCGCCGGCTCCGCCCATCGACGCCAGCAGCACGCTCTCGGTGACCAACTGCCGCACGAGCCGCCGCCGGGTCGCACCCAGACCCGCGCGCAGGGCCATCTCCTGCCGCCGCGCGACACCGCGGCCGACCAGGAGGGTCCCGACGTTGGCAATGGCGACGAGCAGCACGAGTGTCGCCAGGCCCATGACCACGCTCATCAAGGGCCTGGCGTAGCGGGACGCGCCGGGCTCCGGCCGCGCGTGACGCTCGGCGACGACGTAGAGCTCGCTGTCGCGGCTCGCGTCCGGATGCTCCGCGGCCAGCGCGTCCGCGAGGACGTCGAGCTGGGCGGCGGCCTCGCCGACCGTCACGCCGGCCCGCAGCCGTCCCGTCAACACGAACCGCTCCGGGAGCCGGTTGGTCAGCAGCTCCGTCCACCCCGGTTCGACGAGCGCGCCCTCGGTGGCGAGGACGTAGAGCTCGACGGGCACCACGCCGCTGGCCCCGGTGAAGGCCTCCGGCGTGATCCCGATGACGGTCATGTTGGCCGGCCCGAGGCGCACGACCTGCCCAAGGACGGCCGGATCCCCGCCGAACCGCGTCTGCCACGCGCGATGCGTCAACACGATGAACGGGGTGTCCCCGGGCCGCCGCCCTTCGCCCGGGAGAAACGTGCGGCCATGCTCGGCGTTCACCTGCAGGACCTCGAAGTAGTTGTCGCTGACGTACTCGACCCGGACCCGCTCTGCCGCGCGACCGTCCGTCGACAGCAGCGGTTGCGCCAGGCTGCGCGCGGCCAGACCGTTAAAGACGTCGTTGCGCTCCCGGTAGTCGAGATATTCGGGATATGACAGTGCGTGTGGGAAGGTCGAGGTGTGCTCGTCGAGCTGCGCCACGACCACGAGTTCGTCGGGGTCGGGCACCGGCAGGGGTTGGAAGAGCAGGGCGTTCGTTACGGTGGCAACCCCAGCGGTGGCGCCGATGCCGATCGCCAGCGTCAGCACCGCCGCCGCCGTGAACCCGGGGCGCCGCGCCAGACCGCGCACGCCGACCCGCACGTCGGTCAGCAGGTCGTCGAGCCACGGCAGGCCGCGCTGGTCGCGCACAGCCTCCATCACTTGGGGGATGCCGCCCAAGTGAACGCGCGCCAGCCGCGCGGCCTCGGCCGGTGAGTGGCCCTTCCTGCGTAGCTCCTCCTCCGCCTGTTCGAGATGGAAGCGCAGCTCGCGCTCGAGATCGTGGTCAGCCGGGTTGCGCCGGAGCGCGCCCCACAGACGACGCAAATACTCGCGAAGGACAGTCATCGTGATCTCCCGGTCAGCGCAGCGTCGCGAACGAATCGGCCGGCGGCGCGCCTCTTGACTGACGGCGTTTCCATTCACGCCGCATTGCCAGTGACCTCGGCTCGGTGCTACGCCGGTTCCTGAAAGAGCGCGTCGATGATCGACATCATGCGGTCCAAGCCGCGCTTCTCGGCGACCACGTGACGTCGGCCGGCGGCGGTGATCGCGTAGAACCGGGCGCGTCGGTTCTTCTCCGTCCTGCCCCACTCTGCCCGGACGAGGCCACGCTGCTCCAGCCGCATCAAGCCGGGATACAGCGTGCCCATGTTGACGAGGAGGACGCCGTCGGACACCTGCTCGAGCCGGGCGGCGATCGCGTAACCGTGCGACGGGCCGAGCGAGACCAGCGTTTGCAGCACCATCAGGTCGAGGGTGCCGCGCAGGACCTCCGTCCGTGACGGCTCTCTATTTGGCATTCCAATGAAAATACCACAAACTCCATTAGGAGTTCAAATAGATTCGCCAGCGCGGCGGCCGGCGGGGTTGGCCGTCGCGCAGTTTCATCGATGGATGAAGCAGATTCTGCGCGCGAAGGGGGGCTGCCGCGCAGGACCGGACTGCGCCCGCGTGATTGGTTCCGTCTTCTGGTCAGTCTCTTCCCGAGTGCTCGTCACCTGTGGCCGACGCGAGCCGCGCGTCAGCGGCGCGGATGAAGTCGTCGACGGACAGGTGATCCCGGCGCAGGGTTGTGCCTTGCACAGGACACTACATTGTCCCCTCGTAGAATCTCCTGCGCTTGCCGTCGCCGAGGTGCCGCACCTCCCGACATCCCGCCGCCTCGAACGCGCCGCGCGCCCCGCCATTCTCGACGTACGTAGAGTCGAGCGTCCGCCGGGAGAACCAAGCGCCGAGACCACGCCGCGGTACCGTCTCGATGACCATACAGCGTCCGCCCGGCCGGAGCACGCGAAACGCCTGCAGCAGGCACACGACGCGTTCGTTCATCGTGAGCTCCCCGAGCAGATCCGGGGCGACCACTACATCGAACGACTCGCGATCGAAAGGCAACGCCCCGAAGCTCGCCGTCTTGACGTCGACCCCCGCTCCGGCCTTCACGGCGGCCCGGTGGACGCGGTCGGCCTCCTTGGCCGACTCGACGACGGCGCACGCGTTGCCGCTGATCCCGACCACCTTGGCGAGCGCGGCGATCAACTGCGCATTCCGGCCGCCCAGTTGCAGCACGGACGCACCGAGCTTGAGCCCGACCATCAACACTTCGAGATCACGGGAACCGCCCGTCTTCTTCAGATCCAACGGTGATCCGGTTGGCGACTCGAGCGGTATGTGGGTCGGAAAGTACATTCGTCACGCGCCCCAGCCAAGCCTGCGCCGGCCCCGTGTCCCGCCGGCGTCCGGCACATCGTGCACGCGGCACCTCCCGGCATCGCCAGGCGACGACCGGAGCCAGGAGAACACCATCGTATAGTCTCTGCCTGCGCCACGCTACCGCCAGGTTGCCCCGGCCGAGGGGCAGCGTGATGGTGCGGAGCGAACCTTGAAACGGCTTTCACCGTCCGGTCGTGAGCGCGGAACCACATAAAGGCACGGTCAATTCCTAGCGCCCTGGACGCGGTTGGCAGCCGTTCGCAGCGACGGAGATTGGGAGGCGTGGACCGCGTTCTTCCTCGAGTGCGTGCGCGAGGCTGCCAACGACGGCGGTCGTGTCGCGCAGGCGCTTCATGCCCTGGTTGGGCGCGACCGCAATCGAATCATCACCCACGACCGGTCGACCGTTGCTGCCATCCGGTTGCTCGATTGCCTGCCGTCCAATCCGATCGTCACCGTTTCCAGAGCATCCGAGGTGCTCGGCTTGACGGCGCCGCCAACACGCAAGGCCATCGAACTGCTTGAACGCCTCGGCGTGCTTCGCGAAATCACCGGCAAGCGGCGCGATCGCGTGTACGCCTATCACGAGTACATGCAGATTCTGACCGGTGACGACGCGTGATCTCCGGGTCACCCCGACTTCAGCCAGTGCGTGTCATGGGACGACCGAGGTTCGGTCGAGGGCGTGCGGAACCCGGGGACGGCTCGCGATGGAAGGGTTGTCCGCCTCGTCCGGTAGATTCGGCCGCCAGAGGAAATACACGCGCACCCAGCGGCGGCGACCCGGAATCGCCGCCCACATCGCAGCGCGATCCTTGCCGGAGATCGGTATTTCGAGGTGCCGGCGACGATCAAACGGCGGCGTTCATCGACCGCATATCCGGTCGTTTATTGCAGTTCCTGAACCAACTGCCGTATGAACCGTTCGTTCGTCGTCCCCGGGTTGCGAACCTGGGAATCGAACGCGTTGGTCAGGCCCGCGGCCACGATCTGATCCTCTGTCATGCCCTGATTGAGCCGTTCCTGAACCTGTTCCATCAGGATCAGCATCATGTCGCGGTGCGCCCGCACTTCGTCACGGTCGACCAGAGGGCCGTGTCCGGGAAGAATACGCGTGTCGGGTCCGGAGTTTCCGATCACGAGTCCCAGACCGGACAACATGCCCTCGAGGGTTCCGCCATTCTGGATTGCAATATTCGGATAGCCTTCGGACCGGTAGAAATCGCCCGTCATCAGAACATCGGCATTCTCGAAGTGCACCATCGTGTCGCCATCCGTATGCGCCACCGACACCGGGATCGCACGTGCGATCTCGCCGTTCATGTGAAACGTGACCGGACCATCGTAGGTCACCATCGGCAGGCGTTCGGGCGGGTTGGCCGAACTGGCCAGGCCTGCACGCAGTTCGTCGCGGGTCATCACGGTCACGCCCATGGCCGCCAGATTGGAATTGCCGCCGGAATGGTCCCCGTGCACATGAGTATTCAGGGCGAACTTGATCGGCTCGGTCGAGATTTCGCGAATCGCTGCAACGATCCGGTCGGTCAGGGGGGCAAACTGCGTGTCGACCATCAGCACGCCGTCGGGGCCGGCCAGCACGCCAATCTGTCCTCCCTGCCCCTGCAGGAAATAGAGGTTGTCATCGAGCTGTGTGGTCGTGATTTGGACATTGTCGAAGTTTCGTCCCCGCTGCGCCTCGACGGTCACGGATATCGACGCGGTCATTGCCAACACAGCCAAAACACCGGCCAACGTGGTTGTGCGGCCCAAACATCTGCTTCGCATCATCGCTATGCTCCTTCAGTTGTGACGTCGGCCTTCAGGTCAACGGTTCCCATGGCGCCGTTCATGTCGAGAAGATCGCGCGTGTACGCTTATCCACGTCGTCACATTCTACCCAGTGCGTCGAGTTTTGCCGGTGCCCTCACGTTCGTCAACGTGTCCTTGAGTCCTCTGACCCCGCCCGAATCAGATGGACACTGGAAGTTGGCATGCTGATCGGCGTTCACGTAGTGCGCGGAACGACAATCAACTCCCCATCCTGCGCCGCGGCAAGGTTCGATGCCTCAGGGTGAAAAACGTGAGTCCACAGCATGTGCATGGGCGCGAACGTCGCTGTTCTTGCTGTTCGTCCATGCGTCGAGGAGACATCTGTAGGGACACGGAATGAACAGCGTGTCGTCACCAGCCACGGTTGCCGCGAACTGTTCGATTTCTTCCCTATGCCGAGCCTTGGCCCGCTCGTCGACCGGTTTGCGGTTTGCAGGCCAATGTCCTGACTCTGCATACAGGTAGAAGAGGATAGGCGTCAGACCGCGATGCCGGTTCGAGCGGTGCACCTCGGTCCGGAGCGCGAACGCATGCTTGAAGAGCTGCGGGGCATTCAGATGAGCGTAGCGTCTTGGGTCGCTGCGCAGGCGGTCGCGAATGCTTTCGTACCCTGTCATGTTCTCGCCCCAGACCGGACGCCAATAGGCATTGCTCAACCGTGAGGCCGGCTTGGATCTGTAGGGCTCGAACCGCTTGGATTCGATACCGATCAGCGCTGATGGCGTCTCTACCAGGCAATCGAGAATGGGATGGCGCCCGCCGCGCCACGGGAAGCGAATTTCGGCTTCGAGGCCGAGCGAACGGGCCGGCCAGGATACACCCTCGCAACCCGGCAGAGCCGGCAAGTCCGAAGCCCGGTTGAGAAAGAAGCCGAATGCGTTGGCGGCGAGGGCAGCGGAGGATTCCGGGTTGTCGAACTTCCCGGTGCCGATTTCGTTGCCGGGGGCAGCCTCGAAGATTGCCTCAATTTCCGGACCCGGAACCCCAGGCAGAAACCTGCCGATCATTCCTGTGTGCCTTCCGGGTCCGGGAACACGGAGTTCAACGCTTCGAAGGCATCGCGAATCTTCTGCCCCGTATCGGTCAATTCCCCATGATCGCAGCGAGCACACACGTCGGCACCGTCGGCGAACGGCAACTCCTCGAACCAATCGGGAAACGCAAGTACATCCAGCGACATCGACAGTCCGTCTATCCGGGATCCGACGTCGAACCGCTTCAGGTCTTTGCGCGCTCGGGCCAGGCCACCCTGCAGATCAGGCGCTCTACGAGGCGCTCTAAAGTAAAGGGCCGGCGCGGCGACCAGCAGCGAAACATGTCGGGCATCCATCACCGAAGCACGCTGGAGCGGGAGCTGGTTCCTGTGCATCCGGCAGAAGACGTACGCAGCACCATAGCGAAGGACCTGCTGCACCGCTTCAGCGGGATGGTTGCTCCGCCATTTCAGTTCGACGAGGCGCGCGTGCCTGGTGGGCTCGCTCCAGTGCACGAGATCGACGTTGCTGTGCCTGTACCTGGAATGGTCCCCGATCCCCGATGCGGTTGGACACTGATTGAACCATCCGTGCATGTGTCCATTCGCGGCGAGCATGACGACGGCTTTCTCGAGCATCGACTCGTCGGACGGGTTGTGGGACGCAATGTCGGTGGCTCGCCGGAGTTCCCAAAGCCGTTTCGATGTTGACGACGGGTTCGGACAGTTCATGGTTATTCGGCGGTAGATTTCGCCGATGCCCTCGAGATCCTTCGTTCCGTCGAACAGGCTTGCCATCTCGAATCTATTGTACCGGCCCTCCGAAGCAGCAGCGGCTGCGTGTAACGAGCCACGCAGCGATGCCCATCACGGATCCCGTGTTCTGTAGGCACTGCCACCAGCGCCATCACGTCTCATGGTCGAGTGGATGTCCATCGCCTCGCACCTATTTCGGGCGAGTGCCCGGTGGAAGTGCCCAGTTGGTCCATCCCCCTGGACCCCCGGCACGCCCCGCCCCACCGCCCGACAGCCCGCAACGTTCAAGACCACCACACACGCACGGCTTGGAGCGAGCCCGCAAGAAGGACCGCGGCGGCGGCGACCCTGGAGCGGCTGAGCTGAATCGGACGTGTCTCGAGGCAGTCCAGTAGATGCCTGGCCGCGCGATCGGCGGTCATCATCAACGGCTTGCTGGCCGCTTTGGCCATCTTGGTGTCGACGAATCCGAAACGGATATTGGTGACCGCGATCCCATGCGGCCGAAGGCGGAGCGCCATGCCGAGCAGGTAGTTGCTGAATCCTGCTTTGGAGGCCGAATACGAAGGCGCCCCGGGATTGAGAAGAATGTCCGCCATGCTCGAGAGACCGATGAAGTGGCCTTTCCCGCGTTCGAGCCAGGGTGGCAGCAGGATCTCGAGCGTGCGTACCATCGCCGTCAGGTTGACCTCGAACACCCGGGCCTCATGTGACAGGTCCGACAGCTCGAGCTCGGACCCCACTCCCACGCAGTAGATGCAGGCATCGAAGGGGCCGGCCTCGCGGACAAGCCGATCCAGCAATTTTCCGTAGGCCGGGTCGGTGACGTCCATCACCTCGTGTGCGAGGTTCGAGCTGCGGCGAACCGGCATCGCCGGAGTCCCACCGGGCAAGGCTGCGATGCTTGTCACCCAGGTCCCGGATTTGGGAGGCGATCGGTCGTCATGCCGCGGGCGACCGATACGACACCACCATGGCCGTCACGTCGTCGTGCTGCGGGGCGGCAGCCGTGAACTGCTTCACGCTGGCAAAGATGCGGTGCAGGCGAGAGTCCGCCTCGGCCTTCGTGATGCCGTTGAGGCAGCCGACGAGCCGGTCGTCACCGAACTCCTCTCCCGCGTCGTTCATCGCTTCGGAGATGCCGTCGCTGAACAGTACCAGGTAGTCGTCCGGCAGGAGCGTCACGGACCCCTCCTCGTATGGAACGCCGTCGAACAGACCGAGCACCATGCCCCCGGTCTCGAGCCGGCGAACGCCCGATCTCGCGCTCGCGAGGATGGGGGGATTGTGGCCGGCGTTGCAGTACGTGACCCGGCCGTCAGGGAAGAGCACACCGTAGAAGAGCGTGACGAAGCGGCCCTGTATCCCGCGGCGGGCGACTGCGGTGTTGACCGCGGCCATCGTCGCCGCCGGCCCGTCGCTGGCTTGGGCCTGGGCGGCCAGCGACCCCTGCATCAGCGCCGCGAGCAGGGCGGCGGGCGGTCCCTTGCCGGCGACGTCGCCCAGCGCAAAGCCGAGCGCGCCGCCGGGAAGGTCCATGTAGTCGAAGAAGTCGCCGCCGATGGACCGGCACGGAATCATCGTCGCGGCGGCGTCGAAGAAGGAGCCGGCCCGATGGGTGTTCGGCAGCAACGCCCGTTGAATCGCCGCCGCCGTCTCCATCTCGTGCTGCAGCTTCGTGATCTGGCACACGGCGTCCGACAGCAGCTTCCAGCCCGTGTCGTCGCCCAGCCGCGTGCGGCCGGCCGCGGTCAACCGGTAGATCTTCGCGGATCGGCCGTCCGACAGCTTCCGGGCCGCCACCAGCAGTCCCGTGCTCTCCAGCCGGTGCAGCGTCGGATAAAGGGCCCTCGGCGGCACCTGGAACGCCTCTCCCGACAGCTGACGGAGCCGCTCCATGACGCCGAAACCATGTGCCGGCCCGGCCGCTATCGCCTGCAGGACCAGCATGTCCAGAGAGTCCTGCGGCAGGTGGGATCCCGTGGGACGCGTCGGATGTGGCCGTTGCATTCGCTGTATTCGTCGAGCGCGCCGTTCGGCCATGGCGTCCTGGGCCGCGGCCAGGCTGCGTCGTGCTCGCGGTCGACGGCGTCCCGGTCGACGAGCATCCGCAACCGGATCCGGCATGCGTACAGCCATCGCTCGAAGGACAGGACCCGCTCCTGCCTTCTTCTCGGTTACCGTGCATTGTGGCACGACTCCTCTCGGCAAGCACGGGTAGGGGGACGCGCGGCCAGCATGAGATTCGGTTCGTGAAGCGAAGCACCGGAAAGGCAGACGGGTTGCCGAGCGCGTTTTATTGTTGAATATCTTATGAGGATAGTTAGATATGCAACGATATTTGGCCCGCCAAGCCCTGATCGATGCCACCACCGGCGGGCTCTCCGAGGCGCCGGTGGTGGCCCTGCTGGGAGCCAGGCGGAACACGATCTCATTGCGGGACAGAGTCTCGTGCAGCGCCTCCGGCCAACCGCCCGCGCCGAGATCATCTCCCGCCAGCTCGCGATAGACCTGCCGCACCGCTGGTCCAGCCGCCGGGTCGTCTTCCACCGCGAGCACCGTGCGGTCGAGAATCCCGCCGGTATCGTCCGCAGGGGCCGGCGGGACGAATCGCGGCTCTGCCCAGACTTCGGCCTCGTAGTCCTCGCCGACCGTCGTCACGGTGTCGGACGCGACGCCGAAGAACCGCGCCGCGAAGCTGCGCCCTGCCGGAACGGCCGCGACAGACTCACGTAGGGGCCCTTGAGCAGCGGCGACCGGCGCGTTTCGTCGAGCGACAGCAACTCGCGCATCTGCCCGTGCAGGCGTGTATCGGCAAAGGGATACGCCGTGAGCTTAGCGCAGGAAGCTGCGGACGACGTGCTCGGTGTAGGCGACAGGGTTCAGGGCCATCGGACTCTATCGGCCTCGCTCGACGAACTCCTGAACGGTGAGGCCGACGTCTCGCGCGATGCGACGCAGCAGGATGGGAGACAGATCCCGACCACCGTGCACCGGAACGGTCGTGCGGCGCCCGTCGAGGTGGCGGAACTGCTTGTGGGAGCCACGCTGGCGCACCTCCTCGAAGCCGATGCGGCGAGGATGGCGATGACCTCGCGGGGCCTGAGAATGGGCAGGGGCAGCACTCGATCAGGCCACGACGACGATCTGGGTGCCCACGTACTCGCCGTCCAGTACCGGTTCCCCGTCATCGAGGAGCATCGCGATGACCTCCCTGAGGTTCTCGTTGAGCTCCTCGAGCGTCTCGCCCTGGCTGTGCGCTCCCGGAAACCCGGGAACGTAGCCGACGTAGAGGCGCGTATCCGGGCAACGTTCGACAATGGCCGTGTAGCTGCGCATCGTTCAACTGAAGCCGTCAATAGTATGGTCGGGGCTCGACCCGAGATCAAATCGAGTCGCTACGGACAGCGCGCGACCTGATCGGCGGTGATCTTCACGCTTCTCCTGCCAACCCCTCGGCCGAGGCCTCGTTCGGGTCACCACAGCCGGTTGACGCCGTACCGGTCGAACGCCTTCTCTTTGGAGACGATAGCCAGATCGTGCACCAGGGCCTGAGCGATGAGCATGCGGTCGAACGGGTCCCGGACAGGGCCCGCCAATCGTCCGGCGCGTTCGGCATCGGTGACGCTGACCGGCAGATCCTCGAAGCCCTGGCTGGCGATGCCGGCGCGTATGTCGCTCGCCAGCGCATCGGCCTCCGGCAACCTTCCGAGACGGTGCTTCGTGGCGATCTCCCAGGCGGAAGCAGCGCTCACCACGATGTCGTTCTCATCGGCCTCGACGGCGCGCCGTGCGGCTTGCGCCAGACGCGGATTGCCGGCCATCCACCACAGGAACGCGTGCGTATCGAGCAGGATTCGCACTGTTCTCTAGCCACCTTCCCACAGCTTCAACTCTTCTTCAGGCAGTGGTTCGAAGAAGGCGTCGGTGATCGCGATCTTGCCCTTCATGGCTCCGAATTGCCGCTTCCCCTTGGGCGTGCAGCGCACGAGCCGGGCGACGGGCCGGCCCCGGCGGGCGATCACGACCTCCTCACCCGCCTCGACCTGCGCCAGCAGTCGCGACAGTTGGGTCTTCGCTTCGTGGACGTTGACGACGGTCATCGGCAGGCTCCTCGGATGGCGTTCCCCTTTTTTAGCCAGATAGTGGACTAGATGTCAACCACGACGAGTCAGGTACGGCGCCGTCCGTGCCGGCGGTGCCTTCGACGGTCCTCTCGTGCACGGTTGACGACCGCACAGCGACGGTCGCCGCTTGCGATCGATAGAGGCGTCGATCCGTTCGCGGCGGCGGCCCTTGTTCCCTTGGCGCGCCGCCGGTCAAGTTATTTCGTTTATAATCGAAATTTCTTGCCGATTTAGATTTTCTTCATTCGTATCCAAAAGATGGATCTTCTACGCCAACAATACCTCGACCGCCTCCGGCAGTTCCTGGACGCCCCCGCAATCACCGCGGTGACCGGCATCCGGCGGGCCGGCAAGAGCGTCCTGCTGCGGCAGTTCGCGGCCTCGCTGCGCGACGAACGGCAGGTGGTCTACGTCGACAAGGAGTCGTTCGCGTTCGAATCGCTGCGGACGGCGCGCGATCTGATCGACCACGTGGAGTCCGCCACGCGACGGGGCGAGCCGCGGGTGGTGATCGTCGACGAGGTGCAGCAGATCGCCGACTGGGAACGCGCGGTCGCCTCGCTGAACAGTGAAGACCGCACCGAGGTCGTCATCTCCGGCTCCAACGCCACGCTGCTGTCGGCCGAGCTCGCGACGCTGATCGCCGGCCGCTACGTCACGCTGCAGGTGTTTCCGCTGACGCTGGCCGAGTTCGGCGACCTGTACAGGCAGCGTCCCGGCGCGGCGGCCGACGACGCCGAGCTGTTCCGGCTCTACCTGCGCGTCGGCGGTCTGCCCGGACTGCTCCACACCGACCTGAACGACCTGGTGGTCGACCAGATGCTGGCGGACATGGTCAGCACCATCGCCATCCGGGACGTGATCCGGCGTCACCGCATCCGCGACGTCGCCCTGTTCGAGGCGATTACCCGGTTCGCGGTCGACAGCATCGGCAGCCTGGTGTCCGCGAAGCGCATCGCCGACTTCCTGAAGAGCCAGCGCAGAACGGCGGCGGTGGATACGGTGCTCAACTACCTCGCGCACCTGGGCGACGCGTTCCTGCTGACCGCCGTTCCACGCTTCGATCTGCAAGGCCGAAAGCTGCTGCAGGTGAACCAGAAGCACTACCTGGGTGACATCGGTCTGCGCAACGGGATCATCGGCTATCGCGAGAGTGACATCGGCGGCATCCTGGAGAACCTGGTCTTCCTGGAGTTGCGCCGCCGCGGCTACACCGTGACGGTCGGCGTGGCGGGATCGCGAGAGATCGACTTCGTCGCGGAAAGGCGGTCCGGGCGCCGCTACGTGCAGGTCGCCTACCTGCTGGAATCGCCCGCCGCCATCGAGCGCGAGCTCGCCGCCTTCGCCGCGGTCCGCGACGCCTACCCGCGGGTGCTGCTCTCACTCGACCCGCACCAGCCCGCCGACCTCGAGGGTGTGCGGCATCAGTCCTTGACCGAGTTTCTGCGCGGTGAGCCGCTCGGCGGTTCGGTGGACGACGATTACTGACGGGCGCGGGGTACCTCTGGCGACGCTCAAGGCGGTCGGCGAACAGGAACAGTCGAATCTTCGACGTCGTGTCGAACATCGTGGCTCATATCCCTGATGCGCCGGCATCCTGCGCGCTCGCACGGAAACCGCACTACGGTTTCACTACCCAGTTCGGCGTGGGCCCCGCGCCGTCACCGCTGCGGGCCGGTGACCCGGATCCGCCCGCCACGCACGGTGACGAGCGCCTGCCGGTCCAGCGCTTCGCCATGTTCCTGGAGCACCTCGGCCATCAGGGCGAGGCGGTCGCGAACGGGCACATCGGGCAACCGGACCAAGCCTGCGTGTACTGCCCCGCCGACGTACACCAGTCTGCCGAAATCCTTGTCGAGCGTGACCAGAATCCTGCCCTCCGCGGCGGCGCGTCGAGCAGCGTACGATCGCCTGGATCGGATTCTTCTCCCGCGTCGAAGACGTCGTGACCCTTGGCGCGCAGCCATTCGGCCAGCCGTCGGCCTGCGCAGTGGTCGACGAGGAACTTCACCGTCTCGCCACCGAGACGGCGGCCAGCGTGTCGTCCGCTATCGCCGCATGCGCGTAGGCGATGCACGCCCGGATGTCGTCCGCCTCGAGCCTCGGGTACTCGTCGGGGACTTCCATCGGCATTCGTACCGCGCCCCAGGCTGCCCTCCTGCCCAGCCCTCGTTCCGCTACTCGAACAGCTTCCGCTGCCGACTCTTGAGAAACAGATCGGGCTGACGACCCGGGCCGGCTTCGGCGACCCGTTGCGCTGGCACGCCGACGCCCGGCGCCGGCATGCCCGGCCCCCTGCGGCGCCGATAATCGGCTTCGTCGAGAAGCTCGCGGGCGTGCAACCGGTCGAGGAGCCGGCCGAAGCTGTCGTCGTCCAGATGACCGGCGCTGCGCAGATCGGACACCATCGACCAGTAGGCGCTCTCGTACAGGATGTCCCGCGCGCGGACCTCGGTCAGCACGGTCACGTAGCCGTCGTCGCCGGCCAAGTCGCGCGTGAACGGATCCGTGAGCAGGCCGCGGTGGTCTTCGCCGTCGGCCATCCGTCGTGCGATCAGATCGACGACACGTAATGCGTAGCCGTGCTCGCCCAGCCGGATCGAGTATCTCCAGCAGGCCGGTGAACGAGCGCGTGTGGCCGTTATAGGGCGTGGCAGAGAGAAACAGACGGTGCTCGAATCGCGGCGCCACCAGGCGCAGCATCTCGCAGAGTTCGCTGTCCGCGCCGAATGGCGAGGGCATCAGGTTGTGGCACTCGTCGACGATCAGCAGGTCCCAGGGCAGATGCGGGGAGCCTTCCGGCGTGTGGCAGGCGGACAGGAACTGCTCGCGCACATCCGGTTGCCGCAGATAGTGATACGAGGCGACGATTCGGCTGAATGAACGCCAGGGGTTCGCGTCCATGCCGAGCCGGCGGCGCAGGCGCTCGGTCTCGCCGCGGTCCAGGACATCGAAACGAAGCGAGAACTTGTCCCAGAGCTCTTCCCGCCACTGCCGGCGCAACGACGCCGGCGTGAGCACCAGGACACGCCGGATGCGGCGGCAGAGCAGCAACTCGGCGAGAATCAACCCGGCCTCGACGGTCTTGCCAAGTCCGACTTCGTCGGCGATCAGCAGGCTGACGCGGGGCATGCGGAGCGCTTTCAACAACGGAACAAGCTGATAGTCCTCGACACGCACGGCGCCGTGGAACGGGCTTGCGACCGGCGCGCGGTGCAGCGGCCCTTCGCCGTCGGGGTCGAGATAGGGTGAGAGCGCCGTCCAGCGCGCGGCGCGCAGAAGCGCGTCGAAATCTGCCGCGGGCATGGGCTCGCCGGCGGCGGCATCCGGCAGCGCGGTCGGTTCAAGCAGGTCGCGTTTGGGTTCAAGCTCCCACAGCAGGCGTTCTGCGGCTGGCGCGCGATCGTCCGTATACTCCAGGTGGACGAGGTGCAGGCGCCCCGTCTCGCCGTCAAAGGGCTCGACGGCCGCCACCACGCCGCGCCGGTTGCGGACGGTGGCCAGCATGCCGGCGCGGGGGACGGTGTGCGCGGCTACGGGGCTGGTCACGATTCCTTGCCTGTCAGGCGTCGTTCACGGCCAAACCCGGCTTCAGCGGGATGCGCACGTTGAATTTGCCGGAAAACTGCCGTCTTGGTTCGACACCGTCTTCCTGACACATCTCCAGAAACACCTTGAGCGAAACCGATCCCTCTCTTCTGAGGCCAGCGATGTCCCGGGCGTAAAAATCGGCACCGCCGCTCAAGCCAACGAATTCGCCCCGAAACATCTCAATGTCAGGGTCGAACTGAATGATCGCCTGGTAGCCGTCGATCTCCATCATGTTTCTCATGACCCTACCCCATTTTGCCGAAGCCAATCACGAACGCTCGCCACGGCGCCCTTGTCCGTCTTCGGACCAGGATGCGGCCGGGGGCGTGCCAGCTCTTCCTCGATGATCTGCTCAAAGTGTGCGTAGGGGGCGGCGCCGAGCACGGTGCGGCCGTTGATGAAGACGGGCGGGGTCGACTGGACGCCGTGCTCCTGACCCTCGCGCCGTCCGCCGGCGTGCCGGTCGTCCGCGCAGCGGACGGACCCGGGGGCGATGGCTGCTCAGGGCCTTCGCTTTTTCCGCCCCCACTTTCGTTCCACGTTCATCATCTCGTCCAGCAACTCGTCGTCGGCCTCACCCATATAGACGGGTGCGAGGCGGACGATGGTCCTTACCGCCCACCAAGCCGCGGTCACAACGCCGGCCGCGAGAATCGCGCCCAGGCCGATCAACCCCGCCGGGCTCAGGAGGGCCGCGACGAGAGACGGGAAACTGGGGCCCCACTCCGCGATGGCGAAGACCGCGGCGATAAATGCAGAAAACGACCAAAAGATAATCTGCATGACGTGCCCGACCAGGTACCTGTAATGCAATGCCGTTCCGAAGACGGACCCGACGGTGAGGAGCGCCCAGATGCCGAGTGCCGCCGGAGCCACGGCGGCGAAGGGCACGACAGGATAGAGGATGAGCGCCACGGCGCCCGCCAACGCGGCCGGGGTGGCCAACGTGGCCGCCGTCAGAACGCGGCTGGCGGCATGTTCCTGCCCCGAAATCGGGAGGGATCCGACAAAGCGAAGGGACCCGGTGAGCTTTTCTTGCATCATCATCATGGCCGGCGAGAGCGCCAGGATGCCGAAGAACAACCCACCCAGCATTGGCACAAATGGGTGATCCCATCCCCGCCAGAGGCCGACTAGTACGACGAGCCCCGGCATCGTGATCGCAAACCTCGAGTGCCGCTTTCCGATCCGGGCGAGGTAAAGTCGCCACAGGGCGAGGATGGCGCGCCGGCGGACAACCATCGACTACCCCTCCCCCAGCAGCATGCGCTTCGCCACGACGCTGATGCGGTCGCCCACCAAGTGCTGCATCGGTTGTGCCACCGCCCGCCCCTCCCGCAGCACCAACAGGTCCGTGAAGCCAATTTCCTCCAGGTCCTCGAGGATGTGGGTCGCGAAGACCAGGGCGACTTCCGGGTGGTCGTTCATGTACGACTCCACCTGCCGCAGCAACTCGATGCGGGCGACGGGATCGAGTCCGGCGGTCGGCTCGTCCAGGAGCAGCAATTCCGCGCCCTGACCCCAGGCCGAACACAGCGCGACCTTGAGGCCGTTGCCACGCGACAGACTCCCGAGACGGGAGTTCAGATCGAGGTCCAGCGAAGCGGCCAACCCCAGCGCGCTGTCGGCGCTCCAGCGGGCGTAGAAATTCCTCAGGAAATCGAAGTGCTCGCGCACGCGCATCCACTGGAGGCCCATGAGCTCGGTGGGAACGAAGGCCACGTGTTCACGCAGGGAGGGATCGGGACGCGTACGAACGTCACCGAGGAGCCAAGCCGTGCCGTCGACGGCCGCACGATAGCCCCCGAGGAGGCTCAGGAGGGTGGTCTTGCCCGCGCCGTTCCGGCCCACCAGAGCAACACGCGATCCCGCGGAGATACGCAGATCGAGGGGGCCGAGAACGAATTCCGGGTAGCGGTAGGTGACACCGCGCAAGTCCACGAGCGTCGCTGCAGGTCCGCCAGCGTTCATCAATGAGCCTCCAACGACCAATTCCAACGTCCGCACGTCACAGAATAGCAAATTGTCGTGCTCGACAGGCAGGGCTCCTGCCACGGGCTGCTAGTCGGCTGCTCCGGCGTCACGCCCGCCCTGGGCCCCCGGCACGCCCCGCCCGACCGCCCTACCGCCCGACCGACCGCAACGTTCAAGACCACCACACGCGAATGGCTTGGAGCCAGCGCGCAAGAAGGACGGCGGCGGCGGCGACCCTGGGGCGGCTGAGCTGAACCGGACGTGTCTCGAGGCAGTCGAGTAGATGCCTGGCCGCGCGATCGGCGGTCATCATCAATGGCTTGCTGGCCGCTTTGGCCATCTTGGTGTCGACGAATCCGAAACGGATATTGGTGACCGCGATCCCATGCGGCCGAAGGCGGAGCGCCATGCCGAGCAGGTAGTTGCTGAATCCTGCTTTGGAGGCCGAATACGACGGCGCCCCGGGATTGAGCAGAGTGTCCGCCATGCTCGAGAGACCGACGAAGTGACCTGTCCCCCGTTCGAGCCAGGGTGGCAGCAGGATCTCGAGCGTGCGTACCATCGCCGTCAGGTTGACCTCGAACACCCGCGCCTCATGCGACAGGTCCGACAGCTCGAGCTCGGACCCCACGCCCACGCAGTAGATGCAGACATCGAAGGGACCGGCCTCGCGGACAAGCCGACCCAGCAATTTTCCGTAGGCCGGGTCGGTGACATCCATCACCTCGTGTCGGTGGCCATCGTCTCGGCGGGCTGGCGGTACGAGCGGGCTGGGGCTGCGCGAGACACCGACCACGCCGCCGCCCCGGGCGACGAGGGCGGCGGTCGTTGCCGCACCGATGCCGTCGGAGTTCCCGATGATCAGAATCCGCTTCGCCATGATCTACACAGGAAGCCGGTCGGGGCGCAGCTGATCGACTTGACCGGTGCGCCGCCGGTGGCCGACTCGCTGGAGCGGGAACCGCAATGACCTCCGCCTGCAGGAGCAACGCCCGGGCCTCAGCGGCCTGCTCCACGTCATCCTGCACGACCGCGCGGAGCAGAATGTTCGTGTCGGCCGTGATCTTCACGCCTCCCCCGCCCATCCAGCCGCAGCGGACTCGTTCACTGTTGGCGGTCTCCAGAAACTGACGTTTTCTGCACTGCTGTCGACGGGGTTCATTGACGACGACGGGGTGAGTCGTTGCCATCTGGCGAGTCGTTGCGGCGCGGACGTCGTCGTTTGCGCTGCTGCTGGGTGAGTTCGGCCTCGCGCCGGCGATAGCTGCGGCCTTCGACGACAAGGATCTCGACGTGATGGGTCAGGCGGTCGATCAGAGCGACGGCGCAGGAGGCGTTTGGGAACACGGTGTCCCAATGCTTGAAGGGCAGATTGGTGGTGATGAGCAGGGAGCGGTGCTCGTAACGGCGGCTGACGAGCTGGAAGAGCAGGTCGGCGGCCCGTGCGTCGTAGGCGAGAAATCCTACTTCGTCGACCACGAGTAGTGATGGCCGGGTGTAGTGTCGGAGGCGTCGTTCGAGGGCTCGGGCCGTCTCCTGTCCGTTGAGGTTGAGCAGGAGGTCGGCGGCGGTGGTGAAGAGGGCGGAGTGTCCGGCGAGGATGGCCTGGTGTGCGATGTTCTTGGCGAGCATGGTCTTGCCGAGGCCCTGGGCTCCGACGAGGATGACGTTCTCGCCGCGGGTGAGGAAATCGAGGGTGAGGATGCGTTCGAGGGCCGGTCGGTCGAAGGCGGTGGGCCAGTCCCAGTCCCAGTCGGCGAGGGGCTTGAAGCGTCCCAGTCGGGCGCAGGTGAGTCGGCGCTCGACGCTGCGGCGCTGTCGGTCTTCGAGTTCGGCGGCGACGAGGTGTTCGAGCAGCACGGTCGTGCTCCAGCGTTTGCGGGTGGCTGTGGCGACGAGGTCGTTGAGGTCGTCGGCGGTGCGATTGAATCCGAGTCGTCGGAGGTCAGTCGCCAGCGTCGTCGGGGGTGTGTTGTCCGAGGGCATCGTAGGTCTCCAGGTCGTGGGGCTGGACGTCGAGGTCTCGCAGTCCCGGGCGGTCGGGCAAGGTAAGCCGGAGCGGGGGTTTGAGTCCGCGCTGTCGCCGGCGCGTTTCGAGGATGTGGGTGATGGAGCCGGCGCCGAGGGCGTCTCGTTGGAGGGCGTCGTCGACGGCGGCGGCGAGTTCCTGCGGCCCGTAGTCGTCGAGCAGCGCGAGCAGCCTGGTGGCGTGGGGTCGTAGCGCCTCCCCGCGCTCTGCGAGCCGTTCGAAGAGGGCGGCGGTGGCGGGGACGGCGGCGCGGAGGCGGTCGCGGGTGGTGTGGACGTTGGCCTGACGGGTGGCGGCGAGCAGGCCTTCCAGGTGCGCGGGGTCCTCGACGGTCTGTCCGGTGTCGTAGGTGCGGCGATGGCGGGCGAGCTCGGTCTGCTGGTCGAGGATGCGGACGCGGGTGTCGCTGGCGAGCAGGGTCAGGGGCTTGCGGACGCGGGTGTGGGGGATGGAGTAGAGATTGCGGTCGAAGCGGACGTAGGGGGTTTTGCCGGAGCGGACGACGCGCACGAGGTCGGTCTCGAAGGGATGGGCGGGGAGCGGCAGCAGCCGGGGCTGCTCGTCGGCCCAGACCTCGGCAACGGTGCGGTCGGGTTGCTCGGGGTGGCGGCGTTGGTGGGCGATGTCGTCTCGCCAGCGTCGGAACTGGGCGTTGAGGTCGTCGAGGTCGCGGAAGGGCCGAGCGGCGAAGAAGGCGTGCCGTAGGTATTGGATCTGCCGTTCGATTTTCCCCTTCTCATTTCCGCGTCCCGGTGTGCAGGGTCGGGGGGCGAAGTGGTAGTGGCCGGCGAGCTCGAGCAGGCGGGGATGGAACTGGACGGCGGTACCGCGGCGGTCGAGCACAGCGCTGCGGAGGTTGTCGTAGACGAGCGTGCGGGCGATGCCGCCCAGGGCCTCGAAGGCCTCGACGTGTCCGCGGAGGAAACTCTCAAGGGTCTGGTCGAGGGTGAAGAGGGCGGCGATGGCGCGCGAGTAGCCGAGGACCATGACGAATCCGGAGACGGCGCGTGTGCCGTGTCCGATGCGGACCTTGCCGAAGGAGCCCCAGTCCACTTGACCTTGCTCGCCCACCAGGGTGACGACGCGGCGGTAGACGGTGCGGGTGGACTCGGGCCGCAGGCGCCGCACGAGGCGGCGGACCTGGATGACCGAGCCCGGGTAGCCGCGCTGGCGGACCATCTCGTGGATGCGGGTGGCGCGCAGCCGGGGGTACTGGGCCAGGGTGTCGCGAATGAACGGCAGGTAGGGGTCGAGGGCGGTAGGCCGACACACGCCGCCCCGGACGCTTCCCGACGCGTGCTCGACCGCGGCGCGGACCGTCTCACGGTGGAGGCCGAGTTGAGCGGCGATGGTCCCGAGCTTCCAGTGCTCGCTGTAGTACAGGCGCCGGATCTCGGCGCGCTGCGCGGGCGTGATCATCGTTCCTCCTTCCCCGCACGACGCGAGGCTCCCGCATCGGGGTCAGCCACCGGCTCGATCGGCCGCAGACCACGCATCGCGTGGCCGCGGGAACCGGGGCGGCGTCAGGGACGGGGAGTCTGTCCGATGGCGGGGGTGCGGGGGAAGTGTGATCCGTCACGCGGCGGCGGGCGCGGTAGGCGCGCTGCCGGTCGCGGTGGTCGAGACGTCCTTCCAGACTGCGCTGATGACGAGCGTTGGCGGCTCGAACGCACCGGCGACGACCGGCCGTCCGGCACGACGACGTGCAGTAGGCATGGCCACGGTCACACGCCGCGCAGACGGCGAAAAGACGGCTGCACTGGCGACAGGTTCTCTGGCGGAGGGGCTGGTCCACGGCGTCGGAGCGCGCAGGGCGATCTCCGACTGGACAACGAGCCTGATCCGTGGCACAACAGCGGGGATCGGCTCGGTCTGTCGGAGCTCGGGGCGGTCACGAGGGTCCGGTGGGCATACCGGGCCCTCACCCCACGTCTGAGTCCGCTCCCTACGCTATCCGAACGCCGTGCCGACCGCCAGCGCCGGGGCCGTGGACGCCGCCGCTCCCGTGGACGCACAGAGCGCGCCCACCGGAGCTTGGAAAACCGCGTGGGCGCGGTTTCCCACAGCGCCCACCGCCAGCATCTTCATCTTCCTCAAGATCCACACGACAAGACCGGTGCCCGAGCCAAGCGCACCGACGAGTGTCGAGAATTTGTCACTATCTCGCGATCGTTGACATTAGGTCTTCAATGGAGCGAGGCGGTGTTCCTGGTCGAGCAAGCATGCCGAAGACGGCCGCCACCGACGTCCCGCGTTTCGCACTGACCTGCATCCGTCCGTCCTTCAGCAGATCGGCGTCAACCTTGACGCCGGGACCCACCCCAAGTGTTCGAGCACTTCCTTGCGCAGCGTGATCTGCCCCTTTGCGGTTACTGTCAACGTGATGGCCATGGCCGGTCTCCGTCGAATCGAGGTCAAAGGCAAGGCATTATAGCCTTGCGCGGCGCGCACCCGGGTTCGCAGCCACGAAGGACGCCATCGCAGGTCACAAGGGCCCGATGACGAATTGCCGGCCGAACATCGTCTCGTTGGACACAAGTGCCCGAGCGTTCGCCAGGGCCCGTGCGATGACCATGCGGTCGAAGGGGTCGCGGTGAGGACCGGTCAATCGTCCGCCGCGTTCAGCATCGGCGACACTGATCGGCAACTCCTCGAACTCTAGCAGCCCGTGGCAAAAGCCCCGCTGCATTCGATCCACGCTGCATCCCGCTGATCTGCGTTGTTCATCGGTCGAATACTAACGGTATTCTCCCTCTTCTCGCCTTGCTCAGCGGGCGCATCGCCGATCTCGGTGCAACGCGGGGTTTCACCACGGGCTGCTAGCCGTGCACGGCTGCGGACCCGTCGCCATCAGTCCTGGCGCAACGCGACGATCGGCTCGACCTTCATCGCGCGGCGTGCCGGAACGCAGCACGCCGCCAGGGCGACGGAGAGCAATAACGCCGAACCGGCGATGAAGGTCAACGGATCCATGGCGCCGACCCCGAACAACAGGTTCCGGACGGCCTGACCGACCCATACGGCCCCGAGCAATCCGAGCGCGACTCCCGTGCCGCTCAGCGTCAACCCCTCGCCGATGACCATCCGGAAGATGTCGCGCGTATCGGCGCCAACGGCCAGGCGGATCGCGATTTCCTTCGTGCGCGTCGAGACAGCGTACTGGATGAGCCCGTAGATGCCGATGGCCGCCATCAGCAGCGCGACCGCCGCGAACCCGACCACGATCGACGTCTGGAAACGGCGGGGCGTGACGAATGCGCGCAGCAGAGACTCCAACGTCGACACACCGTAGAGCGGAGCACGGCGATCCACCTGCCGCACGGCCGCCTGCACAGTCGCCGCGAGGTCCAGCGGGTTCTCGCGCGCTGTGCGGACGAGCAGGAACCCGGCCCCGGACGGGTTCTGGGCAACCGGCTCGAAGACCTGCGGAATCGGCTCGGTTTCCAGGCCCTGCCGGCGCATATCGTCGACGACGCCGACGACGGTCAGCCAGGGGCCGGCGGCGTCGGCCGGTCCCCGCTTGAAGCGCCGCCCCACCGCATCGCCGTCCGGCCACAGGCGGCGCGCCAGCGCATCGTTGATGATGGCGACCCGCGGCGACTCGGCGCCATCACGAGACGTAAAGAATCGTCCGTCACGCAAACGCGTGCCGAGCGCTTGGAACAATCCGTCGCTGACCTCGTCGCTTCGGAACTGCAGACGCTCGGACACCGCCTCACCATCATGTTCCGTGGTGATCGTCCGTTCGGGATTGCTGCTGATGAAAGCATCGCTGATGAAGCCGGCGCGCTCCACCCCCGGCAGCGATTCGACCCGTTCGAGCACGCCGCGATAGAGATTCGCCCGTTGCGCAGGCGCCATGGGCACCGGCGCACCGAGTTGCATCGCAAGGACCCGTTCGGGCTCGAAGCCCGGGTCGACACTCTCGAGCTGCCACCAGCTTCGAATCAGCAGACCGGCGCCGACCAGCAACATGATCGCCAGGGCCACCTCGGCCACCAGGAACCCTCGCCGGATCGTCCTGGCCGCCACGCTGCCGGTCACGCCTCGCCGGTCCGCGTCACCGAAGGACCGCAGGCGCCGGCGCCACAGGAGCGCAGGCGCCAACCCGACCGCAATCCCGATCAGCAGCGACAGGGCTACCGACCAGCCGAGCACGCTCACATCCAGACGCACCTCGTCGAGACGGGCCACCTCGACCGCGCTCACGGTGCGAATGAGATCGAGACTGGCCACGGCGAGCACCGTGCCAAGGATACCGGCGCCCACCGCGACCGTCATGCTCTCTGTCAGTAGTTGCCGGACGATCCGAGCCGGGCTCGCGCCGAGTGCGGCACGCAGGGCCAACTCCCGTGCGCGACCGAGGCTCCGAGCCAGCGAAAGGTTCGCGACGTTGGCGGCGGCGATCAGCAGCACGCACGCCACGGCGGCGGTCAACATCCACAACGCCAGCCGAGACCGTGTTCCGACCACGTGATGACTCAGGGGAACGACCCGGATGCCCCGGTTCCTTTCGGTCACCGGCACCTGCGTATCGAGACGCCGGGCGATCGTGCTCATCTCGGTCTGCGCTGCTTCGACGGTGACGTCCGGACGCAATCGACCGATCGCGAACCACGTGTCCCGCCCGCGGACCAAGCGGCGAACCTCCCAATCTGGAAACAACGTGTGCGGCTCGAAGACGTCGGCATCGAGACTCGCGAACTGGAACCCGTCTGGCAGGACGCCGATGATCCGGGACGAGTGCCCGTCGAGGTCGACGGACGCGCCGAGCGCGTCGAGCGAACCGCCGAACCGGGCCTGCCAGAAGCGATGGCTGATGACGGCGAGACGGCGACGTTCCGCCGCCTCGTCGGCGGAGAAGCTTCGCCCGTGCCGCGGCTGGACGCCGAGCATCGGAAACAGATTGGACGAGATCCTGGCCACGCGAATCCGCTGCGCCTCGCCGGCATGCGTCAGCGTCACCGACACGTCATCGAAGACCGCGATGTCCGTGAAGCTCCGACTGTGACGTCGCCACTCTTCGATGTTCCAGAACGCCGACCGGTTCTCTCGAAGATCCTGACTCGGCGTCTCGGTCCACAGCGTGACCAGTTCTTCCGGGGATCGGTACGGCAGCGGCCGGAACAGCACCGTAATCAACACGCTGAACATCACGACGTTGATCCCGATGCCCATCGCCAGCGAGACCGTCGCGACGATGGTGAACCCAGAGTCCTTGCGAAGCGTTCGCAGGCCGTAGCGGACGTCCTTGAACACCTGCTCCAGCGGCGCACCGACTCGCGACTCCCGCACGCGTTCCTTGGTCGACTCGACACCTCCGAGCGCCGCCAGCGCCTGACGGCGGGCTTCGGCGGGCGGCACGCCATGCGCGCGCCGGGCTTCGGTCTCCCGGACGATATGGTCCTGCAACTCGTCGTCCAGCTCCCGCTCGCTGCGATCCCGGTTGAACAGCGTCCGCCACCGGACGAGCCACGCGTAACACCATCGTTCGAACATGACGTGATGCCTCCGTCAGGCGCACGATCTACGTGACGGCCTGCGAGAGTCGCTAACAGATCGCGGTTTCCTGCCCGTGTCCAACGTCCTCTGCACCAGATTCGACGGCTTGGTCATGTGGACGTCAACTCGGTTACCGAGGAAGATAGCCCAACTCCTCTCGGTAAGCAAGCGGAGTGCATGCCACTGCCGCGGCGACCGCGTCTCGGCGTGGTACCGGTGCTGGCGTGCGACTTCGTCCGGGATTCCCCGGTTGCGTGGACACATCACCGTTTGGGGAAGGAGTCAACGATGCCGAAGACACGTACCGCGCATCTTTCAGATTCGCCGAGCTGCTGCCCGGCATACTAGAATCACGCCAGCGTCGCCGACGGCTGACGGCGCGCGTACCCCGTGGGGCCATCCGGATCTGCAAGGGGTGTGGGACCTCCGGACGATCACACCGTTTGAACGGCCCGCCGAGCTTGCGGGGAAAGCCGTCCTCACCGAGGAAGAGGCGACCGAGTCTCAGACGCTGGAGAATCGCCGCCAGAACCGGGACCTGGTCGAACGGGCGAAGGGCGGGGCGCTCGATCCACCGGAATCGCAGGCTGGGTTGATTGACCGCGGGATGAGAGGTTCTTCATGACGAGACTTCATCTACTGGCAGCAGGACTGGCGTTGATTCTCACAGGGTGCGGAGCACCCGCAGTGCCTGGAGAAGGCCAGGTTCCCGATGGGGCGCCTGGCGGACTCGCGCTGGTCGGGGCGCAGTTGATCGACGCGACTGGTGGGGCGCCTGTGGCCGACTCGGTGGTCGTCGTTCGCGACGGCCGGATCGAGAGCGCCGGCCCTCGGGACACGACACCGGTGCCCGACGGCGCGGAGACGCTCGACGTGAGCGGCAAGACGATCATGCCCGGCCTGGTGAACCTGCACGTGCACTACCGGGAGGGACCGGAAGAGATCGAGCGTCAGTTCCGGTCGCAGCTCTACTACGGCGTGACCACCGCCCGGAGCATCGGCAGCGATTCCCCGGAACGGGTCGCCCACCTGCTCGCGTCCGCCGGCCGTGCCGACGCCCCCCGGGCCTATACGGCGGGGCTGGGATTCTCGTACCCCGGCGGATTCAACGCCGCCGGCCGCAATGCCCCCGCCACCGAAGAAGAAGCACGGGCGCTGGTGCGGGACCAGATTGCGCTTGGCGTGCACTTCATCAAGATGTGGGTCAACGCGGTCGCAGAGCCGGGCCTGAAGATTCCGCCGGAGATACGCGCGGCGATCATCGACGAGGCGGTGGCGAACGGCGCCATCCCCGTCGCCCATATCGACGACGAAGCCGACGGCCGCCAACTGGTCGAGGCCGGCCTGCGGGACTTCCTGCACAGCACCGTGCTGACCTTCGGCCCCGGCGCCGGTGTCCCGGTGGACGATCCCGACCCCTCGGCCGGGTTCATCCAGATGTGCCTCGACAACGGCGTGTCTTTCACGCCCACGCTGTCGATTGTCCAGAACCGCTGGCACTTCGCCGAGCATCCGGAGCTGCTGGACGACCCCGCTTTGCGCGCCGCGTTCAATCTCTACAACCCCGATGCGCTGGCCCGTCTGGACGACCCGGCAAGCCGGGCGCAGATCGTCGACGATCCGGGATTCGAGAACCGCAAGGCCGCGTTCCGGCAGGTGCAGGACTTCGTGAAGACGATGCACGACGCCGGGGTCGAGGTCGCGCTCGGGAACGACGCCGGAACCCCGAACGTGCCGTTCGGCTGGGGCATGCACCACGAGATGGAGCTGTACGTCGAGGCCGGGTTGACCCCCATGGACGCCATCGTCGCGGCCACCGCTACCGGCGCCGGCCGGATGCCCCCGGTGGGCGAGGCCGACTTCGGCACCCTCGAGGCCGGCCAGGTCGCCGATCTGATCGTGCTGAATGCCGATCCCCTGGTCGACATTCGCAACACGCTGGAGATCGACCGGGTCATGCGCCTCGGCGAGTGGGTGAACCGCTCGGGCCTGCTGCCGGCGCCGTAGTCGGAACAACCGCTGCCGGCCCGGCGCGTAGTGCGGGATTGCTGATTGCGCCGTAGTCAGAACGACCCGTCGGCCAGCCCGGCGGTGCTGGAAGAATGCACAGAGGAAATTCCATGGCCGTCCGACGACGGGCGCGGCTCGGGGCGATCGAGATCATCGTCGCCGCCTTGAGCGTGGCGCTCCCGGCCCAGCAGCCGCCCATGTTCCGTGCCGGCGTCGAGCTCATCGAGTTTGACGCCACCGTGCTCGACCGCGAGGGCAACCCGATTACGGACCTGCAGGCGGCAGATTTCTCGGTGACCGTCGACGGGGAGCCGCGCGCCGTCGTCCAGGCGCAGTTCATCTCCCTGCGGGCGCCGGCGGGGCGCACCCGGCCAGCCGATGCCCGGGCGGAGGACGCCGCGTACTCGTCCAACGCCGACGCGGACCCCGGGCGGCTCATCGTGATCCTGGTCGACGAGGAGAGCATCCCGTTCGGGGAGGGGCGCCACGTCATGCGCGCCGCCGGCGCGTTCGTCGAGAGCCTGAGCCCCGGCGACCGGGTATCCCTGGTGGCCATGCCGCAGCCCGGCACGTACATCGACTTCACGTCGGACCACGACCGGGTCCGCCGCGCCGTCGAAGGCATGTCCGGCCTGGGCGTCGGCCCCGAGATTCCGTTCGAGTTCGCCCGCCTGCTGGAGACGAGACGCCGCACCGAAACCGTCCGCCACGACATCGAGTCCATCCTCGAGGCGATGCGGGGGGTCGAGGGTCCCAAGGCGCTCGTGTGGATCTCGGGCGGCTTCATGATCGACGGAGGGGTGCTGGGCCTCGAGAGGATAGCGGAGCTGGCCGCCGCCTCGCGCACCACGTTGCACGTGTTCATGGTCCCGGAGCCGATCGCCGCCGCGGACCGGGCGATTGGCGGGGCCCTGCCGGAGACGTTCGTGGTGGAAGCGCCGCCGGTGGCGGAACGTGCGGGATTGTCGGTGGGCCCGCCTAACCGCCGCCGGCGGGAGCAAGGTCTCATGGCGGCGGCGGCGATGACGGGGGGCAGCCTCGTGCGCGCGCAATACAACCCCGGCCCACTGTTCGCCCGGCTCGAGCGGGAGCTCTCAGGTTACTACCTGCTGGGCGTGGAATCGCTCGCCGCGGACCGGGACGGGGAGTTCCACGACATTGAGGTGTCGGTGGGGCGCGAAGGCGCCCACGTCCGGGCGGACCTCGGGGTTCACGTCCCCCCGGAGGGGGCCGGTCCCAGCCCCGAAGAGCGCATCATGCGCCTGTTGCTGTCGCCCGTGCCGACCCGCGAGCTGCCGCTGCGCGTCGCGACCTACGCGTATCGCGGCGCCGGAAGCGAGAGTGCGCAGATGCAGATCCTGGTCGGCGCCGAAGTCGATTCCCCGAACAGCGTACCCGCGCCGCTGTCGATGGGATATCTGTTGCGCGACTCCGAGGGCGCCGTGGCGTCGCACGCGACGGTGCAGGTGACCCCCAGGCTGGTGCAGAAGCCGGATGGACCGGTCTTCGAGGTCGACTTCCTCGTGCGGGCGGAGCGGCCGGGCCCGTATTCGCTGAAGCTGGCCGCGATAGACGCCACCGGCCGGCGCGGCAGCGTGGAGCATCCGGTGCGTGCACTACGAACGGTGGACGGCCGGCTCGTGGTCGGCGACCTGATCCTGACCGACCAGGCTTCGGCGCCAGCGGGCAAGATCCGCCCGCAGATCGAGGCGCGGGTGTCGAGCGGGGGCTTGCTGGCCTATACGGAGCTGTATGCCGATTCGCCGGCGTTCTGGGAGCGCACCCGGGTCGAGGTCGAGGTGGTGGACGGCGCGACCGGGCAGGTCCTGGCACGTGGGGCGCCCCTGTTGGAGGGTCCGGACGATGCCCCGCGCCGCACGGTCACGACAGTCGTGGCGCTGCATCATCTGCCGCCGGGGCGGTACGTGGCGCGCGCCCGCGTGCTGCACGACGCCGCGCAAGTGGGTCAGGTGCGCCGGCCGTTCCGGGTCACGGCGCCCGAGTAGCGTCAGCCGCGAGGCACGCCGCACGTTCGGGAAGTTCCCAGCGAGGCGGCGTCGCCAGGTCGGCCGCGCCGAGCCGTCCGCCGCGGGCGGTGAGCCAACGGGCGACGGCCTCCCGGACGAGCGGCGCTGTCGCGGGCGGAGCCTCCGACCGCGCGACGAGGGAGTCGCGTCCGGCGCGCGCGGCGAAGAAGTCCGTGGCCGCCACGACAAGGGTCTCGTCCAGGCCGACCGTTGCTCCCGATGGCCTGACGATCTCGAGTTGCCGGCGAGCCCCCGCGCACGTCACCCGCACGCGGACACCCGACACGCTCGGGATCCCTCCCCGGCTGCCGGCCAGCTCGCGCGTCAACTCCCTGGCCAGGGCTCGTTGCACCTGCGCTCCGGTCATTGCCACCTCGACGATGCGATTGTCGAAGGGAAACACGTCGTAGAGCGGCCCGCGCGTGAGCGTCCCGGCTGGCAGCCCCCTGCGCAGTCCGCCACGCCTGACGCCCATGCCGATCGCGAGGTCCGCGTTCGGCAGGGCGGCCAGGAATGCATCCGCGAACAGGTTGCCGAGCGGCGATTCGGCGCCGTCCCGGTTCCGCGGGACCGGTGTCGTCAGGGTCACGCCGAGCGGCTCGGCGCGCCAGCGATTCACGCGCTCGAGTTCCGGCTGCATCGCGGCGACGATCGACGCCTCGGGCCGGACCGGCGCTGCTTCGTAGGTCGCCGGCGTACCGTCGCCGCCGGTGGCACAGGACCACCCGTCCGCGGCGACGGCGGCACAGACCGCCTGCGGCGGAAAGAGTCGCGCCGCCACGACCCCGGCGCCGCGCCGCACCGTCAGATCGACGCGCGCGAACGCGCTTCCCCGCGAATAGGCCTGGACGATCGGGAGGCCCGCTACCTCGTGCGCCACCGCCCGGTGAGTGTGTCCGGCGACGATTGCATCGACGAGACCAGCCGGCAGCCGCCGGGCCAGCTCGAAGATCTCGGCATCGTCGTCGCACGACGACAGGTCAGTGGGATTGTCGAAGCGAAAGCACGCGCCGCCGGCGTGCGCCAGAATCAGCACCAGATCGGCGCCGCGCTCGCGCAGGCGCCGCGCCTCGTTCTCGACGGCGGGTGCGAGCGGAGTCGTGTCGAGCCCCTGGACATTGGCGGCAAGGGTCATAGTGAGGCCGCCGCGAGTCATGACCCCGACGATGCCCACCCGCAGGCCGGCGACGTCGACCAGGGTGGACGGCCGGACGTTCGGCCATGCCAGCGGGCGTCCCGTCGCGGTGTCGATCACGTTCGCCGCGAGAAAGGGAAACCGCGCGCGCGCCGCCGCGGCCCTGAGCGCCCCGCGCATGTCTGGCGTCCCGTTGTCGTTCGCCGATGCGGTGTCGTTCGCCCCGTAATCGAACTCGTGGTTGCCGATGGCGAGCGCGTCGTAACCGAGCGCGTTGTAGGCGTCGACGACGAGGGCGCCTTCCGAGAGATTGGATGCGATGCCTCCCTCGAAGCTGTCGCCCGCGTCCAGCAGCAGCACTGCGCCGCCGTCGGCCGCCCTCGCCGCGCGCAGGTTGCGCAGGTACCCGCCCAGCAGCGCGAGGCCTCCCTGTCCATCGTCGGGGAACACGCGACCGTGCAGGTCGGTAGTGCCGACGATCGAGAGGGTGACCCGCCCGGTGGCGCCGGACGGATCGGGTGCGGGGTCCTGCGTCGCCCCGGCCAACCCCGCAAGGAGAGCGACGGCGGCGCCCGGCGCGGCCGAGCCGACGATTGACTGGCGCAGGCGGGTCACGGTTGTCATTCTCTACCAGTTCGAGCCGCCGCCGGCGCCGGATGTCAGGCCGGCGCCTCGCCGCTCTCGCTGCAACGCGGGGGGCCGCCACGGGCTGCCAGCCCGTCACCTCCTGGCGCGGGGCCCGTAGTGCGGTGCGGCGCCGCCGACCTCCAGCGCCCCGAGGTCGGGCGCGCTCCCGGTGAAGCCATCGGTCACCGTCGGCAGCACCAGCCCCCGGTCGACCGCGGCCGAGCCGGGCCTCACGCGAAAATCGAGATCGTCCGCATCGTAGACGGCCTGCAGCGAGCTGACGTCCCGGGCATCGAGCGCGGGGACGTTCACGAACACGTCGTATCCCACCTGAATGCTGTTCCGGTCCTGCCCGGTCGCCGCACTGTACTCCTCGAGCGTCGCGAACTCGCGCAACTCGAGCGCCGGGTTGCGGTTCGGGGCCCGGAAGTCGGCGGCCACGTCGAACGGCGGGCTCTCCCATCGAAACGGCATGCTCGTGTCCGGCGCGGGTCCGAAGCCGTTGTAGTCCGACGAGGTGTAGTTCGTGAACGTCGTGATCCCAAACAGGTTCGGACGCAGACGTCGAAAGTCGGACGGCGCGTTCTGCCCCAGAATCAGGTTGTTGCGCCAATGCGTGTTCGACGTGGTCCCGGTGGTCTCGGACAGGATGGTGTTGTTGTAGAACACGACGCCGGCGGCGCCGAAGAAGCGGCTCGAGCCCCCCGGGAGGTTGTAGGCGATGTTCCGAATCCAGTAGACGGGTCCGCCGAGCACCGGTTGACTGCAGAACGCGTGCGACGGATGGTTGATGAACAGGTTCCGGAGCACGCGCACGTTGTGCAGGCTCCCATCCGTCTCGATCGGGTTGTCGTGGGAGTTGGTGATGTAGTTGTTGTAGAAGTCGATCGCGACGGGACGCCGGTCCCAGAACTCGCGCGGCGGATACTTCGGACCGTCGGGGACTCCGGGTCCCGATGCGACGCTTCCGTCGGGGTTCCCGTAGGTCTCAACGTTGATCCCGTCGTGGAAGTCGGCGATGTAGTTGTAGGCCACGACGTGTCCGGGGCCGTAGAGCTTCACCGCCACGTAGGAGGCCATGACCGGGGGATGGACCTGACCGTCGACGCCGTCGAACCGCCTCCACAACGGAGCGTCGCTCCATCCGATCAGGCGCTCCGGGTCGTTCCGGCCGTAGAACCGGTTGTCGGCGATGTAGAAATCGCTGGAACCCGAGTAGTTGGTGAAGACACCGGCGCCCACATCCTCGAAACGGGAGTGCTTGACCGTGAGCCCCTTCGCCCCGGCGATGAACTGTTCGCCGGCCCAGATGGCGAACTCGGTGTTGCGAAACGTGATGCCCTCGAAATAGGTGTAGTCGGCCGCCATGACGTTGAAGAGGGCGAAGTTGCCGTCGCCGTCGAAGATGACCTCGCCGTCACCGGCGGCCTTGATGGCAATCGGCCGCTCGGGGGTGCCATCGGCCGTCAGGTAATACGTCCCCTCGAACGGAAAGGCGCGGTTGGCTCCGCCATATTCGAGGTGGTTGTATCGGTAGAGGCCGGCGTGCACGAGCAGGGTGTCGCCGGCGCGCACCCGGGGACGCCCGGCCGTGGCAAAGTCTCCGCCACCGCATGAGGAGTTGTACGCGCAGATCAACCCCTCGAACGACGGCTCGATCTTCGTGCCCTGGAAGCCATGGGGATAGACGTGCAGCACCCTCCCCTCCGCGTACGGCACCGGTTCCGCGCGCGTCCGCACCGTCACGGTCTTGCTGGCCTCCCCGATCACGCCATCGGGATCGGTCATCACGAACCGGGCCTCGTACGCCGTGTCGGGCTCCAGGTCGAGGATGCTCCCGGCGAACATGTTCGGCGCAATGACGTCGAACTGCGCTCCCACGAAGACCCGCTCACCCTGGAGCCGCAGGAGCGGGAGCGCCGGCGACCACTGCGTCCCGCCCTGCCGGCGATACGAGACCTCCACCGCGGCGTTGCGGTTGTCGTCGCCCTGGATGAACCACTCGAAGCCGAGGTTGATCAGCGTCGGCGGCTCGATCAGGAACTCGCCCGTCGAGACCGCATTCGCCGGTGCATCTCCCCGTTGCGCGAAGACGACAGTGCCGCCGTCGAGGTGTGACGTGCCGATCAGCAACAGACCCAATGCGACGAGGCGTACGAGTTGACCGACCCTCTCACACATCGACGCCCTCACTTTCTGCGGCGCGGCACCCAGCGCGCTCCCGGTCATCCTGCCCTGCCTCCCGGGCGCCCCGGCCGACCCCGACCGGAGCGTCAATCCACCGGCTCCGTGACGCGACTGAGGACGAATTCGTACTGTTCTCGGAGCAATCGGCCCTGGACAGCGAGCACGCGCCGGTAGATGTAGACGGCGAGTGCAAGTTCGATCACGGAGAAACCCAGGTAGACCGGGATGGACCAGCCGGCCGCCTGAAGGCGCCGCTCGAGCAGCAGCGACACTGCCAGCGGCAACGCCATGAGCAAACAGGCGATCAGAAACAGGAACATGGCGAGGAACATCGCCGTCGAGGAGTTGGGGACGCTCGTCGAGCCGGCGGGCATCGCCCGCGGCGCCTTGATGGAAAAGGCGTTGCCCAACAGGCAACCCAGGAGGTAGATGATGACGAGTTGCAGAAAGGCGGCGATCAGGTGACTTGCCCCAAGCGGCTGAATCCACTGCAGCACCACGACCGCCAGGGTCGCGATGCCGAGTACGAAGGGCGCCAACGAGAGGTTCTTGCCGAGCAGCACCTGCGCGGGAGGCGCAGCGACCAGCGCCACGGCGCGGAATCCGCCCCGGTCCTGACCGAACTGGTTGGCCAGGAGCCCGAGCGACTGGAGCATGATGAGGCCGATGAAGCTCAGTACCGTGACATCCGCCCTCACGTCGCTGGACGTCCCGCCGTAGAACAACAGCATGTAGAACATGATCAGAAAGATCGGGCTCAACAGGACCACCCTCCCCTGCGGCGCGCGTAGCCACAGACGCATGCCCGCCCACGCAATGGCGCCCGCGTGGTCCGGGACGTGCCGGCTCGCCAGCCGGGTGATGTACCCCCGGGGAAGACGCGCCGGGCGCGCCGGCTCGCGAGCGTGTGCACCGTCGGGCGTTTCCGAGCGTGTCGTCGGCGCGGCGGCGGCGCCCGCCGGGCGCGCCCGGTCAAACCCGCGGTCGTCGACTGTCTGCGCGCCGATCGTCTTCCGGTAGGACCGCCGGAGACTGGCCGCGGCGATAGCGAGCATGCCGAGCATGCCCAACACGGCCTGCCAGTACCGTCCCTGCCTGGCTCCCTGGGCGCCGAGCGCCAGCCAACCCGGCGGCAACGCGACGTTGGCCACGCGGGCCCATCCTTCAACGCGGGCGCGATCGGGGTCCTGGCGCTGCTCCACGGCCGGGGTCGCATCGCCTTGCCGCGAACCCTCGGTGACGCTCCTGTAGAGGTTGGGCGCGTTGGCGACGAGCACGAGGGCCACGACGGCAACGGCCACCACCGTGCTGCGGCGGCGCTTGTTGGCGAGGACCCGCGCCAGCCAGGACTGGAACTGATGCGTCACGGCAGTGATCATGGCGAAGGCGGCGAGCACCAGGGGGATGAGGATCGCGTTGCCGACACCGAAGGCGACCGTGGACCCGGCGGCCAATCCCAGCATCAGCCCGAGGAACATCACGAGCGACACGCGCATCTGGGAACTCAGGTAGTTCAGCAGGAATGCCCCGGCCGGGGACACCGGCATGTGCAGCAGCCTGGCAAGCGACAGGGCCTCGCCGCTCATCCGCAGGTTTATCAGCAGACCGGTGATCCAGGCCGCAAGGAAGGCGCCGATGGCAGCATCCCAGATGAAGAGCACCAGGATCGGCTCGCGATCGGGCAGCAACACGGCGCCAAGGTAGAGCGCCAACGCAAAGAGGACCACCGCCGCGGCGGCGCCGATCCCCGCGAGCAGAACCGCGAGGACGCCGAACAGCGGGCTTTGCCGCTGCCAGCCCCGCCACGCCAGCGTCCACCGCAGCCAGAAAATCGCCCGCAACTGCGGGAGGTTAGCGCTCATCGAGCCAACTCAACTGGGCGTGCAACTCCTCCGTGGAACCAACCTTGGCGAGGAACGTCTCTTCGAGCGTCGCGCTTTGCCGCAGCTCGGCGAGCGGCGCCTGTTCCACCAGCCGGCCCTGGTCGATGATGCCGACATGGGTGCACAGCCGCTCGACGATCTCCAACACGTGGGAGGTGATGAAGATCGTGGAACCCCGATCCGCGGCGCGGGTCAACAGGTCGCGGACGATCCTCGACGTCACCGCATCCACCCCTTCGAAGGGCTCGTCGAGAAACAGCAACTCGGGGTTCGGCAACAGCGCCGCGGCGAGTGCGAGCTTCTTCTTCATGCCGTGGGAATAGTCGAGGACGATCTGCTTCTCCTCGGCGGCGCCACCGCCAAGTTCCAGCAACGCGAAGAGCTCGTCTATCCGCTCCTGCACCACACCGCGCTCCATCTGGTACATCCGCCCGATGAAGGTCAGGTTTTCCCGCCCCGTCAGCAGATCGTACAGCGCGAGGTCCTCCGGGACCACGCCGATGCGGCGCTTGACGTCGATCGCCTGTGACGGGTCCAGGGGGTTCTTGCCAAGGAGCGAGATCGAGCCGCTGGTGGGCGCCAGCAGGCCGGTCAACATCTTGATCGTGGTGGACTTGCCGGCGCCGTTGCGGCCGAGGAACCCGTACAAGGTCCCCGTTTCAACGCGCAGGTCGAGGTTGTGCACGGCACGCAAGTCGCCGAATTGCCGGCAAAGGCCAAACGTCGCAACGGCGGTCTCGGTGTTGGGATCGACGACGGTCTCCATGGCGCCTCAGTATAGAAGAAAGCGCCGGTGGTTCATCAACGGGTCGGGTTCCGGTCGTCATCAGGCAGGGCGTGGACAACGTGCCGTCGGGAGGCCGGGGAAACGGACGAGCACGACTCATCATGATGAGCCATTCCAGTGACGTCAAGATGATGGCTGGCTGTGGGGGGCGTAAGCGGCTGCGGTTCGAGGAGCGTCCCTCAAGTATCGATAGGGGTTCGCGCCCCCGGAACATGCCTCGGCAGAGTGCCGGTGGCGTCCAGCGCCTCGGTGACCAGTTGCGGGTCACGGCGCGGATCGTCAATGTCGAGACCGGCGCGGTTCTGGACACCGTCATGGTCGACGGCCGGTTCGATAAGATGTTCGCTGTGCAGGACCGCGCAGGCGCCCGTCTCGCCGCCCGCCTGGTCAGCGTCTCGGACGGAGACACGGCGCCGCTGGCCGGAATCGCCGTGCCGGAGTCCCAGGAGGACAGGATGATCTGGAGCGCGCCAATACGGACTATCGTCCTACGGTTTCAGCCTACCTGCTCAACCACTACATAGATAGCTGGTACGGCTGTAAGTCACCTGTGTTGGTACATACGAAAATGGAGCTTTACCATCCTCCGGATTTTGTTCTGCAAGTGGTGTACTGGGTGATGGTATTAGTGTCGCTGTTGATAATAAACGCGCTATGGATCGCGACGGCTGCATCTGTGATCATATTCTTGGTGTATCAGCTTAAGAAGCCGCGGCGAGGGAACCCCGTCCGCGGTGGTTCGAGGGCCTCGCGGTCCCGGTCGGCCAGTGCCGCGGCCGGACCCCCAAGTCGAGCTGGTCGGACCCCGGACGCCGCACCCACGCCGGGCGATGTCGACCCATGACTCGCCGAAGTCGACCTCCATCGTCGTACCGGCGGTGCACAAACGCCTCGTTCCTCGTGGCGCCTGTTCGAGCGGGCGGCGGCGGGAGGCGGGCAATTCCCGGAAACCCCCGCTGGAGTCTGGAATCATGAAGAAACCATGTGTGATGCACCTGTACGTCGTGGCGGCGCTGAGCTTTGCCGGCCTGTCTCCGAGTTCGCCGCTCGGCGTGACGGCCGCGGCCCAGCAGGCCGACGCCCCGGCGCCGCCCGCTCCCGACCTGTACGCCGGCTCCCCCTATCTCCGCGAGTTGCGGAACTCGCTGGTCTACGGGGAGATCTGGGAGCGCCCGTATCTGTCGAAGCGCGATCGCAGCCTGATCACGATCGCCGTCCTCCAGGCCCTGGCCCGGGAGGAGCTGGCGATTCACATTCCCCGCGGGCTCGACAACGGGCTGACGCCGGAGGAGATTTCCGAGATCATCCTGCACGTAACCTTCTACGCGGGATGGCCGACCGGCGTGCAGGCCTCGCTGACGGCGGCCGAAGCGTTCGAGGCGCGTGGATTGACGCTCGACGACCTGCCGCGGGCGCCGGCGCTCGAGGCCGAGGTCACCACGCCGGGCGGGCTCAGCGACGCCTACGCGGCGGTGCCGCGGCTGGGGGCGTTGCGGAACAGCCTCCTCTACGGGGACATCTGGGAGCGGCCGCTGCTCTCCAAGCGCGACCGCAGCCTCATCACCGTCGCCGTGAACCAGGCCCTCTACGTCACCAACGAGCTGCGCCTGCACATCGACCGGGCCCTCGACCAGAACGGCGTCGAGCCGCAGGAACTCTCCGAGGTGGTCCTGCACGTCACCTTCTACGCCGGTTGGCCGGCTTCGGTGAACGCGGGCCGGCTGCTTACCGCCGCCTTCCAGGCGCGGGGCGTGGCCCTGGACGAGCTTCGATAGGAGTCTGCGCGACCTTGGACCTCATCACGATGCGCGGGAGCGACGCTCCCGCCCGCTACTTGAGCTTCGAGTAGTCGCTGGCGCTCAGCATGAAGACCTCGATCCCCTCGAGCGGGGCGGGGTACTTCGTCCGCAGCGCGTCCCAGTCCGGATCTGCGCGGAACCCGGCCCATACCTCTTCCCGGTGCGCGCGGTCGCGATAGGCCAGCATCCAGACCAGCCGGTTCGGATTGTCGAGGTTCTGCCAGGCCGCGACGATCTCGGCGCCGTGCTTCTCGAAGATGGCGACCTCGCCCTCGCGGAACCGCTGGTGCAGCTCGTTGATGCCGCCGTTGCCGTCCTCGGCCGGGCGGGCGGTGTACATGCGAATCTCGAAGCAGCGCGAGTCGGCCGCCACGTTGTTCGACAGCCCCTCCGGCAACTGGCCGGCCGGGCCGCACGGCGCCGGCGGATCGTCCTGGGCATTCGCCACGCCGGCGAAGCTGAGGCCGACGATGACGGCGAGCAAGAGTGTGCGCATTGCGATCTCCCTCTGGATGGATTCCGGATTCAGCACCGCCGCCGATTTCGCGCGGACGCGGCCGGTTCGCGGTGCGCGTCGAGCCGACATTGTACGGCAGTCCGCCATGGTCCGGGAAGCCGGCGACGCGGTCAGGGCAATGTCACGCACAGGAGGTCTTCCCCCACGGTGACCGGCCCTCCGTAGGCCGCGCGCAGATGCGCGAGGCTGTCCGCCAGGACCTGCGGCGAGGAGGTGGAAACGTGGGACGCGACGACCCGGCCGGCGCCGGCCTCCGCGGCCAGCGCGCCCCAGACGCTCGGCCGGGCATGCAGGTCTACCGCTCGTCCCGTAGACTCCTCGGCGCGGCCGAGATGCACCACCAGCACGTCCACATCGCGCACGAACTCGACGAAGGCGGGATCTGAACCGTTCTGATCGCTGCTGAACGCCAGGCTGACGTCCCCCACGTCCACCCGATACCCCACCGCCGGCACGTCGGCGTGCGGCACCCCGATGCCGCGGACCCGGAGGTCGCCGTCGCGCCAGACCTCGGCCGGCGCGCCGGTCGCAACGTCCACGGTGACCGCATCCAGCTCGAGGCGGCCGGCGAGCACGCGGAAGACGCCGCGCGGCCCGAACAACCCGTCCAGCCAGTCGTCGAGGGCCGGGAACGCACTGCTCCCGGATGGGCCTGCGACGCGCAGCGCGGCGCCGCCGGGCCACAGCAGCGCCGGCACCTCGGCGGCGTGGTCGGGATGGAAGTGGCTGAGGGCCAGCAGCCCCATGTCTCCGAGATCCGCGCCGGACGCATGGAAGCGCTGCTTGATGCCGCCGCCGGCGTCGACCAGGATGCGGCCGACGCCGTCGACCCAGACGAGGTAGCCGGCCGACGCCCGTCCGGCGGATGCCCCCGGTCCCCCCGAGCCCAGGATCTGGAGCTGTACGCCGGTCTCTCCGCAGGCCGCCAGCGCCGGCTGCACCGCCAGGAAGAGACCGAGGGCCGCGAATGCGCTCTGGAACAGGCTCCGCCGCATCAGTCCGGCCTTCATGGTGCGCGGACGCTATCACGGGAGGATTCCGCGATCAAGGAGGCGGGGATGTACTTTCCATGATTATTGATATTATAGAACATTCATGATACCGTCGTTCCACCATGGACGCTTCGACCGAACAGGTGCGCGACGAGTTCATCCAGCTCTGGTCCCGGCTGGGGCAGTTCTGGGGCATTCCGGCCGGCACGTCCCGTGTCTACGCTTGGCTGCTCAGCCGGCCCGACGGCGCCGGCAGCGAGGCGATCATGGCCGGGCTCGGCATGAGCCGGGGGGCCGTCAGCATGGCCTGCAAGGAGCTGCGGGACTGGGGACTCGTGATCACGGTTCAGGATCCAGGCGAGAGACGAGGGCGCCACGTCGTCGAGACGGATCTGGTCACGGTGGTGCGCAACATCGTCCGGGCGAGAAAACGGCGCGAGTGGGATCCCATTCTGGACGGCGTAAGGGACTGGATTCCCCGCCTCGCCTCCGACGATTCGAGAGAGGCGACGGTGCTGCGGGAGCGCCTGGAATCGATCGAGGCCTGCGTCGGAATGGCCGACGGCATGGCGCGGCGGTTTCTGGACGGCGGCATGCTGAGCGACCTCGGGCTCAGGACGATCACCGCGACGGCCAGACGACACCGCCGGGGGAGGAAGACATGAGGATCCTGTTGACGGGGGGGACCGGCTTCATCGGCTCACGGCTCAAGGCACGGCTCGAAGGCGGACACCACGCGGTGCGGATCGTGAGCCGCGGGTCGGGTGGGGACGTCACGTGGGAGCCCGCGGCGCTCCGGACGGCCGTGGCGGAGAGCGACGCGGTCGTGCATCTGGCGGGCGAGAACCTGATTGCGCGGCGATGGACGCCGGGCCAGAAGGCGCGGCTGCGGGCCAGCCGCGTCGACACCACGCGGCAGCTCGCCGAGGCGGTTGCCGAGACGAAGCCGCGGCTGTTCATCACCGCCTCCGCCATCGGCTACTACGGGGCCAGTCCGGACCGCCGCTTCGTCGCCGGCGATGGGCCCGGCGCCGACTTCCTGGCGCGGCTCTGCGCCGACTGGGAGGCCGCGCGGCAACCGGCCCTCGATGCCGGCGTGCGCACGGCGACGGTGCGTATCGGCGTGGTCCAGGGACGGGGCGGCGGCGCCCTCGAGAAGATGCTGCTGCCGTTCCGGCTCGGCGTGGGCGGACCCTTGGGCAACGGCCGGCAGTGGGTGTCGTGGATTCACCTCGACGACCTGCTCGCGATGTTCGTCTGGCTCCTCGAGAACGAGGGCACGCAGGGCGTCTACAACGGGACCGCCCCCAACCCGGTTTCCAATCGCGAGCTGTCCAGGGCGCTCGGCCGGGTGCTGCATCGGCCGGCGGTCCTTCCGGCGCCGGCCCTCGCGCTCCTGCTCGCCCTCGGCGAGGTGGCCGGGCTGCTGCTCGAGGGCCAGCACGTGACGCCTGGCCGGGCGCTTGCCGAGGGCTTCTCGTTCCGCTTCCCGGAGATCGAACCGGCGTTCCGCGATCTGCTGGGATAGTGGTCCCCGGGTCGGTCTTTCACCCCAGGATCGAGCAGGCGCCGAGTCTCCTGGAGCGCGATAATACGGACTGTCGTCGTCCCGTTGTCTCGCCTTTCAACCGGGCGCCGCGCCATCGAGGTCGCGTGCCTTGGTGACGGTATCGCATGGAATATGAACTTGAATTGATCGAACGACAGTGTGACGGCGGGTCGGAGCGGCCCGCATTGCTGTTCGTTCACGGTTCGTGTCACGCGGCGTGGTGCTGGGACGAGCACTTCCTGGACTTCTTCGCCGAGCGTGGTTTCAGCTCGTACGCCGTGAGCCTCCGCGGTCACGGGAACAGTGGCGGCCTCGAACGTCTACGGTGGGTGTCCGTTGCGCAATACGTGAGCGATGTCGCCCGCGTGGCCGCAGGGTTGCCGCGCGCGCCGATTGTCGTCGGGCATTCCCTGGGCGGCCTCGTCGTGCAGAAGTATCTCGAGAATCACGACGCGCCAGCCGCGGTACTGCTCGCGCCGTCGCCCGTGGTCGGAATGCTGCGCCCGGGCGTGCGGCTGTTCCTGCAGAATCCGTGGCTCTTCGTGCGAACGTATCTCACTCTCGAGCCCGGCACGGTGTTCTCGACGCCCGAGCTCGCCAGGAAGTTCCTCTACTCACCTGATCTGAGCGAAGAGCAAGTGCAACGGTACGCAGGGCGACTCGGGCGTGAGTCTTTCCGCGCCTATCTGGAGATGATGTACAACCTGCCGCGTCCAAAGCGCATCCGAGGCACCCCCATGCTGGTACTGGGAGGGTCTCTCGACTACCTCATTCCGCCGTCCGAGATCAGGTCTACGGCCGACGCATGGCATGCGGAGTCGAAGATCGTTCCCGGGCTTGGGCACGATTTGATGCTGGACGCGGGGTGGGAGCGGGCGGCTGAGGCCGTGCAGGAGTGGCTGACCCGAACGCTGGCGCCTTCATCGGCGGGATCGCAATGACTGGACCAGACCGGCAGAGGTGGCTGGGGTCGCAACGTTGTTCAAGGCCCGTCGGCGTGGAGTAGTCCGCGGAGACGGTAGACTCCGTCACGTCCATCTGCCGATCGTCGAGACGGGAGACCCAGCGCCATGGACACACTCATTCGCGACATCCGCCACGCGGTGCGCACGCTCGGCAAGCAGCGAGCCTTCACGCTGACGGCGCTGACCATGCTCGCCCTCGGCATCGGCGCCAACACGGCAATGTTCGGCATCGTCAACGCCATGCTGCTGCGGCCGCTGCCGTATCCCGACGCTGAGGCGATCGTCAGCATCGGCGAGACGGGCGGGCCCGCAACGACGTTGCGCGCTCGCCTCACGAACCGTTCGGTGTTCCAAATCGAGGAGGACGCCGAGTCGTTCGAGCAGGTTGCCGGCTATCTGGTCACCCCGGTCGACTGGGCGAGTCCGGACGGCGTCATCGGCCTGGAACGCGCCAGGGTCTCGCCGTCGCTGTTCCCGCTGCTGCGGGCGCGGCCACACCTCGGCCGCCTCTTCACCCGGGACGAAGCGCGGGTCGGCGCGGCCCGGGTCGTGCTGCTGAGCTACGGCGCCTGGACGCGGCGCTTCGCGTCGGACCCGGACATCGTCGGGACCCTTGTCGAGCTCGACTACGACCCGCACACCGTGGTCGGCGTGCTCAGCGAAGGGTTCTACTTTCCGAGCCCCGACGAGGAACTCTGGACGCCCTTCGTCATACCGCCCTTCGTATCAGAGAGTGGAAATACAATCGGGATCGCGTTCAACGCGCTCGGACGCCTCCGCCCCGGTGTCTCACCGGCGCAGGCTGCGACCGAGGTGCGCACCATCCTGCGGCGCGGCAACGACGCCGGTCAGCGCACGCGCGAGGGGACTCGATCGTCGGGTGACGCCCCGCAAGTCGACGCCCAGGTGATCCCGCTCCAGCAGCAACTGGCCGCCGAGTACCGGCCGGCGTTGCTGGCGCTGAGCGGCGCGACCGCGCTGGTGCTGCTGATCGCCTGTTTCAACGTCGCGGGGTTGCTGCTCGCCCGCGGGGTGACGCGCCAACGGACGTTGGCGATCTGCGCGGCGCTCGGCGCGCGCCGCGGCCGGCTCGTCCGCTATCTGTTGACCGAGAGCGTCGTGCTGGGCCTGGGCGGCGGGGCGATCGGGCTGGCCGCGGCGGCCCTCGTGGTCCGAGTGGTGCCGGCGCTGGTCCCGGGCAACATCGCGCGGCTCCACGAGGTCGGTGTCGACGGGGCGGTGATGGCGTTCACGCTCGGGCTGTCGGTCGTGGTCGGGCTGGCGTTCGGCGCCGTACCGGCGTTCCAGTGGTCGCGGCTCCAGTTGGTGCGCGTCCTGAACGAAGGGCGCGCGCAGTCAGCGGGTGGTTTCCGGCTGCTCCGCGCCAACCGGGCCCGGGCGCTGCTGGCGACGGTGCAGGTCGCGCTGGCGGTGGTGTTGCTGGTGGGGGCGGGGCTGTTCCTCCGCAGCTTCGTCCGGCTCATCACGATCGACCGCGGCTACGACCCGGCCAACGTGATCGCCGCGCGCACCCGGAACCCCGACCTGCGCTTCAGGCTGGAAGCGATGACCCCGGAGCTGATGTTTGCGCTCACGTCGGCCAACCAACGCTTCCACGAGGCGCTCCTGGAGGCGATGACCCGGGTCGAGCGCCTGCCGAACGTGGAGGCGGTCGGGCTGTCGTCGGAGGTTCCGCTCCCCGGCAACGGCGGATCCTCGTTTGGAATCGCTTGGGTCCGAATCGCTGGCCGCCCGCAGCCGAGTGACCCGCGCGAGTTGCCGGCGGTAGCGCTTCGGTTGGCCAGCTCCGGCTACTTGGACGTGCTGCGGCTGCGTCTCCGCAGCGGGCGCCTGTTCACCCGCCTCGACGGGGCCGGCAGCCCGCGGGTCGTCGTGGTGAACGAAGCGTTTGCGCGCGAGGTCTTCAGCGGTGAGCCGGCCGTCGGTCAGCGGGTGCACCTCGACGTTGGCGGCAGCAGCGAGCCGTGGGAGGTGATCGGGGTCGTGGACGACATTGTCTACCGGGGCCTCGCCCGCTCCCAACCGCGAGCTGAGATCTTCGTGCCCGTGCGTCAGGCCGCAACGGAGTTCGGCTTCCAGACGCCGTTCGTGACCATCCGAACCGCCGGCGATCCGCTCGCGGTCATCCCGTTCCTCCGTGACGCGGTGGCCGAGGCGCACCCGCGCGCGACGATCGAAGACGTGATGACGATGGACGCCCGACTCTCCGCCGCGATCGCCCAGCCGCGCTTCTACGCCGGTTTCGTCGGGTTCTTTGCGGACCTGGCGCTGGTGCTCGCGGCGTTCGGCATCTACGGCCTCCTCAGCTACACCGTCGCCCAGCGCCGCCGGGAGATTGGCGTCCGGATGGCGCTCGGCGCGCAGCGGGGCGACATCGTCGGCCTGGTCGTGCGGCAGGGGGCCGCGTTGATCGCGACGGGCGCCGTCGCGGGCCTGCTCGCCGCGGCTGCGTCGAGCCGCGTGCTGGAGAGTTTTCTGTACGGAGTGACCACGGACGACCGCCTGACGTTTGTCCTGGCGCCGCTCGTGCTGGTCGCCGTGGCGGTGTTCGCCTGCTGGCTGCCGGCGCGGCGGGCGACGCGCGTCGACCCGATGGACGCCTTGCGCGTCGAGTGACCCTGGCCTGGCGCCAGCGAGCCGCTGCCGCCAACTGGTCGCGGCAACCATGAAGGGGAACCGTGGGCGCGTAAGAGGGACTCCCCACGATTCGTCCAGCAACATTTGTCGCGTTCTCATCGGTCCGCGACCGACTGTTTCGATCCATCGACCCGGACACGTGACACGCCCGTCACAATCGCTGGGATGGTGAGTGGTCACGTGGTTTCAACACGGGCCCCCGGAAATTCGCGGCCTCGAGCTCCGTGCGCCACGAGTCAACCCGCCGGCACTGCGCCCTGTGCACAAGTCAGCCTGCCTTGTAGTGTGCCGTGGCACCCGTTCGAGCTTGACGATCGCCTCTCATGCGCATATCGTCGGGCGAATCCGGCCCCACGGCGCTGACGGGAGGGGCGGACGGCGTGCGACGTGCCGGCGTCCCAGGAGGGCAGGATGATCTGGAGCGCACCAATACGTACTATCGTCCGAACCAGACCCTTCCGACCTATTGCTCATGCCGGAAGGTGCCTTTGGCAGCTCAGGCGAGCCCGTAGGCGAAATTGGGGGAGACTCACAGTGGCACTGGCGACTGTAGGCGTAGCTGCCAGGGCAGGTTCATGCCACAAATGACTGCGGTGAAACGTGCGCTTCGACTCCTGATGGAGGACCCGGCGCTTTCGCTTGTGGCGGTGGCCAGCCTGGCTCTTGGCATCGGGGCCAATGTCGCGATCTTCAGCATCATCAATGCCGTACTGTTGCGGCCACTTCCGTTCCCGGAGTCCGAGCGGATTGTGCAGATCGCGGAGAGGAGTGCAACCGGGGCGAGGTCCGGTGCCAGGCGGGTAACCGGACGACTGTTTGCCGACTGGCGAGATAACACTCAGACCCTGGAGCACATCGCGGGATATACGGACAGTTTACACACCCTGATGACGCCGACAGGACCGGTCCGAGTGCAAGGGGCACGAGTGTCGCCGAGTTTGTTCGCGATCCTTGGCGTGACTCCCTCACTGGGTCGACTGCTTGATCACGACGACGAACGGCAGGGAAACAGCCGCGTCGCGCTATTGAGCGCCGGGATATGGGAGCGGGCTTTTGGACGAGACCCGACGATAGTGGGAGCGATCGTCTCACTGGGCGGCGAACCCGTGGAGGTGGTCGGCGTCCTGCCTTCGTCGTTCCGCTTTCCCAATACCGAGGTCGAGGTGTGGACACCCCTCGTCCTCACGCCAGAGAGGCGGCAGCGGTTCTCGAGCGTTGGCCGACTGCGACCGGGCGTCACCATCGCGCAAGCCGAGGCTGAAGCCGCGGCAATCATTGCAAGCTTGAATCTCAATCGGCCCGGCCAGACCGAGCAACCACGGCTCCGGGTCGAGCTGTCGACGCTACAGGACGCCACCGTGGGAGACTCGCGCGCCCGCCTCCTGATTCTGTGGCTGGCGCTTGGTTGTGTGTTGGGCGTTGCATGTCTGAATGTAGCGACTCTACTTCTTATACGCGGTTTCTCGCGTCAGCGTGAACTCGCCCTCCGGTCGGCACTGGGGGCGCGTCCGCTGCGCCTCTTCCGGCAGTCGGCGATGGACGGCGTGCTGCTGGGTGTGCTGGGCGGACTCGTGGGGATAGTTCTTGGAATAGGGTTGCAGCGGGTGACGCTCTCGATCGCCCCACAGGCGATTCCACGGGCCGAGTCGGTGAACGTTGACTTCACTGTGATCGGCTTTGCCGTTCTACTGTCCCTGGCCGTTGGGATAGTGGCGAGCATTGTGCCGGCGGTGAGCAGCTCACGAGCGGACGCCGCGCCGCTGTTGAGAGAAAGCAGCGAACAAGTCACGAACAGGACCTGGACTGCGCCAGGATGGGCGTGGTGCCAGGGGGCGCTCGCGGCGTTGCAAGTCGCAATTGCGTTGACACTGCTCATCAACGTCCTGCTGTTGGGAGGCGGCCTGCTGGGGCTGGTTGAAGATGATCTTGGCTACGAACCGGAAGATGTTCTGACGGCGCAGCTCTTTTTTCGTATGCCGCCGTTATCGGGGAACCTGTCCGAAATCGCACGCCATTTTCGACCCACCTTTCGAGATGTCGTTGACCGTGCGTCTCAGATCCGAGGTGTCGAACACGCGGGCCTTGTGAGCTTCCTTCCATTGACCCTATATGGCGTTCCTTCCTTTTTTGAGGTCACTGGACGCCCTATCGTTGAAGAGACGGAAGCTGTCTCGGAGGCGCGGATCCAGCTTGTAACGCCTGGATATTTCCATGCGATGGGCATCCGTGTCGTGCAGGGTAGTCTGCCGGCGCCGGGCTACAGCCTGCCGGATCGCTCGGTTGTCGTCAACGAGACGTTCGCAAGGATGTTTCTGGACGACACAGCGGCCGTAGGCAGTGAACTGAGGCTCGAGGGTGATGCCGGTTTCGAAGTCGCTGCTGTCGTGGAAGACACAATAAGTCAAGGCTTTGGTGGCGGCGTGGAGCCGCAGATTTACTTCTCGTACCTGATGCGGTCGGATGCGCCGTTCTTTTCGTCGTTTCCGTACATCGTTTTGAAGATGCGGCAAGACGCGGTCGACGTTGTCGATCGGTTGCGAGCGTCTGTACGAGAACTCGATCCAACGGTGCCTCTGGACGAGGTAGCGACTATGGACTCGCGGCTCGCTACGACCATGGCGCGGCCCCGGCTTGTGGTGTTTCTGGTGGGCGTGTTTGCAGCGATCACATTCGGCGTCGCGTTTGCCGGTCTGTACGGCGTGCTCTCGTATCAAGTTGCCCGTCGGCGTCGTGAGATCGGAATCAGGATGGCGTTGGGCGGTACACCCATGGCGGCACTGAGGCCGGTCATGACATATGTCGCGGTAGTTGTACTGGCAGGTATCATGTGTGGGCTCTTGGGCGGGTTCGCCTCGCAAGGGCTGTTCACGCGGTTTCTCGTGGGGACCGAACCACCGGCATTACTCGTTTACCTGCTCGCGACCGTGCTGGTCGCGGTTGTGTCTCTTGCGACCTGCTACGGTATCGCGCGGCAGGCTCTCCGACCGGAGGCCACTGAGGCAATGCGAACATAGAAGGCTGCAAGATGTCCGATGACCGAAGTTGCTGTTCGAGCGGTGGTCGGCCGGCGCTCGGGGATATGGTCGCTCTCGGCGACTGTTGGAATGGTGGCCTCGCTGCTGTCCAACATGGCCACTTGAAGCCTTAGATGACACACGCCAAGGGTCGGGAACGTCGACGAAAGGCGATGCAACGGCCAGCCCCGGCCGCGCTGCTGCCAGGCAGCAGCCGACCGTCGCGGCGCTGACCGCGATACGTTGCTCGCGCACCCGAGGGTCCAGCGCCGGATGACGGACGGCTTCATGTTCACGGAGGGCCGGGGAGGGCTTGGCGTGCTGGACGGGGGGGCCTATAATTTCCTGTCGTCGCGCAGGCGCCGGTCCCGGCTGCCTGTAATGGATCGGCGCGAGCTGGCGGCCCGGGAGGAAACTCGATGCGACGCTCACATGTCTCGATCGGGCTTGTCTGTCTCACGTTCGCGCTTGCCGCGGCGGCGCAGGCGCAGCGGGTGACCATCACAGGACCGATCACGGTGTCGGTGCCACCGGGAGACCCCTCGCACGATTTCGTGTTCTCGACATCGGCGATCGACCTGGCCGGGCATGGCTACGTCGAGGAGGAGTTCTTCATCGAGGGCACCGCCAACCGATACACGACGCCGGACCTCACCACGGGCAGCATCATCGACGGCGGGCATCCGTACAAGACCCGCCTCGTCGTACGACGCCCGGTCTCGCCGGAGCGCTTCAACGGCACCGTCGTGGTCGAGTGGAACAACGTGACGGCCGGCCGCGACCTCGACATCGACTGGTTTCAGGCGGGCGCGTATTTCGTGCGCAACGGGTACGCCTGGATTGGCGTCTCGGCGCAGCGAGTCGGCGTCGACCATCTGCGGCGCTGGAGTCCGGTCCGCTACGGATCGCTCGACGTGACGCATGACGGCAGCGTCGAGGGTGATGCGCTGTCATACGACATCTTCTCGGCGGTCGGACGGGCCGTGCGCGACCCCGGGGACGTCGACGTGTTGGGCGGGCTGAACGTCGCGCGTCTCTTCGCCACCGGGCACTCGCAGTCGGCGAGTCGACTCTCCGTGTATCTCAACAACGTCCACCCGCGCGATCCGGTGTACGACGCCGTGGTCATCCATGGGGGCGGCAACCGGATCCGGCAGGACCAGGACGTCAAGATCTGGAAGCTGATGGCCGAAGGCGACATGGTCAGCCGGGCCGCGATTCGGCAGCCTGACACCGCCGCATTCCGGAGTTGGGAGGTCGCCGGGTCGTCGCACGTCGACATCTTCTTTCGGATCGAATCATCGCGGGTCGCGGCCCTCGAGGCGGGCCGTGCGCTGGCGACGGCCGAGACCGGCGTGCCGGATTGCGACCGTCCCTCGTACAGCCGCTTGCCGTTCCGGCATGTGATGCACGCGGCGTTCGACCACCTCGTCCGCTGGGTCGACGAGGGGACGCCCCCACCGGCCGCGCCGCCGCTGGAGACCGTGTCGGTCGGTCCGCCCGCGGTCTTCGCGCGCGACGGACACGGGAACGCGCTGGGCGGCATCCAGCTCGCCGCGCACGCGGTGCCCACCGCGACGAACACCGGCACCAACACCGGCAGGCAGCGGTTCTGCCAGCTGTATGGCACGCATGAACCGTTCGACGCCCACACGCTCGCGGAGCTCTACCCGAGCCATCAGAGTTACGTCGACGCGGTCGAGGAGGTTGTTGCGGCGAACCTCGCGGCCGGCTACATCCTGGAGCACGACGCCGTGGCAACGGTGCGCGAGGCGGAGCGCGACGACATCGGCACGCCGTATGGCGCCATCGACGGGGATCATGTGAAGCTCCTTGTCGAAGAGTTGACCGCGATCTCGCGGCGCTACCGGGACGCGGGACATCAGTTCTGGGGGCGCATCATCGGCACCGAGGCCGATGCCGAGAACGCGGCGTGGATGGCGGACAAGCTGCGCGCTGCCGGCGTGCCCGAGGTCCGAACCCAGACGCTGGCCCTGGCACCGCAATGGATGCCGCGGTCGTGGTCACTGACGGCGAAAGCCGCCACCGGGGCCATGGCGCTCGAGACGGCCCAGCCGGCCTACGGCACGCCTGCGACGTCGGCCGGCGGTCTCGACCTCGAGGTGGTGTATGTCGGCTTGGGGACCGAGGCCGATTTCGCTGGTCGAGACGTGGCCGGGAAGGCGGCGCTCATCACGAGCATGCCGATGCGCAGCACCCTGCGGCACTCCGCCACCGTGAACGGCGCGGTCCGGCGGGCCGACGCCCTGGGCGCCGCCGTCATCCTGGTCAGCGTGGCGCTGCCCGGGAACATCCGGACACAGTTCTACCCCACCGGCACCGCGGCGCCGACGTTTTCTCTTGGTCAGCAGGACGGCGACGCGCTCCGGGCCATGATCGAAGCCGGCGGGCCGGCGCCGCGCGTCCAGGTCACCCTCGATGTCGAGACGGTCGCCGGTCTCGAGACGGCCAACGTCTGGGCGACGCTGCCAGGGATGACCGACGAGAAGATCGTCATCGTCGCCCACCGGGACGGCTGGTTCGAGGGAGCGAACGACAACGCGGCGGGGGTCGCGACAACGGTGGCGCTCGCCGAGTACTTTGCCGCCCTGCCCAGAGAGCGCCGCCGCCGGACGATCCAGTTCGTGGGCACGCCGGGCCACCACAACAGCGCACGGGTCGGAGTCGCGTGGATCGAGGACAACGCAAGCACCGTGCTCGACAAGACGGCGCTGCTGATCAATGCGGAGCACACCGGCGCCGTCGACGTCTACATGCTGGGAAACCGCTTCGGGTGGTCCGACCGTGCGTCCGCGTTGATGTGGGGCGTCAGCGGGAGCCCCGGGCTGCGAGCGATCGCGACCGACGCCTACGAGACGTTCGGGGTCTCGACCTTGATCGACGCGGGTGGTCCCGTCGGCGAGATCCGCGGGCTGGAAGAGATCGTGCCGTCGGTCTGGCTGATCGACGCGCCGGAGTACTTTCACTCGGACCACGAGACCGCCGCGACGGTGCCGGCCGACGGGATCGAAGCGGTCACCCGCGCCTTCGCCCGGATCATCGACCGGGTGAACGAGCGAGAGATCGAAGACCTGCAGAAATAGTCCCAGCAGCCCGTCGTGAAACCCCGTGTCAGCGCGCCGCCGCGTCGTCGGCGCGCGCTCCGCTCAGCAGGTTGGTCATGCCGTAGTTGCCTTCGTGGCAGGCGTACTCGAAGAGCGGGGCGTCGGTCTTCGTCATCGGGATCACGGCGGTCCAGGGCTGAGTGAAGCGATCGGGGTCCTCGATGGTGAATTCGTAGCGCAGCGTGTCGTCGTCCACCCGCGCGAACCGCTCGACCAGCCGCATGCCGGCCCCCGACCCGGTGAACCCGGTCTCGCGCAGGAAGTTCCGCGTCTCGACGACCAGGGTCGAGCCGTCCCACCGGCCACGCGCGTCACCGGTGAACTGGCGGACGTCGTCGGTCAGGTGCGAGCGTCCGTCGAGCGGAACGATGCGGGCGTTGTGCACCATCTCGTTGAAGATCACCACGGTGTCCGGTGTCTGCAGAATCTGGACGTTGTTGTTGTAGGCGCTCGGCAGCATCGGCGGTCCCGAGTTGAACCCGAGGATGCAGCGCTCCCACAGCGGCCGGTCCTCGGGGCCGGCGGGCGTGCGCGCCCTGACGGCCGCGGCACGTTCGGCCGGCGTCCGCTCGCCCCCGGTCCGTTCGCGCGGCTTGCGCGGGATACGTCCGTTCGCCGGGTCGACCACCAGCGATGTCCGGCGGTCCTCGGTGAGGGCGTCGCCGTAGTCCCACCAGAACTGGTTGTAGGCGTTGGCGACGTCACGCCGGGCGCCGATCTCGTCCGCGCGCAGGTCCTTGTTCTGCGCCTCGAGCGTGCGCTTCTCGAACGCCGCCGCCTCCTCGGCGGTCAGTACCGCCTTGTCGGCCAACTCCCGCGGGCGCTCGAGCGGCGTGATGGTGCGGAAGTCCCACACCCCCTGCAGGTCTGGCGCGCCCCAGGCGGTACGCGCCCCGGCGTCCTGAGCGGCCGCCGGCGCCGTCGGCGCCAGCAGGGCGAGGGTGATCACCGCCGTCACGATGCAGCGTGTGCTCATGGCTGACTCCTTTCCCGGGGCGGCCGAACGGTCCCTGCCGTCCCGGTCGCGCTCGCACCCGGCAGCGTGGCCCGGGTGACGCCTGTTCGCTTGTGATGCACCGGCAATTATCCCGGATTCACGGATCGGTGTCACCGGGAATCGTACGGGCGCACGCGAGGTGGTGAGGGTACGAGGATGGCGTCGCCGCGGAGCCGTCCGCACGGAGTCGGTTAGAATGTCCGCCACGGTGCAGCACGTCTACGACGGGAACCAGCCAGGGGGACGGGGGCGGAACCATGATGTTCGCGAGAGTGCGTCTCGGCGCCGGCGCCTGGTGGGCTCTGCTGCTGGCGGTCTCGGTGGCGAGCGCCCAGACGAGCAACGATCCGTTCGGCGAGCCGATACCGGCGGTCGACGGCGTCATTCGCGTCGGCGCCGTCGAGTTCGCCGCACTGCCGGACGTCGGTGGCCAGGCGGCGCGCATGATGCGGCTGGTCGATGAGCCGGGCACCGGCCGCCTGTTCGTCAGCGACATGCGCGGCATCGTCTACACCGTCAGCTACGACGGCCGGACGGTCACGCCGTATCTCGATCTCACCGCCACGCGCTGGGCGCTCCAAATCCAGGCGTCCGGCCGCGAGCGCGGTTTCCAGAGCTTCGCCCTCCATCCGCAGTTCGGCGAGGCGGGGAGGGCGGGGTACGGCAAGCTCTACGCCTACACCGATTCGAACAATACCGCGCCGGCGGCCGACTTCGTGTCTGGCGGTGGGAGCGACGCGCACGACACGCTGCTGCTGGAGTGGACAGCCGAGGACCCTTCGTCCACGGTCTATGACGGCGGTCCGCCGCGCGAGCTGCTGCGGGTCGAGCAGCCGTTCGGCAACCACAACGGCGGGCAGCTCGGATTCAACCCCCTCGCGGCCCGCGGCGATCCCGACTTCGGGCTCCTCTACATCGGGTCGGCGGACGGCGGGAGCGGCGGCGACCCGCTCGACCTTGCGCAGAACCTCGGTTCGATCTTCGGCAAGATCCTGCGCATCGATCCGCTCGGCGCCAACAGCGCCAACGGCCAGTACGGCATCCCCGCGGACAATCCGTTTGCAGGCGACAGCGACGCCGGCACGCTCGGCGAGATCTACGCCTACGGCGTGCGCAACCCGCAGCGCTTCGCCTGGGACGTCCAGAACGGCAACCTGTTCGTGGCTGACATCGGCCAGAACATCGTCGAGGAGATGAGCCTCGTGACGTCAGGCGCCAACCTCGGCTGGAACGACTGGGAGGGCAGTTTCCGGTTCATCAGCCGTCGCGAGGTCAGTCTGGTCGACCCCCGCGGTGAGGCCGGCCTGAGTTACCCCGTCGCCGAGTACGGACAACTGGATCCGCTCCTGCAGCGGAGTTCGGCCGCAACCGGCCTCATCGTCTACCGCGACGACGCGATCCCGCAACTGACGAACCTGGTGCTGTTCGGCGACAGCCCGAGCGGGGAGATCTTCTACGTTGACGCCGACGATCTGCCCGAGGGCGGCCAGGAGTCGATACGCCGTGTGCTGCTCCGCGACCAGGGCGACACGAAGACGTTGCTCCAGGTGATTCAGGAAAAGAACGTGTCCCAGGGGCAGACGCCCACCAACCGGGCCGACCTGCGCATTGACCACGGTCCCGGCGGTCAGGTCTTCCTGCTGAACAAGCACGACGGCGTGATCAGGCGCCTCGTGCCGTAGCCGTCCGTGGCAAGAGCCCCGCTGAATTCTGCTGCGCCCTGCTGAATTCTGCGGTTTCACGCTGAATTCTGCTGCTCTGCGTTGTTCCGGCTGACGAACAGGGCAACCACAAGGGTTGCCCCTACAGACGAACCGGGCAACCACAAGGGTTGCCCCTACAGACGAACAGGGCAACCACAAGGGTTGCCCCTACGGACGAACAGGGCAACCACAAGGGTTGCCCCTACAGGCGAACCGGGCAACCACAAGGGTTGCCCCTACAGACGAACCGGGCAACCACAAGGGTTGCCCCTACAGACGAACCGGGCAACCACAAGGGTTGCCCCTACAGACGAACAGGGCAACCACAAGGGTTGCCCCTACGGACGAACAGGGCAACCACAAGGGTTGCTATTGCGCCGCGGGCAGCGCGAACACGTACACCGCGTTGGTTCGATTGCCCCCGACGGGGACCGCAACGTATTGCCGGCCGCCGACCGCATAGGAGATCGGGAAGCCCTGCACCGAGCCGGGCAGTCGTGTCTCGTACAGAACGTCGCCGGTCGCCGCGTCGTGAAAGTACAGATGGCGGTCGGTGTCGGCCCCCACCACCAGACCACCGCCGGTCGTCAGCGCCGCCGACCGCGGGCGTGTGGCCATCGCGTGCCGCCACAGGATCTCGCCGGTGTTGATGTCCATCGCGATGAGGTGGCCGCGGTGGTCCGGGCTGTCCGGGTGGGCCGTGGTGCCCCTCGATTGCCACCCGGTGTTGCGGTAGTACGGGAAGTGCAGCTCACGCTCCACTTCGGTGAACACCCCGCTCACACAGGTTGGATGGATCGGGATGTAGAGCGCCTGGGTCCCGGGGTGATACGCGGAGGCGTGCCAGTTCCGGATGCCGCCGAAGTCGGGACAGAACTCCAGCAAGACGCCCGGCTGGGGGATCGTCCCGGGCCGGTAGGTCACCTGCCCTGTCTGCGGGTCGACGTCGATCAGGGTCTGGTAGCCGAGATCGTGCGCGGCCACGAACGCGCCGGTCTCGCGATCGAGCTCCCAGAGGATGCCCATCTTGCCCATCTTGAAGAGCGAGCGGCGCCCGTCGTGATCGATGAGGACGCTCTCGAACACGTCATCCAGGTCGTGGGTCTCACCCGGGACGAACTGGTAATACCACTCGAGCTCGCCGCTCTCCGGGTCGAGCGCGAGCACGCTGTTGCTATACAGCGCGTCGCCGTCGGTCCCGCGGGTCAGCCGGGCCCACGGCTTGGCCTGGGACGTCGACCAGAAGGTCAGGTTGGTCGTCGGATCGTAGCTGCCGGGGATCCACGAGTCGGCGCCCGCGCGAAACCGCAGCGGCAGGTCGCCCCAGGAATCGCCGCCCGGTTCGCCGGGGCGGGCAATGGTCGACGTACGCCACACCTCCGCACCGGTCTCGGCGTCGTGCGCCGAGATGAAGCAGACATCTTCCTTGAACCGCTCGCAGCCGGACATGCCGGCCACGATGTTCCCGTTCACCACGATCGGCCCGCTCGTATACCGGTAGCCGAGCGCCTTGTCCGCCACGGTATGGTCGAAGGCGACCTCGCCCGTGCGCGCGTCGAGCGCCACGATGTGGGCATCGGAGGTGTTCAGGTAGATCTTGTCGCCGTAGATCGCGATCGAGCGGGACCGGCTGCTGAGAACCTCGTCCTCGTCTTCTTCGAGCTCCCGGGTGTATCGCCAGAGCCGGTCGCCGGTCACCGCGTCGACGGCATCCACGATGTTCTCGGGGTTGGCGATATACATGACCCCGTCGTGCACGATCGGTGTCGTCTGACTGACACCGGGGCCGAGCCGCCACGCCCAGACGAGCTGCAGCCGGTGGACGTTGTCGGTATTGATCTGGTCGAGCGGACTGTATCCCCACCCGTCGAGCGTGCGCCGCCAGTTGATCCAGTCGCTCGGGTCGGGGTCCTGCAGCATCGCATCGGTCACGGGGGTAAAGGCCCGATCCTGCGCGGCGGCGCCTGCCGCTCCCACGACGACCAGCAGGAACGCAGTGAGGACGTGTCTCCGCCAGTTCGCGGTCATGGCTCCTCCGGGCTGATCCACGGCACGTCGCCGGGGTCCGGCGACACCGAAGCGTAGCACGATCTGGCGGCGGCGCAGCCGGTGGTGGTGCAAAGGCTCCAGGCGGTCTGTGCCGCGCCGGAAACACGGCCAGTTACCAGGCCGGGCTCGTCGTCGCGGTTCGCTGACCAGTCCCATCTCGTCGGCACATCGATAACCGGGAAATCGCCTCTGAGAACCTCCCAAGCGATCCGAGATCCCCCGTTGCCGATCGGAAACTGCTCCACGTCAACGCCATGCGCCCTCCCACAGCACACGGACCGGTCGACTCACCAACCCGCCATGCGCAACGACCAGCAGGATCTCGAACTCAGGGAACCACGGCTCACGAAGGACCACACGCAGACGCAGACACGGATCGGCATGGTGGAGATAACGAGCATCCGCACGCTCAGGAATCCGAGACTCAGGAACGCAGATGTTGAAGCTCTGGCGTGAGGCGGACACCATCGACCGCACGTTCCTCGCGCTGGGCCTCATCTTGGGCGTGCCGGTGGTCCTCGCGGCGGCCCTGTACGCCCTGGCGGTGATCGCGTACCTCGCCGGGGCAATCCTCGGGCCGTGGCTGTACCGGTAGTAGATTCGAACTAGCCCACTACCTGTGTCCAAGACCGCTTGAGTCAGATGAGCGGTTATGGTAAGAAGTTGCTGCACTAGCCAGATCGACCTCTTGCCATGCGACGCGTTGTCGGGATACTGGCCCATTACATGCGGGGCTGCTGTTGCGGCGGATTTGCTGGCGTCCCGGAGAGGAGGAGAGGACAGTTGAAGAAGAGCGACGACGTTTCTCCCACTCAGGAACGCAGCGTGGTCGAGGGTCACGGCGCGCGAGCGACGGCGGGTCATCCCTCAGACGGAAGCACCAACTCAGCCGCGAGCAATGTCCCATACATCGGCAAGACGGTTGTCATCAAGGGGGAGTTGAACGGGAGTGAGGACTTAACCATTGACGGTCAGTTCGATGGTCGGATCGAACTTCGGGATCACACGCTGGTGGTCGGCCGGAATTCCATAATGAAGGCGGACCTGATTGCGAAGTCGGTCGACATCCTCGGCCGGGTCACCGGGAACGTCACCGCAGTCGACATGGTGCGCATCGCGAAATGCGGTAATCTCAACGGTAACATCAAGGCGCCTCGCGTGGTCGTTGCTGAAGGAGCGAACTTCCGAGGGAGAATCGACACGCCGCGCGATGGCGACGACCTCCACGACGGCGCTCCCGTCAAAGCGCCTGCCCCACCCGCCCACCACCGGCAAGCCAAGTGATCACCATAACACCGTTGTTGTCCACTTGGGTGCCCCCATGCCGTGGAGCACGCGTGACTGTCAGGCCGGTCGCCGCACCTTGGCATCTTCCCCCGGTGCTTCGACATCCGTCCACGGTGCCGTCGTCTCGGTCCGCAGCCGCTTGATGCCGCGTTCGATCCGTTCGGCGAGCTGTCGCTCGGCTTGAAGCGACTTGAGTGTCGCCTGTGCGCTCCGGGTGTCTTCCTGCACACGCGCCATCCCCTCGACGGCGTGGTCGACAATGGCGCGCTGCTCGGTGAGCAATTCGAGATTCACGTGCACGTCCTTCAGCACGTTGCCGATCATGTTCGTCTTGAGTTGCAACTCACCGATCATCGCCTTGCGGGACTCGATGACGGCCACTTGCCGCTCCGTTTCGCCAACGCGTTTCCTTGCTGCGTTGAGCAGTCGGTGCAGCGTGTCGATCTGCGTACGCTGCTTGATGATCTCCTGCAGGTCGGTCCTGCTCTGCTGACTAATCTGGTGAACGTTGTCGATCTCCTTCTTGACGGCGCCCACCGCGTCTCCATGCCCAATGACGACCTGCATCTGCCGCTCGACGCGATCTTCCAGGGCCTGGAGTTCGGTGATCCGCTTCTCCGCCGAGGCAATCCGTTTGTCGGAGAATGCCAGTTGGGAATGTCGCTGATCGAGCTGCACAAGCTGCAGATCGACTCGTTTGACCTGTTCATCCGCGGTCTTCATGCGCGCACTGACGTAGCGTTGGTGCGTCTGAGCGCGACCCAGCTCCTGCAGTAACTCGTCCTTGAGCGCCGAAACCCGGCCGAGCTCTTCCGAAGCGCCCTGGACCTGCCGGATCTGGTCGTCAACCGTCGTCGCCACGTCGCGGCTGCGGTCGACCGCTTCGGAGATGCGCCGCTCCAGCGCGGTCAGGTCAGCCCTTTCGGCATCGTATTCCTTGCATGTGGCTGCGAGCCCATCGATCCGCGTCTTCAGCGCGGCCACCTGGGTCGTCAGTGGCAAGAGCGTGTTCTGGAGCGCGGCCACCTTCTGCAGCTTTTGCTGTGCGTCATCAATCTGAACATCGACACCGTCGCACGTGTTCTTGAGCGCCTGCACCGCCTGCTGACGGGTCAGTTGCTCGGCAACCCGTTCGTCAATGGAAGCGCTCAGTGTGTTGAGCCCATCCAGACGCGTACCGATGTTCGCGACCAGTTGCTGATGATCGGCGACGAGCGCCATGCGGTTGTCAAGATCGTCGACCGTCGCCTCAAGTGACGCGGCTCTCTGCGTTGCCTCGTCGACGACCGACAGCTTCTTGCTGACCGCGTCTATGCCGGACTCGAGTTCTGGCATGTGCCGGCGGAACTCGTTTATCCGGTTGACGAACGCCTCGAGCGCGCCCCGGTCGGTGTTGATCTGGTCCCGAGCCTTGGCGACATCGGCGTGCGCCACGTGAAACTGGTCGACTTCCTTGCGAAGGGCGTCGAGCTCGGAGCGCCCCTGCGCCAACGCCGTCTGCCGGCGTTCGACCTCCTCGGTCAGCGCTTCCACCCCGTTCAAGCGCTTCTCCAGCTTCTCCAGCTCGCCCGCCTGCGCCTCAAGCTGCTGCACGCGACCGCCAAAGCCCTCAAGCTGGCCGCCGAGATCGTCGGCCCGCTGCTGCATCGCCGCCACGGCCCCGGCCTTGTCGGAGAGACTGCCGATGTCGTGCTCGACCCCGGAGAGCGCGCTCTGAAGCGTCCGCACTCGCCCATCGTGGCCGTCCAGCGTCTTACGTTCGATGGCCAGCCGCTCGGTGTAATCCTTGACGAATTCGACGATCTCCGTGCGTCTCGTTTCGAGCGCTGCGAGGCTTGTATCGTAACTTTCTCGGATCTTCTCCCCCTGCTCAAAACGTGCGGTGATCTTCTTCGAGACCTGCTCGATCCGCTGCGCCGTCTCGTCGACCTGCGCCGCCTGCTTGTTCGCCTCGTCGAGCTTGCCGATCTGGACCTCCATTTTCCAGACCATCTCGCTCAACCGATTCGATTCGACCACTGCATGCTCGACCGTCTGCTTCTGGCTCTCAAGCGACTTCACCTTGCTGAGCACGTGCTCGGCGAGCGCATTCAGGTTGGATAACCGTTCGTCGGTCGTCTTGCTCAGCTCGTGAAGCTGGGTGAGCGGTCCGAGCTGCTCCTCCACGTCGCGGACGGTCCGGGTAGTCTGCTCCGCGTTCTCTCGCGTCTTGCGCAACGACTCGCTCAGGTGGTCGTGATCCTGATGCAACTGGGACGCCTGCGCGCCGAGCCGGTCAAGATCGGCCGCGAGCGTATCCGACTTGTCGGAAGAGGCCTTCACGACCGCCTGCGTCTGCCGCATCTCCTCCCGAGCGCGCTTGAGAATCGCGCGCTCCTTGTCAAGGGCATTGAAGTTCGCGGTCGCCTCGATCCCCTGCTTGGTGAGCTGCTGTACCGCTTGGCGGTGCTTGGTGAGGTCGCCGTCAGCGGCCAGCAGGTTCTGCGCCGTTCGCTGCGCCTGATCGACGGAATCGACGAGCGACTGCACTCGGCCCTCGAGGGCGTTGACGCTCTCTGTTGTGGCCTCGACCGCCGACAGCCGGCTCGACAAGTCCTCCAATGTGGCCGTCGCGCGCGAGGCGCGCTCGGTCACCTTCTTCACCGATGCGCCAATCGTCGACAACTTTGCAGCATGGGGCTTGATCTGCGTCAACATCGCGCTCAACGCAGCCCGTTCCTCCTGCGCGGCGGCGACCGCCGCCTGAAGTGCATCGGCCGGCTTCGACAGCTTTCTCTTCTTCAACGCTTCCTGCAGATCTTTGATGATCGGCATCGTGCTCTCCCCACATCCTCACGACAGGAGGGTGTCCCAAAGTCGGTGGCACCGGTGCGCTGGCGCGCGGTGCTCGCGCTGCGCCTTCATCCGGGTACCACACCAATGCAACAAGGTCAATTTCGTCCCACGTCGCCTACCGCGCTTCCCAGGACCGCGCCGCCGTCAGCACCACGCAGTCGAAGGCCGGCTTCCTGCAGGGCGGCGACCACGTCGGACCGATCCTGCCCGTACCGCGCTCGACGCGCACAAATTCCCGCCGCGTCCGGGGATGTTAGCTCAACCAGGCGCGCGCAGCAATTGGGAACCGTCGAGCAGTGTATGGCTTGAGGGCGGCCGGCGCCAGATCGAATCGCCTGAGCTCCTCCGAACCGAGTTGCTGCATCTGGACGAGGCCAACGGCGGTCGTATGGTTTGAAGGAAGTGAGGAGAACCACTGCAGTAGCGCTCATCGTCATCCCGGTGCTGTCCGGCGTTGCTCACACCCGTCAGGGCACCGCACAGCCCGACCCCGTGACCACGGCTGACAGAGCGTTGTTCTGGGGCGCGACGCGCGATGGACCGCCCACGGCGGCCCTTTGTCGTCGGAGTGCTTCAGCCGATGTCGTTACCTCCATCGTCCGCTCCGACTGCTACCGGCTGGAGCGACAGTTGCCGGGCGGGATTCGCACCCGCTGAGGAATGGCGCCTTGCACGGCGCACCACCACGGGCTGCTAGGGAAATCCGTCACGACCGGTGCAACATCGAACCCCGTTTCGGGCTATCATCCAACCGTCGGCCGAGGACGTAAAGCGGTAGAGCGCTCGAGCCGAGAACACGAACTCACTCAACGCGGGTTCGATGGGAGAGATGCCATGTCATCGTCACGATATCTGATTTCCACGTTGTGCGTCTGCGCTGCTCTCGTGCTTGGCGGCTGCGCCACCGAGTCCGGGACCACGACCGACACGGCCCCGGCCGCGGCATGGGGCAACACGATCACGGGTGAGGGCCTGCCGAACCCGACCTCGACCGTGATGGAGAATTGGGGTGACCTGCCCGAAGGCCGCGAGTGGGGCTCGACCGCCGGTATCGATATCGATCCGAACGACGGCCAGGTCTGGGCATACGAGCGCTGCGGCGCCGGCACCTTCGGCGGCGGCGTGCCCATCAACTGCGACTCGAACCCCGTCGACCCGATCTTCAAGTTCGACCGTAACAGCGGTGAGGTGCTGGCGAACTTCGGCGGCGGCGTCATGGTCACGCCGCACGGCATCCATGTAGATGCCGACGGGAACGTCTGGGTGACCGACTTCGCGGGGAACCGGGAGGGCACCAAGGGGCACCAGGTCCACAAGTTCAGTCCCACGGGCGAACTGCTGATGAGCCTCGGCACGGCGGGACAGCCCGGGAGCGGCCCGAACCAGTTCAACCAGCCGAACGACGTGGTCACCGGGCCGGACGGCAGCATCTATGTCGGCGACGGACACGGCGGCCAGGGCATGACCACCGGACGGGCGATGGCGGAGGGACGTGAGTCGGGCGCCACCGGCCGCATCCTGAAGTTCGCCGCCGACGGCACGTTCATCAAGGAGTGGGGACAGATCGGCACGCTGCACGGCGAGTTCCGCACACCCCACGCGTTGGCGTTCGACTCGCAGGGACGCCTCTTCGTCGCCGATCGCGGCAACCATCGCATCGAGATCTTCGACCAGGAGGGCAACTATCTCGACTCCCGCTACTCCTACGGGCGCATCAGCGGCATCTTCATCACCGGGGACGACATGCTGTACGCGATCGACTCCGAGTCGAGCGGGACCAGCCATCCGAACTGGGTGAACGGCGTGCGCATCGGGCACGTGAACGAGGACCGCGTCACGGGCTACATCCCGCCGTTCGAGGCGGAGACGCGGCCGTATCAGGGCGCTGCCGGTGAAGGTGTCGCGGTCGACGCGGACGGCAACGTGTTCGCCGCCGAGGGACCGAACTCGCTCCGCTTTGCGGGTGGCGCGTTCACGAAGTACGCGGTCGCTCAATAGCAGAGACCTGCGCACGTCGACGAATCGGTCAACCCCTGGCGACACGTCATGCGTGATCGCGGCGGTGCTGCTCGAGGACCGCGAGCATGAACCGCAACAGCGCTGGATGCCGGTCTCTGCGTGTTTTTCGTCACTGCCCGCCGCCGACGAACGCCGCGAACTGCGACATCGGAACAGGACTCCCGTGTATCCCCACGATCGTCTCCACATCGAGATCCAGCCGCCGCAGGGTTCGGAGAAGCACGCGGGCGCTGGCGTTCGGGGTTTGCGCCTGGGAGCTGTAGAGGTCGGCCTGCACGACGATCCGCTCACTCGGGAGATACGCGATCAGCATGCCTGCCGCGTGGGCGAGCCCCTGGACGGTGTAGAGCTCCACGGTCCTCGTGCGATCGGCGAGGACGTATTTCTCGTTCAGGGTCTCGAAGATGTAGCCTTCCGACCACTCCTCGGGCGGATGCAGCGAAAACCGGTCGGGCTCCAAGATCCAGAGGCCGGCCCTGAGGACCTCCTGGTAGTAGGGTTTGTTGCTCTCGTGGGTGACGACGGTCGCACCCTCGTGCACATACGCACGGAGCCCGCCCAGATGGTCCCAGTGATGATGGGTCGTCACGATGAACCGGATCGGCTTGTCCGGCATCAGTCGGTACACCTCGTCGATCACCGCGAGCGACCGTTCTTCATTCTGCGGCGCCTCGATGACCACCACATGGTCACCGAACTCGACGGCCACGCTGTGGTGGGAGCCGCCCGCGATCAACCACACGCCGTCGCCCACGCTCTGTGACGCCACGCGGACCGGCTGCGTGCGCGCGCTCTGGACGTCGTTCGGCACGATCAGCGTCGCGTTGGCCACGTTCGCCTGCAGGTCCGAGACCGTTTCCAGACCGAATGCATGGTCACCGCCGCTGACGTTCGGCGCGTGCGCGCCGTCGTCATAGTCCTGATGCTGATGGAACCGGGGAATCTGCACCCCGCCGACCTCCCGGTATTGGGTGTAGACGTTTTCGTAGTACATGTCGCCGACGACCGGATTGGGCACCCACGTCTGCACGCGCTCGAGCAGACCCTCGGGGTTGATCGTGCCGTTGATGCGGTACTTCCCGAACGCGACGAACGAGATCACGGTCGACCGGCCGCCGTACTCATGGCGCGTGACCATGGTCGGGTTGGCCCCCGGCGCCATCGCCCCCTTGATGAACCCCCAGGGCGTCAGGAAGATCTCGAGCCGCCGCACCTCGGCGACGGCCGGCTGCGGAACCGGGCGTCCCTGCGCGTCCAGGGTCCAGGCATGGTCGCCGCTGACGAAATTGGTGACCTGGCCACCCTGCTCCCGGACGTACTCCTCTTTCGATGACATCGTCTCGAAATCGATCGTCCTCGTATAGCTCGCCAGCTCCACCCGCGGCCAATCGCGGTCGGGTGAGACGTTCTGTCCGACACGGCCTTGCCAGCCCGTGCCGGAGTACTGAATCGACGTCAAGTTCTCCATGCCCATCGCGATCGCGGTGGCCTGCAGGACGCTTTGTACGTTCTGCGCCGTCGCAGACCCTGTCATCAGCACCGACAGGCTCAGTGAGAGCCAAAATCGTCTAGCCATGGTTCGCCCCTCTCGTTTAACGCGATTATGTCTCACCAGCAGAGTAATTCAACGGGGTTGAGCCGATCCGTGCGGTGTCTCTTGCCACGACGGCATCTGGCTGTGCGTGAGACGGGACGGGGGTGTAAAGGCGCCGACCGCACTCGCGTCGGACACCCGTCGATCACGGACCCACCGCCAGAGGCGGCGTCGCTGCCGGCGCGCGTCGATGCCCGGTGCCCTGCTCGAACGCGTAGGCCAGCGCGATGAGGCGCGGCTCGGCGAACGGCCGGCCCAGCAGCTCCAACCCCACCGGCAGGTCGTCGGGCGTGAAGCCGGCCGGCACGGTGATCGCCGGCAGTCCGGAGTGCGGGCTGAGCCGGCAGTTGTCCCCGCCCTGCGGTCTGCCGATGACGGCCGCCTGCTGCCGCATCGTCGGATAGATGACGGCATCGAGCTCCAACTCGTCCATCGTCTCCACCATGCGGCGCCTGACGATCGCTCGGCGGCCGAGCGCTTCGCGGTAGACATCGGTGTCGAGCGTCTCCACGGCGTTCGATTGCTCCAGCCGCTCGCGCACCGCCGGGTGATACAGACCCTCGGCGAGCACCTGCGCCAGCGACGGCGCAGCGGGGATCGCCGCCAGGTAGGCATCGAGGTCGAACTTGAATTCGTGGCTCAGCACGACGTAGCTGTCGAGCAGCTCGGCCAGCCCGTCGATCTCCACCTCCTCGACCGCGGCGCCGAGCCGGCGCAGGTCGGCAACCGCCGCGTCGATGACGCGCGCGACCGGCTCGTCTTCCGGATCCTGCCGCACCAGCATCGTCAGCACCCCGACCCGTGCTCCCCGGAGCGCGTCGGGGTCCAGCGCCGTGGTGTAGCTGTCCGGAATGTTGGCATCGGCCCCGGCGGTGACCGGGTCGGCGAGGTCGGCGCCGACCGTGGCGTCGAGCAGCAGCGCAAGGTCGGTCACGTTCCGTGCGAGCGGGCCGGCGATGTCCAGCGTGTGCGACAGCGGCACGACGCCGTCACGGCTCGACAAGCCCGTCGTGCCGCGCAGCCCGACCAGGTTGTTGTGTGCCGACGGAATCCGGATCGACCCGCAGGTGTCGCTGCCCATCCCCGCTGCCGCGAAGCTCGCCGCCACCGCAGCGCCGGTCCCGCCGCTCGAACCCCCCGGATTGCGGGAGGTGTCGTACGGGTTCAGGGTCTGCCCCCCGAGCGAGCTGACGGTCGTGATGCCCCGCGCGAACTCGTGCAGGTTCGTCTTCCCCAGCATGACGGCGCCGGCCTCGCGCAACCGCCGCACCTGGAAGGCGTCGTCCGGCGGCATCACGTCGGCCATGGCGATCGAGCCGTTGGTCGTCGGCAGACCGGCCATGTCGTAGTTGTCCTTGATGAGGATCGGCACGCCGTGCAGCGGCCCGCGCGCACCCGTCGCGGCGCGCTCCGCGTCGAGCGCACGCGCGGTCGCCACCGCCTCCGGATTCAGCACGATGATGGCGTTGAGCGCCGGGCCCCGGTCGTCGAATGCCGCGATTCTGGCCAGGTATTTCTCCACGAGCTGCTCCGACGTGACGCGACCCTCATCCATCGCCGCGCCGAGCTCGGCGATCGACGCCTCTGCGACTTCGAACGCGACCGGCGGCGGCGCTTCCGAACATCCGGCGGCACCGGCGAGGAGAAGCCACACGGTGAAAACAGGCCCTGTGCAACCCTGAGGAAACGAAACTGCGCCGCCCAGGGATACGACTCCCGTCCGCACGCCGGCAGCGCGCTTCACCTGGCTCCGGCGGTCGCATATGTCGGTCGTGGGTGCTACCATGGCTGCCCGGGATGGCGTCAGGTGCTCGGACTTCGCGGAACAGATTACAGGAGTACAGGCAATGAAAGCCGACGAACGACGTAGGGCCACACGAACAGGGTCAATCGTATCCGGGATCGCACTTGCCGTGGCGTGCAGTGTGCTCGCGCCGGGCGGCGCGATGGCGCAGGGGCCCGGAACCGCAGATGGACAATGGGCCTACCTGGGCGGCGATGCCTGGCACACCCGATACACACCGGCCGACCAGCTCGATCCCTCGAACTTCGAGCAGCTCGAGATCGCCTGGGAGTGGAATGCGACCAGCTTCGGCCCCGCCACGGCGCGGGCCACGCCCTCCTACATCGACGGCAAGCTCATCACCGTGGCCGGCAACCGGCGCCACGTGGTCGCCCTGGATCCCGAGACCGGCGAGCTGCTCTGGAGCTTCAGGGAGCCGAACACCGCTCGCTACGAGTACTCGATGCGCAAGGGCTACGGCAAGGGCATCACGTATGCCGAGATCGACGGCCGCGGGGTGGTCTTCATCACGTCTCCGGGCTTCTTTCTCCACGCGCTCGACGCCGACACCGGCAAGCCGCTCGAAGGATGGGGACGTCCGGTGCCCGTCGACGGCTTCAACGCCACCGGGACGGTCGACCTGGTGGAGGATCTGATCGCCGACTGGGGCCCCTGGGTGAGCATGGACCGGCCCTACGACCCCAACATCGGCATCCCCAAGGAGATCGGCTACATCACGTCGTCGTCACCGCCGATCGTGGTCAACGACACGGTGGTGGTCGGCAACTCGGCGGAGCAGGGCTACCTGCAGACCCGGGTGGAGAACGTGCCCGGCGACATCCTCGCCTACGACGTGCGGACCGGCGACTTCAAGTGGAAGTTCCACGTGATCCCGCGGCCGGGTGAGTTCGGGCACGAGACCTGGGAGAACGACGCCTGGCAATGGACCGGGGATGTGTCGTCCTGGGCCCCGATGTCGACGGATCCGGAGCTCGGACTGGTCTACATCGTGACCAACGGCGCCACGATCGACTACTACGGCGGGCACCACCCCGGCGACAACCTGTTCAGCACGAGCATCATCGCGCTCGACGCCGCCACCGGCGAACGGCGGTGGCATTACCAGATGGTGCACCACGACATCTGGAACTACGACACGCCGACCGCGCCGGTCCTGATGGACGTGACCGTCGACGGACGGGAGGTCAAGGGGCTCTTCCAGGCGACGAAGCAGGTGTTCCTGTATGCGCTCGACCGCGAGACCGGCGAGCCGATCTGGCCCATCGAGGAGCGCCCCGTCCCGCCGTCCAACGTCCCGGGCGAACAGCTCTCCGCGACCCAGCCGTTCCCGACGCGGCCCGCGCCGTACGACCTCCAGGGGCGGACCGAGGATCACCTGATCGACTACACGCCGGAGATCAAGGAACGGGCGCGTCAGGTGGCGCTGGAGAACAACCTCTTCAACGGGTTGTTCGACCCGCCGAGGACCATCGATGACCCGGCAGGCCCGGCGTGGAACTGTCCGGGGGGAGGCGGCGGCACCAACATCACGGGGCCGGCGGTCGGAGACCCGGTGCTTGGCATCATGTTCGTGAGCTCGCAGAGCAACTGCTTCCGGCTGCAGGTGATGCCGGGCGTGGACTCGCCGCTCGACGCGCTCGACCAGTCGGGGACAACGCATACGCCCTGGGCCGCGGTCGCGACGACCGTGCGCGGCAGCATCGAGGCGGCCACGCTGGACGGCCTCCCGATCTGGAAGGGGCCGGTCGGGCGCATCACCGCGATCGACATGAACACGGGTGAGCATCTGTGGGTGACCCCGAACGGAGACGCCTCGCAGGCGCAGCAGGACCGGATCAGGAATCACCCGCTCGTGCAGGGGCTCGACGGCGTCGAAATCAATCGCGGCCGCGGCGGCACCGCCGCCATGGTGGTCACGCCGACGATGCTCCTGGCCGGCGGTCAGGCGGCCGACAACACGCCCCAGCTCTTTGCCATCGACAAGCGCACCGGCGAACGGCTCGGGGCGGTCGAAATCCCCGGCCTGACGCGCTACGGGATGTCGAGTTGGATGCACGAGGGCCGTCAGTTCGTCATCGTGCAACTGCGGAACGGCCTGGCCGCGATGGCGCTGCCTGTCGAATAGGGCGCCGCGTCGGACGGGCACTGAACGCGTCCGGGATGCAACCGGGGCTGGTCTCCTTGAGGACGCCAGTCCGTGGGTGCCGTGGTTACCGCGGTGGCAACGTGCCGCCTGCGCCGAGGAACTTCGTGTCATGGAGGTTCAGCATTCTGAGAGGGAGCAACTCACCATGCGCAATGCAGCCATCCGTCTGTCGTTGATCGCCGCCCTCGTGCTCTGGAGTCCGGCCGCGGGCGTTGCACAGAGTCCACCGACCGATCCTGGAACGGGCCCGTGGGCGCTCGTTGACGAGGATGAACTGGAGGAGGTCTGCAGATTGGATCCGGAACTCCTCCAGCAGGTGACGATGCGGCAGGACATGTCGTTCGCCATCGTGCGCTACGGCAGGCTGTGCTTCGTGTCTGGCGAGAACGCGTCCGACGGTCCGGGCGTGAGCCACCTCTACTCGGCGACCAAGACGCTGGGCGCGCTGCTGACCGGCGCCATCATGCACCAGACGCGGGATCTTGCGCAGTCGAGCTCACCCATGAGCGGCCCGCTGCGCGAGTTCGATCGCATGGACCAGTGGCTCGACCTGACCGCGCTGCCCCCGCGCGCGGTGATCAACACGGACGCCACGATCGCGCACGTGCTGGCCATGGTCGGCTACAGCGACGACCTCTCCCACGGTCAGAAGTCGCACGAGTACGATGCCTCGGGACGGCGTGAGATCAACCAGCTCATCCGTGTCATCGACAACGTGGTCAAGCAGGATCCGCAGCGCTTCGGCGCGAACGCCGTCGAGGCCAAGGACCGGCTCTTCGCGAAGCTGGGTCTCGAGCACTCGAGCTGGGACGTGGAGTTCTTCGGATACTCCTGGTACGGCTCGCTCCTCGACATGGCGCGTGTCGGCCAGGTGATCCTTCGCGGCGGCGTCTACAACGGCGAGCGCCTGGCCGACAGCCGCTACGTCTACAACATGACACACCCCGCCTTCGAGGATGGCTCCACCCGCTATGGCTATCTCACGTGGATGAACAACACGGCCTGCTCGCCGCGCACCATCCACGCCAGCTATCCGCACGGCATCTCCGAGTCGAGCGACTGTGCAGACGGCAACTGCGACCAGGAATACGATGTCGGCGTCTGGAACGCGGCCGGCGCCGGCGGGCAGTACATCGTCGGCCATCGCGGACTGGACATGGTCCTCGTCGGCAAGAACTGGGACGACGGGGGCTCGAGCCAGCTCTGGCGGGCCCTGCTGCCCGCGGTTGTAGCGGCCGACCCCACGTTCCAGGGCGATCAGGACGCGTTCTGCGAAGCGTACGCAAACGGCCGGTACGCACCCGACCTCGTCAAGTGGGAGGGCGATCTCTAGCAGGCAGCAATCGACACGCTCGGATCGAAAACCAGTTGGTTTCGATCGAGGAATCCAAAGACGAGTTCAAGCCGGGGCAGCCACCCAGCGGCCGTACTTCCCCGCCATCACGCTGAAGTAGACGTCCTTCAGGTCGGGCTGGACCGCCTCGAACTCGGCGCCGGGGCTCGTTTCGGCGTAGACGTGGGCGATCGTGCGGCCGGCGAGCAGCCGGGTCGAGATGACCGTGTGCCCGCCGTCCAGCCGTCCGAGCTCCTCGCTCGTGACGACGCGTTGCCAGATGCGCCCCTGCAGCTCTTCGACCGCCCGCAGCGGCTCCGCCTCCAGCAGGATCCGACCCTCATGGATGATCGCCATCCGGGTGCAGAGCTCGGACACGTCTTCGACGATATGCGTGGACAGCACGACCACGCTGCGCTGGCCGAGATCGCTCAGCAGGTTGAGGAAACGAAGGCGCTCGGCGGGGTCGAGGCCGGCGGTCGGCTCGTCCACGATGAGCAGCCCGGGGTCGCCGAGCAGCGCGACCGCGACGCCGAAGCGCTGCCGCATGCCGCCGGAGTAGGTCCCGAGCTTCGCCTTGCGCACGTCCCAGAGGTTGGTCTGACGGAGCAGCGACTCGACCACCTCCCTCCGAGCACCGCGGTCGGCGATGCCCTCGAGCACCGCGAAGTGCGTGAGCAGCGCCTCGGCGGTCACGCCGGGATACAGACCGAAATCCTGCGGCAGGTAACCCAGCACTTCCCGCGTCCGGTCCTTCTCCGCGAGGACGTCGATGTCGCCCAGACGGATCGTCCCCTCGTCCGGATCCTGCAGCGTGGCCACGATGCGCATCAGGGTCGACTTGCCGGCGCCGTTCGGCCCGAGCAGACCGTACATGCCGGGGGGAATCGTGAGCGATACGTCGTCCAGCGCGCGCACGCCGTTGGCATAGGTCTTCGAGACCCCACGGATTCGGAGCTCCATGCTCAGTTTCTCGCCGGAGTTGGTTCGAGAATGTCCACGACGTTGTCGCCCGGCCGCACGTCGATGAGCAGGTGGCGGGGATCGATGCCGGCCCGGGCGGGCCGTCCGGGAACCGTGACCGCGATCGTCCGTGGCCCGCTCCGCAGACGATGCATCCCCAGATACAGCAGCTCGTCCTCCTCGCCGGCCTCCGACGCGTAGACGCCGATCTCGACGAGGTCGTCCATGGGCATGTCGGTCTCGGCGCCCATGGTGTCCACCGCGGCCTTGCGCGCCTCGACCTCGAGGCTGACTCGCCACTCCCCGTTGGAGGTCGGCTCAGTTGTCGCCCGTTCCGTCGCCAGCTCCCAGAAGGTGTTCCGCTCGAGCAGGTCGCCCAGCAGGGTGTGCAGCGAGTCCGGTGTGACCGTCTGCAGCTCGCGATAGAGGTCGAGGGAGGTCGCGAACGGCGGTTCGTGCGAAGCGTGCTGCGCGCGGACGCGCCGCCATGCCAGGTCCACCCGTTCCTGGCCGACGTATTCCCGCAGCGCATACATCGCGAACGGGCCCTTCCGGTAGCCCAGGAACGAGTCGTTCGCGCGCAGCAGCGGAACGTCGGCCCGGGAGCGCGGGGTCAGATAGGACCTGCGCATGAAGTCGAGGAAGCGCCGCAGGTGCTCGGCGCCGTATTCCTCTTCGATCACCCCCAGGGCGGCGTACCAGGCGAAGCTCTCGCTGAGCAGGGCGCGGCCCTCCATCCGGGCCGGCACCGGCTGGAACTGATGGGCCACCTCGTGCGCCACCACGGCGAACGGCATGTCGATTCGGCGTGGATCGCGGTCAGGGTCGAACAGGGAGAACAGCTCCTGATACCAGATGGTGGCGGACGCGGCGTGCAGCGAGCCTCCCGCCGACGGGTACTCCACCATCCGGATCACGTTGTACGGAAACGGTCCGAATCGCTCGGTGAGCTTCTCGAGCGACGCCTCCATGCCGCGGATCATGCGCGGCACGTTCGTGTCGTGCGCGGGATGGTGCAGGACTTCGATGGCGACGTCGCGCCAACGCCCGGTCTGCACCGCGTAGTCGGCGGAGAAGATGGCGTAGCCGTTCCCGATGGGCGCGGTCGTCTCGTACCGGAAGTAGCGCCTGCCGTCCTGCGTCCACGTACGGACCAGCTCACCGGGGGCGAGGGCGACCTGGTCTTCGGACGTGCCCACCGTGACCGCCAGATCGATGTGCTCCATTCCGTAGCGGTCCGACCGGGCCTGGACGTCGTCCAGCGACGCAAAGACGGGCCGCGCCGGCAAGCCGTGCTCCCTGCGCTGGACCGGATCGACCAGTTGTCTGCGAAGCTGATAGCCGATGAGCGGCATCCAGTCCTGCATCGAAAAGAAACTCCCGTTCCCGACGACGGCGGTGCTGATGTCGCGGGCCGGGAAGCCGCGCGGAGCGTGGCGCACCTCCCACGCCAGCCGCAGCGATTCGCCCGGCTGGAGCGGCTCGTCCAGCACGTAGACGCGGTGGCCCAGGACATCGTCGAGGCGCGTGGCGCGGGCCGAGCGGTCGAGCTCGATCGCTCGTGTGTCCACCTCGAGGGAGATCGCCACGTGGAGCGTGTCGATCGGCAGGTCGGTTCGGTTCACGAGGTGATGGACCCCGTGGACGTCGGCCTCGCGACGGTCGGGATAGATCTCGACCTCGAGCTCGGTGGCGGTCATCTGCGGCTGCGGCGCCCCTTCAAAACGCCCGTAGCGCCGCTCGTACCCGGCGCGCTCCTCCGCGCGCTCGGCGCTCGTCCGGTAGGCGTTGAGGACGTTGGTGTTGTAGAACACGACGCCGCCGGCGAGCAGGACGAGTCCCGCCGCCGCGCCCACGGCTGCCACCCTCGCGCCCGTGAGGCGGCGCCGCGCGACCCGCACCCGCTGCCCCATGCCCCGCTCGACGCCCCTCACCCAGAAGAGCCGCGTCACGACCGCGACAAGCAGCGCCCAGGCGGCCCAGTACAGATCGAACCACAGCAGCGGTCCCAGGAACGGCCCGAACCCGCTGATGGGTGAGTGGCCCCAGCCCGGCTCCGAGCCGAGGACCAGCATCGGGTGCTCGATTCCGAGCGACTCGACAACGATGCGCGGAGCCAGCACGAGCATCAGCGCGACCACGTTTCCGACCTGCTTGTGGTTCACCAGCACGTGGACCGACAGCGCGAACAGCGTGAACACCATCGGGACCACCAGCGTGAGCCCGAGCACCCGGACATGGAGCCCCGGATCGACGTCGTACCAGCCGAGCCATACCTGCGCGAGCACGCCCCCCGGTATGAGCAGCGCATGCAGCGCGACGATTACGAGCCAGAGGCCCAGGAGCTTACCGGCGAACCGCACGCCGTCCAGCACCGGCGCGGCGTCGGCCAGGCCCTCCATGTTCGCGTCGCGGTCCCGCCAGACCAGCTCTCCGGCGAGAAGAATGGGCAGCAGGATCATGGCCAGGATCGCCGGAGGGGGCGCATCGCCCACTCGGGGTCCCAGCGTTCGCAGGACGACATCGGTCGTGGGCAGGACCGGCGTACCGGCGCCCATGCCCCCCAGCGCCTCCAGCGTGAGCACGAACTGCGCCATCACCATGAGGGGCACGAAGGGCCAGACCCAGGTGGGCACCATCGCGCGCAGTGAATCGCGCGTGATCGACAGCGTCTGCCGCACGCGGCCGGCAATGCCGAACTCCCGGGGTGCACGTGGCACGGCCACGGGCGTGCCGAGTGCGGCCTCCGTGCGGGCCGGGGCAGCCAGGCCGCCGCCCTCTGCCTCGCCGCGGGCCGATCGTGCCGGGCGCAGCGGGCTCCGCCGCCACCACTGGACGGCACCGGCGTTCCCACCGAAGTCGAATCGCCTGAACGCCAGCAGGAGCACGGCGCACGCGACCGCGAGCCAGAGCGCCCGGTTCCACAGCAGCACGCTCTCCGACCCGATCAGACGCTGGTTCAACTCTACGGGCGACCAGGTCTGCGCCATCACGTCGAGCGCGGTCAGACCCGAGGAATCGAACACTTGCGCCAAGTCCCATCGGCCGAGGAAATCGCCGAAGTACGAGTGGCTGAACTGCCCCCCCGCGAGCACGAGCGCGGCCCCGAACCAGCTCCCCAGCGGGTGTCGCACGAGCGTCGCCATGCTGAACAGCAACGCCGTCGCCATGAACGCGTTCGGCAGCACAAGGAGGAAGTACGCCTGGACGTACGCCACCGGACGGAAGGGCCCGACCACCTCGGCCGCCAGCTCCGGTTGGGCGAGTGGGACCAGGAAGCGGACAACGGGCACCGCGGCCATCAGAATCGCCGCCACGATGAACACGCCGAGGAAACGTCCGCCGAGGTAGGCGGCCCGGCCGACGGGCGCCGCGTGCATCAGCGGCTCCAGCCGCGTCCGCACATCCCGTGTAGCCGCGTCCCCAGCCACCGCCGCCACGATGAGCAGCGCTACCAGGCCCATCGCGACGCCGCCCTGCGCGATGAAGATCGGCGCATTGAACAGGATCTCCCGTCGGTCCGCGGCGACGAGGGCGTCGTTCGTCACCCCGATCAGGGGAAACAAGAACAGGCCGAAGAGGACCCACGTGGCTCTACTTCGGAACTGATGGGCCAGTTCGAAGCGGACGATCTCCAGCCACTTCATCGGTGTCAGGTCATTCATGAGCTGCCGGTCGTTGGTGCGCGGTGCCAGGGCGTACGCCCGGCCTACACCAACTCGGCCTGTGCAATCGGTTGTGACGACGAAGATTCAATGGGCGTCTCGGATGTGTACGTCAAGTTGTGCAAATTCGGTGTCGTGGCTGAGGTCGATGTCCTTCAGGCTGCGGCCGCGCGCGGTTCCTCGTCCCCGACCGGTCCGCCGCCGTGTCCAGGACCCCCTCGAGCAGGGGTCGCATGCGAGCCAGGTGGCGGCCGCCGATCACCCCGGCCCAGAGGGGCTCGAGCCGCTTCCAGCCGCCCGAGTAGGCAAAGTGGCGCAGGCTGCGGTTCCAGGCGCCGTGTTGCAGCGCTGCCTTGCCGATGTTCCGCCAGCGATAGAAATTCCGGTAGGCCCGCCAATAACCGTCCTCGAGCTGAGTGGTGCTCATGCCGGACGGGCGAAACACGGCCTGGCGCGTGTCGTAGCGGTCCCATTCGTGGTGCAACAGCCGGCCCTGGGCCTCGATCTCGCTGAAGAAGGCGGTACCGGGATAGGGCGTGGCCACGTGGAAGGTGGCCGTCACCAGTCCGCGCGACACCGCCCAGTCGACGGTCCGGTCGAAGACATCGGGCCTGTCCCCGTCCAGTCCGAACACGAAGGACCCATTCACCAGGATGCCGAGCGCATCGAGTCTGCGGATGGCGGTGTCATAGTCCCTGCCCAGGTTCTGTCCCTTGTTCGCCGACTTCAGCACGTCCGGGTCCAGAGACTCGAACCCCACGAAGACCGACCGCATGCCGGCCTCGGCCGCTCGCTCGATCAGGTCCCCACGCAGGATGGCGTCCACGGTCGACGCCCCCTGAAACAGCCGGCCCATGCCGCGCATGCCGTCGAACAGCGCCGCGGCAAACCGCCGATGACCCAACAGGTGGTCGTCAAGAAAATACAGGTGCCTGCCGGGCAGACGTTCGATCTCCGCCAGCGCCTCGTCCACGGCCTGCACGTAGAAGGAGTCGCCGCCCGCGAAGAAGGCGTCCTTGTAACAGAACCCGCAGTGGTGGGGACATCCGCGGGTCACCACGAGGCTGTTGGGCACCAGGTAGCGCTCGCGGCGTATCAGGTCGCGACGCACGGGCGGGATGCCCACGATACTCCGGCTCTGCGAGACATACCGGCGCCCGGCCCGCCCGCACCGCAGCTCTGCCAGGAACCTCGGGAAGCTCTCGTCACCGGGTCCCAGAAAGAGGTGATCGGCGTGGGGCGCCGCTTCCTCGGGCAGCGACGTCACGTGCAGGCCGCCCAGGCAGACTCTGATCCCCCGGGATCGATACGCGTCCGCGATGCGATACGCGCGTCTGGCATTGGTGATGTACACCTGAATGACCACCAGGTCGGGCTCGTCGGCCATGTCGAGCACCTCGACATGTTCGTCCACGATCTCGGCCTCGTCCGACGGATCGAGATAGGCGGCCAGCGTGGCCAGACCCAGGGGAGGAAACAGGCTGTACTTGATCGGTCGAAAGAACGGGCTGTGCGCCTCGGTGAGCGACGGCAGAATCAGCTTGACCTTCAAGGTGTCACCGCCCGGCAATGGGGGCCGTCGCCGTGGGCTGCTGGTGGCCGGGCCTGACCCGTGGCGGACAGACCTCCAAAACGGCGCTCGCGCCGACCGAACTCCTCGAGTGCCGCATGGAATGCCGACTCCTCGAAGTCGGGCCAGCAGTCGTCGACGAAGACCAGCTCCGCGTAGGCGCATTCCCACAACAGAAAATCACTGAGCCGGCGTTCGCCGCCCGTGCGGATCAGCAGATCCACGCTTGACTCATGGATGTGCGAGTGCATCGCGCGGGCGATCCGTTCTGCGAAACCCTGGATCACGGTTCGGCCGCTGTCGCCGGGATGCCCGTTGCCGCCGCCGTCGAGCTTGGACGAGTTCGCGGCGCGCACGATCGCCGCGCGCGCCGAGTAGTCGATAGCGAGTTGCAGCGTCAACCGCTCGCCATCGGCGGTGACTCGCTCCGCGTGCTCGATGGTTTGGAGCAGGTCGCGGCTCAATCGATCGCGTTGACCGATCACGTTGACGCGCACGCCGGTCTCGATGCAGCGTGCGACCTCGTTCTGCAGATATCGCTTGAACAGCCACATCAGACGGTCGACTTCCTCGGCCGGTCGAGACCAGTTGTCGGAAGAAAACGCATACAGCGTCAACACGTCGATCTCGGAACGGACCGCGGCCTCGGCGACGCGCCGTACCGCCCGCGCGCCCGCCTCGTGGCCTGCGGTCCGTCTCAAGCCGCGCCGCTCGGCCCAGCGGCCGTTGCCATCCATGATGATTGCCACATGCATGTCTCTGGTCCTTCGCAACCTGCCTGGTATCGCGCATCCTCACTGGTCGCCGCGCGTGGCGTGAATCAGTGCTTCCAGGTGCGCCAGGTGCCTCGCGAACACACGCTTGCCCTTGACCGTGAGACTGAATTCGGTCTTCGGCACGCGTTGGGTGAACTTCTTCCTGCAGGACAGGTAACCCGCATCCTCGAGCTTGCGCGCATGCTTGCTGAGGTTGCCGTCGGTGGTCTTGAGCAGTTGCTTGAGCTCGGTGAAGCTCATGCTGCGGCTCACGCTGAGCGCGCTCATGATGCCGAGCCGGATGCGCTCGTGGATCAGACGATCGCTGTCGCCCGACTCTGACTCGGAGACATAGCCGGCAACGGCCCGCAGCCGCTGCGTCGCGGGCAACGCCGCCGGGGCTGTCCGCTGACGTTTCGCCGCCGCTCTAGCCACCGTGATCCCTCGTGACGAGCGCGCCCAGCACCACGTGAATACCGCCGAAGCCGAGCGCCAACATGCCCGGCGCCCACGCCGCGGGCGCCGCGAGTGTGACGGTGCCGAATCCCATGAAGGCAAAACCCGCGATCAACACGATCGGTATCGAGAACGTGCCGCAGGCCGCAATGCCGACGCCATACATCAGCAACCAGATCCCGGCGATGACGTCTCGACCTGCGCTATCGATCAGCGCCGCCGTCAGAACGCCGCCCGCGACGAAGGCCGGCGCCAGCGTCAGGAAGAATCGCATTGCGACCGACCGGAGCAGGCTCAATCCCTGCACTCGCGCCTTGGCTTCCATGGCGAAGAGCGCCACGGTGCACGAGACGACGGCCGCCGTCAGCCAGATCGGCAGCCAATGCGGCGCAAACGCCGGAATCCACTCCAGCGCGGACGCGGCCAGGGCCACGATGCCCATCGCAATGCAGCCTTTACCCGGAACGGTCGTGAACGTGTGAGTGGCCTCGATGGTGTCGCGGATGTAACGCAGGTTCTCGGCGGCGCCCGAGTCGATCGGCGTCGGCTCGACGGTCTTGACGGATTTCAATCTCGATTGAGTATTCATCGCCTTCCCACTGTAGAACGTTATGCCCTATTGTCAAGAACTTTTCAATAGAAAGTAGTTGTCAGCGCAGCGCGCCGGCGGCGCCGTCCCGCACAGGTTGCGGACGCTCGCGGCAGATCCCGGCAGCCTGATGTCGACAGCCGTCCGCGCAGTGCGCCGGAACTCGCGTGTCGTGCGAAACGCCGCGAACGTGGGGGAAGGCTACGGATCCGGAGAGGCCAGTCGCGGCGCGGCTTCGCTCGCCGGCTGGGCGGCCAGAGGCAGGGTGCTCAGCAGGCAGGCCAGGGCGGCGGCCGGCGCGACCGTCCTCCGGCGGCGCGAGTCGCGGGGCTGTTCCAGAGTCGATCTCACGGTCGTCTCGACATCCGTGCACCTCCTACGCCTGCACGGCCTCGGCCTCGAGAAAACGAACGTCGCCTTCGATGACCCCCGCCTCGGTTCCGACGGCCGCCGACTCGGGCGTCTGCATGAACGCCTCTGCCCTGGCCCGATCTTCAACGTCGAGCAGAAAGTACACCTCGTTCGGATCATCGACTGATCGCCACATCTGAAGCACGTTCAGTCCAGCCAATCGCCCCGCCGCCGCCTGTGCGTCGAACACGCGGCGCCAACGACCATAGTCCTCTACCGTGTTGCGCACCAATATGACCATCATCGATCCTCGTCAGAGTGATTCGCGGGCGCCGCGTCAGCGCCTCGAGCCGACCTCGTCGCACCAGTCGCGGACCGCCTGTCGATCCTCGGCACGATCGGCGGTGTAGTGATACGCGTCGAAGGGCGCCGGCATCATCAAGTCGGCCAGCGGCATCGCGAAGCGGTTGTCGCACGACGGGCGATGGCAGGTGGTGCACCGATTGCCGGGCAGCTCGGCCGTGATCGGCTGTGAGAACTCCTCGCCGACGACGACGTAGGGGGGCCGAGGATTGGTCGGGCCGGCCAGGACGGGCACCAGCGTCTCGGCCGGATTGTCCGGATGCCTGAGCTGATCGGTCCAGGGCGAGTGGATGAACGGATCTGCCTGGTGGCAGCTCTGGCACTGGTCCGCGGCCACGATGTCGGGTGTCTGCCAGTAGGCCTCATAGCTCGGGTCGGTCGAGCCGGGGTGCAGCTCGGTGTTGGCCACGTTGTGGCTCATATGGAAGAAGCAGGTTGCACCAGTGAACGAGTTGTGGCCAATCACCCCCATCCCGCCGTCGCGACAGAAGTTCATGAAGATCACCTCGGGTCGGGGCCGGCCGTCGTGGTGCGTGCCCTGCTTGAGACCGATGGCGTTGCCGGGCTGGCAGCCACCGGTCAGCGCCGCTGGACGGTCGCAGGTCTCCGGCTCCTCGAACACCTCGACACCGCCGACGGTGATGGGCACGACGTGCGCCTCACTGCAGCTCATGGCCGGAATGGGACCCAGATACCGCGCGCACGACTGCGCGTGGTAAAGGGCCGTCCCGGGGTCGGCGGTCGGCTGCGGTGCATCGGGATCGGGCATCGGCAGGCCTGGAGGCCCGCCGGTCTGCCCGGCGGCACCCGTCCCGGTGCGGCCCTGCGCGAGACCGGCGGTGCTGCGCATCCGCGCTGCCTGGCGGGACGTGCTCTCACCGCTGGCGGGGAGGGTCAACTCGTGTGCGCCGCAGGCCGCGGCGAGCAAGGCCAGGATGGTCACCGTCGTGCGTGGCATGCTCCACCACATCTTATCGTCTCGCGGACCAGGCGGTGTCCCGATCCCTTCGTCAGGCGCGAATCTCGTCTTTTTCGATGCGGCCGTCGACGAGACGAATCACGCGCCGCGCCCGCGCCATGACGCGCGGATCGTGCGTCGAGAACAGGAAGGTCACGTTCTGCTCGCGGTTGAGAGTCTCCATCATCTCGAGCAGCGTGTCGGCGGTGGTCGAATCGACGTTGGCCGTTGGCTCGTCCGCCAGCACGACCGCCGGGTTGGCCGCGATCGCCCGGGCGATGGCGACGCGCTGCTGCTGGCCGCCCGAGAGCTCCGTGGGACGCCGGTCTTCGAGCCCCTCGAGCCCGACGCGGGCCAGCAGCGCCATGACCCGCTGCCGGCGCTCTGCCTCGTCGACGCCCTGGACCGCCATCACGATCTCGGCGTTCTCGTAGGCGCTGAGAATCGGCAGCAGGTTGTACGCCTGAAACACGAAGCCGATGCGGTCACGGCGGAGGCGGCTCAGCTCTTTGCGGGAGAGGGTCGCGAGATCCGCCCCTTCGAGACGCACGGTGCCCGAGGTCGGCGTGTCCAGCGCGCCAATCAGGTTGAGGGCGGTCGTCTTGCCGGACCCCGACGGGCCGCTGATCGCCGTGAACTCGCCGCTCTGCACCGACATCGTGAGCCCGCGCAGCGCGTCCACCTGCTGGTCGCCCTGCCGGTAGACCTTGGCGACGTCTACGAGCTCGACGACGGGACTCGCACCGTTCGAACCGCTCATGGCAGAGCACCTCTCCGTTGATTCGCAGCCTGGATGGCAACCGCCGGCCCGAAAATCGCCGCCAGGAGCGCACCGTTCCGGACGCCTGACCCGGAAATCGTCGCCGGCGGCTCCGCGTGCCGCCCGACGAACCCGGCTAGAGCTAGCAGCCCGCTGCGCAAGCGCAGCGGGCGCAGCGCCAATCTCGGTGCAACGCGGGGTTCTACCACGGGCTGCTAGACCACCCGAATCGTCTCCACCGGGTCGGCGTGGCCCGCCCTCCAGGCCGGATAGACCCCGGACAGCATGATGGCGGCGAGCGCCGACACCCCGATGAGCATCACGCTCTCGCCGTAGATGCCGACCTTCAAGGTCGTCGACATGCCGACGCCGGCGACCTCCATCTGTTCCGCCGGGATCATGCCCGACACGTCGATGCCGGTCGAGGCGAGATAGAGATAGGGTCCGATGGTGACGAGGGCGGCGCCGGCGAGGCCGACGACGGCCAGCCAGGCGCTCTCCAGCATGACCAGGCGGAAGAGCTGCGCCGGACTGAAGCCGACGGCGAGCATGATGCCGAACTCGCGCAGGCGCTCCATCACGCTGACGAAGAGCGTGTTGAAGATGCCCGCCGCCACGAGCACCGCGAGCACCAGCATCATGACCCTGGCGCCGCCGACCTTCATCGCGATGAACACCGCCAGGTCCGGCTGCAGCTCGCGCCACGGCAGCACGGCGATCTCCTCCGGCGCCTCGGCGCCGAGATCCGCGACCACGGCGTCGGTGATGCGTTGATCGTCGACGAACGCGGCGACCTGGATCGCCTCGTCGGGCGCGAAGCCGATCACCTCCCGCACCGTGCCGATCGGCAGCAGGCAGATGCCCCCGTCGACGCTCGGCGAGCCGGTTCGCACGATGCCCGAGACGCGCGCCAGGGCGTTCACGATCTCACCCTCCTTGTCGGCCAAGGTGTAGACCACCTTCGACCCGAGCTCGACGCCCAGGTTCGAGGCGAGCTTCTCGCCCAGGATGATCCCGCCGTCGGTCGAGGACTCGAAGAACTCGCCCTCGACCAGTGCTTCGAGCAGCGAGAGCGTCTCCTCGTCCTCCTCCTCCGGGGAGACGGCGATGAAGCCGGCGCCGAAGTTCTCGCGCGCGGTCGACAGCATGTTGAACCCGGTGATGCGCTCCACGACCCGGATGACGTGCGGGTTGCCCGCGGCCAGACGCTTCAGGTCGTCCGTCCCCCGCACCGGACGGGACAGCGCGGGGCTGTCGAGATACTCCGGGTGCTGGAACGTCACGTGGCCAGCGCCGAGGCGGGCCGCCAGCCGGATCATGTCGGCCCAGTTCTGATCCTGCGCCGCCATCATGAGGACGGAGAGGAAGACGCCGAACACGATCGCCGAGAGCGTGATGACCGTGCGGCGGCGATTCCGCCACAGGTTGCGCCACGCCATCTTCGCAAGACTGCTGACCTTCATCGCGCCCACCCTCTCTCTTCTTCGAGCGCCGTGCGGTTATCCCGGCCCGCGGCCGCAACGGACCGCGGCCGGCTCACTGATGCCGCATCGCTTCGACCGGACTGATCCGGGCCGCCTTCACGGCGGGGTAGATCACCGCCGCGAGCACCAGCAGAATCAGGGTCATGACCGGGGTGACGAACGTGGCCGGCGACACCGCCGCCCGCCACACCGTTGCGAACGTGGCCCCGATCACCGTCACGCCGCCGAGCGCGCCGGTGTCGATGCCGAACTCGACCAGGTACCAGAGCGTCGGCAGCGCGAGCGCCATGCCGATCACCAGGGCGAGGCCGGTCTGCATCGCGCTCTCGACGAAGATGAGCGACAGCACCTGGCGCGGCTCGACGCCGAGCGCCTTCAGCACGCCGAACTCGCGGATGCGCTCGAACACGGCCATCAGCATCGCGTTCAGGATGAGAATCGCGATGACGATGTAGATGACGGCCGAGATGATACCCATCATCGCGCGGGCCGAGTCGATGTACGTGGCGAGCGTCGGCAGCAGCGACCGCCAGGACCGGATGTCGAGGTCCGGGGCGAGGCCCTGCACCGTCTCGACGGCAACCGGCAGATCGAGGCGGTCCGGCTTGCGCACGACGATCTGGTGCGCGCCCGACGGCATGACGAAGAGCTCGCGGAACGCCGCCTCGTTGAGAAAGACCGTGGAGCGATCGACGGCGTCGCTGATGCTCTGCAGGATCCCGCGCACCGAGTAGAGGTCGTTCGCGATGCTGCCGTCGGTCGCCTGACTCAGGACAATCAGCTCGTCGCCGACCGCGAGATCGAGCGATCCGGCGAGCCGCCGTCCGACGACGACGCCCGCCGGGTCATTCTCGTCGAGCCAGGCGCCATCGGCGACGCGGGTCGAAACCACGCTGACGCGCGCGTCGACCTCCACATTCACGCCTCGGAGCGACCCGCCGGCCGCCGAGTCGCCGGACGCGACGAGTCCTCCACCGACGAGCCGCGGACTGGCGTCGAACCCCGCCGCCTCCAAGGTGGAGATCAGCGTGTCGACGTCGTCGACACGCGTGAAGATCGACGGATAGTCCAGATAGGTCGGGGCGTGAATCTGCAGGTCACCGATCTCCACCTCGGTGACGGTCCCCTCCATGTTGTTCAGCATCCCTTCCATCATGCCGAACCAGATGACCATGGCGAAGAGGCCGAGGGTCATGGCGGCCACCGTGACCACGGTGCGCCGGCGGTTGCGGCCGATGTTGCGCCACGCCATCTTCAGGATGCCCATGTCTCTCACTCGCCGAGGGTCGCTGCCGGCCGCCTACCGTCCTGCCGCCTCGGCCTCCTTCTTGCGGTTGCCGGCCAGCATGTTGGGCAGCCCGTGGTTGCCTTCGTGGCAGGCGAACTCGTAGATCGGCAGCTCGCTGCGCTGCATCGGCAACTCCACCGACCATGGCCGCTCCCAGGTGTCCGCATCGGTCACGGTGAACTCGTAGAGCAGCGTGCCGGCGTCGACGCGCGTGAAGCGCTCGACCAGCGTCCGGTTCCGGCCCGTGTTGCGCCACGTGATGTGCGTGCGGTCGTCGTTGAAGTTCACAGTCTCGACCACCAGCGTGTCGCCCTCCCATCGGCCGCGCGCATCGCCGACGTATTGCCGGATCCCGGCGCCCGGCGTGGAGGAATCGTCGAGCGGAATGATTCGGACGGTGTGCATCATCTCGTTCATGATGGCGACCTCGTCCGGCGTCTGGAACAACTGCATGTTGTTGTTGTAGACGCCCGGCAGCATCGGCGGCCCCGCGTTGCCGCTCATCAGACAGCGGTCCGAGTTGCTGAAGTCGAGATGCGACGCCGCCGCGCCGACGTCGTCGCTGAACGACGAGCGCGCGCCCATGGTCCGCGCCCGCTCCCGTCCTGCCGCCGTCAGCGCCGGCAGCCGGCCGTTCGGCGGGTCGACGACCAGCGACGTGCGCCGCGTGCTGACGGCGGTAGTCCCCCAGTCGAACCAGAAGATGTTGTACGAACCGGTCTGCCCCTGCAGGCTCGGATGATCCGGCGAGTCGAGCCACCGGCCGGGACGTCCGCCGGCGGTCGGAATGGCGACCGTCCGCTGCGCCGGCCGCTCCTCCATCGCCTGAATCCGGGCGCGCTCGTTCTGTTCGATCTGCGCCGCTTCCTCGGCGGTCAGGAACGCCCGGTCGCCGTAGCGCTCCGGACGCTCCAGCGGGGTGCGCGTCTTGTACTCCCAGACGCCCCCGAGGTCGGGCTGGCCCCAGGGCGTGCGGGGCGCCGGCGCCGTCTGCGCCGAGGCGGGCGGGGGCATCAGACACGCCGTGACGACAACGACACCGGCAACCGTGACGCACAGGTACCGCATCTCGACTCCTCCAGCGACAACTCGACGCCAACGGGCGCTGCGACCCGCGGCCATGCGCCAAGCATACCGCCGGGCGCCGCTACGGATCGACCGTGTTCTCGACGACCGCCCAGGTCTGCACACCTGGAGAACTCATGGGAGGCCTTGAAGATGTCCGATGAAATCATCGAGGAACTGTGGAAAATCAAGGATGGCATCGCCCGCGAACATGGATATGACATTGAGCGACTCGCCACCGATCTTCAGAGCAGGACGCGGGATAAAGGCGCGCGCGTCGTGGATTTGCGCGCCTTGCGGGAGGCCGCCAAACAAGGCACGTCGGACGAGCCGCGTTCGATACGGGGCGAATCGCCAACCGCCGGCCTATCAGACGAGTGAAACCTGGTTTCGCTCGAGGTCCTGGACGCGTCGAAGCGGGTGAACGACACACGCAAGATCGAGTATCAGATGGCGGAGTAGTCCTCTGATGCGGAAACCCGGGCCGCAAGACACTCACGGCAGAACGATATCCCGGTGGTAGAGAGGACGGCCGCAACCATGCCGATCACGGAGCAGGAACGGCGTGTACCCGTAGCCGGCGTTCCATCACGGGACCGGATTGGGAACGACGAAGGTGTCCGCCTCAAGCGGGACGCGCCGCACCGACGTTGCCCGCACTTCCAATCGCTCGCCGCCGTTCTCGAAGATCGTCATTTCGACGACGATCGGCGGATACGCAATCGGATCCGGCGCCGTTTGCATCATCGGATGTTCGTACACCCAAAATTCCGTACGGCCAAACCCCTCCTGGTCTTGCGCGAAGCCGCGCAACAGGAGCGGTCCGAGCGTTCGCTCGCCAATGTCGGACGGCGGTAGGCCGATGGGCGCCGCCCCGAAACCGGTGCCGAGCGGCGCCGCAAAGTTGACGGGCGGGACGAGTCCGCTACGCACGGCCGCGACAAGACTATGATTCACGGATACGTTGACGCCATCGGCCGGTAGCCGGTACACCGACGTCGGCGCGCGGCCAGCGACGGTTTCATCATGTCGGTACCGCCCATCCGCCGCGATGTAACGCACACCTTCGGAATGTTGCGCTTCCGTGCCGTCGGCATGGACGAGCACGGTGACGTAATCCACGCGCACCACGGTGCCATCTTGCGCGTTCACGGCCGCAAACGCCGCCAAGACACACACGGCCAGACAGATTGAAAGACGTTTCATCTTGGGTTCCCTCCGTGAACCGTGGAAACGGATCAAGCCTAGCACACGGACGAGAGTCCGCACGAGCGCGCTCCCGGTCATCCTGCCCCCCTGGAACCCCGCGCAAGACCCCGCCCGAGTGGGTCGTCTCCATCGACCCCCATCGGCGCGACGCCCGAATACGTGCCAGCGATCGGTGCCATGCGCGAGAGGTCAATATGGCCTGAGTCGTCCGCGACGAAGATCGCGTGCGATCGCCAAGAACCGGCCGTGTCGTGTTGCTCGAGGCGCACGGTCACGAAGCGGCCCGCGGGGAGTCCCGACAGTCTGATCCGGATAATCTCGTCAACAAGCACCGCGCCGCCACGCGGGATGCAGCGTGAAACCGCAGAATTCCGCGGGGAAGCGCAGAATTCAGCGGGGTAGGTTGTCCACTCGAGCCCAGTCCGCGGCGAAGGCGGATGGTGTTGAGTCCACGGCGCGCTTGACCTGGACCGGCCGTCTGCTTTACTATTCCCCTAATCATCTATGGGGAACACGAAGCCACCGCTCGCGCTGCTGCAGGGCACGCTGGACGTGCTCATCCTCAAGGCCCTTTCGCTCGGGCCGAACCACGGCTACGGCATCTCGCTCTGGGTCCGGCAGCGGACCGACGGCGAGCTGCTGGTCGAGGACGCCGCCCTGTATCAGGCGCTGCACCGTCTCGAGCGCCAGGCACTCATCGACGCCGAGTGGGGGCTGTCCGAGAACAACCGCCGCGCCAAGTTCTACGAGTTGACGCCCGCGGGCCGCACGCACCTGCGCGCCGCGGCCTCGCAGTGGCGGCGGTACGTCGCCGCCGTCTTCAAGGTCCTCGAACCGGCCTAGCAACCCATGGCGATCCCCTCCGGCATTCGCCGCACGTTCCGCTTCCCGTGGCGCACGCGCACCCAGATCGCGCGCGATGTCGATGACGAGTTGCGCTTCCACCTGGACATGCAGACCGAGGCGCTCGTGGCCCGCGGGATGACACGCAGGGCGGCGCGCCGGGAAGCCCTCCGGCAGTTCGGCGATCTGGACGACACGAAGCGGTACTGCCGGACGGTGGACGGCGCGGCCGAACAGAAAGCGAGACACGCGATGTACCTCGACGAACTGCGGCAGGATCTGCGCTACGCCGTGCGTGGCTTCATCACGCACCCCGGCCTCACGGCGACCGCGCTGCTCACCCTGGCACTGGGCATCGGCGCCAACACCACGATGTTCTCCGCGGTCAACGCGATCCTGATCCGCCAGATGCCGGTCGAGCGGCCCCAGGAGCTGGTCGACGTCCAACGTGCGAACCTCGGGCCGGGCGCCGACTCCTGGTCCTATCCGGACTTCGTCGCCATGCGCGACGCGAGCACGTCGTTTTCCGGGATCTACGCCTACGCGCCGATCTCCGTGCACGCGGCGTTCGACGGCGAGCCGACGCAGATCGGCGGGGAAATCGTGAGCGGCAGCTACTTCGACGTCCTTGGCGTCGTGCCGGTACGAGGCCGCGGGTTCCTGTTCGACGAGGACCTGACGCCCGGCACCCACCCGGTCGCCGTCATCAGTTACGGCCTCTGGCAGCGGCTGCTCGGCGGCGCGGAAGACGCCGTCGGGCGCACGGTCCTCTTGAACGAGGTCCCGTTCACGATCGTCGGCGTCGCGCCCGCCGGCTTCCGGAGCGCGGCGTTCGGGCTGTCGAGCGATTTCTGGGTCCCGATGGCGATGCAGACCGTGGTGCGGCGGCCGTCAGCCGGTTTACAGCGGGCGCTCGGGACCGATGACCTTCTGACTGCCGTCGGCACGACTTGGCTGCGGATCACCGGACGGCTCACTCCCGAGACGACGCGTGCCCAGGCCGAACTCGGCCTGATCATGACCGATCGGACCGAGACGTTTCCCGAGGCGGGAGCGACACGGCGCGCGTACCTTACGGCCCACAACGAACGCAACGAGTTCCGCCGCGTCCTGGGCGGAATCTTCCTGCTGTTGAGCGGCATCACGCTGCTGGTACTGTTGATCGCGTGCGCGAACATCGCCAACCTGCTACTGGCGCGCGCGACGACCCGGGCCCGCGAGATCGCGATTCGTCTGGCGCTCGGCGTCAGCCGTGGCCGGCTGATCCGCCAACTGCTGACCGAGAGCGTCGTGCTGGCGACGACCGGCGGCGCACTCGGCATCGCGGGCGCCTGGTGGGCGCTCGGCCTGCTGGACAGCCCCGGGCTGCCGCCGGTCATCCGACCCATCCTGGACGCCGTCCACGTCGAGATCGACGGCCGGGTGCTCGCCTACACGGCGGGTCTGTCGCTGATGACAGGTGTCGTGTTCGGGCTGGCGCCGGCGTTGCAGAGCTCGCGCACCGGTTGCGTCACGGCGCTCAAGGACGCCGGTAGCGGCGGGGTCGGCACGGCGCGGGGGACGGCGCGGCTCCGGAAGTTGTTCGTCCTCGCACAGGTCGCCGTCAGCTTCGTGCTCGTGATCGCCACCGGCTTGATGCTCCAGACGTTCAACAACCTCCGCACCGCCGACCTCGGCTTCGGCCTCGACAACCAGCTGCTGGTCGACGTCAGCCTCGACCTGCCGCGCTACTCGGAGGAGACCGGCCGGCAGTTCTACACCCGGTTGAAGCAGGAGCTGGAGGCCCTCCCGGGCGTCGAGTCGGCAAGCATGGCGAGGATCGCGAGCCTGTCCGGCGCGTCGCGACGCTACCCCGTGGCATTCGAGGGCGGCGACGCCGACGAGTGGTTCCCGGTGCTCGCGAACGTCGTCGGTACCGACTACCTGCGGACGATGAGGATCCCGCTCGAGGACGGCCGGCATTTCAGCGCGGCGGATCGCGTCGAGGCACCGAGTGTCGCTATCGTCTCCTCGGAGATGGCGAATCGATTCTGGCCTGGGGAGAGCCCGGTCGGCCGGCGGTTCTTGCTGGGCGGCGAATCGGTCGAGGTGATCGGTGTTGCGCGCGACACTCGGTGGGTCAATCTGCGTACCAGCGACGAGCCGTACTTTTTCCTACCGCTCTCGCAGAGCTACGAGTCGGGCGTGACGGTGCACCTGCGAACGGCGCGCGACCCGGCGACGCTGGCCTCGGCCGTCCGGGCCACGGTGCAGCGGCTCGAGCCGATGCTCCCGGTCTCGAACATCCGCACGATGAGCGCCCAATTCGACGCCGCGCTGGCGCAGGAACGCCTGACGGCGACGCTCGTCACGGTCTTCGGCGTCCTGGCTGCGGTCCTGGCGTTCATCGGCGTCCACGGTGTCATTGCCTACGCGGTGACGCAACGGACGCACGAGATCGGTGTCCGTCTGGCGCTGGGCGCTGAGCGTGGGTCGATCTTCGGCCTGATCGTCCGCCACGGCATGACGCTGGTTGTCGTCGGATCGGCGATCGGCGCGGCCGGCGCGCTGGCCGTGACCGAACTGCTCTCGGGTCTGCTATTCGGCGTCAGCCCCACCGACCCAGGCACTTTCCTCGCCGTGGCCGCCCTGTTCGCGCTGGCCGCTTTCCTCGCCTGCGTCGTCCCGGCCCGCCAGGCGATGCGGGTCGACCCGATCACGGCCTTGCGCTACGAGTAGGTCCCCGTCTCCCGCCGGGAAAGGGTTGCCCGATAGAATCCTCTACTCCGATGGCATTCAAGGACGGTACCCGTCTCGTGCCTTACCAATTGGAAATGGCAAGCAGATTTGGGACCCCCCATTTGAGTTGGGTGCGGCTCTTTTGCATAGAGAGCTATCTCGCTCATTCATAAGGGTTTATACCAACGGACACCCGATCGTTGGTGCGCTTTGAGTGGGGACAGGGTCCGGCCAGCCTCCCCACCCGCCTCTTTTCGGGCGGCCGGCCCGACCGGTGATCTCGGCGCCGGGGACCTTCGGTCTGCCCTCCGGCGCCCCCCTGAACATTCGCGGCGTCTTGGTACGGTGTCGTGGGGAAGGGAAACCCTGCGATGACCGTTGCGACGACGAGGTTCTCTGGACGCGCCTTCAGCGGGCGAGATATGACGCTGATCCGCGAGGTCGTGCGCGAGTGTTCGGGCTTGAGCCGGGTGGAACTGGCGCGCACCGTGTGCGAGCTGTTGCGGTGGCGGCGCCCCAACGGGAGGCTGTAGTCCCGCGAGTGCCGCGAGTTCCTGGAGCGGCTTGACGTGGACGGGGCGCTGGTGCTGCCGGACAAGCGCCGGGGCCGCGCGACCGGCTCGGTCACCCGCGTGCCCCGGACGGCGGCGGGAGAGCCGGGGCCCCCGCTCGTCGGCGGCGTGCGCGACGTTGAGCCGCTGGCGGTCGAGCTGGTGCGCGAGCCCGCCGAGCGCCTGCTGTTCCGGGAGCTGGTGGGACGTTACCACGACCTCGGGCACACGGCGTTCGGCGTCAATTACTTTTTCCGGTCGTATTGCCTCATTTGAGGACGTTACCCGCCATCCTCAGAATGATCGTACCCGCTGTCTCGGACGAATCGCGAGTCGGCGGCACCCACGCCCAGGCGCCCGCATCTACTCGACGACGCGCAAGACCTCCGCAGGATCGATCCTGAGGGCGCGCACGACCGGCAGGCCGACGGCGACGAATGCCACCAGCGCGAGGCACGCCGCCGCCCACGCGAGCGCGACAGGGTCCACGCCATCGGCGCGGGAGAACTGCGCCTGGAGCAGCGGCGAGATGCCGCTGCCCAGTCCCGCCCCGACGACGACGCCGACCGTCACCAGCTTCACGCTCGTGCTCCCCGCCACCAGCCGGATGATCTGCAGCGGCCGGGCCCCGAGCGCGATGCGGAGACCGATCTCCGGGGCGCGCTGCGCCACGACGTAGCTCAGCGTGCCGAAGAGCCCGATGCACGCCAGCAGCAGGCCGCTCGCCCCGACGAAGCCGCTCACGACGGCCGCAATCCACGCCGGCAACAGCGCCGTGTCGACCGTTTCCGTCATCGTGGCCACGTTCACCACTGGCACGCCCGGGTCGATTCGAGCGATGCCCTCGCGGGCCGCTTCGGTCGATACGCCCCGGATGTGAAACGTGACCTGAGGGGAGTAGACGTCCTCCATGGACTCGAACACGACGGGAACCGCATCCTCTCGAAACGACACGAACTGGCCGTCTTCGACCACGCCGACCACGGTCGACCACGGGGGGCCGGTGGAACGTGCGGGATCGAGCGTTTCCTGACGAAGGAACTCATCCAGGCTCAGTCGGCGCAGGCGCCTGCCGACGGCATTCTGCCCGGGCCAGAACCGCTCGGCGAACGCGTGGTTGACGAGCATCGCGTTTCGCTCTCCGGGTTCGAGGTCTCGACCGCGAAGGAGGGGCACGCCCATCAGGCGAACGTAACCGGGACTGACGACGTTCGCGTTCATCAGCGGGTCCTCTCCGGGCCTGTATCGGTACCCGTCGACTTCCAGGCCGATGCGTGACCGCGCCTGGAAAGACAGGAACGGCGCTGCTGATGCTTCAGCCATCGGCACTTGCTCCAACACGCGTCGGAGATACGCGCGACCGCGATCTTCGGAGTACCCGGCTGCCTCCAGATCGACCGTGACGAGCGCCAGCCCATCGGAGTCGTAGCCGAGCGGGACGGCGTACGCGGTCACGATGCTGCGCGCGAACGCTCCCGCGATGATCAGGAGAAAGACGGCGGCGGTCGCCTGCATCGCGGTCAGGGTGTTGCGCAGCCTCGTCTGCGAGAACCTTCCGAGACGCGGCTTGGCTTGAGTTGTGTACAGGGCCGGAAGGAACCCGACGAGGAGGCCGACGCCCGATGACACGGCCAGCGACGCCGCGAGCAGGCCCCAGCCGGCCTCGAGGTCCAGTTGCAACGGGACGGGCAGGGGCAGGTCCGGCACCAGCAGCGTGACGAACCTGATGGCGACCGACGCCGCCGCAACGCCCAGGCCCCCCGCGACCAGACCGAGACCGAGGCTCTCCACGGCGACCTGTCGGATCAGTCTCGACCGGCTCGCGCCGAGGGCCTGCCGAATCGACATCTCACGGCGGCGCACCGACCCGTCGGCGAGCAGGAGGCCCGAGAGGTTGGCGCAGACGATGAGCAGGAGCGTGCCGACCAGCCCGGTCAGCACGGCCAGCGGCCCGAATGCGGAAAAGGGCAGGCGTGCGTCGTTCGCCTCTCTGACCGTCAGGGCCCCCGGCTGCCCGGAGAGGCTCGTCCACTCCTCGGGGTATGCCTGATGGAGACGTTGACCGACGACCGCCACGCGCGTCCGTGCCGCGTCGATCGTGACGCCGTCGTGCAGTCGACCGACGATGGAGTAGCCACGGGAGTTGCGGTGCTCCTGTCGGGCGTCACCGAGACGTACCGATTGCTCGAAGACCGCGGGCAGCCAGACGTCGACGCGGAAGATGCCTTGCGCGACAGCCAGCTCGGCCGGCGCCACCCCCACGACGGTGAAGCGCGACCCGTTGATGACCAACGCACGGCCCAGCACCGACGGATCGCCGCTGAACTCGGAAAGCCATGTTCCATTGCCGATGACCGCGACGGGGCTGGTCTCCGACGGCTCGAACCCGCGCCCGAGGACCGGCCTCAATCCCATCGTATCGAAGTAGTTGGGCTCCACTATGCGGGCGGACATGACCCGGGTCTCTCCGCCGAACCGTACGCCGACCGTAGTGAGAGACGTGGCGGTGACGTGCTCGAACACGTCGCGCGTGGACTCCCGAATATCGAGATAGTCCGGATAGGAGTTCGGACCCGGCCGCCCGCTCGAGAAGTGGCTCGTGGATACGACGACCAGCCGATGCGGGTCCGCGCCGGGCGAGGGACGCAGGAGCAGGGCGTCGACCAGCGAGAAGACGACGGTGTTGGCGCCGATGCCGATGGCCAGGACGGCGATGGCCACGACGGCGAGAATCGGGCGCGCGCGCAGGCGGCGGAACCCGAACTGGAAGTCCCGCCACAGATCGTCGGCGATACGGAAACGGTGTACGTCGCGGCATTGTTCCTTGACCATCTCCAGGCCTCCCACGCGGGCCAGCGCCGTACGGCGCGCTTCCTTCGGAGCCATGCCGCGGCGGATGTTCTCGGCGACGTCCAGCTCCACGTACGCCCGCAGCTCTGCGTCGAGCTCGCGTTCGAGAGGCTCGCGACGGAAGAGATTCCGCAGACGAACAGCGAAATGGCGCAAGTGGCCCATGACGACTCCTCCAGCGATCGGACGTGGCGAGGCGGGACAGCGCGGCTCGCCTACGTCGCTTGCAATGCCAAGTCGATCGCGACCGAGACGCGCCGCCAGTTGCGGGCTTCGGCCTCGGCGTGCCGGCGCCCGGCGGACGTCAATTCATAGAACTTCGCCTTCCGATTGGTTTCGGAACGTCCCCACTCGGCGGTCAGCCAGCCTTTCTGATCGAGTCGGTGCAGAGCTGGGAATAGCGAGCCCGGGTTGACGAGGAAGGCGCCCCGGGTGATGTGCTCAACCCGGCGCGCGATCCCGAGCCCGTGGTTCGGTCCGGTCATGAGCGCGCGGAGGATCAGCAAGTCGAGGGTGCCGCGCATGAGGTCGGTTCGGGACATGGGAGATACTCCTGGATCATCCTATCGAGTCCCGATAAGTCTAGCCCTGGTCCTATTGAATGTCAATAGGTCTCGATGCCATTGCGGGCCTTGGCCTTCGGATTCGTAGCGGATGCTGCGGTGGGCCTCTCAGTTCAACGCACTGCGGCCGGAGAGGTTCCGGACGCGAGCCGGGGTTGGGGGCCTTGGGCGCCGCCCGCCATCGCACCGGCGACGATGGCGATGCCGGCGGCGCCGAGGGAAGCGCGCTGCGACCGCTCGAACTCGATCAGCGCTCGCTGGTAGTCGAGGATCGCGCGCAACTCGGTATCCTGTGCGGCGGCCAGCGCGCGTTGCGACTGCAGGACGAAGAAGTTCGTCGACAGGCCGTCCTCGTACTTGCTCTCCTCTGCCTCGAGCTGTTCTTCCGCCAGCTCGCGCGATGCCGTCGCGGCCTCGATGCGCTCCCCGATCGACTCGATCCGAAGCGCCGCGTTCGTGACCTCGCTGGCAATCCGAAGCTCGAGGCGGCGAATCTGGGCCTCGTTCTGCTGCAGCTCCCAGCGGGCCCGCTCGTACGCGGCGCGATCCGCGCTCCGACCGAGCGGGTAGGTCATCTGCAGCCTGACGCTCCATTCCGGGTAGTCGGCCTCGGCGATGCTGCGCAGCGCGTCCTGGTAGCCGCCCGGGACCACGCCGCCAGTGCCTCCGAAAATGTCCTCGAAACTGTTCCCGGCGGGCACGAGTTGGGGACCGCCCTGACCGTTCAGTTGGTAGCTGCCGATCAGGTCGAGCGCCGGCAGAGTGCTGTTGCGGAGATTGTCGACCGTGGCTTCGTTGATATCGAGCTGCCGTCGCGCGCGGGAGACGTCGGTGCGGCGATCGAGGGCCGCGCGAATCGCCTCCTGCAGGTCGATCGGCGTCGCCTCGATGCGCGGCTGGTCCGTCGGGTCGACCTCCGCGTTCCACAGCGGATCGGACGTGCCCGCGACGAGGAGCTCCTTCAGGGCCAGCTCGCTGGTGCGCTGCGTCTCGACGGATTGGGCCAGCAACTGGCGTCGCGCCGCGGCTTCGGACTGCGCCTGCACAACTTCGATGGGCGCCATCGTGCCGACCTCGACTCGGAACCGGTTGTCCTCCACGAACTGCTCGGCCAGCGCCAGCGCCTGCCGCTGTACGCCCACGGCGGCGCGCGCATAGACGAGATCCCAGTAGGCCAGGCTGACGTCCGCCAGCGTGTTGACGATGGTCTCCTCGAGGTCGATGTCGGAGATGTCCCGGTTGATGCGTGAGACGATCAGTTGGGTGCGCCGGGGATCGGTGCGAAACCCACGCAGCAACGGCTGCGTGTACTCCAGCGTCATGTTCGCGCCGAAGCTCGGATTGAACGTCGAGAAGATGTTGGTCGACTCCGAGCGTGTGCTGTTCCAGGTGACGTCATACCGGCCGCCGCCCCACCTGATCTGCTGGCCAATCCCGAGGTCATAGCTGCCCTCGTCGGTAACGATGGACCGGCCGCCAAGCCCGCCGCCGTCGAACACGGAGCGGTTGGGAAAGGTAGACTGGTTGAAGTTGAAGCCAGACGATGCCGTGGGCAGGAACGCCGCGTTGGCGGCGGCGACTTGCATGTCCTGTACGAACGGGTGAATACGCTGGACGGCGATGTCGACGTTCTGTTCGAGAGCACGTTGGACCGCAACTTCGAGCGTGAGATCGAAGCGGCTGGCGGGCCGCACAGCCTGACTTGTTTGGCGCGCGCCCGCGGCAACACGCGCGGCGACAACGGTGTCGAGGCTCTGGGCGGAGGTTTCGGGTGCCGCGGCGGCAATGGTCAGACCGGCCATCAACGGCCCGAATACGAAGGCACGAACCTGAATCGACAACATCACCCTCCAGTCTCGAAGTCCAATCTTCCCCCGCGCGCGGAGCGGGAGAGCGGCCCTATTCGATACGCACCCTGTCGAACTGCTCCCAGGTCGACGTGTCTGACAAGACCACGCGGTCGCCCGGCTGCAGGCCCTCCAGCACCTCGATGGTGTTGATCGAGGCGCGGCCGAGGCTTACGCGCGTTCGCGACGCGTGCGTGCCGTCCTGCTCCACCTTGAACAGGCTGACCACGCTCTGCTCCTGCCCGAACACCGGCCGGCCGACGAAGAGGATGTCGTCCATCCGTTCCAGCTCGATCGTGCCGTCGACCGTCAGATCCGGGCGGGCGCCGCGCGGCAGTTCCCCGTCGAGAGCGACGTCGACCGTCACCGTCCCGTTCTCCACCGCCGGATCGATGCGGGTGACGTGCCCCGGAATGATGCTGTTGCGGGTGTCGATGGCCGCCGTCTGCCCGATCTGGACGTCCTCGGCCTCCGTCTCCGCGACGCGCAACTCGGCCTTTAGCACGGTCGGATCGCCCACCCGCGCCATGTTCGTGCCGGTGGTGATGCGCTGCCCTTCCTCGAGCGGCACCTGCTGCAGGACGCCGTGCATTCCCGCCCGCACACTCAGGTCGGCAACCTGTTGCCGCCGCAGCTCGTGCAGCGTCCGCAGACGGTCCACCTCGGCCTGCTCGACCGCGAACTGCGCCTCGACAGTGTCGGTGGCCATCTGCAACTGTTCCTGCTCAAGCGCGTAGCGCGTCTCGTACTCCTGCTCGGCCGACTGCGACTGCTGGAGCTGGATCAATGAAACGAGGCCCCGGGTGTAGAGCTGCCCGTCGGCGTCCGCCTGCAGCCGGGCGGTCTTGAGTTGCGCTTCGATGGTGGCCAGCGTCGCACGCTGGTTGAGGAGATCGCGCTCCACCTCCACCTGCCGGTTGCTGTAGCGCGCCTCGGCCGCTTCCATATTGAGTTGTGCCTCGAGCGTGGACTGCTCCAGCTCGGGATTGCTCAGTTCGAGGATCACGGTGTCGGGCGCGACGAGGGCACCGGGTCGGATGACGATCCGCTCGACGGTGCCGTCGGTGGTGGCCGGGATCCAGCGGATCTGCTCCGGCACCAGGGTCCCGGAGCCGCGGACCTGCAGCATCATCGAACCGCGCTGCACGGTGTCGAGGTAGAGGGTGCCCCGGTCGACCCGAGGCGCCGCCGGCTCCATGCGCGAGACGCCAACGGTGATGGAGACGACCGCCATGACCGCTGACACGCCAAACACGACGTGGCGGCGCTTTTTCCTGCGCGCGAGATCGGGTCGGGAGATGTCCATTAGCTGCCTCAAGACGTTTCCGAGAGCGATTCGGCTCGTTGTGCCTCCGCCGGTGGACCCTGCGACCGGCCGCGGCCTCTTTCCGGGTGTCTCCTATCGACATTCGATAGAATACTGCCACGTCCTATCGGATGTCAATAGGTAAATGCGATTCGATCCGCGCGTGCGTCTTCGACTCGACGCGAGTGGCCCGGCGCGCCAGCACCACCCCTCGGGTCGTCTGGAGGAGACGGGCTCGGGACGGCGCCAGCCCCGCCTCAATGAAGTTGAGGTCGAGGACCGAGGAGGTCCGCCCGATCATCGAGGGCACTTGGCTGCTCGTCGAGTGGCACGTCGGCGACCGGGCCTTGCGTCCGCCGGAGATGGAGGGACGCTGGTTGATCCACGACGGCTGGGTGATGGCGATCCGGCATCACCAGGGTCGGGACGGGCTACGAGTCGACCGCCCGGGTACGCGCCGTACCGCTGGGGAGCGACGATCTGGACCTACGGCTATGAGCGTTCGGAGCGCCGGCGTGGACCGACCCGAAGGAGGCGCCGCGTCGGGTGACCGAGAACCCGCCTGGGAGAACCGTTTCCCTTCGGGATTCAGTCGGCCGGCTTGATCATCAGGAAGCGGCCGTCCGGCCCGACATCGTAGTTGCGGGCCAGATCGTCGAGGTACGGTCCCACGAACAGCGTTTCCGGCCGCCCCGCGGTGAACGAGGCGCCGGTCTCGACCGCAACCGCCATCATCGCGCGGCCTGCCCGGTAGTAGAGCTCGGTTCCGTCCTGCGACCACAGCGGCGCCGTGCCGCCACCGGTCGAGATCCGGACGCGGTCGCCGAGGTCGGGAAAGCGCCCGACGTACACCTCGTTGCGCCCCGACTCGTCCGAGCGGTAGGCGATCCACGCGCCGTCCGGGGAGACGGTCGGGTTGCTCTCGTTGAACTCCGACACGAGCAGCGGCGCGACCGCGCGGTCTTCGTCCAGCATCATGAGCCGGATGTTCAGCGGCTGCGGTCCGTCCGACGGATGGACGGTCCGGCTGGAGAACACCAGCACGCGCCCGTCGGACGACCACGACTGCGCCCACTGCCGGTTCGAGCTCTCCGACAGCCGCTCGGCCGCCCCGTCGCCGCCGGCGGCCCGGGCGTGGAGATTGGCTTCCTCCCCGCGTCCCGATGTGTAGAGCACCTCGCCGCCGTCCGGGCTCCAGATCGGAGACTCGTCGTCGTTGTCGCCCAGGGCCAACGGGCGCAGCGTCTCGCTCTCGACCTCGAAGATCCACACGTCCCGGTTTCCCGGACGTCCCCGGTCGAGCGCGATCCGCCGCCCGTCGGGGGAGACCCGCGCGATGCGGTACACGGCCGGCTCCAGGGCCAGCGGCTCCTCTCGGCCGGTGCGGTCGACCCAGGTCAGCGTACTCAGCCCGGCCCCCGCGAGCTGTAGCAACACGGGCGTCGTGACCAGCAGCAGGAGAACGACGGTGCCTGCGACGAACGCCGCCGCGTTCAGCCACCAACGCAGTGACAGGGTCACGCCGGCCGGCACGGCCGATAGCGGCGAGGGTTCGGGCGTCGCCGCACCGGTGCGGCGCCAGAACACCATGCCCAGCAGTCCGAACCCGACCGCCAGCCCGATCAGCAGGCTCGCCGTCACGGCCTCGGACGGCTCGGTCAGCACGTAACCGACGGTCACCGCCATGAAGTTGTTGCCGAAGTGCGCCAGCATGCCGGCCTGGATCGAGCCGGTGCGCACCACGAGCGTGCCGAGGACGATGCCCAGGAACGCCGTGGCCAGCATGCTGTGGGGGACGATGTGGAAGGCGCCGAAGAGCACCCCGCTGAGCAGCACTCCGGGGACCGCACCGCGGCGCTCGAAGACGCCCTGCAGACAGCCGCGGAACAGCGTCTCCTCGCAGAGCGCGGGCAGCACCGCGGCCACCGCCACCACCATCAGCCAGTCGGCGGTCGACGTTGCCTGCAACCCCTCGACCGGCGGCGGGGGGCCCAGCGCGAGGGACACCAGCTCGACCAGCAGGACCGCGACGCCCGACCCGGTCAGCCCGATGCCGAGGGCGAGCGCGCCCTGAACGGCGGAAATCGGCCTCCAGCGCAACGCGTTCCGAAGGTCCGGATGCTTCCGCCGGAGGAAGAGGAGGGCCGGGAGCAGGATGGCCCCGAGCTCGGTCAGCACGAGACCCGTGCGGGCAAAGGCCAGTTGGAGCGGGCTGATCGCGATCACCAGGAGCAGACAGGCCGCGAGGAGCACGACCGCCTGCCCAATGGCGTTTCGTTCGGCGTCGGCCGGAATCCGATGATCTCCGGTCATGGCGAGCCTCAGTGTATACGCTCGCGGATCGAGTACGCGGCCGAGCGATATCGCCGTTTGGAGGCTGCATGCCACCAGACGCACCCTCGAGGCCCGGCCAGCGGGCTTCCTTACTTGGTAGCAGGAATTGTGAGGCAACGACGCTCGCCCCGTGGCAGATTGGGCGAGGCAATGCGCCTGCCAGAACAACAGTCGTTGATTGGACGCGGGAGGCGCGCCATACTCAACAGCGGCGGGACGTTGACCTCGCTGGCGGTTTCGTACGGGCCGGAGACGTGGTGCCTGACCGACAACCATGGTCAGGACGATCGGGTGCCAGGAGCCGTGGGCGGAGGGCATGCTCCGCGATGAAGGTTGCGGGAATCATGGGATGTCGACGGGCGCCGAACTCCGGGGTCGAGCGTGGCTTGGCCGCCAGCGCGCGAGGAGAACGACGATGACGCAGATCATGGGCGCAACCGGATGTCGACCAGCGCCAAACGGGCGCTTCGCGTGGGTGCCGGTCTGGCGACGGGTCATGCTCGTTCTCGTGGCGGTGATAGGTGTGGCGGCGCACGCCGAGTCACAGACTGCCACGTCGTTCAATCAGCTTCCGCTCCTGGTCAATCAGGGAGACCGTATCACTGTCACCGACAATACGGGGCGCGAACTAAGGGGACCGATCATCGATCTGTCTCCGTCGACGCTTTCCCTGCTGGTTGACGGCATCCGTCGCGACCTGGGTGAAGCCGATGTCACCGTCATCCGCAAACGCCAGCGTGATTCGCTCAAGAACGGTGCGCTGTACGGATTCGTGCCTGGTGCAGTCGTCGGGGGGCTGTTCTTCGCCGGCGGGGCGAGCGACTACCCCATCTTCGTGCTCGGAATCGCGTCTCTTTTTGGACTCGGTGGCGCCGCCGTCGGCGCCGGTGTGGATGCCCTGATGGAGAGTCCGCGGGTCATCTACGATGCGAGTGCCTCCGCACAACCCCTGACAGTCTCGCCTTTGCTGTCGCGCCATCACCGCGGCGTCGCCGTATCGCTGGGCTTCTAGCAGTCCGTGGTGAAACCCCGCTGCACACACGCACCAGCTTCCAACGGGATTCGCCCAGGTCGTTCCGGGGTGGGCGCGGGCCATTGGATTGGCGCGCTGGCGCGAATCGCCGCCGCAATCGGAACCACCATCGACACGCTGGCGCGACCTGACTGAAACGCGTCGACCGATGAGCGCCCAAGGACATCCATCCGGGTGTCCGCTACTCTGAGATGCTGGCCGGGCGACTCGATTCGGTCGACGAGAATCACCTGATGGCCCTGGTCACTGCCTGGTTCGAGACTCCCACCTCTCTCCCATTCTCTCGGAACGCCTGCGGTTATGATCGCGGTGTGAATTCCGACGTGCAGGGGCGCCGGAAACGCGGCAGGTGGGCATGCCGCTGACGCCGGAACAGGAAGCCCGCCAGAGAATCGACGCCGCGCTCGTTGAAGCGGCCTGGATCGTGCAGAACCGTGGGGAGATGAACCTCGCCGCGGGGCGCGGCGTCGCCGTCCGCGAGTTCAAGATGGCGCCCGGCCACGGGTTCGCCGACTACATGCTGTTCGTCGACGGGCAGGCGGTCGGGGTTCTCGAGGCGAAGCCGGTCGGATACACGCTGTCCAGCGTCGAGTTGCAGGCGGACAAGTATGCGACCGGACTGCCGGCAGGATTGAATCCGCCGGTCAATCCGCTTCCGTTCCTGTATGTCAGCACCGGTATCGACACGCGGTTCATCAACGGTCTCGATCCCGACCCGAAGAGCCGCCGCATCTCGCACCTCCCGCACATTCACCGGCCGGAAACACTGTCGGACTGGGTCAAGGCCGAGACGCTCGACGCCTGGGTCGAACGCCTGCACCTGGAAGCAGGCGGCCTCTACACGGTGACAGGTGGGACGAATCCCTCGTCGCTGCGCGCCCGCATTCAGACGGTGCCCGCGCTCGAGCAGGACTTCCTCTATCCGGTCCAGATTGCGGCGGTCGGAAACGTCGAATGGTCGCTCAAGCGCAACCAGCCGCGCTCGCTGGTCCAGATGGCGACGGGGTCCGGCAAGACGATCTTCGCCATCGCTTCGATCTACCGGCTCATCCGCTATGCGGGGGCGCGCCGGGTGCTGTTCCTCGTCGATCGGACCAACCTCGGCGAGCAGGCGGAGAAGGAGTTCCAGGGCTTCCGATCGCCGAACGACCACCGGAAGTTCACAGAACTGTACACCGTCCAGCGCCTGACATCGAACACCATCGGCGAGGCCAGCAAGGTGGTCATCACCACGATCCAGCGACTCTACTCGATGCTCAAGGGGGAGCCCGACTTCGCGGCGGAGAACGAGGCGGCGTCGCAGTTCGAGTCGGCCGGCGGTGCGCCGAGCGAGCCGCTGCCCGTCGTCTACGACCCCGCCTACCCGCCGGAGTACTTCGACGTCATCGTCATCGACGAGTGCCACCGCTCCATCTATACCGTCTGGCGGCAGGTGCTGGAGTACTTCGACGCGTTTCTTATCGGGCTCACCGCGACGCCTTCCAAGCAGACTTTCGGGTTCTTCAACAGGAACCTGGTCATGGAGTACGACCACGAGCGCGCGGTCGCCGACGGGGTGAACGTCGATTTCGACGTCTACAACATCCGCACCCGGATCACCGCGCAGGGAGCCACCATAGAGGCGACGCCCGACACGATGGTCGAGTACCGCGACCGGCAGACACGCGCGCGACGCTGGGAACGGCCCGACGAGGACATCACCTACGACGCGGCCGAGCTGGATAGGGGCGTCGTCGCGCGCGACCAGATCCGCACCGTCGTCCGGACCTTACGCGACCGCCTGTCCACCGAGATCTTCCCCGGCCGGACCGAGGTGCCGAAGACGCTCGTTTTCGCCAAGGACGACAGTCACGCCGAGGACATCGTGGAAATCGTCCGCGACGAGTTCGGCCGCGGAAACGACTTCTGCCAGAAGATCACCTACAAGGTGACCGCCGCCCAGCCGCGCGACCTCATCCAGGCGTTCCGCAACAGCTTCGAGCCGCGCATCGCCGTGACCGTGGACATGATCAGCACCGGCGCCGACATCAAGCCGATCGAGATCGTCATGTTCATGCGGGCGGTCAAGAGCCGCGTGCTCTTCGAGCAAATGAAGGGCCGCGGCGTCCGCGTCATCGACGCGCATGAACTGCAGGCGGTCACGCCCGACGCGAGATCCAAGACCCATTTCGTCATCGTCGACTGTGTCGGGGTGTCCGACCTCCCGCTCGCCGACACGCAACCGCTGGAGCGGAAGAAGACGGTCTCGTTCAAGGCCCTGCTCGAGCACGTCGCCATGGGCGGCACCGATCCGGCCATGCTGTCGTCACTCGCCGGGCGCCTGGCCCGCCTCGACCGGCAATGCGGGCCGGAAGAGCACCGGCGTATCGCCGAGGCGTCCGGCGGCCCCGGCATCGGGGCCATCAGCCACGCCATCGTCGACGGTCTCGATCCCGACCGGCAGATCGCCGAGGCCCGCTCAAGCTTCGATGTGCCCGCCGGCGAGGACCCGACCGATCAGCAGGTGAAGCAGGCCGCGGTGACGCTCCTCAGGCGGGCCGTCGAGCCGATCGCCACCAGACCCGCGTTGCGCCAGCTCCTGCAGGACATCAAGCGTCAGATGGAGCAGATCATCGACGACATCTCCGTGGACGAGCTGACGGAGGCGGGCGCGAGCGAGGAGGCGAAGCGGAAAGCGAAGTCGCTGGTCGCCTCGTTCGAGCGGTTCATCGCGGACAACAAGGATGACATCGACGCCCTCCAGTGCTTCTACGCACAGCCGTACGCGAGGCGTCTCCGCTTCGGCGACCTCAAGGCGCTGGCCCACGCGATCGAGGCGCCCCCTCGGGCCTGGACGCCAGTGAGGCTCTGGCGCGCCTACGAGACGCTCGACAGGGACCGGGTGCGGGGCGCGTCGTCGACGCGGCTGCTCGCGGACCTCGTGTCCCTCGTGCGGTTCGCGATGCACCGGGACGCAGAGTTGGCGCCGTTCGACGAGCGGGTCCGCGAGCGGTTCGAGCAATGGACCGCGCAGCAGCGCACCGCGGGCCGCGACTTTGCGCCCGAGCAGGTCCGCTGGCTGGAGATGATCCGCGACCACATCGCGGCCAGCGCGGAGATGACGGTCGAAGATCTCGACTACGCCCCGTTCGCGCGGGAGGGCGGCCGTGGCCGCGCGGCGCAGGTGTTCGGCGAGCGGCTCGGGCCGCTCCTGGATGAGCTGAACGAGGTCTTGGCGGCGTGAGGAACGCGGATATCACTACTATGCACGAGACTGCCAGCGCTCAGGATGTTGCCGGCCGTGCACGGCAAGCACGACGACCATGTCGCCAACGGGTCGAAAATAGACGGCGTACGGAAAGCGCCGGAGCACCGCTCGCCGAATTGCCCCCTGTACCATGGGGAACGTTGCCGGATTTTCTGCAATTCGCGACACCGTGTGCTCCACGGCTTCTGCGAACTCGGTTCCGAGACCGCGACGTCGACTCTCGTACCAACGGCGCGCATTCGACGCCTCAGCCGCGGCTTCGGCCCGAAACTGGACAGACCGTGTCACCGGCCACCCAGAAGCTGACGACGTACCTCGCTCCAGGGAATTGCCGAGGCGGGGTCTTCGAGATGCGCCGCCCAGCGCCGGTCCAACTCCAGCTCCAGCTCCGGGGTCAGGACGAGCTCCGCATCACGCTCGGCGTCGGTGAGACTGTCCCACAACGCCATCGCAATTGCGGCCCGTTCCGAGGCGGGAAGCTTGAGCAATGCCGAGACCGGCGTGGTTGGCATGACTCGATCCTCTCACTCCTGGGCCTGGACGACAACGGCTTGACCACTCGGCCGCCTGAATCCCGACAGCGCGCTTGCCGCGGCCTGACTCCTGCAGCAGGATTTCCCGCATGACCAATGCGAACCTCACGGGCAGTGGTCGCGCGCACGTGCCGTTCCCCGAAGGAGGAGGCTGCGGTCGCGCGGCACAGAGGTTCGGCGAGGGGTCCGAGCCGCCGCTGCACGAGCTGAACGAGGTGCTGGCGGCGTGAGCACGACCCACTGGAAGAAGGTCCGGCTGTCGGAGATCGCCGAGGTCCGTCTCGGCCGCCAGCGCTCGCCGAAACGGGCCGTCGGCCCCAACATGCGGCCGTACATGCGCGCCGCCAACGTCACATGGAACGGAGTCAGCCTGCACGACGTGAAGGAGATGGACTTCACGCCGGAGGAGTTCAAGACCTACGCTCTTCGGCGCGGGGATCTGCTGTTGTCCGAAGCCTCAGGAAGCGCATCCGAGGTTGGCAAACCGGCAGTCTGGAACGAAGAGGTCCCGGACTGCTGCTTTCAGAACACGCTGATCCGCGTGCGAGCGCCCGAGGCGCTTGTGCCGTTCCTGCATCTGCAGTTCTACACGGATGCGCTCACCGGCGCCTTTGCTCGAGCCGCCCGGGGCGTGGGCATACACCACCTGGGCGCCAGGACTCTCTCCGGATGGGCGATTCACCTGCCGCCGCTCGATGAACAGCAACGCATCGTCGGAACCATCCATTCGTATTTCACGCGCCTCAATCACGTCAACGCGACGCTGGAGCGAGTACAACGGAACCTGAAACGGTACCGCGCCTCGATCCTGAAGGCCGCGGTAGAGGGTCGGCTCGTTCCAACCGAGGCCGAGCTCGCCCGCGCTGAAGGCCGTGACTACGAGCCTGCCTCCGTGCTACTGAAGCGGATCCTGGTCGAACGGCGCCGGCGGTGGGAGGAAGGGCAACTGGCGAGGATGAAGGCGGCGGGGAAGGCGCCGACGAACGACAATTGGAAGGCGAAGTACAAGGAGCCGAGCGCACCAGACACCACCGAGCTACCCTCACTGCCCGAGGGGTGGTGCTGGGCAACCATCGATCAGGTCCTATCCGAGAGGCTTGCGAACGGGCGGTCAGTCAAGACCGCCGAACAGGGCATTCCGGTTCTGAGGCTGACAGCGCTACGGGATGGTCTCATAAAACTAAGCGAATGCAAGATTGGTGCTTGGACTGCGCCTCAAGCTGAGCCATTTCTCGTCCGGAAGAATGACATTCTTGTCTCGCGTGGAAATGGCTCGGTACATTTGCTCGGGCTGGGAGGGCTTGTGCGGGACCCTTCCGGGCCCGTGGCGTTTCCCGACACCCTGATTCGCATGCGCCTGTGCGAACGAGTAGATCGACGGTTCTTTGTGGCAGTATGGAATTCTCGGGGTGTTCGCGACCAAATCGAGCGAAAAGCCAAGACAACAGCGGGAATATACAAAGTCAACCAAGGAGATGTGGCGACATGCGTGTTGCCTCTGCCTCCTTTGGCGGAACAAATTCGCCTACGGGGTGTGTTTTGCAAGGTGGTCAAAGACGGCGGAATCACGGCTGATGAAGTAACTCGGGCCAATAAACGCATAGCGACACTGCATCGGGTTGTGCTGAAACGAGCCCTCGGCGGCGCGCTCGCGGATCGGAAACCGAATGACACTACAAGGCAACACCTCTTCAGCGGCGGTGGCGAATGAGAAAGAGCCGTCGTGTCTCGTAATCAGCCGTGAAAACTCCATCTGCCAACCGGTCTACACATGACCGCTGTTTGCGGACTACATCTGGCGGAGTTCTCGCGCGCCGTAAGTCTGTACAAGCGCGTCTTCTGTTCGGAACATCGTATATGCGTTTATGTTCATCTTGTCCAATCGCTTGAGTACATCATCACGATTGTGCTTTGGGATGGAAATCTTCCACGAAATCGCATTACCTATGGCGTTCTCTAAACTCATCTCGTTCGTGCCGGTTGCGACGTCTTGTGGGAAGTTGCACAGTATGTATTCATGAGAGTCGTAACAGTAGGTGCCAGTCTCGTTCCCATTGTATGAAATATAGCGCAGGGCTGTTGTGTACCTCGACTGCTGGTCGTAATGTCTGGCTTCTCCCTTGACGGCATTTGGCCAGTAGCGGATCCCATCTTCTTGGCCAATCAATACGTGACGGCCGGAAACGCAGTTCTTGTAAGGACGCCGCGGCGGCCGCATTACGTGGACTGCAATCCGCGATTGGTCGTCATCGGCTTCTATCCCACCGGTGGCGTCGTTGAAAGCAAAATATGCCGCTACGTACGGTGATAAAGACCAGTCGAGCAGTGGTGATGGAAATCCGTGATGCCGAAGATATACTGCGTATTTGAAGGGCAAGGGATCGGTAGCGGACGTCGACTCGGAGGGCATCGGGAAGGAGTCGCCGCCTGTTGCGATATCGCCGAAGACCCGGTCCGTGTATGTCTCTACAATTGCCTGCAGGTTTCTGGCCGCGGCTGCGTAGTCAGTAACAGGGCACGGTCGTGAAAGAGCCTGTGCCCCGAATGACCTGCTTCTATGCCGATCGAGTGTGCTCTCGAGTCGCCAAGCTGCTTCTCGCTGGCCTCTATATAACACGTCAGAGTGGACCAGGCCATTGGCGTGAATCCATTCTTCAAATTCCTCGAATCTTTCGACTTTCAGGTCCCTGCGCCATTCAAGAGCCATCTGTTGAGTCCTCACCCACGGTCTGTGCCGTCGGCTTCGTGCGGCCGGCACTTGGTGCCGGTCGGATCATCGATGTCGGCTGCGTCCAGCATCTTTCGCAACTCGACGCGATCGTGGCGCAACAACCGCGCGAGCTGCCCTTTGCTCAGCAGGTCCCGGTGGTAGGCCTCCGCGGCCAGCGCGGCTAAGCGAGGCCATCCCGGACGCCGCGCGCCGTCCGCATCGTCGCGCTTGCAGGAGACGCCGAGCAGGTTCTCGAGCTCGGCCACGGCGACGGTCTGCGACAGGTCGGGCGCTTCACCCATCCCGCGTGGGTGGGTCTCGACGCCGGTGGCATCGATATCGTGTAGCGGCATGTCAGTGTCCTCGCAGATCGGAACAGCGAGCCGTCAATCCGCCAGGCGGGCGCTCACGAGCCGGTTGAGGCTCACGCCCTCCTCTGCCGCTCGCAGCACGAGGGCGCGGTGAGTCTCCGGCGGAACGCGGACGAGGAACTTTCCGCTATACGCGCGGTCCGCGAGCGGCGCCGGCGGGGTTTCCGCGTTGGCGTGCATGTCCGAAAGCACCTCGTGCACGAGCGCGCGAATCCCGGAGAACGCTTCTTCGGCCGTTGCGGCCAGCCAACTGAGCGACGGAAATTCCGCGCAGAGCCCTGCGTACTCGCCGTCATCCGGCGACCAAGTCACGCGATACGTGTAGTGATCAGTCATGCTGCGCCTCCAGCTTCTCGATCGCTCGGAGAACCTGACGCACCTGATATGCCTTTGCCATCCCGTTGTGGTCCTGGACGTTCACCCGGGGGTCGCCCGGTCACGGCGTGCGATACACGCGATGGCTCGTGCCCGCCTGCCGTGGCGATCCGAAGTAGGCATCGCACACCCTGACGAGATCCCGGAAGCGGACGGTCGTCGGACTCTCCCGGGCCTTCCGGAGGATGTCAGCGACCCGCGCCATCCGTGCATGATATCATTACCAATACTGTCTCGCCCCATGAGCAACGCCGCCAACCGCATCGTCCAGAAGCTCTGGTCGTACTGCCACGTCCTGCGGGACGACGGGCTGTCCTACCAGGATTACCTGGAGCAGCTCACCTTCCTGCTGTTCCTGAAGATGGCCGACGAGCGCGAGCGGCTGACCGGCGAGGGGCAGCCGATTCCGGCCGGCCACCGCTGGGCGAACCTGGCGTCGCCGACGATGGAAGGTGCGGAGCTGGATCGGCACTACCGCGAGACGTTGCGCGTTCTGGGGACTCAGGGCGGCATGCTCGGCCTGATCTTCGAGAAGGCGCAGAACCGGATTCAGGACCCCGCCAAGCTGCGCCGGCTGATCGTCGAGCTGATCGGCCGAGAGGACTGGTCGGCGATGACCGCCGATGTGAAGGGCGACGCCTACGAGGGGCTGCTGGAGAAGAACGCGCAGGACGTAAAGGGGGGCGCGGGGCAGTACTTCACACCTCGGGCGGTCATCCAGACCATCGTCGACTGCGTGCAGCCGCGGCCCGGCGAGGTCGTCGTCGATCCGGCCTGCGGCACGGGCGGTTTCCTGCTCGCCGCGCACGAGTACCTCGAGCGCCAGGGCGACCTCGACCGAGACGAGAAGCGCCACCTCCGCTTCGACGCGCTCCGCGGCGTCGAGCTGGTTCCCAACGTGGCGCGGCTGTGCGGCATGAACCTCTATCTACACGGCATCGGCCCGGACGGCGGCGACCGGCGCGAGCCCCCGATAGCGACCGACGACGCGTTGCGGGACACGCCGCGTACGTTGGCCGATGTGGTCATCACCAACCCGCCCTTCGGCAAGAAGTCGTCGATCACGGTCGTGAACGCGGAAGGGGAGAGCGGCCGGCAGTCGTTGACCTACAACCGTCCGGACTTCTGGACCACCACCTCGAACAAGCAGCTCAACTTCGTGCAGCACGTGAAGTCGCTGCTGGCGATCCACGGCCGGGCCGCAGTCGTCGTGCCCGACAACGTCCTGTTCGAGGGCGGCGCCGGCGAGACGGTGCGCCGGAACCTCCTGCGGGAGTGCGAGGTGCACACGCTGCTGCGCCTGCCGACGGGCATCTTCTATGCGCAGGGCGTGAAGTCGAACGTGCTCTTCTTCGACCGCAGGCCCGGTGCGAAGGAGCCGTGGACCCGGAGGGTCTGGGTCTACGATCTCCGTACGAACAAGCACTTCACGCTGAAGACCCGCCGCATGACGCGTGCCGACCTCGACGAGTTCGTGGCCTGCTACCGGCCGGGCGCCCGCCATACCCGCGAGCCGAGGTGGTCGGAACAGAAGCCGGAGGGGCGCTGGCGGCCCTACGCCTACGACGACATCGTCAGCCGCGACAAGGTAAGCCTCGACCTATTCTGGCTGCGCGACGAGAGCCTCGAGGATTCCGCCGACCTGCCCGAGCCCCACGTGCTCGCGCGCGAGATCGCCGACGACCTGCGTTCCGCCCTCGGCCAGATGGAGGAGATTCTGGCCGACCTGGAGCAGCGCGCCGAGGGGGGCGGAGACGCTGGCGGATCGAATGTCGCGCCGGAATGAGCGGGGCTGCCGGCGGGGCGGCGGTCAACCCGCGTTCGGCGCCGACGTCAGGAGCCGTCGGTCGCCTCTGATACGTTCAGTCCCGCCGACGCCTTCATGCGCTTGAGCAGCTTCCGGTGAACCTTGGCCGGGTCGGCGCCGGCCTTCATCAGCTTGAGCGCCAACTCGAAGTGGCCGTTCCGCGCCGGCCGCGATCCGGGCTTCCACGATCGGGGTGCGCACCGTTCACCGAGGAGCCGCACAACGAGTACTCGCCGTTGCAGACCGCTCGGTCTGCCGGACGTTGACGATCGGGTCGTCGACTTCATTCAACGCGGAGCAGTTCTACGTGGACCTCGGTTACGACGGTCTTGAACGAACGGACGTGGCGCTCCCCAACGACCATCGCATGGCGGTGGATCGGATGGGGAGGGATCTGTAGCAACCCGTGGTGGAATGACACATCAGCCGTTCTCCGTCGTGGTGCAGAGGCAAAGCTGATGCCGGGGGTCCGACGCAAAGGCGTCCCGGTCCCAGTTTCCGAACTTCTCATTGATCCTGAACCCGTTGCACTCAAGCAGGGCATCCAGCTCTTTCGGGAAATACATCCTGAGATTCAGACCGCCAACGATCTCGTCAGAGTCCCCTCTGTAGTGCACCAGGCGTGCGATCTGCGTGTCTGCTTCGTATCTATAGGACTCGGTGACTTGCACCTCTTGCCCCGTGTCATCGTCTGTGTATCGAGAGAATGGATACCGTCTGCCCGGGTTACGATTGAGAATCTCCAGGCCCGGGACAAGGACGTCCAGCATGAAGTACCCACCTGGAGCCAGATGACGCCTCACGCACCGCATGCACGCCTCGAAATCCGACAGGTCGTGCAGGTGCCAGAGTGCGTTGTGAAGTAGCAGGATCGACCCATATCGCCTACCGGTGTCAAAGCGGCGCATATCGTCGAGAATCCAGTCGACCTGCACCTGTCTGCGTTCGGCCTTCGACCTGGCGACGCTGAGCATCGGCTCCGAATAGTCGATCCCGGCGACATCAAGGCCGTGCTCCGCCAGGGGGATCGCTATTCGGCCGGTTCCACAGGCGAGCTCGAGGACGCTTCCACGGGAGGCGAGTTCAGCCGGAAACCAATCTGGAAGCGTAGCGTACGCACCGTAGTATCGGTCGTATTTCGCTGGGGCCAGATAGTCCGCGTCGATTGACTCTTCTTTTCCCATTTCGGATATCGTTCCCGGCACCCGCGAACGGCGTTTCCGGCCGCCCCGCGGTGAACGAGGCGCCGGTCTCGACCGCGAACGCCATCATTGCCCGCCCCTGAAGAACTGTTGCACCACGACGGTCGTGACCAGGAGAACGACGGTGCCTGCGACGAACGCCGCCGCCTTCAGCCACCAGTCCAGCGACAGGGTCACGCCGGCCGGCAGGGCCGAGAGCGGCGAGGGTTCGGGCGTGGCCGCACCGGTGCGGCGCCAGAACACCATGCTCAGCAGTCCGAACCCGACCGCCAGCCCGATCAGCAGGCTCGCCGTCACGGCCTCGGACGGCTCGGTCAGCACGTAACCGACGGTCACCGCCATGAAGTTGTTGCCGAAGTGCGCCAGCATGCCGGCCTGGATCGAGCCGGTGCGCACCACGAGCGTGCCGAGGACGATGCCCAGGAACGCCGTGGCCAGCATGCTGTGGGGGACGATGTGGAAGGCGCCGAAGAGCACCCCGCTGAGCAGCACCCCGGGGACCGCACCGCGGCGCTCGAAGACGCCCTGCAGACAGCCGCGGAACAGCGTCTCCTCGCAGAGCGCGGGCAGCACCGCGGCCACCGCCACCACCATCAGCCAGTCGGCGGCCGACGTTGCCTGCAACCCCTCGACCGCCGGCGGGGGACCCAGCGCGAGGGACACCAGCTCGACCAGCAGGACCGCGACGCCCCACCCGGTCAGCCCGATGCCGAGGGCGAGCGCGCCCTGAACGGCGGAAATCGGCCTCCAGCGCAACGCGTTCCGAAGGTCCGGATGCTTCCGCCGGAGGAAGAGAAGGGCCGGGAGCAGGATGGCCCCGAGCTGGGTCAGCACGAGACCCGTCCGGGGAAAGACCACCTGGAGCGGGCTGATCGCGATCACCAGGAGCAGACAGGCCGCGAGGAGCACGACCGCCTGCCCAATGGCGTTTCGTTCGGCGTCTGCCGGAATTCGATGATCTCCGGTCATGGCGAGCCCCAGTGTATACGCTTGCGCGGCCCTCGCCTTCGCGGCATCCCTCCTGATCATCGAGCGGCGGAGGTGTGGTAGAAGTAGGCGTAGGCCCACTCACGCAGGGCGGTCTGGATGAAGCAATCGGCTTTGCCGTTGGTGCGGGGCGTGAAGGGGCGCGTGTAGCGGTGGCGGAGGTCGGCCTGCGCACAGGGCATTGAAGGCGCGGGACCTGTTCTTCGAGCCTGCCGCCGGAACCCCGCGCAAGACCAGCCCGGCTGGAGAATCGTGACATGACCACACAGACGCCCCGTCGGTTTCTTGTCGCTTCAGTGGTCGCGGTCGGCCTCGTCACGGGCAGTGCGCCGTGGGGCACGAGCCAGGTGGCGTCGGCCCAGGACCACTCGCTCTATATCGCCTTCACCGACATCAACGGTACGCCGGTCACCGACATGACGCCCGAGGAAGTCGTCGTGCAGTGGGACGGCATGGCTTGCGAGATCCTCGAACTGGAACTGATCAACTGGCCGCTGCGCGTGACGGTGTTCGTCGACAACGCGACAGAGAGCAAGGCGGCTTTGCCGGACATGCGCGAGGGACTGCGGCTCTTCCTGGAGGCGCTCCCAGCGGACATCGAGGTGGCGATCGCGACCATTGGGGGACGCCCGCAGTTCCGTGCACGGCATACCACCGACCGCGAAGTGCTCACCGACGCGATCGGCGTGCTCGCTCCCGAAGGCGGCGCGGCCGCTTTTTACGATGCGCTGTACGAAGAAGCCGAGCGAATGCACGAAGATGACGACCGTCAGTACCTTCCTGTCATCCTGATGGTCGCAGTCGGCGGGGCCGAGGGGAGCGACCGAGCCGAGCACGTACAAACGCTCCAGCCAATGATGGACCGTCTGTATGAGAACGCCGCGGTCGTTCACACTGCGCTGTTCAGGAACCCTTACGCTGTGGGGCGCGATGGTCGAGCCCAGGAACAGTGGGGATCCGACATCGCCGTCGCGACCCGAGGCACGTACGAGGGAATACTCGCCGCCAACCGCTACCGCACGCTGTTGCCAGAGCTCGCCGAGGACCTCGCCCGGAAACACAAGCTGGTCAGCAATCAGTACCGGGTGACCTACAGGCCGCCGGACGATGCATCAGACCAGCCGGCCATTCAGGTGGGAGGCACGCGCTCTGGTGTCATCATGTTCCCGACTGACAACGGGAATATCCCCTAGCAGCCCGACCGAGGAATAGGACTGAAGGCTCAACGAATCGGTCGCGCACTCTTCCTATCGCGGCCTGATCGAAAGCTCCAAATCCGAGTCCAACACTTCCGCAACCCGCACCATCGTCCTCAATTCAATGTTCTGAATGTGTCCTGAGAACAACCGTGAAATCGTCGGCTGTTTCACGCCCAATGCCCGTGCGATAGCCGACCGGGAGATACCCCGCTCGGCCCGCCGCGTCTCAAGCGCTTGGATAAATTCAAGAAGGTGGCGCTTGGTTGCGATACGCGCAGCCTGATCCGCATTCCGGCGCCGCTTCAGGGCCGGCAGAACAGGCCCGCTGACAGTTGTGTCCTTAGACGTTCCCTCCTCCGTGATGGCGTCGTCCCATCGCTGGCGTTCAGCGAATGCACTGTCCAACGCATGCGAGACTATACCTTAAAAGGTATATACCTGTCAAGTCCACGCGGGATGCAGCGCCGATCTCGGTGCAACGCGGGGTTTCACCACGGACTGCTAGCGGGCTGGCGTCATGATCTGCAACGCCGCGCTGTGCAAGCCTGCCTTCGCGATCGAGACTCCAACGGAGACACGCACAGACGGGGCCGGATCACGAATTCGGGAACGCGCTGGTGCGTCGCCTTCGCCTCACGGCACGACCGCGATCTCGCCCAGCGCCCAGGGGTGGTCGGTACAGTGGAACCGGAACGTCCCGGGCGCATCGAAGGCGACGTACTCGAACAGCCCCGGTTCGATGCCGCCGGTGGTCCAGCTCCCGTCCTGCGCCTCGACGGTGTGCTCCAGCGTGCCGTTGTTGACGAACCGCACCCGCGTGCCGGCGCTCACCTGGATCCGTTGCGGGTTGAACGCATGCTCGTCGATCGCGCTGCGGCTGCCGCCCAGCGACCAGTACGGATTCTCGCGCACGGTGCCGGTCTGAATCTCATCGGTCTCGGTCGGCGCCGGGCCCGTCCACCGGACCAGGTCGGGTGGGTCGGCCACTGGTTCGTCACGTGGCGGTATCTCACCGTCGAGCGCGAACGCCCAGAGCTCGCTCCCCATCGCCAGCGCCAGGTACTGCCGCCCGTCGATCGCGTAGGTGGACACCGGTCCCGGTCGCATCCGCGCCCCGGCCGGGGTGGCCTGAAACGCCCACAGCCGCTCGCCGGTGCTGGCGTCATAGGCGTCGAGCTGACCGTCGGCCGAGCCCCAGAACACCAGCCCGCCGGCGGTTGACATCGGACCGCTCGTGGCCAGCCGCCCGCCCGCCAGCTCCTGCTTCCAGGTCACGGTGTTGGTGCGCGGGTCGACGGCGGCCAGCGCCCCGGTCGACTCGGGAAGACCGAGCCGCAGATAGCCGCCCGGGCGGTTGTCCGAGATCCACGGATCCTCGAATCGTTTGGCGAGTCCCACGTGACCACGGCCCTGGGCGTAGATCAGACCGGTCTGCGGGCTGAACGACATCGGCGTCACCCGCACCATCGGAATCGGCGAGCCGAGCGCCACCACGTGCTGCTGGTCGACCGTGGGCGGGGTGAAGAAACTGCAACTCAACTCGAACGGCGGCGGCACCCGATCGCGCCAGAACGAGCAGTCGGGAATGATGCGCTCGGCGCCCACCGGGAACGGCTGGGTGTCGGCGGTGCGCTGGCCCGGGTCCTGGGGCACCGGCCGCTGCTCGATCGGGATCAGCGGCTCGCCGGTTTCCCGGTCGAACAGGAACAGGTACCCGTCGGCGCGGATGGCGGCCACGCCCTTGCGCATCCGGCCGTCCATCTCCACGTCGTAGAGCAGCATAGGCGTGGCGATGTCGGCGTCCCAGATGTCGTGCCGCACCACCTGGAAGTGCCAGCGGCGCTCGCCGGTTTCCATGTCGAGCGCCAGCACCGCGGCCGAGAAGAGATTGTCGCCCTCCCGGATCTCGCCGCCGAACATCGGCACCGGATTGCCGGTCGCGAAGTAGACCAGCCCCAGCTCCGGATCGACCGTCCCCACCAGCCAGACGCCACCGCCCCCGACCTCCCAGATGTCGGAGTCCTGCGGCCAGGTGTCGTGGCCGAACTCGCCCGGACGCGGGATGACGAAGAAGGTCCAGGCCAGTTCGCCGGTCGCCGCGTCGACCGCCACGATCCGTCCCTGCCCCCCGCTGTCGCCGTTGGCCACGCCCACGAACACCTTGCCGGCGGCATGGATGGGCGCCGTGGTGACCGTCTCACCCGCCATCGCCGGAGTGCTCCCGACCGTCGTCGCCCAGACCAGCTCGCCGGTGTCCTGCCGGAGCGCCGCCACCTGCACACTCCGCAGGCCGACGAACACGAGGTCGTCGTTCAGTCCGACGCCCTGCCACGACGGCGCCATCTGCGACTCGGCGTCTTCGGCCTGCCAGCGCCAGCGCGTCTCGCCGGTGGCGCCATCGACGGCCAGCACGCTGGCGCCCGCCGTCAGATAGAGCACGCCGTCCTTCACCACGGGCGTCGAGCGTGACGACCCGCCGCCGTCGAGCCGGGTGACCCAGGCGCCGCCCAGCCTGTCGATCGTGTCAGTGGAGATCTGGTCCAGCGTCGAGTAGCGCGAACTCGTCCAGTCACCTCCGGTCAGTGGCCAGTCCTCGGCCGCGAAGCGACTCCCGGGCTCGGGCGACTGTCCCTGAGCGACTGCGGTCAGAGCCGCGGCGACGGCGGCCAGTGCGACGACGGCTCCACGCTGATATTTGCTCATGTCGATCCGAACTGTCTTCAAGATCTCCGGCCTTGTCAAGGTAAGTCTCCCGGCCTGACAGGACGGTGCGGGGACAGTCTCCTGTCGATGTCCCGTTCCCTGGGTACCCGCGACTGCCCTGCCGTGATCATGCAGCGACTCGCTGAACCCGATGGCGCTCACTCCCGGTCGAGGGCGGCCATGCTGCTCCATGCCGACGGAATTTTCGAAGCATGTCATACACGAAGTGCATTCATGGCGTACCTGGAATGTACATGTCGACCGTGCCCCTCGCCAAACAGTCAGTGCGCGAATCTTCTCTAATCTAAATGTCAACAACAACTTACGGTCATTCACACGACGTGGCACGGATCGCGCAGGAGGAACCACACGGGGTAGACCGCGCCACACAACGGGGAGATTAACGATGACCTGTGCAGCAAGACCCGGTTCGGCAACCGATCCGACGCGGCGCCATCGCCGCGGCCGGTTCTCCACACTGGCGCTTGGAGCAGTCCTGGTGGGCTGCGCAACGTACGCCGGCGACGTCCGTGGGGCTGAGCAGGCCGCCGAGCCGGTCACGTTCGAAACGTACGAGGTCGTCACCGGCTCAGCGGAACGCCGGACCGTCCTGACGGGATTCCTGCTCGGCGGCGCGATGGCGGAGCTGGCCGTCGTGCACGTCGACGAGAACGACGACCGGCGCCTGCGCATCTACGCGTTCGGCGACGGCGCCTGGGCGCCGAGGCTCGACGCCACGCTCGGTCCCCGCGTGGCGTGGGTCGACGTGGCCAACATCGGCGGACGCGATCGGTTGCTGACCTACGAACCCGGACGCCTGAACTGGTTCGATCCCGAATCATCGATCGAACGCGCGCTGGCGCCGGTGACCTCCACCTTCCAACCCCCTCCCCGAGGCGACATCCCCCACGTGGACGTCACCCGGGACGTGAACGACGACGACCGCGACGACCTGGTCGTACCGGACGTCGATGGCTTCCGGGTGTTCATCCAGATGAGCGACGGCACGTTCGCCGATCCGGTGAAGATCGGCCCCCCCACCGAGATGGGTCGCATCTACGGGGCCGACGGATACCGATACGACCCCTGGAGCCAGAGCCGGGTCCACGAGGTGGACCACGACGGAGACGGCCGCGGCGACCTGGTGTTCTGGAACGAGGACCATTTCGAGGTGCATACGCAGGGAGAGCGCGGGCTGTTTGCGCCAGTTGGCGCGACCTTCACGACCGAGGTGGCATTCGACTCGGACCAGATCTCCTCGCTCGCCACCGGAGACATGCGGGGGCGGGTGTTGCACTCGATGACCGACCTGAACGGCGACGGCGCCCCCGAGTTGGTGGTCGTCTCGCTGGAAGGCGAGAACATCTCCAGCAAGCGATCGCGCTACGAGGTGCATGCGGGAACGCCAGCGCCCGGTGGCGGCACCGTGTGGGCGCCGGACGCCGACATCGCGTTCCAGTCGGACGACAGCATTCAGCTCGGGATGGACCGGCACGACTTCGATGGCGACGGCCAGGTCGATCTGATGTTCACGACCATCGGAGTACGATTCCTCGAGAGCAGCCTCTGGAAGAGCATCAAGGGGTTCATGGGTGATGACATCTGGCTCGATCTCGAGTTCTACCGCCTGGACGGGGGCCGCTATCCCGATGCACCCGGCGCCGCGCGCAGAATCGCGTTGGACGGCGCGCCCAGCCATCGCGAGCCGGGATGGGTGCCGCTGGACATCGTGCTTCGAGGGGGGACCCACGCGAGCCGACAGACTGACGCGCGTTGGCCGCGCGCGTTCAACAGGACATTGCTCATCGGGGATGTGACCGGCAACGGCCGCTCGGACCTGCTGATCGGGACCGACGGCGCACTGGACGTCTTTGTCGGCATACAGGGGCCGGACCTGTTCGCCGGCCGATCTCACAAGGTGGCGGTCGCCGTCCCCAGTGACGGGGAATATGCGTGGCTGGTGGACCTCAACCGGGACGGCAAGCAGGACATCCTCTTGCATCACCCGGCCTGTTGCGTCCCCATGCACCGCGACCACGCGCCGCCTCAGGCGCCTCGGGTAACACTGCTGATCGCCAGATGAGCGAGCCGCTGCCGCTCTCCACCGATCGGGAGCGGGGCCGCAATCGAGTGGTCGAACGATGGGGCTACGGCCACCACGAGAATCCGATGCTGAGACGGGCCGACGTGGCGTCGAGGTCGAGCGGCGTGTCCAAGCGCCTGCTCGTGCCGCCCGCCGCGATGTTGCCCACAGGGATGTCCTTGAACGTACCCTCGCCCGCCTTGACGTTCACATCGAGGGCCCACGCCTCGGACAGGTAGATGACGAGTCCGCCGCCGGCGCTGAAGGTTGGCATGCTCGTAAAGTCGGTGGTAGTCCGTTCGCCATTCTTGAGGAAATCGCTCACCGGCCAGAATGTAAACGCAACATCGCCATAGGGGACCCACCGGCGGCGGCCACCGGGCAGGTGCAGTCTCACACCGAGATCGACATGCTCGAATGTCAAATTGTCGAATGCCTCGAGCCCGCGGCTCTCGATGTCCGCGTACGCCCCGCCCAGGTACAACGTGACGTTCTTGTCGAGGCCATAGCCGATCCGCAAGCCAACCAGTGCTGCTCCGTCGCCCGGATCGCTCTCGAAGGAGACAGCCATCGCTCCGAAATCCAGACCGAGTACCCATCCTTGCGGGCTTCGCTCCATGCGCCCGCCAGACGGTTCGGCCGGGGTGCGAGCGAGATGCAGCGATCGCAGTGCCGGCAACGTCTGTCCCCTGGTTGGCAAAGACTGCGCGACGGCAGCGGCCCCCCTCAGGACGACCCCCATCACCGCCATCAGCGCGATTCCACGCTGGACAATGCGACCAATCTGCATCCCGATCCTCCTTCCCCGGCGGAGAGCACGCCAACGGAAGATCCGTGACGCTCCGGTTGATGAGAGCTACGCAAACGGGATGCCACCGCCAGGAGACACTTCACGTGCGCGGTGCGTTGCCGCAATCGGCTCCGGAGCCAGAATCAGGTCGCCGACATGTGCATGGAATGTACGCGATGGTCCTTGGGATGCCCGCCCCTGGCCATACTCAATGGTACCGGCCAGCGCCGGTCATGACCCGTAAACAGCCAGCGGACCCTGACCTGACACGTTTTCTGACAGTTGGCATGCCGCTTGCGTTCTCGTCAACCATGCGCCGCGGTTCTCTCGTCGGCGCGCGCTCACCAAACGGAAGCAGACACACAATGCGCATCACGACGGCGGTCGGCGAGCTGCAGATGATGGTGACGCAGGACTTCTTCGACTACCGGGAGACGGAAACGGGAGCCGTGCGTATGCGTCCCGGGAGTCCACGATGACCAACGTCCGCCGCGTGGGGACCGGAATGGCGCTAGCGTGATCGTCAACTGATGAAGAGAGGTTCAGATGGCAGGAAACACGGTGAATGGCATAAAGGGTTGGTCATTGGTCTACATCCTCGGTTCGATCCCTGTTCTGTTGTTCCATGCGGCCGGCCTTTCAGGCTGGTTCTTCGACTATCCCATAGCTCTTTTCCTTGTGATCTTCCTCCTGCTTGCAATTCCACCAGTGCTCCTTCTAATGAAATCCCCCAAGGCGCCGCAGTGGAACATCGCCATGTTGTGGACCGCATCGAGCTTGATTACTCTACGCATCCTCTATGGCGTCTTGTTTCAGCGGATTCAAGAGGGCCAGCCTCCGTTGAATGGCGAGGAACTGCTTGGCGCCATGCCGACGCTTCTGGGAATCGTGGCGTTCTCGCTAGGATGGGCGATCGTCTGGACGAGATATTTCAAAAGGTGGCGCTCCTGAATCAGGTGTGGGCGGGTTGACGCTGATCGGCGGGAGCAGAGGGTTGCCGAACGGGTTCGCCAGCGCCACGGCCGGCTTGGGGTACGATGGGGTGGACGGTTGCCAGTGCAGACTTGGCCTGGCAGGGGGGGACGCCGGAAGCCATGCACGACACGTATTACCATGCGGAGGATCTCGGACGGTTTCCGGAAATCGGCAAGAACCGTCCGGAACTGGCGGAGAAGTTTTTTGCCTGGTACAACGCCGTGTTCGAGGACGGCGCGCTGTCAGCCCGCGAGAAGTCGCTGATCGCGCTCGCCGTCGCGCACGCGGTGCAGTGCCCCTATTGCATCGACGCCTACAGCGGCGACGCCCTGGAGAAGGGGGCCGACGTGGACCAGATGACCGAAGCGGTTCATGTCGCGTCCGCCATCCGCGGGGGAGCGTCCCTGGTCCACGGCGTGCAAATGCGGAACCACGCGGGCCGCATCGGCATGTGATGCGGGTGTCTGCCAGGCTGTCCCTCGCTCCGGTGTACGGTCACTGACACGCACATGGCCATCACGCTGCCGACTCTCGCCGCGCGCCAGGCGCCGCTTGCCGCGCCCCGCGAACAGCTTGCCGCGCTGCGTCGCCTGCCGCTCGAGCGGGAGTTTGCCGCCGCGCTCCACGCGGGGGGACTGCATCCGCTGCGCCCGACCGGGATCGACATCCTGCAGGTCAACGTCGGGAAGCTGTGCAACCAGACCTGCCGGCATTGCCACGTCGACGCCGGGCCGGATCGGCGCGAGGTGATGGCGCGCGACACGATGGCGCAGTGCGTCGAGGCGCTGCGGAGGACCGCCATCCCGACGGTCGACATCACCGGCGGCGCGCCGGAGCTCAACCCGAACTTCCGCTGGCTGGTAGAGCAGTGCCGCGCCCTCGGTCGTCACGTGATCGACCGCTGCAACCTGACGGTGCTGAACTTGCCGTCGCAGGCGGATCTGGTCGACTTTCTCGCCGCGCAGCGGGTGGAGGTGGTTTGCTCGTTGCCGCACTACCGGCAGCTCAACACTGACGCACAGCGGGGCGAAGGGGTGTTCGCGCGGTCGATCGAAGCGTTGCATCGACTGAACGCCGCCGGTTACGGCGACGGGCGCTCCGGGTTGCGGCTGGTCCTGGTGACGAATCCGGTTGGGGCGTACCTGCCGCCGAGCCACGCGTCACTCGAGCAGGAATGGAAGCAGGAGCTCGACCGGCGCTACCGAATCCGGTTCGACGCGCTCTATACCATCACCAATATGCCCATCAGCCGGTTCCTGGAGTGGCTGATCGAATCCGACAATCTGGACGCCTACATGCACCGGCTGGTCGACGCCTACAATCCGGCGGCGGCGGCGGGTGTGATGTGCCGCAACACGCTGTCGGTCGGCTGGGACGGTACGCTGTACGACTGCGACTTCAACCAGATGCTCGAACTGCCGGTGAGCCGCCGGGCGCCACAGCACATCGCGAAGTTCGATCTGGCGGCGCTCGAGGCGCGCGCGATTGTGACCGACCGGCACTGCTTCGGATGCACGGCGGGGGCCGGGTCGAGCTGTTCGGGCGCTACCGTCGAGTAGGCGCCGGCGAATGCGTCATCGGCGCTCGTCGCTCCGCTGCGTCTTGCGCGGGTCGTCCGGCCACGCCACATTCCGGAACCACCACGACACGGCCAGCGCGACCCCGGAGAGCAACCATATCAGCAGGTCATTGTCGACGAGCCACCGCCCGGCGGGGGAGGTGATGTACATCAGCCCCCCGATGCCGACGGCGACAGCGACCATGAACGCCCGGGGGATCCACCGGGCGCCGATGCCCGACGACTCCACCGGACGGTTCACGACCGCACCGCCGCCCTCTTCGACACGAGGCGGTTCATGTTCGGCCATGGCTCGATGCGGGCTCCATCGGGTCGATTTCGCCGCCCCGTCACAGACCAAGCTGGCTTGCCATGTCGTTGAAGTCGGTGGCGACGAGATCGAAGTCGGGGTCCGGCGTCAGGTCCCGCTCGACGCCGGGTCCGAACTCGGTCGGCCGGGGGACGTAGCCGGTCCGGAACCCGAGCCGGGCCGACGCCCGGAGGTCGCCCTTGTGAGCCGCGACCATCATGACCTGCTCGGGTTCCAGGCCCAGCAGATCCGCCGCGGTCAGATAGGCCTCCGGGGCCGGCTTGTAGTGCCGCGCCAATTCCGCCGACAGCACCGCGTCCCAGGGGATGCCGGCGTTCTTCGCCATGTTGACGAGCAGGGCCACGTTGCCGTTCGACAGCGACGCCAGCACGTAGCGGGTGCGCAGCCGGGTCAATCCCTCGACGGTGTCCGGCCACGGCGTCAGGCGGTGCCAGGCCCGGTTCAGCTCGTCGAGCTCCGCCTCGGTCAGGCTCTCTAGCCCGTACTTCGGGACCAGCTCGTCGAGGATCATCCGGTGCAGGTCGTCGATCTTCGTCCACCCCAGCTCGCCCCGCCGGACGCGGCCCATCGCGGGGCCGTATCCGCCCCGCCAGTCGTCGGCGAACGCGGCCCAGTCGGCCTCGATGCCCTTGCGGCGCCCGACCGCTTCGCCCTCGCGGGTGATGCTCGTCCGCCAGTCGACCACCGTGCCGAAGACGTCGAAGGTCATCGCCCGCACGCCCTGGATCCGCTCGCTCAGCTCCTGCCGCGCGGGGCGCGCGGCGAACGCCGCCGTCCTCGTGAACGCCGCCGCAACCAGCCCGGCCGAACCGCTCGCCAGGAACTCCCGACGCCTCATGTTCCGGTCGGTCATCGACATCATAGACACTCCTGCCATCCCGTCGTCGCCCCAGCGTATCGCTTCACCCGCGTCCGTGTCCACGGGCCGCCGCCGGCCGGCGCCGCATCGGATTATGGCGGTAGTTCTACAAGCTCGACGAGCACGAACCCACCGTCTCGATGGTCGCCGCGCCGCACCGTGGATCCGCCTGCCGATTGGCCGTCTGCCGGCGCGCCGCCCTCTCGCTGATTGTGGACCGGAGTGTGCGCGGTATCATCCCTCCAGGCCCGGCGCGAATGACGCGCCTTCGCGGCCCGTGGAGGAACGACCATGGCGTGCAGACTTCGGCTTTCCACCCTCATCGGCCTCATCGCGTGCGCGCTGCCGCTCGCAGCGGCGGCGCAGGTCGAGTACATCGATCCCGCCGGCGGCTTCACGCAGGTCGTGACCACGACCAACGACGGGGTGAAGACGATCTTCGTCTCCGGACAGGTGGGACAGGGCGCCACGCTGCGGGAGCATGTCGAATCCGCGTTCGCAGGGGTGCTGCGGCGCCTGGCGCAGGCGGGCGCAACGCCGGCCGACGTCGTGAAGATCCGGATCTTCGTCAAGGACTTCCAGCCCGAGCAGTACCCGGTGATCGCCGCGGTGCGGCTGGCGACCTTTCCCGAGGAGCATCAATGGCCGGCCAGCACGATGATCGGCGTCCGGGCGCTCTTCGCCGAGCCCCTGCGCGTGGAAATCGAGGCGATCGCGGTCGTGGCCGAGCCGGGCGTCAATCTGGAGATCGAGCGCTTCGCACCGTCGAACGGCTTCAGCGGCGCGGTGGCGGTGACGGCGCACGGTGTGAGGACGGTCTACGTGGCCGGACACGTCGGTGCCGGCGACACCCTCGCGGATCAGACCGCGGCCGTATGGGAGCGCGTCTCCCAGCGGCTGCAGGCGGCGGGCGCCTCGCTCGCCGACCTGGTCAAGGCCACCACCTACATCGTCGACTTCGATCCCGAGACGGACCTGCCGGCGTACCGCGCGGGTCGCGAGGCGGCACTGGTGCTGGCCGACATGCCGGCGAGCACGCTGCTCGGGATTCCGGCGCTGGTGGCCGAGCAGTACCGCATCGAGATCGACGGCGTTGCGGTGGTGGGCGTGAACGGCAACGCGGTCGAGCGCGAGTTCATCGATGCGGCCCCCGGCTTCACGCAGGTGGTGACGGCGCGCGCCACGGGCCCCAAGGTCGTGCAGGTCTCCGGGCAGGTGGGACAGCCTGGCGATCCGCTCGAGAGCCAGGCCGACCAGGTGTTCGCCAACCTGCGGCGGCGCCTGGAGGCGACCGGCGCTGGCCCGGAGGACCTGCTGAAGATCGTCATCTACATGCCGGAGTACAGCCGGGGCGACTTCGCGGCGGTCGACGCGGCGCGCAAGGCCCACGGCTTCCCGGACGAGACGGCGCCGGCGGCGACGCTGCTCGGCATCCAGTCGCTGTTCGCGGACGGCGCGCTGCTGGAGATCGAAGGCATCGCGGTCGTCGACCGGTGACCGCGGAGGGCCGCTCGCGATCTTCCCTGAGCAGTGGTTCCGGTCAGGACTTCAGCAGACTCACGGCACCGTTGAGACTGCGCCGACGATGACGGTCTTGACACGACCAATCCGGTTCGGACATACTTCCATCGTTTTACGATGGGAAGAAAAAGCGGCCCTGAGCTCCTCCCCGGCACCCTCGACCTGCTGATCCTGCAGACGCTTGCCGTCGGATCACAGCACGGCTACGGCATCGCCTGCCACCTGAAGACCGTCTCCGACGACGTGCTGCAGGTCGGCGAGAGCTCGCTGTATCCGGCCCTGCAGCGGCTTCTGCTGAACGGCTGGGTCGAGGCGGCCTGGGGCACGTCCGAGAACAACCGGCGCGCCCGGTTCTATTCCCTGACCGCGGCCGGCCAGCAACAGTTGGCGCACAAGCGCGACGAGTTCGACCGCATCATCTTCGCCATCCACCGCGTCCTCGAGGCGACCTGATGACCAGGCTGCTCCGGCGCCTGCGTTACCTGCTCCAACGCGACCGTCGCGAACGCGAGCTCGACGACGAGTTGCAGTTCCACCTGGAGATGAAGCAGCGGGAGCTGGAGTCTCGCGGACTCGATCGGGCCGCGGCGGCGAGAGCGGCCCGGCGCTCGTTGGGCAACCTGCCGCTCACCCGCGACCACGCGCGGGACGTCTGGATCGCGCCGTGGCTCGAGAGCGTGGTGCAGGACGTCCGCTCCGCCGGCCGCCTGCTGGCGCGGAACGGACGGTTCACCATCGCTGCGGTGGCGGCGCTCGCGTGCGGCATCGGCGTAAGCACGACGGGGTTCACGGTCGTGAACGCCGTGACCCGGGGGCTTCCCGTCGACGAGCCGGATCGCATCGTGCAGGTCGGCGTGCTCGACGCGTCGCAGCGCCCGGTGCGCGTATCACCCCGCGAGCTCAAGGCGTGGCGCTCGGCCTCGACGTTGGCCGGCATCGCCGCGTTCAGCCCGACGATGGCGACGGTCAGCGAAAGAGGCCGGTCGCCCGAGCCGGTGGCCGCCGCCTACGTGTCCGCCGACACGTTCGGTCTCCTCGGCGAGCGCCCGATCCTGGGTCGCGAGTTCCTGCCGGAGGACGATCGTCCTGGCGCTCCGGTGGTGGCGCTGCTCGGAGATGCCGTGTGGCGCAGCCGCTTCAACGGCGATCTATCGATTCTCGACCGCTCGATCACCGTCAATGACGTTCCGGTCACCATCGTCGGTGTCATGCCTGAAGGGTTCCGGTTCCCGATGGTGGCCGACCTGTGGTTGCCGCTGTCGGCGATGCCCGGATACGGCGAGGACCGCAACGCCCGGGTGATCGACGTGGTCGGTCGGCTCGGCCCCGGCCGGACGGCGACCCAGGCGGTCGCCGAGCTGGAGCCGATCGCCCTCCGGCTCGGCCAGGACCTGCCCGAACCCAGCCGCGCCACGGCCGTCACGGTGGCGCCGTTCACGGGCGACATCCGCCCGATGTACCCGTTCCTCATCGCGCTGATGGCCTCGGTCGGCCTCGTGCTCCTCATCGCCTGCGTCAACGTCGCCAACCTCCTGCTCGCGCGCGCGCTCGCTCGGTCGCGGGAAACCGCCGTCCGCTTGGCGCACGGGGCAACGCGCTGGCGCGTCCTGCGCCAGTTGCTCGTCGAGAGCGCGCTGCTCACGGCGCTGGCCGGCGCGGTGGGCGTCGTGCTCGCCATCCTCGCGACGCGTCTGTTGAGCGACACGCTCGCGAGCATCAATTTCCCGTACTGGCTGCGGTGGACGATGGACGGCCGCGTGTTCCTGTTTGTCGTGCTCGTCTGCGTGGTGAGCGCCGCCATCTCCGGTCTCTGGCCCGCCGTGCAACTCGCACGCAGCAATGTCATGGACGGCCTGCGGGCGGGTGGACGATCGGCCACGCTCGGGTCGCGGCCGAGACGGCTCGTCACCAGCCTGCTCGCCGTCGAGCTTGCGTTCACGCTCGTGCTGCTGGCGGGCGCCGGGCTGATGACGCGCAGCTTCATGTCGCTTTATCGCGCCGACCTCATGGTCGACCCGACCAACGTGCTGTCGACGCGCATTGCGCTCCCGCCGGCGCGATACCCGACGCCCGAAGCGCAGACGGCCTTCTTTCGCCAGCTCGAGGAGCAGCTCGGCGGCCTGTCGACCATTGGCGCGGCGGCCTTCGCCGACACGGTGCCCTTCATCGGCGCCCCGCGCCGTGAGTTGTCGGTCGACGGCCGTGCGGACGCGCCCGATGCGCCGCGACCGAGCGTCTCGATGGTGTCGATCAGCCAGGCGTATTTCGAGACCCTGGGCGTGCGTCTGATGCGTGGTCGCGCCTTCACCGAGGCGGACATGAGGCAGGGAAGCGGGAACGCGATCGTCAACGAACGCTTAGCCGCGATGTTCTTCCCGGATCAGGAACCGATCGGAAAACGCATCCGCCTGAGCGGGGGGCCGACCGCGTCGCAGGACACCGACGACTGGCTCACCGTGGTCGGCGTGGCGCCCTCCGTGCGACAGCAGCCCACGCTGCAGCTCCAGGACCTCGACCCGGTGGTGTACGTGCCACGCACGCCGGCGTCCGGACCGGTGGCCTGGTTGCTCGTGCGCGGCGCGCCGTCGGCGACCTCGGTCGCCACGGCCGTCCGTGAACGTATCTGGACGCTCGATCCCGACGTGGCGCTGGCGCGGCTGGTGCCGCTCGACGAGACGATCTCGCAGTCGCGCTGGACGGTGCGCGTGTTCGCCGCGATGTTCGCCGCGTTCGCGTGGATTGCGGTGGTGCTGTCAGCGGTCGGTCTGTACGCCGTGACGGCCTACTCGGTGACGCAGCGGCAGCAGGAAGTCGGCGTCCGCATGGCGCTCGGTGCCCAGCGCGGTGACATCGTATGCCTGTTCACCAGACGGGCGTTCGTCTCGCTGACGGTCGGTCTGCTGGCCGGCATCGCCGGGGCGTTCGCGATCGGGCCGCTCCTGCGTGTGTTTCTCGTGCAGACGAGCCCCAGCGACCCCGTGACGCTGGCCGCGGTCACCGGCGTGCTGGTCGGCGTCGCCGCCGTCGCGAGCGTCTGGCCTGCACGCCGCGCGACACGAGTGTGCCCGGCGATTGCCCTGCGCACCGAGTAGGTTCGTCGGCAACCGGTTGGCGGGTCAGCCCCCTCCGGTCATCCTGCCTGTTCAACGTCAACTACTTTGGCGTCTCGTGTTGCCTCATTCGAAAACGTTACCCGCCGTGCCTCATGAAGACCGCGTTGGTGACCTGCCGTCTGAGCCGGAGATCCTATTCGGTCTTGAGCGCAATAAGCGGGTCGGCCCGCGAAGCCCGCGCCGCCGGGATGTAGCTCGCGAGAACAGCCACCACCGACAAGATGGCACCGGCGGCCACGAAGGAGGCGGGGTCGTTGGCGCCCACACCGTACAGGAGCCTGCCGGCCAATCGGGCGAGCGCGGCCGACGCAGCCAAACCGACACTTACACCGATGAGGGTCAGCCACAACCCCTCTTGGAGTACAAGGCGGCGCAAATCAGAGGGTGTCGCGCCGATGGCCATCCGGATTCCGAACTCCGGCATTCGGCGGGAGACCACGAAGGCCAGCAAGCCGTACAGGCTGACCGCGGCGAGCACCACGCCCATGCCGGCGAGGCCGGACAGGACGCCGGCGCGAAGCCGCGGCGGGTCCGTGAACTGGCGCAGCACGTCATCCAGAGGACGGATGGTGGCTATCGCGAGCCCGGGATCGACCGAACCGATTGCCCCGCGGAGGGCCGACGCCGCGAGCGACACGTCGCCGGAAGTCCGGGCAACGATGTTGATATCACCACGCGGACTCTGTGCGAAGGGGAGATACAGCGTGTTGTCGGGCGGTACTCCTACCCCGCGATTGCTGATGTTGTTGACGACGCCGACGATGGTCACACCGTCCGGCGGAATGCTCAGTGTACGGCCGACCGCGATGCGATCGCCGAACAGCCGGCGTGCCATGTCCGCATTCAGAATCGCGACTCTGGGCGTAGACCCCACGTCGGCCGCGGAAAAGACGCGGCCGTCAACGAGCGAGACCCCGAGCGCCGCAAAGAAACCGGGGGTCGTCGGGACCATGTCGAGGAGGTATTCCGTCATCTGCCCGGTCGTTTCGTCCGGATGCCGATACAATGCACGGACCGTCGACCCCGTCGGTGGGAGGACCGTTGCGGCGCCGACCGCCTCCAATCCAGGCACGCCTTGAATTCGGGCCAGAACACGCTCGACAAGTTCGTTTTGTTGCGCGCCGGTCAGCGTGCGGCCGAGGGACAGGTCCAGCGACGCGGCCACGGCGCCGTCGGTGACGATCCCGAGGTCGGAGTCCAGTAGATTCACCAGGCTTCGCACGAGGAGCGCGGAGCCTACCAGCAGCACACATGATGTTGCGATCTGGCCCACCACGAGTATGCGCCGAAGGCTCGTTGTCCGCCGCCCCGCCGAGAGCATTTCCCCGTTGGTCAACCGGGCTGTGGGCCCGGACAAACGCGTCGAAAGAACTCCCGCGACCACGGTTGTGGCGGCCGCGAGCACAATGGCGAAGCTCATCACCGGTTCATCGATCCGGATCGCGTCCAGGTGGGGCAGACCGGCGGGATTCAGCATCCTGAGTGCGGTCGTACTCCCAACCGCGAAGGCAACACCGATGGCGCTGCCCATGACAGTCAAGAGCCCACTCCGCGCAAGAGACTCCATGAGGAGGTGTCGCGGCGTGGCACCGAGCGCCAGCCTGACCGCGTGTTCCCGCGCCCGCGCGGCGCCGCGCGCCACGGAGAGGCTGACAACATTGGCCCCGGCAGCGGCCAGAAACAGCACGGCCGCTCCGAACAGCAGCCAGAGCGCCGGTCTGGCCACAGCCACCAGTTGTCGGTCCAGCTCCACGGCCCTGACGCCACGATACCGGGAGAAGGGTTCGGTGGCCGAGAATTCCCGCACGATCCGCGTCAGTTCGGCGGCGGCATCTCGTTGAGTGCGTCCGGCCTTCACGCGCGCCACGATATCGAATGCGGCGCTCGGCGCCGATCGTGTCGGCTGCAATTCCCGCAGGGTTTGGAGTGCGAACCCCATCGGCGTCCAGACGTCGGTGTCCCCGCCGAAGCGGTGGAAGCTCGCATCCGGAAAGCGGAATCCTTCGCCAGCGACACCCACTATTTCGTAGGGCAGGGAATTGAGTACTAGCTCCTGCCCCACGACCGCTTCCGAGCCTCCAAAGCGCTGGCGCCAGAGTCCGTAGCTGATGACGGCGACCGGGCGCCGGTCGTCGCCGGGGCCGAGAGGACGACCGAGCGCGAAAGGGCCCGCCATGGTGGCAAAGAAGCGGTCAGACACGACGACTCCACGAACGCGCACTGAGCTTTCGCCGACCGACAGCGCATAGGGCACCATGGAAAACGCCGCGATGGACTCAAACTCGTGAGCGTTCACGCGGATGGCTTCGACATCCTGTGGCGACAGGCTCATTCTGGTCGTGGTCCGTCGTCCCGCGACGTCGCGCTCGACATGAAACAGCACCAGCGCATCAGGATCGGTGTAGTGCAGAGGGCGCAAGAGGACTCCGTACACGACGGCGTAGACGGCGACCGTCGCACCGATACCGATGGCGATCGTCAGCACCGTCACCGCCGTGAGGCCGGGGTGCGTGATGAAGCCGCGCACGGCGTAGCGCAGATCCTGCCGCAGTTCGTCGAGGTACATCGCGCGTCTCGCTTTCTGTTCGGCCGCGCCGTCCACCGTCACGGCTGCATCAAAAACCGGCCAGCGCGCGCAGACTCGTCTGCCGGCCAGCGTCGAGCCAGTGCCCATGGTGGCGAAGCTCCAGGCTGGCGTTGATGGCCGCCAGCACGTGATCGTCCGATGACGCCGCACCCTCGCCAAGGCTCGTCGCCAGCCAGCGTTCCACTTCGGACCAGCGCCAGAGCCGGTAGCGGCTGCGCGGATCCGTCACGGGAGGAGGAAACCCCCCTGGACCTCGAGCGCCCGTTACCAACAGCCGCACACTCTCGCGCGTGCGACCCGTACGAGAGGCGATGTCGGCCATCGACACCAATCCGGCGTCTGCTATCCGCAGGACCCTGATCCCATCGACTCGCTCGATGTCGGCGACCGCCGACAGGACTGCTTCGGCGAAACCGGCGGCTTCGCGATCGAAATCGATGTACTGGATACCGTCGGTCCGACCAATCAGCGCGTCGTCGCATCCCGCCTCGTACAGATCGTCGATGGTCGCCCCGCTCTGGATATCCGGCCCGTCGACGACCAATGTGAAGTGATAGGTCGACATCTGACGGTTCCTCCTCACCCCTGGTGCGGGCAGCGACGGATCGCTCGCCGAAGCTGCCTCTCGTGAACGCCCGGATTGCGGGGCGTCGACCATATCGACACCTGACATCCCAAGCGACTGGACTCTGCGCATCGCATGACACCCCAACGGTGCCCGGACGTCGTGGGCGTCACCGTCCAGCCGGCCGCCTCCGCATCGGCCAGGGCGCCCTCCACATCCTTCTTCGGATGCCTCGGCCTTGCAGCCATCCTCAATGCACGGTACGATCGCTGTTGTTTCGTGTCAACACATAAACGCAGACCAGACCGATGGAAAAGCGATAGTGGAGGCGGTGTTGCTGGAATACGGCGCCACGTCGCACCTGACCCCCGCGCCGCCCCGGTAGGGGCGGGAATTGTGATAGGTTGGGGTTGCTCGCCAGTATGATCGAGACTCCGGCACACCACGATGAGGCCGGTCGGTCGTGTCTGACGCGACCGGCTGGCAGGAATTGAGGAGAAGGTCCATGAACCGCTGCAGCACGCTCGGTCTGGTCGTTCTGTTCGTCGGCGGTGGGGTGATGTTCGAAGCGGCGGTACAGGCGCAGGTGGTGGAGCAGTCGATGTTCGTCAGCGTCATCAGACGGGCCGAGCCGGTGCTCGACATGACGGCCGACGAATTCATCGTGGAGGAGGATGGACAGGCGCGGGAAGTGCTGCGCATCGAGCGCGCCGAAGTGCCGATGCAGGTGGCGATTCTCGTGGACGACAGTTACGGGCTTTCGCAGAACCTGTCGCATGTGCGGAACGGTCTGACCGACCTGATCGACAACCTGCCGGATGGTCAGCAGATTGCGCTGATCATGTTCGGCAACCACATGCGCACGGTCGTCGACTACACCACCAACAAGGATCGGCTGCGGGCGGCGGCGGGCCAGTATGCGCCGTTCTCGGAGACGAGCACCTATCTGTCGAACGCCATCGCCGAGACCGCGATCGCCCTCGACCGGCGCGGCGCGATTCGCCCGATCATCGTGCTGGTGACCACGGAGGGAGCCCACGGCAACACGTCGCGGATAAACCAGGGACGCCAGCAGGGCAGGGTGCTCTCTCCGACGGGCGGACAGGGTCTGGATTACACGGTGGTGCTAGATGTGCTTCGTGAGCGCATGGTGGCCGTGCACACGCTCGTGGTCCGCGGTTTCGGCAATCTCGGGACGCCGCAGTTCGCCAGGACCTACGGGTCGTCCACTGCCACCCGGGGCCTCGTCATCCAGAGCGCCGGCGATCGGGATCGCGCGTCGTTGCTCGAGCAGTTGCCGAAGGTGACCGGCGGAAGTCGCGAAGAGATCGGCGCGAGTTCCGCCGTGGGCGCGATGCTTACGCGCATGGCGAACCATATCGGGAACCAGTACCTGGTGACCTACGCGCGTCCGGTAGAATTGATTCCACCGGAAAAGATCGAGGTGAAAGTGACCCGCCGCCGGCACCAGGTGCGAAGCACACCCTCGCGGCCGATCATAAGGCGCTGAGCGCCGCCGACCGTCGGACGGCGCGATCAGGGACGGTCCGGCCCCACCGGAGCGCTGTGCCCGTCCACGACTGACGGCTCGACGTCAGGTCCGGGTGCAGCAGTTCCATCGTCAACGAGAGAAGCGCGGCATACGCCGCATCGGGACCACGGACAGTTACGGCAACGGCCTCGTCGTCCACCTGCACCGGTAGCAGCTCTTCTCGCTGAACCCCAGCTTCTTGCTCACCTTGGTCGTCGCCCACCGAAACAGCTTTCGGTCCTTCTCTCGGTTTGGGTCATAGCAGCCCGTGGTGAAAGCCCCGCGGCATTCGCGCGGCGATGCATCCCGCCTGGACAGCGTTCTTCCTCGGTCACATATGCCCAATATGCTCCCTCGTCACGCCTTGCCACGCGGGCGCCTCGCCACGCTCGGTGCTACGCGCGGTTTCACCACGGGCTGATAGGAGCCGTAGAAATTCAACCCCTGGCAGCCCGTGGCAAAAGCCCCGCTGCATTCGATCCCCGCAGAATTCTGAGCTCCCCCCGCTGAATTCTGCGGTTTCACGCTGAATTCGGCGGCTTCAAGCAGAATTCTGCGCTTCCCCGCGGAATTCTGCGGTTTCACGCTGAAACCCGCCGATCCGCATGGACATCTGCGGATCGACGTTGCATCCCGCTGCGCCACGCTGAATTCTGCGCTACCCCGCTGAATTCGGCGGCTTCAAGCTGAATTCTGCGGTGTCACGCTGAATTCTGCTGCTGTGCGTTGCTCCGGCTGACGAACAGGGCAACCACAAGGGTTGCCCCTACGGGCCTTGCTCAGCGGGCGCATCGCCGATCTCGGTGCAACGTGGGGTTCCACCACGGGCTGCTAGCTCTCGTCTTGGCCGTAGGCGAAGACCTCCGTCAACGACACGCCGAACACCTCGGCGATCCGAAACGCCGCTTCGAGCGACGGCGAGTACTTGGCGAGCTCGATCGCGTTGATCGTCTGTCGCGTAAGGCCGACCTGCTCGGCCAGCTCCTGCTGCGTCATCTCGTCGTGCTCGAACCGCAGCCGTCGTATCGAGTTGGTGATCCGCGTCTTCGCCATGACCACTCAGCGCTCGCGCCGGTAACTGAGGACGCGCGACCCGTAGTTGACGAGCTCGGCGATCACGAGCGCCAGCAGAACGCCGTAGCCGACGGCGCCGCCGTTCGCGCCAAGGTGGAGCAGGGAGACCGCGCCCATGCTCAAGGCCGCGTAGACGTAGGCCGCCCGGCGTATCGCCCGCAGCTCGATCAGCAGTTCACGCTCGTCCTTGGGCGCCTGAGCGTCGAGCGGCGCCCGAATCGCCACTACGGCGTGCGCAACGGCCTCGATGACGACGAGGGCCGCAACGCAGATCAGCAGCGCGTGGAAGATGTCGGGGCTCGGAGCCGGCGTCAGCGTCCGAGGCACGTGCAGGAAGAACACGAAGCCGACGAACGCGATCGAGAGAAGCGAGATCCAGGCGCTTTTTTCGCGGAAAGACATGACCATAGTATCTAGAATAGTAGACACCATGTCAAATAAAGTTGACGTATTCCGCGCCGGGAGTCGAGCCATTCGGGAATCTGGGGAACCGCCCGAACAGCGTACGCCAGAGCGGCGGGACGGCGCCGCGGGATGATCATCGATTGCATGATCGGCGCAGCCGCTCTTGCGGACGGTGCGGCCGAGCGTCCGGCTACTTCATGTTCGAGTAGTCGGATGCGCTCATCATGAACGCCTGGATCTGGATCGGAACCTGGTACTTCGCGAGAAGCTCCGTCCAGTCCGGGTCGGCGCGGAGCGTGACCTCTGGCTCGAATGCGGGAACGCCTCCGCCGGTGCCATAATCTACGGGACTCCGAAACAAGAGGAAGGCGCCATGCTCGCATCCGACAGTCCGTCGTTTCGATTCCGCCCGGTGTTCATCGCGAGCGGTCTTGCCGCCGTTCTGTCGGCCGCGGCCGGGCTGACTGGCTTCGCGCAGGAACCGGACCGCATTCGGCCGGTCACCGACGCGGAGCTGCAGGAGCCGAGTCCGGACGAGTGGCTGATGTGGCGCCGGACCCTCGACGGCTGGGGCTACAGCCCGCTCGATCAGGTCAACCGGGACAACGTGGCCGACCTCCAGATGGTCTGGTCGCGCGGCCTTCGGCCGGGCCGTCAGCAGGGGACGCCGCTGGTGCGCGACGGCATTCTGTTCATGCCGAATCCGCGCGACATCATTCAGGCGATAGACGCGGTCACCGGCGACCTGATCTGGGAGCATCAGCGCGACCGCCCGGACGATCTGGCCGACTACATGATCGGCACGTTGATCGACACGAACCGCAACATCGCCATCCATGGCGAGCTGATCATCGACACCAGCATGGACGACCACATCTTCGCGCTGAACGCGGAGACCGGCGAGGTGGCGTGGGACACCGAGATTCTCGACTACCGGGTAAACCCGGCCAACCAGACGTCGGGTCCGATCGTCGCCGGCGGCAAGGTGTTCTCGGGGCGGAGCTGCGACCCGCGCGGCGGGCCGAACGGCTGCGTGATCACAGCGCACGACGCCGCGACCGGCGAAGAGCTGTGGCGGCGGCGCCTGATCCCCGCCCCCGGCGAGCCGGGCGACGAGACCTGGGGCGACGTCCCGTTCGAGCAGCGGACGCACGTCGGCTCTTGGATGGTGCCGAGCTACGATGCGGAGCTCAACCTGGTCTACGTCGGCACGTCGGTCACGTCGCCGGCGCCGAAGTACATGCTCGGCGGCACCGACAAGACACACCTCTACCACAACTCGACGCTCGCCCTGCATGGGGACACCGGCGAGATCGTCTGGTACTACCAGCACCTGAACGACAGTTGGGACCTCGACCACCCATTTGAGCGGCTGCTCGTCGACACCGCGGTGCGGCCGGACCCGACCGCGGTGAGTTGGATCAATCCACGGCTGAACCCGGGCGAGGAACGACGCGTGGTGACCGGCATTCCGGGCAAAACGGGCATCGTCTACACCCTCGACCGCGAAACCGGCGAGTTCCTGTGGGCCACGCCGACCATCGTCCAGAACGTCGTCGCCGGCATTGACGGCGCAACCGGCGCGGTGTCCGAGAACGCGGAGCTGGTCTTCACCTCCCAGGGGCAGACGGTACTGGCCTGTCCGCACGCCAGCGGCGGAAAGGACTGGGAAGCGGGCGCCTACAGCCCGCTGACCAACACGATGTACATGCCGCTGCGCAACGTCTGCTCGCAGATGCGCGCGATGGCCGAGCCCGACGAGGTGGACGAGGCCCGCCGGCTCTACGCCATCGCCTGGCGTGCCGAGATTGCGCCGGGCACCGATCAGGTGGGAAGCGTCCAGGCGATCTCGGCCGAGACCGGGCAGGTGGTCTGGAACTACCAGCAGCGGGCCGCCACCATGGCGCTGGCCGCCACCGGCGGCGGGCTCATCTTCGGGGGCGACGTCAACGGACGTTTCCGGGCCTTCGACCACGAAACGGGTGAGATCCTGTGGGAGGTCAACCTCGGCTCGCCCGTTTCCGGTTTTCCCATCACCTACGCGGTAGACGGCCGTCAGTACGTCGCGGTCAGCACCGGCTCCGGCCGCTTCCTGGAGTTGACGCCGGAGCTGCGCCCGAGCACGGGAAACAACCTGTTCGTCTTCGCCCTGCCGTAACATCCCATCATTTCCGGGACCCGTGGCTGGATCCAGCGGCTCGTCATCCGCGGTCGCCGAAGCAGCCAGGAGGACGCGGAGGTGATAAGGACGGCGGATTCAACGGTGGCTTCGCTGACGGGACTCATGACGTTTCCCACAGGCGGCGAATCGGCACGGCATACAGGCGATCGCCAAAGCGTGTGCTGACTTCGCCGTCATACAGCACCACTCCGCAGGCAAAGCGGTCGCCGGCGGCTTTGGCCAGTTTATGCAGTGCGCGAAAATCGGCCCCGGTGACCGTTGCGGCCGCCTTGACCTCCACGCCGGCCACGGCCCGGGACCCCCGCTCGATGACGATGTCCACTTCCGCACCGTCCCTGTCCCGAAAGTGGAAGAACGCCAGCGGCGCATCATGCCAACTTGCCTGTCTCCGCAGTTCCTGGAACACGAACGTTTCCAGAAGCTGACCCAGCACGTTCCGGTCAACCGCAAGCGCCCCGGTATCCAAGCCCAGCAGCGCCGCAGCAAGGCCGGTATCGCCGACATGAAGCTTCGGGCTCTTGATCAGGCGGCTCAGACGGTTGCTGTGCCAGGGCGGAAGTCGTTCCAACAAGAACAGTCTCTCAAGAAGCGTGATGTAGACACCGATCGTCGGCCGGCTGAGTTGAAAGGGCGAGGCCAGGTCGGCGAGGTTGAACAGTCGAGCCGTCTGCGAAGCGGCAGCGCTCATCAGCCAGGGGAGCACGTCGAGCGATCGGATGCGCGTCATGTCACGCACGTCGCGCTGGATCAGCGCCTCGACATGGTCACGATGCCAGTTGGCCCGGCGCCGGACGGTCGGACGCGCCAGCGCTGGCGGGAATCCGCCCGCGACCAACCGTTCGATGAGTTCCTCACCGAGCCGCGCCGTCTGTCGAACTTCGAAGCCGTCTTCGAACAAGGCATTCAGGAATCCAGAACCCGGATGCGAATCAGGTCGGGCTGATTGATTCGCAATCTCATACTGCGCCAGCGGATGCAGCCGGACGATCTGCAGGCGTCCAGCCAGGGACTCGGACAGGTTCGGGACGAGCAGCACATTGGTGGAACCGGTGAGTATGAAACGGCCGGGCACCCTCCGGCGGTCCACCTCCACCTTGAGGGCGGCGAACAGTTCCGGGACATGTTGTATCTCGTCCAGGATGACGCGCTCGGGCAGGTCGGCGACAAATCCGGCGGGATCGGCCCGCGCACCGTCACGCACCACGGCGTCGTCGAAGCTGATGTAGGCGTAGTCCCGGTGTTGGGGCGACACGCCCAAACCCATGCGTCGACCGCCCACGGTCAGGTGTGCACCGCCCAAGACGAGGTAGCGCGGCGCATACGCGTACTGGGCCAGCGTCGTCTTGCCGCATTGACGCGGGCCGTGGATCAGCACAACCGGCGAATCTTCCAGCGCTTCCGCCAGCCGGCGCTCGATGTGTCGAGGGTAGAAGACCGGCGCAGACATCGGCTGATCGAAACGTTTCTGCTCGGCTGATCGAAACGTTTCTGCTCGGCTGATTGAAAGGTTTATGGCCGGCTGATTGAAAGGTTTCGGGCTGTCAAGCGACGGCCAGTCTTGCGCATTGGGGCGACACCCACCTTTGAGGCCAGTGTGCGCGAAGTGTTCGAGGAGACGGTGACCGTGCTGACGCGTGGCCGCTCGCCGCGTCTTCAGCGCGCGCTGGCCACCACCAACGCCACCGAGAGCCTCATCGGCAGGACCCGCCACGTCAAACGCAACATGTAGCGCTGGCGGGCGGCCAGATGATGTTGCGCCGAGTCGCCGCCGGCGTCGTCCGCGACGCTGCCACGGGGTTCCGGCGCCTGAAGGGACATGCTGCCATGCCGCAGTTGGTCGCGGCCCTCCGCGCCCGAGATCAGCGCCTCGGCCTCGGAGACGCTACGGAGGTGGAGCAGGTCGCGTGGAATCTCACCCGAGCCGCCGCCGAATTCCACCAGCGGCCGGGACATTTCCGTCTATGGGAAAGTACAAGTTATTCATTGACATGATAGAACGCTGTCAATACAGGTGTCCTGTGTCTATGGCACACTATATATATTGCATAGGCATAATAAAATTATCGTATAGCCGGAAGCCATTGTTCTGTATTATGGTTCGTAGCCAAGAACCACTGCGGGACCTGCAAAACGAGACCCGCTGAGGTAGCTGCATGCGCTTCCATGAACGCAACAACCAGTGCTGGCGCCTCAAGAAGCTGGCGAATCGCACGCCAAGCGAAGCGCGCGAAGAATACGGGCTACGCCATGGAGCGTAGCGCAAATGTGTCCAAGAAACCGGGTGCGGTACAGCTGGAAATGTCGGTGGGCGCCACGGCGATCGTGGATTTCTCGCAGGGGTTCCACGGCGCATTCGCCATCGACTACACGGCAACGTCGTCGAACCTGGAGGTTGCCGAGGTGACGGTGTCGGGCCAGCAGTTCACGGTATTGGCTATCCAGGAGGGAACCGCGACGATAGGGGTGACCGCGCGGGACGAATTCGGGATGGCCAGCCAGCAGTTCCTGGTGACGACGATGAACGACCCGGCGGAAGTGGCGGCGTTGGAGAGCACGCTGGCGGCGTATGGCCGCAGTCTGCTGTCGAGCGTAACGATGACGCTTGAGGGTCCTTCGGGGAGGCGCGGGGCGCGACGACCGTGACCGTGGCCGGCTACCGGCTGCCGTTTGACGCCGGTGCGACTGGCGTGCCAGCGCGAGCCGGCGCCGTGCCGGGGTCGATGCCGTTCCCTGCCGGTGCCGGGGCCGCGGCGTCGCTTCAGGCGGCGGGGGCAACCGGGGCGCAAACGGCAGCATTCGCAGGCGGCGTGCAGGGCGGTCGCGTGGCGGGAGCGGCGTTGTTGCGCGAGAGCCACTTCACGCTGGCGCTCGACACGGGGCAGCCGGCCGACAATGAGGACGGCGCGGGCGGTCCAGGGGTGCGGTGGACGGTCTGGGGGGGGCCGGCGACCTGCAGTCGTTCTCGGGAGAACCCGGGAACGGGACCAGCTACGACGGCAGCTTGCGGGCAGGTCACGTCGGTGTGGACGCAGGCAACGAACGCTGGCTCGCGGGGGCGTCCATTGCCCGGCACGCGGGGGCAGCCGACTATCGGTTCGGCACGTCTAACGTCGCTGGAAATCTGCAGGCGACACTGACGAGCGTGCAGCCATACCTTCGTTGGGCGCCGCGACGCGGGACCGAGGTTTGGGTGATCGCGGGCACGGGCAGCGGCGCCGTGGAAGTCATGCGGGGGAACACGCGGTTAAGGCCCGAGACGAGCGAACTCGCGATGCGGATGGCCGTCGTCGGAGCGCGTCAGGTGCTGGCATCGCCAGGCCGCATCAAGCTTGCGCTGCGGGGCAACGTGGGCATGGTCCGCATCACGACCGGAGCGGGAGCGGACGTGATCGATGAGCTGGCGGCGAACGTGCAGCGGTATCGCGTCGGGCTGGAGACATCCCACACGACGCAGTGGGCGAACGGCGCCACCCTTGCGCCGTTCGCCGAGATTGCCGGGCGCAGCGACGGCGGCGACGGGGAAACCGGGAACGGCCTGGAGGCGCGCGGTCGCGTGCTGGCGCTGCACACGGCGACGGGTTACCGCGAGCATGGTCTCGGCGTGACGGCGCGGCTGACGCCGGGGGGCACGGACGGACGGGGGCTGTTGCTGATGGTGACACCCGGTTGGGGAGCGCCCGTTGCCGGGGCGGATGCGCTGTGGCGCGAACAGGCGTTCGGGCCGGAAGGCAGGGGGGCGTTCGCCAACGACGCGCCATCGGTGGACGCGCAGGTCGGCTACAGCTTTGCAGTGCGGGCCGGCCATGTACTGACACCTTTCAGCAACGTCGGCGTCCATGGCGCCGAGTACCGCCGCCTGCGGGTTGGCCTGCGGCTGGGACGTCCCGCCGCCATGGCGGCGCCGCTCCGCCTGGAGCTGGCGGGCGAGCGGCACGAAACCGGCTGGGAAAGGGTGGACAACCGATTGGGCGCGCTCGGTGCTTTGAGCTTCTAGTGTGCCGTGCGTAAAGCACTTGTACCGAACGTCGGGCGTCAGACCGCCCACCAGATCGAATCGGGGCCGGCAGCGAGGTCTACGGCTCTGCGGAAAGGACAGCTCCGATGCAGTTCACATTGACGACCACATCACTCCTGGTTCCTTCTCAGCCGAAGCGGACAGACCCTTCGATTCTACGATTCGCCCGCATTGCCAGCACGACAGTCTTGATGGCCATTGCATCTCAGGTGCCAATGGCGGCGCAGCAGTCGGCCGCGCCAACCGGGGCGGAGGTCCAGGTCGATCCCCGGCAGCAATTCTTCATCGTCCGGGGATTCAACTCTGACTCACAAGTGGGGAAGGCAAGTCCGGCCGCGGACGAAATGGCGGTGCAAGCTGTACGGGACCGCCGGGTAGATCCAGATTTGTTGGATGACAGTGACTGGAGACAGCATTCCCCGCCGGGCGAACGAATGCCGTGGGAGAACCGGGATGTCGCGGATGCGACCCGGTTGGGGAACGGCGCGAGCACGGATGCCAACAGCCAATCGGCGGCGGCCGACACTATTCCGCCCAGGGTAGACGAGGTGTTATTCCACGGTGGCCCTCAGCGCGGCGACACCTACACGGCAGGTAACCGGATCAATGTGTGGATCCTGTTCGACGAGGATGTCAGGCTGCGGTGGTCGATCCCCGGGCCGCCCCCAGTAACGCTGGCGCTTCAGATGGGCGCCGAGACGCGCCAAATGTCCGCAAACGGCTGCGTGAATTCGCGGCCGGGGGCCCCCCGGTGCGGGGGGCCGGTCGGCGGTATCGCTTTCGTCTATGACGTGCAGGAAACGGATCATGACCCGGATGGAGTAAGCATCGCGTCGGACGCCTTGCGGCTCAACGGAATGCGCATCCACGACGAGGCGGGCAACGACGCGAACCTGAATCTCGGTCCGCATGCAATTGGGAATGATCCTGCCCACAAAGTGAATGGCGGCCTGGATCATCCGCCGATGATCAAGCTCATGACCATCTTGTATAGTCCGCAGCGCAACGATACGTTCGGACGCGAAGAAGAGATCGTAGTCATACTCGAAACGGACGAAAACGTAACCGTGACGGGGGAGCCGACGATTGCGTTGACCATCGGCTCAGATACTCGCGAAGCCGTCAGCTATGGGACGACTTCGTACTCCAATGATTACATCTCCTTCCACTACCGGGTACAAGCAACCGACAAGGACGCGAACGGCCTCAGCATTCGAGCCGACGCCTTGCGCTTGAGCGGCGGTAGCATCCGCGATGCGAGAGGCAACGACTTGATGACGAATCTGGCGGCGGTCGCGATCACGGACGACCCTCGTTACAAGGTGGACGGGACCGTCGATTGGCTTCCTGGAATTGATCAAGTCGGACTGTATTCACGCCCGCAGAACGGCGATACGTACGGACCGGGGGAAACGATTGAAGTAAGGATCAGCTTTGACGCCGACGTCTCTATTCGCCGTCCAACGGGTCGCCCAGCCCTCGAGTTAACGCTGCAGATCGGCGGCGAGGAACGGCGCGTGGAGGGGGTGACATCATTTCGCTATGAGGTAAAGACCTCCGATTACGACCCCGATGGCATCAGCATTGCGCCGGACGCGTTGCGCCTCCTCGAGGGGGCCACTATTACCGGTCCTTTCGGGCGGAACGTCACGGATCTGACCCTAGGTGAACACGCGGTCACGAACCACCCGGCCCATAAGGTGGACGGCCGGGAACTGGTGGCGGTGGGGACCCTGCCGCCGCTCGAGCTGGTCGCCGGCGGCGAAGCGGCAACGGTGGATGTGTCGCAGGCGTTTGTGGGACGCGTCACGGCCTACGCCGCGGAGTCCTCGAGTGCGGAAGTGGCGGCCGTTTCCGTGTCGGACGCCGAGCTGACGGTGTCTCCGGTCGCCGAGGGCACGGTGACGATTGAAGTGACCGCACGGAACGAAACCGAGACGGCGACCCAGGCGTTCGTCGTGACGGTGATCCCCGCGTTGGAGGCGGTGGGCACCCTTCCGCCGCTCGAGCTGGTCGCCGGCGGCGAAGCGGCAACGGTGGATGTGTCGCAGGCGTTTGTGGGACGCGTCACGGCCTACGCCGCGGAGTCCTCGAGTGCGGAAGTGGCGGCCGTTTCCGTGTCGGACGCCGAGCTGACGGTGTCTCCGGTCGCCGAGGGCACGGCGACGATCGAAGTGACCGCACGGAACGAAACCGAGACGGCGACATTGACGTTCGTAGTGACGGTGGTCCCCGCGTTGGTGGCGGTGGGGACCCTGCCGCCGCTCGAGCTGGTCGCCGGCGGCGAAGCGGCAACGGTGGATGTGTCGCAGGCGTTTGTGGGACGCGTCACGGCCTACGCCGCGGAGTCCTCGAGTGCGGAAGTGGCGGCTGTTTCCGTATCGGACGCCGAGCTGACGGTGTCTCCGGTCGCCGAGGGCACGGTGACGATTGAAGTGACCGCACGGAACGCGACCGAGACGGCGACCCAGGCGTTCGTCGTGACGGTGATCCCCGCGTTGGAGGCGGTGGGCACCCTTCCGCCGCTCGAGCTGATCGCCGGCGGTGCAGCGGCAACGGTGGATGTGGCACGGGCGTTTCGGGGACGGGTCGCGACCTATGCCGCGGAGTCCTCGAATCCGGAGGCAGCGACCGTCGCCGTGTCGGGCGCCGAGCTGACGGTGTCCCCGGTCGTCGAGGGCACGGCGACGATCGAGGTGACCGCACGGAACGCGACCGAGATGGCGACCCAGGCGTTCATGGTGACGGTGGTGACCGATGCGGCGGAGGTGAGGGTGCTGGAGAACACCCTGGCCGCGTTCGGTCGGAGTCTGCTGGCGAGCGTGACGATGACTATCGAGGGACGGTTCGAGGCGGCGCCCGGCGGGATGGCGATCGCGGTTGCCGGCCACCAGCTTCCGGTCGGGACCGTTGCGGCCGAGCAGCACACGGGCATCGGGGCGACCGGGCGATCGATTCCGGTTCCGGTGGGCGCGGTCGCGGATGCGGTGCGGGGGCAGGCGGGAGCGTTTCCGGGCGGCCCGTCGCCCGGCCGCCTGAGCGGGGACGACCTGCTGCGCGGCAGCCACTTCACGCTGGCGCTCGGCGCGGCGCAGCCGGAAGGCGCCGAGGGCGGCGGGGGAGCGCGGTGGACGGTGTGGGGAAACGGGGATCTGCAGTCGTTCGCGGGTGAGCCGGAGAACGGCGCCGGCTACGACGGGCACACGCGGACCGGGCATGTCGGCGTGGATGTGGGCGGTGAGCGGTGGCTCGCGGGGGCGGCCGTCTCCCGAAGCTCGGGTCGGGCCGACTATCGGTTCAGCGGCGACGCCACCGGGTCGGGGCGCTTGGCTATGACGCTGACGAGCGTGCAGCCGTATCTGCGGTTCGCGCCGCGCCGCGGCACGGCGGTCTGGACGATCCTGGGCGCCGGCGGGGGCATGGTGGAGAACGTGCGCCCGCACGTCGGGGACCGGCGCGAGCAGAGCGATCTGTCGATGTGGCTGGGGGTGGTCGGCGGACGTCAGACCCTGGCGTCGGTGGGTCGGGTCGAGCTGGCGCTGCGTGGAGACGTCGGCGTGCTAGGGCTCGAAGCAGGCGACGACGCGGAAGCGATCGGCGGGCTGTCGGCGACCGTGCAGCGGTACCGCGTCGGGGTGGAGACCTCCCACACGACGCGGTGGGCGAGAGGCGCGACGCTGACACCGTTCGCGGTGGTGGGCGCGCGGTACGACGGCGGGGCCGGCCAGACGGGCAGCGGCCTGGAGCTAGAAGGGGGGATCCGTCTGGCGGATGCCTCGACGGGATTCGGGCTGGAGGCGCGGGGCCGCGTGCTGACGCTGCACACCACGGGACAGCATCGGGAGCGAGGCGTGAGCGTGACAGCGCTCTGGACGCCCGGCGGCACGGTTGACCGGGGTCTATCGGTAGCGGTGACGCCGCGGTGGGGTGCGGCGGCCGGCGGGGCGGACGCGCTGTGGCGCCAGCAGGCGTTCGGGCGGGAACGCTTGGCGTTGTCCAGCGACGAGGCGCGGTCGGTGGACGCGCGGGTCGGCTACGGGCTGGCGCTACGGGCCGGCCGGGTGCTGACGCCATTCAGCGAGTTGGGCGTTCAGGACGACGACCACCGGCGGCTACGGGTAGGTCTTCGTCTGACGGGCGCGGCGCATACGCGGGCGCCGCTCCACGTGGAGCTGTCTGGCGAGCGGGCCAACGCAGGCTGGGGGCGCGTGGACCACCGCTTGGCGTTGTATGGCGCACTGAGCTTCTGAAGGCCGACGGGCAAGCGTCAACGTGACGCCGGAACTCAGCCAGCGTCCCGGTTTACCAGGCCCTCGACCTGTCCGCACAACCGGGACCACGTGAGGCGACCAATTCAGGGCGCCGTACACGCGAGGTGGTCGCCATGCGCGCATTTCATTGGTTCGTTCTCGGATACGTCCTCGCTTGCCCGCTGTCCGCCAACGCGCAGTCCGTCACGGACGCCGCCGGCGATGTCGCGGCCGGGATTTCGCTCTCTCGCCCTCTCGGGCGGGACGTGCTCTGTGACAGAGGGCGCGCTCTCGTTTAACTTGGCTGCCTATTCTCCCAGAGCGACGGGATGGTGGGGGTCGTTTGCCGTCCATGTCTCAGAGCACGTCGCGGTTGTGGGCGAGGTTTCCGGTGGGTCGGCAGGATTGAACACCACGGCAACCCTGAGTCAGTCGGGGCAGTTGGTCAGTTTTCCAGTCGAGATAGATGTCAGCGGGTATGGGTTTGCCGGCGGCATCCGTGGGTCCGGCCGCCGGGGTGGACCGGTCACGCCCTTTGTGCAAGTGCTCCTTGGGTACGGAATCGGTGACCTGACGTCGCGGCTATCCGGCTTGAACGTAACCGACACCACCGATATCGGAGGGTTCGCGGTCTTGCCGGGAGCTGGGGTCGATATCACCCTCGCGGAACGGGTCGGCCTTCGTCTGCTCGGCGAAATGTCCATCGCGCAATCCGAAGGAGTGACTTCGACGAGCTTCGGAATACAGACCGGGCTCGTGTTCGCGGTTGGGAATCGCTGATCGTCACGAAGGAGGCAGCGAATAGCCCAGGGTGACCCTCGGTGGCTCTTCGCACGGACACCGAGGGGTTCACGCCTGTCCCGCGGCGGTGGCGGCAACAGTTTGTGAGGCGCCCCCGAATTACGCATCGTCCAAGCCCGCCCCGGCGATGCCATTCCGCCGACATTGTCGTCATATGTCATGACATTTGACGACTGTGCCGACAGAATCCATCATCGACCGCGCGCTGGACGTAGCGGCGCTGCTGGCTCGGAAGTCCCACTTACTGCTCGGGCCGCGGCAGACGGGAAAGACCACGCTCATTCGGCGCGCGCTCCCGCGGGCGGGTTGCGCCACGCACGTATTATGCCGAAGAAGGCTGTCTCACCCGGTGCCGTATCTCTACGGCTGCCCACAGCGCGAGGACCGCAGCAGTGATCAGTGTGCCGCGTATAAGGCTGGTCGGCACGTATTTAAATTCGACGACATGGAACCCGGCGCCGACCCGCACCGCGGACAGCGCCAGATTGGCCTGCTCGATCGGGGTCTCGACACCATCTACCCACGCCCGGCGTTCCGTATGGAACGGTTCCGACAAGACGAGCGTGCGCGCTTCGGGCAGCGCCACGCACAGGCGCAGGACGCCGCGGGGCGTGTCCGCGGCAACGACTCGCATGATCATGTCCGGGTCGTCGCAGGGGCGCTCCAGTTCCACGAGCGGGCGATCGCTATCCTCGCAACGCGGCGCGGCCGAACGCGCCGGTGTTCTTGTACAGATGCAAACCGTCGCGCTCGCCAACCGGGACCAGACCCGGCAACGCCAGCGGATCGCAGGAGACGATGTCGGTGACGTTGAGCGCGTCGGCCACCGCGAGATCGTCCAGAGTGTGATTCGCGAACCGCGGAAACACGACTACCTGCGCCGGTATCTCTTCACCCATGACGCTCAGCGACCTCCGGGCGTAGTCACTGCGTAATCCAGGGGATCTTGAACACCGAATCCGGCGAAGTTGAACACCAGATCCGGGATGTTGAACACCGAATCCGGTCATCGTGAACGCTCGTCGGTAGCCTGATCGCGGCACGCTTGGCCTTTCCGAAAGGGGGGTGAGGCGATGCCGGCACGGAGGCTACTGGTGAGGAAGATTCGAAAGGTTCTCCGACTCAAGCACGAGCGCGGGTTGTCCCACCGCGCGATAGCCCAAGCCTGCGCGATCGGCGTGGGCACGGTCTCGCTGTATCTGCAGCGGATCGCGCAGCAAGGGTTTGGCTGGCCGCTGCCGGCCGCGCTGGACGACGCGGCGCTCGAGGCGCGGTTGTTCCGTCGTGCTGCCCCGGCGCACGACCGGGTCCGGCCAGACTGCGCGTACAGCTGTCAAGCGACGGCCAGTCTTACGCATTAGGGCGACACCCACCCTTACGCATTCTTGATCTCGAAGAACGGTGCACATCGGGTCTGTCACCGAGGCTGGTGGAGCTCGGTATCGCGGTGCGACGTGGGCTTCCCAGCCGGAATCCGAAGCCGACAGCCACCGTCGGATGACGGGCATCGCGACGCTGCCGGACCGGGCCGGGATGGCAATCGCAATCGTTCAGCGCGTGCGACCCCGCGTGCTACAGTGGACGAGCATGACGGAGGGCGACGTACTCGCAGCCGACGGTCGAGAGGCCACGATGCACATCGGGCCGCTCGGATCCACGATCCACGTCCTGCGCGCCGACGCCGGGACCATCGCGGAGCTCGCGGCCATCGACTGGAACCGTTCGTTTCGGCGAGTACGCCTCGACCCGGCCGGCGGACTCGTCACCCTGATGGCGCCGTCGCGCCTCCACGACGAGCTGGCGACGATTCTCGACCACGTCGTGGACCTCGCCGCCAGCACCCTCAGCGGCGCGGTCAAGGGGCTGCGCACCGCCCGCCTTCGCGAACCGGGCGCACCACCCGGCACCGGCATGGAGCCCGACTGCGCGTTCTACCTCGGCGAGCGCGCGCTGGCCTATCGCGCGGCCCTCGCCAAGGGCAGAGAGGCGGCCGACGCGTTCTTCGAGAAGACCGCGCCCGACCTGGTCGTGGAGGTCGAGATTACGAACGCGGACCGAGGCAAGATCGAGCGTTACGGCAGCCTTGGGGTGCGAGAGCTGTGGCTGCTCCGCCATCGCGACGGCGAGGACGTCCCGGAGACGGACTTCCTCGCCCTGCGCCCCCGGACGAGGCCCCGGCCGCTCGCGGCCTCGAACGTCCTCGGCGGACTCACCCCCGCCGACGTCCGCGAGGCGGTGGCCGGCCTGCGGCTCAGCGTGACCCAGGCCGAGCGAACGGAGGCCGTCGCCGGCATCGTCCGCCGCCGCCAGCGGTCGAGCGTGCGAGTCCGTGACGAGAGCGCGCCGTACTCGGCCCCAATCGAGGAGCCCCAGACGGGTCCCCGGGCCCGCCGCGTGTGACCGTGCGCCCGCGTCCGGCGCATTTCCAGGGAGCCGGGGACCGCGACGGCGTGTTTGCAGGCGCCGGAGCAAATGTGACACCTTTGTCCACATGGACCAGATAAGGAGCACGGCTGACAGGCGGTGCGGGCGTTCGCGCGCAGCCGGCAGCGAATCGCCTGCTCCATCCATGGACGCATGGAACTGCTCGCCGCACTTCACCGCAAGCTGCGTGAAGGAGAGGTGTCTGCTTCGGGCGGCGCCGCACCTCGGCTTGACGGGCCGCGACCTGATCGAGCCGTCCGGTGCGCCCGCGCGTTCCTGAAGGAGGTTCCGATTCTCTCTCGCGCGCCGGAAGAACGATGAGCGACCGGGAGCCTAACAAGCGGATCGTCCCGGCGTTCGTCGATGCCGTCCACGCCCGGGACCGGGGCGCGCTGGACCGGCAGGCCGTCGCCGTCGGCGGCGACAGGATCGCGCAGGCTATCCCGATGTCGCAATCGATACCGCGCCGTCGCCGACAAGCCGAGTGACGCAGCCATGGCCGCCGGTTCCTTCGCCCGCCGACTGCTCGTCTGGTGGGACGTTCACGGCCGCAAGGACCTGCCTTGGCAGCGGGAGCGCACGCCGTACCGCGTATGGGTGGCGGAGATCATGCTCCAGCAGACCCAGGTGGGCACGGTCGTGCCGTACTTCGAGCGGTTCGTCGCCCGGTTCCCCGACGTGGAGACCCTGGCCCGGGCCGACCTCGACGACGTGCTGCACCTGTGGAGCGGTCTCGGCTACTACGCGCGGGCGCGCAACCTGCATCGCGCCGCCGGCATCGTCGTCCGCGACCGCGGCGGGACGTTCCCCGACACCGTGGCGGCGCTCCGGGCGCTGCCCGGCATCGGCCGTTCCACCGCCGCTGCGATCGTCGCCCAGGCCTACGGCCGGCGTGCGCCGATTCTGGACGGCAACGTCAAGCGCGTGCTGGCGCGGCGGCGCCGGGTCGCCGGACCGGTGTCGTCGCCGGTCACCCTCGACGAGCTGTGGCGTCTCGCGGAATCGCATGCCCCGAGGGATCGCGCCGCAGACTACACCCAGGCCGTCATGGACCTCGGCGCGACGGTGTGCAGGCGCCGGCGGCCGCGGTGCGGCGACTGTCCCGTGCGCCGCGGCTGCCTGGCCTTCGCCGCGGGCGATCCCGAGCGGTATCCGGAAGCCGCACCGCGCCGCCCCCGCCGCCTCGAACGTCGCAAGTTCTTCGTGCTGGTCGACCCCGACGGCGCCTGTCTCCTCGAGCAACGCCCGCCCGCCGGCATCTGGGGCGGCCTCTGGTCGCCGCCGGAACGCGACGCCGACGCGACGGTCGGCGGATTCCTCGACCAGGCCGGCGTCGACGCCGGTCTCGTCGACGAGATCCGCGCCGCCGACGTCTTTCGGCACGGCTTCACCCACTTCGACCTGGACGTCGAGCCGGTCTACGTCCGCCTCAAGTCTCGGCCGGCCGCGGTTCGAGAGGACGCCGGACGCTGGATCGACCCGAACGACCACCGGCTGGGCCTCTCGACGGTCGCCGCGAGACTCGTTGCCGCGCCGTTGATTCCCGCCAGGCGCGTGCGTTTGGCGGATCGAGCGTAACGCGGAAGGGAGCATCGCGGTGATGGCACCCACCGGCGGCGAGACCACGCACGCGCTCGGCCTCGATTGGAATACCTCGGACCCGGTCGAGGTTCGGCGCCGAATCCGCGCCGGTCAGTATTGCGGCCAGACCGGCGGGCTCGCGAAGGGCTGCGTCCAGGCCAACATTGCCATGCTGCCGGTGGCCTACGCCGACGAGTTCGCCCGTTTCTGCCAGAGGAATCCCAAGCCCTGTCCGTTGCTCGCGATGTCCGAGCCGGGCAGTCCGCGCCTTCCGGAGATGGCCGAAGACCTCGACCTTCGCACCGACCTCCCGAGCTATCGGGTCTTCCGCAACGGCGAGCTCGACGGCGACGTCGCGAGCGTCGGCGATCTCTGGCAGGACGATTTCGTGGCGTTCGCGCTCGGCTGCTCCTTCTCGTTCGAGGAGGCCCTGGTCGATGCCGGTCTCCCCGTCCGGCACTGGAACGACGGCAGCGTATGTTCGATGTACCTGACCGACATCGAGTGCGCGGCGGCCGGCCCGTTCCACAGCAGAATGGTGGTGTCGATGCGGCCCTTCACGCCGGCGGACGCCATCAAGGCGGTGCAGATCACGAGCCGGTACCCGCGGGTGCACGGTGCGCCGGTCCATCTCGGCATGCCGGAACACATCGGGATCGAGAACATCGAGCGCGCGTGGCAGGGCGACGATCCCATCATTGCATCCGGCGAGATGCCGGTCTTCTGGGCCTGCGGCGTGACCCCTCAGGTGGCGATGCGCTCGGCCCGCCCGCCCATCGCGATCACCCACACCCCGGCCCACATGCTGGTCACGGACGTCCGGAACGCATCGCTCGCGGTCGGCTGAAGCGCCGAAACACCTCAAGCGCGCCCTCGTGCTACAGGCGGTTGGCGGCACTGCCGGTTGCCGAGGCGTGTGGGATGGGGGCAGCCCTGGGTCGAGTCGGCGATTCCGGTGATGTCTCTCAGCGTGAGTCTCATGCTGGGCCGGTATGTGCGGACGCACGCCGCGGGCGGCGCCGGGCCTGCGCGTTCTTCTCGACGCGGAGCTTCCACGCGGTGCGAAGCGCGCCCGCAAGGGTCTCCTCGTCGGCCGCGGCCAGGCGTAGCGGCACATTGCACCCGCGCTTGCCGACGTTCCAGCTCACCACTCTGATCATCCTGCCCTCTGTTCTTCGATCCTGCCCCCCTGGAACTCCGCGCAAGGCCCCGCCCGAACAGCCGAGGGCGACCGCCCAACCCGCACTATTGAGCCAAGCAAGGACGGCGGATTCAACGGTGGCTTCGCTGACGGGACTCATGACGTTTCCCACAGGCGGCGAATCGGCACGGCATACAGGCGATCGCCAAAGCGCGTGCTGATTTCGCCGTCATACAGCACCACTCCGCAGGCAAAGCGGTCACCGGCGGCTTTGGCCAGTTTATGCAGTGCGCGGAAATCCGCCCCGGTGACCGTTGCGGCCGCCTTGACCTCCACACCGGCCACGGCCCGGGACCCCCGCTCAATGACGATGTCTACTTCCGCACCGTCCCTGTCCCGGAAGTGGAAGAACGCCAGCGCGGCATCATGCCAACTTGCCTGTCTCCGCAGTTCCTGGAACACGAACGTTTCCAGAAGCTGACCCAGCACGTTCCGGTCAACCGCAAGCGCTCCGGTATCCACACCCAGCAGCGCCGCAGCAAGGCCGGTATCGCCGACATGAAGCTTCGGGCTCTTGACCAGGCGGCTCAGACGGTTGCTGTGCCAGGGCGGAAGGCGTTCCAACAAGAACAATCTCTCAAGAAGCGTGATGTAGACACCTATCGTCGGCCGGCTGAGTTGAAAGGGCGAGGCCAGGTCGGCGAGGTTGAACAGTCGAGCCGTCTGCGAAGCGGCAGCGCTCAGCAGCCTGGGGAGAACGTCGAGCGATCGGATGCGCGTCATGTCACGCACGTCGCGCTGGATCAGCGCCTCGACATAGTCACGATGCCAGTTGGCCCGGCGCCGGACGGTCGGACGCGCCAGCGCAGGTGGGAATCCCCCCGCGACCAACCGTTCGATGAGTTCCTCACCGAGCCGCCCCGTCTGTCGAACTTCGAAGCCATCCTCGAACAAGGCATGCAGGAATCCAGAACCCGGATGCGAATCAGGTCGGGCTGATTGATTCGCAATCTCATACTGCGCCAGCGGATGCAGCCGGACGATCTGCAGGCGTCCAGCCAGGGACTCGGACAGGTTCGGGACGAGCAGCACATTGGTGGAACCGGTGAGTATGAAACGGCCGGGCACCCTCCGGCGGTCCACCTCCACCTTGAGGGCGGCGAACAGTTCCGGGGCATGTTGTATCTCGTCCAGGATGACGCGCTCGGGCAGGTCGGCGACAAATCCGGCGGGATCGGCCCGCGCACCGTCACGCACCACGGCGTCGTCGAAGCTGATGTAGGCGTAGTCCCGGTGTTGGGGCGACACGCCCAAACCCATGCGTCGACCGCCCACGGTCAGGTGTGCACCGCCCAAGACGAGGTAGCGCGGCGCATACGCGTACTGGGCCAGCGTCGTCTTGCCGCATTGACGCGGGCCGTGGATCAGCACAACCGGCGAATCTTCCAGCGCTTCCGCCAGCCGGCGCTCGATGTGTCGAGGGTAGAAGACCGGCGCAGACATCGGCTGATCGAAACGTTTCTGCTCGGCTGATTGAAAGGTTTATGGCCGGCTGATTGAAAGTTTGGGCAGGTCGCCGCCGCCGAGTGCCCCCGCCAGCACCGCCGTCCGAACTCGCGTGCTCCTGATCGAACGTGGCGACGAGGGGCTTGTCGAACAGATCCGGGTTAGCGGTCTCTCTCGCAATCTGTGCAGATGACACCAGGTTCAGCCGTGGGTTCGCGGGGGGTTCCGTCGAGGGCGCGGAGGCCGCGGAGAATGTTCTCTATCGAGTAGTTGCCCTCGTGACACGCCACTTCGTACATCGGCCCGACGGTCGACCGCAGCGAGATCGCCGCGGTCCACGGGCCGGTCCAGCGCACCGGGTCGTCCACGGTGTACTCGTAGCGCACGAGGTCCTCGCTCTCGCGGGTGAATCGCTCGGTCAGCCGACGGATGTTCCGGCCGACTCCGATCTGCTGCAGCCGGTTCGAGAAGAGCGTCGTTTCCACCACCAGGGTGTCGCCTTCCCAGTGGGCCCGCGCGTCGCCCGTCTTCTGTCGCAGAACCCCATGCGGCCGATCAGAGATCGGAATGATGCGCCAGGTGCGAAACGCCTCGGCGTAGATGACGAAGTGATTCGGTGTTTGAAACAACTGAACCAGGTTGTTGTACGGCAAGGGTTGCAACGGGAGACCATGCAGCGCCAGGCACCGGTCTCCCTGGCCGAGCTCATGGTAGCCATCGGCTGGCAGGATAGCGGCCCAGGGCGCGCGAGACGCGGCGTCTGCTCTCCCTGCCTCCGTCATGGCCGGAAAACGGCCATTCGGCGGGTCAATGATCCGCGACGTCCGCCGGTCCGCCACGACCTTTGTGCCGAAATCAAGCCCCCACACCCATGAATGGCTGTTCGCACCGGCCGCGTCGCCCTCGAACGAACGCTGGACCGGCGCCTCTGCTGCTGCGATGTCGCGGTCGACCGCCCCCTGTTCAAGAGCCGCGGCCTGTTCTTCGGTCAGGAATTCCTGGTCGGCAAGGTCGGTGGGGCGCTGCATCGGCGTGATGCTGCTGTAGTCGAAGATGCCGCTGATGTCCGGATCACCCCAAGCGGTTCGAAACGTGGATGCCGCGGGCGGCTGCGCCGCCGCTACGAGCGGCGTCAGTATGAGCGCGGCGGCGAAGGCCGCCGTAACGAGTTGCCTTGTGGTCATTCCCAACTGTCCTTGATCGTTTGAATGGCGTGCTCAGCAGGCTGGCGCTACCCGGTCCACCTGCCGCGCCACACGCTGAATTGAGAACCTCTACCATTATCTCGCAGAACATTCTCCAGCGACAAACGGCTGGGCTGGTCCAATTCCCGATCGCGGTGCGACGGTGGACGACCATTCCGACGAACATACGGCGGCGCGTCACGGGCGACGGACGAGTGATTGCCTGGACCACTCGTCCGCGTGGACGCAGCAATGGAACGTGTGAGTTCGGAGCGAAGCGCTCCTATTCGTGCCTGAGCGCGGCCGCGGGGTTCATGCTGGCTGCCCGACGTGCCGGCAGGTAGCAGGCGCCGAGCGTCAGGCCGATCAGGGCGAACGGGACGACGACGAACGTCATCGGACTGGGACTCCCGACGCCCGCCATCAGGCTGCCGAGCAGGCCCGCGAACATCGCGCTGAGGAGTCCACCGACCACGATGCCGGCCAAGGAGAGGGTCACGCCCTGACGCATGACCAGCCACACCACCCGTCCCGTGCCGGCACCCAGCGCCCGTCGGATGCCGATTTCCCGCGTCCGGCGGCAACTGGTATCCCTCGGGGATGACGCGCTCGACGCTGGCGCGGCGGTCCAGCGGCAGCCAGTTTGCGAGGGCCACCGACGTCACGCCCGGAAGTGCGCGCACCTCGTCCACGAGCTGCCTGTAGAACGCTCGCGTGCGCGCGGGTCCGTACTGCACGTGGGACGTGTCCAAGGTCATCATCAGGCGGCGGTCCGTGCGGTACCCCGGATCGCTCGCGATCGACTTCCCGATGCTGTCCATCATCAAGCCTGTCGTTACGAGCAGCACCATCGACAACGCGACCTGAACGACGACCAGCGCGCTGCGGCCGAGCGTCCGGGACCGACCGGCTTCGCCCTGACGCGCGTGGTTGAGCAGCGACACCAGACGGGTCTTCAGGCCGTAGCGCGCCGGCGCGAGGCCGGCCAGCACCGCCGTCACCCCCGTGAGGGCCAGGCTGAAGAGCAACGCCCGGTGGTTCATTCGTGGCGCGATGACCAGCGGCAGCCCGTCGCCCGGCTCCGCGATGTTCCCCACGAGGCGAATCGTGAAGAACGAGAGCGCGATGCCGACGCCCGTCCCGAGGAGCGCCAGCAGCAGGCCCTCGGTCAGGAACTGGCGGAGCAGGCGAGACGCCCCGCCCCCGAGGGCCATCCGGGTCGCCACCTCCACCGAACGGGCCGTGGCCCATCTCAACAGCAGACTCGCGACGTTCGCGCAGGCGATGAGCAGGACGGTAAACGCCAGCCCCATCATTACGGGGATGAGGATGACCACCGATGGATCCCCCTCGATGCGCTCCTGCCGGACCGTCCGGACCGCCAGGGTGCTACCGACGTTCGCGTCCGGATGCTCGCGCTGCAACCCCGCCCACTGCGCCTCCACCTCGGCATGGGCGGCCTGCTGCGAGACGCCCGCGCGAAGTCGGCCGTAGACCCCGAACCGGCCAACGGTCCGACTCTCCAGCACGTCCTGGTCGTCACCCAGACTCTCCGCCATCACCGCCGGCACGTAGAACGCCGGCCGGCGAATGGCGCCCATCCCGGTGAACGACTCCTCCGTGACGCCAATCACGGTGAACGCGACGCCGTTGAGCCAGACGACGTCGTCCACGACGCTGTCGTCGGCGTCCAGCACCGTCGCCCAGAAGTCGTGGCTGAGCACCACGACGGGATCGCGCCCGGGCACGACGCCCTCGTCGGGCCCGAAGGTCCGGCCCCGCTCGGGTCGCACGCCGAGCGTCTTGGCGACAATTATTTTGGCCGGATCAGGTGCGACCAGGATCGGATCGCCCGGAACGGATCCGCCGAAGTGGCGCTCGAAGACGAGACCGCCACTGCGAGCTTCGGTGTATGCTGAGCCAATGCGTCGTTTCGTGGTGCTCGCGGCGGTCGTCGTGTTCTGCGGCTGGCTGCCGACCGCTCTCGATCCGCTGGCGGCGGACCAAGCCGGCCGGCAGGTAGCCGATGTCGGTCTGCCGCCCGCGGCGTCGGACGACCCCACCAGCACCAGCGCCGATCCGCCGGAACCCTGTGGCCGCACCTGGCAGGCGGCGCTCGCGGGCGGCGCACCGGCCGTCGGCGGCGCGCTCCGGGCGTCCGCCATCATCCATCCGGCGCACCCGCGGCTCGTCTCGTCCGGGTCCTCCCGCGACCCGGATCCTCGTTCCCGCCAGCACATCTCGCCGCTGACCGTCAGTCTCCGGATCTAGCTGCTTCGACGGGGCTTCGTCCCGAACCCCTCGCGGGGCGGTGGGGGCCCAGTGTCCCCATGCCGCCCCGCGGCCGCGCGTCGCGCGCCGCCGGACAGGGCATGCCTGCCCCGGTCCGGCCTCGTGACGGGGCTCGTGCCGAACCCCACCCCAACACTCACACGACTACCGGTCTGCGCGCGCGCGCGGACCGCTGGTCCAGTGCGTCCGGAGGAAGCAGAGAACAGGGGACAGCGATGCAGAAGCAGCTTCGGTGGCGCGTGCTCGCGGTGGCGGGTGTGGTGGCGGTCGCGGTCGGTGTGTTGTGGCCTCCGGCCGACACGATACGGCTGGGTCTCGACCTGCGCGGCGGGGTCCACCTCGTCCTGGGGGTCCGGACCGACGAGGGGTTGCAGATGGAGGCGGAAACGGAGGCTCGGCGACTGAGCGAGCGGGCCGGACTCGACGGCATCGCGCTCGGATCGGTCCGGGTCGCCTCGCCGACCGAGATCCTGGTCGCCGGCGTACCCGCCGGCCGGGATGCCGAGGTCCGCCGTCTCGCCGACGACCTGCTCGCAGGCTACGACCGGATCGCGGCGGGCAACGGCGTGTCCCGCTATCGGCTGCGGCCGGACGTCGAGCAGGCCCGCCGAGACGAGACGGTCCGTCAGGCGCGCCTGACGATCGCGCGACGGGTCGAGGCGTTCGGGGTCGCCGAGCCGGTCATCACCCGGCACGGCGCCGCGGGTGACCAGATCCTGGTCCAGTTGCCGGGGGTGGCCGACGTCGCCGGCGCGAAGGCGGTCATCCGCTCAACCGGGGTCCTCGAGCTCAACCTGATCGAGGCCGGGCCGGCGCAGTCGCGCGCCCATCTCCTCGAGACGAACCGAGGGGTGCTGCCGTCCGCGTTCGAGGTCGTGCCCGGGGACGCCCCGGCTGGCGACCGTTCGGACGTTTACTACCTCGTGCGTCGGATCGCGCCGATCTCGGGCCGCGATCTGCGTCACGCCCGGCCGACGGTCGACGAGCTCAACCGGCCGGCCATCGGGTTCTCGCTGAACCGGGACGGCGCGCGGGCGTTCGCGGCGCTCACCCGGGCGAACGTGGGCCGCGACCTCGCCATCATCCTCGACGGCCGCGTGCAGTCGGTCGCCGTCGTCGAGGAGCCGATCACCGGCGGCGAGGGGCGCATCCACGGCGCCTTCACGATGCAGGAGGCGTCCGACCTCGCCCTGATCCTGCGGTCGGGCGCCCTGCCGGCGTCGCTCGACTATCTCGAGGAACGCACGATCGGGGCAAGCCTGGGGGCCGACTCAATCCGCTCCGGACTCGTCGCGTCGGCGGCCGGCCTGATGGCGGTGGCGCTCTTCATGCTGGTCTACTACCGCGCGTCCGGCGTCAACGCGGTGGTTTCGGTCGCCCTCAACCTGCTGATTCTGCTGGCCGGCGTCGCCGCGACCGGCGCGGAGCTGACCCTGCCGGGCATCGCCGGGCTGATTCTGACCATCGGCATCGGCGTCGACTCGAACGTCCTCATCTTCGAGCGCATCAAGGAAGAACTGCCGATGGCCAAAGGCGCGCGCGCCGCCGTCGCCGCCGGATTCGACCGGGTCCTTGTGACCATTCTCGACACGCACGTCGCCTCGTTGATCGCGGCCGCCTTCCTCTACCAGTTCGGGTCGGGGCCGATCCAGGGCTTCGCGACGACGCTGTTCTTCGGGCTGGTCTCGAACGTGTTCACCGCGGTGTTCGTGTCGCGCACGCTGTTCGGTCTCGTCCTGGGCCGAAAGCGCCGGGCGACCCTCAGCATCTGACGGCCGTGACCATGAGGAGACTTCACTTGCGCGGCGCGAGATGGAGGCCCGCTTCACGAATCAGCGCAGCGGGCGGATACCGGCCGCCGATGACGGGTATTCCCCGTCGACGACGACTGCGTGCACGTCGTATGATCTTGACATTCGCCCCTTGGCATTACGCCACACTCCCGGACTGATTTCAGTTCGGTTATCACGAGTGAGGCCGAGCCCTTGGGGCTTTTTTTTGGACTCCCGTTTCCAGCGCCGTAGATGACTGGTATGACCAAAGTGGCGATTCTCATCGACGGTGGCTATTTTCTGAAGCGTTTGCGAGTCGTTCGACCTGACGTCGATGCAGGGAACGCAAAGGCCGTTGCGGCTCCAGGCGCACCGCCATTCTCGGTGCGACGCGGGGTTGCACCACGGGCTGCTAAGGAGTCTCCTCTGCCTGCCGGTGGATATATCGTCCCAATAGCGGAACGGCGAAGCAGTATTTTCCGTGTCGATTCTTGAAAACCAGTCCTTGCGACGCAAGTGCTACCAGCATTTGATTGACGTGGCTGCTGCTGAAGGGTTTGTCCAGCCCGCGGCGAGACTCCTCTACCACTTCCTGCACCGTGAACTCGTCGTCGCAATTCTCAAGTCGGGAAATCACGATGAGCAGTGCTCGTTGACGATCGGTTGTGCGACTCCATCGCCCCGCGAAGAAATCCGCATCGAGTTTCCGTTCAATTTCCTCGACGGGAACTGACGCCTGTTCCCCCTTGTCGAGCCGCTGGATGAACGCGTCGTATACCTCTCGGCAAATGAACTGAATGAAGTAGGGATAGCCGTTGGACATGTTGACGATCTCTTCGACCGAGCGGTCGCTGAGACGTACCGGGCATGCGGCATCGTTTACTGGTGTGCGAATCGCCGCCTCGCTTTCGTCCGAGTTCAGACGATTCAGAAACACCACCCTGAACATTCTCTCCGAGAATGTCCTGGCATCTACCAGCTTCGGGAACAACGTTGGAAGACCGGTCAAGACAAGCATCAGGGGGAGACCCTTGCGTTGCAAGGATTGGAAGCAGTCGAGCAAGAGAGACATGGGAAACTGTTCCTTGGCCGACTGGTCAGCGAGGTATTGCGCTTCGTCGTAGGCGAAGATGATTCCCTGTACGCGGTACTTGGCTGACACGGCGTTCCAAGCCATTTCGAGCACTCCCTTGAGCTTGTCGAGGGACAGGCCGGGAATGCGCGAGTATGCTTCGATGAGGGCCTGGTAGCCGAGGGTATGCTCGATTTCTTCGGTTTCGGGTGCGCAGCCGGTGGTACGGACTACCTCGGTCCGTGCGACTACGCCCGAAGTCACCGGCGACAGGTCTGTGCAGAGCCGTATCGCCATGTTGTCCTCGCTGATGCTCGTGGACTCTGACAGGTCGGTTCCTATCCAGACCCAGCCTCGTTCCGTCGCCAGCGGCTTGAACGAGTCGAGGAGCACTGTCTTGCCGGTTCCTCGAAGTCCGGTGAGGATCATGTTCTCCACGATCGTGCGTTGCTCGAGCAACCGCCGAAACTCCTTGCGCTCCGCATGTCGCCCTGCCAGGTATGGTGGCTGATGGCCTGCACCTGGGCGAAACGGGTTCGAAAACTTGGCCACGTCTATATTCACTCCTGATGATTCTTATGTATAAATTTAATATCAGACGAGACGATAGTCCGTATTGCCCCCCTCCGATCATCGTGCCCCCTGTTCTTCGACCCTGCCCCTCTGCAACCCCGCGCAAGGCCCCGCCCGAACAGGGCGGATTGCCCGACGTCGTCACGCGGATTCGTTCCCTGAGCCAGCGCGGTGCGCCGGGTCGTCCGGCCCCATCCACACGAGTGGCGGTCGTCAAGCATGCACGAACGCCGGTCGCAAGAGTGTCAAGCGACACTCAAAACTGATCCCCTGCCGGCACCGAAAACTGACCCCCGAAGAAACGGCGTATGTCGTGTGTAGGTACATCGAAGCCGACCGTGCCCTTGAGGCGCCGCCCGTCGGCGTCGGTGTAGCTGACCAGCGTCAATCTCGAGGTGTCAGCTATGACCATCCGGCTCGCCCAGGCGTTCCAGGAACCGCTCGCGCCTGAGGTCGGCGTCCCGCGCTTCAGGCCTCACGTCGGCCGTCTCCATCGTCAGCCACGCGTCTTTGAACTCGTCCAGCTTTCTCCGACGCACGTATTCTTCCGCTGCCTTGTTGAGAGCGGCACTCCTGGATTTGGCGCCGGTTGCCTTGACCAGCTCCTGGAGCATGCGCGGGTCAATGTTCACTGTCGTGCGCATCACGTTTTCTCATCATCTGAGTTCATCACGACCATGCAGCATGAGACGGCATCGTTTCAAGCAACTCGCCCGCGGAAGTGGTCCCGGATGAAGCGGAAGTCGCGGGACAAGTGACGCCGCGGCGAAGCTACTCGATGCGCAGGGCGTCCATCGGGTGGATCCGCGTCGCCCGGCGCGCCGGTAGCCAGCAGGCGACGAGCGCCACCGCGACCAGCAGGAGCGGCGCCGCGACGAAGGTCAGCCGGTCCGCTGTCGCGACGCCGTAGAGGAAGCTCTCCAGAATGCGACTCGAGGCAGCCGCCGCAAGCAGGCCGGCGACGGCCCCCACCGCGATCAGTGCCGCTCCCTGGCCGACCACCAGGGTGAGGATGTCGCCGCGCTGCGCCCCGAGCGCCATCCGGACGCCGATCTCCCGGCGCCGCTGCGCGACGGTGTAGCTGAGCAGGCCGTAGAGACCGAACGCTGCAAGGAACAGCGCCAGCGCCGCGAAGAAGCCGACGAAGGCGGCGTAGAAGCGCGGCTGCTCGACCGCGGCCGAGAGCCGCGCGTCCATCGTCCTCACGTCGTCGATCCATGCGCGCGGGTGCGCCTCGGTCACCGCCTCGCGAAGGAACGGAATCGCCGCGAGCGGATCGCCGATGGTCCGCACGGCGACGAACGGGGTGCTTTCGCCAAGCCCCCTGGGGGCGGCTTCGGCCTGCTGCGCGGAAACGAACGCTTCGGCGCGCGACCCGGTGACGGAGAGTCCCCGGTACCTGACGTCCGCCACGACGCCGATCACCTCCCATGCTTGGTCGTTGCCGCCGCGGCGACCGCCGAGCCGTATCCGCTGCCCGACAGCCGGCTCGCCACCGAAGAACTCATGCGCGAACGTCTCGTTCACCACGACGACGCGCGGGCTGCCGGCTCCGTCGCGACGCGTGTAGAACCGCCCGCTCTGGAGACGAAGCCGCATGACGTCGAAGTAGCCCGGGCTGACCATCCGAAACCACGCGCTCGGGGTCTCGGTCTGCTGGCTGGTCGCCGCGCGGCCGGCCACGTGCACCGGCATCCTGAGCGCCCCTCTCCCCACCCCGCCGGGGCCGGCCGCGAGAGGGAGGCCGTAGGACAGCCCCGCCGCCGCCACGCCGGGAAGACCCGCCACCCGGTCTGTCCCATCGAGGAGCGCCGCCCGGAAACGCCGGTTCGCCGCCGTGACCTCGTCCAGCACCGCGTTTATCATCTCCGGCGTCCTCAAGTCCGCCGCGGCTGCCGCCATAAAGCGTGCCGTGAGGATGTTGTCGGGGTGTTGCGTGCGTGCGGCGATCACATTGGCCGGATCGTAGCCGCGATCGATCGTGATCAGCCCCACGAAGCTGCGGAGAAGCAGCCCCGCCCCGACCAGCAACACCAGGGTGAGCGCCACCTGCGCCGTTGCCAGCACCGCCCGCGTCCGGTTGGAGCGCAGCAGCCGGAAGCCGCCGGTCGATTGCGCGCTCCCTTCGTTCAACGTGTGTACCAGATCGAGGCCAGACGACTGGACGGACGGGACCACGCCGAACGCCAACCCGACCAGGACCGACAGCCCGAGCGTGAACGCCAGCACGACCGCATCGATTCCGACCTCGTCGAGACGCGCGATGTCGCCCGGGACCAGCGCCGGCACGACACGGAGCACTACGGCCGCCGCCGCCAGGCCGATCGCGCCGCCGCCCAGGCCCAGCAAGACGCTCTCGGTCAGGATCTGCCGTACGAGCCGGCCGCGGCCCGCGCCGAGCGCTGCGCAGATCGCCTGCACCCGCTGGCGCGCCACCCCGCGCGCGAGCAGCAGCCCCGCCACGTTGACACAGGCAATCAGCAGCACGAGAACGAGCGCCGCGGTCAACGCCAGGAGTGCGGGCCGGTATTCGGCGACCATCTCCTCACGCAACGGAATCACCCCGGCGTCGACTCGACCTCGCTGGCGCGAGTTTCGAATGAAGCGTGCATCACCGCCGCGCTGCATGATGGCGCCGACCTCGGCCGCCGCCTGCTCCACAGTGACACCCGGGCGGAGCCGCCCAAGCGCCGTGAGGCTCATCATGACGACACCGGGGCCGCTCGTGACTCCCGGTGGCGCGAAGCGCGGAATCTCGAAGGGGGTCCAGACCTCCGCGGCGGGGCTTGGAAAGTAGAACCCTTCGGCCAGGACGCCGACCACGGTGCGCAGCTCGTCGTCCAGCTCCAGGACGCTCCCGACGATGTCCGGAGCCGAGCCGAACCGGGTGGTCCAGGCGCGATGGCTCAGCAACACGACCTGATCGGCCCCGCTGCGGGCTTCCTCCGCGGCGAAGAGCCGGCCGAGCTGGGGCGTCGCGCGCAGCAGCGGGAACAACGAGGGCGAGACGCGCGCGCCCGGCAGCGTGACGGCGCCGGCCGGACTCCTCCACACCACGGCGCTCGGCGCATAGGCCGCAAGCTGCTCGAACGACTCCGCCTCCTCCTGGAGCAGCGGCAGCGTGGCGTTGGAAACGTACAACGTCGATGGCGACCGAACCTGTTGCCACTCACCCACGCGCACGATCGCCTCGGACTCCGGAAACGGCAGCGGCCGGAGCAGCATCCCGTAAACGATGCTGAACATCGCCGTGTTGGCGCCGATGCCGAGCGCCAGCGTCGCCAGCACGGTCAGGGTGAAGGCGCGCTGCCGGGTGAGCGCGCGCACCGCGTAGCGGACGTCCCGAAGAACAGCATCCATGGCTGCGCTGCCCTTCTGCCGGTGGCTTGGCAGGTGATTCCTGGCTTGCCGTCGTTCTGCCGGGAATCGTAGCACAACCCTTCCCGGCGGGGGACGGCGGAACGATGGCGTGTGATTAGTACGTCAAGATGACCGCTGTATCGAGCGAGTGATCTGTCAGGTCATCGTCATTGAGGAAGACGGGGGGCGCCGGGGGCCGGCCCGGGTGCTTGCCGAATCCGTATCGACAGGTCGACGGGTGGGCGAAGCTCCCGGACTGCCGGGAGATGGGCGCGGTCGGCAGCGATGCGCCGCTGCCGGAACCGGATCGTCCATCGACCTGTATTACCATCAACCCATGAGCGGATCGCGCCTCCCCTATGTCTGGGACTACGATATCGACGAAGCGCGGTTTCGAGGGTTGCTCAGCGGCAAGCTGCGCATCGCCGGGCTCGATCGGCGCTGGGCCGCCGTTCGGCTGATCGAACACGCGCCGTATCGGGAGGTCGTGCGTCTGCTCGGGTACCGCGGAATCGTCGAGGGCTGGCCCGAATGGCGCCCGCACGTCCGATCGAAGAGTTGCCGGCGCGGCTTCGATTTTCTCTCTCAATGGCTCCAGGAGAAGCATCCGGAGCTCCTGTAGCGTCATGGACCGCGGCTTCTTCCTCGACGAGCTCTATCCCTTCCAGAACGACGTGCTCCGTATTATCGGCAAAGCGGAAAGCGGCTTTTATCTGACGGGCGGCACGGCGGCATCCCGGGGCTATCTGAATCATCGTTTTTCCGACGACCTGGACCTGTTCGTCAACGACGACGAGCGCTTTCCCTTGTGGGCCGATCGCGTCGTCCACGCCCTCCGTTCACCCGGCTGGGACGTCGCGGTGTTGCGGCGGGATGAGCGTTTCGTTCGATGCACGGTCGCGCGGGCGAAGAACGTCCCGATGAAGATCGAGATGGTGAACGACGTGCCCAGCCGCATCGGCGCTGTTCGGGACGACCCCGTTCTGGGACGTCTGGACACGGCCGAGAACATCCTGGCCAACAAGATCTCGGCCCTGATCGACCGCGATGAACCGAAGGACCTGGCCGACGTCTGGGGATTCTGCATCCGGAAGGGACTCAGCTTGACCGAGGCCCTCGAGAACGCGACCAGCAAGGCCGCCGGCCTGTTCGCTCCGGATGTCGCTCGTGTGTTGTGCTCGGCCACCCGTGCGAGCTGGGAGACCGTAAGGTGGATTGAAGCGCCGCCTGCGGAACGGTATCTGGCCGAGCTGGAAGCGTTGGGAGAATCCCTGATCCTTACGGCAGGCGAATAGCATGCCTGCCGCGCCGGCGGCGGCAAAAAGCGATGCCTCGGGGGGCAGCACGCCGGGAATATACCGGGGTATCCGGTTCTGGGCGCAGGCTTTGGCCGTCGCCGTCCCGGGTGAACCCGCCGTCGAGCAGCCCGGCCGCCAGCCGCTCGAAGCCGCGGGCATCCCGCCGATCGCCGTTACGGGTCGACGGTGATCTCGCCGACGGCCCAGGGATGATCGTCGCAGTGATAGAGGAACGTCCCCGGATCGTCGAACGTGACGAAGGCCCACAGGCCCGGCGCGAGCGTGCCGGTGGTCCAACGGCCGTCGCGCGCCGCCACGGTGTGCGGCATCTCGCCGTTGTTGGTGAACCGGACGCGCGTGCCGGCGGTGACGCGCGCGCGCACCGGGTTGAAGTTGTGCTCGTCGAATGCATACCGCTGGCCGCCGACCGATCCGCGCGGGTTCTCGAGCAACGTGGCCGTCTCGATCTGGTCGGTGTCCCGCGGGGCGGGACCGCTCGGCCGGTCGTCCACCGGCGGATCGGGCGAAGGCTCGCCGCGCGCCGGCACCGGGCCGTCGAGCGTGAACGCCCAGAGCTCGGGGCCCATCGGGATGACGATGTACTGCTCGCCGTCCAGCTCGATGGCCGACGCCGGGCCTGGACGCAGCCGCGCCCCCTCCTCGCTTGTCCGGAAGGCCCAGCGGCGGGCCCCGGTGCGGACGTCGTATGCCTCCACCTGTCCGCCCGGCGAGCCGCGGAACAGCAGACCGCCCGCGGTGACGAGCGGACCGCTGGTGCCGAGGAACGCGCGCGGCATCTCGTTCTTCCAGACCACGCGGCCGGTCGCGGTGTCGACGGCGGCCAGGATGCCGACCGCGTCGGGCAGCGTCAGGTGGAACCTGGCGGTGTTCCAGACGAACGGATCCGAGAAGCGGCGCGCGCGGCCGACGTGCGCCTGCCCCTGTGCGTAGATGTAGCCGGTCTGCGGCGAGAACGCCATCGGCGTGACCCGCACCAGCGGAATCGGCACGCCCGGTGCGACGACCGTCTGCTCGTCGACCGACGGCGGCGTGTAGCTGCTGCAGTTGAGCTGGAACGGCGGCGGCACCCGGTCGCGCCAGTACGAGCACTCGGGGAGGATGCTCTCGGTCCGTACCGGGAAGGGCTGGGTCGGCGCGGTGCGCTGGTGCGCGTCCTGCGGCACCGGCCGTTCCTCGATCGGCAGGAGCGGCTCGCCGGTCTCACGGTCGAGCAGGAAGATATAGCCGTCGGCGCGCATCGCGGCCACCGCCTTGACCGGCTGGCCGTCGACCGTCGTGTCGTACAGCAGCAGCGGCGTGGCGATGTCGGCGTCCCAGATGTCGTGGCGCACCACCTGGTAGTGCCACCGCCGCTCGCCCGTCTCCATGTCGAGCGCGAGGACGGACGCGGTGTACAGGTTGTCCCCTTCGCGGAGTTCGCCGCCGAACATCGGGACAGGGTTGCCGGTCGAGAAGTAGACCGTCCCCAGCTCGGGATCAACGGTGCCGATCAGCCAGACGCCGCCGCCGCCGAATTCCCAGGAGTCGTTGTCCTGCGGCCAGGTGTCGTGGCCGGGGTCGCCCGGACGCGGCACCACGAAGAAGGTCCACTCCACCGCGCCGGTCGCGGTGTCGAGCGCCAGCACCCGCCCCTGGCCGCCGATGTCGCCGTTGGCCAGGCCGACGAACACCTTGCCGCGCGCGTACATCGGCGCGGTGGTCACCGCTTCGCCCCGCGTCCGCACCTGGCTTCCGACCCGGGTCGCCCAGACGAGCTCACCGGTGTCCTGGCGCAGCGCGATCACCTCCGCGCTGCGCGTGCCGAAGAACACGAGGCCGTCGCCCAGCACGACCCCCTGCCACGAGGGCACCCGGCCCTCCTCGGCGTCCGGCTGCCAGCGCCACAGCTCATCGCCCGTCCGCGCGTCGAACGCGAAGACGTTCGCGCCGCCCGGCAGATAGATGACACCGTCCTGCACCACCGCGGTCGCGCGCGACGACGCGCCGCCCGGGAGCGGCGTCACCCAGGCGGCGCCGAGGCGGTCGACCGTGTCGGCCGCGATGTCCTCGAGCGTGGAGTAGCGCGAGCTGGACCAGTTCCCGCCGGTGAAGGGCCAGTCGGCGGCAGGATAGTCGCGGCCCGGCTCGGGCGCCTGCCCGGCGAGACCGCCGGTGAGCACCGCGAGCGTGACCGCCGACGCGACCGTGACGACGAGTAAGCGATGACACCGAGGCATGAAGCCCTCCTTTTTCCGGAATCCGGTCTCCGGCGGCGCGGCCGTTACGGCAGCGCGTACGCCACCAGCGAGCCGGGAAAGCCCGTGTGGATGCTTCCGATCTGCACCACGATGTACTGCTTGCCCTCGTGCAGGTAGGTCATCATCCCGTACTGGCCGGGGGCCGGCAGCTCGACACTGCCCAGAATCTCGCCGGTCAGCTTGTCGCGGCCATGGAGCGCCAGCGGGGCGTCGGGCCGAACCTGCCGGGTGCCCTCGCTGTGCGCGCGGGTCTGGACCAGCAGATCGCCCGCCACCATCTGGTTCGACCAGCCGGCGCCGCCCGCGTTGGGGATGTCGACCCCCGCCAGCCGGGGATTGTTCCGGATGACCGCCGCCGTCTCGCCGACCGGGAGCGACCAGGACCGCTCGCCGGTGTTCATCTGGAACGCGGAAAGCTGATTGTCCATCGGCTTGTAGAGCCGCAGGCCGTCGAGGGTCGGCAGTCCCCCGGCCGAGACGAATTCTGCCTGGGTCTCGGTCGGGCGCCGGCTGCCTCCGGGCAACCATGCCGCCACGGTGGTGCCGGTGGTCGGCGTCGTGTTGGGGGTGGCGCCGCCGGCGCCGGGCTGGGCGTAGTTCGGGTTGTCCCGGTCCACCCCGCCCGTGGGCCGCATGAACGACGGGGCGCTGCAACTGCGCCGGTGTGACGCGAACATCAGGCCGGTGCTCGGGTCGGCCACCGGCGGATGGGGAATGACGTTGCCGCCGCCGAGGCACCCGACATTGTTATAGAACGCGTTGTCGTGGTTCTCCGGCAGGGCCGGCACGTACAGGCCCCCGATGCGGTAGTGCTGCAGGATCGCCAGCGCTTCCTGGCGCAGCTCCGGGGTGTAGTCGATGACGAACTCCTCGGTCAGCCCGTCCCGGACGATCGGGTCCACCGGCTCGGGCCGGGTCGGGTAGGCCTGCGTCGCAGCCGTGTAGTTGCCGGGGACTTCCGTCTGAATGACCGCGCGCTCCTCGATGGGCCAGATCGGCTCGCCGGTCTCGCGGTTGAAGGCGAAGATGAGCCCCTGCTTCGTGTTCTGGATCAGCGCCGGGATGCGCCGCCCGTCCACCGTCAGGTCCATCAGCATGGGCGCCGTCGGCAGGTCGTAGTTCCACTGGTCGCTGCGGTGGATCTGAAAATGCCACCGCCGCTCCCCGGTTCGGACGTCCAGCGCGAGCACGCTGCCGCCGAACAGGTTGTCGCCCGGCCGGTGGCCCGCGTAGGCCTGGACGGTCGAGGCGTTCGTCACGAGATACACCAGCCCCAACTCCGGGTCGGCCGATGCCGGCGCCCACGTCGACATGTCGCCCGACCACTGCCAGGCGTCGTTGTGCCAGGTCTCGTGCCCGAACTCGCCGGGGCGCGGAATCATGTGGAACTTCCAGAGAAACTCGCCCGTGGCCGCGTCGAAACCCATGACGTCGCCGGGGACGTTCTCGATGCGGGTCTGTCCGTAGCTGGGTTGGTGCCCGACGAGCACGACGACCACCCCGTTCACCACGATGGGCGGCGCCGAGCTCGTGACCATGCCGAGCTCGCGCGGGATGCCGTAGCCGGGGTCGTAGCTCGCCGCCCGGTCCTGCCACCGACCCCAGTCCGTCACCAGGGGCGGAATCAGGTCGAGGCCCCCGCTCTCGGGAAACCCCTCCAGCGGCACTGCCGCGCCCCAGTCCTGCAGCGGCCGGCCGGTCTGCGCGTCGAGCGCCCAGAGGAAGAACGCGGGGCTCGTGACGAAGATCACGCCGCGCCCGTTCACCTCGGCGTAGGCGACCCCCTTCCCGTAGGCCTGTCGGGGCGAGCGCAGGTGCCGGATCGTCTCCGGCTCGCGAAACGTCCAGAGCGTCTCGCCCGTGGCCGGTTCGATCGCCACCACCTGCCGCCGCGGAGAGGCCACGGTATAGAGGATGCCGTCGACATAGATCGGCGTGGAACGGTTGAAGTAGTCGAGGTTGGGGCCGAAGTTGTCGCCCCGCCAGATCCACGCCACCTCCAGATCGGAGAAATTGTCGCCGTTGATCTGATCCACGGGCGACGAGCGGGTGTGCCCGGCATCGCCGCCCAGGTAGCGCCACTCGCCGTTCTCGGTCCCGGTCAGGCGCTGCGCCGGCGCGGCGGCGGCCGTCGCGAGCACGCCGGCAAACGCGAGGATACGCACGAGCGTCTGCGATCTGAAGAATCTGTGCATGATGCGTCCCATTCAATCACATAGTGCCGGCCGTTGCGCGATCGAGTCGCGCAATTCGGCGTCGGCCATGACCGTTGTGAGGACACCACGGATACGGTGCGCGAGTTGCTGTCAGCGTTCCCGTGAAGTACCTCTCGGACATCAACGTCCGCCCCGCCCGAGACGTCCTCCCCCGCAGTTGCAGATTTCGGTTGCCATTGACAGGTGTCGCCAGTGATCGGCCACATGGAATCAGGCGATATCTGGCGGAGCTTCCAGTTCCGGCCACCACGCGAAGAGCCGGCGGATGACGTTTTCTATCAAGTCTGGATCGAGTACCCGGTACGGGCAGACGAGCCAGTCCTGCCGGACACCGTTACTGGCGTTACTAATCGTGCACACGCCGGAGGACGATTCGTTCTTGACGCACTCCCGCTTCTCTCGTGTGGCAGCCGTGAGAAACGGACATTGACCGGCCGTTTGCGTGCGCAGTGCGTCGGTGCTGCCGCGGACGTGCGGATACGTGCGGTAACCGAACCACTCGCTGACGAAATTGCCCCGGTCGGGATTCGCCGTCATGGATCCGACTCCATCAATCTCAGTTGGCACCTCTTCGTGAGAGTGGATGCCGCCTGCGCATAGGTCGCGGATCTATCGAATCCGATGGCTCGGCGTCCGGATGCGACCGCCGCGGCCAATGCACGTCCGGTACCGCAAAAGGGATCGAGGACGGTTCCGCCGGGCGGGCAACTGCTGAGGATACGCGGCCGGATCAAGGACTCGGGGAACGTCGCTGAATGTCCATTTTCTCCCGGACGAACGTACTGCGTAATGACGTCGTTCGAGCGCGCCTCGGTCTCCGAAATGTCGTAGTAGTACCTGGCTCGGCCGTTCGTCGGCCGCACGACGAAATGAAAGAAATGTTCGTGGCTCAAGCGCAAACGGTCCGTTTCAGGGCGGGGCGGTACGTTCGGCTTGTGCCAGATCAGGTCGTTGCGGAGGATCCAGCGCTTGTCCTGCATCGCAATCGCGAACCGGGCCGGAACAAGCAGTAATTGCTTCTCCTGGCGGTAGCCGCCCATCGGAGTCCGCCGCCGCTGGCGAGATTTGTCGCCCAGTCCTTGACGTCCACTCTGTCGGATGCTGGACCAGCGCGCGAAATACGTGTCGCCGATGTTGATCCAGAGGCTCCCGGAAGACTTGAGCGACGGGCGGAACAGCTCGAACATCTCGACAAGATGGGCAACATACCAGTCGGGCAGCGGCTCGAGCCCTAGTGCTCCGCCGTTGCGGCGGTACCATTCGTAACCAGGAACGTCATTCTTGTCCGCACCCGAATTCAGCCAATCCCGGAAAATGTCCCAGTTGTGGTCCTGCTCGTACGTTCGATGCCCCCAGTAGGGTGGACTCGTGATGAGCAGATCGACGCTCTGGCAATCGAGCGACGGCAACAGGTCGTAGGCGTCGCCGTGGAGAACGGTGGCTGCTGGTGTCGTGGTCGCGCAGGTGGCCATGCCGGATTCACTGCCGGAGGTGATCAGCGAGCAGCTCCTTTTACGGTATTCGATTGCGCCGTCGCTTGCCAGAGAAGCCAGACGAGATCGGGGCTCGCCAGCGTCAGTCGAGCACGGTACGGGTCGCCTCGGTCAGGATCGTGACGGTGCGATCGATCCGCGCGCTCGTGGCGACGATCGGCGGGGCCAGCACGTACGTGTCGGCATTGACGCGACTGACGAGGCCACCGCTGATGGCCGCGCGGAGCACCGCCGCCGCCGACGACATCGAGGTCGACTGCGAGGCGACCGCCAACTCAGGCCCCGGTTTGCACCGGGGTGCCGTCGGCGCCCAACGGCACGATCTCGTAGCCCAGGCCTTCGAGCTCGTCCTGGATCGTCGCCCGATCGCCCACCACCACGATGATCATGTCGCCGAGGGTCAGGTGTCTCGCAGCCAGGCCGTTGAGTTCGTCCGCCGAGATCGCGGCCAGGATCTCGTTCTGCCGATCCACGAAGTCGTCGTCCAGGTCGTAGGTCAGGATGCGTGACAGGAAATTCAGCTTCTGGAACGGGGTCTCGTAACTCAGCGCGTCGCGCTGGCCGATGGCGTTGCGGGTGAAGGCGAGTTCCTCGGGGGTGATGCCGTCCGCGGCATAGCCGCGGATTTCGTTCTCCAGCTCGACGATCGACGCCACGGTCGCGTCGGTCCGCACCGCCGCGGACGCGGTGAACAGGCCGAAGTCCTCATTTCCGGTGAACTGCGAACGCGCACCGTAGGTATAGCCCTTGTCTTCGCGCAGGTTCATGTTGATGCGGCTGTTGAACGCGCCGCCCAGGGCGAAGTTGGCGAGGCGTGCGCGGTAGTACTCGCCGGTGGCGTCGTACGGCAGGGCGCGCTTGCCGATGCGGATTTCGGATTGCGCGGCGCCCGGCTTGTCGACGAGGTACAGCCGGGTCGCGCCGGTGTCGGGGAACGGCCCGAGCGGCGCCGCGTCGACCGCCGGACCCTGCCACGCCTCGAGCACCGCGAGCTTCGGCAGCAGCTCGGCCTCGTCGAGATCGCTGACGACCACGAGGCTGGCCACGGCGGGCGAGTAGCGCGCGGCGTAGAAGCCGCGCACGTCGTCCACGGTCAGCGCGCGCACAGTCTCCGGCAGGCCTATATTGAGATGGGCGATGGGATTGTCGCGGCCGAGCAGCAGGAGGTTGTAGACCGTCTGCGCCGTGGCGGCGGCCTGGTCCCGGTTCAGCGCGATGGCCTGCATCGTCTGGGCCTGCACGCGGGCGAAGTCGGCGGGGTCGAACTTCGGTTCGAGCAGCTTCTCGGCGACGATGGCCAGCGTCTCGTCGAGGTTGCTGGTCAACGAGCGCACGGTGGCGGTGGTGTAGTTGTCGCTGGCGCCGATCTGGACGGTCGAGCCGAGCATCTGCAGCCGGTCGCTCAGCTCCTCGACGGTCGAGCGTTCGGTCGACTCGTTGAGCATGCCGGCGGTCATCGCGGCCAGGCCAAGCTGATCCAGGCCTTCGTGCCGCTGGCCGGCGTCAATGCGCAGGCTCATGGCGGTGGTCGGCGTCTCGTCGTTGCGGGCGCCGAGCACGCGCACCCCGTTGTTCAACGCGCCGCGCCAGATCTGCGGCAGCGAAATTGCGGGGTTGTCGCCGGCCGGCGGGATGACGCTGCGATCGAAATCGTCGCTCGCGGGACGAAAGTCCAGGGCGGCGCTCGCCACGCGGTCGTCATCCGGCAGCGTGCGTTCGGTGCGTTGCCAGGTGTCCTCGGCCGCGCGCCGCGTCAACTGGCCGTGCGGCACGATGCTCATCACCACCGCCGGCTTGTCCTTGATGTACTGCTGATAGACGCGCATCACGTCGTCGGTGGTGACGTTCTCGTAACGGGCGATGTCGGCCTGGGTGAAGTCGGGCCGGCCGGTCATGGTCTGGTAGTGCGCGAGCTGGCTGACCTTGCCCGCCACGCTCTCGAGCCCGTAGATCATGCGCGAGACGATGTCCGTCTTGACCCGCTGGACGTCGTCGTCGGTCACGCCGCGGGTCTCGAGCTCCACCAGCGACTCGCGGGCGATCTGTTCGAGGTCGGCGAGCGTCTTGCCGGCCGCCGGATTGGGCAGGGCGGTGACGTCGAAGGTGCACGACAGCTCCCGGCAGCCGTGGCCGGCCTGGGCCTGCACGGCGAAGCGGTTGCTCACCATGTTCTTGTACAGCAGCGATGTCTCGCCGCGGCCGAGCACGTACATCAGCACGTCGAGGGGCGCTTCGTCGGGGTGGTAGAGGTGGACGGTGGGGAACGATATCTGCACGAGCGGCAACGCGACGTTGTCCTCCAGCGAGATGTAGCGGTCCGCATCGAGGGTCACGGTCGGCTTCTCCGGCATGGCGACCTCGGGACCGCGCGGGATGGAGCCGAAGTACTTCTGTATCCAGGCGAGGGTCTGCGCTTCGTCGAAATCGCCGCCGATGGTGACCACGGCGTTGTTGGGCCCGTACCAGCGCAGGAAAAACGCTTTTAGATCATCGACGTTCACCCGATCGAGATCTTCCACGTAGCCGATCACCGACCAGGAATAGGGATGCCCCTCGGGAAACAGCGCCTCGCCCACCCGTTCGCCCAGCAGGCCGTAGGGCGCGTTGTCCACCCGCTGGCCGCGCTCGTTCTTCACCGTGTCGCGCTGCACCTCGAACTTTTCCTGGGTGACCGTGTCGAGCAGGAAGCCCATGCGGTCCGCTTCCAGCCAGAGCAGCTTCTCCAACTGATTGGCAGGCGCGGTCTGGAAATAGTTGGTGCGGTCGTTGCTGGTCGTGCCGTTCAACGTACCGCCGGACTCGGAGACGATCCGGAAATGCTGGTCGTCGCCGACATTTGTCGAGCCCTGGAACATCATGTGCTCGAAGAAATGCGCGAACCCCGACTTGCCCACGTCCTCGCGGGCCGAGCCGACGTGGAAGGTGACGTCCACGTGCACCAGCGGGTCCGACCTGTCCTCGTGCAGGATCACGGTCAGGCCGTTGTCGAGGCGGAACTTGCGGTACGGAATGACCACCTCGTCGCCGGGCTCGCGTTCGAGCGCCTCGACGAAGGTGACACCGGCCTGCGGGTTCGGCTGGCAGGCCGCGACCAGCAATGCCAGACACACAGGGACGAAAAGAGATTTCGTTCGGTCCATGACTGATCCTCAAGGTTGCTGCGTTGGGCGATCAATGCGCATTGGTCCAGGATTCCTGGACAGCGGGTGGAAGTCGTGTCACGGCTCGACCGTGATCTCACCGATCGCCCAGGGGTGGTCGGTGCAGTGGTAGAGGAACGTGCCGGGCTCGTCGAAGGTGACGAACTCCCACTGCGCCGGCTCGAGGACGCCGGTGGCCCAACTGCCGTCGCGCGCCGCGACCGTGTGCGTGATCTCGCCGTTGTTCAGAAACCGCACGCGCGCGCCGGCGGTGACCCGTGCGCGCACCGGGGTGAACGCATGTTCGTCGATCGCGTACCGCCGGCCGCCCAGCGACCAGGAGGGATTCTGCATGAGCGTTGCGGTCTCGATCTCGCGGGTCTCGCGCGGCGCAGGGCCGGGCGGCGTCAGGTCTGCCCAGGGATCGGCCGCCACCTCTCCGCGCGCGGCGACGTCGCCGTCGATCGTGAACGCCCAGAGCTCGCGGCCCATCGGGATGGTGATGAACTGCTCGCCGTCGAGCTCATAGGCGACCGCCGGCCCCGGGCGCATCCGGGCGCCGGCGGCGGCCGTCTGGAACGCCCACACCCGCTCGCCGGTCCGCGCGTCGTAGGCCTCGACCTGACCGCCTGGCGAGCCGCGGAACATCAGACCGCCCGCGGTCGTGAGCGGACCGCTCGTGCCGAGCAGCGCACTGGGGACCTCCTGTTTCCAGACGACCCGGTTGGTCCGCGGGTCGACGGCCGAGATGATGCCGACCGCCTCCGGGAGGCTGATGTGATCGCCGCTCGGGCGGGACAGCCAGGGATCCTCGAACCGCCGGGCGCGCCCGACGTGCGCGCGGCCCTGCGCATAGATGTAGCCGGTCTGCGGGCTGAACGACATCGGCGTCACCCGCACCAGCGGAATCGGCGCGCCGGGCGCCACGACGGTGTGGCGGTCCACCGAGGGCGGGGTGAAGCTGCTGCAGTTGAGCTCGAACGGCGGCGGCACCTTGTCGCGCCAGAAGGAGCAGTCGGGCAGGATGCTCTCGGCCCCGACCGGATACGGTTGGGTCGGCGCCGTGTGCAGGAACGCGTCCTGCGGCACCGGCCGTTCTTCGATCGGTATGAGCGGCTCGCCCGTCTCCCGGTCGAACAGGAACAGGTAGCCGTCGGCCCGGATGGCCGCCAGCGCCTTGCGCGGCCGCCCGTCGACCTGCGCCTCGTAGAGCAGCACCGGCGTGGCAATGTCCGCGTCCCAGACGTCGTGCCGGACCACCTGGTAGTGCCAGCGCCGCTCGCCGGTCGCCATGTCGAGCGCGAGCACCGAGGCGGTGAACAGGTTGTCGCCCGCGCGGATCTCGCCGCCGAACATCGGAACCGGATTACCGGTGGCGAAGTAGACCAGCCCCAGGTCCGGATCGACCGTCCCGTTCAGCCAGACACCGCCGCCACCGAGCATCCAGGTGTCCGAGTCCTGCGGCCACGTGTCGTGACCGAACTCGCCCGGCCGCGGCACGACGAAGAACGTCCACTGCACCGTGCCGGTCGCCGCGTCGAGGGCGATGATGCGCCCCTGCCCGCCGCTGTCGCCGTTCGCCAGCCCCACGAAGACCTGACCCTGCGCATGGAGCGGCGCGGTGGTGACCGATTCGCCGCTCTGCAGCGGCACGCTGCCGACCGGCGAGGCCCACACCAGCTCGCCCGTGTCCCGGCGCAGCGCCGCCACCTGCGCGTCCCGCAGTCCGAGAAAGACGAGGCCGTCGCCCAGCCCGACGCCCTGCCAGGTCGGCACCATCTGCGGGCTGTCGTCATCGGGCTGCCAGCGCCAGATCGTCTCGCCGGTCCCGGCGTCGATCGCGAACACGTTGGCCCCGCCCGTCAGGTAGAGGACGCCGTCCTCGACGACCGGGGTCGCCCGCGACGACGCGCCGCCCTCGAGGTCGGTCACCCAGGCCCCGCCGAGCCGGCCGACCGTGGCGGTCGTGACGTCGGTGAGGGTCGAGTAGCGCGAGCTCGACCAGTTCCCGCCGACGGCCGGCCAGTCCTGTGCCGGATAGCCGCCGCCACGCTCGGGGGCCTGCCCCTGCAGACCCCCCGCCAGTGACACGACCCCCGCGGCAACCACCACGACGACGAGTGCACGTTGAAGTCCTTGCATATCGATCCGAACTGTCCGTGAGATCCGGGACCGTGTCAAGGCAAACTTGCGGCGCCCGGCGCTTGCGTTCTGCCCGCTGGGGATCTATCGTGATGCGATAGCCGATTGAAACAGGTTCTCGCCGGGAGGAACAGATGCGCAAGCACTCGATCGTGGCGCTCGTGATGATGGTGGCGGCCCTGGCGACGGCGTCCGTGGCCGTGGCGGGACAGGCTCCGGACGGCTGGACGGCGCCGCGCACGGCGGACGGCCGGCCCGATCTGAGCGGTGTCTGGGCCAGCGACTCGGCGACGCCGCTGCAACGGCCGGAAGAGCTGGGCGACCGGACGACCCTCACCGACGAGGAGGTGGCGGCGATGGCGGCGCACGCGGTCCAATACAGTTCGGTCGGGGGCGATGCCGTGTTCGGTGAAACGCCGTTCCGGCGGGCGCTGGCCGCGCTGGAGGAACCGGCGGAAGAGCCGCCGGCCGCCAATCAGCCGGCCCGCAGGCGGTCGACCGGCAGCTACAACCAGTTCTGGATGAGCGGCCGCTGGTTCGAGAACCGCACCTCGCTCATCATCGATCCCCCGAACGGGCGCATGCCGCCGAGGAGCGCCGCGGCCGGGGAGCGGGCGGCGCGGCAACGAGAGGCGCGGGAGGCCCTGTCGCCGGACCGGCGCCTGACGCTCGCCGAAGAGATCGCGACGGTCGACCGCGCGATCCGCTGCCGCGGCGGCGGGGCGCTGCTGACCGGCCGCGGCTACAACAGCACCTACCAGATCTTCCAGAGCACCAACCACATCGGCATCCAGATCGAGATGCATCATGACACGCGGCTGATTCCGATCGGCGACGCCGCACCGAGCCAGGTCGGCCCGCCGACCGCAATGGGCAGCTCGCGTGGTCACTGGGAGGGGGATACGCTGGTGGTCGAGACCACCAACCTGTCGCGGGGCGCCGGTGGAGCGACATCCGATGTACGGATCACCGAACGGTTCACGCGGGTCGGCCCCGAGCTGTTGCAGTACGACTACACCCTGGACGACCCGGCCACCTGGACACGCCCCTGGACCGCGCGCATCTTCATGCGTCCGGCCCCCGGCACGGGCATCATCTACGAGTTCGCCTGCCACGAGGGGAACTACGCGATCGAGCACGCGCTGCGCAACGAGCGGTTTCTGGACGCGCAAGGCCGGTAGCAACGGCCTCCGCCGCGGGCGGTCCGGGCGATCGACGGCGGACGAGTGGAGACATCGCCGCGGCCGCTTGCTTTATCTCCGGACAATGTGTTACATAGTGTAACGTGACTGTGCGTCACGGTCCGCTGACCGACCTGCAGCAGGCCGTCCTGGATGTCATCTGGTCCGGCGGCGAAGCCACCGCGGAACAGGTACGCGTCGGGCTGCTGCCGACCCACCCGCTCAAGGACTCCAGCGTGCGCACCGTGCTGCGGCGGCTGGAGGCGCGCGGCTATCTGAGCCACCACATCGAGGGCAAGACGTTCGTCTACCGGGCCGAGCTGCCGCCAGAGCGCGTCGCCGCATCCGCCGTGCGGCGCATCATCGATCGCTTCTGGGCAGGATCGGCAGAACAGTTTCTCGTGGGCATGGTGGACGAGCAGGTGCTCTCCGTGGATCAGATCGAACGCCTCGCGCGGCGGGCCAAGGACGCGGCCGACCGGAAGCAACGCCCATGAGCGAGATCGCGCTGCGTCTGCTCGTCGACTCGTCACTGCGAGTTGTGCTGGTCGCCACGCTCGTGGCGGCGGCGCTCGCGGCCCTGCGGGTCCATGCCAGCACCGTTCGGCACACGGCGTGGACGGTCGTGCTCATCGCGATGCTGCTCATGCCGGTGCTGTCCGTCGCCGTGCCGACAGTCAACGTACCGCTTCCGGAGCCCGTCCGCCGCATCGTGGCGGCGCCGGCCGCGCCGACGCAGGTGGCACTGCCAGGAGTGGCTGGAGCGAGGGCTTCGAGGCCGATAACGGTCGTGCCGGCCGCGCCGCGCCGTCAGACGGCCGGGCGGACTGTCTCCAGGCCACCCGCGCCGAATGACTCGTCCCGCCGCGGCTGGTCGTGGTCCGCCGCGGCGCTTGGCGTGTACGTCTCAGGTGTCGTGCTGATGTTGCTGCGACTCGCGCTTGGGCTTCGGGATTCGCGACGGCTCGCGCGCAGCGCCCAGCGGATCGATTCGTCGTCAGACTGCCGGATCGGTACCAATTCCGCTGCGCTCCGCGAGTCAAACCACATCACTGTCCCGGTCACGGTGGGCCTCTTCGCGCCAACCGTCATCCTGCCATCCGAATGGAGACGGTGGTCCGATTCCCAGCTCCGGGCGGTGCTCGCCCACGAGCAGGCGCACGTTGCCCGGCGTGATCCTCTCGTTGCGGCGCTGGCCTCTCTGAACCTGTGCCTGTGCTGGTTCCATCCGCTCGCCTGGTGGCTCCGGCGCACGCTGGCCCTGACCGCGGAGCATGCGTGCGACGAAGCGGCGCTGCACAAGGTGGGTGCACCGCAGATCTACATCGACGTGCTGCGCACGCTGGCGGGTGTCGTGCGCGCACGCGGCGGCCGCTATCTGCGTCAGGGGGTCGGTATGAATGGAAGTCCACTGCTGGCTCGACGGATTGCGCATGTACGACGCGTCGCGCGTGGGCGCCCGGCATCGTCGATCGCCAGGCCCGCCATTGCGGCCGGCTGCTGTCTGGTCACGCTGGCCGTCGCCGCGTGTCGTCCGGCCGACGACGTGCCGGCGGAAGACACCCTCCAGAGAATGGAGCGGCTCATCCTTGCGGAAAGCAGACTCCGGCCGGTCGAGTCGCTCATTGATAGGTATCCCGACACCGAGGTGGCGGTGGCGCAAGCCGACCGGCCCCGCGCGGAAGAGATGCTGCTGCGGCGCCGGACGGACGACGCGACGGGACCGTGGTCCGCTCGACTGGGCCGGTTCTACGCCGCCAGCATCGCGGGCTACTACGTACGGATCACCGACGGCGGACCGCTCTGGGAGATGACCGACTTCGATCCGGAGAGCGCGTTCGCCGCCCACGCGCGCACCCGCCTGGCCGAGTCGAGCGACCCGGCGCTGCTGACCGCCGCCGGCGAGTACCTGATCTCCGCGCTGCGCGTCGGCGGCAGCTTCACGGAACGTCACGTGCTGGCGAAGGACTATCTCGAACGCGCGGCAGGGCTGAACCCCGGGTTGGTGCGCACACGCACGCTGCTCGCGCGGGTCGTGTCGAACGAGCGACGACACTTCGGATGGCAACGCGATCGCAGGGTTGCGCCGGAGGACCTCTACGACGCAATAGCCGCGCTGCCCGCCGCCGTGCGTTTCGAAGCGATGGCCCAGGCGGCGCGCGGCTCACAACTTTCGGCCCGTCGCGCCGCGCAGACGAATGATCGGAACATGGCGCGATACATCAACGTGCAGGCTGACAACGCAAGACGCTTCGCACAGGAAGTGCTCGAGCTCGCACCACGCTTCGTGGATATGCCGGACGCCGGGCTGTTCATCTATCAGGCCCACATGACCCTGGCCTCGCTGGCGATGCTGGACGGAGACACCAGCGCGGCGGCCGACTCGCTCAGGGACGCCGCGCAGGCGCCACCCGCGGAGGGGCTCGCCTACGGCCAGCGGGTCGCCGCCTGGGTGGTCATCCGCGACCTGACGGACGCCGGCGAGGGGGCGGCTGTCGTCGCCTTCCTCGAAGCGATGGCCGACAAGAGCGTCGTGGATCGCGACCGCCTGCTGGCAACGGCGGACGACGTACGCAACGGACAGCCCCCCACTCGCATCTTCGAAGAATTCCGCACCGCCTTCCCGTAGGGGAGCACGAGCGCTCGCGCACGGTCCAGGCCTGGCGACACGGTGCGGAACCCGTACCCGACCATGGTGGGAGAGTCCCGATCAGCCGAAGGCGTATGCTGATACATTGGCTAAGCCGATTGGTCCGGTCGAATCTCGACGAAAAGGGAAGGGCGTTTCAGCTAGGCTCCGACGAGCGGGGCCAGGTCGGTGATCGCCGCTACTACGTGGTGCGCCTCGAACCCCAGCTCCTCAGGGGGCTCGGCGGCGGTGCGCTGAATCCAGAACGTGGTCAGCCCGGCCGAGGCGGCGCCGGCGATGTCCCACGAGTTGGACGACACGAATCCCAGCCCGGACCGGTCGACCCCGAGTCGCTCCAGACCCAGGTTGTAGACGCGCGGGCTGACCTTGAAGATCCTGACCTCTTCGACGCTGATGATCTCGTCGAGCAGGGTGTCGATGCCGGCGCTGCGTGCCGCCGCCTCCAGCATCCGGGGCTCGCCGTTCGAGAGAATCGCCAACCGCAGCCCCTGGTCCTTCAGCGCCTCCAGCCCCGGTTTCACGTCTGGAAACGCAGCCAGTGCGAGATACGCCTCCATCAGCCGCGCGCGCCGCGCGTCGGTCAGGTCGAGACCGAGGCTCCCGGCAGCGTGGACGAGCGCATCCCCGGTGACCAGCCAGAAATCCCTGTGCCGGCCCATGAGACTGCGCAGCAGGCTGTACTGCAGTTGCTTGGCGCGCCAGCGTTGCGCCAGCGCGTCGCCATGTGTCGGAAACAGCTCTTCGCAGAGCGCGGTCACCGAGAAGACATCGAACAGGGTGCCATAGGCGTCGAACGCGAACGCCTCGATCCCGTCCACGCGGGCGCCCGGTTGGGCGGTCGCCGGCGCCGCCGCCAGCCCGGCGGCGGCCAGCGGCACGGCGCCCACGGCCGCACTCACGGTCTTGACGAACGTTCTGCGACCGGTGTCCATGGTGTGGCTCCCTCGAGAAACGCCGGCATTGCTCCGGCGCGCGGTGGGACTGCGCGACCGCCATGCACCGCCTCCGCCGTTCGATGCACCGGCCCAGTATACGGCCAGCGCCAGGCCGCCGGGTGGTTCCGCGGTGCCTAGACCTCGCGCCAGGCGATCGACAGCGTCAGCGACGCCGTCAGGCTTCACCCCGCTCGGCTGCACCAAGCAACTCCTCGACGAGGAAGCGTGTCTTGGGCGGCACCTGCTCGTGCGGGTAGTAGCGTGTGATTCGTTCGAATACCTCATCCGGTGCGACGAGCCCGAGATGACGGATGAGGAACGCGACATCACTGGCATCGTGCGTGTCGAAACGCGCGGACACGCACTTCATGGCGAGCATGTACTCGGCCGTGGGTGCCCAGACTCGCAGATTCGGGAGCTGCAGGACCTGGATCCGGGGAGGCGACGACACAACGAATCCCTTGGCCGCGTCGTTCAGCCAATCGTCCGGGACGCCGAATGTCGTGGCCACCGCACGTGCCGCGTCACGGATTTCGCGCGTTGGCGCAAACACGGCGTCGACGTCTTTCGTACTCTCGCGCGCCTGAAAGACGAGGCACATCACCGCGCCGCCGAGGATTCCAACCTCGCCGACAACCGAGCGCCTGGCGAGTTCCTGGTCGAGCGCCGCGAAGAGCTCTCGAATGCGTTCGCCGCTCAGCACGTTCACACCCGTTCAAGGAAGTTGGCAAGGACAAACACGTTGCGTGACCGGAACGGTACCGGGCTCTCGACGAGTGCCGACGCTTTGAGATTCTCGTATCCGGAGACGAACCAGGGATGATCGAGCGGCCCGACTCCGCCGGTCCAACGCGGTGCGCCGGCGCCGCACTCCGCCGCCAGCGTCTCGGCGACCCCCGCCAGCAGTGCGCGAAACCGTTCCGGCAACTCCCCGGCCGGTGGCGTCTCCCACTCTGTCGCCGACCGGGAGCGGCGCACCGCGTCAACACAGTCCATCACGTGGCGGCGCCACGATTGTTCCCCGTCCTCGAGAATGCGGAGAGACGTGCAGAACAGCGAACCCGGCGGTTCCAGCAGCACGCGAGACACGGCGCGCCCGACACTGCCGCGCGGCAATCCAAGCGCATGGGCGACATGCTCCAGGCTCGACACGCGGGCATCGTGCTTGGGCGACTCGAGCAGTTGCACGCCCCGGAACGACAGCCCCGCGCGCTGCGCAAGCGCGCGCTGGGACAGCCCGCGCCGGCCACGGATCGTGCGGATCAACTCCACGAGCCGAGGATAGACGACTAAATATACTAAGTCAACGAGAGGTCGAGTGGCGGAAGCAGCCAGTTCAGGGACACCGATGCCCTTCCTGACGACCGAGTACGCGGCCATGTGTGAGCCGGAACTCGGGCGCGTCCCGAAGGTCGCCTGTGACGACGGGGTTCTCATCCCGATCACCGTCGGCGCAGGGGCGTGAAGGCGGGGTCGTGGGCGACGACTACCCGCACAAGAGCGACTACTTCAACCGGCCTGACGGAAAGCGTGGCGACGACCAGGGCAAAGACAACGACCAGTAGCGCAGGGCAGCCCGGCCATGAGCGCTGACCGGTTCCCCGGACTCTGGTCGATCCGTCCGGGTCGCTGTGTTTGCGGCTACGGCAGGGTGAACGCCAGGATGGTGCTCGACACGACCACGGCGACGTACTGCGTGCCGTTGACCTCGTAGGTCAGCGGGCTCGATCGCAGCGTGCGCCCCGCGTCATGGTGGAAGAGCTGCTCACCGGTGCCGGCGTGAAACGCATAGAACCCACCGTTCTCGGTGCCCTGGAAGACGAGGTCGCCCGCGGTGGCCAGGCTGCCGCTCGAGGCGCCGAAGGTGACCGCCGGCAATACCTGCTGCCACACGTGCTCACCGCTGCCCGGCGCGTAGGCGGTCAGCGTCATCGTCGGCGGATAGGCCGCGATGCGGTCGATCTCGGTGAAATTCTTCTGGTGCCCGCCGCCTTCGCCCAACTGCAGACTGTCGCCGAGCGGCTTGACCAGCAGCGACACCCCGGCGTTCTTGCCGGTGATGTACAGCAGCCCGGTGCGCGGGCTGAAGGACGGCGACCCGAAGCTCGATCCGCCGTGCGCCACGATGTAGTGCTCGTCGGTCGAGTAGGGCGTGTACATCTGGCGCGCCTGCGCCTGCAGCGCCGGGTCGCCGAGGTCGAGGTAGGTGGCGCAGAACGGCCTCAGCGGCACGCCGTTGGCATTGTACGGGATCGGCTGCGTCGGGTAGACGACCTCGCCCGGCACGTTCGTCTCGGTCGGGACGAGCGTCTCGACCATCGGATTGATCGGCTCGCCCGTCTCGCGGTGCCAGAGGTAGAGCAGGCAGTTCTTGCCGGCGGCGCCGACCCCCTTGATGGTCTCGCCGTCGTGCGTCACGTCGAACAGCACCGGGCCGGTGATGTTGTCCCAGTCCCACAGGTCGTGGTGGATCGTCTGGTAGTGCCACCGCAGGGCGCCGGTCTGCAGGTCGAGCGCGATCGTCGAGTTGGTGAACAGGTTCGCCCCGGGCCGGGCCGAGCCGTCGTACGGCGGGTTCGGGTTGGCGGTATTGAAGAAGAGCAGGCCCAACTCGGCGTCGACCGCCGGCTGCGTCCAGACACCGGCCCCCACCCGCTTGCCGTCGCCCCAGGTCGGTTCGGCCAGCTCCCAGCCCTCGTCCTGCGGGCGCTGCGGGATGGTGTTGAACACCCACTTGATCTCGCCGCTGGCGGCGTCGGCGGCGACCACGAGCCCGCCGGGAATGTTGCCCTCCGAGATCGCGGAGCCCACGTACAGCGTGTTGTCGTGATAGGCGGGCGAGCTGTTGATGCGGTAGTTGAGCGTGGACGCATCGAAGCCGGGCGGATAGACGTCCGGATACTTCGTCGCGAGCGCCAGGCTGAAGACCGGCAGCACGCCCCCGTCGCCGAAGGTCTCGACGAGCTCCCCGGTCTGCGCGTCGGCCGCCACGAGCTTGTCGCCGTGATACGAGTAGATCGTCCCGTTGGCATACAGCGGACCGCGCACGGTGCCGCCGGCGACGTCATCGACCTCCAGCCGCCACACTTCCTCACCGGTCACCGCGTTGACGGCGAGCACCGTGGCGCCGGAGTGGAGATACATCACGCCGTCGACGACCAGCGGGGTGGTCTGACCGACGTTGAGCCCGGCCGGCACGTCGAATGACCAGCGGCGCGCGAGCCGCCCCACCGTCGCGGTGTCGATCTGGTCCAGCGCGGAATAGCGCTGATTGTACGGGTCGAGGTTGTGACTCGCCCAGTTGGTCTGGCTGCTGCCGGCGGTGATCGCGGGCGGCGCCCCCGTGCGGCTCGTGCGTCCCTGCTGTCCGGCGTCCAGCGGCTGAAGGCCGCCGAGCGCCGCAACAGCAAGCGCCGTCGCCGCCACGCGAACCCGTTGATTGTCGTGTAATCTCTTCATCGGTTTATCCCGTTCCCCCGCACTGCATCAGACATGGCGACCGCTCGGGTGCGGCGCCGTGTCCGGCAGCGTTAGCGCTCGTCCGACCGCGCGCCGCCCAACATGTTCTCCATCGCCTTCTGATTGCCTTCGTGGCACGCGTACTCGAACATCAGATACCCGTCGTCACGGTTCAGGGCAATGGCCGCCGTCCAGGGTGCGACCCATGTCTCCGGGTCGTTCACCACCGCTTCATATTGCAGCGTGTCGGCGTCGACGAGCGTGAAACGCTCGGTCACGGTCAGGCTGTCGCTGTGCGCATGGCCCCTGATCGCGCTCTTGTCGGTGAATCCCGTCGTTTCCACCACCAGCGCATTGCCCTCCCAGCGGCCGCGCGAGTTGCCCATCCAGAGCCGGAGGTCCGGTTCGGCCCGCGGCCCCTCGTCCAGCGGGATCACCCGCGCGTCGTGGATCATCTCGTAGTAGATGACCACGTATCCCGGCACCTGCAGAATCTGGTAGGCGTTGTTGTAGAGCGAGGGGAACGTCGAGGCCGGCACGCCCCGGGTGATGCACCGCACCCACGGATCGAGCTCGACATGCGAATCGAAGACCTTGGCGCAGATCTCGTCGATGCGCTGGTCACCGGACGGCGTCAGGGGCGGCAGTCGGCCATCGGCGGGCTCCGCGATCAGGCTCGGTCTGACTGACGGCCCACGCTCGGAGGTTTCGAACCAGTGCTCCGGCGGTCCCACGCCGGCCGCATCGATCACGGGAATGGGCGCCCCGGACTGGATGCAGGTGCCGGTGCCGCCCAGCAGCCGCGCCGGTCTGGTGCCGAGCGGGGGCGGCGCCTCCAGTTGAAATCCCTCGCCGAGGTCGAAATTGGTCCAGATCCCCTGCAGATCAAGGTCGCCCCAGGGGGTGCGCGGGGCAGTCCGCGAGCCGGCCGAGCCTTCCGGTGTCTCCAGCGCCCGCGACTGCTGCCCACCGACCGCCGCCGAGCTGAACACCACGAACGCCGCCGCAAGCGCGACGCCGCCCTTGACCGTTGCCGGACGATTCACCATCAGACCCTCCCGTCGGGATCAATCGGACCGCATGCGCCCGCGCGGTGCGACGCAGGACGTTCACGCTAGCAGCCACTGGCAAAGCCCCGCTGCATTCGATCCCCGCTGAATTCTGAGCTTCCCCGCTGAATTCAGCCTTTCCCCGCAGAATTCTGCGCTTCCCCGCGGAATTCTGCTGCGCGTCGTTGTTCCGGCTGACGAACAGGGCAACCACAAGGGTTGCCCCTACACGCCTTGCTCAGCGGGCGCATCGCCGATCTCGGTGCAACGCGGGGTTTCACCACGGACTGCTTGCGGCTACGGGCGCAACTCCTTGCCCTCCAGCTCGAACTTCCGCGCGCCCGCAAGGATGTTATATAGACCGTAGTTCCCCTCGTGGCAGGCGTACTCGAAGATTGGCCCGTCGGTGCGCCGGAACGGCATCATCACGGTGTAGGGAGCGGTGTAGACCGTCGGGTCGTTGACGGTGTACTCATATGCGACCGTGTCCGGGTCGATGCGGGTCAGCCGCTCGACCAGTTGCATGTTGGTCGACGACAGGCTGCTGCTGCCGCCAGCGAACTGGGCCGTCTCAATGACCAGCGTCTCCCCTTCCCAATGGGCGCGGGAGACGCCGCTGCGCTGCGCAAAGGGCGGTTTCGCCCTGTCGTCGATCGGGATGATCCGGGCGTCGTGCACCATCTCGTTGAGTATCGCCACGTAGCCCGGCGCCTGGAAGATCATCACGTTGTTGTTGTACGTGCCGGAGGACATCGGCGGACCGGAGTTGAAGCCCATGAGGCAGCGATCGGCCGAGCTGCGGTTCTCGTAGGAGTCGTACATGCGCCCGCGCCGAGACGCCGCCGCAGCTCGGCCACCGGTGTTGACTCGCGGCACGCGGGGCGGCCGCCGTCCGCTTGGCGGGTCGATGATCAGCGAGGTCCGCTTGTCGGAGGTCAGCTCGATGCCCCGCTCGTACCAGAACTCGTTGTACGACAGGACGCCGCCTTCCGACCGCGGCCGGTAGAAGAGCGCGCCCTGCTCCGGATCGAACAGGTCGCGATTGCGCCGGGTGCGCTCCTCCGCCTCGAAGGCCGCCGCCTGCTCCGGCGAAAGCGATTCCAGCCCCTCGAACTGCCGCGGCCGCTCGAGCGGCGTCAGCGTCCGGAAGGTGAAGATGCCCGAGACGTCCGGTTGCCCGTCCGGCGTGCGCATCGGCATGCTGCGGTCGTCTTGTTGCGCGAGCGCCGGCGACGGCGCCAGCATGAGGACGATGGCCAGGGTGCCGCAGACCGCGACATGATGTTTCAGCATCGGTAATCTCCCAAAGGTATCAATGATGTGCGGGCGCTACGACAGGCCCGACAGCTCGCGGATCTGCCCGCTGCTGTCGCCCAACCGCTCGACCGGGACGTCCAGCTTGTCGAGCAGCGTCAGCAGCAGATTCGTCATGGGGGTGTGGGGCGCGAAGCGCAGGTGGCGTCCGCCCGAAATCCGGCCGCCGCCGCCGCCCGCCACGAGCACCGGCAGGTTGTCGTGCAGATGCTGGTTGCTGTCGCTGATGCCGCAGCCGTAGCTGATCATCACCTGGTCCAGCAGCGATCCGTCGCCGTCGTCCGTCGCCCGCAGGCGGTCGAGGAAATGCGCGAACAGGCTGACGTGGAACGCGTTGATCTTGGCGAGCTTCTCGATTTTCGTCCCGTCATCCTGGTGGTGCGAGATCGGATGGTGCGGATCGGGAATGCCCAGTTCGGGATAGGTCCGTGAGCTGACCTCGCGCGACATGATGAACGTCGTGACGCGGGTCAGGTCGGTCTGGAACGCCAGCACCTGCAGGTCGAACATCATCTTGACGTGCTCGTCGTACTGGTCGGGGATGCCGGCCGGCTTCTCGAGCACCGGCAGCTCGCGGGCGCTCTGCTGCTCCGCCTTCTGGATACGGCGCTCGAGATCCCGGACGGCGTCGACATATTGCGACAGCTTCGCGCGGTCGCCGGCGCCGAGCGTTCGCTGCAACGCCGCGACATCGTGGCGCAACGCGTCGAGAATACTGCGGTCCTCCTCGATGCGACGCTGGCGGGCAGCGGCGCTGGTGTTCTCGGCGTCGCCGAACATGCGCTCGAACACCGCGCGCGGGTTGATCTCGACCGGCAGCGGCGTCGTCTCCGTCCGCCACGACAGCGTGTTGCCGTACGCGCAACTGTAGCCCGCGTCGCAGGCCCCGAGGAAATAGCTCGGATCGCAGCCGAGCTCGAGCGACGCGAGCTGCGTCTCTGCTCCCACGTGCTGAGCCGCGATCTGGTCCGTCGACACACCGGCCCGGATATCGGCGCCCTCGGTCTTCTTCGGATGCACGCCGGTCAGATAGCAGGCGGCCGCGCGGGCGTGGTCCCCGGCGCCCTCTCCAGGCAGCGGATATGCCGTCCGATGCTCCAGTCCGGACAGCACGAGCAGGTCGTCGCGATACGGCGCCAGCGGCGCCAGCGTCGGCGGCAGGTCGAATCCCGCGCCTTCGATTGCCGGCGTCCACTTGTCCATGATGATGCCGTTCGGGACGTAAACAGTCGCCAGCCGCCGTACCGGACTGGCGGCCGAGGCCCGAATCGGGCTGAACGCCGGCACCATGGCGTCGAGCAGCGGCAGCGCCAGCGTGGCGCCGAGACCGCGGACGACGGTACGCCGCGACACACGTTTCTTCGTGACGATCATTGCGCACTCCTCGTGTCGCCCGCGGCGCCGTCAGACATCCGCATCTGGAACGGCGCGCTCGTGGCGATACCCGCAATCAGGGATGACCAGCGGTAGTCGTCCGTGGCCGCGGCGCGCACGATCGCGCGCACGGTCGGGGCATCATGGTACTCGACGCCGCGCCCGACGGCATACGTCAGCAGCTTCTCGACGACCGTCGAGGCGAACCGCTCCGGTTGCTCGACGAAAACGCGCGCCAGCTCGCGGGGACCCGCGATGGCGGCGCCGTTGGGCAGCACTGCCGACGCGTCAATCGGCGCGCCGCCCGCACCGGTCTCCCGCCACTTGCCGATCGCGTCGAAGTTCTCCAGCGCGAAGCCCAGCGGATCCATCTGCGCGTGACAGGACGCGCACACGGGATTCCGGCGATGCAGCTCCAGCCGCTCGCGAACGGAGCTGGGCGGCACGCCGTCTTCGCCGATCTCCTTCAGCGCCGGGATGTCCGGCGGGGGCGGCGGCGGCGGTGCACCGAGCAGGTTGTCGAGCAGCCATTTCCCGCGCAGCACCGGCGACGTGCGGTTGGCGTACGACGTGACCGTCAGAATGCTCCCCTGCCCCAGCAGCCCGCGCCGGGCGCCGTCCGTCAGTTGCACGCGGCGAAAATGGCTGCCGTAGATCCCCGGCACACCGTAGTGCCTGGCCAGCCGCTCGTTCAGGAACGTGTAGTCCGCCTCCAGCAGCTCCAGCACGCTGCGGTCCTCGCGCAACTGGCTGACGAGAAACAGCTCCGTCTCGCGCTCGAAGGCGTCGCGCAGGTTGTCGTCGAACTCCGGAAACGTCTGCGGGTCGGGCATGACGAGCTGCATGTTGCGCAGATACAGCCATTGCCCCGCGAAGTTCCGGACGAGCGCCGCCGCGCGCGGGTCGCCGAGCATCCGCGCGACCTGCCGCTCCAGGACGGCCGCATCGCTGAGCCGCCCGCGATCCGCGAGGTCGAGCAACTCGTCGTCCGGGATGCTGCTCCAGAGAAAGAACGACAGACGCGAGGCGATCTCCAGGTCGCCCAGCCGATAGGCGCTCGCCGGGGGGGCGTCCGGCGGGTCGCGTTCGATGCGGAACAGGAACTCCGGGCTGACCAGGATCTTGCGCAGCGCGAACTCCACGCCCGCCTCGAACCCGCCCCGGGCGCGGCCCTCGTCGAAGAACGCCAGCAGGGTGTCGAGATCGGGGTCCGTGATCGGCCGGCGATACGCGCGGCGGGCGAGCCGGGAGATAATCTCGGTCGCACAGGGGCGTTCCTCGCTGGCTGCCGCCGGCTCGCAGACGAAGAGCCGCCGCCCGCTCGCGGTATCCCGGAGACCGGGCTCGGCAAGGGACTCCGCGTCGAACGGCCCGTCGATGTGCACGGTCCACAGGGCAGGTTCTTCCGCCGCATCGACCGCCCCGTCGGCGCTGAAGCCGTAGCTCGCGACCGACAAGGTCGGTTGCAGCGGCCCTTCCGGCACGGTCGGTCTCGCCAGGAACGCGGCCGACACCAGATGCGGCCCCGCGGTCGTCCGCACACGCACGTCGAGTCCCTCGTCGGCATGCAGGAGGTACTGCGTCCTGTTCAGCGGCGGCTGCGTGGTCGGATCTTCGGTGCCGGACCGTCCGACGGTGAAGACCTGCAGCCGTTCACCGTCGAGCCGGACCTCGATCTCGTGACGCTGGCCCATGCCGCGGACTTGATCGCGGTGGTTCTTGAGCAGGCGCAGCTTCACGATGTAGTCGCCCGTCACCGGAAACGTGTGCCGGACGGCCATGCCGCCGCGGGTGCCGAACGGGAGATCCTCTCCCATCCGGTCATGCTGTCGCAGGTACTTGGAGAGCGAGTAGACGTGGGACGAGGCGTCACGCGCCGACCCGGTGGCCAACCGCGCGACCTTCCCGGCCGCCGACATGTAGCGCTCGAGCAGCATCGGCGACACGGTGAGCACGTCCCCGATGTTGTCGAAGCCGTACCCCGCGTCGTCGGGCGGCAGGAGCTCCGCGGCGTCGACCTCGAGACCGAGCAGATCGCGAATGGCGTTCGCGTACTCGGTGCGGTTCAGACGGTGGGCGACCGGCCGGCCGACCTGCGGCCGGCGGCCGGCGTCGGCGTCGATGGTGGTCTCGAGGTGCGAGACGAAGTCGGCGAGGGCGCCGGGCTCGGGCCGCGGCCGGCCCGCCGGCGGCATCGCGCCGGTGCGCAGCTTGCGGATGACCTTCTCCCAGACGTCCGCATGCCGCGGCGCCTCGCGCGGGTCGATTGCGGCGGCGTCCAGCGCGAGATTCGCGGTCAGAGTCGTGCTGTTGTGACAGACGATGCAGTTGGTGTCGAGGAAGGCGCGTGACGGGTCCGGCGCGGCGGGCGCCGCCTGCGCCGTCAGGGGTCGCGGTTCGGCCGCCTGCAGACCCGCAACCGCCGCGGCGGCGATGACGCCGAGCAGTCCGGCGGCGACCTTGATCGTCATCGCTGGCTGCTCCGCTCGGCGCCGAGTTGGCGCAGCAGCGCGGCCGTGCTCGTCCGGGCCAGGAACGTGCCCCCGACGTACATGCCGTCGGCGATGGACAAGGGCGTCCGTCCGTCGTTGTCGGCGACGTCGAGTCGGGCGCCCAGGCCGGCGAGGTACCGCACGATGGAATCGCCGCCCATGTAGGCGGCGCCGTGCATCGCCGTCTGGCCGTACTCGTTCACGGACCCGACGTCGCCGCCAAGCGCGACCGCCAGCGTGACCGCCTCCAGGTCGTGCTGCTCGAGACGCGCCGGATCTACACCGAACAGCAGCCGCCCGTAGCGGTCGTACCCGTCGACCCAGCCGATGCCCGCCGCCACCATCAGCGGCGTCGTCCCGTCGTCGGAGGTCATGCGCGTGTCCGCGCCGTGGTCTGCGAGCAGGCGCATCAGCCCGAGGTCGCTGAACCGCGCGGCCAGCCAGAACGGGGTGGCGCCGACCATGCTGAGCGGGCCGCCGCTCAACTCGCCGGGAATGCGCGGCAACCGCTTCACCAGGCGCGCGTTCGGATCGGCGCCGCCGGCCAGCAGCAGGGCGGCGATATCCTGGCGCGCATGCTGCGCGGCGGCATGCAACGCGGTGCGTCCCGAACCGATCGCGTCCACGTCGGCGCCGGCGTCGAGCAGGAAGCTGGTCATGCCGGCATGGCCGCTTTCGACAGCGACCAGCAGCGCGGCGCTGCCGTCGCCGCCCGCCTCGTTCACGTCGACCCCGGCGTCGAGCAGCAACCGGGCCGACTCCAGGGTGCCCTGTTGCGCGGCGAACAGCAGCGGCGTGAACCCGCCGTGCGACCGCGCCCGGACATCGGCGCCGGCGGCAATCAGGACCGCGGCGGTGTCCGGGTGCCGCTCGGCGATGGCCCACATGAGCGCCGTCTGGCCGCGCACGGTCTCTGCCGCGTTCACGCCGGCGCCGTGGGCGAGCAGGTGCGCCACCGCCGCCGCGGTACCGGTGCGCGCGCAGGTCATGAGCGGCGTGACGCCGGTCGGGAGCGCCTGATTGGCGTGCGCGCCCCGCGCCAGCAGCGTCTGCACCATGGCGGGGTTCCGGTTGGTGCACGCCAGGGTGAGCGGCGCGACACCCAGCTCGTTCGTCGCGTTGACGTCGGCGCCCGCGCCAATCAGCAGGTCCGCGGTCGGCAGATCATCCCAGTGCACCACCCAATGGAGCGCCGTCGCACCGTCCGGCTGCGCCGCGTCGACCGGCGTCTGCTGACGGACGAGCGCCCGCACCGCCGCCGCATCCTGGGCCTTGGCCGCGTCGACAAGACGCAGGTCGGTCTGCCCGGCGGCCGGACCGGTGCTGGTCACGAACGCGAGCAGGCACGTCAGACCGCCGAACGTCCACGGCCGCGCCCGAATGAGCATGAGACCCAAGCTTACATCAAGACGGGTCATCGCGATCGGGAGAGATCCGATGGCCGGCGGCGCGCCCGCCAGCCATCGAGCGCCCCCGCTGCCGCCGTGAAAAATACGGGCAATCGGATGCGTATTCCGCCAGCACGCGATTCGGCCCGATAATGGACATTGTGCAAAAAGCGCGCGCAAAGGTCAGAGTCCTGTTGAACCGCACCACCATCACCGTCGTCCTCCTGCTGGCGGCCGCCTCGACAGGCTCTGGCGGCCAGGCGCCGGGACAGATCCGGGTCGAGGTGCGCGCCGGCGGGGACGCGGTCGCGGGGGCAACCGTGGTCGTGGACGGCACGACGCAACTGACCGACGCCTCGGGGATCGCGCTTGTGCGGGCGCCGGCCGGTGCGACGGAGGTCACGGTCGTGCAGGAGGGCTTCAACCCGGTCACCGTCTCTATGACAGTGGCCACTGGACAGGAACGCGTCGTCCGTGTCCAGCTCGAGCCGGAGCTTACCGTCGAAGAGGAAGTGACGGTGGTCGCCAGCACCCGCAGCGGGCGGCGCATCGAGGATCAGCCGCTGCGGGTCGAAGCCCTGGTCCGGGAGGAAATCGAAGAGAAGATGCTCATGACGCCCGGGGACATCGTCATGATGCTCAACGAGATGGGCGGCATGCGCGTGCAGGCGACCTCGCCGTCGCTGGGCGCCGCGAGCGTCCGGATTCAGGGCATGCGGGGTCGCTACACCCGCTTCCTCTCGGATGGGCTGCCGCTCTACGGCAGCCAGCCGGGCGGTCTGGGGCTGCTGCAGATCCCCCCGATGGACCTGGGGCAGGTGGAGGTCATCAAGGGCGTGGCGTCCGCGCTCTACGGGGCCGGCGCCATGGGCGGCGTCGTCAACCTCCTGTCGCGGCGCCCTGGCGACGAACCTGAACGGGAGATCCTGTTCAACCAGTCGACGCGCGGCGCCACGGACGGGGTGGTGTGGTTGTCCTCCCCGCTGTCGGACTCGTGGGGGATGACCCTCGTGGGCGGCGGCCATCGCCAGGCCCAGACCGATGTCGACGGCGACGGGTGGACGGATCTGGCCCACTACGAACGCGGCGTCGTGCGGCCACGGTTCTTCTGGGACAACGGGCGGGGCCACTCGCTGTTCTTCACGACCGGCGCGACACGCGAGAACCGCACCGGCGGCACGCAGCCGGGAAGCGTGCTCCCGGTGACGGGCGCGTCGTACCGGGAAGCCCTCGAGACGCGCCGCCACGACCTCGGGGCGCTGTGGCAGGTAGTGGCGGGGCGCTCGGTCGTGACCGCGCGCGCCACCCTGGCGCGCCAGTGGCACGACCATCAATTCGGGGAGACGCTCGAACGCGACCGCCACGATACGAGCTTCGCCGAAATCACGCTGCGGCGGGCGACCGGGCCGCATACATGGGTCGGCGGCGTCGCGGTCGAGCAGGACGCCTATCATCCCGCCGACGTACCTCGGTACGCCTATACCTTCACCACGCCGGGCCTGTTCGTGCAGGATGACATCGACGTGCGGCCGTGGCTGGCGGTGTCGATGAGCGGACGGCTGGACCGCCACAGCGAATACGGCTGGTTCTTCAGCCCCCGCGTGTCGGCACTCCTGCGGTCGGGCGACTGGTCGACGCGCCTGTCGACCGGAACCGGGTTCTTCGGGCCGACGCCGCTGACGGAAGACACCGAAGCGGCCGGACTGACGCGGCTCACCGTGGACGGGCCGTTGCGGGCGGAACGCGGCCGCAGCGTCTCGGTCGACCTCACCCGCACTCAGGGCCCGACCGCCTACACCGCCACCGTCTTCGGGTCACGCATCGTGGACCCGGTGCACGTCGACCGCTCGACCTACGCGCTGCGCAACCTCGATCACCCGACCACGAACGTCGGGCTGGAGCTGCTCGGGACCTTCCGCCAGCCGCCGTTCGCCCTCACCGGCACCTACACCTACGTGCAATCACGTGAACGGGTCGGGGGGCTGACCAGCGACGTGGCGCAGACGCCGCGGCACAGCGTCGGGTTCGTGGCCATGGTGGAGAACGAAGACGGCCGCGTCGGCTTCGAGCTGTACTACACGGGCCGGCAACGGTTGGAGGCCAACCCGTATCGCGGCGTCAGCGAGCCCTATACCGTGGCCGGCCTGCTGATCGAGCGGCGTGTCGGTGCGCTCCGCCTGTTCGTCAACCTCGAGAACCTCACCGGCGTGCGGCAGCAGCAGTGGGACCCGGTCCTGCGTCGCGACCGCGCCCGCGACGGACGCTGGACCGTCGACGCCTGGGCGCCGCTGGATGGACGCGTGATCAATGGCGGGGTGCGGGTGCAGTTCTGACGAGCCGACGGCTACAACCACCCTGCCCGACCGGCGCTGCCACATCAGACCACCGTGCCGAGCGCACCGCTGCGGGGATCAGGCGCCGCCGACGGCCGTCCGCGGCCGACGGCAACCCGCGCGTCATCAGGATCGCAGCGGTGCCGGCCGGTGCCCCGGAAGTGGCGCAAGTACGCGGATGTCGCGTGCGCTCAATCAGCCGCCATGGGCTTGACGGCGTCCGTCGTGATGGTCTTGACCCCATCGGCGTCGGTGACCTCACCCGTCACTTCGACCGTGTGGCTCATGTGCGGCACCAGGGCGGCGTTGTTGTCAGCCGTCACCTGCCCGGCAAGAAGGTAGACGTCACCGTCTTCGGTTACGAGCGCCACGGGCTGCCCGTTCTGCGCGCAGGCGACGGCGCATGCCTCGTGGCTCTCACCCGCGCCGCCCTCCGGACCGCTCCTCACGAAGCACGCGTGGTCGACCAATTCGCCGGTGACCGTCATCTCGGCGCCCAGAACAGGCGCCGTACCAACGATTGCAAGCGCCATCACCATCGGCAGAAAGCGTCTCATGTCGTTCTCTCGTCCCTTCCTGTATGTAAGGAGAATCGATAGCGCCTCACGGCTTGGCGACGTTCCAGTACACCCCGGCGCCCCCGGAGGCAGTTCCGAGATCGGCCAGCCACGCGGCGCGCGCGAGGTCGTCGGGGTTCTCCTCCAGGTTGGCAAAGGCGTAGGTGGCCTGGCCCCGATTCTGTCCGGGCGCCGTGTCGCCGGCATAGGTGTAGAGGGCATACCCCTTGAAGGCCCATTGCCTCGCGCCATCCTGGCGCGTGATGACTTCCCAGAACCCGTTCGACACCGCATCGTCGGCCGCCTCGAACGGCCGCCAGCGAGCCAGGCAGCCGGCCTCCGCGCAGGCGTCGCCGCCCAGGCGCTTCCCCCGGAAATAGGCGTTCTTGTAGCTGTCGCGCAGGTTGCGCCCACCCCACACCTTTCGGAACGCCGAGCCGGTGTACAGGGTCATGCCGTGCAGCGACAGGACGTCGCCATACCCCTCCAGGGTGGTCACCGCCACCTCCGGCGGCCGGAAGTTCTCCATGAGCACCGCCACCTGCCAGCGCGCATCCGCGGCCCGGCCGTGCACGTCACCCGGCAGCAGGTCGCCATGGTACCGATAGAGCGGCTGCGTCCGCCAGGCCCACTGTCGGGACCCGTCCGCGCGGGTCACCACCGAAAAGTCCCCCACGTCCAGGGCGAGCGCCGGCGCGACCGCCGGCAGCCAGTCCATCGTGCAGCCATGATCGGAGCAGGTCTGACCGTCGTGCGCGGCGTCGCCGGCGAACGCGTAAAGCGAATACCCGTCGAAATCGGTCAAGACGACCGCCTGCGCCGACGATACCAGCCTCACGGCGATGCCATCCGGCACGGTAAACGACGCACCAGGGTCGAAACGCGCGACCCGCCAGTCCTCGGGGGGCAGCAGCGACCCGGCCATCGTCGCATCCTCCGCGAGCTTCAGGTTCGCGGTCTCGGTCAATCCGACGTTGGTGGCCACCTCGCCCGGCTCCTCCTCCTTGGACCAGGTGTACAGCGGACGCAACTGATACGCCCACTGCTGCCCGCCGTCGGGCCGGGCCACCAGCGACCAGTCGCCGTACGGCACGGCGCCCGCGGCCGCCAGCAGCGGTGGGAATTCGGTGGCGCAGTCGCCCACGCAACTCGCAACCCCAGGCTGATCGCCGGCGGAAACCAGCACGGTCCGGCCGTCCGCGTCCCCGATCCGCGTCCAGAGCACCTGGGCCGTCGATGACCGCAGTTCCCGGACCACCTCCACCAGGGTCAGCCCCGGCGGCACGGTCGGCGCCGCCGCCGATTCCTTGCCCAGCGCAGCAGACGGCCAGACCGTGACCGCCGCAAGGACGGCAACCCCGAACGAGGCCGCCGCTTTGCAGCATCGCAAGCGCATCATGCAATCCCCCCAGCCGTCTCAGGCCAACACGTCGCCAAACGGCGTCGACACCTGATTGGACTCGGTGCCCCAACTCCCGCTCACGACACCCAACGCCTGCTGCACGGTAAATCCGACACGGGTCGCCGCGTCGCCTTCCGCCGCGATATGAAGACCGGTCTTCATCCGGCCGCCGCCGCTCCCGGCGGTCAGCACCGGGTAGCGTTTCATCGAATGCATCCTGGCTTCGCCATGGTCGGTAAACGCATAAACCACGGTTCGATCAAGCAGCGTGCCCTCACCTTCGCGAATCGCGTCCAATGCCTGCACGAACTCCTTGAAGAAGCCCATCGACTTCTCGGCGAGCCACTTGCACTGGGGCTGGTATCCGAGCTCCGCATCGACACGCTCTTCGTGCGTCATCGAGTGATAGGCATTGACGTCTCCGGGCATGCGCAACCTGGAAAACGCCGATCCGAGCGCGAGGTTGAAGATCCGCGTCTGGCCGCAGGACAGGGCATGCGCCAGCAATTGCGCGAACTGCCGGTGCGTCTGTTCCACCTGGGCAACCAGCGGTCCGATGTCCTCCTGAGGTGCCCCGGGCACCGAACACGCCGGCAGCGGCGCCGGCCGATCGAGTTCGAAGGCAAGCTTCTGCTCGAGATCGCGCACCGACGAGAAGTACTCGTCCAACCGCGCCCGATCCGACACGGACACCGAGGCCATGAGATTCTTCCGCTGCTCGGTCACCGCGGACAGCACGCTGTGCCGCACCATGACCTCCGGGTCAGGCTTGAAGTCGGCCGCGTTGGGATCTATGAACCCGTCGCCGAAGATGCGCTTGTACAATTCGAGCGGCGATGTCTCGGCCGGGTTCAGGCCGCTGGAACCACGCGCGCTCCAGGTGTTGCTGCTGTCGCCGTCGCAGGTCACCTCGAGGGACCGGAACCGCGTGCCCCTGCCGATCTGTTCGCCGATGATGGTATCGATGCTGGTCGAATAGTCGCTGCCGTTCTTCGACACCATGCCGGTCGCCTGGCCTTGAGCGCCGGAGTAATGGTTCTGATTGACCTTGCCGTCGAGAAAGACCTGCATCCCGCTGTACAGATTGATCTTCGACTTGACGGGCTCCAGACCCGCAATATGCTCGGGCAGCACATAATCTGCGCCCGTGGTCTCAGGCTCCCAGAGGTTGGGCGTGAGTCCCAGCCCCCAGAACCACGTTCCGAAACACGGCGGCAGGGCGGCGCGGGTCGCAGCGAACGCCGTGCCGTTGGTGTTCAGGAAACTCTCCAGAACCGGCAATCCGACCGCGACGGCGGTTCCGCCCTTCAAGAAACCGCGAAGTACGGTGCGGCGGCTGATCTTGTCGATTCCACTCATGATGTTTCTCCTGGTTCACTCGTTCCGACCGCGGTCATGATCATTCTGGCATCCGGCGCCGGGTCGCCGCGTCACAATTCATCGGCGACGACCGTGAAGAAGTCCTGATTCTGCGTGATTCGGCGCATGAGCTCGCGCCACTGCACACCGTCGTTCGCGAGATCCGTCTGAAGGTCTGCCAGCCACGCCCGCTCGTCGGTGGTCGGCGGTCGTGCCGTGCCATACGAGTACGCGCGGTCAATCACACAGGATGCCGCCCGGGGCTCGTTCCTGAGCACCTCCGCGAGCCCGACGGGTCCATCATAGGTATTTCCACTGATCTCGCCACTGGTATCTATCAACGCACCGTTTTCGGTCGTCCGATAGACACCCGCCGCATCGAACACTTCCAGCGTGAGCCCGATCGGATCAGTGAGGCTGTGGCAGCCGGCGCAGGCCGGATTGGTCCGGTGCTCGGTCAAACGGTCGCGCACGGTCCTGAGGTTGGGGTTGTCCGTATCCTCGACGAGACTGAAATCGACGTCGGGCGGTGGCGGCGGGACGGTCTGGCACAAGAAGATCTCCCGCACCGCCTGACCCCGCAGCGTGGGCGACGACCGCCCGGGATGCGAGTACAGGGACAGGAAGCTCACCTGCGTGAGCAGCCCGACGTGCTTGTCGCCTTCGGGATACTCGTGTCGCACCCACGGAACGGCTCCGCCGAGCTCCTGCGATCGCGCAAGCGGCACGCCGTAGATCGCGGCGAGCGACGGCGTCAGGAAGGTCTCGCGCGTGACGAACAGGTCCCGGTAGTCGCGGTTCCTGTTGAGCAGGTGATTGGCGATCGTCCGCAGGGTCTGCTCCCGCGCGTCGTCCTGGACGTTCTTGGTGAACCTCGGATAGAGACCCGAATCGATCGACAGCGTCTTGAAACCGTCGAACTTCAGCATGTCGGAGAAAAACGCGCGCAACCCGTGTTCGAGACGCGGCGAGGCCAGCAACCGCTCGACTTGCCGGTTCAGCCCTTCCGGAGACAGCAGCGCTCCGGACTGCGCGGCGGCCAGCAGTTCGCCATCCGGCGCGCTGTCCCACAGGAAGAAGCTGAGCCGGGACGCCCGTGAATAGGCATCCAGCCGCAGCGTGCCGGGCCGCGCGGGATCCGGCTCGCTGTGCTCGACGCGAAAAAGAAACTCCGGCGCGACCAGCATGCCGGCCAGCGCGGCGCGTAAACCGGCATGGAAATCTTCGAGGGTCCGCGTCGCGGCATCCGCCATCGCGACATACACGCGGGTCTCGGTGTCGGTCAGCGGCCGGCGGAACAGGAACAGACCCGCCCTGCCGACGAACTGCGTGGCGCAGTCGGTGTCAGGCGCCTCGTCAGACGCCGGCGTGCACGGAATCAGCGTGGCCCTGCGGCTCGGATCGGTCACCTGGGCTGCAATCTGCTGGGCGAGGGCCTCGTAGCGCTCCAACTCCGCGGCGCTCAGCGTCTGCTTTCTCGCTCCCACCGCCAACAGGCCTCGATCGCGCACACCGAAATCCACGACACTTGCGTCGACCTGAATGCTCGGACCGAAGATCTCGTGGATGGCGCGCTGGTATTGGACCGGCGTCAGGCGTACGAACGTCCGCTCTTCGGCCGCGCTCGGCGCTGCCGAAACGCCAAGGAGCAACGCCGTGAACAGAACCGGCAAGCGAGAGAAACCGCGCATGTGAGACCTCCAGTACATCTTCACGGCTCGTCGCGGCTTGCGTCGTAGGACACCGCCGTCCCGCTGTACTTCGGCCCGGGGCCTACGGCGTTGCTCACGACCGTCCCGGACAGCGTTGTGTGGAAAGCGGGAACCGCTTCCAGCCAGTAGGCGGCGGAAATCCCGGTGTTCTCCCCGGTGGCCGGGTCGGGCGCACCATCGGCATGGCGCTTCATGGCGTAATACACCCCGGGCAGGTCGACCTGCGCCGTGCCCTCTCCACGAATGGCCAGGTAATGGTAGTAGTCCTTCCACGGCTGGTAGCCGCCGATGGTCCCCCTCGCGCTGCCGTCGGGATCCATCTGAAGGCGCAGTTGGGTCTGGGTGAAGCGGAGAACCGCGTAGAACTGCGACTCGCCCTGCATCGCGAAATCCCCGGGCTCGATTGTCAAGATTCCGTCCTCGATACGGCCCTCGAACTCGCTGTGCGAGCGCGGGTCCGGATCGATCACATAGGTCGCTCCGGACAACAGGCCGCCATGTGCGTCTCTCATGGCGACATTCAACGCCCGGTCGAAGGTGACCGTGACCTCTCCGTCGTTGTCGAGGTCCTGTCCGGACACCGACATCAGCCATGCCGGCATCGAGTCCAGGGCGGTATCCCAGGCGATGTCCTCGTTGTAGGGCCGCACCGGCCGCCTGATCGTGTAGACGTCGTAGCAGCCGAGCACGCGCCACATCTGGTTGTCGATGCCCTTCTCGTTGGTCTGCGGATGTTCGAACGAATCAGGCTCGACGCGGCCGTCGAGATTGAAGCCGAGGGCGAAGCGACCCTCCGCGGTGCGAATCTGCGGGTCGGGTACCCGGAAGGGCAGGATGGCCGGATTCACCTCGTATTCATCCAGGCTGACCGGTTCCGTGATCTGGACCTTGTTCCCGTCGTCGTCCACACCGTCGTTGGCGATGATCCTGCGGGCCTCCTCCACGCTGTAGCCCTGAGCGACCAGACGCCCCGTCTTGATCTCGATCGGTCCCCCGTTGCTCCCCCTGGGACAGGTATCCGTGTCCCCATAGGTCGCCGTGTGAATCATCGAGATGACGTAGCCGCGCGTTTCCGCAACAGCCGCCGATGGAGTTCCCGCCAACGCGCAGACGGAAAGGAGGGCGACAAGAATCCCCACCGGAAAGTGCCGTCGACGATCTGCTCCGCCCGCAGTCATGTTTCCTCCACAATCGACTCCACTTGGGTCACGGCTTGGCGACGTTCCAGTACACGCCGGCGCCCCCGGAGGCGTTACCGAGATCGGCCAGCCACGCGGCACGCGCGAGGTCGTCGGAGCCGCCCTCCAGGCCGGCAAAGGCGTAGATGGCCTGGCCCCGATTCTGGCCGGGCGCCGTGTCGCCGGCATGGGTGTAGAGGGCGAACCCCTTGTAGGCCCATTGCCGGGTGCCGTCCGGACGCGTGATCACTTCCCAGAACCCGTGCGACGCCGCATCGGCGGCCGCCTCGAACGGCCGCCAGCGCGCCAGGCAGTCAACATCCGCGCAGGCGTCGCCGCCCAGGCGCTTGCCCCGGAAATAGGCGTTCTTGTAGCTGTCGCGCAGGTTGCGCCCACCCCACACCTTCTGGAACGCCGAGCCGGTGTACAGGGTCATGCCGTGCAGCGACAGGACGTCGCCATACCCTTCCAGGGTGGTCACCGCCACCTCCGGCGGCCGAAAGTTCTCCATGAGCACCGCCACCTGCCAGCGCGCATCCGCGGCCCGGCCGTGCACGTCACCCGGCAGCAGGTCGCCGTGGTACCGATAGAGCGGCTGCGTCCGCCAGGCCCACTGTCGGGACCCGTCCGCGCGGGTCACCACCGAAAAGTCCCCCACGTCCAGGGCGAGCGCCGGCGCGACCGCCGGCAGCCAGTCCATCGTGCAGCCGTGATCGGAGCAGGTCTGACCGTCGTGCGCGGCGTCGCCGGCGAACGCGTAGAGCGAATACCCGTCGAAATCGGTCAAGACGACCGCCTGCGCCGACGACACCAGCCTCACGGCGATGCCATCCGGCACGGCCATCGACGCGCCAGGGTCGAAACGCGCGACCCGCCAGCCCGCGGGGGGCAGCAGCGACCCGGCCATCGTCGCATCTTGCGCGAGCTTCAGGTTCGCGGTCTCGATCAACCCGACGTTGGTGGCCACCTCGCCCGGCTCCTCCTCCTTGGACCAGGTGTACAGCGGACGCAACTGGTACGCCCATTGCTGCCCGCCGTCGGGCCGGGCCACCAGCGACCAGTCGCCGTACGGCACGGCGCCCGCGGCCGCCAGCAGCGGCGGGAACGCCCTGGCGCAGCCGTCCACGCAGTTCGCGACCCCAGGCTGATCGTCAGCGGAAACCAGCAGGGTCCGGCCATCCGCATCCCCGATCCGCGTCCAGAGCACCTGGGCCGACGAGTACTCCAGCTCCCGGACCACCTCCACCAGGGTCAGCCCCGGCGGCACGCTCGGCGCCGCCGCCAGCTCCTCACCCACCGCAGGTGGCGACCCAATCGTGACCGACGCAAAAGCGGCGATCACCCACCCGGCTGACAGCGTCTGACATCTCGACCGCATCACGGAACCTCTCCAGTGTTCAAGACACAATCCGAGGATCGACACCTCGACGAAGAACCTCGTGCGACGTTCCTGGTGAATGGCGGCGGTCTCTTCGGCAGGCCCGGCGCACACGATCCTGCCTGACGCGAGCCCCGCATTGCCACGCCAAGCCGCCAGTGCAACGGACGGGTAGGCCACGGGCTGCGAGCAACCCGTGGCCTACGCCCCGCTGCATTTGCACAACACCGCATTCGGTCTGAACGGCGTTGCTCCTCGGTCACAAATACCCGATATGCTCCCTCGTCGCGCGTTGCCAGCCGGATGTACCGTGGTTTCCAGCGCAACGCGCGATTGTACCATGGGCTACTAGAAGTTCATCTGCATCGAGAAGCGGATCAGCCGCCCCTGCATCGTCCGCGACGGCTGCTTGTAGGTCGCGGCGCCGTACTCAGCGGTACGAATCCCGAACACCGGACTGGCGTTGGCGACGTTGAACATATCGAATTGCGGACGGATCCGCACGCCGTTGGCCGTCTCGAAGCTCCTGGAAAAGCTGATGTCCAGCAGCGTGTACCGATCGAGATACTCGGTCCCCGGCGAAACCAGAGGCACGCTGATCGAGGATTGCGTCAGGTTCGGCACCACCAGCGTCCCGTCGTCGTAGGTCGTGTTGCGCCTGATCCTCCAATACGTCACGTTGGACCCGTTGAAACCGGAGCTCAGACGATTGGCGCTGCCGCCGGGCACGATCGGTCCCGGCTCGCTCGACAGCGTCCAGGCGAACTGGAAGTTCGCCGGCATCTGGTGCGTCCCTGACAGCTTCGCCTGCGCGCGCCAGGGAATGTCCTCGTTGCGCTGATCGCAGAACCGGAGCGTATTGGGATCGTCGAGCGAGTCACAGGTGGCCTCCCGGTACTTCTGAATGCCGAGCCCACCGTAGAAGGTATGGCCGTTGTCCAACCGCCCGTTGAAACTGACCTCGAACGTGTCCGACCAGGCCCCGCGTTTGTCGGAATCGGTAGACGTGCTATCGACGACACGGTTGCCGCGCACGGCGTCCGGATTGACGTTGTAGACGGTAAAGTTCGAGCCGTCGAGCGGGCTCACCACCGAGACGGGCGAGTAGTCGTCCAGCCCGATATCCAGGTTGTCGCTGAAAATGATGTCCTTCAGCGTCCGATGGTAGTAGCCGATGCCGATCGACAGATTCGTCACCACCTCCTGATCCACCTGCGCGTGGAACTCGAGCGCGTAGGGCCGCTGGATATCCGCGCTGGCCGTGTTCGTGATGCGCGCGCCGCCGAAGCCGGAGGGCAGCGTCGAGAAGTCGATCTCGTTGTCCTGTGCAATGTTGTCGCCGTTGAGATCGCTCCAGTCCAGCGTCGCGGTCGCCTCCGACAGCGGGTTGTACATGCCGGCGAAACGGGTGTCGGCCTGATCGTTGTAGCGGTTGAATCCCGCCTTCAGTGCGGTCCGGCCGTTTCCGAACAGGTCATACGCGACACCCAGCCTCGGAGCCCAGTCCTTCCAGTTCGGCAGGTTCTTGAGCTCCGGGAACTCGCGCGCCGGGACGAACCGGCCGGCGGCCACGCTGGCCGCCGCGGTCGAACCGTTCCAGTACTCCCACCGGATCCCCAGGTTCAACGTCAGTCGGTCGATCGTCCAGGTGTCCTGCGCGAAGATACCCAGATCGGCGTTCAGCAGGTTCTGGCCACCGTGCCGTTCCGATGACGTGAGCGGGTAGTTGGTGATCCGCACCGCATCGGGGACGCCGTCGACGTAGCGTTGGCTGTGCAGGTCGCCGTTCGACTGGCGGGCGAACCCGTCGTGACCGAACTGCCAGCGAAAACCACCCTTGAAGGAATGCGAGCCGGTCACATACGACGCCGAACTCTGAATGCCGTACCTCGACTCGAACGTGCCTTGCCTGCGGTAGTACGCGTTGCTCAACTCGCCGGTGCTGGTATCGTAGTGGGCCGCACCGCTGAACCACTCGGGAGTGCCGCGCGGTTTGAGGACCCCCGGCTGCATCGTCGCCCACCACTGCTGGAAGACGGCGTTGAAGCCGGTCTCGATGAGTAGTCGGGTGCCGATGGTCGAGGTGAACTTGGCCTGCTGCGTGGCATAGTGCGGCGAGAGCCACTGGCGGCCCGCCGTCTCCGGGTCGACGCCCGCTCTCGTGTCGTTCGAGCGGAACTTGTCCATCCGGTCGTAGTAGACGGACAGCTTGTGGCTGGAACCTATCTGGTAGGTGAATCTCAGCAGGGCGCTCTGAATCCGGTTGTCGTCCACGCTCTGGCTGCCGTCATCGTAGAAGGATCCGCCGATCGGGCGGTGCATTCCCCAGTGGCGATACGACGTGAAGAACCAGAGCTTGTCGCGAACGATCGGACCGCCCAGGCCCGGGTTGAAGTCCCAGACCTTGTTGACGCTGGTCACGGACGTCATGCCGCGCCGCTGCAGTTCGTCGCTCAGGTTGTCGCTCTGCCATGCGCCGTTGGAGTAGGCGCCAAACCCCGAGAAGGCAAAGGTGTTGCCCCCCGACTTCGGAATCATGTTGACGCGCAAGCCGCCCCCGGAGGTCTCGGCGCTGAATCCACTGGTCTCGTAGACCGCCTCCTCGACCAACTGGGTGTTGAAATACTGCGGTGCGTTGTCAACGGTGCTCGCCACCATTCCGTCGATCTCGATGCTGTTCTGGTCGGCTGCCATGCCGCGCAGGCTGATGTTGGGATAGTGCATCCCCTGGGTCCCGCCCGCATCCGGGTAGTCGCTCACGGCGCCAACGACCGACTGTGTCATGGCCCACAGACTGCGTCCGCTGGGGACCGATTCGAGTATCTCCTGCGTCAACACCTGTGTCCGTTGCGTGCTCTGCACGTCGATCACCGGAGACTCGCCACTGACCGTCAAGGTCTCCTCGACCGCCCCGACCTGCATGGACACGTTGATCGTGAGCGCCGAGTCACCGGCCAGCTCCAGCGCATCGCGGATGACCGTATTGAACCCTGGCAGGCCGAACGTCAGGGTGTAGGTTCCCGGCCGCAGGTTCACGATGTTGTAGCGACCCTGGCCGTCGCTTACACCCACGCGGGTGCCCTCGATCAGCGCAGGGCTGGTCGCCTCCACCGTCACGCCGGGAAGCACGGCGTCCGTTTCGTCCGACACCAGGCCGCCGATGCTCGCCTGAGCCCACACCGCTCCCGGTGCATATCCCAGACTGACGAGCGCGACCGTGGCGATGCTCAACAAGAGACGTCGACGCATCTAGACCTCCTCTATATTTGTTGTATCAGCGAGCGTAGCATGTACCCAGGGGAGTTACAACGCGGATGTTTCCCAATCGACATAGCCGTGAAAAGCAGTCGGAGATTGTTGAAAATCCGCCAATAGTGCGGCAGGCGATCGACGTGCGTGTCCCGCGGGTTGTCCCGGCCGCTGTTGGAATTCGGCGGCGGCATACCTGTAGGGGCAACCCTTGTGGTTGCCCTGTTTCGAGCAAGGCGTAGGGGCAACCCTTGTGGTTGCCCTGTTCGTCAGCCGGAACAACGATGCGCAGCAGAATTCCGCGTGAAACCGCAGAATTCAGCGGGGATCGGCGGGATGCAACGTCGATCCGCAGATGTCCGCGCGGACCGGCCGGTTTCCGCGTGAAACCGCACAATTCCGCGGGAGCATAACGGCGACCATGTGCAAAAGGGGGATCAACGAGGACCGGCTGATGACCACGACCGGCCGGCGCTTCTCCGGATGCGGAACGTGCAAGCGCCAGATTGGTGGCTCTCATCGTGGGCGTCGCGACGGTATAGCATGTGGTCTTTGACCTGACCGTAGTCAAGTGTCGTTCGACGTCGCGGTTGGTCACATGAGGAGGGCATCGGCATGCAGCGTGAAATCGAGGGGCTCGTTGAACGGTTCGAGGCGCGCACGCTGACGCGGCGTCAGCTCGTCGCGGCGCTGGCCGCCATGGTCACCGCCGGCAAAGCACGGTCGGCCGGGGCGGCGCAGCAGGTCGGGCAGGTGGCGCAGGGACGGACCATCAACCACGTCTCGCTCGCGGTCTCCGACGTCCAGGCGTCCGCCGCGTTCTACCAGTCGCTGCTCGGGCTCGAAGTCGTCAGCCGGCCGGGCAACGGCGGCATCAACATGGGTCTGTCCGATGGCTTCCTCGGTGTCTACGACATCCCGGACCCGGGCCGCGTCCATCACTTCTGCATCGGCGTCGACGACTTCGATGCCGACCGCATCAAGGCGCGCTTCGACGAGGTTGGGTGGGACGCCCGCGTCAACCGCAATCCCGATTCGCGCACAAGCGGGGGTGACCAGCTCTACTTCAACGATCCTGACGGGACGGTCGTGCAACTCGGCCACAACGGCTATCAGGGGTAGCCCCCGGCCCGCCGCGGGCCCGATGCGAGGGCGGCGGCCAGCGTATCGCCGTCAACGTTCGAGCCTGCACACGCGGGCGAGCTGCGGCAGGTGATCGACGTGTGTGACCCGCGCGTGCGGCACGCACACCGCCGCGGACCGTGGCTTGAGCCTCCATCGTCGATGAGAATGAGCCGGGTGACGTCCGTGGCGCTGAATCGAGCGGTCCGGCGGCTGGCACGCGGCGTTCGTGCCGCGCTCGTGATCGGTCTCGCCGGCGCGGGCGCCGCGGAGGCGTTGCATGCCCAGGCTGCGCCGGAGACCCAGCCACGCCCTTCTGCGCGGGTCGATGCCGATGCGCTTTCCGGCGGCCCGACCGTCCGTCCCCCGCGGCTGCCGCGGCCGCCGGTGATCGACGGCCGGCTCGACGACGCGGTCTGGAGCGACGCCGCCCACATCACCGAGCTCGTCCAGCGCCGGCCGCTCGACGGCGTCCCCGCCAGCGAAGCGAGCGACATCTACCTCGCCTACGACAGCACCAACCTCTACCTCGGGCTGCATGCGCACTACGCCGACCCGGGCATGGTCCGCGCGAACCGGCGAGACCGCGACCAGGCGATCTTGGACGACCTGTTCCTGGTCTACTTCGACCCGTTCCTCGACCAGCAGCGGGCGTACGTGTTCACGGTGAACGGTTATGGCGTGCAGGGGGACGCGATCCTGCGGGCGGGCGCGCTCGGGGGCGGACGCTTCGGCGTGCCGCGCGGCGACGCGTCATGGGACGTGCTGTTCGAGACCGCGGCAGAGCTCGTCAGCGACGGGTTCGTCGCCGAGATGGCGATTCCGTTCAAGAGCCTCCGCTATCCGCGGCGGGAGGCCGGGTCTCCGCACCGCTGGGGTCTGCAGATCGCGCGCATCATCGGCGGCAAGGACGAAGCCGACGTCTGGTCGCGGACGTCGCGCGACATTGCCGGCTTTCTGCCCCAGATGGGTGTCCTCGACGGCATGACCGACCTCTCGCGCAGCCACAACCTCGAGCTCCTGCCGACCTTCACGGCCATCCGCTTCGACGCGCTCGACCGGCGGACCGGTCAGTTCCACCACGGAGACCTGTCTCCCGAAGGCGGCCTCAACTTCAAGTACGGCCTCACGTCGAACCTCACGTCGGACGTCACGATCAACCCCGACTTCTCGCAGATCGAGTCTGACCTGCCGCAGATCGAGGTGAACCAGCGCTACGCGTTGTTCTATCCCGAACTGCGTCCCTTTTTCCTCGAAGGCGCCGAGATCTTCAACATCCCGGCGGCGATCACGGCGGTCCACACCCGCCGCATCGTGGACCCCGCATATGGCGCCAAGCTGACCGGCAAGGTCGGGCGGACGACCGTCGGCGTGATGTATGCCAACGACGCGGAGCCGGGGAACGCGGCCCCGCCCGGGGATCCGGCGGCCGGGAAGGCGGCGCACTTCCTCGTGGCCCGGGCGCGCTACGACCTCTACGCCGAGTCGCACGTCGGGACCATCGTCACCAACCGGGAGCTGCTCGACGGCCACAGCCGGCTCGCCGGCGTGGATTCGAACTTCCGTCTGGACGAGACCCACTCGGTCGCGTTCCGCGCCATGGGGACCGACCACCAGGACCGGTACGGCGCGACGACGACCGGCTACCTGGTCGACGCTGCGTTCCGCAAGCGCGGCCGGAACCTGCGCTACGGCCTGACGTCGTATGCGCTGTCGCCCGATTTCAAGACCGACGTCGGGTACGTCCGCCGGCCCGACGAACGCTTCACGTCCGTGACCGCGGGGTATCGCTGGTGGCCGGAGCACTGGATCCGCAATTGGGGCCCCGAGTTCCTCTATGGACGGAACCACGATTTCAACGGCGTCCTCCAGGAGGACACCGCCGACGCCGGCCTCAACCTGGCGCTGGCGCGCAACGTGTTCATGGCGGCCAACGTCAGGCGGGAGCTCGAGCGCTACGAGGGCATCGCGTTCGTCAAGACCCGCACCCGGGTGTTCGGCCGCGTGGACACGAGCCGGCGGGTCGGCCTGACGCTCGAGTACCGGCGCGGCGATCAGATCAACTTCGACCCCGACGACCCGTATCTCGGCCACGAGCGTGGAATCTCCGCGTCCATTGACGCGCGGCCCTTCCCGCGCCTGCGATCGGCGATCGACATCACCACGAACCGGTTCACCGATCCACGGCGCCGCGGCGACGCGGTGTTCGATGTCAAGATCTACCGCGCGCTCACGACGTATCAGTTCAGCAACCGCCTGCTCTTCCGCAACATCTGCGAGTACAACACGTTGGACCGGACGCTCGATCTCAACCTCCTGGTCACCTACCGCGTCAACGCGGGCACGGTCTTCCACGCCGGCTACGACGACCACTATCAGCAGGCCGACCGCATCGAGGGTGCGCTCACGGACTGGGACGACGGCGCCGGCCGGTGGTTGCGCAGCGCCGATCGCCAACGGACGAACCGCGCGGTCTTCCTGAAGATCCAGTATCTCTTCCGGTACTAGCACAAACCGCCTGCGCCACACGCCCCGCTGCATTCGATCGACGCCGGCCGGAGTGACAGGTTCTGACACTGTGCGCGTCTACTCTGGACTGCTCGGCGGTATGCCATCCGCCCGGGCAGAAGGAGTAGACCATGCAAATCATTCAACACGCCGTAGCCGGCCTCACGCTGGGCGACCCGGTGGTCCATCGGCAGATGGCCATGTTTCCCCTGATGGACGACAAAGAGGACGCCTCGGCGCGCGCCTACCTGACGCTGGACGAAGCACTGGCCTCGACGCTGGCGCAGGTGAGCGAAGTGTCGAACGGCGGGAGCGTGCCCGAGCTGATCTTCAGGAACCTGAGCGACAAGCCGGTGCTGCTGGTGGAGGGCGAGGAACTGGTCGGCGCCAAGCAGAACCGGACGCTCAACGTTTCGATTCTGGCGCCCCCGAAAGAGGAAACGCGCATTCCGGTGTCGTGCGTCGAACAGGGGCGCTGGGGGGATGACGACAACGCCGTGTTCGACCGCTCGGACCGCGCCCACTTCGCGCGCGGCCGGCGGAGCACCGTGGCCGCCGTCAACCAGGCCATGAGACACGATCCGACCAGCCGCCGATCCGATCAGGGTGCGGTCTGGGAGAACATCGCCGAGAAGATGGATGCGCTGCCCACCGCGTCCGAAACCGGCGCGATGGGGGACATCTACGAGCAGCACCGCACCTCTATCGACACCTATGTCGGCGCCTTCCGGCAGCAGCCGGGTCAGGTGGGCGCGGTCTTTCTGGCCGGCACGCAGTTCGCGGGCCTCGATCTGTTCGCGCACGCCTCGGCGTTCGCGGTGCTGTTCCCGAAGCTGGTGCGCAGCTACGCACTCGACGCGATGGAGCTGCGTTCGGCGCAGGCCTTCAAGCCGCCGGCGTCAGCCGGGCGTCGACTGCTGGACGCGGTCGCGGCGGCCGACGCGCGCGAGTATCCGGCAGTCGGGCAGGGCCGGGATGTGCGCATCGACAGCGCGTCGGTCACCGCCGCGGCGCTGGTGGCCGAGGGTGCGGTGCTGCATCTCGCCGCGTTCCGTCGCGAGGGCGAGGGGGAAGGGTCCAATTCCGGCCGGTATCGCCAAGCCAGCCGCCGCCGCGCCAACCGCATGCGGGATCGGTAACTCGTCGACGGCCCCCGGCTGCCGCTTCTCCGCGATGATGCCAACCATCGGCGGCGTCGCGAAGAACGCGCCGGGGGTCTGCTCGCCGGACGTCGCCCCTCGCGGCCGCGATCACGGTCACGACCGCGTCAGAATGCGTAGCGCACAGACAGCCGCAGGCCCTGGCCCGCCAGCTTCGCGCTGGTTTCGGCGAGCTCAATCTCCAACGGGTCGCGGCGTCCGTCGCGCCAGACCACGCGGCCCGTGGCCCTGCCGGTTTCCACGTGGCCGGAATGCATGTACCGCCAGGCGACATCGAGCGTCACCCGGTCCGCCAGCGACGTCGCCACACCGGCCGCCAGCATCCAGGCGAAACCGACCTGCCGTCCGTCCGGCACGACGGTCGTCGTCCTCGGAAACTCCATGCGGGTTTCATCGATAGCGATGCGGGACAGGCCGGCGCCGCCGCCGATGAACGGACTGAAGGGACCGAGCCGGGGCAGGCCGCGTGCGGCAAGGTCCAGATAGGCTGCCAGCAGGCCGGTCAGGGAGGACACGTCCGCCGACACTTCCTGCCGCTCCGTGGTCTGCAGGAAGTTGGCGCGCCCCGTGAATGTGAAACCCGGGCGGTGCTGCACGACCGCCTCCAGCCGCAGGGCCGGCGACACGGCATGGCCAATCCCGAGGTGGACACCGGCCATGCGTCCGAAATCGCCGTGCGAGCTCAACGGCGCGCCGTCGACGCCGTTCCCGCAGCCATAGAGCGCCGCCGGGGCGGCACTCGCACAGTCCCTGTCCCTGAACCGCGTTGCCGTCGACCGGTCGATACCTGCTCCGGCCACGAGATAGAAGCCTTCGCGCCCGGCGGCCCCGGCGGAGACGGGCGGCGCGGCGGACTGGCCGGTCTGCGCGAACGCCGCTACCGGACCGACGGCCGCCGCCAGCGCCGCGACGCGTGTTATTCGAGTCAGGAACGCACGAACATCGATCATCGGTTCCTCGAATCCGCCCGGCTCGACGCCTGTGCATGCAGGCGGCCCGGCATCCGGCAAATTGTCCGGGCAACGGCGCATACGGGCCGAACCCTGCACGCCGTTGCGACCGCTACATGGAGCCGAGCCGGAACTTCTGCAGCGCCGAAATCTGCGCCAGACCCTGCCGGGCGAGCTTCTCGGTGTCGGGACCGGGATTGAGCCCCAGCGCCTCGACGAGGTGCTGATACGCGGCGGTCGGTTGCTGGAAGGCGCGCAACTGCAGCAGACCGGCGCCCGTGTGGGCATCGGCGGCGCCCGGCCCGATCGGATAGTCGAGCAACTGGCGCTGGAAGACCACAAGCGCCGCCTGCGGGTGTCCGCGGGCCGCCATCCAGTTGCCCAGCAACAGTGACTGCCGTTCGCTCAGCAGCCGTCTCGTTTCGCGGGCCGTCAGACCGACATAGCGGCGAGCCGCCTCTTCGAATTCTCCGGCATCCACCAGCGCCCCCAGGCTGTCGGCGGGCATCGGTGACGCCGCCGAAACCGGCGGGACTGCGAAATCGCCCGGATGCGCCCGCAGCGAGCGCCGGTTCATCGTCCAGGCGGTCACCATGCCGCCCAGGAAACCGCCGATGTGGGCGCCGTAGGCGACACCCCCGCCCAGACTCCCGGCCGACGCCAGGAACGGCAGCAGGTTGTCGGCGATGACGTAGAACCCCAACACCCAGCGGGCAGGCGCACGGATCACGTTCATGAAGAACGGGAAGAGCATGATCCACAACCGGACCTGGTTGCGGGGGAACCAGATGAAATAGAACCCGAGCACACCCGAGATGGCACCCGACGCGCCCAGCAGCGGGAGCGGTGAACGACCGGAGAACAACAGGTGGAACAGCGTCGCCGCGATCCCGGTGCCGAGATACGCCATCAGGTAGCGCAGTCGTCCGAGGCGGTACTCCACGTTGTCGCCATAGATCCAGAGGAAGAGCATGTTGCCGGCCAGGTGCAGCAACCCGGCGTGCAGGAACATCGCCGTCAGCAGGTTCAGCACGTGCGGTTCCGCCGGACGGAACCCCCACTCGAACACGAACAGGTCGTACTGCCGCAGCCCCTGCACGATGGCGGCCGCGCCGCGGGGTGACAGCGGGCGCGCCATCGAGTCCTGGAGCGCCAGGAGGTACTCCGGAATCATCGGATCGCCTAGGTCGGGAGCGACGAAGCTGAGCGGGAGCGAGACGAACAGATAGGCGGCGCAGTTGATCAGGATCAACCCGTAGGTCACGAACGGGACACCGCGGGGGTTCGGCTCGTCGCCGAGCGGCAGGATCATCGGAGGTCAGTAGCCCGCGGGTCGGCCCGCCGACCGCCCGCCGTCATCTTAACAGCCCGTGGCGAAAGCCCCGCTGCATTCAATCGACGCCGATTCGCGTTGTTCCGACGGAGGAACAGGGCAACCACAAGGGTTGCCCCTACAGGTTTCACGCTGCGTCCCGCCGATTCGCGTTGTTCCGACGGAGGAACAGGGCAACCACAAGGGTTGCCCCTACAGGTTTCACGCTGCATCCCGCCGCGACCCCGTCTCAACACTCGAGCTGGTCCAGGCGGCGGGCGATCTCGTCGCGGGTGCGTCTGAACCGATCCAGTCGCTCGCCGTCACCGCCGGACGCGCCCGCCGGGTCCGGCAGCGGCCAGTGGACCCTCCGCGCCGCTGCGAGAAACGCCGGACAGACCTCGTCGGCGCACAACGTGACGACGGTGTCCACGGTCGCCGGGTCGATCGAATCGACATGCTTCGACCGCTGTCCGGAAATATCGATGCCAATGTCGGCCAGGGCGCGCACCGCATGCGGATTGACCGTGGCGGGGACCGACCCGGCGCTCTGGACCCGGAGCCGGTCGCCGAATCGCGCCCGGGCCAGCCCCTCGGCCATCTGGCTGCGGGCAGAGTTGGCGACACAGAGAAACAACACGCCGGGCCGCCGGCCATCCTGCACGCGATCCCCAGACATCCGTCGTCTCTTCTCTTCCCTCTACCAGCATATCCACGAACCCGGTTCCCGTCATGGCAGAATGCGTGGCGTCGCACGCGACGACTCGAGTGATGCCTCCCGACCCGATCACACGTCTGACCAGGACCCGGCTGCTGGAGGGGGTCGACGCCCTGCGCCGGCGGGATGCCGACCTGGCGCAGATCGTGGACCGGTTCGGGCCCCCGCCACTGTGGGCGCGGCCCCCCGGCTATGCCACGCTCGTCCAGATCATCCTGGAACAACAGGTGTCGCTGGCGTCAGGGCGGGCCACGTTCAACCGCCTGCGCGGCGCGTTCGGCGACATCACGCCGGCACGGATGGCGGCCCTCACCCAGCCGGAGATTCAGTCGGTCGGCGTCACCCGGCAGAAAGCGGGCTACTGTCTCGGGCTCGCACGGCAGATCGTGGATGGCGCGCTCGACCTGCGCGGGCTCGCGCGGGCGGGCGACGACGAGGTGCGCCGGCGGTTGGTCGAGATTCGCGGTATCGGCCCATGGACCGCCGACATCTACCTGTTGATGGCGCTCCTGCGACCGGACGTGTGGCCTGATGGGGATCTGGCGCTGGCGACGGCCGCACAACAGGTGAAACGCCTGCGGCGGCCGCCCGACACCGCCCGCCTGCGCCGACTGGCGGCGCGGTGGGCGCCGTGGCGGGCCGTCGGGGCGCGCCTCCTGTGGCACCACTATCTGTCGGTACGAAGCGCACGCAGTCCCGCCGCGCGGTCTCGCGCCGACGGGGCTGCGCCACGGAGGGTCAGGGGTTCACGGTGACGTCGACGTGCGCGGTGGTCCAGCAGCATTGATCGCCGCCGCCGCCGTTCCCGGACACGTCGTTTCCGGTCGCCATCAACCGGTAGGTTCCCGGTTCGCTGAAGGTCACCGACGTCAACGTCTCGCCACCGGCAAGCTCGTCGAAGCGGTGGGTCAACGACGCGCCGGCCTCGATCTCTTCCGCCTCGAAGGTGACGTCGCCCGGTCCGCGGTATTTCTTCCAGGTCACCGTCAACGGCGCGCGCCGGCTCGGTCGACGCGACTGGGGAGCGTTGGTCAGTGCCTGGTCACTGGCAGACAGTATCAGCGTCAACGGCTCGCCGACGGTGGTCGTGTACGACGCCGCCACGCCGTGGGCCGGACCCTGCAGATCGTCGCCAGCCGGACCCACCTTGATGACCGGCGGGGTGTTGCCGTTGGCCATATTCAGAAACGGGTCGACGAAGTACTCGGGATTCGCCCAGAACGTAATCTCGGCCAACTGGTTGTTGACGCGGAGCGACCAGGTCAGCCTCTGCTCTGCCTGATCGGCCGGCACCGTGATGGAGAAGACCCCCCAGTTCCGCCCCGGTAGAAAATGCGTCGGCTGCCCCATGTCGATGCCGGCGGGACCCATGCGGTTGTCGTCGCCGACCGGCACCTCCACGAGCTCTTCATTGCGATTGAAATAGCCGACGATCAGCGTCAGACTGCCGTCCTCGTTGCGGGTCCAGCCTTCGTATGCCGGCCAGACCGCTTCGCCGGTGCTGCCCTCAGGTTCGAGCGCGAGCGGGAATCGCGGCGGCTGCGCCCACACCGCGGACGCAGCTACCGCACAGACCGCGGCGATCACGAGAACGTGGATGGATCGTTGCAATAGCATGTGACGACGGCGCCCCCGTTACTCGTCGGCCGCGCGCTTCGCGACCTCGGCCTCGTAGTCTTCCTCTTCGAAGTAGGTCACGTTGACCCAGGCGTGCGCCATCTCGTCGACGGTGCGGTCGCCATGCCCCACCCACACGTTGGGGTCGGGGTTCGACCGGTTCGACGCCGTGTTGTCGTGCCAGGCGGTCACCTTGATCAGGGTGCCCTTCGGCAGCAGCGGCGCCGAGTCGTCCGTGTACACGTAGCTGTTGTGCCAGTTGAAGTTGAAGTCGCCGACGTGGCTCAGCATCTGCCGGCGGCCGTTCGGCATAATCGCTTCTATCGACATCGCCGCGCCGCGCAGGTGCATGTGGGGCTGGAAGCTCTCGATGCGCGCGCCGCGCTGCAGCGGGAAGAAGCCCTGGGTCACAGCCACGGTATTGGGGGGAATGTCGACCCCGCCGGTGCCCATCAGATGCAGCACCTGACGATGCTCGGGGGCCTGATCCTCCGGATACAGATACACGCCCAACTGCGCGGTGTCGGTGATCTCCTCGCCCGCGGCCGAGTAGTGAATGTCCCACTGAATGTCCGATTCCGGCAGCATCAGCTTGCCGGTGCCCGGCCGCATGATCTCTCCCTGCTTGCCCACGGCCCATTCCATGAACGTCCCGGCAGTGCGCGAGCGGTCGGCGCCATTGGACGCGTTGGCCCGATTGGCCGCCGCCAGCGCCGGATCGTTCTCTTGCTGGACCAGCCGCGCGATGGCGTGATGCGTGATCCGGCGACCCGCCACGGTGCCCGGCCTGATCTCGATGGCCCGCGCCCAGCGCTCCTGTGTCAGCCCGGTCGCGACCCGCGGCTTCCACCACGCATCGTTCGCTTCGGCCGGCATCGTGTAGGGCATCGACTCGACGATCAGGTCCGGTGGGCCGCCGAACTGCGCGGAGAAATTCCACTTGGACGCGTCCGGCCAGTCGATCGCGGCCGGCAAGTCGGACGGGTTGCCCTGAGGGGCGCCGCCATCGACCCAGCGCACGATGGTGTCGATCTGCTCGTCGCTGAGCGAGCGGTCGTTCTTGAACTCGGTGATCCCGACGGTGCGATCGATGTGCCATGGCGGCATCTGGCGGGTGGACACCCGTTCCTTGATCGACCGCGCCCAGGGCCGCGACTCGGGGTAGGTCACCAGCGACATCGGCGCAATCGAATCGGGCCGATGGCACGCTTCGCACTTCGCCTGGAAGATCGGAGCCACGTCCTTCGTGAAGGTCGGAACTTCGTCTTCGGCGGCGATCGCCGACACCGGCGACAGGGCCGCGACGGCGAAGGCACACAGCAGAACACCGAGAGAACGACGGGTGGCTCTGGTCATGTCGAGTACGTCCTTTCGCTCACAGTACATAACTAATGTGACGCCGCCGCGGCGGCTTCCGTTTCACGTGCGCCGATGAGAATCGTGGCCAGCGAGAAGTTTCCCTCGTGGCAGGCATATTCGAAGACCGGAGCGGGATTCCGCTGCATCGGTACCTCGTAGGTCCACGGCCGGGTCCAGGTGGCCGGGTCGTTCACCGTCACCTGGTAACGCAGGATCTCCGGCGCTTCACGCGTGAAGCGCTCGGTCAACTGCAGCGCCGCGGTCGACCCGCCGCGCATGAAACTGGTCTCCCGGAGAAAATCCTTCGTCTCGACCACGAGCGTGTCGCCGTCCCAATACCCGCGCGAATCGCCAGCCCAAAGGCGCAGGCCGGCATGCGGCCGCCCGTCGAGCGGCACGATGCGCGGGTTGTGGTTCATCTCGTTGTAGATCACGACCGTATCGGGGGTCTGGAACAGTTGGAAGTTGTTGTTGTAGCCGCCGGGCGTCATCGGCGGACCGGAGTTGAAGCCCGTGATGCAGCGCGCCTGCAGGCCGTTCGGCCCGAGGTCGTCGACCCATCCGCCGGGGGTCGGCTCGTGAGAGCCGGTGTCCTTGCGCGCCTCGGCCACTTCCGCACGGCGACGCTCCGCCTCCGGGGTCAGCGGCGGAATGCGCCCGTCAGGCGGATCGATGACCAGCGACGTACGCCGTGACGCGATGACGGAGGTGCCGCGGTCGAACCAGAACTGGTTGTAGGAGCCGGGAGCGCCGTCAACCCCCCGGTCCACGTTCCCGCTGGGGTCCACCTCGGTGCGCTGCGCCGGCCGGGTCGCGAGACGCGAGTTGCGTTCGACCGCCTCCTGACCGAGCCGCGCCGCTTCCTCGTCGGTCAGGAACTCCTGATCACTGCGACCGGTCGGACGCTCCATCGGTGTAATCGTGCGAAAGTCCCACACGCCTTGCAGATCAGGCGCCCCCCACGGCGTGCGCGGCGCGTCCTGCGCCATGGCAGGCGCCGACACGAGCGCCGCCAGGGCCCACGCCGTCCACACGACTGCGACAGGTTGTCGTGACATGAATGCCAAACTCGCACTATACCACCGCCGGCTTGCAATGTCATGGAACGCGTCGCGACCGTTGCGGCCCGGTCAGGACCGCGACCGGATACAAGCAAACGAGCCGCGGTCGCGCGTGGCGGGCGCCGGCCGACCGATGACCACGCGACCTGGGGTGTTCGAGGGCTTACCTTGAAAATCGAGACGTCAGCAGAGGGTTTTCAAGGGCTTACCTTGAAAATCGCTTCGCCAACTGAGGATTTTCAAGGGGTTATCTTGAAAATCGAGACGTCAGCCGAGGATTTTCAAGGGTCACCTCGAGACGGCATCCTTTATTAGTAGCGGCTCTTGTCCTGCAGGATCATTGGCGGCTCTTGTCCTGCAGGTAGTCCCAGAGCAGATACGCCATCGAACGCATGCCCATCGGCAGGGCGCCGTCGTCGGCGCGGAACGTGGGTGAGTGGTGGTCGCCCGAGGTCGTGCCCGGCGCGACCGTACCCAGCATGTAGAAGAACCCCGGCGCCTCGTTCGCGAACAGCGAGAAGTCTTCTCCCGCCATCCAGGGGTCGGCCACGGCGACATTGTCCGCGCCCAGGGCGGCGCGCAGGCTCGGCGCCGACCGCTCGGTCAGCGCCAGGTCGTTGATGGTGACCGGGGTGATGCGGTCGTAGTCGAGCTCGAACGACCCGCCGCCGGCGCGGGTGACGCCATCCAGGATCTCGCCCATCCGCCGCTCCACCGTGTCCTGGACCGCGGCGTCATACGTGCGCACCGTGCCTTCGAGACGCACTTCGCCCGGGATGATGTTGAAGCGGGTGCCGCCCCGAATGATGCCGACGGTCACCACGCTGGGCGCCAGCGGCGACAGGTTCCGTGAACGGATCGTCTGCAGCGCCGAGACGGCCTGTGCCGCCATCACCACCGGGTCGATGCTCAGGTGCGGCGCCGCGCCGTGCGACTGCCGGCCGCGGATCGTGACGCGGAAGTGGTCGACCGCCGCCAGCGCGCCGCCCGGCGTGTAGACCGCCTTGCCGACGTCGACGTAGGCGCTGGCGTGCAGCCCGAAGACCGCCTCCGGGCGCAGCTCGTCGAACACCCCTTCCTCGAGCATCAGCGACGCGCCGCCCTCTTCGCCCGGCGGGGGACCTTCCTCGGCCGGCTGGAAGAGGAACATCACCGTGCCGGGCAGGTCGGCCTGCAGCGCCTTGAGGATCGAGGCCACGCCCAACTGCACCGCGGTGTGCACGTCGTGTCCGCAGGCGTGCATCACCCCCACCTCCTGTTCGAGGTAGGTCGTGCGGCGGGTCGATCGGAACGGCAGGTCGGTCTCTTCGGTGACCGGCAGCGCGTCCATGTCGGCGCGCACCGCGATGAGCGGTCCGGGCTGGCCGCCGCGCAGCACCGCCACCACGCCGGTGTGCGCGATGCCGGTCCGCACGTCATCGAACCCCAGCCCGCGCAGGTGGTCGGCCACCAGCGCCGCCGTTTCCACTTCGCGGTTGCCGAGCTCGGGATGCTCGTGGATCCGGTGCCGAATCTCGGTGATCTGCGGCACGAGACGCGCCACTTCCCGATCGATGTCGGGATGCTGCGCGCGTGCCGGAGCGGCAAGACCGCAGATCAGACAGCAGGCGACGATGACGGGTACGATTCGCATAGGGACAATTCTACGGCGAGTGGGCGGGCGCCGGCACGCGGGAGCGCGTGAAGGGTCTGGATTCGGGACAGCCTCCGGGTGATGTGGCGCGAGCCTTGCTTGTGATCGGTGGTGGTACCATGGCGCCCATGCAGGACGTACCGCAGCGGGTCGGCTACACCGACCTCCTGAAGATGCCGGAGGACGGGCGCCGCTACGAGATTCACGAAGGGGAGCTCGTCGTGGTTCCGTCGCCGCTGCTACGTCATCAGATCGTCGCCCGAGCCGTCTTCAGGCTCCTGGACGACTACTCGATGCGGTCAGGGGGACTCACGCTGTTTGCGCCGCTCGACATCGTGTTCGACGAGCATGACGTCGTGCAGCCGGACATCGTCTTCTTCCGCGCCGAACGGATTCATCTGCTCGACCTGGACGCCGTCACGCGGCATCCGCCGGACATCGCCGTCGAAGTCCTCTCCCCCTCCACCGCGGCGACCGACCGGGGCCGCAAGATGCACCTGTTCGCGCGATACGGCGTGCCGGAGTACTGGATCGTCGACCCGCTCTTCCAGCAGATCGAGGTCCACGTCCTCGAGCCCGACACGGGCGTCTACCGCCAGGCGCAGACCGCCGGGGCCGGAGACACCGTGCGATCGGTGCTGCTCCCGAACCTGACGGCCGACGCCGACCGCGTCTTCACACTTCCGTAGCAGAACCCGAGGCTGCACCCCGTCTGACGGACGGCGCCGGGTTCTTGATTGCCGGGATCACAACTGTCCCGATGTGCTCCCTCGTCGCGCCTTGCGCTGCCTCACGCATGAATGCGCAAGACGAACCGGAACTCTCCGATGCGTGCCGAACGAACGTTTCGGTGTCGGGGCCGGGATACGCCGCCAGAAAACGCAGTCGTCCGAGTTGATATACTAAACATAACTGTTTACTATGGCAGAACATGACGACGGCACAGTTCAACAGATTCTCAACCCTGCCCATGCACGGCAGCGGAAAGGAACTCGGCACCGGCCTCGTGCAGAAGATCAAAAAGGACCTGGGCCTGAAGTAGAGGAGAGACCATGCTCTACCCGGTCACACTCACGAAGGACGACAACGATACCTACCTTGTGGACTTTCCCGATGTGCCTGAAGCACACACGTTTGGAGACTCCATTCCTGAAGCCCTTGAGCGCGCCGTCGATGCGCTCCTGACCGCCCTGGATGGCTACATTGCCGAGAGGATCCCCGTCCCGCGACCCTCCAGGGCAGGAAGGTACGGGGTGGAAGTGCCGCCCCTGGACGTGGCCAAGCTCGAACTCCATGAAACGATGCGCCAGAAACGGATCTCGAAATACCGGCTGGGCAAGATGCTGGGCTGGCACTCTCCGCAAGTCGATCGTGTGCTGCAACTCCGCTATCAGTCACAATTCAAACAGATCCAGCGGGCGCTGGAGGCGGTAGGCAAGAAGGTCGTGGTGCGTGTGACTGACGCCGCGTAGCAGTCCGTGGCCGCGAACTGCCCGAAGACCGGCCGTACCGCCGTACAACACGCACGCGGAAGCGGCGATGAGGCAGGGTGACGCACGCATGACGGTGGTCGATGTCGACACGCTGACCTTCACGTATGCGTCCGGGACGAAGCCCGCCGTGCGGGACCTGGCCTTCCGTATCGACCGCGGCGAGATCTTCGGGTTTCTCGGTCCCAGCGGCGCGGGCAAGTCGACCACCCAGAAAGTGCTGACCGGGCTGCTGCGGGGCTACCGGGGCGCCGTCTCGGTGCTGGGCCGCGACCTCAGGGATTGGGGGAGCGACTACTACGAGCAGATCGGCGTCTCGTTCGAGCTGCCCAACCACTATCTCCGGCTCACCGGCGCAGAGAACCTGAGCTACTTCCGGGCGTTGTACCGGGGAGACACCCGCCGTCCGGAAGCGCTGCTGGAGATGGTCGGGCTGGCGGAGGACGGTGCGCGCCTCGTCTCCGAGTACTCCAAGGGCATGAAGACGCGGCTGGGCGTGGCCCGCGCGCTGCTCAACGATCCTCAACTGATCTTCCTGGACGAGCCGACGGTGGGGCTTGACCCTGGCAGCGGGCGGCGCATCAGGAATCTCATTCGCGAGATGAAGGAGGCCGGGCGCACCGTGTTCCTGACGACGCACGACATGACGGTGGCCGACGATCTGTGCGACCGCGTGGCGTTCATCGTCAACGGAGAGATACGGCTCGTCGAGGCGCCGCACGATCTGAAGCTGGCCCACGGCGCACGGACCGTCGTGGTTGAGTACAGCCTCGGCGGCAACCCCGGACGACGCGAGTTCCCGCTCGACGGGCTCGGCGCCAACGCCGACTTCCTGGCCTTGCTGCGCGAGGCTACCGTGCACACCCTTCACACCCAGGAAGCGACCCTCGAGGACGTCTTCCTGCGTGTGACCGGCCACAGCCTGCAGTGAGTCGATGCACAGACTGGCCGCGACCGTTCGCCTGGACCTCCGACTGCAGATGCGGAACGGCTTCTACTACGCGGTGGCCTTCGTGCTGGTCTGCTGGTTCGCCCTGCTCACCCGCCTGCCCGCGATCGACTGGGGCTACGTGCTGCCCGCCGTCGTGTTCGGCAACCTCGTCATGGTCAACTTCTACTTCGTGGCCGGCCTCGTCCTGCTCGAGAAGGACGAGGGGACGCTGGAGGCCCAGGTCGTGACGCCGCTCGCCGACTGGGAGTACCTCGCCTCGAAGACCGTGACGCTGGCCGCCCTGTCGGTGGTGGAGCAGGTCGTCATCGTCTGGTCGGCGTACGGCGGCGGCTTCGCGGGCGGGGCGCTGATCGCCGGCATCGTGCTGGCGGCCATCCTTTATACATTGACGGGCTTTCTCCTCGTCGCCCGCTACCGGTCGATCAACGAGTTCCTGTTTCCCTCGGCGCTCTTCACGGTCGTTCTCTCGCTCCCGATGCTGCACTACTTCGGCCTCTGGGACACCTGGCTGCTCTATCTCCATCCCTTCACGGCGCCGCTCGTGCTGCTGGCCGGCGCGTTCAGGCCGATTCCGTCGTGGCAGTGGGTCTACGGCGTGCTCTATGCCGCCGCCTGGGCCGGGCTGCTGCTGCTCGCCAGCCGGCGCACGTTCGACCGCTTCATCGTCGCCCGCGAGGGGAGCCGCTGATGCCGACGGCGTCCGCGGTGATTCGGGCGCTCGGACCGATCGACGTCAAGAGCGTCGCCCGCGACAGCATGCTGCGGTGGCTGATCGGCATGCCGATCGTCTTCGCGCTCGCATTCCGGTGGGGCGTCCCGGCCCTGAACGAATGGCTCGCCGAACGGTACGCGTTCGACCTCACCCCGCACTACCCGCTCCTGACGAGCTTCCTCGTGCTGATGGTCCCGACGCTGATGGGCTCCGTCGTCGGCTTTCTGCTGCTCGATCAGCGGGACGACCGCACGCTCACCGCGCTGCAGGTCACGCCGCTCACGGTGGAGGGCTACCTCGCCTACCGCATCGCCGTCCCGATGCTGGTGAGCGTGCCCGTGATGGTGGCGAGCGTCGCCATCGCCGACCTGGTGACGATAGGTGTCGTCCCCGCTTTCGCCGCCGCCGTCCAGGCGGCTCCCGCCGCGCCCCTGTATGCGCTCTTCGTCGCCGCGTTCGCGGCGAACAAGGTGCAGGGGTTCGCCCTGCTGAAGGGCGTGGGCGTGCTCACCTGGCCGCCGGTCATCGCCTGGTTCGTGTCTTCGCCCTGGCAGGTCGCGTTCGGGATCGACCCGCTCTACTGGCCGCTCAAGCTGTTCTGGATGCTCGAAGCCGGCGAGCCCCGCGTGGGCCTCTACTTCGCGGCCGGCCTGGCCTACCAGGGGTTGCTGATGGCCCTCCTGGTCCGGCGCTTCAAGACCGTGATCACCCGGTAGCGGCCTGACGACCGGGGCCAGGGGCGCTCGTCGGAACGCGTGATTTGGTTCGGGCGGGTCCCGTCGGTCGGGGATTGGACCGGCTTGACATTGTAGCCACGTGGGTCTACATTGCTTGCAATGAAGACATCAGGCGTCAGGGAGATCAAGAATCGGTTGAGCGCCTACCTCCGCATGGTGGAGCAGGGTGAGCGAGTCGCCGTCACCCATCGAGGACGGGTAGTCGCCGAGCTCGGGCCGCCCACGCACACCACCGAGGAAGAAGCGTACGCCGAGTTGCGGCGTCGCGCGCGAGCAGGGACGGTTCGTCTGGGCGCCCCGAACCGCCCGGACCTCTACTCTCGTCCTTCCCGCCGGCTACCTTCCCGGGTCGTACGGGATCTGCTCGACGAGGTGCGGGGTGAGCGGTGAACCTGTACGTCGAGACCAGCGCCGTAGCGGCCTGGCTCCTGGACGAAGAGCGCGGTGACGGCGCCAGGGATCAACTCGCAGCCGCCGACATGATCTTCACGTCGGATCTGACGCTCATCGAATGCGATCGGGTGTTCCGTCGCGCGCTCGCAACCGGGCGCCTCACGGCGATCGAATCGTTGCAGCTTCACGCGATCATCGACACCACGTCATCCCATTGGACCCTTCTCGGCATGGACGCGGATATCGTCCATCGGTCCCGGCGGTCGTTTCCATGTGAACCCATCCGCGCGCTCGACGCCATCCATCTCGCGACCGCGCTGGCCGTTCGGAATCTCTCGTCCGATCTGCTGGTGCTGTCGCTGGACGATCGGATTCGTGACAACGCCGTTGCTCTCGGTTTCGATTTGGCGCCAGCGACAGCCGGGCGACCGTAAGGAGACCTCCCACGAGACGGACCACCTGAGACTCCCGGCACGTTCTGGCTCGTTCCCTACGACTGGGTTCCGAGCACCGACCGGAGCCTGGGCACATCCACGGCAACGAATTGGCGTTCAATCCGCCAGAGGCGGGCATTCGTTGGCAAGCGCAGGTAAATCGACCGCGCGACGTTCAGCGTGCGCAACGGTCGGTGTGACCACTCCTCTTATGACGCCGCTCGTTGGGTCGCGCGGTGGAGGTCCCAGTCCGCTTGGAGCCGCATCCAGAACTGGGGGGACGTCGTCAACATCCCTGACAATCGGAGGGCCGTGTCGGCGGTGATCCGCCGCTTTCCGAGCACGACTTCGTTGAGGCGGTTCGCAGAGATACCGAGCTGCTGCGCGGCGTCGGCCTGGCGGAGTCCGAGCGGCTTGAGGAATTCCTCGAGCAGCATCTCGCCGGGGGAGATGGCAGGTCCCGTCCAGTTCGGGTTTCTAGTGATAGTCTTCAATTCCGACCTCGTAGGCATGGCCGCTCTCCCACCGAAACGTCACGCGATACTGATCGTTGATCCGCATGCTGTGCTGCGCGGACCGGGTCCCCTTGAGGCGCTCCAATCGATTGCCGGCCGGGATTCGCATGATACACGTGTGTCATGTAACCGACTACGCCCATGACGCTCACCGAATCCGACACGGTTTAGACACTCGTACGTGACATCCTGCGTCGGCTTCACTGGCACGCCAATCGAGCTGGCGGACGCGAACACCCGCGCCGTTCGGTGACCACATCAGCATCTACGACATCCAGCGGGCGGTCGACGACGGCGCCACGGTGCCGATCTACTACGAGAGCCGGCGCATTTGCATCGGCCTCTACCGCGAGCTGATCGGCCTGCCGCCGGGCAACGCGACGGTCGGGTCGGACGTCCTGGGCGACGCCGACGCGCGATTCCGCGATGGCCCGCAGATCTTCTTCGGGCCCATCATCGCCGAACCGGCCGGATCCATGTCGCCACGTCGTCGAATGAAACGGGTATGCTGAGACGATGTTGGCCAAGTCCGAAATCCAGCGAGAAGCACTCAATCTTTCCGCACAGGAGCGCATCGAGCTCGTGGTCGAGCTCTGGGACAGTCTCGCGCCAGGGGAGATTCCGGTTCCCGACTGGCAGCGGGACCTCATTCGTGATCGCCTGGCGGCGCTGGAGGATGTCCTGCCGGAGGAGCGCTCGGTGCCCTGGGAAGCGGTCCGCAAGCGAGTCTTCTCCGACACGACGTGACCCTGCCCGTCCGGCTGACGTCTGCTGCGGTGCAGGATCTGGCACTCGCCGCACGCTGGTATCTCGACGAGGCCCCGCACGTACTGGCGTCGTTCGAGGCGGAAATCGACAGAGCCTTTCGCCTGATCTCAGAACGACCTGAGCTATACCAGACCGTCGTGTCGACCGTCCGCCGCGCTTTGGTGCGGAAGTTCCCCTTCTCGGTGTTCTACCGGATCCTTCCCGAGTGGATTGAAGTAATTGCCGTCGTGCACCAATCTCGAGACCCGAGGACATGGCAACGGCGCGTCTGAGTGCCGAGAGCGAAGACGAGGAAGATGACTGACAAAGTGGCGGTGAGGCAGGGATTCGAACCCGAACCACAAGATTTGCTAAGTTGATGATGGCGCATGACTTCTGGCAACAAGTCTTTATCAGTCATCACGTTCCAGCCATGCGGACGTGCCCTCCCGTCTCCGGGAGTCTCCTTGAGTCGACCCCGCTCGTGGCAACATTGTGGCGACGCTCCTCGCTAGGAGAACCTGCCTGTTCAGTGACGTCCCGATCACAATCGAACCGAGGGCCTGATTGTGATCGCCCTCGGGTCCCAGACGTCCTCGACCATGACGTTGCTCCTCTCTTTGAGGCACACCGTTGACCGATGCTCGCGCCAGTTGTAATATACAAATATATGAAAACACAATCCGACGCGCCAACTACCGTCAAGTTGGGCGTGAGCCGCCAGGTCGTGATCCCCAAGAAGCTGCACGACCGTCTCGGGCTCAAACCCGGCGACTACCTCGAGGTCGAGGAACAGCAGGGCAGAGTCGTCATGACGCCGAAGACGCTCATCGACAGCCGCGTGCACGCGGCGTTTCGGGAAAGCATGGAGGATTTCAAGAGCGGCAGGTACTCCGGGCCGTTCGACACCGCGGAGCAGGCGACGGCGTCGCTCCACAAGATTACCGGGGCGCGTCGAGCGAGGGAGCCGAGCCGCAGGTAGATGCGGCTCATTCACACCGCCAGGTTCGAGAGAGACTATTCGGCCGCGCCGACGGATGTGCAGCGCGCATTCGACAGATACCGCGCGACGTCGCAAGCCTACAACGCGGCGTCGGCGTGTAGTCGGCTACGCGCGACGCAGCGCCGAGACGGTCACCGTTACACGGAACGAGATCCTCTACTCGCTGAACAAGCCGGAGGACTTCATCCTCGCCATCGTCGAGTTCCACGGCGACGACGGCCACCGCGTGCGTTACGTGCGGCAGCCGTTCAACCGCGAGCCGGATTTCGACGTGACCAGCGTCAATTCCGACCTCGACAAGCTGCTGGGGCGTGCGGAGGAGCCTCGGTGAGGAGGGTCTCGGTCGATAGCCGGGCTCGGCCGGCCGCCAGCGCGCCCTTGGGGCAAGCGACGGCGAATTGGCGAGAAAAAAGAAACGCCCCTTGCGGGGCGTCGGGCCAGCGATGCTATCACTGGCGGGGTGAACGTAAGCGTAGCGCTTGACGCGGCTGAAGTCTACGGCGGCGAGACGGCACAGTGGCACGGATCATCGCGTACGTCGACGGCTTCAACGTCTACTACGGGCTCCGCTCCAAGGGCTGGCGGCGCCTCTACTGGCTAGCAGCCCGTGGCAAAAGCCCCGCTGCATTCGATCGACGCTGCATCCCGCTGATCGGCGTTGTTCATCGGTCGAATACTACCGGTATTCTCCCTCTTCTCGCCTTGCTCAGCGGGCGCATCGCCAATCTCGGTGCAACGCGGGGTTTCACCACGGGCTGCTCGACGTTCACCGCCTGGCCGAGAACCTGCTGCAACCGGGCCAGCGGCTGTTGGGGGTGCATTACTTCACCACTCGCATCAGGTCGCGGCCCGGAGACGAGGATACCCGGAGGCGGCTGGGCACGTATCTGGAAGCCCTGAAGACCCTGCCCGGTGTGCGTTTGCACTACGGCCACTACCCCGCGCGATGGGTGTGACACGGGAACACCTACTGGCGACAAGAGCCGGAAACAGCCCGGCATACGCGGAATCCTCGGCCGGTTGTAGGCTGTGCGATGATCTCGGCCGGGAGTCTGACTCCTGAAACGAGGGATCCCGGGGCATGGCGCGACGAAGATCCGGCGAGCAGCGAGACGGCGCGGAGCCGCAGCCGGACGACGGCGAGCCATTCGAAGCGAAGATGCGGCGACTGGTGGCGGAACTGCAAGCGCACCAGGCGGAGGCCGCCAGGCTCGACGCCGCCATCGCGGCGAACCTGCAGGCCATGGGCTTTGGAGGCGACGAGTGACGGTGCGGGACGAGGACATCCGGCTGCGGTTGCGGCTGGGCGAAGACGGTCGCTGGGAGTTCAAGCAGATCGAATTCTCCGGCGACCGTCCGACCAGTCCCGACCGGGGCGATCTGGCCGACGAGATAACCGCCTTCGCCAATGCGAACGGCGGCGCGCTACTGTGCGGCGTTACGGATGACGGACTGATCCAGGGGATGTCCCGGCCGCAGATGGCGGCGCTCGATCGTCTGCTGGGCGAGGTGAGCACCGACACCATCGAACCGCCGGTCCGCATCGACGTCCTTCATCGGGAGTTGGACGGCAGCACGTTCCTGCTGGTCAATGTGGCCAAGGGCGATTCTCTGCACGAGCACAAGGGGCGCAGCTTCATCCGGGTCGGCGCGTCCAAGCGCCAGATGACCGCTGACGAGCGGCTGCGCCTCGCGCAACGGCGGGCGCAGGGCCGTTACCTCTGGTTCGACGAACAGCCAGTGCCGGAGACCGGGTTCGACACGCTGGACCCCGCGCTCTGGAGGCCGCTGCTGAGCGCCGAGGGCGCCGCCGAACCGGAGGTGGCGCTGGCGAAGCTCGCGCTGCTTGCACCCGACGAGTCAGGTATCCAGCGCGCGACGGTCGCCGGCGTGCTGCTGTGCTCGCAACACCCGGAGCGGTGGCTGCCGAACGCCGCCATCATGGCAACCCGGTATCGGGGCGCCGACCGCACCACCGGCCAGGTCGACGCGCAGGAAATCACGGGCCCCCTGCAGCGACAGATCGCGGACGCGGTCGCGTTCGCCGTGCGCAACATGCAGGTCGCGGCCCGCAAGACGCCAGCGCGGATCGACATGCCGCAATACAGCGACAAGGCGATATTCGAGGCTGTCGTGAACGCCGTAGTACACCGCGACTATGGGGTCCGCGGCAGCCGTATCCGCCTGTCAATGTTCGCCGACCGTCTGGAGATCCAGTCGCCCGGCGCACTACCCAACACGCTGACGCTGGAGAGTATGGCGCTTCGGCAGGCAACGCGGAACCAGGCTATCGCCTCCCTGATGGGCCGCATGGGGGTTGGGGAGATACGCGGCTCCGCCGACCGGCGCTACTTCATGGAACGCCGCGGGGACGGCGTGCCGACCATACAGCGCGAAACCCGCGAGCTGTCTGGCAGGCCGCCAGAATACCGCCTCGTCGACGGTGCGGAAGTCGTGCTCGTCATTCCCGCCGCACCGCAGGACGTGACGTCGACCCGCGCGGTCGTGGCCGTACGGTCCGAGGGGCAGCCGCTGCCGGGAGCGGACGTGCTGGTCCTGTTCCCGAACAAGACCTGGAAGCACGCGGTTGCCGACGAGCACGGCGAGGCCGCCGTCGACCTGTACACGACGGAGCTGCCGATGACCGTATTCGGCGCTGCGCCCGGATACGCGGCCTGTCTCGAGCGGGAATGGCTTCCCTCCAGCGGTGCGCTCGCGCTGGAGCTGCACGTTCTGCCGCGGGGCGGAAGCGTCATCTTCTCCGAAGCCACAGGCCGCATCCCGGGTCTCAAGGGTCACCTGAACCCCATACGCGACAGGTTGGATCGCACCTACGTGTACGCGTCCAACATCGCCATAGCGCGGGGCAAACAGCAGCCCGTCCAGTTCGTTCCCGGCGAAGAGCTGCGTCTGACCGACTCCGTCGGCGCGGAGTGTCTCGTGCGCATCCTCGATATCGTCGGCCGCTCGGCGCTGGTAGAGTATCGGGTGCCCGAGCCGTGATCGCGGCTTGCGCCGGGTCCCGCAACGATGCCGCCGCGCCACTAATGGCCGGATTTGACCCGTCCGCCGAGGAGGACGTCCGCGACACGGCCCCCCGTTCTCTTCAGATGCGCAAGTCATTGCGCGGACACCATCCGTAAACACCAGCACCAAGTCGGGCTTCACGTGACAGTCACTGTAATCGGCCCACTCGCCGCTCGGCGCATGGTCGTGGTGCCGGCCACGGCCCAGGGCCGAAACCGACCAATAGTCTTGATGTGACCATATATGGTCTAATCAAGACATGGACCAGACAGCGAAGGTGTCGGAGCTGAAGGCGAAGCTGAGCGGGTACCTGGCACAGGTGCGCCGGGGGGCCACCGTCACGGTGTGCGACCGTCAGACGCCGATCGCGCAGCTTGTGCCGGTCGCGGGCGATGTCGGCGGGCTCGAGGTGCGGGAGCCGACCGCTGCGAGCGCCCTGCCAGCGGCACCACGCATCACGCTCAAGAAGGGGGTCGACATCGTTGCACTCCTGCGGGCGGACCGGGATGACGGGTGACGATCTATCTCGACACGAGCGCTGTGTTGCGCGCGCTGCTGGGCACCGGAAACCCGCTGCCGGAATGGGGGACGTGGGACCGCGCGTACTCGAGCGAAATCATGGGCGTCGAGGCGCGGCGGGCGCTCGACCGTCTCCGCTTGGCGGGCGCGCTCGATGATGACGAACTGGCTGACGTGCACGAGGCGATCACCGCGACCGAGCGCGCGATCGGATCCATCCGGTTGACCGCTGCGGTCTTGCGACGAGCCGGTCAGCCCATGCCAACCGTCGTCAAGACACTCGATGCGATCCATCTCGCAAGCGCTCTGCTTTTTGAGGAGCGCCATGAGACCGGTCTCGTGTTCGGCACGCACGACCGCAGCCAGGCAACAGCGGCACGCGCGCTCGGCTTCGATGTGGTGGGCACACCCCGGCGACCGTAGGAGATCAGGCGCTGTTCGACAAGGCCTACGGATACATCTTCGCAGGTCTGCCCAACGAAGAAGACCTCGAACTGGAAGCAGCGGGCCACCACTGGCACCGTCGCTGACGGCGCGCGCGTCAGATCAGGAAGAACCATGAGCCAAGATGCACACGCCCGGCCGTCAGGCGACGCGCCGGAGCCACTGTACGACGTAGATATACCGACACCCACGCACGCTGAACGCGCGCGAACACTGGCCGCCCAGATCTCGACCGGGACGCTGTGTACCCTTGCGCTGGAGCCGGTCGGCTACCCCTACGGCTCGTTCGTGACCGTGGCCTTTGACAACGGAGCCCCGGTCTTCCTCATCAGCCGACTCGCCGAGCACACCAAGAACCTGGAGCGGGATCCGCGCGCGTCGCTGCTCGTCGCCGAGGGCGGCGCCCTTGATCCCCTCGCCAACGGCCGCGTCACGATGCTCGGTCCCTGCACGCGCGTCGAGGGGCAGGGGGGCAGCGCTCGTGCTGCCTTCCTGGCGACCCATCCGAATGCGGCGTACTACGCCGACTTCCGCGATTTCGCGTTCTGGAAGCTCCACGTGGCTTCGGTCCGCTACATCGGGGGCTACGGCCGGATGTCGTGGGTGGGCGAGGCCGAGTGGCAGGCCGCCGAGCCGGATCCCCTCGGTCCGTCGGCGGCCGGCATCATTGCACACATGAACGCCGACCATGCCGACGCGATGGTGCTCTACTGCAAGGCCTTTTCAAAAGCGACAGAGATCAGCGCCGCGATCATGACGGGCGTCGACCGCTACGGGTTCGAGATGTCGGCCAAGACCAGGGAGGGTCCACGACCCGTCCGCCTGGCGTTTGCCGTACCGGTCAGCACACCCGAGGAAACGCGCGCCGCTCTGATCTCGATGCTGAAGGATGCCAGGAACAGGCTGGCCTGAGCATCATGAGTGCTTTTGACACGGCCGCCGTGCTCATTGCCATCGCGGCCCTCACCGGCTACATCAATCACCGCGTCCTGAAGCTCTCGGCCACCACCGGCACGCTGGCCGTCGCGCTGGTGAGTTCGTTTGTCGTGGTGGCCGCTGATGCCGTCGTTCCAGGTTGGCGCCTGCGGGAAGTGCTCAGCGGCTTTCTCGGCGAGATCGACTTCAACGAGGCGCTCATGCACGGCATGCTGTGCTTCCTGCTCTTCGCGGGTTCGCTGCACATCGATCTCGAGGGCCTGCTCAAGCACAAGTGGACCATCGGCGCGCTCGCCACGGTCGGCCTCCTGCTGTCGACACTGGCCGTGGGCACGCTTACGTGGTGGGCCTTCAGGCTTCTCGGCGTGGATGTCGCCTTCGTGGTCTGCCTGGTGTTCGGTGCGTTGATCTCGCCGACGGATCCGATCGCGGTGATGGGGCTGCTGAAGGAACTGAATGCGCCGGGCGAACTCGAAGCGCAGATCGCCGGCGAGTCGCTCTTCAACGACGGCATCGCCGTTGTCGTGTTCTTCGCGCTCGTGTCGGTCGCGGGGCTCTCCGGAGCAGGCGAGATGGAGGCCATCACGATGAGCGCTCAGGGCCTGACGAGCTTCTTTCTTCAGGAAGTGCTCGGGGGCGCCGTGCTCGGACTGGGGTTCGGATACGTCGGCTACCACGCGCTCAAGAGCATCGACGATCATTCGCTCGAGCTGCTCATCACGCTCGCGCTCGTCATGTTCATGTACACGCTGTCGTTCTGGATCCACGTGTCGGGACCGATTGCCGTGGTGCTGGCCGGTCTGCTCATCGGCAATCCAGGTCGCAAGTTCGCCATGAGCCAGACGACCCGCGAGCACGTGGACGCGTTCTGGCAGATGCTGGACGAGATCCTCAACGCGGTACTGTTTCTGTTGATCGGCCTTGAAGTATTCGCGGTCTCGGCCGGTCCCGGTGCCATTGTCGCCAGCCTGCTCGTCGTGCCCATCGTGCTAGCCGCGCGCTTCGTCTCTGTGAGCCTGCCGATCACCGCCATGAGTCTCCGCGGCCCCCACCGGCGCGGGATCGTGCCAATACTCACATGGTGCGGCCTGCGCGGGGGCATCTCGGTCGCCATGATGCTGTCGCTGCCGAGATTTCCGGCGCGCGACTACTTGCTGGCGTGCACGTATGCCGTCGTCGTGTTTTCGATCCTGGCGCAGGGACTCACGGTGCGGCGCGTGCTCGTCCACTACGGGGTGGGGGAGACCTCTGCGAGCTGACGGCTAATACTAGAACCGGTTTCATAACGTCCAGGCGGATTCTGACCGCCATCGGCACGCCGCGGAGCCTCCAGGGCCGCGCGTCGGCGCTGGTGGAGGCGCTGCGGTAGATGCGGCCCAGGGCCTCGACCTGGTTCCCCACGTCCGTTCGGCTGATGTAGACGACCGCATTCTTACGCAATTCTTCCGACCTGGACGGATCGGTCGCCAGCGTTTCGAGAGCCGCGACCGCGCTTTCGGTGTCCACACGGCTCAGAGAGAATGCAACAGGGACAGGCATCTCTGTCGCTATTTGATCCTTTGCGAAATATTCCGCCCAACGGCGGTCGATGAGCTTGCGGGTGGACTCGTCCGTCTCCAGTTCGGCGACCCTCCCATGCTAGCATATTGACTGCAGGAGGTTTCATGGGCAATCTGACCATCCGTAATCTCGACGATCGCGTCATCGACAGGCTCAAGGCCCGGGCCAAGGCGAATCAGCGCTCGCTGGAGGGCGAGGTTCGCCACATGCTGGCGGAGCAGGTAGACCGTCGCTCTCGCATGGCCGGGTTTCGGCAACGGACGCAGCGGCTCACGTCCATGACTGCCGGTACACCTCAGACCGACAGCGTCACGCTGCTGAGGGTCGATCGGGACCGGTGAATCTGACCGTCGATGCGAGCATCGCCGTTAAGTGGTTCGTGGCGGAGTCTCTGTACCATGATGCTCGCCGGCTACTGTCCCACAGGCTCTGCCTGCACGCCCCCGACATCCTGCTTGTAGAGTTCGCGAACACCATCTGGAAAAAGGCCCGTAGGGGCGAGATCGAGGATCCGCAGCCGTACTTCGACGAACTGGCGCTCCTCCCGGACATCGTAACGCTACATCCCAGTGGCCAACTCATCGATCGCGCCGCGCAGATCGCCGCCGAAATCGACCATCCGGTCTACGACTGTCTCTACTTGGCCTGCGCCGAGGCCGCAGCGTCGGGGCTGATCACGGCCGACAAGAAATTCGCCAACAAGGTCGCCGGGCACTTGCCGGGCGCGGATGTCCGCTATATCGGTGCGCCAGAGGTCGCAGACAGGATCACGGCGGCGGCGACCGCGCCGGTCATCAGTCGAGAAAAGGTCGAGGCGCTGAGCACTGCCTACGAGAACTTTGCCGCCACGTCGCGGCACGATGTCGCTTCCCTTCGCGGCCGGAGCGAACTGCCGCCCTTGTTGACGCCGGAGAACCAGAAGCTGATTGTGGATTCACCGTCCTTCAAGCGCCTAGTCGACAAGATCAGCGCATTGACCGACGAAGAGCGCGTTGATCTACTCGCACTCGGATGGCTTGGTGCGGGACTGCTGAACGGCGACTGGCGGCGAAATTTCGAACACGCCAGCGACATGGTCAGGCAGGTCGATCACAGCTATGCGGCGGGCTACGGCGAATACTGGCGGAAGGGATACGCGTTCGTGTCACGCCTGGAGCAGGTCTGACAGCAACTCGGGCTCGTAGCGCACCTTCTCTTCTGTTGCCGTTCTCGGAGCTTTCGTGCGGCCGGCGGGAGATCATCGTGGCGGCGCCGGCGCAGGCCGTCGGGAACAGGGTGGAGGCGGCCTACGCCCGAACGGACCTGTCCGAGCGTCGTCGGCAGCAGGCTCTTCGACGGTGTGGTCGGCGTACCTCGACGGAGAGCGCCGACCGGACGGCGTGCCGGACAGATGACACGCCCGAGCAGTTTACGACCTGGCCCGGGCCGGCGACATCGACATGAGTTGGGCGGCACGCCGTCGGCCTGTGTCGAACAGCGCCGATCATCGGGGCGGCAGCGGCAGCGGCGGGTGCGACCCCTTCCGATACCAGTAACACCTACTGGCGACAAGAGCCGCAAGTAACCCCGCATGCGTGAAATCCGCGACCGGTTGTAGGCTATGCGATGATCTCGGCCGGGAGTCTGACTCCTGAAACGAGGGATCCCGGGGCATGGCGCGACGAAGATCCGGACAGCAGCGAGACGGCGCGGAGACGAAACCGAACGGGGGTGCCACGACCGGCTACAAAGCCGAGTTGTGGGCGATGGCCGACGCCCTGCGCGGCTCGATGGACGCCGCCGAGTACAAGCACGTCGTGCTCGGCCGCGTCTACGAGTACTTCCTCTCGCAGTTCGCGAGCGCGGAGGGCAAGAAGGGCGGCGAGTTCTACACCCCACGCTGCGTCGTCAAGGTGCTGGTCGAGATGCTGGAGCCGTACAGGGGCCGGGTCTACGACCCCTGCTGCGGCTCGTCGGGCATGTTCGTGCAGTCGGTCGGGTTCATCCGCGCCCACGCCAGCGGCAACGGGAACGGCGGCAAGGCGCGCGGCGACATCAGCATCTACGGACAGGAGTCGAATTACACGACGTGGCGACTCGCGAAATGGAAATATTCCCTTGCATACGGCAAAGGACGCTCCGGTTCTATCCAACCTGTTCGTGGTGGACACGGAGAGAACAATCACGCAGGCGGGTGTGGATGAGGCGCCCCTTGTTTTCTTGGACACGGATTAAGGGAGAATCCGATGTCGAAGGAGGTGGGGGACATGGTTGGGTCGAGGCGCGCGCAGGGAGCTGGGCCGGCGCGGACGGTGTTCTGCGCGCGATGTTCAGATCGGAGGGATGCACGTGATTGAACAGGTAGGCGTACTGCAATGGGATCTCGCCGACGTCGCCGAGTCCTTGCATCTCACGGCGCAAGAGACTCGGGAGTACTTCACCGATGGGCGCCGTGTGTCGTTCATCCTCGAGCGGCGAATCTGTCGCGATATCATCGGAGGACGCCTATCGCCGAGCGAGGGGGCTGGGTTTGACTTGATCGACGCACGCGGCCAGAAGTGGGAGGTGCGTTCTATCACGAGCGGAGGTATCTACTTCTGCCCGAGCTACATGGTCGGATCCGGACGAAGGTTTAACGAAGCCGGTTTTTTTGACAAGTTGGACGAAATCAAGGGGTATGTCGTCAGCGACGTTACGAAGTTTCCCAAGATACCAGTGTGGAAGATGTCGGTTGAGGCCGTACGTCGGTGGTATGACAACGGAGAGCTCGGTGCCGGAACGAAGGTGTCCCGAACCAGGGCTCTTGCCTTGTTGAGGGCGTGACGATGCAGTACGAGTTCGCGCTCGCCGATGATCAACGTCTGACCCTTGATGAATTCACCGGGGAGCTTGAAGGATGGTGCCGATACGGTAAGCCAACGGTCATCAATGAGTACGCGGGCGTGCCGGTCTTCGTGAATGAATTCTGGACGTCCAAGCAGCGTGCCGCGCACTCCCTGCACGAAATCTCGTACCGGGCGTGCTTTAAGCCACAACTGCCACGGTTCTTTATCACTAGGCTGACGGTCCCGGGTGATGTGGTTTTCGACCCGTTCATGGGACGTGGAACGACATTACTGGAAGCCGCGCTGCACGGGCGGCAGACCCTGGGAAACGACGTCAATCCGTTGTCTCGCATGCTGCTCGAGGCTCGGCTTGACCCGCCTTCCATCGCAGAAGTCGACGCCCGGTTATGCGGGCTGTCGCTGGACGCTCCGACCGCGCTTCCCGACGGCTTTGATGTCTTCTTTCACGAACGCACGTTGAATCAGATCTGCCGCCTCCGCGACTACCTGTGTGTGCGCCGATCGACCGATTTAGCCGACTCCGTCGATCGCTGGATCCAGATGGTCGCGATCAATCGGCTGACCGGCCATTCGAGAGGATTCTTCTCGGTCTACACGCTGCCGCCGAATCAGGCGACGTCAATTGAGCGCCAGCGAAAAAACAACGAACGCCGTAATCAACAACCGGACTACCGCGACGTCGCCGACCTGATTCGGCGTAAGACGCGGTCGCTCCTGCGTGACGTGCCGCATCAAGCGCCGACCGGGCAGAATCGTGGGTTCTTCCGACAACCGGTGGGGACACCGTTTGTCTATGACGGTCCGCCGGTGTCGCTTGCCGTCACGTCGCCGCCGTTCATGAACATCGTCAACTACAGGGCCGACAACTGGATGCGGTGCTGGTTCGCGGGCATTGATACCGATGGGATTGGCATCACACAGACCGGCAAGTTGGAGGCCTGGAAGGTTCTTGTGCGCGAGGCGCTCGAAAACGTCGCCGCGGTCTCGGCCTCCGGCAGTGTGTTTGCCTTCGAAGTGGGGGAGATCCGAAACGGGTCACTGCTACTCGATAGGGTGGTCACCGACGTAGCGCGCGAGACGGCATGGGAGCCCCTCTGCGTCGTCGTCAACGAGCAGATGTTCACCAAGACGTCGAATACATGGGGAATCGACAACAACCAGGGAGGGACCAACTCGAATCGAATCGTCGTGTTGCGTCGGCGCTGAGGGTGGATGATCCAACTAACGTGATGGCTTCGGCTGACGTGTGGACGAATGGCTGCATCGGTATGAGAATTCCTTCCCGGACGGGAAGACTTCACGGGGGAGCGACCCGACCCGGCAGGTATGACAGAGGAACACGTGCCGGGGCCGGAAACCGAAGGTCTTTGGGGGGTCGCTCCCGGCATTTCGCGCGGCGCAATGCCTGTCCGGCTACACCCACCGAGAACGCGATCGGGCCAGCAACGACGGGCGGTTTCGGCGCGACGAGCCAGCGGGCAGGATGTGATTGCTACTGTGATCGGAAGGCGAGGATGCAATCACACGCTGCCGCGGCAGATTGGGTCCAGCGCTCCCATTGGGTACAGCCGCCTCGAGTGCCGTGCGATCCGTCAGCGTCACACGGCAATCGACGACGCCGGCTTCCACGTTGCCGGCGGCATGGCGCCCGTTTTCTTCGCGGACGCGATGAGTCTCGCCGGCGGTCCCGGCCGATGCGTTGACGCGGGAACACCTACTGGCGACAAGAGCCGCAAGCAGATCCACATGCGCGAAATCCGCGACCGGTTGTAGGCTGTGCGATGATCTCGGCCGGGAGTCTGATTCCTGCGAATGTGGGATCCTGAGGCATGGCGCGACGAAGATCCGGACAGCAGCGAGACGGCGCGGAGACGAAACCGAACGGGGGTGCCACGACCGGCTACGAAGCCGAGTTGTGGGCGATGGCCGACGCCCTGCGCGGCTCGATGGACGCCGCCGAGTACAAGCACGTCGTGCTCGGCCTGATCTTCCTGAAGTACATCTCCGACGCCTTCGAGGAGCGCCGCGCCGCGGTGCTGGCCGAGTTCGGAGCGGACGCCGCCGAGGACCGGGACGAGTACACCGCCGAGAACATCTTCTGGGTGCCGCCGGAGACCCGTTGGGCGCATCTCAAGGCACAGGCGAGGCAGTCGACCGTCGGCCTGACCGTCGATCAGGCGATGGCGGCGATCGAGCGCGACAACCCCGTGCTCAAGGACGTGCTGCCGCGGGACTACGCCCGGCCCGCGCTGGACAAGCGCCGGCTCGGCCAGTTGATCGACCTGATCAGCAACATCCAGGTGGGCGACGAGGACGCCCGTTCCCGCGACGTGCTCGGCCGCGTCTACGAGTACTTCCTCTCGCAGTTCGCAAGCGCGGAGGGCAAGAAGGGCGGCGAGTTCTACACGCCGCGCTGCGTCGTCAAGGTGCTGGTCGAGATGCTGGAGCCCTACCGGGGCCGGGTCTACGACCCCTGCTGCGGCTCGTCGGGCATGTTCGTGCAGTCGATCGCGTTCATCCGCGCCCACGCCAGCGGCAACGGGAACGGCGGCAAGGCGCGCGGCGACATCAGCATCTACGGACAGGAGTCGAACTACACGACCTGGCGGCTCGCCAAGATGAACCTCGCCATCCGGGGCATCGAGGGGCAGATCGCTCACGGCGACAGCTTCCACAACGATCGCCACCCCGACCTGAAAGCCGACTTCATCCTCGCCAATCCCCCGTTCAACGTCTCGGATTGGGGCGGCGAGCGTTTGACCGAGGACAAGCGCTGGCGCTACGGCGTGCCCCCGAAAGGCAACGCGAACTTCGCCTGGGTGCAGCACATGGTCCACCACCTCGCGCCCGGAGGTGTGGTGGGCTTCGTGCTCGCCAACGGGTCGATGTCGTCGAGCCAGTCGGGCGAGGGGACGATCCGGAAGAACCTGATCGAGGCGGACATCGTGGACTGCATGGTCGCGCTGCCGGGGCAGCTCTTCTACTCGACGCAGATTCCCGCCTGCCTCTGGTTCCTGGCCCGACGGCGTCCGCGCCGCGGCAAGGTCCTGTTCATCGACGCCCGCAAACTCGGCCGAATGGTGGACCGCACGCACCGCGAGTTGACCGACGACGACATCGCCCGCATCGCTGGCGCCTACCACGCCTGGCGCGACGGCGCGGATGCCTACGAAGACCGCCCCGGCTTCTGCAAGAGCGCCGCGCTCGACGAGGTGCGCCGGCACGGCCACGTGTTGACGCCGGGGCGCTACGTCGGCGCGGAGCCGCAGCCGGACGACGGAGAGCCGTTCGAGGCCAAGATGGGGCGGCTGGTGGCGGAGCTGCAGGCGCAACAGGCCGAGGGCGCGCGGCTCGACGCCGCCATCGCCGAGAACCTGAAGATGCTGGGTTTCCTTTCCCGCGAGGAGGACCGATGACCGTCAGCGAGCTGATCGAGACGCTCAAGGCCCACCCCGGTGACCTCCGGATCGTGGTCAACGGGTATGAGGAGGGCTACGACGACCTTGCACCCCGGCAGATCTCCAACGTACGGATCGCCTTGAACACCGGCACGGGAGAGTGGATCGGGCAGCACCTGGATCCGCGCGACGTACCTGCAGATGCCGAGCAGCGCACGACGGTCGTCGACGCACTTGTGCTCCGCCGGCTGTCCCACTGACGGTTGCGGGCGAGGGATGTATCGAACGCGCCGGCCTGAGGAACGGGTGAACGCAATGTGGTTGGCGGAACGGGAGACGCAGCAGGCCGCGGCCACGGATGGATGCCGCCGTCGTACGCATCCTGACGGTTATCGACATTCTGTCGTCCGGGCGCACCCATGAGACTCGACCTTACGCCCCTCGACGATGCGATCGCGCAACTGGAGGAAGCACTGGTGTACCACGCGTCGGATCTCGCGATCCGTGATCCTGCCCTCAAGCTGCACCTCAGAGCCGCCGCAATCCAGGCCTTCGAGTTCACCTACGAGTTGTCCTTCAAGATGATCAAGCGGCATCTGGAACAAGCCTCCGAGAATCCCGCCCGGATTGACGAGATGAGTTTCAAGGCCATCATGCGTGAAGCGTACCAGCGCGGATTGGTGCAGTCCGAGCTGTCCGTCTGGGAGGAGTACCGGAAGTTCCGGGGCACGACCAGCCACACCTACGCCGAAGACAAGGCGCGGGCGGTCTTCGAGAGTGTCCCGGACTTCCTCCAGGAGGCCAGATACGTCCGGGCTCAGCTTCGGGAGAGGAACGAATCGCTTGACGTCACCGATTGACATTCGCGCCGACCACCTGCGCATCGTTCAGGATGTGTTGCAGCGGCACCTGCCAGCCGGCGTGACGGTCTGGGTCTTCGGGAGCCGCGCCACGTGGGCGACGAAGGACTCGTCCGACCTGGACCTCGCTCTGGAGGGCGACACCCTGGTCCCGGCACGCAGCCTTTCCGCGCTGGAATCTGCGTTCGAGGACTCGGATCTGCCGTACGCCGTGGATGTCGTGGACGTCCAGGGGATCGCCGAGCCGTTCAGACGAATCGTGACAGAGCAGCGCGTGCCGTTGCCGGGAAGTGCCCGTCATTCCCGCTTGAACACGACAATCGATCACGCAAGGAATGAGCTCTCGCCCGATGTCGAGACGCATGCCGGCTGGCGGCGACGTGACGTCCGTGCCTTGATTCGGGACGGCGTTCTGGTTGTAGGTGACGGTTATCGTGCCAAGAACAGCGAGCTGTCGAGCAGCGGTCTACCGTTCGCCAGGGCTGGCAACATCGCGGACGGGTTTCAATTCTCGGCTGCCGACCGGTTTCCCGAGGACCGGCTTCACAGGGTCGGCGACAAAACAAGCAGACCCGGAGACGTCGTCTTCACGTCCAAGGGAACCGTCGGCCGATTCGCGTATGTTCGTAGGGACACGGAGTCCTTTGTCTATTCGCCGCAGCTGTGTTTTTGGCGATCGCTGGACCCCGAGGTCATCGATCCACACTTCCTGTACTGCTGGGTCAGGGGCCCCGAGTTCTTCGGGCAGTTCAAGAGCGTCGCTGGCGAAACGGACATGGCTGAGTACGTGAGCCTCACCGACCAGCGGCGCATGTTCATCACGCTGCCGCCGCTCCCCCCACAACGCGCCATTGCCCACGTCCTCGGCACGCTGGACGACAAGATCGAGCTGAATCGTCGGATGAACGCGACGCTGGAGGCCATGGCGCGGGCGCTGTTCCGTTCCTGGTTCGTCGATTTCGACCCGGTGCGGGCCAAGATGGAAGGCCGCGACACCGGGCTGCCGAAGGACATCGCCGACCTGTTCCCAGACCGGCTCGTGGATTCGGAGTTGGGGGAGATTCCAGAGGGCTGGACCATTTCCGCACTGGGAGACATGATCGAGTTGGCCTACGGGAAGGCGTTGAAGGCCAAGGCTCGGAATGCCGCCGGTGGAGTGCCGGTTTTCGGCTCGAACGGTCAGATCGGCTGGCACGACGAGGCGCTTGTCGAGGGACCGGGAATAGTCGTCGGCCGAAAGGGCAACCCTGGCACGGTGACCTTGTCGGCAACCAAGTTCTTTCCGATCGATACCACGTTCTACGTCGTGCCTAAGCACGAGCGTAATGAGTGCCTTTACTTCCTGTTCTTCGCCCTGCAGGAGCAGGATCTGCCGTCACTGGCCGCGGATTCGGCGGTTCCGGGATTGAACCGGAACTTGGCGTACATGAACAAGCAGCTCAGGCCACCTACGAGCGTTGTGGAGTGCTTCGACGGCTACGTGAGCGCCATGTATGCACGTCGCCGTCACGCTGCTGCGGAATCCCGTCTCCTCGTCAGCCTCCGCGATTCGCTGCTCCCGAAGCTGGTTTCCGGCGAGTTGCGGGTAACCGATCTGGAACCGGCGAGCGGGCGCGATGATCGCCCGGCATCAGTCGGCGCGCATGAAGCCTGACGGAGCCGCGAGCGTGAGCGATGCATCTCTGTCGGAATCGACCGTCGAAGCCGTCGCGCTCGACTGGCTGTCATCACTCGGCTGGGCCGTTCTCCGTGGCCCGGACATCGCACCAGACACGCCGGCGGCCGAACGGGCCGATTACGGCGAGGTTGTCCTGACGGACCGCTTGCGAGCCGCGCTCGCCCAGCTCAATCCAGACGTTCCCGACGACGCGATCGAAGACGCCCTCCGCCGGCTGACTCGTCCGGCCGGGGCGACACTGGAGGCCCGGAACCGCGACTTCCATCGCATGCTCGTTGCCGGCGTGACGGTGGAGCATGTCGGCTCGGACGGCCGGGTCCGCGGCGCTCAGGTCCGCGTGCTCGACTTCGGCGAACCGGCGGGCAACGACTGGCTCGCGGTCAACCAGTTCACGGTCGTCGAGAACAGGCACGAACGGCGGCCCGACATCGTGCTGTTCGTCAACGGCCTGCCGCTGGCCGTCATCGAGCTGAAGAACCCCGCCGACGAGAACGCCACCATATGGTCGGGCTTCCAGCAGCTTCAGACCTACAAGGCGGAGATCCCGTCGCTGTTCACCTTCAACGCCGCGCTCGTCGTATCGGACGGACTGGAAGCACGCATCGGCGCCCTGACGGCCGGGCAGGAGTGGTTCAAGCCCTGGCGCACGATTGCCGGCGAGACGCTGGCCGACCCCAGCCTGCCGCAGCTCCAGGTGCTGCTCGAAGGCGTCTTCGACCGGCGCCGGCTGCTGGCGCTGGTCCGCGACTTCATCGTGTTCGAGGACGACGGCAGCGGCGCCCTGGTCAAGAAGATGGCGGGCTACCACCAGTTCCACGCGGTGCAGACCGCTGTCGTCGAGACGCTGCGCGCGGCAGCGTTGCAGCAAGCGGTGGCCGACCGCGACCCGGCCGGCCGCTACGAGTCGGGCCGCCAGCCGGGCGGCACCCGCGGCGACCGCCGGATCGGCGTGGTCTGGCACACCCAGGGGTCGGGCAAGAGCCTGACCATGGCGTTCTACGCCGGTTGCATCATGCGCGACCTGGCGATGGAGAATCCCACCGTCGTCGTGCTGACCGACCGCAACGATCTCGACGATCAGTTGTTCACCACCTTCTCGCGCTGCGACGACCTGCTCGGGCTGGCGCCGGTCCAGGCCGAGAGCCGCGCCGACCTGCGAGCGAAACTCGCCGTCGAATCGGGCGGCGTGGTGTTCACGACGATCCAGAAGTTCTTCCCCGAGGAGAAGGGCGACCGGCATCCGCTGCTGTCGAGCCGGCGCAACGTCGTGGTGATCGCCGACGAGGCGCACCGCAGTCAGTACGACTTCATCGACGGCTACGCCCGCCACATGCGGGACGCGCTGCCCAACGCCTCGTTCATCGGCTTCACCGGGACGCCCATCGAGCTGGCCGACGCCAGCACCCGCGCCGTGTTCGGCGACCACATCAGCGTCTACGACATCCAGCGCGCGGTCGAGGACGGGGCGACCGTGCCGATCTACTACGAGAGCCGCCTGGCGAAGCTGGCGCTCGACGAGGCCGAGAGACCGGCGATTGATGCCGGCTTCGAGGAAGTGACCGAGGGCGAGGAGGTCGACCGCCGCGAGAAGCTGAAGACGAAGTGGGCGCAGCTCGAAGCGATTGTCGGCGCGGAGAAACGCGTCGCGCTGGTCGCCCGCGACATCGTCGAGCACTTCGAGCGCCGCCAGGAGGCGATGGACGGCAAGGCGATGGTGGTCTGCATGAGCCGGCGGATCTGCATCGACCTGTATCGCGAGCTGGTCCGCCTGCGCCCGGCATGGCGCGGCGACGACAGCCGCGGCGCGCTGAAGGTCGTCATGACCGGCCAGGCATCCGACCCGCCCGACTGGCAGCGGCACATCGGCAACAAGGCCCGTCGCGAGGCGTTGGCGAAGCGGTTCCGCGACCCGGCGGATCCGCTCCGCATGGTGCTCGTGCGCGACATGTGGCTGACCGGCTTCGACGCCCCGAGCCTGCACACGATGTACGTGGACAAGCCGATGCGCGGGCACGGCCTGATGCAGTCCATCGCGCGGGTCAACCGGGTGTTCCGGGACAAGCCGGGCGGGCTCGTCGTCGACTACCTGGGCCTCGCCCACGAACTGAAGCGGGCGCTGGCCACCTACACCGAAAGCGGCGGCACGGGCGAGACTGCGCTGGACAAGGAGCAGGCGGTCCGGGCGATGCTGGAGAAGTACGAGGTCTGCTGCGGCCTGTTCCACGGCTTCGACCGGTCCGCGTGGGCGTACGGCTCGCCGGCCGAGCGGCTCCAACTGCTGCCGGCGGCGATGGAGCATGTGCTCGCCCAGGAGGACGGCAAGGCCCGCTGCCTGCGGGCCGTGCGGGAGCTGTCGCAGGCGTTTGCGCTGGCGGTGCCGCATCCCGAAACGGTCCGCATTCGTGACGACGTGTCCCTCTTCCAGCACGTCCGGGCGGCGCTGTCGAAGCGCGTCGGCCCCGATGCGAAGTCCGACGAGGAGCTGGATCACGCGGTGCGCCAGATCGTCTCTCGGGCGGTGGCACCGGACGGTGTGGTCGATATCTTCGCCGCGGCCGGCCTGAAGAAGCCGGAAGTGTCGATCCTGTCCGAGGATTTCCTGTGCGAGGTACGGGACATGGGCCGGAGGAACCTCGCCGTCGAGCTGCTGGAGAGGTTGTTGAAGGGCGAGTTGGCGACCCGTCGACGGAAGAACGTCGTGCAGGCGCGCTCGTTCGCCGAGATGCTGGAGCAGACGATCCGCCGCTACCAGAATCGCGCGGTCGAGGCGGCGCAGGTGATCGAGGAACTGATCGGCCTGGCCCGCGAGATGCGTGCGGCGAACGCCCGCGGCGAGAGGCTCGGGCTGTCGGACGACGAACTTGCGTTCTACGACGCCCTCGGCGTCAACGACAGCGCGGTGCAGGTGCTCGGCGACGAGACGCTTCGCGGCATCGCCCGTGAGCTGGTCGAGACCGTGCGAAGCAACGTGACCATCGACTGGACGCTGCGAGAGAACGTGCGGGCCAACCTGCGCCGGCTCGTAAAGCGCGTTCTTCGGAAGTACGGCTACCCGCCGGACAAGCAGGAGTCCGCGACCCGGACGGTGCTGGAGCAGGCCGAGGCGCTGTCCGCTGGCTGGGCAGCATGACTGTCCCTCCCTGTTCTCCTGCGCTCTCCTGGACATCGCCCGCTTGCAGCGAGCCCACAGCACACATTCGCCATCCGCCAGAACGCATACGCTGAACCCGCATGGGCCGACTCTCCGGATTCCCGGCTCTCCTCAAACGCGTGAGGGAGGGCTGAACCGCGATCGGCGGGTCGGCGAGGAGTGTTGGCAGCACTGCCAGCTTGGAATTGACCGCTCATGGCGTGCATCCGAACCGCGGCGAGTGGCGCACCGCGGCCGGTGGCAGGTTCTTCGCGGCGTAGCTGCGCGCCGGCCCCGCGTGTCAACGCGCTACGCTCGCCCTCCGCGGTGCTCCGGCCCTGCGGGTGACACACCGTCCGTCCCGCCGCTCAGACAGCAGTTATGGGCCTTGCGGGCCGGCCTGGACAGGCGCCTCCCGGCCTTCTATGACAATGCAGAAGGTCCGGCGGCGCGCGATTGCGGCGGCGTGGGCTGATTGGCGCCAACGGCCACCTCGGGGCTCGGCGCCGACCGTGGACACCGGGTGGCCAGCCGAGGTCAGGTGTTCAGCGCCGCGGGGCGCGGTCTCGGTTGGCGAAACCGGTTGCAGACGCAAGGGGCTTCCTGGCCTCATGGGCGTGTACCATCACGACTCGCGAGGAGGAAAGCCCCGTGCGACTGAACACGTTACTGCGGCGGCTGCTCCGCGTCACGCAATGTACGTCAAGCAGGTGGAGCCGTCGTGGCGTCGCTCGCCGAGCGGCCCCCGCGGTACGACCGGCAGCCGGTCCGCGACTGGCGGCATCTGTCGTGGGGCCGGGCGGCGGCGTGGCGGGTGTCGTGCCGGCGTTGCCGCGGGGTGAAGGTGGAGCGGGTGCCGTCGGCGAGCGCGGTCGGCGTGTTCACGTCGGGGTTCGAGGGATTGGCGGCGTATCTGGCGCAGGTGACGGACCGGACGTCGGTGAGCCGCCGGCTCAGGATATCCTGGGGGACGGTCGGCAGCATCGTGAAGCGGGCTGTGGCGCGGCGGCTGGACGGGGCTCGGTTCGGCTTTCACTCGGCCTACGCCCTCACGTCGAAGCTGTTCCTGTGCTGTGGAGGAATCGAACTGGCGCGCCGCCCCTACCCACACTCATTTGTCCGGCGTCCATGATCGCGATCACTACATGACAAGAAAGAGGCGTAAGTCCCCAGGCGTGCTCCACGGCCACCGAAGGCAGGGCAAGCGGTTCGTGCCGCCGATGATGCAGCTTCCCTCTTTAGATATGTCTGTCGCCTATGTGACCCACATGCTGCCCGAACTCGTATGGATTGGGCTATTGAACCAGAAGATGGGCTACGTACGGGCTGCCAGACTGCTGGAACGGCTATTTACACTGGTGCGAGAAACAAAGGATCCCAACACGAAGGGCAATTTCGCGCTAGTGTCTACGTTCGGATTACTACGTGATGAACAGAAGAACGTGCTGCGAGATCGACTTCGAGAGGAAGACACGCTCACCCTGTTACAGGAAGTCACGGCGCCATTGAATCTCTTGTATGACAACTGTCCTTTACTGTTCCTTGGTCCGCCCGCTCGTGTCTTCGAGCGCTATGAGCTTGTTTCAATTGTCAAGAAGTGTGTTGGCGAGACGATTGACAAGTACAAGACGCCAGGCATCCTTCTCAATGGCGCACTCATGCTGTTCTCACTTATAACGAAGCAACTCCATTTTTCCAAGGACATTGATCTACCGGACTTCAATTCCGTAGTCAACGCGCCTGACTCTGAGGAAGCAAAACTCGCGGCCGGTATGATGAGGGCATTCGCGCTAACGGAGTTTGGCATGCGGAATGTAGACCCGTCGTGGGCGCGTCACTTTTGGAATCGGAATGCACAGTTGTCCCCATGCGAGTTCTCGGAACCGGAGGTGTCGGATGGCGACCAAGAATGAGGCCGGAGACGTACTTGAGGACTTCGTAGCGAAGTATGTCGACAATGTCCGTGCCGGGTTCGACAAGCGGTGGTCTGTCGTTACCCCCGAGATCTACAGCAGTGATGCGCAACAGTGTATAGGAGGACTTCTGTCTCGGCAGGCTGTACTAACCATTGAGATGGCTGTCGCACCTTCCACATGGAACGGACATGTCGCGCCGCTATTCCTGCGATGTATGGTAGATGCATACATAGCGTTAGCGTGGATTCTTGAGTCGCCCGATGTACGCAGCGAGAAGTACATCAAGTACGGGCTGGGGCAAGAGAAGTTATTCATCGCTTACTTAGAGGAAGCCGCGAAAGAGGAATCGGTAACCTACGGTGCAGAGAGTTTGCAAGAGATGATCGACGTTCGAAAGGCATGGCTAAACAGCCAGCTCTCGGAGTGGGCCACGGAGGTCAACGTCGGCGCATGGTCTGGCATGACAACAAGAGAAATGGCGAAAGCGATCGGAAGGGAGTCGATCTATAAGCATGCGTACGTCCCGTTCAGTGGCGTCGTGCATAACATGTGGCAGCACGTTGCGATCTACAACACGAAGCCCTGCACGAACCCGCTCCATAAGAGGCACTTGGTTCCGAAAGTAGAACGCGTGCCGGTGCATATCGATTTCATGTATAGGTCGGCGAAGTACGTGTCCTTGTCGTACGAAGTATTCGACAAGAAGATGGGCGTGAATTGTGATGTGGCATTGCCGGAGACAATGGCCTTGGCGCACCCATTGTTTTCGGCGGAGGACGACGGCTGAAGCGGTGGTAAGGAGTGGCGGTCCATTCACTGACGGCGATTGCCCATGCCAGCGGAGCGTGCGCAAGGACAATCCTCCAGGCGATAGATCTCGACTCCAACCTCCCGCGACAACGCGTCCAACGACTCTCCCCGCAGCAGCCGCAGCACAACCTCCCGCTTCCGGCCCGCGCTCCACCGCTGCCCCGGGCCCAGGGCTCCAACCCCGGCCGCGCCGTCGGCACGGACTCCAGTCGCCCTCCGGGCTCCCTCCGTCCGTGCCGATCCACGTCCCTTCACGCTCCTCGACTGACCCATTCTCCCAACCTCCTTGGACATCGGATTCTTCCTTAATCCGTGTCCAAGAAAACTGGGGGCGCCTCACGGAGGGCTACGACGTCACAGTGACCTTCACATAGCCATTGGTCCAGCAGCACTGGTTGCCGGCGGAGCTGTCCATCCGGCCGAAGCTGTCGGCGCGCACGCGGATCACGTACTCGCCCGGCTGCTCGAAGGTCGCTGTCGTGGTCGCCATCCCCTCTGTCTCGGCTATCGGCTCGGTGTGTGGGCTGAAGACGACCGAGCCCGGACCGGCGTGCTTGAACCAGGTCACGTTTAGCGCCGCGGCGTCGTTGTTCCGCCGCCGTCTGACCGCGATCGGTTCTTCCCAATGCACGCTGTCGTCATGGATCCAGACCGTCAGGGGAAGCGGCGTGTCCACCGACGCGCTGATCGGCTCCGCGTCGATCCCGGTGGGACCCCGGCCGGCAGGGCCGTCGGGGCTGAAGCGGACCAGTGGGGGCTGCGACCCCAGAGCCATCGGCCATTGGAGCTGGTAGGCACTGCTCTGGGCGTTTCCGGGCACGGAGAAGGACTGTTCCTGGTTGACCAGGGTCCAGACGACGTCGTCGCGGAAGCCGGTCGGCACGGTCACGGTGAACACCCCCCGCTCCCGCTGCCGGCGCGTGGGCGGGTCGTCCTCGTCCTCGTTACGTGCCCCGGGCGCCGGGAAGGAAGTTGGTTGCCGGCCGTCGAACTCCGCCGGTGCGATGAAGTTGTCGGGACCCAGGGGAATCTCCACGAGCTCGGTCAGGTTGAGGTTGGAGTAACCGAACGACAGGGTGACGGTTCCATCCGTATTCGGGTACCAGCCGTCGAAGAACGGGGCCACCCGAAGTCCGTTCGGCGGCAGCGGTGCAAGTGGTCGTTGTAGCTGGGCCCCCAACGACGGGGAGCCGATGAGCATCGCGGCTGCGAGGCCGCCCACGAGTAATCGTCCGAACACTGCTGTTCGCTCCATCAACGCGTCGTTGCCGAAAAAGCGAAAGAGTCCCTCGATGTCGAGAGGCTCTTCCGCCACAGACCAATTCCGTACGTCTCCGTGCTGCTACTCCTGGTCGTTGTCCGTCTGCTTGCGACCTTCCCGCTCGGCCACCAGTTGCTCGTAGCTCTCGTCGTCGAGATGCGTCACGGCGATCCATGCATGCGACATCTCGTCCGCCGAACGGCTGCCGCGCCCCACCCACTGATTCGGATCGGGGTTCTGCTTGTTCCCGGCCGTGTTGTCGTAGTAGCCAGTAATCACCAGGACGGATCCCGCCGGAACGAGCGGTGCGGCGTCTGTTGCATAGATGTGACTGGTGTGCCAGTCGTTGGTCCAGTCAGATACCGAGCTCACCATCTCCAGATCGCCCGTCTTCGGATCGAAGATCTCGAGGGTCTTGCCCACCAGACGGAAGTGACCGTGCGGCTGGAAGCTGTCGATCCGCACCGGGGTCTCGAAGGAATGGAACCCCTGGGTCATCGCCGTGCTGTTCGGTGGAAGCTCGAGCTCGGCGCCCTTCATCAGCAGGGAGTAATTCTTGAGGTCCTGTTTGTGCTTCGCCTGATGGTCCTTCGGGTAGAGCCAGACGCCCATCTCGATCACATCATTCTCGACGCGCTCGCCGTTCGGATAGTAGTGGACGTCCCAACTGACCATGGAGTTAGCCGGGAGGAGACGACAGGCGTCCTCCGGAACAACCTCGCCGACCTTGCCGAGCGCGTACTCGGAGAGCCGCTCGACATCGACCCACTCCTGGCTCTCCTCGTCGAAGTCGAGCAACCGGCTGTTGGCGTGGTGCGCGACGCCGCGCCCCGATTCCGACGCCCTGACGTGAACCGCCTTCATGCACCGATCCTCGGTCAGGCCGCTCGGCACGATCGACTTCCACCAGACGTCCGACCCTTCGGCCGGCAGGGTGTACGGCTTCGTCTTGACCACCAAGTCCGGCGGGCCGAACTCATCCTCGTAGGTCCACGCGTTGAGATCCGGCCATTCGATCGGCGTTGGGAGATCGGCAGGGTCGCCAAGGGGCACGCCGCCGTCCACCCAGCGGGCTATCATGTCGATTTCCGACTCGCTCAGCCGGAGGTCGCCCTCCAGCTCCTGAATACCGACGTGGCGGTCGTACCGATAGGGCGGCATCTCGCCCAGCACCACGCGATTCTTGATCGACCGGGCCCAGGGGCGCACTTCCTGGTAGGTCGTGAGCGACATCGGGCCGAGCGAGCCGGGCCGGTGGCACTGCTGGCAGTTCTTCTGAAAAATCGGAGCGATGTCCTTGGCAAATGTCGGCGTGGTGTCAGCGTCCTGAGCGACCGCTGCAGTAGGAGAAAATAACAGCAGCATTACCGCTGCAAAAACGGTTGCACCGAGTGTGGCACTTCGCATGACAATACCTCCAAGATCCGACTGAGCCAAACAGCTAGACGACCCGTGAGAAAGAAGAATGCACACCGTGAATTTATCCCCTAAGTTGCAGTCTGTCAATGAACATCTCCAGCTAGTTGAAACTATCGCAGACGGGGGGATCGCTGATGACTAACTGACTGACAGGACGTGTACCGCCCCAGGGTTCTTGGACAGTGGTTTGACGGTATTCGCATCTACGCGGCCGCGTCCAGCCCGACGAGGTCGCGTCGCACCTGCGCGGGGCTTCGGTACGCGTATTTCTCGAGCATCCATTGTTCGTTGAGGCGGTGCGGGGCCTGGAGGTCGTGCGCACGCATTAATCGGCGCACCCGCTCCGGCGAGGTCCGAATCCCCTCGACCCGCAGCTTCGCCCAGACTTTCCGGTAGCCCTCACCATGAAACGGCGACGCTTCGAGCACCCGGCGGATGTGGCCCACCAGGACCTCGTCCGGGGCCGCGCCGACGGGCCCGCGCCGATGCGCGCGCGCGCAGTCCCGCGGTGCCTGCCGCCGCGCATAGACACTCGACCGCGGCCGTGCCCACACGCGGCAGACGCGCTGCACACCATACGCCCGACGGGTGGAGATCGACTGGGCGCCACTCATTGCGTCGACCTCCGGCGGGCCAAAGGGCGGCCGGCCTCCAACTGGTCTACCTTCGCATACAGCAACTCGGTCTCCATCAGGAGTTCGCCGATCTTGGCCTGCAGCCGACAGTCGTCGAACCCGCGGCCGGCGCGAATCGCGTAGACCGTCGTCTGGGGCGTGGCGAAGACCCACAGCCAGTGGCGCATGGCGCCAACGGGCCAGCCGGTTTCATCCGGCGTGACCACGGGAGAGACCCGCACCTGCGCGAGGCCTCCCGGTGTGATGGTCAGGCCGAACTGGGTCCGGAGCAGGTGCGTGACCTTCGCCAGCGGCACGCCCAGGTGCGTGTGCAGCCGCACGACCAGCGCGACGACTTCGGGACCCAGTTGCACGCCGGCCGCTCCCAGCGCGTCGGAGCATTGCAGCCGGTGGCGGCCCTGGACGCGACGCCGACACGGCGAGCAGTGGCCGACCTCGATGTCGAAGCGCCGCACGATAGGGCGCACCACCGGGAGATCTTCCTGATATTGCGTCGCTACGCGGGACAACTCGACGGCGCCGCCGCAGTCCGGACACGCGGCCGGCGCCGGTGCTCGGCAGGTCTCGTCAACCTGCGCCGGACGCGGCCGGCACGCCTGCCCGCCGTAGTGCGCACCAGCGTGCCGGCCGCGTCGCCCGCCGCGACCTTGGGGCCGGTCCTTGGCGAAGGGCGCGGCCTGCCGGAATCCTGCCCGCCGCGCCGCGTCGAGTTGCTGCTTGAGGTGTTCACTGCGGCGCTTCCACCGATCCCGGTCGCGCTCCGGGCTCCCTCCGCCTTCGGGCCCACGACCACGTCCATCTCCACGGCTGGTGGCATGCGCGTCATCTCTCCAACCTCTCCCGCCCCTACACTAAACTCAACAGGGAGGTTGTCTCACAGATTATTGGCACAGGGGGCAACGCACGATGTCGATTCCTTCGAGTGCGGGAAAGAGCCACTCGATCGCTTTCTGAAAGTTTCGCGCTGGCGAACCAGGAAAACGGCGTGAGGCGCACGGAAACAGCTCGCCGGTGAGGATAAGCTGGCCAGAGCCAGCCCACGCAATGTTGAAGATTGCGGTCTGGCGAGAGGAGCTGCGCCGCTCCTCGAAACCCCTGCCGCCGATCGCACCTTGGATCTCCTAGCCCAACGCGGCATCACGGTGTCCTACGAAGCGATCCGGCTGTGGTGCCTCACGGTCGATTCAGAATACGTTCGCAGGCTCACGCGTCGACAGAGACGACTGGCCAATCTCTCATGTGATCAGCGTCTCGGTGACCCTGCCCCTTCCTCGCGGGTCGCTGTTGACCATGCGAGTCGCTTGTATCCTGTCGATCGTGAAGTCCCTTTCGTACAGGGCCAAAACCTCTGCCGCGTCTGAGTTCGACAACAACACATGAACTCCACCTCTTTTCAATTCCAGTGCCGTGTCGCGCAACCTCTCGTGGTCGCTGAGTTTGAACTGCTGTGGGGTGTACCGCGTGAAGGAGGCGTTGACGGATATCGGCACGTAGGGAGGGTCAAAGTACACGAAATCCCCAGGTGCCGCTGTGTCGAGGATTTGCTCGAAGCCCTGGACTCGAAGAGCGGCGCCTGAAAGAGCACTCGAGCACGCCCGTAGTCGTTCTGCGTCACAGATGGTCGGGTTTGTGTATCGCCCAAAAGGAGTGTTGAACCGACCGCTCTTGTTAACGCGATAGAGTCCGTTGTATGCAGTGTGGTTCAGATAGATCATCCAGGCGGAGACATCAACATCGGAGTCAAGATCGATCAACCTCTGCCGTTGAGACAAGAAGAACTCTCTAGATGGTGGCATTGCTGACAGTTGCTCAACAACCGACTCCACCTCTTGTTGGACCCCTCGATACGCTCGAATGAGGCGCTCATTCGTGTCGCTGAGAATCGCCGTCGGTGGCATCATCGCGAAGAAGAGGGCTCCGCCCCCAAGAAACGGCTCGTGATACGTCCCGAACCTGGCCGGCACACGGCCTCTCAGCTCACCGATAATCTGCCGCTTGCCGCCGGCCCATTTCAGGAAGGGTTTCGCGCCGACGGTGCCCTGAAGAGCCTGTTGGACCGGCGGCGCCACCTCTCGAACCCAAACCATCCGTGAGAGTTTGTCGCATTTTTTCTCCAGAGACCACAATGTATTGTTGTTCAGGCTAGCAGGCTGTGGTGAAAGTCGCGGATAGGGATCGACAAGACCGTTCCCGTGTACTACACTCCTGCCCATGGCAATGGGTAAACGGCGCTGCCGCGCGCGGCAGCCGTCGATGTGGGTGGCCAGCGCGGACGTGCCGGGAGGCGGAGGTCAGCCGTTCTACGAACGATTGATTGGCGTCCTCGACGAGGCGGATTTCGACGCCTTTGTCGAGAGCCTGTGCGCGAGGTTCTACGCCGACGGGGTGGGCCGGCCGAGTGTGGCGCCGGGCCGCTACGTCCGGATGCTGTTGCTCCGCTACTTCGAGGGCCTGGACTCGGAACGGGCGATCGCGTGGCGGGTGGCCGATTCGTTGAGCCTGCGGCAGTTCCTGGACATCGCGCTGCACGAGGCGGGGCCGGACCATTCGACGGTATCGCGAACGCGACGGCGGATCGACCTGGAGACGCACCAAGCGGTCTTCACGTGGGTGCTGCAGCGGCTGCCCGACGCCGGTCTGGTCCGAGGCAAGACCGTGGGCATCGATGCGACGACGCTGGAAGCCAATGCCGCGTTGCGGCGCATCGTGTGCCGGGACACGGGCGAGGGCGACGAAACGTTCCTGCGCGGGCTGGCCGAGGCGTCCGGCATTTCGACACCGACGCGCGCCGAGCTGGCCCGCTTCGACTGCAAGCGCCCGAAGAAGGGGTCCAACGACGATTGGGTGCATCCGCAGGACCCGGACGCGAAGATCACCCGCATGAAGGACGGCCGCACCCGGCTGGCACACAAGGCCGAGCACGCGATCGACCTGGAGACCGGAGCGGTCGTCGGCATCACCGTGCAGGATGCCGATGCCGGTGACACGACGACGATGGTCGAGACCTTGATTACCGCGGCCGAGCAGGTCGAGGCGGTCCTGCCGGCCGGGGCCGGCCTCACCGAGGTGGTCGGCGATAAGGGATATCACAGCAACGAAACCCTGGTTGCGTTGGCCGAGTTGGGAATCCGCAGTTACGTGTCGGAGCCGGACCGCGGACGGCGTTGCTGGCGGCGAAAGCCTGCTGCGCGGGCGGCCGTTTGCGCCAACCGGCGGCGCATTCGGCGCGTCCGCGGGCGCCGCCTGCTGCGGCAGCGTGGGGAACGCCTCGAGCGTCCCCACGCTCACGTCAACGAAACCGGGCGATTGCGCCGCGTGCATCTGCGCGGACACTCCAACTGTCAACGATCGCGTCTGCTCGTCCACGTCTGTGGCTCGAATCTGGGCCTCCTCATGCGCGAACTGACGGGCGTCCGGACCCCGCGCAGCCTCCAGGGCCGCGCCAGGGCACTCCTTGACGCTCTGAGCCGGGCTCTCAGCCGCCGCTGGCGCCATGTAGCGCTTTCCGGAGCGGATCGTCTGTTTGATCCGCACGATTCGTCGTGGATTGCCCACCCCACGCAGCGCCATCAACTCCTTCCGCTCACGCTACAAGGTAGCCGTTCTGCCACAGCCTGTTAGTGGATACACTAGATATGCCCAAGAAGCGACCCGTTTCGGTTTAAAGTCAACGGAGCGGCCGTCTTGCATCCAAGAAGTGGCACCCCGCGTCACCGTGGCAGACTGCAGGTTCAAGGCTCAGACATGAATCCCAGTCGGTCGTACCCATGGGCCAACCAGCGGCCCGTCACCCAAGGCCGAGCGCTGGAAGGTCTTGATCAACTGCGGAACCAGTGCACCACGAGTCAGCGTGAGTGCCGTGCTGCGGCTTTCAGCAGAGCCGATAGGCTGATCCGTAGCGGTCCGGTTGACGCTCCGTTGTATCAATCGTTTCAAGACCGGAACCTTTCCGCGCGAGAGTCCAACGCACGGGTCGATATCGAAGTCATTCGAGGGATCGCCTTCGCATGACTCCCAGCTCAAGTGGTTACCTCCGAAGGTTAGGTCGCGCCATCGACAGCCACGATGAAGACCTGATCTTGACTCTTGTAGAGACAGCGATCAAGGAAGACCCGAGCAACGCTGGCATCCTCACCTGGAGCTGCCTAGCGACCTCCGACAACGTCTATCTTCGGCGTGTTGTGTCGTACGCTTTGTCCAAGACCGCATCGGAACAACCACCCTATCTTTGGGCACCTCTGGCCCACTTCTTGACCACCTCGTGGAGCGAGGACCAGTCAACACTGGCAAACGTGCTCTCCTCTTTGACCCGGTACCGTGCCCACGATGACTTGCTCACGGCGGTTCTGGCACCGAGTTTCGGATCGTTTGCGACTTACTGCGTGGATTCTTCACCCATCGTCCAGGACGGAATCTGCGGCTTGCTCATCTCGATGGGAGAACGGAAGCTGCTGTCTAGACTTCTGAGTCAGCAGCAAGCCGAAATACTAGTGACTCATCTGAACTCCGTGTCCCTCATAGCGGGGATGGGCTCGGAGGTTGCCGACTCGATCCGGGCACTGTCATCTGACGCCCCACCGGACCTCCCAATCGATCATCGTGATCGGATTGTAGAGCAGGAGCGCACTTTCTCGGAACTGGCACCATCGGCGCTGCCAGTTGCTGTGTTACGGCTTGTCGGCGAAGCGCTAGCCACTGCTCGCGCTAGCTACGAGTGTCGGGAACAGGCTGAGCGAGGTGGAGGGATCGTCGAGCAAGTCACGCTTATTGGCTCTGACCCCGATAAGGGGCGCCTTGCAATCGGGACCTTCGAGAAGTTGGTTCATTCCTGGAGAATAGCAGTCCGTGAGGCTGTGGCTTCGGTCGCTCCTGATGTCGCGTCGACGATGAAGACATATGCGCTGGTTCCGGCACCTGGATCGTTCCTACTCCGCTTCATTGTGTCGGTCAAGCAACCAGAGGTGTTCTCAGTCGCTTTTGAGCGCATGATGCGACTTGCCCAGGATCCAGAGCAGGCTTTTTCCTCTAGCGAATTGAGTGCTGTGTCGAAGGACCACTTCTTTCAGTTCATTGAGACGCTTGCTCAGAGAAATCTGGACGCGACTATTGGACTGACTGACGCCAGATCTTTTGAAGGTGCGCGTACGAGAATCCGATCAAGACGCGTTGCGCCCGCGATCGAGCGGATGAAACAGGAACCGGAAGGAATCAGCACTAGGAGTCAGATCCAGGCGACGCTCGAGGGCGCCAGTCAGCGACATGGCCATCTAGAGATCGTGACTGAGGGCGGCAAGGCCTTAAGGGCCGACATCCCTCCCGGACGACGTTCGGTTCTTCTCCAGAAGGTCATAGGACGCCAGTACCTCTTCACGCTCGATACGGTCGTTACAACCGCTGTGTCTGGCGAGTCCAAATCCCGATCGGAGCTCGTTTCCGTGGGCGCCTCGTCAACGAATGCAACGATGCCTATAGGGGATTCTCTTCAGCCGCAACGAGCGCTAACGTCTGGGGACGTTCCTCAACAAGATCGCCTCGACCGCATTATCGAAGTTGTAAAGCTTGTCAGCGCGGGTTCTGAACCGAGCCCAGCAGAGATGCGGATGGCGGGCACCTCTAGTTCCAAGCGGCACATAGATTACATGAAACATGGCGCGAAAGTGTTGGGACTTTTGGGCCAGGACGGTACGATCACAGACTCTGGCCAACGATTGGCACAACTTCCTGAGTCCAGGATTCTGGACTTTCTCTCAGTCCAGTTCGAACTGAGCATGGTGGCGCAGCGGTGGAAAGAGTGGGCAAGTGCCAGAGATCTGCATGAGCTGGACTCGGGGGCAGCGGAAGAGTTCCTCCTAAGGAGCCACTTTTCGATGTCAATGGCTAAGCGTCGCGGTCGCACGTTGAAAAAGTGGGTAGTCGCCTTCCAGGAACGGCGCTTAGGTAACGTCGATCCGTAAGCTTCCCCGTCTGGTTCACAGTTCCTAGTGCTTCGTCACGTCAAAATATTCGGATAGACGGACTTGAGTTTACGGCGCGCATCGTCGACCTGCATCTGCCAGTCGACACCGCGTTGCGTAGCAGTGACGTCGGTGGACCACGCCGACACTTCGCCGTGCAGCGTCTCGAGGTCGCCGATGCGGCGCCCGTCCAGGCATTGACGCGTCATCGAACTCAGTTCATTCTCGGCGATGTTCAGCCAGCTCCCGTGCTTCGGCGTGTAGCAGAACTCCAGGCGACGAACCAGTTCCCGAGCCCGGGCCGGCTCGAACACCTCGTAGAAGGCGCCGGGCGTGTGCGTGTTGAGGTTGTCGCACACCAGGGTGACTTTCGGGCAGTCGGCGTAGCGGCCCTCCAACAGGTCGGCGACCTCCACCGCCCAGTCCGCCTTCGTCCGCCGGGCCCGCGCCGTCGCCCGCCGCCAACACGCCAGCGGCTCGCTGAACAGGAAGACCGAGGCCGTGCCGGCCCGTTCGTACTCGTAGTCGACGCGGCGGGGCCGCGCCAGCGTGGCGGCCATCGGCGGGCGCGTTTCCTTGACCAGTTGCACCGGCTGCTCATCCATGCACACGACCGGGCAAGCCGGGTCGTACGGTTGCGCATAGGTGTCCAAGACCTGCTCCATGTGCGCCACGAACTCGGCGTCGGCCTCCGGCGGGATCACCCAGTACTCGATTTTCCGCCGGGTCATCCCGTTTGTTTTAGCGTACGCCGGAGGGTCTCGCGGCTGACCGACTCGACGATCTGCAACTCGACGACCCGCCGCGTCAGCAGCCGCAACGACCAGTTGGCGTAGCCCTTGGGGGGCGGGCCCAGACGCAGGGCGATGACCTGCGCTTCCTGTTCGCCGTCGAGCAGCTTGGGGACCGGGGGCGACGGCCGTCGTTTGCGTTCCAGCGCCCGCTCGAATCCTGCCAGTACGCATCGTTGGCGAATGTTTTCGACCGTCTTGGTGCGGCACGAAAAGGCGTCGGCGATCTGCTGGTCGGTCCACCCCGGTCCGTCCGCATCGGCCTGCAAGAGAATCTGCGCGCGGCGTACCTTCTCGCTGCTGCCCTTGAGCTTGCGGACCGTCTGCTGACAGACCTCGCGTTCCTCGGCGGTGAGTCGGACGATATACTTTTTCTGCATGGGAACTCTATCGGTTCCGCGTGCCCTAATCTTTAATCGTGGCGCAGCACTAGCAGCCCGTGGCAGAAGGGGCTGATTGTCAATCGAGAATCGCGTGTCCGTATTGGCGTGTCGCCGGACCATCCGACGACGAATCGGGCCGATCATGGCGCTCCGGGGCCCAGAAGCGCCGCACACGCCCCCAGGAGCCGCTCAGGAGGCCGATCAGCGCCTCCACCAGCGCCGACGCGCGGCCCTGGAGGCTCTGCGGCGTGCCCACGCCCGTCAGGTGCCGCATGAGCAACCCGAGATTGACGCCGCAGACCTGGACGAGCAGCCGTTTCAGGATGTTGGGATGCCCGCGCAGATGGACGCGGCGCATCCTGCCGGTCTCGTAGAGATGCGCGTTGGGCCGTTCCAGTAGCTCGCCCCGCTGCCGCAGCAGCCGTTTCCCGCGTGCGCCGCGAATCCGCCGCCGGTTGGCATACACCGCGTCCCGCGCCGCCGCCTGGCCCTTCCAGTGGCGCCGGCCGCGGTCCGGCTCCGAGACGTAGCTGCGGACGCCGATGGCCGCAAACCCGACCATCGTCTCGTTGCTGTGATACCCCTTGTCGGCCACGACCTCCGCGATCCCCGGCGCGCCGACCGCCTCGACCTGCTCGGCAGCCGTGACGAGCGTGTCGACCAGGGTCGTCGTGTCGCCCGCACTCGCGTCCTGCACCGTCACGCCCACGATGGCGCCTGTGTCCAGATCGACCGCATGCTCGGCGGTGTGCGCCAGATGCGTGCGGCCGTCCTTCATTTTCGTGATCTTCGCGTCCGGATCGTGCGGGTGGGTCCAGTCGTCGTTCGAGCCCTTCTTCTTGCGGGTCCGGTCGAACCGGGCCAACTCGGCGCGCGTCGGGGTCGTGAGGCCGGACGCCTCGGCCAGCCGGGTCAGAAATGCGTCGTAGCTCTCGCCCGTGTCCCGCCGCACGATGCTCCGCATCGCCGCATTGGCTTCCAGCGTCGTGGCATCGATGCCCACCGTGCGCCCCACGACCAGCGTGGCGTCGGCCAGTCGCTGCAACACCCACGTGAACACTGCCTGATGGGTCTCGAGGTCAATCAGGCGACGGGTGCGCGACAGCATCGAGTGGTCCGGCGGGGCCTTGTGCAGGGCGAAATCCAGAAACGTGCGAATGCTCAGCGAGTCGGCGCGTGGAGCGGTCGTGGCGGCGTTGCAACCCGTCACGTCGGCGAGGGCGGGCGTTGGAGTGGTTCGGGGACGACGGGGTCGGTGGCGTGGAGGATGGTGGCGATCAGCGGGGTGAGGTCGAGGTGGCGTTGGTGAACGATGCGCACGACGCTGGCGAGCACCTGCTGGGTGTCGGCGCCGTGCCGGGTGCGATTGCCGCCGCAGACCTTGCGGGTGACGACGGCGGGCCGAATGGCCTGTTCGGCGCGCCAGTTGGTGGCGTTGACCGACGGGTCCCACAGAAAGCCGAATACCGCAGGGAATTCGGTGGCCAGGTGCGCGGCGAAGCGGTCGGCGGCGTCCAGCGTCGGCGCTTTGTCGATCAGCCGACCGAGTTGGGCGAGCAGTTGGCCGCGAGCGGTTGCCAGACCATGGTCGCTCAGCAGCCCGGCGTCGCGGCGGTCGCGCAGGTCGAGGCCGGCTTGCAGGACGCGTTGCACCCGGGCGGCCCACGGGCTGCGCGGATGATCGGTTCGGAGTTGCCGCGCTCGCCGGATCAGGTGAGCCAGACAGGTCTGGTGCAGCGCGTGGGTGAAGCGGCGATACGGCGCCCACCCGTCGCGCACGAGCACGCCGTTGTAGTCGGCCCCGAGCACGGTGGCGGCAGCGTCGAACCCGCGGCCGGGGCAAATGGCGTAGACCGTCGTCTGCGGCGCGGCGAAGACCGACAGCCAGTGGCGGACGGCGCCGACGCGCCAGCCGGTTTCATCCGGCGTGACCATGGGACTTTCCCGCACCTGCTCGCACAATGCCGTGTAGGTCGGCGCCGCCTCGCGGGCGGTGCGATGCAGCACCTGCGTGAGGCCTCCGGGCGTAACCGTCAATCCGCATTGCGTCTTCAACAGGTGCGCGATCTTGGCCAGCGGCACGCCCAGGTGCGTGTGCATCTCGACGACCAGCGCGACGACCGCGGGGCCGAGCTGCACGCTGGCCGCCCCCATCGCGTCGGAGGTCTGCAGCGGGTGGCGGCCCTGGACGCGCCGCCGACACTGGGAGCAATGGCCAACCTCGATTTCGAAGCACCGCACGATGGGGCGCACCTTGGGGAGTTCTTCCTGATACTGCGACGCCACACGGGTCACCTCGACCGCGCCGCCGCAGTCCGGACAGGCGGCCGGCGCCGGCGCCGCGTGGGTCTCGTCGACCTGCGCCGGCCGCGGGCGGCACGCCTGCCGGCCATAGCGCGCACCCGCTCGCCGGCCGGGACGCCCGCCGCGACCTTGCGGCCGGTCCTTGGCGAACGGGGCGGCTTGCCGAAATCCTGCCCGCCGCGCGGCGTCGAGTTGCTGCTTGAGGTGTTCACTGCGGCGCTTCCACCAATCCCGGTCGCCCTCGACCCGCGTCAACTCCTCGCGCAGTCGTGCGATCTCTCGCTCTTGTTCCTCAATGCGAGTATCGCGCGGATCCTGCTCGGTCCGGGGACGTTGCCGTGGCACCCCACAGTTATGCCAGATCCCCTAGAAAAGTACAGGTTCAAAAAATTGGATCTCACGCGACCATCGAACTCTACCCGCTAAACCGTCATGGTCGGTCCCACCTCACCACCCCGAAGCCATGAAATGGGCGAGACGGGCGACCGGTTCGGCTAGCGTCTCCGTGCCGTTCCATCGGGGGCCGATGCACAATAGCGGCGGAGGCGGGACAGTGGTCGTTATTTCGAATGGTGGACGTTCCCCGACGCTAAACTGACCTGGTCGGTCGGCGTCGAGCCCCGCAATGTGCCCGGCCTCACGCCGTGGACGTGCAGCAAAGTGCACCGCGCCCTCGGGGCGCGAGTTCTCCGTCCGACCGATCGCCCCGCTTCCACCACCCCCCGTACCCCTACAGGAGGCGAACCGATGATGAACGATGACCTGCACGTTGTCCATCCCCGCGCCGCGGGACTCGATGTGCACAAAATGGCGATCACAGCCACGGTGCGGCTCTGTGCAGCGCCCGGCAGTGAGCCGACCTGCGAGACACGCACCTTCAGTGCGCTGGCAAGCGGCCTGGACGCCTTGGCCGCCTGGCTGACCGGCCATCGCGTCGAGGCGGCGGCCCTGGAGGGGACCGGCGTCTACTGGCAGGCGCCGTGGCGCGCACTCACCGCGGCCGGCATCGAGGCGCAATTGCTGCACGCGCAGCACGTGCGGCAACTGCGCGGCCGCAAGACCGACATCGCAGACAGCCGCTGGTTGGCCCGGGTGTGCCAGTTCGGGCTCGGACGTCCCAGTTTCGTGCCCGACGAGGCGTTTTGCGACCTGCGGAATCTGGTTCGCCATCGGCGCACGCTGGTCGGGCAGCGCAGCCAGGTGCGCAACCGGGTGCAGAAGGTCCTCGACCGGAGCGGCATCCGCATCGGAGGCGTGCTCAGCGACATCTTCGGCCTCAATGGCCGGCGCATCCTCGACGGCCTGGTCGCCCGACGGCCCCGCACGGACATCCTGGACTCGCTCAGCGGGCACGTCCGCACCCGCCTGGAACTCCTCGGCGATGCCCTGCGCCTGACCTTGTGCGAAACCGATCGCCTCCTGCTCACCGACCTCATCGCCGGACACGACGACCTCGACCGGCGCGTGCAGGACTTCGACCGGCACATCGACACCGCCCTCACGGACTACACCAGGCAGTGCCGCCTGCTGGAGACCATCCCCGGCATCGACCACACCTCGGCCTGCGCCATCCTGAGTGAGATGGGTCCCGACCCGAGCGTGTTCGGTGCTGCCAGTCGCCTCGCCGCGTGGGCCGGTCTGTGTCCCGGCAACAACGAGAGCGCAGGCAAGCGCCGCACCGGGCGCACCCGCCGGGGCAGCCGCACGCTGCGCGCCGTGCTCGTCGAGTGCGCCCATGCCGCCGCGCGCACCAAGAATTGCCAATTCCAGGCGCACCACAAGGCGCTCACCGTGCGCCGCGGTTACAAGCGTGCCATCGTCGCCACCGCGCACAAGCTCGCACGCTGCGCCTTCGCCGTCCTCCGTGATGGCACCCCCTACCGCGATCCGGCCACCGACTACGAAGCGATCCTCGTCAAGCGCAACGCGCCCCGCTGGCTGCGAACGCTGCGCGCGTTCGACATCCTCGTCAGCAACGACGACGGCACCGTCTCGGTGCGCTGGCCCTGAGAGGACCGTGCCGATGCACTGAGGTCTGAGGTCCGTCAGTCACTGTGTGGTCCCCGGCGGTGCGCCTCGACGACCGGCACTCGGGGCAGCCTTCCAAGTCGAGACGTCGCCACGGGACAGCGCGTCACCGTCGCTCTTGCTTGCGACTTCCCGTCGTCGTGGGATTCGTTTGCCTGGACGACCGTGGGATTTCGCAGCAAATGAAGACTTCGGATTTTGGTGTCGGATCGAGTCCATCCGTTCGAATCACAGTCCGGCGCGGCGCACTGAGGCATGACGATGGCGTGAAACGACGACGCTGCAGAGTCGGGGAGTTCCTTGACGAGCTATCCTCCACTTCACGCTCGTCTCAACCGGTGTCGCAAAGATGCGGAAGGGCGCGCCGCGCGCGTCTCGAGCATTGTGCACCTTACCTTCGCCGTTGACGGTCCGCCGACGTTCGCGCACGTCGACGCCAACGGCCAGGCGGTCTACACAATGCAGGGCTGCGAGCCTCGAACGAGGAACGCGAGGGTCCGAGACGAGTTAACTCGGGCGAGGCGAAGGCGCAGTCGGTAGTCTCAGTCGCTGTCGGTTCTCAGGCGCGCATACGTGGCCCGGATCAACTCCTCGAGGGCAACCGCCCCCTCGGGATTCAGTTTGGGATCTTGATGGATGATGGAGGAGATCTGGGCAAGCGGGCTTGCTGCGCCGAATTGGTCAATGGTCTCGGTGCGCATGAAGTGGTCTGCTGACATCCCGAGCCAGGCAGTGAGAGCTGCGAGGCTGTTGACGTCGGGTTGACGGCCCTGGGACAGACGGGTGAGCGTCGATGCGCTCACGTTCGACTGCGCCGCCACATCCTTCCAGGCGATGCGGCGCGAACGGCGTTCGGAGTCCAGTGCGGCATGCAGCGCGACGACGTCGAAGCGGTCTGTGCGTTTTTCTCGTAATTTCATTCTTGCAATCCATGGTCACATGCAGTATGTTGCATTATAGCAATCCTGAGTCCACATTGAAAGAGGTGCAGACATGTCAGGCGATGAACACGTGAAGGGCGGGATCGACGACGGGAAGGTCGAAATCACGTTGAACGACAAGCCGGTGGTGCTCGACGGGTCAAAGCAGACGGGCGAGAACATCAAGAAGGTGGCAATCGAGCAAGGCGTGAACATCAAGCAGGACTTCGTGCTGAGCATCGAGCTCGGCGGCGGGAAGACGAATCTGATCGGCGACGACCAGTTCATCGAGGTACATCCCAACGACCGGTTCCTCGCGATCGAGAATGACGACAACTCATGAGCACGATCGTCCCCGGAGTGGCCACGGCAATCGAGGAAATCCGTCGCACGATCGATTCGTGTGCCGTCGAGACGGAACCGGACGGCACCGGCGGGGCAATCGTCATGGTGAGGGACATTCCCATGGGTTCCCCCTACGTGCAGGCTCAGGTCTGGATTGGCTTCCAGATCACGTTCCAGTACCCCTACGCTGACGTCTATCCGCACTTCACGAATCCGGACCTAGCGCGGTCCGACGGCGCCGGTCTGGGAGGCGGCTTCGGGACCGCAACGTTTCGAGGCCAGCCGGTTATCCAGATCTCGCGCCGATCGAACAGGCTGAACCCCGAGACCGACACCGCGGCGCTGAAGTTGCTGAAGGTCATCCGATGGATGAAGAGGCCAACGTGAAATCCTGGAGACTGACGATCCCCGCAGGACTGTACGCTGAACTCCAGACCCACCTATTTCCCGGGGATGACGACGAGCACGGTGCGGTAATCCTTGCCGGCACTTGCGAGTCCGACCGCGGCCTGAGGCTCGTCGCGAGGGAGGTCCATCTGGCGATGGACGGTGTGGACTACGTGCCGGGTAAACGCGGCTATCGCATGCTGAAAGCGGAGTTCATCCAGAGCCGGATCCTCCGCGCGAGAGACAAGCGGCTGGCGTACCTCGCCATTCACAACCATGGCGGAACCAACTCCGTCGCGTTCTCGGCAGTCGACATGGCCTCACACAAACGCGGCTATCCCGCTCTTCTTGACATTGCGCGAGGTATGCCGGTCGGCGCGTTGGTCTTTGCGCGCTCTGCGGCGGCCGGCGAACTGTGGTTTCCTGGCTGCGACCGCGCGCCGCTTCGCCACGCAACGGTCATCGGTCATCGACGACAGTTGCTGTTCCCGATTCCGGAGAGGCAGGCTGCAGCGGTCGGGATTTACGATCGGCAGAGTCGTCTGTTCGGCGACGCCGGCCAGCAACTGATGCAACGGACGCGCGTGGGAATCGTGGGACTGGGCGGCGCGGGGTCAATACTGGCCGAACTGTTAGGTCGGCTTGGCGTGGGAGAATTCGTACTCGCGGATCCGGACCAGGCGGATGAAACTAACCTCCCGCGCCTCATCGCAGCTCGGCGTCGCGATGCCGTCGTGCCTTCATGGATCCCAAAGTTCATTGCGGACCGATTGTGTAGACCCAAAGTCCAGATGGCCGGCCGCAACATTCGTCGTGCGAACCGCAACGCGCGGATCGAGGCGATGGCGAGGGACTTCCTCGAGGAGGATGTAGCGGCGAGTTTCACGGACTGTGACTTCCTTTTCCTCGCGGCGGACAGGATGGGGGCGCGACTTCTCTTTAACGCCATTGTGCATCAGTACGGGATCCCTGGGATCCAGGTCGGCGCGAAGATTCCCGTTGCCGAGGATGGAGCCGTCGGGAACGTCTTCTGCGTCAGCCGAATGGTGACACCCGAGCAAGGGTGCCTGTGGTGTAACGGCCTCATCAACCCGGGACGGTTACAGGACGAGGCAGTGCCGGAAGCGGCCAAGCGCGGATACGCATACGTCGACGACCCGGGTGTGGTGGCCCCAAGCGTGGTCACCATGAACGCTATCGCCTGCGCACATGCCGCTGACGATTTTCTGTTCCATATGACGGGTCTGAAGTACGACGACGCCGAGACTGGGTGGTTTCGGTGGAACTCCCGTCGAGCGGAGGCCGGCTATGACATGCCGCGGCGCGACGCTGGCTGCGTCGAGTGTTCCCAGATTGGGAACAGCCACTTAGGCATGGCTGACAACGGGACGCTGCCGACGAGACCCGCTATGGTCTCTAGCTAGCTAGAGGCGTTTCTCGCGGCACTCGTACAACGTGTCGCCCTGGATGATGGCGATCTTCTCGGGATCCTCTCGAGCATTGATGTCGTTGGTGACGAGAAGCCCGGGAAGATGGAGCAACAACAGGCCGTCGCCGCCTTTGCCGGTCGAGGTCGCATCGAGAACCGCATGTCCGTAGATGCGCCGCAAGCCCGGGGAAGCCTGGTTGTACGAATCAATCGTAGAAATCTCGGTGATCCATGTGAAGTGCGGCAAGTGGAGGTCGAGCACTGCATCCTTGAGATCGTTGCTAGCCGAGCCTCCGACTAAGTGGCGACGGTAGCCCGCAGCAGACGTCAGGTACGTCCGTAGCACGATTTGGCCCACGCCATGCGCTGCCTGTAGTTCGTCCAAGAGCCTGACGTTGACGGTGAGTTCGCGCTCATCGAGCAACTGACGGATTCCAGCCATGCCGCGCAAGATGGAGTCGATTCGGTTCCATGCGGAATGCTCGGCGGCGGCCGCAGTCGAGAAGACCCTCGTGGGCATGAGGGCTACGGCAAAGACCGCATGACTCCGGACGTTCAACTCGATGGTGCCGTCGAGTGTGTCACGTTTCGTCGTATCGTCGACGAAGGAGAATCGCCGGCTAGCGCCGCCGTCCATGGGAAGCCACATATAGGGGCCACCTTGGTCGTCATGGACGATATAGGCCGGGACGTAGTCGATGGCGTTGTCGCTCGGGGTGTCCTGCCTGGCGAATACGCGGCCGATGACGGTGACGGCGTGACCTACGGCCCCGCCGATATTGAGGCCCAGAATGACGGGAATGCCGGACTCCACGTACGGCAGGATCGCGCGGTCGATGTCCCGGCCTCGAAAGCAGAGGGGCTGATAGCCCGCTTCGCTGATTCCACGAATCATGCGCTCGGAGGTGAGGAAGTCCGATCCGGCGGGAAGGGAAATGGACTCGGTTTCGGTTGTGGGCGTAGCGAATCGCGTGATGTCCGCAACGGACACCCAATTGTATTTGTACCGCGCGTGCATATGCCGCATACCTGCCCAGATGGCAACTTGAGCGCACGCGCCCACGCGGGCGTCCTGTTGGAGGAAGGAAGCACCAGTGACTTGCAGGTCGATGCCGAGCAGGTTCACGTCAACGTCGGCACGGCACGTGACGATAGCATCCATGTCGAAGCCGCTGCGGACGCGCCCCTTGAGAACCGTTCTTCCGATTGGCGCGGTTGGCAACGGACGAACGACGCAAAAGCCGCAATAGGTTGTGCTTGCGAAACCCTTGATTCGGCGCAGCCGGTCTGTTGATAGAGGTCGCCGGAGCAGCCGGGATATGTCGGCAGAGAAGAAGTGAACGCGCTTACAGTGTCGGTCGTGGGCCCGGAACGTGCGGGCGTAGAAGTACAAGTAATCCGCTGAGTAGTCGCGATCGATGTACTTTTCTTCGAGAACGTAGGACTTCACACCGAGTATGCTGAGATGTCGGAGAGTATTGCGTACCACGTCAGAGCCATCGCCGCCAAGCGCTTGAGCCAAGAACGTCCAAGCGTCCGGACGGTCGAGTAGCTCAACCGTGTACCGTGTCGTCATGGTGGACCCAACAGTCGGAGGAGATGCCTTGGGAGAAGCGAGCGTGCCGGAAGCTCATCGCCAAGAAAACTTCTGGTCTTCCTGCGCAGCCTTGATGTTCTCCTCTTGAATCTGTTCTATCTCCTTCAGTGTCGCGTCGCTGATCCGGAGTGTGACGCCAACGTCTCTGGCGGAGATCGTTGGCCTCTTCAAGTCTTGGGTGGTCTCTTGAGACGGCGCGCCGCTGTCAAGAGTTCGTCGCGTTGGCATGGTGCACCTCCAGATTTACTACTTTGCGACCGGAATGCTGAGGGTCCGGTGTGTTGCCGTGTCCCGTGTGGCTTGCGCCTGCGGCGCGCGAGCAACCGAAACCCCTGGGTAGCCGATGGGAAGCTCGCGCGGCAGTCGACGCAACGGAAGTACCGCGCGGGCGAAGGCGTTTTCGGGAGCTAGGCTCGTCACTCGGCGACCGGGGCGACAGGATCGCCACGATTGCCCCGGTGTGTTGACCCCCATCTCCGACAACGTCACGAGCTGCTCGACGCTCGTATCCAACTCGGTGCAAATCGCGGCTATCTTCGCGAGGACAACCGCCGCCGGCAAGCGGGCCTCGGTCAGCGTCACCACATCCGCACTGGTGAGCATTTCTGCAATCTGCCGCCCAGCGGCAACGTTCATCGCACACAGACCAAGGACACGATCACGTCCAACCCTCTTGTTGTCCGCTGCATCGCGCCGCCTTCGCTGCCGCCCTACCTGGCGCCGCCCCGGTCGCCTTGTCGCTGGACTGGGCGCCGCGATGGCCGCAACCCCCTGACGATTCGCCGGCAAGCCCATCGAGAATGCTCGAATTGTGCACTGGCATCCCTGACGGCCCGCAGTGCCAATGGCACGACCGGCCCCATCGGGTGCGAATGTTAGTTGAGCGGTGTCGATAAAGCCATACTTGAAGTGGCCGAGCAAGCGCTTTTCGAGTGCCGGTGAAGCCGGCCGTGGCACGATCTTCGGTGCAGGTGGTCTGTAGGCGCTGTCGGCGTCGAGGGCGATGATCCACCGGCGACCGCCCTGGCGACCCACTCCGGGCCCTCGTCGGAGCAGATCTGTCCGGGCATGCCGCGCGTGTCGTGGGTCAAAGCGCGCGTACGTCGTGCGGTTCAACAGCCTTACCACGTCAGTCGTTGCCGATTCCCGCGTTGCCGTCCCTGGTTCAATGTGGTCGGCAATCCGGCCGTAACTTCGACGACAACCGCCTCCGCCTTCACGCTTCCAGAGGGAAGCACGCTGGCCCCGTACGAACGGCAAGCTCCGCTCTAGTGCGGGACAGATTGTGGGTTGCAGACTAACGCACAAAAAATCAAGTCCTTCATTTACAATCACTTACAGAAACAAGTTGGCGGTGAGGCAGGGATTCGAACCCTGGGAGGAGGTTGAAGCCCCCTCAACGGTTTAGCAAACCGCCGCCTTCAGCCTCTCGGCCACCTCACCTGGAAGATCGGCGCGACGGGGCCGCTGGCGCGGACCCGGGCCATTCATGATATCGCAACCGCCTACTCGACGATCCAAAGCGCGTTCTGCGGGCCGGACAGATACTCGGGCGCCTGGTCAGCGCGGATGAGCGTGTCCTCTTCGCGCATGATGGTCACGGCCTGACCGTCCCACTCCGGCACCGGGGCCGTCACGGCGAACTCCAGCGAGACCCAGTCACCGTCCTTCAACGTGATGCGGGGATGGTCGCCGTAGCGTTCGGGCCAGTCGTGGATCGCCCACATGCCGGCGTCGTGCACCCAGTAGCCCTGCACGTGCGAGTACACCAGCAGGTCGATCCCCACGCTCGAGGCCCGGGCTTCCGCCTCGGCCTTGATGACCGCGCCCGTGCGGCCCACCTGCATCTCGTCGAGGATGACGGCGGACGCGCGTGTGGACACGGCGAACGCCGCGGCCAGCCCGGCCGGGGGCGCCGTTTCGCCGTCGCGCAGCACGTAGGCCATCTTCTGCTGGTCGGCCACGATGCCGGACGTCCGCACGCCGAAGTCGACGTGCAGCAGGTCGCCGCGTTCGATGACCGGGTCGTCCGCATCGTCCAGCGTGACGCCGCCGGCCCGCTGCAGGTCGAGCGAGGCGGGGAAGTTGAACTCGAAGCCCTGGCGCTTCCACTCGGCGGTTATCCAGTACTGCACGTCCATCAGGGTGGTCTGCCCCGGCGTGATCACCTCGTTCGACAACGCGCGGTGCAGGATGGCGTAGGTGGCGGTGCTCGCCTCGCGCTGGACGGCGTCTTCGGCCGGCGTATGGGTCGAGGCGTAGTCGACGACGAGCGGCTCGGACGACACCAGCCGGCCGGCGAACGGCGCCCCGAGCGCGTCCAGCAGATAGTCCTTGAGCTCGGCGGTCAAGCCGTCGGCCATGCTGATGGTGCGCGACTGGTTGATGGCGATTCGGCGCGGATTGCGGGCCGCCACGTACTCGCGCAGATGCGGTGCGAGCCCCTCTTCGCCATACGGCGTGAGGGTGTCGTAGAACCGCCGCTGGTGACCGCTGAGGTGCGTCCCGATGGCGGTCGTCTCGAGGCCCGACCCGCTGTCGTGGAACAGGTAGGCATTGCGATGGCCGTACCATCCGGTGACGCCGTAGCCGCCGAAGAGCTCGACGAGCGGGTCGGGCGCATTCTCGCGGCTCAGGATGATCCAGAGGTCGATCTCGTGCTCGCGCATCAGCGGCAGCAGATGCCGCCGCATCTTCTCCGCCTTGAGGGTCCACTCGCGCTCCGTCCGGGCGCGCACGAGCTCGGGCGTGATCTGACCCTGTGCGACGACCGGCACGGACAGCAACGCCAGACCGGTCACGGCGCCGGCCAGTCGGTTTCTGGACATCGGTGCGCCCTCGGCAGCGCGGGCGGTCAGCCCCCGTAGGTAATCCGGTAGATCGCGCCGGCGGCGTCGTCGGTCACCAGCAGCGCGCCGTCGGGCATCACCTCGACGTCGACCGGACGGCCCCAGGCGGAATTGTCGGGGTCGAGCCAGCCCTCGGCGAACACCGCGTAGTCGGTCACGCGGTCGCCCTCCAGGGTGGCGACCGTCAGCCGGTAGCCGGTGTGGCCCGCCGCCGGCGTGCGGTTCCAGGACCCGTGCTCGGCGATGAAGATCTGGTTTCGATACGGCTCGGGAAACATGGCACCGGTGTAGAACCGCATGCCCAGCGACGCCACGTGCGGTCCGAGCGCCTGCGCCGGCGGCGAGAATTCGCCGCAGCCCCGCCGCTCGCCGAACTCGGGGTCGGGCGTGTCGCCCTGGTGGCAGAACGGGAACCCGAAGTGCATCCCAATCTCCGGCGCGTGGTTCAGGGTGTCGCCCGGCGACTCGTCCCCGAGACGGTCGCGGCCGTTGCTCGTGAACCACAGATCGCGGGTGCCCGGATGCCAGTCGAACCCGACCGAGTTCCGCACCCCGTGGGCGAACACTTCCTGCCCGCTGCCGTCGGGGTTCATCCGTGTGACGGTCGCGAAGCGGATGTCCTCGCCGGTGCGGTCGCAGATGTTGCATGGCGCCCCGACCGGGACATACAGCTTGCCGTCCGGTCCGAAACGGATGAACTTCCAGCCATGCGAACGTTCGGTGGGGAACGCCTCATCCACCACCACCGGCGCGGGAGGGTCGTGCAGACGGGCTTCGATGCCGTCGTAGCGCAGGATTCGATTGACCTCGGCGACATACAGCGCCCCGTCCCGAAACGCCACGCCATTGGGCATGTTGAGACCGGTGGCGATCGTGATCACCTCGTCCGCCCGCTGGTCCTGGTCGCGGTCGAGCACGGCGTAGACGTCGCCGGCCCGGCGGGTGCCGACGAACAGCGTCCCGGCCGGAGACCTCGCCATCGAGCGTGCGTTCGGGACGTCGGGCGCATAGACCTCGATCGAGAACCCCGCGGGCAGCGTGAGCTTGTCGAGCGGAATATCCTGCGCCCCCGCCAGGCCGTTGGCGACGACCGCCAGACCGATGGCGACGGTGGAGACAGGTCGGAGCACGGGGAACCTCCTGCGAGTCAGTATCTGAACAGATAGGAAATCTTGGTGAAGAACGCCCGGTTCGTGCGCTCGAGGTCGGTCGTGTAGAACAGCGGCTCGTCGTCGTCGTCGAACAACAGGCTGCCCTGCCTGTAGCGGTCGTCGTAGCCGATGTAGAAGACCGTCCCGGAATTCACGCGATAGGTCAGCAACAGGTTCACCCCGAGGGTCTCGTTGAACGTGTTGTGCTCGAGGATGTTCCGCAGCAGCAGCCGGTCGGTGAACTGGAACGTGGTCAGCGCCCGGTAGATCTTGACGTTGAACAACTCGGTGTCGTCGGGACGGATCAGGCGGCTGGTGCTGACGTTGACCTGCGACTGCAGGCGGCTGAGCGGACGCAGCGACATGAACAGGCTGCCGGAGGACCCGCTGCCCACGAACGGCGTGCCGCTGTATCGCACCTCGTCGCCCCAGCGGTAGCTGCCCCCGACCGAGGCGAGCCGGCTGGTGCTCACGTTGACATTGAATCCATAGCGGTTCTTGAAGAAGTCGACGCCGCGGAAGCGTTCCATCTCGCGGCGCACGTCGCCGCTGAGGCGGATGTTCCTGGCGAAGCTGGCATCCAGCCGCGCGCGGAACGCCTCGTCCTCGAGTACGCGGTCGAAGTTCCAGTTGCGGCTGTAGCTGAGCTGCGGGCCCCAACTGATAATCCATCCCTCGGGCCACCAGCGATAGCCGGCGTTGGTGCTCATCCGCCGGATGCCCGTGCGCCGGACGAAACCGACATCGGTCACGAAGTCCGGGTCGAGCGAGTAGTAGGACGCGCTGTAGCTGAGGTTCCGCCCGCTCTTGCGCAGCCCGACGTCGAACATCGGTCCGTCGCGCTCTCTGCCGTTGCGGTCCCGATTGGTGCTCTGGATGGCCATGAAGTCGGCGGATATCGTCGGCGTGAGACGGAAACGGCCATCGACCCCGCCGAGCCGGCTGTACGTGTCGAGGAACTCCCGGTCGGTGAAGATCGCCCCGATATGCGACTCGGAGTACAGATCGTACCGGGCACGGCCGATGACGGTGCTCGCGGAGCGTTGGTATGCCTCCGGATCCGTCTTCTCGTCGACGTTGCCGGGCCCTTCGTCGTTGGCGACCAGGAACCCCATGGTCGCCTTCCCGACCTTGCCGGTCAGCTTGGCGCCGTAGCGCGGGTCGACAATCGTGCGGGTATGAATGAGCGTGGCCGGCCCGCGAATGGAGAAGACCTCCTGGCCCTCAAGAAAGAACGGTCTGAGCTCGGAGAAGAACAGCGGGAATCGCTGGTTCACCTCGATCTGCGGCCGGTCGGACTCGATCTGCGAGAAGTCGGGGTTGTAGGTGAAGTCCAGCGTGAGGTTCGACGTCACGCCGTATTTGAAATTGACGCCGCCCTCCGGCTGGCGTTCATCCTCGAACACACCCCGCATGTCGCCGGTCGATCTGTTGAGGGACCCCGCCTGTATGGCGGTCATCGTCGGCAGAATCTCGAAGTTGCGACTCGTCGACAGGTTGCGAAGCCCGTCGAGCAGCCCCATCTGCGGCAGGAACCCCGAGACGTCGCGCGAGATCGGCGCCCAGACCACCGTCTCGTCCTTGTCCCTGATCGAGCGGGCGATCTGGAAGCCCCAGCGGTGAGCCTCGTTGCTCGGGTAGCGCAGGCTCTTGAACGGAATCGCCAGCTCGGCGGTCCAGCCGTCGTCGACGAGCGTGCCCGCCGAGTCGAAGAGGACGTCCCAGGAACGGTCGCCCCGCGGCACGCCGCCGCCGCCGCCCCGGTAGCCGCCGCCGCCCCGCCCGCCGCCGCTGCCGCCCATGAGCGAGTCGCCCTGCACGCCATACCCGTTCAACGTGAAGACGAACGCGCGTTGCTGGTCGAGGAACGTGTCGAAGTAGACCGAGATGGTGTCGTCGCCATAGCCGGCGCGGTCCCGATCGACCCGATTCGCCCGGATCATGCCGGGATTCGAGTAGTGGGCATACATCCCGACATAGAGATGCGTGCTGTCGAACGCCACGAAGATCTCGGTGTCTTCCGACGCCGGCGCGCCCTCGACGGGGGCGACCTGCACGAACTGGGTGATCCGTGTCGCGGTTCGCCAGATGGCGTCGTCGAGCGCGCCATCGACCGTCGGCCGCTCGGTCGCGAAGTCGGCGGTGACGATGGGCCGACCCGCGAGCGCGCCGGCTGCCGCCGCCGCCGCGGGAGATGCAGAGTTCGGGTTACCCGCACGCGCAGGCACGGGCCGCTCCGGCGCCCGGGTGGCCGCCGCCGCGGGCGGTGCGGAGCTCGGGTCACCCGCACGCGCGGGCACGGGCCGCTCCGGCGTCCGGGCGGCGTTCCGGGCGGGAACCTCCGCGGGCAACACGATGCCGCCGGTCACGGCGTTCTCCGGCGGCCGCGCGGACCGAGCCGGGCGCCCGAGACCCAGGCCGGCGCCACCGCCGCGCAGGTCCGTCACGTCACTGGAGCCGGCCGCCGCCGCGGGAGATGCAGAGTTCGGGTTACCCGCACGCGCAGGCACGGGCCGCTCCGGCGCCCGGGTGGCCGCCGCCGCGGGCGATGCAGAGTTCGGGTTACCCGCACGCTCGGGGGCTGGCCGCTCCGGCGCCCGGACGGCGGTCGCCACCTGGTCGATCAGTCCGCTGACGATCTGATCCTGCAGATCGAATATCGCATCGACGGCGCCGTCCGTCGTCGACGTGCCGGCGATCTCGCCGGTGCGGCTATCGACCAGCCGCGACGTGATTCGCAATCGTTGACCGACCCGCTGGTAACCGCCGCTCACGACCCACCGGACACGCAACTGGCGCCCCAGCCGCGTCGCTCCTGCCGCGTCGATCGCCATGCCGGCGACGCCCTGCATCGCTGCGGCGACCTGGCTCCGGCCGGCGATCTGCGCGCCGCCGGCGGCGGTCAGGTCCGCCGCCACGGTTTCCGCGATGCCGTCCCCTATCCAGTTGTCGGTATCGTCGCCCGACGTGTTCGTGAACGGGACGACGGCGAAGGTCCGGTCCGGCAGCGCGTCGGTATCGGCGGTTGCACGTTCCGAGGTCTGCGCGGTCGGCGCCGATTGCGCCGCGACGCCGCGGGTGAGGGCATCGGACGACGGCAGGCGCATGACGGCGCCGGCTGGCACGGCGGCCAGCAGCAACGCACAGATTGACACCGCGACACGGCAGAACATGGACATGCGAAGATGACGCCGCCGCCGGGGAGTCGGATGCCGGTCCGGGGATTGCCGAACGGCATTCGCTGCAGAACCCGGCGGCCGCAAGCTCAGCGGTGGTCGGACTCGGAACCTGCAGCAGTCGGCGCTCGTTGTCGATTGCCACCCGGGAAGTACACGACCGTACAACCTGCCTATCATACGCCCGAACGCCGAACCCTGCATACAGGCGGCCGCCTCAGTACCGGAACAGATACGAGATCTTGGTGAAGAAGGCGCGGTTGGTGCGCCGCAGGTCCGTGGTCAAGAACTCTCGATTGCCAAGATAGGCAAGGTTGCGTTCGCTGTCGAGAATGAGATCGCCCTGCTGGTAGTTGTCGTCGTACCCGATGAAGAAGACCGTGCCGGAGTTGACCCGATAGGTGAACAGCACGTTCGCACCCACCGTGCGGCTGAACGTGTTGTATTCCAGGATGTTGCGCAACAGGAGCCGGTCGGTGAACTGCATGGTGGTCAGCGCCCGGAAGATCTTGACGTTGAACAACTCGGTCTCTTCAGGGTCGATCAGGCGGCTGGTGCTGATGTTGATTTGCGTCTGCAGCCGGCTGGACGGACGCAGGGTCATGAAAATGCTGCCGTTCGAGCCTTTGCCGAGGAACGACGGGCGGTCGTAGAGATAGCGTATCTCGTCGCCGAAGCGGAAAAACCCGCCGATTGACGCGGCCTCGAACGTGCTGATGAAGAGGTTGGTCATGTAGCTGGTCTTCTCGAAGTTGATCCCGCCGAACCGTTCCATGTCCCGATTCACGCTGGTGCCGAACCGGATGTTCTTCGCGAACGAGAAGAGCACGCCGAGCTGCCGCGTCTCGTCCACGAGGACGTCGTTGAAGTCGTAGTTCCGGCCGTAGCCGGCCTGCGGGCCCCAGTTGATGAGCCAGCTCTCGGGCCACCAGTTGTAGCCGACCTGGCTGGTGAGCGCCTTGAGGTCGCGCCGGCGGACGAACCCGACCTTGGTGTCGAACTCGGGGTCGATGGTGTAGCCGGCGACGAAATAGCTCAGGTTGCGGCCCTGACTTCTCAGACCGACGTCGAACATGTTGCCGGACGTGTCCTGCTCGAGGGCCGGGAGAAACTCGTCGCGATTGCTGGTCGTAATGGCGCGGAACCCGATGGACGCGGTGTCGCTGAGACGGAAATTGCCGTCGAGACCGCCAAGCCGGCTGTAGCTGTCCAGGAACTCGCGATCGGTGACGATGGCGCCGATGTGCGACTCGGAGTACAGGTCGTAGCGCACCCGGCCGATCAGCACGTTGGCGGTCTTGCCGAATAGATCATCGTCCTCGTCGTCGAGATTCCCGGGCGCCTCGTCGTTGGCCACCAGCAGACCGACGGTCGTCTTGCCGACCTTGCCCGAGATCTTGCCGCCGTAACGTGGATCGACGATGGTCCGGGTATGCACGAAGTTCACCGGACCCGGCAGACTGAATATCTCCTGCCCCTCCAGGAAGAACGGGCGCTGCTCGGAGTAGAACAGCGGGAACCGCTGGTTCACCTCTATCTGCGGTCGGTCGGACTCGATCTGCGAGAAGTCGGGATTGTAGGTGGCGTCGAGCGTGAGATTGGAGGTCAGGCCGTACTTGAGATTGACGCCGCCCTCCGGCACCGATTCGGTGGGAAATTTTCCGTTTGTGGTGTCGAGATTGCCGACCTGCACCGCGGTGACGGTCGGCAGGATCTCCAGATTCCGGCTGGTCGACAACCCGCTCAGCCCTTCGAGCAGACCCATCTGCGGCAGGAATCCGGAGATATCGCGCGAGATCGGCGACCAGACGACCGTTTCGTCCTTTTCGCGGATCTGCCGGGCGATCTGGAACCCCCACCGATGGGCCTGATCACCCACGGCCGGATAGCGCAGGCTCTTGAACGGGATCGCCATCTCGGCGGTCCAGCCGTCGGCGACCAGCGTGCCGCCCGACTCGAAGAGCACGTCCCAGGACGAGTCGCCGCGGGGCACGCCGCCGAACCCGCCGCGCCCGCCGGAGAACCCGCCGCCGCCGCTACGGCCGCCGCGGCCACCGCCGCCGCGGCCGCCACCGCCGCCGCGAGCGTTCAGCAGCGAATCTCCCTGCACGCCGTACCCATTCAATGTAAAGACGTAGGCGCGCTGCTGGTCGAGAAAGGGGTCGAAGTAGATCGAGATGGTGTCGTCGCCGAAGCCGGCGCGGTCGCGGTCGACGCGATTGGCCCTCACCGTACCGGGGTCGCTGTAGTGCGCGTACAGACCGATGTACAGGTTGTCGTCGTCGTACGCGATATAGACCTCCGTGTCCTCACTGGGCGGCGCGCCTTCGATCGGACTCATCTGGATGAACTCGGTGATGCGGGTCGCGCGCTGCCAGATGGCGTCGTCGAGCTGCCCGTCGATGCTCGGCTCCTCGTCGGCGCGTGCAGCGCTCACGCTGGGACGGCCGGCCAGAATGCCGACGGGCACCGCGGCGGCCGGCGCGGTGCCGGGCGCCGCGGCAGCCGGCGACGTTGCAACCCTGCCGGGTCCGCCGGGACCGCCGGACCCGAGAGCGGCGCGCTGAGCGCCCTGGCGTTCCGTCCGATCACCACCCGGCAGCACGAGCCCCCCCGACACCGCGCCAGACGCGCTGAAACCGACGTCACCCGCGGACGCGGGCGGGGCGCCGGCCGGCGCCGGCATCCGCGGCGTTGCGCTTCCGGCGACCGCGGTGGCCGCCGCTTCCGTCGCCAACTCCGCGGCGATGCGGTCCTGCAGGTCGAAGATCTCGTCGAGCGCACCGTCCGCCATCAGCGTGCGGGCCACGACCCCGGTGGCCGTATCGGCGATGCGCGCCGTGATGCGAAGCTGGTCACCCACCCGCTGGTAGCCGCCGGTCACCACCCATTGCGCACCGAGATCACGCCCCAGCGCCCGCACCGCGGTCTCGTCGAGCTCGGTTCCGCGACCGCCCGACACCGCCCGGACCCGCGCCGGAACGATGACGGTGAACGCCGCCCGGGACTCGAGATCGGCCATGACCGTCTCGGCGATGCCGTCACCGATCCATTCGTCGGCCTCGTTTCCGGAAATATTCGTGAAGGGAATGACCGCGACGGTGCCCGTCAGTTCTTCGCGTTCACCCGCCGCACGGGCAGCCCCCGTGGGGGCCGATTGCATGTGAAGGGCGGACGGCGCATTGGACGCCAGCGCCGGACCGGCCAGGGTGGCCGTGGGCCAGGAGGCGAGCACCGGAACCACGGCGCCCAGAACGGTGATCCAACGGGTGGACATCAAATCTCGCTCCGACATCAACGGATGAACGACAGACCGCGCCGAGTGCGGAGCGGTTGGGTGGCGCCACGCCGACAGTTGTGCACCAGTGTAGACGGCGGTCAGCGGTCCAATGTTTACGCCGCGGCGCGGATCCGGTCGCAGATTTCCCGCGCCATCGTCGAACCGCCGATCGCCGCCGCGCTGTCCCGCGGTACCAGATCGGCGGTCCGGTGCCCGGCGCCCAACGCACCGCCGATGGCCCGCTCGACCGCCTCCGCCTCCGGGCCGGCGTCGAGGGCATGCCGCAGCAGCATCGCCGCCGACGCGATCGCGCCGATCGGATTGGCGACGTCCTTCCCCGCCAGGGTCGGCGCCGAGCCGTGCACCGGCTCGAACAGGCCTCCGCGCCGACCTATGCTCGCCGACGGCAATAGGCCGAGCGACCCCACGACCGCACCGGCTTCATCGGAGAGGATGTCTCCGAACAGGTTGCCGGACAGCACGACATCGAACTGCAACGGGTTCGTCACCAGCAGCAGTGCGCACGAGTCGACGTATTGATGTTGGAGCTGCACGTCCGGGTATCGGCCGCCGACCTCGGTCACGACCTCGCGCCAGAGCCTTGAGGTTTCGAGCACGTTCGCCTTGTCGACGGAGGTGACCAGACCGCGGCGGCCGGCCGCGCTCGTGAACGCGACCTCGGCGATGCGCTCGATCTCCGCACGCGAGTAGCGCATCGTGTTGAACGCCGACTGGCCGTCGTCGGCCACGCCGCGGGGTTCGCCGTAGTAGATGCCCCCGGTCAGCTCGCGCACGATGAGCAGGTCGGCGCCGGTCACGTGTTCCGGCTTGAACGCGGCGCCGTCCTCGAGCCCCGGCCAGACCTTGGCTGGACGCAGGTTCGCGAACAGACCGAGCGCCTGACGCAGTTGCAGCAGCGCCGTCTCCGGACGTCCGGCGCTCGACCCCGTGTCGAACGCCGGGTCGCCGACGGCCCCGAGAAACACCGCATCGGCGGCGAGGCACGCCTCGCGGGTGGCGTCCGGCAACGGCGGCTGGCCGGCTCTGAGCGCGGCGCCGCCGATGGGATGCGACGACATCGTGAAGGTGTGTCCGAAACGGTCGGCGACGGCGCGCAGCGCCTGTTCGGCCGCGCGGGTGACTTCCGGACCGATACCGTCACCCGGTAACAGCACGATGGTTGATTGCATGGAGGACGCGTCCTGGGATGCAGCGCCGTGCGCCGGCCGCGGGACCGTTACGCGGCGCCGGCCGACCGCTGCCCCCGGATTTCGGCGATGAACGCCGAGAGATCGCTGTCCTCGACGCGCTTCTGCCGGTCGGCGAGATCGATCATCGCACGATACACGCGATCGAGCTCGAGGCGGCTCAGCTCGAAGCCCAATTGCTCGCAGCGCTGTTTCACCGCGTGCCGGCCCGAGTGCTTGCCCAGTACCAGGGTCGACCGGGCGACGCCGACGTCGGCCGGACGCATGATCTCGTAGGTGCGGCGGTCCTTGATGACTCCATCCTGGTGGATGCCCGCTTCGTGCGCGAAGGCGTTGCGGCCGACGATCGCCTTGTTCGCCTGCACCGGCTCGTGGGTCAGCTCTGACAGCATCTGGCTGGTGGGGAAGAGCGCGGTGGTCTCGATGTTCGTGGTGTACGGCACGCGGTCGCCCCGCACGCGGGTGACCATGACGATCTCCTCCAGCGACGCGTTGCCGGCGCGCTCGCCGACCCCGTTGACCGTGCATTCGACCTGACGGCACCCGCCCCGGACCGCGGCCAGCGAGTTCGCCACCGCGAGGCCCAGGTCGTCGTGGCAATGGGTGCTGAAGACCGCCTTGTCCGCGTTGGGCACCCGCCCGATGATGGTCGAAAAGAACTGCTCGATTTCGTCCGGTGTGCTGTAGCCGACGGTGTCCGGCAGATTGATGGTCGTGGCGCCGCGGTCAATCGCCGTCTCGACAATCGTGCACAGGAAGTCGAGATCGGTGCGGGTCGCGTCCTCGGCCGAGAACTCGACGTCGTCGGTGAAGCCGCGTGCGAGCGACACGTTGTCGATCACGGCCTGCAGGCACTCGGCGCGTGAAATGCGGAGCTTGCGTTCGAGATGCAGATCCGACGTGGCGATGAACGTGTGAATCCGGGCGCGCTCGGCGGGCGCGACCGACTGGGCGGCGCACTCGATGTCGGCGCGGTTGCAGCGGGCGAGCCCTGCGATCACCGGTCCCGTGATCTCGCACGCAATCAGCCGCACCGCCTCGGCGTCGTCGCTCGACGCGATCGGGAAGCCGGCTTCGAGGATATCCACGCCCAGGGTCTGCAACTGACGCGCCAGCCTCAGCTTTTCCGGTGTGTTCATGGAAAAGCCGGGGGCCTGCTCGCCGTCCCGCAAGGTGGTGTCGAAGATGATCAGCTTGTCGTCCGCCACGGTGTCTCTCCTGTCAACCCGTGCCTCGGCATGCGCCGGTGCATCGTTGCGCGCGCCCTTCCACTTCACGCCCGCCGACATATAATGTCAAGATTATAATTATTACCATTTGATTACCTTTGTTTATATGCAGGCGCCGCCATGGAACTGAACGAGCTGCACGTCTTTCAAATGGTCGCGGCCGAGCGCAGCTTCTCGCGCGCCGCGGCCCGGCTTCACCGCACCCAGCCGGCCGTCAGTCAGGCGATTCGACGGCTCGAGCGCGACCTCGGCGAGCGGTTGTTCGACCGCTCGTCAAAGACCGGGCAGTTGACCGAGGCGGGCGTCATCCTGCTCGACTATGCCGAGCGGTTGACGCGATTGAAGGATGAGGCGGAAGAAGCGGTGCGCGAGCTGCAGGGCATCCGGCGCGGCCGGGTGGTCATCGGCGTGAACGAACCGGCGGTGCACGTGCTGCTGCCGATCGTCAGCCGGTTCCGCAGCGCCCATCCGGCCGCCGAGGTGGAGATGCGGCGCGTGCACTCGCGTCAGATCCCGGGCGAGGTCCTGAATCGCAGCCTCGACTTCGGGTTCGTCACGTTCAAACCGGCCGAGCGCGGACTGCTGTCGGTGTCTCTGGGCATCGACGAGCTGGTGATGCTGGTCCATCCGCAACATCCGCTGGCCCGCCGGCGGCAGATCACGATGGAGGAGTTCGGCCGCCAGACGATCATCGCGCACAACGACCACTCGCCCAGACGGGAACGCGTGCTGCGCCTGTTCGAGGAAAAGCACGCGCCCATCAACATTCAGATGTCGCTCGCAAGTCTCGACGGCATCAAGCGGGCCGTCGAGATGGGGCTGGGCGTCGCCCTGCTGCCGCGCCGCTGCGCGCTGTCGGAGATAGCACGCAAACAGCTTGCCGCGGTGCGGGTGCCCGAGTTGCGGATGCCGCGCGACCTGCGTCTCGTCTATCGCAGCACGGGCGAGTCGTCGCCGGCGGCCGGCGCGTTTCTGGACGCGGCCCGCGCGCACGCGGCCGAGGGATAGCCCACCCGGGAACAGGGCAACCACAAGGGTTGCCCCTACAAGGGTGCCGTGGGGGAACAGGGCAACCACAAGGGTTGCCCCTACGGGGTGCCGTGGGGGAACAGGGGTGCCGTGGGGAACAGGGCAACCACAAGGGTTGCCCCTACCAGAAACCGCGGATGTAGGGCACTCTCGAGGCGACGCCTCTGACGAGGTCGAAATCGTCGAGCAGCATGCCGGTGGCGTCCCAGGTGCCGGTGAGGAAGGCGTCGCGGACCGGGTCGTCGATCGCGACGGCGAGCGGCGCGCCGTCCACACCCAGCGTGCGGTCGGACAGCGACAGCGTGAACCGCGCCGACGGAGCATCCTCGACCACCCGCATCAGCCGCTCGACGTCGTCGTGCGAGGCGGTGACGCAGGGCAATCCGATGGCGAGCGCGTTGCCCCGGAAGATCTCGGAAAACGATTCGCCGACACAGGCCTCGATGCCCCACCGCTTCAGCGCCTGCGGCGCATGTTCGCGCGACGATCCGGACCCGAAGTTGTCGTTGGCCAGCAGGATGCGCGCCTGCCGGTAGGCGGGGTTCGAGAACGGGTGGCCCGGCAGCGCGGCCCGGTCGTCCTCGAACACGTGGTCTCCGAGACCGTCGAACGTGATCGCCTTCAGAAACCGCGCCGGGATGATGCGGTCGGTGTCGATGTTGTCGCCCCGCAGCGGCAGGCCGGAGCCTTCGATACAGTCGATGTGCACGGGCATGAGCGGTACTCTCTCCGGCGGCAGGCTGCGGGCCGCGGTCGTCAGGCGCCGGTCAGGACATCGCGGACATCGGTGACTTCGCCGGCGAGCGCGGCGGCGGCCACCATGGCCGGGCTCATGAGCAGCGTGCGGCCGGTCGGACTGCCCTGGCGGCCCTTGAAGTTGCGGTTCGACGACGAGGCGCACACCTCGCGCCCGTTGAGCCGGTCGGGGTTCATCGCCAGGCACATCGAGCATCCGGCGCCGCGCCATTCGAAGCCGGCATCGCGGAACACCTGGTCGAGGCCCTCGCGCTCGGCCGCCCGCTGCACCGCCTGCGACCCCGGCACCACCAGCGCCTTCACGTGGGTGGCCACACGCTGCCCCCTGGCGACGCGCGCCGCTTCACGCAGGTCGGACAACCGCGAGTTCGTGCAGGACCCGACAAACGCGACATCGACCCTGGTGCCCCTGATCGGTGCGCCACCGGTCAGCCCCATGAACTCGAGCGCCTCGGCGACGCCGCCGCCCGACCCCGCGCCGCCGGCCGATGGAATCCGTTCGCTGACCCCCACGGACTGTCCGGGGTTGATGCCCCAGGTGACGCGGGGCTCGATGTCGCCCGCTGCAATCTCGACCACGTCGTCGTAGTCGGCGTCCGCATCCGAGGCGATCGACCGCCACCACGACAGCGCACGATCGAAGGCCTCCCCCTCGGGCGCGAACGGACGGCCGCGCAGATAGTCGAAGGTGGTCTGGTCCGGGTTGACGTAGCCGACACGGGCGCCGCCCTCGATTGACATGTTGCAGATGGTCAGCCGTTCCTCGATGCTCATGCGGTCGACCGCGGTCCCGCCGTACTCGTAGGCGTGACCCACCCCGCCCTGGACACCGAGGCGGTGGATGATCTCGAGCACGACGTCCTTGGCGAACACCCCCTCGGTCAACGCGCCGTCGACGGCGATACGACGCACCTTGAGCGGGTCGAACGCCAGCGACTGCGCCGCCAGCACGTCACGCACCTGCGACGTGCCGATGCCGAACGCGACCGCGCCGAGCGCGCCGTGCGTCGACGTGTGGCTGTCACCGCAGGCGATCGTCATGCCCGGCTGCGTCAATCCGAGCTCCGGCCCGATGACGTGGACGATCCCCTGCCGGTCGCTGTTCAGGTTCCAGAACGGGATGTCGTACTCGGCGCAGTTCCGCTCGAGCGCGCACAGCATCGCCTCGGCCAGCGGGTCTTCAAACGGCCGGGCGTGGTCGAGGGTCGGAACGATGTGGTCGGTCGTCGCGAAGGTGCGGTCCGGAAAGGCCACGCCGATGCCGCGCGACCGCAGCATGTCGAACGCCTGCGGCGTCGTCACCTCGTGAATCAGATGCAACCCGATGAAGAGCTGCGTCTGCCCGGTCGGCAACGCCCGCACGGTGTGCAGGTCCCAGACCTTCTGGAGCAGTGTCTTGCCCATCTGTTACGGCTCGGCGGGCTCGTCTTCTTCAATGTCCTTCAGCAGTTCATCACGGGTCTTGTGCACCCGATTGTAGCTGCCGGCCGACACGACGTAATACCAGTTGGCGAAACGGGTCGACAACTCGCCGGCGCGCTCGCGCCCGTCCGCGGTGCGGCGCTCCCATTGGGCGTGGAGATCCGCGGCATCCTTGTTGGCGCGGTCGGCGTCGGTCCACTGCGTCTCGGCCTTGTTCTCGAAATCGCGGTTCGACGGCGCCGGTGGTTCGGGCAGCGCCTCGGCGTCGAACTCGGCGGTGATCAGCACGTAGCGGTTCTCACCGGCGCCCGGCTCGTCGCCGGCCTCCGCGCCATCGGCGGGCTCCTCCTCGCCGATCGCGACCGCGTTGCCGCTCCCGAACAGGATCTCACCGAAACGCAGGGTGTAGAGCACCCCCAGCTCGGTGCGCACCAGCAGCTCGCCTTCGTTCGACAGCATGTCCCCCTGCACGGTCGCGTAGAACCCCCTCGACTGCATCGTCTGCACGTCGGCGTTGGTGATCGCGCGCGCCTCGAACGCCTGACGCAGGTTGCCTGACAGCCCCTCCGGCTTCGGCCGCACGCCGACGATCTCGAGCCCCATGAGCCCGCCGACCAGGAGGTTCATCTGCACATAGTCGACTTCCTTGCCGGCCGGCACGTCGCTGCCGCTCCAGACGTCCTGCTCGACCCAGTCGACCGAGAACTCGCCGCGGCGGCGCACCATCCCGGTGCGCTCGTCGACCTGATAGTCGTTGAGCACGACGCGCTTGACGTCGGCCCGCTCGACACCCAGCAGATTGGTCTCGATCCAGTCGTTGAACTGCGTCGAGAGACCGATGTCGGTCTGTGCGGCATAGACCCGGCTCTGGTCCGGCACCCGTACGAACCGATACCCGGGCCGCTCTTCGACCCGGTCGCCGATGACCAGGTCGGCCAGCACCTGCTCGCTCGCGCCCTTGAACGTCACCCGGCGCCCCCGCCCCCGCAAGGTGCTGACGCTCTCGTCGAGCGGGTCGATGACGCCGAACGATTCGTGGTCGGTCACGTTGTCCGAGCGGAAGTCGTCCTTGGTGATCGCGATGACACCGGCCGCGGTGTTCGCCAGGCGCTCCTCGCCGTCGGCGGGATAGTCATGATGCGACGGAATCGTCCACAGACCGTTCCGGTTGGTCACACGGAAGGTCGCGGCCGCCGCGGTCTCTTCGTCGAACTGGACCACCTCGAGCGTGGTCGCCGTTTCCGGGTCGGTAAAGTCGGGGAAGAAGGTCTCCCCCACATCGAAGAACGCGTCCGGCGCCGCCCGCCGGGGCGTGATCAGCAGTGCCAGCGCGACCAGCACCACAGCCGCGCCACCGAACATGGAGGTCTTCCTGAGCTCGCTCATGGTCGTTCCTGCTCGTCTCTTGCCGCGGACCCGACGGTGCTCGTTCGCGGCGCCGCCGTGGCAACGGGGCCGATCCGACTACTCCTTCAATCGCCGGGCCGCGGCGGCGCCCTCGCGCTCGCGGCGTTGGCGGCGTACCAGCATCATCACCCCCAGCGCGAACACCGGCACCGGCGGCAACAGGATGGCAAATGTCTTGATGGTGCTCTGAATGCGCCGTATCTGCGTCTCCATCCGTTCGAGACTCGCGCGGACCTGGGTTTCCTTCTCGGTCTGGATGTTCGCGGACAGCACCTGCAGGCGGCGGTTCTCGACCTCTTCGAGGTTGCGCGCCATGATCTGCTTCGCCTGGGCGTCGATGTCGGTGCGGTTCTGCACCTCGGCCACCCGCTCGTTCAGCCGGTTCTGCGCCTCGGTCAGCGCCTGGTCCGCCTCTTCCTCCGCCTGCTGCTCGTCGACGGTGCGCTGCTCGACGAACTCGGCCGTCTGCGCCTCGACCCGTTCCAGGGTGCGGTGCCGCGCGCGCCGGCTGCGCAGCGCGATGAACGAGTCGTCCTCGAGCAGCGAGTCCATCGCGTTGAGAAAGAAGGTCACGTTGTCGAAGTTGAGGTTCCCCGGCGCCGTCTCGCGAATCTGGAAGAACTGCTCGCTGATGAAGTCGAGATCGGCGACCACCACCAGATCGAGGGGTCCGTCGGTCGTCCACGGCGATCCTCCGTCGTCCTCGGCAGCGGCCGGCGCCGCGGCGCCGTCGATCTCCGCTTCATCGCCGCCGTCGTCCTCGGCGGGCGCGGTCTCGCCCGCGCCGGACGCTGCGGCGTCCCCGACCGACCGGATGCGCGCCGCAACCACGAAGGTCTCGTCGTCCTGCTCGCGCACCGGGTTGGGGTTGATCTGCGGGCCGAAGAACCCTTGCTGGACGAGCGTGAAGTATCCCATGTGGCCGGAGACGGCGCCGGTCCGCAGCAACGGCTCGAACTCGACGTCAGGGTCGTCCACCGGTCCCAGGAAACCCGGATACAGGAACACGAGCTCCTGCAGGTCCTTCGCCACGTCGGCATCCTGGTTGAACGTGTCGGGGTTCTCGTTGCCGGTGCCGAGGAAGACCACCTCGGACGGCATGTAGGACAGATCGGGGTGCGGGTTGTAGCTGTCCCAGAGAAGCCGCGTCGGCTCCCAGTCGACGCCGAGATCAGTGATCCACTGACGCACGTTGCCGCGCGGTCCGGGCCGTGCCTGCCCGGGTGGATAGGTGAACGGGTTGCCGTCGCCCACCCACTCGGTCGGGGCCAGCGGCGGGTTCACCATCGGCAACGGGTCGACCAGGATCATCGCCGGTTGCCCCTGCCGGATGTACTCCGCCACGTTGGCCATCTGGTCGGTCTGCATCGACGACGGCAGGGCGACCAGCAGCGCATCGATGTCGGGCGGAATCGGAAATTCGGCGTTGACCTCGACGACCTCGTACTGCTTCTGCAGCTCGCCGACCACCGACCAGCGCGGCATCTGCTGATTGCTGGTCAGGTTCTGGCCGCCGAAGACCTTGACCATCGTGTCGACCACGCCGACCCGCTTCCGCTCGGTGCCGGCGACGACCCGGATGGTGCGCATGATCTCGTATTCGGTCGGGAGACCCCGGTCGAAGAACGGAATCACCTGCTGCGCGGCGCCCGCCGTGAAGGCCACGCCGAGAAAGACCTCGGTGATCTCGGCGCGCCCGGCGGCGACGCCGCGCATCGCGCGCGGCAGAATCCCGAACTTCTCGCGCGCGTTGACCGCGGCGGCGGTGAACGGTTCGGTGTCCTCGATCAGCACTTCGACCTTCGCGCCGCCCAACGCGTCGATCTCGTCGAGAATGCCGATGAGGTTCGACCGCGCCTGCACGAACGGCTCCGGCACGACCGGGCTCAGAAAAGCCTGGATGAACACCGGCCGGTCGTCCGGCAGTTCCGCGAGCAGCCGGCGGGTCTCGCCGCTGACCGAGGACAACCGTTCGGCCGTGACGTCGAGTCGCAGGGTGGCCCGCGCGATCAGCGTATTGGCGGCGACCAGCGCCACGGCCAGCGCCACCGCGCGGAGGGCGTGGTGCGACCACATCGGCAGACCGTCAGCCTCGCGCGGCCAGTGGCGCCGGCTCGCGATCAGGGTGTTCAGGTAGAGGAAGAAACCGGCGACCGAGGAAAACGCGAGCAGACCGGAGAGGGTGAGCACGCCCTTCGAGAAATCCCAGAACGGGCTGAACACGCTGAGCGGCGCCAGGAACCGGCCGGCATCGGCGCTGAACGCGCCGGCCACGGTATCGACGAATATCACCGCCCCGCAGAACGCCGCGCCGAGAATGAACGCCACGGTCATGTTCGCGGTCAACAGCGACGCGAGCATGCCGACCGGAATCAGCGCGGCGCCGACCAGCCAGAAGCCGACGTAGTTGCCGAACATCAGTCCGATGTCCGGACTGCCAAGGAAGAACAGGACCAGCACGTGGCTCAGGGAGAGGAGCAGCGAGGCGCTGTAGATGCCGAGGGTCGCGGCGTACTTGCCCAGCACGATCTCCAGATCGGTGGCGGGCAGCGTGAACAGCAGCTCGGCGGTGCCCAGCCGCCGCTCTTCGGACCAGACCGACATCGTCAGGGCCGGAACGAACAACAACAACAGGAACGGAAACACCCCGTTGAGCTGGTCGAGATTCGCCAGGTTGTCGAGGAAGAATCGGTCCTGCCAGAAGGCGGCGGCCGCGCTCAGGAAGATGAACAGCGTGATGAAGACATAGCCGGACGGACTGCTGAAATACAGCCGCAGATCACGCTTGGCCAGCGCCCGCACAATCGTGAAGTTGATCCTGATGCCCATCGTCGTTCGTCGTCTCCGTCAGGCGCTCTGGTTGGCCGGCGGCGATGCGTCTCCGCCGGCCGCCGCCATCGGCGCATCGCCCGCCGGCGGCCGGGTCAACCGGTAGAACGGCTCCTCGAGCGACCCGTTCTCTTCGAGCTCGACCCGCGGTCCGTCGAAGAGCAGCCGCCCGTCGTGGATCAGCAGCACGCGTTCGGCAACCGCCTCGACTTCCTGCAGAATGTGGGTCGAGATCAGCATCGTCTTGGTGCGTCCGAGCCGCTGGATGTTGTCGCGAAACTGCTTGATCTGGTTGGGGTCGAGCCCGGCGGTCGGTTCATCCATGATCAGCACGTCGGGGTCGTGCAGCAGCGCCTGCGCCAGACCGACCCGCTGCTTGTAGCCGCGCGACAGCTTGCCGATCGGCTTTTCGAGCACCAGGTCCAGCGCGCAGACCTCCACGACCTCCTCGATACGCCGTTTCAGGGTGGCCGCCGGCAGCTCACGCGCTTCGCCGAAGAACTCCATCAGCTCGAGCGGGGTCATGTCCGGATAGAGCGGACCGTTCTCCGGCAGGTACCCCAGGCGCCTGGAGGCCTGGATGCGCTCGTCGCGCACGTCGAATCCGGCGATCTCGGCGCGCCCGGCGCTGGGCGCCAGAAAGCCGGTCAGCATACGCATCAGCGTCGTCTTGCCGGCCCCGTTCGGACCGAGGAACGCCACGATCTGCCCCTGCGGAATCGAGAACGACGCCTCCTGCACCGCCACGAACGGCCCGTAGTACTTGCAGAGCGCGTGCGCCTCGATCATGGCGGGCGCGGGCGGCGGCGGCTCGACCGTCTGATCCGTCCTGACCTCCGTATCCTGTTCCACTGTCTGATCCTGTGCGAATCGACCTTGAGAGGTCTCGGGCGCCCGTGCTGCACGCCCCGCGGCGCCACCCGGGCGCCATCATGCGCGCCGTGCGTCATCCCGGCTGTACGGCGGCGTTCCAGCAGGCGCCCGATCCTACGCGCGGTCGGGCCACGATACGGCAGAACCCATCCAGACCGAAGGGGAACGCCTGCGGTGAACTAGCAGCCCGTGGCAAAAGCCCCGCTGCATTCGATCGGCGCTGCATCCCGCTGCGCCGCGTTGTTCATCGGTCAAATACTGCCGGTATTTTCCCTCTTCTCGCCTTGCTCAGCGGGCGCATCGCCGATCTCGGTGCAACGCGGGGTTTCACCACGGACTGCATGGGGCCGCACGAAACAACCTCCAAGCATAGCCACACCGGCGGAGTTCCAGCAAGTGCCCCCGCGGCGGCGCTGCTGTAAACTTCTGGACGGAGGATGCGAGCATGAACCGTGTCAGCAGCCGTCGCCGTGCGCCGCGCCGGTCCGCCGTGCTGGTGGCGCCGGCGGCCCTGGCGGCGCTGATCGTGACCCTGCCGGCCCGCCAGCCCGATGCCGCCATGGACGATCTCGCCGAACGATACGTGAAGCTGGTGCTGGCGATGGAGCAGCACGACGCCGACTATGTCGACGCGTATTACGGACCCGCGGCGTGGCGCGAGGAGACCGCTGCCGCGGCGGCGCCGCTCGCGCAGATCCGGTCCGCGGCCGGACGGCTCATCGACGAGCTGGACCAGCACCCGAGTGACGGGACGGACGACGAACTGATGCGCCTGCGGCGGCGCTACCTGCGACGCCAGCTCGAGGCGTTGCGCGCGCGAGTACGGATGCTGGAAGGACAAACGCTGGCGTTCGACGACGAATCGCGCGCGCTGTACGACGCCGTCGCCCCGAACCATACGGGGGCCGCCTTCCAGGAGACGCTGGCGGAGCTGGACCGCCGGCTGCCCGGGGACGGCGCCCTGATTGCGCGTTACCGCGCGTTCCGCGACGGTTTCGTCATCGCGCCCGAGCGGCTCGACCGCGTGTTCGAGCTGGCCATCGCCGAGTGCCGGCGCCGTACCCTCGAGCACGTCGACCTGCCCGCCGGCGAGCGCTTCACGGTCGAGTACGTGACCGGCAAGTCGTGGAGCGGCTACAACTGGTATCAGGGTGACTTTCGCAGCCTGATTCAGGTCAACACCGACCTGCCGATCTACATCGATCGGGCGATCGATCTCGCCTGTCACGAGGGTTATCCCGGGCACCATGTCTACAACGTGCTGCTCGAGCAGCACCTGGTGCGCGACCGCGGATGGCCCGAGTTCTCGGTCTATGCCCTGTTCTCGCCCCAGTCGCTGATTGCCGAGGGTACCGCCAACTACGGCATCGAGGTGGCGTTCCCCGGCGCCGAGCGGCTGGCGTTCGAGCGCGACGTGCTGTTCCCCGCGGCCGGTCTCGATGCCACCCGCGCCGCCGTCTACGACGACGTGCAGGCCCTGGTGAGCCAACTCGACTATGCCGGCAACGAGGCGGCGCGCCGCTACCTGAACGGTGAGATCGACCGGGCGTCGGCGGCCGACTGGCTGACCCGCTACGCGCTGATGACGCCCGAGCGCGCGGAACAGCGGACCCGGTTCTTCGACCAGTATCGAAGTTACGTGATCAACTACAACCTCGGAAAGGACCTGGTGGCGTCGTTCATCGACGCCCGCGGCGGCGACGGCGCCGACAGCCGCTGGGAAGCCTTCGCCGAACTGCTGGCGTCACCCCGTCTGCCGTCGGCGTTGCGTGAGTAGCCGCCCGGGGCTGGCAGCCCGTGGCAAAATCCCCGCTGTTGTCGATGGCGTGCCGCGCGGGTCTTGGAGTATGTTGATCACAGCCCGGTTGCCGATCACCCGATACGTCTTGCGATGAAACCTGCCGTCTTCCGCGCGTGCCTCGTTCTTGTTCCCGTGACCGTCGCCGCGGTCCTGGCGGCGGCCCCCGGCTCTGGGCAAGAGGCGCCCGACACCGAGACCCGAGCCATCGTCGACCGGGCGCTGGAGCGCGCCGCCTGGGCCGAAGAACGGGAGTTCCAGGCGAAGTTCCGATACTCGATGACGCAGCGCGAGCGGACTTTCAACGGGGACGGCGGCGTCAAGGAGGACGAGACACGAGTCTACGCCGTCGATCTGTATGAGGGCGTGCCCTACGCCAGCCTGATCACCAGAAACGGGGAACCGATCTCCGACGACGATCTCGAAGACGAGGCGGAACGCCGGGAAGGGTTCATGGAACGGATCAAGGACCCGGACGACGAAGAAGAAGACGAGTCCGGCGTTGAATTCAACGACGAGCTGATCGAACGCTACACGGCCACGCTGGCCGGCGTCCGGGAGCTGCGGGGGCGACCGAGCTATGTCCTGGAGTTCGAACCGCGGGCAGGCAAGCTGCCGGTGCGGCGGCGGATCGACCACGCGCTGAACAAGTCGCGGGGCGAGATCTGGATCGACCGGGAGACCTATGAGATTGCCCGCGTCAACTTCCAGTTGATCGAATCGGTGCGACTGTGGTGGGGCGTGCTGGGCAGCGTGTCGGACGCCAGGGGCGCCATCGAGCGCGCACCGGTTGCCGGCGATGTCTGGCTGCCCATCGAAGCGGACGTCTATTTTCACGTCCGCGTGCTCTTCCGCACCACCCGGCGCGAAGAGACCACGCTTTGGGAGCGGTACGAGCCGTTTGGCGGGTAACCGTCGGCGCGGTTGACGGCGGCGAGACGCCGCACCTACGATGCAGGCGGCGCCTGACACTTTCCAAGGAGGCTTCTCGTGAAACCTGTCTCGATCTTCGCGGCCGGACTCGTCGCATCGGCCCTGCTCGCCGGCGTCGCCGGCGCGCAGACCCAGTACGTCCGGTATTCCGTGAACGGCGGGGACATCTCCTGGGGTGTGCTGGAAGGCTCGACGATTCACCAGCTGAGCGACGCACCGTATCTTGACGCCACGCGCACCGGGCGCACGGTCGAACGGTCGGGGGTCAAGCTGGAAGCGCCGGTCGACCCGAAGCTGGTCCTGATGACCGCCTTCAATTTCCGCAGTCACATATCCGGCGAACCGGCCGAATATCCTGGCCTGTTCATCGTGCCGGCCAACTCGATTGTCGGACCGGAGGACCCGATCGTGATGCCGGCCGACGCGACCAACCTGCACTACGAGGCCGAGTTGGTGTCTGTGGTGGGAAAGCGGGCCGAGAACGTCTCGCTCGAGGACGCGCCCGACTACATCTTCGGCGTGACCGCCGGCAACGACGTGAGCGAGCGCGTGTGGCAGGCGAACGACATCCAGTGGGTGCGGGCCAAGGGCGCTCGGGGCTTCAACGCCGTGGGCCCGGTGCTGGTGACGGGGCTCGACCGAAACAACCTGGAGATCGTCGGCCGCCACAACGGCGAAGAACGGCAGCGCGGCAACAGCTCCGACCTGATCTTCAACATGGCGCACATGCTGAGCTACATCTCCACGTACGTCACGCTCGAACCGGGCGATCTGATCTGGTCCGGCACGATGGGCAGCACCCGGGCGATGCAACCGGGCGATACCTACGAAATCGAGGTGGACGGCGTCGGGGTGCTCAGCAACACGGTGGTGCAGGGCAAGTAGCCGGCAGCGCGGATACGCCCGCCGCAGACGGCAGGTCCGCCGACATCGCCATATCCCGAACCCCCGCGCGCTCCACCCCATCTGCCCGAGGAACCCGTGGATTCGGTCTGCCACGGGACCCTGGCAGCCCGTGGGACAGAGACTGCCGGCGCGCCTTGACACGGCGTCCTCGTCTTGTAGAATGTCAAGGGGAGAGACGCGTTGACCAAGCCAAAGTCGGATCTGCTGCAGGGCACCCTGGATCTGCTGATTCTCAAGACGCTGTCGACCGGCGCGCGACACGGATGGGGCATTTCGCAACGCATCCGGCAAATGTCGAAGGATGTGCTGCAAGTGAACCAGGGGTCGCTGTATCCGGCGCTGCACCGGCTTGAACAACAGGACTGGATTCGGGCCAGTTGGGGCAAGTCGGAGAACAATCGACAGGCCAAGTACTATGACCTGACGGAGCGGGGCCGCCGGCAGCTCGAAGAAGAAACCAGGCACTGGATTCGTCTGTCAGCCGCCGTCGCCGGAATAGTTGGCGGGTAGGGTGGCGGCTCGGCAAACCCATTTCCCGAAATGCGCGTCTAACAGACCAGAGCGCACGGTCCGGGTCGTACCGAGAGCGGGGCAGGGGCAGACGAGCAGCAAGGACTGACGATATGGTCGACATCGCGCGTCCCGACATCGCACGGGCCAAGAGACTCAAGCGCATCCTGTACGGCACCGGGTTCACCGTGGTGATCATCCTGATCACCGTCGGCGTGTCGCGCCTCGAGCCGGCGGCGCCGCGGGTCGATCGCGATACGGTCTTCATGGATACCGTGCAGCGCGGCGAGATGCTGCGGCAGGTCCGCGGCACCGGCACGCTCGTTCCGGAAGAGATTCGCTGGATCTCGGCGACCACCAGCAGCACGGTGGAGACCATCCTGCTGCGGCCGGGCGTCACGGTCGAACCTCACACGGCGATCGTCGAGTTGAGCAACCCGCAGCTCGAGCAGAGCGCCCTCGAAGCCGAGTTGCAGCTCCATGCGTCCCGCGCGCGCTACCAGAACCGCCAGGTCGCGCTGAACCGGGACCTCCTCACGCAACAGGCGAGCGTATCCAACGCGCTGTCGGAGCTCAGCCTGGCCGAGTACGAGGCGCAGCAGAACGAGCAACTGTACGCGGAAGGGCTGGTTTCAGAGCTCGACCTGCGGCGCAGCCAGTCGCGGGAGGACCAGGCGCGCACCCGGCACGAGATCGAGGAGGATCGGCTCGAGATCCAGACCAACGCCATGGATACCGAGCTGGCGGTCGAACAGGCCGAGGTAGACCGGCTCGAGACGATCGCGCAACTACGGCAGGACGAGGTCGCCGCCCTGCGGGTGACCGCCGGGGTCTCCGGCGTGCTCCAGGAGGTGCCCCTCGAGGAAGGGGCCAGCGTCTCGACCGGCACCAATCTCGCCCGCGTGGGCGACCCCTCGCGGCTGAAAGCCGAGTTGCGTATCGCCCAGACGCAGGCGCGCGACATCCAGATCGGCCAGCCGGCCGCGATCGACACCCGCAACGGCATCATCCCGGGACGGGTGATTCGCATCGACCCGGCGGTGCAGGACGGCACCGTCACCGTGGACGTCTCACTCGAGGGCGAGCTGCCCCGCGGCGCCCGCCCGGACCTGACGGTGGATGGCACGATCGAACTCGAACGGCTCGTTGACGTCATCTACGTGGGGCGTCCGGTGTTCGGTCAGGAAGAGAGCGTGGTCAGCCTGTTCAAATTCCTGCCCGAGACCGGGGAAGCGATACGGACCCGGGTAAGTCTGGGACGGAGCTCGGTCAACACCATCGAGGTCATCGAGGGGTTGCAGCCGGGCGATCAGGTCGTACTGTCGGACATGTCGGCGTGGGACGCGGTCGACCGGGTGCAGCTCAACTGACGGATTGGAACGAGGGACCAACTCATGAATGAGACACAGGCGCTGATTCACCTTGAACAAGTGACGAAAGTCTTTCTGACCGACGAAATCGAGACCCACGCGCTCGAGAGTATCGACCTTGACATCTTTCCCGGCGAATATATCGCCATCTCCGGACCGTCCGGCTGCGGCAAATCCACCCTGCTGTCGATCCTCGGCCTCCTCGACTCGCCGTCCGACGGGGACTACAAGTTGAACGGCCAGCCGGTGGCGACCCTCAAGATGTCCGAGCGCGCCCGCACGCGCAACCGCGAGATCGGGTTCATCTTCCAGAGCTTCAACCTGATCGGCGACCTGTCGGTCTATGAAAACGTCGAGTTGCCGCTGACCTACCGCGGCATGCGGCCCGCCGAGCGGAAGGAACGGGTGAACGACGCGCTCGACAAGGTGGAGATGGGACACCGGGCCAAGCACCTGCCCAGCCAACTGTCCGGCGGCCAGCAGCAGCGGGTCGCGGTGGCGCGCGCCGTCGCCGGGCAACCCTCGATTCTGCTGGCCGACGAGCCGACCGGCAACCTCGATTCGAAGAACGGCGGCGCGGTCATGCAACTGCTCGCGACGCTGCATGGCGAGGGGTCGACCATCTGCATGGTCACCCACGACCCGCGCTATGCCCAGCACGCCGGCCGCGAGGTTCACCTGTTCGACGGCAAGGTGGTCGAAGGTCCCCAGGACGAGAGCTGACTTAGGGGCCGGCGCGGCGGGTGACGGTGTAGTCGAGGTAGGTCCGCCCGTCCACCTCGGACACCACGGCAGTCACGGCATAGGTGCCGTCGGCGTTCTCCACCGTCACCTCGGACGTCTCGACGGCGCCGGCCGGCGCCGTCTCGTCGCGCAGCGCTTCGCGCAGGACCCGTCCCTGCATCGACGGCGGCGGGTCGATGCCCAGCAGATGGAGGAACGTCGGCGCGAAATCGACGTTGCCGCTCGGCGTCTCGACGACCGCGCCCGCCTGCACGGCCGGGCCGCTGGCGACAAGCGTGTTGTGTATGTCGAACGGACTCGAGCTGCCGTGCCCCGCGACGCCGAACTGGGCCGACGTCCCCGGATAACCGAACTCGCCGACCGCGTCGGTCCAATCAGCCGAATAGAGAATCTGCGCCGACCGATCGTGACGCCAGCGGGCCAGATCGAGTGACAGCGTGCCGGGCACCCAGCCCTCGCTCGCGCCGGGGCCGGCCGCCTCGGTGAAGATCGCGCCGACACCCTCGGTCGCCTGCAGGGCGGCGACGATGCCGGCCACCGCCCCGCGGTCGCCGTCCCGCACGTAGATGGCGTTGGCGCCGGCCACGATCCGCGGCGACCCGTCGTCGAGCACGCCGGCATACGGTGCGAGCAGCGCCTGCAGGGCGATGCTGCCCGTGTGCTCTGAAAACCCGTGGTCGGATGTCACCCAGATGGTCGTCGTGTCGAGCATCCCGGCCTCGGCCAGGCCGTCCTGCAGGCGCTGAATCTCGGCGTCCAGCCGGAACAGCGCCTCGACCGTCAGCGGATGACCGATGCCGTGCTGATGCGCGGTGGTGTCGGGGTCGCTCAGCCACATGGCGGTCACCGCCGGGTCGACCGCCGGGAGCGCCACCTGCAGGAACGCATCGACGATCCAGCGGTTCCGGGCATGGTTGGGCGTATCGGCGTCCGGCACCGGCCCGAGCCGGGCCAGCGCCTCCTCGTGGTGCACGGCGGGCAGCCCGTACTCGTAGTGCAGCACGCACGGCTCCGCCGGCGACCGTGTGGTTCAGGAGATACGACGATCCGGTGGAGCCCGAGCTCATCACCAGCATGCGCTGCCCCGCCGCGGCGAGCACCTCGCCGAGCGTCGCCGCCGTGAGCAGCGGCTCGCCGGCCGCTTCGATGCGGAGCAGGTTCTCCCGGTCGCCCGTGCTGAGAAAACGGCCGGGATCGACGCTCGGGAAAAACACCGCGTTCCCCAGCAAACCGTGCGCCTCGGGGTAGGCGCCGGTCGAGATCGACGAGGCGTTCACCCGGGTTACCGTGGGATAGACCGCGTGATGCCGGGTCATGACCACCCCCTGCTGCCCGAGCGCGTGCAACGCGGGCATCAAGGACGGGGTCACGTAGTCGGGCCGCAGCCCGTCGAGCACGATGAGCAGGTGTCGACCCGGGTCGCCGGACCGGGACACGTCCGCCCCCGGCGCCCCGCCGCCGCAGATCCGGCCAGGGCCAGGCCGCAGAGGAGAACCCAGCGGAGCGCGGTGTGACGCGATCGCGGCATCGTCGCCTGCTTCCGTTCAGCGTCTGACGAGACCGAGGACGAAGCAGACGAGCAGGACGACGAACGGCACCACCGCGCCGCCGGCGGTGAACATCACGGTGGCCAGTGTACTTGGGGTCGGTGGCATGTTTCGATTCCTGGATGACTCGGCCGGACGAACGTGTCGATTATAGACTGCCCGATCCGTGCTAGTGCGATCCGAAGGGGAACGCGGTGAGCCAGGCTCGAGCGTGGTCGAGGTCCTCGGTGCGCAGCGAGTCGGGATTGTAGCCCCGTTGGGCGCCCAGATAGTACCCGAGCAACTGGAACGCGATGACCGCCAGCGGCGGCATCAGCAGTTCGCCGACCGGTCCCGGCACCGCGATCACGAAGGTCGCGTCGGACGCGATCGTGTCGTCGCCCTCGACGACGAGCGCCAGGCTGGGGGACCGGGCGGCCTGCGCCGTACGCACCACGTCGTGCAGGCGCCCGTACGACTTCCCGTAAGGCGCGATCACGACACTGGCGATCGTCTCCGACAGCACGGGAATGGCATTGTGGGCGTACTCGGCGGGACGATAGGCCTTGCAGAGCAGGCTGCTCTCTTCCTCCACCTTGAGCGCCCCCTCGAGGGCGGAGAACCAGTTCGGTCCGCCGCCGACCAGAAACAGCGCCTGCTGGTCCTCGAGCGCGTTGGCGATCTGCGAGACGTTCAGGTCTTCTTCCTGCAGGAATTGCGCGGCGGCATCCGGCAGGTGTGCGATGGCCTCGCCGAGCTCGCTGCCGTCGTACACATCGATCACGCCGGTGGCCAGGCCAATCTCGAGGCCCAGCAGGTACAGCAGCATCATCCGCGTGGTCAGCACGGACACATCGGGACCGCACCGCTGTTCGGTCGGGAAACAGATGCTGTCGTCGCAGAGCGATTGCAGCGCGCTGTCCACGGTGTTCGTGATCGCCAGCGTGAGCACGCCGAGATCGGAGGCGTGGCGAGCTGCATCCAGTGTTTCGGCGCTGGCGCCGGTGGCCGACTGCAGGATGAGCGCGGTCGGTTCATGCGCCTGGGTCCAGTGATGGGTGAACTCCAGCGAGTCGTGACTCTCGGTGGTCCACCCGGTCCATTGACGGAACAGGAACGACCCGAACTGGGCGCCGTGAAACGCGGAACCACACCCGGTGAACACGACATGCCGGATGCCCTGATCGATCAGTCGTTGCGCCAGGGCGGCCAGTTCGGGCCGCAGCTCGATCACCTGCCGCATCAACTCGGGCTGCGCGCGAGCATCCTCGATGAGCAGATAGGGATGCCGCTGTCTGATCTCGCCGGTGTGCCGGATACGCGCCCACAACGGCACCCGGGCCAGCTCGGCCTCGAGCCACGCCGGCACCGGTTCTTCGGCCGTCGGCGGCGCCGCATCCGGATTGCGTTCGAGCAACTCTCGAGCCCAGGCGGGTAGTCTGCGTGTCATCGTCCGTGCAACATCCTACCTTGATCCGGCCCGCACCATCGTCAGCGACGTCTCAGAACCGGGCAGTCCGCGGCACGCGCCGCAGTGTTACGACCGGTTGTCGGTGCGATGCGGGGTTCGGCCCTGGGCCGCCTGGGCGCGCTTGAGGAATCCCGGTGTGTTGAGGCGCGCGCACAAATCGAAGAAGGCCGGACGCGGACCAGCCCAGCGCAGCGCATCGACCGACTCGAACAGGTGCGCCGTCGTGCGCAGGGTGGCCAGGTCGCGAAACTGCGCGGCCAGATCGCGGTGCGCCGCCAGTTCCTTCGCCAGACGCGCCGCGCCCCGCACCGGCACGTCCCAGGCCGAGGCATCGTCGGGAATCGCTTCCAGGTGGCCATATCGGCCGAGCACGGCCGCCGCCGACTTGGCCCCCCAGCCCCGAAGCCCCGGAAACCCGTCGGAGGTATCACCCACGAGGGCAAGATAGTCGGGAATCGACGCCGGTGGGACACCGAACTTCGCCACAACACCGTCGGCGTCCCGCAACACGCCTGCACGCCGGTCGAACTGGACGACCCGCCGGGCGACGACGCACTGGGCGAGGTCCTTGTCGGGCGTGCAGATGAACACCTGTTCAACCCGCGCGTCCTCGACGGCCCTGGCCGCGGCGGAGGCCAGCCCGTCGTCAGCTTCGAGGTCCGTCATCGGCCAGACGCAGACACCCAACGCTTCGAGCGCCTCCTCCAGCAGCGGGAACTGGGCGAGGAGCGCCGGGTCGATGCCCTCGCCGGTCTTGTAGCCCGGCCACAACGCGTTACGAAACGATTCGACGACATGGTCGGTCGCCACTCCCAGATGGGTGACGTCCTCCTCCAGCATGCCCAGAACGGATCCGACGACTCCGCGCACTGCGCCCACCTCCCGCCCATCGACATCGGTTGCGGAGGGGAGAGCGTAGAAGTGTCGAAACAGCTCGTACGTGCCGTCGATCAGAAATACGTTCAATGGTCGACCTCACTGCATCCGGACCGGCGCGTGGCCTGCCCGGCGTCAGGTTCGGGCGCTCAGGTCAGCTCTCGCGGTGGTCGACGGCGGCGGCGGTCGGGCACGGCTCCCAACCGAGGCTGCTCAGATCCTTGCCCAGCGCCTTGGCGGCGTCCAGCAGTTCGTGCTGATCCGCGAAGCGCTCGGTCTCCTTGGAACCGTCAGGATACAGGACCACCAGTTCGTACGCCTGCGGCCCCTGGTCGCAATGGACACCGACGAAACGCGGCGCCCCGGCGGCGCCATTGAAGAACCAGAGCATCACGAGAGCTTATCGGGACGGCGCCCCCCGCCACGACAGCCTTGCGGCCCAATTCCCGTGCAATCATGAGTCATACAGCGCGCTGACAGGAAGGCCGCGCTTCAGACGAATAATCGACCCACCGGTTCGTAAGAGGGAGTGTGAACGAGATCATGGTCGAACCACAGGCGCCGGCGGCGTTTCCGAGCGGCGCCGTGGTAGCGGACATGGAGTCGGACCAGGTGTTGGTCGTGCAGGCCCGGGCCGGACACGAGGGGGCGCGTGAGACCCTGGCCATCCGGCACCGCCAGCCTGCCTACCTGCTCGCGCTGCAATTGCTGGGCAATCGAGAAGATGCGCTGGACGTCGCGCAGGACGCCATGCTGCGCTTCTTCATGACGCTGGACACCTTCGATGCCGAGCGCCGCGTGCAACCGTGGCTGTTCACGATTGTCCGCAACCAGGTGCGTGACCTGTGGCGCCAGCGGCAGCGGCGACCGGGCGACTGGGCGCCCGAGGCGGAGAGCCTGATACGCCAATTGGCGGATCCGGCGGCGAACCCGGAAGTCGATCTGCGCCGCCAGCAGTTGCGCGAGCGGGTCTGGCGCGCGCTGGCGACGTTACCCACCGAGAAACGCGAGATCATCGTGCTGCGCGACTTTCATGACCTGGCCTACCGCGAAATCGCACAGGTGCTGGCGATTCCGATCGGCACCGTGATGTCGCGGCTGCACGGCGCGCGGCGCCTGCTGCGCGCAAGACTGGAAGAAGGAGGGCGTCATGTCTGACAACTGTGGACGGACGTTCGATGAGGAGTTGCTGTCCGGGCATGTCGACGGTGCGCTCGCGCAGGGAGACGCACAGCGCGTGCGCCTGCATCTGGAAGACTGCGCCACGTGTCGCGCGCTGGTGGACGAGCTGGCGGCGGTGCGGGACGCCACCATGTCATCCACCTTCGACCTGCCGCGGGACCATGAGTGGTCCGAAGCTCCGAGAACCGGCGCCAGCCGGATGCTGCGGGGGCTGGGATGGCCGATCGTCGTCGCCTGGATCGTCGTCGTGGTCGGTTATGGCATCTGGGAGGGACTGCAGGAGGCGGAGAATCTAATCGAGCGTCTCATTCTCGTAGGCGGCGTGTCGGGAATAGGACTATTATTCCTCAGCGCACTGCTCGATCGCCGGAAGGCGATGACGACCGACCGCTACCGCGAGGTGCACAAGTGATCATCGTGACAACCAACCGCGTCACGGGCAAGCGGATCGTCCGCACCCTCGGCCTGGTCCGCGGCAATACCATCCGCGCCCGTCACATCGGCAAGGACATCATGGCGGTCTTCCGCAACATCGTGGGAGGCGAAGTCTCCGAGTACACCAAACTGCTGGCCGAATCGCGTGAGCAGGCGCTCGACCGGATGGTGGAGGAGGCGCACGGTCTGGGGGCGAACGCCATCATCTCGTTGCGTTTCTCGACCTCGATGATCATGGGCGCGGCGGCCGAGCTGCTGGCCTACGGGACAGCCGTCGTGGTGGAGGACGAGGACGTCGAACGGTCGTCATGAGCATCGCAGGGCTGTTATTCGTGGCGCTCGCGGCCGCGGCGCTGCTGGGCCTGGTGGGTGTGTGGGCCTTGTGGCGGATGGCCCGGAAGTAGCGACGACAGCGACCGTCCGGCTCCTACAACCCCAACAGGTTCGGGGTAATCTTCTCCAGCCCCTGCTCCACTGCCCATAGATCCAGCTCCGGGGTCGCCAGATCCTCCACCAGGGGCTCCGCCACGCCGACGATCCGCAAGTCGACCGACTTGAGATAGCGCCGGCAGGTCCGACAGGCCTCCACCCGCACGTGCGACAGTTCCTCGTCCACATGAAGATCCAACCCGTCCTCCCCCGCTGCTTCGCAGGCGGGGCAGGAGGATCGCGGAAACGTCCACGGAGCGGCGCAGAACGAACAGATGAGATGCCGAATACCCTGGGTGTCCGGCTCGTCCGCCAGCCGCGAGACCTGCGGCGGCCACCCGCAGCGGGGACAACAGGGAGAGCGGGGCGCCCCGTCCGCCGGCGCCAGCAGGGAGAGCGCTTCAACGAGCGGTGACAGGAATCCGCGCGGCAGGAACGCCAGCGCCGCCGGCGCGCACCCCAGCGCGCCGGCGGCGGCGGCGTCAACCTCGGCGCCGGTCAGCAGCGCCAGCAAAAGGTCCGACCGTGTCTGCGCCCCGGCCCCGGCCAGCGCCTGCGCCGCCTGGGCGACCGGCGCAGGTGCGCTGTCCGGCATCCTCCGGCAGAACGCCGCGAACCCGGTCGACAGCTCGGGGACGGGCAGGCGTTCGAGCCGCAGACGCGGGGTTCCGGCCGCGTCCGGGGCTGCGACCGCCGGCAACCAGCGGGCGGCGTCGAGTGGTGCGCAGACTGCGGTCTGGAGCTCGAGCAGGGCCAGGTAGAAGCGGAGCAGCGGCGCCGAATGGGGACGTTCCGCGATCAGCGTGCGCGCGCGCCGGGCCCGTGGCGCCCAGCGCGGATCAACCGCCGGCCGCCGCGTCAATCTCAATGGTCGGCCCGCTCGCCCGACCAGCGTGGGTGGTGCAACCGGGCCCAGGCGGGGGTGACCTTGCCGTCGATCATGCCCCGCGCGGTGCCCGGATAGGCCACCGTCCCCAGGTAAACGTGCACGATCAGGAACAGCCCGCCGCCGAGCGTGGCCGCGTAGTGCAGCAACCGTGCGGTGTTGAGCAGCTCGGGACCGAAGGATTCGGCGAACCACAGCGGCAGCCCGGTCGCCACGAAGACGACGCCGAGCAGGCTCTGCACCCAGAAGAACAGCTTCTGCCCGGCGTTGTACTTCCCGGCCGGCGGCACCTTGTCGCGGTCATGCGCCGCGTAGTGCCGGATGGCGCCCAGCCACTGCCGATCAAGCCGATCGAGAAACATGTCACGCACCCACAGCACGAACATGAAGGCGATCCCGACACCGAACAGCGCCCCGATCTGCGGGTGCAGCACCCGTGCGGCCGGTCCGCCGCCCAGCAGGGTCGTCAGCCAGAACAGGGACGGGTACGAGAAGGCGAGCCCGGTCAGCAGCAGCAGCACGAACGTGACCCCGACCACCCAGTGGACGAGGCGTTCGAGGAAGGTGAACCGGTGCAGAAACGGGGTGCTCATCGGCGTGCGGCGTGCGTCAGGCGATCTCGTCCGGGTGTTCCGGGCCGACGGCCAGGAAGTGGACCAGCGCCGAGATGAACCCGAGGCCGAGCAGATACGAGCCGGCGCGTTGCAACACGTTCAGCCCCTGGAGCTGACCGGGACTGGCGGTGGGATGCGCCGGCAGGCTGTAGTCGTCCAACCGGTCGCCGTGCGGCACGACATACATCATGTGCGTGCCGCCGACGCCGCCCGGATTGTAGACCGCGGCGTGCTCGTACCCCCGCTCCCGCAGGCGTTCGACCTTCTTGTCCGCCTGTGCGAGCATGTCGTCCTTGATCCCCCACTCGATGGCGTTGGTCGGACAGGTCTTCACACAGGCCGGCTCGAGCCCCGCCTCGACCCGGTCGATGCACATGTTGCACTTGGCGACCGTCTTCGTCTCCTTGTCGAACCGCGGAATGTCGAACGGACAACCGGAGACGCAGTACTGGCACCCGATGCAGTTGTCCTGATTGAAGTCGACGATGCCGTTCTGATACTGGACGATGGCGCCCGGCGCGGGGCAGGCGAACAGACAGCCCGGCTCCTCGCAGTGCAGGCAGGCGTCCTTCTTGATCATCCAGCTCAGGTCGTCGCCGATCTCCACCTCGTTGAACCGCATCAGCAGCCAGGTGTTCGACGAGAGGTCCTTGTGGCTCTGGAAGCTGCCGAAGTTGGTGGTCTGCTCGACCTTCAGGTCGTTCCATTCCTTGCAGGCCACCTCGCACCCCTTGCAGCCGATGCACTTCGAGATGTCGACCAGCTTCGAATAGACCGGCCCGCCCGAGCGCAGCGAGTTCAGCGGAATCAGTGCGCTCGGTGTGGCCGAGATGCGCTTGATGGACAGGTTGTCAGGCATGAGGATGCAGACTGCTCTCAGGTCGTGCGCGGCTCGGAGCGCTCGACGTTGACGAGGAACGCCTTGAACTCGGGGCAGCGGGTGTTCGCGTCGCCGATATACGGCGTCAGCAGGTTCGCCATCGAGCCCTGGGTGATGCCGACGAAGCCCCAGTGCACCGGGATGCCGACGGTCCAGACGGTGCGGCCGTTGACCGTCAACGGCTTGATCCGCTTGGTGACGATGGCCACCCCTTCGACCTCGCCGCGCTTCGACCAGACGCGCGCGCGCCCACCGTTCTCGATCCCCTTCTCGGCCGCCAGCCCCTCGGGGATCTCGACGAAGAAGTCGGGCATCGCCTCGACCAGCAGCGGCACGTTGCGGGTGACGAAGTGCTCGTGCTCCACCACGCGGTAGACCGTGCAGGCATACGGAAAATCGTCGCCGTCGGTCGCCAGCGTGTCGCGCACGCCGTCGTACCAGTTGATGACGGGATTCACCGGCACCGCATCGTGCAGCGTGTTCGTCGTCGGGCTTTCGACCGGCTCATAGTGTTCCGACAGCGGACCGTCCGCCAGGTGGCTGCTGAACAGCCGCGCCACGCCCTCCTCGGTCATGATGAACGCCCCGGCGCCGCCCGGCGGCGTCGTGCGCCCGTAGTCCGGCACGTCGCCGATCCACTCGCGGCCGTTCCAGGCGATCCCGGCGCGTGACGGGTCCCAGGGCCGGCCATCGGCGTCGGCCGAGGCCCGGTTATAGAGCACGCGGCGGTTCAGCGGCCAACTGAACGCCCAGTCGTGATGCATGCCGAGACCGGTCGGGTCGGCGGTCCCCCGCCGCGCCATGATGTTGCCCGCTTCGGTGAAGCTGCCGGTATAGATCCAGTTGCCGGACGACGTGCTGCCGTCAGCGGCAAGCTGCCCGAACGACGATAGCAACTCGCCGGTCTCCCGGTTGTACCCGTTGATCTCCTTCGCCAGCTCGACCAGCGTCGGCTCGCGCGGGTTCAGATAGTCCCAGGCCAGGTGCTGGATCGGCGCGTTGTAGACCGCGTCGTCGCCCTCCTGTTGATATAGCTCCTTCACCCGCCAGAACAGCTCCGAGAGCACGTAGGTGTCCGACCGCACGCCGTCAGGCGGGTCGATTGCCTTCTCCTTCCACTGCGCCCAGCGGCCGCTGTTGGTGAACGAGCCGTCCCGCTCGATCCAGTGGGTGGTCGGCAGATACAGCACCTCGGTGTCGACCTCGGCCGGGTTCATCCCCGGCGCGCGCCAGAACTCGGCGCTGTCGAGCATGAACGGGTCGATCACCACTTTCCACTTCAACCGCGCCATCGACTCGAGCAACCGCGGCACGTCGGGACCGGCCAGCAACGGGTTGAACCCGAGCGACACGAACCCTTCCAGCCGTCCCTGGCGTGCTTCGTCCCAGATCGACAACCAGGTGGCGTCGCCGTCCTGCTTGCCCAGGTACTGGTAGCCGAACTCGTTGTCGGCGGTCGCGTGGTCCCCGAACCAGGCCTTGAGCTGCGAGACGAGGAACTTCGGATAGTTCCCCCAGTAGTTCACGGTGTCGGGAACCAGCGCCCGCGGGGTGGAGTCCGCGAGATGGTCCTGGAGCGTGGCCTGCTCGGGGGTCGGCACCTTCAGATAGCCCGGCAGGATGCCGGCGACGATGGCGTGGTCGGTCGCCCCCTGCACGTTGGCATGCCCGCGCAACGCGTTGATGCCGCCGCCCGGCCGGCCGATGTTGCCCAGCAGCAACTGCAGGATCGCCGCGGTGCGGATGATCTGGCTGCCGACGGTGTGCATCGTCCAGCCGACCGCGTACATGATCGTGCCGACCCGCTCGGCCCGCCCGGTCGAACAGACGATCTCGGCCATCTCGAGGAATTTTTCCTCGGAACAGCCGGCGATCTGCGCGACGACCTCCGGGGTGTAGCGGTCGTAGTGCTGTTTCAGAAGCTGGAAGACGCAGCGCGGGTCTTCAAGCGTCGCGTCGCGGCGCACATAGCCGTCCGCGCCGCGCTGATAGCCCCATGACGTCTTGTCGTAGGCGCTGGCCGCCTCGTCGAACCCCGAAAACAGCCCGTCCTCGAACCCGAACTCGCCGCTGACCAGGAACGGCGCGTTGGTATGCTCCCGCACGTAGTCGGCGTGATGCAGGTCGTTGGTCAGGATATGCCGGATCAGCCCGCCGAGCACCGCGATGTCGGACCCCGGACGGATCTGCAGGTGTTTGTCGGCGACCGCCGAGGTGCGGGTGAACCGCGGATCGATCGTGACCAGCGTCGCTTTGTTCTCGTCACGCGCCTCGAGCGCCCATTTGAACCCGCAGGGGTGATTCTCGGCCGGGTTGGCGCCCATCACGAGGACGACGTCGGCGTTCTTGATGTCCTTCCAGTGGTTGGTCATCGCCCCGCGACCGAACGTGGCGGCCAGACTGGCCACCGTGGGGCTGTGTCATATGCGGGCCTGATGGTCGATGTAGGTCAGCCCCATGGCGCGCATCGTCTTGGTGATGAGATACGCGTCCTCGTTGGCGACCGTCGCACTGCCGACCCAGGCGATGCCGTTGCAGCGGTTGACGGTGCGGCCCTGGCTGTCCTGCTCGACGAAGGTGGCGTCGCGCGAGGCCTTGAACTTGCGCGCGAACCAGTCCATGGCGAAGTCCCAGTCGACCTCGCGCCACTCGCTGGCGCCCGCCTCGCGGAACATCGGGCTCTTGCGCAGCCGCGGACTGATGGCGAGCTGCATCTGTGACGCGCCCTTCGGGCAGAGCGTGCCGCCGTTGATGGGGTTGTCGGGATCGCCTTCGACGTGAATGACCGTGTTGGTGGTGTTCAGCCCGCCGCTGCCGTGGGTGTAGGCGATGGTGCCGCATCCGACGGCGCAGTAGGGGCAGACCGTCTTGTACTCGCGCGCATTGCGGATCTTGAGCTGGCGCACCGCCGCGTAGGCCGGCTGCAAATCGAAGCCGAGCGCGCTGACGCCCACGACGCCGCCGACGGACGCCTTCAGAAAGGTGCGCCGGGATATCGACATCTCAGCGCTACCTTAGCACAGGAATCGGCCGTGTCACCCGTGCGCAGTGATGCTCGCGAACGCGGCATTACGTCTGTCCGACGCGTCCGCCGGTGGTCCATCCCACCGGTGCGGAATAGAATCACACAGATGACCGACAGCACGAGTCTCAATACTCCTTCAGGTGTCCGCCGCGTGTCGGTCCGCCGGGCGGACCAGCAGGTCGTGTTTGACGTGGTTGCGGTCGAGGCGCCGCTGGAAATCCGGGTGGACGGCAGCCCGCTCGTCATCACCATGCGGACCCCGGGGCACGACGACGAACTGGCTGCCGGGTTCCTGTTCAGTGAGGGCGTCGTCGCCGGCCGCGATCAACTGGTCTCCCTGCACTCCGAGGCAGGACCTGCACGACCGTCTCCCGAGGCGCTGGCGGCGGGTCACGTCAGCGCCGGCGACCGCGTGCTGGTGACGTTGCAGCCCATGACGGACCGGTCCAGCGTCGAGAAGGCGCAACGCGATTTCCGCGCAACCGCGGCCTGCGGGGTATGCGGCAAGGAACGGCTCGAGGATCTCGACCAGGCCCTGCCGGGCATCGCCGAGGTGGGCGTGGAGACCGACCTGCTGGCCCAACTGCCCGATCGGATGCGGCCGCACCAGACCCTCTTCGCCGCCACCGGCGGCATTCACGCCGCCGGGTTGTTCACCCTCGATGGAGAGCTGCTGGTGGTGCGGGAAGACATCGGCCGGCACAACGCCGTCGACAAGGTCATCGGCCGTGCGGTGCTCGACGGCGCGACGTCGCTGGCCGGCCACATTCTGGTGGTCAGCGGCCGCGCCGGGTTCGAACTGGTGCAAAAGGCGCTGAAGGCGGCGATTCCGGTGATGGTCTCGGTCGGCGCCGCGTCGAGTCTCGCCGTGGACATGGCCTCGGCCGCCGGCATGACGCTGTACTCGTTCGTCGGACCGGGACGCGGCAATCTGCACCTGTGACGCACCCGCCCCGGCGCCGCCGCGCCTGACCGCCCCCGGCCACCGGCGCCCGCCAGTCGCCCGTCGCTATCCGGGCTCGCGTCCAGGCCTCACGGCTTCTCGAAGATGGAGTGATCCACCTCGACATCGATCTCGGTCGTGGTGTACTGCATGTCGATCGTGACCACCGCGGGCAGCACGAGGGAATTGATCGACGCCAGCATCACGCCGTTGTGCTCTTCGTATCCTGACGTGTTGGCGGTGATGGTGATCTCTCCCATTTGCGGCACCATCGTGTCGAACTGCAGCCGCGAGATCAACCAGGTCTCTGCGTCGACGAAAATGTCGAAGTCCAATCCCGTCCCCCCGATGCGGACGACATGATGCGCCCGTCCGCCGATGTCGGCATCGTCGAGCTTCTGAAACTCCGTGACGCCGAACTCGGGGCGTCCATAGGCAATGAACGGGTGCAGCGCGGTCTGCGCGGCCAGGCTCGCGGCCTGGTCGCCCTCGAGGTCGATCAGGCCTTGCGCGGTGTCCGACTGCCAACCCGAGACGCCATTCCATCCGCTGAACTGCTCGAACAGGTCGCTCTCGAGCGCCTGGTAGACCTTCTGGTTCGGAATGGTGACCACTTCGATGTCGCCGTCCAGATCGCCGTACCCCGTACCCATGGTGAACGTACCCGACTGACGCACACTCGTGATGGCCTCGATCGCCGCCCGTCCCCCCGCTGCCTCGAGACTGTTGTTGATGATGTCCTCGAGCGTCTGGGCGTGCGCCGCCGGAACCAGCAGCGCCGCCGCCGACAGCATGACGACCGCCAGGCCGCAATTCCGTGATGCAAGTTTCGTCATTGATTGCACTCCTCCCGCTGTGTGGACGTTCGGCGTCCGCCAAAGGTTCAATCGTACATCCATGCTATTCTGCCGCATCGAAACAGCCGCACGAACCGGATTCATGACCGGCTTCACTCTGGCAATGCCGTTCCGCCTCGGACTCGCCGGGTGCGCCGTCGCCCTGCTGGCGCTCAACTGGGCGGTTCGCCGTGAGCCCGCGGGCGGCGGTCCGGACCCCGGCCCGACTGCCGCGAATGCCGTTGGCGGCGCCGAAGCCGTCGGAAACGACGCATCCGATCCGACGGCCGACCCGCTGCTGGTCAACGAGGGCTGGCAGATTCGGAACATGGCGACCGCGCGAGGCACATTCGTCATCGAGGTCGACGCCGACGACCCGTCCCGGACCGGGACAATCGCCCGTACGCTGATCGAGCCCATCAAGGCGGACTACGACGAGATCCTGGTGTACGTGAGCAAGAGCGACGACGACTCGGACCTCCCAGCGCGCCGCGTGCAGTGGACCCCGCGCGACGGCTACGTCGAGCTCACCTACGACCCACCGCCGCCCTCCGCCCGCTGACCGTCAGCCTCGGCGCCTTGATCGGCCAGCGCTCCGCTTCGTACGCTTCTACGAGGCTGACAAGGACATCGAGTTCGTCGCCCTCCGGCGTGTCCGGCGCGGCGCCCATCAGGCTGTCGATTGATGAGGTCCGGACCGAGCAGGCCCCCTTCGATCCGGATAGACGGTTGGAGTGCCATTGGATCAGATCATCGGCAGCAGGAAGACATCGTGATACGCTCGGGTTCCACGGTGGGAGTAGGCTTCGAGTGGCAGGTTTCGAAGGCTGAGGCCAACTTCAGGAAGCATGGTGTCGGCTTCGAGGAAGCGTTGACGGTCTTCGCCGATCCGCTGGCGCGGATCTTCGATGACCCCGGCCACTCGGCAGACGAATCACGGGAGATAATCGTCGGACACTCTACGCGACAACGGCTGCTGATCGTGAGTTTCACGGAGCGCAGCCGCAAGGTTCGGATCATCAGCGCCCGCCGTACCACGAAACGGGAACGACATGACTACGAACAAGGCCTCGTCGACCACTGACACATCCGACGATCTGCGGTCAGAGTACCACCTGGACTACTCGCGGAGTCGCCCGAACCGATTCGCCTCCGAGATGAGCGGCACGGTCGTCGCCGTCACCCTGGAACCCGACGTCGCCGCGGTCTTCGACACATCGGAATCCGTGAACCGTGCTCTCCGTTTGGTGATCTCGGCGCGGCCGGCCGACAACCCTCGCTAGTGTTCCGTTCGTAACCTAGCAGCCCGTGGTGAAACCCCGCGTTGCACCGAGATCGGCGATGCGCCCGGTGAGCAAGGCGAGAAGAGGGAGAATACCGGTAGTATTCGACCGATGAACAACGCAGATCAGTGGGATGCAGCGTCGATCGAATGCAGCGGGGCTTTTGCCACGGGCTGCTAGTACTCATCAGCGAATCCTGGTACTGTCTGGTGCATACAGACAACCAGGTGCTGCCGATTGCACCCGACCGACCGAGACACGTTGAAACGGTGGCTGCCGCGTTGCTGGCGGCCGGGCGGGCGTATTAGGATGAGCGGCATGCAGAACAGCAACGATATTCGGTGGAAGACGCTGCTCGGGTGCGCGCTTGCGGCGCTGACGGCGGCGGTGGTTGCGGCGTGCGGGACCGGCGGGGCAGCGACGGAGACCGGCGCCGATGCCGGTTCGCCGATGGCCTGCGCCGACCTCGCGGCGCTCGCGCTGCCGGAGACGGCGATCACGCTGGCCGAGGCGGTTCCCGCCGGGCCGTTCACGCCCCCCGGCGCCGGCCGGCCGCTGGAGCTGCCGGCGTTCTGCCGGGTGGCCGCCACCACCGATCCGGCGGTCAACTTCGAGGTCTGGCTGCCGGCGGACGACTGGAACGGCAAGTTCCACACGTCGGGCAATGGCGGCATGGCCGGGGTCATCAGCTACGCGGCGATGGCGGGGGCCTTGGAGCGCGGGTACGCCGCGGCGAGCACCGACACCGGGCACGTGCGGCCTGGGACGGACGGGTTCGACGCCAGTTGGGCGCTCGGCCGCCCCGACCTCGTGGAAGACTTCGGGCACCGGTCGATCCATCTGACCGCTGTCCATGGCAAGGCGATCACGGCGGCGTTCTACGGGGATGCACCCGACTACGCCTACTACGTCGGCTGCTCGAAAGGGGGGCAGCAGGGGATGATGGAGGCGCAGCGGTATCCGGACGACTTCGACGGTCTGGTCGTTGGGAACCCGGCACACAACTGGACCAGCTTCTACGCGAGCGCGCATCTCTGGTATGCGCTGGCGACGCTCGACAACCCCGACAGCTACATCCCGCCGGACAAGGCCGCGGTGCTGGGCGCCGCCGTCACGGCCGCCTGTGACGCGATCGACGGCATCGAGGACGGCGTGCTCGACGACCCGCGCAACTGCGACTTCGACCCCGGAACGCTGGCCTGCGCGCCGGGCATGACCGACGCCGCCTGTTTCACCTCCGCGCAGGTGCAGGCGGTCAGGGACATCTGGACCGGTCCGACGAACGCCGCGGGTGATGTGCTCTACCCGGGGCTCGTGCCCGGAGGCGAGGCGGGTCCGGGCGGCTGGTCGAGCTGGGTCACCGGCCGCGAGGCGTTCACCGGCACGCACTGGCGGGCGGCGGACGGTTTCATGAAAAACATGGTCTTCGACGACCCGGACTGGGACTTCCGCACCTGGGACTATGAGCGCGATCTGCCGATCGCGCTGGCCAAAGTGGGCGCGGCGCTGGACGCCAACGACCCCGATCTGCGGCCGTTGCGTGACAACGGCGGCAAGCTGCTGGTCTACCACGGCTGGAGCGACGCCGACATCTCGCCGATCGGCACCATCGACTACTACGAAGAGGCGATGTCTGTGATCGGCGACGGCAGGACGCCGGAGGAGGCGCTGGCCGCCACCCGGGAGTTCTTCCGGCTGTTCATGGTGCCGGGCATGGGACATTGCCGGGGTGGTCCCGGTCCGGACCGGTTCGACGCCCTGACGGCGCTCGAGCAATGGGTCGAGCAGGATGCCGCGCCGGAACGGCTCATCGCGTCGAAGCTGGAGGGCGGCGAGGTCGTGCGCACCCGCCCGCTCTGTCCGTATCCGCAGGTCGCGCGCTGGAACGGCGCCGGCAGTACCGACGACGCCGCGAATTTCGCCTGCGCGATGCCGGACAATCCGCGGTAACGATCGCCCCTGCCCGCGGCCGGCGCGGGATGCTCACGACGGGTGACCGGCCCACACGGGCTGCCAGGGATCAGGGTGTATCGAACGTCGCGAGCGGGGCGGCGGGCGCCTCGGGCGTCCCGCTCACGAGCCGCTTCAGCGCGCGGCCGATGTCGTCGAGAATCAGATAGGCCGTGGGCACCAGCGCCAGCGTGATGAAGGTCGCGAACACCACGCCGAACGCCAGCGAGACCGCCATCGGCACGAGAAACGCGGCTTGAAAGCTGCGGTTGAACATCAGCGGCGCCAGCCCGGCGAAGGTCGTCAACGACGTCAGCATGATGGGGCGGAACCTGGCGACTCCCGCTTCGCGCACCGCACTCTGCAGATCGGCGTTCCGCGCACGCTTGCGGTTGATGAAGTCGACCATCACGAGGCTGTCGTTCACGACCACTCCGGTCAGCGCCACCAAGCCGAACATCGAGATCAACGTCACGTCGAGTCCCATCACGATGTGGCCCCAGATGGCGCCGATCAGCCCGAACGGAATCGCCCCCATCACGATCAACGGCTGCACGTAGGACCTGAGCGGCACCGCGAGCAGGGCGTAAATCAGCAGCAGGGCCAGCGCGAAGCCGCGGGCGAGGCCTCCGATCGAATCCGCCTGCTGGGCCTGCATCCCTTCGAAGGAATAGGTCACGCCAGGGAACGCGGCGAGCACTTCGGGCAGGATCGTGCTTTCCAGCTCGGCGGTGACGGCGCCGCTCGAGGTCGCGGTCGGGTCGACCGACGCGGTCACGCTGACGGCGCGGTTGCGATCGACGCGCCGCACCGACGAGAAGCCGCGGCCGGTCTCGACGACGGCCACGTCGCCGAACGGCACCTCTGCGCCGGTCGGCGTGCGGATCCGCATGTTCTCCAGGTCGCCGAGCGACCGCCGCTCCGTTTGCGGATAGCGGACCAGGACGCGCACATCGTCACGGCCGCGCTGGATTCGCTGCGCCTCTTCGCCGTAGAACGCCTGCCTGACCTGCCGGCCGAGATCCTGCAGACTGAGACCGAGGGTCTCGGCCGACGGCTTGATGCCCAGGCGCATCTCGCGCTTGCCGTCGCGGAAGGTGTCCGTAATCTCGTAGACTCCCGCGAACTCGGTGAGCCGGCCCCGCACCGCCTGCGCCGCCTCGCGCAGCACCCCGACGTCAGGTCCCGTCAACTGGACGTTCAGGTCCTCACCGGCGTCCATGATGGTTGCGGTGAAGTTGGTATCGATCGCCTCCGGAATGGAGCCGGTCATCTCGCGCCACCGGCGCCCGAGCGTGTCGCTGTTGATCGAACGATCTTCGGCGGGGACCAGCTCGATCGTCACCTGACCGATGTTCGAACCGGACGGCGAGCCCATGTTGCCCATCGGTCCGCCCCCGGCGTCCTGGCTCCCCACGGCCGAGAAGGTGTGCCGGAAGACATCCTGACCGGTCTCGTCCAGCACGGCGCGTCTGAGTCGCTCGGCGCCCGCTTCGACCCGCGCCAGCGCCGCGGACGTCGAGTCCACCGGAGCGCCCTGCGGCAGGGTCACCGAGGCCCGCATGAAGTCGGCTTCGATCGAGGGAAAGAACAGAAAGCTGGTGTAGCCGCCGAGGACCAGCCCTCCCGTCAGGACAAGCATCGCCGCCCCGACCGCGGCGGTCAGGTACCGCCAGTGAATCGCGAACTCGAGCGCCGGCTGATACGCGTGCCGGGTGATCCAGGCCAGTCCCTTGGTGAACAGCCCCTGGAATTTGCGCCACGGGCCCTCACGGCGGCGCCTCGACAGGTGCGAGAGATGGGCCGGCAGGATCGCGAGCGACTCGACGAGCGAGAACAGCAGACAGGGGATGACGATGAACGGGATCACCCGGAACACCTTGCCCATCGGACCCGGCACGAACAGCATCGGCATGAACGCGGCCACGGTCGTGAGCACGGCGAAGACGATCGGGGTCGAGATCTCGATCGCACCCTCGATGGCGCCTTTCAGACCCTGCCCGTGGCGTTGCTGGTGGGTATGGATATTCTCGCCCACGACGATCGCGTCGTCGACCACGATGCCCAGCACCAGAATGAACGCGAACAGCGACATCACGTTGATCGACACGTCGAACACCGGCATCAGCCAGATCGCGCCGAGGAACGAGATGGGTATGCCCAGGCTCGTCCAGAACGCCAGCCGCAGGTCGAGAAACAGCGCCAGCGAGACGAACACCAGCACGAATCCGGTCAGACCGTTGCGGATCAGCAGCGACAGGCGGGAGTCGAGGATCTCGGCCTGATTCTGCCAGACGGTGAGCGTGAGCCCGGCCGGCATCGTGCTCCGGGCACGGTCGACATACTGCACGACGGCCTCCGCGATCTCGAGCACGCGCTGATCGCCGGTGCGATAGACCGACACCAGCACCGCCGGCTCGACATCGAACCTGGCCGACTCGTCCGTTTCGGCGAACCCGTCCACCACGGTGGCGACGTCGTCCAGCCGCAGCCGGGTGCCGTCGGGCCGGGTCAGGAGCACCAGCGCCTCGTAGTCCTGCCGTTCATACGCCTGCCCGATCGTGCGCAGCAGGATCTCGCCGCTCTCGGCCCGCACAGTACCCCCGGGCAGGTCGAGCGACGAGCGCCGCACCGCGTCGGCGACATCGTCGAACCGCAGCCCGTGCCGGCGCAATGCCGTCTCGGACACTTCGATGCTGATCTCGTACGGACGCGCACCGGTCACCTCGGCCTGCGTCACCTCCGGCAGGGCGGTCAGGTCGTCCCGGACGCGCTCGGCGACCCGCTTGAGCGTCAGCTCGTCGGCCGGCCCCGACACCGCGACGTCGATCACCTGCTGCCGCGTCGTCAGCTCGCGCACGATCGGCTTCTCGGTCTCGATCGGGAAGGTCGTGATCGCGTCGACGTTGCTCTTGATGTCGTCGACCACCTTGCGGGCGTCGGCGCCGAGCTCCAGTTCGATCTGGACGGACCCCATGCCCTCGGACGCCGTCGAGGTGATCTGCTTGATGCCGTCAATGCCCTGGATCGCTTCCTCTATCCGCACGCAGACCCCCGACTCGACCTCCTCCGGGGCTGCACCGAGGTAGGGCACCTCGATGGTGACCATGTCCAGCGAGAACTCGGGGAACACCTCCTCCTTGACGGTGAAGGAGGCGATCAGGCCGCTGACGATCAGGAAGACCATCAGCAGGTTGGCCGCGACGGGATTACGGGCGAACCAGTTGATCAGGCCGGTCATGGTCCAGCGTCCTCCGGCTGCTCCAGGGTTTCCACGTCGGCGCGGTCCTTCGCTCGTCCCGTGGCGCGCTTGTTGTCGAGCAACGCCGATCGTCCGAGGAACGGGAGGTCCAGCGCCTCGATGCGGTGCACGCGTCTCTCCGGCCACGCCTGCTCGAAGCGCACGCCGGTAATCGATGTCAGGATGTCGATGCGCCGGGGCGGTGTTCCCAACTGGAACACCATGTCCGGCGCCGCCAGGTCAGCCTCCGAAAGGCCGAGCGCCGTGATGGGCGCACCGAATTCGAGCAACGCGGCCCAGACGCGTCCGGCGTTCTCGGGATCGGGTTGAATCCAGACATCAAGGTCGCCGGTGGCGCGCGGCACGCCGTGCGCCGCCATGGCATGAGCGCCAGCGATCAGAAAGCGGGCGTCTGCGCGTACAAGCGCCGCCAGCAGGTCGAGGAAATCAGGATTCACCGTTCTGGAACGCGCGGTCTCCGGAGCGGCATGCGGATGACGCGTCCGGGCATCCGGTCTCTCGTGTACTCGGGGAGGCTCCGCCCGGAGGAGATCCATGCATCGACCGCCAGTCTCCACATCATGCCAATGCGTTCTTCGGGTGTTGTCAGGTCGCTCAAATCGTCGCCCGGCTCTGCACCCAGGCGAAACACCTTGACCGGCCACGAGCCGCGCGCCTGCCGTCTGGCGTCAGCGGAACCGTCCGTGGGTGCCATCACCCTCCATCATACCGCCCGCGGCGGGATCGGGCCGCGGGCTCGGCTACCAGCGCGCGAACGAGGTCTGGGTGCCGGGCCGGGTCACCGAATCGCTGGCGTAGCGCACGCCGAAGGCGGCCGCGCCGGCGGCGTCAACGCCGGCGAGCAGCGCGGCGGCGAAGGCGCCGTTGAAGGCGTCGCCGGCGCCGGTCGTGTCGACGGGGGTCACCGTGGGCGCGGCGATCAGGCGCGGCTGTCCGCCGGCCTGGGCGAACAGCACACCCGCGGCGCCGAGCGTCAACGCCACGCCGCCGTAGCCGCGCGCGAGCAGGTCCGAGGCGGCATCGGCGGCGGTGTCGACGTCGATGCGTTCGCCGGCGCGCCCCAGCAGCGCCGCGCACTCGACTTCGTTCGGCGTCACCCAGGCGATCTGCACCGGGTCGAGACCGGGATCGTTCGCTTCGTCGAGCGGCGCCGGATTCCAGATCACCGGAACGTCGGACGCCGTGGCGCGTGCGACCGCGCTCAGCACCCCCTCAGCCGGCGTTTCGTTCTGGATCAGCAGCAGACCGGCCCGTTCGATCGGCGCCGCCGCCAGACCGGCCGACGTCAGGCGGGTGTTGGCGCCAGGCGCGTTCAGGATGCGGTTGTCGCCCGTCCCGGCTTCGACCCACACCGCGGACAGACCGGTGTGGATATCGGGCAGGATCAACAGCCCCGCCGTGTCCAGGCCGGCGCCGGCGAACACCTGGCGCTGGGCGGCGCCGTGGATGTCGTCGCCGACGGCGCCAACGAAGCACACGGCGGCCCGAGCCCCTGGCAGACCGTCACGGCAGCGCGCCGCGGCGACCGCCTGGTTGGCGCCCTTGCCGCCGCACGACTCGAACAGCTCGGCGCCGGCGAGCGTCTCGCCGGCCCCGGGCAGACGGCGATGGCGGAAGATGAGGTCGTAGTTGACCGAACCGATGACCAGCAGGGGACTTGACCCGCCGGTCATCGGCTCAGTTCCTCTCTCGACACGGCACGCGGTTCAAGGCGTATGGCAGCTAGTGCGGAATCGCGTACCCGCGGATCGTCGGCGCCTGGTCGGCCGCGCTGTCGACGACCGCCTGGGTCACGACGTTCGTGAACCGCTGGCGGATGTTGAGCGGGCCGTGCCCCGGCAACTGGATGAACATCAGCCCAATCAGGTCCTCCGCCGGGTCGGCCCAGTACAGGGTGCCGTAGGCGCCGCCCCAGCCGTAACTGCCGGGCGACAGGGCATCGAACGACTGCGTCGGGTCGACGAGCACGCCGAACCCCAGGCCGAACCCGTAGCCCGGCCCCCGGATGTAGATGTCCTTGTCGGCAGTGTGATTGCTGATCATCAGGTCGACCGTCATGCGGCCCAGCAGGCGCACGCCGTCGAGCTCGCCGCCGCCGGCGATCATCTGCGCGAACCGGAAGTAGTCGGCCGTGGTGCCGTTCAGACCGGCGACACCGGGGAAGTAGGTCGTCGGCTCGCGGAACTCCGGGGCGCGCGTCAGCATCAACTGCCCGTCCCGGCCGCCGCGGTAGACCGCCGCCACGCGGGCGACCTTCTCGCGCGGCACGTTGTAGAAGGTGTCCTCCATGCCGAGCGGCTCGAAGATGCGCTCCTTCAGGAACGCATCGATCGGCATACCGGAGATCTTTTCGACCAGCACCGCCACGTAGTCGGTCGAGGAGCCGTACTGCCAAAAGTCGCCGGGGTGGAACGCGCCGGGGATTCTGGCCGCGCGGGCGACCCGCTCGCCGATCGTCGCGATCGGCTCGCCGTCGTTGGTCACGTGCCGGCGGTCCGCTGCCGACAGACCGGCGTTGTTCGGGCTCAGCGTCAATCCGGACGTGTGCGTCAGCACGTGGCGGATCGTGACCGGCCTGGTTTCCGCGACCCGGCGCTGCGACGGTCCCTCGCGCTCGATCACCATGTGATCCGCGTACTCGGGAATCCAGTCGGCGATCGGATCGTCGAGCCGGAAGCGCCCCTCCTCGAACAGCATCATCAGCCCCGCCGACACGATCGGCTTGGTCATCGACATCAAGGTGAAGATGGCATCGGTGGTCATCGGAAGATTCACTTCCTTGTGCTTCCACCCTACCGCCGAGTGATGCACGACCTTGCCGTGGCGGGCCACCAGGGCGACCGCCCCGGCGATCTGGTCGTCGTCGATGAAACGCTGGAAGTACTCGTCGACCCGCGCGAGCCGCTCGGATGACATCCCGACCGATTCGGGCGAGGCCATCGGGAGGTCTTCGGCCGCCCGCGGGCGAGTGGTGAGGGTGGCCACGGCCACCGCCGCACATGCCGTCACGATCGCCAGTCGGGTCGTCCACCGTCGTTTGCTTTTGCTCATGATGCCGTTGCTCCTTTGCGTGCTGCCCACGGTACCAGAAAGACGATGGCGGCGGCGATCCCGTTTCCCTTCGGCTTGCAGCCCGTGGCAAAAAGCCCCGCTGCATTCGATCCCCGCCGATCCGCGTCGTTCCGGGTGACGAACAGGGCAACCACAAGGGTTGCCCCTACCCGCCTTGCACGGCGCACCGCCACGGACTGCTACGGCGTCAGCGGGATCACCCCGACGAGCGAGAACGACCAGCGGCTGGCGTCATCAAGATACCGCACGTTCCCGATCACGTCTCCCGCCCGCGGCAGGCCGGTCGCGACGTAATCGAGCGAGCCTTCGATCTCGACATGGTGCAACCAGTGGTCTTCCGGCAACCGGGAAAACGGGAGAAACGCCGTATCGAGCTCGAAATTCAGCTTGTGCGTGTACACGCTGGCGGCGGTCGGGGTGGCCCCGGGACTGAACTTGTCGACGATGTCGAAATGACTCTCGACCCAGCCCCCGGTCTGTTCCGCCTCGAAGATCGACAGATTGAGCTCGAGCTCCACCTCGATGCCGTTGTCCCGGAATGACGACCGGCCGGCGCCGGCGGCGGTCGCTCCGGTGAACGGGTGCGTGGCGGTGTCGCCGAACGGCACGAAGATCGTCTCGAACGTGAATCCGACCCGGGGAATCTCGGTCGGGACGCCGACGGCGAGAATCAGCTCGACGACCGACTCGCGCTCCTGAACAGCGGTGTCCAGGACGGTCCCGGCGCCAGCGCCCTCCTCGCTCAGGATCTCCATGCGGGCGGCGCCGAACAGGTGTTCGACGGTGACGGTCGGCTCGATCTTCAGGCTGGGCACACACAGGAGCGCGCACTGCGCCTGCACCGCCGCCGGACCCGCCGCGAGAGCGGCGGCGACCGCCCCGGCGAGGATCGCGGCACGGCGACGCCGGACCGTTGCCCATTCCATCGTCCGACAACGCTATCATTCATGGACGATGCTGCACAGACCACGCGGTGGACGGCGGTGGCTGCTGGCGCCGGCCCTGATGGCGGCGGCGTGCACGGCAGGCCCTCGCGGGGCCGGGGAACCGGTGGACGCGGAATACGCCGGGTCCGACTCGTGCCAGGCCTGTCATGCCGACATCCATGCCCGCTGGCAGGACACCCTGATGGCGAAGGTGCTGCAGGACCCGGCCGCGCAGCCGGACGTCATCCTGGGAGACTTCACGGCCGGCAACCCGCTGGTGACGTTCACCCCCGACGAGGTCGCCTTCACCTACGGCAGCAAGTGGAAGCAACGCTACTTCACGCGGGTGGGCGACGACTACTTCGTGTTTCCCGCGCAGTGGGACGTGCGGAACCGGCAGTGGCGGCGCTATTTCCCGCAACCGGGCGGCGACTGGTGGACCGAGCACTATCCGGTCGACCCGATGCAGCGCCCGACCGGTCCCCTGTGCGACGGCTGCCATTCCGTCAACTACGACATCGCGGCCGGCACCCCCACGGAGTGGAACGTCGGGTGCGAGGCGTGCCACGGCCCCGGCAGTGTGCACAACGCCGACCAGTCGGCCGAGAGCATCGTGAACCCGGCGCGGCTCGACCCGGTGCGGGCCGACGACATCTGCATCCAGTGCCACTCGCAGGGCCAGCCCCGCGAGAATCCCATCGACGGGCAATACTATGACTGGCCGGTCGGCTTCCGGCCGGGCGACCGCCTAAACGAGTACTGGGAGCTGGACGGACCGCACCTCGGCGAAGAGACGTTCACGCACTGGCCCGAGGGCTCGGCGCACAAGAACCGGATGCAGGGGAACGACTACGTGCAGAGCCAGATGTACGTCAAGGGCGTGACCTGCTACGGCTGCCACGACGTGCACGGCACGGCGCACGACGCCGAGCTCATCGCCCCGGGCAACGAGGTCTGCCTGACGTGCCACGGTCCGCAACTGCAGGCGGGGCCGCGAGGCTCGATCGCCTATCACACCCAGCACGACCCCGACGGCGAGGGCAGCGCCTGTGTCGCCTGCCACATGCCGGAGATCGCCCGCACCGTCGGCGACGTCAACGTGCGCAGCCACCGGTTCGCGTTCATCTCTCCGGCGCTGACCGATCGCTACGGCATCCCGAATCCCTGCACCACCTGTCACGACGATCAGACGACCGCCTGGGCAATCGAGGCGCTGGAGATCTGGCCGCAGGTGTCTCCGTGGAGGGTCGCGCAATAGCCGGCCGGATTCGAGCACGCCCATGAAACTGCCCGCCACCGAACTGGCCTACATCTTCGGGAAAGGAGAGATGCGCCGGGATCTCCTGGCACTGTTGCGTTACGGGCTGTTTCTGATCGGCGTGGTCGCGGTCTACTCGACGCTGTTCCGCGTGATCATGGAGCGGGTCGAGGGTCAGGCGCATTCGTGGGTCACGGCGGTGTACTGGACCCTGGTCACCATGACGACGCTCGGCTACGGCGAGCTGACGTTCCAGAGCGATATCGGTCGCCTGTTCAGCGTCGTGGTCCTGCTCTCCGGCGTGGTGTTGTTGCTCGTCGTGCTGCCGTTCACGTTCATCCGGTTCTTCTATGCCCCCTGGCTGGAAGCCCAGCTCCGGCTCAGAGCGCCCCGGCGGCTCCCCAGCGACACGCGGGACCACGTCCTCATCGCCGGCTACGACGACGTCGCGGCCGAGCTGATCGATCGGCTCCGTCCGGCGGGCATTCCGTTTCATGTGATCGAACCGGACGCGACGACCGCGGCGCAACTGCTGAACGACGGCATCCCCGTGGTCACGGCCGAGCTGGACAACCGTGCGACCTATGAGAACCTGCAGATCCAGCAGGCCCGCCTGCTGCTGGCGAACCGCACGGACACGACCAACACCAACATCACGCTGACCGCCCGCGAGGTGTCGCAGGACGTGCCGATCGTCGGGATCGTCGAGCACAGGGACTCGACAGACATCCTGGAGCTGAGCGGCTGCACGCAGGTCCTCGCGCTCAAAGTGCAGCTCGGGGAATACCTGGCCAACCGGATCAGCGCCGGTTCCGGTTCGGTCGACGTGATCGGCGGCTTCAAGGGATTGCAGATTGCGGAGTTCTCCGCGCGCGGCACCCCCCATGAGGGCCGGGCCGTACGCGAGACCCGGTTGCGGGAGCAGACCGGTGTGAACATCATCGGGATGTGGAACCGGGGCCGCCTGGCGCCCGCATTCCCCGACACCACGATCACGTCCGACAGCATCGTGGTCGTCGTCGGTCTGGAGGAGCACCTGGCCAAGCTGGACGGTCTGCTCGGCAGCAGACCGCCGGCGGGGGCGCCGACCCTGGTCATCGGCGCCGGCGCCGTGGGCCGCGCCGCCACGCGGGCGCTGAAGCAGAACGGCATCCCGGTCCATGTCCTCGAACGGGACGCGCGGGCGCTGGGGAGGCTGGCGGGCATTGCGGACAAGACGTTCGAGGGCGAAGCCGCCGACCGGCAGGCGCTCATGAACGCGGGCCTCGAACAGGCCTCCTCGGTCGTGCTGACCACCAACGACGACGCCGTGAACGTCTATCTGGCGGTCTATTGCCGGCGGCTGAAGCCCCACGTCCGCATCGTCAGCCGCATCACCCACGACCGCAACCTGGAAGCGATTTACCGCGCCGGCGCCGACTTCGTGCTGAGCTACGCGGCGCTCGGGGCCGAGGCGGTGGTTTCGATGCTCGAGGGACACGAGCTGGTCAGTCTGGGCGAAGACGTCGACCTCTTCTCGGTGTCGCTGCCGCGGGCGCTGGAGGGCAAGCCGCTGTCCGACAGCGGGATCGGTTCGCGCACCGGGCTCAGCGTCGTCGCGGTGCAACAGGACGGCCAGCTCATTACCAACCTGCGCGCCTCGATGACGCTGGAACCAGGCGCCGAGCTGTTCATGCTGGGCACCATCCAGCAGCGCACGGCGTTCGCCGAGGCGTTCGATTAGGTGGATCGCGTCGGTCTCAGCTTCCGCGCAGCCGAAGATCCGCCGGCCCCTGGCGGGTTGGACTCGGATGCACCTCTCAGCTACGATTCCGATAGTGGGCTTCGCTCAGTTCGTGAGGAGGACTCCGACCCTGGCTCAACTCGCACGACACCATGATCTCTACGGCGGCCGCAATCCACGGGAGATCCCGATCTACAGCATCCCCGAAGCGGCCCACTATCTCAGAATTCCGGTAAATACCGTCCGGTCCTGGGTATACGGGCGCGCTTACAAGACCCGTGTCGGGTCGATGCAGGCGGAACCTCTCGTTCCCCCAGCAGGGACGCTGGGCATGCTGTCGTTCGTAAACATGCTCGAGTTGCACGTGCTCGGCGCCATACGCCGAGACCACCGCGTCAAAATGCCGCGGGTTCGCAGCGCTCTCGATTTCCTCCGTGAGCGATTCGGCAACGAGCATCCCCTTGTCGAAGCGGCGATGCTGACGGATGGCAAGTCCCTGTTCGTCGAGAGATTCGGTGGTCTTATCAATGCGTCCCAAGATGGACAGGGCGCAATGTTGGAAATCCTCGAGTCGCATCTACGGCGCATCGAGCGGGACGAGCGTGGTCTGGCGGTTCGCCTGTTCCCCTTCACGCGACGCGGGACCGTCAGCCCCCGAATAGTCTCTATCGACCCGCTGGTCGCGTACGGCCGACCAGTCATCACAGGCTCCCGCATCCCGACAGCCGACGTCGCGGATCGCTTCAAGGCCGGTGAGTCACCGGCGGATCTGGCGACGGACTATGACCGCACGGAGGAAGAAATCTGCGAAGCGCTCCGCTGCGAACTCGACGCGGCGGCGTAGGTCTTCTTCGCCGGTTTTCTTCGTGGACGAGTGCCTTGGCGGTCCAGTGCTGGCGGCTGCGCTCACGGCCAACGGCGCCGACGTCAGGCTTGTGCGTGCCGAGTTCCCCATCCGGCAGTTCGGGCGGTGTGCCATCATGCTGCCGCATCGATTAGCATGGAGCCATGATTCGGACGCAGATCCAACTGACTGAAGAGCAGGCGCGAGCGCTCAAGTTACAAGCACGGCGCGAAGAACGCTCGATGGCTGATTTGGTGCGCGAGAGCGTGTCCGAGTACCTGGCCCGCAGGGGGGTGGTTGACCGAACCGCACTCGCTTCCCGCGCCCTCGAGCTGGCCGGCCGCTTTCGGTCGGGCCGCCCTGACCTCGCCGATGAACACGATCGGCACCTCGACGAGGCCTTCGGCTCGTGAGAGTGTTCGCCGACACGCCGGCCGATTCGCGCGCTGATTGACGGGGCCAGGGCAGGCAGGACGCGCGGCCGTCAGGGCGCCGGGCGGGCCTACGCGATAATGCCGCGGATCGGGTGTCCGTCGACGTCGGCCAGGCGGAAGTCGCGGCCGCCGAAGCGATAGGTCAGTCCCTGATAGTCGAGCCCGAGCAGGGTCAGCACGGTGGCGTGCAGGTCGCGCACGGTGTGGGAATTCTCGACCACGCGATACCCGTACTCGTCGGTCTGGCCGTAGATGAACCCCTTCTTGAGACCGCCGCCGGCCATCCACAGACTGAACCCGTAGGGGTTGTGGTCGCGGCCGTTGGTGCCCTGCACGAACGGGGTCCGCCCGAACTCTCCCGAGAAGATCACGAGCGTGTCGTCCAGCAACCCGCGCGCTTTCAGGTCCTTGACCAGACCCGCGACCGGCTGGTCGACCGTCAGCGCATTGGCGGTGTGACCCTCCTCCAGCTTGGTGTGCTGGTCCCAGGGGTTCGCCGCCTGCCCCATTCCGCTCGTGCCGACCATCGTCAACTCGACGAAGCGGACCCCGCGCTCGACGAGCCGCCGCGCCACCAGGCACTGGCGGCCGTAGGCGGCCGTTGACGCGTTGGGCGAGTCCATGCCGTAGAGTTTCTTCGTCACCTCGGTCTCGCCGCTCAGGTCGACCAGTTCGGGCACCGCGGTCTGCATGCGATAGGCGATCTCGTAGTTGTCGATCGCCGCTTCCACCTGCCGGTCGCCGCCGGTCCGGTCGAGGAAACCGGTGTCGAGATCGCCGATGAGCGACAGCCGCGCCCGCTGCTCGCGGTCGGTCTCGCGCGGGCGGACATTGTTGAGCGGCTCGGCGTTCTCGGGGTAGATCATCGAGCCCTGATGGACCGCCGGGAGGAACCCGTTGCCGAAGACGTTGACCCCGCCCAGCGGGATGCCGCCGCTGCCGAGCACCACGAACCCGGGCAGGTTCTGGTTCTCGGTCCCGAGGCCGTAGGTGATCCAGGCGCCCATGCTCGGAAACCCGGTGAACGGCATCCCCGCGTGGAAATAGAAGTTGGCCTGCGCGTGCTCCATGAACGGCGCGGTCATCGAGCGGATGACGGTCAGCTCGTCGGCGACGCTCCCGATGTGGGGAAACAGCGCACTGACCGGGATGCCGCTCTGCCCATAGCGGGTGAACTCCCAGGGACTCGGCAGGATGTTGCCGTCCTGGTTGAACATAGTCCGTTCCGTCTGGAACGGCATCGGCCGGCCCGCTTCGGCGGCCAGACGGGGCTTGGGGTCGAACGAGTCGATGTGCGAGAGACCACCCGACATGTAGCAGAAGATGACGTTCTTCACCTTCGGCGTGAAGTGCGGCTCGCGGGCGGCGAGCGGCCCGGCCGGTTCCTGCGCCAGGCCGCCGTAGGCGCGGTCGGCCATCAGCGCCGACAACGCGAGAAACCCGAACCCGGTCGACGTGCGGCGCAGCATCTCGCGGCGTGACGGGTACGAGCTGGGTCCCGGATGATGACGTGGGTCGTAGCACATGGCACTCTCGTCCCGAATCTACTGGATGAACACGTACTCCTTCAGGTTGAACAGGCTGTGCGCGACATCCTGCCAGACCCGCGGGTCGTACAGCAGCAGGCGTTCGGCGACGCCCCGCTCGGCGGCGACGGCGGTCAGATAGGCGGAGACGCGCGCGCGCTCGGTGTCGGTCGGCCGGCGGGCCAGCGTCTTCACGAACATGTGATCGAGGCGACCGTCGATCGAGCCCGCCTCCCCTTCCGCGAGCCGCTGCCCCCACTCGGCGGCCTGGCCGATCACGAACGGGCTGTTGAGCAGGGTCAGCGACTGCGCCGGCACGTTGGTCGCATCCCGCTGCCCACGGGTCGTCGCCGGCTTCGGCAGGTCGAACACCTCGAGGAACGGATTGTGGGCGTTGCGCCGAATCTCCTGGTAGATGCTGCGGCGGCCGTCGCCGTCCACCGGACCGTTGTCCGGATCCCCTTCGGTCAGCCCATGCCGCGCCGCGTAGTGCACCGGCACCGACGGCCCGTACATCGTCGGGTCGAACCGGCCGGAGATCGACAGCATCGAATCGCGGATCGCCTCCGCGTCCAGGCGCCGGAGGTTGGCGTGCTGCAGCCAGCGGTTGGACGGGTCGCGCTCGAGCGCCTCGGCCGACGCCTCGCTGCTCATGCGGTAGGTCTCGCTCAACACCAGCCGGCGGACCATGCGCTTGAACGAGTACCCGTCGGCGACGAACGCCGCCGCCAGGTGGTCCAGCAGGTCCGGATGGGAGGGCGGGTCGCCGAGCCGGCCGAAATTGTCGACCGTGCGCACCAGGCCGTACCCGAACAGATGCCGCCAGATGCGGTTGACCGCCACCCGCGCCGTCAACGGGTTGTCGTTGGCCGTGATCGCGTCGGCCAGCCGCATGCGCACCTGGCCGGGGTCGGGATAGGGCTGGTTGTCGAGCGCGGTCAGGAACCCGCGGGGCACGACATCCCCGAGGTTCTTGTGGCTCCCCCGCACCAGGAGGGGCTGGTCGGGCGCCGCTTCTTCGACCACACCGGGCGCCCGGCGCGCCACCGGCACCGCCCGCTCGAGCAGCCGGTATCTGGCGGCCGGACCGCGCAACGCAACGAGGTCCTCGAGCGAGCGCGGCAGGAGGTCGGCCCGCACGAACTCGTCGAGGAACGCCGCCTGCTGCGCCGTCAGGGCGCCGTCGCGCCAGGCCGACACGACGTCCTCCAGCCGGGCGCCGATGAGCGCCGCCAGATCGTCGCGCGAGGCGGGCGCCTCGGCCGCCAGCAGCTCGAGCAGCGGCACGACGGTGTCGCGGGGGGTCGCCTCTTCATCGTGAAACCGCACCTGGCTGACGCCGATCGACGAACGGCCGTCACCGCGCCGCGACGGCCGGTTGGGCCGGCTGCCGTCCTCGGGGTCGAAGGTGAACTGCGTGACGTCGTTCTGCGTCGCGAACTCGATATACGCGGAGAACCCCTTCCAGAACGACGTGTCCCACTGCGCCCACGCCATCTCGTCCTTCTTCGGACTGTAGCGCAGGTGATAGATGCCGCCGCGCGGCACCGCGTAGTTCTCGATGATCAGGACCGCGAAGCTCAGATCGCCGCCGAGCACGCGCAGGCTGATGAAGTCGTTGTCAATCGTGAAGCGCGGGGTCTGGATGACGCCGGCATGCTTGTCCGACAGCAGATGCGTGTAGGCGCCGCCTGGATAGATGCCGTTCAGCAGCCGGTCGCCCGAGCGCCGGATGGCGAACTCGCCCGGCGGCGACGGCGCCGCGGGCCTCCCGGTGCCGTGTCCCACCGTGCGCGCGTAGTCGTCGCCGCTGAAGTCCCAGGCGGTCTCGAAGTGTTCCCGGTTGAACCGTTCGCGGTCGGCGATCTCCGAGGCCCAGCGTGCGCGCAGGTCCTGCCAGGCGGCGGAGAACTCCGCCGGCTCGACGGCGGCCAGCTCGCGCCAAGCGGCGAGCACGCTGCCGTCGCGTTCCGCAGCGTCGGCGTCTGGCGGCGCGGGGTCGTCGGTCTCTGCGGCATCGCCCTCCGCCGGTTCGAGCTCGGCGAGCAACCGTTCCGCCACCGTGCCGGATTCGGCGCGCCAGGCGTCGGCGAGCATGCGCCGGATGTCGCCTTTCAGCCGCGCCAACTCGTCCTTGTTGGTCTCGAGCACCGCCGGATCGTCGATCGCGCGCTGGGTCGGCCGCGCGCCGTACAGCGTCCCGAACAGCGAGTAGTAGTCCTTCTGGCTGATGGCGTCGAACTTGTGGTCGTGACACCGGGCGCACGAGACGGTGAGCCCCAGAAACGTCTTGGACACGACGTCGACCTGATTGTCGGCCCATTTGACCCGGTCTTCCCAGGGATCCACCGGCTGGTAGCCATGCTCCACGAGCCGGAAATGCGCGGTGCCGATGATCGACTCGTTCAGCCCGTCGTCGGCATTGATCCGGGGCGCCGGCAACAGATCGCCCGCCAGATGCTCGCGCACCAACTGGTCGTACGGCACATCGGCGTTGAACGCGCGGATCAGGTAGTCGCGATACCGCCAGGCCTGCGGAATGTCGGGGTCCCCCTCGCTGCCGTGGGACTCGCTGTAGCGGAACAGGTCCATCCAGTGACGCGCCCAGCGCTCGCCGAAGTGCGGCGACGCCAGGTAGCGATCGACCAGATCGGCATAGGCGGCCGGCGCCGGATCGCCGGCGACGCGGGCCATCTCGGCCGGCGTCGGCGGCAGGCCGCGCAGGTCGAACGACAGCCGCCGGACGAGCCGCTGCCAGTCGGTCGCCGGCGCCGGTGCGAGGCGCTGCGCCTCGAGGGTGGCCAGGATGAAGGCGTCGACCGGGTCGCGGACCCAGGCCTCGTCACGCACCGCGGGGGTCTCGACCGCCCGCACCGGCTGCCACGCCCAGTGGGTGGTGCGGCGCGCCTCGAGATCGAACGGCTCGGACGGATCGGGCGGATCTGCCGACGCGGCGGTCTCGGGCCAGGGGGCGCCCATCTCGACCCAGCGCGCGAGCGCGGCAATGCGGTCCTCGGGCAGCGCGCCGGTGGGCGGCATGAGCAGGGGCCGCCCATGCAGCCGCTGCACCAGTGCGCTGTCGCCCGGGCGCCCCGGCACGATCGCCGGACCGCTGTCTCCGCCCGCCAGCAGCCCATTCCGGCTGTCGAGCCGGAGCCCGCCGAACACGGTGCCGGCGGCGTGGCACCCGAAGCAGTTCTCGGCCAGCAACGGGCGAATCTCGTTCTCGAAGAACTCGACCTGCACTGAGGTCGGCGTCCCGTCCTGCGCGGACACGGTCGCCGCGGGGACGACGCCCCCGATGGTGAACAGGAGACACGCGAACGGGGTGCCGAGTCTGGCTGTCATGCTGCGATTCCGCCTCCGGCCGCCGGGATACCGCCGAGCAGCCCGTGGTGAAAGCCCCGCTGCATTCGATCCCCGCTGCATTCTGCGCTTCCCCGCTGAATTCTGCTGAGCAGCGTTGTTCCGGCTGACAAACTGGGCAACCACAAGGGTTGCCCCTACAGACGAACCGGGCAACCACAAGGGTTGCCCCTACGGCATTCTGCGGGCGCATCGCCGATCTCGGTGCAACGCGGGGTTTCACCACGGGCTGCCAGTCGGGCTTGACTGTGCAATCTACCGCCAGTGGCGCCCGTACGCAAGCGGGGCGGTGCTCAGGGGCGCCCGCGACGAGCGGCAGCTTGAACGAGCGGCGGCGCTTTGCGAGACTGACGGCAGCGCATGACCGGTTTCACCGCCTGGGCGCCCAATGCTCACGCCCTGATCGTCCATTTCCCCATCGGCCTGCTGGTCACCGCGGCCGTCGTCGACCTGATCGCCCTGCTGCGCGCCGACCCCCGCACGGCCGTGACCGTCTCGACCGGGCTGTACGCCGCCGGCGCCGTCGCCGTCCTGGCCGCCTATCTCACCGGGCGCGCTGCCGCCGCCGAGGTCTACACCCCCGGGCTGGCCCTGCCCCTGGTGGCGCAGCACTGGGACCGCGCTCTCTGGTGCGTCTGGTACTTCGGTCTGGTCGCGGGCGCGCGGGTCATGCTGGCCATCCGCGCGACCCCGCTGCGACGGAAGACCACGGTCTATCTCTGGGCCGCGGGATTCGTCGGCGTCCTGTTGCTGGCGGCGACCGCCGACCTGGGGGGCCGCCTGGTCTACCAGCACGGCGTCGGTGTCGCCGCGCCGCTGTCGCGAAACCCCTGACCACCCGTCGCGACCGCCCCGCGGACCCGGTGCAAGCATGCGCCCCAGGAGCTCGACGCGCACCGCTCACTGACGCCGCTCACGCTGTAGCGCGGAGCCGGGACCTTGGCGCCCGCAAGACCACGGGAGCACGCAACCGCCGGCATCCGTGCGCATAGAATGGGCCCTGTAGTCGGAACATCCGAGGTGTTGCTCATGCGATGGATCGATGAACGGACGGCCATGCGTTTCCTCGCCGGGATGCTGTTCGCAGCCACCGTGGCGCCGGCCCCGCCGGAGGCGCATGCCCAGACCGGCGCCGACCCGAACGAGTGGCGCTTCTACGGGGGCGACCCCGGCCATATGAAGTACACGCCGCTGGACCAGATCACGGAGGACAACGTCGACCGGCTTCGTATCGCGTGGACCTGGACGTCGGTCGACGAGAAGCTGCGGGCGGAGAACCCGATCATCCGCGACGGGCGGCGGTTCCGGACCTACGCCTACGAGGTGACGCCCCTGGTGGTCGACGGCGTGCTCTACACCACCACCAACCTGGGGCAGGTCGCGGCGATCGAGCCGACGACCGGCGAGACGCTCTGGAGCTACGACCCCGGCCTCTACCTGGACGGCCGCCCCGCCGTGCACGGCTTCCTGACGCGGGGGCTCGCCTGGTGGTCGGACGGCGAGGAGGCCCGCCTGCTCTACGCCGGCGGGCGGACCTGGCTGGTCTCCATCGATGCGAAGACCGGCAAGCCGGACACCGAGTTCGGGCGGAACGGGCGGATCGACCTCACGCGGGGGCTCGGCCGCATCATCGACACGAGCCAGTACGCGGTCAGCTCGGCACCGCTCGTGGCCGGCGACACGGTCGTGGTCGGCTCGGCGATCACGGAAGGCGCCGGCCGCAAGGAGGCGCCGCCAGGACACGTCCGCGGCTACGACGTCCGCACCGGCGAGATGAAGTGGATCTTCCACACGATCCCGCGGCCGGGCGAGTTCGGCCACGAGACCTGGGGCAACGAGTCGTGGAAATGGTCCGGCGGGGCGAACGTCTGGTCGAACATGAGCGCCGACCCGGAGCTCGGCACGATCTACCTGCCGGTCGGCTCGCCGGTGACCGACTACTACGGCGGGCACCGCCCCGGCGACAACCTGTTCGCGAACTCGCTGGTCTGCCTGGACGCCGAGACCGGCGAGCGGGTCTGGCACTTCCAGTTCGTGCACCACGCGGTTTGGGACTACGACCTGCCGGCGGCCCCGAACCTGATTGACATCACGGTCGACGGGCGGCCGATAAAGGCGGTCGCGCAGATCACGAAGCAGGGTTTCACGTTCGTCTTCGACCGGGCGACCGGCGAGCCGGTCTGGCCCATCGAGGAGCGTCCGGTCCCACCGTCGACGGTGCCGGGCGAGCGCACCTCGCCCACACAGCCGTATCCGACGAAGCCGCCGCTCTACCTGACCAACGGATCGCTGGAAGAAGACCTGGTCGACTTCACCGACGAGCTGCGAACCGAGGCGCTCGAGATCTACGGGGAGCACACCGCCGGCCCGCTCTACACCCCACCGGCCCTCGGCGGCAACATCGTGCGGCCGGGCTGGAGCGGGGGCGCCAACTGGTGGGGCGCCGCCTTCGACCCGCAGACCGGGCGGCTCTACGTGCCGAGCTGGGCGCACTTCTCGTTCGTCGTGCTGGAGGCGGGCGACCCGGCGAATTCGGACCTGACCATCCGGCCGCGGGTGAGCAACCTGCCGGGTCCACGAGGACTGCCGCTCTTCAAGCCGCCCTACTCGCAGCTTGCGGCGCTGGACATGAACGCCGGCGAAAAGCTGTGGAGCGTGCCGCTCGGGGACGGCCCCCGCGACCACGAGGCGCTGCTCGGCATGGACCTTCCGCCGCTGGGCAGCTACGAGAAGAGCGGCGGTCCCCTGCTGACGAAGACGCTGCTCTTCATCGGCCAGGGCATCGAGTCGAACCGGCTGCGCGCGTTCGACAAGGACACCGGCTACGCGCTCTTCGAGATGGAGCTGCCCGCCCGCTCGTCGTCCGCGCCGATCAGCTACCTGGCGGACGGCCGGCAGTACATCGTCCTGGCCGTCGGCGGCGGTGCGGACCGCGAGCAGCTCGTCGCGCTGGCCCTGCCGTAACAGGTTGACCCATGCAGACCATGCCCGCGGAGCGAACCGCCGAGGCGATTTCGATGAATGCCATTGACGGGGGACCGCTGTCTCGGTCCTGTGGCCGGCGAGGGTGCCGGCGGTGAGCGGGAAGGTGGCCGCCGCGACACCCGCCGCGGCGGGGAGGCGCGTGGCCGTTCCGCGATTTATCGATCGACGCACGGCGTTGCGGGTGGGCGCTCAGGCCGCGTTCGGCGCCCTTGCCGGTACCGGCTGCGCCCTGCGCGGACCGGCGGCGGGCCTCGACCCGCGCGCCCCGGTCCTGGCACCCGTCAACGTCTCGCCCGATCGCATCATTCGACGCGTCGTCGGCCTGCGCCCCTACCGCCCGGCCGGTTTCCTGCTGCGCGCCGCACGCATGGGCGACCAGCTCGTCGTCCACAACTACGGCCACGGCGGCGCTGGGATCTCGCTGTCGTGGGGGACAGCCGAGCTTGCGGTCCTCGAGGCCGAAGCCGGCGCCAGCGGGCCGCAGCGCCGCGCCGCCGTGCTCGGCTGCGGTGTGGTGGGACTCGCGACTGCCCGCATCCTCCAGCGCCGGGGCTGGTCGGTCACAATCTACGCAAGAGATCTCCCGCCGCGCACGACCTCCAACGTCGCTGGAGGGCAATGGACACCCGCATCGGTCTACGATCGTGACGAGGCGACGCCTGCGTTCATCGAGCAGTTTGTCCGGGCGAGCCGTATCGCATACCGGTACTTCCAGGACTTCGTGGGCGCCGGGTACGGTGTCCGGTGGATCGACAACTACTACCTGTCGAACCGGCCGCCGGGGCGGAACCGGCTGGCCGAACTCCTGCCCGACGTATTCGCAAGCACGACCGAGCTCTCGCGGCGCGAGCATCCGTTTGCGGCGCGCTCGGTGACACGGGTCCGGACGATGTTGATCGAACCGGCCATCTACCTGAATGCCCTGCTGCGTGACGTGCGGATTGCCGGGGGCGCGGTCGTCGTGGGCGAGCTGCGCGATCGACAGCAGGTCGCCATGCTCCCCGAACGGGTCGTGATCAACTGCACCGGCCTGGGCGCCGCGGACCTGTTCGGCGACGAGCAGCTTGTGCCGGTCAAGGGCCAGTTGACCGTTCTGTTTCCACAACCGGAAATCGACTACATCGTCGTGCAAGAGGGGCTCTACATGTTTCCGCGGTCGGACGGCATTCTCCTCGGCGGCACGTTCGATCGCGGCAACGCCAGCCTGGCCGTCGACATGGCCGCGGAAAACCGCATCGTCGAAGGGCACCGCCGCCTGTTCGCGAGCATGCGCCCGCGGTAGGACGCACCTGCCGCAGTCGATCGAGCGCGAGCTGCAGGGCGAACGATTCGTGAGCGCCCGGCACAAACATCCCTTGTACGGGTCGCCTCCTTACCGGCAGCGGGATTCGGCCAGGAACTGGCCCCGGGCCAGCCGCGCCGGTGTTCGAGTTCATCGTCAAGGGAGTGCGAACACGAACAGGTTGTTCCCGAAGCTGGGACGAAGCTCGGGCGTCAGGCCGACAAACGCCGACGCGCTCGCGGCCGTGCCGGTGCTGACCGCGAGATACTGGCGGCCGTCGACCGCGAAGCTGATCGGGAAGCCGGTGACCGGCGATCCGAGGTTGATCTCCCAGAGCACCTCGCCGGTCTCCTGGTCGAGGGCGCGGAAACGCCCGTTCACGTCGCCGCCGAACACCAGTCCGCCTCCGGTGGTGACGAGCGACAACGTGGCGGCCCGCTGCTCCTGGAGCCAGGTCGTCCGGCCCGTCTCGGCCGAGATCGCCCGTACGGTGCCGAGCTGGTCGGTGCCGGGCGCCAACTGGAACCGGGCCGCGAGCTGGTAGATGGCGAGCCCCTCGTCCGGGGTCGCCAGCACGCGCGCGCAGGAGTTGCGCAGCGGGTAGTACATCGTGTTCGTCAGCGGGCTGTAGGCGCCGGCTTCCCAGTCCTTGCCGCCCAGCCAGCCGGGGCAGGACAGGATCTCCTGCCCGTACGCGCTGAAGACGACCTCGGAGTTTTCGCTGACCTCACCGGTGGCGCCGTCGATGTCGCTGATGAGGTTCTGGGTGACCGTCGGCGTGGCCCAGAGAAACTCCCCGGTCTCGCGGTCGAGGGTGTACACCACGCCGGTCTTCCCGGGAATGCCGGTGATGACCTTGCGCACCTCACCGGCGCGCAGCCGCGGGTTGATCCAGCTCACCTCCTCGGGGTCCGGGGCGACCGCCGTGTCGACGAGCAGCCGCTCGAAGGGATGGTCCATGTCCCAGTGGTCGTTCAGGTGCTGGTAATACCACCGGATCTCGCCGGTGTCGCCGTCGAGCGCGAGCGTCGAGTTGTGGTAGAGGTGCTTCAGGTCCGAGCCGCCCAGCAGGAACTTCGGCGCGGGAGAGGTGACCGACGTTCCGACGTAGACGAGGTCGAGCTCCGGGTCGTAACTGGGCACCATCCACGACCCCACGTGCACGCGCTCCTCGTAGGGCACACCGCCCCAGGTCTCGTCGCCCGGCTCACCCGGCGCGGGCACCAGGCGTGTCCGCCACAACTCGGCGCCGGTGGTGGCGTCGTGCGCGACGATCACGCAGGCCGTCGGCCCGCCAGCGGGCCGGCAACTGCGCCCCGAAACCACCTTGCCGTTGGCGACGATCGGACCCGAACTATGCCGCGCCGCCCCCGTCGAGTAGTCGAAAATCTCCGTCTCCCACGCCAACTCCCCGGTCGAGGCGTCAACTGCGTAGACGTAGCCGTCGTTGCTGGTATCGATGATCACGTTCCCGTAGATCGCCACGTTCCGATTGACGGAGACGAGCCCGGCGGCCGCGGCCAGTTGCGCGGCATTGTCCGGCAAGTCCCGGCGGTAATCCCAAAGGAGATCGCCGGTCACCGCGTCGATCGCCTGCAGATGGTCATTCGGGTTCGGCATGTACAGCGTGCCGCCGTAGACCAGCGGCGTGCCTTCCTGGTAGCCGGACGACAGGGCGCGGGTCCACACCAGACGCAGGTCACTCACGTTGTCTCGCGTGATCTGGTCGAGCGGGCTGTAGCCCCACCCATTCAGGGTGCGCCGCCACATGAGCCAGTCGCCCGGCGCCGGATCCTGCAGCATGGCGTCGGTGACAGGAGGAACTGGCGTTTGCGCCATGGCGGGACTGGCCACGGCAACGAGTCCGAGAACGGCGAAGACGACCGGACGCATCAGTCGCAAGCCGCCTGTTCCCCAGGGGCGGCGGGCTCGAGTGCGGGATCGTGGGTCAAAGCTCATCACGTTCGTAATGGTCATGTCTGTCGTTTCGGTTGGGAGGTCAGTAGGCGCGCAACATCTCCCAGTCGTCGTACGGGATCAGGGGGTCGGTCAGGCTCGCCTTGACGGTTACCGTGCCTGAGCCGCAGCCGAGGACCGTCCGGTTGCCGCCGGGGGCGGGAATCGGGACGATGCGCGCCACCGGCACGTTCCGTTTCCGAATCTCCACTTCCTCGCCGTTGGCGACAGCGGCTACGTACTCGCTGAGATGATTCTTGAACTCGGCAATGTTGGCCACTTTCATGGCCATATTGTAGGCCACAAAGTTGATCCAAAAAACGAAGTCGGGTCGAGTCGTCGACGTCGGCACTCGGGGTTTTCGACGTCGCTCGGGTCAATCCGTAGCACCCGGCGACAGGCTTCCTGGCTCTCTCGATAATCGGCTGACCTACCAGCGCACGCTGGCCCGGCCCAGCACGCCGAGGTCGCTGCCGTCGCGCAGCGGGCGCTCGCGGCGCTGCGCGTCCACGCCCAGCTCGACGTCCAGATGTTCCACTCCGAGCGCGCCGAGGCGGTAGCCGAACTGATAGGTACGCCCGTAGGCCGAGCTCCCGACGCCGACCCGCGGCGTCCCCACGAAGCGGCGGCCGACCGGCAGACCGTAGCTCAGTTCCGCCTCCACCCGACCGGCCGCAGCCTGCCCGCCGTACGCCCCGAACTGCGACCGCGGCCCACCGCGCCACAGCCCCTCGGAATCCTCCGCCAGCCCGCCCCACGACGGGGCCACCCGCGCCGTGAGACCCAGCGGGCTCGATGGCGTCGGGTTCCACCCGAACGACAGCGACAGCCCGCGGTCCGTGAACCCCTCGGCCTGGTGCGCCACCAGCGTGCGCATCTGCACGTCCAGCGACAGACCCGTCACCGCATCCGTGAACGCCAGCCCGCCGCCCACGTCCACGCCCGTCCCCGTCTCGGCGTCCCCGCCGTCCTGACGCAGCCCCATCTCCACGCGCGGCGTCAGCGACATCCGGCCTCCGAAGGTAAAGCCCCGCGAGCCCTCGATGCCCGTCCGCACCCGCGTCACCGCGGCCTCCGACGCCGACAGCCGCCCCGCCGTGCTGTCCACCCCGTCCACCGACGTGCCCACCCACAGCGCATCCGCCGTGAACGCCAGCGCGAACCCGCCGCTGGCGCGCGACCCCACCAGCTCGCCCCGCGTCCCCGCCGCCGCCATCGCCATCGACAGACCGGTCTCCACCGCCAGCGCCCGGTCCGGCGTCAGCCGCAACGCCCCGGCCCCGTAGCCCGTCACCCCCCACACCGAGACACGGTCGTTGACCTTGTAGCCCAACCACGGGTACAGGCCCGTCGCGGACGCTTCGACCTGCCCGACGTGCCGGCCGTCGTACCCACCCAGCCCCTGGCTGCGGGCCAGCGACAGACCGGCTACCAGCCGGCCCCGGGTGTAGTCCGCCCCAACCATCGTCGTGCGCACGCCGCCGGTGAGCGACAGCGCCCCCTGCCGGCCGCCGAAGCTCGACCGCGCGCTGCGGCTCCACACCGAGATCACGCCGCCGTGCTGCTCCCGGTTCAGCTCGAACTCCGCACCCGACAGCAGATCGCCCCCCGGCAGCACCGAGCCCAGGACGTCGACGCTACCCGCCGCCCCGTAGCCCGGCAGGGACGCCGCGCCGCCCATCCGCAGGTCGTGACCCGTCAGGCCCGGTGCCCCGATGCCGACACCGGGCATGGGCGCACCCATCGGGGACCCGCCCATCGGGCCGGTGCCCGCCGGCCCGCCGAACTGCGACAGGACGTCGAGCGCGACGTCGCGCGCCATGCCGGGCCGCACCTCCCGCCCCGCGAGCCGCGCCCGGAAGCCGGGCGCCCGCGGCGTCGCGATCCGAGCCTCCACGTGCTCGACCACGTGCTGCGCCGACGCGCGCCCGAACCGCGCCAGCAGCGCCACCGGCAGCAGGTCCGTATTCTCGATCGTCCCGGTCGCCTCAGCGTCCTCCAGCCGCGCCCCCGACACGTTCGACAGCGCCAGCACGAACGTCTCCTCGCCCTCGTCGTGCGCGTCGTCGAGCACCGCGACCTCGACCGTCTTCGACGACTCGCCCGCCGCGAACGTCAACGTGCCGCTCGCCGCGGCGTAGTCCGCACCCGCCCGCGCGCTGCCGTCCCGCGTCGCGTAGTCGACCGTCACCGGGGCCGACGCCGCATGGCTCAGGGTCACCGCGAAGGCCACCGCCGCGCCGACCGCTTCCTCCGCCCGGGCATCGCTCACCGACAGCGCCGCCAGACCCTGCGCCGCCGCCGCCGACGACGCGCACGGGAGAACCACATCGCCTTGCTGCGGGTTGATGGTACCCCTGAACTGGCACAACGCAGCCGGGATCGACCCCGTCAACTGGTTGCGATAGAGAGACAAATTCTGCAGGTTCGTGAGGCTGCCCAGCGAGGACGGTATGGACCCCGTCAACTGGTTGCCATAGGAAGACAAATTCTGCAGGTTGGTGAGGCTGCCCAGCGAGGACGGTATCGACCCCGTCAATTGGTTCCCGCCGAGAAACAACACCTCCAGATTCGTGAGACTGCCCAGCGAGGACGGTATCGACCCCGTCAATTGGTTCCCGCCGAGAAACAACACCTCCAGATTCGTGAGACTGCCCAGCGAGGACGGTATCGACCCCGTCAACCCGTTCTGCGAGAGAAACAAGTCCTCCAGATTCGTGAGGCTGCCCAGCGAGGACGGTATCGACCCCGTCAACCCGTTGCTCCGGAGCCCCAAATGCTCCAGATTCGTGAGGCTGCCCAGGGAGGACGGTATCGATCCCGTCAACTCGTTGCCGGAGAGATGCAAATGCTCCAGGTACGTGAGGCTGCCCAGCGAGGACGGTATCGACCCCGTCAACTCGTTGCCGGAGAGACGCAACAACCTCAGGTTCCTGAGCCTGCCCAGGGAGGACGGGATCGACCCCGTCAACTCGTTGCGGGCGAGATACAACACCTCCAGATTCGTAAGGCTGCCCAGGACAGACGGTATCGAACCGCTCAACTGGTTGCTCGAGAGCCACAACGACCGCATATTTGTGAGGCTGCCCAGGGAGGACGGGATCGACCCCGTTAATTGGTTGCTCTGGAACTGCAACACCGTCAGGTTCGTGAGGCTGCCCAGGGAAGACGGGATCGACCCCGTCAACTCGTTATAGAAGAGATTCAACAACGTCAGGTTCGTGAGGCTGCCCAGGGAGGACGGTATCGACCCCGTCAACTCGTTAAAACCGAGCTCCAACTGCTCCAGATTGCTGAGGCTGCCCAGGGAGGACGGGATCGACCCCGTCAACTCGTTGTCGCCGAGACGTAAACCCGTCACGCGCCCGTTGGCGTTCGTGGACACACCGTACCAGCGGCCGAGTGGTTCGCTGCTGTTCCAGTTCGTGTTGTTGGTCCAGTTCGCACCGTTCGTGGCGTTGTAGAGATCGATGAGCGCGGGCCTGTCGTCGACCGCCACCACCGGCGTGCCGGTCGCGCTCGACGACCACGCCCCGTCACCCACCGCATTCCCGGCACGCACCTGCACTTGGTACGCCGTCCCGTTCGTCAGCCCCGGAATCGTCGCCGTCGTCGCCGTGCTCTTCGCACCGTCCGGCAGTTCCGTCCAGGCGCCGCCGGTCCCATACCGCACGTCGTAGTCGTCGATCGCAGACCCGTTGTCCACAGGCGCCGTCCAACGCACACCCAACTCCCCGTCGCCCGGCGTCAACACCGGCGCCGTGGGAGCCGAGGGCACCGACGCCGGCGGCGGCGAAGTGGAGTCGCCGCCGGTGACCGCCACCCCGACAGCCACCGCCGCGCCCACCGCCGCGCCGACGATGCCGAGCACCGCCCCGGTCCCCAGCCCGCCACCCGTCGCGCCGACCCCCTCCGCCGCCGCTTCCACCAGCGTCGCGAAGTTCGTCTGGGCAATCACCGTCGCCGCCGTCTGTCCCTGAAACGCCGCGTTCACCGAGAGCTGCACCGCCCCGCTCGCCAGCGGGTTCACCATCACCGCCGCCTGCCCCAGCGCATTCGTCGTCAGCGCCACCTGCTGCAGACCCGCGTTCAGCGAGGCCGTGCCGCCCTCCCCGAGCAGGAACAGCACCGACGCGCCCGACACCGGCAGGTCGTTGCGGTCACGCGCCTCCACCACGGTCGGCACCGCCGAGTCCTGCGAGATGATGTTGACGCGGTCTTCGCCCTCGATCACCACGATGCGCAGCTCCGCGTCCTGCACCGCCGCCGATTCCACAGCCAGCGGCGCCGCCAGCAACGCACACACGACAATCGCAACGGCCCTGAGGTTCATTATTTCTACCACCGGATAGTCTCCGGGAGAAGCGCTCCGACAGTGTCATTCTCGCGCGTCGAGAGCTCTCATTCCCCCTTCACTCACAAGCGCTCATCCGCGCTGTCCAGCACGCAATGCCGGTAGAAGACCCGCCAAGAAACTCCCACCGGAGCGCGACTGTGTGTTCGGTGCGTGCGGCGCCTGGGCGCACAACAGATCGAATGCGCCGCGACACCGAGCCTGGACGAGGGCGGCAATCCGCCGAGGCCTCATTCGATAAAGGCGCGGTCGTCGCACGAAGCGACGGCGCTGTAGCCCAAGTAGTAGGATCGATGCCACAGTCGCGCGCTGTCATAGGGCGCCCCAGCCCAGACCATCAGGTGGATCATCTCGGTGGACGTGCACGCGCGTACGTGCGCGCTCGGACGACCGTCGGTGAAGCCGACAGCAATGTCGCCCTCGTCGGTGCGGCTCGTCGGGACCCGCCCGAGGAACGCGAGCCACACCAAGTTCTGGACACCGCGGACGACCGTCGCGTCATCCCGTTCCACAAGGTAGTAGTGGTACGCACGGCCACCGCCGGCCGCACCGGAACCGGACTCGAGGCTCTGGCAAACGGTCAAGAGCGGATCGGCATCGCCGGCCGGCTCCTGACCACGATCCGGGTTCCTGCCGCCGGGGACGACCGTGACGGCCCGATCGATCTCGCCAGTCAGAACGGGCTGCGGCGGGTCAGGGAATATCAGGGTCACGGCCGTTCCCGGCGCGAGGTTGGCCTCTGGCAGGCCTACGCAGAACCGGCGATCATCCTCCCGATCGTAACCAGCCACCCCGATAGCGGCATCGGCTCGCGCGGCCTGCGTCTGGAGCGCCAGCGTGAGGGCATCCGGCTCCGCGCCAGCCGCACGCAGCGCGTTCGCGACGCTGGGGGCACGCCGCACCGCGATGTTCAAAGGCGTTCGGCCATCGGCGGTTCGCGCTTCCAGGTCCGCACCCGCCGCCAGGAGCGTCATCGCGACCTCGTCGGACCTGCCCACGGCGGCCAGATGCAGGGGGGTCCGGCCGTTGACAGTGCGCGCATTCGGGTCGGCGCCCGCCTCCAACAGCGCCGTCACCGCACTATCGGCCGCACGCGGCGCGGCGGCGGCGAAATGCAGGGGCGTTCGGCCGTCGCCGGTTCGCGCTTCCAAGTCCGCGCCGGCTCCCAGCAGCGCGCCCACGACGCCCTCATATCCGGAATGCGCCGCGAGATGCAGCGGCATGTAGCCATTCCGTCCCCCCGCTCGCGGGTCGGCGCCGGCCGCCAGCAGCGCTCGAATGGCATCCTCCCGCCCGCCCTCGGCCGCCCGGTGCAGCGGCGTGTCGCCATCCGGACGCCGAGCCATCGGGTCGGCGCCTGCTTCCAGCAGCGCCGTCACAGTCCCGGCGTCGATGTCGTTGCGGAAATACATCGCGGCATTCAGCGGTGTCTGGCCGCTGTCGTCTCGCGCGGTTGGATCCGCGCCGGCCGCCAGCAGCACCCTCACCATGCCTGCGTTGCCCCAGAGTGCCACCTCATGCAGCGGCGTCTCGCCCCATCGGTCTCGCGTGTTTGGATCCGCGCCGGCCGCCAGCAGCGCCCTCACCATGCCTGGGTTGCCGCTGGGTGCCACGTTATGCAGCGGCGTCCGACCACCTCCGTCCCGCGCGTTCGGGTCGGCGCCCGTCTGCATGCAGCGCGCGACGTCCGATACATCGCCATTCCAATAGAAGGGGCCCGTGTTCCAGTCCGCGCAGTCAACCTGCGCCAACACTGGAGCCGTCGTCGCAATCACAAGCACCGCCGTGGCCACGCCTGGCACCGATTTCATGGTGTGCTCTCCTTTCCCGGCGCACGCTGCTGACGCGGCCTCATGCGTGGTGTCTTCACGGAGTGACGATGTCGGGAAACAACGGACTTGAATACCTCGTTTAGTTCCCCGGTGGTTGCCAGACAATCAGTGTGAAGAAATCCCCTCGCGTCGGGTGTTCTTGCTTCGTCAACTCCCAAACTGTACCAGGTACGGCGCAGGCGATCGCATCGAACACCCCGCGAATGGTCGTTTCGCCGGTCTCCAGGGACACGGTCGGAGGGCGACCGGGCGGCCTTCGGCCGGCCCCCACCACAACATATCCATAGTCAGGGATAGTTCGATCGATAAGGCGGATCGCCCGCCTGAACGCAACGGTAGGAAACAGCTCCGCTGCGGAGAAGTTCACAAGCACTGGCTGAAAGATGGATGGATCCTCCAGATCGATGTGGGAAACAAAGACGGTGTCGCTGCGTACGGCTACGGCGTAATCTGGATGCGCGGCCCGGAATCGTGCCAGTACATCGGCGAATGGCACTGTATCGACGGCGTCGACCTCAAAGTGCCACCAGCGGCCCCCCTCAACATGCATCAGTCCGCGGCCGCTCGGCGCGATAAAACCAGCCGAGATCCCCATGCGCGACAATCCGTCCGCGACGCGGCGCGCCTTGCAGGGTCTTCGGATTCAGAGTCCTTTTCGCTATTCCCCTCGAAACGAATTAGCTAAACGCCTTCGCCATGCGCGGTACGGGGCAGAACAGGCGCTATCTGGCGTGGCCACCGGCGCGTGGCTCCCGCCCCGACTTTCATCGCCTGGCGGAGTTCGGCGGGTTCAGTGACGACTTGATCACCGGCGGTCGTCCGCGAGATGGACGCGGCTTGCTGCTACCCGTTCCGTGGAGAGGTGACAACGTGCCGGTAGAACACGACGAGCCCGACGAGCAGGGCCAAGGTACACCAGTGCGCCGCCCCGCCGGCCCTCAGCGCACGAAAGAACGCGACCGACATGACCGCGACCGACTCCTCGAGACCGCGGAACGCGATGGTCGCCATCGCGTCCGCCGCCACCGGGTTCGCGAAGGTGACCGTGACGTCGTACGGCCCCACCGACAGCGCCTCCACCTCCCAGTGCCCGAGCACGGCCTGGTTGCGGCCCCAGCCGTCCGGCGGCGTCATCGGGGCCGCCGCACGACGCGAGCGCCAGGACGGCCGGCAGCACGCACGGGATTCAGGCTCGCATGCCGAGTCAGCCTGCCGTACGGACCGAGCCGGCGTCAAGCGTTCGCGGGGCCAGGTCTCGAGAGCCTGCACCCCCGCGGTCGACCTGTAGGGGCAACCCTTATGGTTGCCCTGTTCACCCGTAGTGGCAACCCTTGTGGTTGCCCTGGTCGTCAGCCGGAACAACGCAGCGCAGCGGGGCCCTTGCCACGGGCTGCCGGCCCGTGAAGCTCGGCCGCACGGCGCTCACGGGGCGCCGGGCGCGACGAGCGCGGTCCCGAGGGACTTGCCCTTGTCGATCGCCGGCACCCCCTCCGCCATCCACACGGGGGCCGGCGCGTCCTGCAGGTAGTGGTCGAAGAACTGCTGCATGCGGACCGCCCAGTCCTTGCGGTGCGCCTCCCGGCGCAGGCCGTGGGCCTCGCCGTTGTAGTTCAGCAGCCACGCCGGCTTCTGCAGCCGGCGCAGGGCCACGAACATCTCGATGCCCTGGTACCAGGGCACGGCCCCGTCCTCGTCGTTGTGCATCATGAGCAGCGGGGTCCGGATCTTGTCGGCGTAGAAGAGGGGCGAGTTGTGGAGATACTCGCTGGTGGCCTCCCAGAGCGTGGCGCCGATGCGGCTCTGGGTCTGCTCGTACTGGAACATGCGGCTCATGCCGGTCTGCCACCGGATGCCGCCGTAGGCGCTCGTCATGTTGCTGACCGGAGCGCCGGCCTCGGCCGCGGCGAAGATGTCGGTCTTCGTGATCATGTATGCAATCTGGTAGCCGCCCCACGAATGACCCTGGACCCCGATCCGGTCTGGCGCGACGAAGCCGTCGTCGATGAGGCTGAGCACCCCCGGCACGACCGCGTCGAGCGCGCTCTCGCCCGGATAGCCGATCTCGTAGGGAATGTCCGGGATGAACACGAGGTATCCGCGGCTGACGTAGAACGGCACCGCGATGGAGGAGCCGCCCGGCCGGGGCGTCCGGTAGGTGTGGACGCCGTCGGACATCCGCTCGTAGAAGTACACCAGCAGGGGGTACTTCCGCGTTGAATCGAAGCCGTCCGGCTTGAAGAGCATGCCCTGCAGCGGGACGCCATCGGCGGAGGTCCAGTCGACGATCTCCGAAGATCCCCACGTGTAGTCGACCTGCTGCGGATTGGCGTCCGACAGCCTCACCATGTCGGTGATTCCGCCGCCGCTCACCCACAGGTCCGGAAACTCGCGGAAATCCTCCCGGGTCAGGATCCACCGATCCGCATCCTTTGCCTTGCCCCGCAGGCGCCAGGTCTTGTCGTCCATGACCACCTCGACCGGCGATGCGGCCCGGTCCGTGCGGCCGCGGTGGAAACCGGCCCGCTTGTTCGTGTCGTGAAATGCCTGCCAGAGCGCCTCGCCCTCGGGAATGTGGTCCAGCTCGGGCTCGACCCGCGCGTAGCGGAAGCGGATCTTCGCCGCGCGGCCCGCACCCTCCGTGAGGTTGACCGTGCGTCCGGAGTCCAGCTCGTAGCGCCACACGTCGTAGCGGTCGTAGAACAGGAACGCCGCGTCTTCGGCCGTCCATCCGGCCGACCCGTACGGGGGCGGGTCGTGCGGGTGGTCGTCCAACTCGTTCCAGACGGGATGGGGCACCGCGGCGCTCGCGGTCACGGGATCGCCGCCCGCGAGCCGCGCCACCTTCCAGTGCCGGTCGGACCCGTCCCACCACGCCGCGTACGTCCCGGCCGGCGAGATGGACGCGCCCGCGAAACGTCCGACCCGATCGGCGAGCGGCCGTTGCCCGCCCGTGGCCAGGTCGATGGCGTAGAGGTCGCTGTAGCGTCCGTCCCAGGAGACCAGCTGGCGGTAGGGCCGGCCGGTGACACCGAGAGCCTGATCCGCGTCGCCCTCGGCAGCGAACCGGACCGTGGGAACGGCGGTCGTGCCCACCTGGACGACCGCGCCGCCGTCCAGGTGGACCGCCGCCGGGTACGTGCGCTCCCGCTCGGCATCGGCCTGCACGAGCTGCATCGGCTGGAGGTAGGGATCCTGCCAGTTCCAGACGTCGAGGGTGACCCGGTCCTCCTCCAGGGTCTCGTCCGTCTCGTCCGGCTCGGGCCGCGGCGCCGTCCCGAAGCGGAGCAGGGCGCCGCCGTCCGAGAACCGGACGCTGCCATGTTCGCTGACCCACCAGCCGGCCGGCACGCCGGCGGTGCGGGCATCGGCCGCGGGCCGCGCCCGCCAGTCCGGGGCGCCGGCGTGGTAGAGCGTGAACTCGGGCTGGTCCGCCTCGACGTCGTCCCGGTCGGCCACGAACGCCACCTGCCGGCCGTCCTTCGACAACTCCAGCTCCAGGTAGCGTCCCTCGCCTTCCAGGACCGCGCGCCGCGTCCCGCCGTCGAGCGGCACGACATACGCGCCGTCTCCCGTCCCGTCCCGCGTCGCCGTGGCAAAGGCCAGAACGGCGGCCTCCTCGGCGAACTCGTAGTCGGCGACCCGGTCGTAGCGCGTCTCGGCGCCGGTAGCCAGGTTCAGCAGCACCAGCGTGTCCCCGTCCGCCTTGCGGTCGTCGGCGTCCTCGTCCGAACCTGAACCTTCGCCTTCCCCGCCCTCCGCTGCCGGCGTGCCGGCGGGGGCCGCTTCGTCCGCCGCCGCCCCGCCGGCCTCGCTCGCGTTCCCCTCTTCCACGGGCACGTAGGCCACCCAGCTTCCCTCGCGCGCGACCTTGTAGCTCTCGACGGGACCGAGGGCGCGGATTCCGGAGCGGCCGGGCTCGGCGCCCGCGAAGACCGCCGCCAGGTCCGCGGCGGCGAGGGCGTCCTTGGGCAGGTCGTCCCCTTTCTTCCCGTCGCGTTTCAGGGCGTCGACCTCCGCTTCCGGCGGCGGGACCTCGTAGACGAGATACCGGGAATCAGACGTGAAGGCCGGGCTCGTCCCCCGCACCGTCAGCGCGGGACCGCCCTCGACCGCCGCTTTGACGGTGAGGGCCGGGTCACCTTCCAGGGCGCTGAGGACGAAAGCCAGCCAGGCGCCGTCGGGCGACAGGGACGGGTCGCCGATGGTGTTCCAGCGGAGCACGTCCGCGTGGTCGAGGGGCCGTGGCTGGGCGAGGGCGGGCAGGGCCGCTCCCAGGCAGACGACGACAGCGGCGATGCAGGCGCGCGGATATCTCATCGTGTCATCTCCAGGCGGCGCTCACCGCGCGAGGCGGACGCCGGCAGGCACCGTCGCTGATGGTAACGCGTCCGGACGGCGCCGGCGCGCCGGGACCGGCTATGATCTATGGATCCGCGCGCCGCACGCGGCCTGCGCGACGGACGCGACCGCGCCGTTCGCGTGCGAGAGGGACGCGGAGATGCACATCGAGCAACGGTGCGGCGTGAGCCTGGTGGCGATGAGGCGCAGAAGCGAAGGAAAGCAACTTCACGGACCAGCCGCCCGCCTGCGCGGGAGATCGATCAGGCAGCCGCAAGAGGCATTACCCAAGGAGACCGCGTAATGAGTGAGCGAGCGCCGCAGGACAGCCCTGCGAGCCATTGGATTTCGTACCGCCCCGAGATCAAGGTCATGGACTGCACCATCCGGGACGGCGGTCTGATGAACGACCACAGCTTTGCCGACGAGACCGTGCAGGCCGTGTACCGCGCCTGTGTCGAGAGCGGCATCGACTATATGGAGATCGGGTACATCAACTCCCGCAAGCAGTTTCCCCCCGGGCAGTTCGGGCCATGGAAGCACTGCGTCGAGAGCGATCTCCGGCGCGTCGTCGGTGACAACGACACGACGCTGAAACTGTCGGCGATGGCCGACGCCGACAAGAGCGATTACCGGGAGGACATCCTGCCGAAATCGGAGAGCGTGCTGGACCTAATCCGGGTGGCCACCTACATCCACCAGATTCCCCTGGCCCTGGACATGATCAAGGACGCCCACGACAAGGGCTACGAGACCAGCCTCAACCTGATGGCCTTGTCGACAGTGCCCGAGCGCGAGCTGAACGAGGCGCTGGCCCTGGTGGCGCGCGCCGAGGCGGACGTCATCTGCATCGTCGACAGCTTCGGCTCGCTGTACGCGGAGCAGATCGACGACTACATGGAGACCTTCCTGGGCTATGCCGCCCCGGCCGGCAAGGCGGTGGGCATGCACGCCCACAACAACCGGCAACTGGCGTTCGCCAACACCATCCAGGCGACCATCAAGGGCGCCAACCGGCTGGACGCCAGCATGGCCGGGCTGGGCCGGGGGGCGGGCAACTGCCCGATGGAGCTGCTGCTCAGTTTCCTGCACAACCCCAAGTTCCGCCTGCGGCCGGTGCTGCACTGCATCCAGCACCATATCGAGCCGTTGCGCGACGCCCTGAAGTGGGGCTTCGACTACCCGTACATGATGACCGGCGTCCTCAACCAGCATCCCCGGGCGGGCATGGCGTTCAACGAATCGCCGGACCGCGGCGACATCGTCAAGTTCTACGACTCGCTCGAAGATCCGGATTGATGGGTGGCGGGGGGTTGGCGATCACCGTCACGTGCCAACTGCGCGCGGGGCGTCGAGCAGTTGATCCCCCAGCTCGCCGACGTGACCGCTGATCGTCCCAGCGTTCGCATCGCGCGGATGGCACTAGATTTGCTCTTCTTCGCACCCGGATCGCCAAAGTGATTGCTCTCATCGACTACGATAATCTGGATGTTCTGGCACGGAGTCGTGGGGTGCGACACGTGCTGACTCACCTGCTTGACGCTCTTGGTACCGAGCGCATGGCCGGTGCGCACAAGGTGGTCTGCCGCCTGTACGGCGGCTGGTTCGACGAGACTGCGCTGTCGCGTGGCGCACAACGCCTCGTTCCCGATCTGCGACAGGAGTTTCCGCGACGAGTGACCGTGACCGACATGGAGGGCTCGCACACGGTTCTCGTTCACGCGGAACTCGCCAGTTCCCTCGTCTGCGATCCGAGAGTTGTGCTCACGCATACGTATCGTCGGCGTTCACTGCCGCCGCGCCTGCAGTGCGCCGCCGCGCCGTTCCCGGACTGCGCAGACCCGTCTCACTGTCCGATCGCCGGCCTCGATCGATTCATTCGCGACGCTACATGTCCACTTGACCGCTGCGCCGTGGCGCCGCGTGCCGTGCTGGCGCGTGAGGAGCAGAAGCTGGTGGACTCGATGCTTGTCATCGATCTGGTCCATCTGGCAGAGACAACGGTGGAACCACTGGTCGTGGTATCAGCGGACGAAGATCTCTGGCCGGGAATTCGTTTCGTGCTCCTTCGCGGAGCGCGCGTGATTCACATGGTTCCCCGCCGCGGCCGCTCGGCGCCTGAGCGTTATAGGTGCCTGCAGACGGCGACGTACTCTCAGGTCTTGATGTAGGCGGGGTGCTCTGATGCAGTTCGAGGACTTCAAGCGGATCGTGACCGGCTTTGCCGATCGAGTGGATGACGTGGACGCCAGCCAGGGTGAACTGCTGGTGCAGATTCGAGATGAGACGATCACAGCCAGGTTGCACCAACGGACGGACGGCTTGATCGTCGAAGAGCACGGCGATCGCATGCCAGCCGCGTCATGGATCGTGAACCGGGTGGCAAGGATCCCCCTGCTGGCTGACCGGATCTGCTCGTACGTGTCGCCGCCGGATCACTTCGTCAGGCCGTCCGGTCACCTTCTCGATCAACCTGATCGGGAACCCATGGATGACGAGACCTACCTGCCGGACGTGGTCGCCGCGGTAACCGAGACGCTCGACCGCCGACCCGCCGGTACGACCTCCGTCGTCTACCTGACGTCGGCCGCGGGTGAGGGAAAGACATCTTTGATCGATTTTCTGGCCGTCAAACAGGCGGAAGCGTACAAGGCCAAGCAATCAGACTGGTTGCTCGTCCCGATCCCATTGGGGGGCCGGGCGTTCCTACGGTTCGACGATGTCGTGGTCTCGGCGCTTGTGAACAGGCTGCGATTTCAACTCTTGTACTACGATGCATTTCTCGAGTTGGTTCGCCTCGGTGTGCTGGTGCCGGCGTTCGACGGCTTCGAAGAGATGATCGTCGAGGCATCGTCAGGTGAGGCGATTTCCGCTCTCGGCAACCTGGTGGGAAGCCTGCGGTCGGCCGGTACGCTGCTCGTCGCCGCCCGCAAAGCCTACTTCGACTATCCGAGCTTCCGATCGCAGGCGCGGCTGTTCGATGCAATCGGATCGAAGGGAGACGTCGCGTTCGGACGTGTGTCGTTGGACCGGTGGGACCGTGGCGCGTTCACGAGGTACGCCGCCGGAAGAGGTGTAACTGCTCCCGATGAACTTTTCTGCGCGGTGTCGGCGCGGCTAGGTGAATTGCATCCCGTCTTGACCCGCGCTGTGCTGGTCAGACGGCTGGTCGACGTTGCGAAGGAAAATGCCGATCTGGAGGGCCTGTTGGATCGGATCGGTCAGGATCCACAGGATTACTTCCATGAGTTTGTCGATGGACTCGTCGAGAGGGAAGCCGAACTCAAGTGGTTGGACAAGTCCGGTGATCCGCCGCGGGCGTTGTTGACGACCGCGGAGCATCACGAGTTGCTGTCCATGGTAGCGCAGGAAATGTGGCTGAGCGCGACGGACGATCTCAGAACCGACGTCGTCGGCATTCTCGTGGAGATGTTCGCAAGCGCGAGGGAGAAGAGTCCGGCGGTGACCCGGCAGATCGGAGAGCGGATCAAGCAGCATTCGCTTCTCGTCATGACCGGCTTCGGTCGCACGGCGTTAGCGTTCGATCACGAAGATTTTCGTGTTTTCTACTTCGGGCAGGCGCTCGGACGAACGCTCGTCGACGGCGATACAAGCGCGGTGAAGTCAATCATCGAGAAGGCCGCCTTGCCGGCATCCGCGGTGGCCGAGGCCGCCGGCGTTGTTCGGCGGCATGGTGAGAACGTGAAGAAACCGCTGGCTCTGCTCCAGATGCTCGCCGATGGTGAAATGCCGGCGTCATTCGTCAGGGAGAATTGCGGGGCATTGACGCTGGCACTGGTTGAGCATGCGGACGGCGCGTACGAGGCACGGAATATGAGTTTTCCTGACGGCGTACTACGCGAGCGCCATCTCGAGAACGTAACGGTGTCCGGATCGTACTTTCACGCGACGAGCCTCGCACAGACGGTGTTGTGCAACTGCCGATTCGTGAACTGCAATTTTGAGCGTCTCGAGATCGACGGTTCGGAGAACGTGTCACAGTCGTCGTTCGACAACGAGTGCCGCGTAAGCAGCGTTGTGCGTGTGGATGCTGGCGACCAGATTGCGCAATTCGATCCGGAAGAGATCGAACGCGAGCTTCACCGGGTAGGATTCGAGATCGGTTTCGGTGCGTCGACTGACGCCGAACCCCAGGAGCAAGACCCCGACGACGATTTGCGTATCGTGCAGCGCTTTCTTCAAGTGTTTCGCCGCACGAACGCACTGAACGAATCAACGATTCAGACGCGCCTGGGCGTGAATGCTAATCACTTCATCAAGTCCCTGCTGCCGCAGTTGTCGCAGGCGGGTGTGGTGCAGAACGTGCAGTACCTGGGCCATGGCGATCAACGGCGGTGGAAATTGGCGGTGCCGATGATCCGTATCGAGGAAGCCATGAGCGCCGCGCGGGGGAAATTCGACCGTTTCTTACAGTCGTTTCAGCAGGGATGACGGAGACACCCACGGGCGAATCGCTGTGGCGGTCGACTACGCTCTGATTTTGGACCCTTGCACCCCGGCGCAACGCTCATTCGGCGTGAAGTGCTGGGCGGCTACGCGGCTCTGACCCAGCGGATCAGGGTCTTCAGGTCGGGGGGCTTGCCGTACATCAGCAAGCCGATGCGGAACACCTTGGCGGCGACCCAGACGGCGCCCACCACCGATGCGATGCCGATGGCGATCGACAGCCAGACCTCCCACCAGGGCGGCGGCTGGCTCGACCCGAGCCGCATGAGCATGCCGAACGTGTTGATCGGCGGCACGTGGCTCACCACGATGGCGAGCATCGAGTTGGGGTTGCGGGACACGGCGGGCCAGATGAACCAGGGCAACATGACGACCAGCATCAGCGGCATCTGGAGCGACGCCGCCTCGCTCATGTCGTTGACGGACGCGCCCACCGCCAGCATCAGCGAGCCGATCACGAAGAACCCGATCAGGAAGAAGATCGGAAGATAGATGAGCAGCCAGGGGTCGAGCAGACCGAACAGCGAGAAGGACGACAGCAGCACCAGTCCCAGTCCGGCGTAAAGGCCGATCATGACCAGGCTGACCGCGACCGCGCCGAGTAGCTTGCCGGCCATCAGCTCCATGGGCGACACCGCCGACAGAAGCACCTCGACCACCCGGCTCGACTTCTCTTCCACCGTCGACGTGAGCATGGTCTGGCCGCCGCCCATGATGCCCATGAACATCAGGAGCATGAACGCCATGGGCAACATGAAGTTGAACCCCCCGACCGTCTCGCGTTCGGCATCCGGACTGACCGTGGTCGACCCCGGGCGCGACACCCGCAGCAGGGCGTCGATTTCGGCCCGGTCCAGGGAATGGGCCGCGACCCGCGCGTCGACGATCGCGTCACGGGTGTTGTCGTTGATGAAGTCGAGGTCCCGGTCGTCGAGACCGGGCGGCACATACAGGTCATAGGACCCGAACTCGCCGTCGGGGCCGGCGGCGTCAACCGCGTGCTCGTGAATCACGATCAGCGCCGTGTGGCGCAGCCCGTCCGAGTCTTCGTTGAGCCAGGCCTTGGCGGCCTCGACATCCGTGTCGGCAGGCAGCGCCGTCATCCGGACGTTGGGCGCCGGTCCGAGGCTGTCGTCCATCGACTCCAGTATCGCGGTCCCGGCCAGGTCCCGGATCAGCGCCGGGGCCTGGTCCAGGCCTTGGCGGAACTCCTCCAGACGACGCTGGGCAATCGTCTGCGGATCGAGCGCGGCGTTCATTTCCGGAAAGACGACGCCGGTCGGGTCGACGACGGCGTACTCGCCTTCGATCTGATAGCTGCTGTCGTCGAAGAGCCGCGGCGCGAAGATGACCATGAGTGCGCCGATGGCCGGCATGACCAGCAGCCCGATGAGGAAGCCCTTGGTCATCACCGTCGCGAGAAAATCCCGCATCGCGACGTGCAGGATGCGGGTCATGCGAGCGCCTCCTCCGCGTCGGGATCCCGGAGCGCCGCGCGCAACTGGTTCTCATCGCTGTCGGACGCGCCCCCGGCGACAATCTGAATGAAGATGTCTTCGAGGCGTGGGCGGGACAGCTCGATGCGCGCGGCCGGCACCGTGTCCATGATCCGGCGCATCGCCGCGGCCGGGCCGGTCCCTTCGCGCAGCAGGATCTCCAACCCGCGATCGGTGTCCTGGACACGCTCCACCTCAGGGATCGCCCCCAGCGCCGACGTATCGGCGGCCGGATCGAGCGGCTCGAACTGAATGGACCGCGGATCGTGCTGGCTGCGAATGGTGGCGAGATCGGCGTCCAGCACCTTGCGGCCCGCATGCACCATGATGATGTGCTGGCAAATCTCCTCGGCCTGCGGCATCACGTGCGTGGAGAACAGGATGGTGGCGCCCCGCTGATGTTCCTCGAGGATCAGGTCGCGCAGCATGCGCGTGCTGACCGGATCGAGGCCGCTGAACGGTTCGTCGAGAATCAGCAGGTCCGGCTTGTGTATCGTCGCCCCGACCAGTTGGACCTTCTGCGACATGCCCTTCGACAACTCGTCGCAGCGCTTCAGCTCGATGCCGGACAGGCCGACGCGCTCGAGCGCCGCCGCGATCTTCCCGTCGAGCCCTGGGCCGTCGGCGCCCTTGAGACGCGCCAGGTACCTGAGGAACGCCCCGACTTTCATCCGCTTGTAGAGACCTCGCTCTTCGGGCAGGTAGCCGATGCGGTCCTTCGCCTCCAGCGCCGACGCATGCCCCAGGATCGAGACTGCGCCGGTATCCGGGAAGAGGATCGACATGATGATGCGGATCGTGGTCGTCTTCCCGGCGCCGTTGGGCCCGATGAAGCCGTAGAGTCCGCCGCGCGGCACCTCGAGATCCAGTTGGTCGACCGCGGTCAACGGTCCGAACGTCTTGGTGACGCCGGTCATTCGAATGGCGGTATCCATGGGCGCAGTGCTCACCGACGACGGCGTGACGATGGTGTCAAGAGGATACACCGAGGGCCGGGCGCCATGGCGGCGCGAGCCGTCGCATTCGACTGGCCCAAGCCGCAAGCAGGCGGCCCCTCAGGCGTCGCGGTTCTCGGGGCAGCTCGCGCCGCAGTTCCAGCACTCGCCGAACTGGCCGGCGATGACTTCCTTGCAGCGCGGGCACTTCCACTCGGGCTGCGCCGAGTCCGCCGGCTCAAGTGCTTCGTCCACGAGCCGCTGCGCCTCCTCGACCTTCGATGGATCGACCACCCACAGCTCGGCCCACGTCTCGCCCGGCGGGAGCTCGCCGGTCGCCCCCGACCGGTACTCGCCCTGGATGCGACACTCGATACCGTGCATCTCGAGGACGTGCTTGATGTGCGTGACCTGGGCCAGAACGGGCGCGCTGTAGACTCTCATGTTTCAGCTCTCGAACAGTGCGGCTCGACGTCCACGGGATGCGCGTCACGGGATCCGGCGATCTCGTCGAGCCGCTCGCGTTGTCGCGGTGCCAACCTGGTCAGCACTTGATCGTCTTGCGTTTCCTGCCAGCTCTTCCGGCTTTTTCGATCTTTTCGATGTACGCCGTAGCAAGCGGAACCTTGCATGACGTCCCGTGCATATCCACGAAGACCTTTCCCAGCTTCTTGGCGGTTGCCTTGGCGTGTCTGCCGAGCGGCAATACATACGCGCCCACGGCAATCACGAATCCGTTCATCGTATAGCGCACTCGGTTGGGGGCGGAATCGATTTCCCGTTCGATCTTCTCGAGCAGTGATCTGATTTCCGCCAGGTCCAGATCTTCGTCCGGTGTCACGGTGACGATTCCGGCGTACGTAGTCCAGCCGGAGGATGCAACGGATTCTCTCTTCGACTTGATCCACTTGGTCGCCAGGTCGCGGGCATGCTTGCTCTCGGTCGCCACGCCGGGAACCGTATATTCCGAGACCATCGGCCAACTGGCGTTCTTGGCCCATGCGTCCAATTGCGTTTCACTCATCAGAGACCCTTTGGCAACCATGCCCGCCAAATACATGGCGTCGCCATTGCCGGTGTCGTAGAGCTCGCACGCCAACTCCTGCTCACCTTTGATCTTCCTGGCAATCACTTTCATGTCGGCCACGCTGACACCGAACAGGTCCGCCGGCCCACCGTGTGGCGCAAACACCTTTATCCGTAAAGGGTTCCCCATTTTTTTCAGTTCAGTCATGACCTCGGCGACCGTGTGCATGAGTTGCTCCTCCGACAAGAGACGAGTCGATTCAATGCGAGTGTAACGCCCGAACCTGCGGCATGCGGTGCCCCGCGGCTGCGGCCCGGGGGAGCGCCGGCGGTGCGCCGCGGTGCGCCGCCGCTGCACTCGACCGGCGCTCGAAAAACATCTCGACCGTGTGGACGCGCTCATCAATGCAACGCGAACGAGATAGTGACGTCAGTGCCGCCGGAATACCGATTTCGTCCTGGGTGAGACGGCAATGTGATGCAGGGACGGTGACGCCATCAGCAGCAAGGCCACCCAGAACAGCGGCCAGTTGAACGTCGTCGGCAGCACCTGCAGGACCGCGTCACGGCCATCCGAAAGCGCCCGCCAGGCGTCGATCATGAAGACGGCGAGCGCCAGCACGATACCGACGGCGGCAAGCGCCCACGTCCAGCGAGCGTCGGCCGCATCGTCACCCGACTGCGTCTCGAGCGTGCCCCACAGCATCATCACCAGCGCGATACTGACCGGCGCGAGCACAGGTCCCCACCAGGGAAGCGGCAGGAGGAACAGGATGTCCCAGTCCAGCAACGACGTCGGCCAACCCGACATGAGGCGAAGGAAGACATAGTAGCCGATGTCCCAGGCGCCGAACGCAAGCGCCGCGTACCCGGCGCGGCGGCGCCACGACCGGCCGGCGAGCACCCCCAGCGTGGCGATCATGACGAGCGTGGCCGCCTCGCGCCACAACTCGACGCTGCCCAGCGCGTCATTCATCGGCAGCGGGTCTGCCTGGTACGGCTCGATCCGATCGACGAGCATGCGGATGTAGAACACGCATGCGGCTTCGACCCATGCCATCGCGCTCGCGAATGCGACGACGACCATCCAGCGCGTTCGCTCCGAGAGGTGACCCGTCATCGCGATCACAGCCCCGGCCGCCCGTGGTGAATCCCCGTGTTGCACCGAGATTGACGCTGCGCCCGGCGGGCGAGGCGCGACGAGGGGCGCATTGTGTCGAGAATGCCCGTTCGGGGGACCGCGGTCAAGCGTGATTCCGGCCGAGACGACGCTGGTCCGTGAGGCCCACGGTGCGGGCCCGGGCGCGCTCGACGAGCCGCGGGGGGGCGCCGCAGATCTCCAGCATCGCGATTGCGTTCCAGGTACGAGCGGGACCCTTGCGCAGCCGATAGTCGAACACCAGCTCATCGGCTTCGATGCGGTCGCTGAAGTGGTACGCGGTGCAGGTCCGCGGCATCAGCTCCACGAGCTCGCGATCGTGCGTCGCCGCGATCACGATATGACTCGACGGCGTGTCGCCGTCACCATCGATCAGCTCCGCGAGCGTCGCCTCGGCGGCGGCGACGTCGAGCGTGCCGACCGCGGCGAACGTCCGGACCAGCGCCTTGCCGTGGGCTCGAATGTGCCGTGACGCCAGCAAGAGAAGAGTGACGTCGAGCAGCAGGATCATGTTCGCGAACTCGGAGACCACGGTGGTCAGGGTGTCCGCAGCGTGCGGGTCGAAGGTGACCCAGCCGGCGATTCTCCGCAGCGGGCGCAGTCGAGCCAGGTCGGCCGGCAACGATTGCCCGATGGGGTGCGCCGCACCCGTCGCCAACAGGTATCCGGCGGCATGAGCCACGGCAAGCAGGGGTGCCACCTGTCGAAAGTAATACAAGGGACCGCGCAGGCGCGGGGCCGTCCGGTACCGCACCGCCATGTTCGTGAAGATGCCCAGGAACACCGCCAGAAAAGCCGGCGGCCAGACGACGGCCAACAGCATGGCAGACGCAACGACGAGCCCCACGAACGGGAAAACGACGTCGAACCTGCGGGTATCGAGGACGCCCGGCTGAGTGAGCCACCATACGTCCCCCGCATACTGGCGCAAGCGGAACAGCGAAGCCTGGAGCCGTTCGCGCTCCGAGGCGTTCTCACCGAGCCGGGCCGTCAGCGCCTCGAAGGCCGTCCGGTTCGCCGCGGTCGGCGTCGTCCGCAGCCGGTGGTAGAGAAGCTGCTGGCCAACAGGGGTTTCCGTCCGATCCAGCACCTCGAACACCGCGTCGAGGTCCAGGTCCTTCCCCGTCCGCTCGTCGAGCGGCTCCTCCGCGGCCTCCGCGAACGCCCAGTGATAGTGCGCAATCGCCTCCATGTCGCGGTCGCGCTGCATTGGCCGGCCCCACTCGGCGCGCAGCCGCGCCACGAGCCTGCGTCGGCGGCGCCGCTCCAGCAGACCCCAGACGGAAAGCAGCAGAACTCCCGCGCCCAGGACCAACCAGAGCGTCATGTCGGGAATCGGACCGACCATGCCCCAATGGTACCCGCGGTATGGACTGGCCGCGGTTATCTCGTGCGCCCGGACGTTCGGCAGATCTCACGCTGATTCGAGGACCTGCTCGGCCAGCGGGTCACCACGCCCAGAAACCTCGCCGACCGCCGTGTGCATCAATCCGCCGTCGAAAACGACCCGCCAGGATGCCCCGGGACTGACGACCGGCACCCCGAACGACTCGCAGCATGAGGTCGTTGCCCATTGTTCAGCATCCACTACTTTGGCCGCCGGCCAAGTGAATTGTCGTTGATCAACTGCTGTTACACGCCGTAGCGTTCCCGCCAGTAGTTGGCCCATGCAGCCGTTTCATCAGGGACGTCTCGGAGCACGGCGTCGAGCAGGGTGGACGGGGCCACGATAGCGAACTGCGCGTCCGGGTCCTTGAGCGAGGCGCGCATCACCGCATCGACCGTTCCAAGTTGAGGGAACAGCCTGGCCAATGGCGGCGACGTCATCTTTCCGCCGTCGGCTACGCTCCGGTAGGCGCGGTTCCGCTCGGGTGCGACGACCACCACTTTGGCCTCGTCGACCCGCAGCTCGTGCTTGTGGACCATCCGGTCCGCCAGAAGCCTCTGCCGCATGAGCTGGTAGAAGGGGTCATAGAGGAAATCGTCCAGTTCCGGGACAACCTTCAGGTTGAATGAGGAGAACGGAGCGCGGTAGCGGTCGCAGTATCTCAACCGGCGCGTGTCTCCCTTTCTGCCCTTGCCCTTGAAATCCGGCCGGGTGCTGAGGTACTGCTCAGCGTATTTCCACTCGAGCAGGTAGGCCCGCCTGCGCCCGGCTTCCGTTTCGGCAACAAGGAAGGCGTCGATGCTGGTGACGTTGGCTCCCCTAGTCCCAGCTCCTTCCAGGGAACCGGGGAGCCCGATCCACTCGAACTCAACGGGAGAGGGGTCGTCCTTGTGGGGGATATCGACGATGCGGCCGACATCCCCGTCGATGGCGCGCATCGCCGACCGCAGAGCTCCCGGGATTCGGGCCAAGGGGAGCAGGAAATTCACGCAGGCGACCTGAGAGCTGGCCATGTTGCGAGTCGGGCCATCCACGTTGGTGTCATCGCCGGTTCTGGAAGACTTCCACCACTTGATCCTGCGTTGGCTGAAGAAGTCGGTTGCTCCCCCGGCGCCCCGGATGCAGGGAAAGAGGTTCTCCTCCTCGCAGCCGAGGGCCAGAAGGTGCGGATTCCGCAGGCCCTGGTCATCCGATGGCACTCGTCCTTGAGCGCTGATGGTCGAGGAAATCTCCCGAAAGCATCCCTGGCGCCGCTTGGCGGCATACTCGAAGCTGGTGCTCGTGCTGCGTCGTTGCATTCCCAAGCGCCTCCAGGTGTTTCCTTTTCGCCCGTTCGTGGTGACCCATTTGGGGGCTCAGTGTGAATGGACCCGCTCCCTATACAACCACCGCCGGTGGGTTCGGTCGAAAGAAGCGCTGGCGAGCTGGCGCCGGAGGACAGACCGGTTCACATCGGGCACGGCGACGACGACCACCTCAACAGACGGTGGCCGCGAGACGTCTGCGGGCCGGAGCCGCCCGCCGGAAACTCGAACAGGCGGAAGTACACGAGGCCCCGGAAACGCGGAGGCCAGAGTGCCCGCCGGAAGGAACGCGCATCCAAGAGAACCCATGGGACCCCCATTGAATCGGTCAAAGAACCGAGCAGCGACAGGACCGAAACCGTCACCGCCAGCGAAGCGTGCGTACTGCGTCATTCGTATCCGTGGGGATGATATCGGGTGACTTGAACACTTCACGTGTGTGCCACTTCAAGTAGCGGATGTCGGGCCAGGAGTCGCCGTCTGCGGGGATGTGAACCGGTTTTCTGTCGAAACGCCCGAGCGATTCATCCAGACCTGTGCCACATACCGACTTGGCCACTACCACAATGGGCGGCGAGGCGTCGCTGGTCAGCGTCGGTCCGTCCTCGGCTACGCGGTCAAGGGTTGCGGCCGGACGCCGCGGGGACGAGTACGTTGGCATCGTACCCCGGAGCCTCCCATGCGGAAAAAGCGTGAACGCGCCAGCGTCGAACAACTTGTGATGAAGCACACAGAGTGCGAGACCGTTCCGGACGACCGCCGGGCCGCGAACCTGATGCCATTTGATATGGGCGGCATCGAGGGCGATCGACTTTCCGCCCAATCGCACGGCGAAGCTGCACACCGCGCAGCGGTACGCGTAGGCCTGAAGCACCCGCTCTCTGAACCCGGCCTCGCGGCGTCTCCGCCACGATTGAACGAGGTCCGAATCGATGTCGACCGCTCGAAGGATCTGGACGAAGTCCGGATCGATACCGACCGCCCGGAGGATCTCGTCGTGGCGCGTCGACGGAAAGTGGGCCGCCAGGAGCGAACAGGCTATCTGCTCGGCAAGATCCGGCCTGCCAGCCAGCGTGTCGTAGATCTTCTCCGGGAATCCGCCTCGGACGTCGTGCTCGATCAGATCGCTTCTGTATGCATCGCCGCTCTTGTTCTCCCTGACCTGCTCAGCGCCCTCGAGCGTCCACATTTCATCGCGGGGAAGGCGCCAGAACGGATAGTCCGTATGGACGACCTTCCTGAACGGTCCAAATTCGCGCAAAAGCGTGTCGAGGTGCTCGTGGATCTCGCGGTAGGAGGTCATACGCGGCTCGCCTCTGAGGCAGCGCCCGATGGCCCAGAGCGCGAGGAGGGGTTTGTTGGGAGCACGCTGGCCGTTGGCGCTCCAGACGTTGAGCTTGCCGAATGCGGACAGCAGGCGGTCGGGGTTCATGACCGCCCTGACCTCAGGTGCTCACCGAACGCGTGGACGGCAGGAATCACACCACGTCCGGAGACCGCGCCGCGACGATCAACGGGATCGATCTGGTGAGAACGGCCGCGACCGAGCATGTGCGGTCAATGCTACACCGCGCTACGGAGCCGGTCTATTTGGATGTGGAACATCACCACGCCAACTGCCGCTACCGCGCCGGATGGAGGGCGCGCAGGCGGTCGCGGTCGGTCAGCGGCAGCCACTCCAGCGTGTCGTCCGCGGCGGCGATCGAGGTGCCCGCGATGATCACAGGCGTTGCCGATACCGCGTCAGGCACCTTCGTGGTCGCCATGTGTTCGTTCGGCGCGAGGCGAGTCGGTGTGCTCAGGACAAAAGAGTAGTGGCCCGATCCCCGGCCTGGAACGGTCCACTCGTGTCCCGGCGTGGCCATGTTCAGAATTGACTCTGGTATCGCATTCCGGTACCGCGCGGCGTAGATAACGTCGCCAACGTTGCTCGGAACTTTCACGCCGCGCCGCCCGGCCGCCAGCGGGATATCGCTTCTCTCGAAATCGACCTGCGTCATTCCCTCTCTGAACTTGGAAAAGAAAATGTCTTCGAGAATCGAAGCGTAGACACTCAATTTAGCCATTGGCATTTTCATCAAGTCATGTGACGGCGTCGATCATCCTGGCCAGCGGAGCAGCACGACCTCCTCTCTCAAGTGCTCCTTGCTGGCCGTGGAAATCCTGGTTCGGAACAGGTCGATGCCAGTAAGTTCGTAACCGAGCGCCTGGGCGAGATCTCCCAGGATCTGTCCTGTTCTGATCATGATCCTCAAGTATGACGCCTGGTCGCCGACGACGTACGCGAGTCTCGCGCCGGGGCGCAAGATGCTTCTCAGTTCGGACAGGTGTCGTACCATGCCGCCGAAATACAGCTTCGTGACTCTGGCGTACTGCCGTTCGAAACCGGAAGTCTTGCCCAGTTCGATTCGCCGCGCTTCAATCTGCGCCGCGATGCGCTGAATGCCCTCGTGCCCGGCGACCAAATCGTCGTCCACATCCTGCTTGTAGACACTCCGCGTGTTCGAGCGGACGAGTCCCTGCTTCAGGCTTCTCAATTCCTGCTTGTTCCGGATGAAGCCGAGCAACACGCTCTCGAGGCGCGTCGTGCGGGTGTAGTCCTTCTCGTTGGGATACGGCGGTGACGTAATGACCGCGTCGACGGATGACGGTTCCAGACAATCCTCCAGACGCCGCGAGTCGCCCAGATGCACCGTGGCGTGTGTCCAGGCTGCCTTCCGCAACGCCATGAGGTCGTTGCTCATCGACCTGACGCGATTCAACCACGGAACAATCACCGACGCATCTTCCTGTATTTTTCCAACGCCGACCTCCGGCCCGAAGTGCAGGTTGCCGACTCCCGAGACGAGAGCCGCGGCGAGCGCGAGCTGCTCGTGTCGTTGAACGGACGCCTCGCAGTTCTGCTCCAGGGTCTCGATCAAGACGAGCGTCTTGTGCAGCGGCAGCGGACTGATCGAGTTCTTCAGCAGAAGTTGCAGGCTGTCGGCAGGCAGCGTACGCAACGTGTCGATTCGAGGACGGTCTGCTCGGAACAAGGGCGCGACCCCAAGATCATCCACTCCCTCACGGTGGAGCTGTTCGAGTGCGCGGGCCGCGATGGACTTGGCGTGCAACTGCAGCGCGCGAGGATCAACGCTCCAATCCACTTTGGTCTGACTGGCGAACCTGGCCATCGGGTTGCGCTCGACCCCGACGCTCGGGATGCCCATCTTCTTGCACTCGACCAACGTCGTTCCGGTGCCGCAAAACGGATCCAGGACGAACTGCGATGCGCCTATCCCGAATTTGTGCAGATAGTCGCGCACAAGGTGTGAAGGGAAGGAGAGGACGAAGCGGTACCAGTCGTGAACCGCGCGATCTTCGGGCCTGAGCTTGTTCCGTTCCGGAGCCACCCTGGCCTCGGCACGTGCATGCAGAACTGTCATCACGGCTGTCCAACCTCGTCGCAAATCAACGATCGCACGATCTGTCAAACGACCATCGTGCTTTGATACTCACCTGCCGTTCCTGTTCCTGGTCGACTGGCGAGCAATAAACGCGCCGAGTTCACCACGCCAACCGCCGTTACCGCGCCGGATGGAGCGCCCGCAGGCGGTCGCGGTCGAGGTCGGTCAGCGGCAGCCACTCCAGCGTGTCGTCCGCGGCGGCGATCGACGAGCAGGGGCCGCACATGAGCGTGATGCTCGTGCGGTGGTGGGTCAACCCGAGCGTGTGGCCGAGTTCGTGCGCGATGACGTTCCGCAGCACGCGATCGTCGTTCGGACGCTCCGGCTCGGGCATTCGGATCGCGACGAAGTAGTCGGGCGAGCCGACCAGCGGCCAGGCGAACGGCAGCAGCGGCTGCCGGGACAGCAGGACGATGACGTCGCCGCCGAAGTCGGTGAGGACGGCCGGCGGCTGGGGGCCGAACGCGCCCTTGGGCACCCGTCCGCCGCGCTGCGACAGGAAGCGCGCGAACGTCTCGATCGCACGGGCGTCGGGTGACCCGATGACCGGCTCCGCCGCGCGCAGCCGCGTGGCGAGACCGAGCTCGGATAGCGTCCGGTTCCAGAACTCGATCGCCGCGCGGGTCTGCGCGATGCGCGGGTCGTCCGCGCTCGGCGCGACGATGACGACATGACGCTCGATCTCCTGAGCAGCCGCCGGGACCGCCAGCAGGCTGGCGGCGACGAGCAGGGGGCAGACGAACCTTGCAGCACTGGTCATGGGTGAGCGGCGGCGTTCGATGACGCGCCGCGGGTGGCAAGACTCGCGCCGGCGGCCTCGACGGGTTTCTAGTACCTGAAAAGATACCGCAGTTTGGTGAAGATGGCCCGGTTCGTGCGCCGCAGGTCGGTGGTCATGAACAGGCGGTCGTCGAAACCGTCGCCGTCGTAATCGCCCGCGAGCTGGTCAGCCTGCCGGTAGTGGTCGTCGTAGCCGAGGTAGAACACCGTGCCCGCGTTGACCCGGTACGTGAACAGGAGATTGAAATCCAGGTCCCTGGCGAACGTGTTGTACTCGACGATGGTGCGCGCCAGCAGCCGATCGGTGAACGTCAGCACGCTCTGGCTGCGGTAGATCTCGACGTTGAAACTGTTGACCTGGCCGGGCCGCGTGTCGGTGAAGCGGCTCGTGGTGACCCCGATCTCCGAGCTGAAGCGCGCGAACGGACGCAGGGTCGCGCTGAGACGGCTGCGGCGGCCGGCGCCGAGGAACGGGTTGGCAGCGTCGTAGAAGATCTGATCGCCTCCGTTGTAGCTCGCGTTGACCGCCAGCGCGCGATTGCTGCTGATGCCGCCGTTGATGCCGTACGAGGTCGTAGAGAAGTCGACGCCGCCGAACCGTTCCAGGGCCCGGACGGCATCCACGCTGACCCGGATGTTCCTGGCGAAATCGAAGCTGAGCCCGAACCCCCCGTCTTCGTCCTGCAGCACCCCGCCGAAATCCCAGGTCCGGCCGTATCGGAATTCCGGTCCCCAGTTGATGAGCCAGCTCTCCGGCCACCAGCGGTAGCTGCCGTTGCCGAGGACACGCCGCTGGTTGAACCGGCGCACGAAACCGACATCGGTGGCGAAGTCGGGCGAGATCTCGTACGCCGCCGCGAACCAACCGAGATTGCGCCCGGTGGTGCGGATGCTGGCGTCGTAGACGTGACCCTCCCGTTCCACTCCGTCCCGGTCGCGATGCGCCGATTCGATGAATCGGAAGTTGGTCGACGTCGACCGTGACAGCCGGAAGCTGCCATCGACACCGTAGAGCTTGCTGCTGGCATCGAGAAACTCGCGGTCGGTGAAGATGGCGCCGACGTGCGATTCGGAATACACGTCGTACTTCACGCGGCCGATGAAGTTCTGCGCGGTCTGGCCGTATCGCTCGTCCAGCGGGTCATCCACGCGGCCGGGCGCTTCGTCCGCGGCGGTGAGCACCCCGACGGCGAACCGCCCCGTCTTGCCGGTCAGCTTGGCGCCCCAGGTCGGATCGACGATGGTCCGGGTGTGGACGAACGTCACGGGACCCGGAAAGTCGAAGATCTCGGCGCCCTCGACGAAGAAGGGGCGCAGTTCGCTGAAGAACAACGGGTCCCGCTGGTTCACGTCGATCTGCGGCCGATCGGATTCGATCTGGGAGAAGTCGGGGTTGACCGTCAGGTCGGCCGTCAGGTTCGAGGTGAGACCGTACTTGACGTTCAGACCCACGTCGGGGTCGACGTCCAGGTCGACGTAGCGGCGCTTGTCCGGGTCGAGCGAACCGAACTGGATGGCGCTGAAGCTCGGCAGCAATTCGAGGTTCCGGCTCGTGGAGAAGTCGGTCATCCCCTCCATCAGCCCCATCTGGCGGTGGAACCCGGCGACGTCCCTGGACATCGGCGCCCAGACGGCGTTCTCCTGGTTCTTGCCCTTGATCTCGCGCACGATCTGGAACCCCCACCGGTGCGGCTGACCCGGCGCGCGTTGCGGGTAGCGGAGGCTCTTGAAGGGAATCGCCATCTCGGCCACGTAGCCGTCATCGACGATCCGGGTGGCGCTGTGGAACAACGCGTCCCACGACCGGTCGGCGATCGGAATCGGTCCGCCGCGTGCATTCCCGCCGGCGTTGACGATGCCGTCGCCCTGGACGTTGAACGCGTTCAGGTCGAAGTCGTAGGCGCGCTGCTGGTCGAGGAACGTATCGATGTAGATGGTGATCAGGTCGTCCTGCCAGGCGGTGTCGCGGTCGACCCGGTTGGCCCGCATGAGACCGGGGTCGGTGTAGTGCAGGTGGAAGCCGAGGTAGAGGTGGTCGCTGTCGTAAGCGAGATAGACCTCGGTGTCTTCTGTGGCCGGCGCGCCTTCGAGCGGCGCCTGCTGGGTGAACTCGGTGATCGTCGCCGCGCTGCGCCAGGCGGCGTCGTCGAGCCGGCCGTCGATGTCGGGCGGGGTGTCGGTGCGCGGCGGCCGTACGGTGGGGCGGCCGGGAATCAGCCCCAGCCCGTCTTCCGCGGTCTGCGCCGGCTGCGCAGCGGCCAGCCCGCCGCCGGCGAGCAGCCACAGCGCGAAAGCCAACGGCACCGGGCAGAGGCGCCGCGGGACCGAGCGACGGTTCGTACGCAACTGTGTTCTCGAGGTCCTGGGAGAAACCCGCGCAGCGGCGCGGTCAGTCGTTCGTGCTGCCCTTCGCCGGGGTCTCGGCCTCGACGCCGTACTCGAAGAACGGGTTGAACATCTCGTCCCAGCTCTGCTCGGCCCAGTACACCTCTTTGTCGGGTGACGGGTTGTAGCGGTTCTTGACCGAGTTGTCGTAGTAGCCGACGGTCACCAGCTTCGAGCCGGCGGGGAACACCATCGGCTCGGTCAGCTCGTAGAAGGTCTGCCAGTTGAAATCGTAGCGCGGCACGGTCAGCAGCGTCTGTTCGAGCCCGTCGGGGTGCACCAGCGTATAGGTGAACCGCTTGCCGCGCAGATGCGCGTGCGGCGACAGCGAGAACACGGTGGTGTCCTCGGGAAACAGCTTCATGGTGACGATCTTCCAGTCGTCGACGAAGGCCGGGATGTTCGGCACCCGCGGGCGCCGCTGCCCCTCTTCGGCCACGATCTCCCGTCCTTCGACGATCGAGATGCCGTCGCTGGCGACGACTTCGTTGACATCGGTGTCGACCGGCTCGTCATGGAACCAGAGCCCGAGCTCGGACTGGTCGGTCTCGGGGCGGCCGGTCGGCTGGTAGTGCTGGTTCAGCACGAAGTACCACTCGGGCGGCAGCACGCGGCCGGCGCCCTGCGGGTAACGCTTGTAGCCCTTGCCCGGGGCGTACCCGGTCAGTTTCACCGACCGTTGCGCGAACTCGAACGACGCGTTCCGGTCGACCGCAATCGACGCGTCGCGCACCGCGAGGCCCTTTTCGTCGAGCCGCGTGCCCGGCGGCAGACCGGAGCGGATGTAGGCCACCGTGTGATGCGTGACCACCCGGTTCCCCGGCTTCGACTCGAGCGCCCGGGCGTACTTCGGCTCGTCCCAGGGCACGGGGATGTAGTAGTTCGTCATCGGCAGCTCGCCCGAGGCGGGAATCTCTTCCGGCACCGGCATGCGGATGACGGCGTCGGGCTCGCCGAGGTCGCGAATCTGCCAGCCGGTGGGAATCGGCGGCAGCGCCGGCAGATCGACGGGGTTGCCCAGCGGCGCGCCGCCGTCCGCCCAGGCCGAGATCGTGTCGATCTGGTCCTGGCTCAGACGCCGGTCGTTCTTGAAGGGGAGCGACCCGGCCGGGTCGGCGTGCCACGGCGGCATCTCGCGGCTGACCACCTTGTCCTTGATGGCCCGCGCCCAGGGACGCGCGGCGGCGTAGGTGGTGAGCGCCATCGGGGCCACCTCGCCCTCGCGATGACAGACGACGCAGTTGTCATACAGGATCGGCGCGACATCCTTTGCGAATGTCGGCGTGTCTTCGGCCGCACCGGCGGCGCCGCTGGAGACGGCGCCCACCAGCAGCACCGCGAGGAGCACTCGAATCGACCGCATGGCTACTCCCTTCGAGACCCGGCACACGGACAGACCGCCGGAATGGTCGATCCTACCAGAAGCGGGGCCGCTCGCAGCGGCGAATCGGGACCGGGCCGGTCAGTCGGATCCGACGTCGACCCGCCCGGCGACGCCGTTGTGACGCACGCTGCCGCTGCCGCCGTCCCTGACGATGAAGTCGCCCCCGACATCCGCCACGTCGATGCTGCCGGAGCCGTCGTCCTCGACGATGACGTCGCGGCCCACGGCGGTGATGTCGATGCTGCCCGAGCCGTCGTCTTCGATGATGACGCTACCGCCCACGCCGCTGATGTCGATGCCGCCGGAACCGTCCCGCACCCGGACGTCGCCGGCGACGCCGGCGATGTCGATGCCGCCGGAGTTGTCGCTGAGATCGACCGCCGCGACATCGGCGATCGTCACGCCGCCTGACGTATCGTCAATCTCGAGCGGCAGGGTGTCCGGCACTTCCAGCAGCAGGTCGAGCTGCCCGACCGTGTCGGCCGTGTGCGCTTCGATCAGGATCGCGGACCCCGATCGGGTCGCCGTAAGCTCGATGCGGTCCAGGTCGTCCGCCGTCCCCGCGCAGGCGGTGCCGGACGCCTGCACGCTGGTCAGCCCCGGCCGGCCCTCGATGCGCAACGATCCGGCCCGCGCCCGTACCGTGACCTGCGTCGCGTCCCCGACGGCCAGGTCGGCCGAGCGCGGAGCGGTGAGGTCGCATTGCAACCCATACAAGAACCTCGCGGTGCAACCCGTCGACGCCGCACTGGCCGCAATGGCAAGCGCCGCGACCGTCAATCTCGATGCGCTTCTTCCCGCAATTCTCATGGTGTCCCCCTGTCTTCTGCATACGTGCCTGGTCACGCGTGGGTTCACCCGGCGGGACCTCCCGGGGACCATCGCGAGCCGGCGACGACGCGCCGGTCGGGATCACCAGCGGACCATGGCCACGCCGCAGAGGGCAGGGCGTGAACGAAGAATGGGCGTGACCGGCGCCAGGGGACGGGCGTGGTCGCCGGCGGCAGAACGCGCGGCGCAGACTGAATGACGCGTCAGTGCTTCACGAAGGCGAACAATTGCTGCCCGGCGGCGACCAGCACGTGCTGCTGTCCATCGACGAGATAGGTCTGGGGCGCGTTGGAGATGTTGCCGATGCGGGTGTTCCAGAGCAGCTCGCCGCTGGAGGCCTCGAAGGCCACGAAATTGCCGCTGCCGTCGCCGGTGAAGACCAGCCCGCCGGCGGTCGTCAGCGCCCCGGCGCCGCCGCCGCCGCCGATCGGCCAGGCATGGCGCCAGCGGGGTTCGCCCGTCCGGTAATCGATGGCGGTGAACGCGTTGCCGCCGGACCCGACCGTGATGCGGTCCTTGCCCCCGAGCCCCATCGACCCGCGCGGGTCAGGGTCGGTCAGATACAACAGATTGAAGCCGTTGTTCTCCTGCGTGTAGAAGAGCCCCGTGTCGGGGTTGAACGCCGGCGGCTGCCAGTTGGCGACGCCGCCTTCGACCGGTGACACGAGCGCCCCGGGGATGATCGCTTCCTTCGCCGGGTGCGGATTGGGAGATCCGTTCTCGCGGATGTGGCTGGCCCAGTTCGAAGTCGCGCCGTAGCGGGTCGTCACGATGTGCTCGCCGGTCACGCGATCGATGGTGAAGAAATAGCCGTTGCGCGCGGCCGTCGAGACCAGCTTCCGCGGCACGCCGTCGATGACGCCGTCAATCAGGATGGGCGTCTGCGCCGAGTCCCAGTCGTGGGTGTCATGCGGTGAGGTCTGGAAGTACCAGGCCATCTCGCCGGTCGCCACATCCACCGCGATGAGCGTGCAGGTGAACAGGTTGTCGCCGCGCCGGGCGACACCGGTGTAGCCCGGCGTCGGGTTGCCGGTACCGAAGATGTAGTAGCCGGTCTCCGGGTCGTACGACCCCGGCACCCAGACCTGTCCGCCGCCGTGCATGGCCGCGTCGAGCGTGGGCCAGGTGTCGATGCCGACGTCGTCCTCGCTCATCGGGACCGTAAACAACTTCCACTGCAGATCTCCGGTCGCCGGGTCGAACGACTGCAGGAAGCCGGGCGCGTCGAGGTCGTTGCCGGTGCCGACCAGCAGGTGGTCGCCGACGACGATCGGCGCCATCGTCGAGAAGTACTGTTCTTCGAAACTGGCGATCTCGGTGTGCCAGCGTTCCTCGCCGGTGTTCGCGTCGAGCGAGACGAGGTAGTTGTCGACCGTCTCGAAGATGACGGAGTCGCGCCACACCGCCACGCCGCGATTGCCGATGTGCGGGCCGCCGCGCGTCTTCCAGAAATAGTGCCAGCGGGTGCCGCCGTCCCGCACGTCGATCGCCCACACGTGGTCCGGCGCCGTCACGTACAGCAGGTCGCCCACCTGCAGAATCGCGCCCTTGATGCGCTGGGTTCCGATGCTGAAGTCGCCGGTCCCCTCGCCGCCGGTGAAATCCGGGGCATTGGGGCCCCCCTGCGGCGGCATTCCGGTGTTGAAGGTGCGGGTCCAGGCCAGCGACAGTTGCTGGACATTGTCGGTGGTGACCTGAGTCAGCCGGCTGTAGCGGCGACCGCTGTAGTCACCCGAGTAGGTCGGCCACGAGTCTTCCAGCGGCGCGAGCAACGCGGCGGGGTCCAACCCCCCGCTCTGCGATGACGCGGCAGCCGGGACCATGAGCAGCACGGCGGCGAGGACGAATCGCATGGGTGTCATTTCAGCGTGGCCAGATAGGCGGTGACGTTGTGGATGTCCGTGTCGCTGTAGAGCGGCAGCATCTCTCGATGGGCAGCCATCGGGTCGTCGATCTCCACCGCGGGCACGTCGCCGCGGCGCCTGAACGAGCGGTGGCGGCCCTCTCCGTCCGTCAGGACGACCAGAAAATCGTTGAGCCGCTCGAGGTCGCCCGTGACGCGCTCGCCCGACGGCTGGATGACCGTGACCCTCACCGGCGGCCGTTCGGTGTTCCGCGCCCCGCCGCGCACCCAGGTGTTCTGCAGTTCCTGCGCCCGCTCGATGCGCGTCGCGAGGCCCTCGAGATCGCCGTCCGGGGAATGACAAGACCCGCACTTGTCGGCGAAATACGTCCGACCCGCCGTCGCGTCGCCCACCAGAATGTCGAGCTCCACCTCTTCACCGGGCGGCGGACCGCCCTGCCGCGACGCGGTGCCGAGGACGTCATGGATGTACTCGACGACGGCGGCCGCATCCTCGTCCGACAGATTCTGCGGGGGCATGGTGGAATCGCCGGCCCCTGACTGCCCGTCGCGGATCACCGGCCCCATCAGGTCTCCCGCGTCATCCTTCAGCACGAGCTGCGACCGCAGCAGGTTCGGACCGCCAAGGTCGCCGCCCCGCAGGTCGAGGCCGTGGCAGGCGCGGCAACTGATGCCGTAGACGTCACGCCCGCGGGCGATCACTTCCGGATCGCCCGGTTCACGCTGCAAGGCCGGATACAGGCGCTGGTTCCGATCGGGCTGGCCCGCCTCGGCTCGCGGCGCCTCGATGTGCACGACCGTGACCAGCAGCGCCGCCAGGGCGCCCGCGTTGAACAGCCTCCGGAGGAAATTCGACATGGCGTGGTCCCTACATTACCGTCCGTTGGACCGCTCCGACATCAGGATGTTCGTCATCGCGTAGTTCCCCTCGTGGCACGCGTACTCGTAGATGATGTAGTCGTCGAGACGCGGCATCGGACGAACGGCGGTCCAGGGCTGCGTATACACCGTCGAGTCTTCGATGGTGAACTGAAAGTCGATCAGATCGTCGCTGACGCGCCGGAACCGTTCGACCGCCACCGTGTTGCGCGACGACGGGAAGCGGTGCACCGTCTGGTCGCTGAAGTTCGCGGTCTCGACCACCAGGGTGTCCCCCTCCCAGTGCGCCCGCGAGTCGCCGTTCCACTGCCGGATGTCGCCGCTTAGCCGTGGGCGCCCGTCGAGCGGAATGATGCGCACGTCGTGGATGTTCTCGACACGGATCGCCACATGGTCGGGGGTTTGCAGAATCTGATAGCTGTTGTTGTAGCCGGTCGAGATCGGGGGCACGCCGTGATACGTGATGCAGCGGTCCCAGTTGCTGCGGTCGAGCCAGGAATCGGCCGGGTGCTCGCGCGTGTACGCGCGTCGGGCCGCCGCCCGTTCCTGTGCCTCGGACCTGACCGGCAGCCGGCCGCTGGGGGGATCGACGATCAACGACGTGCGGAGGTCCGAGCTGACCTCGCCCCGGTCGAACCACAACGCGTTGTACGACCCGACACTGCCCGGGACGTCCGGCTGCTCCTGGGTCACGGCGAAATTGCGCTGGGCCGCCTCCTCGGGGGTAAAGAACTCCTTGTCCGCCATCGACGCCGGGCGCTGCAACGGCGTGAGCGAAGCATACGACCAGGTACCCTGCAGGTCAGGGTCGCCCCACGGCGTCTTCGGCGGGCCGTCCTGACCTGCTGCCGGCGCCGGAGTGAGCATCGCGATGGTCGTCACGACGGCCGCGAGGGTGCTCGTGCGCATCTGGTTACCTCCCTGCAGTGACTGCCGCGCGACGGCCGCGTCGGCCGCCGCGGCGCTACCGGCCGCTCTCATTGTAGACGTGCTGCACGATCGTGGCGACCGTCCCGGCCGGCGCCTGAAAGTCGTCGTAGCGATCGGGCTTCGTGTAGGCGCCGGCCACCTGCTCGGCCGTCTGTCCGGACGCGAGCCCCGCGCGCGCTTTCCCGATCAGATCGTTGAAGAACCCGCTGAAGTTCACGAAGTCGTTCCACGGCACCGTCGCGGTGTGATGCCCCGTGATGACCGTGTCGACGTTCCTGATGCCGTCGACCGCCCGATGCAGGGTGGACCCGAACTCGGTCGCGCTGCCGTTGCCGTTGGCGACGTCGATGAAGGGCAGCCCCTTGCGCTGGAACATGTCGCCCGTATGCACCGTGCGGGCGGCCCGGAACACCACGAAGGTGTCGCCGTCGGTATGGCCGCGGCCGAAATAGTACAGGTCGATGCGGTCCTGTCCGCCGAAGAGCGCCCGGCGGCTCGAGAAGGTCGTGGCCGGCAGGTATTTGGCGTTCTCGCCCTTGAAGGCCTCGCAGTTGGTGACCGGCTGGCAGGTCGCGCGAGCCATCTGGGCGCGGGTGTTCTCGTGCACGATGAACTCGACGGTGTCGGGGAACTCGTTGTTGCTGCCGGTGTGGTCGAAGTGGGTGTGGGTGTTGATGATTGTCGTGACCGGCTTGTCGGTCACGCTGGCCACCAGGTCGAGAATGTCCTGCCCGTAGCCCGCCAGCTTCGTATCGACGAGCACGACGCCGTCGGCGGTCACGAACATCGCCGTGTTGCCGCCGGTCTGCATGCCCTGCGCGGCCGGATCGCTGCCAAGCATGTAGAGGTTGTCGGCCACCTCGTGCACCCCGTGGATTTCAGGGCGCGGCTGGCGGGCCGCCTCGATCCCGACCGTCAGGCACAGCCCCAGCACCGTCAGACAACCCAGGCTCACACAGCGTCGCATTCGCCACCTCCGCTCAGTTGGTTCAGGGGACCGATTGTATCATTCGGCATCCGCCGCGGACCGTCACGGACCGCCGTCAACGGACGGCGAATGCGCGTCTGGAACCGACCCCGCCGCCAGGGTAGGTCTCACGACGCCGCATGACCGGCTCAGGCGCAGCAACCCGGCCGCCCGCGTGCGGGACCAGCCCGCAGGCGTTCGCCGCCCAGGCCGTCACACCGCGGCGTCGACCGGTGGGACGGCACGCTCGCAGAAGGAGAGCAGCAACCGCGAGAGCGTCTCGGCGACCGCCGCGTCGGAGAATCCCAGATCGACGTCGTACAGCTTCGTGAAGCCGGCATAGTGCGCGGGAAGCGCGATCAACGTGAACGCCAGCAGACCGGGGTCGCCGGGGCGAAAGGCCCCCGCCGCTTGACGCTGGGTGACGTAGCTCTTCAAGAATCCGAACAGCGGCGCCCGAACCCGCTCCCACATCTGCCGGTTGGCGGCCTGCCCCTGCTCGAGCCAGGCGTACGCCATCATGCGGTGCAGGTCCCGGTCGCGCTCGTAACCGTACAGGATGGCCGCCACGAGCGCGCGGAACAGTCCCACGTCGTCGTTCCGGTCCGCGAAGGCCTGCAAACGGGTCACGAACTGGCCGGTTTCCTCACCCGTCCGCCGCTGAAACGCCGTGACATACAGATCCGCCTTGGTCGGAAAGTACTTGAAGATCGTGGCTTCGCTGACGCCGGCGGCCCGGGCGATCGCCTTGGTGGTGGCGCCGCGGAATCCGCGGCGGCCGAACAGCGCGACGGCGACGTCCGCAATCTGCGCCGTTCGCTCGGACGCCGTCATGCGCGTCCGGGCTCCCGCGGCCGCCCGGCGTTGCGCCGGCGGCGAACGCGTCGGGCGCGCGTCACGCACGCCACGTGTCGAGACTCCGTGCGGCGAAGATCGAACCGTCATGTGAGCCTCTTTTCGTGTGGGTCAGCGCGGCGCGCGTGCGCGTACGATTGCCTCGTCGGGAATTCCAGCCGTGGAGACGAAGTAAGCGCCGCGCGCGTGTATGCGCGCGGGTATGTGACGATGGGCGCCAGTGTATCAGGTCACTCGCTCGATAGCTCGGTCTTCAGCCAGTCGAGCAGCGCCGGTTCGAGATCGGCGTTCTTGTCGAACATCGGCAGGCCATGCTCGGTGCCGGCGTAGATCTTCGCGGTGGAGCGCGGGTGATTCGACCCGGCGACGGCGCCCCGGAGCGTATCGGCCACGCCGCGGGTGACCGGATCGTCCTCGGCCGCCGCCGCAAAGACCGCCAGACCCGGTGTCGCGGCCATGTGCGCGACCGCGCCCTCGCTGGGCGGGCTCGAGAGCAGCATCAAGGCCTTGATGCCGGGCCGCCGCGACGCCTGGTCCGCCAGGATCATGCCTCCGCAACTGGCCCCGCCGACACCCAGACGCGACTGGTCGACACCCGACTGCGAGACGAGATACTCGAGCGCCATGTCGGCGTCACCGGCCGACTTCTGCAGCAATGTCGGGAATCCGCCCGATATCCCCTCGCCGCCGCTGTCGCCGAACCCCCGCAGGTCGAGCGTCAGCACATGGATTCCCGCCTCGACGAGCGCCGCCGAGATGCCGGTCCAGGAGGTGCGGTCCATGTTGCACTGATGAATGAGCAGCATGCCGGGTCCGGGACGGCCGGGCGACGTGTAGGTCGCCTTCAAGGTCACCCCGTCGGCAGCCGTGAGATCCACGTCCTTCGACTGCGCCGCCGCGGGTGCGGCAAAGACGAGACCGACGAGCGCTGCGGCGACGAATCCGGTGACTCTCATGACATCTCCTTTGTGCCGTGTCGCCGTGCGCTCAGACGCACGACTGTTCGAAAGGGTCATTATAGTGGCGTTCCCAAAGATGGCGCGGCCGGTCTGGCCGACCCCGGCCGGTCGGACCGATTGCCGCGCGCTGGGCGGCGCGGTACATTCTGCGTGTGTCGGTCTGGTCACGCGGCGGGACGGCGGCCGGAGCGTGCGTCCTGATGGCCGTGATCGGTTGCCAGGCCCAGGCTCCGATCCCGGATCGACTCGCGGCGCCGCTCCTGCCCGACCCGCCGTATCGCTACGACGACCGCGCACTCCCGCCGCACTTCACCGCCGCCGGCGGACCGCAGAGCGTGGCTGCCGCCGACAACACGCCGGCCGGCAACCCCACGACCGACGCAGGGGCGGCGCTGGGCCGGGTCCTGTTCTACGACACCCGGTTGTCGGCGAACGACACCGTGTCCTGCGGCTCCTGTCACCAGCAGCGGCACGGATTCACCGACGCGCGCCGTTACAGCGTGGGGTTCGACGGACGCGCGACCCGACGGCATACGATGAGCCTGACCAACGCGCGCTACTACCGCCCCGGCCGGTTCTTCTGGGACGAGCGCAGCGCCACGCTCGAAGCACAGGTGCTGGAGCCAATCCGGGACCCGACGGAAATGGGTCTCTCTCTCGATGCGCTCAAGGGGAAGCTGGCGCAGACCCCGTTCTATCGCCCGCTCTTCGAGCGCGCGTTCGGGACCCAGGCGATCACCACGGACCGGGTCGCGCGGGCGCTGGCGCAGTTCGTGCGCGCGCTCGTCTCGGCCCGCTCGCCGTACGATGCCGCACGCACGGCCGGTCCCCCCGGCTCGGCGGCCTTCGCCGCGCGGCTGTCCGCAGCGGTCCGGCTGGGGCAGCGGCTCTTCGTCACCGCGCCGGGCGGCCCCGCCCGCGGCGCCGGCTGCGCCCGTTGTCACGCCGGCGACGCGCAGATCAGCCTGTCGCCACGCAACATCGGGCTCGACCCCCCGGACACCGGCGACCAGGGCGCCGGCGACGGCCGCTTCAAGGCGCCGTCGCTGCGCAACGCCGCGGTCCGCGCGCCGTACATGCACGACGGCCGGTTCGGCAGCCTGCGTGAGGTCATCGGGCACTACGACGGCGAGGTGCAGGCGAACCCGTTCCTCGACATGACCCTGCTCGACCGCCGGCTCGCCGTCACCGGCGGACCGGTCCGCCCGCTGCGGCTGCAGTTGACCGGCGCGGAGATCGATGCCCTGGTGGCGTTCCTGCACGCCCTGACCGACGACATCTTCCTTGGCGACCCGCGCTTCGCCGATCCGTTCGTTCCGGCAGCCGCACGGCGCGGATCGATCCGCTGATCGCCCTGAAGGTGGAGTGACCCGCTCGCAGCGCGCGGGTCCAGCCAGGGCGGGCGCGGTACCGTGCACGGTACCGCGCGGCGGTCTACCGTGGGCCGCCAGAGCGATGTGTTAGCGTCTGATGCGTGCGCACCACCATCAACATCGACGACGACGTCCTGCTGGCCGCGAAAGAGTTGGCGCGCCGTGAGAAGACCAGCGCTGGGGCGGTAATCTCCAATCTTGCGCGCATGGGGCTCAGCGGTGGACCGGCGGCCGAGGGGGTCGCGGAAACCGACAGTTTCCACGGCTTCCATCCGTGGCCATCGCGGGGTCGGCCCGTCACCAACGAGCTGATCGACCGGCTGCGTGAAGATGGACCGTATTAGCAGTCCGTGGTGAAACCCGCGTTGTACCGAGATCGGCGATGCGCCCGCTGAGCAAGGCCCGTAGGGGCAACCCTTGTGGTTGCCCTGTTCGTCAGCCGGAACAACGCCGCGCGCCGGGATGCAACGTCGATCCGCAGATGTCCGCGCGGATCGGCGGGTTTCAGCGTGAAAGGCTGAATTCCGCGGGGAAGGCTGAATTCCGCGGGGAAGGCTGAATTCCGCGGGGAAGGCTGAATTCCGCGGGGAAGGCTGAATTCCGCGGGGATCGAATGCAGTGGGGCTTTCGCCACGGGCTCCCAGGTCGCCACCTGGCTGTAGGATAGGATGACGTCATGCGGCGCCTCTATCGCGCGGCGGCCGCGGAACGGGAGCGGGTGGCGCGCGCCTTCACGGCGACGCTGGAGGCGGAGGCGGACCCGGTGTTCGCCTACCTTCACGGCTCGTTTCTCGCGGGCGACGGCTTCCACGACATCGACGTCGGCATCCACCTGGCCGCTCCGGCCGAGCAGCGCCTGTACCGCGGGATCGATCTGGCCGTGCAATTGAGTCGTGAGGCGCGGTACCCCGTGGACGTGCGGGTGCTCAACGACGCCTCTCTCGCGTTTCGTTTTCACGTGTTCCGCGCAGGCCGCTTGCTGCTCAGCCGCGATGACGACCGTCTGGCCGAGCTCATGGAGCGCACTGTCCGCGAGTATCTGGACATCGCGCCGCTGCTGCGGCGGGCCGCCAGGGAGGCGTTCGGCGCGTGACCCTCAACCCGGATCTGGTCCGCGCGCGCTGTCTCGAGATCGAGGAGTCGGTGCAGCGCCTGGACACGCTCGCGGCGCTGCCGCTCGCCGATTTTCTGGCCGACCAGGATACGCAGGACGTGGCCTGCTACCGCCTGCTCGTGGCGATCGAGGCGGCACTCGCGCTGTGCTACCACGTGTCGGCCCGCCGGCTGCGCACGACCCCCGAGGATTACGCCGGGTGCTTCGCCACGCTGGGCGCGGCGGGAATTCTCCCCACCGATCTCACTGAGCGATTGCAGCGCATGGCGAGGTTCCGCAACCTCCTGGTCCATGTCTACTGGACACTTGATCACCGGCAGGTACATGCAGTGATCCAGCGGGACCTTGGCGACCTGCGCGCGTTCGCGGCGGCGATCGTCGCGCTCGTCTGACGTGTGTACTTGCCGACAGCCAGCATTGGCGAGCGCCAGAACGGCCTCGCAGACAGCCACGGCCGGCTACGGTCCAGAATCGCCGGGCTGCCGCGGGCCGGAGGCTTCACTGGTAATCGGACGCGTCGAGCGAGACGCGGATGATCTCCTGGTCGTTCCGCAGGATGATGTGGCGGTTGGCGAAGGCGGGGTGGGCCCACATGACGCCGCGGTCACCCCAGCGGCCGCTCGCGCCGCCCTGGGTGCGGGTGGTCGGTTCGATGACCGTCGTGCGGGCGATCTCGGTATAACCCCGCGGGGTGAGCCGCGCCAGAATCAGCTCGCCGCTTTCGTTGGCCACGAAGACCCGATCCTCGTGCTGCACGAAGATCGCCGTGCCCCAGCGCTCCTGCACCACGAGTTCGTCTGATTCCCAGAGACGTTCACCGGTGCGCGCATCCAGGCACCGCAGCTCGCCGTAGCTGCCGACCCCGTAGAGGTAGTCGCCGATGATCAGCGGGGTCGTGATGAGGGCGTGCAGCCCGTCGGTCTGACCCGGCAACTCGCTCCGGCTTCGGCCGCGCCAGAGTTCCCGGGCCCCCGGCCGGTCCTGGTCGAGCCGCAGCATGATCGACCCGCGGCGGAAGTGGGTCACCGCCAGATAGGAACCGTTCACGACCGGGGTCGTCACCGTCATGCCGCTGGGAATCTCCCAGTCGTGCTGCCAATACACCGCGCCGGTCTCCGGGTTCAGCGAGCTGATTCCCAGGGGATGCCACAGAATGAGCTGGCGCACCCCGCCCGCCTCGTAGATGATCGGCGCGCTGTATCCGGCTTCGGACAACAGCGGCAACGCCCGCCAGACTTCCTCGCCCGTGCCGGTGTCCAACGCCACGATCAGTGCGTCGGGCTCGCCGCCCACGAGCACGATCAGCCGCTCGCCATCGACCAGCGGCGAGGCGCTGACGCCGTAGACCGGGACCGTGGCGCCGTACGCGGCGCTGGTGTCCACCTGCCACAGGACGGCGCCGGTCCGCACGTCCAGGCTGAGGATCGTCCCGGCCGCCCCGACCACGTAGATCCGGTCGCCGTCGACCGCGGGGGTCGCCCGCGGACCGCTGGCGAACTTGGCGTGCAGGTTGCGATAGGTCGCCGGCCACTCCCGGGTCCAGAGCAGCTCGCCGGTCTGCTCGTCGAGGGCGACCAGCCGCTCGGCGCCGTCCAGGGTCCGCGTGCCCGGTGTCTCCTGGTAGTCGAGCACGAAGACCCGCCCGCCGGCCACCACCGGCCCGGCGAACCCGCCCCCGATCGGGGTCCGCCAGGCGACCTTCAGGCCGTCGTCGGGAAACCGGTCGACGATACCGGTCGACGTCCAGACCCCGAGCCGGGTCGGACCCCGCCACTGCGGCCAGTCCTGCGCCTGCACGGCCGGCGCGATCAGCCAGCACGCGACGGTGACCGCGAGCGCCCGCCGGCGAACGCCGTGGGACGGACCACGCGAATGAGACATCCGGCCTCCCCCGACGACCCGCTACCGGGTGTAGCGGACAAGCTGCCGGGGACCGACCTCGGCGCCCAGAATATTGCCGTTGGCGTCGACCGCGACGCCCTCGGCCGCTGTGGTCCCGCCGCCGCCGCCCGGGTCCGGAATGAAGTACATCACCTCGCCGGTGGCGGCGCTGCCGACGCGGATGCCGCGGCGCCAGCCGGGGTTCCGGGCGTCGCTCGACTCGGAGTCGGCGCCATAGAGGGTGTCGTCGTCCGTGATGAAGATGCCGCTGAGCCGGCTGAACTGCGTCCACTCCTCCTGGAAGTTGCCCTCCTGATCGAAGATCTGGATACGCACGTTGCCGCGGTCCGCCACGAAGAGCCGCCCGCGCGAATCGAACGCCAACCCGTGCGGCGTCCGGAACTGTCCCGGTTCGGAGCCCAGCCCGCCCCAGTGGGTGATGTAGTTGCCCTCGGCGTCGTACTTGACGATGCGGGCCACGGTGTCGGGCGGCGCATTGTTGCTCTGTCCGCCGTGCCCGTCGGCGACGAAGATCGAACCGTCGGGCGCGGTGATGACGTCGCACGGCGTGTTCAGCAGGTGGTCGGTTCCGTCACCGGCCACGCCGGCCACGCCCAACTCGAGGAGCACCTCGCCGGCGGGGCTGAACTTGATCACCCGGTGGCCGAGGCCGGCCGTCTCCGGCGCGTTGTCGCGCGGTCCCTGCGCATCGGTGATCCAGACGTTCCCGTCGCTGTCGATATGGATGCCGTGGGGGAAGAGCAGCATGCCGGCCCCGAAGCTCGTCACCAGATTGCCATCGGCGTCGAACTTCAGCATCGGATCCAGATCGGACCCCGCGCAACTGTTCTGCCCGCAGCGCTCACCCACCCAGATCGACGTGCCGTCCGGGTCGATGTCGACGGCGCTGGTCGCCCCCCAGGTGCGTCCCTCAGGCAGCGTGAAGTGCCCCTGGTGGGTGGTGTACGGATTGGGCAGATCGTTGACCGCCTGGGCCGAGGCCAGCGCGGCGGCGCCGAGAACGGCCGCGAGCGCAATGGCGGAAATGCGGCTTGCAAATGTCATGACGGTCCTTCCTTCGAGTGTGCAGATCGGTGGAAAAATGCCGGAGTACAGGCTGCAAACCTACCGCAGACGCCAGCCCTGCGCAACCCTGCCGCCGGCACCACGGGCTGCGAGCAGTCCGGTGAAACCCCGCGTCGCACAACGGGCCGCTAGAATCTGAACATCCGGTTCAGCTTCACCACGAATCCGCGGTTGCGCAGTCCGGCGCCGCGGTCCGGCATGAGCATGAGCATGTCCGTGTCGCGCTCCTCGGTGTAGACCACGAACAGTTCGCTGCCTGGCGAGTACTCCCAGCGCAGCCGGACGTTGGTGCTGAAGATGTCGGCGCTGCCGTTGTATTGCAGGAGTCCGCTGAAGAACATGCGGGGGCTGACGGTGTAATTCACCCGGACACGTCCCAGATGGGTCGTGAAGCGGCCTTCGGGCAGATCGACCCAGTTGAACGAGACGCTCGGCTCGACCGACAGTTGCGGGACGATCTCGACACGGCCCCGACCCAGATCGAGCGACGTACCGTCGCCGCTCCAGAAGCGGCCGGACCGCACGGCGATGATCCCGCTCAGCGGTCGCTGCTGGCCGAACGAATACGAAACCCCGGCGTCACGGAACCGATAACCGCCAAGCGGCAGCGTGACCGCCGGTGCGATGGGGAACGGCTTGAAGAGCACCTCGTAGCGGTCGGACGCGGACAGCGTGAGCAGATCGCTGTTCTCGAGCTGGAGCTCGAACCCCGCGTCCTGCGTGCGCGTCGCGAGCAACCGGGTGTCGGCCGCCAGTACATAGCTCAGCGCACCGGTCACGCTGAACCGTCGGATCCAGTCGATCGACACGGGCCGCGGGCTGAACCGCAGCGCGGCGGACGACTGCCGCATGTTGACGCGGCGGATGAACCCCACTTCCGGCAGGAAGTTGTCTTCGATGACCACATGCCCGGCCGCCACCCCGTAGCGGTCACCCGCGTAGTTGAACTGCCCGCCGTAACTCGCGTCGCGCCCGGCCCGGCCCCGTGTCCCGGTGCGGGCCGCGTATCCGAGGATGTTGACGTCATCGAAGAAGGCAAACCGGCCGTCGAGCCCGTAGGCCTGGTTTCCTCCGCCGTCCCCTTCGAGCGAGACCGAGCGATTGGTGATGATGCCGCCGATGGCGCTGCGGCGCAGGATGTCCCGTTTGATCCGCAGGACCGTGAAGTTGGTCGCCTCGATCGCCGGCAGCATCTGCTCGCCGGTCTGCGCGTTCACCACGCCGGGCCGCGCGCCGGTCCGGATGTTCAACGCCCCGATGTCGAAGGCGCCGACCTTGCCGGTCAGCCGTCCACCCGCCCGAATCGACACCACCCGCTTGTCTTGCAGCCCGATCTTCCGGCTGAAGAACAGGGTGGGCAGCCCGCCGCCGAGGTCCCGGCCGCCCTGGGCGAAGTCGAAGTTGCCCCGACTCTCCAGGAAGAACTCGCGCTTCTCCGGGAAGAACAGGCTGAACCTCGTCAGGTTGACCTGCTGCTCGTCCACCTCCACCTGGGCGAAGTCGGTGTTGTAGGTGAAGTCTGCCGTCAGGTTGCGCGTCACGCCGTACTTGATGTCGAACCCGGCCTCGCCGTCCGTGGCGTTGCGCACCGCCGGCGTGGCCGTGAGGTCCGAGGTGACGCCGCCGATGGCGTACGGCTTGATCTCGAGGTTCACCCGCTCGGGCGGCGCCTCGAGCCCCACGAGCGAACCGGCTTGCGACACGCGCCAGAGCCCCGCGATGACGCTGTTCCCACGCGCCGCCGAGATCGGCAGCGCCGTCAGATACGAGGCCTCGGTGCGGCGCCGGACGATACGGCGGAGCTGCAATCCCCAGACCTGGACGGGCCCCGGCCGATAGCGCAGCGACTTGAAGGGGATCCGGATCTCGACCGTCCAGCCGCCGTCGAACCGTCCGGTCCGCGAGTCCCAGATCGTGTTCCAGTCGCTGTTGACGCGCCCTCCCTCGTTCGACACCTCGAAGTCGGAGAAACCCCCAATCGGGTTGACCAGGAACGCCACGCCGTTCCGCCGGTCGTAAAAGGTGTCCAGCAACACCGAGAACGAATCGTTCTGCCGCAGTTGAATCACGTCGCGCCGCATCTCGTTCGCCACCCATTCATCCGGTGGCGCGGTGTCGTAGCAGCGCGCCGCGATATAGATGTTCTCGTCGTCGAACAGCACCCAGGCTTCCGTCCGTTGGCTGCCCGTCTGACCCTCATCCGGCAGTTGCTGCACGAAATCGGTGATGAACCGGACGTCCTGGAACACCGGCTCGTCAAGCCGCCCGTCAAGGCGGACCGGCTCGTGCACGCGGGTGGCCCGCACCGTCGCGCGGCCGTCCGCGTCGCGGGACACCACCGCCGGGGCGACCGGCGGCGCCGGCCCCTGCAGCACCGCCGGCGGGCCGGACGCGACCGGTTGCGCGTCGGCGCCCGCCGCCACCGCCGCCGCAAACAGCACCATCCGGACGATGCGGCCACGACACCGGCCGGAGGACCGCATCGGAACCTTCACGAATAGTGTGGCCCGCGGCGTCATAGTGAGTGCAGTATGTACAAGTACCCGATTCTCTTCAGGAAAACAGGAGACGAGATGACGACCTACCCCGACCATCGTCGCACCCTGCAGCACGTTGCCGGCCGCCTGACCGCTCTGATGTGTGTCTGGCTGCTGTCGTCGGGAGCCGCCATCGCCGGGCAGGGCACCGAGCTGCGGTGGAAATTCGAGGCCGGGACCGACCTCGTGTACCGCATGTCGATGATGAACGAGTCCGAGCTGCCGCAGGGCATGGGGTCGGCGACGACGGACATGGAGACGACCCAGCGCTGGAGCGTCCTGGAGGTCAACGGCGATGGCGATGCGACCATCCGCGTGACCACGGACCGGGTGCGCATGAGCATGGTGTCGCCGATGGGAACGATGAGCGTCGACTCGTCGGACGAGGCGGGCACCGGGTCGCCGCTCGACGCAGTGACGGCGACCGCGGGAACCAGCTTCACGGTGGTCCTCGATGCGCGTGGCGGGCTGCTGGAGATGTCCGGCTTCGAGGAGCTGCGCGAGGCGCTGGCCGCCAGCGCCTCCGACCCGGCGGTGACCGCCATGCTCGATCAGACGCTGAGCGAGGAGGCGCTGCGCAACCAGTGGGAGCAGGGAGCTACAGTCCTGCCCGACGAAGCCGTCGGCCTCGGCTCCACCTGGGACCGCACCGCCACGATTGCCAATCCCGTTTCCGGCGCCATGACGGTCGCCATGGCCTACGAGGTCGAGTCGGTCGACGGAGACCTCGTCGTCATCGGCAGCACGGGGACCGTCTCGCTGGAACCCGGGGCCACCCCCGGGTTGCCTTTTCCGGTGGAGTTCGGCGATTCGGCGATGGTCGGGACTACCACGTTCGACACCGGCAGGGGCCTGATCATGGTCAATGAGACCACCATGAACCTACAGATGAGCATGACCGTCGGTGGCCAGACGAACGTCATCGAGTCTGCCATGACGATGACCCTGGAGCTCGTCGAGGGCGGCGAGTAGCCACCGGTCGGTATAGACTTGTCGGACGCCGGGGCGGCGCACGCCCGGATGCGGCGTGGGACGGCAGCCCGTGATCGGGGGACGACCCCGCGGCGGCGGCAGGAGCGACAGATGACACGACAGAACCTTCGACACTTGGCGCGACCGGCAGTGATTCTCGCGGCGCTGGCGGTAGGGGCGTTGCCGCTGGCGGCCAACGACTGGCCGGAATGGCGCGGAGCGAACCGCGACGGGGTGTGGTCCGAGACCGGCATCATCGAGACGTTGCCGTCCGAGTTGAACGTGACGTGGCGCGTGCCGATCAACTCCGGTTTCTCGGGGGCGGCGGTGTCCGGCGGGCGGGTCTTCATCACCGACTGGGCCGAGGACCCGGCGTCGCGCACCCTGGACGGCACCGAGCGGGCGATCGCGATCGACGAAGAGACGGGCGAGATTCTCTGGACCCGCGAGTGGCCGACCACGTACCGGATGTTGATGATCTCCTATGCGATCGGGCCGCGCGCCACCCCGACCGTCGACGGTGACCGGGTCTACGTCGTCGGCGCCGCCGGCGATCTGTATTGCCTGGACGTCGAGACTGGAGAGATTCTCTGGGAGAAACACTACATCGCCGACTATGACAGCTTCATCCCCACCTGGGGCGTGGCCAGCTCGCCGATCGTCGACGGCGACCGGCTGATCACGGTGGTCGGCGGCGAGCCGGGCGGTCTGGTCATGGCCTGGGACAAACGGACGGGCGAGGAAGTCTGGCGCGCGCTCGACGTGGTCGGCGAGATGGGCTACGGGCAGCCGATCATCATCGAGGCGGGCGGTGCGCGGCAGCTCATCGTCTGGCACGCCGCGGCGCTGGTCTCGCTCAACCCCGAGACCGGCGCGCGCTACTGGGAAGAGGAATGGGAGGCCGGCGCCGGCATGTCGGTCGCCACCCCGGTGCACAGCGGCAACTACCTGCTGGTGACCCAGTTCTATCGCGGGTCGTTGATGATGCGGCTCGACCAGGACCGGCCGGACGCGACGCTGCTGTGGATGGGCCAGAGCCGGAGCGAGATGCCGGGTGAGACCGAGGGCCTGCATGCGCTGATTACGACCCCGCTGATCGATGGCGACAATATCTACGGTGTCGGCAGCTACGGCGAGTTGCGCGGGCTGAACGCCCGCACCGGCGAGCGGTTGTGGATGAGCGGCGAGATGACCGCGCAGGCCCGCTGGGGCACAGCGTTCATGGTCAAACATGACGATCGGTACTTCGTGGTCAACGACGACGGCATCCTCATTCTCGCGGAGTTCACGCCGGCGGGCTATGTCGAGCACGGCCGCGTCCCGTTGATCGAGCCGACCGCCGATGCCGGGTTCGGCCCCCGGCGGGCATTCGACCGCAAGGTGAACTGGAGCCACCCGGCGTACGCCAACGGCCACATCGTGCATCGCAACGACAACGAGATCATCCGCGTGTCGCTGCGGGCCGCCGATTACCAGTGACACGAGGCCAGTCACGCCGCGACTTCGTCAAGCGGGTCGGGGCGGCGGCCGGGGCGGCGGCGCTGCCCCCGGCGGCGGTCGCGGCGCTGGGGCAGGCGCCGCCCGCCGGACCGGCGTTCCCGCTGGAGACCCCGCGATCGGTCTTCCCGACACTCAATCGGCGCACCCGCGGCTGGCTGCGGTTCCTCTGGGACAAGGCGACCACCGACGACGACTGGAGCTCGGCCGGTATTCCCCACCAGTGGTGGGACCGGTACTCGGTGCCCGTCGTGCTGAGCTACGGCCGCTTCGATCTCTCCTTTTCGTCCTATGCGATCCTGTTGATGGCGGACCAGACCCCTGCCTGGCGCGAGATCTACACGGAGATCGCCGACGGCCTGGCCGGCCGCTATCCCACCTACTGGGGCGCCATCGACTGGCTGACCCAGATTGGCGACGACCCCAAACGCGCGAACTACCCGCCCCGGGTGATGAACCAGATTCCCGACCGGCTCAAGGGCAACTACAACCGGTTTGGCTGGACCGCCAACGGGGTCGATCCGTGGGGACTGCAACGCGACCCGATCGGCGCCGACGGATACCTGTTCTTCCGCGGCTGGTTCACCCTGTTGCTCTCGATCTACAAGTACGTCTCGGGCGACGACAAGTACACGCGGCCGTTTCCGGTCACCGGATACGCGGACGAGGTCTTCGAGTGGGACCACCACCGGATCGCCGAGCACATGGAGCGGCAGTATCTGGACCATCCCGAAGGCCCGCAGTGCGAGAACACCAAGATCTGGTTCTATTGCAACAGCGCCGGCGGGCTCGGCATGTATCTGTACGACCGGGTCTTCGGCCGCCAGACCCACCGCGCCTTCGAGAATTTCCTCGAGTATTCCCGTGACAACTACATGGGGATCGGAAATGACGGCGCGCTGGAGTGGGTCACGAACTACTACGACCCGCTGGTGAACCACAAGGCGAACGGCGGGCCGGCGGCCGGCATCTCGACGGCGTTCATGGTGCTGCCGCAGCAGCGCGAGCTGGCGACGACCCTCTACGACGCGGCGGCCAACGCGCTGGGCTGGCGGAACCCGCGGGCCCCGATCCGGGCCAACGCGACCGGTCTGCTGCTGGCCCGCGCGCTGGGCGACCACACCGCGGTCAGCCGGCTGCGCGCCGCGGCCGAGCAGGCATACGAGCCCCGGTTCTTCGGCGACCACGACGAGAAGTTCGGGTGGTTCTTCGGGCTGAACGAGGCGTATCCCCGCGGCCAGCAAAGCGCCACCATGATGGTGTCCGAGGTGGGCGGCGACGGCGACTGGATTCGCGCGTTCGACGTCCCGCACATGGACAAGTTCGAGGCCCCCACCGTCGAAGGAATCGATTTCCCCTCGCTCGGGTTGTATCAGGCGTGGAACGACACCGAGAGCGGGGCGCTGCACGTCGGCACCTATCCGACCACGCCGGACCGGCGGGGCGTAGAGACGAGCTGGCGCATCACGAACCTGCCAAATCCGGAGAACGTCTTCATCCTGTGCGACGGCCAACCCTTCGATCGGTTCCGGATCACCGGCGACGGTACGATTCGGATCGAGACGACCATCGACACCCGGCAGTATCAGATCTTCACCGGCTACCGCGGACCGGGCGGGCCGCCGGTTGCACACCGCGCCGCGCCGCGGGGCGCCCGGGCCGGCGCCGCTCTGGCCGCCATGCCGGCAACCGCCGCGGGCGACCCCGCGGCCGTCCAGCGCGCGACCAGCGAGCTGGCGCAGGGCGGCGGACCGGGGTGCCCCTGTTGTGCGTGAAGAGCTGCCCGCCTCGGCTTCAGGCTGTAGAATCTCGCCGGCATGCCGGGCCGGCGGGCCCCGGATGAGATGAGACAATGCGCCGGCGGCGCCGCGAGGGCGTACCGGTATCGATATTGGGAGGACCTGACCTATGACAGCGCACGCCGCACGCACCGACGGCTCGCCCTGGCGATCGATGAACGACCGCCTGGTCGCGACGCTTCGCCCCTTCGCCGCCCCGGTCGCCATCTCGTTTCGCCGCGCCGGTGACCCGCTGGACGCATCGAGACGGGATGCCGGCTACCCGGCGCCGAACGAACATGGCCGCACCGGACAGGTACCGGCCGGCTGCGTGTTCTGGATTCACGGCTCGAACGAGACGTTCGCCACCACTGCCGCCGACCACGCCAACTGCAGCGTCGGCAGTTACACCCACGGCTTTCTGACCCTGGAACAGGCGGCGGCGACGGATGACGTCGGCGCCGTGCTCGAGTCGGGCTGGGTCGACGAGGCGGCGGTGATGGCGCTGCCGGTCGTAACGGAGAAACCGGAGACCGTGGTGTACGGACCGCTGGCGGACGCGCAGGACGCGCCTGACGTGGTGCTGCTGCGCATCAGCGGTCTGGGACTGATGACCCTGAAGGACGCCATCCCCGAGATGTACATCGAAGGCAAGCCGCAGTGCCACATCGTCGCCCTCGCCAAGGAGCGGAACGCCGTGGCGGCCAGCGTCGGCTGCGCACTGAGCCGGGCCCGGACCGGCATGCGGCCGGAAGAGCTGACCTGCGTGATTCCCGGCAGCCGGCTGGAAGAGGTGGCCACCGCGCTCGAATCGACGGTCGGCCTGAACCGCGCCATGGCCAACTACGCCGCGACGGACGCCCAGCGGTTCGCCTGACGACCGCCGAGGTCACGCGGTGCGGCGTCTGGCGGCGGCGAGATAGACGGTCGGCACGACGAACAGATTGAGAACGGTCGACGAGCACAGCCCGCATACGACCACCAGCGCGAGCGGTGCCTGAATCTCGCTGCCCGGCTCGCCGAACGCCAGGGCGACCGGTACGAGCGCCAGCCCGGTGGAGAGGGCGGTCATCAGAATCGGCACGATACGGTTGACCGCCCCGCGCACCACCGCCTCCCACGGGTCGTTCACCCCCTCCACCTCTCGCAGGTCCCGGATGTGGGTCACCAGCAGGATGCCGTTGCGGGTGGTAATGCCGAAGAGCGCGATGAAGCCGATGAGGGCGGCGATGGACAGGACGCCGTCGCCCAGAAACACCCCCGCCACGCCGCCGATGAGCGCCAGCGGCACGTTGATCATGACGATCGCGGCATCGCGAACTGAGCCCAGCGCGCTCAGCAACAGGAGGAAGATGCCGGCCAGGGCCGCCACCCCAAGTCCGGCCAGCACGCGGGAGGCCTCGACCTCGGCCTCGAACTGACCGCCGTACTCGACCCGATAGCCGTCCGGCAGCGTGACCTCGGCCGCCACCCGTTCCCGGATGGCGGCCACGACGCTCCCCAGGTCGCCGCTGGCGACGTTGCAGGTCACGACCAGCCGGCGCTGCACGTTCTCGCGCCCGATGAAGTTGGGCGCGCGGTCTTCGACGATGGCGGCGATGCTGCCCAGCGGCACGCGCACCCCGGCCGGGGTATCGATGCGGGTCTCCGACATGATGGCGAGGTCGGCCATGTCGGCCGGCGCGTAGCGCACGACGAGCGGCACGGCGACCTGCTGGTCGAAAATCTGGCCCACCTCCCGGCCATGCAACGCGGTTTCCAGGGTCAGAGCCGCCTCGCCGGCCGGCAGTCCGTGGCGGGCCAGCGCGGCCCGATCGAAGCGCACCCGCACGGTGGGGATGTCCGCCTGCGGTTCGAGGGCCAGATCGACGACCCCGGGGATGTCCTGCATCGCCGCGACCGCCTGGTTTCCGAGCGCCCGCAGCACCGCCAGGTCGTCACCGAAGATCTTAACCGCCACGTTGGCGCGCGACCCCGAAAGCATGTGGTCGATACGGTGCGAAATCGGCTGGCCGATGGTGATGTTCGTCCCCGGGACCAGGCTCAGCCGATCCCGGATCTCGTCGAGGATCAGTGCGCGGGATCGCCCGCCCGGTTCGAGCCGGACATCGATCTCGGCCGATTCGACCCCCTGCACATGTTCATCGAGCTCCGCGCGCCCGGTCCGGCGGGCGGTCGCCGCCACCTCGGGGACCTCGAGCAGCAGCCGCTCGATGGCGCTGCCCAGGGCATCGGATTCAGCCAGACTCGTGCCGGGCAGGGTCACCGCGCTGATGACCAGCGCCCCTTCGTTGAAGGGGGGCAGGAAGGCGCGCCCCATGCGCGGTGTCGTCGCCAGCGCCGCGACGAACAGGACCGTGGCCGCACCGATCACCAGACGCGGGTGGCCGAGCACGTGGGGCAGCCAGCGCGCGTACCGCCTTCGCACCGCCGCCGCCAACGCCGGCTCGCGCCCGCTGAGAATGCTGGACACTTGTGGCAGGAGATACGAGCAGAGCACCGGCGTCAGCGAGAGCGCGACGAACAGCGACGCCAGCAGGGCGATCAGGTACGCCAGCCCGAGCGGCTGCAGCAGCCGGCCCTCCACCCCGGCGAGGAAGAAGAGCGGCAGCATCACCAGGACGACGGTGAAGGTCGCGTACACGATCGACCCGCGAATCTCGCGGCTCGCCTCGTAGACCACCTCCAGCGTCGGCCGCTGGGCGCCGGGCGGGCGGGTCGCGTTCTCGCGCAGCCGGCGGGTCACGTTCTCGACATCCACGATGGCATCGTCCACCAGCGCACCCACCGCGATCGCCATCCCGCCCAGGGTCATGGTGTTGATCGAGAGACCGCACAGCCGCAGCCCCACCAGCGCGGCGAGCAGCGACAGCGGAATGGCCAGCAGGGTGATCGCGCCGGCGCGCAGGTTCGCAAGAAAGATCAGCGTGACGACGATCACCAGCAGGGTGCCGTCGCGCAACGCGGTCGTCAGGTTCGAGAACGCCAGCTCGATGAAGTCAGCCTGCCGGAACAACCGCGATTCGAGCCGCATGCCGGCCGGAAGCTCCGCCCGGATCTGGTCGAGCACCACATCGAGCTCGCGGGTGAGCGCGAGCGTGTTGACTCCCGGCTGACGCTGAATGCCGAGAATGACCGCCGGCCGGCCGTTGCGCGACCCGTCGCCCCGTTTGGGGGCGGCCCCCACCCTGACGCCGGCCACGTCGTCGACGCGAATCGGTCCGGTGCCGCGCGCATCGATGACCGTGGCGCCGATCTCCGCCACACCGGTCAGACGGCCGACACCCTGGATCAGATACTCCTGACCACCGGTCTGCCTGAATCCGGCCGACGTGTTCCGGTTGGCGCGGCGCAACGCCTCCTCGACCGCGGTCAGCGACAGCGCGTAGTCCGACAACCGTGCGGGGTCGACCAACACCTCGAACTGCCGCCGTTCGCCGCCGATGACGGTCACCTGCGACACGCCGTGGGCGGCCAGGAGCCGACGCCGGACCAGCACCTCGGCGGTGGTTCGCAGGTCGAGCGGATCGTGCGTGTCGGACTCGAGCGCGACGAACATGATCTCGCCCATGATCGACGACAGCGGCGCCAGAACCGGCGGGTCGACGCCATCGGGCAGCGCCGCGCTCGCCAGCGACAGCTTTTCGGTGACCGTCTGGCGCGCCCGGTAAATGTCTTCGCCCCAGTCGAAATCGACCCAGATCACCGCAATACCGACTGCCGTCGCCGACCGCACCCGCCGCACGCCGGACGCGCCGTTCATCGCCGCTTCGATCGGCAACGTGACCAGCGCCTCCATGTCGGTCGGCACCATGCCGTGACCTTCGACCAGCACCGTCACTGTCGGCGCCGTGAGGTCCGGCAGCACGTCGACCGGCAGCTCCAGCGCGACGGCGCCGCCCCACAGCAGGAACGCCGTCGTGACGCCCAGCACGACCACCCGGTTGTGCAACGACCAGTGAATGACCGCATCCAGCATGTCAGGACATCTGCAACCGATGATCAACGCCGCTCAGCGGGATGCAGCGTGAAACAGCAGAATTCCGCGGGGAAGCGCAGAATTCCGCGGGGATCGAATGCAGCGGGGCACTTGCCACGGGCTGCTAATGGGTATGCCCGTGCGCGGGCAGTTGCGGGGACAGCGCGGCCAGTCGGATCAGCGGCGCCCCCACCGTGACCACACGCTCGCCGTGCTCGATGCCGTCGATCACCTGCACGAGCCCCGCCTCCCGGTTCCCGAGCCGCACCGGGCGCCGCTCGAAACTCTCGCCGCCGACCTGCACGAACACCACCGCCTGACCGGCATCGTCGACCAGCGCGCTCTCTGGCACGGTGACCGCGTCGGTCGCCGCCGAGACGAACACCCGCAGGGTGACCGCCTGGCCGATGGCCAGCCGCCGGTCAGGGGCAGGCAGTTCGTAGATGATCGGTACGGTGCGGGTACGGGCATCGAGCACACGGCCGATCGCGACCAGGCGGTCGAGCGCCACCGGTGCGCTGCCGCCCGGCACTTCGAGTTCGGCGCCCGTCAGGTCATCGATGCGGTTCAGGTCCGCCTCGGGCAGGGCGCCGACGACGTGCACGCGGTCCAGCGCCACCAGACGGAAGAGCCGCTCTCCTTCCTCGACACTCGCCCCCGGCGTCGCCGCCGATTCCGCCACCACGCCGCTCATCGGCGCACGGAGGACGAATCGGGTGTCACCATCGCCTTCCCCCGCTCCACGCCGCGTCGAGTCGAGCTGCGCGAGATGCGCGTCCGCCGCGGTGACCTGCGCCTGGGCGATCTGCGCGGCCAGCCGGGTCTCGAGTCGCCGCCGCTCCGGGAGCGCGCCCGCGTCGACGAGCCGTTCGACCCGGGCCCGTTCCGCCGCGGCCAGTTCCAGCGCGCCGCGCGCCTCGGCCACCGCCAGCTCGAGCGCCGGACGATCCTCGCCGTGTCCGCTGCGGGGCACGACCTCGGCCAGCGTGTCGCCGCGGGACACGAACGACCCGACCGGCCGGGGCGGCAGGTTGTCCGTGAGCCGGCCCGCAACCGGGATCGTCACATCCGCCTGGCCCCCGGTGCGCGGCTCGATCTCGGCCGGCAGCTCCAGGCTGGCTGCCATCGGACGGCGCTCGACGACCTCGGTCGCGAAATCGAGCGACCATTGCTGTTCCTTCAGAAAGGCAATCGCCCCATCCGCTTCCTCCGGGGTGACCGGGGACGTCGCCGCTTCGGCCGCCGTCAGCACGGTGACCTCGCCCAGGTCGTGACGGTCGCGCACCGCCGGCGCTTCCAGGACCAGCTCGAGACCGAACCGGCCGGCGCGCCGCGGTGTCACGTCGATACCGAAGATTCCGGGACGCCCCGGGCCCTCGACCGCGAACTCGTCCGCCTCGGTCCCGGCGCCGGTCAGCCGCACGATTGCCCGTCCCTCCCGCACCGGCGCAAAGGTGGCCAGGTCGGTGAAATGAATCGCGAACCGGCTCGTGACCCCCTCGACGAGCGGCGGAAACTCGACGAACAGCTCGCTCACGCCGGTCCACCGGCTCACCACGACCGGCGGCACCGTCTCGGCCGCCTCCGGGGGGTCGGACGGGGGCGGTGCGGTGCCGGCACAGGCGGCGAAGGCGATGGTCGCGGCAGTCACCCATACATATGGCCGAATGATCATGGTGCGGTCTCCCCTCCAACCGCGCGCCCGAGGTCGATCGCCGCCCGGCGGGCCGCGGCCGACAGGTCAAGCAGTCGGAGTCGCGCCCGGAGCGTGACCCGATACGCATCGAGCAATTCGAGGATGCCATATTCCCCTTCTTCGTACGCCGTCACCGCGATGGTCACGAGATCGGCGGCCCGCTCGACCGAGTCGGCCCGGTAGCGGTCTGCGACCTGGCGGTAGCGTGTCGCGGCGACATGCGCGGCGTCGACGTCACTGGCGATACCGGCCGCCAGAGCGCGGCGCTCAGCCTCGACGCGGGCCTTCCCGGCCTCTGCGCGAGCGACCTGCGCCTGACCCCGGTTGAACAACGGGACGCTCAGCGCCGCCGCCAGCGCGTAGCCGGTGTCGCCGGCGCCGAACGAGTCCGCGCGCTTGATCCCGCCGGTCAGCGTCACGTCCGGCAATCGACTCCGCTCGGCCACACGGCGCTCGGTCGTCCAGCGTTCTTCATCGAACGTCAACGCCCGATAGTCCGCCCGCCGCTCGAACGGCGCGGAGACATCCGCCAGGACGCGTTCATCGGCGAGGCTGCCGGCGGCGGCGAGGGTGTCCGGGTCGGCGCCCGGCGCGAAGAATGCGGCGAGGTGCGCCTGGGCCAGCCGCCGGCCGATGCGCGCCACGGCGAGATCCGCCTCCACCTCGGCCACTTCGCGCTCGACTCGCAGCCGGTCGAACCGCGATCCTTCACCGTCCGCCTCACGTGTGCGGAGCACCGCGACCAACGCCTGCAGCTCGCGCACACCGGTCTCGAACGCGACGAGGCGTTCCTGCGCGAGGAGGAGATCGGTGAACGTCAGGCGCAGGCTGGTCTCGACAGCGAGCACTGCGGCATCTGCACCGGCCTGCGCGCCGGCGATTTCGCGATTCGCGAGTTCGCTCATGAGGCGGCGGCGTCCCCACAACGGCAGTTCCTGACTGACCAGCAGGAAGTCGTCGGCGGTGAGACCGGTGTCCTCCCGCGTGTAGCCGACGGTCGGATTCGCGCGCACGGTCCGCAACCGGGCCTCGGCCTCCGACTCGCGCACCGCCAGCCGCAACGCCTCGATGCGAGGATGTTCGGCTCGCATCCGTTCCAGCGCCTCCTGCTCGGTGAGCGGCTGCGCCGCTGCCGCCGCGCCGGACAGCAGCCAGCAACCGGCCGCCAACATCGTGTATCGAGACATCTGCTCGTCTCCTCGAGTCCCCGACCGGTCATGGCGGAGGATGGGCCTCGGTCAGGGGTGTGCTGATCGAACGTGGACGTACGTCACGCGGCCAGGCCGCGGCGAAACGCTACGGGCCTGTCAGGCGGGAGGAGGGGCGCGCGGAGGGGCGGATACGCGGGGCGGCGGCGCGGGCGGCGGTCGACTGCTCCGAGCCGTACCGGACACTGCCGGATCAGGCGCCGCAGACTGCCCGTGGGCCACCAGCAGGGCCGGTAACGGTGCGCCTGCAGCGGCCTGCGGGAACTCACCCTTCGCCGCGGTGGCCACGACGATCCCTCCATGCTGCCCTGTTGGTCCATGGGCAGGTACAATCGCATGGTGGTCGTGGTCAGGAGCCGGCGCCTCGCGCACGTGCCCGTGGATACCGGACGCGTGCGGATGGCGATGCGCCCGCCGCTCGCTTTCGGACGCGGCGCGCGCCGAGCGCGCGGCGCTGGGCGCGTCGCCGGCACGGTGCGTATGACGGACCATGTGCACATGCGCCAATGGCGCCGATGCGCCGGTCGTTACGAGCATGGCCACGAACGTCGCGCATGCGACGCGCTGCAGCATGGTCCTATCCTGCGCCGACGATCGCCCTGCTGTCGAGCACTTTCGTCGATCGCACCGGCAGTCCCGACGATCCGGCGAGCCGATACCGATCACACTTGGCCGAACACGCCGCTTACGCCTATATGCATATGGTGATATGTATTCCTGTATGAAGACAACCGTGGATATTTCCGATGCGCTGCTGACCGAGGCCAAAGCGCTGGCGGCGATGCAACGCACCACGGTCAGGGCGTTGATCGAACAGGGTCTGCGCCGGGTGCTCGTTGAGCGCCAGGGACCGGGGAGTCATCGGTTGCGCGCGGCAAGCTTCCGCGGCGACGGCGTGCAGGCGGGGGTGCAGGAAGGCGCCTGGGAACAGGTGCGCGAGCTGGCGTACGAGGGTCGCGGCGGATGATCGCCCTCGACACCAACATCCTCGTCTACGCTCACCGCGAAGATTCCCTGTTTCACGAGGTGGCCGCCCGGTGTGTTGCCGGACTCGCGGAAGGGAGGGCGGAGTGGGCCATACCGTGGCCCTGTCTGCATGAATTCCTCGCCATCGTCACCCACCCGCGGATCTACAAGCCGCCGACACCGCTCGAACTCGCCCTCGACCAGGTCGCAGCCTGGATCGAGACGCCGGCGCTGGTGCTGTTGGGTGAAACGGCCGGCTACTGGGAGCAGTTGCGGTCGGCGGTCAGGGGCTGCAACGTCAGCGGCCCGCGAGTGCACGACGCGCGGGTGGCCGCGCTTTGTCTGCACCGAGGCATCGACGAGTTGTGGACGGTCGATCGGGACTTCAGTCGATTCACGGAGCTCAAGGTCCGGAACCCGCTGGTGTCGTGAGGCGTGTGATCCCTCTTGACCCGACTCGGACAAGCGTCCGACCATACTCGCCACTGATGGGGGGTCGCACCGCAGGAGCACAGGCGCCCTCATGAAACACCGTCGGAATTCCAGCGGCCTCCACCGTGCCACACTGTGCGTCTGCCTGTGCCTGGGGGTGGCCACGGCGTCCGCTCAGCCGGCGCAGGAGGCGAACCCGCCGGCCGGATCGACCACCGCGGTGTCGGCGTCGGTCGACGCCTCCAGCCAGACGCTCGCCCCCAGCGAGCGTTACAACGTGGAACCGACCCGTACGCCCGCTGCTCCGCGACTCGACGGAGTGCTTGACGAACCCGCGTGGCAGAGCGCCGCGATCATCGACCAGTTCGTGCAGCAGGAGCCGTCGGAGGGGGACCCCGCCACCGAACGCACGGTGGTGCGCCTCATGTACGACGAGCGCGCGCTCTACGTCGGCGTTGAGGCGTATGACTCCGTCTCGAACGGGATCATCGCGACCGAGATGCGGCGCGACTCGCGGCAGTTGCTGGACGAAGACAACTTCCAGCTCATCCTCGACACGTTCCACGATTCCCGCTCCGGGTACATGTTCGTGACGAGCCCGCTCGGCGCCAAGCTCGAACAGCAGATCGCGGAAGAGGGCGAGGGCGGCTACCGCCGCCTGAGTTCGAGCATCAACTCGAACGTCAATCTCGACTGGGACGGCGTGTGGCACGTCTCGACCCGCCGCACCGCCGAGGGCTGGATCGCCGAGATCGCGATCCCGATGGTGACCATGCGGTTCCCGAAGGCGGACCGCCAGGTCTGGGGCGTCAACTTCATGCGGAACATCCGGCGCAAGAACGAGCAGATCTACTGGGCGCCGATTCCGAAGGGCTACGACCTGACCCGCGTGAGCCGGGCCGGCACGATGACCGGCCTGGGCGGGGTGGACCGCGGGCTCGACCTGCGGATCACGCCCTATACGCTGGGCGGGGGACGCCAGGACCGTGTATCGGCGGACAAACTCGACGGCTCGGGCTTCCGCGAGGTCGGACTCGACCTGAAATACGGTGTCGCCTCGGGGCTCAATCTCGACGTGACGGCGAACACCGATTTCGCACAGGTCGAGGTGGACGAGCAGCAGGTCAACCTGACCCGGTTCCCCCTGTTCTTCCCGGAGAAACGGGACTTCTTCCTCGAAAACGCCGGCATGTTCAGCGTCAAGGAGCAAGGCATCACACGCATCGCCGACCTGTTCTTCACCCGCCGCATCGGTCTCGCCGGCGGGCAGCCGATTCCGATCGGCGGCGGCACGCGGCTGACCGGCAAGGTCGACCGGCACAACATCGCCGTCATGACCATCCAGACGAAGGAGACCGGGCCTGAGGACGACCCGCGGCCCGGCGAGAACTTCTTCGTCGCCCGCTACAGCCGCGACATCTTCGCGCGGTCGAAGGTGGGCGGCATCATCGTGAACAAGGAGGCGATCAACGGCGCGCACTACAACCGGACGTTCGCGGTCGACGCCTCGGTGACGCCGCATCCGTTCTTCTCGGTCACCGGCTTCGCGGCCATGACCAGTTCCCCCGAAATCGACGCCGACGGCACGATCAGACCGCACGCGATCGCATCCGACGGCATGATGGGGCACGTCATGATGTCGTGGTTGAGCCCGGCGGCACGCATCTACAGCGAGTACTCCGACATCCAGGACAACTTCAACGCCGAGGCGGGGTTCGTGCCGCGCCGGGGCATCAGGCGGTCGAAGCTGCACGCGCAGTGGAACCCGCGCCCGGGGCGCTGGGGCATCCGGTCGATGGACCCGATGATGAACCTCGAGTACATCACCGACCGCCACAACCGGCTGTTGTCCCGCCGGGTGCATCACATGATCGGGTTTCAGTTCGAGGACGGCTCGAACCTGACGTTCATCACCAACAAGGAGTTCGAGTACCTCGACGAGCCGTTTCCCATTGCCGACACCGTCACGATTCCCGTCGGCACGTATCGCTTCTGGAGCCCCAGCGTGCGCTATCGGAGCGATCCGTCGCGCCGGGTCTCGGGCAACGCGACCTACGCGCCGCAAGGGTTCTTCGGCGGCACGCGGGTCGACTGGAGCGCCGGCGTCAACTGGCGCGCCACCAGCCGCATCGCGGCGCAGGCCAGCTTTCAGCGCAGCGACGTCGACCTGCCGGGAGGCGCGTTCGTCGCCGATCTCGCATCGGCCACGTTCGATCTCGCGCTGTCGCCCGAGATCACCCTCCGCTCGCTGACGCAGTACAACTCCACGACCGACTCGATCAGCACGAGCGTCCGGTTCAACTGGATCTACAGCCCCGGCAGCGACATCTACATCGCCTATGACGAGCTGCGGGAGGACGACTTCATGATTCTCGACCCGGCCCTGCGGCACGCCGGTCGCATGCCATGGATCCAGAACCGGCAGATCGCCATCAAGATGACGTATCTGTTCTCGAGGTAGACGCGTTTTGAGCGCGATGCCGGCCGCCGCGGCGCGACCGGCACGGCACCGTTCCGGCGGGACGGGTTGCGGGTCACCGGTCCGGGGCACTAGGATCGGGAACTGAGGCAGACATCGATGAGGAGTCACTTCATGATCAAGAGACGTTGTGTCGGTTCAGCGGCCGGGCTGGCGCTGCTGCTGGCGGCGGGACCGCAGCCGGCCGCCGCGCAGACCGCGTCTGACGGCGAGGTGACCTTCGCCAGGGATATCGCGCCAATTCTGCAGCGCAGTTGCCAGAAGTGTCATCGTCCCGGCTCGGTGGCCCCGATGTCGCTCATCACCTATCAGGAGGTGCGGCCCTGGGCACGTTCCATGAAGAACCGGACCGCGCTGCGCGACCAGCCCGGCGTCATGCCGCCCTGGTACATCGAGAGTGACATCGGCATTCAGAGCTTCAAGGACGACCCCTCGCTGAGCGAGGAGGAAATCGCCAAGATCGCCCACTGGGCGGACAACGGCGCGCCAGAGGGCGACCCGGCCGACCTGCCGGCGCCGCGGGCGTTCATCGATGTCGACGAGTGGGAGATCGGCGAACCGGACCTCATCGTCTCGTCGCCGTCCTTCGACGTGCCGGCGCGTGCGCCCGATTGGTGGGGCAACATCGGGTCGGTCGCGCTGGGACTCACCGAGGATCGCTACGTCGCGGCGATGGAATACAAGGAGCGGGCCACGGCCGACGGTCCCAGCACGCGCAGCAACACGGTGGGCGGTCTGTTCGTGGTGCACCATGCCATTCCAATCGTCGTCGACGAGGATGGCGATCTCGTCGGGAGCTGGCCCGTGCACGAGGTGGGCCGGAACGCGGACCAGTTCGAAGCGGATGCCGGTCGCCTGCTGAAAGCCGGCTCGACGCTCGTGTTCCCGTCGGTCCACACCCATTCGAACGGCACCAACACCACCGCGCGGCTCGAGGTCGGCTTCAAGCTGCATCCGGAGGACTACGAACCGACCAGGGAAACCCAGTTCATCTACTTCGGCAACGGGCCGGACATCGACATCCGCGGCATGGACGCCGACCAGCGGCTCGACGCCTACTACACGCTGCCGGAGAACACGCGGGTGAGCCTGTTCGAACCCCACATGCACGCTCCCGGCGTGCGGATGTGCCTGGAGGCGATCTGGGGCGTGACGACGCGGACATTGAACTGCGCCGGCTATGACCACAACTGGGTGCGGGTCTACAACTACACGGACGACGCGGCGCCGTTGCTGCCCAAGGGCACCATCATGCACCTGATCGGCTACTTCAACAACTCGCCGTCGAACCGCAACGTCGCCGACCCCCGCAACTGGTCGGGCGCCGGTCACCGGTCGGTCGACAACATGTTCATCAATCTGATGCAGGGCACCTTCCTGTCTGACGAAGAGTTCGCGGCCGAGGTCGAGAAGCGCCGTGAGTACCTGCGGCTGACGGGTGCGCCGGGCGGCGACCTGAGCTGTCCGTTGTGCGCGCAGGGCGGCGACGCGCTGGCGGGCGGCGGCGGTCAGTAACGCGGCCGGCACCCGAAACCCACTCATGCCCGTCACACGCATCGTCCCGGCGGCCGACCGTGGTCACACCCCGTGTCGCGGTGAGATCCCGCAGAAACAGCATCGCAGCGGGCGTCTGCCGTGGAGTGTGCGCCGCGGGTTTCCGGCGCTGCTGCTGGTGTTGTCCCTTGGCGCGGTCGACGGCGCCGCGCAGCAGGGGTTCGCCCGCGGGCAGAACATCGCGCCCGCCTATGAAGGCTGGGAGCAGAACGACGACGGGTCGTTCAACCTCGTCTTCGGCTACATGAACCGGAACTGGGAAGAGATCATCGACCTGCCGATCGGGGCGGACAACCAGATCGAGCCGGGCGGTCAGGACCAGGGACAGCCGACCCATTTCTACCCGCGCCGCAACCGCTTCGTCTTCAGCATCCGCGTCCCCGCCGATTTCGGCGACAAGGAGCTGGTGTGGACGCTGACCAGCAACGGGCGGACCGAACGGGCGTACGCCACCCTGAAGCCGGACTATTACATCGACAACGCCGTCATCCAGGCCAACTACGGCGCCGGGGGCGCGGCCGGCACGCGCCCCGATCTGCCGGACAACGTCGCGCCCGTGCTGACTCTGGAGGGAGAGCGCACACGAACCGCCACGGTCGGCCAGCCGCTGACGCTGGCGGCGATCGTGGCCGACGACGGTCTGCCGCGGGCCACCCCGCTGCCTCGGACCAACCTCCGTCTGCCGGGGCGTATCACGACCGAGAGCGCCACCGGACTGCGGGTCTCCTGGTTCGTGTACCGGGGAGCAGGCGCGGTCCGCTTCGAGCCGGAGCAGACCAAGGTCTGGGAGGATTCACGGGACGGTGAGAACTCGCCCTGGTCGCCCGGCTGGGGCGCGCCCGAACCGCCTCCGGACGGCCGCTGGATGACCCAGGCCACATTCGCCGCCCCGGGCACCTACGTCCTGCGTGTCCAGGCCCATGACGGCGGACTCGCCACGATCGACGCCGTGACGGTCACGGTCAGTCGCCAATAGCCGGCAACCCCGGACCCGGACGGCACCGGAACCGGCGCGCGGCCTTCTGCCGCCGGGGGGAATGGGGCAATCGGGACGGCGAATGTGGTGCGGGTCAGCCGGCGACCGGATCGTGCGGCCGGACAATCACGACCGTCGCTACCGGCTCATCGCCGGCGGCCAGTTCCTGTTCAAGGCGGCGATGCTCCTCGAAGGCGACCCACTGCCGGTCGTTCCAGTGACGGCGGTGACCACGGGGCTGGCGGGCGAGCTCGGCGCCGTCGGCGCCGGTATAGATGGGCACGGTCTTGCGGAGGGCGGCGCGGTTCACGCGCCGCGCGTCGACTGCGACGGCATCGGTCACTTCGTGAGTCGGAAGCGGGACCGGGTCGTACTCAACGCCGCGTTCATCACGATACACGCCCCCATTGTATGCGCCCGCGCCGATGCCCGTACAAAAATACGGCGTCGGCCGGATTGACATCCGGCGCGGCATGGCCAAGGATTGGTGTGACATTGGTTCCGCGCTGAGACGCGGCGGCCTGCGCATGGGTCAAGGGCGGCCCCGTGGCCGGGTGGGTTGGGACCCGCCGCTCACTGTACGCCCAACGAAGGAGGTGATCCTGTGGACGACTTTACCAGTGGCTCTGCGGAGGTGGCGTCCTCGTAGGGACCTCCAGCGCTCTGGTGGCGCCAGGGGCATCCCCGAACGGGGGTAACCCAACGTCACCGACGCAGACCATACCTGGGCCCCGGTCCCCACAGGGCCGGGGCCCTTTTTCTGTACCGGGTCCGCAACCGGGCAGCGTCCGCCGGACTTCCCGGGCGAGCATGACGCACCTGTCTTGGCCGGAGCCGCGGTTTCTCCGATCCGAACGGCGTTTCCAAGGCGAACTCTGCGAATCAGCGTGACACCGAGGCGGAACCGGCTCACGCCGGCTCGCGGTATCCCAGGCGGAACCACAGCGGGCAGAGCGCCAGCCCGGTCACGAGGAGCGCGCCGATCCAGAGGGGGCGCCACGGCAGCCAGACCGGCGCGGGACTGCCGACCAGCCAGGTACCGATCCCGACCAGCAGGCAGAAGACGGTGGCCGAGCAGAGGACCATCGCACCGGCAGCGCGCCACAACCGCCGCGGACCGCGGTCGGCGCCGACCCGTCCCTGCACCTCGGCGGCAATCGGACCCCAGAAGCCGACCGGCCGTACCCGCCGGTAGAACTCGACCAGTCTGGATCGGTCTTCGGGCGCCTTGATCCAGACCGCCGCCAGCGCCGCCGCGGTCGAGACGGCGGCCATCAGCAGCAGCCGCAACGCCTGCTGGTCGTCCCCGAAGGTGGAGAGCAGGATCGGCGCCGCCACGGCCGACACGATCATCGCCGCGATCTCCGCCCAGGCGTTCATTCGCCACCAGAGCCAGCGCAGGACCTGCACGACGCCGAGCCCGGCGCCGAACAGCAGGTTGATCTGCCAGGCCTGATTGATGGAGGTGAGCTGCGTCATGATCACCAGCGCCACCATGAGGATGGCGACGTTGGCCCCGCGCGCAACCCAGACCAGCGAACGGCCGCTCGGCTCCCGTTTCAACCAGGCCTGACAGATGAACCGCTTGTAGAGGTCGTTGGTCCAGTAGGAGGCGCCCCAGTTCAGATGAGTGTCGACGGTCGAGGCGAGCGCCGCCAGCATACCGGTCAGCATCAGCCCCATCAGGCCCGGCGGGAGCAGCTCGGCCATTCCGCGAACGTAGGTGGCTTCCCGGTCCGCCTGCAGAAACTCCGGCGCCAGCCCCGGGTCCGGGGGAAAGAGCACGAGCAGCCCGATGCCGAGCGGCAGCCAGAGCAGGCTCCGCACCAGGACCTGGGTGAACGTGAACACGACCGCCGCGGTCTTCGCGTCGCGGTCGCTGCGACAGGCCATCGACCGCTGCGCCAGGTAGCCGGTGCCGTCGGACACCGAGTTGATCAGCCACAACAGCGCCAGCAGCGACAGCACCGTCAGTGTGACGTCCTTCCCCTGGTCCGGCGTGAAGGCCAGGATCTCGCCGGGAGTAATCCCTCCCGGACCACCTCCGGCGAACGTGTCGTACACGCGATCGGTCATGGCGCCGAGACCGCCCGTCTGCGACACCACGATGCTGGTGAAGGCCAGGGTGCCGGCGAACATGACGCCGATCTGCACGACGTCGGTGGCGGCCACGCTGCGCAGACCGCCCGTGGACGAGTAGAACGCGGTGACCGTCAGGATCAGGACGAGGGAAACGAGGTTGTTGGCCGTCAGGATCCACACGTCCGGGTCGTCGACCCCGCCGATGGTGAGCGGCGTGCCCACCGATTCGACCAGGGCCACCACGGGCTGCATCAGTCCCGCGGGCAGCCACTCGTTCCAGAGCAGGAACGGCTCGGCGATCTTCGCGGCGGCGAACAGCACCCACGCCAGCGACACGCAGTTGATGATGGTGCCCAGATAGAACGCCTTCACGCCCCGCAGCACCGCCGCCGGCGTGCCGCCGTAGCGGACCTCGGTCAGTTCGGCGTCGGTCACCACACCGGCGCGCCGCCAGGCGCCGGCCAGCACGAACCCCATCAGCAGGAACGTGACGGCGAAGATCCACAGTTGCCAGAGCCCGAAGATGCCGGAGACGGCGACGATGCCGGTGACCAGCAGCGGCGTGTCGGCGGCAAACTGGGTGGCCGCCATGCTCAGCCCGGCCTTCCAACCGGGCAGCGTGCGGCCTGCCAGAAAGTACTCTTCGAGGTTCTTCGACGCCTGCCGCCGGTGTGAAAGCCCGACGCTGACGGCGTAGGCGACGAAGGCGGCGACAATGAGGACGTCGACCGTGCTCACGCGGCAATCCTGTCACGACTCGGTGACCCGGCCGCGGAGGGAGGCGGCAGGCATGCTCCCGGTCGCTCGACGGAAACCGGGGAGCTCTGGGGACTCAGTACCCTTCCAGCACCGGCAATCGTTCGTCGTCAGGCAGCGGCTGCACCCCGAGCGCATTCAGGGTCATCGACACCTTGCGGTAGCGCGCCACGATGGCGGCGATGCTCATCATCTGATGCGTGTCGTAGGTTGCCGACAGCGCCGCCCACGTCTCGTCGGAGATGATCGTGTCACGGTACATCTCGTCGGCGGCATCGATGAGCAGCCGCTCGGTCGGGTTCCAGCCGCGGGCGTCCTTGCCCTGAGCGATCCAGAGCGGCTCGAGCCCGTGGTCGCGGGCGCGCCCCACGCTGCCCACATGCTTCGCCCACTCGTAGACCGAATGGGCGTTCCAGCCGGTGCGCAGGATGAGCAGCTCGCGGTCGTGCGGCGTCATCCGTGACCGTTCCGGGTTCTGCACGTAGCTGGGATTGGCGTACCACTGATCCGCCATTCGCGGATGCTGCCGCAGCGTCCGGCCCACCCGGATCCCGTCACCCTCGATCGGGTCGATACGCGGCGTGGTCAGCGCCGGCTCCCGCCGCGGCACGACGATGCGATAGGCGACATCGGCACTCGGTATGAGCTCGGCGGCGCCGGCGTCCGGCTGGATGCCGAGCGAGTTGAACAGAATGGAGGACGCCGTCGTCTCGCTGACCGTCACGACGGCGTCGGCCAGATTGGTCGGATCGTACATGCGCGACAGGTCCGCCCACGTCCGGTCGCTGACCGCGGCGTTCCGGAACATCTCGTCCGCCAGGGCGATCAGCACCTGCTCGAAGGCGGTCCAGCCCGCGCCGGCCCCTTCGGCGAGCTGCCGAATCTCGGCGGAAGTCAGTCCGTGGTCGCTGCGCCCGGCGTGCGCCGACCAGAGATAGCCGTTCTGCGCGAGCCAGGCGGTGCGCAGAATCAGAATGGCGCGATGTCGCGGCGACAGCGTGGAGTCGTTGCTCACGTAGGTCAGCAACGGCATGAACCGGTCGGCCAGCGCCGGCACCCGGATCAGCGTGCGCAGAGCGTTGCCCGCGTTGCCGTCGGGTGCGTACTTGTCCACCAGCGCCCGCTGCTCGGCGGTCCACGCCGACTCGGGCACCGGCGGCACCCGGGGCTCGGTCAGCCGCTCGACGAAGATCGCACTGCCCGGGGGATCCACGATCGCGGTCGCCGGTTCCAGACGCACCAGCACGCCGTCGTCCTCATCGGTCAGGACATACAGATACCCGTCGGGGCCCTGCCGCACGTCGCGGATACGCTGCTTGAGCTCGGTCAGCAGCGATTCGCGGCGAATCTCCTCGCCCCGGCGGTTGAACACGATGCGCTCGATGTGCCCGGTGCGCGGCATGCGGCCTTCCATCATCGAGCCGACGAACAGGTTCCCCTGCCAGGCGGGGAAGTGCGGACCGGTGTAGAAGGTCAGCCCGGAGGGACCGATGGACGGCCACCACAGCACCTCGGCGTCTTCGAACTCCGGCCGCCACGGGGTCTCGGTCACCCGGACGCCCGAATACTCGCGGCTGTAGGAGGCCAGCGGCCAGCCGTAGTTGGCGCCCGGCTTGATGATGTTCGCCTCGTCGCCGCCCTGCGGCCCGTTCTCGGTGGCCCAGAGCTCGCCCGTCTCGGGATGCCACGCCAGCCCGAGCTGGTTCCGGTGGCCCATCGAGTAGATCTCCGGCAGATAGTCGGCGTCGCCCAGGAACGGATTGCCGGACGCGGCGGCGCCGTCGTCGTTCAGCCGCATCAGCTTGCCGAAGTGGGTGCCCGGATCCTGGGCATAGCTGCCGGTGTCGGCGAAGACGTAGGATCCGCCCACCGTCATGTACAGACTGTCGTCGGGACCCCAGATGAGTCGCGAGGCGGCAATGCCGCGGTCGAGCCCCTGCGCCACGAAGATGTCGCGCACCTCGGTCAGGTTGCCTGCATCGAGACGCCCGCGAGCCAGCGCGACCGTCACGCCAGGTTCGCCATTGTTCTCAATCGCCTTCGAGTAGGAGAGATAGACGATACGGTCGTCGTCCGGGTGGACCGCCACATCCATCAACCCGGCGCGGTCGGATTCGGAAAAGACCGCGGGCACGCCGGGGATGTTCCGCTCGAGAAGCTGTCCATTCCGCACCACCCGCAGCGCGCCCCGGTCCCGTTCGGTAATCAGGATGTCGCCGTTCTGGCGGAAGGCCATGCCCCAGGGATGGGACAGGCCGCCGGTGACCGGCACCACCCGGATCCGCTGGACCTCGGCGGTGTACAGCACCACCGGCCCCTCCGGCGGCGGCAGCGGGGGAATGAAGTCGCGTCTCTGCGCCGAGACCGAACCGGCGGCGAGAAGACACGACAACGAGAGCGCCATCACCCGAGGGCAAGCCTGATAGTTCATTGGTCCTCCCGGACACCTGCACTTGCGCGGCTCAAATCTATCGCATTTCAGGAACTTAACGACAGCGCCGGGCTGCTACGCGCCGATCAGGGCGCCGGTCGCCCAGACGTAGAACGCGATGAGCGGCACCTTCCCCAACGCAATCCCGAACGCGAACCGTCCGAGATGCATCCGCAACGTGCCGGCCACGTAGCAGATGACGTCGGTCGGCACGAACGGAAACGCCGACCAGCCCACCACGAGCCAGAACCCTTTCTGGTTCATCTGCTGCTCGAGCCAGCGCACATGTTTCGCATGTTTCCGCTCGAAGAGATCGCCGAGGCCGAGGAAGTCGAAGAAGCAGTAGATGAGGACGGTCGAGAGCACCACGCCGCTCAGCGAACTGATCATCACGAACCAGGGCCGGTCGGGAAACAGCAGGGTCCCGACGATGATGAACACCGTGCTCGGCACCAGCGTGAAGGCGCGGACCATGCTCAGCAGCACATAGCCCAGCAGCACCGACTGTCCCGACCCGCGCAGCGTCGCGACGATCCGTTCAGGCTCGAGCAGCTCGGGCCGCAGCGCATAGAGCACCGACAGCACGACCGCGAGCGCCAGCCAGAACACGAGGGCGATCAGGCGAATTCTCGGCATCTGGAAGGAATGGGTCGCGATGCAGCGTGGCCGGACCGGCTCACTTCACCCGGTAACGTTCCGGGAGCCCCGGCTGATACACCGGCGGACTCTCGTAGGTGAACCCCTGGAGAAACTCGACTCTGGTCTCCAACGTGAGCCCCCGCTCCGCATCGACCGCATCGCGCCATGCCCGCCAGTCGGGCCCGTTTCCACCGGCGAACACGGCCTGACCTGGACGCGCGGCCCGATAGTGGTCATAGCTCGCGTATCTGGTCATCGTGATCATCTCGTCGTAGTCGGGGCTCTCTTCCGTGCGGCTCGGCACAGCGGGGTAGATCACTCGCCATTGTCCGATCGGGCGAACCCCGATCTTCTCCTCGAACGGCCAGACGGCGGCCACGGTCGTCTCGAGAATCTGGTCGAAGGACCCCTTGCGGATGCGAGCGTACCGCAGCACGACGATCTCGGCGCCCGACTGTGCGACGTCGTTGCGCACCGCGATGACCTCATCGCCGGCCGCGGGCGCAGTCGCGTCCACGAGTTCGTACTCTTCGTCCAGCCCGGGCAGGAACCGCGGCTTCACGACAGCGGTCAACCCCTGAAGGAAGTACCCGCCCGCCGACCCCAGGCTGACCTGCTGCCGCATCTGCCCCGCCTGCCCACTGCGGTCGCGGCTCGGTCCGTTGCCCGCCAGCGCGCGGGACAGCCGCCCGCGCGTGTACTGCCAGTGCTCGAAACTGGCGTAGCGCGCGAGCCGGTAGCCCTCGTCGAACTCGGGGCTGCCGCCGCCTTCGGGATGGACCACCTGCCACTGACCGGACATCCGGGCGCCCAGCCGTTCGTACCAGGGCCACACCCCGAACCGGCTGGCCCGGTAGTACAGCTCGTGCGCCCCTTTCTGCAGGCGCTGGTGACGGAGCATCAGCACCTCGTCCGACGGTCCGAGGGGCCGGGCCACGTCGTTGCGCGCGGGCCGCGGCGCTTCCGGGTCATCCCGGGTCTGGGTGTGTGTGCCGGCCGGCGCCGCCAGCAGGCACGCGAGCAGCACCGGCAGGCCGAGGTGACGGAGGGGTCGCGACATCGATCGTTCCGTTCGATTGGCGCCGCAGTGACGGTGGCGGCGCGGGGCGCGCCTGCGATTGTAGCCGCGGGGGGCGTGCGGCGGAAGGAGGCGGCCGGCGGGTCTTCGCCCGAGGGCGGTTATTGGCCCGGGCGCGACAGGGTCACGGCGCACGCCTTGTAGGATGGCTGCTTCGAGTAGAGATCGAAGACCGCGTCGGTAAGCTGGTTCGTCACCTCGTGGTGCATCGGCACGAACAGGTGGCCCGCCTGCACCGAGCGGGTGACGAACGCCGTGGCCGTGATGTGTCCGCGCCGAGACGCGACAGGGACCCGATCGCTGGAGCGAATCCCGAGCGGCCGCCTGCGATTGTGCGTACGCTACTGGTCGCCGTCAGCCGCGCCCGGCTCGCTGTCAGGCCGCAGCCGGCGCATGATCAGCTTCACCACAAGGGGGAAGAGCCCCAGCAGCACGAACGCCAGCAACAACTGCGGTGACAGGACGCCGCTGACGCCCTGCTCGCTCAACGTCTGCAAGTCGGGGACCGTCGAACCGGCGTAGACGTAGACAGCCGTACCAGGCAGCATCCCCAGTTGACTCACCCACCAGTACGTACCGAGGGCGATGGGGGTCAGTCCCATGACCAGGTTGATCATGAAGAACGGCACCGCCGGCACGAGCCGCAACGTGAACAGGTAGAAAGCCCCGTCGCGCGCCAGCGCCGCGTCGAAGGCGCGCAGCCGCTGGCCGAACCGGGCCTGGACCGACGCGCGCAACACGTACCGGCTCAGCAGGAACGACAGTGACGCCCCGCTCGTGGAGGCGAAGCTGACCAGCACCAGCGCCTGGAAGAAACCGAAGTACCAGCCGAACACGAGCGTCAGCACCGCCGCGCCTGGCAACGACAGCCCGGTGACCGCCACGTAAATCATGAACGCCACGCCGGGCACGAGCAGCGGATACACCTGCTGCACGTCACGCAGGGCCGCCTCCTGCTGCGCAATGGCGGAGAGAGACAGCGCGTCGCCGAACCGCAGGTAGCCCACCACGGCCGCCGCGGCGACGACTACGATCACCAGGATCTTCACGCCGCTGTTCCCGGTCCGTTGCCCGCTCTGGTCGGTCATGATCCAACTGTGTCGCGAAATGGCGGAGGGACAGGGATTCGAACCCTGGAGACGCTTTCACGCCTAACGGTTTTCAAGACCGCCGCCTTCAACCACTCGGCCATCCCTCCGTTGGTGCCGCAGCCCCTGGTAGAACGCCGCGCGTGTCGCTCACGATGAGCGTTTGCGGGGCTCGATGATCTCCTGACCGCGCATGTAGGGGCGAAGCGCCTCCGGAATCACCACCGAGCCGTCCGCCTGCTGGTAGTTCTCGATGATCGCGACCAGCGTGCGACCGACGGCCAGGGCGGACCCGTTCAGGGTGTGGGCATGTTCCGCCTTCCCGCTGCCGCCGGGCCGGTACTTGATATTGGCGCGGCGCGCCTGGAACGCCTCCGTATTGCTGCAGGACGAAATCTCGCGGTATTTCCGCTGCGCCGGCAACCACACCTCGATGTCGTAGGTCTTGGCCGCAGCGAATCCCATGTCCCGCGTGCACAGGAGCACCGTACGATACGGGAGGTCGAGCCGTTGCAGCACGGTTTCAGCGTGACCGGTCAGGGTCTCGAGCATCTCGTACGACGCCTCCGGGTGCGTGTAGGCGACCAGTTCGACCTTGTCGAACTGATGCTGCCGGATCAACCCGCGCACATCGGCGCCGTAGGAACCGGCTTCGCTCCGGAAACAGGGCGTATAGGCGGTATAGCACAGGGGCAGATCCCGCCCGTCGAGAATCTCGTCCCGATGCAGATTGGCAAGCGGCACTTCGGCGGTGGGAATCAGATACAGATTCCAGTCGCCGGCGATCTTGAAGAGATCCGCTTCGAACTTCGGGAGCTGGCCGGTCCCGATCAGCGAATCGGGATGCGCCAGAAACGGGGGCTCGATCTCGACGTACCCATGGTCACCCGTGTGGAGGTCGAGCATGAAGTTGATCAACGCCCGGGAGAGGCTCGCCCCGGCGCCGGCCAGTACGGTGAATCGCGAGCCGGCCAGCTTGACGCCGCGCTCGAAGTCGATGATCCCGAGCGCCGGCCCCAGATCCGCGTGGGAGCGGACATCGAAATCGAACGCTCCCGGTTCTCCGTGGCGCCGGATCTCGACGTTGTCCGCATCGCCCGTGCCGACCGGCACACTGTCGTGCGCCAGATTCGGCAACCTCAACAACCGGGTCCGGCGCTCCTGCTCCACCTCGTCGAGCCGCCGTTCCTGCGCCTCGATCTCGTCGGTGTGCCCCTGACCGGCCGCCAGCAACTCGTCGACCGGCTGACCCCGCCGCTTGGCCTGGCCGATCTGCGCGCCGTGCAGCTTCTTGGCGTGACGCGCCTGTTCGAGCAGCGGAATGATCGTACGGCGCTCCGCATCGAGCCGCCGCACCTCGTCGAGGAGGCCGCCGAACCCGTCGCCGCGCCGGTCGAGTCGGGCGCCGATTCCGGACGCGTCGTCACGCAACAATGCGGGGTCGAGCATGGCGTCTCGACCTTATTCGCGCGAAGACGTCGAGCCGCCGTTCGACGCGGCGTTCTTCGAGGAGACATCCGTCTTGGCGGTTGTCCCCGTGTCGGCCTTCCCTTTGTCGGTCTGCCCCGCGCCGGCCTTCTTGGTCTCGGAGTCGGTCTTTCCCTTGCCGGCCTCGGTCTCCGCGCTGTCGGACCCACTTTTCTTCGCGTAGTCCGTCACGTACCAACCGGTGCCCTTGAACTGGATCGCGGGAGACGACATCAGCTTCCGCACGGAGCCATCGCACTTCGGGCAGTCGGCCAAGGGGGGATCCGAGAATCTCCGGATGCGCTCGAATCGGTGCCCGCAGACATCGCACTGGTATTCGTAGAGTGGCATCGGCTTCAGGTCGGACCCTCGACGTCGGCGGCCGAGGCTGTCGCGGCGAGCCCAACCATTGATCGTAACGGCAGGCCGGGCGAGCGGTCAATCGAGCAGCTCGTCTCCGGTGTCGCCCAGCATCAACGTGCGGTGCAGCCAGATCGGAACCGATCCCTGTCCAAGCAGCCGATCGTGGAACGACTTCAGAGAAAACGCCGACCCTTCGCGAGCCTCGACGTCCTCCCTGAGTTTGAGCAGCATGAGCCGGCCGGCGGAGTAGAGGACGTAGGCGGGATCGAAGGCGCCGCGCTCGGCCTCGCGGCGCGCGCTGCCCTCCTCGAGGTAGGCCTCCTCACGGAAGAACCGCACCCCCTGCTCGACCGACATGTCTTCGGTATGTAGCCGGATGCCCACCACCATCCGCGCCAGCCGCAACAGCGCCTCGGCGATCTGACCAAGTTCAATGGTGTCGTCGTCCCGCCCGAGCCCCTCCTCGACCATCATCTGCTCGCAGTAGTGCGCCCAGCCCTCCACGAACGACACGGGGGCAAACAGCGTGGACTTGCGAAACGAGCGCTTGATCTTCCGCTGATGCCCCGAGTGAAGAACGTGACCCGGAAATGCCTCGTGGACCGACATCGACCACAGGGTCGCGAGATTGAAGTCGCGCAGATGCTGTTCCGCGCGCTCGGGCGACCAGGTCGGATCAGCGTCGGTGACGTAGTAGTACGAGGGAAGCGATTTCGGTTCGAAGGGCCCCGGGCTCCAGACGCTGGCAGAGGTCCAGCGATGGAAATCAGGGGTGGGCGCGACGATGACCGGCTCGTCGTCAGGCACGGTGACGATCGCCTTGCGCTCGACGAACGTCTTGAGGTCGTCAAGCTGATCGCGCACGGTCTGGACGAGGTCGCCGGGCGCCGGATGACGCGCTTTCACCCGGCGCCAGACGTCAATCGGGTCCGCGCTGGCATCGCGCCGGCCGGCAACCTCGCGGAAGCGCTCCTGCGTCCGGTCCAGCTCGCGCTGGGCGATCGCGAGCAACCGCTCGGCGCTGATGGTGATGCCGTCCTGGTAGCGGAGCCGTCCCTCGAAACGTTCGCGCCCCAGTCTGAACGAGGCGCGGCTGCGAGGCGCGAGGGTGTCCCGCAGATAACCGGTATAGCGCCGGATCGCCTCGGTCGCCTCGGACGCTGCGTCGGCCAGATCACCCAGCAGGTGCAGATCTTCCAATTCCCGGACCGCGCGCGGCAGATCACGTTCGATGAACGTCACGACGCCGTCGAACGTTTCGACGCCGGTCTTGATGAAGATACCTGGCGGGTCCTCCACATTGGCCGTGGCGGCCTCGATCAAGCGCGGTGCCTGACGCAGCTTCGAGACCACCCGGCGGGCACGTTCCTGGATCGGCGCGTACTCGAACAACGTCTGGCCGGCCAGCGTCCTGGCCAGCAGCGCCGCGTAGTGCTGCGGGTTGCGTGCCCAGGGACGAATCTCCTCCAGTTCGAAGAGGCCCCCACGAATGTGATCGGCCAACATGCGCCGCTCGATCTGCTCTTCAGCGGTCAGGCTGCGTGACGAGATGCGGTCGAGCCGCCGTGCGAAGCCGCCACATTCGCGCGCTTCGGCGTCGATCGCCGATCGACTGAGATCTTCGATGCGATCGTCATGCGCGTGAACGCCGTCCTCCGAGGCCGCCGTTGGCGATCTCTCGTACAGAAACTCCAGATACTGGTCGGCCAAGTGCGACAACGGTTCCGTGGTGTACATGCGGTGTCGATGCAGCGCCTCTGTGATCCAGATTTCTCAGGTTCCGCGGTGCCCGGGTGGAGGCGGTTGGGCTCGGAACAGAACAACCTCTGAATGTTACAATAGCCGGCCCTCGACAATCCCCATTTCGTGATGCCTGGAACGCTCTATCTGGTCGCCACACCGATCGGGAACCTTGAAGACATCACGCTCCGGGCCCTCAGAATCCTCGGCGAGGTCGATCTGATTGCAGCCGAGGACACCCGCCGGTCTGCACGGCTGTTGCGGCACTACAACATCACGACCCGGGTCACCAGCCTTCACGAGCATAACGAACGACAGAAGGCGCCGCGACTTGCCGACCGCCTGCTGGCCGGCAGTTCCATAGCGCTGCTGGCCGACGCCGGCACGCCGATCGTCTCGGATCCCGGACTGCAGCTCGTTCGGCACGTGATGGAGGCTGGCATTCGCGTCGTTCCGCTCCCGGGTCCGTCAGCGCTCGTCGCCGCGCTCATTGCATCCGGCGCGCCGTCGGACAGCTTCACGTTCGTCGGCTTTCCACCGCGTAGGGTGAACGACAGAAACCAGTGGTGTCAGGCGCTCGCCAACGAACCCAGGACGTTGATCTTCTTTGAATCGCCGCATCGGCTGCTGACAACGCTCAGGATGATGCTGGAGCACTGGGGAGATCGGCCTCTGGCGCTCTGCCGCGAGATGACGAAGATCCACGAAGAATGTGTCATACGACCTATCACTGAGCTTCTCGAACTGATCCGGGCGCCGCGCGGAGAGTACACCGGGGTCGTCTGGCCCGCCCCCGTTCTCGCCGCACAGGCCGGACACCTGCCTGACGAGGCCGAACTCGTCGACGAATTAGGTCTTACAACAGAGGCAGTGGGGTCTCGGCGTGGCGCCGTGAAGGAGATGGCCCGCAAATACAGGCTCACGTCCAGAGAGATGTACGCCGCGATCGAACACGCCAAATCGATCGGCTGACGCTCCCGTCGCTGCACGTCTTGACCGTTTCAGATTGCGTTTGCTATGGTTTTCCGTCGATCCGTCCATTAGACACCATCCCTCGGGGACGATACCGAAGGAGATCCGAAGGAACTCTGATGGCCAAGCAGCAACGCCCGGCGGCGCGCGGTGCCGCGAGCAGGACTGCTTCCCGCGTGACACGCGCCGCCACCCCGGCCGCGGTCCTCGAGATCCGACAGTCGTACGCCAAGGCTGTCGCACTGTACGAGAAGGGCCTGACCGCGTTGCAACGCCACCGCTTTGCGACGGCCGCCACATCGTTCCGTAAGCTTCTGGACCAGTATCCCGACGAAGGCGAACTGCACGATCGCGCCCGTCTCTATCTGAACGTGTGTGCACGTAAGGCCCGTCCGATGGCGGCGCCGCCCAAGACCCGTGACGAGCGGATTCTCGCCGCCACGCTGGCGCTCAACCGTCGCGATGTCGAGGAAGTGTTGTCGCTGCTCGGTGACGGCGCCGCGACGCCATCGACAGACTGTCATGTGCAGTACCTGCTGGCTCTGGCGCACGCGCAGCGCAACGACGCCGATACGGCTGCCCGTCACCTGCGTCGGGCGATCGAACTCAACCCCGAGACGCGGGTGCAGGCCGGACAGGAACCGGACTTCGACCGAATTCGCGAACACCGGTCGTTTCGCGACGCCATCAAGTCACCCTAGCAGTCCGTGGTGACACCGGACACGGCGCCTCGGGCGGTCCGGAAGCAGTGAATCGATTACACTGCAGGCGGTGGCGTGACCCTGAGGTCCTGCCACGAACTGGCATGCCGAGTCACGTGCTCATTCTGGCCGCCGGGCATGGCACCCGGATGCGGTCGCACAGACCGAAAGTACTGCATCGCCTGGCGGGACTCACCTTGATCGAGCACGTGCTGCGCACGGCGCGAGCCATCGATCCCGCGTCGACGAGTATCGTCGTCGGCCACCAGGCTGATCGGGTGCGCGCGGGCCTCGCCGGGTACGGCTCACTCAGCTTCGCCCTGCAGACGGAACAACTGGGTACCGGTCACGCGCTGTTGCAGACCGCCCCGCTCCTCCGCGGGCATCGGGGCACGCTCATCGCGCTCTCCGGCGACGTGCCGCTCATTCAGCCCGGTACGCTGCAACGGCTGCTCGCCACGCACATGGCCGCCGGCGCAGCACTCACGGTGGTGACCGCCCGGGTCGCACGTCCTTACGGCTATGGCCGCATCGTACGCAAGCAGGGCCGGCTCGTCCGCATCGTCGAAGAACGCGACGCGTCGGAGACACAGCGGCAGGAGCACGAGATCAACAGCGGGATCTACGCCTTCGATCTCGAACCGCTCGTTGCCGCGCTCGAGGACATACCGCGCACCGGCGCCGCCAACGAGATCTATCTCCCCGGTCTGGTGACAATCTATCGGCGGCGCGGGATGGCGGTCGAGACCCTCGAGGTGGCGGATCCGGACGAGGTGCGCGGCGTCAACAGCCAGACCGAGCTGGCGGAGGTGGGACAGATCGTGAGACGACGCAAGAACGAAGAACTGATGGCGGCAGGCGTCACTATCGAAGATCCGGCGACAACCTATGTGGACGTGGATGTGACCGTCGGTCCCGATTCCGTGATTCACCCCGGGGTCATCCTCGAGGGCCGCACCAGCATCGGGGCGCGCTGCGAGTTGCATGCCGGGGTGCGAATCGTCGACTCGACCCTCGAAGACGACGTACTCGTCAACAATCACTGTGTGATTCAGGGCGCGCGCATCGCCCGTGGCGCCCGCGTGGGGCCCTTCGCCCATCTGCGCCCGCAGACAGACATCGGCGCGGAGGCGCGCATCGGAAACTTCGTCGAGACGAAGAAGATCTCGCTCGGCCCCGGGTCGAAGGCGGGCCACTTGACCTACCTCGGCGATGCGACCATCGGCAGCGGCGTGAATGTCGGCGCCGGCACGATCACCTGCAACTACGACGGCGAAGTCAAGCACCAGACGACCATCGGAGACGGCGTGTTCATCGGCAGCGGCGCCGAACTCGTGGCGCCGGTCTCGTTGGGGAACGATGCGCATGTCGCCGCCGGCTCCTGCATCACCAAAGACATCCCGCCGGGTGCCCTCGGGGTCGCGAGGAACCGGCAGGTCAACAAGGACGGCTGGGTCGGCCGGCGGCGGGCGCGAGTGGACCGGGCCGAGTCAGACTCCTGAACCCGGGCGGTCGATACTCATGTGCGGCATCATCGGTTACATCGGCGACAAGCCCGTCGTGCCGGTCCTGATCGAGGGGTTGCGTCGCTTGGAGTATCGCGGCTACGACTCGGCGGGTGTCGCGCTGGTCAACGACGGCGTCGTCGAGGTGCGCCGCAGCGCCGGCAAGCTGGCCCGCCTCGAGGCTGCGATCGCGGACCAACCGGTCGGTGGGGAATACGGACTGGGCCATACGCGCTGGGCGACGCACGGTCGTCCCACGGAAGAGAACGCACACCCGCATCGCGACTGCAGCGGGCGGATCGTCATCGTCCACAACGGCATTGTCGAGAACTACCTCGAGCTGAAGCACGAGCTCGAAGCCCAGGGACACCGGTTCGAGACGGAGACCGACACCGAGGTCATCGCCCATCTGGTCGAGCGCGAGATGCGCGACGACGGTCTGGAGCATGCTGTCCGGCGAGCCTTGCACGACGTCAGGGGGCTCGTTGGGCTGGTGCTGCTGTCCGCCGATGATCCCCACAAGCTGGTCGCCGTACGCAACGGCCCGCCGATTCTGGTCGGTATCGGCGATCACGAATTCCTCGTGGCGTCGGACGTCCCTGCCATCCTGACCCACACCCGCGACGTCGTCTTTCTCGGGGACGGGGAAATGGCGGTCATCACCCCCGCAGGGGTCGAGTTCACCGACCTCGCCGGGATGCCGGTGGAAACGACGACCCAGCACATCACCTGGGACCCGGTGATGGCGGAGAAGGCCGGCTACAAGCACTTCATGCTGAAGGAGATCTTCGAGCAACCGTGGGCCGCGCGGGAAACGGTGCTCGGGCGCGCGTCGCTCGATTCCGCCAGGGTGTTCCTCGGCGAACTGGAGATTCCGGCACGGCAGCTTCAGGCGGTCACTCGCATCGTCATCCTGGCGTGCGGCACGTCCTGGCATGCCGCGCTCGTGGGGAAATTCCTGATCGAGCAGATCGCCGGCGTACCGGTGGAGGTCGACTACGGTTCCGAGTACCGCTATCGCGCGCCCATCGTGACCCCTCAGACCCTCGCCCTGGTCATCACCCAATCGGGCGAAACGGCCGACACCCTGGCTGCGCTCCGGGAGGCACGGCGCAGGGGCGCCACGAGCATCGCCATCTGCAACGTGGTTGGCAGCATGGCGACCCGGGAGGCCGACGGCACGGTCTACACCCACGCCGGCCCGGAGATCGGCGTGGCGTCGACCAAGGCGTTCACGTCACAACTCGTCGCCCTGCACCTGCTGGCGCTCTATCTCGCCCAGGTGCGCGAGGTCCTGCCGCAGGATGTCGCGCGTGGACATCTCGACGACCTGCACCACCTGCCGCGTTTGATCGAGCAGACGCTCAAGTGCGATGCCTCAATCCAGGCCGTCGCGCACCGCTTCTACGCGCATCGGAATTTTCTCTATCTGGGCCGCGGCATCAACTACCCGATCGCGCTCGAGGGCGCCCTGAAGCTGAAAGAGATCTCCTACATTCACGCGGAGGGGTACCCCGCGGGAGAGATGAAGCACGGTCCGATCGCCCTGATCGACGAACAGATGCCGGTGGTGGCGCTGTTGCCCGGCGGCCGGGTGTTCGAGAAGATGGCATCGAACCTGCGACAGGCCAAAGCGCGGGGGGGCGCAGTCATTGCCGTCACCAACGACGATCGGGACGACGTCGCCGGGCTCATCGACCCGACCCGGGACGCCCTGATCACCGTCCCGTCCTCGTCGCCGCTGCTGACGCCGATCATCATGGTGGTGCCGTTGCAGTTGCTGGCCTACCACATCGCCGTGCGGCGCGGCTGCGACGTGGACCAGCCGCGCAACCTCGCGAAGAGCGTCACCGTCGAGTAGGCGCATCACCCAGACGTCCGGTTCCCGCCTCCATGGAGCATCTCGATCAACTGAACCCCGAGCAACGCGCGGCCGTGCTGCAGACGGATGGGCCGTTGCTGATCCTGGCCGGGGCCGGGTCTGGAAAAACCAGGGTCATCGCCTACCGGGTCGCGTATCTGATCGGCGACGGGCATGCCGATCTGCATCAGGTGCTGGCGGTCACCTTCACGAACAAGGCGGCCGAGGAGATGCGCGCGCGGGTCGAGCGGCTACTGGGGACCGACTGCCGCCAACTCTGGATTTCGACGTTTCATGCCTTTTGCGCCCGAGTGCTGCGCCGTGAGTGCGCGGCCGTCGGGTTGTCGCGCGATTACGTCATCTACGACGCCTCGGATCAACTGGCGGTGATGCGGCGGGTGCTTCGCGGTCTCGATATCGACGACAAGCGGCTGTCCGCCAGACAGGCGTTGTCATTGATCAGCCGGATCAAGAACCGGATGATCGATCCCGAGACGCTGCAAAGCGAGAGTTGGAGTGCGCGGGGCGAGATGACGGCCCAGGTCTTCGATCACTACGGCCGGGCTCTTGCAGACGCCAACGCGCTCGATTTCGACGACCTGCTGCTCCGGACCGTCGAGTTGTTCGCCACCGCGGAGACGGTGAAACGGCGCTATGCCGAGCGGTTCCGCTTCATCATGGTCGACGAGTATCAGGATACGAACCAACCGCAATACCTCCTGATCCATCACCTGGCCTCACACCACCGCAACCTCTGCGCGGTGGGCGACCCCGACCAGTCGATTTACAAGTGGCGCGGCGCCGACCTGCGCAACATCATCGACTTCGAGCAGGACTTCTCCGAGGCGACCGTCGTGCGTCTCGAGCAGAACTATCGCTCGACCCAGGTCATTCTGGATGCCGCCTCGGCGATGATCCGGCAGAACCGCAACCGGAAGGAGAAACGGCTGTGGACCGACCGATCCGGCGGCGCCCTGGTGCGCTATTTCCGCAGCGGCGACGAACTCGGGGAAGCCGACTGGGTGACGGCGCGCCTGCACGAGGCGCTAGGGGCGGGAGAGGACCCGCTGGGAGTGTTGTATCGCACCAACTCCCAGTCTCGCGCGATCGAGGACGCGCTGATCCGCGAGGGCATCGCCTACAAGATCATCGGCAGTGTCCGGTTCTACGAACGCAAGGAGATCAAGGATGCGCTTGCGTACCTTCGGCTGCTGATGAACCCCGACGACGACGTCAGTCTGCGCCGGGTCATCAACGTGCCGTCACGCGGTATCGGCAAGGGCGTGATGGCGTTGCTCGAAGAATCGACCGCGCCGGCGAGTGACGTCGGACCCTTGTTCGCGGGAAGCGCGGCGGACACAGGCGCCGAATCGCTCTGGCGGCGTCTGGTCCGTGCGGTCGACGAGCAGTTGTTCCCAACCCGCGCCGTTACGGCGCTACGACGATTCCGCGACCTGATTCGGGTGCTGGCCGACACGGCCCTGCACGAGCCGGTCTCGGATGTGCTGGGGAAGCTGCTCGTCCAGAGCGGGTATCTGGACGACCTCCGTGAGCAACAGACGGAAGACGCAGAGAGCCGCGAGGCCAACCTGATGGAACTGGTCTCCGCGGCGCGGGACTACGAGGTACGCGAGTCGGAACCGTCGCTGAGCGGGTTCGTCGACCGGCTGTCCCTGTTGTCTGATACCGACCAGGAAGACGGCGCTCCGGAGGCGCGTGTCTGGTTGATGACGCTGCATGCAGCGAAGGGACTCGAGTTCCCGGTCGTCTTCATTGTCGGGATGGAGGAAGGCCTGCTCCCGCACATGCGGTCGAAGGAGGACGCCGAGGAAATCGAGGAAGAACGCCGTCGCGCTTCCTGGGCGAGATCCCGCCCGCGCTGATGGAGGTCGTCGAACCGGTCTTTTCGACGCCGGCGCCCTCGCCGACGACGTTCGGACGGACACGCCGAGGCCACCGCCGCTCCGGCACGACTGGATGCATATGAGGACGAGGATCGCCGTTATCAGCGTCAGGCCCGGGACCGGGTCTTCGGCGAGTACAAGGCGTCGGAGCCGTCGCGCTTCCTGGGCGAGATCCCGCCCGCCCTGGCGTAACGATGGAGGCGGGGCGTAGAGTCGACGACTGGCGCGGTGGCGGTAGGCAGAAGGGGGTAGCTGTTCCCGGCGGCTTTCGCCCGTGGCCGGTGCCTCACTCCCCGCCATGACTCCGTTTCCAGTCGCCGCTCATCGAACCGGACGTGCGGTTTTCCCGCATCCGGCTCTCGGACGAGATCATGCCTTCGCCCACGGAAAGCTCGCCGTATGCGGCGCAAGGCGCGTGAGCCCAAACTCTTCCCAGAGTCGCCCATTCGGAAGCGCACCTCTTTCCCGGACCGCACCTTGTGCTTGCGGCTCAGCCACTGGCGCAGCCGCCGGGTCGCGTGCCGGTCGACCGCCGCGTAGGCCGGGCTGACCTGCCCCAGGGTGAAGTAGTTCGCCCAGCCGGTCAACCGCCGGTTCAGGCGCGCCACGAGGAGCCCGTCGGCGAGCTCGCTCACTCGACGGCAAATGCTCTGAGCTTTCCGACTCGGACGGGTGCCGATAGGCGGCACCCGTGCGAGTCGGTAGTTGCGCCCAATCCGGTACCCGAGGAACGTCATCGGTTCCTCCGGCACCCGGCAGCAGCGGGTCTTCTCGGCGTTCATCGGCAGCTTCAGACGCTTCATCAGGCCTTCGACCGCCGCCAGCATCTCCGCTGCCGGCGCTCGGCCCAGAACCGCGAAGTCGTCCGCGTAGTTGACGATTTCCGCCTTGAAGCGCCGAGCATAGCCCAGCACCCTCCAACCCAGAATGAAGCGACGCATGTAGACGTTGCTGAACAACGGCGAAATCGGAGACCCCTGCGGGGTCCCCTTCCGCTCCCGACGCGCCCGGTTCGTGCGGCGGCGACCACCGCGCCCGTCGTCTTCCTCCACCGCCATCTCCAGCCACGCCTTGACCCAGCCCAGCAGCCGCCCGTCGCTCACGCGCCGGGCGATGGACTTCATCAACTCCGCGTGCGGTATCTGGCCGAAGTAGTCCGACAGGTCGGCGTCCACCACCTCCCGGTGGCCCGTCGTCAGCAGCCGGTGCACGCGCCTGACCGCGTCATGCGCGCGTCGGCCCGGCCGATACGCATACTGCTCCGGTGGCAGGTCCGCTTCGAAGATCGGCGATAGCACCAGCATCGCCGCCGTCTGCGCCACCCGGTCCCGGAGACACGGAATGCCCAACGGCCGGAACTTCCCGCGTTGCTTCTTCGGGATGAGGACCTGCCGCACCGCCTGCGGACGGTAGGTCCCCTCCTTCAGGTCCCGCGCCAGGACTCCCAGCCACCGGTCCACCCCGAACGACTCGATGTCCGCGACCGTCTCGCCGTCCACCCCGGCCGCGCCGCCGTTGCGACGCACAGCCTGCCAGGCCACCGCGAGCACGTCATCGCGCCACACCTTGTCGCTCAGCGAGTAGAACCGGAAGCCCGGAGCTTCCTTCGCTTTCGCATGTAGCGCCGTCTGGAGTCGCTGAACCCGTTCTGAGGCTGTTAGGCGCTCGCCAGTCCCCACGTCCCTTCCTCCGTCATGCGCTGCTCTCGAACCGAGGCCCCTTCCCTCCACCGGCGTTACCCGGCTTCCCCGGTACTACGGGCCTCTCCGCCACCCTGCGCGGCCCGACCTGACCCTCGCGGGTTGTCGGTTGGCGCGTGCCACGCCACCGGCAGGGCTTCCCGTGTTGCGGCCATTCCCCTCTTCCACGCGTGCCGTCGCCAATACCCCGGCGGAAACGGCCGGTGCTCCCGTCGCTCGCTTCCCGGCCGCTGGCAGCCTTCCCCGTGTGGCAGGTGGGTCGACTCCCGCATCGCAGGTTTCGAGGCCTTCTCGGCGTTCGCTCGCGCTACGGCCCGCGTGGTCGCTGAACCGCCCAAGGCGGCCCTTTGTCGTCGGAGTGCTTCAGCCGATGTCGTTACCTCCATCGTCCGCTCCGACTGCTACCGGCTGGAGCGACAGTTGCCGGGCGGGATTCGCACCCGCTGAGGAATGGCGCCTTTCACGGCGCACCACCACGGGCTGCTACACCACGAGCGCCAGCAGCCACAACGCGAGCACGACCCAGAACACGGTGGCCCCGATCGGGAAACGGTAGCGGTTTTCGTCGTACGCCGGCGCGGGCCCGGCGGTGCCGGGCGCCAGGCGGTCGACCGCGATGAGCGGGTTGGCGGCGAATGCGGCGGCGGTGCGTACCCCGGATTCGGACACGGCCCGCGCCAGACGTCCTGTCGCCGCCGCGACGCCGACCGCCCACCGCACCACGACCGGCAACGGCTTTCGGTAGAACCAGTCGGTATCGAGGCTCTCGGTCGCCTTGCCGTGCAGCGCGACGCGCAACCACCAGAACGTCAGGGCGGTGCCTGCCAGCAACTGCAGCGCGCCGGCCACATGGTCCAGCGTATAGGGGTGATAGTCGACAAGGTACGGCAGGCGCGCGTACAGCCAGCCGGGCGCGACGCCGAGCGCGATGCAGCAGACGGCCGCCACTGCCATCGCAGCAATCATGTTGCGCGGAACGGGCGCCGCGCGGATGCCGCGAGCGGGGCCGAAGAACGTGAACCACGGCAGCTTGAGCCCGATGGACAGAAAGGTGCCGACGCTCGCCAGCGTCAACAGGAGCTCGGCGGCTCCGCGGCCGTCGTCCCCGGCGGCGGTGACGATCATCGCCTTGCTGATGAACCCGTTGAACAACGGCATGCTGGAGATCGAGAACGCTCCAATCATGTACAGCGTCACGACAACCGGCATCTGCGCCGCGAGACCGCCGAGATCGGTCAGCTTCCGCCGGCCGGTCGCCGTCACGACCGCCCCGGCGCCCATCAGCAGCAGCGCCTTGTACAGAATGTGACAGAACGCATGAGCCGCCGCGCCGGCGAGGGCCAGCGGGGTCCCGATACCGACGCCCGCCACCATGTAGCCCACCTGACTGATGATGTGGTAGCCGAGCAGCCGGCGGATGTTGTTCTCGATCACCGCATACACGACGCCGTACAGCGCCATGACGACGCCAGCCCAGACCAGCAGTTCGCTGCCGCCGAACACGCGGATGAGCACGTAGACAGCCGTCTTGGTGGTGAAGGCGCTCAGGAACACCGTGCCTGTCACCGATGCCTCCGGGTAGGCGTCGGCCAACCAGGCGTGGAACGGAGGAATAGCGGCGTTCACCGCGACCGCCAGCAGGATGAGCCCGTATGCCCAGCCGCCCGCCGAGGAGAACGGACCGAATTCCATGGCGCCGTCGGAGACCAGGTGCACCGCGAGCCCGGCGAAGAAGCACGCACCGCCCGCGACATGCACGAACAGATACCGGAACCCCGCGGCACGCGCACGCGCCGTGCCGCCCGACCAGACCACGACCAGCGACGCCATCGCCATCAACTCCCACCAGACGAAGGCGCTGACCCAGTCGCCGGCGTAGACGACCCCCAACGCTGCCCCGGCGTAGATCAGGGTGGCGGCCTGCTCGGCGGCGCGCCCGGTGCGCCAGGCGTAGAGCGTGGCAATGGCCGTGATCAGCGTGAAGATCACACCGAACAGATGACTCAAGGGATCGACACGCAGAAGCTGCAGGGACACGTCGCCGGCCGTGTAGCTCCAATGCAGACCGGCCGGCAGCGTCGCGGCGGTCACGAGCGCCGCACCTGCGCCCAGCAGCGCGATCGCGGCCCGCGCCACGCGCGGACTCGCCGCGGCGAGACCCGCGGACACGAACAAGATGATGGCGGGATGGACGGTCATTCGCCGGGGCCCTCGTAGAAGCGCTCCCGGTGCTGCAGCCACGCCTTGCCCAGCGCTTTCGAGACGGTCACGATGATGGCGCACCCGACGAGTCCGAAGATCAGGTCGAACCCCGGCAGATGGTGCCACCACGTCTCACCGTGCGGATGCGCGAGAACATCGAGCGCCGCGACGGCAGTCACAATTGCGGCAAGCAGCAGTCGTGGACCCGTGGTCATGGCGCCCCTCCGACAGCCGCGCCGCCCGCCACGCTCTCGGCGGCGAGCCATGCGAGACGATAGAATGCGACCCCGATCTCCGGCATCACTCCCAGGACGACCACCACGGACGCCGTGATCGCGAGCGGAGCCGTCAGCATCACGCGCTCACGCCCCACCTCGCCGTGCGGCGCATCGAAGAACGCGCTGTAGATGATCGGGAAAAGGTAGGCCAGGTTGAGGAGACCGCTGACGATGAGTACGGCCACGAACACCCCATGCCCCGAGGCCAGCGCACCGAGACTGAGGTTCCATTTGCTGATGAACCCGCCCAGCAGCGGCGTCCCCGCCAAACTGGCCGCGGCGATGGCGAACGCGGTCATCGTGATCGGCATCTGCCGGCCCAGACCGCCGAGTTGCCTGACGTCGTCTCGATGTGACTCGGTGTAGATGGCGCCGGCGCAGAAGAACAGCGTGATCTTCGTGAACCCATGGGCCGCGATGTGAAACATCGCGCCGGCCAGTGCGGCCGCCGAACCCAGTGCGGCGCCGAGCACAACGTAGGAGAGTTGGCTGACCGTGGAGTAGGCGAGACGGCGTTTGAGTTGTGTCTCTCCGAGCGCCCGGATGGAGCCGAGCAGTATGGTCGCCGCGGCCGTCCCGGCGAGCAGCGTGTCGAGACCGACGGTGTCCAGCAGATCGACGCCGAAGACATAGCCGGTGATGCGCACGACGCCGAACGCGCCGGCCTTGACGACCGCCACCGCATGCAGCAACGCGCTGACCGGCGTCGGCGCCACCATCGCCGCCGGCAACCAGGCATGCAACGGCATGATCCCGGCCTTGACGCCGACCCCGGCCAGAAACAGCACGAAGAGCGAGACGACGGTCCACGTCGGGGTCTCCGCGGGCAGCAGCCCGCCGGGCCGAAACTCTTCGCCGGGCGCCAGGGTGTAGGTCCACACGATCGCCAGCAGCAATGCCTGCCCCCCCACCAGCGTATAGACCAGGTACTTGCGGCCGCCGGCGCGCGCCTCAGGGGTGCGATTGTGGGCAACGAGCGGATACGTCGCCAGCGTCAGCACCTCATAGCACAGGAAGAACGTCAGCAGGTTGGCGGCGAAGGCGAGACCGATGGTTGCCGAGATGCAGACCGCGAAGCTGGCGAAGTACCCCGTCTGATTGGGATAGGCGCCCGCGCGCATGTATCCCACCGAATACACCGACGTGATGATCCACAGTATCGAGGCCACCAGCCCGAACAGGAGCCCTAGCGGATCGACGCGAAGATGCAGCGCCACCCCGGGCAGCAGCAACAGACGGGACGACTCGATGACGCCGCCATCGAGCACAACTGGCAGCATCGGTACGACCAGCGCGACCGTGAGGATGCCGGCGGCGAAGGTGCAGGACTCCCGCAGGACGGGGTACCGACCGAGCAGGCGGATCGCCGCCGCGGCGGCGAGCGGCACCAGCACTGCCACCAGCGGGCGGTCCGCGCCGAACAGGTCAAACATATGCACTCATCGCCGTCTGGCGTCTCCCGTTCATCTTCCTTCGCGGCTACAGATCCGGAAGGGCGTGCCGGATCACCACCGTCACGAGAAGACCATTGAACATGCCGATCAGGAGCACCGCTGCGCCCAGCGTCACGACCGGCCCAAGCAGCCGCCACGAATGGTCGGGACCACGGGACGGGGGCGGGTCGGATGTCGGCGCAGGCGAAAAGTAGATCCGCTCGAGGATCCGAAAGAAATAGACGGCGCTTAGCAGCGAGCTGACGAGCAGCACCACCGCGAACACCCAGGCGCCCCCCTCGATCATGCCCTGCAGCAGATACCACTTGGAGAAGAAGCCGGCCGTCGGCGGCATTCCGATCAGTGAGAGGGCGGCCACCGTGAACGCCGCCATCATCACCGGCGCGCGGCTGGCGGCGCCGGCCAGCCCCGCGATCTCGGCCCGCACGGTCCGGCGGGACAAGCTGCCGATCGCCCCGAACAGGCACCCCTTTGCGACCGCGTGGCCGGCGACATGAAGCAGTGCGCCGGTGAGCGCCGCCACGTTGCCCAAGGCGAGACCGAGCACCACGTACCCCATCTGGCCAACGCTCGAGTACGCCAGCATCCGCCGCACGTCGGTCTGTGCGAGGGCGAGTATCGATCCGGCCAGTACCCCGGCCGCCGCCACCCAACTGAGGACGCCGCGGGCGGTCGCGACCACCTCGCCGGCCGGCAGCACGAAGAACAGCACCCGCAGGAGAGCATACGCGCTCACCTTCGACATGACGGCCGCAATGAACATCGTCACCGGCGGCGGCGCGTAGGTATAGGCGTCCGGCATCCAGCCGTGGAGCGGGAACACCGCCATCTTGATGGCCAGTCCGACGACGATCAGCACCACCCCGACGGTGACGGCGCTGCCCGGCGCGACCTGCGGGAGACGGCTGGCGAGATCGGCCATGTTGAGGGTGCCGGTCAGCGCGTAGAGATAGCCCAGACCGAGCAGATAGAAGCTGGCGGCGATCGTACCGATGAGCACGTAGCGGAACGTCGCCACGACCGCCCGGTCACCGCCGGACGCAAGCAGCGCGTAGGCGGCCAGCGACGAGATCTCGAGAAAGACGTAGAGATTGAACAGGTCGCCGGTGAGCGTGATCCCGAGCAGGCCGCTCACCAGCAGCAGAAACAGACTGTCGAACACGGCGGCGCGCAGCGAGGAGAACTCACGCAGGTGCGGGCCGGCATAGATCGCAACCAGGGTCGCGAGCAGCGAAACCAGCACGGCCATGCCGCCGCCGAGCGGATCGACGACATATTCGATGCCCCATGGCGGCGCCCAGCCCCCGAGGTGATAGCGCCAGACGCCGCTGTCGAGGACGACCCGCAGGGCGGCCAGCGCGAACAGCAGCGAGACAGCCGTCGCCAGGACCGTCAGCGCCCGCGCCAGACCGGCCGATGTACGTGCCACCAGCGGCACGAGAAGGGCGGCCAGCAGGGGGCAGACGACGATGAGGATCGGGAGGTGCTCACTCACTCGCGCAACCGGTGGAGCAACTCGGACTCGTCGAGGGTGCGGAAACGGCGATGGACACGAACCAGAAGCGCGAGTGCAACGCCGGTGGTACTGACGCTGACGACGATCGCAGTCAGCATGAGGGCATGCGGCAGCGGGTTCGCATAGGCGGCGTCGGTCCCGGACTCCACGTGATCGAGCTCAATCGGCGGCGTACCGTCGGTCCTCACCGCCAGTAAGATGAAGAACGCGATGACCGCCACCTGCATGACGTTCATCGCCATCAGCTTGCGAGCGAAGTTCGTCTTGACGAGCATGCCGTACAGCCCGATCAGCAACAAGACGGCCGCCAGCAGGTACTGCACGTGCCCCCAGTCGAGAAAAGTCATGGTGTCCTACACCGTACCGTCGTCCCACGGCGCGAGCACGTCGAAAATCAGCACCAGGACCCCGGTGACGCCGATGGTCACTCCGATCTCGATGCCGAGCGTGCCGATGACTCGAACCTCCGGTGACTCCATCGGAAGCGGCGATGCGCCGTAATCCAGAAAGGCGCCCCCGGACAGCAGACTGACGACACCGATGCCGCCATACAGCAGCGGCCCGAGGCAGGCGAGGGTCAGGGCGTCACGCGAGCGCATGCCGGAGTCGACCCGCGGGCCGCGAACCAGACGCAGAAGGATGACCGACGCCGCCAGGATGACCCCCGCCTGGAAACCGCCACCCGGACTATCGTGGCCATGGATGAGCACGTAGGCGGCAAAGAGCCACATGAAGGGTGCCATGAGCCGGGCGGCCGCATCGAGCGCGGGGCTGCCGAAGCTCGATCTCACGTGGCTTCCCCGTCCGGCGGCGCCTCGTCGCGCCCGCCGAGAATCAACAGACAGGCGAGCCCGGCCGTGAAGATGACTATCAGCTCGCCGAACGTGTCGTAGCCGCGATAGTCGGCCAGCACCGCGGTGACGAAGTTCGGCGCGCCGGTGTCGTCGTGCGCCCGCTCGAGATAGTACGGCGCCACGTGGGTGAACGCGGGAGCAGTGCCGTCCCCGACCGCCGGCAACTGGCCCGCCGCCTGGAACAGTACGAGCGCCGCCGGCACCAGGATGAGCACCGTCAACCGGCCGATCACGGTCGCCCTCCGCTCGTGCGATGAATCGCGCAAACGAAGAACACGGTGGTGATGACCGCGCCGACGGCCGCCTCGGTGAACGCGACGTCCAACGCATCCTGCACGACGAAGAACGCCGCTGAAAAGAAGCTGAAGGCGCCGAAGATGGTCACAGCCGAGAGCAGGTTTCTCGCGTTGAGCGCCGCCACGGCACAGACGACCATGAGCGCGAGAAACAGCGGACCAAAGGTGGCGGTCACGAACGTGTCTTTCCGGACGTCCACGGCGCCAGGCCGGCGCGGACCGCCGATCGCCCCAGCGCATGGGTGGCGGTCGGGTTGGAGAGTGACACGAACAGTAGCACGAGCAGCATCTTGAGGCTGCCGAACGTGAACTCCTGGCTGGCCACCAGACCACCGATCATCAACGCGACACCGACGGTGTCGCACTTGCCCATGGCATGCAGCCGGCAGTAGAAATCCGGGAGTCGGAGAATGCCGATGACTCCGGCCAGGATGAAGCCGAAGCCGAGTACGATCATGCTGCCGGCGACAATGTTCATTCCCGGCCCTCCTGCCGGCCGCGGGAGACCTCGAAATACTTGGCCAGCACGAGCGTGCCGACGAAACCGATGAGGCCGTAGGACAACGCAATATCAACATACAAATCAACTCGGCCGCTCAGCACGCCGAGCAGCACGAGCAGCACGATCGTCTTGCTGCCGATCAACCCGAGGCCGGTCAGCCGGTCGAACACCGACGGGCCGCGGACCACCCGATAGAGCGACAACACCATTACGAACACCAGCGCGACCGCCACCGACTCGAGCAGCAACGACATCGTCATCTCGGGCTCCGTCGTTCCGTCGCATCAGCGAACAGCCGCGAGACCCGGTCCGGCATCGACCCCTGTTCGAGGTCGGTGCTGCCGGTTTCGGTCAATGCATGGACCAGGAACTCGTCACCGTCCACGTCGAGGGTGACGGTGCCCGGTGTCAATGTGATTGAATTCGCCAGCGTGAGCCGCGCCACCGTGTGCGGATAGCGGACCTTGATGCGCACGACACGGGGACTCACGGGCAACCGCGGGTGCAGCACGATGTACGCGACCTGCACGCTGGCCACCAGCACCTCCCAGGCCAGCCATGGCAGGTAGCCCAGGAACCGGAGCCCGGACATCCGGAGCAACGACCGGCCGTCCGGCGCGCCGATCGCCGGCTCTTGCATGGCCAGCCGGCTGAACAGCACGGTCACGACGACAACGGTCACGGCGCCGAGACACAGATGAAATGGATCCCGCTGCGGGGAGAGGATCAGCCACAACGCGTACAGCAGGAACGCGACCGGCGTTGCGTTCAGCAACCTGACGCCGAAAGGGCGGTGGGCATGCTCGCCGGCTGGGCGCCGGCCGTCGTCACTCAACTGATGTTGGCGACGACCCAGCGCCCTTCGGTGACCGTCCCGTCGGCGGCGGTCACGGTCGCCTGCAACAGCATGATCGTCATGGACTGTTCAGTCTCGACGCCGTCCAATTCGACATCGGCGGTAATCGACACTTCCTTCGTAATCAACTCGCCGTCGTATTGCGTCAAATCAAGCGGGTTGCGAGGGTCGTTCATGCTGAGTTCGGCGTTGTTCTGTTCTCTGCCGAGTTCGGCCCGGGCGTCGGAGACCATTTTGGAGTTCTCCATGGTCCGGTTCCGCCAGTCGGTCCAGGCTTCCTGGATCTCGACATCGCGGCGCGCGACGTCGTCACCGTCCCGTTCGGCGGCAAGCACGCGATTGATGGCGTCGAAGTTCTCGTCCTGATACGCCACCTTCTCGGTATTGAACGCCTCTTCCGCCGCCTGCGCGTCGGCCAGCGCCTGGCTGAGCTCCTTCGTGCGCAAAGGCCGGCGCTGCTCTTCCGCGACGCTCTGCACCGACACCCCTGACACGACACCGTTCTCGCCTTGATCCCAGGACACCATGGCGATGTTGCGCAGCGTGGCGCGATCGTTCAGCCGCGACGCCGTGAAGTAGTTCCGGATCAGTGTCTGCTCGCCGCCGGTGCCGCCGCAGGCAGAGACCAACAACGCCATCAGGGGCGCCGCGAACAACACGAGCACGAACGTGGTCGTCCTGGATCGAGCCATCTCACGCCTCCCATGCCTTCCGCGCTTGGACGGATCCACGTTTACGAGGGATCCGGTTCCAGAGCGGAACCTGCTTCGGCTCCGTCAGCCACGTCAATCAGGCGCGCGAGCGAGACGACCTGGTCCTGGTCGTCTATCTCGATGAGCCGCACCCCCTGGGTCGCCCGACCAATCGGCCGGATGTCCTTGGTATCCATGCGGAGCACTTTTCCCTGCTGGGTGATGAGCATCAGCTCATCGTCGTTCTCCACGTAGGCGATACCCGCGACACGACCATTCCGAGCCGTCGTTTGAATGCTTATGATACCGACTCCCCCTCTTGATTGCACGCGGTATTCGTCAATTGCGGTTCGCTTGCCATAGCCGTTGTCGGTTACCGTCAGCAGCGAACCGCCGGGCCGCACCACGGCCATGGCGACCACCTCGTCGCCGTCCCGCAGATGGATGCCGCGCACCCCGCGGGCGATGCGCCCCATCGGTCGGACGTCCTGTTCCCGAAAGCGGATCGCCTTGCCGCGGCGGGTCCCCAGAAACACGTCGCCGTGTCCATCCGTGATCTCGGCGGCAATCACCGCGTCGTCTTCGGCGACACCAGCGGCGATGATCCCGCCTTGCCGCGGATTGCGGTACATCAGGAGGTCGGTTTTCTTGATGACGCCGCGGCGACTGCCGGTCACGATATAGCGCTGGTCTTCCTCGTCCGGCCACTTGCGCACGGCCAACAGCGCCGCGATCTTCTCGCCGGCTTCCATCGAGACCAGATTGGCAATCGCCTTGCCGCGCCCCCCCGGTCCCACGTCCGGAATGGTGTAGACCTTCAGCCAGTAGACCCGTCCGCGATCCGAGAAAATCAGGATGTAGGCGTGCGTCGAGGCCACGAACAGGTGGGTGAGAAAGTCTGCGTCGCGCGTCCGCATTCCCAGACGCCCCTTGCCACCCCGGCGCTGGCTGCGGTACTCGGTGATCGCCGTTCGCTTGACGTAGCCTGTATTGCTGACGGTGATCGCCATGTCCTCCTCGGCGATCAGGTCTTCGATCCGCAACTCACCGGGGTCGTCGACGATCTCCGTGCGGCGGGCATCCCCGTACTTGGTCTGCGTCTCACGGAGTTCGCCGACGACGATCTCCAGCAACAGGGATTCACTGCCAAGAATCTCCCGCAGCCGCGCGATCTGGACGTGCAGTTCCGTCAACTCGTCGATCACCTTTTGTCGTTCGAGCCCGGTCAGCCGCTGCAACTGCATGTCCAGAATCGCCTGCGCCTGGATCCGACTGAGTTCGAACTGCTCCATCAGCCCCGCACGTGCGTCGGCGGGGTGACGGGCGCTGCGGATGAGCGAAATGACTGCGTCAAGGTGATCGAGGGCGATCTTGAGCCCTTCGAGGATGTGGGCGCGAGCCTCTGCCTTGCGAAGCTCGAACTCGGTGCGCCGCTTGATGACGTCATGGCGAAATGTCACGAACCGCTCGACCAGGGACAGCAGGCTGAGCACTCGCGGGCGTCCGCCGACGATCGCGAGCATGATGACGCCGAAGGTGGTCTGAAGCGGGGTCTGCTTGTACAGGTTGTTCAGCACAACCTCGGGCACCTCGCCACGCTTGAGGTCGACCACGATCCGTATGCCTTCGCGATCCGACTCGTCACGCAGGTCGCTGATGCCCTCGAGCGACTTGTCCCGGACGAGATCGGCGATCTTCTCGATAAGCCGTGTCTTGTTGAGCTGGTAGGGAATCTCGTTGATGACGATCGCCTGACGGTCACCCTTGCCGATCTCCTCGATCGTCGTCCTGCCCCGCACCGTCAGTGACCCGCGGCCGGTCTGATACGCGGCATCGATGCCGGCCCGTCCCACGATGAATCCGCCGGTGGGAAAGTCGGGGCCGGTAATACGGGCCCGGAGGCCCCGCTGTTTGTCCTCGTCACTCTCCTCCCAATGCTCGATTATCCAGATGATTCCGTCGATCACCTCACGGAGGTTGTGAGGCGGAATATTGGTCGCCATGCCGACCGCGATACCGGCAGAACCGTTGACCAGCAGATTCGGAAACGGGGCCGGAAGGACCGCAGGTTCGTTGGTGGTCTCGTCGTAGTTGGGAACGAAATCGACCGTCTCCTTGTCGAGATCGGCCATCAGGTCGTCGGCCAGCGGTTGGAGCCGGGCCTCGGTATATCGCATGGCCGCCGGCGGATCACCGTCGATCGACCCGAAGTTCCCCTGGCCGTCCACCAGGAGATACCGCATGTTGAAGCCCTGGGCGAGCCGCACCAAGGTGTCGTAAATGGAGGCGTCGCCATGGGGATGGAAATTGCCCATCACGTCGCCAACGATCTTGGCGCACTTCCGATAGGCGCGGTTCGAGGTCAACCCCATCAACCGCATGCCATAGACGACGCGTCGATGGGCCGGCTTCAAGCCGTCTCGCACGTCGGGCAAGGCACGCCCGATGATGACGCTCATGGCGTAATCCATGTACGAGCGCCGCATCTCGTCTTCGATATTGACGGGCGTCTTGATCTCGGAAGCGTCGGACATCTGAATCGGATCGGGCGGCTGCGCCCGTTACACGTCGAGGTTCTTCACGTCGAGGGCGTTGTCCTCGATGAATCTGCGGCGCGGCTCCACCTGGTCGCCCATGAGGGTGGTGAACATCAGATCGGCCTCGGTGTCATCTTCGGCGCGGACCTGGAGCAGCGTCCGGTTATCGGGGTTCATGGTGGTCGCCCACAACTGGTCGGGGTTCATCTCTCCCAGCCCCTTGTAGCGATTGATCGCCACCCCGCGCTTGCCGGCGGCAAGGAAGTGCTCGACCAGCTCATCGATGTCGGCGATCTGCACTTCTGACTGTGTCGGCTCCCTCGGCTCGTCCGATTCGGCGCCGGCCTGGGCATCGCCCCTCGGCACCGTCGCAACCACCATCGGACCGCTGATGCCCCCTATCGCCTGGAAGCTGGCCAGCAACGCGCGGTACTCGGCCGATCGGATGAAGTCGATCCCGACCGTCCGGCTGCGGGCGAAGCCACCATTGCGATCTTCCACCAGCAACGCCAGCGCGTTGTGCTCTTCGTCGGCCACGACACGCACCGACCGCGCCGGCGTCGTCACCTCGCGCGCCAGCGACTCGATCTCGGATTGATTGGTGAAGAACGTCTTGTCCGCCACACGCCGGCGCAGCAACGCCTCGACGATCGCAGCGGCGGGCCCGCGGCGCCTGACGATCGCCCGATACCGCTGAAACGTCACCAGTTTGTGCAGCAGCGTCTCGAGGTCGCCGCCGGTCAGCTCGCGCCCCGGCAGTTTCAGCACCCGGGTCTCCGCCCCGCGCTTGAACAACCAGGTTTCCAGATCGCTGTCGTCCTTGACATATGTCTCGCTGCGCCCCCGCTTGACGCGGTACAGCGGCGGCTGTGCGATGTGGATATGCCCGCGTTCGATGAGCTCCCGCATCTGCCGATAAAAGAACGTCAACAGCAGCGTGCGGATGTGAGACCCGTCGATGTCGGCGTCCGTCATGATAATGACGCTGTGATACCGCAGTTTCTCCGGATTGAAGTCATCCTGGCCGATGCCGCAGCCCAGCGCCGCGATCATCGTGCGAATCTCGTCGCTGCCCAGCATCTTGTCGAACCGGGCCTTCTCCACGTTCAGGATCTTGCCCTTGATCGGCAGCACCGCCTGGAACCGGCGGTCACGGCCCTGTTTCGCCGAGCCGCCGGCAGACTCGCCCTCCACGATGTAGAGTTCACAGCGCTCAGGATTCCGCTCCTGACAGTCGGCGAGCTTGCCCGGAAGACTGCTGTTGTCGAGCGCACCCTTGCGGCGAACCAGATCGCGGGCCTTGCGGGCCGCTTCCCGGGCGCGCGCCGCATCGATGGTCTTGTTGAGGATCCGTTTCGCGATCGGCGGGTGTTCCTCGAGAAACGCACCGAGGCCGTCGTTCACGATGGCTTCGACAATGCCCTTGACCTCTGTATTGCCCAGTTTGGTCTTCGTCTGACCTTCGAACTGCGGATGCGGAATCTTGACGCTGATAATCGCGGTCAGACCCTCGCGAATATCGTCGCCGCCAATGCTCTCCTTCAGGTCCTTCGCCAGATTCTGCCGGGTCGCGTACGTGTTCAGGGTGCGCGTCAACGCAGCGCGCAATCCGGAGACGTGAGTCCCGCCGTCCTGAGTGTTGATGTTGTTCGCAAAGGCATGGAGGGTCTCGGCGTAACCGTCGTTCCACTGCAGCGACGTCTCGACGTCGACCCCGTCGCGCACGCCACGCATGTAAATCGGATCGGTATTGACGGCGGTGCGGTTCTGGTTCAGGAACTGCACGAAGGAATTGATGCCGCCTTCGTAGCGGAAATCGTGGTTCTTGCCATCCCGTTCATCATCGAGCGTGATCCGCACACCGGCATTCAGGAACGCGAGCTCGCGCAAGCGATGGGCGAGGGTATCGAAACTGTAGGTGGTCGTTTCAAAGACCTCGGCGTCCGGCGTGAACGTCAGCTTGGTGCCACGGCGTTTCGTCGTGCCGGTTTCCTCGAGATCACCGACCGGTACTCCCCGGACGTACGCCTGCTGATAGACCCGTCCATTGCGCCAGATCTCGAGGACCACCGATTCAGACAGCGCATTGACCACTGACACCCCGACACCGTGCAACCCGCCCGATACCTTGTAACTGTCATTGTCGAACTTGCCACCGGCGTGCAACATCGTAAGCACGACCTCGGCAGCCGGCCGGCCGCTGGCATGGCGGTCTACAGGAATGCCCCGACCGTTGTCGACGACCGTGATCGAGTTGTCGATATGGATCGTGACCCTGATGGTGTCGCAAAAACCGGCCAGCGCCTCGTCGATCGCATTGTCCACCACCTCGTAGACGAGGTGGTGCAGGCCCAGCGAGCCGGTCGACCCGATGTACATCGCGGGCCGCTTGCGTACCGCCTCCAGCCCCTCAAGAACCTTGATCTTGTCGGCGCCGTATTCGGCGAGATCCGCCTCGGTTACCTCGGGTGACGCGCTGGGGATCGGGATCTTGATGTCTCCGGGGACGGGGCGGGCGCCCGCGTCTTTGTGTTCCAACTGCGTCATCTGTCGTGTGTCGTTTCCACAATCGAGCCCCAGCGGCGACTCATGCTTCTCGCCGTGCACCGACCGGACGCGGCAGGCTTACGACCAGGTCTCGGTGCAACGCGGGACGAGGTCACGGACGGCTAACTTCGCATGGGCATAATTACGTAGGTGTAGTCGCAACCGTCTGCATCCACGGGGCACAGGACCGCCTGACTCAGCCCGTCCTTGAACTCGAGCGCAACGCTCTCGGTGTTGGCAACCCCAAGAAAATCAAGGAGATACTGAGCATTGAACGAAATGTCGAGCGCCTGCCCCTCATACTCGACCGACAGCGTTTCCGAGGCCTCGCCGTGTTCAGGACTGCTGGACGTGATCTCGACCTTGCCGGCGTCGATATGAATCTTGATCGCATGCGATCGTTCACTCGACAACAACGCCACACGCCTGATCGCCTGCGTCAGCCGCTCCCGTTCGAATTCGATTCGCTTGTCGTTCCCTGTCGGAATTACCCGTTCGTACGCTGGAAACTGGGCGTCAATCTTGCGCGACACGAGCTGTCGGCCGCCCATGTCGAAGAAGAGATGATTCTCGCTGCACTCATGCGTCACATCGCCCGGGTCGTCGTCGAGCAGCCGCGCCATTTCCCAGAGCGTCTTCTTCGGAAGGATCGCCTTTCCTTCGTCGCTGCTCTCGTCCGCCGATGCGGCGCCGGCCGCCTCCCCGGCACTGTCGCGAACTGCCGACGCCAGGGCGAGGCGATGCCCATCGGTGGCCACCATGCGCATCGTGTCGTCCGTCAACAGCAGGAGAGCGCCATTCAGGAAGAACCGGGTATCTTCTCCCGTAATGGCAAACTGGGTCTTCGCGATCATCTCGCGCAACGGGGTGCCCGGGAGCGACTCGGCGTGCGACCCGGCCGGCTCGGGGATGGAGGGAAAATCGTCACGGGGCAACGCCTGCATGCGCGAACTGAAATGCGCCGCCTCGACGGTGACCGTCCCGGCCGACGACTGAATGATGCGCACATCGGTGTCAGGCAGGGCACGAACTATCTCGTAGAGCTTCTTGGCCGGCAAGGTCAGAGAACCACCAGTCGTCACGGTCGCCGCACATCGACTGCGGAGCGCGACCTCGAGATCGGTGGCCGCAAGTTGCACGACGTCGGCGCCGTCATCCGCTTCGACCAGAATGTTCGCCAGAATCGGAATGGTGTTCTTGCGTTCGACAATGCCTTGAAAGAGCTGAAGTTCGCGGACGAGTTGAGTCCGGTGGACGGTGAATTCCATCTAAACGGTGCCCTCGAAGATTGCGATGTCGCCGGGTTTTTTGAACAGGACATCTTACAGATCACAATTATATCAAGGATCTATAGTCCTGTTGACAAGTGTTTTTAGTGGTGTAAGCCATTATATATCAATAAGTTACATTGTTCATGCCGCAGTGGAAAACGATACCCGCGATGCCGCCGTGCGTCCGGACGTTCATCCATCCGCAGATCTTCCACAGGTCCTGGCTGTGGATTGTGTGCTCACGATGCGCCGTTGACCCGCGCGGCACCGTCCCGATGAAGCCGGATCAGTTGAACGACTTGAGAAAGTTGGCGATGAGAGTGTTGAAGGTCGCGTCCTTTTTGCGGTTGGCTTCGATCTTGCGCACGGAGTGAATGACCGTCGAATGGTGCTTGCCGCCGAAACTCTTGCCGATTTGCGGCAGCGATGCATTCGTCAGTCCCTTGCACAGGTACATGGCGATCTGCCGCGGGAGAGAGACCGATTTTGCATTGTTGCGTGATTTCAAGTCGCTCAGCTTGAGCGAATAGAAGTCGGCAACATGCTTCTGAATGATCTCGATCGTCACCTTGGGGTCGTCGCGGTCCAGAATGTTGCGGAGGACGTCCTGGGCGAGGGGCAGCGAGATCTGCCGGCCGGTGAGCGAGGCATAGGCGATCAAGCGAATCAAGGAGCCCTCGAGTTCACGGATGTTGGATTTGATCTTCCCCGCGATGTACAGTGCGACGCTGTCCGGCAGCGGAACGTTCTCGGCTTCCGCTTTCTTCTTCAGAATCGCCACTTTCGTTTCGAGATCCGGTGGATGTATGTCGGCAATCAACCCCCACTCGAATCGCGACCGCAGGCGTTCCTCGAGCGACGGAATCTCGTGGGGCGGGCAATCGCTGCTGATGACGATCTGTTTCTGCGCGTCGTAGAGCGAATTGAACGTGTGGAAGAACTCGGTCTGCGTGCCTTCCTTGCCGGCGAGGAACTGTATGTCGTCGACGAGCAGGATATCGATGCTGCGATAACGCTCGCGAAAATCCAGAATGCGGTCGTAGCGCACGGCGTTGATCATCTCGTTCATGAACCGCTCGGACGAGATGTAGGTCAGCCCGAGTTGCGGGGATCGTGTTTCGAGATACTTTCCGATGGCGTGCATCAGATGGGTCTTGCCCAGACCGACCCCGCCATAAATGAACAACGGGTTGTACGAACGGGAGGGAGCCTCGGCCACCGCACGCGCGGCGGCGTGAGCGAATTGGTTCGAGGGACCGACGACGAACTTCGAAAAGGTGTACCGCTGGTTCAATTGGGCGGTGGCCCGCCGTTGGGCGAGCACGGCCGGCGGGGTGGCCGTGGCGAGCGGGCCAGCGGGAGTTGTTGTCGCACTATCGCCGTCGGTGACAAAGGAGATGACCGTACCCTGCCGGTCAAGTTCGCCGATCGCTTCTTCGATCACTCCCGCGTAATGTTTTGTCAGCCAGTCCAGAAAGAGGTCGTTCGGGACCTTGACGGTAACGGTCTCACCCGCGTCGCCGAGAAAGGAGGTCGGTTTGAACCAGGTGTGGTAACTGTGGCGGTTGATCTTCGTTTCAACCCGGGCGACGATCTGTTCCCACACATTCCCAGCCATTGGTGGCACTCGGATCAGTCGTCAAGTGGATTGCCAGACCGGGTTGGCTGGTGTGATCGCGGTTGATCAGGGGCTGCCTGGATTTCTCAGTGCGCGGGACACCTCTCGAAATCGCAAGAACCGGCGAATTTCCACATTTTTTTCCACAGTTGTGGAAAACTCCGAACGAAGAGCCCGTCGCCGGGACCGTTTTCAACAACCGTAAGGCACGGACTGTAGCACACAGATGTCCGGGCCGCAAAGCCAACTTCGGCACCTTGACGGCATTCACCTGAGGCCGCTATGATACACAGTTCTCGCTGTCTAAAAGGAGTCGGGGTCAGATGAAACGCACCTTCCAACCCAACCGTCGCCACCGGAAAAAGACGCACGGCTTCCGTGTGCGCATGAGTACTGCCGCCGGACGGCGTGTGCTCAGCCGGCGGCGGGCGAAAGGGCGTCAGCGCCTCACCGTTTCGGGATAGTCGCGCCGGCGTGGACGCAGAGTGGGCGCCGTGGAACAGACAGGTACTACCCGGACACTGGCGCGCGCCGAGCGGATCCGGCAGCGTCCGGAGTTTCTGCAGGTACAGCGCCACGGTGTTCGCACCGGCGGACGATACATGACGCTCATCGGGCTGCGCACCGCGCACCCCGTCAGCCGACTGGGTATCATTGCACCACGCCGGCTTGGCGGCGCGGTCTGGCGGAACCGATCGAAACGGCGAGTGCGCGAGCTCTTCCGGCACGATAAGCCGTCGCCGGGTCTTGACCTCGTCGTGTTGCCGCGCCGCAGTTTCCTTGATGCTCCGTTCAACTCCCTGGTGGACGACTACCGCCGCACACTCCGCCGCCAGCGGTCCAACCACCGCTCATCGTGAGGTCACTCTGACCGGCAGCTCTTCGATCGTGCGGTGGCTGAACGTGCAGTGTGCGGTGCTGCCGGTGTGGCTCGTGCGCGCGTACCGCGTCATGTTCAGTCCGCTGTTCGTCGGCTCGTGTCGTTTCGAGCCGTCGTGCTCGCACTACGCCGAGGAGGCCCTGCAGCGGCATGGTTGCGTGCGAGGACTCTGGCTCACGGCATGCAGGCTCGGGCGGTGCCACCCCTTTCATGGTGGCGGGTACGACCCGGTTCCGGGCGGTTCGGGGCGGTCGCACGGGCAACGGACCTGGCAGTCCGCGGTGCAGAACCCGCGGCGCACCGCGGCCGGCGCGGCGCCTGGCGAGCAAGGCGAGGGGTGGGACCCTGCCGGCAGCCGGCGACCGATGAACAACGCCGCACGGCAGGATGCAGCGCCGGCCGAATGCAGCGAGACGCGTATCACGAGCTGCTCGAGTGTTTGACCTGACATGGAACGCCGAGTACTGCTCGCCGTGTTTCTATCCTTTCTGGTGCTTGTGATCTACCAGCGCTGGTTGGGCCCCTCGCCGCTCCCCGGCGACCAGATCGACGCCGTTCAGACAGGAGCGTCGAACCAGGGATCGGCGCCGACGTCGTCGCCGCCCGCGGGCCGGGCGCCGGACCCGGACATACCCGCCGCGCCGCGGGCCGCAATCGACCCCGACAGCTTCGAGCCGCTGGTCTCTGACGCAGGTCCACATGAGATCGTCGTGGAAAGCGACCTCGTGCGGGCGACGTTCACGAATCGCGGCGCTGCGCTGGTGAGCTGGCAGTTGAAACAGTATCTCGACGAGACCGATCGTCCGGTCGACCTGGTACCGCCGCAGGTCGAGTCGGGCCAGTCGCTGCCCTTTACGCTCGTCGTGCCGGGCGACCCGGCGCTGACGGCGCGGCTCGCCGACGCATTGTTTCGTCCCTCCACCGACGGACTGCAGTTGTCGGCCGACGCCGCCACCCTGACCTTCGAGTACGAGGACACCTCTGGATTGCGCGCGAGAAAGGCGTTCACGTTCCACGCGTCATTGGACCAGCCGTACGTGGTCGAGTTCAGTGCGGCGGTTTCCACCGCCGCCGGATCGACGCCGGTGACGATCCAGTGGGGTCCCGCGCTGGGCGGGGTCCGAGCCGAAACGTCCCGCCTCGTCTTTCAACAGTTGCCAGCGGCGTTGCTGTACGGCCGTGCATTCGAGAACGACCTGCTCGAGGACGTCGACATGCATCGCGCGCAGCCCGGCGATCTGGCGGAGCGGTCCAGCTACGCGGGCCAGTTCACGTTCGCCGGTGTCGACAACCACTACTTCGTGGTTGCCGCCTTGCCCGGGAACGGGGAAGCACGGTTCGATTTCCACCCCGTGTCGACCACGGAACTCGAACACGAGCTGGTGGCGTTCGGCGTGACTCCCGCGCCTGGGACGGCCGCGGTGCCGGTGTTCATGGGACCCAAGGACTTCGACGTGCTGGCCGCGGTGCACCCCGATCTGGTGCGCGCGATCGACTTCGGATTCCTCTCGGCGATCGTCGTGCCACTGCACCGCGCCCTGAAGTGGATCTACGGATACCTCGGCAACTACGGCTGGTCCATCATCCTGCTCACGGTGCTGATCAACATCGTGATCTTCCCGTTGCGGCACAAGAGCGTGGTGTCGATGCGGAAGATGCAGGAGCTGCAACCGGAAATGAAGGCGATTCAGGCGCGCTACAAGAACCTGAAGGCGACCGATCCGGGCAAGCAGAAGATGAACCAGGAGGTCATGGAGCTGTATCGGAAACACGGGGCCAACCCGGCCAGCGGCTGCCTGCCGATGCTGCTCACGATGCCCGTCCTCTTCGCCTTCTTCCGGTTGCTGTCGATGGCGATCGAGATCCGGGGGGCACCGTTCATCGGCTGGATCACGGATCTCTCGGTGCACGATCCGCTGTATGTCACTCCGGTGATCATGGGTGGGGCGATGGTCTTCCAGCAACGGATGCAGCCCTCCAGCGCCGACGCGATGCAGCAGAAGATCATGATGATGATGCCGTTGGTGTTCACGTTCATGTTCCTGTGGGCGCCAAGCGGGCTCGTAATCTACTGGTTGACGAGCAATCTCTTCGGCATTGGCCAGCAAGTGGTGACGAACCGCATCGCCGGTCCTCCACCGGTCCACCAGGTGCGACCGCCGGCCGAACGCCAGGTGAGAAAGCCGCCCGCCGCGCCGACCATCGATGTCGAGCCGGCGCAACCCGACACCTCGCCGCCACAGTCCCGACCTCGCGCAAAGTCACGCAGACGCTCGCAGTCGGCGAAGGGCGGACGGCGCTCACGCGCCGCGGGCCGTTCGTGACACCATCGTGACGAACGCCACGCCCGTGGCAGCAGCGTCGGGTCGTTCCCGAGGCCGATTGAGCAGGAGCGAGAGACGAGGAGCACAGGGTGACAGCCGATCTGGAAGCCAGGATGGTAGCGTTCGTTGAAGCGGTGACCGCAGCCATGGGTCTGTCGCTGGAGGTGGCGTGCGCACCGATCGAAGACGGCACCCGCATCACGCTCGACGGAGAAGAAGGCGAGTTGCTGCTGCGCCGGAAAGCGACCGGCCTGGATGCGCTGCAGCATGTCGTCAACGCGGCGTTCCGCAGTGAGCACACCCGGGGTCACATCGTCGTCGATTGCCTCGACTATCGGAAGAGCAAGGACGATGAGCTCAGACAGACCGCGGTGCTGCTGGCAGAGCGTGTTCGCACGAGCGGCGAGACGCAGGAAATTGGTCCGCTGAATCCGTACGCGCGGCGAATTGTGCACATCGCCGTGGCCGACGAGCCGGGCGTGTCGTCGGAAAGCATCGGTGACGCGTTCCTGAAGACGGTGTTGATCTCGACGACCGGAACCTAGGAGCCTGCCGAAGACTCGGAACCTGCACCACCCTTCCTTGTCCTGCCTGGTCGAGCCGGCGGACCGCCGCCGTTGGCGTCACGCGGGACAATCACCACGGGCTGCTGGTGTTCACGCCGGATGACACGATTGTGGCGGTCGCGACGCCCCCGGGGCGAGGCGGCCTCGGGGTCATTCGTCTGAGCGGTGCGGCGGCGGCGGAGATCGCCGCCCGATTGCTCGACAGCGCAGCTCCACTGCGCCCGCGGGTCGCCACGCTGTCGCGTGTGATCGACGCTGCCGCCGGGGACAGCGCCATCGATCAAGTCGTCGCGCTGCACTTTCCTCGGCCTGGGTCCTATACGGGGGACGACGTCGTCGAAATCAGCGGGCACGGCAGCCCGGTGCTGCTGAACCGAATCGTCGAGTTGGCGTGCGCCGCCGGTGCGCGGCTCGCGGAACCAGGCGAGTTCACGCTCCGGGCCTATCTGAACGGCCGGCTCGATCTGATGCAAGCGGAAGCGGTCGCGGATCTCGTCGACGCGGTGACGCCGCTGCAGGCGCGCATGGCGTTCGACCAGTTGCAGGGTACGATTACCGGGCGGATCGGGGAGTTGCACGGCGCGCTGTTCGATCTGATGGCCAGACTGGAGGCCTCACTCGACTTTCCCGAAGAGGGATATCACTTCGTCGAGGCGGAAACCGTCGCCGCGAAGGTAGAAGAGATCCGCGGGCAGGTGGCTGACCTGCTGTTGGAGGCGGCTCGGGGCCGCTTGATTCGCGAAGGCTGTCAGGTAGTCGTCCAAGGTAAGCCGAATGTTGGGAAGTCAAGTCTTTTCAACAGGTTGCTTGGTACGTCGAGGGCCATTGTCACGCCCGTGGCCGGTACGACACGGGACCTGGTCAGCGACACGGTCGATCTGCACGGGCTGGCCGTGACACTGGTGGACACCGCGGGCATTCGCAGCGCCGGCGACCTGGTCGAGACTGAGGGAGTATCGAGAGCGAGGCAGGCGGCGGCCACGGCCGCCTGTGTGATCGTCGTGCTCGACCGCTCGGCGCCTCTTGACGCAACTGACCGGGCCGTGCTCGACGAGACCTCGGGTGCGGTGCGGTTGGTCGCAGTGAACAAGACGGACACGGCGCCGTGCTGGGACCGCGGCTCGGTGGCTGTCGATCGTGATGTTCCGGTGGTTGAGGTCTCGGCCCTGTCGGGGGACGGAATCGAACAGCTGGGGACGGCTGTACGCGACGTGCTGTTGGGCGGCGTGGCAGACCGGGATACTCCAGCGATTGCGAATGTGCGGCACATCGGGTTGCTGACACGGACCGAAGAGGCCCTCGGCGCGGCAACCGCCGCGGCGGCTGGGGGGGCGGCCGAGGAGTTCGTCCTTGCGGATCTGCAGCGCGCGCGGGCGGCGCTCGAGGAACTGACTGGCACGCACACGCCGGACGACGTCTTACGCCATATCTTCGATCGATTCTGTATCGGCAAGTAGCCACCTCTACAGAGACCGCACAGCGGAGCGGCGACGGGAGCGCGCGGGAATGAGCAGCCATTTCGAGGTTCTCGTGATCGGCGCCGGGCATGCCGGCGTGGAGGCGGCCCATGCCGCGGCGCGGCTGGGGTGCACGGTGGGACTGTGCACGCTGTCGCGCGAGACGGTGGCGCAGATGCCGTGCAACCCGGCGATCGGGGGCACCGCGAAAGGTCACCTGGTGCGGGAGATCGACGCGCTGGGCGGGCTGATGGGGCGGGCCATCGACGCGACCGCGATTCAGTTCAAGCTGCTGAACCGGAGCCGCGGGCCGGCGGTGTGGTCACCGCGGGCGCAGGCGGACAAGCGACTGTACGGGGTGTGGATGCGGCAGCGGCTGGAGGCGGAACCAAACATCACCTGGCTTCTCGGGCGGGTCGGCGGCATCCGGGTGCATTCCGGGCGGGTCGTGGGGGTGGAATTGGAGGATGGCTCGCGCGTCGGCTGCGCGGCGGTGGTGGTGACGACCGGGACCTTTCTCAACGGGGTGATTCACGTTGGAGAGGAGCAGCACTCGGCGGGCCGGGTCGGCGAGCCGGCGTCCTGCCGGTTGGGAGAGGCGCTGAAAGAGCTGGGATTGGTCTGGGGACGCCTGAAGACGGGCACGCCGCCACGTCTGGATCGCGAGAGCATCGATTTCAGCCGGTTCGAGACGGAACCGGGGGACGAACCGCCCGTGCCGTTCTCGTTCCTGACGGAGGCGATCGAGCGGACGCAGGTGTGTTGCCACATCCTGCATACGAGCGAACAGGTGCACGACATCGTGCGAACGAACCGGCAGCGGTCACCGCTGTACAACGGACAGGTGACGGGGATCGGTCCGCGGTACTGCCCATCGCTCGAGGACAAGGTGATGCGTTTTCCGGATCGGGACCGTCATCAGGTGTTCCTGGAGCCGGAGGGTCTGGACGTGCCCGAAATCTATCTGAGCGGGTGCTCGATGTGTCTACCGCGGGGCATCCAGGAGCAGGTGGTGCACGCGCTGCCGGGTTTGGAGAGGGCAGTGGTGCTGCGCCCCGGCTACGCGGTCGAATACGACTTCATTCAGCCGACGGAACTGCGCTCGACGCTGGAAACGCAACAGGTGGCTGGGTTGTTCATGGCCGGACAGGTGAATGGAACGTCGGGATACGAGGAGGCGGCCGGACAGGGACTGGTGGCCGGCGTGAACGCGACGCGCGCGGTGCGTGGCCTCGGAGACTGGGTGCTGGGGCGGAACGAAGCGTATATCGGGGTCTTGGTGGACGATCTGACGACGCAGGGCTGTCTCGAACCATATCGGATGTTCACCTCGCGGGCGGAGCACCGTTTGTTGCTGCGGATCGACAATGCCGACCTGCGGTTGACACCAAGAGGACGGTCGGCGGGCCTGGTCGGCGACGCGCGGTGGCGACGCTTCGAGGCACGCCGGGACCGGTTCGCGGCGAACGTCGAGCGGGTGCGCGGCGTGCGGGTCAGGGAGCGTGGCCGGACGGTGCCGCTCGCGCAGGTATTGCGGCGGCCAGGGGTGTCGTTGACGGATCTGTCGGAACAGGGTGTGGTGGCGGTGGCGACCGGCAGTCGAGCCGACCTGGAGTTGTCGAGCGTCGAGACCGTCGTGAAGTACGAGGGGTATCTGCGCCGGCAAGAAGCGGCGGTTGCGCGGATGGAACGGGATGAGCGAAGGAAGATTCCGGCGGGATTCCCCTACGGCGAGGTGCCTGGCTTGTCCCGCGAGGTGGTAGAGCGGCTCGAAGAAGTCTCGCCCGAGACGCTGGGAAGGGCTGGCCGGGTTCCGGGAGTGACTCCGGCGGCCGTGGCGGTGCTGGGCGCCTATGTGAACCGCCGAAGCTGGGGAACGATGTCTTCGGCAGCCGCTGAGTGACGGAATAGGGGTGTGGCAGCGCGAGACCTTGAACGGATGATCCAGGCCCGCGCGGCTCGTGTCGGGTTGGATGTGCCCGATCCGCTGGCAGCACGGGCCGCAGAATACATGGCGCTGCTGCGCCGGTGGAACCAGCGGATGAACCTGACGAGGTTGGGGGAGGACGACCTCGGTGTGGACCGTCTCGTGGTGGAACCGCTCGCGGCGGCGGCGAGACTGCCGGCCGGGGCCGCCACGATGGTTGACATCGGGTCGGGGGGCGGATCGCCCGCCGTGCCGATGAAGCTGGCGAGACCCGAAATGGCGTTGCGCATGGTGGAGGCCAGGAACAAAAAGGCGGCGTTTCTGCGAGAGCTGGTGCGCGGCCTGGCGTTGACCAACGTGGATGTGCACGGCTGTCGGTATGAATGGTTGGCTGCACAGCCCGACATGGCGGGGTGCGCCGATGTCGTCACTGTGCGGGCGGTAAAGGTGGACCGGCAGGCATTGTCCACTCTTGGCCGTCTGTTGCGTAAGGGAGGACGGATGTTCCTTTTCCGCGCGCATGAAGATGGCGGTCTCCGGGACGATATTTCTGCCGCGCTCCGTTGGGAAGGGTCACACGTGCTGATCGAGGGTGTGGGAAGCGTGCTGGTCGTGTTACGAAGAACGAGTGAACCGTTGTGGTTGTCGGTCGGTGTCGACTGATGCGCTCATGAGCAGACGGCTGTTCCGCCTGGGCGTTGCACTCGCAAAGATATCGCTGGGCCTTCGCGTCGCGAGTTCTGGATGTTCCACGTGGAACACCCAGGTTCAGAATGGACTACCAAGCAGGTGCAACCTGATGGCGGCGAATCGAGAGATTTCCGGTCTGTTCGAACTTGCGACGCTAAATGCAAGCGGAGTACTATTCACGAGAGACGAGAGTTCTTCATAATCTGTTATTCGTCCTAAGTGTTAGGCTGTGTGGGGAATGGGAAGGATTATCTCGATTGCAAACCAGAAAGGTGGGGTGGGCAAGACCACGACGGCCATCAATCTGGCTGCTTCCCTGGCGATGGCCGACCGCACCGTGCTGCTCGTCGATCTCGATCCGCAATCGAATCTCACAAGCGGCCTTGGACTGCGTTCGGCGGCGGCGGACGGCGACACGGTCTACGATGCCCTCATCGCCGACTCCGTGCCCGACCCCGCGTCGTTCGAGGTCACGACCGAGGTGCCGGGACTCAACGTCATCCCGGCCGACCGCAACCTCACCGGCGCGGAAATCGAGCTGGTAGGCGTGCCCAACCGCGATGACCGGCTCCGTCCGTTTCTCCACCAGGCTCGAGCGCGTTACGACTACATCTTCATCGATACGCCGCCGTCGCTGGGGCTGCTCACGCTCAATGCCCTCGTCGCCGCCGATTCGGTGCTGATTCCCTTGAACTGCGAGTATTTCGCGCTCGAGGGGCTGGCGGAGCTCATGACCACCGTCGGGCGCGTGCGTTCCACATCGAACTCCGATCTCGCCCTCGAGGGCGTGTTGCTGACCATGGCCGATACCCGCACGCGGCTGGGACAGCAGGTCGCCGGCGATGCGCGCGCGCATTTCAGGGACAAGGTGTACCTGACCACCATTCCGCGTAACGTCCGGTTGGGCGAGGCGCCCAGCTTCGGGCTTCCGGTGGTCCTGTACGACGTGGGATCGACCGGCGCGGCGGCCTATCTGGCGCTCGCGGGTGAAGTCCTGGCGCGGCACGAACCGTCGCCGCGGCCCGACGACGTCCTGTAGCGTTTAGACGGAGAATCCCATGGCGAAGACACGCCAAGCGCTCGGCCGGGGCCTCAGCGCGCTCATTGCAGACAGATCGACACGGACACCTGCCGACGAGCAGCCCACCGAGGTCGACCTGGACCGGCTGACTCCGAATCGCGTGCAGCCGCGCACCGTGCTCGATGATGCCAAACTCGAGGATCTGGCGCGATCCATTCAGCGCAGCGGGGTCATTCAACCGATTGTGGTACGGCGAATCGCCGCTGACTCGTTCGAGATCGTGGCTGGCGAACGCCGCTGGCGCGCCGCCCAACGGGCGGGTCTGCTGCGGGTGCCGGTCGTCATTCGCGACGTGCCGGACGACAAGCTGCTCGAGTTGGCGCTGATCGAGAATCTCCAACGGGAGAATCTGAACCCGATCGAAGAAGCGGACGCGTACCAGCACCTGATCAGCGAGTACGGCCTGACCCAGGAAGACGTTGCCGCCGCGGTCGGCAAGGACCGCGCTACCGTCGCGAACTATGTTCGGTTGCTGGGTCTTCCTTCGGAGCTGCGGGCCGACCTCGCAAGTGGCGCACTGGCCATGGGGCATGCCCGTGCGCTGCTTGGTCTGACCGATCCTGTGTCGCAGCGCCACGCGGCGCGGGAGGTGGTCGCCCGAGGCCTGTCGGTACGAGAGACGGAGAGTCTGGTCAAGAAACTTGCAGCAGCCGAACCCGAACCGGCCGCGCGCTCGGCGCCAACCCAGGATGTCCACACCCGAGCCGCGCAGGATCGCCTGCGCGTGGCGCTCGGCACCCGGGTGCGCATCGTTCGCCGCGGCCAAAAGGGCCGCATCGAGATTGCATTCGCCTCCGAGAACGAACTTCAACGTCTGTTCGACCAGTTGACGGCCCCCTGACGCTCGGCACGCGGGTTGCTGGCCGCTCCGGCCGAATGGTATAGTTCATCGTTTGGCCCACTCGGGTTTGGGGTTGTCTGCGGTCCCATCCGCTCTGGCAGTCCGCAACGAAACCTCCGGCCACTCGGAATCGATGACCAATCGCACCGCGGCGGCGCGCTACGCGCGCGCATTGTTCGATGTCAGTGTCAAGGATCACGACCTTCGGCAGGTCGATGCCGCTCTGGGTAGATTCTCGGCGCTCGTCGAGGCGCACGACATACTGCGCCGTGTGCTGTTGAACCCCGCCCTCCCCGCGGCCCGCAAGAGGTCGATCGTGACCGGGTTGCTGGACCGGCTCGGAGCAGTGACGCCCCCCGTTGCGAGGTTGCTCACGATGCTGGCCGAACGCGACCGGTTTGAGTTGCTCACGGACATTCTCGAGTCGTATCGTGCCCGTCTGCGCGACCACGAGGGGGTCATCGAGGCGCGGGTGACGACTGCCCGGGCGCTCACCGGCGAGCAAACCGCCGCCATCGAGCGCGGCCTGGCTGCGGCGAGCGGACGCAAGGTCACCATGACCAGCGATGTCGACCGCGAGATTCTCGGGGGCATGATCGCGCGGCTGGGCGCGACCGTCTATGACGGCAGCGTCGCCACGCATCTCGAGCGCATGCGGAACAGCTTGTTGGAACGATAGCGCGGTGACGCGGCGTGGCGCGGGAGCGCGGCGCCGGCCAGAGACTCGGCTGCCACAGGACGAGAGTTTCCAGATGACCATCAAAGCGGACGAGATTACGCAGATCATTCGCGAGCAGATTGGCGGCTACACCCTCGACATCGACGTCGCCGAAGTCGGCACTGTCGTATCGGTCGGCGACGGCATCGCCCGCGTGCACGGCATCGAAAACGTCATGGCTACCGAGATGCTCGAGTTTCCGCACGGGGTCTTCGGGATCGCGCTGAACCTCGAGGAAGATGGCGTCGGCACCGTCCTGCTTGGGCAGAGCACCGAGATCAGCGAGGGCGACACCGTCAAGCGCACTGGCCGCATCATTTCGGTGCCGGTCGGTGAGGCGCTGCTCGGACGGGTCGTCAACGCCCTGGGTCAGCCGATTGACGGCAAGGGGCCGATTGCGACCACCGCAACGTCACCGGTCGAAAAGATCGCCCCCGGGGTCGTCGACCGGCAACCGGTGAAACAGCCGCTGCAGACCGGTCTCAAGGCGATCGACACCATGGTGCCGATCGGCCGGGGTCAGCGCGAGCTGATCATCGGCGATCGCCAGACCGGGAAGACCGCGGTCGCCGTCGACACCATCCTGAGCCAGCGCGGCAAGGATGTGGTCTGCATCTACAACGCGATTGGACAGAAGCAGTCGACAATCGCGCAGGTGGTCAAGACGCTCAACGACGCCGGAGCGATGGAGTTCACCATCGTGGTCGCGGCGCCCGCGTCGGAGCCGGCGCCGTTGCTGTTCATCAGCCCGTATGCGGCCTGTGCGATGGGCGAGTACTTCCGCGACAACGGCAAGCACGCGCTCTGCATCTACGACGATCTCTCGAAGCACGCCCAGGCCTACCGCGAGATCTCGCTGCTGCTTCGCCGTCCGCCGGGTCGCGAGGCCTACCCGGGCGACGTGTTCTATCTCCACTCGCGGCTCCTCGAGCGGGCGGCGATGATGCGCGACGATCTCGGCGGCGGCTCGTTGACGGCGCTCCCCGTCATCGAGACACAGGCCGGCGACCTCTCCGCCTACATCCCGACCAACGTCATTTCGATCACCGACGGGCAGATTTTCCTCGAGTCGGATCTCTTCCACCAGGGTGTCCGTCCAGCGATCAACGTCGGCAACTCCGTGTCGCGTGTTGGCGGTTCGGCCCAGGTCCGGGCGATGCGCCAGGTGGCCGGCACCTTGCGGCTCGATCTGGCCCAGTACCGCGAGATGGCGGCGTTCGCGCAGATGGCGAGCGACCTCGACAAGTCGACCCAGGACCAGCTCAACCGTGGCAAGCGGTTGGTCGAGGTGTTGAAGCAGCCCCAGTACCAGCCGTTGGCGGTCGAGAAACAGGTGCTTATCGTCTATGCGGGCACCCAGGGTTTTCTCGATCCTGTGCCCGTGGATGACGCCCGCGCCTACGAGACCGATCTCTACGAGTTCGTCGAGGGCCGCGAGCCATCACTGCTGGCGGACATCGCCTCGCGGGGGAAGATCGACGACGACTTGAAGACCCGCATCGAAGCGTTGCTCAAGGAATTCACCGAGCAGTTCACGGCGGTCCGCAAGACTGCCGCCGCGTAGCGCGGTGGAACACCTGTAGCCGAGACATACCAGTGCCCTCTCTTCTCGATATTCGCAGACGTATCCGCGGGGTCAGGTCGACCCAGCAGATCACGAAGGCGATGAAAGCGGTCGCAGCGTCGCGGCTCCGCAAAGCGCAGGACCGGATAATCGGTGCGCGCCCATTCGCCGAGCAGATGCTGCGGGTGCTGGGCGGTCTGGCGGCCCATGTCGACACCAACGCCCATCCGCTCCTGACCCGGCCCGAGCCCGACGCCCCGCAGCGTCCGACACTCCTGATCGTCGTGACCGCCGACAAGGGGCTCTGCGGCAGCTTCAACACGAACATCATCAAGGAAGCCGGCGAGGTCATCACCAGCGGCGACAGCCAGGCGATATCGCTTGGTCTGGTGGGCCGCAAGGGCCGTGACTTTTTCGGGAAACGCGGCTTCGACATTCGTTTCGAGCTGGTGAACATCTTCACGACGCTCGATTACGGTCACGCGCAGGCAATTGCCCGGGAAGCGATCGCGGCGTTCACCGCCGGCGAGGTCGACTCGGTGCAGCTCGTGTACAACGAGTTCAAGAACGTGCTCCAGCAGCAGGTCGTCGTCGATCAGGTGCTGCCGATCAAGCCGCTCGACACGTCGGACACCGGCGATACGGCGCTACCGGATTACCTGTTCGAGCCACACCCGGCGGCCATCTTCGACACCTTGATCCCGCGCCACGTCGACATCCAGTTCTTCCGTGCGCTGCTCGAGTCGGCCGCGGCCGAGCATGCCGGCCGGCTCACGGCGATGGATGCCGCCACGAACAACGCGACCGACATGATCGAGGACCTGACGCTCCATATGAACAAGGTGCGGCAGGCGAAGATTACCGGAGAAATCATCGAGATCGTGTCGGGCGCCGAGGCGCTCTAGCCGCGTGACAACGGGTACGGTGCCGCCAAATCAGGAGAACGGCTTGAGCCGTCAGAGGTCGGAAGGACGCGTCGAGTAATGGTGAATGAAACTGCGGCGGAACGGAAAGTCGGCAAGGTCGTGCAGATCATCGGACCCGTCATCGACGTCGTGTTCGAAGGACATCTGCCCACCATCTACAATGCGTTGCACGTCAAGTCGAACGCGAGCGGCGTCGACATCGACGTCATCGCCGAGGTCGCACAGCATCTTGGCGAGAACCGCGTCCGCGCCGTCGCGATGAAGCCGACCGATGGGATGCAGCGTGGCGTCGAGGCGGTCGATCTCGGCCACCCGATCCAGGTGCCGGTCGGGCCAGAGGTGCTGGGCCGCGTGCTCAACGTGCTCGGTGAACCGGTCGACTTCCCTGATCGGCCGGTCGTGACCGCGAAACGCTGGCCGATTCACCGGCCGGCGCCCACGCTGGTCGATCAATCCACCGACCAGGAGATGTTCGAGACCGGCATCAAGGTCATCGACCTGCTGGAGCCGTATCTGCGCGGCGGCAAGATCGGGCTCTTTGGCGGCGCGGGCGTGGGCAAGACCGTGCTCATCATGGAGCTCATCAACAACATCGCGCTCAAGCACGGGGGCGTGTCGGTGTTCGGCGGCGTCGGCGAACGGACCCGCGAGGGCAACGATCTGTGGCTCGAGATGCAGGAGAGCGGTGTCGTCAACATCGAGGACCGCGAGAAATCACGCGCTGCGTTGATCTACGGTCAGATGACCGAGCCGCCCGGCGCCCGGCAACGCGTCGGGCTGAGCGCGCTCACGGTGGCCGAGTATTTTCGCGATGCCGAGGGCAAGGACGTGCTGCTCTTCATCGACAACATCTTTCGCTTCACCCAGGCCGGCTCCGAAGTTTCGGCGTTGCTCGGCCGGATGCCCTCCGCCGTCGGCTACCAGCCGACCCTGGCCAGCGAGATGGGCGTCATGCAGGAGCGCATCACGTCGACCAACAAAGGATCGATTACGTCGGTGCAGGCGATCTACGTGCCGGCTGACGACTACACCGACCCGGCGCCGGCCACGACCTTTGCGCACCTCGACGCCACGACCAACTTGTCTCGGGCCATCGTCGAGAAGGGTATCTACCCGGCAGTCGACCCGTTGGCCTCGACCTCGAACATTCTCGACCCGAACATCATCGGGGACGAGCACTACAATGTCGCCCGCGACGTCAAACAGGTGCTTCAGCGCTACAAGGACCTGCAGGACATCATCGCGATTCTCGGTGTCGATGAACTCTCGGAAGAAGACAAGCTCGCGGTGGCGCGGGCGCGGCGTATCGAGCGGTTCCTGTCGCAACCGTTCTTCGTGGCCACGCAGTTCACCGGGCTCGAAGGCAAGTATGTGTCGATTGCCGACACGATTCGCGGGTTCAAGGAGATCGTCGAGGGCAAGCACGATGCGCTTCCCGAGCAGGCGTTCTATCTGGTCGGGAGCATCGAAGAAGCGATCGAAAAGGCCGACAAAATGAAGAGTCAGGCGGCCTGAGCCCCGGCCGGGACGCTCGACGCCTGACGTGAACGAGTTCAGACATGCCGCTGCCGGAACACCTGACCCTGGAGATTGTCACACCCGAGCGCGCGGTCGTCAGCGTACGGGTGGACGAAGTGCAGATCCCCGGCGCCGACGGGGCGCTCGGCGTGCTGCCGGGCCATACGCCACTGCTGACCGCCCTGCAGGTCGGCGAGCTCTGGTATCGTCAGGGCCAGGAGGTCTCGTACGTGTCCGTGTCGTTCGGGTTTGCCGAGATCAAGCCCGATCACGTCACGATTCTGGCGGAGATCGCCGAATCGGCCGAGGACATCGATGTCACACGCGCCGAGGCGGCGGTGAAGCGGGCCAGTAATCGACTCGACACCTCGGTGCTCGACATGGACCTCGAGCGGGCCCGAATCGCCATGCTGAAATCGATGGTCAGGCTGCGGGTGGCGTCGAGAGCCAGAACCCGGAGATAGCGCGAGCGCTGGACGCTCGCGGGTCTTCACCTGACCCCTCACCGCGACACGAGCCATGCGCGTTTCCTCTGCGTCGGCCACGGACAAAGGTCTCCGTCGGGCGACCAACGAAGACAGCCTCGCGGTGCGAGAGGATCTCGGGTTGTTCGTGGTGGCCGACGGCATGGGCGGCCATGCCGCGGGCGAGGTTGCCTCGCAGTCGGCGATCGAAGGCATCGAGGTCTTCGTCGAGGCCACGGTCAGCGTCTCGCCGGACCAGACATGGCCGATCCCGTTCGATCCGAACCAGAGTCTCAACGCCAATCGGTTGCACGCCGGCTTCTACATGGGGAACCGCCGGCTGGCGGCGCAGATCGCGTCGTCGGCCGAGTTGCGCGGCATGGCGACGACGGCGGTCGCGGTGCTGATCTCAGATGACGTCGCGACGCTCGCACATGTCGGCGACAGCCGGATCTATCGGACGCACGAGGGCGAGCTCGAGCGGTTGACCCGCGACCACTCGTGGGTGGAAGAGCAGATCCGCGCCGGCGCGCTGAGTGAGGCTGCCGCACGGCAGCACCCCTGGCGCAATATCGTCACCCGCGCGATCTCCGGGTCGGACGACCTCGACGTCGAGTTGCAGGACGTGCCGGTGGAGCCCAACGACCGGCTGCTTCTCTGTTCCGATGGCGTCACCGCGGTTCTCGGTGCCGAGCAGATCGGCGACATCCTCCGCCGCGAGTCAGACCTGGACAGCCTCTGCCAGGCACTGATCCAGGGCGCCAACGACGGCGGGGGACCCGACAACGTGACCGCCGTCGTGATCGAAGTCAATGTTCCTTAAACTGCGGCGTCTGTTCCGCTATCGCGGCCTCGTCCAGGCTCTCGTCGCTCGCGAACTCAAGGCCCGCTATCGGGGGTCGGTGCTCGGGTTCTTCTGGTCCTTCATCAATCCGCTGCTGCTGCTGCTGGTCTACTCGTTCGTGTTCACGATCGTCATTCCCCGCGGCCAGCTCGTCGAGATCGAGCCATACGCCGTATTCCTCTTTTGCGGGCTGCTGCCCTGGACCTGGTTCTCGTCGTCGCTCTCAGAGGGCGCCAACGTGCTGATCGTGAACGGCAACCTGATAAAAAAGGTCATGTTTCCGGCCGAGATTCTCCCCATGGTGGCGGTGATCTCGAACATGGTGCACTTTCTCCTCGGTCTCCCGATCCTGGTCGGATTCCTGGTGTTTCACGCGGTCCCGTTGCGGCTGGCGGAGTTGGCCTGGTTTCCGTTCGTGGTCATCGTGCAGTTCATCCTGACCCTGGGATTCGCGATGGTGCTGTCGGCCTTGACCGTGCACTTCCGCGACATCAAGGATCTGCTGGCCAACCTGCTCACCCTGTGGTTCTTCGCGACACCGATCATCTATCCGATGTCGGCGGTGCCGGAGGTCGGCAAGTTCTACATGGACCTCAACCCGTTCGCGCATCTGGCGATCTCCTATCAGGAGATCCTGTTCTATGAGGGCCCGTTCGGACACTGGAAGTGGCTGCTCGCTCTGGCGCTGGCCGGTGTGGCGCTGTTTTTTCTCGGCTACGCGCTGTTCGATCGGCTACGGGATTCGTTCGCCGAGGAAGTGTAGGTCCCGGTTCACCGCTACGTGTGCAGAGACGTCATGTCCTCGATTGACATCGACCACGTCACGAAGGTCTACCGGCGGCATACGCGCTCGCGGCAATTCGCGACGTTGAAGAGCGCCCTGCTGACCGGCAGTCTGGTCAAGGACCTGCGGCCCGAGGAGTCATTCCGCGCGTTGGATGACCTCTCCCTCACGATTCCCGAAGGCGCGTCCTATGGCGTCATCGGGCGCAACGGTTCCGGCAAGAGCACCCTGCTGAAGCTGGTCGCCGGCATCACCAAGCCGACCAGCGGGACCGTGCGGGTCGACGGCCGGGTCTCGGCGCTGATCGAGCTGGGGGCCGGGTTCCATCCCGAGATCTCCGGTCGCGAAAATGTTTTCATCAACGGCATCATGCTGGGGTTGTCGCGGCGCGAGATTGTGCGCCGCTTCGATGAGATCGTGGAGTTCGCCGAGCTCGAAGATTTCATCGACGCCCCGGTCAAGACCTATTCGTCCGGCATGTACGTGCGCCTCGGGTTCGCGGTCGCCATCCATGTCGACCCGGACATCCTGCTCGTGGACGAGGTGCTGGCCGTCGGTGACGAAGGGTTCAGTCTGAAGTGTCTCGACAAGTTCGCCGAGTTCAAACGGCGCGGCAAGACCATTCTGCTCGTCACCCACGGATTGCCGTTGGTCGAGCGCTTCTGCGATGAGGCGCTCTGGCTCGAGAAGGGCCGGAACCGTACGACGGGCGATCCGAGACGTGTGGTGCAGACGTATCTGGCGGATGTCGAACGGGCCGAGAACACGTTGCTGGCGGCACAGGACGCCAAGGCGCAGCAGACGCTGAGTTCACTCCTGCCGGACGACCAGCCTGATGAGCCTGAACCGGAAGCGGAGCCGGAACCTGAGCGTGAGCCGGAGCCGGAGCCTGAACCGGAGCCTGAACCGGAACCGGAGCCGGAGCCGGAGCCGGAGCCGGAGCCGGAGCCGGAGCCGGAGCCGGAGCCGGAGCCGGAGCCGGAGCCGGAGCCGGAGCCGGAGCCGGAGCCGGAGCCGGAGGACGACGGCGCGCCGCCCGCCGACATGTTCACCGCAAAGGAGGGTCGCTGGGGTTCGGGCGCCGTGCAGATCGAGACGGTCACGCTCGCAGGGGACCAGGGTCCGGCGCACGTCTTCCATACCGGCGAGCGCATGACGATCCGGATGCAAGTCCGCGCCGTCCAGCAAGTCGACGACTTTGCGTTCGGCATCAGCATCTTCAGTGCCGACGGGGTGTGCTGTTACGGCACCAACACCGATATCGAGAACATGACGTCCGCGTCACTCGAGGGTGACGCCGAGGTGGCCTTCGTGATCGAGCGACTCGACCTGGTCCAGGGCACCTACAAGCTGGATGTCGCCGTACATAAACGGGACGGATTCTCGTACGACTATCACCGCCTGCTCTACACCTTTCGTGTGAAGTCGAACACGAAGGATGCCGGCATCTACCGGCCCCGTCATCTGTGGAGTTTTACGGGCAATGTGCGCTTCCAGGACGGGCCGGCGAGACCGGCGAACGCTGCGCCGGAAACGGCGGCCGGCAAAACGGAACCGGTGGCGCCCCCTGACACCGAGGTCGATTGAGCTGGCTGGCTTGGCCTGAATGCGGATTCCGATCGCCGATCGGATGTTTCCAGTGACCACCACCTCGCTGACGCTGCAGGCGTTGCTCAAGACGGCCGCCGCCCGGGCCGGCCTTGGGGGCGCGGCGCGCGCGTTCTCCGGTCTGTCGGCGCCCGCCAAGAGTTTGGCGGTCGCCGCCGCGGCCGGCGAGGGTGCGGTGGTCGTCATCGTACCCAACGACGGCGCGGTCGAGCAGACGGTCGCCGATGTCCGTTTCTTTCTGCGCGGGCTGGCGGGGCTGTCCGATCACGAACTGCGCGGCCGCGTGCTGCCGTTCCCGTCCCACGAAGTCGATCCCTATCGCGGACTCGCGCCCCACTTCGATATCGCCGCCGCCCGCGGCCGGGCGCTGCACGCCCTCGGCGCCGGCGCGGCGCGGGTGGTAGTGGCCTCGGCCGCCGCCGTGTTGCCGCGGCTGAGCCGCCCCGCACGCGTACTCGCCGCCGCCGGCAGTCTCACGGTCGGTGAACTGATCGAGCCGCCCGACGTCGGCGACCAGCTCGCGGACGCGGGGTACACGTCGGCGGATCCCGTGGAGTCCCACGGCGAGTTCTGTATCCGGGGCGGCGTAGTCGATTTCTTTCCGGCGGGCGACGATCAGCCGATCCGCGCCGAATTCGCGGCCGACAGCCTCGAATCGCTGCGCCGGTTCGATCCGGCCACGCAACGGTCTACGCAAACGCTCGACCGGGCCGACATCCTGCCGTTGCGCGAGCTGTTCGAAACTGATGCGGCGACCGGTGATGACGCGTTCGATCGTTCGGCCTGGTTCGCCGACTATCTGACGCATCGAACGGGAATCAGGGTGTTCCTCTCCGAGGCGGACGAATCGAGGCACGCCATCGAGACCCGCATGTCACAGGCGGCGACCGGGTTCGTCGACGCCGAGGCGCGTGGCGATCCGGCGTTGCCCCCGGACGTTCTGTTCGTCGACAGGTCCACGCTCGACGCGTGGCTCGAGTCCGCGATCCGCCTGGAGCAGCTCTGGGAAGACCAGGACACCGCCCCGACGGTTCGGCACGTGGCCTGCCAGCCAGGCATGGAATTTCATGGGCGCGTGGGTGACTGGGCGGCCGAGATCACGCGAATCCGCGAGCGCGGGGATACCGCGCTGCTGGTGGCCGCTACCCCCGGTCGGGCCGAGCGGGTCATCGAGTTGCTGGCCGACTACGATCTCCGGGCGCTCTCGATCGATCAGACCGCCGACGTTCACGGCGCCGCGCTGCAGGTGGCGACAGGCCAGTTGTCCCGCGGCTTCCGGTTGCCGGACGCCGGGCTGCATATCTTCGCCGAACCGGATGTCTTCGACGAGGAGCGCCGGCCGCGAGAGCGCCGGGCCGGACCGGCCCGGTCGTTCCTGTCGGATTTCCGTGACCTGAAGGTGGGCGACCATGTCGTGCACGTCGACCACGGGATCGCGATGTTCGTCGGCCTGAAACAGATTCCCGTCGGGCTCGAGCAGCAGGAATTCATGGAACTCCGTTACGCCGGTCAGGACAAGCTGTTCGTGCCGGTGCAGCAACTGGACCTGTTACAGAAATACACCGGGTCGACGAAGGCGACGCTCGACCGCCTCGGCGGCGCCTCCTGGGCGAAGACCAAGACCCGGGTGCGCAAGGCGATGCGCGACATGGCCGAGGCGCTGCTGAAGCTGTATGCCGCACGCCGGGCGGTTCCGGGTCATGCCTTCAGCGCCGATACGCACTGGCACCGCGAGTTCGACGACGTGTTCGAGTACGAACTCACCGCCGACCAGCAGACGGCCATCGCCGACATCCAGCGGGATATGGAGGCGCCCACGCCGATGGACCGCCTGTTGTGCGGCGACGTCGGGTACGGCAAGACGGAAGTGGCGATGCGCGCCGCGTTCAAGGCGGTCATGGACGGCAAGCAGGTGGGTGTCCTGGCGCCGACCACGGTGCTTGCCTTTCAGCACTTCAAGACCCTGACCGACCGGTTCGCGGCCTTTCCGGTGCGGGTCGATCTGGTCAGTCGGTTTCGCGCACGGGCCGAGCAGACGGAGACGCTGCGAGAGCTGGCCAGCGGCAGGCTCGACATCATCGTGGGCACGCATCGGCTGTTGTCGAAGGATGTCCGGTTCCGCGATCTGGGGTTGCTGGTCGTCGACGAGGAACAGCGGTTCGGCGTGGCCCACAAGGAGCGGATCAAGCAGATGCGGCACCGGGTCGATGTGCTCACCATGACCGCCACCCCGATTCCCCGCACCCTGAACATGTCGCTGGTGGGGATCCGGGACATGTCGATCATCGAGACTCCACCCAAGGATCGCCAGGCGATCCAGACGAACGTCGTGCGTTTCGATCAGCAGATCATCGCCAGGGCCATCCGCACGGAGCTCGAGCGCGGCGGACAGGTGTACTTCCTGCACAGCCGCGTGACCTCCATCTACGCGATGGGCGAACTGCTGACCCGTCTGGTGCCCGAAGCGCGGGTCGCCGTGGCCCATGGTCAGATGCGGGAGGGAGAGCTCGAGCGCTGCATGGTCGACTTCGTGCAGCGCAGATGCGATGTGCTCCTGGCCACGACCATCATCGAGAACGGTCTTGACATACCGAACGCCAACACCATCGTCGTGAACCATGCGGAACGGTTCGGACTGGCGCAGTTGTATCAATTGCGGGGGCGGGTCGGACGTTCGGATCGACCCGCCTATGCCTATCTGCTGGTGCCGCCCGAGGCGACGCTCTCGCCTGTCGCCCGCCAGCGGCTGTCGGCGATACGCGAGTTCAGCGACCTGGGCAGCGGGTTTCGCATCGCGGCTCTCGATCTCGAGATCCGGGGTGCGGGCAACTTGCTGGGAGGCGAGCAGAGCGGACACATCGAGTCGGTGGGGTTCGATATGTATGTCAAGCTGCTCGATCAGACCGTGCGTGAACTCAAGGGCGAGGAGATCGAGGAGGAGCTGCGCGCCGCCGTGAATCTGAACCTCGACCTCAAGATCGACGAGCGGTACATTCCGGACACGAATCAGCGGCTCGGCGTGTATCGCCGGGTGGCGGGGGCGCGCGTCGAGTCGGACCTGACCGCGCTACTCGACGAGGTCCGTGATCGGTACGGACCGGCCCCGGCCTCGATCGCCACGTTGGTCGATTATGGACGGATCCGCCTGCTGGCGGACCAGCTTGGCGTGGAAAGCATCGACCGGGACGCACAGGTGATCGTCCTGAAGTTCAGGTCCACCACCACGGTGGAGCCGGTGCGGCTCGTACGGTTCGTCGAACGCCGGCGGGACCTGCTGTTGAAGCCGCCATCGATGCTCACGCTCGATCTCCGCGATCGCCGGACGGCCAGGTCGGGACACGTGTCCTGGTGGACCGACCGCGCCCGTGACGACAGCGTTCGCGACGGGTTCTCCAGGGTCGATTACCAGCGGGCGGAACGCAACCGGACGGGATCTGACGAACTGCTGGCGTCCGTCGGCGATCTGCTGCTGGAGTTGCGCGGATTGGAAGGGATAGAATCGTGAAATGAGGGCAATGATGCACACACGAACGACTCTGCCGATGACGGTCGCCGTCATCCTGGGGACTGGCGTGGCGCTGGCGGCGCAACCGCCGTCGCCGCCGTCGCCGTCGCTCTTGTCGGACACGCCCGGCGCGCTCGTACTGGAGCGGATTCTGGTGATCGTGAACGGCGAAATCGTCACCCAGACCGATCTCGAAGAGGCGCAGGTCGCCGCGTTGCGGGGCCGGGCGCTGCCGCAGGCCGAAGACGAGCTGCGCCGGGTCGTCCAGCAACTGACGCCCGAGATCATCACCAGGATCGTCGACAACCTGCTGCTGTTCCAACGCGGCCAGGAGATGGGCTTCGAGTTGAGTGACGAACAGTTCGATGAAGTCGTCGAAACCCTCAAGGTCGACAACAACGTCGATGACGAGCAGCTTCTCGTCAGTCTCGCCGCCGAGGGGATGACGATGGCTGACCTGTGGGAAACCCTTGAACAGCAGCTACTGATCGGCAACGTCCTGTCGGTGGAGGTGGAACGTCGCATCTCCATGAACGACTACGAGGCGCAGGAGTACTACGAAGCGAATATCGACGAGTTCATCCCGCCGGCCACGGTGACGTTGCGCGAGATCCTGATCGCAGTGCCGGAGGGCGCCGAGGTCGGCGCCGCGCGAGACGAAGCCGCCCGTGTTCTGGCCGAGGCGGTGCACGCGCGCGCCACCGCAGGCGAAGACTTCGCAGCATTGGCCGCTGAGGTCTCCGATGCCGTATCCAAGGCCAACGGGGGTCTGATCGGACCGATCGAGCTGGGAGATCTGGTCGACACCGTTCGGACCCGCGTCGAGGGACTCGAGGTCGGCGACGTCGGAGCGCTGGAACGCACCGACGCGGGATATCACATGTTGCAACTGGCGTCCGGGACCGACCCGGAGCCGACCCCCTTCGACGAGGTTCGCGCCGAGATCATAGACTCGGCCTTCCAGAGCCGGCGGCTGGTCGCGATCGAGGAATACCTGGTGGAACTGCGGGAACAAGCGATCATCGAGTGGAAGGACGAGGTCTTGCGGGGCGTCTATGAACAGTTCGTTGCGAATCGCGCGGTCAGTTTGGGGTTGTAACATCGCGCCAGATGGTTCTGTCACCGGATCTCGCTGAGGTGTCCCCGCCCGGGGAGCGCGCTCGTGCGATGGGATCGGCGCCCTGGTTCGCGCTGTGGACGCGTTCCCGTCATGAGCAGGTCGTGCGACGGCAACTCGAGCGCAGACAGTTCGAGACCTTTCTTCCGACCATCACCCGCTGGAGCCACTGGAAGGATCGGCGCAAGCAGATCGCGTGGCCGTTGTTCCCCGGGTATTGCTTTGCACGGTTCGATGCGGCCAGCCGCGTGGAGATTCTCCGCTGCGCGGGTGTGGTCAACATCGTCTCGTTCGACGGCGAGCCGGCGCCAATCGCGCCGCGGGAAATCGAGGGAATCCGGCGTCTCGTCGCCACCGATCTGCAATACGATGCCTGTCCGCTCATCCACGTAGGCGCCATGGTCGAGGTGGTGCACGGCCCGCTGCGCGGGGTGGTCGGCCGCCTCGTGCGCAAGGGATCGCACGCCCGGCTCGTGTTGTCGGTCGACCTGATCGGCCAGGCCGTCGCTGTAGAGGTCGACGCCGCCGACGTCAAGGCGTGTTAGGAGCCTGCGGCGACATGTCAATCAAAATCGGTGCCGTGACGCTCGATTCGCCGTACGCGCTCGCGCCGATGGCGGGCATGACCGACACCGCCTTCCGCCGGCTGGTCAAGCGGCGCGGCGGATGCGGCCTGGTCGTGACCGAGATGGTCAGCTCGGCAGGGCTCGTGCGTGGGATCGACCGGACGCTCGAGTACGCCGAGTACACGGAGGAGGAACGTCCGGTATCGATTCAGATCTTCGGCGGCGATCCGACCACGATGGCCGAGGCCGCGCAGATCGTCGAGGGGCTGGGCGCCGACGTCGTCGACGTGAACATGGGCTGTCCGGTGCCCAAGATCGCGAAGCACCAGGCCGGATGCTCGCTGATGCGGACACCCGATCATGCGGCGTCGGTCGTGGCGGCGATGACGGCCGCGGTGTCGATTCCGGTCACTGTCAAGATGCGCGCCGGGTGGGACGAGGAGCATATCAACGCCCCGTCCGTCGCCGGAATGATGGAGCAGGCCGGCGCGTCGGCGGTGGCGGTGCACGGGCGCACGGCGAAACAGTCGTATTCCGGCCGGTCGGACTGGAGTCTCATCGACGAAGTCGCACGGCGCGTGTCGATTCCGGTCTTTGGCAGCGGCGACTGCGTGGCCCCCGCGGATCTGGTCGGGCGGCTGCGCGACACGGCGGTGGCCGGGGTGCTGGTCGGGCGGGGCGCGCTGCGCAATCCCTGGATCTTCGAGCAGGCCGAGCGGTTGATCCGGGGCGATGCGGCGGAGACGGTGGCTGCCGCCGACCGCGGAGCGTTCCTGCTGGCCTACATCGACCTGCTGCTCACCGAAGGCACGGCCGAGGCGCAGGGGTTCAGACACCGGGCGATGTCCTCACCGGCCTCGGGGCCGGCGCGGCGCAGCCCGGCCAGCCGGGAACGCTGGGTCATCAACAAGCTCCGCGCCCTCGGGGCCTGGTACACCAAGGGGTTCGATAACGGTTCGCGGTTGCGGGTCGAGATAAACCACGCCGGTTCAATCGATGCGCTGCGGGCGATCATTCGAGATTTCTTTCAGGTAGACGGCGCCGCAGCCGTGTCCGTACCGGTGACGCCGGCGCCGGAGGTGCGCTGACACGCCATCGGTGCCCGCCGCGGCGAAGGCCGCGGGATGTCTGGCACGGCCTGATATGATAGGCGCCTGTCTCGTTCTCGGTTCCGAACCGGAGGTCGGCGATGAACTCCACCCGCAGTGTCTTCGATCCGGGCGCGCCTGATTCGGTCTGCTGGTGTCAGGCGGCGTTCAGACCGTTGTCATGGCTGCTCGGCGGCGCGGTCCTCGCCGCCGTCGCGACCGCGGCCGTGATTGCGGCCGGCGCCGGGCCCGCGCGTTGGGTCGACGACCTGACTCCCATCGGTGCGTCCGACTGGGACTACGACAAGGCGGCCCACCTGCTGGAACGCGCCGGGTTCGGCGGCACGCCCGCCGAGATCGAGCGGCTGGCGGCGATGACCCCCGAGGCGGCGGTCGACGAGCTCGTCAATTTCACCCGCATCGACAATTCCGAGACGCCGGCCTTCGATGCCTCGCCAATTTGGGACCCCGGCATGGACCCGTTCCCCAAGAGTCGTGCCGAGGCGGTTCGCATCGCACGTGAAACGGGGTCCTCGATGGGGGTGGCCGTTCTGCCCGCCGGAGAGTCGCGGCGCCTGCAGCCGGTGGTCAACAAGTTCTTCTACGGGCTGCGCTCGAATGCCATCGAGACCCAGCGGCTGGCGCTCTGGTTTGGCGAGCGGATGCTCGTGACCCGCCGGCCGCTCGAAGAGAAACTGACGCTGTTCTGGCACGGACATTTCGCGACCGGCAACACGAAGGTCCGTGACACGCGGATGATGTGGCAGCAGAACGAAATGCTGCGCGCCAACGCCGCGGGCAGCTTTCGCGACCTGCTGGTCGGGATTCTGACCGACCCGGCGATGCTCGTGTATCTGGACAACGGCGAGAACCGGAAGGGGCATCCGAACGAGAACTTCGGCCGTGAGCTGCTCGAGCTGTTCACGATGGGCGTGGGCAACTACACCGAGCAGGACATTCGCGAGGCGTCGCGGGCGTTTACCGGGTGGACCAACGATGTGCTCGAGTTCCGGTTCGACGCCGCGACCCACGATGACGGCGAGAAGACGTTCCTCGGGCGCACCGGGGCGTTCAACGGCGACGACATCATCGACATCATTCTTGCCGAGCCGGTGACCGCCGAGTTCATCACGGCGAAGCTGTACCGGTTCTTCGTCCGCGAAGAGATCGACGCCGCGACCCTGTCCGAGCACGCGGCGACCTTGCGGCGCGGTGGGTATGAACTGCGGCCGCTGTTGCGCCGGATGTTCTTGTCGAGAGACTTCTACAGCCCCGCCTCCTACGCCACCCAGGTCAAGAGCCCGGTGCACCTGGTCGTCTCCACCTATCGCAAGCTGGGGCTCACCCGGCTGCCGACGATTCCAGACTTCGGCCGCCTGACCGCCTCTCTCGGGCAGACCTTGTTCAATCCGCCGAACGTGGCCGGATGGGCCGGTGGACGCACCTGGATCACCCCGGCGCTGCTGCTCGAACGTGGCAACCTGTTTCGTGACGTGTTGTTGCCTGACACCGACGGGTTCTGGGCGCCGGATCGCGCGTTGCCCGGAATCTATGCGCGGGTCGGTCAACGGATCGACCGGGGCATGAACATCACCGCGGCGACCCAGGAAGGGGACGCCGAATCGAGCCTGCTCGCTGACCGGGACGAAGACTACAACACGCGGTATGGCGGCTACATGGGGTACGTCATGGCGTACGAGCGGCTCAAGCTTGTGCCCCGCAATCCCGCCGATCTCGATCTCGCCCGCCTGCTGCGGGAGGCGGGTGCGTGGACGGTCGACGACGTCGTCGACCATTTCATCCGGCGGTTTGTGCGGGTGCCGCTGGCCCCGGAGGCGCGTGCGGTGCTCGTCGAGCGTCTGCGCGAGGACCTTGGCGCCGACCGGCTGCCGCCCGAGGCCGGACCGCAGGTCGAACTGGCGCTGCGTTCGGTGCTGTATCTGGTCTTGAGCGCGCCGGAATACCAACTGGCGTGACGGCGACACCATCTGCAGGGCGAAGACGCACGAAGAGGACGACATGACAATACGCCATATGAACGGATGCGGGTGTTCGCGGCGGGATTTTCTGCGGAAAGGGATGTATGGCATCGGAGTCACCGCGGGGCTGCCGCTGCTGCTGAGCCGCACCGCCCAGGCGCTGACCACCAATGCCCTGGCCGGCACGAGCATGGAGGTGCATCCGGAACGGATCCTCGTGGTCGTCGAGCTGTCGGGCGGGAACGACGGGCTGAACACCGTGGTCCCGTTCGGCGACGACGAGTACTACCGCGTGCGACCGAACCTCGGCATCCCGGCGTCGGACGCGATCGCGATCGAAGACGGGTTCGGATTCCACCCGTCGCTGGTCGGGTTCGAGCGTCTGTACAAGGACGGCCTGATGGGGGTCGTGCACGGGTGCGGCTATGAGAACCCCAGCCTCTCCCATTTCTCGTCGATGGGCTTCTGGCACACTGGCGTGCCCAACGGCGGAGAACCGCTGGGGTGGCTGGGTCGTCTCGCCGACGGTGTCTACGATCACGATGCCCAGGGCAATCGCATCGTGAACATCGGGACCCGGCAGTCGCTGGCGGTGCGCGCCCGTCACCATCAGCCACTGGTCTTCAACGATCCCCGCAGTTTCCGCCGTGAAGGCTCGGACGCCGAAAAGCAGGCGATCGACAAGCTGGTGCCGGCAGCGCCCGAGAATCCGACGCTCGAGTTCCTCTCGTCGACCGCCACCAACGCCGTGCAGAGTTCCGAGTTCGTGCGCGAGGCGGCGGCCGGCTACAGCACGCCCGTCGACTATGGCATCGGTGGGCTGTCACCGCAGCTCCGGCGGGTCGCGGCGCTGATCAACGCCGACATGCCGACGCGGTTGTATTACGTCAGCTATCAGGGGAATTCATTCGACACCCACGTCCACCAGGCGGATCCCCATGCACGGCTGCTGGCCTATACCGCCGACGCCGTTCGTGGATTCGTCGAGGACCTGAAGCGGATCGGACGGGCGGACGACGTGGCGATCATGATGTTCACCGAGTTCGGCCGGCGCGTCGAGGAGAACGCCAGTCTCGGCACCGACCACGGGACGGCGACCCCGATGTTCGTCATCGGAAACGGCGTCCGGGGCGGGCTGCACGGCCGCCACCCGAGCCTGACCGACCTGGACGACGGCAACCTGAAGATGACCACCGATTTCCGTCGCGTTTACGCGACGCTCATCGAGCAGTGGCTCGGCTCCAAGGACGCGCCCTCCATTCTCAAGGGGTCGTTCGAACCGCTGGGGTTGTTCACGTAGTCGGCGCGGCTACCCGGGCTGCGACGGCAGGAGCCGCCGCGCCTTTTCCACCAGCGTCGTCCGCTTGAGCCCCAGCAACTGCGCGGCGCGTTGGCGATTCCCGCCCGTTTCGTTCAGTGCCTGCCGGATCAACTGCCGTTCCACGTTGGCGACATGCGCCGGCATGTCGAGTCCGCCCGCGGGCAGCGCCACCGTGACCGCCTGATCGGCGGGCGGACCGTCCTGGATCTCCGGCGGGAGATCGCGGATGCCGATCTGCGTGCGGTCACGGCCCAGCGCCAGCGCCCGTTCCACGGTGTTCTCGAGTTGACGGATATTGCCGGGCCAGGCGTACGCCATCAACCGTCGCATCGCTTCCTGGGTCACCGTGATCTCCCTGGCCGGCGTTTCCCGGCTCGACAGCCTCGTGATGAAATGTTGGACGAGCAGAGGAATGTCCTCGCGCCGTTCGCGCAGCGGCGGCAGGAAGATCGGAATCACGTTGAGCCGGTAGAACAGGTCCTCACGGAACGTACCCTCGCTGACCAGTTGCTGCAGGTTGGCGTTCGTGGCCGCGATGACCCGGACGTCGATCTTGATGGTGCGGGTGTCTCCGACCCGTTCCAGTTCGCGTTCCTGCAACACGCGGAGCAGTTTCGCTTGCAGACTGACGCTCATGGCGCCGATTTCGTCGAGGAACAACGTGCCCTGGTGCGCCGCTTCGAGCCGTCCGGTCCGGTTCGCGACCGCGCCGGTGAATGCGCCGCGCACATGACCGAACAGCTCTGACTCGAGCAGGGACTCCGGGACCGCGCTGCAGTTCAGTGCAACGAATCGGTGCGCCCGCCGGCTGCTGTTGTGGTGAATGGCGCGCGCGGCGAGTTCCTTTCCCGTGCCGGTTTCGCCCGAAATCAGCACGGTGCTTGCGCTCGCTGCCACCGTCTCGAGCAGGTCGAACAGCTCACGCATGCGAGGGCTGCGGCCCACCTGTCCTTCGAACCGGTAGCGCTCCTCGAGCTGCGATCGAAGATAAGCATTCTCCGACCGGAGCCGGCATTGTTCCTGTGCCGAGCCGATCACATGAAGCAGGTGGTCGAACTGAAAGGGCTTGGTAAGGAACTCCGCCGCGCCGCGTTTGATCGCGTCGACCGCGTCCTTGACCGTTCCGAAACCGGTCACCACGATACACACGAGCTCCGGGTATCGCGCGAGCGCCGCGCCGAGCAGTTCGGTCCCGTTGATCCCGGGCAGTCTGAGGTCGGTCACGACGACATCGAATGCGAATTCGCTGAGCTGTTCGAGCGCCGCCTCACCGGTCTCGACCGCCACCACGTGGTAGCCACGTTCCGTCAGGCGCTCCGCGGTGACCTCCCGCAATGGAGCCTCATCTTCTACGAGCAGCAGATACGTGTCTTTTTCAGCCATGACGTGGAACTTTCCTCGGAGGTCGCTAATGGCATCGCCATGCAGTGCCGATACCCTTCTCCGAGGCCGCCGAGCGAAGACGAACCGGATCGGGACAGTACGAGTCGCCGGCACGTGGCGGGTCGCATGCGAGGGCAGTGATGATTGTGGACAGGAAAACGATCTCGATCATGAAGGCCTGCGAGCTGGTGGGCGTGAGTCGGCGAACCATCTACAACTGGATTGCCAGCGGCAAGGTCGAGTACGTCAGAACCGCCGGCGGTTCCGTGCGCATCTTCGTCGACACGTTGTGGCGAGCCCCGGACGCCGGCCCAAGCTCCCGGACGTCACCGCCGTCGGTCCGTCCTCACCGTTGAGGCGAGTCGACGTCAGCGTCCATTCCCGCCCCTGCGCACCGAACTATCGCAGATGGACAAGCCGGCAGACATCGGCGCCCTCTTCCATCGGTTGAACAACCAGCTTGGGATCATTCTCGCCAATGCCGAGCTCCTCGAAACGCACCTGACCGATGAGGCCGGCACCTCGCGCGCCGCGCAGATCGTGACCAGTGTGGTCGAGGCGATCAGCGCGGTCCAACAGATTCGCGCACGCTGCGAAGACGTCTAACCGCAGCTCGAGCATTGTCCCTCCGTTCCGCCCGACACGTCAATAAATTGGCGCGCCCTGCCCAAAACCGTCAAATATTTGTCCGTCCGGATCCGGCACTCCCCCGACCGGGCACTGGATCCGGCGCACCATGACATAGAGCAACCTGTTAATACCCAATGAGTTACGAATCACACTAGGGCCAACGGACGTCCCGCCTGGCTCATGCACCATACCCTGGCACGTCGCTTGCGATATCGGTACCTGTGCAGCGATCTCCCGTGTTGGACCTCCCTGCACACAGATCGGAGGCGAAGATAACGATGGCAGTTCAGGCGCTTGATGCCAGGGACCATGATCGCGTCACCAACGGCGTGCCGTTCGTCGAGGCGCTGGCTCGCCGCATGGCGGCCTCCATGCCTCATTCCATCGACCTCGGCGATCTCGTGCAAGACGGCATGATCGGATTGATCGACGCCGCGAACCGTTTCGACGAATCACGCGGCATCAAGTTCGAGACGTTCGCCGAACAACGAGTGCGTGGCGCGATGATCGACGCCCTGCGGCGTGACGCATGGCCGCGCGGGGTCCGGCGCGCCCGGCGCGAGCTGGAGGCGGCCCGGGAACAGTTGCGTCACGAGTCTGGATCCGAACCGTCGCTGGCCGACCTCGCCCGTCACATGGGGTCGGATGAAGCACGCCTGAGGCGCACGATCATCAGGATCAACACCATCGAGTCGACATCGCCGTTGACCTCGGACGACTCTGTCGATGGCGCCCATCTTCCGGCGGTGATGGTGCCGCCCGAGGTGCCGGCGCCGGACCTGGCGTGCGAGCGGCGCGAGGCGGCCACGCGCGTGCGCGTGGCGATAAAGGCGCTTCCCTGGCGAGAGCGGAAGATCATCGGCCTCTACTACTACGGGGACGCGACGATGCGGCAGATTGGCAGCGAGATCGGTGTGAACGAGTCGCGCGTCTCGCAACTCCATGCGCGCGCCGTGCGGCGTCTGCGAACGATGCTGGGTCCCGGCCTGAACGCTGAGCTGCGGGCAGGAGCCACGAAGGGGCACGGGTCGACACCGGACACGGGGCGGCCGGCGTTGAGAATGGCGAAGGTCCGGTTGCACCCGGCGCGCCGGGCATCGACCGCTGCGCAGTGTCTTCCCAAGGCGTCCTAGCATCCCGTGTGGCGGCGTTGTTCGATTCCAACGGGGCTTGTGCCACGGGCGGCTAACCCAGCACCTCGTGCGCCGCCCGCAGCAGATCGTGCAGCCGGAACGGTTTGGGCAGCCAGCGGCACCCTGTTTCGAGCAGGAATCGTTCGGCCTCGGTTCCGGCGACGTCACCGGTGACGAACAGGACGTGGCGGGCCAGCGCCGGTTTGCGCTCCGCAAGAATCCGGTAGAAGGACGGTCCGTCGAGACGCGGCATCTTCAGGTCGCAGATCACCAGGTCGAACGCGGTCACCGTCACCCGCTCCAGCGCCTCTTCGCCATCCGCCGCGCGGTCCACGCGGTACCCGGCCTCGGTCAGCGCATCGGCAACCGCCGCGGCGAGGGCCGGTTCATCCTCCACGAGCAGCACGGCCGATCCAGTCGCGGCGGGGGGTGGCGGCGCGGCCGGTACGGGGACTCGCCGGGCGCCGGCGGCGGCGGGAAACGAAATGAAGAACGAGGCGCCGGCCCCCGGCGCCGAGGCCACGCTGATCTGGCCGCCGTGCTCCTGGACAATCGCGTAGGCCACAGTCAATCCAAGTCCGGTACCCTTGCCAACCGCCTTGGTTGTAAAGAACGGATCGAAGATCCTGGTTCGCAGTTCGTCCGCCACACCCGGTCCGTCGTCGTTGATCTCGAGCATGACCGTGTCGGCTGCGTTGTCGTACCAGGTACGCGCCACCAGCGTGCCCCGCCCGTTGGTGGCCAGCATCGCCTGTTCCGCATTGATCACCAGATTCAAGAGCACCTGCTTGACCTGATGCGGGTCGGCGAAGAGCTGCGGCAGCCCGCTGGCCAGCGCTGTCACGGACGTCACGTTCGAGATCCGTTGCTCGTAGGCGCGCAATGACAGGGTGTCGCGGACGACGGCGTTCAGATCGACCTGAGTCCGGGTGGTATTTGGCTTGCGCGCGAACGTCAGCAGATTGCGAACGATCTTGGCGGCGCGTTCCGACTCGCCCAGAATGGTCTCGAGCCCCCGTTTCGTATCGGCGTCGACCGGCCGCGCCGCCAGTCGCTCCGCCCAGGTCAGGATGGTCGCGAGCGGGTTGTTCAACTCGTGCGCTACACCGGATACCGTCTGACCCAGTGCGGCCAGTTTCTCTGCCTGGCCAAGCTGCTGGCTGAGATCCCGCCCCCGGTCTTCCAGCTTCTTGCGTTCACTTACGTCCCGGATCAGGGCATCGACGTGCCATCCGTCATGCTGATCCCCTGTCTGCACCGTGGCGGTGACCTCGACCCAGAAGGAACTGTCGTCTGCACGCCGCAGCCGGAGGAGGTAGTCGCTGACCGCGCCATCTCGCCGCAAGCGCTCGAAGAAAGCGTGCCGGGCCCTCGGGTCAACGAAGCGATCGGCCGCGAACGGGCGGATCTCCCCGGCGGGCGTCGCAGGGTCGTACCCGAACATCAGCTTGAGGTGTGGATTGGCGCCCAGGGTCGGGCCGGCGTCGCCGTCGAGCGGGCCCAGGTAAACGCCGACGCGGATGACGTCGAAAAGGTGACCGAGCAGCGCAGCGCGCGGCCGAGTTGCAGCGGCATTCGTGGTCCGCGTCATGGGCTGTCGTGACACGGTGGCCTGGCTGGCTCTCACGCCATCCGGAACCGGCCGCGGCGTGGCGGCGGGTCTGTTCCCGGCGGACATGAGAATCCTGCCATTACCGGAAGGCGACCAGCCGGTACGCCGGGCGGATGTCGCGCTACGGCGCCGCGGGAGTCGGCGTCGACGAGGGATACACCGAGCCGTACTTGCTGATGATAGCGCCCTGGATATCACGAACCGAAGCGCCGAGGGCATGCATCTGCATCGCGTCACGCGCGACATCGAGGCAATGCGTTCAAGTCATGCCGTGGGTGTCCCACGACTCGACGGCGCCGCTGGGTGCGCGTGATCCCACGAAACAATCCACGTTCGAGACATGGCCGTCGTTCTCACACCCGCAGTAGCAGGGCACATAGCTCAATACGCCCGGATTCTGCGCGGCAAAGACGTAGGCGCGCCGCACGAGTTCGGGCGGCCGCGGCACCATCTGTGGCACGTACGGGAGTGGCGGCATCGGAAGGTCGTCGAGCGTTGCCGGGAACTCCGGGACCGGCGCTGACGGTGCGCTGGTCTCGGCAACCGATGCATCCGGCGCCGATGCGCTCCCCGGGGCGGCGATCGAGTCTTCCGCCGCCGGTGTGGCGGATGTCAGCGGTTCCACGGGGTCGTCGCCTCTGGACAACGTGAAGACTCCGACGGCCGCCACCGCTGCCACCGCGGCCGCGATGAACGGCCAGGGTGCACCCTTGCTGGCGACGGGAGTGCTGGCGGCGGGCGCCGCCGGAGAGCGTTTCCGACTCTTTTTCGAACCCATGGGTCGAATTCTATCATCGCCACGCCCGTTGGCGTGGGTCCGGTTACAAGTTTGGCCGTTCACGGGGCGAAACCGGCGCCCGGCGTGGACTATTTGGTGGGACCGAGCGCGAACGTCATGCGGCCTTCGAGCACGATCTTGCCGTCCGCCGTCGCCACGCCATGCAGTTGGCCCATACGGCTGCGCAGCCGGCGCACGTTCACCTCGATGTTGACGACGTGACCGGGGTGCGCGGGTCTCCGGTACCGTACGCGTTCGATGCCGACGATATAGATGAGTTTTTCCCGGTTTTCAGGCTTGGCGAGAATCAGAATGGCGCCGACCTGGGCGACCGCTTCGGTGAGGATCGTCGGTGGAACGACTGGCCGGGCGCCGGGTCGATGCGACAGGTAGCGTTCGTTGAGCGAGATGTTCTTGACACCGACGATCCGTTTGTCGACCTCGAACTCGGTGATCCGGTCAACGAGCAGGAACGGATACCGATGCGGGAGGATGCGCTCGATCGCGGTGTAGTCGAGCGGCAGATCCATCGACTCCATCCGACCAGTATAGCCTGAACGCCTGAGCCGCACGTCGATGCGTCGTCGTCGACCGGGGTGCCTCGGACTGCCCAAATACCGCCGACTTTCCGCAAGCGACCGTCGTCTCACCAGAAGACGGAGGAGAGGAGGCATGATGCACACGAGTCACCCGGGGTGGAAATTCGGTCTGGTCGCCGCTGTCGTGGGGTGCCTGCTGCTGGGTGCGACCGGTGTCGCCGAGGCTCAGCGGGACCGCGCGACCCGCGAGGTGTTCGCGTTGGGCCTGGGCGACGGTAGTCATATCGGGATAGCGATCGAGGATGTCGCCGACAACGATAGCGTGGCCGAGGGGGCGTTCGTGCGGAGCGTGAGCCCGGACTCGCCTGCCGAATCGGCCGGATTCAGCGAAGGCGACATCGTGGTGGAATTCGACGGTGAGCGGGTGCGCAGCGTCCGCCAATTGACGCGGCTGGTGCAGGAAACACCCGGCGGACGGGCGGTCGCCGTCGTCGTGGTGCGCGACGGTGGCCGCGTCGAGCTCGAGGTCAGGCCGGAACCCCGCGCGCTGAACCTCTCGGTGCTGCGGGCGGCGGAGGGCGCGGTGGAGCTCGACGCGCTCCGGAACAGTCTGATGACCGCGATGCTTCCGAACACCGAACGGGCATTCCGGTTCAGCTTCCCGGGTTCGGCGCGGGCGCGGCTCGGGGTCAACGTGCAGGAGTTGACAGACCAGTTGGCTGACTACTTCGATGTCGATGACGGTGTACTGGTCAGTCGGGTCGACGAAGACTCCGTGGCCGCCGATGCCGGGCTCCAGGCCGGCGACGTCATCACCGCGGTCGACGGTCGCGCCGTCGGCGACGCCGGGACTCTGAGACGGCGATTGTCGGGGCTGGCGGCCGGCGATGAGGTCGTGTTGCAGATCACGCGCAGCGGGCGTGCATTGGAGCTGACCGCCACGATGGGAGATGACCGGTCAGGCCTGGACCGTGTCGAAGTCACGCCCGCGGGACCGGCAATTTAGCAGCCCGCGGTAGAACCCCGCGTTGCACCGGCGTTTCTGCTAGGCCGATTCCTGCGTGGTGGCTTCCGGCGCGGCGCTCTCCACTGGGGGATCGCTGGGCAGCAGCGTGGCTATCTGGGCGGCGATGATGGCGGCGCTGGCTTGCACCGCGTCGCTTGATTCCCATCCATCACGCAGCTCGGCGGACAGGACCCCGAGGCAACGGTCGACCGATCGCAGCGGAGTGGCCAGGGCGCCGATGCCGGTCTCGTTGCGCTCGACGATCTGCATCTGCACGTTGCGACAGGCAGCGGCAGTCGCGTTCTTTCCGTCTTCGGGAATCGAGCCGAGTCTGGCCAGAGCCTGCTCCGAGTATCCATGACCGATGGCGGGGCGCAGGAGGCGACCGTTGGAGTCGCGCACCCAGACGATCAATCCACTGGCGTTCATGATCTCTGCGGCCCGCGCGAGCAGCGGCGGCAACTCGTTCGTGTCTCCCACCATGCCCAGATCGGTGCACAACTCGGCGGCGGCACGCAGATCGGGCTGGGGCGCCGCCGCCGTGGTCTCGGCGGGTTCGTCGGAGGTGGGCGGGTCGTCGCCGCGGAGCATCAGTTGCTCCGTGGATGACCACGCCGAGTTCTCGGACAGGTAACTCACCGCGGCATCGGCCTGAGTGTCCGGTGTATCGGGATCCCGTACTCGTGCCACCGGCGTGAGCACAAGGACCGCCAGGAGCGCCACGGCGCCCGCGGAGGCCACGAACGTCGCCTGCGTCTGTCGCTGCGACCGTACAGCTTCGGCGCGGGTGGCACTCTCCCGCGTGCGCGCGAACTCGACCTGCGCGGCCGCTCGATCGGCTGCGTCCAGACCCTCGGTGAAAATGAGATCGGACGCCAGCAACGACTGCTCGAGCGCCACTTGCTCGCGTGCGCGCTGGTCGATACCCGCCAGATCCGCGAGGGCGGCTTCAGCCGCGTCAAGGGCGTCGATCGACGCGGCCTCGGTCGCCGACTGACGTAGATTGTCGAGACTGGCGCGGACAGTGTTCAGCAGACTGTCGACCTTGCTGATCCAGTCGCGCTGATTCTGTCCGACAGCGACGTAGGCCTGTTGCGCTGCGCGAAGATCGGCGAGGGACAGGGTGAACGCCCAACTGAGGTCGGTGAAGGTACGCTCGGCGTCCTGTTCGGCGTCGATTGCCTGTTCGGCGAGACGAACCCTGACACCCGTGAACCCGAGAGCCGCCAGAGTTACAAGGACGATTGCAACCCGAACCCACCGACGCGCCACCATGGGCAGCTACTATAACATTCGTGGTCCGCGGTGACACTCTGCGTGGACTGTTGCCGGTATGCGGACCACGGACGCCATGAGTACGCCAGCGCGGAGAGCGGTCGCCATCATCAATCCCGTCGCCGGCCCGCGGGCCAGTCGGGCCCGCAGCCGCCGCTCGGCCGACCTCGTGCGCGCGGCGTTTGCGCGCGGCGCCACGCCGTGCGACGTCGTGTTCACCGAACACCCCGGCCACGCGCGCGAGGTCGCGTCGGACTATGCGGTCCGGGGCGCGTCGCCGGTCGTCGCCTGGGGCGGTGACGGTACCGTGAACGAGGTCGCGTCGGCGCTGGCGTTTCGCGAGGGCGTGCTGGGGATCGTGCCGGCCGGGTCGGGGAACGGGCTGGCCCGCGAACTGGGCATCAGCCGCGACCCCGAACGCGCCATCGCGGCGGTGATTCAGGGTCGGGACCGCGTGATCGACGTTGGCGAACTGGGTGGCCGCCTGTTCGTGAATCTGGCCGGGATCGGGCTGGACGCGACGGTGGCCGAGGGCTTCAGCCAGTGCGCCGATCGGGGGATGCTCGGTTACGTGCGGGTGACGCTGTCCACGCTGTTTCGATACAAGCCGCAGGTATACACCGTGACTGCCGCCGGAGAGACCTGGACGCGTCGTGCGCTCATGGTCGTGTTCGCCAACGGCACGCAGTACGGCAACGATGCCCGTATCGCCCCGCACGCCAAGCTCGATGACGGGCGAATCGAACTGGTGGTTGTCCCGCCGCTGCGCGCGCGGCAGGTGCCGGGGGGCGTCCGCAGGTTGTTCAACGGCACAGTCGATCAGAATCCGGGGGTGACCACGTTATCGGTGCGCAACGTCAGGATCACGGCCGCCCGGCCGATCTGTTTCCATGTCGATGGAGAAGTGGTCCACGGCGGGGTCTCGCTGGCCGCGACGATGCATCCGGGAGCGTTGCGGGTGCGGGCGCCGCTCTAGGAGACGAACAGGGCAACCACAAGGGTTGCCCCTACTTCTCGCCTTGCCACGCGGGCGCAGCGCCAATCTCGGTGCGGCGCGGGATTTCACCACGGACTGCTGGCAGAATCGCCCCTACCAGTCCCACGCGTTCTGGTCCGCATCCCACAGCGCGTAGCAGACCTCCGCGATTCCGCTATCGAGAAACTCCTGCGGCAGAAAGGACATCGCGCGCATAGGCGGGTCGACAGGCGTCCCGTTGAGCGACCAGGTCGAGCGGATGTGTCCTTCGAACGGCACCCGCTCGTCGTCACGCGCCTCGAGCACTGCCGACTCGATGCGCACATGCCAGTCTCCCGTTCCGCCCCGTCCATCCGGTCCACGGAATGTCAGTTCGCCATCCGTCAGTTCGAGGTTGTCGACTCCTTCGACCGCGGCGATCTGTGCGGTAAAGGAGTCTTGCAGGTTCGCTTCGCCAGGCTGCATCGCGCACCCGGCCAGCAGCAGCGCTGCCCCGATCGCCGGCCCTGCATGTCTGATCACCGTTCACCCTCCACGCCGCGGCTCCCTTCGGCGGAACGCGGCCGCAGAATAGCGTAGGTCGGGAGACCGATGCCGTCGAGGTGCTGCAGAACCTCTCGCGCCGGTGAGGCGTCCGGATCTTCCGCCTGGAACTTGACCTTGACGTAGTGCTCGAGGCCGGACTCGACCGCCGGGGCCTTCAACGTCGTCCGGTCCATCGTCAGGCAGTTCTTGCACCATGTCGCCCACATGTCCACCAGCACGAGCTTGTCGTCAGCCTGTGCCGCTTGCAGCCCCTGGCCCAGCGAGGCGTACCAGCCCTCGTCGAGGAGCTCCTGCACGCTGTCGGCGACCTCGGCCGGATCGACCCACCGTTGCGCGATGAGTCCGTAACCCAGATAGCCGTAGTAGACCGCGGTGCCCAGGATGAACACCCCGAAGGCATGCTTGACATGCACCATCCAGGGCCCGGGTTTCGGCATGAACGAGAGACCGGCGCCGGCGATGGGCCAGGGCAGCGCCATGCCGATGCCGAGAAAGAACGGCAGCAGGAGCGCGATGGACGTGCCCGTGTTGTAGAGGTTGCTCGAAAAGACGATGACCTGGATGACCACCGGAGCGACGCAGGCGCCGGCGAGCAGCGCCGCCACCGCACCCATGCCGAAGGCGACGACGAAGGACCCGCGGTCGTTCCCGCTCCGGGACAGCCTGGACTGCAACCGTGAAAAATCGATTGCCAGCACATCGAACATGGCGAGTCCCAGCACGACGAACAACGCGGCGATACCGAGGTTGAACCACGGAGACGAGTTGATCGTGCCGAAGGTGCCGGCGGTCAGGATGACGGCGAGCCCCAGGGCGCCGTACACCACGGCCATGGCGAGCCCGTAGGCTCCCCCGAGCGCGAAGCCTCGGGTCCGGGACCCTGCCCGCGTGCCGGCGCCGATGATGGCGAGGTTGATCGGAATCATCGGCAGCACGCATGGGGTCAGGTTCAACGCCAGGCCGCCAGCGAGGATGAGCGCCAGGATCGCCAGCGGCCCCCGCCCTTCGAACCAGCCGCGCTCACCTTCGCCAGACTCGGCGGCGGCCATGAAGTTCAAGAAATCTTCGTCGCCCAGATAGCCCCCCGTGCTGCCCAGGACCTCGAAGTCCTCGAGCGCCGCGAGGACCGTCAAGTCGTCGAGCATGGGTGCGGTGATCACCGGGGCGGTGCCCGGGTCGCCGGCTGCCGGGTCGGCCAGACGCAATCCGTCGAAGAGATCGCCCCGAACCGTGCTGAGTGTCCGGCTCGGCGGCGCCACCGTCACATCGAACTCGACTGCTGCGTTGACCGGTGCGAAGCACACCCGATCGTTGCAGGCCTGGTAGCGGAAGGTGCCGGGGAGGGCATAGCTTCCCGGTGCCAGCGAGGCATCCAGGTCGACAATCGCGCCGATCCTGAACTCCTCCTCGAAGACCGCCAGCGGTTCGTCCGCGATGACCTGGTCGATCAGAATCGCCTCGGGGAACGCGACGCCCTGGAGCGAGAATCCCTCCGGCGTCTCGAGAGTGAGGGCCGTGGGAATCAGGCTGTCGTCGAGCGGGGTGTCCGAGTTGACGTGGAAGCCCGGGTCGAGCTTCACTTCCAGCGCCACCCGCGTGGTTGTACCAGGGTGCGCCGCGTCAGTCTCCGTGACCGGCGCGATCGACACCTCAGGTGGACGCAGTTGCGCCGCGGCTGGACCGGCCAGCGCGATCGCGCCGCACAGCACCGCCGTTGAGAATCGGCGGTGGACGCCGAGGGTTGCTCTCACTGCCGCCTCCACAGATAGTCCGTGACGAACGCTCCGTGTCAGCATCATATCAAGCTCCGGACCCCTCCGGTGACCGTCCCCGGGTCGCACGGCGCCGATCTGCGCCGCCGGCCTTGCGTCTACGCGTGTGAGATGCCACGTGATCGACAGGCGACAGGTCCGACGTCTCCGGCTTGCATCCCCGCGTGTGGGATGCCACCCTCTTCGAGATGAACCTGCTGCACCGGTCGGCGCCGCTGCTCCAGTGGCTGCTGGCCGCGTTGTTCCTCGCCGCTGCCGCGATCGTGGCCACGAACGTCGTGCGCGAGCTGCGGGAGGCGACCGGTGATGCAGCGGTCCCGTCCGGGACGCCGACGCCGAACGGCGTGCCCGCGGGCGCGACGCGCGTGCCGGTCCTGTTGTTCGAGGATGGCAAGAGTGTGCGGGTCGGCGACACGGCGGCACATGTCGCCGCGCTGCTCGGGCGTCGCGCCGAGATGGGTCGAGACGTGGTCCACCAGACACCCGCCGGTGAGCGACTGGTACGCTTCTACGAGTACGGCGGCACCCGCTTCGTGTTGGAGTTCGCACTGGCGCTGGTCCAGCGGAACGCCACCGTTGCCGCGATCTATCTCGTGACGCCGGAGTCTACTGGTCAATCTCCGCCAATGCCACATCGTCGCGATTGACCCTGACGCGTCGCAGGCGTCCTTTGGCCGGCACGCGCAACTCGGTGACCCGGTCGGTCACCGGTACGACCACGGTCTGTTCCTCTCCTGATCGATACACGAGGTCGACCGTCACCGGCAGATCGTAGATCCGCTCGGTACGTTGCTCGAACCGCAGGATGATGTCCTCGCCGGCCGGGGTCGTGTCCACGCGCGACGAGAACTCGAGTTCGGGCAGCCCCGATTCGTGAATCCAGCGCTCGAAGAACCGGTCCAGCGGTTGTCCCGACTCGATTTCGAACGCAAGCTGCAGGGCGTCGGTACCGGCCTTCCTGAAACGCCACTCGTGATAGAAGTTGCGCAATCCTGCAAAGAAGGCCTCGTCTCCGATGAGGCCGCGCAGCATGTGCATGACCATGGCGCCCTTGTTGTAGACCAGCGCCCGGAACACGCGCGTTTCACCGTCGAGATGCCCCAGTCGGTACCCGAGATAGACAGGGCCCTGGTCGGAGTGCCGCATCGCCCACCGGCGCATCTTGCTCACGATATCGCCGAACACCTCAGGACCGGAACTCTGCTCTGCGTAGAGCGCCGCAAAATACTGGGCGAGTCCCTCGCTCAGCCATTGCTCGTGGTAGTTCTTCCAGCCCACCGCCTGCCCCCACCATTGATGCGCGATCTCGTGGGCCAGAAAGAACGACGGATGACTGCTGAAACTCACCGGGTCGGTCTGCCACGACACGATCACACCGGGCGTACGTGGCAGCTCGTGGTTCAGGATCGCGAAATATGCGGGACTGTGGCCTCCCGGCAAGCGGCTGTCCGTGACCGCGACCGTCATCGACGGATAGGGAATGTCGCCGAGCAGCGATGCATAGAACGACGCGATGGCCGCGGTCTCGTCCGCGATTGCGCCGATCTCGTCGACCCTGGCCGTGTTGGCCAGCGAGTCGATCGCGAGCGTGTCGTAGTAGACGGCGCCCTCCGGGAGTGACGCCGCCGGCCGCGCCGTCACGCCCGACAGCCGGACGTGCTGCGTGGGCGCGGTCTCGCCCCTGAATCGGGAGATCACCGCGGACAGGTACCGGGCCGGCTGCAGCGTGGCGAACGAGAACTGCCGTGGTTGGGTGCCCGCCGGCTCGGCCGCCGGCGGGTTGGTGTCGAGCGGGACGCCGCTGGCCACCACGCCCCAGCCCGCCGGCACCGACAGATTGAGGGTGGCGGTGGCATAGTCGGTGAAGGTCCCTTGCGGGTACCAGTAGCTGCGATTGCTGTAGACGTAGCGCGGTGTGCCCAGACCGTACAGGCCCTCGGCTTCGAACCAGAAATACCGGGTGGCGATCCAGTTCTCGTCAAGCAACTGCGCGCGCAGATCGCCCGCGTACGTCACGGTGATGGTGAACTCTGTGCCGCCCGGCACTTCCGTGGGCAGATTGATGAACAGGCTGTTCTGTCCCTTCATGCGGAAGAAGAGGAGCGGTCCGAATTCGCGCGACGTGACCGACGACACCGCCAACTCGTCGGCCAACCGCAGGTTGAACGCGCGGATGGGCAGCCCCTTCACGCGGATCGCGAGCCGGGACGCACCCTCGATCCGGCAGCCGACCAGCTCAGGCCTCGCGTTCAGCGCCTGCTGGGTGACGCCCAGCGGTTCGAACGAGGCGGTGACGTCGTAGTCCAGGATGTCGACGGTCAGTTGATCGTTGTCAGCGTAGTAGCGCCCCCGGGTGAGTCGCTTGCGCGCCGAGGGATAGAGCGCGATCACCTGGCCGGCCTCCCGATCGGCGAGCGAGATGTCTTCGGGACGGCGTGCCGCCTGGACATAGGTCAGCGTGCCGTCGCGTTTGCTGCGGACCTCGGCGAGGAAGTCGCCGACACCAGGGATCAGCGACCAGACCCGGTCGCTGATATGAGAGAGGTCGAGCCTGAACGAGAACTCGACGAACTCGTCGAAGACGGCCGTCGCCTGACGCAGGTCGCCGGCATCGACGGCGCGCTCGACCAGGCTGCTGGCCGACACCCGTGAATTGAACACTTCCGGGTGCAGGCGGATGAACGCCGCGTCGAACTCCGTGTCGAGCGCGTCGTCTCCGCTGAAAATCCGCATCTGGTCGCGTTCGGCCTCCGGTTGCGGGGCGAAGTGCATGACACCGTCGCCGAGCAGCACGAGACCGGTGACACCCGCCGCGGTTTCGGCGACGAACACCGAACCCTCTGACAGGGTCAGCGACAGATCTTCTCCAAGCACGACCAGGTTGTCGGCGCTGTACTGCCTGGTCGGGGTCAGGCGCAGATTGTGCAAACCGTCGATCGAATCGACCTGCGTCTGGTCGCGGATGCCCCAGATGTTGTCATCTTCCGTGCGCACGAGCTCGAGTTGCCAGGTCTCGAGTCGTCCGTTCGCGTCCTCCTCGAAGAACACCTCGACGGTCACGTCATACCCCGCCTCGACCGGGAGGTCGTCGAGCGGCTCTTGGAACCGAGGGGTGAGCGTGACGCGGTCGACTGCCCCCGTGAGCGCGTTCCGCGCGAACTCCGTGCCGGCGTCCAGGTCGGCGTCGGGCGTGAGCAGCGAGAGAAACGCCTCGTGATCGGCGGACAGCACCGCCTGGCGCAGCGTGTCGAGCAGTGGCTGGTAGGGTGGCGGCGGCTGGGCGGTCTGCGCCGCCACGCGAGCCGCAAGTACCAACAGGATGACGAATGCACCGGCGAGGCGGTGCAGGACCGCTGGCACGGAACCTCCTTTACCGCGGCGCACGGCTACGCCGCGGCGCGGAATCGGGCCGTGAAGTCGGCGATTGTGTCGTAGATCGCGTCCAACTCCGGCGGCGACGCCAGGAACACGATGCGCATGAACCCGTCGCCCGGTCTGGTGCCGAAGCCGGAACCGTGCACGCACAATAGTCCCGTGGTTCGCAGCAGCCCGAAGACATAGTCCTCGTCGGTGCGTCCGGGCGGCAACTCGACGCGCGGCATCGCATAGAAGGCGGCTCGCGGCGGGACGCACGTAATTCCGTCGATGGCGTTCAGGCGCCTGGCGGTGGTCTCGGCGCGTGCCCGCAGGGCATGGACGAACGCGAGCTTGTGATCGGTGCCGCCGGTCAACGCCGCCAGGATGGCGAATTGCATCGGGCCGGTGCTGCAGAGCCGCCCGTCGGCCAGCTCGTTGATCGCGTCGAGCACTGCGCCGAGCCGTTCGCCCCCGCTCACGGCCAGCCAGCCGGCGCGCCAGCCGGGGGCCTGATACGCCTTCGATATGGACGAGAACGAAATGACCGGCGCGTCCGGGTCCAGCGCGCCGATGGGCGGCACCGGGTCGTCGTAGGCGAGATCCGCATAGACCTCGTCCGCAAGGATCACGATGCCGTGATCGTTGGCCAGATCGATCAGCGCGCGTCGGATCTCGGTCGAATACACCGCCCCGGTCGGGTTGTTCGGGTCGATCACGACGATCGCGCGGGTCGACGGGCCGATCAGACGCCGGATGTGTTCCAGATCGGGCATCCACCCGTTGTCGGCGTCGGTCCTGTAGAAGACCCCCCTGGCGCCGAGCTTGGTCAAGGTGGCGGTGTAGAACGGATACGTCGGCACCGGAATCAGCACCTCGTCTCCCGAGTCGACCAGCACCGACAGGGTCAGCTCGATGCCTTCCGACGTGCCCGAGGTCAGGATGACCCGTTCCGGTCCAAGCGGAAGGCCGGCGGCGCGGTAAGAGGCCGCCACCGCCTCGCGCGCCGGCCAGATGCCGGCGGCGGGGGTATAGCCGTTCTCGCCGTCCAGCATCGCGCGCGTGACCGCGTCGATCAGATGCGGCGGCGTGCGGAACCCGAAGGCGACGGGATCTCCGATATTCAGGTAGGTGACCCGACCACCGCGCGCCTCGACTTTCCTGGCCTCCGCGACCACGTTGCGGATGGCATAGGAGAAGCCCTCGAGACGGCTCCCGACTCCGATCGGCGCAGGCGCCTGTACGGCCACGCTTCATCTTATCCCACCGGGGCCGTCTCGTTCATCTGCACCTTGGCCGCGGACGCTGCAGTTTCGTCACTGGCCGGCAGTGCGATATCCTCCCCGCCATGGCGATTCGCACGGAGTTGACCCTTCGACTCGACAACAGTTCCGGCGCGTTGGCGCGCCTCTGTCAGACACTGGCAGCCGAGAAGGTCAATGTGCTCGCGTTCAATCTGGAGAGTTCCGGAGTGCTGCACCTCGTGGCTGACAACCCGGTGCACGCGGCGGGGTTGCTGCGTGAGAAGGACTATGCCGTCGGCGAGCGTGAGGTGCTGTATGTGCCGATGCCGAACCGCCCCGGCGCGATCTGGTCGGCGACACGCCAACTCAGCACCGCCGGCGTGAACGTCGACTATGCGTTCGCGTCGTCGATCAGCGAGCATGCGATCAGCGCACTCGTGATCGCCGTCGACGACGCACAGCGCGCAGCGACCGCGGCCGGCATGTAGCGCCGCCGACCGCGAGAGGAGATCGCCCCGATGCGTCTCTACGTGGATACGATGGATGCGGTGCTCGTCGAGTTTGAACCCGACGGTGCAGTCAGATTCGACGGAGAAGACTGGTCGACGCCGTCGCTTCAGGAACGCCGCGCGATTCTGCACGCGGCGCACACGGAAATCGAAGAACTCCGGGACCTGGTGCTGGCGCTCGATCCAGACACCGCGGACTGCTAGTCCTCGTCCTCGGTGGTGGTTGCGGGAGGGCTCGGCTCGATGTCGAATCGGAGCGCGTCGCCAGCCAGGGCGATCCGCACTGTCCCGCCCTGTTCCAACCCGCCGAACAGGATCTCGTCCGTCAGTGGATTGCGTACGTCGGTTTGAATGAGCCGCGCGAGCGGCCGTGCGCCGTATTTCGGATCGTAGCCCTTGCGGGCGAGCCAGGCACGGGCGTCCGGCTCGAGGGTGATCGCGACGTGCCGTTCAGCGAGCTGCGTCTCGAGTTGCAGCACGAACTTCTCGACCAGCGTTTCCACGACCGCCGGCGGCAGGCTGTCGAACGTGACGATGGCGTCGAGTCGATTGCGGAACTCGGGGCTGAACACTCGTTCGACCGCCGCCTTCGTGCGGCCGTTGGCGCCGGCGGTCTGGTCGTCGCCGAATCCGATCCGGGTCGCGCTCAGCTCGCGCGAGCCGGCATTCGAGGTCATGATCACGACCACCTGCCGGAAATCGGCCTTGCGCCCGTTGTTGTCGGTCAACGTGGCGTGATCCATCACCTGCAGCAGGATGTTGTAGACGTCGGGATGCGCCTTCTCGATCTCGTCGAGCAGCAACACCGCGTAGGGATGCGCTCTGACCGCGTCGACCAGCAAGCCGCCCTGTTCGAAGCCGACATAGCCGGGCGGTGCTCCGATCAACCGCGCCACGGCATGCTTCTCCATGTACTCGCTCATGTCGTAGCGGATGAACTCGTTCCCGAGATGAATGGCCAACTGCTTCGCAAGCTCGGTCTTGCCGACGCCGGTGGGACCGGTGAACAGGAAGCACCCGGCCGGGTGATCGGGCAGTCCCAGGCCGGCGCGGGCGCGCTTGATCGCGGTCACCACGGCGCTCACGGCGTCGTCCTGACCGAACACGACCCGGCGCAACGCATCGCCGAGCGTGCGCAAGCGCTCCCGGTCGGTGACGGATGCCTGCTTCTCAGGGATGCGGGCCATGCGGGCGATGACCCGCTCGATGTCCGGGACCGCCACGCGTTGCCGCTGCGGCGTGGGGCTGTCGGATTCCGCTTCCGCGGCGGCGGCCCTCGCCACCGGTTCCGGGACGGCCGCGGCCATCTTCGCGCCGGCTTCGTCAAGCACGTCAATGGCGCTGTCCGGCAAGCGGGTGTCACGCAGATGACGGCCGGCGAGTTTGGCGGCGGCTTTCAGGGCGCCCTCGGTGTAGCACACCTGATGGTGGTCCTCGTATCGCGATCGCAGTCCCTTGAGAATCTCGACCGCTTCCTCGACGCTCGCTTCTTCGACGACGACGCGCTGCAACCGCCGGGCCAGCCCGCGATCACGCTCGATATGCTTGAATTCGTCGAACGTGGTCGATCCGACGACCCTGAGCTCACCGGCCGCCAGCACCGGTTTGATCAGCGTGGCCAGGTCCATCGTGCCGCCGGTCGTGGCACCGGCGCCGACCGTCGAGTGCACCTCGTCGATGAACAGGATCGGCTTGGGACGTCCGGCGAGGGCATCGATCACCGCCTTGAATCGTTCTTCGAAGTCGCCCCGGAAGCGGGTGCCGGCGAGCAGGGCCGCCGTATCGAGCGAGAACACCTCCGCGCCTCGCAGCGGCGCCGGCACGCCGTCCTCCAGCAGCCGGCTGGCCAGTCCCTCGGCGAGGGCGGTCTTGCCGACGCCGGCGTCACCGACGAACACGGGGTTGTTCTTGCGCCGGCGGCAGAGAATCTCCATCGTCCGCTGAAGTTCGTCGGTCCGTCCAATCAGCGGATCGAGCCGGCCGTTCTGCGCACGCTCGGTCAGGCTGACCGCGAACGCCGTGAGCGGATTCCGCTGGGGCGCGGACCCGTCGCCGCCGGTCTCCGCTTCAGCCGGTTCGGCACCCTCCTGCGCGACGGCGGGCACTTTGGAGATGCCGTGGGAAATGTAGTTCAGGACATCGAGACGGGTGATGTCCTGTGATCGCAGCAGCTCGGCGGCATGCGAGCGCGGCTGTTGGAGAATCGCGGCCAGGACGTCGCCGAACCGCACCTCGTCCTTCCCGGCGCTCTGCACATGCAGCACGGCGGTCTGCAGAACCCGCTGAAACGCCAGGGTCTGGTCCGGCTCGCGTCCGCGGGCGCCGCGTGGAAACGGTTCCAGGGTGCCCAGAAACTCGTCAAGGTCGTGGCGCAGCGCCGGCAGATCGCCGCCGCAGGCTTCGAGAATCTTCTCTCCCTCGGGGTCATGGGCGAGGGCATACAGCAGGTGTTCCAGGGTCAGGTGGGTATGCCGCCGGGCGGTCGCTTCCCGGTAGGCGACGTTCAAGATCAGCTCGAGTGCGGCGCTGAACATCGGTACGGGGTCACTCCTCTTCCAGCGTCGCCTGAAGCGGAAATCCTGCCCGCTTGGCCAGGTCCCGGGTCATGGCGACCTTTGTTTCCGCCACCTCGAAGGTGTAGGCGCCGCAGACGCCGCGGCCCTGCGTATGCACCTGCATCGTGATCCGGTAGGCGACCGCCGGGGTCTTGTGGAAGACCGACTCGAGAATCTGCACGACGAACTCCATCGTCGTGTAGTCGTCGTTCAACAGGATGACCTTGTAGAGCGTCGGTTTGCGGGTCTTGGGACGGGTCTCGTCAAGAACGCCGTGGTCGCTGCGCGGATCGCCGGCCATGTGACTCCATCAGACTATGGAGGCCCTGATCAGGTCAAGCTGACGGGCACCCCGCATAGTAGTATTTCAACGGTATGCAGACGATTGCCCGCGGAATCACCTTCACCGATCTGATGTTTCTCGGAAAGCCACGCGTCATCGCGACCGCGGTGCTGCAAAGCCCCGGCGGGGTGGCGCTGGTCGATCCGGGGCCGTCGACCTGTCTCGACACGCTGCGCGCCGCGCTCGCCGGCCAGGGCATCGCGCTGGCCGATGTCCGCACGATTCTGCTTACCCACATTCATCTCGATCACGCGGGTGCGACCGGGAGCCTGGTGCGCGAGAACCCCGAGATCGAGGTGTACGTGCACGAGCGCGGGGCGCCGCACATGGCGGATCCGGCCAGGCTGCTGCTTAGCGCGACCCGTCTGTACGGCGACGACATGGATCGGTTGTGGGGCGAGTTCCTCCCGGTGCCGCGGGACAACCTGCGCGTCCTCTCCGGCAACGAACGGATCGCGGTGGCCGACCGCGACCTCGAGGTGGCGTACACGCCCGGCCACGCGTCGCACCATGTCAGCTTCTTCGATCGCGCCAGCGGCATCGCGTTCGTCGGCGACACGGCCGGGATCAGGACCGGCGCGCATCTCTTCGCCATGCCGCCCACGCCGCCGCCCGACATCGACCTCGACCTGTGGAAGGCCAGCGTGGCGCGCATCGACCGCTGGCAGGCGGACACGCTGTTCATCACGCACTTCGGGCCCCATGGCGCTCCGGCCGCACATCTGACCAACCTGGTCGAGCACCTCGACGGCATGGCGGCGCTGGCGCGCAGGATCATCGAGCAGAATGGGAATTCGAGTGAGCGCGCCGCCGCGTTCAGCGCCGAGGCCCAGCGGTATCTCGAACGGACGCTGCCCGGTGTGGACGTGGCTCAGTACGACCAGGCCGCACCGTTCGACCAGTGCTGGCTGGGGCTGGCGCGCTACTGGAAGAAGCAGGGGGTCGGTGCATGAGCGGCGGGCGGATGACGGAGGCGGAACGCATCGAGGTGATACGGCTGCTGGAAGAGGCGCGCGACGAGTGTCTGGCCGAGGTGGAGACGGTCACGGATGACCAGTGGCACTTCCGGCCCACGTCCGGCGCGTGGTCGATCGGTTTGATCGTCGAGCATCTCGATCTCGTGGAGCGCGGGCTGTTCGGTCGGGTCGAGCAGGCGCTGGCACACGAGTCGAATCCAGCCTGGGACACGGCGACCGGCGGCAAGGATGCGTTCATCCGCACGATGCTTGCCGACCGCGGCACCCCGCGCGATGCTCCGGCGGCGGTCGTGCCGACCGGAACCGTCACGCGGGAGGAGGCGCTGCGACGTTTCGTCGAACGCCGCGCCCGGTCGCTCGCGTTCGCCGAGACGACGGCCGCGCCCCTGCGCGCGCACACGCTCGACCATCACCGGCCGGTGTACGGCACGCTCAACGCCTACCAGTGGCTGCTCTACATCCCGCTGCACAACAACCGTCACATTGAACAGATCCGCGAGATCAAGGCGGCGCTCGGGTATCCGGACGCCACCCCCGCCTGACGGGTCGCCAATCGGCGCGCTCCGGGCACGGTGCGCGGTCGGAGGACAGGCATGCAGCTCGGGTTCATCGGTCTCGGCACCATGGGGCGTCCGATGGCGCGCCATCTGCTGCAGGGGGGGCACGCGCTGTCCGTCCATGCCCGGCGGCCGGAGATGGCGCAGCCACTCGTCGACGCGGGGGCCGTGGCGTGTCCCTCGGCGGCGGCCGTCGCCGGACAGAGCGACGTCGTCTTCACGATGGTCACCGGCACCAGCGATGTCGAGCAGGTAGTCATGGGCGACGGCGGGGTGATTCACGGCGCCCGCCGCGGTGCGCTGGTCATCGACATGAGCACCATCGACCCGACGAGCACCCGATCGATGGCGGCGGCGCTCTCCGAGCGCGGGATCGACATGCTCGATGCGCCCGTGTCAGGCGGTCCACGCGGCGCGACCGATGCGGCGCTGACGGTCATGGTCGGGGGACCGGCGGCGGCGCTTGAGCGCGCCAGACCGCTATTCGCGCTGCTCGGGCCAACGGTGATCCACATGGGCGCGTCCGGTGCCGGTCAGACCACCAAGGCCTGCCATCAGCTTGCGCTGCTGGTCACGGCGCAGGGCGCCGCCGAGGCGTTGACCCTGGCTGGCCGCTGCGGCCTCGACCTCGAACGGGTGCGGCAGGTGATGATGGGCGGGGTCGCGTCGAGCCGGGTGCTCGATCTCTTCGGCACGCGGATGGCGTCTCGAGACTTCAGCGCCGGTATCGAGTCGCGGCTCTACTACAAGGACCTCGACATCGCGCTGGGGCTGGCGCATGACCGCGGCGCCGCGCTGCCGGCCGCGGCGCTGACGATGCAGTTCGTCAACGCGCTGGTCGGCCGCGGTCGCGGCCGGGATGACCTGTCGGCGCTAATCACCCTGGTCGAAGAACTCGGAACGGCGCCGCGACCTGCGCCGCCCGAGCGCACCGCGGTCCGCTGAGGGACGGTCCCCGGTGTCAGACCGGCGAATCTGTCGTATCCTGTCCCCGTCGGTGCGGAACATGTCAGGAGAGGCCCCATGAGACACAGGTGGTTTCCGGTAGTGGTTGTCGTCGTCGTGCTGGTCTTCCCCGTTCCGGCGGCGGCCCAGTCAGGCGCCGACGACTGGACCGCCCCGCGCACGCCCTGGGGTGACCCTGACCTGCAGGGTCTCTGGACGTCGGCCACCCTGACCCCGCTCGAGCGGCCGGGACGGCAGGCCGACCGCGAGGAGCTGACCGACGAAGAAGCGGCGGCGCTAGAGCGGCAGACCATCGAGAACCGCGCCGCGAACGACGGCAAGGCGACGCCCGGCAGCGTCGGCGGCTACAACCAGGTGTGGCTGGATGCTGGAACCGCGATCACCGAGACCCGGCGCACGTCGTTGATCATCGACCCGCCCGAGGGTGTGATTCCGTGGACGGAAGGGTCGAAAGAGGCAAGCGACCGCGAGCGGGCCAGATACGGCGTCGGGCCGTTCGACACCTGGACCGACATGGACACCGGCGAGCGCTGCATCACCGACGGTCTGCCCAACATGGTCCCACTGCAGCCGTACAACATGAACCTGCAGGTGTTCCAGACACCGGGCCAGGTCGTCATGCTGCACGAGATGTATCACGAGCTGCGCGTCATCCCCTTGGACGGCCGCCCGCTCACCGGCATCGAGCAGTGGACCGGTGAGGCGCGGGGACATTGGGAAGGCGACACGCTGGTGGTCGAGACGGTCAATCTCGTCGACAAGCCGGACGCCTATTGGAGTGCGCCCTGGCGCAAGGCCCGTTCCACTCTTCGGCTCGTCGAACGGTTCGCCCGCGTCGGCCCGGACTCGATCGACTACACCTTCACCCTCGAGGACCCGGAGGTGTTCAGTCGACCCTGGACCGCGGCGGCGCCGATGACGACCGACCATGCCTCGCGTGGCGTGACGTCAGGTCAGATCTGGGAGTACGCCTGCCACGAGCGCAACTATTCGATGCTCAATGTGCTGACCGGCGCCCGCCTGGAAGAGGCGGCGGCCGACGGTGGACAGTAGCAGCCGGTGCTGAACGCCTCGCGTGTCCCGCCGGTGGAGCGCCGGTCGGGTCACCTCATGTGGGCGTTACGGTAGCGCCAGGGTCACCACGGTGTTCGTGGCCACTACCGTCACATACTGCGTGCCGTCGATCTGGTAGGTCATCGGGCTGGCCCTGATCGGCCGCGGCGCCTCGAATCTGAACAGCGTCTCGCCGGTCCTCGCATGGAGGGCGTAGAACCCGCCGTCCTCGACACCCTGAAACACCAGCGTGCCGGCTGTCGCCAGATTGCCGCTGGCGCCGATCGACGTCTGGGCCGGCAACACCGCCTGCCACGTCTGTTCGCCGCTGACCGGGTCGTACGCCGAGACCGTCACCTCGGGCGGGAAGTCCTCGCTGATGCGGTCGATGCTCTCGAAACTGTCAGTGTGCCCGCGCGAGTCCGGACCCGGCTCGAGCGTGTCGCCGACCGGGTTGACGACGAGCGCGATCGCGCCGTTCTTCCCCGTGACGTAGACCAGCCCGGTGTCCGGACTGAATGAGGGCGACCCGAAGCTCGACCCGCCGTGCGGCACGATGACCGCCTTGTCGATCCAGTACGGGCTGTAGAGCTGGCTGGACCGGGCGGCCAGTTCGGGGTCGTCGAGTTCGACAAATGTCGCGCAGAGCGGGGTCATCGGCACCCCCGCCGCGTTGTAGGGTATCGGCTGCGTTGGCCAGACCTGCTCGCCGGGGACATCCGTCTCGGTCGGCACGGTCGTTTCGACCATCGGATGCAGTGGCGCGCCGGTCTCGCGATCCCACATATAGAACAGACAGTTCTTGCCGGCGGCCGCCACCCCCCTGATGGTTTCACCGCCGTCACCCGTGACGTCGAACAGCACTGGTCCCGTCACATGATCCCAGTCCCAGAGATCGTGATGCACCGCCTGAAAGTACCAGCGCAGCGCCCCGGTCTCGAGGTCGAGCGCGATGGTGCTGTTGCTGAACAGGTTGATCCCGACCCGCGCCGACCCGTCGTAGTCGGGAGAGGGGTTGCCGGCGTTCACGTAGACCATCCCGAGATCGGGATCGACCGCCGGTTGGGTCCAGATGCCGCCGCCGGCCCGTGCGCCGTCGCCCCAGGTGTCGCGCGCGATCTCCCAACCCGCGTCCTGCGGGCCCTGGGGAATCGTGTTGAACACCCATTTGATCGCTCCGCTGCCGGCGTCGGTCGCAATCACCAGGCCGCCGGGGATATGTCCCTCGGAGAGCGCCGCGGCGACGTACAGCGTGCCGTCATGGTGCGCGGGCGGCGTGGTGATGCGGTACCCGATACTCACCGGGTCGAGATTCGGCGGGAAGTCGTCCGGGTATTTCATGTGCAGGGCGTTGCTGACGACCGGCAACACCCCCTGGTTCCCGAACGACTCGACCGGTTCGCCGCTGCCGGCGTCCAGCGCATAGAGATCGGCCCCGCGGTAGGCATAGATGGCATCGCCGGCGAAGGTCGGGCCGCGCACCGGGCTGCCGCTCTCCGATCCGGAATCGAGGACCGCCGTCCAGAACTCCTCGCCCGTCGCCGCGTCGAGCGCGAACAGGGTCGACCGCGAGTGCAGATACATCACGCCGCCGACCACCAGGGGAGTGACCTGGGCGATGTTGTCGGCCGGGCCGACTTCGTAGGTCCAGCGTGTGGCGAGCCGGCCGACGTTTCCGCTGTGAATCTCCGCGAGCGGTGCGAACCGGTTGTTGTCGAGATTGAGGTTCTGACTGGTCCAGTCGGTCGATCCCTGCGCGGCGGCCGGACGGCTGCCGGTGAGGGCGGCCCCCGCCACGAGGACGATCAGTACCGCCCCGACCCCGCCGCATCGAATTCGCCGGTCGCCGCCACGCATCGCGAGTCCTGGGAGTCTGCTAGCGCCCTGCTGCCTGGTCCTCGGCCCGTGCGCCGCTCAACGAGTTCGGGACGGCCCAGTTGCCCTCATGACAGGCGTACTCGAACTGCTGGTACACGTCGTCCCGCTTGTAGGGGAAGGCGACCGTCCACGGTTCGGTGTAGGTCTCGGGGTCGTCGACGGTGAGTTCGTAGTTCAGCGTGTTCTCGTCGGCGAACGTGAAACGCTCGACCATGCGCCGGCCTTCGTGCTGCGGCGCGCGCGAGCCGGGCGCCCGCAGGTTGCCGACCGCCTTGAAGTTCATCGACTCGATGATCAGCGTGTTGCCTTCCCAGCGGCCGCGCGGGTCGCCCTCCCACTGGGTGATGTTCGAGGAGACGTGGTCGCCCCTGTCAATCGGAATGATCCGTGCGTTGTGGATCATCTCGCTGTGAATGACGATATGGTCCTCGGTCTGCACGATCAGCTTGCCGTTGTTGTAGGCGGTCGGCATCATCATGCCAAAGACGCCGCGCGACAGACAGCGGTCGCCTCCCTCCATGTTCGCGGCTTCGTCATGCAGGTGGTCCCGATAGTACTGGACGCTGTCGCGGGCCAGTTCGGTCATCGCCGGCACCTGGCCGTCCGGCGGATGAATGACCAGTGCGGGGGCCTCGCCGGCGACCGGCTCCTTCCAGAACCAGTCGAACCAGTAGTTCGCGTACGCGCCGACACCGCGGCTGGCCTCGTGCCCCTGCCACTCGACGGCTTTCGCGCGGTCGGACCGGGCGGTGAACAGCTCGAGGCGTTCCTCCGCGGTCAGCGTCCTTCCCGCCAGATTCTCCGGGAGCTCCAGCGGCACGTGCGATGACCCGACGTTGTTCCACATGCCGTTGATGTCGGGGTGGCCGTTCGCAAGGCGCGGCGGCTCCCAGGTCTGCCCTGACGAGAGCGCGGACACGCCGAGCAGCAACGCGGCCGCGAGCACCGTTACGCAGGATCGAAGCTTCATCTGGACCTCACTTTCACCAACTGGTCCTCACTTTCACCAACTGGTCTTCATGTCACCATCTGGTCTTCACTTCCACAATCTGTCTGCTGACGCCGTGTCTCAGACGCCGGGCACCGGGTTGCCGGCGATGTAAACGGACTCCAGCGAGTGGGTGTTGGAGATGTCGTCGAGGGGATTGGCGCCGAGCACCATGAAATCGGCCCACTTGCCCGCTTCGATCGAGCCGAGGTCCGTGTCGACCTCCATGCAGCGGGCGGCGCCCGAGGTCGACGCCACAATCGCCTGCATCGGCGTCAGACCGGATTCCACCATCAGCGCGAGCTCGCCATGCTCGAAATATCCCTGGAACCGGGCGGCGGGTCCGGTATCGGTGCCCATGGCGATCGGGATGCCGGCATCCGAGAGGGTCTTCAGATTCCGTTTGGCCACCTCGAGCTGCGCCTTGTAGGTCTGCGCGCTCCGGCTGCGCGATCGTTCCTGACGTTCGGGAGTCTCGAGTTCGGCGATGACGGCTGGATCCACGTTATTCGTGAAGAACGGGTCGTCGAACCAATCCGGCCGTGTCTCGTACACGAACGTCGACACCTCGCGCATCAGCGTCGGGCAGTAGCAGATGCCCGCATCGCGCAGCAGCGTGATCAGTTCGTCATCGACCTCGGTGTCGCGCACGCTGTGGGCGAGCAGATCGGCGCCCGCTTCGAGCAGTCCCTTCGCATCCGCGAGATAGTACAAGTGCGCCGTCAGTTTGAGACCGCGTTCGTGAGAGGCTTCAGCCACGGCCCGATAGGTGTCGGGGGTCATCTTCGTGCTGGCGCCCAGGTTGTCGTCGACGCGGATCTTGACGACGTCGGCGCCGCTGTCGGCGACCGCGTTGACCTGCTCACGGGCAGCCTCGGGGGTCGGACCGGTCACGATCTCGCCGGCGACATACACGCGGGCGTGCTGCAGGTCGGGGCCGTTCTGGCGGTCGCGCACGGCCATGGCTTCCGGCCCGTCGCCGCCCAGGCTGAAGACCGTCGTGACGCCGTACCGCGCATACAGCCCGAGCTGGTACTCGACCTGCGCTTCGGTGTACTCGACGGTGCCGAGGCCGCGGACGTTGTTGACGTGGCCGTGAGCGTTGATCAGGCCCGGCATGATGGTGCGTCCGCTGAGGTCGATCTGCTCGGCGTCGGCCGGCACCTCGACCGCATCCACCGCCCCGACCGCCTCGATGCGTCCGTCGCGCGTCACCAGCACGCCCTCTTCGATGGCGGCATCGCCGGTTCCGTCGATGATGCGCGCGCCCACGAATGCCTGCAGCCCCGGCGTGATCTCGACCGGCGGCGCCTCTGGTGCACCTCCGCAGCCCGCCGCGACGGCAACGAGCCCGAGCAGCACGGCGAATCGATTCACCTGCATGTCTTGTCTCCCTGTTCTGCGTTGCTGACAGCGTTGCACGCTCGTCTTGTCTGGCGGGGACGGCGCATCGCCATGCCCTGCGTCACGCAGCCCCTTATTGCCACGGACTGCCAGATCTGTCTCCGGCGCGCCCCGGCGTTTCACTCCAGGCCGCGGCTGAGTCGCTCCAGGACCACGCCCAACTGCTCGATCTGCTGGCCGTACTCGGCCCAGTCGCCTGCGCGCTGCGCCTCGAGGGCGCGCCGGTAGTGTTCGCTGGCGTTGGCGACGAGCGGGTCACCGGCCCCGGACGCGTCGATCGCCGCCACCGCGGTCTGATCCGGCGGCGCCTGCACGTCCGCGACCACCGCGTCCGCCGGCAGGGGACTCGGCGCCGTGCCCGCTCCGTATCCGAAGAGTTGGTCGAGCGCCAAGTCGAGCGTCTCCTCCATGACGATCTGGTTCTGATACCCCACAATGACCCGCGTCAACTCCGGAATGCGTCCGCCGGACGCGCGCAGATACAGTGGGCGCACATAGAGCAGCGCCTCCTCAATCGGAATGATCAGCAGCGTGCCCTGAATGACCTCTGAGCCCTGCTGGTTCCACAGGGTAATCTGCGGCGAGATCTCCTGATTCTGATTGATGCGGGCCACCATCTGGCTCGGTCCGTACACCACCGTCTGCTTCGGGAACTGGAAGACGAGGATCTTGCCGTACTGGTCGCCATCGCTCCTCGCGACCATCCAGGCGGCGAGATTGTTCTTGCCGCGCGGCGTGAACGGCAGCATCTGGATGAACTCGGCGCGCGATTCGCCCGGCAGCCGCATGATCGTGTAATACGGTTGCATCTGCTCGGCGTCGATAACCGGCACCTCCCACTGGTCTTCGCGGTTGTAGAACACGGCGGGATTGGTCATGTGGTAGGTCGAGTAGATCGCGGTCTGCAGCGAGAACAGCTCTTCCGGATAGCGGACGTGCCGCCGCAGATCCTCCGGCATGGCGTCCAGCGGTTCGAGCAGGTCCGGGAAGATCGCGTCCAGGGTCCTTGCGATCGGGTCCTCGGCATCGGCCAGATAGAACGTCGTGGTGCCGTCGTAGGCGTCGATGACGATCTTGACCGCGTTGCGAATGTAGTTGATCCCGTTCGTGGCCGGTGTCGCGTACGGGTAGTTGCCGCTGGTCGTGTAGGCGTCGACGATCCAGACGAGCCGGCCTTCCGTGATCACCAGATAGGGATCGTCGTCGAACTCGAGGAACGGCGCGATCGTGCGCACGCGCTCAGGGACGTTGCGGTGGTAGAGGATTCGGCTGTCGCTGCCGAGCTGGCTGCTGACGAGGATCTCGTAGGCCCGGAACCGCGCGGCGAAAAGAAACCGCCGCAACAGGGACGACAATGGCACACCGCCCGCTCCATCGTAGCGGGTCGACACGTTGTCGTCTCCTTCCGGATAGTGGAACTCGTCCGTGTCCGTGTTGACGATCACGTAGTCGTTCGACAGCTCGCCAAAGTAGATGCCGGGCCGGTCGACCGACAGATCGACCGACGACGTTGGCGGGATGTCCTGGATGAACAGGACCGGCAGGCCCTCCTGTGTGACCTGATTGACCGGTCCCATCGCCACCCCGAAGCCGTGGGTGTACTGCAGGCGTTCGTTCACCCACGATCGATTCGGCAGGCTGTCCGAATTCAATTCGCGGCTCGACAGCATGGTCTGTCGATATTCGCCGTCGATGAAATAGCGGTCGTTGTCCACCGAGGCGAAGTCGTAGTAGGTCCGGATCTCCTGAAGCTGCCCGAAGGTGTCGAGCAGCGGCTCGTGGTCCCAGAGCCGGACGTTGTTGATCGTCTCGGTGTTGTTCTGGATGTCGGCCAGCGTCAGCGTGGCGTCGCCGGACACTTCGCGCGCCTCGACCTGCTCCAGATTGAACGCCTGCCGGGTCGCTGCGATGTTGCGGGCGATGTACGGCGCTTCCCGCTGCTGCTCATCCGGCGTGACGACGAGCCGCTGGACCGCGATCGCCCCGACGTTGCCCCCCACCGACACCAGGGCATACAACCCCACGGCGGCGAAGACCGGCCCGTTGCGGGGCGTCATTGCACTGACGACGCTCAAGGCGGCGCCGGCCAGCGCCGCGAACGACAGTCCCCAGAAGACCGGTGTACGCAATGTGACGTCGACGTACGACGCGCCGTGTATGATGCCGGCGACGCCGGCGGGGGTGGTCAGCAGTCTGGGAATGTCCAGGTAGGCGCCCCAGGCCAAGAGCAGGAACACCGTGGCGGCGATGAGGCCGAGGTGCCGGCGCGCCGCGCCACCGATCACGATGCCCTGTCCCGGGCTCACCGTGAGTGTCCCGGACATGACGTACGCGGCGGTCGATCCGATCAGCGACAGCCCTGCCAGCGTCAGCGCCAGGTTGCGGGCGACGTCCAGGAACGGGAGCGTGAAGATGTAGAAGGCGATGTCGCGGTCGAAGAGCGGGTCCGTCCGGCCGAAGGGCACCGCGTGCTGGAACTGCAGCCACGTCAGCCACTCGGTCGACGCGAAGAGGCCCAGAAACAGCGCCGCCACCGCCGCCACGCCGGTGCCCAACAGTTGCAGTTGGCGCGGCTCGAGCGCCAGCGGCTGGATGTCGCCGCCGCCGGGAAACAGCAGATACGGACGGGTGATCCGCCGCATCGCGAGCCGGAAATTGAAGGCCAGCGTCCCGAAGGCCGCGAGGGCCACGACGAGCCCCAGGATCGCTTTCGCGCTGAGCGACCGGATGAAGATGTCCGTGTATGCGACCTCGTCGAACCAGTACCATTCGGTCAGCAGGTCCACCGCGGACGGCACCACCATGAAGAGCAGCAGCAGAGCAACGAGAAACAGGAATCTCACGGGCATGATCAGCCTCGGGCAGCAACTCCCGCACGACGCGCGCGGGCAGGTCCGGCGAGGCTGCGCCTCGGACCGCCCTGGCCCGGTGGGCTCCGCCTCGGCGGACCGAATCGCTCAGCGCTCCGCTGCGCACGGGCCAAACCCCACGCAACGCGGGGTTTCACCACGGATTGCTAGCAGGGTACGTGATTGGTCGGCAGCACGCAACCTGCGCCGCAATCCGGGCGCCGGTGGTCCGGCGCCGGGGTGGCCGCCGGACCGCGCCGCGGCACGGGACGCCCGTTTGTCGTTCGGGGAAACGACTCAGACCAGGAGGAACGAATCCGATGCACGTGGAGATCAGCTCGACGGCTCCCGATTTCGAGTTGGCCAGCCATCGCGGCGGCCAGGTGCGGCTGTCAGATTTTCGGGGTCGGAAGAACGTCGTCATCGCGTTTCATCCGCTGGCGTTCACGCCGGTGTGCGCGAACCAGATGCGCAACTACGAGACTGACAAGGCGTGGTTCGATGCGCACGACACGCATGTGCTCGGGTTGAGCGTCGACGCGGTGCCGGCCAAGATCGCCTGGGCCGAGGTGCTGGGCGGCATCAACTTCGACCTGCTGAGCGACTTCCACCCGCACGGGGCGGTGGCGGCGCAATATGGCGTCCTGCGCGAGGGCGGCATCTCCGAGCGCGCGATCTTCGTCGTCGACAAGCGCGGCCGGGTCGTCTTTGCGAAGGTCTACGACATCCCGACTCTGCCGGACAACACCGAGGTGCGCCAGGCGATCGAAGCCCTCGGGTGAGCCCGCGGCGAACACCCCGCGGCATCTGCCCGGCGCGGCAATCCGCCTGCCCGGCGGCGGTCGGCGCTGCACCCGATCCGGTCCATTGTGGGTAGACTGGAGCGACCGCGAGACCTGGAGACCGGTGCTCGCGGCGCTCGACAACGCTCGGGATATTCGGGCCGCGGAGCGCGAGTGAGGCGTCGAATGGCGATGGACGGAGCCGGGCGGGACACGCCGGCGATTGCGGGACGAAAGGAAGATGCGATGAGCAGGACACCACGGCGCACGGTCGTCGGCGCCCTGATCGGCGCGCTGCTCGCCTGGGCCAGCCCGGCCGCCGGGCAGTACGGCGCGGCCGATGGCGAGTGGCGGTTCTACGCCGGCGACGGCGGGCACACGCAATACACCGCGCTGGATCAGATCGATGCCGCGAACGTCGACGAGCTCCGGGTGGCCTGGCGCTGGCAGGCCGAGAACTCCGACCCGCGGCCATTCTTCAACTTCGAGTCGACGCCGATCATGGCGGGCGGCGTGCTGTATACCTCGACGGGGGCCAGCGAGGTGGCCGCCATCGATGCCGCCAGCGGGGAGACGATCTGGCTCTTCACGCCGCCGCCGCGGCCCGGCGCCGAGGACGACCCGGCAGGGCGGCCCCAGGGCTCGGGGCGCGGCGTGGCCTACTGGACCGACGGCGAACAGGAGCGGATCTTCCATAACGTCAGCGACGGGCGTCTCGTGGCGCTCGACGCCAGGACCGGCCGGCCGCTGGACGGGTTCGGCGACGGCGGCTACGTCGATCTGTCCCGCGACATCGACAAGCCGGGCGCGCAGGTGCGCTGCATCTCGACGCCCATCGTCTCGAACGACGTGGTGGTCGCGCAGGTGGTCCCGACGGGCGACAGCGGGTACGAAGCCACGCCCGGCCACATTCGCGGCTACGACGTGCGGACCGGCGAACGGTTGTGGATCTTCCACGTCGTGCCCCAGGGAGACGACTTCGGTGTCGAGACCTGGGACAACGAGTCGTGGCGATATACGGGCCATGCCGGCGTCTGGACGCAACTGACGATCGACGAGGAGCTGGGCTACCTTTATCTGCCGACCGAGATCGCGACCAACGACTGGTATGGCGGCCATCGCCCGGGCGACAACCTCTTCGCCGAGAGCATCGTCTGCCTGGACATCAGAACCGGTGCACGGGTGTGGCACTTCCAGCTCATCCATCACGGCGTCTGGGACTACGACAATCCGGCGCCGCCGACGCTGGTCGACGTCACCCACGACGGCCGCCGGATCAAGGCGGTGGCGATGGTCACGAAACAGGGATACACGTATGTCTTCGACCGCGAGGACGGCACACCGCTGTGGCCCATCATCGAGATGCCGGTGCCGCCGTCGGATGTCCCGGGCGAACGGCTGTCGCCGACCCAACCCGTGCCGTCGTGGCCGCCGCCGTTCGACGTCCAGGGGTTCAGCGTCGACAACCTGATCGACTTCACCCCGGAATTACGCGCCGAAGCGCTGGAGATCGCGGCGAACTACCGCATGGGCCCGCTGTACTCGCCACCGTCGTTGATCGACGATCCCGACGGGACCAGGGGCAGGCTGGTGCTGCCGGGCTGGGGCGGCGGCGCCAGTTGGCCAGGCGCCGGGGTCGATGTCGACGCGGGGATTCTCTTCGTGCCGTCCCTGACGTTGCCGATCGTCATCGCCCTGGGGAAAGGGGATCCGGGCGGCACCAACCCGGACTACATGCGGGTGGGTCCCGTCTATCCGCCCGGTCCGCGCGGGTTGCCGCTGGTCAAGCCGCCATGGGGACGCATCACGGCGATTGACCTCAACACCGGCGAGCATCTGTGGATGCAGCCCCTGGGCGGCGCGCCCAGGGAGGTTCGCGAACACCCGGACCTGCAGGGGTTGGGTCTGGACTTCTCGAGCATGGGGCAGAACGGCCGGCCGGGCGCGCTCGTCACGAAGACGCTGCTCTTCATGGGCGAGGGCGGCGGCGTGCGCGGCGGCGTGGCATCGCTCTTCGGCGCCGGCGGACCGATCTTCCGGGCCTATGAGAAACGCACGGGCGAGGTGCTGGCGGAGATCACCCTGCCGGCCAATCCGACCGGTGGTCCGATGTCCTACATGCTCGACGGCCGGCAATACATCGCCGTCGCCGCGGCCACGCTGGAAACCCCGGCGGAGATCATCGCGCTGGCGCTGCCGTAAAGTGCGGCGTTACGATGGCATGTGTGGGGGCCAAACCAATGAGTATCTCGATGAAGCAGGTCGTGACGGTTATCCTGGTCGGTACTGCGATCGGTACGCTCGGCGGCATGGCGGGGTACTTTCTGGGTCTCAGCAGCGGGGTGATTGGCGGCGTAGCGGGCGGCATGTCCGGCGGGATTGCGGCGTTCGTGTTGCACCGGCCGAGCCGGTAGGTTCTGGCGATGCGGTGCGAATACCCACCGTCACACGGGGTGGCGCCCGCGCCCGCAGTGACGTCCGGCGGTTCCGTCAACCGTCCTCAATCAATGAACGCAGGTGCGCCCGCACTCGCTCCCACTCGTCCGCGAGGATGCTGTAGTAGACCGTGTCGCGATAGCGGCCGTCGTGCATCAGGGTGTGCGCGCGTAACGTCCCCTCCTCGGTGGCGCCGACCTTTCGGAGCGCCTGCCGGGCGCGGTGGTTGATCGCGTCGGTCTTGAACTCGACGCGGTGGGCCGAGAGCGACTCGAAGCAGCGCTCCAGCAGCAGATACTTCGCGCGGGTGTTGAACCCGCGCCCCTGCCATCCGACCGCGAGCCAGGTCCAGCCGATCTCGATGCGCCGGTCCTGCGCCGAGGCGTTCCCGAGGCTGGTGCTGCCAGCCAGCGCCCCTGTCCGCCGGTCCACGATCGCAAACGACTGGCGCCGGCCCGCGCGCTGATCGGCGATCTGCATCTCGAGGTAACGCCGGGCGTCGGCGCGGTCCCTGAGACAGCCCACCGTGTACTTCGAGATCGCCGGGTCCAGACCGATCTCGACCAGCGCATCGAGATCTCCCGCGGTCCACGGCCGCAGCAGCACCCGGTCGTCCGACAGAGACACGCTGCTGGTCAGGTCCATGTCAAGCCTCACGGGACGATGGCCCGCAACGGCACCGCGCGGTTGAGGCGATGCCCACTACCTGCTGCTGGCAGTCCGCCCGGATTCGTAGTCGGCAGTCCCCTCACGACCTGGTGCCGAATCGCCGCAGGAGCGTCTCGTCAGCGCCATTATCGATCGCGTTCAGTGAGCCCGCAAGACGGTCGCCAGAGACAGTTCGTGCTCATCGCCAGCCACACCGCGCCAACGCGCGGACGAGCAGTTATGGTAGTATGGTCCCATTATGGTAAAGGTCACATACTCCCTTGACGACGCCACCGTGGGCCGCATCCGCCGGACAGCGGCACGGCTCGGCAAGCCGCAGAGCCAGGTTGTCCGGGAAGCGGTCGCCGAGTATGACGCCCGAACCGACCGGTTGAGCGAGGCCGAGCGGCTCCGCATGCTGGAGGTGCTCGAACGCTTGCGCAACGCGCCGGTAGCGCGGTCCCTGGAGAGCGTTGACGCCCAGCTCCGGGAGATACGCGTGACCCGCCGCGAGGGGTGGCGGCGGCGTCTGGATTCATGACGATCCATCTCGATACGTCAGCGCTCGTGGGCGCGCTGACCGATTCGCGCCGCTCATTCGACCGGTTGTACACGTTCGTGGAGGAAGGGCATCGTGTGGGGCTCTCGACGATCGTCCTGTACGAGTGGTTGCGCGGCCCGAGGATGATCACCGAGCTCCGCGCGCAGGAAGATCTCTTCCCGGCCGCCGCCGCCGTCCCGTTCGACGCCGAGAGCGCCCGTCGGGCGGCGGCGCTCTACTCGTCGGTGTCCGACCCGCACCCTCGCCCGGCGGACCTCGCCATCGCCGCCTGCGCCCTGGTCCATGACGCAGCGCTCTGGACGCTGAACCCCGGGGACTTCAGCGACCTGCCCGATCTCAAGCTGATCTAGGAGCTTGCGCGGAGAGCGCGAACGCCAAGAGGATGTTGCCGGCGCTCGGCCGGGTGTCAGGCGTCAACCGTTGTGCTGCGCATTCAGTCGGGTAGACTGAACCATCCTGGTATCGTGGCGTGGCCACTTCGGTTGACCTCTCGATCGTGATCCCGGCCTGGAATGAGGCAGAGTCTCTGGAAGAGACGCTCGACCTGATCAGAGAGGCTCTCGGCGCGAACGACGCGGACGGGCTCACCTGGGAGATCATCGTCTGCGACAATGCTTCAACCGACAACACAGCCGAGATTGCTCATCGCGCCGGCGCCCGGGTTGCGTTCGAGCCCGAGCGAGGGATCGCGCTGGCGCGCAACGCCGGTGCACGCATTGCCCGAGGCGCGTGGCTGCTCTTCATTGACGCGGACTCCTATCCAACTCCCGAATTGCTGACCGACGTGCGGATGCTGCTTCGCGAAGAGTCCATCGTCGGTTGCGGGTCGACGATGAGGCCGATCGGCGGCACGTGGTGGATCCGGCTCCGAATCAAGAGAGACAACTACCTCTTGCGGCTGTGGGGAATAGCCGCGGGTGTGTTTCTCCTCTGTCGGCACGAGGCATTCAGGGCGATCGGCGGCTTCAGCGCCAACCTGTTTGCATTCGAGGAGCTGGATTTTGCCGTTCGCTTGCGGCGCTACGGCCGTGTTCGGGCACAGCGCTTTCCAATACTGCACCGGCACCCGGTAGTCACGTCCGCACGGGCCAAGGGTGGATCCGGGGTCGGGTCGTTCGTCACGATGTCCGTCTCCTACGTCGTGGCGTTCGTGCTTCTCCTGCTTCACACGCTGCTCCCGAAGGGGCTGCGCATCCGCAGCGGCAGGAAGCTCCTGGGTTTCTGGTATCCACCCCGGCGCTGATGTTCCGTGTCAGAGGCGTGCGCAGAACCACAAGGAGTGTGGAACATGAATTCGATTGAGACGCTGGCGACGTTTTTCGGCTGGTGTGCCGTCATCAAACTGACAATGATGGCGTGACCCGGAGTGAGGACGAGGATGTTCGCCGCGCCTGTCTCGGTGCGACGCGGGGTTTAACCACGGGCTCCTACGGGCCGCGCGGCCGGGACGGAGCGGGATCGACCGGATCCGGCAGGGCGTCGGAGGGGTTCCGGAAGTACACGCGCGACAGGTAGCCGAGCGCCACCGCCGCTCCCTGGCGTTGCGGCATCGACGCGATGAGCGGGCCGGCGAGGAGCAGGATGAATCCGAGGCCGTCGAGCCAGGAATTGATGCGGAAGCCGAAGAAGATCGTCGCGATGCCGATCAGGATGGGGATCCGGTCCGTCACGATCCAGAAGAACCAGAGGTCTCCGTGATTACGGATAAACACCAGGCCGCAGTGAGCGCACTTTCGGTGGAGGGTGATCCAGCGCACGAAAAGCGGTCCCCTCCCGCAGTGGGGGCAGCGCCGCCTCACGCCACGCATGACCGTGGGGAGGATGCGCGGCAGTGGCGGCGACGGGCGATCCGGGCTGGACGCGGGTGAATCGACCATCCTTCCCTCTTCACTATTCTGAACCGATCGTGGACCGCGCATTGTCGTCCGTGACTGGCCCCGGCCCGTCAGGCGACAGCTTCGCGCAGTCCTTCCAGCAGCCCTTCCAGGTGCGCCACACCCCGCGAGCAGAGGTGAGATCACGCCCGCGAGCACGATACCGACAGATTCTGTTCGGGGTTCCGGTCGCAGGTCAGACACGCCGGCAACGGCAAGTTGCGCCGGCCCGCGGGGCGCGGGCCGGGTGCTCAGAGCTCGCGCAGCGCGGTGACGACCGGCAGCCTGGCGGCGCGGATGGCGGGGAACAGGCCGCCGATGAGTCCCATCAGCAGCGCGTAGAGGGCGCCCTGCACCAGCAGTTCCGGGGTGACGGTGAAGGCGAAGGCGACCTGGCTGAAGGTCTGCCAGTTCATCGTGGCGGTCTGGTAGCCGTGGAAGGCGGCGTAGGCCAGGCTGCCGCCGATGACTCCTCCCACCGCTGCGAGCAGGGCCGCTTCGATCAGCACGGAACACACCACCGAGCTGCCGCGGAATCCGAGCGCCCGCAGGGTCGCGATCTCGCGGGTGCGGGTGGCGACCGCGTTGTACATCGTGTTGATCGCCCCGAACACCGCGCCTATCCCCATCAGCAACGCGATGACGGTGCCGATGCCGGTGATGATGAGGCGCACCTGCGCCGAGTTCGCGCTGTAGTAGTCGGTCTCGCGCTCGACCTGGACGTCCAGCCGCGGGTCGGTCGTCAGCGTGTCCTTGAACCCCTGGAACGCCGCCTCCGATTCGAGCCGCGCCATTACCGACTGGAACGAGCTGCCGCGCCGGTAGGCCGGCTGCAGCACCGCTGCGTCGCACCAGATCTCCGACTCCGAGATCGTGCCGCCCGCATCGAAGATGCCGACCACGGTCCAGGTGTTCTCTCCCCAGCGCTGCGAGGCGCCCAGCTCGAGGCCCGCGAACTGTTCGGACGCGGCGCGGCCGACGATGATCTCGTTGGTGCCGCTGGCGAAGCGCCGTCCCTCGACGATGCGCACCTCCGGGCGCACGTCGAACGCCGCCGCCTGGATGCCCCGCAGCGGCACGTTCGCGTCGGTCCCGGTCGAGCGCTTCGGCACGTTGACGATGACGAACAGCTCGGACGAGGCCATCGGGCCGGCGTCGCCGCGGCGAATACCCGGCATGTCGGCGATGATGCGTGTGCTGTCGAGCTCGAGCGCGCTGTTCATCTCGGTGTTGCTGCCGCCGCGCATGATGATGGCGGTGTCGGGCGACCCGGCGTTCGCCATCGCCGCGTTGAATCCCTCGGCAATGGACAGCACCGCCACGAAGGTGACGACCACCCCCGCAATGCCGACGACGGCCACCACGGACGGGCCGGCGCGCTGGGGCAGCGACCGCAGGCTGAGGCCGATCACGGCAATCGTCTGTGAGCACCAGCGGAACATCTGCGCCTCGCTTTACGTTTTCCGGAGGGCGTCGACGATGCGCAGGCGGACCGCCTGCGCGCCGGGGACGATACCGCAGGCCACGCCCAGGAAGAGAATCAGTCCGGCGCCGAGCAGCAGATCGCGCGGGGCCACGAAGAAGGCGGGCAGCAGACCGCCGGTGGGGTCGCCCTGCTGGATGATCAGCCAGGACAGGCCGAGCCCGAGTCCGCCGCCGACCACCGCCAGCAGAATCGACTCGACCATTACCAGCGTGAGCACGCTCCGGTCGGTGAACCCGAGCGTCTTGAGCACCGCCAGCTCGCTGGTCCGTTCGCGTACCGACTGGCCCATCGTATTGGCCGCGACCAGCAGGATGGTGAAGAGGACGGCAGCCATGATCGCGGTCATCATCGCGCCTATGTCCCCGATCTGGGCGGCGAACGCCTGCACGAACGCCTGCTCGGTCGAGGTCGAGGTTTCGAACGGCGAGTTGGCGAACCGGCTGTCGATCTCCTCGGCGATCTCAACGCCCCGGTCCGGATCGTCGATCTTGATCAGATACCACCCGACGAACCCGCGGCCCAGGTTGTTGGCTTCGTCCAGGTAGGCATGCTGGAACAGGAACTGGCTGTCGTCGGTGGCCTGCTCGGCGCCGTCGTAGATGCCCTCGATGGTGAACTCCCAACCGGCGCCCGACTGCGTGCGCCAGATGGTGCCTTGAAGCGGAATGCGGTCGCCCACCGACCAGCCGAACCGGTCGGCGGTCGATCGCCCCACGATCGCGCCGGTCCGGTTCCGAAACCAGTTCTCCTTCTGGTCGTCCGGAAGCAGGAACTCGGGATACATCGTCAGGTAGGCCTGCGGCTCGACCGCGAACTGCGCGAAGAAGTTCATCGGGTCCTGATAGACCCCGCCGAACCAGGTCGAGTGGGTGACCTCGGTCACGCCATTCACCGCCAGAATCCGCTCCTTGTAGCTCTCGGGCAGCAACTGGATGAACGACACCTTGTGGATCAGCGTCAACCGGTCGGCGCCGGCGACGTCGATGCCCATGCTGAACGCCACCCGCACCGCGGACAGGTAGTTGAACAGCACGAACGCGATCAGGATCGACAGCAGCGTGAAGAGGGTGCGGACCTTGCGGCGGAAGAGACTGCTCCAGATGAGCGGCAGGAATTTCATCCGTCGCCTCCTTCCGTGACGAGCGTGCCCTTGTCGAGATACAAGGTCCGGGTGGCGCGCGCAGCCGCCTTCGCGTCGTGGGTCACCATCACGATCGTCTTGCCGTGCTCACGGTTCAGCGCCTGCAGCAGGTCGAGGATTTCGTTGCCCGACTTGCGGTCGAGATCACCGGTCGGCTCGTCACACAGCAGCAGCGTCGGGTCGGTGACGACCGCGCGCGCGATGCCGACGCGTTGCTCCTGTCCGCCGGAGAGTTGGCGAGGGTAGTGTCTGGCGCGGTCGCTGAGCCCCACCATGGCGAGGGCGGTCGCGACGTGATTCTTGCGCTGGCTGCGCGACAGCGGCGACAGCAGCAGGGGCAGCTCGACGTTGCGTTCCGCCGTCAGCACCGGCAGCAGGTTGTACAACTGGAACACGAACCCGATGTGCCGCGCTCGCCAGCGTGACAGCTTGCCGGCCGAGAGCGTGTCGATGCGGTCGCCGCCGACCGTGACCGATCCGTCGGTCGGCGTATCGAGACCCCCAATCAGGTTGAGCAAGGTGGTCTTGCCCGACCCGGACGGTCCCATCAGGGACAGAAACTCTCCCTGCGCCAAACTGAGGTCGACGCCTTGCAGGACGTCGATCCGCTCCGAGCCGCGTTTGAATACCTTGTGCAGATTGCGGACCTGCACGAGAGGGCTCCAATTGTCGCTCATTCCGCCACCACCACAGTGTCGCCGTCGACCAGATCGGCGGGACCGTCGAGAATCACCCGTTCTCCGGCGGTCAATCCGCCCAGCACTTCGACGTCATCGCCGACCGTCGACCCCAGCCGTATGGCGCGGCGCTCGGCCAGATTGCCCCGCACGACGAACACGATGTCCCGGCCGTCCTCGGTCCGCGCCGCCGCCGCCGGCATCAGCAAGCGCGGCCCCGCCGCCGGCGCCTGCACCGGCTGGTCTTCGAGAAAGGCCACCTTGATGCCCATGTCGGGCAGCACCCGCGGGTCGAGTTCGTCGAACGCGATACGCACCAGCACCGTCGCCCGCTGGCGATCGGCGGCCGGCACGGTGGTGATGACCGACCCGGAAATGTCCCAGTCGGGATAGGCATCGAGGTTGGCGACGACGCGCTGGTCGTCCTCGACCCGGTTGATGTAGCTCTCGCTGACATCAACTTCAATTTCAAGCGAGGTCATGTCGACGATCGTGGAGATGCCGGTCCGGGTGAATCCGCCCCCGGCGGAGATCGGCGAGATCATCTCCCCCTCCTCGGCGTCCTTCGAGATGGCCACCCCGGCGAACGGCGACCGGATGATGGTGTCGTCGAGTTGCGTCTGCAGCACGTCGATCTCGCGTTCGGCGACCGTGACCTGTTCTCGCGCCAGCGCGATGCGGGCTGCCAGCGAGTCGACCTCTGCGCTGTCGGTATCGAGCTGGGCTCTGCCGACGATGCCCTCGTCCACCAGCCGGCGGTTGCGCCCGAGGGTCAACTCGGCTTCCCGCAGGCGGACTTCCTGTTCGGCGAACCCGCGCCGGGCCGCGGACAGCCGCGCCTCTGCCAGCGCTATCTGCGACCGCAGCGACGAGTCGTCCAGCCTGGCCAGCACCTGCCCCTCGCGTACCGCCATGCCTTCCTCGACCAGCACTTCGACCAGCTTGCCGGTGATCTTCGACGACACCGTGGCGCGGCGGCGCGCGGTGACGTAGCCCGACGCGTTGAGAATCGTCGTCTCCTGTGGCGGGCCGGTCGTTTCGCGCGCCGCGGCGGTACGCACCTCGACGACCTGGGCCGGGCCGGTCCACCACCACCAGCCGGCGCCGCCGGCGAGCAGCAACAGACAGACGACAATCACCCACGGCCAGCGGCGCCGGCCGCCGCGGTCGTGGCCGCGGTCGATACGGAGATCGTCGAGAGAGGGGGTGGAAGGGGTCACACGCAGTCAATCGGTAGCAAACGTGACGATGATAGATCGAAACGTGGGACCGCATGGCGCGGTACCGCGTGCGGTTCTGCCAGGGGCCTGTATAATCGCGGCCATCGACGGCTGGACCATCGACCTCGGCATTTGTAGACGAGGGGCGCCGCCTCGAAGTTCCTCGCCGCGGGCCCGACACCCATGAGTGATCGCAAGTACCGCCAACGCGGCTATCAGGACGATGACCGCGAGCGCACCGCGCGCGGGCCGCAGCGGCAGGCGCGGCGCGAGGGCGCCCCCCGCGGCGTCACCAACCGCGAGCACCGCACCCCCAACATGCCGGGGTTCCACGACGTCATCCGCTGCGCGCGCTGCGGCCACCGGGTACCGGCGGCCATCGGCCCGGACACCACCTGTGCGAGCTGCGCCGCCCCGCTGCACACGTGCGCGCAGTGCGGCTCGTTCGACACCGGCCGCCGGTTCGAATGCGTCCAGCCGATTCCGGCGCGAGTCTCGCCGAAGGACGCGCGCAACGACTGCGCCTGGTTCGAGCCGCAGGTGACCGTCGAGCGGCAGACCCATTCCGAACGGTCCGTGTCGTCCGGCCGCCCGGATGCGAAACGGGCGTTCGACGATCTGTTCAAATAACGGCTGGCGCGGTGCGTGCTGGCGCCGGTTCCCGGCGCCTGCAATAATCGTGGGATGAACGCTCGCAACCCGGCCGATCTCGACGCTGCGCTGCAGGGAATCTCCGCCCCGGTCACGCTCGTCTTCTTCACGCAGACCTTCGGTTGCGAGAGCTGTCTGCCGGCCCGGCGCATCGTCGACCAGATGGCGTCGCGGTCAGACCGGATCAGCGTCGAGGAGTTCAATCTGGTGCTCGACACCGAGCAAGCCGAGGCCTACGGCATCCGGCGCGTCCCCGCCATCGCCGTCGTCGGCGAGCAGGACACCGGTATCCGCTTCTACGGCGTGCCGGAGGGGCACGAGCTGGTTTCGCTCGTCGAGGCGATCGTCCTGGTCGCGTCGCGTGATTCTGGTCTTAGCGGCGATAGCCGCGCCCTGATCGCCGCCGTCGATCGGCCAATCGACATCCAGGTCTTCGCCACACCCACCTGACCGCATTGTCCCAAGGCGGTCAGCCTGGCGCATCGCATGGCGCTCGAGAGCGCCCACATCACCGCCGCCGCCGTTGCCGCGGTCGAGTATCCCGAGCTCGTGCAGCAGTACCGTGTCACCGGTGTCCCAAAGACGGTGGTCAACGAACGCGTCGAAATCCTGGGCGCCGAACCGGAGGATGCGTTCGTCGGCCACGTCATCGCGGCAGTGGCATGACCTCGCAGTTGCGCGGGCCGTTCGCGTTTCGCCTCGCCGGCGCGGCGGCGCTGGCGGCGGGCTGTCTGATCTGGCTCGTGCCCCGGACCGGCGGGCAGGCGCCGTCCACCCTCGGCGCCGCACCCGCCGTGCGCTACGAGCTCAGCTTTCCCGAGCCCGAGCAGCGCTGGATGCAGGTCACGCTGACCGCGAACCGGCTGCCGCCCGAGCCGCTCAGCCTGCGCATGAGCAGCGCATCGCCGGGGCGCTATGCGCGGCACGACTTCGCCAAGAACGTCTTCGACGTGCAAGCCCGAGACGGCGCCGGGCGCCCGCTCGACCCGCGGCCGGAGGATGTCGCCCGTTGGGAGCTGCCGGGCCACGACGGGACGGCGGTGGTGACCTACAAGATCTTCGGCGACCGCATCGACGGGACCTATCTCGCAATCGACGACACCCACGCCCACGTCAACATGCCGGCCGCGCTGATGTGGGCCGCCGGGCTCGATCAGCGTCCGGCCACCGTGCGGTTCGAGCCGCCGGCGGGGCGAGACTGGCGGGTCGCGACGCAGTTGTACCCCACGGAGGATCCGCTGACCTTCAGCGCGCCCAACCTGGCCTACCTGCTCGACAGTCCGGCCGAGTTCAGCGGCTTTGCCGAGCGGTCGTTCACCGTGACCGACCCCGCCGATGCCGGATACACGCCCACGTTCCGCGTGGCGCTGCATCATACCGGCTCGGATGCCGACCTTGACCGCTACACTGCCGGCGTCGAACGGATCGTGCGTGAGATGGTCACCGTCTTCGGCGAATTCCCGCGCTTCGAAACCGGACGGTACACGTTCATCGCCGACTATCTGCCCACGGCCCGCGGCGACGCGATGGAGCATCGCAACAGCACCGTGTTGAGTTCGCCGGCGGGGTTGCAGCAGACGCCGCGGTTGCTCGGCGCGGTCTCGCACGAGTTCTTTCACGTCTGGAACGTGGAGCGCATCAGGCCCCGCTCGCTCGAGCCGTTCGACTTCGAGCGGGTCAACCCGTCCGGCGAGCTGTGGCTGGCGGAGGGGTTCACCAACTATTACGGTGTGCTGATCCGCCAGCGGGCCGGGTTGCTGGCGCTGCGCGACACCCTGGGCCAGTTCGCCGGCGCCATCGATACCGTGCGTTTGGGGCCGGGCCGGCAGTTCCGGTCGGCCGTCGACATGAGTCGCCTGGCGCCGTTCACCGACGCCGCCAGTGCGATCGATCCCACGAACTGGGACAACCTCTTCATTTCGTACTACACCTGGGGCGAGGTGTTGGGCCTGGGGCTCGACCTGCTGTTGCGCACCCGCGACGTCGATGCGGACGGCGTGCCCGCGGTCACGTTGGATGACTATATGCGCCTGCTGTGGCAACGGTTCGGCCGGCCCGGGGGCGCGGTGCCGGGCGTGGTCGATCGGCCCTACACGCCGGCGGACGCCCGCACCGCGCTCGCCGATCTCAGCGGGGACCAGGCGTTCGCCGACGATTTTTTCGATCGCTACGTGGAAGGCCGCGAGGCAATCGACTTCGCGCCGCTGTTCGAACGCGCGGGGCTGGTCCTGCAGCCGCGGGCGCCTGGCCGCACCTGGCTGGGCGCCCCGGCGCTGCGCTTCGGCGGCGGCGGCGCGCAGGTGGTCGCGCCGGTCCCGTTCGGCTCGCCGCTGCACGCGGCCGGGGTGGCGCGCGGAGACGTGCTCGTGTCTATCGATGGACGAGACGTGACGTCGGCCAGCCGGCTCGACGAGCTGCTGCGCGATCTCGACACCGGCGCGCGCGTCCCGCTGGTGTACACCCGCCGCGGTCGCAGGCTGACCGCCGAGCTGACCGTCGAAGCGAACCCGGCGCGGGCGCTGGTGTCACTCGAACAGGTGGGCCGTCGGCCCACGCCTGCGCAGCAGCGGTTCCGCGACCAGTGGCTCGGCTCGGTGGCGGGCGCCCAGGTTCACCACCAGCGCGACCGCGAGCACCGTGTCGGTCGTCCGGAATCCGGGCACCGGTTCGTTGAGGTAGCTCAGCTTGTGCGACGCCCGCAGCGATAGCCGCGTGCTCAGCGCGGCGGTGGCCGCGATCTCGTTCGAGAACCGCCAGTTGACGCCGGTGGTCAGGTCGGCGACGAACGCCGCTTCTTCGGTCAGGGCGCTGGTGTCGGAGAGCGCCCAGTTGTAGCGGCCGGTGGCGTTGGCAGTCCCCAGCGAGAGGTCGTCTCCCACCAGCCGCGTCTCGCGGGTGAACCCGCCGCCGCCAAGCAGTTGCAGCGAGTGCGGCTCACCGCCGAGCAGGTGGTAGGCGAGACCGCTCTCCGACGTCAGCCGGCGCTCGATGCCGGCGAACAGGTCCCGCACGTAACCGCCCCGTCCGTACAGCTCGAGCCGGCCGGAGAAGTCGCGCGACACTTCGATCTGCCCGCTCTGGGAACGGGCCTTCACCTCGTCGTCCGCCGCCGTTTCCACGTAGGCCGCCCGCCCCAGCCACATCCAGCCGCCGGGGTCGTAGATCAGCTCTGCCCCGAGACCGAACGTCCGCGTGTCAGAGTTGCCCGAGGTGGCGACCGCGGACACTTCCGCCGTGCCGGACCAGGGGCCCTTCGGAGCGTCGTCCTGCGCCGCGCCCGGGGCGGCGCACAGCGCCAGCAGCACGGGCAGCGCGAGCCGCAAGAGGCGCAAGCCCCACGGCGGCAGCGGTCGGCGCGGCAGCGGCCGGCGCCTGGTTCTCTCGATTGCGTGAGGAATCATCGTCTGGGTCATGTCGGGCGCCGTGAGTGGACGAAGGCGATTATGATGCGTGATCGGGTGGCCGCGGGAACAACGATAGATGGCCGGCCGGTTCTCAGCGCCGGTCGCCCGCGCTGGCGGCGCGTGAGCCCTGAGCCCTGAGTGATGATGAACGAGACACGTGATCCGGTGTGCGGCATGCGGGTCGATCCGGCGACGAGCCGGTTCAGCCACGTGCACGCCGGCCAGACGTACTACTTCTGTTGCGGTGGCTGCCAGACCGCGTTCAGGACCGACCCGACGCAGTTTCTTGCCGCGGTCACCCCGGCCGAGGCCGGCGCAGGCGCCCGGACCGAAGTCGGCGCAGGGCACGCCTCGCACGGAACGACCGTCGATGCGGCGCCGCCCGGCGCCTGGTTCGTCTGCCCGATGGACCCGGAGGTGCGAGAGCCGCGGCCGGGGAGCTGTCCCGTGTGCGGCATGGCGCTCGAGGCGCAGACAGTAGACCTGACCGACCAGCCGAACCCGGAACTGAACGACATGACCCGCCGGTTCCGGCTCGGCGCCGCCATCGGGTTGCCGGTGGTCGCGCTGGCGATGGCCGAGATGGTTCTGGGAGACAGCGTCCGGCAGGCGATCGGCCGGACCGCGTCGAACTGGGTGCAACTGGTCTTCACCACTCCCGTCGTGCTGTGGGTGGGATGGCCGTTCTTCGAGCGCGCCTGGGTGTCGGTCGTGAACCGCAGCCCGAACATGTTCACCCTGATCGCGCTGGGCGTCGGGTCGGCCTATGTCTACAGTGCCGCCGCCACGGTGGCGCCGGGCCTGTTCCCGGCCGGGTTTCGCCGGGCCGGCGGGGTCGAGCCGTACTTCGAGACGGCGGTGGTCATCATCGTCCTGGTGCTGCTGGGACAGGTGTTGGAGTTGCGTGCCCGGCGCCGCACCGGCGCCGCGTTGCGCGCGCTGCTCGATCTTGCCCCGCCGACCGCACGGCGGGTGACCGGCGGCCTCGAGGAAGACGTACCGCTGGCCCAGGTGCAACCGGGCGATCTGAATTCGCGTGCGGCCGGGCGAGCGGGTGCCGGTCGACGGCGTCGTCATCGAGGGGCGCAGCGCGGTCGACGAGTCGATGCTGACCGGGGAACCGCTGCCGGTCGAAAGGACCGCGGGCGCGCGGCTGGTCGGCGGGACGCTCAACGGCACCGGCACACTGCTGATGCGCGCGGAGCGGGTTGGCGCGCAGACCCTGCTCGCCCGCATCGTGTTGATGGTGGCCGAGGCGCAGCGCAGCCGGGCGCCCATTCAGCGCCATGCCGATCGGTTGGCCCGATACTTCGTGCCGGCGGTCGTCGCGGTCTCCGGATTGGCGTTCTGCGGCTGGTCGCTGTGGGGCCCGGAGCCGCGTCTGGCGTTGGCCCTGGTCAGCGCGGTGGCGGTGCTGATCATTGCCTGTCCATGTGCGCTCGGGCTGGCGACACCGATGGCGGTCATGGTCGGGGCCGGTCGCGGCGCCGGCGCCGGCGTGCTGATCAGGAACGCCGAGGCGCTGCAGGCGCTCGAGCGGGTCGACACGCTCATCGTGGACAAGACGGGCACACTCACGGAGGGGCGGCCGGCGGTGGCGACGGTGCTGCCGGTCGGCGGGGTCGACGAGGCGCGGTTGCTCGGCGTCGCGGCCGGGCTCGAACGGGGCAGCGAGCACCCGCTGGCGGCCGCCATCACCGCGGCGGCGGCCGAGCGCGGTGTGGCGGCGCCCGCGGTCGACGGTTTTCAGGCCGAGATGGGCCGCGGGGTCACCGGCGCCGTCGGCGGACAGCCGGTGCTGCTGGGGACCGCTGCGCTGCTCGGCGCGGCCGGTGTCTCCGCGGCCCCCTTGGCGGATCGCGCCGGCGTCTTGCGCCGCGAGGGGCAGACCGTGGTGTATGTGGCGATCGACGGCGTGCTGGCGGGGCTGATCGGCGTGGCCGATCCGATCAAGGCGACCACACCGGACGCGGTGCGGCAACTGCGCGCCGAGGGGCTCCGTCTCGTCATGGCCACCGGGGACGACGCGGTGACCGCCGGCGCGGTCGCCGCGCGGCTCGGTCTCGACGAGGTGATCGCGGGGGTGTTGCCGGCCGACAAGCGCCGCCTCGTCGCCGAACGCCAGGCGGCAGGTCAGGTGGTGGCGATGGCGGGCGACGGCATCAACGATGCGCCGGCGCTGGCCGAGGCGGCCGTGGGCATCGCCATGGGCGCCGGCGCCGACGTGGCGATCGAAAGCGCCGGAATCACCCTGGTCCGGGGCGACCTGCGGGCCATCGTCCAGGCGCGCCGGTTGAGCCGCGCCACCATGCGCAACATCCGCCAGAACCTGTTTCTGGCGTTCGTCTACAACGCCGTCGGGGTCCCGGTGGCCGCCGGCGTGCTCTATCCGGTGCTGGGTCTGCTGATCAGCCCGATGTGGGCCAGCGCGGCGATGACGCTCAGCTCGCTGTCGGTCATTTCAAACGCGCTGCGTCTGCGCAACGTCGAGCTGTAGAGGCCGGCCTGCGCGGCATCCGCGTTGCGGCGTCGTCCGCCGCGCCCGGCGGAACCCGGCGGGGCGCGTCTACTGCTGCTGCGTCGAGTCCACCAGTCCATCGAGATAGGCCAGGAACGGCCGGCCGGCATGCGTTTGGTAGCCGTCGACGACCGTGGTCGTCAGGTTGTCGAAGAAGCGGTCATACACAGTCGCCCGCTCGTGTTGCAGCGGCGAGGGACAGTAACAGACCTCGCTCCATTCGATGACGCCGCTCTCCGCGACGACAGCGCGTTGCATCGACTCGACGATCTCCTGACCGTCGGGCTGCTGCCGCGCAATCGTGCCGTCGCGGAGCGCTCGTCTGAACGCGCCGGCCATGTCTTTCCGAAGCTGCCCACTGACCAGGTAGTGCATCGTGCCTCCTCCATGCGGACTATGGGCCCACGTGCGCCAGATCAACGAGATCGAGGCTGTCGAACCGCCTGAAATCGGTCAGGTTGCCTGTGACCAGACGGGTCAGTCCATGTTCCTGCATCGTCGCCACGATGTTGGCATCATGGATCTGTTTGCCCGCGCACGTCGCGGTCCGGGCGAGATGCCTGAGTCGGGTGGCCACGCCGCGGTTCTCGTCGAGAATCGTGCTGCGTTCGATGATGGCCTCGACGTTGCGGATCGCCAACCGCGGTGACAGCCCGAGCCCGTTCACGTCGACGGGACGGGTGCAGACCACCAGGAATTCACGAACGATTTGACCGCTGAGGCACAATTCCGTTCCCTGCGTGGGTAGCGCGTTCAGGACATGCAGCGCCTGGCGGTGCAGCGCGCGCCTGCGGTCGACGGCGCTCAGCAGCACGTTGGTGTCGCAGAACAACCGCTCACCGGCCGTCATCACCATAGATGTCCTCGCGCGTCCATTCCCGGTCGTTCCCGACCTCGACGTGGTGAAGCTGAATGGGAGGGAATCCCTCTGCCGGGGGAGCCGCCCGCGCCGCCTCGGCGAGAATCGCTCGAACTTCGCCCTGCACCGATCGGTGATGCGCCTGGGCTCTACGTTTCAACGCGCGCACGGTTTCCTCGGACAGATCCCTGACATGAATGCCAGCCATGACACCATTGTGCCACCATTCGAGATTGATAGCATCGTGCGGATATGCCAGTCGGTCGAATTACAGGCCGACGGCGCGTAGCGCCTGGTGCACGGCGGTGTGGACCCCGCTGCCGGCGCCGAACAGGTCGACCGCCGCCTGGCGGATGACCGCTGCGGCGATGGCGAAGTCCGGGTAGGCCGGCATCAACTCGGTCATGGCGTGGAAGTAGACCTGCTCGACCGCGTCGGCGGTCTGGCGCCCGCCGCCCGTGACGCTGCGCCCGGTGGTCGCGTTCCGGCCGCCTTCGATGGCGAGATGGAACGCGTGACTCAGGATGGTCGAGTTCCAGTGGGCGCCGCCCACGTCGGTGGACGGCAGCGCGCCGACGAACCGTCCGTTCACGAAGGCCAACGGGATCCACCGGGCGACCCCGCCGTCGGAGCCGATCAGGAACGCCAGCGCCCCCGCCGCGGCGTCCGGATAGCGGATCGACGTACCGCCGATCCGCCGGGAGCCGGGATTCGCCAGCGACCGGACGGGGCCGTTCGGCACGTCCTCGCCGATCAGGTAGTCGGCCAGCAGCGGTCCGTCCCCGGGTGTGTGCTGAAAGAACTCGACCGCCGTCGCGAAGATGTCCGAGAACGCTTCGTTGACGGCCCGCCCCTGGTTCGAGAACAGCACGAACCGGCCGTTCTCGCAGATCGGCGGCAGCTCGACGCCATCCGCGTAGCGGAACCGGAGCGTGTCGCAGGTGTGCGTCCGGCCCGCATGCACGAGACGTTGCAGGTCCGTACGCCGGATGGTCAGGCTGTCGAGCAGACTGTGCGTGGACCCCGTCGGGCCGTTCACGGCGAAGTACGTGACGCCGTGCATCAGCTCGTGCGCGACGAGGTCCTGGGCGACCAGCGGCGTCCCGGCGGTCGTGTCGCCGAAGACGTAGGCCCCGCGGCCTTCCGGGCCGAACGGCGGCCGGATGAAGAACGAGGTGGGTGCGGCGGTGTTGACCAGGCCCACGACGCGGCCGTTGTTGCCGTCGACCCCGGCGTAGCCATGCGCCCGGGCGAAGTAGTCGTAGGTCCAGCCCGCGTGGACGTGGGCGTCGACGACCGCCGGGTCGTCCCAGGCGTTGTCCGCGTCGCTGGCGACGTCGCTCGCGGCCCAGCGCGGGCCGGCGGGCGCCGCCGCGAGCAGGTACTCCAGCCGTTGCGCATCATGGCGCAGGTCCAGCGTGAGGGTTTCGCCCGGCCGCAGCCGGTCGCGCGCCTGAAACACCCCGCCGGCGCGTGTTGCGCTGACCTTCTTGCGATCGCCGTGGATCCCGAAGCCGGTGCCGACCGCGCTTTGCGTCTGCAGATCGGGGATCTCGAACGCGATCTCGCCGCTGTGCGCGTTCACGAAATACGTCCGGGCGTTGGTCAGGGTCGCGCGCCAGGTCAGGGCGTACGACCCGTCGGGCATCGGGAAGATCACCAGCGTGGGCAGCCGGGCGAGCACGGGTGCGGCCCCCGTCGCCGCCCGCAGCCGCGCCGCGGCCTGCGCGGCGGACAGGCCCGGGATGGGGTCGATCTCGATCGCCCGGTGCACGGCGCCGAAGATCGAGACGGTCTGGCCGCGGGCGCGCTGGCGGGAGACGCCGCCGCCCTGCACCGGGACGCCGCGGTGGTACTGCGCGAAGCGCTCGTGCATCCGGTCCGGCACCCGCCGGTCCGCCCGTCGGGCCTGGAGCACCAGCGCGTCCGACCCCGCCAGGGCGTCCACCCAGGTGTCCCACGCGCGCAGCCCGGCGGGATCGGCCGCCGCCGACGCGGCAATCGGCACCAGGCGTCCGCGGTCGGGCGGTACGGCGAGTTCCGAGGAGGCGCCTGGGTCGCGTGCCGGTCGCGCCCGGGTCTCCGTGCGGCGCGGCGCGCCGGTGTTCAGATCGGGAGCGGTCTTGCCCGCCGTCGCCGCTGCGCCCGCGTCACCGGCGCCGGTCGCCGCGGAGGTCACCGTCCGGGGCGGCGTCAGGCCGGCGAACTGCGTCACGGTGGCCGTGGCATTCCCGACCATGAGGGCGCCGCTGCGTGTCGTGGCGCCGGGGTGCTCCAGCGCAGTGTAACGGAACGTCCCGTCACCGGTGCCGGCCCCCTCGCCGGTCACCTGGAGGAAATCAACGGTGCTGTGCGCGGTCCAATAGCAGGAGGGGGGGCTCGCAGTGACCGCGACCTCGAACGGTCCCCCGCCGGCCCCCAGCACGTAGTGGTGCGGCGGCGACAGGGTGAAGCGGCATCCGAACCGGGTCGGCCGAAAGTTCGCCACGGTCGTGCGTGTGTTGTTCAGGGTCCGCCGGGCGTCGGAGGGTCCGGTCACGCTGGCCGAGACCTGGTCGCCGGGCACGCCCAGCCGATCGCCGTTGTAGGTCTGGTCCGGGTTCGAGAAGCGGAGGGGCCGCACGCACCGGAACCCCGTGTCGGCGCATTGGCGGTTGTAGGCCATGATCGTGCGCCAGCGGCTGGACTCCGGCGCGCCGGGCTCGAACGCTCGCTGGTTCACGTAGCCGAAACTGTAGGGGTACGACGTGCGTCCAGGAATCCCTCGTTCCTCCTCGACGTATCGGTCGTGACGCAGCCCCATGTTGTGACCCAGCTCGTGTGCGAACGTGCGCCCTCCGCAGCGATAGTCGGTGATGCCGAAGCCACTGCGCTGGAAGCTGTTCGACACGGTAACCATGAGATACGCGCGGCCGCACACGTCGAAGTCCCCGCCGCGGTCCCTGTCGACGATCAGATGCACGAGGTCGGCGCCGTCTCGGAAGCGGATCTCGTGGATCTCGTCCATCACGCCGTCACGATCCCTGAGCGCATGGAGATCGTCTGAACTTGTCGGGGCCTCGGTGTACTCCACGGCGCCCGTCGCAACCAGCCGGACCCGCTGCATGACCCCGCTGTCGGCGTAGGCCTGGTTGGTCTCGGCAACCCTGAGGTCGATCGCAGCCTCGATCGCGGTGGTTCCGCCTCGCGCGTGTCGCGCTGCCGGTGTGTAGAAGACCGCCACGTCGATCACGGAGCCGTCAGCGTCACCGGCGACCGGCGCGGTCGGGTCGGCCGCATCCGGTGCGCCGGCAGCGGGCGGCGGGGGGATCAGCGGTTCGCCCTCAGGCGGCAACGTCGACGGATCGATCTGACGGATGGTGTGCAAGCGGCCGCCGGCCGAGCGGATACTGTAGGTCGCCCGCGGCGTCAGCACCGTGCCCGCCACCACCTCGCCGTTGACCACCAGTGTGAACGTCCCCAACGCGACGTCATCGAGGCGGCCCGCGAGTACGTAACCGCCGGATAACGTCGGCGCCGTCCGTTCGACAATGCCCGAGAACACGACCTCGTCGAACAGATTCAGCGTCAGCGTCGGCGAGGACGTCACCCGTTCGACGTCCAGACGCGCCGCCGCCAGCGCCCCGAAGTCGATCCGCACCACACGGCTTCGCAGGACCGTGACGCCGGGGGCCGGGTCTGCGGCGCCGGGGGTCTCGGCGGGCAGAAACAGGCCGCCGCCCTGGGCATGTAGATCAGCGCCGGCGAGTACCGCCGTCAGCACGACGCACACCGTGGCTGAAAGCGGTTTCATGAAAACCTCCACGGGCTGCTAATCCGCGCTTGCTGGTCGCGGTCTCCCGCCAGCCCGGCGGGGTGGCCCGTCGTGGCGGTCGTGGGTGACGCCCGTGAGGTCCGGCGAACCGTGTCAGAAGCGGACGCGCAGGCCGCCCGATACCTGCAGCGCGCCGGTGTCGATCGTGACGGTGCCGCCGTCCGGCGAGGTGAGCACGGCCGATCCGCGGCTGAGGCGGACCGTTCCGCCGACACCGATCCACTCGGAGAAGTAGAACGCCACGTCGCCGCCGACGTTGAACCCGGTCGTCGAGACCGATTGCCCTTGTTTGTCCGTCCCCGAGAGCGTCGCCACGTCGTAGGGGTACGCGTGGTCGTAGTTCACGCCGGTGACCAGCTCCTGCGTGACGGTAAAGAACGTCGGCCCGCCCGACAGGGTGATGTGGATCGAGCGGCTGGCCGGGATGACCCACAGGGCCTGCAGGTGCACCGCCGTTTCCTCGCGTGCGAACCCGGGCTCGGTCCCGTCGATGGCGCGGTGCCGGTCGAAGAAGAACGGGTGCGGTATGCGCGCCGTGATGCCGGCGTCACCCGTGTGGGAGAACAGAGACACGCCGGCGCCGATCCCCAGGTTGCGCCAGACCCGTACGCCGCCGCCGGCGTCGAACAGCGTGTCGGAGCCATTGGCGTAGCGCGCATCGAAGTCCCCCTCCTCGGCGAAGTCCGTGAAGGCGATGTTGTCCGAAAAATCGGGGGAGGCGGCCTGCTGCCCGCCGTTGATGGTGAGGAATCCGCGCGCGTCCCACGTCTGGGCCGCGGCAGGGCGGGCGAATCCGGCGAGTGCGCCGGCCAAGAGAAGCAGGCACGCCGCCGCCGGGGCCGCGGGCGGAAACGTGCGGGACGAGAAGCGCATGGTACTCAGCCTCATGATGCTGTCCGGTAATTCGGTCCTACTGCACGAGAAACGCATGGTGCTCAGCCTAATGACGCTGTCCGGTAATTCGGTACTACTGCACGAGAAACGCATGGTGCTCAGCCTAATGACGCTGTCCGGTAATTCGGTACTACTGCAGTCCGACGGCGTCCAGCGCCTGATCAACCGAGTTGTAGACCCCGCTGCCGGCGCCGAACAGATCGACCGCCGACTGGCGGACGGTCGCGGCCGTGATGCCGAAGCTCGTGCCCGCGGGCATCAGCTCGGTCATCGCACGGAAAAAGACCCGCTCGACGTCCTGGCGGTTCGCTCCACCGACGCCCGTGACGGTGATTCCCGTCGTTCGGTTCCGGCCGCCTTCGATGGCGAGATAGAACGCGTGGCCGAGAATCGTCGCGTTCCAGTGCACGCCGCCCGAGTCCGTGCCCGGGAGCGAAACGATCGTCCGGCCGCCATCCACGGAGCCGACGGGAAAGAAGAAGAACGTGTCTGTGATTTCGAAGACGCCGATGACGAATTGCACCAGTCCGCCATAGGCGTCCGGGAAGGGAATGGACGTGTTGCCGAGCCTGATCGACCCCGGGTCATCCAGCGATCTGATCGTCCACCCGATGTCCTCGCCCATCAGGTAGTCCGCGCGGTTCGGGCCGGCGCCGGGGTCGTGCAGCGAGAACTCGGTGGCGGTGCCGATGATGTCCGAGAATGCCTCGTTGATGGCGCTCCCGTGGTTCGAGAGCAGTATCAACCGGCCCGTTTCGCACCCGAGTTCGAAGCGCCGGCCGGTGTTCGGTCCGGCGGTAAAGCGGTAGACGTCGCCGCAACGGAATGTCCGGCCGGCGATCGTGAATTCCGACGGGCCGAGTTGCTCGTCGTCGTAGAGGTAGGTGTCCCGCAGGCCCTCGCCGGTCCGTCCACTTACCGAGAAATGGGTGACGTTGTGCATCAATTCGTGGGCGACGATGTCGACCGCCACCATCGGCGTGCCGTCTGGCAGCTCGCCATAGGCGAACGCCCCGGTCCCTTCCGGGCCGAAGGGTGGCGGGGCGGCGAAAGCGTTGACGAAGTCATTGTTGACCAGGCCGAAGACGCGGCCGTTCGCGCCGTCCACGCCATTCCACCCGTGCTGCCGGGCAAGGTAGTCGTAGGTGAAGCCCATGTGCGCGTGCCCGTCGACCACCGCCGGGTCCTCCCAGACGTTGTCGCTGTCCGCCGCCACGTCGCTGTCCGTCCAGCCCGGTCCGAACGGCAAGAGCAGCGCGAAAAGCTGCGCCGCGCTGTAACCCACGTCGAGCGTGACGGTCTCTCCCGGGCGGAGGCGGTCGCGCGTCTGAAAGGCGCCGCCGCTGCGCATGGCGCTCACCTTCTTCTGATCGCCCACGACGCCGGTGCCGGTCCCGACTTCGTCCTGCGTCCGCCGCTCGTCGATCTCCCAGATGATCTGGCCGCTGTCGGCGTCGAGAAAGTACGTCCGGAAGTCGCTCATCGTCGCGCGCCAGGTCAGGGCGTACGACCGGTCGAGCAGCGGAAAGATGGTCAGGGCGGGCAGCGGGCCGCTCACCAGCGCGGCTCCCGACAGATTCTGAAGCGCCGTCCTGGCCGCCGTGGCCGACAGCGCCGGCGTGGTGTCGATGTCGATCCCCCGATGGAGGGTGCCGAAGATCGAGACGGTCGCGCCGCCGGCGAGCTGTCGGGTGATGCCGCCGCCATACACCGGGACGCCGCGGTGGTACTGCATGGCGCTCTCGTGCACGCGTCCCGCCAACTGCCGGTCGGCATATCTCGACCTGATCACGAGCTCGTCGGCGCGCACCAGCGTCTCGACCAGCGCATCCAGTTGCCGCAGTTCGGTCAGGCCGGTCGTTACCGACGTGGCGGCGACCGGCATCGCGCCACGCGGCGCCTGCGCGGCGGTTTCGATGCCGCCGGCAACCAGCAGCATCCCCACAACACTCATCACGGTTCGTTGTCTCATCAAATCGGTTCCAGTCAATTAATTGCGCCTATATCATTCACTTCCTGTTGCAGAAATTGCAATTGTCCGGTGTTGGCCACGGTTGCAGCGGAGCCTGACGGCACGCCGGTGGTAGGATGCACGTTCGATACGGCGGCGGGCGTCACCGTATCACACCACGCCGGAAACTCCAGGAGAGCATCGTGTCACTCAGTACGTATCTCACGTTTGACGGTGACTGCCGTGAGGCGTTCGAGTTCTATCGGTCGGTCTTCGGCGGCAGGTTCACGACGTTGCAGACCTTCGCCGACGGTCCGCCCGACATGCAGGTGCCGGAGGCGTCGAGAGACCGCATCATGCACGCGTCCCTGCCGGTCGGATCGAGCGTGCTGATGGGCAGCGACCGTGTCGAGGGGTTCGGCCCGCCGTTCGTCGCCGGGAACAACTTCTCGATCGCCATCGCGCCGCAGAGCCGGGCGCAGTGCGACGAGTGGTTCGCCGCGCTGTCATCCGGCGGGTCGGTCGCGATGCCGCTCGCGGAGACGTTCTGGGGCGCCTACTACGGCCTGCTGACCGACCGGTTCGGCGTCAACTGGATGGTGAACTATCCCCTCTCGCAGGGGTGATCCCGGCACCGCTGGCCTGCCGAGGGGTGTGCGGGACGGGCGCCTACGCGGTGTCGATGCGCGCGGCGCCTTCGAGCCCCAGCTCGGCGGTCGCGATGTCCCGCATCCGGAACTTCTGCACCTTGCCGGTCACGGTCATCGGGAACGACTCGACCAGCTTCCAGTAGCGCGGAATCTTGAAGCTGGCGATGGCGCCGTGGCAGAACGCGTGGAGCTGCTTGTCCGACAGCGACACGCCCGCTCTCGGTTTCACCCAGGCCATCACCTCTTCGCCGTAGCGGACCGACGGGACGCCGATGACCTGCGCGTCCTCGACGCCCGGATGCGTGTAGAGCAGCTCCTCGATCTCGCGCGGGTAGACGTTCTCGCCGCCGCGGATGATCAGGTCCTTGATGCGGCCGACGATTTTGACGTAGCCGTCGGCGTCCATCGCCGCCAGATCGCCCGAATGCATCCAGCGGGCGTCATCGATCGCCGCGGCTGTCGCCTGCGGATCGTTCCAGTACCCGAGCATGACCGAGTAGCCGCGCGTACAGAGCTCCCCCGCCTCGCCCCGCGGGACGACCCGGCCGCTGTCGGGGTCGATGACCTTGATCTCGACGTGGGGGTGGATGCGCCCGACGCTGCCGACACGCTTCTCGACCGGATCGTCGACGCGGGTCTGCGTCGACACCGGTGCGGTCTCCGTCATCCCGTAGCAGATCGTGATCTCCGTCACGTTCATCCGGCTGCGGACCTGCTTCATCACTTCGACGGGACAGGGGGAGCCGGCCATGACGCCGGTGCGCAGCGACGAGAAGGTGGTGCGCGCACAATCGGCATGGTTCAACTGCGCGATGAACATCGTCGGGACGCCGTAGATCGACGTGCAGCGTTCCGCCTCGATGGCGGCCAGCGTGCGGCCGGCGTCGAACCCCTCGGAGGGCACGACGATGCAGGCCCCGTGACTCGTGCAGGCCAGGTTGCCGATGACCATGCCGAAGCAGTGATAGAAGGGCACCGGCACGGCGACCCGGTCGGCCGCGGTGTAGCGCAGGATCTCGCCGCAGAAGTACCCGTTGTTCAGAATGTTGTGGTGCGACAGCGTGGCGCCCTTCGGGGTCCCGGTCGTGCCCGAGGTGTACTGGATGTTGATCGGGTCGTCGAAGGCGAGGCTCGCTTCGCGCGCGGCCAGCGCCGCGTCGCTCGCCGCGGGCGCCTCGGCGAGCAGCGTCTCCCAGTCGTCGTCGATGACGACCACCTGGGTCAACGCGGGACACCTGGCGCGCACGCCGTCGAGAATGGCGGTGTAGTCCGTCGTGCGATATCCCCGCGCCTGCAGCAGCAGCCGAAGACCGGACTGCGTGACGACGTGCTCGAGCTCGCGGGCTTTGTACGCCGGGTTCACGTTGACCAGGATCGCGCCGATGCGCGCGGTCGCGTATTGCGTGACGACCCATTCGTAGCGGTTGGGGGCCCAGATGCCCACGCGGTCGCCCTTGCCGATGCCGCGCGCCAGCAACGCCCGGGCGAGCCGGGTCGTCTGATCCCACAACTGCCGGTAGCTGGCCCGGTAATCCTGGAACCGCACGACGAGCGCATCGTGGTCGGGGTAGCGTTCCACCGTCCGGCGCAGGTTCTCGCCGATGGTCTCCCCGAGCAGCGGCACGTCGGCGGCGCCGTGGACGTAGGACGGCGCGCTCACCGCCGCACTCCGCGGTGGAATTCGATGTCGGCCCGCCCCCGTTTCGCGCCGATGAACCAGGAGATCAGCCCTACCATCAGCGCGCCGAGCACGGCCGAGAAGAAGGACGCCACCTGGAAGCCGGGGACCAGGGCCGCGGCCAGCCCGAACGCGACACCGTTGACGACGAAGTAGAACAGCCCCAGCGTCACGACGGTGAAGGGCAACGTGAGTAGCACCAGCACCGGCCGGACGATGGCGTTCACGAACCCGAGCACCAGGGCCGCGACCGCCAGCGCCGCGAGCGAGTCGACCTGCACGCCCGGCAGGATCCAGGCGCTGACCCCCAGCGCCGCGGCGGTGGTCAGCCAGTGGGCGATGAAACCGTTCTTCATGCCGGGTCCTCCAGGGGCGCGCCCGGATCGAGCGGGAACAGCAGGCCCGGCGCCAGCTTGCCGGCAGGGTCGAGCACGTGCTTGATCGCCCGCATCTCGGCGATGCCGGCGTCCCCGTGCAGCGCGCGCAGCAGCGCCTGCCTGGTCCGGTTGCGCCCGACCCCGTGCTCGGCCAGCGGGCAGCCGCCGAGCTCGATGACCGTGCGGCCGCACTCGAGAATCGCCGCCCTGCCGCGCCGGACGTCCTCGGCCGAGCGGGGGATCACGTTCGGGTGCACGTTGGCGTCCGAGATGTGACCCCAGACGGCGTAGTCGAGGCGGCGCGACTCGAAGGCGTCGCGGAACACCGCAAGACTCTCGCCGAACCGGGAGAAAGGCACGATCATGTCGGCCGCCGTCTTCTCGATTCTGTCATCGACGGTGCGCCTGGCGATACCCACCCGCCGGTTCACCGCCTCGGGCGCCGCCTCACGGAACGCCAGCAGCGCGGCGGCGCGCGCGGGCGCGTCGGGCGCAACGAGCTCGGCGGCGTCCAGCAGGCCTTCCGCGTCGAGCAGACGACAGAGGCGCACGACCGGTCCGTCCGGGGCGTCGGGCGCGGCCGCGGCGCCGACGGCATCATGCAGCTCGGCGGCGGTGGCGAGATGCGGGAGCTCCAGTTGCGCGAGCAGCACGACGCGGGCCGCGTCCGGCACCGTCACGCCCGTCCGCCGGTCGGCGCCGTCCTCGCGCAACAGTTGGAGACAGCGCTGATCGAGATGCTCGATGGCGGCGACATCCAACCCGCACGGGTCCCCGGTGCGTCTGGTTCGCAGCGATGCTTCCCGCAGCGCCGCGGTGACCGCAATCGCCTGCCGCTCGCTCTCCAGCGCCAACAGGACGAGCGCCGTGTGCGGCTGGTGCGGCAGGACGTCCAGCGTGACCGACGTCACGATGCCGAGGGTGCCTTCCGATCCGATGAACAGATCAACGAGGTCCAGCGCGTCGCCGGCGTGATACCCCGCCGAGTGCTTGGGGACATCCGGCATCCGATAGGTCGGCGTCCGCACCGTCAGCACGCCCCCCGAGGTGACGATCTCGAAGCGTCCCCCCTCGGCCCGCACCATCCCCCGCTCCAGGTCGAGCAGTTCGCCGCAGGCGAGCATGACCGTGAGACCGCGGACCCAGTCGCGGGTCGTGCCGTACTTGAATGTGGCGGCGCCGGCGGCGTTCGTCGAGACGATACCCCCCACGGTGGCGCCCTCGAACGTCGGCGCCGGCGGATATGCCTTGCCCGCCGCGGACAGCCGTTCGCGGAGTTGGGTGACCGTGACCCCCGGCTCGACGGTGATGCGCGACCCCTCCGGCGCGCCAAGCGCGGTCCAACCCTCCAGGCTCACCAGCACCTCGCCCAGCGGCGTCGCGCCGCCCGTCAACGACGACTGCGCGCCCACCGGCAGCACCGCCTCGGCGTCGCGCAGGACCGCGGCCAGTTGCGCTTCGCCGCGCGGCGCCACCACGGCCCGGGCGTGTCCGCCGGGGTAGTGCGCGGCATCCTCCAGATACGGGCTCATCCGGTCAGGCGCGACCCGCTGGATCGGGCCGGATACGCCGGGGTGGGGCGGCCGGGTGCTGACGCGATGGACGGGCATGGGCGGCAGATTTGATCAGCGGCTGATGATACAGTGGCGTGTCACGACCCCGATGAGAAAGGTGTTCCCCATGTATCAGCGCATTGGTGCGGTGTGCGCCGTCACCGCCATCTCGATGATCGGTGCCGCGCGGCCGGTCCTCGCGCAGGCCCCCTCCGACGTGGCCGGCCGGGTCGGCGACGTCATCGTCACGATGGCCGACCTGGACGAGGCGTGGCGCAAGAACGACGCCGCCTCGCGCATGCGCATGCTCCAGGACCTGTATGACACCCGCCGGCGCGCGCTCGACATCGTGGTCGGCGACATCCTGATCGAGCGCGAGGCGGTGGCGCAAGGCACCTCCCGCGACGAACTGCTTGCGCAGGAACTGCCGCCGCGCACGTTGCCGGTGACCGAGGCGGAGATCGAATCGCTCTACGGCCAGAACCGGAATGCGTTCGGGGGGCGGACGCTCGAGCAGATGGCGCCTGAAATCCGCATGTTTCTCGAACAGCAGCGTCCCACCCAGGCGTTGCACGCGTACATGAACGAGCTGCGCGCGGCGGCCGGCGACGTCAGGATTGAACTCGACCCGCCACGGACACCGGTCTCGGTGGATGACCGCGACCCCGCCTTCGGCCCCGCCGCGGCGCCGATCGAGATTGTCGAGTACTCGGACTTCCAGTGTCCGTACTGCCAGCAGCTCACCGGCACGATCGAGCAGTTGCAGGCCGCGTACGGCGACGACGTCCGGCTGGTCTTCAAGGACTACCCGCTGCCGAGCCACGCCCAGGCGTTCAAGGCGGCAGAGGCGGGGCATTGCGCGCACGAGCAGGACAAGTTCTGGGAGCTGCACGACACGATGTTCGCGAACCAGGACGCGCTCGGCGTCGACGATCTGAAACGGCACGCCGGCGCCCTGGGGCTGGACCAGGCGGCGTTCGACGCCTGCCTCGACAGCGGCCGGCACGCCGCCCGGGTCAACGGCAACCTGCGCGAGGGTCAGGAGCACGGCGTCCAGTCGACCCCGACCGTCTTCATCAACGGCCGCACCGTGCTCGGCGCCGCCCCCTACGCACTCTTCGAGCAGATCGTCGAGGAAGAGCTGGAACGCGTCCGGCCGTAGGCTGCGTCAATCTACACGGCTCGGCAAGGCGGATCAGGCACACGAGCGCGTCAATCGCGCTTTTCCGAATTCTGGTTCTTCTGGCCTCTGCCATCCAGGCGCGGCGTGGCTCCCGAGGTCGCCGGTAATTCAAGGGGGAGTATGCCTGGATCCTGTTGGTCGATTTTCTTTTCGGCTGCCGGCCTGGCCTCCTCAGCGCGGCGGCGGCTGATGGCAAGAGCCTCAATGAATGGGTCACGGAGGAACTGCGCGGGCGCCTCTTCCGGGTCGATCGGACGATTCGTGGTGACGGTGCTCATGTCTCGCTCGCCTATTGACCGCTACCGAATGTCAACACGCACGATCGGTCTCGTCTATCAGTGTCGGGCGCCGTCAGTCACGCGCACCTCTGACCGGCTTTGACCGCGGTGGTCTTGACGATTGTCCTTTACGGAGTGACTGTTGTCCGTATATCGTCACTCTTGCAGTGACACTTTCACGGGAGATCCTGCGCGCCAAGCTCGACGAGTCCCTGGCGACCGCGCCCCGGCGTCTGACGCACCGGGACGTGCGGCTTCCGGCGATCCCCGGCAAGGCATTCGCCGTAATTGGCGTGCGCCGTAGCGGCAAGACGTCGTTTCTGGCACAGTGCCGCGCCGCACGCCTGCATTCTGGCGCCTCTCCGGAATCCCAGTTGCTGCTCCTGCTCGAGGACGAGCGACTCGCCGGCCTCACCGTCACCGACCTCGGCTGGCTGATCGAGGAGCACGTCCGCCGGTTTCCGCACCTCCACGGACAGGATGGCATCACCGTGTACCTGGATGAAGTCCAATACGTGCCGGGATGGGAAGGACTGGTCCGCCGCCTCATGGACACCAGCGGCGTCGAGGTCTTCGTTACCGGCTCCTCGGCGCGTCTTCTGAGCCGAGAGGTGGCTACCAGCCTTCGCGGCCGGGCGATGGAGGTGCTCGTCCATCCCTTCAGCTTCCGGGAAGCGTTGCGTCACACCGGGGACGAACCGGCGGCGGGCACCGGGTCGGGGAAATGGCCGGCAGCGGCTCTCGACCAGCGCCTGCGGCGCTATCTTGACGACGGTGGCTTTCCCGAGGCGCAGGGCGCGGACCCGCGAGACCGGGCCGCGTTACTCGGCGGCTACGTCGACGTCGTCGTACTGCGCGACGTGATCGACCGGCACGGGGTCACGAATCCACTCGCGCTGCGCTGGCTGCAACGACAGTTGCTGGCGAACCCCGGCGGCGGTTTCTCGGTCAAGAAGCAGTACGACACCTTGCGCTCGCAGGGGGTGCGGGTCGGCAAGGACACCCTGCACGCGTACCTCGGCTACCTGGAGGATGCCTTCCTCGTACGCACCGTCTCCCTGCACGCCGCCTCCGAACGGCAGAGAATGGTCAATCCTCGCAAGGCGTATCCGGTCGACCCGGGACTGATTTCGCTATTCGCGCGCAGCGGCCGCAGCCACCAGGGCCGCGCCCTGGAGACCGCCGTCCTGCTTGAGTTGGAGCGGCGCGGGTGGGAGGTCTCATACGTGCGCACGGCTGAGGGGTGGGAAGTCGATTTCTTCGCCCATCGGGCGGGAGAGGTCCCGCTGCTGGTGCAGGTCTGTCTCGACACCGGCGACGACGCGACCTGGGAGCGGGAGGTACGCGCGCTCCGGTCGGCGGGTCGGGCGTACGGTGATGCACGTCTCTTTCTCGTGACGCTCGATGCCTCGCCGCCGCCGCGGCCGCTTCCGGATCGCGTGATCTGGACCCCGGCCGCCCGCTGGCTGCTGGGGGACGTGCGCTGATCCTTCGCCGTGTCGCCATGAGGCGCACTATCCTCGGGGCCCCGCCGCAGGCTGCGGTGGACCGCCTGGTCCCCGCGCAGCCGAAGGCGGGCGTCCGGACCTGTCGGGCGATGATGGGGAACGCGCCGGGCGGCGGCCGCCGCCGCGTCAGTTGCCGCTCAGCCGGGCGCCTTCTTCGGCGAGGAACGACTGGAAGTCCGCCTGGCTCTGGACGGTTACGGCGCCGCGCATGCGGTAGTGCCCCAGGCCGCACAACTGCGAGCAGTTGATCTCGTAGCTGCCGATGACGTTCGGATCCCACCAGACCGGGATTTCCATGCCGGGAATCGCATCCTGCTTCACGCGCATCTCGGCGATGGCGAAGCTGTGGATGACGTCCATGCTGGACAGGTAGGCGAGCACCGGGACGTCGACGGGCATATTGAACTGGTTGATGGTGTAGATGTCGTCGGCGCCGTTGGGGTCGCTGCGGTCGAGCCCGATTTCGTTGGTCGGCGTGACCAGACTGGCGTCGCGGCGCCCGAACCGGCCGTCCGGACCGGGGTAGACCAGATGCCACGCGAACTGTTTCCCGATGACGTGCACGACGGTGGCGCCATCCTCGGGCGGGAACGCGTTCACGCGGACGGCCCAGGCCGGAATCGCGAAGGCGACCAGGATGACGATCTCGATCACCGCGATCGCCACCTCGAGGTAGCTCGACGTGTGGCTCTTGACGCCGTCGTAGTTGGCCTTGGGGTGCGCACCGGCCCTGAAGCGGATCAGCGTATAGACGAAGAACAGGCCCCAGCCGACGAACAGCACCGCCATGAGCCAGTGCACGATGACGATGATGCTGTCGATTTGAGCGGCGTGGCCCGAGGCCTGCAGCGGCAGTCCAAGAAACTCCTGCATCTATACACTCCCTGAAGCCTGGGACGACCGCGGCAGCTCGACGCTGTGTCCCAGCGCCATTCGCGACCGTTTGACCAGGTAGAGGAAAAAGCCGGCGAAGGCGGCCAGCACTCCGGCGGTGACGCCGAGCAGCAGGACAATGCCCCAACTGGCGCCGATCGCCATCGTCGAATTCGGGTCCCCGAAACAGACCGGACAGGCCCAGGCCGCGCGCGGCATCATCGCCAGCATCGCCGCCAGCGCCAGCGCCGTTCCCGTTCGCACGTTGGTCATGGTCCGTTCCTCGTGTCTCATCTCAAGCCGAGCTCGCGCGTCTTCCGAATGAACGTCACGAAGTACGCGACGAGCAGTCCAGCCGTGACGACCGAGCCCAGGGCGGTCGCGAGATGCCAGATCGACCCGCGCTCGGTACCGTAGGTGACGCCGCCCCACACCGCCATCATCAGCGCCAGCAGAATCGAGGCGATGATGAAGACCAGGTGAAAGGAGCGCAGCGACATCAGTGGGCCTCGTCCGCGTGCGCCACCGGCGCATCGGCGTTCGGCAGCGTCCAGTGCTCGCCGACACGGTCGCTGATCGTGAAGAGCGGCACCAGCATCAGGACGAACCAGAACACGACGGTGAGCGCCAGTGCGAAGACGAGCGCGTTGCTGCGCTCGTGCACCAGGTGCATGAAGAAGCTGGCCACCAGCGAACCCTTGGTGATCGCGATGATCAGGGCGATGACGATCGCCGCCGGCACCGCCACGGGGAGAAACGACGCGCCGACCGTCGTGATCGTCAGCAGCGCCAGGGCGAAGGCGACCTTCTTGTAGATCGCAACGTGGTGTTTGACCTCTTCGGGACTACCGCTCATGAAAACCTCTCGAACTGTGACGCGTTACAGGAGATAGAGCACCGGGAACAGGAAAATCCAGACCAGGTCGACGAAGTGCCAGTACAGCCCGGCCGCCTCGACGCGGTTCTCGAACCGTTCCCGTGCGAGGCGCCACATCTTGCTCCCCGGTCCCCAGAAGTATCCGTTGACCACGATGCCGCCGACGATGTGCAAACCGTGCAGCGCGGTAATCGTCCAGTAGATCGCGAGAAACGTGCTGTGGGACGGCAGGTGATCGTGAGAGACCTTCTCGTAGTACTCGTAGCCCTTGACGCACAGGAACGTCAGCGCCAGCAGAATCGTCAACCCCATGTGGAGCCGGTACTTGCTGAAATCGCCGAGCTTCAGCGAGGCGTGCGCCATCACCATGGTGACGCTGGAGGCGATGAGCACGACGGTGTTGAAGGTGCCGATCGGAATGTTCAGGAACTCCGCGCCCAGCGGCCAGTCGATGCCGCCTATCCGCAGCACCACGTAGCTCGAGAACAGCCCGCCGAACAGCATCACCTCGGAGGCGAGAAACAGCCAGATGCCGAGCTTGACGTTGTTCAAGCCGGTGTCCGGCCGTTCCGCTACGGTATAGGGAATCTCCATCGTTGATTGCACTTTCGCCGGTTGCGGGTCGGCCCCGGCGGCCTGACCCTGCATGGTAGCGTTGGTTACACTTTCGCCGGTTCCGGGTCGGCCCCCGCGGCCTGACCCTGCATGGTGAAGTCGCGCGCCTCGCCAGGCACGCTGTATTCGTACGGCCCGCGATGCACCGCCGGCGGCGTCGCGAAGTTGCCGTGCGGCGGAGGTGACGGCGCCTGCCACTCGAGCGTCGTCGCCTGCCAGGGGTTGTCGTCCACCTTCCTGCCGTGCCGGATGCTCCAGAAGAAATTGAAGATGAAGAAGATCTGGAAGAACCCGAGCGCCCACGCGCCATAGGACATGAAGGTGTTCCACTCGAGGACGTCCTGCACGTGCGCGTACTCCATGCCGCCGTCATACAGCCGGCGGTTCATGCCCGCCAACCCCGTGATGAACATCGGGAAGAACACGCAGTTGATCGCGATGATCGAACCCCAGAAGTGGATCTTGCCGAGCAGCTCGTTCATCACCCGGCCGGTCACCTTCGGATACCAGTAGTAGATGCCGGCGAACAACGCGAAGATCGTGCCGGGCGCCACGACGTAGTGGAAGTGGCCGATCACGTAGTAGGTGTCATGCAGGTGCAGGTCCGGCGCCGGCAGCCCGAGCGGCAGCCCGGTGAGCCCGCCGATGCCGAACATCGGCAGGAACGCCAGCGCGAACAGCATCGGCACGTTGTAGCGAATTGATCCGCCGTAGAGCGACAGGAAGAACGCCGACAGGATGATGATCGACGGAATCGAGATGATCATCGTCGTGGTCGCAAAGAAGGCGCTCATCGTGGTGCCCATGCCGGTCAGGAACATGTGGTGCGCCCAGACGATGAACGACATGAACCCGACGAAGATGACCGACGCCACCAGCGAGCGGTAGCCCCACAACGGCTTGCGGGTGTTGTTGGCCAGAATCTCGCCGACGATGCCCATCGCCGGCAAAATCAGGACGTACACCTCGGGGTGCGCCAGGAACCAGAACAGGTGCTGCCACAACAGCGGACTCCCGCCGCCGCTGATCTCGAGCGCGCCGTCGCCGGTGACCAGCCCGCTGGGCATGAAGAAGCTGGTGTCCGCCACGCGGTCCATCAGTTGCAGCACGCCGGCCGCTTCGAGCGGCGGGAACGCCAGCAGCAACAGGAACGCGGTCACGAGCTGGGCCCAGACGAAGAACGGCAGCCGCATGAAACTCAGACCGGGGGCGCGCAGTTGCAGGGTGGTGACGATGAAGTTGATCGAGCCCAGCAGAGACGAGGTGATCAGGAAGATCATGCCGATCAGCCACCACGTCTGTCCGTCGGTGGCGATGACCGAGAGCGGCGCGTAGGAGGTCCAGCCGGAGTTGGCGGCGCCGCCGGGGACGAAAAAGCTGGCGAGCATGACCACGCCGCCCAGGAAGAACGCCCAGTAGCTGGCCATGTTGATGCGCGGAAAGGCCATGTCCGGCGCGCCGATCTGCAGCGGCAGCACGTAGTTGCCGAAACCGCCGACCGCGAGCGGCACGACCCCCAGGAAGACCATGATGGTCCCGTGCATGGCGCCCAACTGGTTGTAGAACTCGGGCAGCATGATGCCGCCCGGTGCGTTCGACATGCCCAGGAAGTTGCCGATGACCGGGATCGGCGCACCCGGAAAGGCCAGATTCCAGCGCATGAGCATCATCAGCGAGAACCCGAACAGCAGGAAGAGCAGCGCCGTCACGGCGTACTGGATGCCGATGACCTTGTGGTCCTGCGAGAAGACGTACGCCTGCAGAAAACTCAGCTCGTGCGCTTCGTGCCCGTGATCGTCGTGCGCGGCATGTTCGGCGGTGGTCACGTTGTCCAACGTCGTGACTCCTTTCTTGACGTTCCCGGCCTTCGGCCGGTCGTTTGGCTCGTCGGCCTTCGGCCGGTCGTTTGGCTCGTCGGCCTTCGGCCGGTCGTTTGGCTCGTCGGCCTTCGGCCGGTCGTTTGGCTCGTCGGCCTTCGGCCGGTCGTTTGGCTCGTCGGCCTTCGGCTGGCCGCTGACCCGGCCTGCAGGTCCGGCGGGCGCGCGACACCCGCAAACGTGCATTATTTCACAAGCGCTCCGACACTTGCAGCGCCCGAACGCCCGCGCAATTCTATCGACGCCGCTGCTGCCACGCAACCCCGCCGGCCGACCCATGTCCGGCGCGAATCGGTATACTGCCACGTCGTGTCGCAACCGCTGAATGATCCGCCGCGGCCGGTCAGGGTCATCGACACTCGCGGGGACGAACCGTTCAAGGCGGTCTACGTCGCCGTGGTGACGATCGAGGGGGTCGTGCTCGCCGGCCTCTGGCTGTTCTCCCGCTATTTCTCCGGATGATGCCGCTCGTGTTCCCGCAACCGGCCACCGGGCCGCACGGCCGCTGACGCTGCAGATCCATGCATCCCGTCGACTGGGCGATCATCGGCTCCTACCTGTCGTGGGTGATCTACGACGGATTGAAGCGCTCGAAGAACACGGACGCGGTCGAGGGGTATTTCCTGGCGGGCCGGTCGCTGCCCTGGTGGGCGGTCGGTCTCTCGGTCATGGCCACCCAGATGAGCGCCATCACGCTGGTTGGCACGACCGGACAGGGGTATGCGGACGGGATGCGGTTCGTGCAGTTCTACTTCGGTCTCCCCGTCGCGATGATCATCCTGTCGGTCACGCTGGTCCCGTTCTTCTACCGCGCCCGGGTCTTCACGGCCTACGAGTATCTGGAACGCCGGTTCGACGCGAAGACCAGGATGCTGGCGGGGCTGCTGTTTCTCTTGTCGCGCGGGCTCGCGGTCGGGGTGATCATTTCCGCGCCTGCCGTCGTCCTGTCGATCGTGCTCGGGTGGAACCTGGAGTTCACCGCGTTGGCGATCGGCGTCCCCACGACGTTGTACACCATGTTCGGCGGCGTGCAGGCGGTCACGTGGGCCGACGTGAAGCAGATGGTGATCATCGTCGGCGGGATCCTGGCCGCGGTCGCCATCCTGATTCTGGGTCTGCCCGACGATGTGGGTCTGGGTGAGGCGCTGCAGGTGGCGGGATCGACCGGACGACTGACGACCATCGATTTCAGCCTCGACGTGAACGAGACCTACACCTTCTGGTCCGGACTGCTGGGCGGAATGTTTCTCATGCTTGGCTACTTCGGGTGCGACCAGAGCCAGGTGCAGCGCTATCTCACGGCGCAATCGGTCGACGCCGGACGCCGCTCGCTGCTGATGAGCGCGTTCTGGAAGATTCCGCTGCAGGCGCTGATCCTGCTGACCGGCGTGCTTGTCTTCCTGTTCTATCTGTTCAACGAGCCGCCGCTGCTCTTCAACCCGGCGCACGATGCCCAGATTCGCGGCGGCGCCCGGGCGGCCGAGTACGCCGCGCTCGAGACCGGGTTCCGCGAGGCGTTCGGGCGCCGGCGGGAGGCCGCCGGCGGGATGATGGCGGCGCGGCGCGCGGGCGACGCGGACGCCGTCGCCGATACGCGCGCGCAGTTCCTGGCGAGCCAACAGGAGGTGGACGAGATCCGGGCCGGCGCGGTCACGCTGGTGCAGGAGGTCAGCGGCAACGCCGCGTACTCCGACGTCAACTATGTCTTTCCGACGTTCATCACGACCCGGCTGCCGATCGGTCTGGTCGGGCTGCTGATCGCCGCGGTGTTCGCCGCCGCGATGTCGAGCATCGCAGCCGAGCTCAACGCCCTGTCGGCGTCCACCGTCATCGACTTCTACCGCCGCCACGTCAAACCGGGGGCCAGCGACCGGCACTACCTGCGTGTCTCGAAGGCCACGACCGCGTTCTGGGGCCTGTTCGCCACGATGTTCGCGCTGTACGCCGCGGATTTCGGCTCGCTCATCGAAGTCGTCAACCGGGTCGGATCCTACTTCTACGGGTCGCTGCTGGGGGTCTTCGTCCTGGCGATCGCGGTGCCCCGCGCGACCGCCAACGGCGCGTTCTGGGGTCTGCTGGCCGGCATGGCGGCGGTGGGGCTGGTCGAGGCGTCCACCGAGATCTCATTCATCTGGTACAACGTCGTCGGGACCGTCGCCGTGGTCGTCGTCGGCGTGACGCTGAGTGTCGTGCCGCCCTCCTCGCGCCCGACCGTGTGAACACCGCACGTCCCGCGTCGGTGGCCGCTGCCGGGCTTTCCAGCCGTCGCGAACGCGTGGTATGTTTATATCCGACCGATTTGGTCGGGAATGCCATCGGCATGTCAGGCGGGATCGGATCTTCGGTCTGCCGGTCCGGTCCGCCGACACCGCACGCAGGAGCATCATGAGTACTGCGACCCATACCGTCGAAGAGCTGGCGAACCAGGAATACAAGTACGGCTTCGTCACCGACGTCGAGTCCGACACCATCCCGACGGGCCTCAACGAGGGCGTCATCCGGCTGATTTCGGCCAAGAAGGGAGAGCCGGCGTGGCTGCTGGAATGGCGGCTGAACGCCTTCCGGGTGTGGTCGGCGATGACCGAGCCGAAGTGGCACAACGTCCGTTACCCGCCGATCGACTATCAGAGCATCAGCTACTACGCGGCGCCGAAACAGCAGGCGACGCTCGAGAGCCTGGACGATGTCGACCCCGAGATTCGGGCCACCTTCGACAAGCTCGGCATCTCGCTCGACGAACAGAAACGGTTGTCCGGGGTCGCCGTCGACGCGGTCTTCGACAGTGTGTCGGTGGCGACGACCTTCAAGGACACGCTCGCCAATCTCGGCATCGTCTTCTGTTCATTCTCCGAGGCGGTGCGTGAGCACCCCGACCTCGTCCGGCGGTATCTCGGCACGGTGGTGCCGCACTCCGACAACTTCTTCGCGGCGCTCAATTCCGCGGTCTTCAGCGACGGGTCGTTCGCCTACATCCCGAAAGGGGTGAAATGTCCGATGGAGCTGTCGACCTATTTCCGGATCAACGCCGCCAATACCGGCCAGTTCGAGCGCACCCTGCTCGTGGCGGACGAAGGCGCAGAGGTGAGCTATCTCGAAGGGTGCACCGCACCGCAGCGCGACGAGAATCAGCTTCACGCGGCGGTGGTCGAGCTGGTCGCGCTCGACGGCGCCACCATCAAGTACTCCACGGTCCAGAACTGGTACCCCGGCGACAAGCAGGGCAAGGGCGGCATCTACAACTTCGTGACCAAGCGCGGCAAGGCGTTCACCAACGCCAAGGTCACCTGGACCCAGGTCGAGACCGGGTCGGCGATCACCTGGAAATATCCGAGTTGCATCCTGCAGGGCGACAACTCGGTCGGCGAGTTCTACTCCGTGGCGGTCACCAACAACTGGCAGCAGGCCGATACCGGCACCAAGATGGTGCACCTGGGCAAGAACACCCGCAGCACGATCGTCTCGAAGGGCATCTCCGCCGGCCAGGGCCAGAACACCTACCGCGGTCTCGTGCGCATCGGCAAGAACGCGCGCGGCGCCCGCAACTATTCGCAGTGCGACTCACTGCTGATCGGTGACCGCTGCGGGGCGCATACCTTTCCGTATCTCGAGGTGAAGAACACCTCGTCGCAGGTCGAGCACGAAGCGTCGACGTCGAAGATCGGCGAGGACCAGATCTTCTACTGCCGGCAGCGGGGCCTCTCGACCGAGGACGCGGTCAACCTCATCGTCAACGGATTCTGCAAGGAAGTGTTCCGCGAGCTGCCGATGGAGTTCGCGGTCGAGGCGCAGAAGCTGCTCAGCATCAGCCTCGAAGGCAGTGTGGGATAGGAAGAGAACGACATGCTCGACATTCGCGACTTGGGGGCCGCGGCGGGCGGCCGCCAGATTCTCAACGGCATCAACCTGACGGTGAACGCGGGCGAGGTGCACGCCATCATGGGACCCAACGGTTCCGGCAAGAGCACGCTGGCCGGTGTGCTCGCGGGCCGGGACGGGCTCGAGGTCACCGGCGGTTCCGCCACGTTCAAGGGGCAGGATCTGCTGGACCTCGAACCGGAGGAGCGCGCCCGCGAGGGGCTGTTCCTCGCATTCCAGTATCCGGTCGAAATTCCCGGGGTCAACAACGCGTATCTGCTGAAGGCGGCGCTGAACGAGGTGCGGAAATACCGCGGTCAGCCGGAACTCGACGCGATGGATTTCATGACCCTGATTCGCGAACGGATGAAGCTGCTCCGGATGGACGACAGCCTGCTGAACCGGCCGGTCAACGAAGGGTTTTCCGGCGGTGAGAAGAAGCGCAACGAGATCTTCCAGTTGGCGGTACTCGAGCCGTCGCTGGCGATTCTCGACGAGACCGACTCCGGACTGGACATCGACGCCCTGCAGATCGTGGCCGCCGGCGTGAACGGGTTGCGGAACGCCGAGCGGTCCATGGTGGTCGTCACCCACTACCAGCGTCTGCTGAACTACATCGTGCCTGACTTCGTCCACGTGCTGTGCGATGGCCGAATCGTGAAGTCGGGCGGCAAGGAGCTCGCACTCGAACTCGAAGACAAGGGCTACGGCTGGATCGAGGCGGAGCCGGCGGCGGCGACGTAGGGACGTGATGACTCAGCTTGCAACGGGCGCCGACAGCTATGCCGCGCAGTTCGCCGCGTTCTCGCAGGCGTCTGCGCTCCCCCACCCGTTCGCCGCATTGCGGGAGGACGCGTTCGCCTGCTTCGACCGGCTCGGGTTTCCGACCACGCGACTCGAGGAATGGCGGTTCACCAACGTTGCGCCCCTCGCCGCGACCCCGTTCGTGACCGCTCCGGCGCCGGCCGACTACCGTCGGGCCGCGCTGGACGCCCTGCGTCTTCCACGGCTGGGCGGTCCGGAGTTGGTGTTCGTGAACGGCGCCTTCGTCCCGCAGCTTTCCAACGTCGAAGGCCTGCCGGCCGGCGTGCGGGCGCGGAGTCTGGCCGAGGTGTTGACCATCGACCCGCAGACCGTCGCTCCCTGTCTTGGACGCCTGGCCCGCATCGAGAGTCAGGCGTTCACCGCCCTCAACACCGCGTTCCTGCGAGATGGTGCAGTGATCGACGTGCCCGCCGGGGTGGTCGTCGGCGCGCCGATCCACTTGCTGTTCGTGACGACCGGCGCAGAGGCGCCGGTGCTGAGTCAGCCCCGCGTGCTGGTGCTGGCCGGCGAGCACAGCCAGGTGCGGGTGGTCGAGAGTCATGCGGGCGACGGCGACGGGGTGTATCTGAGCAACGCCGTCACCGAGATCTCGGCCGCCGACCAGGCGGTCGTCGATCACTACGCCGTGGTGCGGGAGTCGGGCGCCGCGTTTCGAATGGGGCGCGTGCACGCCGCCCTCGGCCGCGCGAGCAACTTCTCGTCGCATGCCATCACGCTCGGCGGCGCCATCGTGCGCAACGAGACCAGCGTCACGCTTGGCGGCGAGGGTGGCGAGTGCACGCTGAACGGCCTGTATCTGACGAACGAGCGCCAACTGGTCGACAACCAGACCACCATCGACCACGCCGAGCCGCACTGCAACAGCCACGAACTCTACAAGGGGATTCTCGCCGGGCGCAGCCGCGCCGTGTTCAACGGCAAGATCATCGTGCGGCTGGATGCGCAGAAGACCGACGCCAAACAGTCGAACAAGGCGTTGCTGCTCTCCGAGGACGCCCAGATCACGACCAAGCCGCAACTCGAGATCTTCGCCGATGACGTGAAGTGCACGCACGGTGCGACGATCGGGCAACTCGACGCGGACGCGCTGTTCTACCTGCGGTCGCGCGGGCTGTCCGAGGCGCAGTCGCGGCAGATACTGATTCATGCGTTCGCCGCCGACCTGCTGGGCTGCATCAAGGTCGACGCGATCCGGAATCGACTCGACGCCCTGTTGCTCGAACGCCTGCCGGTGGTGGCGTAACGCGGGCAAGCTCCCGGTGATGCCGATGACGACGGTGGTCCACACGGACGCGACGCCGGCCGGAAACAGTTTCGACGTGGCGCAGATCCGCGCCCAGTTCCCGATTCTCGCGCAACGGGTCGGCGCGCACCCGCTCACCTATCTCGACAACGCCGCCACGACACAGAAGCCGCGGCCGGTGCTCGACACCCTGGCGCGGTACTACGCGCACGAGAACGCGAACATCCATCGCGGCGTCTACGGGCTCAGCCAGCGGGCGACCGACGCCTATGAAGGCGCCCGGGTGAAGATCGCGCGTTTTCTGAATGCGGCGGAGCCGGCCGAGATCATCTACACGCGCAACGCCACCGAGGGGATCAACCTCGTGGCCCAGACGTTCGGCCGGCAACGGGTCGGCGAGGGCGACGAGGTCGTCATCTCGGCGATGGAGCATCACTCGAACATCGTGCCGTGGCAGATGCTGTGCGAGCAGACGGGGGCCCGGCTGCGCGTGGCGCCGATCTCCGACCGCGGCGAGCTGATGCTCGACGAACTCGCGTCCCTGCTCGGTCCCCGGACGAAGTTCCTGTCGATCGTGCACATGTCCAATTCGCTCGGCACCATCAATCCGGTGCGCCGGGTGGTCGAGCTCGCGCACGCGCACGGTGTGCCGGTGCTCCTCGACGGTGCGCAGGCGGCCTACCACATGCCGGTGGACGTGCAGGCGATCGGGTGCGACTTCTACGTCGTCACCGGGCACAAGCTGTACGGGCCGACCGGCATCGGGGCGCTCTACGGACGCCGCGCGCTGCTCGAGGCGATGCCGCCGTATCAGGGCGGCGGCGACATGATCAGCTCGGTGACGTTCGAGCGCACGACCTACAACGAGGTGCCCCACAAGTTCGAAGCGGGCACGCCCCATATCGCCGGCGCGATCGGGCTCGGCGCCGCGATCGACTTCATCAGCGGCGTGGGGTTCGAGGCGATCGGCGCGTACGAACGTCAGCTTCTGGCGTATGCGACCGCGGCGCTCGAGACGGTGCCGGGGTTGCGGCTGATCGGCACGGCTTCGGAGAAGGCGAGCATTCTGTCGTTCGTCCTCGACGGTGTGCATGCGCACGACATCGGCACCATCGTCGACACCGAAGGGGTGGCCATCCGCACCGGGCACCACTGCACCCAGCCGGTCATGGACCGCTTCGGGGTGCCGGCCACGGCGCGCGCCTCGCTCGCGATGTACAACACGACGACGGAGATCGACCAGCTCGTCGGAGCGCTGACAAAGGTCAGGGAGGTGTTCGGTTGACCATGTCGGATCTGCGCGACCTGTACCAGGAGGTCATTCTCGACCACAACCGCAGCCCGCGCAATTTCGGCGCGCTCGAGGACGCCGATCTGCGCGCGGACGGTCACAACCCGCTCTGCGGCGACAAGCTGTCGATCGGCGTCAAGGTGGCAGGCGGCGTGGTGACCGACATCCGGTTCGAGGGCTCGGGATGCGCGATCTCGAAAGCCTCGGCGTCGCTGATGACCGAGGGCGTCAAGGGCAAGACGCTCGACGAGGCCCGCGTGTTGTTCGATCGCTTTCACCTGTTGGTGACGGATCGATCCGCCCCGGTCACACCGGAACTGGGAAAGCTGGCCGTGTTCGCCGGTGTACGGGACTATCCGGTGCGGGTCAAATGCGCGATCCTGGCCTGGCACACCATGCAAGCCGCGGTCGATAACACACAGGCAGTCGTTTCAACGGAGTGACTCGTGGGAATCTTCAATCTGCACACACTGTCCGATGCACCGGACACCGATGACGAGCCGGCCTCGGCGCCCGCCGAAGCGGCCACGCCGCCCGCGGCGCAGATGACGTCGCCCGGTGCGGAACCGCCGCGTGCGATCCTGCCGGCGCAGCCGGCGCCGGCGCCGGCCGCCACCACGCATGACCCCATAAAGCGGGACCCGCTCAAGACGCTCGAGCTGAAGCCGAAGCTGATCGAGGCGCTGTCGACCGTCTACGACCCCGAGATTCCGGTCAACATCTACGAGTTGGGTCTCATCTATGACGTCGATGTCGACGCCGAGGGTCTGGTGGGGATCCGCATGACGTTGACGTCGCCCGGATGCCCCGCGGCGCAATCGCTGCCGAGCGAGGTCAAGGCGAAGGCGAAATCGGTCACGGGCGTCAGCGATGCCTGGGTCGATGTCGTCTGGGACCCGCAGTGGGACATGAACAAGATGTCCGACGCCGCCAAGCTGCAGCTCGGTCTGCTCTGAATCCTGCGATCGGCGGTTGCGCGTCGTGCCGGATTGAGCCAGAATGCCCGGCAGGCGGCGATCGTCACGCAATCGATCACCCCTTTCCGTTCACACGTCGTCGGTGTGCGCCATGTCGCCGTTCGGGAAGCGCGTCTCGTCGTCGCATCGCTCTTCAAGAATCCGGTTCGGCAAGACGGCCTGTCTGTCGTCTTCCGTGTTGTTTCGACCAACCGGCTGAAAGGAGTGGAGGCTCATGAAGAGATGGCAGCGCTGTCTGGCTGTGATGTCCGTCCTGTGCGTAGGCTGCGGGGGGGCGGCCACTCCCGAACTGCAACTTGTCGAAGACGCGGCGGAGGCGATGGGGAGTCTGCGCGCGGTGCGCGACACGACCACGATGACCCTCGAGGGTCAGGGACGCACCTATCGGCTTGGACAGAACACGAGACCCCGCGCCGACCTGCCGTATTACGAAGTCGCCAACTATCGCATGCAGATCGACTTCGCCAATGAGCGCTGGCAGGTGCGTCAGGATCGCACCTCGACGTTCCTGACCGGCAACCCGCTGTTCGGCGTCCGCCAGACGTTCGGGCTCGATGGCGACGTGGCCTACGACGAGAGCGGCGGGAACACCGTGCGTGCGTCGGATCAGGTCGCGGCCGACCGGTGGGCCGAGATGTATCGCAATCCGATCGGCATCGTGCTGCTGGCGCTCGACGAAACCTCCACCGTGAGCAATCTCCGCGAGGAGGGTGCGAATCAGGTGGTCGACATCACCGCCGCCAACGGCGTCCAGTTCACGTTGTCCGTGAACACCGAGACGGGGTTCCCCCGGCAGGTGACACACTCGGCCTATCATCCCAATCTCGGCGACGTCTCGGTCGAGACCGTCTTCGAGAATTACGCGGAGACCGGCGGTCTCGGCGGGTTTCAGGCGCGCCTGACGCTGCCGCGCAACTACACCACCACGCTCGACCGGTTCACCGTCTCGGAATACCGGACGACCTCCGAAAACGACGGTGCGATTGACGACCTGTCGGCGCCGGCCGAGGCGCGGGCCGCACAGCCGGCCGCGGCCAGTCCCATGGTCGAGGTGGAAGAGGTGACCGACGGGGTCTGGGTCCTGGGTGGGCAGTCGCATCACAGCGTACTGGTCGAGTTCGACGACTACCTCGCGCTGGTCGAGGCCCCGCAGAGCGAGGCGCGCACGCTGGCGGTGATTGGCCGCGCGCGGGAGCTGCAGCCGGAGAAGCCGTTGCAGTACGTCATCAACACGCACCACCACTTCGATCACTCGGCCGGCATCCGCGCGGCAGTGGCTGAAGGACTGACCGTCGTCACGCACCAGATCAACAGATCGTTCATCGAGGACATGGTCACGCGCCGGCACTCGATTGTGCAGGATGCGCTGGCCATGAACCCCCAGCCCCTGACCATCGAGACCGTGAGCGGCGACGAGCCGTACGAGTTGACCAGCGGGCGCCGCACGCTGCAGGTCATGCGCATCGTCGACGATCCACACTCCGAGGGAATGGTCATGGCGTATCTTCCCCGCGAGAGAATCCTGATGGAGGTGGACGCCTTCTCCCCCTCCGCGCAGGAGGCGCCGTTCGCAGAGACGTTGCTGCAGAACATCGAAGACCGCGAGTTGCGGGTCGAAACCATCATTCCGCTGCACGGTGACATGGTGACGCTCGAAGACCTCGAGAGCGCGGTGAGGAGGTCGCAGGGGTTGCGGTAGCGAGAGCAGCCGTCCCGCCGCGCCCCTGTCTCCGGTTCGGTCCCCGGCTGTCGAGATTCATGCTCGTTTCGGAACGCGTACGCGTGCATGCGCCGGCGACGCTGTCGAACCTCGGTCCGGGATTCGACGTGCTCGGGCTGGCCATCGAAGAACCCGGGGACCATGTCGCGGCGGAATGGTCGGATACGCCAGGCGTGGACATCGTCGAGGTGTGCGGGGATGACGGCCGGCTGACCCGCGACCCGGCGCGCAACGTCGTCGGCATTGCCGCCGCGGCGGCGCTGGCGGCGTTCGACGCGGCGGCGCCGTCCGCGCGTCCGGCCGGGGTTCGGTTGTGGCTCGAGAAACGGATGCCGCTGGCCAGCGGACTGGGCAGCTCAGCCGCCAGCAGCGTCGGCGGGGCGCTGGCGGTGAACGAACTCCTGGGCGGCGCACTCGACCGCGGCCAGCTCATCGCGTCCGCGCTGGAGGGCGAACGGGCGGTTTCCGGCGGTCTGCATGCCGATAACGTCGCCCCCTGCGTCACGGGCGGCATCATCCTGATACGTACCCTCGCCCCGCTGGAGCTGCTGTCGTTGCCGGTGCCCGAGGCGCTGCGCGTCGCGGTCGTGCACCCCCACACGGCGGTGGTGACGGCCGAGGCGCGACGGCTGGTGGCTGAGCGCCGGTTCGAGATCGCGCAGGCCGTCGCCAATCTGGGCCAACTCGGTGCGCTGGTCACGGCGCTGCATCGCGGCGATCTCGACCTCTTCGGTCGGGCCATCAGCGATGCCCTCGTCGAGCCGATTCGCGCGCCGCTCGTGCCCGGGTTCGCCGAAGCGAAGCAGGCTGCGCTCGACGCCGGCGCGCTCGGGTGCTCGTTGTCGGGGTCGGGCCCGTCCGTGTTCGCGTTCGCGGCCAGCGACGATCACGCGGCGGAACTCGCCGGCTGTCTGGCGGCGCGGTTCAACGCGGTGGCCGGGCTCGACAGCGATACCTACGTGGGCAGGATCAACATGCGGGGGGCGTGCCGGGTGGATGACGCGTAGCGCCGGAGGGCCCAGCAGCCCGTGGTAGAACCCTGCGTTGCACCGAGATCGGCGATGCGCCCGCTGAGCAAGGCGAGAAGAGGGAAAATACCGGCAGTATTTGACCGATGAACAACGCCGCTCAGCGGGATGCAGCGCCGATTGAATGCAGCAGGGCTTTTGCCACGGGCTGCCAGCCCGTGGCAAAAGACGAACAGGGCAACCACAAGGGTTGCCCCTACAGCGGTTCCGCCGCTTCGGCCGGCGGCGCCGGTGGAGCTGGCGCCGGTGGAGCTGGCATCGGTGCCGCCGGCGGCATCACGAGCCACGCCAAGACATACACGATGATGCCGCCGACGATGACGCCGGGCACGATCGTCAGCACGGCCCATAGCACACGGATCGGCGTCGCATCCACATCGAAGTAGTTGGCCAGGCCGCCACAGACACCGGCCAGCTTCGCGTCGGTGGCCGACCGGGTCAGCCGGCGTCTGGACCGCGCCGGGCCGGCGTGCGTTTCTTCGGGAATGATCACCCATGCTGCGGCATAGGCGATGAGACCCAGGAGCACCGCGCCGGGGACGACGCTCAACACGATCCACACCACGCGGACGAGGACCGGGTCGAGTCCGAGATACAGGCCCAGGCCACCACAGACGCCGGCGATCTGGCGTTCCGAGCGGGACCGCTCGAGACGCGTGCGATGTCGTGCACCGTCACCATGGCGCTGGGCTGCTCCACAGTGGACGCAATAGGCCGTGTCCTCAGCGATCTCTGCCGCGCAGCGGTGGCACGTCATCCTGCAGGCTCCTTCAGTCACTAGCTTGATACGCGTCGCAGGGCGCGCCGGTTCCGCAGTGTGGCCGCGTGGCCGCCACGCGGCATGGGCCGCCGGCAGGTGCGGATGGACGCGCACATGGAGGCACCCGCCACCGGCGAGGTGGCCCGGGCTGTGCCGCTAGCGTCGCAACTCGACGCCCTGCGCCACGAAGCTGACCTCGGTGGCGGTCCCGTCGGAATTCCGGGTCAAGGCGACCCCCTCGGCGATCAGGTGGTCGGCGTCTTTCGTGGAGAAGACGTTGGTCTCGAACAGGCCCTCGAGGCGCGCGCTGGTCCCCTGTGAATCGGTCGGCACGAAGAAGGCGTAGTCCTTGAACGTGACCCGGATGCCCCGGGCCTGTCCGTCGGGGACCAGCTCGAGCCAGCAGCCTTTCACGGCGCACACCTTGGTGACCGCACCTTCCACAATGACCGTCTGCCGGGCGTAGGTGTCGATCGAGCGCAGCGCGTCGGTCAGGTTGACCACCGGCGAGTGTCCGATGGCGGCGCCGCGGGTGACGACGCCGTCCTGCGCGGTGGCGGCGGACGCCGCCAGCAGGCAGGCCAAACCGAGCATCAGAGTTCGTGAACCGGGCAGGTGACGCATGGCAATGTCCTCATTGTGGTGAACGCCGCATCATCATATCAGTCCCGTGCTCCGGGCGGCGGCCCGCCGGTGTCCGGCGCCCGCCGACGCGTCATATAATCCAAACTCGGCAACTGGAGCGGATGTTGGGTCGCACGCGACGAACGACACGCGGACTGAACCGGAGGCCGTCGGTCCGGCGGCGCCCGGCGGCGCCGGCGGCGCGCCGGTGGATTGGGGTGGCGGCCGTGGTCCTGGCGGCGCTCGCCGCTGCGCTGATGCTCCGTCCGGCGCGCACGTCGCAGGCATCGCCTGCCGCCGGGTCGGCGCCTGCGCCGCCGCTCGCCGGCACAGGCCGGCCGCAGGCGGTCCGCAACCTGAGGGTCGAGGTGTTGCGCGAACTCGCACACGAGCGCGACGCCTACACGCAGGGGCTCGTCTGGTGGAACGGCCACCTGTTCGAGAGCACCGGCCGCACGGGCGAATCGACGCTCCGCCGTCTGGACCCGCGCACCGGCGCGGTGGAACAGCGTATCGATACCCACCCGCAATACTTCGGCGAGGGTCTGGCGCTGGTCGATCGCCGCTTCATCATGCTGACCTGGCGGGCGCAGCGGGCGTACGTCTATGACCGTGATTCGTTCGAAGAGCTCGACACCTTCCGGTATCAGGGCGAAGGCTGGGGTCTCTGTTTCGATGGCGAACGGCTGGTCATGAGCGACGGCAGCGACCGCCTGACCTTTCGGGATCCTGTGACGTTCGAGCCGACCGGAGGACAGGCGGTGCGAATGCGCGGTCAGCCCGTGTATGAGCTCAACGAGCTCGAGTGCGTCGACGGCGCGGTTTACGCGAACGTCTGGGAAGAGGACTACATCGTGCGCATCGATCCGGCCGACGGCGGGGTCACCGATTACATCGACGCCGCGGGGTTGCTGCAGGGCGCCGATCTCATCGGCGCCGAGGTGCTCAACGGCATCGCGTACGACCCGAACGCGGACACCTTCTACATCACCGGCAAATGGTGGCCGAAGATGTTCGAGGTCCGCTTCGTCGAATAGCAGCCTGTGGTAAAAGCCCCGCTGCATTCGACCGGCCATGCATCCCGCCTGAACTGCGCAACGGCCGGCGGATCGGCGTTGAAAGCCGCCGATCCGCTTATATCCTCGGTCGAATATGCCCAATATTCTCCCTCGTCACGCCTTGTCAGCCGGGTGCCTGACCGATCTCGGTGCGACGCGGGGTTTTACCACAGGCTGGCAGGCGACCCGCGATGGCCGTGAGTGCCGCGCGTTGCGGTTCGGCCGGCGCTGCCTCCGCCGTGCGTCCGCCCCGCCGCCGGCGCCTCCAGCGTGCTCCGGCGCAGACACCCCCTGCGGGCACGGTCCAGCGGGGCTGCTACAATCGACGCAATGATCATCCCATCCGCTCGTTGTCGGCGTGACCCTTGCCGCGGACTGCTGGCAGCCCTGGTCGCCCTGGCGCTGCCGGTGCTATCGGCCGTTCCGGTCGAGGCGCAGCGTCCGAATCGCAACCACTGGACCACCGACGCGGACATCGGCCGCGGTGCGCCGCCGGTCGATGACCAGGCGCTGCGCACGGCGCCCTCCGACCCGGCCGCGTGGCTGCACTTCGGCGGCAACTACCAGAGCTGGCGGCACAGCCCGATCGAGCGGCTGACCCCCTTGGCGGCCGCTGATCTGAAGCTGGCGTGGATGGCCCAGACCGGCGTCCCCGGACAGCTCGAGGCATCGCCGGTCGTCTACGACGGCATTCTCTATCTGACCTCGGCCAGCAACCGGCTGCTGGCGCTCGACGCCGCGACCGGCGCGCTGCACTGGCGCTACGACCATCCACTGCCCGACGACCTGCGGCTGTGCTGCGGGCCGGCCAACCGGGGCGTGGCGATCGCGGGCGACGTGGTGGTGATGGCGACGCTCGACGCCAAAGTCGTCGCGCTCGGCCGCAAGACCGGTCAGATCGTCTGGGAGACGGTGATCGACGACTACGCGGCCGGGTTCAGCGCCACGTCGGCGCCGCTCGTGGTGGGCGACGTGCTGGTTATCGGCGTGGGCGGCGGCGAGTACGGCGTGCGTGGGTACTTTGACGGCTACGACGTGCGGACGGGCGAGCGCCGCTGGCGGCACTACACGATTCCGGCGGCGGGCGAGGCGGGGGTCGAGACCTGGGCCGGCGATTCGTACCTGCACGGCGGAGGCGCGACCTGGTCGACCGGCAGCTATGACCCGCAGACCGACACCTTGTTCTGGACGACCGGCAACCCCAGTCCCGACTGGAACGGCGACGATCGACTGGGGGACAACCTCTACAGCGACTCGGTGCTGGCGGTCGACCCCGCGACCGGCGAGCGCAAGTGGCACTTCCAGTTCACTCCCCACGACGTCTGGGACTACGACGGCAATTCGGAGATCTGGGTGGTCGACGTCGCGATCGACGGCGCGACCGTGCCGGTCCTGGCCCAGGCCAACCGCAACGGGTATCTCTATCTGCTCGATCGCCGGGACGGCCGCTTCCTGCGGGCGACGCAATATACCGACCAGCTCAACTGGGGCACCGTCGGCCCCGGCGGCCGGCCGGCGGTCGACCCCGCCACGATGCCGTCCGAGAATCCCGAGGTGCGGGTGTGTCCCGGTCTCGCCGGCGGCAACAACGCCGCCTACGCCGGGGCCGTCAATCCCGATCTCGGTCTGGCGTTCGTGCCGGTCATCGAGAGTTGCATGATGTTCCGCAAGGCGCCGGCGGTCCTGCGGCCGGGCATCCCGTTCTTCGGGGGGTCGCCGATACAGGTGGACAACAACTCCGGCGATGCGTACGGCCACCTCAGCGCGATCGATCTGGCGACCGGCGAGATCCGGTGGCAGTACCGCGATCCGTATCCGATGATGGCCGGCGTGCTGAGCACCGCGGGCGGGTTGGTGGTGACCGGCAACGCCGGCGGCGACATTCTCGGGTTCGATGCCCGGACCGGCGACGAGGTGTGGCGGGTGCAGACCGGGTCCGGTATCCGCAGCCACCCCGTGGCCTACGAGCTGGACGGCGTCGTCTATCTGGCCGTCGGGTCCGGCGGCGGCGGGGTCGTGCAGCAGGTCAGCGGCAATCCGCCCGAGGTGCCGCTCGGCAGCGCGCTGCTCGTGTTCGCGCTGGGGGAATCGTGACGCGTACGGCGGGGACCGCCGCGGTGGTGCTGGCGTTTGCCGGCAGTGTCCTGGCGCAGCCTGGCGAGCGCGCCGGGAATCCGTTCGCGGGGAACAGTGCGGCGATCGCGGAGGGTCGCAGCCTGCTCGAAGCGGTCTGCGGCGGGTACTGCCATGCGACGGTGGAGGGCGAGACGACCGACGCGCCCGATCTCTTCGATTGCGAGTGGTGGCACGGCGGCGCCGGGGACAACGACGCCGACCTGTACGCCGTGATCCGCGACGGGGTGCCGGACACCAGGATGCAGGGTTTCGGCGGGATACTGCCCGACGACGACATCTGGCGTCTCGTTGCCGCCATTCGCGCCGGCTCGCGGTGCGCGGACGGCGGGACAGACCCGGCGCCGGCGAATTGAGCGGCCCCGCAGATTCCACCGGCGAGGGGCTCCGATCGGCTATGCTATGCTGCGGCGGGGTTGGCGGCGGATCCCTCCGAGGAGATGTCCGGCTGACCCCTAGTCGCTGCTGCTAACGGCGTACCACCGGCCCGCAGACTGCGGGCCGAATCTCTGGAGCAGGTGCTTGCGGCCACCGTATCCCGTACGCGCGGCGGTGATCGCTGCGACACTCGCCGGTGTCGGGTTGGGAGGGCTGTGGGCCGGCGAGCGTCCGGCGCCGGTCGTGGCGCGCCGGGTCGCGGAACCGGCCGCGCAGGCACAGTCGATCTTCCGGCGCGCCGACGTCAGACCGACGCTCAGGAATCCAAGCGCCAACGCCCGCGAGTTCTTCTTCACCCGCGCCATCTACAGCGGCGGCGGGCGCCGCTACGGCGGGGGCTCCTGGGCCACCGATTATCCCAAGGCCGATCGTCAGTTCCTGACCATCCTCAACCGTCTGATCGACTTGGATGCGTACGAGCTGGAGAATGCAGTGCAGCTCGACGATCCCAACGTGCGGCGGTTCCCGTTCCTCTACGCGCTGGAGGTCGGGTACATGTACATGACGGAACCGGAGGTCAAGGGGCTCCGCGACTACCTGCTGGCCGGCGGCTTCCTGATGATCGACGATTTCTGGGGCACCTGGGAGTGGCAGAACTTCGAGGCCGAGATCAAACGCGTGCTGCCGGAATACCCGATTGTCGACATTCCTCTCGACCATCCGATCTTCAATACCGTCTATAACATCGAGGAACTCGTCCAGGTTCCGGCGTTCGGCAACACGCGAGGGGGACGGACGTGGGAGCAGGACGGTTACGTGCCGCAGGTCAAGGGCATCTTCGATACGGAGGGGCGGTTGATGGTGATCATCAACTGGAACACCGATATCGGCGATGCCTGGGAGTGGGCCGAGAGTCCGGCCTATCCGTTGCGATACTCTACCTTCGCGATCGAGATTACCGTTAACATCATTGTTTATGCGATGAGTCACTAGAACGAGGTCGATCCGCCGGGGTGTCGGCGCCGCGCCGGATCGTGCTACGGGGTTAGAGGAGTCGGGCCGAGGTGATCGCGAGCGGGGCGTACGCCCCGCGTGCTCGCGGCGCTGGCGGCCCGATCGTGTCTTCAGAGATGTTCGAAACGCTCTTCGAGTTCTTTTTCAAGTACCGGCCGATCGTCTTCGACGAGGGCACGCTGGCCTTCCGGCCCACGACCGCGACCTGGTTCATGGCGCTGGCGGTGGTGGCGATTGGCGTCGTCACCTGGCGCACCTATCTGGGAGTGCGCGCCAACAGCCGGCCGCTGGACCGCGCGGTGCTGATCGGTGTCCGCTTCGCAATTCTGGCGCTCGCGCTGGCCTGCCTCCTGCGTCCGGTGCTCGTGCTCTCGCAGGTGGTCCCGCAGCAGAACTTCCTGGGCGTGCTGATCGACGATTCGCGCAGCATGGGCATCGCCGATCGGGACGGCGAGACCCGCGCCGACTTCATCACGCAGCAGTTCGGGGGCGAGGAGCCGCCGCTGCTGGCCGCGCTGGCCGACCGTTTCGCGCTGCGGCTGTTCGGCTTCTCATCGGCGACCGACCGTATCGGTTCGGTCGATGAGCTGACCTTCAACGGCACGGAGACGCATCTCGGGCAGGCGCTGACTCGCGCCCACGAAGAGCTGGACGGTGTGCCGCTTTCGGGTCTGGTCGTGTTGAGCGACGGCGCCGACAACGCCAGCGAGCCGGTCGCCGACGCCTTGCTGCCGCTCGAAGCCGCCGGCATCCCGGTGTTCACGGTCGGTCTCGGCCGCGAAGAATACACGCAGGACATCCAGTTGAGCCGCGTCGATACTCCGCGCGCGGTGCTGAAAGACGCCGCGCTGGTGGTCGACGTCGTGGTGACGCAGAACGGTTATCGGGGCGAGACGGTCAGCCTGCAGGTGGAGGACGAGGGGCGGATTGTGGCCGAGCAATCGGTGACGCTGCCGGCCGACGGTGAACCGACGACGGTGCGCGTGCGGTTCGCGGCCGCGGACGCGGGTCCGCGGCTGTTCAGTTTCCGCGTGGCCCCTCGACCGGACGAGATGGTCATCCAGAACAACGAGCGGCACGTGCTGATCATGGTCGAGGACACCCGCGAGAAGATCCTCTATTTCGAGGGTGAGCCGCGCTGGGAGCGCAAGTTCCTCGGGCGCGCGGTCGCCGATGACGAGAATCTGCAGGTCGCCGTGCTCCAACGGACCGCCGAGAACAAGTTCATGCGGACCGGGGTCGAGGATGCCGACGATCTGGTGGGCGGTTTTCCCCGGACCCGCGAAGAGCTGTTCCAGTATCGAGCGCTCATTCTGGGGAGTATCGAGGCGAACTACTTCACCCCGGACCAGTTGCGGATGATCGCCGACTTCGTCAGTGAACGCGGCGGCGGGTTCGTGATGCTCGGCGGACAGCGGGCGTATGCCGAGGGCGGATACGCGGGCACGCCGGTGGCCGACATCCTGCCGGTCGTACTCGACGAGCGCGCCGGTGAGGGCGAGGCGAGCTTCTTCCTCGAGACCGACGTACGGCCGACCCGGGCCGGGGCGACGCACCCCGCCACGCAGATCGCCGACACCGAAGAGGCGTCGGGCGAGCGCTGGCTCGAGCTGCCACCGATCACCATGGTGAACGAGATTCGCGAATTGAAGCCGGGCGCGACCGCGCTGCTGACCAGCGGCGACGAGTCGCTGGTGGTGCTCGCGTTCCAGCGCTATGGCGCCGGCAAGGCGCTGGCGTTCCCGGTGCAGGATTCATGGATGTGGCAGATGCACTTCGACATCCCCGTCGAAGATCAGACGCACGAGACGCTCTGGCGCCGTCTGCTGCGCTGGCTGGTCGAAGGCGTGCCTGATCAGGTCGTCGCCGATCTGCCGAAGGATCGCGTGGAGCTGGACGAGTCGATCCAGTTTCGGGCCGAGGTGGACGACGCGAACTACGAAGAAATCAACAACAGCCAGGTGTCGGCCTGGATTACTGATCCGGACGACGAGTTGACCGAAGTGCGAATGGACTGGACCGCCGATCGCGACGGAGAGTACGCCGCCAATTTCGCGCCGCGCAAGGAGGGCCTGTACGAAGTGCGGGTGGAAGCCACGGGTGACGGCGAGCTGCTCGGCAGCGACACCGCGTATCTCCGCGTGGCGCCGAGTGACTCCGAGTACTACGACTCGACCCTGCGGGAGCCGCTGCTCGAGCGCGTGGCGGAGGACACCGGCGGCCGGTACTACACTGCCGACGCCGTCGACTCGCTGGTCGACGACATCCAGACGGTGGGAGGCGGGGTCACGGTGGTCGAAGAGCGTGACCTGTGGGACATGCCTGCGTTCCTGTTCCTGTTCCTGGTGCTGGTGCTCGGCGAATGGGGCTATCGCCGCTCGCGGGGGCTGGCGTGAAACACCGCGGGCATCGTCTGCTCGGCGCGCTTGTCCTGACGGCGCTGGCGGCCGCGCCGGCCGCGGCGCAGGAGACGCATATCCTCGTGTTGACCGGGCTGAGCGGGGATCCGGCCTATGCCGAACAGTTCCACACCTGGGCGGCGACGTTCATCGACGCGGCGGTCGACCGCTACCGGGTGCCGGCGGAGCAGGTCATCTACCTGGCCGAACAAGTCGAGGTCGACCCGGATCGGATCGACGGACGCGCGACTCGCGAGAACGTCGAGCAGGCGTTTCGGGACATCGCCGAGCGCGCCGTGCCGAACGATCACGTGCTGGCGCTGCTGATCGGTCACGGGAGCCACAACAGCGGCGAATCCCGGTTCAACCTGCCGGGGCGGGACCTGACGGCGACAGACTACGCCCTGCTGCTCGAGCCGTTCGCGTCCCAGCAGGTGACCTTCGTCAACACCGCCACCTCGAGCGGCGGTTTCATCCAGGCGCTGTCGGGCGACCGCCGCACGGTCGTGACGGCGACGCGCAGCAGCGGTCAATGGAACGAGACGGTGTTCGGCGGCTTTTTCGTCGCGGCCTTCGCGGAGGGTGAAGAAGAGTCCGATCAGAACAGGGATGGACGGGTGTCGGTGCTCGAGGCGTTCGAGTACGCGACGGCGCAGGTGGCCCGCTCCTACGAAGCGGACGGTCGGTTGCAAACCGAGCACGCGCTGCTTGACGACAACGGCGACGGTGAAGGGGCCCGGGAACCGGACCCGCTGACCACCGACGGCGCGTTGGCCCGCACCCTGTTCATCACGTCCGGCGAGGGCGCCGGGCTGGCGGCGTTGCCAGAGGACCCGGCGCTGCGCGCGCTCTACCTGGAGCGGCTCGAGATCCAGGAACAGATCGAAGCGTTGCAGGCGATCCGCGGCGGCCTCGACGCCGCGCTGTATCAGGAGCAACTGGAGCAGTTGCTCCTGGCGATGGCGCTGAAGAGCCGCGAAATCAGCACCCTGGAGGGCGAGGAACAGGGGGAACCGCGGTGACCGGGGCAGCCACGAGACGCGGGCAGCTCGCCGGTGCACTGGCGCTTGCGCTGCTGCTGGCGGGCGGTGCGGCCGCCGCGGTCGGCGGCGCCGCCGACCCGGCGCCGGTCTCCGGTCCGGCGACGTTCGACGGTCGATTCGTCTTTGCGCGCCTCAGATACGCCGACGGCTACGCCGGCGGAGGCTTCTTCTATCGTCAGGATCTGCCGTGGGCTCACGATTATCCCCGCGCCGAGCAGAACCTGATGATGATCCTGGACGACGTCACGTACATCGATCCCTATCTCGGACGGGACGGGGGCACCATTCTGACGCTCGACGATCCCAGCCTGTTCAAGTACCCGTTCGCCTACATGTCGGAGCCGGGATATTGGACGCTCTCCGACGCCGAGGCCACCGGACTGCGGAACTATCTGCTCAAGGGTGGGTTTCTGATCTTCGACGACTTCCACGGGGATGCCCACTGGTACAACCTCGAGACCCAGATGAAGAAGGTGCTGCCGGATCTGAACTGGATCCAGCTCGACGCCACGCATCCGGTGTATCACTCGTTCTTCGACATCGACGCGCTGGAGTACGACGAGGTGTATCCCGGGGACATCCCGATCTTCTTCGGGTTGTTCGAGCACAACGACCCGCGGGACCGGCTGATCGCGGTGGCGAACCACAACAACGACATCGGCGAAGCCTGGGAGTTCTCGATGACAGGCTGGATTTCGATCGATCTGTCGAACGAAGCCTTCAAGCTCGGCGTGAACTACATCATGTACGCGATGACGCATTGACCAGGACCCGCGCCGGAGGCTGAACGCCGCCTCCGGCCGACCGATGAGGAGAGATCGTGGACGCATTCGCCGATCAACCGACCAACCTGGAGAGCCCCGACGACATTGCGCTGGCCGACCGCATGAAGGCTGGACGCGAGCAGATCCTCACGGAGTTGCGCAAGACGATCATCGGGCAGCAGCAGGTCATCGACGAAACGTTGCTGACCCTGTTCGTGGGCGGCAACAGCCTCATCATCGGCGTGCCGGGGCTGGCCAAGACACTGCTCATCCAGACGATGGCGCAGGTGCTCGACCTCAATTTCGGTCGCATCCAGTTCACGCCGGACCTGATGCCGTCCGACATCACCGGGACCGACATCATCCAGGAGGACGCCGAGACCGGCGGCCGGAAGATGGTCTTCGCTCCCGGACCGGTGTTCACGAACATCCTGCTGGCGGACGAGATCAACCGGACCCCGCCGAAGACCCAGTCGGCGCTGCTCGAAGCGATGCAGGAGCATCGGGTCACCGTGCAGGGCCGCACCTACACGCTGAAGGAACCCTTCTTCGTCTTCGCCACGCAGAACCCGATCGAGCTCGAAGGCACCTATCCGCTGCCGGAAGCCCAGCTCGACCGTTTCATGTTCCACATCATCATCGAGCATCCACCCGAGCACGAAGAACTGGAGGTCGTGCGGACGACGACCGGCATCGCGCAGCCCGAATACAAGCATGCCGTCTCGGGCGACGATCTGGTCGAGTTCCAGCAACTGGTGCGCCGGGTGCCGGTATCGGAAATGGTCATGCGGTACGCCCTGAACGTGGTGCGCACCAGCCGGCTGAAAGGGGACGGCGCGCCGGATTTCACCAGGAAATGGATCGCGTACGGCGCCAGTGTCCGCGCGGCGCAGTATCTGATTCTCGGCGGGAAGGCGCGTGCGCTGACCCAGGGGCGATATCACGTCAGTTTCGAGGACATTCGCGCGCTGGCGCACCCGGTGATGCGTCACCGCATTCTGCTCAACTTCCACGCCGAATCGGAAGGCATCACGTCGGACCAGCTCATCGACCAACTGCTCGACATCGTGCCGGTGCCGGTGTCGCGGATGTAGCCCACTGCCCATGACGACCGCCGCGACCATTTCGCCCGGCGCACGTTTCATCGACCCCAAGGTGCTGGCCCGCATCGGCAGCCTGGAGTTGGCGGCGAGGTTCGTGGTGGAGGGGTTCATCAACGGGTTGCACAAGGCGCCGTATCTCGGCGTATCCATCGACTTCGCCGAACATCGCGGGTACATGCCGGGCGACGATATCCGGCGCATCGACTGGCGCCTGTTCGCGAGAACCGACCGGTATTACGTCAAGCAGTTCGAAGCGGACACCAACACCAACTTCTCCGTGCTGTTCGACGTGTCGAAATCGATGAGCTTCGGCAGTCGAGGAATCACGAAGCTCGACTACGGGCGGTTTCTGGCCGCCTGTCTGAGCTATCTCAGCACCAAGCAGCGCGACCGGGTCGGCATCGTGACGTTCGATGACGATATCGTCGAGCGGGTGCCGCCGTCGGCGAAGCACTTCGACGTGACGCTGCACACCCTCGACCGCATGAACGCCGGCCGACCGGGAGCGCTGGGGCCTCCGCTGTACAAGGCGGTCGAGTACTTCAAGCGGCGCAGCATCCTGGTGATCATTTCCGATTTCTACGACGAGCCTGAAAAGATCCTCGACGCGGTCAAGCCGCTGCGGTTTGCCGGCAACGACGTGATCATGTTTCACGTCCTCGACCCGGCCGAGGTGGACTTTCCCTACGACGACTCGACCAGCTTTCAGGACCTGGAGACCGGGCGGAAGATGCCGGTCGTCCCGGACAAGCTGCGCGAGCAGTATCGGGCGCTGGTCCAGGAGCACATCCTGGCGCTCGGCCAGCTCTCCAGCCAGAACCGGATCGACTACGCCTTCCTGAACACGAAGGTGCCGCTGGACCACGCGCTGTTCAAGTATCTGGCGATGCGCCACAAGATGACGAAGGTGCGGTGATGTCCTTTCTCGCCCCGTTGTTCTTCGCGGCGCTCGCGGCGCTCAGCGTGCCGGTGCTGATTCACATGATCCAGCGCCAGCGCACCGAGGTCATCGAGTTTCCCTCGCTGATGTTCGTCCGCAAGATTCCGTTCCACTCGTTGCGGCGGCAGCGCATCAGACACTGGTTGCTGCTGCTGCTGCGGTGCGCCGCGCTGGCGCTGCTGGTCGCGGCGTTCACGCGCCCGTTCTTCCGTTCGGCGGCGCTGGCGGCGGTGGGCGGCGGGTCGCGCGAAGTGGTGATTCTGGTCGACCGTTCGTACAGCATGGGCTATGACGGCGGGTGGGAGCGGGCGCGTGACGCGGCGCGCGACGTCGTGCGCGATCTGGCGGCGGACGATCAGGCCACGGTCATCTTCTTCGACAGCGGGGCAGAGTCGGGCGCCCGGTCGACGACCGACCGGGCCAGCCAGTTGGCGGCGATCGACGCCGCCGAACTCGGCGCCGGAACGACGCGGTACGGCCCCGCCCTGCAACTGGCCCAGGGCATTCTCGAGGACTCCGATCAGCCGCTGCTGGAGGTGGCGCTCATCAGCGATTTCCAGCGGACAGGCGTCGATAGCGCGTCGAATACCTTGCTGCCGCCCGGCACGGTGCTGATCCCGATCCCGGTGTCGGAGGACGACGCGATCGCCAACGTGAGCGTCGCCGGGGCGTCGGTGCAGCGCGACCTGTTTTCCGGACGCGAGCGGGCGGCGGTGACCGCGCGGCTCGCGAATCGCGGGAACGAGAGCGTGGACGACCTGCGCGTGTCGCTGGAGCTCAACGCGCGCGAGCTCGAGTCGCTGACGGTCACGCTCGAGCCCAACAGCCCCGCGACGGTGACGTTCTCGCCGTTCACCCTCGAAGAGACGGCGATGCCGGTGTCGGTGCGCGCCGCGGCGGACGCGTTGCCGCATGACGATGTCTTCCACTTCACGGTGGCGCCCGGCGACCTCGTGCCGGTGCTGCTGATCGGGAGCCCCGGGGCGGGCGCCGCCAACCTCTATCTGCAGCGTGCGCTGGCCATCGGCACGAGCCCGGCGTTCGAACTCACGGTGCGGTCGGTCGATCAGGTGACCTCGGCCGACGTGGCCGCGGCGGCCGTGATCGTGTTGAACGACGTCGGGCTGCCGGACGGCCCGATCGGGGCGGCGATCACCCGGTTCGTCGAAGCGGGCGGCGGCTTGTGGATTGCGTTGGGGGAACGGGTGCGCTGGCCCGGCGACAACCTCGCGCTGCTGCCGGGGCCAATCGACGCGCCGGCCGACCGCGACGGCCGGGGCGGTGCGATCGGCTTCGTCGACTACAGTCATCCGGTGTTCGGCGTGTTCGGCGCGCCCCGCAGCGGCGATCTCACCGCGCCTCGGTTCTTCCGCTACCGCCCGCTCGCGGTGACCCCCGAGACGAGCGTGCTCGCCAGGTTCGACAACGGCGCGCCGGCGCTGGCCGAACATCCGGTCGGTGACGGGACGGTGCTGATCTGGACGTCGACCATTGACAATTTCTGGAACGATTTCGCGGTCAAGGCGACCTATCTGCCGTTCGCCCACAAGGTCGTGGAGTACCTCGCGGGCTACGCCGCGCCGACGCCGTATCTGACGGCCGGGCAGGTGCTCGACCTGGCGGAATACCCCGGCGCCTCGGGGCTCGACGCCCTGAGCCCCAATCTCGTGGTGCGTGACCCGTCCGAAGATCGGGTCGAGATCGGCCGCTACGGCCGGCCGGGCTTCATCGAGTTGAGCGATCAGGGCTTCTACGAAGTGCGCGACACCGGTTCCGAGGCCCCGCCGGTCATGGTGGCGGTCAACGTCGATCTGAGCGAGTCGAATCTCGAACGTATCGATCCGGAAGAACTGGTGGCGATGGCCACCGGTCGCGCCGGCGGCGATCGGTCGGTCGCCGCCGAGCGCGAGTTTCGACCGGAAGACCTCGAACGCCGCCAGACGGTGTGGTGGTATCTGCTCGTCGGCGCACTCGGGTTCCTGGCGGCCGAGACGGTAATCTCGAATCGGTTGTCCCGAACGGAGCTCGACACGGACTGACGGACGCGGCGTCGGTCGAATGCGGGGGAACTATCACCTCGGGCTGTTATGATGGGGCCAGTTCCGGTAAAGAGAGGCCAACCATGTTGAGCACGTCCTGGGCATCAGACGGTCGGCAGGATCTCGTTGACGTCATCCGGCGCGTTCGGAACCGCTGGCGCCTGCGTATCGCGCTGCGCGGCATCGCGGTGCTGCTGGCGGCCGGACTGGGCGCGTTCCTCATCTCCTCGTATGGACTCGAGGTCTTCAGGTTCTCCGCCGGTTCGGTCGTCGCGTTCCGGGTGCTTACGTATCTCGCGATCGGCGGATTGGCCTGGTGGTATCTGGTCAGGCCGCTCACCCGCGCGGTCGCCGACGAGCAGGTGGCGCTCTACCTTGAAGAGCACGATCCGTCGCTGCAGGCAGAGGTGCTCAGCGCGCTCGAGGAAGCGAAACGCGGCGCGCGGCCGGACAGCCCGGACTACTCGCCGGCGCTGGTCGATCGGCTCATCCAGTCGGCGGTCGAGCGCTGTCGGGCGCTGGACATGGGGTCGGCGGTCGAACGGGAGAAGATCCGGCGGTCGTCGAGCTATCTGGCGGTGGTCGCGGCGGTCGCCCTGCTGGCATTCATTCTCGGGCCGTCGTATCTGCGTGACGGCGCGTCGGCGCTGATCACCCCGACCGGCAGCCTCGAGGCCGCGAGTCCGTATCACATCGATGTCCAGCCGGGCGACGCCACCATCGCCCGCGGCTCGGACCTCACCGTCACCGCCGTGCTGGACGGGTTCGAGACCAACGACGTGAACCTGTTCATGCGCAGCAGCGACAGCGCACCCTACGAGCGGGTGCCGCTGCTGCCGCAGGAAACGTTCGATGGCGAGCCGCCGGTGCTCGGCGGGTTCGAAGCGGTGCTGTTCGACGTGCGCGAGGAGACCGACTACTTCATCGAAGCGGTCGGGGTGCAATCGGACACCTTCACGCTCGACGTCATCGACCTGCCGTATGTCGAGCATCTCGAGTTCGAGTATCACTTCCCGGCCTATACGGGGCTCGAGCCTCGCCTGATCCAGGACGGGGGCGATATCGCCGTGTTGCGCGGCACCGAGGTGCGCGTAAGCGTGTTCCCGACGATGAGCACGCCCGCCGGCCGGCTGGTGTTCGATGAAGCGAACGCGACCGCGCTGTCCCTGCGCGAGGACGGCGTGCTGACCGCCAGCTTCACCGTCGAGGAGGACGGGTTCTATCAGGTCGAGCTGGAGGGTCCCGCCGGCGAGCGGGTGGATGCGTCGCCGCAGTACACGATCGACGTGCTCACCGATCAACCACCCTCGGTCATGTTCGTCAAGCCGGGCCGCGATACGAACGCGAACGCCATCGAAGAGGTGTTTCTCGAGGCGCGGGCTGACGACGACTTCGGGGTGCGCTCACTCAGTCTGACCTATTCGGTCAACGGCGGTCCGGAAGAGACGGTCAGCCTGTTCGATTCCGACGAGGGCGGTCTGAAGGAGGTGTCGGCCGGTCACACGCTCTTCCTGGAAGAGTTCGAGCTCGAGCCGGGCGATTTCATCTCCTACTACGGCAGCGCCGGCGACAACCAGACCGGCGCCGATCGGGTGGTCAAGAGCGACCTGTATTTCGTCCAGATCCGGGCCTTCCGGCGAGATTTCCGCGCGGCCGATTCGCAGGGCGGCGGTGGCGGCGGGGGGGGCGGTGGCGGCGGCGGTGGAGACGCCCGCGCGCTGTCGGAAGCGCAGCGGCAGGTGATCTCGGCCACGTTCAACGTCATCCGTGACCGGAACACCTACTCCGACGAGGATTTCCGCGAGAACCTCGTGTTCCTGACGTTGTCACAGGGGCGGTTGCGTGAACAGGTGGAGACCCTGCTGCGCCGGATGAACAGCCGGGTAATGCCGGCCGACCCGGCGTTCCGCTCGATTCTGGCGATCCTGCCCCTGGCTGCGACCGAGATGGCGGCGGCCGAGACGGCGCTCCAGGAGCAGGATGTCGACGCGGCGCTGCCCGCCGAACAGCGTGCGCTGCAGCAGCTTCAGCGGGCTGAAGAGGCGTACGACGAGGTGCGCGTCCAGCAGCAGCAAGGGGGCGGCGGCGGCGGGGGGGGCGGCGGTCAGAACTCGGCCGAAGATCTGGCCGATCTGTTCGAGCTCGAGCTCGACAAGCTGCAGAACCAGTATGAAACGGTGCAGCGCGGAGAGCAGCAGGCGTCTGACAATCAGGTCGACGAGTTGATGGAGCGCCTGAAAGAGCTGGCGCGCCGGCAGGAGCAGGAAGCAGAACGGCAGCGCAGCCGGGCGCGGGGCGGACAGACCGCGCAGGCTGGCGGCGGCGCCTCGCAGCGGGCCCTCGCCGAAGAGGCGGAAGAGGCCGCGCGGCGGCTCGAGCGGCTGGCGCGAGAGCAGCAGTCGCCCCAATTGATGCGAGCGGCCCGAGACTTGCGAGAGGTGGCCGACACCATGCGCGAGGCGGCGGCCAACGCGGACAACCAGGGGTTCGCCGAGGCGAGCGCGGCGCTCGACCGGCTGCGCGAGGTGGAGAATGCGCTGCAGAACCAGCAGAGCAGCCGGTTGTCCCGGGACATTCAGGAGGCGCAGCGGCGCGCGGCCGAAGTGGCGGCGGAGGAGTCGGACATCGCGGACCAGGTGAACGGTCTGGCCGACCTGCCGGACCAGGAACGGATCGACCGCATCCGCCGACTGATCGAGCGCAAGGACGCGATGGAGGCCAAGGTGGCGGATCTTGAACGCGATCTCGACTCCACCTCGGCCGAATTCCGTCGTGACGAGCGCGACGCGTCCAGGGCGCTGCAAGAGGCGGCGAACGGCATCCGGGAGAGCCAGTTGAAGGAGAAGATCCGGTATTCGCGCGGATTGGTGCGTGCGCGTTCGCCGGACTACGCCCGCCAGTTCGAAGAGGAGATCACCGGCGACATCGCGGATCTCGAGCGCCGGTTGGAAGAGGCGGCCGAGGCTGTGGGCAACTCGCGGGGATCGGTGCAGGAGCAGGCGCTCGATCAGACCCGCGATCTGATGCGGGGGCTCGAGTCGCTCGATCAGCGCATTCAGCAGCGTGGCCGACAGGGGCAGGAAGGCCAAGAGGGCCAGCAGGGGCAGGAAGGCCAGCAGGGTCAGCAGGGCCAGCAGGGCCAGCAGGGTCAGCAGGGCCAGCAAGGCCAGCAGGGCCAGCAGGGCCAGCAGGGTGGGCAGGGTCAGCAAGGCCAGCGAGGTGGGCAGACCGCGGATGGCCGGGGCGGCGACACGTTCGGCGCTCCGTTCGGCGGCTGGGGTCCGGGGAACCGCCGCCCGGGCGACTGGACCTTCGACCCCCGGGATGTCCGGCAGTGGCAGCGCGAGTTCCAGCAGCGGGGCGAGGACGCGCGTGACTTGCAGCGGATGATGCGCGCCGAGAACTTTGGCGATGTGGGCGATCTGGGTGACGTCATCGAGGCGCTGCAGCAGCTCGACGACCCGCGCCTCTATCAGGACGCCGAGGAACTGGCCCGGCTGCAGGCCTATGTCATCGAAGGTCTGAAACGGTTCGAGTACCAGCTGCGCCGGGAACTCGAGGGCGAAAGCGACGATCTGTTCCTGGCCGGGGGCGACGAGGTGCCACCCGAGTACCGCGAATTGATCGAGGAGTACTACAGGTCGCTCTCGGAAGAACGGCCGTAGCGGTCTGTGGCGCACGTGCCGCCAGGCTGGCGCGCTGCGCCCTGGTCACGTAGACCCTTTTGCGGAATGCCGGGAGCCCGTTACGGTCGGAGTCATGCGTACTGGTGGAACCTGGAGCACCGGGCGGCGGCCCGGCTGGCGCCGAATCGTCTGCGTGGTGGTGATTCTGCTCGTGTGCGGCGGCGCGGTGTCGTCGGCGCAGTGGTGGGGGCGCCGGCGCACCCCCCCGAGATTTCCCGATGGCGTAGCCACGCACCGGCTGTTCACGTTCACCCGCGCGTTGTACCAGAGCACGCACCGTGAACGAGGCGGGCAAGGCTGGTTCACCGACTATCCTGACGCCGACATCAATTTCACCATCCGGTTGTCCGAGCTGACCCATACGCCGGTCGGCTGGACCGACTACGATCGTCCCGATCACATCGTCGTCCAGCTCACCGACCCGCAGCTCTTCAACTACCCGTTCCTGTTCATGTCCGATGTCGGCACCGCGTTCTTCCTCTCCGAGGAGGTCGACCGGCTTGCCGAGTACCTGCTCAAGGGCGGATTCCTCTGGGTCGACGACTTCTGGGGACCGTACGCGTGGGAGAAATGGGCGGCCGAGATCGGCAAGGTGCTGCCGCCGGGACAATACCCGATCGTGGACATCCCGATGTCCGACCCGATTCATCACGGCATGTTCGACGTCTCCGAAGTTCCGCAGGTCCCCTCAATCCAGCACTTTCGGCGGGTGGGAGGCGCCAGCACCTCCGAACGGGGCCGCGACAGCGAAGAGGTCCATGTGCGCGGCATCTACGATGAACGCGGCCGGCTCATGGTGCTGATGACCCACAATACCGACATCGCCGACGGGTGGGAGCGCGAAGGCGAGGACTATGAGTTCTTCTATCGTTTCTCGGTCAACTCCTACGCGATCGGGATCAACTTCATCCTGTATGCCATGGCGCAGTAGCCGGCCGCGCGCGGCACCGGCCGCACGCCGCCGTGCGCCGTCGCCACGGGCGGTCAGGCCGTACCGACGATGACTACCACGACATCCACACTTGAGACAATTGAACAGGTGACGGGGGATGAGATCGGGGCGTCCGTGATCTGGCTGCATGGACTGGGCGCGGACGGACACGACTTCGCATCGTTGCCGCCGCAGCTCGGGGTGTCTCCCGATATAGGTATCCGCTACCTGTTTCCCCATGCTCCCATCATCCCGGTGACGCTCAACGCGGGGCTGCGCATGCGCGCCTGGTACGACATCGTCAGTTTCAACGCGCGGGCGCAGGACGAGTCCGGCATCCGCCGCTCGGCCAGCGCGATCGAAGCGCTGATCGAACGAGAGGTGGAGCGAGGCGTGCCGTCCTCGCGCATCGTGCTGGCCGGGTTCTCGCAAGGCGCCGCGATGGCCCTCTTCACCGGTCTGCGATACCCCTCGCCGCTCGGGGGCGTTCTGGGGCTCTCGGGGTATCTCCCACTGCACGAATCGCTGCCCGCCGAGGCCAGTCCGGCCAACCGGCAGATCGCGATTCTGCTGGCGCATGGGCGGCATGACGACATGGTGCCGCATGAGGTCGGCCGCCACAGCGCGGACCTGCTGCATGCCGCGGGATACGACGTCGAGTGGCACGAGTATGCAATGGCGCACCAGGTCTGCCTGGAGGAAGTGCAGGAGATCGGGCGATGGCTGAATCGCGTGCTGGGCGAGTAGGGGTAGCCCCTGGTGACAGCCTCGCGGCATCCGCGCGGTTTCACCACGGGCGAGCAGCCCGCGCGCGGGCGCGGTGGTTGCCGCTGTTGACGATCGCGGCGTTGTCCGCCTGCGCCGCGGAGGAACCACGAACCGACGTGCCCGCGCCGCCCGACACCCGCATGGTCCAGAGTGTCGACACGTTGCACGGCGTCGATATCGAGGATCCCTATCGCTGGCTCGAAGACCAGGAGGCGCCGGAGACACGCGACTGGATAGGCGCGCAGAACGCCTACACCGACCGCGTACTGGGCGCGTTGCCGGGACGGGACCAGTTGGCCGCGCTGGCGGCGACGGTCCTGGAGGTCGACGCCATCGGCCTGCCGAACGAACGGGGCGGGCGCTATTTTCACAGCCGCCGCGGGCCGGACCAGGACCTGCAGATCCTGTATGTCCGGGACGGGATCGACGGCGAGGACCGGGTGCTGATCGACCCGCATCCGCTGAGCCCGGACCATACCACCAGCGTCAGCTTCCTTGACATCTCTCGCGACGGCCGGCTCGTCGTGTACGCCGTCCGCGACGGCGGCGTCGACGAGATCGCGATCCGCCTGCGCGGCGTCGACAGCGGTGAAGATCTGGCCGACCATCTTCCCCCGGCGCGATACGGCAACGTCAATCTGACGCCGGACAAGACGGGGTTCTACTACGAGCGGTACGGCGACGTGACCCCGCGGGTCATGTATCACGCCATCGGCGATGACCCGGCGGACGACGTGCAGCTCTTCGGCGATGGGTACGCCTTGCGGCACATTCCGGTCTCGCTGCTTTCCGATGACGGGCGCTGGCTGCTGGTGCACGTGATCGAGGGGTCCTCCGGACCGACCGAAATCCACCTCAAGGACCTGACCGCGGGCACGCCATTCGTCACCGTCATCCAGGATGGCGTCAGCGAGTCGTGGGCCGAGTTCGCCGGCGATCAGTTGGTGATCACGACCAATCTCGATGCGCCGAACCGCCGGGTCGTGCTGGCCGATCCCGCGCAGCCGGCGGTTGACCAGTGGCGAGAGGTCATCGCCGAACGGGACGACGTTGTCATCCAGGACGCCCGCGGACTGGGCGGCCGGCTGGCGGTCTCCTATCTCCGGGACGTGCAACCGCGGGTCGCCGTCCACGACCTGTCGGGCGCCCACCTGCGCGACGTCAGTTTCGAGACGCTCGGATCGGTCGGCGGCGGTTCCGGGCGCTGGACGAGCGACGAGGCCTTCTTCACCTTCCAGTCGTATCATCGGACCAACACGATCTACCGCTACGATCTGGCCACCGGCGCCCGGACGGAGTGGGCGCGGGTCGACGTGCCGATCGACACCGGGGCGTACCAGGTAAGCCAGTCCTGGTTCACCTCCACGGACGGCGCGCGCGTGCCGATGTTCATCACGCATCGCTCGGACGTCACGCTCGACGGCGCCAACCCGACGCTGCTGACGGGGTACGGCGGGTTCAATATCAGCCTGACCCCGGCGTTCTCCTCGCTGGCGGCGGTATGGCTCGAGCGCGGCGGCGTCTTCGCCGAGGTCAACCTCCGCGGCGGCGGGGAATTCGGCGAGGACTGGCACCGTGACGGGATGCTCGAACGCAAGCAGCAGGTCTTCGACGATTTCATCGCGGCGGCCGAGCACCTGATCGGCGAGGGCTATACCAGCCCGCGGCACCTGGCGATCCGGGGCGGCAGCAACGGGGGGCTGCTCGTGGGCGCGGTGTCGAACCAGCGTCCGGACCTGTTCGGCGCGGTCGTCTGCACCTATCCGCTGCTCGACATGGTGCGCTATCACCAGTTCCTGGTGGCGAGCTTCTGGGTGCCCGAGTACGGGTCGAGCGACGATCCGGACCAGTTCGCCTACCTCTACGCCTATTCCCCGTATCACAACGTCGACGAGACCTTGTCGTATCCGGCCACGCTCTATATCACCGGAGACGGAGACACCCGGGTGGCGCCGCTCCACGGGCGCAAGATGACCGCGCTCATGCAGGCGGCGCATGGCGCCGACAGCCCGGTGCTGCTGCGTTATCACACCGACGCAGGGCACTCCGGGGGGCAGCCGGTGTCTCGGCAGATTGACGAAATGGTCGACACGGTCAGTTTTCTGCTCTGGCAGGTCGGCCGCTAGGAGGACGTCACGTGCGCAGGTTCACGTTCGCCGGCAGTTTCTTCATGCTCGCCATGCTCGCTGCATGCCAGGGTGCTCCGGATGCTCCGGCGGTCGCCGCCGGGATCGGCAGCGACACGCTGCTGGCCGAGATCGAGCGCCTCGCGTCCGACGAATTCGAAGGACGGGCGCCGGGATCGGCGGGCGAGACCCGCACGGTCGAGTATCTGATCGAGCAGTTCAGCGCGCTCGGGCTCGAACCGGGGAATCCGGACGGCACCTGGGTGCAGAACGTCCCGCTGGTCGGCATCACGCCGGTGGCGGGCGACATGCTGACCGTGAGCAGCGGCGGCGACACGACCACGATGGAGCCGGGCGCCGACTACGTGGCGTACACCAAGCGGGTCGTCGACGAGGTGGACGTGGACGCCGAATTCGTGTTCGTCGGATACGGCGCCGTGGCCCCCGAGTACGACTGGAACGACTTCAAGGACGTCGACGTCAGTGGCAAGATCCTGCTATTCCTGGTCAACGATCCCCCCAGCGCCGACCTGTTCGGCGGCGAGGCGATGACCTACTACGGGCGCTGGACCTACAAGCACGAGATCGCGGCCGAGCGGGGGGCGGCCGGGGCGCTGGTCATCCACGAGACTGGTCCGGCCGGCTATCCCTGGGCCGTCATCGGCAGCAGCCCCTACGGCGAGTCGTTCGACCTCGTGGCTGACGACCGCAATATGGGGCGGGCCGCGATCGAGGGGTGGATCCAGCGCGACGCCGCGGCCGCGCTGTTCGAGATGGCGGGGCTCGACTTCGAGGCAGAGAAGGCGAAGGCGGCCGGCGCCGACTTTCAGCCGGTCGCGCTTGGCGTGACCGGCCGCACCCGGGTGCGCAACACCCTGCGCACCATCGACTCGCAGAACGTGGTGGCGCGTCTGGCGGGCGCCGGGGCGCCGGACGAAGTGGTGCTGTATGTCGCACACTGGGACCACCTGGGCCGCGACGAGAGCCTGGACGGCGACCAGATCTACAACGGCGCCGCCGACAACGCGACCGGGACCGCCGCGCTGATCGAATTGGCGCGAGCATTCACCATGGGTGACGCGCCGCACCGGTCGGTGCTGTTCCTGGCGGTCACCGCGGAGGAGCAGGGGCTGCTCGGATCACGCTACTACGGCGAACAGCCGCTGTATCCGGCGGCCCGGACGGTGGCCGCCCTGAACATGGACGTGCTCAATCAGTGGGGCCGCACCCGTGACCTGACCATCGTCGGCATGGGTCAGTCCGGTCTCGACGACGTGGCGGGCGAGATCGCCGCGCGGCTGGGCCGTGTGCTCAATCCCGACCCCGAACCGGAAAAGGGGTTCTACTACCGATCGGATCACTTCTCGTTCGCCCGGGTCGGCATTCCCGCGTTCTACGCGGACCCGGGGGTCGACTATCCGGACAAACCGCCGGGTTACGGGCTCGGCAAGCGGGAGGAATACACCGCCAACGACTACCACGCCGTGTCGGACGAAGTGAAGCCGGATTGGGATCTGACCGGCGCGCTCGACGATCTGACGTTCATGTACCACCTGGGCGCCCGGCTCGCCGCCGCCGACGAGTGGCCCGAATGGAGCGCCACCAGCGAATTCCGGGCGATACGCGAACAACAACGGCCGCCGACCACACCCTGACGATCGGCGCCCGCGCTGGCGGCGCTGCTTCGCGTGCATGCACGGACCGCGGCCCGCAAGGGCCGCGCGGGATGGCACGCCGCTCATGTTTTGGCGAGCGCATCCAGCATCTTCCGCAACTGCTCATACACGTCGCGCCGGTGTCCGATAGCGACGATGAGAATCTCGATGCGTGATTCGATGACGCGATAGACGATGCGGTAATCTCCTGTACGCCAGGAGCGCAGCCCTTTGAGGGTCAGCTTCAGCGGCTTGCCGCGTTCGGGCTCCTCGCCGAGTTTCAGCAGGGCCGCGAGAATCCGCCGCCGCACGGCGGGATCGAGCTTTCTGATCGCCCGGCCGGCGCTACTCGTGTAGACGAGGGTCCGCGTCATCCCACACGTCCTCGTGCCTCAGCAGCTCTCCCGCCGCGGCCTCCGCCAGACCCTGCTCGATCGCTGCCGCCAGGTTCCGGTCGGCCAGGATCTCAAGCGTTTCGAGCAGTCCTTCATAGTCAGTCAACGAGAGGAGCACACCCGCGGGACGCCCCGAACGGGTGATGACCACCTCCTCGCCGAGCGCCTCCACGTCCGCCAGGAGCTTCGCGAGATGGGTCTTGGCCTCTGACAGCGGGACAGTGGTCATGGCGGTGTCTCCTTGGACCAGATTATAGACCTGAAATCTGGTCTATTCAACGGCTCCCGTCCGGTTCGCAGCGGGGGTGTTCGCTATGGCGCGACCGGGATCTTGTTGCCCCGAATGTCGGTCAGCGGTTTGTAGCCGGCGGCGCGGGCGCGGCCTTCCTCGGCCGTGGTGTAGAACCCGGCGGTGGTCAGGGTGAGGGTGAGTTCCTCGGTCCCGGTGTTCTCCCAGTACCAGCCATGGACGCCGGTGAACGGGGCCGTGTAGGTGCCGTGTCCTGCCTGCAGGTCGCGGGCGTCGAAGCTCTCGGCGTAGCCGGCCGGGGCGCCGTCCGGCGAGGCGTGGAAGTTGTAGGTCACCGGACCGGTCGCCTCCCAGGTGAACAGCATGGTGCTGCCCTCGTCGAGCCGGTAGAAGTACTCGACCCACTCGGCGGGGTACAGACTCAGCTCGGCGCGGTCGACCCGATACTCGCCGTCCTCGATGCTGATCGGCTGCGCCTGTCCGAGGGCGAGCAACCCGAGCAGCCGGCCCGCGCCGAGCGGGTCGATGCCGTACTCGGCGGGCAGAATCGCGCCGAACAGCAGCGCCGCCGCCGTGACGAACGCCACGGCCGTGGCGGCCAGGATCTTCCGGCGTGACGGGAGGGTCGGTTCGGTCATGAGAACAGCACGTAGCCGGTGATCTGGATACCCGCCAGCAGGAATCCGCCGGCCATCAGCGCCGTGTTCGTTGCGAAGCTGGAGGACAGGAAGCTGGGTCGCGTGCGCCAGTAGCCCAGGACCGCCACCATCCCGGCCAGCGCCAGAATCTGGCCGATCTCGACCCCCGCGTTGAAGCTGAGGATGTTGGCGACCAGCCCGTTCTCCGACACCATGAACTCCTGCAGCTTGGTCGCCAGCCCGAGCCCGTGGAAGAGCCCGAACACCAGCACCGCCAGGCGGGTGTTCGGCTTGACGTGAAAGACCCGCTCGAAGCCGTTGATGTTCTCGAACCCCTTGTAGACGACGGAGAGCCCGATGATGGCGTCGATCACGTAGGCGTTGACGCTGATGTCGGCGAGCACCCCGATCAGCAGCGTCAGGCTGTGACCCAGCGTGAACAGGCTGACGTAGAGGACAACGTCCCGCAGCCGGTAGAGAAAGAAGATGACGCCGGCCAGGAAAAGCAGGTGGTCATAGCCGGTCACCATGTGCTTGGCGCCCAGATACAGGAACGGGCCGGGGGCGGGTCCATCCACCGACTGGACGAACCCGGCGTTGGCACCCTCCATCGGGTGGGCGTGCGCCGACCCGTCCAGGACGAACGTGACGCACGCGGCGACCAGCAGCGTGAGCACGGCGTATTTCGCGAGCAGTCCGTGGGAGGCCGATGCCATGACCCTCTCAGTGTACGACATCCGCCCCGGTCCGGGGCCGCAACGCCCCGTTCGACCGCCGGCCTGCGCCGCGCCGGTCAGAAGCTGGAGGCGGTGCCCGACTCGCTGGTCGCAGAGTCACCGGCCGGCGGGTCGGCCGCGGTCCCGCGGCGCTCCTGGAGCGCCTTGACGAGCAGATAGACGCCCAGGAGGATCGGGGCGGCGGGCCACCAATCCTCGACCCAGTCCAGGGAGGCGCCGAAGGCGGTGTTCGACAGAATAACGGCGCCGACCCCGACCAGCGCCACACCGCCGGCCAGCGAGCCGCCGAACGACGGCGCCGACACGTTCATGCTCGGCATCTCGATGCCCTCCAGGCCATCGAGCGCCAAGTTGTAGAGCGTGGCCCGGCGACCCGCGTCGACGATGTTGTAGATGTAGAAGAACGCCAGAAAGATGCCCAGCATCGGAATCAGCGGGTTGTTGATGGAACTCGCCAGAATCGCGATGGTCGAGCCCCAGACGACGTTGTGGATGAAACCGAGCTTGTAATACCCGACATAGATCTGGCCCACGCCCGGCATCAGGGACAACAGACAGGCGACGACCGGAGACTTGTGCTGCAGTCCCCTGGTCCGGCCGGCCGTCACGGGAGGCAGGAACTGCGCGCCAGCCGTGGAGGGGGCCGGCGGAGCTGCCGCGGGCGGGGTCGGCGGTTGCGGCGCCGGTGGGCGCGTGGCGACGTCGGCATGTTCCTCGGCACCGTTCATGATCTGCTCCTTTGCTCCGGGGACGGCCCGGAGTCAGTGGTTGTGGCCGGGTCGGGTGCGGGTCCACGCAGGACACCGCGCAGCATGGCGGCCGCATCGCTGCTCAGCGCTCGCAGCGCGTCGACTCCGCTGAAGAGGTCGCGGTCGAGTACCGCCGTGGTGAATTGACGCCAGTGCGTGCGCAGATCGGGCGCCGCCGCGGCGGCCCGTCGATAGGGCATCAGCAGGCGGTCGTAGAACCGGCCGCCATCGACGCCCCGCGCGCGGGTGCTCATCGCGGTGAGCCGGCGATTGACTATCCCGACCGCGGCGAGGCTGGCGGCGTGCGTCTCGGATGCGCCCTGCTGGACGAGCGCGAGTGCCTGCACCGGCACGGTGCGCAGCGGGGACCAGGCGGCGCCGACCAGCAGCCACACCACGACTGCCGCGACACATCCCGTTTCCCACGCGATTCGGGGCCGTTGCAGCAGCCGCCGCCCGGCGCCGTGCAGCATCGCCCACAGTGCTCGGGGGTTGCCCGCGCTGGCGGCGCCGCGCCCAACGCCGGCCGGTTGCCGCGGGCTGTTCACCACGGGTGGCCGGCGCGTCTCGGCGCCGGTCTGGGCAAGCACCGCGGGCAGCAGCGCGGGGTCGGGCGCCAGCTCGGCGAACGCCGGCAGGTCCTCCCGCAGCCAGGCGAGCGCCCGCAGGAGCGCCGCGCAGTCAACGCAGCGGTCCACGTGGGCGTCCACCAGCTCCCGGTCCAGCGCAGCGAGCGCGCCGTCGACCCGGGCACCCAGTTTCGCCCGCGCCTGGTCGCACGGCGGTCCGCTCGTTCGGGCGAGTATCGCCTCGGTCACGTCGTGCGGGGGGGCGCTGGCGGCCAGCCCCGCTGCGTGGCTCAGCAACCGATACAGCTCGCTGCACTGAGGACACTCGTCCCGGTGGGCCTCGGCGCGCGCCTGCTCCGCAGCCGGCAGGGTGCCGTCCCGCAGCGCATCGATCCGCTCGGTGAACAGCGTGCAATCCATCGGCTATGTTACCCGCGCGACCGGGTCGCCATACGACGGGTCAAGGGTGATCACCTGTCGGGCCAGCTCGATGCGGGCGCGGTGCGACCGCGATTTCACCGTGCCGACCGGCAGCGCCAGCATCTCGGCGATCTCGGTGAACTGCAGTCCCTGAATGTCCTTGAGCAGAATCATCTCCCGGCTACGCCCGCTCAATTGCCGCAGCGCATCGTAGACCAGCCGCTTGCGGGTATCGGTGAGCCACGACTGCTCCGGGTCCGGCGCCTTGTCAGGCAGTGTCCAATCGTCGTTTTCGACCGGCACGTCCTGGGCCGGAGGACGCGCCCGGCTGCGGCGAAGCTGGTCGATGCAGCGGTTGCGGGTCACCCGCAGCAGCCACGCCATGAATCCGTCGCCGTGGTAGGTGTCCAACCGTTGGTAGACCCGCACGAACACATCCTGTGTCATGTCTTGCGCATCCTCGACCCGGCCCAGGTAGTGATAGGCCATCCCATACACCCGCCGCTGGCAGCGTCGCACGAGCTGCTCCCAGGCCAGGGCGTCACCCTGGCGGCAGCGATCCACGAGCGCCGCGATGTCCGAGGTCATCCCCGTCGTGGTCCGTCTCCCCGCCGCCGCGGACGGGCCGGTTGGAAATCCCGAGCGGTCGTCCGTCTCTCTCCCTATTGAACAACGCACCGGCGCCGGAAAGGTTCGGCGCTACAATGCAGTGATGCGGCACATGGCGATTCTGATCCTGCTCGCGTCCCTGGTCCACGCGACGGTCCAGGCGCAGGACTGGCCTGCGTTCCGCGGTCCGACCGGCCAGGGGCACTCATCCGAACGCGGGCTTCCGCTCGAGTGGAGCGAGTCGTCCAACGTGCTCTGGAAGACCGCGGTCGCCGGTCTGGGGTGGTCGTCGCCGGTAGTGGCCGACGGACGCGTCTGGCTGACGACGGCGACCACCGATGGCGCCGGCTCGCTGCGGCTGGTCGGCTTCGAGGCCGACACCGGGCGCGAGACGGTCAACGTCGAAGTGTTCCGCGTGCCCGAGACGGCGTCGGCCAACCCGAAGAACAGTCAAGCCTCACCCACCCCGATCGTGCAGGGCGATCGCGTCTATGTCCACTTCGGGTCCGACGGCACGGCCGCATTGACGACCACCGGCGACATCGTCTGGTCGACCCGGTTTCCCTATGTCACGCAGCATGGCAACGGCGGTTCGCCGGTGCTGCATGACGGACGGTTGTTCCTCAGCGTCGACGGTTACGACACTGCATATGTTGTCGCCCTCGACGCCGCCAGCGGCGAGGAGCGCTGGCGGTCGCCGCGGCGCCAGCCCATCTCGCAAGCCTATTCGACCCCGCTGATCATCCGGGTGGGCGACCGTGATCAGCTCTTCAGCATCGGCGCGTTCCGCGCCTCCGCCTACGATCCGGAGTCGGGGGACGAGCTCTGGGAGGTGTCGTACGGCGACGGATTCTCGAACGTGCCGGCGCCGGTCTACGGGCACGGGATGGTGTACATCGCCACCGGGTTCCAGACGCCGAGCCTGCTGGCGGTGCGCGCCGACGGCCGGGGCGACGTGACCCGGACGCACACGGCGTGGACCCTGCGCCGCGGCGCTCCACTGACCCCCTCGCCGCTGCTCGTCGGCGACGAACTCTATCTCGTGACCGACTTTGGCATCGCCACCTGCCTCGATGCGCGGACCGGCGAGATCCACTGGCAGGAGCGGTTGGGCGGGAATCACTCCGCGTCACCGGTCTTCGCCGACGGCCGCATCTACTTTCAGAACGAATCCGGCGTGATGCGGGTCATCGCCCCCGGCACCGAGTTCACACTGCTCGCCACCAGCGCACTCGACGGCGCCACCCTGGCGTCACCGGCGGTCTCCGACGGGTCGTTCTTCATCCGCACCGAGAGCCACCTGTATCGCATCGGCATCGATCAGTGACTGCGGCGCCGGGCGCCTGCCGCGGGGCGGGTCAGCGTGCATCGAGCGTTCGCAAGGCGGCGATTCGCTTGAGCACCGGCGGATGCGAATGGTGCAGGAACACCTGCAGCGGGTGGGGGGTGAGGTTCGACAGGCTGTCGGCCGACAGCTTCTTCAGCGCCGACACGAGCGGTGCGGCGCCGCCGGCCGTCCGGGCGGCGAAGGCATCGGCCTCGAATTCGTGGACGCGTGAGACGCGGTTCGCCACCAGCGACAGCAGCAGCTCGATCGGGGTGAACAGCAGCCCGAAGAACACCAGCCCCGCGTGCACGGACGGCTCGGCGACCCCGAACGCCTCGAACAGCCCCTGTCGTTCCAGGAACAGCGACAACAGCAGGAACAGCGCGCCGGTGTGAGCCAGACTCAAGGCCAGCCCCTTCACGATGTGACGCCGCTTGTAGTGTCCGACCTCGTGCGCGACCACGGACACCAGTTCCGGCGTGGTGTGCCTGGCGATCAACGTGTCGAACAACCCGATCCGCTTGCGGTTGCCGAAGCCGGTGAAGAACGCGTTCGCCTTGGCCGACCGGCGCGACCCGTCGACGACGAAGATGCCGTGCAGCGGAAACTGCACCGATCGCGCGTAGCCGACCAGCGCCTCCTTCAGTTCGGCCTCATCGAGCGGACTGAAGGTGTTGAAGAGCGGCATGATCCAGGTCGGCGCGACGAACTGCGCGGTCAGCATGAACAACGCCGCGGCGCCCCAGCACCAGACCCACGCCGCCGGCCCGGCCCACTCGAAGAAGGCCAGCACCAGCGCCAGCAGCGATCCGCCGAGGAGGGCGCCGAGGGCGAGCCCCTTCGCCAGATCGAGCACGAACGTCGCCGGCGACGTGCGGTTGAAGCCGAAGCGCTCCTCGATCACGAACGTGGAGTAGATCCGGAACGGCAGCCCGAGCAGCGTCGACCCCGCCACCAGCGCCGCGATGAACAGCAGTCCGGTCGGCACGGGACCCCACCCGACCCCGCGGCAGAGCGCGTCGAGCCAGCCGAACCCGCCGGCGCTCCAGAACACGAGTAACACCGCCAGACTGGTCGTCCCCTGCGCCAGTCCGAACCAGGTCCGCGCCCGCGTGTAGGTCTGCGACCGTGCGTAGGTGTCCTGGTCGTAGACCTCCCGGAATTCGTCCGGCACCGTGGCGCGCATCGCGCGCACGTTCAGCACGCTCGTCGCCACCGCGAGCAGGTGCTCGCCGGCCAGCGCGATCAGTACGATCCAGGCGTAGGCATTCATGGACTTTGTCGAGTGCGAGACCGAGACCTGACGCTCGATTATACTGATCGCGTCCGCGCGCCGGTGTGCCCGAGGCGGGCTGCGGACCCTGCCCGCGCCCCGAGGCTTTGCCACGGGCTGGCAGCGACCGGGCTCCGTGTACAATCGAGCGTTCGCCTGACAAAGGCGGTTGCGCCACCGCGATACGGCGTGTAGAACGATGCCCGACTTCCACTATCAGCCCATCTTCGAACGGGGACCCGACGACACCCCCTACCGCAAGCTCACCTCCGACGGCGTGTCCACGGTGTCGGTCGACGGCCGCGAGCTGCTGCAGATCGAACCCGACGTGCTGCGTCTCGTCGCGCGCACCGCGTTCGACGATGTGTCGCATCTGCTGCGATCTGCGCATCTGCGGCAGTTGCGGTCCATCTTCGACGACCCCGAGTCGTCGGACAACGACCGCTTCGTGGCCCTCGAACTGCTGCGCAACGCCAACATCGCAGCGGGGCGCGTGCTGCCCGGGTGCCAGGACACCGGCACGGCCATCGTCCTCGGCCACAAGGGCGAGAACGTGTTCACCGGGCGGGACGACGCCGTGGCGCTCTCACAGGGCATCTACGACGCCTACGACCAGCGCAACCTGCGCTACTCGCAGATGGCGCCGCTCGACATGTTCACCGAGAAGAACACCGGGTCCAACCTGCCGGCGCAGATCGAGATCTACGCCGAGCCGGGGGACGAGTACGAGCTGCTGTTCATTGCCAAGGGCGGCGGGTCGGCCAACAAGTCGTTCCTGTATCAGGAAACGAAGGCGCTGCTGAATCCAGCCTCCCTGCCGGCCTTCGCCGAGGAGAAGATGCGGTCGATCGGCACCGCGGCCTGCCCGCCCTATCACTTGGCGCTGGTCGTGGGCGGACCTTCCGCCGAGTTCACGCTCAAGACGGTGAAGCTGGCGACCACCCATTATCTGGATACGCTGCCGGTGAGCGGCAACGAGCACGGCCGCGCGTTCCGCGATCTCGAGTTGGAGCGGCAGGTGTTCGACATCTGTCGCAACATCGGCATCGGGGCGCAGTTCGGCGGCAAGTACTTCGCGCATGACGTGCGGGTGATCCGGCTCCCCCGCCACGGCGCATCCTGCCCGGTCGGGCTCGGGGTGTCCTGTTCGGCCGACCGTCAGGCGCTGGCCAGGATCACCCGCGAGGGCGTCTTCATCGAGCAGCTCGAGGAGAACCCGGCGCAGTATCTGCCAGACGTGACGGACAACGAGCTCGACAGTGAGGTCGTGCGGGTCGACCTCGACCGGCCGATGCCGGAGATCCTGGCCGAGTTGACGAAGTATCCGGTGGCGACCCGTCTCTCGTTGAGCGGAACGCTGGTCGTGGCCCGCGACATCGCCCACGCCAAGTTGAAAGAGCGGCTCGATCGCGGTGAGGAGCTGCCCGCCTATTTCCGCGACCACATGGTCTACTACGCCGGTCCCGCCAAGAAGCCGGATGGGCGTCCGTCCGGGTCGTTCGGCCCCACCACGGCGGGGCGCATGGACTCCTATGTGGATCTGTTCCAGCGCCACGGGGGCAGCATGGTGATGCTCGCCAAGGGCAACCGATCGCGGCAGGTGACCGAGGCGTGCGGCACGCATGGCGGGTTCTATCTGGGGTCCATCGGCGGTCCGGCCGCCCGCCTGGCCGACCACAGCATCAAGCATGTCGAGGTGCTCGAGTATCCCGAACTCGGCATGGAGGCGATCTGGAAGATCAAGGTCGAGGACTTTCCGGCGTTCATCGTCGTCGACGACAAAGGGCACGATTTTTTCGAGAAATTGATGGAAACGAGACCGGCGGCGTTCATCCGGTCAGCGCCGATCAGTTGATTGTGACCTTCACCGCCATGACCCGGCAGGGCGGCAATCCGACAATCCGGTTCGACGACCAAATCGCCACCATCCCGTTCCAGGTCGCGCCCTGACGGGCCGGCCGGCGCAGCCGACATTCAGGAGTCGGGTCGGTGGTTCACACCGCATCCGGCGCAGAGACCGTCAGCACACGGGTGCCGCGGCGCATCTGTTCGAGCTCCAGATGTCTCAACCCGCCGCCGCGGGTGCTCAGCCCAACCTGCCCGTCCGAATTCGATTCGTGATTCACATTTGGGCGACTGAACGTAAAACACGGTTTCCACGAAGTCTGACCACCATCAGCAACCAGCGGGTCTCAAGATCGCAGTTGACATTGTCACATAACTTATGTCTATACTCTGACATAAAGGTTGAGAATGAGCGACGGAACGCTTCATCCGGAGCATCTGGCGGACCTTGTTCAATCGTCGGCGAATTGGATTGCAATGGATCGACAGACGTTCTACTTGAGTCGCTCCCTTGGACTTTCCGAAGGAGAAACACGGACAAGAGTGGAGCAGTTGCTGGTTCGGCATGCAGTGGAATGGAAGAGCTTTGTCGATTCTCTCGGACCGGAATCGTTCGTGACGCATTGGACATCGGGAGGGTGATGCCATGACGTTGGAGAAGCTGGACAGCATCGATCTCGGAGCTCGGCTGCGCGGCGCGCGCGAAGCGTCCGGCCTGACGCAAGGTCATGCAGCGGCTGACATTCACGTTGCACGCACGACACTGGTCGCCATCGAGAAGGGGCAACGTCGTCTGCAGGTTGGTGAACTCCAACGCTTGGCCCGCCTCTACGGCACGTCGGCGAATACCTTGCTGCGCCGCGAAGCCGTACATGTCGATCTCAGGCCACGATTCCGCAAGCTCTCTCGCAGGCGTGGCGAGTCGGCCGACGCGGCAGCACGGCTACTGACGGACCTTGTTCGGGCCGAAGTCGAGCTCGAAAACCTGATCGGCGTCACGCGTACCCACAACTACCCGCCGCAGCGACCGCTGCTGCGCGGCGACGTGCGACTTCAGGCCGAGAACGACGCGGTGGAACTCAGGCACTGGCTCGGGTTGGGATTGGCGCCGGTCCGCGACCTGATGAGCCTGCTGGAATTGGAACTTGGCGTACGCGTCTATGTGCGTGCGATCGATTCATCCGTCTCCGGGTTGTTCGCGTACGACGACGGCATCGGCGCATGCATGCTGCTGAACGCCCGACATCGACGCGAACGGCGAACCCAAACCGGCGGACACGAGCTGGGACACTTGATCTCCAGCAGGCAGGTACCGGATGTGTTCCTTTCCGACGAGCGCGAGGTCTCGCGCGAGGAACGGTACGCCAATGCGTTCGCCCGCGCCTTTCTGACGCCTGTGCGCACGGTCAAGCAGAAGTTCCAGGACATCACCTCGGGATCGGATCGCCTTACCAGACGCCACGTCATCCTGTTGGCTCACGTGTTCGGCGTGTCGCGCGAAGCGATGGTCCGGCGGCTCGAAGAGCTTGACCTGGTCAAGCCCGGCGCGTGGGATTGGTTCCTGGCCAACGGTGGGATCAGTAATGAGCAGGTGCGTCAAGTCCTTGGCGACTCGGATGCCATCGATTCCGGCGGCATTCAGGCGAACCGTCCCGTGTCTTTTCGCCTGAGCCTGTTGGCCGCCGAGGCACAGCGGCGGGGTCTGCTCAGTGAAGGCCAGCTTGCTCGTCTTCTGCGGGTTGACCGGGTCGAGTTGCGAAAGATGCTGGACGACGCCGATATCGAAGGGAGCGAGGCGGGTGAATTGCCGAAGCTGTCTCGATGACCTTACGACTTCCGTCGTCGCCGACACCAGCGTAATCATCAATCTGAACGCCACCGGATGCGCCGAAGCGATTCTGCGTGCGTTGCCCCATCGCCTGTTCGTCGTCGAGGAGGTACTGCTGGAGCTTCGGGAAGGGCGTCAGGCAGGTTGGGATGACGCGGATGCCTTGTCCGAGTTGATCGCCCAGGGGACCATCGAGAGTGTGCGGCTTCTGGGCGCCGGGATGCGCTATTTCGAGAGCCTCGTCACCGGCTCCGCTGCCGAGACGCTGGATGACGGCGAGGCGGCGACGATCGCCTGCGCACTCGAGCGGACCGCGGTCCCCCTCGTCGACGAGCGCAAAGCGATTCGGATCTGCGCCGATCGGTTTCCAACCCTTCTGATTGGATGCACCGTGGATCTGCTTGCTCAGAAGGACGTCCGAGCGAGACTTGCGGACGACGTGCTCGCCGACGCAGTCTTCAACGCCTTGAATCGTGGCCGCATGCGCGTTCCCGACCACTATGGCAGGTGGGTTGTGGAGACGATAGGGCGAGAACGGGCCGCCAAGTGTCGTTCTTTGCCAAGGAGATTCCGTTAGTCTCAATCCATAGTCGGTGACAATGCCGATGCCGTGCGCCTCATCCCGGCAGTCATCGTTCCCCGACGCCGAGCGCCGACAGCTCGTTCGCCAGCGCGGCGAGGCCGATCGCCTCGATGCCGCCGCCCAGCGGGTAGCCCTCGTCGCCCGAATAGACGAGACACGTCCGGTCCGGCCGCAGGTCCGCCCGCGCGACGTGCAGTCCTTTCTCGACTCCGGGCGCGAGTCCCCGCTTGACCTCCACCGCCCAGCGCCGGCCGCCCGGCAGCTCCAGGACCAGATCGATTTCCACGCCCGTGGCGGTGCGGTAGAAACTGGCCAGCGTCCGGTCTGGCGCCGCCCGAATCAGGGTCTCGATGACGAACCCCTCCCAGCTCATGCCGGCAACCGGATGGCCGAGCAGGCCATGTTCGTCGTCGAGCCGCAGCAAGGTGTGGACGAGACCGCTGTCGCGCACATAGACCTTGGGCGCCTTGACCAGCCGTTTGCGCACGTTGGCATGGAGCGGCTGCAGACGGCGGACGAGCAGCAGGTCGACCAGCAGATCGAGGTATTTCGCGATGGTCTTCCCGTCGACGCCAAGCGCGCGCGCGAGGTTCGCCGTATTCAGCAGACCGCCCTGCGCATGCGCCAGCATGGTCCAGAGCCGCCGCAGCGTCTCGGCGGGAACGCGCGGACCCAACTGCGGGATGTCGCGTTCGAGATACGTCGCGATGAACTGCTCGCGCCAAAGGGCGCTGCGCCGATCGCTCGCCGCCAGGAAACTGGGTGGAAAGCCCCCCCGGACCCAGAGACACTGGCAGCGCTCGCGCCCCGTTTCCAGAATGTCGAGCGGAGTCAACTCGACGTATGCGATGCGGCCCGCGAGGCTTTCGCCCGACTGTCGCAACAGATCGGGCGACGCCGACCCGAGCACCAGGAACTGCCCGGCCGTCTCGCCGGCCTGAATCCGCTCGTCGATGACTACGCGCAGCACCTGGAACAGCCTCGGCGCCCGCTGCACCTCGTCGAGCACGACGAGCTTGCCGCGCTGGGCCCGCAGGTAGCCGACGGCGTCAGTCAGCCGGCTCAGGTCGTCCGGGTTCTCCAGATCCAGGTACACGCTGTCCACCGAACGCGCCGTGCGTCGCGCCAGCGTCGTCTTGCCAACCTGGCGAGGTCCGAGGAGCGCGACGGCGGGAAACTGTCGCAGGCGGTCGTCGATACGTGACTGCAGAGCCCGTGGGATCACTGTATTAAGATTGTAATCGTGGATATGTAATCCGTAAATACAATCTTCGTGAGGGTATTGATGGCGGCAGTCCGCTACTCTTCGAGCGTCTCGATTTCCGACTGCAGCACCATCAGGGCATCCCGCTGGGGGGCGCGCAGGTTGAGCGGCCCGGGTGCAGACTCCCAGCGATAGACCGTCGATGCAGACACCTGCAGCAGTTCGGCGAGCTCGGCGGCCGTGAAGCCGCTGCGCTGGCGCAACTCGGCCACCAGGCCGCCGGTGGGGCGAAACCGGGAGGTCGTGGCGCCGGTGTCCCGTGGCCGGGCCCGCGCCGCCCGCGTCGTGCGTCTGGGCGTCGGGTCGTCGGCCTCTATCCGCGGGTTCGGCGTAGGCGCCGCCTGGTCGGCCGCCACGGCAGTGTCCGCCGGGTCGAGATCGATGCCGAAGATATCCTCGAGATCGCCGTCCGCCAGTCCGTCGGCCGTCGCCGTGCCGTGCGGCAGCGCCATGTCGGTGGCAATCAATTCCGCCTCGTCGACACCGCGCAGCAGGAAAAGCAGCTCCGGGCTGTCGTCGAGCCGGCTGCCGACTCCGTAGAGCACGGCCGCGACGTGCTTGCACATCGTCGCCCAGTCGGGGCAGTCGCAGGCCAGCTTGATCTCGCGGGGTGTCGGAAACAGGCCGGTATCACGGTCGGCGACGACGTTCATGACGTGATCCGACAACCGGCCCTGCAGCAGCTCGAGGACCGATCCGATCTGCCCGGCGCACGCGGTCTTGATGGCCTTCCAGGCCGGCTTCTTGAGCTTCCTGATGCGAATGACGACGTGGTAGAGCGCCGACCCGGCAACCATGGCCTCGACGCCGCCGGCCTGGACCTCCAGATGACAGACGGAGCCGTTGCGCACGTAGGTGCGCCCGCGCGGCAGCCGGTTCTCGTAGTCGGAGAACGATTCCAGATGCTCGCACCAGCGCCGGCCCCAGAAGCTGCGGGCGATGGCGCGCCCCCTGATCTCGATCGGCTGCACCTTTACGCCCTGCTCGCGAAGCTCGCGCATCTCCTCCAGGGCTCGGGCGCGCCGCGCGCCGATCGGCACGTATTGTGGATACCAGTGCAAGGTCAGATCCTGTCCGTCGCTTCCCAGGGGTTCGCGTGCGTGACGTCGAGACGCACCAGATCGAGCAGCGCGTCGTCCGACAGCTCGGTGAGGTTGATCTCACTGTCGCCGTCGAGCAGATCATTCGCCAATTGTCGTTTCTCGGCAATCATCAGATCGATCTTCTCCTCGATAGTACCGCGGGTGACGAACCGGTGGACAAGTACGTTGCGCTGCTGGCCGATGCGGAAGGCGCGGTCGGTGGCCTGATTCTCGACCGCCGGGTTCCACCAGCGGTCGAAGTGGATGACGTGCGACGCCGCCGTCAGGTTCAGGCCCGTCCCACCGGCCTTGAGCGACAGGATGAAGAACGGCGGCCCGTCGTCGCGCTGGAACCGGTCGACCAGGGTCTGGCGCCGCTTGACGCCGGTGCCGCCGTGCAGCGCCAGACCGGGCCGGCCGAAGACCGTCGCCAGATATTCGGACAACGGGTCGATGATTTCCTTGAACTGTGTGAAGACCAACACTCGTTCCTGGCGGTCGGCGAGTTCCTCGCAGATGTCGGCCAGGCGCCTGAACTTGCCGCTGTCAGCGGGCCGGTAGTCGCCGTCGCCGGAGAGCTGACTGGGGTGATTGCAGATCTGCTTCAGCCGCATGAGCGACCGCAGCACCACACCCCGACGGGTGATCCCGTCGAGCTCCTCCAGATCGCGCTGCATGGCCTGCACGACGCGCTGGTATAGCGCCACCTGGGTCCGGGTAAGCTGGCAGTCGCGGGTCGTCTCGGTCTTGTCCGGCAGGTCGCTGATGACGCGGCGATCCGTCTTGAGGCGCCGCAGGATGTAGGGGGCGACGAGCTGGCGCAGCGGCGCGTACGGCTGCTCGGGACGCTCCTGCAGCGTCTTCACGAACGACTGGAACACGGCGCGCGAGCCGAGCAGTCCGGGATTGAGGAAGTCGAACAGCGCCCACAGGTCGCCCAGACGGTTCTCCACCGGTGTGCCGGTCAGTGCGATGCGGGCCTGGGCCGGGAGCGTGCGGACCGATCGACTCTGACGGGTGGCCGGGTTCTTGATGGCCTGGGCTTCGTCCAGAATGACGAAGCGCCACGGCACGTCCGCCAGCCAGGGTTGGCGCGCCAGCATGGCGTAGGTCGTCACCGCCAGATCGACATCGGCCAGATGCTGCGCCGGCGCGTCCGCGACGTCCGCCAGCGTCTGCCGGTCCGCTTCCGCAGGATGCAGGAACCGCAGCGCCAGCGCCGGCGCGAACCGCGCGGCTTCGCGGCGCCAGTTGCCGAGCAGGGACGCCGGAATCACCAGCAGCGACGGCGCCCGCCGTCGGTTCGCGCCGCCGCCGTGGTCGCAAAGCAGGAGCGCCAGCACCTGGATGGTCTTGCCCAGGCCCATGTCGTCGGCCAGGCAGGCGCCGAGACCCAGCCCCGTCAGCAGACGCAGCCACGCCACCCCGTCGCGCTGGTACGGCCGCAGCGTGCCCCGCAGCGCCCCACCGACCGCCACCGGGTCGAGTGCGTCCGGTTGACGCATGTCCGCGAGCAGTTTGCGCATCGCGCCTCCGGCGGTGACGTGCACCCAGGGGCGTTCGGTCTCCGTCTGCTCCTCGCGCCGGAGATCGGCTGACGCGCCGGCGAGCAGGCGCATGCCTTCGATGAAGGTGATCCCGTCATCACCCGCGTGCCGCCGCACGGCGTCCCAGTGCTCGATGGCTTCCCGCAGCCGGTCGCGGTCCACCTCGACCCACTGGCCCTTGAGCAGCACCAGATCCTCGTCGCCGTCGAGCAGCGCCTGCAGCTCGCCGGGCGACAGCGGCTCGCCGCCCAGGGCGACGTTCACGTTGAAGTCCACCATCGCGCCGGCGCCGACCAGCGCTGCCGTCGCGCCGCCGATCGTGACGCTGACCTGCGGGCGCGGTCGTTTGCGCCACCAGTTCGGCAGCCGCACCGACAGGCCGCTCTCCTCGAGCGCCGGCACGCTGCGCAGAAGCTGATAGGCGCGGTCCGGCGGCCACGCCAGCGGCCGGTATACGTCGCCCGAGTCCACCAGCGTCTGCACCCAGTCGCATGTCTCGGCCGCCTGTTGTATCGGCGACAGCAGCGTGATGAGCGCCGCGCGGTTCCTCGCGCCCGCGTATTGTTCCAGCGCCCGGCGCAGCGGCAGATGCTTCACCCGTCCCGTCGCGCCGAAGCCGGAGGCATAGGTGGCCATGAACGCGAACGGCCGGTCGGCATCGTTCTTGTTCTCGGCCAGGTGGAAGCAGACCCGACCCACCTGATGCCAACTCGGCGCCCGCGCGCGCAGAAACGCGGACAATCCGCCCGCGGTCGCGGCCGTCTCGCGCACCCACTCGTCAAGATGGGTCCAGATGCGTTGCAGGTTGTCCGAGGAGAGATACTCGCCGCCGTGCATCGGCGGGGCGGCCAGAATCCAGCCGGCGCACTCGGCCGCCGCCGGCGGCTCGATCCGAATCTGCGACGTCTGCTCGGGCAGGTGGCACAGCGCGGTCAGGTGGCGTTGGGCGATCTCCTGCCAGTAGCGCACCTCAGGCGATTCGCGCGTGTCGATCCGGTCCGCCGCCAGCGTGAAGAGGGCGTCGCGCCAGTCGGCGTCGAAGGCGGGTTGCAGGCGCGTCAGGGCGGGAGGGATGGCGTCGCCGTCGCGGGGCGCCCACCGAAGCTGTCCGGCCGGCGTCAGTCCGAGGCTCATGCCGCCCGGTGCGCCACCGCCGCAATGCCCAGCCGGATGAGTGAGATCACGATCCGCTTCCCCGCATGGCTCATGCGCCGTGGGTCATGACGTGATTATCGCCCGACCCGCAACCAATTTCGCGGGAATCGTCGCCGGCACCTGCCCGCTCGTGAGGCGCGGCATTTCCGCGCGTGGCGCGACTCCAGATGGACCTTGGCCGGCGCCGCATGGCTCCGACCGATCGAGGCCACCGGATTCACGGCGAGACAGGCGCCTCACGCTGATACGTTTGCATCAATCTTCATCAATAATTCGAACATTGATGAATTGATGGCCATCGCACAGATGGAGTCATGAACCGGTTGTGATACGTTTGCATCAGTGTTCATCAATATTTTGAAAACTGATGATGTAATCCGTCATCGACGCACGCGATCATGAAACGGCCGCTCGCGCCGCCGCCGCTCGCGGAGCTCCTCGATTTGCACCGGGAGCATCTGCCTGTCCTGCTGTCGCAAGGGATTCAGCCGACGGTGGAGGGCCGTTATATTCACTGGGATGCGCTGCGGCGCCGGCCCCGACCCGAGGGTCTGAGCGCCGGGGCGTGGTGGACCGGCATCCGGTTGGCGCGCGCCGGTCAGTCCAGACCGCTCCCGCTCCGCGATGCGCGCGGGCGGCGGTTCACATACATGCTCCCTGACCGTGTGCAGGAAGCGTTGCACCGGATCGACAGCCGCGCAAGCGGCCGAATCGAGGTGTCCGATGCGGTGACGAATCCGGCGACCCGAGACCGGTTCATCGTCAGTTCCCTGATCCGGGAGGCGATTACGTCGAGTCAGCTCGAGGGGGCGTCGACGACGCGCGCCGTCGCCGCGCGGATGATCCGGGCGGGACGGACTCCGCGAGATCGCAGCGAACGGATGATCCTGAACAACTATCGGACGATGCGTGAGGTTGGCGCGATGAAGGACCAGCCGCTGACCTGCGAGGCGGTGCTCGGCTTGCATCGCGGGGTCACCGACGGCACGCTCGCCGATCCGGACGACGCCGGCCGGTTGCAACGCCCCGCTGACCAACGCGTCGAGGTGTGGGACGCCAGCGGCGAACAGGTGCTTCATCGACCGCCGCCGGCAGAGCAATTACCGGAGCGGTTGCGCGAGATGGTTCGGTTCTCCAACGCAGATGCCGGCAGCCCGGGAACCGGGGGCGGGAGTTTTCTGCATCCGGTCATCCGCGCCATCATGCTCCATTTCTGGCTGGCGTACGACCATCCGTTCGCGGACGGCAACGGGCGCACCGCCCGAGCGCTGTTCTACTGGGCGATGCTGCACCGCGGCTACTGGATGTTCGAATTCGTGTCGATCAGCCGGTTCCTCACGGCGGCGCCGGCGCAGTACGCCCGGGCCTTCCTCCATACGGAGACCGACGCGAACGACGCGACCTACTTCATCGTGCAGCAGGTCGATGTGATTCTGCGGGCGCTCGACGAACTCGACGCGTATATCGCGGCCAAGACGGCGCAGGTGGCGCGGGTCGAACAGATGCTCCGCCGCCGCACCAATCTGAACCACCGCCAGCTTGCGCTCCTCGCCCACGCCGTCCGGCACGAGGATGCGGAGTACACGACGCGGTCCCACATGACGAGTCACAACGTGGTCTACGCCACGGCCCGCGCCGACCTGTTCCGTCTGGCGGAAATGGGACTGCTCGACCAGCGCCGGCGCGGCCGCCGGCTGAACGTCTTTCAAACGCCGCGGGATATCGCCGCGCGGATCCGATCGGTCGCGGCCAGCGGATGATCGTGGGCCCTGGGCGCCGTGCCGCGCACGGCGCCCCGCCGAATCCTCCGCCACCGGCTGCTAGTGCCCCGGCGTCATGATGTGGGCGGTGCTGGTGCCGGCGTTCATGAGCCAGGCGCCGCCTTGACCCGGGTTGTCCGGCAATCCGATTGAGGCGGTCGTGGCGCCCGGCACCGCAATCGTCGTGTGGCTGCCGGCGCTGGCGGCGTCGGCTCCGTTCATCGAGATGAACAGAGAGCCAAACTCCGGTTTCACGCGGCTGCCGTCCGCCTCGGCGGCGTCCAGCCGGGCCTGCAACTCTTCGCCGTTCGACGTCTCGGCATCGAACCGGCGGTTCTGCGCCACCCGCTCGAGGTTGGCCAGACTGGTGCACTGCACGGCGAACGGCTGTCGCCCCGGCTCGCCCGACCGGTCATAGCACACGAGCTGGTTCGTGCCTTCCTTGATGGTCACGTAGGTGTGGTCCGGGTTCCACTTGACGACGCTGGCGGCTTGGCGAACCCGCCGCGGCGCCGCGGCGAGCGCCCGTTCGATCATCTCGGCGTCCGACTGTGCGAACGCGGTCGATGACACCGCCGCCGCGCCAAGAGCGAGGAGTACGATGCGTTTCATTGGAGTGCCTCCATTGCAAGCAAATGTCGTGGTTGATTCCCGTTCGGCGGTGCGACTGCCGGCATCGGCGGTCGACAGACGTGTAGACGACGACGGACCACCTGTGCGCTTACATTATCGCGCCGCGGCTCAATCGGGACCAGGGTCGGTGTTTTCGCTCACCGCGATGCTGAACTTGCGGTAGTTGGCGTAGCGCGCCGTGCTGCTGGTTCGTCCACCGCGGCGCTCCGTGTAGCTCTCCCGCATCTCGACCGGCACCCAGAGATTCACGTTGGCGTCGAGTGCGAACCGCACCTCGGCCGAGGCGTCGGTCGCGCGGACGTCACGGCCGACCGACGGATGCGACAGACGGATCTCCGTCTCGAGCACCGTCCCGCTGTCGGGGTCGACGCAGAACCGCCCCTGCGAGGGCAGGCTGATGTTCTGGAAGCCGCGGGTCAGGGTCGGATGTTCGACCTCTTCGTAACGGATGCGCCAGGCGGACGGCAGATCGCCGCAGCCTTCACCGTCCTTCTCGAACTCGAACCGGGCCACGTTGGCCGGAAGCAGAAAGGACAGCGCATAGGTCGGGATGTTGAAGGTGCGGTGCGTGCTGCCCAGGTTGTAGCGGGTGCTCTCGGCCACGATGCGCCGCGCCTGTTCGACGGCGGTCGACGTGTTCTCGATAAAGAGCGCGGCGAGCCGGTCCTGCCGGTCCCGGACCCGCCGGCCGTTGACCTCGAAGACGTCCCGAAACCCGGTCCAGGCGTCCGCGCCGGCGATGCGAACGAGCAGGAACTCCGACCGCAACTGGACACGCACCGGGTCGGTGCGGCTTCGCGAGAAGTTGGACTGCCGGTAGTCCTCCTCCGTCACCACCGTCGAGAACTCCTCGACGAAGGTCCAGACATAGGCGGACACCCGTGCGATCACGTCCTCGAGCGCCAGCGGCTGCGCCGCCCCGAGGTCCATCGGCCGCAGCAACACGCCTGCCAGCACCACTCCGGCGATGCCGCCGCGTCTCCATCCGGGGCGCGCGCCGTCAGTGCGCTGCATTCAACTGTCTTCCGACACGGTGAGCCCGACCGCCCGCATGATGGCCAGCGCGTTGCTGCGGGTCACCGGCCCTGGTTTCAGACGATAGTCGAACTGCATTGCTCCATCAACCAGGCTGTCGTCGAAATGCGCGTTGCTGATGCGCGGCGCCAGTGCGTCGGCGATGTCGGCCAGCGCCAGGTCGTGGGTGGTTACCAGGCCGATGGTGTCGAGCGCGAGCAGCGAGCGCAGCAGGTCTCGCGCCCCCTCCCTGCGGTCGTGCGAGTTGGTGCCGTGAAACAGTTCGTCGAACAGGAAGAGCGTGGGGCCTGCCCGCGCGGTCGCCACGATCTGCCCCAGCTTGAGCACTTCGGCGTAGAACCGGGACCGTCCCGCCTGCAGCGACTCCTCGATGCGCAGCGTGGCGCCGATCGCCGCCGGCGACAGCCGCAGGCTGGCGGCCCGCACCGTCGACCCCATCAGCGCCATCACGGCGCTCACCCCGATGCTGCGCAGCAGCGTGGTCTTGCCCGACATGTTCGAGCCGCTCACGATCTGGACCCGCGGGACGGCGCCCAGCGTGACGTCGTTGGGCACCGCGTCGATCGGCGCGAGAAACGGGTGGGCCAGGGCGGTTGCCTCGAACAGGGGCGGTCCCGGTGCCTCCACCAGTTCGGGAAACGGATCCGCCGGGTGCTCGTACGCGTAGCTGGCCAGCGCCGACAGCGCCTCGAACTCGCCGATATGCCTGAGCCACCGCGCGACCTCGCGGCCATGCCGCGCACGCCAGCGTTCGACGGCGAACGCGCAGTGCAGCTCCCAGAACAGCAGCGCCGCGATCGGCCCGAAGATGATGTTGTGCTGCCAGGCGTACATCTCTACGAGCCGGTGCACCCGGCGGACCGCCTGGTCCACCTCCCCCTCCTCGGTGGCGAGCGCGGCGCGCAGGTCTGCGAGACGGGGGGCGGTGTAGGCGTCCGCGCGGAGCGTGCGGCAGACGTCCCCGACGACCGCCAGTTCACGCGCCGGTGTGCCGGCGGCGTGCATCACGCCCGCGGTCCGCCGCCGGAACGGTCGCGCCAGGAGCGCGATGGCGGCCAGCGCGGCCAGCGGGAGGGCGATCGGCCCGCCCGTGGCCCAGGCGACGACCGCGACCGGGGTCACGATCGTGAGCGCGACGGCCGCGGCCTGCGGCCAGACGCCATCGAGCACGCGGCCGCCGGCCGCCCACTCGACGAGCGCGGTGGGTTGCACGGCGGCGCGCACGTCGGCGCCCGCGATCGCCAACCGTTCGCGCAGCGTCACCCGTGGCCGCAGGTCGCGCACCGCCTCCTGCCGGCTCAGCACCTCGCCGCGGTCCGCCGGCGCCAGGAGCCACGCCGCCAGGGTGTCCTCTCCGGCCTGGGTCCGGGCGGTGTTCAGCAACTGGAACAGCGACCCCTCACCGAACAGGTCGAGGTCCTGGCTGTAGAGGTGTTCGGCGTCGGCGAACCGATCGCCGGTCGGTCCGATGCCGGACCAGCGGTCAGCGAGCCGCGCGAGGCCGTGCTCGTACCAGGCGGCGGCGCGTTCGGCGCGGTCACGCGCCAGCAGGACGCGATCATGCACCACGACCAGGACGAGGAACGCCAGGGCCGGCAGCGCGATCCACCCGCCGGACAGCCACCCGCCGAACACCGCGCCCCCCGCCACGGCCACGCCGGCCAGGAAGACGAACAGTCGCGCCAGGCTGATGCGATCGGCGCGCTGGTCGAGCGCCGCCGCCTCGGCCCGCCGCGCGGTCAGCCGCGCGCCGTACGTGCTCGCCGGGGTGTCTGCCACAGGGCGTTGACCAGGGGCCGGCTATTCGAGGCGGCCCAGCGCGGCGGCGTCGACCGTCTCGGCAGATCCCTGAAAGATGGCGTTGAAGAGCAGCTTGAAGGTGCCGCGGGTCTGCGTGCGGAAGGCGATCTGGCTGCCGAACGTGACCGCCGCGCCGCGGCCGACCGTGAACGAGACCACGTTGGCCTGGTTGCGCAGCAACTCGCCGCCCAGCAGCCAGCCGCTGGCCACCATGTCGTCCTCGTCGGGATAACGCGACACCGTCTCCGCGGCAATGTCGAAGCTCGGGGTCAGCCGATAGGCCTGGTCGAAGCGGAAGAACACGGGCCAACGCTCCGGCATGCCGAACGCCACGGGATGGCTCGGGTTGAACTCCTGTTTCAACAGCGAGCCGGGACAGTAGAACAACGAGGTCGGCTCGACCACCTCGTCACGCAACGTGCGCAGCAACTGGGCCGGGCTCTGGAACGCCTCACGCAGCTCGGCCGCAGCGCCGTCGATCTCGCGCTGTCGCGAGGAGGGAGCAGGCTGCGGCCGGCCGCTGCGGCCGGTGAGCACCGGCTCGATCGGCAGATCCAGCAGTTCGCGTGCGGTGCCCACGGCGCTGCCGAGCGCCACCAGCGTGCCGCCGTCCCGCACCCACTGCGCGAGCTTCCGCCAGCCGGCGTCGCCCACGCCGAAGGCCCAGCGCCACGACTCGTCGTGCTGTTGCGGATCGAGTCCGAACTCCATCCGGTTCCGCGTGGTGCCGGCCGGCTGGGCCAGACGGATGACCCACGATCCGGCCGGGTAGCGGCGGTCCTCCACGATAAACGCAGTGCGAGCCTGGTCGATCTCCACCTCGCCCCGCTGGAGCAGCTCCAGCAGCTCGTAGGTGGCGAACGGGTCCCGCTGGTCGGCGCTGATGGCGAACGCGTAGGGCGCCGTGTCCCGCTCGACCCAGTCGCGGTGCACGCGGTAGTAGTTCTCCATCCAGGTCGTGCGGGTCTTCGCCACCAGATCGAGCGCCGCGAAGACGGCCGTGTAGCCGTAGTCCACGATGTCGCCCAGGCGCCACACCCCCTTTTCGTAGGGCAGGGGGAAATTCACGCGCGCGTCTTGCGGTCCCAGCGGGAAGTCGGCGCCCGCCGGGTTCACGTACGGGTCGGCGAGCCGGGCGCTGGCGATCTCGGTCAGGATGCGCGGCTGCCCGTGGTAGACCATGTACTGCCGCGCCGGCGCCCACAGGTCGTACTGCTGGCCGTAGACCACGCCGCCCTTGTCTTCGGCGAGCAACGCGCCGGCCATCGCCATGCCAATCCTGGCCTGTCCGTCGAGCAGCAGCGGATGGATGTTGAGGTCGTGCGGATCCTGGTAGGGCGGGACGAAGATGCGCGCGCCGTTCGAACCCATCTGGTGCATGTCGTGGGTGACCTGCGGCTTGAACTCGCGGTGGATGTCCAACGCCAGCCGGGTCTCGGTCTGGGTGAACATGAACCAGTCGCGGTTGTCGTCATGGCCCGTGTAGTGGTGGTAGAGGTCGGGGTACGTCCGGTTGTAGCCGGTCCCCTGCGTGTCGTACCAGTGGTCGATCACCAGTACCTGTCCGTCCGGGTTCTGTGACGGCACCATGAGCAGCACGACGTCGTCGAGCAACGCGCCGATCTCCGGCGACGTGTCGGTCGCCAGCCGGTGCGCGACCTTGATCAGCGTCTGCGTGTTGCCGACCTCCGTGGAGTGGATCGTGGCGTACAGAAAGTAGAACGGCACGCCCTCCCGGGCCAGCGCGAGCGCCTCGGTCTCGGACAGGCCGCGGGGGTCGTTCAAGCGGTGGTTGATCGCGATCAAGCGGTCCAGACGGGCCAGGTTGGCCGGCGAGCTGAACGTCGCCAGGACGTACGGGTTACCCAGCGTCGTCGTGCCGCGCCGCTCGTAACCGACCCGCTCCGAGCGGTTCGCGAGCAGTTGCAGGTACTCGAGAATGCGGGGGTATCGCGCCAGCTCTCCGTCCGCGCCGATCTCGAAGCCGAAGTAGTCGGTGGGATGCGGAATCTCCTGGGCCGCGGCGGCCGGCGCGAGCCCGATCCAGACCAGGATGGCCGCCGCAAGCCAGCCGGGTGCATCGCCATTCTCGGTGCAACGCGGGGTTTTACCACGGACTGCTTGGGCCAACGCGGGGGTGCACGATCGGTGGGGGGAGGCGCTGCCGGGAGTCAAGAACGCCAGAATACCATCACTGCAGGAACCGGCGGAGAAACCGGACGCAGGCGTGCGCGTCGGCAAACGTCGAGGCCAATCCGAACGAGATACGTACGGCGCCCGGACTCTCACCCCCGTCCAGGCAACGGCCGAAGTCCTCCCTGGTCATCCGGTTGCTCCCGGCGGCGAGACAGCGGTCGAGTTCGCCGGGCGTCAGGCCGAGCGCCACCTCGCCCGCCCCGGGATTGCAGAAACAGCCGGTGCGCAACGCGATGCCGGCGGCCGCGGCCCGGGTCTCGACCTCCGTGTGGCCGATTGCGGCGCCGCCCGGGTCCAGCACGCTGAACGCGATCGTCGCGCCGCGCCGGTCCGTGGTGACCGGACCGAAGATGGTCACGAGGGGCGTCCCGCCGGCATGACGCATCGACGACAGGCTGTCCAGAACCCACCCCGCCAGGCACCGGACCCGCTCGTGAATCACCGCGACTCCCACCTCTTCCAGAAACGTGAGGCCGGCCTCGACGGCCGGAATGTTCGTATAGTCGAGCGTGCCGTCCTCGAACGCGGCGGCGCCGGCGGCGAGGAAATGACGATCTCCCTGCACCGACGCCACGGTGATCGTGCCGCCGGAGAACCAGGGACGGTGCAGCGTGTCGAGCGCCGTGCGCCGCGCCGGCAGACCGCCGACGCCGGTCGGATGTCCGAACATCTTGTAGAAGGAAAGCGCGACGTAATCCGCCGCGCGCACCTCGTCGATGACGGCGGTGTCCGGATATGAGGGATAGGCTTCGAGAAACGCCGCGCGATCGCGTTCGAACGAGGACTCGCCGCTGGTGTGCATCCGCACCTGCCAGACTATCACCGGCGGGATGCAGCGCCGATCGAATGCAGCGGGGTCCTGCCACGGGCTGTTATGCTGAGCTATGCAGGAGAGGATACCCATGAGCATTGATGCGCCGGGAACGTGGCGGCGAACAGGCGCGGCAGCCGCACTGGCGATGCTGGTGTGCGGCGCGTCGATCTCTTCGGCCCAGGAACCGGACCGGCGCGAGCGGCATCGCACGCCGGCCGATTTCATGAGTTTCCGCGGCGCGCAATGGCTCGAGCGCGACGAACGTATCGAAGAGGAGCAGCCCGAGGCGGTGCTCGATGCGATGGGGCTCGACGCGGGCGACGCCGTCGCCGACATCGGCTGCGGGTCCGGCTACTACGCCCGCCGGATCGCGCAGCGTGTCGGCAGCGGGGGCCGCGTGTACTGCGTGGACATCCAGCCCGAGATGCTCGACATCATGCAGCAACTCGCGGCGCGTGACGGCGTGACCGGTATCGTCCCGGTGCTCAGCGAGCCGGACGATCCGAAGCTGCCGGCCGCCGAGATCGACTGGATCATCCTGGCCGACGTCTACCACGAGATGTCCGACTACGAGGCGATGCTGGCCGGCATGCGCGCGGCGCTGGCGCCGGGGGGGCGGGTGGCGCTGCTCGAGTATCGCGTGGAGGACGGCACGGGCGACCATCTGAAAGCGGACCACGCCATGTCGGTGCGGCAGGTGCTGGCCGAGTGGCTGCCGGCCGGGTTCGCGCTGGTCGATCTGCTCGAGTTCCTGCCGGGACAGCATCTGTTCATCCTCAAGGCGGCCGGTGACGCGACGGTGCCTGGTGATCCAATCACCAGCCTCGATCTGCTCGACGCGCTGGAGCAAGGCCTGGTCGAGGCGGTCGCCGCCGGCAACGGCGACATGGGCGTCACGGTTCGGATACGGCGCCTGGTCGACGACAAGCTGCTCATCACGATGCCGGCGGGCATGTCGTTCGGGTCGCCCGCGGGACGCCGCGACATGGTCTCTCGCCGGGATGCCGCGATCCGGCTGTTCGATGCTGAATGGCGCGACTGGTCCGTCCGATCGGTGGGACGGCAGCAGGACCGCCGGGCGCCCGGCTCGGACGACGCGCTCACCATGGCGCCGCCATCGAGTCAGCCGGTGCTCGACACGCTGATGCCCGTGATCCAGGCCGGTACCTACCGTGTCGCCGATTCACCCCTGCTGTATGTGCCGCGCACGCATGGGATCGAGCAGGCGGCGGTCTGGATCGCCGACCAGAACCTGGGCTACGACGACATCGCCTCGGTGGTCGAGGACCCGCGCATGCCGGCCCAGTACGCGCTGGCGTTCGCGCTGGTGTACTGCGACCTTGCAGGCATCGACGTCACCGCCCGCCGGGTCTGGGAGGATCGCGACACGATTTTCGGGGTGCTGCGTGACCCGGGCCTGAGCGCCTGGTATCAGGTCAGGACGACCGGGCGGATCGAGCGGTGATCGAATGTGGTTGTCGGGGCCTGCCAGCCAGCCCGGGCTGTTAGTATCAGGACATGCGCGTCAGGGTATCGTTCGATGTGTCGGTTGTCGCCGGGATGGTCGCGGGGCTCCTTGTCGTGCTGCCGTCGTTCGCCACGGTGGCCGAGGCGCAGGACGAGTCGCCCGGCCCACCCTGGGTCGAGACCCGGGCCCCCGGGGTGTTCGGCGAGAACAGTCCGGCGGCGGCCCGCGAGTGGTCTGTCGCCTACCAGGTCGACGCGACCATCCGCCTGCCCCTGCTCATCGTACGCATCCCGATCGTCTCGCGCGCCAATGTCGGCGTGACCAGTTTCTCGACCCGTGACTTCACGACCGATCAGCAGACCGGCATCCGCGCGTACGAGTTCTTCGCCGCCTCGTTTCCCGAGCGGGCCCGCGGGCTGAACCGGCTCGGATTCCTGCGCGAGGCGTTGCTCATGGAGACCGGCGGCCTGGCCGAAACCGCCCAGTTCGGGGTGATCTCGTCCGAGCGCGAAGACACGATGGCGAAGGCGGACCAGGTGCTCGACCACGATGCCGAGCAGTTGCCGTACTCCATCATCGACAGCCGCGTCACCACCGCGGCCGCCGACAGCCGGGTCCTGCGTCTGTTGCTGGCCGGCCAGTGGGACAGCGCCGCCGGGTTGCACGCCGATGTACGCCCCCACTGGGACGGCCAGGAACTGTCCTACATCCGTCATCTCCCGAACGACGCGTCGGACGCGTACGGGACCCCGCTTGCCTTCCTCGGCGGCCTGCAGCACAGTCTGCAGCAAGTCGCCAACGCCATGGCGGCCGGAGAAGACGCGTGGCGCACACGGCGCGAGCAGCCGTACGTGCACAACGGCCGGCTGTTTCGATTCGAGTTGCGCAAGGTCGAGCGGGATGAAGACCGGGCCGAGGAACTCGCGCTCACCGGCTGGCTCGAAGATCCCGCGGCGCTCCGCCGCCTCGAATACCGCCTGCGGGACGCCCGCGGCAAGGAAATCGACCGGTTCAAGCTGTGGGTCGAACTGCGTGCGTCGGCCCCCGGCGATCGGTTCTCGGCGCCGCATCTGCCGCTGGCCTACGAGTACGAGCCGGGCGCCTATCTGCGGCTGCGCGCGGTGCGGGTGGGCAATCCGGCCGCCGTGGTCGACGACCGCCGCTGAGCGGCGGCCGGTTACTGCAGCGTCACGGTCACGGCGCGCGTCTCACCGTCGCGAAACACCTGGATCTCCACTTCGTCCCCCGGCTGGTGCCGGTCGAGCACAAGTCTGAGTTCCTGAAAGGTCCGCACCGGCTCGTTGTCGATCGCGGTGATGATGTCGCCGAGTCGATCTGCTCTGGGGTCGGTGCCTCTGAGACCGGCGGAGTCGGCGCCGGAGCCGGGGATGACCTGATTGATCAACGTGCCGTACACGCCAAGCCGGCTGGATACCAGCCGGTCCAACCGGTTACTCACCGGGGTGACCCCCAGCGTGGCCGGTGTGTACGCTCCGTTGGCGATGAGCTGCGGCGCGACCCGTTGCACGATGTTGATCGGCACCGCGAACCCGAGACCGGCCGAGGTGCCCGAGGGACTGAGAATCTGACTGTTGACCCCGATGACCCGGCCCCCGCTGTCGAGCAGCGGTCCGCCCGAGTTGCCCTGGTTGATGGCGGCGTCGGTCTGGATGACATCCTCGATGATGTCGCCGGTCAGACCCTCGATCTGCCGGTTGAGCGCCGAGATGATGCCGGTCGTCAAGGTGGCGCTCAGCCCGAACGGGTTGCCGATCGCGTAGACGTGCTGGCCGACCCGCAGCCGATCGCTGTCGCCGGGCTGGATCCGCTGCAGCGTCTCCCGCGGGGCGTCGATGCGCAGCACGGCGAGATCGTGCCGCCTCGACTCCCCGACCAACTCGGCGAGGTAGCCGGTCTGGTCGTGCATCACCACGCGAATCTGTCTCGCCTCCTGGATGACGTGGGAATTGGTGACGATGTGTCCTTCGTCGTCCCAGACGAAGCCGGTGCCTGACGCCCCCGGGACGTTCATCACCCGGCCGAACGGGTCCGCGCGGACGGCGATGGTGCTGATATAGACGACCGACGGGCTCGTGTTCTCGAACAGGTCCACGATCGCCTGTTCGTCGCTGCGCAGATCCGTGTATGACACGGGCGTCGACGACTGCCGGAACGCGGCCGGGACGGGGCCGGCCTGGGACGGCTCGACCTCCCGGGCGGTCGTCTCCGGCGCCACTTCCACGGTGCACGTGGCCGCTGCAAGCGCGGCCAGGGCGGTCAGCAGCGCGGCCAGAACGGTCAGGGCGAGGCGTCCGGACGCTGGTGCTCGAGGGGGCCGGAAATTTGATGTAGTCATCACGGTCGTTCCTGTTGCCGGCTAGGAGCCTGCGCCGCAGAAAGATTACGGCTGCAAATCCGCTCTCGCTCATGGCTTTCACCACGCCTTTTCGTCACATAGTGCCGCTATGCTCCTCAAATGCGTGAAGAAATCCATGGCGATATCGAATTTTCGCTTTCGCAATCTTTCTACGGCGCAGGCTCCTGGCAATCAGGATATCGCAAACTATAATCCGAGGCGACCATGCGATATGACTCCGAGAGACTGCTCGCACTGTGCCTGTTCGCCGGCGCCTGTGTCACGGCGCCCGCGGGCGAGGCGCCCGGGACCGTGCCGCCCGCCGAGCCGCTAATCGAAGCGCAGGTCGAGGACCCGCCGCCGGCCGAGCCGTCCGTGCCGCGCGACCCGTCGCGGACCTGGATCGTCATGCTGGGAACCGGTACCCCCGGCGCCGAGCCCGATCGGTTCGGACCGGCGACCGCCGTGGTGGCCGGCGGCACGGCGTATCTGATTGACGCCGGTCCAGGCGTCGTGCGGCGCGCCGCCGCGGGCGCCATCGTCAGCGGTCTGGCTGCCCTGGAGCCGTCCAATCTGCGTATCGCGTTCCTGACCCACCTCCATTCCGACCACACGCTCGGCTATCCCGACCTGATGCTGTCGCCGTGGGTGCTCGGACGGTCGGTGCCGCTGCAGGTGTTCGGTCCGCCCGGCCTCGACGCCATGACGGCCGCGTTGCTCGATGCCTGGCGTGAGGACATCCGCATCCGGGTCGACGGGCCCGAGCAGCTCTCCCGGGACCTGCTGGCGGTCGAGAGCCACGAGATCGAGCCGGGTCTCATCTACGAGGACGACACGATACGTGTCGAGGCGTTCTCCGTCCCGCACGGCACCTGGGACCATGCCTTTGGCTTCAAGCTGACCACCGCAGACCGGACGATCGTGATTTCCGGCGACACGGGACCGTTCGATGGGCTGGCCGAGATTGCGGCTGGCGCCGACGTGCTGATTCACGAGGCGTACGGCACGGCAGGTCTTCGGCAGCGGCGGCCCGAGACCCAGCGCTATCACGGTACGTTTCACACGTCGGCCGTCAAGGTGGGTCAGATCGCGGCCGAGGCGGGTGTCGGCATGGTGGTGCTGTACCACCAGTTGCATCTTGCCGCCGACACCGCTGACGAGATGGTGGAACAGGTGCGTCTGAGCTTCGACGGCGAGGTGGCGTACGGCCGCGATCTGGATGTGTTCTGAGCGCCGTGCGGTAATACGCGAGGTCCGGACCGTCGTTAGGCGCCCGCTGCGCCAGCGCGGCGGGCGCCTCGCCACGCTCGGTGCTACGCCGCGGGCGCCGCGTGCTTGTCGAGGAGTTCGATGAGCTGATCCTTGCCGGCGACCCCGACCGTCGATTCCACGACCTCGCCGTTCTTGAACAGCATCAGCGTCGGAATCGAACGGACGCCGTACTTCATCGGGGTGTCCGGGTTGTCGTCGATATTCAGCTTGCCGACCGCGACGCGTCCGTTGTACTCGTCGGCGAGCCCGTCGACCACGGGGGCGATCATGCGGCAGGGGCCGCACCACGCCGCCCAGAAGTCCACCAGAACCGGCTTGTCCGACTTCAGCACGGTCCGCTCGAACCCGCCATCCGTAAATGTCAGCGTGTGCTCCGAGGCCATCGTTGAATCTCCTTGTCCCTCTCGTTCCTGTACCCGTTCGTGCGCTGGTCGAGACGCACCCGCGTGTGCCGCAGATCGCTCACCGCGCCCCAACGCATCCCTTCAGTGTACCCTGCTTTGCCTCTGGTATCCTGCATTCGCTGTTCCCGGTAGGGGGTCAGTGTGAAAAGCAGACCCCCTACCCTGTTCGAGGTAGGGGGTCCACATGAAAAGCAGACCCCCTACCCAATTCCAGATGGTGGGTCAGTGAGAATAGCCGACCCCCTACCCTGTTCCCGGTAGGGGGTCAGTGAGAATGGTTGACCCCCTACCTTGTTCAAGCGCACCATCAGCCCGTGGCCGGTCCACCTCCTGACAAGTGAACATCGACGCTGGCGCCCGCCGTGCAGGGCAACCGACTCAGGCCGCCGGACAGGTGTCCCGTCCGCCGGCGCGGGACATCCACTCGTACGGGAATCCGGACGACGTCGTCGTGCGCCACGTCGATCTCGACTGGGACATCGACTTCGCACGACGTACGATCAGCGGCACCGCGACCCTGCGGTTCGAACGGGTGGGCGACCACCGCCCGCCGCCGGTGACCCCCGTCCCGCTGCGTCTCGACACCCGCGACCTGTCCATCAGGGCGGTGGAGGTGGCCGACGGCCGCGGGGCCTGGGCGCCGGCGTCGTTCACGGTCGGCAAGGCGGACCCGATTCTCGGCGCCCCGCTCGAGGTGCCGCTGTCCGCGGCCGCCGCATCCGTGCGTGTGACCTACGCCACCAGCCCGCACGCGTCCGGCGTGCAATGGCTCGAACCGGCTCAGACCGCGGGCAAGGTCCACCCGTTCATGTTCACCCGGTCGCAGGCGATTCACGCCCGAAGCTGGATCCCGCTGCAGGACTCGCCGGGCGTGCGGGTGACCTATCGGGCGAGGGTGCGCGTGCCGGCTCCGCTGCGGGCGGTGATGAGCGCGGCGGCCGATGGCGGTCCGCGGCGCGCCGGTGAGTTCGCGTTCGAGATGCGGCAGCCGATTCCGTCCTATCTGATCGCGCTGGCCGTCGGCGACCTCGAGTTTCGCGCCATGAGCGCGCGCACCGGCGTGTATGCCGAGCCGTCGGTCGTCGCGTCGGCCGCGGCCGAATTCGACGACACCGAGGCGATGATGGCGGCTGCCGAGCGGCTCTACGGGCCGTATCGCTGGGAACGCTACGACCTGCTGGTGCTGCCGCCGAGTTTCCCGTTCGGCGGCATGGAGAACCCCCGGCTGACTTTCGCCACGCCGACCGTCATCGCCGGCGACAAGAGCCTGGTGACCCTGGTCGCCCATGAGCTGGCGCACTCCTGGTCGGGCAATCTGGTCACCAACGCCACCTGGTGCGACTTCTGGCTCAATGAAGGGTTCACGGTCTACATCGAGCGGCGCATTCTCGAAGCGGTGTACGGACGCGCGCGGGCGGAGATGGAAGCGGCGCTCGACCGCGAGCTGCTGTCCGAGGAGCTTGCGCGGCTCGACCCGCGCGACCAGATCCTGCACATCGATCTGACCGGGCGCGATCCGGATGACGGGATGACGCAGGTGCCGTATCTCAAGGGGGAGCTGTTGCTGCGCCTGATCGAGCACCGCTTCGGCCGCGAGCGCTTCGACCGCGTCCTGCGCGGCTATTTCGACGCCTTCGCGTTTCGCAGCATCGTGACCGGCGAGTTCGTGGAGTATCTGCACGACCAGCTTCTTGTGGATGATCCCGATCTCGCCGAGCCCCTCCAGATCGACGCCTGGCTCCATCAGCCGGGGTTGCCGGACAACGCGCCACGTGCCGAATCTGGCGCCCTGACCCGGGTCGCGCGGCAGGCGCAGCGCTGGGCCGCCGGCGACGCTGCCGCCGGCGCGCTGGACACCGCCGCCTGGACCACGCAGGAGTGGCTGCACTTCCTGCGGTCGTTGCCGCCGCGCATGACCGCCGAGCAGATGGGCGAGCTCGACCGGACGTTCGGATTCACGGCGGTGGGCAACGCGGAAGTGGCGCACCAATGGCTGCTGGCCGCCATCCGGAACCGATACGCGCCGGCCGCCGGCCGGATCGAGTCGTATCTGATCGGCATCGGCCGGCGCAAGCTGATCACGCCGCTCTACGAAGCGCTCGTCAAGACGCCGCAGGGGCGCGCGCGGGCCAGGGCGATTTACGAACACGCCCGGCCCGGCTACCATCCGATAGCGGCGGCGTCGGTCGATGCGATCCTGGCGGATGTGCCCTGAGCCGTGCCCGAGAGCGGATGCGCAGCCGTACGCCGTCCGTGGTGCAGGCACCCGGGTGCGCTCCCGCTGATCCCGTCCTGCGCCGTGGGGTTCTGTACGACCGGGTTTCAGATGTTGACCGAGGGGGAGGATGGCGACGGCGAAGGGGTCACACGCGGCACCCAACGGGCCGGGATGGTCAGGTTCAAGCGTCGGCAGCGCCACCGCCGCCGGCTGTTTCCTCGGCGTCGTCGTCGGCCGGCTCGAACTCGGCCAGGCCCTCCACCTGCCACTCACTCAGTGGCTGCGGGCCCGCGACGATGCCGTCGAGATCGGGGTCGCCGCTGCCGGTAGCGGGAGGCGCCGCCGCGCGTCGCTCCTTGGCGTCCCGGCGCCGGGCTTCCTTCGTTTTCCGCTGCTCCTGACGAGCCCGCTCCCGCTGGCGTTTTTGTTGTGTCGGACGTCCACGTGTTGCCAAATTGTCACCTCCCGGCCGCGTTGAGGTACGAGTTGAGCAGGCGAACGGGGTCAAGCGATAGCAACGCGCTGTGGGAAAAGCGGCGGAAGACCCCGTCGGCTCGTGGTGGCCGCAGCCACCAAACATGGAGCTTGAGTCTCCCGGTTAGGATACCAGCGCCCGCATCGAAAGGCAAAGCTGCAGCCCCCATGGACGAATTTCGCGACACCCTGCTGGCGTTCGGGCTCCCTGGTCTGTTCCTGCTGGCCCTGCTCGATTCCGCCGGAGTCCCGCTGCCTGGGGGCGTCGACGTCGTGCTCATGCTGCTCGCGTGGCAGGAGCCGCCGCTGTTTCTCCTGTTTTCCCTGACCGCCACCGTCGGGTCCACGCTCGGGTGTCTGGTGCTGTATCGCCTCGGACGGACCGGGGGTGACGCGGCAATGCGCCGGATGGACCCCCGGAAGCATGCCTGGGTGACGGCGAAGGTCCGTGAGAACGATGTCCTGGCGATGACGGTGGCGGTCCTGGCTCCGCCTCCCCTGCCGACCAAGCTCTTCATGCTGGCCGCCGGGTTCGTGCGGATGCCATGGCCGCGGTTCGCGGCGGCGGTGTTCGCGGGCCGCATCATTCGATTCTCGGGGGAGGCCTGGCTGGCGGTCCGTCTCGGAGACCGGGCGGTCGAGACCCTGCAGCGCAACTACCCGCTGATCGGCGCCGTGCTGCTCGTGGCGATCCTGGCGTATCTGAGTGTGCGCTGGTTCCGGGCGCGCCGGGCAGCGTAGCAACCCGTCGTGAAAGCCCCGCCGCGCGAAAACCTTGCGGAATCGGGCCGATCGGGCCTATTGTTCACAACGGTGGGACTGTACGCGCGGACACCGCATTTCGCGGGAGGATGACATGGGTAGTCGATGCATCGCGACGGTGGCGGCATGTGCGGCGGGATTGCTGGTCGTGGCGACGGCGGCGGCCGGTCAGGCGCCGCAAGGGTGGACCGCGCCGCGCACGGCAGACGGCCATCCCGACCTGCAGGGCGTGTGGGCGAGCGACTCGGCCACGCCGCTCGAGCGGCCGGAGGAGTTGGCCGATCGGGCCACGCTGAGCGACGAGGAGGTCGCGACGCTGGCGGCGCGCGCGGCCGAGCTGTTCGATGGCGAGACCGACGCCGCGTTCGGCGACAGCGTGTTCCGCGCCGCGCTGGCCGACCGTCAAGACTACCAGTCGCGTGACGGCGTGACGGCCGAGACGCCCAAGGGGACCGGCAACTACAACCAGTTCTGGCTGATCGACCGCTGGTTCGACAACCGGACCTCTCTCATCGTCGATCCGCCCAGCGGTCGTCTGCCAGAGCGGACCGCCGAGGCGCAAGAGCGGGCAGGGCAGCAGCGCGCGGCGCGCGCCGCCCGCAGCGCGGCAGCGCCGCAGACGTTGTCCGAGGAGCTGGCCCGTCTGGGCTCGGGACTGCGCTGCGGCGGCGGCCGGGTGCCGATGACCGGCCGGGGCTACAACAGCAACTACCAGATCTTCCAGAGCGCCGGATACGTCGCCATTCAGATGGAGATGATGCACGACACCCGCCTTATCCCGATCGGCGCCGCGACGCCGGCGGCCGGTCCGCCCAGCGCGCTGGGCAGCTCTCACGGTCACTGGGAGGGAGACACGCTGGTGGTCGAGACCACCAACCTGGCACGCGGCGCCAACGGGTCGTCGCGCGAATTGCGGTTGACCGAGCGGTTCACCCGGGTGGGTCCCGAGACGCTGCAATACGAGTACACGATGGACGACCCGTCGACCTGGACCCGGCCCTGGACCGCGCGGGTCTACATGCGGCCGGCGCCGGGTACCGGCGCCATCTACGAGTTCGCCTGCCACGAGGGGAACTACGCGATCGAGCACACGTTGCGCGGCGCGCGGGCCCTGGAGAAGCAGTAGCACGCGATGAGAGGTCCAGCAGCCCGTGCGGGTTGCAGCGCCGTTCGAATGCGGCGGGGCTTGTGCCACGGGCTCCTGGCAGTGGCGCTGCTGTCCGGGTGTGCCGGTCCGGCGCCCGAGGTGGCGGTGCTCCGCGCGCCGGACGGCGCGACGCTGCCGCAGGTGGTCATCGACACGACCGGCACGCTGCATCTCGTCTACTACACCGGTTCGATGAGCAGCGGCGACCTGTGGCACGTGACCCGCGCGCCGGAGGCGCTCGACTGGTCGGCGCCCCGGCGCGTCAACAGCGAACCGCGTTCGGTGCACGGTCTCGGCCCGATTGACGGCGGTCAGGTGGCGATCGGCCCGGATGGTCTGCTGCACGTCGCCTGGTTCCACAAGGACCCGAACCGCTTCGAGTACGCCCGCACCGACCGCACGGGAGCGTTCGGTGACCAGCAGACGCTGTCGACCAGGGAGGAGGGGGGCATCGAGGCGGCGCCCGCCGTGACCGTCGATGACAACGGCGACGTCTACGTGTTCTGGCACGCCGACGCGGTCGAGGATGCGCAACGCCGGGTCTACATGGCGGTGTCGCGCAAGCAGGGCGCGCGGTTCGACCCGCCGCGGGCGGTCAGCCCCGCCGCCGAGGGCGCCTGCGGCTGTTGCGGGCTGCGCGCGGCGGCGGACGAGGCGGGTGCGATTCACGTGTCCTATCGGGGCGCCGGTGACAATATCCGGCGCGGGATGCGCCTGCTGACCAGCCCCGATCGCGGTCACACCTTCACGGACGAGCTCATCCAGGCGTGGGAGATCGGCGCCTGTCCGATCGCCACCACCACGCTCGGCGTGGGGCCGGACGCGACGCTGGTGGCATGGGAAACCCGGGGGCAGGTGTTCTTCGCCGACGTCGCGCAGCTCGAGGCGCCGGTCTCAGCGCCTGGCGAGGCGGCGTTCCGCCGCAAGAACGCCACGGTCGCGACGAATCACCGCGGCGACATCCTGTTGGCCTGGGGCGACGGCCCCGGCTGGCAGTCGGGCGGCACGTTGCGCTGGCAGCTCTTCGACGCCGCCCACCGCCCGCGCGGCGCCGAAGGCGGGGCGCCGGGGCCGATCCCGGCCCGCAGCGTGCCGGCCATCGCCGCCCGCCCGGACGGTTCGTTCGTCGTCGTGTTCTAGCAGTCTGCGCCGCCGACGTCCGCTCTTGCCCGGTCGGTTCTGCCTCGGATCGCCCGCACCCGGCTCGGCGCCCGATCGTTCCGGACGCCGTGCGCGGCAGTCGCCGGTCACCGCCCGCACCCTTTTCGAACCATGGACATGATTTCAAGTCAGGCGCCCGCGAAGAAGATCATCGACGTGCTCGACCGGCGCATGGCGTACGTCGAGATGGGCGAGGGCGATCCCGTCCTGTTTCAGCACGGCAATCCCACGTCGTCGTATCTGTGGCGCAACGTCATGCCGCATGTCGCCCCCCTGGGGCGCTGCATCGCCGTCGACCTCATCGGCATGGGAGATTCCGACAAGCTCGACGACTCGCAGCCCGGGCGTTATCGCTTCGTCGAGCACCGCAATTTTCTCGATGCGGCGCTCGCCGCGCTCGGCGTCGACGCCAACGTCACCTGGGTCCTGCACGATTGGGGGTCGGCTCTCGGCTTCGACTGGGCGAACCGGCACCGCGGGGCGACGAAGGGGCTCGCCTACATGGAGGCGCTCGTCCGGCCGGTGACGTGGGCCGAGTGGCCGGAAAGATCGCGGCGTATCTTCCAGGGGCTGCGCGGCGCCGCGGGTGAAGAGATGGTGATCGAGAAGAACATGTTCGTCGAGCGCATCCTGCCCGGTTCGGTCCTGCGGACGCTGACCGACGCCGAGATGACGGTCTACCGGGCGCCCTATGTCGAGCCGGGCGAGTCGCGGCGGCCCACCCTGACGTGGCCGCGCGAGATCCCGATCGACGGTGCGCCGGCCGACGTTACGGAGGTTGTCCGCAGCTACGCCGACTGGATGAGCGGGAACGACCTGCCGAAGCTGTTCATCAATGCCGAGCCGGGTGCGATCCTGACCGGTGCGCCGCGCGAGTTCTGCCGCGGGTGGACGAACCAGGAAGAGGTGACGGTACGGGGTGCGCACTTCGTCCAGGAGGACGCCCCGCATGAGATCGGGCGGGCGCTGGCCGCGTTCGTGCGGCGCATCGGCGGGTAGCCATCTAGGGATGTCTCGCGATCGCGCGCGAAATCTGACAAAGTAGTGGTGCAATCCGGTTCTACGGTTTCAGGAGGTGTCTCTGTGCAATCCAGTCTGACCCGGTGGCGGACGTACCTGTTCCTTGCGGCGCTGCTGGCGGCGGTGGCCGCCGGCACAACCACGTTCCAGGGCACGGCGGCGGCCGAACTCGCGCGCGATCTCGAGGTCTCCACCCCGGAAGAGGTCGGGGTCTCGTCGGAACGGCTGCAGCGGCTCGACGCCGGCATGCAGGCGATGGTCGACGACGGCAAGCTGGCCGGCATCGTCACGATGCTGGCGCGGCACGGCAAGCTGGTCTTCACCGACGCGGTCGGCAAGCTCGATGTCAGCAAGGACGATCCGGTCCAAGCCGATTCGATCTTCCGCATCTTCTCGATGACCAAGCCGGTCGTCGGCGTGGCGCTGATGATGCTGCACGAGGAAGGCAAGTGGCAGCTCAACGATCCGGTGTCGCGATACATTCCGGCGTTCGCCAATCTCCAGGTCTACACCGGGCAGGACGCCGACGGGAACATGCAGACCGAGTCGATCGAGCGGGGCCGGCGCATCACGATGCGCGACCTGATGAAGCACACCGCCGGGCTGGGCTACGTCCTGAACCCCCGCCATCCGGTCAACCGCGCGTTCATCGACAATCGGGTGCTGGACCCCGGCGCACCGCTGCAGACGATGATCGAGAAGCTCGTGCAGGTGCCGCTGCTCGCCCAGCCGCAGACCATGTGGGCGTACAGCTCGTCGGTCGACGTGCAGGGCTACCTGGTCGAGCAGATCTCCGGACAGCCGCTGGGCGACTTCCTGCACGAGCGCATCTTCGCGCCGCTCGGCATGGTGGACACCGCGTTCTACGTCCCGCCCGCCAAGATGCATCGCGTCGCGGCCCGCCATTCGCCCGGCCGTGACGGTTTGCGCGCGCCCGACGGCGGCGCGGCGGCGGCGACGCTGACCACACCGCCCGCCGGACCCTCGGGCGGCGGCGGCCTGTTCGGCACCGCCCCCGACTACATCCGATTCGCGCAGATGCTGCTGAACGGCGGCGAGTTGAACGGCGCGCGTCTGCTCTCGCCCCGCACGGTCGAGTTGATGAGCGCCAACCACCTGACCGACATCGAGCAGGCGACCTATCGCCGGCCCGGTCAGGGCTGGGGTCTCGACTTCTCGGTCGTCACCGACGGGGTGGCGTCGGGCGAGTCGTGGTCCACCGGGTCCTACTACTGGATCGGCATCGCCGGCACCTGGTTCTGGGTCGATCCCGAAGAGGACCTGACGTTCGTCGGGATGATCCAGAACAACGGCGGCGCCATCAACGAGGTGCAGCAGTTGTCACGCAGCCTGGTGTACCAGGCGGTCGTCGGCGAGTAGCGGCACGCGGCCAGGCCGCCGCGCCCCAGCCTCCGGCGGCCCGCGGGGGGTGCCCCGCGGGCCGTGAAGAAGCGCACGCGTCTTGATGCATCATGATTTGTCATGATGCGTTAGAGACAGCAACTGACGAGATGTGCGCCATGTCCCAGACTCGTGAGAAATTCGCGACGCAGGTCAACACCGAGATCCTGGCGTCGATCCGAGCGATCGCCCAGAAAGAGGGCCGGCAGCTTCAGGCGCTCGTGGACGAGGCTTTGGCCGACCTGATCGAGAAGCGCAGGCAGATTCGGCCCCGACCACACGTCGTGGCCGCCTATCTCGGCAGTCACGACAAGTACGGCGAGCTCTACAAGAAGCTCGCGAAATGACGGACTACCTCACGCTGGTCGAAATTCTCGCCCTTCACGCGGACCAGATCGAGCGGTACGGCGGATCACAAGGCGTCCGGGACGCCGGTCTTCTCGAGGCGGCACTCTATCGGCCGCAAACCGGCCACTATGCCGATCTCGTCGAGGAAGCCGCCGCGCGGTGGGAGAGTCTCGCCTAGCACCCCCCATTCATCGACGGCAACAAGCGCACTGCGTTTGCCGCGACGTACACGTGAGGCGCCCCTTGTTTTCTTGGACACGGATTAAGGGAGAATCTGATGTCCAAGGAGGTTGGGGGAAATGGTTCGATCACGGAAGGTGGCGGCGCGACCGCTGAGCGCGGGGCCGCGGCCCGCTACCCTTAACTTGGTGGTGCCTATCAAGGGAAACGGCGAAGTGCAGGAACACCGCCCCTCCTGCAAACATTCTCAACTGCCAGCAGAGTAGACGCCACGTTCTCTTCCCCAGCTTCCTGGTTTTCTCGCGAAGTGCCAGAATCTCTTCACACTTTTCACTTGGGGATGTCCCACTGACTGTTGCGAATTGAAGCGGCGGCTCCTCACTGCTCGTGATACACGAGTGGTGGGCAACCCGAGGCGACACGCCTCACAGCAAAGGAGCCGCCATGAAGAAGTCTCGCACAGTCCGTCCGACCGCCGGTGTTGAATCTCCGACCACGCGTCGCCTGCCGCTCGTCTAGTTAGTGATTGACACCGAAGCGGAGCTGTTCGACCTTGCGGTGCGGTCGGGATTACCGGTCCTGGACGCCTGCTCGAGGAGGATCGGACGGCGATCTGCGGGCGCGCTACACGCACCAGGCCGACCGCACGGCGTCCCGGGCCGGGACGGTGGCCAGTACCGTCGTCCTCGGGGGCGGCAGCTATCGATCCGCCGCCCCCGGGTCCGCTCGCGGTGGCAGGAGGTGCCGCTCCCGACCTTCCAGACGATGGCCCAGACCGATCCACTGCGGCGGCGCACCGTCGAGCAGTCGTTGGTCGACGAGAGCACCCGAGCCGCCACCGAATTCCAACAGCGGCCGGGACATCCTCGTCTTTGGCAAGTACATGTTGGTCACTAAGATAATAAAGCGCTGTTAACACGTGTCAGGTGTCTATAGCGCAATATAGATATTGCATAGGGATAATATATTTATCGTATCGCCAGAAGCCATTTTCTGTATTATGGTTCTTAGCTAAAAATCACTACGGGACCTGCAAAACGCGACCCGGTGCGGTAGCAGCACGCGCTTCCGTGAACGCAACAACCAGTGCTGGCGCCTCGAAAAGCTGGCGTATCGCACGCCACTCGAAGCGCGTGAGGAATACGAGCTACGCCATGCCGCGTAGCGCAAATGTGTTTCCAAGAAACCGGGTGCGGTACACCGGTGCGTGGCTGTGCTCGCGAAGCGTCGCGACCACGGCAGTTGCATTCGGCCTTCTGGGATTGACGCACGCCGGCTTCTGGTTCGTCGTACAGAGCGGGCAGTTCAGCGCCACGATAGCCGCATTTCCATTGCATTCAGTATGCCCCGATCGATTGCCAGGCCAGACGGCAGGACGCGCCTGACCAAGTCATGGCTCCGGCCCACGTTTCCGAGCCTGCAAACACCCTGGGTCTGGTCACGGGAACGGGATATGCCGTGCTGGTCTTCCTGATGGACTCGTTGCTGTCGGATACCTTGCCGCGCCGGTCATGACCTACCCATGAGTGAACTCGGACGGCACATCGGACCATTGTCGATCCGGACGGGCGCGTCGGCGGTCTTCCTGGCGGGGCTGGCCGTGGCGGTGATGTGGCCAGCCGTGTCCCAGCCCGATGCCGCGCTCGCCGGGCTTGACATACACATGCACCGCAGTTGGGAGGCGGTGAACCGACTGGCGTTCGAAGCGGGTCGGGTGCCGCATTGGAATCCCTACAGTTTCGGTGGCTATCCGGGTCTGGCCGACATCCAGACGCAGGTGTTCTACCCGCCGAGTGTCGCGCTGCGCGGATTGCCGCTGGACGCCTTCATCGCCTGGGGCGTCGTCCTTCACTTGTGGGTGCTCGGCACGGGGATGTTCCTTCTCTGCCGGGTGCTGGGCACCAGCCGGGTGGCCGGACTGGCGGCGGCGGCCGGCGTGATGTTGAGCGGCACGATTGCGCCCAGGATTTCGGCGGGACACCTGGTGGTGCTGTTCGGCTATGCCTGGTTTCCGCTGGCGTTGGCGCTGGCCATTCGGTCCGTGCGTCGACGCTCCATCTGGCCGCATCCCGGTCTGGTGCTGGTGCTCGTCGTGCACCTGCTTGCCGGCTTTCTTCAGGGAACGGTGTACGTCGGGGTCATCATTGCGGCGGTCTTCGTGGTGCATGCCGTGCGCGCGCAGGGCGCCCAGCGCCGACGGTTACTGGTGCAGCCCCTCCTGCTCGGCGTCCTCGTGGGCGGGTTGACGGCGTTTCAGTTGGCGCCAACCGGACTCCTGGTGCTGGAAGCGGGCCGCACCGGCGGTGTCGACTATCGGTTCGCCAGCGATAGTCTGCTCTCGCGAGGGGATCTCGCGACGGCGGTCTTTCCGAACACCCCCGGTCGGCGGCGCACTCTGTTCAGCTCGCTATTCATCACCCTTGGGTTGCTGGCTTGTGCCCCGCTGGCGTGGCTGGACGCGCGCCGCCGCCGCTGGGCGACATTCATGGCGGCGATGGCGCTGATTGCACTCGGTCTGGCGATGGCCGACACCCTCCCGTTGTATCGCCTGCATCACACGCTGCTGCCGATGTTTCGTGGTCCGACCCGTCTGTTGTTTTTCTGGACCGTGGGGGTCGCGGTGCTTGGCGGACTGGGACTCGACACGTTGCTCGCCCGAATCCGTGCTGGTGGGCGATTGGCGCGGCGGATCGCCTGGTACCCGGCGTTGACCGCGGTTGTGCTGATAGGTGTGATACTGGCGTGGTCGTCGCGGGACGGCCTGTTGGGGGAGCCGGGGTTCATAGGAATGGACTCCGTATCGTCTCCTGACGGCGTGCTGGGAACACCGGGATGGCTGGTGGCGGTGCAGATGGGACTGGTGGCGAGCCTGGGCGTACTGGCGCGCTGGCGGCTGGCCGTCGCTTGCGGCGGCGTCATGCTGCTACTTATTGTCACGGAAGGGTTGGTGTTCGCCGCACCGCTGGTTGGAGTAACAGGTCCGGAGTCGGAGACCACCTCGGTCCGCCTCGCGTCGTATCAGCCCGATCGCGTTCTGCCTTTGTGTGCCTGGACGCCGTCAACGCTGGCGCCGGCCGGCGTTCCAACGACCGACGGATTTGGGGGTATTTCGTTGGATCGGTATACGAGGTTCCTGCAACTGGTCAGGGCAGACAGCGCGCACGGTCATTTGACTCGCCTTGGGCGGATCGGGGCGCTTCCAACGCGGCTCGACCTTCTGGACTATCTGAGCGTGAGCCACGTCATCGCCTGCGAGCCGATTGAGGACCAACGGTTCCGGCTGGTGGATCGGCTGGGAAGCGCGTTTCTTTACGAGAATCTCACCGCCAAGCCGCGCGCGTTTCTTACCTGTGCGATTGAGTACCTGTCCTCGAACGAGGTGCTGCAGCGCCTGTCGAGCGCCGCCTACGACGGCGCCGGGCGTCTCGTCGAGCGTGTCCCGGTGAACGTGCGCTGGGTGGACGGCCTCAGCGCAGCGAACCGGGCCGAGGTCGAACGTCTGCACGGACTGCGGGCGGGGGGGATCATCGACGACGACGGCCGCACCTGGCGATATGATCTGGGCGACGTATCGGCGTCGAACGGGCTGTCACTCGTCCGTCACCCGCTGGTGGAAGATACGGCGGGACTCGACCGGGAGACGGGTCAGGTCCTGTCGGGGTGGGCCGACGCTGTGTCACGTCCGGACCCGCTGCCTGGAGGCGACACCGACCGCTCGCTGCTGCTGGACCGGTCAGACTGTACTGTCGAAGGAACCGTTGATATTGCTGTCACGGACGGCATCGGTGACTTGCGGCTAATCGCGGAGGCATCGGAGCCGGCGTTCCTGTTCTTCAGTGAACCCTACTATCCGGAGCGGCGCGTCTGGGTCGATGGCGCTGAACGGCCACTCGAACGGGCGAACGTCGCGTTTTCCGGCGTATGGGTCGACGCGGGTATCCATGTGGTCGAGTTGCGATACGTGCCGTCCGGATTCCGCTGGGGTCTGCTACTTTCGGGCTTGACGCTGCTGTGCTGGCTGGTAGCCGGTCTCTTGACGCGCGCTCGCCGTTCGGGCTCGCACTAATCGGAAGTGGGGCATGCCCGCGTGTCAGGAAACTGCTTGAAGCAGCAGTTTCCTGCGGACGGGGAGTAGGGCATTTCCCGTGGGTGTGGAAACTGCTTGATGCTGCCGGCCGGCGGATTGCAGAATCGGCGCCCGTGGCCGTCCCGTGCGCCCCGTTCCGGCGTGGATCGCGCGCCTCGAGACTGGCACGCCGGCTGCAATGACGAGTGGTCAACGGAGCCGGCGCCATGACATCTGTGCATCTCGGCCTCACTTCGACCCGCCGCCACGCGCGCCTCGTGCGCGCCACCCTGGTAGTTGACGACGACGTACTGGAAGCGGCGCACTGCATCGCGAACGACACGGGGCTGAGCGTCGGCGAGATCCTGTCGCGGCTGGCGCGGCGCGCTCTCGAACCCCACCCCGAGCGGTGGGCCCGGGAACGGCTCCCGGTTGTCGTCCCCCGCGCCACGCGGGCGAACCGGCCCGACCTGGAATGCCCGGCGCTGGACGACTGACGCCGGCCGCTCGCCTCCCGCTGTTCGGCGCCTTCACGCTCCAGTGAATCCGTCACGTCGTGTCCGGCCAGCGCGCGCGCGGGTCAGCAGCGCAATCTGATAGAGTTCCGGCGCCGGAGATCCGGTCCGTCGCATCAGGGAGCTGTCGACCATGCCACCGTCCTATACCCGGTTTTCCTCCACCGTGCAGCCGGAAGGGTCCTTTACCGTGCTCGCCGCCGCGCGGCGGTTGAGCGCCAGCGGCAAAGACGTCATCGAACTCGAGATCGGAGACAGCCCGTACGCCTCGCCCGACGCCGCCGTCGAGGCCGGCGTGCAGGCGATCCGGGCGGGCCGGACGACCTACGGCCCGTCGGCGGGGTTGCCGGAGTTTCGGGCCGCCGCGGCGGCCTATCTCCACGCGCAGCACGGACTCGACGTCACCGCCGACCACGTGGTGGCCGGACCGGGCGCCAAGACGTTCGAGCAGCTCTTCTGCGAGGCGTTTCTCGAGCCTGACGACGGCGTGCTCGTGTTCAGTCCGTACTTTCCGACCTATGCGGCGAACATCGCCCGGCGAGGCGCGCGCATGGTGCTGGCGGGCCTGAGCGCCGAGCGCAAGTTCAGACCAGATCCGGACGACGTTCGACAGTTCCTCGACGGCGACCCGCGCCCGAAGGCGATCTTCCTGAACAGTCCCCACAATCCGACCGGCGGGGTGGCGACGGAGGCGGATCTTCGCGGGGTGGCCGACCTGATCCGCGGCCGCGACGTGGCGGTGTTCAGTGACGAGCCGTACGACTGCATGGTGTGGGAGGGGCAGCATCGGTCGCTGCTCGCGCAGCCCGGCATGATCGAGCAGGTCGTCGCGGCGTACACCTTCAGCAAGTCGTTCAGCATGAGCGGCTGGCGTCTGGGCTACGCCGTGTCGAACCCGGACACGATCAAGATGCTCGACCTGTTGACCAACACCGCCCTGTCGTGCGTTTCGCCCTTCACGCAACTCGCGGGCGTCGCGGCGTTGCGGGACGGCCGTGCGTATCGCGATGCGCGGATGCGTGATTTTCATCGCAAGGTCGAGATTCTGGTGAACGGGTTGAACAGGGTCGAGGGGGTCACCTGTCTGATGCCCGGGGGTACGTTCTACGCGTTCCCGTCGGTCGCGGTCATTTGCAACCGTGCGGCGATGACCTCGCATGGACTGGCGATGTATCTGCTCGAAGGCGCGGACGATCGGCGCGGCGTGGCCTGTCTGGGCGGCGAGTGCTTCGGCGCCGCCGGTGGGGGGTTCCTGCGGCTGAGCTGCGCCCAGCCGGACAACAGGCTGTCCGACGCGGTCGCATTCATCGCCGAGGCGGCGACCCGCAGCGACCGCATGGCCGCCTACCTGCAGTCCCACCCGCAATACGGGCTCGAGACGCCGTACGCCGTCCGGTAGGCAGGCCGCGGCCGGTCGTCACAGGTGCGCGAGGATGGACCGCTGCGGACCGCCATCGGGGGCAGGAACCAGCAGTTCATCCCAGGTGCGCGAGGATGGACCGCACCCCTGTCTCGACGGGGTCGGCGCCCGACAGCGTGAGCGTGGCCCAGCGCCTGGTCGGGAGGACGTGGCGCTCGAACATCGGCCGGACGTCGCGCGCGTACTGCGCCAGGATGTCATCCGGCTCCCGCCCGCGTTCGCGCCGATCACGCGCCACCCGGCGGTCCCGGGCGGTCTGGTCGTCCACGTAGAGAAACACCGCGGCGTCGAACAGGCGGCGCACCGCCTCGTGGTGCAGCAGCAACAGACCCTCGACGATGACGAATTGGCGCGGCGGCACCGGCGTTGCGGCGGGCCGGCGGGTGTGGCTGCCGAAGTCGTAGTCCGGGCGTTCGATGCCGGCGCCGCGCCGCAGCGCGTGCAGGTCGTCGATGAATCGCGGCCAGTCGAACGCCTCCGGCGTATCGAAGTTGACCTGTGCCCGGGCCGCTGCCTCGAGCTGGCTCAGATCCCGATAGTAGGCGTCCAGCGGGACGACCACCGTGTCGCGCAACGCCGTGGCCAGCGCCAGCGCCAGCGTCGTCTTGCCGGCGCCTGACCCGCCGGCGATACCGATCAGCACGGGCATCAGATCGGTTCGAGTTGCTCCGCCCTGATCCAGCCGACCTTGCCATCTTCCAGCACGATCTCGATCCAGACGTCGGAGCGGCGGTCGATGCGCACCTTCGCGCCTTCGTGGACCGTGAAGATCCGTAGCGCGCTGTCGCCCGACGGTGCGCTCTGCACCTCGGTTTCGGCCACCATGATCACCGCCTCCTCGGCCGACCCGATATCCAGTTCGCGGACGGCGAGATTGAGCCCGAACACGAGCACGACGGCGCCGCTCACGAGGGCGGTCCGGCGTCCCCAGACGGCCAGCGCGGTCTGCGGGGCGAGCACGACGCCGATCAGGCTGGCCGTCGCGGTCAGCCAGGCCAACGCGACCAGCCACACCAGCGCAGGTCTCGGCAGCAGCGCCACCCACCACCCCACGGCGCGGAACAGCCAGAACTCCGGCAACGGTTCGATGTCGTCCGCGGTCAACGACCGCGCGAGCTCCAGATTGGCCAGCAGATCGTCGTCGCCCGGCATCAGCCGCCGCGCGCGTTCGTAGTACAGAATGGCCGGCCCGAGCCGGCCCTGTTTGAAGTAGGCGTTCCCGAGGTTGTAGTACAACTCGCCGCTCTCGAGGCCATTGGCGAGCACGCGGGCGTAGCTGTCGACCGCACCGTCGAAGTCGCCGGCCTGATAGCGCTGGTTGCCCTCGTCGAAGAACGCCTCCTGGCCGGCCGCCGGCGCCGGCCACAGCAGCCCCGTGCAGACGGCTGTCGCCAGCAGCATCAGGGTGCGCCGCGCGGTCATGACAGCGCCTCGTCGAGCGCCGTCACCGCCTGCCCGGCGCGGTTCAGGATGTCCTGCATCGCCGCCTGGTCCGGCTCGGTCGGGGCGAAGCGCTGGCGGTCGCAGCGGTTCAGGCACTCCAGGTAGTCATCGATGATCGCCGTCCCCACGCCGCGGTCCGACAGCAGCGTGCGAATCTCCTCCTGGCGCAACCCCGCTTCGGCGATGTTCAGCTTGTCGCCGAGGAAGCCCTGCAGCGCGCGGCCCAGTTCGGCGTGGAATTCGCGATGCCGTTCGGGTGCGCGCAACGACCCGGCGCGGCCCAGGCGCTGCCGCGCCACCCGCGACGCCCGGCGACCGCGGGCGTAGGCGACGTCTCCGCGCAGCCGGTCCTGATGCCGGCGCAGCGCGACGGTGCCCGCGAGGGCCAGCATCGGAGCCAGCAGCATCGTCCAGAACGGTGCGCCGCGAAAGAGCGACGCGCCGATCGGGCGAAAGGTGGAGGTCGCCACCCGGATGAACCGGATATCCTCCCGCTCCAGATCGATCCCGGTGCGCCGGCGGCCGGCAGGCCCGGAGGGCGCCGTGACCGGATCACCGGCGATGCGCAGCGCGATCGGCGCAGAGGCGGCGGCGGCGTACGCCCCGCGGCCGGCATCGAAGTACGCGACCTCCACCGGCGGAATCACGACCTCGCCCGGCGTGCGCGGGACGAGGACGTATTCGAAGACCTTGCGGCTGTCGACACCACCGTCGTCCCAGGCCACCTGCTCGCTCACCTCGGGTGGATACGCCTCGAATCCGGGCGGCAGCCGGAGATCCAGCTCGGCCAGCGTGCGTAGGTTGCCGGTGCCCGCGACCTCGACGCGGTAGGTCAGCGCGTCGTTGGTGTCCGCTTCGGTCCGGTCGATCGACGCCGAGACGTCGAGCCGGCCGACCAGTCCGGTGAACGCGTCGGGTTGTCCGGCCGGCAGCGGGAGCACCTCGATCTCGACCGGGTCGGAGGCGACCACGACCGGCGCCCGGCGCCCGAATAGACCGCCGCCGAAGAACGGGTCGTCGAACACGCTGCGTGAGCGGCGCTGTACGCGGACCTGGGCCTCGATCGCCAGCGGCTCCAGCGTCTTGGCGCCGGCGCTGGTCGGGAAGAGCGCCACGCGCCGTATCACCGAGCTGGCGTACTGCACGCCGTTGCGGACCACCTGTTCGACCTGCGCCCGCGGGTCGCCCAGTTCCTCGACCCAGAAGCCGGCCGCGGCCGGTTGCCGGGCGAGGTTGTAGCTGTTGACGTCGACCCTGGTGAAGATGCGGTACTCGACGACGACGGGCTCGTTGACGTAGACCTGCGCCGCGCTCGCGGTCGCCGTGACGAACAGATCGTCCGGTCCGGCGACGGTGTCCGCTCCCCTGGCCCCCGGCCGTCCGGCCGGCGCACCGGCGGCGGTGATCCGGAGGGTCAGCGGCTCCGTCTGCAGATCGCGTCCGCCCGCCCGCACCGCGACCGGTCCGATCTCGAAGGTGCCTGCGGTCGTCGCCTGAAAGCGGTACTGCATGGTGAGCGACAACGACGTGCGCCCATTGACGAACTGCATCGAGGTCGACGAACCGGACCCGAGATAGGCGGCGAAGCCTGACAGATCGGGCAGGGTCGGGTCGGCCTCCAGTTGCTGGACGTTCGACACTTCCACGTTCAGCACGAACTGCTGGTTGAGGGCGACGTCGTTCTGACTCAGATAGGCCCGCGCGCTCTGGGCCCGCGCGGCGCCGGCCGCCAGCAGTACGAGGCCGAGTGCCGTGATGACCCGCACCTGAGCCATCGGCGTCACCACGGCCTCCGCAGCACCCGCACCGGCGCCCTCCGGCGCTGGCGCTGTATCTGGCTCTGGTCCTCGTTGATCGCCTGCAGCAACCGCTCCGCCTCCTCCCGGCTCAACTCGCCGGGCCGGGTCTGCGTCTCGCCATCCTGATCCGCCTGTTCCTCCGGCTGGTCCCCGTCGGCCGGTTGCGGCTCGGTGTCATCCGGCGGCGGTTCCTGCCCCTCCTGCGGCTGATCCTCCTGTCCGGCCTGCTGGTCTGCCTCCTGCGGCTGTTCCTGATCGTCCTGCGGCTGGTTCTGATCCTGCTCCTGATCGTCCTGCGGCTGATTCTGATCCTGCGGCTGATTCTGATCCTGCTGTTGCTGCTGCAACTGTTCGAGCGCGAGCTCCAGGTTGTGCTTGGCGTCGCCGTCGGCCGGGTTGCGCCGCAGCGCCTCCTTGTAGGCGTCGAGCGCCGGTTCCAACTGTTGCTGCCGGTAGAGCGCGTTGCCCAGGTTGTACCAGGCGAGCGCCTCCACCGCCGGGTCGCCGGTCTCGACCGCCTGCCGATAGGCCTCCATCGCCCGCTCGAACGCCTCGGTCCGATACAGCGCGTTGCCGTCGTTGAACGGCGCGATCGGCGAGTCCGGCGCCTCGCGCAGCGCTTCGAGATACTGCTGGTGCGCCTCTTCGAAACGGCCGGCCTCGTAGAGTTGGTTCCCCTCGCCGACCGCGGCGCGGCCCGGTTGCGCCGCCGCCTCGACCGGCAGCGCCAGCACCGCCGCCAGCGCCAACAGGAGATGCGCACCTGGCCGTGTCATTTGAACCGTCCTGTCCAGCCCGCACGGGTCCGCCGGCGGTCCGGGATGAGCACCTCGGCCACGAGCAGCAGCAGCGCGAGCCCCAGAAAGATCTGGTACTGTTCCTCGAACACCGTCACCTGCTCGCTCTCGAACTCCTGGCCGTCGCCCGCGGTCAACTCCTCGGCCAGCGCGACCAGCTCCGTTCCGGCCGGCGAGGCGCGGTAGTACGCGCCGCCGCCGCGGTCGGCCAGCCGCTGCAACACCGCCTCATCCAGGCGGGTGGTGACCACCGCGCCGTCGGTGTCGCGTTTGAACCCCTGCGCCTGCCCGGCGGCGCCCTGCTCCGGAATCGGCACGCCTTCAGGCGACCCGATGCCCACCGTGTATATCCGGACGCCCTCCTCGACGGCGCGATCGAGCGCGTCGTTCACCCCGCCCTCATGGTCTTCGCCGTCGGTGATGACGACCAGCACGCGATGGCGCCGGTCGGTCTCGGCGAACGCGTCCAGCGCCACGACCAGCGCCTGCCCCAGGTTGGTGCCCTGCACCGACATGATGTCCGGGTCCATCGCGTTCAGGAACAGCCGCGCCGCGCCATAGTCGAGAGTCAGCGGACTTTGCACGAACGCCTCGCCGGCGAACGCGATCAACCCGATGCGGTCGCCGTCCAGGCGGTCGATCAGATCGGCAATCGCGAACTTGGCCTTCTCGAGTCGATTCGGCGCCATGTCCTCGGCGACCATCGACAGCGACAGGTCCAACGCGATGAGGATGTCCTGCCCCTCGCGCCGCGCCGTCTCGACCCGGCTGCCGAACTGCGGGCGCGCCAGCGCGGTGACGAGCAGGGCCACGGCGCACACGAGCAGCACCGTCTTCGCCACCTGGCCGCGCCGACTCACCGTGGCCGTCAGCCGTTCGAGCAGACGCCGGTCCGCCAGCCGGTCGAGGTCGCGTTGTTTGCGCGCACGGGCCCACCAGGCCAGGGCGACCAGCGCCGGCACCAGCAGATATGCGAACAGCAGCTCGCTTGCCCCGAATCTGAACATCGGTCTATGGCAGTTTCCTCAGGACCGTGCGACCCAGCCCGATCTCGAGCAGCAGCGCCCCAAGGCCGATCAGCAACGGCACGGGAAACAGCTCGCCGTAACGGGTGAACTGCTGCACCTCGATCTCGGTCGTTTCCAGTGTGTCGATCTCGCTGTAGATCTGCTCCAGACTCTCGCGGTCGGTGGCCCGGAAGTACCGCCCGCCGGTCAGGGTCGCCGTCTCCTGCAGCGTCGGTTCGTCGATGTCGACCCGCATCTGCGCGTACCGCCGTCCGAAGATCGGGTCATCGACCGGCACCCGCGCCAGCCCCTGGGTGCCGGCGCCGATCGCGTAGATCCGGATGCCGAGCGCGCGAGCCATCTGCGCCGCGGTGATCGGGTCGATCTCGCCGCGGTTGTTGCGCCCGTCGGTGAGCAGCACGATGACTTTCGACTCGGCGTCCGATCCCTGCAGACGCTTGACCGCCGTGGCCAGCCCCATGCCGATGGCGGTGCCGTCCTCGATGACGCCGACCTCGAGCTCGTCGAGCATCGTCGTCACCACATCGTAGTCCAGGGTCAGCGGCGCCTGCGTGAACGCGTCGCCGGCGAACACCACCAGGCCGATGCGGTCGTTGCGGCGTCCCCGCACGAAGTCGGCGGCGACCTGTCTGGCCGCGTCGATCCGATTCGGCTCCAGGTCCTCGGCGAGCATCGAGCTCGACAGGTCGAGGCTGAGCACGATGTCGATCCCCTCGGTCGTGACGTCTTCCGCCGTGACACCGGTCTGGGGCCGGGCGAAGGCGACAATGAGCGCCGTCAGCGCCAGGGCGCGCAGTGCGAAGAGCGCATGCCGCAGGCGTCCCCCCCGGCGCCGGTCGGCGCGGGTGATCGCGGCCAGGGAGGAGAACCGCAACGACCCGATCTGACGGCGTCCCCGGGTGACATACCAGTAGGCGAGCGCGGGCACCACCGCCAGCAGCAGCAGATACGCCGCGTCGGCGAACCGCAGCAGCGGGGTCATGCGACCGCCTCCGCCGCTGCGGCCGGCGCCGGTGCGGCCGGTGTCGTCACATCGACCAGCCGGCGCCCCAGCGGCGCCAGGTCGCGGCACGCGGCGGCGTCCGGCCTGAACTTCGCGAACTTCACCAGATCGCAGCGCTCGAGCAGCGCGCGGAAGTCGGCGACGACGCCGCGTCCGGCCCCCACGCGGTGCAGGTGCTCGGCCAGTTCGCCCGTGGTCATCTCCATCGCGTCGACTCCGAACCGGCCTTCAGCGTACACGCGCATGATGTCCGAGATCCTGATGTGATAGGTCTTGATCTCACCCAGCTCCAGCAGTCCCGAGGCCTCGAGCGCGGCCAGCGATTCGTAGGCGACCTCGTGCGCCGGGCGGGCCGGTGCGACCGCGGCCGGCTGCTCGGGTCGCCGCCGCCCACGGTAGCGCCGATACAGCCAGTAGCCGCCGGCGGCCAGCAGCGCCAGACCGGCCAGCCAGGGCAGCAGCGTGCGCGGGTCGAACGGTATCGCCAGCGGCCCCCGAATGTCTCGTATCTCTCCGCTCTCATCACGCCCGACACTCTCCACCGACACGACCGCCGCGGAGGTCGACAGCGTCGTCGCGGCGCCGCCGGCGTCGACGACCTGCGCCTCGATCGGCGGTATCGACAGCTCGCCGAGTTCGAACGCCGTGACGGTCAGCTCCAGCCGCGACGTCAACGGCGTCTCGCCCGGGTCGGGTGCGACCGCCTGCGACGCCAGCAGCTCGAACGGTCCCACGTCGATCGGGTCCGGCCAGACGACCTCGGTCTCGGGCGCATGCGTCACCGTCACCGTGACCGCGATCTGGTCTCCAACGCTGATGACCTGCGCGCCGACGGTCGTGTCGATCGCGGGCAGGCCGGTCTGCCCGCTCGTCACCGCGGGCAGCGCCGCCGCGAGCGCCGTCACGAGTGCCGCCGCGAGCGCCGTCACCACCCATCGCCGGCTCGTCATCGAAAGCGCCTGGCCCGTTCCCGAAAGAACCGCATCAAGCGGTCGGTATACGGCCGGTCGGTGGTGATCTCGATCACGTCGACCCCGGTCTTGCGGAACTCGCGTTCGCGGGCGGCGCGCGTCTCGACCACGTCCTGGTCGAACGCGGCCCGGAACACCGGGTCGGACAGGTTCACGGTTACCTGTTCACCGGTCTCGGCGTCCTCGAGCTCGACGAACCCCACCGCCGGAAGCTGCTGCTCGCGCGGATCGCTCATCCGTATGACGATCGTGTCGTGCCGCCGGCCGGCCACAGCCAGCGCCTTCCGGTATCCGGTCGCCAGGAAATCGGAGACCACGAACACCACCGCCCGGCGCCGCACCACGCGGACCAGATACTCGAGCGCGCCCGCCACGTCGGTCCCGCGGCCCTCGGGCTTGAAGTACAGCAGTTCGCGCAACACGCGCAGCACGTGGCGGCGGCCCTTGCGCGGCGGGACGAACTTCTCGATCCGGTCGCTGAAGATGATCAGGCCGACCTTGTCGTTGTTCGTGATCGCCGAGAACGCCAGCACCGCGCAGATCTCCACCGCGAGCTCGCCCTTCATGCGCGTGCGGGACCCGAACTCGCCGGAGGCGCTGACGTCGACCACCAGCATCACCGTCAGCTCCCGTTCCTCGTCGAACACCTTGACGAAGGGGGCGCCGGTGCGCGCCGTCACGTTCCAGTCGATGGCGCGGATGTCGTCGCCGTACTGATACTCGCGCACCTCGGCGAAGTTCATCCCGCGGCCCTTGAAGACCGAGTGATACTCGCCCGAGAAGATCTCGTTGACGAGCCCCCGGGTGGCGATCTCCACCCGCCGCACCTGCTTGAGAATCTCTCGTGGAATCACGGCGCGTCCCCGGCGGCTACGGAACCTCGATGCTGTTGAGCACCTGGCGCACGACGTCGTCCGCCGTCACCTCCTCCGCTTCCGCCTCGTAGGTCAGCAGCACCCGGTGCCGCAGCACGTCGAGCCCGATCGACCGGACGTCCTCCGGGGTGACGTACCCGCGCTGGCGCAGAAACGCGTGCGCCCGCGCCGCCTTGGCCAGGTTGATGGTCGCGCGCGGCGAGGCGCCGAACGCGATCAGGTCCGTCAGGTCGGCCAGGTCGTAGTCCGTCGGCTGGCGGGTGGCGAACACCAGGTCGACGATGTACTGTTCGACCTGCGGGTCCATGTAGATCAGCTCGGCGGCGGCGCGCGCGCGCACGATTTCCGCCGGTTCGACCACCGCGGCGACCTCCGGCGCCGGTCCGGTCGCCATCCGACGCATGATCTCCAGCTCTTCGTCCTTGTCCGGATACCCCACCGCAAGCTTCAGCATGAAGCGGTCGACCTGCGCTTCCGGCAGCGGATAGGTGCCCTCCTGCTCGATCGGGTTCTGGGTGGCGAGCACCAGGAACGGCGCGTCGAGCGGGTAGGTCGTGTCGCCGATGGTGACGGTGCGTTCCTGCATCGCTTCCAGCAGCGCCGACTGCACCTTGGCCGGCGAGCGGTTGATCTCGTCGGCGAGGATGATGTTCGCGAAGATGGGACCCTTGCGCGTCTTGAACTCCGAGTGCCGGGGGTCGTAGACCAGCGTGCCGATCAGGTCGGCCGGCAGCAGATCCGGGGTGAACTGGATGCGCCGGAAGGTCGTGCTGACCGCGCCGGCCAGCGCGCGCACCGTCAACGTCTTGGCCAGCCCCGGCACCCCCTCCATCAGGACATGTCCATCGGCGAGCAGGCCGATGAGCAACCGCTCGATCATGTAGCGCTGGCCGACGATGACCCGTCCCACCTCGTCGAGCAGCCGGCTGACAAAGGCGCTCTCCGTCTGAATTCGCTGCTGAATCGCTTCGATGTCGTGATGCATGTCGTCGATGCGTGTCCTTTCACTTGGCGCCGTCTCGAGACCGGCCCCTGCTTCAACAATTCTACGGGGCATCTCGGACGGCCCCAAGCGGTCAGACGCCGGGCTTCGAGAGATGGTCGGCGCGGTGGTAGAGTCTGGGCAGTCCGACGCCACTCCACGAGGTCGATCACTGATGCCGCCAGCGCCGAGCCGAATCGTCAGGGTATGCGGGGGGACGGCGCTCGTCTTCTGGCTGCTGGGACCCGGGACGCCGCCGAGCCGGGCGCAGACGCCACCGTCCGCCGACGCGCTGCGGCAGGCGGTCCGCGACGTCAACCGCGAGCAGGTCGCCGCCGAGGCGCTGCGCGCCGCCGACCGCTACATGGAGACCTGGAACACGCGCGATCCGATGGCCTGGGCGGCCTCCCTGCACTTCCCCCACGTGCGTCCGGGCGCCGGCCCGTTCCGGCTCACCCGCACCCCGGAGGAGTACGCGCGCGCGGTCGACTTCGAGCGCACGCTGGCGACCGGCTGGCACCGCAGCCAGTGGGGTTCGTACGACGTGTTTCAGGCGGGCGCCGCGAAGGCGCACGTGGCGGGGCACTACTCCAGATACACGCTGGCCGGCGAGCGGCTCCGCACCACCTACATCACCTACATCGTCACCCGGCAGGGCGACCGCTGGGGCGTCCAGGCCCGCTTCGCGGCCGGGGGGGCCGATCTGCCGGAGGATCGCCGCGCCGCCTCCGCCGCCGCCGCGGTGCGCGCGGTCGAGACCTACTTCGAGGCGCTCAACGACGCGACCGACGTCGAGGGCTGGGCGGCGACCCTGAACTATCCCCACGTGCGGGTGGCGGACGGCACGGTCGAGTTGTGGGAGACGGCCGAAGCCTATGCGGCCGGGTCGCAGGCCGGCCGCCTGCGCACCTGGGCGGGCACCCGCCTCGATTGGGCCGAACCGGTCCAGGTGGGCGCCGGCGGCGTCAACGTCGCGGTGCGCTACAGCCGGCTGAACCCCCGCGGCGAGACCCTGTCGAGCTACGAGGCGGTCTATCTCGTCACCACCCGCGACGGCCACCACGGCATCCAGGCCCGCTCGAGCTTCGCCCCCTGACAGGCCCGCCATAGCGGGTGCGTCGGCCGCCCCGCGACGGCGGACTGATGCCCGCCATGGCGCTGCACGTCCGATATCGCGCTTCAACGGGCTAAGCCCGCCATAGCGGGTGCGTCGGATGTCCCGCGTCGGCGGGGTGCGTCGGATGTCCCGCGTCGGCGGGCGGCGGCGGCGATGGCGGCGGAGAGTTGGGCGACGGTGCCGTTGGGCTCCCAGATGTTGCCGGGAATCTGGCGGCCGGTCCGCACCCAGACGAGATCCAGGCTCGGTACGATGACGACGATCTGCCCGCCGTTGCCGAAGTTGGCGATGGCGTCGGGCGGGGTACCGGGCAGCAGCCGGCTGCGCACGTAGTTCGATTCCCGATAGCTCAGGTAGTAGTCGCCCGCGTTCAGATGCCAGAACAGCCCGTAGGACGGGTTGGCGTCCGGCGCCGGCGCCGTGCGCAGTTGGGCGATGAACGCGGCGGGCAGATACCGTTCGCCGTGCCAGCGGCCGTCGTCCAGCAGCACCTGGCCGAGCTTGGCGGCGTCACGCGGGCGCATCCTGATGCTCTGGTAGCCGAGCAGCCGGTCGTCCGACCTGATTTCCACCCAGTAGGCGCCGGTCATCCCGAGCGGAGCGAACAGCTCTTCCCGCGTGAGGTCCGGCAGGCTGAGACCGGTCGCGCGTTCAAGCGCGGTGAAGAGCAGCCGATACGCGGCGCTGTTGTAGATGAAGTACTCGTACGGGTCATGCGTCGTGCCGCGGGCCAGCACCGCCTCCAGTTGACTCCGTCCGGCCGCGGTGTCCTCCCGGTCCAGCGCCGGCCACTGGGCCAGCCCCGACTCCATCGCCATCACGTTGCGGAAGGTGAGCGCCGACCGTCCCTGCCCGGCGAGCTCCGGCACGAAGTCGACGATCGGCTGGTCGAGCGACTCGATGTCGCCCCGTTCGAGCACCCGCCCGACCAGCAGCGCGAACGCCCCCTTGGTGGTCGAGTAGGTCTGCTGCACGTCCTCCGCGCCCCGGTCGTTCCAGTAGCGCTCGAAGACGAGGCGTCCGTGGCGGAGGATCAGCAGCGCGTCGGCATGCGTCGACCCGGCCAGCCGGGCCGCGGCCTCGAGCCGGGCGGTGTCGAATCCGGCGCCGGCGGCGTCAGCGGCGGGCCAGGGCGTATCCGGTCCCGTCCAGGGCGCGGTCCCGACCTGGCGGCGCTGGGCCTGGGCGTCGAGCCCGACGGCCAGCACCAGGAGGGCCAGCACGAAGACGAGCGTCCGGCACACCGCCGCGCACACTACATTGATCATGACGGTCGATGCGATAGAGTAGCACCGAACCGGCTCAGGGAGGGGACGTCATGGCCGACCACCGACTCGCCGTCACCCGGCGGGAGTGTCTGACCACGCTTGCCGCCGCCGCGCTGTTCCCGGCCGTGCGTCTCGGCGCCGCGGAGGCGAAACCGATGCGCGGCGCGTTCATGATTCTCAGCACGCCCTACGACAGCGGGGGCGGCGTCGACTACGAGGGCCTGGCGAAAGAGGTCGACTTCTGCGACCGCTGCGGCATCGAGGGCCTGGTCTGGCCGCAGAACTCCAGCGAGCAGCGGTACCTGAGCCAGGCGGAGCGGCTGCGCGGATTCGAGGTGCTGGCGCAGGCGGCCCGGGGGCGCGCCCCGGCGCTCGTGCTCGGGGTCCAGGCGGACGACACCGCCGGCATGCTCGAGTACGCCGAACGGGCCGAGGCGCTCGAACCGGACGCGATGATCGCCATCCCGCCGACGACCGCGACCTCGCTGGCCGACTTCCGCAGCTACTACGCCGCGCTGTGCGGGGTCACCGACCGTCCGGTGTTCGTGCAGACCAGCGGCGGGCCGGACATCGAGCCGACCGTCGAGTTCCTGGTCTCGCTGGCGCGCGAGTTGCCGCAGTGCGCGTACATCAAGGAAGAACATCCCCCCGTCCAGCAGCGCATGCTGGAGCTGGCCACGCACCGCCCCGACCCGATCAAGAGCATCCTCGGCGCCAACTTCGGCCGCCAGTGGCTGCATGAAATGCGGCTGGGCACCGATGGCGTGATGACCGGCGGCGTCATGTATGCCGACATCTACGCCGAGCTGTGGGATCTGCATCAGGCGAAGCGGCAGGACGAGGCCCGCGACCTCTACGCCAAGCTGCTGCTGATGCTCAACCTCGACGGCCTGATCCCGGGCGTGCGGTTGTATGTCCTGCGCAAGCGGGGCCTGTTCCAGACGGTGCTGTCCCGCCGTGGCGAGTACAGCTTCACGCAATTGCAGATCGACGAGATCGAGCATCGATTCGCCGCGCTCGAACCGCACCTGCGAGCGTAGTCGGGCTGGCAGTGCCGCTGATGGAACGGCGACTGTACTTCGTGCTGGGCGATCTCGCCAGCAACGCGGGTGTCGGTGCGGTCGTGGCGCTCGCGGCGGGGCTGCTCGCCGGCGAGACCTGGCCGGGCTGGCTGGCGATGGCGGCCGGCATGGCGGCCGGCACCGTCATCGCGCTGCCCGCCATGACGGTCTTGTCGGCGCTGTTCGGCGCGATGGAGCTGATGCTGCCGGTGATGCTGACCGGCATGCTGGCCGGCATGGCCGGGGGCATGCAGGCGGCGGCCGGGCCCTCGACGGCCGCTGCGTTGGCCGCATCGGGGGCGCTGGTCGGGGTGGCGGTCCTGGCGGTGACCTATGGGTGCAACGCCCGTATCCACGCGCGGCATCGCCGGGCGACTGGCGCGGCGCTGTCACCACCGGCGGCCGGGGGCTGATCTGATGGACGCAGCGACGCGGCGGAAGTGGAACGGCGCGGTCCGCGGCTACGACCTGATGAGCGGGTTCGGGGCAGAGCGGCGCTGGGCGCCCTGGAAGCGCCGGCTGTTCTCCACGATGCAGGGCGAGGTGCTCTTCCTGGCGGTCGGCACCGGGCTGGACATCCAGTTCTTTCCGCCGGGCCGTCGCATCACCGCCATCGACATCAGCGATCGCATGCTGGCGCGGGCGCGTCCGCGGGCGGCGCGCTACGACGGCCGGCTCGAACTGCGCCACCTCGACGTGCACGACCTCGACTACCCCGAGGCGACCTTCGACCAGGTGTTCACCTCCTGCACGTTCTGCTCGGTGCCGCGGCCGATCGAGGCGCTGCGGGCGTTGCGCCGCGTGCTGAAACCGGGCGGTCCGCTCGGGATGTTCGAACACACCGGCAGCCGGATCTTTCCCTTCGGGTTGATGCTCGATCTGATGACGCCGCTGATGAGCCGGGTGGGACCGGCGCTGAACCGCGACACCACGGAGAACGTGCGCCAGGCCGGGTTCGCCGACGTCGCCGTCGAACCGGTCTTCCTGGACGTGGTGAAGATCATCCGGGCAACGGGCGTCTGATCTTCCTGGACGTGGTGAAGATCATCCGGGCCACAGGGGCCTGAGCGTGCATGCCGCCGCCCCCGCGCGCCGCTCGATCGACAGGGTTGCGGGGCGCGACGTGACAGACGTGATAAAGGATCAACAGTGTCGATGTCCTTGATGCCTAGCGGCCCGTGGCAAGACCCCGCGTTGCACCGAGATCTGGTCGTAACAATGCTGCGCCCGGCCAGTGCAAGGCGCGACGAGGGAGCAAATTGGGGCATTTGTGACCGAGGAGCTAAGCGGATCGGCAGGTTTCATGCCGATCCGCCCACCGTAGCGCCGTCAGGCGGGACAGGGAGCAAATTGGGAGATTTGCGACCGCAGCGCCGTTCGAATGCAGCGGGGTTCTTGCCACGGGCTGCTTGCGTGCTGGCCACGGCCGGCGCCCTGCTGCTCTCGATGGCCCCCGCCGCGTCCGCCCAGTCGGCGGATCCGACCGTTCTGCGGGCCACCCTGGACGCCATCCGGGCCGAGGGGTTCTCCCGGTCGCAGGCGATGGACCACATCAGTTGGCTGAGTGACGTCTACGGCCCCCGCGTCAGCGGCACGCCCGCCATCGAACAGGCCGGCGCCTGGGCGGCCGATCGGCTGCGGTCCTGGGGCTTGGCGAACGTCCACGACGAGCGGTTCGCGTTCGGCCGCGGCTGGTCGCTGGTGCGATTCCACGCCCACATGATCGAACCGCAGGTGATGCCGTTCATCGGCTACCCCAAGTCCTGGTCGCCGGGCACCGGCGGCGCCGTGACGGCCGAGGTGGTGCGGACCGATATCAGCACCCCGGCCGACTTCGACACCTACCGCGGCGCCCTGCGCGGCAAGATCGTGTTGCCGCAACCGGCGCGCGACGTGCGCATGCTGGAAGGCGACATCGTGCTGCGGATGAGCGATGCGCAGCTCGCCGAGGCGGCCCGCACCCTGGTTCCCGCGCCGCCGTCCCAGCGCGTCCGTCGCAGCGGCCCCCCGTTCACGACGCTGCTCCAGCAGTTCTATCTGGAGGAAGGCGTGGTCGCGGTGCTCGATCGGGGCAGCGACACGTTCATGACGACCGCCGGCAGCGGTCTCCCCGCCCGGACGCAGCGCACCGACGGGGGCACCATCTTCGTCGGCCGGGGCGGGTCGCGAGACGAAGCGGCCGGCGGCGCGGTGCCCGCGGTCACGCTCGCCGTCGAACACTACAACCGGATGGTCCGTATTCTGGAAAAGGAGATCCGGGTGCGGATGGAGCTGCACGTCGAGACCGTGTTCCATCCGGAACGGGATGCCGACCAGGCGCTGAACGGGTTCAACCTGATCGCCGAGCTGCCGGGCGGCGACCTCGCGGACGAGGTGGTGATGATCGGCGCGCACTTCGACACCACCCATGCGGCAACCGGCGCGACCGACAACGCGGCCGGGGTGGCCGCAATGATGGAGGTCATGCGCATTCTGCAGGCGGTCGGCGCGCGTCCACGGCGCACGATCCGTCTGGCGCTCTGGGGCGCCGAAGAGCAGGGCCTGCTTGGCTCGCGCGCGTATGTCCGGCGCCATTTCGGCGACCCGGCCACGATGGAGCTGACACCGGCCCACGAGACGCTCTCCGCCTACTACAACCTCGACAACGGCGCCGGACGGCTGCGGGGCATCTGGCTGCAGGAGAACCAGGCCGCCGCCCCGGTGTTCGAGGAGTGGATCGCGTCGATGGGCGATCTGGGCGTGACCACCGTGGGGCCGCGGCGCGTGGGCGGCACCGACCATCTGGCGTTCGACGCGGTCGGGCTGCCCGGTTTCCAGTTCATCCAGGACCGGCTCGAGTACAACTCGCGGACCCACCACTCGAACATGGACGTCGTCGACCGCGTGCAGCGCGAGGACGTCGAACAGATGGCCGTCGTGGCGGCGATCTTCGCCTACCGGACCGCCATGCGCGACGAGCGGCTGCCCCGCAAGCCGCTTCCCAGCGTCGATCGCTAGCAGTCCGTGGTGAAACCCCGCGTTGCACCGAGATCGGCGATGCGCCCGCGTGGCATGCGCCCCCCCTTCTTCTACGGCTGGCTGATCGTGCTCGTGGCGGGGCTCTGCTACGGGTTCGGCATGTCGCCGATGTACTACAGTTGGAGCATCTTCGCCCCCCGGATCATCGCCGACCTCGGGGTCGACCGGGGCGACATCGGCGGCGTGTTCGGGTTGTTCAACGTGCTGTTCCAGTGCGTGGGGGTCTTCGTCGGACTGGCCATCGCGCGCTTCGGGCTGCGCAGCGTGATGGCGGCCGGGTTCTGCACGACGGCGGCGGGGCTGCTGGTGCTCGGCAACGCCGGCAGCCTGCTCGACTGCTACATCGGGTTCTCGGTGCTGGGCGGCATCGGCATCGGCTTCTCCACCATCGTCCCGGCCCAGACGCTGGGCCAGAACTGGTTTCTTCGCCGCCGCGCGCTGGTCATCGGAATCATCTTCGCGTTCGGGGGCATCGTGGGCCGGCTCGTCGCACCGGTCGACACCTGGGTGCTCGCGCACTACGACTGGCGGACCGGGTGGATCGGCATCGCGGCCATCTCGGCGGCGCTGGCGCTGATCGCCGCCGCGTTCGTTCGCGAGACGCCGGAATCGATGGGGCAGGTGCGGGACGGGTCGCCGCCGCCCGCCGCCGGTGCCACCGCCGGCGCCGCCCCTCAGGCCGCGGTCGCCGACCGCTGGACCGCCGCCCAGGCCATCCGCACCCCGCAATTCGCGCTGATGCTGGTGTGCGGCGTCGCCTATTCGGCGCCGTTCAATACCGCGGTCGCGCATCTGACGCTGCACCTCACCGATCTCGGCCACGCCGAGACGGCCGCGATCGGTCTGGTCGGCACGATGGCGCTCATCTCCATCGGCGGCCGGCTGCTGGGCGCGGCCGGCGACTGGGTCTCGCCGCAATGGGCGCTGGCGGTCGCGCTGGCCGTGGAGGGGCTGGGGGCCGGGGCGTTGCTGCTGGCGGCCGACCCCGCGCTCGCCCTGCTGGCGGTCGCGTTGATCGGCGTGGGGTTCGGCATGGCGTATATCAGCATCCCGGTGGTGTTCTCGCACTTCTTCGGCCGCCACGCCTTCGCCGTGACCGCCGGCATCCGCATGACGATCACCGGGGTGTTCGGCGGGTTGGCGCCGTGGCTGGCCGGCGTGGCGTTCGACGCGAACGGCAGCTACGCCATTCCGTTCGTGGGGCTGATGCTCGTCGGGGGCGCGGGCGCCGTCTGCGCCGCCGCGATGCGGCACCCCGGGGCGCCGCCCGTGCCCGCCTGAGCGCCCCGCAAACGCGCCGGCCGATCCGTACGCGGCCTGTCCGTCATGCCGGCGTCTGAGGTAAGCTGACCAGCACCGCGCGTGCAGGCACGAGGAGGAGGGACCCTATGACGATGCGGACGCTGATCGCCCTGACCGGCGTGGGCGCGCTGGCCGTGGCCGCGGCCTGCGGCGGCTCGTCGGGCCCGGCGCCGTCGACGCAGGCGATCGCCGACCGGCCCGGCGCCAGAGACGTGCAGCCGGCCGAGGACGGCCTGCCGATCATCCCCCGGGACGAGGTGCAGAAGAGCCAGAGCGCCGCGGTATTCCAGCGCGTCGCGAACACCGACATCGAGGTCGTCTACGACCGGCCGGTCGCGCGCGGGCGCGAGCTGTTCGGGGGCATCGTCGCCTATGGCGAGGTCTGGACCCCCGGCGCCAACAATGCGACCGTGGTGTCGTTCAGCCGGGACGTGACCGTCAACGGGACGCCGCTGGCGGCCGGACGCTACTCCCTGTGGGCCATTCCGGGCACAGGCGACTGGACCATCATCTTCAATCGCGCCGCCGACATTTATCACACCCCGTATCCGGGCGAAGACCAGGACGCGCTGCGTCTCACCGTCGCCCCGACCCGCGGCGAACATATCGAATCGCTGGCCTACTACTTCGCCATGGTCGAGGAGAAGGACACCGAGTTGCGGCTGCATTGGGGCGAGACGGTCATTCCGCTGCAGATCACGGTGCCGTAGGGGTGGGAATCAGAGAGCCGAGGGTGCCGGGGTGGGAACCAGGGAGCAGATGATGACGGATGCCCGGCGGGGCGTGTCGCGCCGCAACTTCCTCCGTGCGTCGGCGGTCGGGGGCGCGCTCGCGGCGGCTGGCCCGATCGCGTGCGGACCCGCGCCGCCGCCGGCGCCCGACGCGGCGCCGCCCCTGTCCGACCCGTTTCCCCTCGACGAGACCACCATCGGCGCCTTGCAGGACGACATGGCCAGCGGGGCCTGGACGGCGCGCGCGATCACCGAGGCGTATCTGACACGCATCTCGCAGCTCAACCTCGAGGGACCCGCCCTGCGCGCCCTGCTCGAGACGAATCCGGATGCCGTCTTCCAGGCCGACGCGCTGGACCGCGAGCGGCAGGCCCGGGGGCCGCGCGGCCCGCTGCACGGCGTGCCGGTCGTGCTGAAGGACAACATCGACACCAGCGATCGGATGACCACGACGGCGGGGTCGCTCGCCCTCGAGGGCTGGGTGGCGCCGAGGGACGCGAGCGTGGCGGCCCGCTTGCGCGCCGCGGGCGCGGTGTTGCTCGGGAAAGCGAACCTCAGCGAATGGGCGAACTTCCGGTCGACCCGCTCCTCGAGCGGCTGGAGCGGGCGCGGCGGCCAGTGCCGCAACCCCTACGCGCTCGACCGCAATCCCTGTGGGTCGAGCTCAGGGTCCGGGGTCGCCGTCTCGGCCAGTCTGTGTGCCGTCGCGATCGGCACCGAGACCGACGGGTCCATCGTGTGCCCCTCTTCGGCGAACGGCATCGTCGGCATCAAGCCGACGGTGGGGCTGGTCAGCCGCGCCGGGGTGATCCCGATCTCGCATACGCAGGACACCACCGGCCCGATGGCCAGGACGGTACGCGACGCCGCGGTCGTGTTGGGCGTCATTGCCGGTGCGGACCCCGCAGACCCGGCCACCGCCGACAGCGGCGCCCGCGGTCTGAGCGACTACACGCCGTTTCTCGAGGCCGGTGGGCTGCAGGGCGCGCGTCTCGGCATCGCCCGCCGCTTTCTCGGGTTCCATGAGGGCGTCGATCAGGTGTTCGAGACCGCCGTCGAGGCGCTGCGCTCGGCCGGCGCGGTGATCGTCGACCCGGTCGACCTGCGGCCCAGCGGGCGTTCCGCCGCGCCGGGCGTGGAGACCAGTCTGGGCGCCGCCGAAACCGAAGTGCTGCTGTACGAGTTCAAGGCGGGGCTGAACGCCTATCTCGGCGCCCGCGGGCCCGCCGCCGAGGTGCGGTCGCTGGCCGCCCTCATCGACTTCAACGAGCGCCACGCCGACACCGAAATGCCGTACTTCGGTCAGGAACGGCTGCTGGCCGCCGAGGCGAAGGGGCCGCTGTCCGAACCGCTTTACCTCGAAGCCCTGGCCGCCGCGCGCCGCCTGTCGCGCAGCGAGGGCATCGACCGCGCGATGGACGAGCACGCGCTCGACGCCATCGTCGGCCCGACCGGGGGCCCCGCCTGGGTGACCGACCTGGTCAACGGCGATCACTTCGGCGGCAGCAGCTCGGGATACCCGGCGGTGGCGGGCTATCCGAACATCACGGTGCCGGCGGGCGAGGTGCATGGGCTGCCGGTCGGCGTGTCCTTCTTCGGCCGCGCCTGGAGCGAGCCGACGCTCATCCGCATCGCCTACGGGTTCGAACAGACGGTGCAGGCGCGGCTGGTCCCCCGCTTGCTCCCGACCCTGACCTGACCGGCGCCACCGCGTTGCGAGCGCCGCTGGAGACTCGGCATGCCGCCCAGGACACTCCTTGAGGAAGCGATCGACGCCTGGGACGGCGCGCGCCGCGGCGTCATCGACGAGGCGAGAGGTATCCCGGGCTCGGATTACGACTTCCGCCCGGCCCCCGAGGCGCGGTCCGTGGCCGAACTGGTCGCGCACATCATCGAGACCGCACAGATGTGGACCCATGAGCTGACCCGGCCGACGGCCGATTTCACCCGCTTGAGCTTCCCCGAGTTCATCCGGCACTACGCCGGCGACGTGGCGGGGCGGCGGCCCCGGAGCGACTGGCTGAAACTGTTGCGACGCAGTTTTCAGATCGGCGCCCGGCGAATCCGGGACGCGGGTGAAGTGCAGATGCTGCAGGAGGTGCGCCGGTTCGACGGCCGGTACGGCACGCGTCTGACCTGGATGCATCACGGCGTCGCGCACGAGGAATACCACCGCGCGCAGCTCGCGCTCTACGCCAGAATGCTCGGCCGCACCCCTGCCCTGACACGCAGGATCGAGGGCGGATGATCCGGCGATCGACGCCGGCGACGACGGGCTGTGCAAAACCATGCTGAAATGGGAAAGTCTGTGATATGGTGGCGTCCGTCGTGCTCGCGCCGCGTCCGCTCCTCCCTTCTTTAGTCCATCCGGAAACATCGAACGACGTGCTGTCTGAAGGGCCCGCACCCGGTGCCGTGGTCAGGCATGGGTTAGCGGCGAGTTGTGGACGACCGCGCACGGGCTGACCTGACTATGCAACAGATTCCTTGCAGCAAGTCCGACCCTGACGTCGTTCGATTGGTAGCTGTCTCCCAAACGCCTCTCCCCCCCGCCGCGGCCCAAACTTTCTCTCGCACCAGCGCGCGGTCGAACCGTTCCGCGGAACCCCGAGACCCCACGCGGCCCGCCGGCCGGCGCCGGTGGCATGCCGTCAGGACGGTGCTCGCGGTTGCCGCGCTCGGCGTCGGCGGCGTCGCGCAGGCGCAGGACCCCGGTACGACCCCGCCGCGTACCGCCGCCGATGACGTCTTCGGCGGAACTCCCGAGATTCCGACGGTGATCCGTGGGTCGGGCTTGATGCTCATGCCGATGGGGACCATCGACGACCTGACGCTGGTGGTGGGGGAGCCGCCGCACGAGGAGGAGGTCGCGGACAAGTTCAAGAGCAGCTATCCCAACCTGGTGAGGTATACGGCGGTGTCGTCGAACATGGCCGCGGCGACGGTCTCGGTCTCCGGGTCGGTGGTGACGGTGACGCCTGTCGCACCCGGGATGACAACCGTGACGGTGACCGCGAGCAACAGCGCCAACAGCGCAGAGCAAGAGTTCGCGGTGACGGTGCGGAACCCGCGCCTGGACGCCCCGCGGCGGGTGGGGCGTCTCGACGACGTGACCCTGGTGAAGGGACAGACGCCGCACCCGGTGGAGGTCGAGGACGCGTTCTCGGGCGATCTGCTGATGTATTCGGCGGTCTCGTCGAACCCGGGCGTGGCGACGGTCTCGACGTCGGGGTCGGTGGTGACGGTGACGCCGATCGCGGTCGGGATGACGACCGTGACGGTGACGGCGCTGAACGGCGGCGGCGACGCGGACCAGACGTTCAAGGTGACGGTGCGCGAGCGGGCGGCCCCGAGCGCGGTGGGCAGTCTCGACGACCTGGAGTTGCTGGTCGGGCAACCGGCGCACCCGGTGGAGGTCGCGGACGCCTTCGCGGGCGATGACCTGACCTATACGGCGGCATCGTCGACCCCGGGCGTGGCCGTGGTGACGACGTCGGGGTCGGTAGTGAGTGTGAGGCCGTTGTCGGTGGGCATGACGACGGTGACGGTCACGGCGCAGAACGAGCTGGGCACCGCGACGCAGACGTTCGACGTGGACGTGCGGAATCCGAACGCTCCGCAGGCGGTGGGGAGTCTCGACGACATCACGCTGGTGCTGGGGCAGCCGCCGCACGATGTGGAGGTCGCGAACGTCTTCACGGGCGAAGCGCTGGTGTTCACGGCGGTCTCGTCGAACCCGGGCAGGGCGTCGGAGACGGTGTCGGGGTCGGTGGTGACGGTGACGCCGGTGTCGGTGGGCATGACGACGGTGACGGTGACGGCGACGAACAGCGCGGGCGCCGCGACGCAGACGTTCGATGTGACGGTGCGGAATCCGGAGGCCCCGCAGGCGGTGGGGAGTCTCGACGACCTGGAGCTGGAGGTGGGGGAGCCGCCGCACGATGTGGAGGTCGAGGATGCCTTCACGGGGGAATACCTGCAATTCACGGCGGTCTCGTCGAGCCCGGGCAGGGCGTCGGTGACGGTGTCGGACTCGGTGGTGACGGTGACGGCGGTTTCGGCGGGCGAAACGACGGTGACGGTGATCGCGCGGAACAGCGCGGGCACCGCGATGCAGACGTTCGACGTGACGGTGCGGAATCCCGGGGCCCCGCAGGCGGTGGGGAGTCTCGACGACCTGGAGCTGGAGGTGGGGGAGCCGCCGCACGATGTGGAAGTCGCGCGCGCCTTCTCGGGCGACTTCCTGCAATTCACGGCGGTCTCGTCGAGCCCGGGCAGGGCGTCGGTGACGGTGTCGGGGTCGGTGGTCAGTGTGACGCCGGTGTCGGCGGGCGCGGCGACGGTGACGGTGACGGCGACGAACGGCGCGGGCACCGCGACGCAAACGTTCGACGTGACGGTGCGCAACCCGGGGGCGCCGGGCACGGTGGGGAGTCTCGACGACCTGGAGTTGGTGCTGGGACAGCCGCCGCACCCGGTGCAGGTCGCGCGCGCCTTCACGGGCGACTACCTGGAATTTACAGCGGCATCGTCGAGCCCGGGCGTGGCGTCGGTGGTGGTGACGGGGTCGGTGGTGACGGTGACGCCGGTGTCGGTGGGCATGACAACGGTGACGGTGACGGCGACGAACAGTGGGGGACAGGCGGAGCAGACGTTCGAGGTGACGGTGCGAAATCCGGACGCTCCGCAGGCGGTGGGGAGTCTCGACGACCTGGATCTGGAGCTGGGAGAGCCGCCGCACGCGGTGGAGGTCGCGCGCGCCTTCACGGGCCAATACCTGGACTTCACGGCGGTCTCGTTGAATCCGGGCGTGGCGTCGGTGGCGGTCTCGGGGTCGGTGGTGGCGGTGACGCCGGTGTCGGTGGGCATGACAACGGTGACGGTGACGGCGGCGAACAGCGCGGGGCAGGCGACCCAGACGTTCGACGTGACGGTGCGGAATCCGGGGGCGCCGAGGCCGGTAGGCAGTCTCGACGACCTGGATCTGGTGCTGGGACAGCCGCCGCACCTGGTGCGGGTCGGGAATGCCTTCGCGGGCCGGTTCCTGGAATTCACGGCGGCATCGTCGAATCCGGGCGTGGCGCCGGTGACGGTGGCGGGGTCGGTGGTGACGGTGACGCCGGCGTCATTGGGCATGACGACGGTGACGGTAACGGCGCAAAACGACGGCGGTCAGGCGACACAGACGTTCGAGGTGACGGTGCGCAACCCCAACGCTCCGAGGGCGGTGGGGAATCTCGACGACGTCACGCTGGTGCTGGGGCAACCGCCGCACACGGTGGGGGTCGCGAACGCCTTCGAGGGCGAATTCCTGACACATGCGGCAGATTCCTCCAACCCGGGCTTCGCGACCGTGGAGATCTCGGGGACGGTGGTGACGGTGACGGCGGTGGCGGTGGGCACGACAACGGTGACGGTGACGGCGTCGAACAGCGTGGGGCAGGCGACGCAGACGTTCGAGGTGACGGTGCGCAACCCGATCGCGCCGAGCGCGGTGGGGAGTCTCGACGACCTGGAGCTGATACTGGGGCAACCGCCGCGCAAGGTGGAGATCGAGGACGCCTTCGAGGGCGAGTTCCTGTCCTATGACGCGGAATCGTCCGAGCCGGGCTTCGCGACCGTGGAGATCTCGGGGACGGTGGTGACGGTGACGGCGGTGGCGGTGGGCACGACAACGGTGACGGTGACGGCATCGAACAGGGCGGGGCGGGCGACGCAGACGTTCGAGGTGACGGTGCGCAACCCGATCGCGCCGAGCGCGGTGGGGAGTCTCGACGACCTGGAGCTGCTGCTGGGACAGCCGCCGCGCGAGGTGGAGGTCGCGGACGCCTTCGCGGGCGAGCTGTTGACCTATGCGGCGGAATCCGCCAACCCGGGTATGGCGTCCGTGGAGATCTCGGGGACGGTGGTGACGGTGACGGCGGTGGCGGTGGGCACGACGACGGTGACGGTGACGGCATCGAACAGGGTGGGGCAGGCCACGCAGGAGTTCGAGGTGACGGTGCGGAGCCTGGAGGCCCCGCGCGCGGTGGGCAGTCTCGACGACCTGGAGCTGCTGCTGGGGCAGCCGCCGCACGAGGTGGAAGTTGCGGACGCTTTTGCGGGCGTGGACCTGACCTATGCGGCGGAATCGTCCGAGCCGGGTATGGCGTCCGTGGAGATCTCGGGGACGGTGGTGACGGTGACGGCGGTGGCGGTGGGCACGGCGACCGTGACGGTGACGGCATCGAACAGTGTGGGGCAGGCCACGCAGACGTTCACCGTGACCGTACGGGACTCGAAGCCGAGGGGCGTGGGGAGTCTCGACGACCTGGAGCTGGTGCTGGGGCAGCCGCCGCACGAGGTGGAAGTCGCGGACGCTTTTGCGGGTGTGGACCTGACCTATGCGGCGGAATCGTCCGAGCCGGGCCTGGCGGCCGTGGCGATCTCGGGGTCGGTGGTGACGGTGACGCCTGTGGCGGTGGGGACGGCGACCGTCACGGTCACGGCGCGAAACGACGCGGGCGAGGCGACGCAGACGTTCGAGGTGACAGTAAGGGACGCGGCGCCGGCGGCCGTGGGACGTCTTGACGACGTGACGCTGCTGGCGGACCAGCCGCCGCACGACGTGGAGGTCGCGGGCGCCTTCACGGGCACGAATCTGACGTTTGCGGCGGTATCGTCCGACCCGTCCGTGACGGTGACTGTCACGGGTGCCGTGGTAACGCTGACGCCGGCGAGCGTGGGCACGGCGACGGTGACGGTGACGGCCCGCAACAGCGCGGGCGAGGCGACGCAGACGTTCGGGGTGACGGTGCTGGACGTGGCGCCGGCGGCCGTAGGACGTCTTGACGACGTGACGCTTCTGGTGGAACAGCCGCCGCACGACGTGGAGGTCGCGGGCGCCTTCACGGGCACGAATCTGACGTTTGCGGCGGTATCGTCCGACCGGTCCGTGACGGTGACTGTCACAGGTGCCGTGGTGACGCTGACGCCGGCGAGCGTGGGTACGGCGACGGTGACGGTGACGGCCCGCAACAGCGCGGGCGAGGCGACGCAGACGTTCGGGGTGACGGTGCTGGACGTGGCGCCGTCGGTGTTGCGACGTCTCGACGACCTGACGCTGGTCGTGGGGCAGCCGCCGCACGAGGTGGACCTGACCGGCGCCTTCGGTGGCACGAGTCTGATGTATGCGGCGGAATCGTCCGGTCCCGCCGTGGCGCGGGCGGCCGCCGGGGTCGGCGTGGTCACGGTGACGCCGGTCGTCGAAGGCGTCGTGACGGTGACGGTGGCGGCGCGGAACAGCGCGGGCGAGGCGGCGCAGACGTTCACCGTGACGGTGACGGCCGACGCGGCGGAGCTCGAGCTGATAGACGACATCCTGGCGGCGATGGGCAGGAATACGCTCGCCAGCGTCAGGGGCGCCATCACCGGCCGGTTCAGATCGGCGCCGGGCCGGACACCCGGCGCCGCGGCGCGGTCGGCGGCCGGCGCGGCGCTCGGGTTATCCACGTTCCGTGGCGGCGCCGGGGCAGACGCCGGCGGGCTGACCGCGGGCTCGGTCTTCGGCGCGGGCGGTCTGCCCGGGCCGGCCGGCGTCTCGCGCGGCGCGCCGCCGGGTGCGCCGGCGGCTGGCGGCGGTGGCGGCCGTGCGGGGACGTCGCGGCTCGACCCGCTCCTGTGGGGGAACGACTTCGTGCTGCCGCTCGGCGGCGGCGGTGCGGCCGCCCAGGCGGACGGCGAGGCAGTGGCGCCGACTGGGGCGTTGTGGGGTTCGACCGACATGCAGTGGTTCCGCGGCACGCCGGAGGCCGGGCGGTATGACGGCGCCGTGAAGAGTGTCTATCTGGGCGTTGACGGCAGGGTGTCCGATGCCTGGACCGGCGGGGTGACCGTCGCGCTGACCCGCGCCAGCGGAGACTACGCCTTCGCCAGCGAGCGCGGCAGCGGCGAGGGCAGCCTGCACACGAGCCTGAACAGCCTGTATCCCTATGTGCGCTGGACATCGGCCGCGGGCGACGAGGTCTGGGGCGCGTTCGGCGGCGGCGTCGGCAACGCCAGGCACACCCGCACCGGCGCGGCGGCGTCGACGTCCGCCAGTTACCGGCTGTTGCTGGGGACGGCCGGCTGGCGGCGCGGTCTCGTGCGGGGCGACGGCCTGCGGGTCTCGACGGTGGGCGACCTCGGAATCGTGCACCTGAAGACACAGGGCACGGCGGGGCCGCTGGCGCGGCGGCGGCTCTCCGTGCAGCAGGTGCGCGCGGGCGTGGAGGCCGAATATGCGGGACGCCAGGTGCGTCCCTTCGTCCAGGCCAGCGGGCGCGTCGACGGCGGCGCCGGGCAGACCGGCGCGGGCATCGAGGTGGCGGGCGGCGTGCGATACGGATTGCCATCGGGCTGGGCGATCGAGGCGCTCGCCCGGACGATGGCGCTGCATTCCGCGGACGGCTATCGGGAGCACGGCGCGAGCGTGACGGCGCGCTACGCCGAGTCACCGGAGGGCCTGGGTCTCTCGCTCGCGCTGTCGCCCCGCTGGGGCGCCGGCGCGCAGGGGGGCGGCGTCGAGGCGCTCTGGCGCGACCAGGCGTTGCAGCGCACGTTGTACGGCGTGCCGGCCCGGCAGTCGGCGATCGACGGGACCGTGGGCTACGGCATCGCGGCGCCCCGTCTGGGCGGCCTGCTGACCGCGTTCGGCGAGTTCGATGTGGGAGCGGGCCAGAGCGCGCGGTCAGGCATCCGCCTGAACCTGGCCGAACGGGCGCTCGAGGCGCTCGACATGGAAGTGTCCGCGGCGCGCCAGAACTTCCCGGGCTTCGATGCGGACAACCGCATCGACGTGCTCGGCCGGCTGTCGTTCTGACGACATGGCTGCCGACGTCGTGACCGCCGTCCTGGAGTTCGCCGGCGCCTACTGGCCCTACATCGTCGCTGTCGCCGGGCCGGTCGTCGGCACCGCCATCCACGCCTACCGCCGCCGGCCGAAGTCGTCGACACCCGAGATCGGGCGCTACTTCACGGACACCAGGCTCCTGTCGCCGCCGCTGGTCAGACCGGCGTACAGCGATCGGATGGCGTACGTGCTCGCCGAGATGTCCGACCTGGCCTACTATCAGTTCGAAGGCCAGAGCGATGTCGTCACCGGCGCCGTGGAACGCGTGCTGTCGTTGGAGTCGACGACGGATGCCACCATTCGCGCGGTGCTGGACCAGTTTGCAGCGGATGTGGTGAGCAAACGCCGCTTGAGCCTGACCTCCCTGACCACGATCCTCCGCAACTCCGGGTTCGCGCTGCTGGACGTCATCAACGTCAGCGACACCCAGGGCTTCGTCTGCAAGCGGATCGCCGACAACGAGCCGCCCTATCTGGTGCTCGCCTTCCGGGGCACGGAAAAGAAGGTCTCCGACTGGCTGACCGACGCGCGCTGCGCACCCACGCTCGCGGGCCAAACCCGGGTCCACACGGGATTCCTGGAGGCATTCACACGGCGCACGGACGACGAAGGCAGGACGGCGCAGCAGGTCGTCGAAGAGATTCTCGGCCGCCCGGAGGCGCAGGCCGACGGCCGACCGCTGCCCCTGTTCATCACCGGTCATTCGCTGGGCGGCGCCCTCGCCCTGCTGGCCACCAGGCTGGTGGCGCCCAATGTGAACGGCGCCTGCTACACGTTCGGCGCGCCCAGGGTCGGCAACTACGAGTACTTCCTCGGCCTCAAGACCCCGGTGTACCGGGTCGTCAACTCCAGCGACGTGGTCCCGAGAGTTCCCCCGGGCGCCTTCATGTCGGTGCTGACCGGCGTCGCCAAGGGGCTGTCGTGGCTCACCGGATTCCTTCCCGCGGTGTCGTCCGTGTGTGATCGGATCGAGGCATCCCTGGACAAGCTGAACGGCTACAGGCACGTCGGCGACGTGCGGTATCTGAGCGACGTCGGTGAAGGCCGGTTCGCGGACGTGCGCCTGCTCACGAATCCAGCGGCAATGGACAGAGTGGTGTGGATGTGGCGGCATGTGGCCACGAGCATGTTCGTGCCGCTCGAGAGCCACAACATGAACATCTACCGCCGCAAACTGGCCCATCTCGCGAACACGCGCAACGCGGCGCCGGCAGACTAGCGACGTTTGGTCGATTCCCCCGCCGCTGCGGGGCCGGCGCGGCGGAGCAGATCGACCGCCTGTGCGCATGTCGGGCCGGATCCGGCCGCCAGTTCCCGCGCCAGCGCCCCGGTCACGTTCGCCACCGCGAAGCTGATGCCCTTGAGATTGCGCTCCGGCGGCACACCGGGCAGCGGTCTCGGATACCCGGCGGCGCGGCAGACGGCGGCGCCGGCGGCGTCCGACGCAACCCTGACCGCCAGCCGCGGACAGTCCCAGTCAAGCTCGACCCGCACCACCCCCGGCAGACTGCCCGGCAGATAGTCGACCCCCGCATGGGCGCCGGCGGCGACGAGCAGCGCACCCGCGGCGGCCGACCGCGCCACAACGGCCCGCAGCACGCCGGCGTGTTGCGGGTTCGCCGTGCCGAGGCTCAGGTTGATCAGGTCGGCCCGGGCGCTGATGGCCCAGTCGATGCCGGCGACGAGCGAGTCGATGGGCGCGGAGAGCTGGTGATGGAATACCTTCACGGCCAGCAGATCCGCCCCGGGCGCGCGCTCGCGGATGGCGGCCGCGACCGCGGTGCCGTGCCCAATTCGGTCGAGGTAGCTGTCCGCCGAGGTCTCGCCCGCCGGCGGCCCGCCGGCGGCGATCGCGATGCCCCCGCACACCCCACCGATATGCGGATGCGCCGCATTCACGCCGCTGTCGATGACCGCCACCCGCACCGGCCTGGTTGTCATCTCCGCGTGCTCGTTTGGCCCGGATGTCCGGTGCCCGACATGCTCCCTCGTCACGCCGTCCCAGCCGGCCGGCGCGCCGGTCCCGGTGCGATGCGGCGTGTTACCACGGTCTGCTAAGATGCGCACTCGCGCGCCCGCCGCCTCGCCCCGCGGCGCCGAGGCCCGCTTCTTGTACCATGCCACCCGAACATCCGCCAACGTTCGACACCGTCACGCGTGGCGAAATGACCGCAGAGGACGGCATGCGGGCCGCGCGCACGACAGCGGCGGATGCAGGTCGATTCGCACGCAGTGGCGTCAGGCGCCCGGCGCCCGCCCACTGGAATCGGAGGACGATTGCCTAGCCAGGCCGCGCAACCGGCGCCGCTCTTCGAGGACCTCGCGATACCCCAGCCCCCGAAGGCCGGCATTTTCCCCTCACAGGACATCCGCGAGCTCATCAGGGCCGGCGGCGTCAGCGCGACGTCGGCGATCACGCCCGAGCAGGTCCAGCCGGCCAGTCTCGACCTCCGTCTCGGACCGGTCGCCTATCGAGTACGGGCGAGCTTCCTCCCCGGACGGCGGTGCACGGTCTCCAAGAGGATCGAGGCGCACATGATGGCCGAGCTTGACCTGTCCAAGCCGGTCATCATGGAGAAGGGCTGCGTCTTCATCGTCCCGCTCATGGAGAGCCTGGCGTTGCCCGGCACGGTCAGCGCCAAGGCCAATCCCAAGAGCACCACCGGCCGCCTCGACGTGTTCACCCGCCTGATCACGGACTATGCGCATGAGTTCGAATGGGTGCCTAAGGGTTACACCGGTCCCCTCTTTGTGGAGATCGTGCCGCGCACGTTCACGATTGCGGTTCGCGCCGGCATGCGGCTGAACCAGTTGCGGTTCCTGAATAAAAAAGTCCCGGCAGAGACGGATACAGCAGTCAAGAGGCTCGATAAGGGCAAGACGCTGGTGTGGAGCGGCGATGGCGATCCCGGCACGGCGAACATCGACAGGGGACTCACGATCACCGTCGATCTGGAAAGCACGCGCGACAGCCGGCCAACGGCCTACCGGGCGCGGCGCAACGCGCCGCTGATCGACCTCGCCCGAATCAACCACTACCCGCCGGCCGAGTTCTGGGATGCCATTCGCACGGACGAGACGAAGCAGCTCATCCTCGACCCCGGCGAGTTCTACATTCTGGCGTCCAAAGAGAGCGTGAGCGTGCCGCCGGACTATGCCGCCGAGATGGTGCCGTTCGATCCGACCATCGGTGAGTACCGCATTCACTACGCCGGGTTCTTCGACCCCGGGTTCGGGTATGGCGTCAACGGCGAGGTGAAGGGCACGCCGGCGGTGCTGGAGGTACGCGCGCACGAGGTGCCGTTCGTCATCGAGGACGGCCAGATGGTCGGGCGGCTGCAGTACAGCAAGCTGATGACCCGGCCGGACAAGATCTATGGCGGCAAGATAGGGTCTTCATATCAAGGCCAGGGCCTGGCGCTCAGCAAGCAGTTTCAGACCCGGCGCTGAGACGCCCGGACACTCGAGCAGCCCGTGCCGCCGGCGCGGCGCTCACCGCCGCGGCGGGGCGGACACGGCGGGCGCAACATTCGCCTCGTCGCCGGCGAACAGCTCGGCGTACAGACCGCCGCCGCTCGCCAGCCGGGCCGGCGGCCCCTCTTCGACGATGCGGGCGCCGTCCAGCACCACCACCCGGTCGGCGTGGCGGGCCAGGGCGGCGCGGTGGGTGATCAGAATCGTCGTGCGGCCGCGCATCACCGTTTCATAGCCGTCGATCACGCGCTGCTCCGAGCGCGGGTCGAGCGCCGCCGTGGCCTCGTCGAGCACCAGCACCGCCGGGTCGGCGAGCAGCGCGCGGGCGACCGCCACCCGCTGGCGTTCCCCCGCCGAGAACGCGGCCCCGCGTTCGCCCACCGTGGTGTCGTAGCCCTCCGGCAGCGTTGCGACGAAGTCGTCCAGGCCGGCGGCGCGGGCCGCCGCGGCGACCTCCGCGTCCGACGACTCCGGGCGCGCATAGCGGATGTTGTCGGCGATCGAGGCATGGAAGACCGACGGCTCCTGGTCGACCAGCGCCACCTGCGCCCGCAGGTCCTGCAGCCGCAGCGTGCGCAGGTCGTGTCCATCCAGCCGGACGACGCCCGTATCCGGGTCCAGCAGCCGCAGCACGAGATCGGCGACGGTGCTCTTGCCGCCGCCGCTCGGTCCGACGATGGCGACGCACTCGCCCGGCGCGACCCGCAGACTGACCTGCTCGAGCACCGGCGTGCCGCGCTCGAACGAGAAGCTGACGCCGTCAAGCTCCACCTCGCCGCGCACGGCGGCGATCGAGGCCGGCTGCACGGGGTCGACCACCTCCGGCGCCACGTCGAGAATCTCGTGCACCCGGCCCAGCGACACCCGCACCGTCGCCAGGCTGGCGTACAGCCCCATCAGCGCCTGGATCGGTCCGAACAGCCGGAGCTGATAGGCCATGAAGGCGACCAGCGTCCCCAGCGTCAGCGTGCCGTCGATGACCCGCAGGCCGCCGTAGAAGAACACCAGGGCGGACGAGCCCGACAACACCGCCCCGGGCAACCCGCCCGACAGATAGGTGGTCCACTGCATCGCCATCAACGCGTCGATGAAGCGGTTGTTCCTGTCCCGGAAGCGGCCGACCTCGCGCTCCTGGGCGTTCGACGTGACGACCAGCTTGACCCCCTGCAGCGTCTCGATCAGGAAGCTCCCGATATCGGCGCTGCGCTCGCGCAGGGTCGCCACGCGCCCCTCGAGCCGGCGCCGGTAGTGCACCAGCGCCCAGAGGCTGACCGGCAACAGGGCGATGCCCAGCAGAAACAGCCGCAGGTCCAGATACGCGAGCATGGCGATCGAGCCCACGAGAAACAGCACGTTGCCCACCCAGGCCAGCGCCACCTCGGCCGCCACCCGCTGAATCTCGCCGATGTCGGTGTTCAGCCGCGACATGATGTCGCCGAAGCGGGTCCGTGCATAGAAGCGCGGCGACAGCGTCTGCAGATGGCGGTACAGCGCCAGCCGCATGTCGAACAGGATGTCGGCCGACACCCGGGTGTAGCGCAGCCCGCTCCAGACGTTCAACCCGAAGCCCACCACCGTGAGCGCCACGAATGCCAGCACGACCAGCCGCAGGGCGTCCCGGTCGGCGCCCAGGATGGCGTCGTCGACGAGCCGCTGCGAGAGCAGCGGGATGAGCAGCGAGAACCCGGTCGACGCGAGGCTGAGCAGCAGTACGAGCGTCAGCCGCCCCCAGTAGGGCCGCAGGTAGGTCAGCGCGCGGCGGAAGTGCGGATCGAGCACCAGCGCGATTGTAGTGGAACCGGACCCGGCCGCGAGCCCCGGCGCGCCGGGGTTGGCCCCGCCGGGGCGGCTCGGGGCACAATGACGCGGTGGCCAGGGCAGGCGTCGACGCGGTCGTCATCGGGCTGACGACCGCTGGCGACAGTTCTCGTCGCACGCCCGCCACTCGCAACCACGCGTCCCGCACGACGCTGGAGGCGTCACGGCAATAGCGCGTGCCGCGACGTGGCCTCCGGTCGTTCCGCGCCGTCCGGCCACGTCGCGACGACCACCACAACTCAATAGGAAGGGGTCCCTATTCGCGTGGCCAAAAGATCCTTTTTCTGCTTGCCATACCCAGCCCTGCTGATTCCACTAAGCAAGATGAGAAGAGTAAGAAGTCCGGACCGCGAGGTAACGGAATCTGTGGTTGTGTCCATCTCCCATGCTGTCGCCATAATCCTCCCAATGGAGATCATAGGAGCCGTTCAGACGGATAGGTTCCTCCCGGTGCTTGGTCGTTCCGGCGCCGGCTCGCTCAGACCAAGCCATCTTTCCCGTTATCGTCCGGCCCTCATGGAGGCGAAAAGCTGCGTCAATGGTGTCAGGGCTTGACGGAGGTTTCCAATAGAGAGGGTCGTTTGTCAGTAGGAGAGCGAACCCGGCTCGGGCGTTCGGCAATGTGCGCAGCGCTTCCAGCCGTTGGATGTCATTCAAGAAGTCGCACCGGCCGATGTCGTGCGCTCCCATATTACGGAGCGCGAAAGATTCCCCTTCACGTTCGAGATTGAGCTTTCGAGTTCGATACTTCAATTCCACCGCCACTCCGATTCCGGGCAGCCAGATGTCGAGGTACATCCGTTCGGCTGGAAAGGGCTTGTATTCCAGGCGAACCCTGCCATCCGGAATCGAATCGCGAATACACAGCGCAAGAGCGAGTTGGAAGTCGGCCTCGGAATGAAAGACTGGTCGGTCGCGGGCCAGAGCGTTCATCAAGTTGGTGACATTGAGCATTTCGCCGTTATTCCGTCACAGACCATAGTCGAATGCGATTCGAGGCTTGGTTGTCGCGGCGATGTTCCGAAGTCTTTTCCGGCAGCGGACCGCGCTCAACGATCGTCGTCAGTCGATTCGAGTTTTGCAAACTCCGTCCGCGCAAAGTCAAGTGCGCCGTCCACAATCAAGGTACCGGTGAACTGCCAGGAAAGCCATTCGTCGAGAATGGACAGTGCCTCCTCGTGTAGGCGGTAGCCGGATAATTCCCAGTTGGCCGCATCATCGGCAATCGGGAACAAATGATCCAGCCGCAGGATAGAACCTTCCCGGAGGCCTCCCTCCGGCAGAATGTCCCACACGTATTGCGAATATTCTGCCCGCTGTATCCGCGAGACGAATTTCGGATTCCAACCACCTCGCGTTCCGTCCGCCTGAACACCGTAGTACGGTGCCGCAAGCAGCGCTGGTCTGTGCTGCCAGCTCGCGGCGTTTCTCTTGAACTGCGGATCGACGGGAGTGCCTGACGTGGCCAACACGACGGCGGGACGGATCTTTCCTCGACGAACGAGGAACGTCTCACCGTGCCTCAGAGGCAAACCTGCGACAGGCAACGCCGATACATTGCCGAGAGGATCGCCCGCCCGGAACGCTTCCAGGCGGTAATTTGCCTGCTGATGTTGCCTGGCCTCGCCGCCGCGTCCTTCGGGAATGAGCCGGTACGGCTTCATGTCCGGATACGGGACGATCGTTCGGATCAGACGGCCACGGTTGACCTCACCGCTGGGAGCCGCTTCCCACCAGTTGCCGGTTAGGTTTTGAATCGACGCGTCAGGGAAGGTCGGGGTCATCACGGCGTTGAGACGAATTCCAGACCGACTCGTCAAAGGAGATCTTGCCGCTGGTGGACGTGAGAGGGTCGCCGGCCAGTCGATCCAGATGGGCCGTGCCTTCAGCGAAGACGGCGTCGTACCGCGGTGCGGGTCGCGGTTCGACTCTCTTCACCCGCTTGTCGGCGAGGCGCGCCATAACTCCGGCCCGGGCCGATTCAATTCTTGCGGCTCGCTTGCGCTTCATCCTTGCGCTCAGTCTTGGTGTTTCGCTTGGTGGCGATGTTTCCCGCGCGACTATCATCACTGTTCTGAAATCGAGGATATCGCCCGGCCGCGCTGCCAGCATGGGCTTCGTGAGATAGACGTGACGCAATAGGTCGGCCGTGTCCGAACCGTGTTCGTGAACCGCTTGAGAAATTGTGGTGGAAACCGCAAGTGGCAGGTGATCCTCGCTTTGCCGCGCGACTTCCTCGGCGTCGCGCCTCTCGATTCGATACCGGACGAAGTCGTTCTCGAACCGTGAGGTGCATTGAGATTCACTTACTGAAATGGCCAGCAGCGCCGGACGGATTTCCTCGAAAGCCTCCTCGTTCCACGGTCCGAAGTGGTGGAAGCGCCACTCGACGCCAGAATAGGTGTTTCCGTCGTTCCGTACTGCGTGGGCGACATCGGCAAGGTAGGCGTACTTCAGCAGGTGAATAGGCCCAAGCTGGCGTTGCCGAAAGTCATCAGACGACGCGGCGACCGCTACGATGTACTGATACACGGCGTCGAGCCGGGACCGGTTGGACATGTCGGGGAGGTAACGGTCTATCTGTTGGCGATTCCGGGGGACGGACCGGCCACGGTTCGTGTGTCCATTGCCGGAAGCGGCACAATCGTGTTCAGTGCTTAACAGACACCCGTAGCCGCAACGCAGGCTGTCGATGCCTTAACATCTTGAACAGACGCAAGCCCCCCCTTGCGAAACGCCCGTTCGGATCGGGCGCCGGTGTGCGCGGTACGACTTATCACACATGGCAGCAGTGATCAATCGGCGGACTGGCGCAGGATCGGCAGCAAAGACGCGCGGCATGAGGTGCGCGGGTCCTGGGAACTGGACCCGGCCGCGAGCCCCGGGGCGCCCGGTTGGCCCCGCCGGGGCGGCTCGGGGCACAATGACGCGGTGGCCAGGGCAGCCGTCGACGCGGTCGTCATCGGGGGCGGACCGGCCGGGGCCGCCGCGGCGCGGCTGCTGGCCTCGTGGGGGCACTCGGTCCGCGTGCTGGCCGGGACCGCCGACCGATCGCATTCGCTCGGCGAGTCGCTGCCGCCCAGTTGCCGGAAGCTGTGCGACCTGCTGGGGGTGACCGCCGCGGTCGACGAGGCGGGGTTCCTGGCCAGCACCGGCAACACGGTCTGGTGGGCGGGCGGCGAGATGCGGACCGCCGCCTTCGCAGACGGGGCGACCGGGTGGCAGGTGGTGCGCCATGACCTCGACGCGCTGCTGCTGCGGCTCGCCGCCGATGCCGGGGCCGACGTGCTGGACGGCGCACTGGTGCGCGCCGTGCGTCTCGCGCCGGACCACGGCCAACCCGGTCCGGCCAGCGCCACGGTCGAGTACGTCACCGCGGGACAGCGCCGGCAGGCGGACGTCGTCGAAGCGTCCTTCGTGCTCGACTGCTCCGGCCGGGCCGGGGTCGTGGCCCGCCGCGGCTTTCGGATTCCCGATGCCGGGGGGACGACGCTGGCGCTGACGGCCCTCTGGACGCAGCCGGGCGGCTGGGACGTGGCCGACCCCAGCCACACCCTGGTCGAGACCTACGGCGACGGGTGGGCCTGGTCGGTCCCCGTCACGGCGACGCGGCGCTACGTCACCGTGATGGTCGACCCGCGGGTCACCGATTCCGGCTCGGCGCGCGCCCTCGGCGCCCGCTACGAGCGCGAGATCGGCAAGACTGCGGCGTTGCGCCGGCTACTCGACGGCGCGTCGCGGGACACGCCGGCGTGGGGCTGCGACGCCTCCCTCTATCACGCGCGGACCTGTGGCGGGCCGGGCGTCCTGCTGGTCGGTGACGCGGCGTCGTTCATCGATCCGCTGTCGTCCTTCGGGGTCAAGAAGGCGCTGGCGTCGGCCTGGCTGGCGGCGGTCGTGGTGCACACGTCGTTGACCAACGCCTCGCTGGCCGGGGTCGCGCTCGACCTGTTCAACGCGCGCGAGCAGGAGATGCACGCCGCCTCGGTCCGCCAGTCGGCGCAGTTCTTCGCCGACGCGGCGGCCCGCCATCTGCATCCGTTCTGGACCGGCCGTGCGATCAGCGGCGACATCGGCGAGCCGGCCGCCGACACCGATGTCGACGTCAACCAGTTGCGGCGCGACCCGGCGGTGCTGTCGGCGTTCGAGACGCTGCGGCAGGCGCCCGACATCCGGCTCAGGCGGGGCGACCAGCTCCGCATCGAAGGCCGGCCGGCGGTGACGACCCGCGAGGTGGTGCTGCAGGACCGGCTCGTCCTGCCCGACTGGCCGCCAGGCGGCCGCGGTCTGCGGTATCTGCGCGACGTCGATCTCGTCCGGCTGGTCGAACTGGCGCCGGACCACCGGCAGGTCCCGGACCTCTTCGAGGCATACATCCGGCGCTGCCCGCCGGTGAGCCTGCCCGACTTCCTTGGGGCGCTGTCGGTGCTCTTGGCGAAGGGCGCCCTGCGGTCCCTGTAGACGGGAGCAGCCGGTCTACGTGTAATCAGGGAGCGTAACTCCCGTCATCCTGACCGGATCGAGCGCTCGCAGTCTGCGCCGGCGCGGTGTCAACCTGTTGGCTGGACGAGCGCAGACCTATCATTTGTATCCCCTGACGGCGGCCGAAGTCGGGGCCGACTTCTCACTCGAGCGGGCGCTGGTCAACGGCCAGCTCCCCTCCGTGTATACCCAACCGGATCCCGAGCGATATCTGGCGTCGTATGTCGAGAGCTATCTTCGCCAGGAGGTTCTCGAGGAAGGACGCACCCGGAACCTTGCGACATTCAGCCGGTTTCTGGAATGCGCCAGCTTTTCGCAGGCCGCGTTGCTCAATGTGGCCGAGGTCGCGCGCGATGTCGGCGTGGACCGCAAGACGGCCGCCGCCTACTTCGATCTGCTCGAAGATCTGTTGATCGCCGCGCGGGTACCGATCTTCACCAGACGGGCGAAGCGCCGCATGACGGCCCATGCGAAGTTCTTCCTGTTCGACGCCGGCGTATACCGCACGATCCGGCCGGCCGGGCCGCTCGACAGTCCTGAAGAGATCGACGGCGCGGCGCTGGAAACGCTCGTCTACCAGGACCTGCGCGCCCACATCGCCTACCGCGCGCTCGACCTTGCGCTTTACACGTGGCGCACGGCGGCCGGGGCCGAGGTCGACTTCATTGCCTACGGGGGCGACGGGCTGTTCGCCATCGAGGTCAAACGCCGCCGCAAGATTCGGCAGACCGACCTGCACGCGCTGAGGCAGTTCAAGCTCGACTATCCGATGGCGCGCTGCGTCCTGCTCTTCGGGGGCGAACGCCGGGAGTACCGGGACGGCATCGAACTGCTGCCCGTGGCCGAGGCGCTGGCCGACCCCACCCTTGTGCTGAGCTAGCTCCGTGGTGAAACCCCGCGTCGCACCGAGAATGGCGGAGCGCCCGGCTGACAAGGCGCGACGAGGGAGCGAATTGCGGCATTCGTGCCCGAGGAGCTAAGCGGATCGGCAGGTTTCCATGCCGATCCGCCCACTGTAGCGCCGGCAGCCGGGATGCAGCGCCGTTCGAATGCAGCGGTGGGGTTTTCACCGCGGGCTGCTAGCCAACCAGCGGCAGGCGGCAGGTGGCTGCGGGTGGGGATCGGTCCGGCCACGGCGCGCCAGCGTTGGCGCCCGGCACCCGCTCAACCGTGGTGAACACCTGGGGCATCGCCGAGCGGTGCGCCGCCCAGCGCCAACAACCGGCGCACGAATTGCCGACCTTGCCGGGTCAGTCCAGGGGACTCGGACAGGAGGTGGGCTCTCCCGACTTCGTCGCGGACGGCCCGCACGCGCGCCTCGGCGAATCTCCGGTCCAGGCCGCGCGGCGTCCTCTGCGCGGCACGCTGCCAAAGTCTCTGCACAATCACGAACACATGCAGCGCGTGGAGCACGCCCTGCACGTTCCGTTCGCAGTTCCGCCATGGCGAGAAGGTGACCGCGTCCGGGCGGTCCGACTCGACAAGCGGAATCCGGCGTTCAAGCAGCGACAGTTGCAGGTGCATCGTTTCGTGGACCAGCGCTTCCGTCACCCGCTCGACCCTCGCGTGAGTCCCGCGGTCCGGTACGGAGAGGAACACGGAAAAAGGCAGGTCCGGCCTGCTGAAGCTGCAATCCACATCGGGGGACGGCGTCTTGAGCAGGTGGACGCAGCGCACCAGGTGTCCGACAGAGGAGGACAACTCGGGCCAGACGGCATGCGTAAGGTGCCAGGCCCGTCTGAGCACGCCAACTTCCGTGGGAACTTTAGAGTTGTCGACTCCGCGCAGCGAAAGCCCCACGGCGTCAAGCTCGACGACAGCTCGAGAGGGGAGACATTCGATCAGAACGGGGCCGCCCTCGGCGTCAATCGGCGGGTCGATCTTGGCAATGGTCCGCCTTGCGTCGTTGGCGGACCGCGCCATCATGCGGGCCGTACCGTAGGACTCGAAATCGAGACCGAGCGGACTCAGGAGGTCGGCGACACCGATCTGGCGCAGTGCGGCAGGCAGGGCCGCCGTCCAGTGAACGGGGCGCAGCGGGAAGTCTTCCAGGGAATGAACGGCATCCATCGCAGGCTTCTACCTGTCGACCGCATGAAACGAATACACGATGGAGTATCGCTCACCACGGGCCACCTCGCTGACTGCATGATGCGAGCGGCGGGATATCTCGAAGATCAAGGCCTGTTTCGACACAGGCGCGAGGACCACCCGCACGTCTTCAGGTTCGCGGCCACCGAAGAGCAGCAAGTGACCACCGTCGCCGGCAGTCCAGCCGCGATTCAACTGCACGATCAGGCGATGGGTCGCGCCCCCCTCGAGGTAGTCGTCGTGGATCCGAATGCGCTGTCCTGCCGTGAGTCGATGGGCGGTCATGTCGACCGTAGTTCGGAGCCGCCTGTGGAACAGTTCCGAAATCAGCTCACGCAACGCCGCAAGGGTTGCGCCGGCAGCCAACCGCGCGATGTCGGACGGCAACTCGACGTCGCGCATGTCGAATTCGTGTTGGGAATAGAACGATTCCTCCGTGAGATGCCACGGAGCCGCATGGTCGAACCACGACAAGGCCGCCTGCTCGACGTCGCCGCACAAGGCGTCCGGAACGACAGCAAACGGAAAGGGGTCCGTCTCGAGGCGGGCACTCGACAAGTCGACAACGGGCCGCATCAAACTGGAAGGTGTGCGTCCAGGTATCGCCGAACGCGCGAAATCAGAAACAGGTGATCGGTGCAGTAGACCGAGGGGTTGTCGAAGCCTCGTTCGTCGCTCCAACGGTAGAGTGGCATCCCGCCGCCGCAAACCGAGAGTTCGGGGCATTGCAGGCACTGGTCGGCGGTAGGCCGCTGCATCTCGACATGCTCTCGAAAGGCGGCAGTCCGCGCGATGTCCTGCAATGAATGAGAATGGACCGACCACGGCTCGTTGTACCGATCTGCGCCGTCGGATGCACTTTTCAGTGTGTCGTTCTTCGTGACGTTCCCATCGGTATCGATGATCAGGATCGCGTTCAACTCCCGCCCCATCCCCTCCTTCGTGGCCGATCCTCCGAGCAACAGCTTCACCAGGTCGTCCAGCACGCGGATCGGCACCGGATCGGAATCACTCATGTAGACATCGAACAGGCCAGCCAGCCATTTTCCCGCCTCGTGCGAATCGAATCCGGCCTTGCCTGGCGGCAACCGCGAGTGGTTCCCGTCGGGCAGAAGAAAGCTCATCCCAGGAACGCCGAGCCCTCGCAGGAACCAGTAGACTTCGCCGGGCTCCGTTGACGGTTCGACGACGCTCAGCGTGCCTGAAAACAGTCGTTTGGCGGCGGGGTGGCGTTGCAGGCGATGGATGCCGGCGAGCGTGGCCTCGAATGTCCCACCCTGGTCGAATCCCACGCGCCGAGAGTCGTTGATCTGCGCCGGTCCGTCGAGGCTTACCGAGACCGTGGCCCGGGCGTCCGCAAGAATGTCGAGCCGCCGATCAGTGAGGAGCGTCCCGTTCGTCTGCACCGACACGGTGCATCCTTCGGGGAGGCGGGAACGGAGACCGTTCAGTAACCGTGCGAGCAGCGTTTCTCCAAGCAGCAGTGGCTCGCCGCCGTGGAGCACGACGGCAAAGTCGCGATCCTGCGCCTGCCGCAATTCATCGAGACGACAGATTGCCGCGTCGATCGTCGACTGCGACATGGCCGGCGGCTGACGTCGCCACCCCTGGTCACCGAGCTGGTAGACGTAACAATAGCTGCACGCGATATTGCAGCGGCTGGCGGTTTTCAGCAGGACGGTGTCGATGGGGACAGACGCGCCGCCCGGCATGGCGTTCCTATCCCCGGTTGTGCCGGTTGTGCACGCGGTCGTAGCGGGTGGTGGACGAGGGTTCTGCCGTCGTCTCCATGCGCACTTCCTCAACGAGTCGGCGAAGCGCGGGACTCAATTCGGCGCCCGCGGGAATGTCAAGGCGACCGTCAAAAACGGCGTTCTCCAACGACTCGGAGAGGGTCAACGGCTCCGGCTTCTCCATGGTTCGCTCCATACTGTTGGTGGCACACGCGGACCGGATCACACTCTACCACCGAACCGTTCGATGATCCATCATCACTGCCTGTAAATTGTTGAAAACAAAGGATGACCATCTCGCTATTATCGGGCAACCCATTTAAAATCAATGACTTCTACGTTCGATTTTCAATTTCTGCGGCGACGGCACTCAGATAGTCGCCGGCCATGGCGCTGTACGGGGCGTCGGGTCGTGCGAGCGAGTCCACCATCAATCTTGTCCGGCGACGGAGCGTGTCACATGTGTTCGGGTCGCGCACGACAGCGCACAGACACTCCAGGAAACGAAGTAAGCGCTGCCGTTCCTCCTGCAATATTGGCCGGTTCAACTTGAGCAAGGTAACCGTCATGCGGCCCCTTGCCGTTCTTGGCTGGCACGCCGACCCATCGAAAGTGAGGTGCTCGCCCGGATCCGTCTCGACATAGGGATTCAAGAGCAACGGCGCCTCCGGGTCGAGGTGATCGAGGTGATTCCGGGCTCGTTGTCCGGGATCCTCGAGCGGGAAGAAATCGGATTTCTTCCGGTTGCAGTCCTCGCAGGCAAACACGAGATTGTCCCACAGGTATGCCAGCCAATAGTAGCCGGGATGGACCCTTCCTTCGGCCGCGCCTGGATGTCCGCCGCCGCCTGCAGAATGATTTTCATTGCTTCCTCGTCCTCGGGGCGCTCCGCCGTAGGTAGTGAAGACAGCTCGCCGGCAATGTCCCGCAGGCGTTTCTTGGCCTGCGGGGTGACGTGATTCTTTTCGAGCAGTTCCTCCCTTTCCTTCATGAGAGCCTCGACTCGCAGCGATCTCGCGGTCTCCAGTCCGAAGAGACTGACCAGAATCTGGTCGAAGCGCCACCCCTCGACGACCTCCGGATCGTTTTCGATGACAACGTGGTCGCCAGCCTCCGGCTGTTGGAGCACGGCTACATTCACATCGCTCACCGAGGTGATCATCAGTGGACTGTGAGTAGTCGCAACGAACTGAACGTTCGTGAAGTGTTTGGACAACTGATTCATGATCGTGCGCTGCCAGCGAGGATGAACGTGCAGGTCGATCTCATCAATCAAGACCACGGCCGGCTCCTCGAGCGGCTTCGCGCTCTCCGGGTACCGCCTGACCAGTTTCCACGCCAGGTCGACGATCCACGCGGTGACGGTGCGGTGGCCGAGGCTCAGGCCACCCAGCGGGACGTTCCCGTTCCGGGTTCGAAATCGGAGCCCCCCGCCAGGTTCCTCGGGGTCCAGGATATCGATGTCCCCGGGCGCCTCGATGAATGGGAGGATCTCGGACAACGCCCGTTTCATGCTGTTCAGATGGGCCTTCGACTGCGCGTTGCCCTTAAGGGCGGAGTAGTCGAGCTGTGACAACACATCGGCGACATCGACAAGCTCCGTGCTGTCGGTTCGCAGCAGATCGACTGGCTCAAAGGCGGACAGCTCCTCGGCATTCTGATGACCCATATAACGATTCGCCGCATAGGTAATGACGAACGGCTCTACCGTCGTCTCGGGCTCGTTTGCGGTTCGCCGCGCGCCCGCGAACTGGTTGTCTTCTGCGTACAGCTCGATGCCGGTTCTCACGCGCGCGGTCGACGCGCGGCACGAGGCCAAATCAGGAAGTTCGACCATCTCGGCCTGCAGTACCGTGTGACGAGCGCCGTCACGGAGCAACCTGGCCATGTCGGGAGGACCCTGATCGTGCAGCCATGGTTGGATACCTGCCTGACTGTCCTCGCCAGGCGGGTAGTACGGCGTCGGGCGCATCCATGCCAGACACTGCAGGAGGGTCGACTTGCCGACTCCGTTGTCGCCGACGAGCAGGGTCCAACGGGCTGGACAGCCGTTCGAGTCGACAAGGTGCAGTTCCTGGCTCTCCGTAAAGCAACGCGCGCTCTCGATCTCAAGACTGAGGAAGTAGATCGATTTCTGGCGGCGTGCGGGAGGCATTCGAGTCCCTCGATGGTCGGTGAGCTGTACGCCGGGAACGGTCCACGCGGTGGGACGGGCCGCATTCTACCGCAGATGCGTCCCGCCTCCCGGCACACGAGTGGGAAACGAGCATGCGCCTTGCACGTGTGACCCCAATCGCTCTGGTCTGGCTGGCGCTGGCCGTCGGCGCGCCGGTAGCCGCCGCGGAAACGCCGCGCCGGTTCGGGGCAGTGTCTCAGTTTGAAATTGGGGTGATCTTGCGGTGCAGCTTCAGGAGCAGCGTGCCGGGGGGTCAGCTCAGTTCGGCGGGCCGGTGCTAAACTTCTTCGAGATCCCTCAGCGTTGATGTCAGCGTGCATCCAGTTCCAACGTTGCCCGGTCGAAGCCGTGCGTGTCCGCGACCATCGCGTGGTTGACGATCGCGCGGAGGTGGTCTGGCGACGGATCAGGCAGCCGATAGCGCCACGTCGTCTCGTCGAGGTGTTCAGCGCGCACCAAGCCCAGGGACTGCTCGAGCGTCGTGCGGTGGGCCGCGTCCACCGACTCGGCCCAGCGGACATTCACTAGCGCGCCCCAACCGATATCGGCAAAGCAGGGGTACCGGCGGTCCAACAGGAACGAGGTCGTCGCAACGGCGCCGCCCCCCAGGTAGCCAAGCGACCGCAGTCGCTCGGTGACCTCCTGGCTGGGCGTGACAGGCGCGCGGTCGCTCTCTTCTCCCGCCTGCTGATGGCGGCAGAGGTCGGCGACCAGGGCCCGTGCGTCGCCGGCAAGGCTGTCGCGTTCGTGCGGGTCCTCCGCCAGGTCATACACGTCGCGGTAGCCATCCGCATGATTGACGATCAGCTTCCGTGGCCAGCGCACGACGGCGGATTGCGGCGGGCCGTGGTGGAGTCCTTCCGCAAACAGCGGGCGCGACGGCAACGAGTCGCCCGCCGCCAGGGTGGACCAGAAAGAGATGCCATCGAAAGGCATCCGCGCGGCCACGCCCATCCCGTCGAGCACGGTCGGTGCGATGTCGACCAAAGAGACCGGGGCCGGCTCGCGGCCGGGGTCGATGCCCGGCCCCCACACCACCATAGGCACATGCACCAACTCCTGCCAGAGCGCGTGCCCATGCTGGTCGCCGCCATGGTCGAACAGTTCCTCGCCATGGTCCGCCGTGAAGACAACCAGGCTCGTCTCCAGCACGCCGCGGTCGTCGAGCCCGTTGCGCAGGACACCGAGTTGCGCGTCCAGATAGGCGATCTCTTCGTCGTAGGCGGCGATGACGAACGCCCGGTCCGCCGGCAGAAGGTCCTCGAGTCGGCGCCCGTTGAGGTTCGCCATCGGCAGCGTGAAATCCGACCCGATGTCATCCGTCCACCTCCCGCGAAACGGCGGCGGTGCACCGTAGTTCTGATGCGGGTCCATCAGGTGTACGACGAGGAAGAACGGCTGTCCATCAGCCTGGTCCACCAGCGCGAGGGCACGGCGCACCATCTCGGCGGCGGGCCGGTATACGCCGTCGGCGGCCTCCGTGTCGGCGTCGTACACGTCAAACCCGCGGGCCAGGCCAAAGGCCGGGGTGAGATACGGATTGGTGACGGTGGCCATGGTGAGGACGCCCGCCGCCTGCAGGTGCTCCGCCACCATCGGCACGCGTTCGACAGGAGCCAAATATGTGCCTTTCCCCTCCGGGGTTGGCGCCCCAGCGCGTCCGCCCTGGTGGATGACGGGCCACCGACCGGTGTAGATGGAGGCGAAACTGGGCAGCGTCCACGGCGCCGGCGCAAAGGCGTGCTCGAAGACGCGCCCCTCGGCCGCCCACGCATCCAGCGTCGGGGACGTCGGCCGGTCATAGCCGTACAGCCCCAGATGGTCAGCGCGGAGGGTGTCGACGACGACCAGGATGACCGAGGAGACACCAGGCGCCACGGTCTGACCGCCGCGGCATGCCACGCTCAGCACGGCCACCACCCAGAGCATGTTTCGCATCATTGTCTGCATATCGTATAACTTGAAGACGCATTGGACGGCTTCCGTGCCTGATTCAAACAGAATCAACTGCGCGAGAGGTGCTGGTTTAGCAGCCGGTGGTGCCGGTTCCGCGCCATGCGCCGGGCGCGGCATCCCGCGTGGACGGCGCTGCGGCGTTGACATACAATCGCGCCGACGGCGGTCTGCCGGACGTTGTGGTCGGCCCGTCGCCCGAGTCGGAGCGTGATTAGAATGCCCCTTGCACGCGTCGCTCAAGCGACCCTCTTCGCGCTGGTCTGTCTGGCGCTGGCCGCCACCGCGGCGGCCGCGGCCGCCGCGCAGGCCGCCAGGGACGACGCCGACGACGATCCCGGCATCCCGATCCCTGACGCCACCGTGCGCGACGCGTGCGCGTCCTGTCACGCGCCTGACGACGCCGGCCGGCTGTCGCGCATCTCGTTCCGCCGCGCCACGCCCGAGGGCTGGCAGCAGACCATCCGCCGGATGGTGATGCTGAACGACGTGACGATCGAGCCCGAGACCGCGCGCGAAGTGGTGCGCTATCTCTCCAACCACCTCGGTCTGGCCCCCGAAGAGGCGCGCCCGGCCGCCTACGAGGCCGAGCGCCGCGTCGACGACCACTATTACGACGACGCCGACATCCAGGAGACCTGCACCGCCTGTCACTCGATGGGGCGCGTCATCAGCCAGCGCCGCACCGCCGACGAGTGGTCGCTGCTGACGGCGATGCACCGCGGCTATTACCCGTATGTCGATTTCCAGGCGTTCCGGTCGGGGCCCAGCAACGAGCCGCAACCGGTCGACAAGGCGGTCGAGCATCTGTCCGAACGGTTTCCGTTCGACACGCCGGCCTGGTCCGCCTGGTCGGCCACCATGCGCCCGCCGCGCATCGCCGGCGCCTGGGCGCTGCAGGGTCACGCGCGCGGGCTGGGCCCGGTCTACGGCCAGGTGACGATCACGGCGATACCGGGCGCCGACGACGAGTTCACCACTCAGACCAATTACGTCTATGCGCGCGACGGGCGGCGCGTCACGCGCGCGGGCCGGGCCATCGTCTATACCGGCTTCCAGTGGCGCGGCCGATCGTTCGAGGGGGCCGGCGACGAGGACGGTCTGCGTGAAGTGATGCTCGTCGAGCGCGACTGGCAGACGCTGAGCGGCCGCTGGTTCACCGGCGGCTACGACGAGATCGGGCTTGACGTCACGCTGCAGCGGGTGGGCGGCGCCCCGGTCGTGACCGGGGTCCATCCGGCCGCGCTGCGGGTGGGGCAGACGACGGCGATCGAGGTGCACGGCGCGAACCTGGCCGGTGCGGGCACGTTGGACCTGGGTCCCGGTCTGGAGGTGCTGCGGGTCGCCGCCGCGTCGCCCGGGCTGGTCACCGCCGAGGTGCGGGTCCCCGAGACCGCGGCCGTCGGCCGCCGCGACCTGTTTCTAGATGACGCGTCGCTGCCCGACGCCGTGACGGTCTACGACGCGGTGTCGCGCATCGAGGTCACGCCCGAGGCCGGCATGGCGCGGGTCGGCGGGGTGCGCTTCCCGAAGCAGTACGAGCAGTACGAGGCGCGGGCGTATCACGATGGACCGGACGGCGAGCCGCGCACGGACGACGACCTCGATCTGGGGGTGGTCGACGTCACCTGGAGCCTCGAAGAGTACTCCGCCACCTTCGGGGACGACGACATCCGGTATGTCGGCGACATCGATGGCGGGGGCCGCTTCACACCGGCGGTCGACGGTCCGAACGTCGAACGCAGCGGCAGCCGGAACAACGTCGGCGACGTCTGGGTCGTGGCCACCTGGCCGGCCGGGGCGGACGAGACCGGCGACACGTTGCGCGCGCGGGCGCATCTCCTGGTGACCGTCCCGCTGTACATGCGGTGGGACCCGACAGCGGTGGAACAACCATGAGCCTGCTGCAGCTCGGCGAACACCACGCGTTCGAGGCGGCCGGCCGCCGCTATCTGTACCTGGTGCCTAGCGCCGCGGTCTTCGCGCTCGACGCGCCCGCGACCGCGCTGATCGACGGGTTGGACGCCGGACCGCTGTCCCGCGACGATCTGATCGGGCGGGTCGCGCCGCGGTTTCCCGAGACCGACCTCGGCGACCTGCTGACCGAACTCGAACAGGTCCGCGCCGTCCGGGTGCTGGACACGCCGCCGCCCGAGATGCCGAAGATCATCCCGCTGACGCCGTTCCCGCTGACGACGGCGGTGCTCAACGTCACCAACCAGTGCAATCTCAGTTGCGCCTACTGCTACGAGTACAGCGAAGACAAGATCGTCGACACGACCAACGGCAAGCAGCCGAAATTCATGACCGACGAGACCGCCCGGCAAAGCATCGACCTGCTGTTTCGCGAGTCGGCCGACGTCGCGGTGGTGCACGTCAGCTTCTTTGGCGGCGAGACGCTGATGAACTACCCCGTGCTGTCCCGGGCGGTGCCCTATGCCCGGGCGCAGGCCGAGGCCCACGGCAAGCGGGTCGAGTTCAACCTCACCACCAACGCGACGCTGCTGACCGGCGAGATGATCGGTTTCCTCGCCGAGCACGACATCTCGGTGACCGTCTCCATCGACGGGCCGCGCGAGATGCAGAACAAGTTCCGCGTGTTCCACGACGGTAAAGGCAGCTACGACGTGCTGCTGCCGCGGGTGCGCGAGCTGCTGCGCCGGCACCGCAGCCGGCCGATCGGCGCACGGGTGACGCTGACCTCGCAGGTCAGCGACGTGCTGGGCATCTATCATCATCTGACCGAGGAGATCGGGTTCCAGGAGGTCGGGTTCGCGCCGGTCACCACGTCGCCGGGCCGCGACCATGCCCTCGACGGCTCGGGGTTCGACCAGATGGTGACGCAGTTCGGGGCGCTCGCCGACGAGTTCCTCGAGGCGGCGGTCGCCGGCCGGCATCACGGCTTCTCGAACGTCAGCGAAACGCTCGAAGAGATTCACAAGGGGGTCAGCAAGGCGTACCCCTGCGGCGCCGGGCTGGGGCTGATGGGAGTGGCCACCGGCGGGGACGTCGCGTTGTGCCACCGCTTCGCCGGGTCCGACGAGCACAAGCTCGGCAGCGTCACCGACGGCATCGACCGCCAGGCGCAGCACGCGTTTCTCGAACGCCATCACCTGGCGAACAAGACCGATTGCCACACCTGCTGGGCCCGGCCGCTGTGCTCGGGCGGGTGCTATCATGAGGCCCACACCCGCTATGGCACGACCGAGCAACCGAACCTGCACTACTGCGACTGGATCCGCGGCTGGACCGACATCTGTCTGCGCATCTACGGCGAGTTGGCCGAGCGCAATCCCCGATTCCTGACCCGCTTCGACTCGTGAGCGCGCCATGAAGCATCTGACCCCGATCAATCGCAAGGCGGCCCGCATCGTCAGCGCGGTCGAGCCCGCCCCGGCCGGCGACGTGGTGGCGCTGCAGCAACAGGGCTCCGGCCCGCCGCAGCAGCCCGAGGGCCCTCACATCCCGCTCGGGTGTTCCCTGGTGTTCTCGCCCGGCTGGGAGGCGGACCGCAACGGCGGGACGGCCGGACTGTGCCAGCCGGTCGAACGCGACCTCTTCGACTGCCATCTCGGCTGTTTCTGGCCGGCGCACGTGCCCGACCAGCTCAACCACGCCCCCGACTGGACCAGCAAGTGCGCCGCGGCGCAGAAGGACTGGCGGAATATCGACCTCATCTTCCCCTGAGCAACCCGTGGCCAATCCCCCGCTGCGTGTCCTTTCGGTTCTATGTGCAGGCATCGTCGCGCTGGCCGGCGCGGCGGCGGCCCAGACGGCGCCCGAGCTGACCGGCGGCAACGGCACCATCTATGTCGGCGCCTATCCCGGCCGAATCTTCGTCATCGACGAGGCGACCGAACAGGTGGTCGACGACATCCAGATGACGCTCGACGGTCCGCCGAGCAACCTGACGCTGTCCGAGGACGGCACGCGGTTCTACATGCGCGACCGCAGCCTCGAGCAGATCGAGATCATCGACGTCGCGACCCGCCGCACCATCGACACGTTGACCCTGAGCGAGGGCGACACCAAGGTGCGCATCCGGACCTTCCGCGCCGCGCCCGACCACTCGTCCATCATTCTGCTCACCGATACGGCCACCAAGCTGATCGACCGCTTCGAGATCGAGCCGCGCACGCTGGTGCAGGTCGACCTCGAGACCCACGAGGTGATGCGGGAGATTCCGTGGCCGGACGGCGAGGAACGCACCAGCGTCAGCATGCTGTTCTCGCCGGCCGGTGACCTGCTCTATCTCTTCGGCGGCGAGATCGTGGTGCTCGAGACCGCCGAGTTCGAAGAGGTCGAACGCTGGGAGCTGTCGCAGCTCGACGAGGGCGGGCTGGGACGGTTCAACTTCGGCTTCCGCTACGACCCCAACGAGGAGCCCGGGCATTTCTCGGGCATCTTCCGTGTCCGGGATCCGGTGCAGGACCGCCGCCTGATGGGCATCGCGCGCATCAACCTGGCCGAGCGCGACATCGATTTCTACACGCTGGGCCCCTCCGAGTCGGTCGGATCGTTCTCCCTCGCGCCCGGCCGCCAGAAGGCCTACGGCCTGCTGAGCCGCATCGGGCACTACGAGTTCTGGACCTTCGATCTGGCGGGACGCCAGCTCGAGAACCGCCAGGTGGTCGAGGGCCGGCCGCGCATGTCGCTGCGCCCCAGCACGAACGGCCAGATCCTCTACATCCACCAGGCCGGGAACACGATCGACCTGTACGAGGCGGCCACCTACCGGTATCTGCGCACCATCACCCTCGACGGCGACATGTCCCAGATGTTCGTCGTGCCGCCGGAGTGAGTCCGGCGCCGCCGCGTGTTCGACTCCGCGGGCGGACACTATCCGAGATGAGTGACGTGGATTCCGCCCCAGTGGCGATCGAGGTACTCCGCAACGAGTCGACGGTGGCAGTGGGTCGGCGTGTCCTCGCTGCACAGCAGGCAGCCATCCGCGAGCAAATCTCGAGACAGAGTGCGCTCGATGCGTCTCTGCGTCATCAGCGCGAGGAACCGGCGCTCATACGTCGACCAGTCGCCGTTGTGCTTCTTGTAATCGTCGAGCATCTCTCTGGTCGGTGCGAGCTCGGACAGGTGGACGTACTCCATCCCGCAGATCGCTTGCAGGAAGTAGGCAAGGTCGTCTTTCTTGGCAAATCCGGCGAGTTGCGACACGTTGTTGAGCCGGACGTCCACGATCCGCCTGGCGCCCGATGAGTGCAACAACCCGAAGAAACGGCGGGCCGACTTCCTGGTGAAGCCGATAGTGAATATCTTCATGCCTCAGGACCTGCGACCAGCGTCTCGTCCCGGTGTGCGAACCGTTCCGCCTGCATCGCGATTGCCCGCCTGACCCGTTCGTCACGCCACCCGAACAAATCCCCCTGGCGTGGGACGTCGTGCATGGCGAGCAAGCGGTCCATGGCAACGTCGTGCGTTTCCAGTCCACCGTCCGCCAGGACATGTCCGACCGCCACGCCCCGGGCGGCAAGTGCCGGGGCCACGAGCAGGGCGCGGTGGCACTCAAGCGGCTCTTTCTCCGCGCACAGGAGCGCCATGCGGTGGCTGGCCGCACCGCGCACCACACGGTCCAGGCCGCGTTGGAACGACCGGGTCGCGCCCAGACGGTCGTAGCGGATGCGCCCCTTGTCGTAGCAGGAGGGATCCCCCGATCGGCCGCCCAATTCCAGCCCGAGAAACACGTATTCGATCCCGTGCGCGGCAAGACTGGCCGCCATCGGCTCGCGGTTGAACTGCGGATTGAAGCGGCTGTAGGGCGCCGAGCGGACATCCGCCACGGCGGTCACGCGGTGGCGCTGCAACAGCGCAAGGAACGCCTCCAGGATGTGCGTCGAGTGGCCGATGGTCAGAACGTTTCCGCCGGTGGCGCCCATGACCCTACCGTTGGCCGCTGGCGATGATCGCGGCGATCAGTTTGTAGCACGCGCCCTGGTACGGTTCCCCAAGGCTGATAGTGAGATGGCACTCGCCGATCTCGTAGGCGCCGTCCAGCTTTGCAAGATAGGTGCGCTCGAAAAAGGGATCGGTCACCCACAGGGCGTATTCGCGGCCCGCATGTTCGAACCGGCCCTGCACGCGCCGCTTGTTGTTGCCGAACGCCTCGCCTGGCCTGCACACGACGAGCCGGACGCCGTCGACGTGGATCAGTCTCAATGATTCGGCGACCGAACCCGCTGCCGCGAGCGGGATGTTGTCGTTCCGGCCATTGTACGTGCTATGTCCGTCGATCCAGAGCGGGGCGGCAGGATCCGCGAGCATCGGCAGCTCGTGCGGAGACAACCGGCCCGCCTTTTCCCAGTAGAACCTCGGATCGATCAGCCAGTTCTCGGTCTGATGGTCCTTCGGCCGAGGCTCCAGCAGCGGGACGTCGATGATGTCCAGCACTCGAGGATCACTGCCATCTTCGAACTGGCGTTCGTACTCTGACACCTCCTGGCCATCGCGATCGCTCACGGGCCGAATCCACCGGCCGGCCCGATTGTCGTTCCATTCGCGGCCCGCAACGCACCGCCCGTGCAGCTTCCGGGAATTCGCGAGACAGACGATACGCTTCACATCCTGCTCCCGCGATGCCCATTCGTGGCCATATCAGGTGTCCATCGACTCGTCGAAACGGATCATCCGGGTCTGACTGCGCTCCTGGAACAGCCGCGCCAGCAGCTCGGGGGACATTTCTCGCTTCGAACTGCCGGGCCTGCGGAAATATCCGCCGTGGCTTTTGTGGACGAACAAGCTGCGCTCAATGTCCACGCAGAGCACGGGCACGAGGCCACCGGCCGCGTTGGGCAACTCGATCTTTCGAATCGTGGCGTCGAGCGCCGGTTTCAGCACGTCATTGCAAATCTCGCGGACCCACGCCTCGACCGGGTCCAGCGCGTCGAGCGGAATCCCCGCCACGTCGCGCGTCTTGTCGTCCACGCCCAGGACCAGCACGCCGCCCCGGCCATTGGCGAATGCCCCCAACTCGTCAGAAACATCATTCCGGCGCGGTGTGGTGACGCGCGACCCGGCCAGCGAAATCCGTTTGAGTTCCAGCGTGGAATCCTCGCCCAGCCGAATGCGCCGCAGCAAGTCTTCGCGATCTGTCATGGTTCCGTGTCCGCGGGCGCAATCCGCCTCCCGCCATTATCCCCGAGCATAGCAGCCCGTGCGGCGGGTCCGTCCGCACCATCACCCTGGACGGCGACATGTCCCAGATGTTCGTCGTGCCGCCGGACTGAGTCCCAACGCCGACTGGCAGCCGCGTTTTGAGAATCGCCCATGGCGTGAGCGGTAATCGCCCACGCGATGGTCGATCGATCCAATCTGCCGGAATGGCTGCGGGCCTGCTGGAGCACGCACTCGCAGCCTCGCCCGTCGTCGTGTTGATGGGCGCCCGCCCGTGTGCATCCAGGCCGCCATAACCCGCGGTGGAAGTGTCGCGCGGCGTCCTGCAGCGCCTACCGCCAGGACTTCATGTCGGGCGGGTCGGGCACCGGCGCCGCCGTGAGGCGCCCGAACCGCTCGCACAGGAAGATCACCGCCTCGTTCTGCACCGAGTGCTGGTTGCGGCCGATGAAGACCGCAGGGGCGCCAAACTCGTTCTCGATCCAGCGAGGGGCCGCGCCGTCTTCCGGGATGGTGAAGACCTCCGCCATATAGAAGGAACCGCTGCCGCGGATCAGCACGGAGCAGCGTGTCGTGCCGAACGTGAATTCGCGGCGCAATCTCATCGGGTGCCATCCTTCGTCGCGACCCGGCCAACCGAACCGAACCATCCGCTGCTCCGCGTGATGCCGCAGCGGCCGAGCACGACAGGTCTGACGACGCGGCGAAATGGTCGAGTTTCCCGCTGATCGGGTTGACCATCGACCGGTTAGAACGGTAATCCCTGCCAAACGTGCCGATCAAGTCTCAGTTTGGCAGAATAATGTCAGGCCTCACCCTGATCGTGAACGCAATGATGCATCGCAGTTCGGTGCCCCCCACGTGGCTGGTCAGCGCCCTCCCGCTGGTGCTGGCGCCAGCGGTGTGTCTGATCGCCTTTGCCTCGGTCGTGTCGCAGATGGCCGGCGAGGCCGACTATCCGTCGCATATCGAATTCGCCCGGCAACTCGCAGAGACCGGCGCCCTGCTGCCGCATTTCGGCTACCACGTCCTGGTGATCGTGGTGCACGCGCTCACGCCGGCAGACTGGGTGGCCGCGGCAGAGATCGTGACGCTGGGGGGCGTGGCCGCGTGCGCCGCCGTACTGGCGTGGTGGCTGCGGGCGGCGCTGCACACCTCGGCCTCGGCGCTGCTGGTGGCCGCCGCGCTCGTGCCGGCCGCGTTGTGCGTGCTGCAGCCCATCCTGCCGCTCGATCCGACCCGGTATGACGCCTGGTTATTCGGCTATTTCCCGCCGAACCAATGGCATTCGCCGACAACGTTGTTCTCGAAGCCGTTCGCGCTCCTGTTGCTGGGTCTGGGCCCGATGGTCGTGTGGCCCGCGCACGATACTCGGGTCGGCCGGACGCGCATGCTGACCTCCGCGGCCCTCGTCGTGATGTCATGCCTGGTCAAGCCCAACTTCATCATGGTGTTCCTGCCCGCGCTGGGCGCCCTGGCCGTGCTCAACTGGCGGCACACCAACTGGCGCTGGCTCGGCCTCAGCTTCGCCCTGCCGACCGTCGCGGTGCTGGGGTGGCAGTATGTCCTGACGTTGAACATTGAACGAGGCGGCGTGATTCTGGCGCCCCTCCAGGTCATCGGGCTCCGCTCTCCGACCGACCTCGTGACGCTCGGCTGGCGCCTCGCCGCCTCGGTACTGTTTCCCCTGGCCGCGGCGGCGTGCTTTCCGTCCGTGCGCGCAGACCGTCGTGTGCAGCTCGGCTGGGCGACGTTTCTCGTCGGGGCGGCCATCGGCTATCTGCTGGCCGAAGACATCAACGCCGACCACGGGTCGTTCCTCTGGTCGGGTCAACTGGCGGCCTTCGTGTTGTTCGCGGCGTCAGCGGTGGCGGTGCTGCGGGACGCCGCGACCGGCGGCGCGAGCGTAAGCCGGCTGGGCCGGTTCGCGTTGTGCGGAAGCGTCTTCCTGTGGCACGTCACGAGCGGCATCCAGTACCTGTATTCGACCTGGCTCACCTGACCCGTCATGCGATCCGCGACGCGCCTCCTTCGGGCTCAACTGTCACGACAAGGCTGCAAATTGCGGAACATGCGGCAACCGCGCTAGGCTCTGTACCTGTCTCATGAGATTGCATACAGCCTGTTCCACCCTCGTTCGCGTTACCGTCGCCAGTGCGTCGCTCGTCCTGCTCGCAGGGCTGAGCGCGTGCGGCCCCACCGACTCCGCGCCGCCGGTGGCGACGCCGGCAGTGGAGTTGAGTCGCTCCAGTGTCGCGCTCGGAGGCGCGCTCGTGATGCGCTACCGGTTCACGGTGGCGCCGGATATCAGCGGCATCCCCGGCGACTACCAGGTCTTCGTCCACTTCCTGGACACCGACGGGGCCTTGATGTTCACCGACGATCACGCACCGCCCCAACCAACCGGCGGGTGGCGTCCCGGCCAGGAGATCGAGTACGACCGTCGAATGATCGTGCCGGTGTACCCCTATATCGGGGAGGCGACCGTGGCGGTCGGTCTGTATTCGCTGCAGGACGGAGATCGGCTGCCGCTGGAGGGGCGGCATCTCGGTGACGGCGCCTATCAGGTCGGCACGGTCGAGATGGTCCTGCAATCCGGGAACGCATTCGGGACAGACTCCGAGAACGGATTGGCCACATACGCGGACGGCTGGCACGCGGTCGAGTCCGGGACGAATCGGGATTGGCGGTGGACCACGGGTCGGGCGACCATCGCCTTCCCGAATCCGCGGACCGCTGCGACGTTGCATCTGGAGGTGGGCGGGCAGCCGGAACTGCTCGAGACCGCACAACGGCTGACGCTGGAGATCGACGGCACGGAGATCGAGACGTTGGATCTCGCGTCAGAGGCACGGATCTTCCACCGCATCGCCGTGCCGGCCGAAAGCCTCGGTGACGGCACCACGGTTGTGCTGACCCTGAATGTCGATGGCGCGTTCGTGCCCGCGGCGCTGACCGGAAACGAGAACCCCGATCAACGAGAGCTCGGGGCACAGGTGTTCTACGCCTTTCTCGAATCCGAGGGCGGATTCGCGACCTACCAGGACGGCTGGTACGGGGTCGAGTCCAGGCCGACTCGGGATTGGCGCTGGACCGCGGGTCGGGCGACCATCGCCTTTCCGAGTCCGCGGACCGCTGCGACCTTGCATCTGGAGGTGGCTGGGCGCCCGAGGCTGTTCGAGACCGCACAACGGCTCACGCTGGAGATCGGCGAGACAGAGCTCGAGACGTTGGAGCTCGCGTCAGCGGCGCCGATCTACCATCGCATCGACGTGCCGGCCGAGCGCCTCGGTGACGACGACACGGTTGTGCTGACCCTGAATGTCGATGTCACGTTCGTGCCCGCGGAGGTCACCGGAAACGAGAACCCCGATCAACGAGAGCTCGGGGCACAGGTGTCCTACGCCTTTCTCGAAGGGCACGAAGATCAGTAGATTTCAGTGGTCCGGCGTCGGTTCGGCCGTGTGGTCCCGGCGCTGCGGCTGACGCCGCGTGCATGCGTGCACACCGGTGGCAGTCCATTCCAAGCGTAGCCCATGTTCGAGCATTCGTTAGAGCGCGTGGCGTCTGCGACGGCGACCGCCGTTGGTGTTGCTGCGCTGCTGGCGATTGCTGCGAACTCCGAGGTCTATGCGAACGATGACATCTATATCTATTTCAATTACGCGAAGAACTTCGTCGCCGGGCGCCCATTCGCCTACGATCTCCGGAACATCCCCTCCGAGGGTTTCGCCAGCGTAATCTACCTGCTGCTGCTGGTGCCGTTCGAAGCCGCCGGCAGCAACATGATGTTCGCCGCGGTCGTCCTCAACCTGGCCGCGATCGCCCTCATTCTCTATCTGAGTTATCGGGTTCTTCGAGCAGACAGGGTCCTCGACGGGGGGTTTCTGCTCATCGCCGTGGCGCTCTTCGCCCTGTTCATGGCTCGCGACCCGCACATTCCCACCATCGTGGGGCGTGGCCTCGAGACCATGCTGGGGCCGGCCAGTGTCCTGTGGGCGATCCTGCATCTCGCTCGCGTGCATCAGGCAGACGACGAGGCCACGCGGCGTCGCGCCGTGACCATGTTCCTTGTCGCCTCCTTTGTGTCGTTCCTGATTCGCCCCGAGAACATCGTGCTGCTGGCCGCGGCCGGCGTACTGATACTCGTCGCCATGTGGCGGCGCGGACAACTTGCGGCCCTGCTGGCGCGGCTGGGGACGTTCGTTGCGGCGCTGGGCGTCTACTTCGCCGGGAAACTGCTCGTCTTCGGCGATGTGATGCAAACGAGCTATTACCAGAAGATGCGTTTCGATCCAGAGGACGGCTCCGGCAGGGAATATGTCATCGGCGCGCTGAATGAGTACTGGTGGTGGATTCTGTACGCCGTGATGCTGGCGGTGTGCGCGGCGGGCCTGTTGCTGTGGCGCGGGCGAAAGCGCGGGTGGCATGCGTTCAGGTGCCTTGCGCCGCGATCGTCCGTGTTGGCTCTGGCCGTGGTCGCGGGCGGCACCTTGACGGTGTTCCTGCCCTCGGAGCCACTCATGGGTTACGCCTATCGCTACGTGGTCAATTTCTATGTCGTCCTGTATCTGATCGTCGCGGTGGGCGTTGCATACCTGCTGTCGCTCGTGACCCCGCGGTTCGAGCGCCGTGTTGTCTACGCCGGGGCGATCGTCACAGGTGTGGTGTCGATGCTGTGGGCGGGGTCGATCGCGGCGGCGGACACCGGGGCCGGCACAATCGTCGAGCGTCTCCGCCTGTACACGCAGGCGCAGGAAACGACGGCGCAACACGAGTACATTCGTCTCGGCGAGTTTCTCCGCGATCGTATCCCCGACATCGACCATTTGACCTTGGTCTTCGGTGACGCGGGGGTGTTGCCGTACGTGTTGGGGTCGCGCTTCGTGGACGCCAACGGGCTCACCGAGCCGTATCTCGCTCGGCTCTTTCGCGAGCCGAACGGACCCGAGAAGGCCAGGAAGTTTGCGGACTACGTGCTGTCCTGGCAGCCCGATATCATCATCGTCGCGTTTGGCGAGGCGGACGATGGGCGCTGGGTTTCGATAGACAACAACCATTCACCGTTTCGCGCACCAACGCCGATGTCGGTCTTCCGCGCCTATCGGGACTACGGCGTCGGGTACGTGTGCACCGCGCATGCCTACTACGATTTGCATTTCGGCGTTCGTCAGACGTCGAAGTACTTCGAACCGGCCAGCGCAGCGCTACTGGAATACTGCGGACAGAACGGCCTGGTCCTCGACGACGGGCTCACGGTCACGCTGGATGGGGAGGCGGTACACTTTCCCCGGCTGACACCGTAGCCGAAGAGTCATGCGACCATTCGATCAGCGCGTCACCACCGTCGTCGCGGCCGGTGGTGTCTTCGTCATTTCGTTCTTGTTCCGATTTCTCTATCCGGCGGTCGACAACGACTTTTTCCTGCACGTTGTTCGAGGGCGCCAGATGCTGCTCGGCGAGCTGCCGGTTCGAGACTTCGTCGAGTCTGGCTTACCGGGAATGTCTGTGGTGTCGGCACTCGCTGAGGCGGTTGGCGGATATAGCCTGATGACCGAGGTCACGGTCGGCATGATCTTCATGTCGCTCGGCGCTGTCCTCGTGTTTCTGCTAGCCAGCGAGGCGTCCCGGTCCCGGATCATCGGTCTGCTGATCGCCGTGTGGACGGTGTCGATGGCGGCTCGGCTCTACTCGTATCCGAAGATCTTCCTCTACCCGCTGGCCCTGTGGATGCTGTGGCGGTATCTCGATCGGCCCGGCCGCGTCCAGACGGTCGTCCTGGCCGGGTGCACCGCGCTGGCATTTTTCTTCCGGCACGATCACGGCGGGTACATCGGCGTGGCCGTCGTGCTGACGCTCTTCATGCGCCACTGGCAAGGCGGGCGCCGCGACCTGTTGCGGGCGATGACGCTGTACGCGTTGGTGACCGCACTCTTGCTCTCACCCTATCTGCTCTTCATTCAGGTGCACGGTGGTCTCGGCGCGTATATACGGACTGGTGTGGAGTTCAGCCGCGACGAGGCCGTGCGCAACGGGCGTGTGTGGCCGACATGGACCTATCAACTGAACGACCCGTCGAGGGCGAACGGACTCTCGATGCTGGACGATCCGGACATCGAGGACATAAGGGGCATCGATCGATCGACGGGTGACCTGGTGGCGCCCCTGGCCGAACCCGCGTCCAGATTCGTGCTCTTCGAGGATGTCGGCACACTCATCTCGTCAAACGCGTTGCCGTGGCTTTTCTATCTCTTCTGGGGAATGCCGCTCGCAGCCATCGGGGTCCTGGTCTGGCGGCGCGCCCGCGGAACCCTGTCATTGGCCCTGATGCCTGGCGAGACCGGGAAGATCCTCGTTCTCGCGCTGCTCGCGCTGCTTGTGAACTTCGGCATGCTTCGCAGTTCACTCCCTGCGCGGATCGGTGATGTCGCCGGGATCACGCCAATCGCCGGGGCGTGGCTGATGGGTCTGGTCTTCGGTGGGCTTGGCTCGATACCGCGGCGTTTGCATGGCTGGTGGGTGGCCGGTGCTCGCCAGGTCTCGTGGCGTCCGCTCGCGCGGGCGGGAAGCGGGGCTGGTCGCGGCGTGGCTGCCGCGGCCGTGCTGATCGTCACGTGCGCGAGCGTTTGGGAAGTCGGCGGGTTCCGAATCTGGCTCGACCGTACCGGGTTTGATCACGGGGTCTCTCTTGCAAGGATCAGGACGCTCACCATCAAGAATTACCGCGAGCTCTCGGTTTTCCCACCGGTGGACCCATGGGCGCCACTAGGCACGGAAGACCTCAAAGCCTTGACGCGCTACATCCACGAGTGCACCAATCCCGAGGATCGCCTGTTCATCGCCGGGTTCTTTCCGGACGTACATTTCTACAGCGCACGCGGCTTCGCCGGGGGGCACGAAGATTTCAATCCCGACCTGCATTCGTCGCTACGCGATCAGCGATTGACCATCGACCGGATGGAACGGCAGTCCGTGCCGATCGTGCTGATCAAGCGCGACCTGGCGCAAGCCGCGTTCGTCGACGCGTATCTGCGACAACGTTATCGACTCGTGCCGCACATCGATCCCGAGACGACAGAAGGTCTGAGCCTGTTCGTGGAGCGCCGTCGCGCCCCCACCCGTGTCTACACGCCGCTGAACACACCGTGCTACGCCTGATGCGTGCGTGGCCGCTGGTGGCGCCCGTTCGGCATCGCCCTGTCCAACCGCGCGTTCTACCCGGCGTTGTCAATTGCCGTCCCCTGATCGTGCGTCCTCACCAGGACTCTTCACTTTTCGTGAATGTCCGGCCACGGGCATGTGGGGATCTAGGAAAAACAGGGGGCGTCGAGTGGAGCGTAGTGTCCGCTGGGGACGCGGCGGCGGTCGACCAGGACGCTCACTCTTTCAGCGCTCGCCGGATCGATCGTCGCAACCGGACGATACCATTCGCTGAAATAGTCGGCGACGAGTGACGGGTATGCACCCATGCCTCCGCGAAGCAGCGCCACCGGCACCGACTGTCGTCGAAGCCGCTCGACGGTCTGCCGCTGGCTGCGCAGTGATCCATGCAACCACGGGTCATAGGTCCCGTGCCCGCCCGCGAAACCGCGTGCGCTGAAGAAAATGATGTCCGGCAGGAACCCGAACGCAAACACCCGGTCGGTCGGCCTCGTACAATCGTGCAGATAGCGGACAAGGGGCCGGTACCGCTCGCTGTCGGACGGCAGCCACCCAACGGTCGCAGGGGAGATTGACAGCTCTCGGTGCGCGTCGCCGACACCTTTGACGATGGCCGTGGACACGCCTTCCTCGAACCCCACTCGTTCGATCCAACCGAGGTGCCCGAGCAACGCGGCGGCCACGCATGTCGCCCCCATCCCGAGGATCGTGGCCAGCACGCATCCGCCGCGGAACACCGCCCGCGCCACCGAGCGCGTCGACACGTCACCGGCGCGAAGCACGGACCACTGGTCCCGGAGCCGCGCCCACGCGACACCAACAAGCCAGGCACCGACAATCGCGGGCAGGACTAGCACGTCGGCGAGGCGCACGTCGGGTGAATCTCTGAGCATACCGAAGTTGGCAAGCAATGCGAGGCACGCGAGGCCGAAGATGCGCGCCGCCTCGTCAACACCCGCAGCGTCGCCGCCGCGCCGGCGGGTGCGCCGATACATCACGAGGCCAATAGCCGCCAATGGCAGCGCATATACGAGATAAAAGAGGATCGGGATTGCATACGCGGCCGCGAGGGACACGGCCGTACCGATCACTAGCGGTAACTGCCTCGTCAGTCGACTGGGCAGGCGTTCACCGTGCACGTCGAGCGTGGAACGGTCGATGCCCTCAGTGTCTTCTACCGCAGGATCGGCGATGAGGGCGCCGACGTTGGCGCGCGAGAGATTGCCAAGGTCGTAACGCCATGTCGTCCCAGCCAGATACTCCGGATTGGACAAGCCGTACCGCTGCTCAGCGACTGCGCGCGCCACGTCATCCCCCGCGGCGACCGGCGACCACTGAATCCGGACCTCCGCCGTCCACCAACGCACCGCCGGCGACGGCACCCACTGCGGCCAGCTTCGTTCCACCTTGGCGCCACTGAACTCGAGCCCCGTCTGCACGTAGGAGATCAGCCCGCCGTGGATCTGCACGAATAGCAGGTATGGCGAGAGGAACAACACGACGACCAGCGCATATGCCCCGATTATGCGGAACCACCCGACCGCGCCCCGCGGCCAATGACGCACTACCAGCATCACCGCGACGGCCGTCCCGATATAGACGCCGTGATCGTGACGATACAGAAACGCGACGGCTGTCACCACACCGAGCACAAGCACCCGAGCGGTGGCCGGTTTATCGAGGTAGCGCCACATCGCCCACACGGCCAGGGTGTAGCAGAAGAGCTTCGGGTAGGCATAGAGCCGGGGCGCCACCAGCACCACCGGCAGCGTGACCAGCAGGCCGATCACCCGTGAGCCCGACGCTTGGGTCGCCAGGACAAAGACGAGCACGGCGCCGAGCGACATGAACACCAGGGCGACCGTCACCTCACTCAGGAGCGTGGGCCCCCCAAGCCACTCGGCGAGCGCCGAGGTTGCGTACATCAATGGCAGACCCAGGTCCACAAAGTCGCGCACGGGCCAGTCGCCCAAGAGCATCTGCCGGCCGCCGACGACATGCATGAAGAAGTCGTTCGTCAGCGCCGGCTGCTCCATGATCCTGAACAGGAACGACACGACGAAGACAGCTCCGCCCAGGAGCCATGTGAATCCGGAGGCAATGGTCCCCGGCGGGCGAATGATGCGCTGGAGCGCTGTAAGAATCTCCGATGTCCGGGTGGTCAGCCGTCCTCCGGCAGGCCATTCACGCCCTGGTCGGCTCATCCCGCCGGACTATACCATCCGATTGTCGAGGCAATCGGCGGTCATACGCTGCCGCACTGCCCGCGCTGACCCGCGGGATCGAGGGCGGTTGATGCGGTAATACAATGGAGGCCATGCTGAAGAGGGTCATGCAGTCCTTGCGACGCCTCAGTCCACTTGCACCGTGGAGACTCCTGCGAACGCTGGACGACGTTCAGGATCTTCCGGGGCTCCGGATCCGGGTCGAGCAGTCTCGGGCGATATACAAGAGTGATACCCGATTCAAGCGGGCTCTCGAGCGTGCGCTGCAGCGGATCGGCGATGCGCGGGTACCCGACCATCTGCGGGCGGTCGTTGCCGCGGCGCCCCTGGAATCTGATCCCTGTCCCTACGTCGTGCTCGACGACCTGCTCCCCGACGATGCATACGACACGTTGGTCTCGGCGATTCCACCGCCGCTGTTCTTTGACCACCTGAATGTCACACGCCAGGATCTGAAGGTCCCCTTCGAGTTTGTCCCTCGCTACCACTGGGAGATCTGGCACGCGTTCCAGAAGCACATCTTCATGAAGGAGCTCGTACCGGCGCTGACCGACAAGTTCCAGGACGACCTCGATCTCCTGGTGCGCACACACTGGCCCGGCGTCGTTGACTCGATGGCCGACGCGGGTATCAGCCTGCAGTCGGCGGCCGCGCGGGTCATGCGGCGTCGACCCGGCTACGAGATCAAGCCGCACCGCGACCCGCACTGGACGTTCTTGACCTGCATTCTGTATCTCACCAAACGCGACGACCGGCAGCTCTACGGGACGCAACTGTGCCGATTGCAGCACGAACAGGAACTTCCGACACATTCCCCGTTCTGGGTTCCCGAGGACGACGTCGAGGTGGTGCGAGAGGTGCCCGGCCGGCCGAACAGCGCCGTCGTGTTTCTCAATTCGACCGGCGCCCATCGGGCATCGATTCCCGCCGATGCCCCACCCGACACCGACCGGTATATCTATCAGGTGCAACTCGGACCGGAACGCTCTGTCCGTGACGGGCTGACCGCGCGTTTGCCGGCGGACCACGCGCAGCGTTTCGTCCACAAGGACGGGACGTTCAAGCACTAGGAGATTGAGAGATCAGACCTGGAAACCCGTCTGGACGCTGCTCCGGTATCAGGCGCTCGAAATCTTCCTCAGGATGAGCGTGTTGGCAATCAGGCGCCGCGGCAATGACACAAGGCAGGGGAGCACCGGGGCGTCCGCCCTGGCGCCGCAGCAATTCGCGTCGCCCGCGGTGCGTCGCGCGCGGTGGGCGGCGGTCATCGCGCTGGTGCTAGCGCCGGCGGTGTGCCTGACCGTCTATTCCTCGGTCGTGACTCGGATGCTGCGGGTGTCGGACTTCATGGACCACATCGAATTCGCGCGGCAACTCGGCGAGATCGGCGCCATGCTGCCGCATTTCGGCTACCACACCCTGGTAATCATGGTGCAGGCGCTCACGCCGGCGGACTGGACGGCCGCGGCGGGGATCGTGACCCTGGGGGGCGTGGCCGCGTGCGCCGCGGTGGTGGCGTGGTGGCTGCGGGGGGCGCTCAGCACGTCGGTCCCCGCGCTGCTGGCCGCCGCCGCTCTCGTGCCGGCCGCGTTATTCGTGCTGCAACCCGTCTTGCCCCTCGATCCGACCCGGTATGACGCGTGGCTGATCGGCTATTTCCCCCCGAACCAATGGCATTCGCCGACCACGTTGTTCTCGAAGCCGTTCGCGCTCCTGCTGCTGGGGCTGGGTCCGGCGGTCGTGTGGCCCGCGCACGGCACGCGGGCCGGCCGGACGCGCATGCTGGTGTCCGCGGCCCTCGTCGTGATGTCCGTCCTCGTGAAACCCAGCTTCATCATGGCCTTCCTGCCCGCGTTGGGCGTCCTGGCCGTGCTGCACTGGCGGCACGCCGACTGGCGCTGGCTCGGCGTCAGCTTCGGCCTGCCGGCCATCTTGGTGCTGGCGTGGCAGTACGACGTGGCCTACCCGCTGACCACCGAAGGAAGCGCCGTGATCCTGGCGCCACTCCAGTCGATCGGGCTCCGCGCTCCGACCGACCTCGTGACGCTCGGCTGGCGCCTCGCCGCTTCAGTACTGTTTCCCGTTGCCGCGGTGGTCTGCTTTCCGTCCGTGCGCTCCGACCGCCGCGTGCAGCTCGGCTGGGCCACGTTTCTCGTCGGAGCTGCCATCGGCTATCTGCTGGCCGAAGGCAATCAGGACGACGATGGCAACTTCCTCTGGTCGGGTCAACTGGCGGCCTTCGTGTTGTTTGCGGTGTCAGCGGTGGCGGTGCTGCGGGCCGCCGCGACCAGCGGCGGGGATGCGAGCCGGCTGGGCCGGTTCGCGCTGTGCGGAAGCGTCTTCCTCTGGCACGTCACGAGCGGCATGCAGCACCTGTCCTCGAAATGGCTCGGCTGACCCGTCATCCGATCCGCGACGCACCTCCTGCGGGCTCACCTGTCGTTGGACAAGGCGACAAGTTGCAGACCATGCGGCAACCGCGCTAGGCTCTGTTCCTGTCTCATGAGATTGCATATGTTCTGTTCCGCCATCGTTCGCGTTACCGCCGTCGGCGCGTCGCTCGTCCTGCTCGCCGGGCTGACCGGGTGCGGCGTCACCGACTCTGCGCCGCCGGTGGCGACGCCGGCAGTGGAGCCGAGTCGCTCCAGTGTCTCGCTCGGAGGCACGCTCGAGATGCGCTACCGCTTCACGGTGGCGCCGGATATCACCGCCATCCCCGGCGACTACCAGGTCATCGTCCACTTCCGGGACCCCGCCGGGGCCGTGATGTTCACCGACGATCACGCACCGCCCCAACCAACCGGCGGGTGGCGTCCCGGCCAGGAGATCGAGTACGTCCGTCAGATGATCGTGCCGGTGGACCCCTATATCGGGCAGGTGACCGTGGCGGTCGGTCTGCAATCACCGCTGGACGGAGACCGGCTGCTGCTCGCGGGCATGCATCTCGGTGAGCGCGCCTATCAGGTCGGGACACTCGACATGGTCCCGCCGTCCGATAACGGAATAGCGAAATACCAGGACGGCTGGCACGGCGTCGAGTCCGGGACGAATCGGGATTGGCGGTGGACCACGGGTCGGGCGACCCTCGCCTTCCCGAATCCGCGGACCGCTGCAACGTTGCATCTGGAGGTGGGTGGGAAGCCGGAACTGCTCGAGACCGCACAACGGCTCACGCTGGAGATCGACGGGACGCAGATCGAGACGTTGGATCTCGCGTCAGAGGCACGGATCTTCCACCGCATCGACGTGCCGGCCGAGAGTCTCGGTGACGGCGCCACGGTTGTGCTGACCCTGAATGTCGAGGGCGCGTTCGTGCCCGCGGAGATCAGCGGCAACGAGAATCCCGATCGACGAGAGCTCGGGGCACGGGTGTTCTACGTCTTTCTCGAATCCGAGAGCGGATTCGGGACCTACGCAGAGGGCTGGCACGGCTCCGAGTCCGGGGTGACTCGGGATTGGCGCTGGACCACGGGTCGGGCGACCCTCGCCTTCCCGAATCCGCGGACCGCTGCGACCCTGCATCTGGAGGTGGATGGGCGCCCGGAGCTGTTCGAGACCGCGCAACGGCTCACGCTGGAGATCGGCGAGACGGAGATCGAGACGTTGGATCTCGGGTCAGAGACGCCGATCCACCACCGCATCGACCTGCCGGCCGAAAGCCTCGGTGACGAGGACACAGTCGTGCTGACCCTGAATGTCGATGGCACGTTCGTGCCCGCGGAGGTCACCGGAAACGAGAGTTCCGATCAACGAGAGCTCGGGGCACAGGTGTTCTACGCCTTTCTCGAAGCGCACGAAGAGCAATAGTTCACGCCTGAAGAGGGCACCACGCGTTACTGGACGCGCGCTCCGTGCCACGATCGATCCTCCGTCCATGCTCGACAGCCTACTGGCCAATACCGCCTTCGCCCGGCACTGTCTGACCCCGGCCGTCATGCGCGCTGAACCGACCGGGACGAGATGAGCGGCAAACGAGTCCGGTGGGAGCGGCGTCTGATGGCGGTGCTGGCCGTGGTCGGGTTGGTGGCGGCCGGGGCGGCGTACGACAGATCCGACGACGCGGCGGGACGGTCGAGTCTACCGCTGATCGGGTTGAGCTTGTCCGACAACGACGTCGCGCACTTCGACCGAATCTACGGTCGCCTCAGGGGCGACAATCGCAATCCCAGAATCTACCGGGAAAACAACCGCTGGCGGCGGGCGCAGCTCCGATAGGACGGCACGGTCTACAACGTGCGGGTGAAGAGCCACGGCCGCGATCCGGACGGTCACTCGGTCGAGCGTGACGGCCATCGGTTCATTTCGTTGAGTGTCAAGATGGCGCCGGGCGACCGCCTCGCGGGTCTGAACAGGTTCAAGCTGATCGTGCGCGAGAACCTGGTCGAGACACAGCAGCTCGTCATGATGGCGGCGCGCGAGGCGCACGTGCTGGTGCAGGACCACCGTCTGGTCCGGGTGCGAATCAACAATCGGCGGGAGAAGCTCTTCTATTTCACGAACCTGCTCGACGACGAATACGCGGAGTCGGCCGGCCAGGCCTCATTGCGAACCGTGACCTACGACTATGACGACGGACGGACGGACAAGGCGCTGGTGGTTACCGACTCCGTGCAATACATGGACCCGACCTTCGATTTTCCGGAGCACTTCAGACGCGCCTTGACACAGATGGGGGTGCTTCGCGACGACTGGGATCCGTTGCTGCGTCGTTACAGCGCGTTCAACACCGAGATCAGCGGCCACGGCGCCGCCGACCCGGCGGACTTCTTCGACCTCGAGTACCTGGGACGATTCGAGGCCATACGCTACGTCCTGGGCCTGGATGTGCACGGATTCCGCCTGGGTAACCTCCGTGTGTTCCTGAACACGGCGAACGGCAAATTCTATCCCGCGCTCGGTCGTGACGACTTTCCGTCAACACTTGACCTCAGTGGCAGCCGCACGCCGGAGCAGCAACGGAATACCAATACCAATACCCGCGTTGACGTTGCGCTCCCGATGTTCCACTTCGTGGCCAGCAGCGACCGCGTGCGGCAGGTGATCTATCGGGCGGTCTACCGCTTCATCGTCGAGGATGGTGCGCGGCTGATCCAGGAACTCGAGCGGGGGCTGGTGGAGGGCGGCACGCTCGCGCCGGCCGAGCTCGCGATCGTGCGGCCTGTAGCGCGCGACGGTTCTAGGTGGGGCGCGGCCACCGCACGGTCGGGTGTAGCGGTCGGGCGCGGGGAATCCCGTGCGATCGTGACATCGAACATCCAAGCGTTCCGCCAGTATCTGGAGCAATCGGCGCCCTCGTATTCGGCGCAGCTCTCGCGCGGCCGGATCGTGCTCGAGATCCGGCCCAATTCCATGTCCGAGTTGGGCGTCAAGCGACTGACGGTCGGCGTGCGGGCCGGCCGGACGGTGGACACCCCGGTCACGGTGCACGTCACAGAGGGTCCGGGCGCAGCAGGTGACCCGAGGTGTGCATCAGTGGTGGTCAACTCGTTGGCCAACGGTCGGCTCGATGTCAGCCGGGCGCTTGCGGATGCGCGGTTTGCGACCGGTCTGGACAGATCGATACCGCCGCCACCGCCTCCCCCGCCGAGAATCAACGTCCGCTGGGTGGACGGCCTGGATGCGGACCGTCGCCGCGGGCTGGAAGCGCGCTTCGGGCTCGACGCAGAGGACGGTGAGTCATCGACGTGGAGCTATGGGCTGGCCGATGCGTCGCATGAGAATATCACCGCCCTCGTGCAGCATCCCGACGTGGAAGACACGAACTATATCGACCGTGTAGAGATGACACTCGAGGCGCGCGCGTTCCGGGTGGTAGATCCGCGGCCGCGGTATGGGGCGCCGAGTCTGGAACGAGTGCCGAGACTGTACACGCTGGCCCTCACCGTCGCCGGTGTGGCTGCCGATGACCTGCGCCCTGAAGACATCGACCTGGTGTTTGTCAACACGGTCACCGGCCAGGAGGTCGAGGCGAGGCGTGTCGCGTCGCATGATGTTGGCGACGCGCCGTCTCGGGACGGACCGTCCGCACTACCGCCCGCACCCGTGGTCGAGGCGTGGCTGGCGGCGCACCCGCGCCTGGATATCCGCCAGACCGCCCCCAGTGAGTTGTGGCTGAGCCGAGGCACGTATCGCCTTTCCGACCACCTCGTTCTGCCGCGGGGCTACAACCTGGGCATCGAGTCCGGCACCGACCTCCAGCTTGGCGCCGGCGTCGTGCTGCTCGTGCGGGGCGGGCTGCACATCGGTGGGTCGGCGGACCAGCCGGTGACGATACGGCCGATCGAGCCCGGGCAGCCGTTCGGGGCGGTGGCCGTCGTTGGCGATGGCACCCAGCGCACCGAGGTCACCTATCTGGAGCTGTCGGGCGGCAGTGACGCGTGGCTGGACGGCGCGCAGTTCGCGGGCGCGCTGTCGATTCACTATCAGGACCGAGTGTCGGTGTCCCAGACGACGATTCGCGACAACCAGGGCGCTGACGGTCTGAGCATCAAATACGCGGCGGGCGCCGTCACCGACTCGTCATTCACGGGCAACCGGGATGACCAGGTCGACCTCGAGTATTTTGACGGCCTCGTGCGCGACAACCGGTTCGAGAGTGCGCCGAGCGGCGATTCGAATGGCGAAGGTCTCGATCTGCGCGGCTCGCGGGTCGTCGTCGTCAACAACGAGCTGACCGGCGCCACCGACAAGGCGGCGAGCGTGGGCGAGGAGAGCGAGGTGCTGTTCGTCTCGAATCGTGTCGGGCACAGCGCCATTGGGGTGGCGGTCAAGGATCTCTCGACGGCCTACCTGTATGACAACCGGTTCGAGGAGAATCGCCGCGACGTGCGCGCCTTCTTGAAGAAGCCGTTCTTTGGCGGAGGCCGAGTAGTGTTGGCGGGGGCCGGTCCGCGGCAGTCGGGCCTGTCGGTCGACGTCGATAATCGTTCCACGCTGGCCCGTATTTCCGCCGATGCGGTCGAGCGGTTGGATCCGACCGGCATGCGGCCCGAGGGCGTCGTCGAGGCGCTCAGCGCACTGTCCGCGGCATCCGAGGGCAAATGAACTACGTCCGGCGTGCGGTCTACCGGAGAACGACGAATGCGTGGTAGACCTGAATGCCCAAATCGCGTTCGTCGTCTCCGCCGGCGGGCTGGGCGGCCGGCACGAACGTCCGGTCCACGGCGATCCGAATCTCGACCCTGTCCCCAGTGCCCAGCGCCGCCGTGGGGAGAGGAATCGGATGAAGGCGCCGCCCGGTCGAATCGGCCGCGAACGATTGCAGCACCTGGTCGCCGATGCTGACCGTGACCGTCTGGCGCCCGTTGGCAAAGACGTCCGGCCGGGCGGCGTAGTCGAGGTAGAACGCCGCGTCGGCGTTGGGATTCGCGAACGACAGCGTGGCGGTCCGTTGGGTCCAGCGCCACGTCGATTCAGGCGCCGAGGCGTCCGACTCGGGCGGGTGCCAGCCAGCGGTGTAGACCGGCGGCTGGGCCGCGAGCCGCGCGACGTCGCCCTCCGGCGCATTCAGCTCGAGGCTTCCGCGGTCGAAGCCGTTCGTATCAGCCACCATGTCGTGGGCGACGATCGCGTGGAGCCGATCCGGCGACGCATCCGGTACCCGGTAGCGCCACGTGGTCCTTTCAGCGTGCTCGGGTCGATAGAGACCCAGCGCTCGTTCGAGCATCGTGCGCCGCGCCTCTTCCAGCGTGTCGACCCAGCGCACGTGAATGACCGGACCAAAACGCGCGTCGGCCGTAAGATGGATGCCATAGGTGTCGGCCACCATGCCATGGACGGCGAGCGCGTCAATGCGGTGCGGCGAGATATCCGACACCCGATAGCGCCAGGTGGACCCTCCGGTGTGCCGGGCTCCGTAGAGGCCAAGAGTTCGCTCGAGCGTAGACCGCTGAGCATCCGTCAGATTTTCGATCCAGCGTACGTGGATAACCGGATTCCGGCAGTCGGTGATCAAGTCACTCAGAGGTCGCTGGAAATATCGCCTGGTCCACACTGGAGCGCAGCGCGGATTGGGCGGCGGCGACGCGATCGACGCGGCGTGCAATGTCGCGAGCAGCGTGGGGTCTGGAACGTCCCCCGGGCGTTCAGGGTCATAGCGTAGTATCCAGTCCGAGTAAGACTCGAAGGCGCTGTCGCGGACCACGAGCATCGATTCGGCGCTGCGCCAAGTCCAGCCGAAGAGCAGCGCGACCACCAGGGCCACCGACCCCACACGCCTGTATCTGCCTGATTCGACCAGTGATGATGCCATCAGAAAGACCAGCACGGCATATCCGGCTCCCGTGACCAGGCCTACGCGATCACGCGCATAGAGAAAGCCGAGCAGCGAACTGCTCAGAAGCAAGGTACATCCAAGCACCAGGAGTTGGCGCTGGCGTCCTTCGAGGCGCCCGCGCGCAAGCACGACGATGCCGGCGCTCGTGGTGACCAGTGACGTCGTGAGATGGATCCATCGCCAGGGGGGTGTATTACCTTCGATGAGTGAGTGGATGAACTCGAATGCCCCCCCACGTGGCTCCGAGAACAGTACCGTCATGAGATTCGCCATGACGTTGTAGACCCAGAACAGATACGGCATCCGACCGAACGTGTCCGAGAATCCCTCCGGGTCTATCTGCCCGAAGCCGAATCCAGATTCGGTATATATCCAGGGCACGTCGGCGCCAACCGAACTGAACGTCGTGCGCACGACGACATAGACCGCCACGCCGCCCAGGCCCCAGGCGACGTCGCGACGATGCACGCCGGGTGCGCCGGCCCACCACAGGGACACCAGCATCGGAAGCAGAAGCAGTCCAGATTCGATGACAAAAGGGATCACCAGGCACACAGCGAAGAAATAGGCCGGATACCAGGACCGATGTGCGCGCATGCACAAAACGGCCGTCGCCAGCAGACCCAGGAGGGCGACCGAGTGAAAGCTGACTGGAAAGAAACCGAACATGACGGTCGAGGTATGCAGCCCGACAAAGCAGCTCAGCGCCAGACAGGCGGCCAGCGCCTGATACCTGGTTGCGACCCGAAACAGCGTAACGAAGCACCAGAGGACTCCGGCGAACAGGATGACGGTGAGGGCCTTGAACACGATGAGGTTGGCGCCTACGACCCCATAGAGCAGGTCGATGCCGACACGATTGAGCGGACGATACACCACATCTTCCGTAAACCCATGGATCACCGTCGCTTTGAGATCGAGGGACTTCGCGAGGTAGAGCTCGTACGGTACGTCTACGAATGCCCACGGGTGGTAGGAGAACTGCGCGACCATGCCGCCGAACAGCAGGCCCGCCCAAACCCAGGGTGCGCGCAGGGTCGGAAACGTCGGCCGCGGGAGCCGGTTCGTCAGAGTCGGCATACAATCAACATCCAGCCACAGCAGCGGTTCGTGAGGCAGTCAGTATAACGGCCCGTGAACCGTCAGGCTGATTCCCTGAAGACATGCGCGGCAACTCCAGACCCGAGTCTCCGTGCGCAGTCTTCGAGTACCGCGAGCCCATGGCGGTCGGCAAGCGCCAGCCCGCGGTTGAAGACCGCATGTGGTACAACTTGGCGTGCTGCGGCAAGCGTTCCGTCGAAACATCTTCTTCGGTGCGCCGCTCACGGTTCTCCTCGAGCAGATGTATACCCGCTACAGACACAGCCTCTCAAGCCGTAGCGCCTTCGCCCGGCGCTGTCTGACCCTCGCCAACACGCGCGCTGAACCGACTGGGGCGGGATGAACGGCAAGCGAGTCCGTTGGGAGCGGCGCCTCATGGCAGTGCTGGCCATGGTCGGGTTGGTGGCGGCCCTGGCGGCGAACGACAGGTCCGACGACGCGGCGGGACGGGCGGGTCTGCCGCTGATCGGGTTGAGCTTGTCCGGCAACGACGTCGCACACTTCGAGCGCATCTACGGTCGTCTCAAGGGCGACAATCGCAGTCCCCGAATTTACCGGGAAGACAACCGCTGGCGGCGGGCGCAGCTCCGTTACGACGGCCGGGTCTACACCGTGCGGGTGAAAAGCCATGGCCGGGATCCAGACGGCCACTCGGTCGAGCGCGACGGCCATCGGTTCATTTCACTGAGTGTCAAGATGGCGCCGGGCGACCGGGTCGCGGGTCTGAACCGGTTCAAGCTGATCGTGGGCCAGAACCTGACCGAGACCCAGCAACTCGTCATGACCGCGGCGCGCGAGGCGCACGTGCTGGCACAGGACCACCGTCTGGTTCGGGTGCAGATCAACGACTGGAGCGAGCAGCTCTTTCATTTCACGAACCTGCTCGACGACGAGTATGCGGAGGCGGCCGGCCAGGCGTCGTTGCGCACCGTCACGTACGACTATCCCGACGACGCAAAGACCGACAAGTCGCTGGTGTACACCGACTCGCCGCACTACAGGGACAACACCTTCGATTTTCCGGACCATTTCAGGCGTGCCGTGACCCAGATGGGGGTACCTGGCGCCGACCGGGAGCCGTTGCTGCGCCGCTACAGCGAGTTCTACAACGCGATCAGCGGCGACGGCGCCGCCGACCCGGCGGATTTCTTCGACCTCGAGTATCTGGGACGTTACGAGGCCATTCGCTACGTTCTCGGTCTGGACGGGCACGGGTTCGTCCTGGGCAATCTGCGCGTCTTCCTGAACACGGCGAACGGCAAGTTCTACCCCGCGCTCGGTCGTGACGACTTCCCGTCGACGCTTGACCTCAATGGCAGCCGCACCCCTGAGCAGCAACTGAACACCTACCGCGGGTATGACCGTCCGCGTGCCCTTCCGATGTTCAACTTTGCGGCCAGCAGCGACCGCGTGCGCCACGCGATCTATCGGGCTATCTACCGCTTCATCGTCAGGGATGGCGCGCGGCTGGTCCAGGAGATCGATCGGGGGTTGGTGGAGGGCGGCTCACTCGCGCCGGCCGGTGTCGCGATCGTGCGGCCTCCAGTGCGCACCGGCGCCGGGACGGGCGCAACGACCGGGGTGACGGGCATGCCGATCGGGCGCGGGGAATCCCGTGCGATCCTGACATCGAACATGCAGTCACTCCGCCGCTATCTGGAGCGATCGGAGCCCGAGTATTCGGCGCAGTTCTCGAGCGGGCGGATCGAGCTCGAGATACGGCCCGATTCCATGGCCGAGTTGAGCGTCAAGCGGCTGACGATCGGCGTGCGGGACGGCGCTCGGCGGGCGGACACCCCGGTCAGGGTGCATGTCACGGAAGACCCTGGCGCAGCGGGTGACCCGCGGTCTGCAGCAGCGGCGGTCGACTGGCTGGCCGACGGCCGGCTCGATGTCAGCCGGGCGCTGGCGCAGGCGCGGTTCGCGACCGGTCTGGATACATCGAGACCGCCGGCGCCCCCGGCGCCACCGCCTCCCCCGCCGAAGATCAATGTGCGCTGGGTGGCGGGACTGGGGCTGGATCGCCGCCGCGAACTGGAAGCGCGCTTCGGGCTCGACGCAGCGACCGAGGGCGAGTCATCGACGTGGAGCTACGCGCTGGCCGACGCGTCTCGTGAGAATATCACCGCCCTCGTACGGCACCCGGACGTGGCAGACACGCACAATATCGACCGCGCACAGATGACACTCGCGACGGACGCGTTCTCGGCGGAAGGACCAGCGTATCAGGCGCCGAGCCTGGAACGGGTGCCGAGACTATACACGCTGGTCCTCACCGTCACCGGTGTGGCTGCCGACGATCTGCGCCCGGAGGACATCGACCTCGTGTTCGTCAACACGGTCACCGACCAGGAGGTCGAGGCGCGGCGTGTTGCGTCGTATGACGGTGGCGACGCTCCGTCTCAGGACCGTCCGACCGCGTTGCCACCGGCACTTGCCGTCGAGGCGTGGCTGGCGGCCAACCCGCACCTTGATATCCACCAGACCGACTCCGGCGAGCTGCGCCTGCGCCGTGGCGCGTATCGCCTTCCCGAACACCTCGTCCTGCCCCGTGGGTTCAACTTGAGCATCGAATCCGGCGCCGAACTCCAACTCGGCGCCGGGGTCGTTGTGCTCGTGCGTGGCGGTCTGCACATCGGCGGGACCGAGGATCAGCCGGTGACGATACGACCGATCGAGCCCGGGCAGCCGTTTGGGGCGGTGGCCGTCGTCGGCGATGGCTCCGAGCGCACCGAGGTCACCTGGCTGGAGCTGTCCGGCGGCAGTGACGCGTGGCTGGGCGGTGCGCACTTCGCGGGCGCGCTGTCGATTCACTATCAGGACCGGGTGTCGGTGTCCCACACGACGATTCGCGACAATCAGGGCGCTGACGGTCTGAGCATCAAGTATGCGGCGGGCGCCATCACCGACTCGTCATTCACGGGCAACCGCGATGACCAGGTCGATCTCGAGAATTTCGACGGCCTCGTGCGCGACAGCCGGTTCGAGGGTGCGCCGACCGGCGACTCGAATGGCGACGGCCTTGATCTGCGTGGCTCGCGCGTGGTGGTCGTCAACAACGGGTTCACTGGCGCCGCCGACAAAGCGGCAAGCGTGGGCGAGGAAAGCGAGGCGCTGTTCGTCTCGAATCGTGTCGGCCACAGCGCCATCGGGGTGGCGGTCAAGGATCTCTCGACGGCCTACCTGTACGACAACCGGTTCGAAGAGAATCGCCGCGACGTGCGGGCCTACCTGAAGAAACCCTTCTTCGGCGGTGGCCGAGTGGTGTTCGTGGGGGCCGGCCCGCGGGCGGCGGACCTATCGGTCGATATCGACGATCGCTCGACACAGATCCGTATACCCGCCGGCGTGGTCGAGCGCTTCGATCTGACCGGTATACAGCCCGAGCGCGTCGTCGAGTCGTTCAGCGCACTGTCCGCGGCATCCGGGGCCCGGTGAGTCATGTTCTCGCCAGAATCCTCGGTCGCCCCCGCGCTGTCCCTGCGGGAGTGAGGCCGGATGATCCGCGAATACAATGATGGCGATGTTGAACAAGGTCACGCAGATCGTGCGCCGGCTCGGCCCGCTTGCGCCGTGGAGGCTATTGCGCACGCTGGACGAGGTGCGGGAACTCCCGGCGCTCCGGACCCAGGTCAAGGAAGGGCTCAAGGAAACGAAGAGACTGAAAAAGCAGGTCCTGGAGACGCAGCGACAACTGGACGCGCGGGCGAAGCAGACACGAGACGAGCCGAAAGAGTTGGCGGAGTTCCGGACCCGGGTCGAGCAGGCGCGGGCGATATACAAGAGTGACATCCGATCCTGCATTCTGTATCTCACCAAACGCGACGACCGGCAGCTCTACGGGACTCAAATGTGCCGATTGCAGAACGAACAGGAATTCCCGAAACATTCCCCGTTCTGGGTTCCCGACGAGGACATCGAGGTGGTGCGAGAGGTGCCCGGCCGGCCGAACAGCGCCGTCGTGTTTCTGAACTCGACGGGCGCCCACCGTGCCTCGATTCCTGCTGACGCGCCACCCGAGACCGACCGCTATATCTATCAGGTGCAGCTAGGACCTGAACGCGCCGTTCGTGACGCGCTGACCGCGCGTCTGCCGGCGGACCACGCTCAGCGCCGAGTTCAGAAAGACACGACATTCAAGTACTAGTGCCATACGCTTTCGTCCAGGAAGCTCTGGCGATCGGTACCTCAATGCCAAGAAGTCGTGTGCCGATTGACACAGACGATGACAAATCGCTGGCTGATCCGAGCCGTCACCCTGGGCCTGCTCGCTATCATCCTCCCGCTCGCGGCCCGCGGCTTGTACGGTCCACAGGGTGCGTTGGTGAACATTCGCTGGCAGCCGACCGTGGACGCCGTCGAGCGCCAGCGTCTCGAGACCGAGTGGCAGCTTGCCGAGGGGCAGGAGGTCTCGCCGTCAACGTGGCGCTATGATCTGACCGCGGCCACTGAAGGCCGCCTCCGCGCGATCGTTCAGCATGCGGCGGTTGCAGATACCCACAACATCGACCGGCAGCGATACACCCTCGCGCCCGAGGCGCCCCGGACCGGGCGCCGCCACGGCCTGATGACCACCGGCGGCGCCATCGCGGTCGGTCTCGTCGATCGGCTGGCGTTGCTCCTGGCCGCGCTCGCCGGGCTGTGCGTGTTCGTCAGGTCTTCCGCGAAACCGATATCCCGCGCGATTCCCCGGACCGCCGCGGCGCTCAACCTGACGTCTCGCGCGTCGCAGTCGGGGGCCATCGCGCTGGTGCTGGCGCCGGCGGTATGCCTGATCGCATTTGCCGCGGTCGTGACGCGAATGTTGCCAGTGGGTGACTTCGATGCCCACGTCGTGTTCGCGCGGCAACTCGCCGAGACTGGCGCCATGTTGCCGCATTTCGGCTACCACGCCCTGGTCGTCATGGTGCAGGCGCTCACGCCGGCAGATTGGATTGCCGCGGCGGGAATCGTGACGCTGGGCGGCGTCGCCGCGTGCGCTGCAGTGCTGGCGTCGTGGCTGCGGGGGGCGCTCGGCGCCTCGGCCTCGGCGCTGCTGGTTGCCGCCTCGCTCGTGCCGGCCGCGGTGTTGGTGCTGCAACCCGTCCTGCCGCTCGATCCGTCCAGGTATGACGCGTGGCTGTTCGGCTACTTTCCCCCCAACCAGTGGCACTCGCCGACCACGTTGTTCTCGAAACCGTTCGCACTCCTGCTGCTGGGGCTGGCCCCGGCGGTCGTGTGGCCCGCGAACGGCACGAAGGCCGGCCGGACGCGCATGCTGGCGTCCGCGGCCCTCGTCGTGATGTCCGTCCTCGTGAAACCGAACTTCATCATGGCGTTCCTGCCCGCGCTGGGTATTCTGGCCGTACTGAACTGGCGGCGCGCCGACTGGCTCTGGCTCGGTTTCGGCTTCGCCCTGCCGGCCGTCGCGGTGCTGGAGTGGCAGTACGCGGTGACCTTCGCGCTGAACACCGAGGGTGCGGGCGTCATCCTGGCGCCCTTGCATGTGATCAGGCTCCACGGTCCAGCCGGTCTCGCCACGCTGGGCTGGCGCCTCGCCGCCTCGGTGCTGTTTCCCCTGGCGGCGGCAGCCTGCTTTCCGTCTGTGCGTGCGGATCGCCGTGTGCAGCTCGGCTGGGTCACGTTTCTTGTGGGTGCGGCCATCGGCTACCTGCTGGCCGAAGGCGATCGCGCCGGCGCCGGGAACTTCCTGTGGTCGGGCCAGTTGGCGGCCTTCGTGTTGTTCGCCGCGTCAGCGGTGGCGGTGCTCCGGGCCGCCGCGACCGGCCGCACGGGCGTGAACTGGCTGGGCCGGTTCGCGCTGTGCGGAAGCGTCTTCCTCTGGCACGTTGCGAGCGGCATCCTGCACCTGTATTCGACCTGGCTCGCCTGACCCGTCATCATTGTGCGCGGGCGCCACGCATGGCTCCTCGCTGAGAACGATACATGGCTTCCTGGCTGATCAGAGCACTCACACTGGGCCTGCTCGCCGTCACTCTGCCGCTCGCGGTGCGCGCCCTGTACGGTCCCCCGGGGGCGTTCGTCAACATTCGCTGGCAGGCGGCGCTGGACGCCGTCGAGCGCCAGCGCCTCGAGACCAAGTGGCAGCTCGTTGATGGGCAGGAAGTCTCGCCGTCCACGTGGCGCTACGATCTGACTGACCCTTCCGAAGATAGCCTCCGCGCTATCGTCGCGCATGCCGCGGTCGCGGACACCCACAACATCGACCGGCAGCGGTACACCGTCGCGCCCGAGGCGGGCCGGACCGTCAGACGTGCCGGTCTGGTGACCGCTGGCGGCGCGGTCGCGGTCGGTCTCGTTGATCGTCTGGCGCTATTGCTGGCCATGCTAGCCGGGCTGTACGCGCTGGTCAGGCCGTCTCCCGGACCTATTTCGCGTGCTGAAACCCCGAACGCGGCAGCGTCCACTGCGATTCCGCGCGTGCGATGGAGGGGGTTCGTTGCGCTAACACTTGCGCCGGCGGTGTGCCTGATCGCCTTTTCCCCGGTCGTGACTCGGATGCTGGGGGCTGGGACAGACTTCGAGGCCCACATCGAGTTCGCCCGGCGAATAGCGGAAACCAGCGCCCTGTTGCCGCATTTCGGCTACCACGTCGTCGTGATCGCGGTGCAGGCGCTCACATCTGCAGAGTGGTCGGCCGCGGCGGGACTGGTGACGTTGGGGGGCGTGGCCGCGTGCGCCGTGGTGGTGGCGTGGTGGCTGCGGGAGGCGTTGGGCACCTCCACCTTGGCGCTGCTGAGCGCCGCGGCGCTCTTGCCGGCTGCGGTGTTGGTGCTGCAGCCTGTCCTGCCGCTCGATCCGACCCGGTATGACGCGTGGCTGTTCGGCTATTTCCCACCGAATCAATGGCATTCGCCGACCACGTTGTTCTCGAAGCCGTTCGCGCTCCTGCTATTGGGGCTGGGGCCGGCGGTCCTGTGGCCTGTGCACGGCGCTCGAGCCGACCGCATGCGCATGCTGGCGTCCGCGGCCCTCGTCGTCATGGCAGGCATCGTGAAACCCAGCTTCAGCATGGCGTTTCTGCCGGCGCTGGGTGTTCTGGCCGTGCTGCACTGGCGGCGCACCGACTGGCTCTGGCTCGGCGTCAGCTTCGTCCTGCCGTCCGCCGCCGTGATGGCGTGGCAGTACGACGCGATCTACACGCTGAGCACAGACAGAGGCGGCGTGATCCTGGCGCCTCTGCAAGTGATCGGGTTCTACGCACCGACCGACCTGTTGACGCTTGGCTGGCGCCTCGCCGCCTCGGTGCTGTTTCCCCTGGTCGCGGTCGCATGCTTTCCATCCGTGCGCACGGACCGCCGCGTGCAACTCGGCTGGGCCACGTTTCTTGTCGGGGCGGCCATCGGCTATCTGCTGGCCGAGGGCCACTCGGCCAGCCACGGGGCTTTTCTCTGGTCGGGCCAGTTGGCGGCCTTCGTACTATTCGCCGCCTCAGCGGTGGCGGTGCTCCGGGCCGCCGCGACCGGCGGCGTCGCTAAGGGGCGGCTGGTGCGGTTCACGCTGTGCGGAGGGGTCTTCCTCTGGCACCTCGCGAGCGGTATCCAGTACCTGTACGCGATGTGGCTCGCCTGACCCGTCATCATGGTGCACGGGTGCCCACTCGCACCCGCTCGTATAATTTCCAGCGGCTACCAATCAGCGCGTCATCCTTGGCAACTGGCTAGAGACACCCGTGAAAAATGAACGCTTCACGTCGGGCTTGACCTCTCGCCTGCTGGTGACGGGGCTGGTGTGCTGGGCGGTGGCGGCGGCGGCGTATGCGGTTCTGCGGGTGACGTACGGGGATCGCCCCGTCCAGGTCAATGTCCGCTGGGCCGCGACCGTCGATGACGCCGCCCGGTTCCAATTTGAGCAGCGGTATACGCTTGCGCGGCCCGATCCGCAGGGCGATCGGACCTTCAGCTACGCGCTGACGGACCGTTCTCTTGAGAACATTAGAAATCTCGTCCGCGATCCCGCCGTCGTGGATACCCACCAGATCGACAGGCCCGCGTTTCGGGTCGAGTCCTCTGCGCCTTCGCTCCGGTACGCTGGCATACCCGCGGGCTTGGAATACCTGTCGGTCCTGGGTTTCCTGGGCGGGCTCGCGACCATTGGTCTCGCCCTGATCACACGGTCGCCAACGCTGGTGCGCTGGTGCAGTTCGGTTCCTGGTTTCCTGGGCGGGCTCGCGAACATTGTTCGCGCTCTGGTCATGCGGTCCAGCGGCTGGTGCAGTTCGGTTTCTGGATTCCTGGACTGGTTCGCGAGCATTGTTCGCGCCCTGATCACACGGTCGCCAACGCTGGTGCAGTGGATTGGTGTGCTTGATCGACTGCTCGCCAGGAATCAGGTGTTGATTCGATTCGCTCTGATCGGCCTGATTCTGCTCGTGCCGGTTCTGAGTCTCACGGGAATGGTGTCCGTCTATCTGGGGCTATGCCTTGCCGACTTTCATCCCGTCGTGTCGGACGCCGTCATGTACTGGCACCAGATCACGACGTTCGCGGCGGTAGGCTTCTCGGGCGGGTACTACACGATTGGCGAAGAGGCGGCGGCGGCCTCGTTCACGCATTTCTATGCCTGGGGGCCCTGGTACATCGCGTTGTATGGCCTGATCGGCAAAGCGGTGGGCTGGAGCCTGAGGTCGCCGATGCTGTTCGACGTCGCCGCGGTCACGCTCGCACTGCTCGGTGCCGTACTGCTGATCAGACCGAACGCCCGGCAACTGGTGTTGGTGCTGCTCGTACTGCTGACGTACTGGCCCCTCCACCTGTACCTGCCGGTCGCGATGCAGGAGCCGTTTCACTACGCGGTCGCCATCCTGCTCGCGGGCATCTTCTATCGCCTCCTCGTGCATGAGGGCGCGGTGCCGCACCGGCTCCTCGGCGCCGCGCTCGTCATGATTCTCGGCGCAGCCCTCGTGCGGCCCACGTGGGCAGTGCTCCTGCTGCCACTGGTGATGATTGTCGTCGAGAAGCGACCACACAGCCGCACGACGCGCGGGAACCGGTTCCGCCTGGTGTTCCGCGATTGGCCGTTGTTGCCAGCGTGTGCCGCAATTGCTGGGCTCTTTCTGCTGTATATATACGTGGCCGCCCCTTTTCCGAACCGGTGGACATTCGATGTCCAACTCCTGCTGAGATCTCCAGTCGCCGTTCTGCAGAGCCTGGTCGCTGTCACCACCGTGCAGGGGATGGCCTACCTTTGGCCGGATTTCGAGAATCCCGTCTGGACGCTGCTCCGCTATCAGGCGCTCGGAATCGTCCTTTGGATGACCGTGCTGGCATTCCGGCGCCCCGGTCATGAGGCCGAACAGGTGGCGCCGGGGCGGCAGCCCTGGCGCCGGGCCGAACGGCTTACCCACATCCTGAATCTCGGCCTGGTCGTCCTGCTGGTGGTTATGTTGTTCGACGTTGGGTCGTGGCGTGACTATCGTGTCGTTGCCCCGCACTTGTTGCTGTCGCTCCTGCTGCTGGCCGCATGCGGCCGGACGCGGGTGGTCGCGGTGGCGGTGCTGGCCGGGCTCCTGTTCACCCCGTCGTTTCTGGCGGATTACAAGGAAAAGGCGAGCCGGCAGTTCACGGATGAGCGTGCGCGTATCGACGCCTTCGCCGATCAGACGGCCGGCACGCTCGTGTACCAGCCGCAGAGCGATCCGTGGTGCAATACGATCCTGCTCCCCCAGCGAATCGCGTTCCTCCCGGAATCTCTGGCGATTCCGGCAGGAATCGGCATTTCGTTTTATTCTGACAGCACCAGCCCCAGCGAGCTGAAATCCCGCTACATCATGGCGGACGACGCGAGCCGGAAAGACCTGACCGAAGCGTTCGACCTGCAGTTCGCGTCCGCCACGGCAATCGGCGACCTGTACCGCAACGCGGGGAACTCATGCGCCGATTGACAGACAGACGATGACAGTCCCCTGGCATCGGCTATTTCACCGTGTTGATCGTGGTGCAGGCGCTCACGTCGGCCGACTGCTCCCTTCGGGCTTGAGCTCTCGCCTGCTGGTGACGGGGCTGGTGTCCTGGGCGGTGGCGGCGGCGGCGTATGCGGTTCTGCGGGTGACGTACGGGGATCGCCCCGTCCAGGTCAATGTCCGCTGGGCCGCGACCGTCGATGACACCGCCCGGTTCCAATTTGAGCAGCGGTACACGCTTGCGCGGCCCGATCCGCAGGGGGATCGGACCTTCAGCTACGCGCTGACGGACCGTTCTCTCGAGAACATCAGCGACCTCGTCCGCGATCCCGCCGTTGAGGATACCCACCAGATTGACAGAAACGAGTTTCAGGTCGAGTCGTCTGCGCCTTCGCTGCCGTACGTTGGCATACCTGCCGGCTTGAAATACCTGTCAGTCCTTGGTTTCCTGGGCGGGCTCGCGACCATCGGTGTCGCACTGATCACACGATCGCCAACGCTGGTGCGCTGGTGCAGTTGGGTGTTTGGATTCGTGTGCGGGCTCGCGAGTATCGGTCGCACCCAGCTCAAGAGGTTCCGACGCTGGTGCAATTCGGTCCTTGGTGCCCTCGACGGGCTCGCGAGCATCGGTGTGGCGCTGATCAATCGCTCGCCAATGCTCGTGCGGTGGATTGGTTTCGTCGATCGAGTGCTCGCCAGGAACCAGGGGCTGATTCGATTCTCTCTGATCGGCTTGATTCTGCTCTTGCCAGCCCTGAGTCTCACGGGCATGGCGTCCGTCTATCTTGGGCAACGCCTCGCCTACTTTCATCCCGACATGTCGGACGCCATCATGTACTGGCACCAGATCAAGACGTTTGCGGCGGTCGGCTTCTCGGGCGGCTACTACACGGTTGGCGAAGAGACGGCGGCGGCATCGTTCACGCATTTCTATGCCTGGGGGCCCTGGTACATCGCGTTGTACGGTCTGATCGGCAAAGCGGTGGGCTGGAACCTGTGGTCGCCGATGTTGTTCGACGCCGCCGCGGTCACGCTCGCGCTGCTCGGCGGCCTGTTGCTGATAAGACCGAACTCCCGGCAACTGGTGTGGGTGCTGCTGGTGCTCCTGACCTACTGGCCCCTCCACTTGGCCCTGCCGCGCGCCATGCAGGAGCCGTTTCATTACGCGCTCGCCATCATGCTTGCGGGCATCTTCTATCGCCTCGTCGTGCAGGAGGGTGCGGTGCCGCACCGCCTTCTGGCCGCCGCGTTCATCTTGATTCTCGGCGCAGGCCTCGTGCGGCCCACCTGGGCACTGCTCCTGCTGCCTCTGGTGATGATCGTCGTCACACAGTCGCGCCACACGCGGGGGCCGGCTCAGCCAAGTTCTCCGCGTTTGGCCTCTGCTGGCGGCGTGTGGCGTTGTTGCTGGAATCTTTCTGCTGTATCAATACGTTGCCGCCCCCTATCCGGACCGGTTGGCATTCGATGTCCAACTCCTGCTGAGATCTCCAATCGCAGGTCTGCAGAACCTGGTCGCCGTGACCACCGCGCAAGGGATGACCTACCTGTGGCCGGATGTCGAGAATCCCCTCTGGACGTTGCTCCGATATCAGGCGCTCGGAATCGTCCTCTGGATGACCTGTTGGCATTCAGGCGCCGAAGCAAATACACAGGACAGGGGGCGCCGGGCCGAACGGCTCACCCACATCCTGAATCTCAGTCTGGTCGTCCTGCTGCTGCTGACGCTGTGGCACGTGGGGTTGTGGCTGGACTATCGTGTCGTCGGCCCGCACGTGCTACTGTCGCTGCTGCTGCTGGCCGCATGCGGCCGGGGGCGGGTCGTCGCAGTGGCGGTGCTGGCAGGGTTGCTGCTCACCCCGTCCTTTCTGGCGGACTACAAGGTGCTGGCAACGCGACAGTTCACGGATGAGCAGGCGCGTATCGACGCCTTCGCTACACAGACGGGCAGCACGCTCGTGTACGAGGCGCAGGACGATCCGTGGTGCAACACGATCCTGCTCCCGTTTCGAAACGCGTTCCTCCCGGAATCGTTGGCGATTCCGGCTGGGATCGGGATCTCCTTCGATTTTGATATCGCCAGCCGCACCGAGCTCAATTCGCTCTATGTCATGGTGGACGACGAGAGCCGCGAAAGCCTGACCGAAGCGTTCGATCTGCAGTTCGCATCCACCACGACGATCGGCGACCTGTACACCAATGCCGGAACGCCGTGTACCGATTGACTGACAGACGATGACCGTCTCCTGGCTGACCAGGGCGATCGTGCTCGGCCTGCTCGCCATCACCCTGCCGTTCGCGGCCCGCGGCCTGTACGGTCCCCCGGGGGCGTTGATCAACGTTCGCTGGCAGCCGTCGGTCGACGCCGCCGAGCGCCAGCGCCTCGAAACCGAGTGGCAGCTCACCGATGGTCAGGCGGTATCGCCTGACACATGGCGCTACGATCTGACCGCACCCTCTGATAGCCGCCTCCGCGCGATCATCGCGCATGCCGCGGTTGCAGACACCCACAACATCGACCGGCAACGGTCCACACTGTCGCCCGAGGCGCCCCGGACCACCCGACGCGGCGGCCCGATTACCGTCGGTGGGCCAGGTGCGGTCGACTTCGTTGATCGGCTGGCGTTGCTCGTTGCCGTGCTCGCCGGGCTATGTGTGCTCGTCAGGCATCCCGTGCACGTGTTGCGCGAATCCATCGCCGGAGTGTGGCCGTTCCGTGGCGAAGGCACAACGGTTGCAGTCGAGGTTTCCGGACGTACGTTGGAGCGCACGGCGGCGGCAACGGCGATCGTCGCCGGTGCCTCGGCACTCGTGGCAATCGCCTCCCAAGCTGAGATCTTTGCGAACGACGACACGTATATCTACTTCAACTACGCGAAGAATCTTGTTGCCGGTCGCCCGTTTGCCTACGATCCCCGGAACATCGCCTCGGAGGGCTTTACCAGTGCAATCTACCTGCTGCTGCTGGTTCCGTTCGAAGCCGCCGGCATCAACATGATGTTCGCCGCGGTCATCCTCAATCTGGCCGCAATCGCCCTCATTCTCTATCTGGGGTACCAGGTACTTCGAGCAGACAGGGTCCTCGAAGGGGGGTTCCTGTTCATTGCCGTGTCACTGTTCGCCGTGTTCATCGCTCGCGACACCCATATTCCCACCATTGTGGGGCGTGGCCTCGAGACCATGCTCGGGCCGGCCAGTGTCCTTTGGGCCATATTGCATCTCGCTCGTGTGCGTCAGGCGGACGATGAGGCAACGCGGCGTCGTGCCGTGACCATGTTCCTGTTTGCCTCCTTTCTTTCGTTCCTGACGCGCCCCGAGAACATCGTGCTGCTGGCGGCGGTCGGTGTCCTGATACTCCCCGTCATGTGGCGGCGTGGTGAACTGGCGTACCTGACGCTGCGGCTGGGAACGTTCGTGGCGGCGCTGGGCGTCTACTTCGCCGGGAAGTGGCTCCTCTTCGGCGATCTGATGCAAACGAGCTATTACCGAAAAATGCGTGCGGACGGCGCCGGCGCCGAATACGTACTCGGCGCGTTGGCTGACTACTGGCGGTGGATTCTGTTCGCCGGGGTCCTGGTCGCGGTTGCGGCGGGCCTGTTGCTGTGGCGCAGGCGAGCGCGCGGATGCACATCGTGCTGGCGCCTTGCGCCACGCTCTTCCGTGCTGGCGCTTGCCGTGGTCGCGGGTGGGACCCTCGTGGTGTTCCTGCCGTCGGAGCCGATCGTCGGCTACGCCTATCGCTTTCTGGTCAATTTCTATGTCTTCCTATATCTGCTCGTCGCGGCAGGGGTTGCATATCTGCTGTCGGTCGCTGTCCCGCGGGTCGAGAGACGTGTCGTCTACGCAAGGGCGATCGTCGCGGGGGTGGTGTCGATTCTGTGGATGGCGTCGATTGCGGCGAGAGATACGGGGGCCGAATCGGTCGTCCAGCGTCTCCGCCTGTATACGCGGGCGCAGGAATCGACGACGCAACACGAGTACGTTCGTATCGGTGAGCTTCTCCGCGATCGAATTCCCGATATCGAAGAGTTGACCTTGGTCTTCGGTGACGCGGGGGTGTTCCCGTACGTGCTGGGGTCGCGCTTCGTGGACTCCAACGGGCTCACCGAGCCGTATCTTGCTCGCCTCTTTCACGAGCCGAATGGACCCGAGAAGGCCACGAAGTTTGCGGATTACGTGCTCTCCTGGCAGCCGGATCTCATCGTTGTCGCGGTCGGTGGGACCGACGACGGACGCTGGGAGTCGCTGGACAACGTCCATTCACCGTTCTTGGGACCGACCCCGATGTCGGTCTTCCGCGCCTATCGTGGCTACGGAATCGGATACGTGTGTACCGTGCATGCCTACTATGATCTGCATTTCGGTGTTCGCCAGACGTCGAGGCACTTCGAACCGGCCAGCACAGCGTTACTGGAATACTGCGGACAGAATGGCCACATCCTCGACGCCGGGCTCACGGTCACATTGGATGGGGAGGAGGTGCACTTTCCCCGTCTGACACCGTAGCCGCCGAGCGCCAGCACCTCGAGACCGAGTGGCAGCTTGTCGATGCCAGGAGGTCTCGCCGTACACGTGGCGCTTTGATCTGACCGTGCGTGTGCAGAGTATCATTGCGCAAAGATCGCGGTCCATGCCACGACCCTCCGTCCATGCTCGAAAGCCTGCCCGCCGATATCGCCTTCGCCCGGCATGGTCCGACGCTGGCCGTCACGCGTGCTGAACCGATTGGGACGAGATGAGCGGTAAACGACTCCGGTGGGAGCGGCGCCTGATGGCGGCGCTGGCCGTGATTGGGCTGGCAGCCGCGGTGGCAGCGCACGACAGGTCTGACGACATGGCGCGACGGGCGGGTCTTCCGCTGATCGGCTTGACCTTGTCCGGCAACGACGTCGCGCACTTCGAGCGCATCTACGATCGTCTTTCGGGCGACAATCGCAATCCCCGATTCTACCGGGAACACAACCGCTGGCGGCGGGCGCAGCTCCGATACGACGGCATGGTCTACACCGTACGGGTGAAGAGCCACGGCCGCGATCCGGACCGCCACTCGGTCGAGCGTGACGGCCATCGGTTCATTTCACTGAGCATCAGGATGGCGCCGGGCGACCGGGTCGCGGGGCTGAACCGGTTCAAGCTGATCGTGGGCGAGAACCTGGTCGAGACGCAGCAGCTCGTCATGACGGCGGCGCGCGAGGCGCACGTGCTGGTGCAGGACCACCGCCTGGTCCGGGTGCAAATCAACGACTGGCCCGAGCAGCTCTTCTATTTCACGAACCTGCTCGACGACGAATACGCGGAGTCGGCCGGCCAGGCCTCATTGCGAACCGTGACCTACGACTATGACGACGGACGGACGGACAAGGCGCTGGTGGTTACCGACTCCGTGCAATACATGGACCCGACCTTCGATTTTCCGGAGCACTTCAGACGCGCCTTGACACAGATGGGGGTGCTTCGCGACGACTGGGATCCGTTGCTGCGTCGTTACAGCGCGTTCAACACCGAGATCAGCGGCCACGGCGCCGCCGACCCGGCGGACTTCTTCGACCTCGAGTACCTGGGACGATTCGAGGCCATACGCTACGTCCTGGGCCTGGATGTGCACGGATTCCGCCTGGGTAACCTCCGTGTGTTCCTGAACACGGCGAACGGCAAATTCTATCCCGCGCTCGGTCGTGACGACTTTCCGTCAACACTTGACCTCAGTGGCAGCCGCACGCCGGAGCAGCAACTGAATACCAATACCAATATCCGCGTTGACGTTGCGCTCCCGATGTTCCACTTCGTGGCCAGCAGCGACCGCGTGCGGCAGGTGATCTATCGGGCGGTCTACCGCTTCATCGTCGAGGATGGTGCGCGGCTGATCCAGGAACTCGAGCGGGGGCTGGTGGAGGGCGGCGCGCTCGCGCCGGCCGAGCTCGCGATCGTGCGGCCTGTTGCGCGCGACGGTTCCAGGTGGGGCGCGGCCACCGCACGGTCGGGTGTAGCGGTCGGGCGCGGGGAATCCCGTGCGATCGTGACATCGAACATCCAGTCACTCCGCCAGTACCTGGAGAGATCGGCGCCCGCGTATTCGGCGCAGCTCTCGCGCGGCCGGATCGTGCTCGAGATCCGGCCCAATTCCATGTCCGAGTTGGGCGTCAAGCGACTGACGGTCGGCGTGCGGGCCGGCGCCCGGACGGTGGACACCCCGGTCACGGTGCACGTCACAGAGGGTGCGGGCGCAGCAGGTGACCCGAGGTCTGCATCAGTGGTGGTCAACTCGTTGGCCAACGGTCGGCTCGATGTCAGCCGGGCGCTTGCGGATGCGCGGTTTGCGACCGGTCTGGACAGATCGATACCGCCGCCACCGCCTCCCCCGCCGAGAATCAACGTCCGCTGGGTGGACGGCCTGGATGCGGACCGTCGCCGCGGGCTGGAAGCGCGCTTCGGGCTCGACGCAGAGGACGGTGAGTCATCGACGTGGAGCTATGGGCTGGCCGATGCGTCGCATGAGAATATCACCGCCCTCGTGCAGCATCCCGACGTGGAAGACACGAACTATATCGACCGTGTAGAGATGACAATCGAGGCGCGCGCGTTCCGGGTGGTAGATCCGCGGCCGCGGTATGGGGCGCCGAGTCTGGAACGAGTGCCGAGACTGTACACGCTGGCCCTCACCGTCGCCGGTGTGGCTGCCGATGACCTGCGCCCTGAAGACATCGACCTGGTGTTTGTCAACACGGTCACCGGCCAGGAGGTCGAGGCGAGGCGTGTCGCGTCGCATGATGTTGGCGACGCGCCGTCTCGGGACGGACCGTCCGCACTACCGCCCGCACCCGTGGTCGAGGCGTGGCTGGCGGCGCACCCGCGCCTGGATATCCGCCAGACCGCCCCCAGTGAGTTGTGGCTGAGCCGAGGCACGTATCGCCTTTCCGACCACCTCGTTCTGCCGCGGGGCTACAACCTGGGCATCGAGTCCGGCACCGACCTCGAGCTTGGCGCCGGCGTCGTGCTGTTGGTTCGAGGCGGCCTCAACATCAGTGGATCCGAGGACCAGCCGGTAACGATTCGACCGATCGAGCCCGGGCAACCGTTCGGGGCGGTGGCCGTCGTCGGCGATGGCTCCCAGCGTACCGACGTCACTTATCTGGAGCTGTCCGGCGGCAGTGACGCGTGGCTGGACGGCGCGCAGTTTTCCGGGGCGCTGTCGATTCACTATCAGGACAGGGTGTCGGTGTCCCACACGACGATTCGCGACAATCACGGCGCCGACGGTCTGAGTATCAAGTATGCGGCGGGCGCCATCACCGACTCGTCGTTCACGGGCAACCGGGATGACCAGGTCGACCTCGAGTATTTTGACGGCCTCGTGCGCGACAACCGGTTCGAGAGTGCGCCGAGCGGCGATTCGAATGGTGACGGCCTCGATCTGCGCGGCTCGCGGGTCGTCGTCGTCAACAACGAGTTGACCGGCGCCGCCGACAAGGCGGCGAGCGTGGGCGAGGAGAGCGAGGCGCTGTTCGTCTCGAATCGTTTTGGACACAGCGCCATCGGGGTGGCGGTCAAGGACCTCTCGACGGCCTACCTGCATGACAACCGGTTCGAGGAGAATCGCCGCGACGTGCGCGCCACCATGAAGCAGCCCTTCTTTGGCGGGGGCCGGGTGGTGTTCGTGGGGGCCGGCCCGCGGGCGGCGGACCTGTTGGTCAACATCGACGATCATTCCACGCTGACCCGTTTGCCCGCCAGTGCGGTCGAGCGTCTGGATGTGACCGGCATGCGGCCCGAGCGTGTCGTCGAGTCGTTCAGCGCACTGTCCGACGCCGGCCGTCACCCCTGAAGCACCGAATGGCGTGAAGTGAGATGAGCGGCAATCGAGACCGATGGGAGCGGCGCCTGATGGTGGCGCTGGCCGTGATCGGGCTGGCAGCCGCGGTGGCAGCGCACGACAGGTCTGACGATTCGGCGGGACGGGCGGGTCTCCCGCTGATCGGCTTGACCCTGTCCGGCAACGACATCGCGCACTTCGAGCGTATCTACGATCGCCTCTCGGGCGACAACCGCGACCCCCGGTTTTACCAGGAGAACAACCGCTGGCGGCGGGCTCAGCTCCGATACGACGGCACGGTCTACAACGTGCGGGTGAAGAGTCATGGCCGGGCCCCAAGCCACCACTCGGTCGAGCAGGATGGCCAGCGAATCATCTCATTGAGTATAGAGATGGCGCCGGGCGACCGGATCGCGGGCCTGAACAGGTTCAAGCTGATCGTGCGGGAGAACCTGACCGAGACGCAACCGCTCGTCATGAGGATGGCGCGCGAGGCGCACCTGCTGATGCAGGACCACCGTCTGGTCCGGGTGCAGATAAACGACTCGCGCGCGCATCTCTTCTATTTCTCGAACCTGCTCGACGACGAGTACACCGAGGTAGCCGGCCATGGCTCGTTGCGCACCGTCTCGTACGACTATCCCGAGAACGGAGGAACGGACAAGGCGCTGGTGTACACCGACTCCTCGCAATACAGGGATAACACCGGCGATTTTCCAGACCACTTCATGCGCGCCCTGACCCAGATGGGGATACCCCGTATCGACTGGGAACCGTTGCTGCGGCGTTACAGCGAGTTCAACACGGCGATCAGCGGCCAGGGCGCCGCCGATCCGGCGGAGTTCTTCGACCTCGAGTACCTGGGACGACACGAGACCACACGCTACGTTCTGGGTATGGTGGGGCACGGGTTCACCCAGGGCAACCTGCGTGTCTTCCTGAACACGGCGAACGGCAAGTTCTACCCCGCGCTCGGTCGTGACAACAGCCCGTCACTGCTGGATCTCAGCGGCCGTCGCAGTCCGGAACTGCAACTCAATACCTGGCCCAACCCAGGGGATAACGAACGGCGCGCGCTCCCGATGTTCCACCTTGTGGCCAGGAGCGACCGGATGCGGCAGGCGATCTATCGGGCGGTCTACCGCTTCATCGTCCAGGATGGTGCGCGGCTGCTTCGGGAACTCGAGCGGGGGCTGGTGGAGGGCGGCTCGCTCGCGCCGGCCGAGGTCGCGATCGTGCGGCCTGTCGCCCGGGCCGGTTCCGGCACGGGCGCGATTTCCGCGGATTCGGGCGTGCCGGTCGAAGGCGGGGAATCCCGCGAGCTGTTGACATCGAACATCCAGTCACTCCGCCGGTATCTGGAGCGGTCGGCCCCCGAGTATGCGGCAAGGCTCTCGAGTGGGCGGCTCGTGCTCGAGATACGGCCAGATTCCATGTCGGAGCTGGGCGTCAAGACGCTGACGGTCGGCGTGAGGGCCGGCGTACAGACGGTGAACCGTCAGGTCAGGGTACAGGTCGCGGAGGGTACGGGGGCAGTGGATGACGCGAGGTCTGAATCAGTGGCGGTCGACTGGCTGGCTGACGGCCGGCTCGATGTCAGCCGTGCGCTGGCGCAGGCGCGGTTCGCGACCGGATTGGACAGGTCGAATCCGCAGCCGGAGATCAACATACGCTGGGTGCCCGGACTGGACGCGGACCGCCGCCGCTCGCTGGAGGCGCGCTTCGGGCTCGAACCAAGGAACGAGCTTGCGCCAACGACGTGGAGTTATGCCCTGACCTATGTGTCGCGAGCGAACATCACCGCCCTTGTGCAGCATCCCGACGTGGAAGACACGCATGGAATCGACCGTGCGGCGGCACTGCTCGTGGCGCGGTATCAGGCGCCGAGCCTGGAGCGCGTGCCGAGACTGTACACGCTGGCTCTCGCTTTCACCGGCGTGGCTGCTGCTGATCTGCGCCTGGAGGACGTCGACATCGTGTTCGTCAATACCGTCACCGGCCAGGAAGTCGAGGCTCGGCGTGTCGCATCGCATGATGTCGGCGATGCTCCATCCCGGGACCGACCGAGCGCGCTGCCGCCCGTACCTGGGGTCGCGACCTGGCTGGCGGCGCACCCGCACCTGGATATCCACCAGACTGCCCCCGGCGAGCTGTGGCTGCGCCGTGGCACGTATCGCCTGCAGGAACACCTCATCCTGCCGCGGGGCTACAACCTGCGCATCGAGGCCGGCACCGACCTCCAGCTTGGCGCCGGCGTCGTGCTGCTGGTGAGGGGTGGGCTTAACATCAGTGGAACCGCGGACCAGCCGGTAACGATTCGACCGATCGAGCCCGGGCAGCCGTTCGGGGCGGTGGCCGTCGTTGGCGATGGCTCCCAACGTACCGACGTCACCTGGCTGGAGCTGTCCGGCGGCAGTGACGCGTGGTTGGACGGCGCGCAGTTTTCCGGCGCTCTATCGATTCACTATCAGGACCGGGTGTCGGTGTCCCACACGACAATTCGCGACAATCAGGGCGCGGACGGCCTGAGCATCAAGTACGCGGCGGGCGCCGTCAGCGACTCGTCTTTCACGGGCAACCGGGATGACCAGGTCGACCTCGAGTCTTTTCACGGTATCGTGCGCGACAGCCGATTCGAGAGTGCGCCGAGCGGCGATTCGAACGGTGACGGTCTCGATCTGCGCGGCTCGCGGGTCGTTGTCGTCAACAACGATCTGACCGGTGCCGCCGACAAGGCAGCGAGTGTGGGCGAGGAGAGCGAGGCGCTGTTCGTCTCGAATCGTTTTGGCGACAGCGCCATCGGCGTGTCGGTCAAGGATCTCTCGACAGCCTACCTGTATGACAACCGGTTCGAGGCGAATCGCCGCGACGTGCGCGCCACCATGAAGCAGCCCTTCTTTGGCGGCGGACGGGTGGTGTTCGTGGGGACCGGCCCGCGGGAGGCGGACCTGACGGTCGACATCGACGACCGTTCCACACTGACCCGCATGCAAGCCGACGCGGTCGAGCGATTGGATCCGACCGGCATGCGGCCCGAGCGTGTCGTCGAGTCGTTCAGCGCCCTGTCCGCGGCATCCGGGGGCCGATGAGACGATTTACCATTGGGACACACCTGGATGAAAACCAGCACATCCATTCTTGCGAAATTCGATGTCCAGCGAGATTCACTGGCAGAATACCTGGTCGCCATATGCAAGGACCGCACCGTTGACATCACCATAGCACAACCAGTCATCGACGCGGTTGACATGCTCGACCCGCAGTCTTTCGACAAGATTCAACGCGCAACACTGAGGCGCCTTCCTGAAGCTGGCCGTAATAATTCATATCTTGACTTTTGTAAATATGTCGCGAAAGCCCTGAGCCTCTATATTATTTTCATAGCAAAACACCGCGAGCTTGCAGAAACATCAATAGGCAACAGAACACTATTGGATATTGGGAGTGGTTCAGGCGCCTTTTCTTTTGTATGTAACGCACTGGGTCATCATTCTGTCGGTATGGATAAACCTCAACGCCACGAGAGAGATCAATCGATTCCACTCAATTATCTGCTCACGCAATGGTATAACGTTGACGTTATAGAACATGAAATCAAGCCGATGGTGTCTTTCCCGATAGAAGATCGACGATTTGATGATTTTACACTGTTTCATCCCAATTTCCACCGCAGGTGGAAGGAACAAGATTGGGATTTCCTGTTTTCTGACCTGGCCAGGTGCGCCACGAAAAACGACTCCAAGCTCCATGTGCTGATAAACAAGCCCAAGATAAGCGAACAAGGAGACGTGTATTTTTCCGTTGAAGAGTTTTCTCGTTCTATCGCCAAATTTGATTACACTCTTGTTCAAGACAGATGTTACATCATTCGTTTGACATGATGTTGACGGAACGAAGAGAGGATCCTGAGGCCACGCAATCAGGATCCAGTCTATAAGGAATCCACTATGGCACTCAGGAAACTCGTAAGCACCATCACCGGCCTGCGCATCAGGCAAAGGGCGGATGAGGTGCGGAGGGAAAAGTTACAGAAGGCAAAGGTGGAGAAGTTGCAGAAGGCGGCGGCTGAGAAGTTGCAGAAGGCGGTGGAGAGGACGAAGAAGTCCGCCGAGCTGTATCAATTCCCGTTCCTCGAATATCGGGCGCTGCCGAAAATTGCCAAGCGGGAAGCTGCGACCTATCAGACCGCCGAGCCCTTTCCACACATCGTATTGGACGATCTCTTCGGTCGAGCGATCGTCAGATTGGTAGCGGAAGAGGTCTCGCAAATGGAGTTGGATGCGTTACACAAATCCGATAGCAAGTACGAGGTGAAGCTCTCGACAGATGACGCTGCGCTTTTCGGTCCATGTACGGCGAAACTGTTGTACTCGCTCAACTCGGGACCCTTCCTTGCATTTCTTGAATGGCTCACGGGAATCAATGGACTCATCGCAGATCCGCATCTTAGCGGGGGAGGAGTACACATCATCCGCCGGGGTGGCAAACTTGGAATTCACGCCGATTTCAACCATCACAAACGGCTCAAGGTGTTCCGAAGGCTGAATCTATTGTTGTATCTCAATAGAGAGTGGGATGAGGCGTGGGGCGGACATCTCGAGTTGTGGAACCGGGACAAGACACGCTGTTGTCGGCGTATCGCACCAGTGTTCAATCGCACCGTGATCTTTGACACGTCGAACTTCAGTTACCACGGGCATCCGGAGCCGCTCGAGTGTCCACGCGACGAGAGCCGGAAGTCGCTTGCGCTCTATTACTACACGGTCGATTGCCCCCACGAGGTTGATCGGGATCCACATGGTACGCTCTTTGTTGATGTACCCCGCGGTGATCTGGAGTGATTTATTGCTCACGCCGTCAGATCCGTAGGTGCCGGCATTCCCGCAGTCGGTGATCAAGTCACTCAGGAGTCGCTGGAAATAGCGCTTGGTCCACTCCGGAGCGCAGCGCGGGTCAGGCGGCGGTGACGCAGTCGACGCGGCGTACAACGTCGCGAGCAGGGCCGGGTCAGGTACCTTCCTGAGGTGCTCAGGGCCATGGCGCAGTGTCCAGTCCGAGTACGACTCGAAGGCGAGATCGCGGACCCTGAGCATCGATTCGGCGCTGCGCCAGGTCCAGCCGATGAGCAGCACGACCACCAGGGCCACCGCCCTTGTCCGCCGGTATCTGCCTGATTCGACCAGCGAGGAGGCCATCAAGAATACGAGCAGGGCATATCCGGCCCCCGCCACCAGGCTCACGCGATCACGCGCGTAGAGAAAGCCGAGCAGTGAACTGCTCAGGATCAGGACGCATCCAAGCGTCAGGAGTTGGCGTTGGTGTCCTTCGAGGCGCCGGCGTACAAGTACGAAAACGCCGGCGCTCGTGGTGACCAGTGACGTTGCGAGATGGATCCACCGCCAGGGAGGAGTATTACCCTCGATCAGGGAGTGGATGAACTCGAATGTTCCCCCACGTGGCTCCGACAACAGGACCGTCATGAGATTGGCCATGACGTTGTAGACCCAGAACAGATAAGGCGCTTCGCCGAAGGTGTTCGAGAACCCGTCCTGACCGACCTGCCCGAAGCCGAGTCCGGACTCGTTGTGAATCCAGGGCACGTCGACACCGGCCGAACTGAACGTCGCGCGTACGACCAGATAGATCGCCGCCCCGCCCAGGCCCCAGGCGACGTCGCGGCGCTGTACGCCCGGCGCGCCGGCCCACCATAGCGATACCAGCATCGGCGGCAGCAGCAGCCCCGTTTCGATGGCAAAGGGCAGCACCAGGCATACCGCGAAGTAGCAGACCGGATTCCACGACCGGTATGCGCTCATGCACAGGACGGCGGTGGCCAGCAGACAGAGGAGAGCGAGCGAGTGAAAGCTGACCGGAAAGAAGCCGAACATGATGCGTGAGGTGTGCAGCCCGACGAAGCAGCTCAGCGCCAGGCATGCAGCCAGTGCCTGATACCCGGTTCTGACTCGAAACAGCGCGACGAGACACCACAGGACCCCGGCAAACTGGACGACGGTGGTGGTCTTGAAGACGGTGAGATTGGCGCCCGCGACCGTGTGAATCAGGTCGACGGCGACAAGGCGCAACGGGCGATACTCGACCTCCGCGGCAAATCCCTGAATCGCGATCCCTTTGATATTGAGCGACTTCGCGAGGTAGAGCTCGTACGGCGTGTCCACGAAAACCCACGGGTGGTAGGAGAACTGCACGACCATGCCAACGAACAGCAGGGCCGCCCAGACCCAGGGTGTGCGCAGAACGGAAAATGTCGGCCGGGGCAACCGGTGCAGCGGTGTCAACATTCAATCGACATCCAGGCTCCCGTGACGGAAGCCGTTGGTGTCGGACGTCATCTAACGGTAACAGGGCAGTCCGAGAACCGGGTGCTCACCGACAGGGTCCAACCGCGTGTCCACGAACACCATATGAGCGGTCGGCTCACCGCCCAGCGTCGATTCCGCCAGTCGGTATCTGGTCTGGACGTAATCGTATATCAGCGGAAAATCCCGCCTGAACAAGTCCACCCGGTCACGCCGCGCCAGGATGATCGGCACCGACTGCCGCTGCATGCGCTCGAGCGTCAGGCGCTGATCGGCGACCGACGCATGCCATTCGCCAATCAGAAAGGTCTGGCCACCGGCGAACCCTCGTTCGGCGTAAAAGAAAACGTCCGGGGCATACCAGGTCACGAGGACCCGGTCCGACGGCGACGTGCAGTCGAGCAGATAGCGGGCGAGCGCAGGCAGGCCGGTGCTCCCGGGCGGTGCAAACTCGTCGATGGGACGACGACGCAGCCCGCGATTCACGATGCCGAGCTGCTCCCACACGCCAGTTGGCCCGTCAAGGACACCGGCCCTTTCAAGCCGCGAGAGGTGTCCCCCCCCTGCGTCGAATCCGCCGACCGTCCATACACTCCAGAACGTGACCAGCAACAGAGTGACTATTCCCAAGTGTTGGAGTCGCGCACGAATCAGCGGCCCACCCGGGCCGGCGCCCCGGCGCGCGAGCCAGGCTGCGAGCACGAACGTGGGCGCGGCCACGTCGGCCAGGCGTACGCCAGGATCATTCCGGACGAGGGTGTGCGAGATGATGCCGCACATGACGGCGGTCGCCGCGACGACGGCCGCCTCGGGCCGCGTCACGCGTCCCGACCACCAGTCTGCGCCGACCCGGCCAAGCGCGGCGACCGGTACCAAAAGGGTCAGGTAGTAGAACCAGGCCAGCGCATTCTGCTGGTTGAACACGCCAGGGCCGACACTGCGGAGTCGCAGCACGAACAGCCGGCGTTTCAGCCAACTGCTCCAGCGCTCGGGAATTACCTCGAACGTCCCTCGATCGATACCCGCGGTGTCTTCGATCAAGCGGTCTTCGACGATCGCGCGCACGTTCTCCAACTCGCGATTGGTGAGCACGTAACTCCAGGTTCGACTCTCCGCGCTTTGAGGCATGCCCCCGGTGAGCCCGTAGCGCACTTCCCGATCCCGTCGCGACGCGTCGTTCGTCCCCTCGGCCCAGCGCACGTTTACCGGCCCTATCGGGGGATCGACTACCAGGAGGGGAACCGCCCGGTCAATTTCAAATGGCACGGGGCGCAGCAGAAGGGACGAGGGCGACGAGGCAATCGTGTTCGCCTGCGGTCCCGATCCGACGGCATACGACACGAGCCCGGTCGTCATCTGGACGAAGACCAGGAAGGGGAGCAACAGGCTGAAAGTGGCGCCCGCATACAGTCCCAGGCGGCGCCAGAGCAGCACGCCGCCCCACTCGCGCAGACCCAGGAAACAGGCCATCATGACCGCGATGAAGACGCCGTGGTCGTGGCGCAACAGGAAAGCCACCGCGGTCAGAACGGCCATCGAGATCACCTGCACGCGGCTGCCGCGGCGCGCGTACAGCCAGACCAGACCGATGGCCGAAACGTACAGGAATACCTTGGGATAGCTGTACAACCGCGGGTAGGCCAGCACCGTCAGCAGGGCGGCGGCGGCGGCAAGCCAGCGCGAGCCGGAGAGCCTCGCCGAGAGATGAAATACGAGCGTCGTGCCGAACGCGACGAACGAAATGGTGAGAAGGGCCTCACCGAACAGGTTGTAACCGAACACGAGCTGGGCCGCGCTCGACAGGTAGTTCTGGAGAAAGAACCCGACGTCGAAGAAGTCCCGGATCGGTACATCGCCCAGCAGAATCTGTCGGCCGCGCGACAGGTGCTGGAAGTGATCGTTCGGGAATCCCACCGTGAGCCAGCGAAACAGGAAGGTAACGGCGAATACCCCGAGATCCAGGATGCCAAGGGGGACTCCCCCGAATCCCAAGGGCTGTGCGGGCCTGTCGTGTGTGCTGACGTCCATGTCGCTGGATGGATTCGCCTGGCGAGAAGTTCGGTGACTGATGTTCGATCCTCCACGACGACGGCTCAAGAGCCATCTAGTATAGCGACAGGAAAAGGCCTCTGGTGCCGGGTGGCGGCTCTAGAGTCCTGGTGTGGTCGCCAGCGCGGCGACCACCTGACGGACAGCCGTGTCCTCGAGTCCTGGATACAGGGGCAGTGAGAGCAGTTCGTCACACACGTTGGTTGCGATGGGACAGTGCGCCGGATTGGCCGTGGCGAACGCCGGTTGCGCCGGCAGCGGTACCGGATAGTGCACGAGGGTGTCGACAGCGCGTGTGCGGAGGTGCGCGCGCAGCGCATCACGGGCGGTCGTGCGGATCGGGAACAAGTGATACACGTGCCCTGCATCAAGTTCCGGTGGTATGGACACCTGGGCGTCGGCCAACCCCTTGCGATACAGCGCCGCCAATGCCCGTCGGCGTTCGGTCCAACGCGGGAGACGGGGTAGACGCGCCCGCAGCACGGCGGCCTGCAACTCGTCGAGGCGCGAATGGGTAGACGGCTCCGTATGCCGGTCCCGCGCGGTCTGGCCGCCGTTGCGCAATTGACGAAGCCGTGATTCGACCCTGGTGTCCCGTGTGGTGACGGCGCCGCCGTCTCCCAGCGCGCCGAGGTTCTTGGTCGGATAGAAGCTGTAGGCGGCCGCCACGCCTGTGGAACCGATCGGCACCCCGTTGCACGTGGCCAGGTGCGCCTGGCAACAGTCTTCGATCAGTGCGAGACCGTGGCGGTCGGCCACGGCGGCCAGTGCCGGCAGATCGGCCGGCTGCCCATAAAGATGCACCGGCATGATCGCGGCGGTCCGCGGTCCCACGAGTGCGGCCGCCATCGCGGGGTCGATCGTCAGCCGATCGGGGTCGATATCGGCGAACACCGGGCGTGCGCCGGCCATCATGATCGCCTGCGCCGAGTAGACGGCGGAGAGCGCGGTCGTAATCACTTCATCCCCGGGTCCGATGCCCAGCGCACGGAGTGTGAGCGTGAGTGCGTCCGTGCCCGAGGCGACCGCCACTGTCTGTCCACCGCCGCTGGCCTGCGCGAACTCGACTTCGAACGCTTCGACTTCCGGGCCAAGCACGAACCAGCCCCGGTCGATGACCCGGCGGATGGCTGCGTCGACCTCCGCGGCGTCCTCGCGCGGCCGGAGATCGATCCAGGGCACTGTCCCGGCCATCATGAGGCGTTCGTGCGAGCGCCGGAGGGCGCCTCGACGTAGTGCGGCAAGTGGTCTCGGAAGTAGCGCACGGTCCTGGTGAGTCCGTCACGCAGATCGACGGCGCCGGTCCAGCCGACCGCGCGCTGGAACTTCGACGAATCGGTATGGAAGCTGCCGATATCGATGGGCCGGCGGTCGTCGGGCCAGGGGATGTATCGCACTGTGCCGGCGCCGGCCACGTCGATCAACAGTTCTGCAAGGTCGCGCAGCGATACTGGAAGACTACCCCCGACGTTGAATACGTCGCCGTTGCAGACGTCGGATGCGCCGGCCCGCAGGAATGCCTCGACGACGTCGTCCACGTAGACGACGTCGCGCAGTTGCGAGCCGTCGCCGAAAATCTGGATTTCGCGGTTCTCGACCGCCAGACGGATGAACCAGCCGATGAAGCCCTGGCGGTTGTGCTTCATCAACTGCCGCGGGCCATACACGTTGCTCAGCCGCAGCGAGCAGGAGCGAACGCCGAACACGTTGTTGTAGACGAGGTGGTAGGACTCGCCGGCCGCCTTGTTGATACCGTTCACGTCGATGGGGCGCACCAGGTGTTCTTCGGTGACCGGAAGTGTGGCCGGCTTGCCGTAGATCTGACGGGTGCCGGCGAATACGACCTTGACGGAGGGGTTGTGATGTCGGCACGCCTCGAGGATCGAGAGCTGGCTGCGGCAGTTGATCTCCAGATCGGTGTAGGGGTCGCGCATGCTGTCGATGTGACTCACCTGCCCCGCGAGATTGAAGATGATCTCCTGGCCGCGCACCAGATACTGCATCGAGTTGGCGTCACGCACGTCCGAGACGTTCACCCGCACCGTGTCCCGAATCGGCGCGATGTTGAACAGGTTGCCCCCGTAGTCGGGAATCAGCGAGTCGACGAGCACGACATCGGCGCCCAGCGCGACGAGGCGCGCCGCCAGGTTGCTGCCGATGAAACCGAGGCCACCGGTGATCAGCACCCGCCGGCCCTTGTAGAATGACGCGTTGTCGCCGTCCATGATGGTCCTGTCAGTCGGCGTGCCGTGCACCTGCCGGCGCCCGGGAGGGGCAAGATAGCCCATGGAACGTCTGCTCGATGCGACGGCCCGGGCGGAAGGCGGCCACTTCTGGTTCCGCGGCCTGCGCCGGTTCGTGCGGCCGCTGCTCGCCGAGGCGCTGTCCGGCCACGCGCGTCCCGAAATCCTGGACTGCGGTTGCGGCACCGGCGCCAATCTGGAGGTCCTGGCGGGCTCCGGAACGGTTCTCGGAGTTGACCGCGAGTGGGTCGCCGTGCAGCGTGCACGCGACGCCGGACGCCTTGTCGGACAGGCGACGGTCGCGCAACTGCCGTTCGGTGACGAGCGTTTCGATCTGGTCACGTCGTTTGACGTGCTCTATTGTCTCGATGCGCCTGACGAGCGCGCCGCCGTCGCCGAGATGCACCGCGTGCTGCGCCCCGGGGGCCGGGTCATCGTGAACGTCGCGGCGCTGCCGCTGCTGGCCGGGAACCATTCGGTGCTCGCTAATGAGATCCGTCGCTACACCGCCCGTTCTCTGCGCGCCCTGCTCGAGCCGGCCGGCTTTGCGATTGAACGTCTGACCTACACAAACGCTACGATGCTGCCGATTCTGCTCCCGTTGCGATGGGTCCAGCGAGTGTCCGGGCTCGCGCCGGAGGAGGAAGCCGGGCTGGAGATTCAGACCCCGCCGCCGCTCGTGAACGTCGTGCTGGATCGAATGCTCGCGCTGGAAGCCGCCGTGGTCCGTCATGTCGATCTGCCGTGCGGCAGTTCGCTGCTGGCGATGGCTCGGAAGCCCTGTGTCGACGTGCAGTGACAAGCGCACACGCATCAACGTTTCCCGTCAGCGGACAGCAGTTGGACTTTCATGAAGAGCGCGGGTCAGCGTAAAACGACGAACGCATGGTAGACCTGAATCCCCAGTTCGCGTTCGTCGCGTCCTCCCGATGGCAGGGTTGAGGGTACGAACGTTTGGTCCACGGCGATCTGAATCTCGACCCTGTCCCCTGCGCCCAGCGCCGCGGCGGCCAGGGGAATTCGGCGCAGGCGCCGGCCAGCCGCCTGGGCCGCGAACGACTGCAGCACCTGGTCGCCGATGCTGACCGTGACCGTCTGCGGCCCTTCGGCAAAGACGTTCGGTCGGGCGGCATAGTCGAGGTAGAACGCCGTGTCGGCATTCGGGTTCGCAAACGACAGTGTTGCGGTCTGTCGGGTCCAGCGCCACGTCGAGTCCGGCGCCGAGGCGTCCGACTCGGGCGGGTGCCAGCCGTCGGAGAAGACCAGCGGCTGGGCCGCGAGCCACGCGACGTCGCCCGCCGGCGAATCCAGCTCGAGGCTTCCGCGGTCGAAGCCGCTCGTATCAGCCACCATGTCATGGGCGACGATCGCGCGGACCCGATCCGGCGACGCATCCGGTAACCGGTAGCGCCAGGTTGTCCCTTCGGTGTGCTCGCCTCGATAGAGGCCCAGCGCTCGTTCGAGCATCGTGCGCCGGGCGTCTTCCAACGCCTCGACCCAGCGCACGTGGATGACCGGACCGAAACGTGTGTCGGCCGCGGGATCGAAGCCATAGGTGTCGGCCACCATCCCGTGGGCGGTGATCGTGTCGAAGCGGTCCGGCGACACGTCCGGCACCCGGTAGCGCCAGGTGGTTCCTTCGGTGTGCCTGGCTCGATAGAGGCCCAGTGCTCGCTCGAGCGCAGACCGCTGAGCCTCCCTTAGATTCTCGACCCAGCGTACGTTGATGAACGGACCATCGTCGAATCCATTGATATCAGCCATCGCCTCCCGAAAACAGGGCAGCCCGAGATCCGGGTGATCGGCGTAGGGCTCAGACTGCTTGTCCACAAACACCAGGAAATCAGACCGATCCTCTCCAAACGTCGATTCCGCCGCCAATTCGTATCTGGTCAGGACATGGTCGTAAATCAGGGGGTAGTCGCGGCTGAACTCGTCCTGCTCGTCCCGCCGCCCCAGGATGATCGGGACCGATTGCCCCTGCATGCGCTCGACGGTCAGGCGCTGTTCTGCCGGCGACGCATGCCATCCGCTTACGTCGGTCGCATCGTAATCCCTGAATAGGGAGACTTGGCCGCCGGCGAAACCCCGTTCGGCGTAGTAGAACACCTCCGGTGCGAACCAGGTCACGAGAACCCTATCGGACGGGGCCGTGCAGTCGAATACATATCGGGTGAGCGCGCGCAGGCCCGTGCTCCCTGGCGGAGCCCACTCGTCGATCGGACGGCGATGCAGTTGGCGATTCACGATGCCGAGTTGCTCCCGAATGCCAGTTGGCCCGTCAAGAACACCGGCCCTCGCCAGCCGCGTGCCAGTTCCGCTGGACGTCCACACGCTCCAGAATGTGAGCAGGACCAGGCTGACCATTCCCGCCCGACGAAGCCCCCCAACAAATAGCGGCGAAGTCGGGTTGCCGCGCCGGCGCGCGAGCCACGCCGCCAGCACGAACGTGGGCGCAGCCACATCGGCCAGGCGCGCGCTTGGATTATCCCGGATGAGCGTGTGCGAGATGATGAGGCAAAGAAACGCCGTGGCTGCGACCAGCGCGGCCTCGGGTCGCGCCACTCGACCCGACCACCAACCGGCCCCGACCACACCGATCGCGATGACCGGTAGCCACAGAATCAGCCAGTAGAACCAGGCCAGTGCGTTCTGTGCGGTGAACACGCCGGGGAGCACCTGCAACGTTCCGCGGTCCATGACCCTGGTGTCCTCATCCCGCCGTGCGGCGGCGTCTGCCCCCTCGGTCGACTGCACCTCGACCGCCCCTGATGCGGGCGCGATAACCCATAGAGGGGCCGATCGATCGATCTTGAAAGGCACAGGGGGAATCAGAATGGACGACAGGGACGAGGCAATCGATTGAGATTGCGCGCGCGCTCCGACGACATACGATACGAGTCCGGTCGTCGCCTGGACGAAGACCAGGAAGGGGAGCACCAAGCCAGCGGCGACCCCCGCATACAGGCCCACCCGGCGCCAGAGCTGGGCGCTGCCCCACTCGTGCAGACCCAGGAAACAGACCATCATGACCCCGATGTAGACGCCGTGGTCGTGGCGAAGGAGAAAAGCCAGGGCGGTCAAGGCGGCCATCAGACACACATGCAGCCGGGTGCTGCGGCGCGCATACAGCCAGGCCAGCCCGATCGCGGCGACGTACAAAAAAACCTTGGGATAGCTGTACAACCGCGGGAAGGCGAAAAGCATCAGCAGCGCGGTGCTGCCAGCGATCCAGCGCGAGCCGGAAAGCTGCGCCGAGAGATGAAACACGAGCATCGTGCCGAATGCGATGAACGAGATGGACAGGACGGCCTCGCCGAACAGGTCATATCCAAACAGAAGCTGGGCCGCGCTCGACAGGTAGAGTTGGAGAAAGAACCCGGCGTCGAAGAAGTCCCGGATCGGCACATCGCCCAGCAGGATCTGCCGGGCGCGCGACAGGTGCACGAAGTGATCGTTCGTGAAGTCAACGGTGAGCCAGCGGAACAGGAAGGTGCCGGCGAATACTCCGAGATCCAGAATGCCGAGGGAAACCCTCCCGAATCTGGCGTGCTCTGCGTGTGTGCTGGCGTCCATGTCGCGTCACGGCATCGCCTGGCGGCAAGCTCGGTGCCTGAGACTCCCCCCGGACGACCAATCAACGGCTAGTATAGCGGCCCGCATCCTCTGGTGTGCCGGTGCGAATCGACGTCCGTGCACTCATTAATGTGACCGGGGAATTGGTGCTACCATACCGCGTGCCGCACAGACGCGGCCAGACGGTGGAGGATCGGAAAGAGGCCGCCTGCTCACGTCGCGTGCTGATCCACAACTTCTGACATCATGATCGAACAACTTCTGGGCACTGTTCTCGAAGGACCCACCCTGCTGGAATTCGTGCGCAATATCGCGTTTGGCGCGCTGCTGGCGCTCGGTCTCGAACGCGTGTACATCAGGTATGGGCACAGTCTGTCCAACCGCACGATGTTCGCCCGGCATTTTTATCTGTTGGCGATGACCACCACGTTGATCATCACGGTGGTGCAGTCGTCACTCACGCTGTCGCTGGGCCTGATCGGCGCTCTTTCGATCGTTCGCTTCCGTGCGGCCATCAAGGAACCGGAGGAACTCGTCTACATTTTCCTCGCGGTCGGCATGGGACTTGCCCTCGGCGCCAATCAGCTCATCGTGACGGTCGTCGCGTTTCTGACCATCACGGCGATCATCTGGCTCAGGCACAGATTCTCGTCCGGTGAAGCAGAGAACGAGAACAACCTGTTTCTCAGCGTCGTTTCGCGAGCCCCGGACATTCTCACCGTGCCGGTCCTGACGCAACTGCTTCGAGCGCGGTGCCGGCGGTTTCGCATGAAGCGCATGGATACAACCGAAGACCAACTCGATGCGAGTTTTCTCATCGAGGTCGAGTCTCTGGAATCGGTGCAGGAAATCGTCACCGAGTTGCGGCGGCTGGACGGCGAGGCGGCCGTGACGGTCGTGGATCAGCGTCCCGATGTCGGCACGATCTAGCGGAAACTAGTCGGTTGCCGCTACCGGCAGGGGACGACGGGTGACACATCAAGGCGCACCGATGCGACAACGAAGGCGTCGGAACGAGCATCGTCTCATGGCGGCGCTCGGCGTCGCGGCCGTGTCGGCCATGGTATTGGCCGACGGCGGACTGTCCAGGGACGTTTCGGACCTGCCGGCACATGAGCCGCCGGAGGCTGCCAACCTGCCTCTTGTGCGATTGCATTTGTCGGGCGCCGACATGGCGCATTTCGAACGGCTCTATACGCTTCTCGACGGCCCCCCCAGGAATCCACAGCGCTATCGACAGGAGAACACCTGGAGACGGGCGCAGCTCGGCTACGGCGATCGCCTGTATGACATTCGGGTCAAGAGCCATGGTCGCGATCCGGACTACCACTCGGAACGGCTCGCCGGCTGGCGCTACAGGTTCATTTCGCTGACGATCAGGCTCGAGGCCGGAGAGCGTATATTCGGCCTCAACCGGTTCAAGCTGATCGTCCACGGGGCGTTTCCGGACGCGGCGTCCATCATGGGCATGGCGAAGCACGTTGGCGCCTTCGTCCAGGACCACCGTCTGGTCAGGGTCCGGATCAACAACTGGCCAGAGCACCGCTTCTACGTGTCGAATATCCTCGACCACCGTTACCTCGAGAGCATCGGCTTCGGCGCCGTTCGACGGCTCGCCTATGACTATCCGGACAACGAGCGACCACAGGGCATTGCCATTCCGGACAACCAACCCACCGACCACTCGTTGATCTACACCGATGGTCAGCCGCTGCAGTTCGAGCCGGCGGCGTTCCGTCGCCGGTTCGAACTCGCCGTCGCGCAGATGGAGATTCCGGAGAGCGATTGGGAGCAGCTCTTCGAGCGCTATGCTGCATTCAATGCGGCACTCCGTGGCAGCGCCGGGTCGGATGCGGATCCCACCGAATTCCTGGACCCAGGGTACATGCAACGGTACGAAACCGCGCGGTATGTCCTGGGCATGAACGGTCATGGCTCGATATTCGGCAACCTGCGCGTGCTGCTCAATACCGCGAATGGCAAGTTCTATCCGGCGTTCCACCGCGACAATGGGTTGGCGGAGTTGGACCTGAGTGGCGGACGCATCCCCGAGCATCAGATCAACAACCTCGGGGCGGCGTTTACCAACCCTGACGCCTTGCCGCTGTTTCGCTACGCCGCGACCAGTGACCGGCTCAGACAGCGGGTCTATCGCGGCATCTACCGGTTCATCGAAGGCGTGGCGACGAGTGACGGGGGCTCGGCTGGCAGCACCGATCGCGGCGGATCGGACTGCCGCAATTGGCCGTTCGCCGCGGGCCTCCCGTTCTTGGGCGACGTCCGGCCAGTGGGCGGCGCGCCGTGCGGAGCCGCCAACCCGCAGTCCACGGAGCTCGCTGCCGGGACCGTCGCGTCGTCCAACATCGAGTCGCTGAGGACCTGGCTGGAAGCGTCGGCCCCCGAGTACTCGGCTGATGTCGCGCCCGACCTGCTGAGGCTTTCCGTGCGTCCAAACTCGATGTCTGCCTTGCGCGTCCAGACATTGGCGCTCGGCGGCGATCTTGGGAATGGCCCCGTTTGGGTGGACGTGACCGAGAGGCAGGGAGCGCGAGAGCGTCTGGTGATCGAGGCGCAGCCGGCGGTCGTGCGCGCCGACGGGACGTTGGACCTTGGCAGTGCGCTTGGCGACGCACGTTTCTTCACCGGTCTCGATGCCGTGAAGGAGGCGGCGCCGCTCGAGGTGAACATCCGTTGGATCGCCGGGCTGGAGGACGCGCAACGCCAGCGGCTGGAACGGCGCTTCGGCCTGTTCGACGGCACACGCAGATCGGCGCAGACCTGGCAGTACCTGATCGTGGATACGTCGCCCGAGCGGCTCGCCGAAATTATCGAGGACGACGCCGTCGATGACACGCACGGGTTCGACCGCAGCGACGTGTCGCTGGCGGACCAGGAGCGAGACCGGCGGCGCAGATTGACCCGCGCCCCGCATCTGTACGAGTTGGTGTTCACGTTCTCTCGACCGCTGCTCGGCCTGCAGGTCGAGTCCATCGCACTGACGTTCGTCAACACGGTGACCGGTCAGGAGGTCACGGCCCGGCGGGTTGCCACCATCGAGGCGCCGGATGGGGAAGCCCTCTCCCCGGCGAGCGCCTTCGCCGGCTCGACAGACCTCTTCGAGGACTGGGCGGCGGCGCATGCATCGCTTGCGCCTCGTCGAACGGGACCACGCGAAATCACATTGGCGCGCGGGGTCCACGACCTCCTGAGCGACGTTGTTTTTCCGGCCGGCTACGACGTGGTCATCGAGGGCGGCACGGAATTCCGGCTCGGCCCCGGCGTCGTCATGCTGATTCACGGCGGATTGACCATGGCGGGGTCGGCAGGGAATCCCGTGACCGTGCGGCCAATCGACAGCGGCCAGCCATTCGGGACGGTCGCCGTGCTGGGAGACGGGTCCCAGCGCACGACCATCCGACACCTCGACCTGTCGGGCGGGAGTGATGCATGGGTACGCGGCGCACGTTTTTCCGGCGCGCTGAGCATCCACTATCAACACGACGTCGAGGTGTCCCACGCGTCCATTCACGGCAATCAGGGTGACGCCGGGCTGAGCATCAAATACGCCCGCGGCCTCCTGGCCGACTCGGTGTTCACTGGCAATCAGGTGAATCAGATTGGGCTGGATTACTTCGACGGGGTCGTACGCGGCAATCGCCTGACCGGATCGGGCGCGGCCGACCAGCAAACCGGCGGGCTTGACGTGACCGGGTCGCGCCTCGTGGCGACCGGCAACGAATTCAGCGGGTTCGGCGAGACGGGCGTGCGTGCCGCCGAGAACAGCGACGTGCTGTTTGCCGCCAACACGTGGCGCGACAACGCGTTGGCGATGGCGGTCACGGATCTGTCTACGGTATACCTGCATGATGACAACGAATTCGGCACGAACGATCTGGACGTGAGCGCCTTCCTGCACAAGCCCTATTTCGGCGGAGGCACGGTCGTGCTCGCCGGAGACGCCGGACCCGCCGGGTTGTCGGTCGTGACCGATCGCCAGTCCCGCATGGCGAATGTCTCTCGCAATTCCATCGAGCGGCTCCGCCCGACCGAGATACCGCCCGCCGAGGTGGTCTCGTCATTGACCGACCTGTCGGTCGTGTCCAGGCGCTGACTATGGTGCGTTCCTCGACAGTCGAGCTCGTGGCGGACAGCGGCCAGGCGGACCGCTACGAGTACAGGTATGAGCGAAAGTTCGTTTGTCCGCAGCCAGTTCTGGTTGACGCGCTGGTGAAGGTGCATCCGGCAGGTTTCTCCCGGCTGCATCCGACCCGCTGGATCAACAACGTCTATCTGGATACCTGGAATCTCGGCAGCTACCACGACAACGCGGCCGGTGTCGCGACACGACAGAAATTTCGCATCCGGTGGTATGGCGCGGATGCGCGCGAAGCGGTGGACGCCGTGCTCGAGCGCAAGATGAAGGCGGGACACGTCGGCGTGAAGCAGCGGATTCCGCTGGGCGCGATGCCGGCGGAGACTCTGCTCGCGGCGTCTGGCGTACGGCGGGCATTGGCCACCGCGCGTGCCGGGTTCGCGCTGCAGTCGCAAGTGGCCTCCCTGGTGCCGGTGCTCCTCAACCGCTACCATCGCGACTATTTCGCATCCTCTGACGGGCGGCTCCGTCTGACCGTCGACCGGCGCCAGCGGTTTGCGGCGTTTCGCCGCGCGGGTAACGGTGCGCCGCCGATATGGCGACATCTCGACGAGGTGGTGCTCGAGCTCAAGTACGCGGTGGGCGACGACGAACTGGCAGCGCATGCGACCCAGGCGTTTCCGTACCGGGTCGCCCGTCATTCGAAGTACGTCTGCGGCGTCGACATGATCACCTCCTCATGACCGGTCGAGGCCGATTGGCCGTCTCGTGGGGCCCGACTGCCTCTGCGCTGGGTTTCCTTGCCCTGCTGGCCCTCACCCTGCTGTACCCGGCCGTCGCGCAGCCATCGGCCGAGATCGACGGTACCGATATCCACCTGCACACGGTCTGGGAAACGGTGAATCGGCTGGCCTCCGCCGCCGGGCAGTCACCGTACTGGAACCCGTACAGCTTCAGCGGCTACCCCGGCATGGCCGACATCCAGACGCTGGTCTACTACCCGCCGGCCATGCTGCTGCGCGGGCTGCCGATCTCCGCCTTTGTGACCTGGGGTCTCGTACTGCATCTCTGGATCATGGGCGCGGGGGTGTTCGCGCTGTGCCGCCAGCTTGGAACCGGTCGAATGGCGGGCGTGGTGGCCGCCGCCGGCGTCATGCTGAGCAGCGCGGTCGCTCCGAAACTCTACCTGGGCCACATTGTCGTGTTGTACGGCTACGCCTGGTTTCCGCTCGCGCTCGCCCTGGCAATTCGTTCGTCCCATCGTGCGACCCTCTGGCCCCATCCGGCGCTGGTCGCCGTGCTCGTGCTGCAGGTGCTGGCCGGATTCGTCCAGGGCACCGTGTATGTCGGACTCGCCGTCGCGGCAGTCTTCGTATGGCGCGCGTTGTGCGCGCCAGCCGCCGAACGCCGGTTATGGACATCGCTGCTGCAACCCGTGGTGCTCTTTGCACTTGTGGGGGCGCTGGCGGCGTTTCAGTTGCTTCCCACGTTTCACCTGTTGGCTGACGTGGGACGCGCCAGCGGCCTCGATTATGCGACCGCGAGCGAGGACGCGTTCGTTCCCGGCGATTTCGTGACCGCCGTTTTCCCGCACGCGCGCGAGATGCGGTCCGAGCTCCTGGATAGATCGCTCTTCATGACGCTGGGGTTGCTCGCCTTCGTTCCGCTGGCGTGGATCCGCGCCAGGCGGCGATGCCATGCGGGATTCCAGTTGTTGATGGCCGTTGTTGCCCTCGGACTGGCAATGGCGCACACCTTGCCCCTCTATCGTCTGCACTACGCGCTGTTGCCGCAGTTACGCGTCCCGACCCGGTTCATGCTGTTCTGGTACGTCGGCATGGCCGTGCTGGGAGGTCTGGGACTGGATGCCCTGCTGCGGCGAGCGGGGAACCGGGACGCGTTGCCGGGTGTGTGGCAGGCGTGGGCGCCGGCTGTGACGGCCGGGTTGCTGCTTGCCCTGGCGCTCGCGACGTCGTCGTGGACCGCCGATACGGCGGGCGTACTGGGCACACCGGGTTGGCTGGTCGCGATACAGCTTGGGGCGTTGCTCACGCTGGGGGCGCTGGTCGCCCGACGGCAAGCAGGGCTGGCCGGGGCGGTGGCGCTGCTGCTGGTCACGACCGAAGGGCTCGTCTATGCCGCGCCGTTCGTCAGAGTCGAGGCCGGCTCTGAGCGTGAACCCGCGGTTGAGCAACTGGCGACCCATGATGTGGTCCGCGTGACGTCAATCTGCGAACGAGAGCTGTCGCCCAACTCGTTGATCTCGGCTGGCATCCCGACCCCCGATGGATTCGGCAGCATTTCGCTGGCGCGGTACACACGCTTTCTCAGGCTGGTCAGGGACAACGAAATCGTGGGGCACGCGACGCGGCTCGGACAGATCGGGGAGCGCCTGCCGGCGCGGCTCGACCTGCTGGACTATCTGGCCGTGACCCACGTCGTGACCTGCGAACCGATTGACCACGAACGGTTCAGGCTTGTGGAGCCGCTGGGTTCCATGTATCTCTACAGAAATCTGACCGCCCGGCCACGAGCGCTGCTGACGTGCGCCGGCGAGCCCCGCGAGGCTGAGGAAGTCATGCGGATGCTCTGGCGAGGCGCCTACGACCGCGACGGACGTCTGATCGGGCCCCCGCCCAAGATTCTCGTGCGTTGGGCGCCGGGGACCAGCGACGACGATCGACTGGCCGTCGAGCGCAGCTTCGGACTCGCTGACGGAAACACCGAGGGGGTTCGTACTTGGGAATACGATCTGCTCGACGTATCTCCGGCCAATGTCCGAGCCCTGCTGAGCCAGCCGCTGGTCGAGGACACGTCCGGCATCGACCGCGGTTCCGGTCGTGTAGTGCCACGCGACCCCGACCCGGCGCCAGAACCGGCGGACATGGATGAGCCATCGCTGGTATTGGATGCGACGCCGTGCGGCGGGGTCCGGGGCGCCGTCACGGTGCATGAGGCCGACCGCGCCGATGGGAGAATGCGGCTGACGGTGCAGAATGCCGATCCGGCGCTCCTGTATCTGAGTGAACCCTACCATCCGGAGCGTCGTGCCTGGGTAGACGGCGAGCCGCGACCGGTGGAACGCGTGAACGCGGCGTTCAGTGGTGTGCGACTCGATCCGGGAGGGCATGTGGTCGAGTTGCGATTCGTCCCGCGGAGTCTGCACTGGGGATTGGCGATTTCAGTGCTTACGGGGGTGGTCTGGGTCGGCGCGGGCCGTTCGGCGGTGTTCCGGCGGCGTCGTCCATCGAGTGGACGCTGACAGTTTCAGGTTTCCGCGGTCGATTCCGTAGGTGGCAACTCCAATCTCGCGGTAGCAGGGCAGCCCTAGATCGGGGTGCTCGGCGTCAGGGTTCAACTGTGCATCCACGTAGACCAGAAACGTCTGCTCTCCTCCGAACGTCGATTCCGCCGCCAGTCTGTATCTGGTCTGGACATGGTCGTAGACAAGCGGAAAGCCCTCCCTGAACAGGTCTTCCTGGTCTCGTCGCCCCAGGATGATCGGGATCGACTGCTGCTGTATGCGTTCAATCGTCAGGCGCTGGTCGGCGACCGACCCGAACGATCCGCGTTCGAAGTAGGCCTGGCCGCCGGCAAATCCCCGTTCGGCGTAGTAGAACACGTCGGGTGAGAACCAGGTCACGAGAACCCGGTCCGACGGCGCCGTGCAATCGATCAGGTAGCGGGTGAGCGCGCGCAGTCCGGTGCTCCCCGGCGGGGCCCAGGCGTCGATCGGCCGATCGTGCAACCGTTGATTCACGACGCCGAGTTGCTCCCAGACGCCGGCCGGTCCGTCCCAAATCCCAGCATTCGCTATCCGCATGCCGAGACCACCCGTCATGCCGGTTCCGCCGACGGTCCACACACTCCAGAACGTGACCAGGAATAGGCTGACGATACCAGCCCGAGCGAGGCGCGCGTGGACAAGCGATCCCCTCGGGCCGTCGCGACGGCGCGCGAGCCACGCCGCGAGCACGAACGTCGGCGCCGCCACGTCGGCCAGACGCGAGTCCGGCGACCCGCGGATGAGGGTGTGCGAGATGATGAAGCACAGGATGGCCGCAGCCGCGACCACGGCGGCCTCGGGTCGTGCCACGCGTCCCGACCACCAGGCGGCGCCGACCCACCCAAGCGCGACGACCGGCACGAGCATCGTCAGGTAGTAGAACCAGGCCAGCGCGTTCTGCGCGGTGAACACTCCCGGGGCGAGGCTGAGTCGCAGCACGAAGAGCTTGCGCTTGAGCCAACTCTCCCAGCGCTCGGGCAGCACCTGGAACGTCCCGCGATCGATGCCCGCGGTGTCGTCGACAATTGGATCCTGGATGAGCGCGCGCAGATTCCCGGTCGCGTGATCGGTCAGGACATAACTCCAGGTCCGATCCTCCACATGGGCGCCCGCTGTGAGCCCGAAACGCGCTTCTCGATCCCGCCGCGCGGTGTCTGTCGCCTCCTCGGTCCAGCGCACGTTGACCCGCCGTTCGTCAGGGGGCGCGACCACCCACAGGGGAGCCGAGCGGTCGACCTTGAAAGGCAGCGGTGTGATCTGGAGGGACGCCAGCACCAAGGTCGTCGTTTGTGCTTGCGATCCCGAGCCGGCGGCATACGACACCAGCCCGGTCGTCGTCTGGACGAAGATCAGATAAGGAAGCAACAGGCCAAACGTGACGCCCGCATACAGTCCCAATCGTCGCCAGAGTTGCGCGCCGCCCCACTCGCGCAGACCCAGGAAACAGACCATCATGACCGCGATGTAGACGCCGTGGTCGTGGCGCAGGAGAAACGCCAGGGCGGTCAAGGTGGCCATCAGACTCACGTGCCACCGGCTGCCGCGGTGCGCGTACACCCAGGCCAGCCCGATCGCCGCGACGTACAGGAAAACCTTGGGATAGCTGTACAACCGCGGGAAGGCGAAAAGCGTCAGCAGCGCGGTGCTGCCAGCGATCCAGCGCGAGCCGGAGAGCTGCGCCGAGAGATGAAACACGAGCATCGTGCCGAATGCGATGAACGAGATGGTCAGGACGGCCTCGCCGAACAGGTCATAGCCAAACAGGAGCTGGGCCGCGCTCGACAGGTAGTTCTGGAGAAAGAACCCGGCGTCGAAGAAGTCGCGGATCGGCACATCGCCCAGCAGGATCTGCCGGGCGCGCGACAGGTGCATGAAGTGATCGTTCGCGAAGTCAACGGTGAGCCAACGAAAGAGAAAGGTGCCGGCGAACACCCCGAGGTCCAGGATGCCGAGAGGGACTCTCGGGAATCCAGAGGGTATGCCTTGCCGGCCGATGCGCTTCACCAAGGCGCCAACGCTGTTCATGTCACACAGGGTAGCGGAGTGTGCCCAGATGCATGCTGACCTGTGGCTTCTAACGCTTAAAGGTCTTGTTCGGGCTCTTCACGATCCAGCGCTGCGCGGTCTCCGGCGGCAGGCGCGCGATCAGCGCATCACGGACGGAGCGTTCCGGTCCGAATCGCACCTGGTAGATATAACGGTCGGTTTCAGGGGGGGCATCGGCTGGAATCGCTGCGCGGTGGGCGCCGGTCGAGTTGAGAAACACAACGGCGCTGTTTGGCCGACCGGCCACCTCTCGCACTACCTCGACTTTGCGCTCGTCGATCCAGAGCGGGGACTTTGAGGGGGATTCCTGTTCCTGCTGCAGCCGGCACAGTTGTGTGCCGTAGAGCTGCCGGTCATCGCGTCTGGTCAGATACAGGATACACGTTAGAAACGACCAGCGCGGATCGCGGTGCGGCTTGATCTCGTAGCCTGGTCGACGACGCATGACCCGTCCGGCAACCAGGTCCAAGCTGACGCCCGCGTCGGCCATCGAGTCGAATTCGCCGGGCCAGTTGGTGCGCACAAGGAGATCGAGGTCGTTCTGGAACTTGTCGGTCAGCGCCGGTACGAGCGCACCCATGACGATGCGGTCCTGAAACGCTTGCCAGACCTCCCGCTGGTAGCGCGGGGTGAACTTGAAGGGAATCTTCAGATCCTGCTGATTGACGGCCAGGTGTTCAAAGAACAGCGGCGGTGGGATCGCCGCGACCAGCGCGTCGTAGGCGTCGTCGGGGAGCAGGTCGTCGAGCACGATGTGAGGACAGGGATCTGACGCCAGGGACGCTGCGGCAACGACAGCCTGCACATGGGCGAATGCGCGCGCATGGTCCATCTGCTTCAGCGCGGTCTTGAGTGGCCGCGTGGGTCCGGCGTCACTCTTGTGTACGGCCTGGAACTGCTCAACCCGAGCTACGATCCGCGCCAGTTCCTTCTGCCTCTTGGCACCCTGTTTCCGCAGTTGCTTCGTCAATGCCGTCAACTCTTGCCGGACCTCCGTGCGCTCGGTCAGCATCAGGTTCTTCAGCGCTTTCAACTCCTGGTGAAGCTTCTTTCGTTCGGTCGCCATCTGCGTCGCGTGCTTCGTCAGCGACATCAGTTCTCGCTGCACCTGCGTCCGGTGCGCCGGGAGCCCGCGTATTTCGTCCAGCGTGCGCATCAGGTTCCATGGCGCGAGTGGACTGAGGCGGCGAAGAATCGACATTGCGCCCATTGTATTGGATGGTCGCGATATCGGTCGAAAGCTGTTGCGATGGCGGCGACCGTGTTACCGTTTTCGCCATGGTTGTCTGGCAGTACTACAAGACCAACCGCGAGGCGTTCCGGAAATGGCGCACGCGGTGATCTTGGCGCGCAGCAGGTTTACGGGCGACGTGCCGCCGCGAGTGTGGCCCTTCCGTCGCCGGTACGGGGTGTAACCCCCGATGCCCGTACGCCTGTTGCATCGCGTCGCGGCCCATCCGCTGGTATACGATTGGATTCAACGCGGGGCGGGATACGCTGAGGTTTCCGGTCGCGTTGCCCAGTGTCTGCCGACCGAGACGCCGGCGACCGTGCTCGATGTCGGGGCCGGCACAGGGAATCTGCGGCGCGTCGTCCGGGGCAAAGCCAGTTACATCTGGCTGGACAACGACCCGGTCAAACTGGACGGCTTTCTGGCGAAGGGCAGCCGCTCGTTCGCGATGCTCGCCGATGCGCCACATCTGGCGGTGCGGGATCGCGGTGTCGACTACGTCGTCTGTGTCGACGTGGCGCACCACCTGACCGACGACCAACTCGTCGGAATGATGCGCGAGTTCGCGCGGGTGGTACGCCGGCAGGTCATCTTCGTGGACGCGCTCAAGCGCCCGGAATCGGCGGTGAGCCGGCTGTTGTGGGGGTTGGACCGCGGGTCGCACCCGCGCACCGACACCGAATTGCTGACGGCGCTCGGGCGGGCGTTGCGTGTCGAGCGTGTCGAGCGATTTACCATCTTTCATACCTATCTGCTTTGTGTCGCCAGCCCCCTGTGAGGGCGGCGTAGCGGCGTTGCAGACATCGAGGCCTCGCACCCGAGCCAGGGGCCGCGGACTGATCGAGGTCGATGGAATCCAGCACACGCGACGGGCATGCCAGATCGTTCGGATTCGGGAGGGTCCCCCTCGGCATCCTGGATCTCGGGGTGTTCGCCGGCGCCTTCCTCTTCCGCTGGCTCACCGTGGAATTCCCGAACGATCACTTCCAGCACCTTTCCCGCGCTCGGCAGATCCTGCTGGGCGATGTGCCGATACAGGATTTCTTCGACGCCGGGTTCTTTCTCCAGAACTACCTGTCGAGCGCGGCACAGCTCGTGTTTGGCTACAACCTGTTCGGCGAAGCCCTTTTGACCATCTCGTTCGTCGCGTTCGGCACGATGCTCGTGTTTCATGTCTCGGCACGGCTATCCGGCTCGCGCTGGCTCGCGGCCGGCGCCGCCCTGCTGACGGTCTTCGCCTACCCTCGGCTGCACAGCTATCCGAAAGTCTTCCTGTACGTTTCGGCGATCGGCTTGGCCTGGTTGTACGCGCGACGTGGCAGTCGGCTGAACGTGAGTCTGATGGCCGCCTTGACCACGGTAGCCTTTCTCCTGCGCCACGACCACGGTGTCTACATCGCGGTCATGATGGTCTGTTTCCTGATTCTCCGTGAGTGGGGCGACGCGCACTTCTGGCGCCGGCTGGGCCTGTATACCGGTGTCACCGTTGGCCTGTTACTCCCCTTCCTGGTCTTCGTCCAGATGACGACAGGTCTGGTATCGTACGCCGCCGGGTCCGGACCGCAAGCGCGCATGATTGCCTCGTTCCTGCCATCCTTTTTGATCGACCCGGTGGCGTTCCGGATCGACCGCTCGGCGCCCCTCTGGGTAGTGGCGCCCGCTCCCGAACGTCTGGTCAACGTGCGCTGGACCGAGGGGACGGATGACGCCGCGCGGCGGGAGCGGGAAGTGCGCTACGGGCTCACCGCAGGCGTGCGACGGGAAGTGGAGGGTCGGACCTGGAGTTACGTCCTCACCGATCACGAGTCTGCGACCGTGCGCGCGCTCGTCGAGGACCGCCTGGTCGAGGACACCGCGGGCATCGAACGCGGGTCGTTCCGGCTGGTCCCCGAGCCATGGGACCAGTGGCTCGAACGCCGGGTGGTCGTGCTGCGACTCCGGGCCTTCTTGCCCGGGGTGCTCACCCCGCGGAACGCGCTGGCCTGGTTCTACTATCTGACGATGTTCGTACCGGTCGTCGCGCTCGGCTGGATCGGCGCCGACTGGTGGTCGGGACGCGTGGCGCGCCCCGAGGCGGCCGTCGTCGCTGCCGCGGCCATCCTCTGCTACGTTATCTCGCACACCCTCGTCAGGGGGTCGCCGGACTCGCGACTCCCCGACGTTGCGGCGCCTACGTTCGTGCTGGCGGCGTGGCTCGCGCACCGGCTCGGTGATCCGGGCGGGACGCCTGTCCTCGCGCGACTGAAACGAGCGGGGATGGTCAGCGTTTTCCTGGTCACATGCTGGAGTGTGTGGGCGTACGGCGAAACCAACTGGCAGATAGTGAAGTCCGGTGCTCTTGGGGGGCCGGCCGGCGTGTGGGAGCAGCTCGGCGTCGTGAATCGCGGGCTGCGCGGTCGTCCAATCGACTGGTGGGCCCCGCCGGGGAGCACCGGTCTGCGCGCGCTCACCCGTTACGTGCGCGACTGCACGGCGCCGTCGGACCGGGTCCTCGTGACCTGGTTCTCACCGGACGTGTTCTACTACGCCGAACGGGGGTTCGCCGGCGGTCAGGTCTACCTCCACGGCGGATACCATTCATCGGTTGCCGACCAGCGCCTGACGATTGAACGCATGCAGCGCCAGTCGGTCCCGATCATCCTGGGGCGCCGGGACCTCCTGGAAGACTTCAGAAAGCGGTATCCGCTGATTTACGATTACGTCCAGACCAGATACAGGCTGGCGGCGGAATCGACGTTTGGAGAGGAGCGGTCTTTTCTGATATTTGTGGACGCGCGACGGGATCCTGCCGCCGAGCGCCAGGATCTCGGGCTGCCCTGTTACCGCTGACGTCTCGCATGCCAGCACCCATTCTCCCGATGTCTGAGCGCAACTCGCTGTCTGTCGTTGTCCCGATCTACAACGGCGCTGCCACTGTCGACTTGCTGGTCGACCGTCTCACCGCGGCGCTGCGCGCGGGCGGGCGGCGCTTCGAGATCATCCTGATCAACGACGGCAGTCATGACGACAGTTGGAACCGCATCGAGGCGCTGGCGCAACAATCGGATGTCGTCTGCGGCATCGACCTCATGCGCAACTACGGCCAGCACAACGCCCTGTTGTGCGGCATCAGAGCGGCGCGCCACGAGTTCGTCGTGACGATGGACGACGATCTCCAGCATCCGCCGGAAGAGATCTCCCGCCTGCTGGCCAAGGCCGACGAAGGATGCGACGTCGTCTACGGCGTGCTGGCGCGGGCGCGGCACGGATGGCTCAGGACCTTCGCGTCACGCTGCACGAAACTGGTGCTCAAGCATGCGATGGAGGTGCATTCGGCCGCCGACTCGAGCGCGTTTCGTCTTTTTCGGACGGTGCTGCGCGACGCGTTCGCCGGCTACCAGAGCCCGTTTCTGTCGATCGACGTCCTGCTGAGCTGGAGCACCACCCGCTTCGGCAGCGTCGCGGTGCGGCACGACCCGCGCCACGCCGGAACGTCGGGGTATCGCTTGCGCACGCTGGTCCGGCACGGGTTCAACATGTTGACCGGCTACAGTGCGTTGCCGCTGCAGATGGCCACCCTGGTCGGGTTCACCAGCGCCGTGTTCGGTGTCGGCGTCGCCGTCTTCGTCGTCGGCAACTACCTGGTCCGCGGCGGCGGTGTGCCCGGTTTCACCTTTCTGGCCGCGATCATCGCGATCTTCGCCGGCGCGCAGCTTTTCGCGCTCGGCATCATCGGTGAGTATCTGGCGCGCATGCACTTCCGGGTGATGAATCGCCCGGCCTACACCGTGCGGGCGACGACCACTGATTAACGGACTAGCGGATCGGACGCATGCCGAACCAGTCGACTGTCATGGGGTCAGCGTCAGCGGCGGCCAGGACCGGCGCCGGGCCCGACCCCTGTACGTTTCTCGACTGGGACTCTGCATTTTTCGGTCGCCGGATTGCCGCGGTCAACGCTGCGCCGCGGGATGCCGCCGCACTGCAGGCCATCGAGGTCTGGTGCCGCGCCGAGCGTATCGAGTGCCTCTATTGCCTGGTGCCGGCGTCGCAGTGGGCGGCGGTCCGGCTGGTCGAGGACGGCGGATTCCGGCTGGTCGACGTTCGCGTGACGTTCAAGTGGCTGCCCGCGCACCTGCCGCCGCCGGACGGCGGTGAGAGCGGGGTGCGTCCGGCTCTGGCGGGCGATGTCGACCGACTCTGCGCCATTGCTGGTGACGTCCATCGGATGACCCGCTTCTACAACGACCCCGGTTTCCCTCGAGACCGCTGTGCGTCGTTGTACGAGATCTGGATCAAAAGCAGTTGCGAGGGACGTGCGGATGCGGTATTCGTCTACGCACCCAACGGCGCCGCCGATGGGTATCTGACCTGTCATCTCGACTCTGGGCGCCGCGGACGAATTGGGTTGGTCGGGTTGGCGCCTGAGGTTCGGCGGCAGGGGGGCGCCGGCCGGCTCGTGCGAGCGGCCCAGCGGTGGTTTGCCGAGCACGATGCCGCCGTCGTCACGGTGGTCAGTCAAGGGGGCAACCGGCCGGCGCAGCGCACCTACGAGCGGTGCGGTTTCCTGAACGACGACACGGCGTTGTGGTTCCATCGGTGGTTCGCCGGCTCGTCCGGCGCGAAGTGATGACCGGCATGGACATCCCGTTCAACAGGGCATCGGTCGGCGACCCGGAGCGGACCTATCTGGCCGAGGCGCTGTCAAACGGCCGCCTCTCGGGGGACGGTCCGTTCACCGCGCGCACCTCGGCGCTGCTGGAACGTCTGCTCGGGGCGTCGAAGGTGCTGCTGACGACCTCCTGCACGCATGCCCTCGAGATGTCGGCCCTGTTGCTCGACATCGGACCGGACGACGAGGTCATCGTGCCGTCGTTCGCCTTCGTCTCGACGGCGAACGCGTTCCGGCTGCACGGCGGCCGGCCGCGGTTCGCCGACGTGCGCCGGGACACGCTCAACCTGGACGAGACCCGGCTCGAATCGCTGATCACGGCGCGGACCAGGGCAATCGTGGCGCTGCACTATGGCGGGGTCGCCTGCGACATGGAGCCGCTGCAGGCGCTGGCGAGCCGGCACGGTCTGGCCATCGTGGAAGACAACGCGCACGGGCTGTTCGGGACCTACGACGGCCGGCCGATGGGGACATTTGGCTGTCTGGCGGCGCAGAGCTTTCACGAGACCAAGAATGTCACCTGCGGCGAAGGCGGTGCGCTGGTCATCAACGACCCGCAATATATCGAGCGTGCCGAGATCCTGCGCGAGAAGGGGACCGACCGCCAGCGGTTCCTGCAAGGGCAGGTCGACAGATACACCTGGGTTGACCGCGGCTCCAGCTATCTGCCGGCCGACGTCCTCGCCGCGCTGCTGCTCGGCCAGCTCGAACGGCGTGAACAGATTCAGGCGGCGCGCCGGCGCATCTGGTTACGCTATGCCGAGAATCTGGAGGACTGGGCTCACGAGAACGAGGTCCGCCTGCCGGTCGTACCCGAGCGATGCGGTCACTCGTTCCATCTGTTCCACATGATTCTGCCGTCGCCCGAGGCCCGGGAACGGCTCATCACGCATCTTGGGCGCTCGGGCATTCTGGCCGTGTTCCACTACCAGCCGCTGCATCTGTCGAAGATGGGGGCCGAGCTGGGCGGCCGGCCGGGAGACTGCCCGGTGACCGAGTGGGCCACCGAACGACTGGTCCGCCTGCCGCTGTTCGCCGACCTGACCTGGACGGAACAGGCGCGGGTAACGGACGCCATCTTGCGCTTTCGGTGCTGACGGCGCCGCCACGCGGGATGCAACGTCGATCCGCAGATGTCCACGCGGATCGGCGGGTTTCGGCGCCAATCGAATGCAGCGGGGCTTTCACCACGGGCTGCCAGGATGACAGTCGCGCCTATGGCCTCGTAAACGTCGTGTCGCCGGTGCCGCCGTGCGGGTGCCGGCGGGAGGCGACAAAGCCAGCGCGCTCCAGCCTCTCCACGACGAGTGGCCCAACTTTCCCTTCCGGGGAATACTCGATGTGCACCTCGCGCACGTCGCTCCGTTGCAGCGTCTGCGCACCGCCGGCCACGATCTCCTCGGTCAGCCCAGGCACATCGATCTTGATGTAGTTGGGACACTCCAGGCCGAAATCCTCGATGAGTTGATCCATCGATACCATCAACGCGGCCTGTCGGCCCGGGTACGGCTTGTTCTTCTTCCCACGAAAGCTGAACGACTGTGCGGGCACAAACTGTGAAACTTCGAGACGTGCGATCGCTCTCTCGTTGCCGAGGCCGACAAGCAGGCAATCCACTTGCTTGTCCAGATTGTTCGCTTCGACGTTGGCGGCCAGCAGAAAATAGTTGATGCCGGCCGGCTCGAATGCGACGATCCTCGTGCCGGGACGAAGGCCGGCATACAGGCTGTAGACTCCGATGTTCGCGCCCACGTCCCAGAACACGCTGTTCGGTCTGAACGCGTCGATCCATGCGATCGTGTCCGGCTGCTTCGTGAGCAGCGACATGGCCCTGGTGCCTGAATTCCTTCCGAGCAGAACGAACGACAGGGGTCCGAGCGGCGTTTCGACCGCGAGCGTTTCAGCGATCAGCCGTTGCATGAAGACCGACTGCACCCTGGCGCGCGTGGCCGGTGGCAGGTTCTGCAGACGGTAGCGCAAGAGGCCGAGCTCTTTCTTGGCGTACTGCACCTCTTGCTCGACGCGGGCTTCATCCCAGTCATTGCTACTCAGGGGCATGCCTACCTTTCCAATCGGCCCTGAAACAGTGGCTGATTATACCGGGATCTCCGTTCTACCTGCCCCGGCTGCAAGTTGCTCCTGGCGCGGTGTGACCCTGGAATTCTCCGAGTTGGGGAACGTCAGGCGCTTCGTTGTTCATCCGGTGCGCCGTCCGGGTGGTCCAGATCGACGAGCGGCAGGCCCGCGGCGGCGATCTGATCGAACAGCGGCTGCGGATCCAGCGTGGGGTCAGGATGGAGTGTGGCCGGCGACGCCTCAGGGATGTCGGTCCCCACGTCGTTCCGCAGGAAGTAGGCGTTCTGGCCGCGCGGCTCGACCAGCACCAGCCGGTAGCCCTTCTCACGGCCCAGCCGCACGAACGCGGCCAGCGAGGCCCCGTAGTACTGCCAGGTGACCGCCTTGAAGTTTGCCCGGTCGAACGCCGGATCGTATTGCACGGTGACCGACTGCTCGGCGCCGAACGCCGGGTTGAACTCGAGTATGACGATGCGGGGCGAGCAGGCGTCAAGCCGTTGCCAGATCCAGTAGTCGTTACCGTCGACGTCCAGACTCAACACGTCGATCTCGCCGGACATCCCGTTGTCGCGCACGAGTGCATTGACGTTGTCGGTCGTGATCCAGGCTTGCCTGGCCGCCACCCCGAACTGCCTGTACCGGGCGGCGAGCCGCGCCGCTCGCGCCGCGCTGCCGTCGACCATGAGCCCCGTCCAGCCGCAGGTGTCGGCCAGAAACCCGCAGTTGCCACCGTTGGTGCCGGCGCCAAGATCGACGAATCGCTGCGTGCCAGATCCCACCAACGTGATCAGCGCCAGCGTGATGCCGTCTTCTTCGTTCTGCGACCGGATGTGGAAACGCTGCGACAGGACGTTGTGGGGAAACGGCAGCGCCGCCTGATCGACGTATTCGTTCCGGATCAGCGCGTGCACGTTGCGCTCGACGTGGCGCAGCCGCCCCTCCAGGCCGCGACTGGACGTACCGAGCTGGTGCTTTATCAGCTTCAGCCTGCGGCCCTGCACATTGGATTTTTCCAGCACCCGGAGCAGTCGCGCCAGCACCTGGGCCTGGCTCTTCAGCACCTTGGCCTGCCCGCGCGCCTGGGTCCGCAGTTCGCGGCGCAGATCGGCGATCTCTTCGTGCGAGGCGACCCCGAGCAGCCGCAGCACCCATTGACGCACCCGCCGGTACACCTTGATCACAGGTCCTCCACACCGTTACGGCCGCGGCGGCCGTCACCATCGTTGATCAGGTCGACCCGGGCGCAACGCTCCAGGCCCTTTACGAATTCACGTTGTCATTCCGCGGACGTCACTTCGATCAGCGGCAACCCGGCCTCCGCCATTCGTTCGAACAACGGTTGTGCGTCGGCGTTGGGGTCAGGATGAAGGGTACGGGCGGGCGATGCCGGGATCTCAGGCGCCACATCGTTCCGCAACAGATAGGCGTTCACCCCACTCGGTTCCACCATGATCAACCGGTAGCCCTTTTCCCGTCCAAGCTGCTCGAACGCCGGCAGCGATGCTCCGTAGTAATACCTGGTAGCAGGATCCGCCTTGTCCCGCGTGAATGCGGTGTCATACGGCACCGTCACCGCCCGCTCGGCGCCGAACTCGTGGTTGAACTCGAGAATCACTATCCGCGGCGAGCAGGCCTCGATCGCCTTCCAGACCCAGTAGTCGTTGCCGTCGAGGTCCAGGCTCAGGATGTCGATTTCGCCTTCCAGATGGTGATCGCGCGCCAACTGATTCACGTTGTCACGGGTAATCCAGACAGCCTTCGTGTCGACTCCGTATCGTGCGAACCTGCGCGCAACTCGCGCAACGCATTCCGCACTGCCGTCGACCATCAACCCGGTCCAGCCGAACGTCTCGACGAGGAAGCCGGTGTTGCCGCCGTTCGTGCCGCACCCCAAATCCAGAAAGCGCCGGTTGGTTGCGCCCACCAGATTGATCAAGGCGAGTGTGATGCCATCCTCCTCGTTTTGCGAAAGGATGTGGAACCGTTGCGCCAGAATACCGTGCGGAAACGGCAGCGTCGTGTGGTCGACGAACTGCCGGCGGATCAAGGCGTGGATGTTACGCTCGATATGGCTCAACCCGCCACCGCGGGTGCTCAGCAGGCCGCGCACATGTTCGAGCTCCAGGGTCGCCTCGCCCATGCCGGCGTCGGTTCGTTCAAGCAGAACGGTCTGTCGGCGGAATTTTCCGCTCAGCGTGTCAAGCCGCTTCTCCAGCGCCCGCAGGTCGCGCTTCGAGGCGAGGCCGAACAACTGAAGCACCCGCGTGCGCAGGCGCGCGGCAAGCTCGAGCATCAACCGTTCCCTTCCGTGGACGCGACGTCAACCAGCGGCAATCCCGCCTCGGCGAGCCGATCGAACAGCGGTTGCGCATCAGCCCCGGGCTGCGGATGGAGGGCGCGGGCGGTCGACGCGGGAATCTCCGGCGCCACATCGTTTCGCAACAGATACGCCTTCACTCCCTTCGGTTCCACGACTACCAGCCGGTAGCCCTTTTCGCGCCCGAGCTGCTCGAACGCCGCCAGCGACGCCCCGTAGAACGAATGAGCCAGGTCCTTGAATGCCGCCCTGTCAAACGCGGGATCATATTGCACCGTCACCGCCCGTTCGGCGCCGAACGCTTCGTTGAACGTGAGAATTACTATCCGCGGCGAACAGGCCTCCAGCGAACGCCACATCCAGTAATCGTTGCCGGCGATGTCCAGGCTCAGGAGGTCGATCTCGCCGTCCAGACGGTAATCGCGCGCCAACTGGTTCACGTTGTCGCGGGTAAGCCAGAACTGCTTCGTGTCGACGCCGTCGCGCGCAAACCTGGCGGCAATCTGCACAGCGCATCTTGCGAGGCCGTCGACCATCAACCCGGTCCAGCCGCAGGTCTCCGCCAGGAATCCGGTGTTCCCGCCGTGAGCGCCGGACCCAAGATCCAGAAAGCGCCGGTTGGTCGTCCCCGCGAGGTTGATCAATGCGAGCGTGATGCCGTCTTCCTCGTTCTGCGAAAGGACGCGGAACCGTTGCGCCAGGATTCGTTGCCGAATGGGTTGCCTCTTCTGGTCCACGAACTGCCGGCGGAGCAGCGCGTGCAGGTTGCGTTCGATGCGGGTCAACCGGCCGCGGGTGCCTAACCGGCGGCGAATCGTTTCAAGCTCCCGGGCGGCCGAGGACACTCGGAGATTGGCGTGCGCCAGCAGTTCGGTCTGACGGTCGAATTCACCGATCAGCGTGTCAAGTCGTGTCTCCAGCGCCAGCAGGTCGCGCTTCGAGACGAGACCCAGCAGGCGAAGCATATGTATGCGCAAGCGCCGGAGCAGGTAAAGCACTGACGTTGCCCTTCCGCGGACGCCATTCGGCGGTGCCGGCATCCATGTCACGTCACGGCGCCGCCTGGCGGACAGCTCGGTGACTGACGAGCGACCCGCCACGACGACGGGCGACTAGTATAGCGGCCGGCAGTGCACACGGGAGTCCGCAACTCGCTGGCTTCTTGCAGCGTGTCGTAGGATATCGGGTCAGGGCCGGGTGCCGGAACCGCGGGGAGATGACGGGTGAAAGGTCAAGGCGCACCGCTGGGACGGCGCCGGCGCCCGAATGAGCGGCGCCTCGCGGTAGCGTCGCGTGTCTGAGTCGTGTCACGCCCAATGAACGTACCGCGGGTCGTGATCGGTGTGCCGCTGTACAACCATGCCGACGATCTGCCGGAAGCGCTGGAGTCGCTGCTGAACCAGTCCTGTCGCGAATTCCGGCTGGTCTGCGTCGACGACCAGTCGACCGATGGGACCGCCGACATGGTCCGGCGGTATGCGGCGCAGGACGACCGCATCGTCTACACCCGCAACCCGGCTCGGTTGGGCATGATCGACAACTGGCGGCGGGTGTTCGACCTGGCGCTGGAGTATGCGCCGGAGGCCGAGTATTTCGCCTGGGCCAGCGACCACGACATCTGGGAACCCGGGTGGCTGGCCACGCTGACGGAGGTGCTCGACCGGCACCCGCGGGTGGTGCTGGCGTACCCGCGCAACCGGCGCATCGAGCCCGACGGGACCTTGTATACCAGGCGACCCTGGGAGTTCGACACGGCCGGTGTCGACGACTGGCGGGTCAGGTTCAAGCGGACGATGCGCCATATGTCGGCCGGCAACATGGTCTACGGGCTGGGCCGCGTCGACGCGATACGCCGGGCCGGCGTGTTCCGGCGCGTGCTGGTGCCGGACCGGTTGCTGATGATGGAACTGGCGCTGGAGGGGCAGTTCCGGCAGGTGCCGGAAGTGCTCTGGTTCCGACGCGTATACGGGCACGCGTTCAGCCTGCAGCGGCAATACCGGGCGTTTTTTCCGCGCGGTCGGCCGCTCTACACATACGTTCCCTGGTGGATCGGTCACGCGGCCGCGCTCACCTGGTTGCTCGGCGTCCGTGCAGAACGGGCGCCGGCGATCGGCCGCTGGGCCGGGTTCCGTCTGGGGGGAGTCTATCTGTGGATGGCCGGCCTGATGTACCTCCGGCAGGAACTGACCAGTATCCGACCAGCGGGCAAGCGGCGCCAATTCTCGTTCGATTTGGCAGCTTGGCAGTACGACAAGATCCACCTGGCCCTCTGGCGCTACTACAAGACCAAACGCAAGGCCTTCCGGAAATGGCGCCCGACGCCCGTCCGCAAGTGGCTGCGCCGCCAGCTATATCATTACCGGATAGTTTTCTGGCAGTCCTACAAGACCAACCGCGCGGCGTTCCGGAAATGGCGCGCGCGGTGACCGGCTGCCGGGGCCGGTGCGCTGGCTATCCGGCTGCTGATGCCGGCGTGAGGGACCGTGTCGAACAGATCATGGATCTCCCTCCATGACCATGCTCAGGAGGTCGAGCGAGTTGACGTCGAGCGCGACGAACGAACCGTGCCGCAGTCCGGCGGCCACGCGGCACATCAGGTCGAGGTGGTGGGGCGCCACGTGCTCCGGACTCGAATAGAACGCCAGCGACCGCACCCCGTAGAACGGCGCGATATAGGACAACCCGCCGTAGTTGCCGATGTAGGCGCTTGCCCGGCTGATCACCTGAGTCTGGACCGCCAGGTTGTTCTTCGGCTCCAGCAGGGTGTCGATGCTGTGCACCCTGCGCGACACATCGGGCTGGAGATCCACGTGATTGTCGAACTGTAACCCGGGATTGAGCAGCACCACATCGGTGGTCCGGGTGACCCGGGTCAGCAGCCGGCGCACGAAATCCACGTTCTCGCTGGTCTCCGGAAACGCGCTGTTGTAGTAGAACCTGACCGCGACGTAGTTCTCGGGGAGCCGGGCCGCCACACCGGGCAGGTCGATTGCCGGCATCTGTTCGAACAACGTGAACGACTCGATGAGGTTGATCGACGCGCGGCTATTCCAGTACGGGTAGAACAACCGATACATGAACATCGGGTGGAACGTCTCGGCGTCCCGGCAGGCGATCGCCAGCCTGACCAGCTTGAGCACGTCGCGGTCGAACGGGGTCTGCTTCTGCTTCATCTGATCCTGGTCCATCCGCTCGCGGTGGCGCTGGCGGATCTGCTGCGGGGTGTAGAAGTCGAACAGGTCGATGTAGCGCGCCCCGATCCCCTCGTACCAGGGGGCGACTCCGCCGCGCGACACGATGACGAGGCGTTCGGCATCGAAGTGCCGATAATTCGTCACCCAGCGCAGGAACGGTATCCAGTACAGAATCTCGTAACCCACCTCGCTCAACCAGGGGCCGACGACCAGCGGCCGGTCGTCCTTGTGCAACCGGTGGACGACGCGCGGGATGGCGATCATCTCTTCCGTTGGCAGATTCGGATTCATCCGGGGCAGGACGCGCGGGACCACGTACTTCTTGACGAACGACTTCATGGGCCGCCAGCGCAGGAAGAGGTCGAGCACGGCGAACAACGGTTTCAGGATGGCCCCGACGACGGTCAGCGGGCGCAGGTTCCGCTGCCGTTTGTGCTTCAGCCGGGCAAACTCCCGTAACAGGTTCAACCCGGCCGCCACCGGGAACAGCAGCCAGCGCAGCGGGAACAGCCAGACCGGCGTGCGCCGGGGCGACGGACGCGGCATCGGGCCAAGCTCTTCGATACCGTCGGCCAGCAGCGGCGTGGCCGGGACGTCGATTCCCCGGGGGCGCACGAACGCTTCGACGAAGCTGCGGAGCCTGGCCGCCTCCTCCGGGCGTGTCTCGAACCCCTGCGCCAGTTGCGCGACATGTTCGTCGAAGTCGCGGGCGGTGTGCAGCAGCCCGCCGCCGGCCTCCAGCAGATATCGAAAGTGCAGCGTGCCCGCCTGTGTGTCGGCATGCTCGTCGGTCTGGATGGTGAACACCGGCCGGCCGACGATGCCCGCCTCGATCTGCGCGCTTGTATTGACCCCGACCGCCAGCACGCTGTGATACAGCGAGTCGTAGTAGTCGTTCTTGGAGGCGTCGTCGACCGGATTCGCGCCGTTGGTCGGCCAGACGGCGACGTGGTCGTACTTGGCAAAATCGAACTTGTGCCACGGTTGAAGGTTCTGGGGGTGCGGCCGCACCAGAATGGCCGCGTTGCGGACGCATTCGGCCGCATCGCCGCGGGCCGTTCGCAACGCCTGCACCCAGCGCTGAATGAACTCTGCCTCGTTCGGCGCGATGAATCCGGATGAACACAGATACACCAGGAACGGGCGGTCGGGAGGCAGCCCGACCCTGGCGCAGAACTCTTCGCGCGTGGTGCTCGGGGTGCGGCCGAACCACTGATCGTAGGTCGGGGCGCCGGTGACCAGCACCTGCTCGGCCCGCAGACCGTGCATTTCGACCGCTTCCCGCTTCTGCACCTCGTTCCACACATACACGCGGTCGGGCGGAATCCGGACATGTCCCTTGTTGGACAGGTTGTCCCAACTGTGCACGCACAACCCGGTGTGGATGCCCCGTGCGCGGGCGCTCTTGACGTAGTCGACCTGATCGGACCCGAGGTCGACGAGCGGGGTCACCAGCACCATGTCGGGATCCTGTTCTGCGATCATCGAGTCCACCCACGGATCAACCGGGAGCGCTCGCTCGATCTGACGCAGCAGGGCCGCGAGGCACCGCCGCCCGGCCGGGGTGCCGACCAGCGGCAGGCGGCTGACGCGGACCAGGAACCGGGGCAGCCGGTCGTCTGCCCGCTCGCGCAACTTGTCTGCGTCCCGGTACGCGGGGTCCAGGTAACGCAGGAAATCGGTCCAGAAACGGACGCCTCTGGCCAGGAGCAGCCAGAACCGGTAGATCTTTTTTCGGGACGGATCGGAATGGGTGATGTTCGGATAGGCGTCCGTCAGGTCCCACAGCGCAGTCTCTGCGCCGAGCTTGTCCGCCGTGATGAACGCGAGATGGACGTGATGCCCGCGCTCGGCGAGCGCGCGCACCGTCGACGCGAAGTTCCGGATGGCCCCGGCGTGCCGCATGGAGAAGAATATCTTCATCGCGCGATCATGCTCAGGAGGTCGAGCGAGCTGACGTCGAGCGCGATGAACGACTCGTGTTGCAGTTTGGCCGCCACGTGGTACATCAGGTCCCGGTGGTGGGGCGCCACTTGCTCCGGATTCGAATAGAACGCCAGTGATCGGACTCCGTAAAAGGGTGCGATATAGGACAACCCGCCGTAGTTGCCGATGTAGGCGCTTGCCCGGCTGATCACCTGAGTCTGAACCGCCAGGTTGTTCTTCGGCTCCAGCAGGGTGTCGATGCTGTGCACCCTGCGCGACACATCGGGCTGGAGATCCACGTGATTGTCGAACTTCAACCCGGGATTGAGCAGCACCACATCGGTGGTCCGGGTGACCCGGGTCAGCAGCCGGCGCACGAAATCCACGTTCTTGCCGGTCTCCGGAAACGCGCGGTTGAAATAGAACCGCACGGCGACGTAGTCGTCGGGGAGCCGGGCCGTCACGTCGGGCAGGTCGATTGCCGGCATGCGTTCGAACAAGGTGAACGACTCGATGAGGTCGATCGACGACCGTCGCCTCCAGTACGGATAAAACAGCCGATACATGTACATCGGGTGGAACATCTCGGTGTCCCGACGGTCGATCGCGAGCCTGACCCGCTCTTGCACCTCGTGGTCGAATGCGTTCGGCGCCTGCTGCTTTATCTGACCTCGCTTCATCCGCTGCCGGTTGTGCTTCCGGAGCTGCTCCGATGAGTAGAAGTCGAACAGGTCGATGTAGCGCGCCCCGATCCCCGCGTACCAGGGGGCGACTCCGCCGCGCGACACGATGACGAGGCGTTCGGGATCGAAGTGCCGATAATTCGTCACCCAGCGCAGGAACGGTATCCAGTACAGAATCTCGTAACCCACCTCGCTCAACCAGGGGCCGACGACCAGCGGCCGGTCGTCCTTGTGCAACCGGTGGACGAAGCGCGTGATGGCGATCGTCTCTTCCGCCGGTAGATCCGGGTTCATCCGGGACACGACGCGCGGGACCACGTGCTTCTTGACGAACCCCCTCATCGGCCGCCAATGCAGAAGGCGGTCTAGCAGGGAGAACAGCGATTTCCGGACGGTCTCGGCGAGGGTCGGCGGGTGAAACCGCCGCCGCCGCTTGCGTTTCAGCCGGACAAGCGCCCGTGACAGGTTCAACCCGGCCGCCACCGGGAACAGCAGCCAGCGCAGCGGGAACAGCCAGACCGGCGTGCGCCGGGGCGACAAACGCGGCATCTGGCCAAGCACTTCGATACCGTCGGCCAGCAGCGGCGTGGCCGGGACGTCGATTCCCCGGGGGCGCACGAACGCTTCGACGAAGCTGCGGAGCCTGGCCGTCTCCTCCGGGCGTGTCTCGAACCCCTGCGCCAGTTGCGCGACATGCTCGTCGAAGTCGCGGGCGGTGTGCAGCAGCCCGCCGCCGGCCTCCAGCAGATACTGAAAGTGCAGCGTGCCCGCCTGTGTGCCGGCATGCTCGTCGGTCTGGATGGTGAACACCGACCGGCCGACGATGCCCGCCTCGATCTGCGCGCTTGTATTGACCCCGACCGCCAGCACGCTGTGATACAGCGAGTCGTAGTAGTCGTTCCTGGAGGCGTCGTCGACCGGATTCGCGCCGCTGGCCGGCCAGACGGCGACGTGGCCGTACCTGGCAAGATCGAACTTGTGCCACGGTTGGGGGTTCTGGGGGTGCGGTCGCACCAGGATGGCCGCGTTGCGAACGCATTCGGCCGCATCGCCGCGGGCCGTTCGCAACGCCTGCACCCAGCGCTGGATGAACTTCACCTCGTGCGGCGCGATGAAACTGGATGAACACAGATACACCAGGAACGGGCGGTCGGGAGGCAGCCCGACCCTGGCGCAGAACTCTTCGCGCGTGGTGCTCGGTGCGCGGCCGAACCACTGGTCGTAGGTCGGGGCGCCGGTGACCAGCACCTGCTCGGCCCGCAGACCGTGCATTTCGACCGCTTCCCGCTTCTGCACCTCGTTCCACACATACACGCGGTCGGGCGGAATCCGCACGAGCCCCTTGGTGGACAGGTTGTCCCAACTGAGTACGCACAACCCGGTACGCAGCCCCTGTCCGTGGGCGCTCTTGACGTAGTCGACCTGATCGGACCCGGTGTCGACGAGCGGGGTCACGAGCACAACGTCGGGTTTCTCCGCTGCGATGATCGCGTCCACCCACGGATCGGTCGGGAGCGCTCGCTCGATCTGACGCAGCAGGGCCGCCAGGCACCGCTGCCCGGCCGGGGAGCCGACCAGAGGCAGGCGGCTGATGCGGACCAGGAACCGGGGCAGCCGGGTTTCGGCCCGCTCGCGCAACTTGTCTGCGTCCCGGTACGCGGGGTCCAGGTAACGCAGGAAATCGGTCCAGAAGCGGACGCCTCTGGCCAGGAGCAGCCAGAACCGGTAGATGTTCTTCGCAGCCGGATCGGAATGGGTGATGTTCGGATAGGCGTTCGTCAGGTCCCACAGCGTGGTCTCTGCGCTGAGCTTGTCCGCCGTGACGAACGCGAGATGGATGTCGTGTCCGCGCTCGGCGAGTGCGTGCACCGTCGACGCGAAGTTCCGGATTGACCCGGTGTGCCGCATGGAGAACAGGATTTTCATGGCACCAACTGGCGTACGCTCTGATGCCGCCCGTGGCGATGATACGTCCCTGCCCTCATGCGTACACACTCATCGACGGCGTCGCTGCTGGCGCGTCCAGCACCCGCGCGGCGAAACGGGTGCCCCCGCGACCGTCACCAGCGTCCTGGCGGTCGCCTCGGAGAGGTATGACGATCAGCGCTGCGTGGAACTTCAGGGTGTCGATGTTGACCAGTTCGACCTGGATCTGCATCGATCTGCATCGGTCGTCCCTGGAAGCCAACGGCACGGGATTATACACCCGGGGCAACCACAAGGGTTGCCCCTACGGGACGCCGGAACCGCGCGGCTTGCGCACATGCGCGTTGGGCAACCACAAGGGTTGCCCCTACGGGACGCCTGGGGCGCACATGCGCGTTGGCCGCGGAGGTTGCGGTACGTCACGAACGTCGATCAGGCCAGGCTGGCTGTCGGGATGTTGTCGAACAGCCTCTCGATCAGCGCGACCTCCCGCACGTCGAGTGTCACGAGCGGCGCGTCGAGGTGCCGCGACAGACGCCTGGACACATCCAGATGGGCCGGCACGAGCTCCTCGTCGTCAGAGAAGAGCCCGATTGACGGCACTCCGTAGAATGGTCCCAGATACGCCAGTCCGCCGTAGGTGCCGACGAACCGGCGGGCGTTCGCGATCACGGCGCTCTGGACCGCGAGGTTCGTGGCCGGCGTCATCAGGTGGTCGATCTTGTGCACCCCCATGCCGGTCCCGGGGTCGAAGTCCTCGTGTTCGTCCATGCTGAGACCCGGGTTCAACACCACCACCGGTGTGCGTTGCGCCAGGATGCGGATGAGGCGGACGACGAACGCACGATTCTCTGGCGTATCGGGAAAGGACGATCGGAAGTAGAAGCGGACCGCCACGTATTCGTTCGGCAACTCGGCCAGCATCGAGCCGGCCTCGACCGCCGGCAACGGCCGGTACGCCGTATGGTTGTGCAACAGGCTGATGGCGCCCTTCTCGTACCAGTAGTAGCGCAGCAGGCGATACATGACGGAGGGATGCAGCAGCGTGACGTCCTCGAGCCCCTGCCGCGCCTTGAGCAACTCGACAATGTGGTTGTCGAAGTCGGTGACCTCCATCTGCTTCTGATTGCCGCCGTCCCGCCAGCGCGCCTCGTTGCGGGGCCGGAACTGCTCCAGAGGCATCAGGTCGAAGATGTCGACGTAGTGCTCGCTCAGATCGCGATACCAGGGCCCCGCGCCGCCCCGGGACACGACCACCAACCGGTCCGGACTCAGATCGAACTCGCGCGCCGCCCAGGTCAGGAACGGGATCCAATACAGCACCTCGAATCCCACTTCGGACATCCAGGGCCCCACGACGATTTGCCGGCGGCTCTTCGAGAGCCGGCGTAGCGTTTGGTGCACCACGTGGGCCTCACGCCAGACCGGAATATGGTCGGTCTCGGGGCGCACGAGCCACGGAATGACGTGGCTCCGCATCAGGGGCAGTGACCGCGCCGCGCGCAGGAACAACCGCGCCGGCGGGTCGATGATCCTGATCGCCGCCCTGCGGACCATGCGTGTCACGCGTTGCAGGAGGTGCTGTCTGCGCTCGGTGTCGCCGAACCGCTTGCGCCACTGTCCGGCGAGCCGTTCGAGACCCGAACGCCGCTTGAACCCGCGGTAATACCGCCGGCCACGGAGATAGAACGGTTTGAGAAACGCGGCGCGTTCGAACAGATCGATCCGCAACTGCTTGAGCTCTTGCCGCAAATGCAGCAATCCGGCCAGACGCAGATAGCGTTCCCCGAGACGGAACCCCGCCCAGCGGCTGATCGCCGGCGCCCGCTCTCCACGCACGCCGAGCATCCAGGTCAGCGCCGCCGCGTGACTGATCCACCAGGGCACGTATGCGTAGAACGGCCGGCCGTTCGGAAAGAACGCCCGGCGTTGCCGCTTCAGGCTGAAGATGGGTCCATACCGGCGCCGGAACCAGAGAATCTCCGGCACCTGCCGGAACTGCCCCTCCAGCGACAGTTCCATCAGCAGCAGCCGGTCGGGCACCAGCACGCGCCGGAACACGCCCGCCCGGCGTATCGCGTCGACGCGGCCCAGTCCGTAGACCATGTTGCCGGCCGACATGTGGCGCATCGTCTGCTTGAATCTGATGCGCCGGTCGTCGACGCCGGTCGTCTCGAACTCCCAGGGACGCTTGTCGTGCAGGATGCCGTCGGGTCCGATGCGCTGGTTGCGCGGGTACGCCAACACCAACCGCGGATGCCGGTCGAGCACCTCCAGCAGCGTGGCCAGCCAGCGCGGGTGCCAGATGTCGTGGTCGCTGGCCCAGGCGAAGTACTCGGCGTCCGGCGTATCCTCCAGCGCCAGCTCGAACGCCCGGCGCCAGTTGTCGATCATGCCCAGCCGGACGGGGTTCCGGGTGTAGACGATGCGGGCGTCCTGCGCCGCGTAGCGCTGGACGATATCGCCGGTCGCATCGGTCGACTGGTCGTCGACGCACACCAGGCGGAACTCGCGATACGACTGGATCAGCAGCGACTCCAGCGTTTCCGGCAGATCGTCGGCGTGGTTGTACAGCGGTACGCCGATGACGACTCGCGCGCCGCTCATTGGTCCTGTTCCGACTCGGACACGCGCCGCCAGCCCACCACGTGCTTGTACCCGCTGTCGTCCTCGTCGGGGTCTTCATGCAGCATCTTGGTATAGCTGACCGGCAACACGTCGATCTCGTGCGGCCAGTAGTACTGCCCGACAATTGCACGGACGTTGCCGAGCTCGGGATTGTGCCCGGAACGGTCGCGGTTGAGGCTGTAGAGATAGGGACACTCGAGCTCGAACGCGCGGCGGACGTAGGCCCTGACCTGCTGGGTCGTCATCTCTTGAAACGACACCATGTTGATCAGCAGATCGACCTGCTCGGGCCGCGCCGCGGCGTGAAAAGTGTCGGGCAGGAAGATGAAGTCGAGGTCGCGCCAGTCGCTGAACGTCTCTTGCGGCGGGACCTCGCCGTAGAATCGCACCTTCGCCTCGGGAAACGCGGCCATGAGGTAGGTGGCCGAAAACAGGAACAGTTCGGGGAAGTCGGTGATGACGTAGGTCACGTTGGGGCACAGCTTCTTGAACTGATACGGGAACCCGCCCCACCCCGAGCCGATCTCCCACACCAGCTTGCGCTCGGTCGCCTGCCGCAGCTCGGGCAGCACCGCCCCGAGTTGCATGGCGATCAGCACTTCGTAGAACTTCAGGGTGTCGATGTTGACCAGCGCACCCTCGATGTCGAACCCGAACCCCCCCAGCAGCCGGGACTCGGGTACCCAGAGATCGGCGTCGTCGAGCGCGCGCAGCGCCTCCAGCTTTTCGGCGAACCGCCGCCGATGCTTGTGCAGGGTCTGGCGATAGTGGTTGGGGTGCAGCCCGGTGAGATTCTGCGTGTGCTGCCGCAGCGAGTCGATGATCAGCGGCGACGCATCGAGCATGTATTCGAACTTCGCGAGCTCGCCGGTCCAGTAGTCGCTGGGCTCATGGCCGGTCAACCGGCGGTTGCGGCCGAGCGCCCTGAGACCGAGCACCTGCCGCCGCACCCGCTCGTACGCCTGGTAGACGGGGGTCGCGCGCCTGGAGGCCAGGTGCGTCTCCCATGCCTCGGTTGCGGTCCGGACGGCGGCCATGACCTCATCGGTCGGGTCTGACTCGTTCATAGGGTCGAACCGCCTGCGCCTGATCGCCGCGCGCGCCAATCCCGCAGCGACTTGCGTTTGGTCTTGTAGAACTGCCAGAGGGCCATCTCGTAGCGGTACCGCCGCTGGCATATCCGCTTGAGCACGCGTCGCGGACTCGATTCGCGGAAGAGTGTGCGTATGGTCTTGTAGTGCCGCCAGAGCCGCAGCCGATTTCGCAGTCCCGTCCGCAGCCGCAGCAGTAACCTGCGCCAGTAATGGAGGTCGATCAGCCTGAGCCACACGGCCAGCGTCCAGAGCCCTGATCGCAGCGGCCAGAGCTGCGGCGGCAGCGGCGCCGCCGTCCGCAGGGGTCTGTCCGCCAACTGTTCGAGCGCCTCGACCAGACGCGGTGTTGCCGGGACGTCGAGCCCGTGCGGCCGCACGAACGCCGTGATGAACGCCTGCGCCGATGGCGCCGTGCCGCCGTCGATCGTCGCCGAGAGTTGCCGCGTGTGTTCGTCGAGACTGGCCGCGTGTTGCAGGTGCCCGCCGTTCTCGGGCAGCAGGTATCGGAAATGCAGCGTACCGGTTTGCGTGTCGTCGAACGAGGCGTCGACGATCGTGAACACCGGCCGGTGCTGGATACCGGCCTCGATCATGGCCGAGGTATTGATGCCGACAATCGCGGCGCCGTGGTGCAGGGTGTCGTAGTAGTCGGCCCTGTCGTCGGTATCGACCGGGTTGGCGCCGTGGCGGGGATACACGGCAACGTCCGAAAACTGCGACAGATCGACTGCTCCCCAGTGCAAGGAGTTGTAGGGGTGCGGCCGGATCAGGATGCCGACGTCTGCGAGCGAGCCGGGGCCGTTCCGCACCGCGTTGATCCAGCGTGTTACGAACTGCACCTCCGCGGCCGGGGAAGAGATCGAGAAGGTGGAACCGACGAAGACGACGAACGGGCGATCGGAGCGCAGACCGACGCGCGCGCAGAAGTCGTCGCGCGTGCGGCGGGGCGTGCGGTCGAACCAGCGGTCGAAGCAATGCGCGCCGGTCACGACGATGCGATCGGCCTGAGCACCGTGGAACTCGATCGCCTCGCGCCGCTGGGCGTGGTTCCACAGCGCCACCAGGTCAGGCTGGATGCGCATCAGCCCCTTCGTGGTCAGGTGGTCCCACGAGGCGACACACAGGGCGCTGCGCACGCCGACCCGGCGCGCCGCCTTGATCATGTCGACCTGCGGCGACTGGTCTGTCACCAGCGGCGAAACGATGAGCACGTCGGGGTCGATGCCACGCAACCAGGCCTCGATGACGGCGCTGCTGGGCACCGCCCGCTCACACGCCTGCAGCGCCCGCACGAGCCGCTCGGTGCGCGCGGCAGTGGTCGTGGTCCAACGGCCCAGCATCCTGGTCAGCGGGGGCAGCACCTGCCGCATCCGGTCGCGCAGATACGACGCCTGCTTGAACCGCGGATGCAGATACCGCGCATAGTCGATTGTGCCGCGCAGCCCGCGCGCCACCGGACGCCAGATGTCGTAGCGCCGCGGCGCCTGGCCAAGCACCTCGACCGTCGCGTCCATCGACTGCAGCGCCGCCAGCCCTTCAGTCTGCTTGTGCGGTTGGTCGAACGCCACCGCGACCTGGTGCCCGCGCTGGCTCAGCGCCTCGAGCGCCGAGTCGAAGTAGCGCAGATAGCCGGGGTACTGCAGGATGAAGAGCACCTTCATCGCGCACGCTCCGCCTGACCGCGCCACGCGGCCCGCTGAGGTCCGGCCGGCGTGGACCACCGTGTCGGCGAGCTCACGAATCACCCTCCATGATCATGCTGAGCAGGTCGAGTGAACTGACGTCGAGCGCAACGAACGACCCGCGCTTCAGTCTGGCCGCCACACGGCACATCAGGTCCAGATGGTGGGCCGCCACGTGCGCCGGACTCGAATAGAACGCCAGCGACCGGACGCCGTAGAACGGCGGAACATAGGACAACCCGCCATAGTTGCCGATGTAGGCGCGCGCCCCGCTGATCACCCGGGTCTGGACCGTCAGGTTGTTCTTCGGCCCCAGCAGGTGGTCGATGCCGTGCACGCGCCGCGACACGTCGGGCTGCAGGTCGGAGTGGTCATCGATGCGGAAACCCGGATTGAGCAGCACCACCTCGGTGGTCTCCGTGACCTTCGTCAGCAGCCGGCGCACGAACTCCACGTTCTCGCTGGTCTCGGGAAATGCGCTGTTGTAGTAGAACCGCACCGCGACATAATCGTCAGGGAGCTTGTCCGAAATATCGGGTGCATCGATTGGAGGCAGCCGTTCGAACAACGTGAACGACTCGATCAGGTTGATCGATGCGCGACTCTTCCAATACGGATAGAACAGCCGATACATGTACATCGGGTGGAACGCCGCGGTGTCCCGGCTGGCGATCGACAGCCTGACCAGCTTGACCACCTCGCGGTCGAACGGGTTCGGCTTCAACTGCTTCATCTCACCTTCAGCCATCCGATCGTTGTGGCGCTGCTGTACCTGCTCGGGCGTGTAGAAGCCGAACAGATCGACATAGCGCGCCCCGATGCCCGCGTACCAGGGGGCGACCCCGCCGCGGGACACGATGACCAGCCGTTCCGGGTCGAAGGGTCGATAATTCGTCACCCAGCGCAGAAACGGTATCCAGTACAGAATCTCGAACCCCACCTCGCTCAACCAGGGGCCGACGATGATCGGCCGGTCGTCCTTGTGCAGCCTGTGGATGATGCGCGGGATGGCGATCATTTCTTCCGTCGGCAGATCGGGATTCATCCGGGGCAGGACTTTCGGCACTACGTACTGCTTGACGAACGACTTGATCGGGCGCCAGCGCAGGAAGAGGTCAAGCACGGCGAACAGCGGCTTCAGGATGAACCCGATGAGGGTCAGGGGACGCAACTGCCGCTGCCGCTTGTGCGAGATCCGCGTGATTTCCCGTGAGACGTTCAACCCGGCCGCCACCGGGAACAGCAGCCAGCGCAACGGCAACAGCCACACCGGCGTGCGCCTGGGCGCCGGACGCGGCAGCCGGCCAAGCTCTTCGATGCCCTCGACCATCAGCGGCGTGGCCGCGACGTCGATGCCGTGGGGGCGCACGAAGGCCTCGATGAAGCTCTGCAGCCTGGCGGTCTCTTCCGGTCGTGTCACGAACGCCTGCGCCAGTTGCGCGACGTGCTCGTCGAAGTTCTTCGCCGTGTGCACGAGCCCGCCGCCGGCCTCCAGCAGATACTGAAAGTGCAGCGAACCGGCCTGGGTGTCGGCATGCTCGTCGGTCTCGATGGTGAACACCGGCCGCCCGACGATGCCGGCCTCGATCTGCGCGCTCGTGTTGACCCCGACCGCCAGCACGCTGTGATACATCGAGTCATGGAAGTCGTTTCTCGAGTCTTCGTCGATCGGATTCGAACCGCCGGCCGGCCAGATGGCCACATTGCCGAAGCGGGCAAAATCATGTTTGTGCCACGCTTGCACATTCTGGGGGTGCGGCCGCACCAGGATGGATGCGTTGCGCACGCACTCGGCGGCGGCGCCGCGCGGTTCCCGCAGCGCCTGCACCCAGCGATGGATGAACTCTGCCTCGTGCGGCGCGATGAACCCGGATGAACACAGATAGACGATGAACGGGCGATCCGCAGGCAGACCCACCTTGGCGCAGAACGCTTCGCGGGTGATGCTCGGGGTGCGGGCGAACCACAGATCGTAGGCCGGGGCGCCGGTGACCACCACCTGCTGGGGTTGCAGGCCGTGCATCTCGACCGCTTCCTGCTTCTGTAATTCGTTCCACACATACACGCGGTCGGGCGGCATCCGCACCAGCCCCTTGTTCGTGAGGTTGTCCCAACTGTGGACGCACAACCCGGTCCGAACGCCGCGCGCGCGGGCGCTCTTGACATAGTCGACCTGGTCTGAACCGAGGTCGACGAGCGGGGTCACCAGCACGATGTCGGGCTGCTGCTCGGCGATGATCGCGTCCACCCAGCGATCGGTCGGCAATGCCTGCTCGATCGCGCGCAGCACCGCCGCCAGCCGCCGCCGCCCGCGCGGACTGTTGACCAGCCGCAGGCTGCTGAAACGGATCAGGAACTGGGGCAGTCGATCGGCGGCGCGCTCACGAAGCTTGTCCGCGTTGCGATACGCGGGATCCAGATAGCGCAGGTAGTCGGCCCAGAAACGGACACCCCTGGCCATGAACAGCCAGAAACGGCTATACCGCTTCGAGGCCGGATCGGTATGGGTGATGTTCGGAAATTCGTCAGTCAGGTCCCACAGCGAGCTCTCGGCGCCGAGCTTTTCCGGCATGATGAACGCGAGATGGATGTGGTGTCCACGCTCTGCGAGTCCGCGTATCGTCGACAGGAAGTTCCGGATCGCTCCGACATGCCGCATCGAGAAGAGGATCTTCATTGCAGGACGTGATCGACCCATGCGCCCAGGCGCACCGGGTCGAATTCGGTTGTCCGCGTCATGTCGAAACAGCGTTCGGGGAGCGCGGCGCCGATTTCCCGGGCCACCACGCCTTGCAGACGGAACGACTCATTCTCCTCCCCGAACATCAGCGAGACCGGGATGTTGTAGGAGGGCGCCAGCAGCGGCATGCCGCCGAATGTGCCGACGACCGCCCGGGCGCCGGCGATGACCGCCGCCTGGTCGCGCTGCGCGTGATCGGTCTCTCCGGTTGCGACCACGCGGATCCGGTCGTTGGCGGCGATCGAGTCTGACAGGCCGGGAATAACGTCCGGGTTGACGAGGACGACCGGAACCCGCCGGCTGACCTCTTGCAGCACATCGTCCACGACCTTCCGATGCCGGGCGCTGTCTGAAAAACAGTTGCAGTACCAGAAACTGGCGGCCACATACGGTTCCTGGGCGAGGGTGTCGCCCGGCGGCAGCGGAGGTATGTCGAATCGGTCGTAACGCGCGTGCTCGGCCAACCAGGAGATCGGCACGGCGCCATCCTGGATCGCCAAACAGACCCGCAGGAGCACCGACGGGTGCAGCACCGCGGTCTCGGCGGCGCCCAGGCGCGTGGCCACCTCGTCGAGCAGTTCCTGGTCGAAATCGGAGACGCCCTTCTGCTTGAGGGTTCCACCATTACGAACGACGTCTTGCCGGTGCGTCATGTACGTCTCGAACGGCAGCAGGTCGCACACATCGATGTACCGGTCGGCCAGACCGGCGTACCAGGCATCGACCCTGCCGCGCGATACGGCCACCACGGGGGCGGTCCGCGGCCCGAACCGGGCGCGCATCCAGGCGATGAACGGCCGCCAGTGGAGCAGCTCGACCGTGACGCTCGAGAGGTAGGGACCCAGGATGAGCGGCAGGTCGCTGCGCCAGGCCTCGGCCACCTGGTCTTCCGCCAGCGAGGCGACCAGGGAGCGGTCGACCTTGACCGCGTGATGCTGCATCAGCGCGGCGGCTGACGGAATCTCGTCCTCATTCTCGTCAACGTCCTCTGTCTCGTCCGCGTCCTCGAACGCCGGCGTGGCGTCGGCTGTCTCTTCCCGCCTTTCTTCCACTACCCGCATGCGCTCCATCCGGTACGCGAACCGTTCGTAGATTTGCAGCGCCATCTCAGGACGCCCCTCGTACAGGGTCTCGCCGTCGTGCACGATCAGCGCGTGCGACAGGTTGGCGGGGAGCCCGTCGGCGGTCGCCGTCAGAATTAGATTGCCGCCCTTTTCGAAGTGTTGGCGCACGCACGCGGCGATGCGAGTCCCCACCGGGTCGTCGCCGACGCGCGGCACGCCGTCGAAGATGCGCAGCTCTTGCGGCACCACCAGCGACGCCGCCAGCGACAGATACCCCAGGCCGCTGTCCTGGAGATTGACGATGCCCGTGTCGCGGCGGTCCGCGAGCCCCGTCAGCGCCAGCGCCGCGTCGCAACAGGCATCCAGGTTGTCTGGTTCCGCCCCGTGAATGCTCACGGCGAGCTGGGTGAATTCTCCCACCGTCAGGAACGGCGTCATGCCCAGCTTGCCGCTGAACACCAGTCCCACCCGTCCGTTGGCGCGCACCGATCCGCCGTCGGGACGCAGCACGCGCGTGAGCAGCCTGGCGATCGTCGTCTTGCCGGCGTCGGGCAGTGCGAGCACCGCCACGTTCTCGCCCGCCCGCACGGTCACGGAGAAGTCACGCACCACGAACCGCTCTCCGGCGCGCAGCCGGTCATGCCGGGGCAGGCCGAGCAGGATGTCGCGGATGGCGTACTTTCGCCGCCGGTCGAAGTCGTCGCAATAGATCTTCGACAGGTCCTCGCACACGAGCAGCGGCGTCCCCCGCGTCACACCATCCATGGCTTGCTAGGGGAGGCTCTGCACGGCCACCGGGAGGGACTGGCGCAGGAACTTCAGCGACGCCAGCAACAGCACCCCGACCGCCGCCGCGCAGACCAGGAACAGGAAATCGTCGCCGGTCGCTCCGCCGACGAGCCACTGGCGCGGGATGTTGATGAGATAGGTCAACGGGTTCCAGCGGTTGATGACCGCCAGGACCCCTTCTTCCGGCGGCGCGTAGATGATGGGCGCCGTCCAGAGCAGCAACGGGGAGAGCATTGGCAACCCGAAACGGAAGTCGAGATAGACGAAGGTCAGGGGCACGAAGAAACCGCCGACCATCAGCCCGGCGCCGACGATGACCGGAAAAGCGAGCAGCGCCAGACCCAGGCTGAGCGGCGGGGCGCTGCGGGTCAGGAGGCTGGCCAGCACGAAGAGCGCGCTGTAGAAGACCGTGTTGAACAACACCAGACCGGCGCCGGCCGCCACGAGCGTCTCGGGCCGCAGCGGCGCCTCCTTGAACACCCGCCGCAACCGGCGGGCGATCCACTGGGGCGAGATGACGGCGTCCCAGAACACCTGCCACAGCAGGAACCCGCTGAGGGCGAAGAGCGCGTACTCGGCCGCGCCCATGTCTTCGCCGCCGAGTCCGAACGCGTTGCCGACCAGAATCAGGGGCAGCACCGCGAACAACGGGCGCGCCACTGCCCAGAGATAGCCCAGATAGGCCTGGCGGTAGCGGAAGCGGAAATCGCGCAGGACCAGCAGGCCGCCCAACTGGACCAAATGGCGCACGCTCTGTTGGCGCCCGCCGCGATGATACGTCCCCGTCCTCATGTGCTCAGTCCGTACATGGTCGTCGGCGTCGCCGCGGCCAGCGCGTCCGGCGTCCGGCTGGCGAGCCGGGTACGCGCGCCACCGTCACCAGCAGAGTCCGGGTGGTCGCCTGCCGTGTACGGAGGTATGGCGATCAGCGCTGCGTGGAACTTCAGGGTGTCGATGTTGACCAGTTCGACCTTGATCTGCATCGATCTGCATCGGTCGTCCCTGGAAGCCAACGGCACGGAATTATACACCCGCGGCAACCACAAGGGTTGCCCCTACGGGACGCCGGGACCGCCTGGTTTGCGCAAATGGGCGTTGGCCCAGTTCAGCATCTCGGCCACGGTGTGGAGCACCGACTCGCGCGCGGCGTAGCCGTGCGACTCGTGGGGCAGCGTGACGTAGCGCACCGTGCCGCCGTGGCCCTTGAGCGCCATGTACATGCGCGCCGACTGGATCGGGAACGTGCCCGAGTTGTTGTCGGCCTCGCCGTGAATGAGCAGGATCGGCTCGTCGATCTTGTCGGCGTGGAAGAACGGCGACATCGCCGCGTAGATGCCGGTTGCCTCCCAGAAAGTTCGGCGCTCGTTCTGGAACCCGAAGGGGGTCAGCGAGCGGTTGTAGGCGCCGCTGCGGGCGATGCCCATTTGGAACAGGTCGGAATGGGCGAGCAGATTGGCGGTCATGAAGGCGCCGTAGCTGTGGCCCCCGACGCCGATCGCGCCGCGCTCGGTGACACCCATCTCGACGACCTTGTCGACCGCGGCCTGCGCGCTGGTGACGAGTTGCTCGACATAGGAGTCGTTGGCCGTTTCGCCCGCGCCGATGATCGGCATCGTCGGGCCGTCGAAGATGGCGAAGCCCTGCAGCAGCAGCAACAGGTGGGACGCGCCCCGGATGGTGGTGAAGCGGTTGTCCGAGCCGCTGACCTGACCGGCCAGCGCCGGGTCGACGAACTCGCGCGGGTAGGCCCACATCAGCATCGGCACCCGCTGTCCGTCGCGATAGCCGGGTGGCAGATACAGCGTGCCGGAGAGCTGCACACCGTCGGCCCGTTCATAGGTGACGAGCTGCTTGCTGATGCCGGTGAGTTGCGGCGCCGGGTCTTCGAACGCGGTGATGGGCCGCACGTCGCCGCCGGTCAGGTCGCGCACGTGGTAGTTGGGCGGTGTCGTGCGCGTCTCGCGGCGGGTGAGCACCGAGGCGGCGTCATCCGACAGCAGGGCGACGACCGTCTCGTAGGCGTCGCCGTCGCTCTGGAACAGCCGCTCGGTCTCGAGCGTGCGCAGGTCGAGGCGGTCCAGGAACGGCCGGTCCCCCTCGGGGGAGGCCCCGGCGCCGGTCAGGTAGATGGCGTCGCCGGTCTGACGGATCACCCGGCCGCCGGGCCGCGCGGCGGTGACGGGGCCGCCGGGGTTGCCATACCGATCTTCCGTGCTGCGATCCCAGATCGTGCGCGGCGGACCCTCGGCCGCCAGCAGCCGGGTGCGCGTCCAGCGCGTGGGCCGGTCGCGTTCGGTCACCAGTGTCGCGCCGTCCTCTGTCCAGGCGATGCCGCCGAAGCGGAACTCCGTGCGCGTCAGCTCGATCGGTGCGCCGCTGAACGGGACGGCGGCCGCGTACACGTGGTCGCGCACCGGCACTGTCCGGCGCGGGTCGCCGCCGTCCTGCGCCTCGGCCCAGACCAGCGTGTGGGGCTCGGTCGGGTTCCAGACGTAGCTGCGCGGGCCGGTCGGGACCCCCCCGATCGGCACGGCGTCGGCCAGCGGAAGCTGGGCGATCTGGGACACCACCTCGCCGCTGCGATTGCGGATGGTGACGTCCTTGGGAAAGCTGCCCGCCGTGACCAGCCAGGAGAACGGCCGCTGCAGCTCGACCGTCAGGAAGTACCGCCCGCTGGGCGACGCCCTGACCTGTTGGAAGAGACCGGGACGGCCGATGGGCGTGCGCTGACCCGTGGCCAGATCGATCGTGGCGATCTGGGTCGTGAAGTAGTACTCGAACAGCGCTTCGTCGTGCGCGTCCTGCAGCAGGTCCTGGTAGGTGCGGATGGGCGCGGCGCCGCCGGTGTGCTGCTGGATGTTGGGCGACGCCGGGACGTCGGGCGCGGCGGGCGGCGCGCCCCGCGCCGAGGCCTTGAAGCGGCACACCACGGTGGCGTTCTGGTCGAGCCAGTCGCACGGATCGCCCCAGACAGCGTTGATCGACGTATCGCTCAACGGCCGGACCTGGCCGCCGGCGACCTCCATCACCCATGCTTCGATGCCGTTGTAGCGGGTCAGGGTGAACAGCAGCCGCGACCCGTCGGGCGAGAACTCGGCGCGGCCCAGCGAGGTCTCGACCGGGGCGTCGAAGACGTGTTCGGCGCCGCCGCCGATCGGCCTGAGCGTGATGCGCCGCACCCCGCCGGTGGTGTGCGGGCCGTTCGTGCGGGGGTTGATGCGGTTGCCGGCCAGACGCAGCATCGGCTGCGCCAGCTCGCTGAGCGGCGGCATGCCCGGGCGTTCCAGCAGCGCGACCGTGTCGCCGGTCGGACTGACGACCACCTGCGGCGCCGCCGGGGCGTCGAGGATGTCGACAATCTCACGCGGGGGCGTCAGGTACCCCGCTGGCTCCTGGGCCTGTCCCGCCGCGGCGCCGAGCAGGACGGCGAGCGCGCCGGCGGTGATTGGAACGACGCCGGACGTCCATCGGTTCTTGCGCATGAAGATCTCCTTGACGCGTGGTGAGCCCGGCGCGCCGCGCATCGAGACGACCGATTCACCAGCGTGTGTCTACTGTATCAGCCCGTGCCGCCTGTGCCGCGCCGCAAGTGCCGCGCCGCGGCGCGTTCTACACTACGCCAGATGTTCTCGGCTCGTGTGCCCGAACTCAGGTCGAACCGTGTCGCGCGGGTGCTGGCCGCCCTGCGGGCGTCGGGCGCGCGCATCGACGATCTGACCAGTTCGAATCCCACGACCGCCGGGTTGACGTATCCACCCGACCTGCTCGACCCGTTGTCGGCCGCCGCGGGGTTGCGCCATGAGCCGGCGCCCTTCGGGTTGCCGGCGGCGCGAGCGGCGGTCGCGGCGCATCTGTCGGCGCGCGGCGCGGCGGTGCGTCCCGAGCGGGTCGTGCTGACGGCCAGCACGAGCGAGGCGTACTCGCTGCTGTTCAAGCTGTTGTGCGACGCCGGCGACGTCGTGCTGGTCCCGCGGCCGGGCTATCCGCTGTTCGAGCATCTCACGCGGCTGGACGGCCTGCGCGCCGCGCCGTATCTGCTGGAGTATCACGGGCGCTGGTGTCTGGACCTCGGCAGCCTCGAGCAGGCGCTGGACCCGCGCGTCCGCGCCGTGCTGCTCGTGAATCCGAACAACCCTACCGGCTCGTATATCCGGGCGGACGACCTGCAGGCGGTGCGCGCCCTCGCCGCCCGGCACGATCTGGCGATCATCAGCGACGAGGTGTTCGAGGCGTATGCGCTGGACCCCGATGGGGGTGCGCCGCCGGCCGGCGCCCTGACCGGCGACACCGAGGTGCTCACCTTCACCCTCGGCGGATTGTCCAAGACGGCGCTGCTGCCGCAACTCAAGCTCGGCTGGATTGTCGTCGGCGGACCCGAACCGGTCGTGCGGCGCGCTTTCGAGCGCCTGGAGCTGATCTGCGACAGCTATCTGTCGGTGGCCGCGCCGGTGCAGCTCGCGGTCGGGGCGCTGCTCGCAGGGACCCGCCCCCTGGCCGAACAGGTGCGCGGCCGTCTGCGCGCCAACCACGCGGCGCTGGGCGATCTGCTGTGGCGCTATCCGTCCTGCCAGGTCCTGCACATGGAAGCGGGGTGGTACGCTGTCCTGCAGGTGCCGGCGACCCGGTCGGAGGAGGCGCTGGTCATCGAGCTCCTGGAGAAGGATCGGATTCTCGTGCATCCCGGCTATTTCTTTGATTTCCCGCGTGAAGCGTTCCTGGTCGTGAGCCTGTTGCCCGAGCCGGCCCGGTTCGCGCAGGCGATGTCACGGGTGCTCGCCCGAGCCGCCGGATGAACGCCCAGACCGTCCCCGTGGTCAAGGACCTCGTCCTCGTGGGCGGGGGCCACACCCATGTCGCGGTGCTCAGACGCTTCGGCATGCGGCCGCTCCCGGGCGTGCGGCTGACCCTGATCAGCCGTGACGTGCACACGCCGTACTCGGGGATGTTGCCGGGGCTCATCGCCGGGCACTACGACTTCGACGAGGTGCATATCGACCTCGGGCCGTTGAGCCGCTTCGCCGGCGCCCGGCTGTATCACGACGCGGTGACGGGCATCGACCCGGACCAGCGCCTGGTGCGGTGCGAGGGCCGGCCGCCGGTGCCCTACGATCTGCTCTCGATCAACGTGGGGTCCACGCCGTCGTTCCGGGCGGTGCCGGGCGCCGCCGGCGTGGTGGTGCCGGTCAAGCCGATCGGCGCCTTCGTGCGGCGCTGGGAGCGGCTGTGCGCGCGGGTGGCGGCGGCCGATCGGCCGCAGGCGATCGCGGTCGTCGGGGCGGGCGCCGGCGGGGTCGAGCTGACGCTCGCGGCGCAGTTCGCCCTGCGGCGCCTGCTGGCCGAGCGCGGCCGGCCGCCGGACACCGCGCGGTTTCATCTGTTCGGCGCCGAGGCGGCCGTCGCGCCGACCCACAACCGCGGGATGCGGCGGCGGCTGGACCGGGCGTTGCGCGCGCAGGGCGTGGAGCTGCACCTGGGGGCCGCGGTCACCGCGGTGGCGGCCGGGCGGATCACGCTGGCTGGCGGCGAGGCGGTGGCGGCGGACGAGATTCTGTGGGTGACGCAGGCCGGCGCGGCGCCCTGGCTGGCCGCGTCGGGGCTCGACGTCGACGGACAGGGGTTCGTGCGGGTGGACGACACGCTGCAGTCGCTCTCGCATCCGGGCATCTTCGCGGCGGGGGACGTGGCGGCGGTCGTCAATCATCCCCGCGAGAAGGCGGGCGTGTTCGCGGTCAGGCAGGGTCCGCCGCTGGCCGAGAATCTCAGACGCGTGCTGCGCGGACGTCCGCCCCGGCCGTTCCGGCCCCAGCGGCGGTTTCTGACGCTGGTCTCGACCGGCGGCCGGCACGCGGTCGGCGCGCGCGGCTGGTGGTCGGTCGAGGGCGCCGCCGTCTGGCGCTGGAAGGACCGCATCGACCGCCGCTTCATGGCGCGCTACCGCGATCTGCCCGCCATGGCCCCCGCCGCGGCGCCGGTGATCGACCCCGGTCTGGCGGCGCCCGAGGTGCTGCGCGAGCTGTCGACCGCCGCGATGCGCTGCGGCGGCTGCGGCTCGAAGGTCGGCGCCACCCCCCTCGACCGGGTGCTCGACCGGTTGCAGCCGGTGCTGCGCGACGACGTCCTCGTCGGTCTCGACGCGCCCGATGACGCCGCCGTCGTCACGGTGCCCGCGGGCAAGGTGCAGGTGAGCACGGTCGATGCGTTCCGGGCCATCGTCGACGATCCGTTCGTCTTCGGCCAGATCACCGCGAATCACTGTCTCGGGGACATCTTCGCGATGGGCGCCGAGGCGCAGACGGCGCTGGCGGTGGCGACCGTCCCGTTCGAGATCGAAGCCAAGGTCGAGGACACGCTGGTGCAACTGCTGTCGGGCGCCGTCGAGGTGCTCAACGAGGCCGGCGCCGCTCTGGTGGGCGGGCACACGAGCGAAGGCGCCGAACTGGCGCTGGGGCTCTCGCTCACCGGACTGGCCGACCCCCGGACGTTCCTGCGCAAGGGCGGGCTGCGGCCCGGGGACCGGCTCGTGCTGACCAAGGGGCTCGGCACCGGCACGCTCTTCGCGGCCGACATGCGGATGCGCGCGAAGGGCCGCTGGATTGCCGGCGCGCTCGCCGCGATGCGCCAGTCGAGCCGCGCCGCGGCCGGCGTGCTGCGGCGTCACGGCGCCACCGCCTGCACCGACGTCACCGGGTTCGGTCTGCTCGGGCACCTGGTGGAGATGACCCGCGCGTCAGGCGTCGATGCGCGCCTCGATCTGAGCGCCGTGCCGCTGCTCGACGGTGCGCTGGCGACCGCGTCCGCGGGGTTCCTCAGCTCGCTGCATCCGCACAACGTCCGCCTCCGCCGCGCCGTCGCCGGTGTCGACCGGCTCGGGGACGACCCGCGCTACCTTCTTCTGTACGACCCGCAAACCGCCGGCGGCCTGCTGGCCGGCGTGCCCGCCGTTCAGGCCGACGCCTGCCTCGCCGAACTGCACGCGCAGGGCTACACCCGGTCTGCCGTCATCGGCTCGGTCGAACCCCGCGGCGACTCCGACCTCCCGATTCACATCGAGTGACCGCGTATTCTGCTGTGACCAGATTTCTTACGGGAGACGAATGACGAAGCCTCGCTTGCCGACGCGGTTGTGGTCGAATGTGGCGATAGAGCGAGAGAATTCGTCGACCGAAAAATGAATCTCTCCGGTTTCGTCTATCTTGGGCGTGCTGATCTTCACATAGATCCTGGAGTCGTTCTTCGTGGCGCACCTGGTCAACTCGGAGAAAAAGAAATCCCAGTCCGCTTTGTTCCACCTTCTGTAGAAAGTGGGATAGAACATTGCGAAATCGTCGAAACTGAGATCCGCCATAGGTATAGGCACCATCCGCTCGATAGCATGCTCTATGACGTCAACGTTGTACCATTGTGTGAGCTGGTAAATGAGTGGAATCAACGGATCATTCGAGTCGCGTCGAGGTTTGTCCATGCCGATCGCGTGATGACCCAGTGCATTGCATATGAAAGCGAATGCACCTGATCCACTTCCAATATCGAGTATCTTTCTGTTCCCCTTGGTTGTCTCCGCAACATCGCGTTTTCTTTCGATGAGACGAAGATAGAGACTCGTCGCTTTGCAGATATGTTGGCAAAAGTCCAGATAGGTGTTGTAGCGGCCGTCTTCCGGAAAACGCTCCATTGTCTCGCGTTGAATCTTGTCGAACCTCCGCGCGTCGAGCAGGTCAAGGGCAATGATGATTCGTTCGGCCAAATTGGTGTCAACGGAGCGGGCCTCGCATAGAGCGTGCAGGTGTTCAGCCAGCGCATGCCGCTGCACATCGAACGTCGTGGATCGGGATGTATGAAAATCCATCCGGGGTAACCGTCAAAGGGACCGGACCTGGTTCATGCGGGCAAAACACCCGCCGTGACCGGCAGGCAGCCCGGCTCCCGCCCGCGCTGGTCGAACACCGCTGGTGACGCGCCGTTGAATTTCCTGGTCACCGCCATTGATGCCGTCAGGTCGAAGGTGGAATCGTATCGTACCGTATTTGTCCGCTCGGCGCCGACCTAGCTAGCTTCACCCGTCTCGACCGAACCATGCCCCCTACCTCCTTCGACGCCTCTTTCTCCATTAATCGGTGTCCAAGAAAACCCGGGGGCGCCCCAATGGACCTCAGTGGAGGCCGCACTCGGGATCTACAACTCAATGCGCATCGTGGAGGATTCGACTCGAATTCGCTCCCCATGTTCCACTTCGTGGCCAGCAGCAACGACGTGCGGCAGCCGATCTATCGGGCGGTCTACCGCGTCAAGAACAACTTGTCTAGCAGCCCGTGGTGAAAGCCCCACTGCATTCGATTGGCGCTGCATCCCGCGTGGCGGCGTTGCTCCTCGGTCACAAATGCCCCAATTTGCTCCCTCGTCGCGCCTTGCCACGCGGGCGCAGCGCCAATCTCGGTGCAACGCGGGGTTCCACCACGGGCTGCTAGCAGCCGGCGCGGCCGTCTGGTCTATTGGAGTACGACGAACGCGTGAAAGACTTGGATCCCCAGATCGCGTTCTCCGGCGGGCAGGGTTGAAAACACGAACGTTCGGTCCACGTCGATCTGAATCTCAACACTGTCCGCATTGCCCAGCACCGCCGTGGGGAGAGGTATACGGCGAATGCGCCGGCCGGTCGAATCGGCCACGAATGACTGCAGCACCTGGTCGCCGGCGCGGAACGTGACCGTCTGCGGCGCGCCAGCGACGAGATCGGGCCTGGCGGCGTAGTCGAGGTAGAACGCCGCGTCGGCGTTCGGGTTCGTGAACGACAGCGTGCCGGTCTGTTGGGTCCATTGCCACGTTGCTTCCGGCGTCGTGGCGTCGGGCTCAGCCGGGTACCAGCCGCTGGTGTAGACCAGCGGCTGGGCTGCGAGCCGCGCGACGTCGCCTGCCGGGGCATCCAGCTCCAGACTTCCGCGGTCGAAGCCGTTCGTGTCAGCCACCATGTCGTGGGTGACGATCGCGCGGAGCCGTTGCGGCGACGCGTCCGGCACCCGGTAGCGCCAGGTGGTCCCTTCGGTGTGCTCGGCACGATAGAGGCAGAGCGATCGCTCTAGTGCCGCGCGCTGGGCGTCCTCCAGCGTCTCGACCCAGCGCACGTGGATGACCGCACCGAAATGTGCGTCGGCCGCGTCGTCGAATCCGTACGTGTCAGCCACCATGTCGTGGGCGACGATCGTATCGAACTGTTGCGACGACACATCCGGCACCCGGTAGCGCCAGGTGGACCCTGCGCCGCTGTGTTCGGCGCTGGAGAGGCCCAGGGATTGCTCGAGCGCCGTGCGCTGGGTGTCCCCCAGATCGTCGACCCAGCGTACGTGGATGAGCGGTACGGAGTGGGCGGCAAAGTCGTCGCTGCGCACGACAGACCAAAGGCCGACGTGAGCCAGCGCCGCCAGCACCAGCGCGGACGCGGTCGCGCCCCGGGTGCGCGCGCACAGCCACGCCCCGGCGAAGAAGGCCGGAAAGGTGGCAAAAATCAGATCCATCTCCATGTCTACACCCTGGACCGGCCACCACGCCACCAGGAACGCCAGCGACGGCAGTGCAAACACCAGGGCCAAGCGGCGTTCACGCGAGGCCCCACCCCGCGACAGCAGGCCGAGCACCAGCACCGGGACACCCACGACGACCGCCGACGCGACGATGTCGCGCATACCGGATCCCGACAGGATCGGTTCCACAATCAGGTTATCCGCGACGTATGGCGTCGTGAGTGGGCGCAGCATAATATTTCCGGCGGTCCCCGGGTCGACCGGCAGCTTGAGCCCCACCAGATACCAGCCCAGCCAGCCGAGCCAAGCGGCCGTGGCCCAGACCCCGAAGACGACCCCCCGCGTCAGCCGGTCCCGCAGCGTTCCGACCGACACGAGCGCGCTGAGGGCGCCGCCGGCAAGGCTCAGCAGTCCAAATCCGTGGAACGCGCTCCGCAGGCCCATTACACAGGCGGCCGCGATCACGGTCGACTGGCGCCCCACGCCCGAGAACCCCCGCAGTAGCAATGGGATGCCGGCGGCGCTCAGCGAGAGATACCCGATCTCGCGAAAACCAAAGAAGAACAGGGTGACCGGCGCGGCCACGCACAGCGCGAGATACCGCAGGGCGCCGGCAGACCACCCCTCAACGATTGCGATGCCGAGCAGTTCGGCCACGAACAGGACGCCAGCGAGCGCGGACAGCCAGCGAAACGCACGGGCTGGCGACTCGGCGGTGGCCCCCAGAGCGGCGTCGAGCGACTTGAGCACGATAACCGTCAGATGGTGCGGGAGAGAAATCGACCTGAAGCCGGAGTAATACTCGAAATGGTCCCGGTCTTCCGTGAAGCTCTCAAAGTCACCCATCCACTCGCCATTGTCGTCGGTCACGCGAAGCGGTAGGGGCGCCGTGACCATCCCCACGAGCAGGAGCGCGAGGGCGAAGGTGGCGTAGACGGTGCGGCGCTGTCGGGTGGCGGCGATCGAGCCGACCAGGAGCAGCAGGCCCAGACCGAATCCGAGAAACGACTGCAGCGGCGCCAGCCGGAGGAGCGGTCTGACGACCGCGGGACGGACCACTTCGAACCGATCCCGATCGATGCCGTACGTGTCGTCAACGACCGGCCCCTGCACAATCAGGGCGACGTTGGTGTACGAGGTGTCTTCGAGCAGGTACGCCCAGGAACCATCCTGACGGAGGGTGCCGTTGACGAGGGATCGCTGGCGTTCGACTGCGGCGCGTTGCGCGGCGTTGACCTCGTCGGCCCACCGGACGTGCACCGTCGGCGCTGCCACCGGGATCATCCAAAGGGCGGCGAGCACGACGCCCCCGACCAACAGGGGGAGACCCAGCCAACTCAGGGTCTGGGTGCGCCGCCCAATGTGCCCCACCAGGGCGCCGAGGCTGTCCATGCCGCACATGATACGCCCGGATCCTTGGTCGCACCCCAGCGCTGACCCGCAGGATGGAAGGCGGGTGATGCGGTAATACAATGATGGCCATGGTGAAGAGGACCATGCAGATCTTGCGCCGCCTCAGCCCGCTGGCGCCATGGAGACTCCTGCGAACGCTGGACGAGGTGCGGGAGCTCCCGGCGCTCCGGACGCAGGTGAAGCAAGGGCTCAAGGAAACGAAGAGACTGAAGAAGCAGATCCTGGAGTTGCAGCGACGTCTGGACGCGCAGGCGAAGCAGACACGAGACGAGCCGAAAGCGCTGGCTGGACTCCGGACCCGGGTCGAGCAGTCACGGGCGATTTACAAGAGTGATACGCGATTCAAGCGGGCGCTCGAGCGTTCGCTGCAGCAGATCGGCGACGCGCGAGTCCCAGCCCACGTGCGGGCTGTCGTTGCCGCGGCGCCTTTGGAATCTGATCCCTGTCCCTACATCGTGCTCGACGACCTGCTACCCGACGATGCGTACGACGCGTTGGTTTCGGCGATTCCCCCGCCGCTGTTCTTCGACCACCTGAGTGTCACACGCCAGGACCTGAAGGTCCCCTTCGAGTTTGCCCCTCGCTACCACTGGGAGATCTGGCACGCATTCCAGAAGCACATTTTCATGAAGGAACTCGTCCCGGCGCTGACCGACAAGTTCCAGGACGACCTCGATCTCCTGGTGCGCACACACTGGCCAGGCATCGCCGACTCGATGGCCGACGCGGGCATCAGCCTGCGCCCGGCGGCCGCGCGTGTCATGCGTCGTCGACCCGGCTACGAGATCAAGCCGCACCGCGATCCACACTGGACCTTCCTGACTTGCATCCTGTATCTCACCAAACGCGACGACCAGCAGCTCTACGGGACGCAACTGTGCCGATTGCAGCACGAACAGGAATTCCCGACCCATTCCCCGTTCTGGGTTCCCGAGGACGACGTCGAGGTGGTGCGAGAGGTGCCCGGCCGGCCCAACAGTGCCGTCGTGTTTCTCAACTCGACGGGCGCCCATCGCGCATCGATTCCGGCCGATGCCCCACCCGAGACCGACCGTTATATCTATCAGGTGCAGCTCGGCGCGGAACGCGCCGTCCGTGACGTGCTGACCGCCCGTCTGCCGGCGGACCATGCGCGGCGCCTCGTCCAGAAGGATACGTCGTTCAAGTACTAGCGGAACACCGGGCAATGCGAGACGAGAGCACTCAGGAACGGAGCGAGCGGCTGCTTGGCCAGACGCGTGCCCGACTCCGGCAGTTCGACCAGGAGGCCGACGTGCCGGTGCTCGCAGGACCGTGGCTCGGGGAGATTGCGTTCGAACTGCTGTACTGGGTGCCGTTCCTGCGGTGGGCGATCTCGGAGTTTCCGGGATTGAGCGATCGGCTCGTGGTGCTCTCCCGCGGCGGGGCCGGATCCTGGTACCGGGGATTGGCCTGGCGGTATATCGATCTGTTCGAGCACTTCGGTATCGAGGGGTTCAGGGCGCGCTTTCCGAAGTTCTTGAAACAGACGTCCAAGAACAACGATTCCCGGGGCTATCTGCGACGGAAGTACCCCGAAAAGGAGAAAGAACTGGTCGAGCTTGTCCGTCGCGAGGTTGGGGCCGAGCGGATCAACATCCTGCACCCGAGCGAGATGTACGACAACTTCAAGCATCTGCGCCACGCGACTCACGACTGGGTCACGACCTGCTACCAAATGCTGCCGCCTGTCACGATGGCGGCCCTTGACGGCAAGCTCCCGGAAGAGTTTGTCGCGGTTCGCTTTTATGACAATCTTGCCTACAGGCGAACTGACGCTAACCAGGCGTTTGCGCAGGCGGTCGTGCAGCACCTCGCCGACTCGCTTCCGGTGGTTCTGCTCAACACGAGTGTGAACTACGACCGGAAACACTCGGATTTTGCTCTCGACGTCTCCGGAGACGTGACCTGTTTGGCAGAATACATGACTGACGCCAACAACCTGACTGTCCAGAGCGCGGTGCTTTGCAATGCCACGGCCTGGGTCGGCAGCTACGGCGGTCTGTCCTACCTGGCCCCGTACTACGGGTGTCCGAGCTTCGCACTTTATTCGGACCGGAGTTCAGCCAAGTTCGAACATCGGACGCTTGCGATGGCGGCCCTCGCCACGCCGCACCTTGGGGGCTATTGGGCAGGACCTATTGACGAGACCACTCCCGAGGCCGTGGCAGAGATGATTCTGAAGTGTCAGCGGAGAACGACGAACGCGTGATGGACCTGAATCCCCAAGTGGCGTTCTGCAGCGAACAGGGTCGCCGACACGAAGTTGTGGTCCACGTCGATCTGTATCTCGGCTCGTTCCTCGGTGCCCAGCACCGCCGTGGAGAGGGGAATACGACGGAGGCGCCGCCCGGCCGTATGGGCCACGAATTTGTACGCGGCCTTCAATGTCGCGACCGGGGAGGTGCTCGGACGGGTCACCTGTCGCCATCGCGCCAGGGAGTTCCGCCAGTTCCTCGCGCAGATCGACCGCGCGACACCGCCCGACTTGGCGCTGCACCTGGTTGTCGACAACAGCAGTACGCACACGACCGACGCGATTCGGGACGTTCTGGCCGCCAATCTCCGCTTTCACCTGCACGTCACGCCGACCAGCGCTGCCCTGCTATCGGTGACGTCTCGCATTCCTGCGCCCCTTCTTCCGATGCCTGAGCGTGGCTCGCTGACTGTCATTGTCCCGATCTACAACCTGTGTTGGCGTCGCAGTGGGCGACGGTCCGGCTGGTCGAGGACGGCGGGTTCCGGCTGGTCGACGTTCGCGTGATGTTCAAGTGGCTGCCCGCGCACCTGCCGCCGCCGGACGGCGGTGAGAGCGGGGTGCGTCCGGCTCTGGCGGGCGATGTCGACCGTCTCTGCGCCATTGCCGGTGACGTCCATCATATGACCCGCTTCTACAACGACCCCGGTTTCCCTCGAGACCTCCAGCTATCTGTTCGCCGACTGCCATTGTTCGCCGACCTGACATGGACCGAACAGGCGCGGGTAACGGACGCCATCTTGCGCTTCCGATGTTGACGCCGTCGCGACGCTTGCATCGCCTCGCCTGACGGATCATCAGGTATATTCGCCGTTCCACAGCGCCGCGAGAAACTCGGCGTAAGGCAGCACCTCCATACCGCCGACCCACCGCCGGCGCGGCTCCAGGCAGACGCAGAGATAGCGGCGGAGTTTCTTTTCCTCTGCGAGCGCGCGCAGTGCCTTCAGGTCTCCCGGCCCTACATTCGCCTTGCATTTGACCTCGATGGCCGTGTGGTCGCCGAGGATGAAGTCGACCTCGAAGCCTGACGTGGAACGCCAGTAGCGCAGGTCTTCGCCGGAGCGGTAGTCGATCCAGCTTCTGAGCTCGTGAAACAGCCACGTTTCGAACCCCTGGCCGAACTCCGGTGTGCCGGACTGCAGGCGGCGTCCCTGCAGCGCCGACGCCACCCCGATGTCGAAAAAGTAGTACTTGGAGGACGCGAGCGGTTTGCGCTTGACGGATTGCCGCCACGCGGGCACTTCGAACAGCACCAGCGTGTCGCGCAGAATGCCGAAATACTCGTAGACGGTCGACCGCGGCGTCTGGGCGTCGTTGGCCACGTTGCTGAAGTTCACGATGGTGGCGTTGGCGAGTGCGGCGACGCGGAGGAATCGTCCGAACGCGGGGATGTTCCGCGTGGCGCCCTCGGCAACCACTTCCTCCTGCAGATAGGTTCCCGTGTAGGCGCGCAGGTCGGCGTCGGGATCGTCGGAAAAGTAGATGGACGGGATGGTGCCGCGGCAGACGGCGCGATCGAGGTCGAAGTGCCCGCTCAACTCCATCCACGTGAGCGGGTGCAGCACCTTCGTGCGCGCCCGGCCGCCGAGCAGATTCACGCCGCCCCGGCGCAGCTTGCGGGCGCTCGATCCGGTGAGAAGAAAGCGCACGCCATGCGCTTCGATGATGCGGTGGACTTCGTTGAGCAGCAGCGGCAGCCGCTGGATCTCGTCGATCGCGATGACCTCGACGTCGGGCGTGAGCTCTTCCATCAGCCGGCCGGGTCGCTGGCTGAGTTCGAGGAAGACGGCGTGGTCCAGCAGGTCGTAGACCCGCGCTTTCGGGAGTGCGCGCCGTAACAGCGTGGTCTTGCCCGTCTGCCGTGGCCCGAGCAGAAAGTGGGACTTCCGGGCCAGCAGCGCCGGCAGGTCCAATGCCCGGTCGATAATGAATTCTGTCGACACAGTCGTCACATATCATGACATATGACGACAACGTCGGCGGTATCGCCCAAGAAGACGCGGAGGTTGCGAAACGTCAGGCGTGGGGGTGTTCGTTCGGTGCTGCCGAGTTTCCGCCAGTGTCGCGATGCGGCCACCGCCGTTCTGTCACGTATCGGCATCCAATCCCATCTCGCCGAGAAACTGCGATGGTGCTTTAGGCCGTCCGTAATAACATCTGGATCTCGTGACGGTGAGCGTCTCCTCGACTCGCGTAATCGCCACGAAGCAGCTACGGCGCTCCTCCTCGACCTGTCTGCTCTGCGCGCCACTGCGAAGGGCGTGGAATGAGGGAAACACGTCTTGCGCCATGCCGATCAGATAGACATGTTGGAATCCGAGTCCCTTCGCCGCATGCACCGTCATGCAGCGTAGGGCGTCATTCCCCGGGCGCGGGTTTTTCGACGCCAGATCGAGCTGCAGGAGGTAGGCGTTCAACGGCAGGGTGCGACCGTATTCCTGTTCGATCTCGCCGTGGAGCATCTTCCAGGTTCCGGCTTCCTCTTCGGTGAGCCCAAAGTCCTCCTCTCCGTTCCATGACTGCCACCCCTGATCGACGAACCATTCGACGATGGCGGGGAAGGCGAGTGCGTCTACGAGATCGGTTTTGATACGCGCCAGAGCGTCTGCGGCCCGCCCCGATAACCTCTCCGCGGCCGCGTCGGCCCACATCCGCAGGAAGTCTCCGCCGACGAGCGCCGCTGCCGCGGCGACGGCGTCCGGGTCGATGGGTGCGCCAGCGAGCGCTTCCCAGGCGAAACAGAGTCGGCGCAGGATGTCCCGGTCGTGCCGAGCATTCGCCAATCGGAGTGCTTCCAGGAGTACACGCGCCGCCGGCGATTCGAAGTCGCTCTTTCGCCGGGCCAGGTACGCGTCGAATCCAGCCTGCCGCAGGGCGGTGGCAACGCCGTTGACGATTCGGGCGGTACGTCCGAGCACGACACACTCGGCTGCGGAAAGACCACGGTTGGTGATGTTTTTCGCCAGAAATGCCGCCTCGTCTTCAGGGGACGCCAACACCTCGTAGCGTACGATGGCGTGGGGCGTACTTGCGTCGTGGCGGGACGTGATTGGCAACTTGCCGGGGGTTCGCCTGGTGTTGTGAACGATCAGACGATTCGCGAGCGTCACGATGGGCGTCGGGCAGCGATAGCATTCCGGTAGCTGGACCGTTGTCAGATCGTAGTCCCTTCGCAGGTCTTGCAGCCGTTCAGGGCTTGCGCCGTTCCACTGGTAGATGATCTGGTCGTCGTCTGCGACCACGAACAGATTGTGTCTGCGCCCGGGCGCGATCAGGCGCAGCAGGTCGTACTGCGCCCGGTTGGTGTCCTGAAATTCGTCTACGCAGACGTGGGTCCAACCGAGGCGCACGACCCGGGCAACACCCGGCTTCTCCGCCAAGAGCCTACGGGCGAAATACAGCATGCTCCCGAAGTCCAGCCGATTGCCGGCTACCAGGGCGTCGCAATACAGTTGGTGCAGTCGCGGGACCCATTCGGGACGGTGTGCCGTCCCGGACGACTCGGCGCCGCAAGCGTACGATTCCGCGAACAGCCGATCGACGAAATTGAGGAGGTTTTTGCGATCCGTCGGTATCGCTTCGCGCGCATCGCCCAGATTCTCGATCACGTCTTCCAGAACCGCGATGCGGTCTTCGTCCAGCGTTAGCAGGCTGAAGTCGGGCCGCAAACCCAGATGGCTGCCGTGCTGCCGCAGAACGTCGCCGGCGAAGCTGTGAAACGTGCACAGGTGTGCGCGGTCGGCGTGCCGTCCGAGAAGCCGATCGAGGCGCTGCCTCATTTCGGCGGCGGCTTTCGTGGTGAACGTGAGGGCCAGCGCCGACGTGTGCTCGCTCGCTTTAATCACCCGCGCCATGCGCATGGTCAGGCCTTCCGTCTTGCCGGAGCCCGGCCCGGCTAGCACGAGCAGCGGACCGTCGTTCCACGACACGGCCTTGCACTGGTTCTCGTTGAGCTGGACGCTGGCGATCACAGTCACACACCTCGTGCCAGGGAGATGACCTTCATCAGCACATGACGAATCTCCGGGGTCACGCCCGGTTCGCCACGATTCTCCAACTCGACGGCGACATCGGCGGCTGCACGCGTCTTGGCCCGTCCGGGGAGATTCGTGGCGTACTCCCGCCAGTAGTCGGGGTCATCGGGCTGCGTCTTTATCCTGGCGCGTTTCTGATCGGGCATGAATCGTGCGTACACGTTGTCGTACCCGCGGCTCAAAAGGTGAACTTCGATGTTTGTGTAGGGAAAATAGAATCGATCTGATGCCTCGGCCCCGTTCAGGTTGGCGATGACTTTCGGCTCCGTGTTCATCCGTTCGTCATCGTCGTCGCCAACGCAGTACCAGGCGATACCGAGGGCGTTGGCGATCTTGGCCAGTAGACCGACATCCGTCTGTCGGTATTCCACCAGTCTCACGCCGTCACGATGCAGGTTCTCACCCAGCGCACGGGCGGCAGCGGGGTACACCCAAGTTTCGGTCTCGCCCTCCACGAGTAGCCAGCAGCGTGCGAACAGCAACTCGCCCCGCGCCCGTCGTATGTGATAGTTGAATTTCCTTGTCTCCTCGGCGGAGAGCGTGTTTTCGGGCACCTTGAACGCTTGGATCCCGTCAGGGCCGCGTGCCAGCCGGCGAATGTGATGGATGTCGGTCTCGGCGACGAGGTCGCCGCTGTGCGTCGAGATCAGCTTCTGGCCCGCAAAGCCTTGGACGAGTTGCCACAGCGCCCGTATCGCGGCCGGGTGGAGATGCGCCTCCGGTTCTTCCAAGGCCAGTATCGGCGTTTCCTTGGGTTGAGCCTTGAGCAAGGCCGAGAACAGCATCAGGACCGCAAGGCTCTGCGTCCCTTCGCCGTGCCGGCCGACCGGGATTTTGGCGCCGGTGGTGGTGCCAAGGTGGAGCTGCGCCTTGGCCAGCATGTCGAACATGCGGCCGGGCACCGCGTCGACGGAGACGACATCGCCTGCGGCCAACGGCACCACGTCCTGCACGCGGCTGAGCTCCTGTTGCACTTGCTCGAAACTGGCGTGAGACGCCACGACCAGTTCGTTCACCTCCCGCAGTTTCTGCTCGATTTCGGCCTTGCTTTCCGCCGAAAGCTGAGAATCCCGGAGAAACGGTCTCCAGAACGGCCCTTTGGCGTCGAAGTGGTAGGCAGCGTCGCGAAGCGCCGTCAGGTAGTAGTACGACACCTCCTGCTGTAGCCGTGTGAGCGCTCGCTCATTCGCGTTGCTTAAGCGTTCTCCGGAGAGGTCCAGGAACGACCACGTCTGCGCAAAGTCTCTGCTCGCCGGATCGTACACGCAGGTCACGTGCAAGCGCACATGGCTGCGGCCAGCATCGTCCACCTGGAGAATGCCGTTGCGGTTGAGGCGGCCGACCAACTCGTCACTCCATTCGCCGCTCGCCTGCTCGGAGAACGTGACGTCAATCTGAATCGGCTCCGCCGAGGATGGCTCCGCTTCGTCGTCAGGCAGATGAAAATCCAGCGCATCGAAGACGACGCGGCGCCGCGGGCCGAGCTCACGGAGGCACAGCCGCAAGCCGTCGAGCACGGACGTCTTGCCGCAGTTGTTCTCGCCGATGAGAACCGTGACGTCGCCCATAGCGAGCTCGAGGTCCTTGATACCCCGGAAGTTTCGGATGCGGACGGAGGTGATCCTCATGCTTCGTTCCCGCTATCCTTAGATATGCTCCTGAGGAATCCTAGTCATCGAGGCACTCGTGCCGCGCGCATCGTTCTCGATCTGATTCAGGACGGCCGGACGTCTCAGGAAGTACATGATGAATCTCCCGTCGATCATACCGGTTCGAAGGGTCAACCCGTATGAGGTGTGCCGTCTCTTCATCAAGGTGCTCGGGGATGGCACGTTGCCGGGCCGGAGCACGGTCACACAGAGCTACTTTTCGGATTCCAGGTCGAAGATGAGAAACGGGAGCAACGGGAGGTAGCGCCACCCGTCGGCGTGCCCGCTGTAAGAGGTGAACTGCCGGGCGCCATGCGTCGCGTCGTCGAACAGGAGCGACTTTCTTCGCCAACTTCAGCCCCAACGCGTGTGCACAGACGCAGCATGGTCGTCGTCGCACGCGGTGAGACGGACATCAGCGGATCTGTCGCAAACGTTCAGGCGTGGGCGTGTTCGTTCGTCAATGTCGGCAGGGCCTTGATGGTCTGGCCCGACTTCTCCTCAGCAAGACGCAGTTCGTAGAGCTTTTGCAGGTTGAGCCAGAATTCCGCGCTGGTTCCAAAGAAGTGGGCCAGACGCAGGGCGGTATCGCCGGTGATCGCCCGCCGGCCGTTCAGAATGCCTGTGATGCGGTTGGTCGGCACCTCGAGGTTGCGCGCCAGCGCCGCTGCGCTCATCTGCAGCGCCGTCAGTTCTTCGGCGAGATGTTCGCCGGGATGGATAGCAGGGATGGCCATCGTGGGTCTCCTGGTGATAATCGACGATTTCGAGATTCTCGGGTCCGGCGTGCCGATCGTATGCGTGACGTCAATGGTAATGATTCAGCGCAACGAGTGTCACCCGCGGCGGCGGCTTCGCCCACGAAGACGCGGAGGTTGCGAAACCTCACTCACCCACTTGTTCGTCCGGTGCGCCGGCCGGGCGGTCCAGATCGACGAGCGGGAGGCCCCTGGCGGCGATTTGATCGAACAACGGCTGTGCGTCCATGGCCGGATCCGGGTGGATAGCGGCAGCCGACGCCTCCGGAATGGCCGTCCCGACGTCGTTCGGCAGGAAATACGCGTTCGCGCCGCGCGGCACAAGCGCCGGAAGTCGCGCATTACGTGTGTGTTACACTGCTTGGCTTATGCGCGTGCGTTGGTGTGTCGGTCCGGTTCTCGTCTTCTGCCTGGTCGGTCTGGCCGGGTGCGGGTTCGAGGAACCGCCGCTGCCCGCCCCGACATACGGCCCGGACATCTTCCTGAAGCCGGACATCCGTATCGTTGAAGACGAGGTGCCCCGCAACGCGACGTTCGCCAGTCTGCTGGCGGCGCACGAGATGCCGGGCGACGTGGCCCATGCGTTCGTCGAGGCGGTGCGTCCGGTGTTCGATCCCCGCCGGTTGCGGTCCGGGAATCCATACAAGGTGGTGTACGGTCCCGACGGCCGGTTCCGCCGCTTCGAATATCACGTCGACGACGATCAGTTCCTGCAGGTGGACTGCGCCGCCGCGCCGCCGGTGTTCAACGCCGCGCTCGTCGACTACGAAAAGCGTCTCGAACAGGTGGCGATGCGCGGCGAGATCAACCGCCAGCAGAACTCGCTGTTCGCGGCGATGGCGGCCGGCGGGGCCGACACCCAGGTCGCCGTGGAACTGGCCGGGGTCTTCAGCGGCGAAATCGACTTCAATACGGAGCTGCAGCCGGGCGACGACTTCGGCGTGCTCTACGAGCGGTTCGTCCGCGACGATGCCCACGTGACCTACGGCGACGTGCTGGCCGCGGAGTTCAACAACGCCGGGCGGCAGGTGTACGCGTTCCGCTTCGAGGTGCCCGGCGAGGCGCCGGCCTATTTCGACGACGAAGGGCGCTCGTTGAAACGGCAGTTTCTGCGGGCGCCGTTCAGGCTGGAGCGCCGTGTGACGTCGCGCTTCTCGCACAACCGCATGCACCCGATTCTGGGCACGCGCCGCGCGCATCTCGGCGTGGACTACGGCGCGCCGACGGGGACGGCGGTGATCGCGGTCGCCAACGGCACCGTCGTCTCGGCGGGCGCGAACGGGGGCTCGGGGAACATGGTGCGGCTGCGCCACCAGAACGGCTACGAGACATACTATCTGCACCTGTCGCGGTACGGCAAAGGGATGCGCCCGGGGGCGCAGGTGTTGCAGGGGCAGGTCATCGGCTATGTCGGTTCGACCGGTCTGGCGACCGGTCCGCACCTCGACTACCGTCTGCGCAAGAACGGTGCATTCGTCAACCCGTTGATCGAGCATCGTGCGCTCCCGCCCGGCGATCCCGTGCCGTTGGAGCATCTTGCGGCGTTCCGGGAGATCCGTGACCGGGGGCTGGACCTGCTGGCCGGCCGGCAACCGACGTTCGACGACGCCACGCTCGCCGCGGACAGCCAGTGACGGTGACGCCGCCCCGCATACGCGGTCACGCCGGCGCGGCGCGGCCGCGTATCGACAGATTCCCCTGATGGCCCTGGTTCGTCCGTTTCGTGCCCTTCGGCCCGAGCCGCACGCCGCCGCCGCGGTCGCCGCCGTGCCCTATGACGTCGTCTCGACCGATGAAGCGCGGGCGCTGGCGGCCGGTGCGCCGCTGAGTTTCCTGCACGTCACCCGGCCGGAGATCGATCTGGCCCCCGACGTTGACCCGCACGACCCCCGGGTCTACGAGACGGCGCGCGCGAACCTGACGCAATTGTGGGAGATCGCTCCGCTGGTGGTGGACGCCGAACCGGCGCTGTATGTCTATCGCCTGCGCGCCGGTACGCATGCCCAGATCGGGGTGGCCGGCTGTTTCTCGCTGGACGAGTACGACGCCGGTGTCGTCAAGAAGCACGAGCGGACCCGGCCGGACAAGGAGGATGACCGGACCCGGCACATGGTGACGCTCGAGGCGCAGACCGGAATCGTCTTTCTGACCTACCGGCAGACGCCGGCGATCGATGCCGTGGCCGACCAGATTTGCGCGACCGAGCCATTGTTCGATTTCGACGCACCGGACGGGGTGGGGCACACGGTCTGGCGCGCGACCTTCGACCACACCTGGTCGCTACGCGATCTGTTTGCCGCGGTGCCGGCGCTCTACATTGCCGACGGGCATCACCGCGTGGCCAGCGCCGCCCGTGCGCGCCACGCCCTTGCGGCGCGTGCATCGACCGCCGCATCGGCCGCGCCCGCCGAGCGCGACTACTTTCTGGCGGTGGCGTTTCCCGATCGCCAGACGCGCATCCTGCCGTACAACCGCACCGTGGCCGATCTGGGCGGTGCGACCCCGGCCCGGTTTCTCGAGCGGCTGTCGGCCCGGCTGCCGGTCGAGCCGGCTGACGCGTCGACGCCGGCGAAGGGCTCGACGGCGATGTATCTGGAGGGGCGCTGGCGGCGGGTCAGGTTGTCGGGCGGCGAGGGCGGCGCAGGGGACGGCGCTGGCGGCGGCGTGGCGGCGGCCGACCCGCTGCGCGCGCTCGACGCGTCGTTGCTGCAGGAGCTCGTACTCGGTCCGCTGCTCGACGTGCGGGATGTGCGTACCGACCCGCGCATGCGCTTCGTCGGCGGCGCGCGCGGCACGCGGGAACTCGTGCGGCTGGTCGATTCCGGTCAGGCGGCGGTGGCCTTCTCGATGGCCGCGGTCACCGTCGACGAGTTGCTCGCGATCTCGGACGCCGGCGAGATCATGCCCCCCAAGTCGACCTGGTTCGAGCCGAAGCTGCGCGACGGCCTGTTGACGCATCTGCTGTGAGCATGCGCCGGCGGCGCCCTGTCCCCCGCGGTCCAAGCGAGTTTGTGATGTCTTCCACCTTTATAGATCGCGTATTCAATTTCGGCGCGGGACCGGCCGTGTTGCCGGAACCGGTCCTCGAGGAGGCGCGCCGCGACCTGCTGGCGTTGCCGGACATCGGCATGTCGGTGCTCGAGATCAGCCATCGGTCGGCGGTGTTCGACCGCATCCTCGAGCAGGCCGAGGCCGACCTGCGCCGGCTGCTCGACCTGCCGGACGAGTATCACGTGCTGTTCCTGCAGGGCGGGGCCAGCCAGCAGTTCGCGATGGTGCCGATGAATCTGCTCGACGCCGGCGGGGTCGCCGACTATGTGCTGACCGGCATCTGGGCCAGGAAGGCGGCGGCCGAGGCGGCCAGGTTCGGCACGGTGCACGTGGCCGCGACGACCGAGGCGGAGGCGTTCACCCGCGTGCCGGACCCCGGCGAGTTGCGTCTGAGCCGCGACGGCGTCTATGTCCACGTCACGTCGAACAACACCATCGCCGGTACCCAGTGGCCCGCGCTGCCCGACACCGGCGACCGGCCGCTGGTGGTCGACGCCTCGTCCGATCTGCTCTGCCGTCCGATCGACACCACCCGCTGCGGGCTCATCTACGCCGGGGCGCAGAAGAACCTCGGTCCGGCCGGAGTCACGCTGGTCGTCATCCGCCGGGATCTGGCGCAGCGGGGGCGGGACACGCTGCCCGCCACGCTGCGTTACGCCGTCGCGGCGCAGCACCGGTCGCGCTACAACACGCCGCCGGTGTTCGCGATCTATATGTTCGGACTCGTCATGCGTTGGCTGCTCGACGCCGGGGGACTCGCGGCCATGGAGACGCGCAACCGCCGCAAGGCCGCGCTGCTCTACGACGCGATCGACTGCAGCGGGTTCTATCGCGGCACCGCGCAGGCGGGCAGCCGGTCGTTGATGAACGTGACCTTCCGGCTGCCGTCCGGGCAGCTCGACCAGCGGTTCTCGGCCGAGGCGGACGCCGCGGGACTCTCGGGGCTCAAGGGGCACCGCTCGGTCGGCGGTCAGCGGGCGTCGATCTACAACGCCTTTCCGGAAGCGGGCGTGACGGCGCTGGTCGAGTTCATGGCCGAGTTCGAGCGCACCCACGGATAGAAGCCCGTGATGAAAGCCCCGCGGCATTCGCTCGCGGGGGCCAGCGGATCGCGTTCTGCGTGTGGTAGCGTACGTGCCCGTGAGGCAGGTCCACGGTTCCGTCGTCTGTTCCCAGTGCGGGCGGCTGGTGGGCGTCAACGAAGAGAAATGCCCCTTCTGCGGCGCCTGGCGGCCGGGGCTGTTCGGCTGGGCCACGGTGCTGCGCCGATCGCTCGGGGGACGCCTCGATCTGTTCACGCTGATCGTGGTCGCCTGCGGCACCCTGTATGCGCTGGCGCTGCTGGTGCAGCCGGAAGCGATCTTGCAGCCGGCCGGGCTGCTGTCGATTCTGTCACCCGGGTCGCGGGCGCTGTATCAGCTTGGCATGACCGGCGGTCTGGCCTGGCAGCAGGGCTGGTGGTGGACGGTGCTGACCGCCATGTATCTGCACGGCGGGCTGCTGCACATCGTCTTCAACGTCATGTGGATACGCAATCTCGGCCCGGGGGTGGCCGAGGTCTATGGGCAGGGCCGCGCGTTCCTGCTCTTCAACATCGCCGGGGTCAGCGGCTTTCTCGCCTCGAACGTGATGAGCGGGGCGCCGACGATCGGCGCCTCGGGCAGCATCTTCGGTCTGCTGGCGGCGCTGATCGTCTATGGCCGCCGCCGCGGCAGCTCGATGATGACGCAGCAGCTCTGGCAGTGGGCCATCATCCTGGGCGTGTTCGGATTCCTCATGCCCGGCATCAACAACTGGGCGCACGGCGGCGGGTTCGCCGCGGGCTGGGTTGCCGCCCAGCTCATGAATCTGGACGATGACCGCCAGGACAGCAGTTGGGTCCTGTTGGCGTCGCTCGGACTGATCGTCCTCACGCTGGCCGGCGTCGCGATGTCGTTCTACCAGGTAACCGCGATTCTGCTGGCGTAACCCCCGCCTTCGCGTCCGCCGAGGCGGACGCTTCGGCGGGCGCGCCCGCCATAGCGGGTGTCTCCGACACCGCACCAGCGACGGCGGGCCCACTGCTCACACTGCTCACACTGTTCACACTGCTCGCACTGCTCACACTGTTCGCACTGTTCACACTGCTCGCACTGCTCACACTGTTCGCACTGTTCACACTGTTCACACTGTTCACACTGTTCGCGCTGTTCGCACTGTTCACACTGTTCGCACTGCTCACACTGCTCACACTGTTCACACTTTTCGCACTGTTCGCGCTACCATCGCTGCGTCTCCTCCGTCCCCCCCGCCGCCGCCGGCGGCGCCGCGGCTGGTCGTCCGCCGCCCCCGCCGCCTCTGTCCGCAGGCCGTCGAGGACCTCGGGCGTTTCCCCCTGGATCTCCATCCACGTGAGCGCGTCGGCGAACGCCGACCGGCGCAGCAGCGCGCGTCTGGCGCCGGGCGACAACGGGGCGCCGCCGAGCCGCCGCTGCAGGTCGAGGATCTGGCGCAGATGCTCGACGTCGCGCCGTGCGATGGGGAGCGCGCCGAGCGAGACTTCCAGCGGGCGTCTCGCGAGCGGGTCGTCCGCCGCCCGCCGGCGAGGCCGCTCGATTCTCGTGAACGGAGAGACCAGGCTGCCGAGCAGCAGCGCGTTGCCGAGCGAGGGCGGACACTCGACGAATCGGCGGCGGTAGCGGTCGAGCGCCGCAAGCGATCGCCACAGGGCGTCGGATCGGTGACGGTGCAGTTCCGGCGCGATGAATTTCAGCAGACCGGCGTCTCCCAGATCGCGGATGATCCGTTCCGCCGCGCCGCTGCGGGCGATCTTGTAGAGCTCTTCGACCAGCCGCGCCGGCGCGCTGTGGACGATCTCGCCGCGGTGGCGCCGGATGGCGGTCGTGACCGCCGGGTCGATGGTCAGGTCGAGCCGCGCCGCCAGCACGATGGCGCGCAGCATGCGGACCGGGTCTTCCACGAAGCGGTCATTGGGGTCGCCGATGCTGCGGAGCGTGCGGGCGCGGATGTCCCGCATGCCGTCGACATGGTCGATGATCGCACCGGTCGACGCATCGTAGAACAGCGCGTTGATGGTGAAGTCGCGGCGGAACGCGTCCTCGGCCGCGGTGCCGAAGGTGTTGTCCCGCGGAATGTGCCGTCGCGGACGCGTCCCGGCGCGCGCCGCCGCCTCCCGTTCGGCGCGTTGCCGCGCCTCGCGCGCCTGGCGTTCGGTGTCGGTCTCGGGCGGCACCTTCTTGCGGAACGTGGCCACCTCGACCGTCTTGTCCCCGAACTTGATGTGCGCCAGCCGGAACCGGCGGCCGATGATCCAGCAGTTCCTGAACAGGCTCTTGATCTGCTGCGGATGGGCCGACGTGCCCAGGTCGAAGTCCTTGGGACGCCGTTCGAGCAACAGGTCGCGCACCCCGCCGCCGACCAGGTAGGTCTCGAAGTCGTGCTGTTGCAGGCGCCGAATGACTCTCAACGCCTCGTCGTCGATGTGCCGCCTTGAGAGGGTGTGCTCGGAGCGCGGGATGGTTGTGGGCGCCGCCATCTGGCGTGGATTATACAACCGCGGCCGAGCAGCTCCGGCCGTGGCGGGCATCAGCCCTTGGCCGCCATCCAGTCCCGGCCGATGCCGACGTCGACGGTCAGCGGCACCGCCAGGGTGACGGCGTCCGCCATGCGGGTGCGCACCAGTTCGGCCACCGCCTCGGCCGCCGCCTCGGGCGCTTCCACGACCAGTTCGTCGTGGACCGTGAGGATCATCGGCGCCGAGGGGGGCAGCACGCCGTCCAGATCGATCATCGCCCGCTTCAGGATGTCGGCGGCGCCGCCCTGGATCGGCATGTTCACGGTGGCGCGCTCGGTGGCCGATCTGATCTGTGCGTTCCGGCTGCGCAGCTCCGGCACGAGCCGGCGGCGGCCGAACATCGTCCGGACTTCGCCCGTCTCGCGGGCCTCCACGACCACCTGCTCGAGGAAGCCGCGCACCTGCGGATAGCCGTCGAAGTACGCATCGATGAAGGCCTGCGCCTCGCGCGGCGGCACGCCGATGTCGCGCGACAGCGTGAAGGCCGTCTTCCCGTAGAGCAACGCATAGTTGATGATCTTCGCGCGCCGCCGCAGCTCGTGCGGGTCGAGCCCGCTGTGCGGACCGAACACCCGCTCGGCGGTCTGATCGTGGATGTCGTCGCCGCGCACGAACGCTTCGACGAGGGCGGCGTCGCCCGACAGGTGCGCCAGGACCCGCAGCTCGATCTGCGAGTAGTCGGCCGAGATCAGCAGGTGCCCCTCGCGGGCCACGAACGCCCGCCGGATGTCACGCCCCAGCGCCGTGCGGATCGGGATGTTCTGCAGGTTCGGGTCGCTGCTGCTGAGCCGGCCGGTCGCCGCCACCGCCTGGTTGAACGACGTGTGCAGTCGGCCGGTCTCGGGCCGCACGAGCTGGGGCAGCGCGTCGACGTAGGTGCCTTTCAGTTTCTGGATGGTGCGCCATTCCACGATCAACCGCGGCAGCTCGTGCTGCAGCGCCAGGTCTTCGAGCACGGCGGCCGAGGTCGAGGCGGCGCGCGTCTTGCCGGTCTTCTTGCGCGCCGGCAAGGCCAGCTTGTCGAACAGGATGACCGAGAGCTGCCGCGGCGAGTTGATGTTGAACTCTTCGCCGGCCAGCTCGAAGATCTGGCGCTGCAACGCCGCCAGGGCGGCGTCCATCCGGCGCGACTGGTCGGCCAGCGCGCCGGTCGCCACCCGGATGCCGACCTGTTCGATACGCGCCAGGATCGGCAGCAGCGGATGCTCGAGCTCCTGATACAGACGATCGAGACCGTCGGCGGCCAGCCGGGCGGTCAACCGCTCGGCCGCCTGCAGCGCCAGGTCGGCGCGCTCGCAGGCATAGGCGAGCACGCCCTCCGGCGGAAGCTGGTCGAAATCGGGCGCCTTGGCCCCCTTGCCCCGCACCGCGACGGCGGTCAGCGCGCGGTAGCCGATTTCCTCCAGGGCCACCGACTCGAGCGTCGGCGTGACGCGCGTGGCGTCCAGCAGATAGCTGGCGACCATCGTGTCGAGCTCGAGGCCCTGCAACGCGATGCGGCCGGCGGCCAGCCACAGCATCTCGCGCTTGAGGTCGTGACCCACCTTGCCGATGTCCGGGTCCTCGAGCACCGGGCGCAGCGCGTCGAAGACCAGCGCGGGGTCGAGCGTGCCGCTCAGGTCCAGCCCGTCCCGCGCCACCGGCACGTAGTGCGCCGCGCGCGCCGCGGTCGAGAGGGCGACCCCCACGATGCCGGTCCGCGACGCGGCGCCGGACACCGCCAGCACGTGCACGCCGCAGCGGCCGGCGGCGCGGACCGACGCGACGAGCGCCTGCAGGCCGGCCTCGTCCATGACGAGGCGATAGTCGGTGTCGACGGTCTCGGCGGTCGGGGCGAAGTCGCCCAGCAGCGACTTGAACCCCAGTTCGGTGCACAGCGCGTAGCACCGCGCGCGGTCGGCGCCCGTGAAGCGGTACTGTTCAGGCGGGAGCGTCACCGGCACGTCGGTCCGGATGCGCACGAGGTCGCGGCTGTGATGCGCGTCGTCCGCGTGCTCGGTGAGCGCGGTGCGATACTTCTTCGAGGGCAGCGTGGCCGCCTCGGCGAGCAGCCGGTCGAGCGAGCCGTACCCGGCCAGCAGGTCCCGCGCCCCCTTCTGGCCGATGCCCGGCACCCCCTTGACGTTGTCGCTGGCGTCGCCCATCAGCGCCAGCGCGTCGACCACCTGGTCGGGACGCACGCCGAACTTCTTCTGCACGCCGGCCGCGTCGTACCAGACCCCGTCGTCCCGCGGGTTGAAGATGGTCACCCGGTCGTTCACGAGTTGAAAGAAGTCCTTGTCACCGGTGACCAGCACCACGTCGAGTCCGGCGGCCGTCGCCTGCACCGCCAGCGTCCCCATCACGTCGTCCGCCTCGAAGCCCTGGTGCGTCACGATGGGCACGCCGAACGCCGCGCAGGCCTCGTGCACCAGCGGGATCTGCTCTGCCAGATCGTCCGGCATCGGCTTCCGGTTCGCCTTGTAGTCGACAGCCAGCTCGTGCCGGAAGGTCGGACCGCGCAGGTCGAACGCCGCCGCGATCAGCTCGGGCTGCTCGTCGGCGATCAGTTTCCGCAGCATCGTGATGAACCCGAACACCGCGTTCGTCGACCGGCCGTCGGGCCCGGTCAGACCGCGGATGCCGTGATACGCCCGATACATCTGGGAGCTGCCGTCGATGAGGAACAGCCGTCGATTGGGGGACATGACCAGCGGGCCGCCAGTATATACCGCGGGGTTTCACGGCTACCGGGCAACCACAAGGGTTGCCCCTACGGGGGTGCGCGGCGGGCAACCACAAGGGTTGCCCCTACGGGGGTGTGCGGCCGGGGGTCGGTGTGCGGCCGGGGGTCAGGGGGTGGCCGTGTAGCCGCGGCGGGCGCGGACACGATAGGCGGAGTTGCGCACTTCGACCCGGATGGAATGCCACTGGCCGTCCTTCTCGTCCGGGACCGGATAGCCGAGGAAGTACTGCTGGTTCAACTCCTGGGCGATGCCGGCCGTGGCCGGGTCGAGGTCGCTCGGGTCGCGGATGATCTCGGTGCGGCCCCCGCTGTCGTCGGTGAGGTCGCGCAGCGCGGTGACGTTGACACGCTCGTCCTGAGGCAGACCGCCGCCCCCGAAGAGGCCCCGCGGCGGTTGCGGCTGGCGGCGTCCTCCGCCGGGGAACGGGAAGGGGGACCGGCCGGGCAGCGGCAGCGCCGGACCGCGGCTCCATCCGGTGCGGCGCGAGTCGCCGTCGATGCCGATGGCGTAGACCAGCGCCTCGCTCTCGCGGATGTCTTGGCGCAGGTCCTTGACATCGATCTCGCTGTTGGTGTCGTTGCCGTCGGAGATGATCAGCAGCGCTTTCTTTTCATGCCGTCCATCCTCGAGCCGTGGTATCGATTCGGAAACGGCGTCGTACAGGGCGGTGCCGCCTCGCGGCCGGAGGTCGCGGAGCGCGCGGCTCAGGCGGTTGCGGTCGGTCGTCCAGTCCTCAATCAGGTCGGGGGTGTAGTTGAACTCGTACAGGAAGATCTGGTCGTCGAGGCCGAGCAGGTCGTACAGCAGGTGGTCGAGCGCGGTCCGCGCCGAGTCCATCTTCAGGCCGTCCATGCTGCCGCTGGTGTCGAGGGCGATACCGAGGCTGACCGGCACGCGTTCGTTGCTGAAGGTGGTCACGTCGACCCTGACGCCGTCGTCATAGACGATGAAGTCGTCGACCGTCAGCCCGGGGACGAAACGGCCGCGGCGGTCGGTGACCGTGGCGGTGACGTAGATCAGATCGATGCCGGTCCGGAAGATGAACTGCTGGGGGTCGTTCTCCGGGCGCTGCTGTCCGGCGCCGGTCAGCGGCAGCGCGGCGGTCATGGCGAGCGAGACGCACATGGCGCGGGTGCGGGTCATGACTGTGCTCCGGCCGGCGGCGGCGGCGCGTGCGTCCGGTCGTCGGTCTGCCGCCGGTCGACGTGCGGCACGTTCGTCTGATTCTGACTGAAGCTGATGCGATAGCGGTCGACGCGATCGGCGTCCGGGAGCGAGATGGCGAACGGCGTCTCGCTGTCGGGCGCCAGCGCGGCGACGGGCAAGGGGGTCTGTCCGGCGCCGATGATCTCTCCGTTCACGTCGAGCAGGGTGGCGGTGACGCTCAACTGTTCGCGTGCCACGCCGTCGCTCGGGTTACGCACGGTGCCGCTGATCGACAGGTAGTCGCCGTCCCGGGTGTGATCCAGCGCGAGCAACTCGACCGGTCGCGTATCGACGGCGGCCGGTTCGGCGGCAGGCCGGCGCGCGACCCACGTGAACGAGACGCTGGCCAGCAGCACGATCGCGGCGCCCGCGGCCAGGACCCTGTTGCGCGGCGATAACTTCCGCGGTCCGCCGTCGGCGGCCCCCCGGTCGGCCGCCGGCCGTGCGGTCTGCGGCGGTGCGGCTGGCGACGCGGCGGACCGGCGGGGCGCCTGCAGCGCGTGTTCGAGTTCGGCCATGAGCTCGGCCACCCGCGCTTCGGCGCGCCGGCGTTCCTCACGCAGCAGGCGCGACGTGACGATGCCCATGGCCAACGTCATCGTCAGGGAAATGAGGGTTGCGCTGACCAGCGCCACATCCATAGGTGATGCTCCTGTGTCCGTCTCGTGGTGTTACAGCAACCTTTATAGCAAAAATCTTGCCGTCGGGTGCACCCGATATTTGGTGGCGATCACCGGTGTTTTCGGATCATCGGCGCCAATCCTGTTGGCCCACCGACTGCCGCGCGTGACACTGCTGTGCTCTGCAGAGGTCATAGGAGCCCGACTCCGCCCGACTCCGCCGGCTAGCCGGCTACGTCGGGCTAGCCGGCTACGTCGGGCTTGGCGCCCTCGGTGAAAAGCAGTCCTTCGCGCTCGGCGAGCGTGCGGACCGGTTTGAAGCCCTCGGCTCGCAGCGCCGCCTCTGCGCCTCCCCGGGCACGGTAATGGGGGTCGACCGCGCGGGCCGACAACAGCGCGCCGAGCCCGCCGCGCGGCGCCGTTTCGATAACCACGCAGCGTCCTCCGATGCGCAGCACGTGACGGGCGCCCTGCAGGACGCCGACCCGTTCGTGCGGGCGCATGCCTGCGATCAGTTCGGGGATCACCACCACGTCGAACCATCCCTGCGCGAACGGCGGCGTGCGCAACGGCGACACCTTCACGTCCACGAGCACCCCGCGCGCCTGCGCCGCGCGCTGCAGCGTGCCGGCGGCGTCGTCATCGGGGACCAGGGCGGCGGCCTGACCGCTCACGCCGACCTTGGCCGACAACCGGGCGATGAGATCGGGGTCGCGGTTCCCGAACTGCAGCACGCGGCTGCCGATGCGTACCCCCGTCATCGACACCTGCAGGTCCAAGTACCTCGTGGCCTTCTTGAAGATCGGCATGGTTCGCGACGTCAACGCCGGCCAGGACCGCCATGATATAGTGTCGCGCCGTGAAACGCCCAGTGGAAATAGCGCCCGCGCAGGGCTCACTCGGGGTGCTGTTGGTCGGTATGGGCGCGGTCAGCACGACGTTCATCGCCGGCACGCTGCTGATCAGGAAGGGCCTTGCGCCGCCAATCGGATCGCTGGCCGAGATGGGTACGGTCCGGCTGGGCAAGCGCAACGAGGGGCGGTCGCCGCGCATCAAGGATTTCGTGCCGCTGGCGGCGCTCGATGACCTGGTGTTCGGCGCCTGGGACATCTTCGAGGACAACGGGTTCGAGGCCGCCGTGACCGCCGGGGTGATCGAGCCGGCGCTGCTCGAGCAGGTGCGGCCGGAACTGGAAGCGATCAGGCCCTGGCCGGCGGTGTTCGACCAGCGCTACGTCAAGCGGCTGATGGGCGCCAACGTCAAGACGGGCGCCAACAAGCGCGATCTCGCCGAGCAGGTCCGGGCCGATATCCGCGCCTTCAAGACGGCGCACAACCTTGAGCGGCTGGTGATGATCTGGTGCGGCAGCACCGAGATCTTCATGACGCCGGGCGCGGCGCATCAGACGATCGACGCGTTCGAGGCCGCCATGGACGCGAACGCCCACGAGATCTCCTCCAGCATGATTTACGCCTACGCGGCGCTGAAGGAAGGGATTCCCTATGCGAACGCGGCGCCGAATCTGAGCGCCGACGTGCCTGCGCTCGACCGGCTCGCGCTCGACAGTGGATCGCCGGTGTGCGGCAAGGACCTCAAGACCGGCCAGACCCTGATCAAGACGATCGTGGCGCCCGGCCTGAAGGCGCGCCTGATCGGGGTGTCGGGGTGGTACTCGACCAACATTCTCGGTAACCGCGACGGCGAAGTGCTGGATGATCCCGAGTCGTTCAAGACGAAGGAAGAGAGCAAGAAGTCGGTGCTCGACTACATCCTGCAGCCCGATCTGTACCCGACGCTGTATGACGACCTGTGTCACGTCGTGCGGATCAACTACTACCCGCCGCGCGGCGACAACAAGGAAGGTTGGGACAACATCGATCTCGTGGGCTGGCTCGGCTATCCGATGCAGCTCAAGATCAACTTCCTGTGCCGCGACAGCATTCTCGCCGCCCCGATCGTGCTCGATCTGGTGCTGTTCCTCGACTTGGCGAAACGGGCCGGCATGAGCGGCATCCAGGAGTGGCTCTCGTTCTATTTCAAGAGCCCGGTGCATGCGCCCGATCTGTATCCCGAGCACGATCTGTTCATCCAGCTCATGAAGCTGAAGAACACGTTGCGCTTCCTGCGCGGCGAAGACCTGATCACGCATCTCGGTCTCGAGTACTATGACTGACGGACGCCGGAGATCCGGAACGTGCGCCGCCGGTCTGCGGCGTTGCCCGCGTCGACACCTCCTTGAATGGTGATAACCCATGAATCCATCCATGCTGCAACCGGTCCTGTTCGGCGCGCTGTTCATGGGGGTGCTGTCCGCCCTCCCCATCATTTCGATTGGGAACGCCTGCTGCTGCCTGTGGGTGATCGGCGGCGGCGTGGTGACCTCGTATTTCATGCAGCGCGGCCAGCCGGCGCCGATCCAGTTGGGTCAGGGCGCGCTGGGCGGGTTTCTCGCCGGCGTCCTGGGTGCGGTCATCGCCACCGTCCTGGAGCGAGTGTTCAGTCTCGTCACCGGACCGGTGCAGGAAGGATTCCTGGAGAGCATGCGCGAGGGGGTGTTCAGTTCCAGCGCGGACGTACCACCCGAGGTGCTGGAGATGATCGACACCCTCAGTGCATCCGGCTTTCTCGTCCTCCTCATCGGGTTCATCATCTACTTGCTGGCCGGGATGGTGTTCTCGACCCTGGGCGGGCTGCTGGGTGCAGCCATCTTCAGAAAATCGGCGCCCGCCGGTGGACCCGGCGCGCCGCCGCCGCCGCCGCCCGCGCAGGACGACAATCCGAGCGACAATCTGATCGGATAACGCGCGACACGGGCGCATCCGCCGCGCCGCCGGGGTGGTTCGTCAGAAGGCGTCCTCGCGATACTCGCCGAAGACGGCCCTGAGGGTGTCGGCAATCTCGCCGACCGTCGCCAGCGCCTCGACCGCCGCGATGACCGGCGGCACCAGGTTGGCGCCGTCCCGCGCCGCCCGGGTCACGGCCGCGAGCGCCTGGCGTGTGCGCGTCTGGTCGCGGGAACTCCGGAGCTGCGCGACCCGCGTGCGCTGCTCCTGCTCGACCGCCGGGTCGATGCGCAGCACCTCGGTGTTCACCGGCGACTCGTCGGTGAACCGGTTCATCCCGACCACGATCCGCTCACCCCGTTCGATCTCCTGCTGCCGCCGATAGGCCGATTCCTGGATCTGGCGCTGGATCAGACCGCGTTCAATGGCCGCGAGCGTGCCGCCCTCGTCCTCGATGCGGGCCAGCAGCGCCGCGGCCTCGCCCTCGATGCTATCGGTCAACGACTCGATGGCATGCGATCCCGCGACCGGATCGACGGTATTGGTCACTCCGCTCTCGGCGGCGATGATCTGCTGCGTGCGCAACGCGATACGGGCCGAGGTCTGCGTCGGCAGCCCCAGCGCTTCGTCCCGGCCGTTGCAGTGCAGCGACTGCGTGCCGCCGAGGACCGCCGCCAGCGCCTGGAGTGCGACGCGCACGATGTTGTTGTCCGGTTGCTGGGCGGTCAGCGTGCTGCCGGCGGTCTGGGTGTGAAAGCGCAACTGCTGCGCGCGCGGTTCGGTCGCGCCGAACCGATCGCGCATCAGACGCGCCCAGAGCCGGCGCGCCGCGCGGAACTTCGCGATCTCTTCGAGGAAGTCGTTGTCGGCCGAGAAGAAGAAGGACAGCCGGCGGCCGAACAGATTGACGTCGAGTCCCGCGTCGATGGCCGCGCCGACGTAGGCGACCGCGTGCGCGAACGTGAACGCGACTTCCTGCACCGCCGTCGCCCCCGCCTCGCGGATGTGGTACCCGCTGATTGACACCGGATGCCAGCCCGGCAGTTCGGCGCTGCAGTAGGCCACCACGTCCGTCACGATGCGCAGGGACGGCCGCGGCGGAAAGATGTAGGTGCCGCGCGCCACGTATTCCTTCAGGATGTCGTTTTGCAGGGTGCCGGCGACGGCGCGCGGCGCGACTCCCTGGCGCCGGGCGGTCGCGACATACAGCGCCAGCAGGATGATCGCCGTGGCGTTGATGGTCATCGAGGTCGAGACCTGGTCCAGCGGGATCCGATCGAACAGCCGCGCCATGTCGTCGAGGGAATCAATCGCCACGCCGACCCGGCCGACTTCCCCGGCGGCGAGCGGATGGTCCGAGTCGTGCCCGATCTGCGTCGGCAGATCGAAGGCGACGCTCAATCCGCTCATGCCCTGGTCGAGCAGATACCGGTAGCGTCGGTTGGACTCGGCGGCGGTCCCGAAGCCGGCGTACTGGCGCATCGACCAGGGCCGGCCGCGGTACATCGTGGGGTAGATGCCACGGGTGAACGGAAATGCGCCGGGAGCGCCGAGGGTCTCGTCTGTGTGCGGGTCCTGCCGCGGCTGGGGCGGGACGGACTTCGAGGTCATGGCAGGGCGATTGTAGTCCGGGAGCGGGACGGGAGTGCGCCAATGCCTTGACACAACTACATATAGCGTCTAGTATCCGCCGGAACAACCATATTTAGTTGTTGCTCCGAGTTCGCCGCGTTTCCGATGTCTGTCGTGAGGTTCAGGAATGGACGATATCGTGAACCGATTGTCACGTGACCTCGTGACGGCCGTGGCGGCTGCCGTGGCCGACGATCCGCGCGTCGAGGCCTGCCACGAGCAGGCGCGCGCCGCCGGCTACGATATGAAGGTATCGCTAGAGGCGGTGATCGGCTTCGCGCAACGGTCGAAGGAGTCGGGACTGGCGCCGGTGGGCGTCGCCGTAGCCGCGCCGCCGGCCCCCGAGCCCTGCGTGATGAACGCGACCGATCGTAGGTTCCTTCGATCTCTCCGGATTGCGTCCGGCAACACGGGCCAGTCGCTCGACTGACAGCAAGCTGCGCCGGTTCCTCCGTTCTCTGCGGATTGCCTCCGGCAACGCGGGCTAGGAGCCCGTGGTGAAAGCCCCGCGGCATTCGCGCGGCGATGCATCCTGCCTGCCCGACTTGGCGATGCGGGTCACTCCAGCCAGCGGCGCAGATCACGCCCGGTCATCTCGGGCGGTGCGTCGATGCCGAGCACCCCGAGCATGGTCGGCGCCACGTCTCGCAAGGCGCCCTCGTGCAGGGGCAGGCCGGCGTGCAGCCCGGGACCAATCAGGACCACGGGGACGGGGTTGGTCGTATGCGCCGTGTGGGGGGCGCCGCGTCCCGGGTCCCACATCTGCTCGGCGTTGCCGTGATCGGCCGTCAGGATCACCGTGCCGCCGGCCGCCTGGGCCGCGCTGACAATCCGCGCCAGACAGCGGTCCAGGGTCTCGACCGCGGTCACCGCCGCATCGAGCCGTCCGGTGTGTCCCACCATGTCCGCGTTGGCGAAGTTGCAGATGACGACGTCGTGGCCTCCCGCGTGCAGGTCCGCGACCAGACGATCGGTGATGCCTGCCGCGCTCATCTCCGGTTGCAGGTCATACGTCGGCACCTTGGGCGATGGCACCAGGATGCGGTCTTCCCCTTCCGCCGGACGTTCCTCGCCGCAATTGAAGAAGTAGGTCACGTGGGCGTACTTCTCCGTCTCGGCCAGTCTGAGGTTGGTGCGGCCGTGCGCCGTCAGCACCTCGGCCACGCTGCCTGAAAAGGTCTCGGGTGCGAACGCGACCGGCAGCCCGAAAGTGGCGTCGTACTCGGTCAGGGTCAGCAGCCGGATGCCGGGCCGCGCCGTGCGCTCGAACCCGTCGAAGTCGTCGAACGCCAGCGCCCGCGTCAACTGCCGTGCGCGGTCGGCGCGGTAGTTGAAGAAGAGCACGGCGTCGTCGTCCCGCAGCAGGCCGACCGGCGCGCCGCCGGCATCGGTGACGACGCAGGGCGCGATGAACTCGTCGGTGACGCCGGCGGCGTAGGATCGCTCGACGAGCGCGGCGGCGTCGCGGCCGCGCTCGCCTGCGCCGAGCGTTATGGCGTCATAGGCGCGCCGGGTTCGATCCCAGCGCTTGTCGCGGTCCATCGCGTGGTAGCGGCCGCACACGGTCGCCACCCGGCCGACCCCGGTCTCGTCGAAGGTGCGCTGCAACGCCGCCAGATAGCCGGCGCCCCCCGTCGGTGCGGTGTCCCGGCCATCGGTGATCGCGTGCACGCGGACCCGGGCCGCGCCGCGCTCGGCCGCCAGTCGAATCAGCGCATCCAGATGCCGCTGGTGCGAGTGCACGCCGCCGTCCGACAGCAGACCCACGAGATGGAGGGTCCGGTCTGCGCCGCGGCACGAGTCGATGAAGGCGGTCAACGTGTCGTTGCGCGGCAACTCGCCGGTCGCGATTGCCCGGTCGATGCGTGTCAGATCCTGGAAGACGATGCGCCCGGCGCCCAGGTTCATGTGGCCCACCTCGGAATTGCCCATCTGTCCAGGCGGCAGACCGACCGCTTCGCCGCAGGTGGTCAGGAGCGACGACGGAAACCGGTCGCGGAGCTCGTGGTAGACGGGGGTGCGGGCCTGCAGGATGGCATTGCCCTCGCGTGCGCGTCCTTCGCCCCAGCCGTCGAGAACGACGAGCACGAGCGGCGAACCGGTGCGTGTGACCGCGGTGGACATGGATAGCAGCCCGTGGCGAAAGACGAACAGGGCAACCACAAGGGTTGCCCCTACAGGCATTCTCCCGCGGAATTCTGCTGATCTGCGTTGTTCCGGCTGCTGGCGGGCGCCGTCCGGCGGCGCAGATCGGCCGGCCGCAGAGGGCAGCGGATGATACCATGCGCGTGCCCGGCGCAATTGACTTGCAATTCTTGGGTCGCCTATGATCCCTGGTGGCGTCGAGTCCCTTTCGGCCGCCGATTCGGCCGTCGCCGTTGCGCCACGTGCCGGGCACGGGCGGCGGGGCCGCGTGCCGATCGCCGGCCGGCGCCGGGCCCGGAAGGCACGGTGAATCAGGTCACATGATATCCAGAGTCCGTCATCGCCCGGCGGCGCCGGCATTCATCGCCGTGGTGGCCGCCGTCCTGGTGTCCACGCCGATCGGTCACGCGCAGGAGGCGCCGACGGACGCCCAGCAAGAGGAATACGTGGCGCTCGCCACCATCGTCGGGGCGGCGCTGAAGGGGCAGATCGTTCCTGCCGGCGAGCCGTTCGCCTGGGCGAACGATTTTCTGAAGAGCAGCGAGCGGAGCACCTTCGTCCCGTTCACCGTCTCGGTCGATCAATCCAAGATCGGCACGCCCTCGGTAGCGATGTACATCTTCGTGACGGCACAGGGAGAGCGGGTGGCGGAGGGCGCCGAGGCCGCGGAGCTGCCGGCGCCCGCCTTTGAAGATGCCTACCATGTCGCTCTGGGTGCGCCGTCCGCGGACGGGGCGTACGTGGTGCGCCGCGGATTCTCCGTGCCGGCCGGCAACTATGACATCTACGTGGCGTTGAGCGAGAGCGGCGTCGCCGAGGGCGCCGACGCCCGGAAGATGATGCTCAAGAAGACGTTGTCGGTACCCGACCTGTGGACCACCCGGCTGGCGACCAGCAGCGTCATCATGATGGCCCGGGTCGAGGAGCTGGCCGAGCCGCTGCCGCTCGATCAGCAACTGGCGAATCCGTACACCCTGGGCACGATGCGCATCGTGCCGGAGACCGATCTCGACTACCTGACGAGCGACGAGATCGGCATGGTCTTCCTGATCTACAACGTAGGCCTGAGCGCGTCGGGCATGCCGGATGTCACGGTCGACTATACGTACCATACGCGCGGACCGTCGGGCACCGAGTTCTTCAGCGAGACGGACCCGCAGAATTTCAACACGCAAACACTGCCCCCGGGTTTCGACATGACCGCGGGGCATCAGTTGCTGGGGGGGCAGTCGGTGCCGTTGCAACCGTTCCCCGCTGCCGACTACCGTCTCGAGATCACGGTGACGGACAATACGAACGGCGCGTCGTTGATTCACAACGTTGACTTCATCGTGTCCGAGTTCTGAGCGGACACGACATCCAACCGGAGAAAGCGCCATGGTTCGGTTCCAACAGACACTGGCTCCGCTCGCGGTTGCTGCCGCCTGCGGCATCGGTACGGCGGCGTACGCGGGACAGGCGCCGCCGGGGGTGACGGCAGATGGGCCCGCGACGCTCCAGGCGGCGGCCGGTGGCCGTATCGCCGGCGCCGTCACCGACACCGCCGGCGCGCCGCTCGGCGGCGTGATGGTCTCGGCGGTCGGGCCGTCGGGTTCGGAGCTGGCGCTGTCGGATACGACCGGGTATTTCCTGCTGCGGGCGCTGCTGCCCGGCGCCTATCAGGTACAGGCCCACCTGCCAGGGTTTGCCGCCTCCCGGCGGGAGGTGATCGAGGTCTCGGCCACGGAGCCGACCGTGCACGCCATCATTCTTGAACGCGTCGGATCGGAGGCGGCGCCCGAACCGATCGCCGCCGGTTTCGGTCTGTTCGGCGCCGCGGGCCTGACCCAGGTGGACGAGTCGCTCGGCGAGCCGGTCGAGGCCGACGCAGAGGCGGCAGCCGGCGCCGGGGCGACCGCGCCGCATGACCACAGCGAGAAAGCCTGGCGCCTGCGCCGCCTGCGCCGCAACATCCTGAAGTCGGCCGAGGCCTGGGTCGCCGGCGAGCCGGCCGCGGCGCCGGTCGAGTCCGGCGGCCGGTTCGCGCCGCTGACGGCGAGTCTGCGTGCCTCGGCCTCGCCGTACATGCCCGGATTGGCCGATCTCCCGGTGCGCGGCCAGTTCAACCTCCTGACGCGCGGCATGAACCTGCTGACCGGCGAGGCGGCCCCGGCCAACATCGCCAACGTCTCGGTCGGCGCGCCCCTCTGGAACGGCGACTGGTCGGCGCAAGGCGCCATGACGACCGGCGACGTCTCATCCTGGGTCGTGTCGGGCGCCTATCTCAACGACAACGAGAGCGCGCATCGGTACGGGCTCGCCGTGACCTACGGCCGGCAACAGTACGAGGGCGGCAATCCGGCGGCCCTGACGGTGGCGTCGGAGAGCCGCTATGCCGCGAGTTTCGGGGCCTCCGACGTCTGGCAGGTCTCCCCGGTGCTGGCGCTCGAATTCGGCGGCCGGTATTCGACCTACGGGTATGTGGAGGAAGACGGGCTCGTCAGTCCGCGCCTGGGCGTCACGGTGTCGCTCACGCCGGACACCCGCGTCGTCGTCGTCGGCTCGCAGGAGAACGTCGCACCCGGCGCCGGCGAGTTCATCCCGCCGGCGCAGGCCGGGCTCTGGCTCCCGCCGGAACGCACCTTCGCCGCGCTCTCGCCGGCCGGCGGCATCCATCCTGAACGGACCCGCCACCTCGACGTTGCACTGGAGCACGACCTGACCGAGCACTACGTCGTCGGGCTGCGCCGTTTCCGTCAGGATGTCCGGGACCAGTTCGCGACCATCTTCGGCATGGACTTCCTGGGGCTCGCCACGACCGGGCACTATGACATCGCCCGGGCCGGTTCCGTGTCCAGTGACGGGTGGATTCTGACCCTGCGCCGACAGCTCGGCGATCGGGTCACAGGGTCCATCGACTACGCCATCGCCGAGGCCGACTGGAACCAGGAGCTGGCCGATGCGGCGCTCGGCGTCGTGTCGCCGGGCTCGCTGCGGGCCGGCCGGGAACGGTTCCACGACGTCAGCGGGATCGTCAACGTGGAGATTCCCGAGACCTCCACCCGCGTGTTCGTGCGTTGCCGCGTCAGCACGGCGTTCGCCCGGCCGGACGGCGACAATCCGATCGGGATGGACACCCGCTTCGACGTGCGCGTCAACCAGGAGCTGCCGTTCTCGCCGTTCCACGGCAGCCGCTGGGAGGTTCTGGTCGCCGTGCGCAGTCTGTTCTTCGACGCGACGGCGTCTGCATCCCTGTTCGATGAGTTGCTGCTCGCCCGGCCGCCGAAGCAGATCGTCGGCGGCCTCGCGGTGCACTTCTAGTCCGTTCCTGCGACATGCCGATCCTGATTCCATCGCGTCCAGGGACTGCCCGCAGCGGGCGCCGCTACGGCTGGCGCGCCGTGGGACCGCCCGTGCTCGCGGTCGCGCTGGTCGCCGTGCTCCTCTGTCTGGCGGCGGCGAACGTCGTGGTGCGCGCCACCTGGAACGACGTGGCGGACGGTGTCCTGTGGGCGGACCGTCCGGAGGGCGTGACGGCGATCGAGATCGGTCCGGGCGAGGCGGGCGCCGCGGCCGGGCTCGACACGGGCGACCTGCTGCTCGCGATCGACGGGACGCCGATTGACAGCGCCGGCGACGTGGTCGCGGTGCTGCACGACAGCCGGCGCAGCGCCACGCTGAGCTATACCCTGCTGCGGCTCGGAGAGGCCCGGTTGTTCGAGGTCACGCTGCAGCCGGTGCCGGCCGGTGCCATCCAGATCTACTTCGTGCTCGCGGGAATCGGTGTGTTCACGCTGCTGGTCGGCGTCCTGGTGCGCTTGCGGCGGCCCGACATGCAGGCCACGCTGCACTTCTTCTGGCTCAGCGTCGCGTTCTTCGGCATGTTCGCGTTCTCCTTCAGCGGACGGCTCGACCGTCTGGACTGGATCTTCTACTGGGCCGACGCGCTGTCGACGCTGGTGCTCGCGCCGATGTTCGTGCACTTTGCGCTGGTCTTTCCGGAGCGCGCGCCGGGGTGGGTGCAGGAACGCCTCGGACGGCTGCTGCTGCCGCTGGTCTATGCGCCGGCGGTCGTGCTGGGGGTGACTCAGGCGGTCGTGCTGGCCGGTGGCGCCACGACGAGTGTCTTCACCGAGCGCCTGGACCTGATCTGGCGGCTCGAGTTCGGATATCTGGCCGCCTGCGTGATCGTCAGCCTGGCGCTGATGGTCCTCACGTTGCGGCGCGTCCCCTCGGTGACCTCCCGGCGTCAACTGCGCTGGATCGTCGGCGGCGCCCTGCTGGGCGGTCTCCCGTTCGCGCTCGGGTACGCACTGCCCTGGTCGTTCGGCTTCGAACCGGCGCCGCTCGATCTGACCGCCCTGCCGCTGGCCCTGATTCCGCTCGCGTTCGCCTCGGCCATCGTGCGGTACCGATTGCGCGACGTCGAAGTGATCATCAAACGCGGACTGGCCTACACCGCCGCGGTGTCGGCGATGCTGGTCCTCTACCTGTTGCTGCTGCGGCTGGCGGAATTGGTGTTCCAGCACGAGATCGCCGCGCCCGACGCGATCATCGCGTTCCTGGCGAGCGCGGTCGTGGTGCTGGTGGCCAGCCCGGTCAAGAACGCTTCGCAGTCGATGCTCGATCGTGCGTACTACCGTGACCGGTATGACTATCGCCGCGCCCTCGTCGGATTCGCCCGCGATCTGAACAGCGACCTCGACCTCAATCGTCTCGCCGAGCGCCTGGTGACCAGGGTGACGGAAACGCTGGCGGTCGATCACACGGTCCTGATGCTGTCGCCCGCGGGCCGCGCCGCGGGCGGCGTCTTCAAGCCGTTCCATGCCAGCGGCGAGCGGCACGGCGGTTGGCCGGCGCTGCAGCGCGGCTCGAGCATCGGCGCCCGGCTGGACGCGCGGCACACGGTCATGCTCGACGACCCGACCTCGGCCGGCCGGCATGCCGCCGACGAGGTGGAGTTCTGGCGCGACGCGGGGTTGCACTACTTCGTGCCGTGCGTCTCTGAGGAAGGCACGATCGCGGTGCTGGCGCTGGGCGGCCGAGCCAGCGGTGAACCGTTGAGCAGCGAAGACATGACGCTGCTGAACGCCGTGGCGTCGCAGGTCGCGACCGCGATCGAGAACGGCCGGCTGTATACCCAGCTTCAGGTGAAGGCGGCCGAGGTCGATCGCATCCGGGAGTTCAACGAGAACATCATCGAATCGCTCAACGACGGGCTGGTGGTCCTCGACCTCGAGGGCCGGGTGCTGCGATGGAACGCGGCCATCGAACGGTTGTATGGCGTGTCGCACGACGCCGCGGTCGGCGCGCGGTTGACCGACCTGTTCGATGCGTCGTTCGCCGACGAGCTGCGCCGCGCGCGGGACACCCAGCCTGACGGCGCCGCCCTGTACCGCTTGCCGTTGACCTCCCGTCACGACGCAGGGAAGCAGTTGCTCGTCAACGCCGCGATGGCGCCGCTGCGGACGCCGGAGGGTGACACGGCGGGCAGCATGGTGATTCTCGAGGACATCACGGCCCGGGTGCGGCTGGAAGAGCAGTTGCAACTGTCGGACAAGATGGCGTCGATCGGTCTGCTGGCGGCCGGCGTGGCCCACGAGGTCAATACACCGCTGACCGGGATCTCGAGTTTCACCCAGATGCTGCTGCAGAACACCGAGGCTGACGACCCGCGCACGCCGTTGCTGGAGAAGATCGAGCGCCAGACGTTCAGGGCCGCCAAGATCGTCAATGGCCTGCTCAATCTGGCCCGGCCGGGCCGGTCCGACGATATCGGTCCCGTCGACGTCAACACCGTGATCAATGACGTCATGGCGCTGCTGGAGCATCAACTCCAGACCGCGAACATTCAGTTGCGCCGCGAGCTGTCCTCGACGCCGATCGTCGTGCAGGGGGTCGAGTTCAAGCTGCAGCAGGTGTTCCTGAACCTGTTCCTGAACGCCAGGGACGCGATGCCCGCCGGCGGCTGGCTGTCGGTCACCTCGCGGAGCGAGGACGAGCAGGCGCTGATCGAGGTCGCCGATACGGGCACAGGTATTCCGAACGAGACGCTGGCGCGGATCTACGATCCGTTCTTCACCACCAAGCCGGTCGGGCGGGGAACCGGACTCGGGTTGTCGATCACCTATGGCGTGATCAAAGAGCACAACGGGTCGATCGAGTGCCGGAGCGGGTCGGGTCGCGGTACCTGCTTCACGGTGACGCTGCCGATGCCGCCGCGTGCACGGACCCGGACGGCGGTGCGTGAGTAGCGGCCGCTGGCCGGTGGCTGCAGGCGGGAAGACGCCCAAGCGCCGGCGCGCCGCCGGCCGCGACTGAGAATCAATGCTCAAGAATGCGTCCGTGCTGGTCATCGACGATGAGGAGATCATGCGGGAGATCCTGCAGACGCTCCTCGAGCGCGAGCAGTGCCAGGTATCGGTCGCCGCCAGCGGCGAGGAGGGACTGGCGCTGGTGCAGCGGCAGCCGTTCGACGTCGCCATCGTCGACATGATGATGCCGGGTATCGACGGCATCGAGACCCTGGATGAGCTCGGCAAGCTTGACGACGATCTGCCGGTCATCCTGATCACGGCGTTCGCGTCGGTCGAGAACGCCATCTCGGCCATGAAACGCGGGGCGTTCGACTACATCACCAAGCCGTTCAAGAACGAGGAAGTACTCGTCGTCGTGCGCAACGCGGTCGAGCGGCGCCGGTTGATGATCGAGAACCGGACGTTGCGCGAGGCGCTTCAGGGCCGGAGCCATCAGTTCAACGACCTCATCGGGCGCAGCGCCCGGATGCGGCAGGTGTTCGCCCTGATCGCCCAGGCGGCTCCGAGCCGCACCACGATTCTCGTCGAGGGCGAGAGCGGCACCGGCAAGGAACTGGCGGCGCGGGCGCTGCACGCCAATTCGACGCGGGCCGAATGCCCGTTCGTGACCGTCAATTCCGGCAGCCTGCCGCCCGATCTCCTTGAATCGAATCTGTTCGGGCATCTCAAGGGCGCCTTCACCGGAGCCATTGCCCCCAAGAAAGGGCTGTTCGAGCTGGCGAACCGCGGCAGCATCTTCTTCGACGAGATCGGCAGCGTGCCGCTCGAGACGCAGGCGAAACTGCTGCGTGTCATCCAGGAGCGCGAGTTCATGCGCCTCGGCGGCATCGACACCATCAAGGTCGACGTGCGCATCATCGCCGCCACGAACGTCGACCTGCAGCGGATGGTGACGGAGGGCCGGTTCCGGGAGGACTTGTATTACCGGCTGCACGTCATCAAGGTCGAGTTGCCGCCGCTTCGGGAGCGGCGCGAGGACATCCGCCTGCTGGCGGAGCACTTTCTCGACAAGTACGGGCGCGAGAACCGCAAGAGGGGAATCGAGCTGACCCTCGAGGCGCTGGAGTTGATGGAGGAGTACGACTGGCCGGGCAACGTGCGCGAGCTCGAGAACGTCGTTGAGCGGGCGGTGGTGCTGGCGACCGGGTCGAAGATTGGTCCGGAGCTGATCCCCGATGCCGTGCGGACATCACGGCTGTTTCAGATGCCGGATTTCGTCATGCCGCCGGAGGGGATTTCGTTCAAGGAGGTCGTCACGGCGTTCGAGGTCCAGCTCATCGAGCGCACGCTCGCGGCGACCGGCGGTGTGCAGAAACGGGCCGCTGACATGCTGCAGATCAAGCCGACGACGCTCAACGAGATGATCCGGCGCCACGACATCCGCCCGCGGCGCCTGCGCGGTCCGACGACGATCGATCCGACGGCGCCCGCCACCCGGGTCGGCAAGGCGGCGAATGGGAGGCTGGGCTCCGCCTCGCGCTCGAGCGTCACCCGCATCGTGTAGCAGCCGGTGGTCGACGCCCCGTGGTAGCCGCTGGCCGTGCCGCGCTACGTTTTTCCGCCGCGCCGCCGCCCGCCGCGCCGCCCGCGGCCTGACGCCCGGGGACGCTGGACACTACCGACCAGACGCTCGTACTTGCCCATGACGGCCTCCCACCGATAGTTGGCCCGGACGTAGTCGCGGCCCTGGCGCCCCAGCGCGGCGCGCAGGGACGCGTCATCGATCAGCAGGCGCAGGCACTCGCGGAATTCGTCGCGTCCTCCGTAGTACAGCCCCCCGTTGCTGCGCTGACAGTGGTCCCTGATCACCTCGCTGCGCGCGTTCGCCAGCACCGGCGTGCCCACCGCGAACGACTCGAGGGCGGACAGCGCCAGGTGGTCGCACGGTGAGGGGGCCGCGACCACCGTGGCCGCCTCGCATGCGTCGAACCGCTCCGTTTCCGACAGCATGCCGGCGAACCGGATGTGCGGCGACTCGGGGATGGGCATCAGCTTGATGCCCATCAGCACGAGCGAGGCGTCGCCGTCAGATTCGGCGAAGCTGTGGAAGTAGTCGATCAGCTCTTCGCATCCCTTCCCCGGGTCGATTCGGCCCGCGTACAGCACGAGCGGTCCATACAGCCGATGGCGCCGGCGAAAGACGGCGCCGCGCGAGGTCAACGGCGATCCGAGGGCGTGCCGGCCGTTCGCCGCCAATGGCGCCGGCCCGTCCGCGTCGTCCTGCGCCGCGGTCGCCGCCACATCGTGCGGGCGCGCCGGCGGCAGGTCGACCCCGCAGCCGATGGTGTCCTCGATGGTCGCGGTGGTCGTGAACCGCTGCGTGACGAAGCCGCGTTCGACGTGGGTGTTGTAGGCGATGGCGGCCGGGGCGGAATACACGTCGCGGTACAGACCGAGCCGGATCGCCGGTTCGTCCTGCGCCGCCGGCACCAGAATGCTGCGGGCCGGGTCGATGCGCAGGCCCAGGACGGTCGGCGCGTAGCGATAGTCGAAGAAGATCAGGGCGTCATACGAGCGGTGATGCTGCGTGAGATAGGACAGCAGTGCGGGCGACCAGGGTCCCTGCCGCTTCAGCCACTCCGTTTCCTCGGTCGCTGTATGGTCGTGCTGAACGATCCAGTCGGAATACTCGCGGAACGACCCGAGGTCGCGGGTGAGTTCGTTGGCGAATCGGCGAACGGTGACACCGCGTATCCGATCCTCGCCCTCCGGGTACTCGTTCTTCCAGGTCGCGCCGTCCCGCGCGCACGTCGTCAGGACGTCGACCTGGTGCCGGGCGGCGAGACGTTCCGCCACCAGCCGGCAGTGGTACTCGGAGCCTCCAGGTATCTCTCCCCCGAAACGTTGAACGACGACCGCCAGTTTCACTGTGCGTCGGGTTCGGTCGTCGCGCCGGAATCGGACGGTTCGGTCCGCTCGGGCGCAGGTGCGGGGGCGGCGGCCGGCGGGTCGCCGGCGGGGCTCGAGCCGGCCGCCGCGGCGGCGGCCGGTTCCGGCGGCGGGTCGCCGGCCGCGTCGCCGGCCTCCGACCCGGGGCTCGCGGCGGTCGCTGTGCCGGCGGTCTGGCCGGCGCCGTCGTCCGTGTTCGACGGCGCGCTGTCGGCGCCGGTCTCCGCCGTGGCGGTGGCGGTGTCGCTCGGTCGCCGCCGCGACCGCCGCCGCCGCCGGCGCGGCCGGCCGCTGCCGGTCTGGGCGTCGCCTCCGTCGTCGTCGGCGGTCTTGGGCGCCGGCTTGCTGCGCGTCGCCGCCGCCGGCTCGACCGGGCGCGCGCGCCGTTCAGCGAAATCCAGTCGTGCGGCCACCGACTCGACCAGCATCCTGTGGTTTTTCATGTCCACCGAGAGACGGGTCATCTCGACGACCAGATCGTTGAGCACCTTGTATTTCAGGGCATCGATCTCTTCACGCGCGGCGAGCCGCTTGCCGACCTGCTCGAACAGCTCGGTCTGGCGCTGGAGCGATTGCACCGTCCAGGCGTTGATTTCGGCTTGACTGCCGAGCGCCGCGATCATCGGCTTGGGATTGAAGAAGAGTTTCAGCACTGGATTCAGGAGCCGGCGTATCAGGTGGATCAGTTTACCCATCAGTCCTCTGGACGAGACGTAAATCGTGTCCTGGTCGAACGCCGGCACCGCCGGCGGCGGAGCAGCGGACGGCGCCGGGATCGGGTCGAGCCGGGACGGAGGCTCAGGCAGGTGGTCGAGCTTCGCCGCGGCCGACTCGCGGATGCGGGCCTCGCTGGCGTCCCGTTCCTTTGTGTCCCCGATGCGCGCACGGATCTGCTCCATGATGCTTGTGACGTCGACGGCTTCGGAACGACTGTCGAATTCGGCCATGGTGTCGCGGTTGACGTCCCGCTTGCGGGGCGGCGCACCGCGGGCTGGCGTCGCCGCGGCTGCCGAACGGTGGTCGGAACCTGTCTCCATATGCTAGCAGCCCGTGGCAAAAGCGCCGCTGCATTCGTTCCACGCTGCGCAGCGTTGTTCCGGCTGACGAACAGGGCAACCACAAGGGTTGCCCCTACAGGTATTCTCCCTCTTCTCGCCTTGCGCTGGCCGGGCGCGGCATTGTTTCGACCAGATCTCGGTGCAACGCGGGGTTTCACCACGGGCTGCTACGGGGCGAACGGCTGGTAGATGATCACCGCGGTCGAGACGACCCAGCAGGCGACGCACAGCGCCAGCGGGCGGTCGCGAATCAAGATATCCACCGGTCCCTGGCTGGCGCGGTAGCGGTCATCTCGCACCAGCATGAGATACCGCAGGATGCCATAGACCGGGAACGGAATCGTCAAGGTCAACAGGTCGGTGCCGAATTGTTCCACCGTGTCTGCGAGAGACGCGTACACCGCGTAGCTGAGCAGGGTCGCGGCGGCCACCACCGTGACCATCTGTTCGAGCGCCGCCACGTTGTAATGCGCCAGCGCCGGTCGATGCCGCGCAGCCTCGCCGGCGAGCGCCGCGACCTCCTGGTAGCGCTTCGTCAGTCCGAGAAACACGGCCAGCAGTAGAGTGCAGACCAGCAGCCACTGGCTGATGGGGACCGCGATCACGATGGCGCCGGCCACCGCCCGCAACACGAACCCGATAGCGATCGCCAGCACGTCGAGAATCGCGAGCGCCTTGAGCACGCCGGTGTACAGCGTCAGCAGCGCGGCGAAGGCCAGGGCCACCACGCCCGGGCGGAACCCCAGCAGAAAGGCGCCCAGCAGCCCGCCGGCGAGCAGCACCGCCGCCGTGCCCCACGCGGTCGCCGGAGTGACCAGGCCCGCGGCGATCGGCCGGGTCGCCTTGGCCGGATGCAACTGATCCCGTGAGCGGTCCCACAGGTCGTTGATCAGGTACATGGCGCTCGACAGTGCGCAGAAGACGCCGAACATGCCGGCGGCGCGGGCCACCGCGGCCGGGTCGAACAACTGCTCCCCGAACAGGAGACCGGCGAAGACGACGAGGTTCTTGGTCCACTGGATTGGCCGCAGCGAACTGATCAGGTTGGCCGCGAGACCACGGCGCGGCGTCCCGCCAGGGGCGGGACGCCGGTCGGGGCCATGCTCGGGGTTGATGTGCGCCATGACAGCGCAACGCTTTGGAAGGAACTAGGCGTCGAAGCTGCTCACGGCGGCGGCTTCGGAGTCGAACGTATCGAAGACGGTCAACAGCTTGGTGATCGTCAGCAGGTCGGTGATCCGCTTGGTGAGATTCACGAGCTTGAGGCGGCCGCCCTGGCGCCTCACGGTCGTATGGGTGCGGACGAGTTCTCCGAGCCCGGCGCTGTCCACGTAGGGGACGTCCTCGAGATTGACCAGCAGGTTGCGGTGCCCCTGCTCGATCAGGCCGTTGACCTTCTCTCGCAACAGCTCGTCACCCTCGCCGATCGTCAGTTTTCCCTGGAGATCAAGGACGACTACGTGTTCCAGCGTTCTTTCCTCGATTTTCATGGAGACTCCTCACTTCGTCCCCGCCGTCATCGTCAGCCACAGTGGATGAGCCGGCGTAAGGCTCTGTTCCGTCACGCTTTAGCCCGGAACATGCGCGCGCAAACCGTACTATGAACCCCGGCCGCTGTCAAACGATGCGCCGGGGATCGCTAGTCTGTTTCGCGGCGCAGTTTCTTGCGTGATCGCTTGCGCGCCAGCACCTGTTTCGCGCGGCGCTTGTCGCCCGGTTTCAGGTAGTACGAGTGCTTCTTGATGTCCTTGATGATGTCTTCCTGCTGGACCTTGCGCTTGAAGCGCCGCAACGCGCTTTCGACGGACTCGCTGTCTTGCACCTTGACTTCAGCCAAACCTCTTGCCACCTCCCTTGCGCGGCGAGTGCTGCGGTTCGTGACGCCCGGCGTCTCTCGATCCCGGGCTTCGAGAACGAATATGCTAGGCTACGAACCCGTGTGCGGGGCCGGTCGATGCTGCATCAGGCTCGCTGCGGGCGTTCCGTGATGGACCTGCCTCCGAGGCAAACGAAGATTTTAGGCTGAACGTTCGAGGGCCGTCAATGATCATCGTCGGCGGCGCCGCCGGCGCGGGCTGATCCGCACGGGGCGGCGCCGGGGTCGTGGCGTTGCCGGCCTCTTCGACGCAGGCTCGGCGCGGCATGAAGATACTGGTCGTCGGGAGCGGGGCGCGCGAGCACGCGCTGGTGTGGAAGCTGGGGCGGGAACCCGGTGTCACGGCGGTCGTCTGTGCACCCGGCAACGCCGGCACCGGCCAGCAGGCGGTGAACCGCCCGGTCGACGTGTCGGACCCGGAGGCGATTCTTGCGCTGGCTGCCGCCGAAGCGGTCGATCTGACCGTGGTCGGACCGGAGTTGCCGCTCGCGCGCGGCGTTCAGGACCTGTTTGCGGCCCGCGGGCGGTCGCTGTTCGGTCCGAGTGGGACGGCGGCGCAACTCGAATCGAGCAAGGCCTTCGCCAAGGCGTTCATGGCGCGCCAGGGCGTGCCGACTGCCCGGTTTCGGGTGTGCGACACACCCGAGGCGGCGCTGGCGGCGGTGTCCGGGGAGGAGTTCGGTTTCCCCGTCGTCGTCAAGGCGGACGGCCTGGCGGCGGGCAAGGGCGTGACCGTGGCGCCCGACCGGGAGACCGCCGGGCAGGCGCTGCGCGACGCCATGATTGCCGGCCGCTTCGGGGCGGCGGGGCGGCGGGTCGTGATCGAAGAGTGTCTGGTCGGGTCTGAAGCCTCGTTCTTCGCCATTTGCGACGGGCGGCAGGCGCTGGCGTTGCCGGCCGCGCAGGATCACAAACGCGCCTACGACGGTGATCGGGGACCGAATACGGGCGGGATGGGCGCGTTCGCGCCGAGCGCGCTGGTGACCCCCGACCTCGAGGCCCGCATTCAACGTGAGATCGTGCAGCCGGTGCTGGAGGGGCTGGCGGCGCAGGGACACCCCTATCGCGGGTTCCTGTATGTGGGCTTGATGCTCACCGCCGCGGGGCCGCGGGTGATCGAGTTCAACGTCCGCCTCGGCGATCCGGAAGCGCAGGTGGTGCTGCCGATGCTGAACGCCGAGTTGGCGCCGGTGTTGGCGGCGGCGGCGAGCGGAGAGATCGCGGTGTCGTCGCTGGCGCGGCGCCCGGATCCGCATGTCGGTGTCGTCCTCGCGTCGGGCGGCTATCCGGGGGCCTATGAGACCGGCGCGCCGATCGCGGGGCTCGACGCGGCGGCGGCCCTCGACGGGGTGCTGTTGTTCCACGCCGGGACCGGCATGCGCGACGGCGCGGTGGTGACGACCGGTGGCCGGGTGCTCACCGCCGTCGGGCGGGGGAGCGACATGGCCACCGCGATCGAGCGCGCCTACGCCGCAGAGTCGTGCATCACCTTCGCGCGCAAGCAGGTGCGCCGCGATATCGGCCGCACGGCGCTGGCCGGCTAGCAAGCCCGTGGTGGAACCCCGCGTTGCACCGAGATCGGCGATGCGCCCGCGTGGCAAGGCGCGACGAGGGAAAATACCTGTAGGGGCAACCCTTGTGGTTGCCCTGTTCGTCAGCCGGAATGACGACGCGCAGCGGGATGCAGCGTGAAACAGCAGAATTCCGCGGGGAAGCGCAGAATTCAGCGTGAAACAGCAGAATTCCGCGGGGAACAGCAGAATTCCGCGGGGAACAGCAGAATTCCGCGGGGAACAGCAGAATTCCGCGGGGAACAGCAGAATTCCGCGGGGAACAGCAGAATTCCGCGGGGATCGAATGCAGGGGGGCTTTCACCACGGGCTGCTTGGCGCCCGTGGTGAAACTCCGCGTTGCACCGAACTGGCCGTAACAATGCCGCGCCCGCTCGGAGCAAGGCGGGTCGATGGTGCGGAGGACAGGAGGCATGAGCGAAGTGCAGGTGCAGATCCTGATGGGGTCCGGCTCGGACGCCGGGGTGATGAGCAACACTGTCCGAACGTTGCGCGAGCTGGGCGTCACCTGCGAGATGACCATCGCGTCGGCGCACCGCTCGCCCGATCGCGTGCAGCGGGTGATGGCCAACGCGGTCGAGCGCGGCGTGCAGGTGTTCGTGGTGGGCGCCGGCGCGGCGGCGCATCTGGCCGGGGTGGTGGCGGCGCACACCGCCCTGCCGGTCATCGGCGTGCCGATCGATTCGTCTCCGCTCGGCGGGTTCGACTCGCTGCTGGCGACGGTGCAGATGCCGCCGGGCGTGCCGGTGGCGACCGTGGCGGTGGGCAAAGCAGGCGCCACGAATGCAGCGGTGCTGGCGGCGCAGATTCTGGCGGTGGGTGACCCGCGGATCAGGGCGCGACTCGACGCCTACCGGCGCGGGCTCGCCGACAAGGTCGAACAGGCGGCGGCTGAGCTGGCCGCGACGGACGCCCGGGACGCAACCTGACCGCGGCCGCTGTCGCTATGTGCCGGGTCCGTCGCTGTCGCCGAGCAGCGTCAGCAGCAGCGCCTTCTGCGTGTGGAGCCGGTTCTCGGCCTGGTCGAAGACGACGGATCGCGGCCCGTTGAGCACGGCGTCGTCCACTTCCTGACCCCGGTGCGCCGGCAGGCAATGCATGAACACCGCCTCGGCGCCCGCCTCGGCCAGCAGCGCCTCGGTGACCCGGAAGCCCGCGAACGCGTCGCGTCGCGCATCCGCTTCGGCTTCCTGTCCCATCGACGTCCAGGAGTCGGTGTAGACCGCGTCCACCCCGCGGACCGCCTCCAGCGGGTCGTGTAGCTGCTCCACCCGCGCGCCATGCCGGGCCATTCGGCGGGCGGCAGCCAGGGTGTCCTCCGGCAGCGCGTACCGTTCGGGTGCCGCCACCCGCACGTTGAGTCCGAGCATCATCGCGGCGTGGGTCAACGAGGTGGCGACATTGTTGCCGTCGCCGACATAGGCGATGGTGCGGCCCGCCAGCGATCCGTACCGCTCCTGCAAGGTCAGACAGTCGGCCAGCGCCTGGCAGGGGTGCTCTTCGTTGGTCAGGGCGTTGATGACGCGCAGCCGGGTCGTGGCGTGGACGAACTCGTTCAGGCGGGCCTGCTCGAATGTGCGGATCGCCGCCACCGACACCCAGCGTTCGAGCGTCCGGGCGACATCCTCCAGCGCCTCGCGCGTGCCCAGGGCGCTGGCCGAGGGTGGACAGGTGACGTGCCCGCCCAGTTCCCGCATCGCGATCTCGAACCCCGTTCTGGTCCGCAGCGACGGTTTGTCGAACAGCAGCGCGAGGGAATGCCCGGCCAGCGCCTGGGCGGTCGGCGCCCCGGCCCCGCGACGGCGCTCCTGCTTCAGCCGCGCCGCCAGCGACAGGCACGTCTCCAGGGCGTCCGGGGTCAGGTCCAGGACGGAGAGATAGGTTCGACCGGCGGCGCCCTGCGCAGCGCGCGCGTCCGGACCGGGCGATGGGGCGACACGGGTGATGTTCATGGCGTCTTCATGCCAGGAGCCTGCGGCGCAGACTCGTGGGGCAACGACCGGCGTTACGTCCGGTAGTCTGCGTTGATTCGCACGTACTCCGCACTGAAGTCACAGGTCCAGACGGTGGCCTGCTGGTCGCCGCCGACACCCAGATCGACGGTGATCGTCACCTCGGAGCCGTGCAGGTGCGTCGCCGCCGCAGGTTCCCGGTCGGCGAAGATGGTCTCGTCCGCGAACAACTCGACGTCGCCGATGCTGACCCGCGTGCGGGCCGGGTCGAACGCGACGCCGGCGCGGCCGGCGACCGCCACGAGGCGGCCCCAGTTCGGGTCGCCCCCGTGGACCGCCGTCTTGACGAGCGGCGAGTTCCCGATCGCCCGCGCCGCCCGTCTCGCGTCCGCCAGCGACCGCGCCCCGGTCACGGTGATTTCGATCAGTTTCGTCGCGCCCTCTCCGCCGGTGACGATGGCTCGCGCCAGGGTGCGGCAGACGGTTTGCAGCGCATCGACAAACGTGCCGAGCGCGTGCTCGCCGATCTGGACGCCTGACCGTCCGCCCGCCAGCAGCAGGACCATGTCGTTCGTCGAGGTTTCTCCGTCGACGGTGATGGCGTTGAACGTATCGGCGGCGGCGTCCGCCAGCGCACGTTGCAGCAGCACGGGCTCGATCGCCGCATCCGTGGTGAGAAACGCCAGCATCGTCGCCATGTTGGGCTCGATCATGCCGGCGCCCTTGGCCATGCCGCCGATGTGCCACCGTCCGTCCGGGGTCGTTACCCTGACCGCCGCTTCCTTCGGCCAGGGGTCGGTCGTCATGATCGCCTCGGCCGCGGCGCCGTGTCCGTCCCGACCCAGCGCGGCGCGCGCGGCCGAGATGCCCGCCCGCACCTTGGCGCCATCCAGCGGTTCGCCGATCACGCCGGTCGATGCGATCAGGATCTGTTCCACGGAGCAGTCGAGTGCGCGGGCGGCGTCGGCCGCCATGGTCTGCGCGGCGGCGAGTCCGGCCGGGCCGGTGCAGGCGTTGGCGCAGCCGCTGTTCACCACGATGGCTCTCGTGGTCGCGTCCGAGCGGTGCAGGTGTTCCTTCGTCACGACGAGCGGCGCCGCCACCGCCAGATTCGTCGTGAAGATGCCGGCGGATCGCGCCGCGGGGGTCGCCCGCACCAGCGCCAGATCCAGGCCGGCCGCCTTGATGCCGCAGGCGACGCCCGCCGCGTCGAACCCGTCCGGCGCCGTGATGCCGCCCTCCATTGGTTCCACCATCAGATCGTCCTTGCCGTGCCCCGTGGTCCGCTCTGTCCCCAGTCGAGTTCATAGACCATGGCGTATTGCTCACAGCGCCGGAACCACTGGCAGGCCTGGCAGTCGGTCATGATCTTCTCGGGCAGCCAGGTGTGCGGCACGATGGAGAACCCGAGCGCGACGAAGCGGTGCGGCACATGGGTGAAGGCGCACAGACGCGGGACACCCTGGCGTCTCGCGTCGGCCACGAGCGCGGTCAGGACGGCGGTGCCGATGCCCGCGCCGCGCGCCCCGGCCGCCACCACCAGCGAACGCACCTCGGAGAGCGTGCCGCTGAGCGGCGCCAGCTCGCCGCAGCCAAGCACCTGTTCGCCGCGGGCTGCGACCAGAAAACGCGCCACGTGCCGGGTGATTTCCTCCGGCGTGCGCGGCAACAGGTGCCACAGCCCGACGTTGGCGCTGACCAGATCGCTGATTGCGACGGCATCGGGCCCGCGGGCGGCGCGAATCGAGACCGTCGAAGACGTGTCGTGGCCGGCGGCGGCGGTGGAGGTGTGGACCGGGTCCGTGGTGATCATGATGGTGTCGCGTCGGGTCGCAGTCCGGCAATGATCCGGTCGAGAATGCGCAGGGCGTCATCGATGTCGCCGTCCGAGACGTTCAACGGCGGGAGCATGCGGACGACGCATCCGGCCGTGCGGTTGAGCAGCAGCCCGGCGGCGAGCGCCTGCTCGACGACGTCGGCCGCCGCCGTGCCGGTCATCTCGAGGCCCCACATCAGGCCGGCGCCGCGGATTGCGGTGATCACGGCCGAGCGGTCGGCCAGGGAACGCAGTCCGGCCTCCAGCCGCGCCCCGGCCACGCGCACCCGCTCGAACCCGCCCTGCTCCATGGCGTCGAGAAACACCAGCGCCGCGCGGCAGGACAGGAGATTGCCGCCGTAGGTGGTGCCGTGGTCGCCGGGCGAGACCGCATCGGCGACACGCTGACCCATCAGGATCGCCCCGACCGGCACCCCGGCGCCGAGCGCCTTGCCGAGCGCCAGCAGGTCGGGTTGCAGTCCGAGCGTGGTCGAGTGACACGGCGCTCCGGTTCGGCCCAGCCCGCACTGGACTTCGTCGGCGATCAACAGCGCGCCCGAACGCCGGCAGGCACTCGTGACCGCCGCCGCGAACTCGGCGGACAGCGGCCAGACGCCGCCTTCGCCCTGGATCGGCTCGAGGATGATCGCGGCCACGTCGGGGCCGGTCGCCGCCTCGATCGCCGCCGGGTCGTCCGGCGACACGAACGTGACGCTGGGGAGCAGCGGCTCGAACGGCGCACGGTACCCCGGTTCCCAGGTGGCCGACAGCGACCCGAGGGTGCGGCCGTGAAAGGCCCGCTCGAGCGCGATGACCCGGCCGCGCGGGGCGCCCTGCGTGTACCAGTACCGCCGGGCGAATTTCAGGCACCCTTCGACCGCCTCGGTGCCGCTGTTGCAGAAGAAGGCCCGGGGCAAACCGCACAGCGCCGTCAGCCGCTGCCCCGCCTGTCCCTGCAGGGGATGGAAGTAGAGGTTCGACGTGTGCACGAGCGTGCGGGCCTGGTCGGCCAGGGCCGCCGCGAGCCCCGCGTGCGCGTGCCCCAGCGACGCCACCCCGAGACCGGACAGGAAGTCGAGATACCGGCGATTCTCCGTGTCGAAGACGTAGCTGCCGTCGCCGCGCGCCAGCACGATCGGAATGCGGCGGTACACCTGCAAGAGGTGCTCGGCCTCGACCGCCTGTATCGTCTGATCCAACGTCGCCATCGGTGGTTACTCCGTGGTCGCGAGCCCGCCGACCGTTGTCCCGGGTCGCTCGTCGAGATTGGACGTCCGGGTGCCGTCGACGATCTCGACCCGGGCAACGCCGCCCTGGCGCGCGTCCCGGCAGGCGATCAGCTTGGCGACCATGCCGGCGCTGGCGCGCCCGTCCGCGATCATCGTGCCCAGCAGCGTGTCGTCCAACGTGGCGATCGTACGCCCGTGCCCGTCCAGGACACCCGCCGTGCCGCCGGCGATCAGCAGGCGGGCCGCCGACAGCCGTGCGGCCAGATGGCCCGCGAGCGTGTCGGCGTTCACGTTCAGCAACTGCCCGTCGTCGGTCCCGATGCTGGCGATCATCGGGACGAACCCGCCGGCGCAGAGACGTTCGACCAGATCGGCGCGGCCGTCACTGGCCGGCTGGCCGACGTAGCCGAGATCGACGACCGTACCGTCCGCGGCCTGATAGGGCGCCGCGCGTCGTACCCGCGCGACCCCGGCGTCGGCCGCTGTCAGACCGACGGCGGCGACCCCGGCCGCCCGTGCCGCCGCCACCAACCGGGTGTTGACCTGTCCGGCCAAGACCCCCACGACCACGTCGAGGGTGGCCGCATCGGTGATTCGCAGACCGTCGACCGCCCGCTTCGGGATCTGCTTGACCGCCATCTCGGCGTCGACGTCGCGGCCCCCGCCATGAATGACGACCAGCGGACCGCCGGCCGCCAGCCGCTGAATCGCCAGGGCGATGCCGCGCCGGGCGTCCGCATGCTCGAGCAGCTCGCCGCCGAGCTTGAGGACGACGAGGCCCGGGCGCGGGGGTCCTCCCGGCGCCGCACTCATGGCAGCCCCGTGGTCTCGTCCCATCCGCATGCGACGTTCAGATTCTGCAGCGCCTGGCCCGCCGCGCCCTTGAGGAGGTTGTCCAGGCAGGCGACCAGCACCAGCCGCCGGGACGGCGCGTCGAACCTCCAGCCGATGTCGCAGAAGTTGGTGTACGCCACATGCTTGATCTCGGGCAGCGCCGGCCCGGTCAACCGCACGAACGGCGCGTCCGCGTAGGCCTGCGCCAGCGCATCGGCCACCCGGTCTTCGCCGACGCCGGGGCGGGTGCGCACATAGATGGTTTCGAGAATGCCGCGGTCCAGCGGCACGAGATGCGGGGTGAACGTGACCATGCGATCCAGGTCCTGCTCGATCTCGGCCCCGTGTCGATGCGCCAGCACGCCGTAGGCGGCGACGCTGCCGTGGCACTCGGAGAAGTGCGTGCGTTCCGACGGCTTCTTGCCGGCGCCCGACACGCCGGACTTCGCGTCGATGATCACGTCGCCCTCGATCAGGTCGCCGTCCGTCAGTGGGCGCAGCGCCAGCAGCGCGGCCGTCGGATAGCAGCCGGGACAGGCCACCAGCCGCGCGTCCGGCAGCGCCGATCGGTAGTGCTCGGTCAATCCGTACACGGCGGGATCGGCAAGGTCGGGGGTGGCCGGGTACCACCGCCGGCGCAGCGCCGGGTCCCGCAACCGGAACGTGCCCGACAGGTCGAACACCCGCACGCCGCGGTCCACCAGGGCCGGACCCACTTCCGCCGCCACCGGGTCGGGCAACGTCATGAACACCGTCTCGGTCTCGGCGGCCAGCCGGTCGACGGAGAGGGGGGCCACCTCGCCGTCCCAGAGACGCGCCAGCGCGGGCAGCGTCCGCGCACGGTCGCCCGCTCCCGACGCCATCGCGGTGGTGACCTCGATCGACGGGTGTCTGGCGGCCAATCTGAGCAACTCCTGACCGGCGTATCCGGTGGCGCCGGCGATGCCGACGCGGACTCGGGAGGGCATGTATATTTATTCCAACCTCACTGTATTTATACGCTGGACGCGAACACCAGTCAATGGGAAACAGACTGTAAACACGAAGGGTTGACTTGCACTTCGTTTATGTATATTAATTCATAGGCTTGCATAAGCATGAAGAGTTACCGCCAAAGCGCCATTCTTGACATCGTGTCGCAGCAGGACGTCCACAGTCAGGATCATCTCAGGCGGCAGCTCGCGGCCCTGGGGATTACGGCGACGCAGGCGACCATCTCGCGCGACATCAAGGAGCTCGGACTGGTCAAGCGCGCCGCCGACGGCGCGTACCGGGTTGGACAGGGCGAGCGGCGCGCGCCGGCCGTCTCGGGCGAGCGGGTGCGCCGCGCGGTGGCGGAGTATCTGCGGCGCGCCGACCGGGTCCAGCAGTTGCTGGTCCTGAAGACGGACCCCGGTCAGGCGCAGCCGCTCGCATTCGCGCTCGATCAGGCGGCCTGGTCGGAAGTGGTCGGCACCGTGGCCGGCGATGACACCATCCTGGTCGTCTGCCGCACCGAACGCACCGCGAGAGCGTTCGAGCGCCGCGTCGAGGCATGGGCGAAGCAGTAACGCAGTCGTGGAGGAACAGCGATCATGGAACGTATCGTGCTGGCGTACTCGGGCGGTCTGGACACCTCGGTGGCGATTCCCTGGCTGGCCGAGAAATACGACGCCGATATCGTGGCGGTCACCCTGGATCTGGGCCAGGGCAAGGAACTCGACGACGTGCGCGAACGTGCGATGGCGGTCGGCGCCATCCGCTGTCACGTGCTCGACGTGCGGGCCGAGTTCGCCCAGCACTACATTCTTCCGGCGCTTCAGGCCGGCGCCCTCTACGAGCGCCAGTACCCGCTGGCGACCGCACTCGGCCGGCCGTTGATCGCCAAGCGGCTCGTGGAAATCGCCGAGATGGAGGGGGCCGGCGCCATTGCGCACGGGTGTACCGGCAAGGGCAACGACCAGGTGCGGATCGACGTGTCGGCGCGGGCGCTGAACCGCGGCATCAGGGTCATCGGACCGGCCCGCGACTGGGGCATGTCCCGTCCGGCCGAGATCGCCTATGCCAAGGCGCGCGGCATCCCGGTGCCCGCGACCGTGGCCAGTCCCTACAGCACCGACTCGAATCTCTGGGGCCGGTCGATCGAGTGCGGCGTCCTCGAAGATCCCTGGACGGAGCCGCCCGAGGAGATCTACACCCTGACCCGATCGGCCGCCGCGGCGCCCGACACGCCCGCCTACGTCGAGCTGGATTTCGAATGCGGTGTGCCGACCGCGGTCAACGGCGTCGAGATGCCGCTCGTCGAGCTGATCGGGAGCCTCGAGACCATTGCCGGCGGGCATGGCGTGGGACGCATCGACCTGGTAGAGAACCGCCTCGTCGGCATCAAGTCTCGCGAGATCTACGAGGCGCCGGCGGCGGTCGCTCTGCACGCGGCGCATCGTGAGCTCGAGTCGCTGGTGATCCCGCGGGATCTCGAACGGATCAAGGGAGGCCTGTCGCCGGTGTACGCCGACCTGGTCTACAACGGGCTGTGGTTCACGCCGACCCGCACGGCGCTCGACGCCCTGGTGGCCGAGGTGCAGCAGCGCGTGACCGGGCGGGTCCGGCTGAAGCTTTTCAAGGGGAACTGCCACGTTGTCGGGCGCAAGTCGCCGCACGCGCTTTACGACGAGAGCCTGGCGACCTACGACGAGGGCGATCGGTTCGATCACGGCGCCGCCGAGGGCTTCATCAAGATCTGGGGACTGCCGGTCGAGATCGCCAACGCGCGGCCGGCGGTGCCGGTGGCGGCCAGCGCCGAGCCGCCGGCGTGAGCATATCCATGACGCACTTGTGGTCCGGCCGCTTCGATTCGGCTCCGGATGAAGAGGTGTTCGCGTTCCAGTCGTCGTTGCGGTTCGACCGCCGCCTGTTCGACGACGACGTGACCGGCAGTCTCGCGTGGGCGGAGGCGTTGGGCGCCGCCGGGGTGTTGTCGGCCGGCGAGGTGGTCGCCATCAGCACCGCGCTGGACGAGATTGGGCGCCGGGGCCGGGCGGACGCCGGCTTTGTCGACGGGGCCGACGAGGACGTGCATGCGTTCGTCGAGCGCCAGTTGGTGGCGCGGGTCGGCGACGCCGGCAAGCGGCTGCATACCGGCCGATCACGCAACGAGCAGGTGTCGCTCGATCTGCGGATGTATCTCAAGAGACGCATTGCGGTGCTGCAGCGGGAACTGGTGGCGCTCGTCGACGCGCTCGCCGGGCAGGCCGCGACAGCGGGTCAGGCGCTGATGCCGTCGTACACTCATCTGCGCCGCGCGCAACCGATTCTCGTGGCGCACTTCCTGCTGTCGCATGCGGCGGCGATGCGACGCGACCACGTCCGGTTGTCAGCGGCCCGCACGGAAGCGGACGTGCTGCCGCTCGGATCCGGTGCGGTGGCGGGCGCCAGCTATCCCATCGACACCGCGGCGCTGGCCGACCGGCTCGGATTCGCGACGGTGGCGTCCAACAGTCTCGATGCCACCGCCGATCGCGATTTCGTGTCGTCCTTTCTGCACGCCTGCGCGTTGGGCATGGTGCATCTCAGCCGGCTCGCGGAAGATCTCGTGATCTTCACCAGCGAGGAGTTCGGGTTCTTCCAGCTCTCGGACGCGGTCACGACCGGCAGCAGCCTGATGCCGCAGAAGAAGAACCCCGATCCCCTCGAGCTCGTGCGCGGCAAGACCGGGCGGGCGATCGGGCATGTGACGGCCTGGCTGACGACCATGAAGGGGCTCCCGAGCGGATACAACAAGGATCTGCAGGAAGACAAGGAGGCCGTCTTCGATGCCGACGACACGCTGCGGCGGTCGGTGCGGGCGGTGGCGTCGGTGGTGGCGTCGCTGTCGATAGACGCGGCGCGCGGCGAGGCGGCGGCGTCGGGTCTCGCGCTGGCAACCGACGTGGCCGATCTGCTGGTCGCGAGGGGCGTACCGTTCCGCGCGGCGCACGAGGTGGTGGGCCGCATGGTCAGGGATCTGCTGGCGTCGGGCCGCGACTTCGGGTCGCTCACGGCTGACGAGTGGGGGCGGTATCACGACCAGTTGGATGTGGACGCCGCGACCCGGATCACGGCGCGCGGGTCGGTGCTGGCGCGCCGGACGCCGCAGTCGACGGCGCCCGATGCGGTGGCCGCGGCGCTGGACGAGACACGCCGCTGGGTCGACGGGCAGGCGGCCGGAATGGAGGCTTCGGCGTAGTGATATATTTTTCTTGTCAATCCGCCGTTTACGGACCTGGACAAGAGTAGTAGAATACAAAGCACTGCGCAGTCGCCAAGCCAACCTCCCACGGAGGGCGTATCGTGGCATGGCCGTTTTGTATCGCCGTCCCTGCTGCGCAGCGCGAATCTTCTTCCTGAAGCGACGGAACTACGTGCTTCACGTATTTGGCATTCGGGCTCGCTCCCGTGCGTAACGGCTCTTGGCTGCCACGGTATTGCGCATGTCTGTCCGTCAGGCCGCGGACGGAGTACTCCCTTCCTTGTAACGGCCGCGCCACAAACACCTGACTTTCTTGCCAAAGAGGAATCATGGAGCAGCGCCAGGTTGGCCTGGGTGATGTCCTGGATGACTACTGCACGCGCGAGCGTCGAGTCACCAATCACGCGGTGGTCGCCATCGTCGGCACGGAGATCAAGCTGACGCGATGTACGACCTGCGACACCGAGCACCCCTACAAGGAGGCGCGTGTCCCGCCTCGCCGTCAGACCAGACTGGTGGCGGCGGTGGCGAGTCCGCGGGCCGCCGCCGGCGGCGCCGGCGCGGCGCTGCAGGTGCCGGACAAGGTCGAGCCGGCGCCGCCGCCGGCGGCAGCCGCTGCGCCGCCACCGCCGACGCTTGTCGATTCGGTGCGGCGGCCGCTCATTCGCGCCACCCTCACCCGGCCGGACGGCGCCCCGCCCCCCGCCCGTCAGGCGCCGGTGTTCACCATCAGGGAGCACGCCGGCCGGGAGGGCAATGTCGACCGCAGCGGCAGGCAGGCCCGGAAACGCCGGAACGGCGGCCGGCCCGGCGCCGAGCCCAACGGGAACCGCATCGAGGACTATCCGGGGCAGCCCGCCCGGTTCGGTCAGGACAAGACCGGTTCACACCCGGGCCGCTCCCGCGGGCCGGCCAACCGGGCTGAGCGGTCTGGCAAGGGCCAGTCGCGCAATCGCGGCAAGGGCCGATCCCGCTAGCAGTCCGTTGGCGCGTGCCGCTGGCCGCGGCAGCGCCTGGACCCCGCTCCCGACGTGACTGGTATCAGACGCGCACGCGGCAAGCTGCTGCGCGTGGCGCTCAGCCGCCGCGCCGCGGCGCTGACCGGCGTACTGCTGCTCGCGCCTGTGCTGGTCGCCGCGCTTGGCGACCATGCGTGGGAGAGCTGGGTGACCCATGGGCTCGGTCTGGTGCTGGGCAGCACCGGCGCCGCCATGCTCCTCATCGCGGTCGGAGGACGGCGGCCCGATTGGATCGATCCCGACGTCCCGATTGATCGATCAGAGTGATCAAATCGGTCTGATCGATCAATCGGTATGTCGGGCGCCGCCGCGGCGCGCGTAGCTGCACCACGGACTGCTGATGCCTCATCGTGCCCCAGGCCCGCCCGCCGCCACGCCCGCTGCGCGTCACCTGACGGGCGCGCCGATTCACCACTACCGACCCCGCGGCAGCGCCGATGTGCGACGCCTGGTGGATGACGGTTTCCAGGCCTTCAACGCGAGCCGTCTGTCCGAGGCGTGCCACGTGTTCGCCGACAAGATGCTCGCACCCGAGAACGACACGACGATCGGGCTCACGGTAGCGGGGGCCCTGACCCCCGCCGGGCTCGGCGGGTGCGTCATCGAGCTGATGGAGCGGGGCCTCGTCGACTTCGTCGTCAGCACCGGCGCCAACCTGTATCACGACCTGCACTACGCGCTGAACTTCACGCTGCATCGCGGCTCGCCGTTCGTCGACGACGTCGAGTTGCACACCGACGGCGTCATCCGCATCTACGACGTGCTCTTGCCGGCGCAGGTGCTGTTGGAGACCGACGCCTACGTGCGCGATTTTCTTGCGCGCCAGTCGTTCGCGGGTCCCGTCTCGTCGGCGGCGCTCCACCATGCCATCGGTCAGGACCTGATGGCGCGGCATCCCGGGTGCGATGCGCATTCGGTCGTGGCCAGCGCCGCGGCCTGCGGTGTGCCGATCTACACCTCGTCGCCCGGCGACAGCTCGATCGGCATGAACCTCGCCTCGCATGAGCTCCTGCATGGCGGCGGGTGCCGGATCGACACGAGCCGCGACGTCAACGAGGTTGCCGCCATCATCCTGAGCGGCCACCGCAATGGCTGTCTGATTCTGGGCGGCGGGTCGCCCAAGAACTTCTATCTGCAGGGGCAGCCGACCCTGTGGGAGATCTACGGCATCCCCAAGGGCGGCAACGAGTACTTCGTCCAGATCACGACCGATCAGGTCGTGTGGGGCGGACTGTCCGGAGCGACGCCGTCGGAAGCGGTCAGTTGGGGCAAGGTCAATCCCGGCATGCTGCCGGACGCGGTCATCGCCTACTGCGACTCGACGATCGCCTTTCCGATCCTGTGCGAGTACGTCGTGGGGTCCGAGCATGCGCGGCGCCCTCGGCGCCGGCTGGTCGACCGTCGCGACGCGCTGATCGCCGAACTGGAGCGCCAGGCCCGGGCGCGGCAGGACGCTCCGGCGCCTCCGGCCGCGGAACCTGATAGCGGAGGCTAGCACCTACGGCCGGCCTGCGGGTCGTCGTACGCGGCCGGGTCGTCGAGGCCGGCGGCCGCGAACGCGTTCCGCCGCTCGCGGCACTTGCTGCAGCGCGCACAGTGCAAAGTCCCGACCGGCCCCATGCACGACAGCGTCAATTCGAACGGCACGCCGAGCGCCGCACCGTGTCTGATGACCTCCGTTTTCGACAGTGTCGCGAACGGACACGTGATCGCCAGCGGGTGATCCAGACCCAGTGACAACGCGCGGCCCATCGTCTCGAAGAAATCCGGGGTGGCGTCGGGGAACGGATTGCCGGCCAGTGTGCCCAGCGCGATGACACCGATGCCGCGGTCGGCGCAGAACGGCGCCGCCTTGGCGAGCAGCATGATGTTGCGGCCGGGCAGATACACGTCCCGGTCCGGCGTATCGTAGGCCGGCGGCGTGCCGCGGCGCGCCCAGTGGGAGGCGGGATACAGGTCGCGCGCGGTCACCTCCAACGTGGTCAGCGGCGCCACCGCGCCGTTCAGGGGGGCGGCGTCGAGCAGCCGCGCCAGCGTCGCCAGCTCCTGCGCCTCCCACGCCAGTCCGGCCCCGACATAGACCGGGTGGACCCGCGCGTGCCGCGCCTGGCTGGCGACCAGAATCGCGCTGTCGAGTCCGCCCGAGCAGAGCACCGCGACCTGGAGTTGACCGGATTTCCTGGGCTCGTCTACCATCAGTGGCTCCGCCGGCTGGCCGTGCCGTGCCCCGTGCGCCGGACCCCGCCCGAGGGCGGCGCCGACACGACCGGTGGCCGGTTCGACCGGGATGTTCGCACGCGCAGTTCCGCTACCCCGCATCCCGCACGTCGCGAGGGCGAGACAAGATGGGGGATCACAGCTACTCGGTCACCAAGCGCGTCGAGTTCTGCTACGGCCATCGGCTGCTTGACTACGACGGCATCTGCCGGCATCTGCACGGGCACAACGCCGTCGCAGAGGTCGAAGTGCGGTCCGCCACGCTCGATGCGTGCGGCATGGTATGCGATTTTGGCGACATCAAGCGTGTCATGAAAGGTTGGATCGACAGCACGCTGGATCATCGGATGATCCTGCGCCGCGACGACCCGCTGGCCGAGCCGCTGCTGGCCGCGGGCGAGCCGCTCTATCTCGTCGACGACAACCCCACCGTGGAATGCATCGCGCGCATCATCTTCGAGCACGCCAGGGCCGCGGGGCTGCCAGTCGCACGCGTGACGGTCTGGGAAACCCCGTCGTCCTTCGCAACGTACGGCGAAACGGATTCCTGATCCCCGGCTTCGCCGTCCACACCGGGGCCCGTCTTCACAGCGCTTCGATCAAGACCTTCGAGGCCGCGCTCGTCCCGAGGGTGATCCGCCGATCCCGGCCCGTACGCAGCCGCACGCAGTCGGCGATCGGATCACGCTCTTCGATTTCGATCGCCTGACCCGGTTTGAGCTCCTGCGCTTCGAGAAACCGGAGAAAGGCCGCATCCTGATCGGTCACGCGCCGTACGGTCACCTGCGTGTGCAGGGGACAGGTCAGCAGCGAATGGTAGTCGGGGGCCGCCATGTCGCCGTCCGCCGTCGGGATCGGGTCGCCGTGCGGGTCCACCGAGGGGTGACCGAGCATCGCGTCCATGCGCTCGATCAGCCGGTCGGACACGACATGTTCGAGCTTCTCGGCGTCCTCGTGCACCTCGGTCCAGCTCATGCCCATCACCTCGACCAGGAACTGCTCGATGAGGCGATGCCGCCGGAGCACGAGCGCGGCCAGTCTGGCGCCGGCCGCTGACAGCCGGACGCCGACATACGGCTCGTACTTGACCAGATCTGCCTGCGCCAGGCCCCTGACCATCGTCGTCGCCGTGCCCGGCGCCACGCCGACCGCGCTCGCGAGCCGTCCCATCGGCACCAGCGCCTCGTCCTCCAGGGATGCCTCCGCCAGATACAGCGCCTTCAGGTAGTTTTCGACGGTACTGGACGGGAGCATGGTCTGGCCGCTTTTCGATGGACGTGTCCGGCGTCTCGATTCCGTATGTTGAGTGGTCAGCCGACCGCTGTCAATGCTAGGAGCCTGCGCGTCCGCCCCGGCCACGATAAGATGATGCGCGGGTCGCGGGTCGCGGCCGCGGCCAGCGGCGCCGAACGCCCCCCGTCGCGACGGCGGCCCCCGCACGTCGATTGGACCCGGATGGATCTGGATACGACCAACTGGTCCGGGGAAGGCGCGTTCACGCAGGTGCTGATCGATGCGTTGCAGACGGTCGAGCAGGTGGTCTTTCTGCGGGTCGAGGATGCGTCGTCCTCGCGCGCCGACGTCGAGTACAACTTCGTCAGCAACGAGCTGTTCGTCAAGTTCCGTACGCACGACCGGCGGGTGCGCGCCAGGGCGCTCGGGTTCGTGCCGGTCACCCGGACCGTGGCCGAAGCGGACATGACGGTCACCAGCCTTGAAGAGGTGCTGTGCGGCATGGACGAGATAGGGCCGCCTGATTACGCCGACGATGCCATGCTGCAGTATCTCCGCACCGAACGGATTGTGCCTCCCTATCAAACCCGCGGATACAAGCTGGTCGAGCTTGTCCGGCTCTACGAGGTCGGCACCGCGCCCCGCCCGCCGGAGGACTCTGAATGACCGCAGTGGCTGACGTGCGCCGGCGGGTGCAGGTCATGATCGAGCGGGCGCGGCAGGCGGCGGCCGATCGGCGCGCACGCGCCGGCGAGGCGGATGCACAGGCCCGGCAGTTCATCGAGGTGACCGCCATACCGGTCATGCGGCAGGTCCTGCTGGTGCTGAAATCGGAGGGATACCTGTATCGACTCTCCACGCCGGCGGGCGCCGCGCGGCTCGTGTCGGAGAAGCACCACGAGGACTTCATCGACCTGTCCGTCGACACCACCCGGGACCCGGTCGTCATCATGACGCTGGTCAGTTATATCCGCGGCCAGCGCGTGTCGACCACCGAGCGCCCGCTCGGCCCCGGCGTGGCGCTCGACCAGCTCACCGGCGAGCACGTGCTCGAGTTCCTGCTCGACGTCCTGCCGGTGTTCGTCGAGCGCTAGCAGCTAGTCAGGCGCTCGTGGGTACAGCGCCGGGCATTTCACCGGGGATCAACGCCGATCGCCTTGGCCGGCCGGTACCGGGTCACGTGCAGGGGCCTGAGGAACTCGTCGTTCGACAAAGCGCTGCAAACTACTCCATGAGCTCCGCTTCAAGAATTACCGCAGCTTCCTTGCCACCGAACGTGGACTGAAACACGGTCATGCCTATCCACCAGAGCTTTTTCATCTCATCCTCCCTGGAATGGCCAGGCTCGTGATGAGCCGAGCCGGCAAACACCCGCCGCGCCAACCCGCCGCGCCGACGACAATGGCGCCGTTCGGTTTGACCACCGGCGCCGCCGCCGACTTGGTTCAGGAAGTGATACTGCGCGTGCCCTGCGCCGGTTCCGTGATCCGCCGGTCGCTTTTCCGGCCTGCCCTGTCATCGCCGGCCGCCCGCTGACCTGCCATCCACGGATCGATGGGAGACCGCCGCACGTCCGGATGGCCGCACAGGGGCACCACGGATCGAACGCGTGTCACGGTTGCGCGATGACCGGGGGCCGGTGCTCCGGCACGCGGTCGAGACGGTCACCCAGGCGATCCTGCGCCAATTCCATGTCGTACTGACTCTGCAATCCCATCCAGAAGCCGGCAGCATTGCCGAAGAACCGGGCCAACAGGAGCGCCGTCTCCGCCGTGATGGCCCGCTCGCCGTGCACGATCGCATGCACGCGCCGGGGGTCGACGCCGATCGCCTTGGCCAGCCGGTACTGGGTCACCTGCAGGGGCTTGAGGAACTCGTCGTTGAGAATCTCGCCAGGGTGTATGGGTGGCAGTTTCTTGCGGCGGTGAGGTGTCATGGCGGATCCTGTTGTCTGAAATCTCCGTGTTGCGCGTCAGTGGTAATCGACAATCTCGCCAGGGTGTATGGGTGGCAGTTTCTTGCGGCGGTGAGGTGTCATTGCGGATCCTGTTCGCAACGGCCTCGGTGTCGCCGTTGCGAAAACTCCTGCGAAAACTCCGAATCGTTCATCCGCCAAAGTGCGTCTCACTAATAGCGTCTAGTGACAATACACCCGAACCGAACGATCCGGCTGATGCGTCTATGACAGGCAGGTGCCCGGCGACGGTCCCCACAACGCCCGCGACAAGACAGTGACCGTGCTGCTTCACATCCGGGTGCCCGTGCCCGACGCCTTGGTCCCGTTTCGCGACGACGGGCTCACGCTGCATGCGGCGGACGACAACCGGCACCGTGTCATGCCGTTCTTCAGGCACGAGGACGGTCGTGTTCTGGCGCCGATGGCCCCATTCGTGCGGGACCAGATGCTGGCCGACGAGCTACTCATCTGTTCACAGGTCCAGGGCAGTGCGGCGACCGAGGCATTCGATCGCGTCTATGCATCGGCCCGCAACAAGGGCAGCAGATCTGCCAGGAGCTGGTTCAGACGCACCAGCCGCGCCTCGCTGCCGAGCGCGAGAAGGGCAAGTACGCGTTCGCCGAACGCCGTTTGGCAATCAATCGGGTTGGGTTGCCGGCCGTGCGTGACCATCGACTGACGCGGCTTGCAGCGGAAGAGCGGTCGTGGTCCGAGCGGCTCGACCGCCAGGCCGAGACCAGCCCAGAGCTCGTTCCGCTGGTACTTGTCCAAATCGAGGGCAGGAGCGGCGCACTGCCTCCGGGGAAGCACTCAGCGTGGGATGTATAGTACAGATGTATATGGCGCCTGGAGGTGTGGCATGGTGCGTACCCAGATCTACCTCACGGAACAGCAACGTGACGAGCTGGCTGCTATCGCCAGAATCGGAGGCAAGCGGCAAAGCGCGCTCATTCGCGAAGCAATCGACCACTTCATCGAGCAGACGGGCCGCCAACGCCGCGAGGCGATATTGCGCGAAACGGCCGGGATCTGGAGGCACCGATCCGACCAGCCCGACTATGAGGCTATACGCGCCGACTGGGACAGAGATTGAACCGTGTCGAGACCACTCCTGCTCGACACCGACGTGCTGATCGATTTTCTGCACGGCCAACAGAATGCGGTGTCCGTCGTCAGTGGCAACGCGGACCGCATCATCCTGTCCTCCATCGTCGTCGCGGAGTTGTATGCGGGGGTGCGGGGCGGAACAGGCGATGCGGAACAGACCGCTCTGGAGAACTTCCTGTCGTTGTTCCGTGTCGTTCCGGTCAGTCACACGATCGCGAAGCTCGGCGGGCTCTACAAGCGCGAATACGGCAGATCGCACGGTGTCGGACTCGCCGACGCTATCGTGGCGGCGACTGCCACGGTAGAGGGTGCGGAACTGAAGACCCTCAATGTCAAGCACTACCCCATGTTGAAAGACCTCGAGCCGGCCTACCGGAAGTGATGGCGGTGGGTAGCAGGCGCGACAGCGGCCGCCTCTTGTCAATCAACCAGCATTCCGACGGACCGTGTGATGAGCCTCAACATCAAGAACGAAGAGACCTGCCGGCTTGCCGGCGAACTCGCCTGAACGGAATATGGTCGGTGACGATGTCGGCGGGATCCAGCGCCAATCGAATGCCGCGGGGCCTTGACCATGAGCCCGCTACTCTTCGGCAATCTTGTAGAGATAGCGGCTGCCGCGCAGGTACAGCTCGTTGTCGACAAGTGCGGGTGAGGCGTCGAACCTGTCGTCGAGCGTGTTCGTGGCGAGCACCTCGTAGCGGGGGCCGTGCCGGATGACCAGCGTCGCGCCGTCGCGACCGGGGATGTAGACCCGTCCGGCGGCGCCGACCGGGGAGGCGAAGATATTGGGCACGCCCGCCAGTCGCTGGAGCGCGTAGTGCGGGTCGCCGGTGGCCGGGTCGAAGACCGACAGGATGCCGTCGTTGCTCTTGATGAGATAGAGCGCGTCGTCGAAGAGCAGCGGCGACGGCACGTAGGGAGTGTCGCGGTCGAGCTGCCAGACGATGGCGCCGGTGTCGGCGATGTCGCCCCGCGCGTCGGCCAGCCGGATGGCCTGCAGGTTGCTGCCGCGATAGCCGCTCGTGACATACACGATTCCACCCGCGTGCACCGGTGACGGGATCACGTTCATGGTCGTGCCGCGGCTCCGCCAGATGGTCTCGCCGGTCTCGAGGTCATAGCTGTAGACCTGGTCCATGGCCGGCGTGATCACCTGCGCGCGCCCCTCGTGTTCGACGATGAGCGGCGTGGCCCAGGTGTCGATCTCGTCCCGGTTCGATCGCCACCGCTCGTCCCCCGTGCGCGTGTCGAGGGCCGCGACGAACGACTGGCCGCCGATGTGGTCCCAGGTCACCACCAGCGTGTCGCCGTGCAGCGCCGGAGACGACCCTTCGCCGAACGCGTTGCGCATGAGCCGCGTGCCGAGATCGACTTCCCACTGCAGCTCGCCGTCCATGTCGTAGGCATACAGCCCCCACGATCCGAAGAACGCATAGAGCCGCTCGCCGTCGGTGACCGCCGACCCGGAGGCGTAGGTCCCGTTCGGCTGCTGATACCCCTCGTGCGGCACCTCTTCACGGGCGACCCGCTCCCACACGACGGCGCCGGTCTCGCGGTCGAACGCCATGACCATGAACCGGTGCATCGGGATGGCCTGTGGAGCACGCCGGCCACGGCGGCCACCCCGACCTGCCCGCCGCCCCGGTGGCGGCTGCGGAGATGTGTCGGCTGCGGTCGACGTGGCGGGGCCGTCGATCGGCACCGCAGTCAGCAGGAACACCTTGTCGCCCCACACGATCGGCGACGCCGATCCGCGCCCGGGCACCTCCACCTTCCAGGCGATGTGCTCGGTCTCGCTCCAGGTCAGCGGTGGATCGGCATGCCGGCCGACGCCCGTCGCCTCGGGTCCGCGCCACTGGCCCCAGTAGCGCTCGGCGTCGGATTGGGCGCTCCCCGGCACGGTCCATCCGAGCACCAGCGACAGTGTTGCGACGGTCGTCACGCATCGATGCATTGCATATCTCCCCGGTCGCGCACGCCGCGCGCTCGCGTAATTTGCGCGGTCGTTGCCGTCCCGGCGCGCTGACCGCCCTCTGACGATCATGACGACAGTGCGACCGATCCGTTGCACATGCCGCCGCCGGCGTTGCGCGGAAACTCGTCCTGCACCATCGGCCGGACAGCCACATGAACAGCCTCATTCGATTCAAGTGGGCGCTGACCGAAGATCGACCTGTGATCAAGCCCTACGCGGTCCCGGCGGTCGCGTCCGCGCTTGACGTGCCTGACAGACTCCTTCAGAAATCTGAAAAATGAAATCGGCACTTTCTATTTTCAGGGTATTGAATTGAACAGACCCGGCTTCCAGCGCAGCCCCGGGCGAAGGCCGGCGCGCGAACGGCGGCGGGTCACGCGGCCGCTTCGATCAGTTCGCAGGTCCGCGTCACCGGATCGACCTGTTCGAACCGGCGCGCGGCGGCGCGGCAGGCGTGCGCCGTGTCGTCCGATCGGAGCAGCGCGTCCAACGCGCGCGCCATCGTGCGGCCGGTGCAGGCAGCGGGCCGCAGGATGCGCGCCACGCCCAACCGTTCCAGCCTGACGGCGTTGTCGGGCTGGTCGAACGTCATCGGCGTCACGAGTTGCGGGCAGCCGGCCCGCAGCGCCTGCGCGGCGGTGCCGATGCCGCCGTGGTGCACGATGGCGGCGGCCCGCGGCAGCATCCGGCCGAACGGGATGTATTCGACGTGACGCACTCCGGACGGCAGCGAACGTGGAATCTGCTCCGTGAACTTCGTCAGGAGCAGTCCGCGGCGGCCGAGCCGGCGGCAGGCGTCCGCGCCCGCCTGGAAGAACCGCGCGGCCTGGCGGTTGCCTGTGCCGGCCACGAAGACCACCGGCCGGTCGCCCGCCTCGAGCCAGGTCTCGAGCGCCGGCGCCGGCGGTGTGGCGTCTCCCTCGTCATACAGCGGAAAGCCGGTCAATGTCGTGTGGGGCGGCCAGTCCGGTTGCACGGCGGCGAACCAATCGGGGAAGAGCCCGATGACGCACTGCGGCGAATGCCACCACTCGCGCACGATGTGCTGTACGGGCGGCAGGCCGAACTCGGCGCGCAGCGCATTCGCCCCGGGCGCCAGCGCGCGGTCGGTCAGCCGGTCGGCGGCAGCCAGGGCGAGACGCCTGAGCGGCCAAGGCCAGCGGTTGATCGACCGCAACCATACGTGCGGCACCGCCAGATCGTGGGCGCTGAGGAATGCGGTTGGCTGCAGGTGCAGCGTTACCAGCGGCAGTCCGAGGGCTTCGTGGGCGGCCCGCGCACCGAACGCCAGACCGTTCGCCACGAGGAGCGGGGTGTCGCCCGCGGCCTGCTTTCGCAGCACGCGGACGATCTCCGCCGCATGGCGCCCCGCCGCGCTGCCGATCACGCCGAGTCCGCGGCGGGCATGCCAGATGTCCGGGTCGCCGAGAACCTCGTGGTAGTCCTCGACCGTGCCGAGCGGGACGACCGGCAGGCCGACCCGTTCGAGGATCGGCGCGAAATAGGGATTGGCGATGACCGAGACGTCGTGGCCGCGACGCTGCAGCGCGAGCGCGATGCCGACGTGGGGATGCACGTCGCCGCCGCTACCGACCGGGGCCATGATGATACGCATCGGAGTGTGGTCTGAACCGCGCTCAGGTCCACCGCCGGCCACAGATGGGTGAGCAGCGCGAACGCTCGACGTCGAGTATAAGGTAACACCTGGTCTCGATTCCCGGGCGTTCCGGCGCGATGCGTACCCAGCGGCCGGCCGGCCCGACCTCGCTGGCGTCGGTGCCTGGATGACAGGGGCTGCGTGCGCGTGAGGCTGGTGCGATTGCTGATGGATTCCGTCATCCGGCTCCTGCGCGACCTGATTGCCCTCGACTCGGTCAACCCCGCCCTGGTCCCCGGTGGCGCCGGGGAGGGGGCGGTCGCCGAGCGGGTCGCCGCCGCCCTGCGCGCGGCCGGCATCGACGTCGAGGTGACCGAGGTTGCTCCCGGTCGGCCCAACGTCGTCGGCGTCATCGAGGGACGGGCGCCCGGGCGCACGCTGATGCTCTGCGGACACATGGATACCGTGGGCGTCGAGGGCATGGCGGCGCCGTTCGATCCGATCGCGCGCGACGGCCGCCTCTACGGCCGCGGAAGTCAGGACATGAAGAGCGGCCTGGCTGCGCTGATCGATGCGGCGACCGCGGTCGCGCGGCGCGGCGGGCTCGCGGCCGGCCGGCTGATCGCGGCGGCGGTGGTCGACGAGGAGCATGCGAGCGCCGGCGCCGAGGCGCTGGTCAAGGTGCACACCGCCGACGGCGCCGTGGTGACCGAGCCGACGGATCTGCGGATGGCCACCGCGCACAAGGGGTTCGAGTGGGTCGAGGTCGAGACACGCGGGCGCGCCGCGCATGGCAGCCGCCCGGAGCACGGACGGGACGCCATTCTGCACATGGGCCGGGTGCTGGAACGGCTGGAGGCGGTCGAAACCGCGTTGCGGGCCGGTCCGACCCACCCGCGGCTGGGCCGGGCCTCACTCCACGCCTCGACCATCCACGGCGGGCAGGCGTTCAGCGTCTACCCCGACCGCTGCGTGCTCGGTGTCGAGCGGCGTACGGTGACGGGCGAAGCCTCGGACGTCGGGTTGACCGAGGTGCGGGCCGCGCTCACGGCGCTCGGGCGGGACGACGGCCAGTTCGACGCGGCGGCGCGGCAGGTGCTGACCCGTCCGCCCCACGAGATTGCGGACGGCCATCCGCTCTGCCGCGCGCTCACCGAGGTCCTCCGCCGGCAAGGTCTCGATGTCACTCCGACCGGCATGTCGTTCTGGACCGACGCCGCGATCCTGGGCCGCGCCGGGACGCCGGCGGTGCTGTTCGGCCCGACCGGCGCGGGCCTTCACGGTCCGGAGGAGTACGTCGAGATCGACTCGGTGCGCCAGTGCCGTGACACGCTGATCGAAGTCGCGCGGGCGTTCTGCTGACGCCGACGCGGCCGCCGGCATCGACGCCGACCCTGCCCGTGGCGATGGGCAGCAGCCATTCCGCCATCCTCGGCAACCCCACGCTGGCTGCTGGACGAGCTCAAGCGCGAGGCCAAGCGCCGGGACGCGCCGGCAGCGGCTCGCCGTCCGGTCCGAAAGCCCCCTTCATCGTGAACGCCTCGGGACCGGGGCCGTCACGCCAGAGCCGTTCGAGGCGCGCCATCGACTCGGCGACCGTCGGCCGGTACCCCTCGGGCACCCACCACATCGCGAGCGGCGGCTGCGGCGGCGGCAGGAACCACTCGCGCCGGCGGCGAAGGAAGTCGACGTGCTCGGTCCGGTAGACGTAGCGGCGGAGGTCGTCCACCGAGCGCCAGACCGTCAGGTTGAAGAGGACGCGGGTGTCATCGAGAACGCGTACCGCGGTCGCGTCGCCGACCGCGGTCGCGAACCGCCAGAGGCAGCCGGGCGAGCGGTCGCCGATGGCGTTGATCCGGTCGATCTCGTCACGCATCGACGCCATGCGCGGGTCGTCGAGCGGATAGCGCATCCAGGCGAGGTTCGTCTGGGCGAGATGCACGGTGCTATCCTGCCAGTCCGACCGCGGTCGCGCACGTGCATTCGACGATCAATCGATGGTGGGACGCCGAGACGGGGCGGCGCGAGGTGTCGCAGGTTCGGAGATTCTCACCAGCCGGGCACAAGATACCGATGACAATGCAGACGGCGTACGCCGCGCGGTTCGTAGCGGGTTGTGCCATCCTGGCGGGCATGGCGACCGCGTGCAGCCGCGAACCCGTGGTCGACGTCGGCCCGGGTGTGGCGCTGGACCTGGCCACGCGGCGCGCGGCCGCGATCTCGGACCTGCGCTACGACCTCCGGTTCGTGATTCCCGCGGCGCGCGCCGAGCCGATCACCGGGAGCGTGACCGCGTCGTTCACGCTGGCCGAGGCCGGTTCGCTGATCTTCGACTTCGCACAGCCGGCGGACAGCGTCCACGCGGTGCGGGTCGGCGGCCAGCCGGTCGACTTCGAGGCGCGCGACGAGCACGTCATCGTGCCTTCGGCGGCGGTGTCCCCGGGCGCCCTCGTCGTCGACATCGAGTTCACGGCGGGGGATGGGTCGCTCAATCGTCAGGACGACTTCCTCTACACGCTGTTCGTGCCCGATCGGGCGCGTGTCGCCTTCCCGCTCTTCGATCAACCGAATCTCAAGGCGCGGTTCCGGCTGCAACTCGACCTGCCGGCGGCGTGGCGCGCGGTGGCCAACGGGTCGCTGGCGTCACACGAGGTGCGCGGCGACCGGGCGCTGTTCGCGTTCACCGAGACCGACGCGATCAGCAGCTATCTCTTCGCCTTCGCGGCGGGTGAGTTCGAGGTGGAGGACGCGCAGCGCGGCGGGCGGCGCATGGCGATGTATCACCGCGAGACCGACCGCGAGCGGGTCACGCGCAACGCGGAGACCATCTTCGATCTGCACGCGGCGTCGCTGGCGTGGCTGGAGGAGTACACCGGCATTCCGTATCCGTTCGAGAAGTTCGACGTCGTGCTCGTCCCGGCCTTCCAGTACGGCGGGATGGAGCACCCGGGGGCGATCTTCTACCGCGCGGACTCGCTGCTGCTCGACGAGAGCGCCACGCAGAACGCCCACCTCGGCCGGGCCAGCGTGATTGCGCACGAGACGGCCCACCAGTGGTTCGGCGACCTCGTCACGATGGAGTGGTTCAACGACGTCTGGATGAAGGAGACGTTCGCCAACTTCATGGCGGCGAAGATCGTCAACCCGGCGTTTCCCGAGGTGGACCACGACCTGCGGTTCCTGCTGGCGCACTATCCGGCGGCGTACGGCGTCGACCGCACCGCGGGCGCGAACCCGATCCGCCAGCCGCTCGACAATCTGAACGAGGCCGGGACGCTGTACGGGGCGATCATCTACCAGAAGGCGCCGATCGTCTTCACGCAGCTCGAGCGCCTGATCGGCGCAGCGGCGCTGCGCGACGGCCTGCGCGAGTACCTCGCGGCACATGCCTACGCGAATGCGAGCTGGCCAGACCTGATCGCCATGCTCGACGACCGGACGCCGGAGGACCTGGCGGCCTGGAGCCGGACCTGGGTCGAAGAGAGCGGCCGGCCGCGCGTCGAGGTGGCGGTCGAGACCGACGGCGGCACGATTGCCGGGCTCGTGGTGCGGCAGTCCGATGCCGCGCGGGCCGGCCGCGTCTGGAACCAGCGGCTCGACGTGCGGCTCGGATACGGCGGCGACGGGTCGGACACCGTGTCGGTGCATCTGCGGGAGGCGGAGGCGGTCGTCCCGGACGCGGCCGGGCGGCCGGCGCCCGACTACGTGCTGGCCAACGGCAGCGGGGTCGGCTATGGGCTGATGGTGCTCGACCCGCGCACCCGGGACTACCTGCTCGCGACACTGCCGGACATCGGCGACGCCCTGACGCGGGCCGTCGGCTGGGTGTCGCTCCGCGAGGCGCTGCTGGAAGGCGAGGTCGACCCCGAAGCGCTGGTCGAGCTGGCGCGGCGCGCGCTGGCGGTAGAGACGGACGAACAGAATGTCTCCCACATCCTCGGCTCGCTCTCCTCGGTGTACTGGCGTCATCTGACGCCCGAGCAGCGCGCCGCGGCGGCCCCGGCCCTCGAGGCGCTGCTGTGGCGGCAGACGGCGGCGGCCGGCAGCCGCAGTCTGGCCGCGGCCTGGTTCGGGGCCTACCGGGACATCGCGTTGTCGGCGGAGGCGGTGGCGCGGCTCGAGCGCATCTGGCGCGAAGAGGAGGCGGTGCCCGGCGTGCCGCTCGCCGAGCGCGACTTCACGGCGCTCGCCCAGGGGCTGGCGGTCCGGGATGCACCGGGCAGCGCCGACATTCTGACCGCGCAGCGCGACCGCATCGACAATCCGGACCGGCGCGCCGCGTTCCTGTTCGTGATGCCGGCGCTGTCGGCCGAGCAGGGCGAGCGCGATACGTTTTTCGCGTCGCTTGGCGACCCGGCCAACCGGGCGCGCGAGCCGTGGGTGTTGACCGCGCTCGGCTTCCTGCATCACCCCTTGCGGGCGCGCGAGTCGGAGGCGTACATCCGGCCGAGCCTCGATCTGCTGGAGGAGATTCAGCGCACCGGCGACATCTTCTTCCCGGAACGGTGGCTGCACGCGACGCTCGGGGGACATCAGACGGCCAGCGCCGCCGTGATCGTCGAGCAGTATCTGGAGGATCGGCCGGACCTCGCGCCGCGGCTCCGCGCCAAGGCGCTGCAGGCGGCCGACGGTCTCCTGCGCGCGGCCCGCATCGTCGGCGGGGCGCGCTGAGCGCAGACTACGTCGCTGCGGCGCGGGATGCCGACAGGACCAGCCGGATCATCGCCGGGCCGACAATTTGTCCTACCGGCTCCACGGCGGCACGATCTGGTTGGTGCGCGCGTAGGCAATGAGCTGACCGAGATGCTCGTGCATGTCGCCGCCGACGAACATCACCAGCTCCGGCGTCGATCGCTCTTGCCCGAAAAGCGAGCGCGAGCCGACCAGGGTGGCCGGGTCGATCGCGTCGATCGCCGACCGCGCGTGCGCGAAGCCCTTGGTCAGGTGGTCGATGACCATGGCCTTGTCGGTGATATCGGCCAGCGCCTGCGATTCGGCGCGGCCCATCGCCGTCTCGCCGCCGAGCGCCATCGGTGCGAACCCGTAGCCCTCGCTGGCGATCAGCATCAGCACTTCCGAGACCGAGCGCACGCCCTCCATCGGGCGCCACGTGTAGGTCTCGGCGGGGAACGCCTCGGCGAGCCCGAGGAACTTCCCGCGCATCACCTCGATGTCGGCGAGGAACGCAGCCTTCACGGCCGCGGCCGATGCCGGCGTCAGGTCCTGCGCCTGCGTCGCCGCCGGCGCGCCGGCCAGCACGAGGGCCGCCAGAGCCGCGATGAGAACGGAGCGTCCGCGCCGGGTCGAAGAGCAATGGGTCATCACACGTGTCTCCTTTGGGTCCTGTCAGTCTTGACAGACTATCGCAGGTTTCCGCGCCGGACGCGAACCGGCGTCCGGACGATCCCTGTCGAGAGCATGTGCCGAGCGTCGCGACGTGGATGGCATTCGGATTCTCGGCCCCCGCCACGGCGACGTTCCGCGGCATCTTCCAATGCTCTTGATGTGGTACGCTCAGGCATTGTTCCGTGATGGAGAAACGTGATCGATGGGACCCAATGTCTTCCTCAGTTTCGCCATGGAGCACAAGGCACTCGTTGATCTGTTTCGTGGCCAGGCGAAGAACAACCGTTCGGCGCTGACGTTTCGCGACTATTCCATTAAGGAGCCGGTCGATGGCGCGTGGAAGATCCATGCGGAGCGCCTTATTCGCGCCGCGACGGCAACGGTCTGCCTGGTAGGCGACACGACCTGGCGAAGCGAACCGGTGAACTGGGAGATCCGGCGGAGCACAGAACTCGGCAAACAAGTCCTGGCGGTTTACTTGCAGTCCAGTGCAGTACGGATTCCCGCGGCGCTTTCTGAAATCGGTGTCAAGCCAATGCCATGGAACGTCGACGCAATCGTGGGTGAACTGAATGGAGAACGACGACGGGCGGGTTGATACGGTTGAGACGGATCTGTTCGGTAGTGGTCAACCCACGGATGCCGACGCGGAGGGGTTGCTGACGCAATACCGGATGTTTGTGGAAACATCCGAGACCCTTGGCTCACGGCGCCAGGGTGTGAACACTTTCTTTCTTTCCGTAAACTCGATCATGCTTACCATTGCCGGGTTGCTGGTGCGCGACGGTACAGCCAGTGATCTGGAATCCGGCGCACTTGTCGGGCTCGGCTTCGGTGGAGTCACGCTGTGTTTTGTATGGCTTCGATTGATCACTTCCTTTCGGCAGTTGAGCAAAGGCAAGTTCGCCGTGATTCACGCGCTTGAACGCCGGCTGCCGGCTCGAGTATTCACCGCGGAATGGGTTGCACTTGGATGTGGTCGGGATCCCGCGAAATATAGGCCGTTTACCAAGACCGAGAGTCGCACGCCGTTGATCTTTGGCGTGCTTCAGATCCTTCTTGTTGGGACTGGTATTCTCATGCTCGCTCAATGACAGTTCACCATGAACACACATCAAATCCACGTATTCATTAGCCATTCATGGGCTTATTCTGGTCACTACGAGACATTGAAAGGATGGGTCTTCGAGAAATCGTGGAAAGTTGACCAGACGTTGCTACGCCTGAGAGATTATTCCGTTCCGCAGGACGATCCAATCCACAACGCACAGACAGATCGAAAATTAAGGGAGGCCATATATCGGAAGATCGAAAGAAGTCATGTTGTCGTTATTCCGACAGGAATGTACGTCAACCACAGCAAATGGATTAGAAAGGAAATCGACGGTGCTTTGGCCAAAGAGAAGCCGATTCTTGGTGTAAATCCATGGGGACAGCAGCGGACGTCGTCTGTAGTTGCGGAGGCTGCGGCGACAACAGTTGGATCGAACGAGAAGAGTGTCGTGGGCGGTATCTGGGAACTATACCAACAGTAATGCCTGACAACTACGTTGCAGGATGATCACGTAGTATCGCTGGCAGACAACGGCGTATTTGTTTAGCGGGGTGGTTTCTTGATGCGCGAGATCCAATATTTTGGACTTGTACTTTTCTAGAGGATCTGGCATAACTGTGGGATGCCACGGCAACGTCCCCGGACGGAACAGGATCCCCGCGATAGCCGCATTGAGGAACAAGAGCGAGAGATCGCACGGCTGCGGGAGGAGTTGACGCGGGTCGAGGGCGACCGGGATCAGTGGAAGCGCGACCGGGATCGGTGGAAGCGCCGCAGTGAACACCTCAAGCAGCAACTCGACGCGGCGCGGCGGGCAGGATTCCGGCAGGCCGCGCCCTTCGCCAAGGACCGGCCCCAAGGTCGCGGCGGGCGACCCGGCCGGCGCGCTGGTGCGCACTACGGCCGGCAGGCGTGCCGCCCGCGTCCGGCGCAGGTTGACGAGACCTGCCGAGCACCGGCGCCTGCCGCGTGTCCGGACTGCGGCGGCGCCGTTGAGTTGTCCCGCGTGGCGACGCAATATCAGGAAGATCTCCCGGTGGTGCGCCCCATCGTGCGGCGCTTCGACATCGAGGTCGGCCACTGCTCGCAGTGTCGGCGTCGCGTCCAGGGCCGCCATCGGCTGCAAAGCTCCGACGCGCTGGGAGCGGCCGGCGTGCAACTGGGTCCCGAAGTCGTCGCGCTGGTCGTGCGGATGCACACGCACCTGGGCGTGCCGCTGGCGAAGGTCGCGCACCTGCTCCGGACCCAGTTCGGCCTGACCGTCACACCGGGAGGCCTCGCGCAGGTGCTGCATCGCACGGCTCGCCAAGCCGCGCCGACCTACACCGCACTGTGCCAGCAGGTGCGGGAATCTCCCGTGGTCACGCCGGATGAAACCGGCTGGCGCGTCGGCGCCATGCGCCACTGGCTGTGGGTCTTCGCCACGCCCCAGACGACGGTCTACGCGATTCGCGCCGGCCGCGGGTTCGACGACGCCGCAACGGTCCTGGGAACCGACTACGACGGCGTGCTCGTGCGCGACGGGTGGGCGCCGTATCGCCGCTTCACCCACGCGCTGCACCAGACCTGTCTGTCTCACCTGATGCGGCGAGCGCGGCAACTCCGAACCGATCATCCGCGCAGCCCGTGGGCCGCCCGGGTGCAAGCCGTCCTGCAGGCCGCTCTCAAGCTGCGCGACCGCCGCGACGCCGGGCTTCTGAGCGACCACGGCCTGGCAACCGCTCGCGGTCGACTGCTCGCCCAACTCGGTCGGCTGATCGACAAAGCGCCGACGCTGGACGCCGCCGACCGCTTCGCCGCCCATCTGGACCGCGAATTCCCCGCCGCGTTCACCTTCCTGTGGGACCCGTCGGTCGACGCCACCAACTGGCGCGCCGAACAGGCCATCCGTCCCGCCGTGGTCACCCGCAAAGTCTGTGGCGGTAATCGTACCCGTCGCGGCGCCGACACCCAGCAGGTGCTCGCCAGCGTCGTGCGCACCGCCTACCAGCGTCAACTCGACCTCGCCCCGCTGATCATCACGATGCTTCGCTCTCCCAGCCCCGTCGTTCCCGACACGCTCCAACGGTCGCCCCCGTAATTCAACGCGCGCTCGTTCCGATCCGAAACCACGTCAGTAGAACACGCCGCTGTCAGTATGCCTCCGCGTGGCTGTTGAGGAAGAACTCGGCACCTACCTCCGCGCTCGTAGAATCACCCCGGTAAACAAAGACACAACGGCGAGGTGCTTGCATATACGTTCAGTCAGGAGAATCAAGAGTGGCCACGCCTTTCTGGTGAACCGAGGCGCCGCCGACCAGGTATCGGGATATCGCACGTCCAGATGCCGATCGGCAATGAGAATATGAACGATGGCCGAAAGGCGCTACGCTCCAATGCCCTCGCTCACGCGACGCCAGATACTGCGGGGCGCGGCCGTCGGGATCGCCACGGCGGCGGCGGGGCCCGGCGGCGGCGCCGGCGCTGCCGCGCGGGTGACGGCGCAGCGTGGGGGCGCGGAACCCTATACGGACGACGTGCTGCCGGCGGGCGTCCGCTCGCGGTTCGTCGCCAACGTCAACGGCCTGCGCATGCACGTCCTGGAGGCCGGGTCGCGCGTTGGCGCTCGCGCGGGCGTCCTGCTGCTGCACGGCTTCCCCGAGCTGGCCTACAGTTGGCGTCGGGTACTGCCGGTCCTCGCGGCGGCGGGCTACCACGTCATTGCGCCCGACCTGCGCGGGTACGGCCGCACCGACGGGACCGGTGTGCGCTATGACGACGATCTGCGGCCGTTCCGCATGCTGAACGAGGTGCGGGACATGCTGGCGCTGGTGTCGGCGTTCGGCTACCGCGACATCCACATCGTCGGTCACGACTTCGGATCGTTGGTGGCGTCGTGGTGCGCCGCGGCCCGTCCGGACGTGTTTCGCTCCGTCGTCCTGATGAGCGCGCCGTTCGGCGGGACGGCCGCGCTGCCGTTCGACACCGCCGATGCGGTCTCCGCGCCGGCGGACCTTGCCGCGGCCCCCGACATCAACGACGAGTTGGGGCGGTTGACGCCGCCGCGCAAGCACTACCGGCGCTTCTACGCCACGCGCGCGGCGAACGACGACATGTGGCGGGCGCCGCAGGGGGTGCACGCCTTTCTGCGCGCCTATTACCACATGAAGAGCGCTGACTGGAGCGGCAATCGGCCGCAGCCGCTGCGGGCGTGGTCGGCCGCCGAGCTGGCGCGCCTCCCGCCCTACTATGTGATGGAGTTCGGCAAGGGCATGGCGGAGACCGTCGCGGAACATATGCCGTCGGCGGCGGAGATCGCGGCGTGCGAATGGTTGCCCGACGACGAGCTGCGGGTCTACAGCGCCGAGTATCGTCGGACGGGGTTCCAGGGCGGGCTGCAGTGGTATCGCAGCGTGACCTCGGTGACGTCGATCTTCGCCGGGGGCATCAACGCCGACCTGCAGGTGTTTGCGGGGCGCACGATCGATCAGCCGTCACTCTTCATTGCCGGCACGAGCGACTGGGGCATCCACCAGCGCCCGGGCGCGCTCGAGCGGATGGAGACGAGCGCCTGCACCGACATGCGGGGTGTGCACCTGCTCGACGGGGCCGGACACTGGGTGCAGCAGGAGCAGTCAGCGGCGGTCAGCCGGCTGGTGGTCGAATTTCTGGGCGCGCTCTGACGGGACATGATTGCGCATGGCTGCACGACCGACTGACGTCCCCGCCGGCACGCGCGGTCCGGGCTATGCGCGGGCGCCCGCGCATCGGGTCGCCTTCGTACCCCGGCATGTGCCTGTGCGCGTCGCCGCCGGCGGGATCGTGATCGCAGCGACGACCGACGTCATGGCGCTGGAGGAGAGCGGCTATCCGACGCGCTACTATCTGGCCCGCGACGGCGTCGACCTGACGCGCGTGGAGAAGACCGGGAAAACGACCTATTGCCCGTTCAAGGGGCTCGCCACCTATTACGTCATCCGCGGCCCTCACGGCGAGATTCGCGATGCGGTGTGGAGCTACGAGCAGCCGTTCCGCGAAGCCGAGCTGGTGCGGGACCGTCTCGCCTTCGATGCGAGCAAGGTGGATGAGGTGGTAGGGTAGCCGGACCGCAATGATGTTCCGCCTGATTCGCATCGGCTGCGTGTTCGTTGCCCTCGCCGGTGTCACTGCCGGTGTGGCGGCGCAGCCGCTGCCCACGCCGTATCGTCTCGTCGACGAATGGCCGCGGTTGCCGATGCGGATGAACGGCGGGCAGTGGGGCGAGACGATCGGCGTCGATCGCGACGCGGACGGGAACGTCTGGGTCCTGCACCGCTGTTTCAACAACCAGCCGCCCGGCGCCGCCACTTGCGTCGGCCGGGACGACGATCCCCCGATCCTGAAGTTCGATCCGGCGGGCCAGCTTCTCGCAAGTTGGGGCGAGGGGGTGTTCGCGGCCCCGCATGGATTCCACATCGACCCCGAGGGCAACATCTGGGCGACCGACTACAACGGCAGCGACACGGTGCTCGGGATGCCGGCCGGCGGCCGGGGGCACCAGGTCTTCAAGTTCAGTCCGGCGGGCGAGCTGCTGATGACGCTCGGCCAGGCGGGGGTGCGGGGCAATGGTCCGGACACCTTCGACCGGCCGACCGACGTGGCGGTCGCCGCCAACGGCGACATTTTCGTCACGGACGGTCACGGGCCGAACAACCGCGTGGTGAAGTTCGCCGCGGACGGTCGCTTCCTCACGACGTGGGGACGGCCCGGGGACGGCCCCGGTGAGTTCAACCAGCCGCACACCATCACTCTGGACAGCCGGGGGCGGGTGTTCGTCGGCGACCGATCGAACAGCCGGGTGCAGATCTTCGAGCCGGACGGGACCTTCGTCGCCGCCTGGACGCAGTTCGGGCGGCCGAGCGGGATGTTCGTCGACGAGGACGACGTGCTGTACGTCACCGACTCGACCTCGAACGCGAGAAACAACCCGGGCTTCCAGCGCGGGATCTACATCGGGAGCGCCAGGGACGGCACGGTCACCGCCTATATTCCCGATCCCGATCTCGACCAGCAGGAAGAGCGGGGCATCTCGGGTGCGTCCGGCATCACGGCCGATCGCCAGGGCAACGTCTACGCGGCCGACGTCGGTCCGCAACGGATCCGGAAATATCTCCACAATCAGTAGCCGCGTCCCGAGGTGCGATACACTCGCCAAAAACCTGGAGGCCCCATGTTTGCAAAGAACCTCGTGAGTCTGGTTGCGGTGTCGGTGCTCGCGGCCGCGTGTTCCTCGGCGCCGACCGTCACGGCCGAGGCGCCCGACGCGGCGATGGACGTGGCCCAGCCGTCGCCCGGTGTCGACATCGACCGCGCCAACGCGCCCGGACAGGTCGTCGACGCCCAGGGCCTCGCCGGCTGGTATCCGCATGAAGGCGGACTGATGGAGTATCGCGTCGCCATTCGCTTCGGGCAGGAGCCGAACACGATGCCCGACGGGTGGTCCTTCGGCCGGGTCTCGGCGGTGGCCACCGATTCCAGCGGGCAGGTCTTCGTCTTCCACCGGGGTGACGTCGCCGACCCGATCATCGTCTTCGATGCGGCAGGCGCCTACGTCCGGTCGTTCGGGCGCGATCTCGAGTTCGGCAACGAGCACGGACTGCGGATCGACCGTCACGACAACGTCTGGGTGACCGACAACGGCAACCACCAGGTGATGAAGTTCACCAACGACGGCGAGCTGTTGATGACGCTCGGCGTCAAGGGGCAAGCGGACACCACCGACGACACCTTCGACCGTCCGGCCGACATCGCCTTCGGGCCCGACGACGAGCTCTACGTCGCCGACGGTTACGGCAACAGCCGCGTGGTCAAGTACGACGCCGAGGGGAACTTCGTGACGACCTGGGGCACGCCCGGGTCGGCGCCGGGCGAGTTCGACCTCGTCCACTCGATAGCGGTCGATTCGCAGGGCCGCGTCTACGCCAGCGACCGCGAGAACAACCGCATCCAGATCTTCGACGAGAACGGCGAGCTGTTGAAGATGTGGACGCATCTCGGCGCCACGCAGAACATCTACATCACGCCGGACGACCAGGTGTGGGTGATCACCCACCGCGACAACGTCGAGAACATCACCTACGACACGCTCGCCGGCCGCATCATGCGCGTCGACATCGATTCGGGTGAGATCATCGGCGCGATGGAGAGCCCCGGACACTGGATCGACGTCGCCGACTCCGGGGAGATCTTCATCGGCAGCCTCACCGGCAACGTCTTCCGCTGGTATCCGGGCTGGATGGAGACCGAGGAAGCGGCGCAGGCTGAACGGCCGTAGAAGCAACGGCCGTCCGCGGGCTGAACGGCCGCCAGTGCCGGGTGACCGGTGCTTCGCGTCCCTCTTCTCGACCGCACTTCGGTCCCGGTGACGCATGGGCACAGAGGCGCTGCAGCCACCCGCTCGGAAGGCCCGCGTCAATACCGCTCGTCTCGGGGTGGTGGTCTTCGTCGGGGCCGTGCTCTGGCTCGTCCCGGCGCCTGCCGGCGTGGAGCCCCGGGCCTGGCACCTCCTCGCCGTGTTCGTCGCCACGATGGTGGGCATCGTCCTGCGTCCGTTGCCGATGGGCGCGATGGCGTTCGTGGCGGCCGCGTTCGCGGTGCTCTCCGGCACCCTGACGATCGCCGAGGCGACGGCGGGCTTCGGCGAACCCATAGTGTGGCTGGTGGTGGCCGCGTTCTTCATCGCCACCGCCTTCATCAAGACGGGGCTCGGCGCGCGCATCGCGTACCACTTCATGCGCCTCCTGGGGAGACGCAGCCTCGGGCTGGCGTACGGATTTCTCGCCACGGATCTGGTCCTGGCCACGGCCATTCCCAGCAACACGGCGCGCGCGGGCGGCGTCATCTACCCGATTCTCAAGTCCCTCTGCGTCTCCCTTGGCAGTGACGTCGCGCACGGTACCGAGCGGCGGATCGCCGGTTTCCTGACGTTCACCGCCTATCAGGGCGTGGTGGTGACCAGCGCGATGTTCCTCACCGGCATGGCGGCGAACCCGCTCGCCGCCTCGCTCGCGGCGCAGCAGGGCGTGGAGATCACCTGGTGGGGGTGGGCCCTGGCGGCGTGTGTTCCCGGCGCGCTGAGCCTGCTGCTCGTGCCCCTGCTGATCTACCGCCTGTATCCCCCGCAGATCACCCACACTCCCGAGGCGCCGGCGCTGGCGCGGCGGCGGCTGCAGGAGATGGGCGGGATGTCGCGCGACGAGCGGGTCCTTCTGATGGTGTTCGTCGGCCTGCTGACCCTGTGGAGCTTCGGCGGCATGCTGGGGGTCAACGCCACCGCGACGGCGCTGGCCGGCGTGGCGGCGATGCTGGCCAGCGGTGCGCTGGCCTGGGAGGACATCCTCGAGGAACGGAACGGGTGGGACACGCTGATCTGGTTCGCGGTGCTCGTCATGATGGCGAGCCAACTGGGCGAACTGGGCCTGTTGGACTGGTTCACCGACCGGGTCTCCGGCGTGCTGAGCGTGGGGCACTGGCTCCCGGCGTTCCTGAGCCTGAGTCTGATCTACTTCTACGCCCACTACTTCTTCGCGTCGAACACCGCCCATGTGACCGCCATGTACGCGCCCTTCCTGGCGCTCGCCCTGGCGGTCGGGACGCCGCCCGCCCTCGCGGCGCTCGTGCTGGCGTTCTTCAGCAACCTGTTCGCGTCGATGACGCACTACGGCACGGCTCCGGCGCCCATTCTGTTCGGTTCGGGGAACGTCGACATCGGCACCTGGTGGAAGCTCGGCGCGCTCATCAGCGTGGTGAACATCGCGATCTGGCTGGGCGCCGGCAGCCTGTGGTGGCGCCTGCTGGGACTGTGGTGATCGGTGAAGATCGCTCTCGTCGTGGCGCTCCTGCTCTACGGCATCCCCCTCTGGAAGCTGCGCTACCGCTGGCGGTCGACCGTCTATCGAAGGACCGACTGGAAGATCAACGTGCTGCCGTGGTTCGCCAGGGACACTGCGGCAACGTTCACCAACCGCTATTTCCGTGACGACGCCGAACGCAGGATGGCGGCCCGCTACCGCTGGTACATCCCAGGTTACCTGGCGCTCCTGGCCTGGTTCCTCTGGATCCCGTGAGCGCGGGGCAGCAGGTGACCGGACGCCCGTCCCCCGGGGGATTGCCTCCGGCAGGTGCGCATGCGCGCGTGCGCTACTGCGGCGCCGGAAGGTAGGCGAGCCGGTCACCGCGGTACGAACCCAGCCACAGTTCATCGCCGATCTGAATCGCGGTGGTCGCCGCGATGAACCCCGCCATGGCGGGGTGCACGAACACCCGGTCGACGTCGAGCGTCTGCGGATCGATGGTCGCCACGTTGGTCGTCTCCCGCGTCGGCTCGCGCTGACCGCTGATCGAGTTGCCGTCCCTGTCGGTGTGACCGGCGGCGAACATGACGGAGCCGTCGAGCGCCATGCGCAGGTTGTCTGGTCTGAACCCGAGCTGGATGACGTCCTTCCGCACCGGCGTGAGACCACGCGACAGGCGCGTCAGCTTCTCCTCGGCCCAGCCGGCGATGTAGAGGAACTGCCCGTCCTCCGACACCTCGATGCCGTTGGCCGCGGTGTCCTCGCTCTGCGGCAGCACCTCCCACCCGCTGTCGGCCTGCCACTCCCACACCCCGATCCCGGCGTTCGTCGTGGCGAAGCCGCCTCCGGGCAGGGCGACGACCGAGTTGAGCCTGGCTCCCTCCGGCGCCACGGCGCACCCTGTCCATGCCAGACTCGGCGGCGCGTTTCCGGCATCGACTTCGAAGAACTCGATCGACTCGCGGGGACCGTGATGGACGACCAGCAGGGTGTGGACGTCGTCCGCCCCCGCAGTGAGGTAGAGCCCGTGCAGTCGAGAGACGTCCGGGTTGGCGACGTCGAGCGGACCGGGACAGTCGGGATAGGCTGTGGCGTCGAGTTGCTGCTCGCTGTCCGGCGTCGGAAACAGCAGGGTCGAGGTCTTCGCGTTCACGTCGAGCAGGTGCAGCCGGCCGCCCTCTCTGGCCCCGGACGTGATGGCCCATTCCGCACCGGGGATGACCGCGATGTCTTCAGGACTGACCATGTCGCAGATGAACTGAATCTCGCCGACCGGGTCGCAGGGGTGCTCGCCGCTGACGGCGAACTGCGGCGGTGCCGGGGCGGCGTCGGCGGCAGGTTCCGGCTCGGGCGCCGGTGCCGGCGCGCCGCAGCCCACCGCGAGTATCGTGATCACCCCGAGTCCTGCCAGCTTCGCTGCGTTCATGACACCCCTCCTGCCGGATTGCGATGGCGACAGGATACCACCGTGCCCGCGGCGCGCATCAGCGTCGTGACCAACGCGATCCGCTGGGCGACGGGATATCGTGGCGGCGCCTGCCGGGCCTGTGGTGATCGCCGGGGCCGGGTGAGAAGATAGTCCGCGGTGACGGTCCAGGCAGGACCCGGCGCGGCGCCGGGCGCGGCGTGCTGCCAGGAGCCGTGGGACCCATGGGACACCTGACGCAGCGGTTGGACTACGACCGGATCGCGCATCTCTTCGACGAGCCGCTGCGCGATCATGAAGTCGATCCGCATCTGGTCCGATTCCTCGAGGAAGATGCCCGCCGCCGCGCGCAGGACGTCTCGATTCTGGATGTCGGCTGCGGAACGGGGAAACAACTCGCCTCGAATCGAGCCGCGTTCCCGCATCTGCGCATGACCGGCCTGGACCGTTTCGCCGGCATGCTCCAGATCGCCCGGGCGCGGTGTCCAACCGTGACGTGGGTGCACGGTGACGGCGCCAGGCTGCCGTTCAGATCGACCAGCTTCGACTACGTGAGCAATCAGTTCTCGTATCCCCACGTCCGCGACAAACGGTCACTGATTGCCGAGATCTTCCGCGTGCTCACGCCGCGCGGCCGTTTCGTCATGACGAACATCGATCCGTGGTCGATGCCGGACTGGGCCATCTATCGGTTCTTTCCCGAAGCGCGGCGTCTCGACGAGCAGGATTTCCTGCCGTTGCACGAGTTTGCCGGCTTGATGACCTCGGCCGGTTTCGACGGCGTCACCACGGAGCGCACGCGGTCCGGTGTGCGCGAGAGTCTGCGCGGCTTCCTGGACTATGTGTCCGGGCGGCATCGAAGCTCGCACTTCATGGCCATGTCGGATGCAGCCTACGGCGCCGGGATCCGTCGTATTCAGGAGGCGCTCGACAACACGGACGACCCGGATGAGACTTTCGACAACGATGTGGTCATGGTCACGATCGCCGGGCAGAAATCCTATTCGTCGCGCTGAACCGTCTGGCCCAGCCGCGCTTCGTACACCTTGACCATCGCGCTCTTCGGCTGGTCTCCGAACCCCATCTCGATCGCGGCCCGGTAGGTCGCCACCATCGCCTCGACCACCGGCAGCGACGCATCGAGCCGGGCCGCGACCTGCTGGACGTTCACGATGTCCTTGTAGGCCGCCTGCAGCGAGAAGTCGCCCTCGAACTGTCGTTCCAGGATGCGCGGCACGAAATACTCGCTCGCGAAGCTCCTCGAACTGGCCGTGGTGAGGACCTTGGCGAGTTGCGCAGGTTGCAGCCCGGCCTTCATCGCGAGCGGCATGACTTCACAGAACGCGGCGATATTGACATCGTAGATGATGTTGTTGACCGCCTTCATGAGCTGCCCCATGCCGACCTCGCCGCAATGGACGATGAACTCGCCCATGATGTCGAGGTACGGCTTCGCCTCGGCGAACATCTCGCCGCTGCCGCCGAACATCATGGTCAGCGTGCCGTTCTCGGCGCGAAAGGGCATCCCCGAGATCGGACAATCGCTGTAGGCCAGCCCCGCGTCCCGCGACTGCTGCGCAAGCTGCAGCGCCGCGCCATGATTCATGGTCGTGGTGTCGACGACGGCGGGGGTCTGCCCGCCGTGGACCACCCCGCGCTCGCCGAACAGCACGCCGGCCGATTCGGTCTCGGACGGCACGCAGACGAAGATCAGGTCGGCGCGGTCGGCCAGTTCGGCGGGGTCCGCCGCCACGGCGGCGCCGTCCTCGACCAACGTCCGCACAGGCTGCGGATTCACATCACAGACCACGAGCGGGACGCCGGCCCCTGACAGGTTGCGGGCCATACCAAGACCCATGCGGCCGAGTCCGATGAATCCGACAGTACGTTCGTCCAGAGACGCCTCCAGGGGTGTCCGTGCGGTGCACGGGGCGACGCCATTCTATGTCCATGGACGCTGACGGACCGCACCCGCGGCGAGGTGCGGCTCGCGCAGGCACGATAGACCCCCCAGTTGAATCATTCCCCCGAATACTGAACAATGACGAGGCGTGGGACCGCTAGGCGACGGACGACTTCATTGTGGTCGGTGCCACCGGAGGCATCGCGAACAGGCCGCAACGCAGGCTGGTAGGGTTGCCTGGCAGAGGAGGCACTCATGAAGGCACTTCTTGTTTCACTCGTCACGCTTTCCTGCCTGTTCGCACCAGCAGCCGTCGCCGCTCAGGATATGGAGTTCCGGAAAGTGGACGTGTTCGTTACAGACCGGAACGGCGACGAGAAGAAGAAAGATGCCAGGCTCGAAATCGACCTGGGTGCCGACGAAATCCGTCTGGTCGACGAGAGACGCGGCGCGGCACGCGCCACCTACGCGTCCCTGTCGATCGATCAGATCACCGGCCTGGCCTACGAGGCTGAACCGGGCAAACGATGGGGAGGAGTCGTCGGGGTACTCCCCGTGACGCACTGGCTGACCATCGAGTCCGAGGCATTGCCGTCGGGGCACATCACGCTGCGCCTCGACAAGGACAACCAGCACGAGCTGCGGTCCGCGTTGCGGTTGGTGACAGGATTCGTGTTTGACACCGGTCGTCACGTGGTGCGCTGATCACTGCTCGGACGATCATCCCTCTCAGAGTCCTTCCGTGTACCGCGCCTTCGAGGCGCTGACGTGGTCATGGTCTGCGTGGAGTCCGTCATTCCTTCGGGAACCGCATTCTGACGCCTCGCCACCCACCAGGCATGCCCGACGTTCCGTCTGCCGGCTACATCCGGCCGTCGGCCTGAACGGCGGCGAGCCTGCTGGAGATCTCACGGAGACGCAGCCATTCCTGATAGTAGAAGGGGAGCATGCCGATCGATTCGATGAACTGGAACACGTACATGACGACGGCGAACACCTCGCCGTACTGCACGGTGTCGTCAGCGGCGACCCTGACGGAGAAGACGATCAGACCGATCATGAAGATCCAGATGATGCCGAAGTTGGCGGCTTCGAGGTCTGAGAGCTTGATGTTCCAGCGCATCATGCGGCGGACGTGCTGGCCGAGCCGAACAGGGTCGCCGCTGTGGACGATGTCGACCTGCCGTTCGTACTCGTTGTTGAATCCCTCGTTGAAACGGGTGGTCCAGCGCCCGGTGAGGCCATAAAGGGTCACCGTGGCGCCCGTGACGACGAGGCAGCCAATGAAGATGGGCAGGTTCAACACCGACAGAATCAGCACGGTGCCCGCGAGCCCGATCACCTGAGTGATGAGCGAGGGAAGCGAGTTCTCCAGAAACTCGACGACCTCCCTGAGCATCCCGAGTCGGGCCGTTCTGGTCGACGTGCTGCTGTCCGACTGGCGAGTGACCAGCTCTTCGCTGAGCTGCGTGTAGATCCGGGCAAAGAAACGGCTGTCGACGACGCGGCGGCAGATCGCGACGGCCATCGTCACGACGCCGAGTCCAGCCAGCTCGTACAGGCCTCTCGTGGAATCGGCGAGGACGCTGTCGATGGCCCGGCCGATGGCCAGCGGAAACAGGAGCCAGCCCGACGCTTCCAGCACGACCAGGGTGAATGTGAGGAAGAGACGTCCCCGGAAACGCTTCAGCGCGGCATACATGGCTTCATGGACACTGGACCGGTCCGTGGCGGAACGCTGCGAGCAGATTGTCGTCCGCCACCATCGACGTGGCGGATCTCACCGGCGCGGGGACAGAATACCGCATGGAGATTCGCATCCTGTCCGCATCCGAGATTCGACGCGCGCTCACGGCGCGGGACGCCGTGGACGCCATGCGTACCGCGTTCAGCGAGCTGTCGGGCGGCACGGCCACGGTCCCGGTGCGCAGCCACATCGAGAGCGCGCACGGACGCACGCTGCTGATGCCGGCCTTCCTCGGCCAACGGGCGGCGCTCGGCGCGAAGATCGTGTCGATCTTTGCCGACAATCGGTCTCGGGGTGAGCCGCCCATCCAGGGCGTGGTCCTCCTGCTCGACGCGCAGACGGGCCGGGCCCGCGCGTTGCTGGACGGGGCGTCGTTGACAGGGATTCGCACGGCCGCCGGCAGCGCGCTCGCCACCGAACTGCTGGCTGGCTCGACCGCCGACGTCCTGGCCGTCTTCGGCGCGGGCGCCCAGGGGCGATCGCATGTCGAGCTGCTCGCCCGGACACGCTGGCTGCGGGAGGTGCGCATCGTGTCGCGGTCGGGTGCGAGCGCCGAACGCCTGGCCGAGCGATTGTCCGAGATCGCCGACTCGCTGACGCCGGCTGGCGATTCCGGTTCGCCGCCCGTCATTCGCGCGGTGCACGATCCGGCCGCGGCGCTCGACGGCGCCGGCCTGGTCGTGACCGCGACCAGCAGCACGAGCCCGGTGTTCGACGCGCGTCACCTGGCGCACGGCGCGCACGTGAACGCCGTCGGTTCCTATCGCCGCGACATGCAGGAGGTCGACCCGGACGTGGTGCGGCGCGCTCGCGTGGTCGTTGATCAGCGCGAGGCGGCGTGGCAGGAAGCGGGCGACCTCATCATCCCGGTGGAATCCGGACTGGTCGGCAGGGACGTGATCGACGCCGAGCTTGGCGAGATCGTGAACGGAAAGGCGCCCGAGGGACGCGGGGACCACGACTGCACGCTCTTCAAGTCTGTCGGGAACGCCGCCCAGGATGTCGCGATCGCCGCGGCGGCGCTCGCGCGCGCCGAAGCAGCGGGCCTCGGCGTGCTGGCGCCCTTCTGATGGGCCGGACGCGCCGTCTACGCTCACGAGGTCTCACTGGACTACCATGAAGCGTGCCTTGGAAGCCCGTTCTCGCCCTTGTGTGCGCCGTGAGCACCGCGCTCACCGCGTGCGGCCCCGGTTCGCCGGCGGACGGCGGTCCGCCGGCGGATACGGTCTTCGTCGGCGACCACATCGTCACGATGGACCCGAATCAGCCGGCCGTCGAGGCGGTGGCGGTCAGGGGCGAGACGATTGCGGCGGCCGGGGCGCTGGCCGACGTGATGGCGCTCCGCGGGGAGACCACGCGGGTCGTCGACCTCGGCGACCGCGCGTTGCTGCCCGGGTTCATCGATGCGCATGGCCACCTGCTCGCGGTGGGGCGGGCGCTCGACGCGTTGTCGCTGCACCCGCCGCCGGTGGGCGACGTCAGCAGCATCGACGATATCGTGCGCAAGATCGGGGTCTGGATCGCGGAGCGGGACATTCCGCCCGGGGGATTCGTGTCAGGGAGCGGCTATGACGATTCGCTGCTCGCCGAGCGCCGGCACCCGACCCGCGACGACCTCGATCGGGCGTCGACCGAGCACCGGATCGTGCTGACCCACGTCTCGGGACACCTGCGCACCGCCAACTCCGCGGCGCTGGCCGCCAGCGGCATCACGGCCGACACGCGCGATCCGCCCGGTGGGCATATCCGCCGTGCGAACGACTCGATGGAGCCGGATGGTGTCCTCGAAGAGCTGGCAGGCGGGCTCGTCGCCAGCGGGCAGTCCGCGCCGACACCGGACGAGACGGCAGCGGTGGCTCGGCGCGCCATCGGCGAGTACGTCCATTACGGGACGACCACGGTTCAGGACGGGTTGACCGGCTGGGCGACCGTCGAGGTGTTGCGCGCCGCCGCCGAACGCGCGCCGTTCGAAGCGGATATCGCTGCGTTTCCGCGATTCCGGACCATGGCGGACGCCGAGCGTGCGGCCTACCAGCCGGACTATCGCGGCGGGTTCCGGGTGGCCGGCGTCAAGTTCAGCCTCGACGGCTCGCCCCAGGGGCGAACCGCCTGGGTCACCGAACCGTACGACGAGGGACCGCCGGGCGCGGGCCCGGACTATCGCGCGTACGGGACCCTCGATCCGGACGCGTACCTGTCCGGCGCCGCGCATCTCATTCGGCGCGGCGTGCCGATTATCGTGCACGCCAATGGCGATGCGGCGATCGACCTGATGCTGGACGGGGTCGAGGCGGCCGTGGCGGGCAGGGAGGAGATGCCGGATCATCGCGCCGTGATCATCCACGCCCAGCTCATGCGCGCGGACCAGCTCGACCGCGCCGCCGCCCTGCGGGCCGTGCCCTCGTTCTTCTCGGCGCACGCCTTCTTCTGGGGCGACTGGCACCGGCGCAGCTTCGGCGAGACGCGCGGGAACAACGTCAGTCCCGTGCGCTGGGCGATCGAGCGCGGCGTCCGCTTCACCGTACACAACGACGCGCCGATCGTCCCCCCGGACATCATGCGGCTGGTCTCCATCACCGTGAACCGGACGACCCGCAGCGGCCATGTGCTGGGACCCCACCAGCGCGCCACGGTCCTCGAAGCGCTCCACGCGGTCACACTGGGCGCCGCCTACCAGTATTTCGAGGAAGAGACCAAGGGTTCGATCACGGCGGGAAAACAGGCGGATCTCGTGATCCTCGAGCGGAATCCGCTGACGGCGGAACCGGCGGCGCTCGAGCACATCAGTGTGCTCGAGACGTTCTCACGGGGCCGATCGGTCTACACCCGCTGAATCGAGCAGGACACGCCAGCCGTCGTAGGAACGGCGAGGTCGTCAGCGTCGGCGTCGAGTTGCGCCGCGCCGCGTACTGCCGCTGCTTCGTCGGCGCCCGCATCAGGCCCTGACCGGTTCTCCCCCGCGCCGGCGCAGCCACTCGACGGTGCACAGCAGCAGCACCGCGAAGACGATCAGGAACGTCGCCGCGGCCAGGATGGCGGGGCTGATCTGCTCGCGCACGCCGGCCCACATCTGGCGCGGGATGGTGCGCTGGTTCTCGCCGGCCATGAACAGCACCACGACCACCTCGTCGAACGAAGCGGCAAAGGCGAAGAGGGCGCCGGAGAGGACGCCGGGGGCGATCAGCGGAAGCTGCACGCGGTGGAAGGTGCGGAACGGCCCGGCGCCCAGGCCGGCGGCGGCCCGCGTCAGGTTGGTGTCGAAGGCGGACAGCGTGGCGGTCACCGTAATGACGACGAACGGCGTGCCGAGCGCGGCGTGAGCCAGGATCAGGCCGAGGTGCGTCTGTGACAGACCGAGGCTCGAATAGAAGAAGAACATCCCGGCCGCCGAGATGATCAGCGGCGTGACCATCGGCGAGATCAGCAGTCCCGTCACGAGACGGCGCGCCGGCATGACGCGGCTCGAAAGCCCCAGAGCGGCAAGGGTGCCGAGCGCCGTCGCCAGCGCCGTGGCGGCGACGCCGATGAACAGACTGTTGGCGAGCGCGCGCGCCCACACGTCGTCGCCGGCAATCTGCCGGTACCAGCGGAGCGAGTACGCCTCCGGGTCGAGGCGCAGCATCCCCTCGGTGAAGGTGAAGTAGGGCTCGGCATTGAAGCTGAGCGGCACGATGACCAGGAGCGGCGCGAGCAGGAAGGTGAAGATCAGACCGCAGACCGCCAGATAGACGACCCGCCCGATGCTGAACAGGGGCTTGGTGGCCGCCATGCTCATCCCAGCCTCATGCGCTCGACACCGACCACGCGATCGAAGAGCAGATACAACGCCGCCACGCACATCAGCAGGATCCCGCCGAGCGCGCCCGCCAGCCCCCAGTTCAGCGAGGTCTGCATGTGGTAGGCGATGAAGTTGGAGATGAGCTGGCCGCTCTGGCCGCCGACCAGCGCGGGCGTGATGTAGTAGCCGATGGCCAGAATGAACACCAGCAGCGACCCGGCGCCGACGCCGGCGATCGTCTGCGGCCAGTAGACCCGCCGGAACGCCTGCGGGAAGCTGGCGCCCAGCGACGCGGCGGCGCTCATCTGCTGCGGCGGGATGGTGCGCATGACCGAATAGAGCGGCAGGACCATGAACGGGAGCAGCACGTGGGTCATGGCCACGAACGTGCCGGTCATGTTGTAGACCAGGGCGAACCGGCCGTCGTCGCCGATCAGCCCGACCGCGACGAGCAGGTCGTTGATGACGCCCTGGGTCTGGAGCAGCACGATCCAGGACGTGGTACGGACCAGCAGCGACGTCCAGAACGGCACGAGCACCAGCGCCAGGAGCAGAGCGGCGCGGCGCGGCGGCGCGTGCGCGATCAGGTGGGCGACCGGATAGCCGAGCAGCAGGCACAACGCCGTGATGCCGAGACTGACGGCGAACGTGCGCCGCAGCAGCGGCAGGTAGATGCGCCGGTCCGGCGGCTGGCGGGCGATCGAGCCGTCGGGCAGGCGCTGGAGATCGACGGCGTTCAGATAGTGCCGCGCCGTGACGCGATCACCGGCGGTGCGGATCGCGTGCCAGGTCCCGGCGTCGCCCCAATCGGCGTCGATGTCGATCATGACCTCGCGCCAGGGGCCGGTCGAGACCTCCCGCAGCCGCCGCACGCTGCGGATGACGACGCTCCGCAGCCCGCCCCGCACCCGGTTGACGCGGCTGGCGACCCGGCCGAGCGTCCGCTCGTCCCGCGCGCGCAGCAACTCGCGTGCGGCCGCCGCGTACACGGCCTCGACGGGAGCTTCCTGCCCGTTCCAGTCCTCCAGCAGGGCGAGCGTGTCGGGCAGCGCATCGGCGACCACCGGGTCGTAGACGCTGCGCACCAGCATGGTCGCCAGCGGGACGACGAACGTGACGCCGATGAAGGCGACCAGCGGCAACACCAACGCTGCGGCGCGCAGCCGCGGCCGGTTCACTGCGCCAGCCATGCGCTGAAGCGCTCGTTCATCTCGTCCATGTGATCGCTCCACCAGGCCCAGTCGTTGCGCAGGGTGCGGCCCATGTTCGCGGGATACGTCGGCATGTGCGGGTTCATGTCGACGCCCGCCTCGGCGTGCGTCGCGATGAGCGGCAGACCGGACCGGCGCGCGGGGCTGTAGGCGATGTAGCGGCTGACGGCGGCCATCGAGGTGGCGGTCGAGGCGAACCTGACGAAGTCCAGCGCCGTGTCGAGCTCCGGCGTCCCGGCCACGATGCCCATCTGCCCGACGTCGAGCACCTGACCGTCCCAGACGATCACGAACGGCTGGCGCTCCAGCACCTGCGCGTTGAAGATGCGGCCGTTGTAGGCGGTGCTCATCACCACCTCGCCGTCGGCGAGCATCTGCGGCGGCTGCGCCCCCGCTTCCCACCAGACCACCTGGTCCTTGATGGTGTCGAGCTTGCGGAAGGCCCGATCCACGCCCGCGGGCGTGTCGAGCGTGGCGTACACCTGGTCGATCGGCACCCCGTCCGCGATCAGCGCGAACTCCAGGTTCACGAACGGCACGCGGCGCATCCCGCGGCGGCCCGGGAAGCGCTCGAGGTCGAAGAAATCCTCCATCGTGGCCGGCGTCGGGCCCGACATGCGGGCGGTGTTGTAGGCGTAGATGGTGGAGTACAGCAGTGTGCCCACGCCGCACTCCAGCAACGTGTCCGGCAGGAAGTCGCGCAGGGCCGGGGTGCCGTCCGGCGCCGGCGCGAGCAGGGCCGTGTCGATCTGTTCGAGGATGCCTTCGTCGCAGCCGCTGACCGCGTCGGCGATCTCGAGGTCCACGATGTCCCAGTGCACGTTGCCGGTCTCGACCTGCGCGCGCACCTGCGCCAGCCCGCCGTTGTAGTCCTCGAGGCGGATCTCGACACCGGTTTCGGCCGTGAAGCCCCGGAGGTAGGCCTTGGTGACCGCCTGCGCGTACGAGCCGCCCCAGGAGACCACGGTCAACGATGCCCCGGGCGGGTCCAGGCAGCCGGATGCCAGGACCGCCAGCGCCGTCAGGGCCGACAGCAACGCCGCCGGAGGGAGGACCGCCGCTGCGCGTCCACCGTGGATGGTCATGGCGTGCCCTTCTGGTCGTCCGGCTCCAGGACCCGGCAATCGGTCGGTGTCCAGCCGATGCGGATCCGATCGCCTTCGATCACCGCGCCGTGCCCGACCATGTTGGGGATCTTGACGACGAAGTCCGACCGGCCGCAGACGGAGAGGTGCAGGCGGAGGTGGTCGCCCAGGAAGGTGATGTCCTCGATCCGGGCGTCGAACTCGTTGGTGTACAGCCCCGGCTCCGGCGCGATGGCGACGCGCTCCGGGCGGATGGACAGCGTCGTGGCGTCGCCGGGGCCGCAGGGGGCGACGCGGAGCGCCCGGACGATCTGACCGCCGACATCGACGTCGCAGATGTCATCGTCATCCACGGCGGTGACCCGCCCGGCGAGGCGGTTGTTCTCGCCGATGAAGCGGGCGACGAACGAACGCGACGGCTCTTCGTAGAGCGCCTCCGGCGAGGCGATCTGCTCGATGCGTCCGGCCCGGAAGACCGCGACGCGATCGGACATCACCATCGCTTCGTGCTGGTCGTGGGTGACGTACAGGACCGTGACCCCCAGGTCGCGGTGAATGCGCCGGATCTCGTACTGCAGCTCCTCGCGCAGCCGCCGGTCGAGCGCGCCGAGCGGCTCGTCCATCAGCACGAGGTCCGGCTCGAACACCAGCGCCCGGGCGATCGCGACCCGCTGCTGCTGGCCGCCGGACAGTTGGCTGGGCCGCCGGTGCTCCAACCCGTCGAGCCGCACGAGCTGCAGGGCGCGCCGCACCCGGTCGCGGCGGGCCGGCGCAGCGAGCCCGCGCACCTCCAGCGGGAAGGACAGGTTGTCGCCCACGGTCATGTGCGGGAACAGCGCGTAGTTCTGGAACACCATGCCGATGCCCCGTTGGCGGGGCGGCACCAGGTGCATGGCGCGGCCGTCGATGCGGATGGCGCCCGTCGTGGGCGTCTCGAAGCCGGCCAGCATCATCAGACAGGTGGTCTTGCCCGATCCCGACGGTCCGAGCAGGGTCAGGAACTCGCCCTTGCGGATGTGCAGGTCGAGGTCGCGCACCACCATCGTGCGCCCGTCGAAGCTCTTGCCGACCTGCTCGAACTCGACGTACCCGCTGCCGTTCGACGGCTGGCTCTGCATGCGGTGCATTGTAGCGAACCGGCTGCCGCGATGGAGGAGTGTACGCGGTATCATCCCGCCGGACCCCGGACGCGAACGATGAACCCCCGTCAGATCGCACGGATCGCAGGCTATCCGACGCGCTGGTCCGTGGACGCGGTCGGTGGCTGGTGCGCACTGGGGTATGCCGCCCTCGCCTGGCTGGCGCGGCAACCCGGCGAACCCGACCTGGCGGTGTTCTTCCTCCTGGTCGCCTGGACCGGCCTGCCGGTGTTCGGGCTCTACCTGTACTTCCACCGGCGCGGCGACCCGTTCCCGCTGGGCCGCCTGATCATGTGGGCGGTCGTTTTCAGGCTCTGCGGGGTGATCGGCGGGCCGTTCTTCGAGGACGACTTCTATCGCTACCTGTGGGACGGCTACCGCTTCGCGACCACCGGCACGCCCTACGGCGCCGCGCCGGAGGCCTTCTTCGTCGACCCCGGCGTCCCGGCGCTGTTCCAGGGCGTGCTCGACGGCATCAACTATCCGGAGCTGCCGACCATCTATGCGCCGATCACGCAGATCGTCTTCCTGCTCGGCTACTGGGTGCAGCCGGCCAGCGTCACGACGCTGCAGGTGATCCTGATCGCCGTCGACCTGGCGACCATCGCGTTGCTGTTGCGTCTGGCGCCCGCCAGGAACGTCATGCTCTATGCCTGGTGTCCGCTGGTCGTCAAGGAGATCGCCTTCACCGCGCACCCGGACGGCATCGGTGTCTGCCTGCTGCTGGCGGCGATCGTGCTCGCCGGAGACCGCCGCTGGCGGATGGCCGCCGTCTGTCTCGGGCTGGCCGCGGGGACCAAGACCTTCGGTCTGGTGCTGGCGCCGTTCGTGCTGCTGGGCGCGCGGCTCAGGCACTGGGTCCTGTTCGGCGCCACGCTGGCAGGGGTGTATCTGCCGTTCGCCCTGGCTGGCGGCACGGACCTCGACTCGTTGCAGGTCTTCGCGCGGGAGTGGGAGTTCAACTCGGCGGCGTTCGGGCTGCTCAAGACCGTGGTGCGCCCGTTCGAGGCCAGGCTCGTAATGGGTCTGGCATACGCCGCATTCTGGGGGTGGTACTATGTCCGCTACACGCGGCACGGTGCGCCGGGTGTCCCTAGGGGCGACTGGCTCTACGGCGCATTGCTCGCCGTATCGCCGGTCATCAATCCCTGGTATCTGCTCTGGCTGCTGCCCTTCGCGGCGGTGTTTCCAAGTGTCTGGGCCTGGACAGCCTCGGTCGCAATCCTCCTCAGCTACATGACCGGGCTCAACCTGTACGACTTCGAGATGCATCCGTACGCACAGCCGGTGTGGGCGCGATGGCTGGAGTTCAGCCTGATTCTGGCGGCGCTGGGCGGCCATCGACTCTGGCGCCGGTGGTCCGGCGTCGGCGACGGGGCCGCCGCCGGGCGCGGTGAAGGCATGTCATGTACGAAGGTATGACCGTCGGCGCAGTGATTCCGGCGCGTGACGAAGCAGACAACATCGGCGGCGTGGTCAGCGGGTTGCTGAAGCTGCGAACCGAGGCTGGACATGGCGTCATCGACGACCTCGTGGTGTGTGACAATGGTTCGATCGACGCCACGGCCGAGCGGGCTCGCGCCGCCGGTGCTCGAGTAGTCGTCGAGCCGACACCCGGCTACGGCATCGCCTGCCTGACCGCCATTGCCACGCTCCATCCGGTGGACGTGGTGCTGTTCGTGGACGGCGATCAGTCGTTCGATGTCCGGCAATCCCTCGATCTGCTGCGGGCGATCGCGCGCGGCGCCGACATGGTCGTCGGCTCGCGCGTGCTGGGACGGATGGAGCCGGGTGCGTTGTCGATACCACAGGTCGCCGGCAACCGTGTAGCGTCCGTGCTGATCCGGTTGTTGTGGGGGCGGACGATCACTGATCTGGGTCCCTTCCGGGCCATCCGGGCCGATGCGCTGCGGCGCCTTGACATGTGTGATACTGCCTACGGTTGGACCGTGGAAATGCAGATCAAGGCCATCCAACAGAACCTGCGGCTCGTCGAGACGCCGGTCGACACGTTGCGGCGGCGTTTCGGCAGATCGAAGGTGGGCGGCACCGTGAAGGGGGTCGTCGGCGCCAGCGTCGGCATCCTGGCGATGATTGTCCGGTTGCGCACCCGTGGTGGCGCCGTATCGGCGCGGGCGGACTCTCCATGCAACGACGAGGAACAGCGGTAAGGAATACCGAACATGATGCCAATCAGGATTGACAGGACGCGTGAACCTGCGCCACACTGCCGCCGGCTGGTCGCGTTCCTGGTGGCCGCGGCGCTGATCTCCGTGGCGTGCGGCGCACCGGCGCCGGAACGGATTGCGAGTTGGGACGCCAGCGACGAATCCAACACCGAGCGAATCGATCACGACACGTGGCAGGACCTTCTGGACGCCTACGTGGCCGCCGATCCGTCGGGCGTCAATCTCGTCGACTATGCTGCGCTCGCGGCCAACGCCGCGGACGCCGCGAAGCTGGCCGGGTATCTGGAATACCTGGAGGGATTCGATCCACGGGACTACTCGCGCGCGGAACAGATGGCGTACTGGATCAATTTTTACAATGCGCTGACCGTGAAGGTCGTGCTGGACGCCTATCCGGTAGATACCATCCGGGACATCCACGAGGGGATGATCCCGAATACCGGTCCGTGGGAAGACGTGCACGCCACGGTCGCCGGCCAGGACTTGACGTTGAACGACATGGAACACGGCATCCTGCGGCCCCTCTGGCGCGACAAGCGGATTCACTACGCGGTGAACTGCGCCGCCTACGGCTGTCCGCATCTGTTGGCGACGGCCTTCACGGCCGCCAACACCGAGACGCTGCTCGAGACCGGCGCGCTGGACTACGTGAACAATGCACGGGGCGTCGACGTTGTCGATGACGACTTCATCGTCATCTCGAGCATTTACGACTGGTACGCCGAGGATTTCGGCGACACCGAGGCATCGGTGTTCGAACACCTCGGCGAGTACGCCGGCGAGGCGCTTGCGCCGCAGATCAAGGGCTTCGACGGGGCGATCGAATATGATTACGACTGGAATCTGAATCAGCCGCAGCCCTGACGCGCCGCGGTTGCTGCTGTCATCGTCGGATGTTCTGTTCGAGGGTCTACGACAATGCATGATTGGAGAAGAGAAATGATGAGATCCCTGTGTCTCGGCGTGCTGCTCGCCGCCGGTATCGGACTGTTCCACCTGTCTGTCTCGGCGTCCGGCTCCATCGGCGCCGGCGCCGGCAAGGTGAGCCCGCGCGCCGCGTATTCGCAAGGCAAGGCGCTCACGTTCGACGAGCTGGTCTGCGACTCCTGTCCGGTGCAGAAGAACGAACTCGATCGTGACCGCGCCGAGAGCCTGACGGCCAGTCTCGTGGCGGTCGATGCCGGCACCGGATCCGATGCCGATGGCGAACTCGTCGCGGCGCTCTGCGATGGCGCGTCGGCGCAGAGCGAAGACTGCAACCTCAGGATGGAGCTGGTCCACTACTTCCTCACCCGCCGCTACAAGCTGTAGCCCCGCCCGTCCACTGAATCGATTGACGCTAGGAGATGCAATTCATGCACCGTAACTGTCGTTCTCTCGTGGCTGCCGTCGCCTGCGCGGTGGCGCTGTCCTGCCTGCCTGTCCAGCCCGCGTCCGCACAGGGCACGCCGTGGATCGCGGAACCGGGGACCGGCTCCGTCAGCCTGTCGTTCGTGAACCAGAAGGCCAGCGAGTTCTTCCGCGCCGACACGATCACGAAGGGCCCGCTCGAGGCGACCGGCGCAAACCTGTCGCAGAATACCCTGTGGTTCGGCGTGAATTACGCCATCACGGACGCTGTGGCCCTCGACATACAGTCGGGCTACGCGCGAAGCTTCCTTCCCGGAGCGGTCGGTCCGGCCGGTGGCCGCGAAAGCTACAGCGGTCTGGCCGATTCCAACATCGGCGTGACGTGGCGGGTCGTCGACGAGCTGGTCAGCGACGCGCCGAGCGTTGCGCTCCGCGTCGCGATAATCGCTGGAGGCGCCTACGACACCGGCTACATCAACTCCATCGGCGATGGAGGCAACGGGTTCGAAACGTCGCTCATCATCGGCAAGTTCGGCAGCCGGGTCGGGTTCTCGGGCGAGATCGGCTTTCGTAACCGCACGAGCATTCTGGTCAACGCGGAGGCCGTGGGCGGCGCGAACCGGGGCAACGTCGAAATCCCCGCGGACATGTTCCTGAACCTGTCCGGCTTCATCCCGGCCACCGACGCGATCACGATCGGCGTCGACTATCGGATGGTCAACGCCCTGTCCGGCATCGACATCGGCGGCGAGGGCTTCTCGCCCAGCCGATTCCCCGCGCTGCAGGAGGACGCTCAGATTCTGGGCGGCCGGCTGCTCGCCAACGTCACCGACACCGTCAGCCTGAACGCGTTCGTCGGACGGGTGGTCGCCGGGCGGAACACCGCCAAGTCGCGCGTCTTCGGCGTGGGTGCGACCTTCGCCTTCGGCGGCGGCGGCCCGGGCCTCTAACTGCCGACTGGCTAGAATTCACCCTCGCGAACCTGTGCGGCCGACAGTTGCTTGACGACGGTCGGCTGCACGGGTTCGTTGCCGGCGAGAACACCCTCTCCCTGCTTCACGTTCGTTGCGGCCACACTGTCCAGTCCCGCCAGCTTCCTCGCGCCGTCGAGTGCGGTCAGGTCTCCGCCGTAATAGTCGAACCAGGGCAGCCCGGCGTGCCGCGCTTCTCCGGTCAGTTGCTCCTCGCCGGTGTACCCCTCTCCCAGGGGCATGGCGACGAACTGCCGAATCAACCCCTTCCCGACGCAGAAGCCGTCCAGCCACGGTTGATCGGGAACCGCCAGGTAGTTCTGCGGTTGCTCGGACAGGTCGTTCGTCCAGGGCTCCCCCGTCACGGCGTCAATCTTTCCGGCGGCCACCTTGTCCCGCCGGCCCCCGCGTCGCCGCAGCCGTCGACCTCGCGGACCTTCGGCTTCCGCCGTCCCATCGCCTGGAGGCGCTGCGCGGTGACCGGGCAGGCCAGCACAGCATCCGCATCAACGATCAATGGCGTATCTGCTTCCGCTGGACGGAGCAGGGTGCGAAGGAGATTGAGATTGTCGACTACCATTGAGGGCGACACCATGGCGAACTGCACTCCCATCCATCCCGGTGAACACCTCGCCGAGATGCTGGCCGAACTCGGAATCAGTCAGTACCGTCTGGCCAGAACCATCGGCGTATCGCCGCGGCGCATCAACGAGATCGTGCATGGCCGCCGGTCCGTCACGGCGGACACGGCGCTGCGAATCGGCCGGGCGCTGGGTATGACGCCCGAATTCTGGTTGAACCTGCAGCGGATGTACGACCTGGACCTGGCGCGTACGTCGGCCGACATCAGCAGCATCGAACCGCTGGTCACCACGGGTTGCTAGCAGCCCGTGGTAGAACCCCGCGTTGCACCGAGATCTGGTCGTAACAATGCCGCGTCCGGCCAGCGCAAGGCGTGTGGAGGGCGCATACCTGTAGGGGCAACCCTTGTGGTTGCCCTGTTCGTCTCCCCCCAGGCCGCGACTGGCCGCACGGTTTCTTTGCCGGAACGTACAGCTCCCGCCGCCGGCCGCCCTGCCTGCGGCCGTAGCGCCGGCCGGCGCCGCCGGCGCCTCACGAACGGGATCTGGTTGCCGAGAGTAGATCCAACTGCCTGGTACCCTCCCCGTCGATTGACGCCGGCTCGAACGTCTCGATCAGACGGCACGCCTCCGAGAAATATCCCTCATCCATCTCGAAGCCCACGAACGGAACCCCCAGCGTCTTGCATGCCAGAGCGCTGTGTCCCAGACCCAGGAACGGATCCATGACCCGCCCGAGTCTCTGGAGCCCATGCAGACGGATGCACATCAGCGGTATCCTGACCGGGAACGTCGCCGGGTGCGGGCGCTCGCTGTCACGGCTCTGAATCGTTCGATAGGGAACGAACCACGTATTGCCGCGGCACCGCAGATCGTGCGTTACCGACGCCCACCTTGCGATATTCGACTTGTCCTGGTACTCCACGCCGACGGCCAGTCTGTCCAACTCCACCTCGCCATGCTTCGTCAGGTGGAAGATGTACTCATGGCAGTCGTTCACATAGCGTCTGCTGTTGATCGGCTTGTAGTGACCGATAGCGACGTTTCCTGTCAGGCCGGTCGCGGCGCCGACAAGGTCGCCGTCGATTGCTATCGACTTGATCCAATGGAAGGTGTTCTGCAGCACGAAGTGCTTCTTGAGCCGTTGCAACACCTCGAACGGCCCCCACGGATCGGATGGCTTGCCCCCGATGTTGAGGAACAGCGACCCGCCGCGAGACAGCACTCGCCGCAGCGCCTCGCCCCAGGCCTCGATCCAGTCCAGATACTCACTGCGCGGCAGCGTATCGTCATAGGACCGGTACGCGATGCCCAGGTTGTAGGGAGGCGAGGTCACGACAACATCGACCGATTCGGGATCGAGCAGTTCCCGCATGCCGGCAATGCACTCACCTCGATACACGGTGATCGCGGCGCCGTCCGACGTATCCCGGTATTCAGTCGCTGCGCTCATGCTCTTCTTCGTTTCCGGTACTTTTCGCTCGCATCCTTCATTCTGTACTGATTTCGTGTCTCCGAAGAACCTGCAGGATAGCCGGAGTAACTATGCAGTGCACTGCGCCACCCACCGCCGGCCACGGGCCGGGTGGTTCCGAGCCCGAACCTCCAGTCGCTCGGGGCAAGAGTCCGGTGGGCGTCACCTTGACCTCATGTTGATGGGACATCATGATGTCTCAATGAGAACGACGCTGACCCTGGACGATGATGTGGCGGACTTTCTGAGAACGCAGAGTCGACTGCAGGACAAACCGTTCAAGCAGGTGGTGAACGAGGTGTTGCGTCGCGGCATGGCGCCCGGATCACGGGAGCCCGAACCGGCTCGATTCCGGATTGTCCCCAATCGCAGCCGTCTCGTTCCGGGCATTGACCCCCAGCGGCCCAATCAGCTCAACGATCAACTCGCGTGAATCTGCCTGGCGCCAGCCTGTAGTGAGGGCCGGCCGACGTGTCCCGCGCCGCGCGGGATCACCCTGGGGACTCGGAGCTCGAGGCGCTCCGCGGTCCGGACGGCGTCGTGAACGCGGCTTTCAGCAGCGGCGGTGTCGCGAGCGTCGTCAGCATCACCATGGCGACGATCGCGGAGTATACCCCGTCGTTGAGGACCGGCACCCCGGCGACCATGACCGTGTGACCGACGCTGGCGAATATCAGGCCCACTTCGCCGCGCGCAATCACGCCCAGCACCGCGACGCCGACGGCGGAAGCGCCGACCGCGGCATGCGGCATTATGGCAAGGACGCACCGGCGCTGGCGACCACGACGGCCGACGAGGCGGCCATGGCGTCGTAGAAGCGGACGAACCGCGTTGTCTCGAACGCGTCGTAGTCGGCGAGAGTGCGCGCCCAGCGAAAGCCGATCGGTTGATACCAGAGTTGGGCCTCAACGCGCAACGGCCCGGTGGCGTTCGACACGTCCGTCACGTACCGCACCCGATCGCTCCCGCCGACGAAGTCCTCGTCCGGCGCGGCCCCGCCATGCACGGCGATGTCCGGCTCGGCGGTGGTCTTGTCGAATCCGCGGGGCAGCAGGCGGTTGTCCTTGATGTAGCGCACGCCGGTGAGCAGCCCGGTGGTCGCCCTTCCGCGCTCGTCAACCAGCACCGACTCGTAGACCTGGACCTGGTCCGGGCTGCTGATCTCCGCGTAGTGCGGCTCGAAGGCTTCTGGACGCAGGTCGTTGTCGTTGCCGCGTATCGCGCCGCTGGCCTCGAACGCCCCCGACTCGAACAGCACCTCGCCCGCGCCATCACGGACGGTGACGTGCAGCCACACCCGCCGCGACGGGTAGGCGGTGGGCAGCTTGTGTCCGCCGAGGTTCTCCACGGCCACGTCGAAGCGCAGGCGGCCGCCGGAGCGGTCGAGTCGTTCCACCGCGACGGTGGCCGCGTTCGATTGCAGATGGTCGATGGTCCGTCGCGCCGCGGTCTCGAGTTCCTGGGGCAGCGCCTGCACGCCCAGATCGGCGCGATAGCGGTTGAGCATCCGCAGCATGAAGAAGTTTCCGCCGCGGAAGACGTGCCGCGACACCCCCTCGCGCTGTTCACCCAGCACCGAGGCGATGGCCGTTTCTTCCTCGACGACCGGCATGTGACACGACTGGCAGCTCTCTTCGCCGTTGTAGACGCTGTGGCGCCACTCGAGATACGGCACCTGTTCGGGCAGCGGGCCGGCCTCGTCGCCCTCGAGGTTCAGTGCGTGCGTGTAGAGCGTGTGGCAGGTGGCGCAGACTTCCGATTGCTGGATATGGGTCGCTTCGGTCGGCTGAAATCCGGTGGCCGACTGCATGATGCGGGTCCGCCCGTCGTCGATGTCGAAGGGGCCGAAGATCTGCCGCTCTCCGTCTCGCACCGAGATGTCGATGACGAAGCCGCCCGTAAAGCTGTCGGCCTGGCCCAGGTTCGCTGCACTGATCTGGTGGCACGCCGTGCAGGACACGCCGTCGGCGGCAAGGCGCTCGGCGCGCGTATCGCCGGCCCCGATCGGCAGGTGCGCGAGCACCTGTCCCTGGCCGCCGGCCGAGGCGGCCTCGAACCGCGCCATCGGCATGTGACAGGTGGCGCACGTATCCTCGATGACCGCCTGAGCTTCGGGATGATCGAGGACTTCGCGCCTGACCGCCGCCTGCCAGTACGGATCGCGCGCGGCGTTGGCCATCATCGACGCGCGCCAGTCGGATCCGATCGAGATGTCCTCACCGCTTGTGATCGTCAAGCCGTTGTGGCACGCCATGCAGGTGGTCGCGGTGTCGAACAGCGCATCTGGCGGATGCGGTGTGGTGACGCCGGGACTCTGCCCGGCCCACGCGGGGGGCAGGGCCACGCCAAGGGTGAGCCAGCAACCCGCGGCGACCGTCCAGCGCCGCACCGGGACTCGTGCCTTCGAGATATGCATCACTACCAGCCTTCGAAGAAGCCGCCGTCGAACCAGTCCCACAGCAGATAGACCAGCACCTGGGTGCCCCGGCGGTCGGTGTCGGTCACCGGCAGGCGGACGCCGATGTTCGCGATCACATGTTGGCGCGTGTTCAGCGTGACCTGCAGTTGCGGGACCAGGTCCCACTGCGGACGTTCAGCGGCGGCGAACTCACGCGCACCCAGAATCTCCAGCATCGGGGTCCAGGCGCGGCCGAACGCACCCTCGGTGAAGCTCTTCCCGACCGCGGTGCGCCAGAACGCCTCGCGCCCGGCTGAGGCGGGGTCGGTGGGCACCTCGACGCCGGCCTGGAACTGCACGAATCCGTCTGCGGGGAGAAGTTGGCCAAAGAGGACCGACGGCTCGAGAATGGCCGTGCCCGCGCCGAGGCCGTCGTCGCGGTCGCCAGTCGGCAGCACCACCTCACCGAGAACGCTGAGGATCGACCCGCGGTCCGTGCTGTGCAGGAGCGCGCGCTTGACACCGAGCGAGATATCACCCACGCCACCGGTCCAATCGCCGGACGCGCGCTCGACCGCGGCGAACGGCAGGTCGATTTCAATCTGGTTCCTGGCGCCGAACCGCTTCTCGTAGATGATGCGGGTGGCGATGCGGCCCGCGTCACCCTCATCGACGCGTGATGTCAACACGAACTCGTCTTCGGGATACGCCTTCTCCATGACGAGCGGCAACGGCATGTTGAGTTCGCCGCCCGGCCAACTGTCGTCCTCGCAGAAGGTCCGTACGTGGTCGAGCGATGCCAGAATCTCGTCCATTCCCCATGCGTCGCCGAACGCCGGCATCATCCGATCGAAACCCCGTACCGGTCCGCCGTCATGCACGACCGCCGCCCAGTCGGCGTCCGGCTCGCGCGACGCGAAGCTGCAATCGCTGAAGTCTGGCAACGGGACGTCGAAAGCGACCGAGCTCAGGGGCGCTCCTCGTCCGTCGGCGCCATGGCATGCCGCGCACGCCGACGCATAGAGCTGTTCCGGGTTGGGTGGGGTCGCCGCGTCGGGAGGTTGTTCGGCGCGTATGGCCGACGCACCGAGCACGATGGCCAGGAGTGTGCTGCACGCCATTGGAGAACGGAACCGACGCGCCATGGATGCAACTGTAAGAAAGATAGCTCGCTGTGCGCAAGCTAAATCTGTTACTGAGATTGAGACTCATTATCCATGACCCGATAGCATGGTGACGAAGAGAAGGAAGGTGGCGGATAAGGAACGGGCGTTCAGGATGGAAGAAAGGAAAGGAAAGGAATAGTAAAACGTAGCAAGACGTGTCCAACGTGCACATGAACGCTCCAGTGTCACCAGGATGACCCGGGCCGGGTGCATGCAGAGACGAAAGTGTCTACAATTGGGGCGATGGCGCAGACCGTGACGTCCACCGGGGGGCAGGGCCGGCCGACCGCCAAGGTCGCCGGTGATGCTGTCGATGCGGCCCGCGTCATGGTCGAGGTGTTCCGCCTCGCGACCGACGCCCCCGACGCGGCGCGCATCCTGAACGGCATTCTCGACGGTCTGGCCTCGCTCGTCGAGCACGATGCGGCCGGCGTCTATGTGGTCGATCCGACCGGGGCGCACGTGTCGCACAGCCTGGCGCGCGGGTGCGTCAATCCGGCGCCGGTCGAGATGCGTGCGCCGTTCGATGGCCAGGGTATGGTCGGCCGGGTGCTGGCGCACGGCGAGCTACTCTCGCTGCACGATCAGCTTGGCGTCTGCGAAGGGCGCTCGCTGGCGCGGTCACGGCTGATCGTCCCGCTGATCGGCGCCCGCGGACGGGTGCGCGGCGCGCTCGATCTCTGGTCGGACCGGTCGGCCGGATTCGACGACGCGGCGCAGGCGGTGGTCGGCGTCTATGCCGCGGCGGTCGCCGCGACCATCGAAAACGCGCGCCTCATCGCCGAGGTGCAGGTCAAACGCCAGCTCGTCAGCGACCTTGCGCTCGCACGCGACGTCATGGCGGACTTGCTGCCGCACGTCACGCCGGCGCTGGACGGATTCGACATCGCAGGGGCGCACGAGACGTCGCTGGCAATCGGCGGCGACTACTACGAGTTCATTGCCTTGCCCGAAGACCGCTACGGCGTAGTGATTGCCGACGTCGTCGGCAAGGGCGTCCCCGCGGCGCTGCTGGTGGCCGCCATTCGCGCCTCCATCTCCTCACTGGTCGGCCACGAGCTGGCCGTGCGCACCGTGATGCGGCGTGCCAACCGCTTCTTTCAGAAGTCGGTCGAAGAGGGAAGGTACGTCACGCTGTTCTACATGGTGCTCGACGTTCCGGTGCAGCGTCTCCTCTACGTGAACGCGGGGCATGTGCCGCCCGTGCTGGTGCGCGCCGGCGGTGACGTCGAGTTGTTGGAGGAAGGCGGGGTGCCGCTCGGCCTGTTCGAGGCGCCGCGGTATTACGAGGGGCACGCCGTGTTGCGGCCGGGCGACGTGCTGGCGCTCTACACCGACGGCATCGTCGAGCAGATGAGCCCGGCGGGCGAAGAATATGGACGGGCGCGTCTGATTGAGACGCTGCGGACCGCCGCCGGCGAGAGCGCGACCGAGATCTGCAGCCGCGTGATGCAGCAGGTCAACCGGTTCGGGGACGGTACGCAGACCGACGACCGCACGCTGGTGATCATGAAGTCGAACGCGCCCGCCGCCAGCGGCCGGTGAAGTTCCCGGCGACGGAGCTTGCCGGCGTGTCGGCGCGCACCATGTCGTGGCGAGCGTATGCCTTTCAGGTCGGTCTTCATCGCCGTCACCATCAGCGGCGGACTGCTGCTGGCGGCCGTGGCGCTCAACCACGCCAGACCGGGGTCGGAGGTCCTGCAGCCGCTACCGGAATTCGTGCGTGCGACGGGGCGCTGCGCCCAGTGCCATCGCGAAGAGACCGCGGCCATCGTCCATCAGTTCGAACGCAGCGAGCACAGCCGCGCCAACGTCACCTGCTTCGACTGTCATCAGCCGCACGACGGGCAGGAGACATACGACCATTACAACTTCCGTCTGGCGCAGGACGTGACGTCGCTGAACTGCCAGGGCTGCCACCGCACCGAGTACGATCAGTTCGCCCGCAGCCGGCACGCGCTGCCGGCGTGGGCCGCGGTCCGAGGCACGACCGACCTGTCGCCCGAGCAGGTCGCGTTCGGCGAGCGACATCACCCCGGCGCGGTGGATCGTCCGGCGAATGCGCTCGCCCTGCTGGAAGGCGCAGCGGCCACCGCCGCCGGGTGCATCGGCTGCCACGAGATCGGCAGGCCGAATCAGGACGGCTCGATCGGGAGCTGCACCCAGTGCCACTCGCGCCATTCGACCTCCATTGCGCTGGCGCGCGAGCCGCGCACCTGCGGGCAGTGCCATATCGGTCCCGACCACGCGCAGATCGAGATCTACAACGAGTCGAAGCACGGTGCGCTCTACGAGGCGCAACGCGCGTCACTGAACCTGAGCGCCGACCCCAAGCGGCTGACGACCGCGGACATGCCCGTGCCGACGTGTGCGACCTGCCACCTCAGCGGTCTGGACGGGCTGAAGGTGACCCACGATACGACGGAGCGGTTGTCGTACTGGCTGTTCGCACCGGTGTCCGAGCGACGGCCGGGGTACGCCCGCGCGCAGACCGAGATGCAGGAAACGTGTCTTCGCTGCCACGCCTCGTCGAACGTCACCCGCTTCTACGAAGAGGCCGAGGCGGTCCTGGCCGCGACGAACGAGCGCGTCCGCGACGGGCAGGCGCTCATGGCCGGCCTGCGCGCCGACGGCCTGCTGACCGATGCCCCGTTCGATGAGCCGATCGAGTTCCTGTACTTCGATTTCTGGCACTACTTCGGGCGCACGGCCAAGCACGGGGCGTTCATGGGCGGGGCCGACTTCGTGCAATGGCACGGCAACTACGAGTTGTTGCTCAAATTGACCGAGCTGAAGGACATGGCCGGCGGGTTGCGGGACGGTCGTGAGAACGATTGACTGGGCGGGCCGACACCGGGGCGCGCTGCTGGAGGTCTTCGTCCTTGCGAACTACGCCTTCCTCATCCTGGACGTGTTTCTGGCTCACGCGGTCAATAACTTTCGGCACCATGCCGAGTGGTTCCCCTTCGTCTTCTCGATTGCGGCCACGCTGCTGCTCGCCGTGGCGCTGCCGCGAGGCGGGCGCACACACCGCGGATCCTTGTCGTACCGTGTCGGACTCGTGGTGGGGATCAGCTCCATCGCCATCGGTCTCGCGGGCGTCATGTATCACCTCGAGAGCCAGTTCTTCACGCAGTGGACCATCCGCAGTCTGGTATACACCGCGCCGTTCGCCGCGCCGCTCGCCTACGCCGGTCTCGGTTTCCTCGTGCTCGTCAACAGAATGATGCCGGCCGAGGCGGCGGAGTGGGAGCAGTGGGTGGTGTTCTTCGCCCTGGGCGGCTTCCTCGGCATCTTCGTGCTGTCGCTGTGTGACCATGCGCAGAACGGGTTCTTCTACGCCACCGAATGGTGGCCGGTCATCTCGAGCGCGTTCGCCGGCGGGTTCCTGGCAGTGTCGCTCGTCGACCGCCGCGCCGCGTTCTTGAAGATGTGCTGCGGCGTGCTCGCGGTGCAGGCCGTCATCGGACTGACCGGTTTCTATTTCCACGTCGCGGCCGACGTCAACGGCCTGTCCGCCAGCCTGTTCGAGAACTTCGTGCACGGTGCGCCGGCCTTCGCACCGCTGTTGTTCGTCGATCTCGGTCTCCTCGCCCTGCTCGGCCTGAGTGGTGCGGCTCACTCGACGTAGGTGCTGCGGGCCAGCACGGTGCCCTCGCGTTCCACCAGATCGACCCTGATGGGATGGTTGCCCGGTTCGACGTCCGGTCGTTCGGTGAACAGCACGTAGTGACCGGAGATCGCGTTGGCCACCCGGTCGATCGCATGCCGTGCGAACAGGTGGGTGCGCGCGAAGAACCCGCCGGTGTCGGCGGCCACCGCTTGCAGCCCGTGCTCGAACGTGTGGTAGTCCGCCTGCGTGACATCGAGGGAGAAGACGGTCGCGCGCGCAGCCTCCAGCGCGGCCCGTGCGTCGTTGTAGCGATTGTCCAGAATCGAGCCGACGATCCCCAGTGTGACCGTCAACTCCCCGAATCCATAGCCAATCAGGACCACCGACTTGGAACCGGGCAGCGGTTCGAGCGCGTTCCCGAGCCGGAGCAACGCTTCCTGGATCTCGTAGGTCCGACGCCCGACGTCCTGACTGAGCGCCGCGAGAAGCGAGAGCTCACCGTGCGGCTCGAGCGTGGGCGGCGCGCCGAACATGACCTCGTCCGCGAGCACCGTGCGGACGCGGTCGACATCGTCGGTGAAATCGAGCCAGATCTTGAGATGGGAATCGAACGAGAGCACGGCGATGCGGTCGTCGGGCGTGACCCGTGTCAGCAGCCGGTCGCTGTCCATCAACAGGCGCAGCAGCCCCACCGCCCGGTTGCGTTCCAGGCTCTTCTGCACGACGAACACGATCAACCGGCCGGGGGGTTCCGGTTCGAGGGCGCCCGCGATGGCGGTCGACGGGAGGGGTCCGTCGGCCGGCGCATCGATTCCGAACCATTGCGCTGATTCGACGGCGACCGGCTCGCCCCCAATGCGGACCTCGAAATCGGCCGGCTCCAGGCCCAGGATCGGACGGCCGCGACCGTCGACCACCCGCACGTCGATGATCACGCGGGCGACATCGACCCTCTCGGCGATCTGCGGCTGCTGGGCCGCGGTCGCGATCACCGCGAGTGAGACGAGCGTGCCGACCGCCGCCGCCCGACGCGTGAAACCGATTCGATGTTGCATGTGGCTCCGTGGCCCGCGACCGGGCCGGCGTTCCCGAGGCGCCTACGGCGCACGGATGTTCGGCGCGACAGGCAGCACGAGCCGCGAGGGGTGCAGGTCGTCATGCAGCACCCGCTGGGTGGCCGGCGTCAGGTCGGCGCCCGCGCCGAAGTCCGCGGTGGTGTTCAGGTTGCGGTCGAAGTGCGGAAAGTTCGACGAGCTGATCTCGAGTCTGATGCGGTGTCCCCGGCGGAACACGGTGGCGGTGTAGCCCAGGTCGATGGTGTAGTCGTGCACGGCGCCCGGCGTGATCCAGGACACCGTGTAATCGGAGTTCCGGTACCGAGCCCGGCGGATACCCTCGGCGACGTTGTGGGCATAGCCGTCCAGGTGCACATCGACCAGCTTGGCGGTGAAATCGGTGTCGCGGGCAGACGACGCCGCCCACAACTCCACCTCGACAGGGCCGATGACGGTCAGGTCCGCCTCCAGCGGGTCCGTGGTGTAGACCAGCACGTCGTCCCGCCGCTCCACGTCGCGCTGATCGAACGCGCCGGACGGCAGCAGGTCGTTCCGGCAGCACATGTTGCCGCCGACGGTGGGCACCGGGTCGCCGGGGTCGTAGACGTAGCCGTCGGCCGGCCCGCCGGGTCCGTCCCCGCTGAGCACGCCGTCGCCGACCGCCGAGTTGGCGCGACCGCCGCTCCGCAGGTAGAAGGGCGTCTCGACCGCGTCGGATAGCGGAAACTGGTCCGCCGTCACCCAGAACCCACCGCCGCCGGTGCCCTCGTCCGGCGGGTTCATCACGAACAGCCGCACCGCCGGGTCGTCCTGGATGCCGGTATCGATCCCTTTCAGCCAGTAGTCGAACCAGCGCGCCCATTCGGCGTTGAGGTCGAGCGTATTCTCGGGACCGAAATCGATCTCACCCGCCGTGGTGTCCGGCGGGCAGGCGTGGCACAGCGCCCGCATGATCAACTTCGTGCCGTGTCGTGCGGCGTCCGATCCGCCCTGCGCGCGCAGTCCTTCGAAGTTGCGGATCGTGCCCTCGTGGAAGATGTCGTACCAGCCGCCGGTCACCAACGCCGGCACCTGGATGCGGGGGTACTTCGTCTCGACGTCGAGGTCGGCCCAGTAGTCGTCGTAGCTCGGCCGCGCCAGCCACTCGTCGTAGTAGGCGGCGATGTTGCCGTGCTGCCGAAACGCCGGAAAGTCCGCCAACGGGAGCTGCCAGAGCCAGTCGTCCAGCAGCTTCTCGCGTCCCTCGGTGACGAACGCGCCGACCGCCTGGCGCACCTGATCTGCCGGTGCACCGGCGGCCTCGAGGCGCCGCTGCAACGTGTCCGGCGCCAGTGTCTGCGAGGTCCAGCTCAGCGCGAACCACAGGTCGAACGCGCCGCCCTGGTAGGTCCAGCCCTCGTGATAGTCCGACGAGCTGTAGTGCGGGGCGATGGCCACCAGGTGCGGCGGCTGTTCGACGGCCGCCTGCCACTGCGTCAGCCCGACATAGGAGCCGCCGATCATGCCCACCCTGCCGTCGGACCACGGCTGGGCGGCCGCCCACTCGACCGCGTCGTAGCCGTCGGCGGCTTCCTGCCGCATGGCGTCGAATTCACCCTCCGAACGGTACCGTCCGCGCGTGTCCTGGTTGAGCAGCGCGTAGCCGCGTTCCGCGAAGTAGCGGCCAACGGCCGCATCGCAGTTGCTGCCGGGGCCGGGCGCGCGGCGGTTGTAGGGCGTGCGCTGGAGGACCACCGGGAACCGTCCGGCGCCTGCCGGAAGATACACCTCGGTCGCCAGCCTGACGCCGTCCCGCATCGGCGCCTGCTCGACCGTGCAGCGTATGCCGTTCGACTCGCGGGCTTGGGCGCGCTGCGTCGCCGCACCCGCGGCGGTCGGACCCGTCCCGGTCGGACCCGCCAGCATCAGACTCAGGACGGTCGCCGCTGCTGTCGCCCCACGTTTCGTTGTGCGCTGCGTCTCCACGTTCGCCTCTTCTGCCGGACAACCTGGCACACGTCCGCCCGAGACGTCAGGATATCCCGAGAATACGCCGAGCGCACCCTCCATCGAGCGCCCTGCTGCGCGAACGCGTCGGCCGCGTTGCGCACGCCCGCGTTTGCAGGCGTTACGTGCTATAAGGAAATGCTCTCATGTGGACATGAGACGTACGCGCCGTCGAATCAAGGTCATGACGCGTGCAGCCGTCCGCGGTCGGACGGCCTGGCGGAAGAAGAAGAGGACATGGAGATCGACGTCTCGTTGTTTGCGATCAAGGTCGTGGCCGTCGTGGCGATTGTCGCCGCGGGCGTCGTGGGAGGCGTCATCCCGCTGCTGGCGGACCGTCATGAAGTAATTCACCGCGTGTTGTCGCTGGGCAATGCCCTGGCGGGCGGCATCTTTCTCGGCATAGGCTTCATTCGGCTGCTGCCTGCGGCGGGCGATGCGCTCGCGACGGAGGTCGCGTATCCCCTCGCGCCGACGCTGGCGGCGGTCGGGGTGGTCGTGCTGCTGCTGATCGATCGTGTCGTGTTGGAAGCCAGCCGCCGAGTCGGGTCGGCGCAAGGGGTGGGGACGCGTCAGCCGGTCTATCCCGTCGTGCTGCTTGGCGTGCTGTCGATCCACTCCGTCATCGCAGGCATCGCCCTCGGGCTCGAGCCCGAGCTGGCCGCGTTCCTGCTCCTCACGCTCGGCATCCTGTTTCACAAGGGCTCGGCTGCCTTCGCGCTGACGGCCAGCGTGAACGCGGCTGGTGCGGAACGGAGTCGCGTCCAGTCGGTCCTGACGACCTTCGTCGTGATGACGCCAGTGGGGATCGTGCTCGGCATGGCGGTCTCGGGCCTCCTGGAGGGCCGCACCGCGACGCTGGTCGCGGGCAGCTTCAATGCCCTGGCTGCAGGGACCTTCATCTACGTGGCCATTCTCGATGTCATCGATTCAGAGATGTCCAGGTTCGACGATCGCGTCGCGCATTTCGTACACAGCACGTTGATCGGGCAGGACGACGTGCCGATGCCGTCGCAGGACGCGGACCGCATGCTCAAGTTCGTGCTCGTGCTCGTGGGCCTCTACAGCGTGGCCATGCTCGGGATCTGGATGTAGCCGTCCGTCCTGACGACGACGGCGGTGTCGGCGGCTGCTGACGCGCGGTCCGCCTGGCAGTCCGTGGTAGAACCCCGCGTCGCACCGAGCGTGGCGAGGCGCCCGCGTGGCAAGGCGTGTGGAGGGCGCATACCTGTAGGGGCAACCCTTGTGGTTGCCCTGTTCGTCAGCCGGAACAAAGCAGATCGGCGGCTTTCAACGCCGATCTACTAGATTTTACGCACATCCGCGGGATGCAGCGGGAAAGCGCAGAATTCTGCGCCGCGCGAATGCCGCGGGGCTTTCACCACGGGCTCCTATGTCGCTGGCGCGCCGTTGACGTCGACGTCGAAGGCCGCCGTCTCGACGGTGCCGTCGATCTTCACCTGCACGACGATGCGGTAGGCGCCCGGCTCGGGAAAGACGAACGGGAACGTCACCGCGTTCGGCGCCGCGGACGCAGGGTGCACCGGCATGCCCGGCATGGTGCCCATGGCCGGCGCCCCGACGGCGCCGTCCGCTCCACCGGCGCCTTCCGCAACGGCAAAGCGCATTTGCGCCGTGAGATTGATGCTGCCGGCCGGATGCAGATGCACGAACACAGCGCCGTCGTCCCGGACGACGGCGGCGTGGCTGCGCATGCCCATATAGGGCTCGAGCGGCGAGGGCGACCCGTCCGGCTCGGTCACCGTGAACCGCAGCGTCGTCTCCTCGTCGACGGCCAGCGGGTCGTCGCGCTCCCAACGCATCGTCCGGCCGCTCGGCAGGTTGCCGCTCGCGGACCGCGACGCACCGTGAGGGCGCAACGCGGCCCACGAGTCGTCCGGGTCACGCACTGGATCCCCCGGCTGGACGTCGGGCGCCGGCGGCGGCGCAGCGCCGCCATCGGCGCCGGCGGCGGGCACGCGCACGGTGTCGACCAGCGTCGGCGCGAACCCCGTTTCCTGCACGATATCCGCGAAGATGCGGTACTCGCCGGGGGGCAGGGGCGGCAGCAGGACGGCGAACGATTCGCGGCTGACCGGCGTCGGGTGCAGGTGCGCGAACGCCGAGAGATCGGTCGCCTGCACCAGGAACATGTGCATCAGCTTGCCGTGGTCCGGCACGAGCCCCGCACCGGGTACGCCTTCGGCGGCGCCCCATCGCGGGTCGTCGATCGTCAGGGTCAGGAGCGGCCCGGCGCGGGTCGCCGTGACCTCCGCGGTGGTGCTCAAGGGGCGGTACACCCGACTCCGATAGATCGCGTCGACCTGGTCCCACCACAGCCACCCGCCGCCGAGGGCGCCCCCGAGCAGGACGCCGCCCACGGCCATCGCGATGCGGCCGCGCCAGCGGCGCGTGGTGTCCGGTTCCAGGCCCGGTTGCAACACGCTCTCACGAACGGCGGCGCCGAAAATGGTGACCGCGCCGACGAACAGGAAGAGCGCCGCGCCGGCCAGCCCGACGCCGATCGCCGGGTTCATGTCGAGCCGCCGCTCGGCGACCGCCGCCACCGGCACGAAGGCGGTCCCCTGCCCCTCGGCGCCGGCCACGGTCACCTCGACGCTGTAGGAGCCGCTGGTCATCAGCCAGAGGTCGGCGCTGTAGAGCGCGGTCTCGCCCGGCACCGGGCGGGCGGCGTCCGGGGGCGGGGCGCCCTCCAGTCCGACATCCGCCCGCAAGGGGCGCACGGTCACGCGCTCGACACCGTCACCGCTGAGAATCCGGACCGAGGTTTGCGCGAGACCGGGGATCACACCGGGCGTCCGCACGATCACGCGGATGCCGTACGGCCCGGCTGCGCCGTCGAAGTAGGCATTTGACGTGCCGACGTGCGTGGAGACGGTGACCGCCGCCACGGCGATCAGGAAGCCCGTGATCGCCGGCAGCGCGCACGCGCACCAGCGGGGCGTGGGCCGCGGGCTGCTGGCACCGGCGCGCACGCTACCTCCGGACCCGCGCCATCCAGTTACCCAACCAGAGACCGGCGACGGCCGACCCTGCCGCGACAGCGGCGGCCCACCCCCCGGCGCCTGCCGTCATCGGACGGCCCATGAACTGGTACTGGAAGGCCCCGGGCGCGACGTCGTAGCCCCACTGGTCGGCGGCGAAGAAGAAGTTCCTGGCGTGGTCGGTCAGCAGGAATTCCGCGAACGGCCACTGCACGGCTGCCAGGACGAGCATGGCGGCGACCCCCGCGCCCACGGCGGTCAGCGCTTGCCGCATGCGGCCTGCCCCGGTAGGGATCCGATGGATGATGATGTCGATGACCAGCGCCGGCGCGACGAGCAGGAGCGGGAAGGACGGCGGCACCATGTGATCGACCTGACGCATGATCGGGGCCAGCATCGGCTGCGCCGGGAAGAGCTGCAGGATCCAGATCATCAGGAGCGTGACGCCCATGTAGACGGCGGCGGCGGTGGTGGCGCCCCACAATGACAGCGAGCTGCGTGAGATGCCCACCAGCAGGACGGGAATGGTCGCGGCGCTCACGAGGAAGAAGGCCGGGGTGTGCTGGACGTTCGGCATCATGATGTACTCGGTGAAGAGCGTCGCCACCATGAGGATCAGCAGGCCGCCGGCGTACGCGAACAGCCGCCGCAGCAGGCGGTCCGATGCGCCAGCGTTGTTCTGTTTGGCGAGCGCCATGAGCATCGCGCCCACCCCGATGCCGTAGATGCCCGTGGCGAGCACGACGTGCGGCGGGCTCAGGATCTCGACGTCGAGGCCGTACGCGTTGTGCCACCAGTCATCGAACGGCGCCGACACGATCATCGCCAGCGCGCCCCAGATGCAGACCCAGGCGCCCAGCGGGCCGCGGAAGCCCCAGAACGACACGCCGGCCGCCCGCTCGCGCGCGGCGTCGCCGGCGAACGTGGTGCGGAGCACCAGCCAGCCGCACGAGAGCCCGGCCACGACGCCGCCGACATAGGTGGCCATGTGCGCCGGGGTCCAGAACGAATCGCGGCCGATCGTGCGGTGCCAGGAAATGTCCCACAGCGACCCGACGATGATGCTCGTCGACCCGAACGCCACCGCCCAGAGGTACCACGGGACGACGGCTGCGGCGGCGGCGCCGCGGATTCGCCCGCCCGGGGCGCTGCGGTTGACGCGGGAGGCGCGGCTGTGTGCATGACCTCCCAAGCGTAGCGCAGAGGCGAGCGGGAACGCGAATACCGCGTGTGCCGGTGTGCAGCCAGTAGTCGTCACGGCGAATTGCCGCGATTTGGCGCGGTGCGCCCAGGCGCCAGCGGGTGTATCCTGCCGCGCAGAGGCGTTCGCGAGGGACGCCAGGGTCTGGCTGCGGCGGTGGCAGTGGGTGCCGGACCGGCAAGGAGGTGTGAGATGAGCCGACGACTTCTCATAGTGGCGGCGACATTTGTGACGGTCATCGCGATCCTGTCGCTGGCCGCGCCGCCCGCCGGGGCGCAGCCGCCCGCCGCAGAGGGGGCGACGCCGCGCACGCCGTGGGGCGATCCGGACCTGCAGGGCATCTGGAACAACTCCACCATCACGCCGCTGGAGCGCCCGCGGAGTCAGGCGGACAAGCCGTTCTGGACTCCGGAGGAGGCGGCGGCGCTCGAGCAGCAGGCGGCCGACGGCGTGAGCCGTCAGAATGCGCCCAGCGTGGTGCGCACCGAGCCGCTGCCGGTGGGCGGCAACGTCGGCGCGTACAACAGCTTCTGGACCGATCAGAGCACGTCGGTGGTCGGGACCATGCGCACGTCGCTGATTCTCGATCCCCCGGACGGACGGCTGCCGCCCCTGACGCCGGCGGCGCTCGCACGGATCACGTCGCCGGAATCGCGCCACCTGGCCGACGTGAACGACGGACGCGTCCCCGCCGACGGCCCCGAACAGATGGGCCTCAGCGAGCGCTGTCTCTGGTACCGCGGGATCCCGTCCATCCCGACCGGCTACAACAACAACTACCACTTCCTGCAGACGCCCGACTACGTCGTGATTCTCCAGGAGCACATCCACGATCTGCGGGTCATCTTCCTCGACGATCGGCCGCATCTCCCGCCGCACGTGCGCCAGTTCGCCGGCAGCTCGCGCGGCCGCTGGGACGGTGACACGCTGGTTGTCGAGACCACCAACCTGCGACAGCCCTTCATCCGGCGCTGGAACCGTCCGGAGCACTCGTTGTCGCGGGGCTGGCTCAGTGAGGCCGTACGGGTGACCGAACGCTTCACCCGCACCGGTCCCGACACGCTCGACTACGAGTTCACCGTTGACGACCCTGAGACGTGGACGCGGTCGTGGTCGGGCGCCCTGCCCTATGCGCGCACGGATGGCCCGATGTTCGAGTTCGCGTGTCACGAAGGCAACTACGGGCTGCTGAACATCATGGCCGGGTCCCGCGCCGAGGAGGCCGCCGGCGGCCGGTAGGAGCCCGTGGCAGAAGCCCCGCGGCGTTCGCGCGGCGATGCATCCCGCTGATGTGGGTAAAATCTAGCAGATCGGCGTTGAAAGCCGCCGATCTGCTTTGTTCCGGCTGACGAACAGGGCAACCACAAGGGTTGCCCCTACACGTCTTGCTCGGCGGGCGCATCGCCGATCTCGGTGCAACGCGGGGTTCTACCACGGGCTGCGAGGTCGTGAGCTTACGGTGATCCGTCGAGCAGCGGTTCGAGCGGGCGCAGCTCGGCGCCGTTCCCGGTGCAGACGGCATATCGGCTCGTGGCGCCGGCATACATCGACACGCCGGCGTGCCGTCCCTGGCTGTCGAGGATGTAGAACGAAAGGCCGAATCCGGGCAGGCCGCGCTCGTTGAGCAGACGGTCCTCCACGGTATTGGCCTGCACGCGGCGGAGCGCCTCCATGCCCGCGTCGGTCGGATTCATCCCCGCCCGCAGCCGCTCGACGATCAGAAACGACGCCAGGTTGTAGAGGTTGGCCTCGCCGCGCCCGGTCGAGCCGGCCGCGCCGACCTCGCCATCGACATACAGCCCGGCGCCGAGAATCGGCGAGTCCCCGACCCGCCCCGGTATCTTCCACGCCAGCCCGCTGGTCGTCGTGACCCCGCAGATGCTGCCTGCGGCATTGATGCCGTTGCAGTTGATCGTGCCGTACAGCTCCTCCTCGGTGATGACCCCGTCGGCCAGCATGTCGCGATCGACCTCGCGCCCGAGCGCCGCGCCGTCCGGGACGCCCCGGTCGGGATCGAGGTAGTGGCCCGGATCGGTGCGGCGCTTCCAGTCGAGCCACATGCGGCGCGAGCGGTCGGTGTTGAGGTCGTCCTCGATGGTGAACCCGAGCTGCCGCGCGAACCGCTGCGCGCCGGCGCCCGCGAGCAGATGATGGTCGGTAAGGTCGGCCACCATGCGGGCGACGCGGGAGGGTGTGCGCACCCCTTCGAGCGCCGCGACGCCGCCGGCCCGCCGGCGCGGCCCGTGCATGCAACAGGCGTCGAGCTGGACGACCCCCTCGGCGTTGGGGCGTCCGCCGTAGCCGACGCTGGCGTCCTCGGGGTCGAGCTCGACAATGCTGACCCCGGCGATGAGCGCATCGAGCACGTCCGTGCCCGACGTCATCATGCGGAACGCGGTTTCCACGCAGGTGTCGGTTCCGCCGTTCCTGTAGCGATGCCCGTTCGCAGACGCGATGACGACCGGCGCGACGCCACGCTGTGCGATGACGGCGGGCGCGCGACCGAAGACCGGGGTCGCCGAGGCGAGACCGACCGCCGCGGACGCCACGAACTCGCGACGACTCAGCTTGTGTGCCATGGCACGCTCCTCGTTGCGCGGGAGCATCGTACCACCGCGCCCCGCGGCTGGCGCAGCGCGACTGTGTCTGCTATCCAGGACGTCGTGTTTGCCTTTCGGCCAGTGGCCGGGACACCGGCTCGAGATCCTCGCTCCGCGCGTCATGCGGCGGGAGTGTTGATCAGGCGACCGGCACAGGCTGGACCCGGTACAATCTGAGCTTGGTCCGACCGCAGTCACGGGAACCATGTTGTGCATGAGGGCTGTCGTTTTGCCGGTCGATCGAAAATGGACGCAAGAGACAGGGACGCCTCCTCACCGGCGGTCGTATTGCCAGATTTTCTGAGAGTACGGTTGCGCAAGGCGGCCGGGCATCTCAATGCCGCACAGCGCTGGTTGTGCGGCGACATCGATCGTGGTCTCTGGTCCGCCGCTCAGGCCAAGGCCCGCTTCGCAGAATCGTGGCTTTGGCTGAACGACGAACGAATCGATCTTCCACCCCTGGAGCGCTACCTTGCCAGGGACGTCGTGCGGGTGCGTCTGGAGTCGTTCGAGCACGCATCCAAATCCAAGGCCATGACGGCGGCGTGGCAGGAAGTCGAGACGGCTGAACGAGCGGTCCGGGAAACGGTATTCCCGGTCATCTCCGGTCCTACAACAGTGAGCAAAGAGGAAAGAAAGGCTACCGAGGAAGGTCTGGCAAGAGTATACGGTTATCTTGACGCGTTGTGCCGTGTCAAGCGGGTCGTGGCCGATGTCGTTGCCCAGCGCTTTCTGGATCTGCGTTATGGAGACTGGGTGGGTCTCAGTAATGGAACATTGGGTCGCGTCATCGGATTGGAAGGGCTCACAGTGCAATTGCTTCTGCCCGCAACCGACACCTCCCCTACCGTTGAGATCAGCCGTTACGACCTCGTGCACGCTCAGATCGATCACTTCGATCGCCCAGAGGACCCATGCCTCGCCAAATACGCGATCGACTGGGCACAGGCGCGGGATGCGATGTTCCGGCCGGATGAACCGCCGCGCGCCGTCATACCGGATTGCCACGAGGCGTCCGTCCGTGTCGACGTGAATCTGGGATACGACGAGTGCGGTGAAATGCTCGTGCAATTGTCGCTGGGAGAACGCACGGCCAGGATCTTTCCGTGGTGGAGGTGCGATTGTCTTCCCGATCTGATCGAGTGGCTGCAGGCAATCTCGATGAGGGATCTCCCCATCGCCATAGCCGCAGACGGACAGGAATTGTCTGCCTTTGCTCGCGCCGGCGGCCAGCTTCTCGTCGATGTCGTCGACTTCAATCCCTGGTACTACGAAGGGGAGCACATCATCGCGGTGGTGGATGGTGATGTCTTCATCGAGGCGTTCCGCGCCGGATTGGAGGGGTTCTTGCGCGAGCATTTCGAGGCCCACGTGCAAATTGGGTCAGACGAGGATGTTCTGGATTCTCTATATCGCGAGAGCGTGCAACAACATCCCTTTCTGGCCGGCAAACGGGAAGTCGCCGAAGATCGGGAAGACGGGACGGACGAGTGATGGATTCTCGTCCAACCGCCGAGCGCATCGATCGCGAACTCGCCGGTATCAAGGAGAACCAAGGTGTACGCAATCTGCTAGTTGCCGAATCGGGTAGTGGCCCGTCGGCGTAGTTCGACCAACTCATTGAGGTCGAAATCGTTGCTGTCAAGAGCCAGGCACTCGCGCCACTACCAATTGGGTCCGTTGAACCTTGCCAACGCGTTTTGCCGCGAGTCCGCTACTTGGGAGTCACAACAAGAACAGGCGCCTCACGATCCCATGCAGACGACGCTTCGGACGAGTTATGGCATGTGTGTCCCGTAGCGTAGCACGTTAATCCCAAGATGACCGGGCGCTAGATAACCGGCGGCGATGACGTTTACAACTATATGAACAAGCTCGATGGTTTTCATAATTACCTCCTTCCAAGATTTGTCGCTCGTTGCAATTGTACCAATGTTCTTGCGAAAAAACGAAACAAGAGCCACCGCCGCCGGTGCAGCCCACCCGCTTGGGGTGATCTAATAGCGAATAAACTATTAATTATACCACATGGATTAAGCATTTGTCAACCGCCAGACTTATCCAATCACGAGTGAGACTTAAGAAGGGATGACAGCCACGTTCTTCGCCAGATGCCGAAGCGTTGGAAGACCAGATCCCGAACACGGTTGTCACGAACATCGACATGGAGTGCACGCTTTGATCGCCCTACATCTATGGGGATTACGTGTAGCTGTATAGGACATCCATGGACCCATAACAACGAAACGTCGACGTTCCGCTGCCACGCATTGGGATGTTTCATCAACATAATGGATGCCTCATGCCGATTCCATCGCTCAAGAATTGTCGTGCGAATGTGGCTTCGGATACCAAACCGAATTGCGGCCTAATGCTTTACGTGTCGACCCTCAACCGTCTACGCGGCCCACAACGGCGACATGGCGTGCCGGTCTCCCACAATAAGATCTGGCCGAATGATCTTCGCGACTGATGATGTACTTGACGCGCCGATAGATCTTACTCTGCCAGATCGCTGATGGTTGCGATGGTTCTGGATATTTTAGCCTCGCAATCATCTCACGTATATTGTTTCCTGTGGCAATATGAAGGTCATTTCCTAACTGACTGCGAAGGCCAACCGCGCCTATACTCGCGGAACCATAGTAAGCGACAGAAAGATAAGCAATCGCGATCTGACTCTTGCTGCGGCGCCGAGAGACAGCAACCGCGAGCGCTTGCTCATAAATCTTTCGCGCTATCGTTCTTTCGTAGCGACCTGATATCACCCGTACAAACTGTTGCTCGATGGTACTCGCCCCTTGAACATGACCAGTGAACACACGGGCGCATACAGCTCTGAAAACGGCGATGGGGTCGACTCCTCGATGGATGGTGTTTCGATGGTCTTCAGCCGCTATCAAGGAGGTGAAAAATTGAACAGGAAGAATGAGTTCTGTAGAATCTATTACATCGACGCACCTTTTGATGTCGAAACGAATTCCCCACACGTTCCGCGCCTCAGTGATTCTTGCAAGCAATACAAAAGGCACGGATAGAAACATAATTACCAATTTCAGGAGCTTTTCTTCCACACGACCTCGCCATCTTGGTCGGCCACAGTCGAAAAAAATGTCCCGCTCATCAATCTCTTGGATTGGCAGGTCAGATCATGAAAATGTGTCGATTCACGGACGTCACCGTCCTCGACAATGTGAAGAAACAACCGATCTTTCCTGAAGTAGTTCTTTTCTATATATCCGTCCACTCGTCCTCGGGTCCTGAATTCTCCGACGAACTCCCTCTCGCCCGTCGAAGAATTCTCATAGGTTTTCTCGACCGTACCTTGCACTATGTGGCCTTGGCGCCACAACATGGCCACATACGTCAGCGTCATTCCTTTATATGGATTGTAGCACGTGTTCTTGGTGTGCATCTCGAAAACCCAACGACCCGCAACCCCTGGAAGTGGACAGATCCGCTCTCGCGTTAAGAAAAATAGCGAAGCCAGTATCACTCCGCCAATGACTGTGGTTATAACGTTGACGGCGATAGGTAATAAACTGCTAATGTCCATCGTTCATTCTATACGCGTTCGGCAACGTTACGATATGGCCTGGGAACGTGTGGGAAGGCACGTCATTCAAAGTCAGGGTTATTGTATTTGATGCGACGGCAATATGACAATTGAGGTCCGTCGAGCGAAGTGTGCGGTCTGATGCGCGGCGGCGGTCGTGGAAATCACGGGATGATGTGAGTGGTGCCTGCGGCTGCACTGGCCGGGGGTTGGGTTGTCGGGTTGCCGAGGAGCGGATCGGCCATCCCAGAGGCGGTGATGGGACAACTTGCTTTTCAAGCAATGCGTGGAAACGGCCGCCCACAGTCCGTTGCTCGGGAATTTGGACCGCGACCCCTGCGGGAGGCTCGGACAGTTCCCGTCGTCCCATGGGGACCAGGTCCAGCCCCAGGACTCCCGCCGTCGAGACCGCGTGTCATAATCCCGCAGAATCGTGACTGGCATCGGAATCGCCGCGAGTTCCAGCATCGCGGCCGAGGCGGGATCACGCGTGGCGGACGAGGGCGGGAACGCCGTCGATGCCGCCATCGCCGCCGTGCTCGTGTCCCTGGTGACGGAACCCTCCGTCTGTTCGCTCGGGGGCGGCGCCTTCGTGACGGTCGATCCCCCGGCGCAGCCGACCGTGACGATCGACGGATATGTGGAGATGCCTGGTCGCGGCCTGGCGCCGGAGCGCTTCGGACAGGGCGTCCGGGACGTCCACATCAAGTACGGCGGCGGGGTGGAGACGACCGTCGGTCACGGGTCCATCGCGACCCCCGGCGCGCTGGCCGGCTTCGGCCTGGCTTCGAAGGCCTACGGGAAGCTGCCCTGGGCGCGGGTCGTGGAGCCGGCCTACGACTGGGCCCGGTCCGGTTTTCCGCTGTCGCGCACGTCGCGCCTGTATCTGGAGTTCTGCGGAGAGGAGATCTTCGGCTGGCACCCGGAGAGCCGCGCGGTGCTCTACGGGCCGGATGACCGGCTGGCGGAGGCGGGCGACCCGATCCGGATTCCGGAACTGGCCGACAGTCTCGAGCGGATCGCCAGAGCGGGTGCGCAGGATCTGTACCGCGGCGAGCTGGCGCGCATGATCGCGCGTGAGATCGAGCGCCACGGAGGCATCCTGACGCTGCGGGACCTGGGCGCCTACGAGCCGGTCGTGCGGACGCCCGCGGAGGTGCGCCTGGGGAGGTGGACGCTGGCGACCAATCCGCCGCCGGCGATCGGGGGCTGCAGCCTGGCGGCCATGCTCGCCCTGATCGGGGACGGGCCCCGGAGCGGCTGGAGCGCGGCAGGGGTGCGGGAGATCGTACGCGCGCAGCAGACCGTGCTCGAGTACCGGGTGGAGCGGCTGGACACCGCCGAGGATCTCGCCGCGGAGACCAGGCGGTTGATGGAGTCGGCCGCGCAGGGTGTGCTCGGGAACCGCGTGCGCTCTGGATCGACGGTCCACGCCTCGGCGGTGGATACCACGGGACTGGCGTGCGCGATCACCGCCTCGGCCGGATACGGGTCGGGCGTGATGCCGTCGGGGACGGGGATCTGGATGAACAACAGTCTCGGTGAACGGGAATTGACGCGCCGCGGTCTGCACGCGCAGCCGCCGGGGACGCGGCTGCCGTCGAACATGGCGCCGACGGTGGGGCATGACGGCAGCGGGGCGGTGCTGTCGCTCGGGAGTCCCGGGGCGGATCGGATTACGACCGCGCTCTTTCAGACCATCGTCAACTTCATCAACCTCGGCATGCCGCTCGGCGCGGCCGTGGCCCAACCTCGGATTCATGTTGAACGGGACGGGGAGACCGTGCGGGCGGCCCGCGAGCCGGGAGTGGCTGTCGACGAGGTTGATCTGCCGGTGCGGGAGTTCGACGGGCTGCATATGTACTTCGGGGGCGTCGGGGCAGCGCTCTACACGCCGGGAAAGGGGTTCACGCTGGCCGCCGATCCGAGACGGGACGGCGCCACCGCGATCGGCGGCGGCCGCGTGTGAGCTGTCCGGCAGGATGTCCCTGGAAGCGGTCTGCGGTCTGGCATGCGACCGGCCACGAGCGACAGTTTGTTTGCCGCTCGGCGATGTGACACACTCGTGTACTGAACGTACGTTGCGTACGAATGTATCGGATCATCAGATGACACGATTGTCGGCAAGTGCGGTGCGTGAGGACTTCGCGGAAACGCTCAACCGCGTCGCCTACCGGGGCGAGCGCATTGTGCTCGACCGGCGCGGAAAGAGTGTAGCCGCGCTTGTGCCGCTGGAGGATCTGGAGTTGCTCCGGCAAATCGAAGATCGGCTCGACAACGAGGCGGCGATGCAGGCACTCAAGGAACCCGGTCGCGTCGAGTGGTCCACGCTGAAGCGCGATCTGGAGCTCTAGGCGGTAGAACCCCGCGTTGCACCGAGATCGACGCCGCGCCACTGCCGGCCCACTCCCGCGGGCCAACCGTCCATGTATCGCGTCGAGTTCGCTCCGTCAGCGGCGCGCGCCCTCGGCCGGCTCGACCGCCCGGTGCAGCGACGACTAGCCAGACGAATTGACGCGCTTGCCGGGGAGCCTCGCGCGCGGGGCGCCGAGAAGCTGCATGGGACTGACAATCGTTACCGCGTACGCGTTGGCGACTTTCGCATCGTCTACGAGATTGAAGATGCGCTGCTGGTCGTGGTGGTCGTGAGAGTCGGACATCGACGCGACGTCTATCGGTAACACTGAACCACGGTGGCACTCGGTTTTCTCCAATCCAGCGGCCGTATCACGTCCCGACAGCTCGGCGGCCCGAGGCCACGCAGCCACGGCCGCGCCGGACGTCCGGCGTCACGTGTTCCCACGGGAGGCTGATCATGAAGAAGACGGGGCTCCTCGCAATCCTGCTGAGCGTGTCGTGGCTTGGCCCGGGCCTGGCCCAGACGACCGACGAGCTGGTCAACGACGGCCGGACCCCGGAGAACGTCATCACCCAGAGCATGGGGTACGACCGCAAGAGTTACAGCCCGCTCGATCAGATCGATACGTCCAACGTCACGCGGCTGGTGCCCATCTGGAACACGAGCGTGATGAACGACCAGGGCGAGCTGGCCGCGCCGGTCGTCTACGACGGCGTCATGTACGTGATCAACGGCAAGTGGACGTTCGCCATCGACGTCGAGACCGGCCGTCAGATATGGCGCACGCCGGTGGTGCTCGACGGCGAGACGCGGCGGGCCGGGTTCAACCGGGGCGCCCCGACCCTCCATGAGGGCCGGCTCTTTCGCGTGACGATGGACAACCACGTGCTCGCGCTCGACATGCAGACCGGCGAAGAGCTGTGGAACCGGAAGTTCGCCGACGCGGCGGAGGGTTACTACGCGACGGGCGCGCCGATCGTGGCCAACGGCGTCCTGATTTCAGGGATGTCCGGCGGCGAGTCCACGACGCGCGGATTCCTCGACGGCTGGGATCCGGCGACCGGGGAGAAGCTCTGGCGTCGCTACACGATCCCGGCGCCCGGCGAGCCCGGTTCCGAGACGTGGCCGGCGGACAGCGACGCCTGGAGGTATGGCGGTGCGCCGACGTGGCGCTCCGGGTCGTACGATCCCGAGCTCGACCTCGTCTACTGGGGGACGGGCAACGCCGAGCCCTACGACCCCCGGCCGCGCAAGGCGCTGGACAGCCTGTACGCGTCGAGCGTGCTCGCGATCCGGCCGCGGACGGGAGAGATCGTCTGCCATTATCAATACACGCCCAACGACGTCTACGACGTGGACGGCACCGACGAGCATGTGCTCGCCGATCTCGACATCGACGGCCGGCCGCGCAAGGTGATGATCCAGGCCAACAAGAACGGCTTCCTGTATGTCCTCGATCGCACCGACTGCACGTTGATTGCCGCGCATCCCTACGTGGAGGTCAACTGGGCCACGCATGTCGATCTCGAGACCGGCCGGCCGGTGCTGACCGATCTCTACAACAGCTTCCTGGCTGGTGAGGAGGTCGCCATCTGGCCGTCGCGCGGCACCAACGCGGTGCCCATCGCGTTCAACCCGAATAGCGGCCTCGTCTTCTCGACGACGTGGCACGTGCCGCGCATCCAGAAGCTAGCGCCGCCGGCCGAGCAGGTCATCGGCGAGAACTCCACCGGTGTCCTCAATCGGTTCCCGGCAGTCGAGCCGGGCGATCTCCTCGGTCACATCGTGGCGATCGATCCGCTGACCGGCGACAAGGCCTGGGAGATCCCGCTGACCGATTTCCCGAGCGCGGCGGGCGTGCTGGCGACCGGCGGCGGGCTGGCGTTCAGCGGCAAGATGACCGGGGAGTTCATGGCGCTCGACCAGGCGACCGGCGACACGCTGTGGCAGTTCCAGACCGGATCGAGCATCAATGCGACGGCGATTACCTACATTCACGCCGGCCGGCAGTATGTGACCGTGGCGTCCGGACTCGGGGGCTTTCTGGCCAACCGCTACGCTGCAGGCAAGATACCGACCGGCGGCTCGGTGTGGACGTTCGCCTTGATGCCCGACTGACCCGCCGCCATCACATCGACCAGCGTGGCCGTCCAGGCCGGCCCGTTGGCGTCCTGCCGGGGGATGCGCGCGGGCCTAGCCGCCGGTCTGCGCGGCCTTCGATGCGTGCCCGTCGCGGTAACATCGGCTGCATGCCATGGATCCGGACCCTCGGCGTCGAGGCCGCCACCGGCCGTCTCGCCACAAGCTACCGCGCCGCGGTTGATCGCGCCGGGCGCGTGTTCGGCATCGTGCGCGCGATGAGCCTGCAGCCGGCGGTGCTGGACGCCGCCATCAGGCTCTACGTGGCCGTCATGAAGGACCCCGGCGAGTTGTCCGGGCGGCAGCGGGAGCTGCTGGCCACGGTAGTGAGCCGCGCCAACGACTGCCACTATTGAATGCTGCAGCACGCGGACGATCTCCGGGCCGAGATCGCACGGGAGGGTGGCGACCATGCGCTGGCCGACGCGGTGCTCGCCGACTGGCGCGGCGCGCCGCTCGATCCGGTCGACTCCGCGCTCTGCGCCTATGCCGAGAAGCTCACGCGGATGCCGGCGGCGATGACCGAGGCCGATCTGCAGCCGTTGCGCGCTGCCGGCCTCGACGACCCGGCGATTCACCACGCCGTCCAGGTGATCGCCTACTTCAACTACATCAATCGCATCGCCGATGCGGTCCACGTCGAGCTAGAGCCGGAGATGCCGCCGTACCCCGACGGCTCGCGATGACGCACGGAAGCAGGGATCGCAGGACCCGTTCGGTTCCGCGGACTTCCGTCGTTACGGCGACCGGATAGAGCTGGTGAACGTGGCGCCGGCTTGAAGGGCGTGCAGACCGACGCGCCCTGCCGGCCCGATTATTCCCCTTGACGTTCTACCAGAACGGCACTACTGTGGTAGCCATTCTACCTGGAGGTGCGCATGGCCCGGCCACGGCTGCGGGACGACCAGATCGGGTTGTTGCAGGGGACCCTGGACATGCTGATCCTGCAGACGCTCCGGCCGGGTCCGGCGCACGGCCACCAGGTTGCCACCACCATCGAGCGAACCTCCGACGACGTGCTGCAGGTGGACCACGGGTCGCTCTACCCGGCGCTTCACCGTCTGATCAAGCGGGGCTGGATCACCGGGACCTGGGGCACGTCGGCGAACAACCGGCGGGCGCGGTTCTATGCCCTGACGCCGGCGGGCCGCCGCCAGCTCCGGCGGGAAGCGATCAGATGGGGGCAGTTGGTCGCGGCGGTCGGACGCATCATGCAGACGGTGAGCGCCGGGGAGGGGGAGGGCTGACGCGATGCACGCGCCGAACTGGTTCCGTCGTCTCTGGCCGTATCTCGGGCGCCGTCAGGCGGAGGAGGATGTCCACGAGGAACTGCGGCTCCATCTCGAGTTGGAGCGTGAGCGCCTGCGTGACGCGGGCGTCCCCGAGGAGGAGGCGAGCCGGGCGTCGCGGCGGAAGCTGGGCAACGCGCCCCTGATTCGGGAACGCACGCGGGACGTGTGGGGCTGGCGCTGGCTGGACGACCTCGGGCGAGATGTGCGCCACGCCGCCCGGGGGCTGCGCCGCGAGCCCGGCTTCACCGCCACGGTGGTGTGTGTCCTTGCCTTGGGCATCGGCGCCAACACGGCGATGTTCAGCATCGTCTACGGCATGCTGCTGCGGCCGCTGCCGTATCCGGATTCCGAGGCCATCGTGCACATCGGGGAGTCGTTCGGGGGATCCCGCAGGGGCCTCACGAGCCCCGCGATGCCCTTGATACGGGACGAGGCGGCGTCGTTCGAGCAGTTCGGCGTCTATGCGGTACGCGGCGTCGAGTGGACGCGGCCGGAGGGCGCGGTCACCTTGCGCGGCGCGGCGGTTACACCGTCCATGTTCCCCCTGCTGCGGGCGACGCCGCACCTCGGTCGCCTCTTCAGCGAGGCGGACGGTCGGGCCGGCGCGGAGGGCGTCGCGCTGCTGAGCTATCGTGCCTGGACCGCCCGCTTCGCCTTGGATCCGGACATCGTCGGGACCGTCCTGACGCTCGACGCCGCGCCGCACACCGTGATCGGGGTGCTGGCAGAGGGGTTTTCCTTCCCGAGCCCCGACGAGGAAATCTGGACGCCCTTCGCGATTAGTCCCGGCGGGCTATCCTTCGGTTCCAATGCGCTCGGACGACTCCTGCCGGGCGTGTCGCCGGAGCAGGCCGCCACCGAGGTCCGCACGATTCTCCAGCACACTGACGATCCACTATATGTGGCAGCCACGAACGGCGCACGCGCGGCCCTACGCGCTTTGGGCAGGTCGGCGGGCGACACCGTCGTGCACGATGCCCAGGTCGTCCCGCTGCGGGAAGAGATGGTCCGAGAGTATCGACCGGCGCTGCTGGCACTGATCGCGGCGATGGCGCTGGTGCTGCTGATCGCTGGCAGCAACGTCGCCGGGCTGCTGCTGGCGCGCGGGGTGACGCGGCAACGGGCGCTGGCGGTCTGCGCGGCGCTGGGCGCCGGCCGCGGCCGGATCGTGCGCCAGCTCCTGACCGAAAACGTCGTGCTGAGCCTTGCCGGCGGCGCGCTCGGGCTGGCGGCGGCGGCCCTGGTGATCCGCGCCGTGCCGGCGCTGGTCCCGGGCGACATCGCGCGGCTCGACGAGGTGGGGGTCGACGGCGTGGTGCTCGCGTTCACCCTGGGGCTGTCGGTCGTCGTGGGGTTGGCGTTCGGCGCCGTGCCGGCGTTCCAGTGGTCCCGCCTCAAGCTCGTGGGCATCCTGAACGAGGGCAGCGCGCAGTCCACGAGCGGTTTCCGGTTGCTGCGCTCGGGCCGGACGCGGGCGGCGCTGGCGACGACGCAGATGGCGCTCGCGCTGGTTCTGCTGGTCGGGGCCGGGCTGCTCCTGCGCAGCTTCGTGGCGCTCATGACGGTCGATCGCGGTTACGACCCGGCCAATGTCATGACGGCCCGCATCCGGGATTCGGGCGAGAGCCGCCGGGTGGGTCCGTTGATGTTGACCCCGGAGGAGGCGGCCGGACGCGGGGCGGTTGGCCGCCGTTTCTCTGAGGCGCTCCTCGAAGCACTGGACCGCATGGCCCGCCTGCCGGACGTGGCGGCGGTCGGGCTGTCGTCCAGCCTCCCGCTCGCGGGTGGCAGCTTTTCTCCCCGCAGTGCGCGGGTCTTTGGTCGCCCGCCGCCGAGTGTCCCGAACGCGTCGCCGATGGTGAATCTTCGGTCGGCGAGCCCGGGCTACTTCGACGTCATGCGGCTGGGCCTCCGTGTCGGGCGCTTCTTCACCCCTCTCGACGACGTCGGTAGCCCGCGGGTCCTCATCGTCAACGAGAGTTTCGCGCGCGAGGTCTTCGGCGGTGAGACCGCCGTCGGACAGCGTCTCCAGATTGGCGGCGACGACTCATGGGAAGTGATCGGCGTGGTGGCTGACGTCCAGTACCGGGGCCTCACCGGCACCGAGTCGCGCGCCGAGGCGTTCGTGTCGGTGCACCAGGCCGAAACCGCTGGGATGATTTTCGGCTTGAATGCCCCGTTCATCCTCGCGCGGACCACCGGCGATCCGCTTGCGGTGATTCCCTTCCTGCGTGAGGCGGTGGCCGAGGCGCATCCGCGTGCGGCGATCGATGACGTGGCGACGATGGATGCCCGATTGTGGGACGCGGTCGCGCAGCCGCGCTTCTACGCCGGTTTCGCCGGGGGCTTTGCGGCGCTCGCGCTGTTCCTCGCCGCGTTCGGCATCTACGGCCTGCTCAGCTACACGGTGTCGCAGCGGCGCCGGGAGATCGGCGTCCGCATGGCGCTGGGGGCCCAGCGCGGCGACATAGTTGCCCTGGTCGTCAGACAGGGCGCCGCGCTCGTCGCCTTGGGCGCCGTCGCCGGCCTGCTCGTCGCCGCCGTGTCGAGCCGTGTGCTGGAGAGCTTTCTGTACGGCGTCACTACGGATGACCGGGTGACCTTCGTGGCGGGGCCGGTCGTGCTGGTCGCCGTGGCGCTGGTCGCCTGCTGGCTGCCGGCACGGCGCGCGACCCGGATCGATCCGATACAGGCCCTTCGTGTCGAGTAGCCGGCGGGCAGGCGTCTGGACCTGAACCATGAGATGGCGAACCTGGCTGTATCGCGTCGTCCCGTATGTGGGCCGCCGTCAGGCGGAACAGGATGTCCACGAGGAACTGCGGCTCCATCTCGAGTTGGAGCGTGAGCGCCTGCGTGACGCAGGTGTCCCCGAGGCGGAGGCCGTCCTGGCCGCGCGGCGGAAGCTGGGCAACGCGCCTCTGATTCGGGAACGCACGCGCGACGTGTGGGGCTGGCGCTGGCTGGACGACCTCGGTCGGGACATACGTCAAGCCGCCCGGGGGCTGCGCCGCGAGCCCGGCTTCACCGCCACGGTGGTGTGTGTCCTCGCCTTGGGCATCGGCGCCAACACGGCGATGTTCAGCATCGTCTACGGCGTGCTGCTGCGGCCGTTGCCGTATCCGGATTCCGAGGCGATCGTGCACATTAGCGAATCGTTCGGGGGATTCCGCAGGGGCCTCTCTCGCCCCGCGATGCCCATGATTCACGAAGAGGCCGAGTCGTTTGAGGAGCTCGCCGCCTATGGGACACGGGACGTCGAGTGGGGGCGTCCGGACGGCGCGGTCACCCTGCGCGGCGCGGCGGTCTCACCATCCTTGTTCCCGCTGCTGCGGGCGACGCCGCACCTCGGGCGGCTTTTCACCGCGGAGGAAGGGCGAGAAGGCGCGGAGGGCATCGCGCTGCTGAGCCATCGTGCCTGGACCGCCCGCTTTGCGTCGGATCCGGATATCGTCGGGACCGTCCTGGCGCTCGACGGCGGGCCGCACACCGTGATTGGAGTGCTTGCCGAGGGGTTCCACTTTCCGAGCCTCGACGAGGAAGTATGGACGCCCGACGCGATTGCACCCGATTATCGATCCGTCAGATTCAGCGCGATGGTCGGACGACTTCGCCAGGACGTGTCGCCGGAGCGAGCCGCTACCGAGGTCCGGACGATTCTGCAGAACAGCGACGATGTCGCATATACGGGATACATCGCGGGCCTACGCGCGGGCCTACGCGCTTCCGGCGGGTCTACGGGCGACACCCTCGTGCACGACGTCCAGGTGATCCGGTTGCGGGAAGAGATCGCCCGCGAGCATCGGCCCGCGCTGCTGGCGCTGACCGCGGCGATCGCGCTCGTGCTGCTGATCGCGTGCAGCAACGTGGCCGGCCTGCTGCTCGCGCGGGGAGTGACCCGACGGCGGGCGCTGGCGGTCTGCGCGGCGCTCGGCGCGGGCCGCGGCCGGATCGTGCGGCAACTCCTGACCGAAAACGTCGTGCTGAGCCTTGCCGGCGGCGCGCTCGGGCTGGCGGTGGCGGTCGCGGTGCTGCGCGTCGTGCCAGCATTGGTTCCGGGCGACATCGCCCGGCTCGACGAGGTGGGGGTCGACGGCGTGGTGCTCGCGTTCACCGTGGTGCTGTCGGTCGCCGTCGGGCTGGTGTTCGGCGCGGCGCCGGCGTTGCAGTGGTCGCGGCTCGGTCTGGTGCGCACCCTGAACGAAGGGAGCGCGCAGGCCACCGGCGGCTTTCGGCTGTTGCGGTCGAGCCGGACGCGGGCGGCGTTGGCGGTGGCGCAGATGGCGCTGGCCCTGGTGCTGCTGGTTGGCGCCGGGCTGCTCCTGCGCAGCTTCGTGGGGCTCATGACGGTCGATCGGGGTTACGACCCGGCCAACGTGCTCACGGCCCGCACCCGGGATCCGGACGTACGCCGCCTGGGGGGATCGATGACCCCGGAAGTGAGGGCCGAGCGCCGGGCGGCAGGCCGCCGCTTCGCCGAGACGCTGCTCGACGGGATGGACCGGGTGGAGCGTCTGGCGAATGTGACGGCGGTGGGGCTGTCGTCCGCCCTGCCGCTCGCCGGTGGCAGGGTGATTAGTACCAACAGTGCGCGGGTCGTTGGTCGCCCTGTGCCGAGCGACCCGAGCGAGTGGCCGCTGCTGTTGTTTCGTTTGGTCAGCCCCGGCTACTTCGACGTGATGCGACTGCGCCTCCGCAGCGGGCGCCTCTTCACCCCTCTCGACGGGGCCGGCAGCCCGCGGGTCCTCGTCGTCAACGAGAGGTTGGCGCGCGAGGTCTTCGGCGGCGACCCGGCCGTCGGACAGCGGCTGCATCTCGGCGGTGGTCGCGGTGGCGACGACTCGTGGGAAGTGATCGGCGTGGTGGAGGACATCCGGTACCGGACCATCAGGGGAATCGAGTCGCGCGCCGAAGCGTTCGTGTCGGTCCACCAGATTGACTCCGGTCCGGGGGTCGGCTTCGATACACCGTTCATCGCCGTGCGGACCACCGGCGATCCACTCGCGGTGATCCCCTACCTGCGTGAGGCGGTGGCCGAGGCGCATCCGCGCGCGGCGCTCGATGACGTGACGACGATGAACGCGCGGCTGTGGGCCGCGTACGTCGAACCGCGCTTTTACGCTGGCTTCGCCGGGGGCTTTGCGGTGCTCGCGCTGTTTCTCGCCGCGTTCGGCATCTACGGCCTGCTCAGTTATATCGTTGCCCAGCGGCGCCGGGAAATCGGCGTCCGCATGGCGCTCGGGGCGCAGCGCGGCGACATAGTCGCCCTGGTCGTCAGACAGGGCGCCGCCGTCGTCGCGGCGGGTGCGGTTCTCGGCCTGCTCGCTGCCTTCGCGTCCAGCCGTGTGCTGGAGAGCTTCCTGTACGGCATCACCACGGACGACCGCCTGACCTTCGTGGCGGGGCCGCTGGTGCTGGTCGCCGTGGCGCTCGCCGCCTGCTGGCTGCCGGCACGGCGCGCGACCCGGATCGATCCGATGGACGCCCTGCGTGTCGAGTAGCCGGCGGGCAGGCGTCTGGACCTGAACCATGAGATGGCGAGCCTGGCTGTATCGCGTCGTCCCGTATGTGGGCCGCCGTCAGGCGGAACAGGATGTCCACGAGGAACTGCGGCTCCATCTCGAGTTGGAGCGTGAGCGCCTGCGTGACGCAGGCGTCCCCGAGGCGGAGGCGAGCCGGGCCGCGCGGCGGAAGCTGGGCAATGCGCCCCTGATTCGGGAACGCACGCGCGACGTCTGGGGCTGGCGCTGGCTGGACGACCTCGGGCGGGATGTGCGCCACGCCGCCCGCGGGCTGCGCCGCGAGCCCGGCTTCACCGCCACGGTGGTGTGTGTCCTTGCCTTGGGCATCGGCGCCAACACGGCGATGTTCAGCATCGTCTACGGCGTGCTGCTGCGGCCGCTGCCCTATCCTGATTCCGAGGCTATCGTGCGCATCAGGGAGTCGTTCGGGGATTCCCGCAGGCAACTCTCGCGCTACGCGTTTCCCGTACTACAGGAAGCGGCGGAGTCGTTCGAGCAACTCGCCGCCTATGGGTCTCGCTCGGTCGAGTGGGCGCGTCCGGACGGCGCGGTGACCCTGCGCGGCGCGACGGTTTCGCCGTCGATGTTCCCGTTGCTGCGGGCGACGCCGCACCTCGGGCGGCTCTTCACCGAGGAGGAAGGGCGCGACGGCGCAGCGGGGATCGTGCTGCTGAGCCATCGTGCCTGGACCGTCCGCTTCGCATCGGACCCGGACATCGTCGGGACTGTCCTGACGCTCGACGACGCGCCGCACACCGTGATCGGGGTGCTGGCCGAGGGGTTCTCCTTCCCGAGCCCCGAGGAGGAAATCTGGAGGCCCTCAGCGATTACGTCCGGCTCGTCCTTCTCCGGCCTCGTCCACTCGCTCGGACGACTCCGCGCGGGCGTGTCGCCGGAGCGGGCCGCCACCGAGGTCCGCACGATTCTCCAGCACACCGACGATCGACTATATGCGGTATACACGGCGACCTATCGCTCGGCCATACGCGCTTCTGGCAGGTCGGCGGGCGACCCCTTCGTGCACGACGCCCAGGTCGTCCCGCTGCGGGAAGAGATGGTCCGCGAGTATCGGCCGGCGCTGCTGGCGCTGACGGCGGCGATGGCGCTCGTGCTGCTGATCGCCTGCAGCAACGTGGCGGGACTGCTGCTGGCGCGCGGGGTGACGCGGCAGCGGGCGCTGGCGGTCTGCGCGGCGCTCGGCGCGGGTCGCGGCCGGATAATGCGGCAGCTCCTGACCGAGAGTGTGGTGTTGAGCCTGAGCGGGGGCGTGATCGGGTTGGCGGCAGCGGTCGTGGTTCTGCGCGTCGTGCCGGCATTGGTTCCGGGCGACATCGCCCGACTCGACGAGGTGGGGGTCGACGGCGTGGTGCTCGCGTTCACCCTGGGGCTGTCGGTCGCCGTCGGGGTGGTGTTCGGCGCGGCACCGGCGTTTCACTGGTCGCAGCTCGGTCTGGTGCGCACCTTGAACGAGGGCCGCGCGCAGTCGACGGGCGGCTTCCGGCTGCTGCGCTCGGGCCGTACGCGGGCGGCGCTGGCGGCGGCGCAGGTGGCGCAGGCCCTGGTGCTGCTGGTCGGGGCCGGGCTGCTCCTGCGCAGCTTCGTGGGGTTGATCACAATTGACCGCGGCTACGACCCGGCCAACGTGATCACGGCTCGCATCCGGGATCCGGACGCACGCCGCACGCCGGGCTCGATGACAGCGGCCGAGCGCCGGGCGACAAACCGGCGTTTCGCCGAGGCGCTCCTGGAGGGGATGACCCGGGTGGAGCGTCTGCCGAATGTGACCGCGGTGGGACTGACGAGCGACCTTCCGCTCTCGGCTGGCAGCGGGACTCTCAGGAGTGCGCAGGTCGTTGGCCGCCCGGCGCCGAGCGACTCGGACGAGTCGCCGTCGGCGTGGCTTTGGGGGGTGAGCCCGGGCTACGTCGACGTCATGCGGCTGCGCCTCCGTGGCGGGCGCTTCTTCACCCCTCGCGACCGGGCCGGCAGCCCGCGCGTGCTCGTAGTCAATAGGACGTTCGCGCGGGTGGGACTCGGCGCTCTCCGCGGTGACGACGAGCCGTGGGACGTGATCGGGGTAGTGGCGGACATCCAGTACAGGGGCCTTACGGGCAGAGAGTCGCGCGCCGAGGGGTACGTATCGGTGCATCAGTCCGACACCGCCGGGACGACTCTCGGCTTGGATGCCCCGTTCATCGCCGTACGGACCACCGGTGATCCGCTGGCGGTGATCCCGTTTCTACGAGAGGCGGTGGCGGAAACGCACCCGCGCGCGTCGACCGCTGACGTGGTCACCATGGACGCACGGCTGCGGGCCGCGTTCGCGCAACCGCGCTTTTACGCCGGCTTCGTCGGGGGCTTCGCGGCGCTGGCGCTGTTCCTCGCCGCCTTCGGCATCTACGGCCTGCTCAGCTACACGGTGTCGCAGCGGCGCCGCGAGATCGGGGTCCGCATGGCGCTGGGGGCCCAGCGCGGCGACATCGTCACGCTCGTCGTCCGGCAGGGCGCCGCGCTCGTCGCCTTGGGCGCCGTCGCCGGCCTGCTCGCCGCCGCCGCGTCGAGTCGCGTGCTGGCGAGCTTCCTGGTCGGCGTCACCACAGCCGACCGCCTGACCTTCGTGGCGGCGCCGCTGGTGCTGATCGTCGTGGCGCTCGTCGCCTGCTGGCTGCCGGCGCGCCGCGCGACCCGCATCGATCCGATGGACGTCCTTCGTGTCGAGTAGCCGGGCGCCGGCTGTGTTAACGTCGCGATCGTACCCATATTGACCGAGCTGGCGGCTACGTCCGGGTGCTGGCGCTCGGTGCGTTACGCGCGGAGTGAAGTCCTGCGCGGGCGCCGGGAGTTGCCTCCCGGGTAGACACGTCCCGGAGTCGTTTCCGGAGCGCGGGGGCGGAGGATACAGCGGTGATGGACACACTGCTTCGAGACATTCGCTACGCCGTGCGCCAGCTCGCCAGGCACCGCACCTTCACGCTGACGGCGGTCACCACCCTCGCCTTGGGCATCGGCGCCAACACGGCGATGTTCAGCATCGTCTACGGCGTGCTGCTGCGGCCGCTGCCCTATCCTGATTCCGAGGCCGTCGTGCACATCGACGAGTCGTTCGGGGGGTTGAGTATGGGCCTCACGAGCCCCGCGATGCCCTTGATACGGGACGAGGCGGAGTCGTTCGAGCAGTTCGGCGTCTATGCGGTACGCGGCGTCGAGTGGATGCGGCCGGAGGGCGCGGTCACCTTGCGCGGCGCGGCGGTCACACCGTCCATGTTCCCGCTGCTGCGGGCGACGCCGCACCTCGGCCGGCTCTTCGCCGAAGAGGACGGCCGGGCCGGCGCGGAGGGCGTCGCGCTGCTGAGCTATCGTGCCTGGACCGCCCGCTTCGCCTTGGATCCGGACATCGTCGGGACCGTCCTGACGCTCGACGCCGCGCCGCACACCGTGATCGGGGTGTTGGCCGAGGGGTTCTCCTTCCCGAGCCCCGACGAGGAAATCTGGACGCCCTTCGCGATTAATCCCGGCGGGCTATCCTCCGGTTCCAATGCGCTCGGACGACTCCGGCCGGGCGTGTCGCCGGAGCAGGCCGCCACCGAGGTCCGCACGATTCTCCAGCACACTGACGACGGGCGGTATGCGTCATACACGTCGGGCATTCGCGACGGCCTACGCCGGTCTGGCAGGTCGACGGGCGACTCCCTCGTGCACGACGCCCAGGTCGTCCCGCTACGGGAAGCGATGGTCCGCGAGTACCGACCGGCGCTGCTGGCGCTGACCGCGGCGATGGCGCTGGTGCTGCTGATCGCCTGCAGCAACGTCGGGGGGCTGCTGCTGGCGCGCGGGGTGACCCGCCAACGGGCGCTGGCGGTCTGCGCGGCGCTCGGCGCCGGCCGGGGCCGCATCGTGCGGCAGCTCCTGACCGAGAGCGTGGTGCTGAGTCTGAGCGGGGGCGTGATCGGGTTGGCGGCAGCGGTCGTGGTTCTGCGCGTCGTGCCGGCATTGGTTCCGGGCGACATCGCCCGACTCGACGAGGTGGGGGTCGACGGCGTGGTGCTCGCATTTACCCTGGGTCTGTCGGTCGTCGTGGGGTTGGCGTTCGGCGCCGTGCCGGCCTTCCAGTGGTCCCGGCTCAAGCTCGTGGGCATCCTGAACGAGGGCAGCGCGCAGTCCACCAGCGGTTTCCGGCTGCTGCGGTCGAGCCGGACGCGGGCGGCGCTGGCGACGGCGCAGGTGGCGCTGGCCCTGGTGCTGCTGGTCGGGGCCGGGCTGCTCCTGCGCAGCTTCGTGGCGCTCATGACGGTCGATCGCGGTTACGACCCAGCCAATGTTATGACGGCCCGCACCCGTGATCCGGACCTGCGCCGCAGGGCGGGCTCGATGACGAGGGAGGAAGCTGCCGAACGCCGGGCGGCCGGCCGCCGTTTCTCCGAGGCGCTCCTCGAAGCGCTGGATCGCATGGCCCGCCTGCCGGACGTGGCGGCGGTCGGGCTGTCGTCCAGCCTCCCGCTCGCGGGTGGCATCTCTTTTCCCCGGAGTGCGCGGGTCTTTGGTCGCCCGGCGCCGAGCGACCCGAACGCGTCGCCGATGGTGAATCTTAGGTCGGCGAGCCCGGGCTACTTCGACGTCATGCGGCTGCGTCTCCGTGGCGGGCGCTTCTTCACCCCTCTCGACGACGCCGGCAGCCCGCGGGTCCTCGTCGTCAACGAGAGGTTCGCGCGCGAGGTCTTCGGCAGTGAGCCCGCCGTCGGACAGCGTCTCCAGATAGGCGGCGACGACTCGTGGGAAGTGATCGGCGTGGTGGCTGACGTCCAGTACCGGGGCCTCACCGGCACCGAGTCGCGCGCCGAGGCGTTCGTGTCGGTGCACCAGGCCGAAACCGCTGGGATGACTTTCGGCTTGGATGCCCCGTTCATCGTCGCGCGGACCACCGGCGATCCACTCGCGGTGATCCCCTACCTGCGTGAGGCGGTGGCCGAGGCGCACCCGCGCGCGGCGATCGATGACGTGATGACGATGGATGCACGGTTGTCGGCCGCGGTGGCGCAGCCGCGTTTCTACGCCGGTTTCACTGTGGGCTTTGCGGCACTGGCGCTGTTTCTCGCCGCGTTCGGCATCTACGGCCTGCTCAGCTACACCGTCGCGCAACGTCGCCGTGAGATCGGCGTCCGCATGGCGCTCGGGGCGCAGCGTGGCGACATTCTCGCCCTGGTCGTCAGACAGGGCGCCGCCCTCGTCGCGGCTGGCGCGGTCGTCGGCCTGCTCGCTGCCTTCGCGTCCAGCCGCGTGATGGAGAGCTTCCTGTACGGCATCACCACCGACGACCGGCTCACCTTCGTGGCGGCGCCGCTCGTGCTGATCGTCGTGGCGCTCGTCGCCTGCTGGCTGCCGGCACGGCGCGCGACCCGGATCGATCCGATGGACGCCCTGCGTGTCGAGTAGCCGGTTGCACGCCCCTCGTCGTTGGCGGCGGCGTGAGTCGTATTCTCGACGGCCACCCCCGCCGCGCTTGACGCCGTCCGTGCCGGGGCGATAATCGACGGGCGTCGTGCTGTTCGCGAAAGGCGCCTGATGCGGGTCATCGTTCCCGTCTCGTTCATCGTCGTCGTGCTCGGCGCGGCGTGCACCGTGCTGGCCCAACGCGACGCCGTGCGCGTCGATCCGGCCACCGGCATTGCCGGGCACTACGGCACGTGGACGGTGACCTACCAGGTCGGACCGGCCGGGCTGCGTCCAGGCGGCGCGGTGCGTGTGCAGCTCCCCGACACTTGGCACGCGGGTGAGCGCAACTCGGCGAACCGGCTGCAGGCAACCGACCCGACGGGCGACCACTACGTCTCGGCGCACGCTTCGCGATCAGGCGTGCGGGTCACGGCCGAGGTCGAGTCCGAGTCCCCCGACTTCCTGGTCAAATCGTCGCACCCCGGCCTCGACGGCCGGACGGAACGCTACGTCTTCGTCGTGCGGGTGACCCTCACCGCCGACCGGCCTGTCCGCCCAGGATGCCTGGGCGCGGGGCCTGGTGCTGAGCACCATCGCGGCGTCCGACGATCACCGCTCCCACCCCGGTCAACCCCACTGGGGCATCGCCGCGGTGCGGGCGCCGGCGCTCACCCGCGACGCGATCTTCGACGCGCTCCACCAACGCCGGACCTACGGCACGACCGGCGCGCGAATCCTGCTCGAATTCCGGGTGAACGGCGTGCCGATGGGAGGGGAGACCGTCACGGACGGCGCCCCGCGCCTGGACGTCGCCGCCCACGGGACCGACATCATCGACTCGGTCGAGATCCTGCGCTTCTCGGAGCCGGACGGCGGCTTCCGGGTCGTCTACGACCTGCAGCCGGATGCGCTCGATTTCGAATGGTCGGGCACGGACGGCGGCTTTCGCGCCGACGCGGTCTACTACCTGCGCCTGCGCCAGCGGAGTCAGGTTCGCGGTCGCATCGTCATGGCGTGGTCGAGCCCCATCTGGGTCCGCGGTCAGCCCTGATCGGCCCGCGACGGGCGAGGCGCACCTGACACATGACGTCTGTCAGATGCGATTCCTGACGGTACGCACTGGCATGGAACCCTCCGCTCTTGCATAGTGGTTTCACGCAGGGGGTGACATCGATGCAGTGAAACCCGCATCGGAATCCACATCCTGGCGCCGGAGCGGCCGCAGTCGCGCAGGATACTGAACACATGCGCCCCCGCGTGCGGTTGCCGCCGCGCCGCTGCCAACCGGGGTCGCGATACGGCAGGTTGCTCGAAAAACCGGGCGTTTTCGGCGATGTGATCGGATTGGCGAATAACTGTTTGCAACATGGCGTACCGTTGTGCGTATAGAAAGGTAAAGCGACACGTTCGGGGCCGGCGACCCGGCCCCCGCGGGGAGAGGATCGGCAGAGCGTCATGACCGAGGTCGCACGGGAAGTCACCGCACCGTCCAACGGCTCGATCGAGGTCCGGGGCCTGCGTCACACCTACAAGGGCGGGCATACGGCGCTCGATGGCGTGGACCTGTCGTTCGGCACCGGTCTCTTCGGTCTGCTGGGCCCCAACGGCGCGGGCAAGAGCACGCTCATGCGCATCATCTGCACGCTGCTCCCGCCCACGGCGGGCCGGGTCAGCGTCTGCGGACACGATGTGATCCGCGACCGCCGGGCGGTACGCGCGCTGCTCGGCTATCTGCCGCAGGATTTCGGCGCCTGGAGGTTGCACCGCGTCGAAGAGGTGCTCGACACCCTGGCGCAACTGTCGGGGATGTTGGACACGAAGAAACGCCGCGCCCGCATAGCCGAGGTCCTGGACCAGGTCGGTCTCGGCGACGTCGCCCACCGCAAGGTGAAGAAGCTCTCGGGGGGGATGGTGCGCCGGCTGGGCGTGGCCCAGGCGCTGGTCCACGAGCCCCGAGTGCTGGTGGTCGACGAACCCACGGTCGGGCTCGACCCGGAAGAGCGCCTCCGCTTTCGCCAGTTGATGAGCGGGCTGGGGCGTGAGCGCACGATCCTGCTGTCGACCCACATCGTGGCCGATCTGGGTGCGGGCTGTCGCGAGATGGCCCTGCTGGACGCCGGCCGCATCGTCTTTCAGGGGCCGCCGTCGGAATTGCTCGCGCAGGCGGCCGGTCAGGTCTTCGAAGTGACGGCGTCGCTGGCTGATTCCGAAACCATAGAGAGCCGCTACGAGGTCGTGTCGAGCAGCGTCGCGGGCGGGCAGGTGACGCTGCGCGGGGTGGCGGACGGCGACCAGTTGCCGCCGGCGGCGACGGCGGTGGCCGAGCCCACCCTGGAAGAGAGCTATATCGCGTTCATGGCGGCCCGCGGACGCACCGCTGCCGCCCGGCAGCAGGACGAGACCGTGCCCGACGGGGAATCCAAATGATGCAACTGCCGATGATCCTGGCCATCGCCCGCGCCGAGGTCCGTTCCGTCCGCCGCCTGGTTCGCTACTGGTTGTTCGCCATCCTGTCGGTGCTCTTCACCTTCCTGACCTACGGCTACTACGCGGGCATCCACTTCTTCGCATCGCGGTTCTCGGCGAGCGTGGGCGCCGTCGGGCCGCGCTACCTGATGTCGGGCGTGGGCCTGTACTTCGTGGCGATCTTCCTGGTGGGCCTGATCTTCCTGGCCTTCGACGTCAGAGCCCGGGACGAGCGCGAACGCATTGCCGAGGTGCTCGATTCCCGTCCCGTGTCCAACACCGAGTTCCTGATCGGCCGCGCCCTCGGGCTGGTGGCGATGGCCTGGGGGCCCGTGCTGTTCATGGCGGCCGTGCTGCAAGCGGTGGGTCTGCTGGCGGTGCGGCTCGACTGGTACGTGGGTGAGCCGATCGAGCCATACTCCCTGGTCGGCTTTCTGCTCGCCGCGCTGTCGATCTTCGTCCTCTGGTGCGCCCTGGTCATGCTGCTGGCCGTCCTGGTCCGCAACCGGCTGCTCGTCGTGTTGGCGGCGCTGGCGCTCGCCGGATTCCAGTTCTGGATCCTGTTTCGGATGCCGCTCTACCTGCAGCCGGTGCTGGGCCTGTTCCACTTCGAAATGGCGTCCGACCTGGTCCCGAGCCTGGGCAGTGGCGTCCACGTCGGGCAACGTCTCGCCATGTGGATGGTGGCGGCGGGGTGCTTCGCCCTGGCGGCGGCGTTCCATCCGCGCCCCGACGGCGGGTCCCGGTCTCGCCGGATCGTGCTCGGCGCCGGGCTGATGACCGCCGCCGGTCTGCTGGTCGGCGCCACGGTCCTGCAAGCCGTCGGCGTCAGGGACGACCGCGCCGGCTGGTTCGCCGCGCACCAGGCGCGCCGCGCCGACCCGCGCGCCGATCTGCAGGCGGTCGTCGGGACGGTGCGTGTCGAGCCTGGCCGGCGCGTCGAGCTGGCCCTCGAGATCACGGTGCAGGCGCCGGCGGACCAACCCCTCGACACACTGCTGTTCACCTTCAACCCGGGGTTCGCGGTCGAGCGCGTGGCGGTCGGCGGGGCCGAGGCGGCCTGGACGCACGACGCCGGGCTGCTGGACGTCGCGCCCCCGTTCGTGCTGGCGCCGGGCGAGGAAACAACGGTTGCGCTGGCGGCTGCCGGTCGGCCCGATATCAACTTCGGCTATCTCGACTCCGAACTCGATGTGCTCGCCGCCACCGCCATGGAAGCGCAGATCGTGCTGATCGGGTTCGACAACGGCGTCTTCAGCTCGCGCTATGTCGCGTTGATGCCGGGTCTCGGCTGGCTGCCGCATGCCGGCAGCGATGTGCCCGCCGGCGACTCGCGGACGCATCCCGCCGACTACTTCGAGGTCGATCTCGAGGTCGAGGTGCCGGCCGGCTGGCTGGTGGCCGGCCCCGGCCGGCGCCAGACGCTCGACACCGGCGGCGACACGGCGCGCTTCCGCTTCCAGCCCGGCGCGCCCGTGCCCCACGTCGGGTTGGTGGCGTCGCGCTTCGAACGGCGCGCGATGGAGGCCGCGGGCGTGGCGTTCGAGCTCCTCGTTCACCCCAAGCATGACCGCAACCTGCGTTTCTTTGCGGACGCCGCCGGCGAGATTCGGAATCGCGTCGAAGAGATCTTCATGGACGCCGCGCTGCTTGGCCTGCCCTATCCCTACGATGGCCTGACGCTGGTCGAGTCGCCGACCGGCCTGCGCGGCTACGGCGGCGGCTGGCGCATGGACACGACGCAGACCATGCCGGGCGTGCTGCTGCTGCGCGAGAACGCATTCACGACCTCGCGCTTCGAGTTCGAGTTCCGCGATCGGGAGGCCTCGAACATCGACTTCGAATTCGGCGGTCGAGAGAGCGTCGCAGGGGGGGACGGCGGGCTGGCCCGCGCCAAGGTCGAGGCGATCGAGCGTTTCTTCGTGAACGACGTCAGCGGGGGCAACGTGTTTCTCGGCGCGTCGCGCAACTTCCTGCTCTATCAGACCGGCGCGCGCGGCGAGGGCGCGCTGGCGGTCGACTTCGTGCTCGATGAACTCGTCAACCAGTTGCTGATCGGCAAGGGGGGCTACTTCTCGGCCTTCGTGTTCGATCAGCAATTCGGCGCCGTGGTCGGCGAGGTCATCGTCGACATGGTGTCGGGCAACGTGGACTCGGTCGCCGATGCGGCGCTGAAAGCGTCCGCGGACCGTCCGTCGGTCTGGGACCGTGCGCTGGGCCAGCCGCTGGCGTATCTCGACCCGGCCGGGGACGCGGCCAGGTCGCTCAACGTCCTGGCGCTCAAGAGCCGCGCCATCGCGCGGTCGATTCTCGACGGTTTGGGGCGCGAGAAGACCGCGGCGCTGCTGGCCGAGCTGCGCGCCCGCTACCGCGGCCGGCATTTCGGGGAGGCCGATCTCGCGCAGGTTGCCGTGGAGCTCGACGCCGACCTGTACCCGCTGATCGGTGACTGGCTGTACGAGGCGACGCTGCCGGGCTTCGTCACCGCGCCGGTCGTGGTCGAACGTCTGACCGACGACGAGCGGGGCATTCCCCGCTACCAGACGCGCGTTCACGTGCGCAACGGCGAGACCGTGCCCGGCCTGCTGCGCCTGCGCTACGCGACGGCCGGCGAGGACGGAGCCAACGTCTGGCAGGAGACCGAGCCGGTGCGGGTGCCGGGACATGAGACGGTCGAAATCGGGATGCCGAGCTCGACGCCGCCGGTCGAGCTCTGGTTGCAGCCCTACCTGTCGCTCAACCGGCAGGACGTGCAGTTGACCCTGCCGCGTGTCGATGAGGAGACGCAGGTACGCGCGGAGCCGTTCCTCGGCAGCCGTTCCAGCGCGTGGCGGCCGGCAGTGTCGGACGATATCGTGGTCGACGATCTCGACCCGGGGTTCACTGTCGAATCCGATGTCGCACAGACCGGCATGCGTCTCGCCGGGGGCCTGTCGAGCTTCTTCGTGCCGCCGGTCGACCTGGACCAGGGACTGCCGGAGGTGAACCAGGCCTTCGGGCTGCCCGCGACCGAATGGAGCCGCCAGGAAGTGCCGTCCAGTTGGGGCACGTACCGGCACACGATTGCCATGATCCGGCGCGGGAGCGGTACGCGGCGCGGCGTGTTCACGGCCGATCTGCCGCATGCCGGGCGCTGGCGTCTGGAGTTGCACCTGCCTGCGCTGACTACCCAGCGGAACAGCGCGGCGCCGGCGCCGGGCTTCCAGATCAGCGTCGCTACCGGACTTGGGGGCTCGGTCGGGACTTATGCATTGACCTTGATCGCCGGTGGCGACGAGCGTTCCCTGGAGTTCGACGGCGGCGCGGCCGAGGTCGGCTGGAACACGCTCGGCGAGTTCGACCTGCCGGGGGGCGCGGCGCGGGTCGTGGTCTCGGACGAATCGTCGGGTCGTATCGTGATCGCCGACGCCGTTCGTTGGCAACCAGTTCGCGAGGACAGATAGATGCGCCACCGTCTGATCAGCGCCCGCCCGTGGGCCGCTTCGCTCGGCTTGCTCTGCTGTGCCGCGGCCGGCTGTGCTCCCGCCGGCGGCGGCGAGGCCGCGGCGGTCGAGTTCCGCATCCCGGTGGAGGTCGCCGACGTCGGGACGGACGCCGTCGAGGATCGCATCGTGACGACCGGCACGCTGCGCACCGAGGAGAACGTCGTCCTGAGCGTCGAGACCGCAGGGTTGCTGATCCTCGGGCGGGACGCCGCCGGGGCGCGGCTGGTCGAAGGATCGACAGTCGTCGAGGGGCAACTGGTGGCGGAGATTACCGGCGAAGACGCCCGGCTCGCCGCAGGCCTCGAGGCGACCCGCCGGCATCTGGAGAACGCCGAGGGGGAGATGAACCGCCGCAAGATGCTGTTCGACCGCGGGCTCATCGCCGAGGAAGAGTATCGGCGTACCGAGGTCACGTACGAGGACGCGCTGCGCAACTACGAGCTCAGTCAGCGCACTGACGAGAAGACGCGCCTGACGACGCCGATCGCCGGGGTCGTCCTCGCACTGGCGCGTGACGAGAACGGCTTTCCGGTCGCCGACGGCCAGATGGTTCAGGCCGGCTTCGAGGTCGCCCGGGTCGCCCCCATCGGACGGTTGATCGCCGATATCGACCTGGTCGGTCCCGAACTGGCGCGAGTCCGGCCCGGTCAGGCCGTGCAGATCCGCCACTATGCCTTCGACGGCATGACGATCGCCGGCAGCATCCTGCGGTTGTCGCCCTCGATGGATCCTCAGACGCACACCTTCCGCGCCGAGGTTGATGTCGACAACTCGCGCGGGCTCCTGCGACCCGGCATGTTCATTGAGGCCGCCATCATCGCCGAACGTCGCAGCGGGGTAGCGGTGGTGCCGCGCGACGCCGTGACGGAACGTTCCGGACGCGACGTCGTCTTCGTCGTCGACGCCCAGCGGGTGGCGCGCCGTGACGTCACGCTGGGTCTGGGCGACGATGACCAGGTCGAAGTGCGCGAGGGTGTCGAGCCCGGCGAGCGCATCGTCGTGCGCGGGCTCGAAACGCTGACCGACGGGACCCGCGTGCGGGTGGTAGGCGCCCCGTGAGCCCGCCAGCGTCGGTCGCCGCTTTCGCCACTCGGCGACCTGTTGCCGTCGGCGTGTTCGCCACCGCCGTGGCCCTGGTCGGCTGGCTGGCGTGGCGGCAGTTGCCGGTCGATCTCCTTCCCGATCTCCAAAGTCCCACCATCGTCGTCTCCGTGCGCTCCGGCGACCGCCCGCCGACAGAGATGGAGCGTCTCTACGGCGAGCAGGTCGAGCAGCGTCTGTTCACCGTGCGGGGCATACGGGAGGTGTCACAGGTGGCGCGCACCGGCCGGCTGGTCGCGACCGTGGTGTTCGACTGGGACGCCGATCTGGACCTGGGTCTGGTCGACGTCCAGAAGGCCGTCGGCCCGGTGAGCGCCGACCCCGATGTCGACGAGGTGCTGGTACGCCGCCTCGACCCCCGCCAGGCGCCGATCCTGACGCTCGGTCTGGTGGCTCCGGAGGGGCGACCCGATCTGGCCGAGTTGCGCCGGTTGGCCCGGCGGCAGGTCGCGCCCGGGCTGGAACAGTTGCCCGGCGTGGCAGAGGTGCTGGTGACGGGCGGCCGGGAACAGGAAGTCCGCGTGCTGCTGGACCGCTACCGACTCGAGGCGTTCGGGATCACGCTGGCGGACGTGGAGAACCGTCTCGTCGCCGAGAACGTGGACATCTCCGCCGGCACGCTCGAAGAGGGCTCGCAAGTCTTCCTGGTGCGGGGGATGTCGCGTTTCCGCCGGCCCGACGACGTCGAACGGGTGGTGGTGCGCTACCTCACCGGCGGCGACAACAGCCGCCAGGCGATTCGCGTGTCCGACCTCGGCACGGTGGAGATGGTCGACCAGGAGATCGATCACGTCGTGCGGGTCAACGGTGTCGAGGGGGTCGGGCTCGCGGTCTTCAAGGAAGCGGGCTCGAACACCGTGCAGGTGTCGACGACCGTGCGCGAGGCGCTGGTCGGGTTGGCGGAGGATCTGCCCAGCGTCGAGCTCACCGAGGTGAGCGACGACGCGGCGCTGGTCGTCGATGCATTGACCGATCTGCAGAATGCCGCCGGGTTGGGGGTGCTGCTCGCGGTGGCCGTGCTCGCCCTGTTCCTGCGGTCCGCCGGCGCCACGCTCGTCGTCGCGGCCGCCGTCCCGGTGTCGATCTTCGCGGCGCTCTTTCTGATGCGGTTCGGCGATCAGAGCCTGAACATCGTCACGCTGGGCGGGCTGGCCCTGGGTGCGGGCATGCTGGTGGACAACGCCATCGTCGTGGTCGAGAGCATCTACCGGCGCCTGTCCCTGGGCGACTCGGCGCAGGCGGCGGCTGCGAACGGCGCCAGTCAGGTGGCCGGCGCCATTACGGCCTCGACCCTCACCACGTGCGTCGTCTTCCTGCCGGTGCTGTTCGTCGAAGGTCTGGCCGCGCGTCTCATCGAAGGCATCGCTTTTGCTGTCGTGGCGTCCCTGCTGGCCTCGCTGGCGGTCGCGATGTTTCTGATTCCGGCGCTGGCGAGCTGGTTCCTGCCACAGACGGCCGCACCCGCTGCCTCCGCCGCCTGGGTGATACCCCGCTACCGCCGCCTTCTCGAGCGTCTCGTCGGCGGCCTGTTGCGCTACCCGCTTCTGACGGTGCTGGCAGCGGTGCTTGTGACCGGGTACAGCTCGTGGCGGTTGCTGGGGCTGGGCACCGAGCTGCTGCCGCCGGCCGACCCGCGGCAGTTCTCGGTGCGGGTGGTGGGGCCGTCGGGACAGCGGGTCGAGTCGACGGCGCAGGTCGTCGAGGGTATCGAGTCGCTGCTCGAGCAGGCCAGCGCGGGCACCCTGCGCGCCGTGCTGTCCGAGGTCGGCCGCCTGCCGGAGGACGACCGCATGGTCCGTACCGAGCTCGCCGAGGAGAATACGGCGCGGCTCACGATCCGCATGGCCGCCGAGGGGCCGACCGGCCGCCAGCTCGCGAACCGCCTCGCGCCCGAACTCGAGGCGCTGGAGTCGACGGAAGTCAGTTGGGAGGTGGGCTCGTCCGCGCTCGCCAGCGCGCTCGGTGCCAGCGGTCCGCCGGTGGTGGTGGAGATCTCCGGTCAGTCGCTGCCCGATCTGCGGCGCGGCGCGGAGGTCGTCAGGGAGAGCCTAGCCCAGCTCGACGAGTTGTGGGACGTCCGTTCGTCCTTTGAGGGCGGTCCGCCCGAGCTGCGGGTCGAGCTCGATCGCGCCATGGCTGACGGTCTCGGGGTCGATCTCGAGATGCTCGCCCGCGTGCTGGAGACGAGCCTCGACGGACGCGAGGTGACGATGCTGGCGATCGGCGACGAGGAGCATCCGGTGACCCTGCGCCTGCCGACGCCGCGACGCGAGGATCTTCGCAACCTGGTGTTTCGCAATCAGCAGGGCCGTCAAGTCGCGATCGCCGAAGTGGCCCGTTTCGCCGAGGCCGAGGGCGCCCGCGAGATCTTCCGCCGCGACCAGCGGCGCACCGCGCAGGTCAGCGCCAACATCACGGACGGCGCCGATGCCCCGAGCGCGATCGCCGCCGTGGTCGGCGCGCTCGACGCGGCGCCGCTGCCGCCCGGTCTGCGCGCGCAGCTTCGGGGCGAGGAGGAAGAGCGGGTCCGCACCTTCGGTGAACTGCGGCTGGCCGGCATCCTGGCGCTGGTGCTCGTGCTCATGGTGCTTGCCGGCACCTTCGAATCGTTCCTGCACCCGGTGACGGTGCTGGCCGCAATTCCGCTCGCGCTGGTCGGGGTTGCCTTCGTGCTGGTGCAGGCGGGGCGGCCTATCGGCGTGATGGCGATGATGGGGATCATCGTGTTAGCGGGCGTCGCCGTCAACGACGCCGTGCTGCTGCTGGCGACGGCGCGTCAGGCGATGGCGCACGGCGTCGAGCGGGTCGACGCGCTGGTGCAGGCGGCCGGCATCCGCTTGCGTCCCATCCTCATGACCACCCTGACGACGGTGCTGGCGTTGCTGCCGTTGGCGGTCGGGACCGGCGAGGGCGCCGAGTTGCGCGGTCCCATGGCGATCACCATCATCGGCGGCATCCTGGCGTCCACCGCAGGCTCGTTGCTGGTGCTGCCGTGTCTGTATCTCGTGCTCGATCGACTGCGCCCCGGCGGGCGGCGGGTGGAGACCGCGTAACCATGCTGAGCCTGCCCATTCGCCGGCCGGTCGCGGTGGCGATGTTCTTTCTGGGCATCGTGCTGGTGGGCGCGGTGGCCTGGCAGCGCATGCCGGTCGAGTTGTTCCCCGCGCTGGCCGGCGACCGCCTGTTCGTCAGCTTCTCACGGCCAGGCAGCGAATCGCAGGTGGTCGAGCGCGAGATCCTGCTGCCGTTGCAGGCCCGCGTCGCCGCCCTGCCTCGGTTGTCGGAGAGCTGGGGCGAGATTCGGGGCTCGTCCGGCAGCTATCAGGTGAGCTTCGAGCCCGGCACCGACCTCAAGGTGCGCGAACTCGAGTTGCAGCGCATCGCGGCGGCGCTGCAGCGCACGCAGCCTCGAGGCACCTTCGTCAACGCGAGTTCCTTCGATACGTCGGTGCTGTCGAGCTTCGCGATGATGGTCCATGTGCTCGGCCCCGAGAACGAGGACCGCAACGCGTTGCATGACCTGGTGGAAGAGCTGGTGGCGCCGCGGTTCGCATCCATTTCCGGTGTCAGTCAGGCAACGACCAGCGGCGGCGCCGGGCGTCAGGTGACGGTGACGGTCGACCCCGATCGCACCGCGGCGCTCGGTGTGACCACCGACGCCGTCACCCAGTCCGTGAACAGCAACGTCGGCCATCTGCGGTTCCTCGGCACGCTGGAGAGCGAGGCGGGGCGCATGCCGGTCATCCTCGACGGACGACCCGCTGGACTGCACTCGCTCGGCGAAGTTCGTGTCGACGCCAACCGCCCCGTGCTGCTGCGTCATGTGAGCGACCTGCGCTACGGGTCGGGGCGGGAGGAATCGCTGCTTCGAGTCAACGGACAGCCCGCGGTGGGCGTGGTCGTGTTTCAGGAGCAGGGCGCCAATCTGGTCCGGCTCGGACGGCAGCTTCGTGCGCGGGTGGCCGAGCTGCAGACCGAGTTGCGGCCGCTGGGCCTGGATCTGGTGATCGGCTTCGATGCCGCGGATATCGTGGAAGACCAGATCACCCGTCTGGCGCGCCTGGGGGCCTCGGGCTTCGTCATCGCGCTGGTGGTGCTGTTTCTCTTCCTGCGGCGCTGGCGCGCGGTGGCCGTCGTCGCGGTGGCCGTTCCGGTGAGCCTGCTGGCGGCATTGTCGATGTTGTATCTGGTGGGCCAGTCGCTGAACCTGATCACGCTCTTCGGTCTGGCGCTCGCGGTCGGGCTGTTGGTGGACAACAGCGTGGTCGTGTACGAGGCGGTGCAACGGCGTCTCGAGCGCGGCGCCGACCCCGCGACCGCGGTGCGGGACGGCCTGCGGCGCACCGTGCGCGCCATCGTCGCCGCCAGCGCGACGACCGCGGTCGTCTTCCTGCCGCTGAGCCTCGTCGACTTGGACGTCCTGGTGCGCGAGCTGATCGAAGTCATGGCGCTCTCCATATTGTTGCCGCTCGGCGCCTCGCTGCTGGTCGCGCTGGGGCTGGTGCCGCTGCTGGCGCACCGTCTGGCGGCGCCGGCCGCGCTGCGCCGGCTCGCCGACACCCGCCGCCGCCGGGCCGAGCGCGGCGATCTGGTCGCTCCGGACCGTGCACGGATGCTGTTCGGCGGCGTGGTGGCCCGGGCGCTGCGCCACCCGCCGGCCTGGATTGCCGGTACGGCGGCGGCGCTGCTGGGGACGGTCGTCATCGCCCTGCCCTGGGTCACCGTACAGACGGCGACGCAGGAGGCGCCGGAAGCCGACACGGTGCAACTCGCCACCCGGTTCTCCACCGGCCAGGGCTCGATCGAGGCGGCCAGTCAGGCCATGGGCCGACTGGAGCGCGTGGTACAGGAACTCGACGGCGTCGACAGGGTGGAAGCGATGATCCAGGAAGACGGTGGTTCGCTCACCGTGCACCTCGCGGACCCGGCCGAACGTCCCTTGGGGTTGAGTGCTCAGCGAGTGCGGGCGATGGTACGTTTTGCGGCGCGTGAGGTGCAGGGGCTCGAGATCCTGCGCCCGGGCGAAGACCAGATGGGTGGCGGCGGTGGCGGGGGCGGGGGACAACAAGGGCTGGGTGCGCTGCTGGGCGGGTCGCCGGCAGAGGTCGTGCTCTCGGGACCGGACAGCGAGCAGCTCCAGACCCTGGCCGAGAGCATCCGCGCCCGGTTGGAGTCGATGCCGCAGGTCGCCCAGGCCTGGATGTCGACGCGGCCCGGCATGGAGGAGATCTGGGTCGAGCCGAACCGCCGCGCGTTCGAGGCGTTCGGATTGACCCTCGACGACGTGCTGCCGTTCCTGCGGTTGGCCGGACGTGAGGGACAGCGGAGCCAGACCGGCTTCGTGCTGCCGAACGGCCGCGAGCTGCCGCTCGTGGTGGAACGCAAGGACGCCCGGCGCCAACGCGGCGCCAGCGGCGACCTGACCCGCATGCGCATCCAGACCGATTCCGGCGTGGTGCCGGTGATGGCGCTGGCCTCGGTGCGCCGCATGCCGGCGCCGTCGATGATCGTGCATCACAACGGACGCCGGGAGTTGTCGGTGCTCTACCGGCTGTCGAGCGACGTGCCCGAGACCGGCCCCAACCGCGTGGTGATCGAGGACCAGATTTCCGCCGCCGTGCGGTCGGTACCGCGTCCGCGGGGTTTCACGGTCGAGACCCCCGGACAGGAGGAAGCCAGTAGTTGGTTTCGGCGGATACTCCTGCCGGTCACGGCGTTGCTCTTTCTCGTGCTCGCCATGACGTTCGAGTCGCTCACGCTGCCGGTGCTGGTACTGCTCGCGTTGCCGTTGACGTTGCTCGGGGCGACATGGGCGCTGGTGTTCGCCGGCATGCCGCTCGACGTGATGGCGATGTTCGGGGCGCTGACGCTCATCGGTCTGGCCGTGAACCCGGCGATTCTGCTCGTCGACCGCATGCAACAACTGGTGCTCGGTGGTGGGTGGAGCGCGGGCGCCGCGGCGCTCGCGTCGGTTCGCGAACGGACCCGGCCGGTGTTGATGACCACGGCGACGACCGTGGCCGCGCTCTGGCCGCTGGCGCTGGCGACCGGCCGCGAGAACGAGATCTGGCCGCCCTTTGCGACGATCGTCATCGGGGGGCTCGTGACCTCCGCCCTGCTCACGTTGCTGATCGTGCCCGTCGGCTTCATCCTGTTGCGGAAGCTCGACCTGCTCTTCGGCCGTGTCGGCCCGTGGCTGGTCCTCGCCTGGCTCGGCGCCACGGTCGCCGCGGTAGGCATGCTCATCGTCACCGGAACGGTCACCTCGCTGCTCTGGCAGGTGGTGGTCGCCCTGTTGATCGGCGGTGGGCTGCTGGCCGTCGTGGTGCTGATTTTCCGCCCGCGGGACCTCCCCGAGCCGGCCTGCGAGCAGGGTCCGCCGGCGCTCGACGTTCGCTGCCTGCGCAAGGTCTACGGGCTGCCTGGACCGCTGCGCGCCACCTTGCGCGCGTCGAAGGACTTCGCGGCGCGGGTGCTCGAGCGCGGCGGGCGGGCCTTCGACCCGGCCGATGCCCGCGACCGGCTGCTGCCGCTGGCGGTCGGCGCGGCCGGGGTGGGCTTTCTGGCGCTGCAGCTCCAGTCGACCTTCTGGCGGATTGTGCTCTGGATGGTGGCCGCGTCGCTGGGCTCGCGTCTGATGCTGCAAATCCGTCGGGCGCGGGGCCGGGCCGACGCGACCGGCGCCGTGCTGCCGGGTGGTGTCGAGGGCTGGATCGCAGGGGTGCTTCCGTGGGCCACGGTCGGCATGTTCACCTGGTTCAACGCGTTCGAGCCCTGGCTGTCGGGCCAGGCGATCGCCGCAATCTTCGTCTTGCCGGTGTTGGTCTCGCTGCTGCTGGCCGTGGGTCAGGCGGCCAGGCGCAGCGCCCGGCGGCAGTCCAGCGGGGCGCTCGGCGCGCGGGCCACTCGCGGGTGGTTGCGTTCTCCGCGCAGTCTGTGGCGGCGCTGGGCGGCGCGTCTCGGCGGCTTCGACCTGCCCGCGACACCGGTCCTGGCGCTGGCCGGCGTCAACTTCAAGATCACGCGCGGCATGGTGGGCGTCCTGGGGCCCAACGGCGCCGGCAAGACCACGCTGCTGCGCCAGTTGGCGGGCGTGCTCGACCCGACGCGCGGGACCATCGGTCTGGGCGGGGTGCCGTTGCGCGCCGTCCAGCGGTACCTGGCGCGCTGGGTCGGGTACCTGCCGCAGGATGCCGGATTGCCGGGCGGCATGACGGCGCGCCAGTACCTGTCCTATTTCGCGGCGCTCTACGACCTGCCGCGCCGCGTGCGCCGGCAGCGAGTGAACGACCTGCTCGAGGAGGTGGGTCTGGCCGCCAAGACCGACGTGCCGATCAAGGCGCTGTCGGGCGGCATGCGCCAGCGGGTGGCGGTGGCCCGCACGCTGCTGCGCCTGCCGCCGGTCATCATCGTCGACGAGCCCACCGTCGGGCTCGATCCGCGGGAGCGCATCCGTTTCCGCAATCTCCTGAGTCGACTGGGACGCGACCGCATCGTGCTGTTCTCGACCCACGTGGTCGAAGACGTCGCGGTGGCCTGCGAACGGGTGCTGGTGCTGGCCGGCGGCCGCCTGCTCTTCGACGGTGAGCCGGATGCGCTCGCCGCCGCCGCCCGCGGCCGGGTCTGGGAGTTGCGTACCGCCCCGGATGTCGTGCTCGATCTGCCCGCCGGGGCGATCCGCGCCGAGGCGACGCCGGCATTGGACGGCTCGGTGGCGCATCGCGTGCTGGCCTCCGAGCCGCCGGGCAAGGCTGCCCGCCCGCTCGATGCCGTGCTCGAAGACGGCTACCTCTGGCTGCTCGCTCGAGGCGCCGCCGGCGCGGAGGGAGCGCGGGCATGAGCTGGCGTCCGGACCTGGGGCTCTTGCGGCTCGCTCTCGTGGTGGTCGGCGGCCGGCGCTTCTGGCTGCTGCCGCTGCTGCCGCTGCTGTGGTTGCTGTTCCAGGCCGGCGTGCTCCTCGTCGGCGCCGGAGAGGCGTTCACGCCGAACTCGGCCCAGGGCACCTTGATCGGTCTGCCGCTGACGCTTCTGGCGGCCTTTCTCGGTCTGCGGATCATCGCCGGCGAGATCGACGGCCGCAGTCTCGAGATCGCCTACACGGTGCCGGGCGGCTGCGAGCGGGTGTGGTGGGTGAAGCTGTTCGCTGCCGCGCTGGTCCTGCTGGTGAGCGAGGCGCTCCTCGCCACGGTCACCTTCATCTTCTTCACCCCCTTCCCGTGGATCGCGCTTTATGGCGCGACGCAGGCGGCGCTCTTCTATCTCGTGCTTGCAATGGCGATGGCCACGCTGTTTCGCAGCGAGACGGCCGGCGCCATGGGGACCGCCGCGATCCTGGGTCTGAACGGGCTCCTCTCCGGTTTTGGCCAGAACCAGATACGGATCTCGCCGTTCTGGAACCCCGCGGCCCTCGCCGGCGAGGACCCGACCGAGCTCTTCGCGTGGACCCTGCAGAACCGCATCGGCATCGTGCTGGCGATGGCGGCAATTCTCGGGCTCGCCTTCATGCGGGCCAATCGCCGGGAGCGCATGCTGGGGGGCTGATCGGCGCCCGCCAGCGATTCAGCGCGTCGTCCACCCGGTCGCTCAGGGCATGGATGTCGCTCAGGGGCACGCCCGGGTCGAGCGCGGCCGTCACCTGACGCAGGTGTTGCAGCGTGACCGCCGGGTCGGCGGACGACCGTGCGTACAGGAATGTGCGGTCACTTCATGTCGCTCCGGCTGTCGCACCGGTTCGTGACGTTGGGGCATCCGGCAGTTCTGGCGTCCACGTCTCGTGAGCGCGTACCGTGCGGACGCGGTCCAACACCCGCTCTTGATCGAAGGATGGCGCTGCAAGGGTACACTAGTGGTATGAAATTGAAGACATCTGTCACACTTGATGAAGAGCTCGTGTCGGCCGTCGAAAAGGCTGCTCGTGAAGGAGAAAGTCGATCGCGTGTCATCGAGCGGCTGCTTCGTCAGAGCCTCGCGGCGCGTGAACGCGCCGCGATCGACCGGCGCGACCGTGACATCATCGACGCGCACGCTGCCGAGCTGAACGGCGAAGCGGTCGATGTGCTTGGCTATCAGGTGGAGACGTGAGGCGCGGCGAGCTCTACCGCGTCGCGAGACCGCATGCGCGCGACCCGAAACGCTCTCGTGTGTTCGTCGTGGTCAGCCGGCAGGCGTTGATCGATTCGCGCTTCACAACGGTTATCTGCGCACCGGTGTACTCGGCGCGCCACGGACTGGCGACACAAGTCGATGTCGAACTGAACGAAGGACTTCGACACGACGGCAGCGTGTACTGCGACGAGCTCGTCAGCCTGCAGAAATCGCAGTTGACCCAGTTCGTGGGAAGCCTCGACTCCGCCGGGCTCGAGCGTCTTGACGACGCACTGATCGTTGCGCTGGAAATCGACCCGATCGGAAACGGAAACCGGTGATCCGCTAGCGGTCATCCCCTTCCTTATGGCGATCGGGGCGCAGCGCCGGTCGCGGTGCGGCGCGGGACATTCACCACGGGCTGCTGAGCGGGAGGAGACCGGAATGATCACGACCGAATCCCGGGACGGCGTCACGCTCGTGCGTCTGGCGCATGGCAAGGTCAACGCGTTCGACACCGAGTTGCTGACGCGCTGGATCGCCGAGCTCGCGCGGCTCGAGCAGGCGGACACGCCGGCCGTGGTCCTGACCGGCACGGGCACGGTTTTCTCGGCGGGTGTCGAGCTGCGCCGCCTGACGGACGGGGGCCGCGACTACATCAAGGCGTTCCTGCCGCTGATGGGCGAGGCCTTCTTCAAGACGTTCACGTTTCCGAAGCCGCTGATCGCGGCGGTCAACGGCCACGCCATCGCCGGCGGCTGCATTCTGGCGTGCGCCTGCGACTACTGCGTCCTGGCCGACGGCGCCGGCCGGATCGGGACACCCGAGCTGTCGGTCGGGGTGCCGTTTCCGAGCATGGCGCTGGAGATTCTGCGGCTGGTCGTGCCGGCGCATCGGCTCCAGGCGGTGGTGTATCGCGGGCTGACCTGCGCCCCCGGCGAGGCGCTCGCCAACGGCTTCGCCGACGAGCTGGCCGCCCCGGACGCGGTGGTCGATCGCGCCGTGCAGGTGGCGGCGCGTCTCGGATCGTTGCCGCCCGCGTCGTTCGCACTCACGAAGCGTCTCATCCGCCAGCCGAGCCGGGATCGCGTCATGCATGACATGCGGTCGCTTGACGAGGACGTGCTCGAGGCGTGGATGTCGCCCCGCGTGCAGGCGGCCGTTCGGGCGTATGTCGATCGCACCTTGCGGAGGTAGCCGCGTTTCCCAAGAGGCGATCCGCCTGGGCCGGGAATGATCCATGTGATTCGAGACTGACGTGAGCACGCCGCGGGCGGTGCGGGCCGGGCCGGCGGCGAGACGACCACGTTTGGCGTATCGTCTGAAGGCGGCAGGACGCGAGCCCACGGTCGTGCACTCGAGCGAGGAGGAGAGATGGTCCGACGAATTATCGTGGCGCTGACGCTGTGCGTCGCGGCGCTGGCAGCGACCGCGCCGGCTGCCGCGCAGACGAAACTGTTGCGGTTCCCCGACCTTCACGGGGACCGCGTGGTCTTCAGCTACGCGGGCGATCTCTGGCTGGCGTCGACCGCGGGGGGACTGGCGACCCGGCTCACGGCCCATCCGGGACTGGAGCTCTTTCCGCGGTTCTCGCCTGACGGGTCTCGTATCGCGTTCACCGGGCAGTACGACGGCGACGAGCAGGTCTACGTCATCCCCGCCGCCGGCGGCGTGCCGCGGCAGCTCACCTGGTATCCGGCGCGCGGCCCGCTGGCGCCGCGTTGGGGCTACGACAACCAGGTCTACGACTGGTCGCCCGACGGACGCGCCGTGCTGTTCCGATCGCTCCGCTACAGCACCGATCTTTCCGATAGCCGGCTGTTTCTCGCGTCCACCGAGGGCGGTTTGCCGATTCCGCTGCCGATGCCCGAGTCGGGCGCCGGCGACCTGTCGCCCGACGGGACGCGTGTCGTGTATTCCCCGTTGTTCCGGGACTTCCGGAGCTGGAAGCGATACGAGGGGGGTTGGGCGCAGGAACTCTACATCTTCGATCGCGAGACCCACCTGGTCGAACGCGTAACGACGCATCGGCGCGCCGACCGGGACCCGATGTGGATCGGCAACGCGATCTATTTCACCTCGGATCGGAGCGGCACGCTCAACCTCTACAGCTACGACCTCGGCTCGCGGGAGACGGTGCAGCTTACGGACAGCGGCACATGGGACGTGCGCTGGCCGGGGGACGACGGCGCCAATCGAATCGTCTACGAGCTGAACGGCGAGTTGGAGATCTACTCGATCGACCAGGGCGCGTCGCGCCCGATCGCCATCACGGTACCGGACGACGGCCTCGCGATGCGGCCGTCACGCGTGGCGGCGGCCGATCTGATCGAGGACGCTGAACTCAGCCCGAAAGGGGAGCGCGCGCTTTTCGTGGCGCGCGGCGACGTCTTCACGGCGCCGATCGAGAACGGGCCCACCCGCAACCTGACGCGCAGCTCGTCGGCGCACGACAAGTGGGCGCGCTGGTCGCCGGACGGCGCCCGCATCGCGTACGTGTCGGACGCGACGGGAGAGGACGAGATCTACCTCGTCGCGCAGGACGGCTCCGGCGAGCCCGAGCAGCTCACGACCGGCGGACAGGCGATGCGCTACGCGCCGGAGTGGTCGCCCAACGGTGAGCACCTGGCCTTCAGCGACAAGGACGGCAAGCTCTACGTTCTCGACGTCGAGACGCGGGCGATCATCGATGTCGCCGACGAGGCGCGCGGTCAGCTTCGCGACTACGTCTGGTCGCCACGCGGCGGCTACCTGGCGTTCTCGATGACCGACCCGACCGCGTTCAGCTCCGTCTACGTCTGGAGCCTCGCCGAGCGCCGGTTGCATCGCGTCACCGGCGAGTACTTCCACGAGTGGAACCCGGCCTGGGATCCGGACGGCGACTATCTCTACTACCTGTCGGACCGGCAGTTCGCGCCGCAGTTGGGGTCGTTCGAATGGAACTACCTGGTGGATCGCGAGACCGGCGTCTACGCGCTGGCCCTCCGCCGGGACGTGGCGCACCCGCTGCCGCCGGAGAGCGACGAGGTGGAGGTGACCGGCGGCGATGACGGCGACGAGACGGCGGCCGGCGCTGAGGACGCGGAGCCGGACGCGGCCTCGAGCGGCGACGGCGACGAGGCGGAGGGCGACGAGGACGAGGGTGACGGGGCGAACGGGGACGACACGGATGCGCCGATCGCCATCGACTTCGACGGGCTCGCCGATCGCGTGGTCCGCCTGCCGCTGCCGTTCGACAACTACATCGGGTTGAGCGGCGCGGACGACAGCGTCTTCGTCATCCGCACCGGCCCGCAGTACTACGGGCGGAGCAGTGACGTCCAGTCGTCGCTCAGGCGCTTCACGTTCGCCGATCGGGACACGGAGACAATCGCCGGCGGCATCGGCGGGTACGCCGTCTCGCGCGACGGCGAGAAGGTGCTGGTGAGCGAAGGCGGTGCGTGGAACGTCTATCCGGCGGGCGGGGGCGACGCGACGCGGGTGTCGACCGGCGGTCTGATGGTCGACCGGGCGCCGGCCGACGAGTGGGCGCAGATCTTCGACGAGGTCTGGCGGCGGTTCCGCGACTTCTTCTACGTCGAGAACATGCATGGCTACGACTGGGAGGCGCTGCGGGACCGCTATCGCCCGTTGCTGGATCATGTTGCGCATCGCTCCGACCTGAACTACGTCATCAGCGAAATGGTCGCCGAGCTGAATGTCAGCCACGCCTATATCGCCGGCGGCGACTGGGAGACGCCCGACCGACCGCAGGTGGCCCTGCCGGGCGCCGTCTTCGAGCGCGACCCGCAGGCTGACCGGTACCGCATCAGCGAGATCTTCGCCGGCCACAACGAGGAACCGCGCTACCGCGCGCCGCTCACCGAGATCGGCGTCGATGCGCGCGCCGGCGACTATGTGCTCGCGATTGACGGCGAGGCGCTGCTCGGGTCGGACAACCCCTACCGCCTGCTGCGCCATCGGGCCGACCGGCCGGTCCGCTTGACGCTGAATGCCGAGCCGGTGTTCGACGGGGCGCGCGAAGTGACGTTCACCCCGGTCACCGAGGAGCGCAGTCTGCGCTACCTGACCGAGGTCGAGGCCAACCGCCGCACGGTGTCGGAGCTGACCGCCGGCCGCGTCGGCTATCTGCACGTGCCCGACATGGGGGCCGACGGCATCCAGGAGTTCGTCAAGTGGTTCTACGGGCAGGTCCGCAAGGAGGGCCTCGTGATCGACGTGCGGGGCAATGGCGGGGGCAACGTGTCGCAGATGCTGATCGAACGGCTCGGACGCAGCGTCCTGGGCACCCGCTTCGCACGGACCTACGACACGCCGGACACCTATCCCGCCATCGCGTTTCACGGGCACCTCGTCTGCATCCTCGACGAAGACTCCGCGTCCGACGGCGATATCTTCCCGTACCGTTTCCGTGAGGCGGGGCTCGGTCCGCTGATCGGCAAGCGCTCGTGGGGCGGCGTCATCGGCATCACCAACCATGGCCCGCTCATCGACGGCGGGTCGGTGAACGTCCCGCAGTTCGGCACCAACGGCGCCGACGGAAGCTGGGTCGTCGAAAACGTCGGCGTCGAGCCGGACATCGAGGTCGAGAACGACCCGCGCGCCGTCATCGCGGGCCGCGATCCGCAACTCGAACGGGCGGTCGAGGAGGTGCTGCGGATGATGCGCGAGAACCCGAAGTCGCTGCCCGAACGCCCGGCGCCGCCGGTCAAGACGCCGCGGCGGTGACCTGACGGCCGGTCGGCGGCGCCTTCTGCGACGCCGGCGGCCGCGATCAGCGGCACGACCACGCGTTTCGGATTGACTCGTCGGTGGGCGCGCGCCTGTTCGGAGTCGACATCAGCGAGCAGAACGGCACATGAAGTACTTCGCGTACGGCTCGAACATGCTGGCGCGGCGGCTGGCCGATCGGTCGCGCGCGCCGTCGGCCGTTGCGTGCGGGGTCGCGCGGGCGCCGGGGTTCGTGGTGCGGTATCACAAGGTCGGGGCCGACGGGTCCGGCAAGTGCACGCTCATCGCGACCATTGACAACGCCGCGGCGGCGTTCGGCGTGGTGTACGAGATCACGGACGCCGACGCCGTCAGGCTCGACAGGGTGGAGGGCGTGCATACGGGTGGCTACAGCCGGCGCGCCATGTGCCTGCGCCTCTCCGATGACCGTACGGTGGAGGCGATGACGTATGTGGCCGGTGAGCCGCATGTCGACGCGGCCTGCGTGCCGTTCGACTGGTACCGCGATCTCGTCGTTGCGGGGGCGATCGAGCATGGGCTGCCGGCGCAACATGTCGAGGATCTGGCGCGAGTGCCGGTGATCGCCGATCCGGTCCCCGCGCGCGCCGCCCGTGCACGCCGGCTGCTGGACGGCGCCTGACCATCCGCCGCTTGGTGCCACGCGGGTGTCTCAGCGCTGGCTGTCATTCCGGTCCCGGGACGGATTGCGCGACAGGTGCCAGTCTGCGATGAAGCCACAGACCGGAGGTCTTCATCGCGAAACCGAACACGCCACCCATCATGAGCGATGGCGCGACGAGCTGCCAGTTCCCGTCCGCGGCGAACGTCGCGCACGCGCCGATGAATGTGCCCGGAATGTGGGCCAGCCACGCCTGCTTCGCCTGGATGCACATCAGGAACGCGACGATGGCGATGATCACGTAGCCCAGCGCCGCCGCGCCGGCGCTCTCCGAGTTGCGCATGATGACCATGGCCCAGAAGATGCCGGACAGATTCGTGGCGACGCTCCCGGCCAGGCCGCCGACGCCATCCCTCGGAGAGGCGAAATAGCTCGTGCACCCGAGAAACCCGGCCCAGGTGTACAACCCCAGCACGACCGCCGTCCAGCCCCACAGCCCGGACAAGACACCGGTGGTCAGGGCCAGACCAGGCTGCCCTTGCCCGTTCGGGCGAGGCTGCCCTTGCCCGTCATGCGGCGCGCCAGACGCGCTCCGACAGGCACGCCGGAGACCGCGCGATCCGGCCCGCCGCCGGTTGCTGGTTGGGCATTCGGTTGCTGTCGGTTCATGCTCATCCGGTCTCCCCTGACGTGGTCGTGCTTCTGAGATTACGCCGTCATAGCCGTAGCGGCGCCGATCCCGTGCTCCGTTCGGCCGGTGGCCCCCCCGGCGTCGTCTCCGGCGCTGCGCGGCGCGGTGAGGTTCGACGCCCGTCCCGGGAGACGCTCGCCGCAGCGGTCATGGCCGGCGGGGGATCGGCTCGGTGAGGTAGCCGGCCAGCTCGCGCGCCCACCAGTCCCCGCTCGTCCCTTCGTCCGCCGTCGTGAACCGGTAGCGGTACATCACGAGACGGATGACATCGGGCGGCTCGCCGGGGAACGGATTGCCGTCGAGGAGGCGAAGCGCCAGCGGATCGTTCTCGAGGAGGCGGTCGACGAGGGCGAACAGCCAGTGGGCCTCCCCCCGCGGGTCGAGCGCCGCGAACCACATCTGCCAGTCGAGACGCGGCATGTGCGGCTGGACGAAGCCGGGACGCCGCGCGAGCGCGCCCGGTTTCCACGAGAAGGGGTACTCGGTCCAGGTCAGGCCGTCCGCGCTTCCTTCGGCGACGATCTCGGACCGCTCGGTCGTCATCACCCGGAACAGACCGTAGCCGTTGACCGACCGCAGCGGGGCGACCCCGGCGAGCAGCGTGCTTGACCAGGCCGGCATGGGCGCCGGGCGCCGGATCTCGCGGACCAGCGTGAGCGCGCTCAGGACCGCCAGTCCCATCGCCAGGACGGCCATGCCGGCCCGCCGCGCGGCCAGCGGCGCGGACGCCGGCTCGCGTGCGGGGAATCCCGGCGCCGCGCGCAGCCACGGCGCCGCGCGGGCGATCACCGTGTCGTCGAGCAGCGAGAGATAGAGCACGACGGTCAACAGGTTGAAGAAGCCGTAGTTGCCGGTGACCGCGATCAATCCCTGCAGCAGGCAGAGCAGCGCACAGCCGGCGGCCCGCACGCGGCGGAAGCGCGCCGGCACGAAGATGACGAAGGGGACCGCGAGCTCGATGACGAACATCACGCCGACCGACAGCACACCGAACCAGTCGGGGGTGTTGTGCGCGTACCAGCTCACCCAGGTCGGGATGGGTTGCGTCTCGTAGTGGAACTCCAGCGCCGTCAAGCCCCACCAGGTCGCGTCGCCGCTCAGCAGCTTCGTGACGCCGGACAGAAAGGTCAGCTTGAACGCGAGGCCCCAGACGAGCCAGCGCGCGGCGGCGCTCGGCGGACGCCGGGTCTCGATCGGCGGCCACCAGCCCAGCGGCGAATAGAGGATGGCCAGCAGGCCGGTCTCGAGGAGCAGCGTGTCCCACTGGAACGACAGGAAGTCCTGGCCGGCGACCGTGAGCGACAGGTAGCAGACCCACAGCGCCGCGAACGTCGCAATCGGGGCGACGCCCGCGACCGCGGCGGCCGACAACGCCATCCCGATCCAGCACAGTGCGCTGATGATCGCATCGCCGGGTTGGATCCAGAGCAGCGTCGGAAGTTGCACGTACGCATCACGGCCCCCGAGGTCGTATGCGCGCCCAAGGTAGTCGGCGGCGGGCAGCAGGCCGTCCGTACCGACCAGGGGCAGAATCTGGGGCGCGAGCGAGGCGAACGCTACGAAGTAGACGAGGCCGAGCAGCCTGAGGAACAACCCGCGGGACAGCGCGAAGCGGGGCGCGCCGCCGGTGGTCGGGAAGAAGCCGCGCACGGCGCATTGTATGTTGGCAATCTCCATGCACGAAAGCGATGCCGGCGATGGTGCGCCAACGCCTGACGCGACGAACGCCCGGACCTCGTCGAGCGCACCGTCGTCGACGGCGTTCAGGTGTTCGGAATCCACGCACGGCACCGGGCCCGGATGGCAGCTCAAGCGGCCACGGCGGAGGGTTCGGAACCCACGCGCACGGAACACAGGTGCAGGCTGCGTGCCCTGTTGCCGATACGTCAGGTCGTACGCTTGCGCGCGGGCCGTGTCCGGGGCCATCATGGGCAGGTTCGCACGAGTATCGAGATCGCGAGGAGGAGACGCAGATGAGTCATCGACGTCTGGTGACGGTGTGCACGGTGATCGCGGGTCTGGTGCTGGCTCCCATGCTGGCGGCCGGCCAGTCCACGGACGCCCCGGCGGCGCCCCGCACGGCCTGGGGACAGCCCGACCTGCAGGGCATCTGGGACTTCCGCACCATCACCCCCCTGCAACGCCCGGAGGATCGGGGTGACCAGGAGTTCCTGACCGAGGAGGAGGCGGCGAGCCTCGAACAGGATGCGGTTGACCGGGCGATCCGCCTGTGGGACGCGGAGGCGCGCAGAACCGAGGCCGGCGGCAGCGTCGGCGGCTACAACAATTTCTGGATGGACCAGGGGACGAAGCCGATCGAGACGCGACGCACGTCGCTGATCGTGGACCCGCCGAACGGGCGACTGCCGGACCTGTCAGCGGTCGGGCAGCAGCGCACGGACGCGCGGCGCGAGTACCTGGAAGCGCATGCCGCAGACTCCTACGTGGACCGGAACACCTCCGATCGGTGCATCGTGGGATTCAACGCCGGTCCGCCGATCACGCCGCTCGCCTACAACCAGAACATGCAGCTCTTCCAGACCCCGGACCACGTCGTGATCTACACGGAGATGGTGCACACGCCCCGCGTCGTGCCACTCGATGGCCGTCCCGCGCTCGACGCGGACGTGCGTCTCTGGTCGGGCGACTCCCGTGGCCGATGGGAGGGCGACACCCTCGTCATCGAGACCGCGAACTTCAACGACAAGCGCCGGTGGATTCCGCTGGGCTCCGCGGGCGCCGGCATGGGGACGACCGCCAACATGACGCTGGTCGAACGCCTCAGGCGCGTCGACGGCGACACGCTCGAATACACGTTCACGGTGACCGATCCGGAGACGTGGTCGAGCCCCTGGACGGCGTCGATGCCGATGCGGCGAACCGACGCGCCGTTGTTCGAGTACGCCTGCCACGAAGGCAACTACTCCATGGTGGGCATCCTGGCCGGGACGCGGTTCGAAGAACTGGCCGCCGCCAGGGAGTTGAAATAGCGCGCGGGGCGCCGCATCGCGCGCCGACCTGCCGTCGTTCGGGTCCGGGTCAGCGGACGAACAGCGCCCCGCCGCCGAGCTCGTAGAACACGATCGGGACGAAGTCGTTCGCGGTCCAGGACGCTTCCTGTCCCCACTGGGCGTCGTAGGCGGCCGTGGGCGCCGCGGCCATGACCTCCTCCAGGGTGCGGCCCGAGGCGATCTGCGCCCGCACCTGGTCGCGGATGTCGACGATCATGTCGCGGAATTCCATCATCGCCTCGCGCCCCACCACGCGCAGACCGTGGCCCGGAATCACCCTGGTGTCCGGTCCCGCGATGGCGATCGCGGTCTCGAGCGCTTCGATCGTTCCCGCCACCGAACCGCCGTTGTAGACGTCGACGACCGGATAGCTCGTGGTGCGGAAGACGTCCCCCAGGTGCAGCACATCCGAATCCGGAAAGTGGACGAAGGTGTCGCCGTCGGTGTGGGCCGCCGGCGCGAGAAACGCGCGCACCTCCTCGCCGTTCAAGTGAAAGCTCACGGCGTCGTTGTAGGTCACGACCGGCCGCGCCGCGTCGGGCGGCTGCGGGGCGAAGCGTCCGCCGCCGCGCGGAAAGCGGAGCTGTTCGAGCGCACGCACCCTGACGTTGTCGTGCGCGAAGATGAGGACGTCCCGTCCGGCCAGCGGTGCGTTGCCGCCGATGTGGTCGGGATGCACGTGGGTATTGATCAGGAAGCGTATCTCGCCGGCCGAGACGCGCCGCACGGCGTCGACCAGCCGCTCGGCCAGCGGCGCGAACAGGGAATCGACGAGCAACACGCCGTCGGGTCCGGCAAAGACGCCGACATTGCCGCCTCCGCCCGGGCGCTGCAGCATGTGGACGTTGCCCGCCACGGGCACGGTCGTCAGCTCGACGCCCGCGAATTGTCCGCCCCGGGGCTGTTCGCCCGCGGCGACGACCACGATGCAAACCGCCGCGAGCGCGGCGGCGGCGATACGGGGGTGTCTGGTCATACGCTGGCTCCTGGCGCGCGGCATGTCTCCTGAACCGCCAGGGTGGCTGACGGCCTGTTGCGATCTTACGGCGAATCCACGGCAGATGGCTGGACTTCCGCCGGGCCCGCGCCGGGCGGCAGCCCCCGGGGCTCGACTCCGGCGAGGCAGTACGAGCAGCGGTGGTTGGCCGCAGTAGCGGCGCCACGGGGGTCAGCCCCCCGACACGGTGCCGGACACACGGTGATCGCTGCCGATCTGTTGACACGAAGTGATCATCGGCGTACATTTCATGTCCATCGCCCCACAGCCCGTGGTGACGACTCAGCGGGTATCCGCATGCCACTGTTCCGGCCCGACGAGCGTCAGTCCATCGAAGCGCTGGCGCGTCTGACCCACTGCAATCCGTTCGACCCGGAGTTCATCGATCTGGAACGCACGGTGCTCGGCGCGCAATACGTGCCGCATGGCGCGGTCTGGAGTCTGCGGCCCGACGCGGAGAACCCGGCCATGAAGCAGTTGGGCGCCGTCTCGGAGCGGGTGGCGCGGGACATCCGGGAGCGGTTGCTGCGCTCGCGGTCCGCGACCGCCGGGGAGCTTGCGCTATACGCCTACATCGTGGTCACCGCGTTGTATCTGCGCTACGCGGATGAGTTGCACCAGGTACACGTCGATCCCGCGCGCGGCCGGCGCCGGCTCAAGTGCTACCAGCGCTTCTGCCGCGACGTGCGGCACTTCCTGGCGATTGACGGGGTCCGTCTGCCGGGCAGCGGGGACGCCCCGCACCTTTTCGCCTGCTTCTACCAGATCCGCCGCGCCTTCGACCTCATCTTCAGTCATCTCGTCGGCGGGTCGCGTCCCGCGGCCAACCTGCGCGCCGCCGTGTGGCAATCGATCTTCACGCACGACATGCGACGCTACCAGCGCTCGCTCTTCCGCCGGATGCACGATGTCACCACGCTGGTGACCGGACCTTCGGGCACGGGCAAGGAGCTCGTGGCCCGCGCCATCGCGCTCTCGCGCTACATTCCGTTCGACCCCGACCGCGAAACGTTCGTCGCCGATCTCGACGGGGCCTTCCACGCGCTGAATCTGTCGGCGCTGTCGCCGACGCTCATCGAGTCGGAGCTGTTCGGGCACCGGAAGGGCGCGTTCACCGGGGCGCTGGAGGACCGCGTCGGCTGGCTGGAAGCGTGTCCGCCGCTCGGTGCCGTGCTGCTCGACGAGATCGGCGAGATCGACGCGTCGATCCAGGTCAAGCTGTTGCGGGTGCTGCAGACGCGCGAGTTTCAGCGCATTGGCGAGACCACGCCGCGCAACTTCCAGGGCAAGCTGATCGCCTCGACCAACCGCGATCTCGAGGCCGAAATGCGCGCCGGTCGGTTCCGGGAGGACCTCTACTACCGGCTCTGCTCGGATCTGATCGTGACCCCGTCGCTTCGCGACCAGCTTCGCGACTCGCCCGGCGAGCTGCGCCACCTCGTGGTGTTCGTCAGCGAGCGGGTGGTGGGTGCGGACGAAGCTGCCGACCTGGCCGACGAGGTGCTGGCCTGCGTCGATCGGGACCTCGGCGCCGACTACGCGTGGCCCGGCAACGTCAGAGAACTGGAGCAGTGCGTCCGGAACGTGCTCGTACGCAAGCGGTATCGCCCGCCTGCCGCTCCGGCGGACGGTCCGGGCGTCGAACTCGGCGAGGCGTTGCGCGAGGGGGGCGTCAGCGCCAAGGAACTCGTCCGACAGTACTGCACACTGGTCTATGCGCACACCGGCAGCTACCAGGAAACCGCCCGGCGTCTGGAGCTCGACCGGCGCACGGTCAAGCGCGCCGTCGACCCTGCGTTGCTCGAGCGGCTGACGACCGGGACCGGACCACGGTCCTGACCGCGCGACGCTGCGGGCCGCGAGGCGACTCGCGGGAGGCGGCGCCGCCGTCGTTCAACGCTCGTGTCTGACCGGCCGCGCGCGCACACCAGATGTACACCGCATGACACTCAGTGTCCGATCCGCAGGGCGCGTCCCGCCTGTCCGCCCGCGTCTGAACGTCTCAACTGACTCCATGACAAGCACTTGGGCGAACGACCGCCGGTTGGCATCACCTGTGCTTTGTTCGGTGTCGTGCGCAGTCTGACACCGGAGCGTCCCATGGATTCCGAAGTCGCCCACCTGACGGCCAACCCGGTCGTGGCGTTCAACGGACAACGATGCGGACGCACGTGCACGGCTCACGTTCGTCTCGCCAGCCACCGGTGGACGAGACGCCTGGTGCCGCTCGCTTTTGTGCTGGCGACCGTGGTCGCGTCTCCGCCGGCGGCGGCGCAGCCCGGCGCGGGCAGCCAGACCACGCAAGGCGGCAACGACGTCGACCGTTTCATGAAGCGGGTGTTCGACAACCGCGATACCTCGTGGCGGCGGCTGGGCGACTTCATCCTGCGCGAGATCCTTACCCTCGAGTTCGAGGCGCCGTTGGAACTGCCGCTCTCCGAGCGGCGGTGGGAGTATGCATGGTACGTCCGCGACGGCGTGGCGGTGCGCCGTCCGGTGCAGGTCGATGGCGTCGAGATCGACGAAACGCGGCGCCGCGCCTACGAAGACGCGTGGCTGCGCGAGGAAGAGCGGCGGCGCACCGGTAGCGACGGGGAGGACATCGAGCCGCGGTTCCTGGCCGACACCTACTACTTCACGGAGTTCCCGTTCGAGCCGGGCAGCTACTACTTCGCCGGCCGCGAGACCGTGGCCGAACGCGAGGCCGTGCGGATCGAGTACTACCCGACCGCGCAGGTGGACCAGGGGTTCGACGCACGGATGAACCACGGGTTCAACAAGACCTCGCTCGTCACCTACTGGGTCGATCCCGAGGTCCATCAGATCGTGAAGTTCACCTTCGACAACCCCGGGCTCGATTTTCTCCCGTTCCGGTGGCTCTTGCGGGTGGACGGTCTCGAGTCGTCGGCCGACATGGCGCCGATCGGCGGCGTCTGGCTGCCGGCGCGGGTGACGACGACCGGACGCGTCACGACGGCGCTCGGCGGGTTCGACGTGACGGTCACGCGCGAATTCGTCGACTACCGGGAAGCGGAAACGGGCGCCCGGCTCATCGCTGGCGGAAGCCGGCAATGAACGCTGAAGATGAGGTTCCGATGGTACGAGACAGTGTGAAGGGCGTAACTGGCTGGCTGCTGGTCTACATCGTCGGTTCAATCCCGATCCTGACGGTCTATGCGATGGGTCTGTCCGGGTGGTTCTTCGAGTATCCCCTTGTGCTCATGCTCGCGATCTTCATCGTGCTTGCGATTCCCCTGCTCCTCATTCTCATGAAATCCCCGAGGGCGCCGCGCTGGAATATCGCGGCGTTGTGGACTGCCGCGGTGTTGATGACGCTGCGTTCCATCAGTGTGATCATGTTTCCGATGAGCGGCGAGGACACGCCGCCGTTGCGCGGGGAGGAGCTGCGCGCCGTAGCAGGGACGCTCTCGGTCATCGTGTCCGTTTCGCTGGGATGGGCGCTGGCCTGGACGCTGTACTTCAAGAAATCGGTGCGCGTCGAAAACACCTTTCGCTGAAAGAGGTCAGACCATGAAGTACGCCTTCGACGACCGGGATGCGAACACGCGCACCCGGTTCATCGATGGAGCGAGTCTGCGATGAACGATGAACAAAGTGCCGCGCGCAAGGGACAGAGCCGGCCGAAGGATTGGCGCGTGTGGCTCGGGTGGGTGCTGGCCAGCACGATCGGGTGGGCCGTGGGCGGCCCCGCGGGCGTCGCCGCGGGCGGATCCGGGGACATCATCGTGGCCGGGTACGCCGGTGTGGCCGCCGGCGGCACCCTGGCCGGCGTGCTGCAATGGCTGGTGCTGCGGCGGCACGTGGCCCGAGCGGGCGGGTGGATGGCGGCCGGCCCGCTCGGCGCACTCATCGGCGGTGTGGTCATCTTCGCCGGCGGCGCGGTCGTGGGCGCGGACGCCGGCTGGGTCGTCGGGGCGGGTCTGTTCGGGCCCCTGGTCGGGGTGCTGCAATGGCTGGTGTTGCGGCGGCGGGTGACAAGGGCGGGCTGGTGGGTGGCGGCCAGCGCCGCGGGCTGGGTTGCCGCCGGCCCCGGGGTCGGGCTGCTGTCCGCCGTCATGGACGCGGCGCTGACCGCGAACGCCGGCTGGGCCGCGCTCGGGATCATGTACGGCGCCGTAACCGGCTGTGCGCTGGTCTGGCTGTTGCGCCAACCGCGGCCCGCGGCGGCGACGGGGTAATCGTCTCGACGGAGCGGTGCGCGGGCACCCGCGGGCGGTCGTCCGGCAACGGTGGTCTTCGAGTTGCGAGCCTCAGTTTCCGTCCGGCAACGTGAACGCCAGCAGTTCGGCCGGCACGTCCCGGCCACCAGTCGCTACCACGAGGTACTGCCGGCCGTCGAGCACGTAGGTCATCGGCGTGCCGGTCTGCGGCGCCGGCATGTAGACTGCGGCGACGTTCTCGCCCGTCGCCTTGTCGTAGGCGCGCAGCATCGCGCCGCGCCGGCCGTCGGGGGTCGTGATGAACCCGCCCTCGGCCGCCTGCCGCCCCCCTTCGCCCGAGATGACGAGCGTCTTCGTCGTCAGCGTCCCGACCGGTCCCTCCCGCCCGGTGCGCGGAATATCGACGCCCTGCAGCGCCGGATGCTCCTTGATCCAGTCCGGTGTCTCGCCGTGGGCGACCTGCCAGACGATCTCGCCCTCGTTCAGATCGATCGCCGTGATCCGTCCCCATGGCGGTTTCATCAACGGTAGTCCCTGCACCGTCATCCCCGGCCCCCGGGCCGGTCCGTTGATGTAGTCCATGTCCGAGCGCGCCGGGTCGTTGCGCATCGCGAGCACACGGCTGAGGGTGTGCGACGAGATATAGAGGATGCCGGTCTCCGGGTCGAAGGACCCGCCTGGCCAGTTGGCCCCGTTGGGGACGAACAACGTCCCGAACTTGTCCCCATCTCCGCGCGTGATCGGCGGCGTGAAGATCGGACCGGTCCGGTACTGTTGGGCGATGCGCAGCGCTTCGGCCCTGATTTCCGGCGTCAGGTCGATGATTTCGTCGAGCTCGAACCCCTGCCGCTCGAACGGCGGCGGCTTCGTGGGAAACGGCTGCGTCGGCGCATAGGTCTCGCCCGGGATGTCGCCGGCCGGCACCGGCCGTTCCTCGATCGGCCACACCGGCTCACCGGTCACGCGGTCGAAGACATAGACCCAGCCCTGCTTGGTCGGTTGCGCAATCGCCTTGATCGTGCGGCCGTCCACCGTGATGTCGGCGAGGATCGGCGCGCAGGGGACGTCGTAGTCCCAGATCGGATGATGCACGAACTGGAAGTGCCAGAGGCGCTCGCCGGTCTCGATGTCCACCGCGACCAGACTCTCGGCGAACAGGTTGTCTCCTCGTCGATGCCCCCCGTAGTAGTCGCCGGTCGGAATCTCGACCGGCAGGTAGGCGATGCCCAGCTCGGCGTCGACGGTCATCTGCGTCCAGACGCCGGTGTTGCCGGTGTACTCCCAGGAGCCATCCGCCCAGGTGTCGTGACCGAATTCGCCCGGTTGCGGAATGGTGTGAAAGATCCAGAGCCGCTCACCGCTGCGAGCGTCGAAGCCGCGCACGTAGCCCTTGGCGGTGGCGCGGCTCGGCGGCGAGCCCCCGGGGCGGCCTCCGGCGCCGACGAGCACGACGTTGCCGGCCACCACCGGTGCGCCGTTCCAGGCCAGCTCGCTCGTGACCGGGTCGAGGTCCTGGTCGTTGTTCTGCTTGAGATCGACGACGCCGCCGGCGCCGAAGTCCCGGACCGGCCAGCCGGTCGCGGCGTCGAGCGCGACGAGTTGATAGCCGATGGTTACGAAATAGATCCGTTCATCGCCGGCGCCGTCCGTCCAGTACCCGACGCCGCGGCCCGACAGTCGCCGCATCGACCGCTCGGCCCGCTCCCCCTCGTCAAGGCGATACATCCACAGGTGCTCGCCCGTTGCGGCGTCGAGCGCGACGACGGCGCGCCGGCTGCCGGCGGTGGTGTAGAGCACGCCGTCGATGACGAGCGGTGTCGACTGCAGGTTGAAGTCGGGGCGCGGCCCGAGGTTGTCGGTCCTGAAGCGCCACGCGACCTCCAGGTCGCCGAAGTTGCCGGCGTCGATCTGATCGAGCGGTGCATAGCGCGTCGCGCCGAGGTCGCCCGCCCAGGTGCGCCACTCGCCGCCGGTCGCGCCGTGCTGCGCCGCCGCCGGCGCGCCGCCGAGCAAGGATGCCGCCGCCAGAATCCAGAGCGCCGCGCGGAACCGGAACGGGGACGGAATCTGGGCAGTGGGAGATGGCATCGGTGATTCCTCGCGCCGTCGATCCGGGGGTCTCCGACTCGATCGTGAGCGCGCCGCACGGGCGCACCGACATGATATCCGCGGAGCAGCCATCCGCGTACGCCGGTCCCACGGCCCGCTGGCGCGCGAGCCACTCGCCCGACACGCGGATGATCGATCCGTGCTTGTGAAATGTGATATCACTATGATATAAGAGTGAAATCAATCAGGAGGCGCATTCATGATCAAGGAAAAGCCGTTCACCGCCTTGCCGGGCCTGCTCGTGCTGCTCGGCCTGCTCGCCGCGCTCGCGCTCGACATCACGCTGTTCCTCATGGACGTCAGGCAGGACAGTCAGGTGTCGATCGGCGGGGTGATCAACATCGTTCTGGTCCCGGTCATCATCTTCCTGATGGTGGGCCTCTTCGTGGTCAACCCCAACGAGGCGCGGGTGGTGCAGTTGTTCGGCCGCTATGTGGGCACCGCCAGCAACCCGGGTCTGCGCTGGGCCAATCCGTTCTACACGAAGCGGCGCGTCTCGCTGCGTGTGCGCAACTTCGAGACCGAGCGCTCGAAAGTCAACGATACGGAAGGCAACCCGATCGAGATGGCCGCCGTCGTCGTCTGGAGGGTGGTCGACACCGCCGAGGCCAGCTTCGAAGTGGACGACTACGTCAACTACGTGCACGTCCAGAGCGAGTCGGCGATCCGCAACCTGGCGACCCAGTACCCCTACGACACGCATGAAGGGGAAGAGATCTCCCTGCGCGGCAACACGGAGGAGATCGCCGGCCAGATGAAAACCGAGATTCAGGGCCGGCTCCACAAGGCCGGCGTCGAGGTGCTCGAGGCGCGAATCACGCACCTGGCCTACGCGTCTGAGATCGCGTCGGCGATGCTGCAGCGCCAGCAGGCGGGCGCCATCATCGCGGCCCGCAGCCAGATCGTCGAGGGCGCCGTCAGCATGGTGCAGATGGCGCTCGATCAACTGTCCAGCCGGCAGATCGTCGAACTCGATGAAGAGCGGAAAGCGGCCATGGTGAGCAATCTGCTCGTCGTGCTGTGCGGCGACAAGGGCACACAGCCGGTACTCAACACGGGCACCCTGCACCAGTAGCCAGGCTGCTGGACGAGGGCAACCGCAACCCGCAGGTGCAGTGCGGTGGTGCGAATGGCTGGACGCAAACCTTTTCTGTTACGCACCGACCCGGAGATCATCGCCGCGCTGCATCGCTGGGCCGGGGACGAGCTGCGCAGTGTCAACGGGCAGATCGATTTCCTCCTGCGGCGCGCGCTGCAACAGGCCGGCCGACTGCCGGCCCGCGGGACCCGCCCAACGACCGAGCGGACGCCTGCCGCCGCGGCGCGCGGGCGCCGTCGCCGGGCGGAGCAGGACTGAGGCGTGACGTTCATCCGGCGCCTGCCCGTTCCGCCGTCACGGACATCCGCCTGACCGGGTTCCGGCGCCGCTCACCTTCCACTGGATCTATCGGTGTTCCTGTTGTACCCTGTAACGACATACTACATATGGTACATAAGCCTCATGGAACTGGTCATCGACATCGACGATGTGGTCCCCCTGTTCGCGCAGTTGATTACCCAGATCAAACGTGCGGTGCGCAGTGGGACATTGCGTCCCGGAGATCCCTTGCCGTCGATTCGACAGCTTGCGCACGACCTGGAACTCAACAACAAGACGGTGGCGAAAGCCTATCGTCTGTTGGAGCGTGACTCGGTCATCCAGACCAGGGGATACCGCGGCACGTTCGTGCACCCGGATGCCACGACGACCAGCGCGGTCGATCTGAACCGGTGGGTGCTGACGAAACTGGGCGAGACGATCGCGGCGTTCAGAATGGCGGGAGTTACAGATTCCGAGATCCGGATCGCGGTCCGAATGGTGATGAACCAGCGCAGATAGCGGCCCCCGGCCAACGTCCAGAGTCCCGGGGACTCCGTTTGATATGCTCCGGCTGGCTCCGATTCAGGGGGCAGATCACCTGCAACGCGCTCACATGAAAGGCAACGATGTCCGAAAAACGCCCACAGACCTACGCGAACCATTCCAGGGTCGTGCCGCTGTTCCACTACGTCGTGCTGCCGCTGCTGACGATCAACCTCGCGGCGGCCATCGCCACGCTCGGCGATGGACTCACGTTCGCCGCGGTGAACGGCGTCGGCACGGCATTCGCGCTGGTGCTGGTGGCGCTCTTTGCCCGCGGCAATGCGCTGAAGGCGCAGGACCGCGTCATTCACCTTGAGGAACGGTTGCGCATGGAGCGCCTCCTGCCCGACGACCTCAAGCCGCGTATCACCGACCTGTCGACCTCGCAGGTCGTCGCCCTCCGCTTCGCCGGCGACGACGAGCTGCCGGCCCTGACGCGCATGGCGCTCGACGAGCACGCCGGTTCGAAGACGATCAAGCAGGCGATCAAAAACTGGCGCGCAGACTATCGGCGGGTGTAGCGGGCGCGATTCGATGCTCTCGTGCGCGGCCGTCGCTCCGGCATTCGGACACGAGAAAGGTCTACCGCCGTAGCCGCGCGCCGAACGTGCCGCTGCAGAGGGTCTGACGAATGTCGTTGCACTTGATTCTAGACTGCCTCAATCGCGAGCGGGTCCGCTGCACGTATGGTGCAGTCGGCGCTGTAATCGGCGAGTCGGCGCGCGGGGTCAGCCGGCACCTGGAGGCTAAAGATGCGCGCCATTCGTGGATCGTGAACAAGACTACCGGCGAGCCGACCGGCTACACACCGAGTCAGAAGCACCCGGAGTTGCATCGCAACAAGCACATCATCACGACGGAAAACGAACTGCGGCGGGTGCTGAAACGCAGGCCGCGGCGTGGCGATGACATTGGGCGGCAATGAGACCCGCGTCTTCCTTCGCAGTGTGACGCGCCCGCCCCCGACCGACGGTCAATTGCCTCCCACCGGTCCCGTCCCACCACCTTGACATCCCTGAGACCTTGATGTTCAGGGGCGATCATCGTCGTGCCCCGCATCCAGCCTCCACTCCTCAGTAAACAAGGTGAGGAGATTTCAGGGACCACGAGTGGGAACTATTGGGTGAACCGTGACACCCAGGTCGGTATTGGCGCACGTGGTCATTTCCGAGACAGGCGCGGATTGCAGGGGACCGGGGATCCGTCATGGAGCTGATCCGATCGGTTTTGACGAACGTAACGATAAACGTTACGCTTGTTCGTGGTCAGGAGCTTTGTCGACAAGCGGACAGCAGCCGTCTTTGCCGGTCATGCCGTTCGCCGCTTGCCGGCGCAGATTCAGCCGCGCGCGCGATCGAAGCTCCTGGCGATCGATGCGGCCGTCCTGCTTGACGATCTGCGTGCGCCGCCCGGAAACCGTTTGGAGGTCTTGAGCGGCGACCGTCGTGGCCAACACGCGATTCGTATCAACGATCAGTGGCGCATCTGCTTTGTGTGGCGCAAGGGTGAAGCCTGGAGCGTCGAATACGACTAAAGGAGTGGACCATGACCATCAGTCGTGAGGATGTCGACCGCCGTGCAGTTGAGTTCTCGGACGTCATGTCGGGCCAACGACTGCCGGCGGCGCATCCCGGCCAGTTTCTGCGCGACGAGTTCCTGACGCCGCTGAACCTGAGCGTGTACGCGCTCGCCCGGGCCCTCAACGTCCCGCGCCCGCGCCTGAACGACATCGTGCGCGGCCGTCGCTCCGTCAGTGCGGACACGGCCCTGCGGCTCGCACGCTACTTTGGTACCTCGCCGCAGTTCTGGGTCAACCTCCAGACCCGCTATGATCTCGACATCGCCGAGCGCACGCTGCGCCGGACGATCGACGAGGAAGTCAAGCCGCGTGCCGCATGAAATGACGGCGGTCAGGCGGAGTCTGCCGCATATGCAGCCGGTCCAGGGTGGCAAGTCGCTGACCGACCTTCCCGACCGTGACAGTTGGTGTTCGGACCGGGGTCGAAGAACAGGCCGCTCCGGCCTCCAGGCGTCCGCCTCGTTGCTTGCTTCGACCCGACCGCGAGCGAGAAACGCGAGATGAATCCCGCCGGAACCGGCGGCCGCGTCCCCGCTGGCCCAGACAATCCGCCGACGCTTCCCCGCCAGCTCGTGGAGCTCGGTCTCGAAGACGAATGGCTCGAAGCCGTCACCTACGTTGAAGTCGGCCCGGAGGGGGAGCGCGTCGACAAGGAGCAATACGTCAGTGACTGGCAGCAGGCGATCCTGTCGCAGGTGGACGACGACCCGCTCATCTTCGAGTACCTGCTCACGCATCTCGGCCAGTCGGCGCTGAACGGCCAGTTCCGCACGCCGCGCCAGATCCGGGCCTTCATGGTCGAAATGGTCGATCCCGATCTCGGCGACTCCGTCTACGACCCGGCGTGCGGCACCGCTGGGTTTCTCATCGATGTCGTCGACCGCCTCTTCGCCCGCTACAGCGAAGGCGCACAAGAGCCTGCGCGAGAAGCTGCTCCGCGAATTCGAACTGCTGGCTGTCGTGTCGCTTCCGGCGGGGGTCTTCAAGCCGTACGCCGGCGTCAAGACCTCGGTCCTCGTATTCCGCAGACCGGCAACCGATCACGACGACGGTCGGCCGGCCACGAAACATGCCTGGTTCTGCGAGATCAAGAACGACGGCTACGATCCCGGCAAGATCCAGGGCGGCGGCAGGCCGGAGACGCCCGAGAAGAACGAGATCCCCGGCCTTCTGGCGTCTTGGGCTGACTACAAGGCTTCGAGCTTCGAACGACCACCCGGTGATCAGGCTGGCGCTCTGCTTGACGCGGGCAGTGACGAGCCGGTTTGCTGGTGGGCGCCGTTCGATGCCATCGCCGGGAACGATTTTAACCTCGCCGCCTCGCGCTACAAGCCGCACGTGGCCGATCCAGTTCCCGACGAGGATCCTGTCGATCTGATCCGGGAGGTGCTGGCTATCGAGAAGGAGATCACGGTCGGACTGGAGAACCTGCTCCGCGAGGTCGAACAATGACAACAGTTACGGACGATCTCCTCAACCGGATGGTCCACGCGATAGTCGACGAGGTCGATCCGGAACAGGTCATCCTCTTCGGCTCCCGCGGGCGGGGCGACCATCGCATCGATTCCGATGTCGACCTCATCGTCGTGGAGGCCGAGCCGTTCGGTCCGGAGCGAAGCCGCCACCGGGAAATGGTCAGGCTCTACCACGTCCTGGCCGAATTCGTCGTGCCGGCCGACGTTCTCGTCTACTCCCGTGACGATGTCGAGTACTGGCGCGATTCACTGAACCACGTGTTGGCGCGGGCGCTGAGGGAAGGGACGGTGCTCTATGACCGACCCTAAGTGCGCCCGAATGCTGCTTCGCGCGGCCGAGCGGGACGTCGGGGCGCTTCGAGTCATGCGCCACTCGGACGACATCTCCGACGAGGTCCTGGGATTTCACGCGCAGCAGGCGACCGAGAAGTCGCTCAAGGCTTGGCTCGCCTTGCTGGGTGAGACGTACCCGCTCACCCACAATCTGGACACGTTGCTCGATCTCCAGCACGGAGATGTGTTGATCACGATCATGGGAACAGTTGGAAGATCGTGCGTGTTTCCGGGTACGCCGTCTCCGGCGATCTGCACGAAGCACGTCTACCGTATCCAAGTCAATAGCGCGATTCACCCTGAGTATCTCAACGCAACGCTTCGATTCTCGGACGCTGCACGTACACAGATTGACGCAGGGATCACCGGCCAGACCGTCCCCGGCATCAAATCCGATAATCTGCGTCGACTTCAGCTAAGCATTCCTCCGGTGGAACTTCAGGCCCAGTTTGCAGACAAGAAAAAGAGATCGACGCGATTCGACGTGGAACCAGAAGAGGCCGGGAGGCGTTGGAGACACTCTTCTCCACCCTTGCTCACCGGGCGTTCACCGCAGATCTCACCGCTTCCTGGCGCCAGGCCCATATGACTGAGCTGCTCCAAGAAATGGAGCAGCAGGTGAGGGCGCTGGCTCAAATGGAGTCGGTTCCCTGAGTCTGCGCGCTTCGGAGGTTCTTGCGGACTCCAGCGCGGCATCGGACGACTCCGCGTGGGCCGCTTCTGATCCCATGCCATGACGCTTCCAGGCGGACCCGCGGAGAAGTTTGGCAACCGCTACGAGAAAGGGAATGCGCGTTCTGGTGCGCAGGCTGAGCGAAAGGCCAGACGGCGAAAGGCTCCATAATCGCTATATCCTCACCGATCTGGGCGGCGTCTCGTTTGGAATTGGGCTCGACGATGGCAATGAGGGCGAGACTGATGACGTCGCTCTGATGGGTCGCGAGCAGTACGACCGTCGTTGGTCTCAATACGGCGGAGACCCACAAATGGGATTTCAGCAGGTGGGTATGCCGGTCGAAGTGGTAGGCACGCGCAGGATTCCGAATCGGACATAGCGCGCTGCGAAGCCAATCTGGCGTTGCCCATGGCACGGAGTCAGCCCTGCACGGTCGCACGCGACGCCAGCCCGTCAACCGTCGCGGCGGTTCGGTCCGATCGCGACCTCGGTGACGTGCAGGCTGAGTCCGGCGCCGGCGCGCAACCCAATCACGCCGTTCAGCGGAAGCTGTGCGCGGGGGAGCTCGGCGACGCGGGCGTCGTTGATGTAGAAGACGACGGTGTCATCCCGGACATCGACGGCCAGCATCTTCCTCTCCATCAAGATCTGGACAAGAGATCCGGTGCTGGACCTGAGCGCATCGACGGGTGTCGAGAATTCTATAGTTCTCGATGGTCGTTGACAGGATAGGCCCCCTTCAGACGGGGCTGCGTGGCCGGCTGCCGTCGTCGCGATTCAGGACGGATGCGTCGCGAACGTCACCTGACTTGGTCCGCGGCAATGACCTCGACGTCGACCCAGATCGCGCTGCGCCGGCAGGGATGACCTGCCGCAAAACGCAAAGCGGACACCGCAAGGTTGCCCAGCGGGGCGGTTTCGGTCTATGATGACAGGCAATACGACGCACCGGATCACCGCCCAGACAGGGGAATCGGGGTCCGGTAATCATCACCCCAGGGACGCTTTGTGCGTCCCTGTATTCTTGTACGTTGCGATATGCCTCCTGACGATTCCGCCGTTGGCCAACACCACCGCGTAAGGGTATTCGTCGACTTCTGGAACTACTCACTCTCGATGCGAGACGTGGACGGGAGTTTCCGCACGGACTGGTCAAAGCTCGGACCTGCGTTGTCGGTGGCGGCGGTTGCAGTTATCGACGCGACGGCGACGAGCGAGTATCAGGGGTTGAATTTCTACGGTTCCTACGATCCTGCGTCAGACAAGGACCGGAAGCTGCATCGGTGGGCGACGACGAAAGTGAGCACGTTTTCCGGCGTCAGAGTTTCGATGCTCCCGCGACAGAGAAAGCGGTCGCCGCCCGGTTGTCCGGCGTGCCATGAGGAGGTCGTCGCTTGTCCCGCGTGCGGCGCTGACATGCGCGGTACCGAAGAGAAGGGCGTCGATGTTCGGATGGCAACGGACATGATCAGCCTTGCTTGGGCTGGCAACTACGACATTGCGGTGCTCGTGTCGTCCGACCGGGATTTCGTGCCGGTGGCCGAGTTTCTGGAAACCAAGGGCATCAAGGTCATTCACGGGGCGTTTCCCCCCAAGGGCGCGGAGTTGACCCGGAGGTCCTGGGACAGCGTCGATATGGCCGCTCGGCGCGAGAATTTCCGTCTCTCGCAACGGTAGTCGGGGATGTGTGTGACGCTGTGTTCCGCGTAACGCTTCGATCTTCAATGCACGCAACTCGCAGCACGCGGTGCAGAAGCGTGCAGCAGCCTCACGTCGGATGCCTCCGGCGCCCCGCTGTATCGCTTCGTGGAAGTCACCGTCACCTGCGGAGAGCAGGAGCGTGCGCAACACAGGAGTGATTCTCTTTTTGGTTGCGCGTCGACGTACGAGGCGGCCTGCTCGACAGCAAGGCCGGCACCGCTCACCCGGGGGGCGGTCGCGTGGGTATCGAACACCGAATCAACGTACCACGAGCATTCAGGTGGCCGTGCGGTTGGCGAGAAAGGGTCGCCGGCGGTACCGACCGGCAAGGGCCCCCCGCGACGCCAGCCCGTCAACCGTCCCGGCGGTTCGGTCCGATCGCGACCTCGGTCACGTGCAGGCTGAGCCCGGCGCCGGCGCGCAATCCGATGACACCGTCCAGGGGAAGCTGTGCGCGGGGCGCTCCAGGTTGCGCCCGGACTGGGCCAGCGCGGTCGTCGCCACACCGGCGACGACCGCGGCCGACACCATGAACGCCATCACGGTTGGCGGTCGCCTCGCTCGTGCGCGGGGAACGGTACGCATGGACGCGTTCCTTGCGGCAGGACTCTTCCGAGTCCTGATCCACGCCGGTAGTCGGACTGAATCGTCAGGAGGGATTTCCACGAACTGACCGAATACGTGCCCGACAGCGAGATCGACGCGGAGATTCGCGACAAGCTCGATGCGGTCGCGCGGGTCGCGGAGAGTGCGACGGCGGGAGACCACGACTGGCCTCCCGCCATCTGACTTCGATGGGGCCGGCGCCCCGGCGATGTACGCCTACTGGCCGCCCTCGGCCGCCTTGCGCTCGTCGTCCCGCGCCCCGGTAAGCATCGTTTCCATCGCGTAGTTGCCTTCGTGACAGGCGTACTCGAACACGGGCAGATCGTTGCGCACCATGGGCAGGTTCACGGTCCACTTCGCTTCCCAGGTGTCCGGATCGGTCACGGTGTACTCGTATTCGAGGTTGTCCGCATCCACGCGGGTGAACCGTTCCTCCAGATTCATCGTGGTGCTCGATCCCCGCCAGTTCCGGTCAGTATCGAAATTGGTGGTCTCGACGATCAGCGTGTCTCCCTCCCAGCGCCCCCGTGAGACGCCTGACCACTGGGCGACACTGTCGTCGAGCGCGGGCCGTCCGTCGAGCGGCACGACACGTACGGTGTGCACCATCTCGGTCAGCAGCACGACGTGGTCCGGGGTCTGGAAGATCTGCACGTTCTGGTTGTAGCCGCCCGGTGTGATCGGCGGTCCGGCATTGAAACCCATGATGCAGCGGTCGGCGTTGCTCAGGTCCGTGAAGGATGCCGGGATTTCGCTGCCAAAGGAGCCGCGGCCGGCGGCGGAACGCGCCCGCCCCTGATCGGTCACCGCCGGCAGCCGGCCGTTCGGCGGGTCGATGACCAGCGACGTGCGCCGCGTGCCGATGACCCTCGTGCCCTGGTCCATCCAGAAGTTGTTGTAGCCGCCGACGTTGCCGCCGGCTTCCGTGCGCTGGGCGTCTCTGTTCCATAGCCGAACAGCACGGTCGACGGCCCGTTGCTCTCGCTGCGCCGCTTCCTCTTCGGACAGGAACGCCTTGTCGCCCAGGTCTTCGGGACGCTGGAGCGGCGTGATGGTCCGGAAGTCCCAGACCCCCTGCAGATCCGGAGCGCCCCAACCGGTGCGGGGCATGTCCTGCGCCGCGGTCAGCGCCGGCAGCAGCAGCATGGCGGCCAGCGCGCAGATCAACGGCCTCCTTGGCGAGTGTCCACCTGTCATTACAAAACCTCCACGATAAAAAAACGGATTGGGAATCCTGCCTACGATAGCATAACTGCCCGTGGTTCACGTCCCGCGTCGTACCGGGACCTGCGTTGCGGGCTGATACGCTGATGTGATGACGTCCTGTCGTTGTGGACGCGCCTGCGGCTGGAGACCGGAGCGCACGATGACGCACGGGAGCATGGCCGGTGTCACGGTGGGTCTGGCCGAGCCGCTCCGGACGTGGGAGGTCTTCTTCTGGACCCCGCGCTGAGCGGGAACGTCGCGGTCACCGGCGCCAACAGCGCCGTTGGCGCGGCGTTGCTGGCGCAGATTGCCGGCCAGGACACGCTGCGCGCCATCGCGGCGGTGCGGCGCCCCGAGGCGCTGGACCGCCTGCCTCCATCGCCGCGCATCACGCCTTGTCTCGTCCGCTACGACGAACCCGACCGTCTGATCACCGCGCTAACCGGTGCGGAGTGCGTCGTGCATCTCGCGGGCGTACTCTTCGAGAGCAGGACCGCCGACTATCGGACCGCCAACGTCGAGACTACCCGCGCGCTGGTCGAGGCGGCGCGGGCCGCCGCGGTGCGGCACATCGTGTTCGTCAGCTCGCTGGGCGCCGACCCGCGGTCGTCCAACGGCTATTTTCGGTCCAAGGGGGAGGCCGAGCACCTTGTCGCCGCCGCCGGCATCGACGCCACGATCATCCGGACGCCGCTACTGTTGGGTCCGGACACGGCCGCCGGACGCGCGCTGCTGCGCGCCGCGTCGCAACGAGCAGTCAGAGTCCTGGGCGGCGGGGCGCATCGGCTGCGCCCGCTCGACGTCGACGATCTGGCCCGTGCGCTCTTGGGCTGCTGCCAGCGGCCGGCGGCCGGCGTGAGGACGTATGAGCTGGTCGGGCCGGAGGCCCTCACCTATCGCGCGCTGCTGCAACGGACCGCCAGCCTGCTGGACCGCGATGTCTCGATAAGTTCCACGCCGGTCTGGCTGGCCAGACTGGGGGCCGGCCTCGCGAGTCTGGTCCGCAGCGGCGGCATGACCCCGACCGTGATCGAGGTCATCACCTCCGATGAGGAGGTCCCCCGGAATGCCGATGGCGATCTGGGGGTCGACCTCACCCCCTTGTCCGACACGCTGGCGAAGCTGCGCGAGACCGCCCAATGACCATGAACACGTCCGACGTCGAGTCCCGGGCCCCCGACCAGCCCACACCTGGTGCTCACGCGACACGCGGCAGGGCGGGCCGTGCCGGCCTGCTCGCCCTCAGCGCCGCCTGTTTCCTCTACCTCTTCTACCGCCTGAACGGCGCAGCGGTGCGTGAAGGGCTCTCGCTCGTCGACTACATGGTGCAAGTGTTCGGCAACGTCCAGTGGGTGTCCTGGATCGCGCTGATGGTCGCCTACTCGGGCTTCTATTTCTGCATCGACACCCTGGTCGTGACCCGGGCGCTCAACTGGTTCATCAAACCGATCCGCTACCGGGACATCCTGCCCATCCGCGCCAGCGCCTACATCATCTCGATCTTCAACGAGCAGATCGGCAAGGGCGCGATGGCCTACTACCTGAACCGGCGTGACCGGGTTCCCGGGTGGGAAGTCGGCTCGGTGATGCTGTTCGTGATGTTCTGCGAGGTGTTCTACCTGCTGATCTGGGCGACGGTAGGCTTTCTGTTCAGCAGCGACTCGCTGCCACCGGCGTTCGGACTCATTCCCTGGCTCGCCGGCGGGGCGGCGCTGTTCTTCGCTGCGTGGGTGCTGTATTTCCGAGGCGCGATCTGGCCCGGCAGCGGCCTGCGGGACAAGCGCATCGTCCACGCGTTCCGCATGGCGACCCTCAGGCACTATGCCCTGTTTCTGGTGCTGCGCTCACCGGCGCTGCTGGCGGCGGTGGTCGTGTACACAGTCGCACTGCGCCTGTTCGGCGTCGAGGCGTCCTTCCTGTCGCTGCTCGGCTACCTGCCGGTCATCTTCTTTGCCGCCGCCGTGCCGACACCGATGCGCGCGGCCGCCATCACGTTCTGGGTGATTCTGTTTCCCGAGAACGAAGGCCAGATGGCTGCGTTCGGATTCGTGCAGCACAACTTCTTCATCCTGTTCAACGCGCTCATCGGGGTGGCGTTCTGGCGCCGCGCGCAACGTGAGCTGTTCGGGTAGGAGCCCGTGGTGAGCATGGCCCACCTGCTCACGAGTGTGCGGTTGGGTCTGGCGCTGCCGCTGGCGATCGCCTTCGCCCGTCCGGACGTCCTGGGCGCCGGTCTCGTCGCCGTGCTGCTGACCGTGGCCATCGCCACCGACTACTTCGACGGGATCGCCGCCCGCCGGTGGGGCGGTGCCTCGGCCGGCGGCCAGTTGTTCGACCACGGCACCGATTGTCTGTTCGTGACCGCCGGGTTGACCGGCGCGGCGATTGCGGACCACGTGCCGCTGCTGCTGCCTGTCCTGATCGCGGTCGCCTTCAGCCAGTATGTGTTCGATTCCTTCCTGGTCCACCGTCAGAAACAGCTTCGCATGAGCGCCATTGGACGCTGGAACGGAATCGCCTACTTCGCCCCGCTGGTGCTGCTCGCGGCCGCACGGCTGGAGGCGTTCTCCGGGGTGGCCGCGGCGTTGACGCCGACCGCCCGCGCGACCGCCTGGGTGCTGGTTGCGTCGACGATCGTCTCCATCATCGACCGGGCGACCGCGGCGCGCCGGGTGCGCGGACAGTAGCGTCATAACTCGGCGGAGGCGTTCTGATCGCGGGCGTCACCCCACTGGTCGGGGACCTGCCGTGCGCGCCGGCCGACGAACAGGGCAACCACAAGGGTTGCCCCTACAGGTTTGCTCCCGCGGACATCTGCGGATCGACGTTGCAACCCGCTGCGCGGCGTTGTTCCGGCTGACGAAAAGGGCAACCACAAGGGTTGCCCCTACGAGCGTGCGCAGCGCCGATCTCGGTGCAACGCGGGGTTTCACCACGAACTGCTAGTTCGCCAGCGGGTTCGGTCGTATCTGGAACCGCACGATCTCGCTCGTCGCGCCCTTGCCTCCCTCGAGGTGGAACGTCGATCCGGTGTTGAAGCTGGACCACACGCCGCGTCCCTTCCACCCGGCGTCCGGATCGTCGATGCGGCCGTCGAGGCCGCGGCTGTAGAAGCCCAGCGGATAGGGGACGCGCATGACGACCCACTCGCCGCTGTCGGGATCGAGCGCCAGCAGCGCATCCGATGACGTGCCGGTGGCGATCGGCACGTTCGCGCCGAGACCGAGCGTGTTGAACTGGTCGACCCAGTTGTAATAGTGATAGTCCGCGTTCGCCGAGCCCTCGACGCCCTTCAGCTTCGGCCCCGGGGTTGCATGGAGCGTCCAGCCCTCCGTGCAGTGCTGGCCCGTCGCCGTCGGCCCGTTCCGCACGGTGCACTTGCTGCGGTCGAAGCTGGCGAGATGGCCGCTGCCGCCGAGCGCGGTCCAGATCACCCCGTTGCGGTCCACGTCGATGCCGCGCGGACCGAATCCCCACGTGCCCGGGTCCCCGTTCGGATCGTAGGGCGGTTCGTAGACCTCCGAGATGCAGGTTTCGGGCGGACTGTCTCCGAGCTCCAGTCGAATCAGGCGGCCCGGCACGTCGAAACGCCGCGTGATCCAGACCGAGCCGTCCGGGTGCGGAATGACGCCGTAGGCGCGCTTGAACTTGTCGAGGCTGCCGATGCGCGTATCCCGGGCCGGGTCGATCTCGACCTCGCCCTGCGGGTTCGGCTCGTTCCACGGCCTGGTGATGCGGCCATCGCCGTTGGTGTCGATCACGGTCGGACACCAGCCCTGCGAGGCCCGTTCGTCGCCGGTCTCGTCATACAGCCGAGTGTTCAGCCAGCCGATGGCCTCGGTCGAACCGCTCAGCCAGAGCGTATCGTCGTCATCGTCGGCGAACTGCAGGTGATGGGTGAAGTAGCAGGTGTCGATCAACTCGAACTCGCTGGTCTCCGGGTCGAAGTAGGACACCTGACGCGACTCGGCGCGATGCTGAATCGGGTAATACCGCGCCGACGGGTGATCCGACCCCTCCAGGCACCAGGCGGGCACGTCGTTCGGCCGGACCGATTGCGTGATCCAGAGGCGCCCCTTGTCGTCCAGCATCGGGTTGTGCGCGCTGCGGCTCTGGAGATTGACCGGTTCGTTCCCCCAATAGAGCGACGGCACGGCGGTCGACGACCCCTGATACGAAGCGCTGCGGCGCGGCCGCTCGATGCGGGTCGGCAGATCCATCCGGACCGACTGGTGGGTGCGAATATCGGTGATCACGAGCCCGGCGCCGCCGACGCCGTACACCGGCCCGTTCGCGTTGAGCGTCGGGTTGCGCTTGTCGGTCGTGACCTCGTCGTGCACCATGCCGCGCGGGTGGCCCCACGCCCACATGCTGAGGACGAGGTTGCGCTCCCGGCCCTGCGGGCGCGGCGGGACGGGCGGCAGCTCGCCGGCGGCAATCCGATCGCTCCAGTCTGCATACAACTGGAGCGCGCGCGGCCGGCCCATCCGGTTGATCTCGACCGCCATCGCGGGTCCGGCGCCGCCGGCGCGGATGCGGTACTCCCACGCGTCGACAGACGAGTCGAACTCGTCGAGGTCGAGCATCGGCATCTCGCGCGTCGCCTGATTGCCGAGCTGGTGGCAAAGCTGGCAGCCATCCTTCAGGCGATCGATCCAGTCGGCCTGGGTGCGCATGGCGACGCCGATGCCGTTGCCCCGCGGTCCGGTTCCGGGAAAGTCGCTGGCCGGCGGCACTTCGAGCAGCGAATACCAGTAGTTGGCCGGATAGATCTGCGCCGCGTCCCGCGGCGTGGCGGCGGCCGTCGCCGTCAGCGCCAGGTCGTCGCCGGGGCGCGCGGGGGTCATGTCCGAGTCGGCCAGACCGTAGCCGCGTACCCACACCTCGTAGGCCGCCTCCGGGAGATCCGGCACCAGAAATCGTCCGGCGTCGTCGGTCACGACGATCTTCCGGAACCCGGTCTCGAAGTCCTGTGTCTCGGCAATGACCCAGACACCGGCTTCCGGCCCGGCTGCGCTGGTGACGACGCCACCGATGTCATCGTCCTGGGCCGCGACCGATCCGCTCACCCCCGCGAGCCCGGCCGCCAGGAGCGCCGCCGCTGCAATATTGCTCAGTGCACGGAGTCTGTTGGTCATGTCGTCCCTCCCCTGCGTGCCCAGCGACGTCCTTCGGCCTCCCGCCATCGTGGGTTGCAGCCCTTGCATTCTCCGGGTTCCCTTGCCCGCGGGAGCCCCCGCGGACACCGCTACGTGAACATGCCCAGCGTCTGAAACTTCTTCCCCAGTACGTCCTCCGACCTGGGGTACCCCAGGAACTCTTCAATGAGCGTGGCGTATACGCGCCGGAAGTCGGTGGTGTACTGCAGGTTGTCCCCGTGCACGAGCTCCGTGAGGCTGGGCGGGCGGCTGTACTGGCCACCGGTGATCCCGCCGCCGAGCACGAAGGAGACGTTGGCGGTCCCGTGGTCGGTGCCGAGGCTCGTGTTTTCCGGCACGCGGCGACCGAATTCGCTATGGATGAAAACGGCCACCTCGTCCTGCTTGCCGAGCCGCTTCATCTCCTCGAAGAACCCCCAGACCGCGTCGGAGCAGTACTGCACCTGGCGATTGTGCGGGCTCTCCTGATTGACATGCGTGTCGAACAGGCTGTTGCGGAGCCGCACGTAGTAGAGCCGCGCCGGGAAGTCGTTCTCGATCAGCGCCACGACCTTGTCGAGGTCCAGCAGGCGCAGGTCGGGATTGCGGGTGCGGTTGTAGGTCTGCCACGCCTGACTGACGAGGGCCGAAGCCTCGCGAGCGCTCTGGTTGACGTCCAGCAGGAACTTGTGGACCTCGCCGCGGGCCGCCTGCCCGGTGCCCAGCGTCTCGATATGCGGGCGCTGCGGGTGGAACATGTTGCGGCGGAACGCGCTCGGGTCGTCGAAGACGACGGGGACGTGGTCGCGCGCCCGCACGGCCAGCGTCTGCGTCGACGAGATGTTGACGAGGTAGTTGGGAGACTTGGCCGGATCCAGGGCGTCGGCAGTTCGGCCGTACCAACCGTAGGGTTCACCGCTGTTTGGGGCGCCGGTGTGCCAGAACGAACTGGAAGCGAAGTGGGAGAACGACGGTTGGTCGTAGCCCGCGCCATGAATGACGGCGGCGTTGCCTTCGTCCCAGAGCCGGTGCATGCCCACCATCGACTTCTGGAAGCCGAAATGATCGTCGACCTTGATCACGTCAGGCTCGCGGACGCCGATGGTCGGACGGCGCCGATACAGCGCGTCGTCACCGTACGGGACAAAGGTGCTCAGGCCGTCGTAGCCGCCGAACCACTCGAACACCACCAGGATCTTGCCCTCGGTGGCGGCCAGCGCTTCCGACGCGGCGCCGAACAGCGGCGGCAGCGGGCTGAAACCACCGAGCATGCCGAGCCCGATGCCACGGGCGCCGATCTTGAGCGCCTGGCGGCGGGACACGCCGCACATCTCGCACAACTTCCTGCTTCGGCTGGTCATGGTCGTCCCCTCTAGTGGAACTGGCATTTCGGGGCGCTCATGCTCCGGCTGGTCATGGTGGTGCCCTCTAATCGATCTGGTATTCCGGGGCGCTCATGATGAGGTGAGTCACCATGCGCAGCGGATCTTCCAGGTAGGTCTGGGCGCGGCCGAGATCCGGATCGCCGAGTTCGGCATCCAACAGCGCCACGAGCGCCTGCCGCATGTCGGCCGACACGGGCACCCGCAGGAACCGCCCCAGCAGGTAATCGACCGCCTCGCTGGTGGTCGCCGCGCCGGAGTCCAGGACCATCCGGGTCATGTCGATCCGGGCCGCCCCGCGCGGCGTCGGAATCAGCTTGCGCGCAGCCTGTTCCCATGCACGGTACCCGGAGACGCGCGTGTTGAACAGCTCGTCCCGCTCCTTGTTGGCCAGGTCGAAGGCCAGCATCTTGTCGGGGTCGCCAGCGCCATCGAGGGCAATCGCCGTGCTGAAGTCCTGGCCGCGGCGCAGGCGCTCGCCCACCAGCCCATCCCCGCCCCGGGAGAGAAAATTCGGATCCCGGAAGTCGATGACGTCGGGAAACAGATAGCCGAACGCGACGTTGCCACGCTCCTGGAGGGTGGCGGGCGTGATCCACGACCTGCCCTGCGCCCAACCCGCGACCGACGGCGGGTTCAGCAGGTGCTGGCCCAGTGCGATCGTGGTGCTGTTGAAGTCCGGCACGCCCGGCACGTCCTCGACGCCCAATTGTTTCAGCATCGTGACCACGTACTCGACCGGGCCCTTGACGTGGGCGCCGACGCTGGCCTCGCTGTAGAAGTCGCGGGACAGGAACAGGGTCCGCAACAACGGCCGAAGCTCGTAGTCGTGATCCCGCAGGATGGCGCCGAGCTGCGTCTGCAGCGCCGGCGGCAGATCCTCACGGACGACAAAGCGGAAGATCTTGCCCGCGATGTACTCGGCCGTGACCGTCTGATCGAGGATGATGCTGAGCACATCCACGCCGTCGAAGTTGCCGGTGCGGCCCAGAAAGGTCTTGGGACCGTCATCGTGCTGTGCGCTGTTGACGACGAAGTCGAGGTTCTCGAAATTCCAGCCGGTGAAGGCCCGCGCGGCCTCGCGGACATCCCGCTCCGTGTAGTTGCCCACGCCCATCGTGAACAGCTCCATCACCTCGCGGGCGAAGTTCTCGTTGGCGGCCCCCTTCACGTTCACCCCGGCATCGAGGTAGTAGAGCATCCCCGGATCCTGCGCGACCGCGACCAGCAGGTCGCCGAAGTTGCCCGCCGCGTGACGCTCGAACAGGTCGATCTGCCGGAGCATCTTGCGGTAGTCGCGGACCTTGTTCTCGGCGGTGGCGAAATGGCCGTGCCAGAACAGCGCCATCTTCTCTTCGAGCGGCCGATGGGTGTCGAGCATCCGTTCGGACCACCAGTAGCCGACGCGGCGGGTTTCCAACTGGGTCGCGCGCAGCCAGTAGAAGAACCGGTCTGAGACCGGCTGCACGGGGCGGTTGACGTGGTCCGGCTTGACCCCGACGCCCATGCTCTCGCCGTTCCTGATCGCAAGATCGGTTGCGGCGGGCCGGCTCGGCGGGAAATGGCTCAACGTCTCGTCCCAGAAGCCGGAATGCACGAACGGTTGCAGGTGGGTGTTGGGGATGCCGTCGTAGTCCACCAGGGATCGGACCGCCTGCTCGGGCGTCATGTCCGCCAGCTTCCGGATCTCCTCCGGTGTGCCGCTGAAGCCGGCGCGGCCAAGCAGATGCGCGGCGCGGTCGTAGCTCCAGTCCGCGGCGGTGATCGGCGTCAGGTCGCCCTGCCAGGAGGCCGGTTCCGGCTCCTGGCCCGGCCGGTTGGCCGACACGGCGTGGCCGGTGATGCAGACCGTCAGCACGGCGCCGGCCACCGCCGCGCTACGGTGGCGTCGAGTCGTCATCGGCAGGTCCCCCTCATGTTCAGCCGCAGGGCCGCTTCTTGCATCCGGGGTTTCCATTGTGGACGCCCACCCGGTATTGTCAAGCCCCGCGTGCGTGTCGGGGATTGGGTTGTCAGCCCGTGCTGAACCCCCGCGTCGCAACGGGAATGGCGTTGCGCCCGCTGAGCAAGGCGAGAAGAGGGAACCCTTGCCCTGTTCGTCCGATACCCGTAGGGGCAACCCTTGTGGTTGCCCTGTTCGTCAGCCGGCGCAACGCCGTCACCCGGTCTCAGGCGCGTCCCTTGAGGCGCTGCAACTGCCGGCGCTGGCGCTTGTCGGGTGTCGGGGCGGCGGGGCCGCTGCGCCGGAGCAACGTCCTGAGCGCTGCTTCCTCGGGTGTCGGCGGTGGCGTCCGATCTTCATACAGCGTCCGGGCGTTGGCTTTCGGCACGTGCCGCTCGGCGACCGCCACGATGGTGACGACCTGCGTCACGCCGTGCGTTCGCGTAATCCGGATCTCGTCGCCGGCCCTTACCTCGCGGTGCGGCTTGGCGCGGCCCCCGTTGATCTCGACCTTGCCTCCCTTCACGGCGCGTTGCGCTTCGGACCGTGTCCGGAACAGGCAGGCGACATCGAGCCAGACGTCGACGCGGACAGAGTGCAGGCGTGCGTCGGTGGTCGCGGCCGGAGGGGGGGTGCGCGGCACGGGCGCCTACGATCTGGCGAGCCTGCGGCCGCGGTGGCCCGGCCCGTGGAAGGCATCGAGAACGCTCTGGCGGGACTCGACGGAGATCATCGGATCATTCTGTCATACGGTCGAGTCAGCAGACGTCGGCCAGCGCCGCGGACCACGCATGGGCCGCGGGTCCATCAGGGGACGGCGCCCGGACCGCGGCCGCGCTCGATCTGAGCGGTGTCCGCGAACAGCGTCAGCGCCACGCCGTCCCAGCGGCCGTCCCCGGTGGGGCTGTCCTCCGCCTCGGGGCCGAGCGGCATCGTGCCGGTCAGCTCGGCCGTGCGGCGAAAGGTGCGGGTCAGATAATCCTGCACCAGCGCCGCGCGCGCGCTCGCCGCGAGGAACTGCTGCCCGGGACTGCCGCCGGTGGCGTAGCCCTCGACGACGACCGGACTGTTGCGTGGGTACTGCAGCAGTTCGCCCATCGCTTCCTCGATGCGGCGTTGCGCCCCGTCGCGCAACGTCACGCGGCCGCCGGCGTCCGTCTCGAACAACACGTCGGCGCCCAGCCAGATGCGCAACGGCGTATAGCGGTCATCCCGCAGCAGCGCGCGATAGTCGTCCACCGTGAGCTCGTCGAGGTTGTAGAAGCCGCGTTCCGAGAAAAAGCCGCGGAACAGCCAGTTGCGCTTCATCGCCTCGGTGTTCTCGGCGAGGTCCGCCATGGCGTCGCGCGCGTAGGTGACGACGTCGCCCGCGTCGACGAGAATGCGCTGCGCGGCGCTCTCGGGTTGCTGCAGCCCGGCGACGAGTTGCTCGAAGTGCTCGGCGCTGCCGCGCACCGCCCGCATCGTCGCCTCGGTCTCGCGCGCGAGTCCCTCGATGTGCATGTAGAGCGCGTCGTCGGTGAGCAGCTTGCCGGCCGTGCCCTCGCCGGCCGCGACGTCCGCGAGGACCGCGCGGGTGTCCGTCAAGATGCCGCGAACATCGATCAGGACACCGCGGGCGGCGTCGACGAACTCGGCGCTGGAGGTCGTGACCTCGCCGACGTCGCTGCCGACGTTGTTGATGAGCAGGGTCGTGGCCTCGACCGTCTCGCCGAGGCCGGCGAACGTCACCGACACCTGCTCGCTCAGGTTGATGAATTCGCCGGCGACGACCCGGAACGTCTCGCGCCCTTCGTCGATCAGGTCCGCCACCTGTACGGCGTCAGCGCCGGTCACCGTGCCGCCATCGGCGACCTCGGGCGCCGACTCGGTGCCCGCGCGAATCTGAATGAACACGGCGCCCAGCAGCCCGTCGGTCAGGACGGCCGCGACCGAGTCGGTCCGCACCAGCGCGTGCAGATCCTCCCGCACTCGCATGCGCACCAGGAACCGTCCACCTGGTGAGGGCGGGATGATGAGGTCGATCACCTCGCCCGCCGGCAGTCCGGACAGGCGGACGTTGGTGCCGATCTGGATGCCGGTCACGTTGCCGAAGTCCGCCTGCACCTCGAAATGTTCGGCGAACAGCAGCCGCCGGTCGCCGATCATGAACAATCCGACGGCGAACAGCAGCAACCCGCCGACCACGAACGCCCCGACCAGCGCCAAGCGTGGGGAACCCATCGTCTACCTCCATCTCTCGTGTCTGCCACGCGCCCCTCAGGTCGAGAGCCGCGGGCCGCGAGCGGTCAGCCGCCCGCTTCCGACTGCATGAACTGCCTCACCAGGTCGTGCTCGCTCTGCTCGAGCTCGGCGGCCGTTCCGCGGGCGAGCACCCGGCCCTCGTGCAGGAACAGCAGCGTGTCCCCGATGCGCCGCGCGCTCGGGATGTTGTGGGTCACCACGATGAGCGTCGTGCCGCGGTCCTGCTTGACCTGCACGAGCAGGTCGTCGATCTCCTCCGAGGTGACCGGATCGAGGCCCGCGCTCGGTTCGTCGACCAGCAGCACCGACGGATCGAGGGCCATCGCGCGCGCCAGTCCGGCGCGCTTCCGCATGCCGCCCGAGAGCGCGGCCGGCATCAGTGCAATGGCGTGCGCCAGCCCGACTGCCGCCAGCTTTTCGCTCGCGCGGGCGCGAATCTCGGCATCCGGGAGCGCCGTGTGCCGGCGCAGGGGAAACGCCACGTTCTCGCCGACCGTGATCGAGTCGAACAACGCGGCGTTCTGAAAAAGGAAGCCGATCTGCCGGCGCACCTTCGCCATGGCCGGAGCCGGCAGCGCGGTGATGTCCTGGTCCTCCAGAAACACGCGGCCCGCGTCCGGTCGCAGCAGCCCGATGATGTGCTTCAGCAGCACGCTCTTGCCGGTGCCGCTGCGGCCCAGCACGACCGTCGCCTCGCTCCGGCCGATCGCCAGCGATACGTCGTCGAGCACGCGGAACGCGCCGAACGCCTTCGAGACGTGTTCGAGTCTGATCGCCGTCGCGCCGGCTGCGTCGCCGGTCACCCGGCGCTCTCCGGAAAGAGGAAGAAGATCAGACGGACCAGCACGACGTTGGCCGTGATGAGCAGGATCGACGCCGTTACGACGCTGCGCGTCGCCGCGTAGCCAACCCCCTGTGTCCCACCCTCCGTGTGGACGCCGAGATACGACGCGGTGATGGCGATGACGAAGCCGAAGACCATCGTCTTCAGGGTGCCCGGCACATAGTCGCTGAACTCGACGATCGAGAAGGCGGCGCGGAAGTACGTTCCGAACTCCATGCCCGAGATGGCCGCTTCGGCAGTCCAGCCGCCGATGATACCGGTGAAGTTCATGACCGAGGTCAGGATGGGCATGGCCAGCATGCAGGCGATCATGCGCGTGACGACCAGGAACTTGAACGAGTCGACCGCCACCGCCTCGAGCGCGTCGATCTGCTCGGTCACCTTCATCGCCCCGAGCTCGGCCCCGATGCCGGCGCCGACCCGCCCCGCCACCAGCAGTCCGACCACGAGCGGACCGGTCTCGCGCACCAGCGCCAGCGTGAGCGCGGCCGGGATCAACGCCTCGGCGCCGAACCGCTCGAGCGATGCGCGTGTGTGCATCGACAGCACGATGCCGACGGCGAAGCCGGACACGGCGATCAGCGGCACCGAGCGCCAGCCGATCTCGTACAACTGGCGCGCGGTCTCCTTGATCTCGAAGGGCGGCCGGACCACCTCGCGGAGCGCCCGTCCCGCGAAGGCGACGGCGTATCCCGCGCGAGCCAGGGGCGTCACGACGAACGTGCGCGCGTAGCCGGACATCAGGTCCTCCGTTGTCTGTGGTGGCGCAGCGCCAATCTCGGTGCAACGCGGGGTTTCACCACGGGCTGCTAGAAAATCCAATACGCTACGCCGGCGCTGACGACGACGGCGTTCGCTCGCATTCGATGCCTCACGACCGACGTGTCGCTCGCGAACGTGGCCTCGGGGCGCGTGAACAGATACCCGCCGAACACAGTTATGCCGATCCGGGGCGCCACGTCGTACCAGAGGGACACGCCGGGGCGCCACACGAAGCTGTTCCCGACGGCGACGGCGCGGCCGGGCCCCGCCAGTGCCGCGTCGATGTCGAGGCTGTTGAACGCGTACCCCGCCACGATCGACGCACCGGCGGCCAGCCGTCCCCTGACGATGCCGTACTCGAGACCGGCCATCACCGGCCGCAGACGCACGGCGGCGAGCGCCGCGTGCCCGGTCGGGCCGGTCCCGATCTCTGCGTCCATCCAGTTGAACGCGATGGTCGGCCCGAGCCCGTCCCGCGGACGCAGCCGCACGATCGGCCCGATGTCGAACCCATCGGCCAGGGCGTCTCCCGCCGGTTGGGTAATCCGCACCGAGGCGCCGGCGCCGATGAGTCTGAGCGGTCCGTCGTCGGGGCGCGGCGCAAGTGCGGGCAGCGCCGGCTCTCCCCGGGCGACCAGCGGGCTGGGGTCGCCGACCGCCAGCGCCGACTCGACGCGTGCGACGCCCGCCACGTCGCGCGCCAGCGCGAGCGCGCGGTCGATCTCGGCGGCCGACCGTACGATCCCCTCCAGCGTCACCACCCCCCGGCGGGCCCGCACGTCGATCGGTAACGTGCCCAGCTCGGCGTCGTTCACCAGCACCGTCTTGACGCGCACCGCCGTCTGCGCGTCGGTCACCAAGGTCCGCGATCGGGCGGCGCAGCCCGCCGATGCGGCCGCCGCGACGACAAGCAGCGCCAGCGCGGCGGTTACCCGGCGATAACGCCGGCGCCAGGCCGCAGTTCGTGCAGGCAAACGATCGAATGAGAGAAGGTGAGGCGAGGAGAGGGTCGTCAAGCGGCCTATCGTACACCGCGCGCCGGGCAGCCACTTCATCAGGAGCCTTGCGATGCCGAGGCGGGTATCTGTTGGGCCTGATGCGGACGATCGTCCACGCGCCGCCGCATCTCGTCGAGCTTGTCCAGGTAGAGCTGGCGGTAGTGGGCGTGGTCCAGACCGAACGGGGCCTGCCCCGGCTGGAAGTCGGCGAGGGTCTGGTAGGGGTCGTCTTCGGCGAAGGGGCGCAGCGCCTCGACCTGGTGCTCGAACAGGTCGATCAAGTGAGGATGGTCGGCGAGCAGCCGCTGCAGGACGTAGATGCCGAAGGCGATGTGCCGCGCCTCGTCGCGCTGGATCAGCCGGATGCCACGCTCGAGGCCCGCGAAACGGCCGGTCCGCGCGAAGATCGCGTAGTACATCGGGTAGTTGGCCTCGGCCCCCACGCCCTCGACGTAGAAGTGGTACAGCATGACGGCCTGCAGCAGGGCCTCGGGGCTGTCGTCGTTCAACAAAGCCCGCATGGTCCGCGGCAGACGGGTGGTGAACATGTCGCCGTGCAGGTCGGGATAGGGGATGTCGACGCCGAACCGGCCGGGCAGCGCCTCGACCAGCCAGCGCTCGAAGAACTGGACGTGCCGCGCCTCCTCATACATCTGCGCGCTGACGAAGATCTCGTCCTCGATGCGGCCGTCCTGACGGAACCGGAACTGCAGCGGGGCCAACTCGTGGGTGACGCCGCGTTCACCGACCCGGAAGCTCGATACCAACCGCAGCAACAGCCGGCGCTCGTCCTCCGTCAGCGCCAGCCAGTCTGATCGCTCCCGGGAGAAGTCGATGTCGCCGGGGCTCCAGGCGCGTTCGTGCGTCGCCGTGAACAGCCGCATGGGCAGTGAGTTGTTGTCGAACGGCATCGGGATGATCCTCCTGCAGGAGACTCTACACCCCCATTGTGCGCGACGGCGCCGATTCGGTCACCCGGACGGGCGGCCGACAAGTTGCGCCGCGCACTCGTGCACGGGCGTGATGCGCGGCGATGACCCGCGGCACCTCGTGATACGCTTCGCGTGGGAGGACGGATATGCCGATTTCCAGACGCAAGGCGCTTCAGATTTCAGGGTCGGCGTTGACGGGGATCTCGCTTGGCGCGTTGACGGGAGAGCAGCTCCTGGCCCGCGGTGGTCAGGCGGCGCAGGAGTTCCCGGATACGCTTGTGGACGGACCGTTGCGCGAGGGGTTTCCCGCGGACCTGCCCCTGCTGCCGGACGGATCGGCGCCGCTGCACGACCCGAGCGAGGCGGGTGAGATCACTCGACCGCTCATGTGGCGCACCGAAGGCCGCCGGACACCCGACGTCGAGACCGACTATCGAAATATGGCCGTGCGGGTGGATACCCGTGGGCTGGGACGGATGCGCGGGACGCTCCGCTTCCAGGACCTGGAGCGGCTGCCGCAGATGTCGGCCACCTACCTGCTGCAGTGCGGCGCCCCGAACCCGCGCGGGATCGTGACGTGGACCGGCGTGCGCTTCGCCGACTTCGCCGCGCTGCTCGGTCTCCACGAGGGTGTGCACTACTGCCGGTTCACGGCCGCGGACGGTTTTTACGCCGATGAGGACATGGACACGCTCCGCCACCACCAGGTGATGCTCGCCTGGCTGATGAACGGCGAACCGATCCCGGCGGATCATGGTGCGCCGCTACGACTCATCGTGCCGTTCCGTTACGGCAACCGGAGCGTCAAGTCGATCACCAGCATGCTGTTCGCCACGCCGGGCCTTCCACGCCCGACCGCGTAGGCGCCCGACTCGCAACCGCCGCCCCGGATGATCTCGTCTTCGAGCTGCGCCGGATCGTCGGGCACGTCGTCATTGAGGTGCACGAGCTTCTCGACCGCCTCGATCCGTGCCGACACACCGCCGGCGCCGTAGCGGATCATGGCGGCTTCGCGCACCAGTTCTCCGACCGATCGTCCCTGCCGGCGTGCCTCGTCCTGCAGCTCCTGATAGAGCGCCGGCGGGAAGAGGATCGTCGCCTTCTTCGTCATCTTTTGAGCCATATCCGTATCTGGATGTTCTGAACGCTGCCGTGCATGCGAGTCGGATGTCAACGAGCCGCTCGCTTCGCGCAGCGAGAGCACGACCGTATCAGTCGTCGACTTGAACCCGAGCAACCGTTGCGCTTCGTCAAGCAACTCCGCCGGCAAATGCAGTGTGGTACGCGTACCTTCAGCATGAATTGCCACGCTTTCAGGCACGCTGGTCGCTGGCAAGACTGCGGCCAATCGTGCCACGGGCCGCTAGCCGTCGCGGGACACGACGCGGAACGACCACCAGTGGTCCGGCCTCGGGGTGCCGAGCGGCGCGGGTGGGTTGGCCGGCGCCTCCAGCGCGTGGAGCTTGTCGAGCCTCGCGGTCCACGCCGTGTCGAGCTCGGTCGGGTCGAGCGCCCGGGTCAGCGTGACCGGGTAGACGGTGCCGTCGAGCCGCAATCGCGCCCGGCCGTTGTCGACCGCGAAGCCGGACCAGCGCTTGCCGTCGCACTGCGAGCAACTCAGATACAGGTCTCCCGTGCTCGTGGCGAAGCAGTTCAGGTTGATGGCGTGCGGCAACAGGCCGGCGCGGATCTGGATCTGGCACAGCGTGACCTGGTTCGCGAACGTCCAGTCGGACACCGGCTCCTCGTTCGCGGCGCCGAACAGCCAGGCCCCCGGCGTGCGCTCGCAGGGACAGGTGGCCGACCACGCCACGAACCCGCCGGCCAGCACGACCACGACGGCCGCCGCCGTGATGATCGCCGGTCGTCGCAACGCCTTCACGAGGTATTCGCGGATTGCGCGGTCGTCAGTCATCGATTCGTCTCCTTGCGATTTCCGCCATAGTCACACCATCTGGACTCGATGCGGCGTCGGGTGTCATCTCCGACCTGGCGTCACGTCACCTCCGCGGGTGGGTGATCCTCGCCGACCTCTAGTCCCGGCCTGACCAGCGTCTCGCGCGCGCCGGGCCGCGCCCAGGCGGGATTCGGGGTCAGCACGACCGGACGCAGGTCCGCTGCGTCAAACGACCGCGTCACCTGCCGCGCGGACGGTTCACCATACGCGGTCGAGCGCTGCCTCGGGATGCGGCCCGCCCCGCAGATCAGGGCTTCCATGCGCTCGGGCGACAGCTCCTCGCCAAATCCGGCGCCGGCGGCCCGGGTGATGCTCTCGTTCATCAACGTGCCGCCCAGGTCGTTCACCCCGGCAGCGAGGCACCCGTGCACGCCGCGCGGCCCCATCTTCACCCACGAGGCCTGGATGTTGGGCACCAGCGGGTGCAGCGCCAGTCGGGCGACCGCGTGCATCAGCAGCGACTCGCGGAACGTCGGGCCGCGGCGGGCCTGCCCTTTCAGATAGATCGGCGCTTCCATGTGCACGAAGGGCAGCGGCACGAACTCGGTGAACCCGCCGGTGCGCGCCTGCAGCGCCCGGATGCTGGCGAGATGCCGGGCCCAGTGCCGGGGACGGTCGATGTGGCCGTACATGATGGTCGCCGTCGTCCGGAACCCGACCCGATGCGCCGTCTCCATCACCTCGAGCCACTGCCCCGACGACAGCTTGTCGGGGCACAGTTCCCGGCGGACCTCGTCGTGCAGCACCTCGGCAGCGGTCCCTGGCAACGTGCCAAGCCCCGCGGCCTGCAGTTGCCGGAGAAACGCCTCGAGCGGCAGGCCGAGCGTGGCCGCGCCCTGCCAGACTTCCAGCGGCGAAAAGGCATGCACATGCATCATGGGCACGGCCGTCTTGACCGTGCGGCAGATGTCCAGATAGGTGGCGCCGGTGTACTCGGGATGGATGCCGCCCTGCATGCACACTTCGGTGGCGCCGCGCTCCCAGGCCTCTACGGTGCGGCGCGCGATCTCGTCGAGATCGAGGTCGTAGGGCGCGCCCCGCAGGTTCTCGCTGAGCTTGCCCTTCGAGAAGGCGCAGAACTGGCACCGGAAGTAGCAGACGTTGGTGTAGTTGATGTTGCGGTTGACGACGTAGGTGACCGCGTCGCCGTTGACCTCGCGGCGCAGCGCGTCGGCCGCCCGCACGACTGCTACGAGATCGTCGCCGCGGGCCGAGAAGAGCGCCGCAATCTCCGACTCGTCGAGCCCGTCGCCGCGCGCGGCTCTGGCGCACAGCGCCCGCGTCCTCGACGTCGGGGTCGCTGTGGCCGGGCTCCCGAGGCGCTGCAGGAGCGCCGCCGGCAGCACCGCGTCGCGGTCGCCGGGCGACCAGGCGCTCTCACGCGCGAATCCGTCCGCGTCGGAACCCTGCCGGACCGCCGGCCTGAGCCGTTCGGCCACCCAGGTGCCGAGCTGTCTCACGTAGGCGGGATAGACGGTGAGCCGCTCGGTGAGCACCTTGCCCTCGCGCGCGGTCTCGCGCGCCAGGCGCTCGAGGTGCGGCCACGGCGCCTCCGGGTTGACGTGATCCGGCGTGACCGGCGATACCCCGCCCCAGTCGTTGATGCCTGCCCGGATCAACGTGCCGAAGGTGTCCGGCGTCAGGTTGGGCGGCGCCTGAATCGCCATGTCGGGACCGAAGATGAGCCGCGCGCTGGCGATGGTCCACTGCAGGTCCTCGAGCGTGGGTTCGGGCGCCTGCGCCATGCGCGTGTCCGGCTTCGCCCTGAAGTTCTGGATGATGATCTCCTGGAGATGCCCGTACGTGTCGTGCAGATCCCGCAGCGCGAGCAGCGCGGCGATGCGTTCCTCCCGCGTCTCGCCGATCCCGATCAGAATGCCGGAGGTATACGGAATCGCCAGCTCTCCCGCCAGCCGGACCGTCTCCAGGCGCAGGTCCGGGTCCTTGTCGGGCGAGCCGTGGTGCACGCCTCCCGATTCGAGCAGCCGTCTGGAGGCGCTCTCCAGCATCAGACCCTGCGACGGGCACACCTCGCGCAACGCGAGCAGCTCGGCGCGCGAGACGACTCCCGGATTGGCGTGCGGCAGCAGACCGGCGGCGTCGAACACCGCTCTGGCGGCGGCTGCCAGATACGACACCGTGGTGGGGTGGCCCAGGGCGGCCAGCTCGGCGCGGGCCTGCGGGTATCTGAGCTCCGGCTTGTCTCCCAGCGTGAACAGGGCCTCCCGGCAGCCGGCCTCGGCCCCGCGCCGCGCCACGTCGACGACCTCATCGAGCGTCAGATAGGCCCGCTCGCCCGGTCTCGGCGGCTGGGCGAAAGTGCAGTAGTGACACACGTCCCGGCACAGTTTGGTGAGCGGGATGAACACTTTTCTCGAGTAGCTGACCGGACGGCCGAACCCGACGTCCCGCAGCGCCGCCGCGCGCTGCATGAGCGCCGGCAGATCGGGTGACCGCACGAGGTCCAGGGCGGAATCTCGTGACGGCCGGGCGTATGCATTGGTGTCCATCGTGATCCAGCGGAATCGTCCGGGTCGCTGCCCATGGCCGTTATAGCACGTCGGGCGCGAGCCGCGAATCGGGCCGACCGCGGCGCCGCGCTGTGGGTCTTCGCGCAACCGGATTCAGACGCGACCGGCGCCGAATCACGATAGTATGGCAGCGATGGAATAAACGGGCGTGGGTCGGGCGGACGATGCACCACGTGTTCTGCATGCCATGCGGCGTTTCCCGCACGAGCTGGTGTTGCGCTGTCGGCTCGCAGGAGCAGGTGTCCACGAAACCGGATGGACGCCGATTGCCACCCGGTCCGCAGTGAGAGTGAGGTGAATTCATGTCCAGGTTGCATTCTCTGGCCGCAGTGTCAGTAACCGTGACGATTTTTTCTGCAGGTAGCGGCTTCGCACAGCATCAGGTGCCGCATGAACTTGCTGGGAGCCCCGACGCCAGGCTGGGTTATGCGGCGGTGCAGGATTTCGAAGACGCCCCGCACGGAGACTGGATCATTGCCATCGGGCTCGCCTCCGAGGGACCGCCCTCGGCCAATACCTTTGACGAGAGGAAGAGGGCTCAGTTCAAGGTCCAGTGTATTCAAGGCAACACACGGGTCTCCATCGTGTGGAATTCGTCAACGGGACGTTCCGAGCCTCAGTCCATGAAAATGTGGCTTGATGACGACCTGGTCGAATCCGAAAGTTGGACCTATGACAGTGAGTCCTTCTATACGGGAAACACCGTTCGGCTGTTGGAGCGTCTGCTTCAGACAACGAACTTCAAAATCGAATACGGGGTGGGATTCTTCGAACAAACGATAAGTCCGACGTTCGATCTTTCCTCGCTGGACCAGGCCATAGGTCCGATCCGGAGCTTTTGCGACTGGTAGCCCGATCGATCCGCCGAGCGGGACCGGCGCGGCCTCGAGCGTCAGGCTCCGACCGGCTCGGGTGAACCGCCCTGCAACCATCCCCTGAAAACGAGCAGCAGGAGCAGTCCCGGGATGGCGACGAGTGCGGAGAACGTGAAGAAGGGCACCCAGCCCATTTGCGTGGCCATCCAACCGGTCGGCAGGACCAGCAAGGTGCGCGGGGTCCCGGCCAGCGCCGACAGCAACGCGAACTGGGTCGCCGTGAATCGCCGATTGGTGAGATAGGCCATGAACGCGATCAGCGCCGCCGTACCCATCCCCTGGGTGAGGTTCTCGAACGCGATCACCGCGGCCAGCCACCACAGGTCGTAGCCGATGATGGACAGCACGGCGAATCCCGCCGTGGAGACCCCCTGCAACACGCCGGAGATGAGCAACGCCCGGTACAGCCCGGCCTTGAGCGTCAGGGCGCCGCCGACGAACACGCCTAACATCAGGGGCCAGAAGCCGAACAGCTTGGCGACCGTGCCGATCTCGGTGTTGGAGAACCCGGTCTCGAGATAGAACGGGATCGTCATGTGGCTGGCCAGATTGTCGCCGAGCTTGTAGAGGAGGATGAACGCCACTATCAGCAGCGCGCCGCCGGGCAGCTCCCTGCGACGGAAGAACTCGGCGAACGGCCCCAGGAACGCGGTCTTCAAGGTCTTGGGCCGCTCCTGATCGGCGCCCGGCTCCGGCGCCAGCAGCGTCACCACGACCATCGAGAGCATGATGGCGGCCATCGACAGATACACGGCGCTGAAGCCGATCTGGTCGGCCATCACCAGACCGCCCGCCGACACGACCAGCATGCCGGTCCGGTAGCCGTAGGTGTACATCGATGCGCCGAGACCCTGCTCGGCGTCGGCCAGACTCTCGCGCCGGTAGGCGTCGATCACGACGTCCTGCGTCGCCGAAAAGAAGGCGACGAGACAGGCGGCGAGCCCCACCGCCCAGACGTCCCGGGTGGGATCCTGGAAGCCCAGCAGGACGATGCTCGCGGCCAGGCAGCACTGGGCGATGACGAGCCAGCTCCGGCGGCGTCCGAACCCGAACGGGTTGAACCGGTCGAGCAGCGGCGCCCACAGGAACTTCAGGCTGTAGGGCAGCCCCACCGCGCCGAGCAACCCGATGGTGGTCAGGTCCACCTGCGCCGACGTCAGCCAGGCTTGCAGCAAGGTCAGCGTCAGCAGCAACGGCAGACCGCTGGCGAAGCCCATCAGTCCGGCGATCCACAGGCGGCCGCTGAGCAGCACTCGCCAGCTCGTGCGCGCGGAACTGGAAGCCATCGTCAATGACGTGCCGGCCGGCGTGACGGCAGCCGTGGAGCCGATTTCGGCGTCGCCACGGCCCGCCGCGGGCGTATAATCAGTGGCATCGATTGGTCAGGGGCGAAGCTGGACGAAACGGGAGGTGTCAGATGACTCGGACTTTTCTCCATGCCGCGTTGGGCATGATCGCACTCGCGGCGCTGGCGACGGCGGCCGCTGCCGGCCAGGATGCGCCACGTACGCCCTGGGGCGACCCGGACTTGCAGGGGACGTACACCAACAAGACTATCACGCCGCTCGAGCGTCCCCAGGCGCTGGGTGACAAGGTGTTCCTCACCGCCGAAGAGGTGGCGGCGCAGGAGCAGGCGCGGGTCGACCGCAACGCGCAACTGCTGGTTGCCGCGCCGCGGCGGGCAGTCGCCGGAGGGAACGTCGGCGGCTACAACAACTTCTGGCTCGACGGCGGCACGCGGCCGACCGGACGCACGTCGCTGATCGTCGATCCGCCCAACGGCCGGCTGCCGGCGCGGACCCCGGAGGCCGCGACACGCAAGGCGGCGCACGACGAGGCGTTTCCCGTCGACGGTCCGTTCGATTCCTTCGTGGACCTGGAGCTGAACGATCGCTGTCTGGTCTGGTCGGCCGGTCCCCCGATGCTGCCGAGCGCGTACAACAACAATTTCATATTCATGCAGACACCGGGGTATGTCGTGATCTACGCCGAGATGATCCACGACACCCGCATCATTCCGCTCGACGGGCGTACGCATCTGCCCGAAGACGTCCGCCAGTGGCACGGCGACGCGCGCGGACACTGGGAGGGCGACACGCTCGTCGTCGAAACGACCAACATCCGTCGGACGGAGGCGAACGCGGGCGCGGTCGGCGGCGACCCCGTTCTGCTCCGCGTGGCGAACGGCCGGACGGACGACACCATCACCGTGACCGAGCGGTTCACACGGGTCGACGGCGACAGCGTGCACTACGAGTTCACGGTAGACGACCCGACCCACTGGACGACAGATTTCTCGGGCGAGTTCCCCTTCACGGCGTTTCCTCCCGAAGAGTTGCCCTATCTCTTCGAGTACGCCTGCCACGAGGGCAACTACAGCATGACCAACATCCTGGGTGGCGAGCGCGCCCTGGAGAAAGCGACCGATCAGCCGTAGCAGTCCGTCGTGAAACCCCGCGTCGCACCGAGAATTGGTCGTAATAATGCGGCGACCGGCATGTCCGATTCCTGGACCATGCCGCCTCGTGTCGGTATCCCTGTGTTGCATCTTGCCCGCTGGACGCACTGGTCGCGGACGCGCTCGGTTCTACGATACGCTGGGCCGGATCCGGCGGTTCGGCGGTACCCGGGGAGGAGTCGACATGAGCTGGAGACACACGGTGGGAGTCGCCACGGTCGCGCTGGTGCTCGTCGCCGGCGGCGGGCCGCACACGGGTGCGCAGGATCGCACGCTGCCGGCGTTCGAGGTCGACCCGTCCTGGCCGATGCTGCCCGACGACTGGGTCCTTGGCCAGGTCGCGTCGGTGACCGTCGATGCCCGCGACCATGTCTGGGTCCTGCACCGGCCGCGTACGGTGGAGGAGGAGGAGCAAGCCAACGCGGCGCCGCCGGTGCTGGAATTCGACGCCGCCGGTACGTTCATCCGGGGCTGGGGCGGTCCTGGCGAGGGCTACGAGTGGCCGGCCAACGAGCATGGCATCCACGCGGATCCCCAGGGGAACATCTGGGTGGGCGGCAATAGCGGGCAGCCGGAATCGGACGACATGCTGCTGAAGCTCACGAGCACGGGCGAGCTGCTGCTGCAGATCGGCCGGCGCGGCCAGAGCGGCGGCAACGCGGACACGCGAAACCTGCGGCGGCCGGCAGAGTCGTTCGTATACCAGGCGACGAACGAGGTCTTCGTGGCCGATGGCTACGGCAATCGCCGCGTGATTGCGCTCGATGCGGACACCGGCGCCTTCAAGCGCATGTGGGGCGCGTTCGGGAACGAGCCGCTCGATACGCCGCCGGACGCGCCGCCGGACGACGAGCGCGGACCGTCGCAATTCGGCATCGTGCACGGCATCGAGGTGTCGAACGACGGGCTCGTGTATGTCGCCGACCGGAACAACAGCCGCATTCAGGTGTTCACCACCGCCGGGGCGTTCACCGCCCAGGGCTTCGTCAACCGCAACGCGGCGAGCGGGTCGACGGTGGCGGGCCTGGCGTTCTCGCCGGACCCGGAGCAGCGGTTCATCTACGTGGCGGACCAGGGCAATTCCCACATCCATGTCGTCGACCGCGGGACGCTCGAAGTCCTGTATTCGTTCGGCAGCGCCGGGGCCGAGCCTGGACAGTTTCAGGCGCTGCATCACATCGCCACCGACGGCGACGGCAACATCTACACCGCGGAGGCGCAGCGCGGCCGGCGCGCGCAGAAGTTCACATACACGGGCATGGCGCCGGTGCGGTGACGACCACTGGTGCACGCCGTCGCCGGCGCGTGCGTACGGCGGTCTCCGGTGCGCCGGCCACCGACCGCGGCAGTGGGAAGAGGAAGCGACCGATGCGGGCACGGGCACAGGCGATTCGACGGCGGGCGGCGGTCGTGTGATTGCGGCGGACACCGCACGGCTCCACGCATCGCGGTGGAGAAGTCCTACTCGGTCCTGAGCGCCACGACCGGCTCGACACCGGTCGCGCGGCGGGCGGGGAGATAAACCGCCAGCACCGCGACCGCGACCAGGACGGCCACGGCGCCGATGAGCGCCGGCGGATCGAGCGGCGCCACCTCGAACAGCAGGCTCTCGACGAAACCGGCGATGGCGGCGGCGCCGGCCAGGCCAAGCGCCGTCCCAGCGGCAATCAGCGCCGCGCTGCGGCCCAGCACCATTCGCATGACGTCGGAGCGGCTGGCGCCGAGGGCCATGCGGATTCCGACCTCGAGGGTGCGCTGGCCGACGTCATGGGAGACGACGGCGAAGATACCGCCGGCCGCCAGCAGCACGCCCACCAGCGCAAACCCCGTCATCAGCCAGACCGCGAAGCGCGGCCGCGCCTGCACGTCGCGGATGAGCTGGCCCATCGTGATCGTGACCGGCGCCACGCGCGGGTCGATGTCCCACGCTTCCCGGCGAATCGCCGGCAACAGGGCCTCCGGGGTTTCCGTTCGGACGACGAGGCGTACGAAGGCGCGAACCTGGGCGGCCGGCAACGGCTGGTAGTACTGCAGGTCGCCGAACTGCCAATCGGGGTCCGCCTGGCGCGTATCGCCGGTCACACCGACCACGGTGCGCCACGGCTGGTCGTCCCCCCACCGGAATCGTTGCCCGATGGCCGAGGCATCGGGCCACCAGGTTCTGGCGGTCGCCGCGCTGACGATGACCGGCTGGTCGGGGGCATCGAGGTCCCCGCGCGTGAAGGAACGTCCTTCGAGGAGAGGGATGCCGAGCGTGTCGAAATAGCCTGGCGAGATCTGGTTCCACGGTATGACGAGGTCTGGAATGCTCCGTGGTCCGCCGTCGGCATCGATCAACATCTCACCGAAGGACAGGTTTCCGGAGTCCGGCGGGGCGCTCCCGGCCAGCGCCACCGCCTGCACCCCCGGCAGGCGTTCCAGCCGCGTGGAGAGTTCATCGAGAAAACGGAACCGCGCTTCGCCGTCCTCGTAGCGCGACGTCGGCAGGCGCGGGTCGATGACCACCAGGCGCTCGACATCGAACCCTGCATCCATGCGGTGCAGGTTGACGAAGCTGCGGACGAGCAATCCGGCGCCGGCCACGAGCATGAGTGACAGCGCGATCTCCGCGACCACCAGCGACCCGGACAAGCGGCGCCGCGGACCGCTGGCGGCGCGCCCGAACGCCGCGAGGGCAGTCGCCGCCGATCCGCGCGCCGCGCGCATCGCCGGGACGAGCCCGGTCACGATTCCGGTCGCCAGCGACAGGCCGATCACGATCGACAGCGTGCGCGGGCTGACCACCGCCCCGCTGATGTTCTGGAACTCGACGTACGGCATCGTCGCCGCGATGACCCGGACCGCGGCCACGGCGAGGCCGGCGCCGAGCACGCCGGCCACCGCGTGCAGGACCAGGGTGTCGGTGACGAACTGCCGGCCGATCCGCACGAGCGACGCACCCAGCGCCTGTCGCACCGCGGTCTCGCGCTCGCGCCGGGCGGCGCGCGCCAGCATCAGGTTGGCGGTGTTGGCGCAGGCGATCAGGAGCACGAAGATCACCGCGCCGAACAGGAGATAGAGAGTCGACCGGATGCCCTGCAGGCGGGCGAATGCAAACCCCGCCTCGAACGGGTTCAACGGCCTGGGGACCAGGGTGTTGCCGTCGGGGAGCACGCCCTGCTCGTTCAGGCCGCGGCTGATGGTGGCGATTTGCTGCGTGGTCTGCGTGAGCGACACGCCCGGCCGGCGCCGGCCGAGCGTCTTTACAAGGTCTGCGGCGGTCACCGGGGTTGCCGGGTCCCAGTCGAGCGGCACCCACGCCTGGCTGTCGGCCGTGGGAAAGCGGAACGTTGCCGGCATGATCCCCACCACCCGGTAGGGGCGGCCGTCGATGACGACCGACTGGTCGACCGACGTCGGATCGGCCGCGCCGATCTGCCGCCAGAGATCTTCGCGGAGCACGACGACATCGTGCGCATCGCCCGCCGCCAGCAGGCGGCCGCGGGCCGGCGGGACACCGAGCGCGGGCAACAGGCCCGCGGTGACACGCGCCACTTCCAGGGTGCGCGGCTGCTCGCTGCCGATCACGACCTCCACGGTGACGTAGGCGTCAAGCGTCTCGACGCTCGTGGCGGTCTCGCGCAACGTCTCCAGATGATCCACGGTGACGAACCCTGCGCCGCCTCGGCTGTGCATACGCCAGATTTCGAACAGCCGTTCGCTGCCCGGGAACGGCAGCGGGCGGAGGAGCACACCGTCGATCACGCTCCAGGTCGCGGCAGTCGCTCCGATGCCGAGCGCCATGGTGAGTATGGCGAGCGCCGTGAAGCCGGGGGTCTTGGCGAGGCCCCGGATGGCGTACCGCAGGTCGCGCGACAGGCTGTCCATGGTTCCGGTCCGCCAACCGTATCACGTGGCCTTCGCCCTGCCGATGCATCGCGAATTGACAGCTCTGCCGGGACATGGTCACACTGGTCCGCACGCGTGGCCGGTCACGCGTCGGTCCGCGAGACTCCCCTCCGTGGCCCAACGTCGCACACCCCCGAGAGGCGCCGATCGACGGCGTGTGGCGGCAAGGAGAACAACGTGATTCCCGCAGGACGGGCCTGCCTTGCCGAAGCGATCGGCACCTGGTCACCGTCATTTGGGGCTCAGCCGTGGACGACAGGCATCCCGGCGTCGGCCGTGGTGTACAACAGTGTCTTGATCAGGAAGGTCTGTCCTACTCGTGGACATGCAAGGCGCCCGCGCTGGCGGCGGGCGTCCGGTCAGGAGGTGTCACATGCGCAAGCCGGTGCATTCCCTTTGGCGGTTCGCCGTTGCATTCGCGGTGGCGGGTGTCCTGGCGGCGTCCGCCGCGCCCGCCCAGCCGCCGGCCCCGGCCTACACCGAGGCGCCGGACTGGCCGTTGCCGGCCACGACGGCGGCCGGGACCCCGGCGCCCTGGAACTTCGGTCAGGTCGTCGCCGTGGCGACCGGCGCCGACGGCAACATCCTGGTGCTGCACCGCGGCGCGCAGCCGATCATGGTGTTCGAACCGGACGGCGCGTTCGTGCGGGCGTGGGGCGAAGGGCTTTTCAGCAATGGCAAGGTCACCGCCGTCGCGGCGGACGCCCGGTCGCCGGGCGCCTCGGGCTACTCGGCCGTGTATGGCGCGGCGGGCTGCCATGCCTGCGGCGCACACGCCATCCGGGTCGATCCCGACGGCCATGTCTGGGTGGTCGACGCGCCCGGCCACGTCATCTACAAGCTGCGCGAGAGCGGTGAGCTGCTGATGGAGCTTGGCACGAAAGGGGTGTCCGGCGCCGGGCGGGACACGTTCAACCTGCCGACCGACATCGCGTTCGCCCCGAATGGCGACCTCTACGTCAGCGACGGCTACGGCAACGCCCGCATCGTCCGATTCTCCGGTGCGGGCGAGTACATCGGCGAGTGGGGATCGCGCGGCGCCGGACCGGGCGAGTTCGGTCTGCCGCACGGCATCGCCGTCGCCGGCGACGGCCGCGTGTACGCGGTCGACCGGGACAATCGCCGGGTCCAGGTGTTCGACGCCGAGGGGGCGTTCCTCGACGAATGGGCCGACCTCACCGGTGTGCAGGCGCTCTTCGTCACCAGGGAGCAGCAGATCTGGGCCGGCGGCGCGCTCCGGGAGCTCGACGGTGCGATCCTGGCCGAGCTGAACGGCGGCGGCGGTGGACACGGGATGACCGTCTCGCACACGGGCGACGTGTTCGTCGCGCAGCTCAGCGGGAGCGTGCAGAAGTTCATGATGGACTCGATCAACTGATCGCCGGAGCCGGACAACGTCGAGATCCGTGCGAGAGAAGGCCTCGTCCTCGAGGATGGCGCGGCGGGTTCGGTGTCGGGGATGGCCGCGCGGCCGGCGGCGTCAGAATCGCACGCGCACGCCGGCGAAGGCGCTGCGCGGGGTGCCGGGCGCGATGAACCGGGGATCGCTGGCGTCCGGCGCCTCGCTCAACTGAAGCTCGAGCTCGGCGAGCACGCCGGCCGTCGCGTAGCGCGTGTCGAGCAGGTTGTCGATCCGTGCGAACAGCTCGACGCCGCGCCCGAAGCGATACGACGAACGGAGGTTGAGCACTCCGTAGCCGTCGAGCGCGACCTGGTCGTTGCCTTCATCCCCGACGAAGATGCGGCTCGACGCGACGACCGTCTCGACGGCCAGCTCCCAGGCATCCGTGATCCCGTGGCCGACGCCGGCCTTGAGACTGTGGCGCGGGATGCCGGGCAGGCGGTCGCCGGGCTCGACCGCGATCGTGCCCTCGTCCGAGGCGGCGTCGTTGACCTCCTCGTCACTGGGCAGTTGCGCCGGCGATTCGAAGGTCGCCTCCACCAGTCCGAAGCTGGCGTACCAGTTCGTCCTGCCGGTTCGGCCGTGCAACTCGATATCGAGCCCGGCGCGCGCAGTGGCGCCGGCGTTCTGAAAGTACCCGGTCCCGATGAGCGCGGGCGACGCGATGAACAGTATGTCGTCGTCGATCCGGGTCCGATACGCCGACACGGACCACTCTCCCTGTCCGAACTCGGCGGCCCAGCGACCACGGATGCCCGTTTCGACAGATCGTGCGACAGCCTGCTCGAGTGGTGGGTCGGAGACGAACGCGTTCGGGATGCGGCACGGTTCGTCCGGGTCGGCGCAACTCAGTTCCGCCGCCGTGGGCGCCCGGTTCGACTCGGAGTACCGGGCGAATATCGCTGCGCCGCCGCCCGTCTGGTAGACGATGCCGGCGGACGGGTTGAAGCGCGCGAAGGTGTGCGTGCCGTCGAGCGCCGTACCGAGCTGATCCGCGATGTCGAGACCGACGTGATTGTAGCGGCCCGAGACGGTCACGTGAGCGCGCTCGGTCAACGAGAAGGTGTCGCTGAAATAGAGCCCGACGCCCTGGTTCGCGGTCTCGATACCGGTGTTGAACAGATCGTCGCCCCCGAGGCCGTGGATGCCGGCCAGCAGCCCCGAACCGGCGACGCCCCGCTCCGCGGTCAGCGTACCGATTTCACTGAGCGACGTGAAGGCGACGTCGGCCAGATCCGCCGAGGCTCCAATCATCAGCACGTTGTCACGCCCGCCGACGGCGGCCGTCGCGGTCGCCTGCAGCGCGGCGCCGTACCCCTGCGCACGTGTCGTGGTCCGGTTGAAGGCGGCATCGCCGGCGGCGTCCAGGCTGGTGATGAAGCGTCCGGACTGCAGGTCGACCAGAGGCGCTGCGGCGACGTCACCGGCATCGCCGGCGCCGAAGTCCCCGTGGTCATCGTCGTCATCGTCGACCGCACCGAAGCAGAGTGTCTGGACGGGAGCGCCGGCGGGCAGCGCGTCGTCGTCGCAGACACTGAACTCCGCCTCGTCGCCGTTCAGCGTGCGCCGATCGAGATCGCGGTAATAGCCGGTGACCTGCACCGACCAGGTGCTGGACGTGGCGATGTTCGCCCGGCCTTGCACGAACGCAAGCCGGTTTTCGGTCGTGTCCGGGAACGTGAAGACGGCGGTCCGGTCGGCCTGCAGCAGCTCGATCGGCGCGGGCGCGTTGCCGTTCAGGCGGGTGTCGGCGTAGGTGACGCTCACCCCGGCATCCACGCGCGCCGTACGGTACCCGACGTCGGCGAACGTCTGCGTGACCTCGGAGGGCGACGCGACCCGCCACCCGTCTTCGTTGAAATGTGTCGCGCCGGCGTAGAGCGCCCACGGCCCGCGGTTGGCGCCGTACCCCGCCGTGGCGGTGAACCGGCCGAACGCGCCGGCGGAGAGTTCGCCGCTGAAGCCCGGGTGCTCGAACCCGTTCTTGAGACCGAGCGTCAGTGCGCCGCCGAGGGCGTTCAGTCCGAAGGTCGGATCGGTTCCGGCGCTGAGCTGCACGCGGTCGAGGGCGAACTGCGGCAGGAGGTCGAACTGCACCGTGTCGCCGAACGGCTCGTTGATCCGTACGCCGTTCTGATAGACGGCGATACCCTGCGGGAGGCCGATCAGCGGTGACGCGCTGAAGCCGCGATAACGGAGCGTCGGTTGGAAAAGGTTGGTGGTCGTACCCTCCAGCGCGATAGCGCCGAGACGCTCGTTCAGCGCGTCGGCCATCGAGGGCGAGCCCCGCGCCGCGAGGTCGCCCGAGTCGATCACCGAGATCACCGCCGCCAGGCGGTCCCGGCTGACGCCGACCCCACCCAGCGGGGTGACCCCGACCACATCGACCTGCTCGGCGAACACCGCGATGGGCAGCATCACGTCGAGGATGGTTGTGTCTCCGGCCGTCACCTGCACGTCCGCGCGTTGTTGTGTTTCGAAGCCGCTCAGCGTGAAGGTCAGGGTGTAGGTCCCCGGCTCCAACAACAGGGTGTAGGCGCCGGTTCCATCGCTGTACGCGGCGAACACGGTTCCGGGCGCCGGCGAGAGAGTGCTCACCAATACTCCGGGCACCGCGGCCCCCTGTTCGTCGGTGACGCGTCCGGCAATCGCCGTGGACTGCGCCCGGGCTGCCCGCGGGTGCAGGACGCTCAGCAGGACCGCGGTGATGACGAGCAGCCGGCCGGCGCCGATTGCGGACGACCGGCGATGTGGACGACGGACCGCCAACGCGGGCAATCGGCGTCCGAGCGGGTGTTCCATCTCCGGTACATTATTGCCTGCACCGGGAAGCCGTCCGGCGCAGCGACACGTTCGATCGGTCCCCGGCCGGTTCGGAGAGGTGCCCGTCGTGGTCGACCGGTGGCGGTGCGGGGCGGATTCGTGTGTATGGTACGGATGCCAGAGAGCCCGGACCCTCGCGCCATGCGCATCGTGAGCTGGAATGTCAATGGACTGCGGGCCTGTGCCCGCAAGGGGTTTCTCCAGTTCCTGGAGGTCTCGGGCGCCGACGTCGTCGGCATCCAGGAAGTGCGCGCCTTCGAACACCAGTTGGATCCGGGTGTGCGGACCCCGCCGGGTTGGCACGCGACCTTTGCGCCGGCGGAGCGGCCCGGGTACAGCGGCGTCGCCATCTATTCCCGCGAACCGTCCACCCGGGTGGAATCCTCTCTGGGCGAACCGCGCTTCGACGCAGAGGGCCGCCTCGTCATCGCCAGCTTCGGGCGGCTGTCCGTGGCGTCGGTCTATTTTCCAAAGGGGAGCGGCCGCGACCGCGACAACAGTCGCGTGCCGTACAAGCTCGACTTCTACGCGGCGGTCTTCGAGCGCCTTCAGACGCTCCGGCGCCGTGGACCCGTCTTCGTGATCGGCGACTACAACACGGCCCACGAGGCAATCGACCTCGCGCGGCCGGCATCGAACACCACGACCAGCGGGTTCCTCCCGGCGGAGCGGGCCGAGCTGAATCGCTGGTTGCGCGCCGGTTGGGTGGACACGTTCCGCGCCCGCCACGCCGGCGCGCCGGGCCACTACACCTGGTGGCGGCAGTGGGGAGGCGCACGCGAGCGGAACGTCGGCTGGCGTATCGACTACGTGCTGGCCTCGCCGGCCGCGGCGAAACGGGTCACCGATGCCTTTATCTGGCCGCAGACAACCGGCTCCGATCACTGCCCGGTCGGCGTCGACCTGTCATTGTGAGCCCCGATTTCCGAGTCGCGTCTTGCCACGCGGGCGAGAAGAGGGAAAATACCTGTAGGGGCAACCCTTGTGGTTGCCCTGTTCGTCAGCTCTTGCCACGGGCTGCTACGGAAACGAAGGAGGCGGTCATGCGGCGATGGATACAGACGGCGGCCATGCTCGCGTCGACCGGTGTCCTCGCAACCGGGTTGCCGGTCGCGAACGCCGGCCAGCTCCCCGACGACGTCCATCCCGTGTCGCGCAGCCGCCTGCCGCCGGTCGATCGCGAGGAGCTCGATGCCGCGCGCCGCGCGGCCTACGATGCCGCGGTCGAGGGTCCGGCCGGCGCGCCGACGGGCGCCGCGGCGCTGCGGTTGCACGGGTCGGGCGCGAGTCTGCGGTTCGACGCACCGATGGGACGTCAGCTCACGGAGCTGACCATTCTGACGACGGCGCGCGAGTACGATCAACCCTACGAGTGGGCGCTGCACGAGCTGGAAGCGCTCGCCGTCGGTCTCGACACGGGCATCATCGACATCGTGCGGCACCGGCAGCCGATTACCGCGCTGAGCGACCGCGAAGCGATCATCATCGAGGTCGGGCGAGAGCTGTTCGGCACGCGCCGGCTCGACGCCGGCACCTACGCGCGGGCGCTGGGGCTGCTGGGCAAGACCAACCTGGTCGACGTCATCGATGTGATGGGCCGCTATGCGAGCACCGCGGCCACGCTCACCGCCTTCAATCAGCGGATGCCGGCCGGCTGGCGACAGTCCCTCCCGCTGCCCTTCACCCATCCGGAAGACATCCACCCCGATTCGAGGAGCCGTCTGCCGCTTCGAAGCCCGGAGAGCCGGGCGTCGGTGTCGGTGCTCTACGGCCGCATGCTGTCTCCCTCGGGGATCGGTCCGGCGGTCATCCGCAGCTACGGAGCCGGACTGCGGACGCTGGAAGCCAGAGTGGGACGCCGGCTCATGCAGCTCGCGATTCTGGTGACGGCGCGCGCGCACGACTCGCAGCACGACTGGAGCGTCCACGAGCCGCAGGCCCGGGAGGCCGGCGTCGATCCGGAAGTCATCGAGATCGTTCGCCATCGACGCCCCTTGTCCGGTATTGACGAGCAGGACGCCGTCCTGATCGCGTTCGGCCGCGAGCTCTTCGGCGATCATAACGTCGGCGCCGAGACCTACGCGCGCGCAGAGCGCGTGTTCGGTGTGCAGGATCTGGTGGACATGGTCGCGCTGATGGGCGCCCACGCGGCCGACGCCGCGCTGCTGGCGGCGTTCGACCAGCACCTGCCCGATGGCGTGCAGCCGCTTCTCCCACTGCCGTAATCAGCCACGGGCGGGTGACGGGCTATAGTAGCGGCAGTCATTCTGGATCCGGGTTCAGCTCACGCGGGAGGTTCGCATGAGGGTCAGACGTTCCGTGCTCCTGGCGGCGCCGTTGCTGCTCTGTATGCTCACGATCAGCCAGGCGCAGGAGCAGGCGCCGATCGGCGTACCGGTGCCGCCGTTGGGTGACGGCCCCTGGGTGTTCGATACGGCCGAGCAGCACAAGATCCGCGTCAGCATCGTGGCCGGCGGGCTCTCCCATCCCTGGGCCATCGCGTTCCTTCCGGACGGCGGCATGCTGATCACCGAGCGGGACGGCCGTCTCCGCCGCGTCCGCGACGGCGTGCTCGACCCGCAGCCCATCTCCGGCCTGCCGCAGATCCGGACCGACGGCAACGGCGGCCTCATGGACGTGGCCGTCCATCCCGAGTTCGCCGACAACCGCCTCGTCTATCTCACCTACACGAAACCGGCCGGCGACGGCCGCGGGTCACCGGCGCTCGCGCGGGGCCGGCTCGACGGGGGCGCACTCCTCGATGTTCAGGACCTGCTCGTCACCGAGGCCTACGAGGGCAACTCGGGGCTCAACGGGCGGGTCGCCTTCGGCCGTGACGGCAAGCTCTACATGTCGACCGGCGGCCGGGTCGCCAACGTCGCGCAGGAGCCCGACAGCCTGCGCGGCAAGGTCCTGCGCCTCGACGACGACGGTTCGGTGCCGCCCGACAACCCGTTCGCCGACCGGCCGGGCTACCGGCCGGAGATCTACACGATGGGGCATCGCAACACGCTGGCCCTCATGGTCCACCCCGAGACCGGCGAGCTCTGGAACCATGAGAACGGCCCCAACGGCGGCGACGAGATCAACATCATCCTGCCGGGCCGCAACTACGGGTGGCCGCTCATGAGCTTCGGGCGTCTCTATCCCGGCGCGCGCGTCTCCGAGCATCCGACGCGCGAGGGATTCGAGTCGCCGCTCGTGGTGTGGCTGCCGGCCATCGCGGCCGCCGGCATGGCCGTCTACACCGGCGACCAGTTTCCCGCGTGGCAGGGCGACGTGTTCGTCGGCTCGCTGCGCCAGGGCGGAATACCGGGCACGGGCCACCTGCAGCGGATCGTGTTCAACGAGAACATGGAGGAACTGCGGCGCGAGTCGATGTTGACCCAGCTCAGGCAGCGCATCCGGGAAGTGCGCCAGGGGCCCGACGGATTCCTCTACCTGCTCACGGACGCCGAGGACGACGGCGCGCTGCTGCGTCTCGAGCCGGCTCCGTGAGCCCACAGTACGCCCTGGCGGCCGGGTGTGTCACCCGGCCGGGTCGGCGTTCTCCTCGAGGAACGCCTTCCACACCTCGACGTAGCGAGCGCCCCCGGCGAGATACGTGTCGTTGTGCCCGGCGCCTTCGATGACGTGGAAGGGTGCGGGGCGCGCCGCCAGCTCGAACAGCCGGCGGCCGTGCGCAAGCGGGACGATGGCGTCACGGTCGCCGTGGAGCAGGAGCATGGGCGCCTGGACGCGCCCGATCTTCGATTCGTTGTCCATGCCAGTACGGACCACGGCGCTCGGCACGAACCAGTAGTGCTCGCGCGCCAGCGCCGGCACCGAGCGGAACACCGATTCGAGCACGACCGCCCCCGCGGGACGCCGTAGCGCGGTCTCGATCGCGACCGCACCCCCCAGCGACCGGCCGAACAGGACGACATCCTGCGCCCGCACCGATCGCGCCGCCACGGCATCGTAGATGGCCAGGCCGTCGAGATAGAGCCCGGCTTCGTCCGCTGTCCCCTGACTGCGCCCATAGCCGCGATAGTCGACCAGCACGACGGCCACACCGAGCTGCTCCACGAACCACCGTGCGTTGTGCAGCCGGTCGCCGATGTTGCCGGCGTTGCCGTGATACCAGATCAGTACTCGATCGCTCGGACCGTCGATCCACCAGCCATGGAGCGCCACCCCGTCTGACGTCGTGATCGACAGCTCCTCGGCGCGCAGCCCGACATCGGCCGGGGCGGCGGCCAGGACCCGCGTCGGAAAGAAGATGAAGCGGCGCTCCTGCAACGCAAGCAGCCCGACCAGCGCCAGCCACGCGAGCGCGGCGAGTCCCGCGACCGACAGTGCCGTACCGAGCATGTCCCTGGACGTCACCTCCACTGGATTCTACCGGGGTCCGTATCGATGTGTTCGGTGGTCTGCGTCCAGTACCGCTCGTTCAGGAGCCCATCAACGACAGCCCGACGCCTGCCGTGCGCTGTACGCGGCCTCGAGCGCATCCGGGCTGGCGTTCTCGGTGAGGTGTCCCACGCTCAGATGACCTTGTCGCGTTCGAACGCGGAGATCTGATCGGCAGAGCAGCCCATTTCCGCAAGCACCGCCCGCGTGTGCTGGCCGAGCACCGGAGGCGGCGTGCGCACCCCGCCGGCGGTGTCACCCATCTTGACCGGCACCCCGAGCACCTGCATCGCGCCGGCCCGCGGATGCTGCATCGGCAGCACCATCATGCGTTCGACGAGCTGCGGGTCCGAGAGCACTTCGGCCAGATCGCGCACCGAGCCGCAGGGTACGCCGGCCTGCTTGAGGACCTCGATCCACTGCGCCCGGGTGCGCGTGCGCAGGCGTTCGGCCAGCAGCGGCCGCAGCGCGTCCTGGTTCTCGACACGTCCCTTGTTGGTGCTGAACCGGTCGTCCGCGGCCAGCGCCGGTGTGTCGATCACCGCACAGAACTTCGCGAAGAGCACGTCGTTGCCGGCCGCGACCACCATGTCGCCGTCGGCCGCCTTGAACGTCTCGTAGGGGACGATGGTCGGGTGCTGATTACCCAGCCGGGGCGGCGCCTGACCGGTGGCGAAGCAGATGCCCGCCTGGTAGGTCAGCAGCGCCGCGACCGAGTCGAGCATCCCGACGTCGATGAACTGGCCGCGCCTGGTCCGTTCGCGCGCGAGCAGCCCCAGTGCGACCCCGTAGGCCGCGAACATCCCGGACACGATGTCGGCGATCGCGACGCCGAGGCGATAGGGGGTGCCGCCCGCCTGCCCCGTGATGCTCATCAGGCCGCCTTCTCCCTGCATCACCGCGTCGTAGCCCGGTTCCGCCCGCCGCGGCCCGGTCTGGCCGAATCCGGAAATCGAGCAGTAGACCAGCCGCGGATGACGAGCGGCCAGCACGTCATAGCCGAGCCCCTGGCGTTCGAGCGTGCCCGGTCTGAAATTCTCGACCAGCACATCCGCCTGCGCGATGAGCGTATCCAGCACCGATCGGCCGCCGGGATGCTTGAAATTGAGGGTGACGCTCTCCTTGTTGCGGTTGATGCTGAGGAAGTAGGCGCTTTCCCCGTTCTGAAACGGCGGCCCCCATCCGCGCGTGTCGTCACCTTTCCCCGGTTGTTCGATCTTGATGACCCGGGCGCCCATGTCGGCCAGCATCATCGTGCAGTACGGGCCTGACAACACCCGGGTCAGGTCGAGCACCGTCAGTCCGGCCAGGGCGCCCCCGGTCTGCACCTTCGTGTTCGTCGCGCTATCGCTCATGGCCTGTCTCGTGTACTCCCCTCGTTCGGCGCCACGGTACGCCGTCAGTGTGCCTGCTCGCCGGCGAGCACCGGTGCGAGACGCCGGAGACCTTCCACCAGCGGCGTGGTGTCGCCGCCAACCCCCAGCCGCAGATGGTGCTCGAGTCTGAAGTGCGATCCGGGGACGATCAGCAGGCCGTGCTCCACCCGGAGGACCTCGGCCAAGTCCAACGATGGCCGGGATCCGTCATAGCGTATCAGGGTCACACCGCCCGCTTCCGGCGGAACCTGGTGCAGTCCGGGTTGTTCCGCCGCCCAGGCGCTGACGATCGCGTGGTTCCGGCGCAGGATCCGCCGCGTCCGCTCGAGGACACGCGCACGGCGTCGAGGTTCGAGCGCCACCCGCGCCAGCAGGTCGCTGATGGCACCCGGCGCGATGGAGCTGTAGTCGCGCCGGCCCCACAATTCTTCGATCAAGTCCGGCGGTCCCGCCGCCCAGCCGACGCGCAGGCCCGGCAGGCCATACGCTTTCGACAGCCCACTGGTGATGATGACCCGATCATGGCGGCCCCACGCCGAGGGGGTGATGCGCCCGTCGAGCTCCGCGCCGCGGTATACCTCGTCGGCGAGCAGCCAGCAGCCGCGGTCGGCCGCAATCGCGCACAGTCCTGCTACTTCCGCTTCGGTAAGACGACCGCCGGTCGGGTTGGTGGGATTGCACACGACGATCAGCCGGGTCCGGTCGGTCACCGAGGCGCGGACGGCGTCGAGATCGAGTGTCCATCGACCGGAACCCGCGGTCAGCCAGACCTCGCGAACCACGGCCCCGAACGATCGGACCAGCCCCGGTATCTGCATGTAGTTGGGTTGGATGCTCACCACCTCGTCGCCCGTCTCGATCAGACGCCAGCAACTGAGAAAGTTCGCTTCCGAGCTGCCGTTGGTCACCAGCACGTTGGCGCTGGTCGCGCCGTCGTAGAGGGTCGCGATCCGTGCGCGCAGGGCGGCCGTGCCGTTGGTCTGGGTGTACGCCAGCTCCTGTCCCAGCAGGGCCTCGATGTGCGACGGCTCCACGAGTTCCTGCAGGCGCAGCGGCCGGATTCCGCTTTCCGTCAGGTTGATGTCGACCGCGTGCTCGTGACACGACTGCCAGCGTTCGAGGTCGAATGGTTCGATCTGCATGAGGTCAGGTCAGGCCGTGCGGTTGTCGACGGCGCCCGGTCCGCGCGGTCTGTCGTGCGGCGGCGGCGGTGTCGGGCCGCGTCCGCGGTGCGCCTCACAGTGTAACCGGTGGGTCGCGCCGCTGGCGGTCCGGCCACCCGCGGCGGCGCCGGTTCGGCCGCGCGCTTGAAGCCGCCGCACCGTCCGCATAACATGTAGTATTCCGGCCGCGTCGAACGGCGTCACCAATGAACGACCACACGCTGCGCATCTACGACTCGATTCTCCGCCTCCAATGCGATGCCGACAATCCGACGCCCCTGGTGCGTCTGAACCGCGTGTCGCCGTTCACGCATGCCGAGGTCTACGCCAAGCTCGAGTGGTACAACCCGTTCGGGGCGGTCAAGGACCGGGTGGCGGCCAATCTGGTCGCCGATGGCGAGGCGCGCCAGACGGTGCGTGCCAAACAGAAGCTCGTCGAACCGACGTCGGGAAACACCGGCATGGCCCTCGCGATGATCGCCAACGCCAAGGGCTACAGCCTCACCACGCCGCTGTCGAACGAGATTCCGCTGGAGAAACGCACCATGCTGCGGTTCTTCGGCGCCGACGTGCTGGAACTTCAGGACACGTTGTGCCCGGCGCCGGGCGCGCCGGAGGGCGCCATCGCCAAGGCGATGGAGATCGGCGAGCGTCCGGAATTCCACATGCTGAACCAGTATGTGAACGAGGCGAATCCGGAAGCGCACTACAAGACCACGGGTCCCGAGATCTGGCGCCAGACCGGGGGGCGGGTCACGCACTTCGTGGCAGGTCTCGGCACCTGCGGCACCATCACCGGCACCGGCCGCTTTCTCAAGGAACAGCGGTCCGATGTGCAGGTGCTGGGCGTGTACCCGAGCGAGGGGCACGATATTCCGGGCGTGCGCAGCCTGCGCCAATTGCAGCAGACGCAACTGTTTCGACCCGACGAATACGACGGACAGGTGGAGGTGTCCAACCAGGACGCGTTCGACCTGTGTCTCAGACTGAACCGCGAGGAGAGCATCACCGCCGGCCCGAGTTCCGCCATGGCGCTGGCCGGCGCGTTCGCGCAGGTGCCGGACGAGCCGGGCACCCTCGTCGTGGTCATCTTTCCCGACAGCGCCTTCAAGTACGCCTCCTCCGTCGTGAAGCATCTGCCGCAACTGGCGCCGGCGGCGCGTCCCGCGGCCGGGCGGAATCCGCTGCTGGAGCGGATGCGGGAGAACGTTCGCGGGAATCCCGAGTTGACGATAGACGTCGAGGCGGCGCACGAACAGTGGACCCGCGACAAGCCGTTCGTCCTGGACGTGCGGCCGAACGACCAGTACGACGAAGCGCACATTCCCGGCGCCATCAACATGCCGCTGGCCGGCCTGGGAGAGAATGGCCAGGCGCTGGGGGTGTTGCCTCGCGATCTCGACGCGCCCATACTCAGTGTCTGCCAGCGCGGGAACGCGTCGCTCTCCGGTCTGTTGTTCCTGAAGTCGCTCGGGTATCGCAACGTCCGGAGCATCACCGGCGGAACCCTGGCCTGGCGGGAGAAGGGCTACGCGACCGATTCCGAGTGACGCGGCGCCGACATGCCGCACAACGCGCACGATGGTTCCGACGTTGGTCCTCGAGCCCGAGGCGGAGGCGGGGATTCGGCGGCACGGCCGCGAATCGTATCCCTACGAGTGCTGTGGCGCGCTCATCGGACGCGGGTCGCTGGTGACCGAGGCGCTCGCGTTGCCGAACGCCACCGAGCACGGTCCCCGGCGCCGCTTTCTGGTTCGTCCGGTGGACTATCGAGCGGCTGAACGGCGGGCCGTCGGGTTGGATGCGGAACTGATCGGGTTCTACCATTCGCACCCCGACAGTCCGGCGCGGCCGTCGCGTTACGACCTGGACCACGCGTGGCCGGTGTTCGCGTACGTCATCGTCGCGGTCGCCGGGGGCAAGCCGACGGCGCTGACGTCGTGGCGGTTGCGGGACGATCGGTCCGCGTTCGATGAACAGCCGGTCGAAGTCGAGTAGAGTCGACGGGCGGGAGACCTGGAGACATGGCAACCAAGATTCTGATACCGACGCCGCTCCGCACCTATACCGGCAAGCAGGATGTGGTTGAAGCGGAGGGCAACACGGTCGGAGAGCTGCTGTCCGACATGACGGCGCGGCACGGCGGTCTCCGCAAGCATCTCTATACCGAGGAGGGCAAGCTGCGGAGCTTCGTGAATATCTACGTCAACGACGACGACATCCGCTATCTGGAGAAGGAGCAGACCCTGGTGACGTCCGAGGACACGGTCAGCATCATCCCGTCGGTGGCGGGCGGGGGTGGCCGTGAGCGTTGACACGCCGCCGCTGCGCCCGCCGCGGACCTCGTCGCTGAGCAACGACGAGGTCGGACGCTACAGCCGCCACCTCATCCTGCCGGAGGTCGGCATGGAGGGCCAGTTGAAGTTGAAGGCGGCGCGGGTGCTCTGTATCGGCGCCGGCGGCCTCGGCTCACCGGTCGCGCTGTATCTGGGTGCCGCCGGGGTCGGCACCATCGGCATCGTCGATTTCGATACGGTCGACTTCAGCAACCTTCACCGGCAGATCATTCACGGCACGCCGGATGTGGGCCGTTCGAAGCTTGCGTCGGCCAAATCGCGGCTCAACGCGCTGAATCCGGAAGTCGACGTCGTGACCCATGAAATGGCGCTGTCCTCGAAGAATGCCCTCGACCTGTTCGCCGACTACGACCTGATCGTCGACGGGACCGACAACTTTCCGACCCGCTACCTCGTCAACGATGCCTGCGTGATTTCCGGCAAGCCGAACGTCTACGGCAGCATCTTCCGCTTCGAAGGACAGATGTCCGTCTTCGCGGCGGCTGGCGGTCCGTGCTACCGGTGCATGTTCCCCGATCCGCCGCCGCCGGGGCTCGTACCGAGTTGCGCCGAGGGCGGGGTCCTGGGCATCCTGCCCGGTGTGGTCGGGACGATCCAGGCGACCGAGGCGATCAAGAAGATTCTGGGTGTCGGTGAATTGCTGATCGGGCGGTTTCTGCTCTTCGATGCGCTGAAGATGCGGTTCCGCGAGCTGAAGGTCCGGAAGGACGCCGACTGTCCGGTCTGCGGCGACCATCCGACGGTGACCGAGCTCATCGATTACGAGCAGTTCTGCGGCGTCGTACCGGAAGCGCCGGTCACCGAGGCGCCGCCGTCGGACGAGGCGACGGTCGAGGAGTTGAAGACCCGGCTCGATCGCCGGGATCCGTTCCTGCTGCTCGATGTGCGCGAGCCGCGGGAATTCGAGATCTGCCGCATCCCGGGGTCCGTGCTGATACCGCTCAACGAGCTGCCGTTGCGGTTGTCCGAGCTCGAGGGGCGCGGCGAAATGATCGTGCACTGCCGGTCCGGGGTGCGCAGCGGCAAGGCGGTGAGGCTGTTGCGCGAGTCGGGGTTCGGCGGCGCCCGCAACCTCACTGGCGGCATCCTGGCCTGGATCGACCGGATTGATCCGTCATTGCCGAAGTACTAGAGCTCGGCGGGGTGGTTCCGTTCGCGATGGTTCGATAGAATCGGGCTGCTGGTATTTCGACATGCTGCGACTGTCCAAGAAAGCCGAGTACGCGCTCATGGCGCTCAAGGATCTGGCCTCCCGTCCGGAGGCCGAGGCGGCGAGCGCGCGCGAGATCGCCGAACGGTATGGCATCCCGGTCGAGCTGATGGCCAAGGTGCTCCAGCGTCTCGTCCGGCAGCATCTGCTCGCGTCGCATCACGGAACCCACGGCGGATATCACCTGGCGCGGCCCCCCGGCCGGATCTCGGTGGCCGACGTGATCGAAGCGATTGATGGTCCCGTCATGGTGACGTCGTGCACCACCCTGGACGACGACTGCGAGCAATACGCCACCTGCAACATTCGCGATCCCCTGTGGCGCATCAAGGACCAGATCGTGCAGGCGCTGGCGTCGTACAGCCTGCAGGCGCTGGCCGCCGACGAGTCGCCGCTGGTGTCGATCTCGCTGTCCCGCAGCGCGCCGGCGGCCGACACGGTGGCCATTCCGGTGAGCCCGCGCTGAACCAGCCGCGCCCACGCAGGCGGGGCGCTGTCCGCCGGCGCCGCCGTGTCCCGGTTGTCCACCGCGTACGGATATCGATGCCCCTGCCGATCTACATGGACGGACACGCGACCACCCGCGTCGATCCACGGGTGATCGCAGCGATGCTGCCGTTCTTCGGAGAGGAGTACGGGAACGCCGCCAGCCGCCATCATCGCTTCGGCTGGGCCGCACGGGACGCCGTGGCGGACGCACGGGCGGCAGTGGCGGGCCTGATCGGCGGCACGCCGCGTGAGCTGGTGTTCACCAGCGGCGCCACCGAATCGAACAACCTGGCGCTGAAAGGGATCGCGGACGCCTCGCGCGATCGCGGAAACCACATCGTCACCGTCCAGACCGAGCACCGCGCCATCCTCGATCCCTGCGCCAGGCTCGAAAAACAGGGGGCCATGGTGACGTATCTGCCGGTGCGGAGCGACGGGTTGCTTGACCCGACGGCGCTCGAGGCCGCCCTGACGCCTGGCACCGTCCTGGTGACGGTCATGGCGGCCAACAACGAGATCGGCGTGCTGCAGCCGCTGGCGGACCTGGCCCGGGTGACCCGCGCGCGCGCCGTGCCGTTCCACACCGATGCGGCGCAGGCGGCCGGCAAGGTCCCGCTCGACGTCGCCCGCGACGGCATCGACCTGTTGTCCCTCACGGCGCACAAACTCTACGGCCCCAAGGGCGTGGGCGCCTTGTTCGTCCGGCGCGGCATCGAGATCACGCCGCTCGTCGACGGCGGGGGACATGAAGCGGGCCTGCGATCCGGCACGCTGAACGTGCCGGCGATCGTCGGGTTCGGTTGCGCCGCCACCCTCTGCGCCCGCGAGATGGTCGAGGAATCGGTGCGGCTGCGGCGGCTCAGAGACCGGCTCCGCCGTGGTCTGCAGCGCGTGCTGACCGGTGTGACGGTGAACGGTTCGATGTCGGCGCGGTTGCCGCACAGCCTGAACGTCACCATCGCCGGTGTGAACGGCGAGCAGTTGCTGATGGGGATCGACGATGTCGCGGTGTCCTCCGGCGCCGCCTGCACGACGGCGAGCCGCGAGCCGTCGCACGTGCTGCGGGCGCTGGGGCTGGGCGACGCCGCGATCCGGGCCTCGATTCGGTTCGGTCTGGGACGGTTCAACACCGAGGCCGAGGTCGACCATGTGGTGGAGACGCTGGGCAGTCTGGTGTCCGGACTCCGGACCCCCGCTGCGGTCTTCGAACTTGCGGATGACGATGCGGATCTGCCGCCCGGGTGGCGTGCGGAGCCGGACGGTGAGGTAGACTGAGACAACAGATGATTGAAATCACCGAGGCCGCGTCCAAGCGGATCCAGAGCGCGATGGATGAGGAGGGGATCACCGGCGGTGGTCTCCGTGTCGGGATCAAGGCCGGCGGTTGTTCCGGACTGAGTTACATCTTCAAGTGGGAACAGTCGCCCGGCACCGAGGACCAGGTGTTCGAAGCCCGCGACGGGGCCAGGATTTTCGTCGACCCCAAGAGCTTCAAGTATCTCGATGGCACAATATTGGACTGCGACCCGAACATGCTCGGGCAGAACCTGATCCTGCGGAACCCCAACACCAAGGCCGAGTGCGGCTGCGGTCTGTCGTTTGGCGTGTAGGTCAGCCGAGCCGGTGTCTCGCGGCGCGGGCGCCACTCACGGTCCGACAGGGGCGTTGCCCGCGACGCGAGCATTGATGTCAGACTCCCGGCAGGATTCCCGCATGCTCGCCGGCTGGTCCGGCCGGCCGCTCGCTGTCGTCTCGAACCGCGAGCCGTATCTGCACTCGCGCACAGCGGGCGGCGCGGTCACCTGGGAACCAACCACGGGCGGCGTGTCCGTCGCGCTCGATGCCCTGATGCGCGAGCGTGGCGGGGTGTGGATTGCGCACGGCGCCGGCGACGCAGACCGGGAGGTGGTCGACGAGCATGATCGGGTGCCGGTGCCGCCCGATGCGCCGAGCTACGCCCTGCGGCGCGTCTGGCTGACCGAGAAGGAAGAGCAGCACTACTACGAGGGATTCGCCAACGAGGGGTTGTGGCCCCTGTGCCATTTTGCCCATGTCAAACCGGTCTTCCGGGCCGAGGACTGGCGATTCTATCGCGGGGTCAATGAACGGTTCGCCCGGACCGTCAATGACGAGCTGCCCGACGTGACCACGCCCGTCTTCATTCAGGACTATCAACTGGCGCTGGTGCCCGGCCGCCTGCGCGAACTTCGTCCGGCCGCGCGGATCGCCCTGTTCTGGCACATTCCGTTTCCCCACCCCGACACGCTGCGCATCTGCCCGTACCGCCGGCAGATTCTCGAAGGCCTGCTGGCGACCGACCTGCTCGCGTTTCAGTTGGAGCGGGACCGCCGCAATTTTCTGGCGGCGGTGCGCGCCGAACTTGGCGCGAAGGTGAGCCGGAACCGCATTCATGCGCACAACCGCTCGACGACCGTCTGCGCGATCCCGATCGGCGTCGACTTCGACCGTATCCAGACGTTTGCCGGCGACCCCGGTCTGGAGGCGGAGATGACGCGGCTGCGGCGCGAGCTGCGTATCCACACCCGGCTGGTCGGGGTCGGGGTCGATCGGCTCGACTACACGAAGGGCATCCCCGAGCGGCTCAACGCGCTGGATGCCCTGTTCACGAGATGGCCGGGGCTCGCCAGCCAGTTGACGTTCGTACTGATCGCCGTGCCCTCCCGATCGAAGCTGGACAGCTATGCTGCCGTCGAGGCCGATATCGACGCCCGGGTCGCCGCGATCAACGCGAAGTACGCGGGTGTCCGTGACGACGACGGACCGATCCGGTATCGCAAGTCGGCGCTCCGCATCAAGCGCCTCGTGGCGCTGTATCGTCTTGCCGATTTCTGCATCGTCAGCTCGATTCACGACGGGATGAACCTGGTCGCGAAGGAATTCGTGGCGGCCCGCGGAGACCTCGGCGGTGTGCTCGTGCTGAGCGAGCTGGCCGGCGCCGCGCAGGAGTTGCGCGATGCGGTCATCATCAATCCTTACAACGTCGAGGGGTTCGCCGACGGACTCCAGCAGGCGCTCGACATGTCGGTCGACGAGACGCAGCGCCGCATGCGGGCGCTGCGTCGCGTCGTCGCCGGCCGCGACGTGCTGCGCTGGGCGTCCGACATTCTCGAAGGGCTCGATGACCTGGATCCGCGGGCGCGTCCGCCGGCGATGGGTTGAGAGCCGGGAGTGGGGCGCGACGCCAAGGGTGTCACCAACGCCGGCACAAGGAGGCCGAGCACGGCATTGGCGAGTTCACCGCGTCAGTTCGCCAGCGGATGCGGCCGGAACTGGAACTTCACGAGGATCGGCTTCGAGACCGACCGGTACTCGCCGTTCTCGACGGCGAAGCCGTCCTCGGCGTGCCACACCGTGTCGGAGCCGGTCGACGAATAGGCGCCGCGCCCCTTCCAGCCGGCGTCCGGATCGTCGATGCGGCCGTCCAGGCCCCGCGGGTGGAAGCCGGCCAGCGGGTAGGGCACGCGCATCACGACCGTCTCCCCCGTCTGGGGCAGCAGCGCCACCAGCGAGTCCGAGCCGGTGCCGGTGGCGATCGGCACGTTCTCGCCGAGGCCCAGGGTGTCGAACTGGTCGACCCAGTTGTAATAGTTGTAGTCGGCCCGGACGTCGGTCCCCTTGAACGTGGGACCCGGCAGCGGATGGAGGGTCCAGCCCTCCGCGCAGTGACGCCCGGTGTGCGCCGCCGGCCCGCTCAACCCCCCGCACTTGCCGCGGTCGAAGCTGGCGAGGTGGTTCGTCCCCGAGAGCGCGGTCCAGATGACGCCGTTGCGGTCGACGTCGAGACCGCGGGGCATGAATCCGATCTCGCCGCTTGCCTCCACGTCCCAGCGCTCCGACGGCACCTCGAACACTTCGGCAATGCAGCTCTCCGGCGGGTCGTCGCCCACCGCCAGCCGGACGATCTTCCCCGGGTACGAATCCTGCGCGCCCCAGACGGATCCGTCGACCGGGTTGACGATGATCCCGTACGCCCCCACGATGACGCGCGTATCCAACCCCGGGTCGAAGTCGTAGGTGCTCGCGGTCTGGTCCTCTTCGAACCGGCTGCCCCGCACCTCCGCCGGCTCGTTCCACGGCTTCGTGATCCGGCCGTCGCCGTTGGTGTCGACCACCGTCGGGCACCAGCCCTGCGCGAGCTGCCCGTCGCCGGTCCGATCGAGGAGATTCGTGTCGACCCAGCCGAACACCGGGCTGTTGGGCCGGCTCAGAAACAGGGTCTCGTCCTCGTCGTACGCGAACTGCAGGTGGTGGCTGCCGAAGCAGGTGTCGACCATCGTGAACTGCCCGCTTTCCGGGTCGTAGTAGCTCACGTTGCGGCCCGACCGATCGAGCGGGAAGTACCGCGCGTAGCGGTTGTCCGAGCCTTCCCGGCACCAGTCCGGCTGATTCTCCGGGGGCCGCAGGGTCGCCGTGTACCAGACCCGGCCCCGGCTGTCGAGCATGGGGTTGTGGATGCTGGCCGGGTTGAAGCGCTCGACGTCCGCCAGCCGCGACGGCGGGTAGCCCGACTGCGCGTAGGACGCGCGCATCGTCGAGCGGTCGGCGAGGGTCGGGATGCGCAGCATCGTCGTGGTGTGCGTGTTCGGATCGAGCATGGCGAGGTTGTCGTTCGCGATGTCCACCCCGTAGATCGGACCGTGGGCGTTCACCCGCGGGTCGCGCTTGTCGGTGGATGCCTCGTCGTGGATCTTGCCCATCTCGTCGGTCCACTCCCACTGGGTGAGGACCAGGTTCCGCTCCACCCCTTGCGGGCGCGGCGGCGCCGGCGGCACCTCCCCCGTCGCGATGCGGTCGCTCCAGTCCGCGAACATCCGCAGCCCCCGCTCGCGCCCGAACCGCGTCATCCACAGGCTCATCTCGGCGCCGCGTTGCCCCATCCGCACTCGCGCGTCCCACGCTTCCGCGGTCGAGTCGTACGCCTCCGCGTTCGGATGCTCGCGCGTGAACTCGCCCCCGACCTGGTGGCAGCGCAGGCACGCCTTCACGTTGTAGAGGTACTCGTCGCGCGTCTGGAGTTCCTCGCTGATGCCGTTGCCGTCCGGCCCGGTGCCCGGGAACTCGCTCGCCGCCGGCGGCTCGATCAGCGACAGCCAGTAGGCGGCCGGATAGACGGCCGCGGCTTCCTGCGGCGTCTGGGCTGCGACCGCGGTAAGCCGCAGATCCTGCCCCGGCGCCGCCGTCACCGGCGCCGAGTCGATCAGCCCGTACCCACGGACCCACACCAGGTAGCTCACCTCCGGCAACTCCGGCAGCAGGAACCGCCCATCGTCGCCGGTCACCACGATCTTCCGGAACTTCGTCGGCAGGGCGTCCGTCTCGGCGATGACCCAGACGCCCGCCTCGGGCCCTGCGTTGCTCGTCACGATGCCTGTAATCGTCTCCGCGTCGCCGCCCTGCGCGACTGCCGCGAGCCCTGCCGCGCCTATCGCCAGGAGCATCCCCGCTGCCAACCGTCCCAGTCTCCGTCGCATCGTGGTCTCCCGTTCCGCGGTCTTTCCGACCGCCCTCGCGCCGACGATGACCGTTCGAACGGTCGACGTCAAGAGTCGATGAGTCGCAATCGATTGATACCGTTTTGATGGCGATGTATAAATGATGGCGTGATCAAGACTCAGATCCAGCTCCCGGACGCGCTGTATCGTGACATCAAGCGACTGGCCGCCTCCCGGGAATGGTCTCTGGCGGAGACCATGCGGCGAGCGGCCGAGCAGTTCCTGGCCCGCCATCCCGTCGTGACGGCACCCTCGTCGCCCTGGCGGCCACCGGTGTCGGACACGGTCGGCTGGCGCGGACTGAGCCACGAAGCGGTTCGCGAAGCTGCGCTCGACGACCTCGAGGCGCGGACCGTCGAGGCGCATCGAAGCACCGGACAGCAAGGGAGACGTCGACGGTGACGTCGTTCGACACCAACATCCTGCTCTACGCCTTCAGCCGGGCCAGCCCCTTCCACGACCGCGCCCGCGTCTTTCTGGAAGACCTCACGCCGCATGACGATGTCGCCGTCTCGGAACTGGTGCTCGTGGAGTTCTATGCCCTGCTGAGGAATCCCGCAGTGCTCCTCCGCCCCCTGCAGGCCGCCGCGGCCGTCGAGGTCGTGCAGAGCTACCGTCGCCATCCGCGGTGGATGCTCATTGGTTTCGACCCCGACAGCACTGCGCTGCATGACGAGCTCTGGCTGCTGGCGGCCAGGGCGCGTTTCGCCCGGCGCAGGATCCACGACGCGCGCCTGGCCCTGTCGTTGCGGAGACAGGGCGTCACCGAGTTCGCCACCGCCAATGTGAAGGACTTCGGCGGCTTCGGCTTCGATCGGGTCTGGAACCCCGTAGAGTGAAACGCGGCGGGAGCGCCCTCCACCGCTCGAACGTCATTCCGCCTCCGTCCCGTCGATCTCCAGCGTGAGCGGTTGTGCGGTCTCGAGCAGTCCCGGCAGGGCAGGATGACCTGGCGCGCACCAATATGGACTATCGTCAGGAGCATGGTGGAGGTGAAGGTCCCGTTGGCGCTTGGCACCCCGTGGTGAAACCCCGCGTTGCACCGAGATCGGCGGTGCGCCCGCTGAGCAAGACCTGTAGGGGCAACCCTTGTGGTTGCCCTGTTCTGCAGAATGCGGCGCCGATCGAATGCAGCGAGGCTTTTGCCACGGGCGCCTGGCGTCAACGGGTCGCAAGTCAAAGGTGGTGAGGGTTGACGAGACTGCTTGCGCGGCTCGGACTTGATGACCTCCGGCGACACGTGGGGCATGGCATCCGCGCTATCCGTCGCGCACCCGGGTTCACTGCCGCCGTAGTTGTCAGTCTCGCACTGGGCGTCGGCGCGAACGGCGTGCTCGTCGCCATGGCCTATCCATTGTTGGTCCGGCCGCTGCCATACCCGGATGCGCATCGCCTCGTCGCGGTCGCCTTGGATAACGGTCAGCGGAATGGCCAACAGTTCTGGGCGGTGCCGATCTTCCAGCAACTTCGCGAACTGCAGGACAGCTTCAGCGGCATGGCTGCCTACGGCGAGATGGCGGTCGCTATCGGCATTCGGGAGGGAATCGAGCGGATCAACGCGGAAATCGTCACCGCGAATTACTTTCGTGTTCTGCAACAAGAGGCGGCCATCGGTCGGGTCTTCGATCCCGGCGCAGAGGCTGATGCGGGCGCGGCCCCCGTCGCGGTCCTTGGCCACAGCTTCTGGCAGCAATGGTATGGCGCCGATCAGGGCGTTCTGGGATCGGCGGTTCACGTCGACGGGCGGCCATTCACGGTTATCGGCGTGATGCCACCTGGCGTTCGGGGCCAGACGGGCAAGACGGATGTGTGGCTGCCGTTGATGACGGCGGGTACGTTGCGGGGAGAAGGTGTCCTCAGCACGCCGGCGGTCTGGTGGATGAGGGTCATCGGGAGACTGAAGGACGGGATCACGCTGAGTCAAGCGCGGGCCGAGGCGACGGCCGTGGGCTCGATGCTCATACAACATGCGGGTCCTGATGCCAGGTGGCCGTCCCGGTTCATGTCTGGCAAGAGAGCCCTGCGGCTGGTGCCTCTCAGGGATACGAAAGTCGATCCGGCCGTGGCCGGGGTTGCGGGGCTGCTGTTGGCGGCGTCGGTGTTTCTGCTCCTGAGTACTTGTGCGAACATCGCCGGCTTGTCCCTGGTGAGAGCAACGACCCGGATCCGGGAGTTTGCGATCCGCAGAGCCCTCGGCGCGGACGGTCGGAATATTGCGTGGGGGCTGCTGAGTGAGAGCTTCCTGATGGCGCTTCTGGGAGGTGGGGGAGCACTGCTCCTGGCCCGTTGGGGAGTCGAGTGGCTGGTGGCGACGAGACCGTGGGCCACGGTCAGTGTCGGATACGCACAAACGTTCGACTACTTTGACGTGGAGATGAGCGGGCTTCTGATCTTCGCCTGCTTCGCGGCGGCGTTCGCGGTGGCCGGGGTCTTCAGCCTGGTGCCGGGGTGGTTGGTGGCGAGGACGCCGGTGTCTGCGGGTCTACGGTGGGATGCGGCTGGTCGTTCGGGATTCATGCGGTCCGATCGCCGGTTGTGGGTTCGTGGGACTATCGTGGTTGCGCAGGTCGCGGTCGCGCTGGTGCTGCTTGTCGGGGCGAGCCTTCTGATTCGTTCCGTCGCAACGGTGGCGGATGTCGCGCTGGGGTTCGAACCCGCGCGCGTGACAACGCTCGACATCTGGAATCGGGAGCCGAGGCCTGTGGCCTTCTACCGTGAGCTCGAGGGCAGGCTGCGTGAGCTGCGCGGTGTGGAGCGCGCGGCCCTTTCGCTGTCTTTCCCGCTGGGCGGTTTGAATCAAAGCGACGTCAGGATTCGCGGAACGGGGTCCGCGGATGAAGGCTCGCTGACGGCTGGATTCAATGTCGTCACGCCGGGCTATTTTCGTACCCACGGGATCGGAACGGTGGCTGGGACCACTTTCTCGGAGCAGGACCGCGTCGGTGCACCGCGTGTCACGGTGGTGAACACCGCGATGGCCGCACAGGCGTGGCCGGGGGAGCCGGCCGTGGGGAAAACGCTCAAGACTGTATTCCGAATAGCGTATGGGGACCCGGAGGAGTGGTTCAGGGTCATCGGGGTGGTGCACGATGCACGGTACCGGACCGTGGAGGGTCCGCCCGACCCTGTCGTGTACCTCCCGGCGTGGCAACCCCTCGGGAGTGTGGACGAGGTTGGACAGGGCCCGAATTCGATCTCCGTACGGTCGGGGCTCGACACGGCGTCGTTGGTGGCGGCGGTCCGCCGGGAGGTTCACGCGCTCGATCCCGCTGCACCGCTTCACGACATCGCCACGATGGAAGATCGCGTCGCACAGGCTACCGCCGGGTATCGGTACAGCATGTTGATCCTCGTCGTTCTTTCGGTGGTGGCCGTGGTCGTGGCCGCGGTCGGGATTCATGGCGTGGTCAGCTATACGGTCTCGGCTCGGACACATGAGATTGGCGTTCGGATGGCGTTGGGAGCGAGCCCGGCACGGGTGGTCGGGCTGGTCACGCAGAGTGGTCTGCGCCTGGTCGCGCTCGGGGCGGCAATCGGGATCGTAATTGCTGGCGGTTCTGTTCGGTTCATGGAGACGATGCTGTACGGGGTCAGCCCGATGGATCCGGTGGCATTCGTTCTTGCAGTCGTGGTGCTCTCCGGGGTCGCAATCTTGTCGGGAGTGTCGGCCGCGCGACGGGCCGGGAGAATCGACCCGATGGTTGCGATGCGGGCCGAATAGCGGCACCAGCGGCATTGCAGTGTCCGAGGTTCTCGTTGACGAGAACGGACACACACGCGACCTGCGGGAGTGCCGTGACCGGGCAGGGCGTGGGACGGTAGCGAGACAGGCGACGCGGTTTCAGGAGGTACGGGCAAATGGCTATGGAAGGACTCCTGCAGGATCTGCGTGACGCGGTACGGCAGCTCCGGGCGCGCCCGGCGTTCACCGTGGCTGTGGTAGGGATTCTCGGCCTCGGCATCGGCGCGAACACGGCGACCTTCAGCCTCGTCAGCGGTTTGATGCTCCGACCGCTGCCGTATGCGGACCCGGACACGGTCGTCGCCGTGGGGCATCCGGCCGGAGACAGCGGGGCGGGAGCAGGGCGTCCGGTGTTTCCGTACCTGATGGCGGACGAGTTGCAGCAGCTTCAGGATGGCGCTCGGTCGTTCGAGCACATCGCGGCCTACCGCAGCGTCAGTTTCGTCACGGACAGTCCGAACGGCTTGGTGGAGCTTTCCGGTGCCGAGGTGACGCCGTCACTATTTCCGCTGCTGCGAACGACCCCATGGCTCGGACGGACCTTCACCGAGGCCGATGCGGCGGAGGGTGCCGGCCGCGTGGTGCTGTTGAGTCACGGGGCCTGGACACGTCGCTTCGGAGCCGACCCGGACATCGTCGGCGCGCCGGTGGAGCTGAACGATGAACCGTATGCGGTGATTGGCGTGCTTCCGGACGCCTTCGCGTACCCGTCCCGCTCGGTGGAGCTGTGGACGCCGCTCGTCGTGCCGGATTACGAAGCCGTGGGTGAGGGTGTGGTTGTGATCGGCCCGCCGTTGAACGCGATCGCTCGTCTGCGGCCCGAGGTGTCCCCGGAGCAGGCGGCGGCGGAGGCGCGTACGCTGCTGGCTGAATCGAGCGGCAACCTGCCGCCGAGCGGCGATCCCGAGGTGTCCGTACGTCCGATTCGGGAGGAGTTGGCGCGCCCGTTCCGGGCGGTGCTCCTGATGCTCGGCGCGGGGACCGGGCTGGTGCTGCTGGTCATGTGCGCGAACGTGTCCGGGTTGCTGCTCGTGCGCGGCGTCGTCCGGCAGCCGGAGCTGGCGATCCGTGGCGCGCTCGGGGCCAGCAGCAGCCGGATCGCGCGGCAGTTGCTGGTCGAGAGCGTCATGCTGAGCGTCGCCGGCGGCGCGCTCGGCGTCGCCGTGGCAGCCGGCATGGTGCGCGCCGCGGCCGGGCTGGTGCCGGATTACGTCCCCGGGCTGGCCGGCGCCGGGCTCGACGGGGCCGTGCTCCTGTTTACCACCGGGCTGGCGGTCGGGACAGGTGTGCTGTCCGGGACGGCGCCGGCGCTCGCGGGGTCGCGGGTCAATCTGTTGCGCACCCTCAACGAAGCGGGCAGTGCAACGGCCGGCGGCTTCGGACGTCTTCGGATGAATCGGACCCAGGCGGTTCTGGCGGTCGGGCAGGTGGCGGTGGCCCTACCGCTGCTCATTGGCGCGGGTCTGCTTCTGCGCAGCTTCGTGGCGGTCGTGACGTTCAATCACGGCTACGAGCCGGCCGGCATCTTGGTGTTCCAAGCTGTAAACCCCGCCAGTAACGCCCTCCCCCGCCCAGACGTGCTTGCCGACCCCGACCTGATTGCCGAGAACTACGCGAGTGTCCGTGGGTTTGCTGAAACGTTGCTGAGGGGAGTGGAACGGATCGAGAACCTGCCGGGCGTCGACGGCGTCGCGCTGGCGCGCAGGAGGCCGATCATCCCCGCCGACCCTGAACCAATCGCCGTCGCAGGCCCGCCGGCGCCGATCCCTCCCCGGCAGCAACTGGGCGCCGGGATACGGGCGGTCAGTCCTGGCTACGCCGACGTCCTGGGGCTGCGGGTGCAGGCCGGTCGGTTCTTCACGGATCGTGACTCGGCGGACGGCCAGCGGGTCGTGGTCGTCAGCGAGTCGTTCGCGCAGCGAGCGTTCGGCGACGCGCCGGCGGTGGGGCAACGCCTGATGCGACCGGCCGTCATTGGCGACGCGACTGCGACATGGGAGGTCATTGGCGTGGTGGACGACAGCGCGTCTCCCTTCCTTCCGGCCGACACACGGACGCTGCTCTCTGACGTCTATGTACCGTTGCTTCAGCCCGGCATGGAATGGCGTCACGCGTTGTTTCATGGAATGGCGCAACCGCGGTTCTACGCAATCGCCGGGACGCGTTGTTTCATGAAACCCCACTCATTCTCGTGCGCAGCGATCGCACGCCACTCACCGTCCTGGCCTTCCTGCGCGAGGTGCACACCGAGACCTACCCAACGCCGAGCCTCGACGACATGCTGTGGGCGCTGGTCACGCAACCGCGGTTCTACGCAATGTGCGCCGGGATACTAGGGACGGTGGCGCTGCTGCTCGCCGCGTTCGGTCTCTACGGCGTGCTCAGCCATTCCGTGGCTCAACGCCGGCGCGAGATCGGCATTCGCATGGCGCTGGGCGCCGGACGCCGTGACGTCGTCGGGTTGGTCGTGCGGCAAGGGGGAGGGCTCGTAGTCGCCGGCGTCATCATCGGCCTGGCGGGCGCCGCCACGACGACTCGCGTGATCGAGCACCTGCTGTTCGACGTCGCACCGCTGGATCCGCTGACGTATGCCGGCGTCACTGCCGTGCTCGTCGCCTTCGCGCTGCTAGCCTGCTGGCTGCCGGCGCGTCGGGTCTCCCGAATCGCACCAATGGACGCCGTGCGCGAGGCATAAGGACGACGATAGTCTTCGAGCGTGCGGCGGGCGGCGTGCCGTCGGGGCCTTCTTGTGCGGCAGTTGTTGACCGAGAGCCTCGTGCTGTCGGACCTGCGCGCCGCGTCATGAGGCTCGACCTGACGCAGACCCTTCACGTGGATTGAAACGCACCCGGGAACGAGTAGCGGGAAGGAGACCCGAAGGCGTCGCGGGCGTATGAACCTTTGCCGTTCGGCTGCCGTCCTATCCGTATATGCCCTTGAAGGACAGCCGATTTGCTGACCGACGCACAATGCGATGAGCTCCAGGAGATTGCTCGCTCGCACGCCTTGGCGGCAGGATTCGTCCCGCGCCACAATCGTGTTGCTCCTCGCCGATGGCGTTTCCCACGAGCCGTGGAGACGAAGCTCGACGTGTCTACTTTGCGGGGAAGACAACCGGGGAGAGAAGCGATGAAGCGCAATATCGTGCCTTGCGTAGCGTGCGTCGTTCTGCTGGGATTCTCGTCGGGTTGCCTGGACATCGCCTTCGGGCGCGAGGTCGTATGTCAACGATCGCGAGATAGTGACAAATTCTCGACACTCGTCGGTGCGCTTGGCTCGGGCACCGGTCTTGTCGTGTGGATCTTGAGGAAGATGAAGATGCTGGCGGTGGGCGCTGTGGGAAACCGCGCCCACGCGGTTTTCCAAGCTCCGGTGGGCGCGCTCTGTGCGTCCACGGGAGCGGCGGCGTCCACGGCCCCGGCCCTCCGCGCGGACCGGTTCGAGGTCCGCCTCGGCAGTACCGGCGACCTGTCAATGGATGGAATCCGAGCCGACTCTGTCGACGTCCGCCTTGGCAGTACCGGTGACCTGTCAGTGGATGACCTCCGGGCGGGATCACTGGCCGTCCGCATCAGCAGCACGGGTGACGTCCGGCTGGGCGAAGGTGGCGTGGACAGTCTCGACCTCACCATCTCCAGTACCGGGGACTACCACGGAGAATCGGTGCGCAGCACGCGGGCAACCGTAGCGCTGAACAGCACCGGAAATGCACGGTTGTGGGTGGAGGAGTCGCTCAGCGCCACGTTGAACAGCACCGGGTCGGTCTCCTACACGGGCGACCCTGAGGTCAACGAGAGAAGCAGTTCCACAGGCCGTGTCAGGCCGATTCGCTGAACCGGACACCCCGCCGCGGGACGACGGCAGCCGGCATCGTCAACTCTTCGGAAATCGGCTCCGAGCTTCTCCCAGGCACCCTCGACGTGTTGATCCTGCAGACCCCTGCCGCCGGCTGCGGCTTTCTGCAGGTCCCGATGCGATTGATGTCCCTGGCGTGCGCCGCGGTGCTCCGCCTCCCGATGGTCGTGCCGTTCAGGTTCATGGGTCGTTGGAAGCGACTGAGGGTTGCGTTGAACCGGCACGGCGTGCGATTCTCTGAAGTCGATTTCATTGAGGAGCCAAGACATGCCACGTCACACACAGGGGAATTCGCGGCGCCGGTTCATGAAGCAGGCGGTGCTGGGCGCCGGTGCGACCGCGGCCACGCTGGGCGCGCGGGCGGCAGGGGTGTCGGCGGCCGTGGCAGAGGAAGACGCGCAGCCGATACGCATTCCCGCCGAATTCGAGACGGCGAAGAACGCCCCGCTGCCGGAGATCGATTTCCCGATGACCGGCGCGCAGGTGTTCGCGCGGGCCTGCAAGGAAGAGGGCGTGGCGGCGCTCTTCTGTTGCCCCGGCAACTACAGCGTGGTCCACGCCATTTCCGACGTCGGGATTCCGACGTATGGCGGTCGCCACGAGGGTGCGCTCTGCCACGCTGCCGACGCGTTCTCGCGGGTGACCGGCGAGGTGGCGGCGACCTCCGGCACGGAGGGTCCCGGCTTCACCGACATGATCTGCGGCGTTGCCGCGGCGAACTCGGCCCGGTCGCCCATTCTGGTCTTGGCCAGCAACAAGACGATCTTCGCAGAGGATACGGAACGCGGGATCCAGGACGCGTATCAGCAGCCGACGACCGAGGGGATGCGCAAGTACGGCAAGCGCCTCATTACCCCGGCCCGTGTCCACGAATACGCCGGATACGCGTTCAGGCAGTTGAAAAGCGGCGTCCCCAAGCCGGTGCACCTCGATTTCCCCGCCGAGATCGCCAACGCCAGGTTCCGCGACGCCAGCGAGATCGAGTACTACTTCGACAAGACGAAATACCGCACCGAAACGAAGCCCTATCCAGACCCTCGCGCGATCGACCAGGCCGTGGCGCTGCTGCGCGCCGCCGAGCGTCCGCTGATCGTGTCGAGCAACGGCGTGTTCCACAGCCGGGCCTGGGACGCGTTGCGCCGGCTGGCCGAGCGGGCGCAGATTCCGGTCGTCGAATCCGGCGCGACCAAGGGCCAGTTCCCCGCCGATCACGAGTTGTCGGCCAACACGGCGCCGAGCGCGCTCGCCAGCGCCGATCTCGTGCTGCTGGTCGGGCAGTACTGCATGCCGACGCAGGGTGAGTTCGCGTTCGGTCCCGACACCCGGTACATCCGCATCGATCCGTCGGCCGAGGACATCGGCCGCAATCTGCCGATTGATCTGGGCATCGTCAGCGACGAACGGGTGGCGCTCGAGGCGCTGGCTGACGCCATCCCCCGCCTGCGGCACGAGGCGTGGGTCGCCGAGGTGGCGGCGGCACGGGACGACTTCGAGGCCGAGAACGCCCAGTACTACCAGACCGGATCGGGGTACACCGATGCGGTGCATCCGGCGGTCATCGGCAAGGAGCTGGCCGACTTCCTGCACGCCGGCGGGATTCCGCGCGATCGGACCACCATCGTGCAGGGCGGCTACGGCATCGCCCGTTACACGCGGAGGTATCTGCGCGGGTTCCGGCCGGGACAGATCATGAACGGCGCCTACCAGTACGGCGCGATCGGTCCCGACGTCGGCTATACGGTCGGCGTCGCGGCGGCGGTCCGGCAGGGGACCGGACCGCAGGCGGACTACCAGGGCCATCCGGTGATCGCCATTACCGGGGACGCCGGGTTCGGCTATACCGGCATGGAAATGGAGACGCTCTCCAAGTACCGGTTGCCGGCGGTCGTCATCGTCTACAACAACAACGCCTGGGGCACCTGGGAGGGGCAGCGCAACAACCAGGTCGGGCTGCCGGTCCACCTGTTCCAGGAGAACCTCCGCTACGACAAGCTCGGCGAGGCACTCGGCGCCCACGGCGAATACGTCACGCAGCCCGCCGAGTTCCGGCCGGCCCTCGAGCGGGCGTATCAGGTGGCGCTCGACGAGAGCCGCCCGTCGGTCGTCAACGTGCAGGCGAAGAAGGAGTTCTGGCTGCGCGACCAGTACGCACCCGGGTTCCTCGGCAAGATCGAGCCTGGCGTGATGTCGTACTACCACTAGCAGCCAGTGGTGGCAGAGCGCACGCGGGAGCAGAGTCCCGGCCGGCGCACGCCGGCCGCCAGGCGTCGCCTGACGGCGGAGCAGTCGCTTGCACTGGTACGCGAACGCCTGCAGTCGTACGCCGATCGCGGAGTCTTCCGGGGGTTCAGCGAGCAGCGTCCGGTCGGCGGACGACACCGTTTCCGCTTTTCGTGGCTGGGCACACGGCCGTTGGCGTTGGACTACACGCCGGCTACGGGGATCTTCGTCTTTCGGAATCTGCTGCCCAACGTTCCCGCCCGCACGACCTTGTTCCATGACCTGCAGGCGTTCGTCGCGGGGCGGGCCTCGCCGCGCCTGCCGCCGCATCGCCGCGTCGACCGCCGGCGCGCCAGAATCCGATGCGTGTCTGCGCGCAGGATCGCGTCGGTAGAGCTGGTGGCCACGCGCAACCATCACGAGTACGGCGTCAACCGGGTGATCAACCTCGTGCACGAGATATTCCTGTATCTCCACGCCTATCGGCCGGAATACATGTGGGAAAATTTCGACGCACCGCAGGATTGAGCGGAGACACTGGAGATGACAGCATTCAGGATGCGGTTCCTTGCCGCCTGTGGAATCGTTGGCGCCGCCGTGACCGCGGCGGCGCTCCAGACCCATCCGACCGAGCCGCACCGGCACGCGGAAGGGCAGGCGCTCGAGAATCCGATCGAGGCGACCTCCGACTCGGTGGCCACCGGCCGGCAGCGATACGTGTTCATGTGCCGGGAGTGCCATGGCAACACCGGTCTCGGTGACGGGGACATGGCGCACGCGGGCGGCGACGTGCCGGACTTCACGGACGACATCTGGCTGCACGGACCCTCCGACGGCGAGATATTCCTGATCATCAAGGACGGCGTCTCGGCCGACATGCAGCCCTACAGCAGCCGGATGAGCGACGACGACATCTGGAGCGTCGTCAACTATCTGAAGACCTTGCAGAGATAGCGAAGAGCGGGGGAGGGGGCTGCAGCGCGGGATCCTATACGTCGTCGTCGGTCGCGTCGGCGTGAACCTGGGGCGCACGTTTGAAGACGATGGTCAGACCGAAGAGCGCGATCGCGGTGGCGGCGCCAAGGCCGACATAGGCTCCGGTCGCCATCACCGGTTCGAGCGCCGGAGCCGCCTGCCCCCCCTGCACGATGGCCCGGGCCTGCGAGGCGGCCCAGCCCTGTTGCGCCGCGGAGCGTTCCATCAACCGTTCAGCCAGGAAGAGCAATCCGATTGCGGACAGCCCGACGAGCAGCAAGGGGTGTCTCGAGTTCTTGCGGGTGGCGATGCTCAATCCCGCCAGCACCACCGCCAGCACCGCCAGACCGAGCAGCCCCAGTCCGGCGAGATTCGGCACGCCGCCGTAGTGCTGGCTTCCGACCGACATCCACGGCATGAACGCGCTTCCCCCCAACACCGTGCCGGCCGCAATCGGCCAGTAATAGGCCCGCATCGGGTGCCGCAGCAACTCCTTCATCCTGGTGGCCGGTGACATGCGTGGCGAGTGTAGCATCGATGGTCCGGTCGGGAAGTGCGGCCGGAACGGGCCGGTGGCCGGCCGTCAGGGCGATGCGAGTCGCAGCGCCAGACGTTGCAGAAGCTGTTCGACGGCCGCGGGGTCCGGCAGGCGATGCCGTGCCCGCGACGGCCGTGGTCCGACGACCACCGTCACCCCGCGATCGCCGATCGCCTCGAACGCGTGCTCGTCGGTCTGGTCGTCGCCCAGATAGACAGGCAGCGCGGCGCTACCCTGGCGGCGCGCGGCATCGTCCTCGATCCAGCGCACCGCGTCGCCCTTGTTCCAGGCGATGTCCGGAAGCAGCTCGAACACGCAGTCGCCCCGCTGCAGCCGCACGGCGCCCGTCTCGAGCAGCGGCCCGGCCAACGTCCAGAACAGGCGCTCGGCCTGCTGCCGGTCGGATGGCGCCGCGGCCCGCACGTGCAGCGCCACCGAAAGGTCCTTGTTCTCGATCAACGCGCCCGGGAGCGGCGCGATTGCGCGGCCGAGCGCCTGACCCACCTGCCGGAGCTCGTCGCGCCGTGCGCCGAACGCCGGCGCCTCGAAGCGGCCGTGCGGGCCGTCGATCTCCAGGCCATGCAGGCCGGCGTAGTAGACCTGAGCGGAGAGCCCGCTGCGCCTGCGCACATCCATGGCGCGCCGCCCGCTGACGATGCCGATGCTCACCTGCGGCCGGGTGGCAATCGACGACAACACCAGACGGCGCGCGGCTGACAGCTCGACGGCCGCCGGGTCGTGCTGGAACTCGCAGAGCGTGCCGTCGAAGTCGGTCAGCAGCAGGATCGGCCGCGGACCGCCGCCGAGGATCAACTCGGCGAGGCTGTCGATGGTCGAGATGAGGGAAGCCGGCACGCAGGTTCGCGCAGGGTCGATGTCAGCGCGGCCGATTTGCGTCGTCCGGCCGCGTCGAGGCTGAGGATACCGCGCACTCGGCGACGGCCCCGGGGTCCGAGTCGGCGGCAACCCGCGCCAACTGCAGCAGATAGAGTCGATAGGCGCCCGGATCGCGTCCAGGGTTTCCGCAGATGCGCACGTGGTCTCCGGCGGCGAGACCGTCGGCGGTCCACCCCTTGGTCTCTAGCAGCCGCGCGCCGCGCCATTCGACCGCCCAGGTCTTGATGTCGCCCTGATCGTCGGGCACGCGCACGTGCACCATGGAGTGCGGCTCGCCGAAAAGGAACGACGCCACCTCGCCCTCGAGCACGACGGTGCGTTCCTCGTCGTAGATCTCGCTGATGGCGTGATGGGCCTGCACGGGAAGGCCGATCAGGCAACCGGCGGCGATGAGGATTCCCAGCCCGCGTCTCATGACTTCCTCTGCACCAGTGTGGCAATCATACTGCGCGGCTCGGTCCGAGCGCGCCTGAAGATTGCCTGAAGTGCGAACTGCCTCCGGCCCGCGCCGCCACCCGTGCTAGGAGCCCGTGGCAAAAGCCCCGCTGCATTCGACCGGCGATACATCCCGCGTGGACCGCGTTGCTCCTCGGTTGCATATGCCCAATATGCGCCCTCGTCGCTCCTTGCCACGCGGGCGCCTCGCCGGTCTCGGTGTCACGCGCGGTTTTACCACGGGCTCCTAGTTATTCGGTAAGCTTGAGACCGTGCCGTCCACCGTGCCCGTCCCGGGTGATCCAGCGACGCCGGCCACGCGGCTCCTGGTGGTCGAGGACGAGCGAAAGGTCGCCGGCGCCCTGCGGGAAGGCCTCGAGGGCGACGGGTACGTCGTGGTGGTCGAGAGGACCGGCGAAGGCGCGGTCGTTCGATTGGCCGGCGAGCGCTTTGACGCGATTCTGCTCGATCTCACCCTGCCGGGACGCGATGGGCTCGAGGTGCTCGCCGGGTTGCGGCGACAGGGGGATGCGACCCCGGTCGTGGTGCTCACGGCAAGGGACTCGCTGGAAGATCGCGTGATCGGGCTCGACGCCGGCGCCGATGACTACCTGATCAAACCGTTCGCGTTTGCCGAGTTGCTGGCCCGCATCCGGGCGGTGGTGCGACGGGGCCGGGGCCCGGACGCCGAACGCCTGTCGATCGATACACTGGAGATCGACCGCACGACCCGTCAGGTGACCCGTGCCGGGCAGGCCGTCGAGCTGACCGTGAAGGAGTTCGACCTGCTGTGCTACCTGGCGCGGCAGGCCCGTCAGGTGGTGTCGCGCGACACCCTCGCGCGCGAGGTGTGGCGGGAAACGGCGCGCAGCACGACGTTGGACAATGTCATCGACGTGCACATGTCGCGGCTGCGCCGCAAGATTGACCTCGACCAGGCGGTCAAGTTGATTCACACCATACGCGGTGTCGGATTCGTGCTGCGGGAAGAGGAGGCATGATTCGGCGTTGGGTGCCGCACACCGTGCGCGCGCGCTTGACGGCGTGGCACGTGGCGACGATGGTCGTCGTGCTGGGCGTGTATGTGTCGGTCGTGTTGCTGCTCGTGCGCAACAACCTGTCGGGGGCCTTGGACGCCCGGCTCCGCAGTGACTACCGCTGGGCGGCCGAGATGGCGCAACAGGGTCCGGATGGGGCGCTGTCCTGGTTCGAGGGCGATCCCTGGAGCGCCGACGGTCCGTGGTTGCAGGTGTGGAGTCCCTCCGGCCAGCTCATCTACCGGACGGCGGTGGCCAGCCGCCTGCCGGTGCCCGAGAGCGAGGCCCTGGTCGCGCGCGCCGACGGTGCGATCGTCGCGGTGCCGGCTGAACCGGCGCCGTTCCGCCTGCTCGGTGGTCGGGCCACCATCGGCGGCCAACCGGTCGTCATCCAGGTCGGGCGGTCGGAAGCGTTCATGCGGCTCGAGGTCCGCGAGCTGGCGTTCCTCCTCCTGCTCGGGCTGCCGCTGACGATCGCCGTCGCCGGCGCCGGGGGCTACGTGCTGGCGCGGGGCGCGCTTGCACCGTTGCAACGGATGGCCGAGCGGGCCCGGGCCATCACCGCGGCCCGCTTGAGCGACCGGTTGCCGATAGACAATCCCCGCGACGAACTCGGCCGGCTGGCGGCCGTGTTCAACGACACGCTCGGCCGGCTCGAGTCGAGCTTCAAGCAGATGCGCCGTTTCACCTCGAACGTGTCGCATGAGTTGCGTACCCCGCTGACCGCCATACGGAGCGTCGGCGAGGTCGGGTTGCGCGAGCGCCGCGACGCCGCCTCGTATCAGCAGGTGATCGAGAGCATGCTGGAGGAGGCCGACCGTCTGACCCGGCTGGTCGACCGGCTGTTGCTGGTCTCGCGCGCCGACAGCGGCGACGTCAAGCTCACCCGCCAGGTACTGGATCTGGGGCAGCTCGCCGACGAGGTGGTGACGCATCTCGGGGTGCTGGCCGAGGAGAAGGGCCAGTCGCTGTCGGTCGAGCAGGTGGGGCGGCCGGTCTGTCACGGCGACCAGATCACGCTGCGCCAGGCCGTGATCAACCTCGTCGACAATGCGATCCGCTACACGCCCGACGGCGGCGCCATCCGTCTGCGCGTGCTGGAATCGGCGGCCGGCGCCATCCTGGAGGTCCACGACACCGGCCCCGGGGTGCCGGACGGGGATCAGGCCCGTCTGTTCGACCGGCTCTATCGTGGACGGCAGAGCGATGACGCGGGCGGCAGCGGTCTGGGTCTGTCCATCGCGCGTTGGGCGGTCGAGGCCCACCAGGGACATTTGAGCTACGAACCGGCGCCGGGCGGTGGGAGCACGTTCCGGATCAGCCTGCCGATCGCTTCCTCCGCGTCAGCGTGACCCGATGCGGACCCCCGCGATGACGCTGCGGCCGAGACCGGGAACCGCGGCTGGGTGAGCGACAGGTCCACCGATCCCTGGTGCCGGGGGCGGCGCGTCAGTGCGTCACCGACCGAGAACGGGCCGGGCCACCCTGCTTCGTGATGATTTGCACCACGCCGCCAATGGCGTCCGACCCGTACATCGCGCTCTGCGGTCCGCGCACCACCTCGATACGCTCGATGTCGGCCACCGTCTCGAACTGCCTCGCGGCGATGTCGTCCCCGGTCACGACGGTGACGCTGTCGGTCACCCGTGAGCGCGGCAGATCGCGCCCTGCCGGCGTGACGACGACCGATTCGCCGACCGCGCTGACCTGCAGCGAGACCGTGAGATCCCGGGCTGCGCCGGGGGCGAGATCGACCGTGGCCGGCGTCGCGGAGAAACCGTCGAGCGCGACCCGAATCTCGTAGCGGCCGGCCGGAAGGTCCGCGATCCGGAACCGTCCCTGCGCGCCTACGGGAACGCGTCCGGATGCAGCACCCGCGCGATCGCCTCGGTCGCGTCGGCCAGACGCGGGCCCGGGCGTACGAACTGATTGCCGAGCAGCAGATGGATGCGCCCGTTGCGCACCGCCGGCACCGCCGGCAGCCGATCCCACACGGCGATCTCCGCCGCCCGCGTCGCCGGCGTCATGCGGTCGTCGTAGGTCAGCTCGACGATAACCTCCGGGGCGGCCGCCAGGATCGCCTCCGAGGTCAGTTGCAGCGACTCGCGCCGGATGCCGGCGAAGGCGTTGCGGCCGCCGGCGGCGACGAGCATGTCGTGCAGGAATCCAAGGCCGCCGCTGGCGTAGAGGTTGCGCAACGAGCCCGGCTCGCGTCCGAATACGAGCAGCACCCGGGGCGGTGTGCGTCCGCCGAGGCGGGACTGCAGGTCGGCCAGCCGCGTCTCGATGGTCCTGGTCAGCCGCGCGGCCGCCTCGGGTCGTCCAATCTGCGCGCCCAGACGCCTGATGACCGACAATGTGTCGGTCAGTCCGCCGTGGGCATGGACGAACACCGGGATCCCGGCGCGGCGGAGCTGCTCGATCTGGTCCGCCTGGCTCTCGTCGAGCAGGACGAGATCGGGGCGCAGCGCGAACATCTGCTCCATGTCGGGGTCGATCAGCCCGCCGACCCGGGGCAGGGCGGCGACCTGCGCGGGGTGAGTGGCGAAGCTGCCGACGCCCACCACGCGGTCTCCGGCGCCCATGGCGAAGAGCGCCTCGGTCAGGGCGGGGACGATCGAGACGATGCGCGTCGCGTGCTCCTGTGCGGCGGGCGCGGCCAGCGCGGCCGAGAGCAGGCAGGCGGCGGTCACGACGGGCTGCCGGATTCTCATCGGTTGCGTACCAGGAGCCACAGAAAGAACGGTCCGCCGAGCAGCGCGGTGATGATGCCGACCGGCAGCTCCATGGGAGACAGCAGCGTGCGCGCCGCGACGTCGCATGTCACGAGGAACGCCGCGCCGAGAAAGGCGGAGGCGGGCAGCACCAGCCGGTGGTCGGCGCCCACCAGCAGTCGGACCAGGTGCGGAATGATGATGCCGATGAACCCGATCGGCCCGCCCAGCGCCACCGCCGCGCCGGTGGCGAGCGAGGCGCTGAGGAACGCCAGACGCTGCGTGCGGAGGACGTCGACCCCCCGCGCGGCGGCGCTGTCGGCGCCGAGGGTGAGCAGGTTGAGCGCACGCGGCAGGCGCGCGAACGCCACGAACGCGAGTCCCATGAGCGGCAGGGCCGACAGGATCGGTCCGTAGCTGCTGACGTCGAGGTTGCCCATCACCCACCGCACCGCCCGGAAACTCTGCGTGAAGTCGGCCAGATATTGGACGAACAGGATGATCGCGGAGAACAGCGAGTTCAGCGTCACGCCGGCCAGCAGCAGCACGGTGGTCGACAGCCCCTGCCGCCGCATCGTGGCCAGCCAGTAGACGATCGCCACGGCGCCGAGCGCGCCGGCGAAGCTCGCGATCGGCACGGCGGGAATCCCCGCCAACGCCGGCGGCAACCCGAGGGTGATGACCAGCATGGCGCCCAGCGAGGCGCCGGCCGAGACACCGAGCGTGAACGGCGTGGCCAGCGGGTTGCGCAGCAGCGCTTGCAGCACGACGCCGGCGGCGGCCAGCGACGCGCCGACCAGCGCGCCCGCCAGCGCGCGCGGGAGCCGGGCGATGAAGAAGATCTGCGCGTCGACGTTGTCGGCGAACGGGATCGCCGGGTCGAAGACCCGCCGCAGGTCAAGCGACGTCGGTCCTACGAGCGGCGCGATCAGGCAGGCGGCCGCGGCCAGTGCGCCGAAGCCGATCTGCACGCCTCGGATACGGCGGCGGAGGTCGCCCCCGGGCGCCCCCGACACGGCGGCCGCCGTCGAAACGCCGGTCACGAGAGACGGTCCTCCGACAGCCGGGCGAGGGGGACGACGGTCAGGCGCCCGTGCCCTGCATGCCGGTGCACGTCGGCCTGCACGCCATACACGGCGCCGATCGTCGCCGGGGTCAGCACCGTCTCGGTCGGGCCCGCCGCCGCGACGCGACCCTCGCGCAGCAGCACCAGCTCGTGACACAGTCCGGCGGCGAAGTTCAGGTCGTGGGTGCAGACGACGATGGTCGTGCCGCGCTCGCGGTTCAGGCGTTCGAGCAGCGCGGCGGTCTCGAGCTGGAAGGCAAGGTCGAGTGACGACGTCGGTTCGTCGAGCAGCAGCACCCGCGCGGCGTCGTTTCCGCCGGCGGCCGAGCCCGGTTCGAACTGCGCCAGCGCACCCGCCATGACCACCCGCTGCCGCTCGCCGCCGCTCAGGGTCCGGAACGACCGTCCTTCCAGTCCGGCGGTGCCGGTGGCCGCGAGCGCGCGCCGCGCGATCTCGATATCGTGCGGTCCTTCGAGCTGGAACGCCTGCAGGTGCGGATACCGACCCATCAGGACGATCTCGAGCACCGTGTAGTCGAACGCGAGCTGCGTGTCCTGGGGCACCACCGCCAGACGGCGGGCAAGCGTGCGGCGGTCGAGCCCGACGGTCGCCCACCCGTCGAACGTCACCTGTCCGCGGGCCGGCGCCAGCAGCCCGGCCAGCAGCTTGAGCAGGGTGGTCTTGCCCGATCCGTTGGGACCGAGCACGCCGACCCGGCGTCCGGCGGGCACCGCCAGGCTGACCTCGTCGAGCACGCGCCTGGCGCCGTAGTCGAACGAGACGCTGTCAGCGCGGATCACGCCCGGTCCTTTCGGCGCACGTGCGGCCGAGACCGGATCCGGGGTACGAGTGTGGAATCACGGGGCTCCTTCCGGCGTCCACGCGCCGTGCCCGTTCCGTCACGAACGGGCAAAAAGGACGAGCCCGATGGCCAGGTCTCCTGACTTGCGGAGGCACGCGACAGGGCCACGCCTTCCCAGACTCATCGAGTCCAGTGGCGGGCGTTCCTGCCGGGATCGGCCGAGTGCAGCCGATGCAGCAGGCACGCCGCAACGCCGTGTCGCTCTCCGCTTACAGTGGCGGGACCGTGTGGGCTTCGCACCCACTTCCCTTGACCATCAGGGAGCGTCGAGTCGGCGGCAGTGTAGCACGCCGTTCCCCGCGTGCTCAATGCGGCCCGCGGTCGACGGCGCGAGAGGCCTGTCGCGTCCAATCGGAGTCCGGTTGCTCATGAGCGCCGCTCCGGCGTACGATGTCTGCTTGTGGCGTGCGGCGCAGGCGTGGCGGGCTCGGCCCGGCGGTGTGCCGCCAGCCGTCGACAACAGGTGCAGTAGTGGGTGCAGCGTGACGACCCTTGACGTGCGGAACGGGCAGTCGACCGCGAGCGGTGCGCCGGTGTCAGCCGCCGCGTCGTCCATCCCGGCGCGCGTGCGGGCCGCCGGGTTGTCGGAAATCGCCGGGAAACTCGACACCGGTGTCCGACTCGAGCCGGACGACGGACTGCGCCTGTTCGACTGTCCCGATCTGTTGGCGGTCGGTTGGCTGGCCAACCGCGAGCGCGAGCGGCGGCACGACGGCCTCACCTTCTTCAATCACAACATCCGCATCGAAGCGACGAACGTGTGTGTCGCCAGTTGTCTGTTCTGCGCATTTGCCCGGTTGCAGCCGGGGGACGAGGGCGCCTACACCCTGAGCCTCGAGCAGGTGTGGGACAAGCTGCGGGCGCGCCGCGACCAGACGCTGACCGAGGTGCACGTCGTCAATGGTCTGCACCCCGATCTGCCGTTCGACTACTACCTCGAGTTGCTGCGCGGCTTCAAACGCATCCGTTCGGACGTGCACCTGAAATGTTTCACCGCCGTCGAGATCGCGTTCTTCGCCGATCTCTACCACCGCACGGACGAGCAGGTGCTGCGCGAGCTGATGGCGGCCGGACTCGATTCGCTGCCGGGTGGCGGGGCCGAGGTGTTCGCCGAGCGCGTGCGGCGGAAGATCTGCCACGACAAGTGCGGGACCGACCGCTATCTGGACATCCATCGCACCGCGCATCGGCTCGGGATGCGCTCGAACGTCACCATGCTGTACGGGCATATCGAGACCGCCGCGGAACGGGTCGACCACATGCTGCGGGCGCGCGCGCTGCAGGACGAAACGGGTGGCTTCCAGGCGTTCATTCCACTCGCGTTTCATCCCGACAACAACCAGATGCGGAAGTTGCCGGCGCCGACCGCGGCCGACACGCTGCGGGTGCACGCGGTGGCGCGGCTCATGCTCGACAACGTGCCGCACATCAAAGCCTTCTGGATTGCGACCGGCGTCGAGACGGCGCAGGCGTCCCTCTGGTTCGGGGTGGACGACCTCGACGGGACGGTGCAGGAAGAGCAGATCTACCACATGGCCGGCGCCCGCACGCCGGAGGCGCTGACCACCGATGACATCAGCCACCTGATCCGTGTCGCCGGTCGAGACCCGATCGAACGCGACACGCTCTACAACGTCGTCACCCACCACTAACCCCCGACCTGTTTTCGAAGGAGATTTCCGCATGGCGCATCAGCTTCCCGGTTTGCCGTACGATTTCGACGCCCTGGCCCCGCACATCGACGAACAGACGATGCGCATCCACCACGGCAAGCACCACGCGACCTATGTGGCCAAGTTGAACGCCGCACTCGAGGCGCACCCCGACCTGCAGGACAAGAGCGTCGACGATTTGATCGGCGATCTGGACGCGCTGCCGGAAGGCATCCGCGGGCCGGTGCGCAACAACGGCGGCGGTCACTCGAACCACACGCTGTTCTGGCAGGTGATGGCGCCCAACGCCGGCGGCGCGCCGACCGGCCGGATTGCCGACGCGATCAACGGATCGTTCGGCAGCTTCGATACCTTCAAGGCGCAGTTCGCCGCCGCGGGGGTGGGACGGTTCGGGAGCGGCTGGGCCTGGCTGGTCGCCGGCGGCAGCTCGCTGTCGATCGAGAGTTCGCCCAACCAGGACGGCCCCGTGATGAGCGGCAAGACCGCGGTGCTCGGGCTCGACGTGTGGGAGCACGCCTACTATCTGAACTACCAGAACCGCCGGCCCGACTACATCGCGGCCTGGTGGAACGTTGTGAACTGGGCGGAAGTGAACCGCCGGCTCGGGTAATTCACGAACCCAGCGGCACGAGGCGGGGTCGGCGCGCCGAGCCCGCCCTGTGCCGTCCCCTCGGCCCGTCAGGCGCCGCACGCCCCCTGCCACCGTACCGGCGCTCTGCCGCACGTCATGACCCTGTCATTCGTTCTGTTCCTCTTTCTCGCGCACCTCGGTGTCGGCATCGCATGCACGCTGGTGCTGGTGCCGCGCGTGGCCGGGGTGAAGTTCTTCCGCTTCAACGCCGGGGTCGCCGCCGCCCTGCTGCTGGTCGCGCTGGCCATGCGTCCGGACGAGGTGGCGTTCGGCGCCGGCGCGCAGGGCGTGGCCCTGGCCGCGCTCGTCGTTGCCTCGGGCGCCCTCCTGGTGTATTGGGCCACGATCGGCCGGGTCCTCGCCCGCTTCCGACAGGTGTGGCTCTGGGGCGCGGTCGTGAGCGGACTGGCCGCCGTCGCGGCGCAGGGGGTCGCCGCCGCGGCCGATGCGGGCGCATTGGCGACGGCGCTGACGGTCACCAGTCTGCTGGCGTCGACCGCCCTGCTCGGGGGCGCCTCGACCGCCATGATCCTGGGGCACTGGTACCTGGTGCTGCCCTCCATGGACATCTCGTTGTTGCAGTCGATCGTCAAATTCCACATCGGGTCCACGGCGGTGCGGATTGTCGTGGTGGCGGGTGTCGTGTGGTGGGCGATCGCGCTGGCCGAGCTGCCGGGTCCGGGGTTCGACCGGTATATCCTCTCGCTCGATGGCGTGTTCTTCTGGCAACGGGTCCTGTTCGGGTTGCTGGGGCCGGCGGTGCTCGCGTACCTGACGTGGGAGACCGCGAAGATCAGGTCCACGCAGTCGGCCACCGGCATTCTGTACGTCGATTTCTTCACCGTCATCGTCGGCGAGGTGCTCGCCAAGTACATCCTCGTCGCCACGACCGTGCCCGTGTAGACGCCGGCCTGATCGCCGGACCAGTCATGGAAGTTACCGTCGTCTGTCATCAGTGCGGAAGCGCGCTCCCGGTCGAGCCGACCGAGACGCCGGTGCAGATTGCCTGCGGCCGGTGCCGGCAGGCGTTCCTGTTGACGTTCAGCCGCGCGGTTCACGCCGACGAGACGGTCGATCGGTGTCCCGTCTGCGAGGGCGGCGACTTCTACATGCGGAAGGACTTCGATCCCAAACTGGGAGTGACCATGATCGTGGTCGCCGCGCTGATCAGCGCCGGCTTCTACTACTACGGGCTCGATCTGATCGCCTACGGCATTCTCGGCGGCGCCGCGCTGATCGACCTGGCCGTCTACAGCCGTCTCAAGGACCTGACCGTGTGCTACCGCTGTCACGCGGAGTTTCGCGGACGCTACACGCAGACGGCCGAACCGTTCGATCTCCACCGGGCCGACGAACTGGAACCGGAGTACGAACGGAAAGTCGGCAAGCGGTAGGATCGCGGCGGTCAGAACAGCTTCACGTCGACCGTCTCGCCGGCCTCCACGATCTCGGTCTGCGCCGGAATCTCGATATAGCCGTCCGCCTGCGACATGCTGGTGATGTCGCCCGAGGCCTTGAAGGCGGGCGCCGCCAGGCCGTCGACCAGACGGACCGTGTAGAACTGGTGCCGGCCGGTCACCGACTTGATCCGCTGCGCCGTACGCGCCGGCACCGTGCGGAACCGGTGCGCCGGCAAGCGCGCCACCCGCCGCAGCACCGGCACCAGCAGCATGTACGCATTCGACAGGCACGACGTGGGATACCCCGGCATGCCGAGCACCGGCGTGCCCGCGATCGTGCCGAACAGGGTGGGTTTGCCGGGCTTCACGGCGATGCCGTGGAACAGGACCGTCCCCTTCTGCCGCAGCACGTCGAGCGTCAGGTCGCGTTCACCGACCGAGCTGCCGCCCGAGAAGACCAGGATGTCGTGTTCCAGGCAGGCGTCCACCGTGGCGCCAAGTTCCTCGAGGTTGTCCGGCGCGGTCGGAAACGGCGCCGGCACGCCGCCGTGTTCCCGGATGACGGCGCCGAGGGTGAAGCGATTGATGTCGTAGATCTGGCCGGGTCCCAGCGGCTGCCCCGGCGCGATGATCTCGTTGCCGGTGGACAGGATGGCGACCCGTGGCCGGGCATAGACCTCGATGGCGGCGATGCCCAGGGCCGCGATCGAGCCGACCCGGCTCGGCGTCAGCAGGTCGCCCGGCTGCAGCAGCGCCGCACCGGCGGCGATATCGGCGCCCCGGCGTCCCACGTTCTGGCGGGGCTGCACCGGTGTGAAGACCGAGACCCGATCGTCCTCCCGGCGGTCGGTTTCCTCCACCATCACGACCGCATCGGCGCCGTCCGGCAGCGGCGCGCCGGTCGCGATCTGCGTACAGTGCCCGGGTGTGAGCGTTCTCGTGGGGACACCGCCGGTGTGCACGCTCTCGATGCACCGGAGCACGTGCGGGCGGCTGCGGCTCGCGCCGAACGTGCTCTCCGCGATGACCGCGTAGCCATCCATCGCCGCCCGGTTGAACGGCGGCACGTCGCGGTCCGCCACGACCGGCGCGGCCAGCACCCGGCCGGCGCTCTCGTCGAGGGCGACGCGCTCGATGCGGTCCAGCGGCGCCGACGCCTGCTCGGCCAGCGCCAGCGCCTCGTCGAATGGAATCGTCGACCGGAACGGCCGCATCTTCGTGCCGGTCATCGTGTGGCCTCTCGTACCAGGTGCCCCAGCTCGGGCAGGATCAGCCGGGTCATGCCCAGGCGCACCGCGTTCTGCGAGCCGGGGAGCGAGATGAGGATCTTGCCCTGCGACGTCCCCGCGCAGGCCCGGGACAACATCGCCGCTGGACCGATCTCCTCGAAGCTCAACGCGCGAAACAGTTCTCCGAACCCGTCGACCCGCTTGTCGATCAGGGCGCTCACCACCTCGTAGCTGCCGTCGCGCCGGCTGATACCGGTGCCGCCGGTCGTGATCACCGCCTGCACCGCCTCGGTCTCCAGTTGGCGTTCGAGGGTGGCGCGCAACGTCGCCGGCTCGTCGGGCACGATGGCGTGCCCCAGCACCTCGTGCCCGCCGCCGGTGAGCAGCTCTCTGAGCAGCCGTCCTCCGGAATCGTTCTCTTCGGTGCGCGTGTCGCTGATCGTCAGCACGTAGCAGCGGACGCTGGCGGGTGATGCGGCGCGATGTTCACGGTGACTCATCCGCACGATGATAGCAGCCGGACTTGCACCCCGGGCTGCGGGCCATCGACGGTTGCGTGTGTGCTGCCAAAGCGGTCAGCGTCTCCCACGTGAGCGTCGCCTCGCGGGCCGCTTGCCCGTCGCCGGATGATTCAGAATCCTCGCCGCCGGCGCGAACCATATCCGGCGGGAACGACAAGAGTCCGGGCATGCGCAGGCGCTGGATGAATCGCATCGGCGCTGTCCTCAATCCTCACCGAACAACCGACGAAACCACGCGACGAAATTCACGGCCGCCGGACTGTCGTGGCCAAAGTATCGCGCCCGGACCGCCGTCCCATACGGCAGTCCGGGCTCCTCCTACTTCAACGGGTTCTTCCACCGCAGCCCCTCGAAACGGCCGAAGTCGCCGTCGTTCGTGTACACAGTGCCGGCATGTTCGATGGCGTACGCGGCGATGTGCGCGTCCGTGGTCAGGTCGGCGCCGGCGCGTGACGAGCGCAGTAGATCCGACAGGACGGGCCAATGGCGAGCCGTCGGCGTCAGCAGTGCGACATTCGGGCGGTCGAGCCACTGCTGCACGTAGTCGAGGGCGACCCCGACAGTCAGCGGCGCACGAAACAGGCGGCGGTTCGTCACCAGCCGCACGAAACCCAGAATCGCCGGATAACTGAGCCCGACCGGATCTGCCGACGAGAGCGCTTCCTCCCACCACCGGCGCGCGCCGGCGTGGAACGGACTGGTCTCGTCGAAGGCATAGACGAGCAGGTTGACGTCCGGCAGGATCATTCAGGCGACCGTTCCAGCCGCTCCCGCCAGGCGTCGGTCGCCAGCTCGTCGGCCAGTTGGTTCAACCTGGTCGGGTCGTATCCGGCACGCATTCCCAGCTTGTGCGGCGTCACGTGGTATCTCGTCGCCGGCCGCGGGCGGCTGCGCAGCCCTTCGCGCAGCAGCGTGTTGACAACCTGCTTCAGCGACTGCCCGTCGCGGCGCCGACGCTCCTCGATCCGGGCGGCGATGTCGTCTTCTATCGTCAAGGTAGTTCGCATCATTGCATCATATTGATCGCATCAAATGATGTCGAGAACGTCACTGCACGATCACCGGTCCGTTGCGCACTGCCTTGACGAGGTTCTGCTCCTGCTCTTGCAACCACTCCCGCACGGCGGCTTCGTCGGCCAGCGTACCCCGGCGCACGTGAACCGTCGTCGTGCGGGGTGGCGCGGGCGGAGTCGTTCCGCCGGTCGAATCGTCCTCCCCGTACGGGGTGTGCGCATCGATCCAGTCGAGGGTGCCGGCGATTCTCTCATCCTGATTGTCGCTAGATTCTCATCTTGATTGTCGCTGTAGAGGTTGTGGTGGCCGTTGATCGTGATGGCCGCGCGACCGCTCGACACCCCGGCCACGATTGCGAGGATGGCTACGAGAACACGCTGTCGTTCTTGTGCGGCAGACCCTCACAGGTCGCTGAGGCGCCCGGTGCTGTCGCCGACGGCGTCCACCTCGAGACCCGTCTTTTCGAGAATCGAAACCAGGAGGTTCGCCATCGGCGTCTCCTCCTCGTTCCGGATATGACGCCCGCCCTCGAGCCGGCCCCAGGCCCCGCCGGCCAGGAGCGCCGGCACGGGCACGTGCTCGTGGGCGTCGCCGTTCCCCATCCCGCTGCCGTAGAGCAGCAGCGTGTGGTCCAGCAGCGTGCCGTCGCCGTCCGGCGTCGCCCGCAGCCGATCCAGGAACTGCCCGAACAAGGAGATGTGATAGGCGTTGATCCGGGCGTGCATCTCGACCTCGTTCGGCTTCCCGCCGTGATGGGAGACGGCATGGTGCGCCTCGGGCACCCCGATGTGCGGGTAGGCCTGAGGCGACGCCTCCTTGCCGAGCATGATCGAGCTCACGCGGGTGACGTCGGTCTGGAAGGCGAGCGCCTGCAGGTCGTAGAGCACGCGTGCATGGTCGTCGTAGGAACCGGGCACCCCGAGTGGCGTATCGGGCAGCGCCAGGTCGGCGTCGACGCGCTGCTCCATGCGCTGGATGCGCTGCTCGACCTCCCGCACGCTCTCGAGATAGTCTCGGACGCGCGCCCGGTCGGCCGCCCCGAGACCGCGCTGCAGGCTGTCGACCTGCCCGGCGATGGCATCGAGGATGCTGCGGTCTTCGGCCAGCTCGCGCCGGCGCGCGTCGATCCCGCGCCCCACCTCCCCGAAGAGTCGCTCGAACACGACCCGCGGGTTGGTCTGCATCGGCAGCGGCGCGGTCGGGGTGCGCCACGAGACGGTGTTCGAGTAGGTGCAGGCGTATCCGACGTCGCAACTGCCCACGGCCGTAAAGTCCATGGCCGCGACCTCGAGCGACCGCAGCGGCGTGTCCTGCGCGATGGCGTTGGCAGCCATCTGGTCAATCGTGGTGCCGCCGCGGATGTCCGCACCCTCGGTCTTCTTCGGCCGGACGGCGCTCAGCCACGCCGCGCTGGCGCGCGAATGGTTCCCCGCCCCCTCTCCCTCGGCCGCCTCCGCCGTGCGCATGGCCAGGTTCGACACGACGACGATCCGGTCGCGGTGGCCGTCGAGCGGCGCCAGGATCGGCGGCAGCGCGAACCCGGCTCCGTCCGTCGCCGGCGTCCATTGGTCCAGGATCACGCCGTTGGGGACGTAGGTGAACGCCAGGCGCCGGGTCGGGGCGGCGGCGGTTCGCGACATCGCCGTGAGCGCCGGCACCATCGCGTCGAGGAGCGGCAGGGCCAGGGTGGCGCCGACTCCCCGCAGGAACGTCCGCCGCGGCAAGGAAAGCTTGGCAATCATCATCTGTCTAGTCTCCGGTAGCCCGCTTCAGCTTCAGACGGAACGGGTCGCTCAGGACGACGCCGGTCACGATCGACGAGAACGCGTAATCGGTGCTGGCCGCGTCGCGCACGATGCGGCGGACGGCCGGCGCGTCGGATGCCTCCAGTCCACGGCCCACGGCGTAGGTCAGCAGCTTGCGCGTGAAGGTGCCGACGAAGTCCTCGGGCCGACGCAGCAGCGCCTCCCGCAGCTCGCCCGGGCCGTCGAACGAGGCCCCGTTGGGCAGCGCACCGGACGCGTCGATCGGCAGTCCTCCGTCCGCGCTGCGCCAGCGGCCGATGGCATCGAACGGCTCGAGGGCGAAGCCGATCGGGTCCATCTGCGCGTGACAGCTCGCGCAGGCCGGGTTGTCCCGGTGCTGCTCCAGCCGCTCGCGGATCGAGCGGGGCTCTCGACCCGGCGCGTTCTCTTCGAGCTGGGGCACCTCCGGCGGCGGTGGCGGCGGCGACGCGCCGAGCAGATTGTCGAGCACCCATTTGCCGCGCAGGACGGGCGACGTGCGGTTTGGATACGACGTGACGGTGAGGATGCTGCCGTGCCCCAGCAGGCCGCGCCGGTACTCGTCGGCCACCGCGACGCGACGGAACCGGTCGCCGTAGACGCCCGCAATCCCGTAGTGTTTCGCCAGCCGCTCGTTGACGAAGGTGTAGTCGGCGGTCATCAGCTCCAGGATGCCGCGGTCCTCGCGCATCACGTGCTCGAAGAACAGCTCGGTCTCGCGGCGCAGGGCGCGGCGCAGGTTCTCGTCGAAGCCGGGGAACTCGGTGCCGTCCGGCTCCACGGTGTCCACGTTCCGGAGAAAGAGCCACTGCCCGGCGAAGTTCTCGACCAGCGCGGACGCGCGGGCGTCGTCGAGCATGCGGTGGACCTGTCGCTGGAGTTCCTCCGGGTCGGAGAGACGTCCCGCCTCGGCGACCGTCAGGAGCTCGTCGTCCGGGAGGCTGCTCCACAGGAAGAAGGAGAGCCGTGACGCCAGGTCCAGGTCGGCGACCGGATAGGCCGTGCCGGGCGCGATGTCCGCCGGCTCGGTCTCGGCCCGGAAGACGAACGCGGGGCTCGCCAGCATGAACCGGAGCGCGAGCTCGACCCCGCTCTCGAAGCCGCCGCGCGCCCGTCCGTCGCGGTAGAAGTCGAGCAGGGTCTCCTGCTCGTCGCCGGTGAGCGGTCCGCGGTAGGCCAGGCGTCCGAGTCTGGACAGGATCGTCCGCGCGCACGGTTCTTCCTCTTCCACGGTGGTTGGGTAGCAGACGAACACGCGCTCGCGGCTGGCCGTCCCGGTCGGGGCTTGCGCGTCGAACGGGCCGGTCAGCAGGACCGCTTCCACCGACGGACCTGCCCGGCGGTCGCCGGCCGACGCGAACAGCGCCGCCGGCTTGCCTACGAACGCGGCCGTGATCGTATGCGCGCCGGCCGTGATCGGCAGGCGCAGGTGCATGTGCTCGTCGGCCGTGAACGCCCTGGAGATGGCGACCTGCTGGTTGTTGGTCTCCTCGTTGATCGGCTTGTAGATGCCCTCGCTGCCCACGTCGAACTGCGCGATCTGCTCGCCGTCTAGTCTCAGGTCCAGGCGGTGCTCCTCGGCGATCCCGTTGATCGAGCCGCCGCCATTCCGCTTCAGCCGTACCCGGAGCTCGTAGGTGGCGTCGGCCGGCAGGTACAGGTTGGCGTGCAGCCCTCCGCGGGTGCCGAGCGGCAAGCCGTCGAGATGGGCGCTTTGGGACAGGCGGGGCGGCGCGGCATACCTGGCGGTGACGGGCGGCGCGGCCGGGTCCCCGATGGCGAGCCGGGCGACCTTTCGCGCGGTCGTCACGTAGCTCTCGAGGAGCAGCGGCGAGACGCTGAGCGCGTCGGCGATGTTGTCGAACCCGTGCGCCTCGTCGTCCGGCGGCAGCGCGTCGACGTCGACGTCGAACCCCAGCAGATCGCGGACGGCGTTGCGATACTCGGCGCGGTTCATGCGGTGCAGCAACGGACGTCCGGGGTCGGGATTGGCGGCGGACGCGCGGTCCAGCGCGGTCTCCAGCCAGGCGGCGAAGCGGTCGTAGGTCGCGTCGTCGGGCCGCGGCCGGCCGGGTGGCGGCATCGTGCGGCCGCGGAGCTTCCGGACGACCTTCTCCCAGACCTCGACCGCGTCGCTCGGCTGGGCCAGGTCGACCGCCTCGAACGCCAGCCCCGCGGTCTGCAGCCGTGCGTTGTGGCAGGCGGCGCAGTAACGTTGCAGCACTTGCGCGTAGTCGGCGTGACTCTCGGCGGCCGCCTGCCCGGCGGCGGACGCGGGCAGCAGCATCGCGCCCGCCAGCCCGATCAGGGTGGACACGGAGACGCGCCGGACGCTGCATGCGCGCGTCATCGGCGCGCCTCGGCAGCCGCGTCGGGTCCGGTCGCGGGTTGCGCCTCCCCGGTGAGCTCGCGCAGCACCGCGGCGGAGCGGTCGCGGCGAATCCGGCTGGCGAACTGGTTGAATCCCTCCTCGGCGAGCCGCAGGGGAGTGCGTCCCGCAGCGTCTTCCGCATCCGTGCGCGCCCCGGCGTCCACGAGGAACCGAATGAGGTCGTCGGCGGCGCGGTAGACGGCGCCGTGCAGTGCGGTCTGCCCGCGGTCGTTCCCGTCATTCACATCCGCGCCGAGCTCCAGCGACATCCGCACCGCCTCGAGCACGTCGCTCTTGGGCGGCCCCGAGTACTGGCCGAAGCCACCCTCGAGGAAGACGACGCCCGACGCCAGCGTCAACGCACTGTTCCCTCCCCGGGTCGACGCCAGCGGATCTGCGTCGTGCTCCAGCAGCAGCCGCATGGCCTCCAGATCGGCCGCGCGCGCCGCGAGCAGGAACGGTGTCGCCTCGACGAGATCCGTACCCCCGTCGAGGCCGAGGACGTTGCGCTCGGGCGAGGGTTCTTCCTTCTCGGCCGCCTCGGTCTCTTCGTCGGGGTTGCCCGCGTCTCCGTCGGCCTCATCGGTTCCGTCGGCGTTGGCTCCGTCGGCTTCGTCGGTCTCGTTCGCCTGGTCGGTCTCGTTCGCCTGGTCGGCCCCGTCGGCTTGGTCGGTTTCCGCGTCTTCGTCGGCTTCGTCGGCCCCGTCGGGCTCATCGGGACGCGCCGATTCGTTCTCGGGTGGCGGTGCGACCATGCGCGCGTCGATCTGCGCGCCGCCGGCAATCAGCCGCTCCATGAACGCGAAGCTCTCGGGGCCGGGCGTCGTGCGCCGCGACTCGTGCTTCAGCCGGCGCGCCTCCACGACGGCGTGCAGCGCGCTCTGTCCCTGCTTGTCGACGGCGTTCGCATCGACTCCGTGATCGAGCAGCAGCGGACCGAGCAGGTGGTGGCCGGCCCCCGCCGCGACATGCGTCAGGGGCGCCCCGGCCGGCGACGTCACCGTCACGTCGGCGCCCGCCGCCAGCAGCGACCGCACCGTGGCGTCGTGCCCGAGCTGCACGGCGAAGAGCAGCGGCGTTTCGCCGGACGTGGCCGCCGCATCGGCGTCGGCGCCGTGCGCGATGAGCGTCTCCACGACCGACACATGGTTTTCCGCCGCCGCCCACATGACGGCGGTCTGTCCCTTCCACGCATCGGGGACATTGGGGTCCGCGCCCCGTTCCAGCAACAGCTCCACGGCCTCCACGCTGCCGGTGCGGGCGCAGGTCAGCAGCGGCGGCTCGCCCGACGCCATCAGACCGGGGTCGGCGCCGGCCTCGAGCAGGTGCTGCACCAGGGTCGGATTCGCGTTGACGCAGGCGAGCGACAGCGAGGTGGCGCCGTGGGCGTTGGCGCGGTCGACGTCGGCGCCGGCGGCGATGAGGCGGGCCGCCATGGCGACGTCGTCACGATACGCGGCCCAGTGCAGCGCGGTCGTGCCGTCCGGTTCGGCGGTGTCGACCGCGACGCCCGCCCGCAGCAGGTCTTCGACGCCGGCCAGATCGCCGTTGCGCGCCGCATCGGCCAGCCGGGTGTCGGCGCCGCCGGCGCCCAGCGACGCCAGCGCGAGGCACACCGGGAGCCATCCGTATCGGACGCGTCGAAACGCCATGGGTCGCGCCTGTCCTTTCGGTACCGCCTGCGTCTTGCGAGTTCCCGGTATTCTAGCGTCGAAACGGTCCGCGACAAACCACCTTCCCCGAAAGCGCGCCCGATCGCCGGACGGCAACGGGCGGCTGGTCTGCACGGCCGCCGGCGCATTTGACGCCGGGGTCCACGACCGTACGCTTACGGCTGATGCATTGGCCGGGCATGCTCCGCCGGCGCGGATGCAGCGGTTGATAGAGTGGACGACGGGTGAGGGACAGCACCCGGTTGACCCAGGTGCGATCGGCAGGATGATGAACAAGGTGAATGCGGCCGTCGAACGCACCCAACGCGCCAATCTCGTCGAACTGTCGGTGGTATTGGTTGCCACATCCAACAACCCGTCCATCATCAACCCGGACTTCCTGGTCGACAACCACATCATCGACGATGACCGGCAGCTCCAGGAAAGCCCAGTGACCACCCCCGTTTTTGCGCAAGTTGTCTACGAGGGCGGTCTCACCGTGCGCGCTGACCCGGAGCGGGTCATGTTCGTGCAGTCAGCGTCCGGAACCTCCTTGAACAGCATCATCTGCCCGAAAATGGCGGAAGGCTACGCCCGAGCCGTGCCCCACGTCATACACGCCGACCGGCTCGCCGCATAGCTCGACCACTTGTAGCTCAACGTCGCCGACGCGATGAAGGATCGCCATGAATCGGATACGGCGGATTCAAAGCATGTCGTCCAGGAGCCGATGTGAACCCGACAAGACGACCGTTCCGCAGCTTCGGCCAACTCTCGAACCCGAGCTCCCGAGCCATGACGAGCTGTGCGAAGGTCGCCAACCAGCCTGACGCGAGACCGAGTATCCTTGGAGCCACGGCTTCAAAGGGGATCCAATGAAAAGCACGGCGTTGGGAACGATTCTCCTGGTCCTGTCATTTGCGCTGCCCGCCTCCACAACGGCGGTCGCCCAGACCGTGCCCGACGACTGGACGGCGCCTCGAACCATCGACGGGCATCCCGACCTGCAGGGTGTCTGGGCCAACAACAGTGCCACGCCGCTCGAGCGTCCAATGCAGATCGCCGACAGGGCCACGCTCACCGACGAAGAGCGGGCCAAACTCGCGGCGAAGGCCCGCGAGTTGTTTAGCGGCGACGGTGACGCTGCCTTCGGCGACAGCGTCTTTACGACCGCCCTGGCCGAAGCCGAGGACTACGCGTCCACTGACGGCGGGACCGGCAACTACAACGGTTTCTGGGTAGCCCAGCGCGAGTTCAACGACAGCCGGACATCGCTGATCGTGGACCCGCCGAGCGGGCGGATTCCCTTGAACGACGAGACGAGGGCGGCGCGTGCGGCGCTTCGTTCGGATCGCACGACGAGCCCCGACGGTCCCGAGGAGGCTGGTCTGGCCGTACGGTGCATCTCGTTCGGCGGACCCTACATCTGGGCCGGGTACAACAGCTACCACCAGATCGTTCAGACCAAGGATCATGTGGTGATCGTGCAGGAGATGATTCACGACGCGCGGATCATCCCGATCACCGATCGGCCCCACGTTGACGACGATATTCGCCAGTGGCACGGTGACTCGCGTGGCTACTGGGACGGTGACACGTTCGTGGTCGAGACGCAGAACTACCGGACCAGCGAGGGGAATATCCCGGTCTTCTTCACGGGCGGCGGCACGGAGAATCGTCGGATCGTAGAGCGTTTCAACCGGATCGGTCCGGATACCATCCGCTGGCAGGTCACGCTGGAGGACCCGGCGACGTGGACCCATCCCTGGACCGCGGTGATGATGCTGTCGAGTACCGAAGACGCGATGTTCGAGTACGCATGCCACGAAGGGAACATCGGCCTGCATGGCATCCTGGCCGGCACGCGTGTGTTGGAACGGGCCAGCCGCCAAGACTAGCAGCCCGTGGTGAAAGCCCCGCTGCATCCCGGCTGGACGGCGTTGTTCCTCGGTCACATATGCCCAATATGCTCCCTCGTCACGCCTTGCGCTGGCCGGCCGCGGCATTGTTACGACCGGGTCTCGGTGCTACGCGCGGTTTCACCACGGGCTGCTGTTATGGAATGACCCCTTGTCAACCTGCGTGCGTTCGCGCTTGGGTTTCGGTCTCCATGGGCCGTACTGCCTTGGCGTGGGCCGCCGAGACGACGAACGGTCACAGGGCGCTTCGACGACGAGTCACGCTGTTATTCGGTGATTATCACGGTTGCCCGTGGCAGCGCACACATGACGGTGATTCGTCGGGAGAGTGGGCCGTCTAGAATCGCGAGTTGGGAGCGGCGATGCCGTCCGGATCGCATGCAGCCAGGTCGCCCGTTCTCCGGATCGTGCCTGTGACCGTTCGCCGTCTCGACGGTCCCTCATCAGACCGTTTCACGTTCCGGTCAGTTCTGGCCGGAAGCTTGCTTTCGGCCCTATCAAGCCCGTTCACCGGGGTGGGCGTCGGGTCACCCGCCGGGCCGTAGCGAAGCGAAGGAGCCGCGCATGCGCGGCTTGACGCGACGCCCACCCCGGTGGTTCTGGCGCCAAAGCCGCGCAGCCTCCTCGCTCGACATCGGACATCCGTGCGCCCAATGCCAGGCACCACGCCGCGGTCACGCCGTCTCCGGGTGCAAGGCCGCCCACAGAAACCCGACCAGTTCCCGCGCCACAGCCACCGTCACGACCGGACCCGGTTTGTGCTCGGCCAGCCGTCGGAAGCGGCGACACAACCGCTGCTGCGCCTTGTCGGCCATGGCAATCACACGCCCCGGTTGCCCGCGCCGCCGTTCGGCAAGCGTCCGGCTGACGCCGGGCCGGTGCCGATAATGCCACGCCGCTTCCACCACCAGCCGTCGCGCCAGCGTGTTGCCCGTCTTCGTGATCGGCCCGCGGCGGTGCCTCTCGCCACTGGAGTGCTCTCCCGGCACCAGCCCGAGATACGCCATCAGCGCCCGCGCCGTCGGGAACCGCTGCACCTCGTGCAGCTCGGCGAGCAGCAGTATCGCGGTCAGCGTGTCTATGCCGCGAAAGCACCGCAACCAGCCCACCGGCTGCCGATACGGATCGCTGCCGGCCACCGTGACCAACTGCGCGTCCAACTCCCCCAGCCGAGCATCGAGGTGGTCGATCGCCAGCAGGTAGTCCTCGACGACGACCCGCTCGGCCGCATGCGACCAGCTCAGACCATCGACCCAGCGCCGGTGCGCCTGGGTCCACGCACGGCCCGCGTAATGCAACCCGCGGCGAAGCAGAAGTTTGCCGAGGCGGTGCCGACAGCGCTGTCGGTCCACGCGCGCGTCATCGCGAGCCCGGCACAGGTCCCGTACCGCTTCCTCCGCCGGTGTCGGCGCCCGCACCACCGTCAGCAGGCCCGCCCGGTGCAACTCGGCCAACTTCCGCGCGTCTCGCCGGTCGGTCTTGACCCGTTCGCCGGGCTTGCGCGGCACCAACGCCGGCGCGATCACCTGGCAGCAAACCCGGCCCCCCTCAAGCTGCCGCTGCAACGCATAGCCGCACGGTCCGGCTTCGTAGCAGCAAGCAATCGGACCCGCTGCCGCCCGTTCCAGCTTCCGGCGCAGCCGCGCCACCGCCCGAGATTCGTTCCGCACCGTCCAGGTGACGGGCGTAGAGGCCTCCGGGGCCAACAGCGCCACCTGCAACTCCGCCGCGTGCGCATCGATGCCCACATAGGTGATAGGCTCGCTCATGACCGGCTCCTTTCGTCTGCGGCTCTGATGCCGCGTTCGGTGTCAACCCGCGTATCGTAGGCGGCCTCGGCCACCTTGTCGCGTGCTCGCACACGACAACAGCACGATAGCGAGCCGGTCATTCCATATCGTCTAGACGGCGAAATCCCTAAGATGGCAGGCGGAGCCGAATCGCTCGACCGCCCATGAAGCGCCCGACCCGATCTGTCGGCGGAGACGAACACCGTCCGGCGTCGGCGTCCGCCGGAGCCTGATGCCCGATTGGCGGACCGTGCGTTCGACCATGGTGGGCCGGCTACGAGCTGGGGCGGTCGACTCGGCCGTTGAGCTCACATACGCGTTGGGGGTCATGGACAGGATTCGCTGCTTGTCGAGACGGTTCGGCACAACGCGCCCACCGCGCTTCCACGGAGTGATCACCGCATAGGGATCTCGCTCCAGCATCCTCTGCCACACGCGTGGTTCATCGGCGCTCTCCGAGCCATGGTGTGCCACCTTGAACACCGATGCCTTGCCATTCGGGCGCCCGGTATCGCGAACGACGGTCGCCCAGCCACGCCGCTCCAGATCGGACCCGAGCAGAACCGTGATGTCACCCACGGCGATCCAGAGCACGACGGCGACGTCGTTGGGTGAGAGGCTGGGCATTCTCGTCTCCGCTTGGCCCGCCTCAGGCAACAAGCGCCCCAGCTCTCGCAGGAAGTCCCCGAAGACACTGTTCGAAGGTGCAAGCGACCATACTTGGCACGGACCTCTGGAAGAGACCACACGGTTGGCGATAGCCCATGTCGGCTTGACGCCGGCCGTGCGGAGTCGGGTGAAGGCACCGCAGATCTCGCGCAACCCGGAGCCGAAAGCCGCGACGTGACGACCCTCCAGAGCATGGACGGCGACGAGAAACTCCTCGCGGCAGAGAAACGCTGGCGCAACTGAAGTCGGCATCGGCACACACCTAGACCATCCGCGCCATGCCGCGTATGTGGTCGTCGTGCCAATGTGTGGCCACGATGAGCACGACGACCTGAGACGGCTCGAGGCCGAGGCTCCGCAGGTAGTCGAGGGCCGCCGGGGCATCGGCGCGCCCGCACGAGTCCACCAGAATCCAGGCGCCGCCGCCAATGTGCAGAACGACGCATTCTCCGTATCCGGGACCCAGGAGAGTCAACTCGAACTCATCATCCCGCGGCGGGTGACCCCGAGCCGTCACCGCTTGAACGCCTGGATCGTCTCGCGTGCCCAACTTCGACTTTCCCGGAAGTCGCGCTCCATCATCCTGGGCGGGTCGCGGAACACGATCTGGGATACGCGCTTCTTCGTGCCGGCTGGAGATAGTTCGTAGCCGATGACCCAACGGAAGATACTGCCGACACCCACTGTGGCGGCGTCACGCTCGGAGATCTCCGCCCGGGGTATGAAGGCTTCCTCCTCCTCATGAGTCGAGCCCGCGGTCAGGTCGACGAGCCGCGCCAAGAACTCGCCGCTGCGGACTTCGACGACGTAACCCTCCCACTCCTGCAGGGCATGCAGCGTCGCCCTCGGCGGCTCAGGAGCGGGTCGAGGTGGAAAGCTCAAGACCGGAGCAGCGCCTGCGCGGTGTCCTGCACGATCGGCAAGCCAGACCGGCGTTTCGGTCTGCGCGGCTTGCCCTTTCGCGTCGCGGCCGGCCTGCGCTTCGAACGAGGGAGACAATACCCATTGCACCGCCTCGTCCACGGTCCGAACGAGTACTTGGGCGGCATCGATTCCGGATGCGTCGCTCCGTGGAGACGGCGCAAGACTGAACATCGACGGCAACTGGTCGGATTGCCCCGTGCGTGTCACGATACCTCCGATTCCTTCGACAGGGACATGATGTGATCGATTATGTCATCGCTGCGTCGGAGCGATGCGTCGAAGCGGTCTTGAAGCAAATCCATCAGTTGCGCGGCGCCGCTGGAGGCGGCATCAGCCGCCGCGTAATGGTCGTTAATTTCGACATACACGCCCAATCCGTCGGCGATGCGAGCGGATGGTTCCACCTTGATGTTCACGGACCCGCCTTGAGCCCTGTCCTGCGGACGCAACTGCGACATCGTCACTGATGTCATCCCACCGTGCTTTCCGTCCAGCTCCAGCTCCTGACACCAGTGTCCCCAGGGCTCCAGCGGCGCCAGAGCCGAACCGATCTGGTCCCGCCCCGCCAAACTCCCGACTCGAAAGTGCACGTTGCGGTTGATCCCCAGTGCCTTGATGGGCGTATGGTGCGGGTGCTCGCCGAACACTCGCACGACGAGGTCGCGGACGCGAACATGCGGCGCCTGCTGCGTGTCAGCCCTGAAGCGGTCGGTGGTGACCTGGAGAAAGAGCCAGTCGGTCGAGAACACCGTCGCCTGGCGATGAGCAACCCGCAAGTCGGCGGTGTCTGAGGCTCCCTGCGGTAACAGGCCGTGCATCGCGAACCAGGCCGGGGTGAAGATCGCGGGATTGAAGTCGCCGAGGAGGACAACTGTCGCCCCGCTGATTTCCGTCTCGGTCGGCACCAAGAAATGATACTTCCTTGCGTACGCCGCCTCGACCTTATTTGTGCACGACGTGGGCAAGCGCCGCCTCGACCACCTCACGCGGATAATCCGTCTCCTCAGCCGCCCAATCCCGAAAGCTGGACCGGAATCCGTGCGGTACGGCCCCGATCTGGTCGGCCTGGAGCAGCTTGGCCAGCCTCATCTCGGAGATCGGTTTCCCACCGCGGCTGGGGAACACGAGCAGCAGGCGCAGCTCCAGATCCGATGCGTCCGCTCCAGCCGCCGGAACGGCTCGTCGGCGTAAACGACGGGACCGTGGTAGACCGTCTGGCTCCTGTGCGCCGTCGAGAACGTGTCGCCGTCCACCGTGTTCCACAGCAGGACTATTCGGCCCGGCGCGCCGGCCTGCTCGGCCGCCATCGTGCCCAGCGCCCGCGCGAACGCCCGCGACCGGCGGATGGGCGAGACGGCGTCATACCCTCCGGGCATCGCCTCCGCCACGCGGCCCGCTCACGTGGCGTCTCCGGCGCGATCGACGCGCAGTAGATCCAGCCGTTGCGGCCGTAGGAGACCTCGGCCGGCACCGCCTCCAGGTCGCTGTCAGGCGCCGGTTCCGCGCTCGCGGCGGCCGGGCAAGACCCTTCGTGGCCTGCGCCGCCCTGCGCAACGAGCCCTTCTCCCAGTCCAAGGAAGCAGCTCGGCTTCGAGATCCGGATCGCCCCGCAGCCCGGAATCGCGCGCCGCTTCGACGACGCCTTCTGGAGGGCCGTGATTGGAACCGGTTCCGCGGGGGTCGCGGAAGTCGACGTAGGCGCAGGAGATCAGGTTCCCCGCCTCATCGACGTCGTGTCCGTCCGACAGGTGCGGAGAGTTGCGCATGTCGTTCTTTGCCCGACCCCTCCACCGGCCGTGCGTCAAGCACCGTCATGTCGATCGCTTGCGACGACTCGCGCGCCTGGAACGTCAACCTGCCGATGAGTCACCTGTTGTTCCCCGACGTCTGTACGAGTTGCCGGCGGGCGAGTGCAGCGAACGTGCCGTCGCGGGCGACGAGGTCGTCGTACGTGCCGGTCTCGACGATTCGCCCGTGGTCGAGCACGAAGATCCGGTCGACGTCGCGGATGGAGCTGAGCCGGTGGGCGATCACGACGCGAGTCGCGCCGGTCCTCTTCAACGCCGCCTGCACGATCGCCTGCGCGCGGTTGTCAAGTGCGCTGGTTGCCTCGTCGAACAACAGGACGCGTGGCCGGCGGGCCAACGCGCGGGCGATGAGCAAGCGTTGCTTCTGACCGACGGAGAGCCCCGCGCCGTCGGCCGGCACCACCGTGCGCATCTCCATCGGCATCGCGCGAATGTCGTCCTCGAGCGCGGCCGATCGCGCCGCCGCCCAGGCGTCGTCGGCGCTCAGCGGCGACATGCCGGCGATGTTCTCGTAGATGCTGCCGGCAACGAGTTGTCCGTGCTGCAGGACCACGCCCATGCGTTGCCGAACCGCCACCATATCGAGCCCCGACAGGTCGTGCCCGTCCAGAAAGACCGACCCCGATGTCGGTTGCTCGAAACCGAGCAGGAGACGGTAAATGGTCGACTTCCCGCAGCCGGAAGGACCGACGAAGGCCACGTACTCCCCTTGCCGGATGCGGAACGACACGTCCTCGATCGCGTTCGGCGTCCTCGCCGCGTAGCGGAAGGTCACGTTCGAGAACTCGATGTCGCCCTCCAGGTCACCCGGATCGATGCCGGCCCCGGCCAGCTCGGGTCGCTCGTCGAGCACGGGCTTGACGCGCTCCAGTAAGGGAATCACGCCGACTGCCGTGGTCAGCGCGACCGTCAGGTTGTTGACCGCCGCCGTGAGCTGCCCGAACGCGGCGTTGAACGACAGGAAGTCGGCCAACCCCATCCCCGACTGCGCCCCGCCGGTCGGACCGGCGTAGTAGACGACGCCGTAGATGGCGGCCAAAGCCAGCGGCTGGAACATGCCGGTGACGGCGTGCTGCCCGGCCGCCCAGCGCCGGGCCAGAAGGGACGCCCGCTTCTGCTCGGAGAAGCGGCGCGCCCAGTGCGCAAGCGCATGGCTCTCCGCATTCGCCACCCGGAGCTTGGAGACGCCGTCAATCATCTGGAGGACGAATCCGTCTATGGATCCCTGCATCCGGAACACGTCGCGGTAATGCCGCACCTGCCCGTAGGAAAACACGCAGGTCGTGCCCGCCATCACGAGCAGCATGCCGCAGACGTACAGCGCAAGCAGCCAGTGGTAGTAGAACAGCAACGCCAAACTGAACATCGAGAAGAGACCGCTTATCGCCGCCTGCACCGCGGTTCCCGTCAACATCTGGCGGACGCCGCTGATGCCGTTGGCGCGGGCGGCGAGATCGCCAGCCGCGAATCGCCGGAAGAACGGCGCCGGCAAGGCGATCAGCCGGCTCCAGATAGCGGCCTGCAGGCGCTCGTCGATGCGGCCCTCGATCCGCAGCAGGGCCAGTCCCCGTACGAGGAAGAAGACCGCGTTGCCGAAGGCGAGCAGCAGCAGGGCGACCAGCGCCGCCCCCCACGCCGGTACGTTGGCCCGCGGAATGAACTCCGCGAGTACCTGCCCGGTCAGGATCGGAACCAGGAGCGCCGCGATTCCGCCCAGCGCGCCCACGGCCAGCACGGTCCGGAAGTCCTGCGCACGTCGGTGCAGGGTAAAGCGCAACGTTTTCGCCGGGTTCCCTACGTCGTCCGGCAACGGCGGGTAGAACGCCAGCCCCTCGGACGCGATCCCGGCCGCACGCCTGCGGTTGACCGCGAACCCCGCCCCCGACTCCGGATCGACGGCGCGATAGCCCCCGCGGCGGGTCGAGAGCACGGCGAGCGGTCTCTCGTCCGATTCCGTGAAGCCGACGAAGGACGGACCGTCGCGTCTCCACCAGCCAGGCGCGAGGGTTATGCGTCGCGTGCGGATCCCGGCCCGGCGGGCAAGGCTCTCCGCGACTACGGCCACCTCGGACGTGCCCACCGGGGTGCTCTGCTCCCCGGACCGTTCCCGAACTTCGGCGGACACGCCGCACGACTGGGCGACCAGGCGTACAGCCGCCTGCAACGGCGTCTGACCCGCCGGCCCTGCACGGCCCTTGCCGTACGACACGCCCAGCACCTCGCCCAGGCCTTCGAGGGTCCGTGTCACCGATGCTCGCCTGGCTCCGCGGGCGCGCCGGCGGCGGGACTGCAACTCGACTTCGGTCTCCGCCTCGGCGAGAATCGCGTACCCGAGAATCCGGGCGCCGAAGCGCAGGAACGCCGGCCACAGGCGCTCGGTGAGGAGCGCTGTCGGGGTGTAGACGGTGGTTACTTCGCTGTCGACCTCGATGTCGAACCAGGTGCGCTCGGTAATGGGTAACAGCGCCTCCCCCTCGTCCACGACCATATCGTCACGACCGAGCCACCGCATCCGCGCGTTCGCGGAAACCCACACGATGTCGCCGTGCTGCGCGCTCAAGACGGCGCCCGCCCGACAGCCGACATCCGGGTCGGCCTCGAGCAGCTCCGCATGGAGCGGCACTGGACGGCCGCGAACGGGGAATTCCGAGAGCCGCGCGATCCAGTCGTCGATCCAGGTCGTCGCGGCGAGGTCGAACGTGTCGGCCGCGACGCCCGCACGCTCACCTGCGATCAACACGGCATCGAGGGAAGGCACTGCCAGGAAGCCGAACACGCGTTCGGAGCGGGTCGGGTCCGTCACGCGCTCGCTGCCGAAGGCCATCGAATCGGCGGGAACGCGGGCGACGAAACGTCGCCGGTTCACCGGTTCGTCCCCGCGCAACTCGACCACGAAGACGTCCAGGTGACCTTGCTCGACCATAAAGACGCGCTCGGGATCGTCCATCAGGAACGACCGGGCCGTGTCGGCAGTGATCCGTTCGCCCCGAATGCGTTCGATAATCGGTAGGTCCGCCACGGGATCAGCCTGCCGTCACCAGGGTGCGATATAGACCGTCGTCCGCCATGAGCGCCTCGTGAGTGCCGCGCTGAACGATCCGGCCGCCGTCCAGCACGAGGATCTCGTCCGCGTCCCTGATGGTGCTGAGCCGATGCGCGACGATCAGGCAGGTGCAGCCGCGCCGGCGCAGCCGGTCATCGATTTCCAGCTCGGTCACCGGGTCGAGCGCCGCGGTCGCCTCGTCGAGCACTAGCACGGCGGGGTTGCGCGCCAGGGCGCGGGCGATCTCGAGGCGCTGGCGTTGCCCGCCGCTGAAATTGCGCCCACCCTCCTCCACCGCCGCGTCGTACTTGCCCGGCCGCTCGGCGATGACGTCGTGTATCGCGGCATCCCGCAGGGCCTGTACGATGTCGCGCTCCGACACGGTCGGCTCCCACAGGGTGACGTTGTCGCGCACGTTTCCCTCGAACAGTACGAACTCCTGGTCGACATGAGCAACGATCTCGGCGAAGCGGGCCGGCGGTATGTCTGCGATGTCGTATCCGTCGATCCGCACGCTGCCCGACCAAGGCGCCAGCAGGCCGCAGATCAGCCTGGCCACGGTCGACTTGCCGCTGCCCGAGCCGCCCACCAGCGCCACTCGTTGACCCGGCCGGATCGACAGCGTGAAGTCCTCGATCAGCGGCTCCTCCTTGACGTTGTGTCCGTAGGTGACGCGCTCGAGCTCGACCGCGCCGCGCGGAACCGGCGCCCTCTCATCGACGGCTCCAGCATCGAGCGCCCGCTGCGCGCGCTCGTCCGGCGCGTACTGCAGGACATCGTCCAGCCGGGCGATATCGCCTCGGATGGTCTGCAGGTGGGCGCCGAACCGCACGAGACCGTTCAACGGCGCCGCGAAGTTCTGCGCGAGGCTCTGAAACGCCACCAGGCCGCCGACCGTCAACGTGCCGTCCAGGACCCGCAGACCACCCACCCCGAGCACCGCGATGACGCCGAGGACGAAGAGCAGCGGCGGAGCGACGTTGGCCATCATGGACACGAACGCCAGCCGCTGCTGCGCGTCCAGCGCGTTGGCGTGCATGCCGGACCAGCGCGCGAAGAAATCGCCTTCCGTTCCGCCGGCCTTCAGCGTCTCGATCATCTGGATGCCGTTGACGGATGCGCCGGCCAGCTTTCCCTGCTCCTTGAGCAGACGGCGGTTCGCGTCGTCGCGGGCGTGCGAGGCGAGCCGGAGAACCAGCAGATTCGCCGCCACGATGGCGATCGTGACCAACGTCAGCGATACGTCGTAGGACAGCATCACCGCGGCGTAGAACCCCATCGCCAGCATGTTGATGGCATTCACCGCGAGCTGGTCCGACAGCAGCCGGGCGACCTTGTCGTTCGACGCCACTCGGCTGACCAGATCGCCCGCGTAGCGTTGGCTGAAGAAGGGCATCGGCAGCGTGACCAGGTGCCAGAAGAAGCCCGACGTCATGACGATGGAGAGCTTGGCCTCCATCCGGGCCAGGAAGGCGCGCTGCAGCCAGACCAAGGCGCCCTGAGTGACGCCTGCCAGCACCAGCCCGGCCAGCAGCGCGTTCACCCAGTACCCGTTCTGACCGATCAGCACGTCGTCCACGAACACCTTGATCATCGTCGGCACCGCGAGACCCGGAATCAGCAGCGTGAGCGTGGCCAGGGTGGCGAAGGAGAGCGCGCCCCGGGCGTGACCGAAGCGCGCCTGGAGCCCCCTCAGGATGCTCGGCCTCAAGCCGCCCTTGCGAAAGTCCTGGCCCCTCTGGAAGCCGAAGCAGATGCCCGTGTAGCTGTCGTCGAACTCCGCCAGGGTCAGGCGGCGCGGTCCGTAGCTCGGATCGTTGATATAGAACCGCTTGCCCCTGATCCCTTCGAGCACGACGAAGTGGTTGAACTCCCAGAAGAGGACCATCGGGAACGGGATGTCGAACAGGTCCTTCCGCGGGTAACGGAGTCCCTTGGCGATCAGGCCGTATTCCCGCGCCGCACGGAGCATGCTGGCTGCGTTCGCCCCGTCGCGCGACACGCCGCAGCCGATGCGCAGCTCCTCCAGTGACACCCAGCGACCGTGATGCGCGAGGATCATGCCCAGGCAGGCCGCGGCGCACTCCGTCGTCTCCATCTGCAGGATGGTCGGCGCCGCCCGCCGGCCGCCCCATCGCGGCTTCAGGTTGGGTACGAGGTCGGCGTCCGGACTCAATATCCAAGCCCTTCCTTGATCAGGGGGATGACCAGCGTGATGGGCGGCTGCCTCTCCACCTCAATCTCGACCCGCGCCACCGTGCCGGCCGTGATCTTCATCTCCGCCCCTTTGGCCGAGGTCCAGGCGAACCCGCTCGCGGTGGTCGCATCAGGAGTCAGTGCGATGCGGCCCGAGTAGGGCGTCCCGCTACTCAAGAAGGTCTCCGTGAGCTCCTGGTTCTGCAGGACGGCGGCAATGCTGTCGACGCTCGCGGGAAACTCGGAGATGCTCTCGACGACGCCGTTCATGTAGCCGTACTCCGCGTGCCGGACGGTGTTAGGCGACACCCGGGCCGGCATGCCCGGCTCCACCCGCTTGCCGTCGGCGGTGGAGACGTAGATCAGCACGTCCAGGCCTTCGTCGCCCGTCTGGATGCCGAGCACGGACTCGCCGGGCTGGAGGACGGCGCCGACCTGCGTCTTGATCTCGATTACCCGTCCCGAGACCGGAGCGCGGATGCGCCACGTCTCGATGAGCGTCTCGAGCTCCTTCACCCGCCGCTGCGCCTCCAGGAGCTGCGCATTCGCCTCGTCGACACGGATCCTGAGATCGTTCCGGCGGCGCAGAGCGTCGGAAGCGAGGTCGTCGCGCCTGCGCATGATGTCGAACAGATTGCGCCGGGCGAAGTCCACCGCCTCCTCGCTGCCCTCGATCTCCGTTCGCGCCACGAGGCCGTCCTCGAAGAGGGCCAGGTTGCCCCGAAGACGCGCGCTGGCGGTCTCGATCAGTTCCCTGCCGGTGCGTTCCAGCACGTCCAGGTTCGCGCGCTGCTGAGCCAGGTTCTGGTCGATCAGCGCGTTCTCCTCCCGCGCCTCTGCTTCGCGAGCGCGCAGCGTCCGGGTCCGCTCCACCACGAGAGCCAGCTCGTTGGCGTAGCGCTCCATCGTGTTCGGGTCGTCGAGCTCGGCGACGACCTCGCCGGCAGCCACGAGATCGCCCAGCGACGGAACGATGCGGGCGATCTTGCCACCCTCCGGCGACGCGGCGTCGAAGACGGTACCGCCGCGGTTCATCAGGATGCCGTCGCCCTGCACGTAGGTGGCGACCTCGCCCAGGACCGCCCACGCCACGACTGCTCCCATCATCGCTATCAGGGTGAACAGCGCCAGCCATCCCTTGGGCGTCGTCACGTACAGCGCGCGATCGAGGTGTTCCGGCACCCCCAGCTCGTTCGAGGATCGAGGCATGCATACCCCTGCTTGTGTCGGCAGCGGGAGCAGAATCAACGCACGCTCACGTGCGCGACTCGGCTTCGGTCGGGCGCGGGAGCGCCAGCTTGGCTAGCCAAACTACGAACTGATCTGGGAGTATCGGCGCACGTTCACGGGAGGCATCCGCGGCCGGAGCCAGCAGCCGACGCGGGCGAGCGCCAACAGTGCAACAACAGCGGCAACGCCGATGACAGTGCCGACCGGCCCTGCCGCCGACGATGAGTTGGCGAATGATGCGTCGGGATGACTCGCAGAACGCCTGCGGAACCCGGCCGCACGGCCCCTCCGCGTTTCCGCCGCATAGCGGGCACCCGCGACTATTCCCAAGTCAATCTGCTCAACTCCGCCGTAGACGTGTCAAGCGGCGGCGTGAAGTCAGTCCCAGTCGGGCCCCTTCGAAGTGCCCGAAAAGACGTTGGGGTCCTCGTTGCTGTTCCCGTTGTTCCCGCTGTTCCCGTTGTTCCCGCTGTTCCCGTTGTTCCCGCCTTGGCCCGTCCCACCGACGATGCGGGTGAGTTCCTCATCATCCAGCACCTGGGTTTCCTCGGCCGTCTTCGGATTCTTCGCTGCTCCTGCTTCCTCTTCGCCCATTGTCTCCTCCCCTTCACGAGTAACGGCCTCGACACGCCAGCCGATGATCGGCCTCGCCGCACGGGGCGCGCCGGTCACGCCCTCGATCCGAGTCACCGAACACTCAGCCATCCTGCTTAACGGGAATCGAATTACAGCCGTACTGTGGCGTGCACGGACGTCCAGAGCAATCCCGACCTTACCCCCTTGAATCCGTTCCGTCAATGGCACGGCCGCGGCACGGATGCACGTCCGCTCTCAGTCGATACATGTATTAGTCCATAGCAATACTTGAATATGGTCTAAAGCCGATTGCGGGGCGGTGTCTCGGCCTTTTCGCCTTATTCTGCCCGCCATTGGATATAAAAGTTTTTGCTTAGCAAAAATTAAATGCTGTCAAAACAACGCACACGGCCCACTGCCCGCGGGCAAGGCGGCAGAGCCGGAATCCCGTTATCGCCATGGCGCCCCGTCCGGAGGTTTTCCCGCGTGCTGTTCCTGCCCCCGCTCGATAGCCTGCCCTTCTTCTTCGAGGCCGTGGCCCGCCACCAGGGCTTCGCCCGCGCCGCCGAGGAGCCCGGCGTCGCCCCGACTGCCGTCGCCCACCGCGTCGGGGCGCTGGAGAAGCACCTCGACGTGCCGCTGTTCGACCGCCGCCATCGCGGCGTGCGCCTCAACCGCCGCAGCCAGGCCGACCTGAAGGAGGTGCAACGCATCCTCGCGGAGGTCCACGGAGTCTCCGAGCGCCAGCGCCGCTGGCCCCGGCGTGTGCGGATCGTCTCGGTCGAGGCGGTTGCCGAAAAGTGGCTCGCGCCCCGCCTCGCTACCTTCAAGGCGGCGCACCCCGGCGTCGCCATCGAGCTGGAGACCAACCACCGCGGAGTCGACCCCGACCGCCGTGACTTCGACGTCTGGCTCGCCTACACCGGCGAGACCGCCGCGCCGCGCCCGGTGACGCGCCGCGAGGACACGCTGCTCGATGAGATGCTTTTCGAGGAGGATCTGCTGCCGGTTTGCAAACCCGGTCTGGTCGCCGCGCGCGGCCGGCCCGATGGCCCGGCCGACCTGGACGACTGGCCCCTGCTCTACGATCTGGGATTGGACGCCGACTGGTCGTACTGGTGCGCCCGCCAGGGCCAGTGCACGCCGCACCTGTCGCGGGCCTCGGGCTTCCGCCTCTATACGGCCGCGGTAGCTCGACCGGCGGCCAGGAGATGGCGGTAGTGCCGGCCCATTTGACGCCGGGGTCCACGACCGTAGTACGCTTACGGCTGTTGCATCGGGCGGGCAGGCGGCCGTCTCGGATGCGATGCGTGCGGCCGGAGGACTTCCGCCGCGACCGCGCGTTGGCGGCGCCCGGCCCGGACGCCGGCGCCGGTCCCGCCGCCGATTCGGTTGGCGGAGATAGCTGGTAGAGTCGATAGCACGTCCGCAAGTCGTTGATTCCACACGCGCGCCCTTAGCTCAGCTGGATAGAGCGTCTGGCTACGAACCAGAAGGTCGCAGGTTCGAATCCTGCAGGGCGCGCCATCCTCCTTCGCTCGCACTCAGTTTCCATGCGAGCTTCGGCGGATGGTGCTTGAGTGCTTGTGTCCGCTGAAGCTCTGGAGGAGCGAAAGCGGGCAGGGCGCGCCATCCTCCTTCGCTCGCGTGTATGTCCAGGCGAGCTTCGGCGGATGGGAGCGCCATCCTCCTTCGCTCGCACTCGGTTTCCATGCGAGCTTCGGCGAGGTGGCGCGGGTGCGCTCGTTGGTGCGTCCGGGGCGATATTGTGTTACAAGGTGTGAACGGGTGTTCCGCGTTTCCGACGTTCTCCGGCGCCGATCCGCATCCGAAAGGTGAGAGTGATGAAAAGACGACCGCTACCCACTGGTCGAACGGCGGCCGGCATCGTCGCGGCGCTGGTCATCGCCGCGGGAACGGGGCCGGGTGCGACTCTGCAGGCGCAGGATCTGGAGCAGTCGGCGTTCGTGAGCGTGATCCGACGCGCCGAGCCGGTGCTCGACCTGACGGCCGACGAGTTCGTCGTCGAGGAGGATGGACAGCGCCGCAACGTGCTCGGCGCGGAGCTGGCGGATGTGCCGGTGCAGGTGGCGATTCTCGTGGATGACAGTCCGGAGATCGGGCGCAACCTCTCGCATGTTCGCAACGGACTCACCGCCCTCATCGACAACCTGCCGGACGGGGGGCATATCGCCTTCCTCAAATTCGGGCAGGAGTTGACCACGGTGGTCGACTACACCACCGAGAAAGATGCGGTACGGGCGGCGGCGGCCGAGTTTGCGCCGTTCTCGTATCAAAGTTCCTACCTGCTGAATGCCATCTTCCAGACCGCGGACGACCTCGACCGGCGCGGCGCCATCCGTCCGATTATCGTGCTCCTGACCGCCGACAGTTCGCAGACCAGACACTGGGCAACTCATGGACTGGGCTACGACGTGGTGCTCGATGGGCTGCGCGAGGCCATGGTGGCAGTACATTCGGTCATTGTCCGAGGGTTCGAGGACCGGAGTACTGCGCAGTTCACGGTTCCACCCGGTGCACGGGACACATTACGTACGCTCCCACTCCTGGGCTCCGGAGATCGGGATCGGTTGGCGTTGTTCGAGCAGTTGCCGAAGGTGACCGGCGGGCGGCGTGAAGAGTTGAGCGCGACATCGGCGATCGAGAAGACGCTGACCCGGATCGCCGACGAAATCAGCAACCAGTACCTGGTGACCTATGCACGTCCGGTGGGGCTGGCGCCTCCGGAAAAGACGGAAGTGAAGGTGACCCGCCGCCGGCACCAGGTGCGCAGCACACCGGCGCGTCCACTGGAGCGCTGAGCACCGCCGCCCCTCCGGTCTGCGGCGCCCCAAATCTTCGTCAAGACGAGCGACAACGCCGACCCCGAGAGCTTTCTCAGCGTGGCCGGTCGCAGCGGGCGCCCAACCGAACCACTTGAGGTCGGGAGATGTCGTGCCCTCACCGGGAACCGATCAACAGTTGAAAGCCTTTCTGTGCGACACGTTGGGCGCTTTCCCGTGGCGGATACGTGTCTCGGACTGGACCGGCCAGCAATACTCGCTGGGGCTGGGCGAACCGCACTGGAGAGGCCTCTCGCTCGAGGTGCACCTCAGGTCCAAGGCTGCGGGACACGACTTGCTGTCCTTGAACGCCCTCGCCTTCCTGGACCGCTTTGTGCGGGGCGAGGTGGACCTCCGCGGGAACCTGTACCTGCTGGCGGATATCCGGAACCACGCCAAGATTTCCGTGCCGTTCTGGCAACTCGTCCCTCAATTGCTGAAGAGCAAGGCGCTCTTGTTCCAGGGCGTCTCGCGCGCCCGCGTGAACGTCAAATCCCACTACGACATCCCGCAAGAAGCGCTGAACGTCTATCTCGATACGGTGTACATGTCGTATTCCTGCGGCATGTTCGAGCGCCCGGACCATCTGGACGTCGAAGAATTGACCCGAGTAGGCCACGGGTCGGGCGACACCTATGATTCGCTCGAGAAGGCACAGTGGAGGAAGTTCAAGGACGCCGTGGATTTCGTCGATCCGAGAGACGGAGAGACGCTGCTGGACGTCGGGTGTGGATACGGCGGTCAGCTGCTTGTCGGACTGGAACACTACCCGTTCGGGACCGTGGTCGGCTGGACCCACTCCCACAACCAGGTCGTCGAAGGCACCAAGATGCTGTCGCGATATCGGCCGGATCGCTGGGAGATACACGAAGGGGACTTTCGACAGGAAGCGCGAGTCTTCGACCATGTAACGTCGACGGGCATGATCAGTCACGTGGGGCCGAGGGGGTTGATTCCCTACGTCAGAAAGATTCGAAGGCTCATCAAGAACGGCGGGCGCTATGTGCATCATGCGCTGATGATTCCCCACACCGGTCGTTCGCTCGATTCGAGCGTCGGCATTGCCTTCAACAAGAAGTACGTCTGGCCGGGGTTTCATTGGTTCACGCTGGGCGCTCACGTCAAGGCGCTGGAAGAGAACGGCTTCGAAGTCGTCAGGCTCGTGAACCTCTCCCCCCACTACGGCAAGACCACTGCAGCCTGGTACGAGCGCATGATGAAGAATCAGGGGACCATGGTGGGGAATCTCGGTGAGGCCACCTTCCGCGCTTGGCAGATCTATCTCGCCGGTTCCTCCACCGGATTTCTCAAGGGCACCATGCACGTCTATCGGATATATTGCCGGGCAGTGTGAAGGGCTGGGCACGAATGGCGCCACGCGGAAATTAAACGGTATATCGACGGGACCGAACCGCAACAATCCGCCTTCGGACATGCCTGACATGAGGGCGCGGTCCATTCATGGGATGAGGACGTCATGAACAGCATCGACCGGCGGCGGTTCCTGCAGGCGGGTGCGGCGGGGCTCGGCATCGGGGTGCTCGAATCCGGCGCGGCGGCGCAGGGCGGGGCCGGCGCGGCGTCGTCCGCCGCCTCGTCGACATCGACGCGGGTGCGGATGACCGGGGACGGGCTGGGGTTGACGGCGGCCGAGCAGGGCCGGCTGTTGACGCGGCTGGCCGACGACGGGCGCATCACCAGAGACTCGTACTCGAACGGCGGGACGGTCGAGGCGCTGGAAGCGCAGTTCGCGGCGGCGCTCGGGAAGGAGCGCGCCGTCTTCATGCCGACCGGGACGCTGGCCAACCACCTGGCGGTGCGCGCGCTGGCCGCCGCCGCCGGCGGTCGGGCCATCCTGCAGGCCGAGAGCCATCTCTTCAACGACTCGGGCGACTGCGTCCAGACCCTCAGCGCGATCACCCTGATGCCGCTGGCGTCGGGCCGGGCCAGCTTCACCCTCGACGAGGTGCGGGAGGTGATCGACCGCACCCGCGGCGGGCGCGTGTCGAGACCGGTGTCCGTGATCTCGATCGAAACGCCGGTCCGCCGCCGTTTCGGAGAGACGTTCGACCAGGCGGAGCTCGACCAGGTGACCGCCTTCGCGCGCCGCGAGGGCATCAAGCTGCACCTGGACGGCGCCCGGCTGTTCCTGCAGAGCGCGTACACCGGTATCGACGTCGCCGAGTACGCGCGCCCGTTCGATACCGTCTACGTCTCGCTCTACAAGTACTTCAACGCGGTGTCGGGGGCGATCCTCGCGGGTCCGCGGTCCCTGCTGGACGGCATGTATCACACACGGCGGATGTTCGGCGCCGGTCTCCCCGGCGCCTGGCCGTTCGCGGCGGTGGCGCTGCATCATCTGCCCGGGTTCGTCGACCGGTTCAGTGACGCGGTCGCGGTCTCGGAAGCGTTCATCCAGCAGGTGAGCAGGCACGAGGCGTTCGCGGTCGAGCGGATGACCGCCGGCACGAATCTGTTCACGCTCCGCGTGGCCGGCGCCGACCTGCAGGGGTTCCGCCGCCGGCTCCAGACGCAGGAGGTCGACCTGGGGGCGCCGCGCCCGGACGGCGGCTTCCTGGTCGGGGTGAACGAGACCTGGAATCGCGCCGCGGCCGACGATCTGGCCCAGCGCTTCCGCACGGCGCTGGCCTGACCATCGGGACGCGCCAAGCCTGGGCGGACGGAAAGCGCATGACCGACGGCGCGCGGCACGAGCAGCTCGAGACGCAGATCGCCCAGTGGCGCGCGTTCCTGCGGCGTCGCCGAGCCGTCCACGGCGCGGATGTCGAGGAGTTGGAGCTGCACCTGCGCGACCAGGTGGCCGACCTCGTCGAGTTCGGTCTCGACGAGGACGAGGCTTTCCTGGTGGCGGTCAAGCGCATGGGCAACCTCGACGCGCTCTCGCGCGAGTTCGCCCGCGAGCACTCCAAGCGCCTCTGGAAGCAACTGGTGGTGGCGCCGGCCGGCAACGCCGGAGAGCCCGCCGGCGCGCGGCGCGAGATGCCGGTAGTGATCGGGCTCGCCATCGCGGCGGCGGCCGCGATCAAGGCGCCGGTGCTGTTCGGCTTCGACGACCTCGACGCGGACGCGCCGTTCTACCTGCGCAACCTCAGCTTCTTCGTGCTGCCCCTGCTCTCGGCCTACTTCCTCTGGAAGCGCGGCACGGCGGGCGCGTGGCCGTGGCTGGCGCTCACCTTCGGGGCCGCGGCCGTCATCGTCAACGTGTTCCCCTTCGTCCCCGAAGGCGACACCGAGGTCCTGACGATCCTCCACCTGCCGATCGCGTTGTGGCTGGCGATCGGCGTGACCTACGCCGGTGGGGGCTGGTGGGCGGGCAGCGGGCGCATGGACTTCGTCCGCTACTCGGGCGAGCTGTTCATCTACTACGTGCTCATCGCAATGGGTGGGGGCGTGTTGATCGGCTTCACGCTGATGCTGTTCCAAGCCATCGACCTCGATGCCGAGTGGCTGGCCACGGACTGGCTGATGCCGTGCGGGGGGGTGGGCGCCGTCATCGTGGGGTCGTGGCTGGTCGAGGCGAAGCAGAGCGTGGTCGAGAACATGGCGCCGGTGCTCACACGCCTGTTCACGCCGATGTTCACGATCCTGCTGCTGGCCTTCCTGGGCACGATGGCCGTGACGCGCAACCCCATCAACATCGAGCGCGACGTGCTCATCGCCTTCGACCTGCTTCTGGCGGTGGTAGCGGGCCTGCTGCTGTACGCGGTGTCGGCCCGCGACCCCGAGGCGCCCCCCACCGTGTTCGACCGGCTGCAACTGCTGCTGGTGGCGAGCGCGCTGGTGGTCGACGTGGTGGCGCTGGCGGCCATCGCCGCGCGCATCTCGGCGTTCGGCTTCACGCCCAACCGGGTCGCTGCGCTCGGCGAGAACTTCGTGCTGCTGGTCAACCTCGCGTGGTCGGCTTGGCTGTACGCGCGCTTCCTCCGGGGCCGCGGCACGTTCGCCGCGCTCGAGCGCTGGCAGATCGCGTACCTGCCGGTCTACTGCGTCTGGGCCGCCTTCGTCGTGGCCGCCTTCCCCCCGCTCTTCGGCTTCGACTGAGGGGGTCGCGGATGCCGAAGCGTCAGCGCGGCGCTGCTGTTCGCGCTCGGCGGGTCAGTTTCCGCGCCTGATGTAGATATTTCCGTTGAACGTGTGCAACGAGACCCGTGCGCCGCCGTCGTTGATGTCTCCGAACAGCGTTTGCGATGTCTCTCCGTGAAAGAAAGGCGCCAGGCCGCGCAACCTGTCGCGATTAGGTATGAACGAGATCCGTGTGGTCTGAAAGCTCGGTGGATCCGGGACCCCGATGACCGGTTCGACAATTATGTTTCCATCCGTCGAACGGGTTTCGAGACTCACGTCGAAATCGCTGTAGATGTCTCCTTGCGATGTGTTGATCGCCAGCGTCGCATCGGCCGAGGAGGGCAGGGTCAGGTCGATTTCACCGTTCAACGTGCTCACCGAGATGGGCATATCGCCCGTGACCGACGTGAACGTTCCGACGACATCGCCGTCTTGGGCATGCACCACCGTGGGTCCCGACACGTCGGTCAGATGGACGTCGCCCGCCATTGTGTGGACCTCCACTTCTCCGTCGACCGCGGTGATGCGCATTTCTCCGGTCGTTGTCGCCAGTTGGAGCGATGTGTCCCGAGGCACGCGAACGGTCAAATCTCGTGTGTGATCCGTCAACGCAGGGCTTTCGATCGTAATCACGTTGTTTCGTTCGGTGATATTCATGCCGCCGGCGCCCCCGATTCTCCGTAGACCCTGCGCTCGTTCAGGGACCTCTTCTTCGTCGAGTCCATTGATGCGGTTGGCCGTGGACACGACCACATGCTCTCCGTCGTAGCCCGTCACGGTGATATCGCCTTGCCAATGACTGGTGGTCACGGTGCCAGGCCGCGACGGGTCGGAGAACTGGATGGTGATTTCCGGCTGCGCCAGTCCGTCAGCCGCGAACATCGCCATCGACACGAGCAACGCAACAGCACACGTTACAGAGTTCTTCATTTGTCTCATCCTCATTTCGTTCGCCGTCCTATCCCAGTTGGTCCAGCCCCCATGCCGCCCGCTCCCGCACCGTGGCGTCGACCATGTCGTCGGCAACGAGCCGCTCGAAAATGTCGGCCGACCGCTGGTCGTGAAGCCGGACCAACAGATCGATCAGGGCCACCTGGATCATTGGAGACTGCTGCATGGGCAGGGACTGGACTATCCCCTCACGCACCACCGGCGTGTCTGCAAACTGCCCCAGAACGCCGACGACAGCGAGGCGCACGTTGATGTTGGGGTCGAAATTCAGAGTATCGATGAGCGTCGACAAGACGTGTTCATCCGGCTGGTCGATAAGCGAACTCCAACCCACGCCCTGCAGCCGCTGGCTGGCTGAGCGCTGGTCGAGCATCGAAAGCGCGACCAGTTGCTGAAGCGTGCGGACCTCTTGTTCCAGCGACACCAGGCTGCCGGCGGCCGACGAAGGTCCCGCCGGCGGCTGCAGCGCGAACCCCATGATCGTGCCGGCCGCCAGCAGCATCACTGCCGCGGCGACGTGCCCGCCAAGCCGGCGCGGCCACCATCGGCCGGCGCCGTTCCCGGTCGTCTCATTCGACGCGCGGCCCGCGCTGAAGGCCTGCAGCATCGCATCGAAGCGCACGCGGGCCTCCGCCGACAGAGCGGCGGGTCGGATGGTCTCGAGATCCGACCAGAGTTCGTCCAGTTCCCCGGCCTCTGTCCGGCACCTCGAGCATGCCGTCAAGTGGTCCTCGATCTCGAGCCTCGCGGGAGGTTCAAGCGTGCCGGACAGATACTCCGGCAGGTGTTCGTTCACTTGTGGACAGTCCATTGCGTCTGTTCTCCCGTCATTCCCAAGTAGATCTTCCGGAGTTCCTTGATTGCCCGAAACACGCGGACCTTGACCGTGCCGGGAGCACAGCCGACGACTTCAGCGATCTCGGCGTATTTCATGTGTTCGAACCGACTCAGGATCAGAGCCTCTCGCAAGTCGATCGGCAGCCTGGCAACGGCCCGATGGAGGAAGTCGGCCTTCTCCTTATGCTCCAGATCGTTGGGTGTCGTCGTGCCCGCGAGTCGTTCCAGTACGTCGTCGCCCATATACAAATGGGCGCCGTTCCGGCCCAGGAAATCGGCCCCGGCATTCTTGGAGATTCGATATATCCATGTCTTGAAACAACTTGAGCGTGTGAACGTGGAGCGGTGTTTCAGTATTCGGAGGAATACATCCTGAAGCAGGTCCTCGCTGGCGCCGCGATCGCCGGTGAGGCGAAAGAAAAAGCCGAAGATGCGGCGCTGGTAGCGATCGAAGAGAAGTCCGAGCCGATGGATATCGCCGTCCCGGACGGCCAGCATCACGGATTCGTCGGATGTGCCGCTGTGCTGATGGAGCGTCATTCAGCCGGTCTCACAGATTAAGACCGGCCGACAGCGAAAAGGTTACAAAAAAGTCCCCGAGAGTCGCACTCGAACGGCGGGACGGTCCAGGCGCTGTCCACGCGGACGGTTCGGAGCCCGTCGCAGCGCCACTGCCGGCGACGACCCCGGCGCCCGACCGAGGCGATGCGTGCGCCGGCGACCTCGCCTCAGTTGCGAGCCGGAGGGAGCGCGAACACGTAGAGCGCGCTGCCAGCCCGACGGAAGCGTGCGCCGGCGTCCGGCTCCGCATCCGGCATGACTTGCACGCTTCCCGGGCGTTGGCTGCCGATGATGGCGACGTACTGCCGGCCGTCCGGCCCGATGTAGGTGATCGGCGAGTTCCGGAAGTTGCTCCCGGTCCGGAACGTCCAGACGATGTCCCCGGTCCGGGCATCGAACGCTCGCACCACACCCTCGTTGGGACCGCCCTGGAAGACCAGGTCCCCGCCGGTCGCCATGACCGGCGCGTTGTTGGCGGTCGTCCACTGAATCCGCCAGACCGTCTCGCCCGCTACCGGATCGTTGGCCTGCAGCTCGCCGACAACCTCCTCGTTGGGTGGTCGCGGGGCGCGTCCGCCGCGCTCACGGAGTGTGTAGCCTCGTCCGGGCACGTACTCGCCTTCAATCATTCTCAGCATCCCGCACCTGTTCGAGGTCGAGGTGTACAGGAGTCCGGTGCGCGGGGAGAACGCGTCGTTCTGCCAGTTCCTGGCGGCAATGCCGGGACACCAGCCGACGGCGGTGTCCTCGGCGTCCGGCACGTACTTCTGTCGATCCTCGAGGTCGGTGAACATGATCTTCCCGATGTCGTACCGCGGTCTGCCGGTTTCCATGTTCACGCCCTGGATGAGGTCGTTGTAGACGAACATCCAGGGCTCGAGCAGCATCTCACCCGTCGCGCGATCGAACACGTAGAAGAAGCCGTTCCTCGCCGCGCGGACCAGCGCCTTGCGCGGCTGGCCATCGATCTCGAGGTCGACGAGGATGTTTGCGCTGGGCTCATCCAGGTCCCACTGATCCTGAGGGGTCACGTTGTAGGCCCAGATCAGCTCTCCGCTGTTGGCGTCGCGGGCCAGGATCGACGAGCAGTAGTTGTTCCGGAAGCCTGTGAGGCCCCCGTCCTCGTCCAGCTCGACGACGCCCCACTCCCGACGGTAGTCCGGATTCCACGGGCCGCAGTTGCTCGTGCCGTAGTAGAAGAGATTGAGCTCCGGATCGTACGTGAACCAGCCCCACACCGAGCCGCCGCCGCGCCGCCAGGAGTCGCCGTACCAGGTGTCAAGCGCCGGGTCGGGGATCCGATCGTCCGGATAGAAGGGGTCGAAGCGAGACCCGATGCCCACCTCGTTGTTCGGCCCCATGCTGTAGTACCGCCACCTGAACCGACCGCTGTCGGTGCTGTAGGCGGTGACGTGACCGCGGACGCCACGCTCGCCGCCTGCGACGCCGACAATGACCTTGTCGCCGACCAGCAGCGGCATGGCGCTCACCGTTTCGCCGCTCGCGATGTTCGCGTTCTCGGCCCGCCAGATCTCTTCTCCGGTCTCCGAATCGAGCGCGAACACCTGTCCGTCGAGGGTGGCGAAGAAGATCCGACCGTCGGCGTAGGCCAGGCCGCGGCTCTGCGCACCGCAGCAGGCGCTTCTCACCGCCGTTTCCAGGTCGGGGATCTCGGGCCGGAACTCCCACTTGATGACCCCCTGCCGGACGAGGTCGAGCGCATAGACGTAGTTCGGCTTCGGGGTGACGATGTACATCGTGTCGCCGATGACGAGCGGCGAGGCTTCGTACGAGTCCTGGATGCCGAGTTGCGTCGTCCACGCCATCGTGAGCTGCTCGACGTTGTCGACGGTGATTTGATCCAGCGGGCTGTAGTTCCAACCTGCATAGTTGGCGTTCGGCATGACCCATTGCGACGGGTCGCCCGCCGAACCCTCCTGGGCAACCGCAGCCTCGGGTACGTCGAGAACGCACAGCAGCGACAGGAGCGGAATCCACATCCAGCCGCGCCGGTTGGTTGACAGGCTCACGCTGCACTCCTTGGCTCGGGGTACACGCCCCAGGTTCTACGCCGTTGATTGTCGACGATGTTATGCCGTTGGCACGGCGGGATCAACCTTGGGACCGCGTGCCCGATCGGGTCTTGACACGCCCGGATCGACTCGGGCATATTTCCATCGTTTAACGATGGGAAGAAAAAGCGGCCCCGAGCTCCTCCCGGGCACCCTCGACCTGCTGCAGATGAAGCGCCGGGAGCTGGAGTCTCAAGGACTCGATCGCGCCGCGGCCGACGATCTGGCCCAGCGCTTCCGGACGGCCCTGGCCTGACGACACGACGCGCACCAAGCGCGTGCCGGCCGGCCGTGTCTATTCCGGCAATGCGAAGGTGAAGATCGCGCGCCCCGCCGCGATAGACACCTGCTGGCGCCCGCCGTTGAGATAGCTGACCGGGGCCGCGATGATTTCACCGCCGAGACGGCTGCGCCACAGGTCGACGCCCGTCTCGGCGTCCAGGGCGATGAAGTTGCCGGTGACCGTGCCGGCGAACACCAGGCCCCCGGCGGTCGCCAGCACCCCGGACATCGATTTCGACGGCACCTCGAACTGCCAGCGCCGTTCGCCGCTGAGCGGGTCGATGGCCCGCACGGCGCTGGTGTATTCGTCGACCGGCGCCGCGCGGATGTAGCTGCCGCCGACGAACAGCCGTCCCGGCTCGTACTCGGCCTCCGCCTGGAAGTAGATCGCGCCGCCGTCGTACGCCATCAGATAGAACAGCCCGGTCTCGGGGCTGTAGGACGGTGACCACCAGTTGGACGCGCCGGTCACCTCTGGGACGACGTATGTGCCCTCTCGCGACGGTTCCATGTCCGGCACGCGCACCGGCCGGCCCTGCGGGTCGATCCCCTCGGCCCAGGTCTGCTCGGCGAACTCGAACGCCGACAGGAATTCGCCGGTCTCACGGTCGAGCACGTAGAAGAACGCGTTGCGGTTCGCCCAGTACATCAGCTTGCGCGGCTGCCCCTCCCAGACGATATCGACAAGCACCGGGATCTGGCAGGCGTCCCAGTCGTGCACGTCGTGCGGCGTGAACTGGAAGTGCCAGCGGATCTCGCCGGTCCCGGCATCCATCGCCACGACGCTGTCCGAGTAGAGGTTGTCCCCCTCGCGGACCTCGCCGTTCCAGTCCGGCCCCGGGTTGCCGACGCCCCAGTAGATCAGGTTCAGATCGGGGTCGAAGGCGCCGATCTGCCAGGTCGAGGCGCCGCCGGTCTTCCACGAGTCGCCTTCCCAGGTGTCGTTCCCCGGCTCGCCCTCGCCCGGAATCATGTAGCGGCGCCAGCGGCGTTCGCCGGTACGGGCGTCGTACGCGTCCACGAAGCCGCGGATGCCGAACTCGCCGCCGGCGATGCCGGTGATGACCAGGTCGTTCACCACCAGCGGGGCCGCCGTCATGCTGTAGCCGTCGAGGTGCGGCGCCACGACGGTGTCCCAGACGACGTTCCCGGTGGCGGCGTCGAGCGCCACCAGGTGCGCATCCATCGTCGCCAGGTAGAGCGTGTCGCCGAGGATGGCCAGCCCGCGGCTCTGCTTGCCGCAACAGAGCGTGAGCGCCTCCTCCAGGGGATGGATGTACGACCAGAAGACCTGCCCGGTGGCGGCGTCCAGCGCCAGGACCTCGTTCTCGGGGGTCGTGACGTACATCACGCCGTCGACGACGAGCGGCGACGTCTGCACCTGTCCGAGCGTGTCGAGTTGCCGCACCCAACCGAGTTGCAGATCGCCCACCGTATCGCGGTTGATGTCGGTCAGCCGGCTGAACCGCTGGCCGTCGTATTGACCGGAATAGGTCATCCAGTTGCCCGGATGGTCCGCCGCGGCGACCAGCATGTCGGTCGTCACCTGCGCCGAGACCGGCGCGGCGGCGAGCAGCAGGCACCCGAGTGCGATTACGATGCCCCGCGGGGCACGGCCAGCGGTCCACATGGTCAGTTCGTCTCCGTTGCCGCGCGGCCCGTCTCCACGGACCGCTACGGTCTGAGCGATGCCAGATAGGCGACCAGGTTGGTGATGTCCGGGTCTCCGACCTGTCCGGGCAGGGCCGGCATCAGCGATCCGGTATTCCGTTCGATCTCGACGAGATCGGCCTTGGCGAACGAGCGCAGCTCCTCGGCGCCGTCGATCAGTTGGATCGAGAACGCGTCCTCGTTGCGCAGCAGGCCCCGCACGGCGGCAGCGCCCCGCGGATGCACCGTGATCTGGCGATAGCCGGCATCGATGTCGTCGTCCGGGTCGACCAGCGAGGTCCGCAGGTGCCCGGCGGACCGGCGCCAGCCGACGGCCGTCAAGTCCGGTCCCAGGCGCCCGCCGCGGCCGTCGATCCAGTGGCACTGTTCGCAGGCGGCGCGTTCGTAGACCAGGCGTCCGGCTGCCGGATTGCCCTCGACCTCTTCATCCGTCCGGCTCAGCGAACGCACATAGGCGACAATCTGCCACATCTCCTTGTCGGACAGCCTCACCGACGGCATGCCGGTGCCGGGAATGCCGTTCAGGATGTTCAGGAACAGCGCGCGGTCGCTGTTGCCGTGGCGCATGACCGGCCGGGTCAGGTCCGGGCCGCGGTTGCCGGTGCCGTCGAAGCCGTGGCAGCTTGCGCAGCGGGAAAGGAACGCGGCGCCACCCGCCGCGACGTCCTCGGCCGAGGTGAAGGGGTTGTCGGCGGTGCCCCGCTGTGCGTCGAGCGACGCCACCCGGCGCTGGGCCGAGAGCGGACCCGCCGTCGCCAGCACCAGGATACCGGCCGCGACCATCGTCTGCGCGCGTGTCATGCGACTACCCAAGCGGTGAATTATAACGCAGCGGTCGCCGCCGGACAGACGCGGTCCGCGCTCGATGGGCGCTGCGTCACCGGCGGATGAACCTTTCCCGGCGGGCTCCCGTATACATCGGACAGAGCACCACGGCCGGATCTGGAATCTGGGCGCCAGATCGCCCGAGTGGGAGAGAACGCCAATGAGGACACGACGTATCGGGATGGCGGCGGTTCCGGTCGCGATAACGGCGCTCGTTGCCTCGGCCGCGGTGATCGGCGTGGCGGCGCAGCAGGAGACCGAACCCTGGATTCATGTGGCGGTGTCGGGCGGCAGCGGTGAGACCCTCAACCTCAATCTGCCGCTGGCGGCAATCGAAGCGGCCATCGCCCTGGCGCCCGAGGCGATCGTGAGGGACGGACAGGTGCAGCTCGGCGGGGCGGCCGAGTTGCCGATCGCGGCCATTCGCGGCATGTGGCGGGAGCTCATCGACATCGGAGACGTCGAGTTCGTCACGATCCAGGCCGGCGGCAACGACCTGCGAATCGCCCGTGAGGGCGAGATCATCCTGATCACCGTCCACGACAGCGGTGACGGGACCGCGGAGGCAGACGTGCGGGTCGAGATTCCGGTGCCGGTCGTCGACGCGCTCCTGTCCAGTCAGGGCGACACGCTCAACATCACGGCCGCGGTGCAGGAACTCAGCACGCTGCGCGGAGAGATGGTGCGCGTCGTGGCCGACGACAACAACATCCGGATCTGGATCGACGAGAGTCCGGTGCAGTAGCTCCATTCCCGATCGCGTGCGTGACACGGGGCGACCGGAGACACCGGCTGCCCCGTTTGCATGTACGGCGGCGCTGTTGCAGCGCCGCCCGTCCAGCCCGGGCGCGCACCCCTCACCCCGGGCGTGCACACTTAGCAGCCCGTGGTGAAAGCCCCACTGCATTCGATTGGCGCTGCATCCCGCGTGGCGGCGTTGCTCCTCGGTCACAAATGCCCCAATTTGCTCCCTCGTCGCGCCTTGCCACGCGGGCGCAGCGCCAATCTCGGTGCAACGCGGGGTTCCACCACGGGCTGCTATGGCCGTGCCGGCGGATGCGCGCCGGCAGATCAGTTACGATAGAGAGTGGGGCCGGTGACAGACACTGACGGCGTGGGCGACGAGCGGTGCATGCGCGAGGCGCTCGTCGAGGCCCGCCGGGCCGGAGACCGCGGTGAAGTCCCGGTCGGCGCGGTCGTCGTGCTCGACGGGGTCATCGTCGGCCGCGGCGGCAACCAGCCGATCGGCAGCGTCGATCCCACGGCCCACGCCGAGATCGTGGCGCTGCGGGCCGCGGCGCAGCGGACCGGCAACTATCGCCTGACCGGCGCCGGCCTGTTCGTGACCGTCGAGCCCTGTGTGATGTGCGCCGGCGCGATGGTGCACGCTCGCATCGGGCGTCTCGTCTACGGGGCGCCCGAACCAAGAACCGGCGCGGTGCATTCGGCGCTGGCGGTGCTCGACGCGCCGTCGCTGAATCACCGGGTCGACGTCACGGCCGGCGTGCTCGAGCCAGAGTGCCGCGCGCTGCTGCAGGCGTTCTTCAGCGAGCGCCGCGCCGGCTGACAGGCTGATATTCGTGCGGAGAGGTACCGAAGTGGTCGTAACGGGGGCGCCTCGAAAGCGTCTTGTCGGGTAACCGGCACGTGGGTTCGAATCCCACCCTCTCCGCCATTTACTTACCGTAAGTGCTTCATTCCCGGCCTTCGTCGTGCCGTCGGCCGCCACCCGGTCTCCGCATCCCGCGCGCCGACCGAACGAACTCGGACAGACCGACTTCACGTACCAACGAACGGTTCCGCGAAGAGTGCCGGCTTCAGGCGGCCGTGATCACAGCGCGGGGTGATACCGTGCGCGTGATCAGCTTGCGGCGAGCGAACACGAGAGAGGAACGAGCGTATGCGAAAGAACACCAGTCGTCCTGACATGGAGAATCCGGAATGGACCGCAGAAGAGATTCGCCAAGCAGGGCCGTTGATGGACATGTTGCCCAAGGAAACAGCGGAAGCCGTTCGTCGATATCGGGGTCAGCGCGGTCCTCAGAAGAGCCCTACGAAGGAAATGGTCAGTTTGCGCATCGACCGCGACATCGTGGAGGCCTATCGTGCGACGGGCTCCGGCTGGCAGAAGCGTGCGAACGAGGCACTGCGCGTGTACGCCAAGAAGGGCGGTTTGACCGAAGAATGAAGCCTCCCGCGTCGGGGAACCACGGTCCCGTAGACCGAATCCACCCCGAGCCCGGCGGCCGACTTCAATACGGATGTGCCAATCGTCGATATGATGACGGGGGAGAGGAGCGATGGCAGACGTCATGGAGAACATCGCGGCGTACGAGGCCATGCGGAGCGATCTAGAGGCCGGACACCCCGGCGACTGGGTGCTCGTCCACGATCGACAGCTGATCGGCACCTACCCGACATTCAATGATGCCGCTCAGGAGGCCGTCGCCCGCTTCGGGCGGGGGCCGTACTTGATTCGGGAGATCGGCGCGCCGCCAGTCAGGTTGCCAGCGTCCGTTATGTACCATGCCCTCGACTACGTGTGGGTTTATTGACATCCCAGACGGTGCGCCCGGGCACGCGCTGCTAGCGAGGTACGGTCCCACCGTTCATGTGAACATCGGGTTTGACGAGGACTTCCGGCCGGAGGCGGACGGTCCGACGCCGCGACCCGGCATGAAGCCAATGCTCGACCCGATGCGTATTCCGGGGACGTTGAACGCTGAATCCTGCGGATGTTGAACACCGGATCCGGTGAAGTTGAACAGCGAATCCGGGATGTTGAACAGCAGATCCGGCGAAGTTGAACACCGAATCCGGTCATCGTGAACGCTCGTCGGTTGCCTGATCGCCGCACGCTTGGCCTTTCCGAATTTCCCGCAGGTCCTTCATGAGCAGGAACAGGTGATAGGGATCCGTGGGGCTCGGCTCGAACTCCAAGGCTTCGTACCAGCCCCGCGCCTCGTCGTCCTTGGCATGGACGAGAAGTGCCCGAATACCGGCGATGTCGGCGGCTGCGGCGGTTCTGAGCAGTGCGTCCTTGACGAGCGCCTTGCCCAGGCCTCGTCCTTGCCAGCTCAGGTCGACCGCGAGACGGGCAAGGAGCATCACCGGGATCGGGTGCCGGGCCAGCCCCTTGCCGACCCGGAGAGGTGCGCCGGCATGTTCGACGGCTCCCGCCGCAAGGCTGTAGTAGGCGATCACCGTCAATCCCCGGGAGGCAACATAGGTCCGGGCGCTGTCGGCCTTCTGGTTCGCCAGCGCGAAACGCTTCAGAAAGCGATCGAGTGGCTCTTTCCCGCACTCGAAGGAATCGACATCGTGCGTTGCGTCGAGCTTTTCGACTGGAGACAACCTCTCCTGTTCCGGCGTCACTCCAGCACGCTCTTCTCCGCAAGCAATCGAGTCAAGCGGGGCTTGTCGGCGACCGGGCGGTCGAGGATCGCCTGGAAGGCCTGCCACTGCCGATCGTCGAGCCGGAAAATCCGCCGGTCGACCAGGGCGTCCTCAGCGGCGTTGATCCCTGCCTCGAGCAGAAACTCCGTGACGTTCTTGTGCGACGAGGCCGCAGCCCGCTGAAGTAACGCCTTCATGTTCGAGGTCGTCCGAACCTCAATGCGTTCCGTCTTGTTTTCGACGATGGCCATGAATGTTCCTCCGATTGGATCCACCGACATTCTGGCATACGGATAGTGTACGGACAAGAACGCATCGACAGGCACCCCACAGTGCCTCACATCCTCCTGACGGTCCACGACCCGGTGCCGACGACGTGGGCCCTCATCGGAAAGGCAGGCATAGCAGCCCGTGGTGAAAGTCCCTCGTTCTGGGGATCGACATGATCGTTCCCGTGTCCTACACTCTCGGGCATGGCGATGGGGACACGCGGCGGCCGAACGCGGCACGCGACGATGTGGATGCCTACGGCGGATCTGCCGAAGAGCGCCGGGCACCCGTTTTACGAGCGGCTGAATCGGGTGCTCGACGAGGCGGGTTTCGATGCGTTCGTGGAGGCGCAGTGCGCGTCGTTCTACGCGGACGGAGTCGGCCGGCCGAGTCTGGCGCCGGGCCGCTATTTCCGGCTGCTGCTGCTCGGCTACTTTGAGGGCCTGGACTCGGAGCGCGCGATCGCGTGGCGCGCGGCCGATTCGCTGAGCATCCGCGCGTTCTTGGACTACGCGGTGCACGAGGCGCCGCCGGACCACTCGACGCTGTCGCGCACCCGTCGCCTGATTGACCTCGAGACCCATCAGGCAGTGTTCACGTGGGTGTTGCAGCGACTGGCCGACGCCACGCTGGTGGTGGGGCGCACGGTGGGCATTGATGCCACGACGCTGGAAGCCAATGCGGCGATGCGGAGCATCGTGCGTCGGGACACGGGCGAGAGCTACGACGCATTTCTGACCCGGCTCGCCGAGGCGTCCGGCCTCTCGACTCCGACGCGCGCCGAGTTGGCCCGGTTCGACCGGACCCGCAAGAAGAAGGGCTCGAACGACGACTGGACCCATCCGCACGATCCGGACGCGAAGATCACGAAAATGAAGGACGGCCGCACGCATCTGGCGCACACCGCCGAGCATGCGGTCGACCTGGACACTGGCGCCATCGTGGGCGTGACGGTGCGGGACGCGAGTGCGGGCGACACGACGACCCTGGTCGACACGCTCGTCACGGCCGCCGAGCAGGTCGAGGCGGTCGGCGCGCCGGGGATCGCGGAGATTGTCGCTGACAAGGGATATCACAGCAACGAGACGATGGTCGGGTTTGCGGCCATCGGCGTCCGCAGCTACGTCTCGGAGCCGGATCGCGGCCGGCGCCCCTGGAAGGGCCAAGCGGCGGCGCGGGACGCAGTATATGCCAACCGGCGGCGGATTCGCGGCGCACGCGGGAAACGGCTGCTGCGGCAGCGGGGCGAGTTGCTGGAACGGCCCAACGCGCATCTCTACGAGACCGGCAGGATGCGCCGCGTGCATCTGCGCGGGCATCCCAACATCCTGAAACGGGTGCTCGTCCAGGTCTGCGGCGTCAATCTCGGGTTGCTCATGCGGCACCTGACGGGCGTCGGCACGCCGCGGAGCCTCCAGGGCCGCGCGCCGACGCTTCTGGGTGCGCTGATCGGCCTCCTGAGCGGCTGCTGGGGGCGTATACGGCGTTTCTGGGCCCCCGAGCGCCACGATCGGCCCGATTCGTCGTGGGATGGTCGGGCGACACGCCAATACAGACACGCGATTCTCGATTGACAATCAGCCCCTTCTGCCACGGGCTGCTGGGCAATCGTGGCACGTGAAATACAGTGGGTCGTACGAGACTATTCTAATGCGGAGATTCTCAAGATCAGAAGTCCGGGACAAGTTGCTGCTCGCAGGGCAGCGACTTTTCGACTCGCAGCCGGACCTATTTTCGTTTACTAATGCGACACACCAGTCAGAGTGGAACTTGGCGCGTCATTTCGCAAACGAAATACAGACGGAATTTCCAGAGTACCGCTGCGATACAGACTTAATCAAATCCGCATACGGTAACCGGCGACCAGACATTATTGTCCATAAGCGCGGAACGCACGACTTTAATCTTCTGGTGCTTGAGATAAAGCGCAAGGAAACCGACATCGAGAGCGATATAGAAAAGATCACGGAGCACTGGTTTCGGCCTCCGCTCCGGTACCAGTTTGGCGCGGTGGTCTTGATTAGCGACACTGAACCGCTCTACAGCTGCGTGCTTGAGAATAGCGCCGCCCTTCGCGCAACCTGAAGTAGTACGGATGTTTGCGGTCGCTGAGTGCGGATCCCTTTCGAGTGGCCGGAACAAAGCAAATGTACAATCTGCATACCCTCGGCTGGAGTAGTTTTCAGCAGCTGTGCCTCACCATTACAAGGGAAATCCTCGGCCAAACGGTAGAGGCGTTCCTTGATTCCGGGGATGGAGGCAGAGACGGGGCATTCACAGGAACGTGGAAGCCCGTGGGACAAGAAGACCTCAACGGCGCGTTCGTCATCCAGTGTAAGCATACAAGCAAACGCGATTACGTCCTGAAGACCTCCGACCTCACCGAAGAGTTCGACAAGGCAACGACGCTCCTCAAGCAGGGCCTTTGCGATTCCTATGTTCTCATTACCAACGCGCGCCTGACGGGCACACGTAACGAGGAGATCAAGAAGCTCTTCGGCGATATTGGCGTGGAACACGTCGCCGTATTCGGCGCCACGTGGATCTACCAACAAATCCGCGAGAGCAAGCGTCTGCGCATGCTTGTACCGCGGGTCTACGGCCTCGGGGACCTGAGTCAGATCCTCGATGAGCGCACCTATGACCAAGCCAAGGTCATTCTGGAATCGATGCGTGAAGACCTTGCCAAGGTCGTCGTCACGGACGCCTACCGGAGGGCCGCCGAAGCGCTCGATGAATTCGGGTTCGTGCTACTAATCGGAGAGCCGGCCGCTGGCAAGACAACGATCGCGTCGCTGCTGGCGATGGCGGCGTTGGACCAGTGGAATGCGCCGATGCTCAAGCTAGATGACCCCCGCAAGGTTGTCGAGCACTGGAACGTCCACGAACCGTCGCAGTTTTTCTGGTTGGACGATGCGTTCGGTGTGCAGCAGTACGAAGACTACCTGGTGCGGCGCTGGAACCATGTACTTTCCCACATCAAATCCATGCTTGGCCGGGGCGCGAGGATCGTCGTGACATCGCGAGATTACATTTATAATAGCGCGCGGCGCGACCTGAAGGAGAGTGCGTTTCCGCTTTTGAACGAGGCTAAGGTCGTGATCGATGTGCAGGCGTTGTCTTGCGACGAAAAGCGGCATATTCTCTACAATCACCTCAAGCTCGGAAAACAACCAATGTCCTTCCGGAGGGAGATCAAACCCTACCTTGAGCGGATTGCTGATCATCCGCGCTTTGTTCCGGAGACCGCTCGCCGCCTCGCGGAGCCGCTGTTCACGAAGGCGCTGTTCATTGACAGCTATTGCCTTGGCCGGTTCGTCGAAAGACGCGAACAGATTCTTCAGGAGATCGTGAAGGGAATCGACCGGCACAGCAAGGCCGCGCTCGCGCTCATCTATATGCGCAACGGCACGCTCGTAAGCCCGGTCGTCTTGGAGACGACGGAGATCGATGCCCTACAGCGGCTCGGTAGCGACCTGGGCGGATGCGTGGCCGCTTTGGAGGCGCTGAACGGTAGTCTAGTACTAGTCTCGAGCGACAGTGGAGATTCAGCTTGGCGATTCAAGCACCCGACGATCGGCGATGCCTACGCGGCGATTCTCGTCCAGAGCCCGGAACATCTTGGTATATTCATCCGCGGCACTGCAGCGGCAAGGCTCGTGCATCAGACGACCTGCGGAGACGTGGGTGTTGAAGGAGCCGTGAATGTGCCCAAATCCCTATTTCCGCTAATGCTCGCGAAACTTCAGGAGCTGCCCCATAGCAGGGATTACAAACCTCCCTTGCTGTCGATATTTAGCGCTAGGGACGAGTTGCAGGGGTATTTGGCCGGCCGCTGCTCAAGGCAGTTTCTGGCGCTCTATCTCGCGCAACATCCAGAGGTTCTCGGCCAGATTGCGCAACCCGGTCTTTATCTTCATGCGGTTTCAGAGGTGCGCCTTGCTGAGCGCTTACACGAAGTCGGTCTCCTACCCGAGGAGACGAGGAGACAGTTCGTCGAAACCGTGAGCAAGTACGCGATCGACGGGGAAGACACCCATGCGCTTGGGGACGTCGGTATTCGGTCTATGTTCACGGACGAGGAGCGTGAGGATCTGCTGGAAAGGGTTCGGTGCCAGCTGTTGCCCCGCCTCGACGACGTGCGTAGCCATTGGGAAGAAGAGTACCAGCCGGATGGAAGCCCCGAGGAATACATGCAACAGCTGCTTGACTCATTCAACACGCTCGGAGATGCTTTTGCGGACGATCCATTCGCTATGCGCATCATCGAACGGGAAGTTGACACGGTACAAGAGTGGATTGCAGACAATACACCGCAGGAGTGGGAACGAAAACCACGCACATTGGGCAGCGTCGAAACGCGGACTTTACCTCGAAGCGCACGGAGCATTTTCGACGACATCGATGCGGGAGATGATGAGGGCGGTGGGGACGAAGGTCGAGGCGTCTAGGATGCTGGAGGCGGGTAGCGCCATCTCGAATCAGTTCGGCGGCATATAGGGGAAGACGACTGTCCGTCGAGCGGGTCCTGAAGAGTCGGTTTGCGCGCGTTTGTAGTGCCACTCGAGTATTTCTGTCGGCGTAAGCTGCTTATTTGCAATAGTTTATATTTTTGAATTGCAAACTCGGGTTAGTGTGAGGCGCCCCCAGTTTTCTTGGACACGGATTAGGAGAGAATCCGATGTCGAAGGAGGTGGGGGCATGGTTGGATCGAGGCGCGTGAAGGGAGCCCGGAGGGCGACCGGAGTCGGCGCCGACGGCGCGGCGGTTGGGTCGGGGGCCTTGGCGCCCGGCCAGCGGTGGAGCGCGTGCCGGAAACGGGACGTGGTGTTGCGGCTGCTGCGCGGCGAGTCGCTGGATGCGGTCTCGCGAGAAGTCGGTGTGGAGGTCTATCGCCTGGCGGCGTGGAAGACCCGTGCGCTGGCCGGTCTCGAGCTGGGTCTGAAGGCGCAGGCGGGTGAGCTGCTGGTTGCCAGGACTGGCGGATTCGAGGTGTGCAAGGAACCCGGCAAATCCGTGTTCATCCGGCGAAAGGCCAGGGGCCGCAACGGATCGTCGGGCGTTTCGGGGGCGGCATGAGCTTGGAGGTATTCTCGGAGGGAAACTGGATCGAACGGCTGGCACAGGAGCTACAAGGTCTGGCCGAAGCCCAGAAGCCATACCTGCCGGAACGTCGGGATTACCGACCGCGCGTGCAGGGGACGGCCGGCGAGTGGGAGAGCTATGTGCGCGCCGTCCCGCTGGACGATCTCCGCATCCTCTATGCCACTGCGCGCCACAGCATCGGCATGGGCGCAAAAGAACGCTACGCGCCTCTTCGGGCGGTGCTGGACCGCGCACGGTACATTCTGATCGCGCATCCGACGCTGGCACGGGTCATAGGTCCGACTATCGGCAAAGACGACTTCTGGGTGCAGATTCTTAATGCCGGCTACTCAACCTCGCCTACGGACCTGATTGCGGGACTGATGGCGCGTGCCTCGGAACTGCCCGTCGGCGGCTACCGGGCGGCGGCAGCCGAGTTGCAGGGGTTTCTCACACCCGACGGGGAAGGAGGTTCGGACGGCGTACCGGGCGAGCTGGATATCGGATACGACGCGGTGTTGTTCTACGGGCTGACCTTAACCGAAAGGGTCGACGTCGCGGACGGCATGACGCTGCTGCCATTCGAGGAGGTGCGGGCGTTCGTGGACGAGAGCCTGGTGGAGCAGCTCGCCCCGGGGGGGGCCGGATTCCACGGCTGGCGGTCGATCGGCGCGGCGGCAAGGCCGTTCCGGTGGAGACCTGCGTTACAACGGACGGGCCGCGAGGGGGGTCCTATGGTGGAATCGCCCGAACCGTTTTTCGTGCAGGCCCGGACCTTCCTGGAATTGCTCGCCGTGACGCATGGGGCTGCGGTGCTGCCGTTCGCAATGTTGAACCATTGCATCGATCGGTCTGCCGCGCAACTGTTGGGCCAGGAGGAAAACCGCGGCAGTTTCTACCGCGGCCGGTCGGCACACGGATTCGACGGGTTCGAAGAGTGTCCAGAGCTGGCGCGAGAGGCGCTGGGCGAAGCGACGGAAGCCTTTGAAATCCGAATGGGCGAGCGGTACGCAAGGATGGCTCCGATCGTGGGGCGGCTTGCCGAGGCGCTCGGACGCGACGGACGATTTGCAGTGGCGGACAGGATCCTGGACGTCGCAATCGCGCTGGAACAGATGTATCAACTGGACGGAGGCGAGATATCTTACAAAATGCGGACGCGGGTGGCGTGGTTTCTAGGCGCGGACGCGGAAAGCAGGCTTCGGGAGATGAAGGCGGTCAAGGAGTTCTACGAGGCGCGATCGGCAATCGTCCACAATCGGAAGAGGAAGAAAATCACGCAGAGGCAGCATTACGCGTTCGGCAAGGGGTTCGACATCGCCCGCAGGTCGCTCTTCAAGCTCCTGCGCGAGGAGCCGCCGGAAGATTGGGATGCCCTGGTGATTGGTGGCAGTTGACGCGCGGTCACCGGGTCCGCGGCGGACGAACGGCGTGAGGGAGTCGCACCGTGACCGACAGCACCGCAGCTTCGCAGGGGGTCTTGGGCTGGACGCAGGGAGCGGAGCGACCGGAGTCCCACCCAAGACGCCCGACGGGAATCACCGGGAGAATGTCTGCTCTGACCGTGACGTCCCTCTCCGAAGTGTGCAGTTTTAGATTGCCATTGACAGCAGTCAGTTACGAGACGGTGATACGGTTCGTGCGACCGTTGCGGGAGACGCATCTGCGTGCCGCGGTGACGCGTACGTGCTTCGAGACTGGGCCTGATCCGTTTCGGTGACAGGTTGGCTACGCCGGGTGATGTCGATCTGGAGCAACGGCTGACCGAACGGGAGCGCTTCTACAACTTCGATCGGCCCCACGGAGCATTCGTCGGCCAGTCCCCGTACGAAGCACTCCGGGAACGGTTAAAGTAATGATGGCGACTGTCACACGATATCCGTCAAATCACAGTCTCCTGGAAACCCGGCACGGTTCAGTGATGCCCAGCGACTCTACGAAGACTCTCCGCCAAGCGGCTGTCGATCTGCTCAGGGAAAGTGGGCCGACCCATTATCAGAAACTAATAGAGCGTATCTTGATCCGGGGGTTGGCCGCTTCCTCGTCCAAGACGCCCGCCGCGTCGTTGAACGCCGTGATCGCTGTCGACATCAAGCGGCACGGGACCAAGAGCGCTTTCGTCAGAGTGAAGCCTGGTGTCTTCGGGTTGCGCGAGCTGCACGCCGCGGAGACTACATCCGCGGCGGGCGTCGGTGAGTGTGCCGTGCCAGAGAACGCCGAAGAAGGGTCGCCTCCAAAGGACCAGACGGAGCAACGCGTCCGCCTGCCGCTGTTCCCGAGGTATCGCGAGATTCGCCACGTTCTTCAGGTTTGGCCTGGGCGACCGCGCAAGCAGGTCACGGGGTTGCAGGCGACGCTCAAGGAGCTGCGGGGCACACCGCAGAAAACCGTCGACTGGACCGACCCCGACACTTGGATCCCAGAAAGGCTCTCCGGCGACGACCGCGAGCTCGCCGACGCCATCTGGACCACCAGCGGCAAGACCGTCAACCCGCGGCACACCTATGGCCACTGGCTCCTGAGTCGGAAATACGGTCTCGTTGAGGAGGGCCCCGACGCCAACTTGGTGCTGGCCGACCGAGGTCGCGACTTCATCGACAACGAGGGTGGCGAGACCGAGGCCTTCCTCGATGAGCAGGAAGGCCTCGCGAAGCTCCTGGCCCTGATCGCCGACAATGGCCCCACCCGGGCCGGCGGCGTACTTGAGGAGTGGACCGAGTACATCAACCGCTATTCCTCGTTCGCGAGCCCTTCGACCTTCCGCGACACGCTACGCCGTCGCCTGAACAACCTCCTCGATCGCGGCCTTCTGAGTCGCAAGAGCACGATGTACTCCGTGACCGATGCCGGCCTCGCCTATCTCCATCGAGTCGGCACCGAAGAGCTGCATGAACTCTGGTCACTGGCCAAGAGGCAAGAAGCCTCGGTACGCGAGAGCATGCGCAAACTGCTACTCGACATGGACCCATTCGCCTTTGAGCACCTCTTAAGGCGCCTGCTGGAGGAGATGGACTATCAGGATGTCGATGTGACGAGCCGCTCGAACGACGGTGGCGTGGACATCATTGCGCAAATCGAACTCGGCATCACCTCTGTTCGCGAGGTCGTCCAGGCCAAGCGTCACAAGCGTACGATCCAGCGTAAGGACCTCGACGCCCTCCGTGGCTCGCTCTACCGGTTCAACGCCGTCCGGGGCACTATCATCGCCACCTCGCGCTTCTCGAGGGGCACGGAGGAGGTCGCCTTCGCAGACGGGGCCGCACCGATCACCCTCATTGACGGCGACAAGCTCATCGACCTCCTGATCGAGCACGGCATCGGCGTACGCAAACGCAGCCTCGAAGTGCTCACCGTCGACCCGGATGCGTTCGCCGATGTGGATGGCGACGCATAGATGTCCTCGTAGCGTGCACGGTCGCGGCGTCACGACCGGCGCGCGTGAACCAGGGCCGCGGGGTACTTCCCATTCTGCCGAGACGTGCTCGAACGGGTGCTTGCCGGCGGGCGATCGGAGATCTTCAACACGGACCAAGGTGCGCAATTCACCAGCGATGCCTTCACGAGCCCGCTACGTGCGGCAGAGGTGCAGATCAGCATGGACGTGCGCGGCCGGGCGCTCGACAATGTCTTCGTCGAGCGGCTCTGGCGCTCGGTGAAGTACGAGGAGGTGCACCTGAAGGACTACGCGTCGGTGCCGGAGGCCCGCGCCGAACTGGGGCGCTACTTCGCGTTCTACAATCATGGGCGCCCGCACCAGGCGTTGGCGTATCGGACGCCGGCGGAGGTGTACGGTCAGCTTCCTGCGCTGGCGCTCGCCGGCTCGCGGCTCGGGCGCTGACGAGGGCGTGGACGTGTGGAAATCTCGCAGACGAGATTCCCACAAGCCCACACCCATCATCGATCACGAAGACGGGAGTAACGGGAGCGACCTTAACTTACTCGGACCTGGAAATTGTCCAGCCAACGGGGTCTACCTCACTGTCAGTCGCGTTGGGACGACGCCGGGGACAGTTCGACAGTGTCAATGCCATCTGAACGCTTCAAGACAACACGTTCAGTGTCGGGCACATAAAACACGAAGTGCTCGCCGAGATAGCCGACATAGTGATACCGGGACTCGTTATCCTGAAGAACCGGCCGCCCCAGAAACAGCGTCGTGCCTCCGTTGCGGATTACGGCGCCATGATTCACGCCAAGTAGCGCCGCGCATGGCGGCAGCATAATAGCGATATTCAGCAACATCGCTCGTAGCTCAACGGGGTTGATTGCCTGCCACACGCCCCGGTCTATCAAGTGAATGTGGAGGGGCGTGAGCGCCAGACCAATCAAACCAGGCACTAGCAAGAAGAAGAGATAATGGTCGTATAAATACATGGTCCACCAGATAATTATCAAATAAGCCGGTAACATCAACAGTGTCAAATAAGGCCGCGTCGCCACTGCGTACCAAGTGTTGCTGCCTCCGCCATATGGATACCATCGCCATGTTAGTGTGGCAGGCAAGTGCCCCAGCAGCGCTGGAATCAGAGACACGAGCGGCACAATCGCGTAGGTCCCAGCGGCGTCCAACGATAAGAATGATGGTATTGCGATGCCGAAACCCCACCAATATATGGAAGAATAGAGTATTCCAGATGCGAACCAAGATGCCGTCATCCAGGGAATTACGGAACGAAAAGTCTCTGGCATAAGATCGGTCCTTGAAAAAACGTCGTCGGGGTTGGTTCTTCTGGAGGGTTGCTGTCAGCGACGGACTGCTTCAAATAGACTCTCAGCGCCTATCTCATCCATACGTCGCTCTCCCCGATGCGCGGCGCCGAGAATCAACCATCCTGGAAGGGATCGTCGATTGCATTAGGGTCAAGTAAAGCAATGCTGGGTCCAGTCGGTTCTCACTTGGTGCGTGCAGTCCGAACATATCTGGGTCGCTACCTTGGGGTGCTGCGTGAAGCGGATCGCTTCTGTGGCAGATAAATCCTGGCTGTGCGGGCTTCAACAAGCCAGACTAGAATCTGCGAGAAGACGGGCGATCTCGTCGTCCTGAGACGTCCGTATTCCGTTCTTGCAGTTCTTGTGAAAATAATAAATGTGTTCCTTGCCTGGCGGGGTCTTCCACGGCCCGGCGATCTCGCTCGGTTGAGGGTCGTGATTCGTCGGTTCGTTGGCAGTCGCAAGCAGCGCATCGAACGCCAGAGTGGAGCCATTGGCGAGCTTGGGCCAGGGGATCGTTAGGAATCCATGCTCGTTGACCCCTGCGTTGATCTTCGCCAATTTTCCGTAGTTCAATCTTCGTGCGCCGCATTCCCTGACGAGCTCGTTCCAGCGCGTGCATTGTTCGGAGAGCAGTCCGACAGAATCAGGATTCGGCAAGAGTCCCACGCATCCCCATGACGCAGACACTCCTCCCTTGCCGTTGCTTTCGGCCGCCAAAAGGCACTCGGCCTCCTGCACGATGTCGTGCGACTTGAACTGCAGCGCAATTGCCTGTCCGAAGCAGGTCTCGTCGAGACTCGGAGCGAACACCATCGTGTAGGTATTGTCCCGTGTGGACGAGCACCGTCCGTAGCGAATCGGTGCGCGGACGCAAAACTTGCGGTTCATGTCGAGACGCTTTCGCCGCCACGCCACGCGTTCCGAGCGTTTACTGTCCCAGTACAGCGACCCGATAATGAGCACCCCGAGCGAGAATCCGCTGGCCGCAGTATCTTGCGATGCGTTCATGTCACGACAAACTATAGCTGCATCGGACTGAAGAGCCAAGAGGGGCGTTGGTGGCGGGACCCGACATCGGAGCGGCGCGTCGACCAAGGCAGCGGGCTCGAGTCAGGAACAAGAATCTCCACGCTTGATTCTGTCGTGCGATGCGAACCGGACGTACTGCGCGGCACCCCGGTTTTTGCGGGCACACGTGTCCCGGTCAAGAATCTGATGGACTACCTTGCCGCCGGCGACAGCCTGGAGCGCTTCATCGACCACTTTCCCTCGGTCACGCGGGAACAAGCGGTCACGGCGCTGGAAATCTCCAAGGACTTGTTGACGTCGCGTGCGACTCCTGCTCGATGAATTGCTGCCTCGGTCGCTGGCTGACCTGCTCGTAGGCCACGAGGTTCGTACGGTTCCTCAAATGGGTTGGATCGGCTTGGGCAACGGTGCGCTCCTACGACAAGCCGCCGCGAAATTCAACGCGGTCGTCACCGCCGACCAGAACATCGAATTCCAGCAGAACCTCGAGACGCCTCCCATCGCCGTCGTCGTTCTGGCAGCCAACAGCAACCACATTGAATCTCTCGTGCCCCTGGTCGCCGGTGTTCTCGAAGCGCTCCACACTCTCCAACCAAGGACTCTGGTGCGGGTAGGCGCCTGACGTTTCGCGCTCACCTGCGGCCGCTCTGGCCCGACTTCGCCGACCTACCCCCTTGATTGGCGTACGGAGGGCCAGCCGTCCACGCAAATCCAAGGGAATAGTTGCGAAGTGTCTGCGACCACAGCAAGGCTTGGTGTCCGCGAGGGCCTGCCTGGGCCAATGCTCGGGTATGGAGACTCAACGGCCTCCTTCAGGCTCCGGATTTGTCGTTCCTCCGGTCCGCCCATCCTCGAACGAGACTCCGCTGCTTGGTATCGTCGTCGAGTACACGCGCGCACGATTCCCAGTCCACTCGCTCGACTTCGTGGTACCGGAGCGCGAATGGGTGTCGCTCCGGAACTGCATCGATCGTCTGTCGCGCCTCCTCCACCTTGCCTAACGCAACCTTGACCCAGACATCTTCCAGCGTATCGGGCAACTGGCCGAACAGGTGCGAGATCTTTTCGAGACGTTGCGACAGGAGCTGGTGAACCCGGTCCTCTACCGAATTCGCGTAACGCATGTTGTAGGCATCGACCTCGGGGCGGATCTGCCCGATGCGCTGAATCCGTCCCTTGCGCTGCTCGAGGCGGGACGGATTCCAGGGGAGATCGAGATTGATGAGAGAGCCGAGCCGCTGCAGGTTAAGCCCTTCCGAGGCAGCGTCCGTGCCGAGCAGCAGCCGGACGCCGCTCCGGCGCACGGCGTACTTCAACGCATCGCGCTGGCGACGCTCGAAGACGCCTCGTTGCATCACTCCTGAACGATTCGCCCCAGCGTAGATCCCGATTGGCTCATCCGGGAGATCGGCGGTCAGTTGCTGCGCCAGCCACCACACGGAGTCATAATATTGGCTGAAGACGATGCAGCCGTGGTGCAACCATTGCTCGTCGACAAGCAGCCGGCGGATGGCGGCGTACTTGGGATCCCGCTCGCGGTTGGCGTTCAGCGCCCGCTCCAGACGCAGCAGTGTCTCGCGCTCCGCCGGGGTTAGCACACGGAATTGGTCGTCCCGCTCCTCGTCGTGCTCCGACTCGTCGAGTCCTTGCCAGTCGTTCAGGATGCTTTGCACGGTCTTTCGCCCGGCCTCCATCGTGCTGCCCATGCGGCGCAGCAGCAACGTGCGAAAATACCCCGTGTTCGCACGCTCCGCGAGGAGTCCGCAAAAGTCCTCCGCTGCGTGGTAGGCCTCCTCGAGAAACGGTGGAAATTGGATGGCGTCGGCATCGGACTCACCATGCAGCCGGACGCTGACGCGCGTGAGGTACGGTTCGCCGGTTTCGGGGTCAATCGTCGTTTCGAGATACTCGCGCGTGCGTAGCACGAACGTCCGGATATACGGGTTGTGGCGCTTCACCAGACGGTCGAACCCTTGCTCGATACGCTGCCGGTCGGATGGGCGCAAGGCGTCGATCGCGCTCCCGGGCGCATACGCCGCATCGTCGGACAGGTCGAGCGAGCGGCGCAGAATCTGGAATTCTTTTCCTTCCGAACGGGGCGGAAAGGGATTGCGTAACCATTCCCAACACTCCTCGAACCCGGCCGGCGGGGCGACGTTGCCGAGCACGAGATCGAGCGAGGCCCTGGCGTTGCGCCATCGGCTGCCGGGTCCGCCGAGCACCGCGTCCGAGCCGCGGCCAAGCGCATCGAGCAGATCGTAGGCTTCGATCGGATGGAGTTGGACTGGCGTCGCCGTTGCAAGGAGCAGGCTCTTTGTGCGCGGGGAGATCTCCCACAGAAACCTCAGGAGATTGTTCGGGTCCGCTGGCCCGAACACCGCATCCGGGCCCAGATTCCGTCGGCGGGCGCGGTGCGCCTCGTCGAGGATCACGCACTCGAACCGCATGTGCGCCAGCAACTCGGCGGCTTCCGATCCACGCGTGATCAGGCCGGTCGAGACGATCCCGATGCGCCGGGGACAGCGGCGAATCGACTCGGCTCCGGCGCCGGGATGCTCTATACCGCGCTCGTCGAGCCACTGCCGGCCGTCCCAGACCGCTGACGGCAGGCCGAGCAGTGTGTCCAGTTCATCCTGCCATTGCCAGATCAGCGATTTTGGCGCAAGCACGAGCACCGGCAGATCTCCCGCCAGCGCCATGAGCTGCGCCGCCATCGCAAGTTGGAGCGTCTTCCCGAGACCGACCTGGTCCGCGAGCACGAAACGCGCACCGTGCGGCCCGCGATGGGCATCGAAGGCGAGCTTCACAAAGTACTTTTGATGCTCCCACAACCCCACGTCCCTGCGGTAGACCGGCGCCTCGATGACCGCGGACGCGGGATCCGGGTCGCCGCGCCAGCGATCGAGGTCCCGGATCGGCTCACGGCGTGCGAGACGGTCGAGATCACCGACGACGAACTCCGCGAGTTCCACGGCATGGGGCGATGACCAGAGCGCGTCGAACTCCTGCTGCACCCACGCGACGGTGTCCGGTGCGTCGTCTTCCCAGATGAGCTCGTAGTTGAGGCGAAACGCGCTGGCCGATTCGTTCGCGCTGCCGAGAAACGAGATCCGCCGCCCGTCCGCCAGGGTGACTACGCCCGCCTTCCCGTGGATGAGGCCGAAGACGTCATCGGGTAGCACCCGGACGGTGAGCTTGCCGGATCGCAGGCCGTCGTAGAGCCGACGGAAGCGGGGCCTCGCCTTATCGCCAAGTGCTTCCGGCCGGGACTCGCACCACTCGCGCCGGATGGCAGCCTGTGCCGCCCGGGCGACGTCTACGTCGGCGCGCGACAGTTGCGAGTTGCAGACGATGCGGATTCTGCCATCGATGCTCTCGATGGCTTCACCCGCGATCTCGAGGATCGACGACGAGAAGTAGCCGGCGATGCGGTCGTAGCTCTTCGCCCCGGCAAGCCGGGCGTTCAGAAAACCCGCGTCGAGCGGCTGGCGGCGGGAAGAGTATCGTTCGAGCACGTCGGCTCCGCCTCGGCCATCAAGCGCGAGGGTTCTTCCACAATCTCAGGATGAACCTTTCGTCTTCTTCGACCAGATCCGGGTCGGTGCCGTTGTGCTCCCGCATGCTGTGCATGATCTTCCGCGGGATGCCCATCCCCATGTGCTCCAGGTATCCATAGTCCCGCATCATGTCCTTCAACAGCTCGTTGCGAGCGCTCCGGCATCCGCTCCGCATGCGCGGCGGTGTTATTCCGTTTGCCAGGCGACCGGGTGACACGACCTCCAGCCGATCCGAGTAGATGCTGATCTCGATATCCGAACCCGACAACAGGTAGTCGCGGTGCACGATCGCATTGACGACCGCCTCGCGAACCGCATCCTCGGGATAATCCCATCGTTCCTGCCGCCGCACACCGTCCTCCAGGGTAGCCGTTTCGATATTCCGCCTGACGAACTCCACAGCCTGCTCTACGAGTCCTCGTTCAAGCACAGTGCCGTCGCTGCTGCTCAATCGAACCATCGGCCCCCGCAGTGTGCGCCGTTCCCTTGCGGCATAGTCCTTTTCCGGACCGATGTACGCGACCGCGTCGATCTTCGCGTGGGGAAGGTACCGGCTGGGGTTGCTGCCAAAGAGCAACAACCCGGCGACGGTCGCTGGCTGCCGGTCGCTATCGTCGAGGATCTCCGTGTTGACCAGGAGCGAGCACCAATCGGCTTCCTGCGTCTCCCGCCACTCTTGTTCCCTGTAGTCGACGAGTGACCTCCAATGCCTATCGTCTTCGTTCCTCGCCCACGCCTCCGTTTCCCGTCGCCAAGCGGCTGACGGCGTTGATGCGGGCGTGTCCTGCTGACGGATCTGCCTGAAATAATCTTCAAGGCGGCGGCGGTCCAGATCCCCGATCGAAGTGCCCGACACAGGCCGGAGTTCCGGGCGGAAAGCGCCACGCTGCTGAAACAGGCGCGCCAACTCCTCGGGGTTTGCCTCGCGGGTCGAGCTGCCGACTCGAATGTAATAGGTGCGGCGCTGGTTGTGCCACACTTGGTGCACGCTCCACCCTCGCTCCACCTGCACCACCGCCACATCGCGGCCCGGCTCGACATCCCGGCAGATCTCGAAATAAGGGATGATCTCGGGGCGTATCTTGTCGCGGCAGGTCTGCATCACCCATTCTTCGAGCCGCTGGTACGTGCGAGCCCCCGCGTCGTCATCCTCTGGGCGCGGCGGCGCATCGATCCGCGCAAGCCCGCTAATACTCCTGTCGTCGTCAACCCCGAGCAGGACGCGTCCACCCCGCAGGTTCGCGAACGCAACGATCTCCTTCGCCAATTCTCGACTGTCGATCACGTCACGCTTGAACTCGATGTAGGAGTTTTCACCGTTCGCGATCAGTTCGCGAAGCTCTGTCGTCGTCACCGTTCTGCCTCAAAAGCCGTACTTGCGGCGCCGTCGCTCGAACGCATCCTCACCGCCTTCGAGCAGCTCTTCGACGAGTTCTCTCACCGGTTGCGTATCGATGGAGCCCATGTGCTCTTGAGCGATCTGCGCGTTGCCCTCCTCCGCCTCGCCTGACGGGCTCAGTCCCAAGATGAGCTCTGCGTCCCCGAGGACGGGAATATTTGCGTTGTGGGTCGAGAACAGGAACTGGCGCCGCCGCTTCTCTTCACGCATGCGAGGCACAATCCCCTCCGTAATGAAGCGGTTGTCCAGATCGTCCTCGGGCTGGTCGACGACAAGCGGCGCGTCGGACTCGAGTAGCAGAAGCAACAGTACGGCAGTCGCCTTCTGTCCGGTGGAGAGCTGATCGAGCGCCTGCCATTGCTCCTTCTCGTCTGGAGGCGCGGTGTTGAGCTCGATTTCCGTCGTGGATGGAAGATCGAGCTCTTCGGCCTTCATCAGGGTTTCGTCGGAGGCTTGAGCCAATCGATCCGCTTGGACACCGGAGATATCAAACTTGACCAAGAGAGCCACTGCGCCTCGGCGACAAGCCTGCACGAACGCGCTCAGTGACAAGTTGTCCGCCTGCCGGAGAGTATTGATCGACTCTGACAGGCGTCCGCCGACTTCATGCCGGAGGTGTTCGAACAATGGTTCCCGGTTTCCACCGAACTCGACCTGTACTCGGACACGCCCCCTGAGCCTTTTCGTAACGCGCTTGGCGGCACGCTCAAGCGCCCGAAACTCCTCTGCCTTGGCATCTTCCCACTCTGCCAAAAGATTTCGACGCCGTTCCCGGTGGTCCGCCTCTGCACGGGTCAGGGCTGATTGCCGATCCTTGAGGGGGCGCAGCTCTTCGAGCCGTCGACGGAGCTGGATGAATTCTTCACCATCGATGCGGCTCTTTTGGAGTTCTCGGAGCTTCTTTTCGTACGCGACCTGCACCGTGGCCCTTCGTGCGTTGAACCGCTCGTGAATTTTTCGTACGCCCTGATCAAATTTGTCAAGCGCAGAATCGAACCCCTGCAACACTGCCTCAAGATCGGAGTTCAATCGCTCCAGCATATGATCGGCGCTTGCCAGAATCTCCTTCCCGGGTAGGTCCTCCAACGCTTTTTGCGACAGAAAGGTCCTGTCGATTGGTAACTCCTGCCGTAGCTCATTCCGACAGGAACGGAACGGCTGCAAACGTTCGGGAATGGTGTCGAGGAGGCGCTCCTCACGCACCAGCAGGCTCTGCTCCTTGAGATCCTCTTCGATCCCCGCGTCCTGATACCGCTTTAGCGTCTCCTCGAGTCCCGGCAAGGCATCCAGCCGGTCCTCAATTTGGTCGAGCTCCTTGCGAGCATCGAGTATCCGCGCCCGCGAGTGCTCCAATTCCCGTCGCAACTCCCGCTTCCGGGCGATGACCGAATCGTCTCGTTCCACGAATCGCTCAAGCAACTGGGTCAGCTTCCGCGGGCTCCTGGTGAGTTCCGAGATCTCGTGCTGACCGTAAACCTCGACGCCAGGGAGAATCTCCGCGGCGGCGACGTTGAGCACTCCGCCCGTCTGCGCATCGCGCACAATCGGGGGATTTGGGATCGTACGCTCTATCCGGTATTGCCGAAGGTTTGGCCTATGACAACGTACAAGGAGCGAAACCTTGGTGCCGCTCCCGAGTACGAATCGGAGGATTCCGGCTTGGCTTGTTCGGGCCTCCTCACCCAGGGGCTCAAGTCCAAGCACGTGTCGCAAGCTCTCGATCACCGTGGACTTGCCCGCCCCACGACCACCGACCAACACGTTCAAATTCGGATTGAAGCCGAACGCGACGCCATCGAGAAAGCCACCCTGCCACCCCATCGCGACGAATTCGGTGTGCTCCTCGGGCGGTGGGTCTGTGTGCAGTCGAATCCGCGACGCAGGATCGAGAAAGGCTTGTCTCAAGCCTTCGATGCTGACCTCGGACATTTTGACCCAGCAGGTCGCCGACGCGTCGGCAAGGTCTTCGACGGACGCCACGTCGCGGGCATTCACGACAGCGATGGCGAGGTTTGACTCGGGCGCATATTCTCGTGCGTAGCTGGGATTTCGATTCTGTACGATAGGCCGAACATCGTCCGGCAAGTCCTGTATCGAGCAGGGAATCTGAATGGCGTAAAGGTGCTTGGCTTTCCAGGCATTGATCCTGGACTGTCCTTGAAGCATCCGAAACAGCCCTTTGTCATTTGTGACATGTGCCGCGATCGAGATTCCACCCTGACTACGTACGCGCGCGAGTAGATCCGCAAACGAACTTCCACACGGGTCGCTCGACGGTGTGGTTTCGCGAATACCGAATTCACCGAGATAGCGACCCAGTTGTTCTTCCGTGGTCTCCGGAGCGTAGAGACAGAGCACGTGGATGCCCTCGGTCGAGGTTATTTCGAACCCGGGAAACACATGGATTCCACGACTGATCGCCTCGGATCGAATCGCGTGCACTCCACCGACGTGGTTGTGATCCGTCACGGCGAGCACCGTGATACCAAGCTCCACGGCCGCATCGACCAACGAGCGCGGGTAGTCTGCGGCATCTATTGTCGATGCTTGGCCTCGATACGTACTCAGGTAATGATGTGGGTTAACCTGAAATGCGCATTTACGAAATTCGGCACCAGTCGGAAAGTGTTTAGCGCCCGCGAGCGGATCTTCCGGACTCAAGACTTCCTCCTTTTCTCAGACGCTTTCCAGAAAGCGATCAGACATGGTCGTTCTCCACGGCCCCCGCGACGATGCGGGCGGCGGCGGAGTCAGCGCGCCAGTGGTCGATACCGATGGCGGCCAGGTAACGAAGCACGGCGGACAGCGCTTCCCGCTGGTTCCAGTAATCAGTTAGCTCGGTATGCAACCACGTGAGGCTGTCGGTTGTGTCACCGGTCTCCGCCGCGCGCCAGACGGCGTACAGGGTGTGGCGCAAAAGGCTCTTTCCGAACGCGGAGTTGCCCAACTCCTGACGTCCGAGCTCGGAGGCGGTCTTGAGTCGTGTCTCGTTCGCCGTGCCGGAGCGGATCAGGACGCGATAATCGCGCACGCCGAAGCCGCGCGCGAACTCCTGATAAACACCGGCGCGGAACTCGCCGCGGCTTTCAATATCGAGTCCCTTGAGGTAGAGCTTCTCTTCGGAGCCAAGTTTTCGCCACACGTGGTTCTGCAGGCTCTTGGGCAAGAGGGCATGGCTCGCCGTCTTCACCGCGTCCTCGATGATCCGTTCGATGGGATTGGCCTCATCGTCGCGCCGCTCGCGCGAGAGCTGATAGGCGATGTCGATGTCCTCAATGGAGCGATATTGCGTCAGGACGCGTAGCGCCGCGGCGTAGGCCGCAAGCTGGTAGTCCGCATCGGAAAAGTTCGGCGCCTCGCCGTCGTCAAGCCGAAGCATGGAGTCGAGCTGTCGTTCGACCTCCGTCTCGACTTCAGAGACCACCTCGTCGAGAAACGCTGTGTCCGCAGTGGTCTGCTTGCGCAGCACCATAAGCACCGTACCCTGGACGTAGTTGCCTTCTTTCACACCAAAAGGCGTCTCCGTACCTACGGTCCATGCTGCTGTTACACGGAGTCCTGCTGCCCAGAGGATCAACGTCAAATCTGCCCAAATTGATGCGTTCTGGTGAGTAAACATGACGACCTGGAGGCCATCGTCCGGCATGCGCGTCGCGAGATTACGGTAGCTGGCGACCATACTCCGGCGAAAATCTGCGCTGGCGCCCCGAACGGCGAGCGCCCGTTTGCTGTCAGCGTACCACCCTGGGAACAGCTCTGAAATCCGTTCTCCGTACCACGCGAGGAAGAACTCGGACAGTTCGTGATAGTTGATGGCATCGGCGTATGGTGGATCCGTAATCCATAGCTCTACTGGACTACACACGGACCGCACATCGATTGCGTGTACTTCCGAGACCCCTTTGATCTGCGTGTCACAGAGCGTGAGGAACCAAGAGTCCGCAAGCGCTTGCACGCCTCGCCCACCGAAAGTGACCAAGGTGTTTAGAGCCTGATTGCTGAACGTCTGGATCACTTTTTCGTGAGCGCTGTCGGTCCACCATCGAGAGAGTTTGCTATTCCAATCCGAGGCCCGCCCCAGTCCGAACAAACACGCCACCGCGGACTCGATGGGTAACGCGGAATTATCCGATTCCTCGGCAAGCTTCCCATGAACGAGGAGTTGCCGCGGCGTGAACAGATGATGCCAATGCGTCCAGCCTCGTGTCCGAATCGGCTCATCCGTCTTGGCGCCCGGCACTATCGCACGGCTTGGGACGTATCCACGCGCCCGCCATTCCGAAAAGTGTTCACGAAGCAAATCGAGTGCGCGCGCCTCCCGTTGCAAGTCGTCGGCGTCAACCGTCCGATACAACACCCCGGGGATGGACTTCGCAAGGGTCTCTAGCCGTTCCTTGCGGAACGCGATCGTCTCCCGCGCCTTCTCGAACCGTTGCTTGGTCGCCGCTAGTTCGACCTTTTGGCGGTCCGAGGCTCGTCGGGTCTCGAATTCCTGGCGCGCCGCTTCGCACGCGCGATCCTCGGCCAGCCAGTCGCGTTTGCGTAGAGCCGCGATCTCTTTCTGCTCGGCGGCTTCGAGCAGCTCGACCAGCGCCGCTATCGCACGATCGAGATCCACCCAGTCTGGCAGGAGCGCGGCGACGGGGCGCAAGGAACGCGCATGTTGCTCGGCCTCTAGCAGTGTATCCAGACGCGGCAGGCGCCAACGGACGCAGTAGAGTCGTTCCTGAAACACGTCGTCCGGCCGCGGGACGAGATCGTCCTTTTCCCACAACCGTAATCCGTATCCCCGCCCGCCGTCGCCGCGGTGGTCACCGCGAATCGCGGCCATCGGCGCGGAGGCCCGGCACTTGGGATTTGGGCATTTCAATCGCGACTGCTTCACCGTGCCGGCATCGCGCGCCGCCGCCAACTTCTGCGGGCTGACGCCGGAATGGATTTCGATGGCGAAACAGTGTCGCTCTCGCTCAGGTCGAAGCCGAGCGACCACTCGCGTCTTTTGGCCGATGACCCAACTCGGGGCAAGCGGTACGCGCCATCCGCATTCGGGACAGGCGGTTTCCGTGCAATAGAGAAAGGCATCGGCGCGCCAGCCGGCATCGTTATGCTCGATGCGCCATTCGGTGACTTGTTGATCGACGGCAATGAAAACCTCAGCTTGTGCCGTCCGCACCCGCGCTGCGACTTTCTGGTCGCCGCCGACGATATTGAGCGCGCCCCAGGTCAAAAGCGCCGCCACAGGGTTGAGGTCGGACGCAAACACCTCGCACCCGAGTCGGGCCGCCTCGAAGGGGACGCTTCCACCGCCGCAGAAGGCGTCGCCCACGCGCGGTGTGCGTCCAAAGCGACGCTTGCCTAGCGTTTGCACTAGTTCGGACAGACTCGCCGCTGTCGTGTCGAGGTGCTCGTTGATAGCCTTCCAGGTGCCTTCTGACGGCCCGCCGAGGTGTTCCGGCCGATCGCACCATGCCAGCTTTTCGTCGTACGTCATGCGGTCGAACACGAGGCGCTGCAATCGCTGCCGATCCTCAGACTTCCTATTCTTTCCGAGCCTGGGCCGGTCCGGATCGGCGTCCGGCACGAACCATTCGACCCGTTCGTCCGGCGAGAGGCGTCGATAGACCTCCCTGAGCGGAATAGCGTGGCGCTTGCGCCGCCAGAGACCCTCCTCGTCCATGGTGAGCAGCGCAAGGAAGACGTCCCGATCCCTGCGGGAATCCTCCGACGCTGGCATGACCAACCCGAGGATGATTGCCCGCACCATGACCAGCGGCTTGCGGCCCCACCACTTGCCGAGACCGGTCAGGGTCTGGCTGGAGTTCGCCTTCCGCTCCTTGTAGCTCTCTTTCGACAGCCGCGAGACGGGAAACTGGGTCTCGATGAAGCTGATGTCAGCGGAGACGATGCGTCCCCGGTCAGGTGAGCGGACCGGCGAACTGGCATCGACGCGGGCGGCAAGTCTCACCGCCCGTCCTTCCGTGCGCCCGCGGCGCTTCGCCGGTCGCCGGTCGTTCGACGACGGGACGGCGTCCGCGCGCGGCGTTCCTCGGGCGCCAGCAACCGGAAGGAATCGGCCAGTGCCTCGCGACGGACGCCGGCGCTGGCGACGGGGTTCTCGGTGAGCGCGAACCGCACCGCCTTGCGCCAGCCCCGTCCTCGGCCGTGCAGCGCGTGCCCCGTCGCTGCAGCGGTCATGGTGAACAGCCACCACCGTTCTTCCGGGGCGAGACCGAGCCAGTTCCTGATCGCGGCCGGGACGAGTGCAGGATCGGCATCTTCCACCGCCCACGCCAGCAGCGTCAGCTCTTTGCCGAGCAGGCGTGCCAGAGGGTTGCTGCCGGTCTTCCAGCGACCCGCGGGCAACCCCTCCTTCCTGAGACGGCGGTTGAACTCGACGCGGACCTCGTCGGCGATCGCGTTCCACTTGGCGCGCGGCAGCGACGCACGCAGCTTGGCGTCGCTAGGACCGAACCCCAGGGACGGCGGCGCATGACCCGTTTCAGGGTCAAAGCGAAGGTGCTCGGCGACGGAGACATCCTCGCGGTTCCCTGCCGGCACGGTAACCACGAAGTGGTGCTCCGATTCCTCGGGCCGGAATCCGAACCCCGCCGATCCGGCTCTGGCTGCCACCTTCGTCGCCATCGTCACGGCTCCACATCGTCACGTCGGTAGGACTTCCTGCTGTCGGCGACGTAATCAAGGAACCGCTGACCCGTGGCGAAGCGCACGTACGCCGCCGTGACTTCGACCTCGCCGGCCGGGACGAGTTCCCTGATCCGCTCGACGGACTGATCGATTTTGTCGCCCTCCAACTCCACGTCATCCGAAAAGTTGAGCTCGACCCACGTAGCGCCGGCCTGGACGCCCAGGCGGAGGCCGCCAGCGGCGACGGCGTACTTCTTGAGACGGTTGATGAACGGGTAGGCATCGCTGGTGGTCGGACACGAGAACCCACGCTTCGGGCGCCACACCGCGGGGCTGTTCGCGTCGATCGGCTTGTCCTGCGGCTTGTCGGCGATCTCGCGCCGAAGGAGCGCGGACGTGATCCCGTCCTTCTCCGCAACCGCGAGCAGTAGACGGACACCGTCCGGCGCCAGGATAGGGCCCTCGTACAATCCGCCGCTGACCTTCGGATCGGATCCGTCAGTGGTGTAACGAATCGGGGCCGCAGGTGCGGCGTGGATCTCGATCTTGCGATCGCCGCCATCCATGAACTCGCGTGACTTCAAGGTGATGCGGTTGGGCCACTCCACAGGATCGCCTGTTTCGTGGTCGCCGGTCGAATCGACAGACAGGAACGAGACGCGCAGGTAGATTCCCGTTTCAAAGATCCCGCCGCCGCCGAGATCCTTCGAGGCCGGAGTCGCCTCCGCGCCGACTTCCGAGTAGACCCGGTCGCCGTTGACCGGCGAGACCCGCAGCTTCACGTTGCCGGTGTCGTCGTTGCGCGACAGCTCCTGGATGCGGACAGTGGTTGCCGGCCTCGGAAAGGGTCCCTTGTTGACGTATTGCCCTTCCTCGCGCCAGCGATCCTCGTGCACGCACTCCTGCTTCAATCGGTCGAGCGCGTCCGACCGGTGCCATTGCCACCCCGGCGTGGTTGCCGCCCGTCGGATGACCTCCGACCACAGCATTGACGACTGCGTGAACAGTCGCGCCTCCACCTTTTTTCGGAACGTCTCGCTAGCGATGTCCTCCGTATACTTCTGTTTGCCCGAAAGCGCCGCCACCACCTGCTGCTCGCCGTCGTAGTGGTTCTCCCTGAACTCCATCAGGAAGTCGACCTTCGAGAGCCGGTCGCGTGTCGGGTAGTGCAGGGTTGTGAAGCACTCGCGAATCGCGCTGTGGAACCGGGCGAGGAATCGCGGAAAGAGCTGGTCGCGCGCCTGCTGCATCTGCGGATCATTGTCCGCGACGCCCTCGTCGTACATCTCGGCGATGATTTGGTTGATCGCCCTGAGCTCGCGCGCGCGATCGAGTAGCGAGTCGAATGCCCGCTCGCCGGTCAGAAAACAGACGCGGTTCCGATAGGTGAGTTGGTCGTACAGCTTCACGAGATCGGGGTGCAGGCCGTCGAGATGGGGCTCGCTCACCACGAGCGTTACCTTGTCGGCGCCGATGTCTAGGTCGTCCACGGCGGGAAGCGTCGCGACCTGCTGGTAGCACCACCCGTCCGTCGGCTTGAAGATCTTCGTGAGCCGATGCTGCAGCTCACTGGTCGCCTGATCCCGCAGGTAGGCCCCCGCGGTGGTGGTGACTCGGGCGACGAGGTTCTGAACGTTGCGGACGTGCAGGCGGCCGTCGCTCGTGGTGTGCAGATACCACGCGGCGATCACAAGGCGCGCGACCACATCGTTCTGTAGCCGGGAAACATCGCGCCCCGGCGCACACAGGTTCGCGACGATCTCCGGGACCGTGAGACCCTTGACCGCCCCGGGAACGTTTGCGAGCGAGGCGACCAGGAGTAGCCGCATCGTGTCCTGGGCGTCTGCCCCGTCTCCCAGATTCGTGTCGAGCACTTCCGCCACGGCGGCGCCTGCGCCGGTGACATCGTGTGCGATCGCGTTCTCAAACGTCGAATTGATCTGGTTGATCTCGGTGAGCGTCTCGCGATCCGCGAGGTCGATGTCGTGGGAAGCGATGAGGTGCGGATCGCGATTCGAAGTCCAGATCCGCGACACGACGATCCGCATCAGCCGGATCAGTCCGCGCGTCTGCTGGAAGCCCTGGTTCTCCCGGAACCGGGCGTAGAGGTCCCGGATTGCGGGATGGAAGGGATACGACTCGGCGACCTGGCGCGCGAATTGCTCGGGCGACGCATTTGTCACGTCCATCTGCTTCGCCTCGCGCACTGCCTTTGCGTAGCCCTGTGCGACCTCCTCGATGTCGCCGTCGTTCGGGAGGGTCTCGAAAAGGCGCGTGCGGAGAATCTGGTAGAACTCGTCCGTGTTCATCCGGACGGGCTCGAGATTCATGGCGCTGCGTCCGGTTTCCTGCTCGAACTCTCGAAGCGCGCCGGCGATCTGCTCGCTTCCGGCCGCGTAGGACGCGGTGAGATCGGACATGACGAGGCAGACATTGCGCAGTTCGTCCCGGCCGACGGCGACCAAGAGGTTGGCGAGCGCGGTCGCCGTGACCACCGAGAGATCGGAATTGCCGATGCTTTTTGAGGCGGCGTTGACGAAATAGGGAGGCAGCTCGTCCAGCATGATGACGAGCGGATCGCCCGCGAGGAGGTTCACCCAGGCGGTCTGGCCGGGCGCGGAGAGCGGCGAGTAATAGTTGCTGAACTGCTCCCGCTTGCCGACTTGCTCCGCAATTGCCCCCCAGACCCCGAACGGCGCATCGCTCTCGCGCCCGGAGAACGCGACGACCCGGACCGGGCCAATGTCGTCCGGCGTGTAGAAGCCGCCCATGACTTCGGCCCGGAATTCGGGATGTCTGGCGAGCAGACCGAGCGCCAGCAGATTGTGCGTCTTGCCGCCGCCCATCGCCTGGGTCAGCTTGAAGACGCCTTGGGTGGACTTGCCCTCCAGCCGGCGGAATCCCTCAGTGAGGAGAGTCCGCATCCCTTCGGTGATGTGGTTCTCTGCGAAAAACTCGCCCGGATTGATTCGATCCTCGATGAGGTCCGAGAGATCCAGAACTGTGTCGCGGCGTGCGGGATCGAACGTCGCCGCTCTCGGTACGCAGGCCTGCCGGATGGTCTTCATTGATCGGTCATCGCGTGTTCGGAAAGACGGTGTCGCCGAGTGCCACGTCATTGGGCCGTGTCGTGCGCCCAAGTGTACCACCGCTTGCCTGACGGTCGGACCGTGGCAAGGACTCGCGTTGCGCACCCTGCCGGTTGCGATGACCGCGCTCGTTGGATCGACGGCAGCGGATGCGCGCCGGCGCGATGGTGCATGCGCGCATCGGGCGTCTCGTCTACGGGACGCCCGAACCAAGAACCGGCGCGGTGCATTCGGCGCAGTCGGTGCTCGACGCGCCTTCGCTGAATCACCGGGTCGAGGTCACGGCCGGCGTGCTCGAGTCGGACTGCCGCGCGTTGATGCAGGCGTTCTTCAGTGAGTGCCGCGCCGGCTGACAGGCTGACATTCGTGCGGAAAGGTACCGAAGTGGTCGTAACGGGGGCGCCTCGAAAGCGTCTTGTCGGGTAACCGGCACGTGGGTTCGAATCCCACTCTCTCCGCCACTCATTTGTCAGGCACAAGAATGCCCACGCTCGAATCTGTCGGGCAATGCGACCCGGACGTGCTGGGCGGCACCCCGGCCTTTTTTTGCGGGCACACGTGTCCCGGTAAAGAATCTGCTGGACTACCTCGCTGCCGGCGACAGCCTGGAGCGCTTCATCGACCACTTTCCCTCCGGCATGCGGGAACAAGCGGTCGCGGCGTTGGAAATCTCCAAGAATTGGTTGACGTCGCGTGCGACTCCTGCACGATGAATCGCTGCCTCGGCCGCTGGCTCCTCGCGAGGCACTCACCGATACTGCCTGTGGCCCGAATGACGGCATCTTGGCCGTCGAGGACTCGCGCCACCGTACCCAGTGTTGACAATTCGCACACCGGTTCCGAGAATGAGCCCTACTGCGCTTGGGAGGACCTTTTGTTGACCAAAACGGCCTTGCCGATCCACGACATAAAGCAGCGCCACGCCGGACTGACCAAGCCGATTGCGGATTCGTATCCCGAGGCTGCGGGCGATCCACCAATCCGGCGCGCTCCTCAGCGGGGTAGCGACGGTTCCCCAGGTGCGCGGTCACGCGACTAGTTTACAGGAGTCTGGCGGTTTCCGCGGCGCTGCGGACGCCATCGAGCGAGAGCAGGATGCGTGCTCGCCGCGTCTTCCGACTCGGCGCGGTTGGCCGTCGAGGCCACCCTTTCAAGGTATCCCGACCATCCGGGCGCAAATGAAAGTCCTTGGTCGTCTGCATGCATCATAGATACCAGGATTCGCTAAGCAGTATATATACTTCGCGCACAGTACAGATAGGATACAATCCTCCAAGCGCTCGGCTTCAAGGCGTTCATGCGCCTGCTCGACGAGCGCTAATTTGCACATTGTGATACCAGCGGTGCGAGGTTAGCGGCGATATAGTGCTATCGACAGGAGGTTCCCGTTCCGATCTAGTCTGGACGTGAAGGACATAGGCGAAACATGTCGAAAAAACCTAGCTTGGTCGTAGTCGTTATCACCGTGGGCTCCCTGTTACTCGCAGTGGGATTGACGGTATTTCACGTTAACGTGCCGGCCTTGGTCATCGCGGTGGTCCTTGCGTGCGGCGTGGCGTCGTTGCTCTACGGCATTCTCGAAGGGGTGACGGGCGCTAGCGTCAATTTCGGAGGATGGCTCCAGGTGGGCGGCAGCGGCGCGGTGCTGCTCGGGAGCGCATGGCTTTTCAACTCGCCGCTCGATCAGCAGCTCACGCGGATTCGCGCCGAGAATCGGATTGAAGAGTATGGCTTCGACTTCGATGAGCGCGCCGTCCCCTCGGACGGCTGGTTTGCGATCGACGAGGGCACCGGAATTCCAGTCGAGATTGCGTTCACCGATCCCGTGACTGACCGGGTCGTCGAGATCGTGCAGAGGCCGATCTCGGCCGGCTTGCGGCTGAGGCTGGTATCTGAGGAGGGAACTGACCGCTACCTTGTCCTTGGTACCAGCGCGACGGTCAGCCAAGCGATCGGCTACGTGCCCGGGCGCGATCTGATCAGCGCGGTGGACTCCGTCGGGTGGCGGCCTGGTACGGTCTACGGGCCTCAGAGGCTCTTTCTTTCGCCGGAACGCGATCTACCTCCGGGTGCGGAGCGGAGGTGGGGCAACACGGAGTGCCGTGGGGAGAGTATGCCGTTTGAGATCGCGGTCGTGCGGTTTCATGGATTCACCGACTACGACCTCAGGCTTTGCGACGCTGGGGCGGGGGCCAGAGTGGACTACAGCTCGAGCCTCAACAATGACCACGGCGAGCTGGTAGAGCTGATGATCCAGAGCGAGCGACGTCGCTTCCTAATCGTAGTCGTGGCCGCAGACCATCGGTCGTCCGCGGAACGACAGGAACCGAACCTGCCTCCTTGGTCCTCGTTCCTCGTGATCGAGATGGAGTCCACAGGTCCGTGATTGCGCTCGACCCACCTCTGCTGAGTCAGGCAGCTCCTGCTACGGCATTTGCAACCACCGGCGCAGTTCCTCCACGAGTCGCCGCGCCCCCTGGTTACTGAGGTCGAAGACTACGTCCAACTCGGGGACTGCGAATTGGATTGATCCTAGATGATCGCCACCCGTCACGGTCACGTCCCTCTCACTCTCTCCATTGTCTTTTCTGAGCACAAACTGCATTTGGATTCGCCGCTCCTTTATCGTTCACCCTCGCGCCCGCCGATCCCAGGCCTTGTGAATCAACGCGGAACGGTCAGAGCGTTCCGCGTCCCCCGCCTTGCCGCGAGCCCACACCATCAATGCCGCGCTGCTGATCCCCCTGACGGATGCTCACCGGGTCGGCTGTGGTTATCCCCGCATTTGGGGTGTTTCCGGTTCAAGCAATAGGTTGCTCAACGTATATTCTCCTTTCGGCCCGCTACTCGGATTCAACAATCTGAAGCGCGGGATTGCCGGTGGGCAACCGCAATCCGATCTCACTTCATCGCACGATTGTAGCGCGTGTTCGATCATGTCGGCAGGATTCCCGCTCGCTTTACCCATGGTGTGTCTCACAAATCGGTCTCCGAGTCGAAGGCCGTCACGTTCTATTTGAGCAGCCGATTCTCAAAGACGATCTTGGCCACGACCTGCTTGAGCTGGGGACCGTTTGCCAGAGGCCAATTACCTCTTGCGGCTGACCGCCACGTTGGTCTCGGCCAGTTCAGCGTGGATCCGAGGCGCTCCATGTGCTGTCTGGACTGCCGTCATCGAACCGCTCGGTTCGACGCCGTCGCTCGTCTGCGCACGCAGGCTTGTGTCCCCGGGATGACTTGACGGGGCGTCGCGGCACTCCACCTTCCAGGACGACCAGGGAACAACGGACGGGACGTCTCGCGCCGCGACCCGGCCGGTGGCACGGAGGCGATTGGAGCCGTACAAGGGCCATGGGTGGCCGGTTTCCGTCGCGGTCGGCGCTGGTGTCGCCCGCCCGCCGGTAGGCTCGCGTATCTGGTCGCCACGCTTCCAGACAACGGCTGGAATCAGGCGATCCGGCGAGCGGGTCGGCGTCGGACACGACGGCAGCCGTGGCGCGGCGTACGTCGAAGGCTGGTTGAAGGCGCTGGAAGACGATCCGAAGGAAATCTACAAGGCCGCAGCAGACCCACGAGCGGGATTCCGGGTGACAGTTCGCCGCCACGTCGTCGGTGAACAGCGATGGCTCTTCGACGACGCTCTTCGACGACATGACGAACGCCGCTGAGGAGGATTGAGGCTCATGTCGTCGCGGCAGTCCTGAAATACTTGGTTTATCGATGTTTTAGATGATAAATGACTATAAATCGACTCATTGTGTCTATATTCTATTTTTTGTTGTTTTTCTCGACTGGATAAACTCACATGATATTGTTTTCGATAATAGTGTGGATAATTCGACGATGAAGCTGCAAACGCCTCTGCCGGCCGCGTTTCAAGAGCAGGCCATCCCCCTGAACGGCCGCCTCGCGGGTGCGGCGGCCATCGCGCATGGGCTCTCGATCGCCGCACCCGTCCGTCGCCCGAGCTGCGTGGCTGAACAACATGTCGGGGGCAGCCGCCGGCGGGAAGGGGTGTGGACTGTCTTCGACAAGCGGTACTGGCCGGGCGACAGCTTGGCTGATCACTTGGCGTTCAGCCTCAAGCACGAAGATGCAGATCTCCTCGTCCTCAAGCGGATCTTCGAAGCTGCGCCACGGGCCGCGATCGAAGCGATGGTACGCGCGACACCGACGGCGATTCATGTACGCCGCGCCTGGTTTCTGTACGAAGTGCTCACAGGCCGCACTCTTGACGTCGACGACGCCCCGCGAATGGCTGCGATCAACCTCCTTGATCCGAGGACGTATTTCACCGGCAAGCCACGCCTCTCGAAGCGCCATCGCGTCCGCGACAATCTCCTGGGCACGGGCCGGTTCAGTCCGGTCATCAGGCGCACTGAGACGCTGGGGCGGATGCTGGCTCTCGATCTCGCCGGCCAGGCGCGCGAGACCGTGGGCCGTACTGGCGGCCGTCTCGTTGCACGTGCAGCGAGCTTCATGCTGCTCGCTGACAGCCGCGCCAGCTTCCAGATTGAAGGTGAACGGCCGCCGCGCAACCGCCTGGAACGCTGGGGCCGCGCCGTCCTGCAGGCAGGGAAGAACCGCCTCACGCTCGACGAACTGATCCGTCTTCACGGCCTCCTTGTCGAGGACACACGCTTCGTGCGCGCGGGCCTGCGGCCCGACGGTGTGTTCCTGGGAGAACGTAATCATTCGGGCGATCCGTTCCCCGAGTTCATTGGCGCGCGTGCGCAGGATCTGGCCGGTCTGATGGCGGGCATGCTCGAGGCCAATGACCGCATGCGCGATGACGGTCTCGATCCCGTCCTGCAGTCCGCGGCGACGGCGTTCGCGTTCGTCCATGTGCATCCCTTCCAGGACGGCAACGGCCGACTGCACCGTTGCCTGATTCATCACGTTCTTGCCGAACGGAGATTCACGCCGGCAGGCATGGTATTTCCCGTGTCCTCCGTGATGCTCCACCGCATTGACGAATACCGCTCGACGCTGCAGGCGCACTCGGGTCCGCTGATGCCGTTGATCGAATGGCGGCCCACGCCTGAGCACAATGTCGAGGTTCTGAACGACACGGCGGATCTGTATCGATATCTCGACTGCACGGAAGCCGCGGAATTCCTGTACGCGTGCGTTCGGCGGACCGTCGAAGACGATCTGCCACGCGAGATTGACTATCTTCGCAATTATGACGAGGCAATGCAGCGCATCATGGAAGTCGTCGAGATGCCCGACCGAATCGCCAAGAACCTCGTCATGTTCATCCGGCAGAACAATGGTGTCCTGCCCCGGAAACGCCGCGAAGGCGAGTTCAGGCAGCTTCGCGACGACGAGATTCTCGCCATTGAAGGTATTGTCGCCGGTGCTTTCGGCGGCACCGACGAAGCGCCCTGACATGCAGGCGACATTACGTGCCGAGGACTTGCGCTGTCGTGGGCGTCCCTCCGGTCGCACCGCCGGCGTGGAGCCCCCGCGCTTGGCCACGCGCAACCCTCACAACTGCAGCCAGAGCCGTTCCGGACACTCCACCAGGTCCTTGATGCGGCGCAGGAACGTGACCGCTTCCCGGCCGTCCACGGCGGCCTTCACGAAGAACGACATGAACCCGAGCTTGATGCCGTGGCGTTCGAGGAACGCGCCCTTGTAGCGCGCCCGCAACTCGTTCACCGCGGTCATGTCGATTTCGTTGAACGTCGTGAGCAGGGCCGCGGCAATTAGCCGGTATTGGCGCAACTCACTTCCCACGGTATCCCGAAGCGGTCAACGACGAGCCCGTACGCCGACGACCAGAACGTCTTCTGGAGCGGGATCTTCACGGTGCCGCCCGCGGCCAGCGCGTTGAACATGCGTTCACAGACCTTCTCGGTCGACGGATGGACGAGCACCGCGAAACCTTGTGGACATTCGTAGCCATCCGGTGGCGCATCGGCACCGCTCAGCGTCTGGCCGTCGAGCGTCATCGTTGCGTGGATGATCTTCGCCCGCCACATGTCCGGGACGTCGCCCGCCATCGGCGAGTCGCCGTATGACAGCATGGTGATGATCTCACCGCCGAGCAGTGGCTCGTAGAACAGGAACGCCTTCTCGCAGTCTCCGTCGAACAGAAGATGTGTGCTCAACTCCATGTGTGCTCAACTCCATGGAAGCCGACGCTCGCCTCCTCGATGTCGAGCAGCCCGTGGCAAAAGCCCCGCTGCATTCGATCCCCGCTGAATTCTGCGCTTCCCTGCAGAATTCTGCTGTTTCACGCTGCATCCCGCTGCGCGGCGTTGTATGCCACGGATCTGCATTGCATCTTGCGGATCGGCGTTGAAGGCCGCCGATCCGCTTGGCATCGGTCAAATACTGCCGGTATTCTCCCTCTTCTCGCCTTGCGCAGCGGGCGCACCACCAATCTCGGTGCAACGCGGGGTTTCACCACGGGCTGCTAGCGTCGGCGTCTGGCGAACGCGAGACAAGCCGCGGGTAAATCCGACGATGCGTCAAATCGTACAGCGTCATGTATCCTCACCGCCGTAGTTCGCCGTTCCGCTACTTCGACTGATATTTCCGGCTGTAACCCGTTCGGCCGTTGGTGATCGTCCAGGTGCGGCCATCGGGCTGGACGGTGGCCTTGATCCGGTGGCCCGCGCAGTCGTTCTCTTCGGTCAGGTTGGCGCCGCGCGGTCGGCGTCGGGCGCTCGAGCTCGGCGGGGCGATGGAACCAGTCAATGCCCCAAGGTCCACCCACGCAGGATGTGCATCAGCGTGTACCGGACTGGCTTGTGGATATTCGGCCACCGCAACGGTACATCGCCGTACTTCTGCGATGAAGGCGGCGCCAAGCCCAGGCTGCTCGTACTCGTAGTACTGCGCCGCGTCATTGAGTTCCCGCTCGGCCAACTCGTTGAACGTGACGCGCACAGCCTAGCAGCCCGTGGTGAAACCGCGCGTCGCACCGAGACCGGCCAGGCGCCGGTCTGACAAGGCGTGACGAGGGAGCATATTGGGCATATGCGACCGAGAAACAACGCAGTTCAGACCGGATGCATGGCCGGTCGAATGCAGCGGGGCTTTTGCCACGGGCTGCTAGATCCGGGTCCGCGCCTCTCGAAAGACCTCGTCTGCCTGGCGGCTTGATAGGGTGCCGGCGTCCAGAGCTTCAGACCGGCGCTGCGCCTCTTCGGCCCAAATGAGCGCGTTCTCTCCAGGCGACAGGTTCTCCAAGCTCTCGAGCAACCGTTCGGCCAACCGGGCCCGGGCCTTTGGCTCGAGTTTCAGTGCGGCCGCCTCAAGCTCTTTGATCATGGGTTGAATTCTACATCCAGATGCTTCCGCTTCACCCTGTCGGCACGTGTCCGGATCCGGATTCAATAGTTGTCGCTTCCCCGATTCGCCGTCTGGGGTCGGTGGTTGGGTTCTGGGCGACGCTGGCAGGCCACCTTGTTTCGCCTGACGGTGTCATTCGACCGCTTCAGGCCGCGCGAGGGCTGGGTCGGACTGGTCAGGGTGGCGGAGAGGTCCGTAGGTACCGAGGAAGCCGGGCAATGCCGGCGGAGGGAAGGGACCTCAGGTGGAAGCGATGGCGAAAGGGAGCAGCCTCCCCCGGGAGTGGCCGACGGCTAGTACCCCTGAGATGAGCGGGAATGCATGACGAACGCCGCTGAGGGAATTCAGGCTCATGTCGTCGCGGCAGTCCTGAAACGTCTGGTTTTTCGATGTTGTTGACCAATATTGACGATATTTCGACTGTTTGGGCTGAAATTCGACGCCTTGTCCTTAGTATGCGCGGAGAGTGCCGCCGCAGGCGCCCTCACAACTGCAGCCAGAGCCGTTCCGGACACTCCACCAGGTCCTTGATGCGGCGCAGGAACGTGACCGCTTCCCGGCCGTCCACGATGCGGTGATCGTAGGTCAGCGCCACGTACATCATGGGCCGCACGACCACCTGCCGGTCGATCGCCACGGGGCGGTCCTGGATGGCGTGCATGCCGAGGATGCCGGATTGCGGCGGGTTGACGATGGGTGTCGACAGCAGCGAGCCGTAGATGCCGCCGTTCGTGATCGTGAAGGTGCCGCCCTGCAACTCGGCGAGTCCGATCTTGTTTTCCCGCGCGCGCGCGCCGAAGTCAGCGACCGCCAGCTCGACGGCGGCGAGGCTCATCGACTCGGCGTTGCGCAGCACGGGCACGAGCAGTCCGCGCCCGCCGCCGACGGCGATTCCGATGTCCTGGTACTTGCGGTAGACGATGTCGGTGCCGTCGATGCGCGCGTTCACGGCCGGCACGGTCTGCAGGGCGTCGACGGCGGCCTTCACGAAGAACGACATGAACCCGAGCTTGATGCCGTGGCATTCGTGGAACGCGTCCTTGTAGCGCGCCCGCAGCTCGTTCACCGCGGTCATGTCGATTTCGTTGAACGTCGTGAGCAGGGCCGCGGCGTGCTGCGCCTTCACGAGGTTGCCGGCGATGACCTTGCGCAGGTGGGTCATCGGGACCCGTTCTTCCTCGCGGTGCTCGCTCGCCGCCGGGGACGGCGCCGTCGCGGGCGGCTGCGGCGGCTTGGCCTGCGCCGGCTCGATCGCCGGTGTGGCCTGCTCGGGCTCGACCGCCGGCGCGGCCTGCTTCGGCTCGACCACCGGGGTGGCCTGCTTCGGCTCGACCGCCGGCGTGGAGGCTGCTTGCGGCACGCTGTCGGCCGGGCCGGCGCCGGTGGCGGCCGGAGCAGCGAAGCCCGCCTCGCGTCGGGCGCGCCGGGCCGACGGCGACAGCCGCCGCGCCGGTGCGGCCATGCCGGCCGCCGGCGCCGGGCCTGGCTGCGCCGGCGCCGGTGCACCGGACGCCCTGGCGCCGGACGCCGCCTTCGACGGCGAGGGGGCCGCGGCCGCCGCGCCCTGCTCGTCAATCACGCCGATGACGTCGCCGACCGCCGCGGCCGACCCTTGCGGCAGGACGATACGCACCAGGGTGCCGCCGACCGGCGCCGGCAGCTCGACCGCGGCCTTGTCCGTTTCGAGTTCGACGAGCACCTCGTCGGCCTTGACGGCATCGCCCTCCGACTTGCGCCAGGCGCCGATTTGGACCGAGGTGATCGACTCGCCCACTTCCGGGACTTGCAGGTTGACTGCCATAGGGGTGAATCGTATCCGTTATGCGGCCGCCAGCGCTTCTTCGATCAACCGCCGCTGCTCGCGTTTGTGACTGCTCGGCGATCCTGTCGCCGGACTGGCCGACGCCGGGCGGCAGACGACGCGCGAGAACGTGTCGGGAAACTGCAGTTGGAGGTACCTCCAGGCGCCCATGTTCATCGGCTCTTCCTGCGTCCACCAGACCTCGGTGTCCCCGAACGGCGCCAACGCGTCGTTGATCGTGTCGAGGCTGAGAGGATAGAGCTGCTCGAAGCGAATGACGGCGATGTCCTGGCGTTCCGTCTCGTCGCAGGCGGCCTTGAGGTCATAGTAGAGCTTGCCGCTGCACGCCAGCACCCGCGTGACCGCGCCCGGCTCGACGTGCGGATCGCCGAGAATGCGGTGAAAGCGCCCCTCCGAGAGCTCGTCCAGACCGGACACGGCCTGCGGATGACGCAGCAGGCTCTTCGGCGCCATCACGATCAGCGGCTTGCGCCAGGGACGGATCATCTGGCGGCGCAACAGGTGGAAGTACTGCGCCGGCGTGGTCGGGTTGACGACCTGGATGTTGTCCTCGGCCGCCAGTTGCAGGAACCGCTCGAGTCGGGCGCTCGAGTGCTCGGGGCCCTGGCCCTCGAACCCGTGGGGCAGCAGCATGACCAGTCCGCTCCACAGGCTCCACTTGTCTTCCCCGCTGGAAATGAACTGGTCGACGATGACCTGCGCGGCATTGACGAAGTCGCCGAACTGCGCCTCCCAGATGATGAGGCCGTCGGGGGACTCCAGGCTGTAGCCGTATTCGAAGCCGAGCGGGCCGGTCTCCGAGAGCGGGCTGTTGTGAATCTCGACGACGCCCTGCCGGGGAGAGAGATGCTGGAGCGGCACGTACGGGTAGCCCGTCTCGCAATCGTGCACGACGGCGTGCCGGTGCGCGAACGTGCCGCGCTCGCAGTCCTGTCCCGTCAGACGCACGCGATACCCTTCGAGCAGCAGGCTGCCGAACGCCAGCGCTTCGGCGCACGCCCAGTCGACCGGCCGTGCGCCGTCCGCCATGCCGGCGCGCTCTTGCAGCAGGCGGACGATGCGGCGATCGGCCACGATCTCCTTCGGTGTCTTGCCGAGCTTCTGCAGGATTGTCCGCAGCCGGGTGGCCGCTACGCCGGTGTCGACCTCGGGCACCTCGGCGTCCGCGCCGCGGTTGTAGCCTGACCAGTCGCCCGTCACCTGGTCGCCGATGTGAATGTAGTCGTCGCTCTTCGCCGACGCCAGCTCCCTCTCGAGGCGCTCGCGCCGCTCGCTGGCGATCCGTTCGGCCTGCTCCCCGGTCACGCCGCCCTGGCCCAGGAGGCGCTCCAGGTAGGCGTCGCGCACCGGCTTGCGATGCTGGATGGCCTGATACTGCAGCGGTTGCGTGAAGCGCGGCTCGTCGGTTTCGTTGTGGCCCCGGCGCCGGTAACCGTACATGTCGATCACGACGTCGCGCTGGTACTCGTTCCGGAAGTCGACCGCCAGGCGCACGACCTGGGCCGCCGCTTCCGGGTCTTCGCCGTTCACGTGCAGAATCGGCACCTGCAGCATCTTCGCGACGCCGCTGGCGTAGATCGCCGAGCGGGCCTGCCAGTGGGTCGTCGTGAACCCGATCTGGTTGTTGATGATGATGTGAATCGTGCCGCCCACCGAGTAGCCCGACAACTGGCTCATGTTGAGCGTTTCCTGCACGACGCCTTCGCCGGCGAACGCGGCGTCGCCGTGCAGCAGGATGCAGAGTCCGCGGCGCCGCCTGACGTCGCCCTTGCGGTCCTGCCTGGCCCGCAGGCGGCCGACGGCGACCGGATCGACGAACTCGAGGTGGCTCGGATTGAAACACAGGGACAGCCGCAGGGTCTCGCCCTGGGAACTCGTCCATTGACCGCGGTAGCCGAGATGGTACTTGACGTCTCCCCGTCCTTCGTAGTGCAGGTGATCGAGGTCGGCGAACTCGCGGAAAATCTCCTGGGCGTTCTTGCCGACGACATTGGCCAGGACATTGAGGCGGCCGCGGTGCGCCATGCCGATCACGATGTCGTTGACACCCTGGACGCTGGCGCGTTCGATGAGCAGATCAAGCAGCGGGATCAGCGTCTCGCAGCCTTCCAGCGAAAAACTCTTGGCGCCGACGAACTTCTTCTGGATGAAGTCCTCGAAGATGGTGGCGCCGGTCAGCTTGGTCAGGATCCGCAGTTGGCGCGCCAGGGTGAGCGTGACGTGATTGCCGGCCGGCTCCATCCGCTGCTGCAGCCACTCGCGAATGCCCAGATCGTCGATGTGCATGAACTGCACGCCGATCGAGCGCGTGTAGGTCTCGCGGAGTCGTTCGATGACGGCGCGCGGGGTGTCCAGCACGCAGCCTGAGAGCGTCTTCGGCGAGATCTTCCGGTCCAGGTCCCGCGGCTGCAGGCCGTAGTAGGCCGGGTCCAGGTCTGGGCTCTTGCGGGGGGCGAGCTCCAGGGGATCGATGCGGGCGACCATGTGGCCCTGGACCCGGTAGGCCCGGACGAGCTTGTTGACACAGTGCTGGATGCCCACCGCGCCGGAGACCGCATCCTCGTCGGGACGCGGCTGGCCGGACGGTGCGACTGCCGGCCCCGCGGCAGACCGGCCATCGGGTCCGGCGCTCGCGACCCGCACGAGTGCCGCCTGCACGGCGTCCGGGTCGGCCGGCAGGGCATCGAAACAGGCGCGCCAGCGGGCCGGCACCGACGCCGGGTCGCTGATGTAGTCGGCGAAGAGCCCCTCGACGACGTCGATTTCGACAGGGCCGTCAGGTGAGGAACGCGGGGCAGGGTCAGGCATGGTCGATCGAGGGTTGCAATCCAGCCGTTCCCACTGACTGAGCATAGCCTCATTGTCAAGATGAGCAGGGAGAACCAAAAAGGGCGTAATCTATTACATGTGAGCCGGATGGCGTTGCGCTGTATCGCTCCGGCCGGGCCTTTCGACGCGTGACCGATCCCACCTACCACGAGCTGCTGACGCAGATACGGGACGTCTTCCCGGCGCCCGTCTCCGACCGGCTGCACGACGCCTACTTCGTCTTCTCGATTCTGCGGGCGCTGGACCAGGTCGACGCCATGAAGTCCGAGGTGCCGATGCTCGGCCGGCCGCGTGCGCTCGACTACGCGGCCGCCGAGCAGTCGGAGCTGGCCGAGGAGGGGCGCAGCGTCGAGGAGGTGGCGCACCTGCTGGTCGGCAAGCTGGAGGGGCTGCCGATCTGGGGGCATCCGCGGACGCAGATCAACGTCGTCCCGCCGGCGTCGATCCCCAGCATCATCGGCTCGCTGCTGCCCGCCATCTACAATCCCAACCTCGTCTCCGACGATACGTCGTACGGTCTCGCGCTGACCGAGGCGGCGGTGGCCGCGATGTCGGCCCGGCTCGTCGGCTACGACACGGAGCAGTCGGCCGGCGTGTTCACGTTCGGCGGGACCGGCACGACGCTCTACGGCGTCAAGCTGGGCATCGAGAAGGCGTTTCCCGATGCGATGGACAACGGCGTTCCCGCCCATGGCGTGATCCTGGCGTCGGCGCAGAGCCACTACTGCCGCCTCAACATCGCCGGCTGGCTGGGCCTCGGCGAGAAGAACGTCGTCGAGGTGCCGACGCACCTGCAGAACGACATTCGCATCGACCGGCTCGACGCGGCCGCCCGCGCGGCGATTGACCAGGGCCGGCGCATCGTGGCGCTGGTCGCGACGATGGGGACGACCGACGCGTTCGGCGTCGACGACCTCGACGCGGTCGTCAACCTGCGTGACCGGCTGGTGGACGACTACGATCTCGACTACACGCCGCACGTCCACGCCGACGCCGTCATCGGGTGGGCGTGGTCGGTGTTCAACGACTATGACTTCGAACGGAATCCGCTCGGATTTCGTCCCCGCACCGTGCGGGCGCTGGCGATGGCCTGCCGCCGCATCTCGAAGTTGCACCGGGCCGACTCCATCGGCATCGACTTCCACAAGACCGGCTTCGCGCCGTACATCTCGAGCCTGTTCCTGGTCCGCGACCGGGCCGACCTGCAGCTCCTGGTGCGTGGCCGGGACGAGATGCCCTATCTGTTCCAGTCAGGCGAGCGCCACCCCGGGGTGTTCACGCTGGAGACGTCGCGCAGCGGTTCAGGCGTGCTCGCGGCGTACGCCAACCTGCACCTCTTCGGCCGGACCGGCCTGCGCGTGCTGCTCGGCCACCTCGTTGAGATGGCCGAGTCGCTGCGCGAGCATCTCGAAGGGCACGATTCGATGACGGTGCTCAACAATGACGGCGTCGGGACGGTCACGGTGTTTCGGGTCTATCCCGACGGGGTCGACACCTGGACCATCAAGGAGCGCGAGCGTACCGATCCGGCCGCGCGGGAAGAGCTGCTGCGCCACAACGACTACAACCGCAAGCTGTTCCGGTATCTCTACGACCGCGCGATGCGGGGCGAAGGGGTGCACATCTCGATGACGGACTGCTATCGCGAAACCGACTACGGCGAGCCGATGGTGGGCCTGAAGAGCTTCATGCTGTCGCCGTTCATCGAAGAGCGCCACGTCCAGGGCCTCGTCGACGACGTGCTCGCCGCCCGGCGTGCAATCCGCAGTTGACCCATCGTATCGGCGTGCGGGTGGAATTGTGTGTAGACTGCCTCATGGCGAACATGGCGTTCGCACGCGCGCTGGCCGCAGGGGGATGGCTGACCCTCGCCGCGGCCGGTCCCGCCCTGGCGCAGCCGGCCGCGCAGGGCGAACATCCGGACATCCAGTGGTTCCTGGACGCGGGTGCGCAGGATGGGGCGCGGGCCGGGAACGCACTGCGTGAGATCGGCGCCCAGTGGCGGGACGGGTATGCCGGCATCGTCTGGGACGTGGCGTGGCTGCGGCGCCCGCCGACCCAGGGGTTCATCCAATTCTTCACGCTCATCGACTTCCTCCAGCAGCAGACCGGCCAGCAATTCGGTCCCGATCTGGCGGGGTGGCACGAGTGGATCTGGGCGCAGCCCTACGATCCGCACCCCGACTACGGCTTCTTCAAGGGGCAGTGGTACAGCCAGATCGATCCGCGCTTCGCGGCGTTCTTCCCCCGCGGCGTGACGTCGCTCATCCGGCTCGACGAGATCGAGTGGGGCGGCGTGGGGGTCAACGGGATTCCGCCGCTCGAGTATCCGCCGCGGATCGCGGCCGGTGCCGCCGAGTACCTGGCGGACGACCACGTCGTCTTCGGCATCGCGCTCGGCGGGGAGGCGCGCGCGTATCCGAAACGCATCCTGGCCTGGCACGAGATGGCGCTCGACCGGATCGGCGGAATCGAGCTGACCATCGTCTACTGCACGTTGTGCGGGACGGTGATCCCGTTCGAGAGCGAGGCGGACGGCCGGCACCTGACGTTCGGCACGAGCGGACTCCTCTATCGCTCGAACAAGCTGATGTTCGACCACGAGACGCAGAGTCTGTGGAACACGTTCGAGGGGGTCCCCGTCGTCGGCGCGCTGGCCGGCAGCGGCCTGCGGTTGACGCCGCACGCCGTGGTGACGACGACGTGGGGCGAGTGGCGCCGCCGGCATCCGGCGACGACCGTCCTGTCGCTCGACACCGGCCATCGGCGGAACTACGCAGAGGGCGCCGCCTACCGGACCTACTTCGGTTCCGACGAGTTGATGTTCCGGGTCTCGAACGTCGATGACCGCCTCCCGAACAAGGAAGAGGTGCTGGTGCTGCGGCTGGCCGATCCAGCGCAGCCGGACGACCCGCGGCCGCTGGCCGTCAGCGCGCGCTTCCTCGCCCGCAATCGTGTGTTCCGGCACGCCTTCGCCGGACGCAACCTCGTGGTCGTCACCAGCGAGCAGGGCGCCAACCGGGTGTACGACGCCGGCGGCGTCCGCTTCGCGCGGCTACTCGACGACGGGCGCGTGGCCGACGAGACGGGCCGGGCGTGGCAGGTCACCGAAGCCGCGCTCGTGCTGGACGGCGACCCGGGCGTGCAGCGCGCGCGCGTCCCCGCGCAGCGGGCCTTCTGGTTCGGCTGGTACGCGCAGTTCCCCGACACCGAGCTGATCGACTGAGACCGGCGCCCCCGGCCGGCGCGGCGCGGCACGCCACGCCACCGGCGTTGCGCACCGCCGGCACCCAGCTACGGAGTAGAATTCCAGCGGTAGTTGACGCGGACGTAGTAGAACCCGCCGTTGATGCCGAACGGCGTGTGCGCGCTGTAGCGGTTGCCCTTGGCGCGGGCGATCGGATTCGCCTCCGGGTCGTTGCTGAACACGTTCTGGCCGCCGATCGTGAGCGTGGTGGACGCGCTGAGCGGATACGCCGCTTCGAGATCGACGACCGAGTCGCCGTGGTAGACGTACAGGTCCCTCGAGTCGAACCACTCGTCGTAGTAGCTCAGGCGGCCGAGCAGACGCCAGCGGCCGAGCGTCTGTCTGACGGTGGCGTTCCAGCGCGTGCCCGGAATCGCCTCCTGCAGCTCGCGAATCCGCACCGCGTCCAGCACCTGCGGAGCGAACCTGGTGACGGCGGTCGCGGTGTGGTTGAAGAGCAGCCCGAACGTGGTCCGGCCGCCGAAGCGCGGCGGCGCATAGGTGGCGATCAGGTCGAACCCCTGTGTCCGGGTCTCGAAGTGGTTGGTGAAGAACCGGAAGTTCTGCAGGTTGCGCGCGCTCGTGACGCCTTCCGCGAGCAGGCCGTCGACCTCTGCCGGCGTGAGCGCGAACAACTGTGTCAGGGCGAGGCGGTCCGAGAGCCGAATCCGGAAGTAGTCGGCCGTGAGGGTGAACGGCCCGGTCTCGATCACCGCACCGAGGGCGTAGCTGACCGAGCGCTCCGGCTCCAGCGGATGGCCGTCGCGAAGCCGGGCGACACGCGAAGTGGAGGGAATGGTGCCGTTGTTGACCAGGTCCATCAGCGCGTGGTCGTACTCGGTCGAGACGTTGAAGGCGTTCTGCTGGCCCGGCGTCGGCGCGCGGAAGCCGCTGCTGGCGCTGGCCCGCAACGCGATGTCGCCGGTGAGCTGGTAGCGTCCGGACAGCTTGCCGTTCGTGGTCGTGCCGAAATCCTCGAAGTGCTCCAGCCGCAGGGCGCCGCCGATGGTCCAGGCGTCGTCCAGGCCGCGCACCTCGACGTCGCCGTAGAACGCCGTGTTGGCGCGCCGCCAGGCTCCGGCGGCGATCGGGCTGAACCCGGGGAAGCCGTTGGACCCTGCGCTGAAGCCTTGCGCGGCGTAGGGTCCGATCTGCCATGACGGCTCGTCGCCCAGCCCGACCTCGAACCGCTCGTCCCGCCACTCGGCGCCGCCGGCGACGTTGACCCGGTTGTTGAGGGGATAGCTGAGGTCGACGTTCAACCCGACCTCGTCCTGCCGGTAGAGCCCCGGGTCGAACGTCGTGGGCGTCGCCGGACCGAGGGAGGCGTTGACGGTGTCGTGGATGAAGAAGTCCGCCTGGCTGACGCCGGTGCGGGCGCTCACGTCCCAGAGGACGCTGCCGGCGAGCTGCCCGCGCAGGCCGGCGACCAGCGACGTGTCGAGCACGTCGCCCCCGAACTGGGGCGTGAAGCCACCCGGAAAGCGTTCCTGGAACGAAAAGCAGTGCGGGTCGGCAACGACCCGCGCGAGGGCGGCCTGATCGGGCCGGCCGCCGCTGACCGGCACCGCGGGGCAGTTGGCGGACCGGTCGGGCGTGCCGTCCCGCGCGTCGAGCACGTCGCCGATCAGCAGGCTCTGCCCCCGGTCGGCGCTGAAGACCGCGGCCCTCGTGTTGGGGTTGCGGAAGAAGAAGCCGCTGGCCACCCGCCGGCTGGCGTAGTTGGCGTAGCCGTAGGCCTGCACGCCGCTGGCAAACAGGTGGCCGAAGTTGCCCCACAACTTGACGTTGTCGTCGACCCGCGGGGACCCCCAGATCTGGGCCGGGTCGGCCACCGCGTCGTTGCCGGCCGCGACCAGCAGCGCCGCGTCGTCACGCTGCACGCTGCGACTGGTGCGGCGGGCGTTGCCGTATTCGACGCTGAGGTTGGCGAAGCCGGTGCGGCCGAGCGGCAGCCCGTGGCAAAAGCCCCGCTGCATTCGATCCCCGCGGAATTCTGCGGTTTCACGCTGAATTCTGCTGCTCTTCGTTGTTCCGGCTGACGAACAGGGCAACCACAAGGGTTGCCCCTACAGGTATGTTCCCGCGGAATTCTGCGGTTTCACGCTGAATTCTGCTGCTCTTCGTTGTTCCGGCTGATGAACAGGGCAACCACAAGGGTTGCCCCTACAGGTATGTTCCCTCTTCTCGCCTTGCTCAGCGGGCGCATCGCCGATCTCCGTGCAACGCGGGGCTTTCACCACGAACTGCTAGCGCCCCCAGTGGTAGTTGACGCGGGCATAGTAGTACCCGCCGCTGAGGCCCCAGGGCGTGACTGGGCTGTAGCGGGAACCGGCGTCGATGAGAGGCTGGGGCGCGTCGGCGAGGACATCGAACACGTTCTGTCCGCCCACGGACAGCGTCACGTCGGCGGCCAGGGGGATGCTGGCCTCGAGGTCGACGATAAACGCTTTGTCCTGAATCGGCGCACGGTCGTCCACCCACAACCGCGTGTAGTAGTAGTCGATCCACGGGCCGTAGTAGCTGACACGGCCGAGCAGGCCGACCCGCCCGACTTGCTGGTTGAGGGCGGCGTTCCAGCGGAATCGGGGCACGCCGCGCTCGATGGCGAGCACGTCGGCGAGGCTCAGGAATTCCGTCTGTTGCGTCACCGCGGTGTCGGTGTAGTTCATGGTGAGGCTGAACACGGTGTCGCCGGCGAGCGCGGGCGGGGTCCAGGTCGAGACGACATCGATGCCCTGGGTCCGGGTCGAGAATTCGTTGACGAAGAACCGGAAGAAGGTCAGGTTGCCCGCGGAGGTAATGCCCTCCGAGAAGAGCAGCGAGCGTTCTTCCGGGTTGAGGGTCAGAATCTTCGAAAGCGAGAGCCGATCGGAGATGTCGACCCGGAAGAAGTCGGCGGTCAGCGTGAACGGGCCGGTGTCAACGACCAGGCCGGCCGTGATGTTGACCGATGTCTCGGGCTCCAGCGGCTTGCCTCCCCGCAGCGCCGCCGTCTGGAAGGTGGACGGCACGGTGGCGCTGTCGACCAGCTCGAGGGTGTCGGGATCGATAGTCGTCTGCACGTTGAGCGCGTTCTGCTGGCCGGGTGTCGGGGCGCGGAACCCGGTGCTGACGCCGCCGCGCACGGAGACGGTGTCGATCAGCCCGTAACGGAACGACAGCTTGCCGTTCGTGGTGTTGCCGAAGACGTCGAAGTGCTCTACCCGCAGAGCGCCGCCGGCGCTCCACCGGCCGTCGAGCCCCTGCAGCTCGAGGTCGCCATAGAGGGCGACGTTGTTGCGGTTCCAGACGCCGGCCGTGTAGTCGGGAAAGCCGGGAAAGCCGTTGGAGGCGGGGATGAAGCCCTGCGCCGCGAACGGTCCGACCTCCCAGGACGGACGCCCGCCCGCGCCGGTCTCGAAGCTCTCGTCCCGCCACTCGGCGCCGGCCGCCACGTTCACCCTGTCGGAGGCGGCGTAGGAGACGTCGAAGTTGAGATTGACGTCCTCCTGCCGGTAGAGGCCGGGGTCGAATTCGCGGGGCGTGTCGGGGCCGAGCGAGGCGTTGACGGTGTTCAGGAAGAAGAAGTCCGACTCGTGGGCGCCGTAGCTGGCGCTGGCGTCCCAGGTGAGGCCGCTGTCGGCGGCGCGCCGCACCCCCGCGACCGCCGACATGTCGGTGACGACGCCGCCGAACTGCGGGGTGAAGCCCCCCGGCGCTATCTCCTGGAACGAGAAGCAATTGGGGTCGTCAATGACCTGGGCAAGGGCCGCCGGGTCCGGTACGTTGTCGGTGACCCTGACCACGGGACAGTTGGCCGAGCCCATGCCGCGCGCCCGGAGAACGTCGCCGATGAGCAGCGTCTCGCCGCCGTCGAGGCTGTAGATGGCCTCCCGGGAGTTGGGATTGCGGAAGAAGAAGCCCTCGGTGACCTTCTTGTCGGCGTAGTTGGCATAGCCGTAGAGCTGCACGCGGTTGGCGAACAGGTGGCCGAAGTTGCCGAACAGCTTCAGTTCGTCCTCGATCCTCGGGTTGCCCCACACCTGCGCCGGGTCGTTTACGTGGGTGTTGCCGGCGGCGACGAGGGCTGCCGCAGCCTTGTGCTGGACGCTGCGGTCGGTCGGGTCGGCGTTGCCGTACTCCAGGCTGAGGTTGGCGAACCCGGTTTCGCCAAGGGGCAGCCCCACGTTGCCGGCGAAGCTGTAGGCGTCGCCGTCGCCCGCGCGGTGGGTGCCGGTGTTGAGTTCGAGGCTGCCCCCCGCCCGGTCGTCCTTGAGCAGGAAGTTGATCACGCCCGCGATCGCATCCGAGCCGTACTGCGCCGACGCGCCGTCGCGCAGCACCTCCACCTGCCGCAGCGCGATCGACGGGATGGTCGAGATGTCGGGCCCCTGCGCGCCGTCCGTCACCCCGCCGAACCACGCGATGACCGACGAGCGGTGGCGCCGCTTGCCATTCACGAGGATGAGGATGTGGTCGTGCGACAGGTTGCGCAGGCTCGCCGGCCGCACGAGGGTCGCCGCGTCGCTGATGGGATGGGTGGCGACATTGAACGAGGGGATCAGGTTCCGGAGTTGGTAGTCCAGGGTGGTCGCGCCCTGGCTCATGACGTCCTGCAACGGGATCGCGTCAATCGGCACCGGAGACTCGGTCACCGACCGCGGCTGCGCGCGGCTGCCGACGACGACCACCCGTTCTTCGATTTGCACCGACATGGCCACGTCGAGCGTCACCGTCATCCCGGCGCCGATCTCGACACGGTCGCGCACAACCGTGGCGAAGCCGGACAGGGTGAAGGTCACGTCGTACGCGCCGGGGGACAGTGCGGTGATGGTGAACGTGCCGGTGCCGCCGGTCACCGCGGTCCCGGCGCGATCGCCGGACGCCGTGCTCCGCGCCTCCACGGCCACACCGGGCAGCACGAGACCGGTGCTGTCGGTGACCGTGCCGGACAGGGCAGTGTCCTGGGCGCTCGCGATGCCGGGCGCCAGCATGAGCGGGACGAGGACCGCCCACGCGATCGGGGCGCAAGTCCGCTGGCTACACCAAGTTGCATGCATGGCAATCAACCTCCTGCTACTGGCGAGTGTATCGCAGAATTGCAGCGCTCGAACGTCTGGTGTTCAAACGGGCGCCGGCGCCGGTTGTTGCGTCCACGGAAGCGCGTGCTGCTACCGCACCGGGTCGCGTTTTGCGAGTCCGGTAGTGGTTCTTAGCCACGAACCGAAATACAGACATAGGCTTCCGGCAATACGATAAATATATTGTTCTTATGCAATATCTATACTGCGCTAGACACCGATATCCTGCAATAACAGCGCTAAATTATGTCAATGAATAACTTATACTTGTCCATAGACGGGGATGTCCCGGCCGCTGTTGGAATTCGGCGGCGGCTCGGGTGAGATTCCACGCGATCAGCGCAACGGAATACGGATGACGATGCCGCCCATGGTGTCACCCACCGCGAAGTCGTCTCGCGGGCTGTCGGGGTGGGCGTTGTGGCAGTTGACGCAGGCGGGTGCGACGGCCACGTCCGGGTAGACGGCGGTGAAGTACTGCACCCCGCCCAGCGTATCCGTGCCATAGAACGGTTGTGACGGGTCGCCGGCCACCGCGTCGAGCCCCGCTGCCTCCATTTCGGTCTTCGGTCCGTTCTGGGCGTTGACCGGCCACTTCGAGAGCAGCGCATAACTGAACGCGTCCGTCTGTTCTGCCGCCAGCTCCGCGCCCATGCGGAACATCTGCGCCGGCAGCGGCAAGGCCCTGTCGTCCTGCCAATGCTCGCTGGCCGCAATGACCGCTTCCTCGTCCTGCAGGCGGTTGACGACGTGGCGCGCATAGACCGTGCGGTGCGCCTCGATGACCGTGTGCAACGCGTCCGCCACCATTTGCGGCGAGAGACCGCCCGGTTCCTCCAGACTCGTCGCGGGGTCGCCGCCACAGCCCGCGAGTCCGGCCGCGAGCGCCAGGGCGGCGATCGACGCGCGTGGACGGCAATTGGCCAGCAGCGTCATCGCGACCCCATTGTACCGCCTCCGAGTGGTGTGCGAGCTTGAGCCGCTGCGCGCGGTGCATTAGCCTGTCGGCAGCGTGACCCCTCAGCGGCTCGGCATCGGATTCATCGGCAGCGGGTTCATCACCCGCTTTCATACACGGTCGCTGGTCGGCGTGCGTGACGCGGACGTGCGCGGCTGCTGGAGCCCGTGCGGGGCGCATGCCGAGTCGTCGGCCGCCCTGGCGCGCGAGCTCGGCGTGGGGGACGCGCGCGCGTTTCCCTCGATCGACGCCATGGTGGCCGACCCCTCGATCGACGCCGTCTGGCTGTGCGGGCCCAACCAGGCGCGCATCGCCAACATGCAGGCGATCTGCGCCGCCGTCAAGGCCGGCGCGTCGCTCGATGGCGTCGCGTGCGAAAAACCGCTGGCGCGCACCGTCGCCGAGGCCAAGCGGATGCGGGCGCTTGCGGTTGAGGCCGGTCTCAGACACGGCTACCTCGAGAACCAGCTCTTCGCGCCGCCGGTCACCCGCGGGCGCGAGCTGTTGTGGCGGCGCGGCGCCGCCCTGACCGGCCGGCCGTACCTGGCCCGCGCCGCCGAGGAGCACAGCGGACCCCATGCGCCGTGGTTCTGGCGGGGGGATCTGCAGGGCGGTGGAGCGTTGAACGACATGGCGTGCCACTCGGTCGAGGTGGTGCGGCATCTGCTGACGGCGCCCGGCGCGCCCCGGGCCTCGATCAGCCCGCGGCGGGTGACCGGACATATCGCCTCGCTGAAATGGACTCGCCCCGACTACAGCGCCCGGCTGCGGCGGACGATGGGGAGGGAGGTCGACTACGACGCGCACCCTGCCGAGGACTTCGCCAGCGTCACGATCGAGTACGAGACGGAAGACGGGATGCCGCTGGTCGGCACGGCCAGCACGTCGTGGAACTACGTCGGCGCCGGATTGCGATTGACCATGGAGCTGCTCGGCCCCGAATACTCGATGTCGGTCAATTCGCTCGACAGCGGCGTGAAGCTGTTCTTCAGCCGCGAGGTGCGGGGCGCGGCGGGCGAGGACCTGGTCGAGAAGCAGAACGCCGACATCGGATTGATGCCGGTCGTCGTCGACGAGACGTCCGAGTACGGCTACACCGCCGAGAACCGGCACATGGTCGGGGCATTCCTGCGCGGGGAGACGCCGGACGTCACGTTCGACGATGGCGTCGAGGTGGTCGAGCTGCTGATGACCGCCTACATGAGCGCCGAGCAGGGGCGGACGCTGCCGTTCCGACCGGCCGGACTCGACACGTTCGTCCCGGCGGTGGCGCGGGGGACCTGGACGGGCCGCAGGAAACCGTGAGGCGACCGCGTCATTCCCGGCGGGATTGCGCCGTGTCGATGCTCTGGATGTGACGCGCCGGCCGCCGCGTCGAGCGCCGCCGCCGGGCTACTTCAGCCCGTGCGTTGCCTTGAACACGGGCCAGTCGCGTTTGCGCGCAAGGAACGCGTCGAGGTCGCCGCACAGCAGGAACGGGTTGGTTCGCTTCTCGATCGCGAGCGTCGAGCTTGGCCGGACACCGTAGTCGTGTCCCGGCCAGACCGTGGCGTCGTCGGGAAACGTGTCGAGCACGCGCCGCAGACTGGTCCACTCGGTCGCGGCGTCAGCGTCGCTCTGCGTGCCTCCCACCTTCCCCACGAACAGCAGATCCCCGGTGAACAGCAGACGGTGCGCGGGTTCGTACAGCACCACGTGATCGGCGGCATGACCGGGGACGTGCAGGCATTCGAGCGCGAGTGCGCCGACCGGGAGCCGGTCGCCGTCGCCGAGGGGGAGGTCCGGATCGCTGGGACACCCGGGATGCGCGGCGACCGCGGCGCCGGTGAGGCGCACCGCTTCGGCGTTGCCCTCGGTGTGGTCGGGATGCCCATGCGTATTGACGATGTGCGTCACCGTCAGCCCCTGGGCCGCGGCCCGCTCAGCCAGCACGCCGGGCGAGTACGAGGGGTCGATCAGGACGCCGCGCCGCGCGTGCCGATCACCGACGAGGTACCCGAAGTTCCGGTCGCCGCCGGTACGCACCTGTTCGAATATCAATTGCACAACTGTAGGTTCCTTGGTTCCGGTCTTCGCCAGCACGGACCTGTTCGAATATCCATTCAACTGCACGTTCCTTTAGTTCCGGTCTCCGCCAGCACGCACCTGTTCGAATATCCATTCAACTGCACATTCTATGATCAGCGTCGTCAGGCGTCGTCGGGCCGACTGCCGAAGCCGAATTCGGCAATGCTGGTTTCCTCCCACGACGAGACGCCGGTCGCCTGGGCAAACAGATCCGGCTGCGACGCGCCGCTGGCCGCGCCATTCAGGCCGAGGTCGGTCGCGACCACGTACAGACTCTGCAGCGCGCAGCCGGCATTCAACAACGACAGCCTGTAGGCGATCGATTCGTATTTCCAGGACAACCGCGGCAGCCTCGATGACAGGACCGCGAGACATTGCGGCGGTCGGTTCGCCCGGCCCCACGACTGTGCGCACCAGTCGATCATGGCGGCCGTGGCGCTGCACGCGCCGGTGAGACTGGTCAGGGCATGATCGGCGCCGCGGTAGTGGTAGAACCCGGGCGCCAGGCCCGTGCACGTGCGGACCGCCAGATAGAATTCCAGTTCGTGGATGGCGCCGCCGGAAGGATATGGCCTCAGCAGAAGTTCCTGCATCGTCCCCGGCGTCATCTTGGTGATTCTGGCAACCCGATACAGTAACGCCGCCACCTCCGGGAGACTGACCGGCCGGTCGCCCATGTCCCGCTGCGAGCGTCGCGTTTCCATGACGTCGAACAGTCGCTGACTCTCCGTTGCCGCCGGTACCGGCAGCGCGATGGTGTCCCCGTCGTAGGGCGCCCGGATCGCCGCGGGCGGCGGAAGCTGGTCATAGTCCTGGCTCGATGCACGTGCGCTGAAGCGGTAGGTGTTGCCGAAGGGGGCGGCGTCGTCCTCACGCTGGACCTTGTGGTGGAACAGACGGTCGTGGAATTCCCACATCTTGCGCGCCGCCGGCTCGTCGAGTTCCGGATCGTCAACGAATGCCAGACTGGCCAGCAGGGCCAGCACCTCGGCCTGCATCGAACCCGGTTCCGGTGTCACCGGCCCGGCGGCCTCATGCAGCCAGCCGACCAGGTCCTGGTCCCGGATCAGGACATCACAGGGCGCCTCCGGGCTCTCGAGGACCAGGCTCGAGCCGTCGCGCCGCAAGAAGGCGAACCGCGACAATTGCCAGCTTCTCGAGCCCCGGGCGCGCGACGTCGGCGCAACGGCAGGATTGAACTCGCGCGACAGGGGTCGCAGGGTGGCCAACAGCCGCTCGTGCCAGAGCAGGTCGGCGACCAGCAGACCAAGGAGTCGGAGTCGCTCCCTGAGATAGAGCAGCAGCGCGGACGCCTGGGGGTCGTGCGCGTCCCCGGCCGGTGGGGCGAGGGCGCGGTCGGCAAGCCCGTCATTGAGACCCGCGAGGCGCTGTGCCGTCGAGGCTGAGGGGGTGTGCAGCGGGAGCGTCGATTCGCCATCCACGACAAGCGAGACGACGCCGTCAGCGCCGGGCTCCAGACGCACGTTATCGCGGCAACGCCATTTGATCTCGAGCATGGGCAGGTGGTACCAGGTTTCGCCCGGATTTTACCCGTGACCGGCCCGGTTTCGCGCGGGCGTTCTGCGCTCGGCGAGCCGCTCGCAGAGGACCGCTCGCCGGGGCGGCCTGCCCGACTTCACGCGATTATCCGCCCAAGGTGATTCAGAAGGTACAGGGTCGCTCCCGACACCTGCGACGCTCGGCTAGAGGGCGCTCGGAAGCGCCGCCCGCGAGTCGCCGACGACCGCAGCGACATCGTCGAACCATTCCTGGATGGGGCGAGTGAACCGGGAGACCCCCTCCCGGCAGCAGCAGCGCGTGCTCAGCACGCACTCGCGGTTGCCGTACCAAGCCCAGACAGCGCATCGGTTGGTCAGTGGCCGTTATCGCGATCACGCGCCTGTGCGGCCCCGACCGTTGCTCCGTGCCGGCAGGGAATAACAAATAATTTTTGTCCAAAGACAAAACTACACTACGTCGTCGTTTCAATGTGTGCGTGCGCGGTCCAAGCACTTTCCCCCGTATTGGCGGGTATTTTATCGCCAAATCGTGCCCCTCCGATGACATATCAGGCATACCTCATAGAGATAACCTGATTGTTCATTCGATATTGCCAGTGCTGACGAGCTGGCAGCCCGTGGTAACACCCCGCGTCGCACCGAGAATGGCGGTGCGCCCGGCTGGCCCGTCCGTCCCGCGGGGCGGCTGCGGCTGGCCGAAGTCGGAGAGCGTGGTCAGAACCACGACGGCCGTGGTTGAAGCACGCGCTGAGCACGATGCGGTCCGCAGACGGCTTCGAGGGTCCCGTCGATTCCGGTCTACAATGAGGGAAACAACGAGAGAAGCACGGCCGGACTGTTGACAGCAAGTTACGTGTTATGAATACCTTACGAGCACAATGCGACTAACCCTGCCGACCCGGAACTGACCGCGAGGAGATGACATGAGGATGCCAGCAATTGCCGGCGCGTGCACGTTCGGACTCCTGCTGCTGGGTGCGGCCGCGCCCGGCGCCGCGCAATGCGAACCGGACGGCGAGGTCCGGTTCCTGTGCGGCCCGCCGAGCCCGGAAGATCTGGCCCCCGTTCCAAGCTCGCCCTGGGTCATCGTCTCGAGCATGGTGGATGAAGGTCACCTGTATGTCGCGGACACCCGCGACCACACCGCGACCGTGGTCTTTCCGACCGGGATCGCGCAGGCGCGGCACGACACCACGACCTATGGGGCGTGCCCGGGCCCGGTGTCGCGGCAGTTCAGACCGCATGGTCTGTATCTGAGCCCCGGCGACGGCGGCCGGCACACGCTGTATGTCGTCGGCCACGGCGAGCGGGAAGCGATCGAGGTATTCGAGGTCGACACCGGCGGCGGCAGGCCTGCGCTGACCTGGGTCGGCTGCGCGGTGGCGCCGGAGGAGCTCGCGCTGAACTCGGTGGTCGCGCTGCCGGACGGCGGCTTCGCGGCGACGAGCCCCCGGACGCGCGACATCTGGGAATGGACGACCGGCGGCGGGTGGAGCCGCGTCCCCGGCAGCGAGGACATCGGTCCCAACGGCCTGGAGATCTCGCGGGACGGGCAGTGGTTCTACGTCGGCGGCTACGGCCGCCAGGCATTGATCCGCCTGTCGCGCGGACGGAGCCCGGTCGAGCAGGAGGCGGTGGAGGTCGGCTTTCATATCGACAACGTCCGCTGGGGTCCCGGCGAGACGCTGCTGGCCGCCGGTCATCTCGGACCGACGCGTGCGTCGATCGGCGCCTGCATCCGGCAGGGGCAGTGTGACGGCGTCACGTCGCGGGTGTCGCAGGTCGACCTGCAGAGCTTCACGGCGGAGGAGGTCGTCCGGTATCCCTCGAACGACCTGCTGATTCTCGGGACCGTCGCCATCCAGGTGGGAGACGAGATCTGGGTCGGCGGCGTCGCCGAAGGCACCAGGATCGCCCGGTTCCCGGCGCCGTCGCGATAGTAACCCTGCTATTCGACCCCGGAGCGAGCACGGCGCCGGTATCACCCGCTGTCGATGCCGAGGAGAGAGCTTGCGAGTCCGACGTCGTGGATGCAATCGTGCGCTGGATCGCGGACGTGTGTGAAATTGAAAGTTGCAGTTTCAATTTGTCGCACACGTGGCGGGCGCCGTTCGTCGATCGACCGGGGAGTGACTACCCGGCCGACGAATACAGCCCGAACAGAGTGCCCTCGGGATCCATGACCCACGCGAACCGTGAGTCGGTGCCCGGGATCTCGGTGTCGCCGACCATCACCGTGGCGCCAAGCGCGGTCGCCTTTTCGAGATACGCCGGAATGTCGTCCACCTCGACATAGAACAGCACGTAGTTGTGCGGCTCGTGGCCGAGACTCGTGATGTGCCCATTCACGCCACGGCCGGCCCCAGTATCGATCTGCGCCCCCGCGGGTCCGTAGGGTGTCGACGACCACTCGAAAAGGTTGGTGTAGAACGACTCGGTGCGCTCCTTGTCGCGGCACCCGATCTCGAAATGGACGACTGGTCGACCCATTGCTGTCCTCCTTGACATGTCTCCGTGTGCCGTGTCGCGGCTGCTCCCACGGCCCATCATGGACCGCCAACCCATCATGCTGTCAACGGGGCGCGAACGGCCGGTCAGGTCGACCGCCATCGGCGAGCGGGCGCACGTTGGACGCATCGCCCGCCGTCACCCCCGTCATGCTCACCGGACCGTCACGAGCCGGGCGCTGTTGCGCCGGTCGCCCGTATCGACGATGATGCGCGAGCTTGTCGGGGGCCGTGGTTCGGGAGAACGAGTTGAAGATGCGTGCGTTCGCGTCCGCGGTGGTGGCCGTGACGCTGGTCCTCAGCGTGGTCCGGGTCGGTGGCGCGCGGCCGGCGGCGGCGCCTGTGTGCGCGGGGCTTGCGGGTGGCTGGTCGCAAGGCGCCGCGAGCGGGCCGTCGGGCGGCTCGGTGCTGGACGGCGTCTTCACGCCGGCCCAGGCGTCCGGCGGCGAGCGCACCTTCAACCGGGTCTGCGCCGCCTGCCACGACACCACCGAGTTCTCGGGCGGTCGATTCAGGTTAAGCTGGGTCGGCCGGACCGTCGGCGATCTCTTCGACTCCATCTCGACGCTGATGCCGGAGGGCGATCCGGGAAGCCTCAGTCCCGGCGAGTACGCGTCGCTGGTGGCCTATCTGCTTCAGGTGAATGGATACCCGGCAGGTGAGATGCCGCTGCCGGCCGAGCTGCCGGCGTTGCGCCTGATGGAGATCGTGGAGCGTCCGTAGCGCTCGTGCGACCGCCGGCGAGGAAGGATCAGCACATGCAGGGCACGATCGCGCGGCGCCGTGAGGGTGGAGTGCCGCCCGGCGTGGTCGCCGCGATGGCGATAGGCGGTCTCCTGCTGGCGCCGGCCGGGACCACCGCGCAGGACCAGGGAACGCCCGCGGGCGAGTGGCGGTTCATCGGCGGGGATGCCGCGCACACCCGATACTCGGCCCTCGATCAGATCACCGCCGACAACTTCGAGGACCTCGAGGTGGCCTGGGTCTGGCGCGGCGACAACTTCGGGCCGGGCGCGCTCGGGGTGTCGCGCGCGACCCCGGTCTACGTCGACGGCGTGCTCTACACGGTCGCGGGCGAGCGCCGCACGGTCGTCGCGATCGATCCGGCGAGCGGCGAGACGCTCTGGACCTACCGCGAGCCGCATACCACCCGCTTCGATCGCGGCATGCGCAACGGCTACGGCAAGGGCGTGGCCTATGCCGAGGTGGATGGGCGCGGGGTCATCTACGTCATCAGCCCCGCCTTCTTTCTCCATGCGCTCGATGCCGCGACCGGCCGGCCGCTCGAGAACTGGGGCGCCCCGGTGCCGTTGCCGGGGTTTCCGGGGACCGGCGTCGTCGACCTGCTCCCCGACCTGATCGCCGACTGGGGTCCCTGGCAAAGCTGGGACGGCGCCTACGACCCCGACTTCGGCATCCCGCGCGAGTTGGGCCACATCACCAGCTCGTCCCCGCCGATCGTGGTCAACGGCGTGGTGGTCGTCGGCAACTCGGCCGAGCAGGGCTACAACCAGACCCGCATCGAGAACGTGCCGGGCGACCTCTTCGGCTACGACGCACGGACCGGCGAGCGCAAGTGGACGTTCCACGTCATTCCCCGCCCCGGCGAGTTCGGTCACGAGACGTGGGAGAACGACGCGTGGCAGTGGACCGGCGACGTGTCCTCCTGGGCGCCGATCTCGGCCGATCCGGAACGAGGCCTCGTCTACGTGCCCACCAACCCCCCGACCATCGACTTCTACGGTGGGTTCCGGCCGGGCGACGGGTTGTTCGGCACGAGCGTCATCGCCCTCGAAGTCGAGACCGGCGAGCGGGTCTGGCACTTCCAGACGGTGCATCACGATATCTGGAACTTCGACAACCCGACGGCGCCGGTGGCGCTCGACGTGACCGTCGACGGCCGGCCGCGTCAGATCGTGGTCCAGACGACCAAGCAGGGATGGGCGTATACGTTCGACCGCGTGACCGGCGAGCCGATCTGGCCGATCGAGGAGCGAGCGGTGCCGCAGTCCGAGGTGCCGGGCGAGCGGCTCTCACCCACGCAGCCGATGCCGACGCGACCGGCGGCGTTCGAGATGCAGGGGCTCACCGAGGACGACCTCATCGATTTCACGCCCGCGCTGCGGGCCGAGGCGCTGGAGATCGTCCGCAACTACCGGATCGGGCCCATCTTCAATCCGCCGATTCAGCGCGGGCATCCGTCGGGGCTGCGGTCGTTCGTGAGCTGCCCGAGCGGCGCCTCGAACATCTTCGGGCCGACGTCGGCCGACCCCGAGACCGGAATTCTCTATGTCTCGACCCAGCGCGGCTGCCGGTCCGAGAACATCGTGCCGGGTGCGGCCATCGACGCGCCGGACGACATCAAGACGACCGGCACGAGCATCGCCGAGTTCGCGGTCCTGAACCGCGGCGACTTCCGCGGGCCGCAGGGCCTGCCGATCTACAAGCCGCCCTACAGCCGCATCGTCGCCATCGACATGAACACCGGCGAACAGCTCTGGGCTGCGCCGAACGGCGACACCCCCGACCGCATCCGCGACCACCCGGCCCTGCGGGGCGTGGCGCTGCCGAACACGGGACGGACGTCGCACCCGGTCACGATGGTCACCCGGACGCTGGTGATCACGGCCGAGGGCATCGGCGGCGCGCCGCGGTTGCATGCCCTGGACAAGCGAACCGGCGCGCGGCTCGGCACGGCCGCGCTGCCCGCCTCCGGCCAGTACGGCATGATGGGCTATCTGCACGGGGGCCGGCAGTACATCCTGGTGCAGGTCGCCGGCCCGGACCTGCCCGGGTCGCTCGCCGCGCTGCGCCTGCCCTGACGGTCGACCGCGGGGCGCATTGGCTACGCCTTTGCCCCTGCCTGGCTGTCGCCCGCAGTGATACGTATTGAAATCGAGGCAGGTTGCACTTCGTCCAAGCGACACGCGAATCGCAAGGTGGGTTGCCTGTTGCTGACCTGTCATGGAGAAAAGAGCTATTGGAAACACCCCGACACCGGAAGGCATCGCAGGTTTCCGGAGATGGTGGATTATCTCAACGATGAAGCGCAAGCTACCGAGAACGAAACCCTGCATGATGTTCGTGTTGCGGTATTTCGGCCTCGACCTTGCCGACCCTCCGGTCGCGCCAGCTCGTTGCGGAAATGGAGATCGTGGATCATGAGGCGGGCGGCGTTCGGTACGTGGCCAGAGGCATGTGACCTCGTGCGGTCATCGCCCGGCAGTTGGCTCGTGCCGGCAAATCCGGCGACCGGAAAAGATCCTTGTAGTCAATGACGTAGCCGTATTCCTTGTCCTCGCCGTCGAGGCGGTTGACCCTGCAGATCGCCTGGAACAGGCCATGGTCCTGCATCGGCTTGTCGATGTAGAGGTAGGTCGCCGGCGGGGCGTCGAAGCCGGTCAGCAGCTTGTCCACGACGATCAGGTGTGGATGTACGGGCCGAACGTCTCGATGCTGCGCCGCTTGTCCGCCTTCAGCAACGGCGTTCCCGTGAACCCGATCAGCATGGCGCCCGGCAGCAGTTCGGTCATCGCTTCGTGGAGCTTCCCGGACCAGATCGGTCAGATTCCGAATCAACCGCACGGCGTCGCGCGGAGTCCAGTGCTCGCCTGCTTCCTCGTTGTTCTCCTCGTTGAAGCGGCGTACCAGCTCCTCGAAGATCGAGCCCATGCCATGGTTGTCGAGGCCGGGGTGCTTGACGGTTCCGTCAGCGTTCTTGACCGGGGCCGGGCTCAGGTTGACGTCGGGTGAGGTGAGCTTCTCGATCAACGTGCCCAGAGCGTCGGCCTTGGACAACCGCGGGATCTGGTTGCGGAACTCGAAGTTGTCGAGGATGTCCTGCACGTTGGGCGAGAAGCCGTCGAGATACGCCTCGACGTCGGCCTTGAGTTGCTGCCGGTTGGCGCGGGCGCGCAGGTCGCGCAGCGTGAATCTCGAGGTGTTGTAGAACGCCTGCCCCGCCGCCTGCCGCAGCGCCGGGTCCTGTTCGACCACACCGGCCACGTCCAGTGTGGCCTTCATGTGGAGCACGGCCTTCTTGCTGCCCTCCAAAACCGCGTCCAGTCGGCGCAGCACGGTCATCGGCAGGATGACGTCGCGGTACTTGCCGCGCACGTACAGGTCGCGCAGGACGTCGTCGGCGATGCCCCAGATGTAGTTGGCGATCCAGTGCAGGTCAGCGTTGCTCACAGGAGGTTCATTCCGCCCTGGGGGCGCGTCGTCGGCGAGAGGATGGCGCCCGGTTGCGCGGTTCGCACCCTCCGGTGTTTCCCTTTGGCCAGAGAGTGTAACCGAGGCTGACTCGGCACCCAATTCCCACATCGATCAGCACGCCGGTCATCGGCTCGGCCCGTGGTCCCGAGATGCCGCGTTCGACGAAGCGCTGGCACTCGTCGCACAGGAACACGGCCGGCCGGCATGATCAGGCAACGCACCGCGCCACCAGGTCCGCCGCCATCCGTGCACCGATCCGGTGCATGATCCACCATCGGGAATGCGACTCGAATACGGTGACATTCTGCCGGTTCGCGCGCGGCGCGCGGGAGCGGGGACGAGGGAGAACATGCTCGAGGACGGCGGCTCGGTGACACCCATCGAGATTCGCGGCGCCCGCACGCACAACCTCAAGGGCCTCGACGTCGACCTGCCGAAGCGCCGGCTCGTCGCGGTCACCGGCGTGAGCGGCAGCGGCAAGTCGTCGCTCGTCTTCGACACCATCTGCACCGAGGCGCAGCGCCAGCTCGTCGAGACGTTCAGCACCTACGCCCGCCGCCGGCTGCCCCAGCTCACCCGGCCGCCGGTCGACGCCATCCGGAACATCTCCCCCTGCATCGTGATCGACCAGAAGCGGCTCGGCGCCACCAGCCGCAGCACCGTCGGCACGGTAACGGAGATTTACACCTACCTCCGGATGCTCTTCTCGCGCTGCGGCCGGCCGTTCGCCGGCTGGTCGCACCGCTTCTCTTTCAATCATCCGGACGGCATGTGTCCCGCCTGCAGGGGCCTGGGGAGGCGCATCACCGTCGATGTCGACAAGCTGCTCGACTGCGACCGGAGCATCGAGGAAGGCGCCATCCGGCACCCGTCCTACGACATCGGCAAGTGGTACTGGCGGGAGATCGTCCAGAGCGGGGTGGTCCCGGTACGCAAGCCGCTCCACCGGTTCACCGCGGACGAGAGGGAGCGCCTGCTGTGGGCGGACGGCGTGCGGATCGAAAAAGCCCACCAGGGCATGACCTACGAGCGGACCTTCGACGGCGTGGCGCGCAAGCTCGAACGACTTCACGTCGACAAGGACGAGGACCAGATCCCGGGTACGGTGCGGGAAGCTTATCGGCGGCTGTTCACCGAGCGGATGTGCCCCGACTGCGGCGGCGCCCGGCTCAACCGTACGTCGCTCGCGGTGGAGCTGGCCGGCGGCCTGACGATCGCCCGGCTCGTCGAGTGCGAACTGACCGAGCTGGACCGCGTGCTGGAGAGCCTCGTGAAGCGGGACGACTACGAACCGATCCGCGACGTCGTGGCGACGCTGGTCACCCGCATGCGCGGGACGCTGCGGCACCTGATCGACATCGGTGTCGGCTACCTCTCGCTCAACCGCGGCGTCCCGACGCTGTCCGGCGGCGAGAGCCAGCGGGTCAAGATGGCCCGCCAGCTCGACTGCGATCTGGTCGATCTCATCTACATCCTCGACGAGCCGACGGTCGGGCTCCATCCGCGCGACATCGACCACCTCATCGCCATGCTCCGCCGCCTGCGCGACAAGGGGAACTCCGTACTCGTCGTCGAGCACGACCCGGCCGTCATCCGCGCGGCGGACTGGATCGTCGACATCGGCCCGCGCGCGGGCGAGAGCGGCGGCGAGCTGGTCTTCGCCGGCCGCCTCGACGACCTGCTGCTCGCCGACGGCGCGACGTCGCGCGCCCTGCGCCAACGGTCGACCCGGCCATGCCGGAGCCGCCGGCCGTTCCGCGACTCGCTGCGCATCGAGAACGCGAGCGCCAACAACCTGCTCAACCTCTCCGTCCGAATCCCGAAGGGCGTGTTGACGTGCGTCACCGGTGTCGCCGGGTCCGGCAAGAGCTCGCTCGTGACCGAGCTCGTCGCAACTCTCCGACCGCGGCGCGGGGACACAGGCCGGAGTGAGGACGGAAGCCGTGGTGAGGAGAACCGCCGTGACGAGGTCGTGGTCGTCGATCAACGGCCCGTCGGACGTTCGTCCCGCTCCAACCCGGCCACCTACGTCGGCGTCTTCGACCCCATCCGCAAGGCGTTCGCCGCCGCCAACCGTGTCTCCCCCGCCCTCTTCAGCTTCAATTCCAAGGGCTCGTGCCCGGAGTGCAAGGGCCGCGGCTTCCTGGAGGTCGAGCTGTCGTTCCTCGACGACGTCCGCCTGGACTGCAAGGTATGCGAGGGCAGGCGATACCGGGATGACGTCCTGGAGCTGACCTACCACGGCCGTTCCATCCACGACGTCCTGGAGATGACCGTCGCCGACGCCCACGCCTTCTTCACGTCGGTCGGCGGGGCGCAGAAACGACACGCGGCCATCGCGCGCGGGCTGCAGCTCCTCGTCGACGTCGGCGTCGGCTACCTGCGCCTCGGCCAGTCGCTGTCCACTCTGTCGGGCGGCGAGGCCCAGCGCCTCAAGCTCGCCTCCGAGCTGACCCGGACCGGCAACGTCTACGTCATGGACGAGCCGACGACCGGCCTGCACCCGGCCGACATCGACCGGCTGCTCGCCATCGTCGACCGGCTGCTCGCGGGCGGCAACACGGTGGTCGTCATCGAGCACAACCTCGACGTGGTCGGCGCCGCCGACTGGATCATCGATCTCGGACCAGAGGGCGGGAAGAACGGCGGGGCCATCGTGGCCGAGGGCACGCCGGAGGACGTCGCGGCACGGCACGCGACCAGCCACACCGGACGCTACCTGAAGCAACTACTGGCGCTGTAGCCGCCCGGCCTGCCTCGATCAGCCGAACACCTCGGCGAAGACCGTCTCGTTGAAACCGACGAGCAGCGTCGTCCCGGCCCGGATTGCCGGCGCACGCAGATTGCCGGTGGGGCCGAGCATGGCGGCAACGGCATCGGCGGGAGTGCTGCCGCCGACCGTGAACCGACGCACCTGCCGCCCCTTGGACACGATGAGCGTCGCGGCATCCTGCAGCAACGCTCTGGCGTCGGCGTCCTGCAGCTTTCGGCTCGCCGGCACCGTCTCCGTCACGGTGATCCGATTGGCCTCCAGAAACCTGGAAGCTCGCGTGCAACTGGTTCAACCGTTGCGGTGGTAGTACCACTCGACTGTTCGCGCCATCGGCCTGTTCCTCTCTTCAGGCATACGAGCCTGCGCCATTGTATCCATCTACCGGCTGCGCGAAAAATCAGGCGAGACAAGTCAGCCGGCAGCGGCAGACCGCGGTATGATTGGCGAACGCACCTGCATTCAAGGGAGGGTTCAGATGAACCGTCGACTTCACGCGTCGTTACAAATCGTCGCGGTTGTGGTTGCCGTGTTGTCGCTGGCCGCGGCGCCCGCGGCCGCGCAAGACTCCGCGCCGCGCACCACATGGGGGCAACCGGACCTGCAGGGGGTATGGGATTTCCGCAGCATCACCCCGCTGCAGCGACCTGAAGACCTGGCTGAAAAGGAGTTCCTGACCGAGGAAGAGGCGGCCGAGCGCGAGCAGGCAGCGGTCGAACGCGATGCCCGGCTGTGGAACCGGGACGCCCGTCGTACCGAGGCAGGCGGCAGCGTCGGCGGCTACAACAACTTCTGGCTGGACCGGGGGCTGAAGACCGTCGGGACTCGGCGCACGTCGCTGATCGTCTATCCGCCGAACGGACGGATGCCGTCGCAAACCCCCGCGGGCCGCGAGCGCGCCGCCGCCCGGCGGGAGTACGCGAGCGAGCACCCCGCCGATTCCTGGGTCGACTTCAGCAGCGGGGTGCGGTGCATTCTGGGCTTCAACGCCGGCCCGCCGTTCACGCCGAGCGCGTACAACAACAACGTCCAGGTGTTCCAGACCCCCGACCACGTGGTCATCATGACCGAGATGGTCAACACGGCGCGCATCGTGCCGCTCGACGGCCGTCCCCGGCTCGACCCCGACGTCCGCCAATGGTCCGGCGATTCGCGCGGGTATTGGGAAGGCGACACGCTCGTCGTCGAGACACGGAACTTCGCCGCGAAGCGGCGGTGGCGGAACACCACCGAGAGCATGCGGCTGGTCGAACGGTTCACACGGATGGACGAGGGCACCCTCGTCTACGAGTTCACGGTGACCGACCCGGAGACCTGGACGAGCCCCTGGACCGCGTCGGTGCCGCTGGTGCTGAATCCGGAACCGATGTTCGAATATGCCTGTCATGAGGGAAACTACTCGATGCCGCTCATGCTGGCCGGCGCCCGTGTGGAGGAACAGGAATGAGACTGACCAATATGAACATGCAGAGAATCGTGCGAACGGCACTCCTCGCCGGGGTGGTCGCAACACTCGCGGCGCCGGCGGCGGCCCAGAACCTGGAGCTCGGGACCGTCGAGTTCTTCAGTCCGGCGGTCGACCGCACGATGAAATACAACATCGTGCTGCCGCGCGGCTACGAGACCTCCACCGAACGGTATCCGGTGCTGTATCTGCTGCACGGACTGACGCAGAACTACACCGCCTGGGGCCGCTCGAACGGGACGCCGTTCTACGCCGGGCTGTATGACGACCTGATCGTCGTGATGCCGGACGCCGGCAACTCCTGGTACGTCAACTGGGCCGCCAACGAAGGCGGACAGTCGAACAACTGGGAGGACCACATCATCAGGGACGTGGTCAACCACGTCGACTGGAACTTCCGCACGATCGCGCGGCGGGAAGGCCGGGCGATCACCGGGTTGTCGATGGGCGGCTACGGCGCCATCACGCTGGGGTTGCGCAATCCCGAGATGTTCATCTCGATCGGCAGCACCAGCGGCGCGCTAGAGCACGCCCGTCAGATCGCCCGACGCATGCGCGGGGAAGCGCCGCCGCGCCCGCAGCGGGCGGGGCGCCAGCGCCCGCAACCCACCGCCGAACAACAGGCCGCACGGGCGGCGCAACGCCGCCGGCCGAATCCGTTGATCGGGATCGACGGCTTCAGCAGTCAGGAAGAACGGTCCCCGCAGGGCCAGGAGTTCGTGACGGCGGAGGACGCCGACGCGTACGATCCGTTCACGATCGTCGCGGGACTGTCGAATGAGCAACTGCCGCACATCTATCTCGATTGCGGCACCGAGGACCGGCTGATCTCCGGCGCTCGAGAGCTGGCCGGCATCCTGATGGAGCGGGACATTCCGTTCGACTACATGCAGATGGGCGGCGCGCACAACGCGGCCTACTGGATCCAGGCGATCGGACGCATCATGGGAGTGCAGTACGAGGTGATGCAGCGCGCGCTCGGCCAGCGGCCGTCCGGACAGCGCCGCAATACGAATTAGAACCCGTCCCGTACCGACACCCGGGGTGACCGGCCCGGTCACCCCGGGTGCCGCGTCGCATCGTGTAGGGGCAACCCTTGTGGTTGCCCTTTCGCGCGGCCGGTGGTTGCCCGGTGGCGGGCGCCCACGAGGGGCACCCCTACGCACAGGTCGTGGAATCGTGGTGGCCCGCCGCCGCGGCGTATGGTGACATTCCGCCGATCCGCACCGTGTAGGGGCAACCCTTGTGGTTGCCCTTTCGCGCGGCCGAGGGAGACGACCGAATGCATGACACCCGTGGACCCATCGACCGCCTGCCGGTGATCGTCCTTGGCGCAGCGCTGTTCTGGCTGGCGGGCGCGGCGCCCGCCGGCGCGCAATCGAACGGCGACTTCACGCCGGTGACCGACGCCATGCTCCAGAACCCGGAACCGGGCGACTGGCTGACCTGGCGCCGCACGCTCGACGGCTGGGGCTACAGCCCGTTGCAGCAGATCGACCGCGGCAACGTGGGACGCCTGCGGATGGTCTGGACCCGCGCGCTGAACCAGGGCAGCAACCAGGCCACGCCGCTGGTCTACGACGGCACGATGTACATGCCGAACCCGGGCGACGTCATTCAGGCGATCGACGCGGTCACAGGCGATCTGCAGTGGGAATACCGGCGCGACCACCCCGATGATCTGGATGAGTTCGTCAGCCCCGTCCTCAGCAGCATCAACCGCAACATCGCGATCCACGACACTCTGATCATCGACACGAGCGCGGACGACTTCGTGTTCGCGCTCGACGCGACGACCGGCGAGCTGGTCTGGGAGACGGAGATTCTCGACTACACGACACTGCCGGCGCATCAGTCGTCCGGCCCCATCATCGCCAACGGCAAGATCATCTCAGGCCGCGGCTGCATGCCCGAGTCCGGTCCGGACGCCTGCGTCATCACCGCCCACGACGCCGCCACCGGCCAAGAGCTGTGGCGCCGGCGCACCATCCCGGCGCCGGGCGAACCGGGTGACGAGACCTGGGGCGGCGTGCCGTTCGAGGAACGCCGGCACGTCGGCGCCTGGATGGTGCCGAGCTACGACCCGGCCCTGAACCTGATCTACATCGGCACCTCGGTGACCTCGCCGGCCCCCAAGTTCCTGGTCGGCGGTGTCGACAACCGGCACCTCTACCACAACTCGACGCTCGCGCTCGACGCCGACACCGGCGAGATCACCTGGTATTACCAGCATCTGAACGACCACTGGGACCTTGATCACCCGTTCGAACGCCTGCTCGTCGATACTGCGGTGGCGCCGAGCGCGAGCGCGGTGAGCTGGATCAACCCGCGCCTCCAGCCGGGCGAACGGCGGCGGGTCGTGACGGGCATTCCCGGCAAGACCGGTGTCGTCTACACGCTCGACCGCGAGACGGGCGAGTTTCTCTGGGCCACGCCAAGCGTCAGCCAGAACGTGATCAGCAGCATCGACGGCGCGACCGGCGCGGTCATCGAGAACTCGGAAGTGGTGTTCACCGGCGAAGGCCAGGAAGTCATGGCCTGCCCCACGTGGCAAGGCGGCAAGGACTGGGAAGCAGGGGCCTACAGCCCGCTGACCAATCACATGTACATGCCGCTGCGCCACACCTGCGGGCGGATGATGGCCGAGGCCGGCAACGGCTGGTATGCGCTGAACGTGCGGACCCGGATCACGCCGGGCGAGACGCAGCTCGGAACCATCCGGGCGATCTCGGTGGAAACCGGTGTAACAACCTGGACCCACGATCAGGACGCCTTCACGATGTCGCTGCTCACGACCGGGGGCGGACTGGTATTCGGCGGCGACGCCGCCGGCCGGTTCAAGGCGCTCGACCACGAGACCGGCGAGGTGCTCTGGGAGATCAACCTGGGTTCACCGCTCACCGGCTTCCCGATGACCTACGCGGTCGACGGCCGGCAGTATGTCGCGGTCAGCACCGGCAACTCGCTGAACACCGGCGGGCTCAGACACCTGACACCGGGTATCAGCCCGAGCAGCGGCAACAACCTGTTCATCTTCGCCCTGCCGTGACAGCCCTCTCGGCAGCCCGATACCTCAACCGGGAAACGGGTGCCCACACGGGGCGCCCCTGCGCGTACAATACAGCCCTGATGTGAACCCGGAACCGGCCGCCAGGGCGCGACGAGCGGGACGTGGTCGGGCCGGCAACCAATTCAGAGAGGGATGGACGCATGCGTAACGCTGTATTCGCCGTAGTCCTTTGTTTGAGTGTCAGTGGCATGGCGCGCGCGCAGGCGGCGCCCTGCGGCCCGGCCGGCGATCTGTCGGAAGAGCTGTCGGGCAACGTGGCCGCCGACTCGCGTTGCTTCGAGATTCGCATGTACACGGCCGATACGGCGCGCGACGGTGTCGGCAATTTCAAGGGTGGCATCGACGATCTGCACCAGCGCTTCCGCGAGAAAGAGGTCGCGATCTTCGAAAAACACGGCGCCGAGGTGATCGCGGTCTGGCAGAGTCTCGAGAATCCGAACATGCTGGTGTGGATGCTGGCCTATCGAGACCGCGCTCATCGGCAGGAGGTCTGGGCCGCGTTCGCCGCCGACCCCGAATGGACCGAATTGCTGGCAAAGTACAACGTGCCGATCGAGCGCCCCAGTGTCTTCATGCTGAGCGCCACCGATTATTCGGCGCTCAAATAGGCCGGTCGGACGGAACGGTCGTCATCAGGGAGACGCCGCGGCGAGCTCGAGCAGCAGCGCGGCGGTCTCGGGGCGGGGGCGCAGCGTGCGGGTCGCCACGTCGAGGGCTGTCCGCCCGCGGTTGTCCTCGGCCAGCGGGTCGGCGCCCTGGGCGACCAGGAACCGGATGATCTCGTCGCCCGATACATTGGCGGCGCCATGCACGGTGGTCTGTCCGGCGCTATCGACCGCGCGGACATCGGCGCCGACCTCCAGCACCAGCATCTTGACGGCGGCGAGCAGCCGCGACTCGGCCGCCATGCGCGAATCGCTCTGGGTCAGACCGGACGCGACCAGCAACGGCGTGACACCGCGGGACGCCGGCAGCAGCGGGTCGGCGCCCGCGTCGAGCAGCGCCCGCATCATCTCCACATTCCCTGACCGCGCAGCCAGCCAGAACGGCGTTGCCTCGTTGTACGACCCGCGGCCGACGTAATCGCCGCGCCTGAACGGCAGTCCACTGGCAAGCTGCCGGTTCGGGTCGGCGCCGTGCGCCAGCAGGGCGCGCAGCAACGCCGGTTTCCCCATCTCGACGCTGTAGTGCAATGGCGTCATGCCGTACTGGTCGGACTGGTTCGGGTCGGCGCCGTGCTCGAGCAGGTAGATGCCCAGCGCCTCGTGTTCGCTGGGCTCCACGACAAGGCGATAGTCGCTGCCGGTGATGGCGTCGACGCTCGCCGCCGCGACCAGCAGCGGACTGTAGCCGTCGCCAGCCAGCGCGTTGACGCCGGCGCCCGCCGCCACGAGCAGCCGCGCGGCATCCAGCGCACCAGACCGGGCGGCGAACAGGAGCGGGGTGAACCCGCCGCTCGAGCGCCTGTCGATCTCGGCCCCCCCCGCCACCAGGGCGCGCGCCGCCCCGGTATGCCCGCCGGCCACCGCCCACATCAGGGCCGTCTGTCCGCTCGCGGTCTCGCGAGCATGCGGGTCGGCCCCGCCGGCCAGCAGACGCATGACACCGTCGACGGTCCCGGTGCGCGCGCAGGTCATCAGCGCCGTCTCGCCGCTCGGTTCGGCGAGCGTCGCGTCCGCCCCGCCGTCGAGCAGGACACCCACCATGCGCGACGCCCCGTTGCGGCAGGCCACCGCCAGCGGGGTCAGCCCCAGGTCATTCACCGCGTTGGCGTCGGCGCCCGCCCGCAGCAGGCGCTCTACCAGGGCGACGGTGTCCCAGTGCGCCGCCCAGTGCAGCGCCGTGGCGCCGTCCGGCTGCGTGGCGTTCACGTCGGCGCCGGCGGCGAGCAGCGCCGTCACCGCACCGGCGTCGTTGCGCTCGGCGGCGTCGACGAGCGGCGCCTCGGTCGCGGCGCGCACCGCGCCCCCGGCCAGCAGCAGGGCCAGCAGCGTGACTCCCACACGCCGCGCGCCGGACATGATCGCCATGCGCCGCACCTCAGAGGGACAGCGGATCGAGCCGCCCGGTGCTGTCGCCAAAGGTGTCCAGCGGCACCCCCAACGTGTCGAGCATGCTCAGGAACAGGTTCGTCACCGGCGTCTCCTGCTCGCGCTCGTACCGCTGATGGCGACCGCCCCGGATCGTGCCGTTGCCCCGGCCGACGATCAGGGTCGGCAGATCGTGGTGCAGATGGCCGTTGCCGTCGCTCATCCCCCCGCCGTAGAGAATCATCGCCTGGTCCAGCAACGAGCCGTCGCCGTCCCGTGTCGCCTGCAGCCGATCGAGATAGTAGGCGAACATCTCGACGTGATAGCGATTCACCTTGATCAGCTTCTCGATCTTCTCGGCATTCCCGCCATGGTGCGACAACGGGTGATGAGCATCCGGAACGCCAATCTCGGGATACGCCCGCTGGCTGGTTTCGTGCCCCACCATGAACGTGATTACGCGGGTCAGATCGGCCTGGAACGCGAGCACCTGCAGGTCGTACATGAGCCGGGCGTGCTCCTCGAACGTCGAGGGGACGCCGGCCGGCTGGTCGATGACCGGCAGCTCGCGTGCGCTCTGCGCCTCGGCCATCTGGATGCGGCGCTCGGCGTCACGGATCGCTTCCAGATACTCATCCAGCTTGCGGCGGTCGCGCCGGCCCAGGTCGCCCTGCAGCCGTGAGATCTTGTCGCCCACCGCGTCCAGGATGCTGCGGTCCTCCGCGCGGCGTGCGCGCCACGCCTCGGGGTCGGTGCTCTCGTTGCCCCCGAACAGCCGTTCGAACACCACCCGCGGGTTGTTCTCCATCGGCAGCGGCGTGGTCGGACTGCTCCAGCACAGGGTGTTGGCGTAGGCGCAGGCATAGCCGGGGTCGCAGGACCCGACGTTCTCACGCGACTCGAGCGACATCTCGAGCGACGCAAGCTGCGTCTCGGCGCCGAGCGTCTTCGCCGCGATCTGGTCCATCGAGAGCCCGGCCCTGAGATCGGCGCCCTCGGTCTTCCTGGGATGCACGCCCGTGAGATACGCCCCCGCGGCGCGCGCATGGTCACCGGCGCCTTCACCCGGCCAGGCGTCGCCCATCTTGTTCGACAGGCCGCTCAGGACGAGCATCCGTTCACGGTGGGCGGCGAGCGGTTGCATCGTGGCGGGCAACTCGAAGCCGCGGCCATCCTCGGCCGGCGTCCAGTGCTGCATGTACACACCGTTCGGGACATAGACGATGCCCAACCGGCGCACAGGCGCAGCGGCGGTCGCGCGAAGCGGGGTCAACGCCGGCGCCATCGAGTCAAGGAACGGCAGCGCCACCGCCGCACCCAGCCCGCGGAGGAACGTCCGTCGCGGCAGGTGCATCCTGGTGATGATCATGGCTCTCTCGACCTCCTCATCCTGAACGGCACACTCTCGACGATACCGTTCACGAGCGCCGACCAGCGGTACTGCTCCGGCGCCGCGCGTCTGACGATCCGGCGCACGGCGGGGGCATCGTAGTCTTCGAGCCCGCGTCCGAGCCCATAGGTCAACAGCTTCTCGGTCAGCGCCGAGACGAAACGTGCTTCCTGCCCGACAAGGTGCGCCCGCACGCCTTGCGGCCCTTCGAACGACGACCCGTCGGGGAGCGTCGCCGAGGCATCGATGGCGCTCTCGCCGTCATGGGTGCGAATGCCGCCGATCGCGTCGAACGGCTCCAGCGCGAGACCCAGCGGATCCATCTGGGCGTGGCAACTGGCGCACACCGGGTTGGCGCGATGGACCTCCAGACGCTCCCGGACCGACCGCGGGCTGGCCCCATCGCTATCCTCGAGATCGGGCACATCCGGCGGCGGGGCGGGCGGCGGAGCGCCGAGCAGGTTCTCGAGCACCCATTTCCCGCGCAGCGTCGGCGACGTGCGGTTGGGATACGACGTGGCGGTCAGGATGCTGCCGTGCCCCAGCAACCCTGACCGGAGACCGCCGGCGAGCGGTACGCGACGGAAGTGGTTGCCGTACACCTCCGCCATCCCGTAGTGCTCGGCCAGACGCTCGTTGGCGAACGTATAGTCGGCCGTCAGCAGCTCGACCACGCTGCGGTCCTCGCGGATCTGACTGTCGATGAACAGCTCCGTCTCGGTGCGGAACGCCTCGCGCAGGTTGTCGTCGAACTCCGGATAGGCATCGGGGTCCGGTTTCACCCCGGGCAGGTTCCGCAGATACAGCCATTGCCCGGCGAAGTTCTCGACCAGGGCCGCCGACCGCGGGTCGCCGAGCATGCGCCGCACCTGGCCCCGCAGCGTCTCCGGCTCGCTCAACCGGCCCGCCTCGGCCAGCGCCAGCAGCTCGTCGTCGGGAAGACTGCTCCAGAGGAAGAAGGACAGCCGGGACGCCAGCTCGACGCCGGTGATTGGATACGCAGCGCCGGCAGCGACGCCGGCCGGCTCGCGCTCGATCCGGAACAGGAACTCCGGGTCCACGAGCAGGGCGCGCAGCGCCCGCTGGATGCCCCGATCGAAGCCGCCGTCGGCCTGTCCGCTGCGGTAGAACCGCAGCAACGCCTCGACGTCGTCGCCATCAACGGGACGCCGAAAGCCGCGGCGCGCCAGCGCCGCGAGGATCTCCGAGGCGCACGCCTCGTCCGCGGCCGGTGATCCGACCGCCTGACACGTGAAGATCCGTTCCCGGCTCGGCGTCGCGTCGGGCCGCGCGCCGTCATAGGGTCCGCTGATCTCGATGCTGTCGACCGCCATCGACGCGTCGCGGTCGCCGGCGAACTCGTAGGAGGCGGACGACAGGCGCGGTTCCAGCACACCCTCCGGCAGCCCGCGCTGCTCTGGAAAGGTCACGCCGATCGTGCGGCTCCCCGCCGGCACGGTGAGACTGAAGGCGAGCCCCTCGTCAGCCGTCTGTTCATAGGCCGACGCCGACGCCACCGCGCCCCAGGGATTGATCACACCTTCGCCGCCCACCGTGAACGTGGTGAACAGCGCCCGGTCGACCCGCACCTCGATGTCGTTCGGCCGGACCAGCCCCTTGATCTGGTTGGCATGCGTCCGCTGCAGCCGGATCTTGACGCGGTACTCGCCGTCGACCGGAAAGTAGTGGCGCACCGACATGCCGCCGCGAGTCCCGAACGGCAGCTCGTCGCTCATCCGCCCCTCCTGAATGAGGGTCGGGCGCATCCGGTAGGACTGGTGCGCCGGCCGCAGACCCGGATCGCCCACGGCGATCTGGCTGATCCTGGCGGCCGCGATCATGTAGCGGTCGAGCAGGCTGGGCGACAACGAGAGCACGTCGCCGATGTTGTCGAAGCCGTAGCCGGAATCGTCGGGCGGCAACAGGTCGCGCCCGTCGATGTCGAGCGCCAGCAGGTCACGAATGGCGTTCGTGTATTCGGCGCGGTTCAGCCGGTGGATCACCGGACGTCCGGGATTCGGGGCGCCGGCCGCCACCTCGTCGATCGCCGCCTCGAGCCAGGAGGCCATGCGGTCGTAGCCGGCAGGTTCGGGCCGGCGGCGCCCCGCCGGCGGCATCGACTGCGCCCTGAGCTTGCGGATGACCTTCTCCCAGACGCCCACGTCGCCGGCAACCTGCCCGACGCCGTCGAGCGCCACCGTCTGCAGCGACAACCCCGCCGTCAACGTGCGGTCGTTGTGGCAGGCCACGCAGTACTGATCGAAGAAGGCCCGCTGCCACTCGACCGCGGCGGGTGCGGCCGGGGCGGCCTGCAGTGCAGCCGGCACGGCGCCCGGTGTTCCCGGACCGGGGCCGGCGGCGCCGGTGCGTCCGGCCTCCAGCGAGACCAGACCCGCCGCACCGAACCACACCGCGAACAGCGCTACGCCGCGGCGCATCCGCCCCTCCCCTCCATCGTCCGGCTACGCCGCGCCGGAACGCGACGCCAGCGGACTCTCGAACCCATAATCGGGAAGTGTACCGCAGAACCGCGGCGGCCGGGCTGCTAGTACCTGAACTAGTACCTGAACAGGTATGCGATCTTCGCGAAAAAGGCGCGGTTGGTGCGCGCCAGCCGGGTGGTCGGGAACAACCCGTTGTCGATCAGGTCGCCCTGCTGAAAGCGATCGTCGTAGCCGAGAAACGCTACGGTGCCGGCATTCACGCGATAGGTCAGGAGCACGTTGTTGCCCACGGTGCCGGTGAACGTGTCGTGCTCGAGGATGTGGCGAAGCAGCATCCGGTCGGTGAACTGGTAGGTCGCGCGCCAGCGAAAGATCTTCACGTCGAAGATCGCTTCCTCGGCGCCCGGATCGACGAACCGGCTGAAAACGGTGCGCAGTTCGGTCCGCAGACGCGACACCGGCCGGAAGGACACACTGACGGTCCCCTGGGTCGAACGGCCGAGAAACGGATCGTCCAGATAGCGAATGCCTTCGCCCTGATTGACGCTGGCGTTCACGGTGAGTATCCGCGTGCTCACACGCCCGGAGAACGACGCTCCGGTCTTGCGAAAATCGATCCCCTCGAACCGTTCGAGATCTCGCGTGATGCCGGCGCCGAAGCGGACGTTGCGGACGAACTCGAGGTCCACCTCACCCCGGAACTGCTCGTCCTCCAGCACCCCGGCGTGGTTGTAATTGCGAAGATAGGTGAATCTCGGTCCCCAGTTGATGATCGCGCCCTCCGGCCACCAGCGATATTGGAGGTTCGCGTCGGTCCGCTGGATGTCCACCCGGGGCACGAAACCGACCGCGGTCCGGAAGTCCGGATCGATCCGACTGTGGGACACCGCATAGCTCAGCTTGCGCGCCTGTCGTGAAAAGTCCGCCTCGATGACCGGGCCGCGCAGATCGCCGGCGATCGAGTCACGATGGTCGGACTGGACGGCCAGGAAGCTCACGGCGTGGGTCTGCCCCAGCCGCAGCCGTCCATCCACACCGCCCACCCGGTTGTAGTCGTCGACGAACTCCCGATCCGTCGCGATCGCGCCGACATACGAGTCGCCGTACAGGTCATACCGCACGCGCCCGATGAACGACTGCGAGGTGCGTCCGAACGCCGGGTCGGAGTCGTCTACCCGTCCCGGCGCCTCGTCGTCGGCCATGAAGACGCCCACGGTGGTCCGGCCGACCTTGCCGGTGAGCTTGCCCCCGTAACGCGGGTCGACGATCGTCCGCGTGTGGACCAGGGTGGTCGGCGTCGCGGCGGCGAAAATCTCCTGCCCCTCGAGGAAGAACGGCCGCTGCTCGGAGTAGAACAGCGCGAACCGCTGGTTGACCTCGACCTGCGGCCGGTCGGACTCGATCTGCGAAAAATCGGGGTTGTAGGCGAAGTCCAACGTGAGATTCGAGGTCAGGCCGTATTTCACGCCTATCCCGAACTCGCCCAACGGGTCTTCCTCGGCGAAGTGCCCGTCGGTCGTCAGCGCGCCGGTCTGGACGCCGGTAACGGTTGGCAGGATCTCGAGGTTGCGGCTGGTGGACAGGTCGGTCAGACCGTCCAGCACCCCCATCTGCGTCAACTGGCCGGCGATGTCGAGCGAAACCGGCGACCAGACCAGAGACTCTGACTTGTCGCGGATGTTGCGGTGGATCTGGAAGCCCCAGGTGTGAGGCTGCCCGTCCGCCCGGGCCGGGTAGCGCAGACTCTTGAACGGAATCGCCAGTTCGGCGGTCCATCCGTCAGCGACCAGCACGCCGCGCACCTCGAACAGCGCGTTCCAGGACGGGTCTCCGCGAATCGCGAACCCACTCGTGCTGGACCCGCCGCGTCTGCTGCCGCCGCCCCCGCCCGATCTGGACCCGCCACCGCCGGACCCGCTGCTCGACCTCCCGACACTGCTGCGAGAGCGGCCCGTCGCGCCGCTGGCGTTGACGATGCCGTCCAGAGCCACCCCGTACGCGTTCACCGAAAACAGGTAGGCCCGCTGCTGATCGAGGAACGGGTCGAACATGACCGACATCTGATCATCGCCCCGCGTCTGGTCGCGGTCGGACCGGTTCGCGCGGATGATGCCCGGGTCCTTGTAGTGTGCGTAGAAGGCCACATATAGTTGGTCGTCGTCGTAGGCGAGCCAGACTTCCGTATCTTCCGTGGCCAGCGCACCTTCGACCGGAGTGGTCTGGACGAACCGCGTGATCGGCGTCACGCCGCGCCACACGGGATCGTCCAGCCGGCCGTCAACGGTCGGCGGCTCGGCGGTGCGCGCCACGGTCGTCACGGGGCGCCCGGCGATGGCAAAGCCGCCACCGGCACGCTGCAACGTCGAGGCCGCGACACCGCCGTCGCGCTCGGGTACCGCCACGGCGATCGGCGCAGTTACCCCGGGTCGGCCGCCGGCGGGCTGGGCAGTTACCACGGCTGCCGTCAGCGCGACGACGGCGGCGGCGGTGCATGAGCGCCGGGCGACGAAACGCAGCAACCGTGGCACCTTGACCGACGAACTACCGAGGAGATGTCTCGTCCTGTTCCTGTTCCCTGGCGCGGGCGCCGCTCAGGATGTTGGTCATGCCGTAGTTGCCTTCATGGCAGGCATACTCGACGAGCTCGTACTGCTCGTCGTCCTTGTCGAACCTGAACATCCCGGTCCACGGTCGGGTCCACACCGTCGGGTCGTCGAGCGTGAACTGATACTCGAGGACCGTCTCGCCGATGCGCGTGAACCGCTCGGTCAACGTCAGGTTCTCGCTCGACCCGCGATAGGGCGCCCGGCCGTTGAAGTGGGTCGTCTCGACCACCAGCGTGTCACCCTCCCAGCGGCCCTGGATGTGACCCAACCAACTGGTCAGGTCCGCACCGAGCGCCGGACGGGGTTCGGTGGGGATGACGCGGGTCTCGTGGATCATTTCCTTCTGGATGGCGACGTGTCCCGGCCCCTGCACAATCTGCAGACCGTTGTTGTAGATCGACGGCATCATCATGCCCGGCACACCGCGCGTGATGCAGCGGACGAAGAGACTGAGATCCTCGGGACCCCCCGCCAACCGCCGCCCGCCGGGCCGGCCGCCGCGGGGCCGCGCCGCAACCCGCGCCTGCGCCTCCTCTGTCCGCGGCGGGATCCGGCCGTCCGGGGGATCGATGATCATCGCCACCTGCGTGGACGGCGCGGTCTTGACGTACCCCAGGGTCGTGTCGCGCCACTCGCGCTCGTAGCCCCAGATGCTGCCGAGCGTCCCGCGCTCGCGCCGGGCCTCGGCCTCTTCCGCCGTCAACGCCCCGATGTCATCGGCGCCGGCCGGGCGTTCGAGCGGGATGCCATGCGCGGAATTGCCGGTCCAGACGCCCTGCAGATCGGGCTCGCCCCAGGGCGTGCGCGGCGTCGTATACGGCTCGGCGTCTGCTGTCGCCGTCTCCTCGACACGTTCGACGACCACCCCGGCCCAGCCGCTCTCGACCACCGCCAGCCGCACGTTGTCGGGACCCACCAGGAAGGCCCGTTTCGCCGAGGTGCGTCCGTTCTCCGGGGTCGCCGGTTCCTGCTGGAACGTGGCGCCCGCCTGCCGCATCTCGTCGGCCGCGGCATCGAGATCAGGCACGACGAAGCCGACATGGTCGATCGCGCGTCCCGCCGTCGTCGCCGGCGCCGCCTGGCCCTCGTGCCGCGCGGCGAGCACCCACACGTCCTCGAACCGCAGGCCGTCAATCTGTCCCTTCAGGCTCGCCGGCTCGCCGCCGAAGACCGCCTGGTACCAGGCCAGTGTTTCAGCAGGATCGCTGGCGCTGAGATGGATGTGATGGAAACCGAGCGTCTCCGGATCCTCCAGCATCTCGATGCGGGTGCCCCACGGGTCGAAGATGAACCCCAGCTTGAACAGCCCGGGCACGTCCCGCAGTGTCGACCCGTCCGGAAACCGCTGCAACCGCACACCCGAGCCGCGCACGCCGACCGCTTCCAGCTCGGCCATCTTGGCGGTCAGGTCGGGGTAGGAGAACCCGATGTGGTTCACACCCGTCCCCTGCGTGCTCCCCAGGGTCGGCTGCACCACGAAGATCAACTCGGCGCCGTCGCAGTCGGCGGCGTCGGGACGGTCGGCGACCGGCTCGCAGTCGAGGTACCTGGCGTACCAGCGAACCGCCTCCGAGGGGCTCGAGGCGGTGATATGGACGTGATGGTAGTCCGCCCCGTGGACCGGGGCCTGAGCTGCGACGAGCAAGACCGCCGCCGCAATGGGCGCAAGCACGGTTCGGGGATGGTTCGTCACGAGCTGCCTCCTAACAAGAGCGCGGCCTCGGTCGCCGTCCCGCCTAGGATACTCCCAAACACAAAAAAAAGGCTGCCCCCGCGGAGCAGCCTCGTTGATGATCCCGGCGTCCGGCGCGCCGCCGTCAGCGACCCGCCTCGGCATCACGCTCTCTGGCCCGGGCCCCGCTGAGGATGTTGGTCATGCCGTAGTTGCCTTCGTGGCAGGCGTACTCGACGAGCTCGTACTGCGAGTCGTCGCGCACGAAGGTGTACATCCCGGTCCAGGGCCGGGGCCAGACGGTCGGGTCTTCCAGCGTGAACCGATACTCGAGCGTGTCCGGACCGGTACGCGTGTAGCGCTCGGTCAGCGTCAGGTGCTCGGTCGATCCCTGGAACGACGCCCGGCCATTGAAATTGGTGACCTCGACGACGAGCGTGTCGCCCTCCCAGCGACCGCGCGGGTCGCCGAGATAGGAGGTGATGTCCGGGCCGACGTGGGGCGATCCGTCGGTCGGGATGACCCGCGTCTCGTGCACCATCTCTCGCTGCACGGTCACGAAGTCGGGCGCCTGCGTGATCTGCAGACCGTTGTTGTAGATGGTGGGCATCGGCACCAGCCCGCGGGTGATGCAGCGCACCCAGTTGCTGAGGTCTTCCGGGCCCCCTGCCGGCCCGCGCCGCCTGAACCCGCCGCGCGCCGCCGCCGTGCGCGCCTGCGCCTCGGCGGTCCGTTCCGGAATCCGGCCGTCCGGCGGGTCGACGATCATCGCGACCTGACGGGACGGCGCCGACTTGACGTAGCCGAGTGTCGTGTCACGCCACTCCGCTTCGTAGCCCCAGATGCTGGAAAGGGTGCCCCGCTCCCGGCGCGCCGCCGCCTGTTCGGGTGTCAGGACTTCCGCACCGTCCTCCGCGTTGCGAGGTCGCTGGAGCGGAATGCCATGCGAGGCGTCGCCGGTCCACACGCCCTGCAGGTCAGGCGTGCCCCAGGGTGTGCGCGGCGCGGTGTAGTCCCGGCGTTCCGTGGTGATGTCGGTGAGCGCCGCCGTCTCGGTGACCACCCCGGCGAATCCCGCCTCGACCACGGCGAGACTCACGTTGTCCGGACCGGAGACGATCGCGCGTCGGGCAGATGTCCGCCCGCCCTGCGGTACGGCCGGGTCCTCGACGAACGCGACCCCGTTGCCGCGCAGTTGCGCCGCCGTCGCGTCGAGATCCTCCACGGTGAACGCGATGTGGTCGATGGCGCGACCCGCCGTGGCCGCGGGCGCCCCGCCTTCGTGCTGCATGGCCAGCAGCCAGACATCGTTCAGCAGAATGCCGTCGAGCCGGTCACGCAGCCTGGCGCTCTCGCCCCCGAAGGTGTCCTGGTACCAGCGCAGGGTCCCGGACGGGTCGGACGAGCGCAGGTGGATGTGATGGAAACCCGGGTAGTCGCTGTCCTCGACCAGTTCGATGCGCGTCCCCCAGGGGTCGAAGATGAACCCGTACTTGAACAGCCCCGGCACGTCGCGCAGCGTCGATCCGTCCTCGAACCGCTGCAATCGCACGCCGCTGCCGGACACGCCGACCGACTCGAGCTCGTCCATCTTCGCGGTCAGATCGGCGTACGAGAACGAAATGTGATCGATGCCGGTGCGTTCGCTGCTGCCGAGGGTCGGCCGCGACTCGAACACGACCTTCACGCCCGTGCAGTCGATGCCGTCGTCACGGTCGGCCAGCGGCTCGCATTCGAAATGCCGCGTGTACCACCTGATCGCCTCGGTGGCGTTCGACACCGTGAGATGCACGTGATGATAGTCGGCCGCGGCCACGCCGGCGGGCGCCGCCGCCATCGCCGCCGCCGACAACGCCAGCGCGGGTACGAATCCAGTTCGAGTCATGCCGGATACCTCCACCTGCCTGCCGAATGACGTCCCGGGGGGGCGGCTGGCCTACTCCGGCTCGGTCGCGTCGCGACCGTCCAACGGCGCCCCTGTGCCCGAGGATCCCGCAAACAACCGCCGCCCATCCGGGAAGGTCACGTCGCGGCCGTTGGCGCGAAACGCGCCGTCAATCGCCTGATACCCTTCGACCAGCACCTCCGTGCCCGGCACGACGGACTCGCGAGTCCAGCCGCGACGCACCAGCGCCCCCGGAGGTCCAGCTTCGATCATCCAGCTATCCACCGTGCCGTCGTCATTGGTGACGTCGAGGTGCATCCAGGCGTGGGGGTTGATCCACTCCATGCGCGTGATCTTGCCTTCCAGCCGTACAGGGCGGTTCGCGTCGAACTCGGCGGCGAACGCGTGGTGCGCCTGCACCGCCGTCCCTGCCAGCAAGAGACCCGCACCGACGCCGGCCACCATGATGCCTGTTGTCTTGTGCATTGCCGTTACCTCGTGCATTTCCCGGGAATCGCCTATCGTCCTGCGTCCGCTTCCCTTGCGCGCGCGCCGCTGAGGATGTTGGTCATCCCGTAGTTGCCTTCGTGGCACGCGTACTCGACGAGCTCGTACTGCGTCTCGTCCCTGACGTACGTGAACATCCCGGTCCACGGTCTGGTGAAGACTTTCGGATCATCGATCGTGAACTGGTACTCGAGCGTATCCGGACCGGTGCGCGTGTAGCGCTCGGTCATCGTCAAGGCGTCGCTGGAGCCCTGATAGGGAGCCCGGCCGTTGAAGTTCCGGACCTCGACGACCAGGGTGTCACCCTCCCAGTGCCCGCGTGCGTCACCCAGCCACGACGTGACGTCCGGACCGACGTGCGGGCTCGCGTCGGTCGGCACAATCCGGGTCTCGTGAATCATCTCCCGCTGCAGGGCCACATGGTTCGGCCCCTGCACGATCTGCATGCCGTTGTTGTAGACGCCGGGTGTCGGCACCAGGCTGCGGGTGATGCAACGCACCCACGAACTGAGATCCTCCGGACCCTCGGCGAGCGGTCTCCGCGCGCCGCGGGCCGCCGCCCGCAGCCGCTCGCCTTCAGCCGTGCGCGCGGGAATGCGGCCGTCGGGCGGATCGATCACCATCGCCACCTGGCGCGACGGCGCCGACTTCACATAGCCGAGCGTGGTGTCGCGCCATTCCGCCTCGTAACCCCAGATGCTGCTGAGCGTGCCGCGTTCACGGCGGGCCGCCGCCTGCTCCGGGGTCAGGACGTCCACGCCGGCAAGCGCGTCCGAACGCTCGAGCGGAATGCCGTGCGCGGCGTCGCCGGTCCAGACCCCCTGAAAGTCCGGCGTGCCCCACGGTGTCCGCGGCGCGGTGTAGTCTCGCCGCTCGGTCGTGATGTCGGTGACCTCGATCGCCTCGCGCACGACGCCGGCGAATCCCGGCTCCACGACGGCCAGACTGACGTTGTCCGGCCCGCCGATGACCGCCCGCATGGCGGTGGTGCGGCCGCCATCGGGCACCGCCGGCGTCTCGAGAAACTCGACGCCGCGCTGCCGCAGCTCACCCGCCGCCGCGTCGATGTCGTCGACCGCGAACGCGATGTGATCGATGGCGCGGCCCGCGGTGGCCGCCGGCGCCCCGCCCTCATGGGGCATCGCCAGCAGCCAGATGTCACCCACCCGCAGGCCGTCGATGCGGTCCCGGAGCCGGGCGCGCTCGCCGCCGAAGCTCTCCCGATACCACTCGAGCGTCGCCGCCGGATCGGTGGCGCTCAAGTGCACGTGGTGGAAGCCGAGCGTATCGGTGTCCTCGACCAGCTCGATCCGGGTGCCCCACGGGTCGAAGATGAAGCCGTGCTTGAACAGCCCCGGCTCGTCGCGCAGCGTCGATCCATCCGCGAACCGTTGCAGCCGGACACCGGAGCCCCTGACGCCGACGGCCTCGAGCTCGCCCATCTTGGCGTCCAGATCGGGATAGGAAAAGGAGATGTGGTCGATACCGGTCCGCTGACTGCCGCCCAGGTTCCGACGCGACTCGAACACGACCTGCGCTCCGGCGCAGTCCACGCTGTCATCGCGGTCGGCCAGCGGTTCGCAGTCGAGATAGCGCGTGTACCACCTGATCGCCTCGGTGGCGTTCGAGGTGGTCAGATGGACGTGATGGTAGTCAGCCTCGGCCGCGTGCGCCGCCGGCGGCAGCGCCGCGAGAAGCGCCGCGGACGCGGCGACGGCTGAAACGATGCGTGTGCGGTTCATGATGCGATTCCTTCCGCCCGGTCAGCGCGTGGGCTCCCTGCGCAGATGGCCATACAGCAGGTCTTCACTGAACTCGACGCACTTGAACTCCAGCACCTGGGCATTCTCGTCGAGCCGCCGGTAGAGCGGCAGCCGAATGGTCCAGGGCCGGGTGAAGGTGTTCGAATCCTCCATCGTCGCCTCGTACATGATGACGTTCGAGCCCATGGGCGTATACCGTTCCTGGACCCGCAGCGCGTAGCTGGCGTGGTTGCCGGCGCGATCGAACCAGGACTGGCCGTTGAAGCCCTCGGCGTCGACCACCAGCGTGTCGCCGTCCCAGCGTCCGTGCGAGCGCCCCATCCAACTGTCGATCGGCGCGCGCTCCGGGTTCTCCTTGTCCATGTGGACGGTCCGGTTCGCCTCGGCGAAGCCGTAGATCATCATGATCTTCCGGTCGCCCTGAATGATGCGGAATGGATGGGGCAGATAGGTCGCGCGCGGCACACCCGGCATGAAGCACTTCAACTCGGGGTCGTCGGTCCACCGATTCTCGAAGTTCTGTTGTTTCCGGGCCAGCGCGTCCGGGGTGTATGGAATCTCGTTGCCGACCACGACCCCCTGTCCAGGCGGGATCGCACCGATGGCGCCCAGGTCCGGCGGTCCGGCGGCGGCCGGATGGTCCTGGAGGTCCCAGTGCGCGGTGCCAATCGCCTGCCAGACGCCGTTCAGGTCGGGGTGGCCATCGAACGCGCGGGGAACCTCGCCCTGTGCGGCCGCCGGCGCCGGCGCCAGCACGAACCCGGCAAACAGTGCGGTTGCCACGGCCAGCAGCATCTTCTCGCGCTTCGTCATCTTGTTTGGGTCTCCTACAGCCTTCAAGAGGCCGTGGTGCTACGCGCGGTTCCACCACGGGTTCCTGATTTTGACACAGCCAGCAGCGGGCGGCCAGAAGGAAACACCGGCCGTCGCCAAGGCTATGGCCGGCGGTCAGGCGCCGGCCCTGGCCAGCGCGCCCGCAAGCGCACGCTTCGCGAACACCTGGATCATCGCCCGGCGATACGTTTCGCTGGCGTGGATGTCGCTGTTGATGTCGGCCAGATCCGAGCCGGCCCCGTCGGCCGCCTCCGCCACCGCTTCCGGGGTCGCCACACGACCCGCGAGCGCCTCCTCGACGACGGTCAGCCGCACCGCGTGCGAACTCGCGCCGGTGAGACCGATACGCGCCGATCTGATCACACCGTCAACCACCTCGAGCGCGGCGGCGACCCCGACGATGGCGAACCGCGACGCCCGCTGATACAACTTGGCGTAGGCGGCCGCACGGACCGGGGCGAACCGGACGGCGGTGATGATCTCGTCGGCGCCCAGGTCGACCGTAAACAGGTCCTGGAAGAAGTCGCGCGCCGCGACAGCGCGTGCTCCCCGCGGCCCCTGCAGGTGGATCTCGGCATCGACCGCCAGCAGCACCGCCGGATAGTCGGCCGCCGGGTCGGCATGGGCGAGGCTGCCGCCGACCGTCCCCCGGTTGCGCACCTGCGGGTCGCCGATGGTCGCGGCCGTCTCGGCGACGACCGGACACCGCTCGCTGAGCAGCGCCGAGACCGCGACGTCGTGATGCACCGTGCCGGCGCCGATCTCGATGACGCCGCCCTGTTCGCGGATGCCGGCCAGACCGGGGATGCGCGCGATGTCGATCAGCGTCGCCGGCTCGTTCAGCCGCAGTTTCATCAGCGGCACCAGACTGTGGCCGCCGGCGATGAGCTTGCCGGCGCCGCCGGCCGCGGCCAGCTTGGCCAGGGCGTCGTCGACCGAGGTCGCGCGTGCGTAGTCGAATGCGGACGGGATCACGACTGACCTCCGTGGATGATCTGCCACAGCTTCTCGGGCCGCAGCATCATGTCGATATGAGTCACACCGAAGCGGCTGAGCGCGTCGACCGCCGCCGACACGACGCACGGGGTCGACCCGAGCGTGCCGGCTTCGCCGACCCCCTTCGCCCCGAGCGGGTTGACCGGGGTCGGGGTCACGGTGGCGTCCAGCTCGAAGCGCGGCAGGTCGGCGGCGCGCGGGATGGCGTAGTCCATCAACGATCCGGTCAGCGGCTGGCCGTCGTCGCCATACCGCATTTCCTCGATCATCGCCTGGCCGATGCCCTGCGTGAGCCCGCCGTGGATCTGCCCCTCGACGATCAGCGGGTTGATGAGGTTGCCGGCGTCGTCGACGGCTACCAACCTGAGCAGCGTCGGCTCGCCGGTCTCACGGTCGATCTCGAGCAGCGAGATATGACACCCGAACGGATAGGTGTTGTTGGACGGCTCGAAGAACGCCTCCTCGCTCAACCCCGGCGTGAGCCCCGCGGGCAGCGGCACCGGGACATAGGCATAGGCGGCCACCTCGGCGAACGACTTGCCGGACTCCGGCGCCCCCTTCACCGCGATACGGCCATCTTCGAACACGAGATCCTCTTCGTGGGCCTCGATGAGCGCCGCCGCGTACTTCGCCATCTTCTCCTTCACCTTGCCGCCCGCCAGGTGGATGGCGGTCCCCCCCACCGCCTGGGAGCGGCTGCCGAAGGTGCCGATGCCCTGCTTCACCACGCCGGTGTCGCCGTGGTGAATCGTGATGTGTTCGAGCGGCACCCCGAACTGATCGGCCAGCATCTGCGCAAAGGTGGTTTCGTTGCCCTGGCCGTGCGGCGACGCCCCGGTGGTGGCGCTGATCCGGCCGTCGCGTTCGATCGTGACCTGGGAATGCTCCCAGCCTCCCGTCGGCAGCGAGCTGGACGGTCCGAGACCGCACACCTCCACATACATCGCGAGCCCCAGCCCCACCAGCCGCCCTTCGGCCTGGGCAGCGTCCCGCTGCGCCTTCAGCTCCTCCCAGCCGGCGTTCTCGAGGGCGAGATCGAGCGCCTTGGCGTAGTCGCCCGAGTCGTAGACGGCGCCCATCTGCGTCGCATAGGGGAACTGGTCCGGCTGGATGAAGTTCCGGCGCCTGAGCTCGGCCGGGTCCATGCCCAGCGTGCGGGCCAGCATGTCCATCCCCCGTTCGACGAAGTAGGTCGCCTCCGGCCGTCCTGCGCCGCGATACGCGTCGGTCGGGGTCTTGTTGGTGAAGACCTCCGTCAACGTCGTCCGGACGGCGGGAATGTCGTAGGTGGCGTTCGCCATCAGCATCGTGAGCGTCGGGATGGCGGCGGTGAGCAGCATGTTGTAGGCGCCGATGTCGGCGATGAGCCGCAGCTTCATGCCAAGCACCTTGCCGTCGCGCGTGGCGGCGATGTCGATGTAGCCGATGATGTCGCGTCCGTGAATGGTCGCCAGGAACGCTTCTGACCGATCCTCGACCCACTTGATCGGCAGACCCAGCCGCTTGGACATCCCGGCGACCACATACTCTTCGCCGTAGATGTTGATCTTCGCGCCGAAGCCGCCGCCGACCTCCGGGGCGATCGCCCGCACCTGGTCCTGGCCCATCCCGTTCAGGGCGGCGATGAAGGAGCGCAGGATGTGCGGGTTCTGGGTCGACGACCAGATGGTCATCCGGTCCTTCCCCGGCTCGTAGTGCGCGACCACGCCGCGCGGCTCCATCGCGTTGGGCGCCAGCCGCTGGTTCACCATGCGCTGCGACACCACCACCTCGGCGGCGGCGAACGCCTCGTCGATGGCGCTGTCGTCGACCGTCCCGGCGGGTGATACCCCGGTGCCGCTCGGCACCAGCGCCACCGCCAGGTTGTTCTCGAAATCGGCATGGATCTGCGCCGGCTGCCCGGTCATCGACTGCTCGGTGTCGACCACCGCCGGCAACGCCTCGTAGTCGACCACAATGGCGTCGGCCGCGTCGCGCGCGGCATACCGATCGTCGGCGACCACCACCGCCACCGGCTCGCCGACGTAGCGCACGGTGTCGACCGCGACCGGGTGATGGTCGGGCGAGGGAAACGGCGTGCCGATCGGCATCGGGCCGACGAACTCGGCAATCTGCGCGCCGGTGAACACCGCCTCGACACCCGGCATGCCCTCGGCGGCGCTGGTGTCGATGGAGCGGATCCGACCGTGGGCGACATCGCTGCGCACGAAGGCCGCATGCCGCATGCCGACGATCTTCAGGTCGTCGACGTAGGTGGCCAGGCCCTGAATCAGACGCGGGTCCTCGCGCCGCTTGACGCGCTGCCCGACCAGTTTTGGAAGTACCGGAGATGCGGCCATGACCCTACCCCTTGTTGGCGGCGTGCTGCACCGCGTTGACGATGTGCTGGTAACCGGTGCAGCGGCAGAGGTTCCCGTCGAGCCCCTCGCGTATTTCCGCCTCCGACGGCGACGGGTTGTCGTCGAGCAGCGTGACGGCCGACATGATCATGCCCGGCGTGCAGTAGCCGCACTGCAGCCCATGCTCTTCCCAGAACCCGTCCTGCAGCGGATGCAACTGATCGCCATCGGCCAGTCCCTCGATCGTGGTCACCTCCGAGCCGTCGGCCTGAACGGCGAAGATGGTGCACGACTTCGCGCTGCGCCCGTCGACGAGCACCGTACAGGCGCCGCACTGGCTGGTGTCGCACCCGACATGGGTACCGGTGAGATTGAGCTGCTCGCGCAGGAAGTGGACAAGCAGTATGCGCGGCTCGACATCCGCCCTGCGCTGTCTGCCGTTGACCGTGATCGATACCTGAGCCATATGTCCTCTCTTGAGGGTTGTTAGCCTACCAGAAACGCGCGCAGGAGCAAGCGCCGCCATCGGCGCTACGGCGCCGGGAAGCGGGCGATGCGATCGGCCCCCGCGATGCCCCCGAGCCAGATTTCGTCACCGACCTGCAGACCGACGGTCCCCAGGATGACGTGCTCGTTCGATGGATAACGCACAATCTCGACCGCGGTCAGCGCCTCCGGATCGACCTTTGCCACCCGGGACGTGACGCCGTCGCATTGCCGCTGGCCCAGGCACAGGAAGATCGACTCGGCCGCCTCGCCGACGTGACCGGCCGCCAGCAGCGAACCATCGGGCGCCCAGCGCACGTTGTCGATGTGAAATCCGACCGCCACCGCGTCCGTCTGCACCGGGGTCCGCCCCCGCGACAGCCGGATCAGCGAGCGGGTCCCCCACCCGCCGACATAGAACCAGCGGCCGTCCGGCGACGACACGAGCCCATTCGGCCCGCTGGTCTCGCTGCCCGGCACCTGCGCCCAACCGGCATCCGGCTGCCACTCCCAGATCTCGCCGCCCGCCGGGTTGAAGTGGGTTGCGGCAAAGCCGCCGCCCGGCAGCGCCGTCACCGAATTGAAGGTCACCCCCTGCGGGGCCTCGGCGCACCCCTGCCAGGTCAGGGTGAGAGCATCGCCGCGGGTATCGACGTCGAAGACCTCGATCGCCTCACGCGCGCCGTGCCGCACGACGTACAACGTGTGCCGGCCGTCGCTCCCCGGACGCACGCTGAGCCCATGCGGCCGGAACCCGTCCGCCAGCGGTCCGCCGCACCCGCTGAACGCGGCCTCCGGACGCGACCCGGCGGCGGCTGACGGATAGAGCACCGCCGAGCCGAGGTCACGGGTGTCGATCGCATAGAGATACCCGTCGTCTTCCATGCCGGCGGCGATGACGTACGGCGAGTCGGGCACGATGACCAGGTCCTCTGGACTGACCGGACCGCACACGAACTCGACGCCGCCGTCGGGGGCGCATTGCGCCGCGCTCGGATGCGCCAACAACAGCGCCAGGAGCCCGGCCATCGCGGACAGCACCAATCGGATTGACAGCAATCTCATGATTCTCTCTCCCTCCCGTGCGCGCCGCGCGCAATCCGGTGGACGCGGGCGCCCACAAGGGGCGCCCCTACACCGGTGCGCGCCGCGAACGGTCCGTGGCGGCGACGCCGGGCATGCGCCCGGCGTGCGGCACGGCAACGTCCGCGATGCTACCCCGCGTTGCTATACTCCGACAATGTACGGTTCGTCATGAGTATCCCGCCAGCGTCGGATCGGGACTGTCGCGGCCGGCTGTCAGTCTGTCACAACATGCGCATCATCATCGTCGGCACCAGCGACATTGCATAAGCTCGGAGGTTGACATGCTCGAGGCGGCGCGATCCAGTCTGCGTCAGATCCGTGGTCATCCCGGATTCGCCGGCGCGGTCATCGTGACCCTGGCGCTGAGCGTGGGCGCCACCACGGCGGTCTTCACCCTCGCCGACCCCATGCTGTTTCGGCCGCTTCCGTATCCGGAGTCGGACCGCCTCGTGCGGATCTCGGCGACCGGCGGGGAGGGACGGTTCGGCGGCCGGGTACTCCTGGCGGACTTCGAACGCCTCGCCGCGAACCACCCGGGATTCGAGGCGGTCGCCGAGTTCGGGCTGGCAGCGCTCGGCAGCATCGACGGCATGGACGCGACGGTGGGGGCCTACGACGTCTCACCGGGGTTTTTCGACGTGCTCCGCGTGCGCCCGGCGTTGGGCCGCGCCTTTCTGCCCGGCGAGCACCGCTCGGGGGCACAGGGTCCCGAGGTCGCGCTGATCACCCATGCGCTGTGGCAGGCCGCGTTCGGCGGCGACCCGGCCGTGGTCGGACAGTCGATCGAGCTGGCGGGCCCGCGGCCGGTCCGCTACCGCGTCGTCGGCGTGCTGCCCCGGGACTTCGTTTTTCCCGACCACGTGAACGAACCCCCCAAGATCCTCGTGCCCCGCGCGGTCGACCCGGCTGGTATCTCTGATCCGCGCTTCGGATCGAGACCCATCGCCAGACTGCGCTCCGACGTCCCGATCGGCGCCGCGACGGCCCTGACTCAGGCAGTGCTCACTGCGGTCGAACGCGACCATCCGACATTTCCGCAGGGCCGGATGGCGAGGCTCGTACCGTTGCACGAAGACCTGTTCGGTTCGGTCCGCACGCCGCTCTTCATGCTCCTCGCGGCGACAGGATGCGTGCTCGTGCTTGCCTGCGCCAACCTGGCGCACCTGTTCATGGCCCGGCTGCAGGCACGCCGTCGCGAGCTCGGCATTCGTCTCGCCTGCGGCGCCGGACGCTGGCGGCTCACGCGCCTGCTCGTGACGGAAGCGGCGGCGCTGGCGGTCCTCGGCGGGTTGGCGGCCCTCGTGGTCGGCGGGTGGACCTTCAATGTCCTCATGGCGCGGATGCCGTATTTCACGCACGTCTACCGGCTGCTGCCGGCCGAGCTCGACTGGCGTGTGGCCGGTTTCGCGGCGCTGCTCAGCGTGGGTGCGCTCCTGGTGTTCGGCGTGCTGCCCGCGTTTCGCGCCGCGAGGGTGGATGTCCGCGACAGCCTCCAGAGCGGCGGTTCCTCCGAGCCGTCCCGTATCGGTGTGCGAAGCGACGCCCTGCTGATCGTCACCCAGACGGCGGTCTCGTTCAGCCTGCTCGTGACGGGCGCGCTGATCGTGGGCAGCTACGTTGCGCTCGCGTTTCAACCGCTCGGCTACCAGCCGGAGCAGGTGTGGGGGATCAATATCGCACTGACACCGGCGGAAGAAGACACGCCGGGCGCCGCGGGCCAGGTGCAGACACGCCGCCGCATCTACGAGCGGTTGCGAGAGCAGCTTCCCGTGCCCGTGGGGGTGGCCGGGGGGATTCCCGGGCTCACGCTGCCACAGCGCCTGGGGCGGGCCGACAGTCCGGTGGAAACCCGCCGTGTCGTCGCGTTCCCGGCAAGCAGCACGTTCTTCGACGTGTTCGGGATCGAGCTCCTGCGTGGCCGGCTGTTCGACGACGGCGAGGCGTTCTCGAGTGCCCCGGTCGCCGTGGTCGACCAGCAGACCGCGGAGTCGCTCTGGCCGGGAGAGGACGCCATCGGACAGGCGGTCCGTGATCGCGGCGACGTGCTGCGCACCGTGATCGGGATCGTCAATTCGCTGCGTACCGACTTGAGAGATCCGAACCGCGTGCCCGGAACCGCCTTCATCCCGTTCGACGCGGAGCCGCGGACTTTCACACTCCTCTTTCGGCCGGGCCGGGTCGACATCCCCCTGCAACAGGTGGCCGCCATCGTTCAGGCGGTCGAACCGCGCGCGGAGGTCGGCATCTACCCAGTGCGGCCGTTCGAGCGGGTGCTCGGGCAACCGCGTTTCCTGGCCGCGCTGCTCGGCGCGCTCGGCGTGCTCACGTTCGTCCTGACGCTCGTCGGCGTATTCGGCGTGGTCAATCACGAGGCTGCCCGCCGCACGCGCGAAGTCGGCATCCGGATGTCGCTCGGCGCGGACGCCGGCCGCATCCGCCGGCTCGTGCTGCGACGCGCTCTCGGACCCGCGGCGGTGGGGGTCGCGCTGGGGGTGGGCGCCTCGCTCTGGTGGACGCGGACGCTGCAATCGCTGCTCTTCGGTCTCTCTCCCCAGGATCCGGCCACGTTCGGGATGACGGCCGCGCTGCTGCTGGCGTGTGTCGCCCTCGCCAGCCTGCTCCCGGCGTGGGCGGCCGCGCGCGTCGACCCCGCCGAGGCGTTGCGCGCCGAGTAGGGCCGCACGGCCGGGTACGCCGTCCAATGACGCCCCGGACAGGTATAATCAGCGGCATCTCGTCGTGTCATGCCGCTCGAACCGGAGGTAGCAGATGCACAGGACATGCTTCGCGGCGTTCGTCGTTCCGGCGATCGTGCTCGCGTGCGCGGCCCAGCCGGTGATGGCCCAATCGGCCGGCGCCGATGCGGCAATGCGCACGCCCGACGGGCACCCGCACATCTCGGGCGTCTTCACCTTCAGGACGTTGACACCGATGCAGCGGCCGACCCAGTTCGAGGGACGGGAGACGCTGAGCCCCGAGGAGGCCGCGGCGTTCGAGGCGTCGGAGCGGACGCGTCAGAACCGTGATCTCTTCGACCCCGAGACGGGGGCGCCAAACGCGGGATACCAGCCGCGCGCCAACGGGGGCGTGCTCTCCTACAACGAGTTCTGGTACGAGCGGGGCATCGAACTGACGTCGGACAAGCGGACCTCACTCATCATCGATCCGCCCGACGGGCGGTATCCCCCGCAGACCGAGGCTGCCCGGCAGGCCGGCCGCGAGCGCGCCGCCTACCGGCGGGAGCACAGGTACGACTCCTACGAAAACCGGGGCCTGGGCGACCGCTGCATCATGTTCGGCAAATCGGGCCCGCCGATCCGGTCCGGGGCGTACAACAACAATCTGATGATCTTTCAGACCGCCGACCACGTGGTGATTCTCACCGAACAGGCGCGTCAGGCGCGGATCATCCCGCTCGAGGACACGGAGAAGCCGGGGTTCGAACAGCTCGCCGGTGTCTCACGCGGGCGCTGGGAGGGGCAGACGCTGGTCGTCGAGACCACGCAGTTCCGCGATTGGGGGAACGGGCGGACCGGCCCGAACCTGCACCTGGTCGAACGACTGACCCGGCTCGATCCCGACACGGTCGTCTATGAGTACACCGTGAACGACCCGTCGACATACACCGCACCCTATACGGTCATGATGCCGTTCCGGCGTACCGACGGCCCGATCTTCGAGTACGCCTGTCACGAGGGCAACATCGGGCTGTACGGCATCCTGGCCGGTGCGCGCAACCTCGAGCGTGCGGGGCGCGCGCTGCGTCCCTGACCCGGCGTCCCCCGCGCTGCGCCTTTGAACCCGATAGACGGCATGCCAGCGGTCAGTGCCGGCCCTGTCGCGGCAACAGAGCGCATCCAGTCGCTGGATGTGCTGCGCGGCTTCGCGCTGCTCGGCATCCTGCTGCTCAACATCCTCGGTTTCGGGCTCCACACCGCGGGGTATTTCAACCCCCTCATCGGGGTCGGCGAGACCGAGACGAGCCGTCTGCTCAACCTCGGGACCTGGTCGGCGGTGAGCGTCCTGTTCGAAGGCGCCATGCGGTGCCTCTTCTCGATACTCTTCGGCGCCGGCGTGGTGCTCTTCACTACCGGACGCGCCAGAGCGGGTGCGCTGCACTACAGACGTAACTTCTGGCTCCTGGTCTTCGGTGTCCTGGATGCCTTCATCCTGCTGTGGTCCGGGGATATCCTGATCGCCTACGCCATCTGCGGGGTGATCCTGTACGGCCTGCGCAAACAGTCGCCGCGCACGCTGATCGCCATCAGCGCGGTTCTCATTACGCTGCTCGCGGGGGTGTATGGCGGGTTGGGCTACGGACTGGGTCAGGCGAGAACGACCGGCGACGTCGTCTGGACCGACTTCGAGACCCAGAACAACCCGCCGGTCGAGCAGTACGAGGCAGAGCTTGAGGCGCGGCGCGGCAGCTATCCGCGCGCCTTCATCTGGACGGCGGAGCACATGGTCGGGATTCTCTTCTTCGTCATTCCGTTCGTCCTCGTCCCGGATGCGCTGGCGATGATGGTTCTCGGCATGGCGCTGTTCAAGGCCGGCGTCCTCGATGCATCCCGGTCGATCCGCTGGTACGCCACCCTGGCCGCGGTCGGCTTCGGCGGTGGTCTGCTGACCAACCTCTGGGAATTGCGCGTCGCGTTCGGCGCCGAACTCGACGCGCTGTCGACGATGCCCGTCCTGGTGCCCACCTATCAGGTCGGCCGCCTGGGAATGGCGCTCGGCTACCTCGGTCTGGTCATGATCGTGTGCAAGTGCGGAGCGCTGCCACGGGTACGCGGCGCGCTCGCCGCCGTGGGCCGCATGGCGCTCACCAACTATCTCATGCACTCGCTGATCTGCCTGGTGCTCTTCACCGGGCTCGGCTTCGCCCTCGTCGGGGTGCTGGAGCGCTGGCAGCTCTATCCGATTGTCGTCGCCATCTGGGCCTTCCAGCTCTGGTTCAGCACGTGGTGGCTCGCACGCCATCGCTTCGGACCCGTGGAGTGGATGTGGCGGGCGCTGACCTACGGCAGCCGACCATAATGACGGTCGACGCGCCTGGCAGTCCGTGGTGAAACCCCGCGTTGCACCGAGATCGGCGATGCCCACGAGTAGGGGCAACCCTTGTGGTTGCCCTGTTCGTCAGCCGGAACAACGCACATCAGCAGAATTCCGCGGGGAAGGCTGAATTCAGCGGGGATCAGCAGAGAATAATGAATTCCGCGAGAGAATACCTGTAGGGGCAACCCTTGTGGTCGCCCTGTTCGTCAGCCGGAACAACGACGCTCAGCACGATGCAGCGTCGGTCGAATAGAGTGGGACTTGCACCACGGACTGCAATGCGAAGGAGTCAGAGATGAACCGTTTTTCTGGTGTGCACGTTGTGGCGTTGGCCATGATTGTCGCCCTGGCGCCGGCGGCGGGGTGGGCCCAGCCGGCGGCCGAAGGGTCGGCATCGCCGCGGACGCCCTGGGGCGACCCTGACATCGGGGGCGTCTGGAACAGCTCCACCGTCACGCCGCTCGAACGTCCGCAGGCGCAGGCCGACAAGGAATTCCTCACCGAGGAGGAAGCGGCGGCCATCGAGCAGCGGGTCGTCGAAGGCAACGCCCGCGCGAACGCGCCCAGCGTCGTCCGCACCGAGCCGCTGCCGGTGGGTGGCAACGTCGGCGGCTACAACAGCTTCTGGCTTGATCGCGGGACGACCGTCGTCCCGACGCGGCGCACCTCGCTCGTCGTCGACCCGCCGAACGGGCGGCTACCCGCGCTCACACCCGAGGCGGAAGCGTACATCACGTCGGCGGAGCGGCAGCGGTTGAAAGACGTGCGCGAGGGGCTGGTTCCGGCCGACTCGTACGAGCAGTTCGACTATGGCGACCGGTGCATCTGGTATCGCGGCGTCCCGTCGTTGCCCACCGCCTACAACAACAACTACCACCTCGTGCAGACGCCGAATGTCATCGCGATCGTGCAGGAGCACATCCACGACGTGCGCTTCATCCACCTCGACGGCCGTCCCGGAATCGACCCGCGCATCAGTCAGTTCGGCGGCCACTCGCGGGGGCGCTGGGAGGACGATACCCTCGTGGTCGAGACGACCAATTTCGGAGAACGGGCCTACCTGTTCGCGTCCGGCCCGGGTCCGCAGGGCGGCACCAACTGGGATCTCAGCCCGGACCTGCGGGTCGTGGAGCGGTTCACCCGGGTGGGCCCGCAGACGCTCGACTACGAGTTCACGGTGCACGATCCCAACGTCTGGACCAGCCCCTGGACCGGATCGTCGCCGTGGGCACGCGGTGAGGAACCGATGTTCGAGTACGCCTGCCATGAGGGCAACTACGGGATGATGAACATCCTCGCCGGCTCGCGCGCGCAGGAGACGAGCGTCCCGGACCGATAGCGCCAGATCAACCGAACCCGCGGGGGGAAGAGATGCAGACCACCTGTCACGCCGCTCGACTGGTTGCAACGCTCGTCGCCGTACTCTTGTTCGTGACCGGCGCACCGGCGGACGTGCTGGCTCAGCGCGAGGCGCAGGACGACGAGTACTCGGTCAACGACCCGCGCGTGCAACATCGTTCGTATGTCATGGAGGAGACGGGCGAGACCATTCCGTATGCGCTCTTCGTCCCGTCCACCTACGACCCCGCCAACCCGTCGCCGTTGATGGTCTCGCTGCATGGCGCCGGACGCCAGTACGACTGGCTGATGAACTATGCCGGTCTGCTGGATCTGGCGGAGCACCACGGCTACGTGGTCGTGACGCCGCTGGGCTACACGCGGCGCGGCGGCTATGGCTACCGCGGCGAATCCGACCGCGACCGGCGGGCCGAGCAGGACGTCATGAACGTCTTCCGGCTGGTTACCGGCGAGCTCAACATCGACGACAACCGGATCTATCTCTGGGGCCACTCGATGGGCGGCGCCGGCACCTACCATCTCGCCAGCCGCTACCCGGACATCTGGGCCGGGCTGGCGGCGGTCGCCGGCGGCAGCATGACCGCCGACTACGTCGACCCGGACGCGATCCGGCACATTCCGTTCCTGGTGATACAAGGCGCGGACGACCGCGTGGTGCCCGCCCGGCTGGCGCGCGAGTCGGTGGCCAGGATGCGCGAGCTGGGCATGCAGCATCTGCATATCGAGATTCCGGGCGGCGACCACTCGCTCTTCATTTCCAGGAATCGCCAGGTGGTCGAACACCTCTTTTCGTTCTTCAACCTCGTCGCGAAGACCCATGCCGGTCCCTGATCATCCGGACGTCTACGCGTGACGTTGCTCGCCTGATTCGTGACTGCAGTGCCCGGCCGCATCGACAGCACGGGCGGGACGGCGCCGGCATGCGACGTCCCGCCACGGCGCTTGGACCTGCTCCACGTGCGTGCGGCGGCCGCGGTCCCATGGAGACAGCGGGAGACCACCTGGGTCTGATCGGAGACATCGTATGCGGACGGATGACATTCGAGCGGGTCGAGTCGTGAAAACCGTGCTCGTCGTGCTGGCGGTACAGGTCGGGACCGGCGCCGCGAACGCGCAGTCGCCGGACCTGGTGACCGATCGTCCGGACCAGACCGAATCGGCCACGGCTGTGCCGCGCGGCCTGATACAGGTCGAGACGGGATACCTGTTCGCCCGCGACGAGGGCGTGGACGGCTATGAGGTGCCCGGCACGCTGGTCAGAATCGGTCTCGGCGGGCGGACGGAGCTCCGCCTCGGCCACACCGGCATCGTGGGCGGAGAGGGACGTCACGGCGCGGGCGACAGCGAGCTGGGCGTCAAGATCAACCTCATCGAGCACGCGCGCGGCTGGCGGCCCGAGCTCGCCCTCCTGAGCAGCCTGTCGCTCCCGAGCGGCGACCACGGGTTCTCGAGCGACGGCGCCGACCCGTCGTTCCTCGTGGCATTCGCTCACGAGATCGCGCCGAGACTCTCGGTTGGCTACAACGTCGGGGCCGCCTGGGAGTCCTCCCCCGATCAGCCGGACCGTGACGCGTTCGTCGTGTACTCGCTGGCGCTCGGTGTCGGGCTGACGGATCGCCTCGGTGCGTTCCTCGAGGTCTTCGGCGACCGGCAGGTCACAGGCCCGATCGCGACCGGCACGTCCGTGGACGGCGGCCTGACGTTTCTGCTGACCGATATCGTCCAGTTGGACATCTACGTCGGCAGCGGGCTGCGGGGACCGACCGACGATCTGTTCGCCGGCACGGGGCTGAGCTTTCGATTGCCGCGATAGCAACCCCGCCGGACCTCGCGCACCGCGAACCAGCTCAGCGGGAGGGGAAGATGGGCAGTATCCGCTTGCCGAGCGTGGAGGCGACGAGTTCCACGGCGACTTCCGCGGTCTGGTTGCGGATGTCGCGGATCGGGTTCACCTCGGCGACCTCGAGGGACCGCAGCCCGCCGCTCGCCGCCACCGCCTCCATGAGGGCGTGGGCTTCCCGATACGTGAGTCCGCCAGGTTCGGGCGTCCCCACGCCGGGCGCGACGCTCGGGTCGAGTCCGTCCATGTCCAGACTCAGGTGGAACCCGTCGGTCCCCGAGAGCGCCTGCGCGATCGCCTCGTCCACGACCGGACCGATGCCCCGCCGGTCCACCTCCTCCATGGTGTACACCCGCACACCGAGCCCCGCGATCGTGTCGGCCTCGGCCTCATCCACGCTGCGCACGCCGATCAGCGCCGCGTTGCGCGGATCGAGGCGGGCGGCGCCAGCCGCGAAGCCGCCCACGCTGGTCAGCGCCTCCGGCCCGCGCCCGAACAGCGCGGCCACCGGCATCCCGTGCAGGTTTCCGCTCGGAGAGCTCTCCGGCGTGTTCGCATCGGCATGCGCGTCCACCCACACCAGCCCGAGCCGCTCCACCCGCCCGCCGTGCCCGCCGGCGGGATCGCCCGACCCGGTCATCCCCGACACGGTGCCAAGCGCGATGGAGTGATCGCCGCCGAGCACCACAGGCAGGCGTCCCCGGCGCCGAACCGAGCGGACCCTCGCGGCAAGGTCGTCGAGCACCCGGACCACCTCGGTCAGATAGCGGGCGCGCTGGTCACCCGGTCCGTCAAGCGCCTCGGCCACCGGCGCCTCGAGGTTGCCCGCATCCTCCACGGCATAGCCCAACCGTTCCACGCGGGCCGCGATCCCCGCCCTGCGCATGGCGGACGGCCCCATGTCCACACCCCGGCACCCGGCCCCCAGGTCAAGCGGGACCCCGAGCAGACACAAAGCTTGTTTCTCCATGACAGCGATGCTACTCCGCTCCTGCCGGCAGACGGAACCGGCGCAGCAGCCACCGCGGTCATCGCGGCGACCGCCGCGCCGCACGCGGTGCGGGAGCAGGTCTCTCCGAGGTGGAGTAGACTGCCGGTGCGACAAGGGAGGTATGCATGCATCGTCTTGTCCTGGTCGGGTGCGTGACGGCCGTCGTGGTGACCTCGCCGGTGTCCGCCCAGGAGCTGGAGGACGTCGTGCACTTGAAGAACGGCGGCGTCGTGCGCGGCACCATCATCGAGCAGGTTGAAGGCGAATCGCTGCGGATAGAAACCGCGGGCGGCAACGTCTTCGCCTACACCATGGAAGAGATCGCCGAAATCACCAGGGAATAGGCGCACCGTCGAAGAACCAACGCCCCAGGCTTGTGGAGGGGATACGCCACAGGGAAACGGCTGCATTTGTCTGACTGGTCTCAAATACTGGTCACATGGATACCATCAATGCCTCCGACTTCAAGGCCCGCTGCCTGGCTATCCTTGATCGCGTGCAGGCGACCGGCGAGCGGCTGGTCATCCTGAAGCGCGGTCAGCCTGTGGCAGAGCTGTGGCCCGCCAGCCGAACCCATGCCAAGTATCCGCAGTTGGAGCTCAAGGGGACCGTCATTGTCACCGGCGACATCGTCGAGCCGGCGGTTCCCGAAGAACACTGGGAAAGCCTCGGGCCATGACGGCGCTGCTCGACACGCTCCCCGACTCCTTTCACCGCGATCCGGCAGACCGAATTCTCGTGGCGACCGCTCTCGTGTTCGGCGCGACGCTGTTGACCCAGGATCGCAAGATCGTCGATGCGGCGCTGGTCGACACGTTGCACTGATCGGAGGCGGAGAGCACAAGGGCCTGGCGGGGCGGACGGACGGGGGACCGGCTGTGCTGGTGCACGAGCTGGGCGGCCAGTTTCTTGCCCGTGCCGGTTTCTCCCTCGATCAGGATCGGGAGCCGGTGGACGCGCGCCACGCTGGCGAGGCGCCGAACGGCGTCACGCAGGACCGAGGAAGTCCCGATGATCAGTGCTTCGCTGGTGGTCGTGCTGGCCACCCGCGTCTCCGCGTCGGACGTTCGGGAGACTCACACGGGCTTGCGTCTCAAACGCCAAGACGTGATCGCGCAACCCGCAGGCGGCACTGACCAACTTGCAAGAAACACTTGCTCCGCCGCCTGGTGAAGAAAGTGCTCATACATGATCGGCGCACGGTCGAAGTCTGGTACGGGTTACCAAACTCCTCTCAGGTGAGTAGACCGGCACATTTGGGAACCTCACCGACCCCACGTCGGGCGACGACGAGGCCGCGATCCAGGACATCGACGGCGACGACGCGGCGACCTTCACCCTGACGTTCAACAACGAGTCCAGCCTGGACCGCGCGCCGCCGGAATTGGCCCCGGAGTCTGGTCAGACTTGTGCCGCGAGCCATGGAGGGGTCGATTGGCCTATGTCTAACGGCATCTTGCACACTAACATTAACAGTGTTAACATGCGCCATGATGTTAGAAAGAAGCCACGACATGTCCCGAAGGCCTGTCTCCGCCGCCCTGGAGCGCTATCTCGGAGACACGCTTCACGAGCCAACTCGGGTCGACGCACTCGAACATGCTCCGGGCCTCCCCTCATTTCTCTCCCGGACGTACAGCCTTCATGAAGGCCACATCGCTGGAAGACGCATCGTTTTCCTGGCCACCATGGACAACACCGCGACACCCGCTGACATTGCGAAGCACGTTGCCCTGGTTCGCCCCGCCGTCGACGCCCTTGTCGTCTTCGTTGCTCCGTGGCTGAGCGCACACAACCGCGCGCGTCTCATAGGACAAGGCGTCCCGTTCGTCGTGCCGGGCAACCAGCTCTATATCCCTGACCTTGCCATGGACTTGCGCGAACGTTTCCGCACACACACGAAGCGGCACGCAAACGGTCTTTCGCCAGCAGCTCAGGCTGTATTGTTCCATCGCCTCCTGCGGATCGACGAAGCTGCGACTACCCCTTCTCTCATAGCCACGCGGCTGCGCTACTCGGCCATGTCGATCGGACGCGCGTTCAATGATCTGGTAGATGCCGGCCTTGCTCATACTGAAAGATACGGCAAGGAACGACATATCCGGTTCAAGGCCGAAGGGCGGCAACTGTTCGATGCCGCGCATGACTTGCTGCGCAGCCCGGTACGTACCGAGAAGTTCGTCCGAGACGGTCACGTCCTCCCACCGCTGAAACATGCGGGCGAGAGCGCGCTCGCGGAGCTGACTGATTTGTCCCCACCGTCACTGGTTGCTTTCGCCGTCGCGGCCATTGATTGGAAGATGATTGCACAGACCTGCGGGCTCGTCGAAACTGGCAGGGATCAAGCTGCCCAAATTGTCGAAACATGGACCTACGACCCTGCTGGTTTGTCCACCGCACGCACCGTGGACCCGCTGTCACTCCACGCACACTTCCGGAACCATCGTGATGAGCGCGTTTCTATGGCAGCTGATCGTTTGTTGAAGGAAATGGCGTGGTGACCAGAGCTTCCCCTTCATGATCGAGCTCTTCTCACGACGACCCGGAAACCTCGACTTAACCGAAGACGCAATACTGACACCCATAGCCGTAGACGAAGACATCGTCAGCCTTTCGGCAATCCTGCTGGACGAGGATTATTTCGAGGCGCTCCAGGCAGCAAGACGGCAGATCGACGGCATTACGATCATCGACGAGACCCTGCTCATACCATTCAAGGCCCGTGCATTTCTCGACCTCACCGCTCGTTTGGAGGCAGGTGGGAACGTCGACCGCAAGGACATCAAGAAGCATCGCAACGACGTGTTCCGGTTGGCGCAGCTCCTACCCTTGGATGCATCTGTCGACCTGCCGGAACCTCTCCGCCGGGACCTCCGAACGTTTGTCGACTCCGCTCTGGCCGATGAAACGTTGGATCCCAAGGCGTTTGACGTGCCGTTCAGCCGAAACGAGGCGGCCAATCTTCTCCGCACGGTGTATCGGCTGACATAGGTGACCATCAACAGGCAGGAGAAACCCGGTGCCGCCGCGGGTGCGCCGGGCAGGACCTCTCGTTGATTCCGCCCCGCCCGCGGCCCGACCTCGAGCGCATCGGCCGAGACGGCGACCAGGTCCGCCGCAGCAAGTCGTCCCACGCTGTCCCCACGAAGTATCCAACGCTCTACATGAGACGTTTCGGGACAAGAATAATTTGTCAATCCTGTAAGTGCCTGTTATTCAACGAGTTTGCCGGTGTTTTCGGGAATTCCCGGGACCAGGAAAACAGGGAGATTGGCTCCTCAGGCTGGACTCGAACCAGCAACCCTCCGGTTAACAGCCGGATGCTCTGCCAATTGAGCTACTGAGGAACACGTGGCAGTCGTGCGGCTCGACGCGGAGGATCGGGCGGATACCCGGCCGAGCAGAGCATAGATCCTAGCGGACCTGCCCGGGAGTGGTCAAACCTCCCGCTCCGCCAGGAGCGCGGCAGGCGCGGGAATCAGCCGCCGAGTGCGCGGCGCCGGCGGGACACGGTGAGCCCCCGCAACTGGATCAGCGCGGCCACAACCGCCAGGCTGAGCCAACCGATGGCGAACGGCGTCTGGCCGTACGCCGGGGCCATCGGGTACATGCGCGTCAGGTCGCCGCCCGCCGCCGCGGCGGCGTTGACATCGCCGCCCAGCGCGAGCGCGCCGATCACCGCCGCCCAGGCGCCGCCGAACGATGTGCCGACGATGATGACGTAGCGTTGCAGCGTGACGGCGGCGATCGCGCCGATCAGACAGGCGACCACCACCACCCACACCTCGGCGTCACCCGATTCCGGGGTCGCGAACAGGCTGATCGCCATGGCCCCGATGCCTGCGCCAAGCAGCGCCAGGACGGCCAGGTAGACCAGCCGCAAGAGCAGCGCACCGGCCACACCGCCGCCGACGATGATGAGGGTGGCGATCCAGGGCTCCATCTCGCCGACGACCAGCGAGGTGAGAAACGCGCCACCCGCGAACCCGTAGATCAACAGCATCCAGCGGAACAGCCGGTAGCCGAGGAAACAGGCCAGCAACCCGGCGACGAGTAGAATGATGGCCGTTGGGATGGGCGGTACGGCGAAGGCCATCACGCTCATTATGCCGGGCGGCGTCGGATTGCCGCAAGAATGAGCCTGCATGACGGACGCACCGACCACCGGCGGCGCGCCTGGACGCCTCACTCCGGGCGGCGCGTTCGCAGCCGTGATCGGGCTCGTGCTGTTCGTGTACTTCGTGCAGCGCGCGGGTCTCGGAGAGATAGCGGCCGGCATCCAACGCCTGGGTGCGGTGTTTCCGGTGGTCGTCGCCGTGGCCGGTCTGCGGTTCGCGGCGCGGGCGATGGCGTGGCGGCGGTGTCTGGACACCCCCCACCGGCTGTCGCCCGGTCCGGCGTTTCAGGCGGTGGTCGCCGGTGACACGTTGGGCAACCTGACGCCGCTCAGTCTTCTGGTCAGTGAACCGGCCAAGGCGCTGTTCGTGGGCGATCGCGAACCGCTAGCCCGCACCCTTCCCGCGCTGGCGGTGGAGAACCTGTTCTTCACGCTGTCGGCGGTCCTGGTGATCGCCGCCGGCGTCCAGGCGCTGGTGCTGGGTCAGCGCACCACCGAGACCTGGTGGCTGGCCGGCGTGGCGCTGCTCGCGGTGCTGATGCTGCTGATCACCGCGGCGCACGCGGTCATCTGGTGGCGCGTGCGGCTGGCCAGCGGTCTCTTCGCGCTGACCGGCGTGCTGGCCCCCCGGTTCAGCGCACGCTGGTCCGGACGGGTCCGGCAGCTCGAAGATCGGGTGTACGCACTCTACCCGCGCGAGCCGCGCCGCCTCCTGCCGGTGGCGGGCTGGGAGCTGTCGTTTCACGCCCTCGCCGTCCTCGAGACCTACATCGTCCTGGCGCTCGTCAGCCCGGTCGACCCGACCCTGCTGGACGCCTTCGTGCTCGAGGCGGCGAACCGTTTCATCAACGCGGTGTTCAAGGTGGTGCCGATGCGTCTCGGGGTCGACGAAGCGGGCACCGCGGCGTTCGCCGAACTGCTGGCGGTCGGCACCGCCGCCGGGGTCACGCTGGCGCTCGTGCGCCGGGCCCGCATGCTGGTCTGGATGGCGGCCGGCGCGGCGTTCCTGCTCAGACGCGGATTGCCGGTCAAGCGGATCATGGCCGAGGCGGTCGCGGTGCGCGACGGCGTCGATCGTGAACAGGCCGAATGACGACCACGAGCCACGCGGTCGTCGTGATGGCGCGCGCGCCTGACGGCGCCCGGCCGCCCAAGACCCGCCTGGCCGGCATCGTGCCGGACGAACGGCAGCGGCGCCGCCTCTATGCCGCGTTTCTCAGTGACATCGTGGGCCGCTGCGGTTCATTGCCGAATACTGCCCTGCGGGTCGCGTACGCCGCCGACGGCGGCACCGCCGGGTTCGAGCGCGCCGGCGTGCGGGCCGACTGCCTGATGCCCCAACGAGGCGGAACCCTGGGCGACCGGGAACGCGGGGTGTTCGAAGACCTGTTCCTGGCCGGGTTCTCAGCGGTGGTGATGATCGGATCGGACCTGCCGACCCTGCCGATAGACCGCGTCACCGGCGCGCTCGCCCGACTGCGGGACGCCAGCCGCCGGGTAGTGCTGGGACCCGCCGCCGACGGCGGCTACTATCTGATCGGCCTGACGCGGCCGCCGGCCGGCGCGCCGCTGCCGGATCTGTTCACCGATATCCGCTGGAGCACCGAATCGACCTGCGCGGACACGATCGCGGCGACCGCACGCTGCGGGCTGCAGGTGGAGTTGCTGGACGGCTGGTACGACGTTGACGACGCCGCCGGATTCACGCGGCTGCGCGACGACCTGGCGACCGATGCCGGCGCGCGACTGGCCCCGGCGACGACGGCGGTGTTGAAGACGCTCAGATCTCCCGGCGGCCCTCCATCGCCTTGAGCATCGTGATCTCGTCGGCGTACTCCAGGTCGCTCCCGACCGGCACTCCCATCGCGATCCGGCTGACCCGCACGCCCAACGGCTTGAGCAGCTTGGCCAGGTAGATGGCGGTCGCCTCCCCCTCGACGTTGGGGTTCGTCGCCAGAATGACCTCGCCCACGCCGTCGGCCCCGACACGCTGCAACAGCCCCCTGATGTTGAGTTCGTCCGGCCCGATGCCCTTCAGCGGCGAGAGCGCGCCCATCAGGACGTGATAGACACCCTTGAACTCACCGGTGTTCTCGATGGCGGCGACGTTGCGCGGGTCTTCCACCACACAGATGAGCCGGCGATCGCGCCGGTCGTCGGTGCAGTAGAAACAGGGATCGCAGTCGGTGATGTTCGCGCAGACCGAGCAGTAGGTGATCCGCTCCTTGACGTCACGGATGGCGTCACAGAACCGGTCCACCTCCTCGCGCGGCTGTCCCAGCAGGTGGAAGGCGATGCGCTGCGCGCTCTTGGCGCCGATGCCGGGCAGTCGCTGCAGCGCGTCGGTCAATCGGACCAGCGGCTCGATCCGGATCATGTCAGCCCTGGAATCTTCAACCCGCCCATCATGCCGCCCATCTGCTGCGACATCAGGTCGTCGGCGCGCCGCTGCGCGTCGCTGACCGCGGCGATAATCAGGTCCTGCAGCATCTCGATGTCGTCCGGCGACACCACTTCCGGGTCGATCGTCAGGCTCCGGATCTCCTTGACCCCGTTCATGACGACCCTGACCATCCCCCCGCCGGCGGTCGCCTCGACCGTGGTCTGCTTCAACTGCCTCTGCAGGTTCTCCTGCATCTGCTGCGCCTGCTGCATCATCTTCTGAATGTTCATGATTGGCTCATCTGCTCAGATTTCTTCGACGCCCTTGATCTCGGCCGGGAGGACCTCGAGCATCGCCTGCACCCCCGGATCCTCCATTGCCTGCGAAAACAGGTCCCTGGCCGGCGCCGCGGACGCGTCGGTCGTTGCCGGCGGTTCGGGTGTCGGCGACGGCGACGGCGCCGTCCGGACGGCCACCTTCATCTGGCGACCCATGGTCTTCTTCGCCAGCGCCTCGAGCCACGGACGGCCCGTCTCCACCTGCCTGGCCAGCGTCTGCTGCCCGGCGCTGAACGTGAAGGTGATGGTGCTCGCGTCCACCGCGATCTGTTGCGCCTGACTGACGACGGTACCGTAGAAGAACTTCTTCGTGCGCTGCAACTCGGCGAGAAACGCCGACCGCGGATCATCCGGTCGCGCGGGCGCGGCGGCGGCCGAGGGCGGCGACGGCGCGGACGGCGGGGCGGCGGCCGGGGGCGGCACGGGTGACGGGGCGGACGGCGGGGCGGCGGGGACCGGCGTCGCCGCCGCCGGCTTCGGTCGCGACCGGACCGCGGGCGCCGGCTGCCGCTCGAGTCCAGCCACCAGCTCGGTCAGCGGCACGAGCGTGCGCAGATGCATCCAGCGCAGCATCGCCACCTCGAAGTGGTACCGCGGCTGCGCGGCGCTGCGGATCTCGGACTCGGCCCGCGTCAGCACATCGAACCCGCGCAACAGGTCCTCGCGCGAGAACCGCGCCGCCAACGCCTGCAGCCGCTCGCGTTCGGCGTCGGCGGCGATGTCCGGGTCGTCAAGCCGCGCCGGGTCCACCTTCAGCACCAGCATGTCGCGCACCAGCCGTGACAGCTCGCGACAGACCAGCCGCAGGTCGTAGCCCGCCTCGACGAAGCGACCGGCCAGCTCGAACACGCGAGGCGCCGTCTCGTCGGCCACCGTCTCGGCGACCTCGAACACCGCGTCGCGACCCACCAACCCCAGTACGGTCGACACCTCGTCGGCCGACGCCGACTCGCCGGCAAATGCAATCACCTGGTCGAGCGCGCTCTGCGCATCACGCATGCTGCCTGCCGCCGACCGCGCGATCAGCGCCAGCCCGGCGTCATCGATCGTCACCCCCTCGGATTCGATGATGGCGCGCAACTGCCTGTTGATCTCCGCCGTGCCGATGGTGCGGAACTCGAACACCTGCGAACGGGACAGGATGGTGTCAGGAATCTTGCCGAGCAGCGTCGTCGCCATGATGAAGACGACATGAGGCGGCGGCTCCTCGATCGATTTCAGCAGCGCGTTGAACGAACTGGACGAAAGCTGGTGCACCTCGTCGATGATGAACACCTTGTAGCGGTCACGCACCGGTGTGATCGAGAGCCCCGCGATGATCACCTCGCGCACGTTCTCGACCTGCGTATGCGTGGCGGCGTCGATCTCCAGCACATCGATGTCGCGCCCCGCGGCGATCTCAACGCAGGCGTCGCACTCGCCGCAGGGATCGGCGGTCGGTCCGGACACGCAGTTCAACGCGCGCGCCAGGATGCGGGCGGTGGTCGTCTTGCCCACCCCGCGCGGGCCGGCGAACACGAACGCCTGGGCGACCCGGTCCAGGGCGATGGCGTTGCGCAGGGTCTGGGTGACCCCCCGCTGCCCCACCACGTCATCGAACCGTTGCGGGCGCCACTTGCGCGCGATTACCTGATAGGACATGGGATGGCCGCGTCAACGGACCCGGGGTCGCGGCTGGGACACGCAACGTGCAGGCGGCGGGTCCCAGCCGCGACCCGGAAGAGCCTGCGGCACATGTCAGTGACTACTTAGCGCTGCTGCCTTCCGGCCCTGACGCGGTTCGTAGGCTGAGATTGCACAGGGTCCGGGCCGCGCTGCGACCCGTCGCCGCTGGCGGTCCCCGCCACCGGGCGGCCGCCGACAGGAAACATGTCAGTCTATCGCCGGCTCACCGACCGATCAAGCCGCGCCGCCAGCCCGCCGAACGCCGGAAACCGGCATGGTAAACTTGCCCGGAATCGCTCAGTCCGCCACCCGTCACCGCATCTCATCGATGGGCCGGCCATTGCGGAGAGATGTCCGAGCGGTTGAAGGAGCACGCTTGGAAAGCGTGTGTAGGGGAAACTCTACCGTGGGTTCGAATCCCACTCTCTCCGCCATTCATCTTAGATAACACCTTAATTATCAGTAGCTTATCTTTATCATGAGGGGGTATGGTCCCCCACACGAGTAGTCGCTTGAGGATGTTGGCATGCCCTCGCAGGTGCGTCCGTCGCATGCCGCCGGTGTCGTACAGATGCTGCCAGTCCGTGTTGCGGCTCTTCTTCGGGCGCGTCCGAAATGACGCAAGATGGGCTGGCCTGTCCCGTGCTTTTTGCTTGAACGTGCCAGTCCCAGCTCTTAGCATGGCACTGTCGTCCGCGAAATCTTCTCACCCAGGTAGTTCATGAGTGATCCAAGCCGAGTCCGGTCCGCAGGTGTGAAAGCGCTTGCCACCGTCGCCGTCGTGACCGCGGTGTTTCTCGTCGAGACAGCCGGGCAGACTTCCGACCCTGTTGCCGGCGACTGGCGACAATGGGGCGGGCCGACGCGCAATTTCATATCCGACGCGGTTGGGTTGGCGGACTCCTGGGGCCAGGACGGCCCGCCCGTCGTCTGGACTCGGCCGCTGGGTCTCGGCCACTCGTCGATAGCGGTTGACCGCGGGGTGTTGTACACGATGTACCGGCGCGGTGAGCGGTCGGCCGGGCAAGGCGGACGGAGAAACCGAGGCGGAGGATTCGAAGGCAGTGAAATCGTCATTGCGATCGACGCGGCGACGGGCGAGACGAAATGGGAATACGAGTATCCCTCGGAGCCATTGAACTTCCGCTACGGTGCCGGACCCCACTCGACGCCCCTCGTCGTCGGCGACCTGGTCTTTACCGCCGGCACCAACAAACAGCTCCACGCCTTCACGAAAGAGACGGGGGAACTGGTCTGGTCTCACGACCTTGTCGAGGAGTATGGTGCGCCGCCCACTTTCATCCGACCCGCCGTCAAGGCAGGCTACGGAGGGAACCCGCTGGCTTTCGAGGACACGATCATCCTTCAGGCAGGGGGCGAGGGTCAGGCCGTGATGGCGTTTCGACAGCGTGACGGCGCGTTGGTCTGGAAGAACGGCGACTTTCTGATCGCCAATGCCGCGCCCATACTGATCGACGTCGATGGGCAGCTTCAGGTCGTCGTCGTGGGCGGACAAACGATCAACGGAATGGATCCAGCCTCAGGCGAGATCCTCTGGTCACATCCTCATGACACGAGCGGTGACATGAACAACAGCATGCCGGTGTGGGGGCCGGACAACGTGTTGTTCGTTTCGTCGGCCTACAACCAGGGAAGCCGCGCGCTCAGGCTCAGCCGCCGGGGTGTAGTCACCGAGGTCGAAGAGCTCTGGTTTACGGAACGGATGAAACTCATGTTCGTCAACGCGATTCGCGTTGGCGATTTCGTCTACGGCTCCGATGGAGGGTTCGGTCCGGCATTCCTCACGGCGTTGGATATCAACACCGGCGAGGCCGGATGGCAGGAGCGCGGTTTCGGCCGATCGAGTCTGGTGTACGCAGATGGGAAGGTAATCCTTCTTGATGAAGATGGCGATCTGGTTCTGGGGAGATTCTCGCCCGATGGTTTCAGTACATTGGGCCAGGCTCACATCTTCGACACGACGGCATGGACGGTCCCGACGCTGGTTGGAACGACGCTCTACGCCCGCGACCACGAGAAGATCGTGGCGCTCGACGTCGGTCGATAGGGTTCGGTCCGCGTCACGTTTGAGGTACGCCTTCCAGATCGCCGCCGTTGGCAGCCCGTTGTAGAACCCCGCTGCATTCGATTGGCGCGGCATCCCCCGTGGCGGCGTTGTTCCGACTGACGAACAGGGCAACCACAAGGGTTGCCCCTACAGGTATTTTCCCTCGTCGCGCCTCCGGGGCCAGCAGCAGTTCCTTGAGATCCGGCCGGGCCCGCTTCTCCACCGGTTGAAAAACACTCGCAGGTCGCGCTCGAGGCGCTGCTCCACGGGACGCTTGACGGCGCCCCAGCCGCTGACGTGACATTCGCGGCACTGGATGAGGGGCAGATGGATGGTGGATTCGTCCGGCTTCAGGTCGTCGGAGAAGCGCAGCCGGCGGGGAATCGCCGCGCTGTCGACGGTGTGCGTCGCCGGGGTCGCGATGGTGCGGCGCGCCGAGGTGGGCGGCCCAGCGGCGGCACCGTTCACCGCCGCGGGCTGGAACGGCAGGGCGATGGAGAGATACGGCCCCTTGGCGAGGTTCTCGGGCTGGGCGAGGAAGTCGTCAATGACGTGCGTGAGCGCGGGGTTCGATGGACCGAAGCCGGTGACGAGCAAGCCGCCGAGCGCGCCGGTGACCTCGGCGGCGACGACGGAGGGAATCATCGTGATGTCGTCGGCGGCGACGGAAGAGATAGTCGCCGTCGATACGCGGACCGGTCCTTCAGCGCGCGTCGCGCTCCTCGGCGAGTTGCGTCAGCCGCGCGACCAATTCGTCGCCGCTGTCGGCCCGCACGATCCACTCGCCCGCGGCGGCCAGTCCCTCCGGATCGGCGATCCGTTCCACCGCCTGAGACACGCGCGCTGCGGCCTCTGCGCCGAACCGCAAAGTCGCCTGCCGACGCAAGAGCGCGCGTTCATGTGCAAGGCCCTGCTCGATACCCTGTTCGATACCCTGTTCGATACCTTCCTGGAGCCACTGCTTCGGCCACTCGGCCGCCCGTTCGACCAGCGTCATCTTCATCTCCTCCAGCGTCCGCACCGGCCGCACCCACCTGCCGGGCGGCGCCACCCGCTCCGCCGCCTGCCGCACCCAGTCGACGAAGGCCTGACGCAGCCCCGTCTCGCGCGGACCGCCCAGATTCGCCTGCAGCGCCTCTACGACACGGGCCAGGTCCTTGGCCGAGCCGCTCTGCTCGAGCGCCACAACCGACGTCATCAGATTGTCGCTCGGGAGACCATCCTCCGCCAAGTGGCGCTCGTCGACCACGTGGTACCGCTGAGCCGGCTGATACCGAGCCAGATCCGGTCCCACGGCTGCGATCAACTCGCCCATCTCCTGAGCCGCCCGCCACGGCCGCGTGCCGTTGTACAGCACCACAGGCAGCACGGCCGGCAGGGGTTCGCCTGCGCATTCCGACGAAATCGATCACCCACCAGGAATCGCCCCGGGATTTGAGCCAGGGCGCATCACGCTCCAGAAGAAGTCACATCGCTCCCATGACCTCGACGATTCGGTCTCGGACCTGAGAGTCGGCTTCCCGCCAACCCGGCGCCCTGGCGAGGAACCGCTGGAAGCCGAATCGGGTGCTGGTTGGTTCGAGCGTGAGCTCGTGGCACAGTCCCCGAGAGTGTCGTATGTCGGTCGTCTCGGCCAGCCGGAGTGCCGGCCTTGCCGCCCGCGGCGCAGAGCACGGGCACCTCGTCGCCGTCGTCAGAGTGGATGATTGGCGGGGGCCCACTTGTACCCGAGTGCGGGGAGAAGCTGCCGGAACCACTCGCATTGAAGGGTCAGCCGCCGTCCGCGGCGGCGGTCGCGGCGGGCATGGGTCTACGCGGTCATCCAGGTCTCGACCGACAGGTCCGGCACGCGCCGGAACTCGGACAGATTGTGCGTGATCAACGGCACGTCCCGGGCCAGGGCATGCGCGGCGATCCAGAGGTCGTTGGGGCCGACCAGCAGCCGCGGCCGGAAACCGGCCGGCTGCCTGCTTAGGAAGATGCAGGTGTCTGTGTCGAGCATTGCCTTCAATCGAACGGCTCCCGTTCCTCTAGCGGCAGCAGGTCCCGATCCAACTCCTCCATCGCCTCGTAGAAGTCGTCCGTGAAGCGCGTGCCGTTCGCGAAGTAGTCGTCCCAGTCCTTGAACGGGGGGCTCAGAATGACGTGTCGCCCTTCGCGCCTGACCACCACCTGGTCGACGTCGAAGCGGAACTCCTTCGGCAGCCGCACCGCCTGCGAGCGCCCGGACATGAACACGCGGGCGAACTTGATCCACGGCTGCGGCTCGGTGGTCATGGTGTCCTGGACCCACTCCAGGTACTCGTCGAAGATCGTGTCGATGTCGCGCTGGCTCCCTTTCTCGCCGGCGAATCCTCTGGTCGACGCTCGCGATGCAGGCAGCAGGGCTGGAAAACAGCGCCTTCTCCAAGGTGACGAGGAAGAGATCGCGGCGTTTCGACCCAGTCCCTCGCGACGCGGACCGGGACGAGCCGGGTGTCGGCGGGATCCAGAACCTGGATGTCGGACTCCAGAGTGGTTAGGAAGATCGCCTCGCGCTCCCGCACCAGCTCCGAGACGCCGTCGCGAGCGCGACCTGGCAGTCTGACAGCGCCTCGATCAGACACGCCAACGCGTCGTACGCACGTCAGCGCCCCATGCGCGTCGCATGCGCCGGACCGGCAGGGGACGCACGCTCGCGGCCGGACCCCGGATGACCAGCCCACCACGCACTGGACCGCCGACAACCAGGCAGCCACCTCTGAGGCGCAGGCCAATCCAGAAGACGGCGCCACACCCTCCGCCGATGACTCGCCGACTTTCCTGAATTCCGTCACCGTCTCGGCGACCCTGCGGCCGTCGCCGGTCCGCGAGACCCCGGGCATGGTCTCGGTCATCGACAGCCAGACCATCCAGGATCGCCTCATTCAGGATTTCGCCGACCTCATCAAGTACGAACCGGGCGTCTATGTCGCAAACAGCGTGACCCGGCTCGGTCTCAACGGCTTCAACATCCGCGGTATCGGCGGCAACCGGGTGATGACGCAGGTGGACGGCGTCCAGACGTCGGAGCAGTTCGACTTCGGGCCCTTCAACATCCACCAGGTGGGACTCGATGTCGACGTCCTCAAGTCGGTCGAGATCGTGCGGAGAGCCCGTGGCCACGAGCCTGATATTCCCGACCAAGTACTTTCCGGAGAGCAACGTCGCCGAAGCCGGCGCCTATCTGCAGGCCGAGTTCCAGCTCGGTCGCCTGACCTTCGTGCCCGGGGTGCGCTACGACCATTTCACGCTCGATGCCAACCAGAACGACCTGGTCTTCATCGCGAGCCTCAACCCCGAGGCAGCCGACTTCTCCGATGCGGCCGTATCGCCGAAGCTCGGCGTGGCCGCGCAGTTGACGGACGTAGTGACCCTGCACGCGCAGTACGCCGGCGGGTTCCGCGCGCCGCCCTACAGCGCCGTCAACACGGGGTTCACCAATCCCCGCGGCGGCTACACGACGTTGCCCAACGCGGACCTGCGGGCCGAAACCAGCAAGAACCTCGAGGTCGGCGTTCGCGCCGCGTTCGATCGGGCGAGTCTCGGCCTCACCGTCTTCTCGAACCGTTACGACGAGTTCATCGCGAGCACCAGCCTCGGCTTCAACCCGATCACGCGCCTGCTCGAGTTCCAGAGCCAAACCTGAAAGAAGCGGAAATCTCCGGCGTCGAGTTGCGCGGCGAAGCGTATCTGACCGACAGCGTGATGGTGCGCTGGGGCTACGCGCGAATCGACGGCGTCGAGATCTTCGAGGACGCCGCGGTCGCGGCGCTTGCCCAGGAGACGCAGCTCGGGGAGATCCCCCCGAACGATGGGGTGCTCGGCCTCCGCTACGTCCGTCCCTCAGGCCGCTGGGGCAGCGAGCTCTCGGTCCGGCTGGTGGAGTCCTACCGCCATGGTGACGAGGAGCAGTTCGCGCCAGCCGCCTACCAGGTCGTCGACCTCGTCGGCTTCGTCTCACTCGCGGAATCGCTGAAGTTCCGTCTCGGACTGCTGAACCTGACGGACAGCACGTACTTCGAGTGGTGGAACGTGCGGGGCCGTCAGGCGGACGACCCCGTGATCGATCGGTACTCAAGCCCCGGGATCAGCGTCGTCGCATCGCTCGGGTACGACTGGTAGCACGCGCTTCGGCCACCCGCGGCGGGGGCGCGCGCCACGCACGCTTCCGTTCGCTCGGCCAAGCTATTATTCCGGGGAGGAGCCACCATGTTGAATTCTCTTCTGAGAACGTCATCAACGCTCATCCTGGTCTCGTCTCTCCTGTCGCCCGCGCTCGTCGAGGCGCAGGGGATTCTGTTGCTCGCTCACGGCGGCAACGATGAGTGGAATCGGGAAGTCCTCTCGATAGCGGATCGAATCAACCCGGTTCGGCCGGTCGAGGTGGCGTTCGGCATGGCGAACAAGCGGACCATTCAGGACGCCGTGGACCGCCTGGCGCGCCGGAACGTTTCGAGCATCGTGGCCGTGCCGCTGTTCGTGTCCTCGCACAGCAGTGTCCTGCGCGCCACCGAGTATCTGCTCGGAAGCCGCGACGATGCGCCGCCGGAACTGGAGATGTTCGCCCGCATGAGCGCCCGCCGCGATGCGGACGGGACGGCGAACGATACGGACTTCGACCGCACCACGCCCGTCGACATGACAGTGCCGATCTCGGTGACCACGGCGTTGGACAGCCACGCGCTCGTCGGCGAGGTTCTGATTTCCCGAGCCGTGGCCGTCAGCCGCACGCCGGAAGACGAAATCGTCGTCGTGGTCGCGCACGGGCCGAGCACCGAGGAGGACAACGCGCGATGGCTCGACAACATGGAGACTCTGGCCGCACGGATGCGCCGGTACACGCGGTTCAGCCGCATCGAGTACCTCACGGTTCGCGACGACGCACCTGACGCCGTCCGTTCGCAGGCGACCGCGGAACTGCGCACCCTGGTCGAAGGCGCCGCTCAGGAAGACAAGTCGGTCTTGATTGTGCCGTTGCTGCTGTCCTACGGCGGTATCGAAGCCGGCATCCGCCGGCGGCTCGAGGGATTGCCGTATCGGATGGCCCACCAGGCCCTGTTGCCGGATGAGCGCGTGACCCGCTGGATCTTGATGCAGGCCGCGGTGCGCTGACCGAACGCGGGTACCGGACCTCGTCGGGCAGGCGCGCGTCCGGCGGGTCGCTGGACAGATCCTGCCCGCAGGCGAAGAATCGGATGAATGGCCGTCCAGGTGTCGCTGGCGTCCGCCGCGGCCTGGACCTGTCCGCCGGAGGTGGCGACGTACACGCCCCCGACGCGCCCTCACGTCATGGCCGGAGCATCCGAGGGCGCGATGCGCTTCTTGACGTCGAAATTCCACGAGACATCGGTCACCAGGTCGGAGATCGTCGGAAACGCCTTGATCGGCTCGATTGTGATGGGGCGGTCGGTCGGCAGATCGCCCATGCGTGTCATGCACATCAGCCGCGGCCGGCCGTTGATTTCGGCCGAGCAGGACCCGCACTTGCCCGCCTTGCAGTTCCAGCGCACCGCGAGGTCGTTCGCCGACTCGGCCTGAATCTGGTGGACAGCGTCGAGGACTACCATGCCCTCGGTGATCTCGGTCTGGTAGCCGACGAGTTCCCCGCCGCTCGCGTCGCCCCGCCAGATTTTGAAGTTGACCTGCGCCATCACTGCATCTCCTCGATGATGGTCCGCTGTTCGCCAGTTGTCTCGCGCAGGGGTTCGCGGCGTATCGTCATCTCGCCGTCGGCGCCCTGCTGCACCACCCGGTTGAAGCGGGACATCTCATCGGACTTTGCCGGGCAATCTTCACGGTAGTGGGCACCGCGGCTCTCTCGACGTTTCAGGCCCGCACGCGCGATTGCCTCGGAGACGATCAGCAGACTGTCCAATGGGACGACGTGCGCGAGACGCTGGAGACCATCGAGCGGTTCGGACGGGAGGTGTTGGCCAAGGGAACGACGCAGGTCGACGGATGCGCGTTGCAGTACCGTCCGGTCATGACGGCGCGGTTATCATGACCCCCGAGAGGACGCTGGTGTCCCGCAGGTGCAGCGCCGTGCGTCTTGACCACGGCTAATGATTTGCACCGAGATCGGCGATGCGCCCGCTGAGCAAGGCGAGAAGAGGGAAAATACCGGCAGTATTTGACCGATGAACAACGCCGCTCAGCGGGATGCAGCGCCGATTGAATGCAGCAGGGCTTTTGCCACGGGCTGCTAATCCACCGAACTCCGGAGTTGACGAGAGGGAGCACGACGTCATGGAAACGCTGCTGCGAGACCTTCGATACGCCGTGCGCGCGCTCGTCCGTCAGCGCGGCTTCACGCTGACGGCGGTCGCGACCCTCGCGCTCGGCATCGGCGCCAACACGGCGATGTTCAGCATCGTCTACGGCATGCTGCTGCGGCCGCTGCCCTACCCGGACGCCGGCGCCATCGTGCGTATCGGTGAGGCGCGTCAGGGACAGGCGCAGTCGAACGTGTTCCTGACCAACCGCTCGATGCTCCTGCTGCAGGACGAGGCCGAGTCGTTCGAGCAGCTCGCCGCCTACCGGCCCCGATCGTTCAACTGGTCGAGTCCGGACGGCGTCGTCTCCCTTTCCGGTGCGGCGGTCTCGCCGTCGCTGTTCCCGCTGCTGCGGGCGGCGCCGCAGCTCGGTCGGCTCTTCGTCGAAGAGGAAGCCCGCGCCGGCGCGAACCAGGTCACGCTGCTGAGTCATCGCGCCTGGACCACCCGATTCGGGTCTGATCCGGACATCCTCGGGCGCGTCCTGACGTTCAATGAGCGGCCGTTCACCGTGGTCGGCGTGCTGACCGAGGGGTTCTACTTTCCCACTCCCGACGCCGAGGTCTGGATACCCTACGTGATTCCGGCCTTCAACCCGCCGCAGCCGGGCATCGTGGGGGCTCAGGCGATCATCATGGTCCCCGTCACCGCGCTTGGACGGCTTCGTCAGGGTGTGTCGGAGGAACAGGCCGCCACCGAGGTCCGCACCATCCTGCAACGCAACCCCGACACCTCGCCCGCGTCCGCCGCCTTGTTGAGTGGCATGCGTGCGGCCAGGGGTGGACGCGCCGCGGGTGGGGGCGCCGCGGGTGGGGGCGCCGCCGGCGATACCCCCGAGGTCGATGCGCAGGTGCTGTCGCTGCGCGAGGAGATGGTCGGCGGCTATCGTCCGGCGCTCCTGGCGCTGACCGTGGCGACGGCGCTCGTGCTGCTGATCGCCGGCAGCAACGTGGCGGGCCTGCTGCTGGCGCGCGGGGTCACGCGCCAGCGGGCACTGGCGGTCTGCGCGGCGCTCGGCGCGGGCCGGGGCCGCATCGTGAGACAGCTCCTGACCGAGAGCGTGCTGCTGAGCCTGACCGGCGGCGCGCTCGGGCTGGCGGCGGCCACCCTGGTGATCCGCGCCGTGCCGGCGATGGTCCCGGGCGATATCGCACGGCTCGACGAGGTGACGGTCAACGGCGTGGTGCTCGCGTTCACCCTCGGGCTGTCGGTCGTCGTCGGGCTGGCGTTCGGCGCGGTGCCCGCCTTCCAGTGGTCGCGGGTCGAGCTGGTGCGTACCCTCAACGAGGGGAGCGCGCAGGCCACGGGCGGCTTCCGGCTGCTGCGCTCGGGCCGCACACGAGCGGCGCTGGCGACGGCGCAGGTGGCGCTGGCCGTGGTGCTGCTGGTCGGCGCCGGCCTGCTCCTGCGCAGCTTCGTGGGCCTCATGACGGTCGAGCGCGGGTACGACCCGGACAACGTCATTACCGGCCGGGCCCTGAACCCCGACTTTATCTTGAGGATGGACGTGATTAGCCCGGAAGCGATGGCCGAAATCCGGGAGGCCGCCCAACGCTTCGCCGAGGCGCTCATCGCGGAGCTCGACCGCATGGCGCGTCTGCCGGACGTGGCGGCGGCCGGGCTGTCGTCCAGCCTGCCACTGGCGACCACCGGCGGGATGTTCACGACGATGCGCGTCGCCGGCCGCCCGCCGCCAAGCGACCCGAGCGAGACGCCCCGCGCGGCGATGCGCATCGCGAGCCCGGGCTACTTCGACGTCATGCGGCTGCGTCTGCGCAGCGGACGCCTCTTCACCCGTCTCGACGGGGACGGCAGCCCGGGCGTCGTCGTGGTCAACGAGACATTCGCGCGCGAGGTCTTCGGCGGCGAGCCGGCCGTCGGGCAGCGACTGCTGTTCGGCGGCCGCGGGGGCAGCGAGCCGTGGGAAGTGGTCGGCGTCGTGGCGGATATCCAGTACCAGGGCCTCACGGTCGGCGAGTCTGGCGCCGAGGTCTACATATCGGTACACCAGCTCAAGGCATCGCCGCTATTTGTCTTCCCTCAGCCGTTCATCGTCGTGCGGACCACCGGCGACCCGCTCGCGGTGCTTCCCTTCCTGCGTGAGGCGGTGACAGACGCGCACCCCCGCGCAACGGTCGATGATGTGCAGACGATGGATGCGCGGCTGTCGGCCGCGGTTGTCCAACCACGGTTCTATGCCGTCTTCGTCGGGTGTTTCGCGGCGCTGGCGCTGTTCCTCGCCGCCTTCGGCATCTATGGGCTGCTCAGCTACACGGTGTCGCAGCGGCGCCGCGAGATCGGGGTCCGCATGGCGCTCGGGGCGAAATCCGGCGACATCGTCACGCTCGTCGTCCGGCAGGGCGCCCTGCTCGTCGCCGCGGGCGCCGTCGCCGGCCTGCTCGCCGCCGCCGCGTCGAGCCGGGTGCTGGACAGTTTTCTCTACGGTATCACCACGAACGACCGGCTGACATTTGTGGCGGCGCCGGTCGTGCTGGTCGCCGCCGCGCTGGTCGCCTGCTGGCTGCCGGCGCACCGGGCGACGCGAATCAACCCGACGGACGCCCTGCGCGTCGAGTAGACGGCCGAAGCATGCGATGGGCGGCGACCTCTGATGAAGACGTGGCTTGAGACGGTGTCCGTGAACCGTCTTGGCGATCCAGGTGCGTTGGATCGCAAGCCGTTCAATCGGATCCTCCAAGGCGCCCCCGACCGTCGCCAAGTCAAGCGGGCCCTCGCGCGAGGCGAGTCGGACCTCAACTTGCGGACGGTCCTTGATCTTGACTCGTTCTCGACGCTGGACGCGGACTAGCAGCCCGTGGTAGAACCCCGCGTTGCACCGAGATCTGGTCGTAACAATGCCGCGTCCGGCCAGCGCAAGGCGCGACGAGGGAGCAAATTGGGGTATTTGTGACCGAGGAGCTAAGCGGATCGGCAGACCACCATGCCGATCCGCCGGCCGTAGCGCCGCCAGACGGGACAGGGAGCAAATTGGGAAATTTGCGACCGCAGCGCCAGTCGAATGCAGCGGGGCTTTTACCACGGGCTGCTAGAGAGCCGTGACGAGGGCGATCGTGATGATGGTGCCGACGAGGGCGAGGCTGTAGGCGGTGATCGCCGGGACCGCGGCGCCCAGGCCCATGTCGAGGCCCAGGTGGCGGAGGTGGTGGGCACAGTGCCACAGGGTGAGCGAGATGACGCCGCCGAGGAAGATCCGGCCGACGCCGCTGGAGGCCAGAGCGTAGGCGCGTTCGTAGCGGAGTCCCGACTCGAACAGGCCGAGCGGCGCGAACAGGCAGACGCCGATCAGCAGGCCCGGCAGGAAGAAGGACGCGGCGAAGCCACCCCCGCCGAACAGCATCCACCACAGGGGTTCGAGCTTGTGAATGAAGTTCATCCGATGGCCCCTCCCAGAACAAGCAACACCACGAGCCACAGCGCCACGAAGCCGCCGAGCGGCGCGAGGCCGAGGAGCGGCATCGGGATGGCCGCGGGCGCCAGCGGGATGCGGCCGATCTTTCCACCGGCGGGGATCTTGCGACCGACCCAGCCGAATCGAAGAGCGAAGTAGAGCGTGAAGATCAGCACCACGCTGCTCACGAACAGCATGACCGGTGATCCGAGACCGGCGAGATACGCGTTCCAGGCCTCCTCGCCGTTCGCCAGCGCGTTCACGCCAACCAGCAGGATGATGCACGCCACGGCCATGAACAGGCTCGTCGCGGCGAACAGCACGTAGTTCCGGTAGTTCGAGAAGCGGAACGGGTAGCCGTCCGGCGCACGCGCGGGGAGCGTCGGAGTCGGACCAGCGGCGCTCATCGGGCGCCTCGCTTGGGGAGGAGCTTCGTCCACTGCAACGCGGCCGTGAGCTTCGTCTGCTGGATGGCCATGGCCGGGTCCACGTTCTTGGGACAGACCTCCGAGCACTCGTTCGCGTAGGAGCACGACCAGACCCCGCGCTCACCGCCGTGCATGCCCTCCCAGCGCTCGGCCTCGCCCTCGTCGCGCGAGTCGCGGTTGTAGCGGTAGCCCAGCGCGACTGCGGCCGGCCCCACGAACTCGGGCTCGTGTGCGAGCACGGGGCAGGCCGCGTAACAGAGCGCGCAGTTGATGCACATGCTGAACTTCTTGAACTCCTCGAGCTGCTCCGGCGTCTGCAGGTGCTCGCCAAGGTCGAGATCCTTCTCCGCCTTGCGGATGATCCACGGCTTGACGCTCTTGAGCTTGTCCATGAAGCTGTCGAGCTCGACGACCAGGTCACGCACCACGGGGAAGTTCGAGAGCGGCTCGACGCTAACTGAGCCGCTGTAGTCCCGCACGAATGCCGCGCACGTCAGCAAGGGCCGCCCGTTCACGAGCATGCTGCAGCTTCCGCACACGCCCATCCGACAGGACCAGCGGTGCGAGAGCGATGGATCGATCTCGTCCTTGATGTAGTTGAGCGCGTCGAGTACGACCCAGTCGGGCTGACACGGAACGTCGTACTCCTGCCAGAAGGGTCCGTCGTCCCTCTCGGGATGGTATCTCCGGACCCGGAATACGAGCGAGGTCACATCGGCCATCAGTACTTGCGCTCCTCGGGCTCCCAGCGCGTCAGCGTTACGGGTTTGTAATCGAGCGTCGGTCCGCTCGGAGAGAACCTGACGACGCTGTGCTTCAGCAGCTCCGCGTCGTTTCGGGTCGGGTAGTCCGTTCGCGTGTGTGCGCCGCGGGACTCCTTGCGCTGGGTCGCGGCGATCGCCACGGTCTCGGCCACGTCGATCATGTTGCCGAGCTCGAGCGCCTGCACGAGCTCCGTGTTGAACACCTTGCTCCCGTCCTGCAGGCCGAGGTCCGCGTACCGGCCCTTGAGCTGGGTCACGGCGTCGAGGGTCGCGCGCATCGAGTCCTCCTCTCGGAACACCCCGCAACCCGATTCCATCGTCAGGTTCAGCTCACGCCGGAGCTGCGCGATCTTCTCCCCGCCCGCCTTCGTACGCAGCGCGTCCATGCGTCCCTCTTCCGCGCGCGCCTGCTCCAGCAACGCCGGCTCGGCGAGCGTCTCAACCCCGCCGGCGAACTCTACCGCCGCCTGCCCGGAACGCTGGCCGAACACCAGGCACTCGGTCAGCGAGTTGGAGCCGAGCCGGTTCGCACCGTTGATCGAGACGGCAGCGCACTCCCCAGCCGCGTACAGGCCGGAGATCTCGGTGGCGCCGTTCACGTCGGTGTCGACGCCGCCCATCATGTAGTGAACGACCGGCCGCACGGGAATCGGCTCCCGGACGGGATCGAGTCCGACGTAGCTCCGCGCCAGCTCGCGCACGAAGGGGAGCTTCTTGTCGATCGTGGCCTCGCCGAGGTGGCGCAGGTCGAGGTGCACGTACTCGCCGTAGCGGCCCTTGAAGCCGCGCCCCGCCTCGAACTCCTTCAGGATGGCGCGCGACACCATGTCGCGGGGACCGAGCTCGGCCCGCTTGCCCACGCCGTAGTCGTACTCGACCAGGAAGCGCTCGCCGGCGGCGTTCCGCAGATAGCCGCCCTCTCCGCGCGACGCCTCGGTCATCAGGATGCCCGTGCCGGGCAGACCGGTCGGGTGGTACTGCACGAACTCCATGTCCTTCAGCCCGACGCCCGCACGATAGGCGAGCGCCATGCCGTCGCCCGTCTTCACCGCGGCGTTCGTCGTGAAGGGGAAGATCTTGCCCGCGCCGCCGGTACAGAGGATGATGGCCCGGCCGAGCACCGCGTGCATCTCTCCGCTGCGGATGTCGAACGCGGCAACGCCGCCGATGCGCCCGCCGTCCACGAGGAGTCGCGTCGCGAAGTACTCGTCGTAGCGGACGATCGGATCGTAGCGCATGGAGTGCTGAAAGAGCGCATGCAGCATGTGGAAGCCGGTCTTGTCGGACGCGAACCAGGTGCGCTTCACACTCATGCCGCCGAAGGCGCGCACGGCGATCCGACCGTCCGGTGAGCGGCTCCAGGGGCAGCCCCAGTGCTCGAGCTGGACGAGCTCCCGCGGAGCCGCCTCTACGAAGGTCTCGACCGTGTCCTGATCCGCGAGGAAGTCACTGCCCTTCAGCGTGTCGTAGGCGTGGAGCTCGAGGCTGTCGTCCGGCCCCACCGCGCCCGCGGCACCGCCCTCGGCGGACACCGTGTGGCTGCGCATGGGGTAGAGCTTCGAGACCACCGCGACGGAGAGTTCCGGAGCGCTCTCTGCCACGGCGATCGCCGCGCGCAGACCGGCCGCTCCCCCGCCGACCAGTACGATATCGTGGCGCTTTACCTCCATCGGAAATCCTGCCGCCAGCCAGATCGCCGTCCTGTGGCAGCGGGCGCATTCTACCCGATTCTCGATTCGAGTGTGCAGGGTTCGAGGCTGCGCCACCATGGCCTCGTGGCGAACGTCTGTGCGGCCGCGGCGACGGGGACCGCCGAACGCGAGGCGGCGGCTGCCATCCTGTTCGTCCCGGGTGTGGACGACTTCGTGGAACGGACGTTCCAGGGCTACGTCGGCCGCGCCGCGCGCTGACCGGGTTCGGGCGGCACAGCCCGTCCGGCGGTCTTGCATCCCATTCCCGGCTCCCGGATACCCGCATTGCTCTCTTGTCGCGCCTTGTGCCGGCCGGGCGCGGAATTGCCACGCCAGGTTCGCCGTGCGGCGCGCGGATTCGCCACGGACTGCCGAACCGGCGATTGGCGCGTTCGGCACCGCTCTTGCTTTCCAGGAGTAGTATGGTGGCGGTGGTAGCAGGGGCTGTTGTCCGGTCAGCACCGTCGTCCCGAGACGAAGGTGGCGATGATCCCCGAACAGATGGAACAGGTTCTCAGTAACGTCGATCGCCGGGTGGAGCGGATCGAGCAGATTCTGCCAACCCTGGCGACGAAGGCTGACCTGCAAGCCGCCATCGAGCCGCTGGCCACCAAGGCGGAACTGCAAGCCGCCATCGAGCCGCTGGCCACCAAGGCGGAGCTGCAAGCCGCCATCGAGCCGCTGGCCACCAAGGCGGAACTGCGGGACACCGTAACGCAGTTCCAGGCCGCGCTCGACAAGGCGGAGCGGCGCATGCGAACCCACTTCGACGTCGTCACCGAGAGCCTGCGGGACGACATCCAGTTGCTCGCCACCGCCTTGGCGAACCTCTCGCGGCAAGACCACTAGCAGCCCGTGGTAGAGCCCCGCGTTGCACCGAGATCGGCGATGCGCCTGCTGTAGGGGCAACCCTTGTGGTTGCCCGGTTCACCTGTAGGGGCAACCCTTGTGGTTGCCCGGTTCATCTTGCCGACGGGTATTCAAGCCGAGAGCGGGGTTCCGTATCAAAGGCGGCGGCAGGAGAGGACGCGCAGGCACTGGCGCCTGACACGTCCCCCATATTAAGGTAGCGAGGGCCGTGGCGGCAGGAATGCGCCGCTCGCCGCCGCGGATGGATCTCGTCTCGGCGCGTACCACGACAGCGAGGAACGATGCGATGGGACAACCACCGGAGCGCCAGGCAGTCTCGGACGACTCGCTGCGGCTCTGCATCCTCAACCACACCACGACCTGGGACGACGTGCGCGAGACCCTGGAGACCATCGAGCGGTTCGGACGGGAGGTGTTGGCGAAAGACGCGGCGTAGGTCGACGGATGCGCGTTGCAGCACCGTCCGGTCATGACGGCGCGGTTATCATGACCCCCGAGTTGACGCTGGTGCCCCGCACGTGCAGCGCCGTGCGAGTTGACCACGACCATCGATTGATTCAGGGCGTCTAACAGCCCATGGTAGAACCCTGCGTTGCACCGAGATCGGCGATGCGCCCGCTGTAGGGGCAACCCTTGTGGTTGCCCGGTTCATCTGTAGGGGCAACCCTTGTGGTTGCCCGGTTCACCTGTAGGGGCAACCCTTGTGGTTGCCCGGTTCGTCAGCCGGACCAACGAAGAGCAGCTGAATTCAGCGGGGAACAGCAGAATTCAGCGTGAAACCGCAGAATTCAGCATGGAAGGCTGAATTCAGCAGGGAAGGCTGAATTCAGCGGGGGAGCTCAGAATTCAGCAGGGAAGGCTGAATTCAGCGGGGGAGCTCAGAATTCAGCAGGGCTCAGCGGGATGCAACGTCGATCCGCAGATGTCCGCGCGGATCGGCGGGTTCAAGCGTGAAATAGCAGAATTCCGCGGGAAAGAGCAGAATTCTGCGGGGATTGAATGCAGCAGGGCTTTTACCACGGGCTGCTAATCCACCGAACTCCGGAGTTGACGAGAGGGAGCACGACGTCATGGACACACTGCTGCGAGACCTTCGATACGCCGTGCGCGCGCTCGTCAGGCAGCGCGGCTTCACGCTGACGGCGGTTGCGACCCTCGCGCTCGGCATCGGCGCCAACACGGCGATGTTCAGCATCGTCTACGGCCTGCTGCTGCGGCCGCTGCCCTACCCGGACGCCGGCGCCATCGTGCGTATCGGTGAGGCGCGTGCGGGACAGGCGCGGTCGAACGTGTTCCTGACCAACCGCTCGATGCTCCTGCTGCAGGACGAGGCGGAGTCGTTCGAGCAGCTCGCCGCCTACCGGCCCCGATCGTTCAACTGGTCGAGTCCGGACGGCGTCGTAGCCCTCTCCGGCGCCGCGGTCTCGCCGTCGCTGTTCCCGCTGCTGCGGGCGGCGCCGCAGCTCGGGCGGCTCTTCGTCGAAGAGGAAGCCCGCGCGGGCGCCAACCAGGTCACGCTGCTGAGTCATCGCGCCTGGACCACCCGATTCGGGTCCGATCCGGACATCCTCGGGCGTGTCCTGACGTTCAACGAGCGGCCGTTCACCGTGGTCGGCGTACTGGCCGAGGGCTTCTACTTTCCCACTCCCGACGCCGAGGTCTGGACACCCTACGTGATACCGGCCTTCTACCGGCCGCAGCCGGGCAACCCGGGGAGGCAGGCGGTCACCATGGTCACGGTGACCGCGCTTGGACGCCTTCGTCCGGGCGTGTCGGAGGAACAGGCCGCCACCGAGGTCCGCACCATCCTGCAACGCAACGCCGATTCCTCGCCCATGTCCGCCGCCTTGTTGGGCGCCATGCGTGCAGCCAGGGGTGGACGCGCCGCGGGTGGACGCGCCGCGGGTGGGGGCGCCGGCGGCGGGCGCGCCGCCGGCGACACCCCCGAGGTCGATGCGCAGGTGATGTCGCTGCGCGAGGAGATGGTCGGCGGCTATCGTCCGGCGCTCCTGGCGCTGACCGTGGCGACGGCGCTCGTGCTGCTGATCGCCGGCAGCAACGTGGCGGGCCTGCTGCTGGCGCGCGGCGTCACGCGCCAGCGGGCGCTGGCGGTCTGCGCGGCGCTGGGCGCGGGGCGGGGCCGCATCGTGAGACAGCTCCTGACCGAGAGCGTGGTGCTGAGCCTGACCGGCGGGGCGCTCGGGCTGGCGGCGGCCACCCTGGTGATCCGCGCCGTGCCGGCGATGGTCCCGGGCGATATCGCACGGCTCGACGAGGTGACGGTCAACGGCGTGGTGCTCGCGTTCACCCTCGGGCTGTCGGTCGTCGTCGGGCTGGCGTTCGGCGCGGTGCCCGCCTTCCAGTGGTCGCGGGTCGAGCTGGTGCGCACCCTCAACGAGGGGAGCGCGCAGGCCACGGGCGGCTTCCGGCTGCTGCGCTCGGGCCGCACACGAGCGGCGCTGGCGACGGCGCAGGTGGCGCTGGCCGTGGTGCTGCTGGTCGGCGCGGGGCTGCTCCTGCGCAGCTTCGTGGGCCTCATGACGGTTGATCGCGGGTACGACCCGGACAACGTCATTACCGTCCGGGCCCGGAACCCCGACTTGATCTTGAGGACGGACGTGATGAGCCCGGAAGCGACGGCCGAGATCCGGGAGGCCGGCCAACGCTTCGCCGAGGCGCTCATCGCGGAGCTGGACGGCATGGAACGCCTGCCGGACGTGGCGGCGGCCGGGTTGTCGTCCAGCCTGCCGCTGGCGACCACCGGCGGGATGTTCACGACGATGCGCGTCGCCGGCCGCCCGCCGCCCAGCGACCCGAGCGAGACGCCCCGATCGGCGATGCGCATCGCGAGCCCGGGCTACTTCGACGTCATGCGGCTGCGTCTGCGCAGCGGACGCCTTTTCACCCGTCTCGACGGGGCCGGCAGCCCGGGCGTCGTCGTGGTCAACGAGACATTCGCGCGCGAGATCTTCGGCGGCGAGCCGGCCGTCGGGCAACGGCTGCTGTTCGGCGGCGGCGCGAGCAGCGAGCCGTGGGAAGTGGTCGGTGTCGTGGCGGATATCCAGTACGAGGGCATCACGGTCGCCGAGTCTGGCGCCGAGGCCTACATATCTGTATACCAGCTCGCGGCATCGCCGCTTTTTGGCTTCCAGCGGTTCATCGCCGTGCGGACCACCGGCGACCCGCTCGCGGTGCTTCCCTTCCTGCGTGAGGCGGTGACCGCGGCGCACCCCCGCGCAACGGTCGATGACGTGCAGACGATGGACGCGCGGCTGTCGGCCGCGGTCGTCCAACCACGGTTCTATGCCGTCTTCGTCGGGTGTTTCGCGGCGCTGGCGCTGTTCCTCGCCGCCTTCGGCATCTACGGGCTGCTCAGCTACACGGTGTCGCAGCGCCGCCGCGAGATCGGGGTCCGCATGGCGCTCGGCGCGAAATCCGGCGACATCGTCACGCTCGTCGTCCGACAGGGCGCCCTGCTCGTCGCCGCGGGCGCCGTCGCCGGCCTGCTCGCCGCCGCCGCGTCGAGCCGGGTGCTGGACAGCTTTCTCTACGGCATCACCACGAACGACCGGCTGACCTTCATGGCGGCGCCGGTCGTGCTGGTCGCCGCCGCGCTGGTCGCCTGCTGGCTGCCGGCGCACCGGGCGACGCGAATCAACCCGACGGACGCCCTGCGCGTCGAGTAGGCGGCCGAAGCATGCGATGGCGGCAACACGGACCCGGAAACCTGCGCGAACAAGGAGAAGTGGAATGAACCGACGTCGATTCGTCGTCGCCAGCGTGGCGGTCGTGCTGCTGCACGCGGGTACGGGGCGCGCCCTGGCCCAGGAGCCGGGGAGCACCATCGCCGCCGATGCCCGGCTGCAGGACCGCACCTATACGTTCGAAGAGACCGGCGTCGAGGTGCCCTACGCGCTGTTCGTGCCGTCGAGCTACGACGCCTCGCGGGAGTGGCCGCTCATCGTCGGCCTGCACGGGCTCGGACGGCCGTACGACTGGGTCATGAGCTACGACGGCTACGTCGACCTGGCCGAGCGCGACGGGTACATCCTGGTGACCCCGAAGGGCTACCACCCGCGCGGTTGGTACGGCAGCCGGGGCCCGGGCATCCCGCGCGGGGCGGGTCGGGACGGGGCCGGCGGGTTGCCTGACAATCTCGGCGAGCTCGCCGAGCAGGACGTCATGAACGTGCTGCGGCTGGTCATCGACGAGTTCAACATCGACGACGACCGCATCTATCTGTGGGGACACTCGATGGGCGGCGGCGGCACCTACCACCTGGCGGCGAAGTACCCGGACGTCTGGGCGGCGCTCGGCGCGGCGGCGCCCGCGGCGTCCGGCAGTCCGGACCAGCTCGTGTCGTTCCGGCACATCCCGGTCATCGTGCTGCAGGGAGACGAAGACGGGGCGGTACCGGTTGCCCGCACGCGCGAGTGGGTCGCCAGGATGCGCGAGCTCGGCATGGAGCACGTCTACGTCGAGATCAAGGGCGGCGACCACTCCGCGTTCATCAACGCCGACCGCGCCATGGTCTCGAAGCTCTTCTCCTTCTTCGACATCGCCAAGAAGAACGAGCGCGCGGCGACGCCCTGATACACGTCGCGCTGCAGACGTGCTGCGCGCGCATGCCGGCGGCGCCCTCTTCGTATCCGCGCGCCCGGCGCGAGACGAACGGCCAGGCTGCCAGGCACGCGGCAGGTGGTGATACCGTACACGCGACCGTTGCCGTCGGACGCCGTTCATTCTTGTCGGACGTGGGGGATCGCGATGCCGAATCAATCGTTCCCGGTGCTGGCCGGGGTCGTCGTCGTGCTGTCGCTGCCGCCGATCCCGACCGTTGCGCACGCGCAGTCCCGCGCCGACTTCGTCCCGGTCACCGACGCCATGCTCCAGGATCCGGCGCCGGCGGACTGGCTGATGTGGCGGCGCACGCTCGACGGCTGGGGCTACAGTCCGCTGGACCGGATCACCCGCGAGAACGTCGGCGACCTCCGCATGGTCTGGACACGCGGCATGGGCGCCGGCAGCCAGCAGGCGACGCCGCTGGCGTACGGCGGGGTCCTGTATCTGCCGAATCCGCGCGACTTCATCCAGGCGATTGACGCCGTCACCGGCGATCTCCTCTGGGAGTATCGCCGCGATCTGCCGGAGGGCACCGCCACCCGCGGCCTCTCCACCACCAACCGCAATCTCGCCATCTACGGCGACCGCATCATCGACACCAGCGCTGACGGCTACGTCTTCGCGCTCGACGCAACGACGGGCCGGCAGGTGTGGGAGACCCGGATCCTCGACTACGAGACGCACCCCGCGCTGCAAAGTTCGGGGCCGATCATCGCCAATGGGAAGATCATCTCGGGCCGGAGCTGCTCGCCGCGAGGCGGCCCTGAGGCCTGCGTCATCGTCGCGCACGACGCCACGACCGGCGAGGAGCTCTGGCGCCGGCGCACGATTCCCGCGCCGGGCGAGCCGGGCGACGAGACCTGGGGCGGCGTCCCGTTCGAAGATCGGAAGCACGTCGGCACGTGGATGGTGCCGAGCTACGACCCGGAGCTGAACCTGGTCTACGTCGGCACCTCGGTCACGTCACCCGCGCCGAAGTTCCTGCTCGGGGGCGCCGACCTGGCGCACCTCTATCACAACTCCACGCTGGCGCTCGACGCCGATACCGGCGACATCGTCTGGTACTACCAGCATCTGAACGACCACTGGGACCTCGATCACCCCTTCGAACGCCTGCTCGTCGACACCGCCGTCGCGCCGGACCCGGCCGCCGTGAGCTGGATCAATCCGCGCATCGAGCGTGGCGGGGTGCGCAAGGTGATCACCGGAATCCCGGGCAAGACCGGCGTGGTCTACACCCTCGACCGCGAAACCGGCGAGTTCCTCTGGGCCACGCCGACGGTCGCGCAGAACGTCATCAGCGCCATCGACGGCGCCACCGGCGCGGTGACCGAGAATGCCGAGGTCGTGTTCAGCGCACTGGGTCAGGAAGTGCTGGCGTGCCCGACCCTCATCGGCGGCAAGGACTGGGAAGCCGGCGCCTACAGCCCGCTGACCAACACGATGTACATGCCGCTGCGCAATGCCTGCGCCCGCATGCTGGCGACGACCGAGGGCAGTCACCCCAGCTACGCCCTCGGCGTCCGCACGCAGCTTGCGCCGGGCACGGACCAGTTGGGGACCGTGCAGGCGATCTCGGCGGAAACCGGACGCACGACCTGGATTCACGAGCAGCGGGCCGCCACGATGTCGCTCGCCGCCACCGGCGGCGGGCTGGTGTTCGGCGGCGACGTCAACGGCCGGTTCCGGGCCTTCGACCACGAGACGGGCGAGGTGCTCTGGGAGATCAACCTCGGCTCGCCGGTGACCGGTTTTCCCATCACCTACGCCGTCGAGGGACGGCAGTACGTGGCGGTGAGCACCGGCTCCGCGGCGACCGCATCCGGTTTCAGGCGCTTGACACCGGAACTGCGCCCCAGCGCCGGCAACAACATCTTCGTGTTCGCCCTGCCTTGACCGAGGCCGCCATCCCGACAAGACGCTCTCGGCCGCCTTCGTCCGAATCGCCCGGCCGCGCCGCGGGACCCCTCGCCCGGTGCCCTTGACCCGCGCTCCCCCTATTGGATGTGCATCCATCGGGTGCGTTATCACGCGGCCGATCCTTCAGATTGATCTGAGCCGTCACTGGCCCGCTGCGACTTCGGCGCGTTACCCTTCCACGGCTCGCCCGGCAGGCGTGCGATCAGTTTCGACGAGACAGCCTCGGCCCCGGCTTCCGGATTCCATTCGCAGCCCGCCGCCAACAGCGGTCCGATGTCTCCCATGAATTCAGGGTCGCCGCGTTTGGCCGCGAAGTTCTGCTCGAACACCGCCCGTGTGACTGGATGGCCTTCGTGCTCCATGTATTTCTCGAACGCCTCTATGATTCGCTCCGCGTTCACGCCCGGCGCCTCCAGCGCCGTAGCGAGATCGAAGAGGTCGCGCCCCTGCTTGCGCTGATAAAGAGCCCTGAACTTGGTTCCCAGCAACTCATCGAGCTCGTAGGTGTGAATGCTGCACGCGCCCTCGAACCATCTGGACGAAATCGAGAACGGCCTTTCCTTGAACCCGTAGACCGCAAAATGCTCGCGCGTATTCGTCTCGACTTTCAGCCGCAACAGGATCGGGGGCGCATCTTCGGATGCAAAGCGGTACACGAAGGCGATGCGTCCTTGATTCTGTGTCGTCCTCGGTTGCCCAAGCCACGGGTCAAGGACCTCGTGAAGCGCATCCATCATCGGCTTCGCAGGACCCGTTCCGGTTCGCGCTAGATCGATATCCTCAGAGTAGCGCGCCGCTGGCAGATGAAGCTTGTAGAGAGCCGTGCCGCCGCGAAACGCGAGCGCGTCGTGAAGGAGGTCGTTCGAAAAGATCGCAACCAGCGCGCGGCTGATGACCAAATCCTGCTCGACCTGCGAATCTTGCGGCCACGGCGCCTGCGCCCTCCATTCGAGAATGTGATCGCGTGGAATCACAGATCGATCTCCACTTCCGCGTTCACAAACAGCTTCCATGCGTCCTGGCGGCTCGACTTGCCGCGCGGCGCGCCCGGACGGAGCAGGACAGTTTCTCTCGCGCGCGCGCGCACACACCGCTGAAGCGGCCCTGTCTTGCCACCGGCTCCGGCCAGCTCCAGAAGGTAGCCCAGCCTTTGCGCCCACGGAACCGGGGCGGCGGGCGCCACCTTCACGAGTCGCTCTGGATCGATCTTCTCCGCAAGCTCCGAGAGAACCGTGGCCACATTGCTCAGGCCGCCGGCGCGATGGTGGTAACCCACAAGATCGAACGCGGTGGCCTCGGGCGTTGACACCACGATGAATCCGCGTGGCGTATTCAGGGTCTGCGCCGGCACGCTGCGCAGGTTCTTGCGGACGAAGAACCCGACACGGACTTTGCCGCATTCGATACGGCGCCGGGCCTTCTCGACGAGAACCTGGAATTCCTGGGGGCGCTGATGTGCAGCGCCGTGATACTCCGCAGCCGTGAGCAAGCCGGCATAGTAGGGAAGCTTCAACGTGGTCATCAGCGCGGGAACGAACTGGCCGGCCGGGAGCGACCCGAGCGACCGGTATTCCGGAGGCACGATGACGTGGAACCCGCGCACGGGCGATACAATGAGGTGCTGACGCGTCAGCCGGTTGAGCGCCATCTTCAGCGCCGGTGGGGACAGACCCAGGGCAGTTCGGGCTTCGCCGGTCGTGAAGGTGTAGCGGCTCGAAGCCGCCAGATTATCGAGGTATTGCCGCGCCCTGGGGCGGCCTGATTCCGTTTTCATTCACTAAAAGTAACAGTAACTGTTGCCTTCTGCAAATGGAATTGGAAAAGCTGCGCAGCCGAGTTCTGGAATCTATTGACTCCATTCAGAGACACTCGAACTTGATCCCGTTAGTCCGGAGGACGCACCAAGAACGCCGGATATGTCGCCCGGCCACGCTGTTGAACCGCCGAGAATCCCTGGCCTTCGAGAATCTGGCACACCTCGCGGCCAGTGAGAACGCGCAGTTTCCCCAACCGCTACCTCGACGCGGCGTATGTTCGGTCGGAGCTGCGCAAGCGCCGGCAACAACATCTTCGTGTTCACCCTGCCTGAGTGACCAATGGGTTTCCGTCAGGGTCCAGGGCCATGCAGATAGCCACGCAGACGGGTACGGCCTGTACTTTTTCGTCCAGCCGACCGGAACGCGAATCGGAACGTGCTCGGCCATCTGCCGGAGCGGCTGCACGCCAGCGTCGGCCGGGCGCTGCGCACGGCGTGGGACCTGCATTCGGCGGCGAGCGCGAGGCGGGCTCACGAACGCCTGGCCCGCTCGCGGGACATCCCCCACTGTCAGCGTGGACCAGGTCATGCAGCGATGAGATCTACTTGCCTTGCTCTCACCACCCTCCTCCTGTGCTGCTGCACGCCCGACCTGCAGAATGCCAATTGGTCCACATACCTGGGCGATCCGGGACGCAGCCACTATTCCGAGTTGGTCCAGATCAACCGCGATAATGTCCACGAACTCGAAGTGGCGTGGGTCTACGACTCGGGCGAGTTGGTCCCCGGGTCGAGGCCGGTCATGTACACCAGCCCGCTCATCATCGATGGCGTGCTGTATGGCTTGTCACCGAGACTCGTCGCGTTTGCCCTTGACGCAGCGACAGGTGACGAGCTGTGGCGGTACGATCCAGACGCTGGTGGAGCCGCTCAACGGGGGCTCATGTGGTGGCAAGATGACGATCGATCTCGCCTGTTCTACACCGCCGGCCGCGAGCTCATCGCGCTCGACCCGAGCACAGGTCAACCCGTTGAAGACTTTGGCGAGAACGGCAGGCTCGATCTGACACCGAGCGGTAGATCTGCTCCGTTCTTCGTCAGCGTACCGGGCATCATTTTCGAAGACCTGATCGTGTTGGGTTTTTCTACCGATGAGGGCGATAGAGCCCATGCCGGCTCAGTCCGTGCCTATAGCGCCATCACCGGCGACCTCGTCTGGCGATTCAACAGCCTCCCCCGGCCTGGTGAGATGGGATCCGAAACCTGGGCGGACGGCGCTCTCGAACGAGCAGGTGGGGCGAACAACTGGACGGGAATGGCCTTGGACGCAGAGCGTGAGCTTCTCTTCGTGCCGACGGGCTCCGCCGCACCCGACTTTTACGGAGCATCGCGTCCGGGCGACAATCTGTTTGCCAACTGCCTGCTCGCCCTCGACGCTCGAACCGGTGAGCTGCGGTGGTACTTCCAAGCCGTGCATCATGATCTGTGGGATCGCGACCTTCCTTCCCCGCCCACTCTGGTCCAGGTGGAACGCTTTGGTGTGGTCATCGATGCCGTCGCGGTGACGACGAAATCGGGTCACCTGTTCGTATTCGACCGTGACACCGGAGAATCGCTGTACGACATCGCCGAAGTATCGACGCCTCCCAGTGACCTCCCCGGAGAACAAGCCTCCCTGACGCAACCGATGTCCAGCGTCGCCTTTACCCGTCAGTCGTTCGAGATCACCACGCGAAGCCAGGAGGCGACCGACTTCGTGGAGGACCTGATCAAGGATCTGGATCAACGACCGTGGGCGCCCCCGACCGAGGCCGGCACGCTCTTCTACCCGGCATACGATGGCGGTGCGGAATGGGGAGGCTCGGCCTTCGACCCGAACAGCAATCGACTCATCCTCAATGCCCAGGAGATCGGCGGCATCATTCGTCTGCACGAGATTCCAGTTGGATTCAGCAACCGAAACGCGTACGTCGAGCATTGCGCCAGCTGCCACGGCATCGATCGTGAAGGCACCGACGTTGGACCGAGCCTGGTGGACATCGGTGCTCGGCTGACCCGCGGTCAATTGGCGAGAGTCGTGCGAGAGGGGCGCAGTCGCATGCCGAGCTTCGATCATCTCCAGGATTTCGAGCGGAACGCAGTGTTGGCTCATATCCGATCCCCGGAGTCGGAAGTGCAGGATCCACCAAGCACCGAAGTCGACTACGTTTTTGGCGGGGCTCTGCGGGTACGCGATCACGAAGGCTTGCCGGGGAATTCACCGCCCTGGGGAACGCTCAATTCCATCGATTTGGCCACGGGCGAGATCGACTGGCAAGTCCCATTCGGTGACTACCCCGAAACGGAAGGGCTGGGATTTGGCGCGGAGAACTACGGTGGACCGGTTGTAACCGCATCGGGCCTGATCTTCATCGGCGCCACTCCGGACAGGAAGTTCCGGGCCTATGATGTCCGGGATGGGGAAGTGCTGTGGGAAGCCGAGTTGTCCGCTGCAGGATTCGCAACACCGGCAATCTACAGCGTGGATGGCCACCAGTATGTCGTGATCGCGGCCGGTGGCGGAAGGAGGGGACCGCCTTCCGGTTCCGAGTACGTCGCGTTCAGCTTGCCGAAGAGCGAGTGAATTGTCGCCCATGTCCGATCCATTTGCCAGCCTGAGCGCGACGAAGCGCACCGGAAAGGCAGCGGTGGCGGCAATGCGTCCCATCCGATTGTCAGATTCCATCAGCAGGAGGTTGGCCCGGAACCAATTGAACAGAGGGTCGATCATTGAGTGTCACACCTGCGTCATTGCGAAAGAGCCGTAAAAAGGCAATGTAATGAACTGTCTGCCTCGCGCCGCGATCCACCACGACTCGGTAATGCACCTGTCGTATCATTCCGGCAACCATGAGAATTCCACTTCTCGTTGCAGTGCTCTTCCTGTCAACGGTGCAACTGGCCGCGGCCGACGGCGAGGAGTCGTACCGCACGCGTTGCGCGCTCTGCCACGGCGGCGACGCCGCCGGCAGCGATCGGGCCGTGTCGATCCTCCCGATGGTGTACGCCAGCGAGCCCGACCGATTGGCGCGCATCATCACCGAGGGCGCGCCGTCGCGCGGCATGCCGGGGTTCGAGATCGCGGACGACGAGTTGACGCCGCTCGTGACGTACCTGAAGGAGCTGGCCGCGGCGGCGGCGCCGGCCGCCCGTGACCCGCGGGCGCCGCAACCGCGGGCCGCATCGCTGCCGCTCGCCGCGGGCGGCGCCCTCGAAGGCACCATCCTCAACGAGAGCGGTTTCGACGCGCAGTTCCGGACGGCCGGCGGCGACATCGCCCTTCTGCGCCGGGACGGCGACGCCTTCCGCGAGGCGGCGGTCGAGCCGTCCGTCGACTGGCCGTCCTATCACGGCAGCTATTCCGGGAATCGCCACTCCCCGCTCGACCAGATCGATCGGGACAACGTCGAGCGACTGGCGATGCAGTGGTTCTTCCCCATTCCCGACATGCCGATGATCGAGGGCACGCCGGTCGTGATCGCGGGGGTGATGTACGTCACCGCCGTCAACCAGGTGTACGCGCTCGACGCGGCGACGGGACGCGAGATCTGGCGCTATGCGCAGCCCCGCACGGAGGGCCTCGTCGGCGACCCCGGCATCGGGCTCAACCGCGGCGTCGCGGTGCGCGGCGACCTCGTGTTCAGCGTCACCGACCACGCCCACGTCTTCGCCCTCGACCGCTTCACCGGCGCGCGGGTGTGGGACACCGAGATGGACGACTACCGCGAGCACTATGGCGCGGTCGTGGCTCCGCTCGTGGTCGGCGACCTCGTCTTCGCGGGCGTCAGCGCGGGGGATACCGGGCTGCGCGGCTTCCTCGACGCGTACCACGCCGAGACCGGCGAGCGCGCGTGGCGCTTCTGGACGATTCCCGCGCCGGGCGAGCCGGGATCGGAGACGTGGGGCGACCCCGACGTGCTGCGGCGCGGGTGCGGCACCACCTGGCTGACCGGCAGCTACGACGCCGAGCTCGACCTCCTCTACTGGGCGACGGGCAATCCCTGCCCGGACATGAACGGCGACCGGCGGCCCGGCGACAACCTGTACACCAACTCGGTCCTCGCGCTCAGGCCGGCGACCGGCGAACTCGTGTGGTACTTCCAGTTCACCCCGCACGACACCCACGACTGGGACGCGCAGGAGCCGCTGCTGCTGATCGACGAGGAGTTCCGGGGCCGGCCGCGCAAGCTGCTCGTGCAGGCGAACCGCAACGGCTTCTTCTACGTGCTCGACCGCACGAACGGACGGTTCCTGCTGGGCGAGCCGTTCGTGAACCAGACCTGGGCAGACGGCCTCGACGATTCGGGGCGGCCCATCGTCCTGCCCGGCAGCGTGCCGACCGAAGAGGGGACGGACGTCTGTCCGGCCATCTACGGCGCGACCAACTGGTGGTCGTCCAGCTATCACCCCGGGACGAAGCTGTTCTATCTGATGGCCCTCGAATCGTGCGATACCTACACGAAGGCGGATGAGGAATGGCAGCGCGGCCGCAACTGGATGGGCGGCGCCACCCGCCGCGCCGACGGCGCGCCGAACCGCAAGTACATCCGCGCGCTCGACATCCAGACCGGCCGTCGCGCGTGGAGCTACGAGCAGGCCGGGGCGGCGCACACGTTCTCCGGCGTCCTGTCGACGGATGGCGACGTGGTGTTCTTCGGCGAGAATAGCGGCACCTTCGCCGCCCTGGACGCCCGGAGCGGCGAGCCGCTCTGGCACGTCCAGCTCAACCAGGAGTGGCGTGCGTCCCCCATGACCTACATGGTGGGCGGCCGGCAGTACGTGGCGATCGCGTCGAGGCTCGGCTTCTGGGCGTTCGCGCTCCCGGACGGCACGGGCGCGTCGCTCCGCCGGAGGCCCTGAGACAATGGCTCCCGCGGGGAGCCGCCGGCATCCGCCGCCGCGTCCTGACGCACCTCGTCCGCCGGGCCTTCTCCGATGGTGACCGGGTCGCCGTCCCGGTGCTACACTGGACGAAGGGAGGTCGCCTCGGCGGGCCCGTGCGACTAACGTCCCGCGGACCGGAGACCCTAGATGCCCTTCCCGCTGGCGTCGAAGCCCGCCCCATGCCGCTCAAGCCGCCTATGCCTGTGGAAGGGCGTGGTGTATGATCTCTCGCCCCGGATCGGGGCGGCCGGAGACGGGCGGGTCGAATTGTGCGTGCAGTGAAAAAGAAGAACAGCCTAGTACCGCGGCGTCCGGCGGGCAAGCGGATGGGGGCTCTGATCCTGAACGCCGAGGATCGCTCCGTCTCCATCGACATGTCGAAGCTGGGCCCTCCGCAGAAGACCTACGATGCCGACTTGGCGAGTCTGGAGCATCGCGAGAGCGACGTCCGCCTTTTCTTCGGGAAGCTACGGCTGCCAAAGCGCGACACCCTGGCGACTCGCGTGGAAATCCGCTACCCGATCGAGCTCTTCTACAAGCACCTGTGGCGGAACTCGAGGGAGTTCCATGGCCGCCTGCGCGAACGGGCTGCAGCCCTCCGCATCTCTCAATCCCCGGATCAGCGCCAGCTGCACGAGCTACAGGCGGATAAGGACCACTCAGAGTGGGCGAACTTCGACTTCATGGGCTACTCGGGAACCGAGGCGGCCATCGACTTTTTCCACTTGCCGCCCACGGACCTCGCGCGTTTCGAGAAGACGAGGGGAATGTCGAACGTCGCCTTGGAGCCGATCCTCCGTGTTCAGTTGGGTGTCGACCAGCTTCTTGGGCTCCTTGAGAGCTGCGCCGACGCCGCGCCGGAGATCGAGAAGTACTTGCCTCACGATGCAGCGTGAGCCAGGAGGTGATACATGGAGACTGGTTTCTTCACGCCCGATGTCGAGTTCTCCCCCACCGGACAGGGGCATCGACTGGACGAGCGGTCCGTGACCCAGAAGTGGGCGACGATCGGTGCCACCGTCGCTGCCGTGGCCGTTTCGGGGGTCCTGATCTTCTGCCAGCCGCCTGCCGATCTGACGGAGGCCGAACTCAACGCCGCCGTGGTTCGCGAAGCGCGGCCTGTGCCCAGGCGCGTCCCCATCAGCCCCGCCCACCTCAAGGTGGTGGAGGAGTACCGTGCGCGGCACGCCGAGATACCGCCCACGGATGCCGACCGCAGGATCCGACCGTACTATGGCATCTGATCCGCAGGTCTACGTCGCCTACGCTGACCAGCTCTCGCAGGGCGACATCGTCGCCGACCTCCCGTGGGGCGCAATCGACTCTCCGCTGATCGTCTGCAGGCCTGATAACGCCCGAGTCCACAAGGGGAAAGCCCGCTACGACGAAGCGTCCGCAGTCGATCGCGCTTTCGCTCTGGAAAAGCGCGGTAGGAAGGAGTTCGTGCATGCGAAGGCCGGGCGCGGCCCGGGGATCGTGCTGTGGCACAGCTGCGAGATCGCGGACGATGAACGCCACGGCAACAGCAATCGTGCCGTGGTGGGGGTGGCGCCCATATTCAAGTTGGCCGAGCGCCTCAACGAGGCCGACTGGGGACCCGTCCGGGAGCTTAGACGCACCGCGATGTTCCCGTTGCCGGTGCTGGATGTCGACGGCGAGCATCTCGACGAGGGCTACGTCGACTTCAGGTGGATCTGGAGCGTGAAACGGTCTCTCCTTGTCACGCGGCTGGCGGGTCTCAGCTCTGCCTATCTCGAGCTGATGTACAGCCACCTTGAGAGGTTTCTCACCCGCCGGCGGCCCCGACCGGCAGCCTCATGAGCCAACCAGACACTGGCCGCATCCACGCCGATCTGCTCGTCGTGTGGGAGGCGGCCGCCTACGCCCGCTTCCGTTCTTGATCCCCAGACCGGCAAGCCGACAAGATCGGCTGAGAGTCGCTTCACGGGCGCCGACGGCGCGCCGAACCGCAAGTACATCCGCGCGCTCGACATCCAGACCGGCCGTCGCGCGTGGAGCTACGAGCAGTCCGGGGAGGCGCACACGTTCTCCGGCGTCCTGTCGACCGGATCGCTGCTGCATCACGATGTGACTGCCACGCTGTCGAACCGCTGAGAATCCCTGGCCTTCGAGAATCTGGCACACCTCGCGGCCAGAGAGAACGCGCAGTTTACCCAACCGCTACCTCGACGCGAGTGACGAATACTTCGCTGTGCAACCGCCGGGAAACCTCGGTCGGATCAGCTGACTCGAAGAACAGTTCCAACGCCTCGATCAGGCTTGTCCTCGCGATCTCTACAGTCTGGCCTTGGCTCGCAATGTCCAGCTCTGGACAGAGGGCGACGTACGCGTCACCCTCACGTTCAATAATGGCGGTCAACTGGCGCGTGGATTCCATAGCCCGATGATAGCAGGCATCGGTCGCTCGCCATCCACGATGGGTTCACGTATCGTGCAGCGAATCTGCCCTGGCATGGTGAGTTGAGAGAATTGGAGTGTCCATCCTGATTCAGGAACATCGGTCTGGACTGGAATACGGCCGGGCCGCCGGCCAGTTACGCTGGAGGCGGTCGATCGCCCGGGCCGGACTGCGCAAGGGCCCACGTCTGCACGAACGACAGCCGCCCTCGGCGCTGGCGCGGCCGCATCCCGGTGGCCGGCCCGCCGTCGTGCTCACGCTGGAGCGCCTCCGAGATCGTTTTCCGTGTCGATACCGGTGAGCGCGTGAGATCGAACCAAGGACCGAGGTCGACGTCGACCTCGCGTACAGACCAGTTGCCGACCGGACGGCCGACCGCTTCCAGCAGGTCTCGCAACTCGGCGCCGGTCAACGCCCGCGTGTGGGAAGGATCCCGCATCCGCTCGAACCGGTTGTACCGGTCAGCGAGCTCCGCATCGTCTGGAGAGAGCAAGTCGATGATGGCCAGCGTGCCCGACCTGCGCGTGACCCGGGCCATCTCCGCGACCTCGACCACTGGATCCGCGAAGTGGTGGAGCGCCAGCCGGCACACCACCAGGTCAAAGCGCCCGTCGGCGAACGGAAGGCGGCCAGCGTCCGCCTGCACCAGGTGCAGGTTGCCAAGTCGCGCCGCCGCGGCCGCGGCCCGCGCTTCATGCAACATCGCCGGCGTGACGTCGACGGCCGTGACTGATCGGACACGCGGCGCGACCACGCGGCTCACGTGCCCCGTACCGGCGGCAACATCCAGCGTTCGCATCTGCGGGGCCAGCGGCAGCGACTCGACGATCCATTGCAGCAGGTGCTGCGAGCCCAGGGTCAGCCCCGCCTCTCCGAATCCTGGAGCCTGCTGGCGAAACGCCGACTGCACGCGGCTGACTTGACGCGTCACATTCTCGACCCTACCACGAGCACCTCGAGGCGCGGCGGCACGGGAATTCGCGTCCGCCGTTTGGGCCTCCTTCACCCTTACCGAGTCGGGCCAGCCGGCCGGCGGAACCTGTGACAACATCAAGTTATCGCAGCAGGTGAGTATCTTGCAGTCACTTACAAGACACGTTTCCGCAAAGTCGAGGCGCTGAGCGATGCCTGCGAGGTCTTTGCCGCCACGGAGCGGCACGTTGTCGCCTCCCTCCGCAGCCGGAACGAACTGCCGCCCTCGTTGACGCCGGAGAACCAGAAGCTGATCGTGGATTCACCGTCCTTCACGCGACTCGTCGCCAAGATCAGCGCATTGACCGACGAAGAGCGCATTGATCTGCTCGCGCTCGGATGGCTTGGTGCGGGACTGCTGAACGGGGACTGGTGACGGATGCAGGTCAATTCGCTCCAGTCCTCTTTGGCCGCCACTCCCCGGAAACCGACGGCGCGCCCCTGACCATCACGTGAGCCCACGTCGAACACTTGTCTTCACAGTGCGCGGGGCGACGGCCCCTCCTCGATCAACTCAGGCTACGACGGGCCGGTCGGGGCGTATTGCACGTCCCAGATTCCAAGCAGATCTCGGCATCCGTCGTCGAAACTGCGGGTGAAATCGATGATCTGCAACTGGGGAAGGGTCCAGGACAACTGTTCGTAGTCACACGCTCGATGCAGCAGCGGAGCGATGCGTCCTTCGAGCCGGTCCTGCTGGAGGGTGTACAGAAGTTCTCTCTTCACCCATCTGGAAACCACAGAGTCGGGGGAGAGAACGACGATGAACCAATCCCAGCGCTGCAGCGCGCTGCCGATCTCGTCGTGCCACTGCTGGGCACCCTGGATGTCGGTGTCGCTGTACCACACCGGAATCTGATGACGGCGCAGAACGCCGACCAACCACTCGGCGAACGGTTGATCTTCATGCGAATGCGAAACGAAAACCTCGGTCGGCACTTGTGCACGGAACCTACGCGGGCTCAGGCTTGGCTGAGTAGCGCATCGGCGATTGGTTTGACTTCGGGGTCCCCGCTCTCCGGGTTCGGCAAATCCACCCAGTGCAGCTTTTGGATTATCCAGGGAATCTCGCCTCTCGGGAGCTGCTCGCGGCCACCGACTGCGACGGGAATCAGTCGGTTTCTGTAGCTTTTCGAACCCAGCGCGTACGCCATCTCAGCCTTGACGTGCGGCGAACTTATCGAGTTGGGCGTCAAGAGAACGACCATGGCGTCTGACTCTTCGAGAGCGCGGCCCACCTGGGCCGCCCAGTTGTCGCCCGGGAGGAGGTTGACTTCCGGATCCCACACCTGCAGCCCGATCTTCCGGAGCGCCTCGGACACCCGGGCGGCCAGCGGCGAGTCCGAATGGGAGTAGCTGACGAAGACCTGCATCAGAATCAATCCTCAACGTACTCGACGACGCTGTAGGAGTCAACGCGCCAGGACCCGACCTCGACTTGAAGAGGCTAGCGCTGCCGTCCCCGGCCAGGCGCGTCACCTGCCCGGCGAAGTGCACGCCCCGCGGTTGCAGGTCGATGTGAGAAACTCAGCCTGATCGGCGTACGAGTCCAGCGGACCCCGCCTCCAGCATGTCCAGCCCGCTTGCCGCCGTCGACCGGTTCCCGAGAGTCCGGCTCGGCCACGCGCCGACCCCGCTCGACCCGGCGCCCAGCCTCGGCAAGGCCCTCGGTATCGAGCTGTGGATCAAGCGCGACGACTGCACGGGGCTCGCCTTCGGGGGAAACAAGGTGCGCCAGCTCGAGTTCCACCTCGGCGAGGCGCAGGCGCGCGGCGCCGACACCGTGCTGGCCACCGGGGCCGTGCAGTCGAACCTCTCCCGCCTCGCTGCCGCCGGCGCCCGGCGGCTCGGCATGGACGTGCACGTTCAGCTCGAAGAGCGCGTCGACGACGCCGGCGCCCTCTACCGCGGTTCCGGCAACCTGCTGCTCGACCGTCTGCTCGGGGCGACGCTGCATGCGTTCCCCGTGGGCGAGGACGAGGCGGCGGCCGACGCGGCGCTGGAGCGCCGCGCCCAAATGCTCGCGGACGAGGGCCGCCGGCCGTACGTCATCCATTCCGCCCCCGGGCATCCGCCGCTCGGCGGGCTCGGCTACGTCCTGGCCGCCGCGGAGGTGACGGCGCAGGCGCGGGCGCTCGGCATCGGGTTCGACGCGGTGGTCTGCGCCTCGGGCAGCGCGCTCACGCACGCCGGCCTCCTGGTTGGCCTGCGGGCGCTGGGCGAGGCGGCGCCGGTCTACGGCATCTGCGTGCGGCGCGACGCCCGGCGGCAGGGCGACCGGGTCGCGAAGGTGGCGGCCGAGCTGGCCGGCATGGTCGAGCGCCCGGCGGCGTTCGATGCCGGCGGCGTCGAGGTCTCCGACGCGGTGCACGCGCCGGGCTACGGCCGGCTCAACGACGCCGTGCGCGAGGCGCTGGCGCTGGCGGCGCGGCACGAGGCGCTGCTGCTCGACCCGGTGTACACCGGCAAGGCGATGGCGGGACTGATCGCGCATGTGCGTTCGGGCCGCATTGCCGCCGGCCGCCGGGTGCTCTTCCTCCATACCGGCGGGTTGCCGGCCCTTTTCGCCTACGCGGACAAGCTGGGATCCTGGCTCTCGAAGGCGCCCTGGCCGCCGGCGCGCTGACGGGAAGGCGGCGCCGGCGCGCCGCCGGCTCACGGATGCCGCCCGACGCCGTCGGCCGCGGTCCTGGCCTCGTCCAGGACCCATTCCCGGAACGCGCGCACCTCGGGCCGCTGCCGGGAGGCGGCCGTGGTGATGAGGCAGCAGCGCTCCGGCGCCTCGGCCTGGTGGTCGAAGACGGGGACCAGCGTTCTGCTCTCCAACTCCCGGGCGATCAGCATCGGGCGGCCGATGGCGGCGCCGATCCCGTGCACGGCGGCCTGCACCAGCATGCTGTAGAGGCGGAAGCCCGAGGCCCGCGACAGGTCCGGCGTGGGCTTGCCCTGGCGGGCGAACCAGTACGACCAGTCGGCGTCCCATCCCAGATCGTAGAGCAGCGGCCAGCGGCCGAGGTCGGCCGGGCCGCGGGGCCGGCCGTGCGCGGCGATCAGCGCCGGGCTGCACACCGGCAGCAGCTCCTCCTCGTAGAGCGTCTCCTCGAGCAAGGTGTCCTCGCGGCTCGTCACCGGGCGCGGCGCCGCCGTCTCGCCGGTGTAGGCGAGCCAGGCGTCGAACTCGCCGCAGTCGGGGTCGACGCCCCGATGGTTGGTCTCCAGCTCGATGGCGACGGCGGGGTGCGCCGCCTTGAAGGTGGCGAGCCTGGGCATGAGCCACTTCTCGGCGACCGCCTCGACCGAGACGATGCGCACGCGGCGGGGCCAGCGGCGCTGGCGCTCGGAGACGCCGTGGACCTCGGCAAGAATGCGCTGCACCTCCTTCAGATAGGCCGTTCCGCGGCGGTTGAGGCGCACGCTGCGATGGCGGCGGCTGAACAGCAGCACGTCGAGATGCTTCTCCAGCATGCGGACGCGGTTGGCGACGGCGGCCGGGGTGACGCCAAGTTCCTCGGCGGCGGGGACGTAGCCCTGGTGGCGGGCCGCGGCCTCGAAAAAGCGCAGGCTATCGAGCGGGGGCAGGAGCAGCAACGCTATAGCACCTCCGGACGGGATGCTCATGACAATACGCGATTATGCCGTTGCACACCATACCCGCCGGCGGCAAGCCGGACAGTTACGGCGAAGCCAATGGAGACGGAGACCGGCCCGGCGGCTCGCAGCCGGGCGGCGGGCCGCAGAGGCTCCGGTCGGCCGGTATTGAATAGACAAATTGTACTTAGTCATAGACATAATATAACTATCCCTAATATGGCGCAGGTGTGGGCGGTCCATGCGGCGTTTCCAACGCATTGGCGGGGTAGTTTCTCACCATTCAGATCGGTCCTATGACTCAAATTAGATATCGCATAGGAACAATACATTCGTGGTATTGACCAGACGGTAGCAACGCGCTAGTGATTGCTGTAAAGTAGCGCCGTCGCACACCTATTTTACGGCGCGGCGCGGCAGCACCCGATTCAGTTGCAGGAGGGCGAACCTATGGTCGTCAGTGGCAACGGCAAGATGGACGACTCGACAAAAGACTTGACATCCAGCGAGCGTGTTGAGTCGCCTATTCCGAGCCGAGCCGAGGCCATGACTGCGCCTCGGCTACGGGAGCAACGCCGCCCGCCAGCGCCGCCTGACCGCCGGCCGCCCCGCCGGGGCTGCGGTTCCTCTCCTTATAGATATGCCGTATCCGCCGCCGTCCGGCCGGCGGGTCTGGCGTGCCCGCGTGTCGCGCGGCGCGGCCTCGTCCGCTCCGTCCGGGCGCTGGCCGCTGCGGCGTGCCTCTCCGTTGTGTGCGCCCTCGCCCTGCCGGCTATGGCCTACGCCCAGGAGATCGCGCTGGTCTCGAACATCACAGAAGCCGACGGCGGTGGTGTTGCCGATGTGCGGCCGCCAGGGTTTACGGTTGCAGGCACCGTTTTCGGCGAGAGAAGAGGTGCCCAGCGGTTCACGACCGGACCGAATCCGGCGGGGTACACGCTCCAGAGCGTCGTGCTGAATCTGGGAGCAGGCATTGGCACAGCGCCGGTAGTGCACGTAGCGATCCACGAGAACAACAGTTCGGGAAACCCCGGCGCCCTGCTGGCCGCGCTCGACAATCCCGCCGATCCTATTGGACGCAACCGGACGTTCAGCGCTCCGACCCCCCTCCCGATCGACGCGAACACGCACTACTGGGTCGTGGTCAGCAACACTGCGACCACCGATTCAAGCTTCGGTATTTCCCTTACTCTATCCAACGATCAGACAACTCCACACGAATTCAGCATCCGGGACTCGCGTCTCCAAGGGACACCGGGTTCTTGGGCGGAGGACGGTCGAACCGTCGTCAAAATGGAGGTCCGCGGCACGTTGGCGCCCCCCAAAGTCACCTCCGTGGTGGTCGCGTCCGCGCCGCAGTCGGGGGACACGTACCGCTCATACGAGACGATCGTGTTCACGGTGACGTTCAGCGAGCCGGTGCGGGTTACACCGGGGCGACTGAGGCTGAAGGTCGGTCTCGACAATCCCGGCGGGGCCTCCGGGAGCACGGTGGAGGCCGTGTTCTCGGGCCAATCGAAGAGCCAGCGCCCGACTGCCGATACCCCGCAGGTCTCCGTCAGCCGGCATTTGCATTTCGAATACAAGGTGCAGCTGTTCGACCGCGACGTGGACGGCGTGCGGATCGGCGCCAATGCGTTGCGGCTCGCCTCCGGGGCACGGATTCAAGGCGGGGGCGAGGGCGGCGCGGACGCGGATTTGGACCATGCCGCGGTCGGTACGCTGTCCGACCACAAGGTTGACGGGAGGGCGGAGGTGCCGATGATCGAACGGATCGACGTGGTTTCGACGCCGCGGCTGACGTCGAAGGGCACCACGAACAGGGACACCTACGGCGAGGGCGAGACCATCCGCATCGAGGTGCGCTTCGACCAGCCGGTGGTGGTCGAGGGCGAGCCGACGTTCGCGCTCGAGGTGGGCAATCCCTGCCGGGCGGTGTGCGAGGCCGACTACGAGTCGGGGAGCGGCACGGACACGCTGGTGTTCGCGTACCTGGTGCTGGAGGTCGACGTCGACCGCAACGGCATCGCGATCCGCGGCAACCCGATCGAGGTGGTGTCCGGCGACAGCATCCGCAACGCCGCGGACCAGGACGCGCACCTTTCCTCCAGGGGGAAGGGCACGCAGCGCGGCCACAAGACGGACGGGTCGCGGGCGGCGGCGCCGCACCTGTCGGTGGAGGACGCCGAGGCGCACGAGGCCGACGGCGAGATGGAGTTCACGGTGCGCCTGGAGCCGCACGGCCTGGGCATCGTGACGGTCGACTACGCGACGGCCGACGGCTCGGGGGACACGGGCGCGGTCGCGGGCGAGGACTACACGGAGACGCGCGGCACGCTGAGGTTCAATTCGCTGGAGACGGAGCGGACGGTGTCGGTGCCGATCACCGACGACGCCCACGAGGACGACGGCGAGACGTTCACGCTGACGCTGTCGAACCCGCAGGGCGCGGCGCTCAGGTCCGGCGATGCCAAGGGCACGGGCACGATCCGCAACAGCGAGATCCAGCCGCTGACGGCGACGTTCGAGGACGTGCCGGCGGCGCACGACGGGAGCGCGTTCACGTTCCGTATGGCGTTCAGCGAGAACATCGGGATCAGTTACCGGAGCCTGCGCGAGGACGCCTTCACGGTGACCGGGGGGCGGGTGACACGGGGGGCGCGCGTGGACGACCGCCGCGACCTGTTCGAGATGACGGTCGAGCCGGACGGCGGCGGCGACGTGACGGTGACGCTGCCGGCGGGCCGCGAATGCGGGGTCTCGGGTGCGATCTGCACCAAGGGCGAGAACCGCAGACAGCTCACCAACACGCCGGCGGTGACGGTGGCCGGGCCGGCGGTGGAGACAGGCGCGACGGGGCTGACGGCGGCGTTCGTGGGCATGCCGGCGGAGCACCGCGGCGAGGGCGGGTTCCGCTTCCGGGTGGCCTTCAGCGAGGACATCGGGATCAGCTTCCGGAGCTTGCGCGAGGATGCGTTCACGGTGACCGGCGGGCGGGTGACGGGGGGCAAGCGCGTGGACGGCCGGCGGGACCTGTTCGAGATGCCGGTGCGGCCTACATCTGTCGGGGACGTGACGATCACGCTTCTTGCGGGGCGTGCGTGCGCGGTGTCCGGGGCGATCTGCACCAAGGGGGAGAACCGGCGGCAATTGACCAACAGCCCCTCGGCCACGGTGGCCGGCCCGGTGGGCATCGCGGTGACGGATGCGCGGGTGGAGGAAGGCGCGGGGGCGGTGCTGGCCTTCGCGGTCACGCTGAGCCGCGCGGCGAGCGGCACGCTGACGGTCGACTACCAGACGGCGAACGGCAGCGCGCAGGCGGGGGTGGACTATACGGCGGCGAGCGGGACGCTGACGTTCCGGGCGGGCGAGTCGTCGCAGACGATCGAGGTCGGGGTGCTGGACGACGCGCACGACGAGGGCGAGGAGACGCTGACGCTGACGCTGTCGAACGCCTCGTCGGGGCGGCTGACCGACGGCGAGGCGACGGGGACGATCGAAAACGCCGATCCGCTGCCGCGGGCGCTGCTGGCGCGCTTCGGGCGGGCGGCGGCGGTGCACGTGGTCGAGCACGTCGAGGAGCGGCTGGAGGCGCCGCGCGAGCCGGGTTTCCGGGGCCGGTTCGCGGGCCGGGAGCTGCGGCGCGGCATGGAGCGCGACATCGCGCTCAACTTCCTGCGCCAGTTCGGCGGGGCGGCCGGCGCGGGGCCGATGGGCGCGGGCGTCCACGGTCCGCTCTCCGGGGCGGCGGCGACCGGGGCGGCGCCGCTCGGGATGCCGGGGCCTGCCGGCGGCGGGCGCCTGGCCGCGGCGTCGGGTCCGATGGGCGGCGGGTCCGGGCCGGACGGCGGGCTCGACCGCGGCGGACTGCTGCGGATGGGCCTCGGGGGCGGCGACGTGCTGACCGGCTCGGACTTCGCGCTGGGCCGCCAGACCCGCCACGGCGGCATCCTCTCCATCTGGAGCCGCGGGTCGCAGTCGCGCTTTTCCGGCCGCGAGGGCGAGCTGTCGCTGGGCGGCGACGTGCGCACGACGATGTTCGGGGCCGACTACGCGAAGGGGCCGCTCGTCGCCGGCCTGTCGCTGGCGCACAGCCGGGGCCTGGGCGAGTACGCCGGGGTCGCCGGCGGCCAGGTGGCCTCGTCCGTGACGGGCCTCTACCCGTGGCTGGGCTACAAGGCGACCGACCGCATCACGGTGTGGGGCGTGACGGGCTACGGCTCCGGCGGGCTGCTGCTGACGCCCGAAGGCGGGCCGGCGCTGGAGTCGGACCTGTCGATGGCGATGGCGGCGGCCGGTACGCGGGGCGAGCTGGTCTCCGGCGGTGCGGGCGGCTTCGCGCTGGCGTTCAAGGCCGATGCGCTGTGGGTCGGGACGTCGATCGACGGCGTGGACGGCCCGGCGGGACGCCTGAAGGCGACCGAGGCGGCGGTGACCCGCATCCGGACGGGGCTTGAAGGCTCGCGCGCCTACACGCTCGCCGGCCGGCTGTCGCTCAAGCCGAGCGTCGAGGTGGGGTTGCGGCACGACGGCGGCGACGCCGAGACCGGCGCCGGCATGGACGTTGGCGGCGGGCTGGTGGTGTCGGACTCGTCGACCGGGCTGGCAGTCGACCTGCGGGTGCGGATGCTGGTGATGCACCAGGCCGAGGGGTTCCGCGAGCGGGGCATGGCGCTCTCTTTGAGCTACAACCCGACGCCGTCGACGCCGCTGGGCTTTGTGGCGCGGGTGGCGCCGTCGTGGGGCGGGCAGGCGACGAGCGGGGCCGAGGCGCTGTGGGGCCGCGAGACGATGGCGGGGATGGCGCCCGGCGGCGTCGCCTCGGGCAACCGTCTCGATGGCGAGGTCGGCTACGGGCTGCCGGTGGGCAGCCGCTTCGTGGGGACGCCGCGGGTCGGCTTCAGCACGTCCGAGCACGCGCGGGACTACCGGGTCGGCTACGGTCTCGGGTTGCTGAACCGCGAGAGCCTGAGCTTCGAGCTGGGCATCGACGCGCAGCGCCGCGAGAGTCCGCTGCTGGCGGGCGCAAGCAACGGCGCCGTCGGCCGGGCCACGGTGCGCTGGTAGACTGACTGACGACGCGTAGTTTGTGGTCTGACACGTTCGATTTCAAGCGTTTGTCGGCGGCCGTCGAGTCTGCTGGTATCCACCTGAGTCCCCTCGAATCGACCCGGTTCGTGGATAAATGGTGGAGTCGGTCGCCCGAGCCCCGGTCGGTTCCCGGCTTCAGCCCCGGTCAACGTCACGTTACTAGCTACAAGTGTAGTTATCGTGCTATACATGTAGTAATGGCGCTCAACATCAGAAACGCTGAAACAGAGCGGCTGGCAGCCGAGTTGGCGCGGCTGACCGGACAGACGAAGACCGAGGCGGTCACCGACGCCATTCGGAACCATCTGGAACGACTTCGACGAGAACAGTCTGGCCGGACGCTGGCCGACGAACTCGACGAGATTGGCCGCCAGTGCGCGAAGCTCCCAGCGCGTGATGGACGGCTCGCTGACGAGATTCTCGGGTATGACGAGCACGGCCTTCCCCGCTGATGGTCATCGACACATCGGCCTTCCTTGCGATTCTGCAAGACGAGCCGGACCGCACTTCGTTCACCAGGGCGATCACGGCGGCGGCTGTGCGCCGGACATCGGCAGCCACCTTCCTGGAAGCCTCGATTGTCCTTGAGTCGCGTCACGGGGCGGACGGGGTGCAGTTGCTCGATCTGTTGATTGAATCCGCCGGCATCGAGGTAGTGGCGGTCGATTTCGCTCAAGCCAAGATCGCGCGCCGGGCGTTTGCCCACTTCGGGAAAGGGCGGCACCCGGCCGGACTCAACTACGGCGACTGCTTCGCCTACGCGCTCGCCCGCCAGCTCGGAGAACCGCTGCTTTGCAAGGGCGACGACTTCTCGCGGACGGATCTCACCCTCTCATAGTGGAACATCCCCTCGCCACCTGACCCCGAGTGCGTGGACCTCGACGGGGGCGATTCACCGGCCTCGCGTAGTCTTTCGCCCCCTCCCGCAACCAAGCCGTCACAGGCGCTCTGCGCCGCCTCCGCTTCGCGTCGGCCCGGCGGGTGACGGCCGCGGCCGACCGGGCGTGTGCGCGTCCGTGTTTTCAGCGAGATGCGCGCGCAATCGAACACGAAGCCGCCGGCCGGGGCACGGTGCGCTGGTAGACGACGCCGGCACGTCTTCCAACACCGCCGGCCCGCCCCTTGTGACACAATGGCCGGATGAAACGGTTGGCCGCCGGGAGTGTGGCGATGACCGTGATTCTGGTGCTCGCCGCGGGCGCCGCGCTCGCGCAATTCGGGTCGGGCTACGGGCGGACGCGGTATCCGCCGCGCATCAGGCCCGCCGATCAGCGTGACGACGGATTCTCGTTCTGCCGGCTGATGTACTCGAGCGAATACCGTGCCCGCGGCATGGGCAGCTGGTCGACCGACTACCCCTTCGCCGACATCAATTTCATGATCCGGCTGTCCGAGATGTCGACGACGCCTGTCAACTTCGACACCGACGACAATCCGATCCACTGGGTGGTCCCGGTCACCGACGACGCGCTCTTCGGCTGCCCGTTCATGATCGCCTCGGCCGTCGGGTCGATGGTGCTCTCGACCGACGACGCCAGCCGCCTGCGCGACTACCTGCTGAAGGGCGGCTTCCTTTGGGCCGACGACTTCTGGGGAAGCTGGGAATGGGCGAACTGGGAGAGCCAGATCGCCAAGGTGCTGCCGCCGGCGCAGTATCCCATCGTCGACCTGCCGCTCGAACACGAGCTGTTCACGACGGTGTTCAACGTCTGGGAGATTCCGCAGATCGCCAACATCGGCTTCTGGCGGCGCTCGGGTGGAGGCACGTCGGAGCGTGGCGCCGACAGCGGCGAACCCCACTTCCGCGTGATCTTCGACGAGGACGGGCGCATCATGGTCGCGATGACCCACAACACCGACATCCAGGATGCCTGGGAGCGGGAAGGAGAAGACCCGCGCTTCTTCGAATCGTTCGCGCCCTCCGGTTACTCGCTGGGGATCAATGTCCTCGTCCACGCGATGACGCACTGACGCGCCGCGGTCACCGCGGCGAACCTCCCTGCGCTGAGCGTTCCATGACAACGACACGCCAAGAACGTGGTGGAGTCCGTGGGCGGGCTGTTATCATCCGCCCGCGACTCACGCGGCTGTATCGAGAAAGGACGTGGACCATGCGGGCTGCCAGGGTATCGACCGCCGACCGACTCCGGAGCCGATTCGAGGCGCTGACGGCGCTGGCCGCGGCGCTCACGCTCGGGCTCTGCACCGCCGTGACCGCCAGCGCCCAGGAGTGGGAGAAGCTACCCGACATGCCGGTCGAGAAATGGGAGCCGGGCACCGTCGTGCTGGACGGCAGGCTGTATCTCTTCGGCGGGTATACCGAGGGGGTCACGTCGAGCAAGCTCTCCAACGTCTTCGACCCGCGGGACGGGAGCTGGACCCGGATTCAGGATCTCCCGAGTGCGATCACCCACATGAACATGGTGCTCGACGGCCGCACCGTGTGGTTCGCGGGCGGATACAAGGACGGCTACAGGGGTCACACGATCGCCGAGGTGTGGAGCTACGATATCGACGCCGACCGCTTCACCGCGGCGCCGTTGCTGCCGGAGCCACGCGGCGGCGGCGGCCTCGCCCTCGTCGGCCGCAGGCTGCACTATATGGGGGGCGTCGAGGCGGACCGGGACACCGACTCGCCCGACCACTGGGTGCTCGACCTGGACGCGTGGGCGCGGGGCAGCGCCGAATGGACCCACGCCGCGCCGATGCCCGAACCCCGCAATCAGTTCTCGTGCGTCACGTTCGACGGGAAGATCTACGCCATCGGCGGTCAGTTTCACCACGACAGCGAACAACTCGACCAGGCGCGGGTCGACATCTACGATCCGGCGACCGACACCTGGAGCAGTGGTCCCCCGCTGCCAAAGGGCCACTCGCATGCCGAGGGGGCGACCTTCGTTCACGACGGCCGCATCTACATGGCCGGCGGGCACACCACGAAGCCGGGCGAATCGAAGCAGGTCGACGCCGACATTCTGGCGCTGTCCCCCGGCGGCGCGTGGGAGCTGGCCGGCACGCTGCCGATGCCGCTGTCCTCCCCCGCGGCGGCCATCATCGACGGCCGGTTCTACGTCGCCGGCGGCTCACCAGGCCGGAGCGCCGTGCAAGCCGACATGTGGGTCGCGCCGGCGCCGTAATGCGGCCTGTCGCATATCACCTCTACGCCGGTCCCGGTCGCGCCGGCGCGTCACACCCTGCCGGCTGCCGTGACGGGGTTCCCGCGCCGTGATTCAGAACTCGACGTCGCTGGCAGGGCTCGCCGCGCGCATCGTCGGGGCGGACCGCGTCGGCGTCGACACCGAGGCCGACAGCCTGCACTGCTACCGCGAGAAAGTCTGTCTGGTGCAAGTCGGGCTGCCGGACGCCGATGAACTCGTCGATCCGCTGGCCGGCCTCGACCTGTCGCCGCTGTTGGACGCGCTGGCGCGCACCGATGTCGTCATGCACGGCGCCGACTTCGATCTGCGCATGTTGTATCGGCTCGGTCTCGGCGCGCCGGCCAGGATCTTCGACACCATGATCGCCGCACGGCTGACCGGCGCCGCCAAGTACGGCTACGCCGCGCTGGTCGCCGAGCACTTTGGCGTCGTCCTGCCCAAGGGACAGCAAAAGGCCAACTGGGGGCGCCGGCCGCTGGCGCCCGTGCTTGCCGAGTACGCGCGCAACGACACGCACTATCTCCTGCCGCTTGCCGAGCGGCTCGAGCGGCGGCTCGAAGAACTCGGGCGGCTGACGTGGCTGGAGCAATCCTGTCATCGCGCGGTGGCCGCCGCGCGTATCGTGCGCGAGCGGGACCCGCACACCGAGTGGCGCGTGAAGGGCAGCCACGCGCTGGGGCCGCGCGCGAGCGCCGTCCTGCGCGCGCTGTGGCACTGGCGCGAGAGCGAAGCGCGCACCATCGACCGACCCCCGTTTCACGTCATGTCGAACGAGGATCTCGTCAACGCCGCGCGGCGTGTCGATCGGGGGGAGTCGGTCTCGCCCAGAGGCGCGCGCAGCGACCGTCGTGCACGTTTCGCGCGTGCGGCGGAAGACGCGTTGACGCTCGATGCCGGCGAGTGGCCGGACCGCGCGGCCGTCAAGACACGCACACGTCTCTCGAGGGACCAGGACCGGCACGTCGCCGCGCTCAGGCAGCAAAGGGACCAGGCTGCGGCAACGCTGGCGATCGATGCGGACCTGATCGCGCCACGCGCGGCGCTCGAACGCATCGCCACCGAGGGCGACGACGGCGTGGACGCGCTGCTGCCGTGGCAGCAGTCACTGCTCCGCCGCCGTGACTGACCACGATACGGACGAGATGCAGGCTGGCGCCGATCTCGGTGCAACGCGGGGGTTCACCACGGACGGCTGCGCGCGGGAACGTCAGCCGCCCTGACGCCGTTGCGACACCAGCTCGACCGACTCCCGGACGAGCTGCCGCAGGGGAATCGTCAGACGACAGCGTCCCATTCCTTTGCCGGAACCGCCGGCCCGACGTTGTCGCAGACCACAGTGACGGTGCCCTTCAACTCCGGTTGGGGATACTCGGCCCCGGCACTACTGGCCGGCGCCACCTCCACGACCAGCCAGCCGCAGTGCACGATAATCTCCCGTTCACCGGTCGCCTGCACGCAATCGAGAATCGGAAGATGTCGCGCCGCCTTCCGCCTTCAGCTCAATCCACATCTAACGACGAAGGTGACCGACGTACCAGTAGCCATATCATAATCGCGGAAAATGAAAATGCCAGTAACCCGACCACCAACCTAAGCCATGCGGGCATTTCCACCTCGTCGGCAGGATGTCGAGCAGGAGCGGCCAGAGCTGCGCCGCCTGCTCGCCCTGCGTGATTGAGTAGGTCGCAACGAAACCGATACGAGGTGGCCGGACGCCTGGCGCTGACTGTTTGCGCCGCAAGTACTCCCCGGCGCAGATGAACCACGTTGCCACGTAGTCGAGCGTGCCACCGCTGCCGCCGGACGCCGAAGATTTCAAAGAACTCGTTGTAGAAGCTCTGCGTCTCGCCCTTCTCGTACGTGGCGTTCGCTCACTCGCGGGCAAACTCGGCAGCGCGGGCGCGAATATCGTTCCACGAGAGCCTCATTCTCGCGGGCCGGTCGTGAAGTCCAGCGCCTCGATGAATTGGTAGGTGTTGCAGCAAAGCACGCCGAGATCATTACACACGTCAGGGAGGTGGCGGTTCGCGCGCTGTTTCTTCGGCTTCGAAACCTCGGTGGAGACGACAGTTCGCTGCGTGGGGTTGCCGAGCGCATACGCAATGAGAAACGGGTCGCGACCGACGCGCTCGACCTCCTCGTCGCTCAGATCTGGCGCGTAACCCAAATACGTCACTCGGGCAACCAGGGATTCGTCGACGTTCTCGTCGAGCAGCAGCGCATCCCGGTTGTCCTTCAGCCAGCGCGTGAGATCGTCGTTCTTGCCGGCGAGAATCTCTTCGTACATCTCCAACGGGATCTTCACCCGCTGCGTGGTCGCGCGATCGACCAGCCAGTCCCAGAACTCGGGCACGCGTTCAAGGATAGTAGTCGCGATTCGCATCAATGAGAACATTGGCGTCAAGCAGGTAGAGCAAGCAACGTCTCCCTACCGCGCCGTTGCCGGGCGAAGCATTTTCCCAACGTACGCGGGTTTGACGCCAAGCACCCTGGCCGCCTTGGTCGTCGATAGCGCTCCGGAATCCACCATTCGACGGGTGAATCTCAGCAGACCCTGCCCAACCCGGTGGCGGCGCACGGTGTAGTAGTTGGGGCCACCCTCCGACTCTCGTGCGTTCGCACGGTACCCGTCGCGACGCTGCCGCCACTGTTCGCGGAAATCTGCTCGGAGGCGCTCGAAGGCTGGCCGATCGATGCGATTGGCGCGCAGGAGCCGGTAGGCGACCATGGTCCGGCTCAGGTTCCGCGCCCGGGCGAATTCGCCGATTCGGTGCTTCTGTTCGACGAGATGCTGCTCCCTGTCGATCTCGATTTCATCGAGCGTCCGCGCGGGCAGCAGCCATTCCGCGGCAACATTGTTGCAGAACTCCTCGATCTCGGTTCCGGAGTTCACACCGCTGAAGCCGGTTTGGCCGAGCAGCAGATGGGTCAACTCGTGCAGGAGCGTGAACGACCACGCGGCTCTGGAGTCGTTGTCGTTGATGACCACGAACGGGGCGACATTATCCGCGATCGCGAGACCGCGAAAGACTTCCACGTCGATGGCTGTATGGCGGCTGCCCAGATCACCCTTGAGCAGGACGAATACCCCAGCATCCTCGGTTCGCGAGCGGAGCAGCCGGAATGCGTGCTCGGCGGTTGGCTGCGCGTAGTAACTCGCAGCGTTCAGATCCTGTCCGAGAACTTGGCTCAGAGTCCCCGCCGCGCGTTGCGACAACCGGGCCGCCCCCGGCTTGTGTCGGAGTACCGCGCGCAACGATTCCATCCCCGTCCTGGCGTGCTCGCCCCTCAACAGGGTGCCCACGAACCGCAGAGGCTCGGCTTCGTCCTCAGCCTCCAGTGCGGCCCGCACCATACTCTGGCGACACTGCAGGTTGCGAACAAGCGCGTCGATGAGGGCGTCCGACTCCGAGGAACGCGCCCCAGGCAGCGTGCGAAAGTCCGGGCCACGGTCATCCCGCCGCGGCGGTGCGTTCAGGTAGAATGCCAGCAGCGGGCGGCGGTAGTGTTGCGCCATCTTGACCAGGATCGGCCGAGTGGGCTTCTTTTCACCGCGTTCCAGCGCCGTGAGCCGGTCGACGGCCTCCACGCCGAGGGCATCTCTGATGCCGACCTTCGCGACGGCGTCCTCGAGAGTCAGACCTGCGGTCTTGCGTGCCCAGACGAGAATTTCCGGATTTACTGCCGGCATCGTTTCAGCAGTAGCGTAACACTCCGACCCGCTCGGCGGGTGTTCTCCGACGCGTCGGGGTCGATGGGCGCTGGCGAGTACGCGTCGTCGGAGACTCAGAGCGTTGGCCAGGGGCCTACGGCTCCAAATCAGTCCACGATACGGACGAGAATCAGGCTGGCGCCGACCCACGCGGCGATCTCCTGCTGGGCGTGGGAACGTCAGCCGCCCTGACGCCGTTGCGACACCAGCTCGACCGACTCCCGGACGAGCTCCCGCAGGACGTCCATATCCACGTCCTCCAGCTTCTTGACGTAGAGGCACGACTTTCCGGTGGTGTAGCGGCCGAGCCGCTGCATCAACGCCGCGTGCCGCGGAAACCCGGTCATGATGTAGAGCGTCAGGCACTGCTTGCGGGGCGATACCGCGGTCGCCATCCAGTCACCCTCGCGGCCGCTGGCGTATTTGAAGTGGTAGCTGCCGAATCCGATGATGCTGCCGCCCCACATCGCCGGCGGCTCACCCGTGACGTCGGCCATCAGCCTGACGACGGTCCGGCAGTCTTCCCGGCGTCTGTCGTTTTCGATGCCGTCGAGGAAGGCCTCGACGTCAGCGTCGTTCTTCCGTGTCTTCAGCTCGGCCATACGCTTGTGGCTCCTTCGCTGACCGGCATCGTACCGTTCCGGCGCCCGTTCGTTCAATGCCGGCGCCTTGGCCGCCCTGGGAGCCCCTGGCAAGACCGCGCGTTGCACCGAGACCCGGTCGTAACAATGAGCGGCCGTCTCCTCCCCCATCCGGCGGTACAATGCAGATTGAACGCCGCACACCAGTCAGATCCGCGGAGATGACCACATGAACCGACAGTATCCGCTCCATCCGCTGTCCACCGCGGCCGTCGTGACCGGTTTGGCGTGCCTCTCGTTCGGCGTAACGCCAGGTCAGGCGCAACCCCCGATCGTGCAACCCGGCGCGCCGGGCGAACCGAGTCGGGAGATCTCCGCGGCCGAAGCCTCCGATCTCGCCGGCATCCGCTACACGGACGCGGACGTGAAGTTCATGCAGGGCATGATTCCCCATCACGCCCAGGCGCTCGAGATGACCGGGCTGCTCGCCACACGCACCGGGCGCGATGTGATGCGGCAGCTTTCGCGACGCATCGAGATCTCGCAGGAAGACGAGATCGCGATGATGCAGGAGTGGTTGCGCGTGCGCGCACAGACGGTCACGCCGATCGACGCGCACCATGCGCCCGACTGGGCGCCGATGCCGGGCATGCTGACCCGGGAAGAGATGGATCGGCTGGCCGCCGCAGAGGCGGTCGAGTTCGACCGGCTGTTCCTCGAGTTGATGATCAAGCACCACCGCGGCGCCCTGACCATGGTCGAGCGTCTGCTCCGGCAGCGCGGGGCGGCGCAGGATTCCCAACTGTTCGCGTTCACCGCCGATATCACGGCTGACCAGCGGATGGAGATCGATCGCATGGACGGCATGCTCGCCGCGCTGTCGCCCGATCCCCGGTTCCAGCTCGCGGCCGGTTTTCATGACGCCGGGCAGGCGGCGTGGAACATGGCGCTGATCGCGACGCGTCCGAAACCCGAGGGTTTCTACGATCCCCACACCCCGGCGGGCCGACCCATGCCGGCTGAACCGACGCCAGAGCCGGAGACGACCACGCCGGAATCCGCCGAGTCGGAGGAGCCGGAGGCGGCAGACGAGCCGGAGGAGGCGGACGAGCAGAACGAGGCTGGGAACGACGCCGCGACCGAGGACGAGGCGGCGCCGGACGAGGAGGACCCCGAGGACTCGCCGGCGCGCCGCGGTCTGCTCAACTTCGCGAACACCGATCTCGCGTTTGCCGGCGACGTGCTGTTCGAAGGCAACTACCACGGGTTCAGCACCTACCGCGTCGAGGTCCCGGGGTCCCCCCAACTGGTCAGCTCGGTGGTGTGCCCCGGAGGCCAGGGCGACGTGTCGGTGGTCGGCGATCTGCTGATCATGTCGGTCGAGCAGACGCGCGGGCGGCTCGACTGCGGGTTGCAGGGGGTCGCCGAGCCGGTCAGCGAGGCGCGGTTCCGCGGTATCCGCGTCTTCGACATCAGCGACATGCGCTTGCCGCGGCAACTCGCCGCGGTGCAGACCTGCCGCGGCTCGCATACCCACACGGTGGTGACCGATCCCGACGACGAGGGCAACATCTATGTCTACGGCTCGGGGACCAGCTCGGTGCGTCCCGGGGAGGAACTGGAAGGTTGCTCGGACGAGGCGCCGAGCGAGAACCCCGACACCGCGCTCTTCCGCATCGACGTCATCCAGATTCCGTTGCCGCGCCCCGAGGACGCGCGCATCGTGAGCCGTCCCTACGTCTTCCGGAATCCCGAGTCCGGGGCCATCGCCGGTCTATGGCAAGGCGGCGACCACGGGCCGGGAACACAGCGCACCAGCCGCACCAGCGCGTGCCACGACATCACCGCCTACCCTGACATCGGACTGGCCGCGGGGGCCTGCTCCGGGAACGGCATCCTGCTGAACATCTCCGACCCGGTCAATCCGGTCCGGGTCGACGAGGTGGTCGACCCCGGATTTGCCTATTGGCACTCGGCGACGTTCAACAACGACGGCACCAAGGTGATCTTCACGGACGAATGGGGCGGCGGCGGGCGTGCGCGCTGTCGCGCGTCCGACCCCCGCGCGTGGGGGGCGAACGCCATCTACGATATCGTCGACGGCAAGATGCAGTTCCGCAGCCACTACAAGCTGCCGGCCCCGCAGACCGAGCAGGAGAACTGCGTGGCGCACAACGGCTCCCTCGTCCCTGTGCCGGGGCGCGACATCATGGTGCAGGCGTGGTATCAGGGCGGCATCTCCGTGTTCGACTTCACCGATTCCTCGAATCCATTCGAGATCGCGTTCTTCGACCGCGGTCCGCTCGACCCGGAGCGGATCGTCATGGCCGGCTACTGGTCGGCGTACTGGTACCGGGGCTTCATCTACGGCACCGAGATCGCCCGCGGCCTCGATGTGCTGGAACTGCTGCCGAGCGAGTTCCTGACGCCGAACGAGATCGCCGCCGCCTCACAGGTGGCCCCCGAGGTGTTCAACGCGCAGCAGCAGCGGCGCATCGACTGGACCGCGCGGCCGGTCATCGCGCGCGCCTATCTCGACCAGCTTGGCCGGAACGACACGCTCGCGACCGACCGCCGCCTGGCGCTGTCGAGCCTGCTCGATCGCGTTGATCAGCTCGCGCGCGACGGGACCCGGACCGACGCGGCCCTCGCTGCCGAGCTTGCCACCGCCGCGGGCGCGCTCGCGCCCGACGGCACGGGTGCCGGCGGCCCCGGCCGGCAACGGCTGCGCGCACTGGCCGAGACCCTGACCACGCTCGCCGAACGCCTGCGCTGACTGCCGCCCCGTCACACCGTGTGCGGCGCCGGCGCACCGGCGACGCCCAGCAGCTCGCCGCGCAGGACCGTGACGGCCTGGCCCGAGAGCGTCACGCGGTCGCCGTGGACCGTGACCTTGACGAGGCCGCCGCGGGCGGACGCCTGCCACGCGGTGAACGCATCCCGACCGAGACGGCGTTGCCAGAAGGGCCCCAGGCAGCAGTGCGCGGACCCCGTGACCGGATCCTCATCGACACCGGCGCGCGGCGCGAAGAAGCGCGACACGAAATCGAACCGGCCGGGGTCGGCCCGCGCGGTGACGATGAGCCCGCGGACCGCCAGCGCCCCCAGACGCCGGGTGTCGGGTGCGAGGCTGCGCACGGTCGCCTCCGTGTCGAGTTCGACGAGGTAGTCGAAACGGTTCCGGCCGACGTAGGTCGGTTCGGCGCCCAGCGCATCGGCGAGCCCGTCGGGCGCGGGCGCCGGCGCATCCGGCTCTGCCGGAAAGTCCATGTCGATCCATCCGTCACGCAGGACCGCCGACAACCGGCCGGAGCGGGTGTGGAAGATGGCCGGCGACCCCACGGCGAGATGACCCGCCTCCCACAGCACGTGCGCGCTCGCCAGCGTCGCGTGGCCGCAGAGGTCGACCTCGACCGCCGGCGTGAACCAGCGCAGGTCGAACCCGCCGGCGTTGCGGCGCACGAGGAAGGCGGTTTCCGACAGGTTCATCTCGTGCGCGACCCGCTGCATCCACGCGCCGTCGGCCGGTCGGGGCAACAGACAGACGGCCGCCGGGTTGCCGCCGAACGGCTCGTTCGTGAACGCATCGACCTGCGTGATCGTCAACGGCACGGTTGTCCCTCTGACTGAGGATACGTCGGACTCCCCGATCTCGACCTGTGCGGGGCGACGGAACACGGGGCACCCGGCCGTCCAGGAGTCGGCGGCTCGGCACACAACAGGCCGCCGAAGGCGGGCGATACCCGCGGGAAGCGGTGGTCCGGTCGTGCAGTTCGTGGTCCTAGCAGTCCGTGGTGAAACCCCGCGTTGCACCGAGATCGGCGATGCGCCCGCTGAGCAAGGCGGGAAGTAGGGAGAATACCTGTAGGGGCAACCCTTGTGGTTGCCCTGTTCGTCAGCCGAAGCAACGCGGCTCAGCAGAATTCAGCTTGAAACCGCAGAATTCTGCGGGGATCAGCAGAATTCAGCGTGAAACCGCAGATTGCAGCGGGGCTTTTGCCACGGGCTGCTACAGCTCGAGCTGGCCGTTGACGACCATGTCCTCGAGTTCGAATTTCCTCTTGATGGTCACTTCCCCGATTTGCGTCACAAACTCGACCTCTTCGTCGTCCAGCGTGATGGGATCGGTCCTGGGGAACGCGTAGACGAACGCGAAGCCTTGTCCTTCACGCTGTGGACCTGCCTGAGCGGCCGCGATTGGCGGCTTCTCGCCTCGTTCCAGCCGCGTTTCGGCCATCAGCGCTTGCGGCGCCAGCCGTGCGAACTGCCCGGGCACCCCGGTCACCACCACGAAATACGCGGGTGGCGGCTGGGCCAGAATCTGGCGCCCGTTGGGATCCACTGTGCCGCCTTCTCCAATCCGCCCGCGGACCATCGCCTGCCTGATCGGGAGGCCGCTCCGCCATTGGACGATCAGCCTGCTCTGAGGACTGCCCCCGCCGAAGCCGGCCGCGGCGCCGAAGCCGCCCCGACCTCGTCCCGACGATTCCCTGGGCGGACGCGGAAACCGGACCGTCAGTCGCTTCGCCCATGGCGAATCGGTCATCATCTTCTCGACGTCCCTGTCGGACCAGGCCGTGAACTCCTTCTCTTCCCAGAAGTCCGCCGCCGCCAGCACCGCGCATGCAAGCACGCAGACGATCGATGTCGCCATGAATCTCCGTGTCACCATGCACCGTCCTTTCCAGCCTGTCGGCTATCCCGCGGGTCAGTCTCGCTACGATAATCCGTCGTTGACACAATCTGCACCAAATGTTGCGAGGTGTGCGGAGACCGGCCGCCTCGTGGCGTGCCCGGCGCCGCGTTCGAACGCTTCGATGGCGCGCCCGGTCTCCACGGACATCTCGCGCCGTGGCGCCGTGCGCTACAACATCAACGGGCCGAACAGCATCGCCCACACCAGCGCCAGCACGGCGGCGACAGCGCCGGCGAGGGCGACACGGTTGAGAGTCGTGCTCATGGCCGCGTACCTCGTACTGACCAGAATGGTGGCGTGAGAACAGGCCCATTATAGCGATCCTGCGGCGACGGCGCAGCGTGCCTGACCCCTGAATCGACATTCGTGTGCCTGATGCGCAGCGATCTGCATCGTGAGCGCGCCCAAACGGTGATTTCCGGAGTCTAATGCACAGATCCCGGACGCGTCAGCCAGGAGCCCGGCGTCATGGACACCCTCCTTCGAGACATCCGCTACGCCCTGCGCGCGCTCGCCCGACAGCGCGCATTCACCCTGACGGCGGTCGCAACCCTCGCGCTCGGCATCGGCGCCAACACGGCGATGTTCAGCATCGTCTACGGCGTGCTGCTGCGGCCGCTGCCCTATCCGGACCCCGAGGCGATCGTGCAGGTGGGTGTGCTGCGCGCCGGACAGACGGGAACCGGCATTCTCTCGAATACGTCACTGCCGCGTCTCCAGGAGCAGGCCCGGTCGTTCGAATACCTCGCAGCCCAGGCGCCACGGTCACTGGCCTGGCGCGGTCCGGAGGGCCCAATCATCCTGCGCGGCGCGATGGTGTCGCCGGCGCTCTTTCCGCTGCTGCGCGCGACGCCGCACCTCGGCCGGCTCTTTGCGGAAGAGAACGCGCTCTACGGCGCCCACCGGGTCGCGCTCTTGAGCTTCCGCACCTGGGAGAACCGTTTCGCGTCCGATCCGGATGTCGTCGGGGCGCCGCTCGATCTCGGGGGCGAACCCTACACCGTGGTGGGCGTGCTCTCCGAGGGATTCTCCTTCCCGCGCCCCGAGGAGGAAATCTGGACACCGATGGTCATTCCGCCCTTCGAGGGGCCGGACCGCACGGGCGGCATCGCCGTCTCGTTCGGGTTCACGGCACTGGGACGCCTGCGTCCGGGGGTCTCGCCCGAGCAGGCCGCTGCCGAAATGCAAACCATCCTGCAGCCGCCGGACGCGGGTCGTTCATCCGACCCGCCGCCGCCCGGAGGCGGTGGCAGACCAGAGCGCGAGGCCCGCGTGACCCCGTTGCAGGAAGAGCTGGTGGGCGAATACAGGCCGGCGTTGCAGGTGTTGACCGCGGCGACCGCGCTGGTGTTGCTGATCGCCTGCGTCAACGTGGCCGGTCTGCTGCTCGCCCGCGGGGTGACTCGACAGCGTGAGCTGGCGGTGCGAGGGGCCCTTGGCGCCGCGCGCGGCCGCATCGTGCGCCAGCTCCTGACCGAGAGCATGGTGCTGAGCGTCGCCGGCGGCGCGGTCGGCCTGGTGGCCGCGGTCGTGATTCTCCGTGCCGTGCCGGCGCTGGTTCCCGGCGACATCCCCAGGATCGACGAGGTCACGGTCGACGGCGTGGTGCTCGCGGTCACCGCCGGGCTGTCGCTGGTCGTCGGGCTGCTGTTCGGCGCCGTCCCGGCGCTCCAGTGGTCGCGGCTGAACCTCGTGCGCACGCTCAACGAGGGCAGCGTACAGTCCGCCGGCGGCTTCCGGTTCCTCCGGGCGAACCGCACGCGGGCGGCGCTGGCCGTGGCGCAGGTGGCGCTCGCGCTGGTGCTGATCGTCGGCGCGGGACTGCTGCTGCGCAGTTTCGTCGAGCTCGTCTCCGTCGATCTGGGCTACGACCCGGCCAACGTCGTGGCCGCCAGCGTCGACAACCCCGAGGTCGGCAGCCTGTTCTTCGCGGGCCCGGTGACCATCGAGCTGATGGCCGAACGCAACGCGGCAACCCGGCGCTTCTACGACACGCTGCTCGACAGGATGACGCGGGTTGAGCGTCTTCCCGGCGTGGAAGCCGTGGGCCTCTCGTCGGTCCTGCCACTCGGCCGCGGCGGCGGATCGTCCACATCGGTGCGTCTCGCCGGTCGACCCCAGCCGGCCGATCCGAGCGAACGGCTGTCATCACGGATTAACTTTGCAAGCCCGGGATACTTCGACGTGATGCGGCTGCACCTGCGCAGCGGACGTATCTTCAGCCGTCTCGACACGGCGGGCAGCCCGCGCGCGGCGGTCGTCAACGACACGCTCGTGCGCGATATCCTCGACGGCGGACCGGCGGTCGGGCAGCGCCTGCTGCTTGGGCGTGACGGCGAGCCGTGGACGGTGATTGGCGTCGTCGCCGACGTCAACTACCAGGGGTTCGCGGCTGCGGACACGCGGGCCGAGATCTACCTGTCGGCCCATCAGATCGAGATGAGCCCCGCCTTCTCGCTCGATGAGCCACGTGTCTCCATTCGTACGACGGGTGATCCAATCGCGGCGGTCCCGTTCCTGCGCGAAGCGGTCGCCGACGTGCACCCGGGCGCGGCGCTCGACGACGTGATGACGATGGACGCCCGGCTCTCGGCCTCGGTCGCGCAGCCGCGCTTCTACGCCGTCTTCGTCGGCCTCTTTGCCGCGGTCGCGTTGTTCCTGGCCGCCTTCGGCATCTACGGATTGCTCAGCTACACCGTCTCGCAGCGGCGCGGAGAGATCGGCATCCGCATGGCGCTTGGCGCGCAGCGCGGCGACATCGTCGCCCTCGTCGGCCGGCAGGGCGCTCTGCTGGTCGCCGGCGGCGCCGTCCTCGGCCTGCCGGCCGCGGCCGCCTCGACACGCGTCCTCGAAAGCCTCCTGTTCGGCGTCACCGTGTTCGACCGGCTGACCTTCGTGGCAGGACCGCTCGTGCTGATTGCCGTGGCGCTGGCCGCCTGCTGGCTGCCGGCGCGCCGTGCAACCCGCATCAACCCGATGGACGCCCTGCGCGTCGAGTAGCGCCCGGACCGATTGGGCGGCGTCTTGCATCCCGACCCCATCCAGTCGATGATTCGGGGGTCGAGGAGCCCGTGGCGGAACACCGCGCCACCCAACGGGCTCTAGCGCACGGATCCCGGCAGCCCGGCGACAAGCAAGACGGCATCATGGACACGCTTCTGCGAGACATCCGTTACGCCGTCCGCCAGCTCGCCCGACAGCGCGCGTTCACCGCGACGGCGGTCACCACCCTCGCGCTCGGCATCGGCGCCAACACGGCGATGTTCAGCATCGTCTACGGCGTGCTGCTGCGGCCGCTGCCCTATCCGGACCCCGAGGCGATCGTGCGCGTCGGTGAAGCGCGTCCGAGACAGGTGCGATCGTCCGTGATTCTCACGAGCCGATCGGCGCAACTGCTTCAGGGGGAGGTCGAGTCGTTCGAGCAGATCGCCGCCTACAGGACCAGCTCGGTCGACTGGACGGGTCCGGACGGCGTGGTGCCTCTGCGCGGCGCAACGGTCTCGCCGTCGCTGTTCCCGCTGCTGCGGGCGACGCCGCGGCTCGGCCGGTACTTCACCGAGGAAGAAGCACAGGCCGGCGCCGAGCGGGTCGTCCTGCTGAGCCACGGCGCCTGGACCAACCGCTTCGCGGCGGACCCGGACATCGTCGGGACCGCCGTCGACTTCGGCGGCGACCCGTACACGGTGGTCGGCGTCCTCGCCGCGGGGTTCTATTTCCCGAACCCCGCGGGCGAATTCTGGACCCCGTTCGTCATTCCGCCGTTCACGCCGCCGGTCCGGGACAGTTCGGAGCGGGTCACGACGTCTTTCGCCCTCTTCAGCGCGCTCGGACGACTCGGTCCGGGTGTGTCGCCGGAACAGGCCGCCGCCGAGGCCAGCACCATCCTGCAGCGCAGCGACAATTTCCCCGGCGCAACGGGCGAACGCCCCGCCATCGAGGCCCGGGTGGTGCCGCTGTTGGAAGAGATGGTCGGTGGGTATCGACCGGCGCTCCTGGCGCTGAGCGCGGCGACGGTGCTCGTGCTGCTGATCGCCTGCGTCAACGTGGCCGGTCTGCTGCTGGCGCGCGGCGTGACGCGCCAGCGGACGCTGGCGATCTGCGCGGCGCTCGGCGCGGGCCGCGGCCGACTCGTCAGGCAACTGCTGACCGAGAGTGTCGTGCTGAGCCTGGGCGGCGGCGCGCTCGGGCTGGCGGCCGCGGCCGTCGTGCTGCAGGTGGTGCCCGCGCTCGTGCCGGGCAACATCGCGAGGCTCGGCGAGGTGGGACTCGACGGCACGGCGCTCGCGTTCACCCTCGGGCTGTCGGTGGTCGTCGGGCTGCTGTTCGGCGCGGCGCCGGCCTTCCAGTGGTCACGACTGCGGCTGGTGCGCACCCTCAACGAGGGCAGCACGCAGGCGGCGGGCGGGTTCCGGCTCCTGCGCTCGAACCGGGCGCGCGCGGCGCTGGCGACCGCCCAGGTCGCGCTTGCGCTCGTGCTGGCGGTCGGGGCCGGGCTGCTGCTGCGCAGCTTCGTGGGGCTCGTCACGGTCGACCGCGGCTACGACCCGGCCAACGTGATCACCGCGCGCACCAGGAATCCCGATTTGCGTCCCGCGACGGGGGCGCTGACCCGGGACGAAATGGACGAGTACAGGGCGGCAACCCAACGCTTCAAGGAATCGCTGCTGGAGGAGCTGACCCGCCTGGAGCGTCTGCCGGACGTGGCCGCGGTGGGACTGGCCTCCAACGTCCCGCTTTTGACAGCCGGTTGGATGACGACGATGATTCGCGTGGCCGGGGAACCGCTGCCGAGCAACCCGGCCGACCGCAAGGGGTCGGCGTTGCAGGTCGCCAGCCCCGGCTACTTCGACGTCATGCGGCTGCGTCTTCGTCGCGGGCGCACCTTCACCCGCCTCGACGGCGCCGACAGCTTGCCCGTGCTCGTCGTCAACGAGACGTTCGTGCGCGAGGTCCTCGACGGCGAGCCGGCCGTCGGGCAGCGACTGCTGTTTGGACGTGACGATGATCCCTGGGAGGTCATAGGCGTCGTCGCGGACATCCGGTACGACGGTCTCGAGGCCAGAGAGTCGGAAGCCGAAGCGTTCGTCTCGCCGTACCAGGCCGGAACCGCCGGGTTGTTCAGCTTCAGCCTCAGCCTCCCGACGGTCGCTGTCCGCACGACCGGCGATCCGCTGGCGGTCATCCCGTTTCTCGAGCAGGCGGTGACCGCGGCGCACCCGGGTGCGGCGCTCGACGACGTGATGACGATGGATGCACGGCTGTCGGCGGCGATCGAGCAACCGCGTTTCTACGCGGTGTTCGTCGGGTGCTTCGCGGCGCTCGCCCTGTTCCTCGCCGCGTTCGGCATCTACGGCCTGCTCAGCTACACCGTCTCGCAGCGGCGCCGGGAGATCGGCGTCCGCATGGCGCTGGGCGCGCAGCGCAACGACATCCTCGCGCTCGTCGTTCGGCAAGGGAGCGCGCTCGTCGCCGCCGGCGCCGTCCTCGGCCTGGCCGCCGCCGCCGCGTCGGCGCGCATCCTCGACAGCTTCCTGTACGGCATCGCCACGGACGACCCGCTGACCTTCGCCGCGGCGCCGCTCGTGCTGGTCGCCGTGGCGCTGGCCGCCTGCTGGCTGCCCGGTCTTCGTGCGACCCGCATCAACCCGATGGACGCCCTGCGCGTCGAGTAGCGCTGGGACGTAGGAAACGCCCGGCGAAGGAGGTGGGACCGAAATGCAATCAGGAACGATCTCCCGCACGATCGGGGCATCGTGCATCGCCCTCGCGCTGACCCTCTGGACGGCGCCGCCGGTGGGCGCTCAGGACGGCGGCGCGCCGCCCCCAGCCGACCGCCAGCAGCCCCAGCAGCAGGGTCAGACCGAGAACGACGAACAGGCAGGGCGTTTCACCGAGGAGGTGACCGTCACGGTCACGTCCCGGAAGCGCGAAGAGAACATGCAGTCGGTGCCGTTCTCGGTCGTCGCGCCGACCGAGCAGGTGCTCTGGAACCGCGGCGCGAGCAACATCGAGGACGTGTCGGCGAACGTGGCGGGCTTTTCCGTCCAGAACCTCGGGCCCGGCCAGAGCCAGATCGCGATGCGCGGCGTGTCGGCCGGTCAGATCGTGCGCGACCAGCCGGGCGTCAAGGAGCAGGTCGGCGTCTATCTCGACGAGTCGGTCATCTCCGTGTCGCTCTTCACGCCGGATATCGATCTGTTCGACATGTCGCGCATCGAGGTGCTGCGCGGTCCGCAGGGCACGCTGTTCGGCTCTGGATCCCTGTCCGGCACGGTGCGGTACATCACGAACCAGCCGGTGATCGGCGTCATGGAGGGTTCGGGCGAGTTCGGCGTCAGCTCGCTCGATGGCGGCGGGCTCGGCAACAGCACCAAGTTCGCGGTCAACATTCCGTTCGGCGACGCGGCGGCGGCCCGCGTCACGGCGTACAACACCGCCATCGGCGGCTTCATGGACGCCGTGCAACCGGACCTGAGCGTCAACGAGAACGTCGACAGCGGCCGCCGCAGCGGCGCGCGCCTGGCGCTGCGGCTGGAGCCGAACGATCGGTTCGCCGTCACGCCGCGCATCATCTACCAGGAAGTGTCGATGAACGGGTGGAACCGGATCGACGCCTACAATATCCTGGCCAATCCGTTCACCAGCACGCGGCCGGCGGTCACGCTGGGCGAGCGCGAGCACTTCACGCAGATCGAGGAACCGTTCACCGACGATTTCCTGCTGGGGGATCTCACGGTCGAGTATGACTTCGGCGGCGCGGCGTTGACCTCCATCACGTCCGTCACCAACCGTGACGTCCTGGTGGTCCGCGACGCGACGGCGCTGGGAGCCAGCGTCTCGTTCAGCCCGTTCGGCGCACCGGAAGCGGGCTATACGCTCGACATGCCGCTGCTTGATGCGACAACCGCGACGGGACTGACGCAGGAGATACGCGTCGCGGGCGACGGCCAGCGGGTGGACTGGGTGGTCGGCACGTTCTACAGCACGTCCGAGCGCCAGTACGGGCAGAGCGCACAGGCGCAGAACTACGTGGCTGCCAACGGCGCCGCCGTCTCGGAGTTCCTGCGGGTCGTGACCGGCATACCGGACCTCGTCTGGTCGGGATCGCGATCGCTGGCGGGCCGGCCCGATACGGAAGAGCTCTTCTTCTCCGATCTCAACTACGACTTCAATCAGCTCGCGGTCTTCGGCGAGGTCTCGCTGGCCGTCACCGACCGCTTCAGCCTGACCGGCGGTCTGCGCTGGTACGACTTCGACGAGGCGCGCACCCAGACCTTCGACGGTCTGTTCTCCGATCCGCTCGACAGCGAAGGAACGACGACGGCGGCCGGCGTCGCGCCCAGGCTCATCGCCGCCTTCGACGTGACCGAGGCCACGCAGGTGAACGCGCAGGTGTCGAAGGGCTTCCGCCTCGGCGGCATCAACGACCCGCTCAACGCGCCGATCTGCACCCCGACCGATCTGCTCACCTTCGGCGGCCGGGACACCTGGGAGGACGAAGAGCTGTGGAACTACGAGGCGGGCGCCAAGTCGACCTTTCTGGGCGGCCGCGGCACGTTCAACGTCTCGGGGTTCTACATGGACGTCAGCAACCTGCAGGCGACCGTGACGGCGGGATCCTGCTCGTCGCGGATCATCTTCAACGTGCCGGACGCGCGCAGCGCCGGCCTGGAGCTGGAGCTCGCCGCGCAACCGACCACCTTCTTCGACTTCGCCGTATCCGCCAGCGCCGCCGACGCCCGGCTGCAGTCGACCTTGACGTCGACCGGTGACGACGGGATGGTCAACGTGGTCTCGGGCATCGAAGCGGGCAAACGACTGCCGACGACGCCCCTGTTCCAGATGGCCGCGGCAGCCACGTGGCGCTGGGTGATGGGCAACCGCTGGGTCGGCTATGTCAGCGGGACCTTCCAGCACGTCGGTTCACGTTTCACGCAGGTCGGCGACCAGTCGGCGGGGTTCGGCACGGTCGACCTGACGGGCCTGTCGCCCGTGCTGCACCCGGGCACGGTCATCGGCGGTCCGCTGGCGCAGGACACGTTCCGATTCAATCCGGAACTTCCGGCGTACAACATCCTCAACACACGGATAGGCGTGCTCGACGGCCGCTGGGATGTCGCGTTCTTCATCGACAACGTCACCGACGAGCGGGCGTTCCTGGCGCTCGACCAGGAGCGGGGCACACTCGCCCGGGTCGGCTATCTGACCAATCCGCCGCGCAGCTTCGGCCTCAGCACGCGCGTCACCTTCTGAGCGCTCGCGCAGACAGCGGCGCGGCATCGTCCGCCCACGCGTCGATGCCCGGCGGCGTGTCGTCGGCCAGCCGGTCCAGCAGGCGCTCGACCTGTGTGTCGACGATCAGCATCGAGCGGTGTTCCGGTTCGAGGAACCGTTGCGCCACGGCGTGATCCAGCCACTGCAGCACGCCGTCGTAGTAGCCCTCCACGTTGAGCACGCCGCACCGTTTGTCATGGATCCCGATCTGCTCCCAGGTGAGTATCTCGAAGAGTTCCTCACAGGTGCCGAACCCACCGGGCAGCGCGACGAACTGGTCGGCCAGCGCAGCCATCAGCGCCTTGCGCTGGTGCATCGAGTCGACGATCCGAAGGTCGGACAGTCCCTGATGGGGTATTTCGCGCGGCAGGAGATCGCGGGGAATCACGCCGATGATCCGGCCGCCGGCGTCAAGGACCGCGTCGGCGAGCGTGCCCATCAACCCACCGGCGGCGCCGCCGTACACGACCTCGACGCCACGGGCTACCAGTGCGCGCCCGAGCGCACGCGCCGAGTCCTGGTACGCGGGGTTTACGCCCAGGTGCGTTCCGGCGAAGACACACACGCGACGCACGCTCATCCCTGAGTCACCGTCTCGCTTCGGGAAAACGGATCCACGACGTGCCACGACTCTGGCTGGGGGCGGGGGCAGTCGACAACTCGCCGCGGTGCAGGCCAGACGAGGAGACTGGCAGTCCGACACGGACTGCGAGCCAGACCGGCATTGTAGCAAACGGCCGCGGCCAACGCTGTGACGACCGCCCCCCTTGTTTACCGAGAGGAGTCATGCTACCTTCACACGGTAACCGAGAGGAAATCCAAATGACCAAGCCGTCGAACCTGGTGCAGGGCACGCTCGACCTCCTGATTCTGAAGATCCTGCACCTGCAGCCGTTGAGCGGATGGGCCATCGGCCAGCGGCTGAAGCGGGCATCGAACGACGTCCTGCAGGTGAGCGACGGCTCGCTGTACCCCGCGTTGCACAAGCTCGAGCAGCAGGGCTGGATTACGGCCGAGTGGCGGGACACCGAGAACAAGCGGCGCGCGAAGATCTACGAGCTGACGCCACCCGGGCAGCGGTACCTGGAGCAGGAATCGGCGAACTGGGAGCGGCTGTCGCAGGCGATCACGCACGTGGTCGGGCTGACGGAGGCCTGACGCATGCCCTTTGCGCGCTGGCTGTACGCATGGCGGGCCCGAACGCGGGCGCTCCTCCACCGGGACCGTGTCGACCGCGAGCTGGACGACGAGCTGCAGCAGCACGTCGCCCTGGAGACCGAAGCTCGACGTACGACGGGCATCCCGCCCGCCGAAGCGCGCCGGCAGGCGCTGGCGGCCCTCGGCGGTCTGGCGGCGACCAGGACGCACGTTCGCGAATCGCGCTTCGGCGCGCCGCTGGAGCAGGTGTTCCAGGACGTCCGTTACGGTCTGCGGATGCTGCGCCGGAATCCCGGCTTCACCGCCGCCACCGTCCTGACGCTGACGCTGGCGATCGGCGCGACCACGACCGTCTTCTCGGTCGTGGACGCGGTGCTGCTCCAGCCGCCGCCGTTCCCGGATCCCGAGCGCCTCGTCACCCTGTGGGAGACCGATCCCGACAACGGCAACCTGCCCGCCGAGCCGGCGCCCGCGAATTTCCTGGACTGGCGCGAGCAGGCCCGCAGCTTCGAGCAGGTGGCGGCGATCGAGCCCTACTCGTTCGACTTCACCGGCGGCGGCGAACCCGAGGTGCTCTACGCGTCGCTCGTTACGGAGGGGTTCTTCGACGCGCTCGGCGCCGGCGCCGCGCACGGCCGGACGTTCCTGCCGGAAGAATTCAGGCCGGGCAGCGGGGTCGTCATCCTGACGGATGGGCTGTGGCGGCGCCGCTTCGGCGCCGACCCCGGCATCATCGGCCGGCCGCTGGTACTGGATGGCCAGCCGTACACCATCGTCGGCGTGCTCGCCCCGGACTTCGAACTCGGGCTGGAGCGCGGCCGCGACGATCGTGATCTCTTCGCGCCCAAGGCGATCGCCGAGTACGAGACCTTCATTCGCGGCGGCGGCTGGTGGCACGTGATCGGACGGCTGCGCCCGGAGGTCACGCTTGCCGAGGCGCAGGCCGAGATGGACGCCGTCGCCGGCAGGCTGGCCGCCGACCATCCGCGCACCAACACGGGCGTCGGCGCGCGCCTCATCCCGATGCAGGCGCGTCAGGTCGAAGCGGTGCGACCGGTGCTGCTGCTGCTCTGGGGCGCCGTGGTCTTCGTCCTGCTGATCGCCTGCGTCAACGTCGCGAACCTGATGCTGGCGCGCTACGCGCGGCGCGAGCAGGAGTTCGCCATTCGCGCGGCGGTCGGTGGCGGGCGCGCGCGCCTGCTGCGTCAACTGTTGACCGAGAGCGCGGCGATCGCGGCGCTGGGCGGACTCGGCGGCCTCGTGCTGACCGCCTATTCAATCGACGCGATCGCGGCGCTGATGCCGGTCGACGTGCCGCGCCTGGCGCAGATCACCGTGAACGGTCGGCTCCTTGGATTCGCCGTCGGCCTCGTTGCCCTGACGGCCCTGGCGTTCGGCTGTGCGCCCGCCGTCACGGTGCTCCGGCAGGACGTCAACGGCCCGCTCACGAGAGGACGCCGGGTCGGCGCCACCGTAGCGCACCAGCGGCTGCGACGCCTGCTGGTCACGACGGAAGTCGCCCTGGCGCTGGTGCTGCTGGTCGGCGCCGGTCTGCTCGTGCAGAGCTTCGCGCGGCTCGTGACCGTGGATCTGGGTTTCGTCCCGCAGAACGCGGTGGCGCTGCAGGTGTTCCACTACGGGGAGGACGGGACCGAGGCCACCCCGAACTTCTTCCGCGAGACTCTCGCAGGCATCCGCGTGCTGCCCGGGGTCATGTCGGCCGGCGCCGTGTCGTCGTTCCCGCTCGGCCTGGCCGACCTGACGGCCGAGAGCCCGTTGACGATTCACGATCGGCCACCGCCCCCAGCGGGCGAAGAACCGACGACGAGCGTCTCCGTCGCGACCCCGGCCTACTTCGACACGATGCGGATTCCGCTCAGGGCCGGGCGCTGGTTCGACGAGCGTGACGATGCCGAGCGTCCGACCGTCGCGGTGATCAACGAGACGCTGGCGCGGCAGCACTGGCCGGATTCGGATCCGATCACACAACGGGTGACCGTGCAGATCACGGGACAGGCGTTCACGGGCACGATCGAGGCGGAGATCGTCGGCGTCGTCGGCGCGGTACGTCCCCGGGGCTTCGACAGCCGCCCGCGTCCGGAACTGTTCGTCCCGCACGCGCAGGCTCCGAACGGCGCGATGACCTACATCGTGCGGACGGTCGGGGATCCGGCGGCCAGCGTCCCGGCGATTCAGGACGTTGTGTGGGCCGCCGCGCCGCTTCTGACCTTCTACAGCGTCGCCACCGTCGAGCAACTCCTGTCGGACACGCTCGCGGCGCGGCGATTCACGACAACGCTGATCGCCCTGTTCGGCCTGGCGGCCCTGACGCTGGCCAGCCTCGGCATCTACGCGGTCATCGCGGTCGCCACCACGCAACGCACACGCGAGATCGGCCTGCGGCTGGCCCTGGGCGCGCAACCCGGGGACGTCGTGCGCATGGTGGTCCGCGGGGCGGTCGGTCTGGCCGGATCGGGTGTCGTGATCGGGCTGCTCGCGTCGCTCCTGGTCTCGCAGACCCTGACCAGCCTGCTGTTCGAGATCGCGCCGTTCGATATCACGACGCTGGCCGCCGTCTCGCTGCTGTTGCTGCTGCTGGCCGCTGCGGCGGCCTGGTTCCCGGCGCGACGTGCCGCGCGCGTCGATCCCCTCGCCGCGCTCCGCACGGAGTAGGCCTTATCAGCGCCGGCACCGGCCGCCGCTCACACCCCGGCTTCTTCCACACCCTCGACCGGCGGCGCCGATCCGACCGTCTCGCGTAGCGGGATCTCGTCCAGATACCACGCGAGGACGAAGCCGAGCAGCATGACCGGCGCCGCGGCGGCGAAGACCGCCTGAATCGACACCTCCAGCGACGACGTGACCGCCGCGGCGGTCGCGGCCGGCAAGGCCTGAATCGACGCCGGACTGCTCAGCAGCTCGGTGACCTCGCCGCTGACCGCGGCGAGCGCCTCGGGCGACAGCCGCGCGGGCAGCTCCAGCGCCAGCCGCCGGTTCATGATCGCGCCGAAGACCGCGACGCCGAACGCGCCGCCCATCGATCTGAAGAACTGCGCCGACGAGGTGGCGACCCCGAGGTCGCGGTGCTCGACGGCGTTCTGCACGGCGAGCAGCGACACCTGCATGACCATCCCGATGCCGAGACCGAGCAGCACCATGGCGACCGAGATCACCAGTCGCGGCGTTCCGGCCTGCATCACGCTCAGCAGCGCCATCCCGACGACCGCGCAGGCGCTGCCGACGATCGGATAGATCTTGTAGCGTCCGGTAATGGCCGTGAGCCGGCCCGACCCGACCGACCCGGCCACGATGCCGGCCGTGAGCGGCAGGATCAGCAGACCGGAACTGGTCGCCGACACCCCGCTGACCACCTGCAGAAACAGCGGCAGGAAGACCACCCCGCCGAACAGCGCGCACCCGACGAGCAGCCCCAGCGCCGATCCGATCGAGAAGATGCGGTTCTGAAACAGGCGCGGCGGCAGCAGCGGCTCCGCGACACGCGTCTCCCACCAGACGAAGACCCCGATCAGCACCAAGCCGACGGCCGTCAACCCGGCGATGGTCGCCCCGCTCCCGGCAGACGCCCCCACGTCCTGCACCTGCACGAGCGCCAGCAGCAGCAGACTCACACCGGCCATCAACAGCGCGGCGCCGGCCAGGTCGATGCGCGCGGGGCGATGAACCGGCGGCAAACGAAGGACGCTCGAGATCACCGCCAACGCGGCGGCGCCGACCGGCAGGTTGATCAGGAACACCCAGCGCCATGAGGTGTGATCGACGATGAACCCGCCCAGCAACGGACCGATCACACTGGCGCAGGCCCAGACCCCGGCGAGATAGCCGATGTACCGGCCGCGCTGCCGGGGCGAGACGATGTCGCCGACGACGGCGAACGTCAGGGCCATCACACCGCCCGCCCCCAGACCCTGCACGCCCCGGAACAGCACCAGCTCGATCATCCCGGGCGCCGCGCCCGCCAGAAGCGAGCCGAGCAGGAAGATCAGGATCGCCGCCTGGAACGTGACGCGCCGGCCGTAGATGTCGCTGATCTTGCCGTAGAGCGGCGTACAGACCGTGGCACTCAGCAGATAGGCGGTCACCACCCAGGAGTAGTAGTCGAGGCCCCCAAGCTCGCCGACGATCGTCGGCAGCGCGGTCGCCACGATCGTCTGGTCGAGCGCCGCCAGGAACAACCCGGCCATCAGGCCGCTGAGGACAAGCAGGATCTGCCGGTGCGTGAAACGGTCGGTCACGGTAGTTGAGTGAACGATGTGGCCCCGCGGTCGACCGTCAGGGCAGGCGCAGCGCGGCGAGCGACGGCTCGGCCCGACCCACCGAACTTCGCATCATCGCCCATGTGCGCGGGCTGCGCAATGGAGGGACTCGGACTGCCGGCGAGGCGGTGCTCAACGCCGTGATCCACAAGGACTACGCGTCCGGGGCGACCATCCAGATCAGCGTCTACGACGGCAAGCTCATGATCTGGAACCCGGGCCAGCTTCCACCGGACTGGAAAGCGGAAGACCTGCTGGAGAAGCACGAGTCGAAGCCGTTCAATCCCGACGTGGCGCATGCGTTCTTCCGCGCCGGCCTGGTCGAGTCGTGGGGGCGCGGCCTCGAGCTCATCCTCTACGACGCCAACCGCGCGGTCTACGGCCTGCTCCGCGAGATGAGCCAACTCTGCGAAAAGGAGCGGCTGCTCGAAATCGTGCACGACTTCATCGTTTTCGACGCGGGCATCAAGAAGACCTGCCGCCACAACCAGTACTTCGGCGTGCGGGCGGCGCAAGCGCACGTGCAGCAGCGGCAAGGCGGGATCATCTGGCACACGCAGGGCAGCGGGAAAAGCCTGATCATGGTCTGGCTCGCGAAGTGGATCCGCGAGCATGTGCGCAACGGGCGGGTGCTGATCATTACCGACCGCACCGAGCTGGACGAGCAGATCGAGCAGGTCTTTCTGGGCGTGAGCGAGCAGCTTGAACGATTGGCCGACTGCAATACTGTTGGGGCGCGTCGTCTCCTCCCGTGTGAGTTGAGGCGTACGCGGCATTGAACCGATGTGAAGATTCCAAGCCCTGTCAGCGGGTGGGGCAAGGCAACCGCCGTTCGTGCCACACCCTCCGCACAGCGAAGCCGGCAGACGGCGCGCCCGCGGCCGAAAGGCCGGGGTCAGGGTTCCCGCGTCGACTCGCGTCTGGTTGCGGCGAAGCGCAGGCGGACGTAGTCGACGACCCAGACGCCATTCCCGGTGAGGAGGACCGGGGCGAGCCGCGCTCGGACGTCGCTGAGCAGCGCGGGGCGCTCGGCGGCCGGGACCGCTCCAAGAAACGGCTGCGCGAAGATCTCGAGCCACTGCGCGATGTCGCCCGACAACGCCGTCGGTCGTGGAAAGGTCTGGATCGAATCGACCGAGAAGCCGCAGCGGGTCAGTCGCTGGCGGTACTGATCGGCCGTCGGGAAATACCAGGGGTCGACGGCGGCGACGTCGATATCGCGCGCTTCCAGTGCCTGCGAGAGCGCGTCTCGAATAGCGGCGACGTTCCCGGCGCCCCCGAACTCGCCGACGAACCGGCCGCCCGGCTTCAACGCGGTTCGGACACCCCGCAGCAACTGATCGGCGTCGACGATCCAGTGCAGCACCGCGTTGCTGAAGACCGCATCGAACTCGGCGTCGAACGGCAGCTCGTTGGCATCGATGATCCTGGCGTCGAATCCGCGTTGGAGGGCGGCCCACACCTGCTCGGGACTGCTGTCGATGCCGACGACGCGGCATCCCGCCTGCCGCAGACGTTCGGTCAGAGCGCCGTCGCCGCACCCCAGATCGAGGACGCGCTCACCCGGCTGCGGATCGAGCAGGTCAACGACCGGCGCCCCGAGGTTCGAGACGAACCGGGCGTGTGCAGCGTAGGTGTCCGGATCCCAGCGCTGGGTCATGGGGAGTCGTGCGCGGCGGTCTCGTCGAGCGCCAGCGCGCCGGTGTAGATGGCCATGCCGACGACGGCGTCGATGCCGGCGGCGTCAAGGGTTTCGATCTCGGCGCGGGTCGTGATCCCGCCGGCCGCCGTCACCGGCCGGTGGGTGGCGGCGGCGACAGCCTGCACCGCGGCCATGTCGGTCCCGGTCATCAGTCCTTCGCGGTCGACGTGCGTGTACAGGAACTCGCCGCAGTAGGGTTCGAGCGCCTGCGCCGCCTCGACCGCCGTGACCGCGACCGGCTCGGTCCATCCGCGAATGACGACCCGGCCAGCCTTGCTGTCCACGGCTGCGATCACTCGATCGACACCCACCGCGTCGGCAAGCGATCGCGCGAATTCCAGGTCCGGCCTGCCGTTGCGGAACAGCGACGAACTGACGATGACAGCCCGCGCGCCGTATCCGAGCACCTCGCGCGCCCGTTCGACCGATCGGATGCCTCCGCCCACGCGGCACGGTAGCCGGGACGCGACCCGCTGGACCAGATGGTCGTTGGTCCCGCTTTCCAGCGCCGCGTCGAGATCGATCAGTTGCACCCGGGGAAACCGGGAGAATCGAGAGATCCACCCGTCGAGGTCGTCGCTCTCGATCGCCAACCGCTCGCCCTGTACGAGTTGCACGACGCGCCCGCCCTTCAGGTCGATCGAGGGTATCAGCACGTGCGGCTCCGTTCAGGTCGTTCTGACCGGTATCCCATTGGTCGACAGAAACGATTTCAATTCGGAGACGGCCTGCTCCGCATAGTGAAAGATCGACGCGGCGAGGGCGGCGTCGGCCCGACCCGCGGTGAACACCTCCACGAAGTGCTCGAATGTGCCGGCGCCGCCGGAGGCGATGACCGGGATCGGCACGGCGGATGACACCGCGGCGGTCAGCCCGCAGTCGAAACCCCGTTTGGTGCCGTCCCGATCGATCGAGGTCAACAGGATCTCACCGGCCCCCCGGTCGGCGGCCTCGCGCGCCCACTCCACCGCGTCACGCTCGGTGCCCTCCTGTCCACTACGCACGTAGATCTTGAAGCGCCCATCCTCACGCTTGGCGTCGATAGCGACGATGACCGCCTGACTCCCGTAGCGCTTAGCGAGGGTGGTGATCAACGCCGGTTGCTTGAGCGCCGCGGTGTTGATGCCGACCTTGTCGGCGCCCGCCTCGATGGCCGCCGCGGCGTGGTCCTCGCCGCGGATGCCGCCCCCGACGCAGAGCGGCAGAAAGATCTCCTGCGCCACTGCGCGAATCGTTTCGGCCAGGGCCTTGCGCTTTTCGATCGTGGCCGTGACGTCGAGAATCACCACTTCGTCGATGCCCTCGCGGTTGTACCGCGCCGCCAGCGCCGCGGGATCGCCGGCGTTCCGCAGGCCTTCGAAATTGATGCCCTTGACGACCGACCCGTCACGAACGTCCAGACACGCAATGATCCGCTTTGAGAGCATGGCAATGGCAGCCTTACGAGACCTTGCGCAGGAAGTTCCGGAGTATTCGCAGTCCGACCTCGGACGACTTCTCCGGATGGAACTGGACGCCGCCCACGTGGTCCCGCTCGACCGCGGCCGCGAACTCGAACCCGTAGCGCGTGGCGCCGACGCAGTCGGCGGTCAGCGGCGCCGCGAACGAGTGGGTGAAATACACCTGCGCCCCAGCCGCCACGTCGTCGAGCAGCCAGGACGTCTTCGTCATGCGCAGGGAGTTCCAGCCGACGTGCGGGACCTTCAGGGTGCGGGCGCCGTCAGGCGGCGGAGGTGTGCCGACCAGCGCGTCGTCGGTGATCGGACGACAGGCGCCGTCAGGCGGCGAAAGTGTGCTGACTGGCGCGTCGTCGGTGATCAGACGACAGGCGCCGGGCAGCAGCGCCAGCCCCGGGTGGTCGGGCGCTTCCGCGCTGCCCTCGAACAGCCACTGCATGCCGACGCAGATACCGAGCAGTGGGCGTTGCCGCGAGATGTGATCACGGATGGCGGCGTGCCAGTCGGGGCCGAGCGAGCGGGTGACTTCGAAGTGGCCGACACCGGGCACGATGACGCCGTCGGCCGACGCCATGTCGGCGGGCGCTGCCGGAGTCATCACCCGGGCGTCCAGATGCGCCAGCGCCTTGCGGACCGACGTCAGGTTCCCGGCGCCGTAGTCGATCAGCGCGATCATGGCAGTCTGTGGTGACACGCCGCGTTGCGCCGCGACATCACAACAACTCCTTCGTACTGGGCAGCCGCTTCGCCATCCGGGGGTCCTTGTCGCACGCGACGCGGAGCGCCCGGGCAAACGCCTTGAAGAGCGCCTCGACCTGATGATGGCTCGACCGGCCATAGAGCACCTTCAGGTGTACGTTGGCGCGGGCGCCCTGGGCGAATCCCTCGAAGAAGTCCTGGACCAGCTCTGACTGCAGGTCGCCGACCAGTCTCGCCCGGAGCTTCAGATCGACGACGGTGTGCGGCCGCCCGCTCAGATCGATGGCGGCCACGCCCAGCGTTTCGTCCATCGGCATGACGAAATACCCGGCCCGGTTGATGCCGCGCCGCGAGCCGATCGCTTTCGACACCGCCTCGCCGAGCGCGATGCCGACATCTTCCACCGTGTGGTGCTGGTCGACGTCGAGGTCGCCCGCGGCGGTGATCTGCAGGTCGAACCCGCCGTGACGCGCCGTCAACTCGAGCATGTGATCGAGGAAACGGATACCGGTGCTGATCGCGTACCGGCCCTGTCCTTCGATACCGAGACGGATCTCGATCCTGGTCTCGGTGGTCTGTCGGTCGATTCGCGCGCGTCTCATGGTGTCAAGCGCCGGACGCCCGGTGTCCAGTCTGTTCCCGCAGCCGCATCCGCACCGACTCGGCGTGCGCCGTGAGACCCTCGGCCTCGGCCAGAGAGAGGATCGTGGGCGCCAGCGCCGTCAGCCCGGCGCGGGTGAGCCGCTGGACGCTGTGGACGTGCACGAAGTCCGAGGTGCTCAGGCCGCCGCGAAAGCGGGCCGCCCCGCCGGTGGGCAGCACGTGGTTCGACCCGGTCGCGTAATCGCCCGCCGCCTGCGCGCCGAAGGGACCGACGAAGATCGTGCCGGCGCGAGTGGTGCGCTGTGCGATCTCTTCCCGGTCGCAGACCAGATGTTCCGGCGCGATCCGGTTCGCCAGGGCGATTGCCGCGTCGAGGGAGCCGCTGACCACGATGGCGCCGTGTTGACGCAGGGCCGCGTCCGCCGCACCGCCGGCCGGAGTCTGCCGGCGCACCTCCGCGGCGATGCGGCCCGCGAGGTTGCGGTCGGTCGTGATGGCGATCGCGCGCGCGTCCGGATCATGCTCGGACTGGGCGACCATGTCGGCCGCGATCCAGGCGGGGTTGCCGCCGGTGGCGATGATCACGATTTCGGTCGGTCCGGCGTAGAAATCGATCGGACAGTCGGCGGCGACCAGTGCCTTTGCGGCCGCCACATGGGCGCTCCCCGGTCCGACGATCTTGTCCACCCGGGGCACGGTCGCGGTGCCGTAGGCCAGCGCCGCCACGGCGTGCGCACCGCCGAGCCGGAACAGCCGCGTCGCGCCGGCCACGGCGGCGGCGGCCAGCACGGTAGGGTCGGGGCGCGGGCAGGCGATGATGGTCTCGGGCACGCCGGCCACCCGCGCCGGAATGGCCGTCATCAACAGCGACGACGGCAGCGGGTGCCGTCCGGCCGGCACGTAGCATCCGACCCGTTGCAGCGGACTCACACGCTGCTCGATGTCGACCCCGTCCAGCACCGTCGCCTTCCAGGCGCGCGGCTTCTGCCGCCGGGCGATTCGGCGGATGTGGGCCGCCGAGGTGCGCAGCGCCGCGCGCAGTTCCGGATCGAGGGAGCGGAGGGCCCGCTGCATGTCGTCGGGTGTGACTTCGACCGGGTCGGTCAAGTGGTCGAACCGCCGCGCGAAGCGCAGCAGGGCGGTGTCGCCGTCGCGCCGCACGGCGGCGACGATGCGCGCAACCCCGCGCGTGATCGCCGGGTCGATCTCCTGCCGCCGGTCGATCAACCGTGCGACGGCCTGCCGGTTCGATGACTCGATGATCCGCATCTCTCGTCAGAGCACGATCTTGTTCAGCGGATATTCCACGATCCCTTCGGCTTGCGCCGCCTTCAGTTTCGGAATCAGTTCACGCACGCATGACTCTTCGATGATGGTCGTCACCGCCACCCACCCGTCGCTGCTCAGCGGCGCGACCGTGGGGCGCTGCAGCGCCGGCAACAGGCTCACGACCCGGTCGAGGTCGGATCGCCGCACGTTGAGCATCAGACCCACCCGGCCCTGGGCTTCGATGGCCGCCCGCAACAGCAACGCCAGGTTCTCGATCTTGGTCCGCTTCCAGTCGTCATCGTGCGCGGCGGCGTTGGCGATGAGCTGCGGGTTCGACTCGATGACCGTATCGATGATCCGCAGCCGGTTGGCCCGCAGTGTCGACCCTGTCTCGGTTGCCTCGACGATACCGTCCGCGAGCAGGGGTGGCTTGACCTCGGTCGCGCCCCACGAGAACTCGACCTTGACCGGTATGTCCAGCCGCGCGAAGTACGCTTCGGTCACCCGCACCAGTTCTGTGGCGATCGTGGCGCCGGCGAAGTCCTGGGGCACGTGGTACTTCGAGTCTTCCGGCGCGGCCAGCACCCAGCGCACTTTCCGGAAGCTCTGCTTCGAGTAGACGAGGTCGGCGACGTCGACGACCGTGTCGCCCGTGGCCGCCCGATGCTCGGCGATCCAGTCCTGCCCGGTCAGTCCGGCGTCCAGCGCCTCGTCGGCGACATACCGCGCCATTTCTTGTGCGCGGATCAGCGTACATTCGATTTCCGGGTCGTCGATCGCCGGAAAGTACGACCGCGAACTGGTGTAGATGTTGAATCCCGCCTGCGCGAACAACTGGATCGTCGAGTCCTGCAGCGATCCCTTCGGGATTCCGAGTCGTAGGGTCTTGTCAGCCATGGGTCTGTTGAGTGTCCGGCGTGTGTGTCCGTTCAGTCCGCGATCGTATCGAGCTCCCGGTGGAAGCAGGTGCGATCGCCGGTGTGACACACGTTGCCGTCGCCGTTGCGTGTGACCCGCAGCAGCACGGTGTCGTCGTCGCAGTCGACGAGCATCTGCTGCACGGTCAGCGTGTTGCCCGAGGTTTCGCCTTTCATCCACAGCTTGTTGCGGGTGCGGCTGAAGAAGGTGGCGAACCCCGACTGGCGTGTGCGGGCCAGCGCCTCCTCGTTCATGAAACCGACCATCAGGACTTCGTTGCTTGCGGCGTCTTGCACGACGGCTGGAATCAGCCCGTCCAGTTTTGAGAAATCCATCTGTCCTCGTCCTTCGTTCGTGTCGCCGGGTAGCGGACTGCAAAAAAAAAGCCCCGCCGTCGGTGGTTGGCGGGGCCGTTGTGTGCGTTCGATGTGATGTGCGGTCGTGCTACGTCACACGCAGAGTCCAGGTCCCGCGATGGTCGCAGAATGGTGCGCGTGATGGTGGCGTCCCCACAGCAGCATAGACCGCCTACCGTACCTCACGCCCGTCTGGCGTGTCAAACAGCCTGTTACGCAGCGGGCCGGCAGGGAAGAGTGAACAGAAGATGACGATATGAGGTTAAATCCTTGTCCATGCTTGCGGTCGGCGCAGACGGTCGGCGCCGGTGCCCTGTAGCGCAGTTGGGCGCCAACGCCTGATCGGAAGAAATCGATCCGTTCGCGGGTCATTCAAAACAGCCGCGGTCTGCACCCGACGCGTGACACGCGACGCCCGGAACACTTCCTCTGTACAATCGGGACGCTGGCCATGGAACCGCGGATCATAGCCGACCGGTATCACCTGCTCGACCTGCTCGGCACGGGCGCGATGGGGGTGGTGTACCGCGCGCATGACTCGGTACTCGACCGGGTGGTGGCCGTCAAGATGATGGCCGCCGGCATGGCCGACGATCCCCGGCGGCGCGAGCGGTTTCTCAAGGAGGCCCGCGCCGCGGCCCGCCTGAACCATCGCCACGTCGTGACGATTCATGAACTGGCGGAGGTCGACGGCGAGATCTACATCGTCATGGAACTGCTGGACGGGGTCGATCTGGCAACGCTGATGTCCGGGTCGACCGTGCTCCCGCGCGGGGCGAAGCTCTCCATCATCGATCAGGTGCTCGACGGCCTGCACTATGCCCACGAGCAGGGCGTGGTGCACCGGGACATCAAGCCGGGCAACCTCCATCTGACGAGCGCCGGCGTCGCGAAGATCCTCGATTTCGGCATCGCTCGCCTGCTCTCGGCAGAGATGACCGGGACGCTCGGCGTGGTCGGCACGCCCGCCTACATGTCGCCCGAACAGGCGCTTGGACAAGATGTCGACCGTCGGACCGATCTGTTCGCCGTGGGCGCCGTCATGTACGAGCTGCTCACAGGTGCGCGGCCGTTCCAGGCCGACTCGATCGGCCGGCTGATGCGGTTGATTGCCGAAGAGCCCCATACGCCGCTCGGGCCGGCGGTCCCGGTCGGTGTGGCGCACCTGGTCGATCGCCTGCTGGCGAAGGATCCGGCCAAGCGGCCCCAGACTGCCGCGGAGGCACAGGCCGAGCTGGCCGAGGCGAGTCGCGGTCTCGACGAGGCGAGTACGTACTCCCTTGAGGCGGAACTCGCTGCGCTGGTACGAGGGATAGCGACCGCTCGCGAGACGATCGCGCCGAACTACACCCGGCCTCTCTCGCCCCGCCCTCCGACCCCGGTAGACGGCGCGCCGGCCTCGCCGGCGACCGGCGGGTTGACGACCTTCGCGTTGCAGCAGGGACGGACCTTGCGCGAGCAGGGCGACCTGGCGGGCGCGATGCGCGCGTTGCGCTCGGTGCTCGCGGCCGATCCGGGCAATGACGAGGCGTTGTCGGAACTGCAACGCGTCGAGCAGGCCTTGAGTGGGTCGACACCGCCCGCCTCACCGCCACGCCCCGGGGGACGCCGCTGGCTGTTCCCCGCGGCGGTGGCGGCCATCGGACTGAGTGCGTTCGCGATATGGTCGGCGAGCGGTCGTCCGGGTCGGGAACCAGCAGCGCCACCGGCCGCTCCGGCGATGCCTCCGCTGGTCGCACCCGCTGGCGAAGGGGGGACCGCCGCCGGTCGGCGCGGGACCCCGTTTCCCGGCGGGACACCGTTCCCTGGCGGGGTCCGGTCCGGGAGGCGCGGCGGCGAACGACTCGGCGCGACGGCAATCATACGGCAGCGCTTCGAGCAGCTCAGCCGGGCGGTGGACGAGCAGGAGATCGACGAGAGCGTGCGTGAAGAGCTGGCGTCGATTCGCAGCGCCGCGGACGCGTTGAACGCCGCGGGCAATACGGACGAAGCGGGGGAGATCTACTTTCGCGGGGTCCTGCTGTTGGAAGACGTGCTTCCACCGCCGCCAGCCGAGCGCGCCGCGCCGGCCGATCGGTCCGGTCGGACGCTCGTGGCCGGGATGCGCGAGATCCGTCGGACCCTCGGCGAATATGTCACTGGGCTCGAACGGCGCGACGCCGCCGCGGTCCGGCAGGTGCGGCCGGTGCTGTCGGATTTCGAGCAAGGGTTGCTCGACGCGGAGGCGCCGGCCCGTGTGCGCTTCCAGGATTTGGAGGCCCGGCCCGACCCGACCGGCGCGGCGGACACCAGGTTCGTTACCGCGCGTGTCGTCGTCGAGCGGGCTGACGAGACGCCGCCCCGTCAGGAATACCGCATGTGGATCGTGCTGAGTCGTGATGGCGACCGCTGGCAGATCAGGGCGATGCGCCAGTTCACGAACCGCCGCCCCGCGCGCCGCTAGCAGCCGGTGGCAAAAGCCCCGCTGCATTCGACCGGCGCGGCGGTCGCAAATGTCCCCATTTGCTCCCTGTCCCGCCGCCCGCGGCGCCGCCGCTTCGGTTTACACTTGTCGGGATCGTGAACCGTGAACACCACTCGGCAACGGCGAACGGAGGGGGCGTGTCCATGCGCACCGGCAACCTGATACAGACCGGCAACCTGGTACAGAGAGACGACAACGGCGCGCGCCCGTTGCGGACCGCGGCGACGGTCTGGCTGGCGTTGGTGTTCGCCGTGTGGGGAGGCGGTGCGGCGGGCGCGCAGGAAGACGATATGCGCCAGTACGAGACGGAGGCGCGCGCGGCGCTCGATGAGTATTTTCGCGCCTGGAACGCGGCCGACAACGACGCGGTCGCGGCGGTCTGCAACTTCCCCCGGCTGACCCTCGGACAGAACGGCCTGGTCGTGGTGCGCGAGACCCCCGAGGAGATTGCGACCGATTTCGAGGTGTTGCGTCAGTCCGGGTGGGATCACTCGACGCTGGATCTCGCCGAAGCGGTGCACGTGTCTGCCGACAAGGTGCACTTCCGAATCGTCTTCACCCGCTTCGCCACCGACGGCCAGCCGTATCTCACCATGCCGGGGCTGTACGTGATCACGAAGCAGGACGGCCACTGGGGGCTGCAGATGCAGTCGGTGCTGCCGGCCACGTTCAGCCGGCCGTAGCAGCGTTTCCTAGCCGATCCCGATCTCCAGGACCGAGAACAGCAGGTAGCACACGAGTCCGCCCACGATCGTCATCGACAGACCCCACGCCATCAGCTTGTTGAAGAGGTCGCGCGTGTCCACGCTCGGGTGCGCGGCGGCCATGCAGAGCGCGCCGAGGGTCGACAGCGGCGACACGTCGACCAAGTGTCCGCCGACGTTCATCGCCGAGGCCAGCGCCAGCGGCTCGACGGAGAGTTGCTCGGCGAGATCGGTCACCGTCGGGAGGAACGCGGGCAGCACGACGCCCGAGGTACTGCTGTAGAGCGAGATGAACCCGGTCGAGGCGGCGATGATGAAGGTGGGGGCGATCGCCGAGGCGCGCGCCAGGATTTCGGTGAACAGGTCGAGCCCGCCCGTCTCGTCCAGCACCGAGATGAGCACCGTCACGCCGCAGACCATCATGATGACCCGCCACGGCATGATCTTGACCGCGTCCATTTCATCGCCCGCCTTCAGCAGACTGAGCAGGACCGCGCCGGCGAAGGCGCCCAGTCCGACATCGACGTCGAACACGATGACGCCGGCGATCAACGACGCGATCACCGCCAGCGTCTTCAGATGCGTGCTCGTGAATCGATCGGTGTCGGCGGCGGCATCCGCGTCTCCGCTGGACGGCACCGTCAGCTCCCCTTCGTGGTGACGCCCCAGCAGCTTCAATCCACCTAACGCGAAGTACGCGGTGAAGACGACCACGGTGTGGGCCATCATGTTGTTCAGATAGTTGTGCAGCTCGTACCCGCCCAATCCGTTCGCCGCCATCACGTCGTTGACGATTACGCCGGTCGGCGCAATCGGCGACAGCGACCCGGCGTTGGCGCCCATGCCGACCATGATCGCCATCAGAAACGCCGGTACGCCCACCTGCCCGGCGACCGCCATCGCCATCGGTGCGATGATCGCGGTCGCCGCGATGTTGCCGGGGCCGATCGACGCCAGACCGAACGACAAGAGGAAGAACATCATCGGCATGACGCCGACGTTGCCGCGCGCGTAACGTACGGCCCGGTGCGCCACGCGGTCGAGCGTGCCGTTGTTCTGGGCCAGCGAAAATAGGAGCGTGACGCCGGCCAGTGTCAGAAACAGCCGCGCCGGGAAACCGGCCATCACCTCGCGTGCGCTCATCCCCGCCACGTAGACGCCCACCAGCCAGGCCAGTGAGATGGCGAGAAATCCGACGTGCAGCCTGATCGTGCAACTGACGACGATGGCCACGAGCAACGCGCCGAGGGAGATCGCCGCGACGGGATCAACCGAGCCAAACAGGTCCATAGGCGGGCGAGTATACCGCGACGCGGCGACCGCGCCGATACGATAGCGACAGACGCATGCGGCTTTCCATCATCTTCAAGATCACCGGCGGCCTGCTCCGCGGTTTCAGCCTGATGTTTCTCTGGCCGCTGGCGGTGGCGCTGCTCAGGTTCGAAGTCTGGCGGTCGGCGAACTGGCGGTCGGGTGGGCCAGAGCGGGTGAAGTGACGATGATGCTCTATCTCGCGCACCACGGTGACGCGCTGGGTCCCGGCGTCGATCCCCAGCGTCCGTTGTCGAGCCTCGGCCGGATGCAGGTCGACGGGCTGGCGACGCTCGCGGCGGAGCGCGGCGTGAAACCGTCGGTCATCTGGCACAGCGGCAAGCTGCGGGCGCGCCAGACGGCCGAAGCCTATTGGCGGGCGTGCAACCCGCTGGCCGGGTTCTCGGCCACCCGCTGGATGCAACCGGGCGACCCGCCCCGCATCGCCGACCTGCTGGCGGTCGAGACCCGGGATGTCCTGCTGGCAGGTCACATGCCGCACCTGGATCGATTGCTTCGACATGTTTTGGGCGGGACGCCGGTCGCCCTCTTTCCGCCGCACGGTCTCGTCGCCCTGGAACGCACCGGCGCCGGGTGGGCAGAGCGCTGGCGGCTGGACCCTGCCACCAGCGCTCCAGCGCGGTGAGCAACGCCGCCAGGCGGGATGCAGCGCCCGTCGAATGCAGTGGGGCGTTGGCCAGGGGCTCCTACGCCGCGAGCGTGTCAAGCTGCCCTTGCAGCAGTTCCCAGGCGCGGGCGACGTGGCGTTCGGTCGTGCGGATGTGTCCGATCGCCAGGCGCAGGGCGAAGCGGCCGTTGAGCTTCGTGTGCGACAGGAAGACGTCGCCGGTCGCGTTCACCGCGTCGAGCAGCCGGGCATTGAGGTCATTGAGCGCCGCCTGATCGGACGCCAGACCGGCGGGACAGGCGCGGAAGCAGACGACCGAGAACGGCGCCGGGGCGAGACGCTCGAACCTGTCGTCCGCGTCCACCCACCCGGCGAACAGCCGCGCCAGCCGCATATGCTCGGCCAGCCGGCGGCGCAGGCCGTCGGCGCCGAAGTGTCTCAGCACCATCCACAACTTCAGCGCGCGGAACCGGCGCCCGAGTTGCACGCCGGTGTCCATCAAATTGCGCACCGGCGCGCGCTCCCGGCTCTGCAGATAGTCGGGAGTGAGTGCAAACGCCTCGCGCAGCCGATCCATCCGGCGGCAGTAGAACGCGCTCAGATCGAACGGTGTGAAGAGCCACTTGTGGGGGTTCATCACGAACGACGCGGCCCGCTCGCAGCCGGCCAGCGTCGCTTCGCAGCCGGGCACCATCGCCGCCGCTCCGGCGTAGGCGGCGTCCACGTGCAGCCAGAGCTGCTCCCGCTCGCAGATGTCGGCGATCGGCCCGACCGGGTCGACGCTGGTCACCGCCGTCGTACCGACGGTCGCGACGACCGCCATCGGCCGTGTCCCGTCCCTGCGATCCGCGGCGATCGCCTCCGCCAGTGCGCCGGGGCGCATGCGGAACTCGGCGTCCGCCGCGATACGGCGCAACCCCGTCTGTCCCAGTCCGAGCGCGATGACTGCCTTGTCGACCGAGGAATGCGCATGCTCCGAACAGTACACGCGCAGCGCGGGCAGGTCCGGTCGGCCGGACAGTCCCTGCTCGCGGACCCCCGGCGCCGCCTCCTGCCGGGCGGCGGCCAGCGCGTGCAGCGTCGCGATCGACGCGGTGTCGTAGATCACCCCTTCGAAGCTGTCGGGCAACCCGATCAGACGCCGCAGCCAGGCCAGGGAGACCTCCTCGAGCTCGGTTACTGCCGGCGAGGTGCGCCACAGCATCCCCTGCGCGTTGAACGCCGCGCTCAGGAACTCGGCCAGGATGCCGGGGCCGCTGCCGCTGATGGCGAAGTAGGCGAAAAAGCCGGGGTGGTTCCAGTGGGTCAGGCCGGGGACGATCACGCGCTCGATATCGGCCAGCATCGCGTCGAACGACTCACCCGTCTCCGGCGCGGCCGACGGCAGCGCCTCGCGCACCTCGCCCGGCATGACCCGGGACAGGACCGGGTAGCGCTCGACGTCCTCGAGGTATCTGGCGATCCACTCGACCAGTTCGTGCCCGGCCTGGCGGAACTCGGCGGCATCCATGTCTCCGAGTTCCGGCGTGAGCGAGGCGTCGGTCGTCTGCCCGGCGCCGTCCGTCGGGGCGCGGGTGACGTCGTCGGGAGCAGCGCTCGGGCGGTCGGTCATCTGTCGCGGGGGTGCGTGCCGCGCGGCCCTCCGGTCACGGACCGCCGAGGGCGTGGTTCTTGGTCTGCGAGGCGGATGATTGTAGCATCGGAACGTACCGGTCGATCGGGGCGGCGCCGCGCTCGGCGCGCCGGGCGGGTGGCCGGCGGGACAAAGGAGATGTCGATGGCAGATGTGGTGCACACGAGCCGGTTGCGGCTCGAACGGATCGCCGGCCCGCTGCGGCATGCGTATCTGGAAGGGTTCGACGAGCCGATCCGGTTCGGGGTCCACGGCGGCATCAAGGCGTTCTACGGCGTCGAGCCGGACGAGGATGTGCCGGCGACGCTGGACTACATGGTGGGCGCGGTCGGCGGTTGACTGCTCGGCACCCTGGCACGCGCACTGGAGGTGCGCGACATTCCGGCGCCCCGCGAGAACGTGCAGGCGGACGTTGAAGGTGACATCGAAGCGGTCGACAAGGTGCTCCGGATCACGCGCATCCGAGTGCACTATCGCCTGCGGATCCCGTCCGGCACCCGCGCGCGCGCCGAGCGCGCGGTGGCGACGCACGCGACGAAATGTCCCGCCGCGAACAGTGTCCGCGGCTGCATCGACATCGACGTGTCGGCCGACATCACGGAGGAGTGACCGCGCCCTGGCGCTGCACCAGTGACGACGACCGAGGCCGATTCCATCCGCTGGCGCGAGTGGGGCGCGTCCACCTTCGCGGGCGCCGCTCGCGAACAGAAACCGGTGCTGCTGGCGCTCGGACCCGCCTGGTGTCAGTGGACCGACGAGATGGACCGGGTCGGCTACCGCGATCCCGATGTCGTCCGACTCGTGAATGACCGCTTCGTGCCGGTGCGGGTCGATGCGGATCGCCGCCCCGACATCAGCGAGCGGTACACCGTGCACGGGTGGCCGACGACCGCCTTTCTCACTCCGGAGGGAAGCGTCCTCGGCGGCGGGACGTATCTTGAACCGGAACGGTTGGTCAGCGTACTGCGGCAGGTGGACGATGCGTTTGCCGCCTGCCGCGGCGACATTGAGGCGCGGTCCGCCGCGGCCGACGATCCCCGCGATCCGGCGCCGCCGGACACCGGCGAGATCGAGACGGACGCCGGGCAATGGCTCGAGACGCTGCTGACCGCCAGGTTCGACCAGACCTGGGCCGGGTTCGGTTCAGAGGCGAAGCAGATTCACCCGGCGGCGTTGCTGGCCGGGTTGCGGCGCATCGCCGCCGGGAGCACGGCCCCGCTCACAGACATCCTCACCCGCACCCTGGACGCGATCGCCACGCGGGGGCTGGCCGACGCGGTCGAGGGAGGTTTCTTTCGGTACTGCGACCGGCCGGACTGGTCGGCGCCGCATACCGAGAAACTGCTGTCGGTCAATGCGCGGCTCATCGAGCTGTATCTCGCTGCCGGCGCGGTGCTCGATCGACCCGACTACACCGAACGCGCGGCGGGAACGATCCGCTTCGTCCACCGGACGTTCGCCGATCCGGACGGCGGGTTTTTCGCCAACCAGCGCGCCGACGCCGCGTACGCGGCGCTCGCGACCCCCGAGGCGCGGCTGCAGCACGGGGCGCCCCCTGTCGATCGGACCATCTACACCGACGCGAGCGCGTTCATGGCCTCCGTCTACACGACGGCGTCACAGGCGCTCGACGACCGCTCATTGATCGAGTTCGCCGCGGCCACCGTGGACCGCGTGGTGATGGAGACCTACGAACGCGGGGGCGGGGTGGGGCACGCGCCGACCGGCGCCCCGGCGGTGCGGGGGCTGCTGACCGACCAGGTGGCGGCGAGCGAGGCGCTGCTGGACCTGTATGACCTCGCCGGACAGGACGTCTATCTGGATACGCCCCAGGAGCTGATGCTTTACTGCGCACAACAGATGTGGGACGAGGGCGCCGGGTTCCGCGATCGGGTCCGCGCCGATCTCCCGGATGCCGACGCCCCGATCGGGCTGCTGTGTGAGCCGCACCATCCGTTCGCGCTCAACTGCCGCGCCGCCGTGGTGCTGGCCCGCCTGGCGGCGCACACCGGCGACCGCCGCTTCCAGCGCCAGTCGCGCCAGACCCTCGCCAGCCAGGCGACCCGGTATCAGGCCCACGGCCTCGACGGCGCCGACTATGTCCTGGCGCTGGAGAAGATCGCGTCGCTCGAGTAGCCGCCGCCGGCGTGCGCCGGCAGCCGGGCGTGCTTCGAGGTGCAGCAGGCGTTGGCGGCGGCAACCGACTGTGCGAGACTGGCTCGGCGCGAGCACCAGACCGCCCACGCCTCCGAGCAGCGCTCGCGGCAGGGCGGGAACAGGAGGTCAGTCACGTGAACCGAATGCGTTCATTCCAGATCGCCGCCGCACTCCTGGTGGCGCTGCCGGCGGTCGTCGCCGCCCAGGAGGTGCAGCACGGGGTCTCGCCGCTCGTGCTGCACTGGGAAGCGGCCGAGTGGGGGCCGCCGACCAACAACCCCGGATTTCCGGCCGGAATTCGAAACGCGCCGATTGCCACGGATCCGGAGACGGGCGGGCCGACCTACCTCGCGCGGTTCCCGGCAGGGTCCGAGTTCGCCATGCACTGGCACAGCTTCACCGAGACGGTGGTCGTGCTGGAAGGCGCCGTCGACATCGTCATGGACGGCGACCGGTACACGGCTACCGCCGGCAGCTACGTCATCATTCCGGCCAGGGCGCATCATGCATGGTTCACGCACGCCGACGCCGACGCGGTGCTGCTCGCGCGTCGAGACGGCCCGGCCGATTTCGAGTTCGTCGATCCGTAGCCGCCCCGGCAACCTGGGCGAGTTCGTCGCGTTGCATCGCAGCGGGCGCATCCTCTTCGGCTGACCCCCGAAATACGCCGTCCCGACACGGGCAACGGCCTGTTCGTGTTCGCGTTGCCCGATTGAGGGCGGCCAGGCGGTCCCGGGCTCCAGATCGGCGTCAGCGCCTCGGTGGATCAACGCCCGCCGCGCAGCGTCGTGTAGTGCCGACCTTTGGGTGATCGACCCTTTTAAATCAATAAGTTACAGGTTTCTTGGTGCCCAGTTGGCGAAGTCGGGTCAAGGCAGCGGCGCGACGACGGAACCACGATATGCAGCCGTCGGACCAGATGTAGAATCGATGGTAGTCCCGGGGCGGGCCTACGGAGACGCCAAGCGATGAATCAGGAACTTCGTACAAAGGTCGCGGAAATTGTCAGAAAAACCCTTGAGGAGCGATTCGCCGACGAATTCGTGTTCGATCCCATCAGGGTCATACCGACTGTCGACGAATACGGCGACGGCGACGGCCAGACCTACCTGCGCATAATGATCGTCTTTGACGGAGATCAGGAAGGCCTCGATCCCCACTGGACATCCGGGTTGATTCGGCGAATTCGCCCGAAGCTGATTGAAGCCGGGGTAGGGGAGTTTCCCAGCCCGTCGTTCATCACGAAATCCGAATGGCCGCGTCTGGAACGGAACCTGAATCGCGAAAGCGCTTGATTTCGTGGCAACGGCGAGGGACTTGGCGGCATCGGGAGACAAACCTCCGCCGGGCGGTCAGCACGACCTATTACGCGCTGTTCCATTGCCTGGCGGCCTGTTGCGCAGATATGGTGGTCGGCGGCGCCCGACCCCACCGCCGCGCCGTCGGCGCCGACTCCGCTCCCTTCACCCTCTTCGACTGAACCATGCCCCCTACCTCCTGTGACATCGGATTCTCCCCTAATCCGTGTCCAAGAAAACTGGGGGCGCCTCAATGGCGCCAAAACACTCCTGTGTTGGTCTCACCCATCCGTGGCCATTACGTCGTCGGAACACGCCGGGAGGTCGACTCGTCGTCGCCAGCTGTCTTCTTCAGGCGTTCTAAAATCCTCTGTGTCAGAGAATCGTTGCCGGCCGCATCCGCGAATTGGGCCGCCGAAGCAAGCTGGAACATTTTGGACCAGACCAATGCCTGATGAAGCTCGTCGAGCCGGTAGTTCGAGCGAATGCCTTCAACCGACATGCGCGCGCCGATTTGCTGCGCGCCCGTGTGCACATAGCTGCACATGTAGTTCCACGATCGTTCCTTCAGACGGGAGAATTCGTCACCACCGAAGCTGGTGTCGACCGACTGAATGATGCGCGACATGGAAGGAAATGCGTCTTCTGCGGCACGGTCGACTTCTTCGTCCGTTGCAGAGTAACGCAGCCACAGCCCTCTCCAGAATGCTTCGATCAGCGGCCTTTGGAGCGCCAGGGCGGAACCGAAACACTTCTCCTCTACAAGTATGACGATTGCTTGTCCATGCTCGATGGCCACGTGCAGACAGCTCGCGGCCAAGGTGAGGCGCTTGCTGTCCGACATGCCCGGTACTGTCAGGCCATTGATATTGTCGGCGACCCAAATTAGCGTACGCTCCGATTCATTCAATGACCTGCCGATGACGTCGTCGAATGACGGATGCCGTTCGTCGAGTGACTTTGAAGCGATGCCGGGACCGCTGGGCGCCGATACCGCCGCCCTGGTGCGTGCGGCTCGTCGTGTCGCGGCTGCGGCGGCCCTCTGCATGGCTGCGGCAGCGCCGCTCATGCGCGGGTCACGTGGCGGACCGTTGCCCGCATTGTGCGCAGTCATGTCCGATTCCCTTCTGCGAGCAACAGCGGAACGTCGCCGGAGTTGTCGTACAGGACCCACACGTCTACGAGGTCACGATACAGTGTCTCGAAGTTGTGCCATCCGGCGTGGAACCGGCGGCGAACGATCTGTGTCGGCACGTCATGCCCTCCTTCAAGCACCCGTTGTCTGACGCGATGCACGGCGAACTCCGGTGTCGGTAACTGCAGGAAGAACAGCGACACCTGGTAGCCTTGCTCTTGCCAGACCGGGATGGAACGAGCGTAACCGCGACCACTCAACGTCGACTCGAAGGCGAATGTGTCTCCACGTCTCGCGTGTTCGTGGATTTCATTCAACATCATCCGGCCTGCCCGAAAAGCCGTTCGCTGCGGTGCGAACGGACTCAATCCGGCGGCAAGCAGATCGACGTTGACGAAGATCTGGCAATCCGCCTCGTGTGGCAGGAATTCCATCGCGAACGTTGTCTTGCCCGCGCCGTTCGGGCCGGCGATGATGAGAATCCTCTTCCGTCCGGTCATCGTGTCCTGAGATGGCTGGCGAAATTCTGGGTATCGATGCTCGTCCGACGTCCCTTGAGCCGCACGGCCGGCAGCTTTTTCAGCCGGTGGCGCGTCGGGTCGACATCGATACCCAGCGACTCCAGGGCCGCGCCGGCGCGCAGCGGTTCGGCGTCGGCGTGGCGAAACAGAATGGCGCCGCCGACGAGTTCCCCCGGGAGTTCAATTCGTGCGACCGCAACGTCCACCCTGACTTCTCGGCCGTCGGCCAATATGTACGTTCGCTGCGCTTCGGGTGCAAGGCTGATGGCTTCCAGATGCTGCCTTGGGACGAGACTGTCGGTTGCGGCGGTATCGACCAGGAAGTGTCCTGCCCAGCTTCGATCGCGGTCGGCCGGATTGCTGCTGATGCCGCTTGCGGTCACGATTCCCATGCTCTTCCCATCAGGTTTGCTCCGCCATCGCTATGAGCGACTTGGGAGAGATGGTGTAGGCGGACGACTCGCGGCTTCGGGCGAACAGCCTGGCGAATGGATTGCACACCCGAACGAGCTCCGGGTTGGGCGTCGCGCAATTGAACACGACGTAGAGCCAGTAGCGCTCCTGGAGGTGGCATGCCTGTTTCCACTCGTTGGCCTCCATCTGGACGGCCGTGCGTCCGGTCCGGCCCTTCACTTCGATGTTTCGCACGCCTCCCTCCGGCAGAGTCGCAAGCAGATCGAACCCGGGCCAATCCGGGAGTCCGGCAAGGCGTGCGGCCTCTGGCCTGGAGACATCCTGCACCGTCGAACCCCGGTCCTGTTCCCACGCGACGGCGATACGGACGGCGATTTCCTCGACCCGGGCATCATAGCGCTCCAGCTCTTCGGACCCGCGGGCGGGCACGGTCAGGGCGTGGGCGAGGAAGCGGACCGGGCCCGGCGAGATCCGCTCTGGCGCGGTCTCGATTCGCGCGAGGGCCTGGGTTCGTTCTGCGGAAAGCGCGCGTTGCTCCCGCTTGATCGCGTCGAGGTCGTCCCGATTGCCGGCGCGGTCTGCGGCGGAGTTCGACAGCTTGGCTCGGCGGTTGGCCAAATCGGCGGCGCGAAGGTCGAGGCCGACGCCGGTCTGGCGACGTCGTTCGGGCAGCTCAAGGCGCAGCGCGTCCCGGCGATCCTCCGCAAGCTGCATTGCGACCCGCTCGGCGTAGCTCGCAGCGGCCGCCCGCATGGCGATGCCCCGGCTGGCCAGCGGAACCGCGCCGGGGGGGATGCCGGGGGCGCCGTGCAGCAGGAGCAGATGCTCGACGGGGTAATCGGCAGGCGCGCCGTCTGCGCCCTGCCGAAGCCCGAGCAGGCGGCGCTCGAGTACCTGGCGTTCGCCAGGTCTTGGGACGCCGGTCGAGATGCGATTCGGGACGGGCAGTTCGTCGTCATCGGACGCCTGCTCCACCGAGGCCAGCGCCAAGTGGAAGAAATAGGGGGCGTTCGCCTTCGGGTCGGTGAAGATACCGCCGCGCAAGGCGTCGCGTGCGAACCGCTTCATGATTTGTGCGGACAGGGCGTCGAAAACCGGCTCGCCGGGGTGCAGCCAGATGCAGGGCGCGTCCGCGGCGGGCCGCCGGACGCACAGGCGCTCGCGCGCCGCCGCCGGGTAGCTTTCGAGTGCAGGGAACAGCTCGTCGAGAGCGCCCGGTCGTCGGGGGGCGAGGGAGAAGAAGTCGTCGATATCGGCGCGGATCTCCAGGTCGAGCAGCGCGGCGCTCTTCTCGACGAACCGTCGCACGTAGCCAGGCAGAAGCTGCAGGTAACGCTCGCGTTCCATGTCGTCGCGAAGCGCGGAAAGGTGCTCCGCCACCTCCCCCGGCCGGCCGTAGACTCGTGCTTCCTCCTCTTCGATTGCGCCGATGGGGTTGCCGTCGAGCGTGCGCGTGACCTGGTCGAGCACGCGCTGCTCGCCCTCCTCGGTCAGCGCCTCGATCATGTATTCCCGGAGCGACCTGTTCTCGAAGAGCCGTCCGATGACGTCGAACACCTTGTCGGACCGCAGCTCCTCGCGAATGGTGTCGAGCTTGTCGAGCAGCACCTGCAGCACCCGGCCTTCGTGCGTGCTGCCGGCGATGAGGTTGACGATGCGAACATCTTGCGTCTGGCCGTAGCGGTGGATACGGCCCATCCGCTGTTCGAGTCGCGCCGGGTTCCAGGGGATGTCGTAGTTCACCATGAGCCGGCAGAATTGGAGGTTGATGCCCTCGCCCGCGGCGTCGGTGGCGACAAGGAAGCGCGCGCCGTCCGGCCGCCGGAAGCGCTCGACCTGTTCTTCCCGTTCGCGCCAGTCCAAGCCGCCGTGAATCTGCGCGATGTGCCCTGAGAATCCGAGTCCCTCGAGGCGGCGGACCAGGTAGTCCGCCGTGTCACGGTGCTCGGTGAAAATGAGCCACTTCTCGCCGCTGTAGCGCGTGTCCTCCACGACCTCACGCAGCGTCTCGAACTTCGACTCGCGGCCCGACTCGACGAGTCCGCGCGCCCGCTCGCTCAGTCCGGCGAGCGTGTCGATCTCAAGCGTCAGCTCGTCGATGGTGACGGCGACCACCGCCCCCAGCACGGCGTCTTCGTAGTCTTCGTTCCGTTCGCCGGCGCCGTCGTCGCGGGCGTCCTCGTCGGCGCTGTGCGTGTCGAAGAAGTCCTCGCTGTGCTCACGGTCGAGTCCACGCTGCCGGCGATGCAGATCGGTGGCGCTGACTTTCCCCGACCGCAGGTCGGCGATGGTGCGTTCGAGTTTCTCGATGCGCCGCTCGAAGGAGCGCAGCACCGCCAGCGTGGAGCTGGCGAGCCACCGCTGGAAGACGCCCATGCGGGCGCATCGCCGTTCTCGGTGCAACGCGGGGTTTCACCACGGACTGCTAGCGTCCCGAACGTCAGCTCGCCAGTGAGCGTGTCGAGCGACACGATGACGAGGTCGCTCTCCGACCCGAGAAAGGGATTGCCCGCCCGCGTGTGACGGTGAAGTGGGCTTTGCGACTCGGTCCACACCGATCAGACTAGAGACAATCGTGATCGAATTCAAGGGATCCATCGAATGTTAGTTTTCGAACGACATTCGTAAATATTTCGCTTTTTCGTGTCACCTGAGACCCGGACGGCCATCGCTCGCCGCCATGGTCATAGACGATGCGTCGTGTGAGCCGCGGGTCATCGGCGGACGTTGCTTGAGCTGAGGCCGGCTGCAACCACGCGTGCAGGCCCGCTCGCGGGTTCGGGCGGCGTGCTACACTTCGTGCCCCGGAGGTCTCCCTTGCCAGTCGATCGCGCTGATCAAGTCTCCGCTCTTCGGAATGTTGCGACCCGGCTCCGTATCGAGTCGGTGCGCGCCACCAGTGCCGCCGGCAGCGGACATCCGACAAGCTGTTGCTCGGCCGCCGAGATCATCGCGGCGCTCTTCTTCGGGCAGATGCGGTTCGACCCGCGGGACCCGGCGAACGAGCAGAACGACCGGTTTGTGCTGTCGAAGGGACACGCGGCGCCGGTGCTCTACGCCGCCTGGGCCGAGGCGGGGATCATCTCCCGCGATGCGCTGGCGACGCTCCGCGAGATCGGTTCCGATCTCGAGGGGCACCCGACACCGCGGTTGCCGTGGGTGGATGTCGCCACCGGGTCGCTCGGTCAGGGCATTTGCGCCGCGGTCGGCATTGCGCTCAATGCCCGGCGCATCGGGTCGAGCTACCGCACCTATGCGCTGCTGGGCGACGGCGAATCGGCCGAGGGCTCGGTCTGGGAGGCGGCGCAGGCGGCGGCGCGTCTGGGTCTCGACAATCTGTGCGCCGTCACCGACGTCAACGGGCTGGGGCAGAGCCGGGCGACCCAGTGGGGCCACGACATGGAGGCGTTCGCCGCACGCTGGCGCGCGTTCGGGTGGCAGGCGCTGGTGGTCGACGGCCATGACTTGGCGGGCCTGCTCGACGCGCTCGACGAAGCGGCGCGCACGGCCGGCCGGCCCACGATGATTCTGGCGCGGACACTCAAGGGGAAGGGGATCTCGTTCATCGAAGGCCGCGACGGGTGGCACGGGAAGCCGCTGAAGGGCGGCGATCTCGACCGTGCGTTGGCCGAGCTCGAGGGCCAGTTCGGCGACGATCTTCCCGTTCCTGCGATACCCGCGCCGCCGCCCGGCGCCCGACAGGCCGCCGCACCTGACCTTGGCGCCGTGGCGCTGCCGGTGTACGCGCCGGGAAGTCTGGTGGCGACGCGGGAGGCGTACGGCGCCGCGCTCGCCGCGCTCGGGGCGCTCGACCGTCGCGTGGTGGCGCTCGACGCCGACGTCAAGAACTCCACCTTCAGCGAGAAGTTCGAGCAGCAGCATCCGGAACGGTTCTACCAGACGTTCATCGCCGAACAGGTCATGGTCGGCGCCGCGCTCGGACTCGCCGCCCGGGGCGCCATCCCCTTTCCGTCGACGTTCGCCTGTTTTCTCTCTCGCGCGGCCGACTTCATCCGCATGGGCGGCATCGGAAACGTCAACGTGAAGCTCGCCGGGTCCCACGCCGGCATCTCGATCGGCGAGGATGGTCCGTCTCAGATGGCGCTTGAGGACCTGGCGATGATGCGCGCGGTGCCGGCGTGCGTCGTGCTCTACCCGTGCGACGGGGTCAGCGCCGCCCGTCTGGTGATCGCCTCGGCGGCGCACCGGGGGATGACCTACATGCGCACGTCGCGTCCGAAGACGCCGGTCATCTACGGGCCCGACGACGAGTTCGCGATAGGCGGTTCCAAGGTGCTGCGGGCCAGCGCCAATGACGTGGCAACGGTGGTCGCCGCCGGCATCACCGTGTTCCAGGCGCTGGCCGCCCACGACGAGCTGCGCGCGTCGGGCATCAACCTGCGGGTCATCGATGCCTACTCGGTGCAGCCGATCGACACCGAGACGCTGGTGCGCGCCGGTCGGGCGACCGGCCAGCGGCTGATCACGGTCGAAGATCACTATGCCGCCGGTGGTCTGGGTGATGCGGTCAGCGATGCGCTGGCCGCGTATGGCATCGGGGTCCAGCGGCTGGCGGTGCGGGCGGTGCCGCGCAGCGGCAAGCCGGACCAGTTGCTCGATCGGTTCGGCATTTCGTCCCGGCGGATCGTGGCGGCGGTGACCGCGCAGATTGCGTCCGGGTCGGCGCCGTTGCAGCCGGCTGCCCCATCTGCACAGACAACCACATCGTGACGATCGAGCCTCGTTCCACGCCGCGTGCTGCCGCAAAGGAGATGCCGTGCACATGACACCTGGTCGCATCCGCACGTTCGCAATCGGCGCCTGCCTGTCTGCCGTCGTGCTTGCCGCCGCCCTGGTCACGGGACAGGACCGCGGCGCCGGCGGTGACGCGCTGGGCCATGGATACTCGCGGCCGGCGCGCAGTCCGCACGGCAGCCGCTCCGAGGTCATCGCCCCCCACGGGATGGTGGCCGCCAGTCACCCGTTGGCCGCGCAGGTCGGTCTCGACATCCTCAAGGCGGGCGGCAACGCCATCGATGCCGCGGTCGCCGTCAACGCGGTGCTCGGGCTGGTGGAGCCGCACATGAACGGCGTTGGCGGCGACCTGTTCGCCATTGTCTGGGACGCCGAGACCGAGCGGCTGCATGGGCTGAACGCGACCGGCCGGGCGCCGTACGAAATCAATCCCGGCGTGTTCGCCCGGCAGAATCTCGAGCGGGTGCCCGGTAACGGGCCGCTCACCTGGACGGTGCCGGGGGCCGTCGACGGCTGGGATCAGCTCTTGACGCGCTTCGGGACGATGAGCTTCGCCGACGTGCTCGCGCCGGCGATCGCCTACGCGCGCGAAGGGTTCCCGGTGAGCGAGATCATCCAGCGCCAGTGGGCCGCATCGCAAGCGACGCTGGCCGCGTGGCCCACCTCGGCGGCCACCTACCTGCCGAACGGGCGTCCCCCGGAGGTTGGGGAGGTGTTCAGGAATCCCGGGTTGATGCGCACCTACGAGGCGATCGCGCAGGGGGGGCGCGACACGTTCTACCGGGGTGAGATCGCCCGCAAGATAGTCGCCTTCAGCGAATCGAACGGCGGCTACTTCACGATGCGCGATTTCGAAGACCACAGCTCGGTCTGGGTCGAGCCGGTCACGTCGAGCTATCGCGGGTACGACATCTGGGAGATCCCGCCCAACAGCTCCGGCATCGTCGCCCTCATGATGCTGAACATCCTCGAGGGCTACGATCTGGCCGCGATGGGGCACAACTCGGCCGCGGCGATCCACCGCATCGTCGAATCGAAGAAGCTGGCGTTCGCCGACCGCAATCGCTACGTGGCCGATGCCGACGCCAACCGCCTCCCGATCGAGGCGCTGATCTCCAAGGAGTACGCCGAGCGGCGCCGGGCGCTCATCGATCCGACCCGGGCCTCGCGGTCCGTGAGCGCCGGCGATCCCACCGAGACGGTGTATCTCACCGTGGTCGACAAGGACCGGAACGCGATCTCGCTGATCGAGAGCATCTTCGGCGGCTTCGGGTCGAAGGTGGTTCCGGCGGATCTGGGGTTCGCGCTGCAGAACCGCGGGTCCGGGTTCTCGCTGGAGCCGGGGCACTTCAACGAGATCGCACCGCACAAGCGGTCGCTGCACACCAACATGCCGGCCTTCGTCACGAAGGACGGCAAGCCGTTCCTGTCGTTCGGCGTGATGGGGGGCGACATGCAACCGCAGGGACACACCCAGGTGCTGTCGAACATCATCGACTTCGGGATGAACCTGCAGGAGGCGGGCGATGCCGCCCGCGTGCGCCACGGCGGCGCCGTCATGGTCGAGCCCGGGATCACCGACGCCGTGATTGCCGAACTCGAGCGGATGGGACACCAGGTGCGCCGCGCCGGCGGCGGCGGGATGGGCGGCTATCAGGCGATCATGATCCACCCCGAGACCGGCATGCTGCACGGAGGCACCGACCCCCGCAAGGACGGGGTCGCCGTAGGCTATTGACCGCCTGCGCCACCGACTGCCGGTCTGACCTGGTCGAGCGGCATCCGGTAGGGCATCTCACCGGATCCGCACCGCCTGCCAGGGCGTGTCGCCGTCGCCGCGCCGGGCCACGCCCTGCATCGTCGCCCCGCTGTCCGGGTCGACCTGCGCGCGGTACGTCGCGCCGCCGGCCCGGAAGGTGAGCACGTTGCCGTTCAACCGACCGTCCTCCATGGCCGCGGTGCGTCCCGCTCGCGTGATCCGCCCGGTCACCATCTGGAACTGCTGCTCCAATACGAGTTCGCCGTCCTCCAGTCGCCAGACGCCGTCCACCTTGGCGGGGACGATCCAGAGCAGCGCAGTGCAGAAACCGGGGCAGGGGTCCAACACGACCGTACGATCCGCTGTCCAGCCGGGGGCGTCGGGATCCTCCTCCGACCCGCGCAAGTCCCAGGTGTTCGACATGATGCGCGTGCCCGGTCTCAAGCTGAACAGCGTCGGCCGCAACTTGTAGTTGAGGTCCGGCAACAGGAACATCGTGATCACACTGGCGGGTGACAGATCGAACGCGAAGAGATCGGTCGCGATGAACTCGGTGCGGTCGGACACGCCCGCCTCGGCGGCGCGTTGCACCGATAGCGCCACGAGGTTCGGCTCGAGCTCGACGCCGATCGCCCTCGCGCCAAGCCTCGCCGCGGCGATGACCATGCGGCCGTCGCCCGACCCGAGATCGATCAGGAGATCCGCCGGTGTGACTGCCGCCATCTCGAGCATCGTCTCCACCAGCGCGTCCGGCGTCGGCACCCAGGGAGCATCCTGGCCCTCCTGACCGAGGGTCGGCGGTGGTTGACGGGCCGCGCACCCCCCCGCGAGCAGCAGCGCCCCGGCGCACGAGACCAATGCCGCCGTGATCGACGACGGTCGATGGTGGGGAGCTGGAACTGCGCCGCGCATCTCGGAACCCGGTGTCGGGTTGGACGGCGAGTCTGTCAGCAGCTATGGCCGAACCGGCGCCGTGAGACGCGCCCGCAGGGCGCCGACAATCTCGTCAGGTTCCGGAAACCGCTGCTCCGCCTGCTTCGAGAACAGGAGCGCGCCATCGGCGGCGACGTCGAACTGGCCGCGGCTGCCGGCGACGACATGGGCGTCGACGCCGAGTGCTGCCTTGATCGAGGCCGCCAGACTGGAGGCCTTCGGCAGATAGTTTCAAACCTTGCAGTAGCTGATGGTGACTCGCATGACGGAGGGATGGTAGCGCAGTCCGGCGAGTCAGGCAAACTGCGTGCGGCCAGCGCCGGGGACGTCTCGCGCGGCCTGCGGCGCTTGCATCGGGCGGAGCGGCCGTGCAAGCCTCACGAAATGGAACTGGTCGAGCATGAGCCGTTCATCCGCCGCTGCGTCGCGCTGGCGGAAGAGGCGGTCAGACGCGGGAACGCGCCGTTCGGCGCCCTGCTGGTTGCGGACGGGCAGGTGCGGCTGACCGCGTGCAACGAGGTTGTCACCACGTCCGATTCGACCCGCCACGCGGAGCTGGCCCTCGTGAGCGACGCCTGCCGCCGTCTCGACGCGGCGCTGCTCGCCCGGTCGACGTTGTACAGCAGCACCGAGCCCTGCGTCATGTGCTGCGGGGCGATCTACTGGAGCCGGATCCCCCGCGTGGTCTTCGGGTGCTCGGCCGGCGCGCTGGGCGCGCTGGCTGGCGGCAGCCTGGTGATGCCGTCGCGCGAGCTGTTCGCCCGCGGTCTCCGGCGGGTGGAGGTGGTCGGCCCCGTGCTCGAGTCGGAGGCGCTGCGCGCGCATCGGGAGTACTGGTCCACGCACGGGGCATGACCGCGGTTCAGTCGTACCTGTGCCTGAATTTCCCGGGGTCATGCGAGGTTACGCAGCGCGAGCACCTCGGTTACCGGCGATCGGTCTCCGGTACAACTGATGCGGCGAGGGGCCTGCAGGTGTTTCAGTGAGAATCCAAGCGACTCGTACAAACTAACGATCCTGTCTGTCGCTTGATTGGCCAGGATGACCGGGCCCGGGTGCCGTGACAGCCACTCGGCCGTCCGCACCTGGTCGTCCCAGTCGAAGCCGCCTTTGGAATACGCCGTGAACTCGACGTCGTACGGCGGGTCCGCGTAGATGAAATCCCTTTCCTGAACGGGGAGGTCCTGGAAATCGACGCTCGTGAACTCCCAGCGTTCGACAGCCGTCCGGTAGTCGCCGAAGTCCGTTCGATATCTGATGTTCGCGTAACGGCCGAACGGCACATTGAATTCGCCGCTTCGATTGAAGCGGCAGAGACCGTTGTAGCCGGTGCGATTCAGGTAGTAGAACAGCCCGGCCGCCTCGCACGAATCGCCCTGGTCCTGGCGAAGCAGCGCATTGAACTGTTCGCGGTGCCGGTAATAGCAGGTTTTGTCGTTCCTGCACTCGAACGAGATGGTCAGGCCACGTTTCAACCACTCGTAAAAATTGATCACGTGCGGGTTGATGTCGTTCAGCAGGGCGGTGTCCGGCGACAGCCCGGTGGCGACGGCGAGCCCGCCGCAAAACGGTTCGACCAGCCGCCGATCTCGACAGCGGGTCCAGTACGGCTGCAAATGAGGCAGTTGCCAGCGCTTGCCGCCGGCCCACTTCAGCGGCGGCCGCACGGTCAGGGGGGGCGGAGTGTATTCCGCCGCGAGCGTGGGTGCCTGGTCGACCGTCACGACGCCGCTCAGCGTACCACGGCGGCCGAGATTGCCGCTGTCAGATCGGGATCTTAGCGGTCGGGGCGGTCTCACGTGAGGGTTCTGCCTGACGCCGGCGCCTTCCTCCGCTGGCCAACGGCATCCGTGACCGTTCCGGCGCGGTTCGGGACATCGCCGCGGCGAGGACCGATCGTGGGCAGTATCTGGTGAAACGACTCGGCCGGTGCGGTAAGGTGGAACAGGTACATGGCAGCTCGTGACCGCGCCCCGCGGGGTTGCACGACGAGCTGCGATGGGAGGGACCGATGTGGTTCACGGGACGGACACGGCGCACGCCGGCGGCCGATGCGGCGCCGCCGGGTCGTGACGAACCGCTGGAGGCGCCGGAGGCGCACTTCGTTCATGGCAGGCCGTTGCGCCCCCCGTTTCCGGAGGGTCTGCAGCGGGCCGTGTTCGGGATGGGGTGCTTCTGGGGGGCGGAGCGGCAGTTCTGGACGCTGGCCGGCGTGTACACCACCGCGGTCGGCTACGCCGGCGGGCTCACGCCGAATCCGACCTATCGCGAGGTCTGCGGAGGCACGACCGGACATGCCGAGGTGCTGTTGGCGGTCTTCGATCCGCGGACCGTCAGCTACGACGAGCTGCTCGCGCGGTTCTGGGAGGGGCATGACCCGACCCAGGGGATGCGCCAGGGCCACGATTTTGGCACGCAGTACCGCTCGGTCATCCACTGCGCCGACGATCGGCAGTTGACCGCCGCCCGCCGGTCGCAGGCGGCGTATGGCCGGTTGCTCGGCGCCGCCGGGCATGACGCCATCACGACCGAGATCGTCGAGGCGCCGACCTTCTACTACGCCGAGAACTACCACCAGCAGTACCTGGCGAAGAACCCGCACGGGTACTGCGGTCTCGGTGGGACCGGCGTCTCCTGTCCGGTCGGCCCGTAGGCCGGACGCGCCAGACCGCCGCCGGCGGCATGCGACCGGCGACCCCCGCCCATGGCGATACCAGCGAACAAGCTGCCTCCCACCGGCGCCGATGCCGACGCCGACCGGATCTCCCGCAGCCTCGGCTTCCGCCGGGTGCTCGAGGCGACCCGCATCGTTCAGTGGGAGGCTGACGCCCGCACCCGCGACTTCACCTATGTCGGCTCGCAGGCGGAACGGTTGCTCGGCTATCCGCTGGCACGGTGGCTCGAACCATCGTTCTGGAAACGCCATCTGCATCCGGACGACCGCGAACGGGTGCTGCGCTTTCGCGAAGAGGCGTTGATCGAGAAGGAGGCCTACGAGTTCGAGTACCGCATGATGGCCGCCGGCGGTCACAGCGTGTGGGTGCACGACGTGGTCGCGGTCGAGCGGGTGGACGGGGCGCCGGCCGTGATCCGCGGATTTCTCATCGACGTGACCGCACAGAAACGCGCCGAGGCGACCGCGCGCGCCGGTCAGGCCCGGGTCCGGCAACTGGTCGAGCAGGCGCCGGACGCGATCATCGTCGTTCGGGCCGACGGGCAGATTGCCTTCGTGAACCACCAGGCGGAACGGTTGTTCGGATATCAGGCCGCGGAGCTGATGCGGCGCGCGGTCGAAGATCTGCTGCCGGGACAACTCGGGAGACACGGGTTTCCGGCGCCGCCGGACGGGGGCGCCGCCGAGCGGGCGAATCCGGCTGGCGCGGGTCGCGATCTCGGGCGGCGCGCGGATGGCGGGACGTTCCCCGTCGCGCTCAACTTCGGCCGCCTCGAGATCGATGAGGGCCTCGTCCTCGTCGTCACCGTTCGCGACATCACGGACCAGATCGAAGCCGAGGCGGCGCTCCGGCAGAGTGAGGAACGATTCCGGATCGCCGCGACCCTGGGCGCCGACATCATCGCCGAGGTCGACTTTCGGACCGGCGCCGTCGTGTGGTTCGGCCAGGTGGATCGCGCCCTGGGTTACCAGCCGGGCGAATTCCCGCGCACCGTCGACGGCTGGCGCACCCAGCTCCACGCCGCGGATCGAGATCGCGTCCAGGTCCGGATAGAGCGCGAACTCCTGGGTTCGGGGCGCGAGTTGTCATTCGACGCGCGGGTTCGCGCGAAGGATGGGTCGTACCGACACTGGACGGTCCGGGCGGCGCCCCGACTGGAGGAGACCGGACCGCCGACGAAGGTCGTGGCGGTCTGTTCGGACGTCACCGAGCAGATCGTGGCGCGCGCCGAAGCGATCAGACATCGCGACGCGCTGGCGCATGTCGCGCGGGTCAGCTCTCTCGGAGAGCTGACGGCCGCGCTGGCCCACGAACTCAATCAGCCCCTGGCCGGCATCCTGAGCAATGCCCAGACCGCGATTCGATTGCTGGATCGCGAGGTCCCCGACGTTCGCGAGGTCGGCGAGGTGCTGCAGGACATCGTGGCGGACGACCATCGGGCCGGCGCCATCATTCAACGCCTGCGGGAGATGATGCGGCGAGATACGCCGGCGCGCGCACCTGTCGATCTGGGGCAGATCGTGCAGGAGGTCAGAGAGCTCTTGCGGGGCGAGTTGGCGGGGCGCGGCGTGATCGTGGTCGCCGACTTCGCGGGTGACCTGCCGCCGGTGGTCGCCGACCGGATCCAGATCCAGCAGGTGGTGGTCAACCTGGTGACCAACGCGATGCAGGCGATGGAAGGGATGGAGGACCCGCGCCTGACCTTGCGTGTCAGCGGACGGCGCGACGGGTGGCAGGTCGTGTCGGTGTCCGACACCGGACCCGGCATCCAGGGCTCGATGCTCGACACGATATTCGAGCCGTTCAACACCTCGCGGGCCGCGGGGCTCGGCATGGGACTCTCGATCTCGCGGAGTATCGTCGAAGCGCACGGGGGCGACATCGAGGCGGAAAACCTGGCCGGCGGCGGGGCGGCGGTTCGCTTCGCGCTGCCGACGGAGCGGACAGGCGACCAATGACGGAAGAGCCGACGGTCTTCGTCGTCGATGACGACCCATCGGTGCGCCGCAGCGTGCTGCGGCTGTTGCGGACAGCGGGGTTCACCGTCGAGGGGTTCCCCTCCGCCGAGGCGTTTCTCGCGCGGGAACGCCCCCGCGGTCCTGGCTGCGCGGTCCTGGATGTCCGGATGTCCGGGATGAACGGGCTCGAGCTCCAACGCCGTCTGCGAGACACCGGCCGGCCGATGGCGGTCGTCTTCATCACCGGACATGGCGACGTGCCGATGAGCGTGGCGGCGATGAAGGACGGCGCGGTCGATTTCCTGCTCAAACCGTTCGATGACGAGGCCTTGCTGGCCGCCATCGACCGGGCGATCGGACACGACCGGGAGTGGCTGCGGGCACGGCGCGAACTCGATCAGATACAGTCCCGCTACGAGCGGCTGACCCCGCGAGAGCGGCAGGTCTTCGCCCTGGTCACGACCGGGCTCCTGAACAAGCAGGCGGCGGCCCGGTTGGGCATCCGCGAGAAGACCGTCAAGGTGCACCGCGCCCGGGTCATGGCGAAGATGCAGGCCGGCTCGCTGGCCGACCTGGTGCGCCACGCGGAGCGCCTGCGGATCGCCTCCCCGACGTTCGACCAGTGATTGCGCCGGCCCCGGGCGGCTCATGCATGCTGGCACGTCGAGGAAGCCAATCGTCCGGTGAGCACGCCATTGGACCAAGGTCCAATCGCGCGTGTCGGCGCGCTGCGGTACATTGAGCAGACTGAGAACGATGGTGTGTGGTCTGGTCGCGGCTTGCGCCAACGGTCGCCGCAGGGCGATTCAAGCCAGTGGGTCCGGATTCCTGAGTAGCCGGATACCCTTTCCGCGATGGTTTCCTTCGTAGCACTCGGCTACACGATGCACACCCCCTTGCACGTCTGCAATACACCGGGCAGCGACCAGACCACTGCTTGACGGCCGGCGGCGCGAGTCTCGCGCCACGCAACCGGTGCTGCACGTTCTTGACGAGCCTGCCCTGGCAGCCCGTGGTGAAAGCCCCACTGCATTCGATCCCCGCGGAATTCTGCGCTTCCCCGCGGAATTCTGCTGTTTCACGCTGCATCCCGCGTGGCGGCGTTGCTCCGGCTGACGAACAGGGCAACCACAAGGGTTGCCCCTACAGGTTCGCGCCTTGCGCTGCCCGGGCGCGGCATTGTTACGACCAGATCTCGGTGCAACGCGGGGTTTCACCACGGGCTGCTACCGGTCTCATGAGCCTCAGCGGCGGTCGCGGCGGGCGCGAAGCTGGATATCGTTGAGCAGCCGTTGCGGCCCGGGCGCGGTCCGGTTCCGGCCTGGAATACGGGGCCGGGGCGGCGCTGTGAGTGTTGCCACTGTGTCAGCGGCCGGCTATAGTCGCCACGTTGTGTGCACTCGATTCAGAAACATATTCCAAGTGCCGCCTGAGGCTGCGCGGGGGAAGTTTCTGGCTCGTGTGTTCGGAATCTTTAGCGAGAACATCGTGCACCGATGGTCAGCATCGACTGGCGCACCCTACGAAAATCTAGGGCGACCCACAGTAGGTTTTGATGATGAGGCAACCAGGTCAACGTTGGATTTCACGCTGCGGAACAAGGCTTCGAAGAAGACCTACGTGGCCGAGATGAAGTGTGAGATCGAGTACGAGAAATTCAAATATTTCATCCTCACATCCCCCGAGCAACTGGATCATCACATACGCAGGAAGCCCGCGTTTCGGTCATTCCTCCGCGCCGCACGCGAACCCAGCGCGCGAGAGTGACCGTTGAGGGGCTCCCCGTCGCTGTCGATGGCGCAATTCTTGTTTGAGCGGCAACCCCGATGGGGTGTGCAGGCGTTCGAGAAAAATTCAAACTGGCCGACGTATTGACCGTGGAGTCAATGGTCCCACCTCACCCGGTCGAATGACGGCAAGTACGTTGCAATGCTTGAGGATCGTCGCACTCAACGAGATGTTCATGGACTTGCGGCCGGAGAGCCGTCGCGTTCTGACCAGCGCTCGGTATGAGGAACCGTCCCGAGCGCCCAGCGACACGGGCCGCGAGGGCTCAATTATCGCCCGTGTGGGGCTCGAGGATGCCCCGTGGGGCGCGCGTTGGGGCCATCCCTCTGGCGCCCAATGGCGGCTCCTGGGGCCGCTCAGTGCCTCGAGCGGGGCTTTCCACCCCCGTCCCGGCGGCGTCGACCAGGCGGCGCGCGGTCGCGGTCGGCGGGCCGATCGCGGTGTCAGCCGGGGCGACCACGGCGAGCGAGTCCTTCCTGGTAATGTGTATTACCGTCCTGACAAGCGAAGGCTAGACGCGGACGATTCGTGGGTCGTGCTCGTCGTACATGACCGACAGATGAAAAAGGAGGAGGCAGCTGCTTTGAACAGCAGTCCGCGGGGGACAGTCGGCCCCACGCTCCGGGAGCGGGTGCCGCTGGAGGGCCTCCGGCCGGAGAGTCGGCCCGGCTGGGCCGTTATGAAACGTTCCGGAAGTGAACGGCGGCGACGAGCCGTCGATAATCGGCTGGAACGGCGCGAGGCGGTGCGGGCGGGCGTGGCGCGCGGTTGTTCGGTCCCGGCGCTGGAACCTCTGAGGGGGCGCGGATGCAGCTGCGGTTCGAAGGGTGGCCTTCGCTGGCGCCGCCGCGTGGACTCCGGCGGCCGGTAGGCGCGATTACCTGGACGTCGCGGCGCGCGCTGCGCGAAGCGGTCTGGGCGGTGCAGCCGGCCCTCCTCCCCCGCCGAAGTCAGCCCGCCGATGGCACCGTCCGGCGTCCTTCCTGACGCTCACCTACCCACTCGAGGATCTGCAGCGGCACGAGGCTGATCCTCGGTTGGTCAAGCGGCACCTGCACCAGTTCTGGAAGCGGGTGGATCGGGCCTATCCGGAAAGCTGGGCCGTGTGGGTGCTGGAGCATCAGCGCAACGGCAACCCGCACGTGCATCTGGGCCGCATCAACTTCCACGCCGGTACAACGCGCCGGCGCAGACGTGCGCATTTACCAGTGCGCCGGTTTCGAGATACCGGTGTCCGGCAGCCTGTCCGGCAATTGCGCCGCCCTCAGCATCGCCGGGCGGATGTGGCGGACATGGCTTGCAGCCTGCCGTAACTGCGACGCGATCTGCCACCGGCCGGGACACACGACGAACACCGGCCGTTTCCGTTCCTCCGTGACCATACGGATTGGCATCACCAGATCGGTGTCATTCGAGATCACCGCCGCCGCCTCGAACAGGTCCTTCCACGCGTCGTTCAGCAGATGGGCCGCGAGATTTACGTCTGAACCCTTCTCTTCCATGGTGTGGAACTCGGCGATCACCGCATCCGGGATCGGTGTCCTCGCGCCCCGTGGCGCGCCCTCACCCCCGCCGCGACGATCCGGATAGACGCCCACCGGCAGCGTCTGGGGGCGTTCGCCGAGGACCCGGTGGTCGCTTCGGGGCAATGTGACCGGCATCGGCGTGTCGATCCGCTTCCCGGCGACCGGCAGGTTGGCGAGCGGCCGCCACGCGGTCTTTGCCAGAAACCTTCCGTAGTGAATGTCGACTTCCGGAAGGGTCGAGAGGGCCTTCAGGTAATTCTGCTGGCGCGCCGGCGCCCGTGAATCGAGCTTTCCCGAGACCCGCGCCGTGAAGTAGCGGAGCCTGTCGATCGCGTACTCACGGGGAAGCAGAAGGGCGGCCAGCCGGACAGGATCGAGCCACTTGAAGGGGGTTCCCTTCAGCGCGCCGTAATACAGGTTGAACCCGTCGACATAGACCCGCGTTCTCACGTCCGCCCACGGAAAAAGCAAGGGCCGCTCCAGAGAGCAGCCCTTGAGCCGACAGCACGCTGCCGGCGGGTAACTGAGAAAACCTTACATCAAAATGAGTCCCACCCGCAAGCGAATGCTCCGCTGCGAACCCCGGCATCTTGAGTCTGTCGCGCGTCGCCGCGTCGGCGCAGGTGCACGGTCGGTTGGACTGGGTTCGGAGTTTCACGCTGCATCCCGCGTGGCGGCGTTGCTCCGGCTGACGAACAGGGCAACCACAAGGGTTGCCCCTACAGGTTCGCGCCTTGCGCTGCCCGGGCGCGGCATTGTTACGACCAGATCTCGGTGCAACGCGGGGTTTCACCACGGGCTGCTACCGGTCTCATGAGCCTCAGCGGCGGTCGCGGCGGGCGCGAAGCTGGATGTCGTTGAGCAGCCGTTGCGGCCCGGGCGCGGTCGGCAGCAGTCGCACCAGATCCGTTGCAATGCCCCGTGCCTCGTTCCAGCGCTGCTGGTCCATGAGCAGCCGTGTCAACGCCACCAGGATGTCGGGGTCGCCGGCATCGAGCGTCCGCGCTTCCCGGAACGCCGTCTCCGCGGCGTCCAGGCGTCCACGCTGTTGCAACGCCAGGCCGTAGTTGAACCGGATTCTGGCGCGGGCCGGTAGCAGCGCGGCGGCGCGGCCGAGGCTGTCGACCGCTTCCTCCAGGCGGTCTTCTTCGGCCAGGAGGAGACCGAGCGAATAGTGCAACTCGCCCTCGTCGGGCGCGTACTGCAGTCCTTCCCGCAGCACCGTTTCCGCTTCAGCATTGCGCCCGCGGCTGTTCAAGAGGTTGGCGAGGTTGAACCGGGCGGGTGTGAACCAGGGGTCGAGCGCGATGGCGGTGCGGTACTCCGCCTCCGCCAGCTCGAGCGCCTGCTGCCGCTGGCGCGTGACGCCGAGACCCAGATGCGCCGCCGGGGTGTCCGCCGCGGCGGTCTGTGCCTGCAGGTACTCGGCGGCGGCGGACGCCAGGGCCGGATTCGCCGACTCCGCCGTACCGCTCCAGAAATCGGCCAGCACCCGCGCCGCCTCGATACGTACGCCACGGACCGGGTCGGTCAGCAGCGGTTCGAGCGCCGCCAACCTGGCCGGCGCCGCCAACGGCTCCAGTCCGCGCACGGCGGTCAGTCGAACGAGCGGGTCGTCGTCGCGCAGCGCCGCCTGCGCCGCGGCGAGCCCGCGCGGACCGAACCCGCCCAGCAGATCGAGTCCTGTCGCGCGTACGATGGCTGGTTGAGCGGAATCGCCGGCCAGCGTTGTCAGATCGTCTGCCGCGGCAGGCCGCCCGGCCCGCCCGGCAGCGATCAGATCCCCGACGTGCGGCGGCGGCGGAGCGGCGGCCCAGGCGGCGACCCGGTCCGCGGCCCAGGCGTCGTCACGGTCGGAATGGCAGCCGGTGCAGGCGTTGGGAGTGCCCAGCGAGACCGAGAGGTCGGGGCGGGGCACGCGGAAGCTGTGGTCACGCCGAGGGTCCACCACCATGTAGGTCCGCGACGGCATGTGACAGTTGACGCATTGGGCGCCGGCCGATGCGGGCTCGTGCCGGTGATGGTCCGGCGTGTCGTAGCGCCCCGGTGCGAGCATCGGGAAGCGTTCGACCGGGGTCTCGCGATGACACTGGGTGCACAGCGCGTTGCCAGCGGCCCGCAGTTCGAGACGATGCGGGTCGTGGCAGTTCGAGCACCGCACGCCGGCCGCGTGCATCCGGCTTTGCACGAACGAACCGTAGACGTAGACCTCGTCCAGGATCTGCCCGTCCGGGTGGTAGAGCCCCTCGCCCAGGAGCGCGGGCAGATAGTCGTCGAGCAGTGGGCCGCCGTGCGACGCGACCGGGGTCAACGGCTCTCGACGCGAATGACAGGGGGCGCAGGCGTTGACTTCGGTCTCCGGGGCTGCGGCAGAGAAGGGCGCAACCAGTCCCCACCCATCCGGGCCGCGGGAGTCGGCCGCGCCGCTGCGGGCACGTTCGACGTGCGCCGCGCCGGGGCCGTGGCACGCCTGACAGCCGACGTCCATCTCGGCCCAGGTCGTCTGGTAGCGATCGCTGTCACCGTCGTAGCGCTTCCGCAGGTCGGTCGAGTGGCAGGCGGCGCACATCAGGTTCCAGTTCTGATACCGGCCGGTCCAGTGCAGCGGGTCGTCCGCTGCGATCCGCTCGTCGGGGTATAGATGGAACCATCGGTTTCGGACCGTGTCCCACGCGACGCTCAGGCTCTGCAACCGGCCGCCCGGAAACGGGGCCAGATATTGCTGCAGCGGGTCGACACCGAACGTGAAGGTCAGCTCGAAGTCGGCCGGTGCGCCGTCGGGGCCTTCCGTGTTCACGAAGAAACGGTCGTCGCGTCGAAAGAACCGGGTCGTGGCACCGAGATGCGTGAACGTCGCGTCGTCGAAGTCGCCCAGTACCGTCTCGGCCGTGGCCGGTTGCATGGCGAGGTCGTGGTGCGAGCCGGTCCAGGCGGCATAGGCGTCCTGATGGCAGTCGGCGCAGGCCGCGTCGTCCACATAGGCGACCCCCGATGCGTCGATCCCGCGTTCTTGCCTGGGCCAGTCGCCGGACCCGCCGGGCCACGCCGTGCAGGCGCAGACCGTCGCACACACCGCGAGTGTCAGTGGGGCGCGCGTGGCGGCATGCAGAGCAGTGAACATCCTGGGGATCCCGTGCGCGAAGGCCCGGCGCAGGCTGCTAACGCCACGCACCTGTGAACCTAGCACGAAGGTGCCGGAATTCGGCTATGCTGTGCCGTCGATGCGGGCGTCGGCGCGCGGGAAGTGGAACCCGCGCCGGATGACGTTGCGTGTCGCCGGAGAGGTGACATGAGTGAAGACCGGGCGATTGCGAACGTGTGCGGGCTGGAGATTCTCGACAGTCGGGGCAACCCGACCGTCGAGGTGGAAGTGACGCTGGGCGGCGGCGTCGTTGGCCGGGCGGCGGTGCCGTCGGGTGCGTCGACGGGCGAGTTGGAAGCGGTCGAGCTGCGTGACGGCGATACGGCGCGCTATGCGGGGAAGGGCGTGAGCCGGGCGGTGCAGCACGTCGACGGACCGATTCGGGAGGCGCTCAGGGGGCTGGATCCGACCAGTCAGGGAGAGATCGATCAGGTGCTGACCGAGCTTGACGGAACCGGTAACAAGGGCCGTCTTGGCGCGAATGCCATTCTGGGGGTCTCGCTGGCGGTCGCCAGGGCGGCCGCCACGGCGGCGCGGCTGCCGCTCTACGAGTATCTGGGAGGTGACGACGCCTGTGACCTGCCGGTGCCGATGATGAACCTGCTCAACGGCGGCGCGCACGCGGACAACAACGTCGACATCCAGGAGTTCATGGTGATTCCGGTGGGCGCCCCCACGTTCAGCGAGGCGCTGCGCGTCGGCGCCGAGATCTTTCATGGTCTGCGCGCGGTGTTGCAGGCGCAGGGCCACCAGACGGCGGTCGGCGACGAAGGCGGATTCGCACCGAACCTCGACTCCAACGAGGCGGCGCTCGACATGCTGCTGCAGGCCATCGAGCGGGCGGGATATCGTCCGGGCGAGGATGTGTATCTTGCGCTCGACGTGGCGGCCAGCGAACTGGTCGACACGCGGGCCGGGGGCTACCGCCTGTCCACCGGCGGGGGCGGCGGCCTGACCTCGGCCGACATGGTCGACTGGTGCCGCCGTCTGGTCGACGCCTATCCGATTCTGTCAATCGAGGACGGCCTGGCGGAGACGGACTGGGAGGGCTGGTCGGCGTTGACCGCGGCGCTGGGCGACCGGGTCCAACTCGTGGGTGACGATCTGTTCGTGACGAACACCGAGATCTTCCAACGCGGCATTCGCGACTCGGTGGCGAACGCCATTCTGGTGAAGCTGAATCAGATTGGCACGCTCTCCGAGACGCTGGCGGCCGTCGAGATGGCGCAGCGCGCATCGTACGCGGCGGTCATCTCGCATCGCTCGGGCGAGACGGAAGACACGACCATCGCCGATGTGGCGGTGGCCACGAACGCCGGTCAGATCAAGACGGGATCGCCCTGCCGGACGGACCGGACAGCCAAATACAATCAACTGCTGCGTATCGAGCGCCGGTTGGGGGGTCGCGCGCGGTATGCTGGCGCCGCCGCGTTCTCCACGCTGTCTGGCCGGGCGGGGTGAGACGCGCTATTGAATTGTCTGCAGCTGGTTGTCGACCCGCAGCACACCCTGCGTCATTCTGGCGATCTGCTCCATCTCGCGGCGCTCGATCTCGCCCTGCACCCACCCCACGAGGGTGACGACGGAGCGCTCCACGATGATGTGGAACGGCGGATTGGATGAAATGCCGAACCGCTCGAAGTGCGTGCTCCGGAAGATCTGGTTGGCGAGAACATTCCGCAGGCGGCGGTCCGTCGAGGACGGGTTCATCGTGCGGATCTCGTTCTGCACTTCCTGGATCCCGCGAATCTTGGCGACGCGTTCGAACAGCTCGCCCGACTTGTCGCGATCGGGGGTGACCCGGCCCATCAGCGTCACGATTCCCGAGTTGATCGACCCGTCCAGATAGTCGAACACCGTATAGTGGGGGTACCGCTGCATCACCCTGGACACTTCCTCGGCGAGATTCTCGTCGCTTTCCGGCGGCGGCAGTTCGATTTCACTGACGACCGTCTCGACCCCATCGACCTCCAGGGTCCGGCGCAGCGCCTCGTACTTGTCCCAGTAGGTATCGAGGGCCCCGGTCAGCGTGACCTCGGCGCCGTCCACCGCCACCGCAAGACGCCGCAGGGCCCGTTCCCCGCGAAGCTTGTCGCGCACCTCCCGTTCAAGCCCGGGCGCCGGCTGCGCCGCGGCGGACACGGCCTGGAGGCAGAGCAACGGCACGGTCAGGATGGCGAGCGCGATGGACACGGGATAGCGGCGCATAGGAGCCTCCTTCGGTGGTCCCGACTCTCTGTTTGTATCACACCGTTGCGGTCACACGACGCCCGCGGATGGTGGCGGTCGCGTCAGGATCCGTCGGCCGGCGGGTCGGGACGGGGTGCTTCCGTGGCGGCGGCGCCAGCGCCCAGGCGGCTTTCGTACCGCTGATACAGATAGGACGAGCCGACGAGCAGCAGACCCAGCGCGATGCTGCTGGCGATGCGGTACACGGAGTCGAGTTGCGCGAAGTCGACCGTGAAGAGTTTCACCACCGTCACGAAGAACACGACGATCGCCAGATAGCGAATCGGGGGATACCGCCGCCTGATGCCGGCCGCCGTCAGGGCGGCGGCGTAGGCGCCCCAGGTGGCTGACAGCATCATCTGCCGGGCCAACTCGGCGCTCGACGCGAATTCTGGGGTCTGGGCCCGCAGATCCCAGATGGCGCTGATCTCGGTGGACAGCGTGACGAGCATCAGGAGATTCGCCGCCACCACCGCGCCGCCGATCACCGTGCCGCTCCTGCGGTCGTCATCGGGTCCGGGGCGCGCGTGCAGCCAGGCGATGAACGCGAAAACGCCGGTGACGGCGAAGCCGAGCAGCGCCCGCTGGTTCAGAATCACCGTGTAGCTGACCGGCACCGGCGCGAACTGCAGGGCCAGCAGCCGGACGGTCGCCACACTCAGCAGAACAGCGCCGATGGCGCGTACCCAGGTACGCCGCTCGCGGCGTCCAAGCCAGATCATGCCCGCGGCCTGGACCGCACCGAGCGTGACGCTCCAGGCGCCGTCGAACAGGGCGGTGACCGCCACCGCCGCCAGGGTGACCGCCACGACCTGCATGTGCAGCGCCGCCCGTGGGTCGAGGCGTCGCAACAGCAGGGTCAACCCCCCGTAGGCCGCCGCCACCGCCGCCGCGAGCAGGCCCGCCGACGGGCGCGGCGCCAGCGCGGCCTGCAACCCGACGTAGAGACAGAGCCCGTTGGCGGGAACCAGCAACACATCGACCGGATGCAGATGCGCGCGCGCGCGTCTGACCAACTCGATCTGCGCCCCTGCATGCACGAGCGCGATCGCGACCCAGGTCGCGGCGGCAGCCGCCGCCCAGGTCGGGCCGGGCAGATCGAGGGTCCAGGTGAGCAGCGGACCGGCCACCGCCGCCCACAGAAGCAGACGGCTCCACATCGCCTCGAACCGCACCGCGACGGCGATGCCCAGACTGGTGGCGGCGATGAAGTACACCAGCAGTTCGAGCCAGTGGCTGCCGAGGACCGCCAGCGAGGCGAGGTGATACCAGGCCGGGGTCGTCCAGAGCGCCAGACGGACCCATCTGGCCCGGGGGTGCGCCGAGCGATGCATGCGGTACAGCACCCACAGGAACAACCCGGCATAGAGCGTGAAGAACAGTTCGGTCGTCAGATACGCGCTGGCGCGATAGAACCTGAAATGCCACAGCAGCACCGTCATGCCGGTGAGCACGTAGCTCGCGAGGTTAAGCGCCGGCCAGTCGCGGCGATGGGCCAGAAAGACGACCCCGCACACCAGCAGGGTCGTGTAGCAGAAGAGGAACAGGTGGCTGTCGCCACTGTCTCCCAGGATGAACGGCGTGCCGAAGCCGCCCAGCACCGCCATCATCGCAAGCGGTTGCGACCGCAGGCGGTCCGCTTGCCAGGCGGCCACGGCGGTCACGGCCGCGAGCAGCACGAATCCGGTCGGGACATTTACCAATCGATACAGGTTCAACGCGGCAAAGGCCGAGAGATACCAGATGCCGAGCCCGCCGCCGACCAGGGTCGCCCCGAAACGGCTGTGCCCGGCGGAGGCGAAGCGCCAGCCGGCCTGCAGCACGAGCGCCCCGGCCAGCGCGCCGACCGCGACCCGCACCGGCTCGGTGATCCACGCGTTGGCGAACGCGTAGCGAATGAACAGGCCTACCCCGACCAGCAGCGTGGCCACCCCGACGTAGAGCATCCAGCGCTGTCCGATGCGGGTCTCGAGCTGTGCCGGCGGTGCGTCGTGCAGGTCGCCGGGCGCCGGCGCCGGCGCGGTTGGAGCCGGTGCGGCGATGTCCCCGGCAGGCAGCGCTGGTGCGGGCAGAGCGGCGGGGGTGGGCGGAGCGACCGCCGCCGGAACAGCGCCAGGGGAGGGTTTCGCCTGCCGTCGTTCAAGCTCCGCCAGCCGGCGCTCGAGTCGTTCGACCGCCGCACTCGCTGCTGACGCGCGAAAGAACGAGAGCAGCGGCAGTATCAGCAACAGCAGCGGCAGCGCCGCCAGGAGCACCAGCGACACGATGGAGACGAGAGCGCCAAGCATGGAGGTCTGAGCCCGTAGGTCGCGACTCAACCGAGACGGCCGATCGCCTCGGCCGAGGGCGACTCGGGCCAATTGGGCGCAGGCGCCGCGACGTAACCCGCGTGTGCCAGTTGACTCTGAAAATAAGCGGTCTCGACAGCGTAGAAGTATAGCCGGCCGGCGACACGCAGGGCCAGACAGACCAGGCTGACCGCCAGCAGCCAGACCGAGGCCCCGTTCCGGGCGACGAGGGTCACGGACAGCGCCGCGCCGAAGACGATGCCATTGACCGCGAACAGACCGGCGCATGCCGCTGGCCGTCGCCGCACGAACCTCCAGGCGGCCAGCAGCGCTCCGATCGCGCTGCGCCGGTCTTCGACGACCGCGCGCACGCGTGCGTAGTCGAAGACCAGTCCGACCGCCGCGACCAGACACCCGAAGACCAGATACAGCACCGTGCGCATGACAGCGGCCTGGCTGGCCGCAGCGGCGTTTGCCGTCACCAGCGAGTACAGGCCGCTGAAGAGCCAGTGGTGGACGAGGGTGAAGAGCAGACCATATGTGAGCGCCGACAGGCAGGACAGTCGCAGCAGCCGGGCGCCGTTCCACCCGCAGGCCGAAAAGAAATTCGCCGCGCGGGTTGGGCGGTCACGCGCGTAGCGGTCGAGGACCCCGCCGGAGAGGAAGGTCCACACCAGCAGACCGGCGGCGAGCAGGTAGCCGATCACGAACGTCGGGGCGGACCGGTCACTCGGCGCATCCGGGGCCAGGGCGACGACGGCGGCGCAGCCGGTGATGATGGTCTCGGTCGAGCGGTCGACGTCCAGCGCCGGCGCGGCGCAGCGTCGCACCCAGTCGCTCGCCCACCCGTAGGACGTGGCGTCATCGGGGTGCGGCGGTCCCGTCTGCAGCAGGAGGTTGAGCGGCGCGGCCGTCGCCGCCACGAGCAGCGTGACGCCTGCCAGGATGGCCGGCGCCCGCAGCACCCTGCCCACGCCTTCCTGTAGCGAGGAAACGATCTGCATCAGAGGGGACGCCGAGGCCGACATGGCCGTGTGCTGCCGCGCTGCGCCCGGAAACCCCGAAGCCGGAAGGCGCACGCCGGTTATCGATAGTCGTCCCGCACCGGGTGGAACACGTCGATGATGCGGCAGGCGGTCACGGCCCGTCCCGAGTGCGGCGCGTTGGGCGGCACGAACGCGACGGTGCCCGGACCCAGTCGGCGGGTCTCGCCGGCGATGGTCATCTCGAACTCGCCATCGAGTACATGCGCTACCTGCTCATGCGGGTGCGCGTGCTCCGGGAGCACGGCGCCGGCGGCGATCGTCCATGTCACCGAGGTCATCGTGATCCCGGTAGCGAAGCGGCCGACGAAACCCGCCATCGGTTCCTTGCGCGGCAGTTCGGTCAACGAATGAAACGGCATCGGTGTCAGTCTTCCAATCCGAACGTGTAGACCACGTTGCCGGCGGCGATCGTCACATACTGTTGTCCGTCGACGGCATACGACATCGGGGCGGCGTGCACGCGCGAGCCGACGTTGATATGCCACAGTTCCTCGCCGGTTTCGGCGTCGAGCGCGAAGAAGTACCCGTCGATGGAACCGCTGAAGACCAGGTCGCCCGCGGTGGTCATCACGCCGGCGGTCGACCGCGGCTGGATCCAGTAATCCCAGCGGACGTCGCCGGTCTTGGGGTCGATGGCCCGGATGCTGCTCTGGTAGTTGTCAATCGGCTGGTTGTACTGCTGTCCGCCACCCGTGAATTGGTCGCCTTCCACGTACTCTTCGTCACGCTTGAAGTAGATCGCCTCGCCGTCGAACGCTTGTACGTAGAACAGTTCGGTGCGTGGACTGTACGCCGGCGAAAACCAGTTGGTGCCGCCGCCGACCGGCGGGGACACCAGAACGCCTTCGGCGGTCGGCTCCATGTTCGGAATCCGGATCGGCCGGCCGTTCGAGTCGAGTTCCGGTTCCGCCCAGGTCATCTGGGCGTACGGCTTCCCGAGCAGGAACTCGCCCGATTCCCGATCGATGGTGTAGAAGAACGCGTTGCGGTTCGCCCACATCATCACCTTGCGCTGTTCGCCGTTGAATTCGAGGTCCGCCAGGATCGGCACCTGGATCGCGTCCCAGTCGTGGACGTCGTGCGGCGTGAACTGGAAGTACCACGCCATGCCGCCCCCGTCGCCGCTGAGCGCCAGCGCGGAATCGGCATACAGGTTGTCTCCCAACCGCACGTCGCCGTTCCAGTCGGGTCCGGGGTTGCCGGTACCCCAGTAGATCAGATCGAGATCCGGATCGTACGACCCGGTGATCCAGGTCGGCGATCCGCCGGTGCGCCACGAATCCCCGGACCAGGTCTGGTTGTCCGGATGGTCTGGACTCGGAATCGTGTGCGTCCGCCAGATCCGCTCGCCGCTGACGGGGTCGTAGGAGTCGAGGAAGCCCCTGATCCCGTACTCGCCGCCCGCGATGCCGGTGACGACCTGATCCTTGACGATCAACGGCGCCGCGGTCTTGCTGTAGCCCGAGCGATAGTCTGCCGCCTCCGAGGCCCAGAGGAGATTGCCGCTGCGGGCGTCGATGGCCGCCAGCTTGGCGTCGAGCGTGCTCATGTAGAGTGTGTCGCCCAGGATGGCCACGCCGCGGTTGTTCCGGCCGCAACAGATACGCAGATCGTCGGGCAGCGGGTGGTTGTAGCGCCAGTACTGGCGTCCGGTCGCGGCGTCCACGGCGACGACGTTGCTCGGCGCCTCGGTGATGAACATCATGCCGTCAACGACGATCGGCGTCGTCTCGGCCCGGTCGAGTTGCGGGATCTGATACGCCCACTTCAATTCGAGGTTGCCGACGGTCTGCCGGTTGACCTGGTCGAGTCCGCTGAACCGCTGGCTGTCGAGCGTGCCCGAGTACATCAGCCAGTTGTGCGGTTCGTCCGCCGCGTTCAGCAGCCGTTCCCAGGTCACGGGTGAGAGCGACGGTGCGGACTGCGCGAACGCAGACGCACCGGACAGCAGCAGCGTGATGACGATGGCGAGCCGTTTCATGGTCAACTGTCCTCCCGCCGCAGCGTGTACAGGTATGCGATCAGGTCGTCGACTTCACTGTCGGTCAAGATGCCGTTCACGCTGGGCATGGTCGACGTCTTGATGCGTTCGTAGTCTTGCAGAGACCCCTTGGTGAAGGACCAGAGATCTTCGTTGTCGTCCATGATGCGGATCGAGAACGTATCCTCGTTCATCCGCAACCCGGAGATCACCGAACCGTCTGCCCGGGTGACCCGCATCGTCCACCAGCGTGGCGCGAGGTCCTCGTCCGGCGTCCGGAGGTCGCTGAGCAGTTCGTCGGCGTCGCGGCGGTTGCCGACACGGGTCAATTCCGGCCCGCGACGGCCGCCCTGGCCGCTGACCATGTGGCAACTGCTGCAATTGCCCTTGCCGTTGAACACCAGCGCTCCATTGGCAGCATCGCCCGGCAGATCGGCGGCAGCGGTGTCGTTCAGCGAGTTCAGGTAACTGACGATCATCCAGACCGACTGATCGGTCGAGCGCTGACTGATTCCGATCATCTCGGTGTTGGGCAGGCCTTCCCGGATGATATTGAACAGTCCGGCGTCGGTGCTGGTGTTCTGAAATCCTTGCGTCAGGTCCGGACCCAGCTCGCCGCCGCCGCCGTTACGCCCATGACAGCGGCCGCACTGCTGCCGGAAGACCCGTTGACCCATGCGGATGTCGAGCGGGGTCGTGAACTGGTTCTCGGTGTCCTGGGCGCGTGGAGCGGCGGGGGCCATTGCGAGATACAGCGCCGCCAGGAACAGCGCCGCCGTGAACGCCCACAGGCTACGGATCGACATGTTGCCCTCCGGAGTATGGAGTAGTCACGTTGGAGCGGCGCCGGTGACGACGCTCCTGATGAATCATAGTGCGTTTCGCAGGTCTCATTGATTCTCGCGTATCCGCGCGACGATATCACGGGCTCGATGCACGATGCTGCGCTCGAACTTCCCGATCGCCCGAAAGCGCTCCGCCCGGCGACGGAGGAGCCGCTTCGGCTTCAAGGCCGACAGGTGGGCCAGGTGGTGGATCGTGCGCTCCAGCACCTGTCGCGCCGCCGCGTCCGGGTCTCGATGCGCCCCGCCCGGCGGTTCGGGGACGATGTCGTCAATGACCCCGAGCTCGAGCAGATCGTGCGCACGGAGCTTCAGGGCGGGCAGCAACTCGTCGGTGCGGGCGGCATCGTGCAACAGAATCGCCGCGGCGCCTTCCGGGGCGATGACGGAGTAGATCGCGTTTTCCTGCATCAGGATGACGTCGGCCAGACCGAGGGCCAGCGCACCGCCCGAGCCCCCTTCGCCGATGACGATATTGACGATCGGCACCGGTAGTCGCGCCAGCGTGCCGAGACTCTCGCCGATGGCCTGCGCGATGCCCCGCCGCTCTGCCTCGAGCCCGGGAAACGCGCCCCGCGTATCGACCAGCGTGACCACCGGCAGACTGCATTTCGCCGCCAGCCGCATCAGCCGTTGCGCTTTCCGGTAGCCCTCCGGCATCGGCATCATCTCGCCCCACTGTGCGATCACGACGACCGGATGCCCCTGCAGGTCGGCGATGCCGCCGGCGATGGCCGGGTCGTCGCCGTAGCAGCGGTCGCCGTGCAACGGGCTGAACGCCTGGAACACCCGTTCGACATAGGCGGCGGCGCGCGGGCGGGACGGGGTGCGGGCCAGTTCGATCACTTCGGACGGCGTGCGGGTCGCCTTCGGGGTGGGGGCCAGTTGCATCGTCGCCCAGGCGTTCGTCCGAGGTGCGGCGAGCTGCGAGACAAGCACCGCCAGCCGGTTTCGCAGCAACGGCCGCTCGACGATCATGTCGATCATGCCGCGTTCGAGCAGGGCCTCGGCCCGTCGCTGCGCCTTCGGGATCTTCTCGGCGATCGTGCCCTCGACGACGCGTGCACCGACGAAGCCGATCTGCGCCCCCGGTTCGCCGATCAGGATGTCGCCCAGCGACCCGAAGCTCGCGAACGTGCCCCCGAAACTCGGGTTGGTCAGCACCGAGATGTAGGGCAGCCGTGCCTCGTGGTGCGCGGCGACCGCCATGGCGGTCTTCGCCATCTGCATCAGCGCGAGCATGCCCTCCTGGATGCGCGCCCCTCCGCTGGCGATGATGGACACCACCGGGCGCTTGCGCCGGGTCGCGACCTCGAAGGCGCGCGCCACCTTTTCGCCGACCACCGACCCCATCGTTCCGCCGAGGAAATCGAACTCGAGCGACACCAGCACCAGCGGCCGTCCGTCGAGCTGCGCCTCGCCGGCCAGGGCCGCTTCCTGCATGCCGGTCCGCCGCTCAGCCTCGCGCAGCCGCTGGCGATACGGCCCGCTGACGCTGAAATCGAGTGGATCGGACGAGTACAACCGCTTGCCGATTTCACGGAACGATCCGCGATCGGAGAGGTGGTCGATCCACTCCAGTGCGGTGAGCGGACTGTGATGACCGCACCCCCCGCACACCCGCAACTCGGCGGCAAAGGCAGCCTCGTCGATCTCCAGGCTGCACTTGCGGCACGTGTGGACGGGAAGCTCCGGCGCCGTGTCGACGGCCACCGCCTGTTCTGATTCAGCCACGATACTCCTGTTTCTCCGGAGCCTTGACGGCACGAAAGACGGACAGCGACCCGTCCTGCGTCGATTATTGTCGATTACTGGCCGCCGCTGGCGGCGGCCAGCACGCTGCTGAGCAGGCGCAGTCCGAGCAGCAGCACCAGCGGCGAGAAGTCGATACCGCTGACGGGCGGCAGCATCCGTCGAATGGGTGCGAGCGCCGGCTCGGTCAGGTTGTGAACGAACTGCGCGAACGGGTTCGTCGGGGGAAGTTGTATCCACGACAGTATGACCGCCACGAAGACGATCAGCGAGTAGAGGTCGATAATTGCGACAAACAACATGATGTGTGCGCAGATTATATCCGTGTTGCCCGCCGAGTGTCGGCGGCGCCGATCCGCACCGTGTAGAAGCAACCCTTGTGGTTGCCCGGTCGCACCGTGTAGGGGCAACCCTTGTGGTTGCCTGGTCGCACCGTGTAGGGGCAACCCTTGTGGTTGCCCTGTTCTGAGCAAGGCGAGAAGCAACCCTTGTGGTTGCCCTGTTCGTCTGCCTTGAAACCGCAGAATTCAGCTTGAAACAGCAGAATTCTGCGGGGATCGAATGCAGCGGGGTTTCACCACGGACTGCCAGGTCACGGCAGCGTCAATGCCAGCAGCTCCGCCGTGCGGCCGCCGCTGCCGACCGCGACCACCAGGTACTGCTTGCCCTCGTGCAGATAGGTCACCGGGTTGCCCCCCGGCACCGCCGGCAGGTCCACCGAGCCCAGGTGCTCACCCGAGTCCTTGTCGTAGGCGCTGATGGTGCGGATCGATTCCGGCTGGTCCTCGTAGCCGCGTCCGCCGTGGTTCATGATGAGGAGCGTCGGGGTCACCAGCGGCCCCGAGCTGATGCCGCCGCCGCCGCCCAGGGGCGGCAGGTTCAGGTCGCGCAACGCCTCGTGGTTTCTCGGGCCGTCCCCGTGCGGTTGCATCCAGGCCTGCTCGCCGGTGTTCAGGTCGAGCGCGGTCACCCGCTTGTAGGGCGGTTTGAACAGCGGCAGACTCTGTGGCCCCGGCAGTCCGCTGCCCCAGGGATCGGTGAAGTACCCGATCGTCGCCGGCGGGTCGTACTTGATCAGATCGACCACGATCAGTGTGCTCGACGACGAGACGTACAGTTGCCCGGTTTCCACGTCGACGGCCGCGCCCTGCCAGTTCGCGCCTCCCCCGGCGCCCGGCACCTGGATGTAGGGTTTCTCGTCGCCGCGCAGGACCGGGGGCGAGAACAGCGGTCCGAATCGTGCGCGGTCGTCGATGAGCTCAAGGGCCTCGGCCCGCAACTCCGGCGTGAAGTCGATCACGTCGTCGATGCTGAAGCCCTGCCGGTCGAACGGCGGCGGTTTGGTCGGGAACGGCTGGGTGGGAGAGTACCACTCGCCCGGCACGTTGCCCTGCGGCACCGGCCGTTCCTCGATCGGCCACACCGGTTCGCCGGTCGCGCGGTCGAACACGTAGGTGAACGCCTGCTTGCTCACCTGCGCCAGCGCCTTGATCTCGCGACCGTCGACGGTGATGTCGAGCAGGTTCGGCCCGGTCGGGAAGTCCCAGTCCCAGAGGCCGTGGTGAATCGCCTGGAAGTGCCAGGCCCGCTGGCCTGTCTCGATGTCGACCGCCACGATGCTCTCGGCGAACAGGTTGTCCCCGGGCCGCATCCCGCCGTACCAGTCGTTCGATGGTGTGCCGGTGGGCAGGTAGACGAGGCCCAGTTCTTCATCGACCGCCATGTAGGACCACACGTTCGAGTGTCCGCTGTACCGCCACGACTCGTTCTGCCAGGAGTCGACGCCGAATTCGTCCCCCTGCGGAATCGTGTGGAAAATCCACTTCATTGCGCCGCTGCGGGCGTCGTAGGCGCGCACGTGTCCGGGTGATGCCTCGCGCAGCCTGATGTTGGTGTCCTGGATGATGCTGCCGGTGATGATGGTGTCGCCGGCCACCGCGACCGGCGAGGAATAGGTCATGCGCGAGGCGTCGATCTCGCGCTCGTAGCCCTTGGTCAGGTCGACGTAGCCGTTCTCGCCGAAGCCCGGATACAGCGCGCCGGTGCGCGCGTCGAGCGCCACCAGCTTCAGGTCGTGGTTGGCGATGTAGATGCGGGCGTCATCGCTTTCGTCGTCCTTCCAGTAGGAGACGCCGCGATGGTGCCAGCCCATGTTGGGCGGCCGCTCCAGATCGTCGTAGATCCGGGGATCGTAGGTCCAGACCGGCTCGCCGGTGCCTGCGTCGAGCGCCGCCACCTGTCCCAGCGCGGTGCTGACGTAGACCAGCCCGCCGGCCATGAGCGGCGACGACTTGAACTGACTGGGCCGGATGCGCTCGTTGCTCTCGACGACCGCTCTCGAGAGCGACGTCCAGCGCCAGGCGATCTCCAGGTCGGTGAAGTTCTCGGCGGTGATCTGGTCGAGAGGCGAGTACTTGGTGTTGGCCCCGTCCCGTCCGAACGCGTGCCATTCGCCGTCAGGCACGGTCGATTGGGCCGCCGCCGACGCGCAGAGCAGCGTGAGCAGGGCTACCGGCGATACGCCGGCGAGAGACCGAAGCCGTGGGCCTGTGTGCATCACGCCTTCTCCTTGGATGTCAGTCGGTCTGATTGCTCAGTCGCCACAAGTGTGACCGCGTGCGGATGAACAGGCTGCCCTGGGCGATCGCCGGACTCGACATGGCGACTTCGTCGAGGGCGTTGGTGGCGATGACGTTGAAGTCGTCCGCGGCGTCGAAGACGTACGTGTCCCCATCCTCGCTGATCGCGAAGATCTTGCCGTTGTACGCCCATGGGGAGGCGGTGAAGCCCCCGGTGCCGCGCGCGACGCGACGGCGCACCTCCTGCGTCAATACCTGTTGTTCCGTGAAGTACAGCTCCTCGCCCGTGTGCGCGTCGTGGACGGTGTAGAACCCCTGGTCCAGGAGCGTGAAGTAGTAGTCGCCGTAGACCAGGGGCGTGGGGTGATACGGTCCGGCGGCGTTCTGATACCAGACGATGGCGTCGTTGCTCCGTTGCCCGTCCCGCAGGCTGATGTCGCCCGACGCGCCTGGACGGATGGCATACACCGGTCTGATCGCGTCGCCGACGTACCCCGAGGTGACGTACAGGAGGCCGTGCGCGCTGTAGGGCTGGGGGATCGAGATCGAGTTCAGGCCGCGGAAGGACCAGAGATCGTTCCCGTCGAGGTCGTAGGACCGCACCTGATCGCTGCCCGCCGTCACCAGCTCGGTGCGCTGGTCGTGCTGCCAGACGAACGGCGTCGACCAGTTCGTGCCCTCGTCACGGTCGGCCCGCCAGCGCTCGGCGCCCGTTGCGGCGTCCAGCGCCACCACGAACGACTGTTCATCGTTGTCGTTGACGATGAAGAGCGTGCCGTCATGCAGGACCGGCGAGGCCGCCGGTCCCCAGCCCAGCCGCGTCTCGGCCGGATCGAACCGCCGTTCCCAGACCAGCGCGCCGTCCATGTCGAGAGCGTAGACGCCGATGTTGCCGAAGTAGGCATAGACCCGTTCGCCGTCCGTCACCGGCGTGGCCGAGGCGAAGGTGTTCTTGAGGTGGCGATCGAACTGCGGTCGACCGGTGTGGACCTCCGACGTCCAGACAATCTGGCCGGTGTCGACGTCGAGGGCGTGGACCAGCCAGTGGTGCACGTCCACCTCGCGCTCCATCAGATCGCCTTCCCTCGGGTCGGGGAATCTGCCGTCGTCCGTTGTCGCGGGCGAACCGAAGGGGAAATACAGTCCCATGCGCGGTTCCTGGGTCTCGCCGTCGCTGACCGCGGTGGTGAGGAATATCCGGTTGTCCCAGACGACGGGTGACGACCAGCCGAGGCCGTCGATCGGCGTCTTCCACACGACGTTCTCGGTGGCGCTCCACGTCAGCGGCAGGCGCGGGTCGTCCTCGGCGACGGGCAGCGCATCGGCGCCTCGAAACGACGGCCAGTTCTCGTTCTCGCGCGAGAGCGCGGTCACGGCGAGGCACGTGACCAGCACGGTCGCCAGCGCGGTCGTTGTTGCGGAACCTGGTAGATGACGCATCAATCTCTCCTGGGGTCTTTCTTTCCGGGATCTTCCTGGGATCTTCTCCTGCGGCCGCGCAGGTCTCAGCGGAATTATACGCGCCATTGGCGAAGAAGGCCGGTCCATGCAGCGCGGCGGCTCGTGACGCGGCCCCGCCGTTCCGTCATAATGCACGGTGACGTCACCGCATTTCAGAACCGGAGAGCAAAGGCATGACACCGAGATCCAGAACTGCCGTCGCGTGGCTGGCGGCCGTCGCTGCGCTGGCCGCCGGGTGCTCCGCCGCCGTGGATACGCAGGAACCGCGCCGGCCGCGGAATATCGAGGAGTTCGACGCGATGTTCCAGGAGCTCAACAACTGGGGCCGGTGGGGCGCTGACGACGAGCTCGGCGCCATGAACCTGATCACCCCGCAGAAGACCCGCGAGGCGGCGGCCCTCGTCCGGTCGGGCATCACCGTGTCGCTCGCCCACAACCCGATGCCGGGCGAGTACGCGGACAATCCGGACAGGGCGTTCAACCACACCATGGGCCGCAGCCTGCGCAGCGACACCTACGAGTTCACGTATCACGGCTACGGCGTCAGTCATATCGACTCCCTGTGCCACTTTCTCTGGAACGACCGGCTCTACAACGACATCTTGCCGTCCGAGAGCACCCCGGAGGGCTGCGGCAAGCTGGGGATCCAGAATCTCAAGAGCGGCATCGTCACGCGCGGCATCCTGCTCGACTTCGCGCGTCTGAAGGGTGTCGACTATCTGGAGCCGCAGACGCCCATCTACGTCGAAGACATCGAGGCGTGGGAGGCGCAGGCGGGCGTCACGGTGTCGGCCGGCGACATCATCTTCGTGCGTACCGGGCGCTGGGCGCGCCGGGCCGCGCTCGGACCGTGGCAGGTGTCCGGCAACAGCGCCGGTCTGCACGCGTCCGTGCTGCCGTGGATCAAGGAACGCGGTGTTGCGGCCGTCGGCAGCGACGCGGCGACCGACGTGATGCCCTCGCTGGTGGAAGGGGTCGGGCAGCCGGTGCACACGATGTTGATCGCCGGGTTCGGCGCCAACATCTTCGACAACATGGATCTCGAGGCGCTGGCCGAGACGGCCGCCGCCGAGAATCGCTGGGAGTTCATGATCACCGCCGGTCCGATTCCGGTCGAGGGCGGCACCGGATCGCCCCTCAACCCGATTGCGGTGTTCTGACGAGGACCAGCGCCAGGGTGGCTCTGGTGTGTGAGTGCAGGGATCAAGGCGGACCGCGCAGGTCGAACAGCGGCTCCGCCACCGTCATCTCCATCTGATAGCGCTCGGCCGCCGCCACGACGGCGTCGAGTAACGCGGGTCGTGCCGCCGCCAGGGTGACCGCGCCGGCCGCAAGACGCGGGAATCGCCTCATGGGCCCTCGCCGGAGGCAAAGTAGCGGTCGAAGAAGTCCAGTTCGGTCTTGCGGAAGCCGAACCGGTGCACTCCCGAATCGCCAAAGTCCAGCAGCGCGTCGCGTTCCGTCGTATGGGCCAGCCAGAGCGACGTGCCGGCGACATTGGGATTGCCGGTCTCGGCAAACGCGACCCAGTACGAGGCCATCAAGTCGGACACCCAGGTGTCGAGCAGCGTGTACTGATGACGGGCGCCCGGGGCGTGCAGGTTGTCGAACACGTAGCGGATCTCGGCGGCGTGATACACCCCGGTGGAGCTGCCCGGCGGGACCCGGCTGAAGTGATACAGGAACGCCGGCTGGCCGACCGTCTTCGTCAGACGCGCCCACTCGCGCATCTCCCAGCCGAAGTTCCGGTCGCCGTACGCCTCGAGAAACGCCGTTCTGGCCGCGGCCGGGGTGGCGGCGTCGTAGATGTCCAGGAACCCCTCGGCGAGATCGCCGTAGGTCTCGCGGGCCCATGTTCGATAGGCGGCGACATCGTCCGGCGCGCCGCCGGCGGCCAGCGAGCCCTCGTCGGCATTCCAGCCCACCATGACCGGCACCCGGTTCTGCCGTCCGGTCTCGAAGATCGCTCGCGCCGTGTCCGGCAAGACCCGTCCGTCGACGACCGGCCGCGTCCGGATGCGACCCTCCGAGGTGCGAATGGAGTCCATGATGTCGACCGCCGAGACGGCGCGCAGCGCGGGCAAGGTCACCTCGGCGCCGGTGCCCAGCAGGGCAAGTCCGAACCGCTCTCCCTCCACTTCCAGCGTCTGCAGGTCGGGTGTTGCCCCGTACGACCCCAGCACGCCGCCGCTCTCACCGATCGCGCGGTGAAACAGTCCGCCGGCGAGCGGGCTGGCCACGAGCGTCTGCACGCTCCACGATCCGGCCGATTCGCCGAAGATGGTCACGCGATCGGGGTCGCCGCCGAACGCCGCGATGTTGCGCTGCACCCACTCGAGCGCCGCGATCTGGTCGAGAACGCCGTAGTTGCCTGAGACGCGGTGTTCGGATTCGGCCGTCAGGAGCGGATGCGCCAGATAGCCGAAGGGCCCGAGGCGGTAGTTGATCGTGACCAGCACGACCCCGCGCCGCGCCAGGTTGGCGCCGTCGTAACTCGAGCCGGACCCGGCGCCGCCCGTCAGACCGCCGCCGTGAATCCAGACCATGACCGGCCGGCGTTCGTCCGCTGCGGCGGGGGTCCAGATGTTGAGATACAGGCAGTCTTCGCTGATCGGGGGGATCGACCCGCCGCGGCCCGGGGCTGGGCGGACGCCTTGGGTGCAGCGCGGCCCGAACTGATCCGCGGCTCGCTCCCCGATCCACGACGCGACCGGTTGGGGCGGCCGCCAGCGCCGCTCGCCGACCGGCGGCGCGGCGAACGGCACCCCCTTGAAGACCCGGACGCTGGCGTCGTCGGCCGCCGGCGCGCCGCGGATCACGCCGCTGTCGAGGGTGACCAGGCCGTTGTCCTCGGCCGCCAGCGAGCCGGCGCCACCGAATCCGCCGGCGAGACAGAGTGCGACGATGAACCAGCCATACCGCACGATTCGGTTCCTCCGTTCAGTGCTGCTGCGTGGCCGCTGCTACCGAAGACTGATCGCCCCGGCAGTTGGAAAGTCGTCCGGGACCGGCTGCGTCACGGCGCCGGTCGCGGCCCACTCGGCGGCCCGTTGAATCAGCGTCGTGAACCCGACGCATTCCATCGCCGGCCAGGGTCCCGACCCCACCGCTGCGCCGCCGTCCACGTGTCCCATCGCGGTGCCGAAGACGCGGCCCTGCCCATAGCGCACCGTATGCGCGATCGGTTCGTGATCGCCCGTGCCGTGCGTCAGTTCGCCCCAATGCGCCTCGCGCGCGGGGTCGGACCAGGCGGTCGCCAGGATGGTCATGTTCCTTGCGGGTCCGCGCTGGTTGCTGTAGAGCTCGTCGGTGCCGTGCAGCCAGACCGGAGGCAGTCCGCGCATGATCGGGTGTTCCGGCGCGCGGGTGACCACCTCGAACTCGTGCGCGTCCACGCACTCGCCGGCGTGGCCGGGGCTGTGGTCCAGCACCAGCTTGCCGTCGCGGTACTTCACGAACGGGCCGGCGCGCTCGTCGCGTCCGCCCCACCCGCCGATGCCCATCATTTCGTTGAACGCCGGCCAGTCCGTGAACGTGTGGTTCACGGCGTGGCCGTAGACCATCCCGCCGCCGTTCGCGATGTAACGCTCGAACGACTCCTGGACATGCACCGGCCAGGCGTCGCCGTTGTACTCGAGCACGACCACGTCATAGCTGTCGAAGTCGGGTGCGAACCGGCTCATGTCGGCGCCGCGTGGGGGGGTCGTCACGACATCCACGTCGAAGAGCCCCGTTTCTTCGAGGATGTCCCGGTAGTGCGCGCTCAGCACCTGCCAGCCGTGATTGTTCTGGCCCGTGAGGACCATCGCCTTCAACGCACTGGACTGCCCGGCGCCGGCGGGCGCCCCGGCGGTGGCCAGCAGGACGGCGAGCACCACATGGCCTGCGGTCCGTCTGATCATGACGGTGTCTCCTTCGTGTAAAACCAGTTCCGTCCGCAGATTGTATCCGCGGTCGCGCCGCCGGTGTGATATGCAACAGTTGACGTCCAGGTAGAATCAGCCCGATTTCGGAGAAGGTGACGACATGACCCTGCTGACGAGACGCGAGTGGCATACGCTGATGGCGGCGAGTCTGATGGCCGGAGTGGCGGGACGAACGCCGCGCGCACAGCCCGGCCGGACCGAGTCCCGCATCGCCGGGGTGCTGATCGGCGCCCAGAGCTACAGCTTCCGCGACCGGGACCTGCAGGGTCTCATCGACGGGATGGTCGAGGTCGGGATTACGAGTTGCGAGCTGTGGCAGGGACATGTCGAACCGCGCGAGCTCGGAGGACGCGGCGCGCGGGAGGAGCTGCGGCGCTGGCGGACGACCGTGGGGCTGGACCACTTCACCTCCATCCGCGAACGCTTCGAGCGCGCCGGCCTGACGCTCAACGCCTACAACCTGAGCTTCCAGGACCACTTCTCGGACGCGGAGATCGACCGCGGGTTTGAAATGGCGAAGGCGCTCGGGGTGCCGGCCATCACGGCGTCGGCCACCGTCAATGTCATCCCGCGCGTCGCGCCGCTCGCCGCCAGGCACGGCATTCCCGTGGCGATTCACAACCATTCACGGGTCGATCCGAACGAGTTCTCGAGCCCTGAACAGTTTGCGGCCGCTATCGCCCAGGGCGACGGCAGCTCGATCGCCATCAACCTCGACATCGGCCACTTCGCGGCGGCCAACCACGACCCGGTGGCGTATCTGCGGGCGCACCACGACGAGATCGTCACGCTGCACCTGAAGGATCGGAAGCGCGACCAGGGCGCGAATACGCCGTGGGGCGAGGGCGATACCGACATCGTCCAGGTGCTGACGATGCTGCGCGATCAGCGCTGGGATATTCCGGCCAACATCGAGTACGAGTATCGGGGCGGCGACACCATCGAAGAGATGCGCCGCTGCTTCGAGTTCTGCAGACGCGCGCTTGTGTAGCAGTCCACCGCCGTTCCGGCCGCCCTTCCGGCCGCCCCGAGACGATGTCTTCAGTCATCCGCGCCAAGCTGTCGGTGATGATGTTCCTGCAGTTCTTCGTGTGGGGCGCGTGGTCCGTCCCGCTCGGGACCTATCTCGGCGAGGCGCTGCAGTTTCAGGGGCAGCAGATCGGGCTGGTGTTCGGCACCACCGCCGTGGCGGCGATGATTTCGCCGTTCTTCGTGGGGATGGTGGCCGACCGCTACTTCGCCACCGAGAAGCTGTTGGCCCTGCTCCACACCGCCGGCGGCGTGGTCCTGTTCTTCGTCGCGACCCGCACCGCGTTTCCGGCGTTCTACGGCGCGCTGCTGTTGTATGCGCTGTGCTACATGCCGACACTGGCGCTGACCAACTCGCTGTCGTTCCGTCAGATGGACGAGCCGGCCCGCGAGTTTCCGCGCATCCGGGTGCTGGGCACCATCGGCTGGATCGCGGCGGGGTTGCTGGTCGGGTTCCTGCAGCTCGAGGATACGGCCAGACCGTTGCAGATAGGCGCCGCCGCATCGGTGGCGCTGGGCCTCTACTGCCTGCTGCTGCCGCATACGCCGCCGGCGGCGGCGACACGCGTCACGGCGCGGGACGTGCTCGGGCTCGATGCGCTCAAGCTCTTGCGCGAACCGTCGTTCGCGGTGTTCGTGGTCGGCTCGCTGCTGGTCTGTATCCCGTTGCAGTTCTACTACACCTTCGCGAACCCGTTCCTGAACGAGATCGGGGTCGTGAACGCCGCCGGCAAGATGACCCTGGGACAGGTGTCCGAAATCGGTTTCATGCTGGCGATGCCGTTCTTCTTCCGCCGTCTGGGAGTGAAGGGCATGCTGCTGGTGGGCATGGCCGCCTGGGTCAGCCGCTATCTGCTGTTCGCCTGGGGCGACAACGGCGCCATGGTCTGGATGCTGTACGGGGGCATCCTGCTGCACGGCATCTGCTATGACTTCTTCTTCGTGACCGGGCAGATCTACGTCGACCAGAAAGCGCCACCCGATCTGCGTGCCGCCGCGCAAGGCCTGATCGCCTTCGTGACGCTCGGCGTCGGCATGTTCATCGGGTCGTGGCTGTCGGGTCTGGTGGTCGACCTGTACGTGGCGGGCGACGGACATGCCTGGGACCGGATCTGGATCGTGCCGGCGGTCTGGGCGGCCGCCGTGCTGGTCCTGTTCGCGCTGTTCTTCCGCGAGCGCCGCGCCGCGGCCGCCGGTGCGTGATCCGGAGGCGGCGGCCCGGGCTGTCAGGGTGCAACGCAGGCGAAGCTCGCCGCGTCGTCGATGCTGCCCGAACCGGAGTAGCGCGCGACCTGCGGATAGGGACAGAGCGGCCGGCTGCGCGTGACGCGGCCGTCCTCGACCCGAGACGCGGGAATGGTGTCCGGCTCCGCGCCGCCCTCGACCCAGTTGACCAACGGGGTCATCAGGTCGAACCGGTCCGTCCCCAGCCCGCCGCTGCAGTGGAACATGCCCGGCACCAGATACAGCCGGTAGAATCCTGCCGTGGTCCCGGCGCCCATGGCCGCCCGCACCTCTTCGTAATAGTTCACGGTCATCAGCGGGTTCAGCGCCGTGTCGGCCCACCCGAAGTGCGTGATCATCTTGCCGCCCCGCGCCGCGAACGCGGACAGGTCCGGGTCGACGGCATCCAGGATTTCCCGGATCGTGACCCGCTCGGGGTCGCTGTCGAAGTCGAACGTCCGCCAGTCGAAGTCGGGCTCGTCAGGGGTAAAGGCGAGATACTTGAAGAAGGTGTCCGAGAACCGGAACCCGATGGTCGGGCCGCGGTCCGAGACGATCCAGTTGTTCCAGCCGCCCCCGGCCTCCGCCCCCGGCGGCTGGCCGGGGAAAAGCTGCCGGCCGTTGCCCACCGGGCCGCCGTAGATGGCGTGCAGCGTGTCGATTTCGGCGGGGGTGAAGCAGTCGCCGGCACTCGCCGATCCGTCACAGACCGGCAGGTGCGCCCGCGGGTCGAAGTCGCAACGCCGGGGGTCGTCGATCAGCCCGTCCTCGAGACCGTCGCCCGCATCGCAGCGGCGATAGACCGCGTCAGCCACCAGCGCCACCTTCGCCTCGCTCAGCGGCGCCCGCGCGAGCGCCTGGTTGTTCCAGACGTAGGCCATCTGGGTATCGGTGAAGTTCTGCACCGGCGCACCGGCGACGATGCCGTCGAAGTCGCCGGGAAACCGTTGTGCGGACATCAGGCCCTGGCGTCCCCCGGTCGAGCAGCCGTCCCAGTACGCGTGGTGCGCCGCGGTCCCGTAATACGCGGTGATGACCGCCTTCGCGGTGACCGCGGTCAGGTGGACGGCCCTGAACGCGTAGTCGATCTCCTTCTGCAGATTGTCGTGGGCGAACGTGGCCAGCGGTTCGACGCGGCCGTCGTGTCCCGTGTCGGTCGAGGCGGCCGCAAACCCGTGGGCGACGGCCCGCATGGCGGTCCGCAGGGTGCCCGCCGCGTCGGGCGCGTTCCCGGCATACCCGCCGTTGCCCTGCATGTAGAACCGGCCGTTCCACCCGCTGGGCAGGTGCACCCCGAAGCGGATCTCCGGCGGGATGACCCCATACACGCGGCAATGCTCCGGCGTATCGGCGGTCGCGTCGATCATCGTTGCCGAAATCACCGAGTAGTCGTGCCCCGTCAGCCCGAGCAACGACCGGCAGGAGACCGCGGGACGGGTCGTGCCCGCCGTGTAGTCGATGGTCGACCGCTGAACGTCGAGAAAACTCGACCCGTTCTGAGCCGCCGCCGGGCCGGCGATCGTCAGCGCCGCCAGCGCGGCGCACAGTCCGTGGTACACGCGGCGCCGGCGAGCGTGGGAGTTCGATGGCTGAAGCATGGGCGTCCTCCGCGAGTAGAGTGTAACCGCCGCCCGTTGAGGCGCCGTGCCGCCCGGCGTGACTTTTTCGCGAGATCCCGACAGGATCGGCACATGAACGATGCTCGCGTGACACGGATCTTCCCGTTCCTCCGGTATCAGGATGCGCCGGCCGCCTTCGAGTGGCTGGCAACCGCCTTCGGGTTCGAGAAGCAGATGATCGTACCGGGGCCGAAGGGGACCATCGCCCACGCCCAGCTCAAATACGGGGGTGGCATCGTGATGATCGGCACGGCGCAGGACGATGAGATGGGGTTGAAGAGCCCGGCCGAGGCGGGTGGCGCCACGCAGGGGATCTACGTGCACGTCGACGACGTCGAGGCGCACCATGACCGCGCGCGGGCGGCCGGGGCCGAGATTGTCGTGGCGCTCGAGTCGACCCCCTACGGGTCGCGCGAATACGTCGCGCGAGACCCCGAGGGGCATCTGTGGAGCTTCGGGAGCTACAGCCCGTGGTGACCGCTCCGCACCGCATCGACTCCGGCGCCGGACGGCGGCGCGGCAACCCTGTCGAGCGCACCGGCGCGTGCGTGACCGCCTGCCCGATCGCGGCGCCGCACGTGATCAGGGCTCCAGACGCTGATTCACCACGCCTATGGATATTGCTTGCCTTGTGGCATTCGAGCGCCTCCGTTTCCGTCGCTGGATCCCTCGTTCCGATGCTGACGTCAGCGGACCAGATGCACCAAGAACGGACGGACGCGGATCGCGATGCCCCCGGCCAGTGGGTGTCCAACGGGCCAACCCGTGCGACCACTTGACCGCCCGTGGTAACGTGAATCCGTGTTCGACACTCACGCGATAGGCCGCGCGTTGGCCAACGCGGATCTCACGCCGGCCCAGGTTGACGCTATCACCGACGCCGTGCGGCAGGCGCCCGAACACGAAGCGCGGGATCTGGTCACCCGCGCCGACCTCTACCGCGCCCTGTCGCTCCAGACGGGCGTGCTTGTCGGGGCCGGGATCGCCGTCCTGCGGTTGCTCGGCTGACTCAACTGCGTATGGATGGACTTTTCTGCGATCTGCGTGACGCGGTGCGGCAGATCCGCGCGCGTCCGGCCTTGAGCGCGGCGGTGCTGGCGATCCTCGCGGTCGGTATTGGCGCGAACACGGCGACGTTCAGCCTCGTCAACGGCCTGATGCTTCGACCGCTGCCGTATGCGGACGCGCTCGTCGCTGTGGGGCGCGGGACCACGGCCGCTGGTGCGGCGGGCGTCTCGCGCCCGTTGTTTCCGACACTGACGAAGAACGAGCTGCGGCAGCTTCAGGATGGCGCCCGGTCGTTCGAGCAACTCGCCGCCTACCAGAATGGCAGTTTCGTCTGGGACGGTCCGAACGGTCTGGTCCAGCTTCCGAGTACGGCGGTGACCCCGTCCTTCTTTCCGCTGCTGCGAACGACTCCCTGGCTCGGGCGGATTTTCACCGAGGCGGATGCCGCGGAGGGCGCCGACCGGGTGGTCCTGTTGAGTCACCGCGCCTGGACGCGCCACTTCGGATCCGACCCGGACGTGATCGGCGCGGCGGTCGAGCTGAACCTTGAGCCGTATACCGTGATCGGGGTGCTGCCGGACGCCTTCGCGTATCCGTCCCGCGAGGTGGAGCTCTGGGTACCGCTGCACGTGCCGCCGTACGAAGCCTCTCGCGATGATGGTGTAATCGCAACCGGCGTTCCGCTCATCGCGATCGCCCGTCTCCGGCCGGAGGTATCCCCGGAGCAGGCGGCGACCGAGGCGCGCACGCTCCTTGCGCGGCCGGAAGGGGATCAACCGCGGCAGGTCGAGTCCGAGGTGTCCGTACGCCCGGTTCGCGAAGAGCTGGCGCGGCCGTTCCGGGCGTCGCTGCTGATGCTCGGCGGGGCGACCGGGCTGGTGCTGCTGGTGACGTGCGCGAACGTGGCCGGGTTGCTGCTCGTGCGCGGGGTCGTCCGGCAGCCCGAGCTGGCGATCCGTGGCGCGCTCGGCGCCGGACGCGGCCGGATCGCGCGCCAACTGCTGGCCGAGAGCGTCATGCTGAGCGTCGCCGGCGGCGCGCTCGGCGTTGCCGTGGCGGCCGGCATCGTGCGCGCCGCGGCAGGGCTGGTTCCGGATTACGTTCCCGGGCTGGCCGGCGCCGGTCTCGATGGGACCGTGCTCGTGTTTGCGGCCGCGCTGGCGGTGGGAACGGGCGTGGTGTTCGGTACGGCGCCGGCGCTGGCCGGGTCGCGGGTCGATCTGGTGCGCACCCTCAACGAAGGGAGCGCCGTGGCGGCCGGTGGCTTCGGACGTCTGCGAATGAATCGGACCCAGGCGGCGCTGGTCGTCGCGCAGGTTGCGGTGGCGCTTTGCCTGCTGATTGGCGCCGGTCTGCTGCTGCGCAGCTTCGTGGCGTTCGTCACATTCGATCACGGCTACGATCCGGCCAGCATCCAGATGTTCATGGGGTGGAATACCGACCCCCGCAGCCAGGGGGGGCCCGTCCTTGATGACCCCGACCGATTCGCCGAGAAGTATGCTGCTGCCCGCCGGTACGCTGTGACGCTCCAGACGGCGGTAGAGCGGATTGAGCACCTGCCGGGTATCGACGCCGTCGCGCTGGCGGGCGTGTTTCCGTTCTTGCCGTCGAGTCAGATGGAACCAATCGGCGTCGCAGGCCGGCCGCCGCCGGTGGATCCACGGCAGCAATTGCTAGGCAGTATACGGACCGTCAGTCCGGGCTACGCCGATGTCCTGCAGCTCAGGGTGCGGGCAGGTCGGTTCTTCACCGATCGGGATGCAACGGGCAGCCAGCGGATCGTGGTCGTCAGCGAATCGTTCGCGCAGCGGGCGTTCGGCGACGCGCCGGCGGTGGGGCAACGCCTCGTGCGGCCTGCCGTCGCCGGCGATGGCGCTGAGGAATGGGAGGTCATCGGTGTCGTGGATGACATCGCGAGTCCCATGATTCCGGCCCAATACCGGGGGGCGAGCGCCGAGAACATTTACGTGCCGGTGCTCCAGCCTGGCATGACTCAGCATTCCGCGTTCAGTACTAATGTGATTCTCGTTCGCAGCGATCGCACGCCGCTTACCGTCCTTGCCTTCCTGCGCGAGGAATACGCCCAAATCCGCCCGACGGCAACGATCGAACAGTTTTTGGCGTCCCAGGTCGCGCAACCGCGCTTCTTTGCGATGTGCGCCGGCATCTTCGGGGCAGTGGCGCTGCTGCTTGCCGCGTTCGGGCTCTACGGCGTGCTCAGCCATACCGTGGCGCAACGCCGGCGCGAGATCGGCATCCGCATGGCGCTGGGCGCCGGCCGCCGTAACGTCGTCGGACTGATCGTCCGGCAAGGCGGGGCTCTGGTGGCCGGCGGCGTGATCCTCGGCCTGCTGGTCGCCTTCGCGACGACCCGCGTGGTCGAACACCTGCTGTTCGACATCACGCCGGCGGACCCGCTGACGTTCGGGGCCGTTACGGCGATGCTCGTCGCCTTCGCGCTGCTGGCCTGCTGGCTCCCGGCGCGCCGCGCCGCCCGGATCAATCCGATGGACGCCATTCGCGAGGCGTAGCAGCCCGTGGTGGCAGTCCCGTGTCGCACAGAGAATCTGGATCGATCACGCAGTTCCTGCCGGAATCGACCGCGGCTGTCGTGCCGCGGCGCGTGTTCGCGGCGTGGCGCGAGGAGAACCCGATTCTTCGCAGATATTGCCGCCTACAACCGAGGCGGGTCGAGCTTCAACCTTACCGGCGACGGTGGTCCGGAGATATTGAACTTGAACGCCCCGGTTGGAGTCGGGGTCGAGCGCCACGGGCTGCTCAGGGCTCCATCGCACGGGGCCGCAGGTCGCGGCCCAGCTCCACCACCCTGCGGGTGAACCGCACGTCGCTGATCGTGACCCGGTACCCCTCTTCCAGCGGTTCGACCTCGAACACGGGGAACCGGGTCCAGATGGCCAGGCCCCACACGCCGGGCGCCTCCAGTGCGGCGGCGGTTGCCGCGTGCTCGCCGCCGATCGGCGTCTGCGGGCCGAGCGGGACGATCGACTCGGTCGCGCCCCAGTCGTGCCGCACTCGATGATAGTGCCGGCCGTCCTCGACAAGCATGTCGCGCCGGAACGGGTTGGCCGGCGCCGGGACCGCCATGATGCGGCGCGGTTCCAGTCCCCGGTCCCGCGCCCACGCCGCCGTTTGCGCCGCGGCGATGCGCGAGCTGCCGATCATCGCGGTGGCGTAGATGCCGGCCAGCGTGACGCAGACGGCGGCCACCCGGGGCAGGTTCGCTTGCCAGCCGCCCCAGTAGCGCACCCCGGCGATGACGGCGATCCCGAGGCACCAGAGCAGACGCATCGCCGGGGGCGTACCGGGCAACCCGGTCACGAGCAGGGTGGTGACCGCGCCGAGGGCTATCCATCCGGCTGCCTGCCACGGTGAGCTGCTGTGCGCCAATACGACCACCGTGCCGAAGAGCAGCCAGAGCCAGGGGTCGATGATGAACACGCTGTCGCCGTAGAACCAGCGTCCGTCGAACGGCATCAACAACCGGACGCCGTACGTGTTCAGCCAGTCGAGGGCGGGATGCGAGAGCACGGCGAGATAGGACAGTCCCATCAGGCGTTTCAGCGACGGCGGCGCGGCAGTCGGGCGACGCCGGCGCCGCGCCAGGGCGATCTGGTGCATCACCCATCCGAGCAGCGCCGGCAGCAGGGCCATCGCCAGCACGCCGTGGGTCCAGCCGCGTCGTACGCCGAGCGCAAGGTCGCTGTCGAAGAAGTAGGCGGCGGCGTCGATGTCCGGCAGGTTGGCGCCGATGACGAGCGTGACGGCGCCCAGCGGTACCCGGCCGAGTCGGGTCTCCGCCAGGCTTGCCCCGACGAGGGTGTGGGTCACAGGGTCCATGGAACAAGAGAGGATACCGGAGTACGCGCGGCGCGCGGGTTCGCGGATAACATAGTGAACCCCAGCAGGCGGTGGTAGAACCCCGCGTTGCACCGAGATTGGCCAGGCGGGATGCCGCGCCGTTCGAATGCAGCAGGGCTCTTGCCGCGGGCTGTCAGTCCAGTCGGATTCCCGATGGAAAGGAGCGGTTCGTGACACGGTCCACGGTTCTGCACGATGCGCCGATCGCCTTCATCGGCGCGGGGGCGATGGGCGAGGCGATGATCGGCGGTCTGCTGCGGCACGACCTGGTGGAGCCGGACGCGATCACGGCGTCGGACCCGCACCCCGAGCGGCTGGTCGCGATAGAACGCCTGTTCGGCGTCAGGACGGTCGTTGACAACCAGGCCGCCGCGCGCACGGCGCGTATCGTCGTGCTGTCGGTCAAGCCGCAGGTGCTGGCGCCGGTGTTCGCCGATCTCGCGGGCGTGCTGCCGCCGTCCACGCTGGTGGTGTCGATCGTGGCCGGCGCCCGCATCGCGTCGATCGCCGGCGGGCTCCGGCACAAGGCGATCGTTCGCACCATGCCGAACACGCCGGCTCAGGTGGGCGAGGGGATGACGGTCTGGACCGCGACCGACGAGGTGTCGGAGAAGCAGCGCGAGCAGGCGGGCGCCATCCTGGGTGCGCTCGGCAAGCAGTTGCACGTTCGCGACGAGAGCTTCCTCGACAAGGCCACCGCGGTCAGCGGAAGCGGACCGGCGTATGTGTTCATGCTGATGGAGGCGCTGATCGACGCCGCCGTGCACCTGGGGTGGTCACGGACCGATGCGCGCCAGATGGTTATTCAGACGGTGCGAGGTTCGGTCACGTTCGCCGAGCGGTCGTCCGTCCATCCGGCCGAGATGCGCAACATGGTGACCTCGCCCGGCGGCACCACCGCCGCCGCGATCTACGAGCTCGACAAGGGTGGATTCCGAACCGTGCTGTCGAAGGCGGTGCTTGCCGCGTATCAACGCAGCATCGCCCTCGGCGCCCTCGACGACTCGTGATCAGCCGCCGGCCGGCGCGGACGTGCACCCGGCAGCCGGCGCCGTACCGGGCGCGATAGTGGCAGATCGGCTCGGCGCTGCCGGTCCGCGAGGTTCATTGCGTCTGATCAGCTTCCCGGCTGCACGATCTCGATCCGTACGTCATCGGGCCCCGTCACGAAGGAAATCCTCATTTCCTGTCCAAGGGGGTTCGTGTAGGGCCGCGGTTCAAGGGTGAACGCCACACCCTTGCCCTTGATCTCGGCGGCGGCCGCGTCCAGATCGGGGAATCCCCAGCCGAGGTGGTCGACTGCGCGTCCCTGCGTGGCGGCCACGGTCCCCTCGCGAAGCTGCGACACCAGCAGCCAGGTGCCGCCGTACCGCAGTCCGTCGATACGGCCCTTCAGGCTGTCGCTCTCACCGCCGAAGATGTTCTTGTACCAGGCCAGCGCGCCATCCGGGTCGGGCGAGCTGAGATGAATGTGATGAAACCCGAGCCACTCGAGGTCTTCCACCACCTCGATGCGGGCGCCCCACGGGTCGCTCAGGAATGCCAGCTTGAACAGGCCGGGAATGTCGCGGATCGGTTCGTCCGGGTTCTCGATGTCGAGCCCGGCCGCCTGCCACCCGGCCATCTTGGCGCCGAGGTCACGGAACGAGAACCCGATGTGGTTCACCCCCGACCCGACGCTGGCGCCGGTCGGTTCCCGCTCGAACCAGATGAACTGGGTGTCGCCGACGGCGCAGGCGCCTTCACGCCCGAAGTCCTCGCAGCCCATGTGCTCGATGTACCAGGCCGCAGCGGCCCTGGCGTCCGGCGCCGTGAGATGCATGTGGTGGTAGTCGGCGTCCTGGGCGGCAGCCGGTGCGGCGGCGAAGACAAGGAGAACGGCGACGACCGGGGCGAGGGCGATCGGTGCGAGCTTGACTGTCTTCATGGGTCGGTCCTCTGATGGCGAGCGCGGACACGGACGATCATGTCGACCGCTTGTCCAGCGGCGGCCGGACGACCCGTCGTCCGGAGACACGGCGCCGCGGGCCGGTTACTTCTTCTTGGGAACGACCGCGAACACCATCAGGATGTGCAAGGCGAACGCGGCGACACAGGCAATCAGAAACAGGACGATCGGGTTCATCTCTCGGAACTCCAGGTTGGCGAAGCTTCAACGACTCTGCAGATTGTATCCCCACTCGCTCACGGACGCCTGCAGGGACTGCCGTTGGCGACCGCCAGCATCCCGCCGATTCAGACCAGCGCTCTGGCAGCCCGTGGCCTGGGCCGCATGCCGGCCAGCCGTTCGTCGATGATGGCCTCGGCCTCCGACATGATCCGCTCGACGAGCTCCTGACAACTCGGGATGTCCCGAATCAGTCCGGCGACCATGCCGGCCGACCAGATCCCGGCGTTGGTGTCCCCCGCCTTCAGCGCCTGCTTGCCGCGCTCGCCCGCGACGAGATGCTTGATGTCGTCGATCGTGGCGTTGCCGCGGCCTTCGATCGAACGGACCTCGTCGGCCACGTCGTTCCTGAACACCCGGGCCGTGTTGCGCATCGTGCGGAAGATCAGCGCGGTGTCGCGCTCGCTGGCCTCGACCAGTTGCTGCTTGATGTTCTCGTGGATCGGGGCCTCGCGGGTCGCCATGAAGCGGGTCCCCATGTTCATGCCGTCGGCGCCCAGCGCCAGCGCCGCGACCAGCCCCCGGGCATCGCCGAACCCGCCCGAGGCGATCATCGGGATGTTCACCCGATCGGCGGCGCACGGGATCAGGATGAGACCGGGAATGTCGTCCTCGCCGGGATGGCCGGCGCACTCGAAGCCGTCGATGCTGATGGCGTCGCAGCCGATCGCCTCCGCCTTGACGGCATGCCGCACCGACGTGCATTTGTGCACCAGCTTGATGCCGGCCGCCTTGAACGCCGGGATGAACCGTTGCGGATTGTTGCCGGCGGTCTCGACGATCTTCACGCCTGATTCGATGATCGCCCGTGCATATTCCTCGTAGGGCACCGGTTTCAGGGTCGGCAGAATCGTGAGGTTCACGCCGAACGGCCGGTCGGTCATCTCACGGGTGCGCGCGATCTCCTTCGTGAGCGCGTCCGGGGTCGGCTGGGTCAGCGCGGTCAGGAATCCGAGCGCCCCGGCGTTGGCGACCGCCGAGATCAGCTCGGCCAGGCCGACGTGCTGCATACCGCCCTGGACGATCGGGTGGTCGACGCCGAAAATCTCCGTAAAACGTGTCTTGATCATGGGGTTTCGAACTCTCGGCGGTGCAGCTTGGCAGCCCGTAGCGAAAGCCCCGCTGCATTCTGCGGAACAGGGCAACCACAAGGGTTGCCCCTACAGGTATTTTCGCGCGGAATTCGGCGCTTCCCCGCGGAATTCTGACGAACAGGGCAACCACAAGGGTTGCCCCTACAGGTGTTTTCACGCAGAATTCGGCGTTTCCCCACGGAATCCTGACGAACAGGGCAACCACAAGGTGCTCCTACGCGCCCGGCGGCGCGACGGCGAGCATTATAGCGGGCTCGCCGTCATCGATGCCACGCTGCCGCCGGTGGACACACAGATGGACAAATACTAATAATTATTTGTCATGACATCTGTCGCACAGGCGTTGGCGACGCGTTATCCTCACATCCGGTTCTGCCGCCACTGGGAAATCCGGCCAGAGGTCCACTTCCAGCTCGGCCAATGCCAGGCAATCATCTCTGCGATTTGCGAGATGCCGCTGCTGCCGAAACGGTATCGCGAGCTGCTGTCGGTGTCCCTGATGAAGGGGGCGCAGGCAACAACAGCCATCGAGGGAAATACCCTCACCGATATCGAAGTGGAAAAGGTGGCGGCCGGCGAATCGCTGGCACCGAGCAAGGAATATCAGGAACGCGAGGTCAGGAATGTTCTGAACGCGATGAATCAGGTTCTGAAGGACGTGGTCGCAGAAGGAAGAACCGGCCTGATCGCGGTGCCGTTGATTCAGACACTGCACAAGGCGGTCGGGCGCGAACTGGGTGATCACTTCGACGCGGTGCCGGGGGAGTTCCGCAAGGACGAGCGCATCGTCGGGCCGTACAAGTGTCCCCGTGCAGAGGACGTGCCGGCGTTGGCGGCGCGGTTGTGCGATTGGCTGCAGGAGGAGTTCCAGTTCGCCCAGGGACGCCAGACCTTCGCAGCGGCCGTCGTCCAGGCCATCGTGACCCATGTCTACCTCGAATGGATCCACCCCTTCGGTGACGGGAACGGCCGGACCGGCCGGCTGTTGGAGTTCTACATCCTCCTGCGGGTGGGGAACCCGGACATCGCGTCGCACATTCTCTCGAACTTCTACAACCAGACCCGGCCCGAGTACTATCGCCAACTCGACAAGGCGAACGAGGCGCGAGATCTCAGCGCGTTCATTGCCTACGCGGTTCAGGGTTACCGGGACGGACTGCAGGAGAGCCTGCAGACCATCCAGCAGAGTCAGTTCGAAATGGCGTGGAAGATGCTGATCCACCAGCGGTTCGCCGACGTTGGGTACAGGAAGAAGAACGTCTTCAAGCGCCGGCGGTCGCTCATGCTCAGCTTTCCGCTGACCGAGGAAGTGCCGTTCGATGCAATCGCGGTGCTCACGACGCGGCTGGCGAGAGCCTACGCGTCGCTGACCGACAGGACCCTCCTGCGGGATGTTCAGTTTCTCGCCGCGATGGATCTGCTGCGGCGCAATCCGGACACGGGGCGCTTCCAGGCGAACACCGGCCTGCTCCGCAACCAGATGCCGAGAAGAGCATAGCTTTCATGTGGCCTACCGGTAGAACTCCGAGAGTACCTGCGCCGACAGCACGAGATCGTCCCGGTCCAGGATGGTGCGGGCCGTCTGGTGGCGTAAACTATGAACCGCGATTTCACGGCGTCGTCCGGCCACCCACGGCGTGCGTAGACGCTGGTGACGCGAGCGCGCGTGCAGGGGGGGAGTCTCATGAAGAAGGTGACGTTCTACCACTCGGTCGTGTGCCCCCGGTGCCACGCGGCGGGCTTTTCGCTGGCGAGCCTGCGCGGGGAATTTCCCGACCTGCAGGTCGAGAAGGTCGAGTACCTGACCAACCTCGGGCGTGCGGCCAGGGCGGGCGTTCGCTCGATTCCCACCATGGTGTCGGGCGAGCGACACTTGAGCGGGTTCTATCTGACCAGGAAGCGCATCCAGGAATTTCTCGAATCGCTGTAGACGGCCCGCTGTCAATCATCCGACCGTTTCACGAACCGACTCCGGTCGAATGCAGGTCGCGGACAGGACGTGGCGCGGGCCGGGGGCGGATCGGAATTTAAGCCAGGGCAGACGGAGTTGACGACATGAGTGAGCAGTCGATCGGCATCGACCCGGTATCTCCCGTGATCGGCGCCGAGGTGACCGGTGCCGATCTCGCGGCGCCGCTGACACCGCAGGCGTTCGATACGCTGCATAGTGCCCTGATGACGCACCAGGTGCTGTTCTTCCGCGATCAGGAGTTGTCGTTCGAGCAGCACAAGGCGTTCGGCCGCCTGTTCGGCGACCTGCACATTCACCCCGCGGCGCCCAAGGACGGCGCGCACCCCGAGATTCTCGTCGTGCACGGCGATGCGACCGTGAAGTTCGTGGCCGGCGAGGTGTGGCACTCGGACGTCTCCTGTGACGTCGAGCCGCCGATGGGCAGCATTCTGCGTATCGAGCAGGTGCCGGACTCGGGCGGCGATACGCTGTTCGCCAGCATGTACGCCGCCTGGGACGGGCTGTCCGACCGGATGCAGCGACTGCTCGCCCAGTTGACCGCGGTGCACGACGGGCGGCAGTACTACGTCGGGCGCTACGGCGCCGGGCATCTCAGGGACGAGAGCTATCCGTCGGCCGAGCACCCGGCCGTGCGGACGCATCCGGTGACCGGCCGTCAGGCGCTGTATGTGAATCAGGGGTTCACAACCCGCTTCAAGGAGTTGAAGCCGGCCGAGAGCGACGCGTTGCTGGCGTTCGTGCTGCAACACTGCGCCGCGCCCGAGTTCCAGTGCCGGTTCCGCTGGCGCGCGAACTCGGTGGCGTTCTGGGACAACCGCTGCACGCAGCACCACGCCATCTGGGACTACTTTCCACAGACCCGCCACGGCTACCGGGTGACGATCAAGGGGGACCGCCCGTTCTACGACCCGGACCGGGTGGCGGCCACCGACCTGGTCCCGGCCGCGATGTCCTGACCCCACCCGGCGGGCCGGCGGACCACGGTCCACATCCGGGATCCCGCTGCGCTCACCGCGGAATTCAGCCGCCGATCAGGCCCATGACGTTGACCGACACGGTCACGGCAACGGCGGCGGCGAGGGTCATCCAGATACCGACCTTCGCCATGTCGCGGATCGAAAAGTAGCCGGCCGAGTACGGCAGGACGTTGGTCGGGCTCTCAGTGACGAGAATGAACGCCAGGGTCGAGGTGAAGGCGGCCGGGGCGGCGATCGTCCAGGCGTCCAGCCCGAGGTCGAGCGCCAGCGCCAGCAGGATCGGCATGATGAGGGAACCGGTGACCGTGTTGCTGGAGAACAGCAGATGCAGCAGCGCGACCGCGATCACGATGACGAAGGGGCGCAGGAGCTCCGGAATCAGAATCAGATTGCCGAGCAGCAGTTGCGCGAGCCAGCGTGCGGCTCCGGTCTCGAACACCATCAGGCCGAGCGAGAGCCCGGCCACGATGAGCATGACCCCACCCCAGTCCATGTTCTGCTGCGCCTCTTTCCAGGTCATCACCCGGATGGCCGGCAGGAACAGTGTCAGGCCGCCGAACAGCGCGACCGCCTGCACCGGCGGGTCGACCCGTCCGCCGGTCAGGTCGGCCAGCCAGGGGGTGATCAACCAACCGGTGATGGTCAGGGCGAAGATGGCCAGCGTCTTGCGCTCGACCGGTTCGAGGGGTCCCAACGCCGCCAGCTTTTGTTCAATCTCGGCGCGGTCGAACGGCAGTCGTTCGATCTCGGGCGGAAAGATCCGCAGCAGCAGCCACCAGCCCATCGGAATCATCAACACGGCGGCCGGGACACCCAGCAGCATCCACTGGCCGAACGAGATCGACACGCCGGCCAGCTCCTCCAGGTAGCTGAGGGCGATCAGGTTGGCGGCGGTACCGGCCGGGGTCCCGATGCCACCGATCAGCGGGCCGTAGGCGCACGAGATCATCAGGGCGCGCCCGTAGTTGCTTTCGAGCGGTTTCAGGCCGGCGTCTCTCAGCACCCCGACGCCCAGCGGCAGCATGACCGCCGCGACCGCCATGTCGGTAATCCACATCGACAGCAGGGCGCCGGCGGTGATGAACCCCAGCAGCACACGGTCCGTGCGGGTGCCTGACAGACGCAACACGTGCAGCACCATCCGTGTCCCCAGCCCCGAGCGCGTGAAACCGGTCGACAAGAACAACACGCCGATGAAGAACACGATCAGCGGGTTGCCGAACCCGGCGCGCACCGCCGACGCGAAGTCGGTGATGCCGAAGGCGGGAATCAGCACCAGCACCAGCAGCGAGGTGGCGGGAAACGGCATCGCCTCGCTGACCCAGAGCGTGACGGCGAACAGCAGGATGGCAAGGCAGGTCTTGCCGTCGACGGTGAGGGCGATCAGCTCGCCGTTGCGTTCGAGCGGCGCCGGGACCGGCAGCAGGTGCACGGTCAGCATCAGGGCGCTGGCCGCGATCAGCATCCAGACCGCCTGGCGGTCGCCCGCAGCCGCGGGTGAGGCTGTGTCCGTGTCACGCATCTGTTCAGTGCACCCTGACTATGCGGCGGCCCTTCTCCCGGTCACCAGCGCCGCCCCCGCCGCCGCGGCCAGCGCCGCCCCCAGCCCCAGCATGGCCGGGGTGAATCCGCCGACCCCGTCGGGTCCCGCGATGATCTGGATCGCCGCCACTACCGGGACGCCGGCTGCGATCGACGCGATCGCCTCCGTGGTGCGGACCCGTCCGACATACAGCCCCACGATGAGCGGAACGAACAGACTGACCGCCAGCAGGTTGTAGAAGATGCCCAGCGCGCTGACGATCGAGTCGGACATCAGCGCAATGGCGACACCCGCGGCGCCGCCCGCGACGGCGGCGCGGCGCGCGACCTGCAGAATCTCCGTATCGCTCGCCGTCGGATGGACGAATCGTACGTACAGATCCTTGGACAGGGATGTCGCCAGCCAGAACAGCATGGCGTCGGCCGAGCTCACTTCAGCCGAGAAGATCGCGGCCAGCGCGACCGCACCCAGCACGGCCGGCAACGATTCCAGCAGCAGCACCGGCAGCGCCAGGTTCGCGTTGTCGAGGTCGGGCGCCAGCATGCGCGCGATCATGCCGAGCACGGCGGGGGCCGCCGCGAACAGAAGCAACGCCGCGGCGTTCAGCCCGACCCCGATGCGGACCGCCCGGTCGTCACGGGCGGCGTAGACCCGCTGGAGGATGCCGGGCGAGACGATGAACGAGGGTCCCAGCATCGCCAGGTAGAACCACCAGCCGGTTCCGCCGCCCTGCCACGGATTCCAGAAATCGTCGATGCCGCGGGTGGCGTCGAAGACGGCCGACAGGCCGCCCACCGAATGCACGATGACGGGGAAGGCGATGATGAAACCGACCAGCAGGACCGTGAGCTGCACGGCGTTGACCCAGACCGAGGCGAGCAGCCCGCCGGCGGTGAAGTAGACGGTGACGACCAGTCCGCCGAGGGCCGACCCGATCCGCGGGTCGAGTCCGGTGACGGCGTTGAGCACGTAGCCCATCGCCATCAATTGCGCCGCCAGCAGCGCCAGACCGCCGGCCCAGAGCAGGATCGCGATCGTGGCCCGCACCTGCCGGCCGTAGCGATGTTCGAGGAAGTCGCCCACGGTCTGCAGGTCGTGCGCGGCCGCGGCGCGGCGCAGCTTCGGTCCGACCCAGAGCGCGAGTACGATCGATCCGAGCCCGGCCGACCCCACCCACCACCACGCGCTGAGTCCGTTGCGATACCCGAGCGAGGCGGCGCCCATCGTCGAGCCGGCGCCGATATTGGCGGCCAACAGGGTGGTGCAGATCAGACCGGGGCCAAGCCGGCGCCCGGCGACGAAGAACTCGTTCGTGGCACGGACCCTGCGGCCGACCCAGAGCCCAACCCCCATCAGGAGGCCGGCATAGAGCAACAGCGCGGCCAGCGGCAGGTTCACCGACCCGCCTGGAGGTCCCGGGCCGCGGGATACCCGGGGAGACCGGTCGCGGCGCGCACGGCGCGCACGATCGCGTCCGCCATGACGTCCGCCGCGAGCGCGCCCACCGTGGCGAGGCTGACCGGTACGTCGAGGACGCCGGTGGACAGGGCAAAGATGGCATCGCCGTCGTTCGGTGTATGGGAGGGGAAGATCGCCCGGGCGAAGCCGTCGTGGGCCATCTGCGCCATGACAGTGGCCTGGGCCTGATCGAACCGCGCATTGGTGGCGACGACGCCGATGGTCGTGTTTTCCCGCGCGCGGCCCCCCCTGCCGCTGCGACCGGCGCGCAGCAGGGTCCGGGCGTCGGCGAGCGCGCGGCCGTCCGCGGTGCGCACCCCGGCAACGACCTGTCCGGTGGCGGGGTCGATGACGTCACCGACGGCGTTCACCGCCACGATCGCCGCCACGACCAGACCGTCCGGCAGCGACGCGGCGGCCGACCCGACACCGCCTTTCATCGCCCGGCCGGGTCCGCCGGTCTTGCCGATGGTGGCGCCGGCCCCGGCGCCGACGTTGCCCTCGGCGACCGGTCCCGTGGTGGCCGCCATCGCCGCCTGGTAGCCGCACTCGGCGCTGGGGCGGATCGTGGGGTCGCCGCCGACACCGAGATCGAACAGGATGGCGGCCGGTACGATCGGCACCCGGGCGACGCGCGTGTCATAGCCGATATTCCGCTCGGACAGATACCGCATGACGCCGCTCGCGGCGTCGAGGCCGAACGCGCTGCCGCCCGCCAGCACGATGGCGTGCACCTGCTGGACCGTCTTTGTCGGATCCAGCAGCGCGGTCTCGCGGGTGCCCGGGGCGCCGCCGCGCACGTCGACACCGGCCACCGCGCCGTCTTCAACCAGCACAACGGTGCACCCGGTCGGACGTTCCGCCAGGGTGTGATGGCCGACCTTGATCCCGCCGACGGCTGTGAGTCCCTGATTGGGCTGTGACATCGTGCGCGGCTGGACCAGCATCACCCCTGCGAGCATGGCGGCGGTGACCACCAGACGGCGCCGCGCCGGGCGCCGTCTGGATCGCGGAGGTGCCACGGACTGCTAATCCTCGTTCCCGGTCGTCGAGACGCTGCGTGGCATGGTGCCGGCCAGGTAGGCCGCGTACTGCTCGTCCGACATGAACGCGATATCGGTCCAGCCGTGGCCCATCTCGTCCATGGTGCGCGAGCCCCAGCCGATCCAGGCCGACGGATCGGGGTTGTGGCGGTTGTTCGCCGTGTTGTCATGCCACGACACGGTATGCAGCACGGTGCCCTTCGGGAACACGTGCGGTTCCTTGTAGGGGTAGACGATCTGCCAGGTCTGCTCGTAGTTGATGACGTCGGTGAGCACTTCGCGCCGGCCGTCGACATGAATCGCTTCGAGCAGCATCCGCTTGCCGCGGAAGTGCATGTGCGGCTGGAAGCTGAGAATCATCCCGGCTTGAGGCAGCGGCCAGAACCGTTCGTGCCGCGCGACCGTATTCGGAGGAATGCTCATCAACGCGACGCCGTTCAGCGTGTTGTCATCGATGAGCAGCCCGGTCGGCATCCGCTCGGCGTGCAGTTCGAGGTCGACGCCGGCGCGCAGCAGCCGGTCTTCGACCGCCTCGCGGTTGAGCTTCCAGTCGTGCCCGATGCCGGTCCGGATGCGGTGCGCCGTCACGATGAGTTCAGGCTTGACCTCCTTCGGGTAGAACTTGATGCCGACCTTCTGGCGGTCAATCGTGTCCTCGCCCCAGGGGTGATAGTGCGGTGCGAAACGGAACAGTCCGCCGGCAGGCAGCTTGCGTCCCGTACCGTCCGGATAGTACTGGCCGGTGCTGCCCATGGCGTACTCGATCAGGTCGATCTCGCGGGTGTTCGAACCCATGCCGAGCCGGAACTCCTCGCGGTCTTCGGCTGTTTCGGGCACGCTGACGTACACGTGCGAGTGATGGACGCAGCAGTAGGCCTCCGGGATGATCTGCACCCACTTCACGTAGCGGTCTTCGGTGAGCCCCGGGTCGACGATTTCGGACGGATAGAAGTCGGCGCCTTCGGCCGGAATCTTGAACCCTTCCTCCATCTGCACGATCAGGTCCGGTTCCCCGTAGGTCCACTCGTTCAGCTCGGCGAACTGCAGCGGCGCCGGCGCATCGGCCGGGTTGCCGCGGGGCGCTCCCGCTTCGACCCAGGCCGCGATGGTCGCGATCTCCGCGTCGCTCAGCGAGGGGTCGGCGACATACTCGCCGATGCTGCGGTCGAGGTGCCACGGCGGCATCTGCCGCGCCACGACCCGTTCCCTGATGGCCCGCGCCCAGGGGCGGGTTTCTTCGTAGGTCAGGAGCGACATCGGCGCGCCGGTGCCGGGGCGGTGGCATTGCTGACACGAGCGCTGCAGCAGCGGCAGCACGTCGCGGGTGAACGTGGCGCCGTCGTCCGACTGGCCGGCCGCGGCGGCGACCGGGGCGGCGATGCAGGCGGCGAGAGCGGCGACGGCAACGCGTGTCGAGACAGCGCGCATGGGGTACCCTCCGGAAGGAGCTGGTTGTAGAGTAACGCCGCCCCATGATAAACCGTTTTACCAGAGAGTGGATCGCGTGGGGGTGCCCCGTGGAGAAAGAGATGACCGTCAACCGTTGGCGCTTGCTGTCGCTGTTCGCGGTGTCGCTGCTGCTGACCGGACCGTTCGCCGCGCCGGCGTTCGCACAAACGGCCCCGGTGTATGCGGTCTATGACGGTTTTCACGTGACCGACGAGGGCCTGCACGTGCTCTCGTTCGCCTATTTCAGCCACAACTTCGAACCGGTCACCGTGCCGGTCGGACCGCTGAATCATTTCGGGCCCGTCCCCGAGGACCGCCAGCAACCCACGACGTTCTTGCCGGGCCACCACCGTTTCCAGTGCATCATGGTGATGGGGCCCGAGTTCGCCGGGGATCTGCGCTGGACGGTCGATCACGCCGGTGTCGCCACGACGACCAGCGACGACATGCTGCAATACAACTGGGAGTTCGAGGCAGGCTCGGTACGCCGGGCACTGCGGGACATCGAACCGGCCGATGCGCCGCGCGGCGTTTGTGTGAACCGTTCGCCCACCATCAGATTCCTGGGTCTGCGCAACGGTCGGGGCGGCGCCCCGCCCGCGGTGGCCGTCGTGGTGGGCGCAGAGCTGAAACTGTTCGGGAGCGTTCGTGACGAGGGATTGCCGCGCGCCGACGCGCTGGTCACCCGCTGGCGCATGGTGAGCGGTCCCGGCACGGTCACCTTCAGTGCGCCGGACGAGCCTCGCACCCTGGCTTCGTTCGATACCCCTGGCGCCTACGAGCTCGAGTTGTGGGCGAACGACGGTGAGCTGACCGCCGCGGCCCTGGTCGCCGTCACGGTCAATCCCGCACCCTGACCCGCGGCGCGATACGGCGGGTTGTGGCGGCACTATCGAAGCGCTACAATTGCAGGTTCCGGCAGTGCCCGATTCGTGGCTGTCTGTTGGTCCGGTATTTTTACGATTTCGAAACGACATGGCGGCCGGCGCTGTCGAGGGGGACATTGCGTGCGCGTACACATCGTCAATCCGAGCCATTTTTCGTTCGGCATGGGTCTGATCACCACGCGCTGGCTCTATGTGCTGGCGGCCGCGACACCCGAGAAGTGGGGTGACCCCATCCTGACCGACGAGATTCTCGAGCCATTCGACGACAGTCAGTTGGAGCCGGGCGACGTCATCGGCATCGGTATCCATACCGGTAACGCGCTGGTCGGCTATGCGCTCGGGCAGCGCGCCCGTGCGCGCGGCGCCTGGGTGGTCTACGGGGGCATCCACGCCTCGTTGTATCCGGAGGAGGCCCACGAACGGGGTGGCGCGCATGCGGTCGTGAAGGGTGACGGCGACGTCGCCTGGGGGCTGGCCATCGAGGATTGCGCGAACGGTGCACCGAAGCTGATCTACGACGGTGGGCAGGTCACCGCCGGCAAGTTCCGTCAGGCGCGGTGGGATCTCCTGCAGCGCGACAAGCATCTCTGGGCGTCGGTGCAGACCGTGCGCGGGTGTCCCAAGCATTGTTCGTTCTGCTCGGTCTGGCGTACCGACGGTCAGGCGCCACGGCAACGCGGCGTAAACCCGGTAGTAGAAGAGATCGTCGAACTGCGCCGCATGGGGTTTCGGTTCATCGCGCTGGCCGACGACAACTTCTATCCGGTGACGCTCGAAGATCTCAGAATGGCGAACCGCCGCGAGGACAAGACGCGCTACAACGAGCTCAAGGAGCTGCGGGACGAGCGGTTCGAGTTGATGGAGCAGATGGCGAAGCTGCCCGACGATCTCGTGTTCTTCACGCAGATCACGATGGAGGCCGCCGAGGATCCCGAGTTTCTCAAGGCGATGAAGAAGGCGCACATCGTCGGCGCCCTGGTCGGCGTCGAAGCGGTCACCCCTGAAGGGCTGAAAGACGTCTACAAGGATTTCAATCTTGCCGGCGAAGATCTCGTGGACCGGCTCAAGATGTTCAAGAAGCATGGCGTCCACATTCTCGGGTCGTTCATCTTCGGTCTGCCGAGCGACCGGCCGAGCACCTTCCAGGCCACGTCGGATCTGGCCAAGCGCGCGGACATCGCGTTCGCGCAGTTCATGACGCTGACGCCGTTCCCGGGCACGCTCGATTTCGATCAGTGGGAGAAGGACAATGCCGACGACATGCCGACGGTCGACGGTATTCCGGTGTCCCGCCATTGGCTCATTCCGCAGTCGAAGCGGCCAAAACTTCTGACGCCGCATCCGGTGATGTCGCCCGAGGAGATCCGCCAGCGGACGCTGGCGGTCTGGCACGATTTCTACAGCGTGAAGGCGTCCTGGCAGCGGTCGAACGTGGTGAAATCGCTCAAGTCGCGTATCGCGTTCGTGTTGATCTCGAAGTTGTATCCCCAGATGTTCGCCAACACCGGTCTGGCCACCGACAGCGCCCGGGTCTCCCGATCGACCGAGTGGGCGCGGCTGCTGTTGAAAGCGTTGCAGCGGGTGTTCGTCGCCCCGCCGATGCCGGACCTGCAGGTACCGGCGGCGACCGTCGCGCCAAGCGAGAACTCACCCGCGTTCGACCGGGCCTGAATTCTGCAAGCCTGAATCCTGTCCTGGCGAGACGGTCTTTGACGTGTTGCGTCGATGACCGCCTCCCGCAATCTCGCGTCCCAGCGACTCCCGTTGCGCTAGCTGTGGTATACCGTGGGCCTGTGCTTTCGTGGCCGTATCTACCTGGGGGTTCCTCATGAGATTCATCAGACTGCTGCTGACGTCGGTGTTCACTCTGCTCTGGCTGGCGGGTCCAGCGCCCGCCGCGGCGCAGAATCAGCCGCCGGACGGCGGCCAGGCGGCGGACGAGCCGGAGGCGCAGGATGACGCGGACGACGAGCGGGGCGGCGGCCGAGACCGGGACGGGATCAAGCCGTATGACGAGGTGGTCACGGACGAGGCCGAGTCGGACGACGGCGTTTTCACCGTGCACCGGCTCGACGACAAGGTCTTCTACGAGATTCCAGAGTCGGAGCTGGGGCGCGAGTTCCTTTGGGTGAGTCAGATCGCCCGCACGACCGAGGGCGTCGGCTATGGCGGCCAGGCGCTCGGGAACCGGGTTGTGAAGTGGGAGCGGCGGGGCGACAAGGTGCTGCTCAAGAGCGTCTCCTACGCGATCGTGGCCGACGACGATCTGCCCATCGCGCGGGCGGTGGACGCGGCCAACAACGACGCCATCCTGAAGGCGTTCGACATCGAGGCGCTGTCGGAAGAGGGGGCGCCGGTTATCGATGTGACCTCGCTTTTCCAGTCCGAGGTGCCGGAGTTCAGCGCGCGGACCCGGCTGCGGGCGCGCGGTTTCGCGCGCGACCGGTCGTTCGTGGAAGAGGTGCTCGCGTTTCCCGAGAACATCGAGGTGAAGACGACGCACACCTACACGCTCCCGGCGCCATCGGGCCCGCAGACCGGACCACAGTCACGGGCCGGCCGCGGCGGCATGCGCCCGGGCAGCGCCACGGTGCTGCTGCACTACAGCATGGTGAAGCTGCCGGAAGAACCGATGCAGCCCCGGCTCTTCGACGAGCGCGTCGGCTATTTCTCGGTGCGCCAGATCGACTACGGCCGCGACGAGCACCGCTCGCCCGACCGGCGTTTCGTGACGCGCTGGCGGCTCGACAAGCAGAATCCGGCGGCCGAGGTGTCTGACCCGGTCACGCCGATCACCTACTGGATCGATCCGGCGACCCCGAGCAAGTGGGTGCCCTACATGAAGAAGGGCGTGGAGGCCTGGCAGCCGGCGTTCGAGGCCGCGGGATTCTCCAACGCCGTGATCGCACGCGAGGCGCCGGCGCCGGAGGAGGATCCCGAGTGGAACCCGGAGGATGCGCGCTACTCGGTGATCCGCTGGCTGCCGTCGACCACCGAGAACGCCTCGGGGCCGCATGTGCACGACCCGCGCACGGGTGAGATTCTCGAGACCGACATCCAGTTTCACCACAACGTCATGAACCTGGTGCGCGACTGGTACTTCGTCCAGGTGGCGCCGCTCGACCCGCGCGCACAGACGCTGCCGCTGCCAGACGACCTGATGGGTGAACTGCTGGCGTTTGTGGTCACCCACGAGGTGGGCCACACCCTGGGATTCCAGCACAACATGAAAGCCAGCTCCATGTATCCCGTGGAGAACGTCCGTGATCCGGAGTGGGTCAAGACGATGAGCCACACGCCCACGCTGATGGACTACTCGCGGTTCAACTACGTGGCCCAGCCCGAGGACGGGATTCCGGTCGAGGACCTGATCCCCAAGATCGGGCCGTACGACATCTGGGCCACCAAGTGGGGTTACCAGTCGATACCGGGAGCGAACAGCCCGGACGACGAGAAAGCGACGCTCGACGAGTGGGCGCGGCAGCAGGACGAAACGCCCTGGTACCGGTTCTCGACCCCGGGATCGCAGAACGCCGACCCGGGACAATTGACTGAAGCGGTTGGCGATGCCGACGCGGTGCAAGCGACGGCGCTCGGGGTGAAGAACCTCGAACGGGTCGCCGCAATGCTGCTCGATGCCGCGCGGACGCCAGGAGATCCCTACGACGACCTCGACGAGTTGTACGGACGTCTGGTCGGACAGTGGGCGACCGAGATGAACCACGTGGCGGCGGTCGTGGGCGGCTTCAACTCGCAGCAGAAACACTTCGGTCAGGACGGGGTGCGGTTCACGATGATTCCGCGCGAGACGCAGGCCGCCGCCGTATCCTTCCTGAACGACCATGCCTTCCGGACGCCGATGTTCCTGGTCGACCCGGAGGTTCTTCGCCGCATCGAACCGGTCGGGGTGCTGGAGCGGATCCGCAGCGGTCAGAACCGCGTGCTGCGCACGCTGCTGAGCGGCAGCCGGATCCGGCGCCTGGCCGAACAGGAAGCCATCGATGGCCCGGCCGCCTATGCCCCGACCGATTTCCTGGCCGATCTCCGCGGCGGGCTGTGGCGCGAACTCGACGAGGCGAATGTGCGGACCGATGCCTACCGCCGCAACGTGCAGCGGGCGTATCTCGATCTGGTTGACGGTCAGCTCGCCGGCGACGCCTCGGCCGGCGGCGACGCGCGGCCGTTCCTGCGGGGAGAGTTGCGCGCGCTCGACCGCAGCATCGCCGCCGCTCTCCCGCGGGCGAACGACCGGGCCACGCGCCTGCACCTCGAGGATGCGAGGGACCGCATCGCCCAGACGCTGGCGCCGCCCGGGTCGGCGTCCGGTGCAGCGGCCGGCGGCCGTGCGAGTCTGGCCCCGTACGGCGTCGATCTGGCCGGCGTGCTGCCAGATCCCTGGGGCGTGAACCGGGCGCGCGACGGCGAGTCGTGCTGGCCTGATCTCGCGGTTCGCGTCAGTCGCCCCTGAATCGGGAGACTGTCGCATGGACTGGCTGCTCAATCCCGAGATCTGGATCGCGCTGGTCACGTTGACCGTCCTCGAGATTGTGCTGGGGGTGGACAACGTCATCTTCATCTCGATCTTGTCCGCCAAGCTGCCCGACCCGCAGCAGCGGCCCGCCCGCCAAATCGGGCTGGCGCTGGCGATGGTGTCGCGCATCGGGTTGCTCCTGTCGATCAGTTGGATCATCCGCTTGACCGAGCCGTTGTTCGCCGTGCTGGGGCACGACTTTTCCGGCCGCGACCTGACGCTGCTGCTCGGCGGTCTGTTCCTGCTGGCCAAGTCGACCTACGAGATTCACGAGAGCCTTGAAGGGTGCGAGGGGCGCAAGTCGGCCAAGGTCGCCGCGTCGTTCACCAGTGTGATCCTGCAGATCCTGGTGCTGGACATCGTGTTCTCGCTCGACTCGGTGATCACCGCGGTCGGCATGGTCGAGCAGATCTGGGTGATGGTCGCCGCCATCGTCATCGCCGTCGGCGTGATGCTGCTCTCGGCCGAAATGATCAGCGCGTTCGTCAACGAGCGGCCGACCGTGAAGATCCTCGCGCTGAGCTTCCTGCTGCTTGTCGGCTTCTCGCTCGTGGCCGAAGCGTTCCACCAGGAGGTGCCGAAGGGCTATCTCTACTTCGCGATGGCGTTCTCGGTCTTCGTCGAGGTGATCAACCAGCGCATCAGGCGGCAGACCCCGTTGCGTCTGAAGAAGGTCTACTGATGCGCGGCATTGCTGCGCCAGGGTCTCGGTGCGACGCGCCGTTTCACCACGGGCTCCTAATCGAGCACGTTGAACAGGTAGCTGTACTTGAGGATGAAGCTGCGTCCTGCGCCCGGCGGCATGAACCCGTCGAGACCGCCGGTCCCGTTGAACACGAAGAACAGGCCGGTATTGGCATCCTGCAGCCAGCCGACGCGGAAGTGCACCGAAAAGAGGTCGTCGCTGTCGTTGTGTTGCACCAGCGTCTGCACGTAGAGCCGGGGCGAGAAGTTGTAGCCGGCGCTCATACTGGTCAGATTCGTGATCGTGCTGCCGCTGGGCAGGTCGATGTCGTTGCGGCTGTAGCTCAGTGACAGATTGAGCGTCTCGCCGTAGCGGGCGTTGATCGTGGGGCGGATCGTCACGATGTGGCCGTCGAAGAACCCGGCCGTGGTGGCGCGGATGCCCGCGCTGAACGGCGCCGAGCGGTTCGAGTTGTAAGAGTAGGTGAGCTCGTTGAAATCGTAGCTGCCGGGCGGTACCGGCAGACCGGACACCGGGAATTCCTTGAACACCGTCTCGCTGCGGATGTCGTACGAGACACCGCCCGACGAGCTGTCTTCGAACTCGCCGTCGAAGTGCAGGTGGAGGTGGGTCGTCTCCATGACGCCGTCGAGATTCCAGAAGCGGGTGAAGCTCATGTGCGGCGTCAACTCCTGGTACTTGAGAAAACCGTTCGGCCGCGTCGTGTTGTTGAGGCCGAAGTCCACCTTGCGGAATCCGCCCGTCCTGCGCTGGTAGCCGACCTCGGGGTTGAAGTCTTCACCGTTCTCCTGGTAGCCGCCGATCAGACGCCACGCCTCCGAGTCGTAGCTGGTCGAGAAGCTCATGGCGTGGTCGCGTCCGTCCCGACCGGGCGTCTGAGTGCGACCGACAAAGCCTTGCATCAGGCCGTTTTGCCCGATGCCCCAGCGACCATCCACCGCAAAGGTGCGGTTGTAGTCGTCGGTCGCCGCCATGGCGCCCGTGCCCTGCCGGTTCACGAACAGCCCGCCGATGCTCGACCGGTTCGGGAGATCGCGTCGCACCCGCGCGACGGAGAAGTTGTTCGCCGGGGACACGTTCTCGACCGACTCGGTCTGCATGTTGAGGAGTCCGACCGTGGTCGAGTCGTTGACTTTGCCCGACAGTCTGGCGCCGCCGAGAATCGACACCGGAGCACGGTTTGCGTCGATTCCGATGTTGCGGCTGAAGAACAGCTCGGTCTGGCCCAGGTTGCGGCCGCTGGCCGGTCCCTGGTTGGCGACCGAGAACGCCCCCGCGTTCTCGAGGAAGAACGGCCGCTTCTCGGGGAAGAACAGGTTGAACCGGTCCAGGTTGATCTGCTGGTTGTCGACTTCCACCTGGGCAAAATCGGTGTTGACCGTGGCGTCGAGCGTCAAGCCCGAGGTGACGCTGTACTTGAGGTCGGCGCCGCCAGTGCCGAGCGCGACCGGGCCGCGTTCGGGTCGATTGTCGCGGGTGAGGATCTCGCCGATCACGTACGGCGTGAGCTGGAGGTTGCCGGTGAATCCGATCGGTGGCAGCACGCCGTCGAGCTGCCCCGCCATCGAGACGCGATAGAGATTGTATTGGCGCGGCAACGGCGCCCAGTAGGCCGTTTCGTTGCGGCGGCGAATGTTGCGCTGGAAGTTCACGCCCCAGGACTGCTCTGCACGGTCGGGATAACGAATGGTCCGGAACGGGATGGCGAACTCGGCGCTCCAGCCGATCTCGGTGGTCGTCGTGCGCACCTGCCAGGCGCCGTCCCAGTTGACGTTGAACCCGCCGCCACTGCCGCGGTTGAACCCGCCGCGTCCGCCTCCCCTGAACAGGCTCCGGCCGCCGCCCTCGTCGGTCACCTGACCGTCGTATTCCTGGCCCGCCGGGGTCGTGCCGAACACGAAACCGTTCTGCCGGTCGCTGAACGTGTCGAGCACGATCTGAAAGCTGTCGGCGTCGTTCATCGACGAATCGCGGCGGCTGTCGCTGACGATGATGGTGGACGGGTCGGAGTCGTAGCAGACCACCCCGAAGTAGATCGTGTCGTTCGTGAACACGACCCGCACCTCGGTGCGCTCGGTGGCGGGACGGCCTTCGTCCGGGGCGCTCTGGACGAAGCCGCTCACCGGTTCCGCGGCAGCCCACGCGGGGTCGCCCAGCACGTCGCCGTCGAGCGCGGGCGCCTGCTCGACCAGCATGGCGTCCGCGATCTTGCCGGGGGCCTGGGCGGCGAGCTCGACACCGGTCACGGGGCGGCTCTGCGCCGCGGCGCGGCCGCCGCCGGTCAGCCCCAGGACGCAGACGAGTCCCAGGACGACGGTCCGCATGACCGCTCCGGTGTTCCCTGGGCCGCGATCAGGTCCGTATCGTGTGCACAACCTGTCGATCATCGACGCTCCACGCTGAGAGGCAAAACGGAAAGCGTATCAGATGGCTGCGCGTCCCGGTGATCCGCGAGGGTGTCTGGACACGCCTCCCGCTGTTCGACGACGCGGTCACGACGTCAGGAGCCGCGCCGCCCACCAGCCGGCGAGGCCCGTGCCCAGGCCAAGCAGCGTGTCGACCGCATAGTGATACCGGCCAACCACCGTGGCGGCGGCGATGGCGAGTGCAGTGCCGAGCAGGATCGGCAGCGATGCCGGGACGAGCTCTCCGGTGACGAGCGCCGCCGCCAGCGCGGTCGCGGCGTGTCCGCTGGGCACCGTGTTGACCTGGATCGACGCGCGAGCGAGCAACTGGAGATTGACCGTTCGTATCGTGAGCGCCCTGGCGTCGATGGCGCTGTCCCGTTCAAGTGCGCGCGGCGGCCGGGTCTGTATCCATGGCAGCATGCCGTAGCAGCCGAACGATGCGATCAACGTGGCGGTCCAGAAGCGGTCGATGCCGTCCTGGCCGCCGGAGGCATACACGAGCCCGAACGTGAGCGGTACGAACGGATAGGCGCCCAGGTAGGCCAGTTCGAGCAGTTCGAGCAGAATCCGCGGCGCACGCCGGATGGCGGCGGACAGATGGGCGGTGGTGAAGAGCCGGCGATCGAGGCTCAGCAGCCGGTTCTCGACATGCAGCATCGGACGCGAGAAATAGAGTCCGCCGAGCCAGTATCCCTGCAGCAGGAAGAGCGCCGGGACCCAGTCGCGCGCGATCCGCATCGGCGCCTGCAGGCGAAGCTGCGACAGCATCACCGTCAGACCGACGCACACCAGCGCCACGAGAACCACGCGCACCCGGCGCCGACTCGAAAGCGGGAACGCGCGCGCCAGGATCACCAGGTAGGCGAAGAATCCGCAGACGATCCACTCGGATACGCGCACGACGCCATGGTGACAGTGGAGACGACCGGGCGCAAGACTGGCTGGCAGCCCGTGGCGCGGCCGCGCGCCGCCGTGCAGCCGCGCGATCACACTTCCGCGGTCGTGGCCGCCGGGATCCGCCGGAACAGCGTGACCAGCATGACCAGCGACACGAAAAACAGCCAGCCTTCAGAGGCCAGACCGTATCCGAGGAATATCGCATGGAGGTCTGCTAGGCTTCGATTGTCGTGGACGGGCGTGGCTGATCGGCGGCCAGCGGTGCGACAGAGATGTTGCTCCAGCCGTAGACGGCGGCGACCAGCGGGTTGATGAGGTTGAAGAAGCAGAACGGGGCGTAGGTGAGCGTCGCGACGCCGAGGGTGCCGGCCATGTATGCGCCGCACGTGTTCCACGGGATGAGCACCGACGTGAGCGTGCCCGCGTCTTCCAGCGTCCGCGACAGATTCTTCGGGTCGAGCCGCCGGCGCTCGTATTCGGCGCGGAACATCCGTCCCGGCAGCACGATCGAGATGTACTGATCCGCCGTGATCACATTGGTGCCGAACGAGGTCAGCAACGTGGCCGAGATGAGGCTGCCGGTGCTGTGGACGGTGGCCAGAATGCGGCGGGCGAGCGACTCGAGAAGCCCGGTGGTCTCCATGACCGCGCCGAACATCATGGCGGACAGGATGAGCCACACGGTCGTCAGCATGTTCGCCATGCCGCCCCGGCTGAGCAGCTCGTCGAGCGTGCGATCACCGGATTCGAGCACGAACCCGTCGAATAGCGCGATCCAGCACCCCTTGACCAGGGCGACGGGACGGCTGAGGGTCGGGTCACCGACGAACGCCACCACCGTATCGCTCTGGAAGAGCATCGCGCAGGCGACGCCGGCCAACGTGCCGATCAAGAGGGCAGGGAACGCTGGAACCCGGCGTACGACGAGCATCAGCACCAGCACGACCGGAATCAGCAGGTGCGGCCCGATCGTGAACTCGCGTTCGAGCGCGTCCACCAGCAGCGCGAGGTCGCCGGCGCTGACCGGAGTCGGCGCCACGAGCCCGGCGGCGGCGAAGAGCGCCAGTGCGATGCCGAAACTCGGCCCCGTCGTCCAGACCATGTGCCTGATGTGCGAAAACAGGTCGGTGCCCGCCACGGCCGGCGCCAGATTGGTCGTGTCGGAGAGTACCGACATCTTGTCGCCGAAATAGGCGCCGGACACGATGGCCCCCACCGCCAACCCCATATGCAATCCCTGCGCCGCCGCGATACCGACGAGGGCGATTCCGATGGTGCCGGCGGTCGTCCAGGAGCTGCCGATGGCCAGCGACACGAACGCGCAGATGACGCAGGCGGCGGCATAGAACACCGAGGGCGACAGCAGTTGCAGCCCGTAGTAGATCATGGTGGGTACGGCGCCGGCCAGAATCCAGGCGCCGATGAGCGAACCCACCACCAGCAGGATCAGCAGCGCGCCCACCGAGACCGATATGCCCTGGCTGATGCCGCGCTCGATCGTTTTCCACGAATGCCCGTTGCGCACCCCGACGAGCGCGGCGGCCCCGGCCGAGAGAATGAGTGCAATCTGGTTGGGGCCGCTTGACGACGCGTCGCCGAACAGGGCGACCGACGCTGCGAGCAGGCACACCAGCAGCCCAACGGGGATCAGCGCCTGCCCGACCGACGGGGCGCGGGCGACCGACGTGGAGAGCGGAGTCGGCATGCGAGACAGCACGGCTACCAGCGTGTTTCGATACCGAGTCTGCGGCGCTTGAGAAAGAGTCCCTTGCGGGAGAGCCCGAGCATCTGCGCCGCGGCGTTCACTCGGCCGTCGGCCTCGCGGAGTGCCCGTTGAATCATCGCGCGCTCCAATTGCTCGATGGCGGCGGACAGCGGCTGGTCGATATGAATCGTGAGTTCATTGTAGCCGGGCGAACTTGGTTTGGACGATGACGCCGTGTCCCGCGGTTTGTTGCTCACCGCCCGAATCTCGGCCGACAGATGACTGCGAGTGATCTTTTCGTCCGGGTCTGCCAGCGCTGCCACCCGGCCAAGCTCGTTCTCGAGTTGTCGTACGTTGCCCGGCCAGTCGTAGCGCATCAGACAGGACAGCGCCTCGTCCGAGAGCATGAGATGGCCGCGCTGAAGGTTCTCGGCGTGTCGGCGCAGAAAGTGCCTGGCCAGCGGCCCAATCTCATTGCGACGATGGCGAAGCGCCGGCACGGAGAGTCGGACGACGTTCAATCTATGGAACAGATCCTCCCGGAACCGGCCCTTTTCGATCAGGGCTTCGATGGCTACGGTGGTCGCTGCAATGATCCGTACGTTGGCCGATACCGGTTTCGGTTCACCCACCGGTTGGATTCTTCCCGATTCCAGGAACCGGAGCAGCTCCGGCTGGATGCCGGGATCGAGCTCTCCCACCTCGTCGAGCATGAGCGTGCCGCCACTGGCGCCGCGGATGACCCCGGGTGTGTCCTCGTGCGCGTCGGTGAATGAACCGCGACGATGACCGAAGAGCTGGCTCTCGGCGTCACCGTATGTCAGGTTCCTGCAGTTGAATGCCACGAACGACCGTGAGGCTCGGTGGGACACGGCGTGGATCATTCGCGCCACCACTTCCTTGCCAGTGCCGGTCTCTCCCGTGATCAACACCGGCACGTCAAGACCGGCAACGCGCCGTGCCTCCGCCACCAACGTGAGCATTTGTTCGGACGAGAAGATGCCGTTGGAATTGTCGGTGACCCCGAAAGGCGAAAACGCCGCCTGCCGGCGCTGCTCGCGGCGGTGATTCTCCATATTGACGGCGGTTTGGATCAGTGTGCGAATGGCGGCCAGGGTGTCACCCGACGCGACGTTGTTCTTGGCCTTTGCAATCAGATAATAGCGGTGTCCTCGGGATTCCCCGACCGCCAGCCGCCGACCGCGATGCGTGGCCCGCGTGATCTGCAGCGTCTGGTTGACCGTCCACTGGCGATGGGCCAGCACGGTGAGTGGTCGGCCGTTGCTGGTCATGACCAGGGCCGCTCCCTCGGCGCAGTCCAGACCGTCAATGAGCGCCAGCGCCTCGCGACCCAGCAGTTCCGGATTCCCGGGTAATTCAAGTATGGTAGCCGCGTCCACCAACCCGCGGTCCAACCGCCCGTCGGAGAGCGCGCCAGCCGACGTGGCTTGCGCACGCTCGACCGCATCTTTCGCCTGCCTCAGCGCGCTCGCGCTGCCTACCACCGAGAGCACGCGGACCGCGCGCTGCAAACGCTGCAGTCCGCCGGCCGTCATACCCTGCTTCGCCAGCAGGGTGCCCTTTACCCGGTTCACCTCGGCAGTCATGGAGGGCAACCAGGATTCGCACAACTCCGAGACGCCCTCCACTACGCTGGCGGCCTCATCCAGACGATTGAGGCCGATCAGGGCATCGGCTTTGTGAAGGTGGAGCGCGGCGGCCAACAGGCGATCCCCCCGTTCGGCCGCGTACGCCAATCCGACTTCGGCCGCCTTCAGACTGGCGGACCACCTCTTTGTCTGTTGTAGAAGACGGACTCGCGTACGTATCGGCGACACCTGATACCAGGCGGCCTTGAAACCACTGGCGATCGAACGTTGAGCGTCCAATTTGTCGAGAAGAGCTTCGCACTCCCGATAGCGGCCCCTGAACAGCTCCAACTGTGCGCGCCCATCCAGCAGCGCAGATACCACTTCGGTGTCCTTGGACTCGATGCGCGAACAGCGGATAAAGAAATGATCCGCCTTGGAGACGTTGCCCTCGTTCAAATGGAGTGAACCGAGGTGCCCGAGCGTTTCGGCGTGCGTTTTCTGGTGCCCCGACTTCAGCGCACACGCGAGCGCACGCTTCGCGGATACCAGTGCGTCTTCATGGTCGGACCGGAGACATGCGACTATCGAGGTGTCCAGGAAGCAGCGCCCCTCCAGCCATGGATTCGTTTCCGAATCCAGTACACGTCGAGCCGCTAGCAGGTGATTGCCGGCCTGCTCGATTTGACCGTGCCTTCCCGCCGCCCGACCCAGGATCAAATGCAGACGAATGCTGTGCGTGGTGAGTCCGAGCTGACTCGCCAATTGTCTGATATCCAACGTCAGCGATGCGAGGGAGCCTGAAGTGGATACGTCGCTCGATCCGGCAAGCAGGCACAACATCGCATGACAGCGCGCCTCCGTGTCCCGCGTATCTTGGCATGCGCGTACAGCCTTGCGCAGGAGGCCGATACCATGCCGCAGCTCACCCGCCTCCAACGCGCACATGCCGACGACCACGAGGCACCGCGACGTCAGCGCCCTCGGGACGCCCTGCGCGGCGAGAATCTTGTTCGCTTCCTTTTTTGCGGCCTGAATCTTGCCGGTGTGGTGAAGCAACTCGGCAGCCAGCACCGTTTGCTGGTGTGGCACGCCGTTGCCGTGGGATCTCCGTGGCAATTGACCCAGAGCGCGGGCGAAGAACCCTCGTTGGGCGTCCAGCGCGGCGGCGTCATACGCATTCGCGGACACGATTCAGAGTTCTCAATCCACTGGTTTGCATGAGACTCCGGAACGGGCACTGGTCCGGCGTCAGGAACGCAGTCTGATCGTCAGGCCATGAATAATACCAGCCTGCACATCGCGTGGAGAGTTCGACAGTTCATGATCCATACCCGCGGGGCGCCGAGCGCCATGCGGATGCGGCTGGCGGGTCGGGACGTTGGGATATATTGGGCAGGGGCGACAGGGGAACAACGCCGTCCGGCCGCAATGCAGCATCAGGCGAGTGCATCGGGGCGGAAGCTACGGGTTGCCAGAACCGATCGTCTGCTGACGGCGTTCTCGCGATGAAACGATCGACGGAGCCGAGCGGGCCGGTCGGCGCGCTCGGCGGCGCGCCCCTCGGTCCTTCCCCGAATCTGGTTCGACCAGCCCGGCAAACCCTCGCGCTCACGCGAGAGGTTCGGCTCGGTGCGGCGGGCGTGTTCGCCGCCTGCCGGTGCGATCGTAGCGGTCCGGCATGCAGGCCTGGTGCACTACGCGCGGGATTGCACCGAAACCGACGACCGTATTCTGGCGACGTGGTTCATGCCGGAGTTGTATACCTACGCGGCGAGGGGCTTCGCCGGCGGGATGGTCGTGTTCTTCGGTGGACACTGGTCGGAACACCGGCAGCAACAGCGAATCCTGAGCCGGCTCGATGCGCAGTCGGTGCCACTCGTGTTCATCGAGCTGTCTTCGTATACGTTCTTTCGACAGGACTACCCGTTGATTGACGACTATCTGCACGCCAACTACACCATTGCGAGCGAGTCGAGTCTAGCAGCCCGTGGTGAAAGCCCCGCTGCATTCGATCGGCGTTGCATCCCGCCGGGCGGCGTTGCTCCTCGGTCACAAATGCCCAAATTTGCTCCCTCGTCGCGCCTTGCGCTGGCCGGGCGCGGCATTGTTACGACCAGATCTCGGTGCAACGCGGGGTTTCACCACGGGCTGCTAGGCACTGCCGTACTAGAGGATCCGGGGTATCAGGTGTTGGCACGAAAGGGGCTCATACCGGTCGCGACCAATCAGCCATGGGAGTGGTCATGCTTCCGGTGACTCCGGTTGATGCGCCGTCGCGACTTTCCATCATCGTTCCCGTGTACAACGAAAGGGAGACGATTGCCGAGGTGCTCGACCGGGTGCTCGCCGTCGAATGCGACAAGGAAATGATCGTGGTCGACGACGGATCGACGGACGGCACGGCCCAACTGATCGAAGAGTGGCTCCGCGGGCGGCCCGAGCGGGTGGCGTTTCACCGTCACGTGCGCAATCGGGGAAAGGGCGCCGCCGTCCGCACAGGATTGGAGCATGTGACCGGCGAGTACGTCGTCATCCAGGATGGCGACCTCGAGTACGATCCCCGCGACTATGCGAAGCTGCTCGCGGCGGTGATCGAGCAGGGCGCCCAGGTGGTCTACGGCTCGCGCTTTCTCGGGAACAACCCGCGGATGTTCTTTACGCAGCGAGCCGGGAACGTCATTCTGACGCGGCTCACGAACCTGCTCTACGGCGCCTCGTTGACGGACATGGAGACCTGCTACAAGCTGTTCGCGCGAGACGTCGTCGTGGCCCTGCCTCTGACGAGCGACCGGTTCAATATCGAACCGGAATTGACGGCCAGACTGCTGCGGAAGGGGGTAGGCATTGTCGAAGTGCCGATCTTCTATGCGGGCCGGGCCTACGCCGCGGGCAAGAAGATCAACTGGCGGGATTTCATCTCGGCGGTGTGGACCCTGTTCCGGTTACGCTTCTGACGGTCCGGCGGGTCAGACAAAGGATTTCCAGTGAGATACGCGATTGCCACCTTCGGGTGCCGTGTCAACCAGGCAGACTCGCTGCAGATCGAGATGCAGCTCCGTGCGCGGGGCGGCGCGAGGGCCCCGGTCGACGAGGCCGACGTGGTGGTCGTCAACACCTGTTCGGTGACCGCGACGGCCGACCAGGGCGCTCGCCAGACGCTGCGGCGGGTGCACCGGGTGAATCCTGAGGCGCAGGTGGTTGCGACGGGGTGCTATGCGTCGCGGGACCCGCGGGAGCTCCTGGATCTCCCCGGTTCGGCCACGGTTGTCCCGAACGACGAGAAGCACAGGGTGGTGGATCACGTGCTCTCGGGCGTCGAGACCACCGCCGACCGATTCGGTGATGGTCCCGGAGCCTGTGGCGCGTTGGTGTCGCCCGGGATCGTGGGGCGCGTCGCCTTCATGCTGCGTGTGCAGACGGGCTGTGATCAACCGTGCGCCTACTGCATCATCCCGTCGACGCGCGGCCGTGGCCGCAGCCTGGACCTGGCGCACGTCATGACCGCCGTGCGGCACGCCGCCGAGAGCGGGTTCAACGAGATTGTGCTGACCGGGGTGCATCTGGGATCGTATGGCCGCGATCAGGCGCCGGCCTCCAGTCTGCTCGCCCTGCTGCACGCGCTCGACGCGCATTCGTCGGCGGTGACGTTCCGGATCAGTTCGCTCGAGCCGATGGATTGCTCGTTCGAGCTGGTGGACCTGGTGGCGGCCAGCGGGCGTTTCGCGCCTCATTTCCACCTGCCGCTGCAGCACGCCAGCAATTCGATGCTGCGACGAATGCGGCGTCCCTACACGCTGGAGACCTATCGCCGTGTCGTGGACCGGATTCGCGATCGGCTGCCGCAGGCCGGCATCGGCTCGGATCTGATCGCCGGGTTTCCCGGTGAGCGCGAGTCGGACGCGCAGCAGACGCTGGAGTACCTGGCGACCAGTCCCCTGACCTATGTCCACGTCTTTCCCTACTCTCCACGCCCGGGCACCGAGGCCGCGGGTTTGCCCGATCGGGTCGCGGGGCCGGTCGTTCGTGAGCGGGCGCGCGCGCTGCGCGAGATCGGCGCCGCACGCGCGGTGCGGTTCCGGGCCGATCAGGTTGGCACGCTGCGGCCCGGGCTGACGCTCGAGGGCGGGACGGTGGTGCTGACCGACAACTATCTGAAGGTGACGGTGCCGGCCGGCCACGGCGGCAACGAGCGTGTCCGCGTCCGCCTCACCAGCGCCGAACCGCTTGCTGGCGAGATCCAATAGGCCGGCTACAGCGACAGGAGGTCGGCCGCCTGCTGGCCGGTCGAGCGCCGTGGCCCGCCGTCGACGATCAATTGGCCGCACGCGGCGCGGATATCACGGCCGCGGCTCTTGCGAACCGAGACGGTCACGCCGCCACGGGCCAGGCTGCGGGCGAAGCGGTCCACCTGCCGGTCCGAGGGGCGCGAAAAGGGGATGCCCGCCGCCTCGTTCAGCGGAATCAGGTTCACCTTCGCCCGCAATCCATGCAGCAGCCGTACGAGTCGGGCGGCGTCGCCCGCCGTGTCGTTGACGCCGCGCAGCAGGACGTACTCGAACGTGATCCGCTCGCGGTGCTTCAGCGGAAACCGGCGGCAGGCGGTGACCAGATCGGCCAGGCGCTGCCTGCGGCTGGTCGGAACCAGTTCGTGCCGCACCCGATCGGTTGTGGCATGCAGCGAGACGGCCAGATTCGGGATCCACGGTTCGTCGCCCAACCGGGCCAGCGCCGGCAGGATGCCAACCGTCGACAGGGTCACCCGCCGTTGCGTGAGCGCCAGCCCGTCAGGTGCGGACAGGATGCGGAGCGCCTTCATCGTCGCGTCATAGTTGTGCAACGGTTCTCCCATGCCCATCAAGACGATGTTGAACCGTCGATCCTGCAGATCGAGCTCCCGGGCGAGCACGCGCACCTGTCCGGCAATTTCCCCGGCGGTCAGATTGCGCGCCAGCCCCATCCGGCCGGTCAGGCAGAACCCGCACTGCATCGCGCACCCGACCTGCGTGGACACGCAGAAGGTCAGCGCCGGCGTGTCCGGGATGAACACCGACTCGATGGTGCGTCCGTCGGCCAGCGTGAACAGGAATTTCTGCGTGCCGTCCGACGAGCATTCACGCGAGGTGACCGCCGGAGTCGCGATGATGCAGGCGTGCTCGAGCTGTGACCTCAGACCCAGTGAAAGGTTGGTCATGCCGTCGAAGCGCTCGCAACCTCGACGGTGGATCCAGCGAAAGATCTGGCGCGCGTGAAAGCGTTCGGCGCCGAGCGCTGACACGACCGTCTCGAGTTCGGCCGGCTCGAGTTCGGACAGATCCTGTTTCCCGTCAGGCATCGGCTAACAGTAGCACGCGGTCAGACGCCGGGTGGGTGCAGTGCGGCGCGTACCGGGGCGGTTGATACGGCATAGGCTCGCGTGGTATCATCATCGCCTTGCTGATACCTCTTAAGTCCTTTTTGTACAGTGAGTTAATCGTTGACACGTGGCCGTCGTCCGGCCTGCGGCAGGCAGGCTGCCATTCAGGATGATTGTTCGCGAGCAGTTCGACAACGGATTACGCCTGTTCACTGAATCGATGCCCGAAGTGCGCTCGGTCAGCTTCGGGGCCTGGTTGACCCGTGGCTCCCGGCACGAGAGCGCCAGGCGTTCGGGCGTCGCGCACTTCGTCGAGCACATGCTGTTCAAGGGCACCGCGCGCCGAAGCGCGCGGGACATCGCCCAGGAGATCGATTCGATCGGCGGGCAGCTCGACGCGTTTACCGCCAAGGAATGTGCCAGCTACTACGTGAAGGTGATTGACGAGCACCTGCCTCGGGCGGTCGACGTGCTGGCCGATCTGCTGCGCAACCCCGCGTTTGCCGCCAAGGACATCGAGAAAGAAAAGAAGGTCGTGCTGGAAGAGATCAAGATGGTGGAGGACACGCCCGACGATCTCGTGTACGAGCTGTTCACCCAGCGATTCTGGTCCGGCCATCCGCTGGGCCGGCCGATTCTCGGCGTGCCGGCGACCGTCGCCGCGTTTGACGCCGCCAATCTGCGTGAGTACTTCGGCGGGGTATACACCGCCGGCAACCTGGTGATCGCCGTCGCGGGCAATGTCGACCACGCGGCGCTGCGGGATCTCGTGGGTGAGGCGTTCGGCGGCATTCCGGCCAACCGTGGGCAGGTCGACACCAGCGCGCCGTCGGCGCAACCTGGATTGCAGGTGCGCGACAAGGCGCTCGAACAGTGTCACATCTGCCTCGGCGTGGGCGGGTATCCGCAACAGCACGACGACCGCTATGTCTGCTACGTGCTGAACGACGTGCTGGGGGGCACCATGAGCTCCCGTCTCTTCCAGAACATCCGTGAGAATCGAGGACTCGCCTACGCCGTCAGCAGCGGTCTCGTGTCCTACAAGGACGGCGGGGCATTTACGATCTACGCCGGATGCGACGCCGGCGCCGTGGTCGAGGTGGTCGATCTCATCGTGGCGGAGTTGCAGGCGCTGCGGGACACGCCGATTGAAGCGGCCGAGCTGGCGCGGGCCAAGGATCATCTCAAGGGCAGCGTCGTGCTCAATCTCGAGAGTACGTCGAGCCGGATGTCGCATCTGGCCCGGCAGGAGATGTACTTCGGCCGGCAGTTCACGATCGACGACACCTTGAGCGGCGTCGAGAGCGTGACGGTCGACGACATCATGCGGGTCGCACGCGACCTGTTTCTGCCCGAGAGCGTTGCCGCCACGGTGCTCGGGCCGGTCGGGGGGCTGGATCTGCGTGCAGGGCAGCTTGCACTGGTCTGAGGCTGGCCCGCGGGAGCGGCGCCGAAAGACGGTGCCACCGCGGGCGGCGCGCGGACGCCGGTTGGAGAAGGTCATCGGGACTCGGTTGACGGTGCTCGGTAGTGGGAGCGCGGGGAACGCCACCTTGCTCCAGGGGGTCGACCGGCACGTGATGATCGATGTCGGACTGAGCTGTCGCGAGGTGACGCGGCGCCTGGCTGGAATCGGCGTGTCACCGCGGGACATCGGTGCAGTCGTCATCACGCACGCGCATGGGGACCACACACGCGGTGCGGCGCTCTTCTCGAGGAAGTACGGAGTGCCGGTGCATGCCACGGCCGCGATTCGCGCGGCCTGGACGACGTCCGATGTCGCGGCCTGGGGCGATCTGGCGTGTGAGACCACAAGCGAGATCTGCGGGTTTCGTTTCACGCCGTTCGACGTGCCGCACGACGCCGAGGCTGGTACGGTGGCGTTCGTCATCGAAACGCACGAGGGGACGATTGGATACGCGACTGACATGGGTGCGGTGACGCCGGGCATGCGAGAGCGGTTCCGGGACTGCCGCGTGCTGGTCATCGAATCGAATCACGCCGCTGAACTGCTGCGTGTCGGGCCGTATCCGCAGGCGATGAAATCGCGGATCAGCGGTGCGCGCGGGCATCTGTCGAACGAGGCATTGGCGATGTTCGTACGCGACCACCTGGGACCGCAGGCGCAGTGTCTGGTGCTGGCGCATCTGAGCCGGGTGAACAACCTTCCGGAGATCGCGGAGATGACCTGCCGCGAAGCGTTGCGGGCAGCGGGGCGTGACAACGTCCGTATCGTGGTGTCGCATCAGGATCGCGTGGCGGAGACAGTAGATCTCGGACGGCTGGCGCGGAGGACGGAGACGGACCGCACATGATTCCCCGCTACACCCGCCCGGAGATGGGCCGTATCTGGGCGGAGCAACGGAAATACGACACGTGGCTGCGGGTCGAAGCGGCGGCGGCCCGCGCGATGGCGGCGACCGGTCTGGTGCCCGAGGAGGCGGCTCGGGACATCGCCGCGTGTGGCGGCGTGCGTGCCGAACGGATCGACGAGATCGAGCAGACGACGCAGCACGACGTGATCGCGTTCACCACGGCAGTGGCCGAGCAGGTAGGACCGTCTGCCCGCTGGCTGCATTTCGGGCTTACGTCGTCGGACGTGCTGGATACGGCGCTGGCGCTTCAGATGCGGGAGGCGTGCGGGCTGATTCTCGGCGACGTCGCGGAGTTGCTCGAGGCGGTGGGGGACCGTGCACGGGAGCATCGCGATACGCCGATGATCGGACGTACGCATGGCGTGCACGCCGAGCCGATGACGTTCGGTTTGAAGCTGGCGTTGTGGTACGCCGAGTTGCAACGGAACCGCCGGCGGATCACGGTGGCCCGCGACACGATCAGCGTCGGCAAGATTTCAGGCGCGGTCGGGACCTACGCGCATCTCGAGCCGGAGATCGAGCAGCGAGTCTGCAACGAGCTGGGTCTGACCCCGGCACCCGTGGCGTCGCAGGTGATTCAGCGCGACCGGCACGCAGAGTTGATGGCGGCGCTCGCGGTGACCGGTGCGTCATTGGAGAAGTTCGCGCTCGAGGTGCGCGGTCTCCAGAAAACGGAAATCGGCGAGGTGGAGGAGGGGTTCGCCAAGGGACAGAAGGGATCGTCGGCGATGCCCCACAAGCGGAACCCGATCGGGTGCGAGCAATTGACGGGACTGGCGCGGCTGTTGCGTGCGAACGCGATGGCGGCGTTCGAGAACGTGGCGTTGTGGCACGAACGTGACATCTCGCACTCCTCGGTCGAGCGGGTGGTGATTCCCGACAGCTTCATCGTGCTCGACCACATGCTGCGGCGGTTTACCCGCATCGTCCGGGCGCTGGTTGTGCATCCCGACAGGATGCGAGACAACCTCGAGCGGTCGCGGGGCATCGTCTTCTCGGGCACGGTGCTGCTGGAGCTTGCCCAGCGCGGTGTGTCGCGGGAACGGGCGTATCGGTGGGTGCAGCGCGCCGCCATGCGGTCGCACGATGAACGGCTCGACTTCAAGACGCTGCTGGCGGAAGATTCCGAGGTCATGGCGGTGTTGTCCCGCGACGATCTCGAACGTGCGTTCGACCTCGACCGGCAACTGCGGCATGTCGGTCCTCTCGTGGATCGGGTGCTGGCCGGCGCGCCGCAGCCCGAGACCGCGTCCCCGGAGCCGGGCGGACGCGCTGACAGCCCGTGGTGAAACCCCGCGCTGCACCGAGATCGGCGATGCGCCCGCTGAGCAAGGCGAGAAGAGGGAAAATACCGGCAGTATTTGACCGATGAACAACGATGCGCAGCGGGATGCAGCGTCGATCGAATGCAGCGGGGCTTTTGCCACGGGCTGCTAGCCAGTGAACGGAGGAGGCGTGAAGACCAGAGTGTTCGTGACCCTGAAGCCATCCGTGTTCGATCCGCAGGGGCGGACAATCGTGGATGCGTTGCAGTCGATGGGCTATACCGCCGTGCGGGACGTCAGGCAGGGCAAGTACTTCGAGCTCGAGGTCGAGGCCCGTTCGGCCGACGACGCGCGGACGACGGTGGCCGAAGTCGCCGACAAGCTGCTGGCCAATCCGGTCATCGAGGGCTACCGCGTGGAGGTCGACGGAGACCGTGGCGGGGAGCCGCGGTAATGGGAGGGGGTGCTCGCCGATGAAGTTCGCGATCGTCGTGTTTCCCGGCTCCAACTGCGATCACGACGCCTATCACGCCGCGAAGCACGTCCTGGGGCAGCAGGCAGAGTTCATTTGGCACAAGGACACCGACTTGCGGTGCGCCGATGCGGTCATCCTGCCGGGTGGCTTCTCGTACGGTGACTACCTGCGCACGGGCGCGATCGCTCGTTTTTCACCGATCATGGCGCCGATTCGCGAGTTCGCGAACGCGGGCGGGCCGGTCATCGGCATCTGCAACGGGTTTCAGGTACTCGTCGAGGCCGGACTGCTGGAGGGCGCGTTGCTGCGCAACCACAGTCTGAAGTTCCTCTGCCAGCATGTCTCTGTGCGGGTCGAGCAGACCGACACTCCGTTTACTTCCGGCGCCAGGTCAGGGCAGGTGTTGTCGCTGCCGATTGCACACGGCGAGGGCAACTACCATGCCGCGCCCGACACGATCGCGGCGCTCGAAGCGAATCGGCAGGTAGTTTTTCGTTATTGCGGCGCGGATGGATCGCTCTCTGTGGAGTGCAATCCCAACGGGTCCACCCGGGCCATCGCGGGGATCTGCAATCGGGGACGGAACGTCGTGGGTCTGATGCCGCATCCCGAGCGCGCCTGCGAGTCGATGCTCGGGAGTGCGGACGGCCGCGTCGTGCTGGAGTCGGTCGTTGGCGCAATTGTTTCTGCCGGCGCCGCGTGACGAAATTGCAAACGAAGAAGGCTTGGCGAATTCTCCATGCCCATCGAGCGAGCGACCATCGACGCGCACGGGTTGAGCCCCGGCGAGTATCGACGGCTGATCGATATTCTCGGGCGTGAGCCGACGATCACCGAGCTCGGGATATTCTCAGTCATGTGGTCCGAGCATTGCAGCTACAAGAGCTCGCGATTGCATCTGCGCCGGTTCCCCACCCGTGGTCCGCGGGTCGTGCAGGGGCCTGGCGAGAACGCCGGTGCGGTCGACATCGGCGATGGCCTGACCGCCGTGTTCAAGATCGAATCGCACAATCACCCATCGTTCATCGAGCCCTATCAAGGCGCGGCGACCGGCGTCGGCGGGATCATTCGTGACATCTTCACGATGGGTGCGCGCCCGATTGCCCTGCTGAACTCGCTCAGGTTCGGCCAGCTCGAGAACCCCGAGACCAGACGAATCGTCGACGGCGTCGTGGCGGGCATTGCCGGCTACGGCAACAGCATCGGCATTCCGACCGTGGGCGGCGAGATCGCATTCGAGCCGGGGTATGCCGGCAATCCGCTGGTGAACGTGTTCTGTCTTGGCGTCGCCAGGGCAGACCGGCTCGCCAAGGGGCTCGCGTCCGGCGCCGGGAATCCGGTGTACTACGTCGGCGCGAAGACCGGGCGCGATGGCATTCACGGCGCCACGATGGCCTCGGCCGAATTCGACGAGCATTCGGCGGAGCAGCGACCTGCGGTGCAGGTGGGCGATCCGTTCATGGAGAAGCTGCTGCTCGAGGCCTGTCTCGAGGTGCTGCAGAGTGATGCGCTGGTCGGTATCCAGGACATGGGTGCGGCGGGGTTGACCTGTTCGACCTGCGAGATGGCCGCGCGCGGCGACGCCGGGATAGACATCGATGTGTCGCTCGTGCCGCAGCGCGAGACCGGCATGACGCCGTACGAGATCATGTTGTCGGAATCTCAGGAACGGATGCTGCTGGTGGCGACGCGCGGTCGCGAGGCTGAGGTGGAGCAGGTCTTCGAAAAGTGGGATCTGCACGCGGTCCGTATCGGGGAGGTGACCGGCGACGGTCTGCTGCGGATTCGGAATCACGGCGAGGTGGTGGCCGAGATCTCGAATCGGGCGCTGGCCGACGGCGCCCCCCTCTATGACCGGCCGACCGAACGGCCCGCGGCGCTCGACGCCGCGCAGCAGCTCGATCTCTCGGCGGTTCCGGCTCCCACCGATCTGGACCAGGTGTGGCTCGACCTGTTGTCGACACCGGTGATCGCCAGCAAGCGCTGGGTGTATCGGCAATACGACCACATGGTTCGCACGAATACCGTGGTGCTGCCTGGGCTTGGGGCCGGGGTCGTGCGGATCAAGGGCACCGATCGCGCACTGGTGTTCTCGGTCGATGGGAACGGTCGTCACTGTTATCTCGATCCCGCCGAGGGAGGCCGGCTGGCCGTCAGCGAGGCGGCGCGGAATGTCGCGTGCGCCGGGGCCACCCCGATCGGCGCCACGAACTGCCTCAATTTCGGTAATCCGGAGCGGCCGGAGATCATGTGGCAATTCGCCCAGGCCGTGGACGGCATCGCGGAGGCGTGCCGGGCGCTCGATATTCCGATTACCGGCGGCAACGTCAGTCTCTATAACGAGACCGACGGACTGGCGATCTATCCGACCCCGGTGCTGGGCGTCGTTGGCCTGCTCGATAACGTGAGCCGGGTGCTGACACGGGTGTTCCCGTCACCCGATCTCGACATCGTGCTGCTCGGCGATGCAGCGGGGGCGTTGGGCGGCAGCGAGTACCTGAAAATGGCGCACGGCCTGGTGCGCGGTCGTCCGGCCCCGGTCGATCTGGACCGCGAACGTGCACTGCAGGCGTTGCTCGTGGAGGCCGCGGCGGCACGCTGGATTGGTTCGGCGCATGACTGCGCCGAGGGCGGTCTCGCGGTGACCCTGGCCGAATGCTGCATCGAGGCGGGCGGCATCGGGGCCGCGGTCGATCTGGCCGGAACAGTGGACCCGAATGACAAGTTCGGCGTCGTGCGTTTGCTGTTCGGTGAGGCGCCGTCGCGCGTCGTCGTGTCCGCGGCCGGCGCTGCGCGTGAGAGGCTGCTGTCTCGCGCGCGGGCGCTGCGGGTGCCGGCGGCAGTGGTGGGTCGGACGGGAGGCGACCGTATCAGTGTCGCGGTATCCGATGTCACTGTCGCCGCGATAGGACTGGATGCCGCTGAACAGGCGTGGGGACACGGGTTTGCACGGCACTTCGACGCGCCGCCCGCGGTCGCCGTTGCGTCCGCCACAGCGATCGGTGATGCCGCGGTCTGATCGGGTCCGCCGGATTCCGGCAATGTGAGGTGGGGGTCGCGAGACCCTCGGTCGACATGGACGAAGACAAGTTCAAGGACGAATGCGGCGTGTTCGGCATCTATGGGCATCCCGAGGCGCCGGGCTTGACGAAGCTCGGCCTGTACGCCCTGCAGCACCGGGGGCAGGAGAGCGCCGGGATCGCCACGACCGACGGGGGGCGCCTGCAACTGACCCGGGCCATGGGACAGGTGTCGGAGGCGTTCGATGAAGACGCGCTGACGTCGATGGTCGGCGATTCCGCCATCGGGCATGTCCGCTATTCGACCGCCGGCGATAGCTGCATCGTCAACGCGCAGCCGATTCTGATCGATTGCGTGCACGGCGAGATCGCCCTGTGCCACAACGGCAACATCATCAACGCGACCGAGTTGCGTTCCTATCTGGTGGGGCAGGGGCACATCTTCCAGACCAGCAGCGACACGGAGGTCGTGCTGCATCTCTACGCGCGGTCGCGGGAGTCCTCGCCGCAGGACGCCATCGTCGAGTCGGTGGCGCAGGTGCACGGCGCGTTCTCGCTCGTACTGCTTACCAAGGATTACCTGATCGCGGTGCGGGATCCGCACGGGTTCCGCCCGCTGGTCGTCGGCACGCTCGGCAACGCGACGGTGGTCTGCTCGGAGACCTGTGCGCTCGACCTGATCGGGGCGACCTACACGCGGGACGTGGAACCGGGCGAGGTGCTGGTCATCGGGCGCGACGGCGCGCGCTCGTATCGGCCGTTTCAGCCGGCGCAACTGTCTCATTGCGTCTTCGAACATGTCTACTTCGCGCGGCCGGACAGCGTGGTCTTCGGCGCGAGCGTGAACGAGGTGCGTACGAATCTCGGCCGGCTGCTGGCCCGCGAGGCGCCCGTCGACGCCGATGTCGTCGTGCCGATTCCCGACTCGGGCATGTGCGCGGCGGTGGGGTTCGCCGAAGAATCGGGGTTGCCGATTCGGATGGGGCTCATCCGGAATCACTACGTGGGTCGGTCCTTCATCGCTCCGCAACAGGAGATTCGCGGATTCCGGGTCCGGGTAAAGCTGAATCCGGTTCGCAGCATTCTGGAGAACAAGCGGGTGATCCTGGTGGACGACTCGCTTGTGCGCGGCACGACAAGCCGCAAGATCGTCGGCATGATTCGTGCCGCGGGCGCCCGCGAGATTCACATGCGCGTGAGTTGTCCTCCGACGGTGTCGCCCTGCTACTACGGGATAGATACCCCGCGCCGGTCCGAACTGATCGGTTCGACGCACACCATCGAAGAGATCCGCGAGTTCGTGAAGTCGGACACGCTCGCCTATCTGAGCCTGGAAGGGCTGCGGCAGGCGGTGGGACCCCGCAGCGGCGACTACTGCACGTCCTGCTACACCGGGGAATATCCGGTCGAAGCGCCAAAGGACGCCGAGGCGTACATGCAAATGGCGCTGAAGCTGCCTGGTGACCAGGGATGACGGCGCCGCTCGTGGCCATCGGCGGGCTGAGCGCGGCGCTGCTGTTCGGCGAGGTGCAGCCGCCGCCGCTGGACGAGCAGGTGCTGCGGAGCGCCATCGATGAACTCGGCGACTTCGACTATGCCACCCGCACCGCCGCCAGCAGCATCGTGCGGCGCACTCCCGTCGAGCAGGCCAGACCTGCGCTGGCGGCCGCGGTGCGGGACCACGACGATGGGTACGTCCGGTTCCGCGCCCTTGTGCTGCTGGTCGGCTTCGGAGGACTGGAGGCCAGAACGGCGGTGCGCGAAGTGCTCGATGACCCGAACGATCGGTTGCGGGCGGTGGCCTACGGGTACTTCGAGCATGCCCCGGACGCCGGTATGGCGGCCCGCTTGCTCGAGGCCCTCGAGATCGAGACCTCGGAGTTCGTGCGACCGGCCCTGATTCGCGCGCTCGCGGCCCACGACGGCGATCCGCAGATTCGTCAACGACTCGTCTCTGACATCGATCGCGGGGTCGACTTCTTTCGCGGCGCCGTGATCGAGGCGCTCGGGGACCGCGGCGCCGACTACGCGCTCGATCCGCTGATGCGGATTGCCATGGAGGCGGGACCCCTGCAGGACGATGCGCTGCTCGCGCTGGCCAGGATTGGCGATGCGCGCGCCCTCCGGACCGTTGCGGCGCTCCAGGGTGTCGACCCCGAGCTGGAACCGATGGTGTCAGCCGCCGTGGCGGCACTGGGGACGGATCGCGACCAGCATGTCAGGTTCGTGTCCGACTCGTTGCGATACGCGGCTGCCGCAGGCGACCAGATCGATCTCCTGCGCTCGGCGGCGGCCGGGTTGGGGGTGCTCGCGTCTACCGGCGATGCCGAGGCGATGCAGGCGCTGTTCGATGTGGCGATCACCGCCGAACCAGCCGCGCGCGATGCCCTGGCGCTCGTGCTGGGCACGCTGGCCATGCGGCACCCGGCAACGGTGCTGCGCCACCTGGAAACCGGGGCCGACTTGCCCGCGGCCGCACTGGTGCTGCGCGATGGCTTCGACATGCTCGACGAAGACCTTGAAGAGGAGCGATTCTTCATGACCGTCCGCACCGGCTTCTGGGCGGCGGCGGCGGGGTCCCGGCCGCGGCAGGTCATGGACGAGCTGCTCAAGGTGCTCGAGTTCTGATGGCTGAGTCCGGACCGGTCGAGGGCGCCGACGAGCGCCGGGCGTCGGCAGCAGCGGTCGACTACAAGTCGGCCGGCGTCGACATCGACGCCGGCAACGAAGCGGTGCGGCGCATTCGCAAGCTCGCCCGCGGCACCTTCACCGCCGGGGTGCTGTCAGACATCGGCAGCTTCGGCGGACTGTTCCGGCCGAACGTGACCGGCATGAGCGACCCGGTGCTCGTGTCCAGTGCCGACGGCGTCGGGACCAAGCTGAAAGTCGCTTTTCGCACCGGCCGTCACGATTCGGTCGGCATCGATCTGGTGAACCACTGCGTCAACGATATTCTGGTGCAGGGTGCGGCGCCGCTCTTCTTTCTGGACTATTTCGCGATTGGGCGTCTGGCGCCGGCGGTGACTGCCGAGGTCGTGGAGGGACTGGCCCGAGCCTGCAGGGCGAACGGATGCGCGCTGCTGGGCGGCGAGACCGCCGAAATGCCTGGTTTCTATGCTGACGGTGAGTACGACCTGGCCGGGTTCGTCGTCGGTCTGGTGGATCGGCCGCGGCTGATTGACGGTCGTCGTATCCGGCCGGGCGACCTGATCGTAGGACTGCGTTCGAGCGGATTGCATACGAACGGGTATTCGCTGGCCCGGCATATCGTGTTCGAGAAGCTCGGATTGACGCCAGACTCGTGCCCCGAGGGGCTGGACGGCGCCGTTGGCGACGTGCTGCTGCGGCCTCACCGGTCCTACCTGCGGTTGCTCGGTCCCGTACTGGCGGACCGTCCGGGCGTGATCAAGGGGCTGGCTCACATCACCGGCGGGGGGTTGACCGAGAATCTGCCGCGTGTGTTGCCGGATGGCGCGGCGGTCACGATCGACCGCGGCGCCTGGTCGCCGCCGCCAGTGTTCAGCTTCCTGCAGAGGCATGCCGCGCTGCCCGCCAGGGAAGCGTTCCGGACGTTCAACATGGGGATCGGCATGGCGGTCGTGTGCGAGCCGGGAGACGCAACGTCGCTGCTCGCGGCATTCGAGCGCGAGGGCGAGACTGGCGCGAGCGTCATCGGGGAGGTCACGACCGGCGATGGCGAGGTGAGATACGTGTGATGCGCGATGACTGACGACCGGCGGCTGGGCGTCCTTATCTCGGGACGCGGCAGCAACCTGCAGGCGATCATCGACGCGATCGCGTCCGGCCGGCTCGACGCGACCATCGTGGTGGTGATTTCCAACCGGAAGGACGCGGCGGGGTTGGCGCGTGCGCGCGGGGCCGGTATCGACACCGTGGTCCTCGATCACACGCGATATGCATCGCGCGACGAGTACGACGACGCGCTGGTGGCGACCCTGGAACGTTACAAGGTCCGACTGGTCTGCCTGGCCGGGTTCATGCGTCTGCTCGGCGCCAGGTGCGTCGAGGCGTTTCCCAATCGCATCCTCAACGTACACCCCTCGTTGCTGCCGGCGTTCCCTGGTCTTCACGGTCAACGACAGGCCTGGGAACACGGGGTCAAGGTGGCCGGCGCGACCGTGCATATCGTGACCAGGGATCTGGACGCCGGCCCCATCGTGCTGCAAGCGGCCGTGCCGCTCGACGACGCCGACACGCCGGACGTGCTGGCCGCACGGATTCTTACCAAAGAGCACCGTATCTATCCGCAGGCGATCGCGATCGTGCTCGACGGGGGGTGGCGAGTCGAGGGTCGCCGCTTTCTCCGCCGCTGATTTCCGCGGGCGCCTGACCCGACGGTTCTCGGGTACACTGATCCGATGTCTGCGCGTCCGGGGGCCGTTCCAGAGCAGCTTGCATATCTGACGAAGGGATGCGTGGACGTCGTCCGCGCATCCGAGCTTCGATCCAGACTGACAGGCGCCGCCCAGTCGGGCCAGCCGTTGGTGATCAAGGTGGGCTTCGATCCCACGGCGCCCGATCTGCATCTCGGGCACACCGTCCTGATTCGCAAGATGAAGCACTTTCAGGACCTGGGCCACACCGTCATTTTCCTGATCGGCGACTTTACCGGCCTGATCGGCGACCCCACCGGCAGGTCGAAGACGCGTCCGCCGCTGACCCGGGAGGAGGTCGACGCCAACGCTGAGACCTACAAGCGGCAGGTGTTCACGTTGCTTGACCCCGACCTGACGGTGATCGAATTCAACAGCCGATGGCTGGGTGCGCTTGCCAGCGAAGAGTGGATCCGATTGGCGGCGCGCTACAACGTGGCGCAGATGCTCGAACGCCGCGAATTTCGCCAGCGCTACGACAACAGGCGGCCGATTGCCATCCACGAGTTTCTGTACCCGCTGGCGCAGGCATACGATTCCGTCAGTTTGAAGGTGGATGTCGAACTCGGGGGCGCCGACCAGCTCTTCAACCTGAACGTGGGGCGCGACATCATGCCGGCGTTCGGACTGCCGCCGCAGGTGGTCATGACCACGCCGCTGCTGATCGGGCTCGACGGCGTCGAGAAGATGTCGAAATCGGCCGCCAACCATATCGGCATCACCGAGCCGCCCGACAACATGTTCGGGAAAGTCATGTCCGTGTCTGACGATCTGATGTGGAGCTACTACGAGTTGCTGACCGATCTGTCGACGCCGGAGATCGAGGCGCTGCGCACCCGGGTGGCGGCTGGAAACCTGCATCCCAAGCGGGCCAAGCTCGACCTCGGGCGCCGCATCGTGACCGACTTTCACTCGGCCGGCGCAGCAGAGGCTGCCGAGCAGGAGTTCGAGCGCCGGTTTGCCGCGGGGGCGCTGCCTTCGGAGTTGGTGGAACGGTTGGTGGCCATACCGCCGGCAGGCACCCCACTGGCCGGCGCGATCGTCAGTGTCGGGTTCGCCGAGTCGAACAGCGCCGCCACCCGACTGATCGAGCAGGGCAGCGTCCGGATCGACGGCCAGCGCGTGACCGATCGGCGCTGGCGGGTCGCCTCCACGGCGCCGCCGTTCGTGCTGCAGGTGGGCAAGCGCCGGGTGGTTCGGGTTCGTTGCTCGCCGTCGGCTGAAAAAAAGTCGTGAAAAATAACACTGAACCGTTGACAGACGCATCACATGTGATAGCCTCAGAAGTTCCCTGACTGAAACTTACGGGTCAGGGGCGTCACGACCGGGGCGACCCGGCTCGGCGCAGGCTCTTTGAAATCTGGATAGGACGACGAAGCACACTCGTCGAGTATCAGCCTGACACTCAAATTGAACACCGAACAACGAAGAGCCATCGAGGTTCTCGTGTTGGAGTTGGACCGACGGTCATTCGCGAGAATGGCCCGAGGCACGTCTTTAACTTGAGAGTTTGATCCTGGCTCAGAATTAACGCTGGCGGCGTGCCTCATACATGCAAGTCGTACGCGAAAGTGACCTTCGGGTCGCGAGTAGAGTGGCAAACGGGTGAGTACCGCGTGGGTGACCTGCCTTCGAGTGGGGGATAACCTTCCGAAAGGGGGGCTAATACCGCATAACATCCCGCCCTTGGATGGGTGGTGATCAAAGTCGGGGATCGCAAGACCTGGCGCTTGAAGAGGGACCCGCGTCCGATTAGCTGGTTGGTGGGGTAGCGGCTCACCAAGGCAACGATCGGTAGCCGGCCTGAGAGGGCGGACGGCCACAATGGGACTGAGACACGGCCCATACTCCTACGGGAGGCAGCAGTAGGGAATTGTTCGCAATGGGCGCAAGCCTGACGACGCAACGCCGCGTGGAGGACGAAGATCTTCGGGTTGTAAACTCCTGTCGGGCGGGAAGAACGGCGCACGGATTAATACCCCGTGCGCTTGACGGTACCGCCAAAGGAAGCCCCGGCTAACTCCGTGCCAGCAGCCGCGGTAATACGGGGGGGGCAAGCGTTGTTCGGAATTACTGGGCGTAAAGGGCTCGTAGGCGGCCAGCCAAGTCGGACGTGAAATCCCCCGGCTCAACCGGGGAACTGCGTCCGATACTGGTCGGCTTGAAGCCGGGAGAGGGATGCGGAATTCCAGGTGTAGCGGTGAAATGCGTAGATATCTGGAGGAACACCGGTGGCGAAGGCGGCATCCTGGACCGGTCTTGACGCTGAGGAGCGAAAGCCAGGGGAGCAAACGGGATTAGATACCCCGGTAGTCCTGGCCCTAAACGATGAATGCTTGGTGTGGCGGGTATCGATCCCTGCCGTGCCGGAGCTAACGCATTAAGCATTCCGCCTGGGGAGTACGGTCGCAAGGCTGAAACTCAAAGGAATTGACGGGGGCCCGCACAAGCGGTGGAGCATGTGGTTTAATTCGACGCAACGCGAAGAACCTTACCCGGGCTTGAAGTGCGAGTGACCATCGGTGAAAGCCGACTTCCGCAAGGACACTCGTAGAGGTGCTGCATGGCTGTCGTCAGCTCGTGTCGTGAGATGTTGGGTTAAGTCCCGCAACGAGCGCAACCCTTGTTCGCTGTTGCCATCAGTTCGGCTGGGCACTCTGCGAAGACTGCCGGTGATAAACCGGAGGAAGGTGGGGATGACGTCAAGTCAGCATGGCCTTTATGTTCGGGGCTACACACGTGCTACAATGGCCGATACAGAGCGTCGCGAACCCGCGAGGGCAAGCCAATCGCATAAAGCCGGTCTCAGTTCGGATTGCAGGCTGCAACCCGCCTGCATGAAGTTGGAATCGCTAGTAATCGCGGATCAGCATGCCGCGGTGAATACGTTCCCGGGCCTTGTACACACCGCCCGTCACATCACGAAAGCTGGCTGTACTAGAAGTCGCCGAGCCAACCCGCAAGGGACGCAAGCGCCTAAGGTATGGTTGGTGATTGGGGTGAAGTCGTAACAAGGTAGCTGTAGGAGAACCTGTGGCTGGATCACCTCCTTTCTAGAGTCTTCAGGGGTCGGTTGCACGTCCCTGAATCCTCAGATCGATCTGATTTTCGGCCTCGTCGGGGCGTCGCTCCGGCGTGGCGACATCAGGCGTCAGGCCTGGTGTCACGGGTGCGCGAGTCGTCCTGTCCAGTTTTGAGAGAGCCGGCACGGCGATGGTCCAATGGCTGTGGGCCAACGGGCCTGTAGCTCAGCTGGTTAGAGCACACGCTTGATAAGCGTGGGGTCGGTAGTTCGAATCTACCCAGGCCCACCACCCTGTGGCGTGAGCGTTTTTTGGGGGATTAGCTCAGCTGGGAGAGCGCCTGGTTTGCAACCAGGAGGTCACCGGTTCGAGCCCGGTATTCTCCACCAGCTTTGTCCGCGGCCCGCGGGTACGCACCGTGGGGCGGCGACAGTGTTGGACAGCAGTTGTTGCGCTGGCGGGACGAACGGTCAGCGCCGTTCTTTGACAACCGAATATCCTGCAAACGGTAGTTTTTTCCGACCACAAACTACAAGCAGTGTGCTTTGGACCTGGTGCAGCAGGCGCCTCGGATTCGGGTTCGCCCGGCCCCGACGCACCGACGGCAGCAGGTTCGAGGGTTTAAGGTCAAGCTACTAAGGGCGTACGGTGGATGCCTTGGCGCCAGGAGTCGATGAAGGACGTGGTAAGCTGCGATAAGCTTCGGTGAGCCGCAAACAGGCGTTGATCCGGAGATTTCCGAATGGGGAAACCCGCCCCGGATAATCCCGAGGCATCTGCGACTGAATACATAGGTCGCAGAAGACAACGCAGGGAAGTGAACCATCTCAGTACCTGCAGGAACAGAAAACAACAGTGATTCCGCTAGTAGCGGCGAGCGAACGCGGAACAGCCCAAACCGGCGTGCGTGCACGTCGGGGTTGTAGGGCCTGTCTGGCCGCAAGGCCGGCGAGTTACAAACCAGTGTGTTAGTCGAACGGTCTGGGACGATCGGCCATAGACGGTGAGAGCCCGGTAGACGAAAATGCACTGGCTCGCTGGGCAGGTTCCTGAGTATCGCGGGACACGGGAAATCCCGTGAGAATCTACGAGGACCATCTCGTAAGGCTAAATACTCCCTGGCGACCGATAGTGAACCAGTACCGTGAGGGAAAGGTGAAAAGAACCCCTGCTAGGGGAGTGAAATAGTACCTGAAACCGTATGCCTACAAGCAGTGGGAGGGCTATACTGGCGGTTCGCCGCCGGCATGCCTGACCGCGTGCCTTTTGCATAATGAGCCGGCTAGTTACTTTCAGTGGCGAGGTTAAGCATCAAGCGAGCCGCAGCGAAAGCGAGTCTGAATAGGGCGTTCAGTCGCTGGAAGTAGACGCGAAACGAGGTGATCTACCCTTGGCCAGGGTGAAGCGCGGGTAACACCGCGTGGAGGCCCGAACCAATATCGGTTGAAAACGGTTTGGATGAGCTGAGGGTAGGGGTGAAAGGCCAATCAAACCTCGTGATGGCCCGTTCTCCTCGAAATAGCTTTAGGGCTAGCCTCGGGAGGTTGGCGCTGGTGGTAGAGCACTGGATGGACTAGGGGGCCCACAAGCTTACTGAATTCAACCAAACTTCGAATGCCAGCGACTCATATCCCGGGAGTCAGACAGTGGGGGCTAAGCTTCATTGTCGAGAGGGAAACAGCCCAGACTACCGGCTAAGGTCCCGAAATCTGTGCTAAGTGGGAAAGGATCTGGAAACGCCGAGACAACCAGGAGGTTGGCTTAGAAGCAGCCATCCTTGAAAGAAAGCGTAATAGCTCACTGGTCAAGCGGTTCCGGGCCGACAATGTAACGGGGCTCAAGCACAGTACCGAAGCCGTAGATTGACGTATCCTGCGGGATGCGTCTCTGGTAGAGGAGCGTTCTCTGCGCGGAGAAGTCAGATCGAAAGAACTGGTGGAGCGCAGAGAAGTGACCCTGCCGGCATAAGTAGCGATAAGAGAGGTGAGAATCCTCTCCGCCGAAAGCCTAAGGTTTCCTGAGGAAGGTTCGTCCGCTCAGGGTTAGTCGGGTCCTAACGTGAGGCCGAAAGGCGTAGCGGATGGACATCAGGTCAATATTCCTGAACTACCTGAAAGACGTTATTACGATGGGGGGACGCAGGAGGCCAGCCCAGCCTGCGATTGGATGTGCAGGTTCAGGCATGTAGGGGGACTCGCCAGGAAAATCCGGCGGGTCGCGACACCCTGAGGTGCCATGGCGAGGCCGCAAGGCCGCAAAGTGGGTGATGCCACGCTGCCAAGAAAAGCCTCTAAGGAGTCTTTCGGGTACCCGTACCGCAAACCGACACAGGTAGGCGAGGAGAATATCCTCAGGCGCGAGTGTGAACCCTCGTAAAGGAACTCGGCAAACTCGCCCCGTAACTTCGGAAGAAGGGGTGCTCCATTAGCGTGATGCGGCGTGCCCGCTGAGCGTGAAGGAGTTGCAGTTAAGAGGCTCAGGCGACTGTTTACTAAAAACACAGGACTCTGCCAAGTCGAAAACGACGTATAGGGTCCGACGCCTGCCCGGTGCCGGAAGGTTAAAGGGAGGGGTTAGGGTTCGCCCGAAGCTCTGAACTGAAGCCCCGGTAAACGGCGGCCGTAACTATAACGGTCCTAAGGTAGCGAAATTCCTTGTCGGGTAAGTTCCGACCTGCACGAATGGCGCAACGATCTGAGCGCTGTCTCTACGAGGGGCACTGCGAATTTGTGGTACCGGTGAAGACGCCGGTTGCCCGTGGCAAGACGGAAAGACCCCGTGCACCTTTACTACAACCTAGTAGTGAGTGCTGGCGTGTTATGCGCAGGATAGGTGGGAGACTTTGAACCGGGCTTTTTGGGGTCCGGGGAGTCAACGGTGAGATACCACCCTTAGCACTCTGGCGCCCTAACCTCGGTCTGTTATCCAGATCAGGGACATTGCTAGGCGGGTAGTTTGACTGGGGCGGTCGCCTCCCAAAATGTAACGGAGGCGCGCGAAGGTTCGCTCAGGCTGTTTGGAAATCAGCCGGAGAGTGCAAAGGCAGAAGCGAGCTTGACTGCGAGACCTACAAGTCGAGCAGGTGGGAAACCAGGCCTTAGTGATCCGGTGGTTCCGCATGGAAGGGCCATCGCTCAACGGATAAAAGGTACGCCGGGGATAACAGGCTTATCTTGGCCAAGAGTTCATATCGACGCCAAGGTTTGGCACCTCGATGTCGGCTCATCGCATCCTGGAGCTGTAGCAGGTTCCAAGGGTTCGGCTGTTCGCCGATTAAAGCGGTACGTGAGCTGGGTTTAGAACGTCGCGAGACAGTTCGGTCCCTATCTGCCATGGGCGCAGGAGATTTGAGGGGGGCTGTCCCTAGTACGAGAGGACCGGGATGGACGGACCTCTGGTGTACCAGTTGTCGCGCCAGCGGCAGCGCTGGGTAGCCACGTTCGGAAGGGAGAAATGCTGAAAGCATATAAGCGTGAAACCCTCCCCAAGATGAGATCTCCCGAGCTTCGGCTCCTGAAGGCTCCTGGAAGACGACCAGGTGATAGGCCAGGTGTGTAAGGCCCGCGAGGGTCTGAGCTAACTGGTACTAATCAGCCGTGAGGCTTGACCTTTTCCCTCATTTTCACTGAGTTTGTGCGAGGATTGGCTGCCGTTTGCAGGATATTCGGTTGTTGGCCGGATGCCCGGCGTATGTCCGGGGTCTGGCTTTTTTTTCGGGTTCTTTGACAGAATCGGGCGGGCGCAGGCTCGTCCGTGGCGTTTCCCGGTGGTCATAGGAGAGGGGTCACACCCGTTCCCATGCCGAACACGGCAGTTAAGCCCTCCACCGCCGATGGTACTGCACGGGTAACTGTGTGGGAGAGTAGGTCACTGCCGGGATTTATTTCGAAAGCCCGAGAGCGGAAACGGTCTCGGGCTTTGTCTTGTCCGGCGCTCTCGTTGTGACATTGCGGCGCCGCGGGCGGGTGGCGTGTCCGCGGGCGGAGCGTCACGGCGCCCGGACCGGCCCATGAGACCACCAGCACATCAGACGACACGCAAGGCGGCGCCGGAGACGGCGGGCGGCGTTCCGGTCGAGTTCTCGGAGGAGCGGAAGTTCCGCGCCCGGAACAAGTTGTATTATCGGTTCAGCCACTGGCCGATCTGGATCTTTGTCTTTTTCATCCTTCCCGGTCCTCTCACTGCCGATCTCTTCGAGAATGGTTTCGACCGGCGGATCGCGGTGTGGCTGGCCGTGGTGCTGGCGGGCACCGGGATCGCGCTTCTTCGCGGCCGTCTACCGGGATGTGAGCCGAAGCCGTACATCATCCGATTCACGGAAGATCTGCCAAATCCGCTGTACCGCCGGTTCTGCTACACGGTCGCGTGGAGCGCGGTCATTACGTTTGGCGTATTCAACACGACAGGACTGCTGGTCGCCGTGGTGACCGGCGCATGGAGTCTGCGTCAGATGTACGACGTGGCCTATTTTCCGCTGGCGGGCGCCGTGTGCCTGTTGGGGCTGTTGGGGCAGTTGCCGCGTGTCAAGACGTCGACGAAAGGCGAAGGGCACGAGCGGCGATACTTCTACGGTTCGGTGTGGGCGATGTGCATTGCGCAACCTGTGCTCTGGTTGCTCTGGTCGGTCGTGCCAGACGGACGAATTGGAGATGTTGTCAAGCTGGTCGTGTTCACGGGGATTCTCGTGTTCGTGGGCTGGCTGTCCTACCGCGGTAAACTGCCGCGCACCCGGCCGATCGTCCCCGGCGAACTGGCGGTCTCGGACTGATCACGCGTCTGATGCGGCAGGAAACGTCGTTGTTGGTCGCGTCTGTTCCAGAAGAAGCTTGCGCCGGTTCGGCCGGCGATGCGGCTTGACGCCGTCATGGCGGCAACAGGCGCTGTCAGGACCGCGGGCGCAGCAGATGCCAGGCGTACTGGACCGTCACCACGACGATCGGTACGCCGACGAGCACCCAGGCCCACTTGTAACTCCGCGAGTGCAAATACCCGTAGCCGATCATGGACAGCAAGAGGAGGTTGAGGCCGACGCCGATTGCGGTGTGCCTGTTTGCGACCCGGTCGTCATCAGGCGTTGGTGGCGGTGTGTTCATCCGTCGTCTCTGGCCCTTGTCTTCGATCGGCTGCGGGGAGTGTCACGCGCCAGGTTCTGCCGAGCGGTCTCCGGTATGGGTGACCGCGACCAGCCGGATTCACGAACGGCAGGCGGGCTGATTGTAGCGTGTTCATCGTGTCGGTTCTCGATGGCGTGCCCGGCTCGCCCGTAGGGGCAACCCTTGTGGTTGCCCTGCTCGCCTGCCGCAGAATTCCGTAGGGGCAACCCTTGTGGTTGCCCTGCTCGCCTGCCGCAGAATTCCGTAGGGGCAACCCTTGTGGTTGCCCTGTTCGCCTGCCGCAGAATTCCGTAGGGGCAACCCTTGTGGTTGCCCTGTTCGTCAGCCGCAGAATTCCGTAGGGGCAACCCTTGTGGTTGCCCTGCTCGCCTGCCGCAGAATTCCGTAGGGGCAACCCTTGTGGTTGCCCTGTTCGTCAGCCTGAACAACGCACATCAGCAGAATTCAGCGTGAAACAGCAGAATTCAGCGTGAAACTGCAGAATTCCGCGGGATACCGCAGAATGCAGCGGGGATCGAATGCAGCGGGGCTCTTACCACGGGCTGCTAGAATGGTCGGGATGTTGCGTCCGTGTGTGTATCTGTTCGCGGTGGCGGCCGCTGCCGTGACGGCGGCGCGAGGACAAGCACCCGACGAGTTCGAGCGGTTCTTCCTCGACAAGACCATGCGGGTGGACTACATCCACTCGGGCGGTCTGGGGCAGGAGATCATCGCGCTCGATCGCATCGTATCGGATGGATCATGGGCGGGCAGCCGCAGCAGACTGGTCGACGACCTCAATCTGGGGAAGTACCTGTTCCAGGTCGTTGACCTGCGAACCAATCGGGTGCTGTACTCGCGCGGGTTCGCATCGATCTACGGAGAGTGGGAGACGACAGCCGAGTCGCGCGACACGAACCGCAGCTTCCACGAGTCGCTCAGGTTTCCCTGGCCGCAGGCGCCGGTCCAGATCCTGTTGAAGGTACGAAGCGCGGAGAACGGTTTTCGGGAGATCTGGTCGACCGTCATCGATCCCGACTCGCGCTTCGTCAATCCGTCCGACCGGGAACCGATCGGCGAGGTCTGGCCGGTGTTCCAGAACGGACCGCCCCCGGAAAAGGTCGACCTGCTGGTCATTGGCGAGGGGTACACGGCGGCGGAGATCTCCAAGTTTCACGCCGATGCGACACGGCTCGTGAACGCGCTGTTCGAGGAGGAGCCATTCCGGAGTCGAAAAAGCGACTTCAACGTGTGGGGACTCGACCTGCCGTCGCCCCAGTCCGGCGTGAGTCGACCCAGAGCGGGACAGTTCCGCAGGACCCCGCTGTCGGCCGAATACAACATCTTCGATTCCGAGCGATACCTGCTGACCTACGACAACCGGGCACTCCGGGATGCCGCGTCGGCGGCGCCGTACGAGTTCATCGAGATTCTGGTCAACGAAGAACAGTACGGCGGCGGCGGCATCTTCAACTTTCAGGCGACCGCGGCGGTCGACACCGGGTTCGCCGAGTATGTGTTCATCCATGAGTTCGGACATCACTTCGCGGGATTGGCCGACGAGTACTACACCTCAGACGTCGCCTACGATACCGGTGCGGCGTATCATCCGGAGCCGTGGGAACCGAACGTGACGGCGCTGCACGATCCGGCGAGGGTCAAGTGGGGCGATCTGGTCGCGCCAGGTACGCCGCTGCCGACACCCTGGGACAAGGCGGCGTTCGAGTCTGCCAGTGTCGCGGCGCAGCGGGAGCGCGCCAGTCTGCGCGCGGCCGGAGCCGCCGAGGCCGCGATGGACCGCCTGTTTACCGAGCAGATGACTCGTGAGACTGCGCTTCTGCGGGAGATGGCCCATGCCGGCCAGGTTGGCGCGTTCGAGGGGGCCTCGTACGAACCGACCGGTTTGTATCGATCCGAGATTGACTGCATCATGTTCACCCGTAATCCGGTCGGGTTCTGTCGAGTGTGCCGCCGCGCCATCGAGAACGTGATCGACCAGTACGCCACGCCATGATCGAGCCCAGTTTTCTTGCCGCGCTCGAGCAAATCGTCGGGGCGGACGGTCTGGTCCGGGACGACGGTGAGTTGATCACCTACGAATCGGACGGACTCGTCTCGCATCGCTCTCGCCCCGGCGCCGCGGTGCTCCCGGAAACAGCGGCGCAAGTGCAGTCCGTCGTGCGGTTGTGTCATTCCGCCGGGGTGCCGTTCGTCGCGCGGGGGCAGGGGACCGGTCTTTCGGGTGGTGCGCTTCCGCATCCGGATGGCGTGCTGATCGTCATGACGCGCATGAACCGCGTGCTCGACGTCGACATTCCGAATCAGCGGATCACGGTCGAACCGGGCGTGATGAATCTGGAGGTGACGCGGCGCGCGGCGCCCGCCGGCTACTACTACGCACCGGATCCCTCCAGCCAGGTGATCTGCTCGATCGGCGGAAACGTCGCCGAGAATTCGGGTGGGGCTCATTGCCTCAAGTACGGCTTCACCGTGCATCACGTGCTCGGTGTCGAAGTCGTGCTGCCGGACGGCGAGATGGTTCATCTCGGTGGTGAAGCGCTCGATACGCCGGGGCTCGATCTGCTCGGGGTCATCGTCGGATCGGAGGGCACGCTGGCCGTCGTCACGAAGGTCATTCTGCGTCTGCTGCGGCGCCCCCAGTCGGTGCGCACGCTCCTGGCGGCGTTCGACTCGACGGACGCCGCGGGGAACGCGGTGTCCGACATCATCGCCGCCGGCATCATTCCAGCCGCCATCGAGATGATGGACCGGACCACGATTCGGGCCGCCGAGGCGGCCGTGAAACCAGGGTTTCCCGATGCCGAGGCGGTGCTCATCGTCGAGTTGGACGGTCACGGGCAGGAAGTGGCGACGCTGTTCGAGCAGATTGAATCGGTGTGCGACGACAACGGAGCCTGGGGCGTGCAGGTGGCGCGGGACGATACCCAGCGCGGCCGGATCTGGATGGGCCGCAAGGCGGCGTTCGCCGCCATGGGCCGGGTCGCCCCCAGCTATTACGTGCAGGACGGGGTGATACCCCGCAGCACGTTGCCGGAGGTGCTGCGCCGGATACGCGATCTCGAACAGCGTTCCGGGCTCACCATCGGCAACGTGTTCCACGCAGGAGACGGAAACCTGCATCCGCTGGTCTGCTACGACGATGCGGTCGAGGGGCAGGCCGAACTCGCCGAGCAGGCGGCGTCGGAGATCCTGTCCTATTGTCTCGACGTGGGCGGCTCGCTGACCGGGGAGCATGGCATCGGGGCCGACAAGGCGTGTCACATGCCGAAGATGTTCAGCGAGGACGACCTGGCGACGATGCAGCTCGTGCGGGTCGCCTTCGATCCGACCGGGATCTGCAACCCCGACAAACTGTTTCCTACCCCACGTCTGTGCGGTGAGGTGCCGGGACCGTATCGCGTCCATCCGGCTGAGGCCGCGGGGCTCGCCGCGCGCCTCTGATCGACAGCCTCATGCCGCCCGCCACGCCCTCCCGCGAGGCCCTGGTTGCCGAAGTGGCTGCGCGCGCCGGGGCCTCGGCCGCCCGCCAGGGTACCGAGACCGATGCCGTGGACGGTGTTGTACCAGGCGTAGTCGTGGAGCCGGCCGAGCCCGAGGGGGTGGCCCGGACTCTCGCGTGGGCGAGGGAAACGGGGCGGCGTGTGCTCGTGCGCGGCGGCGGCACGAAGCTGGACTGGGGTCCCACACTCACGGACATCGATGTCCTGCTGTCGACCAGGGGGCTGTGCGCCGTCGAAGCGCATCGCCACGGCGATCTGACCGCCACGGTACAGGCGGGGGCGACGTTGGCGGCGACCAACGCCCTGCTGGCGGAGCATCGTCAGTGGCTGGCGTTCGATCCGCCCTGGGCCGAACGGGCGACGATTGGCGGTATCGTGGCGACGAACGACAGCGGCCCGCGGCGCCAGTGGCATGGCGCGCCGCGTGATCTGATCATCGGCATGACGATCGCCCGGCCCGACGGCGTCGTGGCTCGCAGCGGCGGCATCGTCGTCAAGAACGTGGCCGGGTATGACCTGGCGCGTCTCTTCACCGGGTCGTTCGGCTGTTTGGGCGTCATCCTGAACGCGACATTCAAACTGGCGCCCTTGCCGGCCGCGTCGCGCACGGTCTCGGCAGAGTTTTCGGCCGTGGGCGGAGTGGCCGCCTACGCGGACGCGCTCCTCGCGCACGCATCGATCCCCACGGCGTTCGAGCTGTCGGCGCCGCCAGCGCAGGTGCTTGCGCGCTTCGAGTCGGTCGAGACGGTCGCGGTGCACCAGGCGGAGGAGGCGGTCGGGCTGGCCAGGTCCGTGGCGGGCACGGCGGTCGTGCTGACCGGTGCTGACGAGACCGCAGCGTGGCGCGCTCACGAGTCCAAGGTGTTCGGCGGCGAGGGCACGCTCGTCAAGCTCGCCCTCCGTCCGGCGGATCTGGCGCTCACGCTCGCGTGGCTCGACGAAGAGGCACGCTCGCGAGGGCTCGAGTACGACGTGGCCGGATGTGCCGGCCTCGGCGTCTTGCAGCTTCGCCTGCACGGCGCGCCGGCACGTCAGGCGGCGTTCGTGACCGCGCTCCGCGACCGGCTGCCGGCGGGCAAAGGCAGCGCGGTGCTGCGACGAGCCGATCCGGATGTGAAGCAGTTGATCGACGTGTGGGGTCCCATCGGCGACAGCTTCCGGGTCATGCAGGAAGTCAAACGGCGCTTCGACCCGACGAACACGGTGAACCCCGGACGTGGTCCCGGCGGGTTATGACGACCGATGCGGCACTGGCAGCAGCCCGTCGTAAGAGCCCCGCTGACTGCGCTTCCCCGCTGAATTCTGCTGATATGCGTTGTTCCGACAGACGAACAGGGCAACCACAAGGGTTGCCCCTACAGGTCTTGCTCAGCGGGCTCGTCCTCTGATCGACGCGTCCACCAGTTCGATCAAGTGAAAGGTGCGCTTGGGCGTGCCCGCCTGGTCCAGCCGGCTGGCGATTTGAAGCAGGCAGCCGGGGTTGCTCGACACCACCGCGTCGGCGCCGGTCGATGCGATGTGGCGCGCCTTGCGGTCGCCCAGATCGGCTGCCGTGTCCGGCTCGACAAGGTTGTATATGCCGGCCGACCCGCAACAGATGCCCGCTTCAGGAATCTCGATCACCTCGAGCTGGGGAATCGTCTTCAGAACCTTTCGCGGTTCGCCGCTGATGCCCTGTGCATGCTGCAGGTGACAGGCGTCGTGATAGGCCACCCGCATAGGTACAGGGCGCCGGACGGTTCTCGGTTCCAGTTCGGCCAGCACCTCTGAAATGTCCTGACACTTGTCCGCCAGTGCGCGCGCACGGTCTGCATATCTCGGGTCATCCCGCAGAAGGTGCCCGTACTCCTTGAGCGTCGACCCACATCCGGCCGCGTTGATGACGATGGTGTCGACATCGCCCGCCTCCGCCTCGAACGCGTCGATGAACCGTCGCGCCATGCCGACCGCCTCGTCTTCCAGCCCCGCGTGCAGCATCAGCGCGCCGCAACATCCTTGCGATGGCGGGATCACTACCTCGCACCCCTCTGCGGCGAGCACCCGCACGGTTGCGGCGTTCACCTCATTGAAGAACACCCGTTGCACGCATCCCAGCAGCAGGCCAACTCGGCGGCGGCGTGTGCCGGCCGCGGGCACGCGAAGCGGCGTGTCGGCCCACGCGCCCCGTAGCGAGATGTCGGGCATGATGGCTTCCAGCGCTCGGAGACGGGCCGGCAGCAGGTTCAATAGACCTGTCGCCCGCGCGACGCGGCGCAGGCCGAGCATCTGATACCCCCAAAGCGTGACCGCTGCGACACGCAACCGGTCGGCGTGCGGAAACAGTGTAAAGATCAAACGGCGGAAGATCCGGTCGGAGACGGGCCGGTCCAGACGGCGCTCGATCTGTGGCCGGGTCGCCTCCAGCAGCTTGTCGTATTGCACGCCGGAGGGACAGGCGGTGACGCAGGCCATGCAGCCCAGGCAGGTATCGAAGTGCCGGGCGACGCGGTCCGTCAAGTCCGTCTCCTGCTCGATTCCGCCCTTGATGATCGCGATACGGCCGCGTGGGGAGTCGGTCTCACGTCCCCACAGCACGTAGGTCGGGCAGGCCGGCAGGCAGAACCCGCAGTGCACACAGTCGGCCACCAGGGCCGGATCGGGAGGATGATGCGAATCGAAGGCGGCAGCCATCGCCTGACAGTCTAGCAGCCCGCGGTGAAAGCCCCGCTGCATTCGACCGGCGCTGCACCGCGTCCACTCCGCCATCCTTCACGCGATAGAATGCGGAAGAGCGAACGATGATTACACTGCGCAACCTCGAAAAGTCCTATTCGCACGGCGTCAGCCAGACCTTCGTCCTCCGCCGGATCGATCTGGAGGTCCGGGAAGGGGAATTCCTGTCGATCATGGGGCCGTCCGGGGCCGGAAAGTCGACGTTGCTGCACATACTTGGCATGCACGACGGCGCCTGGACCGGCGAGTTCGAGTTCCATGGGTACGCGGTCCACGCGATGAAGCCGAAGGATCGGGCCAAGCTGCACAAGCAGTACATCGGATTCGTGTTTCAGAGCTATCACCTGCTCGACGACCTGACGGTATATGAGAACCTGGAGATCCCGCTTTCCTATCGCAACGTGAGACGGTCCGAGCGGGATTCCATCGTGTGCGATGCGCTGGACCGGTTTCGTATCGTCGGGAAGAAAGACCTCTATCCCAGTCAACTCTCCGGCGGTCAGCAGCAGCTCGTCGCGGTCGCGCGGGCCGTCATCGCCAGTCCCAAGTTGATCCTGGCCGACGAGCCAACCGGAAATCTGCACTCGGCGCAGGGGCAGGAGATCATGGAGCTGTTCACTCAGCTCAACGAGCAGGGTACGACCATTATCCAGGTGACCCACTCCGAGGTGAATGCCTCCTATGGGCGCCGTGTGATCCAGCTTCGCGACGGTTGGATCGTGAAAGAGTAGACACCACGACTGAGACCCCCGGCGGGACCGACGCGTCGCGGAACCCGCGATATATCGTCATCCTGGCGATCGCGTCAGGCTTGATCCTCAGCATCGGATGGGTGCTGAAGCCTGATGAGAGTGTGTCCGAGCCGATTACGGCCGGATCGCAGGTCGAGTTGAGCCGGCTGACCAGCCTCACCCAGCGTCGATCGATCATCGACATGGCGGAATATTTCGGCGAGGTCGCCGCGGATCTCGCGCCCGGAGTGGTTCGGCTGCGCAGTGTCCGGCGCAGCGCCGTCGTCTGGAGCGGCGAACGCGTGGTGACGGCCCGGATGACTCGCCGCTTCCCCGCCGCGGTGACGGTGGCCGCCGCCAGCGGGGACGTGGGCGCCTATACGATCGTGGCCGGTCCCGATCTACCGCTGGCCAGTCTGCGGACGCCTCGATTGTCCCAACGATCTCCACCGCCGCGCCGGCCCGCCAGCGGATTCCAGTCAGGCGAGTGGGTACTGGTCGCCTGGGAGGCGGAGACCGGGTTCGCGTTCGCGCCCGGCACCTTTCTTGGCGCCACCGAGCGGTCGTGCGGCGAGTGGCGCGTGACCGAACTGGTGACGAGCCTGCCGATCAGACCGGTGATGCTCGGCGGCGGGGTGTTCGATCTGGACGGCAATCTGGGCGCCGTGGTGCTGCGATGCGACGACCAGGACATCGCGGTTGCCGAGTCGAGTGTCGCCCGGTTGCTGGCCGAGGGTGAGACTCATGACAGCAGGGTGCGTGCACGATGGGGGCTCGATGTCGACCTGCTGACTCCGGCCGAGGCGTTTCATTTCGGCGTGGGCAGCGGCCTCATGGTGCGCGAGATCTGGGAGGGGTATCCGATCGAGGAGACGGGGCTGCGGCCCGGCGACATCCTGCTGGAAATGGATGGCGTTCGACTCAGACGGGTCGAGGACCTGAGGATTCTCGAGGGCGATGAAGCGCCAAACCAGGAAACGTTCTGGATCCTGGCCCGCCGCGGGCCCGAGACCGTAACCGTCGCGCTTCTGGCCCGCGGGCTCGATACCCGTGTCGATGCGCCGCGAGAGGCCAGCGCCGGTCTGGTGTGGGAGCAGCCGCCCGGCGGCTTTCCGATCGCGTCGGTGCTGCCTGGCAGCCGGGCGGCCGACGCCGGCATCGAGCCGGGTGACAGGTTGATTCGTCTCGACCATCAGGTGCCGGACAGCCTGGACGAGGTCCGGCAGGTGCTGACCGACGATCGGCTGGCGCCGGCCTTCATCGAGTTGGCGCGGGCCGGCCGTTACCGGGGCGTGTTGCTACCGTGACCCCGGACGGCACCACCGCCGTGGGCGTCAGGCTCCCGGCATCGACGGGCGCGGCCGGTCCGGCTCCGTCGTGGCCACGGGCGCGCCGCAATGGATGAGCTGACGTCACTCGGGTTGATCCTCCTGCTGGCGTTGCTGGCGGGCCACCTCGTGCGTTACCTCCGCGTGCCGGCGGTGACCGGCTATATCCTGGCGGGTGTGGCGCTTGGGCCCTCGGTGCTTGAGTGGGTCAGCCACGACAACCTCGCGGCGCTGCAGGTGCTCAGCGAGGTGGCGCTTGGACTGATCCTGTTCTCGATTGGCTCGGTTTTCGAGTTTTCGCTGTTCCGCCGAATCGGTCGGAACATCCTGTACCTTACCGCCATCGAATCGACCCTGGCGGCGGTGCTCGTGTCGGTGGGGATGCTGCTGCTTGGCCAGCCGTGGCAGGTTGCGGGTCTCCTCGGCGCGATTGCGATCGCGACCGCCCCAGCGTCGACGCTCATGGTGATCAGAGAGGTCGACAGCGCTGGTCCGCTGACCGACAACCTGATGGGTATCATCGCGGTCAACAACGTATTCTGCATCATCGCCTACAGTCTCGTGGCGGCGCTCATCGACCTGACGACCGGGTTGGGGGGCTCGTTCCTGTCCACGCTCTACCGGTCGGTGTTCCCACTGGTCTGGCAACTCGTCGGGTCTGCCGCGCTCGGATTCCTGGTGGGGCTCATGCTGGCCGGGTGGTCCCGGCAGGTGCGCGAGACCGGAGAGATGCTGATCCTGCTGGCTGGCTCGATCCTGCTGTGCGTGGGGGTGTCCCGTTTGCTGGACCTGTCGCCGCTGGTCTCCAGCCTGGCGGTCGGCGCCACGATGGTGAACCTCACGGCGAAGAGCCGGCGGTTGTTCGGCGCGCTCGCGGAGACGGATCCGCCGTTCTACGCGATCTTCTTCGTGATCGCCGGGGCCGACCTGGATGTCGCGCTGGTCTCGACCATGGGCGCCGCCGGCCTGCTCTATGTAGTGGCGCGCGCCACCGGCAAGCTGGCCGGCGCGCGGATCGGGGCGCAGTGGCTCGGCATGCAGCCGTCGGTGCAGAAGTTCCTGGGACTGGCGCTGATGGCGCAGGCGGGTCTGGCGGTCGGGTTGACGCTGTCCATCGACGATCGCTACGCCGATCTGGCCCCGCAGGTGTCGACCGTCGTGCTGGCCGCGGTGGTCGTCCACGAGATGATCGGACCGATCAGCACGCGGTTCGCCCTGGTGCGCAGCGGAGAGGCGGTGCCCGCGGCCCCCGGTGCCGGTTCGATCGAGACGCGCGCCACGCTCGGCTGACGGAGCCGGCGCGCACGATGCCGGGCGTCGCCAGCGACGCGCGGTGCAGGAGAAGCAGTGTGAGCGTGACCGGAACGAACGCTTTGCGGCGCATGGCCGATTTCGATCTGAGCGATGCGCAGCGGCAGGTGCGGTCCGCCGTGCGCGAGTTCGCAGAGCGCGAAATTCTGCCGGTGGTCGAGGAGCACGAGCGCGACAGGGTATATCCGCGGGGGATCATCAGGCAATTGGCGCCGCTGGGATTCCTCGCGCCGTTGATTCCTGAATCGTATGGCGGATCGTTCAGTGACGTCGTCACCTACGGCATCATCTGCGAGGAGTTGGCGCGGATCGATTGGGTGGTCGCGTCGGCGGTGTCGGTGGCCAACTCACTGGTCGGCAGCTCGATTCTGCGGTTCGGCACGCCCGCACAGCGGCAACGCTGGCTACCGCCGCTGGCGGCGGGTGAGATGCTTGCGTCGGCCTGTCTGACCGAGCCGGACGGAGGCACGGACCTGGCGTCGATGAAGACCCGCGCCACCAGGACCGCCGGCGGCTGGCGTTTGCGCGGCAGCAAGGTCTTCATCTCGCACGCGGCCGAGGCGGGCATCTTTCTTATCGCGGCCACCGTCGACCCCGCGCAGGCGCACAGGGGAGTGACGATGTTCCTGGTGGATCCGTCGGTGGACGGCATCGAGAGCAGTCCGCTGCCGATGCGGACGCTGCAACGGGACAACATCGCCGAAGTGCACTTCGACGACGTGAAGGTCGGCGATGACGCGGTGCTCGGGGAGGTGGGGCGCGGGTTCCCGATTCTGGGCGCCGCGCTCGATACCGGCCGCTTTTCGGTGGCGGCGCGTTGCATCGGACAGGCCCAGCGGGCGGTGGATCTCACCCTGCCCTACGCCATGGAACGCCGGGCATTCGGGCAGCCGATCGGCGAGTTCCAGATGGTGCAGCAGAAGGTCGCCGACATGATCTGCCGGACCGAGGCGGCGCGGGCGCTCGTCTACCGGTTGGGACGCATGAAGGACGCCGGCGTCGAGCGATGCTCCATGGAGGCGTCCATGGCGAAGCTGATGGCCAGCGAGGCGGCCACCCGGAACGCACTCGACGCGATCCAGATTCATGGCGGATACGGATTCTCGTCCGAGTACGAGGTCGGCCGCCTGTTGCTCGAAGCGAAGACGCTGGAGGTCGGCGAGGGCACGAGCGAGCTGCACCGCAAGCTGATCGCGGAGTTCGGTCTGGGCATCCGGTGAAGCCCCGGCCAACCGCGGTTCGTCAGACGGCGTGCTCGTCGTCTCGCGCAGCGACGACTGGACCGAACGGTGCCAGTTCTTCCGAGAGGCGGTGCAGGTGCCGGCCGGGCATAACCTGATCGGACTCACAACAACGTTACAATATCTGGCTGGGGGTGATGATGTTCGGAATACTGATGCGCGTGCTTTCCATTGCGGTCGTTGCCGCGACCGCCTCGCTGGCGTCCGCGGCCACCGCGTCCGCCCAGACGGATCCGCTCGAGATCATCGACCGCGTCGACCGCATGATGCGGGGCGATTCGAGCCGCGGCGTGGCGACGATGGAAGTGGTGACCGAGCACTGGGAGCGCCGGATGACGATGGAGATCTGGTCGCTCGGTACGGACTACTCGCTCATACGCCTGCGCGCGCCGCAGAGAGAAGCCGGTACGGCGACCCTCAAGGCGGAGGACGACATCTGGAACTACCTCCCGAAGGTCGACCGGACGATCAAGGTTCCGGCGTCGATGATGGGCGGCGCGTGGATGGGGTCGCACTTCACCAACGACGATCTGGTGAAGGACAGCCGGCTGATCGACGACTATGACGTCGAGATCGCGTTCGAAGGGGACGACCCTGACGGCGTGTCCGTGTGGGAGTTCCGGCTGACGCCGAAGCCCGAGGCCGCCGTGGTCTGGGGCAGCATCGAGTATCGCGTGCGGCAGGACGACTACATGCCGCTCTGGACGAAGTTCTACGACGAGGACGGCGAGCTGGCCCGGACCATGGAGCACGGGGCGTTCACGGAGTTCAGCGGCCGGCTCGTGCCTGGCACGATGGATATGTACCCCGCAGACAAGCCGGACGAGCGGACGACGGTGCACTACGAGGAGCTCGAGTTCGACATCGACCTCGACCCATCGTATTTTTCCCTGCGCAACCTGCAGCGCGGGAGGTAGCTGCCGGTGAGCGAGTCGCCCTGGCGGCGCATCGGCTGGCGTAATCTCGGACGGAACCGCAAGCGCACCGTGCTCACCGCGCTCGGGCTCGCGGTCGGTTACTTCGCGTGCGTGTTCCTGGTCGGGTGGACGGCCGGCATTCAGTCCCAGATGGTCGAGAACGCGACCTCTCTGGTCAGCGGACAGATCGAGATCCACGACGCCGAATACCGTCCGGAACGGAGCCTGTACGACACCATCGGCGGTCGCGAGGGCGCTGATGTCAAGGCGTTGCTGCGCGCCATCGATGCCGACCCGTCGGTACTGGCGGCCGCCCCGCGGGTGTACGCTGGCGGGCTCGTCAGCTCCGGGCAGGCGACATCGGCCGGGATGCTCCTGGGGGTCGATCCAGGGCGAGAGGTGGCGCTGACCCGCTTTCTCGAACCGCTGGTCGACGGCCGCTTGCCGGTCGCCGGACGGAACGAGCTGGTCATCGGGGAGGAGATGTCCCGCCAGCTTTCGGCCGGCGTCGGCGCCGAACTCGTGGTCATGGGCTCGGGTGCGGACGGGTCGATGGCCAACGACCTCTATACCGTCGCGGGAATCTTCAGTACGGGGTTGATCGAGTTCGATGCCTCGACCGTGGTCATGCCAATCGACGACCTGCAGGCGCTCATCGTGCTCGATCCGGGTCGGATCCACGAGATCGCGGTCGCGACCGAAGATCCATGGATCGCCGAGGCGACCGCGGCCCGGCTCGCCGCTGCACTCGACACGACCGCCCGGCCGGTAGCGGTCACGCCCTGGACTGAGCTCAACCCCGCGATGGTCGAGTACGTCGCGCTGGGTGAATCCTTTTATTGGGTGATTCTGCTGATCGTGTTCTCCATTGCCTTGTTCGGTGTGGCGAACACGATGTTGATGGCGACATTCGAGCGCCGGCGGGAGTTTGCCGTCATGCTCGCGCTGGGATCGACGCCGTGGTCGATCGTGAAGACCGTGATGTTCGAAGCGCTGGCCATTGGCGTCATGAGCCTCGCGCTGGCCGCCGTGATGACCTTCCCGCTGATGGTGTGGTGGCACAACTGGCCGCCAAGCCTTGGTCCACTCTTTGGCGACGTGACGCTCATGGGCGCGCTGCTGGTGCCCGACCTGCGCGTCGAGTACAACGTGCCGATGTGGATCTGGACGGCGGTCGCATTGATCGTCACCGCGCTGCTCGCGGCGCTCTATCCAGCGGCTCGGGCGGCCCGCATTCCCCCCGCCGACACGCTCTCTGGTTTGTGATGACGCCAACCCGCGCCCGAGCGCGCCAACCGATGCACGTGCGTGTGCTCCTTGTCCTCGCGATGCGCAACCTGCGCCGCCACGTGCGGCGGACGATGTTGACCGCCTCGGCGATGATCGTCGGCGGCGCGCTGCTTAGCTTCTCGTTCGCCCTTGGTGACGGGACCCACGAATCGTGGATCGATTCGGGTGTGCGGACGGGCGCCGGTCACGTCACGGTCGAGCGGCCCGAATTTCGTGTGAGCCGGCGGATTGTGGATCGCCTGCCGGCCGACGTGCGCCGCGCGGCCGAGACGGCGCTCGAGTCTCCGGAGATCGCACCGCACATCGTCGCGCGCTCGTCGAAGCTCACCATCAACGGCCTTGCGAGTTCGGCGGCCGGGGCGCGGCCGGCGCAGATCATCGCGGTCGACCCGGCATCCGAAGCCGCGTTCAGCGCGATTGACGACCAGGTGGTCGACGGCCGGTATCTGGTTCCTGACGATCGCCTGGCCGCCTACGTCGCGGGCGGGCTCGCCGACAGCCTGGATCTGCGGCTCGGGTCACGCCTCGTGGTGCAGGCGCAAGACGCCGATCGGGAGATCGCCGCACAGTTGCTGCGCGTGGTCGGCATCTTCAGGAGCGGTGTGCCCGAGCTCGACCAGGTGCTGATGCACATCCCGCTCGCCACTGCCGGCGAGTGGCTCGGTTCGGGAAGCGACGTCACCAACGTCGGCGTCATACTTGGCGACAGCGCGGTGGTGGGCGGGGTCGCCGATCACTTGGAGCAGGTGCTGGCCGAACCGGTCGCGCGCGGCGAGATACGTGTGATGGGGTGGCGCGAGGCGAACCCGGCGCTGGCGTCGGCGGTCGCGATCGACGACTTCGGGAACTACCTCGTCTATACGATCCTTTTCACCATCATCGCGTTCGGCGTCGTGAACACCGTGCTCATGTCGGTGCTCCACCGTCACCGGGAGTTCGGTGTGCTGCAGGCGCTCGGGTTGACGCCGGGACAGACCGGCGCCATCGTGCTGGTCGAGGGGCTCACGCTCACCGCCCTCAGCGGGCTGCTGGGCGTGGGCGCCGGTTTGTTCGTGACGTGGTTCTTCTTCGGTGACGGCCTCGACTTCACGGCGTTGATGGGTGAGGACATGACCTTTTCCGGCGTCGTGATCGACCCGGTGATCGTGCCGCTGTTCCGTGTGACCCGTATGGCCCAGATTTTCACGTTCATGTTGTGCCTGGGGGCGGCCGCGTCGATCTACCCGGCGATCAGGGCGGCGAGGATCGACGTGACCGAGGCGATGAAGTTCGACCGCTGATCCCGCCGGACCGTTCAGAAGAAACGCCATGACTCATGCCGACACCGCCGCCGTCCGGACCAGGGGGGTCTGGAAGATCTTCCACCAGGAGGCCGAGGAGGTCGAGGCGGTCCGCGATGTCAGCCTGACGGTGAGCCGCGGCGAGTTCACAGCGCTCGCCGGGCCGTCCGGATCGGGCAAGACCACCCTTCTCAACCTGATCGGCGGTTTGACACGGCCGACGCGTGGGCAGGTCTGGGTGGCCGGGCGCGAGGTCAGCGAGATGTCCAACCAGGAGATCGCCCGTCTCCGGCTCGAACAGGTCGGCTTCGTCTTCCAGGCCTACAACCTGTTGCCGGTGCTTACCGCCATGGAGAACGCAGAGTTCCCGATGTTGCTCCAGGGCGTCACCGCCGGGGAACGGCGCGCGCGCGTGCGCGAACTGTTCGAGCGGACCGGGATGGACGGGCTCGAGGACCGGCGGCCGGGAAAGCTGTCGGGTGGGCAGCAGCAGCGTGTCGCGGTGGTGCGCGCCGTGGCCAGCAAGCCGGCGCTGGTGCTGGCCGACGAGCCGACGGCGAATCTCGATTCGGCGGCCAGCGAGGCGCTGCTCGACGTCATGGCCGAGCTGAACCGGAAGCTTGAAGTAACGTTCGTCTTCGCGACCCACGACGCGCGGGTCATGGACCGGGCGCGGCGTCTCGTACGAATGGTGGACGGCTGCGTCGACTCGGACGAGACGCGCACGTGACAGCTCGATCGGGGGGCGGTGCGCTGCTTGCCGCCAGCCTCTTCATCCTCGGTGTGCACCCGGCGGCGGCGCAGTCGGGCTGGCTCACCGGCTACGTGCTGACGAACACGCTCTTCAGCAGCTCGGCGCTCCTCGCCGACAGCAGCGTCAGCAACATCAATCGCTTCCGGCTGGCCACCGATCGGTCACTCGGTCCGTTCGCGTTCGAGGCGGCCTATGAGCACGCCGCGACGCTCCGCCAGACCTCCAGCGCCATCGGTCTCGGGCTCGGCGGGCTGTCGGCGATTCAGAGCGGCGGCGAGTGGTTCGATCTCCAGGGCACGATCACGAGCCACGATCAGGAGCATGTGCTCTGGCAGCATCGTTTCGATCGGCTCAGCGTGGCGTGGTCGCCGACCGACGCGATGGAGTTGAGCGTCGGACGGCAGGCGATCTCGTGGGGGACGACACAGATCTTTTCGCCAGCCGACCCGTTTCCCGCCTTCAGTCCCACCGATCCTTTCCAGGTCTTCCGTGCCGGCATCGACGCGGCGCGCCTGCGGATCTATCCAGGTCCGCTCAGCGAGATTGATTTTGTGTTCCGGCCGAGTCGCACCGACGTGGGCGACGAGGTCACCGTGCTCGCACGTGGTCTCACGACGGTGAGCAATTGGGGACTCTCGGCGTGGGGCGGCACGCTCTACGGCGATGCCACGGGCGCGGTCGGCGCGACCGGCGGCATCGGGCCGTGGGCGGTTCATTTCGAGGCGATCGTTCGGGACCACCACGGGACGGTCTCCGGGCGGGGCGCCATCGGCATGTTTCGGCTGCTGCAGGTCGGCGGGCGCGATCTCACCGTCGCGACGGAGTACCAACGTAACGCGCGCGGCGCAGAGACGCCGGCCGACATCGCCGACGTCATCGAATCACGCGAGTTCCGCCGCGGAGAGTACCAGGTGCTGGGTCGGGACGAAGCCGCCGCGGCGATCACGTATCAGATCCACCCGCTCTGGAGCGTCGGCGGATTCGCACTCTGGAACCTCAACGATCGGAGTGCAATCGTGGCGCCCAACTTCGCCTACTCACTGAATGACGAAGCGTCGTTGGCGGGCGGCGCGTACGTCGGCGTCGGCGAGAGCGACGCCGTGCCGGACCAGCTTGTGCCGTCCATTTACGGCTTGGCGGGTATTACCGGCTACCTTTCGCTGACGTGGTACTTCTGATGTCGACTCGCTAGGAGTCTGCGCCGTAGACGACTACTGCGCCCCGTCGATGATTCGCCGCCACCTGAGCCGCCCGAAATTCGTGGAGGCTTCACCGTCCACGGCTATTCGCATCCGCATTTCGTAGTTGTCCGGCGAGGTGATGAACGTGCGGCCCTCCAGAACTACCTCGCGACCCTGACTGGTCACCGGTGCGGCGCGCCAATGGTGCGAGAAGTACCCCCCGGGATCACCACCGACCACACCGACCTTCAGGAATCGGACGCCACGGCTGTCGTCTTCGAGCCGCACGAGGTACCGTGCCCGCCGATCGTACTCCATGAGCACCGCGACCGTGACCGGCGCATCCAACGCCGTGAGGTCGACGGTGCTCTCATACGTGCAGCCGCCCACGTGGCGGACCGTCTCGGTTCCCAGGAATTCAGCCGACTCGCCGAGCGGCGACTCGGGCAGCACCCCTTCGACCTCCCAGGCGCCCAAGAAATAGTGCGGGTCGAACGGCGCCGGGTCGTCGCCGTCCCCCTCGACGCCGACGGTTGGACGACGCAGCGCATTAAGGCCCGCGATCAGATCAAGTTCCTCTCGCGTGAGGCATTGACCCGCCACCCGGGTCTCGCCGGTTCGCAATTTCAGAATCGGCTCGGCCTCGATTTCCGCCGGTGTCTGCGCGGCGGCCGATGCGGCAACTGCCGCCAGGAGCATTGCGATCACACACCGCTGCCGCATGGCCACAGCGCTCAATTGACCGGACTCCAGACGCGTGAGGATTCCCATCGATGCAGGATAAACGACTTCGACCCGCTGCCCAACCCCCGTCGCAACGATGCGACCATCCCGAGCTCGCGCGGCGCCCGGCCACCGGCGGCACGAACCCGCGTATCCTGATCACACGGCGCCGGTTGTGACGTTGAATAGGCGCCACCGTGTCTGCGTATCGCTCAACAATGCCGCGTCGTTGGGCAGGATGCCCGATTCCATCAAGCTGAGCACACGTGCCTCCGAGTGACGATCAACTGGTCAGTGCGGCGCTGCAGGGCCGTCAGGAGGCGTTCGCCGAGCTTGTCCGGCGCTATCAGCGCCCCGTCTTCAGCCTCATTGTCCGCATGGTGGGTAGACCGGCGGTCGCCGCGGAACTGGCCCAGGACACCTTTCTCAAGGCATTCCGGCGTCTCGACTCGTTCGACCGGCGGCGGAGCCTGTCCGCCTGGCTGCTCAGGATTGCACACAATACGACAGTCGATGCGCTGCGTCGCAAGGATCACCGGAGTGACGAGATGTCTGAGGGGGCCGTGGCCGTGCGGTCCCTGGTGTCGAGCGCGCCGGGGCCCGACCGGCAGGTAGAGGACCGGTTGCTGCTCGATGACCTGGCGTCCGCGATGGAGCGCCTGCGCCCGGAGCATCGTCTTGCCCTCGTGCTGCGGGTCCAGGACGACCGTCCCTATCGCGAGATCGCGTATGTGATGGGAGTTTCCGAAGGCACGGCGAAGAGTTACGTGCACCGCGCGCGGCGCACGCTGGCGGAAGACATGCGGCGCGCCGGCTGGGGCGCTGCAACCGGCGGCTCTGAAACACGTAATACCAACTGACACGAGTTCCGGTTCATGACAAGACACGACGTTGACGCACGCATGCTCGAGACCTGGTTCGTCGCTGAGGAGCGGACGGACCCGGCGGCGTCGGAGACCGCGCTCGGCGCATTGTTGCGACGGCTCCCGGTGTCGACCCCGCCTCGAGACTTCGTCGCGCGGGTGATGCAGGCCGCGGCCGGCGAGGGACTGGTGTCCGGCCCGTGGATCGGGGAGGGGCGGCGCCGTCATGCGCGGACGCTCGCCTGGACGGTCGGCACCGCCGGGCTGTTGCTGGCGCTTGCCAGCCTGACCGGGCCATTGCTGGTGCGCCTCGGCGTGCGTCTGTTGAACTTGTCGGTTCAGGGGTTCGTCTGGATCGTTGGCAGTCTTGAAGGAGGCCTTGATACATGGAGCCTGATAGTCGAGATGGGCCGGGCGTTGGCCGCGGCTCTGACGATTCCGCAGGTGGGCGCCGGTCTGCTCCTCATGGAGTTGGCCGGCGTGGTGGCGCTGTATACGCTGCGTCGAATGCTGGCCTCCGACAGGCACGCGGTAGAGTGAGTCGACCGATGCTCTGGAGGATATGTCCGGTCGCGGCGCTGGCCTGTCTTGCGGCGCCGATGGTCACGTCGGGATGGGCGCAACCCGCCGGCACGGACGGACTGCGTGAGGATGTGGAGGCGCGCTACGAGGTGTCGCCAGTGCGGGGCGGTATCGCGCTGCTGCCGAAAGACAGTGAGCCGGGCGGGATAACGCTGATTGAGCTGCGCGGCGAGACGGCGCACGTCAACGGGCAGGCCGACGCGCTCTCGGCGCAGGAACTGGCGGCGGCGCTGGGCTCCGATGCGGCGTTGCTCTTGCGCCTGATGTATCTTGACGCCGCCACCCAACGGGCAGTGCTCGAGTTGCCCCCCCTGGACGAGTCCGAATCGCTGGATGTCGAGCCGGCCACGGACCGGACGCCGTCGGCGACGGACGGCGCAGCCGAGGAGTCTTCCGCGCGGGAGCGTCGAGTCGTGCGCCGCGACATTGTCCGAATTGGAGGAGAGGTTCACGTCGCAGCGGACGAGCGGATACGCGGAGACGTCGTGGTGATCGCCGGGAGCGTCGTGGTCGATGGCGAGGTTCAGGGCGACATCGTGGTGGTCGGCGGGTCGGCGCGATTCGGACCGGAGGCGGTTGCCGAACGCGACGTCACGATCGTCGGCGGGCGATTGACCCGCGCGCCGGGCGCACGATTCTCCCGAGGGGTGACCGAGGTCGGTATCGACATGTTCGATTTCTCCGGCTTCAGCGGGTTTCCGAGCATCAGGTTTCCCGGTCCGTCCGGATCCTGGTTCAGGTCGATTGATTTGGTGGAAACGCTGCTCCGCTTCGCGTTCTTCGGACTGCTCGGGTCGATTGTGCTGCTGGTCGCCGCCGGCAGCGTGGAGCGTGTCGCGCGCCGGGCGGCGCTGGAACCGGTGAAGGCCGGTTTCGTCGGCTTTCTGGCACAGGTGCTGTTCGTCCCGCTGTTGTTGATCGGCACGATCCTGCTGGTGGTGACCCTCGTTGGCATCCCGTTGCTGGCGTTGATGCCGGTCCTGTTCGTGGCGGTGCTCGCCGTGATGGTCCTCGGGTTCACCGGCGTCGTCCAGCGGGTGGGGCAACTGGTGACCCGCCGCACCGGCGAGACCGGCCGGTCGGCGCTGCTGCCGTTCTGGCTGGGGCTCGCGTTATTGATGACGCCGGGGTTGTTCGGCGAGGCGCTCGGGCTGCTGGACGGGCCGTTCGGCATTTTCGCCGTGACGCTAGGTATCGTGGGCTTCGTCGTCGAGTATGTCGCCTGGACCACCGGAATCGGGGCGGTCATTCTCAATCGATTCGGGGGGGGGCCGGCCCCTGCCCCGGCCGGCGGCGCGTCCCCGCCGCCAATGCCGGTCCCGACCGCCGGGAATCAGGGTCCGCTCGACGAACCGTTGTCCGATTCAGCGCCTGTTCCGGAAGAGTATCGGGGTTGATGGCGACAGCGGGCGGCCGTACTACTCAACCTGCACGGTCCGCAGGAACGCACTGAAGGGGCGGTTCCAGCGTGACATCGTGCGCTCGGGGCCGGTCAACTTGAAGAAATACGGACCAACCGGCGTTTCCACGACGGCCGCCAGCAGACGGAAGCCCCGCTTGTCGAGACGTTCGGGCGACCCGGGTCTGACCGCGGCCACATACGTGCCGGGCACGTCGAGCACCGTCACCGAGAGACCGTTCGTTTCGAATCCGGTGGTGGACGCCACCTCGAACGACGAGCGGCCATCAGGTTGTTCCATCTGGCTCACCCAACGCTGGAGGTTGGCCTCGACGCTACCGCCCCCTCCACCAAAATAGAACACGACGAGTTCCGCATCCTCGGCGTCTCCGGCGACCCGCGGAAGCCCGAATTCGGCGACTCGCATCGCCGAGGCGGGCGCGCGTTCGGACCACTCGTCAGGCGCGTCGTAGCGCAGGGATTGGGCGCGGACAACGTCTGAGCCGCCGAACAACAGGACGATCGCCAGCGAGACTCGAAACATGTCCGCGGATCGTACCACAGCGGCGGCGTGAGTCATGCGCGGGTGCCTCGGGTACGCGCCGCTCCGGCGTGGGCATGACGGCACGGCGCTGTGTAGGGGAACACGAGAGCGGGGGCTGGAAGGGAAGTATCATGACACGGCGCGATGATCACGACCAATCGGCATCACATCACGACCGCAGGCCAGGGCGACGTGCATGACATTACGTCCCATGTCGCCCGAGCGGTCGCCGAGTCCGGATTCGCAAGCGGGCTCGCTGTCACGAGCGTGGTGGGGTCCACGGCGGCAGTGACCACTATCGAGTGCGAGCCCGGGGCGGTCGCAGATTTCGACCGGCTGCTGGAGCGGCTGGCCCCCCGCGCCGGAGAATACGCACATCACGAGCGATGGGGCGATGACAACGGGTCGAGCCACGTGAGAGCCGCGCTGCTCGGGCCGTCACTCGCGCTCCCGTTCGATCAGCGGCGGCTGCTCGTCGGCACCTGGCAGCAGATCATCCTGGTCGAGTGTGACACGCGGCCCCGCCGCCGTCCGTTCGTCATCCAGATAATTGGCGAATAGGCGCCAGAATGGACGCTCCCGCCCTGTGCGGCGCACCGGAATCATGCTGGATTACACCAAATGCACCCTCGACAACGGACTCGACGTTATCGTGCACGAGGATCATCGTTGCCCTATCGTCGCGGTGAACATCTGGTATCACGTCGGATCGAAGAACGAACATCCTGGCCGGACCGGTCTCGCACACCTGTTCGAGCACCTCATGTTCGAAGGGTCGGCTCACCATGACAGCGGGTACTTCGCACCGCTGCAACAGGCGGGCGGCTCGCTCAACGGATCCACCAACTGCGATCGGACCAACTACTGGGAAGTGGTGCCGGCCAACGCGCTCGAACTGGCGCTCTGGTTGGAGTCGGACCGCCTGGGGTATCTGTTGCCGGCGCTGACGAGCACCAAGTTCGAGAAACAGCGCGCCGTGGTGTTGAACGAGCGTCGGGAACGGTATGAAAACCGGCCGTACGGTCTGGCGGTCATGGCGCTGATGGCGCATCTGTTTCCTGTCGGGCATCCGTATCACTGGACGACGATCGGTGAAAGCGAGGATGTGCGGGCAGCGACCCTCGACGATGCCCACCAGTTCTTCCGGACCTTCTATCACCCTGGCAACGCCTCCCTGACAGTGGCCGGGGATGTCTCCACCGAGTCGGCGCTTGATCTGGTGCGACGGCACTTCGACGAGATTCCCTCCGGTCCGCCGATTCCTCCGGTCGATGTCGCGGAGCACCCGGCGTGCTCCGACGACGTACGGATCATGCTCGAAGACCGTGTCGAATTGCCCCGCGTCTATCTGGCGTGGCGCACGCCACGTCTCTTCAGCGCCGGCGACGCGGGCATGGACCTGCTCGGTGAGGTGCTGGCGGGCGGAAAGACGTCTCGCTTGTACCGAACGCTGGTGCATGACCGTCGCGTGGCGACCGACGTCAGCGCGTCGCAAGGGTCGAGGGAGTGCGCCGGGTGGTTTTGCGTCGCCGCCACCGCGGCGCCGGGTCACGAGTTGGCCGAACTCGAACGGATCATCGGGGACGAACTCGCCACCCTGACACGCGATGGACCTAAGCCGGTGGAGGTCGAGCGCGGTCTTGCGCAGATCGAGGCGCAGTTCGTCTATGGTCTCCAGTCCGTCGGCGGATTCAACGGCCGGTCCGATCACCTGAACGCCTACAACGTCTATGCGTCTGATCCCGGTTTCATGTCTGTGGACCGCGCGCGGTATGCCGCGACCACTATTGACCAGATACGCGAACTGGCGGCCACCCAGCTTGCGCCGCGCCGCCGGGTCACGCTGAGCGTTGTCCCGAGTGGGGCGGCCGACCGGGCGCTCGAGGGTTCCAACCCGGCGGGGGTGTCGTGAGAGTCGACCGCTCGCGCCCGCCACAGCCGGGGCCGGTTCCCTCGACCCGTTTTCCTGCCGTGCGGGTCGACCGACTGGCGAATGGACTGCCGTTGCGCACGGTTGAACACAGCGGTCCACCGGTGGTCACCTTTCAGGTGACAATTCCGGTGGGATCGGCGTCAGACCCGGTCAATGCCGCCGGGTTGGCGTCGTTGACCGCCGACCTGTGCGACGAGGGGACCGTTGACTACACGGGTCTCGAGCTCTCCGCCGCACTCGATGCGATCGGGGCTCGCCTCGGCATCGGGGTGGGTACGGACGCGACCATCGTCTCGCTCACGACCGTAAGCAGACACGCCGTCGCCGGGCTGGCGCTGCTCGCCGAGATCGTGGCGCGTCCCCGGTTCGACGTCGCCGATGTCGAGCGCGTGCGCGGCCTGCGCCAGAGCCGGCTGCGGCAGATGCGTACGGTGTCCGCTGCCGTGGCCCAGCGGGTCTTTCTCGAGACGCTCTATCCCGGGCATCCCTACGGTCACCTGGGAATAGGGACAGACGAGTCGCTGGCACGTCTCGAGCGGGCGGATGTCGTCCAATTCCACAGGGATGCGTTCACGCTCGGTCCGGCTTCGTTGATCGCCGGGGGGGCGCTGTCGCACGACGAGTTCGCCGACGCCGCGGAGTCAATCTTTGGCGGGTTGCCCGCGGATCAGCCGGCCGCCGGCGTGGTCACGAATCCGGCCGCGTTGGCCGCCGCCGGTGCGCCGACCGCCAGACTCCTGCTGGTCGATCGGCCGGGCGCCGTACAGTCCGAGTTGAGGATCGGTCACGTTGCCGTCGATCGCCAGACTCCTGATTTCCACGCGCTCCTGGTGTTGAATATGGTGCTGGGAGGGCAGTTCGTCAGCCGACTCAACCAGAGCTTGCGCGAGGACAAGGGATGTACCTATGGTGTGCGTACGGCGTTCGATTGTCGTCGAGCGGCAGGTCCGTTCGCACTCCAGGGCAGCGTTCAAGCTGATGCCACCGTGGACGCGATACGGGAGGTATTGACCCAACTGGCGGCGATCGGCACCTCCAGACCGGTGACCCCGCCGGAACTCGATCTCGCGAAGGCGGGGCTGACTCGCGGTTTCGCCAGCGGATTCGAGACCGTGGGTCAGGTTGTCAGAGGAATCGGCCAGTTGGTGCTCCATGACCTGCCCGCGAAGTACTACGATCTGTTCGTTCCCGCGGTGGAAACTGTGGACGTCGACGCCGTCACGGCGGCAGCGACGGCGCACCTTCACGCCGACCGTGCGGTGGTCGTGATCGTGGGACCGGCCGACGAGGTGGCGCCGGGTCTCGAGGCGCTGGGCCTCGGCGAGCCGGTTCGAATCGGTGTGCGAGATGTCGTACCGGTCACAGAGGAGGGTGCAGGATGAGAGCCGTGCGGTTTCATGAACATGGCGGCCTTGACGTGCTGCGCCACGAGACGATACCGGACCCGGAGCCTGCGCCGGGTGAAGTGCTGATCCGGGTTCGGGCGTGCGCACTGAATCATCTCGATCTGTGGCAGCGCCGGGGTATTCCCGGCGTGCCGCTGCCACACTGTCCAGGGACCGACGTCGCCGGCGAGGTGGTCAGCGCGGCGGGCAGCGTGGTCGCCGAGGGCCAGCGAGTGTTGGTTCAACCGGGGATCAGTTGCGGGCGGTGCGTCTCCTGTCTGAGCGGCGAGGACAACCTCTGTCCCAGCTACGGGCTGGTCGGCTATCAGTCCGAGGGCGGGTATGCCGAGTACGTGACGGTACCGGTAGAGAACATCGTTCCGATTCCGGACCGGATCGGATTCCGCGCGGCGGCGGCGTTTCCGCTCACGTTCCTGACCGCGTGGCACATGCTGGTGACTCGCGCGGCGTTGCGGCCGGGTGAGACGGTGCTCATCCTGGCGGCCGGCAGCGGCGTTGGACAGGCTGCAATCCAGGTAGCTCGCGCTCAAGGCGCCCGAGTGATTGTCACCGCCGGTTCGGAGGAGAAGCTGGCCAAGGCGCGGGAGCTGGGAGCGCACGACGGGATCGACCATTACCGCGAGGATATCGCCAGGGAGGTACGGCGGTTCACCGACCGCCGGGGCGTGGATGTCGTCTTCGAGCACGTCGGCCAGGCGACCTGGGAGCAGTCTATGAAGAGCCTGCGCAGAGGCGGCCGTCTGGTCACCTGCGGCGCCACGACCGGCCCGAGCGTGTCGATGGACATTCGCCATTTGTTCTCTCGACAGATTGCGCTGCTCGGGTCCTACACGGGTGCGAAGGGCGAACTGCTGCAGGCGGCGGAGCTGTTCTTCGCCGGGCGGTTTACGCCGCTGATCGACAGCACCTTTCCGTTCGACGCGGTGGTCGACGCCCAACGGCGGCTGGAAGAGAAGGAGCAGTTCGGGAAGATCGTTCTGGACGTGTGAGACGGCCGGGCAAACCTGACCGGCCGCGAGTTCGTCCTAAGTATCGATGGCTGGCGCCTGTCCGTTGGCGAGCGGATCCGAAAGCGATAGCCCCGCACCGTCGCCGACCGGCGATGCATGAGGGAGACTGACCGTTCATGAGACTCACGGGCATCGGCATGAGTGTCGCCGGCGTCGTCGGTCTCTTGACCGCCACCCTCGCGGCCGCGACAATCTGGTTGTTGCTGACCGATCCGGTGACCGTGGCCGACGCGGTCAGGGAAGAGGACGTCACCCCGTTCGTCCGCCAACTCGCCGACGTCATCTTCCAAGCCATCCGTCAACTCGCGAGATTTCTCTGAACGGCCGCCGCGATCTCGCCCCGGGCTGCGACATCACGCGCTGCTACAGCGTGCGCCGCAGAAACTGGACCAGCAGGTACCCGTCCAGCCATTTGAACGGCGGTTTTCCGGTGGTGTAGTGGCCGCAAGGCAGCACAGCCACCTCGTGGGGAATGTCGTGCCGTTCGAATTCGCGGACCAGTTGCTGCGAGAGCCGGACCGGGAACGAGAGGTCGTAGCGTGCGTAGACCAGCAGCGAGGGAGTGTCACCCATGCGGGCGACGTATGGCTGCGGACTGATAGGCAGCCACAGCCGGCGTAGTCGATCCAGGTCGATCGATCCTGCGAGGCCCGCCTTGACGTGCGCCGTTGACAGCCCCTCCCAGACCACGTCGGCGAAGAATGGGGAGATGTGATTGAGAGCCGCGGTCCTGATCAACGGTTCATGGGCGGCAGTGAGCATTGCGAGACACGAACCGAGACTGGTGCCGAGAATTCCGATGCGGTCATGGCCCTGGGACGCCAGCCAGGCGATGGCCCGGCGCGCGTCCAGGACTGCCTGGCGGTTGACCTGCAGCGTGCGGGCGATGTTCGGGCTCACGATATAGTCCGCGCGCGCCAGCTCCGGCGGCATCCGCTCGTCGTGATACGGGAGGCTGAGCCGTAGCGCCGTGATGCCGACTCGGGCCAGCAGTTGGCATAGTCCGACGTGGCTGTCCGGGTCGGAGTTCCACTGCGGCAGCACGAGCACGGCCCGGCGGCTGGCCGCGGTCTGCGAGGCCGGGAAGTACCGCAGGCCGACCATGCTGTTCTCTGGATGCGGCGTCTCGACAGCGCTCGGAAAGGTCAATCGGTTGTCCCGCAGGACATAGTCGTCGCACGGGGCGACGTTGAACCAGTCTGGATCCGACAACGCGCGATCGGCCCATTGTTCGATTCGGGATTCGGGGTCGGGCAGCGCGCTGCCTTCGCCGTCAATCCAATCCAGCCCCCACTCGAACGGGCGGACTACACGGTTCGTGTCGACGGCGACGAGCCGGCGTTCCCAGGCGTGGAAGAATCTGGTGAGCATCAATGCCGGTGGGTTTCGCGCCACCTGTTGACGATCCGCGCGGTGGACGCGACGGTATAGTATGACGCGAAGGAGTCAGTGATGAGTGTGAGACATGTCGATGTGCAAGAGGCGCATCGTTTGCAGGTAGACGACGGGTACACCTATGTCGATGTCCGGTCGGTTCCCGAATTTGAGAGGGGCCATCCGGAGGGCGCACACAACGTCCCGCTGCTGCATTTCGATACCAGGACCGGGCAGATGCAGCCGAACCCCGAGTTTCTGGCAGTTATGCAGGCCAACTACGCTCAGGATGCCAAGCTGCTGATCGGGTGCCAGATGGGGGGACGGTCAGCCAACGCGGCGCAGGTGCTCGCGATGTCCGGGTACGAGGACACGGTCAACGTCAAGGGCGGATTCGGCGGGCGCCGCGATCCTGCCTCGATGCAGGTCATTGACGCCGGATGGGCGGAGGCCGGGCTGCCTGTGGCGACCGGGAGCCCGACGGACGCCGGCTATGCGGCGCTCCGTCGGAAGGCAGCCGGCACTGGCGTGTGACGTAGTCGCTCAGGCATCGCGGAGCGCGTCCTCGCACGCTTCCGCGACGTTCAGGAGTTGGTCGGTGTCCTGTCGGCGACCTGCGAGTTGGAGCCCGCACGGCAGGTTCTCCGGTGTGCGGCCGCAGGGGATCGAGATGGCCGGATGACCGGTGGCGTTGAAGAGTTGTGTCAGGCGAAGCGTCACACTGCGCAGTGACTCCGTGCGGCCCGCCAGATCGACAGAGCTCGTACCCAATATCTGCGCCGGAATCGCGAGCGCCGGCAGCACCAGCGCGTCGCAGCCGCTGAGCGCGTCGTCGACAGCGTGTCTCAGCACCGCCCGACCGCGTTGGGCCCGAACGTAGTCTTCGGCCATCACATATCGTCCCAGTTCGAGTCGCGATCGCACCTCGGGCGTGTACGCGTCTCCGCGCTGCTCGAGGCCCCGCGCGTGTACCGCCGCGCCCTCCGCCAGCACCAGGTGCAGATAGACACTCGCCGTGTCGTGAGCGTGTCGGACGTCGGTGGCGTGGATGTTCCAGCTCGCGGCCGCCAACCGGCTCAACGCACGCTCGAAGACATCGCGTACGTCCGCGTCGAGGCGCTCGAGGAAATATGGCCGCGGACAGCCCAGCCGGTGCGTCAATGGCGCCGCAGGGGGTGGAGGCGACCCCGGGCTGTCGTTCCGCATGGCGTGATACATGACACGGGCGTCGGCGACACACCGGGTCATCGGGCCGACATGGTCGAGACTCGGCGCCAGGGGCATCACGCCGTCGCAGGACACTTCGTCGAACGTGGGTTTCAGCCCTACAAGTCCGCACGCGGCGGACGGAATCCGGATGGACCCGCCCGTGTCCGTCCCCACCGACGCCGTGACCATGCCATCCGCGACGGACGCGGCCGATCCGCTGCTCGATCCGCCGGGCGACCGGCGCGGGTCCAGCGGGTGCCGAGTCGGTCCGAACGCCGAGTCCTCTCCTGTCGTTCCGAACGCAAACTCGTGGAGATTGCACTTGCCGATGACGATGGCGCCGGCGGCCCGCAGTCTGGCCACGACGGGGGCATCCCGGTGGGCGGGCTCGCGGTCGGTCGCCCTGGATGCCGCCGTCGTCGGTGTTCCCGCGACGTCCATCAAATCCTTGATCGAGATCGGCACGCCATGCAGCGGACCGCGGTACCGGCCGGCCGCGATCTCGGCATCAGCGTGTGCCGCGGCGCCGCGCGCGCGGTCGGCCAACACCGTGGTGAACGCGTTCAGCGCCGGGTTCCTGGTATGAATGCGATCGAGCGCGGTGTCGACCACCTCCCGCACCGACACGTCGCTCGACTCGATGGCCTGGGCCAGCCGCCGGAGCGGTTGTTCAGTCCACATGTTCATCGTGGTGTTCCCGGTCAACAGCGGCGCGTTCTCCGGTGTGGCGGTTCCACTCGGCGGCGCGCAACGCCCGGGTGGCGTTCGCCAGCATGTCGAGCAGCGGCCCCAGTTCAGGACGCCCTCGCCGCTCGGCATCCGCCTTGGCCGCCGCCAGCCACTCTTTGGGCGTCACGCCGGTTTCCTGTCCCGGGCGGGTGCCCGAACCGATACCGCCAGACCGTCGCGAACCGGCAGGAAGCTCGTGACAAGCCGGGGTTCGTTGGCGAGACGCTGGTTGTAGGCAGCGATCGCGGCGGTTTCGTCCGCGGCCCGTCGGGGGACCGGCACCAGACCCGGCACCACTTCCCCGTCCCACAATACGTTGTCGGTGACGAGTACACCGCCCGGACGGAGCAGCGCGAGCAGGCGGTCGAGCAGGGGCGCGTACTGCCGTTTGTCGCCGTCGTTGAAAATCAGGTCGAAGGGACCGGCCACTTTGTGGACCATCCGCGCCGCGTCGCCCACGATGACGCTGACTTGATCCGTCAGCTTTCCCTCGGCAAAGTGGTCTCTTGCGATGGCGGCTCGCGCCGGATCGCACTCGATCGTGAACAGCCGTCCGTCCGGGGGCAGGGCGCGGGCCAGCCACAGGGCGGAGTATCCGTTTGCGGTCCCGATTTCGAGCATGTACCGCGCGCCTATCGACAGCGCGAGGGTTTCGAGGAAATGGCCGACGGTCGTATCGATGAGAGGCAGGCCGAGTTCCGCGCCCTCCGACGCCACCTTCTCGAGTAGCGGATCGCTGGGGTCGAACGACGCGAGATAGCGTTCGATCCCGGGTGCAACAATCTGCATGGAGTGGATTATACGAGCCGCGGCGTGCCGGCGACGACGCCGACGCCGGTCAGATCATGGCATCGTCGTGCACCGGCTCGTTTCGGTCGAATCTGGCCGGATCGAAGCAGCTGACATCGACGGTGTCTGCGCGTCCAGTGCGGATCAGCTCGGACAGGACCTTGCCCACGGCGGGGGCAATCATGAGCCCGTGTCCGCTGAATCCGTTGGCCAGATAGAATCCAGGCGCCGCCGGGTGCTCGCCGAGTAGCGGGTTGTGGTCGGGCGTCATCGCGTATAGACCGGCCCAACCGTCGACCAGCGTCACGGACGCCATCGCGGGCACCCGCTGAACGAGCGCCGGCCGGAATTCAGACTCCCACCGTGAGTAATCGCACACGAAGTTCTCGCCTGGCGGTTCATCGATCCGGGTGGACGCGACGATCAGACAGTCCGGATCCAATGCAGTCGCGGGGTCCTCGTGGCGCCAGTGCACGCCCGTCGGATCCACGGTCACGGGAAACCGATACGGCCAGCGAGTTCGTAGGGCGCAGCGAAACAGTTGCTGGCGAACCGGTTGCACGGGAAGCGTGATTCCGGCCATCGCGCCAAGTCTGGCGGCGAACGGCCCTGCGGCGTTGACGACCGCCTGGCCTTCGAGCCGAGCGCCGTCGTGGAGCACGACGCCAGTTTTACGTCCGGCGCGGTCGATGACGTCGACGACCTCGGCGGCGATGTAGTCGACGCCCGCCGCCGCGGCTGCCGCCCGAAACCCCGTGAGCACTTCCCTCGGTTCGGCGTATCCGTCCTCCGGACCGAAGACCCCGAAGCGGATGTCGTCAAGCTGCACTCCAGGGAATCTCGCGCGCAGTTCATCGAGGCTGAGCCGTTCCACCCGGGCTCCAAGACTCTGTTGCCGCTCGACCCGCGCCTCGAAGTGCGGCGCCGTCTCGCCGGTGACGAGAAAGAGATAGCCCCGCGAACGGAAGTTGGCGCGGGGTTGATGGCCCGGCACCCGCAACTCGCGGTCGAAGGTGCCGTAGAAGCGCCGGCCGTACTGCGCGAGTTGGATGTTGGCCACCGAGCTGAACTGCTGCCGGATGCCGCCCATCGCCAGCGCTGACGATGCACGGGTGTACGTGGGATCGCGCTCGATGACCACTACCCGGCCGGCGTATCCGTCCTTGCGGAGGTGGTAGGCAATGCTCGACCCGACCACGCCGCCGCCGACGATGAGGATGGTGTCGCGCATCTCACGATGACTGCGCCGGCCGGACGCCGCCGCATTCCAGGTATTGTTTCAGCGCGTCGAGCGACGATTCCCATCCCACTGCGATCAAGGCGTAGTAGCGCTCCCACATGATCCCCTCGTCCGAGCCGCTCTGCCGGACACGGAGACGGGTCGCCGGTCCTTCGATCCGGCAGGTGATCTCGAGCGCCATCGGACCGAGGGCGCCCGATTCCGGCGGCAGCCAATAGGCATCGGCGAGAAAGAACTTCCGTGGCGGCCGATACTCCATCACCGTGCCGTAGAACACCCCGCCCAGGGTGCCGAGAAGTGGGTCGCTGAAGGGGGTGTCACGCCATTCGATGGCATAGACGCCCAGGGGCCGCGGGATCGTGACCGAGCCCACCGCCTCCCACCAGGCGTTCAATGCAGCGGGGTCGAAGAACGCTGACAGCACCGCGCCGGGAGCGGCGGTGATCACGATCGAGTGCTCGAAGGCGAGCGGGCGAAAGGCCATGGTGTTCCGCGATCAATAAAGAAGGTGGCGCGCCCGGAGCGCGTGGAACGCCTCCAGGCCCGCCGCCCACTCGCCGGCAATCGAGCCGAACGGAACGTCTTCGTTCAACCGGCGTCGCAGCCGATCGGAGCCGGACAGAATGTCGATCGGTGGGAGGACCGTTTCGTATTCGTAGGGCGGCCGGCGCCACGCGAATCGATCGGGGGCCTGCCGCCGACAGACGTCGAGGACGGCGACGGCTGTCAGCACCGGCCGGAACGTCGTCCGGTCAGTCACATGCAACTGGCATCCGCCGCAGGTTTCCCCGGCATGCTTCTGGAACGTCGGTTGAAACTCGGCGGGGCGGAAGTACACGCCAGGCAGGCTGAGGGTGTTCATGGCGTGTGCGACAGCGTGCGCCTCCAGCCAGGGTGCGCCGAACAGCTCGAACGGGCGCGTCGTGCCTCGGCCTTCAGACAGGTTCGTGCCCTCCAGCAGTACCATGCCGGGGTAGACGATTGCGCTGTCGAGGGTCGGCAGGTTGGGAGATGGCAGCACCCACGGCAGCCCGGTGTCGTCGTGATACATCTCTCGGCGCCATCCCACGAGCGGCAGGATCTCGAGCGATGCGCCGAGGTTGAACTGTTCGTTGCAATAAAGCGCCAACTCGCCGATCGTCAATCCATGCCGGAGCGGAATCGGAGAGAGACCGACAAACGACTCGAATCCCGGTTCCAGCATGCCGCCCTCGACGGCCACGCCGCCCACGGGATTGGGCCGGTCGCACACCACGACCGGGAGTCTGTGACGCCCGCACGCACGCAAACAGTTGGTCATCGTGTGGATGTACGTATACACCCGTGTGCCCACGTCCTGCAGGTCGATGATCAACAGGTCCAATCCGGCCAGCATTCCCGCGGTCGGCTCCCGGGTCTCGCCGTAGAGCGAGTAGATCGGCACTCCGAGTCGAGGGTGACGGGCATGATCGGTCTCGATCATGTTGTCCTGGACGTCGGATCGGAACCCATGCTGCGGGCCGAAGAGTGCGGCCAACGTCGCCCCCGGCAGCGCAGCGGCGGCGTCGACCACGTGGACGAGATTCGCATCCACCGACGCCGGATTGGCGACGAGACCGATCCGCTCGCCGTCGAGACGCGACGCGAGACTGGCGGACCCGAGAAGAACCGACACGCACGTATTATAGGAACGCTGTCGAATTCGTTCCCGGTGCGGCCGGCCGCGGCGATCGTCCTCTGGACACATCGGACGAAGGACTGTTCCTGGTCCGTGCTATCATCTGCGCGCTATTTTCCCGCCAGGCGGGTGCGCCGGAACATGCACGCCGCATAGCGGCCCGCGGCAGAACCCCGCGTCGCACCGAGATCTGGTCGTAACGATGCTGCATTCGGTCAGCGCAAGGCGAGAAGAGTGAGCATGCCGGTGGTACGCGGCCGATCCGCAGGCTTCAACGCCGCTCGGTGGGTCGCAGCACCGGTCGAGCCCTGCGGGACCTCCGTCACGGGCTGACAGAGGCTCGCGGCGCGACCCGCGGGCTGGCGGCCGGGCATCTCATCTCCGGCTTGTGATCCCGGGTTTGATACCGGGACGCCGATTCCGAACTGACGGAGCGATCGTGGCCAACAACGAGTTGCACACCGATTTGAGAACAGCGGTGCGCGAGCTGTGCGCACGATTTCCGGACACCTACTGGCGGGAGCTCGATGCGCGGGAGGCCTACCCGGAGGAGTTCGTCAAGACGTTGACCGAGGCGGGGTATCTGGCCGCACTCATTCCAGAGGAGCTGGGTGGATCCGGGCTCGGCATCGCCGAGGGTTCAATCATCCTGGAGGAAGTCAATCGGTCGGGCGGGAACTCGGCGGCGTGTCATGCACAGATGTACATCATGGGCACCCTGCTCAGGCACGGATCCCAGGCGCAGCGGAACTACTATCTGCCGAAGATTGCGAGCGGCGAGTTGCGGTTGCAGGCATTCGGCGTAACCGAACCGACGACCGGGACCGACACCACCCAAATGAAGACGATGGCGGTACGCAAGGGCGACCGCTACGTGGTGAACGGCCAGAAGGTCTGGATCTCGCGGGTTTCTCATTCCGATTTGATGTTGCTCGTGGCGCGCACAACTCCGCTCGAGGAAGTCAGGAAGAAGACCGAGGGGCTCTCGGTCCTGCTGGTCGATCTCAAGGAGGCCGTAGGCAACGGGATGACGGTCGTGCCGATCCGGGCGATGATCAACCACGCGACGACCGAGGTGTTCTTCGACAATCTGGAAGTGCCGGTGGAGAACCGGATCGGAAAAGAGGGGCAAGGGTTCCGCTACCTGCTCGACGGGTTGAACGCGGAGCGGATACTCATTGCCGCCGAGTGTGTCGGTGATGGGCGCTGGTTCGTCGATCGCGCCTGCAAGTACGCGAGGGACCGTATCGTTTTCGGACGCCCGATCGGTCAGAATCAGGGCATCCAGTTTCCGATTGCCCGGGCGCATGTCAACGTGGAAGCGGCCGATCTGATGCGGATCAGGGCCGCGGACCTGTTTGACGGTGGTCGTCCGTGCGGCGCCGAGGCGAACATGGCGAAGCTGCTGGCGGCCGACGCCTCCTGGGAAGCGGCCAACGTGACGATGCAAACCTACGGCGGATTCGGATTTGCCGAGGAGTACGACGTGGAGCGCAAGTTCCGCGAGACGCGGTTGTATCAGATCGCGCCCATCTCTACCAACCTCATCCTGTCCCATATCGGTCAGCACGTGCTGAACATGCCCCGCTCGTTCTGATGCGACCGCTCGAAGGTATCACCGTGCTGTCGCTCGAGCAGGCGGTGGCGGCGCCGTTCGCGACCCGGCAGTTGGCCGACCTGGGGGCTCGGGTGATCAAGATCGAGCGGCCGGGGGTGGGCGACTTTGCCCGCAGCTACGATGCCACGGTAAGGGGAGAGTCGTCGCACTTCGTCTGGTTGAACCGGTCGAAGGAGTCGCTGACGCTCAACGTCAAGCATCCGGACGCGGTCGAGGTCCTGCGCCGATTGCTCAATCGGGCAGACGTGTTCGTACAGAACCTGGCGCCCGGGGCCACCGGACGGCTCGGACTCTCGGCCGACGTATTGCGGCGGACGTATCCCCGGCTGGTCGTGTGCGAGATCTCGGGCTACGGCTCCAGCGGTCCGTATCGGGACAGAAAGGCGTACGACCTGCTGGTGCAGGCAGAGGCAGGCCTGCTGTCGATCACGGGGACCGCCGAGGAGCCGGTGAAGGTTGGCATCTCGGTCGCCGATATCGCCGCCGGCATGTATGCCTACTCGGGTGTCCTGACCGCTCTGCTGATGCGCCAGCGCACGGGAGAGGGGGCCGCGCTCGAAGTGTCGATGTTGGAAGCGCTGGGCGAGTGGATGAGCTATCCGATGTACTACGGCGTCTACGGAGGGACGGCACCGCAGCGATCCGGCGCGCGCCACGCGGTCATTGCGCCGTACGGGCCGTTTGCCGGTGGTGATGGCGAGGTGGTCTATCTCGGGATCCAGAATGAGCGTGAGTGGCAGGCGTTCTGCACAGATGTGCTCGGTCGCCCGGAGTTGGCGGCCGATCCCCGGTTCGCCTCGAATGCGTCCAGAGTCGAGCACAGATCCGCGCTGGATGCTGAAATCGAGAGTGTATTCGCACATCTGTCGACGCCGGATATCGTCGATCGCCTGGACGAGGCGCATATCGCGAACGCCCGTCTGCGCACGGTCCAGCAGTTGGCCGACCATCCGCAATTGGCGGCTCGCGCCCGGTGGCGCCAGGTGGACACGCCGGCCGGTCCGATCCGGGCGGCGGTTCCAGCGGCGGCACTTTCAGGGGTGGAGCCCGTCATGGGTCCGGTACCGGCGCTTGGCGCTCACACTGACGTCATTCTGGGCGATCTGGGCTTCGATGCGATGACGATCGCCGGATGGCGTGACGAGGGCGTGGTCTGATCGATGTAGGGTAATGGCCGGTTGGATCAGGGATTGACTAACACCGGGCGGTGCCGCCGATCGTGGGTCATGGCCGAGTTGGTCAGGGCATGACAAACATTGGACGGCGCCGTCGATCGCCTCGAGCGCGACACTGGTCTGAGGCGCCGGCCGGACGAGTCGGAAGGAGCGCATGACATGCCTGTGAAAGAGGGATGGACAGGACGGGTCTACGAGGACTTCGAAGTTGGAGACATCTACGAGCATCCTCTCGGTCGGACCGTGTTGGCGGCCGACAATACGTGGGCCACGTTGCTGTCGATGAACACCAACCCTATCCACTTCGACCACGCTTTCGCGGCGAACACACCGTATGGACGGACACTGGTCGACTCGACGTTCACCCTGGCGGTCGTCACTGGTCAGTCGGTGATCGATCTGTCCCAGAACGTGATGGCCAATCTCGGATGGGACGAGGTGCGGCTGCCGAACCCGGTCTTCGACGGCGACACGATCTACTCGTGCAGCGAAGTACTTGCGAAACGGGAGTCGCAGTCGCGTCCTGCGGTTGGCATCGTGACGGTCAAATCGACGGGATTCAACCAGGACGGTAAGATCGTGATCACCTTCAAGCGGACGTTCATGGTCTATAAACGGGGCCACGTACCGGCGAGGTTCCGACCGACGCTGTCGGAGGCATAGACGCGGATGCCCGGATCGGGCGTCCGTGCGCCGTCCAGGGGACGGTGAGACGAGGACACCGATGACTGCGCACGGCAGGTTCAGGGCTCGGGGAGTCTGGCGGCTGGCTCTGTGCTGCGCCGCGATGCAGATCGCCGGATGCGGTGACCCGCTGCCGGTGGTCGAGGGCGATATCGCGTTCGTCGGTGTCGATGTCCTGCCGATGCAGGGGGCACTCGGCGCGGTCGTGCTGGAGAACCAGACGGTTGTCATCGCCGACCGCCGCATCGCATCGATCAATCCGGCCGATGGTGTCGAGGTCGGTGAGGACGTCGAGGTCGTCGAGGTCGAGGGGAGCTACCTGATGCCCGGGCTGGCCGAGATGCACGGCCACCTGCCCGGCCGGCCTCTGCTGCCGGCCGACACGCAGAACCTGCTGTTCCTGTATGTCGCCAACGGCGTCACGACCGTTCGCGCAATGGCCGGCGAACGGTCGCAGTTCACGACGCGGGACCAGATCGCCCGCGGTGAGAGGATCGGACCCCGGCTGTTCGTCGGGAGCCCGTCGATGAGCGGCGACAGGGTGACGACGCCGGCGCAGGGCGCGCAGTTGGTCCGCGAATACAACCAGACGGGCTACGCCCTCGTGAAGATGCACGAGGGCCTCTCGCGCGACGTGTTCGACGCGATAGCCGCTACGGCCAACGAGGTCGGTATTCCGTTCGGTGGACACGTATCGGACGATGTGGGCTTGTTGCACGCGCTCAATGTCGGGCAGGTCTCCATCGACCATCTTGACAACTACATTCAGGCGCTTGTCCCCGAGACGGACCGGCCGGTCGAGTCCCCCGAGATGCGCGGCATCGGTCCGTTGCTGGCGGTCGTCGACGAGGGCCGGATTCCGGAGCTCGTGCAGGCTACGCGCAATGCGGGGGCCTGGGTGGTACCGACGATGGTGCTCTGGGAGACGGTCTTCTTTGGCGACCGAACCGCCGCCGAGCTTCGCGCCGAGCGACCCGAGGTGCGGTACATGCCGCCCGAGACGGTCGAGCAGTGGGACCGGGAGGTGGACAGCCGCCTGGCAGCGAACGACCAGGCAATGAATCGCCGTGTGCGGGAGCTCCGGCGTGCGCTGCTGCGGGCGTTGCACCAGGGTGGGGCCAGGATGCTCCTGGGCACCGATGCCCCGCGGTTGTTCAGCGTACCCGGATTCTCCCTGCATCACGAGATGGCGCTGTGGGTCGAGTTGGGGATGACGCCCTACGAAGTGCTCGAGGCCGGTACCCGGCGCGCGGCCGAGTATCTTGACGCCACCGGCGATTTCGGGTCGGTCGCGGTCGGACATCGCGCCGACCTGTTGCTGCTGAGGAAGAACCCGATCGAGGACATCGCGAACGTTGCCAGCCGCGCCGGGGTGATGGTGAACGGTCGCTGGATACCGGAGGCGCAGATTCAGGAGCGTCTCACCGCCATCGCCGGGTTCTACGGGCATTGAGTTGGTACGGACTCGACCAGGGAGCGACGTTGTGAGCGAACAGCATCCTTCTACCCTGATTCGTTTTGGCGAGTTCGTCGCACACGCCACGGTGCCCGCGGCTGCCCGTGCGGCGGCGCGCAATGCCATCCTCGACACCGTCGGGGTCACGCTGGCCGGATCGGTTGAACCGGCGGCCCGGCTGGTGCGCGACGTGCTGCACGCAGAGGGCGGCGCGCCGCGCTGCTCGGTGCTGGGGAGCACCATGCGGACCGGCGCCGGCTGGGCGGCGCTCGCGAACGGCGCCGCGGCGCACGCGCTCGACTTCGACGACATGTGTTTCGTGTCGATGGCGCACCCGAGCGCGCCGCTGGTCTCCGCCGGACTGGCGGCAGCCGAGGTAGCCGGTGCAGACGGCGCCGCGCTGCTTGACGCGTACTGCGTTGGTTTCGAGGTCGAAGCGGTACTTGGCCGGACGATGAATCCCACGCACTATGAGCAGGGATGGCACGCGACCGCCAGCCTCGGTTCGATTGGCGCCTCGGCGACGGCTGCCCGGCTGCTCGGTCAGGACGCGCCCACCGCCGCGCGCAGCATGGCGATCGCGGCGTCTGAGGCGTCCGGGCTCAAAGAGAGTTTCGGAACGATGGTGAAGCCGCTGCAGGCCGGTCTGGCCGGGCGGAACGGTGTGCTGGCCGCCATGCTCGCCGGAACCGGCTTCAGCGCATCGGAGCACGCGATTGACGGCGGGCAGGGGCTGCTGGTTGCAATGCACTCACGCACCCGCGAGATCGACGAGTCGATCTCGGCGCTGGGGCGTGTCTGGGAGATCGTCGACGGCGGTATCACCGTGAAACTCTATCCGTCCTGTGCGGCGACCCATCCGACTATCGATACCCTGCTCGATCTGCGTGCAGAACACGGATTCGGCGCCGTCGATGTCGAGTCGGTGGCGGTGGCTGTCGACAGCGTGACGCCGACCGTGCTCATTCACGACCGCCCGGCGAGTGGTCTGGAGGGCAAGTTCAGCATGCACTACTGCGCCGCGTCGGCGGTGGCGCACGGACGGGTCGACATCGCGACCTTCCAGCCGGACGGGATGGCCGATCCCCTCACCTGGGCGCTGGTGCCGCGAGTGAGCATGCGTGCGGATGCCGCGGTGGGAGCAGGTCAGCCGACCCTGACCGAGGCGCTGGTGACGGTGCGGCTTCGCAACGGCGTCACGTTGGAGCGACGTGTGCGTGGGGCCAGGGGGTATCCGTCCAAACCGCCGAGCGCCGCGCAACTCGATCAGAAGTTCCTGGCCTGCGCAGCGCGGGTCGTATCATCAACCACGGCCGCCGAGGCTCTGGCCTGGCTGCGGGACATCGAGCGGCGGTCCAATCTGTTCGAGTTGGGCGACGTGCTGGCCGGGGTGCCGGCCTGATCCCACGTTTATCCAATCTTGTCGAGAGCACCCATGTCCATGCGCCGGGTCCGCCGTTCCGTGCTGTTCGTACCGGCTGTCCGTCCCGATCGCCTGCCGAAGGCGTTGGCCACCGGCGCTGACGCCGTGTGCCTGGATCTCGAGGACGGAGTCAGTTTCGCAAGGAAAGACGAGGCGCGCGCACAGGCGGTCGCACTGCTCGCCGAGCCTCGGACCGGCCGTGCAGAGGTGATGTTGCGGATCAACGAACCCGAGTCTGATCTCGGTGATCGCGATCTGGCGGCGGTGCTGGCTGCCGGGGTGCGGCCCGATGCATTGATGGTGCCGAAGGTCCCTGGTCCGAAAGCGTTGTGTGCGCTGGAGCGCCGGCTCGGGCCTGACCTTGCGGGGTTGCCGTTGGTCGTGCAGATCGAGACGGCGGCCGGACTGGCCGCGGCCGAGGCGATCGCCACGGCCACCCCGAACGTCGCCGTGATGTTCTTTGGCGCCGTCGACTTGTCGGCCGAGCTGGGGTGCAGTATCGAATGGGATGCCCTGCTCTACGCGCGGTCCCGTGTCGTGGCGGCGGCGGCGTTGGTCGGTATCGATGCGATGGACACACCGTTCATGGACGTATCGGCTCCGCATCGGTTGCAGTCGGAATCGGCGGCGGCGCGCCGCCTCGGTTTCACCGGTAAAGCAGCGATTCATCCGTCGCAGGTGCCGATAGTGCAGGAAGCGTTCTCGCCGGACGCGGACACCGTGGCGTGGGCGCGACGAATCGTCGAGGCCTACGAGGCCAATGAAGGCGGCGTCCTGCTCGTCGCGGGCAAGTTGATAGAACGGCCGGTCATCGCATCGGCCCAGCGGGTGCTGGCGACCGCCGCCGCCGTCGATAGCGTGGGGGGGACGTCACGGTAGCGCGGAGGGCGCCACGGTGTTTTGCGTGGGGTTCCACCACGCGCTCCGAATCTGAAGACGGCTTTCCATAAGTCGTGACACCGAGGGGCGTCCGGGTCAGCCGCGTGCGGACCCGGCGACGAGCGCCGGTGGCGGGCTCGCGGGGGCTGCGGCGCTGCTGACCATCGTTTTCTTCCGCATCTCTTCGTTGCGGTCGTGCGCCAGAGCATTCTGGAGCAGCGGCAGATAAAACACGCCGTCGCCGCGCACCGTCACCTGATCGTCCGAGATGGTGACCCACCCCAATTCTTCGAACGCGGTCCAGACGACGCGATGTTCGTCGATGACGTCGAGTCCGAACAGCCGTTGATACGCCCGCCGATCCACCGACATACCCTGCAGCTCTTGAAAAAGCAGGTGCAGCCGCATATGGGCGGGCGTGTAGTGGAACCCGCGCATCACAGGATACCGGCCGTCACGAAGACAACGGAAGTACTCGTCGATGCGTACCTGGTTCATGAACGCCCAACCTGGAGACCGGGGCGTCCCGAAGAAAAACGAAATGCCAGCATATCCCCAGCCCCACGCGTCGAAGCCGATCGGTCCGTCGGCGTCTGCCTGGAACGGTCGTCGGAAGAGCTCTTCGTACAGATACGCGCTGGGCAGGCTGGAATCCCGTCGTTCGAAATCGTACGGAGTGACCTGCGTGTACCCGTGGCGCTCCAGCACCGCTTTGCCGACGCGGTACATCTCGAGGTTCTCCTCGGTCGAAGGCAACTCGTGGCGGCGATTGCGCGAGAAATCGGTTCGGCCGGCGACATTCAGCTCGTAGTGTGTGATGTGGGCGATTCCGGTTGCGGCGATCGTCTCCAGGTCGCGCACCATCCGGTCAATGGTCTGGTTCGGCCACCCGAAGATGAGATCGACGCTGGCCGGCAATCCGAGCGATTCGCACGACTCGAGGGTGCGAAACACCTGGTCGGCCCGTTGCTTCCGGCCGCTTGCCTTGATCAGTTCATCGTCGAGCTGCTGCACGCCCATGCTGATCCGCGTCATGCCGCTCTGTTTCATCCCGAGCAGCTTGTCGTGGCTGAACGTCTGCGGAATGCCCTCGAGAGTGACCTCGATGCCGGGCGGGATGTCGAAGACCCCACGGACGATGTTCATCAAGCGAGGGTACTGGTCGGCCTGGTACAGGTTCGAGGTGCCACCCCCGAAGTAGATGCTCGCCAGTTCGGCGCCGGCGAAGTGGTCCCGGAACAGGTCGCCTTCGCGTTCGAGATAGTCCAGGTATTCATCGAGCTGCCGATGACTGGTGTAGATCTCGCTGGGAAACAGGCAGAAACCGCAACGGTCAGGCTGGGTCGGCAAACAATACGGAGTCCCGACGTACAGATTGATCCGCTTGCGAATCTCGCGGTTGGCCTGTGCGCGGGTCCGCAGTACATCGGCCATCGAGATGTCCCGCTCGAGCCAGTGCACCGGGGACGGGTGCCCATGCAGTACCTTGTTGCTTTGGCGGCGTCGCCGATGCTTCTCCACGAAAGATCGAACCGCCTGTACATTGCGCATGTTCGTGGGACCGGCAGCGGATGCGAATGGAGGTGACCGGCGGGAACCCGATCCCGCGCCAACCGCATGAGATTTCAATTGTCGGCCGGACCGTGAGGGTTGTCAACTTGCAGCTACCGCACCTTGCCCAGTACCGCGTGACGATGGTTGAACACCACATCTTGCGGTCGTTCGGGGAGCGGAAACTCCACCTGTACCTCCTCGGCGTCCACCCAGACCTGAAACGTCAGGGGCGGTCGATCGTCGAAGGTGACCCGGATCGGCACCGGCATCTTGAACCCCTCTGAGACATCCTCCTGTCGGATGGTGCCGTGCAGTACGAACGGCAACGGGCTGTCGATCACCGGGCTGACCTCGAGGTCCGGGCGATAGGTCGGTACCTCGATCCCATAGACCCACTGATCGAAGAACCAGTCCATCGGTTCGCCGAATGCTCGCGTCACCGCCGCTTCGAATGACCGCGTGGACATCGGGCTCCCCATACGCTCCGTGGCATAGCTCCGCATCAGTACCCGGAACCGTTCGTCATCGCCAGTCTCGGGGTCAAGCAACATCGACCGCAGCATGTGCAGGATGTAGGCACCTTTCTCATACGCGAGGATCCGATAGTCGAACGGCGTCTCGCTGGAGTTCAAGCGGTACCCCACCACCAAGGCGCCGGACTCGTGTCCGTCGCTGCGGCGCAACACCTCCGGCCGGAACCCGTAGTGTCGGAGGCCCAGCCCCTGCCCGACCTGTCCTTCGCCCAGGACGTCGAGCCGCCACGCGTTGATCATGTCCTCAAACTGGTTGGCGTCGTTCAACGCGAAGAGCGCGTACAGTGCGGCGGAGTAGTGCGCAAACCCCTCGGTCATCCACTGGTCGCGATACCCCGCCCAGTCGATGCCGGCCCCCCACCACTGATGCGCCACTTCATGCGCCCGGAACAGCTCGGCTTCGCCGGTATGCAATTCGCCGAACGCCTGGTAAGACAGCAGGACCAGCCCGGGAAACGCCTGACCGCTGAGCGTGGCCGTCTCCGTCACCAGGAGCGAGTCGTAGGGAAAGGGTCCGAAATAGTCGGAGAAGAGCCTGATCGAATCGGTGAGGTCGGAGATGGTCTTCTCTCGGGCGCCAGGTCTGAATCCAAGATGGTTGTCGTTGCCATAGAGCGAGACAATGGGGCCGTTGTCCATCTCGACCTCTGTCACCTCGAACTCGCCGTAGTGAAACGCCATGCTGCGGACCCGGTCGTCGATGTTCCACCGCAAGATCCGCGTGTCGTCCACCACCTGTTCCTCCTCCAGGCGGCCGGCGCTGGCCACGCGGTACTTCTCCGGCACCCTGAACGTAAGGTCCAATCGGCTGGCGCTCGAGTCGGGGTGTTTCGGGTACCAGTAGATGGAGTCCTTCAGCAGAAAATCGAGCGTCGTCCGATGCCGTTCAATCAGGCTGCCCTCATACGCCAGTTCAAGGACGAAGCGTTCACCAGGCTGAACGGTGCGGGGCAGGGCCACGGTCACCCACGGCTCGAAACGGTCGTCGTCCAGCAGCCGTTCGTGACGCTCCTGTACATAGTGGAGCGGCTCGCCGCTGACGGCCACCGGGCTGTCAGGTTCCTGCTCGGGGCGTTCCAGCGCGTCCGACGACAGCAGTGCGGCGCCCGTCGCACCGCTCGTTCGCCAGCGCACATCCGTCACCTCGAGCGTCGGGCTGATTCGCAGCCGCACGACCCGGGCAGGTTCCATCGTTTCGATCAGCAGTGCCGCCGTCGCCGTAGTGTCGCCATCACCCTCGAACGACAGGTCCACCTGAATCTGCGGCACTGTCGCCAGCGGCGCCCGGTCGACGCCGTCCGGCACCAGCGGTCGGTGGGCGAGCCCGAGGGCCACGCCGGTCACGTCGTCCTCGTCGAGCGAGTCCGGATCGACGGCGAACCCATCGAGCACCGTGGATTGGTCGTCTACATCGAAGTCCGTCAGGCGATGGGTGTTGAGCCAGGTATCGGTTACCCGGCGGCTCCGGTCATGGCGATAGAGCCACACCTCTTCGTCCGCCAGCGGCTCGATCTCGAGGGTCAGCCAGCCGTTGTCCTTGCTGTCGATCTCGGCCGCCAGATAGGCGCGATCTGGTTGGAGCGTATGTGCCTGATACCGCAGGAGATCGGTCAGGACTCGGCTGTCGGGGTTGTCGAGCTGTTGCTGGAGCCGGTCCTTGCGCCGGTTCTGGAGGAGGCGGTTGGCCTTGTCGGTGTCCCGTTCCGCCGCTGGCGTCGCGAGGGACTGCAAGCGGGCGATGGCGTCGCCTGCCGACCACAGCAGCAGACGGTCGAACGCTTCGGCGACGTGGTGCTCGTCTGAGAGCTTCTCGAGTTGGTGGTGTTCAACCGCATCCGGCGGATACCCGCGAATGAGTCCCTCGCCCAGGAACACGGCCGTGGTGACGCGTCCGTCGGTCTCTGGCGAGAGATAGAGATGGCCGTCGATCAACTCGAATTCGAAACGGTCCACTTGAAGCCGGCCGGCGATGATCTGTCCGGCGTGACCAAGCTCGGCGTTGCGGAGTGCGTCATAGAGCGGGGGCGGCCCAAGGGGATCTGCATCGTCGTCCTGAGTGGACTCGCCGGGCCGGGCCGACCAGCCGGCAACGAGTCCCGTGCTCAGACACGCCAGTAGCGCGATACTGCTGGTCAGGTGGGCAAGAACTCCGCGCGCGACCGGCGCACGCACCGTGCCCGCCACCTGCGTCGAGTGTGACCACCAGCCGCCGACTGGTGTCTGCATCTGCCCTCCGTCCCGGCTAGACCATGTCTTTCAGACCCTTGAGCGGTACGATCTTCACGCGCGTGCTGGCGGGCTTGGCATTCACGTCCATGAACTCGCCCGGTCGGAACGGGTTGGGGACGTTTTTCCTGGCGGGCTGGGCCGGCTTCGTGACGGTCTTGATCTTCATCAGCCCGGGGATGGTGCATTGCCCGGCAGCACCCTTCGTGACGTGACGCGCGATCACGCCGTTCAGCGCGGTGAAGACGGCGGCAACTTCCTGCCTCGTCAGTTCAGTCTGGGCTGCGATATCCGAGATCATCTGGGACTTGTTCATTGCTGTTGTCAGTCGTGTCACTTGTGCCATGTGGGTTCCTCCGAGTCTGGACAGCGCTGCGTGAGTTCCGCTCGAACGCTCGCGATGGCTGCTTGCGTGTCCCCGATGCCCTTTACCATTGTGGATGGTGCGGAAGGGGGGATTTGAACCCCCATGAGCCATTGGCTCGCTAGCCCCTCAAGCTAGTGCGTCTGCCAGTTCCGCCACTTCCGCGTATCTTGGTGTCGCGCTGCGCCTTACCGAGGTTCCGCTGGCTGAGGGTCCGCCGGTGTGTCAGACGCGTCGTCGGTCGCCGGTGTCTCCTGCGCCGGGTCGACCTCGACGGGCGCCGAGACTGGTGCCTCCGGCTGCAGCCCGGGACCGTCGACCCCGCTGAGCACCGAACTGGTGCCGCGCTGACCCATGATGGCGAGCGTCATCGCGCCGACCATGAACAGCGCGCCGAGTACGGTGGTGGCGCGGGTGAGGACGGTGGCGCCGGCCCGTGCGCCGAATGCGGTCTGACTGCCGCTGCCGCCAAACGCCGCGGCGATATCGCCGCCCTTGCCCTGCTGCATCAGGACCGCGACGACGAGAAACAGGCAGACAGCCACGTGCAACGCGGTGAGGAGAACGGTCAACATCGTCCGATTATAGCGCCTTCGATGACGAGGATGTACGGTTGGCCGCCACGATGGCGGCGAAGTCGAACGGGTCGAGGCTGGCCCCGCCCACCAGCGCGCCGTCGACGTCGGCCTGCGCCATCAGATCGCCGGCGTTACCCGGTTTCACGCTGCCGCCATAAATGACGCGGCAGGCGGTAGCGGCCTCGTCTCCAAATCGAGAGGCAAGCTGCCCGCGGATGTGCCGGTGGACGGCGCCGGCTTGATCAGGTGTGGCGACCCGACCGGTGCCGATCGCCCAGACTGGCTCGTACGCCAGGATGAGGGCCGCGATCCGGTCCTTCGACACACCGGCCAGCCCGTCGCGAATCTGACGGTCGATCACCTCGATCGTCCGATTCGCCTCCCGCTCTTCCAGTGTCTCGCCGACGCACACGATCGGGATCAGACCAGCGTCGAGCGTCGCGCGTGTCTTGGCGTTCACGCCGGAATCAGTTTCGCCGTAGAGCTGCCGGCGCTCGGAATGCCCGATGATGACCAGCGTCACGCCGGCGGCTTGCAGCATGCCGAGACTGACCTCGCCGGTGAACGCGCCCCTGACCTCGGCGCTGACGTTCTGGGCCGCGATACCGATGCCGCTGTGCGCGGTGGCGTCGACGAGCGCCGGTAACGCGAGGAAGGACGGCGCCAATGCGACGTCGACATCGGAGATGGTCTCGACCAGTGGAAGGAAGGTTCGCGCGTAGTCGACTGCCTCGCCGACAGTCTTGTGCATTTTCCAGTTGGCGGCGACGAATGGAGTGCGCATCAGCAGATGGCCTCGGCGGCGTCCGGCAGCGCTTCGATGCCCGGGAGGCGCCGGCCGCCAAGCAGCTCGAGCGAGGCGCCGCCCCCGGTTGAAATGTGGGTGATGCGGTCGCCGACGCCGGCGCGGCCGATCGCCGCAACCGAGTCGCCTCCCCCCACCACCGATACGGCGTCGCTGCCGGCCACCGCATCGGCAACGGCCAGGGTGCCGGACGCGAACGGGGCGATCTCGAACACGCCCATCGGGCCGTTCCAGAAGACGGTGCCGGCTCGTGCGATGATCTCTGCATATCGCCGCGCGGTGGCGGGGCCGATGTCTACCCCCAGTCGTTCGCCGATGGCCGGGTCGTCCACCGCCAGAGTCTCGTGCGCCGCTTCCGCATCGAGCGCCGACGTGACGACGTGGTCCGAGGGTAGTGCGAGATGGACCCCCCCGGCGCCGGCGTGACGCTCGATGGCGCGGGTGGCGGCGACAAGGTCATCCTCGACGAGGGAGCGCCCCACGGCCAGACCGCGCGCCTTGAGAAACGTGTACGCCATGGCGCCGCCGATGAGCAGCGCGTCGACCCCTCCGAGGAGGTTCTCGATGACCTCCATCTTGCCCGATACCTTTGCTCCTCCGAGGATCGCGACGAAGGGGCGCGCCGGCGAACCGAGCAGGTTGCCCAGGTGGCGTAGCTCGGCCGCCATCAGGAACCCGGCCGCCGCGTCGGGCAGGGTCGTCACGATGCCTGCCGTCGAGGCATGGGCGCGATGTGCCGTCCCGAACGCGTCATTGACGTAGCAGTCCGCCGGCGCAGCCAGCGCCGCTGCGAATCTGCCGTCGTTCGACTCCTCACCCGGATGGAACCGCAGGTTCTCGAGCAGCACCACGCCATCCGGCGGCGCCTGTCTCAATGCCGTTGTCACGGCGTCGCCGATGCAGTCGCTGGCGAAGACGACAGGCCGCCCGAGCAACTCGGTCAACCGGTCGGCCACTGGACGCAGGCTGCAGTCGGGGTCGACCACGCCCTTGGGGCGGCCGAGGTGGGTGCCGAGCACAAGTGTGGCGCGCCGTTCGAGCGCATGGCGCAACGTCGGGAGCGCCGCGCGAATTCTCGTGTCGTCTTCGATGACCCCGTCGAGAACAGGTACGTTGAAGTCGACTCGGACGAACACACGTCGGCCCTCGACGTCGAGCTCGCGGATAGATCTCTTTGTCACGATGGTGCGCCGCCGGTTCGGGTTGCAGGACGTTATGAGCGGCAGTGTCGGAGATCTGCCGAGCAAGGCCGGCGGGCGAGTGCCCGACGCTCTGCCTACAGCCCCTTTTCGGCGAGGAACTTGATCAGGTCGACACACCGGGACGAGTAGCCCCACTCGTTGTCATACCAGGACAGCACCTTGACGAAGTCGCCGTCCATCACGCTGGTGTAGGCTGCATCCACGATCGACGAGTGCGGATTGCCCTTGAAGTCGATCGAAACAAGCTGGTCGGTCGTCACCTGCAACACACCGCGAAGAGGGCCGTTGGCCGCGTCGGAGAAAGCGGCGTTCACGGCGTCTGCGGTGGTCTGCGTGTCAAGCTGGGCCACGAGGTCGACCACTGACACGTTCGGAGTCGGCACCCGCATGGCGATGCCATCGAGCTTGCCTTTCAGCTCGGGCAGCACCTCTCCCACCGCGACGGCTGCACCTGTCGTGGTGGGAATCATGGAGACCCCGGCGGCACGCGCGCGGCGCAGATCCTTGTGCGGCAGGTCGAGCAGCTTCTGGTCGTTGGTGTACGAGTGCACCGTGGTCATCCAGCCGCGCCTCAGCCCGAATTGCTCGTTCAGGACCTTGGCGACCGGCGCCAGGCAGTTCGTGGTACAGGAGGCGTTCGAGATGATTCTGTGCCGGGCCGGATCGTATTTCCTGTCGTTGACGCCGAGCACGATCGTCAAGTCCGGTTGTTTTGCCGGCGCGGTGATGATCACTCGTTTGGCCCCGGCGGCGAGATGCTTGGCGGCGGCATCGCGTTTGGTGAATATACCGGTCGATTCCAGGACGACGTCGACTCCGAGCTGTCCCCAGGGAAGGTTCGCCGGATCACGTTCGGCGGTCACCTGGAAGCGGCGATCCCCCGCCCGGATACCGTCACGGTCTACAGCGACGTCGTCGCTGAGATTGCCCAGCACCGAGTCGTACTTCAGCAAATGCGCCAGGGTGGCCGCGTCGGTAATATCGTTCACCGCGACGATCTCGATCTCGCTCTCGTTCCGCGCCGCGCGCAAGATGTTCCGGCCGATGCGACCGAATCCGTTGATCCCTACTCGAGTTGCCACGCGTCTCCCTCCGGTTTTCGTTCTCGGTGCGCTCTAGAGCAGCCCGTGGTGTGAGTCTCGTAACGCATCGGACCCGGTCGCAGTGCGACGCGACCGGTCGGTGCGGGCTCGACAGGGGTGGATACCGGCGGTAAGGTAACCGGGGAGTGGCGCGGTCATCAACGACGCACGCCAGTCGAACATGGCAGAACTCACATTACACGGGCCATGGATCCGCCAACGAACATTCCATTCTATGGATCCTCGCCCACCCTGGTCAAACCTGGTGGCTCCCGCATGACCGTATACTCGACATCCCTCTGATGTATCTCCTGTACAGCCTGATCATCGTTGCGTACGGGATCGTGATCGCGCCGCGATTGTTGTACCAGGCGCTCCGATACGGCAAGTACGTGGGAACGCTTCCCGAGCGCTGGGGCCGGCTGCCAGAGACTATCAATCCGGACCGGACACCGTCCATCTGGATCCACGCAGTGTCAGTCGGAGAGGTGCTCTCGACACGTGCGTTGATCCCGGGCCTGCGCAAGCGATATCCGGGCCACCCGCTGTTGCTGTCCACGACTACCCTGACCGGGCGTGCGGTGGCGGAGTCCGTGGACGGGATCGATGGGCTCTTCTATTTTCCCTTCGATTTGCGATCGATTGTGGCGCGGGTACTGCAGCGTACCAGCCCGGCGCTCGTCGTCCTGGTCGACACCGAGTTGTGGCCCAATCTGCTGGCGCTGTGCGCACGCCGCCGTGTGAAGACCATCCTCGTCAATGGGCGCATTTCGAACCGTTCCCATCCACGGTATCTGCTTGCGCGGCCGTTTTTTCGCCGGGTGCTGGCCCATGTCGATCGGTGCTGTGCACAGAGCGAAGAGTCAGGCCGTCGTCTGATCGAACTCGGCGCCGCGGCCGACCGTGTCACCGTGACCGGAAACCTGAAATTCGACGCCCGACCGGCATCGCGGGTGCCCGGGATGACCCCCGTCGTGCGGCACGCGTTCCGAATCAGGTCGGGACGCGCCGTCGTGATGGCGGCGAGCACCCATCACGGCGAGGAGCCGCCGGTGCTCGATGCGTTCGTCCGTATCCGACAACGCACGGCGGACGCGCTGCTGGTGCTGGCGCCGCGGCATCCGGAGCGGGCCGAGGAGGTCGAAGCGCTGGCCGTCGGACACGGTCTCGACACGGTCCGCCGCAGTGCGTTGCCGGTGGATTGCGAGCCGCGCGCCGCGGTCGTCGTGCTCGACACGGTGGGTGAGCTCGCGACTCTGTATCAGGTTGCCACGGTGGTGTTTCTGGGGGGCAGCCTGGTGCCGGCGGGCGGCCACAACGTGATCGAGCCGGCGGCCTGGGGTAAGCCGATCATCTTCGGACCGTACATGCAGAACTTCGCCGAGATTGCCGACCTGTTCCTGACGAATCAGGCCGCCAGACAGATCGAATCGCCTGAGGCGCTCGAGCCGGCCCTGACCGACTTGCTCGGCGACCCCGTCCGCCGCGCTGCGCTCGGAGCGGCAGCGCGTGCGCTGGTCGAGACGAATCGGGGCGCAACCGATCGCACCCTTGCTGTTATTGCGTCCCTGCTTCCGCCGGCCGCGGACGCGCCGGCCAGAGTCGTGGTTCCGTTCGAGGCACGCTGACGTGCTGGCGTTTCTCAGCCGGGTGTACGGAGAGATGGCATGGCGCCGGCGACTGTGGTACAGACGCCGCGGGGAGACGCGCCGGCGTTTGCGACGACCGGTCATCAGCATCGGCGCGCTGAGGGTCGGCGGCAGCGGCAAGACGCCACTGACCGCGCACGTGGCGCAATTGCTGGTCGCCATGGGCGAACGTCCAGCCGTGTTGAGCCGGGGGTACGGCCGGGCCGAACGCGTCGATGGAGTCGAGGTGGTGCGAGACGCCGCCCAGGTGGTCGGGTCGCGGAAAAATGCCGGAGACGAACCCTGGATGCTCGCGCAGTCGCTTCCTGGCGCCGCGGTAGTGGTGGCGGAAGACCGGTACCTGGCGGGACGACTCGCAGAGACCGCCCTCGGCGCCACGGTGCATGTGCTGGATGATGGCTTCCAGCATCTGTCCCTCGATCGCGGTACGGATCTGCTGGTGGTCTCTTCGTCCGAACTCGGTGATGCGGCGGTGCTGCCTGCCGGACGCTTGCGCGAGCGGCTGGCAACGGCGCGATTCGCCGATGCGCTCGTTGTCGTTGATGCCGTTGATGAGCAGCGATGCGCCGTCGCCGAACGCCTGGGTGTCTCATGCAGCTTCGGCGTCCGGCGTCGTGTTGGACCCGTCACCGTCCGCGAGCCAGGGGCGGATGACGCCGCACTTGAATCGGGGTCGGTGGTGGTGGCGGTCGCCGGCATTGCGGCTCCGGAGCGGTTTTTCCACGATCTTCGCACCCGCGCTTTCAAGATCGCGGACACCCTGGTGTTTCGCGATCACCATCAGTTCACTCCGCGTGATGCTGTGCGTATCCGGACCGCAGCCGCGGCGGCGGGAGCTCAGGCTATCGTGACGACCGGCAAGGACTACGTACGTTTGCAGCCGTTGCAGCCGCTCGGTGTCCCTCTGGCGGTCCTGGCCCTGGCGATAGAGGTCGAGCCTGCGGATCGGTTTCGTGCGTTTCTGGCGAGTCGACTCGCTGCCGAACGAGACGTGTCCGCATGACCGCGCAGCACCGCCGCCCCATCCGTCATCGAATGGAGTACCTCGCTGTGCGGTTGGTTCGGGCGGCAGTGCAGGTGCTGCCTCGGCAATGGGTGACGCAGGCCGGCGATGCCCTGGGTCGGTTGTTTCATCGACTCGACCGGCGGCGCCGGTCCACCGCCCTGGTCAATGTGCGCGCGGCGTTCCCACAGCGTTCCGAAGCAGCGTGCCGTGCGATCGTTCAAGGCGCGTTCATGAATCTTGGACGACACGTGCTCGATCTACTCCGCTTCGACACCATGAGTGCCGAGGAGATGATTGACGCGGTCGAGTTCGAAGGTGGGGAGCGGGTCGAGCGCGCCAGGGCCGCGGGCCGCGGCGCGATGTACTTCTCTGGTCACTTCGGGTTCTGGGAGTTGCAGATCATGGCGCATGCAGCCCGCTTCGAACCGTTTCTCCTGGTCGCCCGCCCGCTGGACAATCCGCTGCTCGAAGCCATGATCGAGCGGTTGCGGGCGCGGGTCGGTACTCGGGTCATCCCGCGCCGGGGCGCGGTACGCGCACTGCTGCGGGGCCTGCTCGAACACCGCTCGGTCGCCATGATGATCGACCAGCACATTGAAGATCGCAGCGCCGTCACCGTCGAGTTCTTCAATCGACCGGCCTCCACGACATCGGCCATCGCCGTGCTGGCGTTACGCACCGGTGTGCCGATCATCCCGGCATTTGCGCTGCCGTTGCCCGGCGGCCGCTACCGAATCGTCTACGAGAGCCCGGTCGACCTGCCGGACCCGGACGATCCGGACGCGGTCCGTATCGTGACGCAGCGCTGCACCGATGTCCTGGAAAGGTACGTACGCCGATACCCGGAGCTGTGGCTTTGGATGCATCGGCGCTGGCGGTCCGCTGACGAAGGCGCCGGCGGCGCTGATGATGCATTGAGACACTCGGTCTCCCGGCCCGGAGATGCCTCCGGGGCTGGACGCTGAGCGCAGGGACATCACATGCGTGTGCTCGTGCGGATGCCCAACTGGCTCGGCGACATCGTCATGGCCTTGCCCGTCGTGACCGCGCTGCGTGCCCACTTCGCCAGCGCGCGGTTGGCAGCGGCAGTGCCGCAGGCGTTCGCGCCGTTGTTGTCGGCAGTGCCCGCGGTCGACGAGCGTGTGGACGTGCCGCGGGGCGGTACCGCATGGCGAGCCCGCGACGCCGAAGCCGCGCTGATCCGTGCGGGCATGTTCGATCTGGTGCTGCTGCTTCCCAATTCCTTCGGTGCGGCCTGGGTCGCCAAGCGTGCGGGAGTGCCGGAACGATGGGGGTTTTCCGGTTACGGGCGCGGCGCACTGCTCACACGCGCCGTGCCTCCGCCGCGTCGTCGCTCCCTCCTCCACCAAGTTGACGTGTACCTGGCGCTCGCCCGCGGTCTCGACATGGAGCCGAGTTCGCGACGACCTGCGTTGACAGCGCCGGCGCTGATGGTAGAGCGCGCGACCAGTCTCCTCGCCGCGGCGGGCCGGGACAATACCGGTCCGCTCGTCGGTATCGCGCCAGGCGCCGCGTACGGTCATGCCAAGCGGTGGCTACCCGAGCGGTACGCGGGGATCATCGCCCGGCTCGGTCGTGTTGGCGCCGTTGCGGTGCTGGTGGGAAGCGCCCGCGACCGGGACGCGGGCAATGCGATAGAATCCTCGCTCGCGGCGATGGAGGGCGGCCGCAGTACGACAGAGGTCGTGAATCTCATCGGTCACACGGATCTATCGCAGTTGATAGGCGTCCTGGCTTCCTGTCGAACCTTCATCTCCAGCGACTCGGGCGCCATGCATCTGGCCGCCGCATTGGGCGTGACGGTGACCGCCATCTTCGGTCCGACGGATGAGCGCTGCACGGCGCCGGTGGGATCGCACACCGTCCTGACACGCGATGTCTGGTGCCGGCCCTGCTTCTTCCGTGAATGTCCTATCGACCACCGCTGTATGACCAGAATTTCCGAAGACGAGGTATACGACGCCGTGCTTGAACGGCTGTTGCCTCCGTCCACCGGAGGTCGGACGTGAGACCGGCGGTCTTTCTCGATCGTGACGGCACGCTGAATGAAGATGTCGGTCATCTCGATCGACTGGACCGCCTGACGTTGTTCCCATTCGCCATAGACGCGGTCCGGCTTCTGAATCGCGCGGGGTTCCCGGTGGTGGTCATTACCAACCAGAGTGGCGTAGCGGCCGGTCTGGTTGAAGAGTCGTTCGTGGTTGAACTCCACGATCTGCTGACGAGGCGATTCCAGGCCGGCGGCGCGACCATCGAGCGGTTCTACCATTGTCCTCATGATCCCCAGGCGGCGGTCGAGGCCTACCGGCGGGAGTGTGGTTGCCGGAAGCCGCTGGCCGGCATGCTGCGACAGGCGGCTGCAGACCTTGATCTCGATCCGTCACGGTCGTACGTGATCGGGGACAAGTGGAGTGACGTCGGCGTGGCACGCAATGCCGGAGCAACTGGGATTCTGGTGCGGACGGGGTACGGCGTCACGCAGGAGGCGCGCCGCGGACGCCAGACGGAAATGGTCGTGGATCACCTGATGGCCGCAACGGTGCGGATACTCGAAGCGCAGGCTGCAAGGAAAAGCGTTCGATGATTCCCGCGTCCGTACATCCCGGTCCCGGCAATCACGAACTGATGGCGAGACTGATCCGTCTCCTCGAGGCGTTCGGTCGTCCTCGGATCGTCGTGATTGGCGACCTGATCGCCGACGAGTTCGTTCATGGGCGGATCGACCGCGTCTCACGCGAGGCGCCGGTGCTGATCCTCAAGTACGATTCGACCGAGTTCACGCCGGGGGGTGCCGGAAATGCGGCGCACAACGTGGCCGCGTTGGGAGGAGTGGCCCGGCTCGTGGGTCTGGTCGGGCGCGATGAAGCGGGGCGGCGTCTGAGTCGCGGTTTCTCGAAACGGGTCATCCGGTCCGGACTCGTCACACCGGCGGGGTATCGTACGCCGACCAAGACCCGGATTCTGGCCGGAGGCATCCACTCGGCACGACAACAGGTCGTACGGATCGATCGCGACGGTCTGGCCGTGACCCCTGAGATGCAGCAAGCAGTGGTCGAAGCCGCCGTGACCGCCGCGGATGGATGTGACGCGGTTGTCGTGTCCGACTATGACTCGGGACTGGTGACGCCGGCGCTCGTGACGGCTGTCCAGCGGTGCCTTCCGCGTCGCGGCCGGCGGCCGGCCGCGCCAGTGCTGCTCGACTCGCGCCGCGGATTGTTGCGGTACCGGGAGGTGACGATTGCGACCCCCAACGAGTCCGAGGTAGAGCAGGTGCTTGGCTGCACGATCGGCGACGACGCCGGTGCTCTGGAACGCGCGGGACGGGAGATTCTGGACCGCACAAAGATGGGTGCCACGCTGATCACGCGGGGCAGCCGTGGGATGGCATTGTTCGAGCCCGGGCGCACAACTCAACACATCGCCATCTATGGATCCGATGAGGTCGCGGATGTCACCGGGGCAGGCGACACTGTCATTGCGACGATGGCGATGGCCCTCGGTGTCGGCGCCTCTCCGTTCGAAGCGGCGATGCTGGCCAACTACGCCGGCGGCCTGGTGGTGATGAAGCGGGGGACCGCGACCGTAGCCGCTGACGAGTTGCGACGCGCCATCGAGTCGGATTTGGCTCCATGACGAGGGCGAGCGCCGGTGCGGGCGGCGTCGTCCTGACCGAAACGGAACTCATTGAACGCCTGCGCGCCGACCGGACCGCGGGGTTGACCTTCTCGTTCGCCAACGGTTGCTTCGATGTCCTGCACATTGGGCATCTCCGTTATTTGATCGGTTCGGCCTCGGAGGCGGATCGCCTGATCGTCGCCATCAATGACGATGCGTCGGTAACGGCGCTGAAAGGGCCGGACCGTCCGGTGCAACCGGCGGCCGAGCGCGCCGACATGATTGCGGCGCTGTGGATGGTGGACTACGTCGTGGTGTTCCCCGATCTCACGGTTGAGCGATTGTTGACCATGCTCACGCCGGAGGTGCATTGCAAGGGGTGCGACTACACCGTCGAGACGACGCCGGAGCGCGGCGTCGTGCGTGCGTACGGTGGTCGAACCGTCATCGTCGGCGACAACAAGGACCATTCGACGCAAGACATCATCGCCCGTATCCGCGCATACGACGGGGTGTAGATGCGTGCGATTCTCATCGTTCGACTTGGCTCCCTCGGCGACATCGTCCATGCGATTCCGGTGGCCGCGGCGTTGCGCGCCCGCTTTCCCGAGGCGCACATCGACTGGGTGGTTGACGAGCGCCATCACGCCGTGCTCGATCTGGTGCCGATCGTCGATCGGCGCATCCAGTTCCGTACCCAGTCGGCGTCGGTGCGCCGCAGGATCATCGAACTCCGTCGCGCCTTGACCGCCGCGCGGTACGATGTCGCTGTCGACGTGCAGGGGCTGCTGAAATCGGCGGTGGTGGCGCGTCTGAGCGGTGCCCCGCAGGTCCTCGGGTTCTCCTCCCGGCACCTTCGCGAGCGTGCGGCCGGTCTCCTGTACACGGACCAGACGGAGTGCGGCAATGCCGTGCACGTGGTGCGCAAGAATCTCACGCTGGCCGGCGCGCTCGGGGCCGAGGTGTCGGAGATCAGGTTTCCACTCGCTATCGCGGAGTCCGCGGTCGCGGACGCGGTGTGCGAGCGGTCACGCGACCGCGGCCAGAGGTTCGCGGTCCTCAATCCGGGTGGGGGTTGGGCGAACAAGCGCTGGCCGCCCGCTCGGTTCGCGGCGGTCGCCCAGTGGCTCCGGCACACATGCGGGTTGCGATCGGTGGTGACGTGGGGTCCGGGTCAACAGGCCCTGGCGTCGGAGGTCGTCGCCGGGACAAAGGGCGCCGCGGAGGTGGCTCCCCCGACGAGTGTGGCGGACCTCGCGGCATTGCTCCAGCGCGCAGCGCTGGTCGTGTCGGGAGACACGGGGCCGGCGCACCTTGCCGCTGCGGTCGGCACGCCGGTCGTGGGCTTGTACGGTCCGACCGATCCAGCGCGCAACGGACCCTGGTCGAGCGACGATGTGACCGTGTCCCGGTACCCCATCTGTGCGTGTCGGTACCGGCGACGGTGCCGCGCCGTGCGCGCGTGTCTCCCGGAGATCGCCATCGAAGAAGTGACCGCCGCGATCACCCGCCGGATCGGGACGGGTGGGACATGAGCGCCGAGATGCAACCGAAGACGTTGCCGCCCGGCGGCGTGTCACCGGTTCCGGTGGCGCGCTGGGTGAGCGGCGTCGCACGGTTGAGGGTCACTGCCGGCTTTGTCGTCGCCGTCGCCGCTTTCTGGCTGGCCCGTCCATCCTGGCTGTCACTTGCCGCGGGCGTGATTCTTGGCGTGACGGGAGAGGCGCTGCGGTTCTGGGCGGCCGGGCATCTCGAGAAGGCGCGCGAGGTGACCAGCTCCGGTCCGTATCGCTGGACCCGGCATCCGCTCTATGTCGGGTCGTCGCTGCTCGGGGCAGGGTTCGCCGTGGCGTCCCGGCACGCGGGGGCGGCCGTCCTTGTCGCCGTCTATCTGTGCGTGTCGTTGTGGGCCGCGATCCGTCTCGAGGAAGCAACCATGCGTGCCAGGTTCGGCGATGCGTACGATCGTTACGCTGGTGGCGCCGTTCCGGCGGCGGCACGTCGGTTTTCGACGGCGCGCGCCCACGGGAACCGCGAAACCCATGCGGTGCTCGGGCTGGCGGCGGCGCTTGCGTTGCTGGCGGGCAAGATCGTCTTCGGCGTTTGACCCGATTTGAGCCGCTGCACGTATAATGGAGCGTCTGGTGTGGGAACCGGGCGCGAGCCGAATGCCGGGCGGCTAGCTCAGTTGGTAGAGCATCGGCTTTACACGCCGGCTGTCGCAGGTTCGAGTCCTGTGCCGCCCACCAGCCTCCGCTCGGCAGATGCGACGAGTTGCGGCTGGCGCGTCAGATGTAGGCGCAGCAGTTGCTGCCGCGGGGTCGTAGTTCAGCTGGTTAGAATGCTGGCCTGTCACGCCAGAGGTCGCGGGTTCGAGTCCCGTCGGCCCCGCCATTGATTCATTGGAGGGCAGCAATCGCTGCCCTTTTTTTTCGCCGCGTCCAGTCTGACGTTCGTTCAGCGTGGCTGTGCCAGCAGCTGCTACCATTCCTCGAGACCGTCAATGGCGCTGCGCGATATCAGGGGACATCAATCGATCCGGCGGCTGATTGCGCAGGCGGCGATGCGAGACACGTTGCCGCCGTGTCTGGTGTTCAGCGGTCCGGCCGGCGTCGGCAAGCGCCGGCTCGCGCTGGCGCTTGCCGCGGTCCTGAACTGCGACGTCGGGCCGGATGCGACGGCGCCGGACGCGTGTGGCACGTGCCGGGCGTGTCTGCGCATTGCGCGGGGCGTTCACACCGACGTGATCATCATCGAACCCGGGGACACCGGCTCGATCAAGGTAGACGTCATCCGGTCGCTCATCGATCGGGCCATGTTCAGGCCGTTCGAGGGGCGGCGGCGGGTGGTGATCGTCGACGATGCAGATCTGCTCGTCCCTCAGGCGCAGAACGCGCTGCTCAAGACCCTGGAGGAGCCGCCGGACGCATCGGTGTTTCTGCTCGTGACCAGCCGGCCCCACCTGCTGCTGCCGACGGTTCGGTCTCGCTGTCCAGAACTGCGGTTTGGAGGGTTGCCGGCCGCTGAGATCGTTGACCTGCTCATGCTCGAGCATGCGTACAAGCGCGGTGAGGCGCAGGCGGCAGCGGGCTCGGCCGACGGCAGTGTGTCCCGAGCGCTCGAAGCGGGGTCAGGCGAGCATCTGCAGGCACGAGAAAGCGTGACCGCGGTGCTGCGCGCGCTAGCGCCGGCGCCGAATTCGAAACGCCGACTCGAGGTGGGCAAGAACCTCGCGGAAGCGCGGCGAGGCGGCCGGTCGAGCGCGTCGGCGGATCGTGAGACACTGACACGACGGTTGCGCGTGCTCGGCGCGTTGTTGCGCGACCTCCAGGTGGTGTTGTCGCGAGGCGAGTCTGCCTGGCTTTCGAATGCGGACATCGAGCGGGAACTGAAAGAGTTGGCGCGCTCCTACGATGCGGAACGCGCCAGGTGCGGGTTCGTCAGCGTGGACCGGGCGGTGCATGCGTTGACCCGGAACGCCAGTCCCAAGGTCGTGGCGGACTGGCTTGCGCTGAGGCTGTAGAGACCAGAACTGGAGGCGCCAAGCTGTGGACGACCAGACGACTACGGATACGGCTCCCCGTTGCATCAGTGTCAAGTTCGACCCGGTGGGGCGTGCGCGTACGTTCCTGCTGCCCGAGGTCGACTTCGATCCGAAGCTGGCGCCGGGTGACCCGGTGATCGTTCAGATGGGCGAGCGTCGGGTCTTTGGGGCCGCGACCCGGACTGTGCCGTCCATCGCCGCACGGAAGGCGCCGCAGGGCGCTCGTTCGATGAAGGTGCTGCGTCGCGCCTCGCGCGACGATGTGCTCCGCCGACTTCGGCAGGAGCAGAAAGAGCGCGAGGCGGCGCGCATCGGGATGCTCAAGGTGCGCGAGCGCGGGCTGCCGATGAAGCTGGTCAAGGTGGAGCAGTTGTTCGACGGGTCGAAGCTCATCTTCTCCTTTACCGCTGAGGGGCGCGTCGATTTTCGAGAGCTGGTGCGGGAACTGGCGAGCGAGTTCAGGGTGCGCATCGAGATGCGCCAGATCGGTGCGCGCGACGAAGCCAAGCTTCTTGGTGGGTACGGCACCTGCGGTCGCCCGCTGTGCTGCACGACTTGGTTGCAGTCCTTCGAGCCCATTTCGATAAAGATGGCCAAGCGGCAGCACCTGAGCCTCAACCCATCCAGATTGTCGGGCGCATGCGGTCGACTGAAGTGCTGCCTTCGTTACGAACTGCCGAACGCCAAGGGAGAACTGCACGCCGGCTGTGCGCACGAAAGCAGTTGTGAACAGTCGGCAGGCGGGTGCGGTGGTGGGTGCGGCGATGGCTGTGGAGACGGTGGGTGCGGCGACTGCGCGTGCCGTTGACCGTCTGTGGCAACGGTCCCGCGGAATAGGTGCGCACGACTGCAGACGCGGAAGACCACGGCCGGCGGTCTCCCGTTTGCGCACGGCCTCGATTCCGGACTTCAGGCGAGAGGCGGGCAATCGACGTGGACGTGCCGATGAGCACCCGCATTCGGGTGGGGATCACCGTGGGCGATCCGGCAGGTATCGGGCCGGAGATTGCGCGCAAGGCGGCGACCGACGCGCGCGTGACCAAGGTATGCGAGCCGGTGCTCTATGGTCCGTCGAACGACAGGCAAGAGCGATTCGCACCGGGGGTGCTTTCCGCGGAGGCGGGCCGCGCTGCGTGTCGGGCGATCGAGCGGGCGGTGATCGACGCGCTGGCCGGGCGGATCGACGCGCTGGCCACCGGTCCGATTCACAAGGAAGCGCTGGCGCTGGCCGGCTTCGAGTGGAGGGGGCATACCGAGTTGCTCGCGAATCTCACGGGCGCCGGCGAAGTGGCGATGATGTTTCACTCCGTGCCGCTTCGCGTCGTGCTGGCGACGATTCATGTGCCGCTGTCCGCCGTGCCGCGTCTGCTGACCCAGGGCCGGGTGGAAAACACGCTCGCTCTGGCCGCATCAGAGCTTCCGCGGTTCGGCGTGCCGCGGCCGCGACTCGCGCTGGCTGGCCTGAATCCGCATGCCGGAGAGGGAGGATTGATCGGCACGGAAGATCGAGACGTGCTGGCGCCAGCGGTCGAGGCGGCCCGGCAACGCGGATTGGACGTGTCTGGTCCGCATCCGGCCGATACGGTGTTTCGGCAGGCGGTCGATGGCCGCTTCGATGCTGTCATTGCCTGCTACCACGATCAGGGATTGATTCCGGTGAAGCTGCTGGCGTTCGGCACGGCGGTCAACGTGACCCTGGGCCTGCCGATCATCAGGACCTCGGTCGACCACGGGACCGCGTTCGACATCGCCGGACAGGGAGTCGCAGATCCATCGAGCTTGATTGAAGCGGTGCGGCTCGCCGCGCAGTTGGCCACCCGGTCTCGAACCGGGTGTTCGGCAGCGGCCGATGGGGTGGGCGCAGCCTGAACGCCGCGTTCCAGTCGCAGAGATCGGAACATGCCCGCGGACACTGAAGACAGGGAAAAACTGATCGCCGACAACCGGAAGGCGCGGCACGACTACCATCTGTTCGACACCTACGACGCTGGTATCGTTTTGCTCGGGACCGAGGTGAAGGCGATTCGAGAGGGTCGGGTCAACCTCAGGGACAGCTACGGGCGGGTCGAGCAGGGCGAGGTGTTTCTCTACAACGTGCACATCAGTCCGTACAGCCACCGGGGTTACGCGGATCACGAACCGCTTCGACGGCGCAAGCTCCTGCTGCAGAAGCGCGAGATCAGGAAGCTGATCGGCAAAGTCGTCGAGCGTGGGATGACGCTGGTGCCGGTCCGCATGTATTTCAAGCGTGGGCGAGTCAAGGTGGCGGTCAGCCTGGCGAAGGGGAAGCGCGTGTACGACAAGAGGGAGACGCTGCGGCAACGCGCAGACGACCGCGAAGCGCGGGCGGCGATCAAGCATCAATGACTGTGCTCGTCACCGGCGCCGCCGGTCAACTCGGGCTTGCCATCAGCCGAGTCTTCGCAGACGCCGGCGACATTGTGGCGCTGGGTCGGGCGGAACTCGACATCACCGACCACGCGGCGGTCATCGAGGCGAATCGTCGGATAGAGCCTGAGGTGATTCTCAACTGCGCCGCGTATAACGACGTCGACGGGGCCGAGACCGACCCGGTGACCGCGATGGCGGTGAACGGGTTCGCCGTGCGTTCGCTGGCGGCGGCGGCGCGTAACGGGGGTGCGACGCTGGTGCACTTCGGTACCGATTTCGTCTTTGACGGCGAGGCGGATCAGCCATACGACGAGTCGGCGGTCCCGGCGCCGCAGGGCGCATATGCGATGTCGAAGCTGCTCGGCGAGTGGTTCGCGCGCGATGCGCCGGTGCACTACGTGCTGCGCGTGGAAAGTCTCTTTGGCGGCGGGGCGGAAGCTGTCGTCGCCGGGAGTCCGCGTCGAGGCAGCACGCTCGACCGAATGGTCGACGCCCTGCTGGAAGGACGTCCGATACGCGGCTTTACCGACCGGACGGTGTCGCCGAGCTACGCGCCGGACGTGGCGGTCGCCACCCTCGCTCTTCTCGACGCGAGGGCGCCGGCGGGCCTCTATCACTGCGTGAACAGCGGTCTGGCGACCTGGTTCGACGTTGCCCGGGCCGCGGCCGCTCGCCTCGGCTGCGAGACACTCCTGTCACCGATCACGATGGCGGAGGTCAAGTTGCGTGCTGCCCGCCCCCGGTTTTGTGCGCTATCGAACGCGAAGCTCCTGGCGGCCGGCGCCGTGATGCCCTCCTGGACGGATGCACTGGACCGCTATCTCACCCGGCGGACCGCCGGCAGCTAGCCGAGCACCTCATTGACGAGCGACGCCACCAGACGCGCGATCGCCAGACAGGCGGTCAGTCCCGGCGAGTCGATGCCGGCGGCCTGAATCAATCGGGGCTGACGTGCGTCACGCTCAATCAGGAAATCCGAGAACACCGTTGCGTCAGGGCTCAGCTTGGGCCGGATACCGGTCCCGCCGAGGCGCACGTCCGCCGGTCTGATCGCCGGAAGCAAGGCGCGAGCAGCCTCGATGAACCCTTCGACAGGCAGACGGTTGCGCTCGTAGTCGCGCTTGTCCGTCTGGTACCGAGTGGTCGGGCCGATGGTGACGGTGCCCCAGGTTGTTGGCGTGACGTGCACGCCGAGGTGCTCGCCCGCCGGCGCCGGCATCGGGTAGATTGGACGGCTGACCAGCCCGCGGCCGGCCCCGCCGAGTTCGGCATACTCTCCGCGGCACGGATGGATCTCGAAGACGCGGCCGCCGAGCGTGGCAGATACCTCGTCGGCATGGAGTCCCGCGGCGTTGACCACCGCCCGGGCGCGGATCCGCTCTGCGGGCGTGCGGACCACGAAGCCTTCGTTGCAGGGCTCTGCGCCTACCAGCGGCGTTGACGGCAGCAGAATGGTACCGCAGGCGCCCGCCTCGCGATGCAGCGCGCGCACCAGCGCTTCCGCCTCGACAATTCCGGTCGACGGCGACCAGAGCGCGGCGTGTGCGGTTACCTGCGGCTCGAGCCGGCGAACGAATGCCTGGTCGACGACCTGCAGATCCTCGACGCCGTTCGCGCGCCCCAGTGCCAGCAATGACTCGAGCCGGCGCGCGTCTGCCTCTCCGCCCGCCACAATCAGTTTCCCGCAGCGCCGGTAGGGTACGTCATGGGCGGCGCAGAACTGGTACAGCGCTTCGCGCCCCTCCACGCAGAGGCGTGCCTTGAATGAGGCTTGGGGATAGTAGATGCCGGCATGGATGACACCGCTGTTGTGGGTGCTGGAAGCGGTGCCCGGACGGGGCTGTCGCTCCAGCAGGCAGACCGTGCGGCCAGGCCGCATCGCGGCTCGAGCGCACGCCAGCCCGACGAGTCCGCCGCCGACGATGATCAGATCGACATCTTCCATGAGCGGTCTGGCCCGACAGGACGCGCGTCCTTGCGCAGCTTCACCACGCGTTGACAGGGCGTCCAGGGACGTTGCTGCGCCATCACGCGATCTTGGTCGCTAACGATGGGGAAAGATCTTCAGGCGCCGGGCGAGGGGGCCAAGATTCTTCGGTACATCGTTGACGGCGTGCTCCGATCCGGCGCGCTGCCTCCACGCCGAACTGCATGCGACCGTCACCGCCGTATCGACGTGACGCCGACACCGGGCAAGGCGACCGTCTCCGCCAGCGGTATCGTGGTAGATTCGGCGTCGTGGCGGACACCTATTCTCCCCTTGATCCGGCGAAGAAGCACGCCGAATCCATCTACCGCTTCTTCAACGAGATTCAGGTCATCAGCGGCTGGAAGCCATTTGTGGGCCGACTGACGCGCACCGGACGATTCGACGGCATCGCATAGGATCGCTAGCGGGGTGCGATGGCAGCGCTGCGGCCAGGGCCATTCCCGTCCTGCCCGCATGCTATATTTGCCGGCTTGAGTGACCGCGCTCGGCGGTCCCATGGCCATGTCCAGTCAAAGGTTCATCGGTCGTCTGCACACGCGGCGCGCCCGTCTGGGCGTGGTCGGACTGGGATATGTCGGCCTGCCGCTGGCGGTCGAGTTTGCCGCAGCCGGTTTTGCGACTGTCGGATTCGATATCGACGACGACAAGGTCCGGCGGATCATGGGGGGTGACCCCTGCGGCTGCGATCTGTCCCCCGACGCGTTGGAGGCAGTGATCGGGTCCGGGACGCTGGTTGCAACCACTGACTTCGCCCAGCTTTCCGGTCTCGACAGTGTGAACATCTGCGTACCGACGCCGCTTCGGAAAACCAGGGATCCGGATCTGTCTCACGTGGTGTCTGCGGTTGGGGAGGTCGCTCGCCATCTGCACGCCGGACAACTCGTTGTCCTCGAGTCGACCACCTATCCCGGAACAGTCGATGAAGTGGTGCGCCCCATGCTGGAGAAGACCGGGTTACAGGCCGGCGCCGATTTCTTCCTGGCGTTTTCGCCTGAACGGATCGATCCCGGAAACAGGGAATGGACCACGGCAAATATCCCCAAGGTCGTGGGTGGCATAGACGCGTCCTCGACGGCGGTCGCTCAGGCGCTCTACGAACAGGTGGTCAGTACGGTGGTGCCCGTCTCGTCAGCGCGTGTCGCCGAAATGGTCAAGCTGCTGGAGAACACGTTCAGGGCGGTGAATATCGGCCTGGTCAACGAGCTCGCGCTGATGAGTCATCGGATGGACATCGACGTCTGGGAGGTGATCGAGGCGGCCGGCACCAAGCCGTTCGGGTTCATGCCGTTCTATCCCGGCCCCGGCCTGGGCGGCCACTGTATTCCAGTGGACCCGTTCTATCTGAGCTGGAGCGCACGGCAGCACGGGTTCGAGAGCCGGTTCATCGAGCTGGCAGGACATGTCAACGCGGCCATGCCGCGGTTCGTCGTCGAGCGGGTGGTGTCGGCCTTGAGCGAGCACCGCAAGCCGTTGCGCGATGCCAGGGTGCATCTGTTCGGGATGGCCTACAAGGCAGGCGTGGGTGACGTACGCGAGTCCCCTGCCATCGATGTCGCCCACCTCCTGCAGCGTGGCGGTGCCGTGGTCTCGTACAGCGATCCCCACGTGGCGGTGCTGTCACATGAGGATTTGGCGCTCGAGGAGGTGCCCTGGGAGCGCGCACTCGAGCAGGGGTTCGATTGCGGCGTCATTACGACGAATCACCCCGAGTTCGATTACGAGGCGATCGCCCGACGTGCAGGCTGCCTGGTCGATACACGCAACGCTCTCAGGAGGTTTGCAGGGGATCACATCCACCGGCTGTGAGTCCGGCGCGCGTTCTGATTTTCCGACGGCTGGGGTATCCTGTCTCCGACGATGTCCAAACGCGCCATCATCACCGGCATTACGGGTCAGGACGGTTCCTATCTCGCCGAACTGCTGCTCGCGGAAGGCTACGAAGTTGTCGGCGTCACCCGCCGGCTGAGCACACCGAACACGTGGCGTATCGAGCATCTTCTCGGACGTATCGAACTGCGCGCCGCTGACCTCCTCGATCAGCTCTCGCTACTGAAGGTCGTCGAAGAAGTTCGCCCGCACGAGTTCTACAACCTCGCAGCGATGTCGTTCGTGCCCGCGTCCTGGGATCAGCCGATGCTCACGGGAGAGTTCAATGCCCAGGGCGTGACCCGCGTCCTCGAGGCGATTCGCCGCGTCGACACGTCGGTGCGACTGTATCAAGCGTCGTCCAGCGAGATGTTCGGCAAGGTGCGTGAGACGCCGCAAACCGAAGACACGCCGTTCTATCCGCGCAGTCCGTATGGCGTGTCGAAGGTGTTCGCGCACTACATCACCGTGAACTACCGGGAGAGCTACGACCTCTTCGCGGTCTCCGGCATTCTCTTCAATCACGAATCGCCGCGCCGCGGTCTCGAGTTCGTCACCCGGAAAGTCACCGACGGCGTGGCCCGTATCAAGCTCGGACTGGCCGAGAATCTCGTGCTCGGAAATCTGGGTGCCCATCGCGATTGGGGCTTCGCCGGCGATTACGTGCGAGCGATGTGGATGATGTTGCAGCAGGATGCGCCGGAAGACTACGTGATTGCCACCGGCGTCAGTCATTCCGTGCAGGATCTGGTCGAGACGGCCTTCGGGCATGTCGGTCTTGACTGGAGGCAATACGTGAAGACCGATCCCGGCCTGCTCCGACCGGCTGAGGTTGACCACCTGGTCGGTAATTTCGGCAAGGCGCGGGCACAACTTGGCTGGCAGCCCAAGGTCGATTTCAAGCAACTGGTGACAATGATGGTCGATGCCGATCTTGCACGATACAGCAGCGCGCCGTTGCCAGCATCCACGGTCGCCGCCGCGGGTTCCTAGCAGCACGTGGTAGAACCCCGCGTTGCACCGAGATCTGGTCGTAACAATGCCGCGCGCGGTTCCGTCCCGAGCCCTGATCACCGCGGTGCCGTTCGGCATGGCGGACCCGTCGTTGCCGGGATTGCTCGACGAGGCGGGGATCGACGTCCAGATCATCCCAATCGGCCGCAAGCTTACGGAAGACGAGATCACCGAACTCATACCCGGGTATGACGTGCTCATCGCCGGCACGGAACCGATCACGGATCGAGTGATCGCCGCTGGTGACCGCCTGCGTCTGATATCGCGGGTTGGCGCGGGACTCGACAGCGTGGACCTGAGCGCGGCCCGGCGGCGGGGGGTGACGGTCGCCTACACGCCGGAACCGCCCGCCGATGCCGTGGCCGAATTGACGATTGCCTTTGCGCTCTCGCTGCTGCGCGGGGTCCATCTTGCGAACGCGGCGATCCGGAGAGGGATCTGGAAGCGTATCCAGGGACGCCGCCTGGCACAGGTGACCGTCGGCGTGGTGGGCATCGGACGGATCGGTAGTCGCGTGATTGCGACTGCTGGCCGGATTCGGGTCCAGTGTGCTCGCCAACGACATCGTGGTTCGGCAGACCGACGTGCCGGTCGATTGGGTCGATCTGCCCGAGTTGCTGCGGGAATCGGATGTCGTGTCGCTGCATGTACCGCTGACGCGGCAGACCCGCCACCTCGTGGGCAGGAGCGAGTTGGCGATGATGCGTCCAGGGGCACTGCTCATCAATACCTGTCGGGGCGAGGTGATCGACGAGACTGCGGTGGCGGACGCGCTGCGGGAGGGCCGCCTCGGCGGCGCGGCGATCGATACGTTCAGCCAGGAGCCCTATCACGGCGAGTTGTTGGATGTGGAGACCTGTCTGCTGAGCCCCCACATGGGCGCAATGGCGTCCGATTCGCGGCGCCGCATGGAACAGGGCGCGGCCAGAAACGCGGTGGCGTTCCTGCGCGGTGAACCGCTCGTCGAACTTGTCCCGGAATCCGAGTACGATCTGCAAGCGGCGGAGGGCTCTCCGGTCAACTTCCGCTGACCGGACCGGCGGGCTCTTCATGGCCGGCAGCTCGACGTCGTGCCGGTCCGCCCGGGCACGGTGTCCCGGCGGGAATCAAGGCGCCCGGAACCGGTCTTTCGATGGGCCGGCCGGCCGCGGGATCGTCGGATTTCGCCGTGTCCCGTCTGTTGATCGCAATCCTCGGCATGTTGTACACTCCACCGTACTTGGCTGTTGCAAGCCCCGCACTCTCGACTTGTCCTTCACTTGTTTTCCAGGCATACCGACGGGATCCTTCACCAGTGCCGGTTCGTCGTTTCCGGTTGCAGGAGGGTTTGTCGTGGAACGGTGGCCAGTGGGCCGGTGACCCCGGACACGAGCACCTCGCGGGGCAGCGGCCGAAACGCAGCGTAGTCGGCGCGGCTCCCGCCGTGTAGCAGCCCGTGGTGCAACCGCGTGCGGCGCTGGGCGAATGCCGTGGTCCTTGCGCGGGCTGCCGGCGTCTGGAGTGTGCCACCACGGTCCGGCGGATGGAGCGTGTCCATCTTCGTCGTGACTGAGACAGCGGAGCTTTATCGACGTGTCCTCACACCATGCTGATGTCCACGGCAGGCGACTCGCGACGGAACATCTTCGAGGGGTGCGTCTGGTCGTCTTCGATTTCGATGGGGTTTTTACCGACAACCGTGTACTGGTCGATCAGGATGGCAGGGAAGCGGTGTTCTGCTCGCGCGCCGACGGGATCGGGTTGCAAGCGTTGTCGCGCGTCGGGGTCGGTGCGCTGATTTTGTCCACCGAGACCAATCCGGTGGTGTCGGCGCGGGCGGCGAAACTGCGTATCGAATGCGTGCAAGGGCTGGGCGGCACCAAGTGGGCGGCTCTGGAGGAGATGCTCGCTCAGCGGGGTCTTGCTTCGGGCGACGTGGCGTATGTAGGTAACGACATCAACGACCTGGACTGTCTACGGCACGTCGGTGTCTCGATCTGCGTGGCGGACGCCTATCCCGACGTTCTGGAGATCGCGAACTTCGTGACCGCACGACCGGGTGGACAGGGCGCCGTACGTGAGGTGTGCGACCTGCTCGTGATGGCGCACAGGGGAACGGACGGATGAAGGAGCCGTGGCGTGGGCGCCGTGGGCGATCCTCTTGTCCGAATGGGCGGCCAATACGTCTGTGACTTGATCCACGCTCTGTTTCTGTCAACGCCGCTCGATCGGTCGTCGTTTCACCGCGTCGATGGCGTGGAGTCGCTACAGTAAATGCTGAACCAGGTTGTCTCAAAGACGTTGACACGGCCCGGACGGTCGTACTGGACGGTAGCCGAGACCGAGGCGTCAATTCTTCCGGGAGTACACCGGCGTTGTTGAATTGTCTGGACCGCTACCGTCCACCGGAACACCGCATCATGGCGACCAGCCCGGGACCCTCGTCACGTTTGTCTGCGATTCCGTGGACTGCAGGGGATCTGAAGCGCCCGCCGAGCGGGCAGAATTGAGGCACAATGCCGTAGGTCGTTCGGCAAAGCGGAGAGGAGAGGGAAGTTCGTGCAGCGCGCGACACGACGAATCGCCAAGACGGCCGGCAAGGTGACCGCCCCGGCAGGGCATTTCTTCCTGCAGGCCGTGCGCGCGCTACCGTTGATGCAGAGCCGGGTCATCCCCTGGCTCGTCCGCCAGGAGATCGACGAGGTGCCGTCCGGCCGTGAAGTGGGGCTCATGCGGCGTGAACTGCGGCGGGTTTTCCGGAGCCGGCATCCGATTATCGTCGGTCCCTGGCTGTCCGAGGTCGGGTTCGAGGTGCTCTATTGGATTCCGTTTCTCACATGGGCCGTCGAGGAGTTCGGGCTGACGCGTGACCGCCTGATCGTGGTGTCCCGTGGTGGCGCACAGACCTGGTACCGTGGTCTCGCCGAGCGCTACGTCGACATCTTCGACCTGATGTCGGTCAAGCAGTTCAGGCGATGCAACGAGGCGAGGTGGAAGGACGGCGGTAACCAGAAGCAGATGGCGCCCAGCGAATTTGACGAGCATATCGTTGAGTTGGTCAAGGAGCGGCAGAAGCTTGAGCTGGCCACCGTACTTCATCCGTCGGTGATGTACCGGTTGCTCCGCTACTACTGGTACGAGAAGGGCGCGATCAACCTGCTGCAGAAGCACGCGGTCTATCGTCCGATGTCCTCCATCGACCACGGGGCGTTGCTGGCCAGCCTCCCTCGGGAATACGTGGCAGTGCGGTTCTACTTCAGGCCGTCGTTTCCCGACACGCGCGAGAACCGCGCCCTTGTCGCGCAATGTATCCGAACCCTGGCCCGCCGCACGCCGGTGGTGCTCCTCAACACCGGGCTCAGCCTCGACGACCACGAGGACTTCGATCCGGGCACCGGGATGAGGGTGCACAAGATCGACCACCTGATGACCCCGACCTGCAACCTGGAAATACAGAGCGCCGTCATTGCCGGAGCCAAGGCGTTCGTCGGAACCTACGGGGGGCTTTCGTACCTGGGTCCGTTCTATGGCGTACCGTCAATTGCGCTATTGTCGTACGAAGCAGAACTGGTGCCGACACATGTGGAGGTGTCGCGTCGGTTGGCGCGCCGGCTGGATACGCCGCTCGTGACGCTCGACGTGCGTGAGCTGGCGATGATCGAGATGTTGGTCGACGGACTGGACCGGCCCGCCGCCGCGGGTGTTCCGCCGATCTCCGCCGGCGTACCGATTTCTTCGTCCTGATGTTCAAAATGAATCCCCAAACGTCGGCTGGCGCGCGATCGCGCACGAATGTCGCCGAGTCGTACAGCTCGCATGATTATCACTACTGATCAACTGAAGGACTATCACGGACGTGTCGCCATGGTTGACGGCGCCTTCGATCCGCTGCATCACGGGCACATCGAGTACTTTCGGCGCGCGCGGGCGCTCGGCGTGCCGCTGTTCTGCAACATCGCGCCTGACAACTATGTGGCGGCCAAGCACCCGCCGCTCATCGAGGCGTCGCGGCGCGCCGAGGTGATCGACGCCCTCGCGGACATCGCCTATACCTACGTCAGCGAGTCCGACACGGAAACCGTGCTCCGGAAGCTCAGACCGACCCACTACATCAAGGGCAAAGACTGGGAAGGGCGGCTACCGGTGGAGCAGGAGCGGATCTGCGCCGAGCAGGGGACCGAGATCGTGCTGCTCGACACGGTGCTTGATTCGTCGACCAAGCTGCTCCAGCGGTATCGTACGCCGTTCCCGGACGGCGCGGGTGAGGTGGCCGCGTTCGAGGCGCTGGTGGGGTCGCAGGGGTCGGTCGAATCTTCCCACTATGATGCCGAATACTTCCTTAGCGACTGGCGCGAGGGCGACAATGCCTACACCATCGAGGCCCGCCGCAAGATTGAGGGGCGCCATCCGCAGATGATCAAGGAGGTGTTCCGGCCGGAGCGGGTGCTCGATGTTGGATGCGGCCCGGGCGCGTTGCTGTTTCTGCTGCTGGAGCAGGGCCTTCTCGCTGACGGAGTCGATTTCAGCGCAAGCTGCCGGGATCTGGCGCCCGCCGAGGTCAGGGACCGGATAAGAATCGGCACCACAGCCGACCAGGCGCTGTTCGCCGACGATTCCTACGACCTCGTGATCTGCCGCGAGGTGATGGAGCATCTAACTGTGCTGCAGGTGCGCGAGACGGTGCGGAATCTCTGCCGCATCAGCTCCCGCTACGTGTACGTTACGACCCGGTTCCATCCGGAGCCGGCGGGGTTGCTGGACGTGACTACCCAGTTCGATGTCGATCCGTCCCACATCACCCTTCTCAACAAGGACTTTCTGCGGGTAATGTTCGTGCTCGAGGGGTTCAGGCGGCGGGCAGATCTCGAGTCGAAGATCGACTGGATGGAGAAAGGCCGAGTCCTCGTTTACGAGAATCCGGTGGCGTCACAGTGAGCGACCCGACCGCGCAGGTGCAGGGGCTCGTCGATGGCGTACTCGGTTACCATCTCAATCCGCTGACGTGCGGTGTCGCGAAATTCAACTTGCTGCTGGCACGGCATCTACGGGTGCCGATGATGGGACTGTTCGATGGTCAGGCCGCCTCGCTGGCCCGTCCGGTGCTGTCGCTCAAGCTGTCTGAGTTCGATGACGCTGACATCGCGGCGCTCGCAACGCTCGTGCAGACCGCTGTATGGCGGAGCCGGTTCAGCCTGTTCCTGCACGCCTGGTCCGACACGGAGGTCGAGCATCTGCTGTTATCACAGGCGGCGACGGTATTCTGCGGCAACGCCGAGATCGTCGCGCAATTGCGCGCGCGGCGACCTGACGTGCAGGAGTCGTGGTGCCCCTCCACCCTGCTGGAACCGCAACGGTTCCGAGCCCGGGGGCTCTCGGTATTCGCATTCGGGATGGCCCACAAGGTCCGGTCCGAACTGCACCGGACGGTGTGCAAACTGCTCGAACAGACCGGGCAGCCGTATTCCGTGTATCTGTCGACGGCGCTGCATGAAGGTACCGCGTTCGACGAGCGGTTCACAGTGGTGTTCGACGAGTTGCGCGAGATTTACGGCGACCACATCTACTTTCTGGGTTACATGTCGGACACTGCGGTCTACAACTACCTGATCGACACGACATTCTTCGCTGCCTTCTTCGACAAGGGCGTGCGCGCCAACAACACGACTGTCAACGCCGCGATGGAGTGCGGGTCGGTGGTCATCACGAATCTCGATGCCCATTCGCCTTCCACGTTCGACCACATGCACAATGTGATCGACATCTACCGCTGCAAGGCGCTGCCGACGGCGCCCGATGTGCTCGAGTCGCTGGCCGCCAATGCCCGGAGGACCGCGACCGGCGCGCTGGGTTGGGACGCGCTGGTGTCCCGGTTACGCGGGTAGCGTCTCGGAGCGAAGGATGACCTCGACGAGGAGGACCGGACGATGTTGCGCGAACTGAAACTGGGACGGCAGGTGGTATCGGACGACAACCCTGCCTACGTCATCGCCGAGGTGGGACACAACCATCAGGGCAATATCGAGACGGCGAAGGAGATGTTCCGTCAGGCAAAGGCCTGCGGGGTGAACGCAGTGAAGTTGCAGAAGCGGGATAACCGCAACCTCTTCACGCAGGCGGCTTTCGACAAGCCGTATGACCACGAAAACAGCTTCGGCGCGACCTACGGCGAACATCGTGAGGCGCTGGAGTTCGACCACCACCAGTATTGCGAGTTGCAGCAGTATGCAGCGGAACTCGACCTCGACTTTTTCGCCACGGCGTTCGACCACGCGAGCGCCGACCTGCTCGAATCGCTCGACATGTCAGCTTACAAGGTGGCGTCCGCCGACTTGAGAAACCTGCCGCTGCTGCGGCACATCGCCGCCTTCGGCAAACCGATGATCGTCAGCACCGGCGGCGGCTCGATGGAAGATGTCGAGCGCGCGTACGACACCATCATGCCGCTCAACTCCCGTCTCTGTATCATGCAGTGCACCTGCGGATACCCGGCCGAGTTCGAGGAGCTCAACCTCCGAGTCATCGACACCTATCGGCAGCGGTTTCCAGACATCGTGATCGGGTATTCAGGCCACGACAACGGAATCGCGATGCCGTTGGTCGCCTACGTGCTTGGTGCGCGGATGATCGAGAAGCACTTCACGTTGAACCGCGCGATGAAGGGAACCGATCACGTGTTTTCGCTCGAGCCCGTCGGCATGCGGAAGCTGATCCGCGATCTCCATCGCGCCCGGTCGAGCCTGGGTGACGGCCGCAAGATGGTCTACGCGAGCGAGGCGGCACCCGTCACCAAAATGGGAAAGAAGCTCGTGGCGGCGCGCGACATTTCCGCCGGGCAACGCCTGACCGCGGATGATATCGCCGTGAAGTCTCCCGGTGACGGTCTCGCGCCGGTTGAGATCGACCGCGTCATCGGGTCGGTGATCAACGTATCCCTGTCCAGGGATGACAACCTGCTCCTGGAGCACCTTCGGGACGCGACCTGAACTACTCTGGCGTTGGCCGTTCCGCATTCCAAACCTGAACGGGTGTCACCATGCGCGACCCATTCCGACTAGACGACGCCGTGGCGGTCGTCACCGGCGCCGGCGGCAGGCTGGGACCGGTCTGGGTGGGGGCACTGTTGGACGCGGGAGCAAAGGTGTTCGCGCTGGACGTCGAGACTGTGCAGGTCAGCCCGGCGCTCGAGAGACTGCTGGTTGCGTATGGTGGCACCCGTTTGGTGTGCCATCAGGCGGATATCATGGACCGTGTTGCGCTGGCGCACGCGCGCGATGTCTGTTCTCGTGTATTGGGGATGGCGTCTGTGCTCGTGAATAACGCCGGCATCGATCAACCGCCGTCCGCCGCCTCTGCTTCGCACAGCATGGAGGATGTGCCGCTTGAGGCGTGCCGCGCGATTCTCGAGGTCAACACGTTGGGCACCTTTCAGGTGTCGCAGGTGTTCGGCGGCGAAATGGTCAAGGCGCGCCGGGGATCGATCATCAACATCGGGTCGCTGTATGCGAGCGTGTCGCCGGACATTCGATTCTATGACCATGTACCGCTCGACCCGCCGTTTCTGAAACCGCCGGCGTACGGTGCGTCGAAGGCGGCCGTCGTGAATCTGACCCGGTATCTGGCAACCGTGTGGGGGCCATTCGGGGTCCGCGTGAACACGCTCTCTCCAGGAGGTGTGAAGGGAGGACAGGATCCCGAGTTCACACGTAAGTTCAACGAGCGGGTACCGCTCGGTCGGATGGCGGTGGACGCAGATCTCGGTGGGCCTCTCCGGTTCCTGGCTTCCGATGCATCGGCCTACATCACCGGCGCAGAGTTGCGGGTAGACGGCGGCTTCACAGCCTGGTAAGCGCTGGCTCCGGCAACTGCGCGCCGGTCCGATGCCCGTGATGTGCCGGTGTGCAGGACGGGCGGCGAGTCATTCGGAATCGTACGCCGCGGGGAACGTCGTGGCCCCGGCCGTCACGGCGATGACCATGCAAGGACATGTACAGAAACGGGATTTCATGCCTACCCTCTCGCCGATACCGGATCAGATTCCCAACTTCATTGGAGGCCGGGAGCTGCCGGCGCAAGACGGACGTACGCTGGCCAATCTGAACCCGGCCACGGGCGTCCAGCTATGCACGGCCGCGCGATCCGGGAAGGCCGATATCGACGCCGCGGTCGATACCGCGCGGTGTGCGCAGGTGGATTGGGCCGGGATGACGCCGGTCGCCCGTGGTGATGTGCTGCGCGATGCGGCGCTGCTGATGCGAGATCGTTGTGAGCAGTTCGCCGAGATCGTCTCGCTCGAGACCGGGAAGTCACGCAAGGACGCACTCGGAGAAACCGGCGCAGCGGTCGAGATGGGGCTCTTCGTCGCTGGGGAGGGGCGCCGATTCTACGGGAAAACGACGACCAGCGCGGTGCCCAACCGGACCGCGCTGGTCGTCCGCCAGCCGCTTGGAGTCGCCGGTCTGATCATCGCCGCCAACACGCCGGTGGCCAATGTGGCGTGGAAGGCGTACCCGGCGCTGCTGTGCGGGAACACGGCGGTCATGAAGGCGTCGGAAGATACGCCCGCCACGGCCTGGGCGGTGGCGAAGCTGTTCGACGAAGTGGGGGTTCCTGCCGGTGTGTTCAATGTCGTGCAGGGGCTGGGACCGGAAGCGGGTGCGCCGCTGGTCGCGCATCCGGATGTGGACCTCGTCAGCTTTACCGGATCCTGCGCCGTCGGCCGTCAGATTCAGACAGCGGCAGGCGCGCGGCTCGCCAAAGTGTGTATGGAACTGGGAGGCAAGAATCCGTTCATCGTGTGCGACGACGCCAACCTCGACCGCGCGGTCGACACCGTCTTGCTGTCGGCGTTCAGCAACGCGGGGCAACGCTGCGCGTCCGGAAGCCGGATCATCGTTTTCGACACCGTCTACGAACGCGTCAGGGCGCAGTTGCTGGAGCGCACCAGGGGTTTGAGGCTCGGTCCGGCTGACGGCGACGATCTTGGACCGGTCATCAACGAGCGCCAGCTCGGCAACATGGTGGCGTCGGTGGACCGAGCCCGGGCGGCCGGGGCCACGGTGCTCATCGGCGGCGGACGGATGACCGGCGATGCGCATCGAGACGGTTTCTACATGACTCCCACGCTCATCGAAGGCGCGGCCGGCGATGCGGAAATCTCGCAGGCCGAACTCTTCGGTCCGATCGCCTGTCTGTATCGGGTCGCCGACTTCGAGGAGGCGCTGGCGCTGGCCAACGCGTCGCCGTTCGGACTCACCGCGGCCATTCACACAACGAACGTCCATCGGGCGATGACGTTTCTCGGCCGTATCAAGTCCGGCGTGGCGTCGATCAACGGCGCAACCTACGGCAGCGAGCCGCACATGCCGTTCGGTGGGTTGCGGCAGTCGGGGACCGGCTGGCGCGAGGCGGGCGCCGAGGCGCTCGACGTGTACTCGGACTGGAAGACTATCTACGTCAACCATGACCCACGGGCGGTGTAGGGATGCCGGCAGCTCCCCGGTCTTGAGCTCCGGTGTGTATCGATGCGTGAGCATCGAGTGAATGGCGCATGGTCCATGTTGTCGCAGGACAGTGTTGAGGAGGGGCGCCGATGAGTGGCGCGCCATCGTGCGTCGCGTTCGTGCCGGCGCGTAGCGGCTCGACCCGCGTACCGGGAAAGAACGTCCGCATGTTGGCCGGTCACCCGCTGATCGCGTATGCCATCGCGGCCGCACGTGACGCCGAGGTGTTCAACGCGGTGGTCGTGTCGACCAACGACGAGGCGACGGCCGAGATTGCGCGTCACTACGGCGCCGAGGCGCCGTTCCTGCGTCCGGCTGTGATGGCCGGTCCGCAGTCACCCGACATCGAGTGGGTCGAGCACGCCCTGACCGAATTGCAGGCCTGTGGTCGCTCGTTCGACTGTTTCGCCATTCTCAGACCCACCAGTCCGTTCCGCACCGCCGACACGATTCGCCGCGCGTGGTCGGTGTTTCGCGGCGCGCACGGTATCGATTCTCTCCGAGCAGTTGAGCGTGTCAGCCAGCACCCTGGAAAAATGTGGATGATTCGGGGTGATCGGCTACTGCCGCTGCTCCCGTTCGGTCCGGCCGAGCAACCGTGGCACAGCAGCCAGATGCCGTCATTGCCAGACGTCTGGGTGCAGAACGCCAGTCTCGAGATCGCCTGGACTCGCGTGGCTCTGGACGGGCGCACCATCGCGGGCACCACGATCGTGCCATTCGTCACTGAAGGCCACGAAGGCTTCGATATCAACGACCAATCGGATTGGTGGCTGGCCGAGGAACTCGTGCGGCGAGCGCAGGTCCGGTTGCCCGTGGTGACCCGGACAACTCCCCCGGGCGGCGGCTCCTCGTCGACCGGGTGACCGTCCGCCAAGGGCATCGTGAAGGGGATCTTCGATGGGTGAATCGCAGCTCGAACAGGTCGGGTCCGACGAGTTGTCCTACGTGCCGTACGAGGCGTTCAGGGCTCTGCAGGATGCCGATCTTTCGCCGGTGCGGCGCGCGACTGTATTCGCCGCCTTTGCTCGTATCAACATCTTGTACATGATCGCGCGGGCGTGGTCCGGACATCCGGGCACCTGTCTGAGCGCGGTCGACATCATGGTCTGGCTCTTTCTGCAGAAAATGCAAGGGTTGGATCGGGGCGAGGAGTCGTGCGACCTCTTCTTTTCGTCGAAGGGGCACGACGCGCCGGCGCTCTATGCCGTGCTCACCGGATTGGGGTTGATCGAATTCGAACTGATGCACAGTCTGCGCCGCATCGGCGGATTGCCTGGCCACCCGCATGTGGAGACCCCCTTCATTCAGGCCAACACCGGATCACTCGGGATGGGGATCTCCAAGGCCAAGGGGATGGCGACGGCCAACCGGCTGGGTGGACGGAGGCGCCGGATTCTGGTTCTGACTGGCGATGGCGAGTTGCAAGAGGGGCAGATCTGGGAGTCGCTGGGATCTGCCGTGCAACTTGGGCTCGACGAGATCACCGTCATCGTCGACCACAACAAAATCCAGTCCGATACCTGGGTGCAACAGGTGGGGCCGCTCGGCGACTTGGAGGCGAAGTTCGCCAGCTTCGGCTGGCGAGCCGCCCGATGTGACGGTCATGACTTCGGCGCCATCGATGCTGCACTCGAGGAACTCGACGCTGGCGCGGGGGCGCCCGCGGTACTGATTGCCGACACCATCAAGGGCAAGGGGGTGTCGTTCATGGAGGGGCCGGCGGCGCTCGCCGTCGATGACCTGTATCGCTTTCACAGCGGCGCGCCAAATGAAGCCACGTACGCCCGCGGCGTGGCGGAGTTGACCGACGCTGCGCAGGCCAGAGTGCGCGAGGTGGGACTGGGTGATCTGGTACTCGAGCACGGACGGCGGCCAGAGCGGAAACCGGTGCTGGCGGTGGAACGTCTGTTGACCGCCTACTCGACCGCGCTGGTCGATCAGGCGTCTCGAAACCCGGGGATCGTTGCGCTGGATGCTGATCTCGTGAAGGACTGTGGACTGATCGAGTTTCGGGAGCGGTTTCCGGATCGCTTCATCGAATGTGGCATTGCCGAGCAGGACATGGTGTCGCAGGCGGGCGCAATGGCGCGGCAGGGGCTTGTGCCGATCGTCCATTCCTTCGCCTGCTTTCTGTCGGCCCGGCCCAACGAGCAGATCTACAACAACGCCAGCGAGGGCACCAAGGTCATCTATGCCGGATCACTCGCGGGTCTGCTCCCTGGCGGTCCGGGTCATTCCCATCAGGCGGTGCGTGACATCTCGGCGCTGGCGGCGATTCCGAACCTGCTGCTCATCGAACCCTGCGCCGAGGTCGAAGTAAAGGCCGTGCTGGACTTCTGCCTGAACAAGACGACTGCAAGCAGCTACATCCGGTTGGTGTCGGTCGGTTGGCCATTGCCCTTTTCGCTGCCCGCCGACCATGCCCTGCGTCTGGGGCAGGGAACAGAGGTTCGGGCGGGCGGTGACATCGTGATCATCGGGGCCGGGCCGTGGCTGCTGGCCAACGCGTGGCATGCGGCAGAGGCGCTGGAGGGTGACCACGGAGTGAGTGCGCGGATCGTGGCGTTGCCCTGGTTGAATCGCGTGGACTCGGATTGGCTCCGGCAGACCATTGCCGGCGCGCAGCGCGTGGTGACGCTCGACAACCACTATGTCGATGGCGGGCAGGGACAGATGCTGGCCAGCCGGATCGCGCAGCTTGGGCTTGGAACCCCGGTGACGTCAATCGGGGTTCGCGAACTGCCGGTCTGTGGAACCAACGACGAAGTACTCGCGCACCACCGGCTCGACGCGGCGGGTGTGACACGCTCGATTGTCGAGGCCGTGGGTGCGGACGTGCCGGCCTTGCTTGGCAGTCCCTCGTAGGGTAGGAACCCGCGGCATTCGACCGGTTATGGAACGGATTCGAATCTTCGGGGTGATCGCCGCCTCTGGCGCAGGCGGATCAGAACAGCTGTTCGCCACGTTGCTGCAGGGGCTCGATCCGGATCGTTTCGAGGTGACGGTGGCGTGTCATGGCGAGGGGTCGATGCTCGCCACGTACCGCAGGGACGCGGTTCAGGTGTCGAGTCTCGATCTCCTCGACCTGCGCCGGCCGGTCACCATTGCCCGTCTGGCGGCGTTGATACGCGAGTCCCGCAGCGACCTGGTGCATACCCATCTCTGGACCGCGGACGTCCTGGGTGGTCTCGCGGCCCGCCGGGCCGGCATTCGGCTGGTCGTCAGCACCGTGGCGGGCGCCTATTTCCGGCCGAGCGACGTGTCCGGCATCAGCCGCGTTCGCCGGGTCCTGCTGTCCCGCGTCTTTCGCACGATCTATCGGGGGTGCGACCGTGTGATCGCCTCCTCGCGCTACGTGGCGGACGATCTCGTGACCCGGCCCGGGATCCGGGTGCCCCGCGATCGGATCCTGGTCATCGAGAACGGTGTGGATGTCGACCATGTCGAGCGGGTCGAGCGACATGCGGATGGCGGCTCGTCGCACCTGTGGGGCCCCGGTCGCCCGCGGATTGCGGTGGTGGCGAATTTCTTCCCCGTCAAGGGCCATCGGTTCTTCGTGCAAGCGCTTCCGGAGGTGCTGCGGTCGTATCCCACGGCGCGTTTCGTACTGGCCGGCGACGGCGTGAACCGGGCCGACATTGCCGAGTTGGCTGACCGCCTTGGGGTTGCCGGGCGGGTGAGCTTTCCTGGTGAGATCAGCGACACGCTCGAGCTGATGCGAGCCAGTGATCTCGTGGTGCTGCCGTCGCTCTCGGAGGGGCTGCCGATCGTGCTGATCGAGGCGATGGCGCTCGCGCGTCCCGTGGTGGCCACCACCGTGGGCGGCATCCCGGAGCTGGTTGAGGACGGCGTGACGGGTCGCCTCGTGCCGCCCAGTGATCCGCGGGCGCTCGCTCGGGCAATGTTGGATCTGTTGGCGAACCCGTCGCTCGCGCAGCGCTTCGGCGCGGCGGCTCGCACAGTGGTTCGCGAGCGGTTCTCGGCCGACCGGATGGTGAGACGCACCGAGGAGCTGTATCTGGACCTGCACCGTGGATGAACGGTGATGCGCGCGGTCCGCACAATCGTGTACCCGGCCGGCGCACGACCCGACGCGGGAGCACATTGGAGCAGGGGTGATCGAGAAGCACGCCGCCAGATGGAATGCAGCGTCGATCGCATGCAGCGGAGCATTCAATATTGGGTTGCTATACTCACTGCGTTGATCCCGCCAAGCTGGACGAGTATCTGGCCATGGGCCTCGGGCTGCCAGCAGTCCGTGGTGAAACCCCGCGTTGCACCGAGATCGGCGATGCGCCCACTGCGCAAGGCGAGAAGAGGGAAAATACCGGCAGTATTTGACCGATGAACAACGACGCGCAGCGGGATGCAGCGCCGATCGAATGCAGCGGGGCTTTTGCCTCGGGCTGCTAGCCAAGGTCGAACGGTTCAATCAGACCAACGGCGAAATTGTGCAGACAGGCGCCAGCGCCCATGAGTTCGAGTTGCCCATCGCGGCAATGCTCAGCGATTGCGCCCAGGCGCATACCGACCTGCTCGTCGCAATAGCGAGGACGAACAGGTGGGCGTTGCGTCTCGATCAGGTGTCGACTCTGGTCGACGACGTTCTGGCAAGGCAGACGAGTCCGAAGACATGTGCGGCATCGCAGGCAAACTGAACGCTGGCACCGGCGCGGTGGTGGACCCGACGCTCGTCCATCGAATGGCTGCGGTGTTGCGCCATCGGGGACCTGACGCACAGGGGGTCTGGACCGATGGCGGTATCGGGCTCGGCAGCCGCCGGCTTGCGGTCATTGATCTGTCGGAGCGTGCCCGACAGCCGCTGGCGAACGAGGACGGCGCGGTCCGCGTGGTCTTCAACGGCGAAATCTACAATTTTCGTGAACTGCGCGCCGACCTCGAGACGCGCGGGCATCAGTTTCGATCGGACAGCGACACGGAAGTCATCGTCCATCTCTATGAAGAAGAGGGTATCGAGTGCGTGCGCCGGCTGGACGGCATGTTCGCGTTCGCGCTGTGGGATTGCCGCACCCGCGCGCTCTTCCTGGCTCGCGACCGACTCGGACAGAAACCGCTGTTCTACTGGCACCATGGGGACATCCTGGTATTCGGATCTGAACCGAAAGCGATCCTGCAGGATCCCGACGTGCCCGCCGATCCGGATGAGGAAGCGATTCATCACTATCTGACGTACGGCTACGTCCCCGCGCCGTGGAGCGCGTTTCGCGGCATCCGGAAAGTGCCGCCAGCGCACTATCTTGTCGCGCGTCGGGGACGAGTCGACATGACACGCTACTGGTCTTTGTCCTTCCAGCCGAAGCGTGAGGAACCCGAAGACGCGCTGGCTGAAGAGCTGGACGAGCAGCTTGGCCGTGCGGTCGAGCGCCGAATGGTGTCCGACGTGCCGTTGGGAGCGTTGCTCAGCGGCGGTCTCGACTCGAGCGCGGTCGTGGCGCTCATGCGCAAGGCAACTTCCGGGCGCATTCAGACCTTCTCGATCAGCTTCGACCAACCCGACTACGACGAGCGCCGGTTCGCGCGGACGGTGGCGACAGCGTTCGATACCGAGCACCACGAGTTGACCGTGCGGCCGGATGCGGCCGCCCTGCTGCCGCGGTTGGTCTACCACTACAATGAGCCGTTCGCCGATTCGTCAGCCTTGCCGAGTTGGTGTCTCACCGAGTTGGCGCGCCAGTCGGTCACGGTGGCGCTGAGCGGCGACGGCGGTGACGAATCGTTCGTGGGCTACGACCGCTATGCCGGGGCGGCGGTCGCGGGCCGGGTCGACTGGCTTCCGCTCGGGATGCGCCGACTGGCGGCGCTGAGCGTACGTCCGCTGCAAGGGAGTGCGGCCAAGTCGACCGCGGCCCGCATTCGTCGGTTCGCGGCCGGACTGCCGCTCGATCCGGTACGCCGTCACGGCCGATGGCTCAGCGTGATGCTCGACGAGCAGAAGGCCGAACTGTATACCCCTGAGTTCGCGGCCCGCAGGGGACGGACCGCGTCGCTCGGACTGCTTGAGCCCCTCTGCACGCAGTCGGACGCAACCTCGCCGGTAGAAAAGCTGGTGCATGCCGACATCGAGACGTATTTGCCGGACGATTTGCTGGTCAAGATGGATATCGCCTCGATGGCCAACTCGCTTGAGGTGCGGTCGCCGCTGCTTGACCATCATGTGGTCGAGTTCGCCGCCAGGTTGCCGCTGGCCTTCAAACTTCGCGGCCGGACGCCAAAATACCTGCTCAAGCGGGTCATGCGCCGTCACCTGCCGTCCGAAATCGTGAATCGACGCAAGATGGGGTTCGGCGTACCGATCGATCACTGGCTGCGGAACGGGCTGCGTGAGATGGCCCACGACCTGCTGCTCGACCAGACCGCCGCCGCACGAGGCATTTTCCGACCGGAGGTGGTCCGTCGCTGGCTCTTCGATCATGCAGCCGGCCGTGCACAGCATCACGCCCGCATCTGGGCGATGCTGATGCTCGAACTGTGGCACAGGCGGTTCATTGACCGCCGAACCGATCTCGTCGAGACAAGTGAGGATGCGGCCACGCTGTCTGCACGGCCGGTGTCATGAAGGGGACGGATGGGAACGCGGCTGGCCAGGTCCGCGTAGCGCGTGTCATCGCGCGGCTCAACATCGGCGGCCCCGCGCGTCAGGTCGCGTTGCTCAACGCTGGTATGGACCCCGAACACTTCAGATCCTGGCTCGTCACCGGCAATGAGAATCCCGGCGAAGGATCGTTGCGCGACTACGCGCTGGACCGCGGAGTCGAACCGCTGGTGATCCCTGAAATCCTGGGACGGTCGTCGCTGGCGCCGCGAGACGCGATCGCGATCCGAAAGTTGTTCGCACTGTTCCGCCGGATCCGTCCCCACGTCGTTCACACCCACACGGCGAAGGCGGGGTTTCTGGGCCGCCTGGCGGCGCGGGCCGCCGGTGTGCCGGTCGTTGTGCACACCTACCACGGTCATGTGCTGAGCGGGTATTTCGGTCGGGCCAAAACGAGCGCACTCCAGACGATGGAACGCGGCTTGGCCCGACTGTCCGATCGGCTCATTGCCGTGAGTGACCGCGTCCGGGATGATCTGATTGCGTTGCGGGTGGCTCCGCCCGAACGATTCAGCGTGGTGCCGCTCGGTCTCGATCTCGCCCCCATGTTCCGCGCTTGCGCGCACCGGGGCGAGTTCCGCGCCGAGCTGGGCGTCGCCCCGGACGCTCCCCTGGTAGGCATCGTCGGCAGGCTGTTTCCGATCAAGAACCATGCCCTGTTCCTTGAGGCTGCGGCCCGGCTGGCGGTGATTCGTCCCGATGTCCGGTATGTCGTCGTCGGTGATGGGGTGCTTCGGGCCGAACTCGAGGATCAAGCTCGGAGGCAGGAACTCGCTGGCCGCGTGTTCTTCACCGGCTGGCGTCACGACCTGGCGGCGATCTACGCTGATCTGGACGTGCTCGTCGTGTCGTCCCGGAACGAGGGTACACCGGTCTCTGCCATCGAGGCGATGGCAGCCGGGTGTGCGGTGGTGGCCACTCGAGTCGGAGGGTTGCCGGACTTGATCGACGACGGGCGCACAGGCATCCTGGTTGCGGAGGATGATCCGGGCGCGATGGCGACCGCCGTCGGCAGCGTACTGGCGGATCCCGTTTCGTCCATGTCGATGCGGGCGGAGGCCAGAGTCGATGTCGAGCGCCGCTTCATGGCTTCCAGACTGGTGGAGGACATGCAGTCGTTATATTTCGAGCTTCTGGCCGCCAAGGGGGTGACCGTTGCGTGTCCGCCGTGGAGACATTCGCCGGACTGACCCTTGCGTTGCGCGCGGTGGCTCGACGCGCCGCTCAGGTTCCTTGGGCGACGGTTCCGATTCGGATCGATCATGAGAGGGGTTGTCTTGTCGGGTCTGCTGGCCTTTTCGGCCGCGTTTCTCGCCTCGGTCACATTCACGCCGGCCGTGCGGGACTTGGCGTTCAAGGTCGGGCTCATCGATCAGCCGGGTCCCAGGAAGGTGCACGCCGCACCGATGCCGCTACTCGGAGGCTTGGCCGTCTACCTGGCTATGGTCTTCGCGATCTCCGTCTTCGTCACGGATGAAGAGTGGTCGCAGATGCTCGGCATCGTCGTGGCGTCGACGCTGGTGATGGTCGTGGGTACGCTGGACGACCGGGGCTGGCTGCATCATCAGATCAAGCTGATGCTGGCGATGCCGTTCGCAGCGATCATCCTGATCGCCACCGAGATGCACAGCGAGATCTTCCAACCAATCGCGGCTCTGCCCCTGGTGGGAGCGCCGGGCGTGTGGCTCGACTATGGGCTGTCGTTCGTGTGGTTTGTCGGCATCATCGCCGCGTTCAGTATCCTCGACCACATGGACGGTCTGTGCGCCGGAGTGGCGGCGATCGCGGCCGGTTTCTCCTTCTCGTTCGCGGCCGATGGGGGTCAGTTGCTGGTGGGCACGCTGGCCGCCGCCGTATTGGGCGCCGCCCTTGGGTTTCTGCGGTGGAACGCCACACCACCCGCGCGTATCTTTCTCGGCGACGGCGGTGCGATGCTGCTCGGCCTTGTAGCGGCCACTCTCGGCATAAAGCTGCGATTCTCCGGGTTGTCTCCGACCGTGAGCTGGATGATTCCGGTGTTGCTCATGATTGTCCCGATCTTCGATACGACGCTGGTCACCGTGTCCCGGCTGCGTCGCGGGTTGGTGCCGTTTTCCTCGCCGGGCAAGGACCACGCGGCGCATCGTCTGGTGGCGCTGGGCCTGTGTCATCAGCGTGCGGTTCGCGTGTTGTACGGTGTTGGGGTGCTCGGTGGGTGTGCGGCCTGGGTCGTGGCCCTGGGCGGCCCGCGGGCCGGCGCGCCGGTGGCGATCCTGGCCGGTCTTCTTACCGTGGCGGCGATCGTCTGGCTCGAGCGCGTTCCGTTTGAACGACAGGAAATGGCCGGCAGCGACGGATGACCTGGAGTGGTGCGCCGGCGGCAGTGACGATTGTCGGCGGATCAGCGACCGGTCTGTTCGCAGCCGAGCGTCTGGCGGACGCGGGGCGGTCGGTCACCCTGCTCGAGAGAGCCGGACACTGGGATCCGGAGCGGCGGACGCTGATCGTGACGCGGCGGATGCGCGACCTGCTGGGCGAACCCGGCGATCGAGCGATCGTCAATACCATCAACCGGTTCGAGCTTCTGACTGACAGCCGCGTGGCGACGGTCGATCTGGCGCAACCCGATCTGGTCATCGAACGGTCGGTGCTCGTGCGTGAGCTTGCCGGCAGCGCTGCGGCTGCCGGTGTCGATCTGCGCATGGGGTGCCAGGTCCGCGCGCTCAGAAGCGTGGCCGAGGGAGTGCGACTCGAGGTCGGGACAAATGGCGCGACGCAGGAATTGAGCGCCACCATCGTGATAGGCGCCGACGGCGCCGGCAGCCGGGTGGCGCTCGACGCAGGCTGGCCCCAGCTTCCTACGGTGCCGCTGATTCAAGCGATCGTGCGACTGCCGGCCGACCTGCCGCGGGATACGACCCGGGTCTGGTTCCAACCTGATGACACGCCGTACTTCTACTGGCTGATTCCAGAGTCGGACGAAAAGGCGGCGCTCGGATTGATTGGCGAAGACGGGCCGGAAACCCGGCGAAGCCTTGATCGGTTCCTCAATCGCCAGGGACTGGAGCCGCTGGAGTTCCAGGCCGCCCGGATCCCGTGCTACTCGGAGTGGGTGACGCCGCATTGCCGGCTCGGGGTGGCCGACATCTATCTCGTCGGCGACGCGGCCGCACACGTCAAGGTGACCACCGTCGGCGGCATCGTTACCGGGTTTCGCGGCGCGCTCGGGGTCACCGAGTCAATCCTGAAGGGTCGTCCCAGCGGCCGGCTGCGCCGGCTGCGCCGCGAACTCGAATGGCATCGCCTGCTGCGGCGGTCTCTGGGACGTTTCAGCAATGATGACTATGGCGTGCTGCTCGATGTCCTGACTCCGGACGTCAAGGCGGTGCTCAGCACTCATACCCGCGATGAGCCGGGCCGCGTGTTGCTCCAGCTCTGTCTGACGCAACCGCGCCTCATCCTGCTCGCGCTGCGCACGCTCATGCTGAGCGCCAGCGCCCCGCCACCCGACCGGGTGTCCCGCGCTGTACCCCGGTCCAATGCCCCAATGCCATGATCGCGGCGTTGCTTGAGCGCGGCACCAAGCCGTTCATCCTATTCTCGCTGTTCGGCGCGGCGTCGTTGACGGTGACGACCGCTTCCCGCTGGGGGGGGTTGCCATGGGTCAGTGTCATCGCGCTGTGTGCTTCATACCTGGCGGCACGGCGATTCCCCACAGCTGTTGCGCAGGGGTGGATGGGGCTGACGTATGTCACGCCGGCATTGCTGACCCTGATACTGGGCGACTTTCAGCTCGGAGATCTGACGCCATGGTTCGCCGGTCTGACCGGCATGATGCTGGCCACGGTCGAGCCGACACGCTGGCACCTGCCCGCGCCCTGGCGGACACCGCTGGTCGCCTGGGGAATGGTGGTTGCTGTGGCGTGGCCGGTGGTGTGGCTGCGCGAGCTTGATTTCGCCCCCGCCATTGTCGGGGCGATTGACACCGCCAACAACGGCTTGGGGATGACGCACGACAACATACTGTTGTGGGTCTACAGCGTAGTGCTCTGCCACGGAGTCGGCCTGCTGTGGATCGACTGGCTGTTCGCGACGGTCTCGCGAGACGACGAAGTACGCCTCTTCCGTACGGTGCTGACTCCGCTGGCCGTCAGTTGCGGATTGGCCACGCTCGTGGCGGCGTACCAGTCGGTGTTCGATATCGGATTCCTCAACCCGATGGCTTGGGCCACGCTGCGGCGGGTGTCCGGCACGCTGATGGACGCGAACCCGTTCGGGATGCTGGCGGCGCTCTGGGGCGCCATCGGCATCGCGATGTTGTTGTCCTGGCGCCGAATGGTCGGTGCGGCGCCAACTCGACTAGTGGCGGCCGCTTGCGCGATTCTGGCCGCGTCCTGGTTCGGCCTCTGGGTGTCGGGCTCGCGCTCGGCGCTGCTGGCCGGCGGGTTCCTGTTTCTTTTTATAACCCGCGCGGTGGCGCCAGTGGCGTTCCGGGCGTCGGGACGCCGGCCCGCGCTGGCCGGTCTGCTGGTGGTCGCGCTGAGTGTCGGCGCACTCGTTGCCAGCGGCTCGTCGGTCGGGCCGTGGCAGCGGCTGGCACCAACGTTGCCGTCAGCATCGGTCGACTCGTTCCGCGCGTTCGGCCAGGAACTGTGGAACCGCAACTGGTACGGAACCGCTGCCGTCCGGATGTTCGCGGACTCGCCGCTGGTCGGCATCGGTGTCGGCAGTTTCCGTGTGCTCGTACCGGACGTCGCCTACGAACTGGGCCATGGACGTATCGCACCGGACAACGCGCAGAACTGGTTCCGGCATCAACTCACCGAGTTCGGCATTGTCGGCAGTCTGGGCTGGATCGTCTGGGTGCTTCTTTTCCTGCGCCTGCTGTTCCGTGGGAGGCTGCGCGAGGACCGGGTAGCGGCGGGCGGCCTCGTGCGCGGAGCCCTGATCGCGTTGGGGCTGGTGTCTCTGGTCGGCATGCCGACGCAAAACGCCGCGCTGGCGCTGACGTTCTGGACACTGGCGTTCTGGTACGATCGGCTGATGGCGCCGGATCCCGTCCGGTCGACCGGTTCGCGTGTGCCTCCGGTCGCGGTCTGGGCGGGGGTCTGGGTGTTGGCGTTCGGATATGCCGCCGGGCTCGCTGCTGCCTCCTGGTTCGATCTTCGCGTGCCCTATCGCGCTCAACGCGCCGATTGGGACTACAGCTACGGGTTTTACGAACCGGAGCTGGACTCCGCGGGCACGGAGTTCCGCTGGGCCGGCCGGCGCGGTCTGGCAGTGGTCCCGCTGCGCGACCGGTGGATCGAAGTTTCAGCCTGGGTCCATCACCGCGACGTGGTGGAACGTCCCGTCACACTCGAGGTCCGGGTTGACGGGGTGCCGCTGATCAACGCTGTCCGGCAGGACGCCTCCCCGCTGACCGAGGCGGTACGCATCCCGGAGGACCGCACCCGGGTGCTGGTAGAAGCCGAAGTGGACCGGACCTGGTGTCCCTGCGATTGGGATCAGCCTGACGCTCGCCAGCTCGGTCCGGGTGTGAGTTGGCGGTTTATCGATCCGTAATCCGTTGGACGGAGCGCCGGGGGTCGTCAGGAACCGGTCAGCAGGCCGTCCTCCGGGCTGCTTGCCGTGGCGTAACGGCGTTTCCGGATTCGTCCGGCCAGGAATGCCTGGCGCCCGGCGGCCACGGCCATCTTCATCGCCGCGGCCATGGCTACCGGATGCCGGGCGCCGGCGATGGCGGTGTTGATGAGCACGCCGTCGACGCCAAGTTCCATTGCGACAGCAGCGTCGGAGGCAGTGCCGACCCCGGCGTCGACGATGACGGGCACTCCGGCGAACTCCTTGATGATCCGGATGTTGTTGAGGTTCTGGAGGCCGAGCCCCGATCCGATCGGGGCGCCGAGCGGCATTACCGCGGCGGCGCCGGCGTCTTCGAGCTTCCTGCACACGACAGGGTCGTCGTTCGTATAGGGCAGAACGACGAAGCCCTCTTTCACCAATACCCGTGTCGCGGCGAGCAAGCCGTCGTTGTCCGGAAAGAGCGTGCGCTCGTCTCCGATCACCTCCAGCTTGACCCATTCGGACAACCCCACCTCGCGGCCCAGCCGGGCGGTACGGATCGCGTCATCGGCGGTGTAGCATCCGGCCGTATTCGGGAGCAAGGCATACTCGTTCGGGTCGATGTAATCGAGCAACGACTCGCTGGTCCGGTCACTGACGTTCACCCGCCGCACCGCTACCGTCACCATCTCGGTGCCGGAGGCCGCATGCGCCTGCCTCATGATCTCGTTCGATTCGTACTTTCCGGTGCCGACGATCAGGCGCGACGAAAAGGTCTTGCCTGCTATGGTGAATGGATCGCTGTTCATGACACTGTTGCGCCAACCTGCGCGGCATCCCGTCCGCACGCCGTGCATCCTCGGTTGTACATACCCGCCATACGCCGTTCCCCGTCTGGCCGTGGCTCTGCGCGGCGTTGATCCACCGGAAGTTCGGTGCCGTGCGCAATATCGCCACGAGCCAACGGCGGTTACCCTCCGCCCACGAAGTTCACGATTTCCACCCTGTCGCCGGATTGGACGATCGTTGTGTCGAAAGTCGGCCGCTTCATGATGACGAGATTGTGCTCGACGGCGACTCGGCGAGGATCGATGTCAAGTACTGTCAGCAGACGACTGATGGTCAACGGTTCGGCGAGATCGCGTGGCTCGCCGTTCAACGTGATTCGCACGGGATATCCTGGTCCTGCAAGCCTGACGCCGGGTTGGAGCGTATCCCGCGACGACCCATGAAGTCAAGTGTAAGAGATTGTCCGATCAGGAGTTACGACGATAGTTCCAGATGAGGTGACGTCAAATTGACTTAATCTTCACCCTCTTGTTACGATGCAGTTGACACTGGCATCTGTGCTGGCGAGCCGTCGTGGTTGATGACGGCGCTTTTTTTGATCGGCCTTGAGAAAAATTTCACAATCTCGGAAGGCAGTGTTCCTGCCTTCGAGACATTGATGCGGCTCCACAAGATTCGCAAGGGGCTTCGCGTACCTGTGACGGGCCAGCCTGAACAGGTCATCGAGTCGGGTCGGATGATCCGACGGGTGGCGCTGCTCGGTGCCGATTACATCGGGCTCCGTCCGACCATGCACGTGTCGGTCGGCGACCATGTGCGCCGCGGGCAGCTGCTGTTCGAAGACAAGAAACGGCCCGGCGTTCGATTCACGGCATCCGGATCGGGGCAGGTATCAGCTATTCACCGAGGCGATCGCAGACGATTCCTGTCCCTCGTCATCGAACTCGGTCGCGACGAACGCGAGGGGCGGGGCGATGCGGTGGCGTTCGGCGCGTTCAGCGGACGGCATCCGAGCGGGCTCGACGGCGATGAGGTGCGCGAGCTGCTCGTCGAATCCGGACTCTGGACGGCCCTCCGCGCGAGACCGTTCAGCCGCGTGGCCGACCCTGAGACTCGACCCGACTCGATCTTCGTCACGGCCATAGACACCGAGCCACTCGCGCCCGACGTCGACGTTGTGCTCGATCGAGTCCACGGACCGTTCGAGCGGGGAGTGGCGGTGCTGACCCGATTGACCGATGGTCCGGTCCATATCTGTACCGCGCCGGGCAGGCGCCTGCCCGTGCAGGAAGGCGAACAGATTCGGCATCAGGAGTTCGCCGGAGTGCACCCGGCCGGAACGCCGGGGTTGCACATCCACCTCCTCGACCCCGTGGATCGCAACACGCTGGCGTGGCACGTTGGCTACCAGGACGTCGTTGCCATTGGCCGGCTGTTCGACAGTGGAGAGTTGCACGTCGATCGCGTGGTCTCCCTGGCCGGCCCTGCTCACCCCCGCCCCCGGCTGGTGCGTGCGCGCCTCGGGGCGTCGACCGCCGATTTGCTGGTCGACGATCCATTGGAGGAGAGCACCCGTGTGGTGTCCGGGGGGCTGCTGTCCGGGCGGTCCGCCACCGGCGATGTCGAGGGATTTCTCGGCCGCTACCATCGTCATGTGTGCGTGCTGCGCGAGGGCCGCGACCGGAAGTTGCTCGGCTGGCTTGCGCCAGGTTTCGGCAAGTTCTCGGCGTCGCGGTCGTTCCTCTCAACGCTGCTCCCGCGCCGACAGCTCGCGCTGACCACCGGCACCCACGGCTCACGCCGTGCAATCGTCCCGATTGGGCTCTACGAGAAGGTACTGCCGATGGATCTGCTGCCGACGCCGCTGCTGCGCGCGCTGGTCATGCGGGACGTCGAGCGCGCGGAAGAGCTGGGGTGCCTGGAGCTCGACGAAGAAGATCTGGCGCTTTGCACCTTCGTATGTCCGAGCAAGCTGGACTACGGGACTGCACTGCGTGATGTGCTGACGACGCTCGAGACTGAAGGCTGATGGCGTTTCTGCGCGACCTGCTCGACAAGCAGGCCCGTCACTTCGAGAAGGGCGGGCGCTTCGAGCGGTTGTATCCGCTCTGGGAAGCGCAGGACACGTTCCTGTACACCCCGGGCGAGGTAACCCGGTCGGCGCCCCATGTACGGGACGCGCTCGACATGAAGCGTCTGATGACGACCGTCATCATTGCGCTGGTCGGATGCATCTACATGGCGCTCTACAACACTGGCTATCAGGCGCACCTGGCGATCGCCGCCGGTGCGGCGCCCCTCGATGTCTGGCAGACGTACACCATGGAATCGCTGGGGCTGTCGTTCGCTCCCGAGGACTGGTGGGCCTGTCTGGTGCACGGGGCGCTCTACTTTGTGCCGGTGCTTGTGGTCACTTTTGCGGTGGGCGGTGTTTGGGAGGCGTTGTTCGCAAGTATCCGGGGACACGAAATCAACGAGGGGTTTCTGGTCACCGGCATGCTGCTGCCGCTGACACTGCCGGCCACCATACCGCTATGGCAGGTCGCCCTCGGAGTGTCGTTCGGGGTTGTCGTCGGCAAGGAGATCTTCGGCGGCACCGGCATGAACGTGCTGAACCCGGCGCTGACCGCGCGCGCGTTTCTGTTCTTCGCCTATCCGGCACAGATGTCCGGCGACGCGATCTGGATTGCGGCCGGTACCGCGCCCGACGGTGTGAGCGGCGCGACGGTGCTGGCCCTGGCTACCGAGAGTGGCATGGACGGTGTCAGCGGCGCCGCCGATGTCTGGCAGGCGTTCCTCGGGTTGATGCCCGGGTCGATGGGAGAAACGTCGGTTCTGGCGTGCCTGGCAGGGGCGGCGGTGCTCATCGCGACCGGAATAGGTTCGTGGCGAATAATGCTGAGCGTGGTGGCAGGCACGGTCGGGACCGCCCTGTTGCTCAACGCGGTCGGGTCGACGACCAATCCGTTTTTCGGTGTCACGCCTCTCTGGCACATGCTGGCGGGTGGCTGGGCTTTCGGCACCGTATACATGGCGACCGACCCGGTGTCTGGACCGTCGATCCCTGGCGGGCACTATGCATACGGGTTCCTCATCGGTCTGCTCGCCGTGCTCATCCGGGTGGTGAATCCGGCCTATCCCGAAGGGATGATGTTGGCCATCTTGTTCATGAACCTGTTTGCGCCGCTGATCGACTATGTCGCCGTGCGGGCAAACGTCCGGCGCAGGAGGGCCCGCCATGCAGGGTAGCGTCAGCTACAACCTGGGCTTCGCGGCCGTGGTCTGCCTCGTCTGTGCGGTCGTGGTGTCGGCGGCCGCCGTGACGCTGGCAGATCGGCAGGATCGGAATGCGAGACTCGACAAGCAGCGTAACGTGCTGCTGGCCGCCGGGCTGGCGACCGATGCCGAGTCGCTTGACACGGATGAAGTCGCGGCGCGATTCGCACCGATTGCTCCGGTGGTGCTGAATCTGGTCAGCGGCGCGCCGGTCGACGGCATCGACCCCGCCGGGTTCGACCAGCGCGCAGCCGCGATCGATCCGGAAAGCAGCAGGGAGGCCCCCGACAACGCGGCGCGGGTCATGCGTCTGCCGACCGAGGCGCTCGTCTACGAGGTGCGCGATGGGAGCGGTCGTCTCCAGATGGTGGTCCTGCCCGTCGAGGGGCTGGGGCTTTGGGGTACGCTATATGGGTTCGTCGCGCTGGAGGGCGATTTGCGCACGATTCGCGGGCTGACCTTCTACGAGCACAAGGAGACGCCAGGCCTGGGCGGCGAAGTGGACAACCCGCGCTGGAAGGCGCTCTGGCCCGGCCGGCTCGCGTTCGATGACGATCTCGTGCCCGCAATCGCGGTCGTGAAGGGGCTCGCTGGTCCGGCCGACAGCGATCCCTATGCGGTCGACGGGCTGTCGGGCGCCACCATCACGAGCCGGGGGGTGGAGCAGCTTCTGAAGTTCTGGCTGGGGGCGGACGGATTCGGACCGTATCTGACCCGGCTGCGCGATGAGGGAGGCGGCGACTGATGTCCAAGTCACGTGACGCGCTGATCGATCCGCTCTTCAACAACAACCCGATCGCGCTGCAGGTACTCGGTGTCTGCTCTGCACTGGCGGTCACGACCAAGATGGACACCGCGCTGGTGATGAGCGCGGCGGTCGTGTTCGTGCTGCTGTTCTCGAACCTGTTCGTCAGTCTGCTGCGAAATCAGATCCCGACCAACATCCGGATCATCGTCCAGTTGACCATCATCGCCTCGCTGGTGATCGTGGTCGACCAGGTATTGAAAGCCTATGTATTCGAGATTTCGAAGCAGCTCTCGGTGTTTGTCGGGCTCATCATCACCAACTGCATCATCATGGGCCGGGCCGAGGCCTACGCCATGCAGAACCCGCCTCGCATGAGCATGATCGACGGCATCGGCAACGGGCTGGGGTATGCCGTGATCCTGGCCGGGACCGCGGTCATCCGGGAACTGTTCGGTTCGGGGTCCTTGTTCGGGGTGCAGTTGCTGGCGCTGGCGAGCGAGGGCGGGTGGTACACGCCCAACGGGTTGATGGTGTTGTCGCCCGGCGCGTTCTTCATCATCGGGTTCTTCATCTGGGCCATCAGGATCTGGAAACCGGAACAGGTGGAGGCCGACTGATGGAGTACTACCTGAATCTGGCGGTCAAGGCGATATTCGTCGAGAACATGGCGCTCGCCTTCTTTCTCGGCATGTGCTCGTTTCTCGCGGTGTCGAAGCGGGTGTCGACCGCCCTCGGTCTTGGCGCCGCCGTGATCTTCGTACTGACGGTAACGGTGCCGCTGAACAACCTGGTCTACACCTACGCGCTGAAGCCGGGCGCCCTGGCCTGGGTGTCGCCATCGCTGGCAGCCTATGACCTGTCGTTTCTCGGATTCCTGACCTACATTGGCACGATCGCGGCCATGACCCAGATTGTCGAAATGACGCTGGATCGATTCGCCCCGGCGCTCTACGCGGCGCTGGGCATCTTTCTGCCGCTGATCGCGGTCAACTGCGCCATCCTGGGCGCCTCTCTCTGGATGATGGAGCGCAGCTACAACCTGGTCGAGAGCGCCGTTTTCGGATTCGGCTCAGGTGTCGGGTGGGCGCTCGCCATCGTGGCGCTCGCCGGTATCCGCGAGCGCTTGCGCTACAGCAATCCGCCGACGGGACTGCGCGGTCTCGGGTTGACATTCATCATCGTGGGATTGATGGCCATCGGTTTCATGGCGTTCGCCGGGGTGCAACTGTGACCACCGTCCTGCTGGGTGTCGGCATGTTCACGTTCACCGTTGTGACCACCGTCCTGCTGGGTGTCGGCATGTTCACGTTCACCGTCGTGGCGCTGGTGGGATTGCTGATGCTTGCCCGGCGGCAGCTCGTGGCCACCGGCGACGTGACCATCACCGTCAACGGCGATCCGGACAAGGCCCTCTGCACCAGTGCCGGCGGGACCCTGCTCGGCACCTTGGCGTCGAACCGTATCTTCATTCCGTCGGCTTGCGGCGGGAAGGGTAGTTGCGGTGTCTGCACGGTCACGGTGCGTGACGGCGGCGGCGTGATTCTGCCCACGGAGTTGAGTCACATCTCGCGCGGCGAGGCGCGCAACGGACAACGCCTGTCCTGTCAGGTCAAGGTGAAACAGGACATGGAGATCGAACTGCCGCCCGAGGTGTTCACGGTCAAGCAGTGGCGCTGCAGGGTGCGGTCGAACAACAACGTCGCCACCTTCATCAAGGAACTCGTACTCGTGCTGCCTGAGGGGGAGTCGGTGCCGTTCCGTGCGGGAGGCTACATCCAGATCGAAGCACCGCCGGGTACCGTGAACTACGCCGATTTCGACATCGACGAGGAGTATCGCGCCGACTGGGATAAATTCAATCTTTGGCGCTACGTGTCGACGATCGAAGAACCGGTGACCCGTGCGTTCTCGATGGCGAACTATCCGGAGGAACGTGGCGTCATCATTCTCAACATACGGGTGGCTTCGCCACCGCCGCGGGCGCCGGAAGGGACGCCGCCGGGGAAGATGAGCTCGTACATCTTCGACCTGAAGCCGGGCGACGACGTGACCATCTCAGGGCCGTTCGGCGAGTTTTTTGCGAAGGAGAGCGAAGCCGAGATGATATTCATTGGCGGCGGCGCCGGCATGGCGCCGATGCGGTCTCACATCTTCGACCAGTTCCGGCGGCTGGGAACCTCCCGAAAAGTGTCGTACTGGTATGGTGCGCGCAGTTTGCGCGAGGCGTTCTACCTCGACGATTTCGATACCATCGCGAATGAGCACGAGAATTTCGCGTGGCACCTGGCGTTGTCCGAGCCGTTGCCGGAGGACAAGTGGTCCGGCTATACCGGCTTCATCCATCAGGTCGTGTTCGACAATTATCTCGCGACGCACCGGGCGCCTGAAGACATCGAGTACTACCTGTGCGGCCCACCAATGATGCTCAAGGCCTGCATGAACATGCTCGACTCGATCGGAGTGGAACCCGAGAATATCCTGTTCGACGATTTCGGTTAACGCCGCTCATGGCCATCTGCCGCGCGATACCGAGACTCCTGCCGGCCGCGCTGCTGATCGGAACCGCTGCGTGCGGTCCGACTGTCGCTGCGCCGGAGGCGGGACTTGTCGTTCCCGTCTTCGATGGGGCCACGATGGGTACCACCTATACGGTGCGGGTGGTGTCCGCCGATGATCGTGAACACGCGTGGCGCCAACGGATCGGTGAGAGGATTCAGGCGGCCCTCGACGCGGTGGAGTCGGCCATGTCCACCTACGAGCCGGTGTCCGAGTTGTCGCGTTTCAACGACGCCCGCACCACCGAACCGTTTCAGGTGTCGCCGGCCACCTTTGAAGTCGTCCGCCAGGCACAGGCGATCAGCGAGTTGACCGGTGGCGCGCTTGACGTCACGGTCGGGCCGTTGGTGAATGCGTGGGGCTTCGGCCCGGACGAGCCCGACGTGCTCCCACCGGACGATGCACAGTTGTCCCGATTGCGGGGCCGGACAGGATTCTCGAAGCTTGTGCTCGATGCGGGAAATTCGACGCTTCGCAAGACCGATCCCGAGCTTGAATGCGACCTGTCAGCGGTGGCGAAAGGTTACGCAGTTGACCAGGTGGCCCGCACGCTCGTCGAGATGGGTGTGACCCGGTACATGGTCGAAGTGGGCGGTGAGATTGTCGCCGGGGGTCTGAACCAGCACGGGCGTCCCTGGCGGATCGGCATCGAGCGCCCGAGCGAGGAAGGCGGCATTGAGCGCGTCGTGCCGTTGAGCGACAAGGCAATGGCGACATCAGGCGACTATCACAACGTGCGGGAAGTGGACGGCAGGCTGGTCTCGCACACGATCGATCCCCGTACCGGGCGGCCAGTCGAGCATCGGCTCGCCTCGGTGACCGTTATTGCCGACGACTGTGTTGTCGCGGACGGACTGGCGACAGCGTTGAGCGTCCTGGGCCACGAGCAGGGGTACGCCCTGGCGGTCGAGCAGGGGTGGGCGGCGCTGTTCTTGATTCGCGGCGATACCGGTGGCATCACGGCGCGGGCTACCGTGGATTTTGAACGACTGGTCGGGAGCGGGACGTCGTAGAATGGGAAGTGACGTGGCGCTGTTTCTGCTGACCCTCGGCGGCATCGCGATTGTAATGGCCATCATGGCGGTGGGCGTCATCGTCGACGGGCGCTGCCTGCGAGGTTCGTGCGGCGGTCCCGATGCCGTGGGATCGGACGGCGAACCGCTGACATGCGCCGCTTGCCCGAACCGCAAGACCGATCGAAGTGTGTCGGCCATCTGACCAAGAGCTGCCGACCAGTGCGGAGTCTGCGCGACACATACCCACAGGGTTCGGTGTGTATCAGTTGGCCCTGGGCATGCGCAACGAGGTGGCGCGGGACGCGGCGACGTTCCTGCGCGTCACCTGCTCGGGTCCCTGGAACGGTTCCGGCCTCGAATCCGAACGCCTGGACGGCCCGTGGCCTCAGGCAAGGGTGGTCAGCGCGGTAGCAAGCTGTTCGTCCTGATCGGGCGCGACGGTACGCAGATCGAGCAGCACCCGGTCGTTCTCGATCCGGGCGATTACGGGCGGGCGCAACTGTCGCAGGCGTCGCTCCAGAGCGTCCGCGGATCCGTTTCGGGGCGTCAGCCGGATGAGACACGTCGGTAATGCCGACCCCGGGGCGCCCCCACCCCCGACGGTCGAGACACCATCGACGAGGTCGGCCTCGAATGACCTGTGCCCGTCGAGTCCCTCCGCCAACGCGGCGGCGCGTGTTCCAATACCGGCTGCACTCGCGGCAATCATCCTGACCACAGGGATGGTCTCGGCGGCCCGTCCACGTGCGTACTCCAGCAGCGTGGCCTCGAGCGCGGCGCAGGTCATCTTGTCGATCCGGACGGCGCGCATCAGTGGGTGGGCGCGGATCCGGCTGATGGCGTCCGTTTCGCCAACGAGTATCCCCGCCTGAGGCCCGCCAAGGAGCTTGTCGCCGCTGAAGCAGCAGACTGTCACCCCCGCCGCAAGACTGGCCGCGGCCGAGGGTTCTCCCAGTAGCCCGGCGGCCTGGGCGTCGAGCAGGTTGCCGCTGCCGAGATCCTCGACGACTGGCAGATCGAACTGTCGGCCGAGTGCCGTGAGCTCATCGAGCCGGGGGCGTTCCGTGAACCCCTGGATACGGAAGTTCGACGGATGGACTCGCAGGATCATGGCGCTGCGGTTGCTGATGGCCGCCGCATAGTCCGCCGCTCGAGTCTTGTTGGTCGTCCCGACTTCCCGGACATCGGCGCCAGATTGCCGCATGACGTCAGGAATTCGGAACCCGCCGCCGATTTCAACGAGTTCGCCGCGTGAGACGATGACTTCCCGGCCGTTCGCCAGGGCGGAAAGCACGATCAGCACCGCTGCGGCGTTGTTGTTGACCACGACGGCGGCCGGCGCGGTGGTGATCCGGGTGAGCAGGTGTTCGGCGTGTCTGTCGCGGGATCCGCGCGTTCCAATCTCCAGGTCATACTCGAGATTCGAGTACCCGGCGGCCAACCGGGTGACCCGCCGGACGGCCGCGGTCGCCAGTGGCGCCCGCCCGAGATTCGTGTGGACGATGACGCCTGTGGCGTTGATCACCGGCACCAACGAGGGTGCGAAGTCGTCCGCCAGCCGTTCTGCCGTGCGCTGCTCCAACGCGACAGCGGCTTCCTCTCCATTCCTGATGGACGGCGGGTGCTTGCTGTTCAATTCGTTGCGTAGTCCGTCGGCTACGTACCGTAGCGCCTCGACGACCGCGTTGGGTCCGTACTCTGCCTCAAGGGCGCGCACCGCGGGTCGTTGACGCAGGCGGTCGATTGACGGGAGAACGCGCGGCGTGGTCATGAACAGGTCCGGTGGCGCGGCGTGGTCGACGGACGCCTCGCCCCAGCGCGGGTTGTCAGGATATCACCACGCCGGCGACCGGGGATGTGATAAAACCGCGCGCAGCACTGGGCGCATGCAGTGGGGCTGCTGCCGCGGGCTGCCGGTGAGCCGGCCTCTCGAGCGCCGGTCGAACTGGCAGAACCGTGCGGGGTGCCGCGGGTCGGTCTCCCATGTGACAGCCGACCGCGCCGTGGTGGGATGCCACCGTGGGCCGCATCATGAGTCGGCGCCGGCGTGCACGCGCGTGAAGTCGGGAATGGAATGGAGCGACCGGGAGGGAACGTTGCCCGGGCGCGATGGGCGCGCCCGGGCTGGAGCGGTTATTCGCTGCGGGTCACGTTCCCGGCCTGCGGGCCCTTGGGTCCGTCGACGATTTCGAACTCGACGGCCTGGCCCTCTTCGAGCGTGCGAAAACCGTTGCCCTGAATCGCCGAGAAGTGAACGAAGACGTCACTGCCGCCTTCACGTTCGATGAATCCATACCCCTTGGCGTTGTTGAACCATTTGACTTTGCCTGTAATGCGCATCGTGCTTCCCCTGACTTGCTTGTGGACAACGTTGCATGTCGCCCGGCTTACGAGATCCAGGACGGCGGGAGCCGTCGTGGGGGCACAAAAAAAGACCGCCCGAGCGGTCTGCGGGTCTCACCCTCATACCCGTGCAGCATCGTAGCCAAGCCGGTCTACCGTTGTCAAGATTACCCGGGACAGGGACCGTGGGGGCGAATTGCGGCGGTGATTCCCGAGGCTGGAGTGGTGATTCGGACAAGAAGTTCAGAATACAGGCGCGCTGTCGATCTGTAGGGAGGAGAGAGTGAGCGAGCGGATGCGAGCATTGTTGAGTGTGTCGGACAAATCGGATCTCGTCGAATTCGCGCGAGGGTTGGAGGCCCGCGGATACGAACTCGTGTCGACCGGTGGCACCGCGCGAATCCTGGCCCGGGCAGGGCTCCCGGTGACCCCCGTGTCCTCTGTCACCGGGTTTCCTGAGATGTTGGATGGGAGGGTGAAGACCTTGCACCCGGCGGTACACGGCGGCATTCTCGCGCGCCGCGATCGCCAGGGCGATCTGGAGGCAATCGGAGCCCGTGGCATCGAGCCGATCGACATCGTCGTCGTCAATCTCTACCCGTTCGCGCAGGCCGCTGCCGATCCCGACACGACTGTCGAGGCGCTTGTCGAAGAGATTGACATCGGAGGACCGACGCTCGTCCGCGCCGCCGCCAAGAACTTCCAGCATGTGCTTGTGGTGGTTGAGCCGGCGGACTATCGCAGCACGATGGAACAACTCGACCGGGCCGGAGGACCCACTGCCGAGTTCCGGTTGTCGCTGGCGATCAAGGCGTTCTCGCACACCCGGTCCTACGACGCCATGATTTCGAGGGCCCTGTCCGAGGTTGAGGTCAACGACGGTGTCTTCTCACGCGGGACCTCGTCCTCCGATGAGCTGGTCCCCGACACGCTGGTTCTGGAAGCGGTGCGGCAACGCCGCTTGCGGTATGGCGAGAATCCGCACCAGATTGCGGCCATGTATGGCGCCGGCCCGCGGGGGTTCGGCGGCGCCGAGGTCGTGCAGGGGAAGGAGCTCTCGTTCACGAATCTGCTGGATCTCGACGCGGCGGCGAGGCTGATCAGCGAGTTCGAAGAGCCGGCAGCGGTTGTAGTGAAGCACATGAATCCATGCGGAGTGGCCACCGCGCCGTCGCTGCGCGAGGCTTACGTGGCCGCGCGCGAGGTTGATCCGCTGTCGGCGTTTGGCGGCATCGTAGGTCTGAATCGCCCGATCGACCGTGACACGGCCAGGGAGATCACGTCGACCTTCATCGAAGCGGTAGTCGCACCAGACGCCGACGTGGAAGCCCGTGCGGTGTTCACGACGAAGAAGAACCTGCGCGTGGTCCTGGCGGACTGCCGGAACGGCGCGTCGGATCTGCCGATGTTCCGGGAAGTGCGCTCCATCCTGGGGGCGATTCTCGTCCAGCGCTACGATCGGGTGACCGAAGCGGCGTCTGCGTGGGGCCGCGTGGGCCAGACTGCCGCCGGAGATGATCGCCGGGTCGTCACCACCCGGCAGCCGACCGGCGAGGAGTGGGCGGCGTTGCGCATGGCGTGGCGGGTCTGCGCGCACGTCAAGTCGAATGCGATTGTCTTTGCCACCGCGGACAGGCTGGCTGCGATCGGTGCCGGTCAGATGAGTCGGGTCGACGCAGTCAATGTGGCTGTCATGAAGGCGACAACCGGCCTGTCCGGTACGGCCGCCGCGTCGGACGCGTTTTTTCCGTTCCGGGACGGCCTCGATGCCATTGCCTCGGCTGGCGCCAAAGCGGTTGTTCAGCCCGGTGGCTCCGTTCGCGACGAGGAGGTGATCAACGCCGCGAATGAGCACGGCATCGCCATGGTGTTCACCGGGCGCCGGCACTTCAGGCACTAGCAGCCCGTGGTGAAACCCCGCGTTGCACCGAGATTGGCGCTGCGCCCGCGTGGCAAGGCGCGACGAGGGAGCAAATTGGGGCATTTGTGACCGAGGAGCAACGCCGCCACGCGGGATGCAGCGTGAAACAGCAGAATTCCGCGGGGAAGCGCAGAATTCAGCGGGGATCGAATGCAGTGGGGCTTTCACCACGGGCTGCTAGCCGCACACCCGCTGGGGGGTGTCTGGTGGTGGGGACGAGGTCGGCTCCCGCGTCCGGCGAGCTACGTGACGGCGCGGTCGGCGGCAGCCGGCAGGGATTCCCGGTCTTGGGCCGCGGCCAGTGGCAGAGTCGCGATCACCAGGAACAACATCAGGAATTCCGAATCACCGAAGTTGTATTCGAACAACCCGCCGGTCAGCATCCCTGTCACCGCGGCCAGACCTGCCGCCGCCAGTGGCCGCGTGTGGTCGTTGCGAAACAGACGGAACAGGTCGCGCAGCAGCAGGCACAAGAAGACGAGCCACGAGGCAAGGGCGGCCAGACCGCGTTCGGCTGCGATCTGCAGCGGCACGTTGTGCAGGTGCGGGTTTTCGTCCTGCACTGCGCCGGCGTCGCGATAGTCGGGATACACCTCCTTGACCATGTCGGGACCGACGCCGGTAATCGGATGGTCACGGATGATCCGGATTCCAGATCGGGCCATGGCGAACCGATCTCTGGCGGTCGGGTCCTGCGGGTCGAAGGTGGAGTAGAAGCGGGCCGTGATCTGCGGCGGTGCAAGCACGAGGAACAGTGCCGCCAGCACCGGAATCACCGCGAGCAGCCTGAAATCTCGCAACACGAATAGCAGACTGAGTGCGGCGCCGGCGCCGATCCAGTAGCTGCGGGTGAACGTGAGCGCCAGGGCGACCAGCAGCGCCGGCATGACCAGAAGGGACCAGATGCGCTCCTTCGTGTCGAACAGGAGCCGCGCCCCCGCCAGCGCGAGCACCAGCACAAGCAGGCCGGAGTATGTCATGTAGTGCCCCATCGAACCGGAGGGGCGCTGGCCCAGGTTGTCGTACTCGAAGATGCCGTACTGCACCACGCCGAACACGGCGCTGGCGGCACCCACGGTGACGATAACCGTCGCCACCGTTTGAGCTCGCCGACCACTGGCTAGTCGGAACACGACCGGTACCACGAGAAACAGCAGTACCTCCTTCGAGTCGACGATGCTTATTCCGGGGTCGAGCGAGAACGCCACCGAGACGAGGGTCAGCACCGCGTAGATCAGCAGCGCCACGAAGAAGGGTGGTGCCGACGGACGCTCATTGCGGGTGATGAGCAGGCCGATCCAGCATCCGAGAGTAATGGTCAGCAGGATGCCAGAGGCTGCAATCGAAATCTGCAGCGCAACGACGAAGGCCAGAAGTGCCGCATACGCCGCCGTTTCCAGCGTGGGTTCGCCGTCGTCGGCGTCAAGGAACGCACGCATGTCCACGGTGGTGTCGGTCCCTACTCCTCGACGGTGGCTTCTTCAACGAGCATCACCGGGATGTCGTCCTTGATCGGATACACGCGGTGACAGGCGGTGCATTTCAAGGCGCTGCCGTCGTGCACCAGCACGACCGGGGTCTTGCATTCCGGGCAGGCCAGAATGCTCAATAATTCTGCGTCGACACCCATGCGGCTCCTCTTCGATCTCGGACAGGCAGACTATATCAGACTGTTCCGCGCGGCCGGCACGTGCGCCTTGGGGTGGTCCCGGTTGTCCGACGGTAGTCTGTTGTGGAACAATCTGACCGTTATGCGGTTTCTATGCTTTTTCATCTCATGCATTGCGGTTCTCGCCCCTGGAGTGCCGACACGCGCCGAGGCGCAAGCGCAAAGCCAGCCCTCCGCGGAGGACCGCGCCGCGGCGTATCATGCGTTCATCCTGGGACGGTCGCTGGAAGCTGACGGGGATGTCGACGGAGCAGCTGCCGCGCATCGTCGCGCTGCCGCGCTCGACCCGAACGCGGCGGATATTCAGGCCGAACTGGCGGGACTCTTTGCTCGTGCCAATCGGAGCGATGAAGCACTCGATGCAGCCGACGCGGCGCTTGAGTTGGATCCCGAGAACAGGGAGGCGCACCGCATTCTCGGGCTGGTGTTCGCCGCTCGCGCAGGTTCGCGCGGAGCTGGTCCTGAGGACCTCGACCGGGCCGTCGATCACCTGGAGCGTGCTCGCGACCCGCAGTCTCCAGATCTCGCCCTGTATTTGACGCTCGGTCGACTCTACCTCGTTTCCCAGAACGTGTCGGCCGCGATCGACGTGTTGAATGAGGTGATCGACGCGGAGCCGCAATTCGCCGAAGCGCTTGCGCTGCTTGCCCAGGCGTACGAGGCGGAGGGGCGGTGGGACGAAGCGGTGGCCGCCTACGAGCGCGCGATCCTTGGGGGCTCCCGCAACGTCAGATACCGTCGCCAACTCGCTGCCGCATTGGTAAATGCCGGTCAGATGGAACGAGCGCTCGAGGTGCTGCGGAACCTCGTGCGGGCCAGACCGGATGACGCAGGTGGTTGGTTTTCCTTGTCGCAGATCGAGTTTCAACTCGACAATTTCGATGGTGCTGTGGCGGCGGCTCGCCGGGTGACCGAGTTGGAACCGGATGGGCTGCGGGGGCCGTTCATGCTGGCTCGGGGGCTTGGAGCTCTCGGGCGCTACCAGTCGATGATCGAAACGATTGAACCCGTGATCGACAGGGCCAGGGCGGCCCGGGACGCACCTGAACAGATCGCGAGCCTGCTACAGAGCGTGAGCGCGGCGCACGTACAACTCGGGGACCAGGACGCCGCCATTGAGAGTCTGGTTGCGGCGCTGGCACTGGTGCCGTCGGATCTGCGTCTTCAAGCGCAGTTGGCGCAGGCCTATCTCTCGGCTGGTCGGTATGACGACGCAGAGGATATCGTCGCCCGAGCTCGCCGCGACCGTCCGGACAACCTGGCGTTGCTTCGACTCCAGGCGCAGACCTTGTCGGCTCGGGGAGACCTCGCCGAGGCGGTCGCGGTCCTGGAGGGTGCGCTCGATCGCCTTCCGGCAGAACCGATTGCGCATGTCGCGCTGGCAAATCTGTACAGCGAGCATGACCGGGTCGATGATGCGGTGCGTGTATTGACTGCAGCAGAGGTCCAGTTTCCGAGGAACACGCTCATCGTCTTCCAGCTGGGTGCCGTGTTCGAGCGGGGACAGCGTTTTGGCGAGGCGGAACGCGCGTTCAGACGTGTATTGGAGCGAGACCCCGATGACGCCCAGACATTGAACTACCTGGGATACATGCTAGCCGAGCGTGGCGAGCGGCTCGACGAATCGGTCGATCTCATTCAGCGGGCGCTCGAACTGGATCCGAACAACGGCTCATATCTTGACAGTCTCGGATGGGCGTACTTCAAACAGGACCGGCTCGAGTTGGCTGAGCCGCCGTTGCGGCAGGCCGGTAACCAGCTTCGAAACAATTCGGTGGTCCAGGACCACCTGGGCGATCTCCTGTACAGGCTCGAACGCTATGCCGAGGCGATCACGGCCTGGGAACGCGCGCTGGCTGGTGACGGCGACGGCGTCGAACGGGCTGAGATCGAGCGGAAGCTCGACGCCGCGCGCGCTCGGCAAGCCAGGTGAGGTCCGGCACTTTTCCCGCGGTGGCCCGTCGCGGCGACCGATGACCGGCATCCGTATCATCCCGACAGCGATCCTGCTCGTGGTCGTGGCCGGCTGCGCTCAGCCGCGTTTGGCGTTGCCGCGGGGACCCGGGATACCACTGCCCGATTTCGAGTCGGTGTTTCGTCCGGTCGTGGAGGAATGCCGGAACATCCGAACCATTGAAGCGCTCATTCGGCTTCGCGGACGCGGTGGCGGCACCGATCTCAACGGTCGGATCCGGGCTGGGCTCGCGGCTCCCGGGTCAGTGCGTCTCGAGGGTCTGGCGCCGTTCGGGACTCCCGGCTTCTATCTCGTGGCTCGACCGGGCGAAGCGCTGTTGTGGTTGACCCGTGAGGGCCGTGTACTGACGGGTGTGCCGGCGGCGGATATGCTGGAGAGTCTCACCGGGGTGTCGTTGAGTCCGGCCGACCTACGCGCGGTACTTACCGGGTGTCTCGTGCCGGACCCTGAACCGGTCGCTGGACGCGATTATGACGGGTGGACCGCAGTCGATCTTGCTGGGGGGGCGGTGGCGTATCTTCGGCGGGTGGATGGTGTGCACCAACTGGTCGCCGGCACACGCGACGGGTTGACGATCGAGTACGGCGATTTCCGCCGGGGTATTCCGCGGCACGTGCGAGTGATCTCGGCGGCCATGGAGCCCGGGGCCGAGAACCGACCGCTGACCGATCTTGTTGCCACTCTGTCCCAGGTCAATCTGAACATCCCGATCTCCGACCAGGCGTTCATCATCGACCTGCCGCCAGATGTCATGCCGATGACGCTCCTGGACCTGCGGCGAGCCGGGCCGCTCGAGGCGTCTCCTGCGGACGAGTCGTCGCCGGGTTCGAAATGACCGCCTCCTCCACGTCTGGTGCCGGGCCAGCGCCGCACGTACTCAAGCTGAGGGCGTACGCGAAAATCAATCTCGATCTTCGAATCGGTCCCATTCGTGAAGACGGCTTTCACGATCTGACCACCGTCTTGCAGTCGGTGGCGTTGCACGACACCGTTACCTTGCGAGCCGTTGAGGGTCCGTGTCAGGTACGCTGTACAGCGCAGGGCGTTCCTCATGACCGGAACAACCTGGTGTGGCGCGCGGCGCAGTCGCTCTGGCTGGCGCTGGGGCGTCGCGGCGAGCCTCGGGGCGTCGCGGCGACAATCGTCAAACGGATACCGATCGAAGCGGGTCTTGGCGGTGGGACGTCGGATGCCGTCTCCTCGCTCCGGGGGCTGTGCCGGCTGTGGAAGGCATCGCCCCCGCAAGAGCTCTTGCGTGACGTGGCCGCCGATGTCGGGGCGGACGGTCCATTCTTCCTCGTAGGGGGTACGGCGCTCGGTGTGGGACGCGGCGACGAGATATATCCACTGGTCGATCTACCGCGCCAGTGGCTCGTCATCATCGTGCCGGCCGATGGCGTGCCGACGGCACGCGCCTATGCGTGGCTGGACCAGGACGTCACCGCCGCGCGGCGCCGTCGCCCACCGCCGGTCATCGGCTCACGACTCGACCTTACGGCGCTGACCAATGATCTCGAGCGGCCAATCTTCCGTCGCCGCAGTGAAATCCGGGACGCGGCGCGAGCCTTGGCCGGCACCGGAGCGCTGGCCGCTGCCATGACAGGGAGCGGATCGGCGGTGTTCGGGTTGTTCGCGACCAGAACGCGCGCCCTGAAGGCAGTGATCGCTGTACGGCAACAGGGGTGGCGGGCGGTCTTCACCCGGACCGTCAATCGTGCGCACCTGGCCCGGGAGACCTGACTCGACGGGGCTCTTGCCCAGGTTGGATCACCCGCGATAGCATAGAAGTTTGCGTCGGCGACCGGGAGGCCTGCCGCCAACCCCTGGTGCTGTCGCGGGTGGTGCCGATCACGTGCTGCACGCGACCGGCAAGACGCGACGAGGGTACTTTCCGAGCCGGACCCCTGGGGATGGGGCGTGGCCAAGTGGTAAGGCGCGGGACTTTGGATCCCGTATTCGAAGGTTCGAATCCTTCCGCCCCAACCAATCGGGCCCGGTAATCTCCATCTCTCGATGATGAGAGCGGCCGGGCCGACGGCGGTGACACACGGCGATGCAGAACGGGCAGCTGAAGATTTTTTCCGGTAGTGCGCATAGGGAGCTGGCGCAGGAAATCGCCGGTTTCCTGGGAGTGCCTCTCGGCAGGTCGAACCTGAAGCGTTTCGCCGACACTGAGGTGTCGTTTCAGATTGACGAGAACATCCGGGGCACCGACGTGTTCATCCTGCAGCCGACGTGTACGCCGGTCGATCCTCACTTGGTGGAGTTGTGCGTGATGATCGACGCCTTCAGGCGATCCTCCGCGTCCCGCATCACGGCAGTGATGCCATACTACGGCTACGCCCGTCAGGATCGGAAGGACAAGCCGCGGGTGCCGATTTCGGCCAAGCTGGTTGCAAATCTCGTGAGCGCGGCCGGGGCGAACCGCATATTGACCATGGATCTGCACAAGGCGCAGATTCAGGCGTTCTTCGACATTCCCGTTGACCACCTGTTCGCTGCGCCGATCTTCATCGAGTATCTGTCGAGTCGCATGGAGCCGGGTTTGACGATCGTGTCGCCTGATGCCGGTGGCGTGGAGCGCGCGCGCGCCTACGCGAAGCGACTCGGAGCCGACCTGGCCATCATCGACAAGCGGCGGTCGGAAGATGGCACCGCCGAGGTGATGCACGTGGTGGGCGAAGTGGAAGGGCGTGTGTGCATCATCGCCGACGATCTCGTCGATACAGCCGGCACGCTGACCCATTCGGCGGTGGCCTTGCGGACCAACGGTGCGGCGCGTGTGCTCGCCTGTGCCGTGCATGGAGTACTGTCCGGACCGGCCTTCGAACGCATCGAGGCGTCGCCAATCGAGAAGCTACTGGTCACGAACACCATTCCGCCCAAACCGGAATTCACCGAATCGGCCAAACTCGAAATCCTGTCCGTTGCGCCTTTGTTGGGCCGGGCAATCCAGAGCATTCACCAGGAGACCTCCGTGTCGTCACTGTTCGTCTGACGCGGAGCGTGTTTTCGTCGACAACAGGTCTGCCATGAACACCACATTGAATACCGAGGCCCGGTCGGGCCGAGGAAAGAACCATGCTCGCCTGCTTCGCCGGAATGGGCAGGTGCCGGGCATCGTCTATGGTGAGAGCGGCGCTTCGTCGGGCGCCGGTTCGGTCGCCGTCAGCGTCGATCCTGATGCGATATCCAGGATTCTGAAGTCTGAGAGCGGCGTCAACACGCTGATCTGGTTGGCCGTCGACTCGGGGGAACCCAGTCAGGTCCTCATCAAGGACTATCAGGTAAATCCCATTACGCACGCTCTGCTGCACGTCGACTTCTACCGAGTCGCGATGGACAAGGCCATTACGGTGACCGTGCCCATCGAGTTGCAGGGCGAAGCCGAGGGTGTCAAGGTCCAAGGCGGGCTGATCGAATTCGTGCAGCGCGAGATCGCCGTTGAGTGCCTGCCCAGCGAGATCCCGGAGCACATCACCGTCGACGTGTCACCGCTGACCATCGGGCAGAGCGTGCGCGTGGGAGATCTGCTCGAGGGGACGTCTTGGCGGCCGGTCGCCGATGCCGATACGTTGCTGGTCCATGTCATCGCGCCGAAGGTCGAGGAGGAGGAGGAGGAGGAGGAGGAGGAGACGGTGGAAGAGGACGAAGCTGCCGCCGAGGCTCCCACGGACGACCAGACGCAGGAACAGGGCGCGAAGAGCGGCGCCTGACGGGCGCTGTCCTTTCAATGCCCTGCGGGGCCTTCACCGTGAAGCTGATTGTCGGGCTTGGCAATCCGGGTTCGGAGTACCGCGGAACGCGGCATAACGTCGGCTTCGAGGTCGTGGACGAGCTCGCGCGCCGGTGGAGTCTTGTGTTTCAGTCCGGACCCGCTGACGCGGTGTTAGCCAGGTCGCACGGTATCGAGGGCGGTCCCTCGTCAGTGCTGCTTGTCAAGCCGATGACCTACATGAACCGCAGCGGGATTGCCGTCGGCGCCGTGCAGCGGTACTACCGGGTCGATGTGTCCGAATTGCTCGTGGTGAGTGAAGACGTCAACCTGTCGCTCGGGCGCCTGCGCGCGCGACATCAGGGGTCGGCGGGCGGGCACAACGGACTCTGGTCGGTGATCGACGAGCTGGGGACCGAACGGTTTGCCAGAATCCGGATCGGAGTTGGCCGTGGCGATCCACGGCGCGGACTCGTGGGCCACGTGTTGTCGCGATTCGCTCCGGAGGAACGATCCGTCATGGACTGTGCGGTCAGCCGCGCCGCCGATGCCGTCGCCCTGTTTGCCGAGTCAGGTATCGAGCCGGTGATGAACCAGTTCAATCGGCGCGAAGAGGAGGATGTCGCCGACAAGACCACGGATGGAGGCGGTATCAGGTCTTGACCGCGACGGCGCTGGTCCGGTAGCCTCGTATGGACTACACGTGCGGGTCGACCGCGCGTTCACGAAACTCCTTGCCACCACCAGGTGGCCGCCAGTCCAGAAGGAGCATCATGCCAAACGAACGACAATACGAACTTGTGTATATCGTAGCCCCGGTCGCCACCGATGCAGAGGTGGAGGCGCTGAAGGCCGAGATTGACGGGCACATTCAATCGCTCGGCGGGGTGGTTCAGAACACCGACGTCTGGGGACGCCGGAAGCTTGCCTATCCGGTCGCCCACTACGGGGAAGGCATCTATGTAGCGCAGATGATCGACGGTCCGGCCGGGATGGTCAGCGAACTCGAGCGCCGGCTCAGGGTGCGCGATCAGGTGCTGCGCCATCTGATCGTGCGCATTGACGAGGACATGCGCAAGGCCCGCCGCGTGGCGGAGAAGCGCAAGGCCACGGCGGACCAGCGTCGCGCCGCTCGCGGTCTTGCTCCTCGCAATGCCGATGCGCCGGTCGCCGAGGCGGAGTCGGCAGAGGCCGCCGCCGCGCCGCCGCCGTCGGACGATTCGCCCGCCGAGGTTGTCGCGCCGGCGCCGGCCTCTGATCATGCACCGCCGGAGTCCCCCGTGGTGGTCGGGTCTACCGACGCTGCTGCTGAGACAGTGGAGGTGAAGGAATGAGGGGCGGAGCTGGTGGACGCCAACCGAAGACCGAACGACCTCGTCGCGGAATGTTTCGACGCAAGCGGGTGTGTCGGTTTTGCGTCGACAAGGTCGACTACATCGACTACAAAGATGTCAGGATGCTGATCGCCAGCATTCCCGAGCGCGGCAAGATTCAGCCCCGCCGGCTGTCGGGTACGTGCGCGAAGCATCAGCGCAAGCTGCAGACGGCCATCAAACGTGCCCGGCAGTTGGCGTTGATTCCGTACGTTACCGATTGATGTCGCGGACCGGGGACCGTCCGGTCGGTCCAGCGGTTCAGGCTGGTGAGAATGTGTGATTCGGCGTGTGTGCGCCGGGTCGAGTTTCTGGTTCCCGCTCGGGGTCCGTTGTGTCATGGTCGGCGGCGACACACCCGGCGGCGCGTCCGTGGGGGCGCATGCCGCGACGGAGCGAAATAGATGTCTGTGCAGGTCATTCTCAGAGAACCGATCGAGAATCTCGGTCGTCGAGGAGATGTCGTCAAGGTGGCCAACGGGTACGCGCGCAACTACCTGCTGCCTCGCAATCTGGCGTTGCCGGTGACCGAGTCGAACCAGCGTCAGATCGACCGCGAACGTGTGGGAGCCGATGCACGTGATCTGGCCGAGAAGGACGCTGCCGAGGTCTTCGCCGGTCGCTTGAATCAGGCTGTCTGTGTCGTAGTCCGGCGCTTTGGCGAGACCAACACGATGTATGGTTCGGTGACCAGTTCGGACGTGGCGGCCAGTCTGGCCGTGCAGTCTCTGGAGGTCGATCGCCGCAAGATCCAGATCGACGAGCCGCTCAAGCACCAGGGCGAGCACCGCGTACGTATCAAGGTGCATCGCGAGGTGACTGCCGAGGTCCTCGTCCGCATCGTCAAGGAAGGCGAGGAAGACGAACCGGCACCTGCACCAGACTCTGCCGACGGTACGCGCACAGACGCTGCGGACGACCAGGCTATCGAGCCGACCGAAGAGTAACCCCCGCGCTCACCGTCCTGGATGGCGCCATGGCCATGCCGGATTCCCCTGCCATCTCGGAACGTACGCTGCCGCACAACCTCGAAGCGGAACGCTGTGTCCTCGGCGCGATCCTCATTCACAACGACGCGTTCAACCAGGCGGCCGAACTGATCGACGCCGATGACTTCTATCGGGACGCGCACCGGCGCATCTTCGACAAGATAGTCGATCTCAACGAAAGGGGCGAGGCGATCGATCTCGTGACGCTCAAGGACGAATTGGGCCGCACCGGCGACCTGGACGCCGTTGGTGGGCCGGCATACGTCGCCGGATTGGTCGATGGCGTGCCACGGTCCACGCACGTGGAGTACTACGCGCGCATCGTCAAGGAGAAGGCGACGCTCCGTAACTTGATATTCGCATCCAATCGCATTCTCGACTCTGCCTACAACGCGGAAGAAGATGCTGACGCTCTGCTTGACCGCGCCGAGGAATCCATCTTCTCGATCGCGGACGACAAGATTCATGCCGGTTTCGTTCCATTGCGAGACCTCGTACAGGGTAGCTTTGACGCGATCGAGACGCTGCAAGAGCACAAGGGGCTGGTCACCGGGGTGGCGAGCGGGTTCGCCGACCTTGACGCGCTGACGTCTGGCTTTCAGCCCTCGGACTTGATCATTGTCGCCGGGCGACCATCGATGGGCAAGACCGCGTTCGTCCTGAACATCGCGCAACACCTCGGGGTGAAGACCGACATGACGATCGGTGTGTTCAGCCTGGAAATGTCGAAAGAGCAACTGTTTATGCGCATGCTCACCACGGAGGCCCAGGTCGACTCGCACAAGTTCCGCGGTGGGTTTCTCAACGATCATGACTACGGCGAGCTGTCGGCCGCGCTGGGTCGGTTGGCCGAGGCCAACGTGTTCATCGATGACACCGCATCAATCGGGGTACTGGAGATGCGCGCCAAGGCGCGCCGGCTGAAGTCCGAGCACGGTTTGCAAATGGTCGTGGTCGACTACATCCAGCTCATGCAGGGGCGGGGGCGGTTCGACAACCGAACCCAGGAGTTGGCCGCGATTTCGCGCGCGCTGAAGGGGCTGGCCAAAGAGCTCAAGATTCCTGTCATCGTGCTGTCGCAGTTGAGCCGGGCGCCGGAAGGCCGGTCCAACCGGCGTCCCCAACTCTCGGATCTCAGAGAGTCCGGCGCGCTCGAGCAGGATGCCGACGTCGTGATGTTCATCTATCGTGAGGAGCAATACGAACCCAGCCGGGAGAACGAGAACCTGGCTGAGATCATCATCGGGAAGCAGCGGAACGGTCCGACCGGCACGGTCAAGCTCGCGTTCCTCAAGCAGCAGACACGGTTCGCCAGTCTGGACGCCACTTACGAGTAGAGACCTGGGAGGCGCTTGTGGCTCCCGACACCCCAATTGTCGTGGCTCGACCGACGTTTGCCCACATTGATCTCAACGCGGTCCGCGCGAACTTCCTGTCGGTTGTGGCGCATCTCGGCGGCGATTCGCGGTGTGCTGACGTGATTGCCGTCGTCAAGGCGAACGGGTATGGACATGGTGCCGTGCCTGTGGCCCGAGCGCTCGAGGCTGCCGGGGCGCGCATGCTGGCGTGCGCCGACATAGAAGAGGGGGTGGAGCTTCGACGCGGCGGGGTTGGTGTGCCGATCCTGGTGTTCGGCGCTCTCAGTGTCAGTGATCTCGATGGCGTGTTTTCCTACGGTCTGACTCCCACGATATCCTCGCCGTTCGCGGCGCTGGCGCTGCGCAACGCTGCCTCCCGGCGACACACGAAGGTGGTCTGCCATCTGAAGATCGATACCGGAATGAACCGATTTGGATTCCGGCATGACAACCTATCGTCCACCATGCCTGATGTATGCGGCGGATCCGGGCTGGACATTGACGCTGTGTATACCCACTTCGCAACCGCTGAAGACCCGTCACACCGTCTGTTCGACCAGCAGATTGAGCGTTTCGATCATGCTGTCGAGCATCTGGCAACGCTCGGCGTCCGTCCCCGACTGCGCCATGCCGCAAACAGCGCCGCCCTGCTGCGGGACCGCCGCACGTGGTACGAGGCAGTGCGGCCCGGGCTGTTGCTGTACGGTGTGGCGCCCCGCGGACAGGCCGGATTACTGCCGCTGACCGCGGCGATGACTCTGCACAGTCGGGTGGTGGCGGTGAAGGGCATCCGCGTCGGGGAGACTGCCGGCTACGGGGCGCGGTCGGTCGTGACGCGGCCCACGACCGTGGCGGTGGTGCCGGCGGGCTACGCGGATGGGCTGGACGTTCGTCTGGCTGGGCGGGGGTCGGTGATCGTCGGCGGCCGGCGGGCGCCGGTCCTGGGGTCCGTCTGTATGGATTCGATCACGATTGACGTCACCGGACTTGACGTCACTCCTGGAGACGAAGTCGTGCTGCTCGGTGCTCAGGCGGGGGACAGCATCGGAGCCGACGAGGTGGCCACCACGATCGGCACCGTGCCACACGAGATTCTCTGCCGGACCGGGAGCCGCATCGTGCGGACGTATGACCCGGATCCGGCCACCATGGCTGCCCACTCTGCGTCATGAAGACACCAAGTACCGTCTTCGTCTGCCAGAATTGCGGCTCGCAATCGCGCAAGTGGTTGGGGCGCTGCCCGGACTGCGGTGAATGGAACGCGCTGGCCGAGGAACAAGTGCAGACCGCCACGTCCGCTCCGGACACGCGAGCGGTCCTGACTGGCGATGGCGCACACGCGCAGCTCTACTCGCAGATTGACTCGCACGACGCCGAGCGGTCGCCGACGGGCGTGAGCGAGCTTGACCGCGTGCTGGGGGGTGGGCTGGTGCCGGGCTCCCTGGTGCTGCTGGGAGGTGAGCCCGGGATCGGCAAGTCGACGCTGCTGTTGCAGGCGGCAGGGCAAGTCGCCACGAGTGGGCGGCCGGTGTTGTATTGCTCTGGCGAGGAGTCGCCCCATCAGGTCCGGGTCCGGGGAGAGCGGCTCGGAGTGCAAGCGGCGCCGCTGTATCTGTTGGCGGAGACCTGTCTCGAGCGGATGTTGGACGAGTGCGCTCGGGTGTTGCCCGGGCTCGTCATCGTCGATTCCATTCAGACGCTGTATTCTTCGAAGCTCGGGGCGGCGCCGGGAACGATTGGTCAAGTTCGCGAGGCGGCGATGCAGTTGCTGTTCTGGGCGAAGAGCCGGAACGTACCGGTGCTTCTGGTTGGACATGTGACAAAGCAGGGCGGCCTGGCCGGACCCAAAGTGTTGGAGCACGTGGTTGATACGGTGCTCTATTTCGAGGGTGACCGCCATCATTCGCACCGCATTGTCCGGGCCGTCAAGAATCGTTTCGGCCCCGTCAGTGAACTGGGCGTGTTTCGCATGACCGCTGGCGGGCTCGAAGTCGTGCCCAACCCATCTCAACTCTTCCTGGCCGAGCGCAAAGCGGGCGTCGCCGGTTCGGTCGTACTGTGTTCGGTAGAAGGATCGCGGCCGATCCTGGTTGAAGTGCAGGCGCTTGTCGGTACCGGCGCATACGGCAACGCGCAACGGGTGACGAGCGGCATCGATCGGCAGCGTTTGTCACTGTTGCTGACGGTGCTCGAGAAGCGGGCCGGCTTGCATCTGGCGGGCGAGGATGTCTTTGTCAACGTGCCGGGCGGCGTCATGGTGACTGAACCTGCGGCCGACCTGGCCATCGCTGCGGCAGTCACATCGAGCGTGCGCAACCAGCCGGTACCATCTCACATCGTCATGTTCGGCGAGATTGGTCTCGCGGGTGAGGTCAGGGCTGGGACGCAGGCTGAGTTGCGTGTGCGTGAGGCGCAGCAAATGGGGTTCACGCGGTGCATCATGCCGTCCGGAAACTGCGGGCCGGACGTCACCGCCCCTGGCTGTGAGCTGTACGGGGTCGATACTATTGGCGCGGCGATCGACGGTCTCTGGTCTTCGCTTCCCGAAGAACGGCACTCCGAATGGTGACGGCGATCATCGCGGCCGCGGGACGGGGTGCCAGGATCGGCGACGATACGCCCAAGCAGTTTCTGTCGCTTGGAGGGACGACCATCGTACAACGGAGCGTCGATGCCTTCGACCGCTGCAGCCGGGTGGACGAGATCGTGCTCGTCGTGTCCCCGGAGGAGTCGACAGACGTGCCGCCGGCCACGGCGTATCAGGGGACTGCGCTACGGGTCGTTACCGGGGGAGTGCGGCGCCAGGAGTCGGTCGCGGCCGGGTTCGATGCAGCGTCGCCGCAGAGCGGGATCATCGTCATTCATGATGCTGCCCGACCACTATGCCCGGACGACCTCATAGTTCGCACCATCGACGCCGCCGCACGGCATGGTGCCGCGATTGCAGCGCTCTCTGCCCATGACACTGTCAAGCAGCGGTCGGTCGGCGACGCTGAATTCGTCGGTCGGACTTTGGCGCGGGAGATGCTCGTCCTGGCCCAGACGCCGCAGGCTTTTCGGCGCTCCGTCCTGGCCGATGCCATTCGTCTGGGCCGGCGAGGGGTGCAGGCAACCGACGAAGCTGTCCTGGCCGAGCACGCGGGACACCGCGTAGCGCTTGTCGAGGGCGACCCGCACAACATCAAGATCACGACCGTGCGCGATCTGACCACCGCGCATCGATTGCTTGGGGACAACATGGCGACCGGCCGCGTAGGATTGGGATACGACCTGCACCGGTTCGTTGAGGGACGGCCGCTCATCCTGGGCGGCGTGGAAATACCGCATGATCGCGGGTTGAGTGGACACTCGGATGCCGACGCCGTCTGTCACGCCGTGACGGACGCTATCCTCGGAGCGGCCGCGGCCGGAGACATTGGCCAGCATTTCCCTGATTCGGACCCTCGCTGGAGCGGCGCCGCGAGCACGGAACTCCTGCGCGCTGTCGTGGATCTCGTGCGGGACCGGGGGTTCGAGGTAGTAAACCTGGACGTGGTGGTCATCGCCGAGCGGCCGAAGATCGGTCCACACGTTGCCCGGATGCGTCAGTCGCTCGCCTCGGTCATTGGTATCGACCCGTCGAGGGTGAGTATCAAGGGCAAGACCAACGAGGGTGTCGATGCGACTGGTCGGGGCGAGGCAATTGCCACCCAGGCAGTGGCGATGCTGCGATCAATCTGAAGAACAGACGTCATGATCATCTACGGCGTCAATGCCGTCATTGAAGGACTCCGCGCCGGTCGGGTGCGGGCGATCCGTCTGGCGAGCGTGTCGCGAAAGACGGCCGAGGTCCGCCGTTTGGCAGCGCGGGCGGGGGTGCCGGTTACACAGGTGCCGGTGTCGGCACTTTACCGCGCCGCTGGCGGTAGGACGCACCAGGGAGTGGTAGCCGACGCGACGGCGCCGGCCATCCTGAGTTTGGAGGAGCTGCTCGCGGGGTCAGCCGAACCGGCGCTGTACCTGGTGCTCGATGGGATCGAGGATCCTCAGAATCTCGGCGCGATTCTCAGGACGGCGGATGCGGCCGGTGTTGCAGGCGTCATCAGGCAGACGCGCCGGGCGGCACCGCTGGCGTCCGTAGCGAAGACGTCGGCTGGAGCGTTGGCGCATGTGCGGCTGGCGTCGGTCGTGAACATCGCTCGTACGCTGAACCGACTGCAGGCGGCTGGAATCTCCGTGGTGGGGCTCGAGGCCGACGGGGAGCCGCTCTATGGCGGTCTTGACCTCACGGTGTCCACTGCGGTGGTTCTGGGCAGCGAAGGCCGGGGGCTGAGGCGACTCGTACGCGAACGATGCGACCGCGTTGTGTCGATCCCGATGCTCGGATGGGTGAACAGCCTGAATGTCGGTGTGGCGGCCGGGGTTGTGCTGTACGAAGCGGTGCGCCAACGGCAAGTCGACCCGTCACGCCGTACATCGGCGCCGCAGGTCACGGAACGACGACGTACGCCGGACGCCGGCGCCCGCCCTCGCCAGGTTGTTGGGGAATAGCGTCGGACGGTTGCCACGGGTCGCACGAATTGTGCTATGATTTCCGTTTGGTCCGGCTGGCGTAGCTCAGTCCGGTAGAGCAGCTGATTTGTAATCAGCGGGTCGGGGGTTCGAATCCCTTCGCCAGCTCCAGGAACGTTGACACTTCACGGGTGTGTGAGCCGGATCGGCGGGCTCCGGTCGCGTCAAGGTCGCAGTGCCGAGTTGGTCAGTCGTAGCGCCCTGTAAACGGGGGCGATACTCCAGGGGAGAGCAACGCTGCCATCTTGGTTTCACGGTCAGGCGCCGCTGCGAGGGGGAGGCCGCCATCCGATCGTCAAGCGAGCGCCATCCGGCGCCGCGATGGAGTATTCCAAGCAGCAGATATCGGTTTGATGGTGTCCCTCACTGCGATTCGTCCGCAGTCTGTGATACGGCACGAGTGAACAGGTGACCGCAAGGCGGCCACGCGCCCGCCGGGGCGGAATCGGCGACAAACGAGAAGAACGAAAGTACAACGGCCGCTGAGGTCGATGTCATCGGCGAGGTTGCGGAGCGGTCAAACGCAACAGACTGTAAATCTGTCGGCCTAGCGCCTTCGGAGGTTCGAATCCTCCCCTCGCCACCACCTTCCGCCCGGATCGGCGGTCCTGGGCAGTGTCGGCGGGTCGAGTGGACGGGAGCGGCGGTTTGGCGCGTCAGGCGGCGGAAAACCAGGAGGGTCTGCCCCATTGACACGGAAGGCAGGCGAGTCACGAAGGCGGGAGTAACTCAGTGGTAGAGTCACAGCCTTCCAAGCTGTTGGTCGCGGGTTCGATCCCCGTCTCCCGCTCCACTTTTCGGTTGCCGATGGGCCGAATCGAGACGAGACGCCCGGGGTGCAAGGCGGCAGACGAACGCGACCGAGGGCCGATGTAGCTCAGTAGGTAGAGCGCGTCCTTGGTAAGGACGAGGTCACCGGTTCGAGTCCGGTCATCGGCTCCAGCGTTCAAGGCCCAGATCCTCTGGGGTGGTGAGGCGGGTGACGGAGAACGGCCAGTCACCGAAACAGGTGCATTGACGTCAGAGTGAGCGGACACATGGCGAAGGAAAAATTTGATCGGTCGAAACCGCACGTGAACATTGGGACGATTGGGCATATTGATCACGGGAAGACGACGTTGACGGCGGCGATTACGCGGGTGTTGGCGAAGCATGATCCGAAGAACGCGGTGCGGTCGTTCGACTCGATCGACAACGCCCCGGAGGAGCGGGAGCGGGGGATCACGATTGCGACGGCGCACGTGGAGTACACGACGGCGCAGCGGCACTATGCGCACGTGGACTGTCCGGGGCACGCGGACTACATCAAGAACATGATCACGGGCGCGGCGCAGATGGACGGGGCGATATTGGTGGTGGCGGCGACTGACGGGCCGATGCCGCAGACGCGGGAGCATATTTTGCTGGCGCGGCAGGTGGGGGTGCCGTCGTTGGTGGTGTTTCTGAACAAGGTGGACATGGTGGACGACGAGGAGTTGCTGGACCTGGTGGAGTTGGAGGTGCGGGAGCTGTTGTCGTCGTTCGAGTATCCGGGGGACGATTTGCCGGTGGTGCGGGGGTCGGCGTTGCGGGCGCTGGAGGGGAGCGAGGAGGCGGCGGCGGCCGGGATTGATGCGTTGATGGCGGCGGTGGATGACTATGTGCCGCTGCCGGCGCGGGACGTGGACAAGTCGTTTTTGATGCCGATTGAGGATGTGTTTTCGATATCGGGACGCGGGACGGTGGTGACGGGCCGGGTGGATCGCGGCGTGGTGAAGGTGGGCGAAGAGATCGAGATTGTGGGGTTTACCGAGACGCAGAAGAAGGTGGTGACCGGGGTGGAGATGTTCCGGAAGCTGCTGGACGAGGGCGTGGCGGGGGACAACATCGGGGTGTTGCTGCGGGGGCTGGAGAAGCGGGACGTGCAGCGGGGGCAGGTGCTGGCGCGGCCGAAGACGATTACGCCGCACACGAAGTTCAAGAGCGAAGTGTATGTGCTGACGAAGGACGAGGGGGGCCGGCACACGCCGTTTTTCAATGGGTATCGGCCGCAATTCTACTTGCGGACGACGGACGTGACGGGGGTGGCGACGTTGCCGGAGGGTGTCGAGATGGTGATGCCGGGGGACAACGTGGCGATGGAGGTGGAGCTGATCACGCCGGTGGCCCTGGAGAAGGGGCTGCGGTTCGCGATCCGGGAAGGTGGCCGCACCGTCGGGTCGGGCGCCATCACCGACATCGTCGAATAGACCGGTCGAGACCAGTAATTGGGAGATCGGAACTCCTGTTGCGACGAGTGAATCAGGACCATGCGGGACATCATTTCCCTGGCGTGCACCGGTTGCAAGCGGCGCAACTACAGTACGACCAAGAACAAGAGAAAGACGACGGGCCGGCTGGAGTTCAAGAAATTCTGCCGGTGGTGCCGCACGCATACGGTGCATCGAGAGTCGAAGTAGAGGAAGTGCGGGGATGCGCGTCCGGGGTGCGACCCCGTGCACGTACGTAGGCCAGTAGCTCAATTGGCAGAGCACCGGTCTCCAAAACCGGGGGTTGGGGGTTCGATTCCCTCCTGGCCTGCCAGATACGCCCGGTGCGATCAGGTCATACGCGGGCGGGCCGAGGCCCGCTCGTTTGCGTGCGATGAAGGGACCGGTCAGTTTGTGAAGACAGCACGGCTCGAACACACCAAGGACACCTCGCACTCGAAGGTAACGGGGTGGGTCAGTCGGTCGCGTGTGTTTCTCGCTCAAGTCAAGAACGAGATGGAGCGGGTGACTTGGCCGACCCGCAAGGAGGTGTACGCGACCACTCTCGTCGTGGTCCTGACGTCCGTGTTTTTTGGCCTGTATCTGTCAGCCATCGATGTGGTTCTGGTCCGAGTGGCCCAGTTCTTTTTCACCACGTTTGGAGCGCAATGACCGACGTCACCACCAGGCAGTGGTATATCGTCCACACCTATTCCGGCTTTGAGAAGAAAGTATCGGAGTCGCTTCGGCAACGAGTGCAGGCCTACGGGCTCGAGGCGGAGATTGGCGACGTGTTGATCCCGACGGAGGATGTCGTCGAGATGCGCGGTGGGAAGCGGGTGGTCAGTTCCAAGCGGTTCTTTCCCGGATACATCCTGATCGAAATGCAGATGTCGGACAACGCCTGGCATGTGGTGCGCAATACGCCCAAGGTGACCGGATTCGTCGGTGCGGGGTCGAAACCGACACCGCTGACGCGTGATGAGGTTGACCAGATCCTCTACCAGGTCACCGTGGCGGCGGAAAAGCCCAAACCGAAATACACGTTCGAGAAGGGCGATCAGGTTCGGATCAACGAGGGTCCGTTCGCCAGTTTCAATGGCGTGGTGGACGACGTCAATATCGACAAGAACACATTGAAGGTGATGGTGACGATTTTCGGGCGATCGACTCCGGTTGAGCTCGATTTCCTGCAAGTCGAAAAACTGTAGAGGTCAGAGGGACATGGCGAAGAAGGTCATCGGAATGGTCAAGCTCCAGATCGCCGCGGGGAAGGCGACACCCGCCCCGCCGGTCGGCACGGCGCTCGGTCCCCACGGTGTGAACATCATGGACTTCTGCAAGGCCTTCAATGCGAAGACCGCCAGCCAGGAGGGACTCATTATTCCGGCGGTGGTCACGATCTACGCGGATCGGACGTTGAGCTTCATTACCAAGACTCCGCCCGCCGCGGTACTCCTGAAGCGCGCGGCGAACATCGCGAAAGGGTCTGACGAGCCGAATCGTACGAAGGTCGGCACGGTCACCACGACCCAGGTCGAAGAAATCGCGAAGACCAAGATGCCGGATCTCAATTGCAGTGACCTGGCAGGCGCCGTCCGGGTCGTTTCGGGGACGGCGCGCTCCATGGGCATTTCAATTGAACGCTGACCGGTAGCAACGAATCAAAACGGGCGGGGGCAGTGATGGCGAAGAAGGGCAGGAAACTCAGGACCGCCGAAGAGCAGGTCGAGAAACGAGCGTACACCCTCGACGAGGCAATTCCGCTGGTGCAGAAAGTGCGTTTCGCCGGGTTCGATGAATCGGTGGAGATCGCCCTGCGTCTGGGGGTGAACCCAAAGCACGCGGACCAGATGGTACGGGGCACTGTCATTCTTCCGCATGGATTGGGACGCTCGAAGCGGGTCCTGGTGGTGGCGTCAGGTGAGAAACAAAGAGAGGCCGAGGACGCGGGCGCCGACATCGTCGGTGGCGAGGAAGTGGTCAATCGAATTCAGGGCGGTTGGCTCGAGTTCGATGCCGTCGTGGCGACGCCGGACATGATGCGGGTGGTCGGGAAGCTGGGAAAGGTGCTCGGGCCGCGAGGGTTGATGCCGAATCCCAAGACCGGCACGGTGACGTTCGATGTCGCCCGGGCTGTGCGGGAAATCAAGGCCGGCAAGGTGAACTATCGGGTTGACAAAGCCGGTGTGGTACATGCCCCGATCGGCAAGTCGTCCTTCGATGCCGAACGCTTGGTGGAGAACGCGCAGGCGCTCATCGCCAGCGTCATCCGCGCCAGGCCGTCGGCGGCCAAAGGCAAGTATGTACGGAGTGTGACGGTGGCGTCGACGATGGGGCCAGGGGTCACGATTGACGCTACCAACGCCGATGCGCTGGCGGCGAGTGCCTAGCAGTCCATGATGAGAATCCTGTGTGGCGCCGGGAAAGGTGCCGTGCACGTTAAGGATAGATAATCGAATGCCGGTCAGTAGAAGCGTCAAGGAAGAATCGGTCAAGCAACTGGGTGAGGCACTGTCCAACGCCGACAGCATGGTTCTGCTGGACTTTACCGGCCTGGACGTGCCGAAAGTGACGGCGTTGCGCCGCCAGGTGCGTGCGGCGCGGGGCAGTTATCGCGTCGTCAAGAACCGACTGGCCCGGCGTGCGGTTCAGGGCACCGCCTTCCAGTTGTTGGGGGACGCGTTCCAGGGCGCGACGGCGATCGCCTACAGCGACGACGACCCCGTCGGACTGGCCAAGGCGCTAGTGACGTTCGCCAAGGACAGCCCGGAACTGAAGGTCAAGACCGGGATGGTGGCCGGACGTCTGGTGGCGGCGGCTGAGGTCGAGCATCTGGCCGAATTGCCCTCAAAGGAGGTGTTGCAGGCCACGTTGCTGATGCAACTGCAGGCGCCGATGACCCAGTTCCTGCGGGTGTTGAGCGCCGTGCCGCGTGACCTGCTCAGTGTGCTTTCGCAGGCGGAGAAGAAGAAATCGGATTGACTCAATCACGGGTCCGAAGCGGGTCGACCCGTCGGAACTCGCAGGAGTGACATGACCATGGCTGACGTGACGCAAGAACAGGTCGTTGAGTACATCAAGGGCATCTCCGTGCTGGAGTTGTCTCAGTTGGTGAAGACGCTTGAGGCAGAACTCGGCGTGTCGGCGGCGGCCGCGATGCCGGTTGCAATGGCCGGCGCGGCGGCGCCTGGTGCGGCTGCCGAAGCGGTCGAGGAGCAGACCGAGTTCACGGTTTCGCTGACCGAGATCGGTGCAAAGAAGATAAACGTCATCAAGACCGTCCGCGAAGTGACCAGCCTCGGTCTGAAGGAAGCGAAAGATCTGGTCGAAAGCGCCCCCACGGTGGTCAAGGAAGCCATCCCCAAGGACGAAGCCGAGGCCATCGTGAAAAAGTTCGAGGCCGTGGGAGCGAAGGCGGAGCTGAAATAGCCGTCGTTGGCGCTATGGCGGCGGGTGGTTGCCCGCCGCGATCATGTGTCACGACGGCCGCGGTTTCGTCGAATGCAGCGCGGCGTCGGTCCTCGCTGCCAGGCCCGGCTTGCTAGTCCGAGGGTGTTGCAGAATGCAGAGTCAGCCCAAGAACGTCTACCGGGAACGCATAGGGTTTTCGAAGATCCGGACGACGATTCCGATCCCGAATCTCATTGAGATCCAGAAAAAATCTTACGAACGTTTCTTGCAGATGACCCGATTGGCGTCCGAGCGCGATGACGCCGGGCTGCAGTCGGTGTTCAAGTCGGTCTTTCCGATCAGCGACTTTCGCGAAAACTCCTCACTCGAGTTCATCGAGTATTCCATCGGCAACTGGGAGTGCAAGTGCGGCCGTCTATCAGGCTTGCATCATCTCCGGCAGCCGTGTGCCTCCTGTGGGACCACGCTGGTGGCCGAGCCCTACGGCGAGCACGAGGTGCTCTGCAAGAGTTGTGGGACCGCCAACAACGCGCGCGGCGTCGTCTGTGACATTTGTGAGAACACCGTCGCGCTGAAGCTCAAGTACGACGTCGAAGAGTGTCAGGAGCGCGGCATGACCTATGCCGTGCCACTCAAGGTCACGATTCGCCTGGTGGTCTGGAACAAGGATGCGGAGACAGGGGTCAAGTCGATACGGGATATCAAGGAGCAGGAGGTCTACTTCGGCGATGTCCCGCTGATGACCAACAACGGGACCTTCATCATCAACGGCACCGAGAGGGTCGTGGTGTCGCAATTGCATCGATCGCCCGGTGCCTTCTTTCACTCAGAGGATCGGCAACTCTACGTCGCGCAGATCATTCCGTACCGCGGATCCTGGGTCGAATTCGAGTACGACGCCAAGAACCTGCTGTACGTGCGTATCGACCGCAAGCGGAAATTCCTGGCAACGGTCTTCCTGCGGGCGCTTGGATTGCGTGGAGCGGACGAGATCATCCGAACATTTCATGCGTTGGATCGCATCTCGCTTCGCAATGCGGACGTGCAGTGGGCGGTGAGTCCAACACTGGTCGGACGCCGGGCGAAGTCGGAGATTCTCATTGACGACAACCACAAGGTCGGTGCTGGCAAGAAGATCGGCAAGTCGGCGCTCGATGCGTTCCGGAAGGCCCGCATCGAATGGGTGGAGGTGGCGGAGACAGAGTTCGAGGGGGCGTTTGCGGCGGCCGATGTTGTCGACCCGTCCACAGGCGAGGTGATTCTCGAGGCCAACGAGGAACTGACGCCCAGAATCGTGGCCATGGCGCAGGAAAAGCAGGTCGAAGAGATCGAACTGTTTTTCCCCGAGGGTGACGAGATCGGGACCGTGCTGTCCATGACCTTGCGCAAGGACACGATTCGGACGCACGAGGAGGCGTTGATAGAGATCTACCGGCGCTTGCGGCCCGGAGACCCGCCAACCCTGGACAGTTCGCGGTCGCTGTTCGAGAACATGTTCTTCAACTCGCAGAAGTACGATTTCTCGCGGGTCGGACGGTTGAAACTCAACACCAAGCTCGGACTCGAGACCCCGCTCGACGAGAAGATTCTGCATCCGCCCGACTTCTACGCAGTCATCAAGTACCTGCTGTCGTTACGGCGCAATCCGGTAAACGCTGACGACATCGACCATCTGGGCAACCGCCGGGTCCGTTCGGTCGGCGAACTTCTCGAGAACCAGTTCAGAATCGGGCTGGTGCGGATGGAGCGGGCCATCAAGGAAAAGATGTCCGTCTATCAGGAGATGGCGACGGCGATGCCGCACGATCTGATTAACGCCAAACCCGTTATGGCGGCGATCAGGGAGTTCTTCGGTTCGTCCCAGTTGTCTCAGTTCATGGATCAGACGAACCCGCTGTCGGAGATTACACACAAGCGCCGTTTGTCGGCGCTGGGACCCGGCGGATTGTCGCGTGAACGCGCAGGGTTCGAGGTTCGCGACGTCCATCCGACACACTACGGTCGAATCTGTCCAATCGAGACTCCCGAAGGACCGAACATCGGATTGATTTCGTCGCTGTCCTGCTATGCCCGAATCAACGAATTCGGTTTTATCGAGTCGCCCTATCGTCGAATCAAGGACAACCGCGCCGCCGATTACGTGCAGATTACGAACGCCGGCGGCACCCGATACCACGCTGGCGACATCGTGGACCTGTCTGAGGCGGACGCGGCGAGCGCAGCGGCCAAGGCGCGCAAGAAGAACGGCGTCGAGTACGAACCGTACTCGTTTTATCTGTCAGCCTGGGAGGAAGATCAGTACATCATCGCACAGGCCAACGCCCGGCTTGACGCGGAGGGCAATCTGATCGATCCCCGAGTCAATTCTCGTCAGGCGGGCGATTTCATCCTCGCTCCACGTGAAAAGGTCGATTTTATCGACGTTTCACCGAAGCAACTGGTGTCTGTGGCAGCATCGCTCATTCCGTTTCTGGAGCACGACGACGCCAACCGCGCGTTGATGGGCTCCAACATGCAGCGCCAGGCCGTGCCGCTGCTGCGGGCGCGCGCGCCGTTTGTCGGCACAGGCATGGAGCACATCACCGCGCGCGACTCGGGCGCTGTGATCGTCGCCCGCCGGAGCGGCACGGTCGACTACGTCGATTCTCAGCGGATTGTCGTCCGGGTCGAGGGAGAGTCCGGTGAGATGTCACGCGAGATGGGCGCCGACATCTACAACCTGACCAAGTTTCGTCGGTCGAATCAAAATACCTGCATCAGCCAGAAGCCGATTGTCCGTGTTGGTCAGAAGGTATCCAAGGGCCAGGTGCTGGCCGACGGCCCCTGCACCGAATTGGGAGAACTCGCACTCGGACGCAATGTGCTCGTCGCGTTCATGCCGTGGCGCGGCTACAACTTCGAAGACGCGATTCTAGTGTCCGAGCGGATGGTCAAGGAGGACTACTACACCTCGATTCACATCGAAGAGTTCGAGACCGAATCGCGCGACACCAAGCTGGGTCCGGAGGAAATCACGCGGGATATCCCGAACGTATCCGAAGGGTTCCTGAAGGACCTCGACGATAGTGGCATCATCCGAATCGGCGCCTACGTCAAGCCGGGCGACATTCTGGTCGGCAAGGTCACACCGAAGGGGGAAACTCAGTTGACCCCCGAGGAAAAGCTGCTGCGGGCCATCTTCGGAGAGAAGGCCGGCGATGTGCGCGATGCCTCGTTGCTGTGCCCGCCGGGGATTGACGGCATCGTCGTCAGCGTCAAGATCTTTTCCCGGAAGGGTATTGAAAAGGACGATCGGGCCAAGGCGATCGAAGCCGATGAACTCGACATGATGGAGAAGAATCTCCAGGACGAGATTCGGATCCTGCACGAAGAGGTCAAGAAACGTGTGGCGGTCATGATCGACGGGCAGGTGCTCGGCAACGACCTGTTCGATGACTACGGTCGCGAGCGTCTGTTGGCCCAGGGAACTGTCCTGAAGCCGGAGGTGGTGCGCGAACTCCCGTATCAGGCGATCACCAGGATCTGGCTGTCGGACGGGAACCGGCAGCTCGAGAGCGAATTGCGCTCGCTCGAGGAACGTACAGAGCGGCAGGTCGAGGTAATCAGACGGACGTTCGAGGAGAAGAAGGAGAAGATTCGTCGCGGCGACGAGTTGCCGCCCGGTGTGATCAAGCTCGTCAAGGTCTACGTCGCGATGAAGCGGAAGCTGTCGGTGGGTGACAAAATGGCCGGGCGGCACGGCAACAAGGGCGTCATAGCGCGCGTGCTGCCGGAAGAGGACATGCCGCACCTCCCGGACGGCACGCCGGTCGAGATCGTGCTCAATCCGCTGGGAGTGCCGTCACGCATGAATGTGGGACAGATTCTCGAGACTCACCTTGGCTGGGCGGCCAAGGCGTTGGGGCTGTATTTCGCGACGCCGGTGTTCGATGGAGCGACCGAGTCCGAGATCAAGGGCTGGCTTCAGAACGCAGGTCTTCCCTCCAGCGGGAAGAGCCGGCTGATCGACGGCATGACGGGTGAACAGTTCGAGCAGAAAGTGACGGTTGGCTATATTTACATGTTGAAGCTGTCACACCTGGTCGACGACAAGATTCACGCGCGGTCCATCGGACCGTACTCGCTCATTACGCAACAGCCCCTGGGCGGCAAGGCGCAGTTCGGCGGACAGCGATTTGGCGAAATGGAGGTCTGGGCGCTCGAGGCGTATGGCGCCGCGCACATCCTCCAGGAGTTGTTGACCGCCAAGTCGGACGATGTCACCGGACGGGCGAAGATCTACGAGGCGATCGTCAAGGGTGACGCCTCTTTCACACCGGGCTTGCCAGAGTCCTTCAACGTGCTCATCCGCGAACTGCAGGCATTGTGTCTCGATGTCGAGCTACTGAAGACGCGACCCACCTCGGTCGCGTTGACCGCGGCAGCGGCAGAGGATCCCGGCACAGATGCGGAAACCGGGGAAGGTACCGATGCCGAGGTGGCTCCGGCTCTCGACGAGGCCTGAGCTGTGGAGTTTCTGGCAGGAGTGAAGGTATTTCATGAGACCTAGTTTCTCGGAACGCAGTTCACTGACCGCCGATTTCGATGCCCTTCGGATCAGTTTGGCCTCGCCGGAACGTATCCGATCGTGGTCGCACGGCGAGGTCACCAAACCGGAGACGATCAACTACCGGACCTTCAAGCCGGAACGGGACGGGCTCTTCTGCGCGAAGATCTTCGGCCCCGTGACCGACTGGGAATGCTTGTGCGGCAAGTACAAGCGGATGAAGCATCGGGGCGTGATCTGCGACAAATGCGGGGTCGAAGTGACCCAGGCCAAGGTGCGGCGTGAGCGCCTCGGACACATCACCCTGGCCACACCGGTCAGCCACGTGTGGTTCTTCAAGGGGCTCCCGAGCCGCATCGGCCATTTGCTGGACATTTCGCTGCGCGACCTCGAGCGGATTCTTTACTTCGAGGCTTACGTGGTCATCGACCCGGGCGATGGTGAGTTCAAAGAAAACCAGCTATTGACAGAGGAGCAATATCGGAAAGCGTTGGAGGATTACGGCCCGCAGTTTCGCGCGCGGATGGGCGCCGAGGCGATCAAGGAGCTGCTCAAGCGCGCCGACATCGAGGAACTCGCCGAGGAGTTGCGAGACCGAATGCGCGCCGAAACCTCGGTGCAAAAGAAGCTCAAGTACGCCAAACGGCTCAAGGTGGTCGGGTCGTTCCGGAAGTCGACCAACCGTCCGGAGTGGATGATTCTGGACGTGATTCCGGTGATTCCCCCGGAGTTGCGTCCGTTGGTGCCGCTCGACGGAGGCCGGTTCGCCACCTCTGATCTCAACGACCTGTATCGTCGTGTGATCAACCGCAACAACCGGCTGAAGAAGCTGATTGAGTTGAAGGCGCCGGATGTCATCATTCGGAACGAGAAACGGATGTTGCAGGAGGCCGTTGACGCGTTGTTCGACAACGGCCGGCGCGGACGTGTGCTGCGCGGCGCCAACAACCGCCCGCTCAAGTCCCTGTCGGACACGCTCAAAGGGAAGCAAGGGCGATTTCGGCAGAACCTGCTAGGCAAGCGTGTCGACTACTCGGGGCGCTCGGTCATCGTTGTCGGTCCCGAGTTGCGTCTGCACCAGTGCGGATTGCCGAAGAAGATGGCCCTCGAGTTGTTCAAGCCGTTCATTTACAACAAGCTCGAGAAGCGTGGCCTGGTTGCGACCATCAAGCAGGCCAAGGAGATGGTGGAACAGCAATTGCCGGAAGTCTGGGACGTACTGGAAGAGGTGATTCGCGAGCATCCGGTGCTCTTGAACCGCGCGCCCACGCTGCATCGTCTCGGGATTCAGGCGTTCGAGCCCGTGCTCGTCGAGGGGAAGGCGATTCGGATTCACCCGCTCGTCTGTACGGCGTTCAACGCCGATTTTGACGGTGACCAGATGGCGGTTCATATCCCACTGGCGCCGGAGGCGCAAATCGAGGCGTCGGTGTTGATGAAGTCGTCGAAGAACATTCTGTCACCGGCGAACGGCGCCCCAATTACCACCCCCTCGCAGGACATCGTGCTGGGGTGCTACTACCTGACCAAGCAAAAGGACAACGCCAAGGGAGCTGGTCGGGTCTTCGGCAACGTCGAGGATGTGATGTTGGCGGTGGCCGCCGGAGAAGTGGAGACCCTGACCCCCATCCGCCTTCGGATCAGCGGCGGATTGATGGATCTGACCGCATCCAGAGACGACCAGGATGTGCTTCGCACCGAGGTGTTGGAGATCGAGCAGAAGGTCATCGATACCACTGTGGGTCGTGCGATATTCAACAGCGCGCTGCCGCCGGAGTTGCCCTATGTCAACGGGTTGCTCAAGAAGAAGGGGCTGGGCCAACTGGTGCAGTACTGCTATCTGCGGCACGGCGTCGACAAGACGGTCGAGATGCTGGACGGCCTGAAACAGCTCGGGTTCGGTTACGCCACCCGGTCGGGTCTGTCGATCGGTATCGACGACCTTATTGTGCCCGCTCAGAAAGCGTCACTGGTGAAGACGGCAAGTGAAGAGGTGATCCGGGTCGAGCAGCAGTATCTGGAAGGGGCGATCACCAACGGGGAGCGGTACAACAAGGTTATCGCCATCTGGTCGGACGTGACCGAGCGCGTGGCTGACGAGATGTTCAACGAGATGGAGGAGATGGATTCCGGCGGCAAGGAATTCAATGCCGTCTACATCATGGCGGACTCTGGCGCCAGAGGAAGCAAGCAGCAGATCCGCCAATTGGCTGGAATGCGTGGGTTGATGGCCAAGCCATCCGGAGAGATTATCGAGACCCCGATCACGTCGAATTTCCGAGAAGGGCTCACGGTGTTGCAGTACTTCATTTCCACCCACGGTGCGCGGAAGGGACTGGCGGACACCGCGCTGAAGACGGCCGACTCGGGATATCTCACCCGCAGGCTGGTCGACGTGGCCCAGGACGTCATCATCTCGGAGATTGACTGCGGTACGCTCGACGGGATCGATTCCCGGGCCATCGTCGAGAGCGGCGAGATTATCGAACCGCTTCGTGATCGGATCGTGGGGCGCGTGTTGCTCGAGGACATCAGCGACCCCTTCACGGCTGAGGCCATTGCGTCGGCCGGCGATCTGGTGACCGAGGATCTTGCCTCGCAAATTGAGGACTCGGGGGTCGAGAGGGTCAAGATCCGGTCTGTACTCACGTGCGCGGCGAGACGCGGGGTATGTGCCAAGTGCTATGGACGCGACCTCGGCACCGGCGAGTTGGCCGAGTTGGGGTTGGCTGTCGGGGTTGTGGCCGCGCAATCGATCGGTGAACCGGGCACGCAGCTCACGATGCGGACCTTTCACATAGGGGGAACGGCCTCCCGGGTGTCGGCCCAGTCGACTCTGGAAGCGAAGCATGCCGGTACTGCCAAATTCAATGGCATCCAGTGGGTCAAGGCCCAGGACGGCACATTGGTCGTCATGAACCGTACCGGGTCGCTGGTGGTTCAGGACGCCAAGGGGCGTGATCGCGAGCGGTACCCGGTCGTGTACGGCGCCCATCTGCGGGTGTATGACGGCCAGCAGGTAGAACAGGCCCAGGTGCTGGTCGAGTGGGATCCCTATACGTTCTCGATCATCACGGAGAAGGCCGGTGTCGTGAAGTTCAAGGACATCGTCGAGGGCGTGACCGTGCACGAGGAGGTGGACGAGGTGACGGGGCTGTCGCGGCTGATCATCGTCGATTCGCCTGACGAGAAAAAGCAGCCGTCCATGGAGATCCGCAATTCCGCCGGCAAGCTTGAGCGCAAGTACAACATGCCTTCGCATGCCCACCTCATGGTGACCGACGCCCAGAACGTCACTGCCGGCGAGGTGCTGGCGAAGATTCCGCGCGAGACGACCAAGACAAAGGACATCACGGGCGGCTTGCCGCGTGTCCAGGAGCTGTTCGAGGCACGGAAGCCGCGCGAAACGGCGGTCATCAGCGAGATCGACGGCACGGTCAAGATCGGCAGCATCGTCAAAGGGATGCGTAAGGTGATCATCGTGCCGGACGAGGACGGCGCCGAGCCGCGGGAATATTCGCTGCCACGCGGCGTGCACGTCAATGTGCAGGATGGCGACCGGGTGCGGGCCGGCGAGCAACTGATGGACGGTCCGAGCAACCCGCACGACATCCTGAGCGTGCTTGGCGAGAAGGCGCTCCAAAGCTACCTGGTCAACGAAATCCAGGAGGTGTATCGCCTGCAGGGCGTCACCATCAACGACAAGCACATTGAGGTCGTGGCACGCCAGATGATGCGGTGGGTGAAGATCGAGGACGTCGGCACGACCGAGTTCCTGATCGACGAGCAAGTCGACCGGTTCCGGTTCCTGCAGGAGAACGATCGGGTCATCGCCGAAGGAGGACGTCCGGCAACCGGCCGTCCGATGCTGCTCGGCATCACCAAGGCGTCGCTGTCCACCGACTCGTTCATTTCGGCGGCCTCATTCCAGGAGACGACCCGGGTGCTCACCGAGGCATCCATCTCCGGCAAGGTGGATCATCTCCGTGGATTGAAGGAGAACGTGACGATGGGACGGTTGATTCCGGCCGGAACCGGCTTCAACTATTACCGCCACGTGCAGATTCCGCCGGACGAGCCGCCGCCGCCGCCGCGAACCGTAGAGGACATCGAGAGTGAACGGGAGATGGACTATATGGCGGAGCCGGAGGCCGCGTTCGGTCGAGACGAGGTGACCGAATAGCAGCCTGTGGTGAAACCCCGCGGTGCACCGAGATCTGTTCGTCATAACGTCGCGCCCGGCCAGTGCACGGCACGAAGAGGGAGCGCATTGGGACGTGTGTGCCCTCGGCGATCAGACGCCCAGCGACGCTCTTTGCGGGATGCAGCGCCGAGCGAATGCTGCGGGGCTTTCATCGCGTGCTGCCAGCGCATCGGTGCGGTAATGAAATCGGACGCCGGTGTGCGGTTTCGGAATGTTGCGGCCATCGGAGAACGGAAAGACCGGGCCGGCGCAATTGTTGCGTGGATCAGGACGAACGTGGTAACCTCGCAAGGTTCTGTCGGAGTTAGGACACCCTATCTAACTTCGATCCGTCCGAAAGAGGCCGTGTGGCCGACGGTGCGCCGGGCGCCTGTGTCGGCGCACCGCGAAGAGGTCACAGGGATGCGCGATTCGCCTCTTTCCAGCTTGGGAGCGACCGACCCGGCAGTTTGTGGGGTACGGATTTCCCTTACAGCGCGCACACACTAATAGGGTCAACCCGCCTCAGGTGCGAAGCCGGTGGCTTTCAGGCCTGGGGTGATTTGTCGTTGGCGTCCTGGTCCGACGGCCTGGATGCCGTAGCGTCATCGACGCAGGGAGTGCTTGTGCCGACGATCAGTCAGCTCGTCAGAAAGGGCCGGTTCCGGGCCGAGACGAAGACCAAGAGCCCGGCGTTGCGGAGGTGCCCGCAGCGGCGCGGGGTCTGCGTACGGGTGTTCACCCAGACGCCGAAGAAGCCGAACTCCGCGTTGCGCAAAGTCGCTCGTGTTCGGCTGACCAATCAGATCGAGGTCACGAGCTACATTCCGGGCGAGGGCCACAACCTCCAGGAGCACTCGCTCGTGTTGCTGCGCGGCGGTCGTGTGAAGGACCTGCCTGGTGTCCGCTACCACGTGGTGCGGGGGACGCTCGACACCACGGGCGTGCAGGGCCGCAAGCAGAGTCGATCCAAGTACGGTGCGAAACGGCCGAAAGCGTAAGAGCGGCGAGAGGAATCATGCCACGCAGACGCGAAGTTCCCAAACGCGAGGTACCCCCTGATCCAATCTACAACAGTACCCTGGTGACGAAGTTCGTACGTTGCGTCATGAAGAACGGCAAGCGAAGTACCGCCGAAGGCCTCCTGTACGGCAGCCTGGAAATCATCAGGGAGCGAACCGGGGAAGACCCGCTCAAGGTGTTCAAGAAAGCGGTCGACAACGTCAAGCCGAGCCTTGAGGTGAAATCGCGCCGTGTGGGTGGATCGAACTACCAGGTGCCAATCGAGGTCAACCCGAACCGTCGATTGTCGCTGAGCATTCGTTGGCTGTCTGGTTATGCTCGGGCGCGCGGCGACGGCAAGACGATGAAGGAAAAGCTGGCGAACGAGTTCGTCGACGCGTCGAATCTTCGGGGCGGGTCGGTAAAGAAGCGTGAGGACACGCATCGGATGGCTGAGGCCAACAAGGCATTTGCTCATTACCGTTGGTAGGCATTCCTGGTCCGTCGGCGGTGTCTCGATTAGAAGAGAAGAGCAGGTCATAGTAGACAAGTGGCAACAGCAGAGTTGAAGAGTCCACCGCCGGTCGCCGTCGCCAGTGTTGCGAGACACAAGCAGTCACGAACGGACACAGTGATGCCGAGACAGGTGGCGCTGGAGCAGACGCGCAATATTGGCATCATGGCTCACATTGATGCCGGCAAGACGACCATCACCGAGCGCGTCCTGTTCTATACGGGCATCACCTACAAGATCGGCGAGGTGCATGAGGGCACTGCGGTGATGGACTGGATGGAGCAGGAGCAGGAGCGGGGCATCACCATCACCTCTGCCGCCACGACGTGCATGTGGCGTGATCATCGAATAAACATCATCGATACCCCTGGGCATGTCGACTTCACCGCGGAGGTCGAGCGATCGTTGCGGGTGTTGGACGGCGCCGTGGCAGTATTCGATGCGGTGGGGGGCGTGGAGCCGCAGTCGGAGACCGTGTGGCGACAGGCTGACAAATATCGTGTGCCACGGATCTGTTTCGTCAACAAGATGGACCGCGTCGGCGCAGATTTCAATCGCACCCTGACGCAGATTCGCGAGAAGCTTCAAGGTAACCCGGTGGCGATTCAGCTTCCAATCAGGGACGAGGACGAATTCGTCGGGGTCATAGACCTCGTGCGCATGAAGGCCGTTCGTTACCATGACGAGACACTGGGAGCCGGATCGACCGTGGAGGACATTCCGGCGGACCGCATGGACGCTGCCATGGCGGCTCGCGAACTGCTGGTAGAGAAGGTCTGCGAAGTCGACGATCGGCTGCTTGAGAAGTATCTGCACGGCACGCCGATCGAAGAAGCGGAAATCATCGCGACGTTGCGGCGCCGCACCGTTGAGTCAGTGCGCGAGGAGGACGTTCCCTTCGTACCGGTACTGTGTGGCAGTGCGTTCAAAAACAAGGGCGTGCAACCGTTGATCGGCGCGGTGATCGATTATCTGCCGTCGCCGCTGGATGTGCCGGCCGTGAGCGGTAGCGATCCGGGTGACGTGGACACCCGACTCGAGCGTCCGTGCGCGGACACAACGCCGTTTTCGGCGTTGGCCTTCAAGATAGTGACTGACCCCTACGTCGGTCAGCTCGCCTTTATCCGTGTCTATTCCGGGGTGCTGGCGTCTGGCGCCACCATCTACAACCCGCGTCTCCGCCGCAAGGAGAGGATCGGTCGGTTGCTGAAGATGCATGCCGACAAGCGCGAGGAGATCCGGCAAGTCTATTCAGGCGACATCGCGGCTGCGGTCGGGCTCAAGAGTGTGGCGACAGGGGATACGATTTGCGACCACCAGCACCCGGTGGTGCTGGAGACGATGGAGTTTCCAAAACCCGTCATCACGCTGGCTATCGAGCCAAAGACCAAGGTCGACCAGGAGAAGCTCGGGCAGGGGCTCGCGAAGCTGACCAGCGAGGATCCGACGTTTCAGGTTCGTACCGACGACGAGACCGGGCAGGTGGTCATCTCCGGGATGGGCGAACTGCATCTCGAGATCATCGTCGATCGATTGCGGCGGGAATTCGACGTCGAAGCCACCGTCGGGCGGCCGCAGGTCGCCTACCGGGAAACGTTGACCAGACCATCCGCGGCCGAAGGACGGTATGTCAAGCAGACCGGCGGGCGAGGGCAATACGGGCACGTCAAGATCCGTGTCGTGCCAGGAGACGGCTTCGTCTTCAAGAACGAGATTTTCGGTGGCGCGGTGCCGAGGGAGTTCATCAGTTCGATCGAAGCCGGTATCCGGGAGGCGCTCACGACCGGCGTATTGGCCGGGTATCCGATCGAAGATGTGACGGTGACGCTGTACGACGGTTCGTCCCATGACGTGGACTCGTCCGAGATGGCGTTCAAGATCGCCGGATCGATGGCCTTTCGTCAAGCGGCGCGGACTGCGGGGCCGGTGCTGCTCGAGCCGATCATGAAGGTCGAAGTGGTTGTACCCGAGGTGCACATGGGCGACATCATGGCCGACCTCAACAGCCGCCGCGGCAAAGTGCTTTCGATGGAAGCGCACGGCAGTACGCAGATCGTGAACGCCCGCGTACCTCTCGCGGAGATGTTCGGCTATGCCACTGAACTGAGGTCGCGGACACAGGGGCGCGCAACGTACACCATGAATTTCGATCGCTACAAGCGAGTCCCACAGGTGGTGAGTGAGGAGATCGTGGCGCGGATTCAGGGAAGGTAACAGAGGCTATCGCCATGGCGAAGGAAAAATTTGATCGGTCGAAACCGCACGTGAACATTGGGACGATTGGGCATATTGATCACGGGAAGACGACGTTGACGGCGGCGATTACGCGGGTGTTGGCGAAGCATGATCCGAAGAACGCGGTGCGGTCGTTCGACTCGATCGACAACGCCCCGGAGGAGCGGGAGCGGGGGATCACGATTGCGACGGCGCACGTGGAGTACACGACGGCGCAGCGGCACTATGCGCACGTGGACTGTCCGGGGCACGCGGACTACATCAAGAACATGATCACGGGCGCGGCGCAGATGGACGGGGCGATATTGGTGGTGGCGGCGACTGACGGGCCGATGCCGCAGACGCGGGAGCATATTTTGCTGGCGCGGCAGGTGGGGGTGCCGTCGTTGGTGGTGTTTCTGAACAAGGTGGACATGGTGGACGACGAGGAGTTGCTGGACCTGGTGGAGTTGGAGGTGCGGGAGCTGTTGTCGTCGTTCGAGTATCCGGGGGACGATTTGCCGGTGGTGCGGGGGTCGGCGTTGCGGGCGCTGGAGGGGAGCGAGGAGGCGGCGGCGGCCGGGATTGATGCGTTGATGGCGGCGGTGGATGACTATGTGCCGCTGCCGGCGCGGGACGTGGACAAGTCGTTTTTGATGCCGATTGAGGATGTGTTTTCGATATCGGGACGCGGGACGGTGGTGACGGGCCGGGTGGATCGCGGCGTGGTGAAGGTGGGCGAAGAGATCGAGATTGTGGGGTTTACCGAGACGCAGAAGAAGGTGGTGACCGGGGTGGAGATGTTCCGGAAGCTGCTGGACGAGGGCGTGGCGGGGGACAACATCGGGGTGTTGCTGCGGGGGCTGGAGAAGCGGGACGTGCAGCGGGGGCAGGTGCTGGCGCGGCCGAAGACGATTACGCCGCACACGAAGTTCAAGAGCGAAGTGTATGTGCTGACGAAGGACGAGGGGGGCCGGCACACGCCGTTTTTCAATGGGTATCGGCCGCAATTCTACTTGCGGACGACGGACGTGACGGGGGTGGCGACGTTGCCGGAGGGTGTCGAGATGGTGATGCCGGGGGACAACGTGGCAATGGAGGTGGAGCTGATCACGCCGGTGGCCCTGGAGAAGGGGCTGCGGTTCGCGATCCGGGAAGGTGGCCGCACCGTCGGGTCGGGCGCCATCACCGACATCGTCGAATAGACCAGGGGTTGGGGTTACCGAGAGCCATAGAGAGTCGAAGAAAGACATGTTCAGCGACAAGATCCGGATCCGTCTCAAGGCGTACGACCATCGGGTGCTTGACCAGTCGACCTCGGAAATCGTCGATACTGCCCGCCGCACCGGCGCCCGCCTCGCAGGGCCTATTCCGCTGCCGACAGACCTGAACAAGTGGACCGTGTTGCGGTCGCCCCACGTCGACAAGAAATCTCGTGAGCAATTCGAGATCCGGACGCACAAGCGGTTGATCGATATCTTCGAGCCGACCCCGCAAACTGTGGATGCTCTGATGAAGCTCGATTTGCCGGCCGGTGTCGATGTCGAGATCAAGGCGTTCGGGAAGGACAGCAAGTAGCGACACCGCCATGGGGCGGTGTGTGAAATGGAAGAACGACATGGTGACCGGAATCCTCGGGCGCAAGATCGGGATGACACAGGTGTTTGCCGACGACGGCGCTGTCACGCCCGCCACGGTCATCAAGGCCGGTCCGTGTGTCGTCGTGCAGCGGAAGACCGTTGAACGAGACGGCTACGAAGCGGTGCAGCTCGGGTTGGTCGAGGATGCCCCCGCGAACGTGAACAAGCCGATAGCCGGTCACTACAAGAAGGCCAACGTACCGCCGACGAAGTTGCGGCGGGAAGTCGGAGTTGTCGCGGGCAGCGACGGTCCCGTCGAAGGCGAACAGGTCATGGCATCCGTGTTCGCAGATGGCGATACAGTCGACGTTATCGGCATCAGCCGCGGCAAGGGCTTTCAGGGGGTGATGAAACGGCACGGCTTCGGTGGCGGCGGTGCAACCCACGGGTCGATGTTTCATCGCGCGCCTGGTTCGATCGGGGCGTCGTCGTACCCCTCGCGTGTCATCAAGGGGATGCGTGGTCCGGGGCGCATGGGCGGCGACCGGGTCACGGTGCGGAACTTGCGCGTGTTGCAGGTGAACGCCGAGCAGCATGTCCTGGTCGTCAAGGGCGCGGTGCCCGGGGCGCCCGGTGGGTTCGTGGTGGTACGTAAGGCGGTAGCGGCAGGACCGGCGACCGTCGCGCCGGAAAAGTAGTCGTAGCGATGGACGGATTGCGGCCATGACATTGGATGTCGTCGATTTGCAGAACGAAAAGGTCGGGGCGCTCGAGGTCAGCGATGAGATATTCGGTGGTCATGTGAATACTGACGTGATTTGGGAGGCTGTAGTACATCAACAGGCTTCCGAACGTCGTGGCACCCACGCGACCAAGACCCGAGGCAATGTCAGCGGCACTGGAAAGAAGCCCTGGCGCCAGAAGGGTACTGGTCGCGCCCGTGTGGGCGAGAGCCGCAACCCTTTGTGGAGGTCGGGCGGGATCGTTTTCGGTCCGCAGCCGCGCAGCTATGGGTATCGGTTGCCGAAGAAGGTAGTGCGCGGCGGGCTGCGGGCGGCGCTGAGTCAGAAGTTCCAGGATGCAGCGATCCTGGTGGTCGACAAGCTGAGCATTGAGGAACCGCGCACACGCCACGCGGCGGAATTGCTGGATCGATTGGACGTGGATGGCAAGACGCTCCTGGTGGATGTGAATCCAGATGCGAACATGTCGCTTGCGGTTCGCAACCTCACGACCGTGAAGATGTTCTCAACCCGTCACCTTGGTGCGCGCGAAGTCGTCGATGCGCGCCGGATCGTCATTACGCGTGCTGCGGTAGAGCGGCTCGAGCAGGTGCTGGGATCATGAAAGAGACCGACGTGATTCGGCGGCCGCTCATTACCGAGAAGACGACGTTGCAGCGCGAAGACGGCCGGACTGTCGTGCTCGAGGTGGCAATGCGGGCGACCAAGGTTGAGATCAAGCAGGCGGTCGAGCGGTTGCTGGGTGCGAAAGTGGCAAGCGTCCGCACGGCTATCAGCCATGGCAAGATCAAGCGGCAGGGGCGATTCATCGGCCAGCGCCCCGATTGGAAGAAAGCGTACGTGCGGTTGCGGGACGGTGAGAGCATTCCGGAATTCCTGGAAGGCGCATAGACGGATCACGCGAATCGACTAGCGACAAGAGCCGCACAGGACCATGACAATTCGCCAATACAAGCCCACATCGCCGGGACGGCGGTTTCAGACGGTGCAGACGTTCGACGATATCACCGCAACGAAACCGTACAAGCCTTTGACCGAGCCGTTGCCAAAGTCCGGCGGTCGCAACAACCGCGGCCGGGTCACGATGTGGCAGCGTGGCGGTGGGCACAAACGGACCTACCGAATCATCGATTTCAAGCGCAACAAGAAGGACGTGCCCGGTACAGTGTCCAGCGTCGAGTACGATCCGAACCGTTCCGCCCGCATCGCGTTGGTGGCCTACGCCGACGGCGACAAGCGCTACATCCTGCAGCCGGCGCGGGTCTCAGTCGGCGACACGGTCGTGGCCGGCGACGCGGTCGATATTCTGCCGGGCAACGCGTTGCCATTGAAGAACATTCCACTTGGCACCCAGCTCCACAACGTGGAGTTGAAGCCGGGCAAGGGCGGTCAGATCGCCCGTAGCGCGGGATCGTCCGTTCAGTTGATCGCGAAGGAGGGCAACTACGCTTCGCTGCGTATGCCATCCGGCGAGGTGCGGCGGATATTGAAGGAATGCATGGCCACCGTTGGCCAGGTCGGCAATGTCGATCACGAAAACGTGTCGCTCGGCAAGGCCGGTCGCGCGCGGTGGCTAGGTCGCAGACCCACTGTTCGCGGGGTGGCGATGAATCCGGTCGACCACCCGCTGGGAGGTGGCGAAGGCAGCTCTGCTGGCGGACGCCATCCAGTGACGCCCTGGGGTGTGCCAACCAAGGGGTACAAGACTCGCGGCCGGAAGCCGTCCGACAAATTCATAACCCAACGCCGGAAACGACGTAAGTGACGGACTTGGCCTTGAGCGTGGGATTTGAGACGAGGCGTGTATGAGTCGATCGCTGAGAAAGGGACCGTTCGTGGACCTGCCGTTGCTGGAAAAGGTCGAGATTATGAACCGGGCGGGGGACCGGAGAGTGATCAAGACCTGGTCACGGCGATCCACGGTTGTTCCGGAAATGGTCGGACACACCATCGCCGTACACAATGGCAAGAAATTCGTACCGGTGTATCTCACCGAGAACATGGTCGGCCACAAGCTGGGCGAGTTCTCCCCGACGCGGCTGTTTCGAGGACACACCGGAAGACGTGACAAGGCTGCGGCCGTCAAGAGGTAGCAGACGATGATCGAAGGGCGCGCCACGGCCCGATTTGTCCGGACATCGGCGCAAAAGGCCAAGCTGGTGATGGATCTCATCAGGGGACAAGATGTAGACCGTGCACTGTCCATCCTGCGGTTCGCCCGCAAGCGCATCGCTCGGGACATAGAGAAGGTCCTGCGCTCGGCGGTCGCGAACGCGCAGCAGAAAGATGGGGCCAGCGGCGATGCCGAGCGGATGTACGTGTCCCATTGTTTCGCCGATCAGGGGCCGTCGATGAAGCGAATCCGGCCGGCACCCATGGGGCGGGCGTTTCGGATTGTCAAACGCACTGCACATCTCACGGTCAAGGTAGCTGAGCGGTCCGAGATTGTAACGCGCGTCCCGTCGCCGGCATTGCCAGGCAGCGGCGAGGCCGAGACGGCGAAGCGCCAGTGAGGAAGGTCGCCAGTCAGACCGCGACAGAGACGACGGCCGAGGGGTTGGAGTAGGGGACAGCGCCCGCGGGCGCGGGGTTGGCTATATGGGGCAGAAGGTACATCCATACGGATTCAGGCTCGGTTTCAACAAGACGTGGCGGTCACGTTGGTATGCCGACCGCGACTACGCGAAGCTCCTTCATGAAGATCTCGCGTTGCGCGCAGATCTGAAGAAGCGGTTCGCGCACGCGGGGGTATCGAAGATCGAGATCGAGCGCGCCGCGAACAAGTTGAAGATCGACATCTGCACATCCCGGCCGGGCATCATCATCGGGCGGAAGGGCACTGAAGTCGACAAGCTCAAGACCGAGATCCAAAAGCGGACCAAGCGTGAGGTCTTCATCAATATTCAGGAAATTCAAAAGCCTGAACTTGACGCGCAGCTCATCAGCGAGTCGGTGGCGCTGCAGCTCGTCAAACGGGTCGCGTTCCGCCGGGCAATGCGCAAGGCGGTCGAATCGGCGCTACGATTCGGCGCACGGGGAATCAAGATCCGTGTCGGAGGACGGTTGAACGGCGCGGAGATCGCGCGAAACGAATGGTATCTGCACGGTCAGTTGCCGCTGCAGACCCTGCGGGCGGATGTGGACTACGGGTTTGCGGAGGCAAACACCACGTACGGGCAAATCGGTGTGAAGGTGTGGTTGTACAAGGGCGATCGGCATGAGCCCCGGTTGGCGCGCGATGAAGAGTATCGAGCACCGCGACGGGGCGCCAGAACCTGACAGCCTGTGGTAGCAGCCCGTGGTGAAACCCCGCGTCGCACCGAGATCGGTGGTGTGGTCGGTATCGACGCCGCACCCGATCGGACGATGATCGCACTTGAGGGTACTTCGTCATGTTGATGCCAAAAAAGGTGAAACATCGGAAACAGCATCGGGGCCGCATGACCGGAAAGGCATGGCGTGGCTCGACGGTGTCTTTCGGTGACTACGGCCTTCGTGCGATGGAGCCATGCTGGTTGACGGATCGGCAGATCGAGGCGGCGCGCGTCGCAATGACCCGTTTCATCAAGCGCGGCGGCAAGATCTGGATCCGCATATTTCCGGACAAACCCGTCACCAAGAAGCCCCAGGAAACGCGGATGGGCAAGGGCAAGGGATCTCCAGAACAATGGGTGGCGGTTGTCAAGTCTGGTCGGATTTTGTTCGAGATGGAAGGTGTGGAGGCGTCGGTCGCCAAGCGGGCGATGCAACTGGCCGCGGCGAAGCTGCCGATCCATACGAAGTTCGCGACCCGGTTGGAGAAGGCCGAGTCGTCATGACCAAGATCGTGGAGTTGCGTGAACTCGGCGTGGCCGCCCTTGAGCAACGGGAGCAGGAGCTGGCCGAGGAGTTGTTCCGGCTGCGACTTCGGCACTCCATGGGGCAGCAGGATGCGTCAGTTAAGCTGCAGGAGAGCAGGCGCGACATGGCACGAATAAAGACGCTGTTGCGGGAGCACGCGATCGCCGGTGGAGCCGCGGCGACTGACACCGACGCGTAGCCGTTGGACAAAGATATGGGAACCAAGGCAGAAGTTCAGGGCGTGGTGATAAGCGACAGGATGGATCAGAGCGTCGTGGTGGCGGTGGAACGCCGTGTGCGGCACGAACTCTACGGCAAGATCCAGCGACGTACCTCGAAGTTCATGGCCCATGACTCCGAAAATGCCGCGAAGGTGGGGGACGTGGTGGCCATCGTCGAGACACGTCCGCTGAGCCGACGCAAGCGCTGGGCCGTGATCCGGGTAGTCGAACGAGCTCAGGCGATTTGACGAGCGAGATCCGATCATGATCCAGATGCAATCGATTCTCGACGTGGCGGACAACTCCGGTGCCCGAAAGCTCGCGGTGATTAATCCGCTCGGTGGCGCGACCGGACGTTATGCGCGGCTCGGGGATCTTGTTACCGCCTCGGTCAAGGAGGCGGCGCCGTCGTCGGCCGTGAAGAAAGGGCAGGTCGTGCGCGCGGTCATCGTGCGGACCAGCAAGGAACATCGCCGGCGGGACGGGAGCTATATCCGATTCGACGGGAATGCGGCGGTGCTGGTGAACGAGCAAGGTGAGCCGATCGGCACTCGTGTCTTTGGTCCGGTCGCACGCGAGTTGCGCGAGCGTAAATTCATGAAGATAGTCTCCCTTGCGCCGGAGGTGCTGTGAGCGAAGCATATCGAGAGGTTGCAGTGCCGGTCATCCGATGAGTGGTAGGAGTCATGTCGAGCATTCAGACACCGATCCGGAAGAACGACGACGTCGTCGTGGTTTCGGGCAAGGACCGCGGTAAACGTGGTCGTGTGTTGCAGTTGGTGCCGGGGAAGAACCGGTTGATCGTCGAAGGTGTGAACTTCGTCAAGCGCCACACTCGTCCCAATCCGGCCCGGAACGTGAAGGGTGGGGTGGTCGAGCGCGAGGCGCCGTTGCATGCCTCGAACGTACAACTCGTCTGCCCCGAGTGCGGCGCAACCACTCGGATCGGGCGTCGGCTGCTCGGTGACGGTCGGAAAGTACGGATTTGTCGCAAATGCGATGGGGTCGTCGATAGATGAGCCGATTGAAAGAGCGGTATCAAGAAACGGTCGTGCCCGCCCTCACGAAGGAATTTCGGTACACCAACGTGATGGCGGTGCCGAAGGTTCAGCGGATCGTAGTGAACATGGGGCTGGGCGAGGCGACGCAAAACGGGAAGCTGATTGACGCGGGGAGCGACGATCTGGCCCGAATCACCGGTCAGAAGCCGTTGACCACCCGCGCGCGAAAGTCGGTGGCGCAATTCAAAGTGCGGCAGGGCATGCCCATAGGCGCCGTCGTCACGCTGCGTCGAGACCGGATGTACGAATTCCTTGACCGGTTGATCTCGATCGCGCTTCCGCGAGTGCGCGACTTTCGGGGTGTGTCGCCCAAAGGGTTCGACGGACGTGGGAACTACACTCTCGGGCTCCGTGACCAGTTGATGTTCATCGAGATCGACTACATGAAGGTCGACAAGTCGCGCGGTATGAATATTTCTGTGGTCACGACTGCCAGGACGGACGAGGAAGGGCGGCGGCTGCTCCAGTTGATGGGGATGCCGTTCCGAACGAACTAGCAGTCCGTGGGGGGGGGAACCGCGGGTGGCACCGTGATCGGCGCTGTGCCAGGCCGCCAGTGGGTTCACAACGGCGCTCAGGCTCGTCCCTCCGGGAGAAGCCTGGTAGGGATGGTAACGAGGACAGTGATGGCTACGACTGCGAAGATCGTCAAGGAAAGCAAACCGCCCAAGCACAAGACCCGACTCCGAAACCGGTGCCGGCTGTGCGGCCGGCCGCGCGCTTTCATGCGAAAGTTCGAGCTGTGCCGGCTGTGCTTCAGGAAGTTGGCGCTTGAAGGCGACATCGCCGGGGTCACGAAGAGTAGTTGGTGACGGGAACGGGCCGCCCGCTAAACGCGGGGCGCCCCGACGAGTACAAGACTTGAACAGCCATGACTGATCCGATTTCCGACATGTTGTCGAGAATCCGCAACGCGACATCTGCGCGTCGAAAGCGCGTCGATATTCCGGCATCGCGGCTAAAGATGGAACTCGCCCGGGTTCTGCAGCACGAGGGCTACATCCGGGCCTTCAAGGTAGTTGACGTCGTCGTCGAGACGGGGCAGGCCGCTCGTTCGATGGTCCGTATCCAGCTCAAATACGGGTCGCGTGGCGAGAATGTCATCTCGGGGATTCAGCGTGTCAGTCGACCCGGTCGGCGCGTGTATTTCGGACGAGACGATGTGCCACCGGTGTTGAGCGGTCTCGGAACGAGCATTCTCACAACGTCGCAAGGCGTGATGACCGGACGTGATGCGGTGAAGAACGGTGTCGGCGGCGAAGTGTTGTGCAACGTCTGGTAGGTGTGACGGAGTCAAGTTATGTCGCGAGTGGGCAAGATGCCGATGCCGATCCCGAGCGGGGTCACGGTCCAGATCTCACCTGAGGCGGTTGAGGTCAAGGGGCCGAAGGGCACGTTGCGTCAGGCGCTTCCGCCGGGCATCGTCATTGAGATGAACGATGGCCGGCTGGAGGCGAAGCCGGAGCGCGAGGACCGTGCGCTGAGAAAGTTCCACGGCTTGGCGCGGAGTCTGGTTGCCAACGCGCTGACCGGGGTGTCAGAGGGGTTCAAGAAGGAGCTCGACATCGTGGGCATCGGATACAGGGCGGAGGTTGCCGGCCAGAGGCTCACGATGGCACTCGGTTTTTCACATCCGGTCATCTTCGAGATTCCGAGCGGGATCGGCGTAGCGGTCGATAACCAAACGCATCTCGTTGTGACCGGGATCGACCGGCAGGCGGTGGGTCAGGTTGCCGCGGACATTCGGAGTCTCCGGAAGCCGGATCCCTACAAGCAGAAGGGCATCCGTTACACCGGCGAGGTGTTGAAAAAGAAAGAGGGCAAGACCGGGGCATAGCAGACCGTGGCAGAACCCCGCGCCGGATCGAGATCGGCGGTGCGGGAGGTGAGAAGAGGGAGCATTTCGGGCGCAATTGACCTTGGAACAATGTCGTGCAACGCGGACGCTGCGCCCGGCCAATGTCGCAGGCTTGGTGCCATGAGTAGTTGCTCCTTACGTGGCGGTTGGAACGTGTGATGAAGGTCAAGACAAAGAAGGATCGACGTCTGAGGATCGCGCTGCGGCAACGCAAGGCGGTCAAGGGTACGACCGAGCGACCGAGATTGGCCGTGTTTCGCAGCCTGGCGCACATTTCTGCCCAGGTGATTGACGACACGACCGGCACGACCCTGGCGTCCGCATCAAGCACCGAGCCGGGTGTCAAGGCGAGCCTCCCTGCTGGAGCAAGTGGAGGGAACGTGGCCGGGGCACAGGTTATTGGCCGTGTCGTGGCCGAAAGGACGCTTGAGAAGGGGATCTCCAGCGTGGTGTTCGACCGTGGCGGCTTTCTGTATCACGGACGTGTGCGCGAAGTTGCGGGTGCAGCTCGCGGTGCTGGACTGAAGTTCTAGCAGCCCGTGGTGGAACCCCGCGTTGCACCGAGCTTTGGTTGTAATGATGCCGCGTCCGGTCAACGTAAGGCGAAAAGAGGGACCATGCCGGCGGTATGCAACCGATGAACAACACGGGTCGGCGGGATGCAGCGTCGACCGAATGCAGCGGGGCTTTTGCCACGGGCTGCCAGGAACGGCCTTATGAATAGGATACGAACGAAGATCGACGCTGGGGAGTTCGACCTCAAGGACACGGTCGTCTCGATCAACCGGGTGACCAAGGTCGTCAAGGGTGGCAAGAACTTGAGCTTCAGTGCGCTGGTCGTGGTAGGTGACACCCACGGAGTCGTGGGATTCGGCGTCGGCAAGGCCAAGGAGGTTCCATCGGCGATCAAGAAGGGTATCGATGCCGCCAAGAAGGGGCTGGTGCGTGTGCCGCTGAGTGGAACCACGATTCCGCACACCATCGTCGGCCGGTTCGGTGCGGGACGGGTCCTCTTGAAGCCGGCTCGGGAAGGTACAGGCATCATCGCGGGGGGTGCAGTGCGTGCCGTCATGGAATCGGCGGGCATACAGAACATCCTCACGAAGTCACTCGGGACTGACAATCCGCATAACGTCGTGCGCGCAACGTTCACCGGGTTGACCGAACTCAAGGACCCCGTCGCCGTGGCGCGGTTGCGTGGTGTCGATGTAGAGGATTTGACGGCCTAGCCGCCCGCAGCAACACGCCGCGTCGCACCGAGAGTGGCGACGAGCCTCTTGGATTCAGGTGCGGCGAAGGAGCATGCGGGCGGGGGCGCAGGTGTTGCCTGAGGCAGGTTGTCACCCGCTATGCGGGACAATACTGAGACGGAGATGACAGAAAGAGCGGAGAGCAACCGAGTCACCGTCACGTTGGTGCGGAGCACCATCGGGTTCGATAGACGTCAAGCCGAGGTCGTGCGGGGGCTCGGACTTCGACGAATCGGGCATACCGTTCAACTCAAGGATGTCCCGTCCATTCGCGGCATGATACGGAAGGTCCGGCATCTGGTGCGCGTGAACGAGGTGGAGGGCTGACGCCGATGAATCTCAGCGATCTCAAACCACCGAAGGGCGCCAAACACGCGAAGAAGCGTGTCGGACGGGGGTACGGCTCCGGTACCGGGGTGACGTCCGGGCGTGGTCACAAAGGGCAGAAGTCTCGGTCCGGCTACCACCACAAGCGCGGATTCGAAGGTGGACAGATGCCCTTGCATCGGCGGCTGCCGAAACGCGGATTCTTCAATCCATTTCGCGTCGAGTACGCGGTGGTGAATCTCGATACGTTGTCCGAGCGATTCGAGGCGGGCGCCGAAGTGACCCCGGACGTCCTGCGGGAGCGGGGGATCGTGAGGTCGAACGCCAAGCTGGTCAAGGTGCTCGGACGCGGCGATATCGATACTGCGCTGACCGTCAAGGCGCACAAGTTCAGCCGCATCGCGAGCGAGAAGATTGTGGCGGCGGGCGGCCACGCTGCGGTGATCTGCAGTAGCAGCAGTCGCCCGGCGGCAGATGACGACGGTACCGCTGCCGCTGCGGACGCAGGCGAGCCGGCCGTGACCGACCGCGAAGAGGTTTCATCCGCGGACGCCGGAAGCGACCCGATGTCTCGTGCCGGTGACGACGGTGCGGCGTCCGACGCATAGGGGGCGAACCGATGCTTGACAGCCTGCGGAACATCTTCACGATCTCCGATCTCCGCACGCGCGTGCTGTTTACGCTCGGGATTCTGGCGGTGTACCGGGTTGGCAGCGTCATTCCGACACCCGGGGTCAATACGGAGGCGTTGGCAATTCTGGCCGAACAGATGGCCAGCACCATGTTCGGGTTCTACAACATGTTTTCCGGCGGCAACCTCGCGCAGGTGACGATATTCGCTCTGGGCATCATGCCCTATATCAGCGCCTCCATCATTCTGCAGTTGCTGACGGTCGTCTGGCCCTACCTGGAGCGGTTGTCGAAGGAAGGGGAGCTCGGGCGGCGCAAGATAACGCAATACACGCGCTATGGCACGCTTCTATTGTGCGCCGTGCAGGCATTCGCCATCGCATTCTGGCTCGAGAGCCAGACCAACATCGCAGGGGGTTTGCCGCTGGTGTTCAACCCGGGTTGGGGGTTCCGCCTTATGGTTGTGCTCACCTTGACCACGGGCACCTGTTTCATCATGTGGCTGGGTGAGCAGATCACCGAACGGGGAATCGGCAACGGCATGTCGCTGATCATATTCGCGGGCATCGTCGTGAATCTGCCGGCGGCGGTGTTCAACACCATCGAACAGCTTCGCACGGGTCAGATGGGGCTGTTCCGCCTCCTGATTCTCACCATTGTCATGGTGCTGGTCATCGGCGCGGTCGTCTTCATGGAGCGGGGACAGCGGCGCGTCACGGTGCAATACGCAAAGCGGGTTGTGGGCCGGCGGATGTATGGGGGCACCAGTACCCACATTCCGCTCAAGGTGAACACTTCCGGCGTGATTCCAGTCATTTTCGCCTCATCGCTGCTCGCATTTCCAGCGACGATTGCGTCCGCCCTGCCTGCTGGAGGGGTGGCGCAGACCGTGACGGAGGGGCTCGCCAACGGGATGCCGCTCTACTATCTCCTCTATATGGGAGGTATCATTTTCTTCGCCTACTTCTATACGGCCATCATCTTCAATCCGGATGACGTGGCGGACAACATGCGGAAATACGGCGGCTTCGTGCCGGGCATTCGGCCGGGAAAACGGACGGCCGAGTATATCGATACGATTCTCACGCGGATCACGCTGGTCGGTGCGGTCTATCTGGCTATCGTGGCGGTGCTGCCCGATCTGATGATCGTCGGGTTCCGGGTGGACGCGATTCCGTTCATCGGCGACTCGCTCGACGCGGTGACGCCACGGTGGATAACGGACGGTCTGGGAGTCACATTCTACTTCGGCGGTACGTCGTTGCTGATCATCGTGGGCGTTTCGATGGATACGGTCCAGCAAGTGGAGTCGCAGTTGATCATGCGGCACTATGACGGGTTCATGCGGAAGACGCGCATTCGCGGACGCAGGGGATGATGGAGCCGCTGGTCCGTTGCACTGACTGACGGCGGGCATGGTCTGAATCGAATGGAGAGCGGAACGACACCGATCAATCTCGTCGTGCTTGGTCCACCGGGGGCGGGCAAGGGCACGCAGGCCCTGGAGATTGCTCAGCGTCATGAGATTCCGGCGATCTCGACAGGGAATATCTTGCGTGATGCGGTGCGGTCCGGCAGCGAGCTGGGCCAGCGCGCGAAGACCGTGATGGACGCCGGAGGTCTGGTCGACGACCAGTTGATGATCGAGATTGTGCGCGAGCGGCTGACGCGGCCGGATGTCCGAAATGGGTTCGTGCTCGACGGCTTTCCGCGGACCGTGGCGCAGGCCACGGCGCTCGACGAAATGATGGTCGATCAGGCCCCCTTGATCGTTGTGGACATCATGGTGCCCGAGGACGCGCTGGTCGCGCGGTTGGCGTGCCGGCGGGTGTGCGGGCAGTGCGGAAACGCGACGAGGGTCGACACCGGGGATGTCGAGAGACGGTGTGAGAAATGTGGCGGTGAACTCGTGTTCCGTAGCGACGATACGGAAACGACCGTGCGCGCGCGCCTGCGGGTGTATGCCGAGGCGACCAGACCGCTGGTCGACTACTACTCGAGCCGGCCGACGTTTCGCGCGGTCGATGGAAACATGCCGCCAACCGTCGTAGGGGCCGCTCTGACCAGGGTGATTGCCGACGTGCTGGCGGCGTTGCCGACGGCAGGCTCTGTGTCTGAAGGAACCGCTGGATGATTGCGCGCAAGACGCCCCAGGAACTGGAACGGATGCACGCGGCCAACGCGCTCGTCGCTGCCGTCCTCGCCGAATTGTGCAAACTCGTTGCGCCGGGAATCTCGACCAAGACTCTCGACGCCGTGGCGGAGCGGCAGATCATCGAGTCAGGTGCGGTCCCGGCGTTCAAGGGATACCAGGGATACCCGGCGGCTCTCTGTGCGTCCGTGAACGAAGCGGTCGTCCACGGAATCCCGTCCATGACGCCTCTGGTCGACGGCGACATCGTCTCGCTCGATATGGGCGTCGTGCTCAACGGGTTCTACGGTGATTCGGCCATCACGGTACCGGTCGGCCAGATTTCGGAACGTACAGCTGAACTACTTCGGGTGACGCGCGAGTCGCTCGATCTTGGTATCGAGCAGGTGCGGGTCGGCGGTCACGTGTCGGATATCGGACATGCCGTACAGCGGCATGTCGAAGCGCATGGGTTTGCCGTCGTGCGTGAGTTCGTTGGGCACGGCATCGGAACAACGCTGCACGAAGAGCCCCAGATTCCAAATCACGGAGAGCCCGGTCACGGGCCGATGCTCGATGTTGGTATGGTGCTCGCCATAGAACCGATGGTGACCATGGGTCGGTCCGCGGTTCGAGTGTTGAACGACCGCTGGACGGCGGTCACGCGAGACGGCAGCCTCGCGGCCCATTTTGAGCATACGGTGGCGGTTACCGAGGCGGGTCCGGAGGTACTGACACGTATGGCGGGAACTGAGGTTGCGGCGAAAACCGGCATGGCGGCGGATGCTCTGGTGGACGAATCGGCCGTTGCGCCGCGTGGATAGCCGGGCGAGCGGGTCGACTGACCGGCGTGGGAGTACGCAATGAAAGTGCGAACATCTGTCAAACGGATGTGTGACAAGTGCAAGGTCGTACGGCGATCCGGGGTGGTGCGTATCATCTGCTCCAACCCCAAGCACAAGCAACGGCAAGGCTGAGGCGGAACTATGGCTCGAATCGCAGGTGTCGACCTTCCCCGGACAAAACGGATCGAAACCGGGCTGACCTACATCTATGGCATCGGTGACCATCGTGCCGGGGTCATCCTCCAGGAAGCTGGCGTCGATCCGAACGTGCGCATCAAGGATCTCTCCGAGGATGAAGTGCGCAAGATCGCCAGGGTCATTGAGGATCAGGGGCGTGTTGAGGGTGATCTCCGGAAGGAGGTCACGATGAACATCAAGCGGTTGATGGAAATTGGCTGCTTCCGCGGGATGCGTCATCGCCGCAATCTTCCGGTTCGAGGACAGCGCACACATACGAACGCCCGTACGCGCAAGGGTCCGCGCAAAGGCACGGTGGCGAAGAAGAAGACCAGCTAACGGGGCTGGTGAGCCCCTGCGCGGGCACAGTCGAGAAAGGACTGTTGGCGAATGGCAAAGCTGGAGACGGTTGACGCGTCGGTGCCGGCACCGAGCAAGCGGCCGGCCAAGCGGAAGAAGACGTTCAAGAAAAAGCGGGAGAAGCGCGTCGTTCACCATGGCATCGTGCACATCCAGGCGTCATTCAACAACACGATCGTCACGATTGCCGATACCGAAGGCAACGTGGTGGCGTGGTCGAGCGCTGGAGCCATCGGTTTCCGCGGTTCCCGTAAGGGGACGCCGTTCGCGGCGACACAGGCTGCGGTCCGCGCCGGGCATGGTGCCAAGGCCGTTGGGATGCGAACGGTGGATGTCCGCGTGAAGGGCCCAGGCGGCGGTCGAGAATCTGCCATTCGCGCTCTCCAGACGTCGGTCGGCCTCGCCGTGAAGTCGATTCGTGATGTGACACCCATTCCGCACAACGGTTGTCGTCCGCCGAAACGACGTCGAGTCTAGGACCGACGAGGAGAACGATCAGCATGGCACGATACGCAGGGCCAGTGTGCCGGCTTTGCCGGCGAGAGGGCATGAAGCTGTTCCTCAAGGGCGAACGCTGTTACGCGGAGAAGTGCGCCATCGAAAAGCGCAATGTCCCTCCCGGTCAACAAGGCCGTCGGCGCCGGCCCAACAAGGTCGTCGGCTACGGGTCGCAACTTCGCGAAAAGCAGAAGGTCAAGCGAACCTACGGGGTGCTCGAGAGCCAGTTCCGCCGGTATTTTGCGGAGGCCGAGCGCCAGCGAGGTATCACCGGCGAGACACTGCTGCAGTTGTTGGAACGTCGGCTCGACAACGTGGTCTATCGCCTCGGGTTGGCGACGTCCAGGCCGCAGGCGCGGCAGCTCGTACGCCACGGGCATCTGCGCGTCAACGGCCAACGCGCTGACATTCCGTCCTTCTCGCTCAAGGCGGGAGACGCGATTACCGTGCGCGAGCGCAGCGCCAGGAAGGCATCGATTCTCTACGCGATGGAAGAGGTAAAAGGCCGGGGTATTCCCGACTGGCTGGAGTTCGATGCCAGCACGTTGACGGGTCGGGTGGCCTCGCTGCCGACCCGCGATCAGATCAACCTGCCAGTGCAGGAGCAACTGATCGTCGAGCTGTATTCGAAATAGGTGTCGACGGAGACGGGCGAAACGTACGCCGTTCTGGATGACAGACCAGACTGGTTCCGGATACAGAAAGGATTGATTCGATGTTGTGGAAAGGCTTCCAGCGACCGAAGCGTCTGGAGTTTGACGCCGAGACGCTGACTGATCGATTTGGCCGGTTCTATGCCCAGCCGTTCGAGCGCGGTTTTGGGACGACAATCGGGAACGCGTTGCGGCGCGTCCTGCTGTCGGCCATAGAAGGGGCAGCAGTCACAAGCGTGAAGATCGACCACGTGCTTCACGAGTTCTCGCCAATTCCTGGTGTCGTGGAGGACGCGACAGACATCATCCTGAATCTGAAGCGGATTCCGATCAAACTCCACTCCGATCAGACCAAGACCCTGTACTTGCGGGCCGACAAGGCGGGCGAGGTCAAGGCGGGCGCACTCGATGCCGATGGCGATGTCGAGATCCTCGAGCCCGATCTGCACATCGCGACGGTGGCCGAAGGCGGCTCCCTGCACATGGAGGCGCGGGTGAAGCAGGGTCGCGGCTATGTGGCGGCCGATAAGAACTTCGACGAAGACCTTGGAATCGGGTGGATTCCGGTCGACTCGGTGCATTCACCGGTCAGGAAAGTCAATTATCTGGTCGAAGCGGCCAGACTCGGACAAACGACCGACTACGACAAACTCACCGTGGATGTCTGGACCGATGGGTCTGTGACTGCCCGTGACGCGGTGTCGCTGGGCGCGAAGCTTGTGCGTGACCATCTGAGTATCTTCATCAACCTCGAGGATACGGCGGACCTCCCTGGTGAGCCGGACCCCGGTCCGCTGCATCCTGAAGCGAACGAGCATCTTGACAAGAGCGTCGAAGAACTCGAGCTCTCGGTACGGTCGTACAACTGCCTGAAGAACGCTGACATCCGTACGATTCGGGAATTGGTGCAGAAGACCGAACCCGAGATGCTGCGCACGAAGAATTTCGGTCGCAAGTCGCTCAACGAGATCAAGAAGATCCTGCAGAGCATGGGACTCGGTCTAGGGATGCGGATCGATCAGCCGGCCGCCGCTGACGCCGAGGCGTAGCGGGAAACAACGCGTCCCCGCGACCGGGGACCAGAGGATAGCGAAGCTATGCGTCATCGAATCGCGCACCGAAAACTCGGTCGGGTGACTGAACATCGTCTTGCCACGCTTCGGAACCAGGCACAGATGTTGCTCCGTCACGAGCGGATCGACACGACATTGGCGAAAGCGAAAGAGCTGCGGCCGTTCGTCGAGAGGCTGATTACAGTGGCCAAGCGCGGGCTCGTGGATGGTGCCGATACGACTCGCGCGCTCCATGCCCGCCGGATCGTGGCCCGTGATCTGGCTGACAAGAAGGTGGCCAGCAAGCTGTTCGATACGATCGCGCCGAGGTTTGCGGAGAGACCCGGCGGCTACACTCGTGTGCTGCATCTCGGACGGCGACAGAGCGACAGCGCCGAAATCGCCCAAATCGAGTTTGTGGGTAGCGAATATGAGCGCAGCACCGATGATTCAGAAAGTGCGGTCGACGAAGAGGCCGCCACGCGGAAGGGAGTCGGGGGACGCTTGCGCGCGGTAGCCAAGCGGATCGGCAGTCAGAGCGACCGAGAGGAAGCCAAGTAACCTTCGAGTAGCCGCCCTAGCCGTCTTCCTGGTCGCCCTCTCCAGCTTCAGCCTTCGCGGCGGCGATGACCTTGTCCTGGATGTGTGCCGGAACCTCATCATAGTGCGAAAACTCCATGTGGTAGGAACCGCGCCCGCCGGTGGAGGATGTGAGTTGCTGTTCGTACGTGAGCATTTCGGACATCGGCACCCGCGCCTTGATGGACGTTGACGCGCCGCGTGTTTCCATTCCTACGATTCGTCCGCGTCGTCCATTGAGGTCGCCCATCAGATCGCCGGCGAAATCACTCGGCGCGAACACTTCCACGTCCATGACCGGCTCGAGCAACGTCGGTTTGGCGCGCGACATGGCATCGCGAAAGGCCAGTCGTGCGGCCATCTTGAACGACATTTCATTCGAGTCGACAGCGTGGAATGATCCATCGTAGAGTGTGACCGAGAAATCCACCATGGGGTACCCTGCAAGAAAGCCGCGGGTGCGCGCTTCCTGTATGCCCTTCTCGACGGCCGGGATGAAGCCGCGCGGAATTGCGCCTCCGAAGATCTCGTCGATGAACTTGAAATCGTCCCCCCGGTTCAACGGTGCCACCTTGATCTTGCAGTCGCCGAATTGGCCATGGCCGCCCGTTTGTTTCTTGTGGCGTCCGTGCGCCTCCGTGGCCGCCCTGATCGTCTCGCGATAGGGAATCCGTGGCAGCTTCAGGTTGGCTGTCACGCCGAACCGGCGTTTCAGCTTGGCGACCGTGACCTCTATGTGGAGCTGACCTTGTCCCGACAGCAGCAGTTGGGACGTTTGCGGATCCCGCGCATAGCGTATCGTGGGATCTTCTTCCTGCAGGCGTTGCAACGCGGTGCTGATTTTCTCTTCGTCGCCGCGACTCTGCAATTCGATTGCATACGAGAGCACCGGTTCCGTGAACTCGAACGGCGCGAATTGCCATACCGTGCCTCTGCTGGCCAGCGTGTGTCCGGTACGCGTGTCTTTCAACTTGGCCACGGTGCCGAGGTCACCGGTCTTGATTTCAGCCACGCTCTCCTGCTTCTTGCCTTGCATCAACGCCACACTGCCAACACGCTCAGAGACGTCCACGCTCACGTTGTGAATCGTCGAATCGGATTCCATCGACCCGCTGGCGACCCGGAACATCGTGATCCGCCCCGCGAACGGGTCAGCCACCGTCTTCCAGACCAGTACCGCCGTTCCAGCGTCGGCCGGATCGTACGAGGTCGTCTCGCCGTCGCTGTTCACGACCGGAAGTACGCGCCCGGCCGGCGAGGGCACGTAGGTCAGGATGGTGTCGAGCAATGGCTGGATGCCGAGGTTGGCGGTGGCCGATGTGCAAACCAGTGGAAACACCTGACGATCCGCCGTCGCCGTCTTGAGTCCGGCTTCGATCTGTGCCTGTGTTAACGTTCCCGCCTCAAAGAACTGCTCCATGAGGTTGTCGTCGGCTTCTGCCACCAACTCGATGAGTGCCTCCCGTGCAGCGTCTACGTCATCTGCCAGATCGGCCGGGATGTCTCCGACGGCGGGTGTGCGGCCTTCGTCTCTGAAGGTGATGGCTTTCATGGCGACGAGGTCCACGACGCCGTGAAAGTCCTTCTCTTCCCCCATCGGGAGTTGGATCGGTACGACCGTGCGACCGAACGCGGCGTGCAGTGATGCCAACGAGCGGCTCAGGCTGGCACGCTCCCGGTCGATCCGATTGAGCACCACGACGCAGGGCAGGTCGAGGTCGGCCGCGGCGGTCCACACTTTCTCGGTGAGCACTTCCGCGCCGGCTACCGCGTCCACGACCACCACGGCGGCGTCGGCGACCCGGAGCGCCGACTTTGCATCGCTGAAGAAGTTCGCCATCCCGGGTGTGTCGATGAGGTTGATCTTCGTCCTTTTCCACTCAGTGAAGGCGGTGGAGGCGGACAGCGTATGCTTGCGTGCGATTTCCTCGTCGTCGAAGTCGGTCACGGTGGTACCGTCATCCACGAGTCCGAGTCGATTGACCGCACCGGTGTCGAACAGCAGCGTCGATGCCAATTGAGTCTTGCCTGAGCCGCTGTGACCCACCAGGGCCACGTTACGGATATGTTCTGCGTCGTACACTTTCATAGGTCGACTGTCCTCTGCTGAATCGGCACCGCTCACCGGGCGAAACCCCGATCGTATGCGACTCCGTGGCGCCGCTCAAGAACCTTCGAAATATGCTGGCAGGCTCTTGTGCCGGGCGTGCCGGTGAGGCGAAGGGCGCCAGGCCGCCGTTGCTACTCGTACCGGAGCGCTTCGATCGGATCGAGGCTGGAGGCCTTGATCGCGGGGAACAAACCGAACAAGACACCCACGCTTGCCGAAAACCCCAGTCCAAGAGCGAACGACCACCAGGGCAGCGAGACAGGGAATCCCGTGGCGTAGTGCACGCCGAGGCCGATTCCGGCGCCCAGGCAGATACCCAGGATCCCACCCACGGCCGTGAGGAATCCGGCCTCGAGCAGGAACTGCCAGAGGATCTCCCGTTTTTTCGCGCCGATTGCGCGGCGGGTGCCGATCTCGCGGGTTCGCTCGGTGACCGAGATCGTCATGATCGCCATGACGCCGATGCCGCCGACCAGGAGCGCGATAGACGACACGACGATCAATGAGAGGAAGGTGGCGCCGCTGATCTGATCCCAGAGCGCGAGGATGGCATCCTGCGTCATGAGTTCAAAATCGTTCGGTTCGTCAAGACGAAGCCGGTGCCTGATGCGCATCACTCTTTCGATATCGGCGATGGCGTCTTCGCGGTCGGCCTCCTCGCGGGGGACCGCGGCGATCATCACCGCTCGCATCTCCTCGCCGAACATTCGTTGAGCCCGGATCCCGAACTGTTTCTGATAGGTCGTGTGGGGAATCACGACAAAATCGTCCTGCCCCATGTTGAACCCACCAGGACTTGGCGTTTCGCCGAGAACACCGATGACGGTATAACGCGCGTTGCCGACGCGTACGCGTTTGCCGATCGGGTCGAGATTCGGGAACAGAGCCTGTGCCGGGCCATGGCCCAACACGACGACCGACACGCGTCGCTGCGTCTCGCCGGAGGTGAAGAACCGACCCTCGACCACTTCGTTGTTGAACACCTCGGCGTAGTTCGCGGTTGACCCGAAGACGTTGAGCAGCTTCGATTGTTCGGACTGGTAAGTGACCCGTTCCCTGGTCGGGCTCCCGCCCTGGCCCAGGACGATGTTGACCGAGTCGAGCGACTCGGTCTGATCGGCCAGCGCCTCCGCATCTCCCGGGGTCAGGTTGGGTCGTCGCAGCAGCTCGGTCAGCTCGCGCCCAGACCCCATGCTGACGGCTGAGAATTTTGTGATGAAGATCGTGTCCGGTCCCATGGCGCGGATGCTATCCCGTAGTGACTGGTCCAGCCCCCGGATGAGAGACGTGCTTCCGACGATCGACATGATCCCGATGACGATACCCAGGATGGTGAGCGCCGATCGTACCTTCTGCTGGCGCAGGGTCTCGACTGCCATCGAGACGATCTCGCCGAAGAGTCCGCCGCGGAGGGTGTTCGCCATCAGCGTCCGTATCAACTGCGACCCAGGGCCGAGATTGGGTCAAGCGAGGCCGCGCGGGCCGCGGGGTAGAGCCCGAAGAACAGTCCGACCGCGGCTGTCATCGTGATTCCCAGCAGGACCGACCATGGATGCACCGCCGCCGGCACGGGTGTCATGGAGCTCAGACCAATAGCCACACTGAACCCGAGTCCCGTGCCGATTGCGCCACCGAGCACCGACAAGATGATCGATTCGGCGAGGATCTGCCATAACAGGTCGCGACGGCGAGCACCAAGGGCCTTGCGCAGGCCGATCTCTCGCGTGCGTTCAGAGACCACCATCAGCATGATGTTCATGATGACGATGCCGCCGACCACCAGTGACAATCCGACGATGCCGACGAGCACGGCGAAGATGCCGGTCGTGGCCTGCTCGTAGAGTCCCAGCACCGTACCCGAGGTGAACACCCCGAAATCGTTGTCCTCCCGCGGCCGCAGCCGGCGCTCGATACGTAACGCGACCGTCGCTTCATCGATGGCATGGTCGAGCTGCTCGGGGGTTGCCGGTCGCGCCATCAACGTCAGCGAGGGCCGCGATCCGAACAGTTTGCGGAATCGGCCCATCGGAATCACCACATACTCGTCCTGTGATTGTCCCAATGTTGACGGCGTCGGCTCACTGGCGCCGACGACCCGGAAGTTCACGCCCTGGATCTTGATCGTCCGATCCACAGGATCCAGGGTGTCGAACAGGCGGTTGGCGGTATCGAATCCGAGCACCGCGACGCCCCTGTTGCTGTCGACCTCGGTGGGACTGATGAGTCGGCCTCGCTCGGCCGTGAAGAGCGGGAAGTCTATATAGTCTCGGGTGACACCTCGGATGTTAACTCTCTCCAGCAACCGATCCCGATAGCGTACCTCCCCGCTTCGCGTTGCCTCGGCCATGATCGCCCCGAGGCTGGTGCTGAATCGACGAATTGCATCGGCGTCATCAAGCGAAATGCGAGGATTGTTCCGGGCTGCTTCGATGTCCGCCTCCGTCATCAACAGTCCCTCGCGGTCGACGACAAAGGAGTCGGAGCCGAACTCGGAGACGATCGCGCCTGCGACCTCGGCGTTCACGCCCTGGATCAGCGACACGACCGCGATGATCGAGCCGACGGCGACGACATTGCCGAGGGTGGTCAGCGAGGAGCGGAGCTTGTTCGCCCAGATGGCGCGCAGGGCGATGCCCGTGATATCAAGGACGCGACGCACCTTCAACCACCCTGATCGCGTCACCGTCTTCCAGATTTCGGACTTCACTGAAGGGGCCGGTAACAATGAGATCGCCCTCGGTCACACCGCTCAGCGCCTCGAAATATCGCTCGCCGGCGATGCCTGTGATCACCGGGAGAAACACCGCCTCACCTTGACGCGCGACGAACACGCCTTCGACTTCCACACCCTCGCCATCCTCTGTCCTATCGACCGAAGGCCCGGCCGCAGAGACGCCCGGAGTCATTCCGCCGCGTCTGGCGTCCGGTTCCTGACGAATCACATTACCTGAGGCGTCGAACACGACCTCTCGCACCGTGGCGGCCTGGATCGGAATCGCGAGCGAGTTGTCTCGGACGGCTGTGGTGATATCGGCGGTGCAGGTGAAACCTGGCCGCACGCCGGGGATTTCGTCGTCCAACGTCACGACGACCTTGAACGTGGTGGCCTGGGTACCGCTGCCGCCGGAAGAGGTGGGCTGGATCGGGCTGTTGCCGATTTCGGTGACGATGCCTGTGAACACGTAATCGGGCAGCGCGTCGATGGTGACGTCCGCGAACTGACCCAGTCGAACGGTGGGAATATCTGTTTCGTCGACCTCGACCTCGGCCTCGATCACCGAGAGGTCGGCGATGGTGGCCAGCACTGTCCCCTGGTTGTTCATCGTGCCGACCACAACGGTCTCGCCTTCCTCAATGTTGCGCCGGGTGACGACACCGGAGATGGGCGACGTGATGGTCACCTTGGTCAGCTCGTAACGCGCGCTGTCGAGGTTTGCATCTTCCTGGCTGATCCGTTCGGCCTGGGTGTTTACGTCCACGCGACGTGCCGCCAGTTCGGTCTCGCGCAGTGCGACCTCACTGACGGCGGCCTCGTAGTCTTGCCGGGACACGAGACGGAGTCCCCACAGGTTTTCCTGCCGTTCGAGCCTGTCTCGCGCCACCTGCAGGTTGACTTCCGCCGATTCAACGACTACCTCGAATTGCCGCAGCGTCGAGCGCGACGCGCGCAACGCCGCTTCACCGCGGTCTACGGCGGCCCGCAGTGTTTCCGGGTCGATCTCGAGCAGGAACTGACCGCTGTCCACCCGGTCGCCCTCGTTGAACGCCAGCCGGGTGATCTGACCCATGGTGTTGGCGCTGATGTCCACGGTCAGTTGCGGCACGATGGTGCCCGAGGCGGACACAATCGCTTCCAGGCTGCGACGCTCGACCGTCTCGACCTCCACTTCAGGACCGGTCGCGCGTTCGAATGTCAGGTTGAAATACACCAGCGCGCCACCGATGACAACGATCGTGCCGATGAGAATTCCCTTGTGAAGAGCGGTCAAACGACTATCCTCCCATCCGGGACAGCGCGAATCCTCCACCGACCGCGATGATCGCGTAGAGAATGTAGAAGCCTGCGAGAATCGGACCGGTGCGCCGGCCGTACAGCACGGCGATTCCGATGGACACGATAGAGAGCTGCCAGACCACGAACATGTCGACCAGGCTCAGCGTACGATATGCGAAGGTCCCCTCGTCGAGCATGGGAAAGAATGCCGCGATGGTCGCCGGATTGCTCATCGCTCCGCGCGTGTAATTCAGTGGCACCACGAACATCTGCTGCACGACATTCACGGCTCCGACATGCGCGACGATCGCGAACAGGGCCCTGAAACTCGCCCCCGTGCCGAATACCACGTAGCCGACCGTCCAGACCACACCGGCGAGAATCAGCACGGTGATCGGAATCGCGACCAATTGGCCGCCCAGCGTGAGCAGGGCCAGGATCGGAATCCTGACGTCCAGCGGGCCGACCGTGAAGTCGATCGACCTGCGGCTCTGGCGGACCATCCCCTCGTACATCTCGTCGGAGACGCCAAACGTTTCCACCTGGTTGATCTGCAGTTCCAGCATCGCCTGCCGGCCCACGTCGGTGCTGATGAGCCATGCGTTCGCCCCTCCGGATGCGAGCACGACGACCACAAGGGCTCCCAGCCAGCGGGGCCGGTTCATGATGGCGCGAAACATGCTCCGCGGCGAGAAGAGGACTCCGGCCAGTCGCGAGATCAGATCGGGGTGGCGCATGGTCGACGGGCGCACGGGGCCGTCGGGTGGCGCAGCTTCCGTCCTCGCGGGCATCGTGGTGACCGGTAGTTTCCAACGTGATGATCAGTTGCAGGGTTGAACTGGCGGGCTACATTGGAAGCCCACTATTGTATCGCGGTCGAGCCTCACCATCGTTCCGCACGTACGCCACCCACTGAGTAGACGGAATTGTGAGGTCGTTTGTTCGCTGATTGCCGATGACTGACTCCGGCCCGGACCTTGCCTTGACAGGGTGCAAGCGGTTGACCTAGTGTCCCGTCAACAGAGGTTCGCTATATGATCGGCGGGCGGACCGTCCAGCCGGGACACGTTGTTTCTCGGTCACGAATGCCGAATCCAATCCCACGTCGCGCCCGCGATTGGTGTGCCCCATTTGTCGGATGGGACGCTCGCGTCCCGAGTTGGCCACCGGGCCTTTCACGGCGGTGCGGCGTCGACGACCGGAGCGTGCAGTGATCGAACTCGTCCCCAAGGAGCTCTTCTTCACCAAGGGTGTCGGCAAGCATCGCGAGAAGCTTACGTCGTTCGAATTGGCCCTTCGGTCGGCGGGCATTGCCGCTTGCAATCTCGTCCGTGTCTCCAGCATTTTCCCTCCGGGGTGCAAGATCCTGACAAAGGCGGATGGGGTCAGGAGGCTGAAACCGGGTCAGGTCACCTTCGTGGTGATGTCCGAGGCGGCGACGCGCGAAGCCCACCGGCTCGTTGCGGCGACCATCGGTGTGGCGATTCCCCGAGACAGAAAATTGTTCGGCTATCTCTCTGAGCACCATAGCTTTGGAGAGAACGAAGAGACGGCAGGGGACTACGCGGAGGAACTGGCGGCGGAAATGTTGGCGACCACCCTCGGACTCGATTTCGATCCGGACAAGAGCTGGGACGAGAAGAAGGAAGTGTACCGGCTCTCGACCCAGATCGTCCGGACCCAGAACGTCACCCAGACTGCCGTCGGCGACAAGAACGGCCTCTGGACCACCGTCATCGCGGCCGCTGTGCTCGTCGGCTGAATCCTCCCGCCCTCGATGCCGGGCGGACAGCGCCGGGACATCGGGCTGCTACGACCCGGCGTTGATCACACGGGTCAGCGATTCCCCCTCCTCCCGTGGCCGAATGATCTGGCCAGGCAACCGGATGACACTACCTTGTCTGTACGAGGTGCTGGCGGGAAAGTGTCACGAGAAATGTCACAGTTCTTGCATCTCTTGTCATTCCCAAACAATGGCTGTCCGTTCCGGAGCGGAGCCAGGAAATCCATGACCGTTCGAATCGGCGAGTTGCTCGTCAAAGAGGAACGCATCACTGCCGCCCAGTTGCAGGAGGCTCTGGACCGTCAGCAGTCTCATGGTGGGGAACTCGGGTTTGCTCTCGCGCAACTCGGGTTCGTCGAAGATGAGGAAGTCGTCTCACTGATGAGCAGGCAATACGGTGTGCCCTCCATCAACCTCGCAGAGTTCGACATTGACGCGGGCGTCATCAAGCTGGTTCCCGCGGCCACTGCGGAAAAGTACGAGGTCGTACCCGTCAGCCTGGCCGGAGCGACCCTGACGCTCGCGATGTCCAATCCCACAAATATCTTTGCCGTTGACGACATCAAGTTCATGACCGGATATCAGGTCGAGCCTGTCGTCGCCGTGCAAACGGCGGTCCTCGCCGCGATTGACCGGTACTACGGCAAGCGCAAGGACACCACACCAAACGCTCAGGAGACCAGCGCGAACTCACGCGCGCTGGAGAGAAGTCCTCTCGAGAGAATGCCGGATCGAAAGGACGACGAAGTCGAAGTGCTCGAGGTGGTGGAGGGCGCCGACGTTCTCTCCATCGAGAAGCAGGGCGGTGAGGCGCCGGTCGTCCGTCTGGTGAATGTCGTACTGGCGTCCGCGATCCGGAAGGGCGCCAGCGACATCCACGTCGAGCCGTACGAAAAGGAGTATCGGATCCGATTTCGCATTGACGGCACCTTGTACACAGAGATGGCGCCGCCGCCAAATCTCCGGGACGCCATCACGTCGCGGCTCAAGATCATGGCGCAGCTCGACATCGCCGAGAAACGTCTGCCGCAGGATGGGCGGATCAAGCTCCGCCTGCGCGCCGGTGGCGGCGCCAAGCACATCGATCTGCGCGTATCGTGCCTCCCGACGTTGTTCGGCGAGAAGATCGTCATGCGGCTGCTCGACCAGAGCCAGTTGATGCTCGACATGAGGAAACTCGGATTCGAGGCGGCAGCGCTGTCCAGATTCGAGGAAGCGATCAGCCGGCCCTGGGGACTCGTGCTCGTCACCGGACCCACCGGCAGCGGCAAGACGAACACCCTGTATTCGGCAATCGCCAGGATCAACACCCTCGCCACCAACATCGTGACCGCGGAGGACCCGGTGGAGTTCAACATGGCCGGCGTCAACCAGGTGCAGATGCACGAAAGCATCGGGTTGAACTTCGCCGCTGCGTTGCGGTCGTTCCTCCGCCAGGATCCGGACGTCATCCTCGTCGGTGAGATTCGGGACGTCGAAACGGCCGAGATTGCGATCAAGGCGGCCCTTACCGGGCATCTCGTTCTGTCGACCCTGCACACCAATGACGCCCCGAGCGCCGTCAACAGACTCGTGAACATGGGAATCGAGCCGTTTCTCGTGGCCAGTGCCGTCAACCTCATCTGCGCCCAACGACTGGTGCGCCGGGTGTGCGACACCTGTGGGGAGGACCACCCGGCCCCAGCTCCGACGCTCATGGAGATCGGATTCTCCGCGGAGCAGGCCGTCACGGTGACGCCTCGACGCGGTTCCGGCTGCGAACGGTGCAACGGGACAGGCTACAAGGGACGCATCGGTCTCTACGAAGTGATGCGGGTCACCGACGACATTCGCCGAATGATTCTGCAGGGACGATCAGTAATCGAGTTGCGGCGGCACGCGATCGATGACGGCATGCTGACGTTGCGCGCCAGCGGGCTGGACAAGATCGCGGCGGGGCAGACGACCATTGAAGAAGTGTTGAAGGAAACGGTCACGTAGGTGCGTAGCCTGTCTGAACTGCTGAAGGCGACCGTCGAGATCAAAGCGTCCGACCTGCACATCACGACCAATTCGCCACCGCAGGTGAGGGTCGATGGTTCACTCCGGCCGCTTGATCTGCCTCCGCTTGGAGCGGCCGAAACCAGACAACTCGTGTACAGCGTCCTGACGGACAGCCAGAAGGAGCAGTTCGAAGGCTCGTTCGAGCTCGATTTTTCGTTCAGCGTCCGCGGCATCGCGCGATTCCGCGGCAATGTCTTTCGTCAACGGGGCGCCGTGGCCGCCGTGTACCGCGTGATTCCCGACGAGATACGCAGTGTGCGGGAACTGGGATTGCCTCCGGTCATAGAGCGGCTGGCCGATCATTCGCGGGGGTTGGTGCTGGTCACGGGACCCACCGGCAGCGGGAAGAGCACGACGTTGGCGGCACTGATCGACAAGATCAACTCGGACCGGCACGCGCACATCCTGACGATTGAAGATCCGATCGAGTATCTCCACTCCCACAAGAACTGCGTCGTCAACCAACGACAGGTCAACAGCGACACGAAGAGCTTCGCGAACGCGTTGCGTGCGGCGTTGCGCGAAGACCCGGACGTGGTGTTGATTGGGGAGTTGCGAGATCTCGAAACGGTCGAATCAGCGCTGCGGATCGCAGAGACGGGCCACCTGACGTTCGCGACCGCGCACACCAATTCCGCGTACCAGACCATCAACCGGATCATCGATGTGTTTCCGGACAGCCAGCAGGGCCAGGTGCGCACGCAGTTGTCGCTGGTGCTCGAGGGCGTCATGTGTCAGACGCTGCTGCCAAGGCGCTCCGGCGGCGGTCGGGTGGGGGCCGTCGAGATCATGGTACCGACCGCGGCGATCCGAAACCTGATTCGTGAAGACAAGATTCATCAGCTCTACTCCGTCATGCAGGCAGGGCAGGAAAAGTACGGGATGCAAACGATGAACCAGTCGCTTGCGACTCTCGTCACGTCTCGGCTGGTGTCCGTGGAGACTGCGCTGGCGGCTTCGTCGATGCGGGGTGAACTGCGGGATTTGATATCGCGCGGGACGGGTGCCGTGACCGGTGCGGGCGGGCGGCGCATCGAACGTCGTTCACTGACGCCGCCACGGTAGGAGCGTTCGAGCAGCGCTGGATTCAGTCGATGACGACCTTCGCTTACTCGGGTCGGACCCGTGCGGGGCAACCCGTCAGCGGGCGGACGAGCGCCGACACGCTCGAAGCCGCGGTGGCCGCCCTGCGACGTGAACAGGTCTTCGTCACCAGAATCGATTCGGTGCGCGGGTGGGTCTGGGCGCTGCGACCTCGCCGTGTCAAGCCCGTGCCGGCCAGGAATCTGGCGGTATTCACACGGCAGTTCTCGGTGATGATCGATGCTGGTCTGCCACTGGTGCAATGCCTGGAGATTCTCGGCAATCAGGAAGAGGACAAGAACTTTCGTCGAATTATCCTGCAAACGCGCGCTGACATCGAAGGGGGAACCGGTCTCGCTGACTCGATGCGGAAACACCCGAGCGCGTTCGATGCGCTCTACTCCAACATGATGGCGGCCGGCGAGGCCGGCGGGATTCTCGACACCATTCTCAAGCGGCTGGCGATCCACATCGAAAAAAACGTCAAACTCACGGCGCAGGTCAAGTCTGCGATGACCTATCCGATTGCAGTCCTGACGATCGCGGCGATCGTGGTCGGCGCCATTCTGTGGAAGGTGATTCCCACGTTCGCGAACCTGTTCGCCGGTCTGGGAGCCACGCTGCCGCTGCCCACGCGCATTGTCATCGCGATGAGCAACTCGCTGGTGACGTACACTCCGTTCCTCATACTGGGCGGGGTGATGCTGACGCTTGTCTTCCGCAGGGCCCGCGCGACGAAGCGGGGGCGCCGTGCCGTGGACAGGGCGTTGCTCAAGACACCGGTCCTGGGCCGGATCGTCGGAAAGGAGGCGGTCGCCCGTTTCTGCCGCACTCTCGCGACGTTGCTCGGCTCAGGCGTCCCGATTCTCGAGGGCTTCGACATCACCGCAAGGACGGCGGGGAATGCCATTATCGAGGATGCGATCAGGGAGACCCGAGCCGCCATTGAGCGCGGCGAGACGGTGTCTGGGTCCCTTCGCGGGACCGGGGTGTTTCCGCCCATGGTGACGCAGATGATCAACGTGGGCGAGGCGACTGGTACGCTGGACACGATGTTGGCCAAGATTGCGGATTTCTACGAAGAGGAGGTAAATACCGCGGTCGCCGGGATGTTGACCCTGATCGAGCCGGTCATGATCGCGTGTCTGGGTGTGCTCGTGGGGAGCATCGTCATCGCGATGTATCTGCCCATCTTCGACCTGATCGGCCGGATGGCCGGATAGTTTGCGCACCGTGTGACGCCGGAGAAAGAAAGGATGCCCGGTGCTCATCCAGTCTTTGGGCGCGAACGGATCTCCAGCATGCTGAATACGGAAGGTCGGGACGTCGTCGGCGAGAGTCCCCAGATGCGGGGCATCAAGGTGCGGATGAGGTGCGTGGGTCAATATCATCAGATTCAATGTGCCGCCGCTGCGGGAACGGGAACAGGACATCCTGCCGCTCGTCAGGCATGTTGTTGGCAGACTGAAGAAAACTACCTGGGTTGACACTCGGTGGCTCAAAAACCCGCTGCATTCGATTGGGTCGCTGACACGACAACCCGCGGTTGCCCTGATGCGTCACGCGTCGATTCACCTCTCATGTCGAGACCGTTGGTTTCCGGACCTCCGTCAAGTAAACTCCTTGTTTAGAGCAACAAGCGAGATCGACGCCTGGATCCGGTCAGAATGGCTCTTTGTTTGCATGTCCTCTCTCCATTCGGATGCCGCTGTCATGCGGACAGATCCGAACATCGAGGAATTGAGGAGGGCGTATCCGTGAATCGAAGTGCATCGGATGACGACAACGGCATGCAGGAGAAGACAAGAGTGAGACACAGCAGAGGCTTCACGTTGATCGAGCTGCTGATCGTCGTGGCGATCATCGGGGTCCTTGGCGCCATCGCCGTTCCCGGGTTGCTGCAAGCGCGTCGAGCGGGGAACGAGGCCTCGGCCATCGCGTCGCTCCGCGCCATCAACAGCGCCCAATCGATTTATGCCGCCGGATGCGGCAGCGGGTTCTACGCGCCGTCGCTCGTAAACCTTGGGACGCCGCCGACGGTCGGCGGTGGCGACGGTTTCATCGGCACGGACCTGGGCAGTGATCCGGCAGTGAAGAGCAGCTACACGATAACGTTGACGGCTGGTCCGGCGGCGGCCGGGGCTCCGGCGTCCTGCAACGGGGCCGCTGCCGGCACGGTGGTCTCGACCTATTTCGTGAGTGCGGCGCCCACGGCTGGTGGAGGTATACGTTTCTTTGGAACGAATCAGGGGGCCACGATCTATCAGTCGACGGCCGCCATTCCGGCTACCCAGAACGGCGCCCCGGCAGGCGCCACACCAATCCAGTAGCACGCGATGAGCGGGTACGCCGCGGCGGCGGCCCCTCCTGAGGGAGGAGTGACACCATGAGCCAGTTCGTTCGTCGCGCCATTCTGACGCTGGCCCTGATCGGCCTGGTGGCGGCTGGCACCTCGACATACGTGCACTTCCAGTTGGTCCAGGACCCCGGCTATTCGAGCTTCTGCGATATCAACGAGACCGTCAGTTGCACACAGGCATATCTGAGTCCCTACGGGTCGGTCTGGGATATTCCGGTCGCCCTGATCGGCGCATTCTGGTTCGGGCTGGTTTTTCTGTTGACGCTGGCAGCGGACCGTGGCTCTGTCGGTCTGAGGGAGAACGTCGGCGGCTATCTGCTGGTGCTCTCGACGATCGGGCTCGCGACCGTGCTGTTCCTCGGTTACGCCTCCTTCGCCCTGCTTGACGCGGTGTGCCTGCTCTGTGTCGTCGTCTATGTGGCGGTCGTCGGGATCTTCCTCCTGTCCGGGGCGACCAGTTCGGTACCGTGGCTGTCGATCCCGGGCCGCATCGCCGGCGACGTCCGACGTCTCACGCGGAGTCCGGTCGCGTTGGGTGTCGCGGTCCTGTATCTGGCGAGTACAGCGGCCGCACTCTTGGCGTTTCGCGCCGAACCGGTTGCGTTGACAGTGCCCGCTGTGACCGACGCTGCCGCTGGCGCTGGCGCCGTTGGCTCCGATGGCGAGTCGGCGTTCGTTCGCTACTGGGATGGGCAGCCGCGGGTCGAGTTGCCCGTTCCTCGCGACGGAGCCAAGGTGCTGGTAGTGAAATTCAACGACTACCAGTGTCCTTCCTGCGCGGCGACCTTCTTGGCGTACGAACCGATTTTCGCGCGGTTCGAGTCGAGTCATCCCGGCGCTGTCCGCCACGTCAGCATCGACTATCCACTCGACCCGGAGTGCAACGAGCAAACGCCGCGCGGAATGCACATGGGAGCGTGCGAGGCAGCCGTGGCGGTGCGTCTTGCCAGACGTGAGGGTCGAGACGAGCGGATGGCGCGCTGGCTGTACGAGAATCAGCCATCACTGTCGCGGGAGACAGTGGTGGAGGCGCTGGGCGAAGTCGCCGGAATGTCGGATTTCGACGAGCAGTACGAAGCGACCCTGGAGGCGGTGAAGGCAGACATCGCGTTGGGGGGCATCATTGATGTCGAGGCGACCCCCACGTTCGTCATCAACGGCGTGTTGATCAAGGGGGGGTTGCAACCGCAGTATCTCGAGGCGGCGATCGAACTGGAACTCGATCGTGCCACGGCCGGGGGAGTGTCAGAGTAGAGTTGGCCCACTGGCGCCAGATTGTGTGATGTCATCCGTCTGCACGAGTTCAAGAAGGACCCTGTCGTCTGATTCTGGTGGTCGCGGCCGATGCTCGCGCTCGACCATGTCTCGTCAAAAGTCGACTACGGCGAGGTGCCGGGCTACCCGCTGCCCGACGGCGCGCGCAAATCCAGAACGTTGCAGTTGTTGATGCAGTTGATCCGCTGCCCGACGGCGCAGGCAAATCCAGGACGTTGCAGTTGTTGATGCAGTTGATCCGCTGCCCGACGGCGCAGGCAAATCCAGGACGTTGCAGCTGTTGATGCAGTTGATCCGCTCCACATCCGGACGACCCGACGTCGAGCACGACGTTGACCGCGCCGGCCGCCTACCCCGGTCCTGGGCCGAGATGGTCGGCGTCAACCTGCCCAGGGACGTCCCATTGGATCCGACCAGGCGGCGATTTGCCGTTGACTTCGACAATGCCACGATGAATGTGTCGCCAGGGTCCGAATGTCTTACATTACCTGGTGAGAAGTTGCCGCCGTTGCCGCAATGACCGAACCACTGGCCTCTGGTCTCGTGGCCGTTTTCGGGTTGGCCATCGGCAGTTTTCTCAATGTCTGCATCTATCGTCTGCCACGCCGCGAATCGATCGTCAGCCCGCCGTCCAGGTGTCCATCCTGTGGTCAGGGCCTGCGTTGGTTCGACAACGTGCCGGTGTGGAGCTGGCTGCGACTCGGCGGGCGGTGCCGGACCTGTCAGGCGACAATATCGCCGGTGTATCCGATCGTCGAAGCGGTCACCGGGACCTTGTTTCTGCTGCAGTATTGGCAACTCGGTTGGCAGCCGCTATTGCCGGTTCGACTGCTGTTCGTTGCCGCCATGATCGTACTGTTCGTGGTCGACCTGCAGCATCGCTTGCTGCCTGACGTCATCACCCTGCCGGGCATCCTGAGCGGTCTGGCCGCCAGTATCTTCCTGGAACCAGGCTGGCGGTCGGCGCTCATCGGCGTCGCCGCGGGGGGAGGGGTGTTGTGGGCCGTGGGCGAGGCCTACTTCCGGGTTCGCGGCGAGGAGGGCATGGGTGACGGCGATGTGAGGATGCTTGCGATGATCGGCGCGTTTCTTGGATGGCAACTCACGCTGGTGACCCTGCTGCTCGCGTCGCTGACCGGGTCTGCCGTGGGCGTCGGGATGGTGATGTTCGACCGGCGACACATGAAATACCCGCTCCCGCTCGGCTCGTTCCTGGCCGCGGGTGCTGTGATCGCTATGCATCTCGGGCAGCCGCTGCTCGCGTGGTATGTCGGGTTGTACTCGTAGTCGGTAGCAAACCTCCCGCGTTACGCCGACCTTCGGGGTCAGGCGCAGGGCGCATTATCTGCGATGCATTCCGCGTTCTCCGGATGAAGAACTCGCCGGCTGCAGAGTCGCACATGGCAGGCGTCCCTGCGTTCCTTCGCTCTCCGTTCTCACATTGACCTGGAACCGACATTGCACTCGGACGACGTATGGCAATTGGAGTGGCATGTCGAACTGATCATGGCCGGCGCCTGGAAAGAGGCCGCGGAAACGCACGGGCCGGTTTCGGGTTGGTCGAAGTCGTCATTGCGGTGGGGCTCCTCGTGACCCTGGCCGCCGGGGTTGCGCAACTGTTCGGGTTGTCGGCGCAGTCGCTGGTGCGGGCGCGACATCGCACGTCGTCTCTGGTGCTGACTGTCGAGAAAATCGAGCAAGTGCGTGCCGAACTCGCGACGCGGGACGCCGAGGAGGTTCCTGTCGTCACAGGATTGCAGGTAGAGCACCTTGATCAGAACGGCCGGCTCACATCCGGCGCCTCGGACGGAGCGCGCTTTGAGCGAATCTGGCAGCTCGGTCCGGGGATGGACAACGTGATCACCGTGGCGGTGCAGGTGGCTCCGGTCCTGCCTTCCGGATCGGGATCGTTGGACGGGGCCGTGCCGCCAGATGGCGTGCGCGTGCTCACGCTGGTGCCGGTACGATGAACCACAGTGACTCACGACCGGTGGGTTCGAGCAGGGGTGCGCCGCGTACGCGGGCAGACGGTGGTTGTCGGATACCGGTTGCGGGGTTGTCCCTGGTCGAGACTACGCTCGCCTTGGGACTGGCCTTGCTGGTGCTGGGCGGGTTGTTCGAATTGGCCCGGCCGGCGACGGCACTGAACCGTGCGCTTCCTGCTGCCGCCGACATGCACCAGCGGCTCAGGCACGCATTCGATCGCTTGCTCTCAGATCTGATCGACGCCGGACGGGGAACGACATCAGTGGCGCCAGGTCCGCTCGGTCGGTTTCTGCCGCCGGTGGTGCCGTATGTACTTGGACGCAGGGCTGCCGGCAGTGAGCATCGTCACCCCGGATCGAGTGGGGTGACACTCTTGTCGGTATCTCGAGGGCCAGCGACGGAAACCACCGTCCCTACCCCAATCACCGGAGATGTGGAATCGGTCCGGCTTCATGACTCCACGTGTACAGAGCCGGTCTGCGGCTACCGCCGGAGTGACCTGGTTCTGGTCTTCGATGAGCGAGGACGCTGGGAGCTGTTTCGGGTCACGTCGGCTGACTCTGTGACGTTGACCCTCGAGCGTGTGCACGCCACGCGGACCCAATTTGCCGCCGGCGCGGTTATCGTACCTGTCACCCTCGCGCACTACTACTTTGCCGGCCGCGACCGCGCGCAGCTCCGTCGGTACAACGGTTGGAGCAGTGACCTGCCACTGGTCGACGATCTGGTCGACCTGCAGTTCAGCTATCTGGGAAGCCCGCCTTCCGAGTCGCCAATCTGTGACACGGTCAGGGGCGCTACTGGTCCACTCGTCGCGATTGACCTTGCCGAGTTCGGTGACGGCCCGTGGTGCGGACCGGTCGATCTGCCCTTCGACCGCGATCTGTTGCGCATCCGCGCTGTCGAGGTGAGCGTGCGGGTTCAGAGTGGACTCGAGGAGCTGCGGGGCGCAGACCCTCGGTTGTTCGCCCGACCCGGATCGGCGCTCGGGGGCCGTGGAGCGGTACCTGATTACGCGGTGACGTTCACCGTGGCGCCCAGGAATCTGAATTGGTGGTAATGGCTGGGGACCTCGTTCGATCAGCATCCGGACGTGACGACCGGGGAAGCGCGCTACTCGTCACCCTGCTGACGGCGATGCTCGTGTCAGGTCTGGCCGGAGCGCTGACGGTGGTCCTCATGACCGAGGAGGCCGTCGAGGCGAATCACCGTCGAGGGATGGCGGCATTCTATGCTGCCGATGGGTTGCTCACGCAGGTTCTCGCCGAACTGACGCGAGCGACAGATTGGCAGGTACTGGGCGAAGAGTCTGGCCGTTCGACATTCAGTCTCGGGTCCCTGTCGGCGCGGTTGGCTGACGGGTCGTTGGTTGATCTGACCGAGATGACGGCTTCGCTTAAGAATGAACCGGTCCAGGTGAGCGGCGCCGCGGCGCCGCGTTGGCGCTTGTATGCGTGGGGGTGGTTCGCGGATCTGATCGGAGACGCCGGCGACGGCCAAGGATTGTTCGTGGCAGCGTGGGTCTTCCAGGAGACGACTGCCACCCAGGACCCGGACGACGATCCGGTGGAACGGATGGTGGTACGGGCAATGGCGTTCGGTCCGTTCCGCGCGCGTCGTGCGGTGGAGGCCGTCTTGCACCGGGTCTCGGGCGTTGTCGAAGTCGTCGCCTGGGATCTCGTGCGGTAACCCGTGGATGTCCAGTATCGGTCCAGGTGTGGTACCCGAACACACGCCCCTTTGCAGCCCGGGTCGGCACCCGCGTAGTTGCACCTGCACGCTGGTGCGCGGCTGGTGCCTACGCTGCCGCTGCAACGCATGGTGCGCCGGCGGGGCGCGCGATACTATCGCACGCCGATGGTCGTCAGGGCGCGCCGCGTTTCCTGTTCGGTCACGTCGTCTACGATCACGGTGCCGCCGAGGCCGTCCGGCAGCACCATGTGGAGTCGACCCGCGACCACCTTCTTGTCGCGCTTCATCGTTTCCAGCACTTCGGTAGCCGACAGGTCGGTGACGGAGGGGAGCGGCCCCATGCGTGCGATGAGCTCTGTCAGCGCGGTGTGGTCGCCCTTGTCGAGCAGACCGCGCCCCGCGCCGAGTTCCGCCGCGACGAGCATACCGTAGGCAACCGCTTCACCATGACGCAGACGCCGGTAGCGGGTCACCGCTTCGAGCGCGTGCCCCGCCGTGTGTCCAAAATTCAGCACGCGCCGGCGATCTGCTTCGCGCTCATCGGTCCCCACCACGTCGGCCTTGATGCGGCACGAGGCGGCGACAATCTCGATCATCACATCCGGATCGCGCGCAAAGATGCGTTGCAGCTCGGTGACCAGCAACTCGAACAGCGCGCGGCTGGCGATGACCCCGTACTTGACAACCTCGTACAGACCCGCGCGGAGTTCGCGGCGTGGCAGCGTATCGAGCAGTCTGGGGTCGGCTATGACCGCCGCCGGTTGATGAAAGGCGCCGATCAGGTTCTTGCCCAGCGCGTGGTTGACACCGACCTTGCCGCCCACGGCGCTGTCGACCTGCGCCAGCAGCGTCGTCGGCACCTGTACGAGATCGACACCGCGCAGATACGTGGCTGCGGCGAATCCGACGGTGTCACCGATGACGCCGCCGCCGACGGCGATGATGCTGCACTGCCGGTCGGCGCCGCGGCGGATCAGCCATTCGTAGATGCGCCCCAGGGTGTGATGGGTCTTCGCCCGTTCTCCGTCCGGCACCAGCAGGTAGTCGACCCCGGGCAGCGCCGACATCACGGCCTCGCCATGCCGCCGCCAGACGTTCGGGCTCGACACGATGAATCGTCGATCGCCAACACCCGCTTCCGACAGCCAGCGCGGCATCTGCTCGACGATCCCATTGGCTACGAGGATCGGGTACGTGCGGCTCGAGCTGGCAACGTCGATCCGTATCGGTGGCATGAGGTTGGTTCGGCGGCGAGCCAAAAATGACCGAATGGTAGGATAGCAGCATTTTTCTGGATGGAGGAACCACCACAGATGTCGGACAAGGCTGCGGCGTTCGTCAAGGAAATCACTCCCAGGTCTGAAGATTTTTCACGCTGGTACACCGATGTCATCCGACGCGCCGAGTTGGCCGACTATTCGCCCGTGAAAGGCAGCATGGTGATTCGCCCCTACGGCTATGCCATGTGGGAGTTGATGCAGCAGGCGCTGGACCGCCGCATCAAGGAAACGGGACACGTCAACGCGTACTTCCCGATGTTCATTCCGGAAGGGCTGCTCGAGAAGGAGGCGGCGCACGTCGAGGGCTTCGCGCCGCAGGTGGCCTGGGTCACGCACGGCGGTGAGGAGAAGCTGGAAGAGCGGCTCGTGGTGCGCCCGACGTCGGAGGCGATCATCTGCACCATGTACTCGAAGTGGATCCAGTCGTGGCGCGACCTGCCCGTGTTGATCAACCAGTGGGCGAACGTCGTGCGCTGGGAGAAGGTGACCCGTCTGTTCCTTCGCACGACGGAGTTCCTCTGGCAGGAGGGACACACCGTCCACGAGACCGAGGAGGAAGCACAGGAAGAGACGCTGAAGATGCTCGGGGTCTACAAGGAATTCGCCGAGACCGAGCTGGCGATGCCGGTGCTCGCGGGTCAAAAGACCGAGAGCGAGAAATTCGCGGGGGCCGCGAAAACCTATTCGATCGAGGCGCTCATGGGCGATGGCCGCGCGCTGCAGGCGGCCACGTCACACAATCTCGGACAGAACTTCGCCAAGGTGTTCGACATCACGTTCCAGGGACGCGACAAGACGGTGCAGTACGGCTGGCAGACGTCGTGGGGTGCGACCACGCGTCTGATCGGTGGCGTCATCATGACGCACGGCGATGACAGCGGGCTCATTCTGCCGCCACGCATTGCGCCGTATCAGGTAGTGATGGTCCCCATTCCTCGCGGTGACTGGCGCCTGACCGTATTGCCGCATGCCGAGCGGATCAAGACCGAACTCGAAGCACGGGGTATCCGCGTGATGCTTGATGACCGGGAAGCGCATTCGCCTGGATGGAAATATGCGGAGTGGGAAATGCGCGGCGTGCCGCTTCGGATAGAGATCGGCCCACGGGACGTGAAGAACGAGCAGGTGATGTTGGTTCGTCGCGACACCAGAGACAAATCACCGACCTCGATGGACGGGTTGGCCGGTCGTGTCGGCGAGTTGTTGGAAACGATTCAGCAGGAGCTGTACGACCGCGCGATCACGTTCCGCGAGGACCACACCATGAAGACCACCAGTCGAGCCGAATTCGACGCGAGCCTCAAAGGCCGCCCAGGCTACGTCGTGGCCCCCTGGTGTGGCTCGGCAGAATGTGAAACCCGGATCAAGACTGCCACTCAGGCCTCCATCCGGAATCTGCCACTCGAACCGTCCGGAACCTCCGGCGACTGCATCCAGTGCGGTCGCCCCGGTCAGGTCGATGCGTACTTCGCCAAGTCCTACTGATCGATCCGGCGCCGCGTCGTTGGCGCGTTACTGCATGCGGACTACGAAGGCGGCGCGGCGGTTCAGGCGCCGGGTTTCCTCGCGCGCGTTGTCGTGCAACGGGCGCTCTTCACCGAAGGTGACCGTCTGCAGCCGGCTGGCGGCGATGCCACGGCTCGTCAGATAGTCACGCACGGAAGTGGCTCGCCGCTCACCGAGCGCCTGGTTGTACTCGGACGTGCCGATGTTGCACGTATGACCCTCTAGCGTAAGGCTCAGATTCGGGTCGTCGTTCATCGCGGCGATCGCCTCGTCGAGAATACGTGTTGCGCCCGGCCGCAGCGTGTACCGATCGAAGTCGAAGTGCACGTCCTCGAACGCGTACTCCCGCGGCGGCGGCGGCGGCGGCGATACGACGCGAATGGTGGCGGTGTCAGATGCCGAACCGCCGCGTCCGTCGTCGACGGTGACGGTCACGGGTACCGGGCCGTCTTCATCCGGCGCGGTCCAGGTGGTCGCCATCTGGTTGGTCGGGTCGAGCGTGCCGGCAGGCGCGCTCCACCGATATGTCAGGGGATCGCCGTCCGGATCGTTCGCGTTGGCGGTCACGGTCGAGGTGGCGCCCGGCTCGACCTCACACGGATCGCAGTTGGCGGTGACCGTGGGCGGCCTGTTGACCGGCGGGTCGGGCGGCGGTGGCGGCGGCGGTGGGGGCGCCACATAGCGGCGGACACCTGGGTGATACCCGAGCCGCACCTGCAGGCCGATCATGTTTGCGGCCGTGCCCATTGCACCGCGCGCCTGCATGGCGTACGTGACCCCGGCGCCGATGAACATCCCGCTCGTGGACTGCCACTGCAGTCCCAGCATGACGTCGATCGGTGCAGCGATCTGAGACAGCAGGGCCGACATGCTGCCGTCGATGCCGGTCAAGGGGGTCGTCAGTGTCACGTTGTCCTCGAGCGGCATCTCTCCGTGCAACTCGGTGAACAGTCTGACCGAACCGTTGGCAGGGAACCCGGCGCCGATCCCCCAGCGCACGCCGTGTCCCAGCGTGACGCCGCTCGGCTCGCCGCGGAACAGGAATCCGCCGAAGCCAGCCAGTTCCACACGGTCTCCGACGTTCTTGCTGACGACGAAATCGACCATGACGTCCGACGCGCCGGTGCTCGCACCCGCCGCTTCGTTCCCGGTCGGGAACTTCGCCGCCGCGCGCAGCGCCAGCGCCGCCGGATGCATCCGGTGCTCGGACGCGATGTTGAACTTGCCGCCGAGGATGACGTCACCGAAGTGATCGCCGTTCCAGAAGTCGGTGACGTGCGGATACTCGTGCAGCACACCGCCATTCGCGGCGCTACCTGGATCGAACAGCGGGCGCGCCCTGCGCAGGAGCCGGGTGTCGGCCCGGACCGAACCGAAGATCTCGACCCGGTCGCTGATTCCGACGCCGAAGGTGCCGATTATGTGGCTGATGTCAGAGAGCCCCTGCGCGCGATCGATATTGGCCCGACTACCGCTGACCGACCATTTGCCGTCCGGCAGAATTTCTCCGGTCGGCACGAACCACAATCCGGTGTCGCCCAACCAGGTGGTGTTGCCGGGTCTGACCTCGGAATCGTCGTCCTGCGCGGTCGCTATTCCGGCGGCGGCGAAGCAGAAGCAGACTGTCAGCGCTGTGGATACAAGGAGTTGTCTCATCGCGGGTCTACTCTCCAGGAGCACACGTTACGTGAAAGTTCTGCATTCGGCACATGTTACGACCGGCACTCAATCGAAGTCAATGAGTATCGGCCAGAACTGTATGATTCAAAACGGGATGCACAGCCAATCCGCGCTCGGTCAACGGCCACGGACTGCTAGCAGTCCGTGGTGAAACCCCGCGTTGCACCGAGATCGGTGGTGCGCCCGCTGCGCAAGGCGAGACGAGGGAACATACCGGCAGTATGTGACCGAGGAACAACGCCGCGCAGCGGGATGCAGCGCCGATCGAATGCAGCGGGGCTTTTGCCACGGGCTGCTAGAGGTCGTCCTTGTTCCGGCGCGGAGCGACCGCCCACGCGATGCCGATACTGAGTCCGTAGAGCAGCACCATCGGGGCCGCCATCAGCGTCAGCGTGGCCGGGTCTCCGGTCGGGGTCAGGACCGCCGCCAAGATGAAGATGATCAGGATGGCGTACTTCGTGTTGCGCACCATGAACCGAGCGGTCACCACACCGATGCGCGCCAGGAAGAACACCACGGTGGGCAGTTGGAACACGACGCCACACGCCAGAACGAGCCGGACATACAACGAGAACGTCGGTTGAAGACTCGGCATGAACGTCAGGTACTCGTTCGAGAAGCTGCCGAGGAACCGCCAGGCGATCGGGAACAGCAGGTAGTGGGCAAACAGGCACCCGCCCGCGAAAAACAGGCTCGACAGCACCACGAACGGAATGGCGAATTTCTTCTCGTGCGCGTACAGCCCCGGGGCCACGAAGCGCCAGAACTGCAGAAGCACCACGGGCATCGCGAGAATCAACCCGGCCAGCGCGGCGATCTTGATTGTTACGAAGAAGCCTTCGGTCGGAACCGTGAAGATGATCATGCTGTCTTCCGGCAGCAGTTCATAGAGCGGCACCATGATGAAGGCTTCGATCGGTTCGACGAAGATGAACGCGACGATGAACCCGACGAAGATCGACCCTACCGCCGTAATCAGCCGCTTGCGCAGCTCGTCCAGATGATCCAGAAAGGACATCCGGCCGCCGGCGCCGTCGAGCTCGTTCTCTTCCTCGTCGATCGGCTCGACCGGCTCGTCCACCGCATCGCGGGGATCCGGTTCGGATGCACTGGGGACGGGGAGGGTTGGCATTGATCTATGGATTACCGTGGCGGCTCGCGGCCGCCGGTTCCGAGGGGGACGCCGCCGTCCGACGCCGGCGTGGTGCGTCAGACGGTGCCGGTCGGGTCGTGCTGCGGGTCGTCGACGGGCGCAGCAGGCGCGACCGGCGCAGGCGAGGGTGTCGCCGCTCGTGGCTCACGGCTGGTCTGGTCCTCGACGTGAATCTCTTCTTCGAGGGTGTTGCGGAGATCGTTGGACGCACGCTTGAACTCGCCCAGGCTCTTGCCGAGCGAGCGGCCCAACTCGGGCAGTTTCCTGGGGCCGAACACGATCAACGCGATCACGAAGATGATCAGCAACTCAGGCATCCCGATTGAACCAAACATGTGTGGGCTCCTTCTCTGCCGGTCGCACGGCCACACGGCTGCGCTGCGCGGCCGCCGAACGTGACCGCGCTTCGGGGACTCTTCAGAACGCGCGACTGAATTGTGACACTTCGCGTACCAGCGCTCAACTTGCATTATAGGAACCCCCGCCGCGACGGGTCAAGCAATCGAAGAACGGAGGAAACACGGAAGTCACTATTTGACATGACGTTAGGGTCATCTCGCCATGTCAAATAAATTGGCGAACCGATGCGCACGACACGCGTGATCGGCAGGCCCGGACTGCACCGTTCACCCCGGTGGCGCACCTCGGTGTCAGCCGTTCTCCCAGATCGTTGCTCGAGAGGGAGGCGATTTCTGTTAGCATCTGCTACATGAACGGAATTCGCGGTTCCCGAACGCTGACGATGGCGGTAGCGGTCGTGGTCGTCTCTGGCGTGCTGGGCGGGCTCTTCGGCGGGCGGGTGCTGGCAGGGCAGGACAGCCTCAGTCTGCAGTACGAGTCGTTCACTACGGCCCTTGCAGCGATTGAGAGCGACTACGTTGGCGAGGTCGACTCCGAACGGCTCGTGTACCGCTCCATAAGCGGGATGCTCCAGAGGCTCGATCCGCACTCCAGTTTCATGGACCCGCGCTCCTATGCGCGGTTGCGCGAACGACAGGAAGGCCGCTACTACGGGCTCGGCATCTCGATCAACGTCATTGACGGAGACATCACCGTCCTGAAGATTTTCGAGGGATCGCCGGCCTTCCGGAAGGGGCTGCGGCGAGGAGATGTGATCGCCCGCATCGAGGGTGTGGATGCTCCCGGCAGCAGCGAGGAAGCGGTGACGAAGCTGCGTGGTCCCAGGGGCAGCACGGTCCGCATCTCGATTCGCCGCCGCGGTTACGACGAACTCATCGATCTGGAGGTCGAGCGCGACGAGATCACGATTCAGACCGTGCAAGGCGCCTTCATGCTCGACGATGAAATCGGGTATGTGCGTCTGCGCGATTTTTCTGAAACGAGCTCGAGCGAGCTCCGGTCGGCGCTTCGCAAGCTGGATGACCTCGGTATGGCACGGCTGGTGCTGGATCTCCGAGACAATCCGGGAGGACCGCTCGATCAGGCGATCCGGGTGTCGAACGAGTTCCTGCCGAAAGGCGATCTGATCGTGTACACGCGCGGCCGCGTGCAGAATTCGGACCAGGACTATCACGCGCGTGAGGACGGCGGCCACTTGGATGTGCCGCTGGTGGTGCTCGTCAACCGGAACAGTGCGAGCGCGTCCGAAATCGTGTCCGGTGCAATCCAGGACCACGACCGCGGTCTGGTCGTCGGCGAGACGACGTTCGGCAAGGCGCTGGTGCAATCGGTCTATCGGGTCAGCCAGGAAGCCGGGCTGGCGCTGACGACCGCTCGCTACCACACCCCGAGCGGGCGGATGATCCAGCGACCCTGGGACGAGGTGTTCGACGAGTATCTGACCTATTCGTTGCGCGACCAGACGCCGGCCGATCATGACATCAGCGAGCGCCGGTTGACCGACAGCGGCCGGGAGGTCTTTGGCGGCGGCGGCATTGAACCCGACCATTTCATTGCCGGTCCCATCGAGGGATTCGATCCGGGTGGGCTCGGGCGCCTGCTGGCAGCGCGCCAGGAGTTCGCCACGTTTGCCGAGCGGTTCTCCGCGGAGGGCGATACCCGGATCCAGGACGAGGGGCGAGGACGAGTGCGTGTTACCCAGGGGTTCGAAATCGACCAGGCGATGATGGCCGATTTTCGGGCGCACCTTGAATCTCGCGGCATGACGATCGATGAGGAAGCGTTTGCCGCCGACGAAGCGTTCATCCGGGCGATGATGCGATACGAGATCGACTTGGCCCTGTTCAGCGTCGAAGAGGCACGACGAAATCTGACGCTAGGCGATCCGCAGGCGCAGTTCGCCATCACGCTGTTCGAAGAGGCGGAGCGTCTGCTCCGGTTGTCGCGAAGCACCGGCGCGGCGTCGGCGCAGTAGCACTCCCGGTTCGTGGCGGGAAGGATGTTGCTCGTTGGTCCCGCCCCTGGTACACTACCAACCGAGTGAGAGGGGTCTTCTCGTTCCGAGGCAGCCTGTTTGACGAGCATTCGGTGATGTGCGATCGTCGATAGGACTGAACGGGTTGTTCACCACTCGGGTGGATCGCGATAGCGATCCCGGCGCGTCGTCTTTTGTTCAGCGTCCATCGAGCGTTCCCAGCTGCTCCAGGGGGTGATATTTCCCTGATTCGAGCGGCTTTTACTGTGTACCCCTCCGGTCAGTGATGGTGTGGCCGGGCATTTCGACCCGTGAGCGTGCTGGCGGCGCCGATGGAGGAATTCGTTCGGAGAAGGAGTTCTACAGCAAGAGATCACACTGATGCATCTGCAGAATCTTGAGATCTCCGGGTTCAAGAGTTTTCCGGAACGGGCGCGTCTGGTTTTCGATGACGGGGTGACTGCCATCGTCGGTCCCAACGGGTGCGGGAAGAGCAACGTCATCGACGCGATCACCTGGGTGCTCGGCGAGCAAAGCGCCAAGAGCTTGCGCGGCGAACGGATGGAGGACGTGATCTTCAGCGGCAGCGATGCGCGCAAGGCTATCGGTACCGCGGAGGTCAAGATGTTGCTGGCTCGGGTGGCCGCCGCGCCCGGCATGGTCGGCAGCGGTCCGGGGTCGGCCGCTGACGGCTGCCAGGAGGCATCATCCGCGCATCGCGATGGAGACGGTCGCTCAGACGCGGTCCGGTTGAGCGACGGCGCCGACCTCGATGAGCTGCTTCCGCTCATTACGCGCAACATCGAGGTCGGGCGTCGGCTGTACCGTTCTGGCGAAAGTGAGTACCTGATCGATGGACGAGTATGCCGGCTTCGCGACATTCAGGATCTGCTCATGGATTCCGGGGTCGGGGTCAAGGCCTACGCTGTCATCGAGCAGGGCAAGATCGGGCAAATCCTCAGCGCCCGACCGACTGAACGGCGTCAGTTGATCGAGGAGGCCGCTGGCGTCACCAAGTACAAAAGCCGCCGACGCTCGGCCGAGTTGAAACTCGAGGCGGCCCGGCAGAACCTGACCCGCGTCGACGACATCATCCATGAAGTCGAGAAACAGCGGCGTGCGCTGAAACGCCAGTCGGCGAAGGCCCGTCGCTATCGCCGCCTGCGGGAGGATCTCCGGCGGTGGGAAATCGTCGGGTTCGCCCGTCGTCATCACGCGTGTCGCGAGCTGATTGAGCGCGCTCGCACGCGTCTCGATGACGCGCGTCTCCGTGAGGCCACCGCGGCGTCGCTGCTGGCGCGGGTCGAGGGCGACCGGGAGCGTTGCCGCATCGAGCTCGTGGAAGCTGAGACCACCGCCAGGGAGGCGCGAGACGCAGCGCATGAGCGCGAGCTGGCGGTTGAGCGCCGCCAGCAGCAGATCAACTTCGATACCCGGCAGGTCGAGGCCCAGGGTGCCGCGCTCGCAGAGCTGGAACATGACGTGGCCGACCTGGTGACTCGGCAGGATCCGGCGCGTCGTGAGTTCGAAGAGCAAATTGCCGCCGCGGAACGTTGCGGCACCGAGCGGGATGCCCTGAAGTCCACGGTGCAGAGCAAGGAAGAGGCGTTCACTCAGGCGCAGCGCGTTCTCGATCAAGTCGAAGGGGATGTCGAGACGGCCCGGAGCGAGGTGTCGGCCGCGATCAACGCCGCGACGGCCCTGCGTCACGCGGTAGAGAATGCGTCGGCAGGTCAGACGAGACTGGCCGAGACGATGTTCAAGCTCGATGCCGAGGCCGGTGACCTGGACATCGAGTTGCAGAATACCTCCAGATGTCGGGAGCAAGCGCGCGCGGCCGAGTTGGCCACGCGCGAGGCACAGGACCGGGTCGGCGCCGCGTGTGGAGAACGTACCGCCGAGTTGTCGTCATTGCGCGCTGAGCACGAGTCTCGCGTACGCGAGCTCCGCGACCGGGAGCGGGAGTTGGCCGGTCTCACGGGGCGGCTGACCTCGCTGCGGGACATGGAAACAACACGAGCAGGGTATTCGGACGCTGTTCGCCTGCTGCTCTCGACGGCGGATTCCGGCATCCGTCACCTGGGTTCCGTGGCAGATCATCTCGAGGTGCTGCCTGGTCGCGAACGCGCCGTCGAGGCGTGTCTCGGTGATCTGCTGCAGTATGTCGTCGTGCCATCCTGGGCGGATGCCGAAGCCGGTCTGGCCTTTACGCGGCAGCACGGCGTCGGGCGCGGCGGGTTTCTTGTGCTCGATGGCGCGGTCTCGCGGCCGACGCCGCCGCCGCCGGCCGACGGGTTGATCTCGGTCGCGAGCGTCGTGCGCGTTGACGGGCGCGGGGAGGATGCGATTCGCGCGGAAATCGCAGATTGCTGGCTGGCAGGGTCGTACGATGAGGCCGCACGTGCGGCGTCCGGATCCACCGCGTTGATAGCGACGCCCGAGGGCGACGTATTTCAAGGATCCGCGCTGGTCAGCGGCGGTGCCAAGGGCGAAGCGCTCGGCCTCCTGGCGTCAAAGCGCGAGATCAGGGACCTCACTGAGCAGATCGAGGCCCAGCAGGCGATCGTGGAGCGCCTTGGCGCCGGGCTCGGGCGGCTCGACGCCGAGATCACTCGGTCCGAGACAGCGCTGGCCGAGGCGAGGCAGGAACTGCACCAGCACGAGAAGGCGATGTTGGGACATGAATTGCAGCGTGCCTCCCGAGACGAGGAAGTGCAGCGCCTGATCCGGAAGCGTGAGGTCGTCGCGACCGAGCGTCGCTCGGCAGCCGAAGAATACGCAGTACTGGAGGCGCGTCTGACCGAGGCGACAGTCTCGATTGAGCGAATTCAAGGCGAACAGCGGATCGCCGATGAGCGGTTCACTGTCTCTCAGCGTCGAGTGCTCGACGCGCGAGGATCGCTCGATGGTCTGAGTCGCGAGGTGGTGGAAGCGAAGGCGGCCCACGCGGCGTTGGTCGAACGTTCGTCGGCGCTGGAAGAGAGCGCCGTGCGGCTCGAACGGGCGAATCAGGAGCTCGCCGGTCGGCTCGCACGCCAGCAGGCCGACCTGACCCGGATTCGTAACGGGCGCGATGAACTCGCGGCCTCCGTGACGTCGTCGAAGCGCCGGCTCGACGAAGACATTGCCGGGCTGGCCACATTGCGAGCGAAGGTGCTGGGGGCCGACGACCTGGCCCTGGGTCGCCGCGCTGAGCTCGATACGAGAGGCAGCGAGGTGCGCGTCGCTCGGTCCGGCCTGGAAGAGGCGCGTGCCGCGGTGGCCGAACTGGACATCGTCCGAGCGACCGCAGAAGGGGATCTGGCGCATCTTGAAGATACCTGCCGCGTCACGGTGCAGATGTCGCTTGATGAGGTGACCTCCCAATTGGCTACGCTCGTCGGCGACGAGGACTTCGATCCTGACGCCGAGTTGCGTTCCCGTGCCGTCGATATCGGTTCGGACGAAGACGACGAGGCAACCGTCGACACCCGGCCGGCGAAGGTCGAGGTTACGGCGGGCCCGGTTGCGACCGCGGTCACGCCGATGAGGGTCGAAGACATGGTGGCCGCCCTCAAGACGAAGATCGAGCAGCTGGGGCCGGTGAACATGATGGCCATCGACGAGTTCGACGACCTCGAAACGCGCTACGACTTTCTCACCACGCAGCGCAGGGACCTGGAGGAATCGATCAAGGCCACGGGCGAGGCCATCGCACGGATCAACCGCACGACCCGCGAGCGGTTCCGTGTTGCATTCGAAGCGATCAACACGCACTTTCAGGCGACCTTCTCCACGCTGTTCGGCGGTGGACGCGCGGGGCTCGTGCTGCTTGATGAGACCGACCTGCTCGAGAGCGGGATCGAGATCATTGCGCAACCGCCGGGCAAGCGGTTGCAGAACATTCAGTTGCTGTCGGGCGGTGAGAAGGCGCTTTCGGCGATGGCGCTGATGTTCGCCATCTTCAGGTACAAGCCGAGTCCTTTCTGCCTGCTCGACGAAATTGACGCACCGCTCGACGAGGCCAACATCGGACGTTTCGTCGAGATGCTGCGCGGCATGCAATCTGAGACCCAGTTCATTCTCGTGACCCACAACCGCAAGACGATGGAGATCGCCGACCGGTTGTACGGAGTGACGATGGAGGAGCCGGGAGTGTCGAAACTGATTTCGGTGCAGCTCGGTCAGGCGTGATGCCGCGGGACGGTGTCCTCCGGTTCGGGGAGCTGTTCGAGTTGGCGGGTCCGTCAGATATCGCGGCGCTGCCGTCGATGGCGCTGGGCGCCGGCGTGGTGATAACTGCAGCCGCGCCGTTCGCCCATGCCATGTCCCGACGCCACGAACAGCGTGCCGATCGGTTCGCCATCCGCGTGACACGGCATCCTGAAGCGTTCATTTCCGGCCTGCGCCGTTTGGGCGAGCAGAACCTCGCCGAAGAGCGTCCGTCGCGGTTGGTAGAGTTGCTCTGCCACACGCACCCGCCACTATTTCGCCGTCTGGCGGCGGCGCGTCTCGCCGTGGACAGACGGCAAACCGGGGCGGGCGCACGTCGCCCTTCCTGAACCGTGCAGCCGGGGCGTTCGACCGATCCCTACGATTTCACCGATTGCCGGTCGCGCCGGGCGCCAACATTCTGATCGTCGCCGGCCGGACGGTCGATCAGCGCCTTGCGGCTCAGTCGAATCTTGCCTGAGGGGTCGACGTTGATCACCTTCACAAGCACCTTCTCCCCCTCCTGAAGCACGTCCCGCACTTCCTTGACACGGTAGTGCGCGATCTCGGAGACGTGCAGCAGCCCGTCCACGCCAGGCAATACCTCGACGAACGCCCCGAAATCGGTGATCCGCTGCACGGTGCCCAGGTACGACTTGTTCAGTTCCGGTGTAGCGGTAAGTTCTTCGATGATCGAGATGGCCTTTTGTGCGGAAGCATCGTCACTCGAGGCGACGTTGACCCGGCCGTCGTCCTCGACGTCGATCTTGACCCCCGTGCGTTCGATGATGCTCCGAATCGTCTTGCCACCCGGTCCGATCACGTCGCGGATCTTGTCGACTGGAATCTGGATGGTGACGATGCGCGGAGCATACGACGAGATGTTGGTGCGCGGGTCTTGTAACGTGGCGCGCATCCGCTCGAGGATGTGCAGCCGGCCGGCCTTGGCCTGATCCAGCGCCTGTTGCATGATCTCGGCCGTGATACCGCCCACCTTGATGTCCATCTGCAGCGCGGTGATGCCGTCTGCGGTGCCTGCAACCTTGAAGTCCATGTCCCCATAGTGGTCCTCGGCGCCCGCGATGTCGCTGAGGACTGCATGCCTTCCGGTGGTCTCATCCAGAATGAGGCCCATGGCGACCCCGGCGACCGGTGCCTTGAGGGGAACCCCTGCATCCATCAGGGCCAGCGTGCCTCCGCAGACCGACGCCATTGAAGATGACCCGTTCGACTCGAGGATGTCGGAGACGATCCGAATGGTGTAGGGAAACGTGTCTTCGCCCGGCACGACCGGCAGCAGACTGCGCTCCGCCAGGTTTCCGTGTCCGATTTCCCGTCGCCCAGGACCGCGCAGGAACTTGACCTCTCCGACCGAGAACGGCGGGAAGTTGTAGTGCAGCATGAAACGGCGGTAGGTCTCGCCGTCGACCAACTCGATCTTCTGCTGGTCGTCGGCCGTGCCGAGTGTGGACGTGACCAGCGCCTGGGTCTCTCCACGCGTGAACACGGCCGAGCCGTGCGCTCTGGGGAGCAGACCGACATCGCAGGTGATATTGCGAATCTCGTCGAACGATCGTCCATCGAGGCGCTGTCCGCGTTCGAGCACTTCGTCACGCAGCACCTTTTCCTTCAGCCCCTTGAAGACGCTCTTGGTATCGGCGCGGCGTTCCGCATCCTCCTGAGGGAGTGTCGCCAGATAGTCGTCGAGAACTGTGTCGACGGCCGAATAGCTCTCCAGCTTGTCCTTGATCCGCATTGCGTCAGCGAGCGGGCCGATCAACTGGCTCTCGACCTCGGCGGCGATAGTGGGGTCGGGCGACTTGGCGTCCACGTGGAGTTTTGTCTTGCCGGCCGCCGCGGCCAGACTGTCGATCTCGTCGATAATCTGCCGAATAGCCCCACGCCCCGCGTCTAGCGCACGGATCATGTCCTCTTCCGAGACTTCCTTGGCGCCGGCCTCGACCATGACCAACGCGTCCCGGCTCCCCGCGACGACCAGGTCGAGGCTCCCGTTACGACGCTGCTCGTAGGTCGGATTGATCAGGAGCTTTCCATCGAGCATGCCGACGCGGACCGCAGCGATGGTGGTTTGAAGTGGAATCTCGGAGAGCGCCAGCGCGGCGGAGGCTCCGGTGAGCGCCAGTACATCGGAGTCGTTCTCCTTGTCAGCGGATATGACGAAGGCGACGATCTGGGTCTCGCGACGCCAGCCGTCAGGAAACAACGGCCGGATGGGGCGGTCAATCACCCGGCTGGTCAACACCTCTTTTTCCGGGGGTTTGCCCTCGCGTTTGAAGAAGCCGCCCGGGATACGGCCCGATGCGTACGTGTTCTCGCGATAGTCAACGGTCAGAGGAAGAAAGTCGATCCCCTCCCGTTCATGAGGCGAGTAGCAGGCGGTCACGAGCACCATCGTGTCGCCATAACGAACCACGACGGATCCGTTGGCCTGCTTGGCCAGCTTTCCCGTCTCGATGGTCAGGGGCTGACCGCCAACATTCACTGCGCCTGTATGCATGATGTCACTCCACAAAACTGTCCGAACGGCGAGGAGATGAACGAGCGGGAGAACGGGAACGAACGGTGGTTCGTTCCACCTACTTGCGGAGACCCAGCCGTTTGATCAGGTGGGCGTATCGTCCCGAATCCTTGGACTTGAGGTAGTCAAGGAGGCGGCGGCGTTGCCCCACGAGCTTCAGCAATCCCCGACGCGAGTGATGATCTTTCGCGTGGATCTTGAAATGTTCGGTCAGGTAGCTGATGCGCTCGCTGAGCAGCGCAACCTGCACCTCAGGCGAACCAGTATCGGTCTCGTGCACCTGATACGAGCCGATAAGTTCGATCTTTTGTTCTCTCTGTAACACCACTGGTGATCACCTCCACGAACGGCCCAGACACGACCGATGCGAGATGGTCGAACAGCCGGTGCTCCAAACCGCCGTCATTACGATGTCAGCCCTCTCCTTTTGATTAACCGGGCGATCTTACACTAGAACGATCTTGGGACGCAAAATGCCGTCGGCGCCTGATTCCGCGATGGCCAGCAGACTGCCGGTCTCGTCCAGCACCCGGGTCCGGCCGGTCCCCAAGTCGGATGAAACGCTGCCGACAACGAGATCGTCCGGTCCTAGCGGATTACCGTGCGCCGCTCGACGAGCGCCCGGTTCGTTGACGACCACCAGGGGCAGGTCGGGAAGCAGATCGCTCATGGGCACAAGCCGGTCTGCCGCGGCATCGCCGGCGTCCATCAGTACGTCCAGCGGCACGGCGTCGTCGAGCCGAAACGGGCCATGCCGCTCGCGGCGAAGAGTCTCGAGACACCCGCCGCATCCAAGCGTTCCACCAAGGTCGTGCGCGAGAGAGCGGACGTAGAAGCCGCTGGAACAGACGACGCGACAGCGCACTCGGTGTGCCTCGACCTCCAGCACGGTGAGCGATTCGACGGTCACCTGCACCGGTTTGATCTCGGCTGGTTGATGCCGTCGCGCAAGCTCGTACGCGCGTACCCCACCGATCCATTTCGCCGAGACAGGTGGCGGTTGTTGCAGGTACGAGCCGACGAAGCCCTCGGCCGCAGAGGAGACGGCCTCGGCATCGGGCCAGACGGTCTGCGTCTGATTCGCCGGGTCAAGGAGGCCTGCTCCGGACTCCCCCACGACCGAACCGGTGATGTCGAAGCTGTCGGTGACCAATCCCAGCCTGATCACGGCATCGTATTGCTTGGGGGCCTTGACGAACAACGAAGCGAGTCTGGTGGCGCGCCCCACGACCAAAGGCAGCACCCCGGTCGCCAAAGGGTCGAGCGTGCCAAGGTGACCCGCCTTGCGAAGCCCGAGCGCGCGCCGGGCCGCTGCCACGACATCGTGCGAGGTGGGGCCGGAGGGCTTGTCGACCACCAGCACTCCGTCCAGTCCTGCCGCTGCCGTCACTGTTCGCTGCTGGCGATCGCGGTGGCGATCCGGGTGATCACCTGTCGGTCCGTTTCCGCGGAGGGACGTTCGATTGTAAACCCGGCGGCGTTACGATGTCCGCCACCTCCGAACGAGACCGCTACCCGGCGTACGTCGACAGCCTCTTTCGAGCGCACGCTGACACGTACGTCCGTACCGCTCTGTTTGAAGAACACCACGGCCCGTACGTCGCGGGCCGCGAGCGGCAGGTTGACGATTCCTTCAATGTCGTCGGCGGCGCAGTCGGCCTGCGCGAGCATGGTGTCGTTCAGTCTGAGGACGGCGATCCGTCGGTCGAATTCGAGTTGCATCCGGTCGAGCAGCATGCCGGTCAGGCGAACCCGTCCAAGGCTGACGTTGTTGTACACCTCTGCCGCGATGATCGCCGGATCAATGCCCGCTGTTGCACTCCGGCGGCAGATCTCGAAGGTGCGCGCCGTGATGTTGGCGTGGCGGAACGACCCGGTGTCTGTGAGGATGGCCACGTACAGATGGGTGGCCATCGCCTCCGTGAGTTCAACACCGAGTGCGTCGATCAGTTCACTAACCAGTTCGGCGCACGCGCACGCGGTCTCATCGTGCCAGTTGAGCGACCCGTACATGAGGTTACCCGCGTGGTGGTCGATGTTGATGATCGTCCGGTTCTCGAGTCCGCCGATTCCGGTTCGGTCGAGACTGCTGCACTCGAGCACCACGACCACGTCGCACGGGTCGGTCGCGGTGTCGGCAATCTCGACGGTCTCAAGATCGGGGAGGAAGGCATACAGCGCCGGCGCCTGGTCGATGTTGATGATCCGAACCTGTTTTCCCAACTGACGGAGCGCCGCTGCGAGGGCGAGCTGTGAACCGAGTGAATCGCCGTCCGGCCGCGCGTGCGATGTGAGCAGCACTGTGCGCGCGTCGAGCAGCATGTCGCGTACTTGGGAGACCTCAGGAAGTAACGGGGTCACGGTCGGTCTCCGGGGTGCGCTCGATCTGCAACCCTTCAATTATCTCGGCGACCCGTTGCTCACGTGCAATCGAGTCGTCATACACGAATGTCAGCTCGGGTACGTGTCTGAGCCGGAGCCGATGTCCCAATTGTCCCCGCAGGTATGGTGCTGCCCGGCGAAGCCCCCGCACCGTATCGCTCGGCACCGCCGTGTCCGGCGCCGAGTAGTACACCTGCGCATGCTGCAGGTCTCGCGTCATCTTGACGTGGGTCACGGTGACAAGGCGCAACGCCGGATCGCGCACCGATCGCTGCAGCAAAACGCACAACTCGGCCCGTACCTGGTCTCCCACTCGTTGGGGTCGCGATGGCATGGATCTCTACCGGATCAGCAGGCTGCTAGACCAACCATTCGACCTCGTTTCGGATGAGCGCCCCGGGTTCGACACGTTCAATCTCGTTCACGACTCCGTTGAGCACGCGCTCCGCAATGTCCTGGTCTGTCCCGATCGTGACGATTCCGAGCCGGGCTCGCTGACGCAAGTCGTGGTGGTCCACTTCGGCGATGGTCACGTTCATCCGGCCGATCCGATCCTTCAATCGCCGCAATACCGCCCGTTTGTCCTTCAGCGAGCGGGCGCCCGCGAAATGGAGTTCAACGGAGAGAAGTCCGACGATCATGACTCCCTGCTCCTAGACCGTGGCGGCCACCTCTTCCTGGGTGAAGATTTCAATGATGTCGCCGGCCTTGATGTCGGCATAGCGCTCGAAGGCGATCCCGCAATCAAGACCATTCTTCACCTCGCCGACGTCGTCCTTGAACCGCCGCAACGAACCGATCCGGCCCTCATGGATCACGACGTGGTCGCGCAGCAGCCTGGCCTGGGTCCCCCCAGCGCGGGTGATCTTGCCATCCGTCACCAGACAGCCCGCGGCGGCGCCGAATTTCGGTACTTTGAAGACCTCGCGCACTTCAGCCGCACCGATCTGGATTTCCTTCACCGTCGGTTCAAGCAGGCCGGCCATCGCCTTCTTGATCTCCTCCGTCACGTCGTAGATGATGCGATGGAGTCGGATGTCGATCTCTTCACGTTCCGCCATCGCGGCGGCGTTCCGGTCCGGCCTGACGTTGAAGCCGATGATGACGGCGTTGGAGGCCGCGGCGAACACGATGTCGCCCTCGTTGATGGCGCCGGCCCCGCTGCTGATGAGCCGCACCTTGACGCGTTCATCGCCCAGTTTGCCCAGTGCGTCGGCCAGTACCTCAGCGGAGCCTTGTACGTCTGCCTTGACGATGATTGGCAGTTCCTTCGTTTCCCCCTCGGCTATCTGCTGTTGCAACGACTCGAGAGTCAGGCGACCGCCTTTCTCGCCAAGCGATTTCTGCTTCGCCTGATTCTGTCGCAGCATCGAGATCTGACGCGCTTTGGCGGCGTCGGCTACCGCCTGGAACGTATCGCCCGGCTGTGGAAGGCCGGTCAGGCCGAGAACCTCGATCGGGCTTGACGGCCCCGCTTCTTCTTGTTTGTTGCCCCGATCGTCGATCAGTGCGCGGACCTTGCCAACGATCGAGCCGGCAATGAAATTGTCGCCAATGCGCAGGGTGCCGTCCTTGACCAGAATCGTCGCGATGGGGCCCCGTCCACGGTCGATCTTCGCTTCGAGCACGGATCCGAAGGCGCCGCGCTTCGGGTTCGCCTTGAGTTCTCCCAATTCGGTGACCAGCAGGATCATCTCGAGCAACAGATCAAGGTTCTTCTGCTTCTTGGCCGACACCTCGACGGTCACCGTCTGGCCGCCCCAATCCTCCGGGGTCAGGCCCATTTCCGAGAGTTCGGTCTTGACCCGTTCCGAGTTCGCGTTCGCCTTGTCAATCTTGTTGATCGCCACGATCAGCGGTACGTCGGCGGCCCTCGCGTGATCGATCGCTTCTCTGGTTTGCGGCATGACGCCATCATCGGCCGCGACAACCAGGATGACGATGTCGGTCACTCGTGCGCCGCGAGCACGCATCAGAGTGAACGCCTCATGACCTGGGGTGTCGAGAAACACGATGCGCCTGTTGTTGATCTCGACAGAATACGCGCCGATGTGCTGAGTGATACCGCCAGCCTCGCGCTCGGCCACGCGTGAGTGACGGATGGCGTCGAGCAGCGTCGTCTTGCCGTGGTCAACGTGCCCCATGACAGTGACGACCGGCGCCCGCGCGACCAGATCGCCTGCCTGGGCCGCGCTGGACTCGACTTCCGAAATCTCTTCTTCGAATGAGCGCATCTCGACGTCGGCGCCGAATTCACGCGCCACCATCGTGGCGGTCTCGGTGTCCAGCGTCGTGTTGATGGTCATCATCATCCGGCGCTCGATCAGTTTCTTCAGTACATCTTTGGCTTTCAGTTCCAGCTTGTCGGCCAAATCCTTGACCGTCATGCCTTCGGCCAGCGAGAGGGTCCGCGTGATCGGCGGCGGCGGCGCCGGTGTGTACGGCGTCGAGGGCCGAGGCGGCCGTCGCTTGCGTCCACCGGGCGGACGTGGGGGCAGCCTGAACTGCGGCCGGTAGCCGACGGCCGGGGCAGCCGGCCGGCCGGCCGGCGGTCGCGCAGGATGGGACGGCACCGGATGCGGTCCCCCGGCTGGCGTACTTGGCCGCGGAGCAGCGGCGATGGGACGAGAGCCAGGTCGGGGACGTTGCGGCGCGACCCGGCTGGGTGCAGGCGCCGGCTTGACGAGGTTCGGTGTCGTCGTGGTCTTTGGCGCCGGCGGTTTCAGCGAGGGTGCGTCCGTTTCGACCCGCAACCGCATGGTCGGTGGTACGACCCGGCCGGTGGGTGTCACCCGTGTCTGGGCCGCCGGTCCCGGCTCTGTCTCGCGCGCACCCGGAACGGGCGCCGGTGCAATCGGCGCATCCGGCACGGGCGGAGTTGCTAATGACGGAGCCGGCGCGGGTGGCGCCGCAACAGACGGCGTTGACACGGGGGCACCCGCGACGGACGCAGCAGCAACGGGTGGCGCTGGAACCGAGGGAGCCGCAACGGAGGGTGTCGAAACTGGCGGATCCGAAACTTCAATGGCCGCTGGCGGCGCCGCTGGAGCTTTCGGTTCGGAAACGGCCGCTGGTTCCGCAACCATCGGTCGAGCCGGGGGCTGTTGCACCGTGGTCGGAGCGGAAGGTTGTTCTGGTGCAGGTGTCGTTTCAGTCGCAGCAGGCGGCGTTATCGGTGCGGACTCCGGAACAGCCTGGGCGTCCTCTTCCGCCACCGGTGGAGGGACAATCTTGGGAGACTTGACCAAACGGGGAGGGCCCAGCCGAGGACGGAGCGCCGGTTCAGGTTGTTTGGTGCTCTTTCCACCCTTCCAGCCCCTGCCGGTGAAGTACGACTTCTGAGAGAACAACGGTCCAGTCGGCAGGCTCAGATCGCGATCGCGGGCTATCCGTTCGGCGAACTGCCTGGCGACAATCTCTTCAATGGTGCTCGAGGCGCTCTTGACCTCGATACCATGCTCGCGCTTGAGCAGGTCGATGATCTCCTTGCTCGGGATCCCGAGCACTTCAGCGACCTGATAAATCCGGATCGTGGCCAACGTGTGTCCTCTATCTTCCCCTGACGTCCCCAATAGTCGCCACGGTACTGCCGCGCGTATATCTATCCGTTCCCGGGAGTCCGCTCTTCGCGGGCCGTTCCCTTGGCGCGGGCGGTCTCCGGCCCTGGCGCCGTGGGAGTGGGCTCCGCGCGGGCCGCCTCCGAGACAGGCGCATCGACGACCGCTGCGGTCGCGCCGGGGAGCGGCTCAATCCCCTCTTGTGGCACTGCCTCCGTGGTTCCACTGCCGACGGCGCCGCTAGCGGCCATGGTGGCGGCTTCCGCGCCTTGACGCAGTGCTTCGGCCGCTCCTTCGGAGATGCCAAGCACCTCGCTCAACTCCGACGCGCTGGCCGCGACCATTCGTTCCACGGTTTCGATACCGGCGGCATTCAGTTTCTCGACCATATCCTCGTCGAGTCCAGGCACCGACAGCGGCGCCGGTTCGGCGCCTAGCCCATCGAATTGGGCCTCCACCTCACGACGCTTTTCTTCTTCGCTCTTGATGTCGATCTTCCAGCCGGTCAGTTTGGCGGCAAGCCGCACATTCTGGCCCTTCTTGCCGATAGCGAGAGACAACTGGCGGTCTTCGACTACCACTTCGATCACCCGATCAGCCTCGTCGACCACGGAGACCCGCTGCACGCGTGCGGGGCTGATGCCGTTCGTCACGAAGGTGGCTGCGTCTTCGGACCACTCGACGATGTCGATCTTCTCACCACGCAGCTCGCGGATGATCGCCTGCACGCGCGTGCCCTTCATCCCGACGCAGGCTCCAACCGGGTCGACCTCCCGTTCGCGAGATGCCACCGCGACCTTGGCCCGATCACCCGCTTCGCGAACAGCACCCCGGATGACGACGGTGCCGTCGTAGATCTCGGGCACTTCCTGTTCGAACAGCTTGATCAGCAGCATCGGATCGGTTCGGGACAGAACGATCTGTGGGCCTTTCGTGTTCTTGTTGACTTCCTTGATCACGGCCCGCACCCGGTCGCCGGTGGTATAGTTCTCGGCGCGCGACTGCTCACGACGCGGCAAGAGCGCTTCGACGCGTCCGATCTCGACGACGATGTCGCCGCTCTCGAAGCCTTTGACGAGGCCATTCACCACTTCGCCCACCCGCTGGCTGTACTCGGCGAACACGTTTTCCCGCTCGGCCTCACGCACCTTCTGGAAGATGACCTGTTTGGCTGTCTGGGCGGCGATGCGTCCCAGCACATCGGTCGGCTTGGGAAATTCGATCTCCATGCCTGCCTCGGCTTCGTCGCCGTACAAATCGTGAGCTTCGGCCAGCGAGATTTCGGCGGCTGGATCGGTCACGTCTTCCACGATCCGCCGAACCGCGAACAATTCCACCTGCCCCGTGTCCGGATTGAACTTGGTGCGCAGGTTCTCTTCTGTCTTGTAGTACTTCCGGGACGCGGTGAGTACCGCATCTTCAATCGCGTTAATGATGACATCGGTTTCGATGCCCTTTTCCTTCGCCAGCGCCTCTATGGTCTGCTGCAACGCGTTGTTCATTTACACTTCCTGTCGGCTCGCGCGTGTCGTGACCCTGGCAGCCCGTGGCAATAGCCCCGCTGCATTCGATCCCCGCAGAATTCTGCGCTTCCCTGCGGAATTCTGCTGTTTCACGCTGCATCCCGCTGAGCGGCGTTGTTGCCACGAGGTCTCGGTGCAACGCGGGGTTTCACCACGGGCTGCTAGAACTCGATCTCAAGGCGCGCTCGTTTGACGGCCGCCTCTGGCACCAGCCGCGTGATCTTGCCGTCTTCGAGCACGATCGTCCGCTCCTGCACGCCAGCGATACGGCCCGAGACGAATCGCTGCCCGTCGATCGGCTCGGAAGTCACGATCTTGACGCGCCGGCCACGGAACCGTACGAAGTCGTCCAGGTGGCGCAACGGCCGATCCAACCCCGGAGACGACACTTCCAGCGTGTAGGCATGCTCGAACGCGACTTCGGCGTCGAGAATCGCGCTTACGTCCACACTGACCGCCTCGCAGTCAGTTACGTTCACACTTTCGCTTTCGCCGCGGGTGTTGGGGAGGGGAGCCACACGGTCAATCACAATCCGTAGCACCCAGCCAATCGACTCGCGCCGAAACTGCAGGTCGAAGAGATCGAGCCCGTGGCTGCGTGCCACCCGGTCCGCGATCGATCGAACCGTGCCGAGATGATCGGTCCGCGAATCCACCCGAAAAACCGCCCCGAAAAACAAAAAGTGGGCCAAGACGCCCACTCGTCATTCTCAACCGCGAACGCAACCGTAGAACTATATCACGAGCGGGACGCTGCAAGAGAAGGCCCTTTGCCCGGCACAGGGTAACATCACGGGGCTGCTAGGGCGTCAACCGGTAGAGCATGCGGGGGTATGGAATTGTCTCGCGCACATGATCCAGGCCGCAGATCCAGGCCACCACGCGTTCGATGCCCATCGCGCACATGATCCAGGCCGCAGATCCAGGCCACCACGCGTTCGATGCCCATTCCGAAACCGGCGTGCGGCACGCTCCCGTAGCGGCGGAGATCCAGATACCATTCAAACGCTTCTCGCGGCAGGTCGTGCTCGGTGATCCGGTGCAGCAGCAGGTCGAGGTCGTCCAGCCGCTGTCCCCCGCCGACGATCTCTCCGTAGCCTTCCGGAGCGAGAACGTCGACAGAAAGCGAGAGTTCCGGACGGTCGGGGTCTGGCTTCATGTAGAACGCCTTCGTGGAGGCCGGAAATCGATGCACGGCGACGGGGCGATCGAATTGCTCGGCGAGCAGCGTCTCAGCCGGGCCGCCGAAGTCATCCCCATACCTGAACGGGAGACCGTGGTCCTTCAGGATTTGGGCCGCCTTGTCATAGGTAATGCGCGGAAACGGGGTGCAGACGCTTTCGAGCGGCCCACGATCGCGCTCGAGCGTGTCGAGCTCGCGGACGCGCTCGTCGAGTGCTCGCGCAACGACCGACGAGATCAACGATTCGGCCAGCTCGATCGCGTCGTCGAGCGTCGCGTACGCCATCTCGGGCTCGACCATCCAAAACTCGGTCAGGTGCCGACGTGTTTTCGACTTCTCTGCGCGAAACGTGGGACCGAAGCAGTAGACGCGACCGAGCGCCATCGCGTTCGCCTCGTTGTATAGCTGGCCGCTCTGGGTCAGGTACGCGGTGGAATGATCGAAGTAGGACACGGGAAACAGGGTTGTCGTGCCTTCGCAGGCGGCCGGGGTGAAGATCGGCGTGTCGGCCAGGATGAATCCCCGTGAATTGAAGAAATCGCGGACGGCGTTGATCACGGTATGCCTGATTCTGAGAATGGCATGTTGCCGTTCCGAACGGATCCACAGGTGGCGCCGGTCCAGGAGGTAGTCGACACCGTGTTCCTTTGGCGTGATGGGATAGTCGCGCGCGTGTCCGATGACCCGAAGGCCTGCCACGTCGACCTCATAACCGCCGGGCGCCCTGGTGTCCGCTCGTACGGTACCCTCGATCTCGATCGCCGTTTCCTGGCTCAGGCGACCTGCCTGTTGGAACACATCGTCCTCCACCGCGGCCTTGGACATGACGGACTGAATGAACCCGGTACCGTCCCGGACGGTCAGAAAGTGAATCCGGCCGCTTGACCGGCGGTTGTGCAGCCACCCCCGCAATGTCACGGCTTGGCCAGCGTACTGTGCGATCTCGTCGATGTGGTTCATCCGTCTTCCCTCTATTGTGCTCGAAGTTCGGCCTGTCCTACACGGCGCGTCCGGACTGAACTCACGGCGTCAGCTCTGGCACCTGCGGCGTCAGGAGATCGAGTAATCGCCCGAATCGCGGGTAGCTCCCGAGCGTTGAACGAAGATAGCCGAACGTGCGCGGAAGTGACGATGCAAACTCGGGACGGTCGGCGGCCGCGATCTGGTGTCCGAACGTGCCCAGAGCCTTCAAGTGCCGCTGGACCGACATCAGATCGAACCGGCGCGCGAAGTCGGACGCGCGCGCGGCAGGTACGGCGTCGAGGAACCGGGTCGTCAGTTCCGCGACCAACGACGGATCGAGGTCGACGTAGCAGTCGCGCAGAAGTGAGACCAGATCGTAGGTCGCGGGTCCCATCCGCGCGTCCTGGAAATCGATGACCACCAGTTCTTCGTTGCGCACCATCAGATTACGGCTGTGGAAGTCCCGATGGCACAGCACTCGCGGTTCCCCCGCCAACTCTTCGGCGATCGCCACGAACTCGTCGTCGAGGGCGGTTCCGGTTGCCCCGTCCAGCGCGATCTGCCGGTAGGCTCCCAGGAACTCCGACCGAAAGTACGCCAGTTCCCGGCTCAGCGTGGCGACGTCGAATGCGGTGTCGAACGGCGGCGGGCTGGTTCCAGCCGGCGCAACGCCACTTCGCTGCATCCTGGCGATGATGTCGATCGCGTCTCGGTAGAGTTTGGCGGGGTCTCGTCCCGGTGCGCGCATCCAGTCCTGCAACGTGTCGTCGCCAAGGTCTTCCAACGCCAGGATGCCGAGATCGCCGGCGTGGTCCAGCACGGCCGGAACAGGGATGCTCAAGCGCGTGAGCGTGGCCCCGACCGCCAGTTGCCTGAGCGTTGCAGGATCGAACGGAGCGGGATGCACGGCGAGAACGAAGAGAGAGGCCCCATCTCGGGTCACGCGCATGTACGCCCGATTGGAGGCATCCCCGTGCAGTGGCGTTACCCGGCAGTCGTCACCATGTCCGGAGCGTTCGAGGTAGGTCGCGACCCGTCGGTGTGTCGCTGTCTCGGGGAACGGCATCGGTAACGGAAACCCTCACGCGCTCGGCGCGTGCTCGATGGGAACGATCAGGAGATCGCCGATCCGTTTCGCTCCCGGAATGTCCATCGCCTGTGCGGTGTCCTTCGGCATCAGCACCACCGCCTGCCGGTCGAGCGTCGAACCGTCTGGCAACTGAACTCCGTCGGTGACCACGCAATCGGTCAGCCGGCAATCCGACCCGATCGTCACGTCATTCCAGAGTACCGAACAGATCACACGAGCCGACGGGTCGATGACGCACCGTACGCCCACCGACGAATCGGACTTGGCCTCTGCTGTGGCACCCAACACACGGGTGGCGGTCAGGTAGTCGGCCGGGGTGCCGACATCAAGAAACCGGTCGTCGACGAGGTGGGCGGCGATTTGCTTCGCGGGGAGCAGAGCATCGTACAGCCCACCGATCGACGCAGCCGGGACGCCGTCGGGAAGATTGCCGAATACGGTGGCCTCGGCTACCTGGATGCCGACGAAATGAAGCGGCCGGCGGCGGTCGCCGGCGCCGGCGAAACCGGTGATCCACCCGTCAGTGTCCGTCACGACACCTCCGTATCGTTCGGGCGCCGGGTTCCGGGTGACCGCCAGCGTGACCAGTGCACCGCGCGCGCGATGCGCCTCGTACAGTTGTTCGAGGTCGATGTCGCAAAGCGTGTCGCCATTGATCAGGAAGAACCGATCTCCCAGTAACGGAAGCGCATGGCGCGGACCGCCGGCCGAACCGAGCACGACACGTTCCCACGAATACCGCACTTGGCAGCCAAGCGCGACGCCGTCTCCGAGCGCGGCCGCGATGCTTTCCGGGCGATGATGCAGGTTTACGACGATGTCTTCGATGCCCTGGGCCGCCAGGCGCATCGTGTGCCGGGCGATGAGCGGAATCCCGGCCACCGGCACGGCGGCCTTGGCGCGACAGAACGTCAGCGGACGAAGGCGGTTCCCGAGGCCGGCGGCCAGCACGAGGACGGGAGGCATCGTCGCGGTCACAGTGCGTCGAACAGCATGTCGCGCGTGCCGAGCCCGTGTACGGCCTGGTGTTTCCGGAACAGCGCCAGATATGAGTCACGCACAAAATCGGATGGCGAGCGATCGAGGTCGGACGCCATGCGCAGAATGTCGTTCTCTGCTCCCTCGAGCTCGACGAACGTCCCGATCGGAGATTCGTCGATGGTGACGACGAGGGCGCCGCGCTGGAACTCCTCCCGGAACTTCTGGTACCGGAACCAGACGTGAAAGCCGAGCCGGGCGTACAGCTCGATCAACAACGCACCGTCGCCGACCGTGGTTTCGAGCTCTTCCCGCACCTTCATCGGGCCTGGCTCCGGTGCGCCCTTGAAGGTCAGAAACGCACGGTCTCCGTCGACACGTACTCGCAACGTGCAGTGGCGATCCTGAAGTGTGTCCGTCTTCCGATCAAGGAGATAGTCCCTCTGCAGCCGGCGCGGGCGTAGCGGGGATACACCCGCCGCCAGCACGGCGCGGCGGGCCGCGTCCGGATCGGTGTAGGGCAGCTTGATTTCGCGTTCGATTGTGTCGGTCATGCTGGATGGTCCACACGAGGCTGCGCACGTGTCCGGGTCTGGAACGAGGCGCCCCGCAAGGCCGGCGATCCGACATCTTTGCCCAGGAGGAGCACACGATGCGTGCTGCCGAGCCCTCCCGGGACCAGCAGGGTCTTCAACGCCAGCCGTCGCTCGAGGGATCGCCGATCGGACCCGGTCGGTGAATCGTCGAGCGCGCCGAGCCCGAGCAGAAAACGGGACTGGTCCGGGAACCCGAGCAACTCGAGCCCTTCGGTCTCCGCGGTGTCCACGACGGAGGTCCAGTCCACGTGGGACGTGATGTCCTGCTCGCCGGGATGCGCCAGCCATGCCGGGCCGTTCGGCTGATCCGGATCGTGCTCGGTCGTGTCGACGAGGTGGCGGCGGAACGTGGTCAGCGTGCCTGCTCCGTGTGTGTCGGAATAGAGTTCGTCCGCCGCGTGGCCGTAATCGATCAGCATCATGAATCCCCGCGAGAGACAACGGGCCGCGTGGCGAACCCAGTCCATGGCCGCCAGATTCACTTCGCCGCGCCAGCCGGGGGACAGCGTTACCTCGAGGCGCGTCAGGTAGCTGGCGAGCTCCGGGGTCGACGGCGTTCCGGCGCGTTCGATGAACCGGCCGTCATCAAGGTCGATGAATACCTCGCACAACCCGGAGCGGGTCATCGCTACGCCATGCGTCGGCAAGGCGTCCAGGAGCTCGTTGGCCAGAATGACCCCGGACACCCTGTCCGGCAGGGTGTCGGCCGAGTCCGCCAGGCGCGGAAGGTGATGGCCGAGCATGTCGGGATGCGCCGCCCGTGCGGCGGCGCTGGTCTCGACGAGCACCAGCCGGATCGAGGCGTACATCTCCGGAAACGCGGACTCCGCCGCATCAAGAATGTCCCGCGCCAACTGCCCGTTCCCCGCGCCCACCTCCACGATGTCGAACCGATCCGTGGCGGCGGCGCCTTGCAGGCGGAACATCTCGTCGAGTTGCGCGGCCAGCAGCGCACCGAACTGCGGGCCGACATCGACGCTCGTGAAAAAGTCGCCCGTGCGCCCGGTCCGCCGGGACGCACGGGTGTAGTAGCCGAGTGTGGGGTGATACAGCGCGAGGTCCATGAACTCCGCGATCGTCAGCGGTCCGTCGGTGCGGATCCGCTCAACGACCAACTCGCGGAGCGTCATGGAGAGTGCACGTCAGGAGGTCTTGCCTCGCGATGATCTGCGCCGTTCTACCACGGGCTGCTGCTAGTCCTTGCGCAGCCGGACGATACGCTCTTCATCCCCGCGCACGATCAACAGCAACGCCGCGCGGTCCGTCTGAATCCGGTTCAACTCCCGCGTGGCGTCGGCGGCGTTGTTGACGGGTACGCGGTTGACGGCGGTGATCACGTCGTTGGGAACAATGCCGCCGTTTTGAGCCGCACCACCAGGAGCGATGCTGCGGACGAGGGCGCCGGTGGTCCCCGCTTCCAGCCGCAGCTCCCGAACGATGTCCGCGGTCAGGTTCTGGAGGCGCATGCCGAAACCGGTGTTGATGTCCTCGATATCGACCACGGCCGGTCGGCCCGTGCTGTCCAGGTCCAGTTCTCCGACTCTGATCGGGACGGTCATCCGCGAACCGTTCCTGTAGACGCCCAGATCAACCACGGTGCCCGGGGCCGTGTTCACGACCTTCTCCACCAGGTCTTCCGTATCGTTCACCCGGTCACCGTCGAAGCTGACGATCACGTCGAGTAATTCGAGGTCCGAGTCGTCGGCCGGGAGGCCCGACTCGATCTGCGCAACAAGGACGCCGATCGGCTCGTCGAGTCCGTGCTCCTCATAGTCCCACTCGGTGACCTGTTCGATCTCGACGCCGATGACCCCGCGGGTAACCCGGCCCGTGCGCAGTTGCGGCAGCAGATCGCGGACCGTATTGCTGGGCACCGCGTAGCCGATGCCGAGGTTGCTTGGCCGATCGCTGACGATGGCCGTGTTGATCCCGATGACCTCCCCGCGAAGGTTGAGCAGGGGGCCGCCCGAGTTGCCCGGGTTGATCGCCGCGTCGGTCTGGATCACCGATTGCGGGCGCCCCCGAATCTGCGAGAATGGACGACCCACGGCGCTGACGACCCCCACCGTCACCGTGTGACCGTGGCTGAACGGGTTGCCGATGGCGATGACCCAGTCGCCGGCCTGCATCTGGCTGGAGTCGCCGAACGTGGCCACGGACAACTGATACTCCGGCCGCTCGACAAGCTGAAGCAGGGCGCTGTCGGTCAAGCGGTCACGGCCGACCACCTCCGCTTCATACAACTCATCGTCATCGAGGAAGGACACGTTGATCTTCGCGGCGCCGTCGACGACGTGGTTGTTGGTGACGATATAGCCTGCGCGGTCGACTACGAAACCGGTGCCGGCCGATTCCGAGAAGCCCTCGTCGCTGGGGTCTCCGAAGAAGCGGCGGAACAATTCGTCGTTGTTCCCTCCGCCCCCGAAGAGCGGGTTCCGGTCTTCGCCGCTCCGCCGCGTTTCCGTTTGGATGTTGACCACCATCGGGCTCTGGGCCGCGGCGATGTCCCGGAAGGTGGTTGCCGTCAACTGACCGGTGATCGGCGCCGTGTTCACGGCCGGCAACGCCGCCGCGGGGGCGGTCTGCGACGTTTGAAACGTATGCGCGGCCGAACTCGGCACCAAATCCAGCCTGGACGCGATCACGAGTCCGATCGCCGTCGCCGTCACGGCGATCAGGGCTCCGGAGAACAGAGTGTTCCTGCCTGTAGCCATTCCTTCCTCCACTACCTACTTTCCGTTTCTCAACATGCGAATCTCCGTCTGCCGCGGGCCGGTGACGGTCGCCGAGTCGTGTCCCACGTACAGGTTGATCTCGGTGCGCAGTCCGAAATCCTCGAAATACACGCCGGGTTCGACCGTGACCGCGGTGCCCGCCAGGAGCTGCCGATCGTCGTGAGTCTCGAAGTCGTCCAGGTGCACCCCGTTCCCGTGCACCTCTTCTCCCAGGCTGTGCCCGGTGCGATGCACGAATCGATCGCCGAAACCTGCGCCGTCGATCCGATCGCGAACGACGCGATCGACCTCCCAGCCTCGCAACCCGCGTCCGGCAACGACCGCCTCGTTCACACAGTCGACCGCGGCGTCGCGGCCGTCGCGGATCACGGCGAACGCTTCGGCGTATCGAGTCGGTACGGCCGCGCCGGTGTATCCCATCCAGGTAATGTCCGCATACACGGCGCCCGGTACGGTCAGCTTGCCCCACAGGTCGAGCAGCAGCACCTCGCCCGTGCCAATGACCCGGTGCCGGTCGCGGGTCGGCAGGTAATGAGGGTCACCAGCGTTCTCCTGGGCTGCGACGACCGGACGCGAGTCGCTGATCAATCCTTCCTCCTCGAACCAGGTGACCATGGCGTCCTGGACCTCGAGTTCGGATACCTGGACGCCGTCCTGCATCCGGTCGGTCACCATCGCGAACGCCTGATCCTTGATGGAATACAGCGCCGCCGAGGCCGATTGATGCGCGGCAAGCGCTGCGGCATCCCAGACCGCCTCGAACCTCTGCACCAGGTCGCCTGACGAGCGGACGTCGATTCCCAGCGCGCGGATCCCATCGATGGTGCCCGCATCGACCCGCGAGACATAGGGGATCGCGCACCCCGGCGAGAATTCCATCGCCAGGGAGGTACACCCGGCCAGCAGGGTGTGCAGACGGCGATCGAGCTCGTGACGTCCCGCGTACTGCACCTTGTCGCCAGGCAGATGATCGAGGCGGTCACGTTCAATGGCGTGGACGAGCGCGCGCGGCTCGCCCCGGCCCGGGATCAGATAGTACCAGCGGCGGGTTGTCAGCTTGGCGCTCGCGCTCAGGCCGGCCAGTCGGCGCGCAATTGGATTGGAGCCGTGGAAGTCGTAGAGCAGCCACCCGTCGACCCCGGCCTCTCGGAGCGCGTCCTGCACGGCGCCGACATCCAGCGGCATGGCGCCGAGTATAGCAGCGGGTACTCCGTCGGCCGGCGCCTCAATCGTCATCATCTATCGAGTATGACGCCGTACGTCGCGTGAAGGTCGGAAGACGGCGGTGAATCCGGCCGGCGTCCCGTCCGGAACGGCAGATGTCTTGAGGCTTCGACGAATTCACAGCGAGCGAGCCCGTGGGCGGCGCGACTTGGACCGCCCGCGACCGGAGGCGTGGCCCGCGGGCCCCGACAGCATCGCGCTCGCGAACCGACCACCCTCGGGCCCGGGGTGACGACCGCGGGAGGAGCGCTACTGCGCTTCTTCCTCTTCTTCGGTTTCGACTTCTGTCAACACGCCGTCGTCGACGATCGCCGTCGGGTCTTCCATCTCGTCGAATTCGGTCGCCTCGACGACACCGTTCTGATGGCTGAACTCGTAGTTGCTGCGGGTGGCTCCCGCGTTCCCTGGCGTGCGCAAGGTGATCTCGATCACTTCGTCCCGCATCAGCGGCCGCCGCATCCGATACTGACCGCCCGTCAACACCTCGCCGCCGGCGTCGTACCAGAACTCGTTCACCGTGAATCCGGCCATGGGCCCATCGGACACGTTCTTGATGCGGAACGTGGTGACGATGTCACCACCCTGCCGGCGCGTCTGCGGCACCAGGTAGCCGATGTTCCCCGGCCCGCGGATGGCCGCAACGATGCGGGAATCGTCATCCACAGCATTGAGGAGCGGACGGAGCTGGACCGTCGGGGCCGCCATCTCCACGAGGTTCTCTTCAACGACTTCCTCTCCCGCGCAGCCGACCGCGACCACACCTGCCATCAATACACCGAGCAGCGCCGCAATTCTCAGGCGTCTCATTCCTGACCTCCGCATTGCCTTGACACGAACACGTACGCGCGAATTATATTGTGCGTCGTCCAAAACCTCAACCGGCTTACATTTCACCGTTCCAGTCTTCCGGCTCCGCATGACTGGAACGAAAAATCTCCAGATGCCACTTGCCCCCTCCCCAGGGTTCGATGATCTCTGCGGCGACGACATCGACCAGGATGTCAGCGAAGGAGCGGCCTTCGGGGTCGCCTTCCAGGTGATACGCAGACTCCTCCCAGGCGAAGCTGGGATACAGCACAAGCGTCAGGAACAGATCGTACCCGTCGTCGACGACGATTACCTGACCGCACGGCCGTTTCAGTGTCGAGTGGTAGACGAGATATTTCTCGGCGCTGTGGGCCCGGATGTACCGTTTGAGGGCGAATTCGCGCGCTACGATGTCCTCGACTGCGATCTTCTTGTCCCAGCAGTCGTGGCAGTATTTCGCTTCGCCCCGCGGCTCGGAGACATCCTTCGCGCCGCAGAGCGCGCATCGAGGCTGGGCCGCCGATCGTGGAGCCATCCGGGCAATCTTAGCAGGTGCCCGGGTGGGCGTCTGCAGCGGGGCTACATCGACCTGCGCCCGGCCGAACGAATGCCTTGCTACACTGTTCGAATGCACGAGCGGCCACCGCACCTGGGTCTGCGGCACCTGGCGCTGTTTGCCAAGGCGTTCGACGAAATGAAGCGCTTTTACGTCGATCGGCTCGGCTTCGACGTCGAATGGGAGCCGGATGCCGACAACATCTATCTGACGTCGGGCAGCGACAACCTGGCGCTGCACCGTGCGGATCCTGGGTGTTCGCTCGAAGAAGGACGGCTCGACCACCTGGGTCTGCTCGTGCGGGCGCCCGATGATGTGGACCGCTGGGCCGCCTTTCTCGAAGATAACGGTGTGCCGCTCAAGGCCCGACCCCGCACCCATCGGGACGGCGCCCGGTCACTGTATCTCCTCGACCCGGATGGAAATACCATCCAGATCATCCACCACCCGCAGATCAGCAGCCGCTGACCGTCGATCAGGCGCGGCGCGGTCTCTCAGGGTCTGCTGTTTCGGATGGCCGGGGCGTACATCTGCTCAACATACTCCTTCACGACCCGGCGGGTGGTGAAGTTGGGCGCCACCGTCCTGATCGCCTGGCGCACGATCGGCAACCATCGCCGAGGTAGATCGTCGCTGTCTCGGTCGTAGAAGGCCGGTACCACGTCACGTTCGAGCAGCGTGTAGAGCGCGGCGGCGTCCGCATCGTCGGTGGCGGCCTCGTCGACGTGTACGCCGCCGTCGATGATCCACCCGTTGTCGCCTGTGTAGCCTTCGGCCCACCAGCCGTCGGCGATGCTCAGATGCGGCACTCCATTGATGGCCGCCTTCATGCCGCTGGTACCGCTCGCTTCCAGCGGTTTCCGCGGGTTGTTCAGCCACACGTCGCATCCCTGGACCACGAAGTGGGCGACGTGCAGATCGTAGTCGTCGACGAACGCCACCCGGCCGGCGAAACCGGCGTCCAGCGCACGTTGGTACACATGCTGCAAATGATGCTTGCCCGGGTCGTCGGCCGGGTGGGCCTTGCCGGCGAAGATGATCTGGACCGGACGGTCGGGAGCGTTGAGAATGCGGCTGAGTCGATCGGGATTGTTGAAGATGAGTTCCGGCCGTTTGTACCCGGTGAATCGTCTGGCGAAGCCGATGGTGAGCGCATTCGGGTCGAGCAGCGTACCGGCCACGAGCACCTGACCTGCGCCCACCCGCTCGTCCGTCCACCGCTGGCGCGCACGCTCGCGGATGAAGTCGAAGAGAAACCGTCGCAACTCCTGGCGTACGTGCCACAGCTCGGCGTCAGGAATCTTCAGCACGCGGTCCCAGAGCGCGTCGTCCTGTTGGTCGCGCCAGTGGGCGCCCAAGTACCGATCGAAGAGGAGGGCGAGTCGATGCGCCACCCACGTACCGACATGGATGCCGTTTGTGAGTGCACGCACCGGGTGTTCCGCGCCCGCGCGATCGGACCAGATCGGCGCCCACATGTCTCGGGTGACATCGGCATGGAGCTGGCTGACCGCGTTGACCTGTCCCGCGGTGCGAAGTGCCAGAGCGGTCATGTTGAACCGTGGGCCGCTGCCGTTGTCATAGTTGCCAAGCTTCAGGAACGCCTCGCGGTGGCTGCCGAGCGTTCCCCAGCAGCCGGCGAGGTGAGACTCGACGAGTTGAAATGGAAAGGTGTCGTGTCCGGCCGGGACCGGAGTGTGGGTCGTAAACACCGTCGTACGCCGTACTTCGGCGAGCGCCGCGTCGAAGCCCTTTCCCTTCTCAATCATCTCGCGCATGCGCTGGAGCGCCACGAAGGCGGCGTGCCCCTCGTTGAGGTGCCAGACGATTGGGTTCGATCCCATCGCCCGCAGCGCGCGCACCCCTCCAACGCCGAGGATGATTTCCTGCTGGATCCGCGTCTCGGTATCGCCGCCGTAGAGCCGTGCAGACAGCTCGCGATCCCAGGGGGCGTTTTCTTCGAGACCGGTGTCGAGAAGATACAGCTTGGTGCGACCAAGTCGAACGCGCCAGACCGACACCTTCACCGTCCTATTGCCGAGCGGCACCGTGACGACACACGGCCGGCCCCCCGGGGTGATGGCAGGAGTCACAGGAGCGTCGGCCCAGGTCAGCTTCTCGTAGCTCTCCCGCTGCCAGCCGTCCGCGGAGAGATGTTGGTGAAAGTAGCCCTGCGGATACATGAACCCGACACCGAGCATCGGTAGTCCGAGGTCGCTGCTTTCCTTGCAGATGTCCCCGGCCAGTACCCCAAGCCCGCCCGCGTAGATCGGCAATGACTGGTGCAGCGCGAACTCGGCGGAGAAATACGCGATCGACCGTCCCGGAAGATCCGGCATCCGCCTGCTCCACCAGCTCCCGGTAGCACGGCGAGTAGGGTCGAGGTCGGTGAGGGCTTTGTCGTAGAGGTCGAGGAACGTCTGGTCCCGTGAGGCGTCAATCAGGCGCTCGGCGGGGAGCAGGCGGAGCATGCGAACCGGGTTGTGGGCGGTTGCGCGCCACAGTGTGTAGTCGAGTCTTCGGAATACGTTGCGGGCATTCGGATTCCAGGTCCACCAGAGATCGAATGCGAGCTCACCGAGCCGTTCAATACGGGGGGGGAGGTGGTCGAGCCCGTCGAGCGCGAATGGAGTCATGAATATGCCGTCTCGGTGTCAGCCGCGACGATGTGTGCGCAGGTGACCCTCCAGATTGCGGCCGGACACCACGGCTACAAGAGGACTCGAATTGGCGCGGCAGATCGGATCGCCACCGGCCACGCGGGTCACCGCTCCGCCCAACGGAGTTTCTCGCGGAGGACGGCGAAATAGGGGCGCGCCGCCGCGCGAATCATGCGCAGGGGGCGGTCCGCCGTCTTCACGACCACGGTGTCGCCTTGCATGAGTTCGAAACCAGTCTGGCCATCGAAACTGGCGAAGGCAGCGCCGGGGCGAGTCGCCAACTCCGGTTGAATCCGGATCGCCGCAGACTCGGGCAGCACGACCGGACGGTTGGTCAGAGCGTGCGGAGCGATTGGTGTAAGCACGACCGCATTGACGAGCGGGTGCACGATCGGACCCCCGGCCGCCAGGTTGTAGGCAGTCGACCCGGTGGGCGTCGCCACAATCAGCCCGTCGGCCCGGAAACGCGCCACGAACTGGTCACCCGCCGATACCGACAGATCGAGCAGGCCTGACAAGGCGCTCTTGGTGATGACCACGTCGTTCAGCACTATCTGTTCGTCGATCACCACACCGTCGCGGAGCGTGTGGGACTGCAGCATGCGGCGCTCGTCAATACGCGCACGGCCGTCGACCACTGAGGCGAGTGCATCGAAGAGTTCCGGGAGTGTGGTCTCCGTCAGGAATCCGAGGCTGCCGAAGTTGACCGCGAGTATCGGCGGGTCCGCCTCGGCCGCGGCAATCCGGCGGGCCATGCCGAGGAGCGTACCGTCGCCGCCGAGAACCAGCACCAGGTCGGAAATGTCCGGCAGCCTGTCTGACACGGCCGTCGACACCGCCGTGAGATCAGCCAGTTCGGCCGTCGCCCGCTCGACGACAGGGGTCAGATTCCGCCGGGTCAGCCAGTCGACGATGTCCCGGACGACCGGCGCCGCGTCACGCAGGCCCGCCCGGGCGACGATACCAACGCAGGTGATCGGGTTGATCGCGTCGGCCGGTCGGAGCGCGTCGGCACACATCAGGCTTCAACGGCGTGTCGCAGATGCAACAGGAACTCATGGTTGCCTTCAGCGCCGGTAATCGGCGAGCGCACCATGGCGACGCAGGTCAATCCTACCCCAGCGGCGGCCCCCGTCACATCCGCCACGGCCCGCGCATGCAGCGCCGGATCCTTGACCAGCCCGCCCCGTCCGACGTCGGCGCGTCCGACCTCGAACTGCGGTTTGACGAGCGCGATGAGATTGCCGTCACGCCGCAACAGTGCCGGCAATCGGTCGATGAAGTAGCGGATCGAAATGAAGGACACGTCAATGCAGATCAGGTCGAACTGGTGATCAACAGTGGGAAATGCGTCGCGAGCGACCGTGGCGATGTGGGTGCGTTCCATCACCACGACGCGCGGGTCCTGGCGCAAGCGCCAGTGCAACTGTCCGTGTCCCACATCCAGTGCGACTACCTTGGCCGCCCCCCTTTGCAGCAGCGCGTCGGTGAATCCCCCGGTCGAGGCGCCGATATCGAGCGCGACCACGTTCACGGTGTCGACGCAAAACCGATCGAGCGCGTACGCCAGCTTTATCCCGCCACGCCCGACATACGGATGAACCGGGGTGTCGAGTACAAGCTCGGCGTCCTCCCGCACGAGTGCGCCCGCTTTCGATACGGTTTGACCGTCGACCCGGACCAGACCGGCCATGATCAGCGCCCGGCCCCGCGTGCGTGACTCCACGAGTCCGCGTGTGTGGAGCAGTGTATCGAGTCTGACACGAGGCGCCGGTGAGGTGGCGTGCACGATGGGGTGGGCTCAGTGGTTGCGTGCAACGACCCAGTCTGCAATGTCACCCAGGTGTCCACTCAGTTCGGCGCCGGCCAGTGCGCGTCGCGCGGCGGTCACCGCCTCGGCGGCGAGCTCCCGTGACCGCTCGAGTCCATGAATCGCAGGGTAGGTCGATTTACCGGCGGCGGCATCCTTGCCGGCTGTCTTTCCCAAGTTTTCTGCGCTGCCTTCGACGTCAAGAATGTCATCGACGATCTGGAACGCCAGACCGAGTTGCGCGGCGTACTCGTCGACCGCCAGAATAGTGCGCTGGTCGCCCCCGGCCAGGATGGCACCCGTGACCGCGGCCGCACCGATCAGGGCTCCCGTCTTGCGTTCGTGCATCTCACGTATCGCCGCGTCCGCGGTCGCCGATCCGGTGTCGTCCGTGGTGGCCGGTATGGTGCCGGTGGCCGCCAGATCGAGTACCTGTCCGCCAACCATGCCGCAGGCGCCCGCGGCCTCGGCCAGACGCGCCAACGCCCGCAACTGGCGTTCCTCGCTTCCCGGTGGATCGTGAGGTTGCTGGCGCGCCAATATCTGGAAGGCCTGGGTCAGCAGCGCGTCGCCGGTCAGCACTGCAGTGCCTTCGCCGTACACCACATGCGCCGTGGGCCGACCACGCCGCAGGTCGTCGTCATCCATCGAGGGCAGGTCGTCGTGGACAAGCGAGTAGGTGTGGATCAGTTCGACCGCGCACGCGCCCCTCATCACCAACGGCAGACAGACAGCCGTCTGCCGTGTACCGGCGCTGTGTCGTTCGAGCACCGCCTCAGCGGCTGCCAGCGTCAAGATCGGGCGCAACCGCTTTCCGCCGGCCAGCAGGCTGTATCGCATCGCCTCGGCAATGAGCGGGGGACACGCCGGCGGCGCCGGTAGCTCTGCCTCGATGGCCGTCTCGATGTCGGCGCGCCGGGCACGGAGATAGCAATCGAAGTCGAGCACGCCGGTCACGCTCCATCGTCATCGAGTGACGCCGCCAGGTGCTCCGGGGCAGGCGCCCGGTCGCCGCGGTCGGTCAACAGCTCGATCCGCCGCTCCGCGTCCTCGAGCCGGGCGTGACAGAACCGCGAAAGCTGCACGCCGCGCTCGAAGAGCTCAAGAGACTGCTCGAGTGAAAGGTTGCCGCCTTCCAGGCGTTGCACGATAGTCTCCAACTCGCCGATCGCCGATTCGAAGTCCTTGATGTTCTGCTCCATCGGGATGTGTCAGTCCTTGTCGGTTACCTGGCAGGTGAGTTGACCGCGATCGAGTCTGATCGCGACCTCGTCGCCGATCGCGACGGTTGCGGCGTCGCGGAGGATTCTGGTCCGGTCGGCATCCCAGCAGACCGCGTAGCCGCGGGCCAGGACCCCCAGCGGGCTCAATGCTTCGAGGCGCCCGGTCAGGTCGGCGACCTGACCCTTGAGTTCCTGGCGGCGTTGGCCCAGTATGCCTCCCAGCCGTTCGCGAGCGACCACCAATCGGGTGCGTGACGCTTCGAGCCGACGCCCCGGCTCGTGGGCTTCGAGCCCGGTTCGGGCCGCGTGCAGCCGGCGCAGCCGGGTGGCGGTCGCCGCGCGGGCGGCGCTGGTCAGGGCGTGGGTCAGGTCCGCGGTGTGGCGGCCGTGACCCGCGAGCCGCGCCGGCCAGCCGGCAAGTCCGGGCCGCCGGTCGAGTTCGAGCACCCGGGTGCGGTCTCGACGGAGCAGGTCCAACACGGTCGCGCGGAGCCGGCCGGTCAGCCGGTCGATCCGGCTCACCAACTCGGCGCGGCCAGCGACGACAATCTCTGCCGCGGCCGATGGTGTGGCGGCGCGCACATCGGCGACCAGATCGCAGATGGTCACGTCGATCTCGTGGCCGACCGCCGAGATCACCGGCACCGCCGCTGCCGCGACGGCGCGGGCGACCGGTTCTTCGTTGAAGGCCCAGAGGTCTTCGAGCGAACCGCCCCCTCGACCGACAATGATGACGTCGACACCGTCGCAACGCGCGAGTTGCGCGATGCCCCGCGCGATCTGTCCGGCGGCGCCCTCTCCCTGAACCCGCGCGGGGTAGATGACCACGTGGGCCGTTGGATGCCGCCGGGACAGCACTTTCAGGATGTCGCGCAGCGCCGCGCCGTCCAGGGACGTGACGACCCCGATCTGCCGCGGGAGCAGCGGCAACGCGCGTTTGCGGGCGGCGTCGAGCGCGCCGTCGGCTTCCAGTGCGCGCTTGAGCTGATCGAACGCGACCTGCAGTGCGCCGATTCCCTGAGGCTGAAGCTGCTCGCAGACGATCTGATACTCACCCTTCGGTTCGTACACCGAGACCCGCCCGCGGGCGACCACCCGCAGCCCGTCTTCGGGAGTGAAGCGTAGATTTCTAACCGCCGACCGGAACATCACCGCCCTGATTTGCGCATGTTCGTCGCGCAACGTGAAATAGAGGTGCCCCGTTTTCCAGAGACGGCTGTTCGCGATCTCGCCTTCCACCCACACTTCGGTGTACGTCGACTCCAGGATGGCCCTGATCCGTGAGGTCAGCTCGGTAATCGTGACGACCTCTCGCACCGCCGCGCGACGGGAGGCCGGTTCACCGAACGGGAGCCGCGGGGATCCAGTCACTTGGATGTCTCCGGGGTCGGGGACATCGCCTCGATAGCGGTCTGGGACAGGTTCAGGCGCTCGATAGCGGTGGCGCGGCCGGTTGCGGCGTCGGCGCTGACGATCACGCCGTGGAGCCGCGGGTCGCCGCTGGCGGTCTCGAAGCGGCCCGGCATACCGGTCAGGAAACGGTTCAAGACAACCCTCTTGTCGACGCCAATCACCGAGTCGTGTGGCCCGGTCATGCCAACGTCGGTGATATAGGCGGTGCCCCCGGGCAGCACCCGCTCATCTGCCGATTGTACGTGGGTGTGGGTTCCGACCACGGCGGTGACCTGTCCGTCGAGGTGCCATCCCATCGCAATCTTCTCGGATGTGGCCTCGGCGTGGAAGTCGACGAAAACGAGGCGTGCCTGCGCCCGCACCGCGGCGATCTCGGCACGCACCACCGTGAACGGATTGTCGAGCGGAGCCATGAAGACGCGCCCCATGACGTTGATGACGGCGACCGCGTCGCCTGAACGCGCGGTGGCCACGACGTGGCCTGCACCGGGCGCTCCGACAGGGTAGTTTGCCGGTCTGACGAGCCGGGGTTCCAGTTCGATGTAATCGAGGGCCTCCCGCTTGTCCCACACGTGGTTGCCGGAGGTCATCACGTCGACACCCATGTCCCGGATGGCGTCGCCGATGGTTCGCGTGATGCCGTTGCCACCGGCGGCGTTCTCCACGTTCGCGATGACCAGGTCTACCTGACAACAGGCGACCAGATTTCGAACGGCCTCCCGTGTCAGGGTGCGCCCAGGTTTTCCGACGATGTCGCCGATGAAGAGGATCTTCACGAGTCAGCGCGCTCAGCGGGGACGGTCGGCACGGGGCAACGGAACAGCGGGGCGACGACCATGTGCTTCATGTTCGCACAGGGCAGTGGGATACAACAGGTCCGATCTCGCGAGTGAGATCTTCATTGGAGCGGTTTTCGTTGCGTTGCGAGGGCTTCGATCAAGAATATGATAATAAACAACTCAGATAATATTATTGACACACGGTGATGTTGTTAGTAAGATTGTCCACGCTGTGGCGGCAGACCCCCTCGACATTGCGATGGGCGACGCGCCAGGAACCAGAAACGTCAGGTCTTCAAGGAGGAGCAGATATGTCACTCGTGCACTGGAATCCGTTTCGTGAGCTTTCGGTAGTACATTCGCCCATCGATCAGGTCTGGAGGACTGCGCTGGCGACGGCCGGCGAGGGTGGACCGGAGTCGGGCTGGGTACCGGCGGTGGATGTCTACGAGACTGACGACCACACCCTGGTGGTCAGCGCCGACCTGTCCGGTGTCGACCCGGCGGACGTGAGCGTCACGTTCGAGAACGGCATGCTCACGATCTCGGGCGAGCGCAAAGTCGACGGCGACGTAGACCGGACCCGCATGTATCGGTCGGAGCGGCCGTATGGCAGCTTCCGCCGTTCGTTCACCCTCCCGCGGACCGTCGACACCGAGGCGGTCACTGCCGAGCACAAGGCCGGCACCCTGCGGGTGCGGTTGCCTCAGAAAGACGAGGCCAAACCGCATCGTATCGCGGTCAAGGCGGCGTAGCAGACCATGGTGGCACCCCGCGTGGCACCGAGACGAGCACCCGGCTGGCACGGCGTGACGAGGGCGCATGTGCGACCGAAGAGCATCGCCGACCAGCCGGGATGCAGTGTGGCGGGTTGCCGATACAGTCGACGGCGCGCCGGTTTTGGAGTACGATTCATTGACCATGAACGACGAATTCGATCCACTGCTCGGCGACGATACCGAAGAAGCGACTCCGGTCCGGACCGTGGCGATGCCCCGTATTCCGGAGACGCTGATGCCACCCATTACCAACAGATTCCTGTTTGTCGATGTGGCGGCCCAGCGGGCCAAGCAACTGCGCCGCGGCGCCTTGCCGCGGCTGGAACAACTTCGACCCGACCCGGACACCGGTGAGCTTCCTCCGTCTCCGAATCGGATGGAGTGGATCGCGATGGAAGAGGTGGGCCAGGGCCTTGTCACCTACGAGGTGCCCGGCGACATTCCTGAGGCGGAATCGTGAGCGCCGCAGAGGTTCAGTCTTTGGTGATGGGCCTGCTGTTGGGGTTGGGAATATCAGTCGTCTTCCTGCTCTGCGTCTTCATCGGCTTTTGCGTGCTTGTCGGCTTTACCAAGCACCGCACCATCGGCAAAGAGAGCCTGGTAGTGCGCAGTCTGGACGACCGACTCGGGTCGGGCGCCCGCTACCTGTCGCCCGATGTGCCCCGTGGTCCCGCCGATCAGCTCAAAACGCCAGAACTCCTCGAACAAACCGGTCGCCCATCAGCCGAATCGGTCTGACCGGGGACAACCCGTTGAGATTCCACACCTAGCCCGAGGCGCCAGGAGGAGGGGTCTTCCACCACGGTGCGTCCTGTTCATAGCGCGCCGCCACACGCAGTAACGTGGCCTCGTCGAAGGCCCGGCCCACCAGTTGCAGACCGATCGGAAGCCCTGCGCCGTCACGTCCACACGGGACGCTGAGCGCCGGCAGCCCGGTCAGGTTGGCGCTCACCGTGAAGATGTCTCCCAGATACAGTTGTAGTGGCTCACCGGAGCGTTCCCCGACCCCGAACGCCGCGGTGGGTGTCGTCGGCATCGCGACCGCGTCGACCTGCTCGAAGGCGGTGTCGTAGTCTCTCCGGATCAGGGTTCGCACCTGCTGGGCTTTCAGATAGTAGGCGTCGTAGTAGCCTGAACTCAGTGCATACGTGCCCAGCATGATGCGCCGCTTGACCTCTTCGCCGAATCCGGTGTCCCGCGTCCGGTTGTACATCGACTCCAGCGTGGCGTGTGACGCATCGAGTGCCGCACGATACCCGTACCGCACCCCGTCATATCGCGCGAGGTTGGAACTGGCTTCTGCCGGCGCGACGATGTAGTAGGTCGGGACCGCGTAGGCGGCGTGGGGCAGAGGAATGCCAACGATTGTGGCCCCCTGCGTGCGCAGTACGTCGACGGCCGCCACAAAGGCCTCCCTGACACTCGTGTCGACCCCCTCGTCGATCAGGTCCCACGGGACCCCGATAGTCGGGCGTGTTACCCGTGTGTCCAGATCGGAGTCGAATACCTGGACCGGTTCAACGGCCGACGTCGCGTCGGCCTGATCGTGCCCCGCGATCACGGTCAGCACGGTCGCCACGTCGGCGACGGTCAGCGCAAGCGGTCCGACCTGGTCGAGCGACGACGCGAAAGCCAGCAGGCCGAATCGGGACACACGACCGTAGGTCGGTTTCAAACCGACGATTCCGCAGAACGCGGCGGGTTGACGGATCGAGCCGCCAGTGTCCGATCCCAGCGCGATCGGCGACAGGCGTGCGGCCACCGCGGCGGCGGACCCGCCGCTGGATCCACCAGGCACCCGGTCGAGATTCCACGGGTTGCGGGTCGGGCCAGTTACCGAGTGTTCCGTGGTCGACCCCATCGCGAACTCGTCGCAGTTGGTCTTCCCGATGACGATCGCGCCAGCGGCCTGCAGCCGCTCGACGACAGTGGCGTCGTAGGGCGGTTCATACCCCTGCAGGATGCGGGACGATGCGGTGGTGGGTAGTCCCCTGGTACAGATGTTGTCCTTGATGGCGATCGGCACTCCCGCCAGCGGAACGTCGGCGTCAGGGCCATGTTCGTCGATGGTGGCCGCACGTTCGAGGGCCTGTTCCACGGCCACGCCGTTGAATGCGTGAAGCGGCCCGTCCAGCGCCGCGATGCGATCGAGATATTGCTCGCACACCTCGACCGCGGTCAGCCCGCCCGCGATCGCCATCCGGATATCGTCGATGGTCTGGAGTTCGGCCGCGTTCGTCATCCAATGACCTTCGGTACCCGAAACAGGCCGTTGTGCCCGGGGTCCGGCGCGTGCGCCAGCACGTCTCCGCGAGACATCGACGGCCGCGGAGTGTCGTCCCGCATGACGGGAGCCGACGTGACCGGGTGGGTCGTCGCCTGCACCCCCGTGGCGTCGACGTGCCGCAGAAGATCGAAATACGACACGATGTCACCGAGTTGACGGGTGAATCGCTCGGTTTCCGCCTCGGTCAGGTCAAGGTGGGCGAGTTCCGCGATCCGTTCGACGTCGGAACGCGTCAATCTGGTAGACACGCGCCAGATGGTAGTGGTCTGGTCCGCTGGTGTGCAACCTGCGCTGTGCGGGCGCGCGATTCGAGGTGATTCCCTCTTCGCCGTCAGAGACTGGTTGCGAGTGACTCAGTGGGCGCCGGGGCCCCTGTACGCTTTCTCGCCGGCTTCGATCCGTACGTCCAGGCGATTGTCAGGCGGTGGCAGCGGACAGGTGGTATGCGGATTGAACGCGCACGGCGGGTTGTAGGCGCGATTGAAGTCGACGATGGTCCATCCATCGTCGTCCGGGGCGTCGGCATAGAGAAACCGTGCCGCCCCATACGTGTCCTCGCCGCTCGTCCGATCCCGCATGATGAACCAGAGACGCTGTCCCGATTCGACCGGCAGCATCCGAAGTTCCTGGCCGGCCACGGTGAGCGTCACGTATCCGGTGCTGGTGTAGGTCTCCATATCACCCAGGATGTTCATCGTCTTGACGGTGACTGGCACGTCGTGCGGGGTGAACCTGCCGCGGACCCGATAGCGTTCGTCAACTGGAAACCAGTCGAGCCGGGTAAAGTTCTTGCGGATGTCCGCCTCGGTGTCCCGCACACGTATGGCCAGCCGCGCGCCGCTGAGGTGGACCCAGAGCGATACCGCCCCCATGGTGACGGTGACCCGCTGCTCGGCCGGGTATAGCTGGGCGGTCTGAACCTGGCGGCCGTCAACGGTGACGGTTCCTTCGTCGGGAGCCCGCACGGTCACCCGTTCGTCATGGAGTTCGAAGACGCCCGCCTCGGACGGAATGTGCGGAACCACCAGGTCGTTCCGCTGGCTCGAACCGAAACCGTTGTCGCCCTCGCGCAGAAAATAGAGCGCGGACACGGTCAGCCAGCCGTCGTCGGCTTTCAGCGTGGCCTCCCGGTTGGCCCGCCAGGCTTCGATCTCAGCCTCGTAGTCGTTCGCGACACCAGGCAGCGCGGGTACGCCAACCCCGGCAACGAGCGCCGCAGCCAGGAACGAACGCGTCAAGGCGTGCATGCGGGTATCGAATCACAGTCGGTCACTCCGGTCAACGGTTGCGGTAGGGACTGGAGGGATGTGCCACAATCAAGACGTGGCGGACACGGTGCCGGCGGCGCGCTGCGGGATCGTATCCCGGTGGGGACGGACGAGTCATGGCTGACGAACGGCCGCTGTTCCAGCATCCGCCGTGGATGGTTGGCGTCATGCTGATCCTGGGTGCGCTGTCGCTCTTCGTCGGCCTGACTGCCGATCCGTTCTGGCTGGTGATGGGTAGCCCCGCCATCTTGACGCTCTTCGTGTATGTCGGGGTCCGGATCGCGCTCAGATTCCGGATACCCGCGCGGGTGAAGGACGACTGGCGCATTGCGGCTGACGAACAAGAACCGGAGACCGGATACGAGCCTCGAACAAGCGATGTGGAGCAGACCGGCGAGCGCGAATCCTAGGTCGGCGGCGGGCATCCGGCCGCCCGCGGTAGCCGGGACCTGGTATCCCGGCGCCGCCGAAGCGCTGCGGGCGGCTATCGAGGCGCATCTCGCGTCAGTGACGCTGGCGGCGCCGGGAGACATTGTCGGCCTGATCGCGCCGCATGCGGGTCTGGTGTATTCGGGACCGGTCGCCGCATATGCGTATCGCGCCGTGTTCCGCCGACACTATGACGTCGCCGTGCTCGTGGGGCCGTCGCACCACGTCGGGTTCGACGGGGTGGCGATCGCCGATCACACGGCGTTCGATACGCCGCTTGGGCCCGTTCCGGTGGATACGGAGGTCGTCCGCGCGTTGTCCGCAGCACCATGCATCTGCCGGCATCCCACGGCCCACGACCGGGAGCACGCGCTCGAGATGCAGCTCCCGTTCCTGCGGCACGCGCTGCCTCGGACGCCGATCGTGCCGCTGCTCATCGGGTATCAGGAACGGGACACCATCCTGGCCCTGGCCGACGCCCTGGCAGACACCCTGACTGGTTGCGCGCCGCTGCTCGTGGCCAGTACCGACCTGTCACACTATTTCGACGCCGCCCGGGCGGCGCTGCTCGATCGCGTCGTCATCGACCATGTGACCCGGTTCGACGCGGACGGATTGTTGGCGGAGCTCGAGCGCTATCCGAGGCTTGAACGGGGCCGATATGTGGCGTGTGGCGGCGGCGCGGCCGTCGCGGTCATGAAAGCGGCCCGCGCGCTTGGCGCCCGAGACGGCCGGGTGCTGCACCATGCCGACTCCGGCGACGTCTCTGGCGACAAGACCTCCGTGGTCGGGTACCTCGCCGCGGCGCTGGGACAGTTTGGGTCAGATTCCTGAACACGGTGGCGAGCGTCCGAGGGAGCACGCCGGATGTGCTGAGTTCGAACGACCGTCGATCGTTGCTGCGACTGGCCCGCGAGGCGATTGCGGCCCGGCTCGAAGAACGGCCAATGACGAAGGTGCCGCCGGCGACCGGGGAGCTGTCCCGGCGGACCGGCGCGTTCGTGACGCTGACGCTGGAGAGTCGGCTGCGCGGATGTATCGGGTCGATCGAGCGTGACGCACCGCTCGTCGAGGTGGTTGCGCGTTGCGCCGCCGATGCGGCGACACGCGATCCGCGGTTTTCCCCTGTGACAACCGCGGAGTTGCCGGCGATTGCCCTGGAAATCTCCGTCATCGGTCCGTTCGAGCCGCTGACAGACTCGACCAGCATCGATGTCGGGCGTCACGGGCTCGTGGTCGAGCAGGGCCGGCGCCGCGGACTGCTGCTTCCGCAGGTTGCGGCCGAGCGGAACTGGACCCGCGAGATCTTTCTCGCGCAGACGTGCCTGAAGGCTGGTTTGGCCGACGACGCGTGGCGGCAGGGCGCCGCGGTCTTCACGTTCGAGGCGTATGTGTTCGACGAAGCCAGCCTCTGAAGCCGGTACGATCGTCGAGTGGCGGCGTCTCAGTCCGCCGCCGTCAACGCTCTGAGGGTGCGCAGGTTCTCCAGGTCCATCGGGTCAGCCTCGATGGCCGTCGTTTTGTCCGAACGCCCTTTCGGGGTTTCCAGGACCATCGGCACGCTGTCGAGTCGCATATCGGTGAGCAGCCGCCGGAAGACGCTCAGTCCGACATGACCACTTCCGATGTGGGTGTGTCGGTCGACATGGCTGCCGAGCGGTGTCTTCGAATCGTTCAGGTGCACCGCCCGCAGGCGGTCGAGACCGAGCAGTTCGTCGAGCCGCGTCATCGTCTCGGCGTAGCTCGCGTCCGACCCCAGGTCGTAACCGGCTGCCAGCAGGTGGCAGGTGTCGAGGCACAGTCCGAGCCGGGGTGCGCCGGCCGTTTCCGCCTCGGTCATGATGGCGCCGAGCTGCTCGAACGTGTGGCCGAGATTGGTGCCCTGACCGGCAGTGTGCTCCAGCAGCAGCGTCGTCTGGTGCCCCATTCTTGTCGAGAGCACCGCGACAAGTCCCTCGGAGATACGCGCCAGTCCTTCTTCCTCGCAACTCGTCGTGTACGAGCCCGGGTGCAGCACGACCCCCAGCAGACCCAACGCTTCGGCCCGATCGAGCTCCTCGCCAAGCGCTGCGCGTGACCGTGCGCGCAGGGTGGCGTCCGGGGCCGCCAGGTTGATCAGGTAGCTGGCGTGGGCCACCACGGGCCGGACATCCAATTCCGCGCTGAGGCGGCGGAATGCGTCGATTTCCGTCTCCGGCAGCGGTCGTGCCCTCCATTGCCCCGACGATTTCGTGAAAATCTGCAGGGCGTCGCAACCGGTTGCCCGTGCGCGCTCGATGGCGCGAGGCAATCCACCGGCGATCGACATGTGGGCTCCGAGTCTGGGCATGCTGACGGTCCGGATAGTACGTGACGCTTCGCTACAGCCTGCACGTCATCGGTCGCTCTCGGATGTCGATCCTGTCCAACGGTACTGCGCGAGTGGCTTGCGCGAGCCGTGAACGGTGAAGGACAATCAAGGATTCTTCTGGGTGGGGCTCCTCACGATCTCGCCGCCACGGGCATCATACATGACCAGTCAGAACAGTTTCGGTACCAGCGCCACGCTGTCGATCGGCGACACGACCATCCGATTCCATAGCCTCGAGGCGCTCGAACGCGCCGGTTTTCCCCGCGTGGCGCGTCTGCCCTTCTCGTTGAAGATCCTCCTCGAGAATCTTCTGCGGCTCGAGGACGGCCGAACCGTGACGCCCGACGATATCGAGGCGCTGTCGAATTGGGACCCGCGGGCCGGCATCGCGAAGGAAATCGCGTTCATGCCGGCGCGGGTCCTGCTACAGGATTTCACCGGCGTGCCGGCGGTCGTCGATCTCGCGGCCATGCGAGAGGCGGTCGTCCGGCTCGGCGGAAACCCCGATCGGATCAACCCGCTGCAGCCGGCCGAGCTCGTAATCGACCATTCGGTGCAAGTCGACCATTTTCGCGAGTCGAATGCCTTCGACCTGAACGCGCAGCTCGAGTTCGCCCGAAACAAGGAACGCTATGGGTTCCTCAAGTGGGGCCAGCAGGCGTTCGACAATTTCCGAGTCGTGCCGCCGGACACCGGCATCGTGCACCAGGTGAATCTCGAGTACCTCGCCCGTGTCGTCTGTCTCGACCGCCTCGGCGAGGGTGCGATGGCGTATCCGGACACCCTGGTCGGTACCGACTCGCACACGACGATGGTCAACGGCCTCGGCGTCGTCGGGTGGGGGGTCGGAGGCATCGAGGCCGAGGCGGCGATGCTCGGCCAGCCGATTTCAATGCTGATTCCAGAGGTGGTGGGCGTCAAACTGACCGGCCGCCCGTCGGAAGGCACGACCGCCACCGACGTCGTGCTGAGCATCACCGAACGCCTGCGGCAGCACGGCGTGGTCGGCAAGTTCGTGGAGTTCTTCGGTTCCGGGCTGGCGGCGCTGACCCTGGCCGACCGGGCGACGCTTGGCAACATGTCGCCCGAGTACGGTTCAACCGTGGCCATCTGCCCGATCGATCTGATGACCCTCGACTATCTGCGGTTGACCGGTCGTGAACCGGGGCAGGTCGCCCTTGTGGAGGCCTACGCCAAGGCGCAGGGAATGTTCGGCGCGGGCGCCGAGGAGCCGGTCTATGCGGCGGTCATCGAGTTCGATCTCTCAGAGGTGGAACCGAGCATCGCCGGTCCCAGGCGCCCTCAGGATCGCGTACCGCTCACGCAGGCGAAGACCTCGTTCGCCCGCACCCTCGATGAGTTCCCGGCGGGAAGGTCGGCGCCAGGAGCGGCAAACGGGACCGGCGCCGGGCTGGACCACGGCGCGGTCGTCGTCGCCGCCATCACCAGTTGTACGAACACCTCCAACCCGAGCGTGATGATAGCGGCCGGTCTGCTCGCCCAGAAGGCCGCCGCGCGGGGGCTCAGACCCAAACCGTGGGTCAAGACGAGCCTGGCGCCCGGCTCGATGGTGGTGACGGAGTACCTTCGGGCCGCGGGGTTGATGACACCGTTGGCGGAGCTCGGGTTCCGGCTGGTGGGCTACGGCTGTACGACCTGTATCGGCAACAGCGGCCCGCTCCCGGACGAGATCTCGGCCGAGGTGGAAAACCGGGATCTGGTCGTTGCCGCCGTGCTCAGCGGCAATCGCAACTTCGAAGGACGGGTCCAGCCGCAGGTGCGCGCCAACTACCTGGCTTCGCCTCCGCTCGTGGTCGCCTACGCGCTGGCCGGCAGCATGACCGTCGACCTGACGACCGAGCCGTTGGGACAGGACCCGGACGGCGCCGACGTGTTCCTGCGCGACGTGTGGCCACGGGCCGAGGAAGTCCAGACCGCCATGGCCGCCGCGGTGCGAACCGAACAGTTCACGTCGAAATACCACGGGGTGTTCGACGGTGACGATCGCTGGCAGGGTCTGGCGTCGCCGCACGGGCGGCGGTTCGAGTGGGACGACGCGTCAACCTATGTCCGGCATCCGCCGTTCTTCGAAGACCTGACGCTGACGCCGGCGGCGCCGGGCAACGTCATCGGAGCCCGCGTGCTGGCGCGCCTCGGTGACAGCGTGACGACCGACCACATCTCCCCGGCCGGCAGCATTCCGGCCGACGGCCCGGCCGGACGGTATCTCGTCTCGTGCGGCGTCGACCCGCGGGACTTCAACTCGTTCGGGAGCCGGCGTGGAAACCATGAAGTAATGATGCGGGGCACCTTCGCCAACATCCGGCTGCGCAATCAGCTTGCCCCGGGGACCGAAGGTGGATGGACCCGCTATCAGCCTGACGGTGCGGAGATGAGCATCTACGACGCCGCCATGCGATACAAGGCGGCCGAGGTCCCGCTGCTGATCCTGGCCGGCAAGGAGTACGGGTCAGGTTCATCCCGCGACTGGGCCGCCAAGGGCACCATGCTGCTGGGCGTGCGGGCGGTCATCGCCGAGAGTTTCGAGCGCATCCACCGCAGCAATCTGGTGTTCATGGGGGTGCTCCCGCTGCAGTTCCGGGAGCGGGACAGTGTCGGTTCCCTGGGGCTGACAGGCCGTGAACGGTTCGACGTGATCGGTATCGCCGACCAGCTCGTGCCTCGCGGGGCGGTCACGGTCAGGGCGGTCGGCGCCGAGGGGCACGTTCAGGTGTTCACCGTGACCGTGCGCATCGATACTCCGGATGAGCTCAGCTACTACCGGCACGGCGGGATCCTGCAGTACGTGCTCAGACAGTTGGCGCAGAATGGGCAGGGAACGACGGATGATGTCGCGTAGTGGGTGGATTTCTCTGGTCGCCGCGGCGGCCGGTCTGACCGTGACGATGACGATGACCACAGTTGCAATCAACGCACAGGATGCTGACGAGGCGCCACCGGAGCAGATCGAGTGGAATCTTGGTGAGCTCTACCCGAGTTTCGAGTCCTGGAATGCCGCGAAGGAACGGCTCGAAGACCAGGTCGCGGGGCTCGCCGCGTACAAGGGACGGTTGGGCGAGAGCGCGTCCACGTTGCGAGAGGCGTTCGACGCGATCAGCGAGACCGAGAAGGAACTGTCGCGCCTCTATGTATTCGCGTTCCTGAAAGCCGATGAAGACCGGCGCGTGGCGAAACATCAGGAACGGCGCGGTCTGGCGGCTGCGTTACTTTCCGAGTTCGGCGAGACGGTGTCGTTCGTGTCACCGGAGCTGCTGCGGGTCGGCTCCCGGACGATCGAGCGCTATCTCGCCGCGGACCCTGGTCTCGCCAGGCACACGTTCAATATCCGCAACACGTTGCGGCAGGAGCCACACACGCTGTCGGACGAGGCCACACACGCTGTCGGACGAGGCCGAGCAGATCATGGCGGCGACCGGGCCGGTGGTGCAGGGGCCGGAGCGGATCTACGCAATGCTGACCAGTTCGGATCTGCCGTTTCCGAAGGTGACGCTGTCGGACGGTGAGGAGGTCACGCTGGACCAGGCAGCCTACTCGCTGCACCGGGCCTCCACGAACCGTGACGACCGCAGGCTCGTATTCGACGCGTTCTGGGGCGCGTGGAAGGCCTACGAGACCTCGATCGGACAGACGCTCGATACCCACGTCAAGGCGCACGTGTTCCAGGCCAAGGCGCGGAAGTACGACAACGCGCTCGAGGCGGCGTTGTCGGGGCCCAATATTCCCGCGGCGGTGTATCGCACGCTGATCGAGTCGGCGCATCGTCACTTGCCGTCGCTGCACCGGTATTTGCGGTTGCGGCAGCGGATGCTCGGACTCGACGACCTGCATTACTACGACATCTATCCCCCGTTGGTGGCGTCCGACCGGACCTTCGGCATGGACGAGTCGAAGGCGCTGACTCTTGCATCGGCGGCTCCTCTCGGCGATCACTATCTGGAACTGCTCGAACAAGGGTTGGCCGGCAACTGGATGCATGTCTACCCGCAACCGGGCAAGGCGCCGGGGGCGTACATGTACGGCAGCGTCTACGATGTGCATCCGTTTCTATTGCTGAACCACAACGGGCAGTTCAACGACGTGTCCACCTTCACGCACGAGTGGGGGCACGCGATTCACACCATGCTGTCCACCGAGAACAATCCCTACGAAACCTCCAGCTATGCGACGTTCACCGCCGAGATCGCCTCGACGACCAACGAAGTGTTGCTGCAGGAGCACATGCTGGCCCAGGACATCTCGGACGACGAGCGCTTGTTCTACCTCGGCACCGCGCTCGAGGCGGTCCGCGGCACCTTTTTCCGCCAGGTGATGTTCGCCGAGTTCGAGTTCAGGATCCACGAGATGGTGGAGGCCGGCGAGGCGTTGTCGGGCGAGAAGATGACCAGGGTCTACGAGGCGCTGCTCCGGCAGTATCACGGGGCCGACGACGGTGTGATGGTCATCGAACCGGCGTACGCGGTCGAGTGGGCCTTCATCCCGCACTTTTATCGCAACTTCTACGTCTTTCAGTACGCCACCTCGATCGCCGGAGGCACGATGTTCGCCGAACGCTTTCTCAACGGCGACGAGCAGGCGCGCGACGACTATCTGGCGGTGCTTGCGGCTGGCGGGTCGCGTTACGCCTACGAGTTGTTGCAGGAGTACGGCATCGACCTCGCGACCGATGCTCCCTACGACGCGCTGATTGCCCGGATGGACCGTGTCATGGATCAGATCGAAACAGTCCTGGACGCGCAAGCGAACTGAACACGGGGTCGATGATCGAGTGCCTCACGCCTGCGCGTTGACATCGACCCGGGGCAGCCGTAGAGTGAGTCGGATCAAGCATCTGCCCGTGCGAATCCGTCGAGGAGCTGCGATGAGGGAATTCACCTGCGTGTTGGCGGTGGCGGTGGCGTTCACTGGTGGGTCTGCGAGCGCAGGGCAGCGCGGCGCCGCGCCGACGTTCACCAGGGATGTCGCGCCGATCCTCTACGAGAACTGCGTGACGTGCCACCGGCCGGACAACATCGCGCCGATGGCGTTGATCGAATACACCGATGCCCGCCCCTGGGCCAGGTCCATCAAGGATCTGGTGGTGGCGCGCGAGATGCCGCCGTGGCCGGCGGATCCGGACAACAGCCTCACGTTTCGCAACGAGCGCTATCTCGATCAGGACGAGATCGACACGATTGCGGCCTGGGTCGATGCCGGTGCGCCCAGGGGCAACGATGCCGACCTGCCGCCGAAGCCGGACTTCCCGGCGGGCTGGACGTACGAGGGAGGTGAGCCCGACTACGTCTTCGACCTGCCAATCGAGTACACGGTCGCCGCTGAGGGCGAAGAGGACTACATCGACTTCTACTCGGACATTCCGTGGGAGGAAGACCGGTTTGCAGAGGTGCTCGAGTTGCGGCCCAGCGACTACCGTCTGGTCCATCATTCGGGCGCATACACCGTCGATCTGCCGTGGGGGACGCAGGTGATCGACGGGGTGCTGCACGACCTCGACGGGAACTCGTTGCTGCGCGCGCCGCTGCCGCGGCGTCCGCCCGAGGCGTCCGAGGACGCCGAACCCACCGGCCGTGTGGCGCAGCGCGTATTCAATGAAGTGAATCTTCCGGGCGCCAGCAAACTGCTGTCCTACGTGCCGGGCCGCGGTGTCGAACGCCACCGTCCCGGTACCGGCAAGCGGCTGGCCGCCGACAAGTGGATCCGCTGGACGATGCATTACAACCCGATCGGGGTCGAGGCGACCGAGCGCAGCAAGCTCGGTATCTGGTTCAGCAGCGCGCCGGTCACCCATGAGGTGCTGACCCGGCAGGCCGGCAACGCGTTTCCGACCGACCCGTTCGGCACGGACATCTACATCGTGCAGGGTGAAGAAGTGAAGGCGACGAAAAACCCTGACACCGGCCGGGTCCGGCGCGGGCAGATTCCGAACATTCCTCCCTACACCGATAACTGGAAGATCACCGGTATCACGCCGATCACCGAACCGATTACGCTGTACGGCCTGTCGCCCCACATGCACCTGCGGGGGAAGAGCCTGAAATGGGTGGTCACCTATCCGGATGGCCGCGAGGAGACGATTCTCGACGTGCCGGAGTTCGACTTCAACTGGCAGATTCACTACGAACTCGCCGAGCCGTTGTATCTGCCGGCCGGGAGCAAGATTTCCGGTGTCGGGGTCTACGACAACTCGCTCGGCAATCGCTGGAATCCCGGCCCTCATCTGGAGGTGTACTGGGGACAGCAGAGCTGGGACGAGATGTATCAGGCGTTCACCGAGTACACGGTCGAGAGTCAGGATCTGACGAATCAACCGAGCACGAACGACGAGTAGCGGGATGCGGAGTGGAGCGCGGCGATTCGCGACGGTGCTGCTGACGGCGGCGCTGGCTGTCCCTGCTGCCGCCTACGCGCAACCGGAGCCGCAGCGGCCGCAGGGACAGATTCCCGACCGGGGCCGCCCCACCGCCCGGGGTGACGAGATTCCGCTCTTCGACTACGACGCCTACTTCCCCGGCACATGGGAATTCGAGTGGCGCGTGCCCGAGAGTCCGCTGGGCGCCGGCGGGACCATCGAGGGCACCGAGGTCTTCTCGACGAGTGACGACGGCCGGTACTACACGAGCCGTATCGAGGCCCGCGGGCCCGACGGCGAGTTCACGGCGAATGCTCGCATCGTGTATCTCGCCGAGCAGAAGGTATTCAGCCGCTACGAGGTCGACAGCCGCGGCTTCGATGTGTACAGCGTCGGCCGGGTAGGCGGCGACCTGGGCGGGTTCTACACCATCCACTACGAGACGCCCCCGTTCACGGTGAACGGGAAGCAGGTGCAGTTGCGGATGACGACCCGCCTGGTCTCACCGGTGAACTACCGGGTCGAGTCGCGTATCTCGACCGACGGTGGTCCGTTCACGAGTTTCGGCAATGCCTGGTGGACGAAGAACGTTCCGGGAGTGACGACGCGGTAAGGGCGCCATGTCGCGCACATCCATTCTGGCGCTGGCGGTCGTTGTCGCCGGAGCGGTTCTCCGCGCAGCGGCGCAGCCGATGCCGATCATGATGACCGTCGGTTGCGTCGAGGCCGACGGGCGCGATCAGTTCGTGTTGGTCAGGGCCACGCCACCGACAGTGCTGGAGGAGCGCGTCCCCGATCAGCCTGACCCCGACGCGCCGCTCGGCGATCAGACCATACGACTCATCGGTACGCTCGACGAGTTCGGTGTCGGCGATCACGTTGGGCACAAGGTCTGGGCCAAGGGCCTGCTGAATTCCGGCGAACCTCTTCGGCTTCTCAATGTCGTCTCGATTACGCACCTGTCCTCGTCGTGCGAGTAGAATCGTCGTCTGCATGCGATTAGAATTTTCGTTTACACGGTGCGGCGATGGTGACGAGCGTCCGGAGGCGGCGTTGCCGGTCGGATGGGGAGAGGCGAAGCGTCGCAGCGACATCAGTGCTGACTGGACGATCTGGACGGGCACGACATGATGACCGCGGCGCCGGTTTTTTTCCTGCTTCGCGGCGCGACAGCCGCGGCGTTGACATTGGCTATCGCTGCCCCCGCGGCGGCGCAGATGGAGTTTCAGTATCAGTTCGGCACGCTCACGAATCCGTTCCTGCCGAGCGAGGAGACGACATCCATCCTCACGATACAGCACGCCGGAAGCTGGAGTCTTGGTGACAGCTTCTTCTTCATCGACTACATTGACGATGGTGGCCAGGATGGCTTCAACGACAAGGACTTCTACGGCGAGTGGTATCCAACCCTGAGCTTCAGCAAGGTCTCGAACAGGGACGTCAACGCCGGTCCGCTCACTGACATCGCGCTGATCGGCGGCATCAACTTCGATGGCGACGCCGATGTGCTGAAGTATCTGCCTGGCGTACGCGCGTCGTGGCAGGTGCCCGGGTTCCTGTTTCTGAACACCGATTTCACCGCCTTCATCGACGCCAGCAACGGCGTCGCGCGCGGCGGCGCCCCCAAGACGGGCGACAGCTTCATGTTCGATGTCAGTTGGGCCTACCCCATCGACGTCGGCGAGCAATCGTTCGCGTTCGTCGGTCACGCGGAGTACATCGGTGGAACGACCAACGAGTTGGGCGACAACGTGAAAGGCTGGATTCTTGCCCAACCCCAATTCACGTGGGATTTCGGCAAGGCACTAGCCGGGGCTGCCGGACAATTGCTGGTCGGTGTCGAGTATCAGTACTGGCGAAACAAGCTGGGCACGGACACCGACGAGAACACCGTCCAGCTTCTGGTCGTCTGGCGGCTCTGACGATCCGGCGTCGACACCCTGCGGGAAGCCTGACATGCGCTCCACCGACACCGACAGCGGCGCCGCTTCCGCCACGTCGTCCCCGCCCGCATCCGGGTCCGGTTCGAACAGGCGGTTGCGACTCGCGGCCCGCGTGTTCATCGTGCTCACCGTGCTGCTCTCGGTCACGATCGTGACGACGGCGGCCACCCTGCTCTACAACTCGGCCACGGCCCTGCGTGACGAGGCGGAAGCCGCCGCGGTGAATCTGGCGGAGCTGCTGTCCAAGAGCTTCGCAGAGATGGGCGAGATCTCGCTGGCCAACGTCGCGCGCACGTTGGACTCGACGCTCGACGGCCCGATGATAGCGCAGGCGCGCATCGCCGCCCATTTCGTGGAAGCGGCCGAAGCTGCCGGGTACGGCACGCCTCGCATCATCGAAGACCTTGAAAGCATCACGCGTGAGACGGTGCTCGACGAATTCTGGATCACCGACGAGCAGGGCTTCGCCTATCTCACCAATGTTCGCGACGAGAACGGCGTGACGGTGCCGTTCCGGTTCGATCCAGATCCGGCCGTGCAGCCACAGGCGTCGAAGTTCCATGTCCTGCTTGCCGCGCCCCTCGACGGCGAGGAGTTCATCACGCAGCCGGCGCAGGTACGTGAAATCGACCAGCAGGTCTACAAGTATGTCGGTGTCGGCGGCGTCGACAAGCCGCGGATCGTGCAGGTCGGCGACGCGCTCGTCTTCGGCGATCAGGAGATTCTGAGAAACGTCTACGCAAACCAGCGGCCCGACGTGTCGGCTGTCATCGAGGGCATCCTTGGCCAGCAGATGACGTCGCAGGCCACGATCCTGGATCGCTTCATCGCGGCCGCCGGAGAAGCCGGATGGTCGGCGGACGAGATCGACCGGAGACTGCGTTCGATCGCCGACTCGACCGCCATCGGTGAAATTCGTGTCGCCTACGCGAGCGGGACCGTCTATTCCAGTCTGTCGGCAGCCAACGCGGGGAATTCGGCCCTCCCGTTCGTCGACGATGCCGCCGCCCTGCTGAACGGGCCGGACCGGGTGCGGGAACATCCGTCCGAGCCGCGGGCGGGGGACGGCGCTGTCTACAAATACGTCACGGTCGTGAACCCGGACTCGCAACGTCTCGTGCAAGTCGGCATTCCCATCGAAAGCAGCTCGGGGAATCTGCTCTACGCCGTGTATCAGCGCGAGGCGGATGTGCTGGTCCGTTCCCGAAACATCGAAGCGCTCTGGATCGTCAACCTCGACCGTGACGTGGCGGCGGCCGCGCCCCGGGCGGAACTGCAGACCGGCGACGACATGGTGAACCTCGCGGAGGCGTTCGAGCGCCGCGCCGCGGCGATCACGGAACAGGCCCTGGCCGGAGGGGCCGCGGTCAGCAACGCCGCGCTGAGCTTTTTTTCCCCGGAGGATCGCGGCATATGGGTCGCTGCGCCGATCATCAGCACAGGCGGCATACCAATCGGGGGAGTGGCGATCGCCGTCAGCCTGGACGACATTGTGCTCTCGGTGGGCGGCGAGTTGGTGAACACGACACTCATCGCCGTCCTGTTGCTCGGCCTCACGGCCGGAGCCGCGATGTGGGGCGCGCGGTGGTTGACGCATCCGATCGAGATCATCGTCGAGGCCGCGCGGCAGGTGGAGACGGGCAAGCCGCCAGACGCCGACGCCATGGCGGAGGTGGTCCGACGTCCGGATGAGATCGGCAGCCTGGCGCGGGTCTTTTCGGACATGGCGGTCCAGGTCTTCAATCGTGAGGAACAGCTCGAGACGCTGGTATCGGAACGGACCGAGGAACTGCAGACGACGAACCGTCATTTGCGGGAACACCAGGAGGCGCTGGAACAGGACCTGCAGGTGGCGAAGACGGTGCAGGCCGCGCTGGTGCGGCAAGGCAACGCCGACCTTGGTTCAATCCTGGCGCACGCGCGGATGACCCCGGCGCAGCAGGTCGGCGGCGATTTCGTCGATGTGCTCAATCCGTCGTCGGGCACACTCTATCTCGTGCTCGGCGACGTATCGGGCAAGGGCGTGGCCGCAGCGCTCTTCATGGCGGCCTCGCACTCGGCCATCAAGTCCGCGTTTACCGAGTGCAACGGGATCTCCGCGATCGCTACCGAGGCCAACCGGCGGCTCTGCGGCCGGAATCCCGTGGGGCTGTTCGTGACCGCGATGCTGGCGACCGTGGAAATCGACACCGGAACCGTGCAATACGTCTGCGCCGGTCACGAGCCGGCTGTCGTGATTCAATCAGACGGTACCCGGAGATCACTCCCGATGACCGGGGGACTGGCGATGGGGGTCCTCGACGATTTCGAGTATCCGAGCCACCAAGAAGTGTTGGCACCAGGAGATACACTTTTCATTTATACCGACGGACTGACCGACGCGGTAAACTTCACCGGCGAGCTGTTCGGGAAGGACCGCCTTGAGGCCACGCTGGACGATGCGGCACAGCGATCACCGGAACAGATCGTGAATCACATCTGGCGCGAGATCGGTGAATTCTCGGCTGGCGTCGACGCCGCCGATGACATGACCTGTCTGGTGATCCGCCGCCGGTGAGGCCGGGTCGCGTCAGGGTCGTATGGGCGTCGAGCTACGCTGATAGTATGGAAGAGGGTGTTCCGCTGCAGGAGGGGACCGGGGCGACGGTGAGCGAGGAGCTCCATGTGTCGTTGCCTCCCAGGCTCTCCGAATTGCGCACGCTGGCGAACAGGGTGGAGGCGTTCGGGTACACCCATCAGATTCCGGAGACGAAGATCTTCATCGTCATCACTTGAGAACCGGCGAGTCGGCAACCTGGGTTTGCACTTCGTGAAGACCTTCGCATATCGGATTTCCTACGAATGCTCGGACAGCAGGAACCGATTGACACTGGAGCACGATCTCAATCGGGATGAGGCGTGACCTGCCACAGATGTGAAATGCTTCGAGGCGAGGTACCTTGATGACCATAGAAGTGACGGAAGAACGAGACGGCGGTGCGCTGGTGTTGAGTCCCATCGGACGTCTCGACAGCGGAAATGCACGGGCATTCGAAACGATCGTGACGGATCGCATCGGCAACGGCGAGCAGCACCTGATTGTCGATTTCAGCCAGCTCAACTTCATCAGCAGTTCCGGCATGCGGGTCCTGCTGATCGCCGCCAAGAAGCTGCACGCGAGCGACGGGAAGATCGTCCTGTGTACGATGCAGGATCACATCGAGGAAGTTTTCCGGATCAGTGGCTTCGATCAGATCATTCCGATCAGGGATTCACGGCAGTCCGCCCTCGACGTCTGAAACGCGCTCGTCAACAGCCGGCTGTCCGGAGCGTCAGGGTTCGTCATCCGGTTCCGGCATGAGCACGAACTCGGGGTACGCGTCGAGTCCGAGTTCCGAGACATCCTGACCGAGTTGCTCGACCTGGGGCGACACTCGAACGCCCAACGTCTTTGCGAGCCCCTGCCACAGAATCCACGAGGTTCCGAACACGAACACCCCGACCGCTGCGATGCCAAGCAACTGGACGCCGAAGTTGCCGCCGCCGGCGATGCAGACCGCGAGGGTGCCCCAGATACCGGCGAACAGGTGCGCCGGCACCGCGCCCACCACATCGTCCACCTTCCAGACCTCCAGCACTTTGAGCCCGGCCGTGCAGATGACGGCGCCGACGGCGCCGATGACGATCGCCCAGCCTGACTCGATGATTCCAGGGGCCGCGGTAATCGACACGAGACCGGCGATGGCCCCGTTCAACCCGGCGAGCAGATCGATCCGCCCGAGTATCGGTCGCGATACCGCCATGGCCGCGATGACGCCGGCGGCCGCCGCCAGGTTCGTGTTGATCAGCACCTGGCTCATGGCGAGCACGTCGACAACGCTGCCGAGCGCAAGCTGCGACCCGCCGTTGAAGCCGAACCAGCCGAACCACAGGATGAAGACTCCGAGCGTCACCAGCGGGATGCTGGACGGGGGCGTGAGCCGAGTCGTCCCGTTGCTCCGGAACTTGCCGCGCCGCGGTCCGACCACCAGCGCGCCGGCGAGCGCAGCCCATCCGCCGGTACCGTGTACGATGGTCGACCCGGCGAAATCCTTGAAGTCGAGCGCGTTCAACCAACCGCCGCCCCATGTCCAGGCACCGACGATCGGGTAGATGATGGCCGTCAGCACCAGGGTGAAGACGAAGAACGTCCAGAGTTTCACTCGCTCGGCCAGCGTACCGGAGACGATGGACGCGGCGGTCGCCACGAAGACCATCTGGAAAAACCAGTCGGACATCCTGGAGTAGCCGTTCGCGACCACGGCCGCCTGCGCCCCTTCCTCGCCCGCCAGCAGCGCGATTTCGTCCGCCGAGGGACCGTAGAACAACGTGAATGAACCGATCCACCCCTGTACGTCGACGTACATCAGGTTGTATCCGATGACGAAGTAGGCGATTCCCGCGATCGCATAGAGACCGATGTTCTTCAGACAGATCACGGCCGCGTTCTTGGTGCGGACCGATCCGGCCTCGAGCATGGTGAATCCCGCGGCCATCCACATCACCAGCCCACCCCAGACGAGGAAGGAAAAGGTGTTGAGAACGAACCGGGTGTCGTCGCTGACGGCCGCGTGGGCGCCGACCGTCCCGCACAGCAGGAAACCGGCGATGACGACGGTGGTGCGCACGGGTCCGATGGCGCGCGAGTACCGTGGCAGGCGTTCGGTCACAAGTGTACGCATCGTCTCCCTCTGTTCCAGGTGAAGCCTGATCCGTGCACGCGGGGCGCATGTGGATGAGGTCAGATCAATGGAGCATGGTCGGCATCATAGCGAATGTGAGCGTCAATGATCAGGTTGTGCAGCGTATGGCTTTGGTCCAGCAGGTGCCTGAGGCGATGTTCGAGATTGTCCCGCTCCGCTTGCCTCGACCACTGGCGGTGTAGCGTCCCGTGTAGCTGACCGGCGAGCTCCAGGGCGGCGGCGGTGGGGCCGGGACCGGTGGCAAGAGCGCCGAGTTCGACTGCAATGGTCGAACTCGAACTGCAGAGTGACCGCGGCAGCCGTGCATCGGTGACGAGCAGGTCCAGGCCAGGTTCAGGCAGGTCCACATCTCGGCGCTGATGCAGTGGCGCATCTGGCGCGCGTTTTCCCTGGCCTTGAAAAAGTTGTTCCAGACCGAATCCGGGTTCGCGCGCTCGAAGGTCAGGTCGTCGGCAAGCGTGTATGAATCGGCGAGGGTATAGCAGCCCGTGGTGAAACCCCGCGTTGCACCGAGATCGGCGATGCGCGCGCTGAGCAAGGCGAGAAGAGGGAAAATACCTGTAGGGGCAACCCTTGTGGTTGCCCTGTTCGTCAGCCGGAACAACGACGCACAGCGGGATGCAACGTCGATCCGCAGATGTCCGCGCGGATCGGCGGGTTTCAGCGTGAAACCGCAGAATTCCGCGGGGAAGCGCAGAATTCAGCGGGGAACAGCAGAATTCCGCGGGGAAGCGCAGAATTCTGCGGGGATCGAATGCAGCGGGGCTTTCGCTACGGGCTGCTAGAGCATCGGCGGAATGACCAGCATGGCGATGACGGTGACGATGAAGAGCGCCACCGCAATCAGCCCGGTGTAACCCAGCACGTCACCGAACTTCATCCGCGTGACGGTCAGAATCGGAATCGCCCAGAACGGCTGGATGAGGTTGCTGGTCGAGTCGCCGTAGGCGTAGGCCAGCACGGTCGTGGTGGGAGAGACCGCCAGTTCTCTGGCGGCGGGCAGCAGATAGGGCGCCTCGATGAGCCACTTCGAGCCGCCGGAGGGGACGAAGATGTTCACCAGCCCCGAATAGAGATAAACGATCAGCGGGTAGGTGTCGGTGGTGGCCACCTGCACGAACAGACCGCCGAGCCAGTCGCCCAGTCCCGTCCCATTGATCACGCCGAAGATGCCGGCATAGAAGGGGAATTGCAGAATGACGCCCGATGCCGTGCGGGCGCCGTTCCCGAACGCCTTGACCAGATTTGCCGGGGTCCGTTGCAGCAGCAGCGCACCGATGAGAAACACGGCATTGTAGGCGTTGATCGTCCAGCTCGCGCCGAAACCGCGGGTCATGATGGAGTGGCCGAGCGGATAGCCGATCAGGATGACCGCGAGGATGATCCACCCCCGGAACGACTCCATCTGTGCGGCTGGTGTCGTCGGCTCCTCTTCGTCGGCGAGCGACGGCATGATGGCGTTCAACTCGTCCTCGGTGAGCGTGCGCGCGTTCTGGCGAGGGTGCAGGATGGCAACCATCGCCAGCCCGACCACGGCCACGATCGCCAGGTAGATCAGATTGAACGAGTTGAACAGCGTCTCGGTCACCGGCAGCAGGCGGTCGAGCAGCGGCTCCGTGCCCGGCGGCGGTGTCGTCACGGGATTGCCAGGTGTGGCGAGGATGAGCGGCGCCGACCCGGACAGGCCGCCGTGCCAGACGGTGCCGATACCGAGATACGCGGCCGCGATCAGCAGCCGGATATCCGCTTTAGGGTTTCGTTTGGCGATGAACGGGACGAAGAGGGCCGAGCCGATGACGCTTGCGGCCCAGTTCATATAGGCGATGATGATCGAAAACGCGCCCAGCAGTACGACCGCCTGCACCGGCCGGTCGGCGTCGGGACGGCTGGCAAGCCAGTCGAGGAACCGGTAGGCCGGCCGCGACGACACGCAGGCGTGTGCGGCGATCATCGCGATGGTGAACTGCATCGCCAGTTCGAGCAGCGACCACATGCCGTCGCCCCAGGCGAGCACCGTCTCGTTGAGCCCTGCCCCGGCGCCCACGATCGCCAGCATGATCGCCAGCACCGTGAGCATCATGCAGACGACCCACGAGTCGGGAATCCAGCGCTGCGTGAAGCGTGACAGCGTCTCGCCGAGATTGCCGATCAGGCGAATGAGTGCAGACATGCGTCAGGCGGCCTTCGCCGTGGGGTTCTTGGCCGCGAACAGGCAGAGCAGCGAGGCGATGGACAGCACCGAGGCGCCGAAGAACGCGTACTGGTAGTTGCCAAAGGTGTCATACACGAACCCGGCGAGTTGCGAGCCGGCGACCGCCGCGATGCCCCAGGCCAGGAACAGCAGTCCATAGTTCACGCCGAGGTGTTTCGTACCGTAGAAATCGGCCGACGTGGCGGCGAACACCGCGAGCAGCGTGCCATAGCAGTAGTAGACGGCGAATACCCCGATGACGAAAAAGAGCACGCTCGACCCGAACACGTACAGCGCCGGCATGGCGACGGCCGAGACGACCACCATCAATCGCAGTACGTTGAGTCGGCCGAGGTTGTCGGACATCGCACCTGACAGGACTCGTCCAGTGGTGTTGCCGATCGCGCCGACCACGAGCCCGATCAACGCGACGCTGCCGATGCCCGCCTCGGTGCCGAACGGGACCAGTTGACTGATGAGACCCAGTCCGGCGATCGCTCCGAAGAAATAGGCCAGGAACAGGAAGTAGAACGAGCTGCCGCGCAGCATCTCGCCGGTGGTGACGTCGCGGCCGATTGGGGTGACCGCGGCCTTGAGCTGGCTCACATCCCATCCCTCGGGCGCGTATCCCTCGGGCGGAGGCTTCAGCAGCCAGGCGCCTACGAGGGCGATGACGAGAAACAGGACGCCATACACGCGGAAGGTTGCCTCCCAGCCCAGACTCGGGATGAGCAGCTCGTCGGCAATCGGACCGAAAATGCCTGACCCGGCGCCGTAGCCGCCGACGGCGATGCCGATCGCCAGACCGCGCTTGTCGGGAAACCACTTCGAGACGACCGGGATGGCGATCGAATATCCGATGCCGTTGCCCGCGCCCGCGATGAGGCCGTAGGCCAGATAGAGCACCGTCAGCGACGACGTGAAGCTCGCGAGAAAGAAACCCAGGCTGAACAGCACGCCGCCGAGGGCCGCCAGTGGCCGGAAGCCGATCGCGGCGTGCAGCCGGCCGGCGATGACGAAGGTGATCGCCATCGTCAGAATGCCGATGCTGAACGTCAGCGATGTCTCCTGCCGCACCCAGCCGAACTCCTGCTCGAGCGGCAGCACGAACACGCTCCAGGAATAGAAGGTGCCCAGGACGACGTTCAGCATCGTGCCGCCAATCAGCGGCAGCCATCGGTTTTGCGTCTGCGTTTCAGACATTGCGTTCCTTCCCTCGCGTTCCGCCCGGCGTCGCGCCGGCGCGCCCAAGGTTACTTCATGGTGGGCATGCTGAGGTTCACGGTTTCGCGTTGTTCCGGCCAGCGTGAAGTGATGACTTTCGCGCGGGTATAGAACTTGACGCCGTCGGGTCCATGCACGTGCAGGTCACCGAACAGCGAGCTCTTCCAGCCGCCGAACGAAAAGAACGCCATAGGTACCGGGATCGGAACGTTGACGCCGACCATCCCGACCTGAATCTCGTTCGTGAAGCGGCGGGCCGCGGCGCCAGACCGCGTAAAGACCGCGGTACCGTTGCCGTAGGGGTTCCGGTTGACGATCTCGATCGCCTCGGTGTGGCTGCCGGCACGCACGACCACCAGGACCGGACCGAAGATCTCGTCTCGATAGATCGACATGTCGCAGGTGACGTGGTCGAACAGCGTCGGTCCCACGAAATGTCCTCCGGCGTGGTCATCGACCTCGACGCCCCGACCGTCGACCACCAGGACCGCGCCTTCGCGCTCGCCAGCGTCGATGTATCCCGTGACCCGCTCCGCGTGGGCCGGCGTAATCAACGGTCCCATGTCGACACCCCTGCGGTCGCCGGGACCGATTGCGAGCGTTGCGGCGCGCGCCGCGAGCCGTGGCACGAGCGCGTCACCGGCCTCGCCGACCGCCACCACGGCCGAGATCGCCATGCAGCGCTCGCCGGCCGAGCCGTAGGCGGCGCCGATCAGGGCGTCGGCGGTCGCGTCGAGATCGGCGTCCGGCAGCACGACGGCGTGGTTCTTGGCGCCGCCCAGCGACTGCACCCGTTTCCCCTGCGCGCATCCGGTCTCATAGACGTACCTGGCGACCGGCGTCGAGCCGACGAACGAGACTGCCGCCACATCGGGGTGCGCCAGGAGGGCGTCGACCGCGTCCTTGTCGCCATGCACGACGTTGAAGACGCCGTCGGGCAGTCCGGCCTCTGTCAGCAGTTCCGCGGCCAGCATGCTGGCGGACGGGTCCTTTTCCGACGGTTTCAGCACGAAGGTGTTCCCGCAGGCCAGCGCCACGGGCGCCATCCACATCGGGCACATGATCGGGAAATTGAATGGGGTGATGCCTGCGCAGACTCCCAACGGCTGTCTGACGGTGTGCGAGTCGACTCCCGCCCCGACGTCCTCGGAGTGCTCACCCTTCAGCAAATGCGGGATGCCGGTTGCGAATTCGACCACTTCAAGTCCGCGCTGCACCGAACCGGCGGCGTCGGCGAGTGTCTTGCCGTGCTCTTCGGTAATAACGGCGGCAAGATCTGCCTGGCGCCGTTCGAGCAGGTTCCGGAATCGCATCAGGATTCGGGCCCGCCGCATTGGGGTCGTTGCACGCCACGCCGGAAACGCTCGGCGGGCGCTGCCGACGGCGGCATCGACGTCATCGCCATTGGCCAGCGGCACGGTGCGCACCACCTCCCCCGTTGCGGAGTTGGTGACCATGCCCGATCGAGGTCCCCGGGCGGCATGATGCCGCCCGTCAATCCAGAACGGTACCGTCGACAGAGTCAATTGTGCAGTCGCCATCAGTCTGCCAGCCCGTCGGGAAACCCCGCGGGGAGCCGAACACCGTCGTGGGAATGGCGCGGGCTGCTACTCACAGGTGGGGGCCAGATGCTGAAACGACGTCACGTTGAGTCGCAGTTCGCCGCCGGCGCTCACCCGCAGTCCCTTCGCTTGCACCTTGTGCCCGACGTGGGCGTCCACGTCGAACTCACCCACACCGAGCAGCCGATAGGTAAGTGTACCCAGCGGCAGCGTGCGAGACGCATCGAGTTCCTCGCGGCTCGTGAACGCCCGCGAGCTTGGCTCACCGCTCGTCGCGTGTTCGAGGATCCAGGTGTCTCCGGCTCGTGCGACGCACCCGACGACCGTGCGAAGTTCGATGCTGTCGTCCTGCCGGGCAAAGACGGCGCCGGTCGCCACTCCGAGCACGAAGACGATCATGACCATGCGCACGTAGTTGGCGTGTGTCATCAGAGGGGCCTCATATGTACCATGCCCGGACGGCTCGATCAACCGGGACGAGCGTCGATCGCGCGCCCGGCCGAGCGCGCGAACACCACCCGTTCCACGGCTGAGCATCTGACGTAATCCATTGATTTTCAGAGGCTTGCGATACTTGACCTGTTTGTGGCGGCGACCGTAGAATGACCGTTCCGTGCACGGTCGATTGTCGATCCGGGCCGGACGCGTGTTGCACTCGCGACCAGTGGAGTCAGGCATGCAGACAGCGACGCGGATGCTGCTGGCGGCGGGAGTCACGGCCGTTCTGGTTGCTACGGCTGCCGCTCAGCAGAGCGGGCCGACCACGGGCGACGAGATGCTGCCGCCATTCGACATGCGGTATTTCGTGGGCGCCTGGGAGATCGAGTGGACGCCCCTGGATACGCCGCTGCTGCCGGGAGGAAGGTATACCGGCACGGAAACCGTGCGGCACATCGACAATGGACGATACTTCGATGTCACGGTAACGCTCGAGGGTCCTGAGGGGACATTGAACGGCAAGGGCATCATGCTGTTCGAGAGCGGTGCGTTCGGTGCGTTTCTGACCAGATACGTGGTCTACGACGCGGGATTCACCCTGCTCCAGCCGGGTCCCCTCGGTGGTGATCTGGGCGGCTACTACAGTCAGTTCTGGGAGACGCCCGAACCGTTCGAGCACAACGGCTCGCAGTTCGTGATCAAGGGACGCAACTATCTGGTGTCGCCGTTCGCATACCGGGTGAACCAGGAAATCTCGGTCGACGATCAGGCGTTCGTCAATTTCGGAGTCATCTGGTACACGAGGGTCGAGGACGAGACGGGGCGGTAACGATGGTGAAACGTGTGATCAAAGCGGTTGCGGTCGTGGTCGTGTCTGGAGTGTCGCTGGCATTCGCTCAGGGCGGGCTGAGCGGCGAGTGGGAGATGAAACTCACCACGCAGACCGGCGTGACGACCTGGCAGGCCCGGTTCGAACAGGAAGGAGACCGGGTCGGCGGCGAGATCGACCTTGGCGACAACGAGGTGCTTGCGGTAGATGGCCGTCTCGAGGGCTCGACGCTCACGTTCGTCATCGTCGTGCCGGATCTCGACGGTGACCAGCCGATCAACTTCGAAGGCGAGGTGGCCGGGGATGCCATCACCGGAGCGCCCGGCACATTCTCGTGGTACGGCACCGGCGAGTGGGAAGCGGTGCGCAAATGACCGTTCGGACCGCGCCGCATTTCACGCGATTCCGGCACGGGCGGCGCCTGCCTGCGGCGAGCCGGTCGGCTTGACCCGTGGTCAGGCATCTGTCAGCATTGCTCACTTGCCCCATCCACCGCGTACGGGATGCGGCTGGACCGTTTCCGCGGTCCCCGGCGACCGTGTCGCCGGCCTGTGGCGGGTGGCACTAGCAGTCCGTGGTGAAACCGCGCGTTGCACCGAGATCGGCGATGCGCCCGCTGAGCAAGGCGAGAAGAGGGAAAATACCGGCAGTATTTGACCGATGAACAACGACGCACAGCGGGATGCAGCGTGAAACAGCAGAATTCTGCAGGGAAACGCAGAATTCAGCGGGGATCGAATGCAGCGGGGCTTTTGCCACGGGCTGCTTGGGCAGCGATGTGGAAGCGCGGCAGCGAGAGGAGACAGGCATGAGGAATCGCTTCGCAAGTGCGCTGGCGGTTGCGGCGCTTGCAGGTGTGTCGTTGCTGTGGGGAACCGAGCCTGGCCGGGCCGCCGACGGCGCGATCAGTGGCGCCGTGCGCAGTGCGAACGGGCCCGAAGCGGGTGTCTGGGTCATCGCCGAGACGACCGACCTGCCGACGAAATTCATCAAGAGTGTGGTCACGACCGATGGTGGCCGGTATCTCGTACCCGAGTTGCCGGAAGCGACATACACGGTCTGGGTGCGCGGGTATGGCCTGCTCGATTCCGCCGGCGTGACGGCGCGGCCCGGCGACACTCTCGACCTTGAAGCCACGGTGGCGTCCACCCCTGCAGACGCAGCCAAAGTGTATCCGGCCAACTACTGGTATTCCCTGATCGAGCCGCCGGCACCGAGCGAGTTCCCGGGTACCGGGGACGAAGGTAATGGCATTGCCGCGAATCTCCAGCACCAGGATCAGTGGATCGACATCCAGAAGCAGGGCTGCATGCTCTGCCATCAGCTCGGGAATCGTATCGTGCGCGAGATCGACAACCTCGACCAGTTCGATTCGACCCTGGCGGCCTGGGATCACAGGGTGCGGATGGGGCAGCGCGGTTCGCAGATGACGAACGTCATGAACCGGTTCGGCCGCCGGCGGGGTTTGCAGATGTTCGCCGACTGGAGCGATCGGGTGGCGGCGGGCGCCGTACCGCCGGCTCCGCCCCGTCCCGAGGGGATCGAGCGGAACGTGGTCGTCTCCATCTGGGAATGGGGCACCGAGATCGACTACATCCACGACGAGATCGCGACCGACAAGCGGGACCCGCGAGTGAACGCGAATGGTCCGGTGTATGGCGTCAACATCTCGAACGACGCACTGGCGATTCTCGATCCGGTCGCGAACCTGACGACCAATCTGAAGGTCCCGCTACGGGTCGAACCCGACACCGTGCCCGGCATGATCGCGCGGTCGATGCCGGCCCCTTCGCGCTTCTTCGGCGACGAGCTCATCTGGAACGATCCGGCGAACCCGCACAACCCGATGATGGATCGGCACGGGCGGGTCTGGATGACGTCGGCCATCCGCGCCCGGCCCAATCCGGACTACTGCCGGGAAGGGTCGGAGAATCCGTACGCCCGGTACTTCCCGCTGGACAGCGGATTCCGATCGGCGGTGTACTACGACCCCGAGACGCAGAAGTTCGTGCTGATCGACACCTGCTACGGCACCCACCACCTGCAGTTCGCCGAGGATGAGAACGACACGCTGTATTTCAGCGGCGGCGGCCAGGTCATCGGGTGGATCGACACGAAGCTGTATGACGAGACCGGCGACGAGCGAGCCGCGCAGGGCTGGTGCCCGACGGTGCTCGACACCAACGGCGACGGGGCCGTGACCACGCCGTGGAACGAACCTGGGCGGGGCGGGCAGCCGTCGAGCTACGACCCGGCCCTGGACACGCGGGTGGTCGTGGGCAGCTACGGGGTCATCGGAGACCCCACTGACGACAAGGCGGTCTGGATCAGCTCGACCCGGTTCCCGGGTCAGTTGGCGCGCCTGCACGTCGGTGACAATCCTCCCGAGACCTGCGTCACCGAGATGTACGAAGTGCCGTCGGTGCTCGATCCCAACGTGCCACGGGACAAGTCCGGGTTCGGGTCGCGCGGGATCGACATCGACCGGAACGGGATCGTCTGGACAGCGTTGTCGGGCAGCAGCCACATGGCCAGCTTCGACCGCACGAAATGCGCGGTCCACAACGGCCCGGCCACAAGGGACGGACGGCACTGCGTGGACGGCTGGACGCTGTATCCCACCCCTGGTCCCGTAGTGCAGGGCACCGACCCGCCGGTGCGCGCCGACTACCACTATTACAACTGGGTCGACCAATGGAACACACTCGGGTTGGGCGAGGACGTGCCGATTGCAACCGGCTCCAATTCAGATTCGCTGCTGGCGCTCGATCCCGACACCGGTGAATGGACGGTGTTGCGCGTCCCGTATCCCCGCGGCTTCTTCACGCGCGGTCTCGATGGTCGAATCGACGACCCGGGCGCCGGCTGGAAGGGGCGCGGGGTCTGGGCCACGTACGGCGAGGCGGCGACCTGGCATATCGAGGGTGGGCAGGGCGTGAAGCCCGGCATCGTGAAGTTCCAGGTCCGGCCCGACCCGTTGGCCAACTGAAGGGGCGTCCGATTCGGTACATCGGTCTCGAGAGCCTGTGCGGCTGGCAACCTGAGGCAACAGTCGCCGCTGCACCCCGGCTGCCGGCGTTGTTCCCGGGTCACGTCCTGACGGAATGTACCCTCGTGAGGCGTAGAGCCGGCCTCGTGCGGCAGCGCTATGCCAGAGGCTCGGAGCTCGCCACCAGTTGCGCAGGTTCCGCGGAGGCGGACCGGTGAATTGCCGGCAATCGCGTCGGGCGTACGGATGACGTTGATCGCGCACCGGCGCCAATCGATCCGGACTGAGAGGAACAACGCGAAATGGGCAGATATGAGCGGGTAAGCCGTTACGGAGTACGGATGCTGCCGGTGCTGCTGCTGGCCGCGCCCTTGAGCTGGGCCGGGCAGGCGGGCTCCGGCGTTATCAGCGGGTCCGCACAGGATGAGAGCGGCGCGATGCTTCCGGGGGTGACGGTGACGGCGACCGGCGCGGGCGCGACCCGCACCGGCGTGACCGGCGATGAAGGACGCTACGAGATCACCGGGTTGGCGCCCGGCAGCTACGAGGTGCAAGGGACGCTGCCTGGTTTCCGGAGCGACCCGGCGACGGTGTCAGTGGGTGGCGGAGCGGCGACGGCGAATCTGACCCTCGCGATCGCACCGCTCGCCGAGACGGTCACCGTGACCCGGACCGACCAGGACCTGGCCGACGTGCCGCAGTCGGTGGCCGTGGTCACCCGCGATCAGATAGAACACTCGCAGCGTCGGACGTCGCTCGACGAGGCGCTGCGCGGCATACCGGGGCTGTGGGTGCAGAACCGGCGCAACTATGGACTCTCCGGCGGCATCGGCATCAGTATCAGGGCGCCCGAGCCCCGCTTCGGTCTGCGCGGACTGGCGATCATTCAAGACGGCATCCCCATCACCACCGCGGACGGAACGACCGAGCCCGGCAACGTCGACCTTGGGTCGGTCGGCCGCATCGACGTCGTGCGCGGACCGAGCTCGGTGCTCTACGGCAACTCGGCCGGCGGCGTGATCAACCTGCAGACCACCTTCGATCGGTCGCGGCGGTTGACGATCACGCCGGATGTGCAGTTCGGCAGCTACGGGTACCAACGCCAGCAACTTCGTGCGGACGGCGGAAACGAGCAGACCCGGTTCATGGTCAGCGCGAGCCGGTTCGAGACCGACGGGTTCCGTGGGAACAGCGCGGCGGAGATCGTTCAGTCCAATTTCGTCGTCAGCCACATGGTGTCGCCAGACACCGAGGTGCGCGGCGTCTTCAATTTCGCCGACACGCCGTTCGCCGAGAGCGCGAGCTTTCTCAACGAAGCGGACGCCCGCACGTCACCGATGCGGAATGGCGCGGGTGAGTGCATCGCCGGCGCCTGCATGGCTCGCGGGGTGGCGCTTTCCCGCAACTGGGGCGAAGGCGCACAACAGGGGCAGGGAGGCGTGACCGTCGATCATCGCTTCAGCGAGACCCAGCGTGTTCGAGCCACCGGATGGGGGATGTGGCGCGCGCTGGACGCGGTCGGGGCGTTTCGCAACGTCGAGCTGGGTCGCAACGGGTACGGGTTTCGCTCAGAGTATCTTGGTGGCGCACAGGCCGGGACGGTCGGGGTCGACTGGGCGACCGGGCTCGATGTGGCGTCGCAGAACGACGACCGCATGGAGTTCTCGCAGGTTCCACCCGCGGCGGCGGGCGGGCGGGCGACCAGCGGGCGTCTGCTGGTGGACCAGACCGAACAGGTGCTGTCGGCCGGTCCGTTCGCGCAGATTGGCATATCCCCGACCGACCGCGTCCGATTTACGGCCGGCCTGCGGTGGGACTATTACCAGTTCCAGGCCGGCGACCGCCGATTGGAAGACGGCGACCAGTCCGGCGACCGGACCATGGATGCGGTCAGTCCGTCGATCGGGGTGACGGTGGCCGCCGCTCCGGGTGTCAACCTGTTCGCCAACGTCGCGACCGCCTACGAAACGCCGACCACCGTCGAGCTGTCTAACACGCCGACCGGCGAGGGCGGGTTCAATCAGGAGTTGGACCCGCAGGACCTGCGGAGCTTCGAGGTGGGTCTGCGCGGGCTGCTGGAGCCGGCGCGCCTGCGGTACGAGGCGGCGTTCTATACGTCGACGGTCGACAATGCGCTCGTGTCGTTCCAGAACTCCGACGACCAGACGTTTTTCCGCAATGCCGGCGCGGCGTCACGCGACGGTGTCGAGCTGCTGCTCGAGTGGGTACCGAACCTCGCATTCAGCACGCGGATCGCCTATACCTACCAGAACTTCACGTTCGCGGAGTTCGCCACCGGTGCCGGCGACTACAAGGGCAACGACGAACCTGGCGCGCCGGCGAACCGGGCGTTCGTCGGGTTCAACTACACCGCCCCGTTCGGCCTGCGTTCGGGCGCCACGGTGCGGCGGGTCGGCGAATATGCGGTCAACAACGCGAACACCGCGTTCAACTGGGCGTACACCGTCGTCGATCTGCGGTTCGGGTATGACACCAGATGGGGCGGGGTGGATGTGCGCCCGTTCGTCGGGATCGACAATCTGTTCGATGAGCGGTACAACTCGTCTACGATCACGAACGCCTTCGGCGGCCGCTACTACGAGCCGTCGCCGGATCGGGAGATTTACGTCGGCCTCACGATCGGGGGCGGCCTGAACTGAGCGCCGCGGAGGGTCTTGCCTTGACGCGTGCAGAAGGGCGGGGCCACACTTGCCGCCCGTGGCGAAACCTCGCCTTGCCCGAGTCGGGCGAGGCGCTCGCCGACACTAGTTCCGAAGACCGGTGATTCGGTTGCGGAACGGAAGGAGAGCAGTACGGATCCATGGTCGTCCAACCCACGCGCGCCGTCGACTTCGACCGGGCCAATGAAGTGGTCCAGCGGTTCCAGAAGGAGTCGACCAAGTGGCTCTACGGTCTCGACGATGCTGCTCGCATCCTGTCGTGGGCGTTCTTCACGCTGCTGCCCTATACCGACAAGCTGAGCCAGACCAAGCTGCTGCGTCAGCCTCACGTCATGTTCAGGGGGCCGACCGGTACCGGCAAGACCGATCTCGTGAGCGCCTGCGCGATGGCGATCGATGCCAAGTTCGAGCGCATCCAGGGGCTGCCCACCTACATGCCCGAGGATATCCTCGGTTACGAGACGATCGTCGAAGACACCGACGGCACCCGGAGGCTCCAATTCAAGCCGGGCAAGCTGATGGCGCATATCGTGCTCATCGACGAAGACAACCGGCTGTCCGGCAAGACCAAGGCGGCCGTGCTCGAGGGCATGGAGGAGAGTTCGGCCACGCTCAGTTCGGATTACGGCAACCTCGCCGAGGGCAAGGTACTGCCGTTGTTCCCGTTGTCGTGCGATTTCGGCGACCTCACGGGGCCGCGGTTTTTCATGGTGATCTGCACCGAGAACATTTTCGGTGAAGAGGAGGGCACCTTCGCCAATCCGGTCGCGCAGCTCGATCGCACGACGCTGTCAATCAACATGCTGGACCCGGAGGACGAAGAGGACGAGCTGAAGATCAGCTCGCGCAACGTCGTCGGGCGCAAGGTCGAGAAGCTCACCGACCTGTACGAGGTGCTCGACATCGCGCAATATATCTTCGACACCGTGCAGATGTCCGATTACGCCCAGCAATACAAGGTGCGGCTCATCCGCAACACGCGGCCGCACCGGGTCATGGGCCGCGCCGCGCGCACGGTCCGGGAGTACATCCGGGTCGGAATCTCGCCGCGCGTTCATTTCCACCTCGAAGCAGTGGCCCGGACCTTCGCGTTCTTCAACGGCGACACGATGATCACGCCGGATCACATCAAGGCGGTGGCCCTCCCGGTGCTCGCGCACCGGCTCGTGCTGCGCGAAGGCATGGAATTCTCGGTCAACAAGGAGGAATTGCTCGAGCAGGTCGTGCGGGACATGGAGGTTCCGCCGTGGAAGTAGAAGAGGTCTACGCCAGGTTCCGTGACATCAAGCACGGCATCCGGGCCAGGAAACGGTCCACAAGCATTCACTTCGGCGAGCACAAGAGCGGCTTCAAGGGGGCCGGCTACGACATCGTCGGGGTCGACCAGTGGAGACCGGGTCAGCCCCTGAGGGACGTATCGTGGACCCTGAGTCTGCGCACCTATCCCGAGAAGCTCTATCGCATCGAACGGATGGAGCCGAAGGAGTTACGCACCCTGATTGCGTGCGACCTGTCCTACTCGACGCTGTTTCAGGTGTCGCACGACTCGAACAAGGCGTTGTTGATGCTGGATCTGCTCGGCAACATCGGGCTGACCCGTTCCAACTTGCGCGACCCGGTCGGGCTGCTCGGATATTCAGATCGAATCGAGATCTACATGCGCCCGAAGCTCGGATCGTCGCAGGTGTTCCACATGGCGCATCAGATTTTCGAGAAGATGAAGCTCGAGCGCGAGCTCCCGGCCCGGCGGCCGGCGCATCTGAAAGTCGCGTTCGAATTCATGCTCGCGCGCCTCAAGATGCGGCACTCGGTCATCATCCTCACCGACCTCGTCGATCTCGTCAACGATCACGATGCGATCAACTTCAAGCTGCTGAGCACGCTGGCGTCGAAGCACGATATGATCGTCATCATCCTGGACGACCCTGAGGAGTTTCGGGTCAAGAGCCGCCTGGGGTATATCCGCGTTTCTGACATGGAGACGGGACAACAGACCGTGATTTCGGCGCGGAAGGCGGGCGCGATCCGTCGTCGGATCGAGGAGTCTCGCGCGGCCCTGCAGTACAAGCTGAAGCATCAGGCCGGTATAGACTCGGTCGTGCTGACTCCCCAGAATCACATCGAGGAACTCCCCAAGTTCCTGATTTCGCGTATCGCCCGCCAGTAGACCCCTGCACATGACCCGCATACCTGTACTCGGCATCCTCCTGCTCGCCGTTCCGGTGATCACCCTCGCGCAACCGCCCGGCGGTGTCGATGCGCCGAGGTCACCGGTGCGTGTCGAGACCCTGGCGCTCGAGCCAACGGTCGTGAAAACCGGCGACCTGATCACCCAGCCCTATCGGGTGCGGTTCCCCGATCTGGTCTCCGAGGGGCAGGAGATCATCATTCTCGAAGATCGCATGTCGCCCGAGGCGTTGCCGGTACATCCCTTCGAAGGGGTGTCGCTGACCGTCGAGAAGCGCCGGATCGGCGACGAGCACATCTGGGACTTCATCTACGGGTTCCGCCTGGTCGACCCGAACAAGATGACGTATCTGCTCCCCAATTTCAGCTTCTACTACCTGGTGCGGGATCTGGGCGAAGACATCGAGGATGCCGAGGTCCAGCAGGTCGACGGCGGACAGGGGCTGGTGCGCTACGTGACCTCGATCACCGACGAGCCGTTGCTTGATATCAGGGACACCATCGAGTTGGGAAGTTTCGCCGGACGGGCGACGCTCTTCCAGACGCTGGCGTGGAGCGTGGCGCCGCTGCCGCTCCTCGTCTGGCTCGTGATGCTCGTGCGTCACGCCCGCACGCCGAAGGTGATGTCCCTCGAGAAGCAGCAGGAAGCCGATGAGCTGGCCCGGCTGGAGGCGCAGATTCCGGTGCCGCCCTCGATCTGGGAGGCCCGGCGTCAGGTGTCGAAGGCATTGAAGGCGCTGGAGGACCTGCCGCCCGGCGCTGATGGCGAACGGGCTGCGGCGGCCGGGCGAAGTCTGGTGCTGGCGATGCGCGACTACCTGCGGGCGGACCTGCCCGAGTTGCACCCCGGCGACACCGCGCGTGACGTGCAGCGCTACGTCGATGGGTTGAAGGACGGTTCGCGCAAGGAGGCGCTGCAGGTACTGACCGGCCGGCTGGTCGCCTACCAGCGAGGGCTCGAACAGGGCGACGGCGGTTCGATTGAGAATCCAGGTCTCGACGCGCAGGCCCTGTCTGACGCGCTGGCGCGGTTGCGCCCGCACGTGCGGTTGTTCAACAGGCTGAAGGCGCTGGTGGGGCGCTAGACGGCACCGCCCGGGAGCAGGTAACGACGATGTTGATGCCCTGGTCGGAGTTGGCCGCGTTCCTGGATGCAGGATTCCGGGAGCTGGTCGAGACCGACTTTCAGCAGGTTCGCTACGGCGACGTCGGTATTGCCGTCTGGCTTGCGTTCGCGGTGGGCGCCGCCTTGCTGCTGTCGATGGTACGTCTGGCCGCCGCCCGCAAGCGGCACGCGAGGCAGCATTCGGGGCACGTCATTGAAGTCGCCCATCGGAAGCGGCTCTGGATCCGGGGGCTGCACACCTTGCCCAAGTTCCTGCTGGCGGGCGCCCTCGTCCTGCTGATCGTGTCGATCGCCGACCCCTTCCTGACCGCCACCGAGGAGGTGAGCGGTTACGTCGAGTCGCGGGTCCGAATCGATCTCGTCGACACCTCCGGGTCCATGGCCTGGGAGTTCCCCGACACGAACAAGTCGAAGGCCGAAGTGGCGCGCGACGCCCATCTCGAGTTTCTCGAGATGCGGCGCGAGAAGAACGACCGGGTCTCGTTGTGGCTGTTCTCCACCTATCCCTACATGGTGGACGACTTCGTCATGGACGACGAACTCTACTACTTCCAGGTCTGGGACGCGCCGTATGTGATGACCCAGCGGCTGGACAAGGCGATGGTCGTGCCGCGTGACAAGGTGCGTATCATCCCGGCCGAGGGTGATACGAACATCGTCCGTCCCCTGCAGGACATCGTGAAGCACTTCGACCGGGACGAAGCGACGATCGGCCGTGGCGCGAACCAGAACCGGGCGGTACTGATCATCACCGACGCGGCGGTCGACGAGTTTCCTGACGCCGAGTTCGCCGAGCTGAACCGCCGTAACATCGTGCCCTACATCATCTACATCAATACCAGCGACGCGCGGTCGGCGAGCTTTCTGCACCCGACGGTGCCGCAACTGGTGGCGCAGATTCAGGAATTCGGCGGCGATTACTTCGACGTCACCGACGAAGACAGTCTGGCGCGCGCATACGAGGCGATCGACGAGCGTGAGGCGGTGCGCGTCGAGTTGAAACACCGGGCGCTGAAGGTGCCAATCTACTCCCGGTTCCTGCTGGTGGCGATGGGGCTGCTCGTGGTCGGTATCCCGATGGGATTCGTGTCCGAGCTGCTCTGGGGCACCAGTCCGTAGGCGGCGAGCCGCCGGCGTCGTGCGAGAGAGAGTGACATGAGACTGACAGATCTGCTCGACAAGGAACGTTCCTTCCGGTACCTGGTGGGCCTGGTGCTGGCCCTGCTGTTCTTTCTGGCCGTGTCGGTGCCGTCCAGCAGCCTGACCGCGTTCTACGCAAATCTCGACGGGCTCAGCGACAGCATCGAGCGCGAGGACTTCGCCGTGGCGGAGGAGCAGCTCGCCGAGGTTTCCGCGTTCTACGAGGGCAGCCGGGTCTGGGGCATGCAGTGGTTCGCAGACTCCTACCTGTTCCAGGACGCGTTCTTGCAGCAGGCGTCCTACAGCTACCTGACCGGCGACTACGAGACGGTAGTGGAGGATCTGGCGGACGAGATCGACGACCCCAGGGCGTCGCACCTGCTGGCCAGCGCGAAGTTCATGCTCGCCAGGCAGCGGTACCGCGCCATCGACGGCGAGAATCCCAATGCGCAGATCGAGAAGGAGGCGATCATCCTCGAAGTGATGGAGACCGTGAACGCCGACTACGAACGCGCGCTGCGGGGCGATCTGTCCGACCGATTCGACTACAAGTGGAATTACGACCTGACCAGCAACCCTGAGGCGATCCGTCGCGCCCTCGAGGCCCCGCGGGAAATCGAGCCTCCCGAGCTGGAGCAGATGAAAGGGGAAGGCACCCCGGTCCGCCGCCGCCGGGGCTGACCTTCGCGGACAGAACGCGGGCGGATCATGAACGGCCTTACCACGCTGTTTCGCGAAAGCGTCGAGTTCACCAACCCCGAATACCTGGCGATAGTCCCCATCGGGGGTCTGTTGCTCGTCTTCGGGTTGCTGATCTTCGCCCTGCGCCTGCAGTTGCGTCCGGCCCGTACCGAGGGTTCGACGTACCCCTTGTTCGGCCACATCAAGTTCTGGTTCTTCGCCGTCGCCGCGCTGATGCTGGTGGCCGTCGCGGCCGCCCGGCCGTTCTGGGTGTATGGCGGTTCGAGCTTCAAGCGGGGCGACGTCGACGTCATCGTCGCGATCGACGCATCGGCGTCGATGTGGGTGAAGGATCTCGGTCCATCGCGTCTCGATCTGGCGGTGCGTGAAACGCTATCGCTCTATACCCAGGACATTCTCACGCCCGGCGATCGCACCGCGGTGTTCGTGTGGGGCACCACCGCGTTGCGCCGCGCTCATCTGTCGTCGAACGCCGAGCGGTTCATCGAGGAAGTGGGGCGCATCGGGCCGCCGGTGACGCTGACAGGAGACGCGTTCCCCTGGGACAGCGACATCGCCACCGCGTTCGAATCGATCTATATGTCGCTGGACAATCAGGACCGCTTCGAGTCGGGTGAAGACTCGTGGCAGCCCGAGCAGCGCAGCGACCGTCTGGTGCTGCTGTTCACCGACGGCGACTTTCTGATCGATGCCGAGCAGATGAGCCGTGTCGATATCGCCCTCGGCGAGTTCCGGCGGCGCGGGCTCACCGTCTACCCCGTGGCCATCGGCACCCGGACCGGCGCCAACGTGGACACCGTCCTGCAGGACTACGTGCGCGGCGTCGATTACGACGAGACCCTCGAAGCGGACCTCGAGGGCCTGCGTACGCGGCTCGGACTCGACGGCGTCGGCATGGTCGAGCAACGCACCAACGGCCGTTCGTTCATCGTCGACAGTCCCCAGCTTGCGTCAGACACGTTCCTGCGAAACGTGATCGACAGCCACCGCAGCATTTCGTTCCAGCTCATCCCGGCCGAGGACAAGCAGGAAGTGTGGCAGTGGGTCGTCATGCTCGCCATCGGCATCTTCGTCATCGCGATGCTGTTCTACTAGCAGTCCGTGGTGGTGCGCCGTGCAAGGCGAGAAGAGGGAGAATACCTGTAGGGGCAACCCTTGTGGTTGCCCTGTTCGTCAGTCGGAACAACGCACAGCATCAGAATGCAGCGGGGCTTTTGCCACGGGCTGCTAGGCGATCGCTGGGCGCGGTCCCGTCCCTCGGCTGGGCCCGTCGCGGGGGTCGTTGGCGTCAGGGGGCGGCGCGCGCGGCACTGGCCGGAATCGACATCATTGAGAAGGGAGAGCGCCAATGACCTGGTTGCGCCGCCTGTCGTGCGCCGTGCTCGCCGTCCCCTGCATGGTGACGGTGTCAGTCGCCCAGCCACCGGCGGTCGACTCCGATCAGCAGGCGCTCATCGAGCTGGAGCGGGGCTGGAACGACGCGTTCTACCGCAATGACGTCGCATTCATCGAGAACCTCCTCGCCGACGAGATCATCATCACCTATGACGACGGGAACCGCGGTGACAAGGCGAGAGAGCTGGAGCTCGCCGCCGAGTTCAACCAGCAGGTGTTGTCCGCCACACAGGAGGACTTCACGGTGCGCGTGTATCGGGACACCGCCGTGGTCTGGTTCACTCTCCGTGTCGTCGGGATCAGGCAGGGAGAACGGGCAGAAATCGCGTTGCGGTACACCGACGTCTGGATACAACGCGACGGCCGCTGGCAGTGCGTGTCCAGCCAGAGCACCCGGTTGAGCGGGTAACCGGCCGGCTATGCGCCTCCGAACGATGGCGGCGCCACTCGGCGACAGTCGGGGTGCCGATTCAGTCCTTGTGCGGCACGTGACCGACACATCCGGAGGCCGGTCCGTCGCGACTGCGCCTACTCCGCGCGCAACGCCGTCATCGGGTCGATGCGGGCCGCGCGGCGCGCCGGCACCCAACTCGCGAGCAGGCAGATCGCGGCGAGCAGTGCCGATACGGTGAGAAAGACGCCAGGGTCGAGCGGACTGGTCTCGAACAGCAGCGCCTGGAGGCGTCTGGTCAGCAACAAGGCGGCGCCGATTCCCAGCGCGATGCCAATCGACGCCAGCCAGCCCGCTTCCAGCAGCACCAGTCGGCGCACATCGGTCATCTGTGCGCCGACGGCCATGCGAATGGCGATCTCGCGGCGACGCTGCGCGACCATGTACGAGACGACGCCATAGAGGCCGATCGACCCGATCAGCAGTGCGAGCGCGGCGGCGGCAATCAGCAGGGCCATGACGAACGTCCGCTCCTGGCGCGCCCGTGCGACCAGTGTCTCAAGCGTCTCGAACTCGGCAATCGGCAGCGTGGGATCGAGACCGCGCACCGTCTCCCGCACGGCAGGGGCGAGCGCCGCGGCGTTCGGGGCGCGCACCACGTAGCGCATCGCGAAGGGCACGTTGGCGCCCCCGGCGCGAGGGACCGGGTAGTACGCCATCTCCGGCGGTTCCTCGTGCAGCGCGACTTCATGGACGTCGTCCACCACGCCGATGATTCGGGACCACTCCTGGTCCTCCCCTTGCGGCGGTCCGCCCAGCCGGATCCCCTTGCCGAGCGCGCTCTCTCCCGGCCAGTGCGCACGGGCGATCGACTGCGAGACGACAACGACCGGGGCATCGCGCTCGCCGTCCAGACGGTCGAACACGCGGCCCTCGAGAAGCTCGATGCGCAACGCGTCGAAATAACCGGGCGCCGCCTGCTTGGTCATGAACACCGGCGGCACCTCGCCGTCAGCGAGCGGCCGGCCCTCGATGCTGTGCCCCGACCCGGATAATCCGCTGCCCAGGGGCACGGTGGACGCCGCCGCGGCCGCGACGGCGCCGGGCAGGGCGCGCAGGCGGTCGACCACCTGACGATGGAAGCTCAGCCGCGCGTCGGGGGTGTCGTAGTCGCGTGGCGACAGCGCCAGCCCGAAGGTCAGCACATCGGCCGCGTCGAAGCCGGGATCGACCGCCGCCAGCCGCTGGAACGACCGAACCGCCAGCCCCGACCCGATCAGCAGCGTCAGGGCGAGTGCAATCTGGGCCGTCACGAGCCCCCGCCGTGCAAGCTGCCGCTGCCGTCCACCGGTCGCCCCGCGCGCGCCGGCTGTCATGTGGCCAGACGCAGCCGCCGCGCTCGCGCGCAGTGCCGGCAGCAGGCCGAAGAGCAGCCCGGCGGCGACCGACACGGCCACGCCGAACAGCAGGACGGTGCCGTCGACCGAGATTTCCTGCAGGCGCGGCAGTCCCCGCGGGCCGAATCTGACCAGCAGCCGCACCGCCAGCAGCGCGAGCGGGAGCGCAAGCAGGCCGCTCGCGACGCCGAGCACCGCACTCTCGAGAAGCACTGACCCGGCCAGCCGCCCGCCGCTCTCGCCGAGAGCGGCGCGAATCGCCACCTCGCCGTGCCGCGCCTCGGACCGGACCAGGAAGAGGTTGGCGACGTTGGCGCACGCGATCAACAGCAGGAACCCGGCGGCGCCCAGCAGGATCCACAATGTCGATTCGATATCGCCGACCACGACCTCGCGTGCGCGGTCGACAAGCGGTCTGAACCCGGCGCTCGCCAGAATCGACGCGGCGGCATCGTTCGGAAAGACCTCCGCCAGATTTGCCAGCATGGCGTCGAGTTCGGCCTGCACCTGACCGAGCGTTGTGCCGTCCGCGATGCGCGCCACCCCGTTGATGCCGAAGGCGCCGAGCTGGGTGTTCTCCCGGTCGAGGCGGATCGGTCGCCAGAGCTCCGTCTCCGGCCGCGAAAACGTGAAATCCGGGGGCATGACCCCGACCACCTCTACGCTCGCCCCGTCGACCTCGACGACTCGCCCGACGACCCCGGGGTCGGCGCCGAACCGGGTCGTCCACAAGCCGTCGCTCAGTACGACCACGGGCGCGGCGTCGGGCACGTCGTCGTCGGCCGTGAAGACGCGGCCGACGCGCGGCGGTGTCTGCATCACGTCGAAGAACGATGCCGTGACGCTCGCTTCCTGCACGCGTTGCGGATTGTCCGGTCCGGTGAAGGTCGCCTGCCCGTCGCCGTAGACCGCCACGCCGTCAAGCGTGCGGCTCTCCTCCGCGTACAGGAAGTAGAGGGCGTCCGACATCGGCAGCTCGTCGAGCTGTGCCAGCCCCGGCGCGGCGTGCCTGAGCATCACCAGCCGCTCCGAGTGCGGGATCGGCAGCGGGCGCAGCACTACCGCGTTGACGATGGTGAAGATGGCGACGTTGGCGCCGACGCCGACTGCAAGCGTCCCCAATGAGACGAGCGTGAAGCCCGGACTGGCCACGCAACGGCGCCACACGAGACGAAGCTGAGCCGAGAGCGTCATGCCTGACATCGATGTCCGGGTGCGGTCAGGATCGAGGGGGTGCGGCGCCTCGATCCGCGAGGCGGCACGAGGGTCCCCGCGCCGGCAGGCTCGCCAGGCTGGTCCCCACGGTCTCGAGATCAGCCGGTGTCATCTCGCGCTGCATCGATTCGAAGAGTTCCCGCTCTTCGGTCCGAATGTGCGCTTCCAGCCGCCGACCCAGCGCCGGCAGCCTGGTGTCGAGATCGCTGGTGGGGTCGCGTTCCAGGTCTGTGACCAACGAGCGGATCGCGTCGTGGTCCGCGAGCAGGCGGCGCACCAGCGCGGCGCCTCCGGCGAGCTGCCGGGCGGCGGCCGGAAAGACCCACGTCTCTTCCGCGTCGAAGTGCGGCTCGAGCGTCTCGGCGAAGAACGCGGCAACGCGGTCGACCTGCGCGCGCCGGCTGTCCGGCCAATCTGAGCGGGGCGCTTTCGCATGGCCCAGGATGAGTCCCTGAGCGACGACCAGCGTGTCGTGATGGTCGTGCGACAGCGGAATCAACCCGGGGTGGCGCTTCACGACCCTACGGTACAATACGGCGCTTGGCCATACCAAATCACCCGGTGCAAGCCGTCCATCGACAGGACCGGGATTCCTGCAAGGAGAACAGAAATGCGTAGCTGGTTGCCGTTCGTCGCGCTGACCGTGTTGAGCTGGGGCACCTACATTCCGACGCTGCACAAGGGACAGGCGGCCCTCGGCGGCAGCGGGGTCCACGCGTTCCTGATGGTCGGCGTTGCCTATCTGCTGGTGGCAATTCTGATTCCTGGCACGATGATCGCTCGCGCCGGCACGTGGGACCTTTTTACGAGCGGCGGGATGGCCTTCACCCTCGCGGCCGGAGTGCTCGGCGCGTTGGGGGCGCTGGGTATCGTCCTGGCCCTGATCAACGGCGGTCGGCCCAACGTGGTGCCGCCGCTGGTGTTCGCCGGCGCGCCGGTGGTCAGTGTCTTCGTGGCGATGCTCTACAATCCGCCGCAGAACAGTCCGTCGCCGGTCTTCTTCCTCGGCATCGTGCTGGCGGCGGCGGGGGCCGGGCTCGTGCTGGCGTATCGCCCCATTTAGCCGTTCGTGGCGCACGGCCCCGCGGCGCACGGAGACTGGTGCCGGTCCCAGGGAGTTGGACGGGACGGGGCGCGCGCCCTTGGAATGCGGCCGATTCAACCATGAGGGGGCGGGGTAGGGCGCCGGTCAAATGCAACGAGACGTCTCGCGCGGCGTGCAGGGGTGTAAACAGCGGCCGGGATGTAGGACAATCAACTGTCGGCCAGTGTAGTCTGGACTGAGATCGAACAAGGGGGAGGGGAGTGCAGGTGGTGCAACAGGATTTGTCGATGAAGCTCAGGGGACTGATGGCGATTGCATTGCTCGCGACCGCGGGCGCGGCATGCGGCGGGGGAGGCAGCGAGTCCGGTGACGGCGCCGCGCCGGTCTCGGCCGGCGACGAAACGGCGTCGGCGGCGCCCAGGGTGTTCTTCGTTGCTCCGAGACACGAAACCGACCACGCGACCGAGATCCCGCTCGGGTTCACGTTCGGCATCGAGAACTACCAGATCAGCCCGGTGCCCGAGGAGGTGGACAGCCCGCGGGAGGCGCTGGGCCACTATCACCTGGGGGTCAACGCGGAATGCCTGCCCGCGGGAGAGATCATTCCGGCGGCCGATCCCTGGGTCCATTTCGGCGACGGGTCGGACGGAATGGAAATGATGCTGGAAGGCGGTGAGTATCGCTTCAGCGTTCAGATCGGTGACGACGAGCACCGCACCATCGAGGGACTCTGCGAGACGATCACCGTCCGGATGGAAGACGGCATCTAGCAGCTAACAGTCATGGGCCTGGCTGGCGCCGCAGGTAGGCGTCGGCGCGGGCCTGCGCGTTCTGTCGGATATTCACGTAGAACAGCGCGTAGTCGTAGATGTGGTAGTTGTCGCGTCCCAGCGGCATCGCCGAGTAGTGGTCCGATCGAATCTCAGACACATGCAAGCGGCCATCTCGGCACTGGGCATCGGCGGCGCCCGGTTCGTGGGTGTCCGAACCGTCGAAGTTGACCGCGCCGAGGTTGGCGCCATGTGTGGCGCGCCGGCCATCGGTCGACCAGGTGAGCGGGTTGACACAGATGTTGTCGGGTGCGGCCAACAGCGCACCAGCCCGGGGACCGACGCTGTTCCAGGTCACCTGACATCCGGTCTGCGTGGCGGTGCCGCACACCGGGATGCCGTTGCTGCCGTCGATTTGGAACCCGATCGGATACGCGGCCACCATCCGTTGCGCCAGGTCGGATCCCGCGATCTCGTCCGCCAGCAGCAGATCCAGATGCCGGGATCCCTGGCTGTGGCCGGCCAGGACGAACGGCCGTCCGTCGTTGAAGTTTGCCAGGAAATAGTGGAATGCCGCCAGCACGTCGCTGTAGGCGAGGTCAAGCGCCTGCGGCCCGCTGTCTCCGTCGACGAAGAACGCCGCCAGCGTGGCTTGGCGGTACCTCGGCGCGTAGACGCGGCAGCATCCGTTGAACACGCTCGCCTGGCCCAGCATGACCATCCGGTCGGTCAACTCGTTGGTCGCCCCGTCGTCGAGCGCCTGATTCCATGCTTCGGCCGACAAGAACGTGGTGGGATGCACGAAGAAGACGTCGACCGGCGTCGTCGCCTGCTGGTCGGTGGCGCCGACCGCGAGGGTGTCGGCCGCATCGTCGCGGTCCGGCAGCGCGGCCCAGTGCGCCGGATCGGCGTAGTCTGGTGGCGCAGGGATCGCGCCCTCGGAAAACGAGTGGTCCGGATTGATCGTGAAGGTCAGCAGCATGAAGCCCAGGTCGGCGCGGTACACATACCCGGCGCCGATGACCAGGGTGAGGAGAAGGATGCCGCCGCCAAGCAGTATTTTCTTCATTGTCATGCGCGCTGATACGCCAGGGCCATGCCGCCTGACCCGGGTTGGAAGACGCCGTCCCGGTAGCGCAGTTCACCGTTCACCCACGTCATCCGGACGCGCGCCCCGAATGTGACATCGCTGAACGGATTCCATCCGCATTTCGAGTGGATGGTGTCGTCGCGCCGACCCGCTGCCGGGTCAATCAGCACCAGATCGGCCCGATACCCCTCGCGCAGGAAACCACGTTCAGCGATTCCGAAGAGCCGGGCCGGTGCGTGCGCCGTCTTGGCCACCACGGTCTCGACCGTGAATCTGCCGGCCCGCACATGCTCGAACAGGGTGAGCAGCGCGTGCTGCACGAGCGGCAGGCCCGCCGGCGCCTGGGCGTACGGGCGTGCCTTCTCCTCGGCCGTGTGCGGGGCGTGGTCGGTCGCAATCACGTCGATGCGTCCGTCGTTGACCGCCGTCCAGAGCGCCTGCTGATCGGCCGCCGACTTGATCGCCGGGTTGCACTTGATACCAGCGCCCTTGGCCGGATAGGCCGAATCGTTGAAGAACAGGTAGTGGACGCAGGCCTCTGCCGTGATCCGTTTGGCGCCCAGGTCGCCCGTCTCGAACAGCTCCAGCTCTCTGGCCGTCGTGAGATGCAGCACATGCAGTCTGGCGCAGTGGCGGCGCGCCAGCTCGACCGCCAGACTCGACGATCGGTAACAGGCCTCGGCTGAACGGATGCGCGGGTGCTCGGTGAACGGAATCGCGTCGCCGTAGCGGGCGCGGGCGGCCGCTTCGTTGGCGGCGACCGTCGGCGTGTGCTCGCAGTGGGTCGCGATGACCAGCGGTGATGCCGCGAAGATGCCCTCGAGCGTGTCTTCGTCGTCGACCAGCATGTTGCCGGTGCTCGAACCCATGAAGATCTTGATGCCGCACGCCAGCGTTCGGTCGACCCGCTTGATCTCCTCGAGGTTGTCGTTGGTGGCGCCTAAATAGAACCCGTAGTTGGCGGTCGAGCGGGCGGCGGCGCGGGCGTGCTTGTCCGCCAGGGCCGCCGCCGTGACCGTCTGCGGACTGGTGTTCGGCATCTCGAGGTAGCTCGTGATGCCGCCGGACACCGCGGCGCGTGATTCCGTCTCGATGGTGGCCTTGTGCTCGAAGCCGGGCTCCCGGAAGTGCACCTGGTCGTCGATCATCCCGGGCAGGAGATACGCACCTGCGGCATCGATGACCTCGGCGTTCGCCGGTTCCACGGTATCGATTCCGGCGATACGGCCGTCACGCACCGACAGGTCGCCGTCGATGACGCGGCCTTCGTTGACGATGCGCGCGTTGACGATCCGATAGCTCATGAGCGCTATTCGCCGAGCAGCAATCGGATCTCGTCTTCGATCGCGTCGCGGTTGACGATGCCGACATGTTCGGCGGCGATGCGCCCCTGGCGGTCGATGAGCCAGGTCGTGGGAAGGATGTACCCTATTCCGGGCGGAAACGGCGCCAGCCGCTCGACCGTATCGGCCAGCGCAATGCGGTAGTTCACCGGCGCCGCCTCGAGATAGGGGCGGACGAGATCCCAACCGGGTTCATCGGTCGAGACGCCGAGCACGGCAAAGCCGTCACCGGAGAATGTCTCCTCGAACTCGACGAACCAGGGCATTTCGGCCCGGCACGGTCCACACCACGTCGCCCAGAAATTCAGGAGCAGGACCCGGCCGGCGTAGTCGGCGAGCGTGGCGGCGCCGCCGTCGATATCCGGCAACGTGAAGGACGGCGCGTCAGCGCGCTCAGCCGCCGGAATCAGCCGCGGTTCGCGGGTGCGCGGTCTCGCGGCGCGTGCGCCGCCGTTGTCCGCGCCGGCGCGACCGGCCAGTGGCGTCCCCCTTCCCGGAGCCGACAGGCCGGTGTCCGTGCCGGCGCGACCGGCCAGTGACGTCCCCTCTCCTGGAGCCGACAGGCCGGTGTCAGCGGTGTGCGCAGGGTCAGGTTCGTCCGTCAGCCAGCGCTGATTGACAGTGACGAGCATGGCCCCCAGCCAGATGACGACCGCGCCGGCCACGAACCAGATCCCGAGCGATCTGCGCCCACGCGGCCGTGTGCGTGGTGCATTCAGCCGTCCGGATCCGTTGTCGGCGTCCGGCTGGCGCTCCGCACCGTCAGGCCTCGCCATGGCGGGTCAGCTACTCCTTCCGGGATCTCCCAGGGGCGCCGGCGTCGGTGTGCCCGCGGACGAACGACGCACGCCGATCACGCCCACAGCTCTATCGTAACTGATAGGCCGGTGCGGAGGCGCACGAGCGCCATTCGCCGTCGCCGGCCCACCCCGGCGGCGCTGCCGGCGTGTTCCCGGTCGGGAACGCCGTAGCGTCCGTCAGTAGTTCAGTCGATGAGTCGATAGGTGTCTGAACGGCTGACCCAGCGCATGGTGCTGAGAACGATCGCCGCGCAGACCACCAGCAGCGACGCCGCGATCGCCAGGCGGCCGTACGGAGCGTTCCACACCGCGATCAACGCCGCCTGCCGCTCGACATCGTCTCCCACAAACCAGTAGACAAGAAGCACCGGTATCCCGATGACGCTTGCCCCGGCGACCTGGCCGAGCCTCGAACCGAACCGCCATTTCGCCGCGACCGACAACGTGACGACCATCAGCAATGCGCACTGCAAGATCAGCCCTGTAGCGGGAGAATGCCATAGTTCGGGACTCATGACCGAACTGGACAGGAACCAGCACAGGGTGCAGGCGGCCGCGGCGCCGATGAACTTGCTGCCCACGAGCACCCGGTCATCGACCGGCATGGTCCGCAGCCAGGCGAAGGTGCCCTTGGAGCATTCCCGCGTGATCAACCACTCGGCCCACAGGAACAGCGAGAAGAGGAGATTGAGGTTGATGATGAAGGTCTGGCGGGGGCCGGCGGCAGACTCGAGCGTCGCGTCCAAGATCGCTGCCAGCAGAATCAGACCGACAATGGTGAGTGCCGTCGCGAGTCCGTGCAACTGGAAGTCCTTGATGAGAAGTGCGCCTAGTTGTCTCGTCCACATGGGCCTGTCCCTTTCCGTATCAGCCGTTCGTTTTCGCATGGACATCTCCGCGACGGTAGCGAGACTCTCCGCCGCCGGCGTGTCCAGGACAGAAACGCACGCCGCTGGTGATCATCGGTGACTCACGTAATGAGTTGATTGGTTTCCGCGCGGCTGACCCAGCGCATGGTGCCGACGACGGTCGCGGCGTAGACCATCAGCAGGCCGGCCGTGAACCAGCCGTTCCACTGCTCGAGTGCAGCGATCGACCATGCGGCGCGGGTCGTGACCACGCCGAAGAGGATTGATGGCACGATTACGAGGGTCAGTTGGGCGATCTGGCCGAGCTTCGGGCTCAATCTCCACGTCGCCGAGACAGAAATCGCTCCGCACAGCAACAATACGCACTGCAATGCCAGCCACGTATCTGGTGACGGCCTGAACTCCGGTGCGATCAATGCGCTTGTGAGACACCAGCACAGGATGCCCGCGGCGGCGGCGGTGATGAATTTGCTGCCTGCCAGCACCCGGTCGTCGAGCGGCATCGTCCGCAGCCAGGCGAAGGTCTGTTCGGAACGTTCCCGTGAGATCAACCAGTCGCCCCACATGAGAGGCGCCATGATGAAGTTGAGATTGAACACGAAGACGATTTGGAACGCGGCGAGACGCTCGGGAAGCGCGTTGCCGGTACTCATGGTGACCAGCACGAGACCGCCGATGGCCAGCGCCGTCGCCGAGCCGTGCAACTGGAGATCCTTGCGGAGGAGTGCGCCGAGCTGTCTGGTCCACATGGTGTGCGTTCAGTTTCTGGCGTGCAGGGCCATACCCGTTCCGAGTCACATCCCCGATGCCGCCACGATAATTGCGACATCCGCTTCGATCAACGCCGCGATGACCAGGAGAGCGAGCGCGGCGGCCAGGGTGGCGGCGTCCGCGGCGAGCCGGGGCAGCTCGTCGCCGGCGAGGCAGCGGAGCACCATGACCGACAGGTGCTCCGCTACGCTGGCGACGAGGATGAACGCGAAGAACTCCAACACGACATAGCGGAGAAGCAGCCCCGCCGCGCCCGGTAGCGCGCCGGCGAGAGTGGTGAAGCCGGACCCGAGCACGACGGCGTTCCAGAGCAACGTGAACAGCGTCAGTGCGCCCAGGGTGCAGGCGCCGGCCAGCAGTACACCGACCACCCGCAGATTGCCACGCAGGATATGCAGCGCGTGGGTCCGGAACGAGTACTCACCGAATTCGGGGGAGCGGGTGACGCCACTGGCGGCGGCCTCTTCGAATTGCGGCATCGAGACCTGACTGCCGACCCCGACGGCCACTGCGACGAGCGTGGTATTGAGCGCCACCAGGGCGGGGAGCGATCGCAACCAGCGTGTGAATCTCCGCATCGTATTGGTGTGCATGACCGCTTCGGGTCTAGACCGCGGCCTGGACTCGGCAGATAAAGGTGAATCTTCCGGCGGACTCACACGCGAGCGCCGCGAGTTCGGTGAATATCTCCGCGTGGACACCCTCCATCCCAAGCACGTATGCCCATTGTGGAGAGGGCACCACCGATTGCTCCATCGAGTGGGGCGCCAGGTCCGTCGTGTGAGCGGCCGTCGAGTGCGTGGACCCGACGAACAGCGGGAGAGTGGCCACCGTGGCCATTGCGACGACCTTGCGTTTCGTCATGTTGCCTCCTGTGCTGCGCGGCGGCATGCCGCGCCACCCGGGTAGAGTCGTGCTCTACGACCCGGTAGTCTGGATGGAAGCAAGGCGGATGCCACGCCAATTTCGTGTCGTTCCAGTCGCCGGTGCCGCGGAGACAGCGGTCCAGCGTCAACTCGAGGCGACGTGCCGCCGGTGCCGCTGCGGTCATGGGGTACTGTCGCGTCGCCGGGTCGAAGATGGTCAATGTGCGTCCTGGCAGTCTGCGGCGAAACCACGCGATGCACCGAGATTGGCGGTGCGCCCGCTGAGCAAGGCCCGTAGGGGCAACCCTTGTGGTTGCCCTGTTGTACGCAAGGCCTGTAGGGGCAACCCTTGTGGTTGCCCTGTTCGTCTCTGGCCACGGGCAGTGCTAGCCAAGGTCGACATGGGCCGTGCCGTGATAGACGGCCCCGAGCAGATCGTGGGGTCGTTCATCGACATGGTTGTCCCGATGCTTCAGTTCGGTGTCGAGCGGGCTGTCCCCGCGGACGAGCAGCCACTCGGTGCTCCGTCTTGACCAGCGCAGAATCAGGTCTGGCGATCGGGCCACCGCACCGACCGTGTCAGTGCGATACAGGACCGCGCTCCGCAGGGTCTCCGCGCTGGCCCCGAGCGCAAGACGCCCGTGTCTCAGAATGCGGATGTCGGTGGCGGTTTCCTCGATGTCTTCGAAGATGTGCGACGACAGGATGACGCACAGTTCCGGACGATCTTCGTGCAGTTGCCTGACTGTTGCCTGCAGGTCGGCGCGCGCCGTCGGATCGAGCCCGGCGGTCGGTTCGTCGAGAATCAGGATGTCGGCTCGATGGGCCAGGGCGGCGGCGAGGCCGAGCTTGACCCGCATTCCTTTTGACAGCTTGTCGACCTTGCGTCCCGGGGGCAGCGCGAACAGGTCACGCAGTCGGTCGGCCACCGCGGCGTCCCACCGGTCGTAGAGCCGGCTCGCCAGTGACAACGTTTGCGCCACGGTCAACCCGCCGTAGAAGGCGGGCTCTTCACGGATGTAGCAGAAGCGGCTTTTCCAGCGTCGGTCGCCCCACGCGATGTCGGTCCCGGCGCTGCGCATGGCGCCTGACGTCGGCCTGAGTTGCAGGGTGACGAGGTTGATCAGCGTGGTCTTGCCGGCGCCGTTCGGGCCGAGCAACCCGTAAATGTGACCCCGCTCGAATGTCAATGCGAGTGGTCCGAGTTCGAATCCGGGGAAGACGCGACGAAGTTCGTCCAACTCGAGGATGAAGTCCGAAGTCATTTCCGGTTCCCTTTCGCGTGGCGGACATCGCCACGAGGCGAGCGGCATCGGCTGTGATGACCGCCGCCGTGAATAGCAGGACCGCGCCGATGCCGGCGCAGCCATATCGGGTGCGGCATGCGGCCGGTCGCGGCACGCGAGGCAGCGGAGCACCCCGCTCGCGGGGTGCTCCGCCACGCTGGCGACCACGAGGGACGACCGGATCAGTACCGCGGAGGATGCCACAAGCGCCGGTCACGGGCGATACCATCTCGCGGGTGTCCTCATGGATCAGGCGTTCGCAACACGAGAACGCGTGCAATCGGAACTAGAAAGCGCCGACGATGCCGCAACCCACGGATCCGATCCAGATGAAGGGCGCGCATACGATCGCTCCGCCGACCCCGAATGCGAGTGCGTCTCCCCCCTCCATGCCCCAGACCCACGCCCATTGAGGCGCCGGCGATTCCGAGAGTTCCATCGTGTGGGCGGCCGGCGCCGGCGCCAGCGGCGGGACGGCCGCGGAGCTCGTGGAACCGACGAACAACGGGAGCGCGGCCACCGTGGCCATTGCGACGACCTTGCGTTTCGTCATGTAACCTCCTCTGCGCACGGCGGGATGCCGTGCCACCCGGGGAGAGCTTCGCTCCACGACCCGGTAGCCAGAGTGAAAGCAAGCGTGGTGCCACGTCATCTCCCCTGTCTTTCCGGTCGCGAGCGCCGCGGGAACCCGGTCCGATGGCAACTGGCGGGCATGTGCGGCCGGCGCCGACCCCGGCATCAGGTTGCGAATCGGGCCTGATCGCGCAGTGAACCCGACGGCACTGGTTGGCAACCGACGATTGCACCATGGTCTGACAGCGGTGGCTGATGTGGCGATCCGAGATGGCATCTGGCTCGCGCCCGCTCTCTACCGTGGCCGCGCCGATGCGGCGACCTGGTATGGAGCGTCCGTGCGAGGGCCGCTGCTGCAGGCGGTGTCGACCAGCGTCTCGAACCGGTCCAGCTTGAAACAGGACAGGACCCGTGGGTCGGGTGCGGCGCCGGGCGGCGTCGTGGCCTCGATCTGTTCGAGCAGGCGCGACCGGAGAAACATCTGACTCAACGGATCGAGGCTGGCGTCCGGTTGAGCGGCCGGTCCCGGTCCCACCGACATCGAGAAGACGGAGACGGTATGACACAGCATGTTCACGCTGGCGAGCACGCTGAGGCGGAACCACCGATCATCGGGAATCGACTCGAAGGGGACCAGCATCAGCAGGTCGGCGAAGCCGCCGTCGATGCAGGCATTCCCGGCATCGACGCACGAGCCGCGGCCGTGGTTCCAGGGGGCGTAGGGCATGAAGCCCAGGTGCAGGAAGCGCGCGAACTGACGACACCAGCTCTCGACGGTACGCTCGCCTTCATCTGTCCCGATCCGGAAGTGCGGGTTGGCGGCGGCCAACGTGCTGAGGTCGTCGACCCGGATTGGCGCCGACGGGTAATACCAGATCGACACCCCGCATCCGGCCCGTGCACGTGCTTCCACCCGCTCGAACGCCTGCGGCGTCAGATGGCGTCTGATCGTGTCCACGTAACGGGCGGTCGCGTCGGTCGAGCAGCGATGCACCATGAGAGGCACCGGCGCCTGCGCCAACTCGCCATAGATTCGCAGATGCCGCTCGTGCACCGCCAGGGCCATGCGCTGTTCCCGGTCGCATTCGTCCAGCGGCATCGCGCCGGGGGGCACGTTGATCCGCAGCGGAAAGTGAAGCCCCAGCGGCAGATCGGCTCCCCTGAATCGTGCCGTCATCATCCACCGCAGATAGTCGTCGAAATCCGGCATCAGCGGTTCCGTGCCCTTGAAGGTCACCACGTCCCCTTCCCAGAGCCGTTCGGGGGTATCGAGCTCGGGCAGCGCGCAACAGACGCTGCGATAGTGATGAGGCAGTCGGTAGAACTGTCCCTTGATGCCTTCCGCGGCATCCGGAGCTACCGGCAGCGTCTGCCGCAGGCCGGTCAGAATCTGGCGAATGTCCGGGCACAGCGGCTCCAGGGCGTCCACCAACGCCGGCTGGCAGCGTTCCACGTCAAGGACGATGTCGGCCGGAATGCGCGTAAAGCCTGCCTGTTCGGCATGGCGGCCGAGCGCATCCACGGTCATCTCACCACCTCGAGCAGGAAGGTGAAAATAGGGCCGGCGAAGAGGATCAGCGCCAGGACGAGGGCGATCGCCGCCGTGCTTCGCGTGGACAACCGGGCGAGCACCTTGAGGGCGATACTCAACTGGGCCGCGAGCCAGACCGTAGAGTAGCGGGACAACAGCAGCCCGGTCGACGGCAGTGATTCCGAGGATACGGCATCCTGGAAGCGCCTGCTGGCGTCGGCCATTTCAGATGGCGACCAGTCGGCCGAAAGTCGAAGCGCGGTTTCAGGCTCCCAGACCCACATGAGTGCGACCAGGACGAGGTTGCAGGGGACCTGGGTATAGAACGCCAGCGCCGTGAACTCGGTGAGACGGTCGGCGGGGCCGGGCCGCCCGACGAGCACGTTCAATGCGAGCATGGCCAGGACCATGACACCGAAGAGCGCCGCGTACCCCATCAGGCCGCCCAGCACTGCCAAGTACCGAAGTGCAACGGGCATTGAGAACTGATCGCCGAGGGCTGCCTCGAGCAGCGGAAGCATCTTGCCGCTCCTGAGGTAGCCCGCCGCGCATTGCATCGCGGCGCACGCGGCCACCCCCGTGAACGCGATGGTCCAGGAGGGAGGTTGTTCCAGACGGCTGCGGTAGTAGCGGATTGGACTGAAGAAGAGTTGTGTCATGGTGGCGATTCGCTTCGGGTGGTTGAGGTGGGCATGTGTCGTGCGGAGAAAAGCAAGAAAAGTGCCACCACAGACAGCTCCCGAGGACTGCCGCGTTGGCGTCGATATTCCGCGCGTTCTGACCGCTGGCACGGCAAAGTGGCGGTTTCTGCGGTCACCTGCCGGCGTACGGCATTGCAAATTCTGCTGTCGACCGGCGATCTGCCTGACGGCCACAATCGACCCATGCCGAATCGCGTTACGCCGGCAGATTGCCGATAGTGACTATCCTGGAAACCGGGTGCCCGGGTGCGGCCGATGCCGCACCGATCGAACGCAGCGACGCTTTTTACACGGGCCGCGAGGCAGCGGAGCACCCCAGCCGAAGGGGTGCTCCGCCACGCTGGCGACGAGATCGAACGCCGTAGTCTCCTGCTGAACCGTGCGGTTCGCAGTGCGGTGCGTGCGTGCGAATCCGACTACAGAGCGAACAGCGTTTCACAATGGATGCGGCCGAGGGTGCGGGGGTCGCAGTCCAGTACGATGTCCAACCCGATCTCGACCCACATCGTGCCCCCCTCCATCCCCATCGCCCAGACCCACTGCGGCCCGGCAGGGCGCTCGGAGTGGCGCACCGTGTCGGCCGCCGGGGCAGCGGGGGTCGGTGGAGGGGAGATTGCCTGGGTTGAGCCGATGACCAGGGGGAGCGCCGCCACAGTCGCCGCGGCCAGGATCTTGCGTTTTGTCATCTGTCCTCCTCTGCAATGCGTGACGGCAGGTCACGCCATCCGGGGTCGAGGCTGTCCCGATCGCCGGTGCCACCTGAGGGAGCACGCAACGTGCCACCTTGCGCGAGAGGCGGTGAACCCCCTGAAAGTGGTGGTGCATGTCGATCTGTCGGGTAGCCGGCAACACGCGGGTCTGGTCAGATGTCAACGCTCGTGTGCGTCTGGCGCCGGCGTCTCCGGCGGGCGCCGTCGACGCACGCCGTCATCTCGGGGTTTGTTGAAGGATGCCGCGTGCGTCAACGCCGGTTATGGGGCCGCGCCAGCGGTTGCCTGGCCTTTTGCAGGGCCTGGAGCGATGGGCACGAGATACCTGAACATGGTGGCGTAGACGTCGTGAACGTGCCGATCGCGAGGAAATCATGTGCCCAGTCGTTGCATCCGGGCGATGGTAAGATCTGGCGGCGTCGGTGCGTCGCTGCGCCGGCAGGCTGCGGGAGCTGGATGCGATGGGCGAGATCGATACGCTTGAGAAACTGTCCGACGAGTGGCGCGAGTTGCTGCCGCCCGAGTCGTTCGCGGTGTTGTTCAAGGAGGCGACCGAGCCGCCGGGGTCGAGTGGGCTGAATCAGGAGAAACGCGACGGCACGTTCGTGTGCGCGGCGTGTCACCTGCCGCTGTTCGAATCGGCCAGCAAGTACGAGAGCGGTACGGGATGGCCGAGCTTTTTCGCCCCGATCGAGGGGCACCTCGGCTTCAAGCGGGACTTCAAGCTGTTTCTTCCGCGCACCGAGTATCACTGCATCCGCTGCGGTGGGCACCAGGGACACCGCTTCAAGGACGGCCCCCAGCCGACCGGCGAGCGCTATTGCAACAACGGCGTTGCGCTCCGGTTCGTTCCACACGGCGAGCCGATGCCGGCGCTCCGAACGTAGAAGCAGCCGATAGTGGAACGCCGCGCGGCACGGGTGTCTGTCGTCACGAAGCGGAGCACCCCGCCGGGGAGGTGCTCCGCTGCGCTGGCGACGGCGATGAACGCCGCAAATGTCCGATCAGTGTTGCGTTCGCGGTACGAAGTGCCCAGGCGACGATGAACGCCACAGAGGATGCCGTGAGCGTCAACGACCGCTGACGGGGCGGTGCCTGCAGTTGCCAGACGCTTGCCGCCGCGCTAGAATGGCTGTTCGTCTTGATTGGTTTACCGATGCGCAGTTTTTCGTGTTGCCCTGTCGTGGTCGTTGTTCGCGGTGCTGGCGTGCTCATTACGCCGGCGGCCAGCGGATGATGTACCCGGCACGCGAGCACGCATCACGGGCCATCATCCGCAGCCGGGTGGTGGCCCTTTTTTTGTGGGTCCGTACGGTGGTGTGAGCAGGGACCGCGGCCGGCCGGGAGCCGCCGCGACTGCGAACGGGCACACGGAGGACGGACGAAATCGATGAGCGGCATCCCAGGGAAGACGCGCAGCGGTGCGATTACCGACGGACCATCCCGTGCTCCGGCCCGGTCCATGCTGAAGGCGGTGGGATTCGATGATGCCGCGCTCAGCCGACCGATCATCGGGGTGGCGAATACGTGGATCGAGATCGGCCCGTGCAACTTCCATCTGCGCCAGCTCGCCGAGCACATCAAGGATGGGGTGCGCGCGGCGGGCGGTACGCCGATGGAATTCAATACGGTGTCCATCTCGGATGGCATCACGATGGGCAGCGACGGGATGCGCGCGTCACTCGTCAGTCGTGAAGTGATCGCCGATTCCATCGAGCTCGTGGCGCGCGGCAACCTGTTCGACGGGCTCGTGGTGCTGGTGGGGTGTGACAAGACGATCCCCGGCGGGGTCATGGCGTTGGCGAGACTCGATATCCCGGGGCTGGTGTTGTACGGCGGGTCGATCGCGCCGGGGCGCTACGACGACCGCGACGTTACGATACAGGACGTATTCGAGGCGGTCGGCGCCCATGCCGCCGGCACCATGACCGACGCACAGTTGGCCGCCATCGAGTCCTCCGCCTGCCCGGGAGCGGGCGCCTGCGGCGGGCAGTTCACCGCCAACACCATGTCGATGGTATGCGAGCTGATCGGCATCTCGCCGATGGGGTTCAACGCCGTCCCGGCGCTCGACGGCCGCAAGGCGGACGTGGCGCGCGAGGCCGGCAAGCTCGTCATGGCGCTGGCGCGGGCCGACCGGCGTCCGCGGCAGGTGATGACCCGCGAGGCGCTCGAGAACGGTATCGCGTCGGTGGCCGCCACCGGCGGATCGACCAACGCCGTGCTGCACCTGCTCGCCATCGCGCGCGAGGCGCAGGTGCCGCTGACCATCGACGATTTCGACACGGTCAGCCGCCTGACGCCGTTGCTGGCCGATCTGAAGCCGAGCGGGCGGTTCGTGGCGACCGATCTCTATCGGGCCGGAGGCAGCCGGTTGCTGGCGGGGCGGCTCCACGAGGCGGGAATCCTGAAGCCGGATCCGATCACCGTGACGGGCCGGACGATCGGCGACGAGGCCGCCGCAGCCACGGAAACTCCGGGGCAGGAGGTGGTGCGTCCGGTGTCGGACCCGATAACACCAACAGGCGGGTTGATCATACTGAAAGGTAATCTGGCTCCGGACGGCTGTGTGGTGAAGGTGGCCGGCGGTTACGAGACCAGACGGCACCGGGGGCCGGCGCGGGTATTCGACAGTGAAGAGGCTTGTTTCGCTGCAGTAGAGCAAGGCACGTTGCGGCCCGGCGACGTGGTGGTCATTCGTTACGAGGGGCCGCGCGGGGGACCCGGCATGCGCGAGATGCTCGCGGTGACGGCGGCGATCGTCGGCGCCGGACTGGGCGATTCGGTGGCGTTGCTCACCGACGGACGGTTTTCCGGCGCCACCCGTGGACTGATGGCGGGTCATGTGGCGCCCGAAGCGGCGCAGGGCGGCCCGATCGCCGCGGTGCGGGACGGAGACATCGTGGAGTTCGACCTGCAGGCGCGCGAGCTGCGGGTCGAACTGGACGACGCCGAGATCAGTGAGCGGTTGCAGGACTGGCAGGCACCGCCCCCGCGCTACACCACCGGCGTCATGGCCAAGTACAGCCGATTGGTGGCCTCGGCAGCCGAAGGAGCAGTGACGACAGCCTAGCAGTCCGTGGAAGAAGCCCGCGCAGCGCCGGGCGCAAGCCGCGGGCTGCCGGGAGAGATGGAAGGCAGCGTCATGGGGACCTTGAAAACGGGCGCGCAGATTATCTGGGAGTCCCTCGTGCGGGAGGGCGTCTCGACGGTCTTCGGGTATCCGGGGGGCGCGATTCTGCCGGCGTACGACGCGCTGCTCGAGTATCCGATTCGCCATGTCCTAGTGCGGCACGAGCAGGGGGCCACGCACATGGCCGACGGATTCGCCCGCGCCAGCGGCGGGGTCGGCGTCGCCATCGCGACCTCGGGCCCCGGGGCGACCAACATGGTGACCGGTATCGCGACGGCAATGCTCGATTCGTCGCCGATCGTCTGCATCACCGGGCAGGTCGGCAGCAAGCTGATCGGGTCGGACGCGTTCCAGGAAACGGACGTCACCGGGGTGACGCTGCCGATCACGAAACACAACTATCTGGTCTCGGACGTGGCGGAGGTGGCGCCGACCATTCACGAGGCGTTCTACGTGGCGCGGTCGGGGCGCCCCGGTCCCGTCCTGGTGGACATCACCAAGGACGCGCAGCAGTCGTCGACCAGCTTCGTGTGGGACGGGAGTCCGGTCACGCTGCCCGGCTATCGACCTGATCCGCGGGCGTCGGACGCCGAGTATCGGCAGGCGGTCGAGTTGATCAACGGGGCGAAACGGCCGGTCATCTTCGCCGGACACGGCGTGATGCTGTCGAACGCCATGGATCTGGTCCGCGAGTTCGCCGAGCGCGCGAACATCCCGATCGCGATGACGCTGCTCGGTATCGGCTCGTTCCCCGCACTGCACCCGCTGAACCTCGGCATGATGGGCATGCATGGGGAAGCCTGGGTGAATCAGGCCATCCAGGAAGCCGACCTGTTGCTGGCGTTCGGTATGCGGTTCGACGATCGGGTGACCGGCAATCTCAAGACCTATGCCGCGAACGCCCGCAAGATCCACATCGATATCGACCCGGCCGAATTCAACAAGAACGTCCTGGTGGACGTCACCCTCGCCGGAGACCTGTCGCAGGTGCTGGGCGACCTCCTGCCGCATGTCGCGAAGGGCGACCGTGGCGAGTGGCTGTCCGCCATCAGCGAGATGAAGGGCGATTCGGCGGTGCGCGATGTGCAGAACCTGCCTGACAGTGGCCATCTCTACGCTGCGCACGTCATCAACGACATCTGGCGGATCACCGGCGGCAAGGCGGTCGTCGTGACCGACGTCGGACAGCACCAGATGTGGGAGGCGCAGTACTACCACCACCAGGAACCCCGGTCGCTCATCACCTCGGGCGGTCTGGGAACGATGGGCTTCGCCTTGCCGGCGGCGATCGGGGCCAAGCTGGCCCGGCCGGATGCCGAGGTCTGGGTCATCGCGGGCGATGGTGGCTTTCAGATGACCATGTGCGAGCTGGCGACGATTGCACAGGAGAACGTCAAGATCAACGTCGCCATCATCAACAACGGTTACCTCGGCATGGTGCGCCAGTGGCAGGAGTTCTTCTACGAGCGGCGATATGCGGCGACGCCGCTGCTGAACCCCGACTTCGCCAAGCTGGCTGCCGCGTTCGGGTTGTGCAGCGCCAGCGTGTCGCGGCGTCAGGAGGTCGAGCCGGCCATCGAGATGGCGCGCGCCGAATCTGGCGCCGTGGTCATCGATTTCCGGGTCGAGCAGGAAGACACCGTCTATCCGATGGTGCCGGCCGGCGCCGACCTCGATGCGATGATTCGCCGCCCCAGTCCCAGTCCCATCGTCGAGACCGCAGACGACTAATGCGACATACCTTCGTCGTGCACGTGGAAGACAAGCCGGGCGTGTTGAACCGGGTGGCGTCGCTGTTCCGCCGGCGGGCGTTCAACATCGATTCGCTCACCGTGGGGCACACGGAGACGGCCGGCGTGTCACGAATGACCATCGTCGTCGACACCGACGCCAACGGGGCGCGGCGGCTCGAGGCGAACCTCTACAAGCTGGTGAACGTGCTGCGGGTCACCGACTTGACTGGCGAGGCGGCCGTCATCCGCGAGCTGACCCTCGTGCGGGTGGCCGTGAAGCACGAGACGCTCACCCACATCATGCAGCTTGTCGACACGTTTCGCGCCCGCGTCGTCGATATCGCGACCGATTCCCTGATCATCGAGGCGACCGGCATCGAGGAGAAGATCGACGGGCTGATGGGCGTGCTCGAACCGTACGGCGTACTCGAAATGGTGCGGACCGGGCGGGTCGCCATGGCGCGCGGCCGGCAGACCAAAGTGACCCTGCCGGACGCCGGCGAGACTCCGCCGGAGACCGGCGACAACGTATCCTATTCCGTCTGACGCGCGCCCACGCGTGTCGTTCCACTCCCGGCCGGACGCTCGGGATCACCCGCAAAGACGAGGCAGGACCAACATGGCAACGATTCACTACGACGACTCGGCTGATCTGTCGCTCATCCAGGGCAGGAGGGTGGCGATATTCGGATACGGATCTCAGGGACACGCGCACGCGCTGAATCTGAAGGACAGCGGGGTCGAGGTGCGGGTGGCGCTGGCGGACGGCAGCCGTTCGCGCGCCAAGGCCGAAGCTGACGGGGTCACGGTCACGAGCGGCGGCGAGGCGGCCGCCTGGGCCGACGTCATCATGATTCTGGCGCCCGATACGAAACAGCGGGGCATCTACGAGGAGTCGATTGCCGGGAACCTGCAGTCGGGGGACATGCTCATGTTCGCCCACGGCTTCAACATCCGCTACAAGACCATCACGCCGCCCGCCGACGTGGACGTCACGTTGATCGCGCCGAAGGCGCCCGGCCATCGAGTGCGCGAGGTGTTTCTGGAGGGGGGCGGCACGCCGGCCCTCATCGCGGTGGAACAGGACGCGACCGGCGGCGCGGTGCAGTTGGCGCTGTCCTACGCCAAGGGCCTCGGCGTGACCCGCGCCGGGGTCATAGAGACCACTTTCACGGAAGAGACCGAAACCGACCTGTTCGGCGAGCAGTCGGTGCTTTGCGGCGGGGTCAGCGAGCTTGTCAAGGCGGGTTTCGAGACGCTGGTCGAGGCGGGCTACCAGCCGGAGATCGCGTACTTCGAGTGCATGCACGAGCTGAAGCTGATCGTGGATCTGATCTACCGGGGCGGCCTCAACTACATGCGCTACTCGGTCAGCGATACCGCCGAGCACGGCGACTACACCGGCGGACCGCGGGTGGTCACCGAGGCGACGCGCGAGGCGATGCGCGGCATTCTCAAGGACATCCAGGACGGCACCTACGCCGACAACTGGATTGCCGAGGACAGGGCGGGACGAGGCTGGTTCATGGCCCGGCGCAAGGCGGAGCAGGATCTACAGATCGAGCAGGTGGGCGCCGAGCTGCGCGCCATGATGCCGTTCCTCGACGCAGTGACCTTGAAGGAGTCGGTTTAGACCGGCGCTGCAGCGGCGATCCCCCGCGCCGCCGGGTGCGTTCGCGGCGTGGACGCTCCGGTCGTCATCCGGGGCAGCGGATCGCGTCGAGGAACCGGCCGGCGGCGTCGCAGAATTCCGGATGCCACTCGTGGCCGCCGTCGAAGCGGACGGTGTCGAACGCAATCCCCCGCGACTCGAAGAAGCGGCGGTCGGCGCGCCATTTCTCCGCGGTGTACCACGGGTCCGCCGTTCCGCATCCCAGCAGGATCGGGGGCCAGCGCGGCGCCGGGATGTCCTGCAGTTCCGGTGGGACGTCGCCGGCCAGCACCAGCAGTCCGTGGCACGGGTGACCGGCGCGGAGCGCCGCGCGGTAGGCCATCGCGACCCCCTGTGAGAACCCCGCGTAGACGAGCGGCGCGTCCGGCGCCGCGGTGGACCGCAGCGACGTCACGACCCGGCCGGCATACGCGACGTTGTCGCAGATCGCCTGTTCGCGGTCCTGGCTGGTCATCCAGGAGCTCACCACGTCGCCGGTGCGCCGTGCATAGAAGCGATGGAGCGCCTGTACCGAGGCGATTCGCCAACCGTCGGCCCCCGGGATCCGCCTGATCGCCTGCAGGTGCTGTTCGGCGTTTTCCCCGTACCCGTGAAAGCCGACCAGCAGCGGCGCCCGCGTGTCGCCGTCCGCCGGCCACTCCAGATAGCGCCCCAGGGTGCGTGCCTCGATGGTATGTACCGCCGGTTCGAGGTTGCCGCGCATCAGATCATTGTAGGGCAGCGCCACGGGCGGCCGGGATGGGCGGGTCCCGCCGGCCGTGCGATAATCGCTGCATGCCTGTAGTGCCATTCAACCAGCTTCCCGAGAATGCGCGGCTGTGGATCTTCGCCGCCGAGCGTCCATTGTCCGTGTCCGAACGGGCGCGGGTGCTCGACGCGGTGGACACGTTCATCGCGCAGTGGGCCGCCCACGCCGTGCCGTTGACGACGGCGCGCGACCTCAGATACGACCAGTTCCTCTTCGTCGCCGTCGACGAGCGGGCCGCCGGCGCCTCCGGGTGTTCCGTCGATGCGCTGGTGCGGCAGATGAAGGGGTTGCAGACCGAGCTCGGTGTCGAGCTGGTCAACCATGCGCCGGTGTTGTACCGCGAAGGGTCAGGCGTCGCCCGCGTCTCGCGCGCGCAGTTCGCCGATCTGGCAGAAGCGGGGGACGTCGACGACCGGACCGTCGTCTTCGACAATACCCTGACCACGGTTGGCGCGCTGCGCGCTGGACGCTGGGAGCTGCCCGCCGGCGATTCGTGGCACGGCCGGGCCTTCTTCTGAACGCTCAGGCTGCCGGGCTGCTGTTGAAGAAGAAGAGAAGTGGTCGGGGCGCCCGGGTTCGAACCGGGGGCCTCCTGCTCCCAAAGCAGGCGCGCTACCAGGCTGCGCCACGCCCCGACTGGATGTGCGAGTACCGGCCCGCACCCAACACGCCATTCTACCGTTGATCCACGAGAGTGCGCTGCCGCGGTTCGACAACGATGCTCGCCGGCGATCCTGACGAATGATGCCTCCATTCAGCTACATCGACCATCTGGAATGCACCATGTGCGGAAATACCGCACCATACGATGGACTGGCGACCGTCAGCGACTGTTGCGGAAAGGTCCTGTTCGTACGTTATGACCTGCCGCGTCTGGGCCGCGAGGTCTCGCGCGGAGAACTGGACCGCCGCGCCGCGAACATGTGGCGGTTCAACGAACTGCTGCCGGTGAGCGACCCGGCCGCCGTCATCAGCCTGGGCGAGGGCGGCACGCCGCTGCTCGAGGCCGCGACGCTGGCCCGGCAGGTGGGGGTGCGGCGCCTGCTCATCAAGGAGGAGGGGCTCAACCCCACCGGCAGCTTCAAGGCGCGCGGTATTGCCGCCGCCGTCTCCAAGGCGCGGGAAATGGGGGCGGCAGGCTTCACCATGCCGTCGGCCGGGAATGCGGCTGGCGCCGCCGCGGCGTATTGCGCGCGCGCCGGCGTTCCGGTGCAGGTGTTCATGCCGCGGGACGCGCCCGATGCCAACACGAAGGAATCGATCCTGGCCGGCGCCGAACTGCACCTGGTGGACGGTCTCATCAGCGACGCCGGCCGTCTCGCGGTCCGCATCGCCGCCGAGCAGGGCATGTTCGACCTCTCCACGCTGAAGGAACCGTGTCGCGCCGAAGGCAAGAAGACCATGGTGCTGGAGATTGCCCAGCAACTCGGCTGGCGCATGCCTGACGCCATCGTGTATCCCACCGGCGGCGGCACCGGGATCATCGGCATGTACAAGGGGTTCCAGGAACTGCTGGAACTGGGCTGGATCGAAGGCAAGCCGCCCCGTTTCTACGCGGTGCAGGCCGAGGGGTGCCAGCCGATCGTGAAGGCGTGGCGCGACGGCGCTGATACCGCCGAACCGTGGGCCGATGCGGCGACCAGGGCGGACGGTCTGCGCGTGCCGGGACCGTTCGCCGACTACCTCATCCTGCGGGCGATTCGGGACACCGGCGGTGCCGCGGTGGCCGTCGGCGACGATGCGATGATTGACGCCATGCATCGTCTGGCCGCCGCAGAGGGAATCATCGCCTGCCCCGAGGGCGCCGCCACGCTGGTGGGTCTGGAGCGACTGCTGGCCGGCGGCAGCATTGCCGCGGGCGAAGAAGTCGTCCTGCTGAATACCGGTTCCGGCTACAAGTATCCGGATCTGATGCGTGGGCCGGAAGAACCTCGGGTGGCTGGATGATGGCCGGCGCTCCCTCCGGGGTTGCCCGCGTAATGACCGGCTCCGGCGCGGGGCGGCGCCGGCCGGTGATCGGGGTCATGGGGTCGGGCGTCAACGCGCAGGAAGCGCTGGCCGCGCCGCTCGGTCGCTGGATTGCGAATCAGGGGTTCCATCTGCTGACCGGCGGCGGGGGCGGCGTGATGGCGGCGGTCGGCCGGGCCTTCGCCGAGGTGACCGATCGCGACGGGCTGCTGGTCGGGGTGCTCCCGAGCCAGGCAGGCGATCCGGAATGCAGTCCACCGGCCGGCTACCCGAACCCCTGGGTCGAGCTGGTCATCCGGACGCATCTGCCGGCGCGCGGTCCGCACGGCGCCTCCGACTACTCGCGCAATCACATCAACGTGCTGACGTCCGACGTGGTGATCGGCCTGCCGGGCGGCGCCGGCACCGCCAGCGAGCTGGCGCTGGCGGTGCGCTACGGCCGGCCCTGCGTCGCGTTTCTCGGCGACCCCGCGCAGATGCCGGACCTGCCTCCGGCGGTGCCGCGCGTCACCGCGCTCAACGAGCTGGCGGCGTTCGTGCAGGCGGCGCTCGGGGAGCACGCGCCGGCGCCAAGGAGGTCGCCACCCCGGTCTGCGCAACGTGCAAACCGCGATTGGCGTTCCCACTGAAGGGCTGGCGGCAGGCCGGGGAGCGTCCTCCTATTGATCCCGCAGTGCGGCGATGGGGCTCAGGCGTACCGCGCGCAGGGACGCTGGAAGGCTGGCTACGGTTGCGACCGCGATGAGGACGACGGTTGCGGCAAGGTAGGTCAGCGGATCCGTTGCGCTTACCTCGAAGAGCAGCGATCGTAGCCCTCGCGTGGCGGCGAATGCCACCGGCAGCCCGACCGCCAGTCCTGTGAGTACCGAAACAAGAGGGTCCATCATCAACATTCGCAGGAGCCTCCCGGGCGGGGCGCCCAGGGCAATGCGAACACCTACCTCCTGTTGGCGTTGCCGCACCGACTGCGCCGTGACACCGTAGACGCCGATCGCTCCGAGGAACAGCGAGATGCACGCGGCCGCGAGGAGCAGCACACCGAGGAGGCGCTCCCGTGCGAAAGAGTTCGTCACGATCGCGTCCATCGGTCGGATCCGTGCGACGCTGATCGTCGGCTCGAACTCCCGAATCGTCTGCCGGACCGCGGCTCCAAGCGAAACCGCGGTAGTGCGGATCACGAGGGTGGCGTTTATGGGCGAGATCGAGGGCTCCACGCGCGGGACACGAACCGGGACGTACACTACCGGCCGGGCGCCCTCGCGAAGTGTCATCTCGGGCACGTCCGCCACGACTCCGACGATCGTCCACGGCGCAGCAGGCTGTTCGGCCCTCGCGGCCGGGTCAAACATGGCGACTGGCGTACCGTCCGACTCGAGCCGCTCAATCCTTCGCCCGATAGGACTCTCTCCGGGAAAGTATCGCCGCGCCAGCGCCCTGCTCACGACAACGCCACGCGGAAGGCTCAGGGGCTCACCCGGATTCAGGCTCGCGCCCTCGATCAACGGGGTCTTCATCGTCTCGAAGTAGCCGGGCATGACGAATTTCATTGTCAGCGGCTCCTCCGTCGGGTTCGTGGCGCCTCCAACCAGGAATGGGAATGCATAGGCTGTCTGGTCCAGCGGCAGGGAGCTGGCGGCCGACCCGCTCACCACGCCGGGCAGACCGCGTACACGGTCCAGCAATCCTCCGTAGATTTGCGCGTGCTGCGAGGCCCTCCTCCGGGGCAGGCCGATCTCCACGGTGAGCAGCCCGGTGGAGTCGAAACCCGGGTCCACGCGAGTGAGCCGCCAGAGACTCTGAACCATCAGCCCCGAGCCAACCAGGAGCACGAGCACCAGCGCCACCTGCAGGGCGACCAACGCGTTGCGCGCGCGCAATCTGCCCGGTGTCTCCGTAATCCCGACACCTGCCCTCAGCACGGTTGCAGAGGCGTTGAGAAGCGTTTGCCGCAAATAAGAGAGGGCGCCCAGCGCCACCGCAACCATGGCAGCCGAGCCGACGGCGAACGCGAGCACCCATCTGTGCAGGCCGACCTCATCAAGACGCGGCAGCCGGACGGGAGTCCAGGTCGTGGCCGCTTGAATCGCCGCGTACGCGATGAACAGGCCTGTCGCCATGCCGAGGACAGACAACAGGAAAGCCTCGCTGAGGAACAGTCGTATCAAGTCACTCCGCCGTGCGCCCAGCGCGCTGCGAACTGCAACCTCGTGGTCGGCGCGTTGCGCCCGTAAATAGAACAGGCCGGCCACGTTGGCAGACGCGACAAGCAAGAGGAATGTCATCCCGCCAAATACAAGCCACAACGCCGTGCTGACCGGACCGACAACCTCCTCCTTCAACGGAACGACAATCGGCCGAAGTTGCACTTCGTCGATACGCTCCCTGGTCGCGTCGCTGTACACGCCCTCGATTGACGGCAGGATGCGTGCGAGTTCGCTCTCGGCCCTGTCGGGACTGACGCCCGGCATGAGCCTCCCGATCGCATCGTCGTCGAATCGGTTGGCGAAGCTCGCGTTCGACTCGGACGCCATGAGGAGCATCCAGATCTGCGTCTCACGCCTGGGGAAGGCGAAGCCGGCCGGCAGTACCCCCATGACCTGGCGAGGAATGTCATTCAATATGATTGTCTGGTCGACGATGCCGGGATCGCCACCGTAATGCGAGTGCCAAAAAACATGGCTCAGGAGCACCGGGACGGGCCATGTCATATCCATGAATCCCGGCTGCCCGTCTGCCGCGGTAAACAGCCGCCCAAGCACGGGACGCACTCCCAGGACCTCGAATAATTCAGGCCCCGCGTAAGTCAGCTCTACCCGCTCGGTCCCTCCATCCGGCAACGTGAGATTCCGAAACCCCTGGCTGTACGTCGCGAGAGATTGAAAGGATTGAGCGTGGTCACGGTAATGGAAGTAGGTCCCATTGGAGAGACCGGTCAGCGGCAAACCCAAACCGGGGGCAGAATGCTTGACGGCCACCAGCCGTGCAGACTCCGGATAGGGAAGCGGTTGAAGCAGGATGCCGTACACGAGCGCAAAGGCTGCCGTGACCGCACCGCTCCCGAGCGCCAGACTGATCAGCGCAACCGCGGATAATCCGCGGCTTCTCGCCAACGATCTGCCCGCATGACGCAGGTCGGTAATCAGGTTTCGCATGGCGCTCCTTCTGCTCACCTTGCTCAGCGGGTCCCGCGCCGGTCGCGATTCGACGCGGGACCTGCACCACGTGCTCCTCGCCGGCGCCACCTGCCGCGCTCAGCGACCGAGGCGTTGTCTGATCGACGCCAACTGAACACAGATCACGAACACCTGCATCGCCAGATCGAGATCGGCGAGGTCGGGGAACGTCGGCGCCAGGCGGATGTTGACGTCATCCGGGTCGCGGCGGTAGGGGAACGTGGCGCCGGCCGGTGTCAGCTTCACGCCGGCGTCTCGCGCCAGTGCGATGATCGCGCCGGCCAGCCCGGGCAGCGTGTTGAACGAGACGAAATAGCCGCCGCGCGGCACGCTCCAGGCGCCCATGCCGGCGCCTTCGAGCGCTTCCGCCAGACGCTGCTGCACCATTTCGAACTTCGGGCGCAGGATGGCGGCATGTTTCCGCATGTGGGCCCGTATGCCCGCCAGGTCGCGCAGAAACCTGACGTGCCGCAACTGCGTGATCTTGTCGGGGCCGATGGTCAGGATTTGCAGCCGGCTCCGGAACGCGGCGAGGTTGGCCGCTGAGCCGCCCATGAACGAGATGCCCGCCCCCGCCCGCGTGATCTTGGATGTCGACCCGAACAGCACGAGGCTGTGCTCCGTGCCGTGCCGGCGGCAGGCGTCCATGATGTTCGGCAGCGGCGCCGGTTCGTCGTCGAGGTCGTGCACCGCATAGGCGTTGTCACACATGATGCGGAAGTGCGGGCCGGCCGCCGCCCCGAGCTGCGCGAGCCGGTCGACGGTCGTCTCCGAGCAGGTTTCCCCGCCTGGATTCGAGTGCTTCGGCACGCACCAGAGCCCCCGGATCGTCGGGTCGCTCCGGATCTCCGCCTCGACGCGATCCATGTCCGGTCCCTCCGGGGTCATCGGCACGTTGACCATGTCGATCCCGAGGTCCTCCAGGATGGCGAAGTGCCGGTCGTAGCCGGGGACCGGGCACAGGAACCGCGCCGGTCCGGCCTCACGCCACGCCGACCCGGGACCGGACGGGCCGTACAGCCAGGCGTTCAGCAGATAGAGATACATCAGCGTCAGGCTGCTGTTTCCCCCCGCGATCACCTCCTCGGGACGCACCGCCAACAGCGCGGCGCCGAGCGCTCGCGCTTCGGGCAGGCCGTCGAGACCGCCGTAGTTGCGGGTGTCGGCGCCGTCCGCCGCAAGGAAACTGGCGTCACCCTGTGGGTCATCGTCAAGGGCGTCGGCAAGCGACAGTTGCGCGGGACCGGGTTTGCCCCGCGTCAGGTCGAGCGCAAGACCTGCCTCGCGGAATCGGTCGTACGCGGCTGCGAGTTCGCGTTCTCGCGCGATCAGATCGTTGCGTGAGTACTGGTCGAGTGTCACGGGAAACGGATTCTCCAATCCGCATCATGGTACCGCAGCGCGCCGAGCGGCCCCAAGACGCCGCCTTGTCAGATTACAATTTCGCCTGAACCGCGATCTGCCAGTGGCGGAGACCGGGATGCCTCCCTGCGGCCCGGGGTATTCTTGGCCACGTGATTGCGGGAGACTTCATCCAGGCAGAGTGTCGAAACCTGGACCTGGATGTGACCGAGGCGGCGGCGGACCACTCGACGCGGTCTCGCTCGCGGTGTTCTCATCGACGTGGTGAGGCACGTGGCGGAACCGGGAATAGAGGGTCACATGGCGACGATTGCTCGTAGTGTCGCATCGGAGGGACGTGCGATAGTCGTCTGCCTGGTCGGCGTTGCCGGATGTCTGCTGATCGTCGGTATCGAGAGCGGAACCTTCCTTCGGCACGTTTTCCAGATCACGCCGATCGCTCTCGTGTTGGCGTTCGCTGTACGCCGGCAACGCTGGACCGCGCCCGCGGCGGTCGGGTTGTTTGGTTGCTGGGCCTTCTTCATGGGGCTGATCTGGTTGTATCTTGCGGGCATTCAGACTGTCTTCACGGGCAACTTCACACGCATCGAGATCGCGTTGACGATTCTCATCGGGGTGTTTTCCATTGCCGGCATCATCGCCTGCGTGGGTGTCGAAGCGACGGTGGGACGTGCGCGACGCCTGCTGATATCGACGGCCTTCATCGCGCTCCAACTCGCTGTCATGTGGCTCAGTCTTTTTTAGCCATCGCATCGCCAACGCATTGCACCTGGATTGAGCAATCTCCCTTTCCGGACGATCAACATCATCAAGAGTTCGAATGGCGGCGTCGAGCGCTACACGGTGAACGTGAAGCGGTGGCGTGGCGGCCAGAAGAGCCAACGCCGGGCAGCGACTGCGCTGCTGGCGGCGGCACGGCTGTCGCGACCGGGTCCCGCCGGCTCCGGGTCATTGTGCAGATCGATGCTTACGGTCTACGATGCTCCAGTAGCCTCTGGCAGAAATTCTGATCGAATCCAGCAGGCTCTTGCCACGGGTTGCCAGATCTCGCCATGGAGGTCCTCCTTCAGGACGTCCGCTACGCCATCCGGCGACTGCTGCGCGAGCGCGGCAGCTCGATCGTGGGAGCCCTGACACTTGCTCTGGGCATCGGTGCGTCGACGGCCATCTTCTCGGTCGTCGACGCCGCCATGCTGCGGCCGCTCCCGTATCCGAACCCGGAGCAACTGGTGACGGTCAACGTCGAGATCACCCGGCCGGACGGCAATACGTATCGGCCGACGGCGTCGATGGCGGACATGCGTCTCTTGCAGCAGGCCGACGCCGTGTTCTCGGCCGTCGCGGGCCGGGGCAGCGCCTTCCGCGGTCAAATCGTGGAGGGTCCCGAGCCGGCGCGCATCCAGGTCAGTCGGTTCACCGAGTCCTATCTGTCGATGCACGGCGTCACGCCGCTCTTCGGCCGGGACTTCACACGCGGAGACACGGAGTTCGGCGCGCCTGCTGTCGTGCTCCTCGGCTACGGCTTCTGGCAGAGCCGCTACGCCGGACGGCCAGACGTGATCGGCGAGACGATCCGGCTGGATGACGATGTAGCGACGATCATCGGCGTGCTGCCCGCCTCGTTCGACGCGGACGTCCCCGTGGCGAGCCCGCTGCAGGTTCCCCCGGAGGAAGTGCCGCAGCGCGGCACCGGACGGGTGTCGGTATACGGCCGCTTGCGGCCCGGCCTTACCGTCGACCAGGCCGGCGCGGACCTCTCGGCGCGCATGGCCAGCGCGCCGCTGCCCGACGGCTCCGCCATGCCGGTGCGCGTCATCGTCAGCTCACGACTGGAGTCGATCGTCAGCCGCTACCAGACGACGGTGAACATCATCGTCGGCGCGGTCGGCCTGATTCTGTTGCTCGCGTGCGTCAACGTCGCGGGTCTGCTCCTGGCACGCGGAGCGGCGCGGCAGTCCGAACTCGCGGTGCGCGCGTCCCTCGGTGCGGGGCGCCCCCGGCTGATCCGCCAGCTCCTGACCGAGAGCGGCGTGCTGGCGCTCGCCGGCGGCGTGGCCGGTGTCTTGCTGGCAAGGCTGTCCCTCGACGCGATCGTCGCGAACATCCCGATATCGCTGCCGGCCAACACGCCGGTCACGCTCAACCTCAGGGTGCTCGCTGCCACGGCGGCATTGCTCGTGCCGACCGTGCTGCTCTTCGGCCTCGCACCAGCGATGAGTCTGTCGCGGGTGCGGATCGGATCCGCCCTTGCGCGCGGGGGGCGCCAGCCGGGGTCGTCGCTGACCCGGCGCGGCAGCCAGGTGCTGGTCGCCACCGAAGTGGCGCTCGCCGTGGTGCTGGTCGCCGCAGCCGGCCTGATGCTTCGCAGCTTCGCCCGTGTGTCGGCCGTCGATCTCGGGTTCAATCCGGACGGGTTGATCACGATGGAGGTGCTGCCCCTCGATCGGGACCCCGCCGTGCACAAGGCCTACTACGCGGCCCTGGTGCAGCGCGTGCGAATCACGCCAGGTGTGGCCTCGGTGGGGCTCGTGGACAACTTCACACTCGGTGGCGGGACCAGGTTCACGAGTCTGCGCGGCAGCGGGGAACCCGTCGGTGCCAGCGTGTTCGGCACGCTGCCGGGCTACTTCGAGACGATTGACGTCGGGCTGATATCTGGCCGACTGCCGACGGACGCGGACTATGCGTCCGGTTTTCGAGGCACGGTGATCAATGAGCCGGCGGCGCGCGAGCTCTTCCCGGACGGGCCGGCGGTCGGACGGCAGGTCTCGCGCGCTGGCGACACCGGGGAGCCCTGGACCGTCCTGGGTGTCATCGCCGACCTGCGACATGGCGGCCCGCTCGGTTTTCAGAACGAGAACTTTCCACAGGTCTTCTTTCCGCTCGAGCCGTCAGAGTTCAACTTGAACCAGGCCATGACGGTCGTGCTGCGACCCTCGGGCGGCGTCCCGGATCTTGGCACTCGGCTGCGCGATGCGGCGCAGTCGATCGGTCCGCGCGTGCTCATCGAGCGCATTCGCACCGCCAACGACTGGTTGGGCGACCGCCTGATCACCCCTCGTCGCCGCACGGTGCTGCTCTCCCTGCTCGGTGGCCTGGGTCTGGTGCTGGCGCTCGTCGGTGTCTTCGGAATGACGGCGTATGCGGTGGAATGCCGCACCTCCGAGATCGGCGTGCGGATGGCCTTTGGCGCGCGACCGGGTCAGGTCGTGACGACCATGGTGCGCGATTCGGCGGTCCCGATCGCCATCGGCACCCTGCTCGGTCTGGGCGGCGCGGCACTCACCACCCGGGTCATCGAGAGCTTCCTGTTCGAGACCGCACCGACCGACGCGGCCACGTTCGCGGCGGTGGCTCTGGCGCTGGTCGCCGCCGGCTGCCTGGCCGCGCTCGTTCCGGCCCTGCGCGCGGCGAGGGTGGATCCGGTCGCGACGCTGCGTGCCGAGTAAGCGGGGCCGTGGGCGTCACCTGAGTCACCCCCCCCCCGCGTAAATTCACGAGGACATCCGGCAATCCGCTTTGTCGGGCGGGGTGGAGCGTGCCGAAGTCCCGGGCGGGCAGGGTCGAGAACAGGATGACCGGGAGCGTGCTGATACGGACAATCGTCCGTCGCTTCAGTGGGCCGAAACGACGCTTTCAGTCGGGAAGGCCGAGCGCCTGCTTCAACTCGTCCTCGAACGTGTTCCGGTCGATGCGGCCGCCGATGATCGTGCCGTCCTTCCCGACGACGTAGTGGGTGGGATACCCCCTTACCCGGTACAAGCGATGCAATTCTCCGGTGAAGTCGTCCTGGATGATCGGCCACGTGGGGATCGGGATCGCACTCAGACTCGGGAGGCCAGACTCTGATTGAAACGCGCGGAGGCGAGTTGTTTCGTCCGGGGCGATTCCGATGATCTCGAAGCCGCTCCCGTGATACTCGCTGTAGACGTCTGTGAGGTGAAACAATTCGTGCATGCACGGCCCGCACCAGGTCGCGAAGAAATCGAGCAGCACGACCTTCCCTCGATAATCGGACAGCCGGTGTTCGCGCCCGTCGATGTCCTGCACCAGGAAGTCCGGGGCGACCGACCCGATGGCAATGGAAGGCCGCTCCACCACCTCACCAAGAGGATTGAGAATCAGTTGGTCACCGTAGCGATCGACGCGCATTGCGTAGGCGCGCCCGTCGATTGTCACGGTCTCGTCCTGCATCAGAAACAGTTCATCCGATATCGGATCGACCCAACCACGTCCGTCACCATCGAGGTCGAACCAGACGGCCGAAAAGGGCGTGCCATACACGCCAAGACGGCCGAAGACGGCGAACTGGGTAACCGCATCATCCACGTGGATCTCGCCCCGCCGCAGGGTCTGCACGTCCCACAAGAATTGCAGGCTGCCCGCGGCGGCGTCGGGATCGATGTCCGGTCTGATGAAGAGCTGAAGTTGCAGCGGGTACGTCCGCTCCTGTCCTTCCCACGTTTCATTCGCGAACGTCACGAAGCGCGTCGTGTGATATCCGTCCTCGAGATCGAGTTCCCTCGGCGGGTCGTCGAGCAGACTGTCGTTCGCATTCAGATCGGCATGGAGCATGTAGCCGCCGTCGTCGCCGACATCAACGACGAAATGACGGTTCGTCTCGTCAAAATAGAATTTGACGCCGAACCTGGCGGCGTCGGAGAGCGGCGGAAGCTCGTCCAGCGACGGGCCGCGGCCTCTCGTCAATTCGGCATACCTTTCATACCGCGCGGCGTCAAGCAGCGCCAACCAGCCCCCTTCCGGCGGATCTTGCTCGCGAAACTCTGTCGGCCCGGTGGGGATCCACAGTTCCTGTGCGTCCACGGGGGCCGCCAACACGGTGAGAAGAAGACCGGCAACAGCCGCGACGGGCCGCAGGCGGGAACCGACGCAGCGGCCAGACGTGGGCAGGGAATCCGCGGTTGGGCGCATCGTCATCCTCCAGCCGCCGCTCAGGGCCTGAGCGGAATGGCGGGCAGCCGCTCCAGAACTGCCCGCGACTTCTGTAAATAGTATGCCATCACCACTCATTGATGGAGTGCGTGCGAGCGCCCCTGGGCGATCGCCGGCGTTGCCGTGGCGGCCGGTCGCGATTAAGATGTAGCGGATATAGGGCATCTGAATTGTTTGTCGTGCCCGTTTTGCGGGATCGGCCATGACCGGCCCCGGCGCCGGTCCGAGGAAGCCCCGAGGTGGATATGTCAGAACCAGATGTCGTCATTGGTATCGGAGGCGCAGCCGGCGACGGCACGGCTTCCGCGGGAAACACCCTGGTGTTGTCCATGGCCCGCCAGGGCATCGCCGGGTACAGCTACAACAGCTACCAGTCTGTCATCCGCGGCGGGCATTCCTGGCTGCGTCTGCGTTTCTCGGCCAGGAAACCGCTCAATCAGGGTGACCAGGTCGACGTGGTGATCGCGCTCAACCAGGACACGCTCGATCGGCACCTGCAGGAGCTGCAGCCTGGCGGCGTGTGTCTCTACAACGGCGCCAAGTTCCAGCCCAGTTACGACCCGCCGGCCGGGGTCCAGTTGTGCGGGCTGCCGGTGCCCGACCTGGCCCCCGACTCGGTCAAGCTGCCCGTCATGCAGAACACCGTGGCGGTCGGGGCGGCGGTGCAGATGCTGGGTCTGGGGTTCGAGACGCTCGCATCCGTGTTCGAGACAACGTTCGCCAAGAAGCCGGCCGTCGTCCAGAAGAACATCGATGCCGCCCGGAATGGCTACGACTACGCGGCCAGGAACTTCCAGCCGCTCGCGACTCCACTCCATCCGACCGACCAGAAGTGGGCGCAGTGCTCGGGCAACGAACTTCTGGCGATGGGCGCCGCCCTGGCCGGGTGCAAATTCTACGTCGCCTATCCGATGAGCCCCGCCACGCACATCCTGGAGTGGTTCGCGAATCACTCGAAGCGGCTCAGTATCTGTGTGCGGCAGGTCGAGGACGAGATCTCGGTCGTCAACATGTGTATCGGGGCCAACCACATGGGGGTGCGCGCGATGTGCGCCACCTCGGGTGGAGGGTTTGCGCTGATGACCGAAGCGGTCGGCATGTCGGCCATGTTCGAGACCCCGGCGGTCATCATCAACGTCATGCGGGCTGGACCCTCCACGGGCGTGCCCACCAAGACCGAGCAGGCCGACTTGAACCAGGCCTTCGGCGCCAGCCAGGGCGACTTCGAGCGCGTCGTCCTCGCCCCGCTCAGCATGGGGGACTGCTTCGTGACTCCGGCAGTGGCGTTCGACATCGCGGACAAGTATCAGCTTCCGGTCCTGATCCTGGCGGATCTGCTGCTTTGCGAGGGGAGCGAGACGGTCGCCACCGAGATCATGGACGTCGAGTTCCCGATCGATCGCGGCGAGCTGATCACCACGGCCGACGGGTCGCGGCAGGAGCCGTATCTGCGATTCGAGGACACGCCCTCCGGTATTTCGCCGCGAGCGATTCCGGGTGTCCCGGGGCATCTGTATACGTCCGGCACGGACGAGCACGACGAGGACGGCGTGCTGTTGAGTGACGTCTTTACCGACCCGATCCGGCGAAAGAAAATGGTCGACAAGCGGCACCGCAAGCTGTCGACGATTCTCCATGACCTGCCGGCCCCGCTTCTGGAGGGACCGGCCGACGCCGAGACCACCTTGCTGGGGTGGGGCTCGACGTGGGGCGTCATCAAGGAGGCGGCCGAGCGGCTCACGGCCGCCGGTGTTTCGGTGAACCACCTCCAGATCAAGACGATGATCCCGCTGCATGGCGACGACATCGCGGCCGTCGTGGAGCAGAGCCGGCGGCTCATCATCATCGAGAACAACCACAGCGGTCAGTTCGCCCGCCATTTGCGGGCGGAGACCGGCATCGTGGCGGACGGGCACATCCGGAAGTACGACGGCGAGCCGTTCGAGCCGAAGCACATCGTGTCCGCGGTCAACGACATCATCGACGGTCAGACGATCGTCAACGTCCTGTCAACCGAGCCCGGTTGGCGAACCGACCATCCCACCGGGACCAATGGTCCGTGGGAGGGGTTGAAACAGGTCACCAGGCCTGGTGTGCCGACCAAGGCGTGAGGAAACAACGATGACATCTCCTGCGACCCTCCTGAAAGTCAAGGATTTCAAACCCGAGGTTCACCCCGACTGGTGTCCCGGCTGTGGCGACTTCGGTGTGCTCACGGCGCTCTATCAGGCGTGCGCCCAACTGCAGATACCGCCTCACGAGTTGATGGTGGTCTCCGGCATCGGGTGTTCCTCCAACCTGCCCGGTTTCATCCGGTCGTATGGCGCCCACACCCTGCACGGACGGCTGCTGCCGTTCGCCACCGGCTGCAAGCTCGCGAACCAGAACATGACCGTCATCGGCACCGGCGGTGACGGTGACGGGTATGGCATCGGTCTCAACCACTTCATCCAGGGGATGCGTCGGAACATCGATGTGACCTACATCGTGATGAACAACGAGATCTACGGGCTGACGACCGGTCAGGTCTCGCCGACCAGCGAGACCGGCATGAAGACCAAGACCAGCCCGTTCGGCAACCTGGAGGGGATGCTCAACCCGATGGCGCTGGCGCTGGCGGCCGGGTGCGGGTTTGTCGCTCGCGGGTTCAGCGGCCAGCCCAAGCATCTGATGGCGCTGTACAAGGCAGGCATCCAGCACAAGGGATTCGCGCTCATCGACGTGTTCAGCCCCTGCGTGACCTTCAACAAGCTCAACACCTATCAGTATTTCCGCGACCGGATCTACAAGCTCGAAGAAGATGCGCACGACACGAGCAGTTTCCACGCCGCCATGGACAAGGCGTTGGAGTGGGACCCGAAGATCCCGATCGGGCTCTTCTACCAGAATCCCGATCCGCAGCCGTCGCTCGACTCGCTCGACCCGGCCCTGACCACGGGCGTGCCGCTCGTGCACCAGAACTACACGGTCGACGCCGAGACGCGCGGGGAGCTGATTCGCGAGTTCATGTAGCAGCCCGTGGCCATGACACCGCCACCGTCGACCCCGCGCTCACGCGGCGAACACGCCGTCCGCTGGGCTCTCGCCGTCGTGTGGCTCCTTGTCGTCGTCGGAGCCTGGGCCTCTGACGCATCAGGGCAAGTACAGGCCACGGCCCGGGCCGGCGCCACGCCGCCCTGGACCAAGGGCATCCTGCCCATCTCCTCCGAGAGCTACTATCACGCCATCGAATGCGGCACGCAGGGGGGAGACGACCCGCCGTGTGTGTTCTGGGACACGGGGCTCTGCCAGAACGACGACTTCACGCTGGCCGCCCACAGCGCCTACAAACAGGTGGCCTACGAGGTCTGGGTCGCGGTCCGGAACGGACAGCCGGCGCCGCAGCCAAATTTCCAGGCGGCCCGCCGGACCCGTGTGACCATCAGCGCGACCCCCGTCAGCGGCGCCGACAACCCGCTCACCGACCTCGTCCTGACCCGCGGCGGCGAACCCGCCCGCCCCGTCGATCGATCCGTGAGGGACGGCGGCGGCCGTGCGACCTACGACTACGCCGCCTGGGCTCCGACCGCCGCCGTCACCCTGGACATGGTGGGCGAGGCCCGCACGGTCTCGTGCGTCATCCCGCCCGACGTCCTCCGGCAGTTTCGCTGAGCGGAGGCCGTCGGTCTCCGGAGCCGAAGGCCACAGGTTCGAATCCTGTCGGGCGCGCCACTCTCAAGGCCCGTTTTCCTCAACGAGAAGGGCCTTTTTTATTGCGCTTTTCGCTTGTTGTGCTCCCTGAGGCCGCCGCTGTCAACGGTCACCCGAAAGGGCGTCATTCTGGACAGTTCGTCGACCACAACATGTAGGGGGTCAGGATTGGGCATTGTCTGCAAGAGCCAGTCTGGACGAGCGTGCGCGGAGCCGGCGTCAAGGCCGTGAGCCCCGCGGAGCGGGGGCGGAGCGGAGCGACGCGCCTTGAAGCCGGCGAGCACACGCGCACGCTGACGGTCCGACGATGCCCGTCGACGACGACAACATCTTGCGGTCGACGGAAGCTCAGAATTCGTCACTTCCTCGCGGTCGCGAACACCGCTCCCCGTCGGGTCAGACGGGGTCCGAAATCGCCGCAAAACCCCCGTTCGGAGCACCAAAAGTTAGCAGAAAAGTTAGCACCCCCGTCCGCCGCCCCGCTGGATCCGAGCCGCCCGCTCCCGCGGACTCCCGACCCGGCAGATCTCCACCGTCCCGGCCCTCTTGCTTCGCGGGCACGCGCGACGTCAAGCGCCGCTTGCCGCGACATCGGCTTGCTCCGGGCCGACGGCACCGTCGCCCCGGGCGAGCACCCCAACGACCCCGGCTAGGTCCAGCCCCGAGGTCGTCTGGCACGGCTTCACCGACGCGGTCCACGCCACCGACGTGCTGCGGTTCACCGACCACCTCAGCCACTGGCTCCACGGAGGGCCGAACACCCGCTCCCTGCTGAGGCGCCGCGCCGGGCTGCTCACCACACCACACCGAGGCCGTCACACGGGGCGAGACCCTTCTCCGCCGGCGCTGCGGGCCGAACCCCGGGCTGGCCGTCGCCCTGTGCCCGGTGATCACCGACAATTACTTGTTTGTGAAAGGTTCCTGTGATGCAGGCATACGGAGGACGTGACGGGCGATCGCTGAGGTCTCAGGCGACCCGTTGAAATCGGGTGCGAGCTGCCGATCGGATGGCTGGTGAGGGTAGCCCCGGTCTTTGACCCAGCACCGCGCCGCGTGATCGGAGACGTGGGTCTGTCAACTGCGCACAGCTTGGGCTTCCTTGAGGAAACCGTGCTGCGTGAGCATGCGGATCCAGCGCGGCGCGTTGCGCGCGACGACGAGGTGTTCGTAGTCGATGCCTGGGTCCGTATAGGGCCGGTCGTCGCGGAGCACGGCGTGGATCACGCGCAAGAGCTTGTGGGCGGTGGCGAGGATGGCGCGTTTGTAGCCCAGGCGGGCAGCCAGCGCGCGGTGGTAGCCGTGGAACTGCGACCCGGTGGTTCGCGCGGCCGCGTGGGCGCACTCGGCGAGCGTAGCCCGTAGCGTGGGATTCCCCGGGCGCGCCCGTCTGGAGCGGCGCTTGCCGGCACTGGTGTTGTTGTCCGGCGCCACACCTGCCCACGAGCCCAGGTGGCGCGCCTCGCGGAACGCCCCCAGGTCCGGTCCGATCTCGACCAGGATTGTAGAAGCGCTGCCGAGGTCGATTCCCGGAATCGTCTGCAGCAGCCGCAGGGGGCGCTGGTAGTCGGCCAGCGCGATCTGGATGCGCGTGTCCAGCGCGGCAAGGGCGAGGTCGGCTCGGTCGACGGCTTCCACCTGCATCTGCAGCGCGAACAGCGCGAGCGGGTCGAGCGTGGCGGCCAGCGCCTTGGCCAGCGGTGCCAGCTTCGTTCGCACGTGGCTTGTGAGGCTGGCCAGGATGCATCGCGGCGTACGCTCGGCGACCAGCCCGTCGAGCACCCGCCGCCTGTTGACGCCGAAGATGTCCGACAAGACGCCGGCGAGCCGGAGCCCGTCGTGGTCGAGCGTCTTGTGGACGCGGTTGCGGGCTCGACTGCGCTCGCCGACGAGCCGGCGGCGATAGCGGGTCAACTGGCGCACCTGACGGAACAGACTCGGCGGGACGTAGCTCGGCAGGGCGAGGCCGAACTGGCAAATGCGGGCCAGCCACAGGCTGTCGTTGGTATCGGTCTTCTTGCCGCGGATCTGCTTGACGTGCTGGGCATGAAGCAGGTCGGCGTGGATGCCGGCTTCTTCCAGCGCCTCGAACGGCGCCTTCCAGTAGACGCCGGTGCCTTCCATCGTGGCGGCGGTGACGCCGTGTCCTCGTAGCCAGTCGGTCATTGCTTGCAGACCGTCCGGCAGCGCGCTGAACTCGCGCACGGCGGTGCGCGCCGGCCCGCCGCCGGCCTCGCACAGGCGCACCGCGGCGGTGATGCACATCTTGTGCACATCGAGGCCGGCCGCTCGCGGACAGATCACGTGCATGTCGTCGGTGCGCCAAGTGTCGGTGTCCACCGTCTCTCGCTTCATCGGGTACCTCCATGACGGCGGAAGCGGGAGAGCGCGCCCGGCGCGAGAAATACCCGCCTCACGGCGGGGCTCGATTTGCTGCTCGTCCACGGCCTGCAGGCTGGGTACGATTCGGGGCTCGATGCCAGACACGCAGCGTCAGTTTTGGCAACGGGGACAGGCCGAAGCCCACCGCCGAATAATTTCTGCGACGACTGTCCCGCTTTCGCCTATCGGAGGATGACACGCCGCCGGAGCCGGCAGCGAAACGATCGACGACACCGTGGACAGAAACCGCCCACGTTTCATGACGTCGGGGTGAAGGGCGCGCCGATCATGGGGTTTTGGCCGTGACGCCAAAGTAGTTGACGTTGAACACCCGGTGCCGCGCTGCGCCACGACGGCCGACGAGTCCCCCCGTCCCAGGACCTGCCCGACTGTGTGTGGATGCAGCGCGCCAAGTGACCCTGGTGATCCTGCTGCTCCCGGAGGGGTACTCCAACCGAGCCCATCTGCCCGCCGCCCGTCACCGCGACTTTGTGGGCCGCGTTATGGAAAGGCAGCGTTCCGCTGGGTGTGGACCGTAGTGTGCGTGAAGTCCGTGAGGTTGTGGATCCCGCGCCAGGTTACCCCCTTCCTCCGGATCTCTGGAGCCTATAGTCTGTCCGAGACGGAACCCGTCGGCTTCAATTCGGCCGGAGGTGATGAGACGGGAACCCCTCCCGTGGGAGTGGAAGTCCTGATCGCCGTCGCCAAGACCGACTTCCAGCGCGTCTACGGTGAGTCCGCTCCGCGCGCCGCTGCGTTCCAACGACACTATCTCCCCGAGCCCAGGCAGGCCCGGCGCCGCGCCACACCGGCGCGGCCAAGGACCAGGAGCGGACATCACCCTTGGAGCGAGTTGACGAAGCACTCCACGAGGAGGACCGCGACATCCCCGAGGCCAGCGCGGAACTCGGTGGCCGACAGCGATCGCGGGGAGCGTGGCGCCGAGTCCGGATCCCGACCGGGCCGACTATGGTTGTTTTCGGCGACGCTCGTTTCCCGCAGGTCCGAAACCCCAATGCGTTCGCACGCTATCCATGCGCATCGCGCAGGTTGCTCTCAATCTCCCGGCCAAGTTCCGAGAGTCGTTTCGCACACCGAACCAGCAGTACGACCTCCGAGCGCCGCGTAATGTACCAACGTGGACCATGCGCAAGTCGGTTTCTGTACTCCACAAGGAACTTGATTTCGCTGTCCTCAATCTTGATGATCTGCGAACTCTGCGCCTCAGTCAGCAGCCTCTCAGTATAGAATGTCTCTATCTTCCTCACCGGACCGGCACCCAGTTTTCCCAACTCGCCGAAATCCGTCCCCGGGACATTCCCGATGACATCCCCAAGGGTTGCGTCGCTCAGGTACAGACATCTCGCCACCAGTGTTTCCAGGTGAACGAACTTCATGAACAGCAACACGCGCACGGGGAGCTTCTGAAGGTCAAACACATCGACCATGTGGAGTCTTCCCTCTATGTCGACCAAGCGAAACGGCCGTTCGTCTGCAGCTAGAACGTACTCCATCAACGGGCTGTCACCCTTCAGGCAATGATCTTGGTTCAGCGGCTCATAGACCGTATCCACGAGTGTTGAATGCGTCGGATCGTGGTACTTCCGAGCCTTGTCGAGGTCAAGAACGCCGACCGCCTGACGTCCATCAACAACCGCCATGTGCCTAAGGCGTCTGACCTCTGGATGCTGAAGTAGTTCGTGTAGAGGCCATGCGGTTTGGCATGCATTCACGTGGTCTCCACAGATTGCACTTACCGGGAATCCCTTTCGCGCGATGGCATCTACAGTTTCGTCCGAAGTACCGCCGTTGGCCGATATGTCTGGCAGCCACGGATCGACGGCCACGGATGCAGTCATCCCGGGTGTCCCGTCCTTGTTCATCCAAAGCCGCAGTCCCCCAGCCGGGATGTAGACTCTATCGCCCGCCTTCACCGCCAAACCATCGCCCGCTGCATTCCCGGAAGATTCATTCCCCATCTTGCGTGCTCCGAGCCCCGCCCATGGTGCCGTCCTCAAGGGTACAGCGAGAACCGTGCGATCACGCGAGCGCGGGCGCGCGGGCGCGCCGGGCACTCTGCGCTGGCGCTGCGGAGCCCAGCTCCCCGGCTGTGAGCTCATTGACTCCGCAACGCAGCCCGGCACTCCTCGACTAACGTACTCATGCGGTCGTCTCCGGGAGCCAATTGCTGCGCTCGGGTGGCGCAGGCCAACGCCCGACGGCGAAGGCCCAGCTCCCGGCACACCCCCGCCAGGCTCGCCCATGAGGCGAGATAACCTGGATCCAGTACCACGGCCCGGCGAAAGGCCCTGTAGGCACCGGGAATGTCGCCCATGCGCACGTGAGCCACACCCGCACTGTGCCACGGCGCCGGATTGTCCGGTTCACGCTCGGCCGCATGGGCATACGAGTCGATAGCTTGCTGATATCGTCCTAGCCTCAGAAGTGCATTCGCCCCATTCAACACGGCCATGAATCGCTCCGGCTGAAGCCCGTGAGCCTGCCTGAAACACTCGAGCGCATCCTCCTCGCGCCCACGCCGGCTATACAACATTCCCAAGTTGTGGACGGCCACATAGTTCTCCGGGTCTCGCTCCATCGAGCGTCGGTAGAAGTCCTCAAGGCGCGATTCGTCCGAGCTCCTGTAGATGCTCTCCAAGCGGGCCCACACATCGTAGGTGTCATGCCGTAGCGCCCACGCTTCCTCAAGCTCCGACGCCGCACTCACGAGGTCACCAGCGTCCTGCAGCGCAGCCCCATACAAGTAGCGCATGATGACCGAGCGCGGATTCTCTCGCGCAACCTCCCGCAAGCGCGTCATCTCCTCAAGCGCCGGCCCCTCCGTCCCACCCAGCAAGCGTTGTACCTCCGCCCGATCTTCCTCGGCAGCCCACGGATAGACCACCGTGTATGGCTCCTCGATCGCCTTCTGCTCACGTTCGGCCAACGCCAACCGCCGTTCAATTCCCGGCTCTCCGGTCCACTCGACACCTGACACCGTCCTTCTCCAAAGACGAGGCTGCTCCACGTAGTCGATCAGTCCGGCCTCAATGAGCGCTACAACGGCGACTGCGGTCCGTTCGATCCTGATGATGCCCAGCTTGAACCGCCCAGGGTTTCCCGGGTCGAACGACGCACCGACCCGAATGCGCCCAAGCTCCCCGCTCATCGGCGACCTTGAGATGCTGTGATGGACATGCTCGACCGACGCGTGGACCGCCGCGTTCGACAGACTACCGTATAGCCGTCCGATCGGTTGGTAGACCTTCTTCGCGACCGAGATCGACTTCGGACCAGATAGTTCGCGTTCGAGAAACCTCCGCAAAGTTCCTCCAGAGCCGTCCGAGACGATTTGGTATGCAACGCATGCAAGCTCCAATGACTGACGCAGGACACCGTCGCTCGCGACGACCGACCCACCGCGGATCGTTCGCAGCGCCACGAACGTAAGGTTCAGCGCCTCGTGAAACAAGAAGAAGGCCTGCTCCACGCAGCCTGATTTCTCAGACGAGCGATTAAGCCCGACAGCATTGACCGCCTCGTAGCCGCGGGCGAGATGGTCGATGACGGCGTTCACGTCGGTCCGAAACGCGTCGTCGAAGTCCTCCGTGGTCTCGACGTCGCCTGTTTCGATGGTCCTCCGGAGTACGCGCCGAAACTCCTTCGCCCTTCGCTTCGCGCCGCGTCCGTAGTCACGCGCATCAAAACCAAGGTTCACGCTGCCTGCCGTTCCCTGCATAGTCCTTCCTGGCGCGACGACGGCGACAGCGAGTCACGTCACCGTCCTCGTCCCCCAAGCACATCCGCCCTAGTCACGCTACGACGAGAATCTCTGGAAACTCGCTCCCATTGGCCAATCCGCCGCCTGAACACGTCCCACCGGGTCCGACAACGGCTGGCAGACCTCCACCTACTTCAGTACCAGGTTCAGACTGAACGCCATACAGCGGCAGCGAAGCATCTCCGGCTTGCCCTTCCCCGGCGTGACGTGAAGCCAGGATTCGCACTTCGGACACCGGAGCTGCAGTAACAGTTCCCTGTATGCCTCGACTACGGCCCGGAGCTCGGCGCTAGTGAAGCTCGCCCATTCGTTGAAGTGGACGGCCTTGTTCATTACCCAAACTTCGCCACCGCACTTCTTGAGGACATCACTCCGTGCCGTCTTCAGCGCAGCGACCCTCGCCTTCGCATCTTCGTCCTTCCAGTCATTCGCAGACTTGGCCGCACGCCCGAGAAGCTCTCCCCCGCGGCTGATGACGGCCGGCAGAAGATCGCCGAGGTCGTACAGAAAGTCGCCACGGTAGGGAAGCTTGGCGCCAAGCTGGTCCGCAACCTCGCCGGCTGTATATTCGAGATGCCGCCGAAGCCGCCACGCAGCCGCCTCCACGTCGCTCCTGGCGAAGTCGCGCTCGATCTCGTCCCAAACCTCCGTCACTTGCTCCAGAACAGGGCCGGTCTCCACACTCCAATTGTGGAACGCAACGCCGCTCTTCGAGTCGACGAGGCCTTCCGTCCGCATCTGCTTGGACCACACCTTGTCGTGTGTGGTGATGATGAACTGGGTATCGGGAAAGCGCGTTTTCAGCAGCCGGCAAAACTGCTTGCGGTGGTCCCGGTCAACCGACATGACAACGTCGTCGAGCACAGCGAACCGAAAGCGACCGCCCAGCAGCCGCTTCATCAGCGCCAGGTACAAACACACCCCCATTCCGTCCTGATGCCCCTCGCTGTGATAGGCGCCCGGGGGGAACATGCCGCGGTCGTAGAAGGCCACTTCGAGATCGAGCTTGCCTTCGTCCGGTTCGAATCTGGCCTTGAATCCGCCTTCGTCTTCTCCGTTGATCTCACGGTAGTGGTTGCTGAAATCGTTCTCGACGGCCGCGTACAGCCCTGTCAAATGCTCCTCCGCGACGGCGCAATAGGTTGCGTAGGCGAGCTTCCCAATCTCCGCTGCATTCTTCGCCCGCTTCTCGGCCCGCTTCGCCTGGCGGAGTGTGTCGAGACGGTCCTGCGCCAGTGTCAGGTAGCTGTGCGCTGCGACGGACGCGCTTTGGTCAGGTTTACCGCGGATTGCGGCTTCCAGTGCGGGGCTGCCGGTCGCAAGCGAAGCCGGAGCCGCGAGCCAGCCCTGCGCAAGCCGGGCCTTTTGGCCGAGCACCTCGTCAATTGTCGTCAAGCACTTCGCGAATGCCGTGAGATCCTCGGCCCATGCTGTCAGGTCCCCGGCGAATCCCGGGGGCCCGTCCGACGAAGCGAGTGCACGGACAGGCGCGAGTAGCGCAGCAACGCGTCGTGCATGTCCCGCGATGACAGCCGCATTCTGCACCAGGCGCTGCTGGATGCTTTCTGCCTGCTCGGACTTCGTCAGCTTGGCCTGCAGATGCGTCTTGAGGTGCTCTTCGTCTTCCCACTCCACATCGCACAGCGGACAGCGGGCGTCATTTACGAGAGCGAGGCCCCGTTCCACAAAGAACCTGCGCCGGAGAGCGTCGAGCAGTGCGAGATCGCTCTCCAGTGTTTCGATATCGGCGAGGATGGCCGCGACTTCAGCTGCTCCCAACCCGGCAAACTCATCCTGAGCTGTCCTCAGCGCTTCCAGGTCGCGAATGGCCGAGGTCTTGTTGAAGGCTGCTCGCGGCCCACCCTCGGCGGCACCAGCGTTCAACGTCGTATCCGCGGCGAGTTTGTCCAACAGAGGAAGGCCGAGAACCTTTCGCCGCGCGTTCACCGTCGCAAGAATGTCGCCGGCCGTCAACGCCTTGACGTCGAGATGGCGGCGCAATGCGTCCGCAGCGTCTCTCGAGTCCCTCTGCGCGGTGCCGTGAACGATGCCGATCTTGTTTCTCGCCGTTTTCAGAACGCCACGGACGCTACCGATCTCCTCCAACTTGAGCAGCGCCTGGATCTCTTTCGATCGCTCCCCGGCCTCGACAAGGATGTACTTGATGATCTCGCGGCGGGACAGCGTCAGCTCCGGATGTCGCGCCACTTCCTCCAGCATTGCGCGGGCAGCTGGATCATCCGGCGTGAGCGCGAAGGTCTTGGCCGTCTTGACGTTGCGCTTCAGGACGGCTGTCTTGTCAAGGTCGGGGAAGTAGAGTCTGAGGGACACTTCAGCCACGGCCGGATCGTCACGGCGGTCCACGTGGGGTCCGTGCTTCTGAACGGTCAGGCCTCCCGTGCCCTTGCCGGCCAAGCGCGAAATCTCGCCTGTGAGGCCGAACTGGATCGCATCGACAACTCCGCTCTTGCCGGAACCGTTCGGCCCGGAGATCACGAAGTTCTTTCGGCCCGGAGTCAGCACGAGGTCGCGGATACCGCGCAACTCGGCGATACTGACGGCCTCGACCTGAATCACGCCGCACCCTCCTTTCTTGCTACCGCGTAGACGGCGACCAAGTCGTCCGCCTTCAGCCTGCCGCCTGCTGCGAACAGCGCGCGGAGTGCCTTGACCCGCTCCTCGTCAAGATGGTCGCTGTTGCCGAGTCGCGTGAAGAACTCATCAAGGATCTCTTGCTGGATCGCGGCCATGCGTCTACCTCCCTGGTTCGGAAGCGGAATTCAGGACTGAGAACTTGCCGTCGCTCCGCGGACGGCGTCAGAAAGGCGCCCGGTCGATGTTCAGCGGCACGATGAAGGTGCCGGCGGCTCTGCCGTCCTCCGACCCCAGGCCGAGGGCAAGTCTCGCCCCCGGGTTCGAGCCTCCCTCACGGGAGTTAACGACCGTTGGACGAACGCCTCCGGGGGAGGTTCAAACGCCGTCCCGAGCGCGCACGCCGACCGCCGACCGCCGGTTCTTCAAGACCTTCTGGAACGATCTGGCGTCCGATGCCGTGGACGCAAGATGCGTATCGCCTACAGTGATTTTACACGCACACGTGCCTTCCGGCCCGACGACGATGCTCGTGTCGACCCGGTCGTTTCCAACGAGTTCCGCGTTGATCACGATGGAGCCATCGTCGCTCACCGGCACGCCAACGATGCCACCACGGAACGTCGCGCAGAAGAGCCGCGCGACCCGTTCCGCGTGCCACGCGGCGGCGGCGTCCTTCCTGCATCCTGCGCTCGAGAGCGGCATGCCGATAGATCCCCGCGAGCACCCAGCCGAGCACGTAGTCCTTTTCGACGACCTGCGGCCGCAGCCCGAGGGTCGAAGCCGTATCGAGGATCTCACGTCTTCGGATCATGCCGACGTCCTTGTCGCCCAGCTCTCAGGCACAAGGAGGCGCCACCGGGATATGATGCGACGGCACTGAAGACCCGGGTCGAGTTTGGCATTGCCTTGGCTCAGACGCTGGCGGCAAGCCTCGATGAGGTCTTGAGCATCGCGGTCGCCGCGTTCAGCCAGAAAGCCCAGCCGTTTGAACACCGCGCCATTACCGAGGCGCTCTGCGTAAGCCAACAGCTTGTCGTCGTTCCGGTCTTCGCGATCGAGGTACGCCGCCAGGCAGTCGGAAACGTGCTGGATGCCGGCACCGAGCTGCGTGTCGTTAAGCATATCGACGATGGTGCGGTGAACGTCCGATACGAAGATCCGGGTGCTTCCGCGCCAGACCGTCTTCGTGCCAAAGATCATGTCCTCCCGAATGTGCTTCAGGGCGAAGTCGGCGCCATGGCGCTGTTGAGTATTCCCGCGCACCAGGCGCCCGGTCATCACGACAATATCGCGGAATATCTGTTCCGTTAGATCCCAGTATTCGGCGGCTGTGCGACCGCCAATGTAGGCTGGGCCATAGAGCACGGGCACCACCACCCAGGGGTCATCGAGAACCAACTCGCCGGTCACGGAGTCAAGGCCGACCGGTGCGTAGGCCCCCGGCCCAGCGCGAGGCCGCTTCACCATGCCGGATGTTCGGACGACGAGACCCGGGCGTTCCTGGAAGACGATGCGCCCCCACCGTGAACCCGGCATTCGGCGTGATGCCAGCGGCCGGAGCACTGGAACCGGACCACGCAGACGCTCGTGGTCTACACCGGGAAGGGCGGTCGTTCCTGGACGATTCCGCTCAGTGCGCCGGCCGCCGCAGCGCTGGCCGATCTGGAAGCCGTGGACCCGATCGGACCGTTCTCGACCTCCACCGTCCGACGCGCGTTCATCCGGGCCGCAGCACGGATCGGGATTCACGGCGTGCGCCCCTGCGATCCCTGCCACAGCTACGGCACGGCGCGGTATCGCGTCGCCGGCGACCCGCTGCTGGTCAAGGACGTGCTCGGCCACTCCGACACGTGGATGACCGAGCGGTATACTCTGGGTCACGTGCCGGAGGCGATGCGGGCCGCGACGGCGGTTTTCGAGAAGCAGTTGGCTAACCGCGACATGGCGTCGATTGGGCCGGACACCCCTTGGCCCGTCGCAGACCGGGAGGTCGGGTCTGCCGACGCCCAGCCTGAGCAGCGGCCCGACCCGATCTGCCGACCGCGGGCCCGCGACGACGACCGGCGGCGCGCCTGAGCACGGGTTGACAGCGATATTGGAGTTGTGGCCTAATGAAGTGTGCAGCCTCGCCGTCAGGCGATCGGTTGCACGCAGCCATCTGCCCGACGGCCATTAACATACAATGGGCAGACGGTTTCCAATGGGGCTCCTTATGGAGCCCCTTTTACTGTACGGCCAAGGATCCGCTGATGGACTACGTTGCTGTATTCGTGGATGCTGGCTACTTGTTCGCCCAGGGTTCAACCCTCCTGACCGGCAGGAAGCTGCAGCGGAGTGAAATTCGGCTCAACGCCGACAGAGTCGTGGATGCGCTGACGACCGTCGCCACGAGAGCATCCCGGCAGCTTCCACTGCTCAGGATCTACTGGTACGACGGCACCTCCGGGGAGCCATCCGACCAGCACCGCACGCTGGCCCGACACGCGAACATCAAGGTCAGGCTGGGCATTGTGAACAGGCAGGGTCAGCAGAAGGGCGTCGACTCCCTCTTGGTGACAGACATGATAACGCTGGCACGTAACCGCGCGATGGCGGAGTGCGTGCTGTTATCTGGCGACGAGGACATGAGAGTGGGCGTTTTGCAGGCCCAGGAGCACGGGGTGCGAGTTCATCTCCTCGGCATACGCGGCGTAGCCAACAGCCAGTCTGAACTGCTTGTTCAAGAAGCGGACGAGCGTTCGGAATGGGGGGAAGACGACCTGCATCCTTTCTTGACCTGTACGCCGCGGCCTCAGCCGGAAGCCGCTGAAGCGGCCGCACCTCTTACGCCCGAAGACGTGGACCGCGAACTCGCCCAAGTGGCTCGTGACGAGGCAGGAGACGTTCCTGCGGCTGACCGTGAGGCGTTGATCCGCCAGATTCGACAGACCGGCCTGCGGCCAAGAGCGATAGATGGTCGTCTCTTGGCGAAGTCGAGAACAGCCATCGGCGGCACGCCGTTGGATGATGCCCAAAGAGAGTACGTCCGAACCGCTTTCCTGAACTCCCTGGCCAGGCTTGAGGAGGCTGCGGCGGCGGCTGGCGACGGCTGACCTCTCGTCCCCCACGCTGGACGATGGACTGCTTATCGAGGTCCTCGGTCCGGCGCGCCATCATCGGCGCCGCCGAGCGGGTCGCGCTCCGCGGGGTGCGCCTCTACGATCTCCGGCACAGCTACGCTGCGGCGCTGTACCGCGCCGCCGGGGACGCGGCTCGTCGAGGGACGTGCTGGAACACTCGGACTCGCGGATGACGGAGCGGTATACTCTAGGCCGTGTACCGGAGGCGATACGGGCCGCGACGGCGATCTTCGAGGGACACTTCGCGGGTCGTGAATCGCCGCGGTTCGTGCCGAAAAAACAGATCGAGCCACAGAAAGTTAGCGCAAGAAGTTAGCACGGTCTGTAAATCGTTGATTTAACGGGGATTGCGCGGGCGTTACTCGGCCTCCGGAGCCGAAGGCCACAGGTTCGAATCCTGTCGGGCGCGCCAACTCGTCAGGCACTTTTGTCCCAAGACTAGGGCCTTTTTCTTTGGGTTGTTCGCCTTTTTCCGTCCTTGGCCGCCTCCACCGCGTTCGGGTCCGATCGGGTCAGACATGGCCACAGAACGTCCCGAAACTGCGGGGGTTCTCGCAACTGCAGCTCGCCACCGGCACCAGCAACACGCGCCCGCTGCTCTCGACGGTCGAGCACGGCCGCGCGAACCTGTCGGTCGCCAAACTGACGGCCGCCGCCAGGGCCCTCGGCGTCTCGGTGGACTTCCTCTGCGGGCTGACTACGGACCCGACGCCCGTCCGCCAGTTCGCGAAGGTGCTGGCCGACTCGACGACCTGCGTCCGCGATCTCGAAAAGCAGAGGGCGTACGTCGGCGCCGCCGCCGCCGACGGCGACTACGTCGGCGTGGCCGTGCTGGCCGGCGCCGGCGACTGCCAGCTCGTGAGCGCCGACCCGAACAAGCAGGCGTGGCCGACGGTGCCGTGGCCTCCCCATGCCCCGGTGATCGGCGAGGTCAAGTGGGCCGCGCGGACGTTCCTGTGAGGAGCGATTCGATGAATCCCGGTGTCAGGTAAATCGACCACGCCGGCACTGAGGTGAACTGACAGGTTGCCAAATGTCAATAAGGGACAACTACATCCGGGCCTTCCGCTCGATTGCGCGGCGCCACGGCCAACGCCCCGCGACAGCCCAAATCGGTCCGGAGGATTCCCTACAGGAGACAATCGGGTATACAAAGGATTACGTCGTGGAGAACACGACGGAGCACTTCCGATACGACTACTATCGGAGTGCTCTCTCCCGTGCATTCAGGCAGCTGCAATTCGACCCCGCCGACCGCCGGGTCCTTCATCTGGACATTGGCTGCGGGCCGGGAGTGTTCTCGTGGGCCATGTACGACCACATGGCAGCGCAGGACACGCGAGATCCCAACCAGGTGGACTACTATGGATACGATCACTGCGCGGCCATGATTGAGTTGGCGCGCCTGTTCCTGCAACGCTTCCCCGACCAGTACGAGTTCAATGACTTCTCCGACCTTGCGGAAATCTCGACGACGTTGGCAGACGAGGCTCTGTGCAACTTCGATGTCGTGGTTACATTCGGCTACGCCTTGGTCCAGGTGCGCGACAACCCTACCGCCTTGGACGATTTCGCGACACTGATCAGTTGCCTGTTTCCATCGCACTCTTGCATCATGGTGGCGGCTGACGCTCACAACGACCGCCCGACACGCGATGCCTTTGACGACCAGTGCCGCGCATTCGCGACTGCTCTGAACGCAGTCGGAGTGGCTCTCGAAAACCGCCTGTCAACTGCACAGGGTAGTGTCATGGTCTTCATTTAGCGGGTGGAGTTCGATGGTCGCGTGAGATCCAATTTATTGGATTGTACTTTTCCGGCGAATGTGGCATATCTAGGGGGTGCCACGGCAACGCCCCCGGACCGGGCAGGATCCGCGCGATACTCGCATTGAGGAACAAGAGCGAGAGATCGCACGACTGCGCGAGGAGTTGACGCGGGTCGAGGGCGACCGGGATCAGTGGAAGCGCGACCGGGATCGGTGGAAGCGCCGCAGTGAACACCTCAAGCAGCAACTCGACGCCGCGCGGCGGGCAGGATTTCGGCAAGCCGCCCCGTTCGCCAAGGACCGGCCGCAAGGTCGTGGCGGGCGTCCCGGCCGGCGAGCGGGTGCGCGCTATGGCCGGCAGGCGTGCCGCCCGCGGCCGGCGCAGGTCGACGAGACCCACGCGGCGCCAGCGCCGGCCGCCTGTCCGGACTGCGGCGGCGCGGTCGAGGTGACCCGTGTGGCGTCGCAGTATCAGGAAGAACTCCCCAAGGTGCGCCCCATCGTGCGGTGCTTCGACATCGAGGTCGGCCATTGCTCCCAGTGTCGGCGGCGCGTCCAGGGCCGCCACCCGCTGCAGACCTCCGACGCGCTGGGGGCGGCCAGCGTGCAACTCGGCCCCGCGGTCGTCGCGCTGGTCGTCGAGTTGCACACGCACCTGGGCGTGCCGCTGGCCAAGATCGCGCACCTGTTGAAGACGCAATGCGGATTGACGGTTACGCCCGGAGGCCTCGCGCAGGTGCTGCATCGCACCGCCCGCGAGGCGGCGCCGACCTACACGGCATTGTGCGAGCAGGTCCGGGAAAGTCCCGTGGTCACGCCGGATGAGACCGGCTGGCGCGTCGGCGCCGTCCGCCACTGGCTGTGGGTCTTCGCCACGCCGGAGACGACGGTCTACGCCATTTGCCCCGGCCGCGGGTTCGACGCTGCCGCCACCGTGCTCGGGGCCGACTACAACGGCGTGCTCGTGCGCGACGGGTGGGCGCCGTATCGCCGCTTCACCCACGCGCTGCACCAGACCTGTCTGGCTCACCTGATCCGGCGAGCGCGGCAACTCCGAACCGATCATCCGCGCAGCCCGTGGGCCGCCCGGGTGCAACGCGTCCTGCAAGCCGGCCTCGACCTACGCGACCGCCGCGACGCCGGGCTGCTGAGCGACCATGGTCTGGCAACCGCTCGCGGCCGACTGCTCGCCCAACTCGGTCGGCTGATCGACAAAGCGCCGACGCTGGACGCCGCCGAGCGCTTCGCCGCGCACCTGGCCACCGAATTCCCTGCGGTATTCGGCTTTCTGTGGGACCCGTCGGTCGACGCCACCAACTGGCGCGCCGAACAGGCCATTCGGCCCGCCGTCGTCACCCGCAAGGTCTGCGGCGGCAATCGCACCCGGCACGGCGCCGACACCCAGCAGGTGCTCGCCAGCGTCGTGCGCACCGTTCACCAACGCCACCTCGACCTCACCCCGCTGATCGCCACCATCCTCCACGCCACCGACCCCGTCGTCCCCGAACCACTCCAACGCCCGCCCCCGCCGGCGTGACGGGTTGCAACGCCGCCACGACCGCTCCACGCGCCAGACCGACCGTCTCACCGTCGTGGGCCGCCGCGCCCCCGGCCAGACTGCCGGCAAGCTGCCCCCTGCGCCCAACGACTCGCCACCGGGCACAGCAGGCGTCCCCAACGGCCAACCCCGCTACGCGCTGCCGCCGGCAGGCGTTCCGCCCGCCCCCGGCCCAAGCCAACCAGCGCTACGCAGGCGCCGGTTCCCACCGCGGGCCCAGGCCGGCGCGGCGTCATCGCGGTGACCCGCGTGTGACGCCATGTCCTCGAACGATTCCCGTGGTGCGCCCGAACACCGCGCCACTTCCAAGTCCCTGACCCATTCCAACGCCTGTCGTCAGTAGGATCACCCCGCTAAACCGTCATGGTCGGTCCCACCTCACCACCCCGAAGCCATGAAATGGGCGAGACGGGCGACCGGTTCGGCTAGCGTCTCCGTGCCGTTCCATCGGGGGCCGATGCACAATAGCGGCGGAGGCGGGACAGTGGTCGTTATTTCGAATGGTGGACGTTCCCCGACGCTAAACTGACCTGGTCGGTCGGCGTCGAGCCCCGCAATGTGCCCGGCCTCACGCCGTGGACGTGCAGCAAAGTGCACCGCGCCCTCGGGGCGCGAGTTCTCCGTCCGACCGATCGCCCCGCTTCCACCACCCCCCGTACCCCTACAGGAGGCGAACCGATGATGAACGATGACCTGCACGTTGTCCATCCCCGCGCCGCGGGACTCGATGTGCACAAAATGGCGATCACAGCCACGGTGCGGCTCTGTGCAGCGCCCGGCAGTGAGCCGACCTGCGAGACACGCACCTTCAGTGCGCTGGCAAGCGGCCTGGACGCCTTGGCCGCCTGGCTGACCGGCCATCGCGTCGAGGCGGCGGCCCTGGAGGGGACCGGCGTCTACTGGCAGGCGCCGTGGCGCGCACTCACCGCGGCCGGCATCGAGGCGCAATTGCTGCACGCGCAGCACGTGCGGCAACTGCGCGGCCGCAAGACCGACATCGCAGACAGCCGCTGGTTGGCCCGGGTGTGCCAGTTCGGGCTCGGACGTCCCAGTTTCGTGCCCGACGAGGCGTTTTGCGACCTGCGGAATCTGGTTCGCCATCGGCGCACGCTGGTCGGGCAGCGCAGCCAGGTGCGCAACCGGGTGCAGAAGGTCCTCGACCGGAGCGGCATCCGCATCGGAGGCGTGCTCAGCGACATCTTCGGCCTCAATGGCCGGCGCATCCTCGACGGCCTGGTCGCCCGACGGCCCCGCACGGACATCCTGGACTCGCTCAGCGGGCACGTCCGCACCCGCCTGGAACTCCTCGGCGATGCCCTGCGCCTGACCTTGTGCGAAACCGATCGCCTCCTGCTCACCGACCTCATCGCCGGACACGACGACCTCGACCGGCGCGTGCAGGACTTCGACCGGCACATCGACACCGCCCTCACGGACTACACCAGGCAGTGCCGCCTGCTGGAGACCATCCCCGGCATCGACCACACCTCGGCCTGCGCCATCCTGAGTGAGATGGGTCCCGACCCGAGCGTGTTCGGTGCTGCCAGTCGCCTCGCCGCGTGGGCCGGTCTGTGTCCCGGCAACAACGAGAGCGCAGGCAAGCGCCGCACCGGGCGCACCCGCCGGGGCAGCCGCACGCTGCGCGCCGTGCTCGTCGAGTGCGCCCATGCCGCCGCGCGCACCAAGAATTGCCAATTCCAGGCGCACCACAAGGCGCTCACCGTGCGCCGCGGTTACAAGCGTGCCATCGTCGCCACCGCGCACAAGCTCGCACGCTGCGCCTTCGCCGTCCTCCGTGATGGCACCCCCTACCGCGATCCGGCCACCGACTACGAAGCGATCCTCGTCAAGCGCAACGCGCCCCGCTGGCTGCGAACGCTGCGCGCGTTCGACATCCTCGTCAGCAACGACGACGGCACCGTCTCGGTGCGCTGGCCCTGAGAGGACCGTGCCGATGCACTGAGGTCTGAGGTCCGTCAGTCACTGTGTGGTCCCCGGCGGTGCGCCTCGACGACCGGCACTCGGGGCAGCCTTCCAAGTCGAGACGTCGCCACGGGACAGCGCGTCACCGTCGCTCTTGCTTGCGACTTCCCGTCGTCGTGGGATTCGTTTGCCTGGACGACCGTGGGATTTCGCAGCAAACGATTACGTGTCATGTTTGCTCGGCTCAGGATGGAGTGAAGAATGGTCGCCAATGGTCAGTTGAACATGTTCGAATCCGACACCTCCGCGGCCGTCCTGGCGTTGCCTGAGCACCTCAACTACGGCATTCACGACCACGGAATGCACGAGATTTCAGGGATACACGGTCTGCACTATTACCCTGGGTTCCTGAACGAGCACGATCAACGCGCGTTGATCGACTGCATCGACGGCAAACCGTGGCGCCAAGACCTGGAACGTCGAGTCCAGCATTACGGCTGGCGCTACGACTATCGAACGCGAACCGTAACGCCAGACATGAACCTCGGCCCCTTGCCGAATTGGGTTGAGGAGGTCGCCGCGCGGCTGCACGTCGAAACGAAACTGTTCGATCGCGTTCCAGACCAAGCGATCGTCAATGAATACCAGCCCGGACAGGGAATCGCCCTGCACGCCGACCGGCAATGTTTCGGCGACACGGTGGCCACCCTGTCGCTTGGCGATGATTGGGAAATGCGGCTGCGGCCGGTAAGTGGAACAGCGAAGGAAGAAAGGCGGATCATGCTCGCGCGCGGATCCGTGCTTGTTCTGACCGCCGACTCGCGGTCACGGTGGATGCACGGCATAGACAAGCGCAGGACGGAAAAGAGCGTGATCGGTCAGCGTGACCGCCGTCGGCGCGTATCGTTGACCTTCAGGACCATGCTGGCTCCATGAGCGCGCCAGTGGACGAGGCACACCCGCGCCCGGACTCAACCGTCACGCCGAGAACCGAGTGACGCACCGGATCGAGGACGTCACGCACACATCCGGAGCGACGCTCTCCGACTCCTCCGCCGGCAGCGACTGGGAGCAGTTCTTGCGGGAGTTGGTAGCTGAGCTGGACAGAACCCTCCAGCAACGACACTGGCCGTTTCTGGACAACGATGAGACCTCACCGTGAACCCGGTATTCGGCGTGACGCGAGCAGCAGGATTCGTGCCTACGTCCGCACCGGGCACCCGCACGGCGAGACCCACCGAAACCGGGGAACGTGTCAGCGTCATGAAGACGAGCCGCACGAGCGGGGGCACGGGTCAGGAGCACCGGGCGCCGGCCCGCGCAGCCCGTTCCTTTATCTACGGTTCGGACGGTAACGCCAGGGCCACCATCCGGGCACCCGTCAAGGTGAGCACGATGAACTGGCGGCCGTCGATCGAGTAGGTCATCGGCGTGCCCAGCGGCCGGGCCGGCAGCGCCGCTTGTCCGAGCTGGACACCGGTCGCCTTGTCGTAGGCCGCCAGCACCGCGCTGTCGTTCGACCCGGCCGGCCCGAGCCCGAGCATGACCAGGGTCCTGGTGACGAGCGGGCCGCTCGTGGTCATCTGCCCACCCAGCGGCGGGAGGTCGAGACCGGCCAGGGCGGGGTGGTTGCGGATCCGGTCCCGACCGGAACCGGTCGGGATCTGCCAGGCGATCTCGCCGCGGTTCATGTCATAGGCGGTCAGCCGGCTGTAGGGCGGTTTGACGAGCGGCAGCCCCCGCGGTCCCGTCACCGCCGGCGGTCGAGCCGGGTGGATGCTCTCCGGTCCGAGCTTGCCGTTCGGGACATACCGCAGGTTGGTGAAGCTGGGCTTCCCTTCCACCAGCACCATCCGGGTCAATCCGGTGCGCGACGGCACGTAGAGGAATCCCGTCTCCGGATCGGCGCCGGCGCCGCTCCAGTTGGCGCCACCGCCTGAACCGGGTACCTGCAACGTACCGTGGGTCCCGTTCTCGTCGTACAGCGTCTGGGGTGTGAACATCCCACCGTGGGCGTACTGCTGCAGTATCTCGACCGCCTCGGCGCGCAGCTCGGGGGTGAAGTCAATCAGCAGATCCTCGGTCACTCCCTGGTACTCGAACGCCGGCGGCTTCGTCGGGTGCGGCTGGGTCGGCGACAGCTTCTCGCCGGGCACGTCGGACGGCGGCGCCGGGCGCTCTTCGATCGGCCAGACCGGCTCGCCGGTGGCGCGGTCGAACACATACGTGAATCCCTGCTTGCTGACCTGCGCCAGCGCGCGTATGTCTCGTCCATCGACAGTGATGTCCATCAGCGTCGGCGCGGTCGGAAAATCCCAGTCCCACACGCCGTGATGAATCGCCTGGAAATGCCAGACCCGCTCGCCGGTCTCCACGTCCACCGCGACAATCGACTGCGAGAACAGGTTGTCTCCGAGCCGCTCGCCGCCCCAGTAATCGTTCGTGGGCGCCGTCGTCGCCAGATAGACGAGACCGAGTTCGTCATCGCCGCTCAAGGTCGACCAGACGTTCGCGTTGCCCGTGTACAGGTTCGACCCGTTCTCCCACGTGCGCTCGCCGAACTGGCCGGCCTGGGGGATGGTGTGGAACACCCACTTGAGGTCGCCGGTGCGCACATCGAACCCCTGCACCGAACCGGGCGGCCACTCCTTGAGCGTCGGCCGATCGGACATCGCCGCCCCGGAAACAACGGTGTCCCGCACCACGACCGGGGGCGAGTTGGGCGATACCGTATGTCCCTCGTTGCTGAACAGCGGGAGGTTCCCACGGGTGGCCCGCGGCACGGCCGTGTGCAGGTCGGACTTGCCGTCGACCCCGAAGCTGTTGATCGGCCGTCCGGTCCGCGCGTTGACCGCGATGAGGAATCCGTCATGCGTCCCGAGCAGCAGCCGTTCGTCGGCGCCGCCATCGGTCCAGTAGGCCAGGCCCCGGGTCTGCCACGGACCAACGATGCTGGCGTTCCCGCCGGTGGTGTAGGCCTGGGGGTCGTGTACCCACAACGTCTCGCCGGTCACGGGGTCGAGCGCCACGACCTGGGCCAGCCCGGTGCTGAGATACATCACGCCGTTGACGACGAGCGGGGTGGCCTTCAACCCGTTGGCATCGAGCGGCGGGAGGTAACGACGCTGCAGGCGCTCGATGAGCGCCAGATCCGCTGACTGCCAGGTCCACGCAATGGACAGGTCGTCGAAGTTGGCGGCGTTGATCTGGTCGAGTGGCGAGTACTTCTGGCTCCAGTTCGTCCCGCCGTAGCTGGGCCAGGCGCCGGTCTCGACGGAGGTTTGCCCGACGGCCGAATGGGCCGCGCCACCGAGCACCGCGACGATCGCACTCACGCGTGTCCACGCACCTCTGGTCTGCATGCCACACTCCCAGCTTGAACCTGTGCACGGGCCGGCCCCGGCGCTAGCAGCCCGTGGTGAAAGCCCCGCTGCATTCGAACGGCGCTGCATCCCGCCTGACGGCGTTGCTCCTCGGTCACAAATGCCCCAATTTGCTCCCTCGTCGCGCCTTGTCAGCCGAGCGCACCGCCATTCTCGGTGCGACGCGGGGTTCCACCACGGGCTGCTTGACCGACCGTGGGCCTGATTCTACCCTTCGCCGCCGATTGACCGGAAACGACCCGAGACGCTCAGATGTCGCCGGGCTCGCATGATGAAACCGGTTTGGGCGTGCCTGTTGGTTGACAATCCGCACCCAGCAGAAACCGAGACCGTCATGGCCTTGACCCCAACACTCAAGGCGGGCACTATCGACGCGAGGTTTCCGGCCGGGGCGGCTGATGTTGCCTACCGTCCTGACGTTCGTGGCGGCGCCACTCGTGCTGGTCGCGGTAGCCGTGTTCGCCTGCTGGCTGCCGGCGCGGCGGGCGACGCGGATCGATCCACTGGAGGCCCTGCGCGTGGAGTAGTCCGCCGAGACGGTAGACTCCGTCAGGTCCATCTGCCGATCGTCGAGACGGGAGACGCAGCGCCATGGACACACTCATTCGCGACATCCGCCACGCGGTGCGCACGCTCGGCAAGCAGCGAGCCTTCACGTTGACGGCGCTGACCATGCTCGCGCTCGGCGTGGGCGCCAACACGGCAATGTTCGGCATCGTCAACGCCATGCTGCTGCGGCCGCTGCCGTATCCCGACCCTGAGGCGATCGTCAGCGTCGGCGAGACGTTCGGGCGCGCAACGACGTCGCGCGCTCGCCTCACGAACCGCTCGATGTTCCAACTCGAGGAGGACGCCGAGTCGTTCGAGCAGGTTGCCGGCTATCTGGCCGCGTCGGTCGACTGGGCGAGTCCGGACGGCATCATCAGCCTGGATGGCGCCAGGGTCTCTCCGTCGCTGTTCCCGCTGCTGCGGGCGCGGCCGCACCTCGGCCGCCTCTTCACCCGGGACGAAGCGCGGGTCGGCGCGGCCCGGGTCGTGCTGCTGAGCTACGGCGCCTGGACGCGGCGCTTCGCGTCGGACCCGGACATCGTCGGGACCCTTGTCGATCTCGACGGCGACCCGCACACCGTGATCGGCGTGCTCGCCGAGGGGTTCTACTTCCCGAGCCCCGACGAGGAGATCTGGACACCCCTCGTCATGCCGCCCTTCGAGTCGGAGAGTGGAATGACAATCGGGATCGTGTTCAACGCGCTCGGACGCCTCCGCCCCGGCGTTTCACCGGCGCAGGCCGCGACCGAGGTGCGCACGATCCTGCAGCGCGGCAACGACGCCGGTCAGCGCACGCGTGGGGAAACTCGATCGTCGGGTGACGCCCCCGAAGTCGACGCCCAGGTGATCCCGCTCCAGCAGCATCTGACCGCCGAGTACCGGCCGGCGTTGCTGGCGCTGAGCGTCGCGACCGCGCTGGTGCTGCTGATCGCCTGTACCAACGTCGCGGGGTTGCTGCTCGCCCGCGGGGTGACGCGCCAACGGGAGTTGGCGATCTGCGCGGCGCTCGGCGCGCGCCGCGGCCGGCTCGTCCGCTATCTGTTGACCGAGAGCGTCGTGCTGGGCCTGGGCGGCGGGGCGATCGGGCTGGCCGCGGCGGCCCTCGTGGTCCGAGTGGTGCCGGCGCTGGTCCCGGGCGACATCGCGCGGCTCCACGAGGTCGGTGTCGACGGGGCGGTGATGGCGTTCACGCTCGGGCTGTCGGTCGTGGTCGGGCTGGCGTTCGGCGCGGTGCCGGCGTTCCAGTGGTCGCGGCTCCAGTTGGTGCGCGTCCTGAACGAGGGGAGCGCACAGTCAGCGGGCGGCTTCCGCCTGCTCCGCACCAACCGCGCGCGGGCGGTGCTGGCGACGGCGCAGGTCGCGCTCGCGCTCGTCCTGCTGGTGGCGACGGGGCTGCTTCTGCGGAGCTTCGTGGGGCTGCTCACTGTCGATCGCGGCTATGACCCGGCCAACGTGATCGCCGCGCGCACCCAGAGCCCCGACCTGCGCTTCAGAATTGAAGCGATGACCCCGGAGCTGATGACTGCGCTCAGGTCGGCCAACCAACGCTTCCACGAGGCGCTCCTGGAGGCGATGACCCGGATCGAGCGCCTTCCGAACGTGGAGGCGGTCGGGTTGTCGTCGGAGTTCCCGCTCAGGACGGGGGGCATCACATTGACGCCCATTCGCGTGCAAGTCGCGGGTCGCCAGTGGCCGAGCGATCCGGGTGAGCGGCCTGTCGCGACCCGAGAGTTGGCCAGCCCCGGGTACTTCGACGCCCTGCGGCTGCGCGTCCGCTTCGGGCGTTTCTATACGCATCTGGATGGGGCCGGGAGCCCGCGGGTCGCCGTGGTCAACGAGACGTTCGCGCGCGAGGTCTTCGGCGGCGAGCCGGCCGTCGGTCAGCGAGTACGTCTCTACGGTGGAGGCGCCAGCGACGAGTACTGGGAGGTGATTGGCGTCGTCGCGAACGTCGCCTACGGCGGACTCACGGTCAGGGAGCCGGGAGCGAAGTTGTACGTCTCGCCGCACCAGATCGAGAGCGCATCGGGATTCGGCGGTCTTTCACCGCCGTACATCGCCGTCCGGACCACCGGCGATCCGCTCGCGGTCATCCCATTCCTCCGTGAAGCGGTGGCCGAGGCGCACCCGCGCGCGACGATCGGCGACGTGATGACGATGGACGCCCGGCTATCTGCCGCGGTCGCCCAGCCGCGCTTCTACGCCGGCTTCGTCGGGTTCTTCGGCGGGCTGGCCCTGTTTCTCGCGGCCTTCGGCGTCTACGGCCTTCTCAGCTACACCGTCGCCCAGCGCCGCCGGGAGATCGGCGTCCGGATGGCGCTCGGCGCGCAACGCGGCGACATCCTGACTCTGGTGGTCAGGCAGGGGGCGGTACTCATTGCCGTGGGCGCCGTCGTCGGGCTCGCCGCCGCCGCTGCGTCGAGCCGCGTGCTGGAGAGTTTTCTGTACGGAGTGACCACGGACGACCGCCTGACGTTCGTCCTGGCGCCGCTCGTGCTGGTCGCCGTGGCGGTGTTCGCCTGCTGGCTGCCGGCGCGGCGGGCGACGCGCGTCGACCCGATGGACGCCTTGCGCGTCGAGTAACCCTGGCCCGGCGCCAGCGAGCCGGTGCCGCCAACTGGCAGCGGCAACCATGAAGGGGATGCGTGGGCGCGTGAAAGGGACTCCCCACGATTCGTCCAGCAACATTTGTCGCGTTCTCATCGGTCCGCGACCGACTGTTTCGATCCATCGACCCGGACACGTGACACGCCCCTCACAGCCGCTGGGATGGTGAGTGGTCTGGTTGGGCTTCATGCTCACGGGCTGGGCCGCGAAGGCGACGGAACCCCTGCATTGGCTGATCTACGGCGCCGGGGCCTACGGTTTCTGGAAGATGAGCCGCTGGATGTGGCCGTGGGCGCAGGAGTTCTTCAAGGACGACGTCGCCGGGCCGCAATTCTGCTAAGCTGCCGGCAGATGGAGGTCGACATGAGTTCGATACCGATCTTTGGCCGTGCGTTCGCGGGGGTGGGGGTGTGTCTGCTGCTGGCGGCAGCGGTCGCGGCCGGCGGGCAGGCGCCGCCGGAACAGCGGGTGGACATCGACGAGTTGAAGGCGGCGATCGACGGCGGGGCGAGGATGCTGCTGATCGACGTGCGCGAAGACTACGAGGTCGAGTCCGGGTCGATGCCCGGATCTATTCACATCCCCGTCGGGCAGCTCGAGGAGCGCATGCCGGACATCCCCAAGGATATCCGGCTGGTGTTCTTTTGAAACGGCGGCGGCCGAGCCTCCCGTGCAGCGGAGCTCTTCACCCGGAACGGTTACACGACGACTGAATTCTGCGGCCTGAACGACTGGAAGGCGAAAGGGTACGCCCTCGGCGAGACCGGGAAGCCGGCGCCGGGCGAGATTACGCCGAAGTGAGCGTCTTCTCCCCCGCGACCCGCGGCTGACCGGGCGCTGTCGGTCTGTCGTCCCGTTCGCGGACAGGCCGCCGGCGCCGGGCTAACCGAGCACGGCGCGGATGGAGTCGGTGAGAATCTCGACACTGCGGTCGAGTTGGGCGTCGGTGATGACCGCCGCCGGCGCCAGCAGGTAGGTGTCGGCCTTGACCCGGCTGAACAGGCCGCGTCGGGCTGTCTCGCCGTTTATCCGCGGCCCTACCTTCTCGGCGGCCGGGAAGCTCTCCTTCGTGGCGCGATCGGCCACCAGTTCCACCGCGCACATCAGACCCTTGCCGCGGATGTCGCCGACGTGGGGGTGGTCGCCCAGCGCGGTCCGCAACGCCGCGAGCAGCCGGTCGCCCTTGCGGGCGCACTGCGCCGGCAGATGCTCATCCTGGATGATCCGCAGATTGCGCAGCGCGACGGCGCACGCGACCGGGTGCGCGGAGTACGTGTAGGCGTGCATCCAGACACGGTCGTCGGCGTCGAGAGTCTCGGCGATGGTGTCGCTGACGCCGATGCCGCCGAGCGGGACGTAGCCTGAGGTGATCGCCTTGGCGAACTGCACCATATCCGGCTGGACGCCCCAGTGGTCGAGCGCGAACAGCGTCCCGGTACGGCCGAATGCGGTGATCACCTCGTCGGCGACCAGCAGCACGTCGTATCGGTCGCAGATCTCCCGAATCCGCGGGAAATAGTCGTTCTGCGGGACGATCACCCCGCCGGCGCCCTGCACCGGTTCGGCCAGGAACATGGCGACGGTGTCGGCGCCTTCGCGGAGGATCGCCCGTTCGAGCTCGTTGGCGGCGGCCACGCCCTGACTCACGCCCGCCGGCGCCTCGTAGCGATAGGGGTACGGGGACGGGATGTGGATGAACCCGGGCACCCGCGGTTCGAACAGCGGCCAGTACGCGCGGAGGCCGGTGGCGCTCATCGCGGCCAGCGTGACGCCGTGATAGCCCTCGATGCGTGAGATGACCTTGGTCTTCCCGGTCCGGCCGCGCATCTTCCAGTAGGCGCGCGACATCTTGACGCTGCTGTCGGTCGCCTCGCCGCCGCCGCTCGTGAAGAAGAATCGGTTGATCGACGGATAGGTCAACCCGGAGAGCTGCTCGGCCAGCGCGATCGCCGGTTCGTTCGAGCTCCCGGAATAGCTGGAGACATAGGCGAGTGTCCCGGCCTGCGCCTGCGCGGCGTCGGCGAGCTCGCGGCGTCCGTGACCCACGAGGACGTTCCACAACCCCGACAGACCGTCGATGTACTCGTCACCGTTCGCATCGGTCAGCAGGGCGCCCTCGCCCTTGACCCAGACCTTGGCGTCGCGGTGGCCGCGGGCGTCGTGCAGCGGATGAATCAGATGCGCGGCGTCACGCGCGAGCAGGTCGTGGCTGGTCACCGGAGCGAACCTCGTTCAGTTCGTGCGCAGGTAGGACCCGTTGCCGAGGCGCCGGAACGGTCCACCGTCGACCGAGAACTCGTCGGTCACGGAAAAGGAGGTCTCCGACATTATCTGCATCAGCCGCTTGAGCACGTAGACGCGGCCGTCGCTCTCCACGGGGAGGGTCAGAAACGTGATGCCGATCGGGCTCGTCCAGTTGCCGAGGCCGAGCATCCGCTGGCCCGTCGACAGCTCTTCCTGCCAGAGGGTCGCCAGGGTCACCTCGTCGAACCCGATCGTCCAGGTCTCTTCGTAGGCCTCACCGAAGACGTCGCCGGTCACCTGCGCCCGGACGAATGGCCCGTTGGGGATGTCGGTGAAGCTGACGGCGCCGTTGCGGGTGCCGATGCTGAGCGGCGGGAACTCGCCTCCGGTGTACTCGAAGGTCCAGCGTCCCGAAAAATACTGCAGTCGTTGTTCGATCTGGGGCTGCGGCACGTCGGTGCGGCGCCGCCTGGTCAGTTCGAGCTCCACGTCGAAGCCGTGACCGCCGAGCGTGACCCGGCCGCCGCCCGTCAGGGTGCGCTCGTCAAGCGTCAGGCTGTAGACCAGCGCCAGCGGGCCGAACGGGGTCTCCGCCGCGCCTTCGACGGTTACCTGCACGTCATCGGTCTCGACAGTCGTCAATCGGATTTCGGTGCCGGGGCCGAAACCGGTCACCAGCCCGGTGTACCGGCCGTCTGCGGCGACCAGCGTGAGCGTGAGTCCCGTGTCCTCTCCCCCGGGAGTGGTCAGCGTGCCGCGCCAACTGCCTGCCCACGGGTCCGTTTGGGCCCAGCTCGGGGCAGCCAGCGCCAACACGGCGACCAGAATCGCGAAGCCGATTCGGCGGGTCATCATCATCATGCGTTCCTCGGTTCTTGCCGCACTGACTCTCGCGACGCGTCAGTACACGACTATACCAGCCCGTGGCCAAACCTCGACTGCCAGCGACCGGCGGTCCGTGACGAACCGGCGGATCGACTTTGGTATCATTCCGGAACAACTCACCGGCAACGACAACGAAGGAACACACAGATGCAGACGCCCATGCGACCGATGCGGAGCTTCACTTGGACAGTGTGCGGAGTGGCGGGGTGCGGTCTCCTGGCGTTGACCCTGGGAGGATGCTCGTCGGCCGAGACCGCCGCGGTGCCCGAGATCACGGTGCTGTCGGCCCGGCCCGACATGGTGAGCGGCGGCGATGCGCTGGTGCGTATCGTGTTGCCGGGCGGGACCGCGACAGACCGCGTCCGGGTCGAGCGGGACGGCGCGGACGTCACCGGCCGGTTCCGCCAGACGGACGGGGGGCTCGAGGGGCTCGTGACCGATCTGCAGTCGGGACCGAACCGGTTGTCGGTGGCCATCGGGAACGGTCCGGCGGTCGACCTGAGGCTTCGCAATCACCCGCTGACAGGGCCCGTGTTCTCCGGCCCGCAGGAACAGCCGTTCATCTGTGAGACGGAAGGGTTCACGCTGCCCTCCGGCGAAACGCTCGGCGCCCCGCTGGACGACGATTGCAGCGTGGCCCGCCGCGTCGACTATGCGTATCGCTCTGTCGACGGCGGTGCGCTCAAGCCGTTGCCGGACCCGACCGCACGGCCTGCCGATCTCGCTCGCGCGACCACCTTGCATGACGCGGAGGTGCCGTACATCGTGCGGCTCGAGACGGGTACGATCAACCGGGGCATCTACCAGATCGCGCTGCTGCACGACCCGGCGACCGACCCCGACCCAGACCCCTGGCAGACCCCGGCCGGGTGGAACGGACGGCTCATCTATACCTTCGGCGGCGGGTGCGTGAACGGTTGGTATCGGCAGGGTGCGCGGACCGGCGGGGTCGCCGACGACGTGATGCTGCGACAGGGATACGCGGTGGCGTCGTCCACGCTGAACGTGTTCGGGAACAACTGCAACGACCTGCTGGCCGCCGAATCGATGATGATGGTGAAGGAGCGTTTCGTCGAGGCGTACGGCGCGCCGCGGTTCACGATCGGGTGGGGCTGTTCCGGAGGCTCGTACCAGAACCACCAGATTGCCGACAACTATCCTGGCCTGCTCGACGGGATCATCCCGGGCTGCAGCTTCCCCGACGTAATCTCCGGCACCATCCCGTTCATTACCGATGCCCGACTGTTGAACCGCTACTTTACCGAGACGGCGTCCGGGATGTTCTCGGACGAGCAGCAGCGGGCGGTTGCGGGGTTCCTCGTGCTGAACACGATGCCGAACGTGTCGCGCAACGCCGGTCGCATTTCACCGCTCGAGTTCTGTCCCGACGTGCTGCCCGAGGCGCTCCGCTATCACCCCGACACCAATCCGACGGGCGCGCGGTGCGACGTCTACGATCATGCGGTCAATGTCTTCGGCCGCGACCCGGCGACCGGGTTCGCACGGCGCCCGCTCGACAACCTCGGTGTCCAGTACGGGCTGCAGGCGCTGAATGACGGCGTGATCACACCGGCGCAGTTTCTCGACCTGAACGAGAGGATTGGCGGCTACGACCACGACGGCCGGTTCGCCGACCAGCGCACGGAGGCGGACCCGCAGGCGCTTCGAGCGGCGTACGAATCGGGGCGGGTGGCCCACGGCGGTGGAGGTTTGGCAACGATTCCGATCATCGACTACCGCGGCTACAGCGACGATGCGGAGCGCGGGGACGTGCATGTCCGCTATCACTCCTTTTCCATGCGCGACCGGCTGTTGCGGGCCAACGGACGCGCCGACAATCACGTGATGATCGTCGAGGACAACCGGCACGGTTTGTATTCGACCGCGAGTCCGGTGGCGCAAGAGGCATTGCGCCAGATGGATCGCTGGTTGAGCACGCTGGCAGACGAGGGGGCGGCCGAGCCGACGATCGAGGACGTGGTTCGCGCCAGACCGGCCGATCTCGTGGATGCCTGCTGGAGCCGGGACGAGCACCCCACCCGCATCGCCGAATCCCAGCAGCGGGAGACAGGGCGATGCAGCGAGCTGTTCCCGGCGCCGCCGGCGCCGCGTGAAGTGGCTGGCAGTCCCATCGGCAGCGACATTCTGAAATGCCGGCTCACGCCGGTCGACGCCGCCGGATACGACGTGCCGTTCACGACCGCGGAGGCCGCCAGGCTCGAGCAGGTCTTTCCGGCCGGTGTCTGTGACTGGACGCAGCCGGGCGTCGAGCAGACCGAACCTCTGGGCACCTGGCTGCGGTTCGATCCAACCTAATCGCGTTACCTGCTCCACCGTGGGCGCGTGATTGCGGTTGGCGTGCCGTCCTACACGGCGCACACGTCCATCGCCGTCTTCAGCGAGGTCATCGGATCGCCGGTCGGGATGAACTCGTGAGCGAGATACCCGGTGAAGCCGGTCTCTCGGATGGCGCTGCAAATCGCAGGGTAGTAGAGCTCCGAGTCGCGGTCGATCTCGTGGCGGCCCGGGACGCCGGCGGTGTGGTAGTGGGCGAAGTGCTCGTGGTTGTCCCGGATGGTCTGGATGACGTTCCCCTCCATGACCTGCATATGGTAGATGTCGTAGAGCAGCTTCACCCGCGGCGAGTCGACGCGCGTGACCACCTCGACCCCGAAGGGGGTGCGGTCGCCCTGATAGTCCGGGTGATTCACGAGGCTGTTGAGCAGTTCGACGACCACCGTCACGTTCTCGCTCTCGGCGACCGGAGCGATGCGGTCGAGTACCTGCACGCAGTTGTCGATACCTTGCTCGTCGGTCAGCTCGCGGCGGTTGCCGAAGAACGCGATGACGTTCGGCACGCCTGCCTGCGCGGCCTTCGGAAGACTCTGTTCCAGGTTCTGCACGATCGCGGCGTGGTTCGCCGGGTCGTTCAGGCCGTCCGTGATGGTTCCGCCGCCTCCGTAGCCCGTGGAGCAGCTCAGGCCGTACTCCCGGGCGATGGCCCATTCCTCCTCCTCGAGGAGGTCGACGGCGGTGAGACCGAGGCCGGCCACGTTCTCGAAAAAGGTGCGTAGCGGGATCGACCGGAAACACCAGCGGCAGACCGACTGCGTGAACCCCGATCCGGACGTCTGGGTTGCCGCCAGGGCCTGGGACGCTGGCGCCGCGCCGACTCCAACCCCCACCGCGGCGGCGCCCAGCACCTCGATTGCCTGTCGTCTCGTCAGTGTCGCCATGTCTGCCCTCCAGATCTTGCGGCCGTGGCGCTCATTCTATCTGCTTTCCGGCGTCTGGCCGCCGATCGGATCGCCGGCCGGAGTGGGCGGCGGCCATCGCGGCGCGGGCCCCTTGCCCGGCGCGGTGTCACCGCGGTTGGAAGTACAGCAGCACGAGGCAGCCCGTGGTCGCGAGTTGCCACCACAGGTGCGTCCGTTCCTTGACGAGGACCGTGCCGAGGGCCAGCAGACCGGCCGCCGCCAACAGGCAATACCAGTACAGCTCGGTCCAGGTCTCCTCACGTTGTTGCGACTGGGCCCGGCGTTGCACGTCGGCGATGATCCGCAGCGCGATCTCCTGGTCTGAATCGACGCCGAGTTCGTAGTACCCGCCTCCACCGGCCTCGGCGATGGCGCGCAGCGACCCCCGGTCGAGCGTCGAGTGCAGCGGGTCGTCCGGGGTGGCGTAGATGCCGGCCGGAAGCTGTGGAATGAACCCGCCGGCGGTGCTGCCGACCCCGACCGTGTAGACGCTGATGCCGCGCTCGCGGGCCAGCGCCAGCGCCTCTTCCACGTCGCCGCTCCACGCCTGTCCGTCGGAGATGACGATGAACGCCTTGGCGCTCAGCCGGACGCCGTAGAGTTCCTCGTCCCGCTCGAACATCCGGACACCCCAGTAGATGCCCTCTTCGATGTTGGTGTCCCAACTGGTGTCCGCTTCCAGTCGGAACGGCGGTTCCTCGCCGAGGTGGTCCAGAAAGAAGAACAGGGCATTCGGGTCCCGGGTCAGCCGCACCTGGGGTGCCGCGCGGTGGGCGAAGAGGGCCAGCGCGATGCGCTGGTCCTGCCAACTGAGCAACTCGGCGAACATGCGGATCCAGGAGACGGATCGCTGCCAGCGATCGTCCGCCACGTCGGTGACGCGCATGGAGGTCGAGCCGTCCTGCAGGATGATGAAGTCGGCGCCGGCGTTCCGAGTGACGGACGCCAGCACCCGTGGACTCGCCAGCGCCAGCACAAGGGCGGCGATCGCGAGCACGACGCAGACCCAGAAGGAGAGCGCGCCGGCGAACGCGAAGCGCTCGCGCACCGGCGTGATGCGATGGTCACGCGCGCGCCGGGCGTCACGGCGCCGCCGCAACAACTGCCACGCCCACATCGCCCCAAGCGCGAGCGGCAACAGCAGCAGCCAGAGATACAACGGTTCGCCGAACTGGATCGAGGGCATGACGCTGTCTGTCAGCCGCGCTTGCGGATCGGCGCGCCTTCGCCGATGGTCGGGTCCTCGCTGTCGTCAGGGTCGATCAGACTGTCGCGCGGAACGTAGATCTGGACATCTTCCATCTCCGCTTCCTCAGGCGTCTCACCCGGATTGCCGGGCACCGTCGGCGGGCGGACGCCAGGCACCTCGCCGCCGCCGGCGATGTGCGTTCGGAGGCGCACCATCAATTCGAAGTTGAAGGCGGCGTCCGGATGGGTGTCAGTGCCCTCGAGCAGGCGGCGATACACGCCGACCGCATGGTCCAGCGCACCCAGGGCGAGTTCACGGTTCGCGTCCGGCCGCTGCACGGCGCGGTACTCGGAATTCGCCACCACGAAGCGCAGGTCCGAATTGTCCCCCATGCCGGGACTGTCGGGGCGCAGGTAGGCGTCAGCGAGCGCGGCGTTGTCACCCCGCCAGTACCGCACGGCCGCCTGACGTGCAGCCAACGTCCGGCGCGTCCCGGGCAGCAGCCACGGGAGCTGCCCGGCGGCAGGGAGCATATCGGCGACCTCGGCGTACCCGCGCGCCGCCCTGCCGTGTTCGAGCGTCGCCAGCGCCTGGTCCGCCTCCGCGAGCCGGCGTTCCAGCTTGCCGGCGGACAGCAGCAGGCCGGCGGTCCCGGCAAGCAGGAGGGCGGTGGCGAGATACCTGAGTGCGATGGTCAACATGGCGTGTTCACTCGCTAGGGGAAACGTCGCAGGGGTTTCAGGCAGGTTCCGCAGAGAACCGCGAGGCTCCACAGACCGAGCGCCAACAGCGCGAACGGTGCGAACCTGGGCTGGCGCATCACGTATTGCGTGACTTCGATCTGACCGGCCGAGAGCTCGTCGATCTCGTGCACCGCCTGCAGGATGGCCGCCTCGTCGGCGGCCGGATAGAAGCGGCCGCCTGTCTTCTCGACCGCCAGTTTCCAGGTGATGTCCGGGAGCACGTCGCCCAGCCCCTGATCGTACGCGGTCCGTATGAAATAGACCGGTATCGAGTTGTCGGCCGCCTCCTGCAGGATGTCGTCGATCGATCGGCCTTCGTAGACGGCGTGCGTATCCTGTCCGTCGCTGAAAATCACGATCAGGTTGCCCTGGGCGCGCAGAAAGTCGAAGGTGCGAAACAGCTCGACCCCGCGGTTGATGGCGCGCATGATCAACGTCCCATGGTCCGGGAATCGGTCGTATTCCTCGGGGGTGCCGATCAGACCGATGCTCAGCAGGATGTTCTCGTAGTCGTTTGTGAACGGGGTGACGATATAGGCCTCGCCGCCGAACTGGACCAGCGACACCAGGTCGCGGTGCGAGCCGTCCATCCGCCGCTTGACGAAATACTCGGCGGCGGCGACGTTGGCGAGATACGTATTGCCCCACCCCAACTGCTCGGTGGCGAACGCGCTGTCCATGCTCAGCGAGGCGTCGATCAGAATCGCGATGCGATGGCCGGGAAACGTCGCACGTTCCTGCATCAGCGTCGTCTGCGGGTCGCCCAGCGCGACGGCGAAGAACGGCAGCCCCGCGAGGAACAGGGCGAAGGGCGCGTGGAGCAACGGCGCCAGGGCCGACCGTCTCGTGAGCGTCGCCGGCAGCAGCGCGGGCAGGACGATGCCGGTGCGGCCCGGCCGGTCACGCAAGAGATACCTGACCATCAACGTCCCGACCGTGAGCAGCCCGATCAGACCGACCACGATCAGCGCATCGTCCCGGCGCGGCAGCGGCAACGTCCCCAGCGGCAGGTCGTCCCACTGGGCGAGGGTCAGCCCGGCCTGCTCGACCAGCGCCGTCAACGTGTCCACCGGCGCCTCCACTGGGTCAGGACCGCGCCGAGCCGCGCGGCATGTCGAACCGGGGCGGTCGAGCGCCAGCGGAGGTCGTTGAGCAGGCTGATGCCATCCTCCAGCGCCCGCGACAGCTCGCCGTCAGGCAGGCGGCCGTCCCGGCTGTAGCGCGCCGCGGTGAAAGTCTCGATGGTGCGCCTCAATTCATCGACGGCCGGACGGCCCGCGATCGAGCGGACCCCCGGCGCATCGAGCCGGTCGGACATCGTCGCGGCGGTCAGTCCCGACGAGACCATCGCGGTCTTCGGGCGCAGCAGGCCGTGACGAACACGCAACTGTCCGGTGCGGGCGGGGGTGTCCGTGTCGACCTGCTGCTGCGCGACGTCTCCCAGAAGCGCCACCGAGGCGGCTACCCGGACGGCGGACAACGCGCGTCCGGCGCTGGCGGGGGTCCAGCCCTCGCCGGTGACCGTACGCCGCACGCCGGCCAGTTCCCGCAGCGCGTGACGGATGACCAGCGGCAACGACAGACGCCGGTCCACACGCCGGGCGCCGCCGCGCCGCTCGCGTGCGAGACGCGCCGTTCCGAAGACCACGACACTGAGACTGCACAAACCCAGGAGGGCGGCAAGCAGCGTCAAAGCGGTGGCTCGAAGGACCCGGGCCTGCACGTCGCCGAACGTGGCGGGCGGCAGATCTCTGATGTCGACCCTCGACCGGGGGACCAGCGAGAGCACGCGGACCGGCTCCGGCGGCAGGACATGGGTGAGCTCGCGGCCCGCCAGGGCGGGGTCGTCGCCCGCCCTGCGTTCGATTCGATAGATCAGGTCGAGCGCCGGGATCTCCAGGTCCTCGCCGAAGCTGTTCTCGTTGATGACCCGCAGGGTGTAGCGGTACTGGAGGAATCGATATGGGCCGCTGGGAACATCCTCGAAACGTTCTCCATCCAGCACCTCGAACGGACCGACATCGATCGCGGCCGGTTCGAGGGCGGTCTGATCGAGCAGGGCGCGCGCGCGTTCCGTTTCCGCGACGCTGCAGGTCACGGTCATGGAGAACCGCTCGCCGACGTGCACGGCGTTGCGGCCGACCCGGCGCCAGCAGCGCAGGGCATCCACCGCCAGACTGTCGTCCACCGGTTGACCGGCCGCGGCCGGCGGCAGAACCAGCCCGCAGACCAGCACCCCCAGCACCGCCCATCGGCGTCGCGCGCCGTCCCTTGCTCGAAGCGTGTCGTGTCCCATCCTCGCAACCTGGCACTAGCGCCGCGCCTGTTTGCGTTCCAGCAGGAAGGCCACCAGGGTGTCGTGAAAGTGCCGGCCGCTGCCGCCCAGGCGCAGCACCTCGATTCCCCGGTCGTGCGCCGCGCGTTCCACCCCGTCCTGCCACTCGCCTACACGCCGGCCGAGCTGTTCAAGATCGGACGCCGAGATGACCCGCGTGCGCCCCGTCTCGACGTCGTACGTCTCGATCCAGCCGGCCGAGAACCGCGGCAATTCGAACGCGAACGCGCTGTCGATCATGACCAGGAAGAGATCATGAAACGTGGCGAGGTCAGCGAGCTCGGCGAGCAGTGGACCAGGATCATCGAGCAGATAGTCGGAGACGACCGGAACCATCGATCGTTTCCGCAACAGTCCGGCGAAGGTGACGTCGGACGCCGCCTCGGCCGCCCCGCGGCCCAGCAGTTGGTCCTGATAGGCCTGGACGCAATGGATCGCATGGTTCTTGCCGATACGCGGCCGCACGGCCATCCGGCGGGTCGTCCGGTCGAAGGTCACCAGTCCGACCCGGTCCTGAAAGAAGGACGCTGCGATGGCGAAGGTGGCGACCGCGCGGGCGATCACGCCGGCGATCGGCTCGCCGCCCATGCCGCACCGCGTCGAGAGCGAGGTGTCGGCGGCGATCACGATCGGGGCGTGGCTTTCCTGATCGAACTCCCGTGTGACCAGCGGGCTGAAGTTGGTCAGCGTCGACTGCGGCCAGTCGATGGTCGAGAGCCGATCGCCCGGCTGCCAGTCGCGGAGCCCGGCCAGATCGTGCCCGGCGCCGTGGAACAGGCTCGGGTGCGCGCCGATGGCGTACTCTTCCATCCTGCGCCGGATGACCAGCTCCACATCCTGAATGTCCGACCAGGAGACCAGCGATGCCTCGGTGTCCGTGGGTCGGAGGTTCATGGGATCGGCACCGTGTCGATGACCTCGTCGATGACCGTCTCGACCCGGATGCCGCGGCTGGCGGCGTGCGGGGCAAGCCACACCCGATGTCCCAGCACGTAGCGGGCCAGCGCCTGGATATCTTCGGGATGGACCTCGGCGCGCTGCGAGGAGAGCAGCGACCACACCTTGACCAGCCGGCCCCAGCAGATCGTGGCGCGCGGCGACGCGCCGAGGTCGACGTACTGTTCGACGAGCGCGGACGGCGATCGTTGCAGCCAGTCGGTTTCCGGGTTGTATGGTCGGGTGGCCGACACGAGTCGGCGGATGTACTTGCCGAGCGCGTCGTGCAGGAACACCTGCTCTCCGATGCGCGCCCGCAGGTCGAGGACCCGCTCCTTCGACAGCAGACCCTCGAGATGCACCTTCTTGAAATCGAAGGTGACGAGCTTCTCTTCCTCGTCAGGCGGCAGGTAGCCGATGTTGACCATGATCGCGAACCGGTCGGTGGCCGCCTCCGACAACGGGAACGTGCCCTGGCCCAACTCGATCGGATTCATCGTCGCGATGGCGAAGCTGAAGGTGGGAAGCTGATAGGTTTCCTTGCCGACGGTGATCGAGCGATCCTGGAGCCCTTCGAGAAACGCGCTCTGCGACTTCAGCGGAATCCGGTTGATCTCGTCGAGCAGGATTACCTCCGCCGATGCCAGCGGGCCGAACTCGGTGATGAACTCGCCCGTGGCCGGGTTGATCATCTGGAACCCGACGATCTCGGTCGGTTGCAGGTCGGCCCGCCCCTGGAGCCGTGCAAAACGGGCGCCGCTGATAGCGGCGAGGATGACCCCGAAGAACGTTTTCCCGACCCCGGGCACCCCCCGCAGCAGCAGGTTGCCGGCGTTGACCTGCCGCTGCTCCGCCTGGTCGTAGGTCGTCGGGATCTCGGCGAGCAGCACCATGTTGGCGAGCGCCTTTTCCCGTTCGTAGCCGACCAGGGCCTTGCTCCCTTCGGCGACGATCGCCTGATGGAAATCGATGGCGTCCTGGAGGTCCGGTTGCATGCGGCTCAATCGTCGCGGGGACAGGCGCCGGCGCTCGGCGCGCGAAACCCCGATCCTACTAGGAATGCGCTCCGCCTGCGTCCGGCGCGCCGGGCGCCTCGCCGCTCTCGGTGCGACGCTCGGCGCCGTGCGGGGGTTCTAGCGAAGCAGATCGAACAGGTAGCTGAACTTGACCGTCAGCGTACGCCCCGAACGGTCGAGAAACTCCGTCATGAGATCCGGCCGGAAATTCTGCCGGAGATCCTGGATGTCGTTGTAGACCACGAACAGACCGGTGTTGGCGTCGGACAACAGACCGAAACGCAGATTCGACGACCAGATCTCATTCTGGTCGTTGTACTGGACGAGGGCCTGAAAGAACATCCGGGTGGTGAACGAGTACGACACGCGCACGCGGGTCAGTCTTGTCGTGAACTCGCCGCCCGGCAGATTCAGCTTGTTGTAGTCCCACTCGAAGGCGGCGTTGAGGGTTTCTCCGATCCGGGCGCTGACCGACGGCCGGATCGACAGTCGTTTGCCGCCGAACAGCCCGCCGATGATGGTGCGGATCTCTCCGCTCACGGGAGCGCCGAGATTGCTGTTGGCGACGAGTTGCGCTTCCTTGTGGTCATAGGTGCCGGGCGGCACGAAGACTCCCTCCGTCCGAGAAACGTCGAACGCCTCGAACACACCTTCCCGGGTGACGTTCATGCCGGTGTGAATCTCGTACCCGTTGCGCCACTCGAGGTGGTTGTCGATATGGGTGATCTGCGTCACGTGACGGCCAGTGTCGAAGTCGAAATACGAGTTGTGAAACACGTGCGGCCGTATCTCGTGCAGGCCGAGGAAACTGGTCGGCCGGAAGGTGGTGAAGAAGGTGCCGTTCACCCGCCGATAGCTCTCACGCGCGAGGAACCCGACCTCCGGGTCGAAGTTCGGCGCGACCTCGGTGTAGCCGAGACCGATCCGCGACCAGGAGGACTCGTGCTGGCCCGAGACGGCATATGCGTGCGTATCGCCCGCGGCCGGCGTTTCGGCTTCGGTACTGGCGAGGAAGCCGGTGACCGTGCCGCCCTGTCCAATGCCCCAGCGGCCATCGACTGCATACGAGCGGTGGTAGTCGCCGTCCATCACCAGATCGCCGGTCGCCTGCCGGTTCACGACCATCGCTCCGATGTTCGACCGGTTGCCCATGTCCTGCCGGACGCGGGCCACCGTGAAGTTCTGCGGCGGTGTGAGTTCCTCATCCGGTGTGCCGCCGTTGGCGACGTACGACCGCTGCTGCAGGTTCAGGAACCCGACGTTCGTGTTGCGTCCGATCTTGCCGGACAGCCGCCCGCCGCCGACGATCGGGATCTGTTCTCCGTTTGTCCCCAGCCCGATGGCCCGACTGAAGAACACATCGACTTGGCCCTGTTGTCCGACGGAGAACAGACCGGCGTTCTCCAGAAAAAACGGGCGCTTTTCCGGGAAGAACAGGTTGAATCGGTCGAGGTTGACCTGCTGATCGTCCACCTCGACCTGTGCGAAGTCGGTTCGGGCCGTCAGATCGAGAGTCAGGCTGGGCGTGACGCTGTACTTGAAATCGCCCCCGACATCACCCGTCGTCGCGATGGAAGAGTCCGCGAGGACCGGGTCGCGGCTGCGGTACAGGGTTTCCCCGAGGATGTACGGCGTGATCTGAAGGTTGCGCTGAGGGGGTACGGTGAGGCCCTGCAACTCGCCCGCGAGCGAGAGCCGGTTCAGATCGAACTGCCGCGGCAGCGGCGACCAGTAGGCCTGCTCGTTCCGGACGCGGATGTTGCGCTGGAAGTTCATGCCCCAGCTCTGGGTCTCCGATGACGGGTAGCGCAACGTCCGGAACGGAATCGCAATCTCCGCGGTCCACCCGAGATCGGTCACCCGCGTCACCACCTCCCACGCGCCGTCCCAGTTCAGATTGAACCCGCCGCCCGAACCGCGTTGCTGCTGGCTGCCGCCGGGGCGCCCGGTGCCACCGCCGCTGCCCTGACCTTCGTTGGTGAGCTGGCCGTCGTATTCGACCCCGGCCGGGTTGGTGCCGAACACGAAGCCGTTGAGCCCGTCGTGATAGGTGTCGAGGATGATTCGGAAACTGTCGGTCTCGGTCAGGTCGGAGTCACGCCGGCTGTCGGCGGCGATGATCGTGCCGGGGTCCTCGGTGAAGCAAACGATCCCGAAATACAGAGTGTCCTGGGTGTACACGATTCGCACTTCGGTGCGTTCGGACGCCGGCTCTCCCTCGAACGGACGGTTCTGGACGAACCCCGTGGCCAGCATGGCGTCGGCGTAGGCCTGATCGCCAAGCACGTCGCCGTCGATGGTCGGGCCGGTCTCCACCACGCGGGCGTTGACGAGCGGCGCGCCGCCAGCCGTCGGACCTTGTGCCGCGGCGGGCGCCGCGAGGGTGACGGCGCAGAGCGCCAGGGTGGTGACAGCAATGAGACGCGCGATGTGTGACATGAAGGGGGTTCGCTCCGGTGGACGGACCGGCAGTTCAAGTGGCATTCTACCGTCATCGGCCGTTGCGCGACGAACCGGAATGCGGCGGTCCCGGTTGGGCGGGGTGTTCGTCCGGCTCGTCTTGACTTTGCCGGAAGCCCCCACTACGGTGTCAGGATACACAGCCTGGGCGGTCCGGTATCGAAGGGGATGGGAACGACATGACGACAACGAATATGCGGCTGACCGTGGCGATCGGCGCGCTGATCGCCGTGGCGACGATGACGGTTGCGCCGGCGCCGGCCGCGGCGCAGAACAAGGCGCTGCGGATTGTGCAGACCAACGCGGCCGGTGACAACGTGCACCTGATTGACCCGGCGACCAACGAGATTGTGGCCGAGATCACCGGGGTCGAGGTGATTCATGGCGTGGCGGCCGCGCCGGACGGCAGCCGGCTCTATCTGAGCAACGAGTCGACGGAAGAGCTCGACATCGTTGACGCGAAGACGTTGCAGGTCGTCAACAGCATCCCGCTGAGCGGACGTCCGAACAACGTCGCGATTCACGAGAACGGCACTCGGGTCTATGTCGCCATCCAGGGAACCGGCGGCGGCGTGGACATCATCGACACCGAGGCGGAGGAGAACATCAGGTTCATCCGGATTCTGCGGGGCGTGCACAATACGTTCATCACACCGGACAGCAAGTACGTGGTGGCCGGGTCGACCGGCGGCGGGGGCGCCACCATCATCGATACCGAGCTCGAGCGGAAGATGTGGGCGATCCACTTCGAGGGCGGCGTGCGGCCGTTCACGTTCGACACCAACCCGGACGGATCCACGCGGAACATGTACGTCCAGGTCACCAACCTGCACGGGTTCGCCGTCGTCGATTTCGCCAAGCGCATGGAGATCGGCCGCGTCGTGCAGCCGGACATTCCGGCCGCCGAGCGCAACCGCGACGGCATCCAGGGTGCACCGGCGCACGGCATCAAGGTCTCGCCGGACGGTACGTCGATCTGGTCCACCAGCAAGATCAACAGCCACGTCTACGCGTACTCGCTTCCGGATCTCGAGTACCTGGGTGGAGTGAAAGTCGGCACCGTGCCCGATTGGCTGACCTTCACGCCCGACGGCAAGTACCTCTACTGCGCGAACGCCCACGACAACGACGTGTCGGTGATTGACGTGGAGAACATGCGGGAGGTCAAGCAGATCCAGGTCGGACAGGTGCCCAAGCGCAACATCACGGCGAATCTGTTCGTCGGACCGTAGCCGTAGAGGAGAAGGGTGGATGGCGCGGACGATTTGGCGATTGATGCTGGCGGCGCTGGTCGTCCAGACCCTGGTCTGGGCCGGCGCTCCCCCCGCCGTGGCGCAACCAACGGGCGGCAACGTCTCCCTGGCACTCGACTTCGACCTGTACCGTGACACGGTCGAGCCGATCCTGCTCGCCCGTCGGACCGGCAACGCCCGATGTGTCGTGTGCCACTCGCGCGGCGGCGGCAACACGTTTCTCGAACCGCTGTCACCCGGCAGCGACGCGTATGACGAGGAGCAGTCGCTGCGCAACTTCGATCGGGTGTTGCGGCTGGTGACGCCCGGCACGCCGACCGAGAGCATCCTGCTCATGAACCCGCTGGTCGAGGAGGCCGGGGGCAGCCACTGGCACGCGGGCGGCAAGCACTGGACGTCGCAGAGCGACCCGGAATGGCAGGTGCTGGCCCGCTGGGTGAACACGACCACGCCGGCCCTCGATTTCGAGTTCTACCGCGCGCAGGTCGAGCCGATCCTGCTCGCCAAGCGACCGGGCAACGCGCGCTGCCTCGTCTGTCATTCCCGTGGCGGCGGCAACGCGTATCTCGAGCCGCTCACTCCCGGCAGCGAGTCGTACGACGAGGAACAGTCGCTGCGCAACTTCGAACGGATCCAGCGGCTGGTGGTGCCGGGTGCGCCGCTCGAGAGCCCGCTGCTGGTCAATCCGCTGGTCGAGGAGGCCGGGGGCAGCCACTGGCACGCGGGCGGCAAGCACTGGACCTCGCAGGACGCGCCGGAATGGCAGGTGCTGGCCCGCTGGGTGCGGGGGGAGACCGGCAGGAACGCTGGAGAATGACCGGAATCGGTCGCCGCGCGTTCCTCGCCACGCTGGCGGTGCTGGGCGCCGGACGCGCGTTGCTCGCGCAGGGGCGCCGCCGCCTGCGCTACCTGCCGCTCACCCGGCCCGTGCGCGTGCCGCTCGCGGCGTTGCCGGCGCCGGGACGCGTCAGGCGTTTCATCGCACAGGGCGTGGCGCCGCCGAGCGCGGCGAACGCGGGCGAGCCGGTCCGCGTCAACGGGATGGTGACGCGTGTGTCGGACGGCGCCGATGCGGCCGAACGGTTCAAGGCGGTCTGCCGGGTCTGTCCACACGAGCAGTGCGAGGTCGATTTCGTGGCTGACCCGGCCGACCTGGACCCGATCGTCCTCGAGGAGATCGGGGAGGTGCGGCAATCCGTCTACCTCTGTCCTTGTCACAACAGCACGTTCGCCACCGCCGACGGCGCCCGCCTGGGCGGACCGGCGCCGCGCGGTCTCTACCAGTTTCGCGTGACCGGCATGTCCGGCACGCACGTCGAGATCGGTGAGGTGGAAGAGGACGTGCTGCTCTTTTTCTAGCACGGGCTGCGAGCGGTCGTGCGGCGGCGTGCTCCGGCGGAGGAGGTCACCGATGACTGCCGGTGCGGGCCTTCGCAGCCATGTTCCCTTCATGCGCAGGAGCAATCATGACCATTGACCGCCGTCGGTTCATCACAACCACCGCGGCGGCGGGCGTAGTCCGCCGGAGCAATCATGCCCATTGACCGCCGTCGGTTCATCACGACCACGGCGGCGGCGGGCGTAGTCCGCCGGAGCCATCATGCCCATTGATCGACGACGATTCATCACGACCACCGCGGCGGCGGGGATCGCGCTTGGGACCGGGGTGCGCGGGGCGACGGCGCGCGAAGTCCGCCGGAGCGACCAAACGACCACCGCGGCGGCGGATGGTCGTTCGGCCGTTGTGCAAACGCGCCGGTCGCCGGATGTCGTCGTTGTCGGGGCCGGTACGTTCGGAATGTGGACCGCCCTCAATCTGCAACGTCTCGGCGCCCGCGTCACGGTGGTCGATGCCTACGGCGCCGGCAACTCCCGCCAGACGTCGGGCGGCGAAACGCGCGGCGTACGCACCTCGTACGGCGACCGGCCGCACGGTCGGCTCTGGACCCGCTGGGCGACCGATGCCATCCGGAAGTGGACCGAGTGGGACGACATGGGGCGCGACCGTCTGCTCCCGCGCCTGTTCTTCAACACCGGCGACCTGATTCTGCGTGAAGCGACCAGCAACTATATCGAGAACACTCAGGCGCAATGGGACGCGCTCGGGAGCGCCTACGAGTCGTTGACCGCGGATGAGGTGGCCTACCGCTGGCCCTGGATCCGTTTTGACGACCTCGGTGTCGCGCTCTACGAGCCGGCTGCCGGGGTGGTGCGGGCGCGGCGCGCCATCGAGTCGGTGGCGCGGGTGTTCGAGGAGGAGGGCGGCGTCATACGGATCGGCCGGGCGTCGGTCGGCCGGCGCAGCGGCTCACGGCTCGACGAGGTCGCCATCGATGGCGGCGAGGCGCTGGGCGCCGCCATCACGATCTTCGCCTGCGGCCCGTGGTTCCCGAAGGTGTTCCCGGACCTCATGGGAAACCGTATCCGGATCTCCATGGGACACGTGTTCTACTTCGCGGTGCCGCCGGGCGACACGCGTTTTTCGTTTCCCCACATGCCCAGCTACGGCGTGCCCGGGTGTACCGGCTGGCCGGCGCTGCCGCCGGACCATCGCGGTTTCAGGGTCCGTACCGGCGGCCGGCCCGGGAATGACCCGGACACGAGTGATCGCTGGATTCCCCCCGAGGCGCACGAGCGCCCCCGCCAGATTCTCGAACGGCATTTTCCCGATCTGGTCGGCGCCGCCATCAACGAGACGCGGGCCTGCCACTATGAGAGCAGTGTCGACGGGAACTTCATCGTCGACCACCATCCCGACTTCGAGAACGTCTGGCTGCTGGGCGGCGGGTCGGCCGAAGCGTTCAAGTTCGGGCCGGTGCTCGGCGAGTACATCGCCCGGCGGGTAATGGGGATCGAGGATGACCCGGACCTGGCCGACGGGTTCCGTCTGAAAGACGAAGAGTTCGGCGCCAGGGGACGGCGCGGTTGATCCGGCCGGCGACGCCGCGCCGATCGACTCTCGACTTGAATCCTGGACAAGGACGAGGCAGAGTGGCAGCGCTATAAACCGAGTTCTGTATGTGATCCGAGGCGCACCAGGCGCAGGGCGTCGGCGCCGGCCTTCTGGTAGATCAGCACCAGGTCCGGCTTGACGTGGCAGTCGCGGTGATCGGACCACTCGTCGCTTAGCGCATGGTCGTGGTGCCGAGCTTCGAGCGGCTGGTCGTTGGTCAGGGTCTCGATGATGCGCGCCAAGCCGGCATCGAGGTGCGCCCGCTGCCGGCCCCGGGACTCCCGCTTGTAGTCGCGCTGGAACTGGCCGGTGCGCTCAATCGTCCGCATGCAGGTCGTCGAGCAGGTCCTCGACGCTGGCGAACTGCGGGAGGTTGCCCTGGCGGGCTTCCTTCATCGCCTCGATGGTGACGGCGTTGGGGACCAGGGGCGCGAAGGGCAGGGCCTTCTCCCGCGCCACCCTGGTCAGCAGCAACCGCACCGCGTCGGAGACGGTCAGGCCCATGGCGGCCAGTACCGTGGCCGCTTCTTCCTTCACGGACCCGTCGATGCGGGCCTGGACGAGTTGTTTTGGAGGCATGGCGTAGTCTCCCTTGATGAATGATACTGTCATTCAGATATCCGGCGGCTGTCCAGTGTTACGTTCCGGCCCTGCGGGTCGAGCTGACTTCACTCCCGACGCGGCGAACTTCCGTTGCTGCGTATTTCGGGGAAGTTGAACGCCGAATCCGGGGATCGTGAACACCGAATCCGGCCTCGGCGGACGGGTCAAATCCGGCCATTAGCCCAAGTTTACCGTGCGCCGCGAAAGGCGCCATTCCTCAGCGGGTGCGAATCCCGTCCGGCAACTGTCGCTCCAGCCGGTAGCAGTCGGAGCGGATGGTGGAGGTAACGACATCCGTCTGAAGCACTCCGATGACAAAGGGCCGCCTCGGGCGGCTCAGCGACCATGCAGGCCGCAAGGTCTTGAACGCTGTGCAGGCCTCGAAACGGGCAATGCGGAAGCCGACCCGCCGGTAAAACGGGGAAGGCTGCTACGAGCCGGGAAGCGAGCGACGGGCGCACCGGCCCGCTCCGCCGGGGTATTGGCGGCGGCATGCATGGAAGGGGGGAGTGGACGCAACGCGGGAAGCCCTGCCGGTGGCGTGGCACACGCCAACCGACGACCCGTGAGGGCCAGGTCGGGCCGGCCAGGGTGGCGGAGAAGCTCGTACTACCGAGGATGCCGGGTAATGCCGGCAGAGGGAAGGAGCTTCAGGTGGAAGGGATGGCGAAAGGGAGCAGGCTCTCGGGAGTGGCTGACGCCTAGTACCCCGGAGATGAGCAGCAATGCCGGACGTCGTCACATGCACAAGCGAAGGGGACGACCCTGAGTGGTCGCCGTCGTCAGGGCGTCAACAGGCCTGACGACGCACCGACCGGTGGGCGCAAGGGTGCGAGCCGGGTGCCACGGCTCGCGACACCCGACAGCTCGCCGTGACCGGGAAGCCCGTGCGCGAGCCGCATGATTCCACTGGAGAGCCCGGTGCCGGAAATCGGCACGCCGGGTTCGGAGAGCGGGGGGAGGAAACGTGCCTATGGGTATCGGACTGAGGCCCGGTGCGAAAGCGCCGGACGAGCCACCGACCCCCTACCGGCTACGCGCCTCCCCTCGACTCTACGGTCAAAAACATAAACTATTGCAAATAGGTAGCTTACGCCGACAGGAATACTCGAGTGGCACTACAAACCTGCGCGAACCGGTGAGCTGGGTTGGTCAGATGAGCGTTTTGCGGACGCCCCCGGGGTGCGGGTCGACGCCGAGCGCGTCGTAGATGTCCCGCTGCTCGGGTTCGGGTTGCGTGGCTGTGCGCACGTGCAGCGTGCGCCCGTCGGGGCGCCGGAAGGTGGCGGTGACGCGCTGCTGGCCGTCGAGGATGCGGCGCAACGTGGTCCAACTGGCGGGGTTGCCGTGCCCGCGCAGTCGGGTGCGGATGACCTGTACGAGTTGGTAGGCGATGACGGTGATGAACAGGTGGCCGTCGGCCCGCCGCGGCTTGTGGTGGTAGATGGGGCGCAGGCCGAGTTCGGCCTTGAGCGAGCGGAAGACGGCTTCCACGTCGGTGAGGGTGGTGTAGGTGCGCCACAGGGCGTCTTCGTCCCAGTCGGTCTCGCTGCTGCGCAGGCAGTAGACCCCCGGATGGGTGGCCATCGAGCCGTCCCGGGGACGGCGGGTCCAGGTGACGGCGACGGCCTTTGTGCCGGTCTCGTCGGCGGTGACCCCGATCTGGTAGTGGGCGGCGACGCGGGAATGCTTCGTCTTCAATCGCCCGATGCGCTGCCACACTTGGTCGAGCCGTTTGTGGGTGCGGGGGCGCGCCAGCCCCTCGTGGAGCTGGGTCAGGGCGGTCTCGAAGCGGGTGGCGAAACGCTCGACGATGCCTCGTTCCTTCTCGGCCCGCGCCTCGGAGTAGCAGTACAGGCGCACCTCGTCGGGGTCGGTCGAGACCACCTTGTGCAGGTGCACGGTCTGGTTGGACTGGGTTTGGAGCGAGACGGCGGCCTCGGCGTCGAACTGACGGTGCGGTTCGCGGCTGACGACCAGATAGCGGTAGTCGTGCTCACGCAACCACTGCACGCAGGCCTCGGTGGCAACGCCGCGGTCCATGACCACGAGGGCGCCGGGTGGCGCCTCCAGCGCCTCGAGCATGTCGGCCAGCGTGCGCTGTTCCCTGACGTTGCCGGCGAAGACCTTGGAGCGGCGCACGAAGCCGCTGGCGTCGAGCATCAGGCCCAGGGTCAGCAGCGGACAGTCGCTGCGCTTCTCCTTCGAGTGCCCGCGTTTTGCCTGGGGCTGCTCGCTCGCCTCGCCCTCGAAGTAGGTGTTCGTCAGGTCGTAGAGGGTCACCGTCGGCTGGCGGTCGAAGAGCCCCATCGCGCGGTCGAACAGATGCGCCTCGATCGCCTCGCGATGCTTCACCAGCGCGTCCGAGGCGCGGTAGAGCTGCATCGCACCGACGGTTTCGAAGTCGACGCCGAGCAACTCCCCGAGGCCGCTGCGCGCTTGCAGCCAGCGGTGCGTGGCACGCTCCGAGGCGGGTTGGGCGAGGCGCCCGACAATGACGCCGGCCGCCGCCGCGCGCAGGGCGCCGTTGACGCCGAGGTCGGCGAGCAGGGCCGGCAGGCCCAATTGCTCCAGCGCCCACAGGCCGAGTTGCTCGACCCCGACGCTGCGGGGACGGAGCAGACGCAGCGAGTCGACATCGACCCGTTGCACGTCTGTCGGTCCGGCGGCCGTCCCGTCCCGCGGTGCGCCGCGAGCGAGCAATTGCGCGGCGATGCGCTGCGCCTCGTGCTCGACGGCGGGCGGGCCATCGGCGAGCAGGGGCGCCTGGCCGGTCAAGATGTCGTCGATGCGAGCGCACAACGGCGGCCATTGGGCCTGGGGGATGTCGAAGTGGCGCCCGAGATTGAGCAGGGTGCGCTGCCGGACGGAGTTTCCGACGCGCTCGGAGTGCACCAGGCGATGGGAGAAGTAGGGTTTTCCGTCCTGGGTCCGCCGGGTTTGTGTGCGCCGAATGAACACGCTGCCCACGATAGCGGGCGCGGCGGCCGGAGTCAACCCATTCTATACGATTATGGCACTACATCGCGTACCGTCAAAACCCGATCCTTTAGAATCAACAACTTACAGACATGGCAATCCCGAAATATAGCCAAAATCGGCAAAATGGCCGGTCAACTCGGTAAACTTGGGTTAGTGGACACCGCAAACCCGGCCATTTCCGGCGTCCCGAGACGGGAGTTGAGTTTTACTTCACGGCATCCTGTGTTCGCAAGTCTGTCTGGACCTTGGTGCGCCAGCTGCGCGGTCCGCACTTCAGCACGTGCGCGTGATGGAGCAGGCGGTCGAGTAGCGCGGTGACGGCGGCGGTGTCGCCGAGCAGCTTTCCCCAGTCCTCGATCGGTCGATTCGAGGTGAGCAGCGTGGCAATCGGCTGGTGGTGACCGTCGGCGGCGTGGTGCATGACATGCGAGCGCACGGCACCCTCGAGCACGGTGTCAACGACACCGGTGAACCGAGTACCGGCGGGCGACCGATTTCCGTAGCCGCCGCGTTCGAGAATGGCGTGCACATCTTGCGCCCGGAAGGTATGCCGATCACCGTAGAGCGGGAGCTCAGAGACGGTGACCTGATCTGGCGCTATGGGCCGCTGAGGACCATGCGGTTGGAGCGTGTCGAGCCATAGCCTCCGGCACCAAGTCCACTCGCCTGAAGTGCCCGGCTATTTTGGACACGCATTTGAGGAGATTGGGATGTTCAAGGAGGTCGGGGCCGACAACGGATCCTCCACGAATTATCCAGGTCAGTCGGTCCGGAGGGCGGTCATCGGGTCGAGTCGTGCCGCCCGCCGTGCCGGTATGTAGCTCACTGCGAGGCAAGTCACGATGACGAGCGCCGCCACGACCAGGTAGGTCAAGGGGTCGATGGCCTGCACGCCGAAGAGGTATTGGCGCATCAGTCGCGTGGTCCAAAATGCGGCGAGACAACCGAGTAGCACTCCGAGCACGACCGGTCCCAGGGTCTGCCGCAGCAGCAGGGTGACCAGACTCGACGGTTGCGCGCCGAGTGCGAGGCGAATACCGATCTCTCGCACTCGCTCAACGACGCTGTGGGTCACCATGCCGTAAAGGCCGAAGCCAGCCAGAAACAGGGCGATCAGGGCAAGTGAAAACGTCGCCACGGCGTAGAATCGGCGATCCGCAATCGAGTCGAACACGAGTCGATCCAGCGTCGTCGTGCCTTGTATGGGCTGCGCCGGATCTATAGACCGCACGATGTTTCTGATCGTCGGTGCAAGGTTCTCGGCATCCGCCGACGCGCGGATCACCAGACAGACCACCTCTGAGGGTGCCTGAGTGCTCGGGACGTAGTACGCGGGCCCCGCGGTCTCTGCGACGCCCACATGTCTGACATCGCCGACGACGCCGATGATTTCGGTCGGAATCAGTCCACTGGGATCGAGATAGATGTGCAGCCCTATCGGAGATTGCCCGCGAAACATGATTCGGGCCAGGGATTCCGACACGACTGCCACCGGACGAGACGAGGTTGTGCCAGCGGGAGAGAACCCACGGCCGGCCAGGACGGGAATCCGCATGACCCTGAAATAGTCGGCGTCGACGTGCCTTTCGTTCGCGACGATTCCGTCGCCGCCGCCCGGGACAGAGAGCCGCCGCCTGAAGTCCACTCCGCGAAGAGGAACGGATGATGTCACGCTGGCGGCGGCAACACCGGGCAAATCGCGGACGCGGATCAGCAGTTCGTCGGTAAACGCGGCGACGCGCCGCGGCCCGCGGCCCAGAAGCCTCATTTCCATCGTGAGGACTCGCGCTGCGTCGAATCCGAGGTCCACGCTCCGCAGATTCCAGAAGCTGCGCACCAGAAGACCGCCTCCGATGAGCAGGACCAGCACGGCGCCGACCTGTATGACTGTAAGCGCCTGACGCCAGCGAGCTGTAGCGACACCTCCAGTGGACGGGGGCCCACTTTGGCACAGTTCCGAATTGGGATCAGTGCCCGACCCCCGCCAACCCGGCACGATACCGGCGACCAATCCGGTGAGCACGGAGACAACGACCGACCAGCCCAGCAAGACCAGGTCGGCGCTAATCTCGTTCGCGCGCGGCACCGACAGCGGCACCATCGCGCGGATCACCGGCAACATTCCCAGTGCGAGCGCGAGACCCAGCGCTCCGCCAAGTGACGCAAGAAGCAGGCTCTCGCTCAAGAGGTGACGGAGCAGATGACTGCGGCTGGCGCCGAGCGCGGCCCGGATTGCCAACTCACGGCGCCGCGCGACGGTCGCAGCGAGCAAGAGGTTTGCAACGTTCAGGCAGGCGATCAGCACGACGAACGCCGTCGCCGCGCCCAGCAGGACGAGCGCCTGGCGGACTTCTCCGACGGCATACTCGTGTATCGGCTGTACCCAGACATCCGTGTTTGCGAAGCGGCCCCCCAACTCGCTCCCCATTTCGGACGCCACCGCGCTCATGTCGGCTCGAGCGTCGTCCAGGCTCACTCCGGACCTGAGTCTGGCCACGACTGTGTACTTGAGAAAAAGAGTGGGGGTGGTCAGCGCATCGGATGTCAGCGGTGCCCACAGCTCGGTGCCCGCCGGGTAGGTGAATCGAAACGTTCGCGGCAGTACCCCGACGATTGTGAATGGGCGCACCCGTCGACCACTGTTGCCGACGGTGAGATCGATCTGCTGTCCGACAATCGTCGGGTCTGCCCCGAAACGCCGCTGCCAGAGACCATGGCTGAGGATGACGACATCGTCTGCGTCGTCGTCCACGAACGCGCGACCCAGCATTGCCTGGACGCCGAGAATCCTGAACAGGTTTCGTGAGGCGAACGACCCACGTAGGCGCTCGGGCCCGTCGGGGCCCACGAGATCCATCCGAGCGGAAAGATTCCTCTGCCAGAGTTCAAGGGCGGCGATATCATCAAGAGACCTGTTACGGGCTCGCCACTCAATCACGTGTGTCGATGTGGCCGTCAGTCGTTGGGACGGGTCCGTTGACGCGCGCCAGAGCATGACGAGCCGCTCCGGCGCGCCATAGGGAAGCGGTCTTAGTAGAATGCCATTCAGGATCGCGAAGATTCCAACGTTCGCGCCAATACCCAATGCCAAGCTCAGGATGGTCGCCCGAGCCAGTTCTGGGCGGCGCCGCACCAGCCGCCATGCGCGAATCACATCGGCCCTCGCTCCGTATAAAATCGCCCTCGACGAAGATGACGCACTGCGCCTTCCCGTCCGCGTGAAACACGCGGCGTTCAAAGAGCTCGGATGGTGGCACGTTGAGTATATTGCGTTAAGCGTCGGAGATACCGAGCCGGCCGTGCAGCAGCCACATCATCCTCACGGTCACGATTTGTGTCTCGGCCGCGTATCGGCTCCGCAGCCTCAAAGCCGTCGAAGCGTGCACGAAACCCGGCGAGGTGGGCGCCCTGTTGCGTCGCGAGGGGTTGTATTCGTCGCTCCTGACGAACTGGCGGTGACAGCGCGAGGCCCGGATGCGAGGAGGGATGATGTCCCCCAGAATGGAAATTGCGGTTCCAATCGTCATGGGTCGGCTTCTCGGAACCATCGTCGGAGTGGCCGGACTGGTATTTGGCTGCGGTGGTAGCGCTCTGGGCCAAGATGCCTCAATGCCCATTGCCGGAGCGATACAGGTCAGTTCGAACAACGGCAAGACCGTGACGGTGGTCACGGTCGACCGTCCCGTGCTCGGCCAGGAGGACGGTCTCCCCGAGTACGCCTTCATCATTGTGGAACCGACTGACACACTTGCGGACACGATCGAACAGGGGGAGATTCGCTGGGCCTCTGGCTCGTTCAACCTAGGGTTCGTTCGAGTGTCATTGGCTGGCAGCGCCGATTGGCTGTTCGTTGCTGGCGGCTACGAGGCGGCTCCCACCTCCGCTCCAGCGTCCGCAGAGCAACATAGGGTAGTCGCCCGAACCATCGTGCCCTTGCGGGCGGCAGGAGATGGAGTTGCGGGTCCGGGTGCACCTGGTAATGGCAATCGGTCCCACGAAGAAATTGCGATCGAGTGGTTCAATCGCGTGCTGGAGTTCGACGGCCTGAGATGACAGCTTCGAATGCACGTGGTGCGGCGTTCGCATCGCACGTTTGGCTGAGGCCGGGGACTGCGGCTTTGCGCGCCTTGGTGGTCAGGTTGTCGAGGTTCAGGAACCGGAATCGGTTGATCGTGATCGGACTGAGGCGCCCCCGGTCTTCTTGGACACGGCCCGGCGCATAGCGTGCGCTCGAGGGATCCGGAACGGAGGGCCGCGAACGTCTCGTGGGAGGGGTAAGCCGGGCGGGCCGCTATTTGCGATCGCCCCAGACTTCCTTCAGGCGCCGGTCGCGCCCGCAGCCGAAACGGTAGACCCGGTAGCGGAGCGGGTTTTTCTGGTAGTAGTCCTGGTGATACTCCTCCGCGGGGAAGAACGCGGTTGCGGGGGCGATCTCGGTCACAATCGGAACGTCGAACCGCCCCGACTGCGCGAACTGCATCTTCGATCCGCGTGCCAGATGCTCCTGATCGCTGTCGTGATAGAAGATCGCGGAGCGATACTGCGAGCCGTGGTCGCAAAACTGACGGTTCGCGGTCAGGGGGTCGATATTGGGCCAAAACACGTCGAGAAGCTCCGCGTACGTGACCCGGGCGGGATCGTAGACCACTTCAACCGCCTCCGCATGCCCGGTGATCCCGGCGGACACTTCCTCGTACGTGGGGTTCTCGGTGTGCCCGCCGATATACCCCGACGTGGTCGAGATCACCCCATCGAGCTTGTCGAACGGCGGCTCCATGCACCAGAAACAACCGCCGGCGAACGTGGCGGTACGCAGTCCGCGCTCGTCGGCCTGTGAAGTGCGCGGCGGCTGCGCGTGCGACGTTCCGGCGGCGACCAGCATCAGCGCGACGATGAAGAGGGTTATTCGCGGGCGCGTCATCATCATGTCCTCAACTTGGGCAGGGAGTCCCCCGTGCGGACAAACTGGAGAGCGAGGCCATTCTAGCACCAACGCTGTGTTGAATCTCTTGTTACTTTTGACGTTCCCGCCGTCCGTCTGGTTTCGTTTTCCGCTGCCGAGTCTGACGATGCACTCGGATTCCGGCGACGGCGCAAGAGCGCCGGACGGGTCGGTCGGAGCCGCGATTCGGGCCTGTGGACCGCCATCGATCTGCAGCGCCCTCCGGGCGGGGCAAACCTGGGCTTGAATCCTGGGCCGAGACAGGGCAAACTGTTACGCACGTACGAGTATCCATGAGCGCACGAGTTGCCGGTCCTGCCGGGTTCTGCGTCCTGCTCGCGGTGGCCGCCATGGCGGCGGAGACCGTACTGGCCGGTTCTGCGCCGCCCGGCGCGGCGCCGCGGCTCGCGCAGGCGGTCCAGGCTGACGCCGATTCCAACCTCGTGGTGCGACGCACGTGCGTCGCGTGTCACAACGATCAATCCCTGCGGGGCAACCTGTCGCTCGAGCACTTCGACGTGACGGACGCCGCCGGCCACGCCGACGTCGCAGAGCGGATGGTCCGCAAGCTGCGCGCCGGCATGATGCCGCCGCCCGCCCCGAACCGCCCGGCCGCCGCCACGCTGCGTACGCTGGCCGAGACCCTGGAGCGTCACCTCGACGAGGCCGCCGCGGTCGCCCCCGACCCTGGCGGACGCACGTTCCAGCGCCTCAACCGCGCGGAGTACGCGGAGGCCGTTCGCGACCTGCTGGCGCTCGACGTCGACGCCGGCGACTGGCTGCCGCTCGATCAGGTGAGCGCCAATTTCGACAACATCGCCGACGCGCAGACGTTGTCACCCACGCTGCTGGAGGCGTATCTCAACGCGGCGAGCGCCATCAGCCGGCTGGCGATCGGCGAGCGCGGCAGTCGGGCCGTCGATCACACGTACACCAACTCGGAGTACGTGTCGCAACATCCGTGGGACCACGTCGAGGGGGCGCCGTACGGGACACGGGGCGGTCTGGTCGTCGACCACGTGTTTCCGGCTGATGCCGAGTATGTGTTCGCGTTGACGTTCACCTCCGGGGCCAATACGCGGGTCGACGACATCGACGTCTCGATCGATGGCGAGCGGGCGGCGCTGCTGCACTACAACACCGACCGGCAGGTCGGCGCCGACGGCCGCGGGGGCGTATCCACCGCGACGCAGCCGGTCTTCGTCCGGGCCGGGCCGCACCGCGTGGCGGCCGCGTTCATCCGGCAGGCGGAAGGACCCTATGAAGATCTGATCCGCCCGCACGACTGGTCCTTCGCCGGCGGCGGTTCGGGCGGGGCGGGCATCACGACGCTCCCGCATGTCCGCGATGTCGTCATCAGCGGACCCTACAACGTGACGGGCCTGTCGGAGACACCGAGCCGGCAACGCATCTTCACCTGCCGCCCGACCGGTCCGGGTGAAGCGCGGCCCTGCGCGCGCCGCATCATCACCCGGCTTGGCCGCGAGGCGTACCGGCGGGCGCTTGAGGCGCGAGAGATCGACGATCTGCTGCGGTTCTTCGACGACGGCGCCGTGAACGGCGGGTTCGAGACCGGCGTCGGGACGGCGCTCGAGGCGTTGCTGGCGAGCCCGCACTTCGTGCTGCGGCTGGAACGCGCACCGGTCGACGCGCCGAGACGGGGCTACCGCCTGAGCGACGTCGACCTCGCCTCGCGTCTGTCGTTCTTCCTCTGGGGGACGCCGCCCGACGACGAGCTGCAGACGCTGGCGGACGAGGACCGCCTGTCTGCGGACGAACTCGAACGCCAGACGCTGCGCATGCTGGCCGACCCCCGGGCCGCGGCGCTCGGCCGCCGGTTCGCCGCGCAGTGGTTCCGCCTGCAGGACATGGACAAGGTCCGGCCGGACCCGAACTTCTACCCGGATTACGACGAGAACCTCGCACAGGCGATGCGGCGCGAGACGGAACTGTTCTTCGCCAACCTGGTGCAGGAGGACCGCAGCCTGCTCGACCTGTATCGGGCGGACTACACGTTCGTCAACGAGCGTCTCGCCCGCCACTACGGGATTCCGGGCGTGGCCGGGCGCCACTTCCGGCGGGTGGCGTACCCCGACGACACGCGCCGCGGCGTGCTCGGCCACGGCAGCATCCTCGTCCTCACGTCGCTGGCGAACCGCACGTCGCCGGTGCTGCGCGGCAAGTGGGTCATGGAGGTCCTGCTCGGTACGCCGCCGCCCCCGCCGCCGCCCGATATTCCGGCGCTCGAGGACATCGAGGACGTCAAGGACGGCCGGCGTCTGACGACCCGCGAGCGGATGGAGATGCATCGGTCGAATCCGAGCTGCAGCTCGTGCCACCGGCTGATCGACCCGATTGGGCTCGCGCTCGACAACTTCGACGTGACCGCACGGTGGCGCCAGCGCGAGAACGGCGTCCCGCTGGACACGCGCGGCGACTACTATGACGGCACGCCGGTGTCGACGCCGCGCGAGCTGGTCGATGCCCTGCTGGCGCGGCCGATCCCGCTGGTGCGCACCTTCACGGAGAACCTGCTGGCGTTCGCCATCGGCCGGCGGGTGGAGCACTTCGATCAGCCGACCATCCGCGCCGTGGCGCGGGCGGCCGAAGCGAACGACTACCGGATGGCGTCGTTTATCATGGGCGTGGTCGGAAGCGACGCGTTCCAGCGGAAACGCGGAGAGTAACGCACGAAACGGCCCGTATGGCCAGAGGACACACCATGTCGTTCATAACGGGAAAGCACCTGCCTCGCCGGACGTTCCTGCGTGGAATGGGCGCCACGGTGGCGCTGCCGTTCCTCGATGCGATGGCGCCGGCGGGCCGGTTCGCCCGCACGGTGACGGCGGCAACCGACGTGACGCGCCTCGTGTGCATCGAGGAGGTCCACGGGTTGGCCGGCTGCAACGAGTGGGGCGCGAGCCGGCACCTGTTCGCGCCGGCCACCGTCGGGCCCGATTTCGAGCTGCTGCCCGACAACGCGCTCAAGTCGCTCGAGCCGTTCCGGGACCGCCTCACGATCGTCAGCAACACCGACGTGCGCATGGCCGAGGCGTTCAGCCCACCGGAGATCGGCGGCGACCACTTCCGGTCCTCTGCGGTCTTTCTGACCCAGGCCCATCCCAGGCAGACCCAGGGCTCGGACCTGTTCGTCGGCACGTCGCTCGACCAGCTCTACGCGAACAAGTATGGCCAGTCGACGCCGATGCCTTCGATGCAGTTCTGCATCGAGAACCTCGATCAGGCCGGTGGGTGCACCTACAACTACTCGTGCGCGTACACCGACTCCATCAGTTGGTCGTCGCCGAGCGAGCCGCTCCCGATGATTCGCGACCCGCGCGTGGCGTTCGAGATGTTGTTCGGTACCGGCGGCACCCCCGAGGAACGGGCCGAGCGCCGGGCGACGCGCCGCAGCATCCTCGACTGGATCCTGAGCGACGTCGCCGAGGTCAGGAAGGAGCTGGGCGCCGTCGATCGCCGCCGGATGGATCGTTATCTCGACGACGTCCGCGAGGTCGAGCGCCGTATCCAGATGGTCGAGGGCCGCAACGACGGCGGCGAGCCGCGTGCTCTGCCCGATGCCCCGCGCGGCGTGCCGGACTCGTTCTCGGAGCACATGCAGCTTCTGTTCGACCTCCAGGTGCTCGCAATCGAGACCGACATGACGCGGGTGATCTCGTTCAAGACCGGTCGCGACGCGCAGAACCGCGTGTTCCCCGAAAGCGGCACGAACCGGCCGTTCCATCCCGCTTCGCACCATGGGAACAACGAGAGGCGGATCATGGACTTCAACAAGATCTGCCAATTCCGCGTCGGTCAGCTTCCGTACCTCATCGAGCGTCTGCAGAACACGATGGAAGGGGACGCTTCGCTGCTCGACAAGACGGCGATCATCTGGGGTTCGCCGATGGCCGACGGGAACATCCACAACCACCGGCGCTGCCCGCTGCTCCTGCTGGGCGGGGCCAACGGCCGTCTCGCCGGCAACCTGCATCTGCGGGCGGACGATGGGACGCCGATGGCGAACGTGATGCTGACGCTCATGCAGTCGCTGGGGCTCGAGATGGATCACTTCGGCGACAGCACGGGGACGTTCTCGTTGTCCGCGCCGTCCGCGTCGGACACGGACAAGTCAGGGAGGGTCTAGCCGGTGGATCTGACGCGGAATGAACGGCGTGTGGGAATTGCGGCCGCCGGTGTTCTGGTCGTCGGCGCCGGGCTTGCGGCGGCGCCAACCGCCACGTCGGTCGCCGATGCCGCACGGCGCGGCGACATCGCCGAGGTGCGTGCGCTGCTCGTCCAGGGCGCGGACGCGAACGCCGCCCACGGGGACGGCATGTCGGCGCTGCACTGGGCCGCCGAACGGGGCGACATCGAGGTGGTCGAGGTGCTGGTCCACGCCGGCGCCGCCGTGGACGCGGCGACGCGCATCGGCCACTACACGCCCCTGCACGTGGCGAGCACCGTGGGGCAGACCGCGGTCATCGAGCGGCTCATCAAGGCGGGCGCCGACGTGACGGCCGCGACGAGCACCAGCGGCGTGACGCCGCTGCACCTTGCGGCCGCCTCGGGCAGCCCCGCGGCGGTTGCCGCGCTGCTCGACCACGGCGCCGACGTCGACGCACGGGAGGGTGCCTGGGGGCAGACGCCGCTGATCTTCGCCGCGGCGCGTGATCGCGTCGACGTCGTCCGCACGCTGCTCGAGCGCGGGGCCGATCCTGCCGTCACGTCCAGTACGGTCAATCTCGTCGCGGACGGCAGGCTCGCCGGAGAGGCCAGGAGGCGGCAACGCAGTGTCCTGGCGGCGTTCGAGTCCGGCGATACGACCGCGACGCCGAGTCAGGTACAGGCCGCCGTGCTCGCGGCGCGCGACCACTATCTGTCGAGCGAGGCGCCGGAGGTGGAGGCCAATAACGGGCGCCCGCCGGCGATCGAGACCAAGGGCGGGCTGACGGCGTTGCTCCATGCGGCGCGGCAGGGTTACATCGGTGCGGCGGCGGCGCTGCTCGACGGCGGCGCCGACATCGACCAAGCCGGTGCGGGCGACGGCACGAGTCCGTTGCTGATGGCGACGATCAACGCGCAGTTCGATCTGGCGCGGGTGCTCATCGAGCGCGGCGCCGATCCCAATCTTGCAGCCAGTCTCAACGGCATGACGCCGCTGTGGGCGGCGGTCAACGCCGAGTGGCAGCCGCGCACGCGCTTCCCGCAGCCGCAGCAGCACGGGTTTCAGCAGGCGACCTACCTGGACGTCATGGAAGCGCTCCTCGTCGCGGGCGCCGACCCGAACGCCCGTCTGACGCGCCATCCCTGGTACATGGTCTACAGCGGCTGCGGCAATCGGAACTGCGGCCTCGTGGACACCGAGGGGTCGACCGCGTTCTGGCGCGCGGCGTATGCGACCGACCTGCCGGCGCTGCGCCTGCTGGTCGAGCACGGCGCCGACCCGAACCTGCCCACCCTGGCGCCGCCGGGCCGCGGTCGGGGCCGCGCCGCGACTTCGGACGACGACGAACCGGACCTGCTCGCGGCGCTGCCGGCGGCGCCCGGTCTGTGGGTGGCCACGGATCCGGGGACGATGGGTCCCGATGCGTCGGGCCTGCCGCCGTACAAAGCGGGCGATCCGGGGGTGTATCCGATCCACGCCGCCTCGGGCGTCGGTTACGGCGAAGGGTTCGCCGGGAATGCGCACCGGCACGCGCCGGACGCCTGGCTGGCGACCGTCCGGTTTCTGGTCGAACTGGGCGGAGACGTGAACCAGCGCGATCACAACGGCTACAACGCCATCCACCATGCCGCCGCGCGCGGGGACGACGAGCTCATCCTCTACCTGGTCGAGCAGGGTGGCGACGTCACCGCCGTGAGCCGGCGCGGGCAGACGACGGCCGACATGGCCAACGGTCCGGTCCAGCGCGTGTCGCCCATCCCCGAGACGGTGGCGCTGCTCGAGCGCCTCGGCTCGAAGAACAACCACAACTGCGTGACCTGCTGAGTCGCGGATCAGAGGCGCGGGCGGACCCTCAACCACGCCGGCCGGTGATCGGGTTGTACCACTGCACCTGCGGAAAGCGTGCGAAATCGGCGTCGGCCGTGTGAATGACCGCCCGGTGTCGAATCCCGAGCGCCGCAACCAGCGCATCCGTCGCCAGTCCCCCACCCGCCCCGGCGCCCTCGATGAGCGTTAGCGCCTGATCCAGGTCCGGGCCGTGCGCGCCGATCACGGTCACCACGGACCGGTCGAGCCAACGGCGAACCTCCGCAAACGCTTCGGCCGGCGTGAATGGTTCGCTGAAAGCAGGGCCACTCGTGCTCACCCGGACGAACGCGAGCACGACGACCGGGACCATCCCGACGGTCTCATCGCCGTTGAGACAGTCCGACCACCATTCGGCGGCCACGCGATGGAAGGGACTCGACGAATCGCAGGCGTACAGCAGGAGGTTGGCGTCGGGGATGATCACCGCGTCTTCTGCTCCCGCTCGAGACGCGTCGTCAGCGCCTTGAAGGCCTCGACCTCCAGCACGGCGTCGAGATCGTGCATCCGGGACGGATCAATTCCCGCCCGCAGATGCATCGGTCTTGCCGTCACCGTGAATCGCGGCTCGGCAGCGGAGCCGGTGGATTTCCTGAGGCCCCGTCGAATCGCGTCGTTTAGCGCCGCCTTGAAGCTCACGTCGCGCTCGCGCATTGCGCTGCGCAGCAATCGTTCCGTGTCGGCGTCCAGTGTGACCGTGGTTCTCATTGTTGGCGGCCCGTGGTGAAAGTCCCGCGTCTCACCGAGACCGGCACGGCGCCGGGCTGCCACGGCGTGGCGAGGGCGCATACCGGCAGTATTTGACCGTGGAACAACGCCAGCAACCCGGATGCAGCGCCGGTCGAATGCAGCGGCGACTCTCACCACGGGCTGTCTAGCATCATGATGCGTGTGCACGTTGCTGTCAAGACAGCCACGCCGGCCGGAACATCGCCGTGCTTCGTACAAAGGGCAACCTGTCCAGAGCGGGTAAGCTGGGCCGGAATTTGTGTGATACTTGCGGGTGTCGAACACCGGAAACAGGTGAGCCATGAACGCCGAACTCGTCAGGAGCCTGATTGGATTCCTCACACCGGCCCGTATGCTGCGATCACGAGGTCGTGTGAACGGGGCAGCGCGGTGGGTTCTCGCCGCCCTGGTCCTGGCGAGCGTCATCCCGCCGGCGGCGTCGGCTCAGGACACGCCGCCCTGGATCGAGATGACGATCGTCCAGGTCGACCCTGATCGCGTCGACGAGTTCCTGACCGCGCAGCGCGAGCTCTCGGCCCTCGAGAAGGAAGCACGCACGCCGTGGCGCAGCGTGAGCCGGACGGCCATCTTCGGCGATACCTACCAGTTCCTCATTACGACGCCGCTGACGAACTTCGCCCGCTTCGACCGCGCCGCCGCCGCGCAGCCCGGGCGGGACGCCATCGTCACCCGGATCCGGCGCGTCATCACGAGCCGCACCACCTATGCGCTGCGCACCACGCCGGCGCTCGACAATCCGCTCCCGGCCGACGCGGCGCCGGCGCTGATGATCGTGCAGATCGTGTCGGTCGCGCCAGGCCGCGAGCAGGACTACCTGCGCGTGATGACCACGGACGTGCTGCCCCATTTCGACGAGGCCGAGATGCACCACACGTCCGGCGCTCTGACCTTCGGCGGCGAGAGCGGGTACGTCCATATCTTCCACGTCGAGCGCTTCGCCTCGCTCGACCAGGGGTCGCCGCTGGCGCGCGCGCTCGGCCCACAGGGCGCGCTGGAGGTGCTGGCGAAGCTGGCGGGCGTCGTGCGCCGCAGCGAGCAGTGGATCGTTCGGTATGTACCCGACGCAAGCTTCCGGCCGGAAACCGAAGAAGAAACCGAAGAAGAAGAAGAAGACGACCCGCCAGGTCGATGATCAGGGATTGCGATACGACCCGCCGCGGCGGCCGTCGCGGAACCCCTCCTGCCGGTCTCGCCAACGCCGCTTGTCATAACGCGACGCTGGTCATAAACGTCAGTTTCTGGAGATCGCCAACAGCTCTTCCGGTCTGTCGTGTACCAAGCCCACAGTGAGCCGTGTGCCGGTCGCTTCGGCGTACCGGCGCAACGTGGCAAAGGACGGCGACACGCGGCCGCCCTCTAGCCGTGCGATGGCAGACTGAGTTGTGCCGAGCCGCCGGGCGAGTTCTGCTTGCGTTAGTTTCGCCGTCGTGCGGGCACGAATCAGTGCCTCGATGAGCGTGAACTCCTCATCGACCCGAGCGTACGCCTTTCGAAAATCAGGGTCCTGCATGAGGCGGTTCTTCAGGTCCTTCAGTTTCGTCATGGCATCACCTGCTTCATACGTTCTCTGGCGATAGCGAGTGCCCGAAGTGGCGTCTTCCGTGACTTCTTCGCGAAGACATGCAGGATCACGACACGCCGTTCAGCCTGCGTCACGTAGATCCCCCTGGCGATTCCGCCTTGGGCTCTCACCCGTAGTTCCCAGAGCTTGCCGTCGAGATGCTTGGCATGGGGTTCCGGGAGTGCCTCCAGACCGACGTTCTCTATCGTCTCCAGCAAGCGGAGGAGCCGGGCGCGCAGTTTCACCGGCAGATGCTCGATTTCGGCGTCGACGGCAGAGAGGGTCTCGACCGTCCAGCCCATCGCGTGTACATAGCGGATCCGCTATATTCGTGTCAAGGGTCGGCGGATCGCGGCGGGAGAGCGCCGGACCCCGCGGACCGGCAACCAGGGGGATCCGTGCGCGTTCATGAGGTCGTCGATTCGGTCGGCGACCGCAGATTTTCGTCGCAACCGCGGGCGGCACCGATCTTCAGGTAACGCGGCATCTCGGCCCGGACATGGAGTTGAACGGACCGGTCGAGCGATGGCGGCGGCGGCGGGCGCGGCGCCGGATGCGGCAAGAGGCCGCGATGCGGAGAAGGGGGATGCGTCCGGAGACCCGAGATGCCGGTCGACAGGGGGAGGCCAGGTCGCGGCGAACGTGGGCTACGGATCGGGCTGGTCGTCGCCTGGGACCGTCGGTGCAAATTGCATGCGAAACGAGCAACGACCGCCCCAGGAAACCTCACAACCCGTTGCAAAAAAGTTATCCTACTCCGCCAGCGGGTGCGGCCGCAACTGGAAGTGCACCATCTTGCTGGGCGTGCCCTTGCCGCCCTCGATGTGCCAGTTGAAGTTGCCGCCGTAGTTCGCCCAGAGCCCGCGTCCTTTCCAGCCCGCGTCGAGGTCATCGATACGGCCGTCGAGGCCGCGGGAGAAGAATCCAAGCGGGTACGGAACCCGCAGCACGACCCATTCGCCCGTCTCCGGCTGGAGCGCAAGCAGCGAATCCGACCCGGAGCCGTTCGCGATCGGGATGTTCTCGCCCAGCCCCAGCGTATTGAACTGGTCCACCCAGTTGTAATAGTGGAAGTCGCCGCTGCCCGGATCGGTCACCCCCTTCATCTGCGGTCCGGGGGTCGGATAGAGCGTCCAGCCCTCCGGACAGTGCTGGCCGGTGGCCTCGGGACCGTTCAGGACGCGGCACTTGCCGCGGTCGAAGCTCGCCAGGTGTCCGCTGCCCGACAGCGCGGTCCAGATGACGCCGTTGCGGTCCACGTCGATGCCGCGCGGCGCAAAGCCGGTCTGCGCCGGATCGACGTCCGGGTTCTCGCTGGACGGGGGCTCGTAGACCTCGGCGACACAGGTCGCCGGAGGGTTGTCGCCACGGTCGACGCGCACCAGCCGCCCGGGGAACGGACCGGTCTCGGCGCCCCAGACCGTGTGGTCGAGCGGATTCGCGATGACGCCGTAGAAACCCCCGCCGGTCCTCGTGTCCCGGGTCGGATCGACGTCGTCCCCCGGTTCGTTCCAGGGTCGGGTGATGCGCCCATCGGCGTTGGTGTCGAGCACCTTGGGGCACCAGCCCTGCGCCGCCCGCTCGTCACCTGTTTCGTCATAGAGCCGGGTGTTGAGCCAGCCGACCACGTTGCCGCTGCCGCTGAACCAGAGCGTGTCGTCCGGGTCCTCGCCGAACTGCAGGTGATGGGTGCCGAAGCAGGTGTCGATCAACACGAACTTCTGCGCGGCCGGGTCGAAATACGAGGCCTGCCGGCCGTTTCGCGACAGCGGAAAGTTCTGCGCCGACGGGTGGTCCGACCCTTCGCCGCACCAGTCCGGAGCTTGCCGGCCGCGGATCGTGGACGTCATCCAGACCCGGCCCCGTGCGTCCATCATCGGGTTGTGCGGGTCGGAGCGCTGGTGCGGCTCGACGCCCCAGGGCAGCTCGTCGCCGTAGTAATACGACGGTTGGAGCTGCGTGCTCGGGAACCGCGAGACGACGGTCTCCGGATCCACCCGCACGGGGATGGTCAGTTCGGTGGAGGTGTGCTCGTTCGGGTCGGTGATGACGAGCGTGCCGTGCCCGGCCGACACCGAGTAGACCGGACCGCCGGCATTTACGCGGGGATTGCGCTTGTCGGTGACGATCTCGTCGTGAATGTAGGAAGTCTCGACACCCCAGTCCCACAGGGTGAGCACCAGGTTGCGCTCGACGCCGGACGGGCGCGGCGGTGCGGGCGGCACCTCGCCGCCGGCGATCCGCTCCGTCCAGTCGGCGAACATCTGCAACCCGCGTTCGCGGCCGAAGCGGTTCATCCCGCCGTTCATCGATGCGCCGCGCTGACCGGTCTGCACGCGATGGTCCCAGGCGGCCAGCATCGAGTCGAAATCGTCGAGGTGATCGATCTCGCGGGTGATCCGCGTGCCGAGCTGGTGACACAGTTGACAGCCCTGCTTCATCCGGTCGACCCAGACGGCCTGACTGGTCATGGCGGTCGAGATGCCGTTGCCGTCGGGGCCCGTACCCGGGAACTCGCTCTCGGCCGGCACCTCGATCAGCGAGTACCAATAGTTCGCGGGGTAGATCCGCGCCGCGTCGCGGGGCGTGGGCGCCGGCGCCGCGTCGAGCGCCAGCTCCTGGCCGGGGCGGCCCGCGACCTTTTCGGAATCCACCAGCCCGTAACCGCGCACCCAGACGTCGTAGACCGCGTCGGTCAGCTCGGGCAGCAGAAACCGCCCGTCGTCATCGGTCACCACGATCTTGATGAACCGCGTCGACAGGTCGTCCGTTTCGGCGATGACCCACACCCCGGCCTCGGGACCCGCGTCACTGCGCACGACGCCGCGGATCACCCCGTCGTTGCTGCCCGTGGTCTGGCGCGCGTGCCCGGGCAGCGCCGTCCAGGCCAGCATGGCCGCCAGCAAACAGCCTCCGGCCCGCACACCGAACTTCGCGTCGTATCGCATGCCCATGTCACGCCCTCCCGTGGATTCCGCGGAACTGGTGGAATGATACTCCGCACCGCGCCCGGCACGGAAATTGAGGCGTCCGCGGTGACGCGCCGGGGCGTGCACGACCGTCGGCCGGAGCTTCGGCCCCGCCTTCGCTTCGGCCGGGTAGTTCGCTCCGCCCGGCCGGAGCTTCGGCGGGGCTCGCGCTGGGCGCTGTGCCTGGTGCCGGCGGTCGTTGCAGTGTCCGAACGGCGGCACTGCTAGAATGATCGTTTGCTGCACGCCCGGCGATTAGGCCTGCAACGCGGCATCGACCATCCCATGACCCGTTCCGTGACCATCCGGCGTCCGCCGGATGTCTCCCCGCGTCAGATGACCGCGTACGCCAGAGCCCGAGCGGCCATTCCGTTGTTCGCGGCGGCCTTGTGGCTGGCGGTCCTGGCGTATCCGCGCGCCCAGGCGCCGCCCCCGCCGTCCGTCGCCGCCGGCCCGGTCGTCGTCGCGCCGTTCAACAATCTCGGCGCGCAGGTCGAGGACGACTGGATCGGCGCGGGGATCGCCGAGACGGTCAGCGCCGATCTCATCCGGTCCGGTGTGCCGTTGGCCGTCCCCGGCGACCCTGCCCGCATGCGGGCGTCCGGCGCAACCGCGGGGCGCGCGGGTGACCCTGCCGACCTCGACGAAATTGCGATCGACAGGGCAAGGAGACTCGGCGCCGTCTGGCTGGTGACCGGCGCCTACCGGCATGTCGGTCCAGGCCTGCAGATCACAGCCCGCGTGGTGGAGGTGCGGACCGGAGCCGTGGTGCACACGGCAACGGTCGACGGTGTTCGCGACGAACTCTTCGCGGCGCAGGACCTGATCGCGGCCGAGCTCACGGCGCGGCTCGTGCGCGGGGTTGCGCCGGCGCCTCCTGCGTCCAGCCTGTCCGTCGACGTCGCGGCGGCCCCGGAGCGCCCCGCCGCCCCGGTGGGTGAGGTCACCGGACGGCTCGACCTCGACCGTGACGATCCGGGCGCCGCCGGCGATCCCTCGCGCCGGTCGGAGGGCCGCGGCGGTTTCGCCGCGACCCCGGTGGTGGAGCGGCGCCGCACCGTGGTCGGCCGCACCGATCGGCCGCCCCAGGTCGACGGCCGCCTCGACGATGTGGTCTGGGAGACTGCGACCCGTTTGACGGAGTTCGTGCAGATCGCGCCGGTCGAAGGCACCCCCGGTACCGAAGCGACGGACGTGTGGCTGGCGTTCGACAGCGAGAACCTCTATCTGGCGTTTCACGCGCACTACACCGATCCCGGCATGATGCGCGCGAATCGGTCGGACCGCGACGACATCCGCGGTGACGACGTGATGGCGGTGCTCTTCGACCCGTTCCTCGACCAGCAGCGGGCCTATCAGTTCGAGGTGAACGGGTACGGCGTGCAGGGGGACTCGATCGTCAACGCGGACGGGCGCAGCGGCAGCTCCAGCCGCCGTATCGTACGTCCCCAGCAAAGCGGCGGCGTGTCGAGGGCGGGTGGCGGCAGCAGCGGCGGCGGACTCAGCGGGTCCGGGCAGTTCGGCATTCGCGGCGACGATTCGTGGGACACGTTGTTCGACACCGCCGGGCGCATCGTCGACGACGGTTGGACCGCCGAGATGTCGATCCCGTTCAAGAGCCTGAGATACCCGACCGGCGCGGCGTCCGTCGACCGGCAGTGGGGGTTCCAGATCACGCGGATCATCCGAGGCAAGTCGGAAGCGCAGGCTTGGTCCCCCATCTCCCGAGGGGTCGCCGGTCAGTTGACCCAGTTCGGTCTGCTGGAGGGGCTTTCCGCACTGTCCACGAGCCGGAACCTGGAGATCCTGCCCGAGATCACCGGCGTCAGAATCGGGTCGCTGAAGCCCCCGGACGGCGCGGACGGCGCCAGCCTGGCGTTCGACGAGGGCGAACCAGAGGGCGATGCCGGATTCGGCGTGAAGTACGGCATCACCCCGAATCTCACGGCGGACTTCACCGTCAACCCCGACTTCTCGCAGATCGAGTCCGACCAGCCGCAGATCGAGACCAATCAACGGTTCGCGCTCTTCTTTCCCGAGCAGCGACCGTTCTTTCTCGAGGGACAGGAGATCTTTCAGACTCCCACCATCACGAACCTGCTGCATACCCGCAGCATCGTTGACCCGCTATTCGGCGGCAAGCTGACCGGCAAGGTGGGCCGGACCACGATCGGCGTGATCGCGGCGAACGACGAGGCGGCGGGCCGGCTGGACGATGAAACCGACCCCCGGTTCGGCGCGACCGCACAGACGTTTGTCGGTCGCGCACGGTATGACCTGTACTCGGAGTCGTATCTGGGCGCCATCGCCACATCGCGGGAGTTTGGCATCGAGCACAACCGCGTGGGCGGCGTCGACGGTCGTTTCCGCCTGGGGCGCACGCATCGGGTCAGCTTCCTGGCGGCCGGGTCCTCGACGCAGAGTCTGGCGGCCGGGTCCTCGACACGGATCGATGAGGAGGGCGCCCTGAGCGGACCGGTGCTCGAGGCCGACTACACCCGACAGGGTCGCAACCTGGGATACGGCGCCTCGTACAGCAGTGTCGACCCGGAGTTCCGGACCGCGACCGGTTTTCTGCCCCGGAACGACTATCGCCAGGCGACCACCAACGTGTCGTATCGCTGGTGGCCCGAGTCGGCGCTGATCACCTGGGGGCCCACGCTGAGCTATCTGCGCCTGTACGACCACGCCGGGGTGCTGGAGGACGAACAGCTCCAGGGGCGGGTCAGCATGTCGTTCCAGAACAACATCTCGCTCAACGGCACCATCAGCCGAGATCTCGAGCGGTACAACGAGGTTGACTTCCGGAAGCACGGATACGGGTTCTTCGGGGTCGTCAGTGCGCGACTGCTCTCCGTCGTCGGCGGTTTCAACTGGGGCGACGGCGTGCTCTTCGGCGACAACCCGTATCTCGGGCGATCGATGACGGGCAACGTCCTGATCAGTGCGCGGCCGACCTCCCGGCTGCGGGCCGAGTTGACCGGCATCTTCAGCCAGTTCGTCAATCCGGCCAACGATTCCGAGGTGTTCGACGTCAAGATCTTCCGGACCCGGGCGACCTATCAGTTCAGCACCAGGCTGCTCCTGCGCCACATCCTCGAATACAACACCTCGGCCGTGACGCTCGGCAACAATCTGTTGCTGACCTATCGCATCAATGCGGGCACCGTCGCGTTTCTGGGCTACGACGACCGCTACCGGCAAGGGGAGCGCATCGACGAGCTCCTGTTTCCCACGACCGCGCTTCAGCGGACCAATCGGGCCGTGTTCGCGAAGGTGTCGTATCTGTTCAGGTACTGACAGAGAGTGGCCAGAGCCCCGCGGCATTCGACCGCTGCCGCACGTCTGGACGCGAGGACGCTGGACGGGACAGGCTATTCCGAACGAACGACGACCCGGTTGAACGCGCCTTCCGAGTGCACGCGATAGGCCGGACCCCCGGACGGACGGACCCCGGAGCGCCGGTCCACGAGGTTGATGAACCCGTCGGTGGTGACCCGTACCGGAGTGTCTTCGGGCACGACCAGTTCAAGGTGGTTGAAGGCGCCCTCCAGATCCACCCGGGTCTCCGTGGATGGCCTGCCCAGGCGCACGGTGATGTCGTTGAAGGCTCCGTCCAGGTCAAGCCGTGTGACGTCAATCGTCTCGAGCGCCAGGTCGCCCGCGACGAACGAGGACGCCAGGCGCAGCGTCAGCGGCAGGTCGTCGGTCAGTTCCACGTCCCAGCGATGCCGCCGGCCGTTGACGATGTGCACGTTGCCTGACCGCCAGTAGCCGCCCTCCAGATACACCTGCGCCGAGTCGCCGCGATCAGAGACGCGCACGCGACCGTGATCGGCGGGGGACGTGCGTCCCTGGAGCAACATGCCCCGAGCCGGTGCGCCGGCTCTCAGGTGCAGATTCGACAGCGCCAACCGGGTCTCCAGGCTCCAGTCCGCGATGCTCGGGTCACGAGACGCCTGTACTGGTTCCCAGGCAGCGCCAGCCGGATCGGCGGCGCCCCAGGCGACGTAGCTCAAGGTGCCCATGAGGAGCACCGGCGACAGGAGCACGGCCCAGGGAACCCGGCTGCGTTCGAACATCAGACGCAGACCGAGCGCGATGAGCAGGACCGGCCAGAATGCCAGGGCGTCCAGCCAGAAGCCGGGAGGAAGCAGACCCTGCGTCGAGAGCAGCAGGAACACGCCGACGCCGATCACGTTCAGTCCGCGCGCGACGCGCCGCCAGGCGATGGGTGCGCCGCTCATGCCCGTTCCTCACGGGCGCGAATCACGAGCACCACACCGATCACCACGAGAATCAGGGGCCACGCGTCGTCGAACCGCAGCCAGCGCAACCAGTCGAACATCCAGGGAACGCGATCGACGAGGAGCATCACGCCGAGCACGGCGAGGAGGGCGCCGCCGAACATCTGCGCGCGGCGTGACGCCCCGGCATCCCGGACGTCGCCGGCGACTGTCTCCGCCGCTGCGCGTATCTCGTCCGCCGCCTGCTCGCCAAGCGACGCCTGCCCGGGGTCGGATGCGTCGCCGGCCGGCACGATCACCCAGCAGATGATGTAGAACATGATCCCGGCGCCGGTGGCGAAGGTCAGGAGGACGAAGCCGAGGCGCAAGAGGACGGGGTCGACATCGACATATTCGCCAAGACCGGCGGCCACACCGCCGAGCACCGCATTGCGTCGATTCCGCGTCAGGCGTCGAGCCATGCCTTCTCCCGTTCGGTGACAGCCGGCCAGAATGGCTGTCACTTTCGATGACGAGATCCGGACCGGGAATGTTGCGTGGTTGCCGAGCGCGAAGGGGTGCCGATCGTGCGCTGCGGGGCTTTCACCACGGGCGGCTAGGGTGTGCGTGCCGATGCGGTCGTCTGACCCGGGTCGCGCAGCGCCTTGTAGCCTGCCCAGACCATGCCGCCCAGCAGCATCGCCAGCAGCAGCCAGCCCATCGCGCCGGTGAACATCGCCCGGCTGAACGCCTCCCAGGTGATGGGAAACTGACTCAGCACGCCCCAACGGTCCGTCATCCAGTGCCAACTTGTGTGCGCCACCAGCGCGGACATGATGATGATGCCCATCCGTTCAGCGACCACGTACTTGAACAGCAGGTTCAGGGCTGGCACGAGGAGCACCAGCACCAGCAACTGGCCAAGTTCCACGCCGACGTTGAACGACAACAGTGACGTCAACAAGTGGCTGCCGGCGAACTGCAGCGTCTCGCGCAGGGCGAACGAGAACCCGAACCCGTGCACGAGTCCGAAGACGAACGTGATCGCCCACCGGCGCCGCACGTTGGCGCCGGCGATGTTCTCGCACGCCATGTACACGATCGACATGGCGATCAGAGTCTCGACCAGCGGCGGGAACCACAGCACATCCGGGGCCAGGTCGTAGGCCGAGGCGATCAGGGTGAACGAGTGCGCCACCGTGAATGCGGTCACGATGATCGCGAGTGTGCGGAGCCGGCGGAACGGAATCACCAGACAGGCCAGAAACAGCAGGTGGTCGGCGCCGTCGAGGATGTGCTCGAACCCGATGACTACGAAGCGCAGCGCCGCCTGGTGCCAGCGGGGATCCAGCCTGACGAGTCCGGGGTCCCCGCGCAGCTCGAACGCACGCTCGGCGCCGCCGGGCGGCAGGAACCGCAAGACCGTGACCACCCGCAGGCCCATTCGTTCGAGACTCGGCCGAATCGAGAACTCCGACTCGTCGGAATCGATCCGGTAGTCGAACAGCACGTCGAGCACGGCCTGTTGCCAGGGGAGCTGCGTGGTGACCGGCAGGAGCGGACCCTGCACATGCCGGAGCGCCGCGTCATAGGTCTCGAACGCCCGGTTCGAGGGCAGCGAGACCTTGATCGCCGTGATCCCGGGCTCTTCCAGCCGTTCGCCGTTCTCGAAGATCCGAACCTCCTGGCCCATCCAGATCATGGCCGCCTCGTGCAACTCGTTCCGGCGCCTGACCGTCTCGAAATCGAGATAGCCCGGACCCAGGGTGGGGAACACCATGTCCGAAAGCGCCTCGAGCGGCACGCGCACGAGCAGACGCAACCGCTGACCTTCCGGTTTGACGAACGCCTGCACCGTCACGTCGCCCGGAATGTCGTGGGCCGCCTGGCGCGCCGGGAAGGCCAGAATCAGGCCGGCGACGAGCGCGATGAGCGCCAGCGTGCCTCCAGGCCGATGGTTTCGACCGCTTGTCATGGTCCGGTGTGTCAGTGGATTCGAAAATATAGCGCAATTCATCGGGATTACAAGTATACTGGCCCCTTCCGCAGGGGTCTGTGGTCCAGCCGCGTGCCGGACCGAGCGTTCGACTTAATGGAGGAAGCCGATGAATCGGAAGCAGCATCTTCTCTTTGGAACCGCGCTGGCAGTAGCGGCGCTCGTTGTGGCCTGTGCCGGCGGCGCCGAAGAATCAGGGACCGGGGGCGGCGACGTTTCGGCGATGTTGTCCGAGAATCCGGACGACGGGGTCCCGACCTTCGAAGTCGATCCGCTCTTCCCGAAGAATCTGCCGAACCACTGGCTGATGGGACCGACCATCGGCGTCGATGTCGATTCGCGCGACCACATCTGGGTCGTGCATCGCAACACGCCGGACAACTTCGTGGCCAACACCGAGATCGGGCTGGCGCAGGATCCGCCGCTTAGCGTGTGCTGTCAGCCGGGGCCGCCGGTCCTCGAGTTCGACCAGGAGGGCAACCTCGTCAACAGTTGGGGCGGCCCAGGGACCGAGACCGGCGACTACGTCTGGCCGGCATCGAACCACGGCATCACCATCGACGCGATGGACAACGTCTGGATCGGCGGCAACGGTGGTCCCGACTCGCACGTCGTGAAGTTCGACCGTCAGGGCAACTTCCTGATGCAGGTCGGCACGTCGGGTGCGCGGCTGACCGGTCCGGTCAGCGAGCGGACGGGGCAGCCGGGTCTGCAGCGCGACAGCCACGCCACCGACAGTTTCGGCCGAGTGGCGAAGATCGCGGTTGACAACGAGGCCAACGAGGCGTACTTCTCCGACGGCTACTTCAACCGCCGGATGGCGGTGGTCGACATGACCACCGGCGAGATGAAGCGGTTCTGGGGCGCCTACGGCAACGAACCGGACGACGACCTCAACCTGGGCCGCTACAGCGCGGACGCCGAGCCGGCGCCGCAGTTCCGCGGCCCCGTGCACTGCGGCGAGATTTCCAACGACGGTCTCGTCTACGTCTGCGACCGCGCGGCCGACCGCGTCCAGGTCTTCCAGAAGGACGGCACCTTCGTCTCCGAGCATTTCTTCGCGCCTGCCACGCTGTCGCAGGGTTCCACCTGGGACATCGATTTCTCGCACGACCCCGAGCAGCGGTGGATCTATCTGGCCGACGGCCAGAACATGAAGGTCTACATCGTCGAGCGCGCGACGATGGAAACGGTGACGGCGTTCGGTGACGGCGGCCGTCAGCCCGGCATGTTCTTCGCGGTGCACAGCATCGCGGTCGACTCCAGCGGGAACATCTACACGACCGAGACCTACGAGGGCTCGCGGCTGCAGAAGTTCACGTTCAAGGGTTACGGACCGGTGCCGGAGGGTGCGGAAGGCGAGAACAGCCAGGGCGTGCTCTGGCCCACGAACTGACGCCGGCGTTTCGTGGACATGTCTTGGCGGCCGGTCCACCGTTGCGGTGGGCCGGCCGTTCGTTCGTACGGCGGCCGGCACGTGGACCGGGGCTGCCCCGTGGTATCATCCGCGCGGCTGGCTGCAGGGCTGGGAGGTGTCATGCGTCGCTTTCGATCACGTCACACACGTCTGTTCGCCACCTCTCTGGTGGTTCTGCTCGCCGTAGGAGTCGGTCCGGCGGCCGCCCAGGACCCGCTGACCGAAGAGGACTACGGGCCCCTGATGACCGAGGTCCGGTTCATCGTGGGTGACGCCGAGCTGCACATCGATGCGAGCTACTGGCCTGATCTGGGCGAGGATCTGGACAAGCTGTTCCCGGCGTTCAGGCAGATCGAGGCGTTCTGGTCCGCGCGCGGAAATGATGGGGCCGCGGGGTTGGCCCAGGATGCCATCGCGGCGATCAGGGCGATCGGGGAAGCCGGCATCGCGATGCAACAGGGCCCGGCACGGGCCGGCATCAGGAATCTGCGGGCCGTCTGCAGCGCCTGCCACGAGGCGCATCGTGAGGCGGACGGCGACGGCTATCGGATCAAGCCCGGATCGTAACGGCAGGATGTACGCGTTGCCCGTGCGGCCGCGCGCATCGTGCACGTGACGTGGAAACGGGGACGGCGGCCCTGCGGGCCGGCCGTCCCCTTTTTTGATCGGTGCGAACGGTGTAGGCTACGCCGATACAGGTAACCGGGCATGGTGTCCGCAGAAAGACAGAGGAAAGGAGTCCGCCATGTGGAACGCCCTCCGGAGACGACGGTCGTCGATAGTCGCCAGCGTCGTCCTGTTTGGCTTGGCCGCGAGCGCGGGCGCGCAGAGCCGCGCTCGAGGTGAGGTCACGGACGAATGGGGCAACGGTCTCGTGGGCGTCACCATCCTGGCTGAGCCGGACGGCGCAACGGGCGCACCGCAGGAGACGGAAACCGACGACAACGGCGAGTTCCTGATCGTCGGGTTGGCCACCGGCCGCTGGTCGTTCACGGCGACGATGGTCGGATACCAGGGCATCCGGCAGAACGCCCAGATCCGACAGCTCGACAGCGGTCGCGCCATCGAATTCGAATTGCCGGTGCTGCCGTCCGGCGGGCGGTTCCGTGAACGGACCGATTTCGAGGCCGAAGGGGGAACCCCGAGATTCCGGTTCGAGGACGATGGCAAGTTCGAGTTCGAAGATGCGGACGGCGAGGGCGAGGGTACATACGGCATGGTGGAGGAGAGCGCCATCTTGATCGTCCGTGACTACGATGGACCGGACGACAAGTTCGACATCAACACGCCGGTGGTCCTGCAATTCGACAGCAACATGTTCACGAGTCTGACGCACGAGGGGGTCCAGCTCTCGAAGAAGTAGGTCAGGACCATGACACGCGCAGCCGGTTGCCTGTGGCGGCGAGTTTCGGTCTGGCTGCTGGCGGCCGTCCTGGCGGCGCCGGCGGCCGCCGAGGTCGTACGGCTCGAGATCATCTCGCGTGAACCGTTCGGGGAGAACGTCGATGCGAGGGTCGGTCCCTACGAACGGCTCCGCGGACGGGTCGTGTACGCGCTCGATCCCGCACACGAGGCGAACGCCCGCATCGTCGATCTCGACCTGGCCGCAACTGATGGCGAGGGGCGCGTCCAGTTCTACGGCGACATTGAAATCATCGCGCCGGTGAACCGTGCGCAGGCCCAACCGACGCTCTTGTACGTCGTGAACAACCGCGGCCGCCGCACCTGGGGTGCCGAACCGTTCTTTCTCGGCCGCGGCTACGTTGCCGTCTCGAGCGGCTGGATCGCACAGGTCCCCGTCTCGCGGGACCGGCTGCGGCTGGAGGCGCCGGTGGCGCTGGATCCGGAGGATCAGATTCCGGTCGTCGGGCTGATCCGGGCCGAGCTGACGACCGACACCGCGACCGACCACCTTCCAGTGTCGAATCAGCTCGCCTTCGAGCCGCTGCGAAGCAGTCTGCCGGAAGCGACATTGACCCGGCGCCTGCGCGAAGCGGATAGCCCCGAGCCGATCGCCAGAGAGCGCTGGCGGCTCAATCTGCGCTACGACGGGCTGGATGAGGGGAGCGGCCTGGTCGAGCTCGAGATGACACTCGACGGTGGCTTCGAACCGGGAGTGCTGTACGAGCTGATCTACGAGGCGCGCGGATCGGTGGTGCAGGGGACAGGATTTGCCGCCATACGCGACCTGGTCTCGTTCCTCAAGCACGACCGTTCCGACATGAATCCGTTGCGCCGCTCGGACGGCGCCCCGCTGGCGGCGCGCGTTATCGGCCAGGGGCTGTCGCAGAGCGGCCGGGCGCTGCGGATGTTTCTCCATGAAGGGTTCAATGCCGACGAGCTGGGACGCCAGGTTTTCGACGGCGTGATGCCGACCATCGCCGGCGCCGGGCAAGGGTTCTTCAATCATCGATTTGCCTCGCCGACCCGGGCGGCTACCCAGCACGGCGGACATTTGTATCCGGCCGACCTGTTTCCGTTCACCTACGGCGACGAGACCGACCCCTACACGGGGCGCACCGACGGGCTGCTGCGCCGCGCGCGCGCCACGGGCACGACGCCGAAGGTGATGCATCTCGACACCTCGTCCGAGTACTGGCATCGCAGCGGTTCGCTCGTGGTGACCGACCCGCTGGGAGCACGGGATACGGTCCTGCCTCCGGAGGTGCGGGTCTACGTGGTTGGCGGCGCGCAGCACAGTCCCGCGGCGCGTCCGTCGTCGCGCGGTCAGCTACCGGCGAATCCGAACGACTATCGTCCATTGCAGGAGGCGCTGTTTCTGGCGCTGGATCGCTGGCTGACCGACGGCGAGGAGCCGCCGCCCAGCGTGCATCCCCGTATCGCGGATGGCACGCTGTCGGCCTGGACCGCACCAGAGGCCGGGTGGCAGCCGCTGCCCGGTGTGACCTATCCGACCGTCATCCAGCAGCCGGAGCATCTGGACTATGGGCCGGCGTTCGAGACCGCGCGGCGCATCGACCGTCATCCTCCCGGGCGGACCGGCGAGCGATACGGCGTCCTGGTGCCGGCGCTCGACGTCGACAACAACGAGCGCGGCGTGCTGCGGCTGCCCAGGGTGGCTGCACCGGTGGCGACCTACACGGGCTGGAATCTCCGCAACCCTGCGATCGGCGCGCCCACCGAGTTGCTCGATCTGAGCGGCAGCCGCATTCCGTTTCCCGTGACCCGCGCCGGCCGGGAGGCGACCGGCGATCCACGACCGGCGGTCAGGGAGCGCTACACCGGGTTTGCCGACTACCGGGCCAGATATCTCGCCGCGGCGCAGCGCCTGATCGAGGGACGGTATCTGCTGCCAGAGCATTTGCCCGGGCTCGCGGCGGTCGCCGACGACTATCGGCCGCTGTTCGAGGAGAGACCATGATGACGGCACGCCCCCTCCGTATCGCGCCGGCGCTTGCGGCCTCCCTGTTCCTGTATGTCCTGTTCGCCGGCCCTGCGGTCACGGCCCAGGAACTGCCGACGGCCCCGCCCCACCAACTTGGGCTGGCGCCCGACCGTCTCGATCAGATCGGTCTGCTCGTGCAGGATGCCGTGGACCGGAACGAGGTGTCCGGCGCGGTCACGCTCGTGGCGCGACTCGGTCGCGTGGGGCATCTCGACGCCGTGGGATGGCGCGATCTCGAGCGCCGCGCGCCGATGGAGACGGACACGCTGTTCCGAATCGCGTCGATGACGAAGGCGGTCACCAGTGTCGCGGCGATGCAGCTCTACGAGTCCGGAGCGCTGATGCTGAGCGATCCGGTGTCCCGCTACCTGCCGTCGTTCGCCGACATGCAGGTGCTGACCCCGGCGGGCGGCGCCGCCGACGCGGGGTATGTGCTGGAGCCGCTGCGCCGACCGATCACCATTCGCCACCTGCTTACGCACACGTCCGGGCTCAGCTACCGATTCCTGGCCCCGCCGCACCTGGCGCCCTACTACATAGAGGCTGACATTACCGATGGGCTGAGTCAGGCGGGCGGCACGATCGGCGAGATGGTCGACCGGTTGGCCCGACTGCCGCTGCTGCACCAGCCGGGCGAGCGGTACACCTACAGCCTGGGCGTCGACGTGCTTGGACGCATCATCGAGGTGGTGACCGGTCAGACGCTGGGCGAGTACATGACCGCCGAGATCTTCGAGCCGCTCGGCATGGTCGACACGGCATTTCACCGTGATCCGGCGGACGCCGGACGCTATGCCGCGATCTACACCCCGGGAGGCGGCGGGATCGAGAAGGTGCCGGACAGTCCGGTGACCACCGCAGACGAACGGCTGATCTACTCGGCCGGGTATCCGTACGGCGAGGAGCAGACCTACTACTCGGGTGGCGCCGGTCTCACGTCGACCATTTCGGACTACGCCCGTTTCCTGCTGGCGCTGCTGAACGGGGGTGAACTGGACAGGGTGCGGGTGCTGGCGCGCCGCACCGTGCAACTGATGACGCGCGACCATCTCGCCGGCCTCGGCGTGCCGCCGGGCGGTCAGAAGTTCGGTCTGGGTTTCGCGATCTCCGACGATCCCGGCATATCCGGCGGTCCCAGGTCGGAAGGGGCGTTCGGCTGGCTCGGATTCTTCAACACCGTCTACTGGGTCGACCCCCAAGAGCAACTCGTGGCGATCATCATGACCCAACTGTACCCGAGACAGACATCGCAACTGACCGACAAGTTCGAGGTCGCGGTCTACAGCGCGATTCTGGACTGACCGCCCGTCGTGGACGTTCCGCTAGCAGTCCGTGGTGAAACCCCGCGTCGCACCGAGACCGGCCAGGCGCCGGTCTGACAAGGCGTGACGAGGGAGCATATTGGGCATATGCGACCGAGAAACAACGCGGTTCAGACCGGATGCATGGCCGGTCGAATGCAGCGGGGCTTTTGCCACGGGCTGCTAACGCAGCCTCTACTGGATCGCGCGCAGCTCCACGTCGAACACGAGCATCGAGTTGGGCGGGATACCGGGGCGGCCGCCGCTGCCGTACCCCAGGTTGGCGGGAATCCAGAATCGGCGCTTCTCACCGACCACCATCAACTGCACGCCCTCGGTCCAGCCGGCGATGACGCGGTCCAGCGGAAACGCGCTCGGTTGGCCGCGGGCGACCGAGCTGTCGAACATGCTGCCGTCGGTGAGCCAGCCCGTGTAGTGCACCACGACGTTGGACCGGGGCTCCGGATGCGCCGTGCCGTCGCCCGCCTCCAGCATCTTGTGCGCCAGCCCCGATGCGGTCGTTTCGGCGTCGGCGGGTGGTGCAGCCACATCCGGGGGGGCCGGGATGTTCTGGGCGGCGGCGGTCGTGGCGAAGCCCACTGCGACCAGCGCCAGCGCCGCCGAGCGGGAAGAGATTGATCGCGTCAGTGTCATCATGCGCGGTATCTTATCCCAAGAGGACCATCCGAGGAGCGTTTCACCATGTACGGACAACGAGCAACGGCGGCGGTGCGGGTGGCGGTGGCGGGCGTGTCCCTGGCTCTGGCTTGCGGGAGCGCCGCGCTGGCGCAATCGGCGTCCGGTGCGGCCGGTTTCTGGCCCGAGTGGCGGGGGCCGCTCGGGACCGGCGTCGCGCCGCACGGCGACCCGCCGGTGTCGTGGAACGAGTCGACCAACGTGCGCTGGAAAGTGGAGATTCCGGGGCTCGGGTCGGCGACACCGGTCATCTGGGGCGACCGGCTGTTCCTGCTCACCGCTGTGCCGGTGGGGCAGGAGGTGGGGTCGTCCGGCGGTCTCTTCACCCGTTTTCGCCGGCGGATCATGGGAAGCACCGGCGCCTCGCAGGTGCAGCGGTTCGTTGTCATGGCGCTCGACCGCCGGGACGGCCGGGTGATCTGGGAACGGGTCGCGCGAGAGGAGTTGCCGCACGAAGGGATGCATCAGACCGGAACCTGGGCTTCGCCGTCGGCGGTGACCGACGGCGAGGTCGTGTGCGCGTTCTTCGGGTCGCGTGGGCTGTACTGCTACGACCTCGACGGCCGCCCCCTGTGGGAGACCGACCTGGGCGACATGCGTATCCGCCTGGGATTCGGAGAGGGCGCGTCCCCGACGCTCTACCGCGACCTGCTCGTCGTGCTCTGGGACCACGAGGGCGAGTCGTTCATCGTGGCGTTCGACAAGCGTACCGGGCGTGAGCGTTGGCGGACGCCTCGGGACGAGATGACCTCCTGGAGCACGCCGCTGGTAGTCGAAGTGGACGGCGGTGCGCAGGTGGTGACCAGCGCCACCGGCGCCGTCCGGGCGTATGACGTCGAGACGGGGCGACAGGTATGGCGGGACGAAGGGGTCACCCTGAACGCCATCCCGTCGCCGGTCGCGGCCGACGGGGTCGTGTTCGTGACCAGCGGGTTTCGCGGCAACCGTCTGGCCGCCATCGATCTCACCGCCGCCAGCGGCGACATCCGCGGGTCCGCCGCCGTGCTCTGGTCGGTCGATCGCGATACGCCGTACGTGCCCTCCCCCGCGTTGCACGACGGGCGGCTGTATCTGATCAAGAGCAACAGCGGGATTATGTCGAGCCTGGAGGCCGGGACCGGACGACCCGTCTACGGGCCCGAGCGGTTACCGGGTGTCCGCAGCGTGTACGCCTCGCCGGTCGTGGCGAACGACCGCGTCTATGTGACGAGCCGCGAAGGGACCACGCTCGTCCTGCGGGCCGGCCCTGACTTCGAGGTGCTGGCCACGAACGTGCTCGACGACGGGTTCGACGCGTCACCGGCGATCGTCGGCGGTGAGATCTACCTGCGGGGGCGGCAGTTCCTCTACTGTATCGCGGCCGACTGATCGATCGGCGCACGGTCTGCCGCCGGCGCCCGAACCAGCAGGCTAACAGTCCGTGTCTGCCGGCCGGCGCGAGCGGCGGGTGTCCGGCGCTATAATCAGCGCTTGCATTTCGAGGCCAGCGGCTCGTGAATATCACCTACGTCACGGCAGGTGCGGGTGGCATGTACTGCGGCAGTTGCATCCGCGACAATGCGCTCGCCGCGGCACTCAGTCGACGGGGGCACGATGTGACCCTGCTGCCGCTCTACACTCCGACCCGCACCGACGAGAAGAACGTCAGCCAGCGGCGAGTGTTCTTCGGCGGGATCAGTGTCTATCTCGAGCAGTACCTGGCGCTCTTTCGAAAGACACCCTGGCTGCTCGATCGGCTCTGGGAGTCGCCCTGGCTGCTTCGCGCATTCTCCGGTCACGGCGTCGAGACCAGCCCGACCAGTCTCGGCGCGTTGACGGTTTCGGTGCTCGAGGGGACCCACGGCCACCAGCGCAAGGAGCTCGACAAGCTGGTGCATTGGCTGGCGGACCAGCCTCGTCCCGACGTGCTCGACATCTCGAATTCCATGCTGATCGCGATTGCGGGTCCGTTGAAACAGGCGCTGGGATGCCCGATCAACTGCACCCTGCAGGGAGAGGACATCTTCATCGAGAGTCTGCTCGAGCCGTATCGATCGCGCGCCAAGGCGCTGATCCGGTCGCATCTGTCCGCGGTGGATTCGTTCGTGGCGGTGAGCGACTACTACGCGGCGCACATGACGCGCTATCTCGGCATCCCGGGGGCCAGGATGCACGTCGTGCCGCTCGGTGTGAACACCGACAATCTCGTGCCGCCGCTCACCGCCCGCACTGCGCCGTTCACGTTCGGCTACCTCGGCCGCATTGCGCCGCAAAAAGGGCTGCACCTGTTGGTGGACGCCTATCGCGACCTGCGCGAGCGCGGCGAGCTGGCGGGGTGCCGCATCGAGCTGGCCGGGTACCTGGCGGGTGAGCATCAATCCTACTGGAGCTCGATCGAACGCGAGGTGCAAGGCTGGGGGCTCGCTGACGAGATCCGGTATCGGGGCGAGCTCGATCTGGATGCCAAGATCCAGTTCCTGCAGGCGCTCGATCTCTTCGTCGCGCCGGCCACCTACGACGACCCGAAAGGGATGTCGCTTCTCGAAGCGATGGCCTGCGGCGTGCCGGTCGTGGCGTCTCGCCGCGGCACCTATACCGAGATCCTGGAACGCACCGGCGGTGGCGTGCTCGTGCCGCCGGATCATCTGGGGCAACTCGAACAGACGCTGCAACAACTCGTCGGTGACCGCGCCCGGCTTGCAGATCTGGGGCGGCGGGCCGCTAGCGGTGTTCGCGAGCGGTACTCCACGGACGAGATGGCGGCCGCCGCGATCGACGTCTACGAGCGTTTCGTCGGGTAGCAGTCCGTGGTGGTGCGCCGTGCAAGGCGGGTAGGGGCAACCCTTGTGGTTGCCCTGTTCGTCAGCCGGAACAACGACGCACGGCTGAATTCAGCGGGGAAGGCTGAATTCAGCGGGGATCGAATGCAGCGGGGTTATTGGCACGGGCTGCTAGCCGGACGCCGTAGCCGCGGCGCAATGTTCAGCCCACGTCGGCATGGCCCGATCGCGCCGGGACACGATCGGGTCGTTGACCGGCCAGGCGATCGCCAACGCCGGGTCGTTCCAGAGGATTCCCACTTCGCCGTCGGGGTTGTACGGCGCGTCGACCTTGTAGAGCACGTCGGCCGGGGAATCGCCGAGCACGCAGAAACCGTGGGCGAATCCTGGCGGTACCCACAGCAGCCTGCCGTTCATGTCGCTGAGCTCGGTCGCGCAGGACTGCCCGCAGGTGGCCGACGCGGGCCGAATGTCCACCGCCACGTCCCAGATCCGCCCCCGTGTGACGCCCACCAGCTTGCCCTGGGCCGGCGTGTGCTGGTGGTGCAGGCCGCGCACGACTCCGGGACAGGAGCGCGAATGGTTGTCCTGGACGAATTCGACCGGCAGCCCATGCTCCCGGAAGCGCGTGAGGTTGAACCGCTCGATGAAGAATCCGCGCTCGTCGCCGTGTACGTCGAGCTCGATGAGCAACAGGCCGTCAAGCGGCAATCGGGTCGCTTTCATCCTGGTCAGGCCGGCGGAACGCGCACGCTCCCCGTGGCGGCCCGATGATCATAACGCACCGGTCCGCCCGGTCGCGGCGTCTTGACACCGCCGGGCGGTACAGGTCTGATCGGGGCTTGACGTCGTGGCGGAACGCCGTCGCGGCCGGTGATAGGATGTCCCGACATCTCGAACAGCGTGAGCGCCCGTCCGGATCTGGACGTTCCATGTCACAACGCGTGTCATCTCCCCACTGGTTCCTGGTCGCCGGCGCCGTGTTGGCTGCCACCTGGTCGGCGAGCGCCGGCGGATTCACGCCGGTTGAGATACCACCGGCGTTCGAGCCTGCCGTGGCGCGGGTGGTCGACCTGCCGCGCATGCGGTCGCTGCTGGTGTCCGTCGACGGCAACCTGCAGGTCGAAAACTATTTTCACGGTGCGTCCGCCCGTCGAGCGGCAAATCTGAAGTCGGCGTCGAAGAGCATCATCTCCGTGCTGGTCGGGATTGCGCTCGATCAGGGGTATCTGGAGAGCGTGGACACCACGATAGACCAGTTCTTCCCCGAGTACCTCGACGATCCGGCCAAGCAGCGCATTACCGTCGAGGATCTGTTGACGATGCGCTCGGGTCTCGAGACCACCAGCAACCGGAATTACGGCCGCTGGGTGCAAAGCGGCAACTGGGTGCGGCACGTGCTGACCCGGCCGATGGTGGCGCCGCCCGGCTCCAGGATGATCTACAGCACGGGAAGCACCCATCTGCTTTCGGCGATCATCACGAAGGCATCGGGAATGAATACCCACCGCTTCGCCCGCCGCCATCTCGGCGAGCCGATGGGCATCTCGGTGCCGCGCTGGACCGCCGATCCGCAAGGCATCCTGTTCGGGGGCAACGAGATGTCGATGACGCCCCGGGACATGCTGGCGATCGGCGAGATGTATCTCAATTGCGGGCGGGTCGGGACGACGCAGATCGTTTCCGAAGACTGGGTGCACACCTCGACCAGCGCCCACGCCAGACGAACCCGCAGCCCTGATCGCGCCTACGGCTACGGCTGGTGGGTGCGCGATCTGGAAGGCTACGACGCGTACTACGCCTGGGGCTACGGGGGTCAGTTCATCTACGTGGTGCCGAATCTGCGTCTGGTCACGGTGATGACATCGTCACCCAATCCCGGCAGCGAGTTGCGGGCGCATCGGCGGTCGTTGTACGACCTGATGGAAGAGGAGATCGTCCCCGTGGTGGCGGCCGGGGTGTGATGCCGCGCCGTGGCCCGTACCGGGCTCTGTCGGATGCGTCTGAGCACCGCCGGGGCAATGCACACACGGGCTGATACGCAGGAGGTCCGGCATGGCTCGATACGCGCGGCAGATCCTTGGACGCACCGGTGTGATGCTGGTCGTTATCGCGGTGACCGCGAGCGCCGCGGCGCAACAGGGTGCGCAGAACGGAGAGTGGCGGCACTACGGCGGTGACGAGGCCAATACACGCTACTCGCCGCTCGATCAGATCGACGGGGACAACTTCAACGACCTCGAGCTGGTCTGGCGGATGAAGACCCACAACTTCGGTCCGGCGCCGGAGTACAACTTGCAGTCGACGCCGCTGATGGTCGGCGGGGTCGTGTACTCGACCGCCGGCACCCGCCGCGCGGTTGTCGCGGTCGATGCCGGCACCGGCGAGTACCTGTGGATGCATCGGCTCGACGAAGGGGAGCGCGGGTCAGCGGCGCCGCGCCGGCTCTCTGGTCGAGGGCTCGCGTATCGCGACGACGGCGGCGCCGGTCAGATCATCTACGTCACGCCCGGCTACCGGATGATTGCGCTGCATGCCGACACCGGACAGCGTGTCTCCAGTTTCGGTGACGACGGCATCGTCGACCTCATGCAGAACATGGACCAGGAGATCGACCCGCTCTCGGGCGAGATCGGGTTGCATGCCACCCCGCTGGTGGCCGGCGACACCATCGTCGTCGGGGCCGCCCACGTGCCGGGCGGCGCACCCGAGTCGATGCGCAACACCAAGGGCTACATCCGCGGGTTCGACGCCGACAGCGGCGAACGCAAATGGATCTTCCACACGATTCCCGGCGGCGACGAATTCGGCAACGACACCTGGTTGAACGATTCCTGGCGCTACACCGGCAATGCCGGTGTCTGGGGACAGATCAGCGTCGACCTGGAACTGGGCATGGTCTATCTGCCGACGGAGATGCCGACCAACGACTACTACGGCGGCCATCGTCACGGGGACAACCTGTTCTCCGACAGCATCGTCGCCGTCGACCTCGAGACCGGCCAGCGGCAGTGGCACTTCCAGGCGATCCATCACGACGTCTGGGACTGGGATTTCCCGTGCGCGCCGGTGCTGGCGGACGTGGAGATCGAAGGGCGGCCCGGAATCACGAAGATCATCGCGCAGCCGAGCAAGCAAAGCTGGCTGTATGTCCTCGACCGGGAGACCGGCGAGCCGATCTGGCCGATAGAGGAACGCCCGATGCCGCCGTCCGACGTGCCGGGGGAGTTGCTGGCGTTGACCCAGCCGTTTCCGACCCGGCCGCCCGCCTACGATCGGCAGGGGGTGAGCGAGGACGATCTGATCGATTTCACTCCGGCGCTGCGGGCCGAGGCGCTCGAGCGCGTCTCGAACTTCCTGATGGGCCCGATCTTCACGCCGCCGGTGGTGGCGGATCCTGACGGACGGTACGGCACGCTGATGCTGCCGTCGACCGGCGGCGGCACCAACTGGCCGGGCGGGTCGATCGACCCCGAGACCGGCATCTTCTACCAGTACTCTTTCACCCGGATGGTCTCGCTGGGGCTCGTCAATGACCCGGCCCGGTCGGACATGGACTTCATCCGCGGCAACCCTCCCGGAGTGCCGCCGGCCGATCGTGCACTCACCATCCGGGGGCTGCCGCTGGTCAAGCCGCCATGGGGCCGCATCAGCGCGATCGATCTCAAGACCGGCGACATCATCTGGCAGATCGCCCACGGCGACACCCCGGACAACGTGCGCGAGCACCCCGACCTGCAAGGCATCGACGTGCCACGGACCGGCCGCGTTGGACGCGTGGGGACGTTGATCACCACGACCCTGGTGATCGCCGGCGAGCCCGGCACCGTCACGCTGCCCTCGGGTGAGCGCGGCTCGATGCTGAGAGCGTATGACAAGGGGACCGGAGCGGAGGTCGGTGCGGTCGCGATGCCGCTGGGCGTCAGCGGGTCGCCGATGACCTACATGCACGACGGATCGCAGTTCATCGTCGTCGCTGCCGGCGGCGGCGGCGAGGCCGGCGAACTGCTCGCCTACCGGCTGGTCGAGTAGCAGCCCGCGGTGAACCTCCCGGTGCATTCGACCGGCGCCGCATTCCGGCTGCCGATCCGATGGCGATGCAACGCGAGGGACAGCGCTACGACTCGGCGCCCGCGCGGGCGGCGCGCTCGCGGTCCCGCAACTCGCGCCGGAGGATCTTGCCCGACGGCACCTTCGGGATGGCGTCGATGAACTCGACCTGACGGACCTTCTTGTGCGGCGCGACCCGGCCGGCGACGTGTGCCATGATCTCGTCCGCCGAGACCTCCGCGCCCGGTCTCACGACGACGAACGCCTTCGGAATCTCACCGGCCTCCTCGTCAGGCACCGGAATCACGGCGGCGTCGGCGACCGCCGGGTGCGCCTGGATGACCCCCTCGATCTCGGCCGGAGCCACTTGCATTCCCTTGTATTTGATGAGCTCCTTGGCCCGGTCGACCACGTACAGGTAGCCGTCCTCGTCGGCGTAGCCGATGTCGCCCGAGTGCAGCCAGCCATCGTCGTCGATCATGTCCCGGGTGGCGTCGGGATTGTTGAGATACCCCTTCATGACTTGCGGGCCGCGGATCCACACTTCTCCCAACTGCCCGGTCGCGGCGTCGGCGCCGTCCACGAGGTCGATCACGCGATATTCGGTGTTCGGCAGCACGAACCCGACCGACGTGTGCTTGATCTCCCGGTCCTTGCCGTTGGCATGAGTCACCGGGCTCGTCTCGGTCAGCCCGTAGCCCTGACGCAGCATCACGCCGTGCCGTTCGATGCACGCCTTCGCGACCGGTTCCGGCAGCGGCGCGGCGCCCGACAGGATGTTGCGCAGCTTCGACAGGTCGTAGTTGTCCACCAGCGGGTGTCTGGCCAGAGCCAGGACGATCGGGGGCACCAGGTAGGCCATGGTGACGCCATACTTCTGCAGCAGCGCGAGGAACTGCTCGAGGTCGAACCGCGGCATCGTGACGATGGTGGCGCCGGCCCGGAGTGCGCCGCTCATGATCACCACCATGCCGTAGATGTGGTAGAACGGCAGGATTCCGATCAGCACCTCCTCGTCAGACAGGCGCTCGACCGAGTGCGTCTGACAGAGGTTTGCGACCAGGTTGTGGTGCGTCAGCATTACCCCTTTCGGCAGACCGGTGGTGCCGCTCGAGTAGGGCAGCGAGACGAAATCCTCCAGTGGATCGATCTCGACCACCGGCGGTGCGCCACCCGCCTGAGCGAGCGCGGCGAACGGGGTGGCGCCCGGCGCCTCGCCGAATACGAAGATCTCCTTAACGCTGGTACCCGCAACCGCATCCTGCGCCTTGTCGAGGAACTGGGGAATCGTGACCAGGAACTTCGCCTTCGAATCGGTGAGCTGACGTTTCAGCTCGTTCGCCGTGTAGAGCGGATTGACCGTCGTGCTGGCTCCGCCCGCGGTCGCGACCCCGAAGAACGCGATGGCGTACTCGGGGATGTTCGGGCTGTAGATGGCGAAGACGTCGTGCTTGCCGAAGCCCCGCGCCGCCAGACCGGCGGCCGTGCTCTGCACCGCCTGCACGAGTTGTCCGTAGGTGATCGTGCGTCCGGTCGGGCCGTCGATCAGGGCGGCCTTGCCGGCGAACCGCTCAGCGTGCTCGAACAGGTAGTCCTGGAGCGGTACGTTCGGGATGGCGACGTCGGGGTAGGGACTGCGATAGATCATCGTCGTCTCCGCATGCGCGTGTCCGGTCGCGCGTCCACCAGGGGCTGCCAATAGGGTATGCCAGCGCGGCCCATGGTCCAAGAACGTGTGCAACGGCGGGAACTCGCGCCTGGAGACATAGCGAGCCGGCGCCGCGCCGCGCACCGTCAGGCCACACAGGTGCCGCCGTCGACGGGAATGATCGCGCCGTTCGTGTACGCGCCGGCTCGGGACGCCAGGTAGATCGCGATGCCGGCCATTTCCTCGGGGCGGCCGATTCGTCCCAGCGGACAGTTCCGCTCGATGTCCGTGCGGAACCGTTCGAGCGATGCCCTGGTCATCCTGCTTTCGAAGAACCCCGGCGCGACGGCGTTCACGGTGATGTGGCGCGGCGCGAGCTCGAGGGCCAGCGCCGCCGTCAGGTGGTGGACTGCCGCCTTGCTCGCGGAATAGGGAAAGGTGCCGGTGCGCAGCACGGTGGGCGCCTTGATGCCATCCATCGAGCCGATGTTGATGATCCGGGCCGGGTCGTCCGGGCGGGCCGCGGCGGCGAGCAGCGGCGTCAGATCGCGGGTCAGGAAGAACAGCGCCGTCAGGTTGAGATCGAGCACCTTGCGGAATCCGTGTTCCGGGAATTCCGCGTAGGGCGCGCCCCAGGCGGCCCCGGCGTTGTTCACCAGGATGTCGAGCCGCGGGGTCCGATCACCGAGCGCTCGGACGAGACGTGTCCGGTCGTTGTCGTCGGCGATGTCGGCCGGCAGGGAATGGCAGGGGCCGTGCGCCGACAGTTCGGCGGCCGCCTGCTCGCAGACCGCCGTCTTGCGCGCCGATATGTATACGGTCGCGCCGGCCTGCAGATAGCCCTCGGCGATCATCCTGCCGATGCCACGCGAGCCTCCGGTGACCAGCGCGGTCTTGCCGGTGAGATCGAAGAGGGTCGATACGGTGATCGTGGCGGCGGGCGTCACGGCGTTTCTCTCTCGCCGGGCGTCAATCCTGGTCCGCGAGCGGGATGAACAGCGAGATACGGTCCTCGCTGCCGACGGCCCGCGAGATGTGTCCCTGTCCGGTCACGTCCTCGGCCAGCAGGATGTGTCCGGGGTGAAGCTGAATTCTGGTGCCGTCCCCGATTTCCACCTCGCTCGTGCCGCTGAGGGTGATGACGTACTGCTTGCGCGGCGCCGTGTGCCAGTCGATGAAGTAGTCGGGTGACGTGCGCCGGAACTGCAGGCTGGTGACGTCGACCGGCTCCGACAGCTCGGTGGCGCCGCGCTGCGCGCCGAGCGGCACGTCGTATTCCTCGGCGTGGGTCTTGTCGTCCGGACCGGTATAGATGCGGGTGACCCGGATCGGGGAGCGCTCCTGGGCGGCGGCGTGGATCTCGCCCGTCCAATGCAGGCCGACGAACGCCAGGGTCGGTATCCACCCGAGCGCAACGATTCCGGTCGCGATCCTGCGTGCTGGTCTCATGACGGTCTCCAGTCTGCCTCTGTCAACGGTGAGCCTGCGCTGATTATAGCGTCCACTCCCGTGGCAAGAGTCCCGCTGCATGTGACCGGCGCTGTATCCCGTCGAGCGGCCCGCCGCAGCCAACTATGGTAGGGTCCGGGAACGATCATGCGCGATTCCCCGCTCCTCGAGCGCGTCGGACTGCACCGACCGGAGTTGCGCGCCTGGGCGATGTACGACTGGGCCAACTCCGCGTTCATGGCCACGGTCGTGACGGCAGTGTTCCCAATCTACTTCCAGGAGGTGGCGGCTGCCGATCTCGAGCCGGCCACCGCAAGCTTCCGCTTCGCCCTGACCACGACCCTCGCGCTGGCCGGTGTCGCCGTGCTGGCGCCGATTCTCGGCGCGTTGGCGGACTTCGCCGGTATCAAGAAAAAGATGCTGGCCGGTAGCATATTGCTCGGTGTCGCGGCCACCGGATGCATGTACTTCATCGAGCGCGGGGACTGGCTGCCGGCGGCGGTGCTGTTTGCGGTGGCCAACGTCGGGGTGGCCGCCAGCCTGGTGTTTTCCGATTCGCTGCTTCCGCACATCGCCCGTCCACATGAGATGGACCGGGTCTCGACCGCCGGATACGCCCTGGGGTACTTCGGCAGCGGCATGTTGCTGCTGGTGAATCTGGCCTGGATCCAGCGGCCCGACCTGTTCGGGTTGAGCGGGGCGGAGATTGCCAGCCGGCTGTCGTTCGTCAGCGTGGCGGTGTGGTGGCTCGGGTTCTCGATTCCGATTCTCAGGACCGTACCAGAACCGGCCCGCGCGTTCGAGGCGGACGAGCAGGCCGGTGCCAATGCGGTGATGATGTCGATCGTCCGGCTCGTCGAGACGCTGCGCGAGTTGCAGACCTACCGGCAGGCGTTCCTGATGCTGCTGGCGTTTCTCATCTACAACGACGGTATCGGCACCATCATCCGTATGGCGACCACGTTCGGCACCGAGATCGGGCTCGGGCGGGCCGATCTGATCACGGCCGTCGTGCTGGTGCAGTTCATCGGTGTGCCCTTCGCGTTCCTGTTCGGCCAGATCGCCGGGCGGATCGGGGCCAAACGGGCAATCTTCCTGTCACTCGCGGTCTATGTCGCCATCAGCGTGTTCGCGTACGGCATGACCACCGCCTCGGAATTCTACGTCCTCGCGATCCTGGTCGGGATGGTGCAGGGGGGCAGTCAGGCGCTGAGCCGGTCGCTGTTCGCCAGCATGGTGCCGCGCCACAAGTCGTCGGAGTTCTTCGGCTTCTTCGGTGTGTTCGAGAAGTTCGCCGGCATCTTCGGGCCGGGGGTGTTCGCCGGGATGATCTGGGCCACCGGGTCCAGCCGCGGCGCCATCCTCTCGATCATCCTGTTCTTCGTCATCGGCGGCCTGCTGTTGGCCCGGGTCGATGTGGACGAAGGCCAGCGCGCCGCGCGCGCAGCCGAAGCGAAGCTTCACTAGGCTGAGTCCGCGGCATCGGAGACGGGCGCCGGGACGACGCCCTCGGCCTCGAAGACCTCGCGCGCCAGACGAAACGCCTCCACCCCGGCCGGAATGCCGCAGTACACCGCGACCTGCAGGAGCGTGTCCCGGATCTCTGCCACCGTGCAGCCGTTGCGCACCGCGCCGCGCACGTGGGTCTTGAATTCGACCCCACGGTTGAGGGCGGCGATCATGCTCAGGTTGATGAGGCTCCGTTGCCGGTCGCTGAGCGTGGTCCTGGTCCAGACCGTACCCCAGCAGTACTCGCTCACCAGGTGCTGAAACTCGGCGTTGAAGCTGTCCAATCGGTCGAGTGCGCGGTCGACATACGCGTCGCCCAGCACCTTCCGTCTGGCATGCAGCCCCTTGTCATGCAGCGTCGTGGACATCATCGTGGTCTCCTCTGCGGTTCGTTGCGGGCCGCGAGTGTACCATTCACGGCGGTCACGGCCGGCGACCGCTGCGCCGGCGCCATGGCGGCTGGCCGGCCAGGGTGTGAGAGGAGACGCATGGATTTCACGTTGAGCGAGGAACAGCGGGCGCTGCAGGCGGCCGCGCGAGCGTTTGCCCGCGGCGAGATGACCGCGGTGGCTGAGCGGACCGAGCGCGATGCCGTGCCGTTGTCGCGCGACTGGGTCAAGCGCTACGCCGAGATGGGCTTTCTCGGTGTGAACGTGTCTGCGAGGCACGGCGGGCTCGGACTCGGGAACGTGGACGCGTTCCTCGTGCTGGAGGAGTTCGCCAAGGTCTCGTCGGCGGTGGCGTTCCCGATCTTCGAGTCGGTGGCCGGTCCTGTGCGCGCGCTCGAGCACTTCGCGCCGGCCGCGTTGACACAGCGGGTGATTCCCGCCGTCTGCCGGGGCGAGATGATCGTCGCCGTCGCGATGTCGGAGCCGGACGCCGGTACGGCGCTGACCGATCTGCGAACGCGGGCCGAGCGGCGCGGAGACTGGATCGTGATCAACGGCGCCAAGCGCTGGTGCTCGGGCGGCGGCCACTCGGATGCCTATCTCGTCTACTGCCGGCTGTCGGAGGCGCCTGGCGCGAAGGGTATCGGCGCCGTCTATATCGAGAAGGGGACGCCGGGACTCACGTTCGGCGAGCAGGAGCAGCTCATGGGGTTTCGCGGCATCCCCGAGTCGGACCTCTACTTCGACGAGGTGTCGGTGCCGGCCGACCATCTCGTCGTGCCGGCCGGCGGCTTCCCGAAGCTGATGCAGGCGTTCGATCTGGAGCGCTGCGGCAACGCCACCATGGCGCTCGGTCAGGCGTCGGGGGCGCTGGAGGATGCGCTGGTCTGGGTGCAGGAGCGACGCCAGTTCGGCAAACCGATCGTCGAGTTCCAGGCGGTGCAACTGAAGCTGGCCGAGATGGCGATGCGGGTCGAGGCGTCCCGGCTCCTCATCCATCGGGCCGCGCAGCGCGCCGAGGGCGGGCTGCCCACGATTCTCGATTCGAGCATCGCGAAGTGCGTGGCCAACGAGGCGGCCCGCGAGGTGACCAGCGCAGCGGTGCAGCTCATGGGCGGCTACGGCTACTCGCGCGACTACCCGATGGAGCGGCGCATGCGTGACGCGTGGGGCTGGGGTATCGCCGGCGGCACCATCGACATCCAGAAGGTGAACATCGCCTCGGCGCTCGTCGGCCGGCGATTCAATCAGCGTCGATGACTTCCGCTCCTGCGCTTTTGCGTGTCAGCCGTGAAACCGCTCCAGCGTCTCCCTCATGCCTTCACGAATCGGCGTCCGCGCGGTGTTCAGCACCATCGCCAGCAGCGAGTAATACCCCAGGAGTCCGACGGTGTCGATGACGCCCTGCTCGCCAAACCGCTCCACCCCGCGGGCGTAGGTCGGGTCGCTGACGCTCCGATTGTGCAGCAGCTCCTGGCAGAAGTCGTACAGGGCCGCTTCGTCCTCGTCCATGTCGGGGGGCCGGCGTCCCTCGGCGATCGCCTCGATGATGGTGCTGGAGAGGCCGACCGCCGCGGCGTCCGCTGAATGCACGTGCCATTCGAACTGCTGGCCCCAGTGACGGGCCGTGACCAGGATCGCCAGTTCGCTCAGGCGCCGCGGCAGCGCGCTGCGATATCGCAGGTACTGGCCCACCACCTGCACCCTGCCGAGCAGTTCGGGGCTGCGGAGCAACGGGATGAAGGGGCCCTCGAAGCTGGACGTGTTGCGCGTCTGCTTGAAGTCGACGACAGCCGCGCGCTGCTCGGCGGTCATGTCGGCGAACGCGATCGGCGGCATCCGATCGGCGAGGGTCATGTCAGCTCCTCCTGCTGTCTCCGCACCAGGGTCCACCGTCTGTCAATCGTATAATGCCTGCGCGGATGTCATATCAGGAACTGTTTTCCCTGCGCGGCAAGGTGGCGGTGGTCACCGGATCGTCCAAGGGCATCGGCCGGGTCATCGCCGAGACGTTCGCCGGCGCGGGCGCCAGCGTCGTCGTCTCGAGCCGCCGGCGTGAGAGCTGTCAGCCTGTGGCGGACGATATCCGCGCCAAGGGCGGCGAAGCGGTGGCGATTCCCTGTCACATGTCGCACCTGAACCAGGTGCAGGGGTTGGTTGACGCGGCGATGACACAGTGGGGACGGGTCGACGTTCTCGTGTGCAACGCCGCGGTGAACCCGCACTTCGGGCCGATGGCCACGGTCACGGAGGCGGCCTACGACAAGATCATGGCCACCAACGTGAAGCACAACCTGTGGTTGTGCAACCTCGTGCTGCCACAGATGGCCGAACGGAAGGACGGTTCCATCATCATCGTGTCGAGCATCGGCGGGCTCAAGGGGCACGACACGCTGGGCATCTACGCGATGTCGAAGGCAGCCGATTGTCAGTTGGCGCGCAACCTGGCGGTCGAGTGGGGGCGCAGCAACATCCGGGCGAACTGCATCGCGCCCGGGCTGGTCCGCACCGACTTCGCGCGCGCACTGTGGGACGACCCCGATCGTCTTCGGGAGGCGACGGCCACCTATCCGCTGGGTCGTATCGGTGAACCCGAGGACATGGCCGGTGTGGCGCTGCTGCTGGCGTCGCCGGCGGGCCGGTTCATCACTGGACAGGTGCTGGTCGTCGACGGCGGCGCGACGATCTCCTCCGGCCGATACAGCGAGTGAATCTCCACCTCTCCGGAGACCGGAGTGATAGCATGCAGCCTAGCAGCCCGTGGTGGAAGACCCCGCTGCATTCGAGCTCCGCAGAATTCTGCGTTTCCCGCGGAATTCTGCTGTTTCACGATGCATCCCGCCTGACGGCGTTGTTCGTCGGTTGCATATGCCCAATATGCGCCCTCCTCACGCCTTGTCAGCCGGGTGCCTCGCCGTTCTCGGTGCCACGCGGGGTTCCACCACGGACTGCTAGCCATGAAGGAGAAACACATGCGGACAGTGCAGGCATTTATCGTCGCGGCGCTCGTGGTGGCGGCCGGTGTTCCGGCAGCGCGAGCGCAGGACGAAGAGACGTGGTATCGCGTCCAGATAGTGCAGGTGCGGCCCGACAAGCTGAACGACTTCATCGAGCTCTATCGGGACGAGATCAATCCCGCGCTGCGGCAGGGGGGCGTGCCGTGGCGCTCGGCGTGGCGGACCGGGCAGTTCGGCAATACCTACGAGCGGCAGTTCATCACGCCCCTGGCCAGCTTCGCCGATCTGGACGGCGGAGGACCGCTGGCCCGTGCGCTCCGGGCGCGTGACTACGACCGGGTGTTGCGCAAGCTGCGCGAATCGAGCGTCGGACGCCAGACCTATGCCGTGCGGTATCGGCCGGACCTGAGCGTCGAATCCGACGACGTCAGCGGGTTGTCGATCGCCCGCGTGACGACCGTGCAGGTGGCGACCGGACGCGGCGCTGACTTCGAAGCATTCCTGCGCGACAACGTCGAGACGTTCCGTAACGCGGGGGTCGTGTTCGGGGTGTACCAGCGCCAGTTCGGCCCTGGGCCGGTGGTCTGGCAGATCGTCGAGAATCTCCGCAGTTATGGAGAACTTGATCGCGGGGGAATCCTGCGTGCGTTCGGCGCCGGGTCGAATGAGGCGGCGATGACCTTGAACGAGGTGATCACCAGCGTCGAGCGTACCGTGCTCGAGTACGACGCCGAACTCAGCTACACTGCCGCGGTCGGCCTGACGAACCAGCAGGACAATTAGGCAAAAAGCGCATGAACCTTCAACTTTTCCTGTTGCTGCATCTCATCTCCGTCATCCTGCTTGCCGGTGTGACGTTCGCGGCCTTCGCGGCGCCGGCCGCCGAGCGCCGGCGCACGTTCCTCATGCAGTCGGGCGTGCTGAGCCTGCTGGTCTTCATCAGCGGCTTCGGGGTCATGGGGATGATGGGGCTCGGGTTCCCCGGCTGGGCGATGGTGAAGGTCGTTTGCTGGCTCGTGCTTTCCGGGCTCACCGGCATGGCGTTCCGGATGAGTGGTCAAATCCCAATGCTGGCGACCATCGCCACCGCCGCCATCGTACTGGCGGTGGCGATGGTGATATACAGACCGTTCTGATCAGGCCGCCGAGCCTGGCGCGGCGCTCATCAGCTCGACACCCTTTCTCGCCAGATCGCGCACCCGTTCGTCGTAGCCGGCGAAGCGCTGGTCCCGAGTCTGTCCCCTCAGATACCGGATATAGATCTGCTGGACGATGACGGCGAGCTTGAACACGCCGAAGACGTGGTACCAGGTGACGGCGTCGAGTTGCAGACCGGTCCTGCGCGCGTAGCGCTCGACCACTTCGGCACGTGTCGGGAACCCGGCGTGGTCGGTCGGCATCCGCGACACGTGATGCCAGCGCGGGTCGTCCTCCGCCTCGTTCCAGAAGTTCAAGAGATAGCCAAGGTCCATCAGCGGATCACCGCGCGTGGTCATGTCCCAGTCCAGCACCGCGACCGGCGTCGCCGGGTCGGCGGCGCCCACCAGCAGGTTGTCCAGCTTGTAGTCGTTGTGCAACAGTGCGGTGACCTGCGCCGCGGGCGTCGATGCCTGCAGCCACCCCAGGATACGGTCGATGTCCGCGACCTCCGTGTGCTTCGCCGCGTGCCATCGCCGCCCCCAGCCGTCGAGCTGCCGCTGTATGAATCCGGCCGGCCGGCCCAGATCGCCCAGTCCGACCGCGGCCGGGTCCACCTGGTGCAGGTCGGCCAGCACGTCGACGATCATCTCTCCGACACGGCGATTGCGTTCAGGATCGCCTTGCAGCTCCGGCGGCAGTTCGCGGCGGATCACGATGCCGTGCCGTCGCTCCATGACGTGGAAATCGACGCCGAGCACGCCGGGGTCGGTACAGAGCGCGTAGCTCGCGGGCGCCAGCGGGAATGCCGCGCCCAGACGCGCCAGCACGCGGTGTTCCCGCTGCATGTCGTGCGCCGACGGTGCGACCGGGCCCAGCGGCGGACGCCGCAGCACATACTCGGTGTCGCCGAATCGCAGGAGGTAGGTCAGGTTGGCGTGGCCGCCGCCGAACTGCCGGATGGTCAACCGGCCCGCCGCGTCTGGCAGGTGTGCCCGGAGCCACGGTTCGAGCCGGGTCAGATCGAGTTGCTCGTCTGCCCGGACGGCGATCACCTCGGAGTCGGCGGCGCGGGTCACGGTGCTCAGGCGATCTCGAACAGACCGGCTGCCCCCATGCCGCCGCCGATGCACATCGTCACGACGACATACCGGGCCCCCCGGCGCTTTCCCTCGATCAATGCATGGCCCACCAGCCGTGCGCCGCTCATGCCGTAGGGATGGCCGACGGAGATCGATCCGCCGTCGACGTTGAGCTTCTCCATCGGGAGGCGGAGACGGTCGCGGCAATACACCGTCTGGACGGCGAACGCCTCATTTAGCTCCCACAGATCGATGTCGTCCACCGTCAAACCGTGCCGCGCGAGCAGTCTGGGCACGGCGAACACCGGCCCGATACCCATCTCGTCCGGCTCGCACCCGGTTACCGCCAGGCCGCGGTAGATGCCGAGGGGGTCGAGCCCGCGCCGCGACGCAAGTGCGCCGTCCATGACGACGCACGCCGACGCGCCATCGGACAACTGGCTCGCGTTGCCGGCGGTGATGCACTTGTCCTCGCCCATCACCGGTGTCAATCCGGAGAGCGCCTCGAATGTGGTGCCCGGACGGTTGCCTTCATCGCTGGTGAGGGTCACCTCTACTTCGCGGGTCTCGCCGGTCTCCTTGTTCGTGACCATTTTGGTGGTGGTCAGCGGTACGATCTCGGCATCGAGCCGGCCTGCGTCCTGCGCGGCGGCGGTGCGTTGCTGGCTCGTGACGGCGTACTCGTCCTGCGCCTCCCTGGAGACGTTGTAGCGGGCCGCGACGATCTCGGCGGTGTCGATCATGCTCATCCACAGCTCGGGCTTGTGGCGCATGAGCCACTCTTCCGTGAAGTGCTGCTGGTTGAGGGTGTTCTGGACGAGGCTGATCGACTCGACGCCTCCGGCGACCATGACCGGCACGCGGTCGGTGAGCACCCGTTGCGCCGCGACGCTGATCGCCTGCAGACCCGAGCTGCAGTACCGGTTGATCGTCGTGCCGGCGGTCGTCACCGGAAGCCCGGCCCGGATCGCGGACAGCCGCGCCACGTTGTGCCCGGTGGCGCCTTCCGGCAACCCGCAGCCGATCACCACGTCCTCGACCTCGGCCGCGTCGACCTCGGCGCGTTCGACGGCGTGGGTGATCGCGTGCGCCGTCAGGACGGCGCCGTGGGTGTTGTTGAACGCGCCTCGAAACGCCTTGCCGATCGGGGTTCTGGCGGTGGAGACGATGACTGCGTCTGGCATGGCTGAGGTTTCTCCCTGAAGCACCCGGACGCCTATACTAGCAGCCGCAGCCGCGGGTGGCGCTGAGGTCTTTCGTCGAGGGGAATAGGAGATACATGCGCGCAATCGATGGTCTGGACATGCTCGTCTCGCTGGCCGGGACGGAATTGGGAGCCAGCGAGTGGCTTGCGGTCACCCAGGAGATGATCGACCGCTTCGCCGACGTGACCCTGGATCCCCAGTGGATTCACATCGATACCGAGCGCGCCGTCCGGGAATCGCCCTACGGGACGACGATCGCGCACGGCTTTCTCACGTTGTCGCTGATACCGCACTTTCAACGCCAGATTGCCGAGTTGCACGGCGTCTCCCGGGCGATCAACTACGGGGTGAACAAGGTGCGCTTCCCGAATGCCGTGCGCGCCGGGGCGCGGGTCCGTGGTGTGCAGACACTTCTCGCCGTGACCCGCACGGCGCCCGGGACCATCCGGTTCAACAGCCGATTCGTCGTCGAGATCGAGGGCGAGGCGAAGCCGGCCTGTGTCGCGGAGACCGTGACGATGGTCTTCGCGTAAATAGCCTCAGCCCTGGCAGCCCGTGGCAAAAGCCCCGCTGCATTCGGCCGGCGCTGCATCCCGCTGATCTTCGTTGTTCCGGCTGACGAACAGGGCAACCACAAGGGTTGCCCCTACAGGTATGCTCAGCGGGCGCATCGCCGATCTCGGTGCGACGCGCGGTTCTGCCACGGGCTGCTAGTGGTCTGTCACATTATAATATTCGGATAGACGGACTTGAGTTTGCGGCGCGCATCGTCGACCTGCATCTGCCAGTCGACACCGCGTTGCGTAGCAGTGACGTCGGTGGACCACGCCGACACTTCGCCGTGCAGCGTCTCGAGGTCGCCAATGCGGCGCCCGTCCAGGCATTGACGCGTCATCGAACTCAGTTCGTTCTCGGCGATGTTCAGCCAGCTCCCGTGCTTCGGCGTGTAGCGGAACTCGAGGCGACGAACCAGTTCCCGAGCCCGGGCCGGCTCGAACACCTCGTAGAAGGCGCCGGGCGTGTGCGTGTTGAGGTTGTCGCACACCAGGGTGACTTTCGGGCAGTCGGCGTAGCGGCCCTCCAACAGGTCGGCGACCTCCACCGCCCAGTCCGCCTTCGTCCGCCGGGCCCGCGCCGTCGCCCGCCGCCAACACGCCAGCGGCTCGCTGAACAGGAAGACCGAGGCCGTGCCGGCCCGTTCGTACTCGTAGTCGACGCGGCGGGGCCGCGCCAGCGTGGCGGCCATCGGCGGGCGCGTTTCCTTGACCAGTTGCACCGGCTGCTCATCCATGCACACGACCGGGCAAGCCGGGTCGTACGGTTGCGCATAGGTGTCCAAGACCTGCTCCATGTGCGCCACGAACTCGGCGTCGGCCTCCGGCGGGATCACCCAGTACTCGATTTTCCGCCGGGTCATCCCGTTTTTTTTAGCGTCCGCCGGAGGGTCTCGCGGCTGACCGACTCGACGATCTGCAACTCGACGACCCGCCGCGTCAGCAGCCGCAACGACCAGTTGGCGTAGCCCTTGGGGGGCGGGCCCAGACGCAGGGCGATGACCTGCGCTTCCTGTTCGCCGTCGAGCAGCTTGGGGACCGGGGGCGACGGCCGTCGTTTGCGTTCCAGCGCCCGCTCGAATCCTGCCAGTACGCATCGTTGGCGAATGTTTTCGACCGTCTTGGTGCGGCACGAAAAGGCGTCGGCGATCTGCTGGTCGGTCCACCCCGGTCCGTCCGCATCGGCCTGCAAGAGAATCTGCGCGCGGCGTACCTTCTCGCTGCTGCCCTTGAGCTTGCGGACCGTCTGCTGACAGACCTCGCGTTCCTCGGCGGTGAGTCGAACGATGTACCTTTTCTGTGGCATGAGAACTCTCTCGGTTCGAGACGAGTTCCCCGATAGTCCTAATGTTAAAATATGCCGCAGCACTAGTGCTTCTTCAGCTCGATCCGCGCGACGGCGCGGCTGTGCACCTCGTCGGGGCCGTCCGCCAGACGCAGGGTTCTGGCGTGGGCCCAGGCGGCCGACAACCCGAAATCGTCGCAGATGCCGGCGCCGCCGTGCACCTGTATGGCGCGGTCGATGACCTGCAGCGCCATGTTCGGCGCCACGACCTTGATCATGGCGATCTCGGCCCGCGCGACCTTGTTCCCGACGGTGTCCATCATGTGCGCCGCCTTCAGGGTCAGGAGCCGCGCCTGCTCGATCTCCATCCGCGAGTCGGCGATCTGCTGCATCACCACGCCCTGCTCGGCCAGCGTGCGGCCGAACGCCACGCGGGTTCGGGATCGCGCGCACATCGCCTCGAGCGCACGCTCGGCCAGCCCGATCAGTCGCATGCAGTGATGGATGCGTCCGGGCCCCAGCCGCCCCTGGGCGATCTCGAACCCGCGTCCCTCACCGAGCAGCAGGTTGGCCGCCGGCACGCGGACGTCGTCGAACGTGACCTCGAAATGCCCGTGCGGCGCGTGGTCGTAGCCGAACACCGTCAACGGACGCACCAGGGTGACTCCCGGCGCGTCGGCCGGCACGAGAATCATCGACTGTTGCCGGTGCCTGGCCGCCGTGGGGTCCGTCTTGCCCATGAGGATGAAGATCTTGCAGCGGGTGTCGCCGGCGCCTGACGCCCACCACTTGTGCGCGTTGACCACGTAGTGGTCGCCGTCGCGTTCGATTCGCGCCTTGATGTTCGTGGCGTCCGACGAAGCGACCGCCGGCTCGGTCATTGCGTAGGCCGATCGGATACGACCCTCGAGAAGCGGGATGAGCCATCTCTCCCGTTGGGCGTCGGACCCGTACCGCACGAGCGTCTCCATGTTGCCGGTGTCCGGCGCAGAGCAGTTGCAGGCTTCCGGCGCGATCGGCGACCGCCCCAGGATCTCGCACAGCGGCGCGTATTCGAGGTTGGTCAACCCGGCGCCGAGCTCGCTCTCCGGTAAGAAAAGGTTCCACAGGCCGGCCGCCCGCGCGTGCGTCTTCAGCTCCTCCATGACCGGCGGCGATTCCCAGCGGTTCGATGCGGACGCGACCTGACTGGCGTATACCGCTTCGTTGGGATAGATCACCGCGTCCATGAAGGTCAGCAGGCGCTGTTCGAGGTCCTTGGTGCGTGCGGAATAGGCGAAGTCCATGTCTCGGTCCGGGTGGCTGGCCGTTGCGCCGATCGTCGATGCGGCCGCCACAGTATAGTCCGTCCGATCGCGCGTCACCGGGTCTGGCGAGGTTCGTGCCGACGGCGGTCGGCGACCGGCTCATCTCCGAGAACGCCACCGCTTCGTGACGTGGAACGGAGAATAGACGACAAAGAACAGGGCCAGTGCAACCACATCGAGAATGGGGATGTACCACGGCCAGGGGGCGAAGAAGAAGGGCGAGACCGTCTCTGCAGGCGGCGCCGAGAGAAACATGTAGTTCGACCCCAGAACGACGTTGACGACGGCCACGAACACCGCGAAGACGTTGAGGGCGACGAAGGCGCGGACGAGCCCGCCGAGCGTCGGCCGCATCCGCAGACCCCAGGTGGCGAAGAGCACCCCCGCGACGATGCCCGAATGGGCAGTGAAGTACTGGAAAAAGCGGTATTCGGGGAAACCCGCCTCCAGTCCGCCCGGGGTGATGACGGCGTTCGAGGCGCCGACCAGACCCCAGAAATAGACCACCTCGTATGCTCGCTGGTGGCGAAAGAGCAGGGCCGCGGCCGTGAGGAAGACTGCGATGCCGCAGACATGGAGTGGCAGGTGGTCCTGCACGAAGCCGCTCACTCCAACTTCGGCGATCTGGACGCCCCAGCGGGTCGCTTCGTTGAACAGGAGCACGCCGGCCAACAGATAGCTGACCGCGGCGGTGACCGTCTCGGAGTCTGCGCGTTGCACGATCACCGCGAGGAGCAGCGGCAGCGCGAGCGTCAACGCCATCGCGACGAGGTGCGGTGCGGCGAACGTCTGGAACCCGGCATCCGGCATGAGCGTGATGAATCCCGTTCGTCGAGTGAGCGCGAGTCCGTCGCTGAATCTACGGACTAGTCGACGGTAGGGTCAAGCGCCGGTGCGCAAGGCTGACGCGGCACTGTCGCCATGTGCGCGTGCGGCAGCGCCCGACACGGTGAAAAATGTTGCTGGACTTTTCATTCTTATCGGCGATACTTGAGAAGCAGCGAATTGTACACAGCGCGCGGTGCAGCCGCGCGAAAGGGGAGAGTGTGATGCGAGGACGCACGATGCTGGCCGGTCTGGGTGTAATCGCGCTGGTGCTGGGCCACGCGGGCGCCGCCGGCGCGGCGGCAGAGGAAGTGACGCCAACGTTCGCCAAGGACGTGGCGCCGATTCTGTACGACAACTGTGTGGCGTGCCATCGGCCGAATCATCTGGCGCCGATGTCGCTGATCACCTACGACGACGCCCGCCCCTGGGCGCGTGCGGTCAAGAGCAAGGTGCTTGCACGCGAGATGCCGCCGTGGGGCGCTGACAGCAGCATCCGGGCGTACAAGAACGACGCCAGTCTCACCCAGAGCGAGATCGACACGATCGCCGCCTGGGTCGATGGCGGGGCTCCCCGGGGCAACGACGCCGAAATGCCCGACGTGCCGCAGTTCGCCGAGGGCTGGTCCATCGGCGAGCCCGACCTGATTTTCACCATGCTCGAGCCGTTCGAGGTGCCGGCGGATGGGACGGTCCCCTACTCCTACGTGACCGTGCCGACGAATCTCGAGCAGGACACCTGGATTTCGGCGCACGAGTTCCGTCCGGGCGACCGGCGCGTGCTTCACCACGTGATCGCCCAGGTCGTGGAGGACGACGGGATTCCGGCGACGGCCGAGGTGAAGCTCCAGCGTGACGGGAACAGAACCCGGGCGCGCGGCGCCAGCGTGGGCGGGTATGTGCCCAACCGGCTCGGCACCGTCTACCCGGAGGGAGTCGCAGTGCGGCTGCCGAAGGGCGCCGACATCGAAGCCCAGATGCACTACACGACTATCGGCGAACCGGTGCTGGACCAGAGCAGTTGGGGCGTGGTGCTGACGCGCGAACCGGACTCCACGCGGCGTCGGGCCGGCGGCGGCCAGGTGGCGAATCTGATGTTCCAGATCGAGCCCGGCAACCCGAACTACGAGGTGACGGCCAGCCGCAAGATCGAAAACGACACCTACCTGTCGTCGATGATGCCGCACATGCACGTGCGCGGAAAGTCGGCCAAGTACATCGTGAAGTACGCGGACGGTCGTGAAGAGGTTGCGCTCTGGGTGCCGAACTACGACTTCAACTGGCAGCTCAGGTACCGTCTTGAAGAGCCGATCTTCATGCCGGCCGGCTCCGAGTTGCAGGCCGTGTTCACCTACGACAATTCGACGAACAACCGGCACAATCCGGACCCGACGTCCGCTGTGCGCTGGGGCGATCAGACCTGGGAAGAGATGATGCTCGGTTACTACGGCACGGTTGACGGTCTGACGGAGACGAACGACGAGTAGTAGCCGCGTGCCGCAGGATTTGCGATAACAAGAACGGCCGGGTCCCCGCGGGGCCCGGCCGTTTTTCATTGCGCGTCGACGCCTGGTCGAGGGCGGTTACCGGCGTTCGTCAATCCGCGCCAGCAGCGCATCCGCGCGGTCGGCGTAGTCGGGGTGCACGGCGGCCTGCCGGGCGTTCACCGTCGCCTCCTCCAGCATCTGCGCATTGGCGAAGCCGAGCGCGGCGTTGTAGGCCGAGGTCGCGGCCTGGCGGCGTGTAGTTGCAAGCTTCGCTTCAAGACGCGCGATCAACCGGGCGCGCCGGTCTTCCGGAATCGCGGGGTCTTGACGAAGACGCTCGAGATCGGCCCCGTAACTCCCCACGAACGTGACGTAGCAGCGGTTCGCCCGGTCGAATGCCTGTCCGGTGTCCGGCCAGCGCGTCTCGATGATGTGCAGCCGGCCCAGGTGGAACGCGGCGTCACACGCGTACGGGTTCAGATCCAGCGCGGTCTCGAGCTCTCGCCGGGCGTCCTCCAGCCGGTCCTGCTCGATTGCAATCTGACCGGACAGCGTCAGGGCCGCCGCGTCCCTGTTGTAGCTTTTCGCCTGCTCGATATCTTCGCCGGCGGACGCAATGGAACCCAGGCTGAACCGGTTCCAGGCGCGCCAGAAGTAGGCGTCCCCCATGTACCACGTGCCCAGCTCGATCATCCGGTCCAGCAGGGGAACAGCTTCAGTAAACCGGTCAAGATAACTCAACGCCTTCGCCTTGCCCAGCAGCGCTTCGCGCTGGTCGGTCACCAGCGACAGCGTATGGTCGTAGAAGGGAACACTAGCCTCGTAGTCTTCGGCCTCGAGGGCGAGGTCCCCCAGCGACAGCGCGGGCGCGGGCCAGTCGGGCCACTCATTGTATGTTTCCTGAAAGTGGAACTCGGCCAGACCGGGTGTGCCGTCGCGCTGGGCCAGGCGGGCCAGAAAGAACTTCATCTCGGTGAAGCGCGGCTCGAAGGTCAGGACGGCCGACAGCTCCACCATGCCGCCCGAGCAGAGCGCGTAGCGGTAGCGTACGAACAGGTGGTCGTCGTGAGCGGACAGCACCTCGGCCAGTTCCGGATGTTCAGAGAGCCAGCGTTCGTTGCAGTTGAGCGTCAGATACAGGTAGGCGGCCAGCGGGTTGGCGCCCACCTGCGGCTGCAGCATCGCGTTCCACGTGTCCCGCCACAGGTAGGCGCTGGTGCGCTCGGCGGTGTTCTCGTCAAGCAGAGACTTCGGGACACCGACGCGCTGCCAGGCCGTCGTCCGGGCGATTTCGACATAGGTCGACCACTCGTCCGGTTCGGTGACGCGACTCGCCAGCTCGGCGGCGCGGTCTAACGACCCGCCTGCGGGTAGCCCGAGTTCGCGTTCCCGCATGCCGATCAGCAGCGTCGTGCGAAACAGGCCTGCCGTGACGGCGGTCTGGTCCGCCGTCGTCTCGACGAGGTCTTCATAGAATGCGCGCGCCTCGAGCAGACAGCGGTAACAGCCCCGGGACTCCAGCGCGGCGGCGGCGGCGATTTCGGCATCGCCAAGTGGCGGCAGCGTGGACACTACCGGCGGCGGTGCGGCGGCGCAGGAGGACAGGACAAGCAGGGTCGCCAGCGCGAGGAGTGGCCGTTGGGCTGGGGTCATCGGAGCGGTCCGTTCCGTTGTCAGACACCCAGTTAGACACCGCGAAGGTCCGGGTGGCCGCACCTGCGCTACCGCGCGGCCGCGTTCGCGTGGCCACGGCCGCGTTGGTCCCGCCAACCGGACGGGGTCCGACCGAACGGTATAATGGGCCGGACTTTCCCAAGGTTACGCCATTTCCAAGACAGATTGGCCCATCTTCGCGACCGCGCTCGCCACGTTGGCCGCGATCGCCGGACCCCTCATGGTCTGGCCCGAGGCGGGCGGCCGGCTGGTCGATGTGTGGTACGAATTCCTGACTCAGCAACTCGGGGTGGTCTACATCTGGGCGGGCACCGCCGTGCTGGGGTTCGTGCTCTGGCTGGCCCTCGGTCGATACGGCGCCGTCGTGCTCGGCACGCTTGGCCAGCCCCCCCGATTCTCGACCGCAAGCTGGGTGTCGATGCTGTTCTGCGCCGGGGTGGCGACCGGCATTCTCTACTGGGGCACGGTCGAGTGGGCGCACTACTACGTGGGGCCGCCGTTCGGCGTCGAGCCCCGATCGGCCGAGGCGGCCGAGTGGGCCGCGACCTACGGCATGTTCCACTGGGGTCCGACCGGGTGGGCGTTCTACTGTCTGCCGACCCTGGCGATCGGTCATGCCTTCTACGTGGGCCGGCAACCGCACATGCGGGTGAGCAGCGCGTGCCACATGGTGTTGCGGCACGGAACGACCGGCGTCGTGGGACGGATGATCGACACCCTGTTCATCGTCGGGGTCCTCGGCGCCGCCGGCACCTCGCTGGGCTTCGGTACGCCGATGATCGCGGCCGGGCTCGGACGCCTGGTCGGGGTCGACAGCTCGTTCGGGCTCCAGGCGGCTGTCGTCGGTGTGTGCGCGCTGCTGTTTTCGGCCAGTGTCTACATGGGGCTCGATCGGGGCATCCGGCGGCTCAGCAACGTGAACGTCGCCATCACCAAGGCGTTCCTGGTCTTCGTGCTCCTGGCCGGGCCGACGTTGTTCATCCTCAAGATGGCGAGCAACAGCGCTGGTCTGCTCGTGTATCAGTTCCTGCGGATGAACACGTGGACCGACCCGCTGGCCGATTCCCGGTTCATCGAGGACTGGACCGTCTTCTACTGGGCCTGGTGGATTGCCATCGGTCCGTTCATGGGCATTTTCGTGGCGCGGATTTCGGAGGGCCGCACCATCCGGCAAGTCGTGCTGGGGATGCTGGGGTGGGGCAGTCTGGGGTGCGCGGTGTACTACGGCATTCTCGGCAACTACGCGCTGCACCTGGAGTTGAACGGGCTGCTCGACGTGACCGGGCTGGTGTTCGAACAGGGGGAACCGGCGGCGATTGCGGCCGTGATCGCCTCGCTTCCCGCCGGTGGGCTGGTGCTGGGCGTCTTCTGCGTTGCGGGTCTCGTGTTTCTCGCGACGACCTACGACTCGGCGGCCTACGCGCTGGCGTCAAGTGCGTCCACCGGAATGATCCATGACGAGGAGCCGGAGCGCTGGCATCGCATGTTCTGGGCCTTCGCGTTGGCCCTGCTGCCGCTGGCATTGATGCGGATTGGCGGGCTCGATCCGATGCGCACCGCCTCGCTCCTCGCGTCGGTGCCGCTCCTGGCCGTGTTCGTGATGATGGCGGTATCGCTGGTGCGCGCTCTGCGAGCCAGCGCAACGTAACCGAGCCGCGTAGGGGCAACCCTTATGGTTGCCCTGTCCGGTCGGGTATGGCGTAGGGGCAACCCTTGTGGTTGCCCTGTCCGGCGTGCGGCATGTGTTGCGTGCGGCGCGATGCACGCCCGCGCCCGGCTCTGTCGCCGGCGGTCAGCGTAGGGGCAACCCTTGTGGTTGCCCTGTCCGGCGTGGGGCATGTGTTGCGCGCGGCGCGATGCACGCCCGCGCCCGGCCCCGTCACCGGCGGTCAGCGTAGTGGCAACCCTTGTGGTTGCCCTGTCCGGCGTGCGGCATGTGTTGCGTGCGGCGCGGTGCACGCCCGCGCCCGGCTCAGTCGCCGGCGGGCAGCGTAGGGGCAACCCTTGTGGTTGCCCTGTCCGGCGTGCGGCATGTGTTGCGCGCGGCGCGGTGCACGCCCGCGCCCGGCTCTGTCGCCGCCGTGCAGCGTAGGGGCAACCCTTGTGGTTGCCCTGTCCGGCGTGCGGCGCGTGTTGCGCGCGGCGCGGTGCACGCCCGCGCCCGGCTCAGTCGCCGCCGTGCAGCGTAGGGGCAACCCTTGTGGTTGCCCTGTCCGGCGTGCGGCGCGTGTTGCGCGCGGCGCGGTGCACGCCCGCGCCCGGCTCAGTCGCCGCCGTGCAGCGTAGGGGCAACCCTTGTGGTTGCCCTGTCCGGTCTTGGTGTGAATGTTGCAATCTTGGATTTGGCAATGGACGTGTCGGACAGCGACCATGACCGAAACGAACGCCGCCGTCAGCTTCGCCTGAAACGATACAACTACGCCCTTGCGGGCGCCTACTTCGTTACGATAGTTGTCCAGAACCGATTGTGTTTATTCGGTGAAGTTGTTGGCGATGAGATGCGTTTGAACGACGCAGGGAAGTTGGCCCACAGGGAGTGGGAGGCCTTGCCGTACCGGTTCCCAGGCATCGATATCGACGTCTTTGTAATCATGCCGAATCATCTTCACGGTATCGCCATGATGGGTCAATCCGCAAAGGCGCCCGCATGGGGCGCCCCTTCCCGGGACGGCGTGACAGAAACGGTGGCGACTCCATCCAACAAGACAGCCACAAGGTCGTTCCCGACGTTGGGAGATGTCGTTGGCGCCTACAAATCATTGACCACGGTCAAATACCTGCGGGGCGTCAAGACGCTCGCATGGCCACGGTTTTCAGACCGTCTGTGGCAACGCAATTACTACGAACACGTCATACGGCACGACGAGTCGCTGCGGGAAATCCGACAGTACATCCTCAACAATCCGGCGCGGTGGGCCCTTGACCCGGAGAACCGGTAGGCGCGCCCCGCCCGGCTCTGTCGCCGGCGGGTAGTAGGGGCAACCCTTGTGGTTGCCCTGTCCGGTCTGCGGTGTCGTTCCGCCAGCAGCGGGCACCCATACGGGGCGGGCACCCACAAGGGGCGCCCCTACGACGGTGTCGTTCCGGCGGGGGCGGGCACCCACAAGGGGTGCCCCTACAACCGTGTCGTTTCGCCGGGGGCGGGCACCCACAAGGGGCGCCCCTACGACGGTGTCGTTCCGGCGGGGGCGGGCACCCACAAGGGGTGCCCCTACGACGGTGTCGTTCCGGCGGGGGCGGGCACCCACAAGGGGCGCCCCTACGACGGTGTCGTTCCGGCGGGGGCGGGCACCCACAAGGGGTGCCCCTACAACCGTGTCGTTTCGCCGGGGGCGGGCACCCACAAGGGGTGCCCCTACGACGGTGTCGTTCCGGCGGGGGCGGGCACCCACAAGGGGTGCCCCTACAACGGTGTCGTTTCGCCAGGGGCTACGGCGCCCCCTCGGGCAACCGGACGAACTCGATATCGCGCGCCTGGCCGGCCGATAGCGTGAAGCCGACGACCGCGCCGCGCGCACTTCGTCTGAATTCCAGGGCCACGCGGCGCGGGCCGGTCCAGGCCGGGAAGTCGATGCCGGCGAAACGGTCGCCGCCGGTCCGAATCAGGACCAGCGGCGGCCAGCGTTCGATGCGGACGCTGAGTGCACCGCCGTCGAGACCGATGTGATGGCGCGCGTCCAGTTCCTCGCTGTAGAAGCTGCCCTCGTAGTCTCCCGGAACGATCCGGGTCGTGTCCGCTGCCACCTCGCGGCGCGGGCCGCCGCGGCGCGGCCGGAGGCTGCCCGGCTCGAGGGCGGGTCCGAGGTGCTCCGCGAGGTAGAGATCGACGATGCCGTTCGCCAGCCGGCCCGGGTTCACGTCCTCACGATTGCAGAGCACCGCGACGGAGAGTCCGTGGTCCGCAAACCGCACGAGCTGCGCGCGAAAGCCCCAGGTGCTGCCGCCATGGCCGTTCGTGGCCAGGCTGCGGTACTCGCCGAGGGCGAGACCGGCGCCGTAGCGCGTCGCCTGGCCGGTGGCCAGTGTGCCGGGGGTCAGCATCACGGCGGTGAAGTCAGGACCGGCCACCTGGTCCGTGGTGAACGCGTGGCTCCAGCGCAGCAGGTCACCGACCGTCGTGTAGAGCTGGCCGTCACCCGCGGTGGCGAAGCTGAAGTTGTGGACCATCCGGAAGCGGTCGCCGGCGTCCGGAGCGTAGCCGGTCGCGCGGTGAGGCACGACCTGTTCGGCGTCTTCGTACAGGAAGGTGGCGGTCATGCCCAGCGGGTCGAAGATCCGCTCGCGGGCGAACGTGCCGAAGGTCTGGCCCGAGACGCGTTCCACGATGGTGGCCAGCAGCATGTAGCCGGTGTTGCTGTAGCTGTAGCGGTCGCCCGGCGGGCTGTTGAGGCCGCGCTGCCTGGCCAGCAGTTCGACGATGTCCAGGTGGCTGATCGGCGCGTAGAACTCCCGTCCGCCCAGCGCCATCAGGTTCAGGTAGTCGCGCACCCCGCTGGTGTGATGCAGCAGGTGGTCGATGGTGATCGTCTGGCCGTAGTCCGGCAGTTCCGGCAGATAGGTCCGCACGTCGTCGCCGAGAGACAGGGCGCCGTCCAGCGACAGCAGCACGATGCTCGCGGCGGTGAACTGCTTGGTGACCGATCCGACATCGAAGACGGTGTCCGGGGTGATTGCAACCCCGTGGTCGAGATTCGCGAGGCCGTAGCCCTGCGCGTAGAGGACGGTGTCGCCCCGCGCGACCCCGACGGCGCAGCCCGGCGCCGTGGCCGCCACCAGCTCGCCGACCAGCCCATCGACCTGTTCCCCGGTCGTGGGGGACGCGGGGCCGGCGCAAGCCGCCAGGACCGCAATTGGCAGGGCCGCCGCCGCGCCAGCGCACCTCTTCATGTGCATGGGGCGTCCTCGGCCAGATACGGAATCGTCTGCGGCCCTTCCGGCAGGACGCAGACCCGGGCGTCCGGTCCCCGACGGTCGAGCGCGTCGAGGGTGGCGGCGCCGACATCGTCGATCGGTGTCAGATGCGCCGAGCGCACCTGCTCGTCCGAGAGGCCGCCGGCGTGCAGCAACACCTGGGCCCGTTGCTGGATCTGCGCCTGGACCTGCACCTCCCACTGGTCGTGGCGATTGTGGCCCGGTGCGTTGATCATGTCCAGCAGCTCCTCCGCCGTGTCGCGCTGCGTCAGGATGTCCAGATATTCCCCATGGTCCGGGTAGCCGTCCGCGCACTCGGCGGCGCACACGATGACCCCCCGCGGCTTGACCACCTGGGCCGCCGCCGACATGCCCTTCACCGCCTGGTAGAGGTTCTGGTCGAGCGGGTAGCCGCTGTTGGTGGTGACCACGACGTCGAACGGCGCCGAGAACGCCTGCATCGCGTTCCGCCTGACAACGGAGCGCACGGCGCGGTGCACCGCGAACAGTTCGCCGGCGGCGACATGGGTGATCTGCCGGTCGCGGTTGATGGCGACATCGACGCTGAAATCCACGCGGGACAGCGCCGCGATCCGGCGGATGCCGTCATGAATCGGATTGCCCTCGGTGACCCCCCAGCGGGCCCGCGGGCTGCGGATCATCTCGGCGTCGTGCAGCCGCATGATCGTCTTGAACCCCGCCAGTCCGGGCGCCACCATCTTCGGGCCGCCGCTGAAGCCGGCGAAGAAGTGCGGTTCGACGAACCCGGTCGTGATGCGGATGTCCGCGTCGGTCCAGGTGCGGTTCAGCCAGACCGGAATGCCCCCCTCCACCTCGCCGAGCGAGACGAGCTGGTCGTCGTCGAACGCGTCGTGCACGACGATGCGGTTGCGGTCGACGATCTCTTCGCCGAACATCTCGATGAGCTCGCCGCGGGTGGTCGCTCGGTGGGTGCCGCTGGCGATCATGATGGCGATCTGCTCGACCGGCACGTGCGACAGTTCATCCAGCAGAACCGGCAAGAGGGTCGCGCTCGGCATCGGCCGGGTAATGTCGCAGACCGACACGGCGACGGTCTGGCCGGCGCCGACCAGCTCGCGCAGCGGTGCGGCGCCGATCGGACGGTTCAACGCTGCCCTGATTGCGCCCTGCTGGTCCGGCAGCCCGGCGACGTAGGTCGGCTCGATGACCGTCGTGCGGTCCTCCGGAAACTCGACCGGCAGTCCCGATCGGCCGTAGGCGAGATGGACGAGCATGCCGAATCGTTCCTCCGTGTCCCTGATCCTACCGTGTGGCAGCGCCGGCACGGCCGGGCCGCCCGCGGACGGAGACCGGACCGCCGTCACCGGCCGAGCAGGATGGTGCGGATCTGTGGCGCCGCCTCCCTCGCCCGCGCGTCGATGTCTTCGTCCGACAGCGTACTCAATGGATGGGTGATCACCACCGGGTCGAGACGCGCGGCGCCGAGCGCGGCACGCTGGACGTCCGCTTCATGCGCGAACGCCCCGGTGATGACGACCGCGGCCGGGACGCCGCGTGTCTCCAGTCCGACCGCGTCGTGCAGACTGCACGACGTGCAGGATCCTCAATCGCCTATCGCGGTGATGACGGCGTCGTTCTCGGCGGCGATGCGATCGAGCAGCGTGTCTGGCGCCGCGCGGGAAAAGCTGTCCTTCGCATAGCGGTTGACGGCCGCGGGGGCGGCGTCCGCCTCGAGGTGCGTCACGATGCGCCGTAACAACGCAGAAGCGTTCCACTTCGCGTTGTCGAGCACCCCGAGTCGGGCGCCCTCGAGACGCTCCAGACGCGGCGCCAGGGTGACGGTCGCCGCCGTGACGACACCGCGGGGATCGAACACGACCTGGCCGGACGGGAGGATGGAGTGGTTGCTCATGTGGCCCTCGGACCGCACGCCGGCGCAGGTCGTACGGGTCACGGCTTCGACGCGCTGAAAGCCGTGAGTGGCGCGTGAGTCAGAAAGTTGTCCCAGTAGCGGTCGTCCCGCTCTGACGGGTCCAGCGCCGCGTCGATCCAGCGAAAGTCGTGGAATCCGGCGTCGCGCGCCGCCGCCTCGTACGTGGCCGGGGCGAGGTAGTAGTTGTCGAACTCGAACGCCTGGTCGTCGTGGTTGGTCATGCGGTAGCGGATGACTTCGCCTTCCCGCGGCGGATGCGCGCAGGTCCGATCGAAGCCGTACTTCGCCAGCGACACGCCCGGTCTGGGCGGGTTCCGGACGTTGTCGTTGAAGCCGACGAACCGGCCGCCCGGCCGTAGCGCCCGGAAGCAGGCCTGGCAGAAGCGGTCCAGATCCTCCCGGGTGCGGGCGTAGTTCAGCAGGTAGATAGCGGTCACGATGTCGACCGGCTCGGCCGGCGTGAATGCCCCCGCGTCCTCCTGGACGTATCGGCAGCCCAGCGGATCGGATCGCTCCTCGGCCTCGGCCAGCGCGATCATGGCCTGCGAGAGGTCGACGCCGGTCACCTCCGCCGCGCCGGACCGCTTGAACTGGCGAGCGTAGACCCCTTCGCCGCAGGCCAGGTCCAGCACTGTGCAGCCCTGCAGATCGCCCAGCGCCTCGAACAGCGTGTACCGCTCGATGAAGTGGCGGAACAAGAGCCACTTCGAATCGCGGTAGCGTTCGGCGATGGCGTCGTACGTATGCTGCCCGGTCATGACAACGCTCCCTGGTGCGGCGCCCGGGTACCGGGCCGGCCACGCGCGCATGAAGGCTGCGTCCCGACCCCTGACCGCCGACGGTTTCTCCGGTGGGCGATGGACCAGGACGGCGATGTCCGTGACATCCTGCTACATCATACCTTCCGGCGAAACCGGCATGATTGCGGCCGTCAACGTGTTGTCCACGACCCGCTACAGCTCGCACGTGCCATCCACGCAGGCGTGGGTGCCTGCCGGCGCCGAGCCGTCGATGGCTCTCAGCACCGGTGACGTCATGTGGCCCCAGCCGGGGAGGAACGCGGAGAATCGGCCCGCGTCGCCGCCGGCGACGAACAGGTGGATGTCATCGGGTGACGGCACGATCGGGATACGTGCGCCCGGCTCGCGGCGATACCATTTCGGCAGGTTGCGGTTGTAGATCTTGCCGTAGCGTCCGCCGAAACTGACGTCGTCCCACGTGTTGGTCGTGTGCGACCAGAGATAGCGGCGGACGTCGGTTCTGGTCCAGCCGCGCCCGGCAATGGTGGCGGCGTGTTCGGGGCCGATGATCACGACGCACGAGCCGCTGCTGACCGCGTTGTTGTGGGCGATGGTGCTCATCGCCGACACGAGGCTGTCGAGCACCCCCTGGGGGTCGTCCGCGACATGGTTGGTGACGCTGTGCGGCCCTTCCGCGGCGATACAGAACACCGTGCTGTCCTGCGGCCGGTAGCCCTGCTCGACGTGATACGGCGCCCAGGGGCTGGCTTCTTCATGCTCGGCGATACAGAACGTGTACTTGCCCGGATGGCCGAGCGTGCTCTTGTCCAGGTCGCCGGGCCACGCGCCGCCGACATTGAGCAGGATCAGCCGGACGGCGCGGCCGATCGTCGCGTTGGCCCGGACGCCGGGGCCGAACAGGTTCCCGCCCGCGTTGAGTCCAATCTCCTGACGGATCGGCCCGTTCACCACCACCAGCGGCGCCGCCATGTGGGTGGTGGCCTGGATGCCGTTCAGATTGAAATGCGGGCGGCACATCGCCAGCATCGCGGCGCGGACCACCGGCGCGAACACCGGCCGGCAACCCGCCATGACCATGTTGATCGCCAGCACCTCGCGGGTCAGGTTGCCCCAGCGCGGCGGCACGCGGGCTTCCAGCCGGTCCGCTGCGCCGCCCAGCGCCTCGACCGTCGCCGCGACGGCGGCGGGTGTCGGCGGCGTCACCGGCAACCCGTCGGTCCATCCCTGCTCGAAATACCACTCGATCAGATCGGTCTGGTCCCCGTCCGCCGGCATCGTCTCCCGAGTTCGTTTCCTTACAGTCATTGACCCAGCCGTGACACTATAGTGCAGACGGCAGCGCGACGGGTCACGCCGTCAGCATAGTGCAGACGGCAGCGCGGCGGGTCATGCCGTCAGCATAGTGCAGACGGCAGCGCGGCGGGTCATGCCGTCAGCATAGTGCAGACGGCAGCGCGGCGGGTCATGCCGTCAGCATAGTGCAGACGGCAGCGCGGCGGGTCATGCCGTCAGCATAGTGCAGACGGCAGCGCGGCGGGTCATGCCGTCAGCATAGTGCAGACGGCAGCGCGGCGGGTCACGCCGTCAGCATAGTGCAGACGGCAGCGCGGCGGGTCATGCCGTCAGCATAGTGCAGACGGCAGCGCGGCGGGTCACGCCGTCAGCATGGTGCAGACGGCAGCGCGGCGGGTCATGCCGTCGCCCTCGCGGTTCGCACAGGTCGGGGCAGCAAAGGGAGAAGAGGATGACCGCATTCAGACGTGTCGCGATGCTGGGAACCCTGCTGGTGGCCGCGAGCGCCGTGCCGTCCGCCCTCGCCCAGCAGGGCGCCGCCGACGGGCAATGGCGCAGTTACGGCGGCGACGACGGCAGCACCAAGTACGCCCCGCTCGACCAGATCTCCGCCAGCAACGTCGACCGTCTCGAGGTGGCGTGGCAGTGGGAGTCGCCTGACGGCGCCCTCGCCGGCGAGAACCGGCGTCTGACGCCGGGCGCCTTCAAGGCGACGCCGCTCATGGTCGACGGGGTGCTCTACATCCGCACGTCGCTCAGCATCGTGGCGGCCATCGATGCGGCCACCGGCGAGCAGCTCTGGGTGCGGGACGTCGGCAGCCATGAAGCGGGGCGGCCGACCAACCTGGGGTGGAATTCGCGCGGGGTCGGCTACTGGTCGGACGGCGCCGAGTCCAGGATCTTCCTGGCGACCGGCGATTCGCATCTCTGGTCGTTCGACGCCGCCACCGGTCGTCCGATCGGCCGTTTCGGGTCGGACGGCAAGATCGACCTGACGCAGGGCCTGCGCCGTCCGATCGACCGCAGCGCCTACCAGGTCATCTCGCCGCCGATGATCGTCGGCGACGTCGTGGTCGTCAACTCCTCGATTGCCGACGGCCCGCGCTACAAGACGGCCCCGCCGGGTGACATCCGCGGGTTCGACACGCGTACCGGCGAGTTGCGTTGGACGTTCCACACGGTGGCGCAGGCCGGCGAGGTCGGCAACGACACCTGGGAAGACGACTCCTGGACGTATACGGGCAACGCCAACGCCTGGAGCATCATGAGCGCCGACCAGGAGCTGGGCTACGTCTATCTGCCGATCGGCACCCCGACGAACGACTGGTACGGCGGGCATCGGTTGGGCGACAACCTGTTCGCCGAGAGCCTGGTGTGTCTGGATGCGGCGACCGGCGAGCGGGTCTGGCACTTTCAGATGGTGCACCACGGGTTGTGGGACTACGATCTGCCGGCCGCGCCGACGCTGGTCGACATCATGGTCGACGGCCGCGAGATCAAGGCGGTGGCGCAGGTCAGCAAGCAGGGGTTCACCTACGTGTTCGACCGGGTGACCGGCGAGCCCGTCTGGCCGATCGAGGAGCGGCCGGTGGCGCAGTCGTCGGTACCGGGTGAGCGGGCCTCGCCGACCCAGCCATTCCCGACCAGGCCCCCGGCGTTCGAGCGGCAGGGGATTGCGGTCGACGACCTCATCGACTTCACACCCGAGCTGCGCGCCGAGGCCGAGGAGATTCTGTCGCAGCACGAGTACGGCGGCCTGTTCCACCCGCCCTCCCTCACCGGCACCATCCAGATGCCCGGGTGGGGCGGCGGCGCCAACTGGTACGGCGCCGGCTTCGATCCAGACACCGACTACCTCTTCGTGCCGTCAAGCACGCGGCCGATCTCGGTCAAGCTGGACGAGGCAGACCCCGAACAGTCGGACTTCAGATACATGCGGGGCCGCAGCGGACTGCGCGGGCCGCAGGGACTGCCGCTGGTCAAGCCGCCCTACTCGCGACTGACCGCCATCGACCTGACGACGGGGGAGTTCGCCTGGCAGGTGCCGCTCGGCGACGGGCCGCGGCAACGGCTGATCGAGATGGGGGTGCCCGACCCGGGTCCGCTCGGCGGCGGGAACTACACCGGGCCGGTCGTGACGAAGACGCTGCTGTTCCTGGGCCTGGGCGGCGGGCCGCGCAGCGGACAGGCGCCGGTCCTCAACGCCTTCGACAAGGCGACCGGCCAGATCGTGCACGCCATCGAGGTGCCCGCCAACCTGACCGGGACGCCGATGACCTACATGGCCGGCGGCAAACAGTACATCGTGGCCGCCTACGGCGCCGGCCCCACGGCCGGTCTCGTCGCCCTGGCGCTGCCCTGAGCGTAGTCCTCGCCCGGCCGCCCGCCCCCGACGTCACGACACCGCTGTAGGGGCGCCCCTTGTGGGCGCCCGCCCGCAGCGCCCGTCCGCCGTAGCCCGCCCGCCGCGCGACCGCCATTTTCTTTTGACAATCTGAAGAAATCATGGCAGGGTATCTGCAGATCAGCAAAAGGAGAGGGATGACCGCGGACCGTTCCGATGTCCTGCAGGGCACGCTCGAGCTGTTGGTGTTGCGGACGCTCACTGTGGAGCCGATGCACGGGTGGGGACTTGCCCAGCGGATCGAGACCATGTCGGGGGACGTGTTCGCGATCCAGCAGGGGACATTGTATCCGGCGCTCCAACGGATGAAGCGCAAGGGCTGGGTCCGGTCCGAGTGGCGCATCACGAATAACAACCGCCGGGCGCGCTACTACTTCCTCACGCCAGACGGCCGGCAGCAGCTCGCGATTGAACGTGCCCAGTGGGAGCGCACGTCGAACGCGGTGAACGGCGTGCTGAGTTGGGCGGGAGGGACCAGGTGAGACGGTGCGCCGACCTGCTCAGACGGCTCCGGAGTCTCTTCCGCGCAGACCGCGAGGACGCCGAGACCAGGCAGGAGTTGCGCCTCCACCTCGAGATGGAGACGGAGAAGAACGTGAGCGCGGGCATGGACCCGCGCGAGGCTCACCGGCAAGCGTGTGTTCGCCTGGGGGGCGCCGACGGTATCCGGGAAGCGGTGCGGGACGCGCGTGGACTGCGCCCGCTGGAAGATCTGCTCGGCGACCTTGGCAGAGGTGTGCGCCGCGGGATGCGGGGGTTGCGGCGGAGCCCCGGGTTCACACTCACGGTGGTGATCGTGCTGGCGCTCGGCACCGGCGCGAACACGGCGCTCTTCAGCGTGCTGGATGCCGTGTGGTTGCGCGCGGTTCCTTACCCACAGGCCGAGCGAGTGGTGCTCGTTTCAAGCAGTACCCAGTTCTCGGAGCGGGGCTCCCCCTCCTGGCCGGAGTTCGAGGACTGGCGGACCGGGACAGACGTATTCGAGCACCTGGTGGCGATCGAGCGTCGCCCCGGACTGCTTGGGGGCGTAGCAGAGCCGGAGCGGGTGACGATTACCGGTCTCCACGGTGATCTGTTTGCGATGTTCGGCGAGTCGGCCGCCGCGGGTCGGCTCTTCAGCGAACCAGTCGACGCACCCGCGAGCGATGACGTAGTCGTGCTGTCCCACGAAACCTGGTTGCGCCGCTTCGATGGCGACCCGTCGATTGCCGGTGGAACGGTCTCGCTCGACGGCCGGCCGACGACAGTCCTGGGTATTCTGCCCGCACGCTTTACCGCGGTCATTCGTGGTGACGTCTTCCGCCCGATTCTCCCCCCCGCCGGGATGGAGTCGATGCGTGGCCTTAGCGGTGGGCTGAGCGCGGTCGGCCGGCTGCGCTCGGGTGTCTCGCTTGCGCAGGCGCAGGCATCGATGGACACGGTGGCTCAGCGCCTGGCGGTGGAGCACCCGTGGTCGAACGCGCGGCGGGGCATCGTCTTGACACCGCTTCGAGACGCGCTCATCGGCGCAGAGGTCGGCAGGATGTTGTGGCTTCTCGCCGCTGCGGCGGGGCTGGTGCTGCTCATCGCCTGCGTGAACGTCGCGAACCTGCTGCTGGCCGGCATGGCCCCGCGGGTCCGGGAATTGGCGGTCTGTGCGGCGCTGGGGGCCAGCCGCGGCCGCCTGGTTCGCCAGTTGCTGACCGAGAGCGTCCTGCTCTCGGCCGTGGGCACGGTGGCCGGCGTAGCGCTCGTGTGGCTGACGCGCGACACGCTGGTCGCGCTGATACCGCCGAGGATTCCACGCCTCGCGGAGATTGGTGTCGACGGGCGCGTACTGACCTTCGCGGTCGCCGTCTCGGTGCTGACGATGAGTATTGTCGGCGTCATCCCGGCGCTGCGGCTGTCGAACGTCCGACCCATGGGGGTCGTCGCGTCGCCCGGATTGCCGCGCCGCAGGTTTGGCGCGAGTGCGACGCTGCTGTTCACCGAGGTCGGTCTGGCCGTGGTCGTGATCGTGGCCGCTGGCCTGCTGCTGAGCAGCTTCATGCGTCTGGTGTCGGTCGACCTGGGCTTCGAGCCGCGGAACGTCGTCACCTTCGATACTTCGATTCCCGACGGCGGCGGCGACGATCTCCGCGCCCGCTTCTTTGGTTCACCGGAGCAGACGACCGCCCTGCAAAACGTCCGCGACGAACTCCTGCGGCTCCCTGGGGTCGAGGCCGTGGGGGCGGTCGATTCGCTGCCGCTTGCCGGAGGAGGAGTCTGGTACTCCATCGAGTTCGAAGGACGGCCCGCGGCGCCGCCGGGCGGAGAGCCGATGGTCAACTTGCGGCGAGCGGCGCCCGGGTACTTCGAGGCGATGCGGATCCCCCTCATACGGGGTCGCACGCTGACGGACGGGGATCACGCGGGCGCACCCGGCGTGGCCGTCGTGAACCAGGCGGCGGCCCGCCGGTTCTGGCCGGGCGAGGACCCGATCGGGCAGCGCATTCAGCTTGGCGGCAACGAGCCGCTCACGATCGTCGGGATCGTCGGCGATATCCGGCACGTCGGTTTTCACAGCGACCCCGAACCGGAGGTGTACTGGTCCTGGTATCAGCACCCGGACGACCCCACTGTCGTGGTCAGAACGGCCGGCAGCCCGACGTCGCTCGTGCGGGAGCTGGAAGCACCGGGGCGCGGCATCCTGTCCGGTCTGTCCGTGTCGTCGGTACGCACACTGGACGACCTGGCATTCCGGTCGGTGGCGGAGCCGCGCTTCCGCACGTTGCTCCTGGCGCTGATGGCGGTCCTGGTGCTGGTGCTGACGATCGTCGGGGTGGCGAGTCTCACCGCGCGCGCCGTGGCGTTGCGGATGAAAGAGATCGGAATCCGAGTGACGATCGGCGCGCGCCCGGGACAGATCGTGGCGCTGATGCTCGCCAGCGCGCTTGCCCCGGTGGTCGCGGGCGCCGTCATCGGTCTGCTCGCCGCGACCTGGACGTCCCGATTCCTCGGTCATTTCCTCTTCGAAGTGGGTCCAATCGATCCGGCGGTCTACGCGGCTGCCGTCGCATTGCTCCTCGTCTCCACCCTGCTCGCCGCGTGGCTGCCGGCCCGCCGCGCCGCGTACCTGGATCCCATGGTCACGCTGCGGGCCGAGTGACGGCGGAGAACACCCGTGGTCCGATCGGGCTTTGCGGGCCATGACCACGGGCTGTCAAGCAAGTGGAGGATCACATCATGGCAACTCGCACGCTGGCGTTCACCCTTGGTGCTTTGCTCGTCATTTGTCAGCACGGTGCTGTCGGGGCCGTGGCGCCGGGCCTGCAAGGTGGCGAAGCCGTTTCAACGCTCACCGCCGCCCGGACAGCCATTCGTGGCGACACCCGATCAGAAATGCGCGTCGACTCGTTCACGCTTGTCGGGAGCCGCACGGCGCGCAGTCGTGCAACGGGAATGGTCAACCCGCCCGATCCTTTCGAAATTCGGGTTCTTCTTCCAGACAACTACGCGCGAATCAACACAGGCAGGATGGCAGTCAACTGGAGCGGATTCAGGGGCGACGTGCTCATAAACAGATTGCTTCCAACCAGTTCGGATGTCCGCGTTTCTCAATCAGTTCTGCAACCGGAGAACGTCGCCGCCCTGCTGAGAGAACACCGCGCGAAGTTCACGGCGCTGGTCCTCGGCATGCTGGCCGAGACAGCGGCGCCGCTCTCGTTGGAAATTCGCGGCATGTCACAGACTGATGCGATTGCGAGCATCACGTTTCGCGGGGCGGAGGATTTCAGCGCGGTGTTGGATGTCGACACGACTACCGGCCTGCCGGTCCGTGTTCGTCACGATGCGAACGTTCGGTTTCCACAACCTCCTGAACAGCGTCAGAACCCACCTCCATCTGCAGGGGGTCGGCGCGTGAGGACGGTAACGATGCCGCCAAGTGAGCGGATGGAAGTGGCGTGGATGTTCGACGAGTGGCGTCCGGTTGCCGACGGACTGCGCCTTCCGCACCGAATCACATTTTCAGCTCGAGGCCTGATGCTGGAGGAGTATCGGATCGAGACGGTCGAGATCAACCAACTTGGCATGGCCGATTTCAATCCGTGAGAGCCTCACGCCTCCTGCTCGCACCTCGGAGCCCGCAGCGGTGCCAGGCTGAATGCTTGGCGTGCCGACCCCAGCTCGTGCTTCCTCATCTCCACACCCCCATGCGAGAAGGCACTCGCAATCGAGTGTCGAAGAAAACCCCGGGGTGCGGGGCAGGTTCCCAGGATAGGATGTCCACGACGGTGGAGACCGGCCTGCCGGTGCAGGTGTGAGGAGGTGCAGATGACCGCCGTGCTCCGCTTCCGGACGGCGGTGCTGCTGATGGTCGTCGCGGCCGCGGTCGCGAGTCCGTCTGTCGCCGTCGCGCAGCCCGGGAGTCTGCCTGTCGATCTGCCCGACGGACCTGCCAAGGACGGGTTCGACCTCACGCGCTTCAGCACCGTCGGGAACGGCGTGTTCGAGACGTTCCACGTCGAGCGAACCGAACCGCTGGCGACCGCCCTGCAGGACGGGCGGGTGACCGGCGACACCCGCGTCCTCGTCATCCAGACGGCGGCCGGCCCGCTCGCGTTCCTGCGCGACCAGATGGTCTTCCATCACATCGCGCAGGGGCGCGCCGCGGACAAGGACTGGATGGCCACGTTCTGAGTCGTCTGCAACAGCGGCACCAGTCTGGTGCCCACGATCGACGGTTCGATGCCGCGCTTCGAGAACGTCGGACTCTACGACGGTCTGTTCGTGATGCAGGACGACGAGTCCAGGACCCTGTGGAATCACATCACGGGCGAGGCGCTCTACGGTCCGCACGTCGGCCGTACGCTGGGTCCGATGGGCAACATGCTGCAGATGAGCGCCGCGCAGGCCCTGGCCGGGGACCAGGCGATCCAGGTGGCGATTTCGAATCGGCCGTACATCGCCGGCGGAAGGCGGCGCGGCCCGGCGGCCGGGCGCGCGGCGGTCGGCACGTTGGGAGACAGGTTCGGACCGCAGAACCCGAATGCCCGGCTGACGCCCGCGTTCGTCGACACGCTCGGAACTGAGGACGAACGGTTGCCGCGCATGACCATGGGGCTGGGGATCGTGACGGACGCCACGACGCGGTTCTACCCGACCGAGTCGATCCAGGAGCGTGGAGCGCTGATCGATGATCTGGACGGCCGCCAGATTCTGGTGTTCGTGGATCGGACCACGTTCACACCGGCCGCGCTGTTCGTGAATGCCTCGAGTGCGACGCTCGACGGCCGCGAGGTCCGGCTCGATACCGGCGGCGTCGTGCGGGACGGACTGCTCTACGATGCTGACGGAACCCGAGCCGACGTCGACCGCCCCCAGCAGTTCTTCACCCGCTGGTACGGTTTTGCCCTGACCTTCCCGGATCCGGAGATCTTCGGACGGTAGAACGTGGAAGTCAGCCCGATCGACTCGGCGGTGTACGTGGCCGCCGCCGCGTTGCTCGTCGTCTCCACCCTGGTTGCGACATAGCTCCTCACCCGACTTCCGCAACTCGGCGTTGAAAACTCTCGATACGCCCGATTTTACTGGGTTGTTCCCCCAAAGGACAGCACTACACGACGCCGCGCGGAGGGCGTGGTGGGACGTGATATCAGGTCGTGAGACGTGGCGCGGGCTGTGCCGGCAATTGCAGATTGAGCCGTCCGCCCCCGACGTAGCGACACCGCTGTAGGGGCGCCCGTCCGCCCCCGACGTAACGACACCGTTGTAGGGGCGCCCCTTGTGGGCGCCCGTCCGCGGCGTAACGACATCAATATTCTTTTGACAATCTGAAGAAGTCATGGCAGGGTATCTGCAGATCAGCAAAAGGAGAGAGATGACCGCGGACCGTTCCGACGTCCTGCAGGGCACGCTCGAGCTGTTGGTGTTGCGGACGCTCACCGTGGAGCCGATGCACGGGTGGGGACTTGCCCAGCGGATCGAGACCATGTCGGGGGACGTGTTCGCGATCCAGCAGGGGACGTTGTATCCGGCGCTTCAACGGATGAAGCGCAAGGGCTGGGTCCGGTCGGAGTGGCGCGTCACCAAGAACAACCGCCGGGCGCGCTACTACTTCCTCACGCCAGACGGCCGGCAGCAGCTCGCGACGGAGCGTGCCCAGTGGGAGCGCACGTCGAACGCGGTGAACGGCGTGCTGAATTGGGCGGGAGGGACCAGGTGAGACGGTGCGCCGACCTGCTCAGACGGCTCTTGAGTCTCTTCCGCGCAGGCCGCGAGGACGCCGAGACCAGGCAGGAGTTGCGCCTCCACATCGAGATGGAGACAGAGAAGAACGTGAGCGCGGGCATGGACCCGCGCGAGGCTCACCGGCAAGCGTGTCTTCGCCTGGGGGGCGCCGACGGTATCCGGGAAGCGGTGCGGGACGCGCGTGGACTGCGCCCGCTGGAAGATCTGCTCGGCGATCTCGGGAGAGGTATGCGCCGCGGGATGCGGGGGCTGCGGCGAAGCCCCGGGTTCACGCTCACGGTGGTGATCGTGCTGGCGCTTGGCACCGGCACGAATACCGCGCTCTTCAGCGTGCTCGATGCCGTGTGGCTGCGTGCCGTCCCCTATCCCCAGGCCGAGCGGGTGGTGCTCGTTTCAAGCAGTACCTGGTTCTCGGAGCGGGGCTCCCCTTCCTGGCCGGAGTTCGAGGACTGGCGGACCGGGACGGACGTGTTCGAGCACCTGGTGGCGATCGAGCGTCGATCCGGACTGCTGGGGGGCGCCGGAGAGCCGGAACGCGTGACGATAACCGGTCTCTACGGGGATCTGTTCTCCGTGTTCGGCGAGTCGGCCGCCATGGGCCGGCTCTTCAGGGCATCAGTCGACGGGCCGGCCAGCGATGACGTGGTGGTTCTGTCCCACGAAATCTGGTTGCGCCGCTTCCTTGGCGACCCGTCGATTGCCGGTGGGACGGTCTCGCTCGACGGCCGGCCCGCGACCATCGTGGGGGTCCTGCCCGCACGCTTTACGGCGGTCATCCGCGGCGACGTCTTCCAGCCGATCCGTCCGCCTGCCGAGGCGATGCGTGGCGCCAGAGGCAGGCTGAGCGCGGTCGGCCGGCTGCGCCCGGGTGTCTCACTTGCGCAGGCGCAGGCGTCGATGGACACGGTGGCGCAGCGTCGGGCATTGGAGTACCCGGGGACAAACGCGCAATCGGGCATTGTCCTGACACCGCTTCGAGACGTGATCATCGGCGCCGATGTCGGCAGGATGTTGTGGCTCCTCGCTGCCGCCGCGGGGCTGGTGCTGCTCATCGCCTGCGTGAACGTCGCGAACCTGCTGTTGGCCGGCATGGCCCCGCGGGCCCGGGAGTTGGCGGTCTGTGCGGCGCTGGGGGCCAGTCGTGGCCGCCTGATTCGTCAGTTGCTGACCGAGAGCGTCCTGCTCTCAGCCGCGGGTACGGTTATCGGCGTGGCGTGCGTGTGGCTCACCCGTGACACGCTGGTCGCGCTGATACCGCCGCGGATACCCCGCCTCGCGGAGATCGGTGTCGATGGGCGTGTACTGACCTTCGCGGTCGCCGTCTCGGTGCTGACGACGAGTATCGTCGGGGTCATCCCGGCGCTGCGCCTGTCGAACGTCCGACCCATGGGGGTCGTCGCGTCGCCCGGATTGCCGCGCCGCAGGTTTGGCGCGAGTGCGACGCTGCTGTTCACCGAGGTCGGTCTGGCCGTGGTCGTGATCGTGGCGGCCGGTCTGCTGCTGAGCAGCTTCATGCGTCTGGTGTCGGTCGACCTGGGCTTCGAGCCGCGGAACGTCGTCACCTTCGATACTTCGATTCCCGGCGGCGGCGGCGACGATTTCCGCGCCCGCATCTTTGGTTCACCGGAGCAGACGGCCGCCCTGCAAAACGTCCGCGACGAACTCCTGCGGCTCCCTGGGGTCGAGGCCGTTGGAGCGGTCGATATGCTGCCGCTCGCCGGAGCACGCGCCGCATTTGGGTTTGAGATCGAAGGACGGCCGGACCTGCCGCCTGGTGAAGGTGGCTCGATCGACTCGCGGCGGGCGGCGCCCGGGTACTTCGAGGCGATGCGGATTCCCCTCATACGGGGTCGCACGTTCACGGACGACGATCGCGCGGGCGCACCCGGCGTGGTCGTCGTGAACCAAGCGGCGGCCCGCCGGTACTGGCCGGGCGAGGATCCCATCGGACAGCGCATTCGACTGGGCAACAACGATCCGCTCACGATCGTCGGGATCGTCGGCAGCATTCGGCACTTCGGTCTCGACCGGAACCCCGTACCGGAGGCGTACTGGTCCTGGTATCAGCACCAATTTCGCAGCCTTACCTTCGTGGTCAGAACGGCCGGGAGCCCGGCGGAGTTGGTGCAGGAACTGCAAGCGCCCGAGCGTCGGATTCTGACCGGGCTGACTGTGTCATCGGTGCGCACGTTGGACGACGTGATCATCCGGTCCGTGGCGGAGCCGCGCTTCCGCACGTTGCTCCTGGCACTGATGGCGGTCCTGGTGCTGGTGCTGACGATCGTCGGGGTGGCGAGTCTCACGGCGCGCGCCGTGGCGTTGCGGATGAAAGAGATCGGCATCCGCGTGACGATCGGCGCGCGCCCGGGACAGATCGTGGCGCTGATGCTCGGCAGGGTGCTCGCCCCGGTGGTCGCGGGCGCCGTCATTGGTCTGCTCGCCGCGACCTGGACGTCCCGGTTCCTCGGTCATTTTCTCTTCGAAGTGAGTCCAATCGATCCGGCGGTCTACGTGGCCGCCGTCGCATTGCTCCTCGTTTCGACACTTGTTGCGGCGTGGCTGCCGGCCCGCCGCGCCGCGTACATGGATCCCATGGTCACACTGCGGGCCGAGTGACGGCGGAGAGCACCCCTAGTCCGACCGGGCTTCGCGGGCCATGACCACGGGCTGTCAAGCAAGCGGAGGATCACATCATGGCAACTCGCACGCTGGCGTGCACCCTTGGTGCCTTGCTCGTCATTTGTCAGCACGGTGCCGTCGGGGCCGTGGCGCCGGGCCTGCAGGATGACGAAGCCGTATCAACGCTCACCGCTGTCCGCACAGCGATTCGTGGCGACACGCGATCGGCAATGGGCGTGGAGTCGCTCACGCTGGTCGGGAGCCGCACGGGGCGCAGTCGTGCAACGGGAATGGTCAACCCGCCCGCACCTTTCGAAATCCGGGTTCTTCTTCCAGACCACTACGTGCGAATCAGCACGAACGTCCTGATAAGAAGCTGGAACGGATTCCGAGGCGACGTGCGCCTGCGCAAGAGGTTTCCACGCAGTGCGGATGTCCGCATGTCCCCTGCGCCTGTCCTTTCCCCGGAAAACGAGGCCGCCCTGTTAAGGACCCAAAAGGAGCGGTTTACGGCATTGGTCCTGGGTCTGCTGGCCGAAATGCCGGGGCCACTTTCATTGGAAATTCGCGGCATGTCTCGGATCGGTGAGATCGTCAGCATCAGATTTCGCGGTGCGGAGGAATTCGTCGCGGTGTTGGACGTTGACACGACGACCGGTCTGCCGGTACATGTCCGCCACGACACAGACCTTCGGTTTCCGCGGCTTGCTGAACAACGTCAGAACGCTTCTTCAGCGGGAGCGCGTGGGGGCAGAGTGGTAACGATGCCGCCACTTGAGCGGATGGAAGTGATGTGGACGTTCGAAGAGTGGCGTGCGGTTGAGAACGGGCTGCGTCTACCGCACCGAATCACATTTTCAGCTCGCGGCGTGATGCTGGAGGAGTATCGGATCGAGACGGTCGAGATCAACCAACTTAGCATGGCCGATTTCAATCCGTGAGAGCCTCACGCCTCCTGCTCGCACCTCGGAGCCCGCAGCGGTGCCAGGCTGAATGCTTGGCGTGCCGACCCCAGCTCGTGCTTCCTCATCTCGACACCCCCCTGCGAGAAGGTACTCGCAATCGAGTGTCGAAGAAAACCCCCGGGGTGCGGGGCAGGTTCCCAAGACTCGAATTGGCCCGTCACTACTTGCGTGTAGACAAACTACAGCTCGCTACGGCCGAGATTAGCCCGACTTCCGCTATTCGGCGCCTCGGAAGCTCTAACCCATTGATTTAAAAGAGTCGCCTCCCCAAAGGTCGGCACTACACGACGAAGGCCTGCTCGATCTCGGTGAGCTGCATGTTGTACTGCCAGAGCGTCGCGGGGTCTTCGTCGGTCAGGTTCGAGCGCAACAGGTAGCGGCCCTCAAGGCGGCGAACCTGCCGGAGCCGGTCCCGCCGCAGGCGGACGGTGAAGGTATGCGGGGTGACCGCCTCGCCGGGGGCGGGCACGCCGATGTCGACCAACGCCCAGGCCCGGCCGGCGGCCTGTTTGGCGGCGCCGAGCTTGAGCACGAAACGGTACAGCGTGTCGCTGGGAATGACCCGGTCGGTCCCCAGCAGATCGCGCAACGCGCTGTGCTGGTACCAGTGCCAGTGCAGCCGCCAGTCGCTCCCCGGATCGATGAGCCGGTAGCAGACCTGCACCTTCAACACGTCCAGCCACCGCGTCCCCTGCCGGCTCGGCGGCAAGCGCGGCCCCCAGAAGCGGTCCAACGTCAGCCGGTCTCACACGGTCAGCGCCAGCCAGCATACGCCCCATTGGCGGGGGTCGCGCACCTGCACGTCCGTGACCCGGATCTGCACCACCTCGCAGTCCAGCACCGGGGCGGCCCGGTCCGCGGCAAACAGCGCCAACCGCCGCGTGCCCGCCGTCTCGCCCAGCACCGCAATCGAGCGGCACCACGCCGCGCGCTGACTGTCGTTGATCTCCCCGCGGTAGAGCACCTGGCGCTGTACGACCCGGCCCCCGCGGACGCGCACGTTCTCCACCACGCTCCAGTAGCGGTGCTCCTTGCCGTCCTTGCGGCGCATCTTGCAGCGCACGAACATGCATCGATCGTCCGTGCAGACGACCCGTCAATCAAGGGGGTAGGTCGGCACAACACGGGGTTCTGGCAGGCCACGAACTCGGAAACCCCCGGCTATGCTGGCACACCGGTGCGGGCGGTGAGCCAAAATCCGTGATTCTAGTTGGAAACCACGCCGAGTTGCGGAAGTCGACCTAATGAAAGGCCGTCGGTTTGCGAAATCACGCCCTCGTCGTCCTGGTCTCCCGCACTGGCCGGCGGTTGCCACGGTCGGTGGTCACTCGTGCCGGAGCGCCGCCGCCGGATCTGCGGCGATGGCGCGGCGGACCGGCTGGAACGTCGCCGCCACCGCTGCGGCGACCATGACAAGGCTGCTCGCGACGAAGGTCGCGCTCTGCGCGCCGTCCACCCCGTACAGAAAACCGGCGAGCACGCGGGTGAACGCCACCGAACCGAGAGCCGCAACCGCCAGGCCCAGCCCGACGACGACGACAGTCCGTCTCGTGACCACTAGCGCGACGGCTGTCTTCGTGGCGCCCAGCGCCACACGGATACCCAGCTCGCGGCGGCGCTGGGCCACGAGCCGGGCGATGACGCCGTAGACCCCCACGGAAGCCAGGACCAGGGCCGTCAGCGCGAGGACCCCGAGCAGGATGAGGAAGAGTCTCGGTCCCGCCAGTTGACGATTGACCCAATCGTTCAACGGCCCCTGGTCGCCGATTGGCAACATCGGGTCCAGACTCGACGCTGCCTCCTGCACGGTCTCGGCAACGCCGCGGCGGGACAACGTCGAATTGACCAGCACCGTACTTATTAGAAACGATTCTTCCGCCGCCGCCGCTTCGTACACCAAGGCGTCCGATTGCGCCGTCAGATCCCGCCACCGGACATCGGCGACGATGCCGACCACCTGGTATTCAATCCCACGCTGGCGCGACGTGTCGAAGGAGATCGCCCGGCCTATCACGTCGGGCTCGCCGAATATCTGTCGGACCGCGGTCTCGCTGAGTATGACCTGCCGGGAACCGCCCGGCGCCGGCGCGCGATCATGCGTCAGGTTCGTCCCGCGCAGGATGGGGATGCCGAGCGTCTCGAAAAAGTCGCGCGACACGCTCACGTTCAACGCCCGGACGCGTGTGACTTCCGGGTCTGTACCGGCTCGATACACGCGTGTGCTCGCGCCGCCGCCAGCGGCAGGAGCACCCGAGGCCACGGCGGCTGACGCGACGCCGGGAACGGCGCCGATGCGGCGCAACAACTGGTCGTGGTAGGCCATGACCTGGCTGTCGTCGTATCCGAGCATCCCGGGGTTCGAGATGAACACGGTCACCGGATCGGGGTCGAATCCGAGCTCGACCTGCCCGAGGTGCCGCAGCGTCTGCGCGAACAGCAACGCCGCCACAGTGACGGTCACGGCCACGGCGAGCTGGACGACGCAGAGCAGCTCCTGGAGTCGCGACGTCCGTACGGAGGACGTGCGACCCGGGGCGAGCGTCACCTGGGGCAGTGTAGATCGGGCCCGCAGCGCCGGTACGACACCGACGCACACGGCGGTCACGACCGTGGCCGCCAGCACGAATCCGGGCACCCGCCAGTCCAGCGGCATCGCGTCGAGGACGATCCCGGTGGCCGGCACGGTCGCGCCCTGGAGCGCGGGCCACAGATACCAGGCGAATGCGCCGCCACCGACGCCGCCGACCAGGGCCAGCGCGGCGCTCTCGAGCAGTGCGCCGCGCGCCAGACGAACCGGCGTAGCGCCGAGCGCGGCGCAAATCACCAGGGTTCGCCGTCGTTCGGCGGCCCGGCTGAGCAGCAGGTTGGCGACGTTGACACAGGTCACCAGCAGCACCAACCCCACGATGATTCCGAGCACCGACATCGCCAGCGCAACCGCGTTGCGATTAAACGGAGACAGACCGGCGCCCCGATACAGGCGGGCGCCGCGCGGGTCCGACTCGCCCCTGGCAATCGCCGCCGCGGCCACAGCCAGCTCCGCCTCCACCTGCTCGAACGTGACATCCGGCCGCGGTCGTCCCACCCAATCGTAATAGCTGGCGTCGGATGCCGATCGATGCTCGACCGCGGAGATGGAGGCGCCAGGCAACCACAGCTCCGACTCGAAGAAGACACGGTCGAGGCCGCGGAACCGTGGCGGCGCCACCCCTATGACCACGACCGGCACCCCGTTTACCGCGATTACCTGATCCAGCGGGTCGTCCCGGCCGAACAACCGTTCGCGCAGCCGCTGGCCGATCACGGCGACCACACCCGGTGCGCCCGCGCTGTCTTCTTCAGGGGTGAAGGATCGGCCCGCCGCCAGACGTACGCCCAGCGTACGGAAGTAGTCGGCCGTCACGAACTCCGCGAGCAACTGCCGCGCGGGCGAGTCCGCTGTCGCGACCGCCACCATTGTTCCTCGATAGCCCGAGAGCGACTGCAGACTCGGCGCCGACGCCCTGACCACCTCGGCTTCGGCTGCCGACACTCTACTCAATGTAAAACTGCCCGGGTTCCTTACATAGCCGAACGTGATGATCGCGAGGCGGTCCGGCGCCTCTATGCCGGGCACCGGCTGCACCAGCAGCCAGTTGCCGACGGCGAACACCACGGTGCTGATGCCGATCCCCAGCGCAAGGCTGACGGCCGCGCTGCAGGACACCGCGCGGTCACGCCGGAACTGCCTGAAGGCCCCCCGGAGTTCGGATGTCTCGAACGGCATCAATCACCTCCTGCCTTTCGACATTGCGCGACCCGACACCTTCACTATATGTCCAGGCCGGCGGCGACGGCGTGATCCCACTGCGCGACGTCTCTGGAAGCGATCGCCGACTCGATGACACCGAACACGACGCTCGCCCCACGCTGCGCCGCGTAGCAGTTCACGGTGCGCCTATGAGGAAGGCCTGGTCTGCCTGTCATCAGGGATCGCCTCCGTAGTCGATAACCTCGGTTGCAGGATCGATGCCAGCCCGGATTTCCTGCGCATGGGGCTCCCGGCCGCCGAAAGTGTTCAACCGCGAACACGCGAATGTCCGGTTCCGACCGTTGGGCGTGTCTGAGGCGCGTCTGCAGTTCTCCCGGTTTCCCGCAGGCGCGGCGCGCGGGGCCCCTGGATCCGCCGTAGCAAGCCACTTCAGTGGCGCCGAGAGGTTCGCCCGGATCGGGCACTGCGGGCCTGAAGGTCCTTGCTGTCTTCCGGCGGCTCGGCGACTTGCAGGGTGACTTCCGCGCGGCAGCCTGGTCCATCGGCCCGCGGCTCCAGCGTCACGTGCCCGTCGTGCGCCTCGACGATTTGCCGGCAGAGCATCAGGCCGACGCCCGATCCACCAGGCTTCGTCGTGAAGAAGGGCACAAACAGATTCTCCGGATTCGCCACGCCGAGACCCTCGTCATCCAGCGCAACGCTGACCAACCCGCCAACGACGGTCCAGGAGAGTGTGACGCGCCCGCCGGTCTCCTCAACCGCGTCGACCGCGTTCTTGATGAGATTGATGAACAACTGCTCCATCTGATCGATATCGGCCAGGATGTCGATGTCCGGTCCCTCGCGAACCTCGATCCGGCATCTGGTCTCCAGTTCGGTGACCTCCGACAGCAGCGTCCTCAGTCGTATCCGCCGGCGCGTCGGCGGCGGCAGCTTGGCAAGACGCGTATACGCATCGGTGAAACGACTCAAGGCCCGCGCACGCGTAGCGATGACGTGCAGGCCTTGTTGCGCTTCCTCCATCCAGTCGTCCGACAGCGCCGGGCCGCTGATCTCGGCTTCCAGGCTGTCCGCTATCGATGTAATGGGCGCCAGCGAGTTGTTCAATTCATGCCCGAGCACCCGCATCAACCGCCGCCAGGCGTCGCGTTCCTTCTGTCGCAGCGATCGGGTGACATCGGTGAATACGACGACGGTGAGCGCCACGCCCTTGCGCCTGACGTGCGAGCGGCGCACTTCCCACTGCCCCGGGGCGATCGGCGACGCCGTGGTGACGGTCCGCGGGGCGGGCCCGGCCAGGTAGTCGGCTAGGCCGAGTTCCGCCGCGGGGCGTCCGACGACATCCTGGAACGCAGCGTCGAGCATGCGCAATGCGGCCGGGTTGATGACCTGGAGATGCTCATGCTCGTCGAAGGCGAACACCCCGACATCGATCTCGGCCATGATGACGCTGAGAAACCTGTCTGCTTCGCGCACGCTCAGGCGGTGGTGCTGGAGGAGCTCCGCGAGCCGGTTGATGTTGCGCAGCAGATCCGCCGCGGCGTCACTGCCGCCGGGAGCCACCGCCCGGATCGAGAAGTCGCCTTCGCCGAGCGCCTCGACGATGTTGCTCGCCGTCCGCATGGGCGCGGTCACTCGGCGGTGGAGTGCGCGTGTGAAGAGCCACCATGAAACGACCAGTCCCGCCGTCACCGTCGCCTGCAAGCGGCTCCCGAGGCTCGCCGTCCACAACAACACGAGCGCCGTCACTAGCGCCGGCAAGCTGGCGGCCAGACTGATGGTGACGACGCGCCGCTCCCAACCGCCTCGTCCCGGCACCGTCTTCGACGTCACTCCGTGTCTTTTCCCAGCCCTGGCGAGATACCGTGTCGTTCCAGACGGCGGTACAGCGCGCCGCGGCTCAGTCCCAACGCGTTGGCGGCATCCTTGACGGTGGAGTGATCGGCCATCGCCTTTCGGACCAGCGCAGCTTCCATCTCTTCCAGGCTCAGGCCCTCCAGCAATGCGACCGCGGCATCCGGTTCGCTCAGCCTCCGCAGAAGGAGATCCGTTTCCTGAACCGTCTCCCCGGCACTCACGAGGACGGCGCGCTCGACGACGTGAGCCAGCTCTCTGACGTTGCCCGGCCAGGGGTGCTCGAGCAGACGACGCATGGCCGTCAGGCTGAAGGCGTCGACCGGCTTGCGATATCGACGCGCGCTGGCTTGGAGAAAGCGGTGCGCGAGAATCGGGATGTCGTCGCGTCGATGCCGGAGCGGCGGAATCGTCAGCTCCACGGTGTTGAGTCGAAAGTAGAGGTCCTGTCTGAAACGTCCTTCCATGACCTCGACGTCCAGCGCGGCATTCGTCGCGCAGATGAGCCGGACATCGACGGTCCGCGTCCGGGACGATCCCACGGGCTCGAATTCCCCGGACTCGACAATGCGCAACAGCTTGGTCTGCTGCGCGGCCGGCACGTTGGCGATCTCGTCGAGAAACAGCGTCCCTCCGTCGGCCCGCTCGAAGCGGCCATCGCGATTCGACGTGGCATTGGTGAACGCACCCTTGACATGTCCGAACAGCTCGGTCTCGAACAGGCTCTCGGACACCCCGCCGAGGTCCACGGTAATGAGAGGCCGATCCCGACGGTCGGACCACTGGTGGATGGTGCGGGCCAGCACCCCCTTCCCCGTGCCATTCTCCCCCAGGATCAAGATGCTGGCGTCCGACACCGCCACGGTTCGGGCCAGCTCCACGAGGCGCGCCATCGTGTCGGACTCGGCCACCACCTCGGGGGTGGCGCTGTCCCGCGCGAGCGCCAGCTCCGCCTCGAGGTTGACCCCTTTCCGTATGGCGCGGCCAAGCTCGATCTGGGTGCGGATGATGCTGAGGAGCCTGGCGTTCTCCCAGGGCTTTTCGACGAAGTCGCGGGCGCCGCGGCGCATGGCGTCGACGGCCAGCGCAACACTGGCCCAGGCGGTCATGACGACGACCGGCAACGCCGGCGCCACCGCCAGCAGGCGCGACAGCAGGTCGAGTCCTTCGCGGCCGGCGGTCGTATCACGCGTGTAGTTCAGGTCGATCAGGGCGACGTCGAAGTCGTGCGCCCGGACGGCGTCCAGCGCCGCTGCGGGTGACGCCGCCAGCTCCGCCGCGAGCCCTTCGCGCTTCAGCAGGAGCCGCAGCGCGTGACGGACAGCGTTCTGGTCGTCGCAGATCAGGACGCGTCCGCTGCCTCCCGGGTCGGCCATTGTGCTCCGACGGTCCCTTTCACTCCGCATTCAGTACGGTCATCACAATGGACGACTCATCGCCGCACTGCCCCCGGGCGCGTGCCCGATCCCGAAGAGGAGCAAATCTCTTGCCATGAATACTCTCACATGACCCGGCGTGCCGTCGCGAAGGGAACGAGAGGTCGATGCGCCATCAGCCACCAGCAGCGTTCGACCTGCGGGCGGCCGAAACCGGACAGTTGCGTGTCCATCGGTGAACATCACCCCGCCCTTTCTCTGCACGTTGCGGGCTGTCAAGGCTGGCAGGCATCTTGCGTATAGGAAGCACATGGTCGACATAGCCCGCCCCGACATCGCACGGACCAAGCGGCTCAAGCGCATCCTCTCCGGCACCGGGTTCACGGTGGTGATCATCCTGATCACCGTCGGCGTGTCCCGGCTCGAACCGGCGGCGCCGCGGGTCGAGCGCGATACGGTCTTCATGGATACCGTGCAGCGCGGCGAGATGCTGCGGCAGGTCCGCGGCACCGGCACGCTCGTGCCGGAAGAGATTCGCTGGATCTCGGCCACCACCAGCAGCACCGTGGAACGCATCGTGCTGCGGCCGGGCGTCACGGTCGAACCGGACACGGTGATCGTCGAGTTGAGCAACCCGCAGCTAGAGCAGAGCGCCCTCGAAGCCGAGTTGCAGCTCGATGCGTCCCGCGCGCGCTACCAGAACCGCCAGGTCGCGCTGAACCGGGATCTCCTCACGCAACAGGCGGCCGTATCCAACGCGCTGTCGGAGCTCAGCCTGGCCGACTACGAGGCGCAGCAGAACGAGCAACTGTACGCGGAAGGGCTGGTTTCAGAGCTCGACCTGCGGCGCAGCCAGTCGCGGGCGGCCCAGTCCCGCACCCGGCACGGGATCGAGGAGGACCGGCTCGAGATCCAGATCAGCGCCATGGACACCGAGCTGGCGGTCGAACAGGCCGAGGTGGACCGTCTGGAGACGATCGCGCAACTACGGCAGGACGAGGTCGCCGCCCTGCGGGTGACCGCCGGGGTCTCCGGCGTGCTCCAGGAGGTGCCCCTCGAGGAAGGGGCCAGCGTCTCGACCGGCACCAATCTCGCCCGCGTGGGCGACCCCTCGCGGCTGAAAGCCGAGTTGCGTATCGCCCAGACGCAGGCGCGCGACATCCAGATCGGCCAGCCGGCCGCGATCGACACCCGCAACGGCATCATCCCGGGACGGGTGATCCGCATCGACCCGGCGGTGCAGGAGGGCACCGTCACCGTGGACGTTTCACTCGAGGGCGAGCTGCCCCGCGGCGCCCGCCCGGACCTGACGGTGGATGGCGTCATCGAGCTCGAACGGCTCGTCGACGTCATTCACGTAGGGCGTCCGGTGTTCGGACAGGAAGAGAGCGTGGTCAGCCTGTTCAAGCTCCAGCCCGAGACCGGGGAAGCGATACGGACCCGGGTAAGTCTGGGACGGAGCTCGGTCAACACCATCGAGGTTCTCGAGGGGTTGCAACCGGGCGATCAGGTCGTACTGTCGGACATGTCGGCGTGGGACGCGGTCGACCGGGTGCAGCTCAACTGACGGATCGGAACGAGGGACCAACACATGAACGAGACCCAGGCGCTGATTCACCTTGAACACGTGACGAAAGTCTTTCTGACCGACGAAGTCGAGACCCACGCGCTCGAGAATATCGACCTCGATATCTTTCCCGGCGAATATATCGCCATCTCCGGACCGTCCGGCTGCGGCAAATCCACCCTGCTGTCGATCCTCGGGCTGCTCGACTCGCCGTCCGACGGGCACTACCAGTTGAACGGCCAGCCGGTGGCGACCCTCAAGATGTCCGAGCGCGCCCGCACGCGCAACCGCGAGATCGGGTTCATCTTCCAGAGCTTCAACCTGATCGGCGACCTGTCGGTCTATGAAAACGTCGAGTTGCCGCTGACCTACCGCGGCATGCGCCCCGCCGAGCGGAAAGAACGGGTGAACGACGCGCTCGACAAGGTGGAGATGGGCCACCGCGCCAAGCACCTCCCCAGCCAACTGTCCGGCGGACAGCAGCAGCGGGTCGCGGTGGCGCGCGCGGTTGCCGGTCAACCGTCCATTCTGCTCGCCGACGAGCCGACCGGGAACCTCGATTCGAAGAACGGCGGCGCGGTCATGGAGTTGCTCGCGACGCTGCATGGCGAGGGGTCGACCATCTGCATGGTCACCCACGACCCGCGCTATGCCCAGCACGCCGGCCGCGAGATTCACCTGTTCGACGGCAAGGTGGTCGACAACGCCGCTGCCGGATGACCGGTGCATGGGGGCTCGCGGTTCGCCGCACGTGTTGCTCCACCGAACCCATCGAATGATGACCGATCTCACTCTGATCCTGGCGAATCCACTTCCGGGCAACGCGGATCCGTTGCGGGAGCGAACGGTCAGGCGCGAGATTCGGGATGTCGAAGTACTCGATGAATGAGTTCTGGTTCGTCGGGTAGGTACCGTCGAGATCCTGAGCTGGGCCGAACGGAACTGCCACCGCCTGCGGCGGGGGAGGTGAGGTACATCAGCCCGCCAATGCCGACGCCGGCGGCGACCATGAACGCCGAGGGTATCCACCAAACATCGCTGCCCGACGACTCCACCGAACGGTTGATGACCGCGCCGTCGCTGTCATCGACACGAGGCGTTTCACGTTCGGCCATGGCTCGATGCAGGACTCCGTCGCGTCCTTGCTGCCCCGTCGTCGCGTAAGCGTATTCCTTCAGCTACGCCCGCGACGGCCGCCGCGGTTTCGAGGCGCTCCGATTCCCGCACTGCCGCGGCGTGATTTCCTATTGACCGGCAACACGAAAGGGATCATCATGCTCATGTAGGGAGACCACATGACCCAGTCGCGGGCGGACGTGCCGTACGGCGTGCTCGACCTCTTCGTCCTGAAGACCCTCGAAGCGATGGGACCGCTCCACGGGTTCGGTCTCGCCCGCAGAATCGAGCAGACCTCCGGCCGGCGGCTCCAGATCAACCAGGGGTCGATCTATCCGGCGCTGCTGCGGCTTGAGCAGAACGGCTGGATCCGTTACGAGTGGGGCACGTCGGAGAAGAACCGGCGCGCGAAATACTACGCGCTGACCGACGCCGGCCGGCGGCAGCTCCACACGCAGGTGAAGAGCTGGGAGCGAACGGCGGCGATCGTCGCGTTGTTTCTGGAGGCGGCGCCATGATACTGCGGCGATGGCTGGCGAGCGTGAGGACGCGCCTGCGCGGCGCCGCGGCCGATCAGGAGCTCGACGACGAGCTCCGCACCCACCTGGAGATGGCGGTCGAGGAGCATCTCGCGCGAGGGATGAGCGAGGTCGCGGCGACCCGGGCGGCCCGCCGCGACCTCGGGGGCATCACCGCGGTCAAGGAAGCGCGGCGTCAGGCTGACAGCCTGTACTGGCTCGGCACGCTGCTGCAGGACCTGCGTTACGGCGCCCGCATCCTGCGCCGGTCGCCGCGGTTCACCGTCGCGGTGGTCCTCATCCTGGGTCTCGGCGTCGCCATGACCACAACGGTGTTCGCCATCGTTGACAGCCTGTTGCTGAACGCGGTGCCGTTCGCCGAGTCACATCGGCTGGTGGTATTGAACCGGTGGGGACCGACCGGCGGCGGTCCCCGGCAGCCGGCCGCGATGGTCGAGAGCTGGCGCAACGAGAAGACGCTGTTCGACCGGGTCGAGACCTACGAACGCGTGGAGCGGGTGTTCACCGGCGGCGGCGAGCCCGAGACGATGCAGGGCGCGCGGGTATCGCCGGGCCTGTTGCCGCTGCTCGGCATCGATCCCGAGATCGGGAGGGCCTTCGCGCCGGACGAGGCGGCGAGCGCGGTCGGAATCATCAGCCACGCGACGTGGCAGACCCGTTTCGGCGGGGACGCCGGAATCGTCGGCCGCACGCTGCGCTTCGATGACCGCGTGCTCACCGTCGTCGGGGTGATGCCGGCGTCGTTCCGGTTCCCCGATGCGGACACCGCCTTCTGGGAGCCCGTCGACGCGAACCGCGCCGTTCCCGACGGCGGCCGTCCACCCTCCGTATCCGTCCTGGCGCGCCTCGCGCCGGGCCTGTCGTTCGAGCAGGCCGACGCGCGGGCGGCCGCTCTGGCTCCCCAGTGGAATCGCGAGTGGGCCTCGACCGGGGTCACCACCCGGCTTAGGCCACTGAACCAGTTCGCGGGGCTCGGGATCGATGCCCGCTTTCCATGGGTGCAGCAGCGGCGGGGGGCGCTGTTTCTGCTGTTCGGCGCGGTCGCCTGCGTGCTGCTGATCGCGTGCGCCAACGCCGCGAACCTGTTCCTGTCTCAGGCGCTTTCGCGCACGCGGGAGTTCGCGATCCGCGCCGCCGCCGGGGCAAGCCGTGTGCGGCTGTGCCGCCAGTTGCTGACGGAGTCGGTGGCGGTCTCGGCCCTCGCGGGGCTGCTGGGACTGACCCTCGCGGCCTGGCTGACCGGTTTCGCCGCCGCCACGTTGCCGCCCGAACTCGCCCGGGGGCTGCTGAACCCGATCGATCTCGACGGCCGGGTGGTGTCCTGGGCCGCCCTGGCGGCGCTGCTCGCGGGTCTGGCGGCGACCCTGCCGCCGGCGCTGCGCGCGGTCGGCGGCGATCTCATACGGCCGATCCCGGGACGAGGGTCGGACGACGGCGGAGGCCACGGCCGGCTGCGGGGCGGCCTCGTTGCCGCGCAGAGCGCTCTGGCCGTGGTGCTGCTGATCGGCGCGCTGCTGATGGGGCGCTCGCTTTGGACACTTCTCGACGTCGACATCGGCTGGACGGCCGAGAACGCCGTCGCGCTGGAGCCGCGACTGTCGGCCGCCCGTTACGAGAGGGCGGGCGCACGCTCCACCTTCCTCAAGCAACTGGCCGATCTCATCGCGATGGCCCCGGGCGTCGAGCGCGCCGGGCCGGCCGAGCAGATCCCGTTTCTTCCCACCCTGTTCTCGTACGGCCAGTTGGACACCGACGGCGCCAGCCTTCCCGAGACGGAGGTCACCATCAACTACGTCACGAACCGCTATCTTGCAGCGGCCGAGATTCCGATCGTCCAGGGACGCGGGTTCGATGCGGGCTCTGCCGAACCGGACGCCCTCCTGATCAGCCGGGACCTCGCCGAGCGGCTCTGGCCGGAAGGCACGGCCGTCGGCAAACGCCTGCGGATGCCCGGGTTGAGCAGTCTGAATGACGGCAACTGGCTCACCGTAGTCGGCGTAGTCGGCAGCGTGCACACGTCCGGTTTCTATCTCCAAGGGCCGGACCCGTACGAGATTTACCTGCCGTGGTCCACCGGCGGCGCCTGGCGGAGGCCGCAGTTCGTTCTGGTGCGGATCGCCGGCGGCGCGGACCCCATCGCCCTGCTCAAGGAACAGGTGTGGCGGCTCGACCCGCAGCTGCCGGTCACCGTGCACGCCATGGACGACGTGGTCGACGCCGCGCTCGCCGAGCCGCGCTTTTACACGACGCTGCTCGCGGCGTTCGCCGTTCTCGCGTTGCTCCTGGCCGGCGCCGGACTGTACGCGGTGGTAGCCTACGAAACGAGTGCGCGGACCCGCGAGATCGGCGTGCGCGTGGCTCTCGGCGCCACCCGCCGCACGGTGATCCGGCAGGTCATCGGACGCTCCCTGCAGCAGTCCGCCGCCGGAGTGGCCCTCGGACTGCTCGGCGCCCTCGCCCTGACCCGGCTGCTCGCGCCACTGCTCTACGACACTGCGCCGACGGATCCGGCGAGCTTCACGGCGGCCGCGGTCTTCCTGCTGGCGACGGCACTCGTCGGCGCGTGGCTGCCCGCTCGGCGGGCGGCTCGAACCGACTCCATGACCGCGCTCCGCGCCGAGTGAGGAGAGAGGGGCATGAGGCGGACTTTTCGACTGATGTTGGCGAACCGTGGTCTCTTCGGTCTGGTGGTGCTGTCGCTCGGGCTCGGCATCGGCGCCGCCGCTACGGCGTTCAGTCTCGTGAACATCATCTTCTTCAGCTCGCTGAGCGTCAGTGAGCCTGAGCAGTTGATGTCGCTGCGGTTGCGTAGTCCGACTGGTTTCGAGACCTCAGTCCACTCCTATCCGCTGTTCGACGCGCTCCGGCCCGGAAATGCGGCGGTCGCCGGGTTCATCGCGCGAAGTATGACGCCGGTGACGCTGATGCGCGGCGAGGTCGGCGAGCGCGTCGATGCTGAGCTCGTCTCGGACAACTACTTTGACCTCCTGGGTGTTCGCCCAGCCGTTGGGCGGTTGCTGACCACGGGTGATGAGCTTCGGGGGGCCGGACAAGGTGTTTGTGTAATAAGCCAACGCCTGTGGCGACGGCTGTTCGATTCGTCACCGGAAGCGGTCGGCCAGATGTTACGGGTGGCCGGTGTCCCCTTGGAGGTCGTGGGTGTGGCGCCGGAGCTGTTTTACGGCGTGGAACAAGGCGAACGACCCGACGTCTGGGCGCCGGTGACGTTGGCGGGCACCTTCATGGAGGGACAGATCGGCTGGCTTCGGGATGACGTACGGTGGCTATGGTTGTTGGGAAGGTTGCGACCGGGTTACACCCTGGAACAGGGGCAGGCGAGTCTTCAGGCGGTCGCCGACGCGCATGCTGGGCGCAATCCGGAGTCCGTTCTCCTTGTAAAAGCCTCGCAGGGGTTGGCGGCATTGCGCTATCGCTATGGCCAGCCATTGCAGGTGTTTATGGGCGTCGTGTCGCTCGTGTTGATGGTGGCGCTCGCCAACGCCATGCTGCTGTTATTGTCGCGTGCCCTCGCCAGGGCCAGAGACGTGGCGACCACTATTGCTCTGGGCGCGCGTCGGTCGAGGGTCTATCGCGACTTCGTGCTCGAGGGCGTTGTGGTGGGAGCGCTTGGTGGCGTACTTGGCCTGGTGTTCGCTTACTGGGCAGTAGGACGGGTCGTGGGTCTTCTCCCATTGGAGATCTCGTTCTTCGTGCGGGATGCCCTCTGGGACTGGCGAGCGCTTGCGTTCGTGGCTGCCGTGTCGGCCGGTTCTGGAGTGGTGCTCCACACGGGTCTCGGTCTCGCGGCGACGTCCTATTCCGGCAACGTTTCGGCCGTCCTGGCAGGTCGGGAAACGAGCGGACCGCGAAGACGCTTGCGCCAGGTACTCGTCGCCAGCCAAGCCGCGCTCTTGCTGGTGCTGGTCATGTGTGCGTTGCTGTTCATTCAGACGCTTCACGAACTGCAGACACTCGACATTGGCTTCGAGCCAGACGGAGTGGTCACGGCCACGCTTGACGCCTCCGCGCTCGACGGTACCGATGTCGGGACCCGGTTGTTCTACCAGGAGTTCCTCAGGCGCGTGGACAGTGATACGGCTGCGATCGATGACGTCAGCCTCGCGACCGTGAGTCCGCTCTCCGGGCAAATGATGGCGCGGGGTGTAGACGTGCCGGGATACGAGAGCTCTGAAGAGGCGCGCAATCACTACTTCAATCGCGTGACGCCTGGTTATTTCAGCACGCTCGGGATTCCTCTCCGGTTCGGGCGAACGTTCGGACCTGAAGACGACATCGGCGCCCGAGCGGTCGTCATAGTGAACGAGCAGATGGTGCGCCGCTACTGGCCTGAAGAGAACCCGATTGGGAAGACAATTCGAATTGGGCGGGACGTCGAGGTGGTGGGGGTAGTCGGTGACTCGAATTATCAGAATTTGCGAGAGACGGACCCGTTGATCATCTACACGCCATTCTGGCAAGGGTACCCAGCCCCGGTAGTGAAAGTGCTCGCGCGGGCAACCCTAGAGACAGACACGGCCATCGAGCTGATGCTTCGTGATGCGCGGGCCACCAACTCTGGGGCCTCGATGTATAGCATAAGAACAATGGGCGAGCAGATTGACCAGCTTCTCGTGCGCGAGCGGTTGCTGGCCACGGTATCGACGTGGCTCGGGGTGGCGGCCCTCGTGCTCGCCACGTGCGGGCTGTTTGGAAACGTGGCCTATTCGGTGAAGCGGCGGGCCCGAGAGATCGCGATAAGACGTGCGCTCGGGGCGAGCCGGTCCAGGATTCTCGGTTTGTTCCTGGGCGACACTGGGCGAACCGTTGCCGTCGGGGGCCTCATCGGCGCGGGGTCATTCCTGGCGGCTGGTCGGGTGTTGGGTAATTTGCTTTTTGGCGTACAGGCCACCAACCCGTTGCTCATTCTGACTGTTGCATCGGTGCTCGCGGTGGTCGCCGTGGTTGGCGCTCTCGGACCGGTTCTTTTCGCGAGCCGCGGCGAACTGGCTGCTGGGCTACGCCAGGAATAGTCACATAGGGAAAGCCAAGAGCCCCAATGCCGTCGCGTATCCTTTCGGGGACCTGATTTGGAGAACGGTGTCATACATTGGCGCACCTTGTTCAGGAATGGTTGTGGCGGAGGCCATCCAGATGAGAACGGTTTCGCACGAGCGTCCATCGTTCATGCGGGCGTCGATTTCTTGAAAAGGGGGTGCGTATGAGGCGAATTCGACTGTTCGGTTGCACACTGGTGACAGTCAGTGTGGTTCTCTTGGGTCAGACCGGACAAACGCAGTCACCATCGTTCGAAGTGGCTTCCGTCAAGGCCTCTACTGCCGAGCGCTTGGGGATGTCCTTCCGGATCCTTCCAGGTGGACGGTTCAATGTGCGCAATATGCCGCTGAGACTGATCATCGCACGTGCGTTTGGATTGGAGCGTTTTCAAGTGTTTGGTGGTGCGGCTTGGGTGGAGTCAGCCCGCTTCGATATCGCGGCGACCTTTGACCGCGCGTCGAATGCGCCGGGCACTACGGTGTCGCGGCGGCAGGACGATCCCCACGTGATGTCGATGCTTCGACGCCTGCTTGCTGAGCGATTCGGGTTGAAGGTACACACAGAGACTCGCCAACTGCCGCACTATGTACTGGGCGTAGCGAGGGGTGGGGCGGGTCATCTTGTTCGTTCTACGACCGACTGCGCGGAATACTGGCGAAGGGTACAGGAGATGCCGCCCGGCACATTCCCGCGGGGCCCCCATTGCGGCATACGTTTTCAATTCGGATCTCTTATGACCCTGGATGCCGGTGCTGTCGAGATGGCGGAGTTTGCCAAGTACCTGCAGGCGGACGTGGGGGGGTTGGTGGTCGACGAGACGGGACTGGAGGACCGATTCGATTTCCGTGTGACATTCAAACCAGACCCGGCATTGTCTCTGCTGCCACCGTTTCCGGGCGGGCAGTCCGGCGAGGGTCCTTCGCTCTTCGTGGCGCTCCAAGAGTTGGGACTCACGTTGGTGTCGCGCCGCGGAGCGGTCGAGGTACTCGTCGTCGATCAGATAGAGCCGCTGACACCGAACTAGCGGACACCAGTCAAGCCGCGGCGCGGGGGCCGGTCGCGGCCGACGCGTGTGCGAAAAGCCATGAACTCCCCCAGCGTCGAGAGGCTCCGTCGCCGCGGTGTTTCCCTCACCAACCGGCTTGTGTTGGTCGGGACGCTGTTCGTGCACACGGCGTCGATTGCTGGCCAAGGGCAGCCCGTAGGCGGCCATTCCGGGCAGGTAATCTTCGGTGCCGTGCCTGTTCCGGGTGCGACCGTGACGGTCTCGAACGGAGAGCAGCGGCTCGAAGTGACCACCGATGGGCAGGGATGGTACCGAGTTGCCGATATGGCGCCGGGGGTCTGGACGGTGCGCGTCGAGATGGCGGGGTTCGAGGTGGTCGTAGGCGACATCGACGTGCGCCCCGGCGCGGCGCCGTCCGCATGGCGACTCACGATGCTGGCGGCTGACAACCTGCCGGCGCATAGTGCTCCGACGCCAGATGGTACGCGTGAACTCGATCCGGTCGCAATTGTGCCAAGTCTCCCGCTTGGCCCGGATCCGAGCCGTGGCGCCGCCGGTGGTGATGCAACGCGGAACCCGCCGTTTCCCGTTCCTCCGTTCATCGGGGTAGACGCGGACGAGCTGACGTTCGCCAACGGTGACGTATTGGTGGTCAATGGCAGCGTCAACAACGCCGCAGCGTCTCCTTCGTCGCTGCCGCAAGCTTTCGGCAACAACCGCCCGAATTCGCGGTCGAACTACTATGGGTCCGTCAGCTTGCTGGGTGGGCGTTCGGCTTGGGACGCGCGGCCGTTTTCGTTTTCCGGCCAGCGGATACCAAAACCAGAGTATGGTGACCTGCACATGGCGGCGACGTTTGGCGGCTCGGTCCGGTTTCCGGGTATGGCGCGTCGCTGGTTTCTGTTCGTGAGTGCAGAACGCACGGCGAATCACAGCGCAAGCGCCCAGTCTGCAGTGGTGCCCAGTCTGCGGGAGCGCGCCGGCGACTTCTCACAGAGCCGAGACGCGCTGGGGCGCCCGGTGCAAGTCGTCGACCCTGCGACCGGCCGGACGTTCGAGGGGAACAGGATTGCCCGCTCCAGGATGAGTCCGCAAGCACAGGCCCTGCTTGCCTATTATCCGGTTCCGAACCTCGACCCCGGCGGGCGCTTCAACTATCAAGCCCCGATCCTGACTGAGACCCGGTCGGAGGGCTTCAATGCGCGGTTGTCGTCGCCGTTCAGCCGCCAACAACTGTCGGGAACATTCTCCTATCGACGGACGAACACCGCGTCGACGACGTTGTTCGGGTTCGAGGATGCGCGCCGCGTGTCGAACCTGCGGGCCGGGGCGGACTGGTCGGCGTCGTTTTTCCGCCGCTTGTGGGTGCAAGTGGATTATCAGGTGACGCGTGTGGCGACCAACGTCACCCCGTTCTTTGCGCACACCACGAATGTGTCGGGCGCCGCCGGTATCACCGGCAACAACCAGGATCCGGAGAACTGGGGGCCACCGACGCTCCGGTTCTCGGGCGGGCTCGCGACGTTGACCGATCTCCAATACGGGCAGACCCGTGACTGGAACCAGGCTTGGTCCGCTGAAGCCACGCTGTCGAGCCGCGGTCGCCACGCGTTCAAGTTCGGCGGGGGCGCGGGGCGGCAACACGTCGATCAGTTGTCGCAGCAGAACGCGCGTGGCGAATTCCTGTTCACCGGTGCGGCCACCGGTTCGGACCTGGCGGATTTCCTGCTGGGCGTACCCCAGGCCGCTTCCATCGCATTCGGTAACGCCGACAAGTACCTCCGCGCGATGTCGTACCATGCCTACCTCAATGATGACTGGCGGGTCTCCTCCGGTCTGACCGTGACCGCGGGGGTGCGCTGGGAGCACGAGGCGCCGTTCACCGAGCGGTTCGACCGGCTGGTCAATCTGGAGGTCGCGCCCGACTTCAGCGCTATCGCCCCGATGGTGGGCGGTGATGCCGTCGGGCCGCTGACGGGGCGACGCTATCCTCGGTCGCTGGTGCGCTCGGATCCGCTACTGCAGCCGCGGGTCGGGGTGGCCTGGCGTCCCATCGAGGGGTCGTCCCTCGTCGTGCGCGCCGGCTACGGCGTCTATCGCAATGTGGGGATGTACCAGTCGATTGCGATGTTGATGGCGCAGCAACCGCCGTTGTCGACGACGCTCAGCGTCGGACGCAGCGAAGCGCATCCGCTGACGCTGTCCGACGGGTTCGTCGGCATCCCGGGGACTACCCACAACACGTTTGCGGTCGATCCTGACTTGCGCGCCGGATTCGCGCAGAACTGGCAGGTCTCCGTGCGGCACGATCTCCGGGCGTCCTGGACGGTGCTCGCAACCTACTTCGGCACGCAGGGGAATCGGCTGATGCGGCAATTCCTGCCGAACACCTCCGCGCCGGGCGCCGTGCGCCGGTGTCCGGGTTGTCCCTCCGGATTCGTGTACGTGACGTCGGACGGCAGCTCCCGGCGGCATGCCGGTCAGGTCCAGATACGCCGGCGCCTCCGCGACGGGTTCACGGCGGCCGTGGACTATACGCTGTCGAAGGCGGTGGACGACGGGGTGACGTTCGACGGTGTGACCTTCAGCAGCGCCGCCATCGCGCAGGATTGGCGCAACCTCGATGCCGAACACGGACCTTCGAGTTTCGATCAACGCCACCTGGTGACGGCTGAGTTCGAGTACACCACCGGTGTGGGGGTGAGCGGGCTGATGGGCGGGCTGAGGGGCAGACTGCTCAACGGATGGTCGTTCGTCGGCCGACTGGCGGCGGGCAGCGGCACGCCGCTGACGCCGGTGTATCTGACAGCGGTGCCTGGCACCGGCGTCAGCGGGACGATCCGGGCGGGGCTGACCGGCGCCGCCCTGGATGCGGTGCCGGCGGGGTTCTACCTCAACCCGGCGGCCTTCGGGCCACCGGCGCCTGGTCAGTGGGGCGCCGCCGGGCGCCACTCCATTCGCGGGCCCGCGCAGTTCTCGCTGGATCTGGGGGTCGGGCGCACGTTCCCCTGGGGCGATCGAGGAACGCTCCACTGGCGTGTCGAGGCGACGAACGTGCTGAACCGTGTGACGTTCGCCGTCGTGGACATGGTCGTGGCCAGTCCGCAGTTCGGTCTGCCCAATTTCGCGAACCCGAGACGCAAGGTGCAGACCAGCCTGCGCCTGACGTTCTGACGCAGGGAGCGGCATGCGCTGGATACTCTGTTCGATCATCGTCGCCGTCGCTTGGGGCGCCTCGGTGACGGCGCAGCAGCGGCAGAATGCGCCGGCGCAACCGACGTTTCGGGCCGTGACCCAATTGATCGTGCAGTCGGTGACCGTGACGGACCGCGACGGCGCCCCCGTGGAGGGCCTGACGGCGGACGACTTCATCGTGACCGAGAATGGTGAATCCCAGGAGGTCGCGTTCGTCGAGTTCCATCGGTTGACGTCCCCCGGACCCGCGACGAGCGCGGCGCCGTCCGTCACCGGTGCGACGGTACCGGGCGCGCCGGAGGCGGCTCCACCGCCGCCCGATCGGACCGGGGCGCTTGCCCGCCTCGACGTGCGGTATCGGAACCGTCGTCTCATCGTCCTGTACTTCGACCTGTCGGCAATGTCGGAAGGTGACGCACTGCGCGCCTTTCAAGGAGCGGTACAGTTCGTCAACGAACATTTGCATCCGTCCGATCTCGTGGCGGTCATGACCTACCAGCGCGGCGTGGTTCGCCTCCAGCAGGAGTTCACGGACGACCGGCCACGGCTGCGCGACGTCCTCCAGGCGCTGATGTACGACGACGGACTCCACGGTGACGGCCTGGCGCAGTTCGGACAGAACGACGCCGAGTTCAATCTCTTCAACACCAATCGTCAACTCTCGGCGTTGCAGACGGCCGTGACCATGTTTCGGCCGCACGCCGAGCGGACGACGTTAATCTACTTTGCGAGTCAACTCAGATTGAACGGCACCGACAATCAGGCCCAGTATCGCGCGACGGTGAACGCCGCGATCGTGGCCAACGTCACCATCAATCCGATTGACGCGCGCGGGCTCGTCGCATTCCCGCCGCTGGGAGATGCGACGACGCCCTCTACCGGCGGAATCGCGCTGTTCTCGGGCGCGCGCGCGCAGGCCAGGGTGTCGAGGTTCGAGCGATCGCAGGACACCCTCCATGCACTGGCCGGTGACACCGGGGGGGTGGCGACGTTCGACTACAACGATCTGGCGCCCGGCATCGTCAGGGCCACGCAAGACGTATCGAGTTACTACACCGTGGGCTACTACAGCACCCACATCGAGGCGGACGGCCGGTTTCGGCGCATCGAGATTGCGCTGCCCGGGCGGCGGGCGGCCGACGTCTCGTATCGCCGCGGGTACTTCGGGGAGAAGCTCTTTGCGGAGTTCAGCGACGCAGACAAAGAGCGTCAACTGGAAGAAGCGCTGATGCTCGGGAGCCCCATCACCGATCTGACGATCGCGCTGGAGGTGAACTATTTTCAGTTGAACCGCGCCGAGTATTTCGTGCCGGTGTCCATCAAGATTCCCGGCAGCGAGCTGGTGCTGGCTCGGCGGCGGGACGGGCACAGGCTCGTGGTGGATTTCATCGGCGAAGTCAGAACCGCGCACGGTCTGACCATCCAGAATCTCCGTGACAAGCTCGACATCACGCTGGACGACCAGACCGCAAGCCAGTTCGCCTCCCGCCCGATTCAATACGAAACCGGGTTCACGCTGCTGCCCGACGACTACGTGCTGCGATTCCTCGCGCGGGATGCGGAGTCGGGCAAGATCGGGACGTACGAGGCGGCATTCACCGTGCCCAATCTGAACCGGGAGCTGGAACGGGTTCCGACCAGTTCCGTGGTGCTGAGCAGTCAGTGGCTGCCTTCCGGGGAGGAGCTGTACAGCATCGGCCAGGATATCGACGCGGATGCGATCAACCCGTTGGTGCACGACGGTCGAAAAGTCGTGCCCAGTGTGACCCGGGTATTCACGCAGGACCGTATCCTCCATGTCCTGCTCGAAGCCTACCGGCGGGAGGACGAACCGTTTGCTGCCTATCTGGCGCTCTATCGCGAGGGAGGGAAGGTCATCGAAACGCCGCCGGTCGTTGCGGCGACAGGACGACCGGACCGCGCTCGGGCTGTCCCACTGCGGTTCGCACTTCCGCTTCAGGAGATATTGGTCGGCAGGTACGAGGTTCAGGTTTCTGTCCTGGATCCGACGGGCGCCCGGGTCGCGTTCTGGCGCGCGCCGCTCCTGGTGGTGCCGTGATCGACCGCGGGAGGGGTGAGTCTTGCCGTCGCGTGAGTTCCCCGTGCCATGACGGGCTGTCGCTCGATCTTTCGGTACGGCAACTTAATGCGGCGCCTTTGTGATGCCGCGGATAGTCAGAGCTGGTGTTTTCGCGAACTTCGCAGGCAGGACACTAGACGTGAGCGCGGGAGAAAGGGCACTTTGTTTTGGAAGAAAGGAGAGTAAACGCGATGGCTAGGCGAAGGAGGATTGTCCCGGCGGCCATGAGATGCGTATCGTGGATGGCGGCGGTGGCAGTATCCATCTGGAGTCTGTCTGGCGCTGGGAGCGTGGCCTCGGAAGCGTCGCAGTCTGGTCGAAGCGCCGCGTTTGAAGTCGCTTCCGTGAAGGCGAACGTATCGGGTCTTGTTGGGATGTCGATGCGCGTTCTCCCAGGCGGCCGATTCACGGCAACGAATTTTCCACTGCAGCGTTTGCTCAGAAGGGCGTATGGGCTTCAGACCTTGCAGGTTCTGGGGGGTCCGGACTGGATCGGCACTGACGGTTTCGATATCGTCGCGACGTTCGATCCTGACGAGCTTATCGGATGGAACCGCTGGGAACAGCGCGACCATCCGAAGTTAATGGCAATGTTGCGGACTCTTTTGGCGGAGAGATTCAGATTGCAGCTACACATCGAGACACGAGAACTTGAGTATTACGCAATGGTTCGGACTAGGCCGGGCCCCCTGTGCCAATAATCTGTGAGACAACCTCCCTGTTGAGTTTAGTGTAGGGGCGGGAGAGGTGGAGAGATGACTCGCATGCCAGACGCGGTGGAGGTCGACGTGGGCGCGGGGTCGGGGGTGGAGGGAGCCCGGAGGGCGACCGGAGGCCCCGACCCCGCAACCACGTTGCCGGCCCGTGCCCCGGACCCGGAGGTGCCGGCGACGGTCCAGCGGCGGCGCTTCTCGGCCGCGTATCGGCTGCGCATTCTCAAGGCCGTCGACGCGTGCAAGAAGCCCGGCGAGGTGGGCGCCCTGTTGCGTCGCGAGGGGTTGTACTCGTCGCTCCTGACGAACTGGCGGCGGCAGCGTGAGGCGGGCGCCCTGCGGGAGATGCGCGGGCGCCGCCGGGGGCCAACGCCGCGCCCCGTCGACCCGCGGGTGGCCCAGCTCGAGGCGGAGAACCGCCGGCTGCAGCGGAAGTTGCAGCGCGCGGAGACGATCATCACACTCCAAAAAAAAATTGCCGAGATCCTGAGGATCCCCCTGTCACCGCTCGACGACGACGAGACCGACTGATGCAGGCCATTACGACTATCGCCACGCCAGGTGAGACGGCGGCGCTGTGTCACAGCGTCGGGGTGTCGCGGGCAACGCTCTATCGACACCGGCGGCCCGCGCCGCCGCCGCCGCGCCCGCGGGCGCCATCGCCGCGGGCGCTGGGTCCCACCGAACGCCAGGCGGTCCTCGACGTGCTGCACAGCCCGCGGTTCGTCGACCAGTCGCCCACCGAGGTTCATGCCACGTTGCTCGAGGAGCAGACCTACCTCTGCTCCCCGCGCACGATGTATCGCGTGCTCGCCGCGGCCCACGAAGTGCGCGAGCGGCGCGCACAGGCCCGGCATCCGGCCTATGCCGCCCCCGAGCTGGTCGCGACGGGCCCGAATCAGGTCTGGTCCTGGGATATCACCAAGCTCAAGGGCCCGGTGCCGTATCTCTACTACTCGCTCTATGTGATCCTCGACCTCTTCAGCCGCTACGTCGTGGGCTGGATGGTCGCGCGGCACGAGAATGCGCACCTGGCCGAGCGCCTGCTGGCGGCGACCTGCGCGAAGCAGGGCATCACGCCGCACCAACTCACCATTCACGCGGACCGCGGTGCGCCCATGCGCAGCACACTCGTCGCGCTGCTCTTCTCGGACCTGGGTGTCACCGCCAGTCATTCGCGGCCCCGCGTAAGCAACGACAATCCGTTCTCCGAAGCGCAGTTCCGGACCGTGAAGTACCGGCCGGAGTTTCCGGCACGGTTCGGCGCGCTCGAACACGCGCGTGGCGTCAGCCGCGACCTGTTTGCGTGGTACAACGACGCGCACCATCACAGCGGCCTGAGCTATCTGACGCCCGCCGACGTCCACTACGGCCGCGCCGCAACGGTCCTGGCGGCCCGTCACCGCACACGCCTGGCCGCCTATGCCGCCCATCCCGAGCGGTTCGTGCACGGGCCACCCCGTCCCGAGACAATGCCCACGGCGGTCTGGATCAATCGGCCGCCGACCCTCACCAGCCAGGTGGCCCCAGCCACGACCACCGTCACCCCGGGCGACCCACAGCCGGGCTCCATGCGCCCGCCACCACGCATCGACAATCGCCCGGGCACGCTCGTCACCAGCGTGGAGTCGCTACAGTAAATGCTGAATCAGGTTGTCTCAAAGTTGTTGACACGGCCCGTCGTGCGCAACAGGGTAATCCGACGAGAATACCTGTTCATTACGGCAGCCGGCTGCTGTAAAATCCGTGACGGTGCCGCAGTGGTGGTGGATTGGGGGTAGGCATGCGCAGCGTAATTGCTGATGTTCGATACGCGGCGCGGTTGATGCGGCGTCGTCCGGCGTTCACGCTTCTAATTATTTCGACGCTGGCGCTTGGCACCGGCGCGAACACGGCGCTCTTCAGCGTACTGGATGCCGTGTGGTTGCGCGCCGTTCCATATCCGCAGGCTGAGCGGATAGTGCTCGTTTCCAGTATGGTGTTCTTTGAGCGGCGTGGTGCCCCCTCCTGGCCGGATTTCGAGGACTGGCTGAGCGGAACGGACGTGTTCGAGGAGCTGGTGGCGATCGAACGTCGTTCAGGCCAATTGGGTGTTGCTGGCGAGCAGGAACGCGTAACGATTACCGGAGTCTATGGGAATGTGTTTGCCGTGTTCGGCGAATCGGCCGTTGCAGGCCGGCTCTTTGGTGACGTAGTCGTCGAGCCGGCGAGCGATGACGTTGTGGCGCTGTCCTACGACATCTGGCGGCGTCGCTTCAATGGCGATCCGTCGATTGCCGGTCGGACGGTTGAGCTCAACGATCGCCCGGTGACGGTTCTCGGCATATTGCCCGAACGCTTTACGGCAGTAATCCGTGGCGATGTCTTTCGGCCGATTCGTCCCCCTGCCGTGACAATGCGTGGTGCGCGTGGAGGTCTGAGTGCAGTCGGCCGACTACGCCGTAGTGTCTCGCTTGTGCAAGCGCAGGCGTCGATGGACACGGTGGCGCAGCGTTTGGCCGTGGAGTACCCGGAGACGAACGCGCAGATTGGAATTGCCGTGACACCGCTTCGAGACGTGCTCATCGGGGCAGCGGTCGGCAGGATGTTGTGGCTTCTGGCCGCGGCAGCGGGACTGGTGCTGCTCATCGCAAGTGTAAACGTCGCTATCTTGCTGCTGGCCGGCATGCCGCGGCGGGCGCGGGAGCTGGCGGCCCGCGCAGCGCTAGGCGCCGGTCGCGGCCGCCTGATTCGCCAATTGCTGACGGAGAGCTTTCTGCTTTCGGCGGTGGGTACGGTTGCCGGCGTGGCGCTTATGTGGCTGGCGCGGGACGCGCTGGTCGCGCTCATGCCGCCCCGGATTCCCCGTGTCGCGGAGATCGGCGTCGACGGACGCGTGTTGACCTTCGCGGTCGCCGTCTCGGTCGTTACGACAAGTATCGCTGGTGTCATCCCCGCATTGCGCGTGTCGGATGTTCGGCCGATGAACGCCGTCGCCGGGTCGGCAGGATTGCGGCATCGCCGAACAGGCGGCAGCACGATGCTGTTGTTAACCGAGGTCAGTCTGGCCGTGGTGGTTATTGTGGCGTCCGGCCTGCTGCTGAGCAGCTTCATGCGCCTGGTGTCCGTCGACCTGGGTTTCGAGCCGCGGAACGTCGTCACATTTGATATTGCTACCCCAACCGCCCGGGAGTCACCAAGTTGGGCGACCGACCTGCCGAACGTCCGTGAGGAACTCCAGCGGCTCCCTTCGGTTGAGGCCGTTGGAGCGGTCGATACGCTGCCGCTCAGTGGAAGTTCGGCGAGGTATTCATTCGAGATCGACGGACAGTCGGACCCGCCGCCGGGTGCAGGGGTCTCGGTCGACTCTCGGCGGGCGGCGCCCGGGTACTTCGACGCGATGCGTATCCCCCTGATACGGGGACGAACGATCACGGACTTGGATCGCGCGGGCGCACCCGGGGTGGCCGTCGTGAACGAGGTGTTAGCCCGCCAGTTCTGGCCGGGTGGGGATCCCATCGGACAGCGCATTCGGCTTGGCGGCAACGAACCGCTCACGGTGGTCGGGGTCGTCGGCAGCATTCGGCACTACGGTCTCGACCGGAACCCCGTACCGGAAGCGTACTGGTCCTGGTATCAGAACTCAACACGCGAGCTCACCCTCGTGGTCAGAACGGCCGGGAGCCCGGCGGCGCTGGTGCAGGAACTGCAAGCGCCCGAGCGCCGGATTCTGCCCGGGTTGACTGTGTCATTGGTGCGTACGTTGGACGACTTGATCATCCGCTCCGTGGCACAGCCGCGCTTCCGCACGTTGCTCCTGGCGCTGATGGCGATCCTGGTACTGCTGCTTACCATTGTTGGGGTGGCGGGTCTCACTGCGCACTCGGTGGCGCTGCGGAGGAAAGAGATCGGGATCCGTGTGGCGCTCGGCGCACGCCCGGGCCAGATCGTGGGGCCAATGCTCGTCCGCGCGCTCGCCCCAGTGGCGGCCGGGGCCGTTATCGGCCTGCTCGCGGCGTCATGGACGTCTCGGTTCCTTGATAGTTTTCTCTTCGAGGTGAGCCCCGGCGACCCAACGGTCTACCTGGCAGCCACAGCGTTGCTTCTCGTCTCGGCCCTGGTCGCCACGTGGCTGCCGGCCCACCGCGCCGCGCGCGTGGACCCGACAGTCGCGCTGCGGGCCGAGTGACAGCGGAGCACGTCAAATATAGACCGGCTCCCAAGGCTCTCTGTTTTCACACACGGCGGGGTGTATTCTCGGTTTGCAGGCGGGTGGGACGATTAGACAGGTCCTCTGAGACATGTCGGCTGCGTTGGGGAGGGATGCATGCGTAGCATCCTGGCTGATCATCGGCACCCTGGCGCTCGGCACCGGCGCGAGCACGGCGCTCTTCAGCATGCTGGATGCCGTGTGGCTGCGCGCGATCCCGTATCCGCAGGCCGAGCGGTTGGTGCTCGTTTCAAGCAGTACCCAGTTTTCGGAGCGGGGTGCCCCTTCCTGGCCGGATTTCGAAGACTGGCGGAACGGGACGGACGTATTCGAGGAGCTGGTGGCGATCGAACGTAGTGCCGGGTTGCTGGGCGGCGGCGGCGAGCCCGAGCGCGTGACAATTACCGGTGTCTACGGGAATGTGTTTGCCGTGTTCGGGGAGTCGGCCGTGGCAGGCGGGCTCTTCAGCGATCCAGTCGGCGAGCCCGCTGGCGAAGACGTTGTCGTGCTGTCCCACGACATCTGGCGGCGCCGCTTCGGTGGTGACCCGTCTATTGCCGGTCGGACGGTCGCGCTCAACGGCCAGCCGGTGACGGTCCTGGGTGTTCTGCCCGCACGCTTCACGGCGGTCATCCGTGGCGACGTCTTCCGGCCGATCCGTCCTCCTGCCGAGACGATGCGCGGCAGCCGCGGCGGTCTGAGTTCGGTCGCCCGGTTGCGTTCGGGTGTCTCGCTCCCGCAGGCACAGGCGTCGATGGACACGGTAGCGCAACGCTTGGCAGTGGAGTACCCGGAGACAAACGCGCGGTCTGGCATCGTCGTGAGACCGCTTCGAGACGTGCTCATCGGCGCAGAGGTCGGCAGGATGTTGTGGCTCCTGGCCGCGGCCGCGGGGCTGGTGCTGCTCATCGCCTGCGTGAGCGTCGCGATCCTGCTGCTGGCCGGTATGGCCCCCCGGGCGCGGGAACTGGCGGTGCGCGCCGCGTTGGGCGCCAGCCGCACCCGACTGATGCGCCAGTTGCTGACCGAGAGCTTCCTGCTCGCCGCTGTGGGCACGGTTGCGGGCGTTGCCCTGGTGTGGCTCGCGCGTGACGCGCTGGTCGCGCTCATGCCGCCCCGGATTCCCCGCCTCGCGGAGATCGGCGTCAATGGGCGCGTGCTGACGTTCGCGGTCGCCGTCTCGGTCGTGACGATGAGCGTCACCGGTCTCATCCCGGCGCTGCGCCTGTCGGACGTCCGGCCCATGGGGGTCGCCGCGTCGTCGGGATTACCGCGCCGCCGCGGGCCGGGCGCGAGCGCGACGCTGTTGTTCACCGAGGTCGGCTTGGCCGTGGTGGTGATTGTGGCGTCCGGCATGCTGCTGAGCAGCTTCATGCGCCTGGTGTCCGTCGACCTGGGCTTCGAGCCGCAAGACGTCGTCACCTTCGATGTCTCTATTCCCGGCGAGGATCCCCGCGCCTCCATCTTCGGGTCCTCGGGTCTGGTGACCGCTCTGCCAAATGTCCTTGACGAGCTCAGAGGATTCCCTGCGGTCCAGACCGTTGGAGCGGTCGATATGCTGCCGCTCCGTGGAGCACGCGCCTCGTATTCATTGACGATCGACGGTCGGCCGGACGCGCCGCCCGGTACAAGGGTCTCGATCGATTCACGGCGGGCGGCGCCCGGGTACTTCGAAGCGATGCACATCCCCCTTATTCGGGGACGAACGTTCAGGGACGACGATCGCGAGGGCGCACCGGGCGTGGCGGTCGTCAACGAGGCGGCCGCCCGCCAGTTTTGGCCAGGCGAGGATCCAATCGGACACCGAATCCGGCTTAGCGGCAACCAGCCGCTCACGGTCGTCGGGGTAGTCGGCAGCATTCGGCACTTCGGTCTCGACAGCGACCCCGTACCGGAGGCGTACTGGTCCTGGTATCAGCACCCGGCCAACCTCACTGTGGTGGTCAGAACGGCCGGGAGCCCGGCGGCGTTGGTGCGGGAACTGCAAGCGCCCGAGCGCCGGATTCTGCCGGGGCTGACTGTGTCATCGGTGCGCACGTTGGACGACTTGATCATCCGCTCCGTGGTGGAGCCGCGCTTCCGCACGGTGCTCCTGGCGCTGATGGCGATCCTGGTGCTGCTGCTTACCATTATTGGGGTGGCGGGTCTCACGGCCCACGCGGTGGCGCTGCGGAGGAGAGAGATCGAGATCCGTGTGGCGATCGGCGCACGCCCGGGCCAGATCGTGGGGCCGGTGCTCGGTCGGGCGCTCGCCCCGGTGGCGGCGGGGGCTGTCATCGGCCTGCTCGCCGCGTCATGGACGTCTCGGTTCCTTGATGGTTTTCTCTTCGAGGTGAGCCCCGGCGACCCCGCTGTCTACCTGGCGGCCACATCGTTGCTTCTCGGCGCCGCCCTGGTCGCCGCGTGGCTGCCGGCCCGACGCGCCGCGCGGGTGGACCCGACGGTCACCCTGCGGGCCGAGTGACGGCGGAGAACGTCCAGAGGTTCGTCCGCGCGCCGCGGGCCATGACCAACTGCTGTCCCGAGGAATGCTGGCGACTCCTTCCCAACGACGCAATATTCAGACCGTAGGCGACGAGTTCTCTCGAGACGCCTGGAGTTGACCCGGCTACGCTGAGCTCCGCATGGTCGGCGCAAGCGCAGGGGATATTCTCGTTGGGGTTGAACCGGCGGATCCGCTGTCCGCCGGTCTTGCGGTGACGCTGATGCTGGTTGCCGCGAGCATCGCCTCATACTTGCCGGCCCGCCGGGCGTCCACGAATAGCCGCCGCAAACCAGGCGTGTCAACGGCTTCGCCGTCCTCCGCTTCGCTCCGGCCCTTCGGGTGACGCGCCTGGCTCGCTGCGGCTCAAGAAGGCACTTAGGGCCGGAAGGATCCCGTTCGGCCCGTCACAGCGCTCTAGAACGTTCAATCCAGAACAGCGCTCCAGAATCCGGATGACGTACTACCGCTGAACTTATTTAATGTAGTAACATTAAAGCGTGCCGATTGAGTTCGACACGGCCAAGCGCACGGCCACCCTCCAGGCCAGAGGCCTGGACATGGCCCGGGCCGAGGAGGAGTTCGCGGGCGCCACGCTGACCGTCGAGGACGACCGGCAGGACTATAGCGAGGAGCGTTTCATCACCATCGGGTTCCTTGACGGCACGATGGTGATCCTGGTCTGGACACCGCGCGCCAACGCGCAGCGGATCATCAGCTTGAGGCACGCCAATGACCGAGAACGCACACTTTACCGACCGAGATTTTGACCCGGACGCGGCGCCAGACCTGTCGGCGGATGGCTGGCCGGAGAAGTTTGCCCAGGCTCCCGTGCGCCGCGGTCGGCCCCCGGTCACCACTCCGAAAGTGTCCACCACCATCCGGCTCTCGCAGGAGGTGCTCGATCACTTCAAGGCGGGGGGGCGGGGCTGGCAGACGCGAATCGACGCGGCGCTCCGGGAGTGGATCGGGAATCACGACGCGATCTGATCGCGGTGGTTCCTGTACCGCAATGCGGTCCACGAGGAGCCGCCTCCTAGCTTGGCAGCCCGGCCAGGACGCCGTCCATGGCCGTCATGGAGGCCCTTCCCATCCCTCCTCAAGGTTGGGGTTCTGCCGCGCGCGGCGGGCCGTGTCGCGGTGCCGGGCTATTTTGGGCGGATCTTCCAGCGCGTTTTGCGCAAGAATCCCTGTATTGCCGGGGGGAACGAACATTTCCGGCGTTGCCGTACTGGACACACTGGTCAGTCGGTCGGGTGGAGGCGGACGTTCAACAGGCGCAGGGCGGTCTCCTGGAGCGGCGTGGGTCGGGTCAGCATGTTGAAGGCCGGTTCCCCGGGTGTATGGGGCAGCACGCGCTGGGTGGCGAGGGTCCCGAGGTCGGCCAGCAGCAGCGCAACCACCAACGCCGACACCGCACGGGTGCACCCGATGACCGCAATCCATAACGCCGTCAATGACGACGGTCGATGGCAGTGCAGAAAACGTCAGATCTACGCGATCGGCAACACGGCACTCTGTGCGGTGTGTCCGAGACTGGTGCTGTGGAATAGTCGTATCGTACGTACGAATGGGTCGTCCCGCTTTTTTTGCCGGCACGGCTCTGGCGAATGTCAATTGGGCGTATGTCGACTCGGTGCCTGACGATGCCGGCCCGTGGAGCATGCCTGACGTCGACGAGGACGCGATTGCGGTGATTCAGTACACGTCCAGGTCGATTGCGGCTCCGAACGCTGTGTTGGTCACGAACCGGAACATCCTGGCCAACTCCGAGATAATTCGGAACGCGCACGGGAACGACGGACGACCGACGATCGTATCGTGGGGTCCACTTGCTCGAGCCTGGGGTCTAATAGGTTCGATTGTCCAGCCGGCGTACGGTGGCGGCCAGAGTGTTCTGATGAGCCCGGAGACCTTTCTTAAGCAACCTGTCCAATGGTTGCGGGCCATCGCTCGCTACCAGGACGGGTCGAACGGGGATCCGAACTTTGCCTGCGATCTGTGCCGGCGCAAGGTGGGCCCAGACGACCCCGCGGTCTACCTGGCGGCCACATCGTTGCTTCTCGTCTCCGCCCTGGTCGCCGCCCGGCTGCCGCGCCGCGCGCGTGGACCCGACATTCACGCTGCAGGCCGAGTGACGAATCGGAGCCGGACATGGTGGCACCACTCAAGGTGCGGGTCTCCGCAACCGCGGGGTCTTCTTCGGGGAGCCGATACGGGCCATGTTGCTATATCCGTGCGGAGACGGCTGAGGAGGGGTACAGATCCTTTTTGCGAACACGCCGGAGTCCGGTCGATCGGTCATTGAATGGTGTAGGATAGAAATGAGGCCCTTCAGGATGATCGCTCTAGCGATTCTGCAAGGCTTGTCGGAGAGTGTCAGGTCGGTTCTGCGCGCTACCCAACGAAACTCTAGCGTGGCCTTCAATTCGATCGCGATCATCGCGTTGGCCATTGGCGCGACGACGACGGTCTTTAGTGTCGTGAACGCGGTGTTGCTACGCCCGCTAGCGTTTCCGTTACCCGATCAACTGGTCTACGTGAGTCGTAATGTGGATCTTGGACCCGGGCTTCTGAGCCCGGCGATCAAGGCCGTGGACTTGGCGGCTTGGCGGGAGCACACTGAGGTGTTCGCGGAGCTTGGCGCCTACGTCTTGCAATCCCCGATGACGATAGCTCAGGGAAACCAGGAATTGCGACTGCTTGGCGTCGGGCTTACTCCGTCGGTCTTCTCTGTGCTTCGTGTGCCCGCGTATTTTGGGCGCACATTCGATTCGACTGACAACCAACCGGGTGCAGACGGCGTGGCGGTGCTCAGCCACAAGGGATGGCGGACCTACTTCGGCTCGGACATTGGGGTCATTGGACAAGTGCGGACGTTAAATGGACGGAGAACCACCATCGTCGGGATCATGCCCGAGAGCTTTCACTTTCCGAATGCCGATATCGACGTTTGGGTTCCACTCATTGTAGAGAATGATCCCAACTTGGTGCCCGTGACAGTTGGCCGGATCAAGCCTGGGGTGTCGTTGGCGGCGGCGGCAGCCGAGGCGAACGTCATCTATCCGCAGTTGGCCCGGCTCAGTTCGGCGACGGCCCAAGGCTACGACGCGGTGCCGCTGCCGGCCGCGGCCGGTACGGGGGTTGGAGCGCGGCTTCGGCTGATCAATATCAAGGACTTTCTCGTCGGTGAGTTCCGCCCCGCCCTCACGCTGTTGATGATGCTGGTGGTTGCGATGATGGCGCTGGCGTGTGCGAGTGTGGGAATGCTCCTGCTCGCCAAGACTGTTGGTCAGCGTCGGGAAATCGCGACGAAGTTCGCGCTCGGCGCTAGCCGGGGCAGGTTGGCTCGGCAGATCGTTGTCGAGGGTGTGGCGCTTGGAGTTGCAGGGGGTGTCGTGGGTACTCTCCTGGCCGTCGGCGCCATGCGATGGATACGCACCGCGGACCTGGGCTATCAGGTTGCGCGGATTCACGAGGTGAGCATCGATCAAACCGTACTGGTCTTCGCGCTAAGTGTGTCTGTGCTGGCCGGTCTTCTGTTCGGCGGAACGGCGGCGATCAGACTCGATGATTCGGAGTTGATGGGAAGGTTGGCCGGCGCCCCAAAGGGTGGAGGGGAAACTGCCAGGGAATCCCCGTACCTGATGCTCTCTTTGGTCGGAATTCAAGTAACTATGACGGTGACGTTACTCGTGCTCGCCGGGTTCCTCGTGAACAACTTCATGCGCGTCGTGAATGTGGATCTCGGTTACAACCCGGATCGGATGCTGACGGCTAGGGTTCGCCTGCCGGAAGGGCGCTTTTCTGGTCCGGACGTTCGCGACTTGGTGGAGCATCTGCTGACCCGCATCCAATCGATCTCTAATGTGGAATCGACCGCCGTGTCTGCGATGCTGCCCACGTCATTGCCTACCGTCGGCCTCATGTTGTCCGTACCGGGCTCCACCGATAGGACGCCCGTGTACATACGGCCCGTCACCGGTGACTATTTTCGCACCGCCGGGCTGAGGTTCGTCGAAGGCGGGCCATTGCGTGCTAGCAATAATGAGCGTGCGATCGTAATGACCGAAACCAGCCAGAGGGACTTCTTTCCCAATGAATCAATCTTGCGGAAGCAAATCCAATTGAATGGTCCGCTCGAAGGCCAATGGGAGATCACAGGAGTCGTCGAGGATGTCCGACGGAATGGAATCGAGACGGAGGTCAAGCCCGCAGCCTATGTGGATGTGAGGTTCTTGTCAAACGAGTCGATCGCCTTCGTAATGGGAACCATGTTTGTGACCGCCCGCACGACGGGTGACCCACTCGACATAGCACCTGCTCTGCGGGGCATGATCAATGAGACAGATCCGTCACTATTCATCGAGAATATAGTACCGATGTCTGCTCTGCTGTCCGATACCGTAGCAAGTCCTAGGCTCAGCGCCATGTTGCTCCTGATTTCTGGCTTGGTCGCGGTAGTGCTGGCGGTCAGTGGAGTTAGCGGTGTGGTTCGATATGCCGCAACCCGTCGGATAAGGGAAATCGGGATCCACGTCGCCGTGGGAGCCCAACCGATCCACGTGGCGCGTTTGGTCATGTCGCAGTCCGTCGGGGTGACGATTGTGGGGACACTGATCGGAGGAAGTTGCGCGATGGCACTGTCGCGCGTGGTTCAGACCTCCCTCGCCGGCCTTTCGCCGTTGGGGGCGTGGAGTCTACTTGTTGTCTGTGGAATGTTCGTAGTCGTCGCGGGCGGGGCGGCGTATCTTCCGGCCAGGAGAGCGGCCCACCTCGACCCAATGGTGACATTGAGGGAGTAATAGCATCCAGCCGTCCGTAGCAGGTATTCCGGTGGCAGACTATGCGCCACCGAGCGCCCTTTGGAAAGTATCTTCATGCGTGGTGCGTCGGGCATGGAACCGGTGGCTACAGCGCGACAATCCGCGGGTGATGCTGATGTTGCAGACTCTTCTGGTGGAAAGATTCAATTTGCAGATGCACACCGAGACACGGGATATGCAGTACTACGCGCTGGTTTTGGCCAAAGCGGATGGGCAACTCGGTGAGGGCATTCAGCCGTCGACCATCGACTGCGCGGCGTACTATCAAGCGCGGGAACAGGCCCAGCGACCGGATGGTGCTCCAGGAAACATTGTGCCTACCGGCGCGCATTGCGGTCTTCGCTTAGCGTCGCGCGGCTTGCTTGAGACCATTGAACCCGGAGCTGTGGTAATGCCGAGATTCGCTGAGTCATTGCAGATATTTCTAGGAGCGATGGTGAGGGACGAGACCGGACTTGAGGGTCTATTTGATGTAGACGTCACGTTTCTTCGAGATCCAGCGCTTGCTCCGGAGCTCCCCGTGCCGCCTGGTGACACGGGTGTTGGTCCGTCGATCTTTGCAGCGGTGCAGGAGCAGCTAGGGCTCGAGCTGGAATCACGCCTTGGGCCGATCGAAGTCCTCGTCGTCGATCACGTGGAGCAGCCGACCCCAAATTGACCGGCTTGGGAGAGGCGCCAGCCGTACTTCGGTGTGGTACCGGGGAAGCCGGGTAACGTCGGCGGAGGGAAGGAGCCTTGTTTCGAGAGCAGCGCATGACGGAAGAATGGACGTGGGGACTGGCGCGAGCCTAGCAGCCTCAGAACGGGTTCAGCGACTCCAGACGGCGCCACATGCGAATGCAGACGTGATTTCGTCCGAGAGATGGTGTCGGGAGCCAGTACGTGGCGGCGGACGCCAGACGACTCGGGCGTGCTGTCTCGACGAGGCGCGGCGGCATCGTGCGGGACGGACTGCTCTACGATGCTGACGGAACCCGAGCCGACGCCTACCGCCCCCAGCAGTTCTTCACCCGCTGGTATGGTTTTGCCCTGACCTTCCCGGAGCCGGAGATCTTCGGAAGGTAGAACGAGACGGAGTCCGCCGCACGGCGCCCGCGCCGGGAAGGGTGACATGTACAGCGTATTCGCTGATGTTCGGCACGGGGTACGACTGTTGCGGCGGCGTCCGGCGTTCACGCTTCTAATTGTCTCCACGCTGGCGCTCGGCACCGGCGCAAACACGGCGCTCTTCAGCGTGCTGGATGCCGTGTGGCTGCGCGCCGTCCCGTATCCGCAGGCTGAGCGGGTAGTGCTCGTTTCAGAAATCAACCAGGTCTTCGGGCCGGGTGGTTCCCCCTCCTGGCCGGAGTTCGAGGACTGGCGGAGTGGGACGGACGCGTTCGAGGAGCTGGTGGCGATCGAGCGTCGCCCCGGACTGTTGGATGGCGTCGGAGAGCCGGAGCGCGTGACGGTTACCGGTCTCTACGGGGATCTGTTTACCGTGTTCGGCGAGTCGGCCGCCGTGGGCCGGCTCTTCAGGGCATCAGTCGACGGGCCGGCCAGCGATGACGCGGTGGTTCTGTCCCACGAAATCTGGTTGCGCCGCTTCCTTGGCGACCCGTCGATTGCCGGCCAAATGGTCTCGCTCGACGGTCGGCCCGCGACCATCGTGGGCGTCCTGCCCGCACGCTTTACGGCGGTCATCCGCGGCGACGTCTTCCAGCCGATCCGCCCCCCAGCCGAGATGGAGACGATGCGGAACGTCAGCGGAAGCCTGAGTGCGGTCGGCCGGTTGCGCCCCGGAGTCTCGCTCTCGCAGGCGCGGGCATCGATGGACACGGTGGCGCAGCGTCTGGCAGCGGAGTATCCGGAGACATCCTCGCAATCGGGTATTGCCGTCACACCGCTTCGAGACGCGCTCATCGGCGCAGAGGTCGGCAGGATGTTATGGCTTCTCGCCGCCGCGGCGGGGTTGGTGCTGCTCGTCGCCTGCGTGAACGTCGCGAACCTGCTGCTGGCCGGCATGGCCTCGCGGGCGCGGGAGCTGGCGGTCCGCGCGGCGCTGGGCGCGAGCCGCACCCGCCTCATTCGACAGGTACTGACTGAGAGCGTCCTGCTCTCGGCCGTGGGTACGATTGTCGGCGTGGCGTGCGTGTGGCTGACCCGTGACGCGCTGGTCGCGCTGATACCGCCGCGGATTCCGCGCCTCGCGGAGATCGGTGTCGATGGGCGCGTCCTGACCTTCGCGGTCGCCGTCTCTGTCGTGACGATGAGCGTCGTCGGCGTCATCCCGGCGCTGCGCCTGTCGGACGTTCGGCCCATGAGGGTCGCCGCGTCGTGGAAATTGCCGCGCCGCGGGTTTGGTGCGAGCGCGGCGCTGCTGGTCGCCGAGGTTGGCCTGGCCGTGGTGGTGATCGTGGCGGCCGGCCTGCTGCTGAGCAGCTTCATGCGTCTGGTCTCGGTCGACCTGGGCTTCGAGCCGCGGAACGTCGTCACCTTCGATATTTCAATTCCCGGCGGCGGCGACGATCTCCGCGCCCGCTTCGATCAGCCTGAGCTGGTGACCGTCCTGTCGAACGTCCGTGACGAGCTCCGGCGATACCCGGCGGTTCAGGCCGTCGGGGCGATCGATATGCTGCCGCTCGCCGGAGCACGCGCCGTGTATTCGTTTGAGATCGAAGGACGGCCGGACCCGCCGCTTGGTGAGAAACTCTTGATCGACTCGCGGCGGGCGGCGCCCGGGTACTTCGAGGCGATGCGGATCCCGTTGATCCGGGGCCGCACGTTTACGGACGACGATCGCGCGGGCGCACCCGGGGTGGCCGTCGTCAACGAGGCGGCCACCCGCCTGTTTTGGCCAAGTGAGGATCCGATCGGGCAGCGCATTCAGCTTGGCGGCAACGATCCGCTCACGATCGTCGGGATCGTCGGCAGCATCCGGCACTACGGTCTCGACCGGAACCCCGTACCGGAGGCGTACTGGTCCTGGTATCAGCACCAATCACGCGGCCTCACCCTCGTGGTCAGAACGGCCGGCAGCCCGGCGGAGTTGGTGCAGGAACTGCAAGCGCCCGAGCGTCGGATTCTGCCCGGGCTGACCGTGTCATCGGTGCGCACGATGGACGACCTGGTCATCCGGTCCGTGGCGGAGCCGCGCTTCCGCACGTTGCTCCTGGCGCTGATGGCGGTCCTGGTGCTGGTGCTGACGATCGTCGGGGTGGCCAGTCTCACGGCGCGGGCCGTGGCGCTGCGGATGAAGGAGATCGGGATCCGGGTGGCGCTCGGTGCGCGCCCAGGCCAGATCGTTGTGCTGATGCTCGGCCGTGCGCTTGCCCCGGTGGTCGCGGGCGCCGTCATCGGTCTGCTCGCCGCGACCTGGACGTCGCGTTTCCTCGATCACTTTCTCTTCGAAGTGGGTCCAATCGATCCGGCGGTCTACGCGGCCGCCGTCGCATTGCTCCTCGTCTCCACCCTGGTCGCCGCGTGGCTGCCGGCCCGCCGCGCCGCGTACCTGGATCCCATGATCACGCTGCGGGCCGAGTGACGGCGGAGCACGTCAGAAAAGACCTGCTGATGTCAGAGAAGGCCTCGTTGGCGATTCAAACCAGTGATGTCGACTTTGCAGGGGCGGAATGATGTTCGATCTCGGGGCGCGGTCTGACGCCACCACGGACGCCATCCGGCCGGCTGGCGAGCACGTGACGCCCGACCGGTTAATCCGAAGTTTCGGAGCGAATAACGCGGAAACCATTATTATTGAGCGAGTTACCGGTTTCAAGGGTGTGTCGGTCGTGGCTACAATCGAGGCGTCACCCCCAAGAGCTCGAAGCAGCGTTGCTGCATCGGCGTGGGCTGTGTCTGCAGCTTGAACGTGGCGCCGCCCTCGGTGACCTGCATGGTGTTGGCGGTCAGCGTGCCCAGGTCGGCGAGCAGCGTCCGAAAGCTGTGCACCGGCAGGTGGTCGTCGGTCCGTTTGCGGCCGGCCTTGGCCAACGCCGCAGGCGAGCGCTTCGCGGGTTCCACGACGGAGCGGCGCTGCTGCTCGGCGGCCGCCGGGTCGTGGTCGTCGAACAGCAGCGGCGCCAGGGCCTGCCGCATGTGCCACTCGACCCAGTAGGCCAGCATGCAGAGCAAGATGTGCGCCCGCACCCGGTCGGGTCGCCGGTGATGGATGGGCCGCACTTTCAGGTCCACCGACTTGAGGCTCCGAAACGCCCGCTCCACCTTGGACAGGTTCTTGTAGGCCCGCACCGTCTGCGCCGCGTCGAACTGCTCCGGCTCGACGTTCGAGCGGACGATGTAGAGCCCGTCGAGTTGCTGCTCGGTCGCGATCCGCTCGTCGTCCCGGTGGAACGTGAACGTGTCGTCGGTGATCGTGGTCACGAAGTGCTTGGCGACCTTGTGCCGGTTGATGACCTTCCCGACGCGCAGACCGATCTCGGCCGCCCCCCGTAGCGGCCGATTCTTACGCGTTGTCGCCGCCGCGATCGGCGCCAGGTCCTCCTCGGTGGCCGCCAGCAACTCCTGCCGCTTGCGCTGCCGTTGGGCGGCCAGCAGGGGATTGCGGCACACGATCAGCCGTTCGCCGGGAAACGCTTCGCTGGTGACCTCGGCGAGGTCCCGCTCGTCGAACAACGACGGCGTCACCGTGCCGGCGGCCAGCAGTTTGCGGATCATCGGCGCGCGCAGCGTGGTGATCCAGCGCAGGCCGTCCACGCCCGCCAGGTCCTTGCGGATGCGCGCCGCGGTCAGCATGCCCCGGTCGCCCACCAGTACGACGCGCTGCAGACCGAAGCGGGTGCGGATCTTCTCTACCTGGCAAGCCACCGTCTTCGGGTCGGACGTCGAGCCCTCGAAGACCTCGACGGCAAGCGGACAACCCTCGGCCGTGCACAACAGACCGAAGACGATCTGCAACGTGCCCGGCTTGCCGTCGCGGCTGTACCCGCGCTGGGCCAGCGGGCAGTGGGTTCCCTCCAAGTAACTGGAGGTCAGGTCGTAGAGCACCAGCGTGTTTTCCTGCAGGTGCCGCTTGGCCAGACGTTGCTCGATGGCCGCCTGCTGCTGCACGAGCCAGTCCATGGCGGCGTAGAGCTCATGCTGGTCGACGGCGCCGAGCCCGAGCACCTGGCCCAGGGTGGAGACGGCGCTTTCGGGCGCCAGGGCGCGGGCGGTGGCCAGCTTGGACTGCGCATCGATGACGCGGGCGACGATCAGGGCGAGGACGAGGTCGCGGACGCGGCTGGCGTTTCGGGCGATCAGCGTGTGCAGTCCGAGTTGCTTGAGGGTGCCGAGCACGGCGGCGATGTGGCCGTGGGGCAGACTGCGGACGCAGTCGAACGCGTTGTCGGGGTTGACGAACGTCTCGCCCTTGAGCGCGCGACGAATCAGATCGATGACCGGGTCGGGCAGGTGGGAGATGTTGCCGAGCGTCTCGTGCTTGACCTTGCCGTCTTCGCGGTAGGTGCGTCGGAGCAGATGGTTGCGGTAGGTCTTGTCTCGGTAGCGCCGGGTCGTGGTGGCCACGTGAACGGCGCCTGATCTCTTTGGCATTCATCAATTATAGGCATTATCAGACGAAATTGCAACACTATTAGTGGCTACACTTTGCACCACAACACGCCCCCTCCGTGCCGCTAAACTCCTACCATTGAAGCACTTCAACCCGATTGAGGACCCGAAAGACTCTGAAACTTCCGGTTAATCGCGGGTCTCGCCGAGGTTCGTGCGGACTTTGCCGTGCGACGCAGATGCGGACAGCCGAGACGGTCGGGTAGCCACGACCTCCACGTTCTTCAGGCGGAATCTTCGGTCAGTATCCGTTCCCACAGATCGTGGCAGTGCGCCGGCAGGTCGACGATATCGGCGGAGACCTCGGCGATCGAGGGCGACGCGGTCGAGCAGGCTCACCCGATAATCCGGTCGAGGCATGCGCTGGGCCGGCGGGTCGCCTGCCGGCGCCGTTCGAGCAGCCGAATCGCGGTCCGCCGGTCGAGGCCGCGGGTGGCACGGAACGATTCGATGGCCTCGTCGCCGAGACATAACGCCAACTCCACACGCTCGGCCGGGGACATGCGCCGGATCTCGGCGGCGGTGCGCATGCGGAGGACGGAGGCGACCGACTTCATGATGCGAGTTTACCGCATTGCCTCCCGCCAATCTGCTACCGGGCGAGCGTCGTTGCCTCACACTTCCTGTTACCGAAGGGAGGCGCGATGTCGAAGATCAGTGCGGGAAGCCACCGGAAGAAGTCAGTCGAGATCGCCGGCACAATCGGCGTCATGAGTGCGGTTACAGCGACGCGAACCCCTTGCCCTGTGCGGCGAGCCGCTGCAGCAGCGGCGCCGGTTCGAGCCAGTCGCCGTGCTGGTCGTAGAGGCGGCTCATCACGTCGTAGATGGTCTGCAGCCCAACCACACGTTGACAGCCCGACGAGATCGGCCCAGAACATCGGGCCGCCGCGGTAGCGCGGGAAGCCGTAGCCGTACATCCAGATGACGTCGATGTCGCCGGCGCGCAGCGCGAGTCCTTCTTCGAGGATCTTGGCCCCCTCGTTCACGAGCGGGTACAGGCAGCGCTCCAGGATCTCCGTGTCGGTCACCTCGCGGCGCGTGATGCCGTTCTCCTTCGAGATCTCCAGGATCAGGTTGTCGACGATCGGGTCCGTTAGCGGGGTGCGGCTGCCCGCCTCGTAGCGGAACCAGCCGGCGCCGGTCTTCTGTCCGAACCGGCCCAGCTCGCAGACCCGATCGGCCACGGTCGAATAGCGCAGATGCCGGGGGCGGGTCGCCGCCTGCCGCTGGCGGATCCGCCAGCCGACGTCGAGCCCGGCCAGGTCGCCCATGGCGTAGGGGCCCATCGGCATTCCGAAGTCGTAGATCACCTTGTCGATCTGCGCGGGCAGGGCACCCTCTTCGAGCAGGAAGTCCGACTGCCGGCGGTAGGCGTAGAGCATCCGGTTGCCGACGAAGCCGTCGCAGACGCCGACCAGGACGCCCACCTTGCCGATCGTCTTCGACAGCTTCATGATGGTCGCGATGGTCTCCGGCGACGACTGGTCGCCCCGGACGTTTTCCATCAGCTTCATGACGTTCGCCGGGCTGAAGAAGTGGGTGCCGATGACCTTGTCCGGCCGGCGGGTGGCGGCGGCGATCTCGTTGACGTCCAGCGTGGAGGTGTTGCTGGCCAGGATCGCGTCCGGCTTGCAGGCGGCGTCCAGCTTGGCGAACACCTCCTTTTTCAACGCCATATCCTCGAACACGGCCTCGATCACGACGTCGGCCGTTCCCAGGTCGGCGTAATCCACCGTGGGCGAGATCAGTCCGAGGCGGCGGTCCATCTCGGCCTGCGAGAGCCGGCCTTTCGAGACGGTGGCGGCGTAGTTCTTGCGGATGATCGCCAGCCCCTTGTCCAGCGCGTCCGGGGAGACTTCGAAGACCGAGACCGGGATGCCGGCGTTCGCGAAGTTCATCGCGATGCCGCCGCCCATCGTGCCGCAGCCGATGACCGCCGCCGACGCCACGGGCCGGGCCGGCGTGCCCTTCGGCACGTCCGGAATCTTGCTCACGGCGCGCTCGGCGAAGAAGGCGTGCCGCTGCGCTTTCGACTGATCGGACGGCAACAGGCGCCGGAAGGTCGCGCGCTCCTTGCGCAGCCCCTCCGGGAACGGCAGGTTCACGGCCGCCTCCACGCAGTCCACGCAGGCGTACGGCGCCTCGAAGCCGCGCGCCCGCCGCGCCATCTTCTTTCTGAAGTCGTCGAAGACCGCGGTCCGGCCGCGGGTCTCGCTCACCTTGTCGTCGAGCGCGGAGGCCCGTCGAATCGGCCAGCCTTCGGCGACCGCCCGCCGCGCGTGCGCGACGGCGGCGTCGACGACGTCACCCTCGACGATCTCGTCGATGAGCCCGAGCTGTGCGGCCGTCGCGGCCGGCAGAATCCGGCCGCCGGTGATGGCGTCGAGCGCCGCCGGTACGCCGATCAGCCGCGGCAGCCGCTGGGTGCCGCCGGCGCCCGGCACGATGCCCAGCGTCACCTCGGGCAAGCCGATGCGCGTGCCGGGGGCGGCCAGCCGGACGTGGCATCCGAGCGCGACCTCGCAGCCGCCGCCGAGCGCCACCCCGTGGATCGCCGCGACGACCGGTTTCTCCAGCGCCTCCATCTCGTCGATCAGATCCGGCAGGTTCGGCGTACCGGGAGCAGGTGTCTGGTCGAACTCCCTGATGTCGGCGCCGCCGCTGAACATCCTGCCATCGCCGGTAACGACCAGCGCCAGCACGGCGTCGTCGCCGCCGGCGGCGCGAAGCGCGGCCTGCAATCCGAAGCGCACCGCGAAGCCGAGGCCGTTCACGGGCGGGTTCCTGAGCGTGATGACGGCCACGCCGTCGCGATTCGAGACGGTTACTGCATCGGACACCTAAATCAACTCCTCTTCTACCGGTTTGTCACCCGAGAGCATTGCGTAGAAGTCCTCGCGGACGCCGTCCTGGCCGGTCAACGACGACACGAGGGGCACGACGAACAGCGGGACGAAGAACGTCAGATACGAAGGGTCGATGCCCTCTCCGCCGACCGTGAAACAGTACACGAGAATCTCTCGCAGGACACCGGATCCCTCGGGCGCGGCGAACCCGGCGGCCAGCGCGATCTTGATCAGCGCGAACCAGATCAATCCGGATGCATACCCGCTCGCCATACCCCAGTAGGCGCCCTGCTCGGTGGTCCGCGGCCAGTACACGAGATATCCGAGCGCCACGGCGGGCGGCACCACCATGGCGAACCCGAAGAGCAGCAGGTCGAGGATCGAGATGGTGGTGTAGGTGGCGACCAGCCAGGCGGCGCCGGCGGCGGCGAAGGCGTAGATGGTCGTCGTGATGCGATATGCCTTGAGCCGCTGCTCGGACGAATAATTTCGCGTGAACGGCAACCAGTCGCGCACGAACATCGTCGCGCTCGACAGCAGAATCGGGCCGCCGGAGGAGATGACGGCTGCCAGGACGGCGGCCAGGGCGATGCCGCCGACGAACGGGTTGATCTCCGACGCCAGCGTCGTCAGATTTCGGTATCCGCCGAGTCCGGTGTCGAGGCCGTAGCGGGCGGCGGTCAGTACGCCGATCAGACCCGCCAGGATCGGCATCGCCGCGGCGATCAGTCCCGCCAGCAGAAATGCCGGTGCGATCTGACGCTCGGACCTGGCCGCGGTCGAGTAGTTGGTGTACACCGAGGCGGCCGGCGTGTGCACCGCGGCCGAAAAGAACATGCCGAAGACCGGCAGCCAGCCGGCGCCGGCGAAGCCCCACCAGGCGACCTCATCCCGCGACGCTGCCGCGAGGTGGCCGCCGATCGTATCCGTGACCTGGTCCCACCCGCCCAGTTGGCCGATGCCCATCAGCCCGACCGTCGCCAGCCCGACGAGCACCACGGTGCAGTGGATGAGGTTGGTGACCGCCGTGCCCCACAGCCCGCCGAGCGAGACATAGGTCGCGAAGATGATCGCCGCCACCAGGACTCCGCCCAGCATCGGCAGCGGTGTCAGGGTGCTGAGGATGACGCCGATGACGTAGGCCTCGATGAGGTTGACGATGGCGTACTCGGTCTGCACGCACAGGCTCGTCAGCCATTGGCACCGCCGATGCCGGAAGCGGATCGTGAACAGCTCACCGACCGTCTGCAGCTTGAAGCGCCGGAAGTAGATGCCGAAGAACAGACCGACGATCGCCAGGGCCAGGAACGCGTTGATGCCGTACCACCACAGGTTCCAGACCCCGCCGCTGATGACGTCGCCGGCGACGCCGTAGGTCCCGGCGCCGCCGATGCGGGTGCCGGCGATGCCGACGGCGATCAGCGTGGTGGACATGCCTCCGCCGGCGACCGCCCAACTGGCGGAGTTGCTGGCGCGGCGCGCCATGAGGCTGCCCGCGGCGGTCGCCGCCACGAGATAGACGACGATGGTCGTCAGCGCGATGGCATCCATCAGCCGGGGTCTCCGACCCTGTCGTCAGCGCTGAGCGGTCAGCGCCGCCACGATCGCCTCGAGTGCGTGACGGGCCTTGCCCCGCATCTCGTCATCGGTGGCGTCCTGAATCGGGTGGGGCACGAACACCGACTGCGCGGCCAGGTCCGGCATGCCAAGCGCGGCCGCCTGGATCTCGGCGGCATGGACGAATTCGGACGAGGCGACCATCACGGACGGGATGCCGCGCGCCTCGTAGTCGACCAGGTCGTGCACACTGCACGACGTGCAGGACCCTCAATCGGCCAGCGCCTGGATCACCGCCTGACAGCGCGCACCGACCTCCTCTCGCACGTCGGCCGGCGCCGGTTTCGTATAGGTCGGCTTGCGCAACCGGATGATGTCGAGGTCTGGGAACCGGCCGGCCAGCAGGCGGGCGACTTCGTCGAGGAACACGTCGCCGCGCGGCTTCGCGATGTCGACGATGCCCAGCGTCCCGGCCAGCGCTGCGGGCCGCGCAGCGAGCCGGCGTCCGATGGGCGCCTGTTCGTCGGTGGGATCCAGAATGACGATGGACTCGGTCATTCGGTCTGTCATGAATCCTGACCGTGGGACTGTATCACCAAGTCGGTGCTCGACCGTAGCGCCGCCGGCCGGGCGCCGGCCGCAGTCACGAGCAGATTGCCCGTGTCACCGCCATCGAGCCGGCGGTCCCGCTGGCCCAGCCGCCAAGAAACGCCGAGAACTTGCCGGCCGTGCCGCCGCCGACCATGATGAGGATGTCTTCGTTGCACCGGAACTTCGGCAGCGCGGTATCGAGTCCCGCGGCGGTCGGACGGCCGTCCTCGCCGAGCAGCTCCCTGGGGACGGCGCCCGGCGCCATGCCCTTCCGGCACTCGTCGTTCGGCAGCAGCTCGCGCAGCGGGCGCGCGGTCGTCTCCTGGATCCGGGCGCGCAGATCCGCCTTGGTGTAGCCGTCCCGTTCGAACGTCCGGGCATGCTCCGGGCTGACCACCAGCAGCACCTCGCCCATCCCGTGGAGTTTCGGATGCGCCATGGCGTCCAGGCACAGGCCCATGCTCGCACCGAGCGACCGCGCGGTGCGGGAGAGCTGGTCCCGGATGGCTCTGGGCGCCTCGCCGGCGAACAGGGTCACCGTGCTCGTGCCGGCCGGGAAGCCCCGCTCGACGTGCAACGGCTCCCAGCAGCTCGCTTCCTCACGCTCGCCGACGCAGCAGGTGAACTTGCCCGGTTGGCCGAGCGTGGACATGTCGACGCCGCCCGGTCTGCCCCCGCCGACGTTCCGCACGACCAGTTGCAGGGCGCGGCCAATTGTCGCGTTGGCCCGGAACCCCTGCCCGAACAGGTTGCGGCCGCAGTTGAGACCGATCTCGTGCCGGATCGGACCGTTGACGACAATGACCGGTGTGGCGAAATAGGTGGTCGCCAGGACGCCGTGCAGATTGAACTCGTCGGTGCAGGCCGCCTCGGCCGCGGCGATGACGACCGGCAGATACTCGGGCCGGCAGCCGGACATCACGGCGTTCACGGCGATCTTCTCCACGGTTGCCGGCGCCAGGTTCGGCGGCACATGCGCGACGATGTCTGACGCGGCCCGGGTGGTGCCCTCGAGCATCGCCAGGACGCGCGCCTCGGTCGGCGGCACCACGGGCAGACCGTCATCGAGCCCCTGGGACGCCATGAACTCGAAGGGGTCGTCACTGATCGGAATGCGCACCCGCCGCGCGCTCAGTCTGGCCGCACCGCGACGGACCGCGCGCCGGCGGGCGACATCCGGGTCATGGACTTTCGATGCACAGCCGGGGCGATGGTCCGGCAACTCGTCGATGCCCTCGATGAGCGGTGCGGCGGCGCCGCAGCACTCGGCCGCCCGGTCAATCAGCGCCAGGAGGTCCGCCTTGACGAATCCCTCGATGCTGCAGAGCACCTCACGGCCGGTCCCGGCCAGGACGACTGCCGGCACCGCGTCGAATCCATAGTCGGACGACACGTCGAGGTCACGGTCCAGCGCGACCGTGAAGCTCAGACCGTGCCGCTCGACGACGAGGCTCGTCTCTGCCGCGTCGTCCTGCGAGACTCCGACGGTCCGCAGTCCGTGGGACCTGAGCGCCTGGTGAATCTGTTCGATCAGCGGCGCCGTCAACTGGCAGGTGGCGCAGTCGCGCTTGAAGAAGAAGAGCAGGGTGCGCGCCGCGTCGTCATCGAAGTCGACGGCGGCGCCACCCGGGTCTGCAAGGGAGAAGGCCGGCGCCAGCGCGCCGGTGGACGCCAATTCGGACATGGAGTGACGGCTACTGCGCTGGCGGCGGCTGCATCCGTCGGTCTCCGAACAGGGCTACGTCGTAGTCGCCCGCGACGCCGGCGCCAATCCGGTCGCCCGGCGTGTCGGTCGGGCGCTCATAGATGACCCGGTAGCGGGGGGCCATGGCGTCGAAATGTTCACCCATCTTGGTGGCGAACTCGGCCAGAGTATCCACCAGCGCCGTCGCTGAGTTCATGGTCCTGAACAGACCGCCCGTATTCTGGGTGAGGAACGGCGACACCGATGTCTGTATACCGCCCTGCTGACCCGAGAGCTGGCTCTGCAGCACGATCGCGTGCACCGTGACGCCGTGCACCATCAGGTCGTAGGTGAACTGGTTGAACTGGTCTTCGTTCATGTTGCCGCTCGTTTCCGGGCCGTCGGTGAGCACCATGACGAATACCGGCCACGCCTCGGTCTTGTCGAAGTCGCGGTCCCACGTTTCCGTCAAGCCGGCGAGCATCTTGGAGCCGCCCGTGCCGACGAACAGCCCGTCGGCGGCGTTCCGCAACGCGTCGCGATCGGTCGTGAAGTCCTGGAGCAGCCGTCGATTGCCGGCGATGGCGTACATCGCCACCTCGTGCTGCGGGGGCAGCACGTTCATGAACCCGATCAACCCGTTGCGCAGCGAGCTGATGCCGTTGGCAGTCGAGATCATCTCGCTGTTGTCCACCAGCATGACGATCTTCATCGGGGTGGTGCCGGGTATGGCGGAGAGGATGGTCATGTCGATCTCATCCTCCTGGACCTGGAAGCTGCCGGGCTCGAGATCGGGCACCGGCGCGCCTGTCTGGTCGGTGACCGAGACAAAGATCTGGCCTTGGCGATTCTCAGGCGTCTGCGCGGCGGCGGCACTCGCGACGACGACGAGCAAAAGGACGCACAGAGACTGTATCGCTCGATGAGTATGCATGTATCAATTCTACCTTACAGGGGGAGCGGGTCTAGCAGCCCGTGGCAAAAGCCCCGCTGCATTCGATCCCCGCTGAATTCTGAGCTTCCCCGCTGAATTCAGCCTTCCCCCGCTGAATTCAGCGCCTCCCCGGCTGACGAACAGGGCAACCACAAGGGTTGCCCCTACAGGTATTCTCCCCGCTGAATTCTGCTGGTGAGCAGATTCTCGTACTACAGTCCGGCCTGGGTCTTGCCGATCAAGACGTCGTTCTGGAACATCGCACTCATGTTCGAGGAGTCGGGGTTGGCCCACTGATACAACACGGTCGTGGTGCCCGCCAGCGTCCACTGACCCATTTCCGTACCCTCCGCGCCGACGATTTCGACGACTTGGGCATAGGTCATGCCCTCCTCGACGCGGACGAACGCTTCACCCTCCACGATCCGGGGCATCGCGGCGCGATCCAGCAGCTTTCGATCTGCGAACGGCCGCACCTGGAAGCCGCCGATGACCCCCACGCGGACCTGCGCGCCCGGGGTATCGCTCGGGCGTTCGTAGGTGATCCGGTAGCGGGTCACCATCTCGTCGAAATGGTCACCGATGAGGGTGCCGAACTCGGCCACCGCCTCGGCCATCAACGGCGCCGTGTTGACCAACCTGACCAGACCGCCCGTGGTCTCGGCGAGGAACGGCGCTGCCTGGGTCTGGAAGCCGCCCGCCTGGCCCCCGAGCTGGTTCTGCAAGAGCACCGCATGCACCGTGGCGCCGTTCATGATCAGGTCGACGACGAAGGCGTTGACCTGGTCTTCGTTGATGTTGCTGCTCGTCTCCGGACCGTCCGTGAGCACCAGGAACACCACGGGCCACGCTTCCGTGCGGTCGAAGCGGCGCTCCCAGGTATCGAACAGGCCTTCCATCATCCTGACGCCGCCCGTAGTGGGAAACACGCCGTCGGCGGCGTTCCGCAACGCGTCGCGATCGGTCGTGAAGCCCAGGAGCTCCAGAGGACTGCCGCCGACGGAATACAGCGCCACCTCGTGCTGCGGGGGCAGCCGGTTCAGGAACTCGGTCAACCCGGTGCGCAGCGAGGGGATGGCGTTGAGCGACGTGATCATTTCGCTGTTGTCCACCAGAATGGCGATCTTCATCGGGGTCGTGCCGGCATGGGCGGAGAGGATCGTCATGACCGCTCCGTCCTCCTCGATGCGGAAGCTCTCGGGGACCAGGTTGGCAACCGGCTGTCCGGCCCCATCAGTGACCGCTGCGTAGAGCTGGCCCAGGCGCTGCGCATGCGTTTGTGGCGCCGCCGCCATCATGACGCCACACACCAGAACGACGACACAAAGAGACTGGAACGCTCGATGGGTAGTCATGTGTCAAGTTTACCCTAGAGGGGGGGTCGATCTGGTAAGCAGATCTTCGTAAATGGCAAAGAATCTTTCGACATCAAGGTCCAGCATCACCTCGATCGGCCGGATGCCCTCAGCGGAGACGCCGGCGACGCGCGTGCCGCCGTACGACGGCCCGAACCTGGTGTCCACCTCGATCGGCAGCCGCTCGGATGCCGTCACGATCGTCGGGTCGATCAGCCAGGCGGCGGTGATGCAGTCCCACACATGCCAGGTGGCGGCCGGGTCGCGTTCGAAGCGGCCGCCCATGTGGTGGCGCATGAGCCGGGTGACCGGTGTATCGACGAAGACGATCCGGTCGAACGTCGTGCGGTGCAGCGGCGCGTGGTTGGTGATGTCCAGGCCGAACATCACCACCTCGGGAATCGGCGCCGCAAGCGTCTCGCGAGCCGCCTCCGGGTCGAACCAGATGTTGAACTCGGCTGCGGGCGTCACGTTCCCCGGGACCCTGGCGTTGCCGCCCATGAAGACCAGCCGCCGCAGCCGCGGCGCCAGATCGGGCCGCGCCCGGAAGGCCAGCGCAATGTTGGTCATGGGTCCCACCGCCACCAGCGTGACCGCATCCGGATAACGTTCGATCGTGTCGATGATGAACTCGACCGCGCCGGTCGCCCGCGGGCGGGTGGTGGCGTAGCTGCCGCCATGAGGCGGAACCACGACCTCGCCGGCGTCGAACGCGCCCTTGAACGAGATCGGGCCCCATTGCGCTTCCTGCCGCGCCGCCCGCGCCGGCGTGTTGACCAGCGGCTCCCGCGCCCCGAGATGGAGCGGGATGTCGGCGGCGCCGGTGAGCTCGAGCAGGTGCAGCATGTGCTCGGCGCCCTGCGGCACCGGATGGTTGCCGGCCACGACGGTGACGCCGAGGATGTCGATCAGGTCGCGCCGGCGCACCAACATGGCAAGGGCGGCCGCGTCGTCGTTGAAGACGGCGGAATCGGTGTCGAAGATGATGCGACGCGTGGGCACGTCAGTCTGGCAGCGCCAGGGCAATCAGTTCCGGGACCGGCGAGCCGCCGACGGTCAGCGCGATGTACTGCTTGCCATCGAGCAGATAGCTCATGGGGGTGCCGATCGCTCCGCGCGGAAGATCGACCGAGGCGAGCTCGGCGCCGCTCGACTTGTCGACCGCGACCAGACGGGGCCCGCCGCCCTCGCCGCCGGTCGTCAGCGCATGGATGAGCAGTGTCCTGGTCACCAGCGGTCCGCTGCGGCTCCCGTCTCCGCCGAGCGGCGGCAGATCCAGGTTGCGCAGCAGCGGGTGATTCCTGATCCGCTCGCCGGTACCCAGCGGGTTCATCCACACGTGGTCGCCCGTGTTCAGGTCAATCGCGGTCATCCGCGAGTAGGGCGGTTTGAAGAGCGGGAGTCCCCGCGGCATGGTCGGCTGGCGCGTGCCTCGCCCGCGCAACTCGATGATGTTCAGCGTTGCCCCTTCGCCCGCTTCCGGTGCGCGGTAGTTGCGTACCGAGAACGCGTTGACCGACGGCACATAGAGCATCCCGGTGTCCGGATCGACACCGGCGCCCGACCAGTTCGCGCCGCCGCCCGTGCTCGGACGCTGAATCGTCCCCTGCAGGCTCTGCGGCGTGAAGAGCGGACCGAGCCGGAACCCCTCCACTGCATCGATCGCCATTTGCCGGATCTCCGGCGTGAAGTCGGCCAGGTCGTTGATGCTGGCGCCCTGATACTCGAACGGCGCCGGGCGGGTGGGGAACGGTTGGGTCGGCCACACTTGTTCGCCCGGGATGTCGGTCCCGGTCGGGACCGGTCGTTCCTCGATCGGCCACACCGGTTCGCCGGTGACGCGGTCGAAGACGTAGAGGAAGCCCTGCTTGCTCACCTGGGCCAGCGCCTTGATCGGCCGGCCGTCCACGTCGATGTCGATCAGATTCGGGGCGGCGGGAAAATCGTAGTCCCACAGCCCGTGGTGCACCGCCTGGAAGTGCCACTCGCGCTCGCCGGTCTCGATGTTCAGCGCCACCACGCTCTCGGCGAACAGATTGGCGCCGGGACGATGGCCGCCGTAGTAGTCGGGCGCCGGGGTGTTGGTCGGCAGGTAGAGCAACCCCAGCTCGGGGTCGGCGCTCATCATCGACCAGACGCCGACCTTGCCGGTCACCCGCCACGAGTCGCCGCCCCACGTGTCGTTGCCGAATTCGTCTCCCTGCGGAATCGTGTGAAACGTCCATTTGGTGCGTCCGGTTCGCACGTCGAACCCGCGCATCCATCCAGGCGGCGCTTCCCGCGTGATGTTGTAGGACGAGATCGACGAGGGAGTGATGATGGTGTCGCCGACCACGAGGGGCGGCGACTGCACCGAATAGAGCAGCGCGTTCAGCCAGTCCCGCTCGCCGCGGTTGGCGCGCGGGATGTCGCGGGTCAGGTCGACCCGCCCGTCTTCGCCGAAGTCGGCGCACGGGCGCCCGCTGTCGGCGGCAACGCAGAGCAGGTAGCCGTTGCTGGTGCCCCAGAAGACCCGGCCCCCTTCGCCGTCGTCCCAGTAGGCCACGCCGCGCTGGTTCCAGCGCGCCGTCATCGTGGTGGTGCCTTCTTCGTAGGTCTTGGGGTTGAAGAGCCACAGGGTCTCGCCGGTGGCGGCATCGATGGCGGCGCCCGCAGAAGTCGGCATGTTGATGAACACGCGCCCGTCCACCATCAGGGGGGTCGCCTTCAGGTTGTTCGTATAGGGTGGCTGCCCGTCCCGCCAGCGGTCAGGATTCTCCTCGTTCAGCGCGTCGAAGATGACGTCGGATCGCGTCAGCCACTCGCCGCCGCCAGGTGTCGTCTTGCTCATGTGGGCGTCGGTCGATTGCCAGCGCCAGGCGATCTCGAGATCGCCGAAGTTCGACGCGTCGATACGTTGCCCGCCGGAGGGCCAGGGCCATGATCCAGCGGCGCGAGGCCACCGTCCGCTTGGCGCGTCCCGACGAGCGGGGACGGTGGGACGAGCAGGTCGACCGCCACCACTACCTCGGTTTCAAGCGGTTTGCGGGCCGGGGAGTACTTGCTGCTCGCGAGGTCTCCGCCGTAGGTGGGCCACTCGCCGTTCGCCGGCGCCCCCTGCTGGGCCAGGGCCGGGACGGCGGTCAGGGCGGCCAGCGTGGCCATGGCCACAATCCTCGGAATCAGGTGAGTTTGAAAAGTCATGCAACGACCCCTCGCGCCAGCGTGTTCCGTGTTCACGAGATTCATGATACCCGCCGGCGGGGTTGCGATGCTACGTTGCCCGCCGGAGGGCCGCGATGCTACGTTGCCCGCCGGCGGGGCGCGGTCCTACGTTGCCCGCCGGCGGGGTTGCGGTGCCAGGTTGCCGCCGTCGGGCCGCGTTGCCGGGTTGGCCGCTGGCGGGGTCGCGATCTTCGAGGAGCCCGCCGGCGGGTTGCGGTGCCAGGTTGCCGCCGTCGGGCCGCGTTGCCGGGCTGGCCGCTGGCGGGGTCGCGATCTTCGAGGAGCCCGCCGGCGGGTTGCGGTGCCAGGTTGCCGCCGTCGGGCCGCGTTGCCGGGCTGGCCGCTGGCGGGGTCGCGATCTTCGAGGAGCCCGCCGGCGGGTTGCGGTACCAGGTTGCCGCCGTCGGGCCGCGTTGCCGGGTTGGCCGCTGGCGGTGTCGCGATCTTCGAGGAGCCCGCCGGCGGGTGAGGCTTGGGTCGCGGACACCGTCGCGATAGAATGGCGGCACCGTGACTGTCCGGACCAGGAATCTGCCGTGACCCGCGAAGCATGCGGACTCGGCGCGCTCGCACTGTGCCTGCTGACGGGGCCGGCGCTCGAAGGCCGGCCGTCAGCGGTGGTCCAGCCCGCGGGACGGCCGCAGCCAGACACCTATCACTGGGTGTTGCCGGCGCAGCACGGCGGGGTCGAGATAGTGGATCTGCATCCCGGCGATTGCTACGTCATTCAGCAGGTCGACGGCGTGGCGTATTTCGGCGATCCCTTGCCTGGGGCGTTCGAACTGCAGCGTCTACTCGGGGAGCCGCTGGCGCATCTGGTGGAGTCGACCGGCGAGCACGCCGAGTGCACGCTGGCCGGCTGCGTCGATGCCGGGCGGCTGACTGGCGCGCTCGCGGCGCTCTTTCTCGATCTGGGCACTCCGCAGGGCCGGCGGCCGGCCAACCATCGACCCACGCCGCTCGACGGGATGCGGGGCGGCGCGTATTCGGACGTCGGGTCCGACGAGCGCGCGCGGTATCGCCAGGCGCCTGAGCAGCGCATGGTCTACCGTCACCTCAGGACTGCCGGTCGCGAAAACTGCTACGAGGCCGAGGTGCCGCGCACACTGACCATCCATGTCCGCGATGGGCAGCGACGCCCGGACCGCACCGGCGTGTATAGCGGGTATCTCTATCTCGAACATCATCATCCAGCGCCCGCGCGCCGGGCCGCGAAACTTCACGGTTTCGGTCCGCTGCGTCATCACACAGTTCTGCATGAAGAAACGAGGCATCCATGAATCGATTCCTGCTGACCGCCGCGACCTTTGCGGCGGTCCTCCTGACGGCGCAGTGGCACAGCGGGGGCGCCGGTGCGCAGAGCCCGGACGGCAGCCCGAGCCATCGGTTCGAAGAACTGGCCGACGGCGTCTATTTCGCGATCGGGTCCGGGTCGATGACCGTCATGAGCAACAACCTGGTCATCGTGAATGACGACCACGTGATGCTGGTCGACTCATCGGTCACGCCGGCCGCGGCGCGCGGTCTGGTCGAGGGCGTCAAGACCCTGACCGACAAGCCGATCAAGTACGTGTTCAACACGCACTATCACTTCGACCACGCGCATGGAAACCAGATCTTCGGCGACGACGTCGAGATCGTCGCGCACGACTTCGTCCGGACGATGCTGTCGTCGGACGTGCTCGAACAGCGCACCAACCGGTCGTTCACCCAGGGCATCCCGACTCAGATCGAGCAGTTGAAGGCCCGCCTGGGCGGCACGACGGACAGTGCAGAGCGGCAGCGGATGGAGACGCAGGTGCGCATCCAGGAGGCGCACTGGAACGCCTTGCAGGAGACGGTGCCGACGCCGCCCAACGTCACGTACAGCGATTCGCTCACACTGGTGAAGGGAGGCCGCGAGGTGCAGCTTCACTTTCCCGGCCGCGGGCACACCGGGGGTGACACGCTGGTGTTCCTGCCGGAGGAGCGGATCGTGTTCACCGGTGATTTTTTCGTCGGGCGGCCAGGTGGCCACAGTCTGCCCTACATGGGCGACGGCTACGTGGAAGAGTGGCCGGCCGCGCTCGATCGCTTGAAGGCGATCGAATTCGACGTCATGGTGCCCGGGCACGGGTTGCCCTTTCGGGAACGCGAGCAGATCGATCACCTCCAGGCGTATCTGCGTGACCTGAACCGCCAGGTCACGGCGTTGCACGCGCAGGGGGTCCCCGCGGATCAGGCCGCCGGCCGGGTCGATCTGAGCGACCACGTCCAGTACTACGGCGAGCGGGTCGCGAACGCCGATCCGCGAGCCGTGCTCAGGATGTACGAGTTGCTGCAGATCAAGATGCCGAGGTAACCGCAGGCGCGAGAGCGGCTGCAAGGAGAACCGCATGTCGAGACTACGAGCCGTCGTTGCCATCCTCGCCGTGTTCACGGCGGGCGCCGCGTTCGCTCAGGAGGTCACCGTCACGCCGGACGTGGTGTATGGCCACAAGTACGGCATGGCGTTGACGTTCGACGTCTTCACCCCGGCCGACGCCAACGGGGCTGCCGTGCTGAACATGGTCAGCGGCGGCTGGCGTTCGGCGTGGCGGCCGCACGCAAGGTCGCAACGGCAGTATCAGGCGCTGCTCGACGCCGGCTTCACGGTGTTAGCGGTGCGGCACGGCAGCAGCCCGAAGTTCGTCCTGCCCGAGATCGTCCCCGACGTGCGCCGCGCGGTGCGGTACATCAAGATCAACGCGCGCCGGTTGGGCGTCGACCCGAACCGTCTCGGTGTCTGGGGCGGGAGCGCCGGGGGGCACCTGTCGCTGATGCTCGGGACGGCGTCCGACGAGGGGGATTCGTCCGCCGAAGATGCGGTGCTGCGGGCCGGCAACCGGGTGGCGGCGGTGGTGGCCTACTATCCGCCGGTCGACCTGCGCCCGCTGGCGCGTGGAATCGACCCGGAGGTCGGGAACACCCGGTTCCCCGCGCTGAACTTCGATCCCTCCGATGCCGCGTCGGTGTCCCCGATTGTCCACGTGTCGGCTGACGACCCGCCCACGCTGCTGATCCACGGCGACGCCGATGGCCTGGTGCCGGTGAGCAACAGCCACGAGATGTACGCCGCGCTGCAGGAGCATGGGGTCGAGTCGAAGGTGATCATCATCCCCGACGCCGATCACGGGTTCCGCGGTGCGGATGCCGAGCTCGCGATGACCGCGCTGGTTGACTGGTTCGTGCAACATCTCGCGCCCTGACCTACCGCCCGCGCGGCTCGCCCGCCAGGGCGCGGGCGTCGTGGAGCGCCCGCATGGAGTACGTACGTCTTCACCCGTGGCGTGTGTCGCACCGCCAGGCCATCGAGATTCAGGAGGCGTTGCGCGCGCAACTCGTGACCGTGCCGTTGCCGGACGAACCGCGCCGGGTGGCCGGCGCGGACGTCGGCTATTCCCGCCGCACGCACCGTGTGTACGCGGCGGTGGTAGTGGTCGAGTTGCCCTCGTTCGAGACGGTCGAGACGGTCGGCATGACCCGCCGCGCCACGTTTCCGTACATTCCGGGGCTCCTGTCATTCCGTGAGATGCCGCCGTTGCTGAAGGCGTTCGAGCGGCTGTCCCGCGCCCCGGACCTGGTGGTCTTCGATGGGCAGGGGTTGGCCCATCCGCGGCGGTTCGGGCTGGCTTGCCACGGCGGCTTGCTGCTCGACCTGCCGTCAATCGGCTGCGGCAAGACGCGGCTGGTCGGCCGGCATCGTCCGGTCGGCGCACGCCGCGGGTCGACGACGCCGCTGATGGACGACGGCGAGCCGATCGGGGCGGTCGTGCGCACCCGCGAAGGTGTCTCCCCGGTCTTCGTCTCGCCCGGGCACCGCGCGGACATCGACTCGGCGGTGCGCCTGGTCCGGCGGCTGGCGTCGCGGTATCGACTGCCCGAGCCGCAACGGCGAGCGCACCAAGCCACTGCCGCGCTCTATCGGCGCGACCGCGACCGTCCAGCGCCTCGGGTCAGGTCGTACTCCGGCTTCATTCCCGCCCGCTGATCGTGCCCGGTCTGACAGCCCGTGCGTTCCGGAACGGTCCCGGGCGCCTGCGCCGCAGACTCCCGGGTCCCTGATGACCCGGTGCGTCAATTGCTGCTCATGCGCCGGCTGTCCTGGAACGCATCGAACAGCTCGCTCGCGCCGGCGTGCAGTCCGGTGTGGGTTCCGATGGTCGCGCCGATCTCGAGATACTCGTCGGCGGCCGGGTCGTAGGCCGGCCAGGACGGGAGCCCGGCAGAGTTCGGGTCGCCGGTCGCGGCGAACTGCACCCAGTAGCCCATCATCGTCTCGGAGATCCGATGGTCGACATCGGTGTAGTCGCCGTTGTTCAGGTTGCCGAACACGTAGCCCAACTCGGCCGCATGATGGGACCCCATCCGTTCGCCGCCCGGGGTGGGCGGCACGTGGGTGAAGTGGTAGAGCCATGCGGGTGACGACTTGTGCGCGTGCGTGCGGGCATGCAGCCGCACCGGGCCGGCGAAATACATGTCGTGGATGAGGTGGTCGACCGCCGCCGCCACGTCCGTCTCCGCCTCGTAGTGCTCCAGCGCGGCATCCGCCTGCTGCGGGTACACCGTTCGCACATGGGTCTCGAACCCACTCCGGTCGTCGACCTGCATGCCGCGGGAGAACATCGAGCCCTCGTTGCCGTTCATGCCGACGATCAAGGGCACGTCGTGCTGGCGGCCGGCTTCGTACATCGCCACCGGGTCGTCCGGTATCACCCAGCCGTCGACATTTGGCGCCCAGGCGTTGGCTTCCCGGGTGAACGGGCTGTTGCCGGCGGCCTGATAGGCGGCAAACAGATCTTCCGCGCTGGCCGACCGGAGTTCGTCCAGTCCGGCGGCGGGGTCGGAGACCCCGAGTTCCTCGGCGACCCGGACTCCACCCGCCTCGGCCGAGTTCGGACCGCTGAGCGGACGGTCCCAGCCGTAGACCCAGTTGCTCTCGGCAATGGCCCGGTGATACAGCCCTTCGGCCTGGGGCACCACCATGAGCGACATCACGGCGCCGGCGCCGGCCGACTCGCCGAAGATGGTGACCCGGTTCGGGTCGCCCCCGAACGATGCGACGTTGTCGCGCACCCACTCGAGCGACGCGACCATGTCGAGCAGGCCGTAGTTGCCCGAGGCGCCGTGCGGCGACTCGGCCGAGAGCGCCGGGTGCGAGTAGAACCCGAAGACGTTCAAGCGGTAGTTGATCGACACGAGCACCACACCGCGGGCCGCCAGACTGGTGCCTTCGTAGAGACCGTTGGACCCGGCGCCGCCGGTATAGCCGCCGCCGTGAATCCAGACCATGACCGGCAGCGGATCGGTGGTTTCGCGCGGTGCATAGACGTTGAGGAAGAGACAGTCTTCGCTCTGATCCGTGGCGTTGCGCCCGCCGCCCTGCACACAGCGGTTGCCGAACGCAGAGGCGTCACGGACGCCGTCCCAGGCCGCGACCGGCGCCGGCGGCGTCCAACGCCCGTCACCTGCCGGGGGCGCCGCATACGGAATGCCCTTGAACGCGATGATCTCCGCATTGGTCTCCGACAGCGCACCCTGCACGAGACCGCCGGTGACCGCCACCGGGGTGTCGGGCGACAACACCGTTGCGGCAGGCGCGGCCTCTTCGACTGGGGCCACGCCGCCACCGCAGGCGGCGCAGACGAATGACACGAGCACGACGAGCGATGGGCACCGATCAATCAGTGTCTGCATGATGTTCAGGCTCCCGCTACGGGTTGGCTGCTGAGAATTGACCCGCCATTGTAAACACAGACGGCGACCGGTGGTAACCGCCCAACGCTATAATTGCCCTGCGTTGGTGGGGGAGACATGCAGAAACACGGGTGGCTGGTGGGAGCGATGCTTGTGGCGTCGGTGGCCGGAGGTGCGTTGTCGAACCTGTTCCTGACAGTGGGCCTTGGCGCCCAGGGCGCCGAGGTCGTCAGCGCGTCGCAGGTCAACATCGTCGACCGCGGCGGACGGTTGCGCGCGGTCCTTTCCGGCGAAGACGAACGGGGGCAGACGTCGCTGGCGTTTTACGGGCCCGGCGGCGTCGTGCGCACGGTCGTCGGCACCGAACCGGACGGCGCCCCGCTGGTATGGCTGAATGACGGCGAAGGCCGGACCCAGGTGTCGGTCGGTGTCCGCGGTACGAATGCGGTCCTCACCGTTGGTGACGGGGGGTCACCCAACGTGATGATCGGGTCCCTTGGCGGCACGCCGGTCGTCGGCCTGTCCGACGGCGCGCAGACCCGCTTGCAGATGGATCTCGGTCCCGAGGGACAGCCCAGCCTGAATCTGCAGGGCCAACCGGCCCTGAATCTGTTCGGGGCGCCGGGACGGCGCGCGGTCGGCGTGTCGGTGGACGCCGCCGGCGCACCGTTACTGTCGCTGTACGACGCCAGCGGGGCGCCGCGCGTGGCGATGGGGGCGTTCCAGGGGACCACCGTCATCAATCTGGGAGACGGCACGCGTCCCCGACTCGTGTTGGGGGTCACGGAGGAGGGCGAGGGGAGTGTCGGTTTCTATGACGCCGAGGGCGCCCTCGTGCGCCTCGAAGACGCCGCGTCGTCGCGGTGATCGCAGCGACGTTGGATGTTTCCGGTATGAGAAGTTCAGGCCCGTCAGGGCCGTAACAGGAGAGAGAAGAGTGTCTACAGCGATGTCCGGTTCGATGGTCCAGTTCGCCGTGAACGGCAAAGCGGGCAGCGGGTATGTTTCGGTCCCGGCGTCCGGCGGCGGCCCGGGGGTCATCGTGTTGCAGGAATGGTGGGGACTGGTCGACCACATCAAGACGGTGGCCGATCGCTTCGCCGCCGAGGGGTTCGTGGCGCTGGCGCCCGACATGTACCACGGCGAGAGCACGTCCAGCCCGGATGACGCGGGCAAGCTGATGATGGCGCTCGACATTGGACGGGTCGAACAGGACCTCCGCGGCGCCATCGGCTATCTGTTGTCGCGGGACGAGGTGACCAGCGACCACGTCGGGACGGTCGGCTTCTGCATGGGCGGCCAGCTCTCGCTGTACGCCGCCTGCGAGAACGCAGCGGTCGGCGCGTGCGTCGATTTCTACGGGATCCACCCAAGCGTCACGCCGAACCTGTCGGCGCTGCAGGCGCCGGTGCTCGGGTTCTTCGCCGAAAAGGACGGCTTCGTCCCGCCGGCCGCGGCGCGCCAGCTCGACGCCGACCTGCGGGCGGCCGGCAAGACCGCTGACATCACGGTCTTCGAGGGCGCGGACCACGCGTTTTTCAACGACACGCGGCCCGAGGTCTACCACAAGGCGTATGCCGAAGCCTGCTGGTCGCGCATGCTGGCCTTCTACCGGGAGCATGTCCGATAGCTGCGGAACCGCAACAGGATGTCCGCGGTCAGCCCGATTCGGCTGATCGTCTGGCCCGATTCGGCTGATCGGTTTTCTCGAGTCGGCTGGCCAGGAGTCCGCGGCGCAGGCTCCTGGAGCGCCTCCGGTCCTGGCAGCTCTTCCTGGGCGGCCGGGCTCTTCGTTGCCGATCTGCTGGTGCCGGACCCCGTGCCGTTCGCCGACGAGATCATGCCGGGGCTGGCGACCCTGTTGCTGGCGCGGTGGAAGCGGCGGCCCCGCAGCCGGTAAGCGGCGCGACCGTCAGGCGTTCCAGATCGGCGATGGCGGGCGCCGGATCTCCGACCTTGATCGTCGTCATGCCCATGGCCTGCGCCGTCTTCAGATTGCTGCCGAGGTCATCCAGGAAGATCACTTCCGACGGCGGCGCACGCAGCTCGCGGCACGCCAACGCATAGATTCGACGTTCAGGTTTTCGCATCCCGACCCGGAACGACTCCACGAAACAGTCGAATGCCGCCCGTAGCGGGTCGATGCGGCCCGTGCGGTCCGGCATGTCCCAGGCGTTTGTGAGCGCCGCCACGCGGTAGCCGGCGGCCCGCAGCCGACCGAGCGCATGGACCATGGCCGGCCGAGGCACGACCGCGTCCTCTATCCGCGCCAGCAGCGCCGCGGCGTCGAACGCGTGGCCTGCCGCCGCCCCCTGCGCCGAAAAGGCGCCGGTGAACGCGGCGGCGTCCAGCTCGCCGCGCTCGAGACGCGCCCAGGGACCCTCGCCGCCGCCCTCGACGACCAGCCGGGCGATGAAACGCGGCGGAAGCGCGTGGTCCGATTCGAAGGCGGCAATCGCCGGCAACGGCGACTCGAGTACGACACCGCCAAGGTCGAAGATGACCGCCTGTATCCGGGACGTCTTCACGAAATCTCTCCGTAATCCGAATGACCGCACCCGCCGAACGAGGGCGCCGGACGCAATGACGTAAGATTCTCGCATGCCCGGTGATTCGTTCGGCCACAGTTTCCGCATCAGCACCGCCGGTGAGTCGCATGGTCCGGGGTATGTCGTCATCATCGACGGCTGTCCACCGGGTCTGCCGTTGGCCGAGGCGGACCTGGCCGAGGATCTGGCCCGCCGGCGCCCCGGTCAGAGCCGGATCGTCACGCCGCGGGATGAGCCGGATGAGCCCGAAGTGTTGTCCGGTGTCTTCGAGGGCCGGACCACCGGTACCAGCATCGCGATTCTGATTCGGAACCGGGATCAGCGCAGTCGCGACTACGAGGACATCAAGGACACGTATCGGCCGGGGCACGCCGACTATACCTACGACGCGAAACATGGCGTCCGCGACTATCGGGGCGGCGGGCGGTCGAGCGCGCGCGAGACGAGCGTGCGGGTCGCGGCCGGCGTGGTGGCCAAGAAGCTGATCGCCTCGGCGTTCGGCGGCCGGGTGGTCGGTTACGTGCGACAGATCGGCGGCATCGTGGCCGAGGTCGGCGACCCGGCGGCAGTGACCCTCGAGCAGGTCGAGCGTCTGCCCGGCGGCGAGCCGAACATCGTGCGCTGTCCCGACCCGGACCGCGCCGCCGAGATGGTGGCCCTGATCGAGCAGGTGCGCACCGCCCGCGACTCGATCGGCGGGGTGGCCGAGGTGGTCGCCACCGGCGTGCCTGCCGGGCTTGGCGAGCCGGTGTTCGACAAGCTGAAGGCGGACCTGGCAAAGGCGTTGTTCAGTTTGCCGGCGGTGCTCGGCGTCGAGTACGGGGTCGGTTTCGGCGCAGCGCGGTTGCGGGGCAGCGAGAACAACGATTTGTTCCATGCCGAACCCGGGGATGGCGCGATCCCCAGGATCGCTACCCGTTCGAATCGTCATGGCGGTATGCTGGGCGGCATCTCGAGCGGCATGCCGATCGTGCTGCGCGCCGTCGTGAAACCGACGAGCAGCTTGCCGCGGGAGCAGGCGACGGTGACCCGGCGCGGCGAGCCGACCGCCATCAGGACGAGGGGACGGCACGACCCCTGCCTGCTGCCGCGGTTCGTGCCGATGGCCGAGGCGATGGTCGCGATCGTGCTCGCCGATCACTGGTTGCGGTGGAACGCCTGCGACCGCGCTACACTACGGCAACGCGAAGGAGAGTGACCATGCGCAAAGGAGTGCTTGTTCTAGTGGCCGTCATCGCGACGGGGCTGCTGGCCGAACCGGCGGCGCGGCAGGAGGAAGGCGCCACGGGGCCCAGCCCCTATCAGGCTGTCGAGGGGTGGCAGAAACCGTTCGCCGGCGCGGGCTTTGCGTTCGGCGGCAATTCGGGCGTGTTCCCCGAGTCGCCCGATCGCATCTTGGTGCTGCAGCGCGGCGAGACCCGGTTGCCCGATCCGGTGCCGCCCGGGTTCGCCGGATTCGCCGGTTCGATCGGCATCAATACGCTACGGGAAGCTGACCGCAGGACGTGGCAGCACTGCATCTTCGTCGTCGACGGCGACGGCGCCGTGATTGAGGTCTGGGATCAGTGGGACCACCTGTTCGAAGGGTCGGACGGTCCCGGGCCGCATCGGATCCGCATCAGCCCGTACGACCCTGAACGCCGGGTGTGGGTGGTGCACGAATCGGGGCATCAGATTTTCGTGTTCTCGAACGACGGCAGCGAACTGCTGATGACCCTGGGCGAAAAGAACGTCCCCGGCGATGACGAAACGCATCTCGGTGGGCCGCAGGATGTGGCGTTCCTGCCTGACGGGCGCATCCTGGTCGCCGACGGTTTCATCAATTCCCGCGTGCTGATACTGGACGCCGAAGGGAATTACCTGACCGAATTCGGTGAACGCGGTGATGGACGGGGCCAATTCAACGTCGTGCACAGCCTGGCGGTCGGACCCGATGGCCGCATCTTCGTGGCCGATCGCAACAACCGGCGGGTCCAGGTCTTCAACCAGACGACCCGTGCGGCGGCGTGGTACCACCCGAACATCGCGCCGGTCGCCACCTGGCCCGGGTTCGACCTGCCGCTCGACATCATCGTCAACCGCTACGACGTCTGGGTGTCCGACATGAGTCCCGCCAAAGTGGTCAAACTCGATCTCAACGGCAATCGTCAGTACACTTGGGAGTTGGACCGCGAAGGACCGGGACGATTTATCGAGGCGCACTCGTTCGCCGTCGACAGCGATGGCAACCTGTACGCGTCCGACAACCAGCTCGGGCGCACCCAGAAGCTGGTTCCGATGCCGGACGCCGACCCTGCCCTGCTGATTGGGCAACCGTATGTCGAGGCTGACGCCGGCCGCTAGGCGGTTCGCGTTTCGGCGCGGCAGAAAGGATGAACCAGATGTCTCGCGTACTGCGTGTCGGCGCTCTCGTGGCGGCCCTGGCCGGGATGTTCGTCTTGGGCTGGGTCGTCGCCAAGACCGGCGTCGGTCAGGCGCTGCCGGTCGAGTCGTTGACCGAGATCGAGCGTGACTTCCACGAGCGAATGCAGAACGTGGTGCTGGTCGGCCACTTCACCATTGCCGGGCGTGAAACGCGCGGCGGCAGTCCGGAGCGCTACGAGATTTCGAGTGTCGAGAAGGTCGACGACGACCGCTGGCGGTTCGACGTGCGCATGGTCTATGGCAGCGTGGATGCGACGCTGCCTGTCGTCGTGCCGATCATCTGGGCCGGCGATACACCCGTCGTCTCCATCACCGACTTCTCGATACCCACGCTCGGCACCTTCACGGCGCGGGTCTTCTTCTACGAGGACCGATACGGCGGCTCCTGGCAACACGGCGAGTACGGCGGGCTGATGTACGGCCACATCGAGCCGCTGGATGCGAGCTGACGACGCCGCGGTTGGTTGACGACCTTCCGCTCGTGTCCGACCTGCACGACCCTCTGCGACATGCACGCCCCCTGCACACGTCTGCGTGTGCTCCGCCACCTGCTCGCGTGCATTGACATTGACCGGAGCGGCAACGGGGTTGCACGACCGCGAAAAATGAATTAGAGTCTAAAAGATAAATTTTTTGCCAATTCAAAATCATGGTCGATCCCGCACTCGCCCTCTCTTTGTTCGCCATGCTGGCACTCGCCGTGGCGGCCCTGTTCTGGCCGGCGGGTGGCATCGTCGGGCGCCTGCGCCGGTTGGCGCAGATCGACGCACGGGTGCGGCTGGAGGATGCGATCAAGCACATCTACACGTGCCAGCGCGCGAACCGTCACTGTTCGATCGAGAGTCTGGCCGGCCGGCTGGGCGTGTCGCCGGGGCGTGCCGCGGCGTTGCTGTCCGGACTGTCGGAGATGGGCCTGACCCGCACCCGCGCCGAGGGGCCGGTGCTGACGGACGAGGGCGAGCGATCGGCCGTGCGCATCGTGCGCACCCATCGCATGTGGGAGCGGTATCTCGCCGATCGAACCGGGGTGCCGGCGGGTGAGTGGCACGACGAGGCGGAGCGGATGGAGCACACGCTGTCGGCAGCGGAGGTCGAAGCGCTCGACGCCAGACTCGGACACCCGCGTTGGGATCCGCACGGCGACCCGATCCCGACCTCCGCCGGCCAGATCCCGCCAGACCTCGGCTTCGGACTGACGGTCGCCGAGCCGGGTCGCATCGTCGAGATCCTGCACCTCGAGGATGAACCGCGCGAGATCTACGACAGGCTGATCGAGGATGGACTGGCCCTGGGCGCCCGCCTCGAGGTGATCGGGCGGACGGACCGCGCCGTTCGCCTGCGGTCCCATGGACGTGACTGGTCGCTGGACCCGGTTGCTGCCGCCAACGTCACCGTGCGGTATCTACCCCCGGGAGCGCAGGCGGATCCGGGCCGCACCACGCTTCTCGACGCACGGGTCGGCGAGACGGTGCACGTCATCAATATCTCGCAGGTCTGTCAGGGCGCCCAGCGGCGCCGGCTGCTCGACCTCGGGCTGGTGCCGGGCACCGCGATTACGCCCGAGCTGACGAGCGCGGCGGGCGACCCGACCGCCTATCGCATCCGGGGCGCGCTCATCGCCCTGCGCCGGACGCAGGCGGCCCTGGTGTGGATCGAGCCGCCGGGCGACGCTCTGGTCCTGGACGAGGCGAGTTGATGGCATTCCCGGCACCTGCGCTCGGAGGTTGCGCCGAACATCGCGCGGACAGTCTTGTCAAACTGGGCTTGAGTCCCGAACGCTGGGACGTGCTCATCGCGCTGGCGGGCAATCCCAACGTGGGCAAGAGCACCGTGTTCAACGCCCTGACCGGTCTGCGCCAACACACCGGCAACTGGCCCGGCAAGACCATCGTGCGGGCCGAGGGTGCGTTCGCGCATCGCGGGTCGCGCCTGAAGCTGGTCGACCTGCCGGGCACCTACTCGCTCCAGGCCGGCAGCGCAGACGAGGAGGTCGCGCGCGACTTCCTGCTGTTCGGACGTCCGGACGTGACCGTCGTCGTGGTCGATGCCACGCGTCTCGAACGAAACCTGCATCTGGTGCTGCAGATTCTGGCCATCACCGATCGGGTGGTCGTGTACCTGAATCTGGTGGACGAGGCCCGGCGGCACGGTATTGCCGTCGACGCGGGCCGACTCGGGCGCGAACTCGGCGTGCCGGTCGTGAAGGGTATCGCCCGGTCGAAGATCGGTATCGACGAGTTGCTGGATACGGCGCACCGGGTGGCGACCGGCGAGACCGGCACCACCCCGTTCCGCCTGGTGACCCAGGTCCCTGCCGTCGAGCGCGCGGTGGCGACACTGGCCGGCGAGGTCGAGACCGCCTTTCCGGGGGTGCCGAGCAGCCGGTGGGTCGCCGAGCGACTGCTCAACGCGGACGACGCCGTGGTCACCGCCGTGCGCTCGGGCGAGCTGGGTCAACTGGGCGGCGACGAAGACGCCGCGGCGACCCGGCCGCCGGTACCCGAGGCCGACCGGACCCATGTGCTCGATGCGACGCAGCGGTTGCAGTGGGATCTGCCGCCGGACTTCCACGACACGATGACGGGGCAGACCTATCGCGCGGCCGAGCAGATCGCCGAGCGGGCGATGACCCGCGGTGTGAAGCGGGCCGGATTCGAGCTTGATCGCCGTCTCGATGCGCTGTTGACCAGCCGCTGGCTCGGATTCCCGTTGATGCTGGCGATTCTGTCCGTGGTCTTCTGGCTCACGATCGAAGGGGCCAACGCGCCGTCCGCCATGCTGGCGACGCTGCTGATCGATACCGTGCACCCGATGTTGACCGGCCTGGGGGCCGCGCTGGGTCTGCCGTGGTGGCTGAGCGGGTTGCTGTTCGACGGAATCTACCTCGCCACGGCGTGGGTGGTCGCGGTGATGCTGCCACCGATGGCGATCTTTTTTCCCTTGTTCACACTATTGGAGGACTTCGGCTATCTGCCGCGGGTCGCGTTCAATCTCGACGCGCTGTTTCGCCGGGCCGGCGCGCACGGGAAGCAGGCGCTGACGATGTGCATGGGGTTCGGGTGCAACGCGGCGGGTGTCGTGTCGACCCGCATCATCGACAGCCCCCGCGAGCGGCTTATCGCGATCATCACGAACAATTTCTCGCTGTGCAACGGGCGCTGGCCGACCCAGATCCTGATCGCGTCGATTTTCATCGGCGCACTGGCGCCGGCGCAGTTGGCGGGCATCGTGTCGGCGGCGGCGGTCGTCGGCATTGCCGTGCTGGGGATCGTGCTGATGCTTGCCGCGTCCTGGCTGCTCTCGCGGACCGTGCTGCGGGGCGAGGCGACGAGCTTCAGCCTCGAGCTGCCGCCCTACCGGCCCCCCCGGGTGATGCAGACGCTCTACAGGTCGGTCATCGACCGCACCCTCATCGTGCTCTGGCGCGCGGTCGTTTTCGCGATTCCGGCCGGCGCCGTCATCTGGCTCATCTCGAACGTCACCATCAACGACCTCAGCCTCGCCGAGCGCTCGGTAGCCTGGCTCGACCCGATTGGCCTGCTCATCGGGCTCAACGGGGTGATCCTGCTCGCCTATGTGGTGGCGATTCCCGCCAACGAGATTGTGATTCCGACCGTCCTGATGCTCACCGTGCTGACGGCCAACGTGGCTGGAGTGGGGCCGGGGGCCGGCGTGATGTTCGAACTCGACAGTGTGGACGCAACCGGACAACTGCTGCGCGGGGGCGGCTGGACGCTGCTCACGGCAGTGAACCTGATGCTGTTCAGCCTGCTGCACAACCCCTGTTCGACGACCATCTACACCATCTACAAGGAGACGCGCAGCGTGCGTTGGACCACCGTCGCCACGTTGTTGCCGGTGGCGATGGGCGTCACCGTCTGTTTCGTGTTGACCCAGGTGTACCGGTTGCTGGCCTGACCGGCCGCCTGGCCGGCCGCGGCTATGCCGGCCGTTCGTAGCGCCATCCGCTGTCCAGCATCCAGATGCGATGGCGTACGCCCTCACACTCGATATCGCCTGACGCATACCCGCAGTCGTCCTCGTACAGGGCTACGCGGCCTCCTGCGACAGGATGGATCCGGCCGAGGTAGTGGACCATTGTCCAGGTATCGACCTCGGCCAGGATCTCGCGCACGGTGGGCCACCCGGCGAGCCGTGTGGTGAGCGCGAACGTCGGATTCGCGAACAGGATGTCTCCCGCCCGATGTGCCCGGAGCGCATCCGCCGGCCTGCGCCACTGGTGGTCCTGGATTTCGGCACCGTCGATGCGGACGGTGTCCGGGTTGGCCGCCGCGGCGAAGAACCAGGTCTCGAACCGAATGGGGCTGGCGACCGGGGTCGTCCACTGACACAGCGGATGCAACGCGGCCGGGTCGACCTCGACCCCCGCCTCCTCCCGCGCCTCCCGGACCGCGGCCCGCCGCGCCGCGCCCTCGCCGTCCGCTGCCTCTCCCGGCGGTCGATCGCCCGGGTCGATCCGTCCGCCGGGGAAGACCCAGTAGCCGCCCATGAACTTCAGGTCGGGGTGCCGCTGTACATACAGGATCTGCGGTCCGCCGTCGGTGTCCCGAAGCAGCACGACGGATGCGGCGGGTTGGGGTGTGGTGATCGGTGGAGGCGAATTGGACGTCACGGCCATGCCTCAATGGTACGCTAGCAGCCCGCGTGCAACGACCCACGGCATGCGGCCGGCGCCGCAACCTCGCTGGCTGCGTTGTGTCCCGGTCGCGGTCTGCCGGTATACTCCATCCTCTCGTCTGGCTGGAGCGGCGCAGCGCCACCTTCGGTGCCGCCTGGACCGTTCATCCCGGGTTGGCGGTCCGTTGCCACCGCCCGCCGCATGCGGCGCAGGAGGCGGCGGGCGCGGACGGTTCCTCCATATGATGCCGCTGTCCCCGTTCGATACGGTGCTCGTCACGTTGTGCAGTGCAGTGGGATTCACCCTGCAGGGCGCGGTCGGGTTCGGTATGGGCATTCTGGGGTCTCCGCTCCTCATCCTGATCGACGGACGGATGGTGCCGGGGCCGATTCTGGCGTCGACGATGCTGTTTACCGTCCTGCTGATACGCCGCGAGCACCGGGCGATTGACCTGGTCGGGGTCCGATGGGCGGTCGCCGGCCGACTCGTCGGGACGGTTCCGGCCGCCGCCGCGCTGGCGGTGTTGCCCTCCGATCGATTGCGGCTGGTGTTTGGCATCATCGTCCTGCTCGCGGTCGCCATCAGCGTGTCCGGACTCGCGGTGGCGCCTCGGCCGGCGGCCCTGCTGGCCGCCGGGGTGCTCTCCGGCATCATGGGCACGATGGCGTCAATTGGCGGGCCTCCGATTGCGTTGCTCTACCAGCACGCGTCCGGGGCGCAGATACGCGGCACGCTGTCCGGCATTTTCCTGATCGGGACGGCGATGTCGCTGGCGGCGCTCGTCGTCGTCGGGCGGTTCGGTCTGGAGGAACTGCGGTTGAGCGGTCTCATGGCGCCGGGAGCGATCGCCGGTTTCGTAATCTCGCGGCGGTTCGCCTCGCGGCTCGATCGCGGCTATACACGCCGGGCGGTGCTGGCGGTCGCCGCGATGGCGGGGTTGATCGTGATTGCGCGGTCGCTTGTCGCATGATGTGACCAACAGATCGTGCCTGCGGGACTAATGTCGGACGCCCTGTCGGCCGACAGCTTGGATATGCGCTCGCGGTCGGACCGCATGACCACGACGTCAGCCGGCAGCCCGTGATGGACGTTGCGTGTTGCACCGCGATCGGCGCCGGGTCCGGCGAACAGGGCGGGAAGAGGGAGCATACGGGAACGATGCGACGGCCGAACGATACCGAGCGGCGGCATTCGGCGCCGGTTGAACGCAGCGGGATGTGTACGACGGGCCGTCAGACCCTGATACGGTCGTTGTTCATCTTTCGACGGAGCGTGCGGGTGGCGTGCGTGGTGACCGGGCTGGCGGTATTGGCCGGTCCCGCCGCCGCCCAGAACCTCCGCGGGAGTGCGTCGTCGCTGGACCGGCAGACGGCGCAGGCCATCAGGCACGATTTCACGTATCTGACCGGAGCCGCCCAGTTGCGGCGGTTCGTCGACGCCGGCTATCTGGTTCCGGTCGACGGAAACCGGGACTTTCGGTTGCAGGATGTCTCGTTTCCCGTCGCCCGCCCGGAGGTCAGGCTCTTCATCGAGCGGTTGTCGAGCCAGTACCGGCGCGCCTGCGGGGAGCAACTGGTCGTCACCAGCCTGACCCGTCCTCGGTCGCATCAGCCGCGGAACGCGTCGGACCGCTCGGTGCATCCGACTGGAATGGCGGTCGACCTGCGCCGTCCGGCGGGGCGCTGCCGGCAGTGGCTGGAAGAGACGCTGCGCGCGCTCGAGGTCCGTGGCGTGCTCGAAGCGACCGCCGAGCGCCGTCCACCGCACTACCACGTCGCGGTGTTTCCCGAGCGATACGCCGCCTACGTGGACCGGTTGCTCTCCCGTGCCACCGCTTCGTCCAGCGTCTACACCGTTCGACCAGGCGACACCCTGTGGAGAATTGCCCGGCGCCACCGTACGTCGCCAGGGACGTTGCAGCAACTGAACAGCCTGTCCTCGACGCGTATCTACGCCGGGCAGACGCTGGCCGTGCCCTAGCAGCCCGCTGCGCAAGCGCAGCGGGCGCATCGCCGATCTCGGTGCAACGCAGGGTTTCACCACGGACTGCTAGCAGCCCGCTGCGTTCGATCGACGCTGTTTCGGCGCCAAAAGAGTGATCTGATCTTGATATTCGGTTTCCTGGACCGAACACGGTTACAATACAGGGCAGCGCTGTGGGAGTGACGCAGTCCCGGGCGGTCGAGGCTGCGCGTACCGACTCCGAGACAACCGCAAGTGTTGGTCACCCGGGTCACGGATCAATCGATCATGCGAACAAAGGTGTGTATTGGCGTGGCGGCCATCGCCGCCGTGGTCCTGGCCGTGCGGCCGGCGAGTGCGCAGGACATTCCGCGCCTGTCCGATGGCAAGCCGGACCTCAACGGCATCTGGCAGGTGCTGAACGAAGCGAACTACGACCTCGAGCCGCACACCGCGCGGCACTCGTTGCAGATGCGCGAAGGGCCCGTGAATCCGATTCCCTCCATTCCGACGCTGCGCATGGGGGCCGTCGGCGCCGTGCCGGGCAGTCTGGGCGTCATCGTCGGGGGCGGCAAGATCCCCTATACGCCTGAGGCGCGCGCGCTCAAGGAAGACAACCTGGCCAACTGGGTCGATCGGGATCCGGAAGTGAAGTGCTACATGCCGGGTGTGCCGCGCGCCACCTACATGCCGATGCCGTTCCAGATCATCCAGAGCGAGAACGACGTCTTCATCGCGTATCAGTTCGCCGGGGCCATCCGCGACATCTATATGGACAACCCCGGCCCGTCGCAGGTCGACTCCTGGATGGGATGGTCGGTCGGGAGCTGGGACGGCGACACGCTCGTGGTCGACGTGACCGGAATGCTCGACGGGACCTGGTTCGATCGCGCCGGCAGCCATCACAGCATCCAGCTTCACGTGGTCGAGCGCTACACGATGATCGGCCCGAATCACATCGACTACGAAGCCACCATCGAGGATCCGGTGGTGCTGACCGAGCCGTTTACCATCAAGATGCCGATCTATCGCCGGATCGAGGAGAACGCCCGGTTGATGGATTTCCGGTGCGTCGAGTTCGTGGAAGAGCTGCTGTTCGGTGAATGGCGCAGGAACCCGCTGCCAAGGAATTGAGGGAGATTGGAATGCGCAGTCAAGTAGCGGTCTGTCTCGGTGTGCTCGCCCTGGCCGGTCTCGCGCTGGCTCCGATCGCGTGGGCGCAGGGCGGGGATATTCCCCGCACGGCAAGCGGGCGGCCGGATCTGTCCGGCACCTACGACGTGTCGACGCTGACCCCGATGCAGCGTCCAAATTCGGTGGGCGACAAATTGGCGCTCACCGACGAAGAGGCGGCCGAGATCGCCGCGCAGGAAGCGCAGCGGACGGCCGAGCGCAACGCACCCAGCGACCCGAATCGCGGTGCGCCGCCTGAGGGCGGCGATGGGTCGCCGGGCGCCGCCGGCAACGTGGGCGGATACAACTCGTTCTGGATCGACCGCGGCACCGGCGCCTATCAGATCGACGGCGAGTGGCGCACGTCGATTCTTATCGACCCGCCGAATGGCCGCTATCCACCGCAGACCGAGGCACGGCGCGAGGCCCAGCGCGCGGCCAGAGCAGCCCGGGCGGGCCAGGTGCGGCGATTCCAGAACGACGGCACCGCCTACTGGCTCGAGGCGGGGCTCGATGCGCCGGGCCCGTACGACAACATGGAGCAGCGTCCGTATGCCGAGCGCTGCATTCTCAGCTTCAGCTCCACGTCCGGCCCCCCGATGCTGCCGGCGCTCTACAACAACCACAAGCGGATCGTGCAGGGCGAAGACACCATCATGATTCTCATCGAGATGGTGCACGACGCCCGCATCGTGCGGATGAACGCCGAGCACGACCCGCCCGAGATCAAGAAGTGGCTGGGCGACTCGATCGGCTGGTGGGAAGGCGACACGCTGGTGGTCGAGACCACCAACTTCGTCGATCGCCCGGCGTTCGGCCAGGGCTCGGGGAACATGACGGTGACCGAGCGTTTCCGGATGGAGAGCGCCGACAAATTGATTTACACCTTCACGGTCGACGACCCGACGGTCTGGTCGGCGTCGTTCACCGGCGAGTACGCCTGGCCGCGGAGCCCGAACAAGGTGTTCGAGTATGCCTGCCACGAGGCGAACTACGCGCTCGAAGGCATCATGAAGGGGGCCCGGTTGCTCGAAGCGGACTTCCGCGGCGAGGAGCCCGAGGGCGTCGTCAACCCGACCCGGTAGGCGGAACGTGGCCCGGCACGATCGGAATCATTCTTCAGGAGATGCATGATGCGACAGCAGACTTCAACAATGCTCAAGTGCGGTGTGGCGGCGATGGCGCTGGCTGGTCTCGTCGTGGCCACGGGTGTGCCCGCAGACGCCCATCACGCCTTCGGCGCCGAGTTCGATCCGAACCGGCCTGTCGTGCTGCGCGGTCCTGTGATGAAAGTGGAGTGGGTGAACCCGCACACCTGGATTCACGTGGAGCATACCGACGCCGACGGCAACAAGCAGGTATGGATGGTCGAGGGCGGCACCCCGAACACGCTGTTGCGGCGCGGGCTGACGCGCGAGACGATTCCGGTCGGCGCGATGATCGTGGTCGACGGCTATCAGAGCAAGGACCGTTCGGCCCGCGCCAACGGACGGGACGTGACGTTCGAGGACGGCCGGAAGTTCTTCATGGGGTCGTCCGGCACCGGTGCGCCGCGAGACGGCCGTGACGTGACCGAGCCCGAATAGGACACACACGCGTTCGGCGTTCGTCATGCGGACGCCGGCAGACATGACAAAGGCGCCTGGGGATCTGCCCCGGGCGCCTTTTTTCGTGCAGGGCGGATTCCGCCGTCGTCATTCCGAGTTTCCGAAGTCATCGTTCGGACCGGACGACGGTTGGTCGACCCGCTCGACCGTGGTGCCTGCCGCGTGCCGAGGTGCGGTGGGCGGTCAGGCTCCCCCGGCGACGGGGGGTCCGTCCGGAATCGGCGCCACCGTCGTGCGTTCGAGGAGCCAGACGACGTTCACGGCCACCGCCGCGCCGCCGGCGCGGGCCGGTTCGAATCTGACGTCGGATGCGAGTCGGGAAACGGCGTGGGTCAGCGCGGCGTCCGGTGCGCCCTCGCGAATCACCTCGACCGAAGCCGCCGCTCCCTCGCGGGTGACGACCATCTTCAGCGCGAGATTGTCGAGCGCCAGCGGAGGCAGCGGCTGAATCAGCATTGCCGCGGCGCGGGTGTCCGGCGACACGCGGGGCAGCGTCACCCCGGCGACGAGCCAGAGCGGGTTGGCGTTCGACCCGAGGCGGCTGGAGGTCTGCAACTGCCGCGCCAGCGAGCTGGGATGCATCGGGGTCGCGAGGTTCAACACCGCCGCCACCAGGAGCGCGGCGGCCACCGTGGCCGCCAGCGCGCCGCCCATGATCCAGAGGCGCGGGCCGTCGTCGAGCGCATCGCGGACACGCTGGATCCATCGCGTGTCGTGCTCGTACGTCACACGCGCCAGCACCTCCGGCGCCAGTCGTGCGAACGCGGCCTCGTCCGGCCGATGCTCGACGGCGCCGCGCCGCAAAGCCGCACCGATGGTGGTCAGCTCGTCCTGGGCAAGACTGCAGCGTGGGCACATGTCCAGATGCGCGTCCAGCGCGACCCGACGTTTGATAGAGAGCTCGCCGTCTTGCGCGGCCATCAGCCACTTCCTGATGGTGCGGCAGCGGAGTGATGTCAATCGCGTCACTGTCGTAGCTCCGTGCGCAGCGTCTGGCGCGCGCGTGCCAGCCTCGACTTCACCGCCGCGTTCGTCACACCGAGGGAGTACGCAATTTCGGCGTACCGCATCCCGTGCAACTCGCGAAGGATGATGGTGGACCGCTGGTCGAAGGGAAGCCGGTTCAATGCCCGCCAGAGACGCTGGCCCAGTTCCTTCTGGTCGAACGCCCGCTCCGGTGACGTCGAGGAGATGGACGCTGCCGGCTCTCCCTGTTCGGCGACGATGGCGTCGAGCGACACCTGGTCGGCCATGCGGCGCCGGCGCCACCAGCGCTGCCGGTTCCGCGCCTGATTGACGACGATGCGGTAGATCCAGGTCTGTAGCGCGGAGTCGCCCCGGAACCGGTGAATCGACCGAAACACGGTGAGAAAGACATCCTGCGACAGGTCGAGGGCGTCGTCATGGTTCCTCAGCAGTTGGAACGCCAGGTGGTAGACCATTCGCTGATGCGTGTCGACGAGTTCCTGATACGCCTGTGCGTCGCCCGCCGCGCAGCGCTCAGCCAGATCACTCTCGGTGGTGGTGTCTGACCAGTCAATCGCGCGAGCCGGTTTCACGTGGCCTCCTGTCGTTGATCCGATGTGCTGAGTATGCCCCGACGCGCGTCAATTGTGGTAACTGAATCGTTAGACTCCGTGTTGCGCAAATGGTATCGGGATGATGGCGTCGCCCGCTGCGGCGGTCCGCCAGGAAACCCCGCGTTGCACCGAGATCGGCGATGCGGCCGCCGAGCAAGGCGAGTAGGGGCAACCCTTGTGGTTGCCCTGTCCTGTCCTGCATTGCGCCAGGACCGGCGCCGGGCAGCGAAAGGCACACTCCGTCATTGAACAGGCCTGATTCGGACGATAATATCAACAGATCTGCCGGCGCTGGCGGCGGTTGTCCGGTCCATCGGCCGCGACGGCCGCGACGGCCGCGCGAGCGGGAAGCGATCGTAGTGGAGGAGCAGGGGATGCGTGATCGACAGTGTGCGCTGGCGCGTGTCGTGGGAGTGGCAGTGATGCTGGTGGCAGCGCCGGGCGCGGCCCAGACTGATTCGGAAGGCAAACGGACGCCGCATGGCGACCCGGACATTTCGGGCATCTTCATGTTCCGCACCATCACCCCCCTCGAGCGCCCGGCGAGTCTCGAAGGCAAGGAAACACTGAGCGTCGAAGAGGCGGCGGCGTTCGAGGCCGCTGAGCGCACCCGACTCAATCGAGATCTGTTCGACCCGGAAACGGGCGCGCCGAGCGCCGGCTTCCAAGCGGATCGGCGGTCTTGAACGCCGATCCGCCAGATTCTACGCTGCTCAGCGGGATGCAGCGTGAAACAGCAGAATTCCGCGGGGAAGCGCAGAATTCAGCGGGGATCGAATGCCGCGGGGCTCGTGACACCGGCCGCGGGGCGGTGCGTTGCGCTCACCACGTTATGACGGCTCATGGACTGGACAACGTTCACCGACTTTCTCGGTACCCGCGGACATGAGTTGCTCGGCACGGATCTGAATCAGGTCCGGTTCACCGACATCGGACTGACGTACTTGTTGTCGATGGCCGTAGCGCTCGTTGCGGCGCTGACACTGGTCCGTCGCGTGTTGGTCCGCAGGCGCCACCACCGGCAGCATTCCGGTCATGTCATCGATCGCCGGTTTCGTCGCGGCGTCCTGGGCCGCACACTCTACTACCTGCCGAAGCTGTTGCTGGGACTGGCGCTGGCCATCCTCCTCGTCGCCATGGCCGATCCCTATCTGACGGCGACCGAAGAGGTGACTGGCGACATGGAGTCGCGCATCCGGATCGACCTGGTCGACACCTCCCTGTCGATGGCGTGGGAGTTTGCCGGCACTGGCAAGTCACGAGCGGAGGTGGCCCGCGAAGCGCATCTGGAGTTCCTGGAGATGCGGCGCGACAAGAACGACCGGGTGGCGCTGTGGCTGTTCTCCTCCTATCCGTACATGGTCGACGACTTCGTCATCGACGACGAGTTGTATTTCTTCCAGGTCATGGATGCGCCCTTTGCGATCGTCCGGATTCTGGCGGCGCAATCAGGGACGCCGATCGACCACACCTTCGTGCCGGAAGACAAGGTGCGCATCATCGAGAGCGAGGGGAACACCAACATCATCCGCGCGCTGCAGTCGGTCGTGAACCACTTCGACCGTGACGCGGCGACGCTGTCCGGCGGCGCGACCCCGCATCGGGCGGTGCTGATCGTCACCGACGCCGATGTCGACGAGATTCCGGAAGCCGAGTTCGTCGAACTCGCCAAGCGGAACATCGTGCCCTACATGATCTTCATCAACGCCGACGAGAATCGATTGAACCGCACGCAGGGGCAGTCGTCCTCGTTCACACCGGCGACGAGCAACACGCAGGGGCTGATCGATACGATCCGCGAGTTTGGCGGGGACTATTTCGACGTCACCGACGCCGATGGCCTGGTGCGGGCCTATGACGCGATCGACGCGGCGGAGACGGTGCACGTCGAGCTGTCACACCGCGCGGTGAAGGTGCCGATCTTCGCACGCCTGCTGCTGATCAGCATGGCGTTGCTCGTCGTAGGAATTCCCGCGGGCTTCCTGGCCGAACTGGTGTGGGGCACGCATCCCTGACACCCCGATGCCCGACGTGCGGAGAGGATCGGGACTTGGCCCCGCTCCTCTCCGTTCGTCCTGTCATTCGTTGTTCGCCGTCTCGTACTGCGCCTCGACTTCCATCAGCGCCGCCTTGATGGTCGCGGCCCAGATTCTGGTGCCCTTCTCGTTCAGGTGCAGCCCGTCGTCCACGAAGATGTCGTCCATCACCCGGCCGTCGGCGCGGAGGAACGGGGCGGCGACATCGATGTAGTGGAGCAGGTCGTTCGACTCCACGATCATCTGGTAGAGCTTGTTGGCTTCCTGCGCCTTGTCCCAGTTGTCCCAGCGGGCGAGGCTCGGTTTGACCGACATGACGTAGACCCGCGTCTGCGGCAGCGCGGCGTGGATCTTGGCGATGATCTCCTTCAGCTCGCCCGCGATCTGCATCGGCGGCACGCCGAACGTGCCGGTGTCGTTGTCACCCTCGTAGATGACGACGGCGCGCGGCTTGTACGGAATGACCAGACGATCCACATAGTGCAGCACGTCGGCCATGGCGCTGCCGCCGAATCCTCGCGGGATGACGGTCAGCGGCGCCAGGTCCGCCTTCATGGTGTTCCACCGTCTGATGCTGGAACTGCCGGTGATGGCGATCGCGCCCTCGGGCGTCATGGAGGCGTCTTCGGCCTCGAACGCGGCGATGGCGTTCTCGAACCGGGTCGGGTCGATGGCGCGCGTTTGGGCCGCGGCTGAAGATACGAAGCCGACGACGAACAGCACGATCGCAAGCGCAGATGCATGCCGGATCTTCATTCCACCCTCCAGTTCCTTCGATAACAGATAGCGAACCGCTGCATTATATCCCCTCGTCCGGCGCCGCTCGTTGCCGATCCGGGCGCAGATCGCCACGCCGCGCGCGTGGGACCGGCTCGCGCTCTCGTACGGCCGCTGGCAGTCCGTGGTAGAACCCCGCGTTGCACCGGGATCTGGTCGTAACAATGCCGCGTCCGGCCAGCGCAGGGCGAGAAGAGGGAAAATTCCTGTAGGGGCAACCCTTGTGGTTGCCCTGTTCGTCAGCCGGAACGACGACGCGCAGCAGGGCTTTCACCACGGGCTGCCAGGCGCGACGTCGTCATCGGCGGCGAGAGGGTGGGTCACTCCGTGACGGTTACGGTCAGATCGTAGGCGGTATCGAGGGCGCCGTCGCTGGCAAGACACCGCAACACGAATGTGCCGGGCCGGTCGAACGTGGCCCGGGTTACCCAGGTGCCGTCCTCCGGCGGTTCAGGGTTGACGAACATCGGCGCCCACGGAGACAACGCGCCGGTCCGGGTGTCTTCCCATACCTTGATCTGGGGTGGGTCGAGGTCGACCCGCGCGTCCCCGCGATAGAGGAACCACGAGACCCGCAGGCCGGTCTCGGTACTCACCGTGACCCGGGTGCTGGGCCGCCAGCGACGCGCCTGAGCCGACGCGCTGCGCAGAAACCGGCGCCGGCGCGATCCCGGCACGCCGTCATCGTCCGCCACGGCGGTGAGGATGAGCGGCTCACCCACCCGGACGGTGCGCTCCGCCGCCCCCTCCACCCGCAGGGAGGGCCCCACGTTGGCGCGAATGGTCGGATTGCTCGTGCCGGCGCCGAGCGCTCCCTGTTCGGACGCACGGACGATGTTGTCCACGAAGTAGTCCTGGCTAAGCGTCGCGAATGCCCGCTCGGTCACGCTGTTCACCGTGAGCGTCCAGACCATCTCGTCGTCGGCGCCGAAATCGTCGGGGACCGGCACACGGAACACGAACCGGTTGCGGCGCGGCAGAAAGTGCGTCGGTTGCCCGAGGTCGGGGCCACCCGGTTCGATGTTGTTCTCCGCACCGACCGGCACCGTCGGGGTCTCCTGCCAGTTCCGGTTCATGTAGCCGAACAGGAAATGGCGCGATCCGTCCACATCCTCTTCCCAACCTTCGAACGCGGGAGAGACATTCTGACCCGAGGAGTACGACAGGCGTTGTGCGCCGGCGGGCTGACCCGCCAGGAGCAGAATCGTTGCCAGCGCCGCGCCGCAGGCGCGCACCAGGTGTCGTCGAGGGGTGGGGGTGAGCAGCAGTCTCATACCATAACGTCCGTGACAACGGCCCCGTGGTGTTGCCACGGACTACTGCGGCGGCGCCGCGGCGGCGGTCGTCTCTTCCTGATCCTCCTGCTCCTCGCCCGCGACGTCCGCGTCATCCTGCTCCTCGCCTGCGACGTCCGCGTCATCCGGCTCCTCGCCTGCGACGTCCGCGATCGCCAGATCGTCATAGGGGCACAACGGGCAGCCGATGACGTGGTCGCCCAGGCGCCATCCGATCGCGTCACGACGTTCCGCCATCTCCTGCAGGAACTCCTCATCGGACAACCGCACCCCGATACCGAGGTCGATGAACATGTTCGTGACCGACCGGTTGCCCGAGCCCTGCCAGTTGCGGGGGTCCGGCACGTTCCGGTTGGCGGTCGTGTTGTCCATGTAGCCGATGATGTGGAGGATGGTGCCCTTCGGCAGGATCGGCGCCGTGTGGTCCGCGTACTCGTAGGTGCGCACCCAGTTGTGGTCGTAACCGGCGCAGGTCAGCGTCTCGATGTGGTTGCCCCAGATCGCCTCGAGGCACATCCGCTGTCCGGGTGCGTGGAGGTGCGGTTCGAACGTGGTCAGCTTCTGATGCTGCTGCAGCACGGTGTAGGCGTGCAGTTCCTGATCGTCCGCTTCCGGCCGAATGTCGATGTTCAGCCCGTCGCCCAGACCCCGCCCGGCCCGCCTCAACGTCGGTTCGTAGCCCTTTGGATGGAACTTCCAGGCGATTTCCAGATGGGCTCTCGTGTCTCTGCCATTCGAATGAAGGTGCACCGAGTTCGACACGACACTGGAGTTGGCGGCCAGCAACCGGCCTGCCCTCGGATCGAACGTGTCCGCGTTCCGTCCCACTTCGTGCACGGGCCAACCGGTCGACGTGCCGCGGGACCGGGCCTCGTCCTGGCCGCTGTCGCCGCCGACGACCCGCGTGCTCCAGATCATGTGATGGAAGACGAACCGTCCCCCGACGGTCTCGCGCGAGTCCTCGGTGTCGAGCACGTCGTTGACCTCGCGGAACTCGAGGGCCTCCACGTAGCGGTCCTCGCTGATCCCCACGGGTGTCGTCTCGATCTCGCCCCACCAGTCGGCCTGCTCGCCGCCCACGATGACTTCGGGCAGCACGGTAACGAGATCGGGGTCGCCGATCGTCCAGCCGCCGGTCCCGAAGTCGCGGGGCGGCGGCGCGTCGGCCGGATTGCCCCGCGGCGCGCCGGCATCGGCCCAAGCGGCCACCATGGCGACTTCCGTGTCGCTGAGCGAGGGGTCGTACTTGTAGTCCTGGATACCGATGTTCCGCTCGACATACCAGGGCGGCATGACCCCGGCACGAGGAACCCATCGCCGTGCGGCGTTTCATGGCGCGAGCCCAGGGACGCGCCTGCTCGTAGCTGAGCAGCGACATCGGCGCCACCGATTCCTCCCGATGGCAGTGCTGACAACTGCGCTGCAGGATTGGCTCGATATCCTTGTGAAACGTAATCTCACCCGGTTCGAAGCCGGCCGCGGCGGGCGATTGTGCAGACGTCGCGGCAGGCGTTCCCGCTCCCGCGGCGAGGACGACGGCCAATGTCGTGAACTGCCGGATCCAGCCGGCGAAATGTTGCGGCACCTGGGCCTCCCTGACTATCGCTCTTGCCTTCAGGTGTCAGAATATCCCACTATCGTGTAGCACGCGCAACAATTGTGGGCGATGCATGGAATAGGTGCATGGGAATCCCGGGCGTGGTGATTGCGGGTGGAACGTTGCTGGTGCTGACCGCGGCCTTTCTCGCGGCCGCGCCCAGCGCCTCGCTGTGGTACATCGCCGCGGTCGTGCTGCATCCGCTGCTGGGGCTGTGGCTCGGCGCCGTGGCCGTGCGGTGGGTCTGGCGCCGCGGGTGGCCGGCCGGCGCTCTTTCGAGGAGCGCTGCCGGTGTTTCGACGGCCGGGGCGCTGTTGGGACTGGGCGTGCTGGGGCTGGCGGTCTTCGGGCGGTCCGACCTGCTGCTGGCGGCGCACGTGGCAGGCTCCGTGGCCGGGACCGCGCTGCTCGGCGGCTGGCTCTGGCGCGCAAGCGCCGATCAGGCCCGAGCGCTCGAACTGCGCACCGGAGTGCTGCTGCTTTGCGCGGTCGCCGCCGCCGTGCCGGCCGCCCGCGCGGCGCACGACACCCGCTGGCGGCAGGCGCACGCATTCGAGAACCCCATCCGACCCCCGGCCACCATGGCGGAGGAGGGCGCCGGCGCCGGCAGCCGGTTGTTCCCGTCATCGGCGCAGACCAGCACGGGCGATCTGATTCCCGCCGACTTCTTTCTGACCAGCGAGATGTGCGGCAGGTGTCACCGTGACATCTATGACGAGTGGCGCGGATCGGCCCACCATTTCTCGTCCTTCAACAACCAGTGGTATCGTCGGTCAATCGAATACATGCAGGATGTCGTCGGCACGGAGCCGTCGAAGTGGTGCGCCGGATGCCATGACCATGCCGTGTTCTTCAACGGGCGCTTCGATCGGCCGATCCGCGAGCAGATCGATACGCCCGAAGCGCAGGCGGGGCTGGGGTGCACGTCGTGTCACTCGGTGGTGCACGTGGGCAGCACGATGGGGCAAGGAGACTTCGTCATGGAATACCCGCCCCTGCACGATCTGGCGGCGAGCAGCAATCCACTGCTGCGGGGCGCCCATGACCTGGTCACCAATCTGGCGCCGGAACCGCACCGCCGCACGTTCATGAAGCCGTTTCACCGCGACGACGGCGCCGAGTTCTGCTCCACCTGTCACAAGGTGCATCTCGACGTGCCGGTGAACGACTACCGCTGGATTCGCGGGTTCAACGAATACGACAACTGGCAGGCGTCCGGCGTGTCGGGGCAGGGCGCACGGTCCTTCTACTATCCGGAGACGCCACAGACGTGCGGCAGTTGCCACATGCCGCTGGTGGCCTCGAATGACCCGGCCGCTGACGACGGGTTTGTCCGGTCGCATCGGTTTCCCGCAGCGAACACCGCCCTGCCGTATGTGAACCGCGACCCGGACCAGCTCGAGGCGGTGCAGCAGTTCCTGCGCGCGGGGCAGGTCTCCATAGACCTTTTCGGTATCGCGAGAGTCGCCGAAACGCCGGCGCCCACGGCCCGTCCGGCGCGCGCCGCCGGACAGACGCTGTCGAGCACGTTCGCCGTGGGGGAGGAATCGTCGCAGTTCGGGGCGCGGGGGGTGGTCTCCGTGCCTCCGGCCGAGGTGCATGCGCCGCTGGACCTGACTCCGATCGTCGTCCGTCGCGGCGAGTCGGTGCGGGTCGAGGTGGTGGTGCGGACCCGCAACGTGGGGCACTTCTTTCCCGGAGGCACCGTGGACGCGCTCGATGTCTGGGTCGAGTTCACGGCGGTCGACGATCGCGGCCAGGTACTGCTGCACAGCGGCGCCGCCGCCGACGGCGGCAGCGGACCGGTGGATCCGGGCGCACACTTCTACCGCAGCCTGCAGGTCGATCGTCACGGCAACCCGATCAACAAGCGCAACGCCTGGATGACCCGCTCGGTGGTCTACGTGCAGTTGATTCCGCCCGGTGCGGCCGACACGATACACTACCGCCTGCGCGTCCCCGAGGATGCCGGCGACAGGATCACCCTGCAGGCGAGGGTCAACTATCGCAAGTTCGCCTGGTGGTATACCCAGTGGGCGTTCGCCGGCGAACGCGACCCCGCGACACCGGCCGACGTGACTGCCGCGTACGATGACGGCGTGTGGACGTTCACCGGCGACACCTCCGACGTCTCCGGAGAGATCAAGGCGATTCCCGACATTCCCACGACCGTCATGGCGGAGGCGGAAGCGACGCTGTCGGTGATCGACGGCGGCGCAACGGCGCCCGAGGTGATCCGGTCGCTCGATCCGTCCATGCGGGTGCGCTGGAACGACTACGGGATCGGCCTGCTGCTGCAGGGTGACCTGCGCGGCGCCGAGTCGGCGTTCCGCGTGGTGATGGCGATCGATCCGGCCTATCCCGACGGCCCGGTCAACGTGGCGCGGGCCAAGCTTCGGGAAGGCGATGTCGAGGCGGCCGTCCCGCTGCTGGAGCAGGCGCTGGTGCTCGCCCCCGGTCTGGCGAAGGCCCATGCGTTGCTGGGGACGGCGCTGCGGTCGCTCGGGCGCTACGACGAGGCGATGCGCCACCTCGACGCGGCGCGGGCGCAGTACCCGCGCGACCGGGTGGTATTGAACGAGATCGGTCTCCTGCACTTCCTTGCGCGTGACTTCGACGCGGCGATCGACACGTTCGAATCGGTGCTTCGCATCGACCCGGAGGACCTGCAGGCCCACTACAATCTGATGCTGAGCCATCAGGGTGCGGGCCACGGCGAGGCGGCGGCGCAGGCGCGCGCGCTGTACGAGCGGTTCAAGGCCGACGAGTCGTCCCAGGCGATCACCGGGGACTTCCGCCGGGCCTCGCCCGAGGACAACAACGAACGACAGTCGATACACGAACACGACGTTCTGACCGCCGACTCCAGCCCATGATCGCCGACTCCACGCCCGTGACCATCGAATCCACGTCCATGACGCGTACCCGCATTGTGCGCGTCCTGCTCGTTGTGCTGATCGCCGCCGCCGCTGCCTGCCGTCCCGCTGACGAGCGGTCAGACGCGGCGTCGATCCGGTATCAGGACACGGTCCGCGCCTTCTACCAGGGACTGGCCTCGCTAGACGTCGGTCTGCTCGAGGATGCCGAGACGCTGTTCGCGCGCGCAGCGGCGCTGTCGCCGGACGAACCGGCGATTCGGGCCAACCTGGCGGTGGCGCACGTCGGGTTCGGCAACGACGAGGCGGCCGCGGTCGAGTTGGAGGCGGCGCGGACCCTGGCGCCGGACAGCAGCGAAGTCGCGTTTCTGCAGGGACAACTGGCCGCGTTCAGCGCGCGGTTCGATGAAGCGCAACGCCGCTTCCGCGAGACGCTGAGTCTCGACGCCGATCATCTGCTGGCGAGGTTCGCGCTCGCGCAACTGCTCGAACGCGCCGATGACGAGGCCGAACAACTCGAAGCGCAGCAGCTCCTCGAAGCGGTGCTGGACGACGTGCCGGACAACTTGGCGGTGCTCGTGGAACACCTGCGGCTGGCGGCGCGGCGGTCGGACGAGACGGCGATGGCGGCCACGATCGAGCGGTTGACCGCCCTGAGTGCGCGCTGGCCTGCCATCGCCGGCACGCAGTTGGCCGCGGCGTCGGCCGCGGCCAATGACGGTGACGCGGCCCAGGTCGCCACACGCGCCCAGCTCCTGCGCAACGTGCTTGTACGGCAGCCGGAATTTCGCAAGGACCAGAGCGCGGTCAGCGTGAGCGCCGAACTCGTCGCCGAGCCGCTGCGCCGCTTCCTGCGGCTGCCAATGCCGGCGGCGACCGCCGCGCCCCGGGATGCCGGTTTGCGCTATGTCGCCGAGCCGATCGCCGGCGCCGGGGACGGTGCGGCCTCGGCCGTGGCGATCGTGCCACCGAGCGATGGGCCCGCCGCGCTCGTGTCCGGGCAGGCGGGAGAGGTGCGCTGGATCGTGGACGCCGTCGCTGCAAGCATCCCGATTCCGGCAGGGGCCGGTGCGACGCCAGCGGCCGGCAGCGGGCTGCTGGCGCTGGATTGGAACGCCGACTACCAGATCGATCTCGCCGTGGCGGGCGCCGGCGGGGTGCGCCTGTTCACGCGGACGGCGGACGGCGGCGTGGCCGACATGACACCGGCCGCCGCCGGCGCGCCGGCAGCGCCCGATCTCGCGAGCTACGGCATCTGGTCGGCCGACACCGAGATGGACGGCGACCTCGACGTCGTCATGGCGCCGGTGGCGGGCGCCCCCTGGGTGCTGCGCAACAATGCCGACGGCACCTGGTTGCCGACCCAACCGTTTCCCGAGATCGACAGGTTGCGCGGGTTCGGGTGGGGCGACCTCGACCAGGACGGCGACCCGGATGCGGTTCTGCTCGACGCGGCCGGCGCCATCCATCCGATCGAGAACCTGCAGGCAGGGCAGTTCGTGGCCTGGCCGGCGCCCGACGCGGAGACCGATGTGGTGGCGGTGGCGCTGGCGGACGTCAATGCTGACGGCCAACTCGATCTGGTGACGCTGGATGCCGCCGGCGCGCTGCAGCGCACGAGCTGGATCGATGGGGGATGGACGACGGAGCGGGTCGCCGCATGGGATTCCTTCGCGGCGGGCGCGCAGCCTGGCGCGTACCGTGTGATCCCCGCGGATCTCGACAACAACGGCGCGCTCGACCTGCTGGCGTCCGGCAGCGCGGGCACGCGTGTCTGGCTCTCCGACGAACGATCACGCCTCGAGCCGCTGGAGACGGACATCACGGCGGAGGTGTTCGGCGTTGCCGACCTCGACGCCGACGGATGGCTCGATCTGGTGGGGGTGGAGCAGGGCCGTCCCATGCGGCTGGCCGGGCAGGGCACGGCCGGATATGGCTGGCAGCAGATCCGGCCCCGCGGGCATGCGGCGGCCGGCGATCAGCGGATCAACACCTTCGGGGTGGGCGGGGAGATCGAGGTGCGGTCCGGTCTGCTCGTACAGAAGCAGGTGCTGACCGGCGCGCCGGTGCACGTCGGGCTCGGCCGTCAGACGCAGGCGGACGTGACCCGTATCTACTGGCCGAACGGGGTGATGCAGGCCGACTTCGACTTCGCGGCCGATCAGGCGATCGTGGCCGAGCAGCGGCTCAAGGGTTCCTGTCCGTGGCTGTTCGCCTACGACGGACAGGCGATGAGTTTCGTGACCGACTTCATATGGCGATCGCCGCTCGGGTTGCGAATCAACGCGCAGGACACCGCCGACGTGGTGCAGACCGAGGACCGGGTCCTGATCCGGGGTGACCAGCTCGCGCCGCGCGACGGCGCCTATGACCTGCGGATCACCGCCGAACTGTGGGAAACGCATTTCTTCGATCATGTGTCGCTGCTGGTCGTGGACCATCCGGCCGACACCGAGGTGTACGTGAACGAGGGGTTCTCGCGCGATCCGCCGCAGCTCCAGACCCGTGTCACCGGCCCGTCGCGACCGGTCGTGGGCGCCTGGGACGATGCGGGGCGGGACGTGACCGATCTGGTGCAGACCCGCGACGAGCGGTACGTGGCGACTGTCGAGCGCGGCACGCATCAGGGTGTCACGCGCGACCACTATCTCGAGATCGAGCTCGACCCGCGGGAATCCGCCGCCGCCGATGTCTGGCTGCTGGCCCACGGGTGGGTGTACCCGACCGACAGCAGCATCAACGTGGCGCTGGGGCAGGGACGGCACGCCATCCCCCGCGGCGTCGCGCTCGAGGCACGGGACGCCAGCGGCCAGTGGGTGGTGCTGCATCCGGATCTCGGGTTCCCGGCGGGGAAACGGAAGACCATGGTGGTCGACCTGCCGCGCCTGCCCGACGGCACGCGGCCCCGACGGCTCAGACTACGCACCAACCTGGAGATCTACTGGGACTGGATCGGATCCGCGCCGCGGCTCGACACGGCTCCGGTCGAGCGGCGGGTGACCCCCGACGTCGCGACGCTTGACTACCGCGGATACTCGAAGACGGAGCTGATCGGTCCGCGCGGTCTCGAGATCCCCCGCTACGAACTCGCCAACATCCGGCCCCGGTGGCGGGACCTCGTGGGTTATCACACCCGCTTCGGCGACGTGCGCGAGCTGGTCAAGGCGACCGACGACCGCTACGTCATCATGAACGCGGGCGACGAACTGCGATTCAGGTTCCGCGCCCCGGCGCCGCCGCCGGCAGGGTGGCGGCGTGATTTCGTGCTGATCGGCGATGGCTGGGTGAAGGACGGCGATTTCAACACGACCCACTCGAAGACCGTCGGGCCGTTGCCGGCGCATGACCGGCCCAGCTATGACGCCGACGCGTCCGCCGTGCTCGAGGACGATCCGGTGTATCGCCGGCACGCGGACGACTGGAAGACCTATCACACCCGTTTCGTGGCGCCGGACCGGTTCCTGCGGGGGCTGGCCCGGTCGCGTTGACCGCTGACCGGAGGTTGGGATGAGACGAGGATTCACGCTGGCCGCCATCGCGGCCCTGGGGATGCTGACGGTGAGTGTCAGTGCGCTGCAGCAGTTGAATCAGGGCGCGGTCGACGGCGCCACCATCGAGCAGGTGAAGGGCAACCTTTATGTCATCAAGGGCACGACGCCGGTCAACCGCGACCTGTTCAGCGGCGGCAACGTCGGCGTCTTCGTCATGGAACGCGGCGTGGCGGTCGTCGACACGAAGCTCCCGGGATGGGGACAGGTGCTGCTCGACCGGATCCGCAGCGTCACCGACAAACCGGTGGTGACCATCGTCAATACCCATACGCACGGCGACCATGTCGGCAGCAACGAGTTCTTTCCCGACACGGTCGATATCGTCGCCCATGAGAACACCAGCACCAATATGCAACGGATGCCCAACTTCCAGGGCGAGAAGGCCGCGTACCTGCCGAACCAGACCTTTACGGACCGTCTGACGCTCGGTGCCGGGGCTGACCAGGTGGACCTGTACTACTTCGGGGCCGGGCACACCGACGGCGACACGTTCATCGTCTACCCGGCGCTGGGGGTCCTGCAGACCGGCGACATGTTTCCCTGGCGGGACGCGCCGTTCCTCGACACCAACAACGGCGGCAGCGGCGTCGCGCTGCCCGAGACGCTGGCCCGGGTCATTGCCGGAATCGAGGGGGTCGACACCGTGGTGCCGGGGCACATCCCGGTCACCACCTGGGACAGTTTCCAGGAGTTTCAGCGCTTCACGGCCGATCTGGCGGCGGCGGTGCGCGACGCCAAACGCCGGGGACAGAGCGCCGACCAGGCCGCCGCCGCCGTCGACCTGTCCGCGCGCTACCTGGACTACGACTCGACACGCGTCGAGGCCGCCGTCCGCGTGATCTACGACGAACTGCCGTAGCGTGACACCCGGCTGGTCGATGCCGCGGCACGGGCGCCGCGTGCGGCCGGGCGTCCGGGCGCCGACGGGGACCGGCCGCGGTGCCCACCATACGGGCGGGACGCGTGGGGCCGTGACCGCGGTGTCCCGCGCAGGTGGGCGGCTGCGTTGCCGGGTGCGAACCCCTCCACGATCTCCCTCGGAATCGCTTTCCCCACGAGCCGCTCGATGGCGGCAAGCTGCGACCGTTCCTCGGGGGCCGCCAGCGAGATCGCGTGGCCGCTCGCCCCGGCCCGGGCGGTTCGCCCGATGCGGTGTACATAGTCTTCCGGCACGGTCGGCAGGTCGAAGTTCACCACGTGGCTGATACCGTCGACATCGATCCCGCGCGCCGCGATATCGGTGGCGACGAGCGTGTCGATGCGCCCGGTACGGAAGCTGGCCAGCGCGCGTGTGCGAGCGTTCTGACTCTTGTTTCCGTGAATGGCCGCGACCCGCCGTCCCGATTTGTCGAGACGCTTCGCCAACTGGTTGGCCCGTGCCTTGGTGCGGGTGAAGACCAGCGTCTGTCCCATTTCCGGCTTTCGGAGCAGCGACGTGAGGAGGTCGTTCTTGCTGGTCATCGCCACGGGATGGACGATCTGGCTGACCGCGCCGACCGGCGTCGCCCGGCGGGTGACCTCCAGCAGGGCGGGATTGTTCGTCGTGCGCCGGATCAGATCTTCGATCTCGTCCGGCATCGTGGCCGAGTAGAACAGGTTCTGGCGTTGCGCGGGGAGCGCGGCGAGGATCCGTCGCACATCGGGCAGGAAGCCCATGTCGAGCATGCGGTCCGCTTCGTCGAGCACGACGATCTCCACCTGACCGAGCTGTGCCTGTCCGCGGCGCAAATGGTCGAGCAGCCGGCCCGGCGTCGCGACCAGGAGGTCAAGCCCGCCTCGCAGCCGGCGTGTCTGCGGCTCCATGCCGACGCCGCCGAAGATGACGGAGCTGCGCAGACGCAGGTGCGTTCCGTATTGTGTGGCCATCTCGCCGATCTGCGCCGCTAGTTCACGTGTCGGTGTGACGACGAGCGCGCGCGGGCGCCGTGACGGTGGGCCGCCGGCGAGCCTGTGCAGGATCGGGAGGAGAAACGCGGCGGTCTTGCCGGTGCCGGTCTGGGCGCAGGCAATGAGGTCCCGCCCCTCCAGCGCGAGCGGGATGCCGCGTTCCTGTATCGGGGTGGGCGTGGTGTAGCCCGCGCCGCCAACGGCGCGAACGAGTTCCGGGCGCAGGCCCAGTTCGGCAAACGTCATCTGTATCGGTACTCCTGGGCCCGCGCTCACCCGGCGCGGAACCCCAGTGGTTATCGCCCGCCAGCATGGAGGGCGTGCATCGAAAGAATCCGGGAGGAGGGAGGCCTGGCGGTCGCCGGGCAAGGCCCGCTACTCTGAGCGGGGCTTCCGGGTGGAGGATAACCTGCTCGCGATTCGGCACCGATCGTAGCACGAGTGCAGACCGCGAGGCGAGTGAAGGAATCGACAGCTCGCGAGTAGTACCGATCGAGGGGACGTCGCCGCCGTCGCGGGTGGACCGTCCGGAGGAGGAGCACATGCACACTGACTGCCGGCACGTCCGGGTGCCGGCAGTCAGTGTGCCGGCGTTCACGACGGCGGCGCGGGCCGTTACACCTGCGGCACGAACTGCGGCAGCACGTAGGCGAAGACCATGGTCACCAGCGCCATGAATAGGGCCAGGATGATGCTGTGCTTGAGCGTGATCCGGAAAAGGCGGCCCTCCTGCGAGGACGCCATGCCGGTGGCCGCCACCGCGACGGCGATGCTCTGCAGCGAGATCATCTTGCCCATCACGCCGGTGGCGGCGTTCGTCGAGGCGGTCAGGATCGGATTCAAGCCGAGCGCGTTGGCGGTGACCACCTGCAGTGTGCCGAACAGTGCGTTCGACGATGTGTCGCTGCCTGTCAGGAAGACACCGGTCCAGCCCAGCATTGCGCTGAAGAAGGGAAAGAGCACCCCGGTCGCGGCGAAGGCGAGTCCCAGCGTCGAGGTCATCCCGGAGTAGTTCATCAGGAATGCCACCGCCAGCACCGAGGCGATCGTCAGCAGCGGCAGCGACAACTGCTTCAAGACCGCCCGCACGATACCAATGAACCTGGCGGGGGACAGTCCCAGCAGCAGCGACGCCGCGAACGCCGACAGAAAGCAGGAGGTGCCGGCTGCCGAGAGCCACTGGAAGTTGTAGACCGCACCGTAGGGCGACGGCTCGGGGGTCAATGGCGGCACGCGGGTGATCAGGTTGTGGAGCCCGGGTACGTCAATCGACACGCTGACCGTGTTCAGCGCTGCCTGGATCGGCCGGTACCGCCACAGCAGCACGAAGACCACGAGCAGGATGTAGGGGCTCCACGCCGACAACAGCTCCCGGGTGGTATGCGTACGGTGCGCGCTGGTCACCTCGACATCGTCTTCGAGCCGGAAGACCTGCGCCGGGCGCCAGAGTTTCATCGTCAGCACCATCGCCACCAGGGCGGCGATGGAGGCCAGGATGACGGCCACTTCAGGTCCGATGGTGTTCGTGACGAACAGCAGCACGCCGGCGAAGGTCAGCGAGCAGGCGGCGATCGGGGGCAGCACCTCCAACGCCCGCTTGAATCCGGACATGACGATGACCATGTAGGCCGGGATGATGATGGCGATCAGCGCGCACAGCCGGCCCGTCATGGAGCTCAGGGCATCCATCGGCAGTTCGGTGATGCCGGCGAGCGTGACCACCGGAATACCGAGCGACCCGAACGCCACGGGGGCGGTGTTGGCGATCAGACAGATGAACGCCGCGTAGAACGGAGAGAACCCGAGACCGGTCAGCATCGCCGCGGCGACCGCAACCGGCGTGCCGAATCCGGCCGCACCCTCGATGAAGGCGCCGAACGCGAATCCGATCAGCACCGCCTGCAGGCGGCGGTCGTCGCTGAGCGAGCCGATCGAGTCCTTGATGATCTCGAACTTGCCCGTGTCGACCGTCACCCGATACAGGATCAGCGACGCGATGACGATCCAGCCGATGGGGAACAGTCCGAAGGCGGCGCCATAGACGATGGATGCGCCGGCCTGTGGCGCAGGAATGCCGTACACCCCGACCGCGAGCACCAGCGCCACGCCGAGCGCGCTGAGCCCCGCGATCCAGCTCGGCTTACGTTTCACCCCGAGCATGTAGAACAGGATGACCAGCGGTACCGCCGCGACAAGCGTCGAGTAGCCGAGACTGCCTGCGACCGGGACGTAATCTTGTTCCCACATGTCGCGAGACTGTAGCACGCCGTGAGCGGAGATTTACATCCATCCGCCGTGTGCCTCAGAATGGGCGGTATCCGGCGTCATGCGGCGAGCCGGGGAGGAGATGTCGCGATGCGCACGTTGACCGGGTCACTCGTAATCGGGCTCGCCGTCCTCGGCGCCCGTGTCCAGGCTGAGGACTGGCCGCAGTGGCGGGGGCCGGACGGCCGGCGGATCTCGACCGAGCGCGGTCTGCCGACCGTGTGGAGCCGTGACAGCGGTGTGGCGTGGCGTACGCCGCTGCGCGGGCTCGGCGTCTCGTCTCCGATCGTGTCCGGCGAGCGGGTCTTTCTGACCTCGCAGGTCGGCCGCGGCCCGTTGCAACCGGGGGGGCATCCGTCGCTCGTGCAGGGTCCCGCCGCGTCGGACGGCGAACGGCCGCTCGGCGGCCGCCGGGTCGAGGGTGACGGGGCCGGGGTCGTCTTCGTCGTCAGCGCCTTCGATCGGGACGACGGCAGCCTGGCGTGGGAATACGAGCTTCCAGCCGACGGCGCGTTGCCGCTGGCGCACCAGAAACACAACATGGCCAGTCCGAGCGCCGTTACGGACGGCGACCGGGTCTATGCCTGGTTCGCCACCGGGCAGTTCGTGGCGCTCGACATGGATGGCACGCTGGCGTGGCAGCGGCAGCTCGCCCGCGATTACGGACCCTACGAGATCGTCTGGGGCCACTCCAGCTCGCCCGTGGTCTACCAGGATCTGATCATTCTCCAGTGCGACCACGAAACGGGCGCCTATCTGCTCGCGCTCGACAGCCGGACCGGCGACCAGCGCTGGAGGGCTGACCGGGGGCCGGCGCTGCGGTCGTTCAGCACCCCGGTCGTGGTTTCGGGGCCGGCCGGGAACGAGCTGGTGGTGAACTCGTATGCCGGACTCGATGGCTACGATCCGGCGACCGGCGAATGGCTGTGGCACGCCGACGGCCACAACGAATACCCGATTGCGACCGCCACCTACGATGACGCCGGCACGGTGTACACGTCCCGCGGGTACCGGGCCGGTCCGTACCTGGCGGTCCGGCTGGGCGGACGCGGTGTCGTGGACGAGAGCCACGTGGCGTGGCGGGTGCCGACCGGGGCGCCCTACGTGTCCTCGCTCCTCTACTATGAGGGCTTGATCTACATGGCCAACGGCAGCGGCATCGTGACCGCGGTCGACGCCGGCACCGGAGACCGCGTCTGGCAGGACCGGGTCGGCGGCATCTACTCGGCGTCACCGCTGGCGGGCGACGGCAAGGTGTATCTCTTCAGCGAGACCGGCGAGACCGTCGTGCTGCAGGCGGGCCGAGAGCTGAACATTCTGCAGCGCAACGATTTGGACGAGCGGATCGTGTCGTCGCCGGCGGTCTCGGGCGGCCGGATCTTCATCCGCACCGACGAGGCGCTGATCGCGGTCGGCGGCTGAGTCGCTCGAGGCCGCCGGTAGCGATGCGGCCGAGGCCGCCGGTAGCGATGCAGCGGCAAGGCGGTTCGAGTGGCACCATCGGACAGGTCACGCGTGTCCCGCCTGGCGGCGGCTCTTGTGCTGGCGGCGCTGCCGGCCGCGGCCCAGGCGCCTCCGGATGAGGCCTGGCGGACGCTCGCAACGGAGCACTTTCGCGTCACGTTCCCCGCGCATCTCGAAGACCTGGGACGCCACACGGCCGATCTGGCCGAGCAGGCGTACCGGGCGCTCTCCGCGCAGTTCCTCGCGGGTCCCGCCGGACCGATCGATCTCCTTCTGACCGACCACGTCGACGTCTCGAACGGATCGGCCCAGGTCCGGCCGTCGAACCGGATCACCGTGTACGCCCGCCCGCCCGCCGACCACCTTGCCCTGGCCTATACCGACGACTGGATCGAGCTGGTCGTCATCCACGAGCTCGCGCACGTGATCCACCTGGACCGGACCGGTCCCCTCGGGAGGGTCGCGCGCGGCGTGTTCGGGCGGGTCGGGACCGGCTGGCCGTTCTTTCCAGGGTACTCCGTACCCGGGTGGGTCATCGAGGGCATCGCGACCTGGTACGAGTCGGCGCTGACTGACGCCGGACGGGTACGTGGCACGTTCCACGAGATGATACTGCGCACCGCGGCGCTCGAGGCCCGCTTCGAGACTATCGGGCAGGCCGGGGGGAATTCGCCGGTATGGCCGAGCGGCATCCGCCGCTACGCGTACGGGTCGCTCTTCCTCGACTACCTTGTCGAGCGGCATGGTCCGGACCGCGTGGCGGCGCTCGTCGAGGCGGTCGCCGGGCAGTGGGCGCCCTATCGCCTCGATGCCGCCGGTGAGCAGGCGTTCGGCGTGCCGCTGTCGACCGAGTGGACCGCCTGGGCCGACGCGGCGCGGGCTGCGGCGCAGACGCAGGCGGGCGGTGCCACGCCTCACGGTCCGACCACCGCGCCGGAGACGCTGACGCCCGGTTCCCGCGTGGGCCTCCACCCACAGGTGTCGCCGGACGGCCGCGCGCTACTCTACGTCCGTTCGGACGGGCGCTCCGACCCGCGGCTCGTCACCGCCCGGCCTGACGGCGGCGATACCGCGACCGTGACGCGCATCAACCATGTGACCACGTTCGATTTCGGCGCGTCAGGCGAGGTGGTCTTCGCCCAGCGCGACTTCACCGATCGCTACCGCATCTTCAGCGATCTCTACATCGCGGCGCCGGACGGACCGGTGCGCCGGGTGACCACGGGCGCCAGGCTGTCCGCGCCGTCGGTCGGTCCCGCCGGCGCCTGGGCGGTCGCCGTGGCGGAAGGCGGCGGGACGAACGCGCTCGTGCAGGTCGACCTGGGGGACGGGTCGACCGAGCCGCTCGCGGCGGCTGTGCCGGGCACGTATTGGGCCGATCCCGCCGTGTCGCCCGACGGGCGGTGGATCGCGGCGACGCGGTGGACGGCGGGCCGCCACGACATCGTCATCCTGGACGCCGCGGGCCGGCTCGTGCACGAGGTGACCCACGACCGGGCGCTCGACCTCGCACCCGATTGGGACGCCGGTGGCCGCTATCTGGTCTGGGCGTCCGACAGAACCGGCATCCTGAACGTGCTCGGGGCCGAAGTCGATCCCCGTACAGGAATCACCGGCCCGCCGATCCTGCTGACGAACGTGCGCACCGGCGCGGCGTTTCCGAGCGTCGATCCCACCAATCGGTGGCTCTATTTCTCCGGCTACCACGCCGACGGCTGGGAGGTGGAACGTATCCGCTTTCTCCCCGACAGTGCCGCGCCCGCCCCGGACCCCGACCCGCGCTTCTCGCTCGCGGCCGCCGCCGCGGCGGCGCCAGCGGCAGCGGAGGGACCGGTGCGCGGCTACTCGCCGTGGTCGACGCTGGCGCCGACGTGGTGGTCGCCGGTGATCCGCGAGCCGGTGGCGACCGCGCCGGTGCGCACCGCGGATGGCGTCATCCCCCGGAAAGAACTTCTCGGCTACGCTATCGGCGCCAGGACATCGGCGGCGGACCTGGTCGGGCGGCACGCCTACGAGGCCGGGGCACAGGTGTTCACCTCCGGCGGACGGGCCGAAGGCCACCTGTCGTACGAGTATCGGCGGCTCGGCAACCCGACGCTCGGTCTGAACCTCTCACAATTCTGGGATGCGGGCGGCGTCACGCTGGGCCGCCCGCCCGACGGCGCAGATGCCGCGCCCGAAGCCCTGTTCGTCCTCGAGCGCGAGCGGCGGCTGGCGACCACCGTCACGATGCGCCGGCCCACGATGCGCAGCACCCTCGCGCTCACTGTCTCCGGCGGTGTCGTGCGCCATGATCGGGAACTCCTGGACGATGCGCTCCAGACGCCCCGGCGGTATCAGCTTGCACGGCCGGGCACCACGCTGACCGAACTGGCGCTCGCCCTGAGCGTGTCTACCGCCAGAACGCACGACTTCCAGATGGGAAACGCACGCGGGGCGTCGTTGTTCGTGCGCGCGCGATTGCGCGATGACCTGCACCCCGCAAGCGCTGCCGCCGGCCGGTCTCCGGACGACCGGTCCAGCACTGATGTCATCGGCCGCGCCGCGGCGTATCTGCCGCTTCCGGGTCGGCGCTTCGCGGCGCCCGTGCTGGCGCTACGCGCGGCCATTGGCGTGGCGCGCGGGCCGGGGGCCGGCGCAAGTCACTTCAACGTCGGGGGCGCCGCCGGCAGGACCATCGCCGCCGGCGGGTTTCCTCGCTTCGGCGGCCCCGCGGTGTTCTTCCCCGTGCGCGGCTACGAGACGTCGACGCGGTCCGGACGGCAGGCATGGACGGCGTCGGTCGAGTACCGCACCCCGCTCGCGCTCGTCAACCGCGGGGCCGGGGCGTGGCCGCTGCACGTCGACCGCATCTTCGGGTCCCTGTTCATCGACGCCGGCGACGCGTGGGGTTCCAGCGCGGCGCCCTCCGGCGTCCACCGGGTCGGTGCCCGGGTCCTGACCTCGGCCGGAGTCGAGGTCACCACCGACCTGCTCGCCCTCTACGCCTTCCCGTTGCGTGTCCGCGTCGGGGCCGCGTTGCCGCTGGTCGAGAGCACCGGCGCGATCGCCTACGTCCGTCTCGGCGTACCGTTCTAGCTGTCCTGGTGAAACCCCGCGCCCTGGCGTGTAGGGGCAACCCCGCACTTCGACGGGAAGGACGTCGTGGATCGCGCCCGTGCCCTGGCGTGTAGGGGCAACCCTTGTGGTTGCCCTGTTCGCGCCCCGGGCCATGGAGCGGCACCGCCGGGGGTCCCGCGGTGGGCGCCACCGCGGGACGGGCGCCCACCAGGGGCGCCCCTACGCAAACATCGGGGCATCGGGGCGGCTCGGTCGCCCGATGCGACGCGCCGGATGTCACCACGGGCTGCTAGAATGCGCGCCATGCAGGAGCGGATGGCCCGTGAGCTGATCGCCGGCGCGTCACGGATCGTCGGCTTCACCGGCGCCGGTATCTCGACCGAGTCCGGTGTTCCGGACTTTCGCAGCCCCGATGGGGTGTGGGCGCGAAACCGGACCGTCGATTTCCAGGAGTTTCTGTCCAGCGAGGACGGACGGGTCGAGTACTGGAGACAGAAGGTCGCCGCCTGGCCCGCCATGCGTGAGGCGCGCCCCAACGCCGGCCACTACGCGTTCGTCGAACTGCACACGCAAGGCAGGCTCGATGTGCTGGTCACGCAGAACATCGAACGCCTGCACCAGCGGTCGGGATTGCCCGCCGACAAGGTCCTGGAACTGCACGGCACGACCACAGAGGCGGTCTGCCTTGACTGCGGCGACCGGATTCCGTCCGACGAGGCGTGCCGGCGCGTCGAGGGCGGCGAGAAGGCGCCGCGCTGCCGGCCGTGCGGCGGACTGCTGAAGCCGGCGACGATCTCGTTCGGCCAATCGATGCCGCTCGACGTCATGACACGCGCGCAGACCGCGGCCGAGGCCTGTGACCTGCTGCTTGCCGTCGGCTCCTCGCTGGTGGTCGAACCCGCCGCCTCGATTCCCCGACTGGCGCGGCGCGCCGGCGCGCGCCTGATCATCGTCAACCGCGAGCCGACCCCGCTGGACGGCATCGCGGACGTCGTGGTGCAGGGCGAGATTGGATCCGTGCTGCCGGCGCTGGTCCGCGGCGCTGCGTGACGACCGGTCAGTCCGCGCCGCAGCCACCCCCAGCGAGATCCGATGCCCGAACTTCCGGAAGTCGAGACGATCCGCCGCACGCTGGCGCCCTCCGTCGAAGGCAGGACCATCGAGGCCGTCTCGTTTCATTGGCCGAGAACCTGCGTCGGAGACCCGCGCGAGACGGAGGCCCGCCTGTCTGGCCAGCGCATCGAGCGGCTCGACCGGCACGGCAAGTATCTTGTGTTTCGGCTCTGCACGGCGGGGCGCCGATCGCTGCTGGTCATTCACCTGCGGATGACGGGGAACCTGCTGTTGAATGGCGAGCCCGGGAAGTTCACTCGGGCCGAGATGCGGCTGGACGACGGGACCGTAGTGGTGTTCCAGGATATTCGCAAGTTTGGCCGCTGGCAGTGGTCCGAGCGGCTGCCGCCGCGTCTGGCCGAGTTGGGCCCGGAACCGTTGGAGATCGGGCCGGGGGAGTTCGCTGCCAGGCTGGCGTCCCGCAAGGCGAGGCTCAAGACGCTCTTGCTGGACCAGTGCTTCCTGCGCGGTCTCGGGAACATCTACGCCGATGAGGCGCTGTTCCGCGCGCGCCTGCATCCGCAGCGGAGCGGCGACAGCGTCGGCCCGCGCCAGGCCCGCCGGCTGCACGGGGCCATCCAGGGCGTGCTGCGAAGCGCCATCGCCGCCGGCGGCGCCAGCATCAACAACTACGTCGACAGTCGAGGCGCGCAGGGGGGGTTCCAACGACTGGTCCAGGTTTATGGCAAGACCGGCGCGCCATGCGTCACCTGCGGGACTCCCCTGCGGCGCGTGCTCGTGGCGCAACGCAGCACGCATTTCTGTCCCCGCTGCCAGCGACGGTGACAGAACGCGATCGATCCGATGCAGACCGTCGATGTGCTGTTGTCGGACCCGGCCACGAAGCGTGCCGCGCCGCGCGGGCCGAAGAAACGCCGAGGGGACCATACGACGGCCGTGGGCGGCTCGGCCGCTGCCGGCGGCGGCGCGCACCCGCTCGACGCCAGTGCTCTATCGGATACCCCAGAACTTGTGCTGCTGCAGCGACAGGCTCCATTCCGGATGCTGCTTGACGAGCTGGATGCACCAGTCAAGATCCTTGGGGTCCAGCGCGTGTGCATCGAATGCGGGGCTGATAAAGCGGTACTCCGCCTGCAGGCGCGGACGGGGAATGCCTTGCCCGTACCGCCGCACGTATTTCAATTCACTGACAGGTCCCGCTATCCGCAATGTATGTTCCGCCGTCTTGGGCGACACCGTGACGAACTGCAGTTCCACTCCCGGTGGAATCGCGTTGGTGCCATTGGTCTCGATGGCGAAATAGGAAAACCCGACGCGTGTCAGTGCATCGCACAGCGCCTTGTCCAATTGAAGCGTCGGTTCCCCTCCAGTAAACACAACCGCGCGACACTTCCCGCCGCACGCGTCGAGTGCCTCCGCGGCGACCTCCGACGCCTGCATGTGGCGGCCCGAGGTGAACTCCGTGTCACAGTCGAAGCCATGCTCGAGCACGTTGCAGGTCAGATTGCACCTCGCAAACCGGATGAACACGTTGGCCGTTCCGGATCGGCGCCCCTCTCCCTGCAAGGAATAGAAGATCTCGTTGACGTGATAGCGCTCTGGCAGGTCGGTCATCTTCAATCTCAACGGAGCAGTGCTCCGTCTCGAATGATACGGCCATTCGAACCCGAGGTCTCACGTTCCGATTGACTCGTCGATCCTGCTGGAGAGCGCCGTTCCCACGGACCGCCGCATCCGGAAACGGCGCTGACGTATGATCTGAGGAGCCCGTGGTGAAAGCCCCGCGGCATTCGCGCGGCGATGCATCCCGCCTGGACTGCGTTGTTCCTCGGTCACATATGCCCAATATGCTCCCTCGTCACGCCTTGCCACGCGGGCGCCTCGCCACGCTCGGTGCTACGCGCGGTTTCACCACGGGCTCCTAGGCGTCATGCGGCCGTTACAGAAACGGCAACTTGACAGGCGGCGTTACCGTAGGGGGCAGGTCGATGATCGCCGTGATCTCCTCGCGGGACAGGTAGCCGAGAACGGGCCGGTCGAACCGTTTGACGGGAATCGGGCGGACGCGTTGCGCGACGGCGAGCTGTGATCGTTCAGTGGTCGCGTGAGGCGTTCGAACCGTCCGGACCACCGCCAGCGACGGTGGTCCGGTCGGTATCAGCGTCTGTTTACTGCGAGAGCTCGCAGTAAATGCTGTTTAGTTTTCCCGACGGCCTGCTACCCACCCCACCCGTAGCCGATGCGGGTGTAGTAGTAGGCACCGTTGAACCCGAACGGCGAGAACTGGCCGTACCGGTTGCCGACCGTGTCGGCGCCGTACTCGTTCACGTCGGGGTACGTGTTCAGCAGGTTCTCGGCGCCGAACGCCAGCTCGACCCCGCCGAACGGAATGCCGAGCTCGACGTCGACCAGCGCCTTGCCGGAATACGCCGGGTACAGAAAGGAATCCAGGCCCGTCACATCTTTTGCGTTGCGCCCGTCCTCGCTGTCCCAGAACGCACCGAAGAAGTTCAGGCGGCCCGTCAGGTTCCACCGGTCGGCGCTATGGGTGACGCTGACGTTCCAGCGGGTGTTCGGCAGTCCCCGTTCCAGCGTATTGATGCGGAATTCATCGATCACGGCGGATTCGATGTTCTTGAGCTTGGTCTTGGTGTGGTTGAAGATCATGCTGAATGTTGTGCTCCCGGCCACCAGGGTCGAGATGACGTCGATCCCCTGGGTGGTGGTCGAGAAGTCGTTCAGGAAGAAGCGGAACACCGGGAAGTTCCGCGCCTCGGGGATCCCTTCCGCGAGCAGGACCAGGATCTCGCTAGGCGACAGTTTGATCTCCTGCGTCAGGCCGATCCGGTCGGCGATGTCGATGCGGAAATAGTCGGCGGTCAACGTGAACGGGCCCTGTTCGATGACCGCCCCGCCGCTGTAGTTGCGCGACTTCTCCGGCTGGAGCTGACCGCCCCCGCGGGCCACCGCGACGGCGGACGTGGACGGGACGACGCCGTTGTTGGTCAACTGCCCGCCGATGAACGCGGTCGTCACGTTGAACGCGTTCTGCTGCCCGGGGGTCGGCGCGCGGAACCCGGTGCTGACGGCGCCGCGCAACGAGAACGCGTCGGTCACGCCGATGCGCGCGGACAGCTTCCCGTTCGTCGTCGTGCCGAAGTCACTGAAGTTCTCGAAGCGGACCGCGGTGCCGACCGTCCACCGGCCGTCCGGGCCCGGGTCGTCGAACTCGAGGTCGCCGTAGAGGGCGACGTTGCTGCGGTCCCAGGTTCCCGCCGTCGTGTCGGCCCGGTAGCCGTTGAAGCCGTTCGATCCGGAGCTGAAGCCCTGCGCCGCGTACGGGCCGATCTGCCACGACGCATCGTCGCCCGCCCCGATCGTGAACTGCTCTCGGCGCCACTCCGTGCCCGCCGCGAAGTTCACGATGGTGGTGACCGGCATCGAGATGTCGAAGTTGAGGTTGATGTCCTGCTGCGCGTAGATGCCTGGCGAGAACGACGTGGGCGTGTCGTAGCCGAGCGACGCGTTGACCGTGTCGAAGATGAACTGATCGACTTCGGTGCTGCCGATGTTCACGCTCGCGTCCCAGTTCAGGCCGGCGCTCGTGAAGCCGCGAAGGCCGGTGACCAACGAAGAGTCGGTCATGTTGCCGCCGAACTGCGGTGTGAAGCCCCCCGGGAACCGGCTGAAGAGCGTGAAGCAGTTCGGGTCGGCCTGCACCGCCCCGAGGGCGGCAGCATCGGGAACGTTGGCGACGATCGGTATCGTTGCGCAGTTGCCGGCACCGACCATGCCGTTCTGGGCCCAGACCCTGTCGCCCACGAGGAGAGACGGGACTCCTGCTTGCCCGGGGATATTCGCGGGATTGCCGTTTGCATTATAGACGACGGCGTCGCGGTGGTCGCTCTCCGTGGGGTCGTCCTCCTCAGGGTCGGGGAAGTTCGTTGGCTTGCCGTCCTTGTCGTACACGTTGAGCAGAGAGTCGGGGTGAAGTCTATTGCCGCGGAAGACGCCGCCGCGGGTGTGCGGATTCCGGAAATAGAAGCCACCGGTTACCTTCCGGCTCGCGTAGTTGGTGTGGCCGTAGAACTGGAGCCCGTTCGCGAACAGGCTGCCGAAATTGCCGAACAGCTTCAGGTCGTCCTCGAGCAGCGGCGAGCCCCACACCTGTGCGGGGTTGCGGACGTTGTTGTTGCCGGCCGCGATGATGTTGTTAGCGCCGTTGCGCTGGACGCTGCGGTTGGTCGGGTTCGCATTGCCGTACTCGAAGCTGAGGTTCAGGAACCCGTTCGGGCCTAGCGGCAGGCCCGTGTTGCCGGCCACGCTAAAGGCTTGGCCACGCCCGCCGATGCCGTTGCAGGAATGCTTGATGTCGCCGATGATGCCCGACCCGCAGGTCGACGAGTCGCCCGGGTTGGCGTCGCGGTGGACGCCGGTGCGGTATTCCAGAGAGCCTCCCGAGCGCGCGTCCTTGAGCTGAAAGTTCAGGACGCCGGCGATGGCGTCAGAGCCATACTGCGCTGCCGCGCCGTCGCGCAGAACCTCGGCCTGCCGAATGGCGATCGTGGGAATCACGGAGATGTCGGGCCCCTGTGAACCATCCGCGATACCGTTCCCGAGCCAGGTAATGACTGCCGCGCGGTGCCGGCGCTTGCCGTTGACCAGGATCAGCGTGTGGTCAGGAGCGAGGTTGCGCAGGTTCGCCGGCCGGACGATGGTGGCGGCGTCGCTGATCGGCTGGATGTTGATGTTGAACGAGGGGACGACGGTCCGCAACTGATTGGCCAGATCGCTCGTTCCCTGGCTGGCGAACTCACCCGTCCGGATGACGTCGACCGGCACCGCCGACTCGGTCACCGAGCGCGGCTCCTGGCGAGAGCCGACCACGACTACCCGCTCTTCGAGTCTGACTACCATCTCCACGTTGGCGGTGGCGATGGCGCCAGCGCTCACCTGCACCGTCTGCGCGGGTGCGTTGAAGCCGGGCAGGATGAATGTCACTTCGTACGATCCGGGTGCGAGCCCGCTGAACGCGTACTGGCCGGTTCCGTCGCTAAACGTGACCTGGACGTTGCCGGCGCTGTCCCGCGCCTCCACGGTGACGCCAGGCAGAATCAGACCCGTGGCGTCCGTCACCGTGCCGGTGATGGAGACCTCCTGTTGGGCGCCGGCAATGCCGGGCGCACACAACGCTGCGGCAAGAGCCAGGGCGAATGCGTTCTGCAGGCTGCGATGCATCGCGATCCTCCTCCTTCTTCTTGATCGGCGAGGTTCCGTCCAAGGCTGCCGTTCCATGGACTGGCAGTCCTTGATGGGATTTCCACGACCGGGCGGGCTAAAAATGCAGATCACCGTAGTGCGAATCTGGCAGCAAAGTAAAATTTATCACGAGTAACAGACCAAAAGCTTCCGGCAATACAAAAATTACATTATTCCAATGCAATAGCTCTATTGCGCGTACCGTCAAGTCGTGTGATTTTGCGAGGGATATTGCGAACGAAATTGCTGAATGGCAAGAAGATTCGTGTTGAACATATGCTCGTTTGCGGCTACTGCTACGCTCGTATCAACTACGGGTGGGGCATGTAACGACGGGCGCCGGGACGTTGCTGTAGAATGCGTGAGCAGCAGCGGGCGCCACCCGGGCAACACTGGAAAGCCGGCGTCAGGCGTCAGGTGGACGCTTCCGCGTGCGCCCGCGACGGGTACCGAGAATCGGCCGCGATCACCGCACGCGGAAACAGGCGATTTGAACCATGACCATGCCACCGCATCTGATTGTGCCTGTGCTGCTCGCCCTGATTCCCGGCGTGTCGGCGCCGGCTGCGGCCCGCACACAGGCTCCCGAGACCGGAACGGCTCCGCAGCAGAACCAGCAGCCGCAGCAGAACCAGCAGGCGGACCCCGAGCAGACGCCGCAGTTCACCGACGAGGTCGTCGTCGTCGGCACGCGGGCCGAGCCGCGTTCGGTCACCGAGTCGGCGGTGCCGGTCGACGCCATCCGATCCGAGGAGCTCGTCAGTCAGGGCGCCACCGCCCTCGTGGACCAGTTGCGGACGATCGTGCCCTCGTTCAACGTCAACATCCAGCCGATCAGCGACGCATCGACGGTCGTGCGGCCGGCGATGCTGCGCAACCTGGCGCCCGACCACACGCTGGTCCTCATCAACGGGAAACGCCGGCACCGCTCATCGATCATCGACTGGCACGGCGGCAACGGCGTGGCGTTCGGGTCGCAGGGCACCGACCTGTCGGTCATTCCGTCGATCGCCCTGCGGCAGGTCGAGGTGCTGCGCGACGGCGCGGCGGCGCAGTACGGTTCGGACGCCATCGCCGGTGTCATGAACTTCCTGCTCAAGGACGCCCGCTCGGGCGGCAGCGTCGAGTTCACCACCGGGGCGCACGGCGAGGCGTGGGACGGTGAAGCGTACACCTTCGCCGGCAACGTCGGGCTGCCGCTGGGCGCCACCGGCTTCGCCAACCTCAGCCTGGAGTACGGCAACTCCGCTGCGACCGACCGGAGCATCCAGCGCAGCGACGTGGCCGGGCTGCTGGCCGCCGGCAATACCAATGTCCGCGAGCCGGCGCAGATTTGGGGCTCTCCCGAGATCGACGACGACCTCAAGCTCTTCGGCAACTTCGGTCATCTGTTCGCCAACGGCCTGCAGCTCTACGGCCACACCAACTACGCCAGCAAGACGGTGACCGGCGGCTTCTTCTTTCGGAACCCCAATACGCGGGGCGGCGTCTTCAGCGCCGACGGCGGCCGGACACTGCTCATCGGCGATGTGCTCGCCGCGGCCGGCATGGGGTCGGCCAACTGCCCGGCGGTGCCCATCACCGGCAACGTGCCCGATCCGGACGCCCTCGGTCTCGTCTTCGCCGACCCGAACTGCTTCTCCTTCCAGGAGCGGTTTCCCGGCGGCTTCACGCCGAACTTCGGCGGCTCGGCGAACGACATGTCGGTGGTCGGCGGTCTGCGCGGATTCACGGCTGCCGGCGTGGTCTGGGACGCGAGCGTCAGCGTCGGCGCCCACGAGGCGGATCTGTTCATTACGGACACGGTGAACGCGTCGCTCGGTCCGGCGACGCCGACGGACTTCGATCTCGGAACCAACCGGCAGCAGGCGGTCGCGCTCAATTTCGACGTCACGTATCCCGTCAACGACAGGGTCAATGTCGCGGTTGGCGGCGAGTGGCGGGACGAGCGGTACGAGACCCGCGTCGGCCAACGCGAGTCGTGGGATGTCGGTCCCTATGCCGCGCAGGGTTTCAGCGCCGGCTCGAACGGCTTCAGCGGCTACAGCCCGCTCGCCGCGGGAACCTGGGCCCGCAGCAACGTCGCCGTCTACGGCGACCTCGAGTTTTCGGGGCTCGATGACCGCTGGACCGTCGGTACCGCGGCCCGCATCGAGCGTTTCGAGGACTTCGGCAACACCGCGAACGGCAAACTGTCGGGCCGCTATCAGGTCAACGACCTCTTCTCGCTGCGGGCCAGCGTGAGCAGCGGGTTTCGCGCGCCGACACCAGGCCAGCAGAACGGGTTCAACGTGTCGACCACCTTCGACCCGGTGCTCATGGACCTGACGGAACGCGGCACCATTCCGTCGATCTCGCCGGTGGCGCAGCTTCGCGGCGGCCAGGCGCTTCAACCGGAGACCTCGCGAAACTATGCGGTCGGCGCGGTCATCGACAACGGGCCGTTCACGCTGACGGCCGACTTCTTCCGCATCAATCTGGCCGACCGGATCGCCGTGACGCAGGACTTCTCCCTCACGTCGGGCGAGGTCGATCAGCTTCTCGCGGCGGGCGTCGAGAACGCACGCGGTCTGGCGAGCTTCAGGTTCTTCACCAACGAGATTTCCACCACGACGCAGGGGATCGACGTCGTCTGGACCTATCGGCCGCCCGCCCTCGACGGCGACACCGTGTTCAGCGCCGTCTTCAACCACACGACGACCGAGGTGACGCGGTTCAATACGGATCTGCTCAACGTCACCAGACGGATTCGCGAGCTGCAGGATGCGCTGCCGAAGAACCGCTGGAACGTCAGCGTCAACCAGCGCGCCGGCGCCGTGGACATCCTGGGACGGGTCAGCTATTACGGCGCCTGGTTCGACTGGGACAGCGCGCAGACCCTGTTCAACGGCAAGCCGGTCGTCGACGTCGAGGTGGGCATTCCGCTGTCGGACGGCACCAGGCTGGCGGTCGGCAGCCAGAATGTCTTCAACACGTTCCCTGACGAGAGCCCCAATGCGACCGGCGTCGGCGAGCGGTACAGCGAGTACACGCCGTGGGGCTTCAACGGCGCGTACTACTACGCCCGTATCCGGCACACCTGGGGCGGGTAGCCGCCCGCGGGGTGCGGGCGTCAGGGTGTCACGTGCACCTCGGCGAGACCGATGCCGCGCTCGCCCGCCACGGAGTACAGCAGATACACGCGGCCGTCCTCCTCGTAGATCGCCGGATCCCGGAGCTGGTTGACCGGCACGTCGATCGACCCGCCGCTGGACGGTTCCACCGGGAGGTTGGCCCCTTCCCAGGCACGCTCCGGGCGCAGCACCTCGAGCGGACCCGTTTCCGTCCAGGTCATCCAGTCGCCCGTCAGGTCGATGGTCGAGAGCCAGATGCGCTCGGGGGCGTCGCGCCGTGCGGTCCAGAACACGAACAGCCGTGCGTCGCGCCGCAGAACGGCGGAGTGGCGCATGTCCGGGTTGAACAGCCGGGGACCCTCCTCGAAGCCGGTGAGCCCGTCCCGCGAGCGATACAACACGCCGGGCATCGCCAGCGCGTAGACGAAACCGTCGTAGCGGAACGCCCGTAAATAGGGACGGCCGAGAATCTCTGCCCGCCCCTCGAAGTGCACGCCGTCGGTGGAGACCGCGGCGCGGGTGGCCTGCCGTCCGACGTCGCGGCCATGCACGTACATCACGATCCGGCGTTGTGCGTCGTCGACGTGCACGTCGGGCGAGGCGATGTGGGCGTACGAGCCCTCCGGCGAGCAGGGCGGGCAAGTCGCCGGGAAGTGCGACTGGTCGAGCTGCAGCGCCCCGGGCTCGTGGGTGGTCCAGGGGCCGGTCAGCGCATCGGCATAGGCCAGACGGATATAGGTACCCCGGTGGTCGGCGAAATACAGGTAGTACCGGCCGAGCGGGTCCGCGACCCAGTCGGGGACCCGGATCAGGGACGGACCGGCAATGTTGCTGCCCATCGACGCGTCCATGTCCGGGCGGATGATCGGACGATCGAGCAGGCGCTCGATCCGGACCTGGGCTGCCGCGTCAGTGGCGGCGGCGGTCCAGAGCGCCGCCGCGGCGACCAGGGTGACGAGTGATCTCATGATCGGCTCCAGGCGCGATCGGGGTCCGCCGGCGCCACGTGCGTTTCATTCTACCCTCACCGGGCGACCGGCGCCCGCGCCCACGGTGGGTCCTGCCGCCTGCGCGCGTCCCGCTGTCGATGCCATAATGTAGGGCTTGCATCGACCGCATGAGCATGGACATCACGAGTAGACGGAGAGCGCGATGAGAGCCCTGGAGGGAGTACGGATCCTGGACATGACCCACGTGCAGTCGGGTCCGACCTGCACGCAGTTGCTGGCCTGGTTCGGCGCAGACGTCATCAAGGTCGAGCGTCCGGGGAAAGGCGACGCCACGCGGAGCCAGTTGCGCGACATACCGGATGTCGACAGCCTGTATTTCACGATGCTGAACCACAACAAGCGCAGCATCACGTTGAATACGAAGCAGGACAGCGGGAAGGCCATCTTCACCCGCCTGATCGAGGCCTGTGACGTCCTGGCGGAGAACTTCGCACCCGGTGCGCTCGATCGGATGGGGTTTTCCTGGGAGCGGATTCAGGAAATCAACCCGCGCATCATCTACGCCTCCGTCAAGGGGTTCGGGCCCGGGCCGTATGAAGACTGCAAGGTGTACGAGAACGTCGCCCAGTGCACGGGCGGCGGCACCAGCACAACCGGGTTCCCCGACGGGCCGCCGGTGGTCGCCGGCGCGCAGATTGGCGATTCGGGCACCGGCCTGCACCTCGCGCTCGGCATCGTGACGGCGCTGTTCCAGCGCGAGAAGAGCGGACGCGGCCAGCGCGTGGTCTGCGCCATGCAGGACGGCGTGCTCAATCTCTGCCGGGTCAAGCTGCGCGACCAGCAGCGGCTCACGCACGGTCCGTTGAAGGAGTATCCTCAGTATCCGCACGGTACGTTCGGCGATGCGACCCCGCGCGCCGGGAACGCATCAGGCGGCGGCCAGCCGGGCTGGATCGTGAAGTGCAAGGGTTGGGAGACTGATCCGGACGCCTACACCTACGTCATCGCCCAGGCTGCCGCGTTCGGCGCGCTGGCGCGGACGATCGGTCGCGAAGACTGGCTCGACGATCCGGAGTGGAACACCCCGGCGCGGCGTCTGCCGAAGATCGACGAGATGTTCGCCGAGATCGAAAAGTGGACGCAGACCAGGACGAAGTTCGAGGTCATGGAGATCCTGAATCCGCTGAACGTGCCGTGCGGACCGGTGCTGTCGATGAAAGAGCTGGCGCAGGAGCCTTCCCTTCGCGCCAGCGGGACCGTCGTCGAGGTGGACCATCCGGCGCGCGGCGCCTATCTGACCGTCGGGAACCCGATCAAGCTGTCGGACTCGCCGGCTGACGTGCGCCGGTCGCCGCTGCTCGGCGAGCACACGGAGGAGATCCTGCGCGATGTCCTTGGCATGAACGAGGCGCAGATCGCGGCCGCCAGGACCGGCGGCGCCGTCGCCTGAGCGGAATCGACATGAGGATCTGCGTCGTCGGTGCTGGAGCGATAGGGGGCTACCTGGCGGTGCGTCTGGCGCGCGCGGGGCACGAGGTGTCCGCGATCGCGCGCGGGCCGCACCTGGCGGCGATCCGCGCCACCGGCTTGACCCTGATCGAGGGTGAGCAGACACTGGTCTCGCGCGATCTCGCCGCCACCGATCGGATAACCGAGGCGGGTCCGCAGGATGTCGTCCTGCTGGCGCTCAAGGCGCATCAGATCGCCGCGGTGGTCGGCGACCTGCCGTCCCTGTTCGGTCCGCGCACCGTCCTGGTCACGCTGCAGAACGGTATTCCCTGGTGGTATTTCCAGAAGCTGGGCGGCAGCTATGCCGGCCGCGTCGTCGAGACGGTCGACCCCGGCGGCGTGCTGTTCCACGCCATCGATCCGGATCGCATCATCGGCTGCATCGCCTATCCGGCGGCGGCCATCGCCGAGCCGGGCGTGATCAGGCACATCGAGGGCAACCGCTTTCCGGTCGGCGAGCTCGATGGCAGCGCGTCCGAACGCGTGCAACTGGTCTCCCGCCTGTTCGAGGAGGGCGGCTTCAAGGCGCGGGTGCTCGACGACATCCGGTCGGAGATCTGGCTGAAGCTGTGGGGCAACCTCACCTTCAACCCGATCAGCGCACTGACGCATGCGACGCTCGTCGACATCTGCCGGTTTCCGCTGACGCGAGAGCTGGCGGCGACGATGATGACCGAAGCGCAGATGGTCGCCGAGCGGCTGGGCGCCAGCTTCCGGGTGCCGCTGGAGCGGCGCATCGCTGGCGCCCAGCAGGTGGGGAAGCACAAGACCTCGATGCTGCAGGATGTCGAGGCCGGCAAGCCGCTGGAGATTGATGGCATGCTGGGCGTGGTCATCGAGCTCGCCGGGATGACCGGCGTCGAGGTGCCGGCGCTCCGCGCCCTGTATGCCTGCGCCAGCCTGCTGAGCAAGACCATACAGGACGAAGGGCTCCGTATCGCCGGAGTGTCCGTCGCCCGCTGAGATTGATGGCCCCGTGTCAGCTTGACATGCGCGCCGTCGAGGGGCACATTACGACTCGTAGCGGTACCTGAGCTGCTCGCAGACGGGCAGCCGAACATCACCGGCATGTGGAACAACTCGAGGGCCATCTTCACGCCGCTCGAGCTGCCGAACGCGCTCGGCGGTGCTCGCCAGGAGGAAGTGGGGCGGTAGCGGCGCAGCGGTGTCCGTATTTTTCGCAGTTGCAGGAGGTCCACATGCGGTCCAGGGTTTGCCTCACGATGTTCGCGTGTTTTGCCGTCAGCCTCGTGTCCGTGTCACCCGCGCCGGCGCAGGTCGAGAACGTGACGCCGGTGACGGACGAGATGCTCGGGAACCCGGACCCGGGCGACTGGCTGAGCTGGCGCCGCACTCTCGACGGCTGGGGCTACAGCCCGCTCGATGACGTGAACGCGAGCAACGTCGGCGACCTGCGGCTGGCCTGGTCCTGGGGGCTCGAGCCCGGGGTGTCGCAGACGACACCGGTGGTGCACGACGGCGTCATGTACATCGCGAACCCGGGCAACGTGGTGCAGGCGCTCGACGCGCGCACCGGCGACTTCATCTGGGAGTATCGCTACGAGATGGACGAGCGCCGCCGGGCCGGCGCACAGATGCGGAGCCTCGCCGTCTACGAGGACCTCATCATCCTGAACACCTACGACGCGCACGTCGTCGGGCTCGATGCGCGTACCGGCGCGGTGCGCTGGGACACGCCGGTGGCGCCTCCCGGTCAGGAAGGCTACGGGTTCACCAGTGGTCCGGTGGTGGCTGACGGCGTGATCGTGGCGGGGTTGCGCGGCTGTGAACGGTTCCGCGAAGACACCTGCTACATCATCGGCGTCGATGGACGCAGTGGACAGGTGCTCTGGCGCACCTCCACGGTGGCGCGGCCGGGGGAACGCGGCGGTGACACCTGGGGCGATCTGCCGCTGCTGATGCGCGCCGGCAGCGACGCCTGGATTCCGGGCAGCTACGACCCGGTCACCGGACTCGTGTACTACGGCACGTCACAGGCCAAGCCCTGGTCACGCGACGCGCGCGGCACCGACGGCGACGCGCTCTACAGCAACTCGACACTGGCGCTCGATCCAGCGACCGGCGAGATGCAGTGGTACTTCCAGCACATCCCCGGCGACAGCCATGACATGGATGAGACGTTCGAGCGGATCCTGATCGACTACGACGGGAAGCAGTCGGTCTTCAGCATGGGGAAGCTGGCGATCCTCTGGGAGCTCGACCGGGCCACCGGGGCGTTCACGAGCGCCGTCGATCTCGGCTATCAGAACATTGTCGACGTCGACACGACGACCGGCGTCGTGACGCACCGCGAGAACATGATCTCGGACGTCGGCGAATTGCTCTACTTCTGTCCCAGCACCGGGGGCTTCAAGAGCCTGCGGGCGATGGCCTATCACCCTGACACCATGGCGCTGTACATCCCGCTAAACCTCAATTGCGAGACCGCCGCGTTCCTGCCGGTCGAGCAGCGGCTCGGCGGCGGCGGGGCGGGCGGCGTGCGCGACCGGGAAGATCACTTCCATCCGGATGCGCCCGGCCAACTCGGCGAGTTCCAGGCGCTGGACATCCGGACCGGTGAGACGCTCTGGAAGCACCGGCGGCGGGCGCCATACAACACGGCGGCGCTGACGACCGCCGGCGGCCTCGTCTTCATCGGCGACTGGGAGCGCTACGTGTTCGCCTACGACGCCCGCAGCGGCGAGCAGCTTTGGCAGAGCCGGTTGTCGACGATGGCCAACGGCTATCCGATCACCTATGCCGTCGACGGCAGGCAGTACGTCGCCTTCGGCGCCGGCGGCCCGCTCGGCGGGTCGAGCTGGACCAGCATCCTGCCGGCGGCACTCATGCCCGACCTGCGCAACCCCCGCGCGGGGAACGCGATCTTCGTGTACGCCCTGCCGGAGTGACGCGATCGCATTTGCGCAGACCGAGCAAGCGGGCCGGGCCGCAGATGCCGCAGATCTGCCCGCGCGATGTGTAGGGGCAACCCTTGTGGTTGCCCTGTACGCTCCATGGAGCTCGGTCGGCCGGACAAACGATCCCTTCGGCGGTGATTTCCTGGAGCAGGTTGCAATGACACAGGAGCGCACGAGGGTCGCGCGTCTCAGACGTATCCAGCGAGCGCTTCGCGTTGCGGTTCCGCAACTGGAACAGATCGATTTGTGGCGCGACGCGCGTGGCACGCCGCACCTGTACGTCGGAGGTGAACCCGGCACTGTGTACGGGAAGCACGGCAAGCCGTTTCTCAAGGAGAGAATCGGTGGTTGCAACAACGCATCGCGTCATGCTCCGTGGGTGGTGCTCGTCGACCTGGATACCGACGCAGACTGCGCGCCGCCCTTCCGCGCGACGTGGCTTCCTCACCCCGCACCGCATATGTGTTTTCGAGTCGCCGTGCGGGCCGTCGAGGCGTGGCTCATGGCTGATGCCGAGACGCTGGCTCGTTTCCTGAGCGTTGCACAAAAAAAGGTATCTGCTGATCCGGTCGCGCCGAGTGCCCGCGATTCAACGCCTGGATGACGCGCCTGGAATCTCTGAACCCCGATGCTGACTTGGCCCGCGGGCCACTGAACATTTGATGAAACAGGCAGACCATGGCGTTTGATCCCTGGTACAACATCGCGCTTTTGCGTGAGGAGGTCCGTGAAGGACGCTCGTTCAATCCGGACGAGTTTGCCATTGCGCTCGAGCAGGTCGTTGGTGGCACGGCGCCGGTCGACTATCGCGATCCCAAGGCGTTTTTCGCCCGCAACTGTTCACCCGCGCGCTGCGCGAGTACGCGGGCATGGTGCTGTGGCGTCTCGCGGGGAAAACCGCGAACACGGCGCCGGTGATGATGCTGATCACGCAGTTCGGCGGCGGAAAGACACAGACCCTGACAGCGCTGTATCACCTCGTGACCGTGGGCGAGCGGGTCGGACGCCTGGACGAGGTGGCTTCGCTGCTGCACGACGAGGAGCAGAGCCTCCCACCGCTCTCCCCTCGCGTCGAATGGTCGCCGTGATCGCGGCGTATGCCGATCCCTCCAGACTGAACAGGCTGATGCAGGAGCGCGGTCCCGACTGCCTGGGTCGGTCGAGCGTGCTCTCCGCCCGCTATCCGTGGTTGTACAGCCTGTGCGCATGCGGTGGACGTCCACGACGAGACGGTTTGACCGGGGCCATGATGTGGTGGGAAAATCCCACTCATGAATGCCGTGCGAGCGGACGCCAAGAAGCGCGTCGTCATTCCGGGCGCGAAACCAGGGGACATTTTCGACGTCCAGCGGCAGGGGGATGAACGGTACGTGCTCGTCCGCCTGCATCGGCCTGAGGTCGCGCCACGGAAAGGCCGCGCCGAGTGTCTCGACGCGCTGTCGCGGTCGCCGCTGACGCTGACGCTGTCGTGGGAGCAGTTGCGGCAGATCACGCGCGAACCATGACGCTCCTCGACACCAACGTACTGGTCTACGCGTCAACGCGCGGGTCCCCGCATCACGACTGGGCGCGGCAGACCATCGTTCGGGCTATGTCGACTGACGGTGCGGCCATCAACGCCGTCTGTCTCGCCGAGATCTGCGTGGGCGAGCGAAACCCCGCGACCGCCGCGGATCGCATCCGCCGCTGGGGGGTCGAGATCCTCGACGTTCCGGTCTCCGCGGCGGACACCTGTGCGGCCGCCTACCGGCGGTACCGCGAGCGACGGAGTCGCCAATCCGGCCAGGATTCGCCGCGAACCCCGTTGCCGGACGAGGCCCTGCGTGCGTGTCGGCGCCGACCTGCCCCCCGCGGTAGAATGGGCGCGATCTCTTCCTCTTGACCGCGGCGACAAGGAGGGTCCCATGTCTCGTTGCTTGCCCGTTCGGATGCTCGCCGCGGTCCTGGCGATCTCGTGCGCGGCGGCGTTCGCCCCCCCGGTCGGCGCACAGACGACACCGGCTGATGACTGGACATTGCCCCGGCTCGCCGACGGGCGGCCCGACCTGCAGGGCGTCTGGCTCAGCAACACCGCGACCCCGCTGCAGCGCCCGCGCGAGCTGGCCGGCCGCGAGTTCCTGACCGACGAGGAGGTGGCCACGTTGCGCGAGCGCGCCGAGCGGATCTTCAGGAACGGCCGCAGCGCGTTCGCCACGCCCGAGGGGGCGTTCTTCGCGGCGTTGCGGGACGTCGAGACATACGAGGCGCAGTCGACCAGCAGCTCGATCGGCATGGTCGACGTCGAGATCACCAACCGCACCTCGCAGGTCATCGCCCCGCCGGACGGCCGGATTCCCCCGTTGACGCCGGCGGCGCGGGCGCGGGCAGAGGCGGTCGACAGCGGGTGGCAGTTCAAGACCGGGCCCGAAGACCTGAACAACTTCCACCGCTGCGTGACGACGGGGGTGCCGCGTCTGGGCGGCAACTTCGGCGCCGGCCCGTACACGTTCTACCAGATCGTGCAGACGCCGGGGTATCTCGTGTTCATCAACGAGGCGTTTCACGACGCGCGGATCATCCCGCTCGACGGACGCTCGCACCTGCCGGACGAGGTGCGCCAGTGGAACGGTGACTCACGCGGCCGCTGGGAAGGAGACACCCTGGTGGTCGAGACCCGCAACTTCTCGACCGGGAGCTACTACCGGGGCGCGGCCGAGGGCCTGCACCTGGTGGAGCGGTTCACGCGGAGCGGTCCCGACACCATCACCTACCGCCTGACCTTCACCGACCCCACGACCTGGGCCTCGCCCTGGACAGCGGAGATTCCCCTCAAGCGGCGCGACCAGCCGCTCTACGAGTTCGCCTGCCACGAAGGCAACCGCTCGCTGGTCGGGATGCTGCGGACGGCGCGTCTCGGCGAACGGTGACGATCGCGCGGTTGAGTCGTTCCGTCGCTCGCGGACGAAACCTCACTCTCAGGTTCCGATGAATGTGGTTCGAGCCATCTTTCCGATGTGATCTGCACCACTTTCTCGAAAGAGAAACTACGCGACTTTCCCACAGGGTCTCACCACACACTCCTGGGCTCACGGCGCGAATGGTATACTTCGACGCCAGATTTGGATGGGTGCCCACTGCCTGTCCTGCACTGCGCGCCGGCGCGGCCCTGATCGACGAGAGAACGGCGCCCGGCATGGATGACCAAACCAATTGCGTTGGTGCGCCCTCAGTTGTCGTCGGTGTTGACGCGTGCCTGTACGTCCGCTCCCGATGACGTTGCGCAAGCGTGCAAAGGCGGACATTCCAGTGGCAAATGAGCATCTTGCCATCCGACGCTTGGTACTGGAGCGCTTCCGAAGCATCCCGTCGGCCTGCATTGCCTTCGACAACCCGACGATCTTTGTCGGCCGAAACGGCTCGGGCAAGAGCAACCTGATCAGCGCCTTCTCGTTCCTCGCGGACGCGATGAGAGCGCCGCTACGGACCGTCTTCGACCGGGCAGGCGGTCTCTCCGCCGTCAGGAACCGCTCGTCGGGCCGCGGCCATCCGCCAAAGATCGGCATGCGCGTGGACCTCGCAGCGGGTCGCTACGGTCAAGACCATGTGTTCTACGCGTTTGAAATCAAGTCACGGCCAAACCACGGATTCTCGGTCTCCCGGGAGCAGTGTGTCGTTTTGAATGGCGCGTCCAGCTTCTGGTTCGATCGGCACGGGACGCGGTTTCGCTCGAACGTGGAAGGCTTGGCGGGACCGCCGATAGACGATGCATCGCTGATCCTGCCGGTAATCGGCAGTTTCAAGCCTTTCTGGCGGGTCTGGGATGTGTTGTCCGGCCTGCGCGCTTACGCCATCGATCCCGGGGAATTGCGGAAGATGCAGAAACCTGATCCCGGCTTCGTGCTACGGCGGGACGGTGGCAACACAACGAGCGTGCTCAGAGAGATCGAGAAACGATCGCCAGAGACCTTTGCTCTGATCGCCGACGTGTTGGAGACGATTGTCCCGAACCTGGACAGCGTGGCGGTGAAGACGTACGGCAAGAGCCTAGGGCTGCAATTCACGCAGCGATGGGGCACGGACACGACGAAACGGCTCAAGTTTGAAGCGTTCAACATGTCAGACGGCACGCTACGTGCACTCGGCATCCTGGCCGCGTCGTTCCAGCACGCCAGCCCAGCGCTGATCGCGGTCGAAGAACCTGAAGCGACGATTCATCCCGGCGCGCTTGAGTCGATCCTCGATGTGCTGCAGGCGGTGAGCGAACGCACTCAGGTTGTGATCACGACACACAGTCCGGAGCTACTCGACGCGAAATGGATTAGCGATCGTCACCTGCGGATGGTCGACTGGCGTGAGGGAGCGACACACATCACCACGGTGTCGGACGCCAACCGCGCGGCGCTGCAGCGCCATCTGATGGGTGCCGGCGAGTTGCTGCGCGCGAACGCCCTCGAGTCCGTACCGGCCGCCAGCGACGTTCATTTGCGGCCTCAGTTGTTCGAGAGCCTTTGATGGTCGTCCAACCGATCGTTGAAGGCCAGGGCGACGAAGCCGCTGCGCCGGTTCTCTTGCGCAGGTTAGCGGAGACAGCCGAAGCGTGGAACGTCCGAATTGCGAAGCCTCACCGGCGCCGGCGCAACCAACTCGCAAGGAAGGCCGACCTGCAGAGCGCCGTTCGATTCGCGCTGCTCACACCAGACTGCGCCGGTATCCTGATTCTGTTCGACGCGGACGACGACTGTCCCCGGGAACGTGCCCCGGAATATGACGTCTGGGCCCGCGAAGCTGCGGGTCGGGTGCCGTGCGCCGTAGTGATGGCCAATCGCGAGTACGAAGCGTGGTTCCTTGCAAGTATCGAGTCACTCCGCGGGACCGCCGGCATTCGACCGGATGCGGTGGTCCACCCCGAACCAGAAGCGCCACGAAACGCCAAAGGCGAGTTGAAGAAACGCATGACCGACGGCCGCTACCTGCCCGTCGTGCATCAGGCATCGCTGAGCGCCAGATTTGATTTGGCCGCAGCCTATCGTAACTGCCGCAGCTTCCGAAGACTCGTCGGGGCCTTTGGCTTGCTGCTTGAAGAGTCGGATGTTCGGCCAACGCCCTGGCCGCCAGCCGCGTGGATCGCACGCTGACACATCCACGCGACGATCCCGGCACACCCGCTGCGTACCGTGCGATTCGGACGATGCGCTTCTCGGCCAGCCGATCGCCGCCGGACCGCGCCAGCTTGCGGTTGGCGAGCGCCTGCTCGCGCGCTTCGGCAAGCGAGACGCGCGCGGCGGCGTCGTGTCCGAGCTCGCGCCGACGTCAGCGGGTGCAGCGCCGATCGAATGCAGTAGGGCTTTCACCACGGGCTGCTCGCTTCGTGTGCCGGCAGGCTGGCGAACAGATACAACCCGTCAGGAATCGTGAGCTATTCCGGCAGCGCGAAGGCCACGAGGCGCGGTCCGCCGCCGATGGTGAGGGCGATGTACTGCCGGTCGTCGGCCATGTAGGTCATCGGGGTGCCGATGGCGCCCGACGGCAGGTCGACCGAGGCGAGTTCGGCGCCCGACGCCTTGTCATAGGCGACCAGCCGCGGTCCGCCGGTCGAGCTGCCGGCCGTCAGGCAGTAGATCAGCAGCGTCCTGGTCAGGAGCGGCCCGTTGGAGCCGTTGTCGCCGCCCAGCGGCGGCAGGTCGAGGTCGCGCAACAGCGGGTGGCGGCGGTAGCGGTCGCCGTTGCCGGTCGGCACGACCCAGGCATAGTCGCCCGTGTTCATGTCGATCGCCGACATGCGCGAGTAGGGCGGCTTCAGCAGCGGCAGCCCCCGGGGCATTTGCGGCCCGGTGCGGACGCCGCGGCGAAGCTGCTCCATCCGTTCCGCTTCCGGTGCGCCGTGGGTGTACGCCATGGTGGCGCCCAGCGCGGAGTCGGGCGGATAGAGCGCGATCACCGAGGCCTGGTTCCGCGACGGCACATACAACATGCCGGTCTCCGGGTCGGCGGCGGCGCCGGCCCAGCCGGCGGTGCCGCCCGGCGGAGGACGCATGATGGTGCCCCTGGTCTCACCCTCGACCGGTCGGTTCGGCGGCGTGAACAGGGGACCGAGGGTGAACCCGTCGACCGCGTCGAGCGCCATCTGCCGCAGCTCGGGCGTGAAGTCGACGAGGTCGTCGATGATGACGCCCTGGTAGTCGAACGGCGCCGGCCGGGTCGGGAACGGCTGGGTGGCGGCCGGCACTTCGCCCGGCATGTTCGTGTCCTGCGGCACCGGGCGCTCTTCGATCGGCCACACCGGTTCGCCGGTGACACGGTCGAACGTGTAGATGAATCCCTGCTTGCTCACCTGGGTGATCGCCGGGATGTCGCGCCCGTCGACGGTGAGGTCCAGCAGATTCGGATGGGTGGGGAAGTCATAGTCCCACAGCCCGTGATGCACCGCCTGGAAGTGCCAGGCGCGCTGCCCGGTCTCGATATCGACCGCGATCAGCGTCTCGGAATAGAGGTTGTCGCCGAGCCGGTCGGCGCCGTAGTAGTCGTTGGTCGTTGTCCCGGTCGGCAGGTAGACGTAGCCCAGCTCGTTGTCGCCCGCCAGCATCGACCAGACGTTGGCGTTGCCCGAGTAGCGCCAGGACTCGTTCAGCCAGGTGTCTGCCCCATACTCGTCCGCGCTGTTGGGGACGGTGTGGAAGTCCCAGGCGTGCTCGCCGGTGCGGACGTCCCAGGCGCGCACCCAGCCGGGGATCGCCTCTTTCGTGATGCGCCGGTCGGCAATGTGCGACCCGTGGATGACCCGGTCGCGGACCACGATCGGCGGAGAGTGGATGCCGTAGAGCAGCGCGTTCAGGTAGTCGCGCTCGCCGCGGTTCGCGCGCGGGACGCCGACCATGGCGTCGACCATGCCGCTGCCGTCGGGGCCGAAGTCGGCGCAGGGGCGGCCGGTCGGCGCGTCGGCGCACACCAGGTAGCCGTTGCCGGTGCCCCAGAAGATGCGTTCGTCACCCTCACCGTCGGTCCAGTAGGCGACGCCCCGCTGGCGCCACGTACCGGTCATCGTGGTGGTGCCTTCCTCGTAGCTCTTCGGATTGAAGACCCACAGCGTCTCCCCGGTGGTGGCATCGACGGCGACCCCCTGCGACAGCGGGGTGTTGAAGTAGAGCACGCCGCCCACCATCAGCGGCGTCGCCTGGAAGCCGCGCGGATTCGGCGCGTGCCCGATGCGGTAGAGGTCCGGCGTCTGCTCGACGAGATTGTCGACGATGGTGTCGAGCGGCGCCCACCATTCGCTGCCGTCCGGCATGGTCCTGCTGACGAAGTTGTCGACCGACGTCCATTCCCAGGCCAGCTCGAGGTCGGCGAAATTGCCGGCGTCGATCTGGTCGAGGGGCGAGTATTTCCGGCCGCCGATGTCGCCGGCGTAGCTGCGCCACTCGCCGTTCGACGTGTCGTAGGTCTGCCAGGGTTGCGCAGAAGTACTGCCGGCGCCGCACAGCAGACTGGCGGCGATGATGCCGAGACCGAGTGAGCGTGGCCTGTTCATCGAATTCCTTTGACAGTCGTATGGGGAGATCGCGGCGCGGGATCGACGTCTCGAGGCTAGCGGCCGGTCTCTTCGGCGCGCGCGCCCCGCATGATGTTCAGCAGACCGTAGTTGCCTTCGTGGCAGGCGTACTCGTACATCGGACCCGCGGTGACCCCGCGTGAGGCCTGGTTGGTGGTCATGGGAACCGATGCGGTCCAGGGCTGCGTGAACATGTCCGGATCGGTCATCGTGAACTCGTAGTCGATCGTCTCGGCGTCGACGCGGGTGAACCGCTCGACCAGGCGCAGGCCGGGACGCGCCGCGCGCCACGTCGCGCGCCACAGGAAGTGGCGCTTGTCGGCGAAGCTGGTGGTCTCGACGACCAGGGTGTCGCCCTCCCAGCGGCCGCGGGCGTCGCCCAGCATCTGGCCGACGTGGGGCGGCACGTGGTCGCGTCCATCGACCGGAATCAGGCGGTACTCGTGGAACATCTCGTTGAGCATCGCCACCCAGCCCGGCGACTGCAGGATGTGGTAGTTCATGTTGTAGCCCTGCAGCGGGACGAACGGCAGGCCGTCGGTCAGACACCGCTCGCCGGTATCGGCGTCTACGTAGGTGTCGAACGGTCCGACGCCGTATCGCGCCAGGTCGCTCTCAAGACGCTGCCGGCCGGCGCCGGTCCAGGGGATCTTCCCGGTCTGCGGATCGACGATGAGCGCCGTGCGCCGGTCCTCGGTCACGTTCTTGCCGCCGTCCATCCAGAACTGGTTGTAGGCGCCGACGTTCCCGGGAATGAAGCGATCGGACGCGGCGCGGCTTTCCGCCGAGCGAATCTCGAGATCAGCGGCTTCCTCCGCCGTCAGCACCGTCTTGTCGGCCAGCGAATCGGGACGTTCCACCGGCGTGAGGGTGGCATTGGTCCAGATGCCCTGCAGATCGGGTGCGCCCCAGGGCGTGCGCGGCGCGGCGTATGGCGCTTGCTGTCCCGCGGCGGCGACCGGCACACAGGCGACCAGCACCGCGTATCCCAGCACGTGCGGCGCGATGAAGCCGGATGCTCGCATGAGATGTCTCCTGTGGTCGTGCGCGCGTCGAGCCCGGCGCGGGACCAGCATTTTCTGCAGGCGCTCAGGGCGTGAGCACGAAGCGCTGCACGCGTTTGCCTTCCAGCGTTTCCCCGACGTAGATGTTGCCGTGCGAATCGACCGCCAGGCTGTGCGCCGCCGTGAATCCGCCCGCGGTGTGCCCGCCGAAGCCGAACGACCCGAGGATCTCGAGGTCGGCCCGGTTCAACAGCCAGACTTTCTGGTTCATTCCGTCGATATTGTACAGATACCGCTGCTCCGCATCGCGAGAGAAGTCGACATCGAACGCCGAGCCGAACCCGCGGGTCCGGCCGGCGATGACCACCTCGTCCAGGAACGTGCCGTCCCGTTCGAAGACCTGAATCCGGTCGTTGACGCGGTCGCACACATAGACCAACCCGTCGTCGGAGAGAGTGGCGCAGTGGACGGGGCGTCCGAACTGTTGCGAGAGCGGGGCGTCCGGATCATAGGTATACGGGTCGTCCGTCGGCTGGTTGCCATATGCGCCCCAGTGACGTTTGTACTCGCCGGTCCCGGCGTCGAACACCGCGACCCGGCGGTTGCCGTAGCCGTCGGCGATGAACACCTCGTTCGTTTCGGGATCGACATCGATCTCGGCCGGCTGTCCGAAGTTCTCGAGGTCGTTGCTGCCCTGGCCTTGTCCCTGGCTGCCGATCTGCAGCAGTAAATCGCCCGCCTGCGTGAACTTGAGAATCTGGGCGTCTGTCCCGCCGCTGCCGCCGATCCACACGTTGTCCAGGTGGTCGATGAAGATCCCGTGCTCGGCTTGCGGCCACTCGAAGCCGTCACCGGGGCCGCCCCAGGCCTGCAGGACGTCGCCGTCCTGGTTGAACTCGATCACCGGCGGCGCCGGCCGGCAGCACTCGGCCAGCGGCGGGGTTGCGTCGGCGCCCGCCTCCTCGGCGGTCAGACTGCCGGGGCGGTGGATGATCCAGATGTCGTCCCTGGCGTCGACCGCGACGCCGACCACGTTCCCCAGCGTCCAGTTGTCCGGCAGCGGTTTCGGCCAGGTGGCGTCGAACTGGAACGCGGCGGCGTCGCCCGGGTCCCCGGCGCCGGCCGGCGCGGTCACCGGCTCTGGCGCCCCGGTCGGGCCGCCTCCGCAGGTGGCGGCGCCCGTGGCGAGCCACAGGCAGGCAGCGACCCGAACTGCACGATATGTCATCACCTGCTCACTTTCTGGGCGCCTTGTCCCGGCGTGGCCGTATCGACGGACTGCCTGCGCCGTCAGGGCGCCCAGGTGAACTCCGTCGCCCACGCGTGGCCGCCCCAGTGGATCACCAGTCCGGCGTGGCCGTCGTCTCGCGCCACGAGGTTGACGGCCAGCGGCCGTTCCGTGAGCGGGCCGCCCTCGGTATGCGCCAGGTCGATCTCTGCGACGTCGAACGCCGGGTCGTGCTGTGTGCCCCACGAGTCAGGTTCGTTGTTGAAGACGAGCCGCCAGCCCGATCCCGTCTTCTTCAGCCAGAGACCGTACGCCCCGGGGAAGTCGGGGGCGAGATTACCTGTCGGCACCAGCGTGTCCCCGAAACGCAGCGGCGTCTCCGTGCGGAGCCGGATGACGGCCGCCCGGGTCAACGCCAGCACGTCGCCGTCGCCGATCGTGTCGATGCGGGCGAAGTCGTCGCTGTCGGTTCCGATCCCCCTGTGGAAGTGCACCCGGATGTGGGCGCCGTCGGGCGTGACGAGCGCGGTCTCGTTGCGGGTGCCGAGCGTGGCGGCCCGGGCGCGGCCGCTGGTGTCCGAGTCGCGCGTGAGCGCGCTCGGCCGCCCCACGTTGGAGGTGCGTTCGGGGCGCGGCTGGCGTGCAAGGTCGACAAACTGGAACGCGGCGGTCCAGGTGTGCGTCCCCCAGAACAGGCTCAACTCTCCGCCATCGTCACTTTCTGGCGTGAGCGCCACGGTCAGCGGCGACGACTCGCTGCGTGGAGCATGGGTCAGGGGGATGCGCACGGGCGCCGCCGGTTCTTCGGCGTCCTCGGCGTCCTCGGCGTCCTCGGCGTCCTCGGCGTCCTCGGCGTCCTCGGTGTCCTCGGTGTCCTCGGCGTCCTCGGTGTCCTCGGCGTCCTCGGTGTCCTCGGTGTCCTCGGTGTCCTCGGTGTCCTCGGCGTCCTCGGCGTCGTCCGGGGCGCGCGGCCGAGCGTCGAGGATCCAGCCGTCCGCCGTGCGCATCAACCAGAGCTCATGGTCCGGCGAAGACGGCGGCGAGTCGTCCGGCTCCGGCCCGAACGGCCCTATCTGCAGTGAACGGTTGCCCGTGAGGTGGCCCAGCCGATACGCGACTTCGACGGCGCCCAGGTCGGTGGCCAGCAGCGTCGCGAGCGCCGGGGTGTCTGCGGCCAGCGGCTCGTACGCCACGCTGAGATTCCGGCCGGTCAGAAACAGCTCGGTATGCAGCAAGCCATCGGCGTCGCCGCTCTCCTGACCCGCCCCGGCACGAGCGCAGGACAGCGCGACCGCCAGACAGATCGCCGTAAACGTGGCGAAACGGAAGCATCGCCCGCAGCGCAAGCGCATGATCGGTTCCGGACGCTGGTCGAAGGGGCTCCTCAGTCGTTGGTCGTGTTGGCCGGCTCGTCCAGCTCTATCGCGTACCCGATGAAGCCCAGCGCCATGTCGTCATCGGTGCGGGGACCGTGACCTGGCGATTCGTCGGCGCGGAAGTCGAAGCGGGCGGCCCGTTCCGGCGAGTTGTCGTACCAGAAGCTCACGTCGATGCGCGTGCCCTTCGGCAGCAGCTTCGGATCCTTGTACTTGTAGGTTTCCTGCCAGCCCTGGTCGTAGCGCGGGACATCGAGCAGCAGCTCTTCCCGGCCGTCCGGATAGACCGCGGTATACCGCGACGCCTTGGCCCGCAGGTGCGCGTGCGGCCAGTAGGTCAGCACGTAGGTGTCCTTGTCGAGCGTGCGTGACGCGCCGATGCGGTAGTTCGGGTGGTTCGGCGGAATCTCGAACCCGGTGTTCCCGATCGAGTCGTTGACCACCCGGTGCGTCACCGGCCGCTGCTCGACGAAGAACGCGATCTCGGGCTGGGTCCACACGCCGGTGTCCGGTCCCGGCCGTTTGTGGTAGTGCATGTTGTAGGTGATGGTCGAGCCCGCTTCGAGCCGCAAGCCGTAGCCGTCCGGCAGCATGACCGCCTCGGCGCCTTCGGCGATGCAGGTCAGCAACTGCCCGGAGCCCACCGCGCCTTCCGCGGCCACCGCCTCTTCGGCCGAGGGGCCGTCCGGGACGGGTCCGCGCACGAAGCCGCACATGTGATGCGCCACGGTGCCGGCGCCGGTCTTGAACTCCCAGCCGCGAACCCAGACATCGTCAGGCAGATCGGCCTCGGTCAGGGTCCTGAAGAAGCTGATGTTGAGGTCGTAGATGTCGTCGTCGATGAAGTACGGCTCCTCGAGCGCGAACACGTAGTCCGGTGTGCCGAGCGACCAGCCGCCGCTCTCGCCCTCGACGAACTGCCGCGCGGGCGGCGCGTCGGCGGCGTCACCGGCCGGAGCACCCGCTTCGACCCAGCGTAGCAGGGTCGCGATTTCCGGGTCGGTGAGGCCCCGTTCGTTCGAGAAGACACCGGTCGGTGCAGAGGCGAACCAGGGGGGCATCTCGCGGGCTTCCACCTTCTGCGCGATCGCGCGGGCCCACGGCCGGGTCTCCTGGTAGTTCATGAAGGACATCGGCGCGATGACGCCGCCGAGATTCAGACCGTCGGGCCGGTGACAACTTTGGCAGTTGTTCTGGATGATCGGCAGCACGTCGCGATAATAGGTGACGTCGGCCTCGTTGTTGGCGTGGGTGGGTACGGCGAATGCGGATAGTGCGGCCACCACCGTGAGGACGACGAATGCTCGCGCCTGGATGCTCATGGATGGACTCCTTCGATCCGTACGTTGATGTCGAGACAATCGGTTATATCATCCTATGGGTCGGGACGCCACCCGTTGGGGTACCTTAGAACGAGAAATCCACGTGCCGACGCAGTACGCACCGCTGTATGGTGCGCGGATCGGCGCCGAGCGGGCGGCAGCGGAGAAGGAGCCATGATGCGGCGGAGTCTGGTGGGGGCGCTGGTGGTGGCGCTGGCCGCGGCCGGTTCGGGATGGGCGCGATTGAGTGCGGCCCAGGACGAGGAACGCACCGTCAAGGACGGCGTGTACTCGACCGGACAGGCGGAGCGTGGCCGGACACAGTACGAAACGAGCTGCCTGCAGTGCCACGGCGCCGATCTGACGGGTGGCGCAGGCCGCTCGCTGACCGGTGACGTGTTCGTGCGCGACTGGACCGGCTTGACACTGGACCGTCTCTACGAACGGATGCAGTCGATGCCGCCCGATGCCTCCGAAAGCTTGCCGACCGGCGCCTACGTCGACATCATCAGCTATGTCCTGGAGCGGAACGGCTATCCCGCCGGCGACGCGGAGCTCTCGCCCGGGGCGTTGACCGACGTGACGGTCGAGGGGGAGGACGGCCCCGGCGTCGTGCCGAACTTCGCGCTGGTGCGGGTCGTCGGCTGTCTCGGGGGCGATCTGTCCCAGTGGGTGCTGTCGAACGCCACCGGCGAGGAGCGCACGACCAACCCGGAGCCGTCAGTCGGGGACGACCTGGCCGCGGCGCAGGCGCTGGCGCCGGGGGGCCGTGACTTCAAGCTGATGTACGTGTTCCCGAGCCCGGAGGCCTATGTCGGGCACAAGGTCGAAACCAAGGGCCTGCTCATCCGGGACGAGTCCGACGGCGGGCCCGACAGCCTCAACGTGACCTCGGTGCAGAGTCTCGCCGAGGTGTGCCAGCCGTAGCCGTCGGGATGTCGCGGCGCCTGGTGTGGCGCGGCGGGCGGCCGGTTACCTGGGTGGCGGGGCGGTGTCGGGGTCGACGCCTGCCGCGCGCATGACCTCGCGAATCGCGTCCGCGGTCGCGGGCGAGCTCAGGATGTTCATGCCGCGGTGCATGCCGACCGCGATGTCGAGCGGCGTCGCACCGCGTCTGTTCCTGGTGTTCCAGACCTCGACGTCGGCGCCCGCCTCTGCCAGCAGCGTCACCACGCGCGGCAGGTGCTTGTAGGCGGCGCCGTGCATGGCGGTCTCGCCCTTGTCGTCGACGACGTCGGGGTCGAGCCCGAGATCCAGCGCCACCTGCACGGCTTCGAGCACTTCGGCCTCGGTGCCGGGATCCTCCCCGGGGGAGGAGGTACCCAGTCCGGCCGCCACCATCAGCGCGGTCGACTGGTCGTCATTGGTCAGGAACGGGTCGGCGCCGGCCTCGGCCAGCAACCGCATGTACTCGGCGTCGCCGGTCCGGGCGGCGAGCAGGAACGGGGTGCCGCCGATGAAGTTCAGTCCCGTGATGCCGGCGGGCGGCCGGGTCGTGACGCGCAGGTCAAGGTCGGCGCCGTGTTCGATGAGCGTCCGGGCGAACTCGAGACTCGTCATGTCGCCCGACCCCGCAGGCGCCGGGTTGTTGCTGCCCGCGATACCGGCCTTGCGCACCCAACTCAACTGGTGCAGGGCGGTCCAGCCCCGCGGCGCCGCGTTCGGGTCCGCACCGCGGTCCAGCAGATACGCCGCCAACTCGAAGTGCGCGCTGCCGGCCGCGAGCAGGAACGCGTTCAGCCCGGCGTCTGACGACCGCCGTTGCTCGACGCCGCCGGCGGTCAGGGTGGAGTTGATGGAGATCTGCTCGTCGAGGTCGGCGCCCGCCTCGAGCAGCGTCTGCACGACGTCGATGCGGCCTTCGCGCGCCGCGAAAAGCAGCGCGGTGAAGCCGCGTTTCGAGCGCGCCGCGAGATCGGTCCCGTGCGCCACGAGCGTCGGCACGACCTGCGCGTGACCTTCGGCGGCGGCCCACATGAGCGCCGTCTGCCCCTTCCAGTGCTCGTGCGCGTTCACGTCGGCGCCGGCGTCCAGCAGCAACTCGACCGTATCGCTGTTTCCGGCCCGCGCCGCGGTCATCAGCGCCGTCTCGCCCTCCATGAGCGTGGTGTGCGGGTTGGCGCCCGCCTCGAGCAGCGCCGCGACCGTGGGAGCGTCGCCGGTGACCGCCGCCAGCGACAGTGGACGTACGCCGTAGCGGTTGGCCACGTTCGCGACGGCGCCTGCGCCCAGCAGCAGACGGGTGATCTCGACCTGCCGGCCGTGGGCCGCCCAGTGCAACGGCGTGGTGCCGTCCGGGCCGGCCGCGCGCACGTCGGCGCCCTGGTCGATCAGGGTGCGCACACGCTCGATGTCGGCCGCCTTGACCGCGTCGATCAGCGGCGCGTCGGCCGCCAGGGCGACACTCGCCCCGGCCGCCAGTACGGCGAGCCACGCCACGGTGGCAATCTGTCGTGACCGGTTCATCCGCTATCTCCCGGCACATCGAACCGCGCGCGGTGTCACCACGATCGGCTCGGCGTACACCTACAGACTCTGCGGCTCCATGACCTCGACGGCGTGCCCGGTGCTGTCCACGAAGCGGTCCATGTGCACACCCACGTCGTCGAGCAGCGCCAGATGCAGGTTCGCCAGCGGGGTCGACTCGTCGTACTTGACGTGCCGGCCGCCCCAGCGGCTGTCGCCGCCGCCGCGGGCCACGATGATCGGCAGGTTGCGGTGGTCGTGGACGTCCGGGTTGCCCATGCCGCTGCCGAGCATGAAGGTCGAGTGGTCGAGCAGCGAGCCGTCGCCGTCGCCGGTCGCCTTCAGCCGGTCGACCATGTAGGCGAACAGCGACACATGATAGGCGTTGATCTTCGCCAGCTTCGCCAGTTTCTCCGGGTCGTTCACATGATGCGAGATCGGATGATGCGGCTCCGGCACCCCGATCTGCGGGTAGCTGCGCGTGCTCGCCTCGCGCGCCATCTGGAACGTGATGACGCGGGTCAGGTCGGCCTGCAGCGCCAGGACCTGCAGGTCGTACATGAGCTTGACGTGGTCCTCCCACTCGACCGGGACGCTGGTCGGCCGTGTGAGGTCCGGAAGCGGCGAGTTCGCGGCCTGCTGCTCGGCGAGCTGAATGCGGCGTTCGACCTCGCGCACGGTGCTCACGTACTCGTCCACCTTCGAGCGGTCGCCCTGGCCAAGCTGCTTCTGCAGTTTCGACATGTCGTCGAGCACCCAGTCGAGGATGCTGGCGTTCTTGTGCATCTCGGCCCGGCGCTGCTCCGGGGTGCCGCCGTCGCCGAAAAGCCGTTCGAAGACCATTCGCGGATCCGCCTCGGTCGGCAGCGGCGACGTGGGCGAGGCCCACGACAGGTTGTTCTGATACACGCAGGCATACCCGTTGTCGCACGAGCCGACCTGCACGATCAGATCGGTGCCCAGCTCGAGCGACGGGATCGGCGTGTCGCCGCCGATCGCCTGCGCCGCGATCTGGTCCACCGTGATGCCCAGCTCGTAATCGCTGCCCTCGGTGCGCTTGCCGCGCAGACAGCTCAGGAACGCCGCGTTGGACGACGCGTGATTCCCGGTCGTGTGCGCGTTCTCGAGCGCCATGTTCGTGACCACGGTCACGTCCTCGAGATGCGGAGTCAGCGCGGCCAGCGATGGCGAGAGGCTGGTCAGCGGACCCACCTCGGTCGGGGTCCACGGCGCCGGGTTCATGCCCATCGGGATGAACACGAATCCAAGCCGCCGGGGCGTGTTGGCGACCGTAGCCGCCTGCGCCGTGAACGCCGGCACCATGGAATCGAGCAACGGCAGCGCAACCGCGGCGCCGAGCCCCTTGAGGAACGTGCGGCGCGGGAGCGCCATCCTGGTGATCATCATTGCTGCGTCCTCCGCATCTGGAACGGGGTGCTCTCCACGATCCCGAGCACGAGGGATGAGAATCGGTAGTCGTCGCCGGCGGCTGTGCGCACGATTCGCCGGACCGCCGCGCCGTCATGGTGATCAAGACCGCGGCCGAGCGCATAGGTCAGCAGTTTCTCGGTCATGGCGCCGACGAAGATCTCGGGACGCGCCAGCAGGGTGTCCCGCAGGCCGGCCACGCCTTCGAAGCCGCCTCCGCCGGGGATGCTGCCGGCGGCGTCGATCGGCGTCCAGTCTTCGCTGCGGTCCCGCCAGCGGCCAATGGCGTCGAAGTTCTCCATCGACAGCCCGGCCGGGTCCATCAACTGGTGACAGGCGGCGCAGGCGGGATTCACCCGGTGGGCTTCCATCCGCTCGCGCATGGACCGCGCGGCGACCCCCGGCTCAGGATCCTCGAGGGGCGGTACGTTTGCCGGCGGCGGTGGCGGCGGCATCCCGAGCAGCGTGTCGAGAATCCACTTGCCCCGCAGCACCGGCGAGGTGCGGGTGGCGTAGGAGGTCACCGTCAGGATGCTGCCGTGCCCCAGCAGGCCGCGGCGGACACTGTCGGCGGGCAGATCGACGCGCCGGAAGTGATTGCCGTAGACGCCGGGAATCCCGTAGTGCCGGGCCAGACGCTCGTTGAGGAACGTATAGTCCGCGTTCAGCAGGTCGACCACGCTGCGGTCTTCGCTGACGATACTGCCGAAGAGCTGCTGTGTCTCCTGCCGGAACGCGCGCCGGAGGTTGTCGTCGAAGTCGGGGAACATTCGGAGATTCGGTTCGGCCGTCTCCAGATTGCGCAGATACAGCCACTGGTCGGCGAAATTCGTTGTCAGCGTGACGGCGCGCGGGTCGGCCAGCATCCGCTGGATCTGGCGCTCGAGAACCGCCGGGTCGCCGAGCTGTCCCGCTTCTGCCGCGGTGAGCAGCGCGTCGTCCGGAATGCTGCTCCAGAGAAAAAAGGAGAGACGGGACGCCAGCTCGATGTCGCTGAGGGCGTACGCGGCGCCGGCCGGCACGCCGTCCGGGTCGCGTTCGATCCTGAACAGGAATTCCGGGCTGGTCAGCAGCGCGCGGAGCGCCAGCTCGATGCCGGCCTCGAAGCCGCCATCCGCGCGTCCTCGTTCGTAGAAGGCCAGCGGCATCTCGATGTCCGTGAACGAGACCGGTCGCCGGTAGGCGCGCCGGGCCAGACCGGAAATGATCGTGGCGGCGCAATCGGCCTCGTCGGCCGCCGTGGCCGGCCGGCAGGTGAAGATCCGGCGACGGCTCGGGGTATCGCCGGCGCCGGTGGCTGCGAACGGGCCGCTGATCGACACCGAGTGGACCGCCGGTTGCTGGCGGGGATGCCGATCCTGGTTGAACTGGGCCTGATACGGCTGCCGTTCCGATTCGATGAGCGCCGAGTTCTTCTGCAGAAATGCCGCGCCGAACGTGTGCGGTCCCGCGCTGACCGGGATACGCAGATTCAGGTGCTTGTCGACGTCCTCGTCGGCATAGTAGCTGCCCAGCCGGTTGCGGTCCGGCACGACGGTGAACAGGTCCAGGCGTTCACCGTCCAACGTCATCTCCAGCACATGGGGTTCCCGCAGCCCTTCCACGTTCTCGTTGCGGTTGCGGGCCAGCCGGACTTCAATCTCGTATTCGCCGTCCAGGGGAAACGTGTGGTCCACCTCGGTGCCGCCGCGCGTGCCGAACGGGAGCCCCTCGATGTGCCCCTCCTGGGTCAGATCGGGGCGCAGCGTGACCACGCGGCTGCCCGGCACGATCGCCAGGCTGCCGACCGCGAGCCGGCTGATCTTCTGGGCCGCCGCCAGATAGCGTTCCATCAGGGTGGGCGACAGCTCGACGACCCCGACGTTGTCGAACCCGAAAGCCGCGTCATCGCGCGGGAGCAACGCCGCCGCATCGACGTCAAGCGCCAGCAGATCGCGAATGGCGTTCCGGTACTCCGTGCGATTCAAACGCCGGAAGGTGTCCGTCCGACCCGGGTCCGGATGGGTCGTCGCGAGCGTGTCGAGTTCGGTCTCGAGGTAGTGGACCAGCCCCGTATAGGCGGCCGCGTCCGGGCGCGGCGCGCCGTCCGGCGGCATTGCGCCGGCCCGCAGCTTGCGCAGCGCGCGCTCCCAGACATCGACGTGGCCGGCCACATCGTCGAGCGCGACGCCTTCCAGCGACAAGCCGCCGCGCAGCGCCTGATCGTTGTGGCACGCGAGGCAGTAGCGGTTCAGCAGCGCCTGATCGGGGGCTGTCGGTACATTCTGCCGCGCCTGCGCCGCCGCCTGCAGTGACGGAACGGCCACGCACGCCGCCACCAGTGCGCCAGCCGCCGCGCCGAACCCGCGTCTGCGCATACGCTTCCTCACCCCGAGGTAAACGAATCCCAACGCGTATCTTACACGCCGACAGGTCAAGAGTCACCACCGTCGCAGATTGCACTCGAACAGGCTCCCCGAACTGCTCGTGACCCCGCGCGGAAATGGTGTAATATGGCGCTCACTCCGCGCGACGGGGTAGCCGAACTGGACCATTCGTTTTGCCCGCAGAGTCTCAGTTGCCCCCGTCGGAAGGCGTACGGTCTTTTTCGAGGCCGCTCACCGTCATCATCCTCCTGTTCGGGTTTCTGGTCGGTGTGAAAGGCCTCGGCGAAGGCTTCGAGCTGCTCGGCGCCGACGTGCTCGATGCGATATTCGTCGCGACGCGGAACCCGTTCATGGGTCTGATCGTGGGCATCCTCGCCACGACCGTCGTGCAGAGTTCCTCGGTCACGACCGCCGTCATCGTCGGACTTGCGGCGGCGCCCGAGTCACCGTTGCCGCTGGTCAGCGCGGTCCCGATGATCATGGGGGCCAACATGGGTACAACCGTGACCGCCACGCTGGTCTCGATGGTGTACCTGGGGCGCCGCGGCGAGTTCGAGAAAGCGTTCCCCGTGGCCGTCTGCCATGACCTCTTCAACTATGCGACAGTCGTCGTGCTGCTGCCGCTGGAGCTGGCCACGGGGTATCTGCGTCGGACCGCGGTGACGCTCGCCGGCGTGCTGGAAGGTATCGGGGGATACGACTACGAGAGCCCGTTCGCCGGCGCACTGACATTGGCCCTGGCGCCGGTGGAGCGTGCCGCGGCCTGGTTGTTCCCGGTCGAGCAATGGCAGGGCTTCGTCCTGATCGCGTTCTCCGGCGGGCTGATCGTCACGATGCTGTTCACGCTCGTGAAGGTGATGCGGTCCCTGGTCCAGACCCGCGCGGAGCACCTGATCCGGACGGTCCTCGGGTCGAGTGCCGTGCTTTCGATTCTGACCGGGATCGTGGTGACAACGATGGTCCAGTCGAGCTCCGTGACCACGTCGCTGCTGGTGCCGCTCGGCGCAGCCGGCTTGTTGCGGCTCGAACAGGCGTTGCCGATCACCATCGGCGCCAACATCGGAACGACCGTCACCGCGTTGCTGGCGGCGCTGGCCGTGTCGGGGCCGAACGCCGTCAACGGTCTCCAGATCGCGCTCGTGCACCTGGTGTTCAACCTGACGGGCATGCTCGTCATCTATCCTTTGCAGTTCACCCGCCGTGTGCCGCTGGCGTCGGCCCGCTACGTGACAAGATTGGCGTTGCGATCGAAGAAGTGGACCATGTTCTGGGTCGTGGCCCTGTTCTACGGCGTGCCCGCCCTGTTGCTGTTCATCGACCGGCTGATCCGTCAATGAAGCTGATCCGCCAATGAACAGGAGATCGGCGGAGACGGCGCTCACCGCTGACCGATGCCGACGCCAGAGACCACGGAGGCAGCAACGCACCGGCCGGGATCGGCCTGGCGTCAGTGGTCGCTGCTGATCGCCGGCGCCGTCGGGTTCTGTGTCCTCGCGACGCTCAACTCCGGCGGGTACCACTACGGGACCTCCGATCAGGCGTTCTACATTCCGGTCGTGCTCCACGAACTGGCGCCGGAGCTGTTTCCGCACGACGGTGCGCTGATCGCCGCCCAGGATCGGCTGCTGTTTTTCGACGACTGGTTCGCGCCGGTCGTTCGGCTGACCGGACTGTCGCTCCCGACCGCGTTCCTGGCGGGACAGATCGTGACGTGGCTGCTGCTCTACGCCGCCATCGTGAGAATCGGACTGACGGTGTATCGCAGTTGGTGGACCATCGGCGGTCTGGCGGTGCTGATGACCCTCCGTCACCGCATTCCGTATACCGGCGCCAACTCGATCGAGGGTTATTTCCATCCGCGGCTGCTGGCGTTCGCGATGGGATGGTCGGCCGTGGCGCTCTACCTCTCGGGACGCACCCGGCTGGCGCTCGCGGTGGTGGCGGGCGCCGTGTGCGTGCACCCCACCATCGGGTTCTGGTACGCGGTCCTGCTCGGGGCGGCGGCGGTGTTCAGCGGCGCGGTTTCGCGGCGGGCGCTGCTGCTTGGGGCGGCGGCGGCCGCCGCGGTCGGACTGCTCGCGCTCGGCGGGCCGCTGTTCGGGCAGTTCGTGGTGATGGATGACACGTGGGTGGCGGTGCTCGAGTCCAAGGATTACCTGGTCATGCCCGGCTGGCCGCTCGCCGGCTGGCTCGGCAATCTGGCCATCGCCGTCTTCGTCTTCCTGCTCTACTATTATCGGCGCGCGCTCGGGATGACGACCGCCCGTGAGGCGTCGCTGGTCGCGGGCTGCGGGGTGCTGCTGGCGGTGTTTCTGCTGTCGGCGCCATTCTCGTACGCCCATGTCGCATTGGCCGTGCAGTTGCAGGTCAACCGGGTGTTCTGGTTGATCGACGGCGTGGGGGTGGTGTTCTTCGCCTGGCTGCTGTTCGAGAGCCCGCTCCGCGCTGGCGCGCGGGCCGTGGCGGGCGTCGTGACGCCCCGTCGCGTCTTTGTCGTCGTCATCGCACTGTTGGCGATGTGGCGGGGCGGGTATCGCGGGTTCGTCGAGCGGCCGGATCGGCCGGTCGTCGAGGTGGGGCCCCCGGCCGGCGACTGGACCGATCTGATGGCCTGGGCGCAGGCGCAGCCGGTTGGCACCCATTTCCTGGCCGATCCACTGCACGCGGCCCGCTACGGCATCAGCGTGCGGGCCGCCAGCGGGCGCGATGTCTATCTGGAGGCGATCAAGGACAGCGCGCTGGCGATCTATTCGTCGGAGATCGCCGGGCGGGTCGCCCGGCGGGGCGACGACCTCGGCCAGTTCGACGCGCTGACCGTGGAGCGCGCCGGCGCGCTGGCCCGGCAATACGACCTCGACTATCTCATCACCGAGCAGCGGCTCGACCTGCCGGTGGCCGCCGAAGCGGGTGCGATCGTCGCGTATCGGCTGCCGCGCTGAGCACGCGGCCTCCTGCCTTGCCCGCCGCCGGCGTACGACCGGAAGCCGGCGCATCCGGCCCGGACGGCCCGCGGATGCAGAATCGGGGTTGGCAGCCCGTGGCAAGAGCCCCGCTGCATTCGATCGAGGAACGCGCGGTCCCGGCGATCAGTAGTCGGCGGCGCGCAGCGAGGCGCGAATGATCTCGCGGTCGTTCCGGTGCACGATGTGCCCGTTGGCGTAGGCCGGATGCGACCAGTTGACGAGGCGTTCCGCGATGCGGCCGTGCGGGGTGAGGGACCCGGAGCCGCCGGTCGGTTCGATGAGCCGCGTGCGGTCGAGCTCGACGTAGCCGGACGGTGTGAAGCGGGCAAGAATCAGGTCGCCTTGGTCGTTGTTGACGAAGTAGCGGTCCTGGTGGCGCACCATGAAGGCGGTGCTCCAGCGCGCCTGCGCGGTCATGTCCGGGCTCATCCAGAGGCGCTCGCCGGTCCGCGCGTCCAGACCCCGCAACTCGCCGTAGCTGTCGACCCCGTAGACGTAGTCGCCGATGATCAGCGGTGTCGTCACCATCGCATGAATGGTGTCGGTCTCGTCGGGCAGTTCGCTGCGGCTCTGCCCCCGCCAAAGCTCGGTGGCGGCCGGTCGATCCGGATTGAGCCGCATCATCAGCGACCCGTTGAAGAACTGCGACACCAGCAGGTAGTCGCCGCTGCGGACGGGCGTCGCCACCGTCACGCCCATCGACACCTCCCACGGCTGTTCCCAGTAGAGCGCCCCGGTCTCGGGATTGAGCGAGGCGAGGGCCCGCGGATGCCAGACGATCAGTTGGCGCACGCCGCCGGCGTGGTAGATCACGGGCTGGGCGTAGCCTATCTCCGCCTCGACCTCGATCGCCCGCCAGATCTCTGCGCCGGTGTGCTTGTCGAACGCCACCACGAGCGCGTCCGGCTCGCCGCCGACCACCGTGATCAGGCGGTCCCCGTCGACGAGCGGTGAGCTCACGATGCCCCAGACCGGCACGCTCGTGCCGTACTCCGCGACATAGTCCTTCTCCCAGATGACGGCGCCGGTCTCGACGTCGAAACAGAACAGCCGGCCGGTCGCGCCGAGGACGTACACGCGGTCGCCGTCCACCGTGGGCGTCGATCGCGGGCCGATGGCGTAGCTGATCGTCAACATCCGGTAGGACGTTTCCCATTCGTGGGTCCAGAGCACGTCGCCGGTGCGCTCGTCGAGCGCCAGGACGCGCTCGGTCCCGTCGAGGGTGCGCGAGTTCGCATGCTCGTTCCAATCCGTGACGAACACCCGGCCGCCGGCCACCGCCGGGCCCGAGTAGCCGGCGCGGATCGGCGTGCGCCAGGCGACTTCGAGCGCAGCGGGCAACTCATCGACGATGCCGGTCTCGTGCCAGACGGCCAGCCGGTCTGCGCCGCGCCATTGCGGCCAGTCGTCGGCCGAGACCGCGGCGGCCATCGCGACGACGGCCAGCAGCAGCATTCCCAGGTTGACGAGTGACGCGGGGCGTGCGGCGTTGCGTGTAGGCATGGGGTTTGATCCTGTCTGTAGCGAATGCGTACTCCCGATGAGTCTGGTCAGTCGACGGTGCGCACCTGTATCGCGCTGACGTTCCCGTGGACCGTGGCCACGTCCGAGACGACGACGATCTGGTCGCCGGACACGAGCCGACTATGATGTCGCAACGGTTCGAAGGCGGCGACCACCGTTTCGTCCGGTTCCTCCGACAGCTCCATCTCGAACGGCACGACCGAGCGCGACAGCCACAGCGCGCGGCGCGCGGTGCTCAGGTTCGTGAAGGCGTAGATGATAGCGTTCTTCGGGCGAAAACTGCTCACCAGATGGCCGAGCAGACCCCGTCGCGTGATCACGACGATTGCGGGCGAGTCGAGAGAATCGGCGAGCCGGCAGGCGCCGCGGGCCAGTTGCTCCCGCACGGTCGCCGGTTCCCGCAGGTTATGGAAACCGAGCCCGTCCTCCTTGTCTGGTCCAGGGTGCTGCAGGATGGGCCCAGGGTGCAGATGATCTTGGTCTGCCGGAAATCGCGTCGCTCCGCCATCTTCAGGTGTTTGATTGAGCGTTGTCGGACGTCCGGCAGCCGCGGGCCAGCACCGCCGCCTGCCGGTTGTTTGCCCTCACCAACTAACACGAAGGCCGGTTATCAAGGACACGCCCGAGTAGTTCCCGCCATCGTCAGCGCGATCGTTCATGTCCGTGAACTGAGCGCCCGTCTGCAGTTTGAGCTTGTGACCGTAGAAAAAGTAGTTCACGCCAAGGTACAGCTCGTTGTACTGGTCGCCCCGGTTTGAGACGACGCGCTTTTCGTACGTTGCGAGCCAAACGCCATTCGGGTCATCGCTGTCGAGGAAGGTATAGCGACCGACGAACTGGATCTTGTCGGTGACGTTCACGAACGGCATCGCCACTACGCCCCGCATGTCGTTCTGTCGGAAATACCCGGAACCAGTCGAGACATCCGTTCGCACGCCCCATTCACCGGCGTCGAGCTTGAAGTTGATGGACAGGACGTGCTCGAGCCGTTGAGTGAAGGTGTTACGTACATCGGGTTTCTGGTGCACGTAGTTGCCAGTCAGCAGTGCTTTGTTCACTCCAAGCGATTGTGCGAAGTCGTAGCCGAGAACGCCAAGAGCGAATACGTTTCCATTGAACCTGCCAAATTCGCGGTTCGCTTCGCCTGCCGAGTACACGCCTGCGCGATAGGTCCACGGTGCGAACGTACCCGAAACACTGACACCTGGAATGTACTCGTAGGTAAACCAGAGATTGTTGGTCAAGTTGCTTCGGTCGATGGTGATGAGTTCCCGGGACGATGTCGATCCATCCATCGTGAAGGGGACGCCCTGTTTGCCAAGCGTCAGCGCGAAGTGACTGCTTCGGCTCCACTGCGCGTACAATTCTGTGAACCGGACGTAAAGGGGATCGGCTTCCTGTGGGTTGAGCTCGACCTCGCCGTGAATTGTCAACGTGCGGAAAAGCGTTGCTCTTGAGCCAAGACGCATACGACGGACGTTCCACTCGCGATGGTCGCCTTCATCGGCATCGATCGCTGCGAAATCGTGCTGGAATCGTCCACTGAACAACACCTTCTGTACCACGGGATTCGAGTCGTCTACGTACCACTCGGTAAACCTCCGCCAGATCCTGTCGTAGGTCGATTCCTCAACACCGTCCTGGGCTTGCGCCTCGGGCGCGGGCGTCGAGCTGGGAGTGGAGTTGACCTCGACGGGCAGAATGGTCTGAGCCTGGATCACGGGAAGGTATGAGAGAAGGAACCCGAGCGCGAGAATCAAACGTGCCCTGGCAGCCCGTGGTAGAACCCCGCGTTGCACCGAGATTGGCGCTGGGCCCGGCTGGCAAGGCGCGACGAGGGAGCAAATTGGGGCATTTGTGACCGAGGAGCAACGCCGCCAGACGGGATGCAGCGCCAATCGAATGCAGCGGGGCTTTTGCCACGGGCTGCCAGTCCCCTTGATCTTTGATTTCTTCAACAAGTCGTTGGTCATCTGGGGCTACCGAGGATTTGAACGACGCGCTGTCCGAACCGCAACACGTTGTCGGTGAACTCGAACGGCGCCAACTCGCGGAACTCCGGCCGGTTCACCGTCCGCCCGCCGCGATCTCGAGCTGATACCGCCCGTCGAGGTCGGTATAGGCGACGTTGGTGGTTCCGACCACCTCGACCGGTACGCCGGGCAGCGGAATGGCGTTGGTCTGATCGATGATCGTCCCGGCGATGTGTCCTGTTGTCTGTGCCCACAGGGGAGGCGCCGCCGCAAGGACCGCGACACACACTCTTCCCACAACCCGCTTCGCATTGCCGATCCCTTTTGAAGGACACGTGCTGCGTCAATCCAACGCCCTCCGCCAGACCGGACGGCGCCGGACGAACCGAGTGAAACCATGCTCATGACGGCCATCGTAGCGGCCGACTGTTACGTATCGATGACGGTGCGATTTCATCGACGTAAATTCGGGTGTGATCCCGACCGTGGGCGTAAGATGTTGTTAACACATAATTTACAGTCGCGTCATCGCGGCGAAATACTTGTCGGTCAGGATCGACGTCGTCGTGCGCGTGCTGGTGGTCGAGGACGACACGGATATCGCGGCACTGATTCAATCCGCGTTTCGGCGGGAGGGTGCGACCTGCGTGATGTCCCGGGCGTGGCTGCTGGATCGGGTCTGGGGTGCCGACGGGACAATCGAGAGTCGCACCGTGGACGTGCATCTCGGGCGGCTCCGTGCGAAACTCGGACCTGCCGGCGGCCAGATCGAAACTGTTTTCGGGCTCGGCTACCGGTTCGTAGAGGACGCGCACCACGACCGTGTCGACTCGTGACCACCGCCCACCGTTCCGCACCGGCCGGATCGACCAGACCGATCGCGGCGGTGTCGTCACGTGTCCCCCTCCCGGACACCGCTGCCTCGTGGCCGGCCGATCGGCCGCTGCGGCGCTGCTGGTTGGCCTCTTCGCGTCATGCGGCGGCGCCGGCGGTGGCGCCGGCACAACTCCGGTGATCGCGATCGACGGCTCCAGCACGGTGTTCCCGATCGCCGAAGCAGTCGCCGAGGAGTATCAACGTACGCATCCAACGGCGCGTGTCACGGTCGGTGTCTCCGGGACCGGCGGCGGTTTCAAGAAGTTCTGTGCGGGCGAGATCGACATCTCCGATGCATCGCGCCCGATTCGATCGGTCGAAATCGCGGAATGCACCCGGGCCGGCATCGGGTTCATCGAGTTGCCGGTGGCCTATGACGGCATCACCGTTGTGGTGCATCCCGACAACGACTGGGTGGATACGCTGACCCCGCGGGATCTCGAGCGCATGTGGGCGCCGGCGGCGCAGGGCGTGGTCACGCGCTGGAATCGGGTCCGGCCCGAGTGGCCCGATCGCGAGCTGCATCTGTTCGGACCCGGCGTCGACTCCGGGACCTTCGACTACTTTACGCTGGCCATCGTCGGTCAGGATGGCGCCAGCCGGGGCGACTTCACGTCGAGCGAAGACGACAACGTGCTGGTCCAGGGGGTCGCCACCGACGAGCTGGCGCTCGGGTTCTTCGGCTACGCCTACTATCGCGAGAACCGCAATCGGCTCAAGCTGATCCCGATCGACGATGGTAATGACAGCAATGGCGCCGGCGCCATCGCGCCGTCGCCGGAGACGGTGCGGAATCGCACCTATCAGCCGCTGGTCCGTCCGGTCTATATCTACGTCAATCTGAATTCGCTGGTCCGAGCCGATGTCGTCGCGTTGGTGGACTTCATTCTGCATGAAGGCGCCGATCTCGTGCGCGAGGTCGGCTACGTTCCGTTGACCAGCGAAGAGTACGTGCTCGTCCGGAGCAGATTCAAGGACCGCGTTGACGGCACGATGTATGAAGAAACAGCCGAGATGACCCCGCTGGCGGAACTGCTCACCGCCGGCGCGCGCTGACCGCTTCTGCCGCCTTCGATCGACGGGCTCCCGGAACAGACCATCATGTCGCCCAGACGGCGCGCGCGTATGGAGTCACTCATTGAATGGGTGCTGCGCGCCTGCGCGGGGGTGTCGGTGCTCGTGACGGTTGGGATCCTTTCCGTGCTGGCGGTCGAGACGGCGCGCTTTTTTCGTGACGTGTCGCCGTTCGAGTTCCTCGGCGGGACGGTGTGGACGCCGCTGTTCTTTCGGCAGTCGTTCGGTGTGCTCCCGCTGGTGGCGGGCACGCTGCTGGTGGCGGGCATCGCCCTGGCGGTCGCGGTGCCGGCCGGTCTGTTGACGGCGATCTATCTCAGCGAGTACGCGCCTGAACGGGTGCGGCGCATCGTCAAGCCGGTGCTGGAAGTGCTGGCCGGCGTGCCGACCGTCGTCTACGGCTACTTCGCGCTGCTTTTCGTGACCCCGTTGCTGCAACAGGTGTTGCCGACGCTGTCCGGTTTCAACGCGCTGAGTCCCGGACTGGTCATGGGCATCATGATCCTGCCGATGGTCTCGTCGCTGTCCGAGGACGCGCTGCGCGGTGTGCCGTCCGGACTGCGGGAAGCGGGCCACGCGCTCGGGGCCAGCAAGATGCAGACGACGCTCCGCGTCGTGCTCCCGGCCGCGTTCTCGGGCATCTCGGCGGCGGGCATCGTGGCGGCCTCGCGCGCCATCGGCGAGACGATGATCGTCAGCATCGCGGCCGGACAGCAACCGCGCCTCACCGCCAATCCGCTGGTCCCGGTGGAAACGATGACGGCCTATATCGTTCAGGTCAGTCTGGGCGACACCCCGGCAGGCACGCTCGCCTATCGCACGATCTTCGCGGTCGGCATGCTGCTGTTCCTCAGCACCTTTCTGCTCAATGTGATGAGCCACTGGTTGCGCGAACGGTTCCGGGAGGGGTACTCGTGACCCGCCGGTTCCGCACGCGCCTGTTCGATCTGGCGTTTCACGGGGCCGGTCTGGCGACCACGCTGCTGGGCCTGATCGTGCTCGGCGCCCTGCTGGCCGCGATCTTCAGCGCGGGGCTGGGACGGCTGTCGTGGGACTTCCTGACGAGCCTGCCGTCCCGCCGCGCCGAGGACGCCGGCATCTACGCTGCGCTGCTGGGGACGGTCTGGGTCATCTCCGCGACAGCCGTGCTCGCGGTGCCGGTGGGCGTGGGGGCGGCGATCTATCTTGAAGAATATGGGACCCGTGACCGCTGGTTCCGGCTCATCGAAATCAACATTGCGAACCTGGCGGGGGTGCCGTCGGTCATCTACGGTCTTCTCGGTCTGGCGCTGTTCGTGCGCGTGCTCGCCTTCGGGCGCAGCGTCCTCGCGGGGGCGGCGACCCTGGCGCTGCTCGTGCTGCCGATCGTCATCCTGGCGTCTCGCGAGGCGCTGCGTTCGGTATCACCGTCGCTGCGCGAGGCCTCGTACGCGCTCGGTGCGACCCGCTGGCAGACCATCTGGCACCAGGTGCTCCCGGCCGCGCTGCCGGGCATCCTGACCGGCACGATGCTGGCGTTGTCCCGGGCGATCGGCGAAACGGCCCCGTTGATCACCATCGGCGCCTTGACCTACGTGCCGTTCGCGCCTGACGGCATCTGGTCCCCGTTCTCGGTGCTGCCGATTCAGGTGTTCAACTGGGTCTCCCGGCCGCAGGAAGCGTTCGTCGAGAACGCCGCTGCCGGTATCATTGTGTTGCTGGCGCTGCTCCTGGCGATGAACGGCATGGCGGCGTGGTTGCGCGATCGGTACCAGCGCTAGCCGACACCGGTACCAGGTAGAGGGACGAGTGGATATTCGGTATTCGCAACCGGCGGCTGTTCCGGTCATCGGCGTGCTCGCCGAGGCGCCGCCGGCCGGCCGGCGTGGACCGGTCGAGTCGCCCGCCAAGGTCGTCGTCGACGATCTCAGCGTCTACTACGGCGAGACGACCGCGCTCGATCACGTCACGATCCGGATTCCGGCCAAACAGGTCACCGCCTTCATCGGTCCCTCCGGGTGCGGGAAGAGTACGTTTCTGCGGACGCTGAACCGGATGAATGACATCGTGCCCGGCGTGCGGGTCACCGGGACCGTCCGCATCGACGGTCAGGACATCTTCGCCCCGGAGACCGATCCGGTGGAGTTGCGGCGGCGGGTCGGCATGGTGTTCCAGCAGTCGAATCCATTCCCCAAGTCGGTCTTCGAGAACGTCGCCTACGGCCTGCGCGTGAACGGCCTCACGGCGTCGCGCGTGGAGCTCGAAGATCGGGTGGAATCCAGCTTGAAGGCGGCGGCGTTGTGGGACGAAGTGCGTGATCGACTGAGAGACTCGGCGCTGACGCTGTCGGGGGGGCAGCAACAACGGCTGTGCATCGCGCGGGCGCTGGCCGTAGAGCCGGAGGTGCTGCTGATGGACGAGCCGGCGTCGGCGCTCGACCCGATCGCCACCCAGCGGATCGAGGAGTTGGTGTATCAGCTCAAGAGCGAATACACGATTGTGATCGTGACCCACAACCTGCAGCAGGCGGCGCGTGTATCCGACTGGACTGCGTTCTTCTGGTTGGGCAAGCTGGTCGAGTACGATCCGACCAGTCGGTTGTTCACCGCGCCGACCGAGGCACTGACCGAAGACTACGTCACCGGCAGGTTCGGGTAGTGGCGCTCGGCCTGGAGGAGATCGTGACGGCACACCCGCCGCGTGTGACCAGGCACTTCGAGGAAGAACTGGAGCACCTGAAACGGCGCCTGCTGGTGATGGCTGGCGCCGCCGAGGAACAGGTTCGGCGTGTGGTGCAGTCGCTGGTCGACCGTGACCGCGATCTTGCAGAGCAGGTGCTGAACGGAGACGACCCGATCAACCGGCTGCACATCGAGATCGACGAGCGCTGCTTTCGTTTGCTGGCGTTGTACCAGCCGGTCGCCACCGACCTGCGAATGGTCGTTTCGGGTGTGAAGATCAACGGTGAACTCGAACGGGTCGGCGACTTCGCCGTCAATATCGCCGAGGCGACGCTCCGCTACCTGGACCAGCCGGCGGTCAAGCCGCTCATCGACATTCCCCGCATGGGCGATATTGCGCAGCGCATGTTGCGGGACGCGCTGAACGCGTTCGTGACGCAGGACGTCGCGCTGGCGCAAGACGTCCTGGAGCGCGACGATTCGCTCGACCGGCTGAAGGACCAGGTGTTTCGAGAGTTGCTCAGTTTCATGCTGGCGAATCCCCGCCTCACCGAGTCGGCGCTCGACCTGATCCTGGCGTCTCGCCACCTCGAGCGGGTCGGAGACCATGCCACCAACATTGCCGAGGAAGCGATCTTCATCGTGTCGGGTCGCGACGTGCGGCACCACGGACTGGACGGTGGTGTCACAGAGTGAGTGCCCGAAACCAGGACATGTCCAGCCGCATTTTCGTCGTGGAGGACGATCAGGATATCGCCGACCTCGTCGCGCACCATCTGGCGCGGGCCGGTTTCTCGTGCGACCTCTTCGCGACCGGTCCCGATGGACTGGACGCGGTCAGACGCCAGCTTCCCGACCTCGTCGTGCTCGATCTGATGCTGCCGGGGCTCAGCGGTCATGAGATCTGCCGGATGATGCGCGCCGACTCGGCGACGGCCGCGGTGCCGATCATCATGCTCACCGCGCGGGCGCAGGAGGAGGATCGGGTCAAGGGCCTCGAGCTCGGCGCCGACGACTATGTCACGAAGCCGTTCAGTCCCCGCGAACTGGTGGCCAGGGTGCGGGCCGTGCTGCGCCGCACGCAGCCGTACGGACCGGAGCGAATCCTGCGCGTCGGACCGCTCGTGATCGATCTGGACCGGCACGAAGTGACCGCTGCCGGACGCGGCGTGCGCCTGACCGCCAAGGAATTCCTGCTGTTGCAGTATCTGATCGAGCACCGGGGCCGCGTGCTGTCACGCGACCTGCTGCTGTCGGACGTCTGGGGCTATCAGTACACAGGCGGGACCCGTACGGTCGACGTGCATATCCGGCGGCTGCGTGAAAAGCTGCCGGCCATGGTCGACCATATCGTGACCATCAAGCAGTTCGGCTACAAGTTCGTCGACACGCCCTGACGCCACTGTCGCCTCAGTCACGTGCGGTTATCCACTCGATTCCTGGTCTCGTCGCTGGCGGTCGCGGCATTGAGCCTCGCGGTCGCGATCGCGTTGCTGAGTGCGGCGGCGGACGTGTCGTGGGAGACGGTGGTCTGGCCGCTGCTGGCCGGCGCATTGGCGGCGGCGGGCGGCGCGTTGGCGCTGACGCGGCTCTTCTCGATGCGTGTCCGCCGTCGCGTGGCCAGCATCGGGGCGGCGGCGGCGCGCTACGCGGTCGGCGATCTGTCAGGGGTAGGGCAAGAGGTGAGCGCTGACGAGTTCGGCCGGCTGGCCAAGGCGCTCGATCAGACCGCGCAGGCGCTCGTCCGGCAGATCGACGATCTCCGCGGGCAGCAGACCCGAACGGAGGCGATTCTCGGCGGGATGGTCGAAGGCGTGCTCGTGATCGATGAAGCGGGTCGCGTCGATATGGCCAACGACTCGGTCAAGCGCATGCTCGGCATCCACGACGAGCCGACCGGCCGCCAGCACGTGGAGCTCATCCGGCACCCCGCCGTCGCCCGGCTGATCTCGGTAATGGGCACCGGCGAGGCGGCGCCGCCGCGCGAGGTGCGTCTCAATACGGACCCGCCGAAGGTGCTCCTCGCGAGTGCCAGACCGTTCACGGTACACGGCGAGCGGGGAGTCGCGCTGGTCCTGCACGACGTGACGGAATACCGGCGCGCCGACCAGGTGCGGCAGGACTTCGTCGCCAACGTCTCGCATGAGCTGAGAACCCCGCTGACCGCGATCCGCGGCAGCGTCGAGGCGCTGCTCGACGATGGGCTGTCCGGCGAGCTTCAGCGATTCGTCTCCATCATCGCCAGGAACAGCCATCGGATGGAGCGCCTGGTGAGCGATCTGCTGCAGTTGGCGCGGCTCGATGCCGGACAGGAAGCGCTCCACCGGACCGAGTGCTCGGTCCTGTCGATGTTCTCCTCGGTGGTCACGGAGCTGGCGCCGATCGTGCACGCGAAGGAGCAGCATGTCGAGACGGTCGTCGCCGAGGGGGCCGGCACGATGACCGCCGATCCGATCAAGCTGCACGACGCCCTGCGGAACCTCGTCGAGAACGCCGTCAACTATGCCTCCGACGGGAGCGTCATCGAACTGGGCGCTGATGTCCGTGACGGGCTGGTATGCCTGTCGGTGGCCGATCGGGGCAGAGGCATTCCGGATACCGACCTGATCCGGATCTTCGAGCGGTTCTACCGGGTCGACGATGCGCGCACACGCAGCCCCGGCGGCACCGGGCTGGGTCTGGCGATCGTGAAGCACCTGGTGGGGTTGCACGGCGGTTCGGTCTTTGCCGCGAACCGGGACGGCGGCGGCGCCGTCTTCACCATCCGGTTGCCCCACGACACGGGAGGACAGGGGAGCGGGGCATGACGCGCGCGTCACGCCGTCCGAAGCCCGTATATACTGGCGGGCGTCCGAGCACCGGACGCATGAGAACGATGACAGGCACGCGCCGGATACGCCCGTGTGACGCGAGCGTTCAATGCTGACGCGGTCTGCGCTCAAGGCGGGGAGTTCATGACCAGGGACGAGTTGATCGAACGACTGAACGGCGATCTGGCGGCCGAGTTGGGCGCCATCACGCAATATCTGACCTACGCCGCCAAGGCCACCGGTCCATATCGGCCGCAGCTTGCGCAGTTCTTTCAAGCCGAAGTCTCGGACGAGGAGATGCACGCACTGTATCTGGCCAACAAGATCGTGGCGTTGGGGGGAGAACCGACGACCGTGGCGCGTCCGGTGCCGCCGGCCCACTCGAATCGCGAGATGCTCGAGGCGGTGGTGACCGTCGAGCGGCAGGCGATCGACGACTATACCCAGCGCGCGCGGGATGCCGAGGCATACGGTGACAAGGGGCTGATGGTGCAGCTCGAGGACATGATTCGGGACGAGAGTTCGCACGCCGAGGAAACGGAGCGGATGCTGCGCGACTGGCCGGTTTGAATACTGCGCGGCGCCGCTCGAGACCGTTACGCCAACCACGACCGCAGATAGTCGCGTAACGCGCGAAACGCCTGGCCGCGGTGGCTCACGGCAGCCTTCTCCGCGGCCGACACTTCCGCCAGCGTGCGGCCCAAGGGCGGATAGAAGAAGATCGGGTCGTACCCGAATCCACCGGCGCCCTGTGCCGGGAGCTGAATCCGTCCCTCGACGATGCCGGTCGTCTCCCAGACGACGCCATCCGGGCGGGCGAGGGCCAGTGCGGCTACGAAGCGGGCCGTGCTCGTGTCGGCGCCGCGCGCCGCCAGCATCTGCTGGATCGCCGCGAACTTGTCGGCGTAGGTCGCGCCGTTGAAGCGCGCCGAGCGCACCCCGGGCGCCCCGCCCAGCGCGTCGATTTCCAGTCCGGAGTCTTCGGCCACCGTGAGCTCGCCAGTCGCCGCAGCGTAGGCCCTGGCCTTGACCCTCGCGTTCTCGGCGAAGGTCGCACCGGTCTCGTCCGGTGCGGGGATCGGCGGCTGGCCGGCGAGGGTCACAAGCGCCAGCGGCAGCGGGCCGAGAATGCCGCGAATCTCGCCCAGCTTGTGCTGGTTGGTCGTCGCCACGAGCAGCCGGACCGGACGCCGGGTCATGATCGCGGGAGTGGTGCCGGGCGAGCGCCGCGGGGCTCTCACCAGGGGCTCCTACAGCAGGTCGCCAATCAGTTCGCGTTGCAGTGCGACCAGTTGACCGATACCGGTCTCGGCCAGCGCCAGCAGCGTATCGTGGGCAGTGCGGGTGAATGGCGCGCCTTCGGCGGTGCCCTGCACTTCGACGAACCGGCCGTTGCCGGTCATCACCACGTTCATGTCCACGTCGGCCTGCGAGTCTTCTTCGTAGGCGAGGTCGAGCAACGGGAGGCCGTTGACGATGCCGACGCTGGTGGCGGCGACGTGATCGGTGATCGGCACCCGTTTCACGGCACCCCGTTCCTTCAACCGCTGCAGCGCGAAGACGAGCGCAACGAACCCGCCGCTGATGGCGGCGGTGCGCGTGCCGCCGTCGGCCTGAATGACGTCGCAATCGATCCAGATCGTGCGCTCACCCAGCGCTTCGAGGCTGGTCACGGCCCGCAGCGAGCGGCCGATCAGACGCTGAATCTCCTGTGTGCGCCCGCCCTGCCTGCCGCGGCTCGCCTCCCGCGTCGTGCGGGTGGCGGTGGCTCGCGGCAACATGCCGTACTCGGCCGTGACCCAGCCCTTGCCGCTGCCGCGAAGGAAGGAAGGCACCTTGTCGTCGACGCTCGCGGTGCAGATGACGCGCGTTCGGCCAGCCTCGATCAGGACCGAGCCCTCGGCGTGATCGAGGTAGTGGGGGGTGAGTCGGGTCGGACGCAACCGGTCCGCCGGACGATCGTCGAGTCTGGACGTCACTGTCATGTTGCGGGCTCTACCGGCGCCAGGTCGGTTGCGTCGTCTTCCTCAGGGTCGGCAACCCATTGCATGTTCTGTTCGAGTGGACGCCGCAGGTCGACGTGACCCGCCAGCGTGTCGACTTCCTCGCCATTGACGAGAATCTGCACCGCCGTGATGGCCGGGAGATTGGTGGTCAGGGCATTGACGATCGCGTACACCGTGAACAGCTCTTCGAGAGAGCCGCCCGAGTGCGCCCGGGTGACCTCGGCACTCAAATCGACGAACGCCTCGCCTCGTTCGGTCAGGTAGACCGCGCGCAGCCGGGTGCCGACGGGAATCGGCGTCAGCAACGGCGGCGCCGGTTTGGCGAGCTGGGCCTCCAGGATGCGGCGCGCCTGCGCCGCTGGCGCCGCATGGCGCTCGAGGCGGCGTTCGACGCCGACCAGCCCCATCCCGTCGTCGGAGATGTAGAACAGGGTGGCTTCGACCGTGTCGCCCTCGGCCGGCATCGCTGCCGCGCGATCGCCGGCCGCCACCGGTTCCGCCGGGTACCGGCGTGGCAGTTCGACGAAGAGCAGCCAGATGCCGACGGCGGCGGCGCCGCCCAACCCGATAATCCAGAAGCCGGGTTTCACGGACGCTGGCTCCCAGGCGTGTCAGGCCGGCCCGTGGGGGCCGGGAGGGGCGGGCCGATCAACGGCACGCCGCGCGCCATCTCGTCCCGATACTGGATGATGCTGCGCAGCAGGCCGTTCACGATGGAGGCCTGAAACGAGGGCGACGTCAACTGCGCCTCCTGGACGGGGTTCGAGATGAACCCCATCTCGACCAGCACGGCCGGCATGTTGGCGCCGACCAGTACCCGGAACGGCGCCTGCTGGAGTCCGCGCGGGCTCATCGGCAGCCGCAGGCCGAGCTCGCGCGCGACCGTCGCGCCCCAGCGCGCCGATTCGTAGACGTGCCGCATTTGCGCCATCTCCCACGGCACGATATCGAGCGTCCGCGAACCGCCGCCGACGGTCGGTATCGGCAGGCCGCCCGCTTCCACTGCCCGTACTTCTTCACTGTACTCGGCCAGACTGAGATGGAACACCTCGGCGCCGGTCGCCGTTTCGCGCACCGATGCGTTGGCGTGGAGACTGATGAACAGGTCTGCGCGGTTGTTGTTGGCGATGGCGGCGCGTTCGTCCAGCGCCACGGTCGTGTCGCTGTTTCTGGTGAGCACCACCGTCAGCCCGAGATCACGCCGGATTCGGCTGTCGAGCTGGCGAGCGATCTCCAGCGTGACGTGCTTTTCCAATGTGCCGTTCGGACCACGAGTACCGGCATCGGTGCCGCCGTGGCCGGGGTCGATCGCGATCGTCCGCACCGTCCGGGCTGGAATCAGCAGGTCCAGGGCTGGCAGGTCGGGGTCGGCGGCGGTCTCGGCAAGGCGCCGCCCGCCGGGCGCCGGCGTGGCGGACGCGCCCGGCCGCAAGTCGATGATCAACTCGACGGCGTTCGCGAGGGCCGGTTCGGTGGCGATCTCATAGGACTCCAGGGGGCCGCGCAGCTCGATGGCGAGCGCGGGCGGCGTTTCGATGCCGCGGAGGCCTTCGACCAGATCGTCCAGCGGTATCTCCGGCAGGACCAGGTCGAGCGCGTCGGCCTCGAATGTGACCAGGAGCCTGTCCGGTTCCTGCGCGACCGCGTGCCCGGCCGCTGGCAAGATCATGAGTCGCAGGCGCCGTTGGACACCGTTGCGCTGAAAACGGCCGACGACCTGCGGGACGCGGATGTCGCCGAAAATGACCAGGCCTGAGCGGCGCCGGAACTCGAGCGGCTCGTCCGACACCAGCGCCAGCGCCTGTCCGATGAAACCGACCGGTACGTACCATTCACCATCGCGTTCGAGTGGGGGAGACGTCAGCGACACGATCCGGCCCGAGACCGACACGAGACCCTGCTCGGCGGTCAGCACGATCACCTGGGTGCCGCGCGTCAGAATCAGCCGCCCCGGTTGGGGGTTCTCGTCCACCGTGAGATCGAACGGCCCCGCCAACTGGCTCACGGCCACCATCCGCTGCCCGTCGACCGTCACCGTCGGGAGCGGACTGCGGGTGTCTCGATACAGGAGCGTGAGCGGTTCGTCGGGGGTCTGTCCCTGCGTCGTCCCGACAGCGAGACCGGCGAGACAGATCAGGAACAGAAACCGGCGGGTCATGTTTCAGAGCGCGGCTCGAGTCGTGGACAACGGACGGGGGTCGACCGCAGCCGGAGCACTGAAGAAATGATAGCGTACGCGAGTCGGGCGCCCCCGGGGCGCTCAGCGGCCGATCACCTTCATCGCCGCGTGTACCGTGAGCTCTTCGTTGCCGCTGTCGTCAATCAGGAGGCCGACGACCGAGTAATCGCCCTCCGGAAAGCCGCTTGTGAGCAGTGCAGCGTCTCACTGATGATTCGCAATGTTAAACCCAGGTTAACTTCTTGTTACATGCAAGTTAATTGCATCGCCGTTCTGGCTGGCGGAAAACCACTGGGGACGGATGGCTAGACGGCCCGTACGGCCGCTGACGTGGTCGCTGCCGCTGCTTTTTCTGGCCAGCGGGTGCGCCGCGCTCATCTACGAGCTCGTCTGGTTCCACGTCCTGCGGCTGGTCATCGGGTCGTCGTCAATCTCGGTGGCGGCCTTGCTGGTGGGATTCATGGGCGGGATGGGGCTCGGCAGCGTCGCGTTGCCTCGCCTGGTGCCCGTCTCCTGGCATCCGTTGCGCGTCTACGCCGGTCTGGAGCTGCTGCTCGCTGCATTCGGGCTCCTGCTGCTGGCCGTCCTGCCCGCAGCCCAGGCCGTCTATGTCACCGCGGTCGGATACGGTTTCGGGGGCGTCCTGCTGCGGGCCGCGGTCTGTGTCGTCTGTCTCCTGCCCCCGACCCTGCTGATGGGAGCGACGCTGCCGGCCGCGGCGCGATGGACCGGCGCCACGCGGGAGGGCGTCGCCCGCACGGGGCAGCTTTACGCGGCGAACACGATCGGGGCCGTGGCCGGGGTCATGCTTGCCAGCTTCTACCTGTTACGGCTGTTCGACACCGTCGTCGCCACGTTCGTCGCGGTCGGTCTGAACCTCGCCGTGGCGCTGGTCGCGTTGCGGCTCGCGGCCCGCAACCCGCAGGGCGCCGTCGCGGCTCCGGCGCCGCGGCCCGCCGCGGCCGCGCCCCCGGTTGTGCTGTGGGTCGCCGGCCTCTCCGGGTTCGCGTCGCTGGGCGCAGAGGTGGTCTGGACCCGACAACTGTCGCTGCTGTTCGGGGCGACCGTCTACAACTTCTCGCTGATCCTGGCGGTGTTCCTGGGCGGGCTCGGTGCCGGCGGCGCCGCCGGCGCCTGGGTGGCCCGGCGGGTCGAGCGTCCCGATCTCGCGCTCGGGTGGTGCCAGTTGGGGCTGCTGGCGGCCGTGCCGTTCGGAGCCTACATGGTCGGCTATCAGCTTCCAGGTTGGGAAGTCGGTCCGACGTTCTTTCCGGACGTCTACGCTTCGCGTCCGCTGCGTTTCCTCTACGACATTGCGCGCTGCGGTCTGGCGATCGGCGGCGCGGCGGTGTTCTGGGGTGCGAGTTTTCCGCTGGCCCTGGCGGCCGCGAACAAGGGCGAGGCCGACCCCGGGCGGCTGGTGGCGCGGGTCTCGGTCGTCAACACCGTCGGCGCGCTGGCCGGGACCATCGCGTTCAGTCTGGCGGTCATCCCCGGGCTGGGGACCCAGCGTTCGCAACAGGTGCTGATTGTCGCGGCGGCCGCGGCGGCGCTGCTGATGTGGGGCGCCGGCCGGCGCCGTCCCGGAGATCGACCGGCCGTCGGGGCCGGCCTCCTGCGGCCCGCCCTGATCGGTGCGGCCGTCATCGGCACCGCCGCCGCCAGCGTGTGGGCGGTGCCGGCCACCCCGAACGGACTGATTGCATTCGGCCGCGACATCGGCGGCTGGGACAGCGTCGAGCGGTATCACTTCCTCGAGGAAGGGGTGAACGCGTCGGTGGCGGTCACCGACAGCGAAGCCGGCTACCGGCAACTGCACGTCAGCGGCAAGGTGGTGGCGTCGACGATGGATCTCGACATGCGGATTCAGCGCATGCTGGGGCATGTGCCGGCGCTGGTGCAGGGCGCGCCGCGCAGTGTGCTCATCGTCGGGATGGGTGCGGGGGTGACCGCCGGCTCGTTCGTGCAGTATCCGGAGGTCGAACGAATCGTGATTTGCGAGATTGAGCCGTCGGTCATCGAGGCGTCGGATCGGTTCGCCCTCGAGAACCACGGCGTGCTGTCCGACCCGCGGACCGAGGTCATCTACGACGACGCACGTCACTTCCTGGCGACGACGGACGAGCAGTTCGACGTCATCACCTCGGACCCGATTCACCCCTGGGTGCGCGGGGCGGCGAGTCTCTACTCGCTCGAATACCACGAGCTGGTCAAGGCGCGGCTGACGCCCGGCGGCGTCGTCGCGCAATGGGTTCCGCTGTACGAGACGGACGAAGTGTCGGCCAAGAGTCAGATCGGCACCTTCGTGCGGTCGTTCCCGAACGCCACCCTGTGGAACAGCGACTATCTCGATGCCGGCTACGACCTCGTGCTCGTCGGTCAGGACGGCCCGTCCCGACTCGACGGCGACGCCATCGCGGCGCGGCTGCGGGAGGCCCCGAGGCTCCAGGAGGCGCTGGACGAGGTCGGGCTGGGGTCGACCGTCGAGTTGCTGCGGACCTACGCCGGACAGGGACCGGACCTGGAGCCCTGGCTGCGCGACGCGGAGATCAATCGCGACCGCAGCCTGCATCTCCAATACCTGGCCGGGCTCGCGCTCGATCTGCAGGAGGCGTACAACATCTACGCAGCAATCGCCAGCTACCGGCAGTATCCGCGAGCGCTGTTTGTCGTGTCACCGCAAGAGGAGGCGCTGTTGCTGGAGGGGTTCCCGTGACGGCGGGCGCCTAGGCCGGCAGCGGCTTGAGCAGCGCGCGGTCGATCAGGCCCCTGAAATGGCTGATGACGGTCTTGGCCAATGCCGGATCGCGGACGAGGAGCCCGATCTCGATGTTCCGGTCGAACGCCGCCTCCGTCAGGTTCGCCGACGTCACGAAGACCGCTTCCTCGTCGGTCACCACCGCCTTGGCGTGCAGGACGCCGGTCTCTTCGTTCGGTTTCAGCGCCAGCGAACGTGGATCGTAGAAGACCCGCGGCCGGGACGATCCCGGCCAGTCCTGCGCCCAGAAGTGGTCGGCGAACCGGCGGACGAGTTGATCCGCGCTCGTGGTGTCGCCCCGCTTGCGTTCGAGGTTCAACAGCAGGGTGACGGCCAGCGCAGGCGTCTCGTCCATGCGCCGCGCCAGCACCTCGAACGCGCGCGGGCCGTCGAAGAATACGTAGCTGCTCGCCCACACCGAGCGTTCGGCCGACCCGAGCAGCTCGTCGTACACGCGGCGGGTGTCGCGGGCGTGCAGACCCGGCACCTCCGGTCCGGACCAGACGAAATCTGGCGCCTGGCGCTGGCCGCTGGCATCCTCGATGCCACGCAGCCATTCGGCGCAGCCTTGACCTGAGACACCGATCGTATCCAGCTCGCCGAGCGATCGCGCGACCGCCTCGACGTGCGCGCCGCCGCCCAACGCGGACCGCACCGCCATTGGCGGGTAGGGGGGCGCCAGCACGCCCGAGGTCAGCGCGGCACGCAGCCGCGTCCGCAGGTGCGCCGGCAAGCGGAACAGCGCGCCGGTCATACCGCGGGTCCGAAGAACGCGGCGTCCGTCTCGCCGAGCACGGGCACCACGAGCGCCCGGTCGAGGTAGTCGTTGCGCATCTCGCACGAAGTCTCGGCGACCAGCGCGCAGCCGTGGCAGGCGGCGCCGTGCAGCCAGCGCTGCTCCATGCTGACTCCCGGCGAGTGCTCGGCGCAGACCGGATCGTTCGAGCACAGCTCGCCCAGTTGCAGCGCGTGCGCGAGGTGATCCTCGATGTGGCGCGCCTGCTGGACGAGGCCGCCCAACGTCCCCTCGGCGTCGGCGCTCCCGGTGTAGAGCAGGATGCCGGCGTTTTTCTCCTCGGCGTAGATGCGCTCGCGGATGGAGCTCGCCGGATAGCCGCAGCGCATCGCCAGCGACTGGATCAGCAGGTGCGCCAGCGTGTGCAGCAGCACGTACGGCCCACCGGGAAAGGGGCGCCGGCTCTTGCCGCTGCACTGGTCCGACCAGTACCGGTGTCCGGTCGCGAGCGCATCGATGCGCTGCTTGACGCCGGGCCGCTTCAGCCATGCGGTCAGCGCGTCCTCGCGAAGCTGCAGGAAGATCCCTTCACCGCGGTTCTCCACCGCCGGAAACCAGCGCGGTTCCAGTGCGATGGCTGCGCGCTCGACATCGCTCTCGTACTCGCCGTGGATGTCGGTCGTGACCGGCTCCAGGCGGGTGAATCCGCACAACGCCAACACCTCGCGCAGGCGGTGAAGCTGGATGACGGACGCGATCCCGGCACTGCGCGTCGAGAACGGTCCGGCGCCGGCGGCAGGTGCGGCGCGACGCCAGACGTGATCGGGCAGCCGCCGCGCGTGGAAGTCGGGATCGACCGGTATGTCGTCGCCGAAGCCCTCCGGTGCGGCGATGAGCGCCTCGAGCTCGACCTGTTTCACCGGGCGCTCGCCCTGGTCGCCGCCGCCGGTCCGGGATTGAATCGCCGTGAGGACGTCGCCGGGGTTGAAGGGCGCGAGCCGCTCGGCCACGGCCGGGTTTCTCATGGCGAAGGCGAGATGCTCCGGCCCGTCGACGTACTGCAGCTCCGGCCACAGCTCGGCGACGGCAGTCGCCACCGCCGTCTCGCGATCGGGAATCGAAAGTACGCTGAACACCTGGGGAAACCAGGCGTTGGATGCGGTCCTGATGAGCAGGCGGCTCGGAAGATGGCAGTCCTCGCCCGCGTGCCGGCCGAGCCACGGCCGCGCGCCGCGGCAGGTCCCGAGCGGGTGGTCCGGCAGCGTCGCTTCATAGAGGTTGCGTGATTTCCCGCACTCGCACCGCACGTAGAGATTGGCGAGGTCACCGGTCGTGCCGCGCTCGTCGAGCCAGAGCTGCCGGGTCTTCGGGCACGAGTCGTCGGCGCCGTGCACGAAGCGACGCCAGTCCAGATCGTCCACGTGCCCTCTGGGACAGGCCCGGACGAAGCGGGTGGCGACGACCTGACGGCCATCGAACCGGCCGCGCTCGTCGAGCGCCTTGCGATGCACGAGCCGCCGTGATCGCTCGCGTCCGCCGCTCGCGTTCGGCTCGGGCACGACGAACCACTCGGGAAAGCGCCACGCCCCGATGCCCGGTTTCTTCCTGCCCGAGGTGTCCGTATCCGGCGGGGGAGCGAACAGCGCCGGCGTGGGGACGCCGGTCATGATCTGGAGCTTGCGTGCGAGGCGGGGCTCGACAATCTGATCCAGCGTGCTGGTCGCCGGCCACGTGTCGAGCCCGCCGACGATCGCCGAGTGTTTCGGCAAGTCGATCAGGGCGCCCGGCCCGTAGGTCGTGATCACCTGGCTGCGGCGGAGCTGACCGGCGGCTCTCAGGTTCATGCGCCTGGATCTTTCAGGAACAAGTTGACCTCGGGCTCCACGTCGCGCAGCGAGCGATTGGCCCGGAACTTCCGGTGATGCGCCGATCTGGTGTCGCTGTCGAGCATCTCGAGCAGCAGCGGTTTGAGGATCGTCCGTTCATGCTTCTGATACTGCATCGTGACGCCGGCGTCCTGATGATCCTCCAGCACCGTGCGCCACGAATCGAGCAGGTCGACGACCCGGTTCTGCACGCTCCGCAGGCGTTCCTCGAGCTCCGCTTCGTCGGCGAACGGCTGCGCACGCACGCGATCGAGCAACGCATCGAGCAGCCTGCGCTCCAGACCGGCGCGCACGCCGACGATCTCTGCGACCCCCTCCGGCGGGGTCAGCAACGGCTCGGCGTGGCGGGCGAAGCCGACCAGCGCCCCGGCGAACCCGCGGTCGAGGGCGCGTGCCGAGAAGGGCGTCACGCTGCCCACCTCCACCGAGCGGTAGAAGGTGTCGTGGTAGTGCCGGAACCGCTCGTAATGCGAACGGTCGCGCGGCTTGTGGACGTTCAGCAGCGTCACGACGAGCCCGGGCCGGGCGTCGTCGCGGCCGACGCGGCTGGTCGTCTGGATGTACTCGGCCGTGGTCTTGGGCTGGCCAAGCACCACCAGCAGCCCGAGCCGCTGGATGTCGAGACCGACCGAGATCATGTTCGTCGCGATCGCGCAGTCGACGCGGTCCGGCTCATGGAAGCGGCACTCGAGCTTCCGCCGCGCTTCGGCCACCTTGTCGGTCGAGACACGGGAGGTCAGCTCCACCACCTCCGAAAACGTCCGGCGATCCCGGAAAAGCCCGCGGTCCTCGTCGAGGCGTTTCCGTTGCCCAACTTCCCTGAGCGTGTTCTGCACCTCCTCTTCCAGAATGCGCCGCGCTCCGCCCAGCTCGCGCAGGCTGTTGAAGTATCCCAGCATCGTCATGTAGGGGTCGGCCGGGTTGTCGCGGTTCCTGCGCCCTCCGGCGTCCCGCCAGGCCGTTTCCGCGGCGCCCATCAGCGCGAGCAGCACACGGCGCATCAGCACTTTCGGATTGCGGCCCTGCGCCGCGATTCCCGCGTAGAGCCGGGCGGGCGTCACGGCCGCGGGACTGGTCGCCGCGAAGAAGGCGTCGCGCCGGTCCGGTCCGGGCGCCGGGAACACCTGGGTGACCGGGCGCGCGAAGAGCGCCTGGATCTGGTCTCGCGCCTGCCGCACGGTCGCCGTCGAGGCCACGATCTTCGGCTTGACGGGACGGTCGTCGATCACCCGCACGCAGAGCGCCTCGATGGCCGCCTCGTAGAGCCCGGCCATGGTGCCGAGCGGTCCGGAGATCAGGTGCAGCTCGTCCTGGATGATCAGGTCGGGCGGGGGCAGCGGCGCCCCGAGACGCCGGCCCCGCGCAGGCTCGGCGGCGCCGTAGAAACCGGTGGCATCGCAGCGGTCCGCGCCGCCCAGCAGCGTGCCGGCTGCGCCCACCCACGGCAGCGCCGCGAACTTGTCGACCGTGGCAATCAGGAACGCCGGCAGCCGCCGGTAGAGCGGTTCGTCCACGGCCACGATCGGCAGCGTGCGACCGCCGCTGAAGTCGCACTCGAAATTCGTGCAGCAGATGCGCAGTTCGCCGGGCCGGTCGTCATCCGGCAGCAGCGTGAACGCGGCCGGCTCGAAGCGGGTCCCGCACCAGGGACAGGTCTCGAGCGGGATCGGCGACGGCGTCCCTCGCGGGTCGTTCTTGAACCGCCGCACCTTGTTGCGGGCCGAGTCCGTGCGGCTGTCACCCTTGCGGCCCAGGACATTGGGCGTCGCCGCCTTGCCCACCCACAGACCGATCTCGAACGGCCAGCCGCCGTAGCGGGCGGGATTCGCCTCGCGCTCCAGCTCCAGCGCGCAGACGAGCCCGGCAGCGCGCCCGAACTGGTCAAGCGTCAACAGGCGCAGGGTGTAGCGCATGATCACGCTCACACCGGCGCCCGCCAGCCCGCCGTCGTCCGCATGGCGCAACCGCCGCAACACCATCGTGAACGCCGCCAGTCCCAGATACGCCTCGGTCTTGCCGCCCCCGGTCGGGAAGAAGAGCAGGTCGACCGTCTCGCGGTCGGCGTCCCGCGGGTCGGCGAGACCGGACAGGTTGAGCAGGATGAAGGCCGCCTGAAAGGGGCGCCAGCGCGGCGAGTCGTGCCCGAGCTGCTCGCCAAGCCGCTGGCGCAAGGCGCTGGCGACGGCGCGGTTCGCCAACCGGAAGGCGTCGAGGACATCCGCATCAGACGCCAGCAGCGCGATGCCCCGTTCGATTCGGTCGGCAGCGACGCCGGCCAGCCGCAGCAACTCTTCGGCGGTCTCGCGCCGCGCGCCGTCCAGCGCCGCGATATCTCGGCGTCGCGCGTCGATCCAGGCGCGGTACTGCACGACCAGCGGATCGAGTGCCGCGGCGGCGGCCTCACCGTCAGCCAGCGTCCCGAGTGTCTCCATCGAGAGCTCGACGCCGCTGGCGTCGACGGTGACCGTCTTCTCGACCTCGGCGCGCCCGATCCAGACCGTGCGCAGCAGCCGGCAGTGCCCGTCCACGAGCTCCCACTCGGCCGACACGCCATGACCGGTGGCGTACTCGGGCGTATCGGCATAGTGGAGGTCGGCGACCTGGTCGTCCCACTCCGCCGCGTACGCGCCGCGCAGGTCCGGTCGCGGCACGAAGCCGTCTCCCGCCCGCACCTCCATCTCGGCCTGAAAGGCATAGGCACGGTCGGGCTGGTCGTCGTCAGGCTTGCGCCGGTTGACCAGAAAGCACGACACCGAACGCGTGCCCGCGGGCAGCGGCGCCCCGCTCAACTCCTCCGCGACAATCTGCCGCTCGATCACATGAAGCTGCAGGCCGCTCGACCCGGTGACGTCGGCCGGGACCGGCCCCGCGGCGCCGCCGAGCGGAATCGATATCGCCGCCTCGCGCGGCGCCCGCTGCCAGACGGTGGTCGTCGCGTTGTCCTTGCCTGCGATCTTCACCAGCGAGTAGTCGCCCCAGCGCACGGTCACCGTCAGCGCGCGGCAGGCCCCCGGCGCCAGGAAGCTCAGCCCCATCGACGATGGGAAATAGCCCTTCTTCGCAGTCTTGCGTTCTTCGTTCGACTCTTCGGCGAGACCCGCCGCTTCCGGAACCTCGTCCAGGTCGTCATCCTCGTCGGCATCGGCGCGTAGTTCGGGCGGCGAACCGGATGGAATCAGGAAGCCGGTCAAGTACCAGTTCGACGGCCGCTCCCAGCTTCGCAGCCGCTCCGCGGCGAGCGTGTGCCCGGCCCAGGGGCCGACCAGATCGAGCTGCAGCGCCTCGACCAGCCGCGCGCGGACCTCGACGGCGTTGGCGGGTGCGCGTTCGGCGAGTGGCGCGGCGTCCGTCATGAATGCCGCGCGGCCAACTGCACGAAGCGCCCCGACTTGAAGGTTCGCCAACTCTTCAGCGTAGGGTGGGTGAGGCTCATTGCGAGAAGTCTACCAGTCTCAGGTTTCTTTCATCGACGGCGCGCTTTGCCCCGTTCCGTCAGACGGGAAATAGTGCAACAGGGCTGCTTCTCCGACGACCTTGACCACCAGCAGCATGCACCGCCGGTGGAACGCCCGGCCCGGGTCGGTCGGGTCTATTCCCTCCGCGGCGTCGAACTCCAGAACCCGACGTTCCCCTTCGACAACGCGGATGGTCGCCGCTTTGCCGTTGACGACGACGTCGATGTCGCTGTCCGGCTCTATTCCTGTGGCAATGTACGCACCGCCGCCGGGCTGCGCCGTCAACTGGACATGGAGCGAGCGTTCGTCCGGTATCCACTCCGGCTCCAGGTGTGCCGCGAATCCGTCCCTGGCGACGAACACGGTCAGCGGCAGATGACCGGGACGCAGATCGAGCGTCGCCCGGCCGTGTGCGTCGGTCCCGGCCCGTTTCCAGGTCCGGTTCGGAAACAGCGCGAGGATGTCGGCGCCGGCCACCGGTCGGTCGTCGGCGAACACGTGAACCGCGGGATCAACCGTTGGCGGGGCCGCTGCCCGCACGAGCCGCCACGGAATCAGCAGGCTGTCCGTGCGCTGCTGGAAATCCTCGCCGCCGTAGACCACGGCCAGGTCACAGCGCGGGCGCAGATCGCGAAGATGCCGGCCGACGCGTGTGGCGCCCTCGAACAGGCTCGACGACGGCGTGGCGGCAGACTTGGCTTCGACAAGCGTCAGGCCGTCCGGTTCCTCGACGATGAGATCGAGCTCGGCGCCGTTGCGGTCCCGGTAGAACGAGAGGCCCCCGTGTTCGCCATGATGGGTGCGATGCTTGAGCACCTCGGAGACGACCCAGGTCTCGAACAGCGCGCCGCGCAGCGGGTGCGAGCGAAGCTGTTCGGGCTCGCGAATTCCCAGCAGCCAGCAGGCCAGACCGGTGTCATGGAAATACAGCTTCGGCATCTTCACCAGTCGTTTGCGCAGCTTGAGGTTGAACCCCGGCAGATGAAAGGCGATGTAGCTCGTTTCCAGGATGCTGAACCAGGCCTTGGCGCTGGGCTGGGAGATGCCGCAGTCGTCAGCCAGGGACGAGTAATTGAGCAGGTGCGCGGTGCGCCCGGCGCAGAGTTCGACGAAGCGCTGGAACGTGGTGAGGTCCCCCACGTTGCTGATCCCGCGCACGTCCCGCTCCAGATAGGTGGCGACGTAGGAGCGCAGCCAGTCCGAGGGATTGAGTCGCTCATCGAAGATGCGGGGATAGCCGCCGCTGAACAGGGCCTCCTCGAGACTGGCGGGGTGCCGGGCAAAGCGCCTGATTTCGTCCCAGCTCAGCGGCAGGAGCTGATGCACCGCCGTTCGTCCAGCCAACGACTGGCTGACCGATGCATGCAGCGCGAAATTCTGCGAGCCGCTGAGAATCCAGCGCCCGGGCGCCGGGTCGGCGTCAATGATGCCCTGCAGGTAGGAGAGCAGGTCGGGGACGCGCTGCACCTCGTCGAGGACGGCGCCGTCCGGGAATTGCGCCAGGAACCCCCTCGGATCCTCGGTCGCGAAGGCTCGTTCGTCGGGCGCCTCGAGCGAGTGGTAGGGATGATTGGGGAATGCCGCTTTGCACAGGGTAGTCTTGCCGCTCTGCCGGGGGCCGGTGAGCGTGATGGACGGCGCCCAGGTCGCGGCGTGCGCCAGTTCGGATGCCAAATCTCGATAGATCATGGTCCCGAACGAATGTACCATGGGCGATAGGCTGTTTCAAAGTCACATTTTTGATTGGCATTTCCTGTTACGCGGCACATGTTCGTCCACCAGCGGGATGGCAAAAAACGCGGAGGGATCCGTCACGATCAGCGGAGAATGCCGGGTTCGGCAAGGCCCCGCCTGCGGGCGATGGTGATCGCCACGGTGTTACCGTAGCCAAGATCGTCGTCAACTGACCGACCGTTGGCGTCCACGCTGCACGGCAGTGTCGTCCCTCCGCGGGCCGCCCGGCCCCGCGTTCGCCCGGCACGATGGCGAACGCCGTCCAGGGGCTATCATCCAAGGTGTTCAGTGACTCTAGGGCGAGGAACATGATGCTGAAGACGCTTGCGCTGGACAGATATCGCGGCTTCGAGTCATACCGGTTGACCGACCTGTCGCGCGTCAACCTCCTGGTCGGCAAGAACAACTGTGGCAAGACGTCGATTCTGGAGGCCGCCGAGCTGCTCGTGTCGGGGGGGCGCCCCACTGCCTTGTACGAGTCAGCCGTGCGCCGCGCCGAGTTGGTCGAGCACGAAATGGGGTACGGACCCGACATCTCCCACGTGTTTTACGGTCACCGGTACGCGCCGGGAACCAGTTTCGAGCTGTCGTGTGCTGGCAGCCGGCAGCACCTGACGGCCACGATATTGTCCCTCGACGAGGTTGGCGAGGAGGCCGATCGATGGGATACGACCACGAAGCGTCGGCGACGGCTTGACCCGGACGAAGAGCTCGAGCCGGCGTTCGGGCTGCGGATCACCCGCGACGAACAGCAACCAATCGTGCTGCCGGTCTCCGAGAACGGCACGATCCTGCATCGCTATTGGACGGGTTCCACGCGCAACGGACCATCCCAGGGTGCCGTTCGCTTTCTCAACTTCGATCCGTCATCGATGCGGGCCGCGTGGAACGCGGTGCTGGCCGAAGGTGGCGAGGCAGAGATCGTGCAGGCCATGCGCCTCCTCATGCCGGAGATCGACTCCATCCACTTCCTGGCCAGTGACGGGCGGCAACGAGGTGGCATTCTCGTGGGACGCCAAGACGGCGACCGCCGGCTGCCGATCGGCGGTTATGGAGAAGGCATGCGGCGGTTGCTGGCGGTCAGTCTGGCGCTCGTCGGTACGAAGAACGGGTGCCTGCTGATCGACGAGATCGACACCGGGTTCCACTGGACAGTCATGGAAGACATGTGGCGGCTCGTCGTGGAGGCGGCGCAACGATCGTCCGTACAGGTCTTCGCGACCACCCACAGCTTCGATTGCATTCGAGCACTCGGGGCGCTGGTCCGGTCCAGGCCGGACCTCGCGGAGCAGGTTGCCATCCAGAAAGTGCATCCGTCGTTGGAGCAGGCCGTGTGTATTCCCGGCGAGGAGATTGCGATCGCCGTGGAACAGGACATTGAGGTGCGGTAACTGATGCCCGGAAACGACCGTTCCATCCTCCGTGTTGAAGGCAAGGACGACAGGTTCGTCATCGAACACCTTTTGTCACGACACGGAATCGACCATGCTGGTGTCGATATCAAATGGCCGGAATACAGCGATGCCAGCACGGGCGGCAGGAACAAAGTGTTGGCAGGCATGAAGACCGCGGTCACCACCAGCACCGGCCAATCCGTAGGGTTCGTACTGGACGCCGACGAAGCGGCCGAGAACCGGTGGCGCGCCGTTCGCGACCGGCTCGAGGACGTTGGTCTGGCGCTGCCGGACGAGATTCCGGCGGGAGGATTCGTGGGCGACGCGGTTGGGTTCCAGGTTCGCGTCGGTGTCTGGCTGATGCCGGACAATCGGCGCTCGGGTGCCCTGGAGGAGATCCTGACGGACCTCGTGGACCGCGAGGATGCGCTCCTTCCCCTTGCCGAGACATCGACTGCGGACGCCAGGGAAAGAGGCGCGCCTTTCCCTGAAGCCAAACGGCTCAAGGCGGTGTTGCATACATGGCTGGCGTGGCAACGCAGACCGGGCTTGCCGTATGGTCTGGCGATCACTGCCCACCATTTCGGCCGCGACAGCCCCGCTGCCCTGGCGTTCGTCGAGTGGTTCAGACGCGTGTTCCAAGCGACGGATCAGTGAACCGGCAAGGCGTTGTGCGGCCCCTGCCGGCGCAGGTCTACAGGTCGCGGGCGTGCGGTGTCAAATCCGTCGTGGGAGGAATAGCATGATCGGTCAACGGCTCAAACTCGCTCGGACGGCGGCCGGCCTGTCGCAGCGGGACCTCGCAGCCAGGATCAACGGACGAGTGACGGCCCAGGCGATCAGCACGTACGACCGGAACATATCGATGCCGGGCTCGCGCGCGCTGAGCGCGCTTGCCGGCGGGCTGGATGTGTCGGTCGACTACCTGCTCGGCGACCAGGACAACGTCCTGGAAGGTATCGAGTTTCGAACGAAGCGGCGCATCGGCAGGCGCGAAGAGGCTCGGATCGAAGCCACGGTGCTTCACCGGGTGGAACGCTACCTGACGATCGAGGAAATGCTCGGCCTGCCCACTGTGGCGTGGGATCAACCGCGCGCGGCGCCGTATACGGTGGCCGGCGACCCCGCGGCAGCGGAGCGCGGCGCGCGCAGCTTGCGCGACTATTGGGGCGTGGGCCTCGATCCGATTCCGAACATGGTCGAGCTGCTGGAGGAACGCGGCATCAAGGTGATCGAGACGGAACTGACCGACGTCGACGGCCTGACGGCGCACGTCCGATGCGGCAATCGGAGCCTCGTGCCGGTGATCGTCGCGAAGCGCACGACGTGGGGCGAACACCAACGTGTCACGATGGCCCGCGAATTGGGACACATTATGTTGGACCTTGGCCCGCAGACCGACGCCGAGAATGCCGCGCAGCGTTTCGCCGGCGCATTCCTTATGCCGGCCGATGCGCTTCGGGCTGTGATCGGTAAACGCCGCACGGCCATCGGCTGGAGTGAACTCTTTGACCTGAAGAGGCTCTTCGGCGTGAGTGTGCAGTCTCTGACGCAGCGCTGCCAGACGCTCGGCGTTTTCACCAACGCGCTGTGCCGGCGGCTGTTCAGCGACTTCTATCGCCTGGGCTGGACCCGTCCGCCGTACGACGAGCCTCGCGCGATGCCCGCCGAGCAGTCCGGACGGTTCGAGCGGCTGTGCGTTCGCGCCGTGGCGGAAGGCGCCATCGCCGAAGCCAAGGCTGCCGAACTGCTGGGCATCACGGTCCGTGGCCTGAAGGGCCGCATGGATCAGCCGCCAGAGGGTGACGCGGCCGTTCCTGCCTCCCGCTTGTATGCCGCCGCGCCGCTTCAAGGTGCTCAAGGCGGAGGCGCAGCTCGCCGCCCTGGAGAACCATCTCCTTGACCGGCTTGCTCCGGTTGACTCTACGCCGATACCGCTACCCACCGCCGGTCCGGGGGCGCGTCGCCGCGGTGTTGCACCCGGTGGTTGCCGGCATTGGGCGCGGCCTCGAGTCGTGGGTGTAGAGCAGGATCTGGAGTGCGTGGAATTTCTCGGCGTTGATCACCGCGTGGAACGGCCAGTCGCCACCGCGCTCCACCCTACCCGTCGACACCAACCCCGGATAGATCGGATCGCGGAACTCGGCGATCACGACCAAGTCGTCGACGGCCCGGCTCGCGGTCTGGTGCTCGGGCTTCGGGGCCTGCTGACGGACCAGGTCGGCCACCCGGCCCGCGTCGGTCCGTCGAATCCGGTCAACGCGCCCCAGCCGGCGGTCTCTCCCCACATGTGCTCGATCGGAACCTGCCGGAACACGCCAGAACAGCCACCGGACCGAGCCGGAGATACGCCTGCGCCAACTACCCGACCTTCTCCAGAACGCGCGCGTGGGTCAGATCGGTGGCCGTCACGGGACGAAGCCGCGCGGCCGCCACGGTCGCGACTGCCGCCGTGTTGCCATCCAGGGCGAGAAACTCCACCTCGAAGGCCTTGCCGTCACGATGGACGTGCACTATCGTGCCGACGTCACCCGCCTTCAGGCGGCCGGCCGCAATGTCTTCCGTGAGTACGATCCGATCATGTTCTCCAAGCATCGCGTTTCCTCAACGGATGCGCCGTGATGAGGCGCGGAGCATCGCGTTCGCTGTCTACGATCCAGACCGTCCGTATTCGTGGATTGCGCCCGTCGGGGGTCTCGATGGAACCCTCCACGCTGTACCTCGTTCCGTAGTCCGACCTCGACACCCCGGTTACCTCGCCGTTGCTCCCATGATCCCGCAGTGCCCGCGCGAATGCCACCCAGCCACCCATATCGTCGTCGTCGATCTCGGAGTCGAGGAGGAAGTCGCAGTTGATGGGCATGTCGGACCCGTCGCCGGCGCACGACTTGATTCACTCGGATACCGAGACCCACCGCCGGTCCGGGGGCGCGTCGCCGCGGTGTTGCACGCGGTGGTTGCCGGCATCGGGTACGGCCTCGAGTCGGGTGACGAACGGTTGGAGATCTGACGGGAACATGATCCGTTGCCGTCTGGTCAGCTCCCACGCTACTGCCAGCCGCACCAGTAGATCGATGGTCGGGGTAATGGCTCGCCGGCCGGTCTCCAGTCGCGACACGTGCTCGGGGGTCATGCCGAGCTGATTCGCGAACGCCTTCCCACTCATCGCGAGCTCTTTTCGCAGGAACCTGATCTCCGACCCCGTCAGCGCAGTCGCCTTCCTGATCAGCAGGTTCGCGAGGAGTCCGTGGAGCTGTTCGGCATTCGGGATCTCGACTTCCTGATGCCCGTTACCGCATTCCCAGACCGGCGCGTTGATCAGTTGCACGTTTTCCAGCCCTGACTCACGATAGTCGGTCGTCGTGTGGGTGACGTGCTGGGTGTTCCCACACGCGCTGCAGCGCCGGGGTCGTCGTGCGCCTGGCATTGTTCAGAATCCGGACCTGTTCCTATCGAGCTGACGATCGACAGTTATTGACTTGAGATTAAGAATATTATGACTTGGTGTCAAGATCGGAATCGTAGCCCGCAATCGCCGGCCTGACGACCGACTGCCAAACACCGCGCGTGACGCGGGCGGGCGACGTGAGATGGCCGCGGGGTCACGACACCCGGGACCGGAATCGCCAGCGCCCGTTCAGACACCGCCGGCTCGATACCGGTATCGCCGGATGGCGCTGTGCCGCCCCGATACGACCCGACCGTGAACTGGCATCCAGGTCATCCGTACGGTCCACATCACGGACTCTTTTCTGAAATGACCTGAGATTCGAAGTCCGTGGCTCGCCGTTTCATGAAACTCTCCTGCGGTGACGTCGGGGCAACCAACGGCCGCACTGTTCCACGTTCGCGGCATATTCGATGCCGAACTCTTGAGTGAGGCGCGGCTTTTTGTAGAGCCGAAGGAACAGCGAGAAAAAGGGGGACTATATCGGAAAGTGCCCAACGTGAAGATGCCCCCACGACCAGTTGGAGCCTGAAAACCAACTGGCCGCAGGGGCGCGAGGGATCGCCAAGCTGCATGCGGTCCCCCGGGGCAGGTCGTCAGCGATCAGGAATCACGGGGACGGGCTGCATGACGGCGCGCGCCAGTTCTTCCGGCGTGGCGTCCAGGTGCACCGGTTCCTCAACTTCAGCCTTGCTCGGCTGATACGTCGTCGGTTTCACGTGGACCTCGGGCCGTGGCGGGTCGGGCGACACCTTCTCTTTCAGATTCATCTTCATCGGTCAGTCCTTGCGCTTCGCAACGTGCGGTAGTGAGGGCATCCCGGCGCCGGTTTGAGTGCGCACGGTCTCAGGTTCTCAATGCGCGCATCCACGTCAAGAACTTCCCTAGCAGCCCGTGGTGAAAGTCCCTCGTTCTGGGAATCGACACGATCAGTCCCGTGTCCTACATTCTCGGGCATGGCGATGGGGACACGCCGCGGCCGAACGCGGCAAGCGACGATGGGGGTGCCCACGGCGGATCTGCCGAAGAGTGCGGGGCACCCATTTTGCGAGCGGCTGAATCGGGTGCTCGACGAGGCGGGGTTCGATACGTTCGTGGAGGCGCAGTGTGCGTCGTTCTACGCGGACGGGATCGGCCGGCCGAGTCTGGCGCCGGGCCGCTATTTTCGGCTGCTGCTGCTGGGCTACTTCGAAGGGTTGGACTCGGAACGGGCAATAGCACAGGGGGGTACCGTGTCGGGTGTCACGCAAGTCTCTCGGTTGTGGAAGAATGTCTGTGCGAACAGCGTTTGTATCACGCGAGGGCTGATGCCTCCTCACCGAATCCGCATCCTTCGTGAATTGTCCAGGCTATACTCTCCGATCGGGAACCGGACCGGGCGGGGGTGCCTCGGCGTCAGAAGTCGCCGGAAGGTTTGAACCCTGCGTGAACGGCACCACGCGCCTTGGCCGGGGCTGCCTACTGGCGCGTATTCGTGCACAATATTGGGCCACCGTGTGCCGGTTTGTGGGACACTGGACGCCGATATCAGATGACCGGGGAGATGATGTATGCATTACAATATATTGAAATCAATCGTCGCTTCACACAAGACCGTGATCGAAAACCAAAGATCCTCCGACTCCTTCTTCGTAAAACGTACACGAGTCAATCCATACATTGAGCCGGACTTCACCAAGATCGCGTTTCCCACGGAAAAGCCGTCGATTCTGTTGATATCAGCCATCGGCGCATCTGGGAAAACAACCACCGCCCACGCCTTGTCGTTCGATATAAATATGCCTATACTTGACCTGGCGAAGCACAAGGCGGTTGGCGATAACACGCTGACCGGACTTATCACGAACGCCTATCCGATCGATACGGTGGGCGGAGTATTGGAAGGTCTTCAAAAGGGAAGCCACGGAATCATAATTGACGGAATCGACGAGGGCCGGTCGAAGACCACGGAGCAGGGGTATGAGGCATTCCTTGACGATCTGATCAAACGTTCCCAAGGATCGCCAACCACGGCTATCGTCGTTTTTGGTCGCGGCCAAGTTCTTCTTAACACTTGGATTTATCTGGAAAATAGTGGCGCTGATGTTGGCATGGTGCAGATCGACCCGTTTACCGTCCAACAGGCTAAGGTATACATCGATTCTCACGTGCAAGAAAAAAGAGTCGCCCAGCAAGGTACCTACGAACAGGCCCGCGATCGGCTTGTTACCAAACTCAGTGCAGCTTTTTCACCTGCTAAATCTACCGACAAGAACGACATGAATGTGTTCTTGTCGTTCATCGGCTACCCCCCAGTTCTTGACGCCATCGTGACTTTACTACGAAAAGAGCACAATTACTATCGCATCGAGCAAACTCTTTGTGACGATACTGAAGATAAAATGGAAACGTCATTACTCATACGCATTTCCGACTACTTGTTAGAGCGCGAATACAAGGAAAAAGCTTTACCGAATTTCATAAACTCGATTGCCAACGATGCCGGCGACGTGCTGGGGCCACAGCTGCGAACCTCACTCTATAGTCACGAAGAGCAATGTGCGAGGGTGCTTTCGAGAGCCCTTAACCAGGCACTCGTCCGGCGGGTCATTGAAGACAGCGCGTTGAACGAGCGATACGAGGACGCTGTGGGGGAATGGTGCAATGACCATCCCTTTCTAGACGACCAGCGGGTGCGAAATGTTGTATTTGCAGCGTTTGCAGTTGCACGTTGCGCACTCAGTACCACGCCTGAATATCGAGATCTAGCTCATGACTATGCTGCGAAGAATCAACCGACATATCATTTACTCTATATCTTGGATGCACTCGCCGGAGACTGCAGAATGGATGCACGGTTCTTCAACACGTTGCTTCAGTCCTGCACGGAGTTTCTGGGCGTTACATCAGATATCGACGTGGAGATTGATGGACACTCATGGCAGGAGTCTGGCGACAAACTAGACACCGAAGCGGAACTAACTATCAACATAAATTTTCCAGGGAGGAATCAGGATCGCACATTCCTATTCCTTGGTGCTATAGACACTGATGCCCTACCGCTCGGGCCGAATCTTGTCAACACAAGGGTAACGGTACCGTGTGCCGTCGAGCTGTCTGGAACGCCGGCGTTGGAGATCATGGGTGCCTGTAGCATTTCCGCGCAAAGAGTGCACGTCAGCACTACGGATTTGATTGTGCGCGATATTTCTCGGATGGAACATGGAGAAAGGGAACGAGAGAGTGCGGAATTGTTTATCGACACACACAGAGTGGAGGGTCACACTGACTCGGCTTCCGTTAGAGCTGGTACAATAAGAATTCAGTGTGCCGAGAATGCGCTTGGTTATCCTCTGGCGAAGTATGTTGCAAACGACACAGCAGTGACCTCACGGCTTGGCGAGTCGATGTTCAATGAGAGGTACCGCAGGCTACGAAGAATATTCTCGGACTTCGCGTCACACAAGAAAGGGCGTCTGGGGAAATTTAGGCGCAAGATTGAGCACGAACGAGTATTGCGAGGCGATCTCGGATGGCGGATACTGGAAAAGCTTGTTAGCGAGGGGATACTGTCGAGGGATAAGAAATTCTATTACGTTGATCAGGATCGATTTTCAGCAATGCTAGGGATATCGTGGCAACAAATCCGCCAATACGAATCGTCTCATAAACTAGATCAATTCTTGAACAGTGTATCATGATACATTCACACCGCGTAATTGGTTACCGTGTGTGAATTCTATGGTGCCGGGCCTTGCAGGTCAGGTGCGACGGTGGGGACGGGGGTGCGCAGGAGGTCGGCGATCACGGCGTGGGGGTCAAGCTGGCGCTGTGTGGCGGTGCGGATGAGGGAGGTGAGGATGTGCTGTGCGTCTGCGCCTCGCCAGGAGCGATTGCCGCCGCAGACTTTGCGGGTGACGACCGCGGGACGGATGGTCTGTTCAGCGCGCCAGTTGGTGGCGTCTGTCGATGGTGTCAACGGTCATTCAAAATGCCCCCACCTGAGGTCATCGAAAATTCCCCCACCCCTGGTTGATCACAACGATGAGACGAGTGCCGGTGGGCGCTGTGGGCAGGCCGTCTGCGGCCTGTCCAAGTCGTTGTGGGCGCGTCTGCGCGTCCACAACGACGGGTGTGCCGGGCATGCTTGACAGCTCGGAGGTGCAAGTCCTCTGCCCAGGTCTGGTGGAGACAAAGGGCTAGCGAGGCGCAAGGGCGGTGACCGCGAGGCGCCGTCTGAAGGAAGTCCAGCAGGATCTGCAGGAATGGCTCACGCGGTGGGAGTAGCGGTAACCGAAGCTCACCGACTCGGTCGAGGCCCACATCGGCGAGATGCTGAACGTCTAAACTGAAGTTTCGGAGGCAAAGTCAGCGTAAGTCCTTGAGCGGGGGGAAGATGTCGTGAATTCTGGGATGATCCTCTGGCACAACTTGACGCACACAACCCCTCGCACTCACCGCCGCACACAAATCCGCAGTATTAAACCCAAATATCTCTACATATATACTGGTTCTTCGTACCCTTGATCGATGCACTATCTTCTTGCTCTACGTTCATGCCTCCCATTCAAGATCCAAAACAACATACGATCCGACGACAACCTCGCGTAGAATTGCGGCGGATGAAAAGTTCCAATCGCACGTCGTATGCTGTCCAATGTAAGGAAGTCATGAAGCTCCGTTACAGAGCTCAATACCATCGCCGTCACACGATCCCTATTTCCAATATATGAATCGAAGCAATCTCTATCAATACAAATCCCGTTTTCGTAACGCTGCCAGATTTCCTCCGGCTGAGCATGAACAACCGATTCAAGGTCCGCCACCGCCACGACACCACCCACGGGACGTGTCGCGTAAATCCAGATTCTCGTACCGGGTTCCAGTTTCAAAATTCTGTTACGCAATTCTACTGACTTCTGTCCCGAGAGGACTAGATCTGCGTATTGCGGCTTGAGTGAAATTATCGCTTGATTCATTAGTGTTCCGTATTCCCAAATCAGAACGCCCGCTCGACAATGTCGCGGACAGCCCAGTACGGTAGCTCTTGTGCCGTAACAAGATTAGATCCGCTAACGCTGCCAATTCGTTTTAGTTCTTGAAAATCGACCGCATTCCGGAATACAAGAAGATTATCGAAAGTGAAAGCCGCAATTTCATTCTTGCTGTTAACCCTCTGATGAATCTCATCTTCCGTCAGCACTCCTTGCCTTCCCAGATTCATCGTTGCCTGGGTCTTCGTCATGGTGTCAGAAAATGTTACTCTAGCTAACGCTACGGCTTCGTGTCGGCCACGACTGACATAGAACACCACAAGCATTCCTCGCGGCAACAACGCATGTTTTCCGGCCGCCAAGAAATAGGCTCGCTCGAGGCACAGGCCAGCCTCTTTGCCTGGCAGAAATGACCGCTGGCGTCCGATGAACGGAAGCAGGTCATTTGCGTATCGTTCTCTGATGGGCACCATAATTGCCGGCCGACCAGGAAAAAGCACAGCGCCAGGTGCAATCAGAGTTTCAAAATCAAAAAGTGTAATCGTCCGCGATCGACGATCTTCCGTTGAAGTCAAAGCAATGGACGCCTCGGATAGTTGGCTATGTCGAGGCATACAATCCTGCAGCACGAAGCCCGTGGCTTCCCGAAAGTCGTTCCTGAACGACAGCCAGTCGTCCATTGTGACTATGCCTTTCAACGTTATCTTACTCAAAGTGCTGGAGTACGCGCCATTCTTCAGGGTCGACGGTCGAAAGCCTCTCTTGATTGCGACTTCACGGGTTTTCGTCTGTCTCGCAGCAATTCTCAATTCCAGTCGACACAATTGACCATAGCTGCCAACGGACATCGACGACTCCAGAAGATGATCGATGGCGTTGTCGGAATTCGGGTGTTCCTCGTCGACATATAGGTGCACGGTGGTTGCGCGGGTGGAACCGTGGATCGCAGACCATGAGCCTAGGCCAATCATCTGCTGCTTGGTCTGCACTACGACTCTGGATCTGGGACGCTGTATGGTCCCAGATGCCAGGCACGATGACACATGCTCCGGTTGAACTCCCAGATCACGCAAAAAACACTCCACGGCTGTTCGATTCTTCTCAACGAGAGCGGCGATCTCGATCTCCTGGTGTCCAACAATTGCTAACCGTAGTTCTTGATGGCTGTCTGCATCATCGAAGGAGTCAGCGAGATCGGCCGGAGAGATGATACGGAGTCCATACCGCGAGTGCAGTTCCTTGGCACGCTGAAGAATAGCGCCATCGCGAGTAACGAACCCATATGCCCTATGGTGAATACAGGAAGCCAGGTGTATCAGATCGGATGTGTCATTTGTTACTCGTTTTCCGGTTTTAGGAATGCCTGATGCAAGCATAGGCAACAAAACGTGTAGCAGCGGCTTCAGGGTGTCTGGCGGCAGCGGAGGAAGGCCAGGCAGGCTCCGTGCCAACGTCAGAACGGGATCATTTGTCATATCCCGCGAACGCCGCTCCAGTTCCCGGACGAATTCATGAGTAACGGACAATCGTATTTCATTATCCAGAGCGAGCGACAAAATGAAAGATGATTCGCCGTCGTCGCGATGTCGGACAACGTCGAAGAAGACGTTCAGATCGAGTACATACGATGGTGTTGGTAAGAGTGGTCTTCTGTAATGGAGTTGTTCTTCGTTGTCAGTAAACGGCGAGTTGTGACGCGGGTGGTCACGAAAGAGTGATGGAACGTCGAGATCAAGTGCATAGCGGTTTATGATTCTGCCCGTTTTTCCACCGGGAATCTGGCAAATGATGTTGAATCCGTTTGTTTTCCAAAATCTGTTCGCATCTAGTTCTGCCGCTACTCTAGCGGTGATACTCAAATAGTCGTGCTCTTCTCCGTACTTCTTCAGTTCCCTGACGAGTGCTCGCGCCGTCCCACAAGAACGAAACTCTGAACATACATAGAGTTGAAACACCTTCAGTCGGGGGTAACGACCGCCGAACAATAAATAGCCTAGCATTCTTTTGGCAGTTTTGTCGACGGCGATCCATAAGCATCCTTTCATTGCGGCTTCTGTATAGACCGTCGCGGGCAAGAAGCCAAGTGCGGATCGGTTTGCGTCTGCCATGTGGCGGACTTGACCAATGTATTGCAGGACCTCCGTGGCTGTTCTAACAATAGAGTTAGTCATCGAGAATACCAGAGGGAACGATAATCGTATCGGACGAATACTGGGCGGCGCGTAGGCGCACGTCGGTAGCGGCGTGTGCGGCGTTGAGTTCGAGCAGGCGGGCGAGGACTTCGTCGCGGATGGCGTCGGGCCAGCGGTAGCGGTAGGGTTTCTTGCGGGTGCCCCATTCCTCCTCGTCGATCTCGTAGTCGAGGAGGAACTCGCAGTCGGTGGGGATGTCGGTCCAGCCGTAGGCGTGGAGGACGGTGCGGTCCATGGCGGCGTGGAGTTCGCGGAGCGTCGCGATCTCCGAGTCGTTTTCGTATGGATCGTGGAAGCGGTTGTATGTCTTCGTCAGCCCCTCGTCGTTGCGGACCATGAGGCCAGCGCGGAAGTCGTAGTACTCATGGCCGGCAGCTTCGAGGTTTGGATCGGTTTCCCAGCCGTCGGGGAACGGGAAAGTCTCGAAGCAGTCGGAGGGAGTGTAGCGCAAATCGTCCTTCATCGACGATCCGAAGACGTGCGTCCAGGTCTCGTGGGGGCGGGACTGGAGGGCGCAGAAGGCGGCCGGGGTCTGAAAGGGATAGACGTTTGCCGTGTGGGCGTACACCATGTCCGCGGGCAAGAACGCGAACTGGACCTTGGCACTGACCTGGGAGTTCACGAGCACCCGCTCCAGGCCGGCGATGGCTGCGTACAGCTCAGGGCGTTGGCGCTCGAACTGCCACCACGGCGCGGTCGAGTGACTCGAACGTGTCCCCTTCACCCGGGCGTCCACGATCCGCAGCAGGTCGGGCCAATCCTCCGCCACCGGTCCCGGATAGTCGAGCGGAACGCGCCCCTGTTGCAACCACGCACGCCGCTGCTCGTCCGTCGCGTCGACCCAAGACGTCACCGGTTCCACGAGTCCGTCAGCCGGCACCCGGCTGCCTTCGGGCACACCTGCTCCGCCGGTTTCGACATCGTCCCGCCGCAACGGAAAGTCCCGGAAGTTGATGACGTAGCGGTGATGCGCGTGCGTCGGGCTGGTGTTGACCTCCTGCCCGCCGATGTAGGGGAAGATCACCTCCCGGTTCCTCGGATCCTTCTCGATCATCCGGTGCATCTCGGCCAGCGGTGACGCGACGCCTTTCGTGTCGGTGTCGTCGAACGTGAAGCCCATGCCGAGAACGTAGCTGCCAACGAAGCTCTTGCCCGCGTTGGCTTTGAGCCGCGCGGGATCGTCGTGGTCGCCGCGGTGGAACAGGAACGCGGTGATGCGCTCGACATCGCGGCCGTCGATCTGCCTGCGGTCGGTGACCGCACCCTTCCCGACGTGCAGCACGCTGACGACGACGGCCGCCAGTCCTGGCCATTTGACGCGGCGGCGGACGGAGAAGATCTCACCGCCTTGCTTGCAGATCCAGCGCAGCCCGCTGGCGCGCGTGTCGCCCTGGGCGATGGTGTTGGTGGCGATCAGGCCGAACGCGCCTTGATCTCTGACGAGATCGAATGCGCGGCGGAAGAAATGGGCCACGAGATCGGCGTTGCCGTGGCTTTTCTCGTGGATCTCCTTCAACCAGTCGGGATAGTTCGCGACGTTGCCCGCCGCCACCGAATTCTTGCCTGCAAACGGCGGGTTACCAACGATCACATCGAATCCCGGGGACTTCTCTTGCGATGGGTTCTCCCTTACGCTCTCCGTTGACGGCGCGCGCTCGAACACCTCAGGAAACTCGATCTCCCAGTGGAACGGCGCCAGGGGCGGATCGGCGCGGCGGCGTTCAGCGAGCCAGCCGCGGTACTGCTCGGCCTCGCCGTTGAGGACGGCGCGCGCGTACTCGCCGTTCTTCGCTTCCCGCTCCTTCGGCTTGGCCCCCTCGAAGAAGGCGGCGGTCGCGAGGTCGCCGAACAGGCGGACCTTGCCGAGCTCGAACCGGGCTTGGTCCCACCAGTCGCGCAACTCCCAATCAGAGACGTTCGCGTCCGCTGCGCGGATCCGCCGGCGGAGACCGGCGTACGCGTCCAGCGCGTCGCGCATCCCGAGACCGCGCAGCAGCGGCGGCTTCGAGGCGTCCCAGTGGAAGGCCTCCAGCTGCCGCCATGAGAGCCCGACCAGCGAATCGCCGTGGCGGAGCGCGTGGTCGACGAACGTCAGCGCGTGTTCCTTCGCCAGGGTGGCCAACCAGATCGATACCTTGGCCAGGTCGACCGCCATCGGGTTGCGGTCGACGCCGTAGAGACAGCGCTGGGCGATGAGCCGGCGGGCAAAGATCACCTCGTCCTCACCGGCCGGCACATCGGGCGCGGCGTCATCGCCAGCGGCCCGCCACGAGTCGATCAGCGCATCGCCGAGCTGCCGGCACGCTTCGACCAGGAAGGCCCCCGAGCCCATTGCCGGATCGCAGATCTTCAGGTCGAGAATCGCCTCCGGCCTGGGCGGCTCCCCGGCGGGGCCGCGCAGGCGGGCGAGGATCGGCTCCAGCGTGGTGCGCACGATCGGCTCGGTCAGCTCGCGCGGCGTGTAGTGCGACCCGGACCGGCGGCGCGCCTCGCTCGGCTGCAACACCATCGCGCCCGCCGGCACGAGATCCGGCGTGGCGGCGGTGTCGATCACCGGTTGCAGCGCCGCGTGCAGGTCGGCGACGGTTTCAGCCTGGGCCACCGGCCTGCGGACGCTGTCGGTGAGCTTGCGGTCGGTCCGCTCGCGCAGCCATTGCGCCCGCCGCCCGCCCGCCTCGCCAGCCAGCGCGTCGAGATCGACCGCGGTCGGGGCGCCGTGCTTCTTCTGGGCCTTGATCGCCACCGACAGCCCGGTCGCCGTCTCGAGCCGGAACCCCATCATCGTCTCGTAGACCGAGCCGATCTGCTCGACGTCGAGGGCGCGGTAGGAGATGCGCTGGCCGTCGAGCAGCAGCAGCTTGTCGAGCGCGCGGTAGACGGTGCCGTCGGGGACCAGCGGCGGTTCGATCCGATCGTGGAGCTGGCGCGCCCCGGCGCCGCCGCGGGCTTCGAGAAACGGGAAGCGGTCGGGGTCGAACAGGACGCCGTGGCGCTGGGGGAGCCGCATCCCGCCCGCGGCGGCGCCGTCATGGAACAGCCGGAACAGCACCAGGAGCTGCGCCCAGGCGCCGTAGCGCTGGTTCATTGTGTCGGGGTGCAGCGCCGCGTCCTCGCGCAGGCGCTCGTACAGGCCGGCGATCGAGTAGTGGCGCGCGAAGGTCTCGTCATCGGGCAACAGGTCGCGTTCCTCGGCGTAGAGCAGGAAGACGAGCCGCAGGATGACGGTGAGCAGGGCGTGGTAGATGTCGTCGGGACGCTCGGCCAGCGGACCGCGCAGCAGCGCGCCGCCTGACGCGTCATGCGCGGCCTGCATGCCCCGCACGAGCTCGTAGAGGGCGTGCAGCACCTGCTCGGCCAGCCGTTCGCTCACCTCGTTCTGGTGCTTGCGGCTGTCTTCGAGCAACGCGGCGAGACGTTTCTCGCGCGGCAGGCTCAGCAACCGGGTCTCGCCCAGCAGCAGCCGCAGCGCGGCCAGCATCGGCCGGCCCGCGGTCGTGACCATGTCGGCCACGTGCAGGTCGAGCCAGCCGGAGCTTTCGCCGCGCGGCGCGGAGACGAGCCGCAGCGCGCGGCCGTTGAACAGCAGACCGGCCGCCACGCCGGTCTGCCGCAGCAGCCGTTCCATCCGGCCGTGCGCCGACACTTCCAGCCGGCCGGCGCCGCCGGCGACGTGGTCGAAGTCGTCGCCCGCCGGGAGCACGCGCACCAGCAGTTGCCAGCCGGGCGCATTCTGCCGGGGGTCGCGCTCGCGCACCGCGAAGTCGGGACGCAGCAGATCGCCGGCGTCATGCAACGGCGTTTCGAGCTCGGGCGGAATCGGGCTGTCGTCGGTCCCGGCATAGCCCCTGGGCGAGAATCGCCACCCGAGCACCGACGACGCGAACGCCCGGAAGTCCGGCAGCCAGGGCTGCAGCCCGCCGTCCTGGCCGAACCGGCGCTCGCCGACGCATTCGCGCAGCAGCCGCTGCCCCTCCGGGTCGCGCGGGAGTATCGCGCCCGCACGGACCAGGGCCGGCGCCGACACCACGAGGCCGGTCGGCCGGACGAAGCCGATCCACTCCAGGTGCGCGGCGATCTGCGGGTCGAGTTTCGCCACGGGCTCCTAGGCCGGGATGAGCAACGGGATGACGCGCCGTCCCATCTGCCGGTAGATGCGGAAGTCGGAATCGAGCGTCATGATCGACGCATTGTCCGTGCATTCGACGATCCGCACGAGACAGGCATCCGCGAACGACATCGGCACGTCGCGGTAGCGGCGGATCAGGCGGCCAACGGCGAGCGCATCGTCCTCGCCCGCCAACGGCCGTGCGACGTGCAACACACCCCGCTCGATCAGCGTCACAGGCAGGCTCGGGTCGGCGCCGGCGCGCTGCAGAAGGAACGATGCTTCGGAAAGTACGGCTTCACACGTGAGCAGCGGCGGTTTCAACGCAGCGAACTGGCTGCGCGCCCAGTCGTGGTGCGCCTCGTCGGTATCGAGCAGCGCAACGACGGGACCCGTGTCAACGATGACGGTCGGCGGCGGCACGGTGCGCGTCCAGGATGACGGCCTCATCGAGCAGGCGTCGGTTCGTCGCCAGATCGGAGCGTCCGCTGCGAACGGCGCCGACGAGGTCACCGGCCAGTTCGGCACAGTTCGGTGATTTCACGCCCAGACTGTCGCCCAGGGCGTTCCCGATGATCTCACGGACGAGGGTCGATCGCGTGACGTTGCGCCGCTGCGCTTCCCTGGAGAGCGTGGCGTGCAGGTCGGCCGGCAGCTTGACGGAAAGGGCGTTCATGACGCGATGGTATTACAACCAGCTACAGATCGCCACACGATGCGTGGCCGAACGTACGCCTCGTAGCGCTGGTCGGCCCGCCGCGCCGCAACGCGCATAGCTCAGTTCGTCTCCGGCCAGAGGTAGACGAGGCCGACCGGCTCGACGCGTCGGGCCTGCACCTCGTAGAACGCCCGGATGCGCGCCGGCTCGTGGTCCAGGTCGCGGTCGAACTGAGCGAGGCGCGTGCGCCAGTAGCGCATGTTGGACTGCAGTTGGCGCCGCTCCTCCTCGTCGAAGTCCAGCGCGATCTGCGTGAAGCGGCCCTGGTGGCGCTCGAGCTCCTCGACGATGCGCGCGCGCTGGCGCCGGAGCGTCTCCACCAGGTCGCTCGATTCACGGTCGCCCCGCTCGCGCAGCCGGCGCGCCGCCCCCGTGGCGAGCTCGGCGGCCCGCGGGTCGAGTTGCGGGAGCAGCTCACTGATGTCGCGCGCCGCCGCGGCCAGCAGCCTGCTGCGGATGATCTCGTGCGGTGTGCGGTCCGGGCGGCCCAGCGCCTGCTCAAGGAGGTCGAGCGTCCGCGTCTCTGCGTCGCGCGCATAGGCGCTGAGCGGCCCGTTCCGCCGCGCCGGCTCCACCCAGCGCGCCGCCAGCGGCACGAGCTCTTCGTGCAACCGTTCGGCGCGGCGTCCGTAGAGGCAGAGCCGCCCCAGGAGGATGACGCGGGGAATCGAGTCCCTCGTCTGCGCGAGACACACGCGCGACAGATCGTTGTGGACGAAGCCATGGGCGCGGAACCGGGCAAGCAGGCGCTGCGCGACCCGCTGTTCGAGGTGCAGGTGGACCGTGTCGTCGCTCAGCACGCCGGCATCCTCGAAGACCACCGGCCGGATGTGCGCCTCGCGGCGCCAGTCCGCCAGCTTCTGGTCCGTCTTGCGCGGCGCCCGGAGGGTGTCCAGCGTCGCCGCCCAGCTCGGGTCGGCGCCGGTGCGGCGGTCGAGCGGCGGGAAAGTCCAGGTGGGTTGCCCATGCCCGTCGCCGCCCGGCGCCAGCGGCTCGGCGCCGAGCAGTTCCAGCGCACAGGACAGCGCGTCGCGAAACGGCGCCGCCTCGAACCCCACCCAGGTCCGCGACCGGTTGAGCAGGCCACGGCAGCGGTCCACCTGCGCGGCGAGGTCGTCCCGCCGGTCACGCGCCGCCTCGAGCTCCTCCTCGGCGACCCGCCGGCGGACCGCGTCGAGGTCCGCGGCCTCGATCTCGCGCGTCAACCGCTCGGCGTCCCGGTGCCGGATGCCGCCGCGCAGCCGGCGCTCGACATCGTCATCGATCACTTTCGACAGGCTGCCGAGCTCGCGCTTGATGGTCTCGGTCTTGCGGACGAGCACCTCCAACACCCGGTCCTCGGTGCGCTGCGGCAGCACGAAGTAGTGACAGCGCACCTCCGCCGCCGGCTGCAGCTTGCGGTCGATGCGGCCGTTGCGCTGTTCGATGCGGCCGGGGTTCCAGGGCAGATCGAAATGGAAGAGGTCGGCGCAGTGGGCCTGGAAGTTCAGCCCTTCGCGGGCGGCGTCGGTAGCCAGCAGGATGCGCAGCGGATCGGCGGCCGGGTCGGTGTTGAAGCGGCGCTGAATCTCCTTGCGGCGGGCGCCGCTGGTGAGGCCGTCGATGACCGCAATCCGTTCCTCGGCGCGGTCGGTCCCTTCGATGGCCTGCTCGAGGATCGCCTGCAAATGGCGCTTCGTTCCCTCGCGGTTCTCGGTGAAGATCAGGACGCGGCGGTCGTTCCAGTGGGGCGCGGCCCCGGCGGGCGGTCGGCCGAACGGCGGCAGCGACGGACACATCCGTTCGCGCATCCAGTCGATGAGCCGCCGGGTCTTCGCCTCGGGCGCGTGGCGCGCGTGGTCGGCGATCTCCTGCATGCGGTCGAGCAGTCGTTGCTCGCGCCGCCAGCACGCCGCCAGCTCGGCGTCGGGATCCGGCGCGGAGCCGGCGTCGGCAGCCAGGGTGATCGCTTCGATCTGGGCGTCTTCCTCGGCTTCGAGCAGGTCGGCCTCCAGCGCGCCGCGCTCATCGTCGGCGTCGGGCGGCGTCAGGAACTGATCGGCGTCCCGTTGCCAGGACAAGGCGGCGTCCCAGCTTCCCCGCGCCGCTTCGGCGTCCCCCGCCTGCCCGTCCGTGGAAGACGGATCGGCGGCGGCGCCCGGCGCCTTCGCTGCCTGCGCCTGCTGCCAGTGGCGCTCGACGGTCCGCCGATGCACCGCGAGGCTGCGGGCGAACGCCTCGATCGACGACAACAGCCGCTGCTGCAGGCCGACCACGAGCAAACCGGCGGCGGCCTGGGCCTTGCTGGACGCGGTCGCATGCCGTGCCTCGCGGGCGGTGCGGTACTCGTCAAGCAGGCCCGACAGCGCCAACTCGGGGGCGTCTGCCGGCAGCCCGTCGATGACTACACGTTCGATGCGCCGCGCGGGGAAGCCGCCCTGCGTCGCGCGGATGTCCTCCTTGAGGCGCCGGACCATGACGTCCTCGAGCGCCTTCCGGCCGCGCACCTTGACACCGCGCGTGAAGCGGTAGGGATCGAGCAGCTCCAGCAGCGTCGAGAAGCTGTTCGACTGACCGTTGTGCGGCGTGGCCGACAGGAACAGGCGGTGCTCGAACCGGCCGGCGAGGTCGCGCACGGCGCGGGTGAACTTCGTCTCGATGCCGTAGCGCCCGCCGCTGGCGGGGGCGGCGTGGTGCGCCTCGTCGAGGATCAGGAGGCTGCCGGGGAGCATCGGCCCGAGCCAGGCGCGCATTGGATCGGCGTAGCTCGCGTCGCTCAGCAGGTTGTGCGATACGAGGAACCGGCTGTGGGTCAGCCACGGGTTCACGCCGAAGCCGCGCTCGCGGCGCATGCGCGCCAGGTAGGTGCGATCGAGGATCTCGAAGACCAGACCGAAGCGTTCCTCGAGCTCTCCCTTCCACTGCTCGAGGACCGACGGCGGGGCGGCGACGACGATGGTCTTCGCCTTGCGGCGCAGCAGCAGCTCGCGCGCAATGAGCCCCGCTTCGATGGTCTTGCCGAGCCCGGTGTCGTCGGCGATGAAGAGGTTGACCCGCGGCAGCCGCAACGCCTTGCGGAGCGGCTCCATCTGGTAGGCGTCAATCCTGATGCCGGCGCGGAACGGCGCCTGGAACAGGTTCGCGTCGGTGGCCGTCACGCATTGCCAGCGCAGCGTGTGCAGGAACGCCGCAAACCGGCGCGGCGGGTCGAACCCCTTTCCGGCGAGGTGCGCCCAGTCTTCCGCCTCGAGGATCCGGCGGTCGAGCTCGTAGTCCCAGAAGACCCGCAGCGACTGCCCCTGCGCGTCGTCGTCGGCGCAGGCCAGCGTCACCAGCGCCGTGTCACCCGGCGTCTCGGGCGGGTCGACCTCTTCGACCAGCCAGCGCCGGGACCGCACCTGCACCAGTTCGCCGACCGCTGGCGGCCGCTCCGGTACGGTCTGAATCTGGTCGGGCGGTGTCATGACGGGGCAGCGCAGGCCGATTGTAGGCGATCCGCCTACGCCACCCTGTTATCCCCGCCAAATCCGGCGGCCGCCCCCGCGGCGGCATCCGCCGGTAGTCGTCAGCCCTTGATCCAGTTGAACACCTTCACCGCCAGCACGGTGACGGCGCCGGAGTACAACACGGTGGCGACGTGATCGAAGATGGCGTCGAGTTGTTCGCCGACCGCGGGAATGTGACCGAGGACGTCCGCGCTCGTGGCCGCGCCGGCCGCAACGGCCAGCACGAGAAAGTCCGTCGCGTGCTCGGCGTCGACCGCCACCACGGCGAACGCCACGCCCAGCACGACCAGCGCCAGCGACACCATGCCGCTTGAATCCACGTCCGGCGCGAACGCCAGCACCAGTGCCACGACCAGCGCCAAACCGACGATGATTCTCGTTGCCATTGTCTTCTCCCTTCACGAGGACCGGCGTGTGCAGTGTCCGAAGTGCTATCGACAGTTCCTTCCACGTGTTCGTTGTGGGCCGGCTGTTTCGGGAGAAACCGGCGTCCTCGTTCAGCCCGCGACGACGTGTGCCGAGACGGCGACGGCGCGACGTGCACGTGACAGGCGACCGGGCAGACCCTTGCCGTTGCTGGCGGGACCACCACCGACTACAACGCGGTGCGCGAGACGCCGCCGCAACGGCCCCTCGCGCTCACATTGCCGATCCGCTGCGTCTCCTTCATGACACGCAGCCGGAATCCTTGTCTGACGTTGTCGAGTGGTACGAGTCTGTGCCGATCGCGTTCACCGGTCAAGAGAAATCGCGCGGAAAAAGCCTGACCTTCGGTGTGTCCCGGCCGCTGCACGGCAGGGTGAGGGAAGTCCGCTGGACTATGCGCCGTACCCCAGCTTCCAGGTGGCAAGCTGGGTGATCATCTCTCGTCCGATGAGGTCCATTCTGCGCAACAGATCGAGGCGGGGCGTCATCCGCCGGACCTCGTCTTCGGTGAAGACGTCCCGCAGAATGTCGCAGGCTTCGGCGAGGCAGATCAGGGCGATGTCCCGGGGGTCGGGAATCTCGTCAGAGAACAACACGCCCGTGATGCGCTGTCTGGTATCGAGTGCAGCCGTCCCATCCCGCGTGCGGTAGGACTCGGACCGGAACAACCCCAGGACGCGCCGCTCCCGGCGTTCCAGAATGCCCCGCTCAATCAGGCTGGCCAGCGTGCCGTCCCTGATCGTGTCGCCTTCGGTCGCGGACAGTGTCTCGATCCACGCCCTGGTGTCCCTGATCTCTTCGCTGGCGGCGATGCGTTCGAGCGCGCGGTCGAGCAGGGGGTTGCCTGTCGGCGTGCGGTCGCCAACCGTCAACTGCGCGGGGACGGTATCGATGCGGTAGGCGAACTCCAGTTCCATCAGCACGGAGCACACCAGGACGCGCTTGAGGGCATGTGTCCCGATGGGCAGGAAGCTGCCGTCCTCGGCGCGGTGCAGGAGCAGCAATATTTCTTCGGGGAACGTCAGCACGCGGCAGTTCTAACATACGAGCGGAGCCGAGGCCAGCGTCGTGCATGGAGGTCTGCGAGACTCCCCGCGTCCGCGGTGGCGGCGCGGGCGCCCTCAACGCTCGGCCCCGCGGCGGCGCCTGGTGACGGCCCGGCGTGCGCCGGGTGACGGATCGACCTTGACCTGGGGCAGCGCCTGTGCCACGTTACTGTCGTCAGAGCCGCACATCCCGAACACTGCGCTGCGGTCTTGAAGGAGGTTTCAGATGAGCTATCGATGGCTCCGTCTTCTCGCTGTTCCCGTTCTGGTGCTGGGCACTCCGGTCGTGGCGGCCGTCTGGGTCGCGGGTCCGTCCACGGTCAGCGCGGAGGCGAGCCGCCAGGCGGACGCGCCCCGGACGCCCTGGGGCGACCCTGACCTGCAGGGCATCTGGACCTCGTCGGGGGCCACGCCGATGGAGCGGCCGGAGGAGTATCAGGGCAGAGAGACGCTGACCGAGGAAGAGGTCTCGGAGATTCGCGGCGCCACTGCCGCCCGCGACGAACGGCTTCTGCGCGCGGCGGCCCAGCGAACCAGTGCGGGCGGCAGTATAGGCGCGTATAACAACTTCTGGATGGACCGCGGCGCGCGGACGAACCGCACGTCGATGATCGTGGACCCGCCGGATGGCCGGTTTCCGTCGCTGACGCCGGCCGGGGAGCTGGCGCGGACAAGCCGCCCGCGCGGCGACGATACCTGGGAGGACCGGCACATCTGGGAGCGCTGCGTCACGCGCGGCGGGATGCCCAACGCCATGTTCCCGCGGTCCTACAACAACAACATGCAGGTGTTCCAGGCGCCTGGATACGTCGTGATGCTCATCGAGCAGGTCCACGAGGTGCGCGTCGTGCCGCTGGACGGCCGCCCCCACGCGTCCGAGAACATCGGCCAGTGGAACGGGATTTCGCGAGGACACTGGGAGGGCGACACGCTGGTGGTCGAAACCAGGAATCTCGATCACCGGGTGAGCGCGCTGCAGCCGTGGTCGGTCTTCAGCTCGCACACCGGCTCCGGCGAGGGTCTGAGCCTCGTCGAACGTTTCACGCGGGTCGGCGACGACGCGCTCGAGTACGAGGTCGAGGTCACCGATCCGCAGATGTACACGAGGCCCTGGACGGTCAACTATCCGTTCTCACGGACCACCGACCTGATCTACGAGTACGCCTGTCACGAAGGCAACGTCGGGATGGAGGGGATTCTCTCCGGCGGACGCGCCGACGACGCGGCGGGACGGTAGCAACCGCGCGGCGTTACGACGTCAGACTCTCGAGCAGCGCGTCGAGACCGGCCTGGGCCACCACTTCATCCTGGTCGGGTGAACCCGAGCTGCAGCCGATGCCGGCGACGATCTCGTCGTTGACGAACACCGGCAGGCCGCCCGCGACGATCATGAAACGGCCCTGATTGCTGACGTGGATGCCGAAGGCGGGTCCGCCCGGCCCGCCCACCTCGCCATAGGCGCGGGTCGACTTGCGCGCCGCCGCCGCGGTGAACGCCTTGGACATGGCGACGTCGATGCTGGTGATGCGGCCGCCGTCCATGCGGTGGAACATCAACAGGCTGCCGTTGTCGTCGGTGATCGCGATGTCCATGTCGACGCCAATCTCGCGCGCCTTCGCTTCCGCCGCCGCCATCATCACGCGGGCGTCGTCGAGGTTTAGTTTCTGTACGGTTCGCATGCGGTCGTCCTCCGTGGCCGATTATAGAGGGTCGGGGCCTGCTTTGAGGCGGCGCCGGCGTGGTAGGATTCGTCCGTCATGAGACCACATGTCGCTCGGATAACGATGCTGGCGGGGCTGGCGGCGCTGGTGTGCGGGCTCTCGCTGCAGGCCATGCAAACCAGAATCGCGATCGATGTCGCGTCGCTCGGCCCGCAGGTGGGCGAGCAGGTGCCCGATTTCAGCCTGCCCGACCAGACCGGCCGGGTCTGGACCAGGGACGATCTGCTCGGACCGAACGGTGCGCTGTTGCTGTTTCACCGCTCGGCCGACTGGTGACCGTACTGCAAGGCGCAGCTCGTGGAGCTGCAAGAACGGCAGGAAGCGCTGCGGGGGCGCGGAATCAGGGTCGCCGCCATCAGCTACGACACGGAAGCGGCGCTGGCCGACTTCGCGCAACGCCGCGGCATCTCGTTTCCGCTCCTCTCTGACGACGACTCGGCGGTCATCACCGAGTTCGGCATCCTGAACACTGTCGCCGCCGAGGCGGTCGGCCCCAACCGGGATGACCCGGACATCGTGGCCGACGCGGTGAAATACGTCTCGGTGTTCGGCGCCAGTCAGAACATCGTCGGCACGCCGTTTCCAGGCACGTTCATGCTCGACGCCGAGGGACGGGTCACGTCGCGGTTCTTCGAAGCGTTCTACCGCGAGCGGAACACGACCGCGAACGTGATGCTGAAGCTCGGCGTGGGACTGTCGCCGATCGAGGCGATCGAGGGGTCGACCGCGCACATGAAGCTGACCGCCTATGCGAGCAATCCGAGCATCACGGTGGGCACGAAGTTCTCGGTGGCGGTGGAGATCGAACCGAACGAGAACATCCACCTTTACGCCCCCGGCGCCGAACAGATGGGCTACCGGGTGATCGGGCTCACGATGGCCGAGGCGCCGCATATCCGCTTCGAGCCGATCCAGTTTCCCGACTCGGAGATCTACCACTTCAAGCCGCTCGACGAGCGCGTCCCGGTCTATCAGCGGCCGTTCACGCTGCTGCGGGAAGCGGTCGTGTCGGGCGAGCCGGAGGTTGAGGAGGCGCTGGCGCAACTGGACTCGGTGACGTTGACCGGCACGCTCGAGTACCAGGCCTGCGACGACGAACTCTGTTTCGACCCGGTGTCGGTGCCGTTGTCGTTCACCTTCGACGTGGATACGCTCGACCGCCAGCGGGCCAACAGGTAGCGTCGGCGGGCAGGCGCCAGCCGGCCGGTTTCAGGCCACGGGCTGTTAAGGGCGGCATGCAGATATCACCGGGAACGCGTCCGGTCGTGCGGCCGCTGCTCGCGGTGCTGGCGCTGGCTGTCGCGTCGGCGGCGTCCGACCTGTCGGCTCAGGTTGCCGGGCAGCCGGCGGCGGCTGACGCGGCGTTCGACGAGCAGGTCCGGCCGTTTCTCGACAGCTTCTGTGCGAGTTGTCACAACGACGACCTGCAGACCGCGGACCTGAGTTTCGACCCCTTCACGGGTGCTGGCGCCGCCGCCGAACACACTGACCTCTGGGAGCGGGTGGCCGAACGGCTGCGCGCCGGTCAGATGCCGCCGGCAGGACGGCCCCGTCCGCCGGCCGCGGCGGTGGCGCAGATCCTGGCCTGGGCGGACGCGCTCACCGGGCGCACACCGGCGGCGGGCGCGCGCGACCCCGGCCGGGTCACCGCCCGCCGGCTGAACCGCGTCGAGTACAACAACACCGTCGCGACCCTGCTCGGGGTTCACGGGCGGCCCGCCGACGAGTTTCCCGCCGACGATTCCGGCTACGGCTTCGACAACAACGGTGACGTGCTGTCGCTCTCGCCGTTGTTGATGGAGAAGTACATCGCCGCCGCCCGGCAGCTCTCGCGCGACGCGGTCTTCGGACCGCCGCTGCCGGACGCGCCGTTGCAGTTGGCGCATTACATGGCGCGCCGGTCGCACGACGCCGGCGGCAGCCTCGACGACGCCGACACCCTGCCGTTCTCGATGCGGGGTGCGCTGTACGGCTCGCACCTGTTTCCGTGGACCGCCGACTACGAGCTCCGGTTCCGCGTTGCGAACTACCGGACACGTCCGCCGCGCCCCGCGGGTCAGCGCCCGAGCCGTCCCGCGACGCCGGATACGCCCGCCGGTCGCGAACAGTTCATCGAGGAGATGCGCCGCGCGGCGCCGCCGGTCCCGGTGGTCGCCACCCTCGACGGCAAGGTGTTCAACGAAGTCATGATCGAGGGGGTCAACGCCTTCGGCTACGAGCGCGGCGAAATCGTGTCCCGAGTGAGGGTCGAGGCGGGCGCGCACGACTTCCGCGTGTCGTACCCGCACGTCGCCGACATCGTCGACCCGCGCGACAACGTGCTGCCCGACGGCCGCCGCATTCTCTATATCGACTACCTCGACATCGTCGGTCCGTTCGACCCGAGTCCGGCGCCCCCGGCCAGCTACGACCGGATCTTCGTCTGCCGCCACCCGCCGGGCGAGCATCAGGAGAGTTGCGCGGGCGAAATCGTCACCGACCTGGCGCGCCGCGCCTACCGGCGCCCCGCCACCCCGGCGGAGGTCACCCGCTTGACCGGGCTGATCGCCGAGGCGCAGCAGGTGGGCGACTCGTTCGAAGAGGGGGTCCGGGTGGCGGTGCAGGCGGTGCTGCTGTCACCGCATTTCCTGTTCAGGATCGAACGCGACCAGCCGGCGGCGACCGGCGGCGCCCATCCCGTCAGCGACCATGAACTGGCGTCGCGGTTGTCCTACTTCCTGTGGGCCGACATGCCGGACGACGAGTTGTTCCGGATGGCCGACGCGGGCCGGCTGGGGCGCCCCGAGGTGCTGGACGCCCAGGTGCGGCGCATGCTGCGGGACAGGAAATCGGCCGCGCTGGTCGACAGCTTTGCCGCGCAGTGGCTGCAGCTCCGCAATCTGGATCGCGTGAAGCCGGACCCGGCGCGGTTTCCGACCGTGGACGATGAGCTGCGCGACGCCATGCGGCGCGAGACGGCGCTGTTCGTCGAGGCGATCATCCGGGAAGATCGCAGCGTGCTGGATCTCATCGATGGCCCGTTCACGTTTCTCAACGGCCCGCTGGCGCACCACTACGGCATCACGGGTATCGCCGGCGAGGCGTTCCGTCGGGTGGCGCTGGCCGGGACGCAGCGGGGCGGGCTGCTCACGCAGGCCAGCATTCTGACCGTTTCGTCCTATCCCACCCGTACCTCGCCGGTGCTGCGCGGCAAGTGGGTGCTCGACAACCTGCTGGGGGCGCCGCCGCCTGATCCGCCGGAGGGTGTTCCGGCCCTCGACGAGGCGGCCGTCGGCGCCAGCGGGTCGCTACGTACGCAACTCGAGCGCCATCGCGCCGACCCGACCTGCGCCGTGTGCCACGATCAGATCGACCCGCTCGGATTCGGGCTCGAACGCTATGACGCCGCCGGCGCCTGGCGCACCCATGACGGCGAGTTCCCGATTGACGATTCCGGGACGCTGCCGGACGGGACGACGTTCCGCGGGGCGCGGGAATTGAAGGCGATCCTCAAGTCTCGGCAGGAGGCGTTCACCCGCAATCTGGCCGCGAAGTTGCTGACCTATGCGCTCGGCCGGGGTCTGGAGAGCGACGACGCGGCGGTCGTCGAGACCATCCGGGCGCAGGCGGCCGACGCCGGCCATCGGTTTTCCAGTCTGGTGCGCGGAGTGGTGCTCAGCGAGCCGTTCCGGATGCGCCGCGGTGAGGAGTCGACGCCATGATTTCGTCCAGACATCTTCCGAGACGGGCCGTGCTCAGGGGCCTCGGCGCCACGATGGCCCTGCCGTGTCTCGACGCCATGACGCCGGCCTTCGCCCGTGCGGCGCAGGTGCGCGCCGCGCCGCCGACCCGGATGGCGTTCGTCTATGTGCCGAACGGCATCATCATGGACGAATGGACCCCCGTCGGTCCCGCCGGCGCAGTCGCGCTGCCGGCGGAGCTGCCGCGCATCCTGCAGCCGGTGGCGGCCTACCGCGATCAGTTTTCGATTCTGTCCGGTCTGGCGCACAACGGCGGCCGGGCGCTGGGTGACGGCCCCGGCGACCACGCCCGCGCGGGTGCCAGCTATCTGACCGGCGTGCACCCGAAGAAGACCTATGGCGCCGACATCCAGGCCGGGATCTCGATGGACCAGATCGCGGCGCAGCAGATCGGCGGCCGGACGCGGTTGGCGTCCCTTGAACTCGGATGCGAGGAGGGGCTGTTCGGGGGCAACTGCGACAGCGGCTACAGTTGCGCCTACAGCAACACCATCTCGTGGCGTACGCCGTCGGCGCCGATGCCGCAGGAGACCAGCCCGCGCGCGGTGTTCGAGCGGCTGTTCGGCGCCGCCGACAGCGACCCCGACCCGCTGCGCCGCGCCCGCCGGGCCGCCTACGACCAGAGCGTGCTCGACCTGGTGCTGGAGGAGGCGCGTGCGCTGCAGGGCACGCTGGGCGCCACCGACCGGCGCAAGCTGGACGAGTATCTGTACTCGGTGCGCGACATCGAGAAACGGATCGTCGAGGCCGAGCAGGCGGCCGACGTCGCGCCGCCGGAGCTGCCGCGTCCCCGCCCCGGCGTGCCGCAGAGCTTCGTCCAGCATGCGCGCCTGATGTTCGACCTCATGGCGGTCGCGTTTCAGACCGACATGACGCGCATCGCCACCTTCATGATCGGACTCGAGCTCGGCAACAAGGTGTACCCCGAGGCGGGCCTCTCGGAAGCGCATCATGGCCTGACCCATCATCGGGGCGACCCGGCCAAGATCGAGAAGATCGCGCAGTTGAATCGCTTCCACGTCGAGCAGTTCAGGCATCTGCTCGACCGTCTCTCCACCACCGCCGACGGGGACGGCACCCTGCTCGATCACTCGATGGTGGTCTACGGCGGCGGCATCTCTGACGGCAACCGCCATCTGCACCACGATCTGCCGACGTTGCTGGCCGGCCGCGCCGGAGGCCGCATCAGCCCGGGGCGTCACATTTCCTATGCGCCGGAGACACCGATGGCGAACCTCTTCGTGACGATGCTCGACCATCTGGGGGTCGAGACGGAGACCGTCGGCGACAGTACCGGACCGGTGGGCTATCTCGGCGAGATCTGATCGTGCGGGCGGCGGTGTGCCCGCGCGCTACCGGGTACCCAGATCGAGGGCGACGATGCGTTCACGGTCGCGGGCGTAGAGCGTCGTGCCCACCAGCGTCGGCACCGTCCAGGAGCGGGTGTCGAACAGCGGGGTGGTAGCCAGGGTTTCCAGGCCGTTCGGGCTCAGCCGAACGAGCGAAAGGTCGCCGTCCTCCTCCATCAGAATCGCCTTGCCGTCACCGTAGACCATGCTGGCGCGGCTGAAACCGCGCTCGCGCCAGGCGGTCTCTCCCGACTCCATGTGGGTGGCGGTCAGTACGGCGGTCGCGCCCTGGCCGCTGGTGCCGTAGATGAAGTCGCCGATCTGCAACGCGTTGAGGAAGGTGAACCGCAGCAGGGGGTCGGCCCACAGCGGCTCGGTGTGGACGACGTCACCGTCCGGCACCAGTCTGATCGCCTGGCTGCCGCCGATGTAGCCGGACGAGAAGAACAGCACGCCCGTATCTTCGTTGTAGAGCGGAATCTGGAAGTTGAAGTCGTTGCCGGCGTCGTGGGGATGCCCCCACAGCACCTGGCCGGTGTCGGGGTCCAGGCCGAAGACGCCCTGTCCCGCGAACACGACCGCGTGCTGGCGGCCGGCCACCGAAATGAACCCGACCGGCGCATGCGAGACCAGAAAGCTGCCGCTCTTCCAGACCACCTCGCCGTCGCTCTGGCGCAGCGCCATCACCGCCTGGCCCGGGCCGCCGACCTGCAGGAGAATTGTGTCCTTGTAGGGGATCGGGCTCATGCCGGACCCCGGCTTGACCATCGAGCGGATCAGCAGCGGCGGCGCGCCGAAATCGGTGATGAGGTTCTTCGACCAGAGCAGGTCGCCGGTCTGCGGGTCGAAGACGTGCAGCTCCTTGTTGCTGCCCATGGTGAACAGGCGGCCGCCGCTGAGCAGCGGTGTGGCATGCGGTCCGGCCCCCTGGCCGAAGTCCTGGTTCTTCGAGGCGTAGGTGTACTCCCAGAGCGTGGCGCCGCTGGCGGCGTCCAGGGCGACGACCGACTCGCTCGGGGTCCAGGGCCTGCCGCCCCCGTCGCTGTGCGACTCGCGGTACATCGTGAACAGACGCCCGCCGGCGACCAGAATCGACGAGTGCCCGGCGCCGAGCTGCCGGCTCCACAGCTCGGCGGGACCGGTCGCCGGCCACTGCTCGGCCAGCCTGGCCGACTCGGCAAAAAAGTCACCCTGCGGTCCGCCCCACTGCCGCCACTCGCCGTCCTGCGCGCCGGCGCCCGCCGGACGGAGCAGCAGCGCGGTTGCGAGGACGGCTACCACCGTCGCGCCTGTCAGATATCGCATGATCGTATTCCGCTGATTCGACACCTACTGCACCTGCTGCGGAAAATCCTTGCAGGGCATCGCCCATTGCTCGCAGGGACCGACCGGCGGTTCCATCGTGTATACGAGCCGATTCCGCCGCTCGCCTTCCGGCGTCGTCGTCGTGACGTCGATCGTCAGGGTCCGGCCGTCGGCGCTGAGCGACATTACCTCGTGCATCGTCATGTCGCCCTGGGTGCCCTCCGCCACGAGGCGGTCACCCTCCCAGTGGGACGCGGCACGCATCGTCGTATCGCGGCCGACCGGGATCGTGAGCTCCCGGCCCGGCGTGAAGGACCACGCCTTGACGCCGTTGGTCTCGGCGCCGACGACCACCGTGCCGTTGGCGGCATGGGTGATGAAGAGCCGGTTCGTGTCGTTTCCGCCCCGGCCGCCGCTGAACGCCGGCGGCGTGAACTCGCTGGCCGTGGCGTCGAGCGTCCACATGCCGGAGAAGTTGGGCTGCTGAGCGGCCGCCGGCGCCGCGACGCACAGGCCCAGCAACACGGTCGCCAGCCAGGAAATTCGATGCACATCCACCCCCATAACGTGATCAGCGTATCAGTGTCCCCGCTTCCACCCGGTTCCGCAAGCCCCTGCACCCCTTCAGGTGTGAGCGCCGGCGGCCGAGAAGCTCTATAATCACCGCTTGCGGCCGGCTCTCGGCCGCCGCGCAACGACGGACCCGCCGCCGGCGATCGGTCCCCCCAGGAGAATCACCCTCAGATGCTGACACATATCCTCCACGCGTACGACATGCAACTCAACATCGCCAGGCAACTCGTCGGCGACATCCCCGACGACCAGATGTGCGCTCAGCCGCACGGACTGGTCAACCATCCCACCTGGAGCCTGGGACATCTGGTGACGTCCGCGCACGGCGCCGGCAAGCTGATCGGCATCGAGCCGGACGCGCCGGAGGGCTGGGGCGAGCTGTTCAAGACCGGCGGCGTGCCCAGCGCCGACCCGACCGGACTGCCGGGCAAGACCGAACTGATCGCCGAGCTCGAGCGCGTGCACGACCGCTGGAAGGCGGCCCTGTCGGACATCGACCCGGCCGTGCTCGACGCCGAGCATCCGAACGAGAACATGCGGTCGTACTTCCCGACGGTCGGCGCCATGATCGCGTTCATGTTGACGTCGCACGAGATGGATCACCTGGGACAGATCGCAGCCTGGCGGCGCGCCGCGGGTCTGGGGCCGGCCCGGTAACTGGCGCGTCCCACCGGCGGGCGTTCGGCGAACGGCGCCCGACCGGTGTGGGCGGTCCAGTGTTTGCATCCCTTATGCTGTCGTGACTCAGTCTGATATGCCGGCCGTCGTCGATGACGCGGTCCTCCGCGACGCGCTGACCCGCTATTGGGGATACCGCGAGTTCCGGCCGCTGCAGCGCGCCGCCATCGAGGCGAACCTGGGCGAGCGGGACAGCGTGGTCGTCCTGCCGACCGGGGCAGGGAAGTCGCTCTGCTTTCAGCTTCCGGCGCTCGTGCGCCCGGACGGCGGCGTCGGCCTCGTGGTGTCGCCGCTGGTGTCGCTGATGAAGGACCAGGTCGACGGCCTGGTCGCCAGCGGCATCCCGGCGGCGGCGCTCAACAGTTCGTTGACCCCGAACGAGCGGCGTCAGGTCCATGACGACCTCGACGCGCGGCGCTGCCGGCTGCTCTACGTGACGCCGGAGCGGCTGGTCGGCGACGGGGGCGACGCCTTCCGTGCGCGGCTGCGCGCGTGGGGCGTGCGCTTCGTCGCGGTCGACGAGGCGCACTGCATCAGCCAGTGGGGGCACGAGTTCCGGCCGGAGTATCGCCGCCTGGCGCAACTGCGCGACGACTTTCCCGACGTTTCGTTGCACGCGTTCACCGCCACCGCCACGCTGCAGGTGCGTGACGACATCGCCGTCCAGCTCGCGCTGCGGGATCCCGAGGTCCTCGTCGGGTCGTTCGACCGCCCCAATCTCGTATACCGCGTCCTCGTGCGCACCGGTTTGAAGGACCAGATCCGGCGCGTGCTCGACCGCCATGCCGGCGAGGCGGGCATCATCTACTGCGTCTCGCGCAAGGAGGTGGAGAACCTCGCGGCCTGGCTCGACGAGCAGGGGCATCGCGCGCTGCCGTATCACGCCGGGCTCGCGGACGACATGCGGCGTCGCCACCAGGAGGCGTTCCTCGAGGAGCGGACCGACGTGATGGTCGCCACGGTCGCCTTCGGGATGGGCATCGACCGGTCGAATCTGCGTTATGTCATTCATGCGGGCGCCCCGCGCTCGATCGAGCACTACCAGCAGGAATCGGGCCGCGCCGGCCGCGACGGCCTCGAGGCGGAATGCGTGCTGTGCTATTCGGGCGCTGACTTCGCCCGCTGGCGGCAGATGCTGGAGCAGAGCGGCGAGCTGTCGGAGACGGCGCGCCGGCTGCTGCGCGACATGGAGCGCTACGCCGGGGGCACCCGCTGCCGCCATCGGGTGCTCGTCGAGTATTTCGGGCAACCCTACGAGCGCGATGCGTGCGGCGCCTGCGACTGGTGTCTGAAGGAACTGGAGCGTGTCGCCGACCCGGTCACGCTCGCGCAGAAGATCCTGTCGACCGTCGTCCGGATCGGCCAAAGCTGGGGCGTGGGCCATGTGATCGACGTGCTGCGGGGGCGCACGACCGATCAGGTGACCACCCGGCGGCACCAGGAGCTGAGCACGTTCGGGCTGCTCGCCGACATGCCGATTGCCGAGCTCCGTGGTTATCTGGACCAGTTGATCCAGCAGGAGCTGCTGCTCCGCACCGACGGTCGCTATCCGGTCCTGCAGTTGACCGCCGGCGGCGTGGCCGCGCTCAAGGGGCAATCGGCGATCGAGCTGTATCGACAGCCGCGGCCGGCGCCGGGGCGGCGGGCACGGCGGGCGGACCATGACCCGGCCGCCTGGGAGGGGGTCGATCGCAACCTGTTCGACGCCTTGCGCCAATGCCGTCTCGAGATCGCCCGGGCCCGCGGCGTCCCCCCGTATGTCGTGTTCCACGACAACACGCTGCGCGATCTGGCCCGCCGCCGGCCGGCTACACCGCAGGCGCTGCTGGAGTGTTACGGCATCGGCGCCCGCAAGGCCGAGGACCTGGGGCCGATCATCCTGAATGTGATTCGTGAGTTCGACGGCGAGGACGGGCTGGCCGACCCGGCGCCGGGCGACGACGATCTGGCGCTCTCCTGACGACGTCGCGGCCGGGTGCGGCGGGCGCGGCCTACGGTTGCTGCTCGCGGGCGGCCAGCAGGCGCTTGAAGTTCTTGCCGAGGTCTTCGCCCAGGGTGGTGTCGGCGCCGAGCTGTTCGAGGATGTCGCCCGTTTCCTTGTGGGTGTAGAAGGAACCGGAGCGGTATTCGCCCTGCGCCGCAATCATCCAGGGCGTCTGGCCGCGCCCGTTGATCGCGTCGATGCCGGCGCCCCGTTCCACCAGGAACGGGACCAGCAGGGTGCCGCCGAGGTAGACGGCGCCGTGCAGCGTGGTCTGGTCGTAGTCGTTGGCGGCGTTCAGGTCCAGACCGAGGTCCAGCAGATACGTCACCGTCTCGAGCGCCGATTCCTGTAGCGGCAGGTTGTCGCCGAACCAGCGGAGACCATACTTGTCGGCCCCTTCCACGTAGTCGGCGCCGGCCGCGACCATCAGCGCGGTGGTGCCGTCAGCGGTGCGGAGCATCGGGTCGGCGCCGCCCTCGATCAGAATCCGCATGCTCTCGAGGTCGCCGAAGCTGGCGGCCAGGAAGAACGGTGTGGCGCCGATGATGGACGGGGTCAGCCCGTTGTCCTGCGTGATGCGGCGCGAGACGAACGGCAGCCGTTTCTCGAGCCCTGGGTTCGGGTCGGCGCCGTGCGCCAGCAGGGCCGCCACGACGTCGGGCATCTGCCGCTGCACCGCGGCGTGCAGCGCGGTGCGGCCGGCGCCCGCGTGATTCGGGTCGGCCCCACGCTCCAGCAGGAACAACGCCGTCTCCGGATGCCCGCTGTCGATGGCGACCAGCAGCGCGGCCGCCTCGGTGTCAGCCACGAAGCGGGTCCGGGCGTTGGTGTTCCCGCCAATACCGTCCGGGGCCGCTTCGTTCACGTCGGCGCCGGCGGCCAGCAGCAGCCGGGCCATCTCGATGTTGCCCTGCTGGGCGGCGAACAGCAGCGGCGTGAACCGGTTCGTCGATCGGGCCGAGACCGATGCTCCGACTTCCAGCAGCACCTGCGCCACCGGCGCATGGTTCTCGGCGACCGCCAGCATCAACGCGGTCTGGCCGAGCGTGGCCTCGGTCGCGTGCGGGTCGGCCCCGGCGCGCAGGAGGCGCCGCACGACCTGCAGGTTGCCGACCTGCGCGGCGGTCATAAGAGGGGTCTCGCCGCTGGTTCTGGCGAGGTTCGGATTGGCGCCGGCGTCGAGCAGCGCCTGCACCACCGGCAGGCTGCCGTTCAGACAGGCCAGCGCCAGCGGGGTCGTCCCGTGGTCGTCGTCGGCGTTCACGTCGGCGCCCGACTCCAGCAGCAGCGTGACCAGCGGCAACGTGTCGCGATGGGCCGCCCAGTGCAGGGCGGTGGTGCCGTCACCATACCGGCTGTCGACGCCGGCGCCGGACGCAATCAGTCGCCGCGCGGCGGCGGTATCGGCGTTCCGCGCCGCCGTGATCAGCGCGGGGCCGTCAGCCGGCGCCTGCGCGGACACCGCCAGCGCCGTCGCCAGACTCAGCAGGACGGCGCCGCTCAGCCGGATGGTCGATGTGCGCATCTGCAGTGTCCTTGACTCCCTGTCGGCGACCTCATGATAATTCACCTGTACCGCTTATATCACTTGTACGACTCCGGAGGCACAGTCCAGCGCCGCCGCGCCGCCAGCCGATGACACATCTCCGACATCTTCTGACCTTCGGTGTGGCGGTTCTGTGCGCGGGACCCGGCGCCGCGGCGGCGCAGACCGCCGTTGCGGCGGAAGAAGGTCAGGCGCTGATCCGGCGTCACTGCGTCGGGTGCCACAACGATCGGACGCTGGCGGCCGGCATGTCGCTCGAGCAGGTCGATGCGGCCGCCGCCGGCATGCACGCCGATGAGACCGAACTGTGGGAAAAGGTGGTGCGCAAGCTGCGGACGCGCGCCATGCCGCCGCCCGCCCGGCCGCGCCCCTCCGACGCGGAGTACGAGGCGCTGGCGGGCGGTCTGGAAGCGGCCCTCGACGCCGCGGCCGGCGCCGCGCCCAACCCGGGCCGGCGTCCGGCGGTGCACCGGCTCAATCGCGCCGAGTACGCCAACGCCATCCGGGACCTGCTGGCCCTGGAGATCGACGCACGCTCGCTGTTGCCGGCCGACGATTCCGGCTACGGGTTCGACAACATCGCCGACGTGCTGTCGGTGTCGCCGATGCTGACCGAACGCTACCTGGCGGCCGCGCGCAAGGTCAGCCGGCTGGCGGTGGGCGACCCCTCGATTGCGCCGGCCACCGAGATCTTTGCGGTCGACAAGTATCTGAAACAGGATGCGCGGGTCAGCGACCACCTGCCGTTCGGGTCACGGGGCGGACTGGCGGTGCGCCATACGTTCCCGGTCGACGGCGAGTATGTCGTCAAGGTCTATCTCTCGCGCACCTATGACGGCCGGTTGCGCGGGCTGGCCAATCTGCACGAACTGGAGATCAGGCTCGACGGGATGCTGGTCGAAACCCTTGCGGTTGGCGGGCAGCCGGTCGACGACGACGGCACGCCCCAGCGCCGGGACTACCGCAATTCGCCGGACGATGGGCAGGAGGTGCGGTTCAGCGTGCCGGCCGGTCCCCACCTGCTTGCCGTCAGCTTCGTCGACCAGGCCGCGGTGGCCGAAGGGATGCGCCGCCCGCACTACGCCGTGACCAGCTACGAGTACGCGGGCGACCAGACGATCGACCCGGGTGTCGGCCGGGTCGAGTTGCGGGGCCCCTACAACGTCACCGGCCGCGGCGACACGCCCAGTCGGCGCGCCATCTTCACCTGCCGCCCCGCGGCCGCCGCCGCACCATCCGGTCCCGAGGAGATCGCCTGCGCGCGGGCAATCCTGTCCGCGCTCGGACGCCGGGCCTTTCGCCGCGCGCTCGATGAGACCGACCTGGAGATGCTGCTCGGGTTCTTCCGGATGGGGCGGGCAGACGGCGACTTCGACGCCGGCATCGAGATGGCGGTGCGCCGCGTGCTGGTGAGCCCCGATTTTCTGTTCCGTCGCGAGCGCGACCCGCAGGGACTCGCGCCGGGCGCGCCGTACGCCATCTCGGAACCGGAGCTGGCGGCGCGGTTGTCCTTCTTCCTCTGGAGCAGCATTCCGGATGACGAGCTGCTCGATCTGGCCGAGCGCGGCGAGTTGCGCCGGCCGGGGGTGATCGAGGCGCAGGTGGCGCGGATGCTCGCCGATCCCCGCGCGCGCGCCATCGTCGACAACTTCGGCGGGCAATGGCTGTATCTGCGGAACATGGCGCTGGTGGCGCCCGATCCCTACGCGTTCGCCGACTTCGACGCCAATCTGCGCGAGGCGATGGCGCAGGAGATGGTGCTGTTTCTCGACAGTCAGATGCGTGAAGACCACAGCGTGCTCGATTTGATGACGTCGGATCAGACGTTCGTCAACCAGCGGCTCGCAGAGCACTACGGCGTCCCCAACGTGTATGGGAACCACTTTCGGCGTATCACGCTCGACGGCGATCTCGCGCCGCGCCGCGGATTGCTGGGCAAGGGCAGTCTGTTGACCGTCACGTCGTATGCCCACCGCACCTCTCCGGTCGTGCGCGGGAAGTGGCTGCTCGAGAACATTCTCGGCGCCCCGCCGCCTCCGCCGCCCCCGGACGTGCCGGCGCTGGCCGAGAACGACGACAGTGGCGCCCCGCCGCAGTCGGTGCGCGAGCGGCTGGAAGTCCATCGCGCGAATCCGGTCTGTGCGGGCTGCCACCGCGTGATGGATCCGCTCGGGTTCGCCCTGGAGAACTTCGATGCCATCGGCCGCTGGCGGACGACGAGCGAGGCGGGCACCCCGGTGGACGCCGGGGGCGAACTGGCTGACGGGACCCCGGTGAACGGCCCGGCGTCCCTGGCGGCGGCGTTGCTCGCGCGGCCCGAGAACTTCGTGACCACCGTCACGGAGAAACTGCTCACTTACGGCCTGGGACGCGGTGTAGAGTACTATGATGCCCCGGCGATCCGTCGCATCGTCCGCGAGGCGGCCGCTGACGAGTACCGCTGGTCGGCGCTCATCGCGGGCATTGCCCGCAGCGTGCCGTTCCAGATGAGAAGAGGTCCCGCGTCATGATCATTACCAGGATGGCGTTGCCCCGTCGAACGTTTCTGCGCGGTATGGGCGCGGCCCTGGCGCTGCCGCTGCTCGACGGCATGGTGCCGGCGCTGTCGGCGATGCGGAACACCGCGGCCCGTCCGGTGTCGCGCCTGTACGTCGGCTACGTGCCGAACGGCGTGATCATGGACAAGTGGACGCCGGCCGCCGAGGGCGCCGGCATCGAGTTGCCCGGGACGCTGGCGCCGCTCACGCCGTTTCAGCAGCAATTGACGGTGGTCAGCGGGCTGGCCAGCGAGCCGATGTTTCCGTTGCCGGGCGAGGGCACCGGCGACCACGTGCGCGCCGCGGCGGCGTTCCTGACCGGTGTGCATCCGAAGAAGACCGAGGGACCCGACATCCGCGGCGGCACCTCGATGGATCAGATCGCGGCGGCGAAGATCGGGCAGGACACCCAGCTCACGTCGCTGGAGCTCAGTCTCGATCCGAACGAGCTGATCGGCGCCTGCGAGGCCGGCTGGAGTTGCGCCTACGCCAACACGCTGTCCTGGCGCAATCCGACGACGCCGCTACCGATGGAAAACCAGCCGCGCGCCGTATTCGAGCGGTTGTTCGGGGATGCGGACGACACCAGCCAGGCGGCGCGGCTGGCGCGTATTCGCGAGGATCGCAGCATTCTCGACTCGCTGGTGCACGAGGTCGACAGCTTCCGCGCCACCCTGGCGCCCGGCGACAGGGACAAGGTGAACCAGTATCTCGACGCCATTCGCGACATCGAGCGCCGGATCCAGTTGGCGGAAGCGCAGAGTGACGTCGATCTGCCGGCGCTGGCGCGGCCCACAGGCGGGATACCCGACACCTTCGCCGAGCACGCGCGCCTGATGTTCGACCTGCAGGTGCTGGCGCTGCAGACCGACATGACCCGCATCATCACCTTCATGATGTCGCGCGAGGTCAGCCCGCGCACCTATCCGGAACTGGGCATTCCCGATCCGCACCACGGCCTCTCGCACCATCAGAACAACCCGGTGCAGATGGAGAAGCTGTCGAAGGTGAACCTGCACCACATCGAGCAGTTCGCCTATTTTCTCGATCGCCTGCAGTCGACGCCCGACGGCGACGGTACCCTGCTCGACCACATGCTGATGCTCTACGGCTGTGGCATCAGCGACGGCAATCAGCACCTGCACGTGAATCTGCCGATTCTGCTGGCCGGCGGTGCGAGCGGCCGCCTGGCAGGCGGGCGTCACGTGCGCGTGGCGGAGGGCACCCCGCTGACCAACCTGCAGCTCACGCTGCTCGACAAGGTTGGCGTGCCGGTCGAGCAGCTCGGCGACAGCACCGGGCAGATCGCGGTGCTGACGGGCGTGTGACTGGCGGGCGGCCGGTGTGCCGCCGAAACACCGGAACAGGGCATGGTTGAACGCGCTGTTCCGACGCTGTCATGACCGCACCACCCAGACGCGCAAATCCCATACGCCGCACGGTGATCGAGACAGGGCGCGGTGGCCCGGAGCCGGCCCCTGCCACTCCGCCGCTGCCGAGCGCGCCGCCGTCCCCCTCCGGCGATGACGTCAACCTGCATGATACCGGGCTCTACATCAACCGCGAGTTGAGTTGGCTCGAGTTCAACCAGCGGGTGTTGTTCCAGGCGCAGGATCCGCATCATCGGCTGCTTGAGCGGGTGAAGTTCCTGGCCATCGTCGGGACGAACCTCGACGAGTTCTTCATGGTCAGGGTCGCCACGTTGAATCGCAAGTTCCAGGCCGGGAGCACGGACGTGTCGCCCGACGGTCTGAGCACGGCCGAGCAGTTGACCGCGATCCGCCGCAGGGTCAGACGGATGATGGTGGAACAGGCCCGCTGCTGGTCCGAGATGCTGCGCCCCGAGTTGGCCGAGCACGGGATCCGGTTTCTCGAACCGTCCGACTACACGGAGGAGATCGGCGCCTATCTGCGGCACTACTTCCAGCGCAACGTGCACCCGGTGTTGACCCCGCTCGCATTCGATCCGGGACACCCGTTCCCGTTCATCTCGAACCTCAGCATGAACCTGGCGGTGGCGGTGCGGCACGAGGGGCGCACGCGGTTCGCCCGTGTCAAGCTGCCGCCCGTCCTGCCCCAGTTCATCCGGCTGCCCGACCACGTGAGCGGGCAGCCCGGGCACACCTTCGTGTTCCTGTCCGACATCGTCAAGGCGGGGCTCGACCTGCTGTTTCCCGGTGTCGAGGTCGACAGCGCCTACCTCTTCCGGATCATCCGCGACACGGACATGGTGATTCAGGAGGATGAGGCGGACGACCTGCTTGAGACGGTCGACCGGTCGCTGAAGCAGTTGCGGTGGGGCGAGCTCTCCCAACTGCTCGTCGAGTCCGACATGCCGGCCCGGGTGCTCGACATCCTGATGGAGAACTTCGAGATCCAGGAGGACGTGGTCGAGCGCACCGCCGACCCCATGGCCTACGGCGACTGGATGGAACTGACGACGCTCAATCTCCCGCAGCTCAAGGACACGAGCTTCTCGCCGCGCGTCCTCTGGGGAGAGAGCGATCTCGAGACGGTCTTCGAGCAGATCCGCGAACGGGACCACCTGGTGCACCATCCGTTCGACTCGTTCTCGTCCGTCGAGACGTTCGTGCGCGCCGCGGTCGATGATGCCCACGTCGCCGCGATCAAGATGACGCTGTATCGCATCGGCGCAGACTCGCCGCTGATCGACCTGCTCGTCCAGGCCGCCGAGGCCGGCAAGCAGGTGGCGGTCCTGGTCGAGTTGAAAGCCCGGTTCGACGAGCGCAACAACATCGCCTGGGCCCACCGGCTGGAGTCGGCCGGCATTCATGTCGTGTACGGGATGCTGAATCTGAAGACGCACTGCAAGCTCTGTCTCGTGGTGCGTCACGAGCATGACGGCATCAGAAGCTACGCGCATGTCGGTACGGGGAACTACAACGCGTCGACCGCCAAGATCTACACCGACGTGGGAGTGTTCACGGCGCGCCCGGCGCTGATCGACGAGGTGGCCGAGGTCTTCAACTATCTGACCGGCTATTCGAATCGCCGGCACTACCGGCAACTGCTCGTTGCGCCGCTGAATCTGCGCAGCCAGATGACGGCACTGATCGAGCGCGAGGCGGACCATGCGCGGCGCGGCCGGCCGGCGCGCATCATCATCAAGAACAATGCCATCGCCGACCCCGAGATGATCCGCGCGCTGTACGGCGCCTCACGCGCCGGCGTCAGGATTGATCTGATCGTGCGGGGGGTGTGCTGCCTGCGGCCCGGGATTCCCGGGGTCAGCGACAACATCACCGTGCGGTCGATCGTGGGGCGGTTTCTGGAGCACTCGCGGATCTACCACTTCGACAACGACGGTGATCCCGAGCTGCTGATTGGCAGCGCCGACCTCATGGAGCGAAATCTCGACCGCCGCGTCGAGTCGCTCTGCTTCATCCGCGACCCGGCGATCGCCCGCCGTCTCCGTCACGGGGTGCTCGACACGATGCTCGCCGACACCAGCCGCGCCTTCGAACTCGGGTCGGACGGTCAGTACACGAGGATTGGCGCCGCCGATGGCGTCGAGCCGGTCGACGCCCAGCGCCGCCTCGTCGCCGGCATTCCGAAGGCAGCCGAGACATCCACGTCCTGACGCGCGGTGCGCGTCAGTGATGATGGTGGTGATACGCCTCGTGCTCGGCGTGCGCCTTGTCGCGCTGGATCTTCTTCGCCGCCTGGCGGGCGAGCCCGAGATTGCGCTGGCGGGTGCCGTCCGAACTGACCGACAGAATCGAGAGCTGCTTCTCGAGATCGGTGCTCTGGCACGCAGGGCAGGCCTGAGCGTCGTCTTTCGGGAGCACCAGCAACTCGAACCGGTGGTGGCATCCCCGGCATTCGTACTCGAAGATCGGCATCGTCCGTCGCCCCTGTGAAATCAGACCTCTGGCAATCTATCACAGCCACGGGCTGCTAGAATCCAGGTTCGGCGATGATTCGTTGCGCTGGAGGCGCCCCATGACCCTGACCAGTCTGATGCTCGTGCTGCCGATCGTGGCGGCCCAGTCCGTCGTCCCGCCTGGCACCGTGGCCACCGCCGCGGACCTGCAGAACGCGCTGGCTGATCAGCCGGCCGCGCCGATGACCGTGGCCCGGGTCGAGAACACCGAGACCACGCGGGTAAACCTCATCCGACGGACCGTGCCGCAGAACGCGATCATCCATCAGACCGGCTGGGAAGTGCACCACATCGTCGACGGCACGGGCACCGTCGTCACCGGCGGCCGCGTGGTGCGGTCGACGGGCGCGGACGGTGAACGGATCGCGCGGATCGAGGATGGCGAGAGCCGCGTGGTCGGCGCCGGCGACGTCGTCATCATTCCCGCCGGCACGCCGCACTGGTACTCGGCGATCGACGGCTCGGTGACCTATCTCGAGATTCGCTACGACCCCGGCTCCAACTGACGCCCGGCGGGCGCAGGCGCACCTGTTACGGCTGTGTCCCGTCCTCGGCCCGTCCCGCTCTGAGGCTGTTCTCGAGGCCGTAGTTGCCTTCGTGGCAGGCGTACTCGAACAACTGATAGGTGTTGTCCCGGTTCAGGGGCATCGCCACTTTCCAGGGCGCCGTGAACGGCCCGGAGTCTTCGATGGTGACCTCGTAGTCGATGGTGTCGGCATCGACGCGGGTGAACCGCTCGACGAGCGTCAACTGTTCGCTCTGCTGGATCCCGCGCAGACCGCGGCTCGCGATGTTCGTGCCGATCGTGCCCTGGTCGTTGTAGTTGGCGGTCTCGACGATCAGGGTGTCGCCTTCCCAGCGGCCGCGCGGGTTGCCGTTCCACAGCCGGATGTTCTCCGACAGCGCCGGCCGATCGTCCAGCGGAATGATGCGCGCCTCGTGAATCATCTCGTAGAAGAGCACCACGTAGCCGGGGGCCTGCAGAATCTGATAGCCGGCGCCGTATCCGCCCGGAAACATACCGCCCGGTACGCCGCGCGTGATGCACCGTTCCCACGGCGTGTGGGTGAGCCAGCCGTCCGTCAGGTTCACGAGATTGGCGTTGCGCCGGGCGATCGCCGAATCCCGCAAGGGCACGCGGCCGTTGGGCGGGTCGACCACCATCGACTGGCGGCGTTCGTTGCGCAGCGCATCTCCGGGGCCGTCGCCCCAGGGCCCCTGCGGTCCCCGCGCGCGGGCCTCGGCGGAGGCGGGTCTGGCGGGGGCGCGCTGCGGCCGGTTCGTGCCGGGAAACCACTCGGCGAGCGGGGCCAGCCGTTCGAGGTCGATGTCGTTCGGCGCTTCGAACGGGGTCGGGTCGAAATTGGTCCAGATTCCCTGGATGTCCGGTTGTCCGTCAGGTGTGCGGCCGCTGGAACTCTGCGCCGCGGCCGGTGCGGCGACGGCGATGACCACGGCCACGACCAGAACGAGCAGCGGGCCGGCTGCGTGAAAGCGGGTGTTCATTTGCGTTCTCCCTTCGGCCACCGCCGCCTGCGTCAGCGGGGTGGTGTTCACGACACGTGCGCTACGAGCACGTCTGCACCTATAGTACGCACTCTGTCCATGATTGCGACAGAGGTATTTCGCCTGCCGTGTCCGGGCAAGGCGAGAAGAGGGAAAATACCTGTAGGGGCAACCCTTGTGGTTGCCCTGTTCCGCGCAAGACGAGACGTAGGGGCAACCCTTGTGGTTGCCCTGTTCGTCAGCCGGAACAACGCACATCAGCAGAATTCAGCGGGGAACAGCAGAATTCAGCGGGGCTTTTGCCATGTGCTGCTATACGCAGCCCTGGACGCTGGAGCTGCCGCTGCGTCGCGTGACACGAGAGCCTGGAACGGGTGCGCCGATGCCCCGTCAGTCTCGTGCACTGGAGGCTATTTCCGCGACCGCGGCGAGCGCCCGGTCGATTCCCTGGCGCGAGACATCGAGGTGCGTGACGGCCCGGATTGCTCCTCCGGCGCCGCTCATGCGCACGCCGGCCGCCGCCAGGCGGTCGACGAACTTCCGATTGCTCATCCCGAGTCCGCTGACGTCGAAGAACACCATGTTGGTGTCCGGTTCGGCCGTGCGGACATCGATGCCGTCGATCGCCGCCAGACCGCTCGCCAGCAGACGGGCGTGCGCGTGGTCCTCGGCCAGCCGGTCGACGTGATGGTCGAGGGCATACAGGCACCCGGCCGCGGCAATCCCCGCCTGCCGCATGGCGCCGCCGAAGAGCTGCTTGTAGCGGCGCGCCGCGGCGATGAAGTCTCGTGTGCCGGCGAGCACCGCTCCAATCGGGGCGCCGAGCCCCTTGGTGAAGTCGATCCACAGGCTGTCCACCTCGGCCGCGAACGCCGCGGCCGAGACCCCGCTCGCCACGCAGGCGTTCATCAGCCGGGCGCCGTCCATGTGCAGCGGCACGTCTCGCGACCGCGCGCAGGCCGAGACGGCGGCGAGCTCGTCCAGCGACCAGACGGCGCCGCCGCCGAAGTTGTGCGTCTGTTCGATGCAGACGAGCCCGGCCGCCTGGCCGTAGGGCGCCGGCACGGTGGTCACCCGGTCCATCGCCGCGTCGAGTTCGGCCGGCGTGAAGATGCCGCGATCTGTACGGATCGGCTCCACCAGCACACCGGACGCGAGCGCGGCCCCGCCCGACTCTGCCCGGATGACATGCGCCATCCAGTCGGCGACAATCGCATCGCCCGGCCGGGTGTGCGTCTTGACCGCCACCAGGTTGCACATCGTGCCGGTCGGAAACCAGAGCGCCGCGGCCTTGCCGAGCAGCGCCGCGACCCGCTCCTGCAGGCGGGTGACCGTCGGGTCCTGACCCTTCTGCTCGTCGCCGACCTCGGCCGCCGCCATGGCCGCACGCATGCCGGGGGTCGGCCGGGTCTCCGTGTCGCTGGAGAGCGGAACGACGGTGTCAGTCATCGGTTACCCATCGCGAAGCTGGGCCGCGAGCCGCGTGAAGGCGTCGTTCGTTCGCAGGCGATCCTCCACACTGCGCGCGAGCGCCGCGTCGGCCGCCAATCCCCTAAGATACCTGATTCGATATGACAGCGGCGTCACCGTTTGTCCGCGGATCCTGGCGGCGCCTTTACGGGGCGGCTGCACCGTATTACGCTGGGGCTGAACCGACAGCCGTCATGCACGGCGGTGCGGCGGTCGAACACGCCGGTCGCCATCGCTCGCGTCACCCAGGAAGGACGACGATGACCGCGACAGCGCACACCATCGAACCCGCGGACCGCGGCCTCGCCGCGTGCACCCATCTTGCGGGCCTCGCCGGCTATGTCGTCCCGCTCGGCGGCGCAATCGTCCCCATCGTCATCTGGATCGTGAAGCGCGACTCGGCCGTGATCGCGGGAATCGCCAAGCAGGCCCTGCTGCTGAACCTGATCGTGATCGTGCTGTTCCTCGCGGCCCTCGTGCTGTTTTTCACGGTCATCCTCATCCCGCTCGTGTTCCTGTTCTGGATCGCTCTGTTACTGGCCGCAATCGCGCTGCCCATCGTCGGTGCGATCAAGGCGAGCGAGGGTGAATACTACCGCTACCCTGTCATTGGCCTCCCGCCCGGGTAAGGTGGTCCTGAGCTGATCGGCCGTGGCGGGTCGGGTTCCGCCGCCGGCACGTATGCTCGACGCGCGTGCGGCGTTCGCCAGGTGTTGAGTTGAATCAACCGTTCCACAGTGGGGATTGCAACAGGGGAGGCCGCCGATGACCGCGACGAACGGATGCTCTCGAAACGTGTTCGCTCGATGGACGTGCGCCGCCGCGCGGGTGGCGCTCGTGGTGATCCTGGGCTGGGCGGCGGCGGGCGCCCAGGAGCGCGAGTTCCAGCCGGTCACCGACGCGATGCTGCAGAACCCCGACCCCGCCGACTGGCTCAACTGGCGGCGCACCCTCGATGGCTGGGGCTACAGCCCGCTCGACCAGATCGACACGGACAACGTCGACCAGTTGCAGCTCGTCTGGGGCTGGCGGTTGGGACCGGGGCTCAGCCAGCCGACGCCGCTCGTCCACGACGGCGTGATGTTCATTCCCAGCCCCCGCAACGTCGTGCAGGCGGTGGACGCCGCGACCGGGGATCGCCTGTGGGAATACCGCCGGCAGTTCGAGGGCTCGACCGAGTTTCTCGATTCGGTCGGGTCCGGCATGCGGACGCGCTCGATCGCGATCTACGGCGACAAGATCTACGTCAATACCTCGGACGCCCACATCGTGGCGCTCGACGCGCGCACAGGCGACGTGGCGTGGGATCACACCGTCGCCGACTACAGGCTGGGCTACCGGTATACGAGCGGACCGATCGTGGCGCAGGGCCGGATCGTGGCCGGCATGACCGGCTGCCAGAACTACAAGAACGACGTCTGCTTCATCTCGGCGCACGACCCCGAGAGTGGGGATGAGCTGTGGCGCACGTCGACCATCGCCCGTCCCGGCGAGCCGGGCGGCGATACGTGGGGCGACCTCCCGCTGACGTTTCGCGCCGGCGCCGACTCGTGGATTCCCGGCAGCTACGACCCGCAAACCAACCTGACGTTCTGGTCGACCTCGCAGGCCAAGCCGTGGGCGCGCGTCTCGCGCAAGACCGACGGCGACGCGCTCTACACCAACAGCGTGCTGGCGCTCGACCTCGCGACCGGCGAGTTGAAGTGGTACTACCAGTTCGTACCGGGCGAGACGCACGACCTGGATGACGTGTTCGAGAGCGTGCTCATCGACCACCGCGGGCGGCAGTCCCTGTTCAAGATGGGCAAGCACGGCATCCTCTGGGAGCTCGACCGGGTGACCGGGGCGTTCGTGGCCGCGCACGATCTGGGGTATCAGACTGTCATCGACGTCGACCCGCGGACCGGCCGGACGACCTACCGGCCCGGGATGATCCCGGAGGCCGGCGTCGAGCTCGAGTTCTGTCCAGACTTCGGCGGCATCAGGAACTGGCGCGCGAGCGCCTACCACCCGCAGACCCGGGCGCTCTACATACCGATCCACCCGACCTGCGTGCGGGGTGTCTTCACGGAGCTGGAGCAGATAGAGGGCAACGACTACTACGCCAACCGCGGCTGGCTGTCACGCGGCAGCACGGTGCACCCCTTGAGTCCGGACCACCGGGGCCACCTCATCGCGATGGACATCGACACCGGCGAGATCATCTGGCGGCACTCGATGGCCACGCGGCCGGGCGCGGCGGCCCTGACAACGGCGGGCGGCCTGGTGGTCGGCGCCGACTCCGACCGGCATCTGTTCGTCCACGACGTGGAAACGGGCGGGGTCCTGTTCCAGACGCGGCTGCCCGCCTCGGTGCAGGGCTTCCCGATTACCTACGCGGTCGATGGCCGGCAATACCTGGCGGCTCCGGTCGGCGGAAACCGGTCCAACGCGATCTACGTGTTCGCGCTCCCCGCACGCGCCGCCACTGCGGCGAGGTAGACACGCCCTGCGCGTGAGCGGGCCAGTCGGCGCCGGCCAGCCACGTTCGGCAGCGGTCCACTGGCGCAAGTACGCCTGCGTGCGGCCGTCCTTGCTCTCGCCCCGACGGAACGACACGATGTCGATGCGGTTGCGTTCGGCGTGGCGCTTGATGGCAGCGACGAAACGCTGCGTGATCGGCGCTATCAGCACCGACGACGGCACCAGGATCAGGGAGTTGACGAAGCTGAAGACCGCCGCATTCGCGCCGATCCCGATTCCCAGCGTCAAGACGACGATCAGAGCGAAGCCCGGATTCCTCAGAAGTCCCCGCACCGCGAATCGCAGGTCGCGCACGATCGAGTCGAGCATTGGAAACCCTGCGCGGTCTCTGAGCGATTCGTTGATCTGCGTGACCCCGCCGAACTTCGCGCGCGCCAACCGGCGGGCCTCGGCGGGAGACATGCAGGCACGGCGCTTGACAACTGTTCAATGATTCTACATGGTCTCAATGATCAACAATCGATTCATTGGACGGTCTCATGAAACAGATTTCCTCGACCATGACCCAGCGAGGCCAGGTCACGCTCCCGGCTGAAGTGCGGCGACTGTTGGGGGTGAAGCCCAGGGACAAGGTCACCTTCACCATCGACGGTGGTGAAGTGCGCCTGGAAGCACCCCCCTTCAGCCTGGAGTCGGCCTTCGGATCGGTGCAGCCCTCGACAAGACCGGAGGACCTCGACGGCATTACCCGGGCGGCCAAGGACGCCAAGGCCGAGCAGACCGCACGGGAGCTGTACAAGACGTGAGATTCCTGGATACGAACGTCATCCTTCGGTATCTGACCGGGGATGACGACTCCAAGGCCGGGGCGTGCTACCAGCTCTTCCAGCAGGTTCGGCGCGGCGAGGAGGAGCTGTATACCTGCGAGACCATCATCGCGGAGGTGGCATACGTGCTGTCTTCGTCTCGCGGGCCGTACCGACTGAACCACGACGAGATTCGAACCCGGTTATTGCCGATCCTGACCCTGCGCGGCGTGAAGCTCTCACAGAAGCACCTCTTGCTCCGCGCTCTCGATCTCTACGCTGCATCCCCGTTTTTCGATTTCGAAGATGCGCTGGCCGTCGCGCACATGGAGCAACGGGGGATCACCGAAATCGTCAGCTACGACCGAGACTTCGACCGCATCGCCCGACTCGAACGAACCGAGCCGTAGCGCCGCCGTTACCCCTCAGGCAGCGCGAACGCGACGAGCCGCGCGTCGGGGCCGGCGCCGGTGGCGATCAGGATGAACTGGCGCCCGGCGCGCGAGCGGTAGGTCATCGGGTTGCTGCTGGTCCTGAACTCGGTCGCCATGCGTGTCACCTCGCGTCCGGTGGCGGCATCGAACGCGTACAGATACGGGTCGCCGCCGCCCAGGAAGACCAGACCTCCGGCGGTGACCAGCGGGCCGTTGGCGCCCGGCGTGCCGAGGCGGTCGGGCAGGTCGACGCCGCTCAGCAGCGGATGCCCACGCATGATCCGGCTGCCCTCGCCGAACGGGACGCTCCAGGCGATCTCACCCGCGTTCAGGTCGATGGCGACCAGCCGTGCATAGGGCGGCTTGACGAGCGGGATCGGCCCGAGGCGGCTGCGCTCGATGGGGACGTAGCCGTCGACGACCTGAAAGATGCCGGCCGAACCGCCGCGCGGACAGTTGTTGGTGTACGGGACGTCGACATCCGGCACGCTCGGATCGATGGCGCAGACCTGGTTGGGCGAGACCCCTTCAGAGGTTCGCACGTAGAGCATGTTGGTGGCCGGGTCGAGCGCCGCGCCGCCCCAGTTGGCGCCGCCGTCGACCCGCGGCCGCTGCAGCGTGCCCCGCAGGCTGGGCGGCGTGAAGAGCGGTCCGAGGCGGTAGGTCTGCATCTCTTCGGTGGCGATGCGGTGGATCTCCGGCGTCAGGTCGTTCGCGTCGTCGAGCGACACGCCCTGTGCGGCGAACGGCGGCGGCTTCGTCGGGAACGGCTGCGTCGGATACGGCACCTCGCCAGGCACGTCGGTCTCGACATCGACCGCTCGTTCCTCGATCGGCCAGACCGGCTCGCCGGTCACCCGGTCGAACACGTAGGTGAACCCCTGCTTCGACACCTCGGCCACGGCGTCGATGGCGCGCCCGTCGACCTCGAGCGTCATCAGGTTCGGCGCCGACGTGAAGTCGTAGTCCCACAGGCCGTGGTGCACCGCCTGGAAATGCCACTGGCGCTCGCCCGTGCGCGCGTCGAGGCAGACGAGCGACTCGGCGAACAGGTTGGCGCCAAGCCGCCGGCCGCCCCAGTAGTCGCTGCTCGGCGTGCTGGTCGGGATGTACAGCAGCCCGCGCTCCGCGTCGAGCGACATCAGACCCCAGACGTTGGCGTGGCCGGTGAAACGCCAGGAACCGTCCTGCCACGTGTCGGCGCCGAACGCGTCGTTCGACTGCGGCACCGTGTAGAAGACCCAGCGCCGTTCGCCCGTGTGGACGTCGAAGGCCTGGATCGATCCCGGCGTGTCGAACCGTTTCTGGATGCGGTCCGGCACGCGGCTCCCGACGATGACGAGGTCGTCGAAGACAACCGGCGGCGACGTCTGGTCGAACATCTCGTGCGTCACCGGGTTCGGGAAATCCTCGGTCAGCAGCACCTTGCCGTCATCGCCGAAGGACGGGATCGGCGCGCCGTCGGCCGCGTCGAGCGCATACAGGCTGTCGCGGCTGTTGATGAAGATGCGCATGTCGCCGCCCGCGCCCCACACCGCGACGCCCCGGTGCTTGAAGCCGCCCGGGGGCCCGCCGTCCGGCCCGGTGCGCCACGCCTCGGGGTCGAACGCCCAGAGTTGCTCGCCGGTCTCGGCGTCCAGCGCGACGACCCTCGAGTACATCGTCGACACGTAGATGACGTTGTCGATCATCAGCGGCATCGCCTCGAAGCTGCCGGGGCGCGTCCGGAACTCCTGGTTGGGCAGCTCGTTCGGCTCCCACGTCCAGGCGATCTCGAGCTGCTCGACGTTCGAGGCGTCGATGTCGGCGATCGGCGAGTACTTGGACGCCGACTGCTCGGCGCCGACGAAGGGCCACTCGACCATCTCGCCGCTGCGTTGCTGGGCGCCCGCCGTCGCAACCACCCCGACTACGGAACAGATGAAAAGCGCAATTGTGCGGAACTTCATTGCGTGCTCCTGGCAGCCCGAGGCAAAAGCCCCGCTGCATTCGATCCCCGCAGAATTCTGCGCTTCCCCGTGGAATTCTGCCATTTCACGCTGAAACCCGCCGATCCGCGTGGACATCTGCGGATCGACGCTGCATCCCGCTGCGCCATGCTGAATTCTGCGGTTTCACGCTGAATTCTGCTGCTGTTCGTTGTTCCGGCTGACGAACAGGGCAACCACAAGGGTTGCCCCTACAGAATCAGCAGGGCAACCACAAGGGTTGCCCCTACGGGTCTGGCTCAGCGGGCGCATCGCCGATCTCGGTGCGACGCGGGCTTTTACCACGGGTTCCTAGAACTTGTCCAACCGCACCAGTTCGCGGTCGATCATGGCGATGGTCGGACGGCCCGAAGCGGCCATGTTGCGGGCCAGCTCGGTCTGGAGGAGCTCGACGACGGTCTGCACCCCCTCGGCGCCGTAGGCGGCGAGCCCCCACATGGGCGGTCGGGCGACCATGACCGCGGTCGCGCCGAGCGCGAGGCCCTTCAGTACGTCGGTGCCGCGGCGGAAGCTCCCGTCGACCAGGATCGGCACGCGACCGTCGACGGCGTCGGCCACCGCCGGCAACACGTCGATAGGCAGGGCGCCGCCGCCGCCCATGAGTCCGCCGTGGTTCGAGACGACCAGTCCTTCGGCGCCCCGCTGCAGCGCCGTCCGGGCGTCGTCGACGCCCATGATGCCCTTGACGACGACCGGCACCTCGACCGCCCGGCTCAACTGTTCGACCACGTCCCAGTTGGTGGCGACGGGGGCGCGATCAGAAGACACGCCGATGGTGACGCAGAGCGCGGCGCAGCCGGCGGCGACGGCGCGCGAGGCGTCGTCCCGGGCGCCTGCGGCGTCGGCGTAGACCTGACACCAGACCGGTTCGCTGCTGGCGGCGACGATCTGGTCGATCGGACGACTCGATTCGCTCGACGCCACCATGACCGCCCTGGCGGCGGCGGCGCCCCGTGCGGTCGCGATCTCGCCGTCAGCGTGCAGGTCGCCCTGGCGGGCCACCGGCCCGACGATGATGGGCGCGAACATCTGATGGCCGAACAGCTCGGTCGTCAGGTCGAGGTCCATCGCGTAGACCATCAGACGCTGCCGGAAGGTCATCTTGTCGAATGACCGCCGGTGACCGCCGCTGATCGCCTGGTACGTGGCGGGCGGCAGCACCAGCCGGGCCATCGACTCGAACTCGGGCACGTTGACCAGCTCGAGCACGGGCGCCACCCGGTCCGCCGGCGGTCCGCCGCCGGCCTGGCCCTGTGCGGGGGAGGATCCGGCCACGAAGGCCCCGAACCGTCGCAAGGATTCCCGTCTGTCGACTGTCATCTCGGATCACCTCTACGGAAAGTTCGTCTTCACGAGGCCGCGGTGAATCTGGTCGAGGGAGGCGACGCCGGCCGCCGCCATCGCCTGCCGCAACTCGGCGTTGACCAGCTCGAGCACCTTCTGGGCCCCCGCTTCACCGAACGCCCCCAGGCCCCAGCGCGAGGCGCGGCCGAGGCACACGGCGTCGGCGCCCAGGGCCAGCGCTTTCAGCACGTCGGTACCGCGGCGGAAGCCGCTGTCGATCAGCACCGGCACCCGGCCATCCACCGCCTGGACCACCTCTTCGAGCACCTCGAGGCTCGATGGTCCGTAGTCGAGCGCCCGCCCGCCGTGGTTGGAGACCACGATGCCGTCCACACCGTGTTCGAGACAGGTCTTCGCGCCCTCGCCGGTGAGAATCCCCTTCGCCAGCATCGGCACTTCGCACATGGGACGCAGGTCGTCGAAGAGTTTCCATTCGTACCACAGCCGGCCCGCCCCGACCCGATACGGATTCGGTGGATTCCGCGGCGTGCGGCGGGTCACCTGGCGCACCGCGCCGCCGGTATGACGCACGTGCAGATCCCGTTCGTAGAACGACGCCTGCTGATCGATCGTCACGACGATGGTCCGGGCGCCCGCCTCCTGTGCGGAATCGAGCGCCTCGCGATTCGGGTCGAGTTCTCTGCTCGCGTAGCGCTGGAACCAGAGCGGTCCCTGCGCGTCTTCGGCGATGCGCGGAAAGGGAAAGCTCGAGACGTTGCTCACGATCATGGTCGTCGACATGGTCGTGGCGGCCCGGTGCATCCCCAGCTCGCCGTCCGGGTGCAGGTCCCGCTGGCGCGCCGTCGGGGCGAGCATGATCGGGCTGGGCATGGCGTGCCCGAACAGCTCGGTCGACGTGTCGACGTCGGCCGGATCGACCCCGCCGCCGCCGATCAACTGCACCCAGTCGAACGCGTCGCGATTGCGATACAGCGTGTACTCAGACTCGGTGCCGTGCGCCGTGTAGTCGTAGATCGCGAGCGGGACGTTGGCGCGGAAGATCGGCTCGAAATCGAATACGTCGCGTATCTCGTCGAAACCCATGAACCGGCGATGGGGGCCGAGCGGCCAGGGGTCGCGTTGCGCGTGCAGCAGGGGCGAGGCCGCCAGGAACGAACCCAGACCCGCCAGCGCCTGACGGCGCGAGAATCCCCGGCGCCATTCCTGTTCTGCTTTTCCCACGATGGCTCTCCTCATGAGGACGCGTACAGCACGAGCGTTGCAGATCCCGGCTGGTAGAGTGGATGAACCGGTTCGCCGGTCTTGTTCAAGTCGAGGCAGTATAAATCGAAATCGGAGAGCATCGTACGGACATCCCGGGAACGCCCCCGGTAGGCGCCGTGGTTGCCCCAGGCGGCGACAATGACGCCGGCGTCAGAAGCGAGTCGTTGTATCCACGTGTCATTCTCCCGGCCAACGGGAGACCGATCGCGTTTCATCTCGTCCGGCGCGGTCGCGCAACGGGCGAACAGGTTGGTCATGACCAGCCCGCCGTGTCCCCAATCGCGCGCAAAGCGGACGCAGCGCCTGACGGTGGGGTCGTCGTCCGTTTCGTCGGCCGTGGACGGGTTCAAGCCGATGAACATGGCGCACGGTCTGGATGCATCCCAGCGTCTCCACAGGGCGTACCGATATCGCCGGCACTCGGAAAAGTCCGCGCCGGTGCGGGCTGCTAGCAGTCCGTGGTGAAACCGCGCGTCGCACCGGTCGAATGCAGCGGGGCTTTTGCCACGGGCTGCTAGATCAGACCGGCGGCCCATAGCACGTACACCATCGCCATCGCCGCGACCCCGTTCACCAGCGTGACACCGCCGAACGACAGCAGCGCCGCCTTGAGCGACATGCGGGACAACGACGCACAGACCCAGAAGTAGCTCGAGTTGACGTACTTGATGATCATCGACCCGGCGGCCCCAGCCAGCATGGTCGCCTCGGGGCTCAGCCCCAGCGTGTCCATCATCGGCGCGGCGACCGAGGCGGCGGTGATCACTCCTACCGTGGTCGACCCGGTGATCATGTTGCCCGCCACGCCGAGCACGAACGGCAGGAAGATGGCCGGCAGTCCGGTGGCCGCCACCGCATCGGCGATCGCGTCCACCGCCGGGGTCTCACGCAGAATCTGGCTGAGCGCGCCGCCGAGCCCCGTGACCATGATGATCATCGCCGACGCTCGCAGCGCGTCTTCGATCCATGCGCCGGTCCGCGCCGTCTTCTGGTCGGCGTGCGTATTGCGGTAGGCCAGCAGGATGCCGATGCCGAGCGCGACCACCGGCCAGCCGAGATAGAGCATCGCCGCGTTGACGACATGGTCCGGTGGCAGCGCGAACGCCGTCACGCTCTGGCCCGCGATCAGCGCCAGGGGGATGAGAATCGGGGCGTAGGCGCGCCAGGTCGACGGCAGCTCCGACTCGCGTCCCTGTTCGATGAACGATTGACCGACGAACTCCCGCGACGGGGGCGAGTCGATGTGCGGCCCGACGAGGCGCGCATACAGCCACCCGGCGAGCGACGCGACCAGCGTGACGATACCGCCGAACAGGATGACCTGGCCAATATCGGCGCCCACCAGCGCGACGGCCGCGAGCGGTCCCGGGGTCGGCGGCACCATGGCGTGCGTCAACTGCATCGCACCGACCAGCCCGGTGGCCATGACGCTCATGTTGAGACCGCTGTTGAGCGCCGCCGAGTGCACGAGCGGGTTGAGAATGACGTAGCCGACATCCGAAAAGATCGCCAGCCCGATGACGAAGCCGCTCAACGTCAGGGCGAGCGGCATGCGGGCCTCGCCGACCCAGCGGATCATCGACTCGGTGATCCGCTCGATGCCGCCCGTATGTTTCAGCGCCTCGCCCAGAATCGACCCGAGCACGATCACGACCGCGATGCCCTGGATGGTGCGGCCGAATCCCTGCTCGAACGCGTCGATGAACGCCTGCCGGTCGAGACCGGGAATCAGAGCGAACAGCACGATCGGCACGAGCAGCGCGAGGAACACGTGCCACTTGAAGCGGGTGATCAGCAGGAAGAGCAGGGCGACCACGGCGATCAGGCCGCCGATGGCGACGAATGCGCTCTCGGTAATCATCGGGACAGGCGCCGGTTCGGGTGACGAGGCGAGTGTCTCTCACAAACGCGCACGGCGTCCACTGTTCAACTCTATAATGCCGGTATGCACGCCGAGTACGACGCGTTGCTCGCGGATCTTGTCGAGGCGTGCCGGCGCCACTATGGCGACCGACTGCTCTCCGTCGCCGTCTATGGGTCGGTCGGCCGTGGCGCGCCGCGGTTCGACTCGGATATCGATCTGCTGATTGTGGCGCAGGGGCTGCCGGCCGGACGGTTCCCTCGCGTCGAGGACTTTCATACCGTCGAGGAGGCGCTGGTCCCGCGCCTGACGGCCGCCAGAAACGCTGGATTGCACCCGGAATTGTCGCCGATCTTCAAGACCCGCGCGGAGCTCGTTCGCGGCACGCCGCTGCTCCTCGACATGACCGAGGATGCCAGGATCCTGTACGACCCGGAGCGATGTCTGGCGGGCGTGCTCGACCGTCTCACGAGGCGGCTCCGTGAACTGGGATCCAGGCGGATCTGGAGAGGCAACGCCTGGTACTGGGATCTGAAGCCCGACTACCAGTGGGGCGACGTCATTGAGTTGTTCTGAAAGGCTCGTCACCGATCGGCCGTCGGGAATTCCGGTCATGACCAACGGGTCGCTCGCCGAAAGCTATCTGCTCAAGGCCACCAAACGGCTGAAGATCCTGACTGTGCTTCTCGACGAGGAGGCGTACTCGGACGTGGTGCGGGAGGCGCAGAAAATCGTCGAACTGGCGCTCAAGGGCATGCTTCGCCAGGTCGGGGTCGAGCCGCCGCGCTGGCACGATGTCGGCGGCATCCTCCGCGAGCACCGCGAACGGCTTCCGGCTGGCGTCGCGCCCGATGTCGAGAGGTTGGCCCGTATCTCCAGCGCGCTGCGCAAGGATCGGGAGTTGTCGTTCTATGGAGAGATCGACTTCATCCCGACCGAGCATTACACGAAGGCGCACGCGCAACGCGCGCTCGACGACGCTGTCTGGGTCGTCTCGGTCGCCGCGATGGTGATCGGACGCCGGTAACCCCTTTCGCGGCTCGTCGTCCACGGTTACGGAGGGGGATCATATCGGAAAGTGCCCATTTGGCGCTTGACCCCGGCTAACGCGGGCGCTTTCCGATATGATCCCCCCTCCTGTGTCTCCCCTACTACCGCACCTTCACGCATAACCGGATTAAGACCATGATTCCGGTCACCCAGAATCTTCTCGACCAGATGGTAAGAGCCATCGTGGACGAGGTCGAGCCCGAACAGGTCATCCTGTTCGGATCCCGCGCGCGGGGCGATGCGCGGTCGGACTCGGACGTTGACTTGATCGTAGTGGAGTCCGAGTCGTTCGCGGAGGGTCGATCCGCCTACCGTGAGGAGGTTCGTCTTTGGAATGTGTTGGGGCGGTTCGACGTGTCCGCGGACGTGCTGGTCTACAGCCATGACGACGTCACTTACTGGCGGGATTCGCTGAATCACGTCCTGGCGCGCGCTTTGCGTGAGGGACGGGTACTTTATGAACGATCGCAAACAAGCCGAAGTTCTGCTCAGGGCGGCTGAGCGCGACGTCAAGACGCTGCTGCTTATCGGTGACGCCCCGGACCTCGACGAGGTCGTGGGATTTCATGCGCAACAGGCTGCCGAAAAGCTGCTCAAGGCGTGGCTTGCGGTCATCGGGGAAGTGTATCCGGTGACACACAATCTCCGTCGCTTGCTGGATGCGTTGACGGCGCGAGGGGAGGACACCGGGGGTTTCCAGGATCTCGTTGAGTACACGCCGTTTGCGGTTCGATATCGATATGGCAGTACCGGTCACGAGCTCGACCGGAGAATCGTGACGAGACGCGTTGAAGCGTTACTGGAACACGTCCGACGACTGCTGGCGGAGGCAGAGTAGTCGGGGAACGAGCCAATCCATGCGGGCGAGTTCGCCGTCGTTCCTCTTGATCCCGACATCGTTCCTCCTCGCATCACGTCGGGGCGATTGGCGTTATTGCCGCAGGTCGAGACCGAGGCTTGGCTCTCCGTCGCCGATCACTTATCCTGCACGCATCGGAAGAACCTGAGAGGACGATGACGTGATCAGCCGACGAACGATCATCCGCGGGGGTGCGCTCGCCGTGGTCTGCGGGCTGATCGGCGCGTCCGGGGCGCAGGCGCAGTCGGTGCGGGTCGAGCGGTTGCTGGACGAGCCGATCATCAGGCCCGATCTGCATCCCAGCATCGGTCAGAACATTCAGGGACCGTCGCTGATCCGCGTGCCGGAGTGGGTCGAGGGCAGGCTGGGGCGGTACTACCTCTATTTCGCCGACCACAAGGGCCGCTACATCCGGCTGGCCTATGCTGACGACCTGCTCGGTCCCTGGCGGATTCACCCGCCGGGGAGCCTGCAGATCGCCGATTCGCATTTCCTGACCGATCCACCCGAGATCTCCGACGAGGAGGTGGGACGGCTGACCGCGGCGCGGGCGCGCAGCGGCGGCGGCGCCATTTCGCACGACGCGCGCACCGAGGCGACCACCCCGCACATCGCCTCGCCGGACGTGCACGTCGACGCGGCGAATCGGCGCATCGTCATGTATTTTCACGGCCTCGACGGGGTGAGCCGGCAGGTGTCCCGGGTGGCGACCTCGACCGACGGCATCACGTTCTCGGCGCGGCCCGAGCGGCTGGGGCGCACCTACATGCGGGTGTTCCGGCACGACGGGTATACCTATGCGATGTCGATGCCGGGACAGTTCTACCGCTCGAGGAACCCGCTCGGGGGGTTCGAGGAGGGACCGCGGCTCTTCAACCCCCGGATGCGCCACTCGGCGCTGTTGCAGCGCGGGAACACCCTGTTCGTGTTCTGGACCCAGGTCGGTGACGTCCCTGAGCACGTCAAGCTGAGCACCATCGATCTGTCGGGTGACTGGAGCGGATGGTCGGAGACGCCCGGCGTCGAGGTGCTGCGGCCCGAACATCCCTGGGAGGGGGCCGACGCGCCGCTCGAGCCGTCCGTGCGCAGCACGGCCTATGGACACGTGAACCAGCTTCGCGACCCCGCCATTTTCGAAGAGGACGGCAGGGTCTTTCTTTTGTACGCGGTGGCCGGAGAGAGCGGCATCGCGATCGCCGAAGTGCAACTTGAGAGTTAGGAGCCGGGTCCCACCCGGACAAGACGGGGCTCGCTGTCATGTGAGTGGAGGGCAGGAATGACTGACAAGCATTGGACGAAACGTGCCGGCCTGGGGATTGCGGTGCTGTCGCTCGTCGTGGCCGCCGCCTGCGGCGGCGGCGAGTCGATGGCGCCAGAGGCCGAGATGGAGATGGCCGAGACCGGTACGAACAGCGACTGGGTCGATCGCCAGTTGCCGAATCCGACCGGCGAGGTGATTCTCGATTGGGCGGCGCTGCCCGATGACCGCGAGTGGGGATCCACGGCGGGGATCGATATCGGTCCCGATGGCCACGTCTGGGCGTACGACCGCTGCGGCGGCCTGGCGCTGGCGGGCGGCTGCGAGGAGAACTCCGACCGCGACCCGATCTTCAAGTTCAACAAGGACACGGGCGAGATCATGGCGGCCTTCGGCGCGGGGTTGTTCGTGCTGCCGCACGGGTTGCACGTGGATGACGACGGCAACGTCTGGGTCACCGACTCGCAGGGCAACGAGTCGGGCACCAAGGGGCACCAGGTGATCAAGTTCAACCCCGAGGGCGAGGAGCTCATGCGGCTCGGCACGGCGGGCCAGCCGGGCAGCGGTCCGGGTCAGCTCAACGAACCGTGCGACGTGATCACGGCGCCCAACGGTGACATCTTCGTCTCGGACGGGCACAGCGGGCAGGGCGCGAATCCGCCGCCGGGGGCGACCGGCCGCATTCTCAAGTTCGACAGCGAGGGCAACTTCATCAAGGAGTGGGGCGAGATCGGCTTCCGCCCGGGGCAGTTCCGGACGCCGCACGCCATGGAGTTCGACTCGCAGGGCCGGCTGTACGTCGCCGACCGCGGCAACCACCGCATCCAGATTTTCGACCAGGAAGGGGAGCTGCTCGACATCTACATGCAGTACAGCCGTATCAGCGGGCTGTTCATCACCGCCGACGACACGTTGTATGCGATCGACTCCGAATCAGGCGTCGGGAACCACCCCGGCTGGAAGACCGGCGTGCGGATCGGGCCGGCGGGTGAGGACCGCCTGACGGCGTTCGTGACGCCCCATCCGCACGAGACGCGCGTGCTGCAGGGCGTGGCCGGCGAGGGTGTCGCGGTCGATGGCGACGGCAACATCTATGCCGCGGAAGGTCCGGGGTCTCGTCCGACCGCCGGTGGCGGTATCACGAAGTACGTAGCGAACTAGCCGTTGCGCCGCCGGCCGGATCCCCGGCCGGCGGCGTGCGGTGTCTTCCGGCACCCGCCGGAGCCGTCGGACTATTCCAGGATGGCCTGATACGCGAGGTTGCGTGACATGCCCTGGACGTTGCCGACCGCTCGTCCCTGGTGCTGGATCATGCCGACGAACACGAAGTCCTCCAGCGGGTCGATCCAGAACCACGTGCCGGCGGCGCCGCCCCAACTGAACACCCCGGGCGAGTACGGCTCGCCGGCGGCCGCCGGGTCCATCACGACACCGAAATCGAGTCCGAAGCCGGAGCCCGGCCCCATCGTGCTCAGCGCCTGTTCCTGCAGATGGTTCGTGCGCATCATCTCGACGCTGCGGGGCGACAGCAGCCGCACCCCGTCGAGCTCGCCGCCGTTGAGCACCATCTGGCTGAACCGCATGTAGTCCATCGTCGTGCTGAACAACCCGCCGCCGCCGGAGGGTCCGGCGGGGGGTGTGGTGACGTCGCCGCCGCGGCGGGGCGGCGCGATCGCGCCTTCCTCATCCTGGCTGTGAATCAGGGCGAGCCGGTCGAGCTTCTCTTCCGGCACGTAGAACGCCGTGTCGACCATGCCGAGCGGGCCGAACATCCGTTCCTGCAGGAACTGGTCGAACGGCTGGCCCGACAGTTTCTCGACCAGGTATCCCTGCACGTCGACCGCGATGCTGTAGAACCAGCGCTCACCCGGCTGATACAGCAACGGCAGCGTGGCCAGGGTCTCGACCATACTCTGCAGCGTCTTGCTGGAATCGAGCACGCGCGATTCGCGATACATCCGATCGACCGCGTTGCCGGCGCCGAGACCGTAGGCGAGTCCGGAGGAATGCGTCATCAATTCGCGCATCGTCATCGATCGATTCGCGTCCTCGAGTTGCGGCTCTCCATCGGGGCCGTCTCCGGCGTACACCTGCAGGCCCTCGAACTCGGGAATGTAGCGGGTCACCGGGTCGTTCAGCCGCCACTTGCCCTCTTCGTAGAGCATCATCAGCGCCACGCCCGTGATCGGCTTGGACATCGAATAGATGCGGTAGATCGAGTCGTCGGTCAGCGGGGCGCCGCTCTCGATGTCCTTCGTGCCGGCGAGGCTCGAATGCACGATCTTGCCGTGCCGCGCCATCATCGTGTGCACGCCGGCCAGCCGCCGGTCGTCGACGAACTGGCGCATGCCCGCTTCCAGCCGTTCGAGCCGGGCGGACGAGACGCCGACGGTTTCCGGCGCCACGACGGCGAGATCACGCGGACTCGAGGCTTCGTCGGCGAGACCGCCGGCGGCGGTGCTGCAGGCCGCCGACACCAGCGCCAGCAGGAGGACGGACAACCAATGCCGATTCGATGTATGTCTCATGAGTGGGTCTCCGATGGCTGTGAGCGCGCTCTGCGCTCGTTCCCGGGTGGCGTCCGGCGTGCTGCGCCGGGCGCGTGGCGGGGTATTACGGCGTCAGGCGGGCTCGTCCCGCCTGGGCGCAGTGCTCGATCATGTCGAACATGCCCTGCACGGATGCTTCGCCGATGACGAACGGATGCGGGTCGTTCGCGGCGCGGGTCGTCAGCGCGGCGATCTTGTCGTCGGCGCCGTCGAAGATCGAGTGGTTCGAGATGACCACGTCGGCGCCGGCGGCGGCTGCCGCTGCCGCGAACTTCCGGGCCGATGCGATGTACTGCTCGTAGAACTCGGCGTTGTGACGCATGGCGGTGCCGCCCCACAGGGCCGCCACGTGTGAGCGGCCGCCGTCGCGCACCGGGACCAGCGTGGAGATCGTGCCGGCGGTGTGCCCCGGTGTCAGCACCAGGGTCAACTGCGTGTCGCCGACACTCAGGGTCTGGCCGTCGGTCACGTCTGCTTCTCGCTCCGGTTTCGGCTGGCGGCCGGCGCCGGCCAGCAGCAGGTCCCAATCGGGTGCCGACAACAGCACGCTGGCGCCGAAGCGCTGCTGCAGGGCCTGCGCCCCGCCGTAGTGGTCGCCGTGCCCATGGCTGACCAGCACGTGGGTGATGTCGGCCGGGTCGAGTCCCAGAGTGCGGAGTCCGTCGATCACCTCGGCCTCGACGTTGTAGTCATAGAGCGGATCGATGATGACGATGCCGCCCGTGGTCGTCACCGCCCAGGCGTTGAGCGACCTGGTCCCGAGGAAGTAGAGATTGTCGAACACCCTGGCCGGCGCGGCGTACCAGTCGTCCCGTGGCGGCGACGCCGGTCGCGCCGCTCGGGCCGCTCGCGCGGCGGCGCCGGCCGGGCGCGGCCGAGGCGCCTGGGGCGCCCGGCACAGATAGTCGAAGAAGCGCCCGTGGTCGGCGCCGGCCGCCGCGCGCGCCGCGGCGACATGACGTTCGACGTCCGGTGATTCGGCCGGCTGTGCGCGTATCGACGCGGTCAGCCCGACCGCCAGCGCCAGCGCGGCGGACAAGGTTGCCGGCAGCCATCTTCGGGTCATGTCGCCCTCCGGGCAGGTGAAGATTCCGATTATTGCAGCATTTCGGCAGCCGGGCCAATTGTCTCACCGGCCGTGCGCGCTTCGCGTCCGGCTCTGGCGGCGTCAGGCCTGGTCCGCCCGGGGTTCCGATGCGACCCGTGACATTCACCGCGGACGGCCGGACTCAGATAACATGGATTGGATGTGCACCGCTTCAACGAGATCCACCCACCGATGAGGGCGGCCAAAGCCGCCGGTGTCGCCAACCCGCTCCGCCGCAATATCGCGATCATCGCGCACGTCGATCACGGCAAGACGACGCTGGTGGACGCCCTGTTGCACCAGAGCGGCGTGTTCCGCGCCAACGAACGGGTCGTGGAACGGGCGCTCGACAATATCGACCTCGAGCGTGAGCGCGGCATCACGATCATGGCCAAGAACACGGCCATCCGCTATGGCGATCTGATCATCAACATCGTGGATACGCCGGGTCACGCCGATTTCGGGGGCGAGGTGGAACGCACCTTCGCGATGGTCGACGGCGTGCTGCTGCTGGTCGACGCGTCGGAGGGACCCTTGCCGCAGACCCGGTTCGTGTTGCGCAAGGCGCTCGAGCAGGGTTTGCCGCCGATCGTGATCATCAACAAGATCGACCGGAAGGATGCCCGGCCCAGCGAGGTGCTGGACGAGATCTACGACCTGTTCATCGACCTCGACGCCAGCGACGATCAGATCGAGTTCCCGGTGTTGTACGCGAATGCCAAGACTGGCGCCGCCACGCCGGATCCCGCCGAACCGGGACGGGACCTGCGTCCGCTACTGGACGCGATCGTCGACCGCATCCCGCCTCCGGCGGGCGATCCCGATGCCGTGTTGCAGGTGCTGGTGGCGAATCTCGATTCGAGCGACTACCTGGGGCGTATCGCGATCGGCCGGATCGTCAACGGACGGGTGGCGCTGGGAGACGAGATCGCGGTCGCGAAGCTTGACGGGCGCATCGAATTCACCCGCGTGACGAAGCTCTACGTCTTCGACGGTTTGCAGCGGGTCGTGGTGCCGGCGGCGGCGGCCGGTGACGTCATCTGCCTCGCCGGTATCGATGACATCAACATCGGCGAGACGATCACGCGTCGTGACGACCCGCGGCCGATCGTGCCGCCGCGTGTCGACGAGCCGACGGTGTCGATGGTCTTCGGCGTCAACACGTCGCCCATGGCCGGGCGCGACGGCCGCTACGTCACGTCTCGCAATCTGCGCGATCGGTTGGCGCGCGAGGTGATCGGAAACGTGTCGATCCGCGTGGAGGAGACCGAGTCGCCGGAGCACCTGAAGGTGATCGGACGCGGCGAGCTGCAACTGTCGATTCTGATCGAGATGATGCGACGGGAGGGTTACGAGCTGCAGGTGTCACGCCCCGAGATCGTGACCCGCGAGCATGACGGCCGTATCGAAGAACCGGTCGAGCACCTCGTGATCGACATGGCCGAGGACCATCAGGGTGTGGTCATTGCCCAGCTCGGAAACCGGCGGGCCACGATGACCAGAATGGTGAATCACGGCAGCGGCCGGATCAGACTCGAATTCCGGATACCGACCCGCGGCCTGATCGGGTTCCGCTCGCAATTCCTGACCGACACCCGCGGCACCGGCATCATGAACCATCTGTTCGAGGGCTGGGAGCCGTGGCATGGACCGATCGCCGGCCGTCCCAGCGGGGTGCTCGTCGCTGACCGGGTGGGGAAGACGACCGCCTACGCCATCTACAATCTGCAGGAGCGCGGCGAGATTTTTCTCAAGGTGGGGACTCCGGTCTACGAAGGCATGATCATTGGCGAGAATGCCCGTCCCGCCGACATGGACGTCAACGTCACGAAAGAGAAGAAGCTCACCAACATGCGCGCCTCGACCGCGGACGAGGCGCTGCGGCTCGTGCCGCCGCGTCTGCTCAACCTGGAACAGTCGATCGAGTTCATCAATGATGACGAGCTGGTCGAGGTGACCCCCGGCGACATCCGCCTCCGCAAGCGTGTGCTGGCCGCGAACCGGCGTCCGAAGAGGGACTGACCCGCCGGAGGGTCAGGTGATTACTTTGACCCGGCGGCGGGGTGGAGTGCGCTATCATTCGCACGTCGGATGCGATGTCTTCGCCGGTCGGTTCGTGGTCTGCCGGCCCGATTGTCAAGGAGGTTCCCGTGAAACGTCTCATTCCTGTCGCGGCGGCGATTTCCCTCGCGTGCCTGGCGGCCCCGGCGGTCGCCCAGCAGAACGCACCGGAGATTCCGTATGTGTCGGTGCCGAACTTCTTGAAGTACCCGCCGACGATGAATCTCGGCGAAACGCTCGGTGTGGCGGAGAACTCCAAGGGTCACATCATTCTGCTGAACCACCCGGGCACCGCCACCAGCGGTCCGCTGTATGGCAACGCGACGACCAACCTGCTCGAGTTCGACGACCAGGGCAACTTCGTGCGCGAGATCGGACAGGGGGTCTACGGGTTCGGCTACGGCCACGCGGTCCGTTTCGACAACGAGGACAATCTGTGGGTGGTCGACAAGGGGACCAACGCCGTCGTGAAGCTCAATCCGGCCGGATACGTGGTCCTGAACCTCGGCCGCCGGCCTGAAGGCTTCGACGGATACGAGCACGTCCCGGCGAATCAGGCCCGTGCGGTCGATGGCTACTTCGGCGGGCCGACCGATGTCGGCTGGGACGCCGAGGGGAACATCTACGTCAGCGACGGATACATCAACTCGCGTGTCGGCAAGATGGACAAGTGGGGGAACTGGATCACGTCCTGGGGCAGCTACGGACGCGAGGATGGCCAGTTGCGGCTGCCGCACAACCTGCAGGTGGACCGCGAGGGCTACGTCTACGTGGCGGACCGGTCCAACCGCCGCATCCAGAAATACGACTCTGACGGCAACCTGCAGAAGACGATTCTGCTGAACGTGCCGTTCGACAAGACACGCCAGCCGGCGCTGGGCAACGTGAACCCCAACGTGCCGGACGAGACGCAGCCCTGGACGCTGTGCATCTCGGGCGGCGAGACGCAGTATCTGTTCGCGTCCGATCAGGAGCCGGGCCGCATCTACAAGATGACGCTGGACGGCGAGATTCTGGGATGGCTCGGCGAGTCCGGCCGCGGACCGGGGCAGTTCAACTGGATTCACGGCATCTCGTGCCGGGACGAGAACGAGTTGATCGTCGCCGACATGAACAACTGGCGCGTGCAGAAGCTGCTGTTGAACCAGACCGCGCGGACATCGAACGAGCAGTAGCGCCCCGCCGCTGGCGTATCCGGCCGGGCGTCAGGCCCGGCCGGGTCAACCGGCGTGTTTCTCCGCTCCCGGTACGCGCCGGCCGCGGCCGGCTCTACCCGCCGCGTGCCTCAGCCGCGAGTTTCCCGTGCATTTCCGATCGGACGGCTGCCGCGTGAGTGCTTGCTCGACCGCCCCGTCCGGTCTACGATCAGCAGCACTGCAGGTCCATGGCATTCACCGCAATCACACGGGCCGGTTGGCGGTATCCATGCGCGTTGGCCGCCGTCTGGCTGGGCGCGGCCGGTGTCGCCGCGGCGCAGCCGGTGCCGGAGAGCGAGAATCGGATCGCATACAGGGCGTTGCTCGACGCGTACTGCGTCACCTGCCACAATCAGGCGCTGGTAGACGGTTCGGGTGACGCGCGCACGCCGCTGGTGTCTCAACTGCGCGCCGTCGGCTTGACGCTCGATACCCTCGACCTCGCGGCGGTCGGGCCGTCGGCGGCGCACTGGGAGCAGGTGGTGCGCAAGCTGCGTGCCGGACTGATGCCGCCGGCGGGGCGCCCCCGTCCCGATGCCGCCACCCTCGACCGGTTTCGCGCGTGGCTCGAGACGCAGCTCGACCAGCACTGGGCGGGTGATCCGGACCCTGGACGGACGGCCACGTTCCATCGGCTGAATCGCGCCGAGTATCGCAACGCCATCCGGGATCTGCTGGCGCTCGACATCGAGATCGACGACTACCTGCCGGCCGACGACGCCAGCTTCGGGTTCGACAACATCGGCGGCGTGCTGCGGATGTCGCAGGCGTTGCTCGAACGGTATCTCGCGGCGAGCCGCGCCATCAGTCGGCTGGCCGTCGGCAGCCCGCCCCCGACGGCGGTGTCGGAGACGTTCCGCACCGCGCAGGACGAGCAGCAGCACCTGCGGGTCGAGGGGCTGCCGTTCGGCACCCGCGGCGGCATCTCGGTGGATCATCGGTTTCCGCTCGACGCCGACTACGACCTGCGCATTCAATTGAACGGCAGCCGGGGGTTGCGTGAAGAGCACCGGCTCGAGGTCACCGTCGACGGCGATCCGATCGAACAGTTCACCTACGGTCCCGCCCCGGCCGCGGGCGAGCCGAATCCCTATGCGACCGGGTCGACGATCGATCTGCGCGTCCCCGTGACCGCCGGTCACCATGAGATCGGCGTCGCATTCACGCGCAATCCGCCGGTGCTCGTCGAACAGGTGCGCGAGCGGTTTCAGAATCCGCGCACGGCCGGAAACAGCGGCGGCCCGGGCGGCGCGATGCCGTTCGTCAGCACGGTCACGATTGCCGGGCCGTACGACTCCCGTGGTCCGGGCGTGACGCCGAGCCGCGAGCGGATCTTCAGTTGCCGCCCCGCGGCGGCGTCGGAGGAACCGGGCTGCGCCCGGGAGATCTTCGCGGCGCTGGCCCGCCGGGCGTATCGCGGACCGGTCTCCGAGGAGGACTTGGCGGTCATCCTCGAGTTCTACGAGATGGGGCGGGCCGAGGGCGGCAACTTCGACGCGGGGATCGAATTGGGCTTGCGGCGGCTGCTGGTGAGTCCCGAGTTCCTCGTGCGTATCGAGGCGGACCCGGCGACCGCCGCGGCGGGAACGCCCTATCGGGTCACGGACATCGAGCTGGCGTCCCGGCTGTCGTTCTTCCTCTGGAGCAGTATCCCCGACGACCAGTTGCTCGATCTGGCCGAGCGCGGCGAGCTGTCGGACCCGGAGACGCTCACGCGCGAGGTGCGCCGCATGATTGCCGATCCGAAGTCCGCGGCGGTCACCCGCAACTTCGCGGGACAGTGGTTGCAGCTCCGGAATCTCGCCAGCATCGTGCGCCCCGGCGATCCCTACGCCCTGGCGTTCGACGAGACCCTGCGCCAGGCGATGATGCAGGAGACCGAGCTGTTCTTCGACAGCGTCATTCGTGAGAATCGCAGCGTGTTCGACCTCCTGACGGCCGATTACACGTTCCTCAACGAGCGGCTGGCGGGGCACTATGGCATTCCGAACGTGCAGGGGGGACACTTCCGGCGGGTGACCCTGCCCGCCGGCAGCCCGCGGGGCGGATTGCTGGGGCAGGGCAGCATTCTGACCCTGACCTCGCACGCGATCCGGACGTCGCCGGTGTTGCGGGGCAAGTGGATCCTCAACAACATTCTCGGCACGCCGCCGCCGGATCCGCCGCCGAACATCCCGGCGCTGAACGACAAGAAGACGCAGGCCAGGGTGGCGACCATGCGCGAGCGGATGTCGGCGCATCGGGACAACCCGGTCTGCGCCGCCTGCCACGCGATGATCGACCCGGCCGGGTTCGCGCTCGAGCGGTTCGATGCGATCGGACGCTGGCGCGAGGTCGATGAATCGTTCAACGCGCTCGACACCTCCGGCGTGCTGCCGGACGGGACCGCCTTCGACGGGGTCGCCGATCTGCGGACCGCGCTCGTCGCGCGACCGGACCGGTTCGCCACCACCGTGACCGAAAAGCTGCTGACCTATGCGCTTGGCCGCGGGCTGGACTACTATGACATGCCGGTCGTGCGCCGCATCGTGCGCGAGTCGGCGGCGGACGACTACGCCATGCACGCGATCATCACCGGCATCGCCCGCAGCTATCCGTTCCTGCACAGGAGAAGCGAGTCATGATCGTCACCAGGAAGGCGCTTCCACGACGCACCGTGTTGCGCGGCATCGGCGCGACCGTCGCGCTCCCGTTCCTCGACGCGATGGCTCCCGCCTTGACGGCGACGGCCCGCACCGCGGCCGCGCCGATCCCGCGTCTGGGTTTCGTGTACGCCCCGAACGGCATGTTCCTGCCCAATTTCCATCCGTCCGGCGCGGGCGGCCGGGGATTCGAGTTCACGCCGATCTTGAGGCCGCTCGAACCGTATCGCGACCAACTGGTCGTCGTCAGCGGGTTGAGCAACAACGGTGTCGTCAGTCCGAACGAGGGCGGCGGGGTCCACACGCGGGCGCATGGCGGCTGGCTGAGCGGGGTCTTGCCGAAACGCACGGAGGGCGCCGATATCGAGGCGGGCAAGACGATTGACCAATATGCGGCGGACACGCTGGGCGCGGACACGTCGCTGCGCTCTCTGGAGTTGACCACCGAATCGAACTTCACCGTCGGCAACTGTGAGAACGGCTACAGTTGCACGTATCAGAATTCGACCTCCTGGCGGACCGCCACCACACCGTTGCCGCATGAGCGCGATCCCCGCGTGGTGTTCCAGCGGCTGTTCGGCGACGGCGGCAGCGTCGAGGCGCGGCTCGCCCAGATGCAGACGGACCGCAGCATTCTCGACTCGGTGACCGAGAGCATCGGCCGGCTCGAGCGCCGGCTGGGTCTGCGGGATCGCACCGCGGTCGAGGACTATCTGGATGCCGTGCGGCAGATCGAGCGCCGGATTCAGCGCGCCGAAGAGAGCAACGCGCTCACGCCGCTCCCGCCGGTGGCGCAGCCGGGCGGCGTGCCGGAGGAATACGACGAGCACGTGGGCCTGCTGTTCGACCTGCTCGTGCTGGCCTACCAGGCTGACGTGACGCGGGTGAGCTGCACGCAGATGGCCCGCGAGCTCAGCGGGCGGACCTACCCCAACATCGGGGTGCCCGAAGCGCACCACAGCGTGTCGCATCATCAGCTCAATGCCCACAACATCGAGCAGTACACGAAGATCAACACCCACCACGTCTCGCTGTTCGCCAGAATGATCGAGAAGATGCAAAACACGCCTGACGGCGACGGCACGCTGCTCGACCACAGCATCATGCTGTATGGCACCGGCATGGGCGACGGCGACCACCATACGCCCTACAACCTGCCGGTGACGCTGGCCGGCGGCGGCGGCGGTCGGTTGGCGGGCGGACGGCACATGCAGTACGAGCTGAACACCCCGTTCATGAACCTGGGGGTGACGCTGCTCGACAAGGTGGGGGTGCACGTCGACCAGGTATCGGACAGCAGCGGGCGGCTCGCGGACCTGTAGCGCCGGTTCAGTGCGCCCGGGGAGTCGGATATCGGGTCCTGCGGGACCGCGTGGAGAGACGGGATGCGATTGCTGCGAAGGACGCTGGCGGCGGGACTGGCGCTGAGTGTTTCGGTGCCGGTCGCGGCGACGGCGGACACCCCGATCGTCGACGCCGTGCGTGCCGGCGATCTGGCCGCGGTGCGTGCGCTGATCGGCCAGGGGCTCGACGTCGATGCCCGGTTGGGCGATGGTTCTACCGCCCTGCAGTGGGCCGTCCACGAGCGGCGGGCCGCGATGGTGGACCTGCTGCTCGCCGCGGGCGCCGACGTGACGGCGGCGAACCGGCACGGGGTCAGCGCGGTCTGGCTGGCGGCCGAAAACGGCGATGCGATGCTCGTCGAACGCCTGCTCGACGCGGGCGCCGATCCCAACCGGACGATGCCGGGCGGCGAGACGGTGTTGATGACCGCCGCACGGACCGGCGAGCCGGACACCGTGCGGGTGCTGTTGGCGCAGGGCGCGGACCCCGACGCGCGCGAGACGCTCCGCGGCCAGACGGCGTTGATGTGGGCGGCTGCGCGCAACAACTCGTCGGTGGTGCATGTCCTGGCCGAGGTGGGCGCCGATGTGCACGCCAGGACCGACAACGCGTCCTCCGGCCGCGGCCGCACCTTCGCCAGCGCGCCCGCGACCGGCTTCACGCCGCTGCTCTTCGCGGTGCGCGCCGGGCACCTCGACGCGGCCCGGATGCTGCTGGATGCGGGCGCCGATCCGAATGACTCGGTGTCGGACGGCCAGAGCGCGCTGGTCATCGCCGCCGCCAACGCCAACTGGCAGATGGCGGCCTATCTGCTCGACCGCGGCGCCGACCCCAACCACGCCGCCGCGGGCTGGAACGCCCTGCACCAGACCGTCCGCACCCGGCGGATGAATATCGGCTTCGGCACCCCGGGACCGTTCGCGGCCGGCACGCTCGACAGCACCGATCTGATTCGCAAGCTGATTGCCCGCGGGGTCGACGTGAACGCACGGATGACCCGCAACGGCATGCGCGACGGTCAGCGCAACCGCTTCAACCGGCTGGGCGCCACCGCGTTCATGCTGGCGGCCAAGGTGACCGACGTCGAGGCGATGCGTGTGCTGCTCGAGGCGGGCGCCGACCCGTTGATGCCGGCCGCCGACGGCACGACCCCGCTGATGGTGGCCGCGGGCCTTGCCATCTGGAATCCGGGCGAGGACGGTGGGTCATTGTCTGGTCAGGAAGACGAGGTGCTCGAGGCGGTCCGGATCTGCGTCGAGGCGGGGAACGACGTGAACGCGGCGAACTATCGCGGCGAGACCGCGCTGCACGGCGCCGGGTTCCGCGGCGCCAACAACGTTGTCGACTATCTCGTCGAGCAGGGCGCCGATCTCGGCGCGCTGACCGCCGACGGCTGGTCAGCGCTGGCGATCGCCCGCGGTCTGAGCTATTCCGATTTCTACAAGGCGCAGGTGCACACCGCGGCGCGGATGGAAGCGTTGATGCACGCCCGCGGCATCGACACCAGCGGGGACGCACACCTCGTGCCCGGGTCGGTCTGCTACGACTGCCTGCAGACACGGCGTGACCAGATCCGCGCCGTCGCCGTCCGTGACGAGTGGATGGAAGCCAACTTCGACCCCGCCAGCCGCACGATCCAGATGCTGCCCGAATGGTCGTGGCTGCCGTTCAGTCCGTAGGCGCGCGCGCCGGGATTCGCCGCGCCGTTGTCCCGCTCCCCACCGCCGTGCTGGCTTGACGACGAAGTTCACCGGGTCTCCAGCGCACTGGTCATCGTCTTCGGTGTTCCCTGTGGACGGCGTGCACCATGTTGGTGATTCCACAGCAACACGTATACTGTGTCCATGAACATCACCCTCAGTGTCGAGGAAGCGGTGGTCCGCACGGTGCGTCTGTACGCGGCTGAGCGCGGATCGACCGTCAACGCGCTCGTCCGCGAGTTTCTGACCGATCTCGCGAAGAAAGAGGATCGGGCTCGCAAGGCGCGGCGGCGAATCAAGGAGCTCAGCGAGCAGTCGGCGGCGCGTATCGGATCGCGCTCATGGACCCGCGAGGAGCTGCATGAGCGTTGACGCGTTCCTTGATACCAACATCCTGGTGTACGCGGCCGCTGGCAGGGGGCGAGAGGCGGTCAAGCGCCGGCTGGCGCTCCGGTTGATCGAGGAAGTCGACTTCGGGCTGTCGGCGCAGGTGCTCCAGGAGTTCTACGTCACCGTCGTGCACAAGATCGAGGCGCCGTTGAGCGCTGGCACCGCGCTCGAATGGATCGAGCAACTCGAGAGGTTTCCCTGCCAGGCGGTCGATGCAAGCCTCATCAAGATTGGCGCCGAGAATAGTCAACGTTTCCGCATCAGCTACTGGGACGGCGCGATCGTCGCCACGGCCGACGCCCTGGGCGCCGGCACGCTGTTCACCGAGGATTTGAACCACGACCAGTGCTATGGCTCGGTGCGGGTCGTGAATCCGTTCCTCGAGCTGGCCGGTCGCGAAACCTGAACCATCGAGCGGGCGCGCGCGTTCGCCTCGGCGTTCTGCGCGATCTCCCTCGCCGAGGCCGTCGGCAGCCACGGATCGTGCCTGCCGCCGAGATTCAGCTCACTCCGGCGCCGTGAACGCCCACAGCTCGCCCGGGAAGCCTCCGCCGGCGATTGCGACCACCAGATACTGCGTGCCGTCCACCCTGTAGGTCATCGGCGACCCGGTGGCCGGGACGGGCAGCGGGACGTGGCCCACTTCCTCACCGGTCGTCTTGTCGTAGGCCCGCAGCGCCGACCCGCGCACGCCCTCCTCATTCGTGAACAGCCCGCCGTCGCCGGCCACCACGAGGGTCCTGGTGACCAGCGTGCCGATGCGGGCGTTGGCGACGCCGGTGCGCGGGACGTCGACGCCCTCGAGCAGCGGGTGCGTGCGAATGTGGTCCGGTGTGGCGCCGTGGGCGGCCTGCCAGACAATCTCTCCCTCGTTGAGATCGATTGCGGTGATCCGCCCCCAGGGGGGCTTCACGATCGTGATGCCGTCGATGTTCGTGCCCCCGAACCCGCGGCCACGGCCTCCGCGGCCCCCGCGCCCGCCGCGCCCGCCGCGTCCCCCGGCGCCGGCCGGCGGCCGGGGCCGTCCCATGATGAAGTCCATGTTCGACCGTCGCGGATCGCTGACCAGACCCATGCTGTGCACCTCGGTCTTCGAGTAGATGTAGAAGATGCCGGTCTCGGGATCGAACGAGCCGCCGGGCCAGTTCGAGCCCCCGGTCAATCCCGGAAGATGGAGCGTGCCGAGCGTGCCGTCCAGCGTGGCGACCGACGGCGGGGTGAAAAGCGGTCCGGTGCGATAGCGGGTGACCAGTTCTTCGGCGCGCCGGCGCAGTTCCGGCGTGAAGTCGATCAGATCGTCCACGGTCACCCCCTGGCGGTCGAAGGGCGGCGGTTTCGTCGGAAACGGCTGCGTGGGCGACGTGACCTCGCCCGGGACGTCGGACTGCGGCACCGGTCGCTCTTCGATCGGCCAGACCGGTTCGCCGTTGGTGCGATCCAGCACGAACAGAAAGCCCTGCTTGGTGGGTTGCGCGAGCGCCCGAATCGCCCGGCCGTCGACCGTGATGTCGGCGAGAATCGGGGCGCTGGGCAGGTCGAAGTCCCAGACGTCGTGGTGCACCGTCTGGTAGTGCCAGACCCGATTTCCGGTGGCAATCTCGACGGCGACGATGCTGTCGGCGAACAGGTTGTCGCCCAGCCTGTGCCCGCCGTAGAGGTCCCCCGTCGGCATCTCGACCGGAAGATAGACGAGCCCCAGTTCCTCGTCGATCGTGATCTGGCCCCACACGCCTGTATTGCCGGTGTAGCGCCACGAATCGTTGCCCCAGGTGTCGTTGCCGTACTCGTCGGCTGTCGGAATCGTATGGAAGATCCACCGCCGTTCGCCCGACCGCGCGTCGTAGCCGCGGACGTATCCCTTCGGCTTTTCCTTGGTGGCCGGAGCGATGCCGGCAAGGTGCGCGGCGCCGATGACAATCACGCCGTTGGCGATGACGGGCGCCGCGTGCAGTCCGATCTCGGCGTCCGGGTCGAGGTCCTGGTCGAGGTTCCGCTTAAGGTCGATCATGCCGTCGTCGCCGAAGTCCGGCATGCGGCGGCCGGTCAGCGCGTTCAACGCGATGAGCCGGTACCCCGGTGTGACGTAGAAGATGACGCCGTCGTCTCCGTCGTCCCAGTAGGTCAGTCCCCGCCCGGAAAGCCGGCGCGGCGCCGACGCCCCCCGCTCGCCCTCGTTCAGCCGGTGCATCCACAGCATCTCGCCCGTCGTGGCGTCGAGCGCGACCGCGGCGCGCCGCGTGCCGGCGGTGGTGTAGAGCACGCCGCCGACCATCAGCGGCGTCGACTGGAAGATGAACTCCGGCCGGGGACCCAGATTCTCGGTGCTGAAGCGCCAGGCGACCTCGAGATCGTTGAAATTCCCGCCATCGATCTGGTCGAGCCCCGCGTAGCGCGTATGCCCCAGGTCGCCCCCGTAGGTCGGCCATTCACCGTCCGGCGCACCCTGCTGGGCGATGGCCGGCGCGGACGCGATAGTGGCCGCGGCAAACAGGGCGCACAGGCAGCGAGTCGAGCGTGGTCGCATGTGTTCCTCCAGTGACGATAGAATTCTAGCAGCCTGCGGCAAGAGCCCCGCTGCATTCGATGGGCGCTGCGCCCGGACGGCCAGGCGTCCGGCGCCGGTCGAACCCAGCGGGACTTGCACCACGATATGCCGGCAAAGGAGCTTCGCATGACATTCGCCCAGTGGTCTGCACCCCGTCGCGTCGCCCGCTGCGCCATGGTCGCGTTCGCGGCCGTCCTGCTCGGCGGCCTCTGGCCGTCAGGCGCCGCCGTCCAGAACGAGGGGAGCGCCTGGGTCGGCACCTGGGCGACCGCTCCGGTGCTGCTCCCGTCTCCGGACGCCGGCGCGCCTGCCGGGCGCGGGCCGGGCCCCGTGCGTATTCAGGACCAGACGGTGCGGCAGGTCGTGCATACCAGCATCGGCGGTTCGGCGGTGCGGGTCGCGCTCACGAATCTCTTCGGCAGTCAGCCGCTCGAGATCGGTGCGGCGCATGTGGCGCTGCGCACCGGCGGGTCCGCGATCGACACCGCGGCCGGTGGGGCGCTGCGATTCGACGGACAGTCCGCGGTCTCGATTGCGGCCGGTGCGACGGCGCTGAGCGATCCGCTCGAGATGGGCGTGCCGGCGCTCGGCGACCTGGTCATCGACCTGTACGTGGTGAGCGATTCCGCGGCGGGGGACGGCGCCACCTATCATGCCGCGGGCCTCACCACGAACTACCTGTCGCCGTCGGGCGACCACACCGGCGCCGCCGAGCTGCCGGTCGAACGGAACTTCCAGTCCTGGTTCTACCTGTCGCGCGTGGAGGTTCTGGCGCCGGAGGGCACGCCGGTCATCGTCGCCCTGGGCGATTCGATCACCGACGGCACGGCGTCGACGCCCGATACGAACAGCCGCTGGCCCGATTTTCTGGCGCGGCGCCTGGTGGCGCAGCCCGGCGGCGCCCCGCCGGCGGTCCTCAACGTAGGCATCGCGGGCAACCGTGTGCTGAGCGACAACGCCGGCCTCGGGTTGCTGCTCCGGAACCAGAACGCGCCCGCGCCGCCGCCCGCGAACCCCAATGCGCAGTTCGGGCCGAGCGCGTTGTCGCGCCTGGACCGCGATGTCCTGTCGCAACCGGGGGTGACCCATGTCATCGTGCTCGAATCGACCAACGATATCGGGATGGCGTTCGACTCGGAGAGCCCGACGGTGGAGGAGATCATCGCCGGGCACATGGAGCTTATCGAGCGCGCGCACACCCGCGGACTGAAGATCTACGGCGGCACGCTCGCCCCGTTCGAGGGAGCGTTCTACCACCGTGACGTGGGGGAGGCGAAAAGACAGGCGTTCAACGACTGGGTGCGCACCTCGGGCGCGTATGACGCGGTCATCGACTTCGATGCGATGGTGCGTGACCCGGCGTCGCCCACCAGGATGCGGGAGGATTACCAGTCGGGCGACTGGCTGCACCCGAGCGACGCCGGATACCGCGCCATGGCCCAGGCCATCGACCTGAGCCTGTTCGACCGCTGACCGCTACCGGGGCCAGACCACGCCCTGGTAGTCGGTCGTCACCGGACCCGTCCCGGTATACACGAACTTCTGCAGCCGCTTGCCTTCGAAGGTCTCGGTCGTATAGATGTTGCCTTCCGAGTCGGTGGCGATGCTGTGCGTCCCGAAGAACTGCCCCGGCTGGCGTCCGCCGTCGCCGAAGCTGGTCAGATACTCCAGGTTCTCGCGGTCGATGATGTGGACGCGCTGGTTCGTGCCGTCGGCCAGGTAGATGTACGCCTGTTCCGGGTCGTGTGAGAAATCGATGTCCCACGCCGCGCCTGACCCGGTCGTGTTCGGCATGACGAGCATCTCGTCGACGAACGTTCCATCTTTCTGGAACACCTGGATCCGGTCGTGCGCGCGGTCGCACACGTAGATCAGGCCGCTGGCCGAGACTTCGGCGCAGTGCACCGGGCTGAGGAACTGCTGCAGATTCTCGCCACCCGGCGTGTAGCGCACCGCAAAGCTGTCGTCCGGCTCATTGCCGTAGGCGCCCCAGAAGCGCTTGACCTCGCCGGTGTCGGCATCGACCACCGCCACCCGCTTGTTGCCGTAGCCGTCGGCGAAGTAGATCTCGTTTTCAGGTCCGTCGACCGAGATCTTCGCGATGCGCCCGAAGCTGTCGAGGCTCAGACTGTCGGGAGCGCGTCCCGCCACGCCGACCTGCAGCAGGAACTCGCCGCCGCGCGTGAACTTCAGGGCGTGCGAGTCGCCGCCGCCGTTCCCGCCGACCCAGACGTTGTCCATGTGGTCGACGGTGACGCCATGGTTCGAGGAGGGCCAGTCGAAGCCGTCGCCCGGACCGCCCCAGCTTCCGACGAGGTTGCCCTCGGGGTCGAACTCGAGCACCGGCGGCGCCGGGGCGCAGCAGTCTTCGGCCGACGGCGGGTCGCCAAGCGCCGGCGTCTCGTTCGCTGCCAGCGTCGACGCGCGATGCACGATCCAGACGTGATCCTGCGAGTCGACGTCGACCCCGATGGTCGATCCCAGCAGCCAGTGGTTCGGCAGCGGCCTGGGCCAGAGCGGGTCGACCTCGAACATCGGCGCCTGCGGACCGCCGGGGTCGCCCGCCGCCTGTTCATCGGATGACTCCATTGTCCCGGATCCGCCGCTGCAGGCGACGGCCAGCGCCAGGAGCGCCATGGCCGCCAGGGGACCGAATCGCTTCAGGATCGACATGCTCATCCTCCCGACCGGGCGACAGACCCGGCCTGCGCGGCTTTACGCCGCGGGTATCCAATGGGTGACACGTGCGGCCATTATATGCCCGAAGTCGTCGGACACTAGCGCAGCGCGGTTCCCACGCCTTGCGGAGCGTCAGAACGTCGCAATCGGATTCAGGGGCGAGCCCATGCCCTGCCGGATCCGCAGCGGCGCGGTGGTGAACAGGAACTCGTACCGACCGAGCCGCCGGGCCTCCTCGGCGAGCCGCTCGAAGTCGAGATTGTCGAAGATCGAGACCCCCAGCGATACGAGCGCCAGGCGGTGCAGCGGCAGTCCGATGTGCGGCGGGAACCCGTGAGGCGATACGTCGTTGAACATGTCGTGGCCGATGAACGACACGCCCCGTTCCTTCAGGAAATAGGCGACATCGGCCTGATAGCCGGAGACCCCCTCGGACGTCGGCCAGGGCCCGCGCGCCGCGCGCCGCTTCCAGCGGCCGGTATACAGCAGAATGACGTCCCCTTCCGACACCCGGACGCCCTCGATCTCCTCCAACTGCTCGAGATCGGACCAGGTAATGGCGTCCCCCGGGGGCATCCAGCCTTCCGGTGTGGCCCGTCCCGGCAGCAGGGTGGCGTCGAACAGGATGCCCCGTGTGAAGATGCCGTCGCGCAACGCGTGGATGCTGCCCCGCGGGCAGCCGCCCGCCGCTTCGATCGACTCCCGTGTCACGCCGTTGTAGCCCTTGCCTTCGAACATGACATGGCAGGCCACCGAATCGAGATGGCTGTGGATCGTGCCATGGTAGGTGCCGGTGTACTGATACCGGTCGGCGGCGCCGCTGTCGCTCACCCGGGTGACCTGCCGGTCGAGATAGGTGCCGCCATCCACGGCGTCTTCCTCGATGACGTCATGCGCAAGCGAGATGCTGATGCCTTCGGTGACCAGCGTCGCCGCCGCCCGGCGCTTCTCCGGTGTGATGAGATTGGCGGCCCCCAACTCGTCGTCGGCGCCCCAGCGTCCCCAGTTGGACAGCTCCTCCATCGCTCTCAGGAAGTCGGCTTCGGTGGCGAGCGCCGGCCGTTGCGGGGCGCCGCCGAGCGCGATCGCCACGGCGATCGCCAGCGCCACCACGAGCGCGATCACCAACTCCACCCTGTGGGACATCTGCAGGAATCCTGAAGTCCATCTGGTCATGCTTGCTCCTACTCCACGCTGTAAGACATCTGCAGGAATCCTGGCGTCCATCTGGTCATGCTCGCTCCTTGCTCGCCGGGAAACGGCCGAACACCGGGAAGCGTCGATGATACACCGGGGGCGCTGGCGGGCGGCGTCAGCGGCGAGGCAGACTTTGGTACGATAGCGGATTGATGCTGGCTCTGTGTTCCCGGTTCTTCACGGCGGCGGCGCGGCGGCGGACGCAGCGTCGCGCCCTCGTCTGCGCCGGGTTGCTGGCGGCGGGGTGCGGTGACGGTCCCGCGTCCCCACCCGCACCGCCTGCCGCCGCCGCGCCGCCGCCCGCCGTCCAGCATCTGGGACAGGTCAGTGGATCGGCGCGGCCGGCGAGCGGCATGGTGCCCTCGATCGTGCTGCTCGATCCGCACGCGGAGATCGAGGTGCCATTGTCAGCCGACTCGCCGGTGATGGACCAGATTGGCCGTCAGTTCGTGCCGGGCTTCATTCTCGTGCGCGCGGGGCAGACGGTCAGCTTCACCAACAGCGAGGACGATCTGCATACCGTGCACGTGAAGGACAGCACGGGGGAGTCGCTGTTCAACGTGGCGACCATGATGGGCAGCACCTACGAGTACACCTTCGAACTCGGCGACGAGTATTCGGTGATCTGCAACACCCACACCGAGATGTTTGCGGACATCCTCGTCGTGGACACTCCGTATGCCGTCATCGCCGAGGCGGATGGCGCGTTCGCCATTCCCGACGTCATCCCCGGCGCGTACACCGCGACCGTCATCCACGGCGACGATCGCACCCGGCATGCGGTCGAGGTCGTCGCCGGTGCGAACCGGATCGATCTGACGGAGGAGTAGCCGCCGCGCCGTTCGAATGCAGCGGGGCGTCTTGCCGCGGGCTGCTACTGCACGGCGCCCTGGAAATACGCGGGCAGCGCCGGTTTGGTGTCGCGCAGGATCTCCACGATCGCGCGCCGGTCGTCGAGGCTGAGCCGGGTGTAGCGGTCTTCTTCTGCCGCACCGGACAACACGTGCCACATCCGCGCGTAGACGGCATCCCTGGCTCGGTCCGGCAACGCATCGAACGCGTCGGCGTAGATCAGCGGGCTGCACGGATAGCGCAGCAGGCGGCCGTCGAGGTCGAGTTGGTGCAGGGAACGTCCCTGGCTGTCGAACGGGCCCTGCGCGGAAAACCACTCGGCGAACCCGGAGGTGCTGACGATGCCGGGCGGCAGCGGCGTCTCGTCGATGAACAGCAGATAGTCCACCAGTTCTTTCGCCGCGTCGAGCATCCGCGCCTCCGCGTCTTCGGTGGATGACCGCCCCGGCAACGCGGCCGGGTGCGCGTCGACGCGGGCCTGCCACCCCACACGCACCAGCAGGTTCGTCATGTGGTTGCGGTGTTCGAGCACGAGCATGGCGACGATGTCGCTGTAGGGCGTCGGGAATCCCTCGAGATCGAACACGTCGGCGAGCGTGTCCAGCACCGGGGCCGGTTCGCCGTTGTCGCCGGGCAGGTACTCCATCGGTTCGGTGGTGTTGCCCAGATGACTCAGGGACGGGGGCGCTCCGGTCACGTACCAGCTTCCCCAGCGGTCAGACAGCGGGCTGCGGTGGTCGGTGGTCCAGCCGACGGCGTAGGCGTTCGGGTCGTCCGGCATCGGCAGCGTGTTGAGCGTCACGAGCCCGGGGACACCCAGCGTGTCCCACGACAGGTGACAGGCCAGACAGCGCTCGTTCCGTTCGATCGCCGGTCGTTCGGCCGGCTTCTGATCGACGGAATAGAACAGCACACCCTGCGTCGGGTCGAGCGAGGCGATCTCGATCACGTCGGCGCCCCGCACCCAGCCGACCGCCACCGTGTCGTTGAAATAGATCGCGCGCGGGTTCTCGGGGGTGACCCGGTGCGCCTGGAAGCTCGTCTTGGAGAAGACCGTCACCTGCGACTCGACCGGCACTGCGAGCGCGTCGAGTACGGCGTGCAGATAGCCGGTCGTGGGTTGGAATTCGAGCTCGACTTCGCCCGCCTGGATCGCCTGATTGAGGGCCGCCACCGCCTCGCTCGCCGGACCGCTCGAGTAGCGGATCGCGGGATGATCGCGTGACTCGCGGAAGACGCCTCCACGCTGGCCCGACACGGTCGTCACCCCGAGCACGGCCAGCAGCGCAAGCACCCACGCGCCCTTCGACGGTCCGGAGGTCGTGCGAGGTGTACAGTCCGAGGTCATCGATGCACCGACTCTGATTCTACCTTCTGTACCGGACAGATTACACTTGCCCGCCTGGAGGCGTCGATGAAGTTGCCGACCATATTGTTCCTCGTGCTGCTGGCGCTGTGCGCCGTCATGGGGCTGGCGTTCCTCGTCGAGGAGACGCCACGTGGCGATGCAGCGGCGGTCAGCGGCGAGGTCGAGCGTAGGCCGGGCGAACGGGAGACCGCGCATCCCCGCTTTCCGACGATGGACCACGGCGGCCCCGGGGCCGCGCGGCGCGGGCCGAGCCTGTGGCTGGGCTGGGCCTTCGGCATGCTCCAGCTCACGTTCATCGTCGGCTGCCTGATGCTGGGCGTGAAGCGCGCCGGCCGCGTCAGATCATGGCTGGTCGGGTGCGGCCTCCTGCTCGGGTGCATCTTCAGCATGATGGTGGTCGCCTATCAGGGCTACCTGGGCGAATCGACCCCTGGACTGTTTCTCTCCCTGCCGGCGCCGACCGCCTGGTTCCTCTACGGATACTGGCCGGCGCAGTTTCTCGTCGTGGTGCTCTACGTGCTGGTGTTCAACCGCGCTGTCCTTTCCGGCGCCGACCTGGCCCGGTTCCGCGAAATCGTGGCCCGCCGCCGCGCGGGTGACGCCTGATGGACGACTCGAGAGCGCTGGTCACGTTCGTCTTCGTGGTCGTCTACCTCGCCATGTGCGTGGGGGTCGGCATCTGGGCGCTGCGGCGCACCACGTCCACGCGCGATTTCTTCATGGCGGGCCGCAATCTCGGCATCATGGTGACCGGGCTGGCCGTGTTCTCCAGCCAGATGAGCGGCTTCGGCTTCGTCGGCGGACCGGGTCTCGTGTATCGGATGGGGCTGAGCTCGGCCTGGATGACCGTGGTCGCGCCGCTGGGCTTCAGTTGCGCGTTCTATCTGCTGGCCACGCGGCTGCGCATGGTCGCGGAACTGCGCGACACGATCTCCCTGCCGGACGCGGTCGCGGCGCGGTATCGCAGCGAACGGGCGCGGCTGCTGACCGCCATCGCCATCCTGCTGGGCGTGGTCGGCTACCTCGGCACGCAGATCCTGGCGATGGCGACCGTGCTGCGCGACGTGCTGAACAACGTGTCGTTCATTCCGGACGTGTCGATCGTCACCTGCATGGCGATCGCCTGCGCGGTGCTGGTGTTCTACTGCGTGACCGGCGGCATCCTGGCGTCGGTCTATACCGATCTCGTGCAGGGCGGCATCATGATCGTCGCCGCCGTCTTCGTTTTCTTCGCGGCGATCAACGCGGTGGACGGCGGCATGGCGGGGCTCGCGACGACGCTGATCGCCGACGATCCCTCGGCGATCACGCCGTGGGGCACGCTGGGCATGCTCGGCGCGCTGTCCTGGCTCGTCGTCTTCGTGCTGGGTTCCGCCGGCCAGCCGCACGTGATCACCAAGTTCATGATGAACCGGCGGGTCGAGGACGCGCGGCGCACGCTGCCGGTGAGCGCCGTCGGCTATACGCTGTGCTCGTTGCTGTGGCTGAGCATCGGATTGGCGATGCGGGCGCTCGTCATCCAGGGCGGACACCCGGAGCTGGCCGTCCCGGACGAGGCGGCGCCGCAGTTCCTCCAGTTTCACGCCGGCCCGGTGCTGGCCGGCATTGTCTTCGCGGGTCTGTTCGCCGCCATCATGTCCACGGCCGACAGCTTCCTGAACCTCGGCGCCGCCGCCGTGGTGCACGACATTCCGAGAGCGCTCTACGGCCGGTCGCTGCCGAACGAGCTGTTCTCGGCGCGCGTCGCGACCGTGCTGCTCGCGGTCGGTTCGGCGGTGTTCGTGCTCTACTCCCGCCAGGACCTGGTGGCGCTGCTGGGCGCGTTCGGGTGGGGGACCTTTGCGGCGGCCCTCGTGCCCACCGTCGCCATCGGCTTCAACTGGAAGCGGGCCACCGCCGCCGCGGCGAACACCGCGATCGTGGCCAGTCTGGTGGTCAACTTCGGCATCGAGGTCTTCGGCCTGACGATGCCGCACGGCATCAACGGCGGCTTCGTCGCGCTCCTGCTGTCGACGACGCTGTTCTTCGGCATCTCCCTGGCATCGCCGCCGCCCCGGCTCGACCCCGACATCGAGGCGGTGATGGACCTGTAGGTGCGCGTGTCCGCGTGCCGGCATTCATGGTTTTGCGGGAGCGACTTGAAGCGTTGACCTCTCGGGCATGATCACCTCCGCGTCCTCCTGGCTGCGTAAACGAGACGACCGTGAGATCATCGCCAGGAAACCGCTCGTTACGGGTTGCTCAGGGGGTCTCTTTTCACGTGGCCTCGGGGTCCTTTTCTGCTTGCCATTCCCAGGGCGAGAACGAGAATCGAGAAACGGGGGGTGGAAAGTTGATGTAGTGGTGCATCAGTCGTAGGCTTGTGCATCATGCGCACCACCATCACCGTCGATAGCAAGGTCATGGAGCAGCTCAAGCAGCGCGCCGCCGAGTCGGGCGGGTCCGTCAGCCGTCTGATCGAGCAGGCCCTTCGCCTCTTCCTGCGGTTGCCCTCCGCGGACGCCCGCGAGGACCCTTTCGAGCTGGTCACCTTCGGGGCCGGCGGCCGCTTCTCGGGACACAACCTCGACAAGACTTCCGCGCTCCTCGAGGCCGAGGACCTGGAGCGCTACGGGAATCGGAGTTAGGAGCCTGCGCCGCTCCCCGATGTCAACATCCTCATCTACGCGCACAGCGACTTCGCCCGTTTCCCGGACCTGCGGTGGCGACATCCACTCGCGCCATGAGTGATTCGCAACGTGACACCCAAACTTTGGAGCCAGGCGGGATATCGTGATGAAACAGTGATTCATCCTGGCAGCCCGCGGTCAAACCCCGCGTCGCACCGAGATCGGCGGTGCGCCCGCCGAGCAAGGCGTGTAGGGGCAACCCTTGTGGTTGCCCTGTTCGTCAGCCGGAACAACGAAGAGCAGCAGAATTCAGCGTGAAACCGCAGAATTCAGCATGGAGCAGCAGAATTCAGCGTGAAACCGCAGATTGCAGTGGGGCTTTCACCACGGGCTGCCAGCCAGATGGCGGACCGCCGGGACGCATCACGCCGTCAGGGCTGGTTCTCGCGGGCGTCCTCCTCCATCAGGTAGTCCCAGTGACGCCCGGCTTGCGCCAGGATCGGCGCCAGGTCTTCGGCCAGCAGATACCGGTCCTCGACCAGCGCCAGCGCCGCCTCGGTCACGCGGCCGAGGTAGTCGGCGCGGCTGGCGTAGCGCTCGGCGATCGAGCGCCGCGGGTCGCCGGTGCGCGCCTGGTCGTCCGCGGTGCGCGGGAACGGGATGTAGGAGCCCTGCATGCTCGACAGCACGCCGGACGGCCCCGCCCCGGCGCGGAACAGGTTCCAGCCGGTGTAGGTCGCGAGCGGCACCGCGACCTCCGGCATCATCAGCCCGCCGGTCTCATTCCCGTCGGCGTCTACCTGCGGCACCAGGATCGGAAACGCGGAGAGCACCTGCGGCGGTTGCACAGAGGCGATGCCCTTCGTCCGAAACTCCGGGCCGTAGACCGCACGATAGGCAAGATGCGGCTCGGCCGGCTGCCCGACGCCGGGCAGGTCGGGGAAGCGCAGTGCCTCGGGTGCGACGAGGTCTTCGTCGACGATACGCGGATAGACGCTGGCCGGCGGCAATGCCGCGTCGTCGTCCACCCAGCGATCCATCGCCAGCAGGAGCGGGCGGATGAACCACGAGTAGTCGTTGGGGTTGCTCGGTTGCTGGCCGCTGGCGCGGCGCGGCGGGAAGCGCCCGGGGCCATGCTGCCCGCCGGCGAACGAGTAGATGCGGACGTTGTCCAGCAGCGGCGCGTCGGTCGACCCGTCGATCGTCGTGTGGATGAGCGACGCCGCGCGTCCCCAGTACTCGTACGACGAGTTGGTGTAGAAGACCTTCGGCATGTGGCCCGGCTGGAGGCCGGCGAGCAGACCGTCCCGCATGTCGGTCTCGGGGTCGTGCTGGATGACGTCGGTGAACGGGAAGATGTCGCTCGGATAGAGCTTGTTCAGGAACGGATGCCCGTCGCGCGACGGTTGGGCGAAGCGGTGATTGAAGCTGCCGCGCCCCCCGCCCGCGACGTGCGCCATGACGCCGTCGAACGCCCGGCGGCTGCGTTCGTCGGCGTTGAAGCCCTGATAGAGGAACGTCCGCAGGAAGCGCCCGCTCTGCGAGACGCCCCAGGCGATGGCGTGGTCGATCGCGCCGGCCGGCAGTCCCAGCTCCGGGCTGGCGTCGTACTTCAGCGCCGAGATCATGTCGCGGACGGCGGCCGGGCCGAGGCCGACCAAGGCGGGGTCCTTCGCCACGTAGACGACATCGTAGAGACGGTGGGGGTCGAAGCCGCCCTCGAGGTAGACGCGCGTCGGATCGCCGACGATCGAGCCGTCGTCCTCGCGCCGTGCGAAGCGCCACTGATCGCGTGGCACGACCTGCCGCGGCTGGCCGACGCCGTCACGGACCGTCATCACGTTGGCCGGGTCGTCCGGGTCGGCGACCTCGTAGGCGACGTGGTTCCGGTCGGCGAGCGAGCGGACGTAGACGCGCTCGGTCACGACCACCTCGCTGCGCACCAGCCCGGTGATCGTGGTTCCGTTGTCGGTCGCCACCGGCGTGTGCAGCCGCATCAGACCGTCGCGCAGCGGCGGATCGAACTGCCAGCCGAGCCACAGCAACGAGAAGCCGTGGTTCAGCAGGAACCCGTCGCCAATCTCCTGGGCGGACCGCGGGTCACGGCTGCCGGCGGCGTTGTTGAAGTAGCCCAGCATCCCCTTGCCGCCGCGGTTCGACACCTCGTACAGGACGGTGCCGTTGCCGCGGGCGGCGTCCTTCGGCTTCAGCAGGAAGAAGTTCGAGCGGAACTCGACCATGCCGCGCGCGTTCCGGGGAGCCAGGGCGATGTCGGCGACGATGCCGTTGGCCGGGTTCTGCGGATCGACCTCGAAGTGAATCGTGCCGGCCAGCGTCTCGAATGGCCCGGCCAGCCCGTACGCCATGCCGCCGGCGACGTCGGCCCGCTGTTCGACGACGATGCGGACGACCTCGGCGGACGCGGTCGCCGCGACGCAGAGTAACGTGAGCAGTGTGCATGCAAGGCGGGTCATTGGTTCTCCTCGGGGCAACGGCGGGTATGCCCGCCCTGTCCCTCGTCTCAACGTTGACGTCATCGCTCGCGGCACCCCCGTCGACGCCGCGCGTTCGTGTCCTGCCGATACGCGATTATAGAGTCAGGTTCGGTGTCGCGGCCAGGAAACGCCGCCGTCTGGGGCGGTTCCGGGCGATTTTTTCCCGGCGCTACCGGGAGTCCCGGTCCAGCCGGTCCATGCCCGTGTCGTAGATCGCCCGCACCTGCGTCGTGACGTCGCGATAGCGTGCCAGCAGGTCCTGGCCGGACATCGGTTCGCGGAGCCGGCGCGCCAGCGGTTCGAGCGCGGACGGGTCGGTCGAGATGGCGCCGCCGCTGGTGTCGGTGTGGATGCGCAGCACCGTTTCGAGCTCGCGCAGGTACCCGTAGGCCTCCCGCAACGTCTCCGCCTCCGGCGGGCGCAGGATCTCGGTCTCGGGCAGCGCGGCGAGCAGCCAGCGGGTTCCGGCGACGCGGAACCCCTCGCGCGTCGTCCCTTCCCGAATCTGCAGCACCTGCAACAGGAAGTCGATGTCGGCGAGCCCGCCGCGGCCCCGCTTGAGATCGAGGTGGTCGCCGGCCGCCTCGCGGGCGAGCTCGCGCTCGATGCGTGAGCGGACGTGCCGGGCGTAGGCCGGGATGCCGTGCTCCCACGGCCCGTAGACGAAGCGGTCGACCGTCTCGCGGACCTGCGCGGCGAGCCCGGGATCGCCGCCGACGTGCCGGCTGCGTGTCCAGGCCATGCGCTCCCAGGTCTCGGCGCGTTCGCGCAGATAGCGCTGGAAGGCGGGGAACGGAATCGCCAGCGCCCCCATCTTGCCCTCGGGACGCAGCCGCGTGTCGAACTCGTACGCGGAACCGGCGGCCGTCTTCTTGGAGAGCAGCTCGTGGATGGCGCGCACGAATTTCTGGTGCCGCTGGAATCGGGCGCCGTCGGTGGTCTCACCTGCGTAGAGGAAGACCAGGTCGAGATCCGAGTGCACCGTCAACTCGCGGCTCCCGAGCTTGCCGAGTGCGAACACGGCCCAGCCGGCGTCGGGGTTCGGCGCGTCCGGCGAAGGGGGGCGCTCCCGGGCCACCGCACGACCGGCCGCCTGGATGGCGCAATCGGCGACGAGGGACAGCTTCTCGTTCAGGAGATCGAGGCGCCGCCGTGTCAGCCATTCGACGAGCACCTTGAACTCCTCGATCGCCTTGACGCGGCGGAACGGATCGAAGCAGGACTGCAGGTCGGGGCCGGACGCGACCACTTCATCGAAGGCGTCGACCACCGCCGCCCGGAAGACGTCGTGATCAAGCGCGGCGCTGGCGAGGAAATCGAGCAACTCGGGGTACGCGGCGAGCCGGGCGGCGAACAGGGCGCCGGCGTCGAGGCCCGTCAGCAGCCGGCGCCGCAACTCGCCATTCTCGAGCAGCGTGCGATACAGCGTGGCGGGCGCCCCGGCGTGGGCGACCACCTGTTCGAACCGGATCAGTGTCTGCCCCGGAGCTGACAACCGCGTCTCGCCGGAGAGAATCGTGCCGAGCAGATTCGCCAGGAGATTGCGAGAGGACCCCCGGCCATGCGAGGGCGCCGCGTCGAGCGCCCGAATCGCGTCGAGCGCGCCGTCCGGATTCTCGATCCCCGCCTCCGCGAGCCGCGTGCGCCCTTCCTCGTCGTCGATCTCGCCGGCCAGGAGTCGAAAGAAGTCGCGGCCGGCGAAGCCCTCCTCGTCGGTCTCGCGATGGAACAGGTTGGCGTAGACGGCGTGCACCCGGTCCCTGTGGCGGTCGAGCACGGCCGTCAGCGTTTCGATCTCATCGAACCCGAGGCGCCGCGCCAGCGCCCGAAGCCCGCGCTCGGTGCCGGTGAGGCTGTGCGTTTGCTGGCCTTGCGCGGCCTGCAGCCCGTGCTCGATGTGCCGGAGAAAAATGTAGGCTTCCGCCAGATCGCGCTGCACCTCGGGGTCGATGAACCGATGTGCGCCGAGCTGATCGAGGGCGGTCAGCGTATGTCCGGTCCGCAGCGTCGGTTGATCGCCGCCGTGGATCAACTGGAACACTTGCGCGAACAGCTCGACTTCCCGAATGCCGCCGCGCCCCTCCTTGATGTTCAAGTCGAGATCGCCATGCCGCGCATGTTCACGATCGGCGCGCGCCTTGTATCGCGCGAGCTCTTCGATGGCGGCGTGGTCGATGTACTTGCGGTACACGAACGGCGTGATCCTGGCGACGAACTGCCGCCCCAACTCCAGATCGCCCGCGATCGGCCGCGCCTTGAGCAGGGCGAACCGCTCGAACGTCTCGCCGAGACTCTCGTAGTACTGCGCCGACTGCTGCAGGGAGTAGACGAGGTTGCCGCGCTGACCCATCGGCCGCAGGCGCATGTCGACGCGGTAGAGATAGCCCTCGGTCGTGTGGTCGGACAGCAGCGCCGTGAGACGCCGCCCGAGCTTCTGGTAGCGTCCGTGGGCCGCGGCGACCTCCTGCTCCGGAGCGTCGTAGACGTAGATGAGGTCGATGTCCGAGCTGTAGTTGAGATCGCCGCCGCCAAGTTTACCCATGCCGATGACGGCGAAGCGTCCCGGCAGCGGCCCCTGCTTGCGGGCGGCCTCCGACGCGGCGATGCGCAGCGTGTGGTCGACCAGCGTGTCCGCCAGATTCGACAACTGCGTGGTGGTGGTGGTCAGCGACTCCCGATTCAGCATCCCGAAGAGATCGCGGGCGGCGACGCGCAGCATTTCCCGCCGCTGAAAGCGCTTGAGCACGTTCGCCTGGTGCTCGCCGCTCTGCGCGGTGTCGACCAGCCGGCCCAGTTCGGCGTCGTAGTCGACGCGGTCCGGCAGCGCGGCGTCGAGCTTGCGCCGCAGCCAATAGAGGTATTCGGGATTGCGGATCAGGATCTCGCTCAGAAACGGTGACGTACCCAGAATCTGCAGCAGGATGTCGAGCAGACGCGGGTCGGCGTCCACTTCGCGTATGAAGGAGGCCTTGGGTGCGCGCTCGGACGCATAGCGGCAGAACCCGACGATCGCAGCGTCCGGATCGGGCGTCGACGACAGGATGTCGAGGAACGTGTCCGCGAGTTTGCCCAGCGCCAGCCGGCTGGACAGGTCGTCGGCAAGTTGTTGCAGATGCTGGTCCGCGGCCTCGCCGTCGCGCAGGCCGTACCCTTCAAGGAACCGGGCGGCCGTGTCCGCAGGCAACTCGGCCGCCAGAAAAATGTCCCGCGGCGTCGTGGCGTGCGGCGAGGGTGGCGTCGTCATCCTGCGGGTGCCGCGGCCGACCCGTGGCGGAAACGGAGTCGCCGGTTCCGGTGCAAGCCGTCAAGATCGACACCTCGCGACTCTCGTCGGACGGGCCGATGTTCGAGCGACAGACGCCGCCGATGTCGATCGCCGGCAGGGTCCCGGGCGCAGCGGTGCACCCGGGACCCCGCCGAGCAGTTTCACCACGGACTGCTAAATGTCGAAATAGAGCGCGAACTCCCACGGATGCGGCCGCAGGCGAATCGCGTCGATCTCGTTCTCGCGCTTGTACGCGACCCAGTTCTCGATCACGTCAGGCGTGAACACATCTCCCTTCAGCAGGAAGTCGTGGTCGGCCTCGAGTGCGTCGAGCGCCGCCGACAAGTCGGCCGGCGTGTTGTCAATCTTGGACGCGTCCTCCGGCGGCAGGTCGTAGAGGTCCTTGTCGAGCGGTCCCGGCGGCGTCACCTTGTTCTGGATGCCGTCGAGGCCGGCCATCAGCAGCGCGCTGAAGGCGAGGTAGCCGTTGCAGGTCGGGTCGGGGAAGCGGGCCTCGATCCGCTTCGACCTTTCGCTGCTCGAATAGACCGGAATACGGACCGCGGCGCTGCGATTCCGCATCGAGTAGATCAGGTTGATCGGCGCTTCGTACCCCGGGACCAGCCGGCGATAGGAGTTGGTCGTCGGATTGGTCAGCGCGAGCAGGGCCGCCGCGTGCTTGAGAATGCCGCCGATGTAGTAGATGGCGTTCTGGCTCAGGTCGCCGTACGTGCCGGCCTCGAAGAACTGGTTCCGGCCGTTCTTCCAGACGCTCTGGTGCACGTGCATGCCGGACCCGTTGTCCTGGAAGAGGGGCTTCGGCATGAGCGTCACCGTCTTGCCATGACGCTTCGCCACGTTCTTGATGGCGTACTTGTACTTCATCAGCTTGTCGGCCATGCTGACGAGCGAGTCGAAGCGCATGTCGATCTCGGCCTGACCGGCCGTGCCGACCTCGTGGTGATGGACCTCGATTTCAACGCCGATCTCCTCGAGAGTAAGCAGCATCTCGGTGCGCAGGTCCTGATGGCTGTCCATCGGCGGCACGGGGAAGTAGCCCTCCTTGTACCGCGGCTTGTAGCCGAGGTTGCGCGAGTTCCCGGCGCCGTCCGGGTTCTCCACCCGGCCCGCGTTCCAGAAGCCTTCCTCGGCGTCGATGTGGTAGTAGCCCTCGTTGTAGGTCTGTCCGAAGCGGATGTCGTCGAAGATGAAGAACTCCGGCTCGGGACCGAAGTAGGCCACATCGCCGATGCCGGTCGAGTTCAGGTACGCCTCGGCCTTCTGGGCGATATGGCGCGGGTCTCGCGAGTAGGATTCGCCGGTGACCGGGTCCTTCACGTTGCAGATGAGACAGAGCGTGGTCTCGGCCGCGAACGGGTCGATGAACGCGGTCGCCGGATCCGGGAACAGCAGCATGTCGCTTTCCTGAATCGCCTGGAAGCCGCGGATGCTCGATCCGTCGAACCCGATGCCTTCCTCGAAGACATCGGCCGAGAACTCCCTGGTTGAAACCGTGAAGTGCTGCCAGAGCCCCGGCAGGTCGACGAACCGCAGGTCGACGACCCGGATTCCCTTCTCCTCGATCAGTGCCATCACGTCGTTTGCTTGCATCTGTGCGTTCTCCTGTTGTGATTGATGACCGCCGCGTCATGCCGCCGATCTTCGTAGTTCAACGGTCGAATACTACCCGTATTTTCTCATTATTGCCTCGCACTGACCGTGCGCGGCATTGTGACGACCAGTCCCCGGTGCAACGCGCGGTTTCACCACGGGCAGCCAGAGCCTCGCTGACCGCGACCGCCGCGAGCCGCTACACTACATCCCGTTCCCCCGTCCGGATAATCCGGCTCTGTTCGACGGGCAGCACGAACACCCGCCCGTCGCCGATCTCGCCCGTTCGCGCCGCACCCATGATGGCGTCGATCGCCGTCTCGACGTCGTCATCGTCCACGACGACCTCGATCTTCGCCTTGGGCAACAGGCTGATTTCGTATTCCCGGCCACGGTAGACGGCCGCGTGGCCGCGCTGTCTGCCGTGCCCCTGCACTTCGCAGACCGTGATACCCGAGATGCGAGCCGCCGCCAGCGCGTCCTTGATGTCATCGACCTTGCTCGGCCGCACGATTGCCTCGATCAGCTTCATGAATGCATCCGCTTCGTACCCACGTTCCCGGCATCGCGCCCGGGATCGGTCCGTTGAGCCCGGCCCCGCCCACGCCAGCCGCGCATGACGCGGGGTTCTACCTGAGTTGTACCGAATTTGCCGCGAGTCTGTCTCCTTGCATGCCTGCAGCCGGCCAGGGCAGGCGGGACCGCTACGGCCAGAGCCAGCCGAACGTCCCGGCGGTCAACAGCGCATAGACCAGCCCATCGAACATCGTTACCAGCGTATAGCGCCAGCGTCGCGACCACCAGATGCTGCTCTGCATGACCGCCAGCGAGTACCCGGCGAAGGCCACCACCCCGGTGACACGGAAGACGGTGCCGTAGTCGGCGTCCGGACCGAGTGTGATGCCGGCGGCGTAGCCGGCGACCGCGCCGACGATCAGACTGTAGCCGAACCACTGGCCCAGACTCTTGCCGATCGCCATCGGCGCGTTCGGGAGCATCGTCACGTAGGCGACCGGGCCGCAAGTCGTCTTGTCGATGAACTCGGGTTCGCCCATCTCCTTCATGCTCGATGCATGCGGCATGACGTAGTCGCCCGGCGGAATCTTGAACGGCCGCAGCGCGTCCATCACCTTGCCTTCGTCAGGCACGGGACCGACATTGCCGGCGTGATACGACAGCACCATGTGGATGATCGAGCTGGCGGCGAACACGAGCACCGCCGAGAGCAGGACGGGCAGCCAGAGCGACAGGACCGAAACCATGACGACCTCCTTGCCGGCGTTGTCGGTTCGGACGAGAGCATACACGACGGCATCCGCCGCGATGGGCCGAACAAGCCGCGCCCGCGGATCTGCCGGCAGTCTCCACACCGTGCGGTCGTGATCATCGTTGACGCGCCGGTAGCGATCAAGTGGTTCGTGCCGGGCGCGCCGCCCGCCGCGGTATTGAGCGTAGAATGTCCGAGACGGTATCTGTTGCCCTGGAGGTTCGAGCCATGCGTCGAGGACTAGCTTTCGTTCTTGGTCTGGGTGTCATGTGGAGCGTGTCGTGTGCGTCCGAACCGCCCGACGCCGAGCCGGCCGGTGCTGAGCCGGCGGAGGCGTCCGGCAGCGAATCAGGCATGATCGACCGCATCGATGCGCGTCTCGACGAACTGCTGGCCGCCGACGCGATGGTCGAGCAGGTCGCCGAGGGTTTCCAGTTCATCGAAGGGCCGGTCTGGGTCGGCGGCGCGAGCGACGGCCACCTGCTCTTCAGCGACATTCCGGGCGACACGGTCTACCGCTGGTCCGAGGCGGACGGAACGAGCGTGTTTCTCAATCCGGTGTTCCTCCCCGAGCTCGAGACCAACGGTCAGGGCGGTTCGAACGGGCTGACACTCGATCTCGAGGGCCGCGTCGTGCTCTGCGAGCATGGCAATCGCCGTCTCGCGCGGATCGAGGAGGACGGCTCGCGCGTCACGATCGCCGATCGCTATGACGGTAATCGTCTCAACAGCCCGAACGACATCGTGTATCACTCGAGCGGCGCCGCGTTCTTCACGGATCCGCCCTATGGTCTCGCCAGTCCCGACGCGGCCGAGCTCGACTGGAACGGCATCTACCGTCTCGACCCCGACGGGACGGTGCATCTGCTGGCCGACGGTCAGAGCCGGCCCAACGGCATCGGGCTGTCGCCCGACGAGGGCACGCTCTACGTCGCGAACTCTGACGGCGCAGCCAGGGTGTGGATGGCGTATCCGGTCAGCGACGACCTCGGTGTTGGAGAGGGGAGGGTGCTGCTCGACCTGACCGACAGCGCCGCCGCCGGCGTGCCGGACGGCTTCGCGGTCGACTCGGCGGGCAACCTCTGGGCGAGCGGCCCCGGCGGCATCGTCGTCATCAGCCCCGAAGGGGACCATCTCGGCACGATCAGCCCGGGGGAGCAGCCGGCCAACGCCGCCTTCGGCAACGATGGCAGGACCCTCTACATGACCGCCCAGACCGGCCTCTACCGGATCGACACCCTGGTCGAGGGGCTGATGCCCTGACGGGGTCGGCACGGCCCGGTCGTCATCGCGCACCCCGAGCGGCGCGACAGGTCCGTCATCGGCTGCCGTTCGCCGCGGGCTCACTCGCCACGACCGGCGGCTCCGAGCGCGATCTGACCGTCGGCGGGCGTGTCCGTATCGGCCACGTCGTCGACCCGCGCAACGGCCGGCCGGTCAGCCGCTCCGCGTCGGTCACCGTCTGGCACGAAGACGCCTTGGCCGCTGACGTGTTCTCGACCGCCCTTTACGTGATGGGACCCGAGGAGGGGCTGGCCTGGGCCGAGGCGCCGGCCGTCGCCGCCTGCTTCATCGCCGCCGACCAGACTCGACGAGCTGCCGGCCGCCGACTGCGTGTTCAGCGGGGCGCGTCACGACGTTCCTGCGCGCGGGCGCCGCTCAGGATGAGCGGCATGCTGTAGTTCCCTTCGTGACAGGCGTTCTCGAAGACCGGTCCGGTGGCGCGCGCGATCGGGAACATCACGGTCCAGGGTCCGGCGAACGAGTCGGGATCGGTCGCCGTGAACTCGTAGTGCAGCGTACCGCCGTCGGCGATACGGAAGCGCTCGACATAGCGTGCGTTCGGACCGCTGCCCGCCAGGGTCCACACGCCGTTGAAGTTGGCGCTCTCGACGACCAGCGTGTCACCCTCCCAGCGGCCGCGCGAGCTCCCCTGCCACTGGCGAATCGAGTCGGCGAGCGGTTCCGGTCCGCCGATCGGGATGATGCGCACGTCCGAGTTCTGTTCGTGCAGAATGACGAGGTAGTCCGGCGTCTGGAAGAACTGCGTCAGCCGGTTGGGGGACACGGCGAGCAACGGGACCGTCCGTCCCATGATGCAGCGCTCGTAGCGTTCCCGATCCTCCGGTCCGTCGGCGGGACGCAACCGCGATGCGATACCGAGCGTGCGCGCGCGATGCTGTCCGGCCTCGGTGCGCGCCGGCAGCCTGCCGTCGGGCGGATTGACGATCAACGCGGTCCGGCCGTTCGTCAGGCCGCCGGGCTGCCACCAGTCCGCGTTCAGTTGCAGGTCGCGCTCGCGGCCGATCGCCGCGTGGCGGCCGGTCAGATACGCCGCCTCTTCATCCGCCGTCAGGACGAGGCGTCCGGCGAGCTCCGGCGGCCGTTGCAGCGGCGTGGTGGTCCGGTACTCCCAGTACCCGCTCAGGTCCGGCGCCCCCCAGGACGTGCGCGGCGCGCCGCTGGTCTGGGCAGGCGCTGGCGCCGGCACGAGGAGCAGAAGACCGGCGAGACCCGTCAGACACGGACGCACATGCGTCTCCACGGTGTTCGGTCGGATTGTTCCAGACGGTGGCCCCGGCTATTCCGGCCGCGGCGGGAGCAGCTCCCAATAGAGGTGCCCCCCGGTGGTTTCGCCGTCGGCGGTGCGCGGCCGGGCCCCCAGTCTCAGGATATCGCCGCTGAGATCGTAGATCCGTTCGGCGTCGCTCGGTTCGCCGGGCCGTGGCCGCCCTTCGATCTCGTGGACGACATACTGCGGGTCGGCGTCCTCATATACGGTGAACCGTCCGAAGTACCCGCCATAGCTGCGATAGGCCGCCAGCATCTCCTCGGGCGTGGCGGTCTCTCCCGCGTACGGCGTGCGTCCCTCCCGCGCCATCAGGTGCACCATCATGTGCCCGCTCGATGTATAGATGATGTACGAGCCGGCGCGGCCCTCGTTGCGATTCCCGTGTTCGACGACCTCGCCGTCCCGTTCCGTGAAGCGGTCGGTGTAGAGAAGCTGCCGGAAACCGACGAACCGCTGCGCTTCGTCCGACAGCGGCGCGTCCGGCAGCCGCTCCCATACAATGCGTCTCGGGGCGTCTTCCTTGCGGCCGCTGGCGGGCGCCGGCGTCAGGACGAGACGGTCGCCGTCGAGATCGTAGAACCGTTTGGCGTCCACCTCGCCGCCGGGGTTGATCTGCCCGTCCCGATGGTGCACCAGGAACCCGCCGTCCGCGTCGACGGTGTAGGGACCGTAGTACGCGGCATAGCCCCGCAGCGCCGCCTGCGCCTCCTCCGGGGTCGGCTGGCCGGCGGCGAACGGTGTCCGGTCCCGCGGCATGACCTTCACGCCCATGTAGCCGGTGTCGCCATAGGTGATGTAGCCCAGGGAGTTGTAGTCGGGGGTCGCGGTCCACGCGCCGGTCGCGTCCCTGGTCTCGGAGGTGACGAGCTGGTATGTCCCGGCGAGCCGGTCGCGGGCGCCGGCGCTCTGGAGGGACGTCTCGCCCGCGGCCGGATCCGCGGCGGCAGGATCATCCGCGGCGCACCCGCCGAGTACGGTGGACAGACACACGCCGCCGGCGACGATGAGGGCGGATTTCAGGTTCCCCATGGTGCGTCTCCTTGTCGAACGCCGCGGCGCAATGGCCCCGCGGTGACGAAGCACGGACGGCGGTGCCGGTGAGGCAGGCGACCCGCGGCAGCCGGCGCCGCGACTCTCCTGGTTCACCGCATCAAGGCTGTATCCCGGCACTATAGCCGGGCCGCGCGTTGCGCGTCCAGTGCGCAAACACCACCTGCGCAGGACACCGCTCTGCGGTATCCGCACGATGAACGCGTGAGCGGCGTCCAACACCCAGCGCCAGACCGTCCCGGGAAGAACCTTCTCGAAGTCCGGGTGGGCCGGATTGAACACGACGTTGCGTGCGAACGAGGCGCCCTTGACAATCGGACTAGCCAGAACAAAAATCTAGCCAGGAATACTGGACAGAGAGGACATATGACCGAATGGCCGCTACAGGATGCGAAGAACCGGTTCAGTGCGGTCGTGGATGCCGCCTTGGCAGGAGACCCTCAGCGCGTGACGCGGCGCGGCAAACCGGCGGTTGTGGTGCTGGCGGTGGAGGAGTACGAGCGGCTTCGTCATCTGGAGAAGGCGAAAGCGCCAACGTTCGCGGAGCTCCTGCTTGCGATCCCGCAAGATGGCCGGGAGTTCGAGCGCATTCGATTGCCGTCTCGACCGGTTGATTTCTGATGTTTCTGATCGATACCGACATACTGTCCGCACTTCGCAGGCCTGAACGCAGTCCCGGTATCGTTCGATGGATAGCGGGGCGGAGAACGACGGATTTGTACGTGAGCGTCGTGTCCGTCGGGGAGATCGAGCGGGGAATCGCCGGACAACGGCATCGCGACCCGGCGTTCGCCGACGTGCTCGCGGCGTGGCTGGATAGCGTGACCGCCTTGTACGGCGAGCGAATCCTCGGCTTCGACCTGTCCACGGCGCGACGGTGGGGCCGCCTGTCTGGCGCGCTCGGACATGAAGGCGCCGATCTGTTGATCGCGGCCACGGCGCTTGAGCACGGTTTGACCGTGGTGACCCGCAACGTTCGGCACTTCGAGCCAACGGGTGTGCCGGTATTGGATCCATCTCTTCCGCGCCGATGAAGCGATGACCCCCGCGTTCTGGCAGCGCGGATATATGATGGGTCTGGTTGGAATCCGATGCGTGCAGGATATTCTCCGAGGTCTTCCCATGAACACACGAACAGTGGTGGTGGCGGCCTGCTGCGCCGCGGCGCTGGCAGCGGTGCCGGCTGACGCGAGCGCGCAGAACCAGGCGCGCAACGAAACGGTCGCCGGCGCCAGTGGGTCCGACGGCGCGATCTCGATGACGCAGGTCGACGTCGGCGGCTTCACGTTCGACGTGCGGGTGGCCGGTCCGGACGACGGTGAGGTCGTGATCCTCCTGCACGGGTTTCCGCAGACATCCTATGAGTGGCGGCATCAGCTTCGCGCGCTCGGCGAGGCGGGGTTCCGCGCCGTGGCGCCCGATCAACGCGGCTACTCGTCCGGTGCGCGCCCGCCTGACGTCGACGACTACGCCCTGCCGCTTCTCGTCCAGGACGTGATCGGTCTGGCCGACGCCATCGGCGCCGAGCGGTTCCATATCGTCGGTCACGATTGGGGCGCGGCCGTCGCGTGGGCCGTGGCGGTCGCCGCCCGCGACCGCGTCATCACCGCCAATCCGGTATCGGTGCCGCACCCTGACGCGTTTGCCGCGGTCCTCAACGATCCGACGTCGTGCCAGGTCGCGGCCTCCGCCTATTTCGACCTTTTCGTGCAGCCGAATTCGGAAGACGCGTTCCTCATCAACGATTACGCGTTGCTGCGGGGCGTCTATGCCGGCATCGACGACGAGGCGATCGCCGAATACGTGCGTGTCCTGGGGACGAAGGCGGCGCTTGGCGCCGGCCTGAACTGGTATCGCGCGAACATCGGCAACCGCACGCTGCAGGGACCGCCGGTGGGCGCCGTCGAGGTGCCGACGATGTTCACCTGGAGCGACGGTGACACGGCGCTGTGCATCGACGGCGCGGTGCTCACCGAACAGTACGTCTCGGGTCCGTATCGCTTCGAGGTCCTGGAGGGCGTCACGCACTGGATCCCCGATCTGGCGCCCGACGCGATGTCGTCGCTGCTGGTCGAGCATGTGACCCGGTATTCAGAGCGTTGAGGGATCCGGTCGCGTGACGAGCAGGTGAGCGGGACGCGACGATGACGAAGAGGCGACGACGGCCGTCCGGTGCACCGGCGGCGCCCCGTCCCGTGCGCCCGCGCCGGGTCGGCCGCCGCGCGCGACTGGCGTTGCTCGCGCTGCTGGCGCTCGGCGCGTCGGCCGCGGCGTTCGTCTGGTTCCTGCGCCCGCCGCCGCTGCACATCTCGGGACCGATCATTCTCGTCTCGATCGACACGTTGCGCGCCGACCGGCTGCCGGCCTACGGCTATGACGGCGTCGTCACGCCGGCCATCGACCAGCTTGCCTCGGAGGGAGTGCTGTTCGAACGCGCCTATTCGCACTCGCCGCAGACGCTGCCGGCGCACGCCTCGCTGTTCACCGGCAAGCTGCCGGTCGAGCACGGCGTACGCGACAACCTCGGCTTCGCCCTCGGGGCGGACCAGACGCTGCTTCCTGATCTGCTCGCGCCGCTGGGCTACCGCTCGGCCGCGGTCGTCTCGTCCTACGTGCTCCGCAAGGAGGTCGGGCTCGCACGGGCGTTCGAGACCTACGACGACCGGCTGCCGGCGGCCTCGCCCGGGACGTCCATTGCGCGGGTCCAGCGCGACGGCCGCGACTCGCTGGAGGCGGCCGAACGATGGCTCGATGGGACCGCCGCGTCCCCGTTTTTCCTGTTCCTGCATCTCTTTGAGCCGCATACCCCGTACGCGCCGCCCGAGCGGTTCGCCCGTTACGACCCCTACGACGGCGAGATCGCGTACGCGGACGAGATCGTCGGCGGCCTGTTCGACACGCTCCGGGCGCGGGGACTTTACGACGAGGCGCTGATCATCCTGCTCTCGGACCATGGCGAGGGTCTCGGCGACCATGGCGAGCAGGAGCACGCGATCTTCCTCTACGACGAGGCGATCCACGTCCCGCTGATCGTGAAGCTGCCGGGCGGCCGCGCGGCGGGACGGCGGGTGCCGGCGCCGGTGCAGCACATCGACCTGCTGCCGACGCTGCTCGACCTGACGGGCGCGGCGCCGATCGCGGGCCTGCGGGGACGCTCGCTGCGGCCGTTGCTCGAGGGCGCCGGCGGCGCATGGCCTGACCGCCCGATCTACGCGGAAGCGCTCCACGCGCGCTATCACTTCGGCTGGAGCGAGCTCTACGCGATCACGACCGATCAGTTCCGCTTCATCAAGGCGCCGCGGGCCGAGCTCTACGACCTGATCGCCGATCCGGACGAACGCACGAATCTGGCCCCGCGGCGTGCGCGCACCGTTGGCGACTTGCAGGCGGCGCTGGACGAGCTGCTGGGGGACCGTCTGCTCGAGACGCCGGCCGCGGTGTCCGATGACGTGCTGCGCCGCTTGCGCTCGCTCGGATACCTCGGGGGTGGCGGGTCGGTCGACACGGAGACCCCGGCCGAAGCGCTGCCCGATCCGAAGGACAAGATCGGCGTGCTGGCGCAGTATCGAACCGCCATCGATCTCGCCGAGGATCGCCAGTTCACGCAGGCCGTCACGCTGTTGCAGGAGATCGTCGCCGACAACCCCGAGATGTCCGACGTCTGGCAGCAGCTCGGCAACCTGCAGACGCGCACGGGCCGTGTGACCGAGGCGGTCGCATCGTACCGGCGGGTGGTCGCGCTGAACCCCACGGATTCCGCTGCCCTGCTGGCGGTTGCGTCCGCCCACCTCCGCCTGCAGCAGGTGGCCGCGGCGTGGGAGCATGGCCTGCTGGCGGCGAACGCCGCCTCGACCGCCGATCGCCGCGCGCAGTCGCACGCCCTGCTGGCGCGCATCGCGCTCGCCAGGCGCGACCGGCCGGCCGCGCGGCGTCATGCGGCGCTCGCGCGTGACGCCGACCCGACGCTGCCGCTGCCGATCTTCGTCGAGGGACAGGCCCTCCACGAGGACGGCCGGTATGCCGAGGCGCTGCCGCTCTTCGAGCAGACGCTGGCCGCGGTCGGTTCCCGTACGGTCTCGCTGCCCGAGCTGCATTTCTACCTCGGCGACACGCTGGCCCGGCTCGGCCGGCCGGGCGAGGCTGAAGCCCACTTCCGGGAGGAGCTGCGCCTGACGCCGCAGGACACCCGGGCGCGCTCGAGTCTGGCGATGCTGTACCAGTCTGAGGGGCAATCCGCGGCGGCGGCCCGGACGATCGACGAGTTGCTCGAGGCGGTCCCGACCCCGGCGGGCTACGAGACGGCCGCCGAGTTGTGGGACATGTTCGGGGCCCGGCGGCGCGCCGCCGCGGTCCGTGCCGAGGCGGCGCGCCGCTTCGGCGCCCCGGCGCGATGACCCGTGCATCACGGCGGCAGCCGCAACCGAGCGGGCGCGGCGCCCGGCGGCGCCCGGCCCCACCAGCCGGCCCTCCGGTCGCGCGCCGGCGCGGGCGTGTCGTGCTGCTCTTGTCGCTCCTGTTCGGCGCTGTCGCCGCCGGCGCCGTCTTCTGGTTCTGGCCGGGCGGCGCGCCGCCGCTGCTGGTCGAGCGGACCGCCGATCAGAACGTGCTCCTCGTCACCATCGACACGCTGCGCGCCGACGCGCTCGGCAGCTATGGGGGCCCGGCGGCGACCCCGAACCTCGACCGTCTGGCCGCCGGCGGCGCCCGCTTCGAGTTCGCGCATGCCCATGCCGTCGTGACGCTGCCGTCGCACGCCAGCATCCTCACCGGGACCTATCCGTTCGAGCACGGCATTCATGACAACGCCGGCTATCGGCTGCCGGACGACAGCCGCACTCTCGCCGCGATGCTCCGCGCCGAGGGGTTCGCGACCGGTGCGTTCGTCGCCGCCTTTCCGCTCGACAGCCAGTTCGGGCTCGACAACGGCTTTGAGACCTATGACGACCGCTTCGGGCAGGCCGAGGGCCCGTCCGATTTCACGATCGCCGAACGCCCGGCCGAGACGGTGGTCGCCGCGGCGCGCACCTGGATTGAATCGCAGCGCGGCCGATGGTTCGCGTGGGTGCATCTGTTCGACCCGCATGCCGTCTACCGGCCGCCGTCCCCCTTCGACGAGCGTTACGCGGCGAGTCCCTATCATGGCGAGGTGGCCTACACCGACTACGCGCTCGGACCGCTCCTCGAGACCGCCGGCGGCAGCGGGCGCCGGACGCTCGTGGTCGTCACCGCCGACCATGGCGAAGCGCTCGGCGAGCACGGCGAACTCACCCACGGCCTGTTCGCCTATGAAGCGACGCTGCGCGTGCCGCTGATCCTCGCCCAGACCGGGGGCGCGGCCCGCGAGACCGCGGCCAGGGGTGTCGTCTCGGCCGACCCGGCCCGGCACGTCGACATCGCGCCCTCGATTCTCGATGCGCTTGCCCTGCCGGCGCCGCCGGCGCTTCCAGGTCGTTCGCTCTTCGTTGCGGCGTCGTCCGGGTCCGAGCCGCGGTCCTATTTCGAAGCGATGTCCGCCTCGCTCAACCGGGGTTGGGCGCCGCTGCGCGGTGTGCTGGCGGGGCGGGACAAGTACATCGACCTTCCGCTCCCGGAACTCTACGACCTGCGCGAGGATCCGGCCGAGACCCGCAATCTGGTCACCGGCCGGCCCGCGCGGGCGCGGGCGCTCGAGACGCTGCTCGCGGACGTCCCCGCTTCGGCGGCGGCCGATCGGCGTGTCGAAGAGACGGCGGCGGTCGTCGAGCGTCTCCGGTCGCTGGGCTACCTCGGCGGTTCGGCGCCCGTCAAGGAGCGCTACACCGCCGCCGACGACCCGAAACAGCTTGCGCACGTCGACAGCGCCATGCACCGGGCCGTGGACCTTTACCAGCACGGGCGCCCGCGCGAGGCGATCGCCGTCTACCGCGAGGTGCTCGCCGAGCGCCCCGATCTCGAGCTGGCGCACCGCCACCTGGCGTTCCTGCACTGGTCGCTCGGCGAGGTCGTCGAGGCGATCGGGACGCTGACCCGCGCACGGGAGGCCGGCGTTGCGAGTCCGGCGGTCGAGGGCCAGCTCGGCATCTACCTGGCCGAAAGCGGGGCGGTCGACGACGCGGTGCCGCTGCTCGAGGCGCTGGTGTCGGTCGAGCGCCCCGATCTCGATGCGCTGAACGCGCTCGGCATCGCCTACGCGCGCGGCGGTGACACCCAACGCGCTATCGAGACGTTCGAGCGCGGGCTCTCCATCGACCCCGACAGCGCCATGGCGCTCGAGAACATCGGCGCCGTGCACCTGCAGCGCGGCGATCCGGCGGCGGCCGGCGAGGCGTTCGAGCGCGCCGTGGCGCTGGCTCCCCTTTCGTCCCGCGCACATGCCGGCCTCGGTGTCGTGCAGCTCCGGTCGGGTGATCGGGCCGCGGCGGTGGCGAGCTGGACCCGTGCGGTCGAGCTGGATCCGGCCAACTTCGACGCGCTGTTCAATCTGGCCACCGAACTGGTCAACGGCGGAGACCTCGCCGCGGCGCGCCCCTATCTGGAGCAGTTCGTCCGTACCGCGCCCCAGGCGTTCTATGCCGCCGACATCCAGCGGCTGACCGTCCTGCTCGACGCCACCCGTCCCTGACGCGGCCGGGTCACTTCCGCCACCGGCACGGAGTGGATAATGTTTCTTGTTTGTTAACTCCGTGCTAGCATGCCCACGGGCGTGTGTCAGCGTCGTGGTCAAGCGGAGCCAATGCTGGCGCCGGGTTCGAGATCAGATCGCACACGCATACGAGGAGGGGGACATGAAACGTCGATGTTGCGGTCTGCTCCTGACCGCGTGCCTCGGTCTGGCGCTCGTCCTGTTGACGACACCGGCGGCGGGGCAGGTCAACCTGGGACGAATCGACCTGACGGTCGAGGATGGCACGGGCGCAGTGCTGCCCGGCGCCGCCGTATCCATCATGGGACCGGAGGATCGGTCCAACGTGTTCACCGATCTCCAGGGCGAGGCGCACCTGCTGCGGCTGCCGGTCGGGACGTACGAGGTCCGCGTCGCCCTGCAGGGGTTCCGCGAGTACCTCAGCACTGGCGTGCAGGTCCGCGCGGCGTCCTCGACACCAATGACCGCGAGCCTCACGGTCGGCGGGGTCACCGAGACGGTGCTGGTCTCGAGTGAAGCGCCGGTCATCGACCCGCGCCGTCAGAGCACCGACACCCACATCACGGTGGACGAGCTGCAGAACGTGCCGTCGGCGCGCGACCCGTGGGTCGTGCTGCAGACCGTTCCCGGCGTCATCGTCGACCGCGTCAACGTCGGCGGGGCCGAATCTGGCCAGCAGTCGAACTTCATGGCCAAGGGGGCGGACTCCGGGGAAAACACCTGGACGCTCGACGGTGTCGTGGTCACCGACATGGCGTCACTCTCGTCGCCGGGCTACTGGGACTTCGACATGTTCAACGAGATGCGCATCAACACCGGCGGCGCCGATGTCCGGAACCAGACCGCCGGCGCCTCGGTAGACCTGATTCTCAAGAGCGGCACCAACAACTACCACGGCAGCCTGCGCGGCTACTTCGCCGATGAGGGGTGGCAGCGCAACAACCTGTCGACGGAGCTTTCCGACTCGATCGGCGGCGAGACCGGGAAGGGCAACCGCATGGAGCAGTACGCCGACTACGGCTTCGAGGTCGGCGGTCCGCTCATCCAGGACCGCTTGTGGGCCTGGGGCTCACTGGGCGAAACCGATGTCCGTCTGCGCACGCTCATCGACACCGCCGACCGCACCACGCTGACCAACCGGGCGCTGAAGGTGCAAGGGCAGGTGACCGACGGCGTGCGCCTCAGCTTCAATCATTTCAACGGCGCCAAGGTCAAGCTGGGTCGCAACGCCGGGCCGACGCGGCCTGACGAGACGACCTGGAACCAGGGCGGCAGCGGCGCCGGTCTGTTCAGCGGCTCGGCCAACTGGGTGCTGGGCGACGATCTGGTCGTCACCGCCAAGGGCACGATGTACAACACCGGCTTCTTCCTGACGCCGCGCGGCGGTCTGGATGTGGAAGGGGTGTATCGCGACGTGGGCGGCGTGAATCACAACTCCTATGTCGACTACCGGTCGTATCGCCCGCAGCGGGTCGCCGACGTCGACGCCAACTACTTCCGCGGCGACCACGAGTTGAAAGTCGGCTTCGGCTGGCGGAAGAACGGGACCGAGTCGGCGTCGGTCTGGCCGGGCACGGGGCAGCTCACCTTGCATCGACCCAGTTATCCGCAGAACGGTCTGATGCTGGCCATCATCATCCCCGAAGCTGTCTCGAACACCGAAGGCCGATATCTCAATTTCTACGCGAGCGACAGGATCTCGAAAGACCGCCTGACCATCGATTTCGGCATCCGGTTCGACCGGGCGGTCACGTCGGCGCTGGAGGCCAGCCGTCGGGCCAACCCGCTGCTGCCGGACCTGCTGCCGGCCCTGTCGTCCGAGGCCAAGAACAACACCCACATCTTCAACATCCTGGCGCCGCGCATCGGTGTGAGCTATGCGCTCGGCGAGGATTCGGACACGCTCATCCGCGCGAGCTACGGGCAGTTCGCGTCGCTGTTGTCGTCGGGGGCCTCCGGGTTCCTCTCGGGGCCGGTTGCCTCGTCGGCTCTCTACTACTTCGCATTCGACGACAATAACGACGGCTTGGCGCAACGGGACGAGCTGGACCAGGGCATACTCCTGTTTGCGTCTGGCTTCGATCTCGACAATCCGACGGATACCAGTACCGTCAACCGGATCTCATCCGACCTCAGCTCCCCCCGGACGCACGAGCTCATCTTCGGTATCGACCGCGAGCTGCCGATCCCCAACTCGGCCCTGACCGCCTCGGTGACCTACCGGCGGTTCACCAACTTCACGTGGGCGCCGCTGATCGGGATCACCGGCGCCGACTACGGCCCGGTGGGTACCCACACCGGGACGATACCGGCCGCCGGCGGCGGCGGCGCGGTCAGTCAGGAGCTCTATGCGCCGTTGCCGGGCGTCGAGGCGCCGACCGGGATGGGCGCGGAGTTGCGCAACAACACGGGCTACTACCAGAGGTATCTGGGCTGGGAGGTCAACTTCATCAAGCGGCTGAGCAACCGCTGGATGGCCAGGATCGGGTACTCCTACAATGATCACCGGGAGTTTTTCTCTGATCGCGCGGCAGGCATCATCGATCCGACGCCAACGCCCACCAGCCCCAAGCGGGACGGCGGTCTGGTCATCACGAGCACCAGGGGCAGCGGCAAGTCGTCCATCTACTTCGTGTCACCGAAGTTCCAGTTGGTCGCCAACGGGCTCTACCAGGCGCCGTTTGGCATCAACATCGCCGCCAACCTGCTGATCCGCCAGGGGTACGGACAGCCCTACTTCGAGAATATCGATGCCCACCCGAGAGATTTCGGGGCGAGCAAGAACGTGCTGCTCTCGCGCGACGTCGGGGCCAACCGGCTGCCGGCGATCAGGGACTTCAACCTGCGCATCGGGAAAGAGTTCCGCGTCGACACCATGACGATGAACGTCGACCTCGACTGGTTCAACATTCTCAACGCGGACACCGTGCTCGGCCGGCAGTATGACCTCTCCAGGGCGCCCGGCCCGACCGGTCCGGGGCAGACGCTCGAAATCATGAACCCGAGCCTGCTGCGTCTCGGGTTCCGGCTCGGTTTCTAGCAACCCTGAACCCGTACGCCCCGCTCCGGCGGGGCGTACGGGTTCGCCCGCGAGAGTTTCTCTACATCGTCTATTCGGGGTGTGCAGCGCCGCGCGCCGTACGCCGTCTGGCGGGTCAGCGCGCAAGCTGGGCCAGACGGTCACGCAGTTCCGGCGAGTCGGGCAGCGCCGCCAGACCCGCCTGCAGGACCTGCACCGCCAGCGCCGGCTGTGCCAGCCGCATGTACGTGTCGGCCAGCGCCAGGTGCGCCGGCACCAGTGCCGCGTCCAGGAACACGGCGCGCCGCCAGGCGCTCGCCGCCTGGCGATCATCGCCCTGATACGCATAGGCCCATCCCAGGAAGAACGCCGTCAGGGCCTGGCGCGGCGCATCGGCGTCGGCCGCGAGCGCCGCTTCCAGCGCCGCCGCGGCGCCGGTGTGGTCGTCAGCGGCGAACCGCGCCAGTCCCTGGAGGATGAGTTCGACGACGGCCGCATCCGGGTCCGGCGCGTCAACCAGCGCCTCCACCCCCGGCCAGTCGTCGCGTCGCGCGCGCGCCAGCGCCTCGGTCACCCGGTCGTCCCCCGCACCGTCGCCAAGCGCGGCCAGATAGCGGCCGGCCAACTGTCCGCGCAGAATCTCCGACACATTGACCACACCTGCCGGGTCCGGCTCGCGCGCCGGACGCGACCCGACGACGATGTCGAGCTCCCGCTGCAACTGGCCTATCGTCTCGCCGCTCCGCTTGACGTCGACGTGCGCCGTGTAGCGGCCCGCCGGGAGCCCCTCGAGGGGCAGCTCGATCCGCGCTGCGCGGCTGGCCCGGCGCTCCGTGCCGACGATCTCGAGCAGGTCGGCGCTGACGCTGGTGGCCGCCGCATCCAGATCGCCGGACGGCACGAGCCGCAGCTCGACGCCGGCCGTCTCGAGCACCGCGGGTGTGCCGTACAGCTCCACGAGGCCGCTGAGCCCATCCCCGGTGAACGCGGTGGCGCGCATCGGGAGCGGTTCCGCCGTAGACCCCAGGGTGAGGTCGCTGGCCGCCAGTCCAACGCCGGTCATCCGTCGGACCTCGAAACGCCGGTCCGCGCTCCCGATCTGCCCGCCCGGCTCGCGTACGACCGCGCGCATCAGGTAGGTGCCCGGCGGCGCCTCGAATTGCACCTGGTAGGACCCCCGGCCGGTATCGGCGCCGGGCGACGGGGTGGCCGGCAGCGCCATGACGTCGGTGCCACTGGCGACGGCCTGCCCGCTCAGCGCGTTGCGCACGACGAAGACCACTTCCGCCGGCTGATTGACCCTGGCCGCCAAGACCGGCAGCTCGGCCTCCAGGCTCAGGAAGACACGGGACATGTCCGGCGTCTCTCCGCGCACGACGTACGTGGTGTACTCGACGCGCAGGCCCTGTAGCGGGAACGGCGCGATCAATGCCGTGTCGATCGCCTGTCGCCGATCGGCCGCCGTCGGCCTGCCGCTGACGGCGTAGCCGGTCCGCGTGCTGACGCGCGCGCCGGGCCGCGTCACCCGCACCGTGACGCGGCGATACCGCTCGGGATCAGCCGTCTCGGCGGACGCCGGCTCGAACCCGACGATGTAGTAGTCGCCCGCCCGGGCGGCGACGCGTTCAAGTACGTCGTCCAGCCGGCGCGTGGCGTAGGTGAACAACTGCCCGTCGGTCTCGGCGGCCAACGTCCCGAGCGGCGACACCCGGCTCTGGATCGCCGAGAACTGCTGAGCGCCGGAAGACGCGAATTCCCGGATGTTCGATTCACTCCGGTTGAGGTCGAGCGCGTACACCGCGCTGTAGGACTGCGCCGCGGCGGCGGCCACCCGTTCGAGGTCGCGCCCGACGTTGTCGGCATGGAACCCCTCGGACAGCAGGATCACCTCCTTGCGCCCCTCTATCCGTTGAAAGCCGCGCACCAGGTCGGCGAACGTGTCGAGAAACTGCCGCGCCTGGGAGTCCGCCCGATTCACGACCGAGAGGGACGCGTCCCAGACGTCCATCTGGGTGATGCCCAACAAGGCCCCCTGCTCGTCGATGAGCCGCAGCAGTACGCGCTGCAGGACTTCCTGGTTGCCTCGGATGATCTCGAAGGCTTCGAACACCCGTATCTCGCCGACGCTGGTGAAGGTCGCGGCCTCGCGGTTGCCCGCGAGGTTCGGCAGCTCCGCGATCACCAGATCGACGTCGCTGGTGAAGCCGACGCGCGCACCGGGACCCGGCAGACCGAAGAGCGCCACGCGGTCCCCCGGACGAATCCGTGCGCGCAGGAACCGTTCGGCGGCGCGGCGGGCGAGCGGCTCGTTCCGGGGCGTGATGTGCGACTGGTCGAAGACCAGGACATACAGCCGGCCTCTCGGCACATCCCGGTTCGTGGAGACGTCGCCGCCGATCGTCCGCTGGGCGGCCTCGGCGTACGACCCGGCCGGCTCGCGCACGTGCTGAAGGAAGGTGACGGGGCGGCGGACCGCGCCCTCGACAATCTCGACCTCTTCCCGGCGCAGATCCCGGACCGGCCGCCCCTGCGCGTCGGTGACCTCGATGTCGAGGCGCGCCAGCTCGACGCCGGCCGTGAATTGCGGCGGCTCCTGCTGCGCCGCCGCCACGACCGGGCAGGCGGCCAGCAGCAGCGCGCCGAGCAGAGACAGCCGCCGGCGAGCGTCGCCTGTCGGCATCATCACCAGACCTCGATCCTCGGGTCGAAGCGTCCGCGGCGTGTGATTCTCGCGCCGTTCCGCTTCTTCACCTTCAGTTCCCCGTCCTGCCTGAGCATCATATCGTTCCACTTCATGACATCAAGCCGCCGCCTCGCGCGCATACGTCGCTTCGACGGCCAGCGCCTCCTGCCCGTCGGGCGTGACGTTGTGCATGACGAGCTGCAGCTCGGCCCCGCCGGCCGCACCGAGCGCGATGCGCCATCCCCAGTCCGGGCCGGGCGGCGCCGCGTAGCTGCCGCGCACGTCGATGCCGCCGCTGTCGTCGACGGCGCCCTCGCACGCCATCACGTCCTCCGACATGTGCCAGGAATCGATCCAGTGCGCCGTCACCCGGCCACGATCGGACTTGTAGCCAATCAACAGGGACCCTTCTTTTGCGGCGCCCTGATAACTCCACGTGTAGTCCAAGCGGATGAACCTGCCGTCCAGCAGCGGGGTCAGCACCGCCGTGGCGGGAGAGTCCTCCGGCGCACCCGTGTTGGGATCGTGCAGGCGGTTCGACCCGCGCCAGCGCCCCGCGCAGGCCGCCAGCCGATCCAGATTGCTCATTGCGTCCATGCTTCCCGTCTCCGTGACGACCGCGCCGTGGCGACCATGACCGGAACGACAGCCGAGCGGTCACGGACCGTCAGCGAACTTCGCTGCATTCGGCCGGCCAGAATCTGCCGCTAATCACTATGAGTGTATTCAATCGGCTGGTCAAATCAGTTACAGTGCCCTTGCGAACCCCGTCGGGCTCGTCCTGGCGGTTCGCCCGTGCGACGAAAGACTGGTCTGCGTGGCCGGGGCGTCGCGAGTACAATGGAGAGCGACCGATAAGAGGATCAGGCGGATCCCGAAACGAACCGCTACTCGAGGCAGGGGGACGGCAGCCCACCCGCGGCTGTCAGGACGTAAAGAGTGGGGGAGAGAACCATGGGACGGAATCGTTCAGGCATATTGCTCGGACTTGCGTGCGCCGTGCTGGCGTCCGGGTGCGCCGAGCCGCCGACCGAGCGTGTCGACGCGGCCAAGGCGCAGGTAGCCGCGCTGGCAGCCGAGGGAGAGACCTACGCTCCCGCCGCGTACAGTGCGGCCCAGGACGCGGTGTCGCAGCTTGACGCCGAAGTGGCGGCCCAGGAGGAGCGGTTCGCGCTGATGCGCTCGTATGACGCGGCCGGCGAACTGGCCGGCGCGGTCGAGGCGGCCGCCGGTGATCTGGCACAGGCCATCGAGCAAGGCAAGCAGCGTGCGCAGACAGCAGCCAGCCAGGCGATTGCAGACGCCCGGAGCGCCGCGGCGGATGCTCGGCAGTCCTTCGAAAGCCTGCTGGGCGATGATGAGACCCCGGAAGAGCAGCAGATGGCGATTCAAGCTGATCTGGACGGGGTGGATGCGGCGCTCGGCGAGGCGGACACGCTGCTTGCCGGCGACCAATGGGAAGCGGCGGAGCAGGCGGCCGAATCGGCCCGGCAGGCGGCCATGGGTGTCGGTACTGCTGTCGCCGCGGTGCAGACCGCGCTGGCAGAGGCGCGCGAGGCGGCGGCTGACCGCGCCGCGCGCGGGGAGATCACCATCCCTCGCGCCGTCCTGGTCCAGGGCTCGCGGCTCGCGGCCGGCAGTTATATGCTGCGGCTTGCCGACGAGGACAGCGAGGCCTCCGGTCGCTGGGTCGAATTCGTCGAGGAGGATGACACCGTTGCCGGGCGGGCGCTTGCCGTCGTCATTCCGGACGCCGACATCGACGAGGTCGCCAAGACCCCGGGACCCAGGAACGAGGCGCGTGTCGCTGAACTGAGGGGCGGCGAGTATGTGCGGGTCTGGCTGAACCGGGGCGGCGTGAACTACCTGTTGCACCTTGTGACCGGGTAGCGCGGACGGCAGGAGTCGGCGGCGCCAGCCCTCCCTGAGCGTGGCGCGGCCACGCTGCTGCGACAGGTCGACGCTGTTTGGCAGGAGGCTGCGTGCACGTGCTACAACGGCCCCGAGCCGCCGACGATGAGCGCGACGGCGAGCACCGCGCACACCACGCCGCTGACCTGCCAGCGCGTGAGGCGCTCGCCAAGCACCATCCGTGCGAGGATCACGGTACTCGCGGGGTACAGCGATGACAGGGTCACCGCGATGCTGAGTGGCCCGTAACGGGTGGCCAGCAGGTACAGGGCGTTGGCGACCATGTCGATGACGCCCCCGGCGGCGGTGATTCTGGCGACGGGCGCCGTCAGGCGCAGCGGCCGACCGCTGACCAGCCCGATGACGGCGAACAGCGTCACCGACACGGCGCGCGCCGCAAGCAGGGGCCACAATCCCGCCTGGGCCTCCGTCTCGGCCAGCGCCAGAAAAAACAGACCGATCGCCACACCCGACGGGAGCGCGAGCGCAACCCCTGGCGGCAGCTTCCCGGCCCGCGGCGGCCCGTACCCGGACGCCTCCTGCTGCTGACTGACCAGCACGATGGCGATAATCGCCATCGCGACGCCCAGTATCGTCAGCGGCGCAAGCCGTTCACCGAGCAACACGCCGGTGACGACCGGAATCATCACCGCGCACACGGCCGTCGTCGGCGCCACGACCGCCATCCTCCCCACGGCAAGCGCCCGATACAGCAGCGTCACTCCGACGCCGCCGGCCAGTCCGGCCACTCCGCCCCAGAACAGATCGCGCGCTGACGGTGTGGCCTCGGGCAACAACGGCAGACTGAGGGCCAACAGCGTCAGGCCGCAGCCCTGCGACGTCACGACGATGGCGACGACGTTCGTTCGGCGCGAGGCGAGGCCCCCAAGGAAATCGGCGGCGCCGTAGAGCGCGGCCGAGCTGAGCGCGAGCAGATAGGCCATGGAGACACTGTAGCGGTTGGTCGTGGCGACGCGGCGATTGTGGCGCGGGAGTGGGGGGCAGAGTCGGTGCAGGTCGATGTCGGACGGACGGGGAACACGCGCCGGGCGCCGTCGTTCACGGACGCTCGATCAAGCCGCCGGGCGGCAGGCCGCTGGGTACCCGCGCCGGGATCATCCGGTCGAAATTCATGTCGGTCAGTGCTTCCAGAAACGCGACGATGTCCCGCATTTCCCGTTCACTCATGTTGTCGACGCGTCTGAAGCTGCGAGACAGGCGAGCCGCACCGTTGTCGTCCCGCCCGCGTCGTCCGTTGGACACGTGAGGGTTCTCGGAACGGCCGTTGTCATAGAAGCGGAGCACGTCCTCGAGCGTGCCCAGGGTGCCGTTGTGCATGTAGGGCGCGGTCATGGCCACGTTGCGGAGCGTGGGGGTGCGGAAGCGGAACCGTCCGTCGCCCGTGTCCGGCTCGCTGAGCCGCACGTGCTCGCCGACCCCCTCCGCGTGGAGGCTGAAGTTCGAGAGCATCGGACCCCGGTGACAGCGGTCGCAGCCAGCGTCGTCGAAGGCGTCCAACCCACGTCGCTGCTGCTGCGTCAAAGCGTCACGGTCTCCGGCGCGAAAACGGTCGTACGGACTGTCCATCGCCACCAGCGACCGCTCGAACGCCGCGATAGCCTGGCCGAGGCGGGCTGCGTCGATCATTGTATCCGGCCCGAACGCGTCCTCGAACAGCGTCACGTACTGCGGGACGGCCCGCAGCCGGGCCACGACGACATCCAGGGCGTCGGCTTCCGCATAGGCGGTCCCCCGCATCTCCTCCAGCGCCTTGAGCGGTTCGAGCGCCTGCGCCTCGAGGCCGCGGATCCGGCTGTCCCAGAACATCGGCGCCGCCGCCGGGTCGACCCGCGCGATCCTGTCGCGGTCTCCGCGCCGCCGCCGCCGGCGGCCCTGCCCGTTGAAGGCCGTGTTGAGGATGGTCGGTGAATTGCGCTTCACGGTCGGGATGCGGCCGTCGGAGACATCGATGCGCGCCGGACCCAGACCGATGGCCAGCGGTCCGAGCGAGAGGTCGCGGCCGTCCGCGTACGCGAACTCGGGATGGTGGCACGTCGCGCACGCGACGTCGCGGTGTCCGGACAACAGCGGGTCCCAGAAGAGCAGGCGCCCCAGCTCGACCGCGGCAGGTCCGGCGCCGGTGTCGGTGCGGCGCGGAACGTCGGTATCGGACTGCTGGGCCGCGATCGCGCCGCTCAGCCAGACGGCGCCGGCCGCACACGCGAGCACGCAGACGGTCGATTGCACGAAGCGGATGGTCATCGAGTGGCTCCTCTCACGCTCACCAGGACGTCGATTGTGACCGCCTGAAGCGGGAGTTTATTCCGCGGAGTCAGCGGCGGTGAGCCGATTCCCGCGCACTCTGCGCATTGTCCAGTAACCGGCGGCCCGGCCGCCATCAAGGAGGACTGGAACATGCGCGAGAACACCACACGCGGTCACGTCCGGGAGCACGGCAGCCTGCTCGCCCGGGTCGAGAAGCGGGCCCTGATCTGGATCGCCGAGCGGTTGCCCCGCGCGATCAACTCTGACCACCTCACCATCCTCGGACTCGCCGCCATGGCGGTCGCCGGCGGCGCGTTCTGGGCGTCGCAGCGGTTCGAGGGCGCCCTGGTCGTCGTCGTCCTGGCGCTGGCCGTGAACTGGTTCGGCGACAGTCTCGACGGCACCGTCGCCCGCGTGCGCAATCAGCAACGGCCGATGTACGGGTTCTACGTCGACCACGTCATCGACATCGTCGGCGCGCTGTTCCTGTTCGGCGGGCTCGGGTTGTCGCCGTTCATGACCCCGGTGGTGGCGTTGACACTGCTGGTCGCCTTCCTGATGACCTCGGCCGAGGTCTATCTGGCGACGCATGCGCGCGGCGTGTTCCGCGTGTCGCTGCTCAAGGTCGGTCCGACCGAGCTCCGCATCCTGCTGGCGATCGGCACGCTGTGTCTCTACCACAAGCCGATGGTCGTGCTGGCCGGCGCGGAGTATCTGCTGTTCGACGTCGGGGGCGTCGTCGCCGCCCTCGGCATGTTCGGCGCGCTCACGCTCTCGGCGGGACGCAACACGCTCGCGCTCTATCGCGCCGAGCCGCTGCCCCGGTAACCACGCCAGGACAGGAACGCACGGTCATGACGCGAAACAGAGCGATGACGCGGAGCACGGCGATGACGCGCCGCCTGAGGACCCTGCTGCGCTGGCTCACCTACAACTCGGTGGGAATCATGGGGTCCGGGGTCCAGCTCGTCACCCTGGTCGGGCTGACCGAGCTGCTGGGCCTCGACTACCTCGTGGCGACCGGGCTGGCGGTCGAGACCGCCATCCTGCACAACTTCTGCTGGCACGAGCGCTGGACCTGGCGTGACCGGGTCGGCGGAAGTCCGCGGGGGCGGTGGGGCCGGCTGGCCCGCTTCAACCTGGTCAGCGGCACGTTGTCGATCACCGGCAACGTGTGCTTCACGGGGCTCTACGCCACGAGCCTCGGCATCCACTACACGGTGGCCAACCTCATGGCCATCGCGTCGATGTCACTGGTGAACTTCGTCGCCAACGACCGACTGGTGTTCCGTGCGCTCGGCGCGCCGGACCTGGTCGGGACGCGGGCGGCCTGCCCGTCCGACAGCGGACAGTGAAAGGACAGACAATGCGATCACATGGACTCATCTGGACAACTTTCCTCGTCGTGGCCTGTGGCGGCGCAACCCTCGACGCCGCGGAACTGCAGCCGCAGACTGTGGCGGCGTGGAACGCCTACGTCGCTTCCACGGAGCGGCGGATCGAGCGCGAGCTCGCGGCCGATGAGGGCTTTCTCGTGCAGGACTTCCACGACGTCGCCGCGGAAGCGCGCCGGGCGGTCCTGGCGGGCCGCATCCTGGTCGATCGGATGCGCTCGCGCGGACAGACCGGCGAGACCATCGACGTGCCCAAGGGAGCCATCCACCACTGGCGCGGCAGCATCTTCCTGCCCGGGTTGACGCTGGACGACGTGCTCCACGGCGTCCAGAGCCCGCTCAGGCAGGAAGACCTGCAGGAGGACGTGCTCGAGTCGCGGGTGCTCGAGCGCGACGCCGACCGCATGCGCATCTATCTCAAGCTCAAGCGCAAGAAGTTCGTCACCGTGCACTTCAACACCGAGCACGAGATGCTGTACGCGCGGCACGACCCCCGGCGCGCCTCGAGCAGCAGCGTCGCGACGAAGATCGCCGAGCTGGAGGATGTCGGGACTCGGGAAGAGCGCGAGAAGCCGATCGGGATCGACCGCGGCTTCCTCTGGCGCCTGAACTCGTACTGGCGGTACGAGCAGGTCGACGGCGGCGTCATCGTCGAGTGCGAGTCGATCACCCTCAGCCGCTCGATCCCGTCCCTCGTGCGGTGGATGGTCACGCCGATGATCAACAGCGCCGCGCGCGAGTCGATGGAGCGTACGCTCACGTCGATGAAGACCCGGTTGCTCGCCGGTGTGCGCACGGCGGAGCGCACCGAAGCGGATTCCATCGTGCGGCCAGTCGACGAGGCCCACTGAGGGTCGTGCGTCCTGGACGGCGGATCGCGGCGCTCCGTGGAAATGTTCAGGATCTCACCGGGCATCGGGACCTGCCGCAATCGTCTGCGATCGACCCGGCGACACGCGCGCGGACGTGGCGTACACTGGGCCGACCGCTCTGCTGGAACGCGAGGAGCGTATTTGACGATGTGCGGCCGATTCACGCAGCACCTGACCTGGCGCGAGCTGCACGACCTGTACGGAACGCCGGAACCGGCGCAGCCGCCGGATCTGCGGCCCCGCTACAACGGCGCGCCCACGCAGGACTTCGCCGTCTGCCGGCTCGATGCCGGCGGCCGGCGCGTCATGGCGAGGCTGCGCTGGGGACTGGTGCCGTCCTGGGCGCAGGACCTCAAGATCGGGGCGCGGTTGATCAACGCCCGTGCCGAGACGGTCCACGCCAAACCGTCGTTCGCCGCCGCCTTTCGCTCACGCCGCTGTCTGGTGCCGGCCAACGGGTGGTTCGAGTGGCAGCGGACCGGGAACGCCCGGCGGCCCTGTTTTCTGGCGCTCGCGGACGGGTCGCCGCTGTCGTTCGCGGCGCTGTGGGAGCGCTGGGATCAGGGCGGCACCTGTCTCGAGTCGTTCACGATCATCACCACGGCGGCCTGCCCGGAGCTGGCCGACATCCACCCTCGACAGCCGGTGGTCCTCGACCCCGATCTGGTTGCCGACTGGCTCGATCCGTCATCGCCGGCGCCGCGCCTGCTCGACCTGGTGCGTGAACCTCACATCGGCCCCTACGAGCGGCGCGACGTCAGCACCCGGGTGAACAGTGTCGCGAACGACGACCCGGATATCCTGACTCCCGCGGCGAGAGAGGGGCTGTTCTGACGGGAAGATCTTTGCAATTCGGACGACTTCGCCGGGTGAGGAAGGCCATGCGGTCCCGCGGGGAAACCATCGCCACGCTCGTCGCTCTTGTCGCGCTGCCGGGGCTTGTCACCGAGGCGGGTAGGCGTGTCGGGGGAACGTGACGAGTTGGTCGATCCTATGCGCGCCTTTGAGGCGCCCGACTGATCGCTGCAGGCGCCCACGTCATACGAGACCCAGGTAGCGGATGCCGTCCCACAGTGAGCGGATGCCGAGCAGGGCCAGCGCGGCCGCCAGCAGGCGCAGCGTGAGCCGGTAGGAGCGGGTGTCGAGCCGGACGCGGCCCCTGCCGGCAGCCACCGCCAGCAGCATCTTGGCGCCGACGAGACAGACATACATCCCGGCCAGGAAACCGGCGGCGGCGAGACCACCCGCGGCGCGGGCGCGGTCCAGCGTCGGGGCGCCGACCACCAGCCAGAACAGATACGGATGCGGGTTTCCCAGGTTGGCGGCCACGCCCTTCGCCAGCGGCCCGATCCCGGCCGACCGGCCGGCGGCCGGGGCCGGCGGCGGCTTGAGCGTCCCGGCCGCCAGGTACAGCAGCACGCCGCCGCCCGCGAGCGCGACCACGCCGAGAATCGGGCCCGGCTCGGTGATGCGCGTGAACAGCAGCAGCGACAGCAGGATGATCGGCGGGTCGGTGATGAGCGGCGACAAGGCCACTCTCACTCCCCCGGCCGTGCCGTGGCGCATGCTCTCGGCTAGCACCAGCGCCAGTAGCGGGCCCGGGGCGACCCCGGCGGCCAGTCCGAAAACCACACCCGACGCCACGAACGCGAGCACTGAATCCATTCTGAAGGAAGGATAGCGCCTGGCAGCCGTTGCGGCGGCAACGAGCACGATGACGGCGGCCGGGACGGTGGGGAAAGCGGGTATGCTATGAAACCGCCATGAGTACCACGCCTGTCTCGCTGATTCCCGACGATGCGTTCAACCGCCAACTCGCCGACAATGTCCATCCGCCGGAATGGCGGAACCCCACGCCGGACGGACGCTACAACCTGGTGGTGGTCGGCGCCGGCACCGCCGGGCTCGTGACCGCCGCGGTCGCCGCGGGTCTCGGCGCGAAGGTGGCGCTGGTCGAGCGGCACCTGATGGGCGGCGACTGCCTGAACGTCGGCTGCGTGCCCTCGAAGAGCATCCTGCGCGCCTCGCGCGTCTGGGCGTCGGCGCGCGACGGCGCAGAGTTCGGTCTGACGGTGCCGGACGGCTGCGAGCGCGACTTCGGCGCGGCGATGGCACGCATGCGCCGGCTGCGCGCGGCGATCAGCCACGTCGACTCCGCCGATCGGTTCACGGGGCTTGGCGTGGACGTCTTCATCGGCGACGCACGCTTCAGCGGACGCGGCACGGTGCGCGTCGGCGACGCCACGTTGTCGTTCGCGCGCGCCGCCATCTGCACCGGGGCGCGGGCCGCCGCCCCGCCGATTCCCGGACTCGCTGAGACCGGCTACCTGAACAACGAGACCGTCTTCTCGCTCACGACGCTGCCACGGCGGATTGCCGTCATCGGCGCCGGTCCGATCGGCTGCGAGCTGGCCCAGGCGTTCGCCCGCTTCGGCAGCCAGGTGACCGTCTTCGAGCAGACCTCGCACATCCTGCCGCGCGAGGACCAGGACGCGGCGGCGGTCGTCCAGGCGCGGATGGCGCACGACGGCGTGCGGTTCGCCTTCGAGTCGAAGGTGGGCGCCGTGGAGGCGGCGCCGTCGAACGGGACGGACGGCGGCGGCAAGCGCATCCGCCACACGACGGCCGGCGAGTCGCACGAAGTGATCGTCGACGAGATCCTCGTCGGCGTCGGCCGGGCGCCGAACGTGGAGGGTCTCGGGCTCGACGAGGCCGGGGTGTCGTACGACCGGACCGGGGTGAAGGTCGACGCGCAGCTTCGCACCGCCAACCCGCACATATACGCCGCCGGCGATATCTGCTCGCGGTTCAAGTTCACGCACGCCGCCGACGCGATGGCGCAGATCGTGATCCAGAACGCACTGTTCCCGCATCCGCTCGGTCTCGGGAGGGCGTCCACCGAGTCGCTGAACATCCCCTGGTGCACCTATACCGAGCCCGAGATCGCGCACGTCGGGATGTATGAGGCGGACGCACGGGCGAAGGGGATCGAGGTCGAGACCTACACGCAGCCGCTGGCCGACGTCGACCGCGCCATCCTGGACGGCGAGGACGCCGGTTTCGCGCGCATCCACCTCCGCAAGGGGACCGACAAGATCCTCGGCGCGACCATCGTCGCCGCCGACGCCGGCAACCTGATCTCCGAGGTGACGGTCGCGATGAAGGCCGGCGCCGGCCTCGGGACCATCGGAGCCACGATCCACCCCTACCCGACGCAGGCCGAGGCGCTGCGCAAAGCGGCGAATCAGATGCGCAAGGCGCGCTTCAGCGATGGGCAGCGGGCCATTCTGACCCGGCTGTTCGCCTGGCGGCGCTGACCGGACGCCGTGTTCTCGCCCGACGACATGCTCTGGACCGTGTGCGGTCAGTGTACGTAACGTTGATCTCCCGGTTTGACTCGTACGGCGGAACATGAGAATATCCTCAAATCTTACTTCCTTACATGAGGGATTACCGTGCTGGCCAAGCTGACGTCCAAGAACCAGTTGACGTTGCCCAAGGCAGCGTTGTCCGCGTGCCAGGGGACAGAATATTTCGACGTGACCGAGGACAACGGGCGCATCGTGCTCACGCCGGTCCGCATCAACCGTGCCGATGCGGTGCGCGCCAAGCTGGCCGACCTGGGCATAACCGAGGCCGACGTGGCCGAGGCCGTGGCCTGGGCGCGCCATGGCGCGCATGACCGGGCGCAGCGGTCCCGATGACGCCGCCGCGTCCTGTGCTCGACACCAACGTCCTGGTCTCGGCGTTGGTATTCCATGCGGGGGCGTCATCCTGGCTGCGACAGGCATGGCGATCGGAGACGATCCGTCCGTTGGCCAGCCGCGACACCGTGGCGGAACTTCTCCGGGTGCTGTCCTATCCGAAGTTCCACCTGACCAACGATGACCGCGAAGATCTGCTGGGTGACTATCTGCCGTGGTGCGAAACTGTCACGGTGCCGCGCTCGACCGAGGCGCCCGACTGCCGCGACCCCGGTGACCGTCCGTTTCTGCAACTGGCGGTGAGCGCCGAGGCTGACGCGCTGGTCACCGGCGACGAGGATCTTCTGGTTCTGGCGGATGTGTGCTCCGTTCCGATCCTGACGCTCGCCGCATTCCGAGACCGCCTGAGCCATCCGCAGGTGGATGGCGCCAATCGCTGAACCGGCACGGCGACTCACCCCGGCGCCCCCTGGAATCGTGCGACCAACACCGAATTGGTGATCATCACCACCGTTGCCGCGGGCACCACGGTCGTATACTCCGATCGTTGTGATTGCCATGACCAGTCTGACTAGATAAGATGACGCCATGGCGCTCGAATACTCCATCTACGAAGCAAAGGCGCGGTTTTCCGAGGTCATTCGGCAAGTGCGCGACGGCAAGACGGTCACCGTCTCTCATCGAGGGGAACCCGTGGCGGAGATCCATCCGATCCGGCGGCGGCAGACGCCGACGCTCGACGAGCGGTTGCACGACCTCGAACGCAGCGGATCCCTGGTTCACTCGGTCATCCCGCGGCGGACGTTCCGACCGGTAGAACGACGGCCCGGCGCTCTCTCGCGATTTCTCGCCGAGCGCGGCGAATGAGCATCGCATACGTTGACACGTCCGTGTTGACGGCCATCGCGTTCGACGAACCGGGTGCGGCGGCGCATGCGCAGCGACTAGACGAGTTCGCTCGCCTGATCTCGTCCAACCTGCTGGAAGCCGAACTGCGGGCAGCGTTCGCACGCGAGAATCTGCTCTTTCATGAGGGCGCGATCGCGGGAATCGAATGGATTCTGCCCGACAGGGCGCTGGCTCCCGAGTTCGCGACGGTGCTCGAATCAGGCTATTTGCGGGGCGCCGACCTATGGCATGTCGCGACGGCCCTCTATGTCTCCCCCCAAGCTGGCAGTCTCTCGTTCGCCACGCTCGACGCCGGACAACGCGTCGTTGCCGAGGCGCTCGGGTTTCAGGTTCTGCGGGAAGCGAAGGCGCCATGAATGACCGTCGTCGTCTCCAGACCAGCGTGATGAAACGCACGACCGAAGCCACCTTCGAGACGTGATCGAGCCGCATCTTTGTCAACGCTCACTCGAGAACGCGCAATATGGGAGCAACCATGAACTTCGATGTCGTAGGTCACCTTGGCGCCCTGGAGCGCGCCGTGTCGTCGCTGGAGCGCGATGGACAGCCTGTCAGCGCGGTCACGCTGTCTCGCAGCTTCGCGACGACGGTTGACGATTTGTGGGACGCCGTGACGAACGCCGAGCGGATTCCGCGCTGGTTTCTCCCGATCAGCGGCGAACTCGAACCTGGCGGCCGCTATCAGTTGGAAGGCAACGCAGGCGGCGTGGTCACGGCGTGCGAACGACCATCACATTTCGCGATCACCTGGGAGTTCGGCGGGGACGTCAGTTGGGTGGAGGTACGTTGCGCGGACGAGGGCGCCGGCCGCGCGCGGCTGACGCTCACGCACACCGCGCTCTTGTCGGAACACTGGGACACGTACGGGCCGGGCGCGGTCGGCGTCGGCTGGGAGTTGGGTCTCGTGGGACTCGCGCTCCATCTCGCGCAACCGAGCGAGCCAAAGCTGGACGAAGCCGAATTCGCCACGTCACAGGACGGCAAGTCGTTCATCACCGGCAGCAGCGTGGGGTGGTTGCACGCGGCGGTTACGTTCGGAACCGACCCCGACGCCGCGCGTGCAGCGGCACTGCAGACGACCGCGTTCTACACGGGTGAATCGGTCGAGCGTGACACGGCTTGATCCGAATCAAGTAACAAGCAAACTGGAAACATGCGTCGTCAACTTGCAGCGATCAAAGGAATAGTGAAGAAGGCGCACGATACCGCGTACCGATCCGCCGTCAGCACGGCAATCCTGGCAGCATTCATCCTCGTCTGGGTGAACGGCGCCGTTGGCATCATCGGGTCTGAAAACAACCGCGCCAACCTGATGTACTTCGGGGTGCTCGCCGTCGGAATCATCGGCGCCGTCATCGCGCGATTCCGGCCACATGGCATGACACGCGCGTTGTTCGCGACGGCGCTCGCCCAGGCGCTGGTCACCATGATCGCGGTGATCGGCGGGTTGGGCATGCCGTGGAGCCCGCCGCTGGAGCTCGTGCTCCTGAACGGGTTCTTCATCGCGCTGTGGGTCCGATCGGCCTGGCTGTTCCGGACTGCGTCGCGGGAGCAACCCCCCGCGGGCGCAGCGCCGCGGTGACGTCGCGGGCGGCGACTAGTTCTCGATGATCGCGGCGGCCGACCCCGTCAACTCCACGATGTGGAGGCCGGTGTCGGCGCGGTCGGCGAGATAGATCAGCCCGCGGTCGTCGACCTCGACGTTGTTGGTCTGGATGGCCACCTTGCAGGTCTCGACGCCGTCGATGGCGGCGCAGCGTTCGTCCGTGCGTGCGGTGGTGGCCGGAATGTAGTACGCGACTTCCTCCAGGTGGAAGGGATCGCGGACGTCGATCACCCGCGCGCCCGCGTTGAACCACGACACGACCATCAGCTTCCCGTAGAACGGGGGCTCCATGGACCACTGCGGCGCGTGGGGACCGAAACGCCCGCCCCGGTCGCAGAACTCCCCGCTCGATTCCGGCACCTGGAACGTGGCGATCGGCAGGGGATGGGCTTCGTCCGTGATGTCGAGCATCAGGGTGACGTGGCGCGCTTCCTGACACGCGTTCCCGACCGACTCCGAGACGACGAAGAGGAAGTCCCGCGTCGCGTGGTCGCGGTTGTCCGCATAGTCGGCGATGGGCACGTCGAGCAGCGGCATCGCGGTGTGTCCGCCCCAGAACGACGGCAGATCGATACGGCCGATCTGCGGAAACGCCAGGGCCGCGGGGCTCGCCGCGAGGGGCGCGGCCGCGTCCGGATCGCCGCGCAGCAGCCGGTCGCGGTCGAGAATCTGCACCGCGCCGTTGGCCGAGGTGCCGTAGGCCAGATACACGCGGTTCCCCAGACTGACCGCCTCGTGCACCCCCGATCCGCCGGGCACGGGGCCGCTGGCGTCGGGCTGCACCCCGGGCAGGCTGAAGTCCCGGACGTGCCGCGGCGCCGCCGGATCGGCCAGATCGAAGACCTGCAGGATGCGGGGAGCGCGCCACCCGTCGACGGTCCCGACCAGGTGGGCGACCCCGGTTTCGCACTCCCACCAGTTCTTGTGCGTATGCTGCTCGCCCGACGGGGTCCGGCCCATCTCGGCCACCGTCCGCACGAAGGCCGGCCGGGCCGGCTCGGTGACGTCCCACATCTCATGGCTCCGATTGCCGTTGGAGCGCAGCAGATAGAACCGCCCGGCGTCGGCCCGGGGCAGCGCATCGCCCGCGCACACCTGGACCATCTGCGCGCCGCTGGCGCCGCCCGTCGCCGGAATATGCGCCAGATAGACCGGGGCGTCGGGGGCGGTGACGTCCACGACCGAGGTGCCGTTGGGCTCCACAGCGCCCGTCAGCCGATTCGGCCGCTCGCCGGCGTGGTGACCGACATACAGGATCCGGCGCGTCCCCTGTCTCACCGGCAGCGGCTGGTAGGCCGACCGCGCCTGCAGGTCGTGCACCCCGACGAGCCGGGTGTTGACGCGTTCTTCACCGTGACCGGTGTCTCCGGTCTGGGCCGCAGCCGCAGCCGCGCCGGCGGTGACGAGACCCGTGATGATCGATGTTGCAACCCAGCGGTTCATGGTCGGCCTCCCGGATGGCGGTCGCCTTCCAAGTGCGTCATCCAGATTACCCCGAAGCCGCCGGATGAGGGGACCGGATCGGTAAGGAACCGGCGGACACTGCGCACCCGGCGAGCGCCGGTTCGTGGTTGTCGCAGGATCCCCGACGGCGTAGCATGGATCAACCCGATGCCGCACCCCGGAAACCGCAGGTCCCGACGTGGGCGTGGTACCGGCGTGGGGGGTGAATCGGAATCGCACGGCTCACGGAGGTCAGGATGACAGTTCGAACCATCGGTGTCGTGATCGTGCTCGCCGCCGTCGCGCTCGCGCCAGTCTCGGCGGCCGGCCAGCAGGCCGCGCCGCGCACCGCGTGGGGCGATCCCGATCTGCAGGGCACCTACACGAACAAGACGATCACGCCCTTGCAGCGGCCCCCCGGCCTGGAGGGCCGGGAGCGGCTGACGGCCGAGGAGGTCGCGAATCTCGAACGGGAGGTCCTCGACCGGAACACGGCGCTGTTGCAGCGGCCGGCGCGGAGAACCGGGGTCACCGAAAGCGTGGACGTCGGCGAGGACGGGGCGCCCGGGTTCTACAACAATCTCTGGCTCGATCGGGGTACGACGTCCACCGGACAGACGTCGCTCGTCGTCGACCCGCCCGATGGCAGAATCCCGCCGTTGACGCCGGCGGCGCAGCAGGACGAGGACACCCGCACGGCTGCGCGGCGCGAGCGCGGACCGGCGGACACCTGGATCGACATGGACCTCAACGACCGCTGCATGCTGTGGTCGGTGGGGCCGCCGATGCTGCCGACCGGCTACAACAACAACTACGTGATCCTGCAGACGCCCGACCATGTCGTCATCCATGTCGAGATGATCCACGACACGCGCATCATCCCACTCGACGGCCGCCCGCGTCCGGGACGGCCGATTCCGCAGTGGCTCGGCGAGATGCGCGGCCACTGGGAGGGCGACACCCTCGTCGTCGAGACACGCCGGATCGCCCGCAGCGAGGAAGGCTCCTCGCATGGTAACGACGTGGTGCGCATCCGGGCCGCCAACGGCGGACGCACCGAGAGCCTGCGCGTGATCGAACGGTTCACGCGGGTCGACGCCGACACCATCCGCTACCAGTTCACCGTCGAGGACCCGTCGCGGTGGACAAGCCCCTGGTCCGGCGATCTCCCGTTGCGAGCGATCGACGAGCCGCTCTTCGAGTACGCCTGCCACGAGGGGAACTACAGCATCGTCAACGTGCTGAGCGGCGCGCGCGCCGCCGACCGCGCCGCCGCTCCGTAGTTGCGCGCAAGGCTCTACGCGCAACTAATCCCCGATACGCGCAATATATGTGTCCATGCGCACGCTGCGTGTCGGCTGGACCTTCGATGCCGTGTTCGTCCACGACGCCGTCTGTTACATGACGACGGAGGCCGACCTGCGGCGCGCCATGGAGACTGCGTGGGTCCACTGCCGGCCGGGCGGCGCCGTGCTGTTCGCGCCCGATTACGTGCGCGAGAACTTTCCTGGCGCGGTGACCGATGACGGGGCTGCGACGAGCCCCGGTTCCCCGGCGACGGATCATGATCGCTCCTGGCCGGCCGCTCGCATTACAATGACGTCTCCTGCCACAGCCTCAAACCGCGAATGATGGCGCCTTCCAGCCAGTCTGAGAATCTTGCCTGTGCATCATCGGGAGCTTCCTTGTAGTTGATCTGGAATACGTCATCCGTAACGGGCGTCACCGGGCCTATTTCTCGTTCGCCGTCCGCTGTCTCCACACGCTGAAACCAAGTCGCTGAACACGCGAGAACCCCCTGGAATTCGCGTCCGATACCGTGAAACGCGATCAACAATTCGGTCTGATTGGCGTTTCGCAGCACCAGACGCGCCCAGGCGCGGTAGGTGTGCGTGCCGGCGAAGTAGTCCAGTTTCCTTGCGGTCTGGATGATCTGATAGCGATAGAAATGGCTCCGCTCGCCACCGTCCTCCGCGCCGTCGGCGAAGTAGTCACCGTGCTCGAGCACATCGAGCATCTCACGCCGCAGGTCGCTCGCGACTGCGTCGAGGCGTGTCTGGGCGAGATCCCGCAACGCCGCGGCGAGGGACTTCGCCGTCTCCCATTCCGCAACAAGCGCGTCCCTGCGGGCTTGCAGCCGTTGCCGCACGGACTTGATCGCATCCTCGACGCGGAGTGACTTCATGACGTCTTCGGCAATGCTGAGCGCTCGAACGAATTCGTCCTTCTGCAAACGTGCGAAGTAGTCCACGAGTGGTTTCAGATTTCCGGAATCGGCCTGTTCCAATGCCGTGATGTAGAGCGCCCGCTCCCGGTCCCTGACTACGAGCGGAAACCAGCCTCCCTTGACGAACACCAGCGTCGCGAGGGTGCGGGCGATGCGTCCGTTGCCGTCCTGGAACGGATGAATCTGGGTAAACCGATGGTGCAGCCAGGCTGCTTCGACCTCCGGCACGGTGTCGGCGTCGAGGTGAGCGTGGTGCAACTCTATAAGCCGGTCCATTTCGGCTGGGACGTGTTCGGGTGGGGAATATTCGTGAACTGAACCATCCGGCCGATGAGGATTGTTCGGCAGGCGCTTGTAATCGCCGCGAATGAGAGGAACCTCCGTCTTTCTTCCGAAAGAATCGACGCCTTCCACGGTGTTCTGATGCCGCGTCAGCAGTGCGTGCAATTCCTTGATGTAGCTGGTCGACAATGATTGCTCATCTCTCACGAACTGGAATACGCCTTCGACAGCCGCCTGGTGATCCTCGATCATTGCAATCGTGGCTTCCGGATTCGCAACGCTCCCGTGCGGGATCACCGCCGCCTCTATTCCGTGCTCGATGAGCAATTGGGTGATGCCGCGATCGAGAGTGTAGAGACGCTCGATCAGGCCCGTCTCGATTGCCCACTCGCGCTTCAGTCGCTGTTCGAACTCGCGGTACGCCTGCTGCGTGGCCAGCCGTTCGCGTTGTTCGCGCCAGACCTGCGCCAGCGAATCGAGCTCCTTGTGGGCGAGCACGTCGTGTGATTCGTAGTCTTGTATCGGAGCCCAGACGTGATTCCCCCTGTGCCAATAATCTGTGAGACAACCTCCCTGTTGAGTTTAGTGTAGGGGCGGGAGAGGTTGGAGAGATGACGCGCATGCCAGACGCGGTGGAGATCGAAGTGGTTGCGGGGTCGGGGGTGGAGGGAGCCCGGAGGGCGACCGGAGGCCCCGACCCCGCAACCACGTTGCCGGCCCGTGCCCCGGACCCGGAGGTGCCGGCGACGGTCCAGCGGCGGCGCTTCTCGGCCGCGTATCGGCTGCGCATTCTCAAGGCCGTCGACGCGTGCAAGAAGCCCGGCGAGGTGGGCGCCCTGTTGCGTCGCGAGGGGTTGTACTCGTCGCTCCTGACGAACTGGCGGCGGCAGCGTGAGGCGGGCGCCCTGCGGGAGATGCGCGGGCGCCGCCGGGGGCCAACGCCGCGCCCCGTCGACCCGCGGGTGGCCCAGCTCGAGGCGGAGAACCGCCGGCTGCAGCGGAAGTTGCAGCGCGCGGAGACGATCATCACACTCCAAAAAAAAATTGCCGAGATCCTGAGGATCCCCCTGTCACCGCTCGACGACGACGAGACCGACTGATGCAGGCCATTACGACTATCGCCACGCCAGGTGAGACGGCGGCGCTGTGTCACAGCGTCGGGGTGTCGCGGGCAACGCTCTATCGACACCGGCGGCCCGCGCCGCCGCCGCCGCGCCCGCGGGCGCCATCGCCGCGGGCGCTGGGTCCCACCGAACGCCAGGCGGTCCTCGACGTGCTGCACAGCCCGCGGTTCGTCGACCAGTCGCCCACCGAGGTTCATGCCACGTTGCTCGAGGAGCAGACCTACCTCTGCTCCCCGCGCACGATGTATCGCGTGCTCGCCGCGGCCCACGAAGTGCGCGAGCGGCGCGCACAGGCCCGGCATCCGGCCTATGCCGCCCCCGAGCTGGTCGCGACGGGCCCGAATCAGGTCTGGTCCTGGGATATCACCAAGCTCAAGGGCCCGGTGCCGTATCTCTACTACTCGCTCTATGTGATCCTCGACCTCTTCAGCCGCTACGTCGTGGGCTGGATGGTCGCGCGGCACGAGAATGCGCACCTGGCCGAGCGCCTGCTGGCGGCGACCTGCGCGAAGCAGGGCATCACGCCGCACCAACTCACCATTCACGCGGACCGCGGTGCGCCCATGCGCAGCACACTCGTCGCGCTGCTCTTCTCGGACCTGGGTGTCACCGCCAGTCATTCGCGGCCCCGCGTAAGCAACGACAATCCGTTCTCCGAAGCGCAGTTCCGGACCGTGAAGTACCGGCCGGAGTTTCCGGCACGGTTCGGCGCGCTCGAACACGCGCGTGGCGTCAGCCGCGACCTGTTTGCGTGGTACAACGACGCGCACCATCACAGCGGCCTGAGCTATCTGACGCCCGCCGACGTCCACTACGGCCGCGCCGCAACGGTCCTGGCGGCCCGTCACCGCACACGCCTGGCCGCCTATGCCGCCCATCCCGAGCGGTTCGTGCACGGGCCACCCCGTCCCGAGACAATGCCCACGGCGGTCTGGATCAATCGGCCGCCGACCCTCACCAGCCAGGTGGCCCCAGCCACGACCACCGTCACCCCGGGCGACCCACAGCCGGGCTCCATGCGCCCGCCACCACGCATCGACAATCGCCCGGGCACGCTCGTCACCAGCGTGGAGTCGCTACAGTAAATGCTGAATCAGGTTGTCTCAAAGTTGTTGACACGGCCCGATTCACGAACATTCAGCTACATCTCCTCCGATTCATGTTGGCTTGCTCGCAGAATCGGTCGCGGCAGATCCGGGCCAGCGCGGGAGGCTCGATAGATGTCCACGGCCGTCTGCGCATTGAGCCAGAACTCCGGTGTGGTTCGAAACGTCGCTCCCAGCTTCAGTGCCATCGTCGGGCTCACCGAGGTCCGTCCGTTCACGATGCGGTTGACCACCTTGACGTCGCAGCCGAGATGGTCGGCAAGCTGTTTTTGCGTGATGTCGAGCGGCAAGAGAAACTTCTCATGGAGGATCGTTCCGGGGCTTGTGGGTTCACGCCGAGGCCGCCCGACCGCCATAGACGTTTCCCTTCCGGATTCAGTGGTCGTCACAAATGTCTACGCCGGTCGGCCCGTCCGCCGTCCAGCGAAAGACGACCCGCCACAGGTCGTTGATGTCGAGTTTTCGGTACGTAATCCCGGCGACCCGCGTCCAGCCAGCGCCGCCGGGCACGGTGCCATCCGCAATAAAGCGCCAGACCGCCCGACTGGCGAATCCCTGAATCGCCACGATTCGCCATGAGTATACCCGATGCAGGTATGATCGCGTGCGGCAGGATCCGCGACATCATACCCACGCTCCCCCTTGGGTCGGCACCCGTCAACCCTCCTCGCTGCACGGCTCGCGTCGCGTTATTCCCTGCGTCAGGCTCAGTTCGCCGGTGATCAGGGCTTAACCTGCCGACGCTTCGGTCGCCGCTCTATCGGTCTGGAGCAACCGGTCGTTGCGCGGGGACTGCCGGATGTCGTCCAGTCCGGCCTCCAGTTCGCCGGTCGTCAGGTGTTGGGGCGTCGTAGGCGGGAGAGATCCGGATCGCGCGCCGGGCGCTCGCGAGTCATGTGGACCACGCGCACCGCGCGCCCTGCAGCGTCCACATCGGCCACTGCCGATGCACATGTCATGATGTGACCGAAAGCGTTAACCTGTGCGCGAAACCGAGTCGTCCTCAGATAGCGCCTTTGCCATGCGCTTGTACGACGAGCTCGCGGAGTGGTGGACGCTCATCGGCGATCCGGCCGCCGAGTATGCCGTAGAGGCGAACATCTATGCCGACCTGCTTGCCGAGGCGTGCGACGCGCCGATCGAGTCCCTGCTCGAGCTCGGCAGCGGCGGCGGCAACAACGCGCTGCACATGAAACGCCGATTTCCCCGCCTCCTGCTCACCGACGTCTCCCAGGGCATGCTCTCCGTGAGCCGCGCCCTCAACCCCGAGTGCGAGCACCGGCATGGCGACATGCGCACACTGCGTGTCGGTCGGACCTTCGATGCCGTGTTCGTCCACGACGCCGTCTGTTACATGACGACCGAGGCCGACCTGCGACGCGTCATGGAGACCGCGTGGGTCCACTGCCGGCCGGGCGGCGGCGTGCTGTTCGCGCCCGACTACGTGCGCGAGAACTTCCCTGGCGCGGTGACCGATGACGGGGGCTGCGACGAGCCCCCGCTCCCCGGCGCCGCCGGCATCTGCGCGCGCGGCCTCCGCTTTCTCGAGTGGGTCTGGGATCCCGACCCCGGGGATACGCACTACCTCGTCGATTACGCGTTCCTGCTGCGTGATCGCGACGGCTCGGCGCGCGTCGAGCACGACCGCCACGTCGAAGGACTGTTCAGCCGCCAGCGTTGGCTGGACCTCCTGGCCGAGGTCGGCTTCGAGGCCCGCAGCGTACCGTTCGTTCACCCCGAGGTAGAGCCGGGCCGCCACGAGATGTTCGTCGGGCGCCGGCCACGGTGAGGGAACGCCAGGAAGTCCGCCGCATGCCGACGAAGCGAGCCATCCTTGCCGCACTTACCCGTGACGAGCTTCGCGCCAATGTCGACTGCTTCGAGCTGAATGTCGATGATCGGCGCATCAAAGCGCAGTTGGTTGACGCGCTGGTCCGCTACCGGAGGGCACGGCTCGATTGGATTCTGCAGGATCTCCCCCGGAATCGTCTGAAGGATCTGTGTCGAGCGTTCCACATGGAGCGGTCGACTGCTCCCGTTCGAGCACGTCCCGGTCCAGCTATCCTCGGTCTCGAGGTCGGTCACCGTCAAGACGTGTACCGTCGACATCGGCGGTTTTTGAGCCCGACCGGAAACGTACCGCGCGATCGGTTCGACCTTGACGGCCGCCTCTGGCGTAAGATAAAACCACAGCCTGATCCCGAGGGAGGCGTCCGACAGTGGCGCCGCCCGGATTCGGTCCTTTTGGGCCACTGAGCCTATCCGCCGATGCTCGTAAGCCTCTCGATCAAGAACTTCAAGAGCATTCGGGAAGCACACATTCGCTTCGGACCATTCACCTGTTTCGTCGGCCACAATGGCGTTGGCAAGAGCAACCTGTTCGATGCGATTCACTTCCTCAGCGCATTGACCGAACGGGACATCTCCGACGCCGCCACCGAAGTGAGACGTACGAGCGACGGTGGCTATTCGCCCCTCGACCTCGTATTCGGCCGGGACCCCAATCGCAGCATCGAGCTGTGCGCCGACATGGTGGCGTCGCCGCAGGTCGAAGACGACTTCGGCCAAATGGCGAAACCGAGCACGACGCTTCTCACCTACAAGATAGGACTGCGGTACCAGTCGGAATCCGATCGCCTTCTGGTGGAGCACGAAAGTCTGACCCACGCGAAGCTGGAGGACTATAGGAAATTCATCGGATTCAAGTCGTCCAAAGATTTCAAGAAATCAGTCGCTCTTGGGGGGCGCTGGGGCGGACCGCTGATCTCCACCAAGCAGGACCGGATCCAGCTCCACGGAGACGGGGGAAGCCGGGGGCGTCCGGCACCGGTCGGCAGGTCTCCGCTGACGGTGGTCGGCGGCACGAACACTTCCGACTATCCAACCGTCCTTGCCGCAAAGCGCGAAATGGCATCCTGGCGGATACTTCATCTTGAGCCGAGCGCGATGAGGAGCCCTGATACACGTTCGGCGCCGCCCCACGTCTCTGCGGCGGGCGGCCACATACCCGCCACGCTCCACGCGCTCGTTACGAAAAATCCCGACGCAAAGGCCGAAATCCTCAACAGACTTCGCCAACTGAACTCGGACATTGCCGAGTTGGGGGTCTACTCTGATGATGTTCGAGACCAGCTCGCCCTGCGAGCTCGCGTCCCCGGTGTAGACAACTGGCTGTACGGCCGCTCCCTCTCGGACGGCACGCTGCGGTACATCGCCCTGGTTCTGATGCTGGCGGATGCCCAGGATCGCGCTGTTCTGTGCATCGAGGAGCCCGAGAACGGCATCCATCCCTCTCGCGTGCCCAACCTGGCGGAACTTCTGCGCGACTACGCTGTTGACGTCAACAATCCGGTCGCCGCTGACAATCCCTTGCGGCAAGTCGTTCTCAACACGCACTCTCCCGAGGTGGCGCGACAGTTCTCCTGCGACGATCTCCTGTTTGTCGAGCGGGCAGTCACAAGCGGTGGCGGGCCGATCAGCGTGTTTCGGCCGATCTCGAAGACGTGGCGAGCGACCTTGTCCAACGGAATGGAATCGAGTGCACAACCCATTGACCGGCAGGCGGTCGCCGATTTTATCGGTGGCTCGCCGGTCAGTTCCGAGTTGGAACAGTTGAACCTCGAGTTTGGATCGGCCAGGTGAACCGGCAGTTGGCGTATGCCGTCGTGGCCGACGGAGGGACGGATCGACTCCTCGTTCCGATCATTCAGTGGGCCGTACACCGGCTCGATCCCGGCGTGGAAATACTCGAACCGGAATTTCGGAGGCGACGTGGAAGCATCACAGAGTTTCTCGGCGCCTACAAAACCGGGGCGATGCTCATCTTCGTTCACCGTGATTCCGAGGGTCTTTCGCTCGAAGAACGCCTGCGAGAGTTCGACACCGTCGATCGACCGGACGTCGTACCAGTCGTACCTGTGCGGATGTCGGAATCCTGGATCCTGATCGACGGTTTCGCGATTGCCCAAGCGGCCGGCTCCACGTCCGCTCGGGTACCCGTGCCTGGCATAGTCCAGATCGAGAACATCCCGGATCCAAAGGATCGCCTGGATGAGCTCCTATTTCAGGCGGCAGGTTCGCCAGCGGGCCGACGGGGCAGAAACTTCAAGCGTTCGATCGCACAACGTCGCGTTAGCGTCGCAGAATACATATCCGATTACAGTCCGCTTGAGAATCTACCGGCGTTTCGCAGCTTTCAAGACTCTCTCGCCCGGGTTTATCCGTACAAGAATCGGACCGGACAATAGACCGATGACGGCGGCTGCGACGAGCCCCCGCTCCCCGGCGCCGCCGGTATGTGTGCGCGCGGCCTCCGCTTTGTCGAGTGGGTCTGGGATCCCGACTCAGGGGATACGCACTACCTCGTCGATTACGCGTTCCTGCTGCGTGATCGTGACGGCTCGGCGCGCGTCGAGCACGACCGCCACGTCGAAGGACTGTTCAGCCGCCAGCGTTGGCTGACCTCCTGGCCGAGGTCGGCTTCGAGGCCCGCAGCGTACCGTTCGCGAAACCCGAGGTAGAGCCGGGCCGCCACGAGAGGAAACAAATAAAGACACTTGTGTCCCAGTACAGGCGGGGAATACTACCGTCCATCCCGCAAGTGCTCCAGGTACTCGCCGAGCGTGAATTCTTCGTCGGTCGATTTCTTGAGCAGGCCGGACACTTCTTCGGTGGTCGGCAGCGTTTCCCCGGATCCATAGAGAGTCAAGGACTCAACCTGGACGGAAACTGCCCGCCCTCGAACGTTGAAGGTCACCATGCCACCCACCAGGACTCTCTTCCGAAGATTCGTTTTCACGTCCTCTTCGATGGAGTCGGGGTACCGACACCTGACGGCGTAGTCGGAGTTTTCGTCCCACACACGGATTTCGTTGCCGACATGAACCGCGATGGTGTCGAGCGTTCCGAGAATCGACCCCTTCGATCGACTGGTACTTCCCATCACCTTGTTGATGCCGGCCAGTGTCGTTTCAGAGATCTCGGATTCTCCAGCGTTCGAGTAGACCTGGATTTCACCAATGTGCCGAGACCGCACGGCCAGGCTGCGAATCTTGTCGACCACGGCGTCGGAGAGGCCATTCGGGCGCTCTCCACTACTCAGGGAACGTACGCTGCCGAGCAACGCCGTCTCCACGTCTTGCGACGTGTCCCGCTTCACCATCTCACGGGTCCGGGGATCACGCCTCGGGACAGGCACGCCCGTGACTCCGAGCAGCGGCGGGCTGTTTTTCTGAAGCAGCGAGACTCGCCATTTCAGGGCACCACGTGGATGGTTTGCCGCGGCTGCGTCCAGGTCTTCCAGCACGCCGGAGATTTTCTGGATTGCATACTTGAGATCAGGAAGCATGATCTCGTTGGCGCTCCCGAGCCTGAAATACAGAGATCGATCGGCCATTGCAGCGTCTCCCAGTGTTTCGCCTTTCGATCGTACCATGCCGCGAGTCCCAGGTCACGACTCCTCATCGGGCTGGCTGACCATACTTGACGTTCCTCTCACAAACGGCTGCATTTCGCGAGGACCGACGGTTGAATAACATGTTCAAAATCAATGTTCTACTGGTATCGACAGGGGGCATTGGATCACGCGATACAAGGTGCGCGGGCATTCCTGAGGCTTCGAATTGCGGTTGTGCCGCCCGCACCAAACCCGGACCAATGCCCCCGCCGAGTCCGTGATTGACCTTGTCGAGACTGCACGGATCCGGCGGCGACGAGATCCCCACAGACCCACACCCTTCATCGATCACGAAGACGGAGACGACGGGAACGAACTGAACCTTCGCGGCTCAGGAAACTTTTTAGTCAACGGGGTTCACCTCACCCGCCGCAGCTGGTACGGTCGCTCCTCGCAAAAACCGTCCTGTCCAGGAAGGGGCGCGGGCACGGAGAGAGATTGCGGACTCGAACAAAACTCGGGAGAACAGGCGTGGACAAGAACCCGGGGACCCGTAGAGCGGCGGACGACCAAGGGCCGATGGCTCTTCACCACGAACGTCAGAGATCGCCGTGCTCGCCAACGTCCCGTTTACCCTGCACATCCCGCAGATGTTGCCGTGTCCAAGACCCGCGCGCCGTGCGATCCGTCCCACCGGAACACCATGGCACCGAAGCGCGACCACGACTGAGCACGCCGCCCAGTACCGATCCATCACAGTATCGACACCGGCCGCAGCAAGGATCCCCGCTTCCTCCTCGTGCGCGGCTCCGTCCATGTGTTCAATCCCGACAGCCGCACGAGATAGCCGATGGAGGTGGTCCGAGCTGAATAGAACATCGCGTCGAGGTCCCGCGTACTCCCCGCCCAACGAATCGTTGTAGCCGTGAGGCGTCATCGTCCGGCGCGCCATGATCTCGCGGCGCTCGGCGGCGCAGGCCGCATACACGTCGAGCCTGGAATGCAGGACTTCAACCTCAGGTTCGCCAATCTGGGCGAACGGGAGCCGGCGCGTCTTCCGATGCTCGTTGATTCGTCTGTCAACATCCTGCGACATGCCGATGTACTGCATCCCACCGTTCCGTCTCCAGCACAGCAGGTAGACCGAAAACTCGCGTTTTCTGGTCGTCAACAGCACCTCTGCTTGATCACCGGTTGTTCAAGGCACGCGCGGGAATAGCGCGCCTGTCTCGAAACACGTCCTCCAACGCCCGCACTCGTGTTGTGAATCCGTGCGAACAGTGAAGAATCTCGGATCGGTGGAGGGCGGAAGTGACACGCGAATGGCCACTCCCTTCACGTCGTCGGCGGATGTTAGCACGTCCGAGATGCCCCGCGGATGCTGGGATTGTGCGGCCAGACGCGCGGATCGTGCGCAACTCGTGTGACCGTTGCCCAGTGTAGCATCGTTCTGGCGGCAGACTGACGTTACGGCCAGCCAAGAACCGATGAAAGATGCCGCACAATAGCGAATGCTTGGAGTCCGCAGCTATGCTCGCGCGGTAGGCGCAAGTCTCGTGCTCAAGTCGTAAGCGGGCGGCCTACCGCCGTCCGTGGAATACATCTCAGGAGATGTCAGCAGGATGATCAAAGTGGTGAGCTGGAACGTCGGCAAGCGCGAGCAACCGTGGCGCGACCTGGTGAGCATGGCCCGCGATGGTGACGCGGACTTGGCACTCTTGCAGGAAGCGGGAAGGCCGCCCGGCGACCTCGTGGACAAGATCGAGTATGAAGACGCGGTGTTCTGGAACCGGCACTTGTACGACCGCTGGGCGCTGGTGGTGAAGCTGTCGGATCGAATCAAAGTCGAGCCATACAGGCAGGTTCCGCCTATCAGCGTACTCGGGGAAGATACCATTGGCGTTAGTGGCATAGGCACTATCGCCGCCGCCAGGGTGGTACCGTGCGGCGGCGAGGACGCAGCATTCATCGCAGTCTCAATGTACGCAAGTTGGATGAAACCTCACCCGTCGACCAAGACCAGCTGGAGGGTTGGCTGCTCCGATATTTCGGCACATCGGATCATTTCGGACCTGTCGGCATTCATTGGGCACACCGACCCGTCGAAGCACAGGATCCTGGCAGCAGGTGATCTGAACATGTTCTACGGGGCGACCGGTTCGAGACTGTCGTTACCGAAACGTGATCGCACGGTGTGGAAACGGATGCAGGCGCTCGGGCTGGAGTTTCTGGGACCGCAGGCGCCGCACGGTCGGCCCGCGGAATCTGAACCAGACGACGTACCGTCCGACACCAAGAACGTGCCGACGTTCTACCGACCCGGAACCAAGCCGGAAACCGCGGTGAATCAACTGGACTACGCGTTCGCGTCTCGCGGATTCCACGAGCAAGTGTCAGTGCGGGCAATGAACAGTGTGAAGGAATGGGGTTCGAGCGATCACTGCCGCCTGATGATCGAAATAGAGACTATGGCAAGCGCTGGCTGTGCCTGACTGCCCCGTCGCACTGGCCTGCGAGACGGCCGGCTCATCTGACGACGCGGGGGCGACGGCCGTCAAGATACGGCGCTCTGTCATCAGCGCACCGCCAAGGCGGATCCGGGGGCAACGCCCCACGCTCTCCGCCAAGCCCCGCAGGGGCACGGACTGCAGGGTGTCCTGGCCGGTGATGGTCAGGGCGTTGGTTCGTCGCGGCGCATGACGGCACTTGTTCGCCCTGTCGGTCCGTCACAGGCGATAATCGGCCTGCAATGATCAAGAGCAACGTCACACTCAGCGAGGCGATCGCGCAGTTCGACCGATCGTCCACAAATCGGTTCGCCGAAGGGTATCGATCGGAGCGCGCCGAGATCCTGAAGCGCTTTCCACTCGACAAGTGGCCAGAGATGAGGCTGGAGGACTACGCGCTGGGCCAGCCAGGGGAGGAAGACACTTACTGTCACTGGTTGGAGTACAGGTCCCAGTGTATGGGCAGCATCCGAGGTGGATCCGCCAGGAAACTGATCATCTATAAGCGGAGAGACCGGGAGGGATGGTACTTTCCGAACGTGTTCTCGGATGAGGGGAAGGCTTGGGACCGGTTGCGGAGCGAGTTCTTGCAGGCATTCGACCTGGCCGCGGATGGCGACTGGGAACGCATCGAGGAGCTCGAGACGCTGGGACGCGGGCCGGCGGTGAAGCTGAAGTCGCTGCACGTGTATTTCCCCGACCAGGTGCTGCCCGTATACTCGACCGCCCATCTGCGTCGTTTCCTGCGTTTGTTGGATCGCCCATCGGAGGAGGTAAGCGCGTCGTCGGTGGTGGCGCTGAATCGCTTCCTGCTTGCGGCGCTGCGGCGCAAACCCGCGGTGGAAGGCTGGAGCACCGAGGAGCTGCAGCGGCTGCTCTACGATTGGCGCGACCCCCGCCCCACGAATCGCGTGTTGAAAATTGCGCCAGGAGAAAGTGCGCGGTTCTGGGAGGATTGCGTGCGGGAGGGCTACATTTGCGTCGGCTGGGACGCGGTGGGCGATCTCTCGCAGTTCGAATCGAAGGCGGCATTCCGTGCTCGGTTCGAGGAGGCTTACCCCTACAACGGGCACCTTGCCCAGGCGAGACGGAAGGGCAACGAGCTGTGGTCGCTCAACGAACTGGAACCGGGCGACCTCGTCGTGGCCAATCGAGGTATCGGTCGAGTGCTTGCCCTGGGAGAGGTTATCGAACCGGGATACCGATGGGCCGATGAGCGTCCCGAGTACCGCCACACCGTAGCGGTCAAGTGGGACACGACCTACGAGCAACGTGTGGCGCCGCAGAAGCGCTGGGCAACCGTGACCGTCGCTAAGGTGTCTGAGACGCTGCTGAGTACCATCGTGGAACGCAGGGAACGCAAACCGATCGTGGTCGATGCCGTGTACGCGCGCATCGCCGCGGCGCTCGAGCGCAAGGGCCAGCTCATTCTGTATGGGCCACCCGGGACAGGAAAAACATACCAAGCGAGGCGATTCGCGGTCTGGTGGTTGTTGAGACAGCTCGGTCGCGAGGGGGCCGACGCGGTGTTTGGCGATGCTGATCGGTTGCGCGGGGCGGAGCGTGATCTCTCGACCTCCCAGGTGTTGTCGCGGGTGTGGTGGGTGGTGGCCAACCCGAAGGAGTGGAGCTGGGACCTGCTCTTTGGAGACGGCAAGGTCGAGTATCGATACGGTCGCCTCAAGCGGAACTACCCGTTGGTACAACGGGGCGATCTGGTCATCGGGTACCAGAGCACGCCCGACAAGCGCGTTATGGCTCTTGCACGGGTGAGCCGGGAACTCCAGAGCGTTGGCGACAACGCACCAACGATTGAGCTGGAGCCTGTCGAGCGACTCGACCAGGGACCGAGCTATGACGAGCTGAAGCAAGACGCGATACTGGCGCAGAGTGAGCCGATGCGGTTCAACAACCAGGGTACGCTCTTCGCACTGACGGAGACCGAGGCTGAGCACCTCCTCGTGCAGTTGGCGGACCGTCATCCACTGCGTGCCGTCCTGGAGCAGGCCGCAGACTCGGGCACGACGGACAGCGTGGGCCCGCTCACCCGCGTGACATTTCACCCGTCCTACACGTATGAGGACTTCATCGAAGGGTTCCGTCCCAACACTGGCGGCGCTGGCGGGTTGTCGCTGGCGCTCGAAGACGGCGTCTTCAAGAGGGTCTGCCGTGCCGCCCAGGCGAATCCCGGTCGTCCGTATCTCCTGCTGATAGACGAGATCAACCGTGGCAACGTCGCCAAGATCATGGGCGAGCTGCTGACGCTGTTAGAGCGAGACAAGCGCGGCCTCACCCTGACCCTGCCGCAGAGCAAGGAGACCTTCAGCGTGCCGCTCAACGTGTTTCTGCTGGGCACGATGAACACCGCTGATCGCAGCATCAAGCTGCTCGACGCCGCGCTGCGACGCCGCTTCGCGTTTCTTGAGTGCATGCCCGACAGCGAGCTGCTGCACGGCGCCGCCGTCGGCGACCTCGCGCTCGACGACTTCCTCGATGGGCTGAATCGGCGAATCGCCAGATTCGAGGGACGCGAGAAGCAAGTCGGTCATTCGTATCTGCTGGTCGCCGGTCAGCCCGTGGAGGAGGTCGAGGAGTTCGCGGCCCGGTTCCGGGAGGAGATTCTGCCGTTGCTCCAGGAGTACTGCTACGACGAGTACGCGACGCTGGCGAAGTTCATCGGCAGTGAGCTGGTCGATGCCGATGCCGGGACGCTGGACGCGGAGAAGGTCGACGACGCCGAGCAACTGGTTGCTGCGTTGGCGCGGGAATTCGGTGAGGGTGGGGTCTCGTCGGCATGACTGGCCCGCAGGGTGTGCAAGTCCTTGGCTCCTTGACCGAGTGGACAAGCAAGGTCTACCACGAAGTCGCGCTCACGCCGGAGGACCGCGCCGTTGTCGAGAAGTTGTCGGCCTCGGCCGACGACCGGCTGCAGATCGAGGAGCTGCGGCAGGGGCTACGTGTTCGGACCCGGTCGTGGGTGGGCGTTGTGCGCCTGCCGACCGTCGAGATTCGGGTCGTCCCGAAGGTGACCGGCGACCTGCTCCGGCTGGTGCGGCTACTCGAGTACACGTCGGGGCTCGATGCGCTGACTCGCCTTGGCGACGATGCGACTTTGGAGGCTTCCGGCGACAGCCTGCTCGAACTCTTCGTCCTGCTCTTCGTTGAGGCCACAGAGCGAGTGCTGCGGCGGGGCCTGCTGTCAGGCTATGTCGAACGCGAGGACGACCTGCCGATCGTGCGCGGCCGGATTCTCGGGGAGCGCCAGGTGCTCGAACGTTTCGGCCAGCTCGACCGGATCATCTGCCGCTTCGACGAGTTGGAGCACGACGTCATCGAAAACCAGTTGCTGACCGCGGCCCTGCGCGTGGCGTCTCCGCGGGTCACCTCCGTCGCACTGCAGCGCCGCATCGCGCGGCTTCGGGGCGTGCTCGAGCCAATTTGCGATACCGATCAGCTCAATCTCGCAGGCGCGCGGGCGACCGTGACCTACAACCGGTTGAACGCGCACTACGAGACGGCCCACCGATTGGGATGGCTGCTGTTCGACGCTCTGGGCATCGATGACCTGTTCGCGCCCGGCAAGGCCCAGTCATTCTCGTTTCTGCTGAACATGAACCAGTTGTTCGAGCGCTTCGTGACCCGAGTCATCGAGCAGATCCTGCCGGTGGCCCGGTATCGCGTGACGCCTCAGATCCCTTTCAAGTCCGTCGTGTGGAATGTCTCGAGCCAGCGTCCTTACGCGAGCATCATCCCGGATGTCGTCGTCGAGCGGCGGGGAGAGTCGGATTGCCGGGTGGCGATTGACGCAAAGTACAAGCTGTACGATGAACGCGGGTTCGATCAGGGCGACATCTACCAGACGTTCCTCTATGCGTTCGCCCTCGGGGCGACAGTTGGGGTGCCGACATCCCTGCTGCTGTATCCGGCGACGGCTGAAGAGCCCAAAAGCACGCGGCTTCGAATTCGTCGGCTGTCCGGCGGGTCGGGAGCGGAAATCGTCGGTATCGGTCTGCCGATCGCGGCACTACTGAAGGAGTTGACGGCTGGCGCAGGAGAGACGCTGTTGTGCGACGGCTTGGCGACAGTCATCGATCAATCGTTCGGGGTTCTTGGTGCGGATGAAGTACGTCCCGAGGTGGCCACTTCGGCGTAACAACACCCGTCGGGCGGGGGCGGTCGCCACTTTTCTGCAACGCTTCGCGCGTCACCTCATTTTCAGTACAGACTCGGCCAGCAGCTTCTTCAGCCGCGTGTTCTCCACGCTCAGCTCCTTCAGGCGCTTGGCTTCCAACACGGTCATCCCGCCGGACTTACTCCGCAACAGGTAGTAGCTGGCCTCGGAGAACCCCTGCCGGAGGCCCCACGGCTTGACCGGCAGGCCCGTCTCGGCCTCCCAGAGGAATCTGATGATCTGGGCCTCGCTGAAGCGTTGTTTCAGGTCCGATCTCCTTCCCCGTGAGATCGAACGCTTAACCCGTGTGCTACTCAATTGGGGGAGGAGTCACGGCCGCGACTACTGGCAGGCGGTAGGAAGGGTCATGCCGGACTACGAGCGGCGGCGGGAGGATCTACGGGCGTGTGGCGTCGGGTTGGCGTGGTGACGCTCCGCCGTTGTGTCGCCGCTTGATACTCGTTTCGGGGGCATGTTGACTCGAAGCAACACCAGTTGTATCGTGTCAACATGACGAGGCGGCGACATCCCAAGAAGGATGTCGAAAGCGCCTTGGGTGCGGCCGAAGCTGCGGGGTGGACGGTGACGCCCGGCCGGTCCGGGCATCGCTGGGGCGTGATGTGATGTGGCGAGGCCAACCGATCGGGATGTCAGGTTTCAATCTGGTCGACACCTCGCAGCCCGGGGCTGCACGCACGCCAGCTACGGCGTGCCCTCGACCGCTGCCCGCACACCTGGACGCGGGAGGAACGCCAGGATGCCGATCCACCACTTTACGTTGATCGTCGATGGACCGGACGCCCAGAACGACGACCTGATCGACGCGCTGTTCGAGGCGGGCTGCAACGATGGGCTTGTCGGTCGCGCCGAGGGTATTCAGTACATCGAGTTCGACCGCGCGGCCAACGACCTCGATAACGCGGTTCTGTCGGCCGTGGCGGACGTCGAGACGGTCCCCGGATTGACGGTGACCCGAATCGCTGATGCAGGTCTGGTATCGATGGCGGACATCGCCGCTCGCACCGGGCGTACTCGCGAGGGGATTCGGCTCCTGGTCGCTGGCGCACGTGGACCGGGTGGATTTCCCCCGCCCGTCACCGACCCGCGCAGTCGATACCGGCTTTGGCGCTGGTCCGATGTGGAACGTTGGATCGCGACGTATTTGGAAGAGAAGATCGAATCCGCAGGCGATGATGTGTTGACGGCCATCAACGCCAGCCTGGAGCTCCGCCGCCACGGCAGCCGGCTGCACGCGCGTCGCCGGATGATGCTGCGTGCGCTTGCCGGGCTGTAGGCGCGCCGGGAAGAGCGACCATGAAGAAAACCGTATCGGCACAGTGCTTGTACCGACGGGTGGCACCGGCACCGGTCGCCTGGCGGCTGACCCTCTCGGCTGCTCTGCTGGCGTGCATGGCAGTTCCCTTCGCGCAGGAATCTCCGCTCTCGAACACCGCGGCGGACACCGCGAAGGAGGTGCTCGCTCTGGAGCGGGAGATCGAAGCGGCGGTGCTGCGAGCGGACGTCGCCTTCCTCGACCGCGTCTGCGCGAGTGACTTCACCTACACGCATGGCGACGGGTGGACCACCGGCGGCGCCGTGCGCGGCGTCGACCCGAGAGCGGAGTGGCTGGCATCCTTGCCCGGCCGCTACAGCCGTCGCGAGGTCGACTCGCAGCAGGTCGAGATGCACGGGGACGTAGCCATCACGATGGGGCGGGTGCGGGCGCGCAGCGGTGGCGCCGACGCCGCACAGCGCGCGTTCAGCTTCTGGTACGTCCGAGTGTACGCACAGCGCGACGGGCAGTGGCGGTATCTGTCGCATCGGACGGTGCACGGGCCGGTGTACGAATAGCGATGCCGGCGTAGCTGCGTATTCCGGGGAAGTTGAACGCCGGATTCGGGGATCGTGAACACGGATTCCGGCGAACGTGAACGCTCGTGGGTGATGCCGTCCCGGTAGTCGGCCATCTCGCGGTCGAAGGCCACCTCGCCGGTGCGCGCGTCGAGGGTCTGGATGTGATCGTCGTTGTGCGCGAGGTACATCACCCCGTCGTGAAGGCGTTCAGAGATCGTCCAGGATTCGCGTTCCGGCGACGGCGTGCACATGCCTCGCCAGCGGAAAGCTGTGATCGCCGGCGTGGATCACGTCTAGTCGACTCAGCCCGAGGTCCTCGATCGCCGAACGCCCGGCCGAGCTCCGACCCGTTCCACACCTGCGCGTGATAGTGGGCCAGCATCGACCAGAAGCGTTCGAGGACCGCGCCAATACGGACTATCGTCAGCCTCCGGAAAACGCCGTATTCACTACACTATGGCCGACGATGGCGGCTCGGGCGGAGGGAGGCGGTAGAATTGCATTGTCAGGTCGGCGAAACGTCGGACCCGGACTCGGACGGGTCGCAGAAAGGGAGATCCACGTGGCCAATCGCATCCTCGCGTCGTCGTTCACGGTCGTCGTCGCTCTGTCTCTGACGCTGGCGCCCGCGGCGGTACACGCCCAGCGCACGGCGGAGGATGCCGCACCGCGCACCCCGTGGGGGGCGCCGGATCTGAACGGCGTCTGGGACTTCCGGACGCTGACGCCGTTCGAGCGGCCGCAGCGGCTTGCCGACCAGGCGTTCTTCACGGAAGAAGAAGCCGCGCAGTACGAGGCCGACCGTCTCGCCGCCTTCGAGGTGCGCGACACCATCGAGCCGGCCGACGGCGTGGGCAACTACAACCAGTTCTGGTTCGACCCGGGCGACACGGTCGCCGCGACCAGACAGACGTCGCTGGTCGTCGACCCGCCGGACGGCCGCGTCCCGGCGCTGAACGCGACGGCGACGGCGACGCGCGAGGCGGAGATGAGAGCCCGCGAGGGGGTCAATCGCCACGAACCGACCTACGGCGGGTTCCTCGACACCCTTGGCGACGGGATGTTCGCGGTCCGCTGCATCCTCGGATTCAACTCCGGGCCGCCGATGACACCCGGCGGCTACAACCAGAACGTGCAGGTCTTTCAGACCGAGGACCACGTCGTGCTGCTGAACGAGATGGTCCACAGCTCGCGCGTGATCCCGCTCGACGGGCGGTCGCATCTGCCGGACGACGTGCCGCAGTGGATGGGCGATTCGCGCGGGCGCTGGGAGGGCGACACCCTGGTCGTCGAGACCAGGAACTTCCTGCGCGAGACGAGCTTCCGCCGCGGGGTGACGACCTCGGCGCTGAACCTGACCGAGCGCTTCACGCGCGTGTCCGAGGGGACGCTGATGTACGACGTGACGGTCGAGGATCCGAACGCGTGGGACCGGCCATGGACCTACCGGATCCCGATGACGACGAACGAGCAGCCGATCTTCGAGTACGCCTGCCACGAGGGGAACTACGGCCTCTACAACATCATGGCCGGGGCGCGCGAGAAGGAGGCCGGGATGGAGGCCGCGGGTGAGCGAGATCGGTAATCGAGCCGGCGACGCATCGTCGCCTCACTGCGTTCGTGGCCGGCGTACGACGAGCGGCCACCACTCCGCAAGCTCGTCGTACAGGCGCACGACCGGCGCATCCGTCTACCGTGTCGGGTTGGCGACGCCTTCGGGCTTCTCGCCGCGGAAATCCGCTTCGAGCAGCCGCGCGCCTTTCATGATGCCCTGGAGCGCGTAGTTCGCTTCGTGGCAGGCGTACTCATACACCTTGTTGTCGCTTCGCGGCCATGCGTACTCGCCGGTGAATGGCGCAGTCCAGACCGTCGGGTCGTCGACCGTAAAGGTGTAGATGAGCGCGTCGGCGCTTTCCATCCTGAAGCGTTCGGTCACCGTCATGTTCCCCGACCCGCGCCTGAACCCGGGACGGTTCACCAGGTTGGTGGTCTCGACGACGAGGGTGTCGCCCTCCCACCAGCCGATCGAATCACCCAGCCACTTCCTGATCTCCGGTGGGTCGTGCTGGGCGTTCAATCTGATGATCCGGGCATCGTGGACCATCTCGGTGAGGACCATCACCGTGTCGTCGGTCTGCACGATCCGCTTGTGGTTGTTGTAGAGCACCGGCAGCATCGGCGGACCGCCGGTCGAGCCGAACCCGACCATACAGCGCTCGCCATACGGGCGCTGCTCCATGTTGTCGTAGGGTCCCGGGGCGTCCAGCCCCTCCTCGAGCCAGAAGGCGGTGCCGGGGTTCGGCGTGCGCCCGCGAGCGGGCGTCTCGTCGACACGCGGCGGATACCGCCCGTTCGGCGGATCGATGAGGATCGACGTGCGCCACTGCCCGTTGATCTGGAACGCGGCGTCGCCGTTGTCGATGTAGAAGTTGTTGTAGCCACCGACCCTGCCACCTTTCGGTGGGGCGCCGCGATTGGGGTCGCTGGGGGCGTTTCTCCGCGCTCTGCGTTGACGCTGGTTTTCGGCGATCTCGGCCGCCTCCTCGTCGCTCAACGCCCGCGTTTCGCCAAGCTCCTCCGGCCGCTCCATCGGCGTCAGCGTCGACACGTCGTAGGTGCCCGACAGGTCGGGACGACCGCTCGCGGTCCGTGGAATGTCACCGTCCTGCGCCGTCGCCACCGGCGCCAGCACCAAAGCCACCGCGACCAGCCCGCCGAGACAGAGTGCGTGTCGATGATGCATGTGTATCCTCCTCGATTCAGCCACCCGGCGGGTCCGAAGACCCGCGGCGACGTACCGCCTCTGTCCTTAATACGCTTCGAGTCGCATCCTGTCAACGCTGGGGTCATCACCGGCTCGGTGACGAGCGGCAACAGCCCCGAGGCCGGCGCCTGGGTGATCGCCGAGACCGACGACCTCGAGACCGTGTTCTGGAAGATCGCCGTCGCCAATCGCTCAGCCGGTCTATAAAACACGTCTTTTTGTAAAATGTACTTGACATACAACATCAGGCTGCTCCAGAATCCAAAATATCAAGTGTTATTTACATTAAGACAAAGGAGCATGACACATGGAACCACAACCTCCGAACGATCGGTTTCGGTCACGTATTCGGAAGAGCACGTGCAAGCTCGCCTATTGGACCGCCGCTTGGCTACTCACCACTGCGGTCCTCGCCTTCGGACCCAGATTGTTCTGGAACGAGGATCTCGCAATTACGTACATTGCGCTCGGGATCAACGTCCTCGTCGGTGTTGGGATGATCGTCGTCAACACGAACCACCTCAAGGACCTGGACGAGTTGCAGCGGAAGGTCACGCTGGACGCGATGGGTATCACGCTGGGCGTCACTTTCGTCGTCGGCATCCCTTGGTCGCTGCTGGACGCCTACGACGTCATCACCTTCGACGCCAGGTTCGAGCATCTCTTCATTCTCATGGGCTTGACGTTCCTTGCGTCGGTTTTCTCCAACATGAGGAGTTACCGATGAAAAACCGGCTCAAAGTACTCCGTGCAGAGCGCGACTGGACCCAGGCTCAATTGGCTGATGCGTTAGAGGTTTCGCGACAGACGGTCAACGCCATCGAAAAGGGCAAATTCGATCCAAGTCTGCCGCTCGCGTTTCGGGCCGCTCGGCTCTTTGGGCTCTCCATCGAGGAAATATTCATTGACGACGCCGACAACGGATATTTGAAGGGACGATAGGAGATTCTGGAGGCCTCCGGTCCACCACGCCAAGCCTGCCCCGAGCGGATTGACTCCCCCGTGCTGACTCAAATCGGCCTCTAAACCAGGCCCGGTCCCCCTTGGGGACCAACAGGTAAATCAAGGCCCCCATTGGATTCCCTGTGGCGATTCACCGCTCGGCCGGCGGTCGGTCGGGGGCGCTGGCGCCTCGAACCGTGCCGAAGAGACCGGCGAGAGAGAGTAGCAGACCCGCCGCAGCGACCATTACGACCGGACCCACACGCGGCAGCTCGCCGAGGCCGTCCACCCACCCACCGAGCCGTGACGAGGTGAAATCGAGGGTCGACTCGCCCGCCAACACCGCGTACAGATGGGCACCGAGGACGACCGCGACCCCGGCGAGCACCGCCGCCCACGCGGACCAGTCGCCCCTGGTATCGACCCGCTCCGGGTCGCGACGGGCGATTGCGTCCGCTTCATCGAGTCGCGCCGTGCGCGCGATGACAATCGCTGCCAGGGCGACCGGTGACGTAGGCTCGGGCAGGCGGCTCAACTCGGTATCCAGTGCCTTGGCGGCCTCCAGAGCGGGCCGGCACTGGGAGCAGCCACGCGCGTGGCGCTCAGCCGCCGCGAGCTGCGGCGGCCGGTACTGGGCGAACGGCGCCGCGTCGATCAGAGCGCGAACGCGCGTGCAGATCATGTCGTGTCCTCCGGGGACCGGACGCCGCCCGTATCCATGCTGCGGCGCAATCGCCGCCGGGCGCGAAACAGCAGCGTCTTCACGGTGCCGCTCGTCACTCCGAGTGCGCTCGCGATGTCACGCACGCTCATCTCTTGCCGATAATAGAGGATGGCGGCGGTGCGCTCTCCCGACGGAAGTGCCGCGACCGATCGCCACAGGCGTCGATCGCGTTCGTCGACAATGATCTCGCGAAGGGGATCGGTGGTGTCCACGGGGTCGCGCTGCGGTTCGATCACGGCGCCCTCACGCGTGGTCACACGGGTGTGGCGTCTCAGCCAGGTCTGGCCCAGCCGCACCGCTATGGTCGCGAGCCAGGGGTAAAAGGGACGGCGGTCGTCGTAGAGATGGAGGCGTGTGAACGCGCGGACAAAGGCGTCCTGCGTCACCTCCTCGGCTCCCGACGGATCACGCACCAACATCAGAATGAGGCCGAAGAGCCGACGCTGATACAACTCGACAAGCCGACCGAATGCCTCGCGGTCGCCGTGTCGCACGTCGCACACGGCCGTATGCGCGAGGCGCGTCTCGGACGTCTGACCCGAGGCCGATCCGGTTCGTTCTGCCGCATCCCGACCACCGGGTACGAGGACATTCACGCGCTCGCCGGATCGGCGTCTGCGTCAGCGTCTTCGTCTGCGTCATTTACGAGACCAAGACCCATCGACGCGTTGGCGAGCTTCCGCGCACCGTAGAAGAGCGGGAAGATCCCAATGAGCAGTAACGGCGGGAACAACAGGCCGAGCAGACAGACGACCAGTCCCTTGAGGCCGAGATCGACCGCGTCGCGCTTCTCCTCGTCGGAGCGCGGCGTCGCCCGCAGATAGGCGCCCAGCGACGGGTAGCCGGCGCGCCGCGCCCGGCGCTCTTGGCGCCTGACGACCGTCACGAAGAATATCGCCGCGAAGCCGAGAAGCCCAACTGCGGCAATGAGGATGAGGATGAGAAACGACATGTGAGAAGCCCCCTTCCAGAGCCCGTCGGCAAACGGCCGGCGGTGTCTACCGGGTATACAACGCAAATTGCGTTTCGGTTGACAACGCCTCGGTCACACGACGAGCCCCGTCTCGCACCCGCGAGCCAACGTACTGTTTGAACCCGTCGTCGCTCATCGGTGCCGATGCGAAGGGGGAACACGCGTACATCTGCACCGAACACCCCTGGACGATCTGGCAGTTGGTGGTCGAGTAGCGCGCGACCGAGACCCTCGCGTCACGGCCATTGCGGCGTCCGTCTCGGCTGAGAAAGCGGCTGGGCTGTCGCCTCCACACAGTGAGTCCCAGCCCCCGCGCCGCAGGGCCTTTCTGAAGAAGAATTCAGGCGCTGTTACCGGATCGCGTCGTCCGGCAGCCGCAGCGCCACGAGCGCTCCGGTGTGCCCGCGTCGCGCGCTGCCCGCCTGCATGAGGATGTACTGCACGCCGTCATCGAGGTAGGTCATCATGCCGTACTGACCCGGAATCGGCACCTCGACGCTGGCCAGAATCTCGCCCGACCGCTTGTCGCGGGCCCGCAGCAGCGGCAGTCCGTTGTCGCTGAGCTCGGCCTCGCCCCGCAGGTCCTCCGTGGTCTGCACCAGCAGATCGCCCACGACCATCTGGATGGAGTGTCCCGATCCGCCCAGATTCGGCAGGTCGACACCGGCCAGACGGGGGTGGTTCCGGAACCGCTCGGGGGTCTCCCCGATCGGGATGTCCCACAACCGCTCGCCGGTGTTCATGTCGTAGGCGGCCAGTCCCTGGAAGAGCGGACGGTACACCGGCAATCCTTCGATCTGGGCCGGAAACTCGGCCGGCCCGCCCGGGGCCCAGGCAGCTACCGTCGTGCCTGTCGTGGGCGTGTGCCGCTCGCGGCCCCGCCAGGCCTCGGCCGACAGACCGGGCAACCCACGTTCTTCGTCGACGCCGTTGGTGGGCACCATGAAGCGCGGCGCGCTGCACGTCCGGCTGTGGGACGCGTACATGATCCCGGTCGTCGGGTCGGCCACCGGCGGCTTGTAGATGTTGAGCCCGCCCATGCAGCCCATCACGTTCCGGTAGTCGTTGTCGTGCGGATACGGCAGCGGGGGCACATACAGGCCCCCGAGCCGAAACTCGCTCAGGATCTCGAGCGCCTCGCGTTTCAACTCCGGCGTGAAGTCGAGCACGAAATCCTCGGTCAGCCCATCGACCACGATCGGGTCGAGCGGTTCGGGCCGGGTCGGATAGGGCTGGGTCGAGGCAGTGTAGTTGCCCGGCACCTGGGTCTGCATCACCGGGCGTTCCTCGATCGGCCAGAGCGGCTCGCCGGTGGCCCGGTTGAACGCGAAGATCAGTCCTTGCTTGGTGTTCTGTACAAGTGCCGGCACCCGCGTGCCGTCGACCGTCAGGTCCATCAGGATCGGTGCGGTCGGTATGTCGTAGTTCCACTGGTCGCTGTGGTGGATCTGGTAGTGCCAGCGCCGCTCTCCGGTCGCCGCGTCGAGCGCCAGGACGCTCCCGCCGAACAGGTTGTGGCCCGGTCGATGGCCCGTGTAGGACTGGACGGTCGAGGCATTGGTCACCAGGTAGACGAGGCCGAGCTGCGGGTCGGCAGAGGCCGGCGCCCAGGTGGACATGTCACCCGACCAGCGCCAGGCGTCGTTCTCCCAGGTCTCGTGGCCGTACTCGCCGGGGCGGGGGATCACGTGGAACTTCCACAGCACGTCGCCCGTGCGGGCATCGATACCCATGATGTCGCCCGGCACGTTCTCGATGCGGGTCTGGTCGTAGCTCGGCTCATGACCGACAAGCACGACCACCACCCCGTTGACCACAATCGGGGGTGACGAAGCGGTGACCATCCCGAGTCGCTGGGGAATGCCGTGGTCCGGGTCATAGGGGCCGTCCCAGGCGAGCCAGGGACCCCAGTCGGCCACCAGGGGCGGAATGAGGTCGACCACCCCGTTCGGCGAGAACGTGTCGATCTCGACCGGCTCGCCCCAGCCCTCGAGCGGTCGTCCGGTGCGGGCATCCAACGCCCAGAGAAAGTAGGCGGGCGAGGTGACGAAGACGACGCCCCGGCCGTCGACGACCGCATAGGCGACTCCCTTGCCGAAGTCGGTGCGCGGCGAACGGAGGTAGCGCATCGTCTCCGGCTCGCGGAAGGTCCAGAGCGTCTCGCCGCTGGCGGCATCGATCGCCACCACCTGCCGCCGCTGGCCGGCGACGGTGTAGAGCACGCCATCGGCGAACACCGGCGTGGCCCTTGCCGTGTACTCGACGCCGGGCCCGAAGTTGTCGCTGCGCCAGATCCAGGCGACTTCCAGGTCGGCAAAGTTGTCGGCGTTGATCTGGGTCAACCAGGGGTTGGAGCGGGTGTGGCCGGCGTCGCCGCCCAGGTAGCGCCACTGGCCGTCCTCGACCCCCGGAAGCTGCGCCGCAGCGGGGAAAGCCGCCGCGAGCAGGCAGGCTGTTGCGGCCAGGACGCCGCCAGTCCTGCGGCCTCGTGTCATCGTGCTCCTCCGGGTATCCGTCCGCCTATAGATAGCACGGAAACGGGCGGTCCGGAACGAGCCCGTCTGGGTGCGGCAAGATGAATGGAGCCCCGTGGCCACGTGAAAAGGCCACCCTGAGCAACTCGGCAACACCACCGGTTCGCCGCCTCATGATGCGGGTGCTCCGTCACCAATGTCGCCAACCACACGTAGACGTCAGCGAGAATGGGCTTTACGATCGACGTCTTCCTCATCAAGCAGCCGCTGGGCGTTGGCGCCTCCGAGTTCGCGGAGGAACGGCGCCGTCGTGCCGGTAATGAGCGGGAATATGCAGCCGTCGCCGAGTTCCTGCACGCCGGGCGCGGGCGCGCCGGACGGCTCGATCACGCGGCCAGCGTCAGTCTGGTGGCGTTGCAGGGCATCGCGCACGACATCGTTGAAACGCCGCCCCTGCAGCGCGGCTTCGGCCTTCGCGCGCCGAAGCAGTTGATCCGGGATGTCGATCGTCGTTCGCATCAACACATCTTCGCATCAATGACGCTCTTGTGGGTCAGGTTGCATCCGTCCGCCATCGCACCCTCAGCGCAGGAACCAGGGCAGCACACGAACGCCCTTGAAGTCGAACCTCTCGGTCCCGCCGTGCACGAGCAACCCACCCCTGTTCGGATTGCCGGGGATCGACGTCCACCAGAGGATTCCATTGACGGCGTCCGCGGCGACGGTCTGGCCGGACTTGACCTCCAGCGGGATGACCCGCCCGCCGGTATCGATCAGAACGTCGACTTCGTGCCCGGTCGCGTCCCGCCAGAAGTACAGCGGCGAGTCACGACGCAGCGCCGCGAAGTTCTTGACCAGCTCCGATACGACGAACGACTCGAAGATCGCCCCCCGCAGCGGATGGCGCTGCAGCGTCTCGGCGTCGCGGATATCGAGAAGGTAGCAGACGAGGCCGGTATCGAGAAAATGCAGGCGGGGCCGCTTGCGCAGGCGCTTCCGGTAGCTCGCGTGGTGCGGCGGGAGGATCATCGCCAGGAACCCGATCTCCAGAGCCGCAAGCCAACGCTTCGCCGTCTGCTGGGTGATCCCGACGTCGCTGGCAAGCGTGGTGAGGTTGAGCTCCTGTGCCGTGTGGGCGGCCGCCAGCCGCATGAAGCGTTCGAAGCTTCGCAGATCCGATATCTGCATCACCTCGCGGAGATCCCGTTCGATGTACGTGCGGAGGTAGTCCCCCAGCCACTGCCCGGCCGGCAGACCCTGATCATGAATCCGCGGGTAGAAGCCGTCGACCAGCGTCGTCCAGAGGTTCCGGTCCGGCGCCGAGGCGGCGCTGCCCGCCTCGCCGTCATCCAGTTTCTCTGCATCCACCCGCGGCCGTTCGAGCAATTCGGCGAGCGACAGCGGGTACAGGCGGGCCAGGGCGGTCCGTCCGGCCAGTGTCTGCGAAACCGACTCCATGAGCAGGATGTTCTGCGAACCGGTCAGGATGAATCGTCCCGGCCGATCGTCTTCGTCGACCAGGACCTGGATGTATGACAGCAGATCGGGCGCACGCTGGATCTCGTCGAGAATCAGACGATTTGCCTGCGCCAGGAAGCCCCGCGGATCCTCTGTCGCGCGCGCGCGCACGTCCGGTGCTTCGAGGGAGAGATACAGGTGGTCCGGAAACAGCGCCCGCACGAGCGTCGTCTTGCCCGACTGGCGGGGCCCCGTGAGAGTAACGACTGGATTGAGGTCCGCGGCGGCAAGAAGCGCCTCGGTCAAGTGGCGACGCAGCATCCTGCGATGCTTGCACGCCTGTCCTATCGTGTCAATTCCATGATGAGACCACTGATATGTCAACTGACATGGACGCCGCACTTGGCGGCTATCGCCTGTGCGAGCTTTGCGCCACTCGCGCAGCGTCGGACCGACGTTGCGCATCGTCTGGAGGGAAAACAGACCGGGGGCGAGTGACAAGACGACGAAGTTCGCCGCATTGATTGGCGTCCGGTTGATGGCGCCCACGTTCGGTTCGCTCCCGAAAAGCCGATTCCGCCACGGGATACGGCTGCGCCAGAAGAGAAATGAACGTCTCGAACCGCCTCACCGCCGCCTCAGCGGCCATCCGCGCTGCCCTCGGAATCTGGCTCGCTTGTGGTTCCCGTGACCGGGGAGCCGAGTCGCGGCAGCCCGCAGCCCGCCTGTTCACCGCAACCCCTTCCACCGCCACCGCCGCCGAACGTCAGGATGCCCAACAGGCTGAAGCGGTGGTCCGCGCCGCGCAGTCTGTGCCGGTAGCGCTCTCCGGACAGCTCGAACTCCAGCGGGCCGCCGCCCGCTGCGCCGAGCGCGCCGAGCGTCGTCCCGACCTGCAGCCGCTCGCCGTCCCCGATCCGCCCGTAGGCGGCAAACGGCGCCAGCATGAACCGGTCATTCGCAACGCCGAGACCGTAGCTGCCGCGCGCGTCAATCCCCTGGTCGAACGGCGCCGCACCGTCCGTGTAGCGGTAGAACTGGTCCTGCCAGAGCGTGTCGGCGCCACTGGCCGGCGCGCCCCAACGCGGCGTCACCGACAACACCAGCCCCCGCTGGTGTGGCCCCGCGCCCACGCTCGCGGTCAAACTGGCGCCGCGCTCCTGGTAACCGGTAGCCGAGTGCAACGCCAGCATCCGGCCCTGCGCAACCAGCCGCACGCGGCCGCCCCGCATGCGCAGCCCGCCGGCCAGCTCGAGGCCGGTGCCGGCCTGGCCCGCGCCGCCGTCCTGACGCGCACTGAGCGCGCCGAACGGTGTCAGCGTCACCAGTCCCGCCTGCACATCCCGGGTCGCCTCCACACCGACGCGACCCCTGTACACCGATGCCCGCAAGGCATCGAGCGATTCGTTGCCCGCGCCGGTCGACAACCGCGCCCAGGACGCCTCGCCCCGCAGACCCAACTCCACCCCGCCGCCGATCGCCCCCAGTCGGCGCCGGGCCTCGACCAAACCAAGCCCCAGTCCGAGAGAGCTGGTCTCGCGCCGATCGCTCAACGCACGGATGTTGGCTGCCGTGCCGCGTCCGACTCCGAGCACCGCCGAGACCGAAGTGTCCCGGCCGCCCCACCGCACGTACGGATGCACGGCGGTCAGTGCGGTCGTCAGCCTGCCCAAGGCCGGTCCCGTCTGCCATTTGCCGGTGCCCTCGCTGCGGGCCACCGCGACGCCCGCCAGCCAGTTCGGACTCAGTTGCGCATCCAGGCCCAGATACGCGGTGCGCAGCCAGCCGTCGATATTCTCCTGTCCGTCCGGCCCACCCTGGAATGTCTGGATGTCGCCCTGACCCCATACCGTCCACCGCCGGTTGCCCGCCAGCGCCGACGACTCGTCACCGAATGAAAGCAGGAGCTCCGTGCCCTGCAGCAACTGCCCGCCGCCGCGGGAGGGTCCCAGCCCGGAGCCGAACACCTGGTCCGTCGACTGCCGCGCGATCGCCGCCGCCGCACGCGCCTCGGGGCTGGTAGCGCTGCGCTGCTGCGCCGCCAGGGTCGCCATCTGCCAACGCTGCATCGTCCCTGACGGCGTGGCCGCCAGATCGGCCGTGCCCAGGGGCAGGGGTTGCCCCGCCACGGTCGCCCGCGGCTGCGAATCGCGCGCGTCCATGCGCCGCTCGAGCGTCGTCTGCACGCTCGACAGATACCCGCGCCCCAGCGCCGCCAGGGCATCCGTCATGACCGCCTTCACCAGCGTGTCGCCGACCGCCACGTCGAATGTCTGTGTCGCCGTCAGGCCGGCGGCATCCGTCGCCGTCACCGTGACGGCAGTGTTGCCGGTCACAACCGCTGTCAACGTCAGCGTCGATCCCGCCACGGTCACGGTTGTCACCGACTGGTCGGATGATTCAGCCTGGTAGGCAAGGACTTCGTTGTCAGCGTCATCGAAGTAGGGCGCGACTTCCAACACTGCCGGCGGGCCACCCTCCTCGAGCTGCTGGGTCGGAATGCTGCCGACCGCTAGCGGCGCATCGTTCATCGGCAGGACGGTCACGGCCACGGACGCGGCCGCCATCTCCCTGCTGGTGTCGGCCACGCGGTACGTAATCCGATCCGGACCGTGATAGTCCGGCTCCGGCACGTACCGTATGCCGCCTGCCTCGGCCGTCGCCGTGCCATGCGCCGGCGCCATGACCGCCACGAACTGCAACGGGTCGCCGTCCGGGTCCGTATCGTTCGCAATAGCGTCGATCAGCACCGGCGTGTCTTCCGCGGTCTCGACCCGGTCGTCAACCGCTGTAGGCGGCCGATTGGGGTGCTTGCCAGACGTATCATCGACAATCGTCAGCGTCTGCGTCGTGCCGATTTGCTCCCCGCCCAGTGCCGCCGTGATCTCAATCGTTTCATCCGGGTCGGTTTCCGCGTCATCCACTGCCCGCACCGTCGTCGACACCGTTGTCTGGCCTGCCGTCAGAGTCAGCGACTCGTCGTCCACGCTGTAGTCGGTTCCCCTGGTCGCTGAACCGTCGAAGCTCAACGCAAACGTCTGGTCGTCTGAGAACGTCACTCCGCCGGTGCTCACCGTCACGGTCGCCGTGCCGTCAGGCTCCGCAATCGACGCCGGATTCACGGCAAGTGCGTACTGCGGCGCGTCGTCGTCCGTAATCTTCAGGCTCGCCACCCACACCGTCAGGCCGCCGTCTGTCGTGCCGCTTACCTTGACGGTCTCGTCATCCTCCGCCAGCGTGTCATTCGTCGGGGTGAATTCGAACGTCGCCGTGCCGCTCGTCTCATTCGCCTCGATCGTAAGCGGGAAAGAGGCGACCGCCGTGAAATCGGTGCCCGCCGTTGCGGTGCCGCTGGCAACCGACACCGTGACGCTGGTGGCCGTACTCAGCGCCGCACCGTTCAGCGTCCCGGTCACCGTCACGACCGTCGCGCCTGCATCCTCCGCAACTGTTGCCGGCGCCACCGACAGCGCCACCCGCGTCGCCGCCGTCTCGTTGTCGACGATCGTCACCGTCTGCGTCGTGCCGACCGTCACCCCGTCCAGTGCCGCCGTAATCTCGATCGTCTCGTCCGGATCGGTTGCCTCGTCATCCACTGCCCGCACGGTCGTCGACACCGTTGTCTGGCCTGCCGTCAGAGTCAGCGACTCGTCGTCCACGCTGTAGTCGGTGCCCTTGGTCGCTGAACCGTCGAAGCTCAACGTAAACGTCTGGTCGTCTGAGAACGTCACGCCGCCGGTACTCACCGTCACGGTCGCCGTGCCGTCAGGCTCCGCAATCGACGCCGGATTCACGGCAAGTGCGTACTGCGGCGCGTCGTCGTCCGTAATCTCCAGGCTCGCCGCCCCCATCGTCAGGTCGCCGTCTGTCGTGCCGCTTACCTTGACGGTCTCGTCATCCTCCGCCAGCGTGTCATTCGTCGGGGTGAATTCGAACGTCGCCGTGCCGCTCGTCTCATTCGCCGCGATCGTCAGCGGGAAAGAGGCGACCGCCGTGAAATCGGTGCCCGCCGTTGCGGTGCCGCTGGCAACCGACAGCGTGACGCTGGTGGCCGTACTCGGCGCCGCACCGTCCAGCCTCCAGGTCACGGTCACGGTCGTTTCGCCGGCATCCTCCGCAACGGTTGCCGGCGCCAGCGACAGCTCCACCCGCGTCGCCGCCGCAACGTTGTCGACGATCGTCACCGTCTGCGTCGTGCCGACCGTCACCCCGTCCAGTGCCGCCGTGATCTCGATCGTCTCGTCCGGATCGGGTGCCTCGTCATCCACTGCCCGCACCGTCGTCGACACCGTTGTCTGGCCTGCCGTCAGAGTCAGCGACTCGTCGTCCACGCTGTAGTCGGTTCCCTTGGTCGCTGAACCGTCGAAGCTCAACGTAAACGTCTGGTCGTCGGAGAACGTTACGCCGCCGGTACTCACCGTCACGGTCGCCGTGCCGTCAGGCTCCGCAATCGACGCCGGATTCACGGCAAGTGCGTACTGCGGCGCGTCGTCGTCCGTAATCTCCAGGCTCGCCACCGACACCGTCAGGTCGCCGTCTGTCGTGCCGCTTACCTTGACGGTCTCGTCATTCTCCGCCAGCGTGTCATTCGTCGGGGTGAACTCGAACGTCGCCGTGCCACTCGTCTCATTCGCCGCGATCGTAAGCGGGAAAGAGGCGACCGCCGTGAAATCGGTGCCCGCCGTTGCGGTGCCGCTGGCAACCGACAGCGTGACGCTGGTGGCCGTACTCGGCGCCGCACCGTCCAGCCTCCAGGTCACGGTCACGGTCGTTTCGCCGGCATCCTCCGCAACGGTTGCCGGCGCCAGCGACAGCTCCACCCGCGTCGCCGCCGCAACGTTGTCGACGATCGTCACCGTCTGCGTCGTGCCGACCGTCACCCCGTCCAGTGCCGCCGTGATCTCAATCGTTTCGTCCGGGTCCGCCAGCTCGTCGTCCGTCGCCCGCACCGTCGTCGACACCGTTGTCTGGCCTGCCGTCAGAGTCAGCGACTCGTCGTCCACGCTGTAGTCGGTTCCCCTGGTTGCTGAACCGTCGAAGCTCAACGTAAACGTCTGGTCGTCGGAGAACGACACGTCGCCGGTACTCACCGTCACGGTCGCCGTGCCGTCAGGCTCCGCAATCGACGCCGGATTCACGGCAAGTGCGTACTGCGGCGCGTCGTCGTCCGTAATCTCCAGGCTCGCCACCCACACGGTCAGGTCGCTGGCTGTCGTGCCGCTTACCCTGACGGTCTCGTCATCCTCCACCAGCGTGTCATTCGTCGGGGTGAATTCGAACGTCGCCGTGCCGGTCCTGTTGTTTTCCGGAATCGTCAGCGTGAAGGAATCGACAACCGCAAAATCGGTCCCCGCGGTCGCCGTGCCGCTGGCCACCGACACGTCAACCTCGGTCGCGGCGTCTCGTGGCAGGCTGTTCAGGGTTCCGGTTACGGTCACACTCGTCGTACCGGCGCCCTCGGACACCGCCGTGGGCGCAACCGACAGGGCGATGCTCGTCGATTCCACCTCATCGTCGGTAATGGTCAAAGACACGGCGTTGGGTGCCCCGACCCCCGTGGTCCCGCCGCCCAACGAACCCGTGATGAGAATCGTCTTGCTCGGTCCGCCGTCAAGGTTGTCCTCGGCCGTCACCGTTACGACCCCGGTACTGTCCCTGGAACCAGCCGCAATGGTCAGCGTCCGGTTCGCCGACAGCGTGAAGTCTCCCGCCACCGCCGGGTCCATCGGGTCCGCGGCCACGGTCACCGTCACGTCTTCGGTGTGAACCTTGGTGAGTGACGCCGTCACGGTGCTGAAGCCGCCGTTTTCCGAAATCGTGTCCGGATTCAGATTGAGAGACGCCCTGGGACCCGACGGGCCGTCAATGAAATTGATGGTCAGGGTGTCGGGCGATCCGGCAACCACGCCGTCCGGCAACGTGCCGAAGGTAACCACGACGCCGTGGCCTTCCTCGACGCGGTCATCCTCATGCGCCCACACCCCCAGCCCTGTACGAGTCTCATTCAGCCAGAACCTGGCCTCACCAGCGCCGTGAAAGTCTATGCCTCGTCTTGCGCCGCCAAACGGCGTGGTCACCAGCGGTATCTTGAACTGGCCGCTGGCATCCACGACGGGGTCCAGCGTGCTGGGAGCAGCACTCAGGTAAATGCCGAATCCTGCGGCCTCGCCCTCGTGCACGCTGTCCGAGTCTCGCTCCAACCACACCGTGATCTGGTTATCCTGGGCGTGTGCCGCCGCGGGAACTCCCAGCAGCACGGCAAGCGTCAAGACGGCGGCAACCGACCGCCGCTCCGCGGCACTCCGGCGATCGCGTCGACTTGGCGATGAGGTCTGCACGCAGGGTGTCCCAATTGCTCGGAAATGCGCACTCATGTTCGAGGTATCGGCGGGTGTGCAATATTGTGCAGAGAATAAAAAGCGAATATCTGGCAAAGCGGCGACGAAAGCGCTTTTTTGTGACCGTGTGGCGGCCGAGTACCGCGGCGGTGCACGGACGCCAGGCGATCGAGGGTGCCCTGCGCCTGTTCCGGGGCCGGCGTGAAGAGGAAGTCGAACGGCAGATTGCCGCGGCGGGGTCATAATGACGCAACGTCCCGGCCATTCCGTGGACGCCGTTCAGCGGAGGGCGCCATGAACTGCCTGCGCAACCTCGTCGTCTTCGCCGGTCTCGCCGTTGCTGCGGTCATGATCGCAACCGGTTTCGCAGCGGTCGCTCCCGTGGTCATTGCCCAGGCGGAACCGGAAATCATCGTCCGCGGCGGCAACGTCTTCACCGGCGGGAGCCTGCGGGTGGCCGACATCCGCATCGTCGGCGAGACGATTGCCGAGATCGGGACGGGGCTCGCGGCGCGCGACGCGGACACGCAGGAGATTGACGCCGGCGTCCTGCAGGTACTGCCGGGCGGCATCGACCCCCATGTGCATCTCGGCGGCATCGGGACGGACGACTACACGTCCGGCTCGTCCGCGGCCCTCGCCGGCGGCATCACCACCATCTCCAACTTCGGCGGCGTCGCCGAGGGCAGGACGCCGGCCGAGACGCTGGCCCGGGCGATGCCGGACATCGAGGCGCAGACGATCGCGGACGTCATCTACCACCCGATCGTCTCCGACCCGGCCAGCGCCACCGCGGAATCGCTCGCGGCCCTCGCCGAGGCGGGCCAGACCACCGTCAAGGTGTTCATGGTGCGGCGCACGTTCGACGCCAACGCGCCTGGCTTCGTCTCGACGATGCACGCCGCGCGCGAGACCGGCGTGCTGATGATGGTGCACTGCGAGGACGCCGCCATCGTGCAGACCACGGCCGCACGGATGCTCGCCGAGGGACGCGGCGCGCTGCGCTACTTTGCCGACGCCCGGCCGGTGGCGGCGGAGGTGGCCGCGACCCAGCGCGCGGTGGCGATGGCCGAGGCGACCGGCGCCCCCATCTACATCGTGCACCTGTCGTCCGAGCGCGCCCTGCGGGTCGCGGAGGCGGCGCAGCAGCGCGGGCTGCCGGTCTACGTCGAGACCCGCCCCATCTACCTGCACCTGACCCGCGAGCGGTTCGAGGGCGAGACGCCGGGGCTGTACATCGGCCAGCCGCCGCTTCGCGAGCAGAGCGATGTCGACGCGCTCTGGGACGGCATCGCCCGCGGGACCATCCACGTGGTGGCCACCGACCACGTTGCCTACACGCGCGAGCAGAAGCTCGATCCGTCGCAGAACGTCGTACGGCACCGGGCCGGCATGAGCAACCTGCAGGTGATGCTGCCGATGCTCTACAGCGACGGCGTCGGCGAGGGGCGCATCTCGCTGGAGCGCTTCGTCGAGGTCACCTCGTCCAACCCCGCCCGCCTCTTCGGGCTGTATCCGCGCAAGGGGACCATCGCCGTCGGGTCCGACGCCGACCTCGTGCTGTGGGATCCCGGCGAGACGCGCACCATCCGCAACGAGGACATGTTCTCGGGCAGCGGTTATTCGATCCACGCGGGCCGCGAGGTGACCGGCTGGCCGCAGCTCACGATACGACGCGGCGAGATCGTCTATCGCGACGGCGAGGTGGCGGGCGCCGCCGGCAGCGGCGAACTGGCGCGGCGCGAGCCGTGGCGGGAACCGCCGCTCTAGCCGAGTCGGTGGTCCGACCTCCAGCAGCCCGTGGTGCAACGCGGGGTTTCACCACGCGCTGCTAGCCGGAGCACGCCGCCCAGGGCAATCCGGATGATGTCAGGCTGCCCGGAGAAGAGAATGCGCAAACCGACCCTCTACTGATTGGCCCGGGTACGACCAATGCCGACGGATTCCAGGAGGCGTAATGAAAAGATCCGATTTCACCGGTGTCGCCATCGTCGCTCTTGGCCTGCTCCTTGCCGGGATTCCGGCGCACGCTCAGACGCGGCCGCCGACGGAGGGGCCCGCCGTCGACGGGTCGCCGGCGTGGTTTCTGCAGGGGTCGTTTCCTGATCCGGGTGGACGGACGATCGTCGATGCGGATGGACAGGTCGCGACAGTCCCTCGCAGCGAGACCGGGGGCTACAGCACGACCGCCGGCGGAACGCCGAGATGCAGTCACTCGCCTGTCTGCGGCAAGCGGGATGGCCGCCGCCGCCAGTCACTGCAGCGCGTGCAGTGGGAACAGACGCTGGGCTACACCTTCACCTATCCCTACAGGTTGCCGCCCGGCTTCGGCGGCGTCTCGGCGGTAGCCCTCGATTCGAAAGACAACCTCTGGGTCTTTCAGCGCGCCCCGGCGGGAAAGCCGCAGCTCTTCAAGTTCGATCGGGACTACAACCTCGTCCTCGAGGTCGGCCCGAACGTGATTGACTACCAGGACAAGGCGCACGGCATGGCCGTGGATGCGGAGGACAACGTCTGGATCACCGCCACGAACGGCGCTACCGTGATCAAGCTCAGTCCCGAAGGCGAGCTTCTGCTGACCATCGGCGAGGCGGGACGCCGGGGGGACTGGGACGAAGCCAGGGGACAGAGGCTGCTCTGGCAGCCGGTGATGGTCGCCTTCGCGCCGAACGGTGACGTCTATGTCGCCCAGGGACATGGGAACGAGAGCCCCAACGACACCGCTGCCGATGATCCGGCCAACAACATCGGCGCCTCGCGGATCCTGCACCTCGACAGCGACGGGAACTACGTCAACCAGTGGTTCGGCAACGAGGTCGGCCCGGGGAAATTCAACTCGGCCCACGGGCTCGCCGTCGATCCCGCGAACGGCGATGTCTGGATCGGCGACCGCGAGGACTACCGTATCGTGATCTATTCGGCCGACGGCAGTTTCCTCAGGACGCTGCAGATGAGAAACCTCGTCTGCGCCCTGTACTTCGACTCGCACGGCCAGCCATGGATGGCAAGCGGTCAGGATGGTCAGTTCCTCAAGCTGGACCGGTCCGGCAAGGTGCTCGGCGCGATCGGCAACGGCATGGGGATTGGGACCGGCCAGTTCACCGAAGCCAGCTACTGGGTCATGGACAGTCACGACAACCTGTATGCGGGCGACACGAGCGTCGGCCGCGTCACCAGGATGGTCGCTCCCGGACAGAGGTGACGAGGTCGGCGCCGCGGCCGTGATGTCGTCCAATCAACCGCGGCTGGATCGGATCGCCCGGCAGGCCCTGCAGTAGATCGGCGAATGGACCTCTGACCCGGCGAAGCGCTGCCGGGTCGGTTTCGAAATGCATGTACGAGACTTTTCGTATTGACATTTCTACGAATCATTTCGTATCCTCATGTCTACGAACTCATTCGTAGGATTGCGCCAATGACCGCCCGCCGCCGACCGACCGATGCCGAGCTCGCGATTCTGCGCGTCCTGTGGGACCGGGGACCCAGCACGGTCCGGACGGTCGCGGAGGAAATGGGGCGGGAGAGTGCGTACACGACCGTGTTGAAGCTGCTGCAGATCATGACCGGGAAGCGGCTGGTGCGCCGCGACGAATCCGCGCGCACGCACGTGTACCGCGCAGCCCGCTCCGAGCGCGCAACGCAGCGCGAGCTCGTGCGGGATCTGGCGGACCGGGCATTCGGGGGATCGGCGGCCCGCCTGGTGATGCAGGCGCTGGCTGCCAAGAAGGCCTCGCCCGAGGAACTCGCGGAGATCCGCGAGTTGCTGGCCGAGCAGGCACGGAAGCGGGAGGGAGCGCGATGAGTGACTGGATCGAGGTTTCCGGCTGGACGTTGCTGCACTTCGCGTGGCAGGGCGCCCTCCTCGGCCTTGCCGTCGCCGGCGTCCTGTGGCTCTGCCGGCGCCGCTCGTCCAACGCGCGGTACTCCGTCGCGTGCGGTGGCCTGGCGGTGCTGCTCGCCGCTCCCATGGTGACGGCGACGGTCCTTTGGCAGGCGGAGCGTACGAGCGAGCCCTTCGAGCGTGCGGATCGAGCTGCGGCCCGTGAACTCGGAAACGGTTCGACGGTCGACAACCCACTCGTCGTCCGCGACTCGATGGACGCGGTCCAAGCGGGTCTTGCCGCGGCGCTGCCGGCGGTCGTGACGATATGGCTCGCCGGGGTCTCCCTGCTGCTGGTGCGGATGGGCGGCGGACTCTGGCGCGTGCACCGGCTCCATGAAGCCGGACTCGCCGCGCCGGTCTCGCGCTGGCAGGAGGCGGCGGCGCGGCTGGCGTCACGCCTCGGCCTCGTGGACGCCGTGCGCGTCGTAGAGTCGCGTCTGGTCGGCACGCCGACCGTCATCGGCTGGATGCGGCCGATCGTCCTGCTGCCGGTGGCCGCTCTCGCCAACCTGACGCCGGGGCAGATCGAGGCGATTCTGGCGCACGAGCTGGCCCACATCCGCCGGCACGACTATCTGGTCAACCTGCTGCAGTCGCTGGGGGAGACGGTCCTCTTCTACCACCCGGCCGTCTGGTGGGTGTCGGGCCGGATTCGGACCGAGCGGGAACACTGCTGCGACGACGTGGCGGTCCTGGTGAGCGGCGACCGCGTGGGCTACGCCTCGGCGCTCGCCGCCCTCGAGGAGTGGCGCGAAGGTGCGGTGGCGCCGGCGCTCGGCGCGGGCGACGGCATTCTCGACACACGGATTCGGCGGATACTGGATCGGCCCTGCGACGCCCGCCCCGGTCTTCACAGACGGGTTGCGGCATGGGCTCTGGCGCTGCTGCTGTGCGCGGGAATCGGCGCCGCCGTATGGCCGCGGCACGGTGTGGCCCACGCCACCCGGGCCGCGGGGACGGGTGCGGAACAGCGCACACAGGCGCCCGGCTCGGTCGCGGCGGTCGAGTGGCAGGTGTCGGAAACAGAGCATTTCGAGATCCACTACGGCGCCGCGCTGGCGGACGACGTCGACCGCGTCGAGACGGCTTCGGAGCAGGCGTATCGGCGGGTGAGCGGGCTTCTCGCCGAAGATCTGCCGTTCAGGACGACGCTGATCGCCTATTCGCGCGAGGAGTTCGACCGGTTGCGCGATGTCCCTTGGGCAGGCCCCAGGACCAGCCCCTTGTCGGAACCGGTTAGCTACTCTATCGGGGTGGTCGTCGAGGAGTGGGGCGACGCCCTCGTTCAGCTGCTCGCTCGCTCGCTGACCCATGTGTTCGTCTCCGAGGCGATTACGCGCTCGGGGGAGGTCAGGGGCAGAGTTCCCCTCTGGTTCGACAAAGGGCTCGCGGACTACGCGGCGGGAACATGGTCGGACACCGACCAGGAAATCCTGCGCGGCCTGGTCGCGTCCGGCGATCTCCCGGCGCTGTCCGCTGCCGAAGGGCGCGCGGGGTTCGAGAACTGGCGCGTCGTGTATGCCCTCGGGCACGCCGCGTTCGACTTCGTCGCGGCCGAGTGGGGTCAGGCGGCAGTCGGCGCGTTCATGCACGCGATCGGACCGGAAGGACTCACCGCCGCTCCCTTCGAGGACACGCTCGGAATGACGCCGGGGGTGTTCGACGCCGCGTTCGCGGACTATCTTCGGAGCCGGTTCGGTCCGGTTCGGTGAACCGGCCGCGATGGTGGCGCGAGGGGCGCCGGCCGGCCTGGCGGGACGTGCGGCACTTTGCCGCCGCGGCCGGTGCCTCACGCCCGTTCTCGGTGTCCAACAAGTAGAAGAACACCTCCCGTCCCACGTTGGTACGCGGCCGATGAGGGGGAGCCGATGCGCTATCGATTTGCAGCCTTGGGGCGTGTGCCCGGGCTGTTCGGTCCGAACATGTCGAGGGGCCGTCCGCGTCGGATGCTGACGGCGTGCGTCCTCTTCCAGGTCGCCGCGGCTGCGGGGGCTTCCGCTCAGGAGGCGTTCGAGACTGAACACCGGCGGCGGCTGGCCGAGAACCCGGACGGCGTCAGCCTCACCGTCACGATCGAGAACGGCCGGCGGCGGTTCGCGATGGGAGAGGTCATTCGCCTGCAGCTCTCCTTTTCCAGCCGGATTCCGGACACATACCGACTCGAGCCGCGAAGCTACGACCGCAGCGGCCGCCTTGACCTGGACCTTCCCACCGTGACTCCCGCGGCGGGGGCGGTCGATCCGTTGGAGGACTACTTTGGCGCCGGGGTTTTCGGATTCATCGGCGGAGGGCTGTCCACGCCCCCCGAGTTCCTGGGTCCGGAGTCCATGTCGGCGAGTCTGGTGCTCAACGAGCACCTGCGCTTCGAACGGCCTGGCCGTTATCGTCTCTTCGTCGTTTCCCGACGGGTCCGACCCGCAGATCGTTATGCAGTGCTGCCCGTGGTGTCCAACGTCATCGACCTGGAACTCGTTGAAGCCGACCCCTCGGTGCAGCAGCGCCAGATCGCGGCAGCGATGGCCGTGTTGCGCGCTGACGGCGACAGGACCGCGCTCGACGCAGCGTGCAGCGTTCTGCGATTCCAGGGCACGGCCGGGGCGGTGGAGGCCATCCTGGACCACTACCCGCGTGCGGTCACATCCTGCCAAAGTGCGATTTCTTTCGGACTGATGGGGGTGCCGGCGCCGCTCAGGGAGCATGCGGTCAGGGAAATGATGCTGAGACTGAGGGATCCCCACTATCCTGTTCGACGGCAGTTCTTGCGGGATCTGGCGTTCCTGACCTACCTGACGCAGCACCCCGACTACGCGGTCTCCACGGGGACGCCGCCTGCTACGTACGTGGATCGTCGAAACGCCTATCAGGAGATCCGGGATCGGTGTGTCGAGGACCTCGCCGGCGCGGTCGCCGCAAAGGAGGGCCGCGCGCTTGCCATCAGCGCCGTGACTCTGGTCGCCAATATTCGCTCGGAGTCGGTCGAACGGGATGCCGAGGTCCTGCGCACCCGCCTGCCCGGCGTGTTCGGCCTGCTCTCCGAAGAAGAGCAGCGGGAACTGCTCGAGAACTACTGGAGAGCCGTCCGTCATCCCGATTTCCTGCCTGTGCTGCGAGAGATCCTCGATCGGCCAGCGGGGGACTCGGGCAGGGAGGAGCCGCTGCGGGACGCCGCGCTGCGTCGCCTGCACGAGCTGGCGCCGGCAGAGGGACGGCAGCGAATTCTCCAGGAGATCAGGAGCGGAACCAGCACCATGGACGCCGCCACGCTCGGCGTGCTCCCGGACACGACGCTGCCCGAGCTGGACCAGGAGCTGATGACGCAGGTGGAACTGTCGGCCACCCCGTACCTTGCCAGCCGTCTCCTGCTCCGCTACGCGTCCGCCGCGGTCCTCCCGAGGGTTCTTCGATGGCTCCGCCCGCGGCTGGACAACGTTGCGTGTCCTCCCCACGATGCGCTGCTCGCCTATCTCCTGAGAGTCAGTCCCGACGAGGGGCTGGACCTGATCCGGACCGCGCTGTCCCGTCGGACCCGCTGCTTCCAGAGTGTATTGAAGCGCGTGGCCGATCTGCATGGCGGCTCCGAGCTGACGGCCCTGGCTGTGGAGGCGCTGGAGGATCCCGATACGGACGTTGTGCGCGACGCCGCGGAGACCTTGCGGGACTACGGTACGGCAGCAGCCAAGGACGCGCTCTGGCGGCAACTGACCCACTGGCACGAGGAGGCGCTGGGCCGGGACGACCGGCCTTCCGAGTCCGTGCGATGGAATCAACAGTGGTGGGTGGGTTGGCGGCTGCAAACGGTTTTGGCGCTCGCCCTGGCTGAAGGACACGGATGGCGATTGGAACTCGAGGAACTGAATCGAGTGCGAGACCTCGCCCACGACGCGGTCAAGGCCGAGCTGAAACGTCATATCGAGCAGGTGATGCAGGAGCCCCGGATCAGCGTCACGCGCGATCCGCTGGATGGCCTTGAGTTCTCGGTAGATCCGTATCGCTCCGGGGGATCGTTTGAGCGCCTGCAGCAGAAGCTCCTGCAGTATCCAGCCGGCACCGTCTTCGGCTGGCCCAGCCGCCCACTCCCCGGATGGGAAGCAGACGAAGCTGAACAGTTCGCGCGGCTGCAGCAGTTTCTTCGGCAGCGTGGTCTGGATCTGGTGCGGTCCGCCACGCGGTGAGCTGCCCTGCGTCAGATCGGTCCTGGGTTCGTTCACCGCTTCATGCGTCTCACTCCTGTGCGCACCGGATCACGTGTAGAAGGTCCACGCGTTCAGAGATCGTCCAGGATTCGCGTTCCGGCGACGGCGTGCACATGCCTCGCCAGCGGAAAGCTGTGATCGCCGGCGTGAATCACGTCGAGTCGACTCAGCCCGAGGTCGTCGATCGCCGAACGCATCGAGCGGGTCAGGGTGGGCGCGCTCGTGCGCTTGATCTCGAAGCCGCGCAGCCGGGATCGGCGTTGCACGACGAGGTCGATTTCCGTCCCCGAGTGCATTGCCCAGAAGTAGCACTGCCGCGCGTCGACGCCGAGGGCCTGGATCAGGTTCTCGATGATGAAGCCCTCCCAGGACGCGCCGATCTTGGGATGGCGATCGAGTTCTGCGCGGGTGGTCAGACCCAGGAAGTGATGCAGGAGCCCGGAGTCGCGAATGTAGACCTTCGGGGACTTGACCTGCCGTTTCTTGAGATTCGCGCTCCAGGGCTTCAGGCTCCGCAGCATGTAGGTCGACTCGAGGGCATCGAGATACCGGCGCACGGCGTGATGGGAGACGCCGAACGCCCGGCCGAGCTCCGATCCGTTCCACACCTGCGCGTGATAGTGGGCCAGCATCGACCAGAAGCGTTCAAGGACCGCGCTCGGGATGGCGATGCCGAATTGCGGCACGTCGCGCTCGAGGAAGGTGCGAATGAAGTCGCCGCGCCAGCGATAGCTGTCGGCGTGGCTGCGCGCCGTATAGGACGGCGGGAAGCCGCCTCGCAGCCAGAGGCGATCCGTGTCGAGCGGGGTCACCTCGGGAAGCGTGAAGCCGGGCAGCTCGTAGTGCGCGATGCGCCCGGCGAGGGTCTCGGCGCTCTGCCGCAGCAGGTCCGGAGCGGCGCTGCCGAGGACGAGGAACCGCGCGGGGCGCCGGGGGCGGTCGGCCAGGACCCTCAGGCTCGGAAAGAGACCGGGACGCCGCTGGACCTCGTCGATGACGACGAGACCTCGCAGCGGCGACAGCGTGAGTAGCGGGTCCGCGAGGCGCGCGGCGTCGGCGGACGACTCGAGATCGAAGAAGTGCGTCGATCCCTTCCGGCGCCGCGCGACCTCGCGGGCCAGCGTCGTCTTGCCGACTTGACGCGCCCCGAGGAGAGCGACGACGGGAGCGCGGGAGAGGAGACGATCGAGCGCCTTGCGATGTCCGTCGCGGGGGATCATCACCGGTCACGGTATCATGAAAATTGGACGCATCGTATCCAATCTTCACAGTAAATGGTCGTTGTCCGCCACCTCGATTGCGGCGCCTCCGCCCGAGACATCCCGACTCCGGACCGCGGATCTTCGTTGCTCCGGCTGACGAACAGGGCAACCACAAGGGTTGCCCCTACTCGAAACGGAGCGTCCTCATCGGTTCGACGCGGGTCGCCCGCCGCGCCGGCAGCCAGCAGGCGACGAGCGCCACTGTGACCAGCACGACCGGCGCCCCAATGAAGGTGAGGATGTCGCCGGTGGCGACGCCGTAGAGGAAGCTCTCCAGAATGCGGCTCGACGCCGCGGCCGCCGCGAGGCCGAGGACGGCGCCGGCCCCCACCAGCCCGGCGCCCTGGCTGACGACCAGCGCGAGCACATCGCCGCGCTGCGCGCCCAGGGCCATCCGGATCGCAATCTCCGCCTGTCTCTGCGCGACGGTGTAGCTGAGCAGGCCGTAGACGCCGAACGCGGCCAGGAACACCGCGAGCGCCGCGAAGAAGCCGACGAACGCGGCGTAGAAGCGTGGTTGGGCGACGACCGAGGACAGCCGGGCGTCCATCGTCATCACCTGGTCGAGACTCGCCTGCGGATGCGCCTCGGTCACCGCCTCCTGCAGGAAGGGGATCACCGCCAGCGGATCGCCGGCGGTCCGCGCAGCGATAAACGCGGGACCGAAGTAGCTGAATGCCGGCGCTTCCTCGATCTGGTGCGTCGAGAAGAACGCCTCCGGGGTCGGGTCGGTGAAGGTCAGGCCCTCGTAGCGGATATCCGCCACGACGCCGATCACCTCCCACGGCTCATCCCCGCCGTCGCGCCCGGCCCGGAACCGCACCCGCTGCCCGATGGCGGGCTCGCCGCCGAAGAGGGCGCGCGCGAAGGTCTCGTTGACGACGACGACGCGCGGACTGCCGGCTGCGTCCAGCCGGCTGTACAGACGCCCCCGGCGCAGGCGCAGCCGCATGACGTCGAAGTACCCTGGACTGGTCAACTGGAGACCTGCCTGCGGCAACTCGCTCGGGTCGCTCGGAGGGGGGCGGCCGTCGACGCTCACGGCGGCGGTGCTCCGGTTGCTGCTCGCCAGCGGCAGGCCCGACGACAGCCCGATCGCGCTCACGCCGGGCAGACTCGCCAGCCGCTCCGTTCCGTCGAGGAGCGCCTCGGAGAAACGCAGGCTTGCCGTCCTCAGCTCGGCCATGATCTCCGGCGTCAACCCGGATACCGGGAAGCCGAGGGCGGGGTTGGAGATGCGGGCGGCGACCACGTTGGCCGGGTCGTACCCGCGCTCCACCGTGATGAGCCCCACGAAGCTCCGGAGCAGAAGGCCCGCCCCGACCAGCAGCAACAGCGCGAGCGCCACCTGCGAGGTCGCCAGCAGAGACCGCGTCCGGCTCGAGCGCAGCAGCCGGAAGCCGCCCGCGGACTGCGCGCCCCCCTCGTTCAGCGCGTGAACGAGGGGGCGCCGGAACCACTGCCACGCGGGCGCGGCGCCGAACAGCAGCCCGACGGCGACCGACAGCCCCAGGGTGAACGCCAATACCACTCCATCGACCGACACTTCGTGGAGCCGCGCGATGTCGCCCGGCACCAGCGCCGGCGCCGCGCGCAGGACGGTGGTCGCGGCGGCCAGCCCGAGCGCGCCCCCGCCCACGCTCAACAGGACGCTCTCGGTCAGGAGCTGCCGCAGGAGCCGGCCGCGGCCGGCGCCGAGCGCCGCACAGACGGCCAGCGCGCGCCGCCGCGCGACCCCGCGCGCGAGCAACAGCCCCGCCACGTTGATGCAGGCAATCAACAGCACGAGCAGGGTCGCCGCGGTCAGGGCCAGCAGGGCGGGCCGATACCCGGCGACCAGCTCGTCCTGCAACGGCACCACCCGGACCTCGATCTCCGGGGTATCCCCGGCGGTATCCCCGCGCTGGATCGCGCGGCGGGTCATGCCGTCGTCGTTGCGCTGCAGAATGGTGCGGACCTCGGTCGCGGCCCGTTCCGGCGAGACGCCGTCCCGGAGCCGTCCCAGCGTCGTGAAGGTCAGCACGACGAAGCCCACGCCCTCCTGTTGCGGCGGCGTGAAGGGCGGCATGACGAGGGGCTCCCAGAACTCGCCGTCGGGGTTCGGGAAGTAGAAGCCCTCTTCGAGCACGCCGACCACGGTGTGCGGCGTGTCGTAGAGGGTCACAACGGAACCGACGACGTCGGAATCGGCGCCGAAGCGGGTGGTCCAGGCCCGATGGCTCAGCAGCACCACCCCGTCGGCCCCCATCCGGGCCTCCTCCTCGGTGAACAGCCGACCGAGGTGGGGTCTCGCGCGCAGCAGGGGGAAGAGTGCGGGCGAGACCGAGGCGCCGGTCAGGGTGACCGCGCCGTCCGGGCCGTCCCAGTCGGCGGAGCTCTCCCGGTAGGCGGCAAGCTGCTCGAACGACTCGGCCTCTTCCACGACGTGCGGCATCGTGCTGTTGGACATATACAACGGCGCACCCGGGATTCCCCGCTGCGGTTCACCGACCTGGACGATTGTCTCCGAATCGGGATACGGCAGCGGCCGGATCAGCATGCCGTGGACGATGCCGAACATCGCCGAGTTGGCGCCGATGCCCAGCGCGAGCACGAGCACGACGGTGGCCGCGAAGCCGGGACTTCTCCCCAACCCGCGAACCGCATGGCGCACGTCGCGTCCCAGGTCGTCGAGCCAGCGCCAGCCCCAGACGTCGCGGGTGCGCTCGCGGATCAGGGTCGTGTTGCCCAGCGTCTGCCGCGCCGCCCGCAGGGTCTTGTCCTCCGGGACGCCGGCGTCGCGGTGGCGCTCCCGCTCCATCTCCAGGTGGAGCCGCAGCTCCTCCTTCAGGTCCTCGTCCGCCTGGCGCCGGCCGAGATACGGAAACAGCCTGTACAGCCAGGACGGCAGCCTCATTGCGGCGCCTCCTCGGCTTCCGCCGGCCGCATGACGCGTCCGACGGCCTCGACCATCCGCTCCCACCTGGTCGCTTCCCGCACGAGTTGCCGGCGTCCCGTCTCGGTGAGGGCGTAGAACTTCGCCCGCCGGTTGTTCGCGGAGACGCCCCACGTCCCGGTGATCCAGCCCCGCTTGATCAGGCGGTGGAGCGCGGGGTAGAGCGACCCGTGGTCCAACTGCAGCACGTGGTCGGAGGTCCGCTCGATGGTGGTGGCGATCTGGTGTCCGTGTGCCGGACCCGGCCGGAGCGTCTGGAGAATCAGCATGTCCAGCGTGCCCTGCAGCAGTCCGAGCTGGTCGTCGCTTGCTGGTGGTCGTGCCACGTCGCGCCCCTCCAAAGGTAGAGTGGCTACCAGACTAGCAGCGACCGGTAGATTGTCAAGGGAGGAGACGCCGGTCGGCGTGCGCGGGGCGGTGGCCTCGCCCTCGACGTCCCGGCCACGTCGGACCTTGCATCCGGACCACGTCGGCATCGGGTCGGGAAGATGCCGCCGACAACCTCGACCTGGAGGTGTGGTGGCGGAGATTTCCGACGTTCGTGCCAGGAGGCGCCGCTCCGTTGTCGCGGAGGACCGGCACTGCATGCGCAGCGCTCTCCGACCGGTCGGGAGCGGCCAGGCAGTTTGCCCGGAAGCCGGAACTTGCCCCCTTGTCGCAACGTCAGAGAGGATCGGGGAGAGAAGCGATGAAGCGCAAATTCGTGCCTTGCTTAGCGTGCGTCGTTCTGCTGGGATTCTCGTCGGGTTGTCTGGACATCGTCATCGGGCGCGAGGTCGTACGAGGTTCAGGCAGCATATCCGAGTAGGTTCGGAGGATGCTGGGGGACGACCGACAGTTGCCGCACGCGCTGGCCCACCCCTCGGCGCACGCGGCTGTGACCGTCGCGCAATGCGGCGGCGCGATCCGCAAGGGGAGCGTGGAATCCCTCTTCAAGCGCGGGCCAGGAATCCAGCGCCGAAGCGATCAGCTGCCGCTTGGCACGTTGGCGTCGGGCACCGCAGCCAGCAGTCGTAGCGCCTCGTCGTCCGGCAGCCATTCCGGTTTCGCGCCACGCGGCCCCCAGGCGCGCCCCGCACCCACACTTCCTCGGAAAGGAGCGTCGCCCGCCCCGGTTGTTACAACAGGTACCTGACGCGCAGCAGCAGTATCGTTCGCAGCTTGGACACCGTCCGTGTCCGAACCACGGCGCAGCGGACCGCCGTCGCGCCGCTCCCCTTCTCGAGTGCCTCCCCCCGGCCCGGCGGGCCGCGGCCATCGAGCCGGCGAAGGTGCTGGTCTCGGAATAGTGGTCGTGCGATGAGTGACGAGTCGGACGTGCGAACCACGGCGCCGGTTGAAGTTGATCCGACTATGCTGAGTAGCTGAGCATGATCGGGGCAACCTCAGGGTACGATTGGAGGGTGCAGTCCCGCAACACCTACGTCGACCATGAGGACGACGTGGAGGGGTACACGAACCGCGGGTCTCCCACCGGGTGCACACGCTCAGCCGCGAGACGCTGGCGGCGGTCGTGTCGTTCGGTCGGCGAGGTCGCTGGGCGTGTCAAGTCGAGTGGTCGCACAGACTGGCGGCAGCCAAGACTCGGTGCGCGCCCCGGCATGGACAGAGGATAGCCTCCATGATCACAAGGTTCTATGCAGATAATTTCCACTGCTTGATCAACTTTGAATTGATGCTCGACGAGGCCAATATTCTCCTTGGCCCCAATGGCAGCGGCAAGACATCGGTCCTGAGTGTCCTGAGCGGAATTCAGAAACTTCTGGTTCGAGGAGCCAGGATCGGCGATGCATTCCCCGCGCGCGATCTGTCCATGACCCAAGCCCGAAACGAACAGCGTTTCGAGCTCGACCTGGAGCTTGATGAACATGCGTACCACTATGTCCTGGAAATCGAACACGACCGCGACCGCCGCATGATGCGGATTAACGAGGAGTTGCTCGAGTACGACGAGAATCCGCTCTTCGCATTCCGGAAAGGCACCGCCCAGCTCTATCATGACGACTTCAAGAAGGGTCCGTCGTATCCTTTCGATTGGTCGCAATCGGGCGTCGGTGCGTTGAACGAGCGCCACGACAACCAGAAGCTGACCCGGTTCAAGGAGGAGATAGCCAGCTTCGTCATCGCCAGCCCGTGCCCCCCGTTCTTCGAGCCGGAAACGAGGACCGAAGACGAATTCCTCGATCCGCTGATGCAGAATTTCGTTGGCTGGTATCGTCACGCCGCGCAGGAGAACATGGGTTCCATCGTTGGCCTGTTCGCCGCCCTACGCGAGGCGCTGCCGGGGTTCGACTCCCTCAGCCTGACCGAATCGGGGGAGAATTCGCGCGCGCTCAAAGTGACATTCTTCGAATCGGCTGACGAGCACCGATCGAACCGTTACGGCTTCGGTCAGCTTTCGGATGGCCAACGGGCGCTGGTGGCGCTGTACTGTTTGCTCTTTCTGTCAACGAGCCGCCGCACATCGTTGTTCCTGGACGAACCGGACAATTATCTCGCCCTCAGGGAAGTGCAGCCGTGGCTCGCCGAGGTTGTTGACCGTTGTGGGGATACGCTGGAGCAGGCGGTGCTGGTCTCTCATCATCCGGTGACGATTGACTACATGGCCGGCGCGAAAGGCCGCTGGTTTTGCCGGGACAAGGATGGCCCGGCGCGGGTCAGCAGCAAGCCGGAACGCGCGATTGACGGGCTGTCGTTGTCCGAGACCGTGGCGAGGGGCTGGGAAAAGTGAGCGGGGTCCGCATCGTGCTGCTCTGCGAAGACTCGCAGACCGACTCGTTCGTACGGCGGTTCCTGAGGCGCAGGAACTTCGGTGCTCGGGATATCAGGACACTCCCGCTTCCGGCCGGGAGCAGGTCCGGCGAGCAATGGGTTCGAGAACGGTACCCACGAGAGTTGCGGGCAATCCGCGGAAGGCAGGGCGCGTATCTGATCGTTGTCACGGATGCGGACGCGCAATCGACGGCGGCAAGGCGAGTTCAATTGGACGCAGAGTGCAGGCAGAAGAATGTGCCGGTGAGACATGTGTCACGAGCAGCAGGCACTTGACGAGCCAGCTCCGCCGTCGCTGATCGAAGCGTGCGAGTAGTATCTCAAGCTCCGACGCTAAACGCCCGTGGAAAAACCCCTCCCTCTGTTGTCGAGTTGAGGAGTTTTCAGTGACCACAGTTGGGGATTATTGGGTGACCGGTGACAGGTACAACACCCCGACGGCCCCGTGGGTGGTCTGGGTCTCAGCGGAAGTGCCGTTTCGCGAATGCCCGTCCCGAGCCGCTCTTCAGATACCGCTCGAAGTCGCGGGCGTGGGCCGCGTCCTCGAACCAGATCGCGGTAACGACACGCCACGGTCGATGCTTCGCCGTATGCGTCGACCGGCCTGCGTTGTGGGCGGCGAGCCGACGTCGCAGATTCTGCGTCAGGCCGACGTAGTGCTGCTGCGGGTGTTGCTCGGACTGGAGGAGATAGACGATGTTGCGGCCGGGCATGCACGTGGGACGTGCAAGGTGTCCGCCAGCCATAGCTCGCTGAGCAAACGAGCGAGCGACGGCTAATGGGAACAGGCCCGCCGTCGCCAAGGCTTTGGCGGGCCAGCCATAGCTCGCTTAGCAAACGAGCGAGCGACGGCTGGGTGGAGGCGGCGGGAGTCGAACCCGAACCACGTGATTTTCTAAGTTAATGATGGCAAAGGACTTCTGGCGCTAAGTCTTTGTCGGTCCTCACGTTCCAGCCATGCGGTCGTCCCCTCCAGTCTCCTGGAGTCCCCGCGAGTCGACCCCAGTCGTGGCAACATTGTGGCAACGCTCCTCGCAAGGAGGACCTCCTGTTCAGTGACATCCCGATCGTCATCGAACCGAGGGCCGCTCTAGCGATCGGCCTCTGGGGTATTGTCAACTTGAGCGAAACCGGCCGTATCCAACCCCCAAGCAGTTGCGGTCGAGAGCTGCTCTCGCGACAGCATATTGGGCTCCAAACTAGGGCATTCACCAGCAACTTGACAATACCAGGAGCGCCTTGAGTTGACGGATGGTGACATATTTGACACCATACCCCGTGAGAAGCAGAGATACGCGGCCGGTCTCGTGGATCAAGGCGGCCCGCAAGGCGTTCGCCGGCTTTCCCGAAGGGGTGCAGGATGAGATCCTGCGGGCGCTGACGGTCGCAGCCGAAGGCCAAAAGGCCGACATCGCCAAGCCGCTGAAAGGTTTCGGCTCCGGCGTATTCGAGGTGGCGCTCAAGTATCGCACCGATGCGTATCGGACGGTCTACGCGCTGCAACTCGGGGAGCGGCTTTGGGTTGTGCACGCTTTTCAGAAAAAGGCGAAGCAGGGCATCAAGACACCGACGAAGGAGATCGATCTGATCCGCGAGCGTCTGAAACGATTGAAGAAGGAGTTTCAGCCATGAGCAAAACAGCCGACGATGGTGAACTGGTGTACGGCAGCGGCAATGTCTTCCGTGACTTCGGCCGCGCGGACGCCGACGTGCAGCAGACCAAGGCGCATCTGGCAGCCCGCATCATTGGCATTCTTGACGATGAAGGGCTTTCGACGCGTAAGGCCGAGGGCCGCACCGGTATCAGCCATGCGGACTTTACCCGCATTCGTAACGTGCAGCTTAGCCGCTTCACCATTGACCGGCTGATGACCGTGCTCAATAAGCTTGGCCAGCACGTAGACGTGCAGATCGACGTTCACCCACGCGGGGCTGCTGAAGAAGCATCGCCGCGGCGTACTGTTCATTCTTCCTAGCCCTATGCAGAACCTCGGTGCTCCTTGCCTGTAAACGACCCGAGAACACGGCAAATATTGCACAGAATAGGTACTAGTTCCTCTTCGCTGTAAGGCACCGTCTCGATTGCAGCCTCGTACTTTGGGGTCGCCCAGGGATATCGGCAGAATAGATTCACTGCTTCAGGAATCGCTCCGATTACCTTTTCAATATCTGTGTTCTGCTCCTTGGCGAAACAGACTAGGCGGTGTTGCACCGGACGCGGTATACGCGCAAACCCATGTGTAAGCGCATGGCTCAGGAATAGCTTGTCCGGCTCTTCATCCGGGTCCTCTTTGTTTTCTGTCTCGTAGGTGGCCAGGTCGATCGGCGTGTTTCCTATGTAGTACGTATAGGTTCCAAGACACTTAAGGTACAGCTCTGAAGCATGGTACAGAAGGAAAAGCACGACGTGGATCGGACGTTCTTCCGACGATGCCGGGCTGTTAAGACTCAATGCTGCCTTTAAGAACTCCTTGGCTCGTAGCATCAAATGCAGTTCTGGTGGAGGATACACCGAAGCGTTGCATCGCTTACAAGCGATTCCGTACACCGGACCAAAATGCCCAACGAGACGTGGAGGTTCAGGTCTCTCTACGCGAACGAACGGCGTCTCGCACCTCCTGCACGCCGTAGCTTCTGCAAGCCACTCATTGACAGACTCGTTCTTCTTTTCACGAGCCTCGACAGCATGAATATACTGCGGGAGCAACTCTTCGATTGCTCTCATTGCTGGCAGCGCCAGCTTGTATGCGGCCGCCATCGCGAGAGAACTGTCCAATCTGCTTACCTCCTATCGTAGGATAGCATGGACCGATCCCCTCGCTGGATTCTTCCTCCGTTCTTGTTGGAGATGCTGTTCACTCTACCCGTTACGCTGCCAACATTCCCCGTTCCTTCAGCTTTGCGATTAGCGCTGCCTGGGTCCTGGTGGCCTTGGCCCGGTTGCACGGACGACCGGGACAACGAGCCGGAGTGGAAAGCGCATCAGACCGGCGAGCGCGCCGGCGCCAAGGCTTTGGCGGGCCAGCCATAGCTCGCTGAGCAAACGAGCGAGCGACGGCTAATGGGAACAGGCCCGCCGTCGCCAAGGCTTTGGCGGGACAGCCATAGCTCGCTGAGCAAACCGGCGAGCGACGGCTGGGTGGAGGCGGCGGGAGTCGAACCCGCGTCCGAAGATATGTCCCCACAGGAATCTACATGCGTGTCCGCGTCTGTGGTTTCACCGTCGGCGTGAGAACGCGGCCAAAACCGCCGATGGCTGAGCGTCGGAAAATCTCACCGTGACCCGTCGTCGCCCCAGGTCGTGGCCAGCCTGCTGTATGACGTTCCGTCCCACCCCGCAGGCAAAGGCGAGGGGAACGTCGTCGCCTGTTTAGGCGGCGAAAGCGAGCTGCGGTTCCGCAGTTATGGTGTTTTCCATCGGATTTGCGAGTCGATGGTGCTCGGCATGCCTCCCGTGTTCGCCTATCCCCGTCGAAGCCGTGTCGCCCCCTCCTTGGCAGAAATACCGGCGGGCGGGTGTCGGGGCCCGCCCGTTGCGCGCCGGTCGTATCAGGACCGTGCATCCATTGTAGCGCGAGACGGCCCAATCGCGCTCTGTCGACCGCTGGCCGTCAGGTCGCACCGGTTCTAGTTCGCGGCGGACGGCACGCGCAGGCTCTGCCCGATGCGGATGAGGGTGTTGCGGCCCATGCCGTTGGCGGCCTGGATGGCGCGCACGCTGGTGCCGTACCGTTCGGCAATGCGGCCGAGGTTGTCGCCCCTCGCGACGCGGTAGGTGACGAAGGTGGGCCGCGGCGCCTCGGGGCGCACGCGCAGGGTCGTACCGGGGGTAAGCTGCTGGGCCCACAGGCCGTTGTCGCGGATGATGCGCCAGGGCGTCGACTCAAGCCGCTCGGCAATCTCTTTCAGATTGTCGCCCGCCTGCACCTGGTGCTCGGCGTGCTTCCCCTCCCACGCCATCGGAATGCTGAGCACCTGACCGGCGGGCAGGCTCTGCAGACGCCAGAGGCTGTTGGCGTCGCGCAGGTCATCGAGCGGGACCTCGAGGATGAAGGCGAGCCGCAGGTAGTTGTCGCCGTGCCGGGTGCGATACAGCAGGTGGTCGCCCTCCGGGGTGAACAGGTCGGTGCGCGGCGTGGGGGGATAGGCGACGAGTTGGCCCACGCGCAGCGCCCGGTTGGCGAGAAACGGGTTGTGCAGCCTGAGCTGCAGAATCGGGACGCCGAGGCGTTCGGACAGCGACAACCAGCTATCGCCCTCCTGCACCGCTTCGAGCTTGATGTTGAGTGCGTGGTGCCGGATGGAGGTGTCGTAGAGCTTCAGGACGTTCCGGTAGTCGCTCACCTGCACGACGTATTGCAGCGTTTCCAGATACATCGGCCGATTCTGGGACACACGGCCCGGCCCGGCGTTGTAGGCGGCCAGCGCGTAGTCTTCGCGGCCGAACCGATTCACCTGCTGCGACAGGTACTTGATGCCTCCCTCGATGTTGGTGTCGACCCGCAGTTCGCGGAAGGTGGCCGGCATCACCTGGAAGTAGCCGCGGGCGCCGTCGATCGAGACGACCGACCCGTTGCCGCCCGATTCGTGGATGACGACCGCGCGCGCAAGGTCGAGGTCGAGGCCGTACTGGTCGGTGAACTTCTTGATCTCGGAGTCGATCTCCATCACCTTCCGGTACATGCCGAGCAGGGTCGGCGCGAAGGCGGTGAGCGGCAGAAGCTGGTCTTCGCCCGCGGCGGTCCGCTGTGCGTCGGCGGCCGGCGGCGCGGCGCTGACGAGGGCGGCGAGCAGAATGACACGCGCTAGCAGCCCGTGGTGAAAGCCCCGCTGCATTCGATTGGCGCTGCGGTCGCAAATTTCCCAATTTGCTCCCTGTCCCGCGTGGCGGCGTTGCTCCTTGGTCACAAATGCCCCAATTTGCTCCCTCGTCGCGCCTTGCCACGCGGGCGCAGCGCCAATCTCGGTGCAACGCGGGGTTCCACCACGGGCTGCTAGTCTGCAGCGGACTGAGAATTTGTGCATCAATAGGCTCCTGCGGCGTCCCGAGGTTCGAATTATGCAGTGTTATAGCGAAGAACCCGTTTTATTTCAAGTACTTGCGTACCAGATCGGCGGCCCGGACCGGCACCGGGCGGTTCGTGCGGTTCCGTGAAGAACCGTATACTCTACCAATGCCCGCGCGGAACGGATCACGACGGAGCCTCCAGTTCACCGAGTCGGTCATCCGCGACATGACCCGCCTGGCGGACGCCCATGACGCGATCAACCTGTCGCAGGGGTTCCCCGACTTCGCCGCCCCGGAGGCGGTGAAGGCGGCGGCCCGCGACGCCATCACGGCCGACATCAACCAGTACGCGATCACCTGGGGCGCGGCGTCGCTGCGGCAGGCGGTGGCGCGCGAGTTCACCCGCCGCTACGGCGTGCCGGTCGATGCCGAGGCGCAGATCACGGTCTGCTGCGGCGCGACCGAGGCGATGGTGGCGACGCTGCTGGCGACGCTCGATCCGGGCGACGAGGTCGTGGTGTTCGAGCCGTTCTACGAGAACTACGGCCCGGACACCGCGCTGTCGGGGGCGATCCCGCGCTACGTGACATTGCACGAGCCGGACTGGAGCTTCGACCCGGACGCCCTGGCGGCCGCCTTCAACGATCGGACCCGGGCCATCATCATCAACAGTCCGAACAATCCGACGGGGAAGGTGTTCAGTCCCGACGAACTGGGCATCATCGCCGCGCTGTGCCAGCGCTGGGACGTGCTGGCGATCACCGACGAGATCTACGAGCACATCGTCTTCGACGGCCGCCGGCACGTGCCGATGGCGGCCATCGAGGGGATGGCCGATCGGACGGTCACCATCAACAGCCTGTCGAAGACCTACAGCGTGACCGGCTGGCGGGTCGGCTGGGCCATCGCGCCGCGCCGGCTGGCCGACGCGATTCGCCGGGTGCACGATTTCCTGACCGTCGGCGCCGCCGCGCCGCTGCAGGAGGCGGGGGCCGCGGCGCTGGCGTTGCCGGACGCCTACTACGCCGACCTGGCCGCCATGTACCAGCGCCGCCGGAACCTGCTGCTGGGGTTGCTCGAGCCGCGCGGGTTCGTCTGCTTCAAGCCGCAGGGCGCGTACTACGTGATGACCGACGTCGGCCGTTTCGGGTTCGCCGACGATGTCGAGTTCGTCCGGTACCTGGTGCGCGAGGTCGGGGTGGCCGCCGTGCCCGGCAGCAGCTTCTATCACGACCCGGCGCAGGGCCGCACCAAGGTGCGCTTCACGTTCTGCAAGCGCGACGAGACGCTGCAGGCGGCGGGCCGGAAGCTGGCATCGCTGCAGGCCCCGCGGGGCAAGGCAGCTCCTGCGCGCGGCCGGCGCCTCGCCGGCACGCCGACGTAAAGACCTCCGCTTCATGTCCCCCGTTGCCCGCCTGCTGCCCTACGTGCTGCGCTACCGGCGCCAGTTCGCCGTCGGGTTGCTCTGTCTCGTCGTCACGACGTCGTTGTCGCTGCTGGCGCCGTGGGTGCTGCGCTACGCCATCGACGATCTGACCGCGGACGTGACGCGGGGCAAGCTGGCGCAGTATGCCGGCGGCCTGCTCGGTCTGGCGCTGGCGGGCGGGCTGTTCCGGTTCCTGATGCGGCGCATCATCGTCGGCGCGTCGCGGGAGATCGAGTACGACCTGCGCAACGCGTTCTTCGCGCACGTGCAGCGGTTGCCGCTGGCGTACTTCCACGCCCACCGCACCGGCGATCTGATGTCGCGCGCCACCAACGACCTGAACGCGGTGCGCATGATGGTCGGTCCGGCCATCATGTACATGTCCACCACGGGCTTGGTGTTTGTCGTGTCGGTCGGTCTGATGCTGTCAATCGATCCGTGGCTCACGGTGGTGGCGTTGCTGCCGCTGCCGCTCGTGTCGGTGGCGGTCAAGACGTTCGGCGCCGCCATCTACCGCCGGTCCGAGCAGATTCAGGCGCAGCTCGCGACCCTGAGCGCCGTGGTGCAGGAATCGCTGGCCGGGGTGCGCGTGGTGCGGGCGTATTGCCGCGAGGCGGTCGAGACCGAGCGGTTCCGCCTCGAGAACCAGGAATATCTCGACCGCAACGTGGCGCTCATCCGCCTGCATGCGCTGTTCTATCCCAGTCTGGCGTTCTTTCTCGGGCTGGCCGGACTGCTGGTGCTGTGGCTCGGGGCGCGTCACGTGATCGAGGGCCGCATCACACTAGGGCAGTTCGTGCAGTTCAACGCCTATCTGGTGATGCTGAGCTGGCCGATGATCGCGTTCGGATTCGTGACCAATCTGTTCCAGCGCGGCCTGGCGGCCTGGCGGCGGATGCTGGAGGTCATGGATGCCGACCCCGCGTCGGGCGCGGCGGCCGGTCAGGCGGCCGAGCCGGAGCGGCCGATCCGCGGACGGATCGAGTTTCGCGACCTGTCGTTCGCCTACAACGGGCAGCCGGTGCTGCAGGGCGTCTCGGCGCGCATCGAGCCGGGGCAGACCCTGGCGCTGGTGGGACCGACCGGGGCGGGGAAGTCGACCCTCATTTCGTTGCTGCCGCGCCTGTTCGACCCGCCGCGGGGGTCGCTGTTCGTGGACGGCGTCGACGTGCTCGATCTGCCGGTGCCGGTGTTGCGGCGCGCCGTTGGCATGGTGCCGCAGGAGCCGTTTCTCTTCTCGCAGACAATCGCCGACAACGTGCGGTTCGGGGCCGGCGCCGCCGAGCGGCGCGCGGCCGGCGACGCGGCGCGCGAGGCGATCGCGGTCGCCCGGCTCGACAAGGACCTGGCCCAGTTTCCGGAGGGGGCCGAGACCATGGTCGGCGAGCGCGGCGTCACGCTGTCGGGCGGGCAGAAGCAGCGGGCGGCGCTGGCCCGGGCGATCACCGCCGACCCCAGCATTCTGGTGCTCGATGACGCGTTGTCGGCGGTCGACGCCGGCACCGAGGAGGAGATTCTCGGCAGACTGCGGATCATCATGCAGGACCGCACGTCGATCATCGTGTCGCATCGCATTTCGACGGTGCGGGGGGCCGATCTGATTCTGGTGCTGGACGCCGGACGCGTCGTCGAGCGGGGCACGCACGACGAGTTGCTGGCTCGCGAGGGGTGGTATGCCGGGATGCACCGCAAGCAGTTGCTCGAGCAGGCGCTGGAGGGCGCGTGACGACCCACGACGACGACGTGCTCGGCAAGGCCTACGACGCGCGGCTGATGCGGCGCCTGCTGCGCTTCATGACCCCCCACCGGCTGGCGATCGGCCGCGCGTTCGCGGCCATCGTCGGACTGTCCGTCCTGCAGCTTGCGCCGCCCTATCTCACCAAGATCGCGATCGACGATCACATCGTTCCCGGCGAGCTGGACGGTCTCGAGACGATCGCCCTGCTGTTCCTGGGTGTCCTGGTCCTGTCCTACGCGCTGGAGTACATCCAGACCTACACGCTGCAGATCACCGGGCAGCGCATCATCTTCGACCTGCGGATGCGCATCGAGGAGCATCTGCAGCAGCTCGACATCGCGTTCCATGATCGCAATCCGGTGGGACGCCTGATGACCCGTGTGACCACCGACGTCGATACCCTGAACGACCTGTTCGCCTCGGGCGTCGTGACGGTCTTCCGCGACATCTTCATGTTGCTGGGCATCGCGATCGTGCTGTTCGTGATGGACTGGCGGCTGGCGCTCGTGACGCTCTCGGTGCTGCCGCCGATCGCCCTGGTGACGCAGTGGTTCCGGGGCAACGCCCGCAACTCGTATCGTCAGGTGCGCGGCTGGATCGCCCGCATCAACGCCTTTCTCCAGGAGAACATCACCGGCATGGCGACCGTGCAACTTTTCCGGCGGGAGGCGTTGCACTTCGAGCGCTTCGACGCGATCAACCGCGGACATCGCGACGCGAACGTCGCGTCGATCTTCTACTACGCCGTCTTCTATCCGGCCGTCGAGGTGCTCGGGGCGCTGGCGGTGGCGGCGATCATCTGGTTCGGCGGCGCCTGGACCCTGCAGGGCACGCTCGAGCTGGGCGCGCTCGTGGCGTTCGTTCTGTACTCGCAGCGGTTCTTCCGCCCCATCGGCGACCTGTCCGAGAAGTTCAACATCCTGCAGTCGGCGATGGCGTCCTCCGAGCGCATCTTCGCGCTGCTCGACACACCGGTCGCCATCCGCAACCCGCCGGCCCCCGCCGCGGTGTGCGACGGGCCCGGGCACATCCGGTTCGAGCATGTGTGGTTCGCGTACGGCGGCGAGCACTACGTGCTGGAGGACGTGACATTCGATGTCGCGCCGGGACAGCGGGTCGGGGTGGTGGGCGCGACCGGCGCCGGGAAGACGACCCTGATCAACCTGCTGATGCGGTTCTACGACGTGAACCGCGGGCGGATCACGATTGACGGGGTCGACATACGCGAACTGCCGCTGGCGGCGCTGCGCTCACGCTTCGGGCTGGTGCTGCAGGACGTGTATCTGTTCTCGGGCACCGTCGGCGACAACATCCGGCTCGGCGAGACCGCGATCAGCGACGACGACGTCCGCCGCGCGTCAGCCAGCGTGCACGCCGACCGCTTCATCGCGTCGTTGCCGCAGGGACTCGATACCGCCGTCGCCGAGCGGGGCGCCACCTTCTCGACCGGCCAGCGCCAGCTTCTGTCCTTCGCCCGCGCCCTCGCCAGCCAGCCGGACGTGCTGGTGCTCGACGAAGCCACCTCGAGCGTCGACACCGACACCGAGCGGCTCATCCAGGACGCCCTGCACGTCCTGATGGCGGGGCGTACCACGATCGCCATCGCCCACCGGCTGTCCACCGTGCAGGACGTGGACGAGATCCTGCTGTTCCACAAGGGGCACCTGCGCGAACGGGGCAGCCACCAGGCACTGCTCGCGCAACGCGGGCTGTACCACACGCTGTATCAGTTGCAGTACCGCGACCAGGAGTCCAGCCGTCTGGAGGCGGCTATGGCAGCCCCTCGGCCCTCTTCATGAGGTTGCCGTGCGTCTCCGCGACCTCGAGACCGCCCTCGCCTTCCTGCCAGCCGGTGCGCCCGTCGCCGTTGGCGTCGACACCCGCCAGCAGCGCCTGCGCCAGATCGTTCAGTTCGCCGACCAGGGCGGACGCCTCGGAGGCCGACCCGGCCGCGGCAATCTTCTGCGCCAGCATGACGATCTCGTCGGCGCGCGCCACCGTGTTCTGCGCCGAGGTCGCCACATGGTTGGCGTGGGTCTTGACGGCGTCCGACGCCCCCTCGGCGTTGGCCGCGGCCGTGATGTGCTGGGCCGCGCCGGCCGCACCCTTTTTCACGCCGTAGCCGAGCCCGGGACCGGACTCGATCTGCTCAGGATCGACGGCGTGCAGCACATGTGCGGCGTGCCGCTTCATCCCGTCGAGGTTGGCCGGGTCCTTGGCCGCCAGCGAGGCGTGCTGCGCCGCGATGCGCGCTTCGGCGATGGCCGCCAGCAGCAGGCCCTGACCCTCGGGCGTGTCGCGCCAGGCGTCCATGACGTGACCGATGTGGTTGTGGGCGGGATTCTGCGCGGTCGCCGCACCGGCGCCGGCCAGCAGCAGGGCGGCCGCGAACACGAACACCAGACCAGCAGCATTTGCTCGTCGCATCTGAACTCTCCTCCATGACATCGGCACTCCGGTCGGGGGACCGGACGTTGCCGTCGTGACGCCTTCTTATACCGTGCCGGATACCTGCCAGACAAGGGCCGCCGGACCATGCGCCGGCGCCGGTTGCCCCCCCGCGGCATCCGGCGCGGCCGTGACGCGGCGGGTCGCCCGTGCGATCACCTCGTAAAGAGTTGTACCCGCGCGGCAGGGGCCGCGGACCGTCGCTGGTGCGATCACCCCGTGAAGAGTTGTACCCGCGCGGCAAGGGACGCGGACCGTCGCTGGTGCGATCACCCCGTGAAATGTTCGTACCCGCGCGGCAGGGGACGATCTCCCCCCTGGGTGCGCAGCACCAGCTCCGGCGCCGTCGTCAGCTCGCCGATCCTGGTCATCGGCACCCCGCGCATGAGACGGCGGAGCGCCGCGAACCGGCGGCGGTGCTTGCGGGGCACCGCGACGAGCAGCTCGTAGTCGTCGCCGCCCGCGATGGCCGCGTCGATCGGGTCGGCGTCCTGTTGCTGGAACCAGGTCCGGACCGCCGCTGCGATCGGCAGTGACGTCGCCTCGACGATCGCCCCGACCCGCGACGCCGCCGCCAACTGTTTGACCCCATCGCCGAGCCCGTCGCTGAGGTCGATGGCCGCCGCGGCCGCCCGGTTGCGCCCCAGCAGGGTGCCGACCCGGACCCGCGGGTCGGGACGCAGGTAGCGCGCGACGCACGGCGCCAGATCGGCGTCGATCGCCTCCCGGCTCTGGCGCAGACAGCCCAGCCCGGCCGCCGCGCTGCCGAGCGCGCCGGTCACCCACAGCTCGTCGCCCGGCCGCCCGCCGCCCCGGGTCAGCACGCGGCGCCGTCTGACGGCGCCCAGCGCGGTGACGCTCGCCACCAGCGGTCCGCTGGTGCGGGTGATGTTGCCGCCCACGAGACTGACGCGATGCTGCCCGGCCAGCGCCAGCAGTCCGTCGAGCAGCCGGTCGACGTCGGCGACCGGCAGTGACGGCGGCAGCACGAGCGAGAGCACCGCGACACGCGGCGTCGCCCCCATCGCGGCCAGGTCGCTCAGGTTGACCGCCAGCGTCTTGTGTCCGAGATCGGTGCAACTGCCGAACGCCCGCTCGAAGTGCACGCCCTCGACCAGGGTGTCGGTGGTCACGACGTCGAGGGCGCCGCGCTCGGGGGCGACCACGGCGGCATCGTCGCCGATGCCGATGGGTGTCCAGGCGGGCGCCGGGGGCACGCGGCCGCGGATGCGGTCGATCAGGGCCGCTTCGCCGGTGTCGCCGACCGTCGGGCCGGCCGCGGCGCCGGGGGAGGGGTCAGCGTGCGTAGTCAACCGCCCGTGTCTCACGGATGACCGTCACCTTGATTTGCCCGGGGTACTGCAGCTCGTGCTCGACCCGCTTCGCGATGTCCTTCGACAGCCAGACCGCTTCTTCGTCGGTCACCTTTTCGCTCTCGACCATGATTCGGATCTCGCGGCCCGCCTGCAACGCGAACGCCTTGGACACCCCCTCGAACGAGGCGGCGATGCTTTCGAGTTGCTCCAGCCGCTTGATGTACGACTCGAGGATGTCGCGCCGGGCGCCCGGTCGGGCGGCCGAGATGGCGTCGGCGGCCTGCACGATCATCGATTCGAGCGACGGCCAGTCGATGTCCATGTGGTGCGCCGCCATGGCGTCGATCACCGCTTCGCTTTCGCCGTGCTGACGCAGGAAATCGATGCCGAGCGTCAGGTGCGTGCCTTCGAGATTGCGGTCGATCGCCTTGCCGATGTCGTGCACGAACGCGGCGCGTACGGTGGTGTGTGCGTCGAGGCCGACCTCCTTGGCCATGATGCCGGCCAGATACGCCACCTCCTTCGAGTGGCTCAGCACGTTCTGCCCGTAGCTGGTGCGGTACTTCAGCCGTCCCATCAGCTTGTGAATCTCCGGGTCCATGTCGAACAGCCCGAGCTCGAAGGCGGCCGCTTCGCCTTCCTTCAGCACGTGCTCGGCGAGTTCCTCCTTCACCTTCTCGACCACTTCTTCGATGCGCGCCGGGTGAATGCGGCCGTCGCCGATCAACCGTTCAATCGCCTGCTTGGCGATCGCGCGCCGGAACGGGTCAAAGCTCGACAGGATGATGGCGCCCGGCGTGTCGTCGACGATCAGCTCGACGCCGGTGGCCTGCTCCAACGCCCGGATGTTACGTCCTTCACGGCCGATGATGCGCCCCTTGAGGTCGTCGCTCGGCAGGTCGACAACAGAGACCGTCGTCTCGAGCGCATGCTCGGGGGCGCTGCGCTGGATCGCCTGGGTGACGATCTGCTGTGCCTTGGCGGCGGCCGACTCGCGCGCCTCGGTCTCGAGCCGCTTGACGAGGTTGGCGGCGTCGCGCCGCGCTTCCTGCTCGATCTGCTTGATGACCAGCTCTTTCGCCTCGTCGGCGGACAGCCCCGAGACCCGCTGCAGCGCCTGCTGCTGCTCGCACGTCAACTCCTCGCAGCGTCTGATCTCCTCGGCCAGCGCCTGCTCCCGTTCAGCCGTGCGGGTCTCGCGGTCCTGCAACTTCGCCTCGAGCAGCTTGGCGTCGCGGTCCTGTTCGGTCAGCTCCCGTGTCTTTAGGGCCAGTTGCCGTTCGATCGACGCGAGTTCCTCGCGCCGTTCGCGGGCCTGACGCTCGCTGTCCTGCAAAATGGCGTGCGCCTGCTCCTTCGCGGCGAGTTCCGCCTCCTTTTTCTGTGTCTGCGCTTCACGCTCGGCGTCCGCGATCAGCCGGGCGGCGTCCTCCCGGGCGCGTCCGACGGTCCGTGCGGCGATGCGCGAGCGGGTGACGACCCAGAGGGCGAAGATGACCGCGGCGACGAGAAACGTGGCGACGGTGGAGGTGTCCATGCGTGTTCCTTCCGGAACCCCCGGCCATGCGTGGCCGGGGCGGCGGTCGGTGGCAGACTGCCGGCGCGCGACGGGCACCCCTCAACCGGAGGAGCCGGCCCGATGGCGATGATGGGCCATCGAAACGCGACGCCTGGGGAGGGCAGGAAAAAGACCCCGCAGTGCCGTGTGGGGAGGTCGGATGAACCTGCTCGAAGCAGGTGGAGCCGCTCCAGATGAAACCAGTTCCGCTTCAGGCTACCTCACGCGGAGGCTGCGCACCACGGAACGTCGCGGCTCACTCGGGTTTAGCGTTGGCTCAACCGAACCTCCGGAACCATCACCAACAACGCAGGGAATTGCGTGCATCTTATGGCCATCACCTGCCAGCCGACATCGGCGGCAGAGCCTGACTGCCTGCCAGTACTGCTCTTGCCGATTCATGTTAGAACGAACCGGGGCGGGGGGCAAGACTGGCGTCCGGGGGCGGCGGAGAGGCGGGTCAGCCGTACGACTTGATGGCGCGGTCGACGAGTTTCTCGATCTCGTCGGCCCTGAGCCGCATCTGGCCGCTGGTGTCGTCGCCGTGCCGCAGACGAAAGTAATCGTCCGCAATGTTCAGGGCGGCGAGGACGGTCAGCCGCACGGCGTCTGCCGGCGCCTGTCTGGCCGTCGACTGGATCTTCTCGTCGACGTATTCCGCGAGGCGGGTGATGTACTCGGGATCCAGGTTGCTGCGGATGGGATAGTGCTGTCCCATGATCTCGACGGTCACGACGCGCGACGCAGCCTCGGTCACAGGCTCAGCTCTTCGAGTTGCTCGAGCAACTCGCTCACCCGCGTGTGGATCTGCTCGCGCTCGGCCTGCATTTCGACGGCGCGGGAGCCCTGCTCCTCGGCAGCCGCCAGACGCGAGCGCAGGTCTTCGATGTCTTGCGCGAGGCGGGCGTTGTCTTCGGTCGTGCGGGTCAATTCGGCGCGCGTGCGCTCCAGAATCCCGATCAGTGACCGAACCTTCTCGGCCAGGCGGTCGATCGGTTCGAGACTCACGGACGACGTCGGCGTGACCATGCGGTGCAACCTCCAGTTGGGAGCTATCTCAATCTTGCGCGATGGGTCTGCTCGAGCGCCGATACGACCCGATCGGTCGCGGTCCGGACCTCGGCGTCGGTCAGCGTGCGGTCAGCCGCGCGGAAGATCAGCCGCAACGACAGGCTCACCGCGCCGCTGGCGACGCCCGTGCCCTGATAGCGATCGATTTCGCTGATGCTGACCAGGGTCGAGCCGGCCGCCGCCCGGATCGTGCCACGAACCTGCGCGGCAGGCAAGGCATCGTCGATCTCGATCGACACGTCGCGGGTGATTGAGGGGTGGCGCGGCACCGGGGCTGCCCGCAGGCGGTCGAAGACCTCCAACGAGAGCGCCCGCAGATCGAGTTCCGCGACGTGCACGGGGTCCGACCCGGGCAGTCCACGCCGTCTGGCGAGCGCCGGGTCGAGTTGTCCGGCCAGCCCGAGATCGGTCGTGCCGCCGCCCGCCGCCAGGGTGACGCGCGCCGTGCGTCCCGGCACCAGCGCCTCGGCGGTCGCCGGTGCGAACACCGCGGTCCCGCCGAATCCGGCGCAGAGCCGGGTGATGACCCCGGTCAGGTCGAACAGGTCGGTCTTGCGGTCGCCGCCGCTCCAGTGTCGTCCGACGGCCGCGCCGGTCATCGCCAGCGCCAGCGCCGGCGTTTCTCCCGCGCATTGTCGGAACCGGCTGCCGAGTTCGAAGAGCCGGATGTCCTGTCGTTCGCGCCGCCGGTTGTGAATCAGCGAGTCGACCAGCCCCGGCAGCAGCGATGGCCGCAGCACCGCGCCCTTTTCGGAGAGCGGATTGGCCAGCGGCACGAGGTCCGCCTCGTCGGGGTGCAGCGCCAGCGCGGCGGCGCGCTCGATGAAGCCGTAGGTGATCGCTTCCGAGAAGCCGCAGCCGGTCAGCACCTGCCGCGCCGTGCGGTCCCGGCGCCGCCAGCCGGCCTCCGGCGGCGGCGGTTGTATCAACGCCGGGAACGTCTCCGGCAGACGGTCGTATCCGTGATGGCGCGCCACTTCCTCGATGAGGTCTTCCTCACGGCGCACGTCCACCCGGAACGACGGTACCGTCACCCGCCAGGCCGGCCCGTCGGGGATGGTCTGCGGCTCGACGGCGAACCCGAGACGCGTCAGGGTCGGCGCGACGAACCCGCTGTCGACCTCCTGCCCCAGCAGATGCCCGATTCTGTGATGTCTGAGCCGGACCACGATCGGTTCCGGCGGGGCCGGGTAGCAGTCGACGATCGCGCCGCGCGCCTGGCCGGCCCCAATCTCTTCCAGCAGCGTGCGGGCGCGCGCGATGGCGATCAGCGGCGCCGAGACGTCGGCGCCGCGTTCGAACCGGAATGACGCGTCGGTGGCCAGCGCCAGCCGTTTGCTGGCGCGCCGCACCGAGATCGGGTTGAACCAGGCTGCCTCCAGCAGGATGGTGCGGGTGCCGGCGCTGACCTCCGAGTCGGCGCCGCCCATGATGCCGGCCACCGCCTGGGGCCGCTCGGCGTCCGCGATGGTGAGCATCTCGGGATCCAGTGGGTGCTCCACACCGTCCAGCGTGCGCAGGCGTTCGCCGGGCGCCGCGCGGCGCACCACGATGCCCGGCCCCGCCAACTTCGCGAAATCGAAGGCGTGCAGCGGGTGGCCCAGCTCGATCATGACGTAGTTCGTCACGTCGACCACGTTGTTGATGGGACGGACGCCGGCCGCGTCCAGCCGGTCGGTCAGCCAGTCTGGGGACGGCCCCACCTCGACGTCGGCCAACGCACCGGCATACCGGCGGCACAGGTCGGGGTCGTCGATGGCCAGCGGGAACGCGTGGTCGCGCGTAGAGACCTCGGTCGCGCCCAGGCCCGGCATGCCGAGGCCGGTGGCGTACATCGTGGCGACCTCACGGGCGATGCCCCGCACCGACAGGCAGTCGGGTCGATTGGTGGTGATTTCGATGTCGAGCACGGCGTCCGGGGCCGTGCCGCCGGCGGCCGGCCGGGGCTCGACCGCCCCCACCTCGAACCCGCGCATGGTCAATCCGTCGGCCAGCGCGTCGATGTCGGCGAGGAAGTCGACGCCGGTCCCGCCGGCCGGGCGGTCGGACGCCGGAATGAACTCTCGCAGCCAGGAGACGAGGACTCTCACAGGGGAAACTGCTCCAGCAGCCGCAGGTCGTTGTCGTAGAAGAGACGGATATCCTCGACCCGGTACTTCAGCAGGGCCACGCGGTCGATGCCCAGACCGAACGCCCAGCCGGTGTAGCGTTCGGGGTCGTATCCGACCGCCTCGAACACGGCCGGATGCACCATGCCGCAGCCGAGAATCTCCAGCCAGCCGGTCTGCTTGCACACCGCGCAACCGGCGCCGTCACAGAACACGCAGTTGATGAAGACCTCGGCGCTCGGTTCCGTGTAGGGGAAGAAGCTGGGCCGGAACATCACGCGCGTGCCGGGGTCGAAGAACCGCTGCAGAAAGCTCACCAGCGTGCCCTTGAGGTCGGCCATGGTGATGCCTTCCCCGACCAGCAGGCCCTCGACCTGCATGAACATCGGCGAGTGGGTGAGGTCGGGGGTGTCGCGCCGATAGACCAGGCCCGGCGCGATGATGCGCACCGGCGGATCGTGCGTCTCCATGTACCGGATCTGCATTCCTGAGGTATGCGTGCGCAACAGGGTGGCCGGCTGCGCCGCCGCGCCGCCGGCCGGCAGGGCACGATCGAGATAGAACGTGTCCTGCATGTCGCGCGCCGGGTGGTCCGGCGGCATGTTGAGCGCCTCGAAGTTGTGGTAGTCGTCCTCGACCTGCGGGCCCTGCAGGATCTCGAACCCCATCGTTTCGAAGATCGACTCCACCTGCTCGCGAATCAGGGTCAGCGGGTGTCGTCGCCCGAACGGCAGGTCACGACCGGGCAGGGTGACGTCGACGGCGCCGGCGGGACGCGCCGCGCTGGCGAGGGTGGCTCCGCGTGCGGCAATGGCACGATCGATCTCGCGCTTGAGCGTGTTGGCGCCCTTGCCCAGCGCCGGCCGCTCGGAGGGGGGCGCGCCGGCCAGCGATTGCATCAGCGCGGCGATGGCGCCCTGTTTCCGTCCGAGATACCGGTCCCGCACGGTCTGCAGATCGTGTGCGGTCTCGACCGCCGCCAACTCGGCCTGGAACGCGTTGCGAATGGCGTCGATATCGGTCTGCGCGGTCATGGTGTCGCGCGGCGGGCGGTCGACACGCCGGGCGGGTTGTCGCCCAGCTCGCCGGAAGCGGTGCGCGTCCTCCGGGGCGTGCGGTCTCGGCAGCGTGCGGTGACGTCAGCAGGCCGCGGCCCGGGCAGCCTTGGCCTGGGTGGCCAGATGCGCGAACGCGCCGGGCTCGACGGCGGCGAGGTCGGCGAGGTTCTTCCGGTCAATCGAGATGCCCGCCTCCGACAATCCGTGCATGAACTGGCTGTAGCTCAATCCGTGCTGGCGGGCGCCGGCGTTGATCCGTACGATCCACAGCCGCCGAAAGTCCCGTTTCTTCAGCCGCCGGCCGACGTAGGCGTACTCGGCCGCCTTGTCGCCCGCCAACTGCGCCGCCCGATAGAGCTTGCTGCGGGTGCCGTAGAAGCCCTTGGTGCGGGCCAGCAGCTTCTTGCGTTTCGCGCGCCGGAGCGACCCGCGTTTGACTCGAGGCATGGGTGGAGCTCCCTATCCGTTCGGCAGCAGATGCCGCACGTTCTTGCGGTCAGCCGCCGAAATCAGCGCTGGCTTGCGCAGGTTCCGTTTGCGCTTGGTGGTCTTGCTGGTCAGGATGTGCTGGCTCAGCGACTTGCGGCGTACGATCTTGCCGCTGGCGGTCAGCTTGAACCGCTTGGCCGCGCCGCGATGGGTCTTCAACTTCGGCATTCCTACCCCCCCTGTCCCTTCTTCGCGCCGCTGACGGCGGACAGGATGATGTGCATCTGGTTGCCCTGCATGCTCGGGCGTGTCTCGGCGACGGCCGTCCCTTCCAAATCTTCCATCAGTCGGTCGAGAATGCGCCGTCCGAAGTCCGGATGCGCCATCTCCCGGCCGCGGAAGAAGACCGTGGCTTTCACCTTGTCGCCTTCCGCCACGATGCGCTCGATGTGCTTCTTCTTGAAGTTGTAATCGTGCGCGTCGACCTTGGGACGGAACTTGATTTCCTTGAGCTCGATCGACTTCTGGTTCTTCTTTGCTTCCCGGCTGCGCTTCTGCTCCTGATAGTGATACCGCCCATAGTCCATGATGCGGCACACGGGCGGTACCGCCGTGGGAGAGATCTCCACCAGATCGAGGCCCTTTTCGCGGGCGATGACCATGGCTCGCTGGGGTGACATGATGCCGAGCTGTGCGCCCGTGTCGTCGATGACGCGGATCTCACGGACTCGTATCCGTTCGTTGGTGCGAGTCCGAATCTCGCGTCGCTGACCTCGGACAAAAGCGATAGTGCCCCCCTTTGTTCAGAAAAAAAATGCTCGACTATGCGATTGACTGACTGCGGCGGGTCACCTCAGCCAGCGCGTCCTCGATGAACGCGTCCACCGGGCGTGCGCCGAGATCCCCCTCGGCGCGATGCCGTACCGCAACTGCGCCGCCGGCCGCCTCCCGGTCGCCCGTGACCAGCATGTACGGCACCTTGCGCAACTGCGCTTCGCGGATCTTATACCCCATTTTCTCTTGTCGGGTATCCACTTCGATTCGCAGGCCCGCGTCACGCAGACGGCCGGCGACCTGCTCGGCATAGTCGAGGTGGCGGTCGGCGATAGGTACGACCAGCGCCTGCACCGGCGCCAGCCACAGTGGAAAGGCGCCGGCGTAGTGCTCGATGAGCAGCGCGATGAACCGCTCGAAGCTGCCGAAGATGGCCCGGTGGATGACGACCGGGCGGTGCTCGCTGTTGTCGGCGCCGATGTACGTCAGGTCGAACCGCTGCGGAAGCTGGTAGTCGAGCTGGATGGTGGCGCATTGCCAGTGCCGGCCGATTGCGTCCACGACGTGGAAGTCGATCTTGGGTCCGTAGAAGTTGCCCTCGCCCTGGGCCACGGCATAGTCCTGGCCGGCAGCGTCGAGCGCCTGTCTGAGCTGGTCCTCAGCCTGGTCCCAGGTCTCGGGTTCGCCGAGGAAGGTCTCGGGCCGGGTCGACAACTCGACCGAGAAGTCGAGCTGGAAATCGTGGTACACGCGCTGCACCAGACGCAGCAGGCGCTCGACTTCGTCGCTGATCTGCTCTGGCGTGACGAAGCAGTGCGCGTCGTCCTGGCAGAACTGGCGGGCGCGGGTCAGCCCGGCGAGCACGCCGGAGGCTTCGTCGCGGTGCAGCACGCTCTGGTCGTGATAGCGGATCGGCAGCTCGCGGTAGCTGCGGATCTGGCTGGCGAAGACCAGCATGTGCCCCGGGCAGTTCATCGGCTTCAGGCTGTAGGTTTCGCCTTCCGACTCGACTTGCAGCATGTTCTCGGCGTAGTGCTCCCAGTGCCCGGAGGTCTCCCAGAGTTTCTTGTTGTAGACCAGCGGCGTGCGGAGCTCGACGTAGCCCGACGGGAACAGCATCGCCCGCATGTACTCGGCCAGCAGGTTCCAAAGCGTCGTGCCGTGCGCCAGCCAGAAGGCGGCGCCGGGCGCCCACTGATGGAAGGTGAACAGTCCGAGATCGCGGCCCAGCTTGCGGTGATCGCGCTTCTTGGCTTCCTCGATCCGTTGCAGGTGCTCTTGCAGCGCCCGGTTGGTGAAGAACGCCGTGCCGTAGATGCGTTGCATCGGCTGGTTGCTGGCGTCCCCTTTCCAGTAGGCATTCGAACTCGCCAGCACCTTGAACGCTTTCAGCACGCCTGCCGAGGGCACGTGCGGCCCGGTGCAGAAGTCCATGAAGATGCCGTCGATCGTGTAGCAGGAGACGATCGGGCCCCCCTTTTCCTCGATGAGCTGCACCTTGAGCGGTTCGCCGCGGTCGGTGAAGTACTGCTTCGCCTCCTCCTTGGACATCATCTTGCGCTCGTAGACCAGATCCTGCGAGGCGATCTCGCGCATCTTGGCCTCGATCGCCTCCAGATCCTCGGGCACGAACGGATGGTGCACCACGAAGTCGTAGAAAAAGCCGTCGTCGGTCGGGGGGCCGATGCCGCACTGCGCTTCGGGGAACAGCGCCGTCACCGCCGCCGCCAGCAGATGCGCGGTGCTGTGCCGGTAGAGCGTCAGGGCCTCGGCGCCGTCTCTCGTGACGATGCGGACCGGGGCGTCGGCGTCGAGTTGATGGGACAGGTCGACGAGACGGTCGCCGACCGCCGCCGCCAGTGCCGCCTTGGCCAGCCGGGGCGAGATGTCCTCGGCCACCTGCCGCACCGGTGTCCCGGCCGGCAGTTGCCGCGTCGATCCGTCCGGCAAGGTGACCGTGACCTGATCCATCGTGTCTTGCACCAGTATCAGCTTTACATCCACCGCATGGTGGCAGCCCTCACGGGAATCACGCGCGACCGCGGTTGCGCTCGGATGGCAGCCCGTGATGTGAGGACCGGCGGCGGATGGTAGGCACGGGCGGACTCGAACCGCCGACCTCCTGCGTGTCAAGCAGGCGCTCTAACCAGACTGAGCTACGCGCCTATGGGAAAGCGTCAAACTATGGCAACCTCCTGAAAATCGAGTCAATCCAGCGGTGGGTCGCGCGCCCGCGGTGGCGGGCGGCGCAGCCGTGCCCGTCAGCGCTACACGGTGGGCATGGCGGTGAGATGCGCGAGCGCCTTGTCGAACACCGGATCGTCGTCCGAGTCGGCCGCCGTCTGTCCCAGCTCGACGCTCGGATCCCGGACGGCGACCGCCGGCTCCACGCCCGCGAGGTGGATCGGTTCACCGGACGCCGTCAGATAGCGGGTTGACGACAGCAGCAGACCGCCGCCGCCCGGCAGAACCACGAAGGTCTGTTCGGCGGCCCGGCCGGCCGTGTTCGTGCCGACCGACTCGGCCCGGTCGGCGCCGGTGAGCGCGGCGGTGAAAAGTTCGGCGGCGCCGGAGGTGCCGTAGTTGGTCATCAGGACCACCGGCCAGACGATGGACGCCTCACCCGCGGCGCCGCCGAGCGGGTCCTGCCCGCGGGCGGTCTCGCGGATGACGAGCGTTTCCACGTCGGTGAACAGCGCGGCGGCGGCGACACCCGCGTCGAACTCGCCGGTGGCGGTGCCGCGCAGGTCGATGAGCAGGCGTTCGGCGCCCTGTTGTCCGAGAGCCCCGGCGGCATCCTCGATCGCCCCGGCGATGGTGTCGTCGAATTCGGTGATGCGCAGATACCCGACCCCCGGCGCGACGACCCGGCTGCTGAGATTGGCCGATCGGTCGGCGCCGCGCGTGACCTGCAGATCTCCCGGTTCAGCCGCGTTGCCGCGAATGACGCTCAGCGCGACGGTCGTGCCTGGCGCGCCCCGCAGCAGATGCGCCGCCTTGACCGTCGACATCATCCGCGTGGGCGTGCCGTCGATGGTCCGCAGATAGTCGCCGGGGCGCAGACCGGCTCTGGCGGCTGGCGACCCGTCTCTCGCCGCGACGACCTGGACGTAGTACTGGCGTGTCAACTCCACGCCGATACCGACGTCACCGCCGCTGCCGGCCGCGGCCTCCCGGTAGAGCTGCGCTTCGTCTTCGGTCAGATACGAGCTGTCCGCGTCGAGGCCCTCGGCCAGACCCCACAGCGCGCCCTCCATGACCAGCTCCGGTTCGACCGGCTCGACATAGTTGTTCGAGATGAGTGACACGACGTCTTCGAAGATCCGCAGGTGCTGATAGGTGCCCTCGCCGGCCGACGCGCGGCCAAGCAGCCCGCCGACCAGCGTGAAGGTCACGATGGGCGCCGTCCCGAGCAGAAGGATGTAACGGGTGCGGTTCGTCATCGAAGTACGGGCCTTTCCGACCAGATGGTTTCCACGTGCCGTGCGGCCACCGGCGCTCGATCCATTCTACCGAATCGCAAGAAATGCGTCATCATAACCCGGAATGGGGTTCGCGGGCGGCGAGATTCGTGCGGGGAGCCGAGTGATCAGTGCGAGGGTGGCGGCGGTCGACCTTGGACGCAGGCGCATCGGGCTTGCGGTCAGTGACCCGTCGGGCGCCCTCGCCACGCCCTGGCGGACCATCGACGGACGCGGTCCGCTCGAGACCGTGGTGACCCGTCTGGACAAGACGCTCACCGAGTTGGTCGAGAGCGGCGACGGGCTCGCCGGTCTTGTCATCGGAGTTCCCGTGCATCTCGACGGCCGGCCGCATGACGGCGCGGCGCGGGTGCGGCAGGTCGCCGCCGCACTCGCGAACCGCCTGGGGTTGCCGGTGACGTTGCAGGACGAGCGCTTGACCAGCGTCGAGGCCGAGCAGCGTCTGGCGCTGCGAGAGCGGGACTGGCGCAAACGGAAAGCGCGGCTCGACGCCGCCGCGGCCGCGATCATGCTGCAGGACTATCTGGATGGCCCCACGCGGTAGCGCCGATCCGGCGCCGGCGCGGTATCGGAAGGCGGTCCGATGAACGCGAGATTGATGCGTACGCTGCTTGTGGGTGCGGTGCTGTTGGCGGGCGGGCTCGCGGCGGTCGGCGCCCGCGTGCTGTATGACCGCGCCGCGGAGCTGCACCGCGGCTACACCGCGCCGGAAGTGTTCGTCGAGATCGCGCCGGGCACGTCCATCCGGGACATCGGGCGGCAACTGGTCGAGGCGCGCGTCGTGCGCGACGAGCGCACGTTCCAGATCGCGTTCTGGCGCGGTGGCGACGACCGGCAGCTGCAGGCGGGCGAGTATCGGTTCGCGGAGCCGGTCTCGGCGCTCGATGTGGTCGACCTGCTGGCGCGCGGGCAGGTCCACCTGCACAACATCACGTTCCCGGAAGGGCTGACCCGCACGGACATGGCCGAGCTGTTCGGGCGGTCGTCGTTCGGCACGCCCGGCGACTTCCTTGCGGCGAGCGCGCGCGCCGACCTGATCGCCGACCTGGACCCCGAGGCGGCCGATCTCGAGGGGTACCTGTTTCCCGACACGTACGCCTTGCCCCGCGGCGCGACGGCCGACGATCTGGTCGGCGCGATGCTGACCCAGTTCCACCGGGTGTTCGACGAGAACCTGCGCCGGCTGGCGGCGGCGCGCGAGATGACGGTGCGCGAGGTGGTGACCCTGGCGTCGCTCATTCAGAAGGAGACCGGTCTGGACGCGGAGCGGCCGATCGTCTCTGCCGTCTACCAGAATCGCCTCGCCCGCCGCATGCCGCTGCAGTGCGACCCGACCGTCATCTATGCGTTACGGCTGGCCGGCGTGTATGACGGTAATCTCACCCGCGACAATCTGACGTTCGACTCGCCCTACAACACGTATGTCCGTCCCGGCCTGCCGCCCGGGCCGATCGCGGCCCCCGGCGCGGCCGATCTGCGCGCGGCGCTCGCACCCGCTGACGTGAGCTTCGTGTACTTCGTCAGCCGCAACGACGGGTCGCACGTCTTCGCAGACACGCTGCGGGAGCACAACCGCAACGTGCAGGAATACCAGGTGGAGTACTTCCGGCGGCGCCGCGCGGCCCGGCCATGACGCCGCCGTGCGCTCGCGCTGGCAGCCCGTGGTGCAACCCCGCGTTGCATCGAGATCGGCGATGCGCCCGCTGAGCAAGGCCCGTAGGGGCAACCCTTGTGGTTGCCCTGTTCGTCAGCCGGAACACCGAAGCGCAGCGGGATGCAGCGTGAAACCGCAGAATTCCGCGGGGAAGGCTGAATTCCGCGGGGAAGCGCAGAATTCAGCGGGGAAGGCTGAATTCCGCGGGGAAGCGCAGAATTCAGCGGGGAACAGCAGAATTCAGCTTGAAACAGCAGAATTCAGCGGGGATCGAATGCAGCGGGGCTTTTGCCACGGGCTGCCGGGCGAGGGGCCGCCCGGCTGCCGTCGCTGCGCTGTCGTCACGAGGAATAGCTGTCCACGATGGGTGATCTGGGTGTACTGCGCGATCTGGCGCTGATCGTCGGTCTGGCGATTCCGGTGGTCGCGCTGGCGCATCGGTTGCGGTTGCCCGCGCTCGTCGGGTTTCTCCTGGTAGGCGTGTTCATCGGGCCGCACGGGGTGGCGCTGATTGCAGACCCCGAGTCCGTGGCGCTACTGGCCGAGCTCGGCGTCGTGCTGCTGTTGTTCGAGGTGGGTCTCGAGCTCTCGCTGTCGCAGGTGCTGCGGTGGGGCGCCTCGGTGCTGGTCGCCGGCGCCGGGCAGGTGGCGGGGACGATGGCGCTGGTGATGGCGGCGGGGCTGGCGCTGGGCTTGCCCCCCGGCCAGAGTCTGTTCTACGGGGCGCTGGCGGCGCTGTCGTCGACCGCGGTCGTCAGCAAGGCGTTCGCGGACCGTGGCGAGCTCGACACGCCGCGTGGCCGGGACGCGATCGCGGTGCTGCTCTTCCAGGACCTGGCGATTGTGCCGCTCATGCTGCTGCTGCCGCTGGTCGCCGGGGTCGGCACATCGTCGCCGGCGGCGATGTGGGCCCGCGTCGCCGGGGGCCTGGCCGCGATGACGGCGCTCGTGGTCGGCGGGCGGCTGGCGGTACGCTGGACGCTGGACCGGATTGTCGAGACGCGCAACCCGGAGCTGTTCACGTTGTGTGTCGGGTTCTTCGCCATCGGCACGGCGCTGGTCGCGTCATCCGCCGGTTTCTCGCTCGCCATCGGCGCGTTTCTCGCCGGACTCCTCATCTCGGAATCGGAATACGGCCAGCAGGCGCTGTCGGACGTGGTGCCGTTCCGCGCGGTGTTCAGCGGGGTGTTCTTCACCTCGATCGGGATGCTCCTCGATCTGCCGTTCATCGCGGGGCAGGCGCCGCTGCTGCTCGGGATGCTGCTGGTGCTGGTGGCCGTGAAAACGGTCGTGGCGACCGGGGCCATCCTCCTGCGCGGGCGGCTCCTCGAGACCGCGCTCGCCAGTGGCGTCAGTCTGGCCCAGGTCGGCGAGTTCTCCTTCGTGCTGGCGGCCGCCGGGTCGCCGCTGGGGCTCTTTGCCGAGGGCCACTATCAGATGTTCCTGTCGGTGGCGGCCATGTCGATGATGGCGACGCCGTTTCTGGTCGCCGCGGCGCGGCCGATTGGCCTGCGGGTCGGTGCGCTGACGAGTAACCGGTCCGGATCGGAGCCGACCCGCCCGTCGCCCCATCGCGCCGACCACGCGGTGATCATCGGCTACGGGCTCGCCGGCCGCTACCTGGCGCGCATGCTGCAGGCGGCGGGCATCGAGTGTGTGGTGATCGACCAGAATCCCGAACTGGTGCGTCTCGCGCGCAACGACGGTCTGGACGCCGTGTACGGCAACGGGGCGAGTCGCACGCTGCTCGAACATGCCGGCGCCGCGCGGGCCCGGCTGATCGTGTTCGCCATTGCGTCTCCGCTCGATGAGCGGCGCGGCGTGGCGCTGGCGCGCGAGGTGGCGCCGGGCGCCGCGATCGTCGTCCGCACCCGATACGTCAGCGCCATCGACGAGCTGATGCGGTTCGGCGCCACCGAGGTGGTCGTGGAGGAGTTCGAGACGTCGCTCGAGCTGTTCGCGCGCGCGCTGGAGAGCTATGAGATACCGGCGGCGCGGATCGCGCACGAGCTCGAGGCGGTGCGCAGCGAGCACTACGGGCTGCTCCGGGGCCGTGAACAACCCGACCTGACGCTCGACGCACTGAAGCACCTGGGGATTCACGGCGCGCTGGAGTTGACCGAGGTGGAAGAGGACGCTCCGGCCGTGGGGGAGAGCGCCACCTCGCTCGACCTGCGCCGCGCCACCGGCGCCGTGCAGGTCGCCGTGGTCCGCAAGGGCCAGGCGCGGTATCACCGCGAGGCGGACTTCCACTACGAAGTGGGGGACACCGCGGTGCTGGTGGGCGACCGCGGCGCGCTCGATCGGGCGGCGGAGATGTTTCGGAGACGCTGAGCCGCGGTCAGGGTGCGGACCATTCCGTCCAGCCCTCGACGTCAGTAGAAGAACACTGAGTCGCGGTCAGGGTGCGGACCATTCCGTCCAGCCCTCGACGTCAGTAGAAGAACACTGAGTCGCGGTCAGGGTGCGGACCAGTCCTTCCAGCCCTCGACGTCAATAGAAGACAACTGAGTCGCGGTCAGGGCGCGGACCATTCCGTCCAGCCCTCGACGTCAGTATAGAACACGCCGGTGGCGTCCTGCCCGGTCTCGATGTTGGCGCGCAGCGCGTCTCCCGCCGGTCCCGGCAGCCGTCCGGCCTGGGCGATCGCGAGACCGAGGGCGGCGATCGCGAGCGCGCCGAGGACGAGACGGCCCGCCCTGCGGCCCGCGCTCGCACCCCTGCCACCGGCCGCCGGCGGTCGCGACACATCAGGGGACGGAAACAATAACGGAATCAAAAGAGGATCCCCCCGAAGGCCAGGTAGGCGGCCGCCAGCGTGAGCACCAGATTGAAGGTCTGGCCCACCAGATAGAGCTGAATCGGCCGGCCGCCCTGTACCTGGCCCATGAGCTGTCTGAGGTTCGATTCCAGTCCGATGCTGACGAACGCCAGACAGAACAGCCAACCGCGGAAATCGGACGTCAGGTCGATGATGCCGTTGACCGCGTCGTCGCCGAGGAGCGGGGTCAGCACGAACGAGAAGAGCAGCGACGCGCCGGCGAAACCGAGGATGAACTTCGGGAACCGGGTCCAGATGGCGCCGGCGGACGGCCGCGCGCCGTCCCCGCCCGGCTCGACGTTGGCGACCCAGTAGACAGCCACCAGAAACGCCACCACCCCGATCAGGATGTTCTGGATCATCTTGACGACCGCGGCCACCTGTCCCGCCTCGTCGCCGAGCATGGCGCCGGCCGCCACGACCGCGCCGGTCGCGTCCACCGTCCCGCCGATCCAGGCGCCCCCGACGATCGGGTCCATCCCGATCGCGCGGATGGCGAGCGGCATCAGAATCATCATGACGACCGTGAAGATCAGCGTCATGCCGACCGTCAGGGTCAGTTCGTCCTTCTTGGCCCGGGCGGCGGCGGCCGTGGCGATGGCGGCCGAGACGCCGCAGACCGAGGTGGCGGCGGCGATGATGACGACCAGCGACGGGCTTTCCATCTTCAGCACCCGGGTGCCGAAGCGGTACATGAAGACGATGACGATCGGCGTGACCAGCCACGCCACGAACAGGCCCGGCGGACCCAGGGTCAGGATGCGGTTGAACAGGATCTCGGCGCCCAGCAGCACCAGCCCCGTCTTGATGTAGAGCTCGCTGCGCAGCGCCGGTCTCAGCCAGTCGGGCGTGCCGGCCGTGTTCGAGATGAGCAGGCCGAGCAGCAGCGCCCAGAAGGCGTAGCCGAATCCGGCGGCGCGTATGCCCGTCTGGTTGGCGACGACGTAGGCGATCACCGCCAGCACGAACATCGGGAGGAAACCGGTCTGATGACCGAGGAACGATCCGCCCATGACCCGCGCGGCCAGCGCGGTGATCAGCGCGAACCCGATACCGAGCATCGCCAGGGGCAGCACACGACCCTCGATCGCGGCGATCGGGTCGCCGGTCCAGCGTCCGACGCCGGCCACGCCGCTGACGACCCCCGTGGCGGCGAGGGCGATCAGCAGACCGCCGATCCAGATGGACCACCAGTCTTCCGAAGTCAGGAGCGTCGGCCGGCGCGCGGCCGGTGAGGTCTCGTCTGGCATCTACGGCGGCGTATCCTCGGAATTGTCGGAAATCAGCGAAGTTGCCGGAGGTCAGCGGAGCTGCCGGAAATCAGGGTGCTACTATAATGCCTCTCGACACCGGTCACCGGAACAATCGGACGCATACCGAGGATCCGTTCATGCAGCGCCGCTCCCTCGCATCGACCGCGGTGATTGCCGGTCTGACGGTGTGGATCGCCAGCCACGGGACCGCGCTGACCGCCCGGCAGGAGATGCTGCAGCTTGACGGGCTGCAGGCGCCGGTCGAGATCGTCACCGACCGCTGGGGCATCAACCATATCTATGCCGAGAACGAGGCAGACCTCTTCTTCGCCCAGGGCTACGCCGCGGCGCGGGACCGGCTGTTTCAGTTCGAGGTCTGGCGGCGGCAGGCGACCGGCACCGTGGCGGAGATACTCGGGCGGCGCGAGATCGCTCGGGATATCGGCGCCCGCCTGCACCGGTTCCGCGGCGATCTGACCACCGAGCTGAACCAATATCACGACCGCGGCGACCAGATCATTCCCGCCTTCGTGCGGGGCATCAACGCCTACGTCGATCAGACGGCGGCCGATCCGGACCTACTGCCGATCGAATTCCGGCTGCTGGGCATCACCCCCGGGCACTGGACCCCGGAGGTCGTCATCTCGCGGCACCAGGGGCTGGTCGGCAACGTCACCTCGGAGATCGCCAACGCGCGCGCCGTGGCGTTGCTCGGGGCCGACGCGGTCAAGGAGCTGAACTACTACTACGGGGACCCGGACCTGACGATCGACCCGGCGATCGATGTCTCATTGCTGCACGACGACATTCTCGACCTGTACCGCGCCCATCGCCGGAGCGTGCGGTTCCGGCCGGAGGATGTCGCGTCCGCCTGGCGCGGCGACGCCGATGCGTTCGCGCGCTTGGCGGCGGCGATGCCGAGCGAGATCGACCTCGAGCAGCAGGACTACGACGCTATCGGCAGCAACAACTGGGTCGTCGCCGGCAGCCGCACGATCACCGGGTTTCCGTTGATGGCCAACGACCCCCACCGGGCCCAGGGCGCGCCGTCGCTGCGCTACTGGGTGCATCTGGTGGCGCCCGGGTGGAACGTGATCGGCGGCGGCGAGCCGGTGCTGCCCGGGGTGTCCATCGGCCACAACGAGTATGGCGCGTGGGGTCTGACCGTGTTCGGGCAGGACAACGAGGACCTCTACGTCTACGACACCAATCCGGCCGACCCCAACCAGTATCGGTATCTGGGCCGCTGGGAGAACATGACGGTGATCGAGGAGTCGGTGCCCGTCAAGGGCGAGACCCCGGTCGACGTCGAGCTGAAGTACACGCGGCATGGCCCGGTGCTCTACGAGGACACCGCGCAGAACAAGGCCTACGCGCTGCGGGCCGCCTGGCTCGACTACGGGTCGGCGCCATATCTGGCGAGTCTGCGGATGGACCAGGCGCGCACGTGGGACGAGTTCCGCGAGGCCTGCAGCTACAGCCGCATCCCCTCCGAGAACATGGTCTGGGCCGACCGCGACAGGAACATCGGCTACCAGGCGGTGGGGGTCTCACCCATCCGCCGTACCCACAGCGGGCTGCTGCCGGTGCCGGGCGACGGCCGCTACGAGTGGGACGGGTATCTGCCGATCACGGCGCTGCCGAATCTGGTCAATCCGGAGACGGGCTACTACGGCACGGCGAACAACTACACCGTGCCCGACGACTATCCCTACTGGGAGGCGCTGCACTATACCTGGGGCGACCAGATGCGGGCGGCGCGGGTCGACGAGCTGCTCGGCGGCGGGCAGCGTCTGACCGTGGCCGACATGCTGCGCTTCCAGCACGACGAGCTCACCGTCGCCGGCCGGAACATCGTGCCGCTGCTGCGCGAGGTCGAGATCGACGACCCGGCGGTGGCCGCGCTGCGTGACCGGCTGCTCGAGTGGGACTACGTGCTCGCCAGGGACTCGGTCGAGGCGGCCATCTACGCCACGTTCGAACGCCGGTTGCGCGCCAGGATCCACGCGGTCGTGGTGCCGGAGGCGGCGCAGGAGATCATCAGGGGCGTCAACATGAAGCGCCTGATCGACTGGCTGGTCGCGCCCGACGGGCGGTTCGGCGACGCGCCGGTGGCGGGGCGCGACGCCCTGCTGCGGGACAGCCTGGCCGAGACGCTGGCGAGTCTGACCGACCGCCTCGGACCGGACATGGCGCACTGGCAGTACGGACAGGCACGGTACAAGCATGCGCTGATCCGTCATCCGCTGACGGCGGCGGTCAGCCCGGAGGTGCGCCGGCGGCTCGACGTCGGTCCGCTGCCGCGCGGGGGATATGGCGGGACGGTGCACAACACCGGCAACGGCGACAATCAGACTTCCGGCGCGTCGTTCATGATCGTCGCCGACACGTCGGATTGGGACAATTCGGTCGGATTGAACGCGCCGGGGCAGTCCGGTAACCCGGACAGCCCGCACTACCGCGATCTGTTCGAGCTGTGGGCGCGCGGGAAGTACTTTCCGATCTTCTACAGCCGGGCGAAGATCGATTCGGTGACCGAGCGCACGACCATGCTTCGTCCGCGGCAGCCGGCGCCGTAGGGAATCGCGACCGCGACCGTGCGGTATCGCCGTGGATGGCTAGCAGCCCGTGGTGAAACCCCGTGTTGCACCGAGATCTGGTCGTAACAATGCCGCGTCCGGCCAGCGCAAGGCGCGACGAGGGAGCATACCTGTAGGGGCAACCCTTGTGGTTGCCCTGTTCGCCGGCCGTAACGCCGCCAGACGGGATGCAGCGTGAAACAGCAGAATTCCGCGGGGAAGCGCAGAATTCTGCGGGAATCGAATGCCGCGGGGCTTTCACCACGGGCTGCCAGGGTCACGCGGGGAGAACGGCTGGACTGTCTGATGGATCTGATAGGGAGGTCAAGAATGAGATACGGAACATGCACGGCCGCGCTGGTGGCCGCGGTGCTGCTCGTCATGCCGGCCGGCGCGCTCGCGCAGCTCGACGACACGGCGGCGTTCGCGGCGCATCTGTCCAACACGTACCGGGTGCTGCCGAACGTCACCTACGGCGTCGCCAACAACCGTGAGAACAAGGTCGACCTCTACCTGCCCCGCGGCGCCGACGGTCCCACGCCGGTGCTGATGTACATCCACGGCGGCGGCTGGGTGGGCGGCTCGAAGGAAGGCAACGTGCTGCGGCTGCTGCCGTGGCTCGAGATGGGCTGGGCCGTGGTCAACGTGCAGTACCGCCTGGGGCAGGTGTCGCTGGCGCCGGCCGCGGTCGAGGACTGTCTCTGCGCGTTGCGCTGGGTGATCCGCAACGCGGACAACTACAACATCGACCCGGCGCGCATCGTGGTGACCGGGAATTCGGCAGGGGGCCATCTCGCGCTGACGACCGGCATGATTCCGGCGTCCGCCGGACTCGACCGGCAGTGCCCCGGCCGCGAGGAGCTGTCCGTGGCCGCCATCATCAACTGGTATGGCATCACCGACGTGGGCGACCTGCTCGACGGGCCCAACACGAAGACCTACGCGGTCACCTGGATGGGGAGCATGCCGAATCGGTTCGAGATCGCCGAGCGCGTGTCACCGCTGACCTACGTGCGGGCCGGTCTGCCGCCGGTGCTGTCGATTCACGGCGACGCCGACCCGACCGTGCCCTATCAACACGGTGTGCGGTTGCATGAAGAGCTCGCGACGGCGGGGGTGTCGAACGAGCTGCACACCGTGCCGGGCGGGCGGCACGGCGGCTTCGACCGGCAGGAGACCGTCGCGATCTTCGAGACGATTCAACGGTTTCTGGCCTCCCACGGCCTCGCGGCATCCGGCGCGCGCAGTACGTCCGGCCAGTAAAGGGGCGCCGAAGGCGGCCGCCGCCAGCGTCACGACGGCGGTGCCGAAGGCGGCCGACGTCAGCGTGACGATGGTGGCGCCGGGTGATCGGCATGCGAACAACACGACGCGGCTGGAACTGGTGCAGCCTCACGGCCGCCCTGCTCTGGCTGCCGGGGCTCGTCGCCCCGACCGCTGCCCAGGACCTCGAGGCGGCGGTCGCCGCATTCTGGGCGGCCGCACCGGGCGCTGACGCCGACGCCGCGGTCGAGACCATACTGGCGCTCGACCCGGACATCGAAGCGTTGTGGCCACTGGTGCGCGCAGGGGCCGACTATGACGCGGACGTCCCGCGCGGGCGGCAGGTGCCGACCCGCGAGAATGCCGACGGCGTCTCATTCCGGTACGAGCTGTACGTGCCCGAGGGGTACGACCCCGCGCGGCGCTATCCGGTGCGGGTCTATCTGCACGGCGGAGTGTTCCGCCCGCGCCGCGACGAGGCCCCCTTCTGGCGCAATTCCGAGCGCTTCCTGCGCGATGACGCGTTCGTCGTCTTTCCCGAATCGTGGTCCGACGCCATGTGGTGGCAGGCCAATCAGGTCGAGAACCTGACCGGGATGCTCAACGACATCAAGCGGCGCTACAACGTCAACGAGAACGACGTGTCCCTGCTGGGTGTCTCCGACGGTGCGACCGGGGTGTTCTATCACGCCTTCAAGGCGCCGACACCGTGGGCGTCGTTCCTGTCGTTCAACGGGCATCCGGTCGTGCTGGCCAACCAGTCGACCTTCGCCGACGGGCAGATGTATGTCACCAACCTCAGAAACAAGCCGTTCTTCGCCGTCAATGGCGGGCGGGACCGTCTCTACCCGATCGAGTCGGTCGTGCCGTTCCTGCGGCTCTTCGTCGACGCCGGCGTCATGATTGATTTTCGCCCCAAGCCGGAGGCGGAGCACAACATGGCGTGGTGGGACGAAGAGAGCCCGAACGTCGATGCGTTCCTCACGACCTGGACCCGCCGCCCGCTGCCGGACCGGCTGGTCTGGGAAACCGAATCGACGGCACGCTTCAACCGCGCCCACTGGCTGGTCGTCACCGGGTTGGGAAGCGTCAGCGGCGAGACCGACTTCGACGACTTCAATGCGATCGACACGCCGCCCCCGAGCGCACCGCTCGGGTTCAACATGATCGGCGAGCTCGATACGGGCGTCGGCGTGCAGTTGGTCGATATCGTGCCCGACTCGATGGCCGAGGCGGCCGGGCTGCGCGCCGGCGACCTGCTGGTGGAGATGAACGGCGTCGCGGTCGGGAACGTGGAAGATTTGCGCAACGCCGTGCAGGCGCCGCGGGACGGCCCCGGGTTGCCGGTGCGGGTGCAGCGGAACGGTGAGTCGCTCTCCTTCACGTTGATGCCGATTCCGTTGGGCGAGGCGCCGCCGCCGCGTCAGGCGTTCCCGCGGCCCGAGCCGTCCGGGCGCGTGCAACTGCTGCGCGACGACAACCATATCGGGGTCGTCACCCGCGGCGTGCGCCGCTACGCGCTGCTGATCTCGCCCGAGCAGTTCGACTTCACCCGCCCGATTCGGGTGACCACGAACGGTGTCGAGTCGTTCGAGGGCATGGTCCAACCCAGTCCCGAAACCCTGCTGCGCTGGGCGGCGCGGGACCGCGACCGGACGATGCTGTTCGGCGCCGAGCTCGACATCGAGGTCACGGCGCCATAGGACGGTCCGGGCTCTCGTCGCCGGGAACCGGGACCGGGGGCGGGTCGGCGTCGGTGCGTTTCACGACGAGCACCGTCAGGTCGTCGGCGAGCTTCATGCCGCCGGCGTGCTCTTCGACCGCGGTGAACAGCGACCGCGCCAGGCGCTGCGCCGGCGAGCTGCCCCATCTGTGAATCGCCCGCTCGAGCCCGTCCTCGTCGAAGGGCTCGCCCGCCTGGTTCTCCGCCTCCGTGATGCCGTCGCTGTAGGCCACGAGCAGATCGCCTGGGGCCAGCCGGGTCTCCGCCTGTTCATACGCGGCCTCCTCGAACATGCCGAGTGCGATGCCGCCCGTGGACAGCTTGTCCACCCTGCCGTCCTGGCGGCGCAGCATCGGCGGCGTCTGCCCGGCGTTGACGTAGGTGAGCGCGCCGCTGCGCAGGTCGACGACCGCCAGGAAGCAGGTGATGAAGCGCGCGCCGGGGGCCTGGTCGTGGACCAGCCGGTTGAGGCGCGCGGTCAGGGCCGGCAGCGGGAGATCGTCCGGGGCGAGCGTGCGCAGCATCGCCAGCAACAGCGCCATCAGCAGCGCGGCCGGGCTGCCCTTGCCCGACACGTCACCGAGCACGACCATCAGCCGATCCTCGTCGAGTCGCACGATGTCGTACAGGTCGCCCCCGACCGTGTTCGCCGGCCGCGTGCGCCCCGCGACGTCGAGGCCCCGCCCGGTGAACGCGTCCCGCGGCAGCATCGCCAACTGGATCTCGCGGGCGACCTCCAGGTCGTGCTTCAGCGTCAACCGATCGGCGACCTCCAGCAGTACGAGCAGATTGACGAGGACGAATCCCGTGAACAGCCAAAACGCGCCGTCGTTCCAGGTTGGCAGCGGAATCGGCAGACTGAAAACGAAAGGGATGACAGAAATGCCGGTGACCGAGAAACCGGCGAAGAGCTCCACCAGGCCGACCAGCGCACTGACCATCGCAAGCCCGAACAACGCTCGCCGCGCCGGAGACAGCCGGGACGTGAAGGCGACGAAGAAGAGCCGCACCTGCAGCCAGAAGCGCCGATGCCAGGGCAGCCCACCGAGCGTCCTGGGGTCGATGCCCCTGGCGAAGTAGTCGTAGGCGTCGCGCGCGTCGCGCGTGAACAGCCGTTGAAAGTCGTCCGCCGTGAGATCTTTCGTGTAGGTGTCCCAGAACCGGCGGGCGGCGTCTGCGGGGGGCATCACCGACTGTATACGGACTGCACCGCAGCAGGGTTCGTGCGCACCGCGGCGCCACGACGCGCGGCGGGGCTAGCAGCCTGTGGCAAAAGCCCCGCTGCATTCGACCGGCCATGCATCCCGCCTGAACTGCGTTGTTCCTCGGTCGAATATGCCCAATATTCTCCCTCGTCACGCCTTGTCAGCCGGGTGCCTGACCGATCTCGGTGCGACGCGGGGTCTTACCACAGGCTGCTTGTGCCACGGGCCGTTAGCCCGACTTCCGCAACTCGGCGTGGTTTTCAACTAATTTCAGGGGTGTTCCGGCCTCGCCCGACCCGGTGTGCCAGCAAAACTGGGGGTTTCCGAGTGCGTGACCCGCCGGAACGCTGTGTAGTGCCGACCTACCCCCTTGATTGACGGGTCGCAGGGACGGACGATCTACGTATGTTCGTGCGCTGCAAGATGCGCCGCAAGGACGGCAAGGAGCACCGCTACTGGAGCGTGGTGGAGAACGTGCGCGTCCGCGGGGGGCGGGTCGTGCAGCGCCAGGTGCTCTATCTCGGGGAGATCAACGACAGTCAGCGCGCGGCGTGGTGCCGCTCGATTGCGGTGCTGGACGAGACGGCGGGCGCGCGGCAGTTGGCGCTGTTTCCGGCGGATGGGGCCGTCCCGGCGCTGGACTGCGAGGTGGTGCGGGTCCGGGTCACGGACGTGGAGGTGCGCGACCCCCGCCAATGGGGCGCGTGCTGGCTGGCGCTGAGTGTGTGGGACCGGCTGGCGTTGGACCGCTTCTGGGGGCCGCGCTTGCCGCCGAGCCGGCAGGGGACGCGGTGGCTGGACGTGTTGAAGGTGCAGGTCTGCTACCGGCTCATCGATCCGGGGAGCGACTGGCGGCTGCACCGGCACTGGTATGCCCAGAGCGCGTTGCGCGACCTGCTGGGGACCGATCGGGTCATTCCCAGCGACACGTTGTACCGCTGCCTGGACAAGCTGGTGGTGCACAAACGCGCGTTCTTCTCGTTTCTGCGCGCGCGGTGGACCACGCTGTTCGATGCCCGCTTCGATGTCCTGCTGTATGACCTGACCAGTACCTATTTTGAGAGCGACCCGCCCGTCGACGGCAAGCGCCGGTTCGGCTACAGCCGGGACAAGCGTTCGGATTGCGTGCAGGTGGTGATCGCGCTGATCGTGACCCCGGACGGCTTCCCGCTGGCCTACGAGGTAATGCCGGGCAACACGACCGATCAGACCACGCTGGCCGGCTTCCTGGAACAGATCGAACAGCAATACGGCCGCTTTCAGCGGGTCTGGATCATGGACCGCGGCATCCCCACCGAAGCAACCTTGGCGGCCATGCGCGCCGGCGACGCGCCCGTGCGCTACCTGGTGGGCACCCCCAAGGGCCGCCTGACGCGGCTGGAACAGGCGTTCCTGGCGCAGCCCTGGCAGGCGGTGCGGCCGTCGGTCACGGTCAAGCTCCTTGCCGAGGAGGGGGAACTCTACATTCTGGTGCGGAGTGACCAGCGGCGGCTGAAGGAACGCGGCATGCGCCGGCGACGGCTGAAGACCTTGTGGCAGCGGCTCGGCGAGTTGCAGCGGCAAACCAATACCCGGGATCAGTTGCTGCTCAAGCTCGGCGCCGCCAAACAGGCCGCCGGCCGGGCCTGGGCATTGGTCGACGTCGGCGTGCCCGCCCCCGGCGAGGCGGTCACCCCACAGACCTTCACCGTCCGCCTGCGACGGGACCGGCTCCGCCAAGCCCGCCGGCGGGAGGGCCGCTATCTGTTGCGCTCGAACCTGACCGACGAAGACCCCGCAACGCTCTGGCGGTACTACATGCAGCTCACCGAGATCGAACAGGCCTTCAAGGACCTCAAGCACGACCTCGCGATCCGTCCGGTCTTCCATCAGCGCGACGCTCGGATCGAGGCGCACCTCTTCGTCTCGTTCATCGCCTATTGCCTGCTCGTCACCCTGAAGAACCTGGCCCGGCCGCACGCCCCCGGCCTGACCCCGCGCGCCATCCTGGAGACGTTCGCCACCCTCCAGATGGTCGATGTGCATCTGCCGACGACCGATGGCCGGCAGCTCGTCCTGCCGCGCCATACCCGGCCAAACCGGGAGCACGACCTGCTGTTGCACCAACTCAAGCTGCAACTGCCAACACAGCCCGCGCCACGCATCACCGCCTGACACCACGCCCTCCGTGCAGCGTCGTGTAGTGCCGACCTTTGGGGTAACAACCCAGTAAAATCAGGCTTTTTGCGAGTTTTTAACGCCGAGTTGCGGAAGTCGGGTTAGCTGCCGGCGCCCGCGCCGACGCGGGGGAAACCGCGGGTCAGCGCCTCGAAGAGGAGCTTCAGCGCCAGATTCGAACGCACGAGGGTACTGGTGACAGCGGTGACCGCCCTCACGCTGCGGCGCGAGATCTTCACGTCCTGCCCGTGTCTGAACGCCGGTGTCGCGAGAATGCGGCGGAGGGTCAGCACCGCCATCCCCAGGGCCCACAGGCAATGCCGGCGGATGCCGATTTCACGGGCGGGCAGGATCAGGATGAACCGCAACGCGTTCGCAAGGTGCTGGCGGGTGATCGCCACGAGCTGGATCAGCCCTGTGACGAAGGCGGGGTCGTTGTGTTCGCTGGAAAGGGAACTCAGGTCGAAACCGGCGTCACGGAAAATGTCGCGCGGCAGCCAGCACACACCGCGGCGGCGATCCTCCCACACATCCTTGAGGATATTTGTCATCTGCAGCCCCTGGCCGAAGGAGACTGCCAGCGGGAGCAGCTCGTCGCGGCGTTCGTTGATCTCGGCAGAGTAGTCGCAGAACAGCTCCGTGAGCATTTCACCGACCACGCCGGCCACGTGATAGCAATAGCGATCGAGGTGAGGCAGGTCGTTCAATCCATCCGATGTCGCGCGCTGCTGAAACTCCGCCATGCCCTGCGACATGATGCGCACGCAGCGTTCGAGTGCGCGCTGCTGGGCGGCCCGCAACCCGTTGGTGATGCGGATGATCCGGGCGGTGTTGGCAATCAGGTCCCGCTCGCTGGCGGTCGTCGCGGACGACAGCACCGCGCCAAGATCGCGCGCGAACGACTCCGCTTCCGCTCGACCGGCAACCACCTCGACAAAGCGTTTCGAGAACGCCTGCTTCTGCCCGACGGACAGCGCGGGCTCGTCTTCGACGGTGTCAATGATGCGGCACAGGAGATAGGCATTGCCCACCGCGTGCCGCAGCGTGCCTGGAAGTTGTGGAATCGTGAGAGCAAAGGTACGGGATACGCCTTGCAGGATTTCCACCTGGTAGGCGAGGTCACTGTCGGTCGACCCGCTCGAGGAGGGCGTCGTCATCGTGACCCGCATCCCGTTTGCTGACCGTTCACGCTCGGGGTGCGGGTGTCGCACGTCTGGCCCCCTCCGACGGGCGAGTAGCTGAACGGTCCGGGCAGCATCGCTGCCAGCGCCGCGGCGACCGCCGGGCGCTGGCGCAGACGCGCCCGCCACCGGGCATCGGCTCTTCCTGCGGGTCGTTGCGCACCGGCATGCCGTCACGTCCTTCCCGCCGCGAATCGTAGCAGCCCGGGGGGCAGGTTGTCAGCGTTCGATGTGCGGCCTGCAGCTCGTGGTGAAAGCCCGCGTTGCATCGAGATTGGCGCTGCGCCCGCGTGGGCGACAAGTTCGTCGCTTGACATGGGTCACCGTGGGTGGAAAAGTTTGCGGTAGCCAGTCTGGCCCGCTGCCGCGTGACCTGGCGCCGGACCCGGAGGAAACGATGATGTCTGCATGCTCCCCCACGCGACCAGTGCTCACGGTGTGCGCGCTCGGGATTGTCGTCATGACGTGGCTTGGCGCGCCGCCGCCGGCGCAGGCCCAGAACGACACGCCGGAGGAGATCGGACTCCGGATCGCACGGGAGGCACGCGCGCGCGAGGAAGGATTTGGCGATTTTGCGGCCGAGCAACTCATGGTGCTGCGTAACAAGCAGGGGCAGGAGAGCCGGCGTCAGCTTCGCGTTCAGGTGCTCGAGGTGTCCGACGACGGGGACAAGAGCCTGTTCGTGTTCGATGAACCACGCGACGTCCAGGGCACGGCGTTCCTCGTGCACGCCCACCGGGAGAACGCGGACGACCAATGGCTCTATCTCCCCGCGCTGAGACGGGTCAAGCGAATCAGCTCGGCGAACCGGTCCGGCTCCTTCATGGGCAGTGAATTCGCGTATGAAGACCTGACTCCCCCGGAAGTGGAGAAATTCACCTACCGCTACCTCCGTGACGAGCCGTGCGGCGAGTCGACGTGTACGGTCACCGAGCGCCTGCCCGTGGACACGAAGTCGAACTATCGCCGCCAACTGGTCTGGCGCGACCAGGACCAGCTCCGCGTCTGGAAAGTGGAATACTACGACCGCAAGGATGCCCATCTGAAGACGCTCACCCTGGCGAACTACGCGCAGTACCTGGATCGCTACTGGCGGGCCGGCGAGATGACGATGGTGAATCACTTGACCGGGAAGAGCACCCTGCTGACCTGGACCGACTATCAGTTTCAATCCGGCCTCGAGGACAACGATTTCACGCAAACCGGGCTGAGACGGGCGCGGTGATGCGACCCCGAGCCGTGCTTCGCCGCGCAGGGCTCGGCGCCGTCTGGATGTCGGTCTTCGTCTTCGCCGTTGGCGTACAGGCCGGAGCCGGGCAGACCGGACCGACGCTCGAGTCGGATCTGTCCGGGCGCCTGAGCGCCGATATCCGGTGGTTTCCAGAAGCCGGCGCCTTTGCCGGCCAGCGCTCGGCGGCCAGCGGCTTCGTCGCCGAGCCGCGACTCCTTCTTGAAGACGCCGGCGGTCGAAGCTTTACGCTGGCGCCGTTCTTTCGGTACGACCATTCGGACCCGCGCCGCACCCACTTCGATCTGCACGCAGCCTATCTCCTGCTGTTCGGCGACATCGGCGACGTAGGATGGGAGCTGCGCCTGGGTGTCGATCAGGTGTTCTGGGGAGTCACCGAATCGCAGCACCTGGTCGACATCGTCAACCAGGTCGATTTCGTCGAGCATCCGAACGGCGAGGCCAAGCTGGGACAACCCATGGCGCATGCGACCTGGTTTGGCGACTGGGGCACGCTGGAAGTGCTTGGTCTGCCGTACCACCGCGCGCGCACCTTTCAAGGGCGCAGCGGCCGCCTGCGCCTGCCGCTCGTCGTGGACCACGAGCACATCGAGTACGAGAGCGCGGCCGGACCGTGGCACCTGGATGTCGCCTCGCGCTACAGTCACAGCCTCGGACCGCTCGATCTGGGTGTGAGCGTCTTCGACGGCATCAGCCGCGAGCCGTTCCTGCTGCCGGGCAGCGACTCGGACGGCGCGCCGGCCCTGACTCAGTACTACACGCAGATCCGCCAGTTCGGGCTGGACGCCCAGTTGACCCTCGGGTCCTGGCTGCTCAAGCTCGAGGCCATTCGGCGCGCCGGCGCGCCGAACCTCATCGGCATGGAAGCGGATTACTTCGCCAGCGTGCTCGGCGGAGAATACACGCTCTATGCCGTGGCCGGCTCCGCGGTCGATCTCAGCCTGCTCGGCGAGTGGAACTACGATGGGCGGGGCCGACTGGCAACGCCGAGCCGTTCGCCCAATACGCTCGAGAACGATCTCTTCTTCGGGACGCGCCTTGCGTTCAACGACGTCCAGAGCACCGAGATCACCGCCAGCCTTCTGGCGGATGCGGGCCGCGCCACACGGGCACTGGCCGTCGAGTTCAACCGGCGCATTTCCGGGCAGTGGTCGCTGCACATGGAAGCGATCGCCCTTCTGAGCGTCGATGAAGCGGATCTGCACTATGAGATGCGACGCGACAGCTTCCTCGATCTGAGCCTGACCTACAATTTCTAGTGGCGCCTCGACCGGCCGCCGCCCCCGTGAGACCGGGAGGATGGTCGGGTGGCCACCTCTTGCGGCTGGTCCGCAGCCGGGTTCTCGCTACCGGCCGCAGCTTGACATAGGTCCACGGTACCGACATCATCCATTCGGGTAATTTCGAGCCGCTCGACATGGGACCACCGGATCCAGTCGTCGCTAGGGAGCTTCTCATGAATCCTGGCACTGCTTCACCAGTGACCGCCGATGTGACAGCGCCACCGCCGTCGGCGTATCTGGCCGGTTACGAGAAGGCCCGTCTCTTCGATCAGGCCGCGGCCGACAACTATCTCAGGCACACCACCATCGGTGATCCAGAACTCGACCCGATCATGGAGGAGCTCTCCACCGAGATGTCTTCCGCCGACCTGCATCGCTTTATCGGGGCCGGCATCGAGCAACAGGACGAGGTGCTGGCCAAGGCGCCGCGTATCCTGCGCGAGTTCTTCAATGATCTCCGGGAGCCGCCCTGGCTCATGTATGAGAATTTTCGTCCCGGGGTTCGCGTCTTCCACGAAAATGTGGACCTGATGCTCGCCGCATTCGTCACCGGCGTGCTGGTGGAAGGCTTTTCGACCCTCATCGCCAAGTCCTTCAATATCACCGGGCGCGTGGCGAGCACGAAACGACGTCTCCAGCAGAACAACCGCCACATGATGGAGATCTTCTTTCCCGCCGGTCTGCAGAGAAACGGCGAGGGCTGGAAGCTGTCCACACGCATCCGCTTCGTGCATACCCGGATACGGGGCCTGCTGGCGAAGTCCGATGTCTGGAATCACGAAGCCTGGGGCACGCCGGTCAGCGCGGCGCACCTGGGTTTCGCCATCTCCGTCTTTTCCAAGCGCCTGCTGGAGTACTCGGTGCTGCTGGGCGCGAAGTTCACCAAGGAAGAAGAGCAGAGCGTGCTCGCCGTCTGGCGCTACGCCGGCTACCTCATGGGGATACCGGAGACCATTCTCTATACAAACGGCGCAGACGCGACAAAGGTGTACGAGATCGGCTATCTGTGCGAGCCGCCGGCGGATGCCGATTCGATAGCCGTGGCCAACATGTTGATCACGGCGATTCCATCGGTCGCGGACGTCAAGGATCCGATTGCAAAGGCAAGACTGGTAGCCTTGGCCTACCGTCTGTCGCGCGCCCTCATTGGAAACCGGCTCGCCGACGACTTCGAGTTTCCGAAGGACCGCAAATTGGCGACGCTGTTCAAATACCGGATGCAGCAGCGCTTTCTGCGAATGATGCGGAAGAACCAGAAAGTCAGGGCGGACAACTTCACCCAGCTTCTTCAGATATCGGTGTACGACAGCGAGGGCCTGAGCTACAAGATGCCCGACCACGTCTACACGTCGAAATCGAGCCCGTGGTGACACTCGCGTAGCTTGTCGCTGCCGGTTCGAGATGGAAGAGGCGATGACTCGTTCGCTGCTGGACCGCTACGTCGCCGCAACCCTGCGCTACCGGTGGCTGGTCGTGGCGCTCGCTGCGCTGCTCATGCTGGCCGCGGCGGCCGGCGCCCGCTTCATCACCGTTACGAACGACTATCTTGTCCTGTTCAGGGACGACAATCCGGAGCTCCTCGCGTTCCAGGCCCTGGAGAACACCTACTCCGCCACCGATCGGGCGTTGATTGCCGTTGCGCCTCGAGAGGGCTCGATGTTCACCCGCGAAGCGCTCGGCGCGGTGGCGGAGCTGACCGAGGCGGCGTGGGAGGCGCCGTATTCGAGTCGGGTCGATTCCCTCACGAACTATACCCACAGCGAGGCGCTCGGCGAGGACGATCTGGTCGTCGCGCCGCTCGTCGAGGACGCGAGCGCGCTGAGCGATGACGATCTGGCCCGGGTCGAGAGCATCGCCCTCGGTGCCATCGAGATCGTCGGGCGTCTGGTCGCGCCTGACGGACGTGCGGCCGGGGTCGTGATCAATTTCATCCTCCCCGAGAACCACGATCAGGCGGTGATCGAGATCACCGAATATCTCGAGCCGCTCCTCGACCAGGCCCGCGTGAATCACCCCGGCATCGACTACTACATGACCGGTGACGTCGCCCTGAACCACGCGTTCGCCGAAGCCACGGCGAGCGAGCTCGAGACGCTGACGCCCATCGTCTTTCTCATCATCGTGGCCGTCACGGCCATTCTTCTGCGATCGATGCTCGGCACGGCGGCCATCGTCGCCGTGATCATGTTCACCATCGGCACCACCATGGGTTTCGCCGGCTGGATGGGCGTGGTCTTCAGCCCGACCAGCTCCGGCGTGCCGATCATCGTCACGGTGATAGCCGTCGCGGATTCGATCCACATCGTCACCTCGGTCCTGCTGGGCATGAGACGCGGGCTGCACAAGATTGCGGCGATCGTCGAGTCGCTTCGTATCAACGCCTATCCGGTATTTCTCACATCGGTCACGACGGCCATCGGTTTCCTCAGCCTGAACACCGCCGATTCGCCGCCATTCCACGATCTGGGCAATTTCGTGGCGTTCGGTGTGCTGTGCGCGTTCGTCTACACCATGACGCTCCTGCCCGCGTTGCTGGCGCTGCTCCCGTTGCGCGCAACCAGCGGTCGAACCGAGCGGGCTGCCTTCCTGGAGCGCTTTGCCGACTTCGTCGTCGCGCGGCGCACGGTCCTGCTCTGGTCCGTCTCGGCGACGGTCGTTGTTCTGGCGGCCGGCGTGCCGCGTATCGAGTTGAGCGACAACCTGACACAGTACTTCGACGAGCGCTTCGAGTTCCGGCGTGATTCGGACTTCGTCGCCGAGAACCTGACAAGTCTGGACAGGCTGGAATACTCGCTGGACGCCGGGCGCGACGGAGGCATCACCGACCCGGAGTATCTGCGCACGGTCGATGCGTTCGCCGAGTGGTTCCGGGAGCAGCCGGAGGTCACGTACGTCCAGGTGTTCTCGGACATCATGAAGCGTCTCAACAGGAACATGCACGGCGACGATCCGGCGTTCCACCGCCTGCCCGACGACGGGGAGCTTGCGGCGCAATATCTGTTGCTCTACGAGCTGTCGCTCCCGTTCGGCAGCGATCTCAATGACCGTATCGACATCGCCAAATCAGCGACGCGCCTGGTCGTCTCGACCAGCGGTTCATGGTCCAGGGAGCTGCGTGCGCTCGATGCGCGCGCGCAGGTCTGGCTCGGCGCCAATGCGCCCGGTCTGGCGGCCGAGGCATCGGGCCTCAGCATCATGTCCGCTCACGTGTCGCAACGAAGCATCGACAGCATGCTGAGCGGCACGATCGCCGCCATGGCGCTTATCTCGTTCATCCTGATCTTCATTTTCCGGAGCATTCGGATCGGCCTGCTCAGTCTGCTGCCGAATTTCATCCCGGCCATCATGAGCTTCGGCCTGTGGGGCTATCTCGTGGGCCACGTGGGCATTGCCTCGTCGGTGGTCGTCGCCATCGTCTTCGGGATCATCGTGGACGACACGATCCATTTTCTGAGCACGTATCTGGAGGCCAGGCGCGAAGGGCTCCCGGCGGCGGACGCAGTGCGTTCCACCTTTCGCACCGTGGGCCAGGCGTTGCTGACGACGTCCGTGGTCCTGTCGGCGGGCTTCCTGGCATTTGCGACATCGGGGTTCGAAGTGAGCTGGTCACTGGGGCTGCTGGTGACGATGACGATCATCCTGGCGCTGGCCGCCGATTTCCTGCTCCTCCCGGGTCTGCTGCTGGCGGTCGATCGGAGCAAGGCATGATCCACACGCATCCTGCCGGACCTGAGTGTGGGCGGCGGTCGCGACGGCGTGTCGATGACACGGGCTGCCAGGACCCGGCACCCGCGGGTCCCGGGTGGAGGTCGTAGATATGCAAGCAGACCACGGTTCCCCATCGAGAACGAGTAGAAACACGATGCGAGTCATCCTGGCCCAACCGCGCGGGTTTTGCGCGGGTGTCGAACGAGCGATCGAGATCGTCGAGGAGGCCCTGAAGCAACACGGTTCCCCGATCTACGTGCGGCACGAAATCGTCCACAATCCGCGGGTCGTCGACGACCTGAAAGCGAAGGGCGTCCGTTTCGTGGACCGGATCGAACAGGTGCCTGACGGGGCAATCACCGTGTTCAGCGCTCACGGCGTGTCCCGCAAGGTCGAGCAGGACGCGTCGGTGCGCGGTTTGCAATCGCTTGACGCCACCTGCCCGCTGGTCTCGAAGGTGCACGAGGAGGGCCGGCGTTATGCCGCCAACGGCTACGACATCATCCTGATCGGTCACGAGAACCACCCGGAGGTCGAAGGTACCGTCGGGCAGATTCAGGGGCCGGTGTTGCTGGTGAGCGATGTGGACGGGGTGGCGGCCCTGCGGGTGCGCAATCCGGACAAGGTCGCCTACATCACCCAGACCACGTTGTCGGTCGACGATGTACGGGACGTGATTGCGGCATTGCGGCGGCGGTTCCCCAACGTCGTCGGCCCGGACGTGAAGGACATCTGCTACGCGACCCAGAACCGTCAGGCTGCCGTGCGCACGCTTGCCGCCCAGGTGCAACTGGTGCTGGTGGTGGGGGCGCGAAACAGCTCCAACTCGAATCGCCTGTGCGAAGTCGGCAACGACTGTGGCGTGCCGAGCTATCTGGTCGAGGATGCGTCGAAGGTCGATCCCGCATGGCTGCAGGGGATAGAGAGCATCGGCATCACCGCCGGAGCGTCGACACCAGAGGAGCTGGTGCACGACCTGCTCGAGAAGCTGGGGGAGTACGCCGACCTGGACATCTCGACGATGGACGGAATTGTCGAGAACGTACGCTTCAGTCTGCCCGCTTCCCTCACCGGGACCGCCACCGTGCCGCCGGTCAGGGGAGGCGCGCCAGGTTCCCTTCATACGTGATCTTCTGACCCGGCACGATGTACACCTCGAACTCCAGCGGCGCGAATCCGCGCTCGTGGATCTCGATGTGGTGCGGGCCCTCTTCGAGCCTGAGCACCTGGAAGATCCCGTCAAAGTCGTTGACCAGTCCGACATAGTAGCCGTCGACGTACACCTCGCCGAACCGCGGTTTCACCTTCAGACGCAGGCTGCCGGTGTAGTCGTATCCCGCGTAGGGGTAGGCATACGGCGTGTAGCCGTAGCTGTGGCCGTAGTATCCGTTCCAGTACGGGCTGTAGTAGCTGGAGCCGTAGCCAATGCCTGTGCCAAACGTGCTGTAGCCCGGGAAGTAGAAATACGACCCGTAGATGATCGGGGTGTTGTAGTAATGGCGCCCGCTATACCGCGTATAGCCTCGGCTGCTCCGGCGCCCACCGTTCGCGTAGTTGTTGATGATGATCGGTCGGGACTGGAGCGTTGACCGCGGCACCGCCCGGCCCACGACGTTGCCGCCGGGCGGACGCCGGTTGACTGCACCGCCGCCGCGTGCAACGGCACGCCCGGCGCCGGTGCGGCCAGCGGTGCCCCGGCCGACGGTACGGCCGGTCCGGTCGATGATCGCCGGGTCGGTCGATCCGGGTGCGGCCACGCGGACGCGCGAAGGCGGCTCGTCCTGATTGGGCGCACGCCTGGGCACCGACCGCACCGCGCCGTTGTTCCCGCCGTTCGACCGCTGACGGATGGACGGAACTTGCCTGGGCGCCGTAGCGCGCGAGGGTGCTGCCCTGGGCGCCGTAGCGCGCGAGGATGTCCCGGCGCGCGAAGGCGGCCGGTCCTGGTTTGGCGCACGCCTGGGCGTCGACCGCACCGCGCCGTTGTTCCCGCCGTTCGACCGTGGGCGGGCGGTTGGAGTTCGCTGGGGGGTCGGGCGTTGAGGCGTCGCCGCGCGCGAAGGCGACCGGTCCTGGGTTGGCGCACGTCTGGGTGTCGACCGCACCGCGCCGTTGTTCCCGCCGTTCGACCGCTGACGGATGGACGGAACTTGCCTGGGCGCCGTAGCGCGCGAGGGTGCTGCCCTGGGCGCCGTAGCGCGCGAGGGTGTCCCGGCGCGCGAAGGCGGCGTGGCGCGCGAAGGCGGCTGGTCTCCGGCGTTCGACCGTGGGCGGGCGGTTGGAGTTCGCTGGGAGGTCGGGCGTTGAGGCGTCGCCGCGCGCGAAGGGGTCTGCCGGGGCGCCGTAGCGCGCGAGGGTGGCCGGTCTTGGTTTGGCGCGCGTCTGGGCGTCGACCGCACTGCGCCGTTGTTCCCGCCGTTCGACCGCTGACGGGCGGTTGGAGTTCGCTGGGGGGTCGGGCGTTGAGGCGTCGCCGCGCGCGAAGGGGCCTGCCGAGGCGCCGTAGCGCGCGAGGGTGTCCCGGCGCGCGAAGGCGGCGTGGCGCGCGAAGGCGTCGACCGCTGTGGTGCTGCGCGACGTGGGGCCGCCGCGCGCGAAGGCGTCGACCGCTGTGGTGCTGCCCGCCGCTGGGCCGTAGCGCGCGAAGGCGCTGCCCTGGGCGCCGTAGCACGCGAGGGTGAAGCAGCGCGCGAACGCGGCTGCGCACGATTCTGGGACTCGGCCTCGACCGGGAACGACCAACCCGTCAAGAACAGGATGCTGAAGCAAACGAGAATCTTGCGCGTCATGTCGCACTCCTTGGGCAACGGCGGACACCTATATTACAAGCACGTCTCGTGCCAATGCGCCACGACGGCCGCACACCGCAGGACGGCGGGTTCGAGGCGGGCGACGTTCGCCCACTGTCCCATGGATGGGGCAGTGCTTGTCCGGTCTGGAGCACGCTGTGCCGATGCCGCCGCCGGCGGGGACTGTCGCTCCTGCGCCGGACAACGCGTGCCGGCGACGTGGACACTGGCGATCTGCGTCCGAATCTGTCATTCTGTCGCCACGATTGGGCGCGATCAGGCGATCAGGAAAGGAATGACGAGCATGGGTTTCTGTGAGCATTGTGAAGGCCAGCGGTTCGACCGGGCGCAGGTGCTTCGCCAGTTGCGACAGACACGTGAGCGGCTCCGCGAGCAGACCGGCCGCTGCACCGCCGATGAAGCCCTGCGGTTGGCGATCAAGTCCGTGCGCGCGCTAGAGATTCCCCATCTCGAACCGCTCGACGACTGGATGGAGGAGATGTCCGACGATCAGGTGATTCACTGACCGCAAGCGGGCCCGACGTGCGGGTGCGTCTCTCGGCACCCCCGCGAATTCCACGACGTCCAGGTACACCTGATTCCAGAAGCACTCTTATCGCAGCCACCAATACGCGCTCGGCGGTTCCGTGGACGCCGCTCGGTACGACGCGGGTTCATGCCACGGACCGCGGGGCCGCGAGCGCTGACAGCGTCGAGAAGGCCGACAGCCGTTCCAGGCTGGTGCGGACATCCACGACGACGGGGCCGTCGGCGGCCAGCGCCGCGCCGACGACCCGGTCCGTGTCGGCGGGCTGCTCGATGACGAGCCCGCGCGCGCCGAACGCGCGGGCCAGCGCCGCGAAATCGGGGTTGGTCAGGTCGGTGCCCGCCACGCGCCCCGGGAACAGCTTCTCCTGATGCAGCCGTATCGTGCCGAAGCTGCGGTTGTTGGCGACGAACACTCTGATCCGCGCGCCATACTGAACCGCTGTCGCCAGTTCGTTGCCCGTCATCAGGAATCCACCGTCGCCGACGAGGCTCACCACCTGACGCGCGGGGAATCGCAGGGCCGCCGTCACGGCCGCGGGCACCCCGAATCCCATCGCGCCCGATACCGCACCGAGCAGCCGTTGGCTGGATCGGAACAGGAAATATCGGTGCAGCCAGCTTCCGAAGTTGCCGGCGTCCATCGCCAGTACGCCGTCGGACGGCAGGCGCTGGAAGAGCGCCGCCACGACATGTCCGAAATCGACGCCGTCCGGTGCGCCGGCAGGGGTCCAGCGCGCCAGGTCCAGGACGACCTGGTGCAGGCGCTCCCGCCAGGCGTCGCGGCCGGTCGACCGGGGTGGAGTCGAGGGGGCGTGTGCCGTCAGCGCGTCAAGGAACGGGACCGCGTCGGCCGTGATGCCGAGCGTCGTCTCGAACACCCGTCCGATCTGGCGCGGATCCGGGTACACATGGATAAGAGGCTGGTCCGGCGCCGGCGCCCGCGGTAGCCTGAAGCGCTGGGTCGTGATCTCGTTCAAGCGGGTGCCGACCGCCACGATGAGGTCCGCCTCCGTGAGATGTTCCCAGGCGCGGGACGGCAGTCCGAAGCCGAGGTGCCCGGCATAACAGGCATGCGCGTTGTCGAACAGGTCCTGGTGCTTGTAGGTGGTGGTCACCGGCACCCGCCAGCGGTCGACACAGGCTGCCAGCGCGGCCCGGCCTCGTGCGCTGCGCGCCTGCCCTCCCACCACCAGCAGCGGGCGCGCGGCGACGGCGATCCGGCGGGCGGCCTCCTCGACCTCCCCGGGCGACGGCACGACCGGCGCGCGGGGCGCCGCCGGCGCGGGCAGCTCGGCGCCGATCTCCTCCTCGAAGACGTCCTCGGGAATGGACACGATCACCGGACCAGGCGTGCCGGCGGTGGCGACGGCGACGGCGTCGGCCGCCGCGCCCGGCAGATGGCCGGCCTCCAGGACCTCGATGACTCGTTTCGCGACGCCGCCGTACATGCGGGCATAGTCGATCTTCTGGAACACCCCCCGCTCGAGGTGCCGGCGCGGCAGTTGACCGACGAACAGGACCATCGGCGCGGCGTCCTGCTCGGCGGTGTGGACCGCCAGGGCGGCGTTTGTCGCGCCCGGTCCGCGGCTGACGAACGCGACCCCCGGACGATCGGTCAACTTGGCGTCCGCGACCGCCATCAAACCGGCGCCGCCTTCGTGACGACAGGTCACCAGGTCGAGACCCGGATCGTCCGCCATCGCGTCGAGCGCCGGCAGATAGCTCTCGCCGGGCACGCAGAAGACCCGGTCGACCCCGCATCGGCGCAGCATGCCGATGAGTTGCAGTGCGGCGGTGGGCATGGGAGCCATATTGTGCCCGCGAACGGGACCACCCACAATACGGACCGTCGCAGCCAGCCACGGGACGCGGGAGCCGGTGGTGTAAGGTAGCCCGACCCGCGAGGCACTGACGACCATGGCCGACACGCCTGACCCGGTTTACCCCGGCCCCGTCACGGTCGTGGGGACCCCCACCCGCCTCCTGCGCGCCGCCAACGTGGAGCACGCGGCAGGCCTGGTGTCCTGTCTGACCGACGACGCGCACAACGTGTATGCGGTGCTGACGGCACGTAGCCTGAATCCCGACCTGTTCATCGCTGCGCGCGCGACCGGGGACGGGGCCGAGCAGCGCCTGTTGCAGGCCGGCGCCACGCGCGTCGCGAACCCGTACCGGCTGGGCGGTACGCGGCTTGCGCAACTGGTGGTCAAGCCGGCGATCGTGAATTTCTTCGATGCCTCGGTCAAGGGTACCAGCCTGCAACTCGACCAGGCGTCGCTGCGCCGCACCAGTCCGCTCGTGGGCCACACGCTGACCGAGGCCACCATACGCGAACGGTGGGGAGTCAGCGTCGTCGCAATCCAGCGCACCTCGGAGGTCGTGGCCAACCCGGCGGCCGATTTCCGTCTCGAGGCGGAAGACGTCATCGTGGTGTTCGGGTCGCGGCCGCAGCTTGCCGCGTTCTTTCACGAATGCGAGTAGCCGACCGTGATGACACCCCGCGGCTGGCCGGTGCCGTGAAGGTGGCGGCGCAGACGGCGGCGCGGTGCTGTCGAGAGCGTGTGCGTGGTGGGTGCGCGGTGGACCGCGGCGCTGTGATCGGGAGCGATGCGCCGGGCCCGGGCCGAGTCAGAGAACGAGGTCGCCGCCGGCGCCGGTCCCGTGCGGGCCGGCGGACGCCGTGGGAGGACGGGGTTCGTTGAGGGCTCCGGGTCGGTAGCCGCGCGGGTCGACGGTGACGGTGTCGAAGCCGGCGTCACGGAACTGTCGCAGGACGGCGGCGCGTATCTCCGGGGCGCGCAGCCGTGGCAGCATCTCCGGGTCGACCTCGATGCGCGCCATCGTGTCGTGGAAGCGCACTCTGCAGACCCGGAACCCCAGATCACGGAGCGCGCGTTCGCAGGCGGCCACCCGCGACAGTCGCTGCGGCGTGATCGTGACGCCGTACGGGAATCGACTCGAGAGGCAGGCCAGCGCCGGTTTGTCCCACAACGGGAGGTCGAGCCGTCTGGCCGCCTCGCGGATATCCGCCTTGGTGAACCCGAGTTCGTCGAGCGGCGAACGCACGCCTTGTTCGCGGGCCGCCTGGCGGCCCGGCCGATGGTCGCCGCGGTCGTCCCGGTTGAAGCCGTCGAGGACGTGCGGCAGGTCCAGCCGCCGCGCCTCCGCCACCGCGCGGGCATAGACCTCGGTCTTGCAGAAATAGCAGCGGTTGACCGGGTTGGCGGTGTAGCGGGCGTCATCGAGCTCGCTGGTCTCCACGAGCACGTGCCGCGCGCCAAGCTGGCGGGCGATGTTCGCGGCGTCGGCCCGCTCCTCGGGCGCCAGACTGGGTGACACCGCGGTCAGCGCGCAGGCCCGATCGCCGAGCGCGCGCACCGCTTCGGCCAGAAGGTATCCGGAGTCGACTCCGCCCGAGAAGCAGACCACGACCCGGTCGAGCGACGCCAGCAGGTTCCGTAGCCCGGTAATCCTGGTGTCCAGACTCGGCATAGAATGAGAACAGGGTGGTTCGATGCGAAATCCGTTCCGGACTTCAGTATAGTCCGGGCAGCGGGGTCTTTGACGGAGCCTCCTCTGAGGCTCATGCCGACCGTATCCGACGCCACCGTGTCGCTCCTGCTTGGATCCGCCGCGGCGCTCGCCGCCGTGCATACCCTGATCGGCATCGATCATTCGATTCCGTTCGTCGTGCTGGGCCGCGCGCGCGGCTGGTCGCTGCGCCGGACCCTCCGGGTGACGGGCGCCTGCGGTCTCGCCCATGTCGCGTCGTCGGTGCTCATCGGGTTCTCGGGGGTCGCGCTCGGGGTCGCGCTGGACCGGCTCTCCTGGCTGGAGTCGGCTCGGGGAGATTTGGCGGCCGCCCTGTTGATCGGGTTCGGACTGGCGTATGCGTGCTGGGCCGCTGTGCGCAGCCTGCGCGGGCCCGTGCAGACGCACGTCCACACCCACGCCGACGGTACGACGCACAGTCATCCCCATGATCATGCCCGCGGTCACCGGCACCCGCACGGCATCGGCGGCGGCGCGACACCCTGGGTGCTGTTCCTGATATTTGCGTTCGGACCGTGCGAAGCGCTGATTCCGCTGATGATGGCGCCGGCCGTCGCGGGCGCCTGGTGGCTGCTCGGCGGTGTGGTGGTGGTGTTCGGGGTGTGCACCGTGAGCGCCATGCTGGGGGCGGTGGCGCTGGGGCACCTCGGGCTCACACGCGCGCGGCTCGGAGCGCTCGATCAGCGGGCCGACCTGTTGGCCGGGTTGACGGTGGCCGCCAGCGGGGCGGCGGTGTTGTTCCTCGGTATCTGATTCCAGGTTGCCCTCCGCGGTGACAGCCCGTGTGGCGCCGCGTGAGCAGGGAGCACGATCGTGTTGTACGACGTCGTTCTCATCGTCATCGGGCTCGCACTGGTCGCCAAGGGCGGCGACCTGTTCGTCGACTCGAGCATCCGCATCGGCCAGGCGCTGCGCGTGAACCGCTTCGTCATCGGCGGTACGCTGGTCAGTCTCGCCACGACCACACCCGAACTGGTGGTGTCGGCGCTGGCCAGCCGCGCAGGCGACTCCGGCATCGCGTTGGGCAACGCGGTCGGATCCTGTATCTGCAACATCGGGTTGATCGTCGGCACCGTGGCGCTGCTGACCCCGGTGGAAGTGGAGAAACGCGACTTCGTGCGGCGCGCCGCGTGGATGGTCTCGGCCTTCGTGCTCGTCCTCGTCTTCACCTGGGACCGCACGCTCAGCCGTCCGCTGGCGGCGGTGCTGCTGTTGCTGGCGGCGGCTTATCTTTCCTGGGACTACCTGGGCATTCGGCGCATGCGGGCCGAGTCGACCGATGACGGCGATGCGCCGGACACCAGCGGGTTGAACACGGCGATCGTCCTGTTCGCGCTCGGCGCGGCGCTGATCGTGTTCGGAAGCCGGTTGCTGGTCTACTCCGGGCGGTCGCTGGCCGCGGCGCTCGGGGTGCCGTCCGTCATCATCGGATTGTCCGTGATCGCCATCGGTACCTCGCTGCCTGAGCTGGTGACCGGTGTCTCAGCGGCGCGGAAAGGTGTGCCCGATCTGTCGCTGGGCAACATCGTCGGCGCCAACGTGCTGAATCTGTATCTGATCATCGGTGTGTCCGGCGCCATCAATCCGCTCAGCCTCGACCTCTTCACGCAGGTCTATTCGTACGGCTGGCTGGCGGTCTTCCTGACCGCCGTCATCGTCCTGGTGCTGCGGAGCGGCCGTTTTCATCGAAGCGGGGGGTTGCTGCTGCTCGGGCTCTACGCGGTGTACGTCGCCGGTCTGGTGGTCGTGCCGATGCTGGGCAACGGCCTGTAGCGCGCCGGGCCGGGTTGCGGGCGCCGCGCCGCGAGGTGGGTCATCGCGGGCCGGCAGCCGCCCGCGTGATCGGATAGATGCCGCCTGCCGCGAGCTGGTCGTCCATCACATTCCAGGTGACGAGACCGTCGTCGGAACGCGGTTCGAGCAGGGTGAAGATCAGCCGTCCCAGCGGCTGGGCGACCGGGATGGCCAGCGTCCCGGCCGGCAACGCGAGCTCGACCGGTTCCCAGGCTCCCTCCACCGTGCGCTCACGGTGCCCCTCGATCGTCCGCTCGGCGAGCGTCGACCCGCTGATGACGAACTGTTCGCCGCTCACGGCCGCGTCCGTGTCCAGCGCGCTGCCGTCGACCCCGTGCGCCGCCAGCAGATCGATGACCGCGGTCAGGTCGGGCGGCACGTAGTACGTCGCCGGCGCGGTCTCCTCTGCGGTGGCCGAGAAGCGGCCATATTCATACATCCCGGTCGGTGTGACCACGTCCAGCCGGCGGCGGATCGGGGCTCGCGTGTAGGGGTGCTGCAGTTGCTCGGTGGCGCCGAGCAGAATCTCGACCGGCGTGTCCGATCGTTGCGCGGCGGCGCGGGTCGCGAGCCGCGCGCCGACGATCGATTCGCTGTCGACCTGCGCCACGAGCGACGCGATGTCGCCGGCGTGATCGTGCGCGAAGTGGAGAATCTCTTCCACGAACCGAAACGTGGCGAGCACGCGCTCTTCGAATGTCGCGTACGCATAGGCTTCGCCCAGGATGGCAAGCCGGTTCCGCAGTCCCGCGTAGTTGTTGTTGAACCGCGGGCGATGGTCGAACGTGCGCCAGCCCGGCTCGGTCCCGGTCCGCGGGACGTTGCCGTAGTAGTAGAGGTGCCACCCGTGACTCGCTTCGATGGCGGACGTCACCGCGGGGAGCCAGGCGTTGCGCAGCAGCGCGTCCATGGCCGGATGCGTGTTCGGGTGCAGCGGCGGGGCGTAGGTGAGGTGATAGGCGTGTTCGGTGCCGTTGGTCGTGTGCAGATCGACGATCACATGCGGGTCGTAGTCCTGGTAGGCGCGCACGAGGGCGCGCGCTTCGGGTGATTCGAGTTTGGTGTGGTCGCGGTTCAGGTCGAGGTCCTGTGAGTTGGTCCGTTCTCCCACCCCCTCGAAGGGACCGAACTGGAGGGCCCGGTTGTCAGGCGCGGTCCGTTCGTTGCCGTCGGCGTTGTAGATCGGCGCGACGAGCAGGACCAGGGACGAGCTCCACTCAGGATGCCGGCCGGCGACGAGGTCCCGCACCAGCATCAGCAGCGCCTCCTTGCCGCAGACCTCGCCGCCATGGATGTTGCCCTGCAGCCAGACTCTGGTCCTGCCCGGCGCCCTGATCGACGCGGGACGCGCGTCGGGCACGTCGCCCACGACCAGCAGGGGCAGCGGCCGCCCCTCGACCGTCGCGCCGAAGGTGGTCAGATGCGCCCTGTCGGAGGCCGCCGCGGCGCGTTCCAGCAACTGCATCACCTCGCCGTAGCCGGTCGTCTGCTCGTAGCGGGTGCGTTCGGCGCGGGTCAGGAGCGGCGGTGCGCCGCCGGCCGGAGTCGGGGAACTGCACCCGGTGAGCAGCAGCAGCAGCAGCAGCAGCAGCAGCAGCAGCAACAGCAGCAACAGCGGACTCATGCGGATCGGGCGGGCGATGGGGCTCACACGGAGGCCTCCAACTGGCGGACGACCTGGTCGACTTCGGCCGCGGTGGTGCCGCGACCCGCGCTGAAGCGGATGGCGCCGAGCCCCGTCTCGGCCGGCACGCCCATCGCCTGCAGCACCGGCGACATCGTGCGCGCGGCCGTGTGACACGCGGATCCGGTGGATGCCGCGACACCGTCCAGCCGCGCGAGGATCTCGTCGCCCAGGCGGCCGGGGAAGGCGACGTTGAGCGTGTTCGGCAAACGGCGGGTGGGATGGCCGTTGAGGACCACGCGTGCGCCGAACGCCGCCTGCAGCCTGGTCCAGAACCGGTCCCGCACCGCCCGCAGGCGGTCACCGCAGGGGTCCGCGACCGCGAGCCGGCAGGCGGCGCCGAGACCGGCCGCCAGCAGGGCGCTCTCGGTGCCGGCGCGCTGTCCGCGCTCGTGCCCGCCGCCATGAATAAGCGGCTCAGGTCGCACGCCAGGGCGGACGTAGAGGGCGCCGATGCCCTTCGGGGCATACAGCTTGTGGCCCGCCAGACTCAGCAGGTCGACACCCAGCTCGTCGACCCGCGCCGCGATCTTCCCGGCGGATTGCGCGGCGTCGGTGTGCATCAGCACCTCGTGCTCCCTGGCGATGCGGGAGATCTCGGCAATCGGCTGCACCGTGCCGACCTCGTTGTTGGCGTGCATCACGCTGATCAGCACGGTGCGCGGGGTGATCGCCCGCCGCACGTCGTCCGGGTCCACGACCCCGTAGCGGTCCACGCCCACGATCGTGACACGCGCGCCACGCTGCATGGCGACCCGGCACGGTTCGAGGATCGACGGGTGTTCCACCGCGGTCGTGATCACCTCCGGAGCGTGGGACGACGCTCTGTCCACGATCCCCTTGATGACCTGATTGTTGGCCTCGCTGCCTCCGCTCGTGAAGACGACGTTGTCCGGCGCGCAACCGAGCAGCGTGGCCACCTGTGCGCGCGCCGTCTCCACCGCCTCGCGGGCCGGCCGCCCCGCCCAGTGTCCGCTGGACGGGTTGCCGTAATGCCCCGCCAGGAAGGGCCGCATCGCGTCGGCCACCTCCGGCAGGATCGGTGTGCTGGCGTTGTAGTCGAGATACGCGCCCATGGTAGCCCGTGGTAATAGCTCCGCTGCATTCGATCGGTGCAGAATTCTGCGCTTCCCCGCGGAATTCTGCGGTTTCACGCTGAATTCTGCTGCGCTTCGTTGTTCCGGCTGACGAACAGGGCAACCACAAGGGTTGCCCCTACAGGTATTCTCCCCCTTCTCGCCTTGCTCGCCGGGCGCATCGCCGCTCTCGATGCAACGCGGGGTTCTACCACGGGCTGCCAGGACTGGTTCACGGATACACTGAGAACTTACGACTGTCGCGCATCGTATCTCCAAGGAGCCGGTAGCGAAACCCCGCCAGGAGTCTGCGCCGTGATCGGCGACCCGTCCGGCCGGCGGCGCGCCGTCCCGATCGAAGATGCCGGCGCCGGGAGCGTCAGCGGTACTGCGTGCTCATGACTGGACATTCGGTGCCCCATCCATGGGACAGCGTATCGAACCCGAACGGTTCGAACCATATTTCCTGCCCGGTTTCCCGCGCAGCGTGGCCGTTCCGGACTCCTGGCACGAAACGTGCTTGTCTTCTGCCTCATCATCCGGATGTGTCCCTCGCCCGCATGGACCCTGACTCATGATCCACGCTGATCGTCTCCGCATCCACCTGAGCGGGCCCGTCCTCTGCCTGGGCGCGCTGCTCGCCCTTCCGGCGCCGAGCGAATCGCAGACCACAGACCCGGTCCGGACGGAGACCCGCGCCGCGGCGCAATCCTCGAACGAGATCGATCTGTTCATGGAGCGAGTGCTCGACAACCGTGAAGCGTCGTGGCGCCGTCTTGGCGACTTTCTGCTGCGCGAAAGCGAGACCCTCGTGCTCGACGGCCCACGCAACATCCCCCTGTCCGGGTTCCGGCGCGAGTTCGAGTGGTATGTCCGGGACGACGAGGTCGTCCGCAGTCCGGTCCGCTTCGACGGGGTCGCCCTCAGCGACGCCGAGCGGCGGCAGTACGAGGAGAACTGGCTGCGCGGGGAACGGCGCCGGCGGGGCCGCGGCGACCGGCGATATCGCACGTTGAGCCGCCGGGATACCGAGGACAACCTCGTGATCGCGATCGAGCGTCTCTGGGGTGGCAGGGTGAGCGACCAGCTCCTGCAGCGGTTAGTCGCCGACGCGAACCTGATCGCCGATGACCAGGCGGCCATCACGCTGAATACCGGCGCCATCCTCGAAGAGCTGGGCGGAGTCGACGGGGTTGGATTCGGCCCGGCCGCGGCGCATACGCGGGATCTGTTCGTGATGCTCGAGAACGAGCGCCTGACGGTCACCGAAGTCGGCCGCGCGCTTCGACGGCCGTTGTCCGGCCTGGTGGATCGGATCGCGCTGGCGGATGCCGCTGCGCTGGCGGCGTTCATCGAACTGGCCGAGCTCGGCGCCCGCTTCGAGATAGACGCCCGCGATATCGGACCGTATCTCGATCGCGCCGTGGAATGGCTGGAGACCCGGGGCCGCGAGGAGGCGGCGGCCTTGGCCCGCTACCGGAACCGGCTGGTTCCTGGCACGGCCGGCGAGCGGCCCGGTGACGCCGATGCCCCGGTCCTGCTCGATGCGACGCGGTGGGAACCCGGGTTCATCTCGGAGTCGTATTTCATGGAGTTCACGTTCGAGCCGGGGAACTACTACTTCGCGGGGCGCGAGACGCTGGCGGGGCGCGAGGTCGTGAGAATCGAGTACTACCCGACCAACCTGTTCCGCGGCGACGCGCCGGACACCGATGAGTCGGAGGAACCGGATGCCGCTGCGCCGGAGGCGCCGGACACCGCCGAGTCGGAGCCCGGCAGAAGTATCACTGTCTCGTTCGACGCGGGGGCATTCAGCAAGACGACGCTGGTCACACTGTGGATCGACCCCGAGGCGCACCAGATCGTCAAGTACACGTTCGACAACACGACGCTCGACTTTCTGCCGGGGCGTTGGCTGGCGCGGCTCGACGGGCTGGCGGCATCGATGGAGATGGGCCAGCCGATCGGCGACGTCTGGCTGCCGCTGCGGGTCACCGTGTCCGGAGGGGTGACGACGGCGTTCGGCGAGTTGGGCATCGATTTCACCCGCGAGTTCAGCGACTACCGCGAGGCGCAGACGGGGTCGCGGCTGCTCGCGCCGGGAGACGCGCGATGAGCGGCCGTGGGCCGGCGGTCGCGGCGCTGCTGCTGCTGGCGCCGGCTCCCCTGGCGGCCCAGTCGGACGGCACCGAGGTGGTCGCCGAGGTCCGCGTCCATGGGAACTACTCGATACCGGATGCGGACGTGCTGCTGCTGGCCGGTGTGGCGCCCGGCGACCGTCTGGAGGCCGGGGCGCTCGAGGTGATCGCCGGCCGGCTGCGGGCCAGCGAACGGTTCGAGTCGGTCGACGTACGCAAACGCTACACCTCGCTCAGCCGCACCGACGACGTCGCCCTGGTCCTGGTGGTGCGCGAACGGCCGGGATACTCGCCGGCCGCAGGGCGGCTGGCGCAGATGCTCGCCGCGGCGTCCCGGTCGACGATGTTCCTGCCGGTCCTCTCCTACGCGGAGGGACAGGGGCTCACCTACGGCGGCCGGTTCGCTCTGGCGGAGGCCCTGGGCGACCGCGGTCGGCTCTCGGCGCCGCTGACGTGGGGCGGCCGGCGCCAGGCGGCGCTCGAACTCGAGAAGCGTTTCGACCGCGGCCCGGTCCACGCGCTGCGCGGCGGGGTGTCCAGCTCCCGCGTGGAGAACCAGCATTACGCGGTGGACGATCGGCGGAATGGGGTGTGGTTCGCCGCGGACCGCGATCTCGGCGGCGGGATTCGAGTGTCGAGCCGGACCGCATGGGACGACGTGCGCTTCGGCGAGGTCGATGACCAGGTCGGGATCCACAGGATCGGTATGCAGTGGGACACCCGGCATGACCCGGGTTTCCCTCGCGACGCCCTGTTCGTCCAGGCGGGGTGGCAGTGGATCGACCCGACCGGCGCTGCGCCACCGGTGTCACAGCCCCAACTGGATGCGCGCGGGTACGTGGGTCTGTCCGGGCAGTCGGTCCTGGCGGTGCGGGCGCAGTATCAGGGGGCGAGCGCGGCGCTGCCGTTCTATGCACAGCCGCTGCTCGGGGGCAGCGCCACCGTGCGCGGATACCGGTTCGGTGTGCAGGCGGGCGACCGGCTCGCGGCCGCCTCCGCCGAGCTGCGGTTTCCGGTGAACTCGCCGCTCTCGGTCGCCAGGACCGGGTTCAAGGTGTTCTTCGACACCGGCGCCGTGTTCGACATCGACCAGCGGCTGCGCAAGACCCGCTTCCTGCAGGGCGCCGGCGCCGGGGTGTTCGCCAGCGTCGCCTTTTTCACGCTGGAACTCGACCTTGCCCGCGGATTCGACAGCGGCCTCCGGCTGCACGTCCGCACGAGCGTCAGCTTCTGAATCCGGCCTCGACGCACCGGGCAACCACAAGACGCACCGGGCAACCGCGAGGGTTGCCCCCACGACGGGCCGGGCAACCACAAGGGTTGCCCCTACGGCGGCCGGGCGGTCTACCGCGGGGCTCGCAGGACCAGCAGCGCCTCGCCGTCGGCCACCAGGATGACGTCGCCGGCCAGCGCGACGCCGCGGGCGTCGCCCGGGCTGTCGTAGGTCGCGATGAGCGCCGGCGCGGCCGGGTCGGACACGTCCACGACCGCCAATCCCTGCCGGGCAAGGGTCAGGAACAGCGTGGTGTCATCGACCGCGAGATGCGAAATGCGGCCTGGCGCCTGATACGCCCCGACCCGTGCGGCCGCCTCCGGGGTGGCCAGGTCGACGATCTCGACGATAGACGTGGCGGCGTCCACGATGAACGCCGTGGCGGCGGCCGACGACGCCGTGACGAGCTGCGTCGTCTCCCCGTCCGCGAAGTGGACGGCGGCTTCCAGCGGATCGGTCGGATCGGTCAGATCGATGACGTGGAGTCCATCCGGTTGATCCGCCACCAGTCCGAGATGTCCCATCCCCGCGACGTCCCGCGAATAACCGCCGGTCAACCAGGAGCTGAGCAGCCGCGGCGCCGCCGGGTCCGAGACGTCGAAGGCGTTCAGTCCGGTCTGATTGTTGGTGGTCAGCACGAGTTCCCCGGCCATCGCGACCGAGACGGTCTGCCCCCGGCTGACGACTTCGTAGCTGCCCTGCACCGCCGGGGCGTCCGGGTCGCGCAGATCGACCACGACGAGCCCCACGAAACCGTTGGCGACATACGCGCGGTCAGCGCTGAGGGCGACGTCCCAGATCTGGTCGGTGAGTGTGAGTGTGCCGCGCAGGGTCGGATTGCCAGGGACGGACAGATCGAGCACCCTGAGCGTGTCGTTGCTCGCCAGCACCGCCAGCGGCGCATCCGCGTGGACAACGGTGACCGGGCCGGGAACCGTGGCCAGCAGGTCGATCGAGGCGGTCTGCGCCCGGATCGCGGGGGCGAGCGCGGCCAGCAGACACACCACCAGCGGTCCGGTCCCGATCGGACGGCCGGCGTGGGGCACAGGTCGCGTGAGGGGGGGTGCGTACGCCGCCATGTGCCGGCGATTCGACCACGTACGCCAGTCAAGGGGCAAGCACACTTCCCTTGACCGGCCTCCGTACGCCGGTCAAGGGGCAAGCACACTTCCGTTGACCGGCCACCGTACGCCGGTCAAGGGGCAAGCACACTCCCGTTGACCGGCCACCGTACGCCGGTCAAGGGGCAAGCACACTCCCGTTGACCGGCCACCGTACGCCGGCCGACGGGCAACCCCGCCGAATGCGAAGAGTATAATTCGCCAGCGTCGGCGCCAGGGCGCCGGAACCGTGTCATGCACATTCCTGAAGGTTATCGGTTGTTCGAGTGGGTGGACCCGTTCGAGGATCTCGTCGGGCCGCTCTGTTTTCGGGAAGACGACGCGGGCAGGCTGCATTTCGCCTTCGAAGCGGCGCCCAAACATGCCAACACCTCGGGGCAGATTCATGGCGGCATGCTCATGACGTTCGCCGATTACGCGCTGTGTCTGGCGGCCATTCACGGCCTGCCGGGCGAGCGCTGCGTGACGGTGTCGCTCAGTTGCGAGTTCACCGCGCCCGGTCAGGTCGGCGATTTCATCGAGTCGACGGCCGAGATCGTGCGCCGCACCCGCTCGCTCACGTTCGTGCGCGGGCAGGTCGTGGCGGAAGATCGCACGCTGCTGAACTACAGCGCCATCGTCAAGCGGTTTCCACGGGCCGGCGGCACCGCGCGCCCGGCCGCGGGCTGAACTCCGGGTATAATCTCGTCCTGCGTGCGGAACCCGAATGCGAGAGAGGAGCCGGACATGCGTCCTCGTCTGTCTTTGTGGATGATCGCGCCCGGATTGGTGCTGGCCGCCGGGGTGGCGTTCGCGCAGCAAGGCGCGACCGGCGGTGAATGGCGCAGTTTTGCCGGCGACGCCGGCAGCACGAAGTACTCGGCGCTCGACCAGATCGACGCCGGCAACGTCGGGTCGCTGCAGATTGCCTGGCGCCGCCCAATCGTCGACCCCGCCTATCGGGACATGAACCCGGCGCTTCGTCATTCGAACGTCGCGACCGCCGCGCCGCTGATCGTGGACGGGTTCGGCTATGTGCCGAACGCCATCGGGCTGGTGGAGGCCTTCGACGTCGCCAGCGGCGAGACACGCTGGATCCAGCAGCCGTTCGGGGGCGCCGACGATCTGCGCGGCGCCGGTACCCGCGGCGTGGCGTATTGGACGGACGGATCGGAGTCGCGGATTCTGGCGCAGCGCGGCGAGTATCTCTATGCGCTCCATCCGGACACGGGCGAGCTGTTCGACGACTTCGGCGACGGCGGCCGTGTGCATCTGACGATCGGTCTCGCCGAGGGGGCCCGCTATCGCTGGGGCGGCGCCCCGACGGTGGTGCGCGACGTCGTCGTGCTCGGCCAGTCGATGTCCGACACGTTCGAGACCAAGGAGGCGATTCGCGGCGATGTGCGGGCGTTCGACGTGCGCACCGGCGCGCTGCGCTGGGTCTTCCACACCATCCCGCAGGCCGGCGAGTACGGCACCGATTCGTGGGAGGACGACTCGTGGCAGTACTCGGGGCACGCGCCGGTCTGGTCGCTGTTCAGCGCCGACGCAGAGCTGGGATACGTCTACATGCCGGTCACCTCGCCGACAAACGACATGTACGGCGGGCACCGCGGGGGCGACAATCTCTACGGTCAGAGCATTGTGGCCGTCGATGCCGGCACGGGGCGGCGCGTCTGGCATTTTCAGACCGTGCACCACGGGTTGTGGGACTACGACCCTCCGGCGGCGCCGATCCTGATGGACATCACCGTCGATGGCCGTGAAATCAAGGCGGTGGCGCAGCTCACCAAACAGGCGTTCGTGTTCGTCTTCGACCGGGCCACCGGCGAGCCGGTGTGGCCGATCGAGGAACGTCCGGTCCCGCAGTCGGGCACCCCCGGCGAACGGACGGCGCTGACGCAGCCATTCCCGACCAAACCACCGGCCTTCGATCGCCAGGGCGCGACGATCGACAATCTGATCGACTTCACGCCCGAGTTGCGCGCCGAGGCGGTCGCCATCGCGGACCGCTACGTCATCGGACCGCTGTTCACCCCGCCGTCGGTCAGTGGCGATGGTCCGAACGACAGACGGGGCACCATCCAGTTGCCCGGCTCGCAGGGCGGCGCGGACGTGCAGGGCGGGGCGTTCGATCCGGAGACGGGCTTTCTCTATATTCCGTCGATTACGTCACCGTTCGTGGCCGACATTCTCGAGGGGAATCCCGACCGCACGAATCTGGCCTACGTGAAGGGGAGCCGCCAGTGGATCGGCGGTCCGCGGGGTCTGCCGCTGTTCAAGCCGCCCTACGGTCGGATTACCGCCATCGACATGAACCGCGGCGAGATCGTCTGGATGACGCCGAACGGCGACGGTCCTCGCAATCATCCGGCGATCAGACATCTCAATCCGGGTAAGCTGGGAGTGCCCGGCCGGCCGGCGCCGTTGCTGACGAAGACGCTGCTGTTCCTCGGGGAGGGGTCGACGAACCTGCCCGGCGGGGCGCGCGTGCCGGAGGGGATGCCGCCCGAGATCGTGACCAACTACGGCGGCCGCATCTTCCGCGCCTATGACAAGGCGACCGGAGACGTCGTGTGGGAAACCGAGTTGCCGGCCGGCACCATCGCGCCGCCGGTCACGTACATGTCGGACGGGAAGCAGTATCTGCTGGTGTCGGCGGGCGACGTCGACACGCCCGGCGAGACTCTCGCGTTCACGCTACCGTAGTCGGCCGCCGGCTGTGGGCAACTAGAAACCGCGTTTGCGTCCCCGCAGGCCGCGGCGGCTGCCCTTCGGTTTCGCGGGGCGGCGGCCGAAGTCCATGGATGGCGGACCGTCGTCCATGAAGGGCTGGGCGGTGCGCGGTGCGCGGTCGCGCGCCTCGCTGACACGAAGGTTCCGGCCATTGAGTTCGGCGCCGTCGAGTTTCTCGATCGCCTGGGAGACGGTCGCCGCGTCACCGAACTCGATGAATGCGAAGCCACGGGGCCGATCGGTGGCGCGGTCGACTGGGAGGAAGACTTCCGTGACCTGACCCACCTCGCCGAACAGTTTCTCGAGGTCTGTCTGTGACGTCTCGTAGCTGAGATTACCGACGAAGATTCGTGAAGAAATGACGTGCCTCCCTTTTCAGCAGCGTGGCGCGTGTGCTCGGCGCCAGTCCGGTCCCTTGGCTCCCAGCCAGCAGGACCAGCGCCGGAGCCTTCCAATCACGGTGTCAGGAAACGAATGCCGGCAGGTCTGTCGTGCTGCGCACCACGGCAACACGAAACGAGCCCGGCCGTGCCAGCATACTCCGACCGAATGCGAAACGCAAAAGCCTGACGGCCGGACATGTGCGATACGTGTCGTTCCGATCCCGGTGACGGCACGTGCGCGCGCGAGTGCGTGACGGTATGCGCTCCAGGCTGCGGCTGGCGACCTACAACCTGCTGCGCGGAATCCACTATGGGCAGCTCCGTTACCACGCTGCGGCTGGCGACCTACAACCTGCAGCGCGCAGTCCACTATGAGCAGCTCCGTGACCACCTGGCGACGCTGCCGCACCTGCGGGACGCCGACATCCTGGCGGTGCAGGAGGCGCTGGTTCCTGCCGGCGGCGCCAATACCCTGGCCCGCCTCGCCGCCGACCTCGAGGGGCCGTATCGGTGGACCTATCGCACCGTCATGTCATATCCGGACAAGGAATATGGCAACGGATTCCTGTTCCGTGAGTCGGTCACGCCGGAGGCGGCGCTGGCGGTGCCGCTCCCGCGGGTCGGCCGACCGGGCTGGCTGGCGCGGCTGAAGACCGAGGGTGCGGCCCCGGACACGAAGTCGGCCTGTCTGCAACTCTTCAGGGTCGCTGACCGGCGCGTGCGCATCGTCAGCCTGCATCTGGACTTCGCGGGCGGCGCGGAGCACCGGGTCCGTCAGTTGTCCCACCTGCTCGACGTGCTTGACCAGCGTGCGCAGGCCGACGGGGCCGTGGCGGACGTGCTGTGCGGCGACTTCAACACCATGGGGCAGCACCGCTCGCCGGCGGCGCGTGCGGCGACCGGACAGGTTCTGGCGGTCGCGCTCGGGCGGGGATTCGTCGACTGCTCCGCCAAGGTAGCCTGGACCAGCGACCTGTTCTCGAGCATCGACGACGCCGATCCCGCCCGCCGGTTCCTGCGGGTGGGACAGGCGTTGGGGCTGCGGTATCGCCAGAAGCTGGACCATGTCCTGGTCAGGGGCGCGCGCCCGCTCTACCCCGCCGTGCGGGTCGAGGCTGGCGGCGCGGCACATCTCCCGGGGTCCGACCATGTGCCGCTGGCAGTGGAACTGGCGCTCTGACCGCAGCGGCCACACCGATCCGTGCGCCGGCGCTGCCAGCCCGGCGGCCCATCCTGCGGCCCGTCCGGTATCATGGAGGGAACCGACGGAGACGCAGGCAGATGATCACCATCCTCAATCAGACTTCCAGGTTCCTTCGGATTCCACTTTCCCGGGGCAAGGTGCTGCGCCTCGGACCACGCAAGGAGGGACAGATCTCGACACACGACTCCGACTGCAAAGCGGTCGCGCAACTCGTGTCCGACGGGGCGATCAAGATCATGGGCGAGGGACCGCAGGCCGGGTCGTCGTCGGCGGCCAATCCCGGCGCGCGGGCGAATGTGCAGGGCCACCTGCCGCGGGTCTCCGGCGGCCGGCGCGGAGACCGCTGAACCGGGCGTGTCCCGATTCCCCACGGCGGTATAATTGAGCGGCGTTGGAGACGGAGGGGTCACCGATCATGCAATTCCCGCTTCGCTTGGCGGCAGGTCTCATCGGCGTCGCGCTGGCAGGGCCGCCGGCCACGGCCGGCGCGCAGCAGGGCGGGCCATGGCAGACCTATGGCACCGAGGACGGCGAGTGGCGTAGCTACGCCGGCAACATCGCCGGTCAGAAGTACTCGCCGCTGGATCAGATCGACGCCACGAACTTCAGTGACCTCGAAATCGCCTGGCGCTGGCAGTCGGTGGACGCCATGGTCAGCCGCACGATGCCGGACGGCAGCGAATGGTGGGCTCCGCTCGAGACGATCGTCGAGTCGCTTGTGGAGGACACGCCCAATCTCTACCGTCGTGGGAACCCGCCCCGTGCCGGCGGGATGCAGGCCACACCGCTCATGGTCGGCGGCGTGCTCTATTTCAATACGGCGCTCTCGCAGGGCGTAGCGGTCGACGCGACGACCGGCGAGACCCTCTGGGTGTTCAACCCCAAGAGCTACGAAGAGGGCACCACCCCGATGAGCGGGACGTTCCGGCAGCGGGGGGTCGCCTACTGGACGGACGGCGACGACGACGAGCGCATCTTCTGGGGCACGGGAAACGGCTACCTCGTGTGCGTCGAGGCGCAGACCGGCCGTCCGTGTCCCGATTTCGGTCCCGGCGGCAGCGGCATGGTCGACGCGATGGTCGGGCTGCCACGGGCGGTCCGCGAGGACCGCGACTACCTGAATGCGATGCTCTACGGCATCCACTCGCCGCCGATCGTGGTCCGCGACCGCGTGATCCATGGCTCGCAGGTCGCCGACCGCCGTATTACCAAGGAGGCGGTGCCGGGCTGGGTGCGGGCCTGGGACGTCAAGACCGGCGCGCATTCGTGGGACTTTCATACCGTTCCCGACAGCGCCGACGAGTTCGGCGCCGACACCTGGCTCAACGAGTCGTGGCGCTACTCCGGCAACGCGAACGTCTGGTCGATGCTGTCCGGCGACAACGAACTCGGGTACGTCTATCTGCCGACCGGCACGGCCACCAACGACTACTACGGCGCCGACCGGCCGGGCGACAACCTCTTTTCCGAGTCGATCATCGCGGTCGACGTCGAGACCGGCGCCCGCGTATGGCACTTCCAGGCGGTTCACCACGGGTTGTGGGACTACGATTTCCCGACCCACTCCAATCTGGTCGACCTGACAGTCGACGGCCGCGACATCAAGGCGCTGGTCCAGGTCAGCAAGCAGGGCTTCGTCTACACCTTTGACCGGGTGAGCGGCGAGCCTGTCTGGCCCATCGAGGAACGTCCGGTGCCGACCGACACCAACATGCCCGGAGAACGGGTGTCGCCCACCCAGCCGTTTCCGACGAAACCGGCGCCGTTCGAGTATCAGGGCGTGACGATCGACGACCTCGTCGACTTCACCCCCGAGATTCGGGCCATGGCGATCGAGGCGGTCGAACCGTTCCGGCTCGGGCCGCTCTTCACGCCCACCTCCCGGCCGGTCGAGGGCGGCTGGCAGGGCACGTTGATGCGGCCTCCCGACGGCGGCGCCGCGACCTGGGCGGGGGCCGCCGTCGATCCGGAGACCGGCATGTTGTATGTGCCGTCGCGCAACAACGCCGTGGTCATCACCCTGTACGAGCCTGACCCGGCGCTGGGCGCCACCGTGGCCTACACGCACGGCGCTCCGGAGGTGGACTTCCTCCAGGGGCGGGGGCTGGGTCCGTCACGCAGCGGCGCCCTGATGCCGCAGGGGCTGCCGCTGCTCAAACCGCCGTACTCGCGCATGACCGCCATCGACATGAACACCGGCGAGCACGAATGGATGGTGCCGCTCGGCGACGGCGCTCGCTATCGGAATCATCCGCTGCTGCGCGATCTCGACCTGCCGCCGCTGGGCGGCGACGGCGCGGGCGGTCCCGTGCTGACGAAGACGCTGGTGGTCAGCGCCCTGTCGGCCGGGGGCAGCGACGGCGGGCCGCGTCTCGTGGCCCGCTCGAAGGACACCGGCGAGGAGTTGGGGTCCGTGAACCTGCCGACCGGCGCGCGCGGCACCCCCATGACCTACCTGGCGGACGGGAAGCAATACATTGCGCTGGCGATCGGGGGGCGTCCACCCCAGATCGTCGCCTTCGCGTTGCCCGACTGATCGCTGGCCGCGTCGGACGCAGGCGCCGAAACAGACTCACCCCGCCATGCCTGAAGGAGGCCCCGTGCCGCATGCCGCCCGTATCGCCGCGCTCGCCGGTCTGATCGCCGGCGGGTTCCCGCTGGCGGCCTGTGCGCCGGCGCAGGAGCCTGCGCCACCCGAGATGGCCTCGGCGGGCGAGGCCCCGGCGCCGCCGCGCGAGGTCGCCGTCGAGACCACGGTCGCCTTCACCGAGGGGCCCACCGTCGCCGAAGACGGGTCGGTGTATTTCACCGACCTCGGCAACAACCGCATCATGCGCTGGTCGGCCGACGGCCAGCTTTCGACCTTCCGCCAGCCAAGCAACGACGCCAACGGTCTGCTGTTCGACAGCGAGTGGCGGCTGCTGGCCTGCGAAGGCGGCGACGGCCAGACCGCGCTGCCCCGGGTCACTCGCACCGATCTGACGACCGGCGAGGTCGAGGTGCTGGCCGATAGCTACGACGGCAGGCAACTGCACCGGCCCAACGACCTGACCTTCGACGGTCAGGGACGTATCTACTTCACCGACCGGCCCGGCCCGAACCCGCGCCCCGACCAGACCGGCGTGCACGCGGTTTATCGCATCGACCCCGACGGGACGATCGCGCGCATCCTGACCGAGCCCGAGGTGGTGCGGCCCAATGGCATCGTGATCTCGCCGGACGACAGCACGCTGTATGTGATCGAGACGGAACAGAGCGAAGCCGGCCCCCGGCTCATCCGCGCCTACGACCTCGACGCCGATGGCGAGGTCGGCAACATGCGTGTCTTCCATGACTTTCATCCGGGACGCAGCGGCGACGGGATGACGATCGACAGCGAGGGAAACCTCTACGTGGCCGCCGGGCTGAACCGGCGTCGCGGTACGAGCGAGACGCTCGACACCGTGGCCGGCATCCACGTGTTCTCCCCGGACGGCCGACTGATCGAGCATATTCCGATTCCGGAAGACACCATCACCAACGCCGCGTTCGGCGGGCCCGACTTGCGGACGCTCTACGTGACCGCCGGCAAGACGCTGTTCAGCGTCGCCACCGACATCGCGGGGACACGGCGCTGAGCTGGCAAGCCGATGGCGAAACGGAGATTCCAGTTCTGGCAGTGGGAGCAGATCCACCGGCACGAGGGCGAGCTGTATCTCGAGCGGCTGCGGTTCCTGGTGTGTCCCTGGTTCGGGGTGTACATCCACTGGTTCCACGCCAGCGACGACGATTCGCTGCACGATCACCCGTGGCCCTTCCTGACGGTTCTGCTCACGGGCGGCTATTGGGAACACACCCCGGGGCCGGACGGGACCGTCCAGCGCCGCTGGCATCCGCCGAGCTCGGTACGGGTGCGGCCCGCGCGCTGGTTGCACCGCGTCGAAATCGACCCGGCACGCAAGCCGGTGACGGTTGTGCTGCGCGGCGCGCCCATCCGTCGCTGGGGTTTTCAGACCAGGGCTGGTTGGATTCCCTGGCCCGAGTACAAGGACCACAAGGGCAACACGTCTCCCACGCTGCAGGAGAGGCCATCGGGTGGGCCAGTCAATGGCTGGGGTGGGAAGATGGGGGCCACGGTGGAAGAGGCGCCGGCGCCGGCCTCCTCCTCGGGGCGGCTCATGCAGGCGGCGGAAATCTGGAAGGAGCACTGATGAAGACGACAGGGCGATGGAGCGTAGTGGCAGGCCTGGCGCTGGCGGCGGCGCTGGCGCCGTGTGCGGCGTTGGGGCAGACGGAGGCGCCGGCCGGCTGGACACCGCCGCGGACCGCATTCGGACATCCGGATTTGCAGGGCGTCTGGGCCAACAACCGGGCGACGCCGATGGAGCGGCCGGAGCAGTTGGGCGACAAGGCCACGCTGACGGACGAGGAACTGGCCGAGCTGACAAACCAGATCGCCGCGTTCCGCGATTCCGAGCAGGCGGGCGACCTGCTGGGCGACCGGCTGGTCCAGCAGGCGCTGGGGAACTCGACGTTCCAGGACTTCGACGCCGTGACCGGCAACTACAACGCGTTCTGGCTGGTCGACCGGCAGCTCGACAACCGCACCTCGCTCATCATCGATCCGCCGAACGGCCGCCGGCCGCCGCGGACCGAGGCGGCCCGGACCCGGACCCGCGGGCGCTTCGCAGCGCGCGGCGGACCGTCTGACGGCCCCGAGGATCGCACGCTCGGCGACCGCTGCCTGCACTTCGCGGTGCCCAACACGGCGTCGGGCTACAACAGCTACTTCCAGGTGTTCCAGACTCCCGATCAGGTGACCATCATGCAGGAGATGGGTCATCTCGTGCGCACGATCCCACTCGACGGGCGACCCCACCTGGACGGCAAGGTCCGGCAGTGGGCGGGGACCGCGCGAGGCCGCTGGGACGGCGATACCCTAGTGGTCGAGACGCGCAACTACGACGCGAGGAGCCGCTACAGCGGCGGGTCTGAAAACCTGGTGCTGACCGAGCGCTTCACACGCGTCGCGCCGGACGTGCTGCGCCAGGAGATCACATTGTCCGACCCCGACACGTGGGAGCGGCCCTGGACGATCGAGCTGCTCCTGGACCAGAGCGGGGAGGCGATCTTCGAGTACGCGTGCCACGAAGGGAACTATGCGATGCCCGGCATACTGGGCGGCGCGCGGGCGGAAGAGCGCGCGGCCGCCGCCGGCCGCTAGCCGGAAGCCGCTCGCAGAAAGCCGGACGCAGGAAGCCGGACGCAGGAAGCCGGACGCAGGAAGCCGGCGGCAGGAGGGAACCGATGAGGACAGTAGGACTGGTCGCGTTGCTCGTGACGGTACTGGTGGCGGCGACGCCCGCGTTCGGGCAATGGACACCGAAGCGGATCGAAGCAGACGGATCCGAGATTCCACGCACGCCGTGGGGGCACCCGGACCTGCAGGGTCTCTGGAACAACTCGACGACCACCCCGCTCGAGCGGCTGACGCAAGAAGAGCGGGCGCAGAGCCGCCGGGCGCAGCAGCCGGTCATCAGGGCCACCGGGGGCACCGGCGCCGGTTGGCTGGAGCAGGCGGGGCGGATCGAGCGGGAGTCGCTGATCATCGATCCACCGGACGGCCGCATCCGCATGTCCCAGCAGGGCGTGAACCGGCTGATTGACCGCGAGAACGCGCGGGCCGGACGCGGCGAGGCCGATTCATGGCTCGACCGGAACACGTGGGAGCGGTGCATCTCGCGCACGCTGCCGACCGCAATGATCCCGACCCTCTACAACGCCAACTACCAGATCTTTCAGACCCCCGACCATTTCGTGATCATGATGGAGATGATTCACGAAGCGCGGATCGTCCCGCTCGGGGGACAGCCGCGCGCCGCCGAGGACATTCGGCAGTGGCTGGGGGACGCGCGCGGCTACTGGGAGGGCGACACGCTCGTCGTGGAGACCACCCACTTCAACGGCCGGCTGGATGGCGGGGACTACCAGCCGTCCCATGTGACGCCGACCGGACCGCGCGGGTCGGGCGAGACGCTGACCGTGACCGAGCGGTTCACGCTGCTCGACGCCAACACGATCGACTATCGCATCACCGCCGACGATCCCCAGACCTTCGCGCAGCCCTACACGGCCGCGATTCCCATGCAGCGATCCACCGCCGACGTGACCCTGTTCGAGTACGCCTGCCACGAGGGCAACCACGCCATGGTCAACCTGCTGCACGCGGGGCGGGCCGACGAAGAACTGGCGCTGGACGCCGCCGCGCTCGTGTCGCAGCAGCGGATCAACGGCGGGCATCCCGGTGTGCGGGAACCGGCGGTGCCGTTCGCGGCGATCCCGGCCACGTCCCGGTGAGCCGCCACGGCCGATCGATGCACGGATCGTCAGACCGCGCCGGATGACTCGGGCACGGCGCGCCGCGGGTCGTCGTCTCTGGCGGTCCACCGGAACGCGCCGACGAGTGGTGGTGCGGAAGGGGGGACTTGAACCCCCATGGGACTAGGTCCCACAGGCTCCTGAGGCCTGCGCGTCTGCCAATTCCGCCACTTCCGCAAGTGGAGGGTGCGCGGTGTGCGGCCACTTGACCGGATGGCCGAGGCACCAGTATAACCAACTGCGCGGTGTCCAAGCCAGCACGTGGCTGCAACGCCGGTCGAATGCAGCGGGGCTATTGCCGCAGACTCCTGGGAGGAATGTCGTGAGTAATCAGCGAGGTGTCCGATTCATCCTCATCTTCCTGTTGGTGGCGGTCGTCGTGTCGATGACCGGCGTCGCCGCGATGTATTTCATGGTGTCGCGCGCTCCCGCGGTCGTCTCGAATTCGGTGCTCGTCCTGCGCGTGCCGGGTGGGCTCAGTGAGCGGCAGAGCAACCCGCTGTTGACCGCCTTCGGCGGCGGGGGACCGACGGTGCAGTCCGTGGTCGACACCTTGCGCAAGGCGAAGGTCGACGACCGTATCCGGGGGGTCGTGCTGCGGCCCACCGGGACACAGGCGTTCTGGGGCAAGACGCAGGAGATTCGCGACGCGGTGCTCGACTACCGGACGTCGGGCAAGCCAATCGCGGTGTTTCTCGAGTACGGCGGCACGCAGGAGTACTACCTCGCCTCGGCCGCCGACCTGGTGTTTCTGATGCCCGGGAGCCCGCTGGACCTGGTCGGGGTGGCGAGCTACGAGATGTTCTTCCGCGGGGCGCTCGACCTGATCGGTGCGCACCCCGACATGCTGCACGCCGGCGACTTCAAGACGGCCTCGAACGTCTACACGGAAACGACGATGACCCCGGCGCATCGAGAGATGGCCGAGTCACTGAATCGCGATCTCTACGAACATATCATCGACGGTATCGCCGCCGGCCGCGGCATGGCGAAATCGGAGGTCGTGCGGCTGGTCGACGAGGGACCGTTTCTGCCGGACGACGCGCTGGCCGCGGGTCTGGTCGACGGACTCGTGTACGAGGACGAGCTCAAGCGGCAGCCGCCATTCGATGAGGTGGACTGGCAGGTCATCACCGATCGCGACTACCGGCAGGTTTCGCTGAATTCGGTCGGGCTGAATCGCGGGCGGCGCATCGCCGTGGTCTATGCCGTGGGCACGATCAACTCGGGCAGCGGCGGGGTCGACCTGATGGGCGGCCAGGTGCTGGGGGCGGACACCCTCGTGGCGGCGTTGCGCGCGGCACGCAACGACGACACCGTGCGGGCGATCGTGCTGCGCATCGACAGCCCCGGCGGGTCGGCTATCGCCTCGGACCTGATCTGGCGGGAGGTGACGCAGGTCAGGAACGACAAGCCGGTGATCGCCTCGATGTCCGATCTCGGGGCGTCGGGCGGCTATTACATCGCGATGGGCGCCGACGCCATCGTAGCCCAACCGAGCACGCTGACCGGGTCGATCGGGGTGGTCGCCGGCAAGATCTCCACCGGTGGCACCTACGAGAAGGTCGGGGTCACCGTCGAATCGGTAAGCAACGGTCGCTTTGCAGACATCTATTCGCCGGTGAGACCGTTCTCGGATGACGAGCGGGCCAAGATGCAGGAGCACATCGACGCAATCTACGAGCAGTTCCTGACCAAGGCGGCCGACGGAAGAAACACGACGCGCGACGCCATCCACGAGCTGGCGCAGGGCCGTGTGTGGACCGGACGGCAGGCCAAGGCTCACGGACTGGTGGACGAACTGGGCGGGCTGGGCGCCGCGATCGCACTGGCCAAGGAACAGGTCGGGATCGACGTTGACGACGAGGTCGAGCTGGTCGTGTATCCGCGGCAGAAGAGCCTGTTCGAGCTGCTGAACGACGGTTTCACGCTGACTCAGGCCGCGGCGCGTCTCGGCTGGTTTCCGCTGCCACCGGCTGTGCTCGAGGCGGGTACGGCGCCGATACGTCTGTTTCGTCCCGGCGAGCCGCTGGCGCTGATGCCGGGTGTGCTCGCCCCCTGATTGATCGTCCGTGCCCGACGCGCGCCGAGAATCCGGCTGCTAGCAGCCCGTGGTAAAACCCCGCGTCGCACCGAGAACTGGTCGTAACAATGCCGCGCCCGGCCAGTGCAAGGCGCGACGAGGGAGCAAATTGGGGTATTTGTGACCGAGGAGTAACGCCGCCAGGCGGGATGCAACGTCGATCCGCAGATGTCCAACGCGGATCGGCGGGTTTCAACGCCATTCGAATGCAGCGGGGCTTTTGCCACGGGCTGCTACGTTGCCGCCTGCGAGAACGCAGCCATGTCGACACTGATGACCATGCGGGATTTCGCATTTTCCATATACGCGGCGTAGAACCGGTTCTGGCGCTCGGCCATGAGCTGGCTGCGAATCGCCTCGCGATTCGCCTCGAACTCCGTCTCGCTGGCCTCCTCACGCTCTTCGACACGCAGCACGACGGCGGTGTTCCCGGTCAGGATCGGGTCGCTCGTTTCGCCAGGCTGCAGCGAGAATGCGACCGCCTCGACGGCAGCGTTGAGTCCGACCCCGGGAATGGCGGTCCCGCGGGTCAGCAGGTCGCTGCCGTTTACCTCGAGGTCTGCTGCGGTCGCCGCCGTCTCGAACTCGCCGGCCGGTGCGAGCAGGGCAGCCACTTCGGCGGCGCGTTCCTGCGCCGCGACGAATGCCTTGCGGCGAATCACGTCGTCGCGTACGCGGCTTTCGACTTCCTCCAACGGCGGCACATACGGATCCTGGATGTCCGTGACCGTCAGGAATACCGGTCCGGTCGGCGTGGGCACTGGTCCGCGCACGTCACCCGGCGCCATCTGAAACGCCTCGTTGGTGACTTCGGGAGAGAAGCCAAGCCCGAGAATCGGTTCGCCAAGGGCGGCGAAGCCGCTCTCTTGCGGCTCGAAGCCGCGCCGGCGCGCCGCCGTGTCCAGGTCGTCCGGGGTCGTCACGTCGGCGGCCATCGCCTGGGCCAGCGCGGACGCGCGCGCATCGGCGCTGGTCTGCTTCAACGTGTCGATGATCTCGTCCCGGACGGTGTCGAGCGGTTGCACCTCGCCGCCGCTCGCCAGGGTGGCCTTGATGATGTGCAGTCCGAACATGCTGGATACGGGATCGCTGATCTCGTCCTGCTCGAGGGCGAACGCCGCGGCCTCGAATTCCGGCACCATCTGGCCGCGGGCGATCTGACCCAGGTCGCCGCCCAACTCCGTGGTGCCCTCGTCCTCGGAATGCGCTCTGGCCAGGGCGGCGAAGTCGGCGCCCGCGCGGGCTTCGGCGACGATCGCTTCGGCCTGCGCCTGGACCTCGGCGGCCTCCTTGCCCTCGGTGCGCAGCAGGATGTGGCTCGCATGCAGCACGGCCGGATCGGTATAGCGGTCCCGATTGTCGTCGTAGTAGGCCTGTACGTCGACGTCCACAGGACTGAACGAGTCCTTCAATGCCGACACGTCGATGAGCACGAAACGGAGGCGGCGCTTCTCGGGCACCAGGTAGTCGGCCGAGCTTTGTTCGTACAGCGCGGCCACGTCCTCGTCGGTGGCCCCGATGCCCTCTCGGAATTCGTCAGCCCGGAACGAGACGGTGGACACCCTGACGCGCTCGTTGCGGTTGACATACTCGGCGTGCAGTTCGTCGTCGCTGATGGTGATCCAGTCGGTGAGCGCAGCCTGCAGGCGTTCGAGCAGCAATCCCTGACGCACGTTCTCCTCGAACTCTGCCGGGGTGGTCGGCGGCTGCTGGAACCGCAGCATCTGCAGATACGCCTGTTCACCGATGAACTGTCCGTTCTGTTGGAATGCCGGCAGCGACACGATCCGCTCGCGCACCTCGACATCGCTCACGGTCATGCCGAGCCGTTCAGCTTCCGACAGCGCCGCGTACTCGTCGATGAGCTGTTGCAGCAGTTGTCGGTCGATACCCATCGCTCTCAGCGTGTCGGCGGTGATCTCGCCGCCGGACTGCGCCTGATAGTTCTGAAGCTGCCGCAGGTAGATGGTGCGGAATTGGCCGACCGTGATCTCGCGCTCGCCGACCTGGGCCAGCACGTCCGTCATGCCGCCGGCCAACTCGGGCGCCGGTTGCACGAACGAGGGGACGTACAGGAACACGAAGGCCAGACAGACCAGCGCCAGACTCCATTTCAGCCAAGTCTTGTGCCGGCGCATGCGATCGAGCATCGTCATCGTTCGTTCACTCCCGTTCGGCGACTGCTGCGACGTGGCGGGCCGACCAGCACCGCCGAGCGCCCGATTCGACGTCCCACGCCCTCAGCAGGGGGATTGCCGAGCCCTCAACATTCGATTCTATGCGAGCGACTTGCCGGCAGCAAGCGGACGCCCTGTCCACCGCCGTGCGCCGTCCGACGCGTTCGCGGTGTTCCGACTCCGGTTCCGGGCGATGAGGCGGTGATCGATGGCGTCACACGGGAGGCCTGCGCCTGCACCCCGGCCCGGAAGCCACCGGAGTGGTGCGGTTCGCTGCGGCGGGTATGCTATATTTGAGCGGCATTTAGCGTTACGTGGCGAATATTTCCGCAGCATTGTGGTCGGGCGGCGTCGTGACCCGGCCGGCCAGATGCACGATGCTTCCTCGTCCCGCCGTGACAGTCACACGCCACACATCGGTCGGCGCTACGCGGGGTTCTACCACGGGCTGCCAGGGAAACTGAAAGAACTCCGAGCATGCCGGCACTGGGGCACAGCACGACGGCGCCGTGGCGCCTCACCCTGTGCCACTCGGTTCCTGCAAGCGCGAGTGCCCTTCGTCACCAGACATCTCTGACATTCAGTCCCGCGGCGCTGTCGGCAGCCTGTGGTGAACGCCCTCCGGCATTCGCCCGGCGCTGCGCAGGATTTCGCCATCGGTTGCCGGACGGCGCCGGCCGGTGGTCCTGCGACGGCTCTCGGCCCGCGGACGCCAAGGAGGATTGCATCCCTTGAACGTACGTTCGTTGTTCTCACTGTTCTCCAGCGACTTGGCGATAGATCTCGGCACAGCGAATACGTGTGTCTATGCCCTGGGCAAGGGTATCGTCGTCAATGAACCCTCGATCGTGGCCATCAACAAGGGCACGGGTCGTGTCGAGGCCGTCGGACGCGAGGCGAAAAAGATGCTGGGCCGCACGCCCGGCAACATCGTGGCCATCCAACCGATGAAGGACGGCGTCATCGCCGACTTCGAGACCACCGAGAAGATGCTCGCCTACTTCATCGAGAAGGCGCACAATCGCACCATGTGGGTGCGCCCGCGCATCATCATCGGCGTGCCCGCCGAGATTACGCAGGTGGAAAAGCGCGCGGTCAAGGACAGCGCCTATCGCGCCAAGGCGAGCGAAGTCTATCTGGTCGAAGAGGCGATGGCGGCCGCGATCGGCGCCGGCATGCCGATCACGGAACCGTCGGGCAACATGATCGTGGACATCGGCGGCGGCACGACCGACATAGCCGTGATCTCTCTGGCGGGCATCGTCTACAGCAACGCGGTGCGGGTCGCCGGCAACGAGATGGACGAGGCGATCGTCCAACATATCAGGAAGACATACAACCTGCTCATCGGCGAACGTACCGCGGAAGCGATCAAGATCAAGGTGGGGTCGGCGTATGGACTCGACGAACGGATGGTCATGGAGATCAAGGGACGTCACCTGATCGAGGGGGTGCCCAAGACCATCACGATTACGGACGAGGAGATTCGAGAGGCGCTGGCCGAGACCGTGCACGTCATCGTCGACACGGTGCGGCTCGCGCTCGAGCGCACGCCTCCGGAACTCTCGTCCGACCTCGTCGACCGCGGCCTGGTGTTGACCGGGGGCGGTTCGTTGTTGATGAACCTCGACAAGCGGTTGAGCGAGGAGACCGGCCTGCCGGCGGTCGTGGCGGAAGACCCGCTGTCGTCGGTCGTGCTGGGCGCGGGCAAGATGCTGTCCGACTTCGGGCTGCTCCGAAAGATCTCGATTGACTAGATTGCGAGACCGCACCGGCATTCTGTTGGTGGCCGTCGTCACCGGTCACATGGTGCTGATCTCCGTGCAGGTCAGCACCGTGTCAGGCGTACGCGTGGCGGAAAGCATGACGCTCGCGGCGTTCTCGGAAGTTCAGCGGGCGGTGACCGGAGCGGTGCAGGGAATTGTCGAGTCGTGGGACGGCTATGTCGCGCTACGATCGGTGCGGGCCGAGAATGATGCCCTGCGGAACGAGCTGGCCGATCTGCAGCTTCGGTGGCAGCGGGAGCGGGCGGTCGCGCAGCGGGTCACACAGCTCGAGGAACTGCTCGGGCTGCGCCAGACTCTCGATTTTAACACCGCGACCGCGCGCGTGATCGCCCATGACGCGACACCCTATTTCCGGACCGTGACCATCGATCTCGGCACCGGTGACGGCGTCCGTCGTGATTCCGCGGTGGTCTCGCCCGCCGGGGTCGTGGGGCGTGTCGTGAGCGCTCCGGGTCCGCGGTCCGCGAGAGTGCAGTTGCTGGTCGATCGCAGCGCCGCGGCAGGCGCGATCATCGAGCGGACCCGCGTCCCGGGCGTCGTCAAGGGAGACGCCGACGGGACCCGGTTGCGAATGGATTTCGTCGCGTTTCTCGAGGATGTCGTGCCTGGCGACGTCGTGGTGACTTCGGGGACCGACGGCGTCTACCCCAAGGGGTTCGTCATCGGCGATGTAGAGGCGGTCGAGCGAGGGTCTGGACTCTACCTGACCATCTTCATTCGGCCGCGGGTGGATTTCGACTATCTCGAAGACGTGCTCGTCATCGTGCATGAGCCGACGGCTTCGATGCGGGCGTCCGGTGGCAAATGAAGGTGGTCTGGGTCGGGTTGGGGCTCGCCGTGGCCCTGACGCTGCAGACGACGTTGGCGCCGATGGTCGCGGGGGCCGAGGTGCCTGTCGACCTGGTGCTGGTGGCCGTGGTAGCGGTGGCGGTGGCCCGCGGCCCGGTTGCCGGGCTATGGGCCGGAACGGTGGGCGGGTTGGTGCAGGACGCATTGTCCGGCGGGGTGGTCGGCGTCGGTGCGCTGGCCAAGACGCTGGTGGGGTATCTGGTTGGCCAGTTCGCCTTGCAGTTCCTGGCCACCCGGTTCTGGCATCATCTGCTGACGTTCTTCTTCGCGTCGCTGGTGCATGCGGGCTGTTTCGTCGGCATTTACAGCCTGCTTCCCAACGCCGGCATGATGATCTCCTACCTCGACATCCTGACCCAGGCCGCGGTCAACGCCGCGGTCGGCCTTGCCATGGCCCTGACGGTGCGGCGGACGTCACAGGCGCTGACGCGTCGCCGGATGCGTCGCAGCAGCGTCATGCGGTTCGGCGGGTAGCTGTGTCAGCGTTCAGTGCAACGCGGGGTCTTGCCAAGGACTGACATGAGACGGGAGTTCTATATCGCTTCAGTGGGGAATGCGCCCGACAGCATCGCGTTGCCGCTCGCGCTGCTGCGGTATGCCGCGGTGCTCGCCATCGCGGCGCTTGCGGTGGGGTTCTGGTATCTCCAGGTGGTGCATCACGAAGAGTATCGCCAGCGGGCGGAGAACAACCACCAGCGCATCGTCGAGTTGAGCGCGCCGCGAGGGTTCGTCGTCGACCGCGACGGCCGGATGCTGATCAAGAACCGGAACTCGCTGAACATCGCGCTGGCGCGCGAAGGTGTCGAGGATCTCGACCAGACCATCGCCTTGCTGGCGGAGCTGGCCGGGGTACCTTCGGTCGAAATCCGGTCGGTCGTCGATCGGCATCGCGGAGACCCTGTCTATCGTCCGATCGTGCTGATCGCCGATGCGACGCTCGGGCAGGTGGCGGCGGTGGCGGCCCATGCCGTCGAGTTGCCCGGACTGTTCGTGCAACAGCAGACCACCCGCCACTACCCGGCCTCCAAGATCGCGGCGCATCTCTTCGGCTACGTCGGCGAGGTCAGCGACGCGCAGTTGGCGGTCCAGGAGTTCAAGGACGTCCCTGTCGGCGCCATGGTCGGCAAGTCGGGTGTCGAGCGCATCTACAACCGGTTGCTCATGGGGGTCGACGGCGCGCGGCACGTGGTGGTCGACAGCGTTGGCCGGGAGATCGAGACCATCGACGAGATCGTTCCCGGCGAAGGCCGACACCTGCAGTTGACGCTCGATTTCGACCTGCAGAAGGCTGCCGAGGATGCATTCGCGGCGGCCGGCTTCGATGGCGCGGCGGTCGTGCTCGATCCGCGGTCCGGCGAGATCCTGGCCCTGGTCAGCCTGCCGGCCTACGACCCCAACGCGTTCGCGGTGGGTATCGATTTCGAGAGCTGGTCGGCCCTGGATCTGGACCAGCGCCGGCCGCTCAACAACCGGGCGATCCAGGGGCGGTATTCGCCCGGGTCGACATTCAAGATCGCGATGGCGGTGGCGGCGCTCGAAGAGGGGGTCGTCACGCCCGATTTCAGCGTCTCGTGCCGGGGGGGCGGTACGTTCTACGGGCGGCGCTACCAGTGTCATGCGACTCACGGGACCGTCGCCATGCGCGAGGCGATCGAGAAGTCGTGCAACACGTATTTTTATTCACTTGGCGAAAAGATGGAGATCGACCAGATTCACAAATGGTCCACCGCACTGGGACTGGGTGAACTCAGTGGGATCGATCTCCCGTACGAGGTACGGGGTCTGGTGCCGTCGACGACATGGAAACGAGAGGAGCGCGGGGAACCGTGGTATCCCGGTGAGACGATCTCGGTGGCGATTGGCCAGGGGCCCGTGTCGGTCACGCCGCTCTCACTCGCGGTCATGATGGCGACCGTGGCGAACGGGGGCACGCGGGTGACGCCGCATGTGTTGAAGGCGGTCAACGACGGCACTGCGTGGATCCCGGCGCCGCGTCCTGCGCCGCAGGCGCGGGTCGCGATCAACCCCGTCAACCTGCGCGCCGTGACCGACGGGCTGTGGAACGTGGTCAACCGCGCCGGGACGGGCGGCCGGGGACGGATCGAGGGGCGAGACGTCATGGGCAAGACCGGTACCGCCCAGGTTATTTCGTTGGAGGGTCGAGCGGCCGCCGGAGACACCGGTCGCGACCTTCGGGACCACGGCTGGTTCGTCTTCGCCGCGCCGGCCGGGTCGCCGGAGATTGCCGGCGTGGTGTTCGGCGAACACAACGAGCACGGGTACTTGAGCGCGCCGATCGCCAAGCACGTGCTCGAGACCTACTTCGCCAAGCAGGAGGGCCGTTTTCCCGCGGAGCAGCCGTTGCAGGCCATGTCCCAGCGGCCCGCACCGCCGCTGACGGCGATTCCGTAAAGGCGTGCAGGTACGATGCTGGAAGACCGACTGTATCGTTTTATCGACTGGCCGATGGTGATCGCCATCGTGTTGTTGTCCGGGATCGGGCTGACGATGACCTACAGCGCCACCTATGACCCGGTCATCGGTCAGGCAGGGCCGCAGGTCTCCCGGCAGTCCTGGGCGCTGGCGCTCGGGGTGCTGGCGTTCCTCGTCACGCTCACGGTCGACTACCGCCGGTTTTCCAACTCGACGTTGTGGATCTTCCTCGGGTTGCTGGCGCTGCTGGTCTATGCGCTGATGTTCGGGATGGCGGGCGGCGGCGCCCGCCGCTGGATCGGTGTCGGTCCGTTCACCCTTCAGCCGTCGGAATTTGCCCGCATCGTCGTGGCGCTGGCGCTGGCCACGCTGTTCACGGGCCGCGGGCGCGGAACACGGACCCCGGCCAGTTGGGCAATGCTGGTGCTCATCGTCGGGTTGCCCTTCCTGCTGATATTCCAGCAGCCGGATCTCGGTACAGCGGTGACGCTGTTGCCGGTCTGTTTCGGGATTCTGATATTGGCCGGGCTGCCGCTCCGATATGTGGCGGCGCTGGCGGTGGTGGCTGTCCTGAGCGCTCCGGTGGTCTGGACCTATGGGCTGCAGGACTACCAGCGGCAGCGCATCTCGAGTTTTCTCGACCCGTCGCAGGATGCGCGCGGGGCCGGATATCAGCAGATTCAGGCCCGGATCACCGTCGGATCGGGCGGACCGCTCGGGAAAGGGTTCCTGCAGGGCACCCAAAGTCAGTACAATTTCCTGCCGGTTGCGCACAACGACTTCATCTTCTCGGCATACGCCGAAGAACGAGGATTCCTGGGCGTGGTGGTCGCGCTCGGGCTGTATCTGTTCGTCATCCTGCGTGGACTCGACGTCGCCCGGCTGGCCAAGGATCGCCTGGGTACCTACATGGTGGTCGGCATCATGTCGGGGTTTTCGTTTCAGGTCATCTACAACATCGCCATGTCGGCGGGGTTCGCGCCGGTCAAGGGCTTGACCTTGCCGCTCATGAGCTATGGCGGGTCATCCATCATCGCCACGCTGGCGGCATTTGGACTCATTCTCAACGTGAGGATGCGCAGGTTCACGAACTGAGGCATGTGGGAGCCTGAGACCACGACGTCAGGCTGACCACGCACACACGCCGGCGCGCTGCCGGCACGGGAACGGACACGAGTACCGATGACTTCCCCCTGGGGCTCGATGACGCCGTCGATGCTCGCTCACGCCAGTGGCGTGGCGGGTGTCCGGGTGCGGGCCGGTCAGCCGGGCGGAGTTGGGACTGCGCGACGTTTCCGCACTTGGAGCTGCATTGATGAACAAGGAGATGATCATCTCCACGAGCGGTCACGAAACGATGGCCGCCATCCTCGAAGACGACGAAGTCGTCGAGATCTTCGTCGAACGCGATCAGTCGCGCGGCGTCGCCGGCAACATCTATAAGGGGCGCGTGTCGAAGGTCCTGCCCGGCATGCAGGCCGCCTTCGTCAATCTGGGGCTGGAACGCGAGGGTTTCCTCTATGTGTCCGACGTCATCGACCCGATGGCGTCGATGAGCGGCCTCGACGCATCGGAGCTGGACCGTGACGGCGACACCGAATCGGACGACTCCTCCGGCGGCAACGGTCAGGGCGGCGGCGGGAACGCCGGTTCCGGATCGGGGCGCGGCCGGGGGCGGGACCGGAATCACTCGGACCAGCCGATCGAAAAGCTGCTGACCGCCGGTCAGGAGATCGTGGTGCAGGTCGTGAAGGAGCCACTGGGCACCAAGGGCGCGCGCATCACCTGCCACGTGACGATTCCAGGTCGGTTCCTGGTCTTCATGCCGACCGTCGATCACATCGGGGTGTCCCGCAAGATCGCCATGCGGGAGCAGCGCGCCCGCCTGCGTCGAGTCGTCCGCGATTTTCGTACCGAGCACGGCATGCTCGGCGGTGTCATCGTGCGGACCGCGGCGGCGGACCGGCCCGACGAAGACATCATCGGCGATCTGTCCTACTTCCACGAGTTGTGGACCGAGACGCAGCACAAGAGCGAGACCCGGCGCGCCCCGTCCGTGATTCATCGCGAGGAGAGTCTGGTCGCCAAGCTGCTGCGCGATCTGCTGACCGACGACTTCTCGACCATCCGGATCGACGATGTCCGTGAATACCAGAAAGCGGTCAAGCTGGTGGAGCGCATCATGCCCCACCTGGTGTCGCGTGTGCAGCACTACGACAAGGAGTTCCCTATCTTCGAGGAATACGGGGTGCAGGCGGAGATCGACAAGGGACTGCGCAGCAAGGTGTGGCTGAAATCGGGAGGCTACATCGTCATCAACCAGACCGAGGCGCTGGTGGCCATCGACGTGAACACCGGGCGGTATGTCGGCAAACGCACCGGCGGGCTCGAGGACACCATCGTCAAGACCAATCTGGAAGCGGTCTCGGAGATCGTGCGGCAAATTCGGCTGCGCGATCTCGGCGGCATCATCGTGCTGGACTTCATCGACATGGAGGATCGCAAGAACCGCCAAAAAGTCTACCAGGCGTTCGAGCAGGAAATCCGCCGCGACCGCGCGCCGTCCAAGGCGGTCCAGGTGACCGAATTCGGACTTATCATTACCACCCGCAAGCGGGTCAAGCAGAGCCTGGAGCGTCAGCTCACCGACCCCTGCCCCTATTGTTCCGGCAGCGCCGTGGTGAAGTCGACCTCCACGATCTGCTTCGAGATTCTGGCCGAACTCCGCAAGATCCGCGGCGACCTCAACGGCCACCATGTGCAGCTTCGGGTCAATCCGGACGTGGCGCGCGCCTTGAACGCGGAAGAGCGGGGCGTGCTGAAGGAGATTGAGCGCACCCTCGACAGGGAGATCACGGTGCGCCCGGATGCCCTGTTGCACCACGAGCAGTTCGACGTGATGACGGTGTGAGGCGTCACCGCGGCCGGCGCCGCGCCGTCCAGCGCACCGCGGCGAATCCCAGAATCGTGGCGCGTCCGACGCTGAGACCCTCGGCCTGCAGGAGCTGCCGTTTGCGCAACGGGTCGCTGTAGCCTCCAAGCCGTCCGCCGGCGGCGACCACGCGATGACAGGGCACGCTGGGAGCGCGGCAGGTCCGCATGACGGCGCCGACCGCCCGCCAGGCGCGCGGATGGCCGGCCATCTCGGCCACGTCACCGTACGTCGACACGCGTCCGCTCGGTATCCGACGGACGACGGCCAGCACTCGGGCTTCGAATGTACCGCGTGGTGGGCGGCGCGGGGCGGTCACGGGCGCCGGTTCCGAGTCAGGCGGCCGGACGGCGGGTTCGGCCCGCGCCTACCGCAGCGGCGTCGATTTCCACACCTCATGGATGAGTCCGGTCTGGATGAGCTTCGTGGCGAAGACGATCTGCCCGGCATGAGAGGTGACGTGCAGGAGCTGGTTCAAAAGGAGCTCCCTGTTGGTGATGGGCTGGCCGGTGCGCTCGGTCGTGTCGTCGAGTCGAGCCGGATCGAACGCGGACAGTACGCGGTCGGCTTCCGCCATCGCCGAATCGAAGTGCGCCAGCAACGCCTCCTTGGGTATCGGTCCCTGCTCGGCGAATTCGGCGTCCCGGTCCCGCGCGTATCCGCTGTCGCCAAGGACGTGCCCGATGAACCAGCGGGTGGAGCCGCAGATGTGCAGTACGAGGTTGCCGATGGTGTTGGAGTCGGCGTTGGCCCGCCACCAGATCTGGCCGTCGTTGAGCGCCTCGAGACAGGTCCGCACCTGTCCCGCCTGATGTATCACCAGACGTGCGCGTGCAATCTCCAACAGCGACTTCTCACCGGTGTCCGTCATGGTTCGCTCCCCTGAGCGCTGGTGTCACGATGTCATCTACGGGTGGCGCACGATCGGCAGATAGCATACTCCGGCGATACCGACGTCGTATATCGCGCACGCGGTCGGAAACCACGCCGGCAGGGCGCCGGTGGGCAGCGCTCCCGCGCCGTGGATCAGGTCGACCACTGCATGCCCGGCGAACCCGATGGCCAGCAGCGTGAGCGCATGGTCCGGTTCGCGGGTGATCGCCACGGAGGCCAGCGCGAGAAACCCGACGGCCAGGGCGATGTCGATTCCGCTGCCGGGAATCGTCCCCTGCGCGAGCGCCGCACCCATGTAGAGACCGCCGGTCAGGGTGAGCATCAGGGCGCCGAACTGCGCGAGCCGCAACTCCGCGATCAGGCGGGCCGGAGCGGCGGGGTCCGCTCTCGACGCGATCACCGACAGGCGAATCAGCGTCAGCGCCAGCGCGGCGCCCGCGAAGATCAACGCACGATCGGTGTCGGTCATGGATGCGGCGAGTGGAGTGTGTGTGCCGGCACGGCGCGGCCGGCGGGGGCGGGACCGTGCAGCCACGCCGTTCTATCATACGCGCCGCCGGGCGTCCCTGCCATCCGTGGCGGTCCGCGGCGTCGCGATACGCGTATGATTGTCCGGTCATCATGACCGGACCTGCGCCGCGCCCGCGAGTCGCGCCGGAATGGCGTCTGCGTCTCGGACTCGCCCTGCTGGCGGCGGTCCTCGGGGCGGCCGCCTGGGGACTGCGCGAGACGATCGATCCCCGCCTCCGCGCGCTGGGAGGGCTGGTCGCGTTTCTCGCGCTGGCCGGGGCCTGTTCTGCGCGCATCCGGTCCGTGAACCTGCGAATGGTGGCCAGCGGCCTCGCGTTGCAGGCCGGGTTCGGGTGGCTGGTGCTGAAAGGCGAGATCGCCGGTGTGCGACCCGCCTATGAGTTTCTCGCCGGTCTGGCCGCGGTCGTGACGCAGTTTCTGGAATTCACCAACGCCGGGTCCCAGTTCGTGTTCGGGGTGCTGGCGGACCAGGAACAGATGGCGGCGCAGTTCCCCAACGGGTTCGTGCTGGCGTTCGCGGCGTTGCCGATCCTCATCTTCATGTCGGCGGTCTCCGCGGTGCTCTATCACCTGGGGATGCTGCAGGTCGTCGTGAAGATCATGGCCCGGGTGATGGCGCGGGTCATGGGCACGAGCGGCGCGGAGAGCCTGTCGGCCGCCGCGAACGTGTTCCTCGGACAAACCGAGGCGCCGATCGTCACGCGCCCGTACATCGCGGGCATGACGCAGTCGGAGCTGCTGGCGCTCATGATTGGGGGCATGGCCACGATCGCCGGAACGGTCATGGCGATCTACATCAGTCTGGGCGCCGACCCCGTCGCGATGTTGACGACGAGCGTGATGGCGGCGCCCTGCGGTCTGTATCTGTCCAAGATCCTGCTGCCGGAAACGGACACGCCGGCGACGATCGGCACCGTGCGGATGACGGTCGAGAGTGACCATGTCAACGTCATCGACGCGTTGGCGACGGGCGCGACGGACGGCACACGGCTGGCGATCAACGTGGCCGCCATGCTGATCGCGTTCCTCGCGTTCATCGCGATGTTCGACTACGGTCTCGGCCTGCTCCACCCGAGTCTTAGTCTGGCGGCGATCTTCGCGGCGTGTTTCGCGCCGGTGGCGGCGCTGCTGGGCGTGTCGGCAAGCGATCTGCCGGCGGTGGCGGACCTGTTGGGCACCAAGCTGGCGACCAACGAGTTCGTCGCCTTCATCAAGCTCAACGAGACGTATCTGGGCGCGGTGAGCGAGCGTACGCAGGTAGTCGCGACGTTCGCGCTGACCGGATTCGCCAATGTGGGGTCAATCGGTATTCTGCTGGGCGGCATCGGTGGACTCGCGCCGTCGCGGCGCCCCGACCTGGCTCGGCTAGGTCCGGTGGCGCTGCTCGGAGGGTTTCTGGCGACCCTCATCAACGCCGCCATCGCCTCGATGCTGCTCTAGGAGCCTGCGCCGCAGAAAGATTACGGCTGCAAATCCGCTCTCGCTCATGGCTTTCACCACGCCTTTTCGTCACATAGCAGCCCGTGGTGAAACCCCGCGTTGCACCGAGATCGGCGATGCGCCCGCTGAGCAAGGCGAGAAGAGGGAACATACCTGTAGGGGCAACCCTTGTGGTTGCCCTGTTCGTCCGCGCTCGCTCATGGCTTTTGCCACGGGCCGCTCGGGGAACGGGACGGTGGCCGCCGGCAGCGGGGCGTTTCGGTATCATGGACGGCCGGCGGTGCGAGGCTGAACGAGTGGAACGCTGAGACCAGCAGATGTTGCCCACAATCGACTGGGAAGACGGCGACGTGGTCATGATCGACCAGCGCAAACTGCCGTCGAAGGAAATCTACGTGCGATGCCGGACCGCGAAGGATGTCGCCAAGGCGATTCGCGCGATGGTCATTCGTGGCGCTCCCGCCATCGGGGTGGCGGCCGCGATGGGGGTCGCGCTCGAAGTCCGGCGCAGCCGCGCGACCGGCACGACGCAACTGGCCACCGAGTTCTATCGGACCTGCGACCTGCTGGCGGCGACACGCCCGACCGCCGTGAATCTGTTCTGGGCGATCGAGCGGATGAAGCGGGTGTTCGCCGGCGGGATGCGCGCCGGGCAATCGACGGCGGAGCTGCAGGCGCTGATCGAGGCCGAGGCGGCCCGCGTCCATGACGAAGACGTCGCGAACTGTCGGGCGATCGGCCGGCACGGCGCCGGCGTGGTGCCATCCGACGCGCGCGTGCTGACCCACTGCAACGCGGGCGCCCTGGCCACCGGCGGCTACGGTTCGGCGCTCGGCGTGATCCGCGCGGCGGTGGATGCCGGCAAACGGGTCGCCGTGTACGCCGGCGAAACCCGCCCGTTTCTGCAGGGCGCGCGCCTGACGGCCTGGGAACTCGTTCGAGACGGTATCGACACCACGGTCATTACCGACGGGATGGCGGGATCGTTGATGCGCGCCGGTCTGGTCGACATCGTCGTGGTCGGCGCCGACCGCATCGCCGCCAACGGGGACGTGGCCAACAAGATCGGGACCTACACCGTGGCGGTCCTCGCCCGCGAGCATGACGTGCCGTTCTACGTGGCGGCGCCGGTCTCGACGATCGACCTGTCGACGCCCGACGGATCAGGCATCCCGATCGAAGAGCGTGACGGGAAGGAGATGACGCATATGGGGGCGTCACAACTTGTTCCGGACGGCGCGGCGGTCTGGAATCCGGCGTTCGACGTGACCCCGGCGTCGTTCGTGGCCGGCATCATCACCGAGCGCGGCATCTGCCGCCCGCCATTCGTCGAGAGCCTGAAGCACCTGGGCGACGGCAACCAGTGATGAGCGAGACGACGCTGCTCGGCATCGAGACCTCGTGCGACGAGACCGCGGCGGCGGTCGCGGTGGACGCCGGGACCGGACCGGCCTCCTGGACGGTGCGCTCGAGCGTCATCGCGTCCCAGACGGACATTCACCGCGAGTGGGGGGGCGTGGTGCCCGAACTGGCGTCGCGCCAGCATCTGCGCGACATCTGCGGTGTCGTCGAGCGCGCGCTGGCGGACGGCTCAGTCGGCTGGCCGGACCTCGACGCGGTCGCCGTGACGCAGGGTCCCGGGCTGGTAGGATCCCTGCTCGTCGGGGTCGCCTTCGCCAAGGGACTGGCGGCCGCCCTCGACGTGCCGCTCGTGCCGGTGCACCATCTCGCCGGACACGTCGAGTCGCTGTTCCTGTGTCATCCCGACCTGCCGCTGCCGGCCATCGTACTGGTCGTCTCGGGCGGCCACACCAGTCTGTACCATCTTCCGGCCCCCGGCGCCTATCGCCTCGTGGGCCGGACCCGCGACGACGCGGCGGGAGAAGCGTTCGACAAGGTGGCCAAACTGCTCGGGCTGCCGTATCCCGGCGGGCCGGTGATCGACCGCCTGGCGCGTGCGGGCGATGAACGGGCGATTCGTTTCCCGATTGCCCGCATGACCCATGCCGATCGGGTGCAGGGGCCACCGACGGTGCCGTTGCCGGGGTATCCGAAGCGCATCGAGGGTGGCATGGATTTCAGTTTCAGCGGTGTCAAGACGGCGGTGGCGCGTCATCTGCGCCGCCGCACCGGCGGTCAGGCGCACCCGACCGATACGGAGTTGGCCGACATCTGCGCGAGCTTCCAGCGCGCGGTCGTGGATGCCCTGCTCGAGCGGGCCTTCCAGGCGGTGCGCCGGTTCGCCGCGCCGAGCCTGGGGATCGCGGGCGGGGTGTCGGCCAACAGCCGCCTGCGGGAGCTGGCGGCGAACGAGGGCGACCAGCGGGGCGTGCAGGTGTACTTTCCGACCTTGCATCTGTCCACCGACAACGCCGCGATGATCGCGGCGGCAGGTCTGCGGCGCTTGCGCGCCGGCGAGACGGGACCGCTCGATCTGAACGCGCAGGCGGCGCTGGCGCTGTAGTCGGAGCAGCCGGGGCGCCATGTCCACTCGCGAGTATCCCGATCGCCCGGTCGTGGGAGTCGGCGGCGTCGTGTTCATCGACAAGCAAGTCGTCCTGATCAGGCGCCGGAACCCACCCCTGGCCGGACAGTGGAGCCTCCCGGGCGGGGCGGTCGAGATCGGCGAAACGTTGCAGGAAGGGCTGCGGCGGGAACTGCGGGAGGAGATCGGGATCGACACCCGGGTCGGTCCACTCCTGACGTTGCTCGACCGGATCATTCGCGACCCCGACGGCCGGGTGCGCCATCACTACGTCCTCGCCGATTTCCTGTGCCACCCGGTCGGTGGTGCGTTGCGGTCCGGGTCCGATGCCGCCGCGGTGGCGCTGGCGGACCCTGGCGATCTCGCGCGGTTCGCGCTGTCCGATCAGGTGCGGGCGGTCATCGCCCGCGCGCTGGACGCCCGCCTGTCCCTCCCATCCCAATCCTCCTCTGATGGGTAACCCGGTTTTTGGCGCGACGATATCTGGCTCGGTAACATTTACCATGGCGCGATACGGCCCGTTGACAACCCTGACAGGCGGGTGCTACCGTCGCCGCTCCGCCGGCCTGCGCCGGCTAACGCCGGGAACGCTGGATGTCGAATCAATCTGGAGAACGGATGCCCTGGCACCGACAGGCTCACTGGCGCATCCTGACGGCGCTGGCCCTCGGGCTCCTCTACGGCGTCGTCGCGGCGCTTGCAGGATGGGGACAGTTCACGTCCGACTGGATTGCCCCGTTCGGCGCCATCTTCTTCCGGATGCTGTTGCTGGTGGCGGTGCCGCTGGTGCTGGCGTCGCTGATCACCGGTATCGCGTCGCTGTCCGACCTCAACAAGCTGTCTCGAATCGGCGGCAAGACGATTGCGATCTATCTCGCAACGACCCTGGTCGCGGTCGTCGTCGGATTGACGCTCGTCAATTTGCTGACTCCCGGCCGTGTGGTGCCGGACAGCGTGCGGGTGAGCCTGCAGGAGACCTACGCGGGGGACGTGGCGACCCGCGAGGAGGCGGCCGCCGAGGTCCGCCAGCGCGGCCCGCTGCAGCCGCTGGTGGACATGGTGCCGGACAACATCGTGTCCGCCGGATCAGACAACCGGCGCATGCTGAACGTCGTGTTCATCGCCATGCTCTTCGGGGTCGCGCTGATGCTGATTCCGAAGGACCGGGCGGCGCCGATGCTGGCGGTCTTCGCGAGTCTCAACGCGGTCATCATCAAGATCGTCGAACTGGTCATCCTGTTCGCGCCGATCGGGGTCTTCGGGTTGATCGCCGACACCATCACGCGGGTCGCGGGTGACAGCCCGGCAGACGTGCCGCAGTTGCTCGGGGCGCTCGGATTCTACTGTCTGACGGTGCTGATCGGTCTCGCGGTGCAGATGTTCGTCACATATCCGCTGATGCTGCGGGTCTTCACGCCACTGCGCCTGAAACAGTTCTTTTCAGGCGTGTTTCAGGCACAGCTCGTGGCATTCTCCACGTCATCGAGCGCCGCCACGTTGCCGGTCACCATGAAGTGCGCCCACAAGAACCTCGGCGTTTCCGAGGAGGTGGCCTCGTTCGTGCTGCCGCTCGGCGCCACGGTCAACATGGACGGCACAGGGCTCTATCAAGCGGTGGCCGCCGTATTCATCGCGCAGACCCTGGGGATCCCGCTCGATCTGCAGGCCCAGCTCACGATCGTGTTCGTGGCGTTGCTGGCGTCGATCGGGACGGCGGCGGTACCCAGTGCCGGTGTGGTCATGCTGGTGGTCATTCTCGAGGCGATCGGTGTGCCGGCGGCCGGCATTGCGCTGATTCTCGGGGTGGACCGGGTGCTCGACATGTCCCGGACCGCCGCCAACGTCACCGGCGACGTCACGGTGGCCGCCATCGTGGCGGCGAGCGAGGGCCAGCTCACCCCGGCCGCCGCCGGCGTTCCTCCCCAATCCCCCGCATCATGATCCCGACCCGTGCCCAGGCCTGGAACCTGCTGACCGAATACACGACGAACGATCGCCTGCTGAATCACGCGCTGGGCGTCGAGGCCGCGGTCCGCGGCTATGCGCGCCGCTTCGGGGAGGATGAAGAACGTTGGGGCATCGTGGCGCTGCTGCACGATTTCGACTACGAGCGCTGGCCGGACGCTGACAATCATCCCTACCGCGGGTGTGAGATCCTGCGCGCGCGGGGGTATCCGGAGTTCGTGATGCGCGCGATCCTGTCGCATGCCGATTACACCGGGGTCGCGCGGCAGTCACGCCTCGAGCACACGTTGTTCGCCTGCGACGAACTGGCAGGATTCGTGACCGCCGCCGCCCTCGTGCGCCCCTCGCGCAGCGTGCTCGATCTCGAGGCGAAGTCGGTCAGGAAACGGATGAAGGACAAGGCGTTCGCGCGGGCGGTGTCCCGGGACGATCTCCGACGAGGCGCGGACGAACTGGGGCTGTCCCTCGACGAGCACATCTCGAACGTCATCGCGTTCATGCGTGAACGGTCCGCCGATCTCGGGCTCAAGGGATCGCTGTAATCTCCGGACGTGCTCCACGGCGGCTGAACGAAGGGGACGCGGTCCACCGCGCCGTGTCGAACCTTGGCGCCGCCCCTCACGTATTCTCCCTACAGTGATGACAGTCCCCGGACCAGACGCCGCACCGGTCGCCACGTTGGACCACGTGTCCGTGCGGTATGGCCGGCACGAGGTGCTGCGCAACGTCGACGTGGCCTTTCTGCCTGGCGCGGTGGGGCTGCTGGGGCCGAACGGGGCGGGCAAGAGCAGCCTGCTGAAGGCGCTGCTGGGGTTTGTCCCGCCGTCGAGCGGCCGGATGCAGGTGCTGGGTCTCGACGTGGCGACGAGCGGGTTGCAGATCCGCGCCCGGTTGGGGTACATGCCTGAATCCGACGGACATATTCCGGGCATGAACGCCGTGTCATTCGTCGCCTATTGCGGACAGCTCGCCGGTCTGCCCCGCGGCGACGCGATGCAGCGCGCACATGAGGTGCTCCAGTACGTGGGGCTCGGTGAGGCGCGCTATCGCAACATCGAGACCTATTCGACCGGCATGAAGCAGCGCATCAAGCTCGCTCAGGCCCTCGTGCATGACCCGGATCTGCTGTTCCTCGATGAGCCGACGAATGGTATGGACCCGAAAGGTCGCGAGGAGATGCTCGCGCTGGTGACCGATCTGGCGACCCGCAAGGGCGTGAATCTGATCGTGTCGTCGCATCTGTTGCCGGACGTGGAAGCCACCTGCGCGCGCGTGGTCGTGATGCATCGCGGCGCGATCGCGACGCACGGCTCGATCGCCGATCTGAAGGAGCGCCGCCGACAGGTGTATGACGTGCGCATCAAGGGGGACGCCGAGACGTTCAGCCGCGCGCTCATCGAGATTGGCGCCGAGTGTCACGGTACCCCCGGCGACATGTTGCGGGTGTTCGTGAGCGACGGCCAGGGGCCGCGGGATCTGTTCGGGGTCGCGGCCCGTCACCAGATCCAGGTGCGGCATCTGCGGCCCAGCGTGCCGACTCTCGAAGACGTCTTCGCCGAGGCGATCGGAGACGTGTGACGTGTCCTGTTTCTGAGGTCTCGACGAGTGCCCATCCACGACCAGAGCTACCGGCGCTATGCCGGAACCCGCGAGGCGCCGGGCGCCGCCTGGCTCGTCATCGCCAGAACCGGCATTCGCGCCGCGCTGAGCCGCAAGCTTTTTCTGCTGGTGCTGATCGCGGCCTGGGGCCAGTTCTTCGTGCGCGCGGTCATCTTCTACCTCGCGGCCAACTTCCCCACGCTGGACATCCTGGCGCCGTCGGTCGTCACGTTCCGGCAGTTCTTCGAGATGCAGGAGATCTTCGTGCTGTTCGTCACGGTCTACGTGGGGTCAGGTCTGATTGCCAACGATCGCCGGTCGAACGCCCTGCAGATCTATCTGTCGAAGCCGCTGACCCGCAAGGAGTATGTTGCGGGCAAGCTGGGTATCCTGGTGTTCTTCCTGCTGCTGGTGACTCTGGTCCCGGCGCTGGCCCTGCTCCTGCTGGAAGTGATGTTCTCGGCCAGCCTGGCGTTCCTCGCCGCGAACCTGTTTCTGATTCCGGCCATCACGCTCTATGCGCTGATCGAGGTGCTGGTGTCGTCGTTCGTGATGCTCGCCCTGTCGTCGTTGTCGACCAGCGCGCGCTACACCGCGATGCTGTACGCCGGCGCGCTGCTGTTCACGGCGGTGCTGTTCGAGGTGCTGCGCGGCATCTCCAACAGTTCGGTGCTCGCGTGGCTCTCGTTCCGGGCGAACCTGGACCAGCTCGCGGACGTCATCTTCCGGTTGCCGCCGCGATTCGAGTCTCCGTGGCTGCTCTCCGGGTTGGCTGTCGTCGCGCTGCTGGGGGTGTCGATGTTCGTGCTCGAACGACGGGTGCGCGGCGTGGAGGTGGTCACGTGAGCGCGGCGGTGGTGGTGGCGGCCGATCACCTGTCGAAGTGGTACGGTCAGGTCATTGGCCTCAACGACGTGTCGGTCGAAGCGCGGCCGGGCGTGACCGGACTGCTCGGACCGAACGGCGCCGGCAAATCGACCTTTCTGAAGCTGATCACCGGACAGTTGAAGCCCAGCAAGGGCGCCGTCCGCGTGCTCGGCGAATCAGTCTGGGACAACCCGAATCTGTTCTTTCGTCTCGGGTTCTGTCCCGAGCAGGATTCGTTCTACGAACGGATGACCGGCCTCCAGTGGGTGACGGCGTTGGTCCGCCTGCACGGTGTGTCGGAGACCGAGGCGGCGGCGGCGGCCCGCTCGGCGCTGGAGACCGTCGACCTGCTGCAGGCGGCCGACAAGAAGATCGGCGCCTACAGCAAGGGGATGCGCCAGCGCGTGAAGCTGGCGCAGGCGGTCGTGCACGATCCGGAGCTGCTCGTGCTCGACGAGCCGCTGGCGGGAATGGATCCGATCGCCCGTCGCAAGGTGATCCGGTTGATCAAGGACTGGGCGGCGGCCGGCAAGAGCGTGTTGGTGTCGAGCCATATCCTGCACGAGATCGAGGCGATGACGTCGACCATCCTGCTTATCAACAACGGCCGTATCCTGGCCGAGGGCAACATCCACACCATTCGCGATCTCATCGACGAGCATCCGCACAAGATCAGGATCCGCGCCAGCGATCCCCGCGGATTGGCGCAGGGGATGCTGGACCACGACGGTCTGCGGAGCCTGCACTTCGAAGACGGGGTGGTGCTGGCCGAGACGGACAGGCCGGATACGTTCTACCGGCGCCTGACCGAGGTGGCCGCGAGCGGCGAACTGGGTGAGGTGCACGAGGTGAGCTCGCCGGACGACAATCTGCAGGCCGTGTTCGAGTATCTCGTGAAATAGCCGGACCCGCGAGGCAGCGCATGTCCACTTTCGTGACCGGTTCCCTGCGGCGCGCGCCATCGTTCCTGCGTTCCGCGTGGCGGATCTACGACCTGTCGCTGAACCAGATGCTCTGGTCGCGGCGGACGGTCTTCATGGCGCTCGTTGTCGGCGGACCGGTGGTCGTGGCCGTGCTCATCCGTTTGCTCGTCGCATTCGATCTGTTCCCCGCCCGCGGGATGATCGACGGGCGGCCGATGGTGGTCGACGGTCCGATCATCTTCGGTCTGATGATCTGGGGGTTCTACCTGAGTTTCTCGGTGCCGCTCCTCGGCGTGTTCTATGGCACCGCCCTGATTGCCGACGAGGTCGAAGACAAGACGATCACCTACCTCTTCACCCGTCCGATCTCGCGAGGGGCGGTGCTGATCGGCAAATACGTCGCCTATCTCGCGAGCACCGCTCTGGTCGTGCTGCCGTCCGTGATGCTCGTTTTTTTTCTGGTGGTGCCGCTCCTCGGCGGGAGCATTGGAGCGAACTTTCCGCAGCTTGTGACCGATCTGGCCCTGCTCGCGGTCGGATTGGCCGTCTACGGCGCGTTGTTCGCGCTGGTGGGCGCGTGGTTCAAGCGGCCGCTGCTGACGGGGCTGGTCTTCATCTTCGGCTGGGAGCCGATTGTCGCGGTGGTGCCCGGGTACATGAAGCAGTTTACCGTGTCCTACTACCTGCAGGGGCTGGTGCCGCACGCGATGCCGCAGGACGGTGTAGTGGCCGCTATTCTCAACGTGCTGCAGGCCAACGAGATGTTCCCGTCCGCCACGGTCAGTGTGGCGGGCCTCGCGGTGATCCTGCTGGGCGGGTTGTCGCTTGCGGTCTGGCTGGTCGAGCGCCGCGAGTATGTGCTCGATCAATGAGATGTCAGGACCGGACCGGCAGGCCCGCCCGCCGGCCTGCATCGGGGAGGCACCCGACGCGGAGCACGCTGTCGGCGCGGCAGGTATAATCCGGTAGTCTGCATAGTGTGATTTGAAACGGATGAAGCACCAGACCCGGTATTTCGTGGTCGGCGCGTGCGGTCTGCTTGTGGCGGGGCTCTGCGCCGGCCTCTTCGCGTATATCAACCGCGAGGCGGCGCTGGCCGAGTCACTCGCCGGCCCGGTCGGGTTGTCCTACGTACCGGCAGATGCCAGCGTCGTGGCGTACGCCAACGTCCGGGAGGTGATGCAGTCCGAAGTGCGGGAGCGCATCCGCCAGGTGGCTCCCGACGGCATCGGTCAGGACTGGCTCGAGCGCTCGCTCGGGCTGAACATCGAGCAGGACATCGACCATGTGGTGGCGTTTCTGGCGCCCGGTCCCGATCAGGGCCGCCCGGCCGGACTCGTGTTGTTCCGGGGCCGGTTCGACCAGACGCGGCTCGAAGCGGTGGCCCGCGGCGGCGGGGCGGACGTCGAGACCTACAACGGCATCCCGCTGGTCAGCGTCGACGCCGGCGATGTGGGCACGATGGCGATGGCGTTCATGGAGCCGGGTCTCGTGGCGGTCGGCGATCTGGGGACCGTGCAGCGCGCCGTGGACCGTAGAGCAGGCGGCCCCGGCCTCGTGTCGAATCCGGCGATGATGGCGTTGCTTGAACGAATCGATGGTGACAGCAACGCGTGGGCGGCGGGGCGGTTGGACGATCTGGGCAGTTTCGGATTCCTCCCCGACGACGTCTCGGCGCAGATGCCCGCGATATCCGGGTTCGCCCTCAGTGGCCGCGTGAACGGCGGACTCAGCGTTGCGCTGACGATCGAGGGGCGCGATGGCGAGGCGGGACAGAATCTGCGCGACGTATTCCGCGGATTCCTGGCGCTGGCCAAGATGCAGGCGACCGGCCGTCCGGAATGGCAGGCGATGGTCGAGTCGTTGCGGTTGAGCGGAACCGGTCCGAACGTGACGCTGTCGTTCTGGGTGCCCTCCGAGATCCTCGATCTGATATTCACGGGCATCGAGCCAGACAACGCGTCTTGAACGCACGCCACCAGCGTCCCCGCCGTTCCGCGCGGGCCGTTGCGGCGTTTCATTCCCATCCCATTCCGTCACCGGTAAACGCGCCGGCCGCCGTGAACGGCCGGGCTGCTATGATCAACGGCTGGTCGGGGTTCACGGCGTGAGCAGATTCGGGGAAAGGACGGTTGATGGCGGGCGAGACGAACATCCAGGTGGTCGGTGTGCTGGGCTGCGGTTTGATGGGCTCGGGCATCGCCCAGGTCTGTGCACAGGCCGGCTATCGCACCATCGTGCGCGAGGTGGACCAGCCCACGGTCGACGCCGGGTTGGGTCGGATCAGGCGGTTTCTGGACAACGGGGTCGAACGGAACAAGTTGACCGCCGCGGACCGGGACGCGGCCTGGGGACGGCTCAGCGGCACGACCTCCGTCGGCGCGCTGGCCGACAGTGACGTCGTCATCGAAGCGATCGTCGAGAATGTGGACGCCAAACGCGGCGTGTTTGCCGAGGTCGAGGCAGTGGTCGGCCCGCAGACCCTCTTCTGCTCCAATACATCCTCGGTCTGCATCACCGAGCTCGCGGCGGCGACCAGACGGCCCGACAAGTTCATCGGACTGCATTTCTTCAGCCCGGTGCCCCTCATGGGGCTGGTCGAGGTCATCCGCGGACTGACCACCGCCGACGACACCAACCGGCGCATCGTCGCGTTCGCCAAGTCGCTCGGCAAGCAGCCGGTGGCCGCGCCCGATCAACCCGGTTTCATCGTCAACCGCCTGCTCATTCCGTATCTGCTCAGCGCCGTACGCGCGTACGAAGGCGGCTGCGGCACGCTGGAAGACATCGACACCGCGATGTCGATGGGCTGCGGGCATCCGATGGGACCGTTCACGCTGCTCGACTTCGTCGGGCTGGACACCACCTACTACATCGCGAACATCATGTTCGAGGAGTTTCGTGATCCCGCCTACGCTCCGCCGCCGCTGCTGAAGCGGATGGTGCTGGCGGGCCGTTTGGGACGCAAGAGCAGCCATGGCTTCTACCGGTATTGAAGAGCAGGTGCGGGCACTCGACCTGTCGGCCAGTGACGAGCGGATGCACACGATGGTCCGGGCGTTGCTGTACGAGTTGGGCGAAGACCCGACGCGGGAAGGGCTCGCGAAGACGCCGGAACGGGTCGCCAAGGCGCTGCGATTCCTGACGGACGGGTACCGGCAGGACGTCGATGCAGTTATCAACCATGCGTTGTTCAACGTCGACTGCCGGGAGATGGTGATGGTGCGAGACATCGATTTCTACAGTCTCTGCGAGCATCATCTGCTGCCGTTCTTCGGTCGCTGTCACATCGCCTACATCCCGCGGGAAAAGGTCATCGGCTTGAGCAAGATCCCGCGCCTGGTGGAAGTCTTCAGCCGGAGGCTGCAGGTGCAGGAGCGGCTGACCAATCAGATCGCGGAAACGATCGCCGCCAAGCTCGATCCGCTCGGTGTGGCGGTGGTGATGGAGGCGTCCCATCTCTGCATGCTGATGCGCGGGGTCGAAAAGCACAACTCGCGGGCGTTGACGAGCGCCACCCGCGGTCTGTTCCGGACCGACGCCCGGACCCGCGGGGAGTTCTTCGATCTGCTCGGGATCGAAGGCGGCGGCAGAGTGACGCGGCGCGGGACCGGGCATGAGAGCAATGCCGATCATCTATGACCGCCGGCGGTGCGGTGACGCTGGCCGTTGGCTGGCGGCGATGGGGGCGGTGCTGTCCGTCGCCGTCGCGCTCGACGCCCAGTCGCGCCGGATCGAACAGGCCGCGGTACGTTGTCCGTCCGAGCTTGGCGTCGGGATCGAGACCGACCGGACCTATTGCAACGTGGTCATCGGCGACGAGGTGGCCGAAGGCGTCATCGTCGAGATTCCGGCCCACCGCGGCGAGGCGATCGTCACATTCACCTTGCATGGCCGCCACACGTATTCGGAGGACGAAGTGACGCGGGGGCGCGGCTATGCCAGGTATCTGGCGGAGACGGTGGTGGCGACCAGCGAGGATGTGTTGTCGCGGCCGGTGGTGCTCGCCGAGTTCCGCAACGTGACCGATCTGGTGGATCGGGTCGCCGGCGGCGCCGGCCCCGGTGGCGTGAAGGCGGTGGCGCCGGTCGGCCGCGAAGCGATCGTGGTGACGGTGGCCGAGAGTGTCGCCGAAATCAGCATCGTCGGCATCGCGCTGGAGGTGCAGCGTGTGGACGGCCGCGAGACTGTCACGTCTGCAGGGCGCCCGATCGCGTTGGTCAGCGACGTGCAGATAGAGTACCGGGCGAGATGAGTCAGCGACGGGCGGATTCGGATCGGGTTCGGGATGTGGTGGTGGTCGGCGCCGGACCCGCCGGTCTGGCGAGCGCCATCGGCGCGAAGCGGGCCGGACTGGATTGCGAGGTGATCGAGCGCGGAGCGGTGGTGAACTCGATTCTCCACTTTCCGACGAACATGACGTTCTTCACGACGCCCGAGCTGCTGGAAATCGGCGGGCTCCCGTTCGTGACGCCGCACGCCAAGCCAACACGCGACGAGACGCTGCGCTACTACCGCCGGGTCGTCGACACCTACGACCTGGCGATCGATTTCGGTCACGACGTCGAGACGATCACGCCGGTGGCGGCCGGCGGCCGGCCGCTGCTGGCGCTCGATACCCGGCATCCGGACCGCGGGCCGCACCGGCGGCTGGCCCGCACGGTCGTGGTCGCGATCGGTGCGTACGAGTGTCCCAACATGCTGGGCGTGCCCGGTGAGGATCTGCCGCACGTGTCGCACTACTACACGGAAGCGCATCCGCACTATCGGCAGTCCGTGGTCATCGTCGGCGGGAAGAACTCGGCGGCGGAAGCGGCGCTCGAGCTCTACCGTTCCGGGGTCCACGTCACGTTGGTCCACCGTCACGCCGAACTGGGCAGCGGCATCAAGTACTGGGTGCGCCCGGACATTGAGAACCGGATCAAGGAAGGTTCCGTGCAGGCCCTGTTCGAGACACGGGTCGTCGAGATCCGCCGGACCGACGTGGTGGTGGAGACGGCCGGGACTCGGCGCACGCTGCCTGCCGCCGCCGTATTCCTCCTGACCGGATATCATCCGGACACGTCGATGCTGCACCGGTTCGGTATCGCGGTCGATCCGCGAACGATGGTGCCGGCGCACAACCGCGAGACCTACGAAACGAACGTTCCCAACCTGTTCCTGGCGGGGCAGGTGATCTCCGGGATCCACAGCGGCCTCATCTTCATCGAGAACGGCCGGTTCCATGGCGAAACGGTGATCGCGGAGATCGTCCGGCGTCTCGGCGCCGGCCAGCCGGTGCCCGCTACGGCCGACAGTCTCGCGTGATCGTCCAGTCCCCCGCGGCCGTCGCCGTGCGCGGTCAATGCAATCCCAGCGCGTCCGGGCGCTGTGTGGCGAGCGCATGCATCTCGATCAGATCGATCAGCGCGCGCGACCGGCTCGCGGCGTCGTCGAGTTCGAGCAGCGCCTGCTTCTCCACCGGCTCCAGGTCGAGATACTGAGCCAGCGTATTCACGAGGTCCTCGTCGTCCATCGCGCCGGGCAGCATGGCGGCGCCGCCGGAGGTGTCGAGGCGGTCCGCCAGCAGCGTTTCGAGTCGCGACCGCGACTGGTGCACCGTCGCGCGAATCCGGTCCGAGACCGCCTCTGGCAGCGGTTCGACGTGCGCCCGCCGGTAGGCGAGGTCGTGGTCCTCCCACGTGATCCTGAATCGTTGGCCGCCCCGGAGAATGATGTTCGAACGTCCGTCCGGAAGCGTCTCCGCGTGGCTGATCAGACCGGCGCATCCGATGCCGTACACCGGCGGCGGGTCGTCATTCTCCGGCCGCGGCTGCTTGAGCAGCACCATGCCGATGATGCGGTCCCCCTGCAGGGCGTCTGCCAGCATGCGGCGATACCGCCGTTCGAAGATGTGCAGCGGCAGGAACACTGACGGGAAGAGCACGACGTTCGGCAGCGGAAAGATCGGGATGAGGGAGGGCAGCATGAGAGGCTCCATCAATCAGTGCACGGTGCTCGTCTTCTTGTGGAGGTAATCGGTCAGCACGTAGCGGCCCAGCGTATGAGGGGTCGTGAAGTAGGCCCGGCCGTGGCAGATCTGCGCGACCCGTTTCACGAAGGCCACCAGTTCGTAATCTCTCGCCAGCATGAACGTGTTGATCAGGATGCCCGCCTTGCGGCAGTTGGCGACCTCGGCGAAGGTCTCGCTGATGACCCAGGGGTCGAGGCCGAACGCGTTCCGGTAGATGCGGCCATCGGGGCGGGTCAGCGCCGACGGTTTGCCGTCGGTAATCATCACGATCTGCCGCATGTCGCAGGCCTGGCGTTCAAGGAGGCGGCGGGCCAGGCGGAGTCCCTCCCGCGTGTTGGTGTAGTAGGGGCCGACCCGCACGCGCGCCAGTTGCCGCAGAGGAATCTCTTCGGCCGAGTCGTGAAACAGCACGACCTTCAGCGTGTCGCCCGGATACTGGTGCCGGATCAGGTGCGACAGGGCCAGGGCCACCTGCTTGGCCGGTGTAAAGCGGTCCTCGCCGTAGAGAATCATGCTGTGACTGCAGTCGAGCATGAGAACCGTCGCGCAGGCGCCCTGATACTCGCCCTGGGCCACCATCAGGTCCCGGTACTGGACATCGATGCCCTGGTCCGTAATTGCAGCCGGTCCCATCCGTTTCACCGCATTCAGGATCGTCGCGCTCGCGTCGAGATTGAGCGTCTCGCCGAAGTCATAGGTCTTCGGGGCGCCGCTGGCCTCGACACCGGTCGCCAGGTCGCGCGTGTCGTGCCGGCCGACGCTGCTGCGCCCGACCGCCCCGAGCAGATCCCGCAGCGCGCGATACCCGAGAAAGTCGAGTCCCTTGTCGGTGACCTCGAACCGCATCGGAGGCGCCGTCCCAGCGCCTGCCCCCGCGCCTTCCCGTTGGCGCCGGTGTGCCTCGAGGTCCGGGTGACGCGTGATGTAGCCCTGTCCGGCCATCTGCTCGATCACCCGTTCCACCAAGTGTTCGAGTCGGGACTGGCCGTCGTTGTCGGCCGGGTCGCCCAACAGGCGCGAGATGGCGTCGTCCGACAGCAGACCATCGTTGAGCAACGCGTCGAGAATGGCGTCGCGAAGCGCCTGTTCCGACCGCTGGTGGTCGTCGCGTTCCGGTGCGTCGAATCTGTCCGACGCATTGCCGAACCCGCTCTCGAGCAGCAGGCGCGACAACTTCGACACGAGCTCTTCGAGGTGGATGCCCTCGAGATCGTCACCCGTGTAGCGTGTGTACTTGTATTTCATCTGCCCGCTGGGGGCAGCCCGTGGTTCAAGTCCCGCTGCATTCGACCGACGCCGGACTCTCACCACGGGCTGCTGGTTTCGTGAGCGAATCGGGTGACCTCGGGCACGCTCAGTTGTAGTACTTCTTCTTGCTCCCGGGGAGCTGCATGTCCGCGTCGAACAACTGTTCGGCGGACGGCTGCGGGCGAGAGGGCTGCTCGGTGGCGCGATACACCCACTCGTCGGTGCGGCTGATCTTCTTCTGTGCGCACAGACCCTCGATGACGAACTCGACGGCCGAGGCCAGGAGGGGGGCAGGGGCCGTCGCGCCGGCGCTCGCGTGCGTGGCCAGGTCCTGGAGTCCCGCAATCTGCGCGGTCTGTTCCAGCAGCGCCGCCGCCGGAGTGGTGTCGCCGAACTGGAGCGTGCCGCCGAGGTCGAACCACTCGACGATCGCGTGCGTGTCGATGCCCTCGAACCATCCGTCGAACACGTGCCGGACCGCGGTCCGGATGATGTCGAGCGCCACCTGATCGGCGCCCCGCAGCTCTCCCTCGTACTCCAGTTCGAACTTGCCGGTCATGGACGGCAACGCGGCGTAGAGATCGGTCACGCGCGCGACGGCGGACTGCTCCCCGCCGGCCAGCGCGCGTCTCTCCGCGTTCGACACCACATTCTCCAGGCACGTGATCGGGAGCCGCTGGCTGACCCCGGAGCGCTGGTCGATCTTGGCGTGGCCGCGGGCCACGAAGGCCACCTCTTCGACCAGTTCGCTGATGTAGGGCGGAACGACGGTGTCGGTGGGCCGTTCAGACCCACCCTGCCGGGCGACCCAGGCTTCCTGCGCGGTAATCGTCATCCCCGCCTCGCGCGTACGGGGGTAGTGGGTGCGAATCTCCGATCCGATGCGGTCTTTCAACGGGGTGATGATCTTGCCGCGCGCGGTGTAGTCCTCGGGGTTCGCGGTGAACGTCATCACCACGTCAAGCGGCAGGCGGATAGGGTAGCCCTTGATCTGGACGTCGCCCTCCTGGAGGATGTTGAACAGGCCGACCTGGATCTTTCCCGCCAGGTCCGGCAATTCGTTGACCGCGAACAGACAGCGGTTCGCCCGCGGCAGCAGGCCGTAGTGCATCGTCAGTTCGTCGGACAGATCAAGCCCGGCTCGCGCCGCCTTGATCGGGTCGACATCGCCGATCATGTCGGCGATCGTGACGTCGGGCGTCGCCAGCTTCTCCACCAGCCGCCGTTCGCGTGGCAGCCACGCGATCGGCATCGCGTCGCCCTCGTCTTCGACCCGCAGCCGGCAGGCCCGGCACAGCGGGGCGAGCGGGTCGTCGTTGATCTGACACCCCGGCACGACCGGGAGCTGGGCGTCAAGCAGGGTGACGAGCCCGCGCAGGATGCGTGTCTTCGCCTGGCCGCGCAGCCCCAGCAGCACGAAGTTGTGGCGCGAGAGGATCGCGTTGGCGATCTGCGGAATCACCGACTCCTCGTACCCGATGACGCCAGGCAGCAGCGGACGGTTGTCGGCCAGCCGGTGCATCAGGTTCTGGCGCATCTCCAGCGCGACGCTGCGATGCGGGATCGCTCCCTCGTCCACCGCGTCACGAAGCTGTCCGAGCGTGTCAGGTTGCCGCATGGCGCCATCTTAGCAGCCCGTGGTGAAAGCCCCGCTGCATTCGATCCCCGCAGAATTCTGCGCTTCCCCGCGGAATTCTGCTATTTCCCGCTGCACCCCGTCTCGGGCGGCGCTGGGCTTCTGATTGCCGGGGTCACACATGCCCGATGTGCGCCCTCGTTGCGCCGTGCCAGGTGGATGCGTCGCCGTGCGCGGTCAGCGGCGATCGCGTGCGAGTCGTTCGGCCGTGACGTAGCGTGGTTCGATGTCGATCGGGATACGGTCCAGCCGGTCGAGCACGCGCTGCACCTCCGGTCGGATCACGCCTCGTGTGTCGAGCAGGGTTTCCGCCGCGGCGATATCGCCGGTAGCCTGGATCGTCATCAGTTCGGTCGTCAGCCCGCTGACCGCGTCGCGGATCCGGCCATGGTCGACGGCGAACCGGCCATCGGCGTCCACCGTGACGGCGCCCGCATCGAGGAAAGTGTTGAGCTGGATGGCGACGCCGCGTCCGTGAGCTTCGTTGATGCCGAAGCGGACAGATCGGAATATCGACGCGAGAAACGTGGTGTACATGCTGCGCGCGAGAGAGGCGTCGACCTGTCCCCGGTCGAGAAGCTGCTGCAGCGCCCAGAGCCCGGAGACATCGGCCTTGGCTTCCTCGATGGTGCTGTAGGTCTCGCGCAGTTGCTGGCGCACGGTCGTCTCGCGGCCGCCGACGGTGATCGCGCCGGGACCGAGCCCGTGCATGAGTTCGTGCATGAGGATATGGGTGAAGAACGCATCGAACGACACGTCCCGCTGGTCCGCCGCGGACAGCGCGATCTCGGCGATCGGGGTCAGCACCCGTTCGAATTTCGCCTCTTGCACGTTCTTCAGCATGACGCGCTTGGAGCCCTGTTCACGCCTGACGCGCTCGTCGTTGGGGAGATTGAACGCGGCGGTCTGGACACCGCTGTTCGCGTCTCCGGCGGTGAACACGACATTGACGACCCGGATCGGCGCCAGCGCCCCCAGGGACCGGTTCCGATATCGCGGGTCGATAGGCAGCCGGTCCTCGAGCCACTGCAACTGGAGTCCGAAGCGGGCCAGGTTGACGGATTCCCGCTCGTCGCGCAGCGTGACGAACGCCTCGAACGCCGCCTTGTAGTTGAACCATTCGTCCTCGTACACCTCGTAGGGACCGATGGTCGTTTCAATGGAGGCATCGAGCTGCATCCAGGCCACGTCGCTGTCGTAGTAGTCATTCGATGCGAAAGCGTCCGCACGGCTCTCGAGGTATCTGCGAAGTGTCGGTTGGGTGGTCGCGCGGGCGGCGGCACGCAGGTGATCGGCGGCGATGGCCAGCGGCCCCTGGTACTCGACGCTGTAGGGCAGGGCGACGAAACCGCCGTCCGAACCCCGGCGAATGGTGGTGAAGAAGCCGGTCGCGTCGCGCCGGGCAGGTTCATCGAGCTGCTCGAACCAGACCTCGATGTCCTCTCTCGTCGCGTCCGCGGGATAGAAGTTCGCGCCGGCCGGCTTGTCGGGGGCGCCCGGCACGAACCGGCGGTTCTCCTCGATACGCGACCAGGGTCCCTTGTTCAGGAGAAAGAAATCGAGTCTGGCGCGTCCGACGGCGCTCTGGTCTCCGAGCAGCGACAGCAGCATGGCGGGATTGCCGGCCCACACCTGCTCGAGAAAGACGCCGTCCATGATTCGGGCGGCGTCCACGATATGCGCCAGCGCCTCCCGCTCCGATCCCGGGAGCGCCGACAGGTCTGCGCCGATTTCGACCGGTGTGAACAATCGACTCATGGTGGTTCCCTGTCGGGCGACCATGGCGGCGCCGAGCCACGCGGTGCAACCGAGGCTGAGCAGCGCGAGCCGGGCGGCGCCGGACCGTCTGAGCCTGATCATCTGCACGCTCCCGCGAACTACCGGACGTTGAGCCGCACGGCAGATATCTCCCATGATGGTACGTCCGGCCCGGCATGGCAAGAAACCCTCTTGCTACACTACGCTGACGGTGCGCGGCGCCGGGCGGATGGCGCCGGCGAATCGCCGAATGATGGCGGGAGTTGAAGTGAACGCAGACAAGACGACGCAACTCGCAGTGATTGGGGGCGGCCCGGGCGGCTACGCCGCCGCGTTTCTGGCCGCGGACCTCGGCATGCAGGTCACGCTGGTCGATGAGGCCCCTGACCCGGGCGGAGTCTGCCTGTATCGCGGGTGCATGCCGTCGAAGGCGCTGCTGCACGTCGCCAAGCTGGTGTCCGACGCACGCGAAGCGGCGGCGTGGGGGCTCGACTTCGGTGAACCGGCGCTCGACCTCGATCGACTGCGCGCCTGGAAGGACGGCATCGTCAGCAGGCTCACGGGCGGGCTGGGGCAACTGTCGACCCGGCGGCAGGTGACCTATCTGCGTGGTCGGGCCGAACTGTGCGGGCCCACATCGGCCCTTGTCAGCGGACCGGACGGCGAATCGACCGCACTCGAGTTCGCGCACGCCATTCTCGCCACCGGGTCGCGCCCGGCGCGGCCGGCGGCGCTGGCGCTCGACAGCGATCGCGTGTGGGACTCGACCACGGCGCTCGACGTGCCGTACGTGCCGGCGTCGCTGCTGGTTGTCGGCGGAGGCTATATCGGACTCGAACTCGGGTCGGTCTATGCCGCGCTCGGTTCCGCCGTGACGCTGGTCGAGATGACCCCCGGGTTGCTGCCCGGCGCCGACCGCGATTTGACCGCCGTGGTGGCCAAGCGGCTCGGCGAGACGTGCGAGGCGGTGCTGCTCGAGACGACCGTGTCCGAACTGGTCGACGCCGGGGACGGCGTACAGGTGAGTCTGCGGGGCGCAGACGGCGAACAGACCGAGCGGCGGTTCGACCGCGTCCTCGTCGCGGTGGGACGGACGCCCAACTCCGGGATTGTCGGGTTGGAGCGGACGAAGGTGGAGCGTGACGCGCGTGGGTTCGTCGTGGTGGATGGGCAGCGCCGCACCGCCGAGCCGACCATCTTCGCCGTGGGTGATCTGGTCGGAGAGCCGATGCTCGCGCACAAGGCGAGTCACGAGGCGCGCACCGCCGTCGAAGCGATTGCGGGCAGCCGGGCGGTGTTCGAGCCGGCGGCGATCCCGGCCGTGGTGTTCACCGAACCTGAGATCGCCTGGTGCGGATTGACCGAAACCGAGGCCCGGGCGCAGGGTCGGGCGGTGCAGGTCTCCCGGTATCCGTGGGCCGCGTCCGGACGCGCAGTCACGCTCGATCGTCCGGCCGGGGTCACGAAGCTGATTATCGAGCCGGAATCGCAGCAGATTCTCGGCGTCGGCATCGCCGGCACGGGCGCCGGCGAGTTGATCGCGGAGGGGGTCGTGGCGATCGAGATGGGAGCGACGGTCGCCGATCTGCGGCTGTGCATCCACCCGCATCCCACGCTGTCCGAGACGTTGATGGAATCGGCCGAAGTGTTCTTCGGACAGAGCACCCACGTCTACCGGCCGGCCCGGCCGCGCTGACCGCGGTCCGCCCGCTGCGCTTGCGCAGCGGGCTGCTAGCCCGAGCGATGTTCCGTCTGCCGCGGTGTCCCGGCCGCGAACGCCTCGGCCTGCTCGTGGGCGTGATACGAGCTGCGCACGAGTGGACCGGCTTCGACGTGCCCGAAACCCAGCGTCGTCGCGATCTGCGCGAGGGCCGTGAACTCGTCGGGGTGGTAGTAGCGGGCTACCGGGAGATGGGCCGGAGACGGCCGGAGGTACTGCCCAATCGTCAGGATGTCGCAGTCGACCTCGCGGAGATCGCCAAGCGTTTCGACCAGTTCCTCCCAGCGCTCGCCCAGTCCGACCATCAGGCCCGATTTCGTGGGTGCGGCCGGGCGCTGGCGTTTCGCACGGTCGAGCAGGCGCAGCGCATGCCGGTAGCGGCCGCCGGGCCGCGCGGTCCTGTACAGGCGTTTCACGGTCTCGATGTTGTGATTGAGCACGTCCGGCGCCGCATCGAGCACAGCGTCCAGGGACGCGTCGCGTCCCCCGAAGTCGGGAACCAGCACTTCGATGCGGCAGGCGGGCGCCAGCGCCCGCGTGGCGGCGATCGTCGCGGCGAAGGCCCCGGCCCCGCCGTCCTCGAGGTCGTCGCGATCGACCGACGTGATGACGACGTGTTCCAGGCCGAGCGTGCGAACGGCCTGCGCGACACGGTGCGGCTCGTCGGCATCGACCGGATCCGGCGCGCCGTGCGCGACGTTGCAATAGCTGCACGCCCGTGTGCAGACGCCTCCCAGGATCATGAAGGTCGCGGTCCCGTGATGCCAGCACTCGCCGATGTTCGGACAACCGGCTTCCTCGCAGACGGTGGTGAGCGACTGCTCCTCCATCAGGCGTTTGAGCCGCCGGTAGCCGGCCGATCCAGGCGCCCGCACTGTCAGCCATCGCGGTTTCGGCCCGACCGGTTCCGGATCGTTCCGCAGGCGCCGGCCGCGGAAGAACGTGGCGGGAGCGGTCAGGGGACCGTGTGTGTCGCCCGGCGTCGTCATGACGGCGATGTTAGCGTCTCGTCCGCTGCCGGCGCAATGTGGAGCAGCCCGTGGCAGAACCCCGCGTTGCACGGAGAATGGCGCTCCGCCCGGCTGTGGCAAGGCGCGACGAGGAGCACATTGGGGCATCTGTGACCGGGGAGCAACGTCGTAGGGCGAGATGCAGCGTGAAACAGCAGAATTCCGCGGGAAAGCGCAGAATTCAGCGGGAATCGAATGCAGCGGGGCTTTTTCCACGGGCTGCCAGGAACACGGCCGGGTCTGGGCCGCCTCGAGCGGTCCACGACCGGTCGACCAACGCCTGATCCGGTCGCGCTTGAACGGAACCGCCCGTGCGGGGTATTCTTTGGGCGCGGAACGTGGAGTACCGTTCCGCACGCCGCGACGCGCATACGGAGGAGCTTGATGGCGTACAGCATCTGTGAACCATGCATTGGGACCAAAGACACGGCCTGCGTGGACGTATGTCCAGTGGACTGCATCCATCCCCGGAAAGACGAAGAAGAGTTCGAAGCCGAAACGATGCTCTACATCCACCCGGACGAGTGCATCGACTGTGGCGCATGCGTGCCCGCCTGTCCCGTCGAGGCGATTTTCGCCAACGACGAAGTGCCTGAAGAGTGGCAGGCGTTCTGCGACACCAACGCTGAATGGTACGAAGGAAAATAGGCGAACGGCCTTCCCATGGGATTGATTGACCATCGGTTCGAAGACAACTTCATCACCACGAATCTCGACAAGGTGCTCAATTGGGCACGGCAGTCATCGCTGTGGCCGATGGGGTTCGGGCTGGCCTGTTGCGCGATCGAGATGATGGCCACGTCCGCCTCGCGCTTCGACATCGCGCGGTTCGGGGCCGAGGTGTTTCGCGCGTCTCCCCGTCAGGCGGATCTGATGATCGTCGCCGGTACCGTCACCAAGAAGATGGCGCCGGTGCTCAGACGGCTGTACGACCAGATGCCCGAGCCGAAATGGGTCATCTCGATGGGCAGTTGTTCGAACGCGGGTGGCCCGTTCCCGACCTACGCCGTGCTGCAGGGCGTGGACAAGGTCGTTCCGGTCGACGTCTACGTGTCCGGTTGTCCGCCCCGCCCCGAGGCGCTTTTGTACGGTCTGATGCGCCTGCAGGACAAGATTCGCAAGGAGAACACCGTGCTGCGCAAGGAGCGTGTGGTGATGGCGGGGCAGACCGAGCCGATTCTCGTCGAGGACCGGGGGTAGCGCGGTGCAACAGTTAGCCAAGTTGTTTCGAATGGTGTTTCTGGTCGACTTGATCAAGGGTCTTCTGGTCACCCTCAAGTACACCCCGCAACCCGCGTTCACCTTTCAGTACCCAGCCGAACGCCGTCCAGTGGCGCCCAGATTTCGCGGTGTGCTCAGGCTCCAGGTCGAACCGGAAACTGGCGCGCAGACCTGTATCGTGTGCGACCAGTGCGCCAAGGTCTGCCCGGACGAGTTGATTGTCCTCGGCGGGCACCGTGAGCCGGGGCACAAGATCAAGGTTCTCGATTTCTTCGACTTCAATCTGTCCCGGTGCAGCTTCTGCGGTCTCTGCGCGGAAGTGTGTCCGACCAAACCGGTCAAGGCGCTCATCATGAGTGAGGACTACGAACTCGGCAGCTACGACCGCCAGAAGCAGATTCTGCGCGTCGACGACATGTACGACGGCGTGACGATCGAGCAATACACCAGATAGTCAACCGTACGGACCTGCGGGTCGGTCCGTTGGAGGTGAGATGCAACACGCGGTTCGTGTACTGGTCTTTGCCGCGTCCGTAGCCGTGGCCGTGCCGATCGTTATCGACGCTCAGTCGACGCCGACGACCGCGCGCAGCGAGGCCCGCGTCCAGCTTGGCGATCTCCTGCGCGCCGACCAACGGTACTGGGAGGCGATTCGCACCTACGACCTTGCAAAAGAGGACGCCACGTCCGAGCAGCTCATGCGCGCCTCCAGTGGTCTGCTGCAGAGCCTGTTGCAGGTCGCGGAGTTCACCCGGGCGCACATTGAAGCCGAGACGCTGCGGGGTCTGGCTCCGGAAAATCCGGTGATGTTGGCGCTGGTCGGGGATGCGCTGTGGGCGGCGGGGCTGTTCGACGAAGCCGAGGCGGTCTACTGGGACGTCCTGGCGATAGATCCACAGTCCGGCGGGGGCCGGCACGGCCTCGCGCGCAGCCTGACGACCCGGCAGGCGTTGGATGAGGCGCTCGACTGGATCCATTCCGCGCTCGAGACTGATCCGGACAACCCCGGGTATCACCACACCTTGGGATCGATATACCGGCGCATGCACCGCTTCGTGGAGGCGGCGGACGCCTACCAACGCTACATTGCGTTGCTGCCGTCCGAATTCAGCACCGAGAAGGCCGTCTGGGCGCAGGCCGAGGTCACATTGCTCCGGTCGTTCGGTGACCGCCCCGCGATCCAGGTGACCGAACCGGGTCGGATTCACACGATTCCGTTCCGTCTCATCCGGGACAAGGTCATCGTGCGCGGCCGGGTGAACGGGCAGGATCCCGTGGATTTCGTCGTCGATACCGGCGCCGAGCAGACGGTGCTCTCACAACCGGTGGCGCGCGCCCTCGGCATTCAGCCAGTGACCAACACGCTCAGCGCGGGCGTCGGCGAAATCGGGTTGCGGGGTCTGCAGGCGGGGCGGCTCGAGTCGCTCCAAATCGGCTCGCTCGAGGTGACGAATCTCCCGGTCGTCATCAAGAGCCCGCCGCTGGGAGGGTTGCCGACGCCGGAGTCCGAGGGGTTCTCTCCGCTCTCGCTCGGCCTATCGGTCACGATCGACTACGGTCGCCAGCAACTCATCATTGCCGAAGATCTCCCGGACGAGCCGGCCGATGTCGTGCTGCCCCTCCGTCAGCATCGGCTGACGGTCGTTCGCGGGGTCGTCAACGGCACGTACGCGGGCAGCTTCGTGGTCGACACGGGCGGCGAGGTGATCTCGATCAGCCAGGGCACCGCCAATCTCCTGCCTCCCCTGACGGTCAGGCAGGTGCCGGTCAAGGTGTATGGCACATCCGGGTGGGACGATGGGGCCTATCTGCGTCCCGGGACCGACTTGGCGTTCGACCAACTGCTGTATCGCAACTACTCGGTCGTCGTGCTCAATCTGCATCGCCCGAGCGCCCTGCTGGGGTTCCAGATCGGCGGCATCGTCGGGCACCGCTTCCTCAGCGACTACCGTGTCACGCTCGATCTGAATCGTAGCGTGATGAAGCTCACCAAGCTGTAGCGCTCCCTCGTCACGCCTCGCCACGCTCGCTGCTACGCGCGGTTTCACCACGGGCTCCTGGCGCCGGCGTCAGAAATCGTACCCGATCCAAAAATCGAAGCGCGGCCTGCGGAAACTTGCGCTGCCGCCCTGCGTCGCGAACACGTAGTCCTCCCACTCTTGGTTGAAGAGCGAGCGCCACGACCAGTCGAAGTGAATCGGGAACCCGATCAGGAACGTCTGGAGTCCGATGCCGTAGGAGGCTCTGCCATCGACCAGACGGAACCCGGACACCGGGGTCGGGTTCCCGAGGATTGGTTCGATCTGCAAGGTCTCCGCGTTCTGGCGGATTCCAATAACCGGCCCCGGCACCACTTCCGAACTGTTCGAGAACAGGGTGAACGACTGGCCGTTGAGAGAGGCGCCGCCGAGATTGAAAAAGAATGCGCCGCGCACGCCGCCCAACACGCCGAGCGGCGTCAACATCGCCTCGACGAGGGGGAATCTGAGCTCGGCGTTGATGTGGCCGGCGTCGTGGCCGATGAACTCGAGATAGTCGTAACCTCGCATTTCACCGTTGCCGCCAAAGTAGTAGAAGTCCGGGAAGTCGCCGAAGCTGGTGAACCACCGTCCGCGCAACGCCAGGACGCCGGTCTCGCCGATCCGCATGTAATTGCGAACATCGGTGTCGAAGGTCTGTTTGCCGAAAAAGGTCGTGCCGATGCTCGGGGCGTACTGAAACCCGACGCGCATCGTGTTGCCCGACACCGGGCCGAACTCGCGGAAGACGGTGGTTTCCTGAATGAAGTTCACCCCCAGCGGGAGCTGGGCGCCGTTCCGAAACAACTGCGCCCCGAACTGCTGCTGTTGGTATTGGGCGGACTGCTGCGCGAGCGTCCTGTCGCGGAAGCTTTCGTTGAAGTGGAACATCCCGCCGCTGAACTCGATGCGTCGGAAACGGTCGAAGGGGTAGAAGGCGAAGACGTTGGCGCCGCGCACCGTCTGCACGCCCAGCGCCTGGTCCCGATCGAGGAAGTAGTAGGTGGGATCGTAGAATCCGGTGTTCCCGTAGAAGAACCTCTCCTGCGAGAAGCCCTGCACGGCGTACTGCATGCGGCCGCTCAGATCGACGTACGACGCGGACAGGGTCCGGTACGGGCCGAATGAGTACCCATAGACCTGAAAGCTGCGGTCCCCCAGCACGTCGGTGAACGAGATGGCGGTGCCTCCCATGATGTCGCCGTTGTTCGTCACGCCGATGTTGATGGGAGGCGCGCCATCGAGGAACATCTTCTCGAAACGGCCCTTCCGGCGGTTGTTGGCCGCGACGACGCTGTGCGTCAGCGGGGCCTGGAAGTCGATGTTGGGACCGGGACCGCCAAAGTCCGTCGACGACGCGGTATACAGCGGCTCGTCGCGCACAATCGTGTGAATGCCGTACTCGCCTCGGAAGTACGTCACGAAGGCGATGCGCTCTCCGTCCTCGCCCGGCAGGACGATCGTCGACACGTTCCCGTTGGCAGCGTCGGTAAATTGCCGGAGTTCGCCGTTGTTCAGGTCGAGCGTCCAGATATTGAAGATGTCCGCGTTGGCCGCCATCGTCGGGTCGGTCGGGATCAGCGGGTCGGTCGCGGTCGACGCGAAGACCAGCGTGTGGTCGTCGAGGAACTGCGCCGTCGCTTCGCTGAACGTGCCGAACGTGAGCTGTGTCTTCTCGCGGGTGGCGAGGTCGAGCTTGAAGAGCTTGTTGTTACCGCTCACGCGGGCGACGTAGACGAGATAGGAGCCGTCCGGCGAGAAGGTGGGTGAGTAGTCGGCGAATTCGTCCTCGGTCAGATTCGTGACGGCCCGGGTCTCCAGATCCAGGAGATAGATGTCGCCGATGGCGTTCCGCAGCGCGGAAAAGGCGACGGTGCGGCCGTCCGGCGAGATGTCCGGCGATTCGGGCTCGTCGACCATGCTCAGACCGATCATCTCTTCGATGTCGCCGGTGACGACGTTCTGGAGCACGAGGGATCGGAACTTGCCTTTGCGGACGAAGTAGCCGAGTCGGTCATCGATGCCGGACCATGACATCCAGGAGACCTGGTTCCAGCGGGCCCCTGGAATCGCGAGCGATTCGAATCCCAGATCCTGATTGAACCCGTCCGTCAGATTGTTCACCACCTCGCCGTCTTCCGATGACAGCAGGATGATGTCCAACTCCCGATCCTTGCGGTTCTGGGCATACGCGGCGATCAGATCGCCCGACGGCGACGGTTCGATGGAGACCACCGCCATGTATTTCGTTTCCAGGGGGTCCGGCGCCAGATCGCGGCCGTAGTCGTCCGGTCGTTCCTTGTCGCGGAACTCCTGGAAGCGGTCGCGAATGTAGCCGTCGAACTCGCTGTCGAATTCCTCGGCCGCGAGGTCGAAGGCGTCTTCGTAGATGTCGCCGCCGCCGCCGATGACCGTCTTGCGCAGCGAGAATAGGAACTGGCGAATCCCCTCCTTGCCCCACCGTTCTTCGATGAACTCGAACGCGGCGTGCCCGAGGTTGTAGACCACCCGGAGATTGGTGAACCCGCCGTAGCCGTCGAATTCGCTCATCGCCGGCAGGATGTCGGCCAGCGCGGCGTCCCGCACCTGCATCAGGTCGAGCGGTCGCCAGACCCCGGCCATGTAGTCGGCCAGACCCTCGTCGACCCACAGGGGGATGCCCCGCCGTATGACCGACCGCGGAATGATGTCAAAGGCGAACTGGTGCGTCAGTTCGTGTGTGATCAGCCGGTAAAGCTGGTCGGGCGGTTCGTCGATCGGCAGCAGAATGCGCCGCCCGCGCGGCTCGGCAAAGGCGGCGACCCCGTCGGACACCACTCCACGCATGACGTTCTGCTGTTCGAACTCGCTGTGGGTCTTGAAGACCAACAGCGGCACGAGGCCGGCAAGATCGTGGGTCAGGTCCGCGCTGACCTGCGCGTACGCGCTCTCTGCATACGACGCCACCCGCTCCAGATGTTCTTCGAGTTCCGGATAGTAGAAAATCTCGAAATGGTCGGTCGTGTAGATGTGCCAGTCGAAGTCGTCGTACTTGACCAGGTTCTTCCCGAAGTAGGGGTTGAACTGATTGCTTTGCGCTGCCGCCCCGGCGGCCCAACTGAATGCGAGCAGTCCAACAAGCCAGACAATGACCGTTCGGCCGCGAATAGTGCGCCCGTGCTGGGTGCGACTCATGATTCACCTCGCGAATGGCCAGCAGAGTGTTGCTCGAGGCTGGCAGAGACGTACGCCATATTACCGTAGCGATGACGGGCGTCGCAACGACGTGGTTCCCGTCCGATCGCGCCACCCTGACACAAAGCAAAATGCGTACCGGACACCGGGGTCAATCGACCCTCGCCGGGACAGACGCCGGCGCCTCGTCCGGGCCGCCGCGCTGTCCCCGTCCGGCGAATGATCGACCACGGGAGCGGACAGACCCAGGTGTCACGGCCGTGAGAACGCGGCGGCAATGGACAAGATCGCCGCCGATATGCGAGCCTATGCTGAGAGTCTGGTCGGGCGGGATCAGTCACGCCCGCGCGAGACCGGACGGAAGGAGCGACACATGATGCTGCGGTGGATGATGGCTGGTATGGCGGCCCTGGCGCTGGCCCTGTTGACGCTGCCGGCCGGTTTCCAGGCGCCGCAGGCGCACGCGCACCGGTCCACGGCGGAAGCAGTGGCAGGCGTGGCGTTGCCGGCGCCCGCGTGCGACGCGGAGGCGAGACCAGCGAACTTCGATTTCACGCTGCAGGACATGGACGGCGGCGAGGTGGCGTTCTCGTCGCTCGAGGGCAAACTCATCCTGCTGAATTTCTGGGCGACGTGGTGCGGCCCCTGCAAGGTCGAGGTGCCGTGGTTCGTGGAGTTCGCCGACCAGTACGGCGATGACGGTCTCGCCGTCGTGGGCGTGTCCAGCTACGACACCGCCGAACAGATCCGGGAGTTCGCCGGCCAGTACGACGTGAACTACCGGATGCTCGTCGGTCTTGGACGCGCGGACTTCGAGGAGGCCTACGGCCCGATATGGGGGGTGCCGACGACCCTCTTCATCGATCGAGCAGGCACGATCTGCCGAACCCACGTCGGGATTTCGACCCGCGAGGAGTTCGAGAAGGACATCGTCGATCTCCTCTAGTAAGGAGTTCGATAATATCGAACTCCTCAAGTATGATCACCGAGCGAGGTTGGTTCCGATGCTGAAAGGATTCGTCCATGCCGTGCTGTCGTGCGGATGCCGCGTCGCGTTTCGCGAGGGCGTCGAGGGCAGTCCGGTAACCGTGCTGGTCGATCGCAAGGCGCCGGAATGTGTCCTGAGCCTCCACGTACAGAACCTCCCGATCTACGACTACAGGGAAGCGCTGCGTCCCTCCACGCGCATCAGCCCGATCGAAGAGGAAGGCTACGAGGAGGAAGGCTAGCAGCCCATGGCCTCGAAGCTGTCCTCCGAGTTCGAGGTGGTCTGTCCGTGCTGTGGTGCGGTGCAGACCGTGGACGCCGATCTCAAACGTGTCGTGGCGCACCTGGAGCCCGAGAGCGGGGACAAGCCGCAACTCGACCACGCCCAGCAGATCCTGGCTGACGAGGCGGCCCGCCGTGAGGCGCTGTTTCAGCAGTCGGTCAGCGACGAAAAGCAGCGCGGTGACGTGCTCTCGAAACGCTTCGAGGAGGCGCTGCAGCAGGCTCGGCAGGAGCCTGTGACCCGTCCGGTTCGCGACTTCGATCTCGACTAGCCGATGTCGGCGGCAGCGCCACGGCGTACGGCCGGTCCGGCATCCGGCCGGGACGGTGCGGCTCCATGCTCGACGAGAGGCCGCACGACGCTGACGATGCGTTGCTCGGCCCAGTACCCGTCGAAACTTCCGTTCGCCTGCGCATAGTATCCACAGTGTCCACCGTGGCGCGTCACCTGCAGGGTGATGTGCGGGTTGGCCGCGAGCGCGGGATCGCTGAACTGCTCCGCGGGCACGAACGGGTCGTCCCTGGCGCTCAGGATGAGCGTCGGCACCTGGATCCGATCGATCACCCGCAGGCTGCTGGCTCGATAGTAGTAGTCGTCGGCGTCCCGGAATCGATGGTGGGGCGCGGTGAACCGTTCATCGAACTCGCGCACCGTGCGCACGCCGCGCAGCCGGCTCAGGTCGAACCGTCCCGGCCACGCCCGGTCTTTCCGCCGCATCCGGCTCTTCAGGTTGCGGACGAAATTCCATTCGTAGAGCAGGTTCGACCGTCGCTCGAGCGCCTCGACACATAGCCCGAGGTTGATCGTCGGCGAGACGGCGACGATCGCGCGCACCTGCGGCGGCGTGTCCGGTCCATAGTCGCCGGCCAGCCGCAGCGCGACGTTGCCGCCCAGCGAGTATCCGGCCACCGCCAACGCCGGCAACCGATCGAGCGTGGTCAGCTCGGTGATGACCGCACGCGGGTCCGCCGACAGACCCGAGTGATACAGTCCCGCCGACAGCCCTTCCGTTCCGCCGCAGTTGCGCTGGTTGAGCATGACGGCGTTCAGCCCGGCGGCGTACGCCTTGTCGGCCAGTCCCCGCATGTAGTGGGCCTGACTCGATCCTTCAAGACCGTGCAGGCCGAGGAGCGTGCCGTGTTGCCGCGGATCCGGCTGCCAATAGCAGTGGGCCAGCACGCGAGCATCCGGATTCACGTCGAAGTAGCGCGGGATCGGCGCCGGGAGCCGGGGAAAACGGCGCACACGGCCCCACGTGAACAGGGTCATCCAGTGCCCGTGTCTGAGACGGGGATGTGCGGTGTACTCGGCGGTGGTCACGTCTGCAGCAGCGAACGAGTTCACGTGGGCCGCCACGAACATACCACCGCAGCCTGGATCCGGAAAGTCCGTGATCGTCCGCCGCGGGCCGTGGCGATCGTCCGGCGGCGCCGGATGCACGCGGCGCCGCCGCTCAAGACAGGTGCGTGACGAGCAGAGAGACGGCCCAAAGGGAGAACACCGTCATGCCGGCGGCCCTCGGCCGCGGGATAACGATCGGCGACACCATGGCCAGGCCGCACCCGACGAACAGCAGGGGCACGAGCCACGGTGACGATGGCGCCGGCCAGAGCAGATAGGTCGACCAGATCAGCGCTGCCGCCGGAGTCGGCAGCCCCACGAACCCGGCCTCGTCCGCTTCCACGTTGTGGAAGCTCAGCCGCGTGACGACCGCTCCGAGGTAGGCGAATGCGGTCACCCACCAGAGGGCCGCCGGCGGTCCACTTCCAGGGACCGACAGCGCCTCGAGGACGGCCACCGGGGCGACGCCGAAGGCGCAGACGTCCACCAGGCTGTCGAGCTCGAGGCCCGCGCGGCGCTGCCGCGGCGTTCTGTCGAAGCAGCGGGCGAACCGGCCGTCGAAGGTGTCGAGCAGCGCGGCGAGCGCCAGCCAACCACCCGCCGCGGCGGGCGCGTCAGCGCCGCGAGCCACGGCCAGCGCCGCGAGCGCCGCCGCCAGCGACCCGTAGGTAAGGAGGTTGCCCGCGTGCACCTCGTGAATCGGCGCTCTCATGATGCCTCGCATGCTGCGCCGCCGAACAGGTCGTGCAGCCGTGTCCAGGTCCGTACGATCCGCGGCAGGAATCGCAGCGGCTGTATGCGGTGGATCATCACGTAGAACATCAACCGGTTGACGAGCAGATCCGCCAGCGCGGCTCCGAACCCCACGTGCCACTGGTCGCGGTCCAGCGGCACGCCGGCGGCCGATTCCAGCGCGGCTCGATGCCGCTCGACATAGCGGGCGGCCTCGTCGCCGGACACGTCGCGGTCGAGCACGAAACAGAGAAAATGCGCGAGATCGCACTGCGGCGCCCCGACCGTCGCCAGCTCCCAGTCGTAGGCGCACAACCGCAGGGACGCGCCGCCACCGCGAATCGCCACGTTGCGCGGGCTGAAGTCGTTGTGGACGAGCGTACGCGGAGCGGCCTCGAGCGCCGGCCACCAGGCCCCGACCGACTCGACGATTGCGCGCTGCGTCCGAAGCAGCGACGGGTCGGCCCACTCTGTGAGATAGCGCGATGCGTGGTTGGCCAGCGCCCGCCAGAGCGGCGTCATTTCGACCATGCTCCTGGACGTGGCGACGTGACCGATCCACGGCCGGGTCCTGAGGTCCGCTTCCCGTCCGAACCAGACCGCGTGGATCTCGGCCAGACCGTCGAGCGCGGTGTCGATGTGGGCGCGCGACCACAATGCCGGGTCCTCGGTCGCATCGATCAGCACCGCGTCGTCGATCCGTTCCAGCACCAGGCCCCACTCTTCGCGCGTGTCGTCCCGCCAGGTCCCGTAGCAGACGGGAGCGTGCCGTCGCAGCCGATCGTCCGGTTCGCCGTAGAGCGCCAGCTCGCGGAGATGGGCGCCGCGCAACCCGATGCAATCCCGATGCTGGCGCAGCGCCCGCCCCAGCCGGGCGTCGCAGAGGACCGCGACCGCCTCGGCGACCTCGATCATGTCGCGGTCGGCCGGTTTGACCTTGGTCACGACGTCGAGTGTGCGCGCGCCATCCTTGTCCGCGAGGTCGAGGCGATGGTGGAACAACCCGGTGAATCTCCGATGGCGCCAGCCGCTGAGCTCGCCGATGACGCTGTGCTCCGACCCCTGCGCACGAAGCGTCACGCCGGTCACGACGGCCGAGTCATGCGCCAACCGCAGGCGGTGCATCCGCTCGACGAGGGCATGGTCGGCGCCGGCCGCCGCCTCCGGATCGGTGGCCGCCAGACCCCGGACGCGTCGCGGGGGCCGCAGGAAGCCGCTCGCCACGTACTCGTCGAAGTAGCGTTCCAGCAGTGCGGCGTCGAGTCGCTGGAAGTCGAGGCCCGCGGCCGAGAGCAGTGCCTGTGTCCGCTCGCTGCGGGGGGCGCTGCAGCGGGTCTCCTGATACAGCTCCGGAATGGTCGATCCATCCGTCCAGCGTCTCAGAAAGAACCCGCGCATGCGATGCAGGGCATGATCCGCCGACACGGCGGTTCGGGCAAGCTCGTCGATCCAGCGGTCGTATGGCACGAGCGCGACTGGATAGCCGAACAGGTTCATCCAGAGGACGGACTCGCGCCAGTGCCGCGCCTGACGCGCGTTCTCGTGAAAGCGGTCGCATCCGCGGGGAGCGTCGGCCGTCAGGTGCACAATGGCCCGCGCCGCCTGGTCGACCGGTATCGCATCGATCCGCCAATCGAGGTCGGGCGCCATCCCCATCTGAATGCAGCCCTTGAACAACGAGGACACGAGGTCGTCGTGCTTCGAGACACCGGTGACGGCATCGCCGCTGAGCAGGGCGGGCCGGTGGATCGTGGTGCGCAGCCCGCGCGCCTGCGCCTGACGCACCAGCGCCTCGGCGACGCACTTGCTTTGGGCGTACCCGATCGGCAGCCGCTCGATGCTCGCGAACAGGTCGTCGTCCTCGGTGACGGCGCGCCGTCGACCGGCGGCGTGGCAGACCGCGAGACTCGAGATGAAGTGGAACGCCGTCGGCCGGCCCTGACAGGCCAACCGGATCAGGTCCCGGGTGGCGACGACGTTGGCGGCGCGCAGCGCGCCGTACGGGGAGACCCAGTTGACGTCGGCCGCAGCGTGGTAGACGGCGTCGACGGTCGATCCAATCGTCGCGCGCGTCTGGGCGGTGAGCCCGAGTCCCGGCTGCGAGAGATCGCCGGTCACGATGTGCACGCGGCTGCCGAAGGCGTGGTCCCACAGACGGTATTGTTCGAGGTTGCGACGCACCCGGCGCGCCGGGTCGGCGCCTGATCCACTGTCCCGCACGAGACACAGGACCTCCGCGCCGGTGTCCGTCAGCAGCGTCTTGAGGAGATGTGCGCCCAGAAACCCGGTGGCGCCGGTGAGCAGGACGCAGCGGGCTGGCGACGCCGGTGTCGGCACGGCGCCAGGGCGGATGTCGCACGGCAGCACGCCGTCCGCCCGCATCTGGGCGCGCGCGCGGCCGGCATCCCGGGCGCGCGGGTACGGCCCGCCATCGTCCAGCATGCCGACCAGCGCATCGATGCTCGCTTGGCCGGCCAGGAGCGCATCCGGCAGCGGCCGGTCGAAGGCATCTTCCAGCCCCGCGCCGAGCTCGATCGCACGCAGGGAGTCGAGGCCATACAGCGCCAGCGGTTCACGCGGGTCGATCTCCGCGGGGGCAACCCCGAGACAGCCGGCGACGACTGCGCTCACCCGGCTCCGCACTTCCTTGACCGTTGCGCCTTCCACCGTCACGGGCATGCCAGCTCCTGTGCGACATCGGCCGCGAACTCGACCGGAGACGGCGGCGTGTTGGCGGCGCGAGCCTGATGCGCGGTCGGCTGGCGCCAGCACGCGACGACGGCCAGCGTCCCGGCCAGCAGCGCGTCGCGGCAGGCGAACCGGCGCACCTTCCCGCTGGTGGTCTTCTCGACGCCCCCCGGCTCGACCAGCGTGACCGCGCTGACCTGGACGCCGTGCGCGTCGGTCGTGCCGCGCCGAATGGCGGCGATCGCCTCGTGGGCCGCATCGGGTGCGGCGAGCGCGTGCCGATCGACTTCGGCGACGAGGGCGATGCGGTCCCCGGACACACCGCGGCCGACCCCGAAGGCGGCGACGCAGCCGGGCCTGACGGCGTCATGCAGACCTTCGGCGGTGCGCTCCAGATCCTGTGGGTAGTGCTTCGTGCCCCGGACGATCAGCACGTCCTTCAGACGACCGGTTATCTGCAGACCGCGCCTGCCGATGACACCCAGGTCTCCGGTCCGCAGGAACGGGCCACGGCCGTCGGCCGTGCGGGCGGCGAACGAACGTGCCGAGTGCGCGGGTCGGTTCCAGTAGCCGGCGGCGACGCCCGGCCCCTGAACCCAGACCTCGCCGACCACGCCGTCCGCGCAACGATGACGGCTTCCGGGATCGACAACGATGACCGTTGTCCCGCCGTCCGGGCGTCCGCAGGAGACGCCGGCCGCGCCAACCGCGGCGGCCGCAGCGGGTGATCGCCGCGCCGCGCCGGCGCCGTAGCGGCCGCTCGTCACCAGCAGCGTCGCTTCGGCCAGGCCGTAGCAGGGCCGGAACGCGGTCGGTCGAAAGCCGCTGTCCGCGAACGTGGCGGCGAACCGTTCGAGGGTGTCCCGGCGGATCGGCTCCGCCCCGTTGTAGGCGTCACGCCAGCTCCGCAGATCGAGCGCCGCCCGCTCATCGGCTGCGATGCGGCGCACGCACAGGTCGTACGCGAAGTTCGGGGCGCCGCTGCGCGTCGCCCGGTATCTGGCAATCGCTCGCAGCCACCGGACCGGTCGCTGCAGGAATGCGGTCGGTGACATCAGATAGGCCGGACACCCGCTGTAGACGGGTTGCAGCACGCCATCGATGAGCCCCATGTCGTGCTCGACCGGAAGCCACGAGACCGACACCGACGATCGGTCGTTGCCGGCCTGGCGGAACGCGTACGAAAGGTTGTGCAGCAGGTTGCCGTGGCTGACCATCACGCCCCGCGGGGCCGCGGTCGAGCCGGAGGTGTATTGGAGGAAGGCCAGCGTGCGCCGGTCCGGACCGGGATCCGACCATGCCGGCAGGGACGGTTCATCGAGCGCGTCGGTCGCCACCCAGGCCGCCGCCCCGTCGCCAGCCTGCCCCCCGCGGGCGGCGGTCGCGAGCCGCGGCGCCGTCCCATCGGCCACCGCGTGCGCCCACCGTTCGGCCGTCTCGGTCGTGCTCAGCACGACGTCCGGTGTCGCGTCCTCGGCGATCGCGATCGCCCGCGCGAGGTTGCGGTCGGGCGCGCGCCATCTCGGCGGGAAGACGGGTACCGCCACCACCCGCGCGTACAGACATCCGAAGAACGCCGCAATGAACTCCAGACCGGGCGGATAGAGCAACAGCGCCCTGGCGCCCGGCGGTACGCGGCGCTGGAGATGCGCGGCGAGCATCCGGCCGCGGCGGTCGAGTTCGGCGTAGCTGACCACGTCGCTTTCGTACTCGCCGTCACGGAGAAAGACGAAGGCCTGCTCGTCCGGCTGCACACGGGCCCGGAACCGCAGCAGCTCGACCAGCGACCTGCCGGCGAAGGCGGTGCCGCGCGCCGGGCCACGCACGGACGCAGAGGACGGCGCGACCGGCGGCCACCGTTCATGACGCGGCGGCGGAGAGGACCGATGGGTGCTGACTGGGTCGAACATGTGTTGCTCCCCGGTGTTCGTGGTGCCAGTGGATGAACTGTCGGCGGACAGCGCCTACGTTCGACGCGAGCTCGTCGAGCCGCCAGCCGGTTGTGTCGATCCGCGGCTTGACGTGGACGCGCACGGTGCCCGGCCGCGCGTCGTACCCGAGGCCCGGATCGATCTCGGGAGGAATCTTGAAGTAGAGCGGAACGATCGGCGCCCGGAGACTGGTGGCCAGATGGAACGCGCCCTTGTTGAAGTGACCGATCTCGCCGGTCGTGATGCGCGCCCCCTCGGGGCTCAGGAACACCGATTCTCCGGTCCGGCGCAGCGCGCGGTCGGCCCGTTGGAAGATCCGCACACGAACCGCCGGCCGGTGCTGGGGGGCCGTGAAGAACGTCCCCATGAGCTGCGCGATGAACCCCAGCGGCACGAACCAGCGGAGATGCCCGGCCAGAAAGAACCGGGTATTCGGCAGACCGAGCGCCACCAGCACGAACAGGTCGATCGTCGACGAGTGATTCGCGACATAGACGGTCTGTTCGGCCGGGAACGGTTGGTCCTGATGGACGACCACCCGGATGCCCCAGATGCGAAGGACCGCCCGCGCGGCGAGGGTCGCCACGCGCGTGTACAGGCGGCGCGCCCGACACAGCGTCAGGCAGGCGACCGGAACGAGCGCCAGGGCGGCCGCGCTGATGAGCACGCCACTGACGACCGCCAGCGCGACCACGCGGCAGCGCCGCAGACCGTTCGCCCGCGGGGTCGTGGCGGCGGGTTCGCTCATGATCGCCTCCGGCAGACGACGGTCTGCATGGCGAGGTTGCAGCGTTTCACGGGAATCAGCAGCGGCTGCAGCAGCACCTGCCCGGCGAAATAGGGATAGATGGCGCGGCGCATGTTCAGCCCGCGTCCCTGCAACAGGCGAAACGCCACACCGCAGAAGATGTAGAAGTACGGTGGAAAGGCGCCGTAGGGGAGGTAGTCGACCACATCCAGACCGGCCCGGTCGACCAGCCTCAACAACGCCGCCCGGTCGTAGAGCGCCGTATGCTGGGGCGCCTGCAGTCCGGGCCAGCGGTCTCCGAACAGACGGAACGTCACACTGTCGAGCCGCGGCACCTCGATGACCAGCCGCCCGTCGTCCTTCAGCGCGCGACCCGCGGCGACCAGCGACCGGAGCGGCGCGTAGTCGTGTTCGAGGAAGTGCCACATCGTGACGAGGTCGAACCGGCGGGTTCCCACATCCTGGTCGTAGAACAGGCCGCAGTGGAACTCGCTGTCGCGCAGCGGAGGCCGATCGGCGAGATCCACGAAGTCGACGCCGACCCCGGTCGATCCCTGCCGCTCCCGGATATGGGCCAGGAACGTGCCGCCGCCGCAGCCCACGTCAAGCACGGTGCTCGACGAGTCGAGGGCGAGGTATCGGGTGCAGATCCGCAGCTTCTCGCGGTCGATCGACCCCAGCGCCCAGTGAAACAACGGAGACATCCACCCCCAGCCGGACTGTGTCCGGTGGGCCAGGTAGTCGTCGTCGTAGTAGTCCTTGACGCGCTCGATGGTCAGACGGGGCGTCTGATACACCAGCCCGCACCCCCGACAGCGCCGGAACGTGAAGCGGCCGGGACGTCCCGTCAGGTCATCCTCGGCGGTGATGAAGGGGTCGGACGCGCCCAGACCGCAGCCGCAGCAGGCCACCGCCTCGAAATCCGTGTCCTCGCCGAGGGGCCGCTCCCGGCCCACATCCACCGCAGCATCGATCGCGAGCGTAGAGGTCATGACAGGGCTCCCATCGTCCCGACACGGTCGTGCATCGCCTCATGGCCGCAGGCCGCGGCGTACATCAGCGCCATGGCGAGCGCCAGGCGCCACGGCCGTGGCTCGCCGCTGACCGTGGCGATGAGACCGACGAAGACCGGATACTTGAGTAGCAGCACGCGAAACCGCCACACGTGGTCCGACACGCGGGCGCGCAGCCGGTAGGCCGCGGCGAACACGGCATCCAGGAGGACGAGCCCGGCCAGCGCGGCCGTGGACGGACCCGCCGCGAACAGGGCGAGGGCGCCCAGCCCGATGGCGGCCAGCGCACGGCGAAACGGTGCCGGTGACGCAACGACCAGGACCCGCTCGGGATGGGTCACCCGGTCCCGGTCGCGGTCTTCGAGATCGTCCCAGAGCCGGAACTGCAGCAGGAGCAGGGCGGCCAGACCGGCGGCCGGGACGAGACGCCCCGCGGTCGGCTCCGCGTTGGCGGCCCACAGCGCCAGCACGACCTGCAGCGTGATCGCCGGGATGAACACGACAGGGCGGAACCGCTCGACGATGTACGCCGCGAACAGGCGGGTCATGCGGCGCCTCGCTGTCCCGCGGACACCGCGGCGTCCTCCGCTGCCGTCCGCTCGATCGTGCAGATGCCGCGGTCGCCATCGACCGTGACCCGCTGACCCGACCGGATGGTGTCGGTGGCGTGCTCGATCCCGATGACGCAGGGCAGACCGAACTCCCGCGCGACGATCGCCCCATGCGAGAGGAGTCCGCCGCGTTCGATCACGAGCCCCGACACCAGTCCGAACACCGGCGCCCAGCCCGGGTCGGTCTGGCGGGTCACCAGCACGTCGCCGCGGCGCAGACGGGCGGCGTCACGCACATCGCCGAGCACCGTCGCAGGACCGCAGGCGACGCCGCCCGACGCGCCGGTGCCGCGCAGCGTCGAGGCCGCGGGCAGCGCTGCGCCGGGCCGGTCAAGCGGTCCGCGCCGGCCGGCCCTCGACCCGGGCGGCAGGTACTCGCCGAGCGGCAGGGTGATGGTCGCGGACGGCCGCATGGCCTCCAGCGTCACCTGCTCCTGCCGCCGCAGCGCGACCAGGTCAGGGACGCGATAGGGAAACATCGCACGACCTGTCCCGAGCTCGTCGATCTCCTGCCAGGTCAGCATGAAGATGTCGTCCGCTGTCGACAGATGCCCGGCGTCGGCGAAATGGCGGCCGATCGCCAGCGCGACACGCCGCAGCCGGGTGTAGAGCAACGCCTGCTTCAGCCGCGCCCGTTCGCGGAAGGCGACGGTGGTCTGCGTCAATCGCAGCAACGCCAGGACTGCGAGCGCCTTGACCGGGGACCGCCGGGCCAGCCCGGTGACGACCCGCGCCGTCTCTGCCACGCGCTCGGCGGCTTGACGCGACATCACCGACTCCAACGGCTCGCCGTCGCTGATGGCGTACTGCTTGAGCAGCTCGATCACCGGCGCGGGGTCCTCCTGCAGGCTCGGGACGGTCAGCATCAGCTCGGCCGACGAACGGAAACCCCAGTCGTCGAGGAAACGGTCGAATGCCTGCCGGAAGGTGACGAACCGATCGTCGCTACGGAGCGCGTCCAGAATGGCCGGGGTCTCGGCGCTCCGGAACAGCCGGTCCAACTGCACGTCCGAGCGGATCAGGCGCGACAGCGCCCAGAGACGCCGCGGCGGCATCGTGGACGGCACACCGGGCAAGGCCCGCAACAGCCGATTGTGCAGACCGCCGCGCGTATCGACGTTCGCGAGCGCGCGTTGCAGCAACGCGTAGCAGATCATCGCCCCGGTGTCGGCGAGCGAGGCGTCCTTCCAACGGTGGAAACGGATATCGAGAAACGACCGCAGGTCTGCTAGCAGCTCGGGCAACGGCCGGCGCTCGAGCAGTTCGGGCCGGGTGCGGTCTGCGTAACGGTCCGCTCGATCTTCGAACGCGGCCAGCCGCCGCCGCAGAAACAGATACTGCCACGTCGTGCGGGCGGCGATGCGGAGCAGTTCGAGCGAGCGGGCGGTGCGGCCGCGCCCGTCTCTCCACTGCGCTGCGCCGGCGGGGGAGGGGGCGACCTGGTCCGCACCGACGAACTGATTGAACGCTTGCGCAAGATGGTCGCCGCAGGGCGCCATCCGCAGCACCGCGTGGATGCTGGTCAGGTTGTAGTACATCCGCCCGCCATGCACGCCGATGATCGCGGTCAGCGCGTTGTCCATCGCGGCCAGGCGGCGGCGGGAGAGCCCGAATGCCAGACCGAGATTCCTGAAGTAGTGGTAGTACCCCGGGGCTGCGAACGAGTAGAGCAGCGGAGAGATCGGCGAGGGAAAGTTCTCGTTGACGTTGGCGTTCGACCACAGCACCGATCTGCCGCCGGTCGGGGTCGCGGCACGCGCGGCGGTGGTGATCGGCCGGGTCTGGAGAATCCAGAGCCGCCCGTCGTCGTCGATGCTCCACTCGATGTCCTGCGGCGCGCCCAGCTCCCGTTCGAGGCGCAGCGCCAGTCCGCTCAGGGCGTGGACGTCCGCCGCGGTCAGCAGGCCGTCGATCGCGGGCACGGCTCCGGTCGCCGTCGCCTCGTCACGCGGCACGACGAGACGTGCAGGATCGACCTGTCCCGACACCAGCCGATCCGCCAGGCCGCGGCAGCACTCGATCACCAGATCGTCACCCGCGGCCGACGGCGTACCGGCCGGGGCGCGGGTGAAGAGCACACCCGACACGCGGGCGGCCACTTGCCGCTGGAGGACCACCGCCATCCCGCCGAGCGCGGCCTGACGCGCGGCTCGATAGTAGATCGATCGCTCGGACCAGTACGACGCCCAGCAGGTGCGCACCGCGCGCTGCAGCGCGTCCGCGTTGGCGATGTGCAGCACCGAATCGAACTGGCCGGCGAACGACGCCGCGGCGCCGTCTTCTCCCACTGCGGAGCTGCGCACGGCCAGCCTGGCATCCGCCGGCAACTCGCGCAGGACGGCGTCGAGCGCCTGCGTCATGTCGGCCGGCAGCGATCCGCTGCGCACCAGCGCGCCGATCTCCCGCGAGACCTCCCGCCTGCGGGCCGGGTCCAGGGGATCGAGTCGACGCTGCAGCGTGTGGATCCTGGCGCCGAGCCGATCGACCGCGAGGAATCGGCCAAATGCCTCGCAGGTCAGCACGCACCCCGACGGCACCGGCGCGCCAAGGCTGATCAGCGTCGAGAGGTTCGATGCCTTTCCACCGGCCTGCCGCTCATCGAGGGCTTGCCCCAACGGGACGATCAGCGGACGCTCGGACGCGCCGTAGGGCGGTGTCGAGTTCTGGTCGGGCAGGACCGCGGCCGGTCCGGTCATGCCGCCCTCGCCTTCACCCGCAGACGGAACAGGGCGACGCTGAACGCCGCATGCATCAGCGGTCCGGCGAGCAGCACGAACAGGCAGATGCGCCAGGACAACGGCACGACGAGCGCCAACGCGAGCAGCATGCCCACACTCGAGTCGAGCCGGTCCGCGACAAGACAGACCGCCCGCAGACGCCGGCCCCTCGCCGCCGCACCCGGCGGGATGCCGAGCCGGCGTTTGATGAACGAGTTGGGCAGTTCGCCGGCCATGAAGCCCAGCGCGGCCCACGTCCCGAGCAGGCTGTAGGCCGCCGGCGACAACGCCCACAGCCCGGACGCCGCGATACCCGGTCCCGCCGCCAGCAGCACCGCCAGCAGCGCGAAGCTGACGCCGGTGGCGGGCACCATCACCAGCAGGCCGCGCACCGTCTTGTGATCGCCGAAGATCCGGCGGCCGCCGAGCACGCGTCCGCCGTCGAGCGGCACCGCGAAACGCCGCGAGCGGGGCGCCGCCAGCCACGCAGTGTGAGCCAGGCCGGACAGCGTGAAGGCGGTCACCAGGAAGAGGCCGCACGCCACCGGATGCAGGGCCGCGGCGGTCATACGTCGAACCCCGACTGATTGCGGTTCTGGAACAGGAACACCTCGCCGGGGACCGCGCGCGCCGCCGGCACCCATTCCGCCCACCCCACCTCGTTCAGCGCCGGATGCCCGATCTCCCGCAACCGATACCCCGGCACCGCGGGATACATGTGATGGAGCTCGTGTGCATCGACGTGCAGCAGCATCCGTGACAGCCAGCCCGGGAACCGGAGCGAGCGGGTGAACGGTCCCTGGGCCAGCGCGCCGTACGGCGCCACGTCCCGGCCGTGGCTCAGACCCATCGGCACGTGGGTGTGCTGGCTGAGGATGATGACGTCCTCGACTACGAACGCCAGCACCAGGGCCAGGCCCGCGCTGCGGGCGAGCGCGGCCGGGCCCAGCGCGACGACCAGGGCGGCGCCGGCCGCCGCCAGCGCCGCGGTCTCTACGACCATCGCGCGGGCCATGGCCGGCTTCGCGCCGATCAGCCGGTGCAGCCGGGCCAGATTCCAGAAATTGCTTACCCGATAAAGGACCGAGAAGATCGGGATCCAGTATCGCCAGCAGACGTTGACGATGAATCGTTCGACACGACCCAGGGGCCGCGGCACGAGCGCGGCGGTGGTCGGATCGAGATCCTGCCACCCGGTCCACTTGTGGTGACGCGCGTGAATCGGCTTCCAGCAGCGAAACGGGATCAGCGCGAAGAACCCGGCGACCGAACCGACGAGGGTGTTCAACCGCCGTGTACGGAAAAGCGTCCCGTGCCCGCACTCGTGCAACAGCGCGAACCACTGCAGGAACGCCGCCGCCAGGACCGCCTGCCCCGCGGCCCAGGGCACGATCGATGCGCGGGTCGCGAGCCACCACCCCACGCAGGTCGACGCCAGGGCCCAGCCGACAAACGCACCGCCCAGCGCATCGGCGGGGCGCAGCGTCCGGACCGGCGGCGGTGTCTCGTCAACCTCGTAGCTCATATCCTCACCCTAGGCAGCGGTCGCATCGCATGTCCTGACGAAACCCTGAAGTTGGGCTGAAAAAAGGCTGAGTGCTACGATTCGGCCCGATGGCCTCGCAGGATTTGTCGTATACGTTCGGCGCCTTCACGGTCGATCCCGCGGCCTATACGTTGCGGCACGCCGGCACGCCGGTGCCGCTCTCCCCGCGTCCGTTCGATCTGCTTGTCTATCTGCTCAGGCGCCCGCATCGCCTGGTCACGAAGGACGAGTTGCTGGACGCGCTCTGGCCGCGGGTGGCCGTGACCGAGAACACCCTGACGCAAGCGGTCTCCGATCTCCGCCGGGCCTTGCATGACACGCCAAACGCGCCTCGGTTCATCGAGACCGTGCCCCGACGGGGGTATCGGTGGATCGCCACGGTCGCGATAGATGCGCGCTCGGGAGAGACTGACCGCTCACGCCTCTCCCGCCGCGCCATCGCCGTCATGGACTTCGCGAACCTCACCGGCGACGACGCGCACACCTGGCTGGCCTCCGGCATCGCCGAAACGGTGACGAACGATCTGCGGGCGCTCGACGGAGTGCAGGTCATCGACCGCTGGCGGGTCGTCGAGGCCGCCGGCGATGTCAACCGGTCGCCCCTCGACGTTGCGGCGGCGGTCAAGGCCGATCTGGTCGTCACGGGCAGCTACCAGCGAGTCGCGGACCGCCTGCGTGTCACCGCCCGCATCATCGAGGCGCAGACGGGCGACACCGTGGCGACAGCGAAGGCGGATGGCCTGCTCGACACGATTTTCGAGATCGAGGATCAGATCGTCCGGCAATTCTCCGTCGGTCTCGATCTCGCGGTCGACGCCGGACAGTTCGTCTCGAGGGAGACGTCGAGCCTCGACGCCTACCGCGCGGGGACCGAAGGCTACGTGCTGTTGCAGTCGCTCGACGCGCGGCAACTGCCCGCCGCGGTCGACGCCTTCACACGGGCGGTCGACCTGGATCAGAGTTACGCCCTGGCCTATGCGGGACTCGCCAACGCCGAGCACGCGATCTACGAGTTGACGCGTGCGGCGAACCGGCCCGACCGGGCCCGTCTGGAGTCGGCGCTGCTCCATGCGCACCGCGCCATCGAGCTGAATGAGCGGCTGCCGGATGCGCACGCCACGCTGGGATTCCTGCTCGTCAGCGCCGGCCGGCGGGCGGAGGCCCTGGCCGCGGCGCGCCGCGCCGTCGCCCTGGACCCGCACAACTGGATGCACCTGTTCATCCTTGGACACGCGTCATGGGGCGAGGAGCGCCTGCGCTCCCAGGAGCGCGCCCTCGCACACTATTCCGAGTTCGCGTTCGCCCACTTCAGCATGGCCATGGTGCACGTGGCGCGCAACGAGTTGGCCCGCGCCGACCAGGTGCTGCGCGAAGGCACGGCGATCCAGGACCGCCAACTGGGGCGCCGGCAGCGGCTGCCCTCGAGCGGGCTGCACTGGCTGCTGGGCTGCACCCGGCTCAGGCAGGGAGACGTCGACGAGGCGCTTCGCGAGTTCGACCTCGAGATCGGCCACTCGCGCAACAACTACCTGTACGCGCAGGAGTACGCCTCGGCGTCGCAGGTCGGCCGCGGCTTCGCATTCATCCGCCTCGGGCAGCACGACCCGGCCCGCGACAGCTTCGGCGCGGTGCTCGAGGCGCATCCCGACCACGCGCGCGCACATCTGGGACTTGCCCTGCTCGCGGGCGCCGAGGGGCGGGACCACCAGAAAAGTGCCGCCGTGGCGCTGGCCGAGCAGGCGATAGCGGAGCTCGACAAGGGTGGGCGGGTCGCGGAGGCCGCCGTGACGCGCGCCGGCGCGCTCGTGCTGCTCGGCCGCCCGGCCGACGCCGTCGCGCAACTCGACACGCTGCTGACCGACCCCCCGAGCGCCTTCGCCGGGTGGACGATCCCGGTCGAGCCGCTGCTCGAACCGCTGGAGCGTGCCACCGGCTTCGACCGCGTTCTGACCCGGCTGGCCGACCGCGCCAGGTAGCGGCCGGGTCGTCGCGCTCAGGTTTTTTTCAGCCCAACTTCAGGGTTCGTTCAAGACAGTCGATGCGCCCGGAGTGATAGTGACGACGCGGACTTTGGCGCGTGGATCTGGGTCTTAACGTCAGGTGGCCTCCAAGGTGCACTCGTAGGCGCTATCGTCGACGACAAGATCCAGGGACAGCGTCTCATCTATCGCGCAACCGGTTCCGCACGACGCCTGACCGTCTCGCCGCTGCTGTCGCGCGGGCGCCGGGGAGTCGCCCTCTCGCTCGGGTTCTGACGCCTCCGGCCGGACAGACCGGACCGCGCGGCATCCATCACGCACCCGCAACGGCCGTCCCGCCGAGAGCGGCCACGAGTCGCCCTCCGCGCACGCTCCGCCGCCTCCGTCTGCTCGTCCTTCCCCAAGTCGACATTCCTCCTGCAGACGCGGCGAGGTCCGAGCCCTTGCCCTTGATACGGGCAGCTTCTCCACCGGCTGCCCCCGTCTGGATCGTGACGGTCAAGATCCGGGACAATGCGGCGATGCGCTTGCGGCAGTTGAACATCGGCTGTTTCGGCGGCGGCACCGGGCTGCCCAGCGTGCTGGGCGGGCTCAAGCAGAATCCCTGGTTGCGGCTGAATGCCGTCGTCACGATGTTCGACAGCGGCGGCAGTTCCGGGGTGCTGCGGGACCAGCTCGGCGTGCTGCCGCCGGGTGACGTGCTCAGGTGCGCACTGGCGCTCGCGCGCAACGAAACGGAGGCGCGCCGGATTCTGCTGACACGCCTGTCCGGCTTCGAGCATGACCGGCTCGGTGGACATACCGGCGGCAACCTGCTGCTGTCGATGATGGAGCAGTACAGCGGCGATTTCCTGGCGGCGGTGGACGGGTTGCGGACGCTGCTCGACTGTGTCGGGCGGGTCTGGCCGATCAGTGTCGAGCAGGCGACGGTGTGCGCCGAGTATCAGGACGGGTCGACGACCCGCGGCGAGGTGGAGGTCGACGTCGAGCAGAGTCAGGGGCGCCGGATCAACCGGATCTGGCTCGAACCGGAGGTCAGTATCCATCCCGCGGCCCTCGACGCCATCCCCCGATTCGACGCCTGCATCATCGGGCCGGGCAGTTTCTATACGAGTCTGGTGCCGATCTTCCTGCCGCGCGGGGTGCGTGACGCCATGGTCGCGGTGCGCGGCCCGATCGTGCTGGTGACCAACCTGCTCACCGAGGGACGCGGCATGCAGGGCTTCACCGCGGCGACCGCGGTCTCGCGCATCGGCGAGGCGATAGGCCGGCCGGTCGACGTCGTGATCGTCAACACCGGACACCCGGGTGAAGAGGCGCTGGCGCGCTACGCCGGCGAGCACAAGGAACCGCTGCCCGTGGGTGCCATGCCGGAGGGCTGCGAGGTCGTGACCGGCGAGTTCTGGCAAGGGGGGTTCGCCCGTCACGCCCGACGGCGGCTGGCCTATGCCGTCTGGGGGGTGCTGGCGAAACGCCTGCTGGCCGGCGGTTAGCCGGCACCGGGCAACCACAAGGGTTGCCCCTACAGGGCGCGGAGGCATATTGGGTAGGCGCCACGCCGTGGCGCGGGGGCGCCCGGGTCGACCGGACCACCCCGATCAACCGCGGATCGTGTAGGGGCGCCCCTTGTGGGCGCCCGTTCCCCGCCAGCGGCACGCCGGTCGATTCCGATCGTTCACGGGCGGCGGCGGATGCCGGTATGATGTCGGAGTTCGACGGGCGCGCCGTGTCGGCGTCTCCCGGTTCGGCCACGGCCCGGCGCGACACCGACTCAGGCGCACAACGAGACCAGCATGCGCACCGCGGTCCTCCTCTATCTGTCCATCCTGGTGCTGGTCAGCTTGTACCGCAGCCGGCGTGTCAAGACCAGTGACGACTTCCTCGTCGCCGGCCGCACGCTGCCGGCGCGTGTGCTCGTGTTCACGCTGCTGGCCACCTGGATCGGGTCGGGCAGTCTGTTCGCCGGGGCCGGGCTGGGGTATCGCGCCGGGTTTCCGGCGCTCTGGCAGTCGGCGGGCGCCTGGGTGGGGATTGCCCTCGTCTTCTTCATCGCGCCCCGCGTGCGGCGCATCGCACAGTACACGGTGCCTGACATTCTGGAGCTGCGCTACGGTCCGGCCGCGCGGGTGCTCGGCACCGTGACGACGGTGCTGGCCTACGCCACCATCGCCGCCTACCAGTTCCGCGGCGGCGGGCGCCTGCTGGCGGCGGTCGCGGGCGTGGACCCCGACACCGGCGCGCTCTTCACGATGATGTTCTGTGTGGCGTTCACGGCGCTGGCCGGCATGCTGTCGATTGCCTATCTCGACGTGGGGAATGGCATTCTGATGACGGTCGGCGTGATGCTGGCGGTCCTGTTCATGGTCGGGGACGCCGGCGGCGTGGGTGCGTCCGTGGCGGCGCTGCGGCCCGATCAGGTCTCGCTGTTCGGGACGCTCGGACCGCAGGCGTCGCTGGCGCTCTTTCTGCCGACGATGTTCCTGCTGCTCGGCGAAGCGAACATGTACCAGAAGTTCTTCTCCGCCCGCGACGAACGGGCCGCACGCACCGCGGTCGTGGCGTGGATTCTCGGCACCATCGTGGTCGAGACGTTGATCGACTCGACCGGCATCCTCGCCAGCACGATCATGCCCGGCCTGAGCGTTGCGCAGTCCGAGGAGATCGTGATCCGGGTGGCGACCGACGTCCTGCCCCCGTTCGTGGGGGTGGTGCTGGTGTGCGGGGCGGCCGCCATCATCGTCTCGACCGCCAACAGCTTCCTGCTGACCCCGTCGACCAACCTGATTCGCGACGTCTACCAGCGGTTCCTCAACCCCGGCGCCACGGACCGCCAGGTGATCATCTACACGCGGATGGCAGTGGCCGTGCTCGGGGGCCTCGGCTACGTCGCGGGCAGCTTCTTTCCGTCCATCCTGGCGATGGCCCTGTGGGCATACACCATGTACGGCGCCGGCATCACGCCGGCGCTGCTGGGGGCGCTGCTCTGGCGCCGGGCGACCCGCTGGGGCGGCGTCGCGTCGATCCTGGCCGGCATGCTCACGACGCTGATCTGGGAGATTGCGGGGCTGGTGCGCGGCGTCGATGGGGTGGCTGCCTATCCGCTCGGTCTCGAGACGGCGTATCCGGCGCTGACCCTGTCGATTGCCACGCTGGTCGTCGTCAGCCTGCTGACCCCGCCGCAGACCGACGCGGAGGTCGCCGCGCTGCACGTGGGGCGGGCGTGACCACGGCCGGGGCGGACGCGAACCGGCGGACCACGCTGGTGGCGACCTACGAGTTGGGGCACCAGCCGTTCGGGTTGGCGTCGCCGGCGGCCTGGCTGCGCGAGGCGGGCGTGCAGGTCACGACCGTCGACCTGTCTCGCGAACCGTTCCGCCCCGAGGCGTTCGAGAGCGACCTCATCGCGTTTCATCTGCCGATGCACACCGCCACGCGGCTCGCCGTCCCGGTGATTCGCCGGGTGCGTGCGCTGGCGCCGGCGGCGCGGCTCTGCGGCTATGGCCTGTACGCCCCGCTGAACGCCACGTTGCTGCGCGACCTTGGCGTGCAGGATGTGCTGGGGGGCGAGTTCGAGCAGGACCTGCTCGACCTGGCCTGCGGCCGGCCGCGTGCCCCCGCTGTCCCCGCCGCGGGCGTCGGGGGCGTGCCGCGGCTGCGGTTCCGTACGCCGGACCGCGCGGGGCTGCCGCCGCTGGCGCGCTACGCGTCCCTGCAGACGCCCGACGGCGCCCGGCGCGTCGCCGGCTATACCGAGGCCAGCCGGGGCTGCAGGCATCTGTGCCGGCATTGTCCGGTGGTGCCGGTCTACGGCGGCCGGTTCCGCGTGATTCCTCTGGACGTCGTGCTGGCCGACGTGCGGGCGCAGGTCGAGGCCGGGGCGCAGCACATCACTTTCGGCGACCCCGATTTCTTCAACGGTCCGGGGCACGCGGTCGCGCTCGTCGACGCGTTCGATCGCGAGTTTCCCTCCGTCACCTATGACGTCACGATCAAGGTCGAGCATCTCAGGCGCCACGAGCGGCACCTGGCCAGACTGCGGGACACCGGCTGCCTGTTCGTGGTGACGGCGGTCGAGTCGATCGATGACGCCGTGCTGGACCTGTTGGACAAGGGGCATACCCGCGCCGATTTCGAGTTCGTCGTCGGCCGCTGCCGGGATCTCGGACTGGCGTTGGCGCCGACCTTCATCCCGTTCACGCCCTGGACGACGCTCGACGGCTATGTCGAGTTGCTGCGCACCATCGACGCGCTGGACCTGGTGGCGGAGGTGGCGCCGATCCAACTGACGCTGCGGCTGCTGATCCCGCGCGGGTCGCGGTTGCTCGACCTCGACCGCGGCGCGCTGGGGGCCGAGCTCGGACCGTTCGACGCCACGCGTCTCGTCTATCCCTGGAGACACCGGGACCCGCGCGTCGACAAGTTGCAGGCCGATGCCGCGGCCGTGGTCGGTCGCCGCATCAACGCGTCGCGGTCCGTGGTCTTCGAGGAGCTGTGCGCCCTGACGGCGGATCGCATCGGGCGCGCGCCAACCCGTACCGGCGGCGGGCGGACCCGCGCCGCGGTGCCGTTTCTCAACGAGCCGTGGTACTGCTGAGCCGAGCCTGTGCCGGAGCAGGTCGCTCTGGTCTGACCGCGGAATATCCTGTATGCCACGGGTGCTGCTGATCGCGATGACGACTGCGTGGTCTGACCGAAGGGCGTCCTGAATGCCGCGTGTGCTGCTGATCGCTATGACGACTGCGTGGTCTGACCGAAGGGCGTCCTGAATGCCGCGTGTGCTGCTGATCGCGATGACGACTGGGTATCAGACCCGCTCGTTCGGCGAGGCGGCCGGCCGGCTGGGCGTGGAGCTGGTGTTCGGCACCGACCGCTGCCATCAACTTGACGACCCCTGGCGCGACGGCGCCCTGCCGCTGCGTTTCCACGACGAGCCCGGGTTTCTGGCCGCGGTCGACCGCCTGGCGCGGCGCCAGCGGATTGACGGTGTGATCGGCGTAGGCGACCGCCCGGCGCTCTTCGCGGCGCTGGCGGCCGACCGGCTGGGTGTGCGCGGCCATCCGCCCGCCGCGGCGCGGGCGAGCGGCGACAAGCTGGCGACGCGGCGCTGTCTGGCCGCGGCCCGGCTGCCGTGCCCCTGGTTCCGGGAGTTGTCGCTTGACGCCGTGCCGGCGCCGCTGCCGCCTGACCTGCCGTTTCCCTGCGTCGTCAAGCCGCTGGCGCTCTCCGGCAGCCGCGGCGTCATTCGCGCGGACGACCCCGCGGAGCTGCGGGCGGCACTGGAGCGTGTGCGCCGCCTGCTGGCGCGCGGCGAACTGCGGGAGCGCCGCGACCCGGCGTCGTCCCGGGTCGTCGTCGAGCAGTTCATACCGGGCCGTGAGTATGCCTTGGAGGGCCTCGTGGACGAAGGCCGGCTGCGGGTCGTGGCCCTGTTCGACAAGCCCGATCCGTTGGACGGACCCTTCTTCGAGGAGACGATCTACGTGACGCCGTCCCGAGCCCCCACCGACCTGCAGCAGCGGATCGAACACGCGGTGGCCTCCGCGCTCGCGGCCCTCGGTCTGCGTCAGGGACCGGTGCACGTCGAGTGCCGGGTCAACGACGACGGGGTGTTCGTGCTCGAGGCGGCGGCGCGGCCGATCGGGGGGCTGTGCGCCAGGGCGCTGTGGTTCCGCGCGGATGACGGAACCGCCGCGTCGTTCGAAGAGCTGCTGCTGAGGGACGCGCTCGGCGGCGCGACCGGTGGGTATCGACGTGAGGCGGGCGCCTCGGCGGTGATGATGATTCCGATCCCGCGCGCCGGCACGTATCGCCGCACCGAGCACCTGGCCGCTGCGGCGGCGGTGCCCGGCGTCGTCGATCTGCTCCTGACCGCCAAGCCGGACCAGCGGCTCGAACCGCTGCCGGAGGGCGGCAGCTATCTGGGGTTCATATTCGCGCGGTCGCCCGAGCCGGACGACGCGGTGCACGCGCTGCGCGCTGCGCACGCGGCGCTGCGCATCGTCATCGATGCGCCGATTCCGGTGGTCTGACGAGGCCGGCCGGGGCGGGGGTCTCAGGCCTTGCTCTGCTCCGGTACGTAGTCGGGCGGCAGCGCCGACCCTTCGCCGAAGAAGAAGTCCTCCATGTGTTTCGCCACCAGCTCCTGGGCCTCCTTCTGCCAGGGCATCAGCCGGTACTCGTTGAGGATCATCTTCATCCGTTCTTCCCAGAGCTTCCAGGCGTCGACCGACACGCTCTCGTAGATGCGTCGTCCCAACTCACCCGGCCAGGGCGGCTCGTCCAGCGCCCGGAGCTTCTTCCCGAACTTCACGCACTGCACCGTACGGGGGGAATCGGAATCACTCATGATGACTGGTCACCCCGCATGTCCGTCGCCGTCCGGGACCATCCGACATCGGATGCATCCTACCACGCCCGGTGGGACCTAGTGCACCTGCCCGCCCGGCTCGGACGCAGGGGTGGTGACGCCGCTGTCGAGCGACACGGTCACGACCCTGGCGACCTCCACCCGGGTGTCGTTGAACACGGCGCCGCCACCGATGTCGGTCAACTCGTCCGACACGAGAGCGTTCACCGTCGCGCCGTTGAGCGTGCTCATCCGCCACAGCCCTTTCGGCAGCCCCACGGTCCCCCGCCGCATGTCGGCGTTGAGGTTGACCGGACAGTGCACTTCCCCCAGGGCGTTGAAGATGCGCACGGTGTCGCCGGTCGAGAGCCCGCGGGGCACGGCGTCGTCCGGGTGCATCTGCAGGCTGGCGGCCCGCCGGCGCAACTCGCCGAGGGTCGAGTTGATCGTCTTTTCGGTGGCGGGAGAGATCAGGATCAGCGGATAGCGGGTCGCGTCGGCCGCCGCCCGATAGGTATACAGTCCGGTCGGACTCTCGCGATCGAGCTCGTCAGGAAATAGCTGCACCTTGCCGTCCGGGGTGCGCGGGAACTCGTCCACGAACTGGGTCGGGACGCCGTCGGCCGGACCTGTCACGATGCCCCGGTCCAGCAGGTCGCGGCCGGTCTGGTCGGGCATCGCGTTCGCCAGCTCGAGCAGTGCTTCGACGTCGGTAGTCTGGTCGTCGCCGGTCTCGAGTCCCAGACGCGCCGCCAGATCGGCGAACACATCGACGTTCGGGCGCGCCTCGCCCACGGCCTCGATCACCGGTTTGGCCAGTTGCAGGTTCGTGAGCCCGTAGCTCTGCGCCACGTCGTACGACTCGAGGAACGTTGTTGCCGGCAGCACGACATCGGCCAGCGCGGCAGTGTCGGTCATGACCTGGTCGAACACCACGGTGAACAGATCGTCGCGCGCCAGACCTTCCAGCACCCGGTTCTGGTTCGGCATCGTCACGGCCGGATTGCAGTTGTAGACGAACAACATCTTGATCGGCGGGTCGCGATACTCGAGCAGCGCGCGGCCAAGGTGATTCATGTTGACGACACGAGTGGGTGGCTCGGGTGCGCCGATCCAGGTCTCCGGCGACAGGCGCCAGGCGTTGGCGTTGCTCATCGAGTAGCCGCCCCCCGGCACACCGAACTTGCCCGCCACCGCCGGCAGCGCGAGCACCGCCGCGACGGCGCTGCCGCCGTTGCGGTTGCGTTCGAGGCCCCATCCGCAGCGGATGACGGCGGGCGAGATGTCGGCGTACATCTCGACGAAGTGCTCAAGCAGCTCCGGGTCGATGCCGGCGACGTGGGCGGCGCGGTCGATCGTCCACTCGGCCGCCCGCTCGCGCAGCCGGTCCGCGCCGTGGGTGTGCTGCCGCAGGAATCCCTGGTCGGCCAGATCGTGTTCGAAGAGATAGCGGTGCACGGCCAACGCGACCACGACGTCGGTGCCCGGTTCGAGCGCCAGATGAATGTCCGCCTGGCGCGCCAGGTTGGTGCGCCGCGGATCGATCACCACCAGCGCCGCCCCCGCCTGCTGCGCCTCCCTGATGTACGGGACCAGATGGATCCCGGAACTTGACGGGTTGGCGCCCCAGACGACGATGAGCCGGGCGTGGCGGTACGAGGGGTACGTGACGCCCGGCATCTTGCCGTACAGGGCCTGGTTGGCGGTGCTCGTCGGCATCGCGCAGACGGTGCGTGCGAGCCGTGACGTGCCGAACTGCCGGAACAGGCGGGCGTCGGCGGTGTCCTGGGTCAGCAGACCGTTCGAGCCGCCATAGGAAAACGGGAGAATAGCTTCCGCGCCCCAGGTCTCCCGAATGTCGACCATGCGCGACGCGATGAGGCCGAGCGCATCATCCCAACTGGCCGTCTGGAAGCTGTCGCTCCGTTTGCCGTCGCGGATGAGCGGATGGAGCAGGCGTGCGTCGCCGTAGACGCGTTCGCCGTAGCGGCGGACCTTGCCGCAGATATACCCGTTCGTGACATCGTGCCGGTGCGAGCCGTCGATGGTGACGATCTTGCCCCGCTCGACCGTCACCTCCAGGCTGCACGTGTCCGGGCAGTCGAGCGGGCAGACGGTGTCGACGGTCGATTTTCCCCAGGTCAGATCCTCATCGTCGGGCATCGAGTCAGTCTATCACCGCGAGGCTGGCGCCACCGGCCGCCGGGCCGCGTATGATCAGCGTGCACCGGCTGCCGACCGCGGCTCGGATCAGGACCCTGCGACCATGACCGCCAGGCGCGCGACTCCGGCCAAACGCCCCGACAAACGCCCCCTGGTGCTGACGGCGCAGGTCGCCGTGGTCGCGCTGGCCGTCGTGATGGCGTTCGCGCCGGCCCCGCGCTCGCTGATCGAGTCCGTGTACGCAAGGGGGGTCTACCCGGTCATCCGGCAGGTCGTGACCGGATTGTCGAGTCTCACGCCGGTGGTGCTGTTCGACGTCCTGCTGATCGGCGGTTCCCTGGCGCTGATCGGCTGGTGGGGCGTTCGTCTGATCCGGGCGCCGCGCGGCGCCCGCCTGCGCGCGCTGGCGGGGGTGCTGGGCCACACGGTGGTGGCGGCCGCCGCGCTCTATCTCCTGTTCCTCGCGATTTGGGGTCTCAACTACCGCCGGCAGACGCTGGCGGCCCGTTTGGCGTATGACGAGGGTCGGGTCACGCCGGACGTCGTGGAAACGCTGGCCGCGACCGGCATCGAACAGCTCAACCGCATGTTCGAGGCGACGCAGGACCAGTCGTGGTCGCAGCTCGTCGATCTGCCGGAGACGTTGGGTCCGGCGTTCGAGGAGGTGCAGCGGCAGCTCGACGTGGCGCCGGTCGTCCAAGGGCTTGTGCCGCGGCGGTCGTTGCTGACCCCGTATTTTAGGCGGGCCGGGATCGACGGCATGGTCGACCCGTTCTCGCTCCAGATTCTGGTCAACGACACGGTCCTGCCGTTCGAACGACCGTTCGTCACGGCGCACGAGTGGGCGCACGTGGCCGGATTCGCTCACGAGGCGGAAGCGAACTTCGTGGCCTGGCTGACCTGTCTGGCCGGCGACGAGCGCATGCAGTACAGCGGATGGTCGTTTCTGGTGCCGCGGCTCCTGGCGGTGCTGCCGGATGACGTCCAGGCGCGCCTGCGGGACGCGGTGGGGCCGGGGCCGTCGGCCGACTTTGCCGCCGTCCGGGCGCGGTTGAACCGTACCATCCCGGTGGTGCGCCGCAGCGTGCAGCGCCTTAACGACCAGTATCTGCGAGCGAATCGCGTCCCGAGCGGGATCGCCAGCTACGGCGAAGTGCTGCAACTCGCCGTGGGGACCGACCTCGGGCGCCGGCAGTGGCCGCCGTCCGCCGCGGACTGACCGCGGCGGATGCAGCAGCGCGCGGACCGCGCTATGATGAGTGCCGTTTGCCGACGGCGACTTCGCGATTCGAGACCCCGGAAAGAGTGACCATGTTCAAGTTGATTCCGACCGTGCGTGGAGGCGCCGTGAACTCCACGCTGGTCTTCACGAGGTACGCCACCGTTGACGAGGCGCGCGACGCCACGAAGGCCCTGATTCACGAGAACGCACGCGTGGTGCGGGTCATGATTGTCGACGAGGCGAACGGTTCGACGTTCGTCGACTGGATCGAGCGGTCCTGAGCGCGGGTGGCAGGCGTCCCGCGTCCGTCCTTTGGCGGCCGGCGGCGCCGCCCGATCAGGCGCCGCGCCGACCGTCATGCCGGCCCGTCAGGCGCCAACCCCAGGAGCCCGTGGCAAAAGCCCCGCTGCGTTCGACCGGTCATGCATCCCGTCTGAACGGCGTTGTTCCTCGCTCACATATCTTCGAATATGCTCGCTCGTCTCGCCTTGTCAGCCGGGCGCCTGACCGGTCTCGGTGCGACGCGGGGTTTCACCACGGACTCCCAGATTCTCGAGGATGCGGCATGGCGCGTGCGCCTTGTTGAGCGCGTAGAAGTGCAAACCGGGTGCGCCCCCGGCGAGCAGCGCCTCGCATTGGCGGGTCGCGAACTCGATGCCGAACTTGCCCACCGCGTCGGCATCGTCCCCGAACGCGTCGAGACGGGCGGCCAGGTGCGCGGGCAGCGTGGCGCCGCAGATCGCCGCGAAGCGCTTGATCTGCGCGGTGCTCAGGATCGGCAGGATGCCGGGCGTGACCGGGACGGTGACGCCGAGCGTGTCGACCAGATAGTCGCGGAACTGGAAGTAGTCGTCGTTGTCGAAGAACAACTGCGTGAGCACGAAGTCGGCGCCGGAATCGATCTTCGCTTTCAGTCGCTGCCAATCGACGTGCTTGCCCTCCGTGCAGGCGATGTGGCTTTCCGGGAATCCGGCGGTGCCGATGGAGAACCCGCCCATGTCCCTGATGAACTCGACCAATTGATAGGAGTACGCGAACCCCTGTTCCAGAGGGCCGCTGGTGTCCAGCGGCGGGTCGCCCCGCAGCGCCAGGATGTTGCGGATGCCCAGCGCGCGCGCTTCCAGCAGGTAGCGCTCGATGTCGGCACGGGAGGTGCAGATGCAGGTCAGATGCGCCATCGTGGTGGTGTGGTGCTCGCGCTGGACGCGGTCGACCACGGTCAGGGTCCGGTCGCGTGTGCCGCCGCCCGCACCGTAGGTGACCGAATAGAAATCGGGGCGCAGCGCTTGCAGGGCCGGGAGGGCCTCGTCGAAGAGCGCCGTGTCCCCCTTGGGCGTCTTGGGGGGAAAAAGTTCGATCGACACAGCCGGCCGTCCGAGCGCGAGTCGTTCCGCGTAGATGTCCCGGATCAGTCGGATCGGGTTGATCTGGTTATTCGGGGCGGTCACGCCGGTTTCGGACAGCCGTTCCGCCCGCGAGTGTGTCGGCGACGTCATGCGTTGGGTAGGAGTGGTGCCGCCGGCCACCGGCGTTGCGCGCCGGTTCCACTCGGGTGGCGCCGGTCGATCGTTGCGAGCGTAGCATCCGCCTTCGCGTTCTGACAAGACGGGGACGGTTGCGTCAGCGCACGGTTGCGCTTATAAAGGCGGTCTGCCCGTACCGGCGACTCAGGAGCCATACCGATCATGAGCACATCCGACAAGCCGCGATCAGGTTTCACCCCGTTCGTACCGGAAGAGACCGACCTTCCGGAAATGACGATCCGCGCCGTCACGCTGGGCGTGGGGATGGCGCTCCTGCTCGGCACCGCCAACGCGTATCTCGGCATGCGGGTCGGGCTGACCGTCGCGGCCACGTTCCCGGCGGCGGTGGTCGCCATGGCGGCGCTGCGTCTGATGGGCGGCGGGTCGGTGCTGGAGGAGAACATCTCCCGCACCACCGCCTCGGTCGGCGAGGCGCTGGTCGCCGGTGCGATCTTCACGATACCGGCGTTCATCATCAGCGGTGTCTGGGACGACCTGCGCTATGCGGAGAGCACCGCCATCATGCTGGTCGGCGGTCTGCTGGGGGTGTTGTTCATCATCGTGCTGCGCCGCACGATGGTGGTCGAGGCGGATCTGCCGTTTCCGGAGAGTGTCGCGGCGGCCGAGCTCGTAAAAGCGGGCCAGGGCGGCCAGACCGGCGCCAAGTACGTGTTTCAGGCGATGGGCATCGCCGGCCTCTGGGAACTGGTCAAGAACGTGAACGGTGTGCAGATCGTGTCGAGTTCGGCGACCACCTTCGTCAACCTCGGCCGCTCGACCATCGAGATGCTCGGACAGCAGGTCAGCTACGTCGGAGGGTTCATCCTGCAGTCGCCGGCCGCCTCGCCGGCCCTGGTCGGCGTCGGGTTCATCGTCGGTCCCACGATCGCGTCGACGCTGTTCGCGGGCGCCGTGCTGGGGTGGTTGCTGCTGGTGCCGCTCGGGCTGTTTCTGAACCCCGAGATGGCGGCCGGCGCGACCGACACGCCCGCGCTCATCGAGCTCAGCACGGAGGTCTGGCTGAAGCAGATCCGTCCGCTGGCGGTCGGCACCATGATCGTCGCGGCGTTCTACACGCTCTTCAAGCTGCGGACGGCGCTCGTCGAGGGCATCGGCCGCGCGTTCGCCGACATCAGGACGGCGCGCGGCGGCAACGCCGCGGTCACGCGTCTGAACCTGGACATCGACTTCACGAAGGTCGGTCTCGCCATCGCCGTGCTGTCGGTGCCGCTCATGGGGTTGTACTGGTTCTTCAGCCAGAGCGTGCCGGGCGCGCTCGTGCTGACGGTCGTCATGGTCGTCCTGGGGTTTCTCTTCGCCGCCGTCGCCGGGTACCTGGTGGGGTTGCTGGGCAGCTCCAACAACCCGATCAGCGGACTGACCCTCAGCACGCTGCTCATCGCCGCGATTCTGATGGTGGGAATGGGGGTGACCGGGTCGGCCGGCATCCTCGGCGTGCTCGGCGTGGCCGGGGTCGTCTGCTGCGCCGCCGGTGTCGCCGGAGACATGCTGCAGGATCTGAAGGTCGGTCACATCCTGGGCGGTACCCCCTGGAAGATGGAAATGGCGGAGATTATCGGCGTCGTGGTCGCGGCGCTGGTGCTGATCGTGCCGATGATGGTGATGGATCGGGTGTACGTGATCGGGAGCGCCGAGTTGCCGGCGCCCCAGGCGGGTCTGATGGCGTTGATGGCAAACGGCATCGTCGGCGGGGACATGGCGTGGCCGCTGGTGATCACCGGGATGTTTCTCGCCTTCGGGCTGATCCTCATCAATTCGCCCTCGCCGATGTTGATCGCGGTCGGCATGTATCTGCCGTTCGAGTCGACCTCGGCCATCTTCGTCGGCGGCCTGATGGCGTGGATGTTGTCGCGTGCGCTGGCCGCCCGCAACGCCGACGAGGCGGCGGTCACGCGCGCCACCAATACCGGCGTGCTGCTGTCCTCCGGGTTCATCGCGGGCGAGGCGTTGATGGCGGTGCTGCTGGCGTTCGTGGTGTTCGGGGGCAGCACGTTGTTCGGTATCGTGCAGGTGCTGCCGTCATTCGGGCAGAGTGCGCTGCTCGGGGCCCTGGTGTTCGTGCTGCTCTACTACATGCTGGTCATCCTGCCGCAGAAGGCCGGTCAGGGTGATATATCGTCGGGGCCTGCCGCGCGCTGATGACCGCCGGGCTCGACTTCGCAGGTGTCCGCCCGCGGCGGATGCTCGACTGGCGTGAAGAAGACGGGCGCTGCGTGCTGTTGCGTCCGAGCTTCGGGACCAACCGTCTCGTCCGGCGGCTGGCCCGCCTCGTCGGGGACCCGCACTACCGCATCAGGCTCGACGAAATCGGCTCGCTGATCTGGAAGGCGTGTGACGGCCGCACCTCGTTGGCCGACATCGTGCCGCGCCTGCGTGAGCGCTTCGGCGACCGGATCGAGCCGGCGGACCAGCGGCTTGCGCGGTTCCTGCAGCAGATGCTGAAAGGGAAGATGCTCACCCTGGACCCCGAATCCGGCGGCCCGCGGTAACCGGTCACCGGGCCTGCGTGGTGCGTGTGTCTGACGCGGGCGCTCCGCACCCGGGCGGCTACCGCCCGCGGTAGCGGTTCGAGATCGGCAGCCGCCGGTCGCGGCCAAAGGCGCGCACCGAGATGCGGACCCCGGGCGGGGCCTGACGGCGCTTGTATTCCGAGCGGTCCACCAGCGAGACGACGCGCTCGACGAGCGCCTGGTCGAAACCCGACTGGGCCACGTCCGCCGGGCTGCGGTCAGCTTCCACGTAGGCCTCCAGCACCGCGTCGAGCGTGTCGTATGGCGGCAGGCTGTCGGTGTCGAGCTGGTTCGCCCTGAGCTCCGCCGAGGGCGCCTTGTCGATGATGCGCCGCGGAATGACCGTACCGTTACGGTTGCGCCAGCGCGCGAGTCGATAGACCCAGGTCTTGAACACATCCTTGAGGATGGCGAACCCGCCGGCCATGTCGCCGTAGAGCGTGGCGTAGCCGACGCTCATCTCGCTCTTGTTCCCGGTCGTCAGGACCAGCCATCCGAACTTGTTCGAGAGCGCCATCAGCAGGTTGCCCCTGATTCGCGCCTGCAGATTCTCTTCCGCCACGTTCGGTTCGGCGTCGGCGAACGGCCCGGCCAGCGCCCGTTCGTACGCGTCGGCCAGATTGACGATGGGCAGCTCGAGCAGTTCGACGCCGAGCCCGCCGGCGAGCTCACGGGCATCCTCCCTGTTCATGTCGGCCGTGAACCGCGAGGGCATGGAGACCGCCGTCAGGGCATCGGGGCCGAGCGCGTCGGCGGCGACCGTCAGCGCCAGGGCCGAATCGATGCCGCCGGAGAGACCGAGCACCGCGTGTTGAAAGCCGTTCTTGCGGACGTAGTCGGCGGTGCCGAGCGTCAGCGCCCGGTAGACCTCGGCGGGCGGGTCGAGCAACGTGCTGACTGCCGGCGCCCGGGCCGCCCGCGGACGCGGCGGCCGACCCGGCGCCGTCACCGTCCGCACCCGCGCTGGCGCCGTGCTCGATGGTTGGCGCCAGCGCGGGTCGTGCAGCCGCCGCCGGCCGGCGCACCCCGCATCGATGTCCACGACCAGCAGGTCTTCGTCGAACTGCGCGCCGCGGGCGACCACCGCGCCGGTCGGGTCAATCACCAGGCTGTGTCCATCGAAAACCAGCTCGTCCTGTCCGCCGACGGCGTTGCAAAAGGCGATGAAGCAGGCATAGTCCGCGGCTCGCTGCGCCAGCATCCGCTCTCGTTCGATGCCCTTGCCGCGGTGATACGGCGAGCCCGAGAGGTTGACCACCAGCGCCGCGCCGCTGTCCACGGCCGCCCATCGTCCGGGGCCGCCCGGATACCAGAGGTCTTCGCAAATCGTGACGCCGACACGGACCCCTGTCAGATCGATGACGAGGCCGTCGTCGCCGCGCGCGAAGTAGCGTTGTTCGTCGAAGACGCCGTAGTTGGGAAGGAAGTGCTTCCGATAGGTCGCAGCGACCTCGCCGCCCGCGAGCACGACGGCCGCATTGTGCAGGTCGGTCGACAAGACGGGCAACCCGACGATCGCCACGGTGTCGGTGACGGCCGGGGCCAGCTCGCGAACCAGTTCCGCCGCGCGTGCGGCGAGGCGCGGGTTGAGCAGCAGGTCCTCCGGCGGGTAGCCGGTAATCGACAGCTCTGGAAAGATCGTCAGGTCGGCGCCCTGGTCGACCGCCTCCGCGATCAGCGTGCGGATGCGGGTCGCGTTGGCATCGAGATCGCCGACCGGGAGGTTGCACTGGCAGAGGGCGAGTCGCACCCGTTCACCTTATCACCGGTGGCGTGGTGCGTCAGCGTGAGCCGCCCGCCCTAGCGAATGACCGCGGGGGTGGGCAGACCGGCTGGATCGATTCCCAGTGCCGCGGCGATGGCGAGCAGACTCGCCTGGACGGCGCTGACATTGCGCGGGCCCATGCCCAGGAACTGCTTCTGCACCGCCAGCAGGTCTTCGAGCTCGGCGTCGGCGAACTCGAAGAACGCCGCGCGGGGGACCAGCACCACGTCCCTTTCGACGACGGGCGTTCGGAGCAGGTTCTCCAACGCGCGCCGCAGCGTGGCGTCGAACCCGTCTTCCGGATGTCCCAGTTCGGCATAGGCCGCGGTGATCAGCGGACGGATCGTGCGATACAGGTCAGCGGCGCCGGCCGGGTCGATCGAGGCGACGATCTCGGCATGGGTGTCGTAGCGGGCGTAGCTGGCACGGTCGAGGGTCAGCCGCGGCGCTGCGCCGGCGGTCAGGACGCGCTGCGTGGGCCGCAGCGGCATGAGGTGCCGGGCCGGATTGCGACCGTTGGCCACGTTTTCGACCGCCACCACGAACCGGCGCACCAGGTCGTCCGGTATCAGCCAGGCGGCGAGGCCCGGGTGCGCGGTCAAGGCCGACACCAACGCGCCCACCAGTGAATCGCTGTCGTTCAGCGGCGGCAGGTCGATGGTCTCGGTGTCTTCGGCAGGCGGCGGTGCCGGCGCTGGCGCGGGCGCCGGTGCGGTCACGGTCGGCTCAGGCGCAGCGGCCGGTGCGTCGCCGCTCGAGATGAAGAACCACGCGGCAAGGCCGACGACGAGCACCGCGAGTGCGATCCCGACCGCCAGTGCGAAGTACTGACCGCCGGGGCGGAACGGTGAGGCGACCGGTATCACGTCGACACTCCAGTTTCGCGTGACAAGGCTTACTGCCCATCATAGCAGTCCGGGCCGGACGGCGTCCCGCCGCCGGCCGGGCCGAGCATCAGCGGCCCGCAGAGGTACGGGCGATGACGCCCACCGCCGTGGCGTCGAGCGGGGTGTTTCCGGAGGGCATGCCGTTGCTGCGCAGAATGTAGGCAACCACATCCGTGAGCGCCTCGTCGTCCGGCTTCCGGCCGGCCGGTGGCATGGCCGCCTTGATGTAGTCGAAGAGGTCGCTGGCTGGCCGTCCGCCCCACATGCCCCGGAACGCTGCGCCCGCCAACTCGGGGGTATCCGACGCGCCGGCCAGATCCTGCATGTGGCAGGAGGCGCACACGTCCTGATACGTGGTCTCGCCGGCGCGCGCCTGGCTCACCGTGTAGCTGGCCGGCGCCTGTCCGACGGCGACCGGCGACCACAGGACGAGCATCGCTCCCGCGAGCGGCCGGGACGTCACTCGGTCACCTTGACAGGCGCGGGCGCCGGGGATCCCTCATCGCCGGTCAGCGACTCGACCACCTCGGCCGTATGCTCGCCCAGCCCCGGCGGGGGCCGGCGAATCACCGCCGGCGTGCGCGACAGCTTGATGGGGTTGCCCAGTGCGCGCACGGGTCCCAGGTCGGGATGGTGGACTTCGACCACCATCTCGCGCGCCGCGAGTTGGGGATCCGCCAGCGCCTCGGCCACCGTGCGCACCTCTCCGCAGGGCACGGCGTGGGTCTGGAGCCGGCCGATCAACTGCGCTCTGGTCAGTCCGGCGACGAGGCGCTGCAGCACGTCCTTGAGCGCCGCACGGTGCCGCATCCGGTCGGTATTCGTCACGAAGCGGGGATCGGTCTCGAGCTGCGGTTCGCCGATCGCCTGGCAGAACTGTTGCCAGAGACGCTGGTTGCCGACCGCCACCACAACGAGACCGTCGCTGACGGCGACCGTTTCGTACGGCGTCAGCGAGTGGTGGTCGTTGCCTTCCCGGCCCAGTTCTTCGCCGCTGGCGAAGTACACGTTGGCGGGCAGGGCGAGCGTCGAGGTCATCGAATCGAGCAGTGCAATGTCCACGTGCTGGCCCAGACCGGTCTCGTCGCGGTCGCGCAGCGCCAGCAGGATGCCGTTCATGGCATACAGACCGGCCAGGTAGTCCGTCATGGCGACCCCCACCCGCGTCGGAGGGCCGTCGCGCTGACCGGTCACGTGCATGACTCCCGATTCCCCCTGGATGACCGCATCGTAACCTGGCAGGTCGCGCTTCGGTCCCTGCTGGCCGTAGCCGGTGATCGAGCAGAAGACGAGCTGCGGGTGCCACTGCCGCACCGCGTCATAGTCGAACCCCAGCTTCTTCAGACTGCCCGGCCGGAAGTTCTCGATCAGGATGTCCGCGCTGCGGATGAGCCGGCGCAACGTGTCCGCGCCGGCGGTGGTCTTCAGGTCGAGCGCCACGCTCTTCTTGCTGCGGTTCAGACCGAGGAAGAACGTGCTGACGCCGTCCTGAAACGGCGCCCAGGCGCGGGTGTCGTCGCCCTGTGACGGCTCCTCGACCTTGATGACCTCGGCGCCCATGTCTCCCAGCATCATCGCGCAGTAGGGGCCGGCCAGGACGCGAGTGAGGTCGATGACGCGGAGACCGTGCAGCGGCGGCATGGAAGGGAGATTATAGCGCCGGCCGCCGCGCTCGGATCCGGCATCGGTGCCGGCGCCTGCGGCCGGCGGGCGTCCCGGGTATACTGAGCACCGCTCCATGAGTGACGCCTTCATCGACGACGGCGTGCGTGCGCCGTCCGGCCGGCACGCCCGAGCACTGGCCGTCGCGCTCGAACGGGTCTCGTAGCAGCCCGTGGTAGAACCCCGCGTTGCACCGAGATTGGCGATGCGCCCGCTGAGCAAGGCGAGAAGAGGGAGAATACCGGCAGTATTTGACCGATGCCAAGCGGATCGGCGGCCTTCAACGCCGATCCGCAAGATGCAAATCAGATTCGTGGCATACAACGCAGATCGGCGGGATGCAGCGTGAAACAGCTGAATTCAGCGGGGAAGCGCAGAATTCAGCGCCGATCGAATGCAGCGGGGCTTTTGCCACGGGCTGCTAGAGCAGACGGGCTCCACACGCCAGCGTGCGACGCGCCGCCATGACCGACGAATCGAGCGACTCGCGCACGCCGTCCGTCAGACCCCTCCGGTTGCTGGCCCTCGCCGCCCTCTACCTCGTCATCGCCCATGTCGTGCCGCCTCCGGAGGGCATAGACCCGCAGAGCTGGCGCCGCGTCGCGGTGTTCTTCGCCACCATCGGCGGGCTGATGCTGCAGCCGCTGCCCGGGTCACCCATGGTCATCGTGGGTGTCGTCGGGATGCTGGTGCTCGGCGGTCTGCCGATCGATCGGGCGCTGGTGGGCTATTCGGCGCCGTCGGTCTGGATGGTGCTCATGGCGATGCTCATGTCGCGGGCGCTTCGCGAGTGCGGCCTGGCGCGGCGCATCGCCCTCTGGTTCGTTCGCGCCATCGGCCGCACGTCGCTCGGACTCGGGTACGCGTTGCATCTGAGCGACCTCACGCTCGCCACCGGCGTGCCATCGATCACGGCGCGCTCGGCCAGCATCGTGTTTCCCATTGCGCGCAGCATCAGTAGTCTGTATCAGTCGAATCCGGGTGCATCGTCGGCCGTTCTGGGCGCCTTCCTGATGACCTGTCTGTATCAGGGCAGTGTGATCTCGTCGGCGATGTTCTTCTACAGCAGCGCGGCGAATCTGTTGCTGGGCGATCTGGCCGGCGAGTACGCGGGGGTGACGATCACCTGGACCAGTTGGTTCATGGCCGGTCTGGGGCCAGGCATCGTGTCGAGCATCGCGGTGCCGTATCTCGTCTACCGGCTGATGTCGCCGGAGCTGAAGCGGACGCCGGCCGCGTCGCGGTTCGCCAGCGAGCAACTGGCGGCGCTGGGGCCCATCCGCGGCCGCGAGGCGATCGTGGGTCTGGTCTTCATCGGGCTGATCGCGTTCTGGGTGGCCTCGTCATATATCGGCTGGCTGTCGCCGACGCTGGTGGCGTTCCTGGGGATCACGGTGTTGTTCGTCACCCGTGCGCTGAGCTGGGACAGCGCCCTCGACGAGCGGTCCGCGTGGGACGTCTTCGTCTGGTACGGCGGACTGCTGATGATGGGCGGCGTTCTGAACGAGACCGGTGTCACGACCCTCTTCGCCGAGTGGTTCGGGTCATGGTTTCCCGGCGCGTCCTGGGTCGTCGTCTTCCTGGCAGCGCTGGCCATCTACTACTACGCCCACTACTTCTTCGCCAGCACCACCGCGCACGCGATCGCGTTGTATCCCCCGTTCGTGGTACTGCTGATCGGTCTCGGCGCACCGGCGCCGGTGGTGGCCTACAGCCTGGTGTTCGTCAACAACCTGACCGCCGGTCTGACGCACTATGGCACCACGACGTCGCCGGTCATCTTCATCGAAGGCTATGTCACGCTGAAAGACTGGTGGCGTGTCGGATTCTACGCGTCGGTCGCGAATCTCGCGATCGTGCTGACGGTCGGGATGCTGTGGTGGCGGATGCTGGGATTCTGGTAGTCCTGCGGCGCCGCTTTTTGCCGGCGCGCCCCAGGGAGACACAATGACTGTCATGATGCGCCATGAGGCGGTCCGCGCGGTGACGCTGGCGGCGGTGGTCGGCCTGACCGCCGCCTGCGGCCAGGCCTCCGACGCGGACCCGCTGGATCTGCTGATCACCGGCGGCCGGGTGATGGACCCCGAGAGCGGGCTCGATGCCGTCGGCAACGTCGCGATTCGCGATGGCGTGATCGTCGCGGTCTCCGACGGAACGCCGCCGGCGGGCGAGACCCTCGACGCCTCGGGGCTGGTCGTGGCGCCCGGCTTCATCGATCTGCACGCGCACGGCCAGGATGCGGCGAGCCGTCGATACCAGGCCCGCGATGGGGTCACGACGGCGCTCGAGCTGGAGATCGGCGTCTTTCCGGTGGATGCCTGGTACGCGGCGCACGAGGGACGCGCGCTGATCAACTTCGGCGCGTCGGTCAGTCATCAGGGGGCGCGCCGCGACGCGTTCGGCGCGCTGATCGCGCAGCGGAACGACGAAGGCACATTCTCGCTGGGGCGGGTGGGGACGGACGACGGGTATCTGTACGACGCGGCGTCCGAGGAAGAGTTGCAGCGCCTGACGCGCCTGCTGGAGCAGGGTCTCGATCACGGCGGGCTCGGTGTCGGGTTCGGCATCAGCTATACCCCCGGCGCCAGCCACGAAGAACTCTTGCGGTTGTTCGGGGTGGCGGCGGCGCGGCGCGTGCCGGTCCATATCCACCTCAGGTCGGCCGCCGCCTTCAGCGCGGGCGGGGCGATCGCGCCGTTCCAGGAAGTGGTGGCCAACGCCGCCGGCACCGGCGCCGCCGTGCATATCGTGCACATGAACAGCAGCGCCGGCGAGTCCGCGCCCGCCGCGCTCGAGCTCATACGCGGGGCGCAGGCGCGCGGCGTGGACGTCACGACCGAGGCCTACCCGTACACCGCCAGCGCCAGCCGCATCGAATCGGCCCTCTTCGACCGTTGGGTCGACCGGCCGCCGGACGAGTACGGACAGCTTCAGTGGGTGGAGACGGGTGAGCGGCTGACCCGCGAGACGTTTCGCACGTACCGGGAGCAGGGGGGCTGGGTCATCACGCATGGTCGTTCGGAGGCGACGAACGAATGGATCGTGAGCCAGCCCGACGTCATCGCCGCCAGCGACGGCATTCCATTCAGCGAGGGACGGGCGCATCCACGCGGCGCCGGCACGTTCGCCCGGATTCTGGGACATTACGTGCGGGACCGCGGCGTTCTGACCTTGATGGACGCGCTCAGGAAGATGACCCTGATGCCGGCCCGTCATCTGGAGGCCGTCGTTCCCGCCATGGCGGCCAAGGGCCGGGTCCAGGCCGGGGCCGACGCCGACCTGACGCTGTTCGATCCGGCGCGGGTGATCGACCGTGCGACGTATGACCAGCCGGACCGCTACTCGGACGGTATCGTGCACGTTCTGGTCGCCGGCACCTTCGTCGTGCGCGACGAAGCGCTCGTCGATGGTGCTGCGCCGGGGCGGCCGGTGCGGGCGGCGCTTCGATAGCGGACGCCGTTCCGCGGGCGCCGGCATTGGATTGGAGAATGGGGGACGGTGTCAGAGTTTCTGCCTGACGGCCCACGGTCCGTCGTCGCGGTCGAGCCGGTGGTCGACGATGTCCGAACCGCGGTGCGGCAAGCGCTCGACGCGGCCGAATGGCGGCGCGCGGTTCCCCGCGGCGCCGACGTGTCGCTCAAGGTCAATCTCGGCTGGGACCTGTTCATTCCCGGATCCATCACCTCCCCCCTGGTCGCCGAGTCGCTCATCCTGGAGTTGCGCGAGCACGTCGGCGCCATCTACATGGTCGAGGCCGACCAGGTGCTGGAGGACGTCGAGTCGGCGTTTCACCGCAGCGGCATGGCCGCCGTCTGCCGTCGGACCGGCGTCGAGTGGGTCAACATGGAGCGGTCGCCGACCGTCACGGTGGCGATGCCCGGCAACGTGGTGTTGAAGGAGGTGCAGGTACCCCGCATCCTGTGTGACACGCTGCTGATTACCGTGCCGGTCATGAAGACCCACGCCAAGACGGTGATCACGGGGGCGCTCAAGAACCAGTGGGGATGCCTGAACAGGATGCGCCACGAATATCACCTGGTGCTCGACGACGCGCTGTCCGATCTCAATCAGGTCGTCCGTCCGGCACTGTGCGTCATGGATGCCACTGTCGGGCTCGAAGGCAACGGCCCGAAGTCCGGGCGGCCGCGACTCGCCGACCGGATCCTCTGTTCGACCGACCCGGTGGCGCTGGATACCGTGCAGGCGATCTGCATGGGGATCGACCCGGCGGCGGTGCCGCATCTGCAGCGCTGCGCCGAGCGGGGCATCGGCGTCACCGACCGTGCGCGCATCGAGGTCAGGGGACTGGCGCCCGAAGCCTCGGTCGTGCCGTTCGTGCCCGCCCGCCACAACACCGTCTCGATGGTCGAGCACCTGCTGCGCCGGTCGGTGCTGAAACGGCTCTTTTTCGACACGCCGCTCTTTCGCGCCTGTCTGTTGGGGGCGAAAGCCTACTATCGGCTCTGGACGGCGAGATACGCCGAGCGGTACTGGCGCCCTATCCGCGCCCACGCGGTGTATGGCCCGCAGTGGATCGACGGCTGGACCGGCGTCCCGGATCTCCCGCCGTCACCGCCCCGCGCCTGATGCCGACTCCACGGGTCGTGGTCCTCGGCGGCGGACTGTCCGGCATGGCCGCCGCGTACACGGCGGCGCGCGCCGGCTGGACACGGGTGACGATCGTCGAGCGGGGCCCGCAGCTGGGGGGGCTCGCGGGCACGTTCGAGGCCGGCGGTCGATTCTATCCGCTCGCCTATCACCATATCCTGCACCGCGACCGGGGATTGCTCTACTTTCTCGATCACATCGGCGTGGCGGCCCGTGTGCGCTGGCGCAAGATCAAGCTGCTGTTCCGGATCGACGGCCGGCTGTACGATTTGGCCCATCCGGTCGACTTCCTCAGATTCCCGATGAGCGTGGCGGACAAGCTGCGTTTCGCGCGGTTGATGGTGCGCTGCTTCGGCAAGAGCGACTGGAGCGACTGGAGCGCGCGAAGCGCCGCCGATCTCATCGACACCTGGGCCGGTCCTGGCGTACGGCGCGCGATCTTCGACCCGCTGACGCGGCTCAAGTTCGACCGGCCCTGCGACGAGGTCAGCGCGGCCTGGCTGGGCGCACGCCTGTATTTTCGCGAGGGTTCGGCGCCGCTCGGCTATATCCCGGGCTGCAACTGGACCAAGGTGCTGTGCGACGGTGTGACCCGGCTGCTCACGAGGCGGGCGGTCGACGTCCGGCTCGGCACGTCGGCTGCGCGTCTGGTCCGGACCGGCGATCGCGTAACGGCGGTGGAACTCGACGACGGCACGCGGTTGACGACCGATCTGGTCGTCAGTACGGTGCCGACCGAAGTCTACGAGCGCCTGCTCGGCGTGGCGCGGGCGGACCTCGAGGCGATCCGCTATACCGCCGTGGTGTCGGCGATGTTCGCCACCCGCCAGCGAATCACCCCCGAGTTCTATTGGATGAACCTGGCGTCCCTCGATTGCCGTGCCTGCGGCATCTTCGCGCTGAACGCGCTCAACCCGACGATCGGGGCGCCGGGGGACACCTGTCTCAACATCATGAGCCATCTCCCGAGCCGCCGCGATGCCTTCTTTGCGCAGAGCGACGAGGAGGTGCTCGATGCATATCGCGCCGATTTCCGGCGGGTGTTCGGGTTCGACCTCAAGCCGTTCTGGGCGCAGGTCAACCGCCTGCCGATGTACTCGCCGGTGTTCCGGCCCGGCTATCGGAACCCGCCCGTGCGAGACACGACCTGCCGCAACCTGTATCTGGCCGGCAACTACCGGACGTATCCGTCGGTCGCGTCGACCGGCACGGCGCTGCGGTCCGGGGTCGAGGCGGGCGCCGCGATGCTTGCCGACCACGGCGACCGGACCGATCTGCCGGACGCGATGGACAGCTTCCGTCTGACCTCGATGCCGCGCGGGTGATCGGACGCCCTGCCTGGCGATCAGGGCTCGTTCGTGTCCGCCAGCAGCGCCGCGATCCGGTCCGCTTCCCGTTCGGCGTCCGCCGCGCCGATCGCCAGCAACCGGTCGATGTAGTCTTCCTGGAACATCAGCAGGCTCAGCAGGTCCTGGCTGGCCATCTCGCGCGAGCCGAGGCTGCGGGTCAGGTGACGGAACAGGCGCGGCAGGCGCGGCTCGAATTCGCGGGTCAGCGCGCCGAGATCGCATGACGGCCGGATCACCACCAGGTCGATTGGGCGCAACCCCTCGCGCTGGCCGGGCGGCAGGCGGTCCACCAGCCGGTTGAGGCGCCGCAGATTCCACTCGTCCCGATCGAGATCGTCCAGCAGCATCGTGCGGATGAGCTGCCCGGCAATCAGGGCCGGTTGGGGATGGGCGCGGCTCACCGCCGCCGCCGCGTCGCCCCGGCCCGTGTGGCGATTGGAGATGGCCAGGATGCGTGCGGCGCCGAGATGGATCGCCGGCGAGCAGGGGGCCGTCATCCGGATGCCGCCGTCGCCGTACCACCCGTCGTCAAGTCTGACGGCGGGGAAGAACAGCGGGAGCGCGGCCGAGGCCATGATGTGCTCGACCGTGAGGCGCGTGTTGCGGCCGTGACGGTTGGGCCGCTCCCAATCCTCGATATCGGCGCCCTGGACCCAGATGACCGACCGCCCGGTATCGTAACTGCTGGTGGTGATGGCCAGAGCGCGCAGGCGGCACGCCGCGATGTTGCGGGCGATGCCGGGTATCTCACCGGTGTCCGCCGGTGTGAAACAGTCATGCAGAAACTGCCGCAGCGGCGCGGTGTCGAGCAAGCCCTGGACCTGCGGCGCGAGCGATCCGCCGCCGGAGACCAGCTTCATGCCCCAGCGCAGGACATGATTGATGAGCGAACGGTTGTCGACCCGGAACACGTGATCCACACGCTGGCGGCGCCAGAGCTGGGCCAGCCCGTCGATGGCGGCGGTCAACGGTCCGCTCTGGGCCGCCAGATACGCGGCGTTGATGGCCCCCGCCGACGTGCCGGTGATGATCGGGAGCTGCAGATCGGGGTGCTGTTTGATGAGGGCGTGCAGGAAACCGACCTGATAGGCGGCCCGGGCGCCGCCGCCGACCAGCACGAGCGCCAGATCGCCCGCGACGTGGGCCGTGGGATCCGCTGCAGCCGCGCTGCTCATCGTGAGACCGAATGCCGCCAGTCCGTGAACAACAACACGGCCCGGAAGGGGTCTGCCTTCCGGGCCGTGTTCCGCAACGTTGCCGGTCGGCTGGCAGACTCCTAGTGCGCGAGGGGATCGGGGCGAATCTGGAATTTCACCAGGTTCCCCTGCGTGCCCTTGCCGCCTTCCGAGTGCCAGACCGCGTTCGTGCCGTAGTCGGCCCAGACCGCGCGCCCCTTCCAGCCGGCGTCCGGGTCGTCGATACGCCCGTCCATGCCGCGCGAGTAGAAGCCCAGCGGGTAGGGGACGCGCATGATCACGTATTCCTCCGAGTCTGGGAGGAACGCGAGCAGCGAATCGGAGGTGCTGCCGGTGGCGATCGGGACGTTCTCGCCGAGTCCCAGCGTGTTGTGCTGGTCCACCCAGTTGTAATAGTGGTAGTCGGCGCTGCCGTGGCTGGTGACCCCTTTCATCTGGGGGCCGGGGGTGGCGTAGAGCGACCAGCCCTGCGGGCAATGCTGGCCGGTGGCGGTCGGGCCGTTCAGTACGTCGCACTTGCTGCGGTCGAAGCTGGCCAGATGGCCGCTGCCCGAGAGCGCGGTCCAGACGATGCCGTTGGTCGTGATGTCGATGCCGCGGGGCGAGTACCCCTGGATCGGCGCCTCCTGGTTCTCGAACGGCGGCTGATAGTACTCCGCGATGCAGGTCTCCGGCGGGTTGTCGCCCAGTGCGAGCCGCACGATCTGCCCCGGCACCCCTCCGGACGCCGCCCAGACGACGCTGCGCTCGGTGGGGTCGGGCACGATGCCATACCAGCCGGCGCCCATTTCCTTGTCCCTGGTCGGATCGAGCTGGCCGCCGCGGCCGACCCACTCGGTGATACGGCCGTCGCCGTTGGTGTCGACAATCAGCGGGCACCAGCCTTGCGCCGCCTGCGCGTCGCCGGTCTCCTCGAACAGATCGACGTCGAGCCAGCCGATGACGGGACCGACGGAACTCAGATACAGCCGTTCGCCGTCCTCGTACCCGAACTGCAGGTGGTGGGTGTTGAAGCAGGTGTCGATCAGCGTCACGTCGCCATCCGCCGGGTCGTAGTAGGCGATGTGCCGCGCGGCGCGCGAAAGAGGATAGTGCTGCGCGAAGCGGTTGTCCGACCCTTCCTGGCACCACGCCGGGTTGCCGGGGCCGCGGATCTGGTGCGTCATCCAGATTCGCCCCTGTCCGTCCATCATCGGGTTGTGCGGGTTGCCGGGGTTGTTCCAGACAAGTTCGTCACCCCAGTAGATCGACGGTTCCAGGTTCTCCTGATCGATGTAGGACCTGAAGTCTCCCTCGCCGGGCGTGTCGCGGACCGGAACCGGGATCGCGCGCGCCTCGTTGGTGCTGGGGTCGACCCAGACCAGCTTGTCGTTGGCGAACTCCACGCCGTAGACCGGACCCCCCGCGTTCACCCGCGGGTTGCGCTTGTCGGTGGCGATCTCGTCGTGGATGTAGCCGGTCTCGCCGCCCCATTCCCACATCGTCAGCACGACGTTGCGCTCCTGGCCCTGTGGCCGCGGCGGAGCCTCGGGCACCTCGCCGGCCATGATGCGGTCGGTCCAGTCGGCATACATCGCCACCGCCCGTTCCGCCCCGAACCGCCGCAGGCCGCCGCTCATGAGCGAGCCGCGCTGGCCGACGCGGACACGATGGGCCCAGGCGGCCTCGGTCGAGTCGTAGTCGCCGGGGTTCAGGATCTCGCGGGTCGCCTGGTTGCCGAGCTGATGGCACAACTGGCACCCTTGCTTCAGTCCGTCGATCCAGGCGGCCTGGTTGCGCATGCCGGGGGAGATGCCGTTGCCGTTCTCGCCGGTGCCGGGGAACGCGCTTTCCGGCGGGACCTCGACGAGCGAGTACCAGTAGTTGGCGGGATAGACCACGGCCGCCTCGCGCGGCGTCGCGGCGACGACCGTCTGCAGATCCACCGTGGCGCCGGGGCGGGCGGTCACCGGCGCCGAGTCTGTCAGGCCGTATCCGCGGACCCAGACGTCGTAGCGGGCGGGCGGCAGATCCGGGAGCGTGTAGCGCCCCGCGTCATCCGTCACCACGATCTTGCGGAACCGGGTGTCGAGTTCGTCCGTCTCGGCGATGACCCAGACCCCCGCCTCGGGTCCGTTGGCGCCGCGTACGACGCCGCCGATATCGTCCGCGTCCAGCGCCACCTGCGCGCCGGCGCCGGAGCCGACCCAGGCCAGTCCGGCCGCCAGCAGGACCGCCAATCCCGTCACACCGAGTCCTCGAATCAATCGCGTTCCCATCGTTGCCTCCGTGCCCGCCGCTCCCGGAACATCTGACATTCGTGTTCGCACAGCGCGTCCCGAGCGTTGTACCACTTCCTGACAGCCGATGCCAGTGCGGCGGCCCGGAAGTCTGGTTGCGGCGACGCCGGGACGGGGCCGGGTCAGCGCGCCGGCAGGATCGGGGGGCGCCGTCTCCAGAATCCGGTGGCCTGCTCGAAGGCGTGGGCAAGCTGCAGGACCCCGAGATCGTCGTAGGGCCGCCCCACGATCTGGATACCGACCGGCAGCCCGGCGGCGCTGAACCCGCACGGGACCGAGATGGCCGGCAGTCCGGTGACGCTGATCTGACAGCAGGACTTCATCCAGTCGAGATACGTGGGCAGCGGTTGGCCGTTGATGGCGGTGACGTACGGCTGTTCGACCGGGAATGGCGTTACCTGCGCCACCGGCAGCACGAGATACTCGTGCGTCTCCAGGAATCGCCGGACCCGGTCGTAGAGCGCCGCCCGGGCGCGTTCGGCGGCGGCGATGTGCGCGCCGCCGAGGGCGCGGCCGGCTTCGATGTTCCAGACGACGGTGTCCTTGAGCAGCGGCCGATGTCGATCGAGGGTGGCGCCGAACGCCAGGTCGTAGAACCAGGCGCGCCACGTGGTGAAGACCTCGTCAGCCCCGGACAGATCGGGCCAATCGTCGTCCGTGATACAGCCGAGGTCTTCAAAGGTCGCCCGCCGGCCCGAGAACACCGCGGTGACGGCCGGTTCCACCGGGAGCGTCCCGAGGTCGGCCGTCCACCCGATGCGGGTGCCGCTGAAGTCCCGTTCGAGCCGTCCGGCGGTGTTCTCGGGCGCGATCCCCAGCGACAACGGCGCCCGCGCATCTGGTCCGGCGATGGCGTCGAACACGAGCGCGACATCCGCGACGGTGCGGGCCATCGGGCCGTGGATGTCGAACGGAAACCAGGGCGCCGCGCTGGGCCAGCGGGGGACACGACCGGGAGACGAGCGGAATCCGACCACGTTGCAGAAGCTGGCCGGGTTGCGGAGCGATCCGCCCAGATCGCTGCCATCGGCGATCGGCACCATGCCGGCCGCCAGCGCCGCCGCGGCGCCGCCGCTGCTGCCGCCGCAGGTCTTGGTGGGGTCGTAGGGGTTGCGGGTCGCGCCGAACACCGCGTTGAAGGTCTGCGATCCGGCGCCGAACTCGGGTGTGTTGGTCTTCCCGAGCGTGATGGCTCCGGCGCGGCGCTCGCGTTCGACGATGAGGGCGGTCTCGTCCGGCACATGGTGCTCGAAGGCCAGCGAGCCGAACGTCGTGCGGATGCCGGCGGTGACGAAGAGGTCCTTGTGGGCCACCGGCAATCCGCACAGCGGCCCCGGGTCGTCCCCGTGCGCCAGCGCGGCGTCGGCGGCGTCCGCCTCCGCCAGTGCGCTGTCCGGCAGCAGGGTGACGATGGCGTTCAGGACGGGGTTGACCTGCTCGATGCGTGTCAGGTGGGCGGTCATGACCTCACGCGCGGAAACCTGCCTGCGGCGGACCAGCGCGGCGAGCTCGCGCGCCGTGCAGTCGCAAAGGTCGTTCGGCGGCGGCGACGGTCGCGGCATGCCCGGATTGTACAGGCGCCGGCTGATTTCGCTGGACAGCCCGCGATGCGGCGGGCATCATCGGCAACGACCATGAGACTGACGACACGGGAATGGACGTGGGTGTTGGCGGGCATCCTGGCGATGGGCGCCCGGCCGGCCGCCAACGACGACTGGCCGCAGTTCCGCGGCGCCGGCGCCCGCGGCGTAGTGGACGAGACCGGTCTCCCCGCGCGCTGGAGCGCCACCGAGAACGTCGCCTGGGTGACGGACATCCCCGGACTGGGGTGGAGCTCGCCGATCGTGGCCGGCGGCGCCGTGTTCCTCACCTCGGTGATCAGCGACGGCGACGTCGAGACCCCACAGGGCGGTCTGTACTACGGCGGCGACCGGGGAACCCCGGCGGACGTGCATCACTGGATGGTCTACGCGGTGGACGCCGCCACCGGCGTGCTGCGCTGGGAGCGGGAGGTGCACCGCGGCGCGCCCCGGACGGGGCATCATCTGAAGAACACCTTCGCCTCCGAGACCCCGGTCACCGACGGGGAACGGCTGTACGTCTACTTCGGCAACGTCGGGGTGTATTGCTTCGATTTGGAGGGGCGCCTGCTGTGGTCGCGGGAAATCGCGCCGAGCAGGACCCGCTACGGATGGGGGACGGCGGCCTCGCCGGTGCTGCACGACGGACGGCTCCATATCGTGAACGACAACGACGAGCAGTCCTATCTGATGGCGCTGAGCGCCGAGACCGGGGCCGAGATCTGGCGGGTCGATCGCGACGAAGGGTCGAACTGGTCCACGCCGTTCGTGTGGGAGCACGACCTGCGGACCGAGCTGGTGACCACCGGCACCGGCAAGGTGCGGTCATACGACCTGCAGGGCAACCTGCTCTGGGAACTGACGGGGATGTCATCGATTACCATCCCGACGCCGTTCACCGAGTTCGGGTTGCTGTATATCGCGTCAGGCTACATCGGCGACCAGATCCGGCCGGTGTTCGCGATCCGGCCGGGCGCCTCCGGGGACATCAGCCTGGCGCCGGGCGAGACGAGCAACGAGCATATCGCCTGGTATCGGCCGCAGGCCGGCCCCTACAATCCGTCGCCGATTCTCTATGGCGACTACTACTACACGTTGCTCGACCGCGGGTTCTTCACCGCCCACGATGCCCGCACCGGTGACGAGGTCTACGGGCGGCAGCGTATCGCGGTCGGGGCGGCGTTCACCGCGTCGCCCTGGGCCTACGACGGGAAGATCTTCGCGCTGAGCGAAGACGGTGACACCTATGTGATCCGCGCGGGAGCCGAGTTCGAGGTCCTCGACACCAACGCTCTCGGGGAATTCACGATGGCGACGCCGGCGATCGCGCACGAAAGCCTGTTCATTCGCACGGCGTCGAAGCTCTATCGGATTACGGAGGGGCGTCGGACGCCGTAACCGCCGCGTCCCTTTCGAGAACGAGTCAGGGGGGAGAAGCATGCAGTGGACTGGACGTCGTGCGCTGGCGACAACGGCCGTGGCGATCGGGCTGGCCGTCGTTCCCGGGTCCGGCCGTTTCGAGGTGCGGGCCCAGACCGACCGCAACGTGACCCGGGCGATGGTCGAGGCCTGGATGACGGAACTCTCGAACTGGGGGCGCTGGGGAGACGACGACCAGTTGGGCGCGCTCAACCTCATCACCCCGGAGAAGCGGCGGCAGGCGGCCGCCCTCGTGCGGGCCGGCGTCTCCGTGTCGCTGTCCCATAACTACCTGACCGAGCGCGCCGAGGATGCGACCTCGCCGTTCGCCCACGAGATGCTCGGGCTCAACCGGCCGGGCCCATTCGTCAGCGATCGCTTCAACGTCGCCTATCACGGCTACGCGCACAGCCACATGGACTCGCTCTGCCACATGGCGCACAACGGGCAGATGTACAACGGGTTCACCCGCGCCGACGACGTGTCGGAGGAGGGCTGCGCGAAGCTGTCGATTCTCGATGTCAAGCAGGGCCTCCTGACGAAGGGGGTCCTGATGGACATCGCGCGTCTGAAGGGGGTCGAGTATCTGGAGCCCGGCACCCCGATCTACGTCGAGGATCTCGAAGCGTGGGAGCAGCAGACCGGCGCTCGCGTCGAACCGGGCGACATTCTATTGGTTCGGGCGGGCCGCTGGGCGCGGCGGGCGGACGTGGGGCCGTGGGCCACCGGGCGCTCGGCGGCCGGGCTGCACGCGTCGGTGGGTCCCTGGCTTCGCGAGCGTGACGTCGCGATGATCGGCAGCGACTACACCAACGACGCGCTGCCCTCCGGTGTGGACGGCGTGCCGCAGCCGATTCACCAGTTGGTGCTGGTCGCGATGGGGGTGCGGATCTTCGACAACCTCGACCTCGAAGCGCTGGCCGCGGAGGCGGCCCGCCAGAATCGGTGGGAGTTCATGCTGTCGGCGGCGCCGCTCGCGGTGGAAGGGGGCACCGGGTCGCCATTGAACCCGATCGCAACGTTCTGAGCCGCCGGAGCACAGTGCCGCCGGCGTCAGCCGATGGCAATGAGTTCGCCGGTCGTGCGGATGTACCACATGCCGTCAACGAGCGCGGGCGTGGCCAGGGTCCGCGTCCCGATGTCGTTGATGTGCAGCAGTTCGAACTCCGGACCCGTCTTCAGGACGAACGTCTGACCGTTGTCGTTCGTGACGAACAACTTGTCGTCGACGATGATCGGCGACGCCGAGATCCCTTCGCGCGTCGGACGACCCAGCCGTTCCTGCCACACCGTCTCCCCGGTTCTGGCGTTCAGACAGGTGATGATGCTCGACATGTCGTTGAGCGTGTAGAGGTAGTCGCCGTACAGAATCGGTGACGGCACGAACGGTGAACCGCGGGACGTCCGCCACTCGACGTGCGTGTCGGTGACGTCGCCGCGGCCCCCCGGCCGAATCGCCAGTGTCGGACCGGCGCGGCCCGACGTGCAGAAGACCAGTCCGAGGCCGACGACCGGCGTCGGAATGACCTCGCGCAACATGCCGGTGCAGCGCCAGAGCTCGTCGCCGGTGGCCGGGTCGTAGGACTGCACCAGTTGCTGACTGCTGACGATGAGCTCGTCGTGGTCGCCCACCGAGATGGCGACCGGCGTACCCCACCCCACCCGGGCCGACCGCGCGGTGCGCCAGCGGGTCTCGCCGGTGCGGGCGTCGAGTGCGATGACGAACGCTCCACCGTCCTGGTCCTGGTAGATGATGATCGTGTCGCGGTAGAGCAGCGGCGAGCCGGCCGGACCGTGATAGTTGTCGATGCGGCCGAGGTCGCGGTGCCAGACGAGATTGCCCTCGAAATCGACCGCCATCATGCCGCGGCTGCCGAACGACGCATAGACCCGTTCGCCGTCGGTGGTCGGTGTCGCTGACGCCGGCGTGTTCTTGCCGTGATGTCGTTCGGCGCGGCCCTCGGGCGCGTCCGTTTCCCACAACAACGCCCCGTCGGACCGCCGGAAGCAGAGAATCGAGACCTGCTGCCCCCGGTTCCTGGATGTCGTCAGGAAGATCCGATCGCCCCAGACGATTGGCGACGAGTGGCCGATGCCGGGCACCGGCACCTTCCAGTGCACGTTGGCCGTGTCCGACCAGGTGTCCGGATACCCGCTGCCCTCCACGACTCCCTGTCCGGACGGTCCGCGCCAGCGGGACCAGTAGCGCGCACCGTCCCCGTCGGGGGGAACCATGCGGACGCCGACGCTCTGTGCGGGCGTCTCGGGCGCAGCGAGCGCAAGCAGAGCGAGCACCAGAAGGGCGTGCACGCCCCAGACGCGACGGCGGCGGCAATCGTTCTTGGTCATGATGCGGCTAGTGGCTCATCGCGTAGAGCAGGACGTTGATGCCGAGTCCGTACCCGTCCGGCGAGAACTGCTTGAAGTACAGCGGATCTTCACCTTCCCGCTCCCAGGCGTCAGCGACGTCGGTGTTGTGGGACATCAGCACGAGGACGCGGCCGCTCTCGTCGGTGATCGCCCGCAGGTGAGCTTCGGCGCTGTCGAGACCGCGCTCGGACGTCGTCCCACGGTTCCATCCCCAGAACTGGATGGCGGTGATCTGCGGCACCTTCTCGACATACGACAGCGTGCGAAACACCGGATGATCCGGCGGCAGGTCGTAGATTGGATACTCCGTCGGGGGCAGCACCTTCGCGATCTCGGAACTCCAGTGCTGCCAGGCGCGCGTACCCCAGAAGTCGTCGACCCAGAGGAACCCGCCCTTGAGCAGGTAGGTCCGGAGCTGGTCCGCTTCCGCGCGGCTCAGACCGATGGTGCCGACGTCGGAGGCCATGAGGAACGGACAGTTGAACAGCTCACGGTCCGTCAGTTCGACGACCCAGTGGTTCGGCTCGCCCCGCCGGTCCGTGCTCACCGGGGCCATCGTCAGCTCGGAGAAACGGATCATCAGGTTGATGCCGGCATACGGATAGTCGGTCCGCCACCCCATGCCGAGGTCTTCGTATCTGACGCTGGTGTAGGAGAGCTTGCAGAACGCGAAGTCCCGGTCCGGCATCGACGCGGGCGGGTAGCGCGGGGGCATCCGGCCTTCGCTGAAATACTGTGCGCTGGAGGTCCCTGCCAGCACCGACAGGCAGGCGATCGCGACGAGCAAGGCAAGTCCGCGAGCGAGACGACGCCGTGGCACAGTCATCGAGTTGACTCCGTGGTCCGCGTATCAGGACAAGGCTACGTCATCTGGCGGCGTGTGGCAAAAAAAGAGGGTTGTCGGACCGGTGTTGACCGCACGATATAATCGCGCCGCTCACCAAATGCCGACGCTCGCGATCAATGACGAATTCTACCTGTGCACACTCGAGATGCGTCACGCCGACGAGTTGTTTCGGTTGACCGATCGCAATCGCGCCTACCTGCGCCGCTGGCTGCCGTGGTTGGACGGTATCCGGAGGGTCGAGGACACGCGCGGTTTCATTCGCGCCACGCTCGTCCAGGTGCGTGACAACAACGGCTTTCAGGCGGCGCTCATGTGGCGGGGCCAGATCGCGGGGGTCATCGGACATCATCGCATCGACTGGCGAAACCGGGCGACCGCGCTCGGGTACTGGGTGGGCGAGGAGTTCCAGGGCCAGGGGCTGGTCACGGCGGCGTGCCGCCGGCTCGTGGCCTACGGTTTCGGTGTGATGGGGCTGCATCGCATCGAGATACGGTGCGCGGTCGACAACCATCGGAGCCGCGCCGTGCCGCAGCGTCTGGGGTTCCGCCTCGAAGGGCAACTCCGGGACGCGGAGTGGCTGTACGATCACTGGGTCGACCACTCGGTCTATGCCGTTCTGGCGACCGACCCCGGCTACCGCTGAAGGAGACTGAACCCCGATGACACCACGCAGGCGGTTGATGCTCATCTTCGGCGTTGGCGCGGCGGTCGCGGCTGTGCGGTTGGCGGGGGTCGCGCTCGTGGCCCAGGACTGGCCGCAGATTCTCGGGCCGACGCGCAACGGGACGTATTCCGGCGTGCAGCTTGCGGAGGTGTGGCCCGCGGAGGGCCCGGCGCGGCTGTGGCAGCGGCCGGTCGGCGCCGGGTTCGCCGGGCCGGCGGTGGTGGGTGACCGCGTCATCCTGTTCCACCGCGTCGGGGCCAGCGAAGTGGTCGAGGCGCTGTCGGTCGAGTCGGGAGAGACGATCTGGCGCTACGACTACCCGACGACCTACCGGGATGACTTCGGGTTCGACGAAGGGCCGCGGTCGGTGCCGGTCGTCGCCGGCGGCCGGGTCTACGTGTTCGGCGCTCAGGGCCAACTGCACGCCGTGGACCTCGAGACAGGTGCGGGCGCCTGGAACGTGGATACCCACGCGCGCTACGCCGTCGCCAAGGGCTTCTTTGGCGCCGCCGGCTCGCCGCTGGTCGAGGACGGGCGGCTGATCGCCAACGTCGGCGGGCGGCGCGGCGGTATCGTGGCGTTCGACGCGCGGACCGGCGCCGAACTCTGGACCGCAACGACCGACGAGGCGAGCTATTCGTCGCCGGTGGGCGCCAACTTCGGGGGGCGCCGGCACGCGCTCTTCTTCACGCGGACCGGGCTGGTCGGTCTCGACCCCGAATCGGGCGCCGTCCTGTTCGAGCGCCGCTGGCGGTCGCGGTTGGGCGCGTCGGTCAACGCGGCGACACCGCTGGTGGTCGGCGAGCGAATCTTCATCTCCTCCAGCTACGGCACCGGCGCCGCGCTGTTCCGGGTCGAGGGGTCGGCGCTGGTCGAGGAGTGGGCCGGGGACGACAGCATGACGAATCACTACGCCACCGCCGTGGTGCGCGACGGCGTGCTGTACGGCTACCACGGCCGCCAGGAGTACGGACCGAGCCTGCGCGCGGTCGACCTGCGGACCGGCGAGGTGCGCTGGAGCGAGGAGCGCTTCGGCGCCGGATCGATCACCCTCGCCGGGGGCCGTCTCGTGATTCTGCGCGAATCGGGTGAGTTGTTGCTGGCGGATGCCTCGCCCGACGGGTTCCGGCCGCTCGCCGGGGCCGCGATCCTCCCCGGCGTCGTGCGGGCCTATCCGGCCCTGGCCGACGGCCGCCTCTATGCGCGCAACGGCGACACGCTGGTCGCGATCGATCTGCGCTAGCGCGAGCGGCCGGGGCCGCGCGCGTCCGGTCGCCGGGCTGCTGCGCCGGTTGTCTGCCGCGGGACGCGCATCTGGGACGGTCAGCCGACGGTGACCCGCGCGAAACGCGGCGGGCGTTTCTCGAGATACGAGTCGACCCCTTCCTTGAAGTCGGCATCCCGCAGGCTGCGTTCCATCAACGCCATCGATTCTCGCAACGCGCCGCCCAGCGGCGCGTCGAGATGCTTGTAGACCTGATGTTTCATGGTCTGCAGCGACTTCGGCGCCGCGGTGGCCGCCATCGCCGTCAGATACTCGCGCGCGTAGCTCAGGAGGCGGTCGTGCGGGATCATCCGGTTCACCACACCGAGCCGCTCCGCTTCCGCGCCATCGAACTTGCGCCCGGTGAGGAGGATGTCCAGGGCGCGCGCCGGCCCGATCAGACGCGGCAGGATCCAACTGACCCCATGTTCGGCCACCAGTCCCCGCTGCGCAAACGCCGTGGTGAAGAGGGCGCGGTCCGATGCGAACCGGATGTCGCACAGCATCGCGATGACGAACCCCAGTCCGGCGCACGGTCCGTTGACGGCCGCCACGATCGGCTTGCGGACCGCCAGCAGATAGGCGTGCCCCTGCCGGTAGCCCTCGCCGAGCATGTCGTAGTCACCCGGTTTCTCGCCCGGTTCGAACGCGACCGACGAGCGGGTCTTGCCCTGCGAGGTGGCTTGCAGGCGCGCCATGTCGGCGCCCGCGCAGAACCCGCGGCCGGCGCCGGTCAGGAGGATCGCCACCGCCCGTTCGTCTGCCTCCGCGGCCGCCACCGCCTGCTGCAGTTCGGCCAGCATCTGGCCGGTCAGGGCGTTGAGCCGGTCCGGGCGGTTCAGGGTGATCGTCGCGATCGGCTCGTCGACGGTGTACTGGATGGTGTCGTACATTGAAGAATCCCTCCCTCGCACAATAGCTGGCGTTCTATCCGGTTCCGATCACAGCGAGTAGCGCGGTGTGTGCAACGGCGAATGGCAGCCCGGACGAAGAGCACCTGATCGCGCGGTGTGTTTGGCCATTCGGAGTATCGCTGCCGCCGGAGGTAGGTGACCAATCGGCGTACGCACCTGTCACGCATGGAGCCCGTCCACCCCGTCGCGCCCGTCACTGCAGCGCCCATCTGCCGTGTACTGGGCAACATAACTGTGTTGCCGTGTCGGTCTTCGCCAGGGAACCACTGTTTCCGAGTGTTCAGCAGCCCGTGGTGAAACCCCGCGTTGCACCGAGATCGGCGATGCGCCCGCGTGGCAAGGCGCGACGAGGGAGCATACCTGTAGGGGCAACCCTTGTGGTTGCCCGGTTCTGAGCAAGAAGGGTAGGGGCAACCCTTGTGGTTGCCCTGTGCGTCTACCGGAAAACGCAGAATGCAGCGGGGCTTTTGCCACGGGCTGTCAGGGAAAGACGCCCATTGACAGATACGATCGCGCCACCTTGTCGATGGCGTTCACCATGGCGGCCATGCGCAGCGAACGTATCTCCGGTCGAGGAGATTTTGCGCCCGCTGCCGCTGGTGACGCTGGTCGCCGCCGCGCAGTCTGCGGAGCAGGGTCAGGGAAAGACGCCCATCGCGAATCTCGCCGTAGGCGACCGCCATGATCTCTTCAAGTCCGGAGTTCACGACGGTCAACTCGTCTGCGCCGCGAATGACGGCTCGACGCTCGTCGGCGGTGATCGTCGTGCCGGTCGCAGACTCGATCGTCGAGAGCAGGCGGCCGTACGCGCTTTCCTGATAGCGCTTCTCGAGCCGGCCGAAGCCGACGTGGGAGAGGTTCTTGAGCCACTCGAAGTACGACACGATCACACCGCCCGCGTTGGCGTAGATGTCGGGGACGATAAGGACGCCCCGGTCGTGGAGTATCTCGTCCGCCTCCGGGGTGGTCGGGCCGTTGGCGCCCTCCACCACGATGCGGGCGCGAATCCGGGCGGCGTTGCTGGCGGTGATCTGACCTTCCAGGGCGGCCGGAATCAGGACGTCGCAGTCGAGTTCCAGCACATCGGCTGAACGGGACAGCGTGTCGGCGCCCGCGAAGTGCAGCAGCGAGCCGGTGGCGTCGCGGTGCTGCTTGACCTGTTCCAGGTCGAACCCCCCGGGGTTGGCGATGGCGCCGTCGCGCTCGGCGAGGCCCACGATGCGTGCGCCCCCCTCTTCGCAGAACCGCGCCACCCAGTAGCCGACCTTGCCGAACCCCTGCACCACGACACGCTTGCCTTCGATACCGGGGGCGAGTCCGAGCCGCTGCATGTCTGCGGCGTGCGCGCAGACTTCCCGCAGCGCGTAGAAGACCCCGCGGCCGGTCGCCTCGGTCCGTCCATGAATACCGCCCTCGTCCACCGGTTTGCCGGTCACGCAGCCGAGGGCGTCGATCTGGTTCGGCCGGAGCTGCATGTAGGTGTCGGCGATCCAGGCCATTTCGCGGCTCCCGGTCCCGAAATCCGGCGCCGGCACGTCGAGGGCGGGGCCAATGAAGTTCTTCTTCACGAGCTCGTGCGTGTAACGCCGGGTCAGCCGTTCGATCTCGTCATCCGTGCAGGTGCTGGTGTCAATCTGCACCGCGCCCTTCGCGCCGCCGAACGGGACATCCACGATCGCGCACTTGAAGGTCATGAGCGTGGCCAGCGCCGTGACCTCGTCCTGGTTGACCTGCGGGCTGTAGCGGATGCCGCCCTTCAGCGGCAGGCGGTGATGACTGTGCTCGGCGCGCCAGGCCCGTATGACGTCGATGCTCCCGTCGGCGCGGCGCAACGGGAACTCCATGAGATAGACCGCGTTGCAGCGCTTGATCTGGTCCAGCAGACCAGGGGGATAGTCGCCGAAGGCGGCGGCGTGATCGAAGGTGCGGGAGACGTTGGCGTAGAAGCTCGGCCGCGTCGCGGTCATGGTCATGGAGGAGACGGCCCGCTCGAGCGACGGTCGACCGGCGCGGACGTCCGCGCCGGCGCCTGCGGCACGCGTCCGACGCCGGATCGGCGTTGCGCGTGTGGACCGACGGTCGAGCGGGCTGCGTCAGGGCAGCGTATAGGCGAGCAGCGTGCCCGACTGACCGCCGCCGCTGGTGGCCACCACGATGTACTGCTGGCCGTCAACCGCATAGGTCATGGGTGATCCAGACTGCGGAGCGGTCATGTAAACCGCCCCCACCTCTTCGCCGGTCGCCTTGTCGTAGGCGCGCAGCATCGCACCGGTGTCACCCGTCTCCGTGGTGTAGCTCCCCGATTCTCCGGCAACGATCAGGTTCTTCGTCACCAGCACGCCGACGCGACCGGGCCACCCGGTCCGCCCGATGTCCCGACCACCGAGCAGCGGGTGGTTGCGGATGTTGTCAGGGGCCTCGCCGTGCGGAATCTGCCAGGCGATCTCGCCGACGTTCATGTCGATGGCGGTGATCCGGCCCCAGGGCGGCTTGATCATCGGGAAGCCGTCGATACTGGTCGACGCGTCCCGGAAGCCGACCCCGTCGGGCCGGCCGCGAATGAAGTCCATGTCCGAGCGGTCCGGGTCGTTGACCAGCCCGAGCGCCCCGATCTGGGTCTTCGTGTAGATGTAGAAGAACCCCGTTTCGGGGTCGGCCGCTCCCCCGGGCCAGTTCACGCCGCCCGTCGAGTTCGGAAGCTGCAGGGTGCCCAGCATGTCGGGCCGCGCCACGGTAGGCGGGTCGTACAGCCAGCCGATCGTGTGCCTGGCGTAGATCTCCCCGGCGCGTTGCCGCATCTCGGGCGTGTAGTCGACGAGGAGATCCTCGTTCAGGTCGATTTCGTCGACCGGCGGCGGTTTGCTGGGAATCGGCTGCGTCGGCGCGTACCACTCGCCCGGTACGTCGCCCGCCTGGACCGGCACCTCCGGAATCGGCCAGATCGGTTCACCGGTCTGGCGGTCGAGCACGAACATGTAGTTCTGCTTTGTCGGCTGGATGAGCGCCTTGATGTCGCGCCCGTCGACGGTGATGTCCAGCAGCACCGGGGCCGCCGGCAGGTCCCAGTCCCAGATGTCGTGGTGCACCGTCTGGTAATGCCAGGCCCGCTCGCCGGTATCCAGATCGACCGCCACGACACTGCCGGAGAAGAGGTTGTCGCCGGGACGGTGCCCGCCGTAGTAGTCACCGGTCGGCGCCTCGACCGGGAAATAGGCCATGTTCAGCTCGGGGTCGATGGTCATCTGGGCCCAGACCCCGGTGTTGCCGGTGTAGCGCCAGGACCCGTCGCCCCAGGTGTCGTTGCCGAATTCGTCGCCGTTCGGAATCGTATGGAAGATCCACTTGCGGTCGCCGGTCCGGACGTCGAAGCCCCGGATAAAGCCCTTGACGTTGGTGCGGGAGGGCGGCGCCCCGCCGGGCAGATGCGCCGCTCCGACGATGATCGTGTTGCCGGCCACGATGGGGGCGGCATGCAGCCCGATCTCCGAGGTCGGTTCGAGGTCCTGGTCGATGTTCTGTTTCAGGTCGAGGATGCCGCCGTCGCCGAAACCCTCCATGCGGTGCCCCGTGAGCGCATTCAGGGCGACGAGCTGGTACCCGGGGGTGACATACAGGATGACGCCGTCCGCCCCGTCGTTCCAGTAGGTGAGTCCGCGGCCGGACAGCCGGCGTGGGGCGGTCGCTCCACGTTCTCCTTCGTCGACGCGATGCATCCAGAGCAGCTCGCCGGTCTCCGGATCGAGCGCGACCGCGGCGCGTCTGGACCCGGCCGTGACGTAGAGGATGCCGTTCACCATCAGGGGGGTCGACTGGTAGTTGTTCTCCGGCCGCGGGCCGAGGTTGTCCGTGTTGAACCGCCAGGCCAGCTCCAGATCGCTGAAGTTGTCGGCCGCGATCTGATCGAGCGGCGAGTAGCGGTCGTGGGTCAGGTTGCCTCCATAGGAGGGCCACTCGCCGTTGGCGGTCGAGGGCTCCTGGGCGGCGGCGGATCCCGCGACGCTCAGCAGCGCCACGGTCAGGCAGGTCGGTATCGGCAGCACTCTCATGACATCGGTCCTCTTCGGTCTGCGGCCTCGCGCGACCGTGCGGGACGACACCTGAACGGACAAACGCGCGGTCCCGGCGGCGCAATGCAGACAGCATCATACCAGTCCGCCGCCAAAGCCCCGTGGCATTTGTCCGGCCGGCCGGGAGGCAGGACCGGGTTCACGAGGCCCGCAGGACGCCCAGCAGATCGGGCAGCGTGGGCCGCTTGCCATGCATGAGCAGCGCAAAGCGGAAGATCTTGGCGGCCAGCCAGCCGGACGCCGCGATGCCGAGGACCAGCAGGCCGATACCCAACCAGATCTCCCAGAGCGGGGGCGGCAGCACGTTGATGCGGGCCGGCATGACCAGCGGGGTGAACGGCGGCAGCAGACTGAGCACCCGCGCCGCCGTGGTGGCCGGGTTCGCGACGACGTAGAAGCTCGACATCAGGGCCACGACGAGCGGCAGCACGGCAGCGAACATCGATTGTGACAGTTCTTCGGTGCTGGTGCAGGTGGCGGCGATGGCGGCGAACATGATCGAGTACAGGAAGTAGCCGAGCGTGAAGAAAATGGAGTAGTAGCCGATCAACTGCAGGTTCAGGATCGCGCTCAGATCGACGCCGCCGAGGTCGGCGGACAGCGACAGCGTCGGCAGCGCGTAGAGCAGGCCGACCAGCGCCGCGCCGACCCAGACGGCGAGTTGCGTCAGTCCGGATCCGAGCACGCCCAGAATCTTCCCGGTCATGAACTCGCCGGCGGTGACGGCGCCGAGGATGACCTCGATCAGCCGCGACGCCTTCTCTTCGACGATCGCCATCGCCATGCCTTGTCCGTTGATCATGATCGCCATGTAGAGCAGCATCGCCAGGGCAAGCGTACTGAAGAACGCGACCGCGAAACCGGCCTCGGACTCTCCCTCCTCCGATACGGTGACCGTGTCCAGCGAGGAGCGCTGCAACGCCCGCACCTGCGCGACATCGACCCCGGTGTCGACGAGCAGGCGATCGAGGACTGCCGCTTCCACGGCTCGCTCCAGCTCGCTCATCACGGTCGGGTTGCCGGTCTCGCGGGCGTAGTAGCGGCCGCGGGCGACGATGTCGGGGTCCGGGCGCAGCAGCAGGTAGCCGTCGATCTGCCCCTCCCGGACGCCGGCGGTGAACGGCGCCCTCGACGCGTCCGACCCATCCGGCACCGTGGTCTGTGTGGTGACCGTGATGCGCGGCCGGTCGATACGGCCGAGATGTTCCCCCAGCGCGGCGGCCAGCCCGGTCTCGGCGTCGACCACCGCGATCCTCAGCTCGTCCGTGCCCGTGTTCGAGAAGAGGATGGGCATGACGAGCATGTAGCCGGCCATGAGCGCCGGCACCAGGATCGTCATGAGGATGAACGCGCGGCTCCGCACCCGGGCGAGATACTCGCGGCGGGCGATCTTCAGCACCTGGGTCAGGTTCATTGCGCGACCACCTCCTGCGCGCCCGCACCGTCGCGGCCGACCGTCTCCAGGTAAATCTCTTCGATGTGGGGATGCTCCAGCCGCACGCTCTGGACGCTGACCCGGTCGAGCACGGCGCGGATCACCGCCTGTCCGTCGGTCTCCGGCGCCAACTCGAGACGCGCTTCCTGACCGGTATCGTCACACCGGCGGACCCCGTCGAGATCGTCGAGGGCGCCGGCGGCGCCGCGGTACTCGACGGCCACGGTGTTGCGGCCGTATCCGGCCTTGATCTCCGCCAGGTTGCCGGCGAGCACCGGTCGTCCCTGGTGAATCAGGCAGATCGACTCGCACAGCGCTTCCACCTGCTCCATCCGGTGCGTCGACAGGATGACGGTGGCGCCGCGCGCCCGCTGTTCCAGAATCAACTCCTGGAGCAGTTTCGCGTTGACCGGGTCGAGCCCGGAGAACGGTTCGTCCAACACGATCAGTTCCGGGTCGTGCAGGACCGCTGCCGCGAACTGGACCTTCTGCTGCATGCCTTTCGACAGCTCGCCCGTCAGGGAGTGCGTGTTGGCGGCCAATCCGATCCGTTCGAGCCAGGCGCCCGCCCGGCGGTGCGATTCCGGCTGGTCGAGATCGCGGATGGACGCCAGGAACGCGAGCTGTTCGCCGACCTTCATCTTGGCGTAGAGTCCGCGCTCCTCGGGCAGGTAGCCGACGCGCCCGCGCACCGCCAGCGGGTCGCGCGACCCGAGGACCTCGATCGTCCCGCCGTCAGGTACGTAGATGCCCAGCGCGGTGCGGATCGTCGAGGTCTTGCCGGAGCCGTTCGGACCAAGCAGTCCGAAAATGGTCCCCGGCGGCACGGTGAGGTCGAGCCGGTCCACGGCGGTCGTCTCGGCGAACCGCTTCACCAGTTGGCGGCATTGGAGCGCGGGGGTGTCTGAAGGATGCGTCATGGCGCTGCTGTTTCGTCCTGACGATACTACGGCGAGTGCCCCGATGTGTTCGAGGTTCCCGATGCGGCGACGAAAACAAGTACGCTAGCAGGCCGTGAAACTCTACGCGCTCAGCGACTTGCACCTCGGCTACCGGGTCAACCGCGAGGCGCTCGAGGCATGGCGCGCGCGGCCCGACGACTGGCTGATTCTCGCCGGTGACGTCGGCGAGACCGAGCGCCACCTCGAACTGGGTCTGGGCGCCGCCGTCGAGCGCTTCGCGAGAGTGTTCTGGACGCCGGGCAACCACGAGCTCTGGAGTCGCCGGGACGACGCGGTGCGGGGTGTCGCCAGGTACGAGGCGGCAGTGGAGGTGTGCCGGCGATTCGGGGTCCTCACTCCCGAAGATCCCTACACCCTCTGGCCGCGCGAGCCCCGGCGCCTGATCGCGCCGCTGTTCGTGCTGTATGACTACAGCTTCCGCCCGGACACCATCGACGAACGCGATGCAGTCGCCTGGGCCGGAGCGGAGGGGGTGCGCAGCGCCGACGAGCGGTACCTGGCGCCGGATCCCTATGCGACGCGGACGGCATGGTGCCACGCGCGAGTGGAGCAGACCGAACGCCGGCTGGCGGCGGCGCGCCATCCGCTGATTCTGGTGAACCACTTTCCGTTGAGACGAGAACTCGTGCGCGTGCCACGCATTCCCCGCTTCTCGATCTGGTGCGGCACGCGGCGCACCGAGCAGTGGCACACGCGCTTCGGGGCGCAGGTCGTCGTGACCGGACACCTCCACGTCCGAACCACAGACTGGATCGACGGGGTGCGTTTCGAAGAGGTCTCGCTGGGCTATCCGAAACACTGGCGCCGCGACCGCGGAATCGACGGCTATCTGCGGGAGATCCTGCCGGGGCCGCCGGCGTCGCACCAGACGCACGGCCCGGTGTTCCATCGCTGAGACCGCCCCGCGCGCGGCGCCGGTCCCGGACCGCCGGCGGCGGATCACCAGAGGTTGTCCGCCTCGTATGGGACGACCTGGATCGGTGCGCCGCCGGCGTCGCGTTCCACGGCGGTCGCCGCCAGGTGCCGTCCGCCCGGCGCATGCAGGCCGAACTGCCAGCGCGCCGGGCTGTCGCGGAGGGCGCTGGCGATCCGGATGCGTACATCGTCCGGCGTCGCCGGCGGCAGGTCGAACGAAAAGTCGGCCAGCCGGATCGCCAGACCGAGGCCGCGCGCCTTTATGTACGACTCCTTGAGGGTCCAGTATTCCAGGAACCGCCGCGGCTGGTCCACCGGCGCGACCGCACGGAGCGCCTCAGCCTCCCGCGGCGCGAAATAGCGATTCGCGAGGGCCAGCCAGGCGCCCGTGCGCGAGCAGGACTCGACGTCGACGCCGACCTCGCGGTCGCGACTGACCAGGCAGGCGACCATGCCGCGCGTGTGCGAGAGATTGAACCGCAGCGGGGAGGCGGGGGCGTCGATCTCCGGTCGTCCGTAGTCGTTGCACCGGAATCGCCAGGCGTCCGGCGGAACCGCCGCATAGCGTGACAGCGTCGTGCGGACGAGTACCCGGCTGACGAGGCAGAGGCGCCGGTCGCGGGCGAACCGGAAGCGGTCGATCTTCCGGCGCTCGTCGTCGGTCAGCAGGCCGCGGCGCAGTCCGTCCGGGTCGTCGAACCGGTCAGGGCGGGTCCACCACAGATGCGCCTGACGGTCGGGCAGCATCATCACTCGCATCTCGTCGGATTCCGGCATCCTCGGCGCAACGCGGGACGTGTGCCACGGACGGCTACCGGTCGTCCAGGCGTTTTGTGACCGGGAGCGGCCGCACGTCCGGCGGCGTCTCGGATCGGGCCGCGGGGGTCGGCGACCTGCGCCAGACAAGCACCTTCCACAGTTTCAGGATGTCGACGAGCGTGCGCGCCACGCGCGGCAGGTTGAAGAACTGCGACTGTCCGCAGACCCGGTGATAGTGGTGCACCGGCGTTTCGACGATGCGGCCGCCGGCGTCCTGCGCCTTCTTCATCAGCTCGAGACAGATGACGCCGCTGTCCTTCTCCAGGTGCAACCGCTGCAGGAAGGCGCGGCGTATCAGCCGGAAGTCGCAGTCGACGTCGCGAATGCGCAGTCCGAAAAGCAGCTTGACCGCGTGGTGGTAGAGCCGGCCGATGATGATGCGGTGCAGCGGGTCGGAGCGGCTGATCTTGTAGCCGTTGACCAGGTCGACGTCCGGGGTCATGCGGGCCCACAGGTCGGCGAGCTCACGCGGGTCGTACTGGGCGTCGCCGTCCGTGTAGAAGACGAAGTCTTTCGTCGCCGAGGCGAAGCCGGTGCGCAAGGCCGCGCCGTATCCGCGATTGTGCGGATGCGTGACCACCCTGAGCGCAGGACACATCCGTGACAGCTCGTCGAGCACGGCGGCGGTGGCGTCCTGGCTGCCGTCGTTGACGACCACGACCTCGAAGTCGTCGGTCAGTTCGCGCGCGGTCGTCACCGCGCTGATCACCATGCTGGGAATCGTGCCGGCGTCGTTGTAGGCGGGGAAGAAGATTGTGAGGCCGCTGGATGCAGCCCGAGAGACGCTCATGATCAGGTTCGCAAACGTACCACCGGCAGGTCGACTGCCGCAAGCCCGCCAACCGCTGCCAAAGGACCGCCCGGCCCGGACAGGGCGGCGGTCCGTCGATTCACTCCAGGGTCACGAGCTGGATGTCGAAGACGAGGGTCGCATTCGGTGGAATCAGCTCCCGCCTCGCCGAGCCGTAGGCCAGCTCGGGGGGGATGATGAGACGCCGTTCTCCGTCCATGCGCATCCCGACCAATCCCTGGTCCCAGCCGGGGATGACCTGGCCGGTGCCGAGCACGAAGGTGAAGCCGTTGGCGGGGCCCACTTCGAATCGCAGCCCCTTGTGGTCGACCTGGTCTTCATCGTAGAGCCAGCCGGCGTATTGGACGGTCAGGGTGTCGCCATTGACGGCCTCCGGGCCGGTGCCGACCTTGAGATCGATGATCTGGAACGGCGCGCTGTCGGTGGTCAATGCCCGCAGGCCGGTGAGTTCGACGTCGTAGACGAGCGGTGTATCCGGCGGCACGTTGTCCGAGCCGCTCGAACCGAACGCCAGATGGGGCGGGATGTTCAGCCGACGCAACCCGCCCACGCCCATTCCGACCAGTCCCTGATCGAACCCGGCAATCACCTGACCCGCGCCCAGGACGAACGTCTGGTCGTTCGCGGCGCCGATCTGCTGGCCCTTGTTGTCGGTCTCACCCGAGTCGTGCAGCCACCCCACGTAGTTGATGGTGAGCACGTCCCCGACCGCCGACAGGGGGCCGGTTCCGCCGCGCAGGTCCGTGAAGGTAAAGAACACGTTGCCGACCGGTGCGAACGGATTCTGCCGTTCGCCGCATCCCGCCAGCCCGCTGGCCAGCGCCAGCACGCCGGCCAGCGCCGCACGTCTGCCACGTCTCGCACACATCACGTTCATCCTCCAGCATCCCCTGCCTGCACCGCCGCGCCGTATGCCTGACCCACAGCGGTGCTGCGAGCCGCGACCGCCCCGCCGCCGGTGTGACCGCGTGGTCGAGTGAATTATTTCATTGTTCCGGCCCGCTGTCGGGTCGGCCCTGCGATTCGTCTAGCGGGCGACGAGCCTGAACTTCTGAATGCGGCGGCCTTCCTGCTCGGCCACGTAGACGTTGCCCGCCGAATCGACGCCGATGCCGTGGGGCAAAGTGAACTGACCGCGATACCGTCCCGGGCCGCCCCCGAAGCTCGACAGCACCCGCCCGGTCTGCCGGTCCAGCACGTGGACCATCACGCTGTTCTGGTTCACCACGAACATCAGCCGCTGTTCGGGGTCGGGCGAGAAGGCCAGGACCACGGCGGTGCCCCGGGTGCCGCTGGGGCGCCCGTCGGGCGGCGTCAGCGGCTCGAACGGCACGTCGATGTTGCGGATGAAGGCGCCCATCCGGTCGAACACCTGGATGCGGTCGGCCTGACGGTCGCAGACATAGACCAGGCCGTCGTGGGACAGCCGCACACAGTGGGGCAGTGGTGTGAGGCCGCGCTCGGCGTCGGTCCGGTGCAGCGCCCATTGGCGCAGAAACCGCCCGTCGCGGTCCAGCACCGCGATGCGCTGGTTGCCCCTGGCGGTCTCGCCGTCGGCCACGTAGATCTCGCCCGACCGCGGGTCGACGTCGACGCTGGCGGGCAGAAAGAACCGCGCCCGGTCCGAGTTCAGGGGCCGGCCGGTGCGTGTGCCGTCGGACGAATCGAACACGCCGGATTCACCGACCTGCAGCAGCAGCTCGCTGCCGTCGTTCGAGTATTTCTGGATGTAGCCGGTTCCCGCCGCGACGATCCACACGTGCAGATCCTCGTCGACGTGGCAATCGTGCAGGCGGTCTCCCAGCAGCTCCGGATCGCCCCAGGCCCGGACCACGCGGCCGTCCGGGTCGAGTTCGATGACCGGCGGGGCCGGCCGGGCGCCGTCCAGGTCGTCGGCGACCACGTTCTGTCGATTCAGGATGAATACGTGATCGCGGCCGTCGATGCACATGCCCCCGAGACCGCCGGTGAGCCAGCGGTCGCCCAGCGGCAGCGCGGGCCACAACGGGTCCACCTCGTAGTGCGGGACCGTTTGCGCCGGGACCGTGGCCGGCGCGCACAGACCGGCCGCCAGCACCGCCGCCACCGCCAGCACCACGCGGCTTGGGCGCACCGCGCGGCCCGCGCGCAGGGAACGCACCGTCGAGTTCAATCGCATGATCAACCGCACCCCTCTCGTCTGGACGCTCTCGACAGCTTACGTCAGTTTGGGGCGGCAGCCACGACGACAACAGTCCGCGTACGCATCCGCCCGCAAACACGACTTCGTCAAGCATTGGCTCGATCAGCCGGGCCGCGGCCTCCAGCTGACCGCCTTGTCAGCGAGGCCGGCTGAACCCGGTGCTCCGACTCAGGACTCGATCGAACGTGTACGTTGTCGTGGCGCCCGCAAGCGTAGCGGATTCACCGATGAGGTAGTCCGAAAAGTCGGCTTGGCCGCGGGTGTAACTGTCGAGGGCCTGCCTGACTGCGGCGCGGTTCATGAACGCGAATTCTTGCGCGTCCAGCAGGCGCCGCAACGTCCGGGCGATTCCTGCTCTGGGAAACTGGTAGACCGATTCCAGCACCCACTCCAACTCGCAGAGAACGATATCCGGCAGCAGGACTCTGTCGGACGCGGAGACGGCGTGGTCAATGAGGTCCTGGCAGCCCGTGGTGAAACCCCGCGTTGCACCGAGATCGGCGATGCGCCCGCTGAGCAAGGCGAGAAGAGGGAGAATACCGGCAGTATTTGACCGATGAACAACGACGCGCAGCGGGATGCAGCGGGGATCGAATGCAGTGGGGCTTTCACCACGGGCTGCTAGGCCCGCTTGGCCTGATCTGAATCGTCATTCAGCAGCAGTCGCAGCAGGACGTTGGTGTCGAACGCGATCATTGCCGCCCGTGCTTGCGTGCTGCGCGCCGGCGGAGCGCTGCGCGGATCCGTTCGTCGCCCGCCTTCCGGCCGGTGGCGTATTCCGCAAGGAATCCCCGCAGAGGTTTCGCGGGGTGTCGCAGGGGAACGACGCGCAACCCGCCCTCGTCGTCGAATTCGAAGGCCAACCGGTCGCCGGCAGCGACCGCCATTTTCATCCGGACCTTCTTCGGAATCGTAACTTGACCCTTGCTGGTGATTTTCCCAGTCTCCATTCTGTTCCTTACGATAGTTGAAAACAACGAAAAGAGTAATGCAGAGGTGGGCGGAGGTCAATGGGCGCGCAGGCCGCGGTGAGCGTGTTCGGTTGCCGGCGTTTCATGACCCCGGAGATCCGCCTTCCGGACACGCCGCTGATCTCCGGTGGCCGAGCGCCCGCCCGCCGCAGCGTTGCCCGCCTGCGGCACGGGCGGTAGTATGTCGGTCAGGCGCACCGTCTTCCCCGGCGGTTCGAGACAGGGCGACCACATGACCACCGGCCGTGCGCGTACGGGATCTTTGCCGGGACTCATGGCGGCGCTGCTGGTCGTGGTGCTGGCGGTGTCGCCCGGGGCGGAGCAGGTGCCGCGCGGGTTGCAGGAACGGGCCGACCGCGGGGACCCGCAGGCGCAGACCGAGCTCGGCAGCCGCTACTACGCCGGCCGCGGCGCGCCGCAGGACGACGCGGAGGCGGTGCGCTGGACCCGGCTCGCCGCCGAGCAGGGCCACGCGCCGGCGCAATACAACCTGGGCCTGCTCTATTTCAGAAGCCGCGGCGTGCTCGGAGACGACGCCGAGGCGGCGCGCTGGTATCGGGCGGCGGCCGAACAGGGCTACGCACCCGGCCAAGGCGGTCTCGGCTACATGTATGCCTATGGCGCGGGGGTCGAGCGGGACCCGGTGCGCGCCTACATGTGGCTCGAGTTGGCCCGGACCGGCGCGGACAGCGATTTCACCCGCGAACTCTATGCCCGCCAGCGCGACGAGCTCGCGTCGGAGATGACCGCCGAGCAGGTTGGCGAGGCGCAGGGACTGGCGCGCGAGTGGACGCCCGCACCGGAGCGCTGACCGGTGGCGGCGGGTGGCGATTCTGCTCGCCGAACAGGACGCGCCACGCTGTGAGCGGGTGACCACGTCCACGTCCATCCCGGTGACCAGCGGTGCTATGATGACATGACATCGACACTGCCGAGGGTGAATTGTGGACATCAGGCGGACGGAACAGCTTCGTGCCGCGAAACAGCGGCAGCGGCAACGCGATCGCGCCGAAGGCTGGAATCTGTATCAGGTCAAGCTTCCCGCGGAGCTCTGCGCACGCCTCAAGGCGGGCATGCGCGAGCCCCACTTCGTCGACCGGCTGCACGCGTTCCTGGGGCAGGAGCTGCTCCGGGTCGGCGACTATCCCGGTCTCGAGCTGCTGTGCTGGAACCGCCGTGGGCCGTACATCACGCGTCAGGACGCCTTCGCGCTCTACGAGCGTAACTGGCGCTTCGTCGATCTCGGCAGAACCCCCCAACACGAACGCGCGCTCATCGATCGACTCGCGCAGGAATTCGGCGGAGGCGTGATCAATGCCTGACTCCGGTCGCCCATCGGGGCCGGCCGGGCACACGCCCGGCGCTTCCAGGGGAGCCACATTCCGCCGACCATGGCATCGCCTCGTCGGACGCGTGCTGGCATCGCTCAACCGTGAGCTGCTCGCGTCCGCCAGGTGCTACTTCGGCGGCGGCACCCGCATCGTGATGGAGCTCGACGAGTTTCGCGAATCGGTCGACATCGACTTCCTCTGCTCGGACCGTGCCGGGTACCGAATGCTGCGGACCGCGGTCACCGCACGCTCGCTCGGTGAGATCCTCGCAGGGGACTACGAACTGATCCGAGATGTGCGCACGGACATGTACGGCATTCGAACGTTCCTGCGTGTCGACGAACAGCCGGTCAAATTCGAGATCATCTTTGAAGCTCGTCTGGCGCTGTCGGGCACGGCCAGCGGCCTGTTTCCCGTCGAAGTGCTGGATCGCACCTCGTGCATAGCCGAAAAACTGCTCGCCCATGCCGATCGGGGCCGGGACGGCTCGACCCACGCCCGCGATCTCGTTGATCTCGCCTTCATGGCCGCACGCTGGCCGCCGGCGTCCTGGCCCATGGCGATGGCGGCCGCCGAATCAGCCTATGGCGCCGTGGTTGCGCAAGAACTCGACGCCGGGCTGTCCCGTTTCGCCGAACCCGCACAGCGGCGCCGCTGTGTGGACGCGCTCGGGGTCACCGACACCCGCACGCTGGCGCGCGGCCTGCGCGTGCTGAGGGCGCTCTTGTGACGCGCCGCCGGCTGAAGCCGAGTGAGCCCGACTTGGCCCAACCTTGCGGGTGCGGGGTGGTCTCACGCAATCGTTCGGGCTCTGATCGAGCGGACGGGCAACGCCCAGGCTAACAGCCCGAGGTGAAAGCCCCACTGCATTCGATCGGCGCTGCATCCCACGTGGCGGCGTTGCTCCTCGGTCACAAATGCCCCAATTTGCTCCCTCGTCGCGCCTTGCGCTGGCCAGGCGCGGCATTGTTACGACCAGATCTCGGTGCAACGCGGGGTTCTACCACGGGCTGATAGGCGAATCGAGCTGTTGCTCCGTCACCGTCCGATTCGTGGTACCCTGCAGCGACGAGACCCACGAATCGGAAGATACAAGGCGGGATCGATCTCTCAGTCAGACGAAACAACCAGAAGCGATAGGATAGAAGCGTCCCGATGACGGAACAGGAGAAGAGATGAGATCTGCAATCGTCATAGTGATCGGTACGGTCGTCTGTCTGGCGGCGGTTGCTTCGGCGCCCGCCACGGCACAGCCTCCTGCATCTAACAGCCTCCAACTGACAGGTGGCGTGGAGATTGCGGTCGGGATCGTGGAGATCAGAGCCGATCGAGCCGAGGTCTTTACGGGGTCATCACGACTTGTCGCATCGGGCAACGTCGAGGTCGCCATTGATCCTGATCGCGCCCCCCTTGCGGCGAGCGGTGACACCGTGTCCCTGCCTGGCCAAGACCCAGCCGACTCCAGGATGGTCCTGTCTGGGGACGTCGTGCTGGCAGTGGGCACTGTTGAACTACGCGCCGACGAGGTAGAGTTCGACACAATTGGCTATACGATCCGGGCTTCAACCATCGAGGTGATTGTCGCTAACCCGTAGCGGTGTGCCAGGAGCGGCCGCTCGTCTCCACCGCGTCTGGCATGCGCGTCATCTCTCCAACCTCTCCCGCCCCTACACTAAACTCAACAGAGAGGTTATCTCACAGATTATTGGCACAGGGGGCTTCGACCCAGAAGACGCGTGGCGAGGTCCGGCTTCTTTCGGCCAGCATCGTCGAAGCCGAACGCTCGGCACAGCGCCTTCAAGCGGTCTCACAGAGGTCCTGCAGCATCTCATGGAGTCGGGCCTTCCGCGAGCGTGCCACCGCGGCGGGGGGCTGGCCCTGGACGAGTACCCGCCGGACGATGACGGCTCGACTCTGGGGCGTCAACTTGGCGTTCTTATGGTTGTCCACTCGGGTCTCCTTCCGGCAAACTGGTTAGGTCGCACCTTCAGTTTCCTCGGTCGGGCTCGATTGGACAACCTATTGAACGATCACATCTATCAGCCCGGGGCGAATCCGCGCGTCGCACCGAGACCCGGTCGTAACAACGGCGCGCCGACCTCGGCACCGGCGGCCGTGCGCGGGATCCACATGACGTCAATCGCAAAGCCGACATCGAGGGGTTCGCCGTGCCAGTCCGGCGTCGCGGTGTCTGGGTCGATCACGATGGCGGACGCGGCCAGGCGCGCGTCGGTCGGCGCCAGCGGTGGGCCGCTCCAACGGGGTGGAGGCGGTACCGCGGGAAACGGCCGGCCATTGGGCCAGCAGAACTCGGCATCGCCGGTCGGGTCCAGCCGGACCGTGAAGCCCTCCTCGTGGACCGCACGGTGGTGCCGCCGGCAGAGCAGGACCAGGTTGTCGAGCCGCGTCGCCCCGCCGTCGGCCCAGTGCCGGACGTGATGCGCATCGCAGCGCCGGGCGTGGCAGCCCGGGAACCGGCATTGGCGGTCGCGCGCCTGCAGCGCCCGCCGCAGCGCCGGGGGGATGGTGCGGGTCTTGCGCCCGACGTCGAGGATCGCGCCATCCGGCGCGTGCCGCATGACGACCGCCGCGGCATCGCAGGACATGCGGCGGGACGTTTCCGCGGAGACGCGCAGCCCGTCGCCATCTTCCAGGGCGGCGTGGCCGGCCATCCGAGGGGAAGAGGACGCCGCGACGGGGCGACCGCCTGCGTTCGCATCTCCACGTCCGGTGGACCCGACCGCGTGGGATGACGTTTCCGCGGAAACGTGCGATGCGGGCGCCGCCGCGTCGGTCTGGAGTGTGTCCGCCTCGACGTGCAGCACGACCTGATAGCGGTCGCCCGCGGTCCCCCGGTCGAGGTCGGCCGCCAACGCACTTTCGGCCACCAGTCCCAACGCATCCGCCTGACGTTGGACCGTGCTGGTCTCGGCGGCGTCGGCCGCGGCCACCTCCGTGCGCAAGCGGTCGCTCGCCGCCTCGAGCGCCCGCCGCACCACCGCGCCCACCTCGGGGGACAACCGGCCGCGGATGACGACCATCCCGTCATCGTCGACCCAGGTGTTGAGGTGCCGCCGCGTCTGCCGCCGTTGGTCATCGGCCGCCTCGGTGGCCCGGTCGACCCGGCGCCACGCCCGCGCCAACCGTTCGACGTAGGACGCCGGGGCGCACAGCGCGAAGTCGAGCAGACGGCGTTCGTTGGCCGGAGTTGCCACGCGCGTCAGGGCGCGCACCTTCGAGTAGGAGATCTGTCCGCGCTGCATCGCGTCGCTCAACAGCGTCAGGTCACCCAATGTGCGCGCCACCCGCACCTTCTCGCGGGCGGCGCCCAGCTTGAGCCCGGTGCGCCAGTTCAGCCAGTGCGCACATGACTGGCACCCCTCCCACCCCTCCCGCTCGTCGAAGGCGCGAATCAGCACGAGGAGTTCGTAGGTCGCGGCCTGGATGCGGGCCGACAACTTGGCGATGTCGTCGCCGAGACGCACCGCCTCCGCGCGGTGCTGGGAGACCGCCGCACGATGCGCCTCGTGGGACACCGGATCGGTGACGACCGGCGGCGGGACCAAGGGCGTCGAGACGTCGATGACAGTGGCGTGCGGTGGCGATGCAACGGTCAGTCCGCCGGGCGGTGTCGGCCGGGTCGCCGCGTCCGGCGGCGTGGGCGGTGACGCCGCGCCGTGCAATGCGGGTGAGCCCACCGCGACGGATCGCGGGTTGGGGGCAGGGACGTCCGTGTCGTACAGGTCTGATGCGATGCTCATGGATCCATTGTAAGCCCCTGTTTTCCAACGGGTTGAGAGCATCTCTGTGGGTCGTTCTCGGGGTAAGGGTCGGTTTCGATCGCCCGGTCCGGCCGCGGGCCACAGCGCGCCGCTGTGCCGGTCTGAGCGCCCCTGTAGCCGGCATCCCCGACCGAGAGCACGTTAGCCGTCAGAGGGCTGTCAAGGAAAAAATGCGGGCGGCCAGGGCGGTCTCGGCTACATGTACGCCTATGGCGCAGTGGTTGCGCAGGAACTCGACGCCGGGCTGTCCCGTTTCGCCGAACCCGCACAGCGGCGCCGCTGTGTGGACGCGCTCGGGGTCACCGACACCCGCACGCTGGCGCGCGGCCTGCGCGTGCTGAGGGCGCTATTGTGACGCGCCGCTGACTGAAGCCGATCGAGCCCGAAGTCTGCGACACGCAGGCGCCGCGCCTACCACGCCAGTCCGACCCCGTATCGCCGCAGGTCTTCCCGCCGCCGCTCGTAGTCCGGCATGACCCTTCCGACCGCCTGCCAGTAGTCGCGGCCGTGGCCGCGGTGCCGCAGGTGCAGCAGCTCGTGGACGACGACATAGTCGACCAGGCGCATCGGGGCCTGGATGATGCGCCAGTTCAGGCGGATGGCGCCGCTGTGGTCGCAACTGCCCCAGCGCTTCTGCTGGTTTGCGACGATGACGCGCGGCAGCGGGACACCGGCCTTCGGCTGCCAGGCCGCCACCCGTTCCGGCAGCCGCACCGCCGCGTGACGCCGGAACCACGTGACCAGGGCGGCCCGCACGTGGGCGCCTTGCTGCGGACCCGTTGGCGCGGGCACGCGCAGCCACCCGCCGCGCAGCTTCGCGGCGCCGGTCTCGCCGGGATGCACGTTCAAGCGGTAGTGCCGGCCGAGATACAGCACGCTCTCGCCGCTGACGAACTCGCGCGGCGACAGCGGCGGGCCGTGTGTCCCGGCATTTCGGAGGCGCCGTTCAATCCATTCCGCCTTGCGGCGCACGATCGCGTCGAGCCGGTCGGTGGCGAGACGTTCCGGAGCGACGACCAGGACGCTGCCCGTGGGATCCACCGTCACGGCAACCGTCTTCTTCCGCCGCGTGCTGCGGCGAATGGTGTAGGGCAGTTGCCTGCCGCCCCAGGCGACGGCGGACGTTTCCGGGTTGGTCATGAGCCGCTACGCACCTTGGCCAGGTCCACGATGTCCGCGGCAAGGCTCTCCACCGTGTCGCCGGCGACGCCGCTGGCGCGGAGCTGCCGCTTGATCCGGCTGCGCATCTGCCGCTGCACGTCGTCCTTCTGCCACCAGTCGACCAGCTCTGTAAACGGCGCGACCGCTTCGTCGATGAGCGACGCCAGGTCGCGGTTGGCCTCGTCGTACGCCGGGGAGTCCTCGTGCGCGGTCATCGGCCGCTGTTGCTCCAGCAGTCCGTAGATAGCGAAGCCGCGCGCCTCGAGCCCCATGTCCTGCGCCCGGGCCTGTTCGACCTGCAGCTCGTCACGCAGGCTGTTCAACAGCGAGAGCTGCTGGGCTGCGTCCAGCCGTTCCTGCCGCCGCTGCTCGATGATCTCCACCAGCCGCGCGCGCAGCGACTGATAGAAGACCGGGTTCTCCTCGATGCGGACGTTGATCTCGTGCCGGATGGCGTGCTCCATCTCGCTCGCCTTCGCGTCGTCTGTCCCGAGCGCCGCGACTTTCTCCTCGAACTCCGGCGAGAAGAGCGGGACTTCCTTTACCAGGATCTGGATGCCGTCCGCCGCAACGGCGTCGGCAATCAGCCGGCGCACCTTCTCGCCGCAGCCCGACAGGTCGAGCCGGTCGTCCCGGTAGCGGGCGCGCGCCGTTCCGCGGATCTTGCCCAGCCAGCGCAGGTCGGCGTGATACGCCAGCGCCCGCTGGTCCGGGAGCAGCATGTCCATCGACTGGCTGAAGCGGCGGAACGCGAGGTCGAACTTGGACCGGACGTCCTCCGGCTCCAGCACCCGCACGCAGGCATCCAGGTTGTTCGTGTCCCCTATCCGCTGGAAGAACTTCATCGCCGCCGCGTGCCGTCTTTCGAGCCGCGGCAGTTCGTCCACGCTCGGCGTGAGCGCCCCCTGAACGTCTGCGGTCGAGAAGACCGCCAGCGCCTCCTGCAGCTTCGCGGACACGCCCCAGTAGTCGACAACCAGACCGTATTTCTTCTCGTCTCCGTGGGGGCGGTTCACGCGGGCGATGGCCTGCAGCAGCGTGTGCTCCTTGAGCGGCGCGTCGAGATACATCACCTGCTCGACCGGCGCGTCGAAGCCGGTGAGCAGCATGTCGCAGACCACCAGGACGCGCAGCGGATCTTGCGCATCCTTGAACCGCTCGATCACCTGGTCCTGCTGGTCCTTGCGCAGATGCCAGCGCGCCAGCCGCGCCTCGTCGTTGTGGCCCGCCGACATGATCAGGGCCGATTCCGGGCCGTTCAGCCGGTCCAGCGTCTCCTTGTAGCTGACCGCGGCGTGGCGGCTCGCGGCGACCACCTGGGCCTTGAAGCCGCTCGGCTCGATGAAATTGCTGAAGTGTTCGATGAGATCCAGGCAGACCGCCTCGATGCGGCGCGGCGCGCCGGCGATCGCCTGCTCGGTGGCGAAGCGCTGCTTGATGGCGGCCCTCTCGTCATCGGTGTGGTCGGCGAAGACGTGGTCGAAGACCTGGTCTATGGTCTGGCCGATGATCTGCAGCTCCGGGAGCCGGCTCTCGTAGAAGATCGGCACCGTCGCCTCGTCCTGGACCGCCTGCTCGATGGTGTAGGTGTCGATGTAGGGGCCGAACGTCCGCAGCGTGCTGCGGTCCTGCTTGTCGATCGGCGTGCCGGTGAAGCCGAGGAAACAGGCGTTCGGCAGCGCCTGGCGCATGTTCGCCGCCAGGCTGCGGTACTGCGTGCGGTGGGCTTCGTCGACCATCACGAAGATGTTGGCGGCCTCCGACAACGTCGGATGGACCGCTCCCCGCCGCGCGGCGTCCCCGGCGCCGGTGATCTCCTGGAACTTCTGGATCGTCGTCATTACCGTCTTGCCGGTCGGATGCTCCAGTATCCGCCGCAGGCCGCGCACGCTCTCCGCCCGCTCGGGGTTCGGGAACCCGCATGCGGTGAACACCCCCGCAATCTGCCGGTCGAGCTTCGTGCGGTCCGTGACGATGACCACCGTCGGCTGCTGCCGCGCCTCGTCGCGGCGCAGCCTGAGCGCCAGCCACAGCATCGTCAGGCTCTTGCCCGACCCCTGCGTGTGCCAGACGATGCCGCCACGCTCGCTCGGCTTGCGCGCCGTCCGAATTCGCCGCAGCGCCTCGTTCACGGCGATGAACTGCCGGTAGCGCGTCAGCTTGCGGACCGTCTTCCCGCCATCGACCTCGAACACCACGAAGTTCCGCACGATGTCGAGCAGGTTGCGCGGCTCCAGCAGCCCGTAGAGCAGAATGTCCTGCGGCGCCGGCGCGCGGCCGAGTGTCTTGCCGAGCCGCTCGCCGAGCTGCTTCACGCTGAGGGGATACGGCTCCTTCCATTCCAGGAAGAACCGCGCCGGCGTGCCGACCGTCCCATAGACCGCCTGCTCGCCGCAGGACCCGACGAGAATCTGGGCCGTGTCGAACAGCCGCGGCGCCCCCTGGTCCTTCCATTGCGAGCCCGCTTCCTGGTAGCGGTGGAGCTGCTTGACCGCCTCTGCCTTCCACGTGTCGCCGATCGTGGGGCTCTTGCACTCGATGACCGCCAGCGGCAGGCCGTTGACGAACACGACGACGTCAGGAATGACATGCTTCTTCGACCCGAGGACCTTGTACTGCCGGGTGACGACCCACTCGTTCCGCGCGGGGTTCTCGAAGTCGAAGAACCTGACCGTGTGGCTCTTCCGGCCGCCGCCGCGGTCCTGCTCCAGCGCGATGCCGTAGGTGAGCGACGTGTAGACCGTCTCGTTCGCCTCGGCAAGACTGGCCGCCGGAACGTGCGTCACCGCCTTGACGGCCTTCGTGACGTTCGTCCTGGAGAGCCAGCGGTTAAGCCGCTTCACGGCCGCGGCGAGGCGTCCGGTGAGAATGGTCTCCTTGAAGCTCACGCGTTCGCGGTCGAGGTCTTCGGCCGGGACGTAGGTGTAGCCCAGAAATTCCAGCAACTCGACAGAGGGGTTCTCCGCGAGGTGCAGCTCGTCCCACCCGGCCGGCTGCGGGGTCATGTCTCGGTGTGGCAGGGGCCGGCGAGTGGAATGGACATCAATAGGCCGAACCGCGGTGAGACGCGGCGATCATCGAGACGACGCGTTCCCCGTCATCGATCTCGTAGAAGAACCGCCACGATCCGATCCGGTAACGCCACGTCTCCGGCGCATAGTCCTTCAGCTTGCGAAGGTGTGGTCCGAAGTGAGGATGCTCGCGCAGCCGCGGATAGACCGACCTCCGCAGCTTGTCGGCGATCCGTTCGTGACCGGCCCGGGCGATCGACCGCAGGTCCTTGCGGAACTGCTAGGTCTCGAAGATCCGGTAATCATGCAACGAAGTCGCCCTTGCGCCGGTGAGCCTGCCGCGAGCCGGCCCGCAATCTCCCGACCAGCGCATCGTCGTTCAGAATCTCGGCCATTTCCCCGTCGTCGACGAACTGCGCCTCGCGGACCCGTTCCAGGGCGGCGGTCGCAATGAAATTCGACAGCGGGCGACGTTCCGCTGCCGCCGCCTCCCGCAACTCTTCGTACGCGTCCTTCTCCAACCGCAAGGTCACGGTCCTGGCCATGCTCCCTCTCCCGCTGCGAACTCCCGCACGTCTGGACAATCGCACCGCCGTCGAGCCCGCCGTTGCGATCATACCCTTCCTCGGTAGCAGCTCCCGCTTCCAGCCGTCGTCGAACGCCTGGCGCCCGCCCGCGACGGTGCGCTGTTCACACTGCTCCTCGGAGCGACTCCAGCAGCTCGACCGCGGCGTCCTCCGCGAGGTGCGCCTCGTCCCAACCCGTCGTGCGGGGCCCCATGGCTATTGCAACTCGGGGAGTGGCCCGATCAGCGGGAGGCCCACGGCGACGGCGGCGCTCGCCAGCGCCCGGTCGACGGTGGCGAGCGGCGCGTCGGTTCGCAGGGCCAGCTCCAGGTAGACCGCATCGTAAATGGACAGTCGGTGTGTGCGGGCCAGCGCGAAAGCGGTCCCGAGATCCGGCTCGGTGTCCGTCCGTATCGGCAGTTCCCCGACTCGACGCAGACAATCCTCGAGCCCCGCCGCGCCCACACGACCGCGCCGTTCTGCGACGACCAGCGTATTTCGCACCTCCAGGTGCCAGAGCTGCGGGACCAGGGCAACCTCGGTCGCGAGCCGTGACGCTGCCGCATTCGCCACCGGGTCGTCCTCGTCTTCGAGGAGCCATGCGCCCGCGACGGATGCGTCGAGCACGAAGCGGCTCACCGGCGATGGCCCTCGTGCCGCGCGGCGAGAATCTCTTCCAGGGTCATGCCGGTACGAGGCCGTTGCCGCCGCCACGTGCGAAAGCGTTCCACGGCTTCCTTCTGCGAGGCGCGTTCCTGATCGAGCGCCGGAGTCAGATGGGCGACCGTCTTTCCGTGGCGGGTGATCGCTACCGTCTCGCCGTACTCGACGATGCGCAGCAACTCCGCGAAGCGCGACTTGGCCTCGGTTGTCGGTACCTCACGCATGATCTACTCCAGGAAAATCCGGTCATTCTGGCTGGTCAGAATACCACGACCCTCGATCGATGCAGCCGTCCTCTTGACCGCCGTGAGAAAGTCACGCGGTCGATGTCGGCTTCCCGGGCGATGGCCGGAACACCGCGCTGGCCGCCGCGACGTTTCGAAGCGCCTGCATCAACAGCCGCGGATCGCCATTGGACTCCTCGATTGCGGCGTTGAGGTACGCCGCGACATCCTCCGGCGTCCTGAGATACTCGCTGGCCTCATGGGCTCTGACGGGCATGCGGTTGCTCCTGTTTGAATGCCTTCCAGAGGGCGTGCGCCGTTTCGACACGCCATCGTGTAGCCGTTTGGCTACACTGTGTCAATTCCACGTGCGGTCAACCCCGGCTCGGATCGACATCGCGCATCGAGGCCACCGGAAGACCCTGCGGCCGCCGGGCTCTTCCGCCGAAGCGTGGCACCAAGGCGACCCTACGGGCGCCTCCCCGCTCCCCACCCGTATGGCCGAAGGGGCGCATGGAGGTGCGGCTGGCACCATCCAGTGTTCACGGGAGACTCGCGGCTTCAGGAGTCCGGGGTAACGCGGAGCTCGCCGGTGAGAAGGACGGACATGAGGGAATGTTTGACCGTGTCAAGGCCCACCCGTTCATATTCCAACACTTCTATCTGCTCGGCCAATGCTTCCAGAACGTTACAAATTCCCGATCGTTCATTCTCGGACGGTAGAGCGACGGGTAAGTGACCCAGAATCGAGGTGTTCAGATTCAGCATCGTCTGTCCTACCGCGTGCTCGTTTAACCACCGTACCGCAGGCTGCCACTCTATCCAATGTCGCAAGAAACGAGATACTGATGGCTTTTTCGGGCGAAACCGAAAGCACCCGGTTCCGCACATCCAGCCCTCTTCACCGGTCGTGACGAGTCCGGCGCGCCCGATGTCGCCCCGTCTGGCGAATAGAATGTCTCCAGTCTGGACCCTGTGCCGACTGAGTTCTTCAACTTTGTGCTCGGCGATCCGTGCCGAGTGCGCGTCCGAGATATGTCCGTTCATCATGTCCTTCGGCATGATCACAGGTACACCAACTTCAACGTACTCTGAGGCATGTAGCTGACTTCCAAACGGCCCTGTTTGAATCCCGTTTCGAGGATCAGCCAAATCCACAAGCGAGAGGCAGTCCCACTCCGCCGGAATTTCCCCAATCTCCGTCTGCTTGAACCGCGTGTGCCGCCCCGGCAGGCCCCGCGTGAGCAACTCCTGCATCAGGCCGCGCTTGACGACCTGCACCTGGTCGATGACCGCCCGCGTCTTCTCGATGGCGTCGTCCACCGAGGAGAGGATGGCGGCAATCTTGCGCTGTTCGAAAACCGGCGGTATCAGAACACGTAGGCTTTTCAGAACGTTGAGATCTATGTTGCTGAGACCAGTGGAGCCCTGGACACTCTGCCAAACGTCATTCTGGATCGGTCTGGAACTGAGCAGTCTATAAAGAAACTCATTGTCCACTCGCTCCCGGTCGGTCGACCTGGCCCCAATGAGAAAGCTCGCAAAAAGAAAGTCCCGTGGCTCGGCTACGTACACACAGTTTCCAACGCGCCTTGGATTTCCATTGGAGCCAACCAGAAGAGTCCAGCCCCTTTTTACTCGCGCCTTTGCTCGTTGAGTCTCCGTCAAGCCGTCGATGTACATCAACTCCGTGAGCTCAAGGGTCTTTTGAACATTCGGAATCCGCAGCACGGGAACGCCACCCGCCGTGGGAAACCGACGTTCCTGTGATTTCTTCCAAGAAACGCCACGGCTGAAATTACATATGCTTCCGATGGTGGAGGATGACCACCCAGGAGGTGTAGCCACTTTACTGCTCATTTCCCAACTCAGCCAGATACTGCATCATCGTCGCCTCTGCCACCGCACGCTCCCGCTCCAACTCTCGGAGGTTCCATACCTCCTTTGGAATCGTCTCACTCGACCCACGGACAACATCATCCCGCATGCCGTGCAATCCGGCACGGCCTCCAGTTCCGGGTCCAGTGTTCGTCGGACTGCACGTGGCCGGCGCGGACGCTCTTGCACACGTTGTCCTGAAACTCCGCCGCCGGAAACCCGCGCGCCAGGCGCATCACGACGCCCTCGCGCTCACTGCCGAGCGCGGACGGTTCGCCGTGGGCCTGCTTCATGAACGCGCTGATCTCGGCGACCGACCGGAAGCGGCCCCTGAACAGGACCGGCACGACCGGGATCTCCCGTTGCTTCGCGTACGCCTCGACTTCGTCAAAGGCCGCGAACGCGCCTGCTCCGTCCCGGAGGGCGAACGCGTAGAACGTCTCGCGTTCGGCCACGGGCGCGTAGGTGACGCTGTGCACCCCGTAGATGTCCTCGCCATAGAGGTAAGCGTCCGGCTCGTTCACCTTCCAGGCGTGGTGCTTCTTCACCATCGCCATCCACTTGCCGCCGGAAGGGGCGGACACGCTGCGCGCGTACACCTTGCCGGCGTGCAGCAGCGTGTTGCCGCCGTCCAGTTTCTCGGTCACCACCACGTCTTCGCCGGCGAATCGGTCCGGATTCGCGTGAACGGCGTCGCCGCGGCCGATGGCTGGCGACCACGGCCAGTACGGCGTCCTGGGATACCGGACGTTCAGCGCCAGGTCGGAACCGTTGTCAGTCTCCATACCCCAACTCCGCCAGATACCGATTCATCGTCGCCTCGGCCGCCGCACGTTCCTGTTCCAGCTCCCGGAGATTCCGCACCGCCGCCGCGACGTCGATGCGCTCCTCCTCTTCGGAGGTATCCACATAGCGGCTGATGTTCAGGTTCCAGTCGTTCTGCTCGATCTCGGCGAGCGGCACGACTCGCGCGTACTTCTCCACGTCGGCGCAGGCGTGGAAGGTCCTGGCGATGTGCTCGATGTCCTGGTCGCGCAGGCGGTTCTGGTTGCTGCCCTCCTCGAATTCCCCTGACGCGTCGATGAACAGCACCCTGCCCTTGCGCGCCGCCGGCTTGTCGCGGTTCAGCACCAGGATGGATGCCGGGATGCCGGTGCCGTAGAAGAGGTTCGGGGCGAGGCCGATGACCGCCTCGAAGAGGTCGTCCTGCAGCAGGCCCTGGCGGATCTTGCCCTCCGCGCTGCCGCGGAACAGGACGCCGTGCGGCATCACGACGCCGAGCCGGCCGGCGGCGTTCAGCACGGCCACCATGTGCTGGACGAACGCCAGGTCGCCCTTGGTTTTCGGCGGGACGCCGAAGCGGAAGCGTCCGAAGCCGTCGCTCTCGGCGACGTCGCGGCCCCACTCGTCGAGGCTGAACGGCGGGTTGGCGATCACCCGGTCGTAGAGCAGCAGCTCGCCCTCGTCGACCAGCTTCGGGTCCCGGATGGTGTCGCCCTTCTCGATGCGCGCGTCGGGCAGCCCGTGCAGCAGCATGTTCATCTTGCAGATGGCCCACGTGCCGAGGTTCTTCTCCTGGCCGTGCAGCGTCAGGTTGCGCGGATTACCCTTCTTCCTCTCGATGTAGTAGGCGCACTCGATCAGCATGCCGCCGGAGCCGGCGGTCGGATCGCAGATGCGCATCCGCTCGGTGGGCGCCAGCAGCTCGACGATCAGCTTGACGACCATCCGCGGGGTATAGAACTCGCCGCCCTTCTTGCCGGCGTCGTCGGCGAACTGTTCGATCAGGTACTCGTAGGCGCGGCCGAGCAGGTCGGGCTCGGCCATGCGGTCGTTGCGGAGCGAGACCTGCGAGAAGTGCTGGACCAGCCGCGCGAGCACGGTGTCGCGGTTCTTCGCGTCGCCGAGCTTCCGCTCGTCGTTGTAGTCGATGCCGGCGAGGACGCCTTCGAGCCCGGGGTTCTGTTCCTCAAGCGCCGCGCACGCCTTGTTCAGCGCCTCGCCGATGTTCGTGGCCGTCTTCTGGATGGAATTCCACCGGGCCCGGTCCGGCACGAAGAACTGGTGCTCGTCCGGGTCTGTCCACGCGACCGCCTCCGCGACGCCCTCGGCGACGAGCTTTTCTGCCTCCTCCTCGAACCGGTCCGACAGCCGCTTCAGGAAGAGCAGGCCGAAGATGTAGGTCTTGTAGTCGCTGCTATCGATAGATCCGCGCAGGATGTCCGCCGCCGACCAGAGGTACTGCTCTAGCTGCGCGACGCTCAGCGTTTCCACCGGCGGGTCGGTCACGTGCGCCGCTTGAGGGGTTACCGCCGGCGGGGTCGCGACGCCGCCGGCGCCCTTCGCGGCGGTTGTCGGCCCGACGAGGCGCGCGGCGAGATCTGCCTTCCTCCGGCCCGAATCATCGAGGTCGAACGTCCGGCACAACGCCTTCAAGCGATCTCGGGAGAGATCCTGCAGTACTTCATCGAGACCGACTTTCAGTGAACAGGCCAGCGCATCGACCAGTTGGGCCTTCAGGCGGCGGTCGGCGACTTGCAGCTCGTAGTAGTCGACGTTGGCGCGGAGCTCATGGCTCGTCAGTTCTGCGAGGAGCGCGTGCTTCGTCGGCATTGGCGTGTGGTGCCCGTCCGTCCACCCGGTCGTCGGGGTTACCGCGTCATCCGTCTCGCGACTAGTGATCGCACGGTCGCCGGGCGCGGCATGTTGCGGCAAGTCGAACGGCGGTCCGTAGTCTAGCAGCAGGGGGGAAAGCCCCGCTGCATTCGTTTCAAGCTGAATTCTGCGGTTTCATGCGCATCGCGCTGATGTGCGTTGTTCCGGCTGACGAACAGGGCAACCACAAGGGTTGCCCCTACAAGTATTCTCCCTCGTCACGCCTTGCCACGCGGGCGCCTCGCTACGCTCGGTGCTACACGCGGTTTCACCACGGGCTCCTGGTGATCGCACGGTCGCCGGGCGCGGCATGTTGCGGCAAGTCGAACGGCGGTCCGTAGTCTAGCAGCCCGTGGCAAGAGCCCCGCTGCATTCGTTTCAAGCTGAATTCTGCGGTTTCACGCTGCATCGCGCTGATGTGCGTTGTTCCGGCTGACGAACAGGGCAACCACAAGGGTTGCCCCTACAGGTATTTTCCGCGGAATTCTGCTGAGCGTCGTTGTTCCGGCTGACGAACAGGGCAACCACAAGGGTTGCCCCTACAGGTATTCTCCCTCGTCGCGCCTTGCCACGCGGGCGCAGCGCCAATCTCGGTGCAACGCGGGGTTGCACCACGGGCTGCTGGTGATCGCACGGTTGCTGCGTGCGGCATGTTGCGGCAAGTCGAACGACGGTCCGTAGTCTGGCAGCCCGGGGCGAATTCGCGCGTCGCACCGAGACTTGGTCGTCACAACGGCGCGCCGGCGGCGGCGCCGGGGACCGTCCGCGGCATCCACATGACGTCAATCGCAAAGCCGACATCGAGGCGTTCGCCGTGCCAGTCCGGCGTGGCCGTGTCGGCGTCGATCACGATGGCGGACGCGGCCAGGCGGGTGTCGGTCGGCGCCAGCGGTGGGCCGCTCCAACGGGGCGGGGGCGGCACCGCGGGAAACGGCCGGCCGTCGGGCCAGCAGAACTCGGCATCGCCGGCCGGGTCCAGCCGGACCGTGAAGCCCTCTTCGTGGACCGCACGGTGGTGCCGCCGGCAGAGCAGCACGAGGTTGTCGAGCCGCGTCGCGCCGCCGTCGGCCCAGTGCCGGACGTGATGGGCATCGGAGCGCCGGGCGTGGCAGCCCGGGAAGCGGCACTGACGGTCGCGGGTCTGCAGCGCCCGCCGCAGCGCCGGCGGGATGGTGCGGGTCTTGCGTCCGACGTCGAGGATCGCGCCGTCCGGTGCGTGCCGCATGACGACGGCCGCGGCATCGCAGGCCATGCGGCGGGACGTTTCCGCGGAAACGCGCAGGCCGTCGGCGTCGTCCAGGGCGGCGTGACCGGTCATCCGAGCGGCAGAGGTCGCCGCGACGGGGCGACCGCCTGCGTCCGCCGGCTCACGCCCAGCGGGCTCGGTCGGGCGCGGTGACGTTTCCGCGGAAACGTCCGGTTCGCCAGGGGTCTCGGCATCCGGGTCACCCGTTCGCGCCGCGCCCACCTGGGCGATTGACATGTCGTACCCGTCTGCTGCGCGTGCCACCGCGCCGGGAGGCGTCTCTGGGGAAACCCTCGCTGCCCTCACTTTCGCGTCGCGCGACGTTTCCGCGGAAACGTCAGGCGATGCGGGTGCTTTCGCGTCGGCCTGAAGCGTGTCCGCCTCGACGTGCAGCACGACCTGATAGCGGTCGCCCGCCGTCCCCCGGTCGAGGTCGGCCGCCAAGGCGCTCTCGGCCACCAGTCCCAACGCATCCGCCTGGCGTTGGACCGTGCTGGTCTCGGCGGCGTCGGCCACGGCCACCTCCGTGCGCAAGCGGTCGCTCGCCGCCTCGAGCGCCCGCCGCACCACCGCGCCCACCTCCGGGGACAACCGGCCGCGGATGACGACCATCCCGTCGTCGTCGACCCAGGTGTTGATGTGCCGCCGCGTCTGCCGCCGTTGGTCATCGGCCGCCTCGGTGGCCCGGTCGACCCGGCGCCACGCCCGCGCCAACCGTTCGACGTAGGACGCCGGCGCGCACAGCGCGAAGTCGAGCAGACGGCGTTCGTTGGCCGGGGTCGCCACGCGCGTCAGGGCGCGCACCTTCGAGTAGGAGATCTGCCCGCGCTGCATGGCGTCGCTCAACAGCGGCAGGACGCCCAACGCGCGCGCCACCCGCACCTTCTCGCGCGCGGCGCCCAGCTTGAGCCCGGTGCGCCAGTTCAGCCAGTGCGCACATGACTGGCACCCCTCCCACCCCTCCCGCTCGTCGAAGGCGCGAATCAGCACGAGGAGCTGGTAGGTCGCGGCCTGGATGCGGGCCGACAACTCGGCGATGTCGTCACCGAGACGCACCGCCTCCGCACGGTGCTGGAAGACCGCCGCACGGTGCGCCTCGTGGGACACCGGATCGGTGATGACCGGCGGCGGGACCGCGGGCGTCGAGACGTCGATGGCGGTGGCGTGCGCCGGTGACGCAAGGGTCAGCGCGCCGCGCGCTGTCGGCCGGGTCGCCGCGTCCGGCGGCGTGGGCGGTGACGCCGCGCCGTGCAAGGCGGGTGAGCCCACCGCCACGGATCGCGGATTGGGGGCAGGGATGTCCGTGTCGTACAGGTCTGATGCGATGCTCATGGATCCATTGTAAGCCCCTGTTTTACAACGGGTTGAGAGCGTCTCTGCGGGTCGTTCCCGGAGCAAGGGTCGGGTTTCGATTGCCCGGTCCGGCCGCGGGCCACAGCGCGCCGCTCTGCCGGTCTGAGCGCCCCTGTAGCCGGCATCCCCGACCGCGAGCACCCTTGCCGTCAGAAGGCTGTCAAGCAAAAAATGAGCCTGGCCAGGGCGGTCTCGGCTATATGTACGCCAATGGCGCGAGTGTCGAGCGGGATCCGGTGCGCGCCTGCATGCGGCTCGAGTTGGCCCGGACCGGCGCGGACAGCGGTTTCACCCGCGAACTCCCTGCCCGCCAGCGCGACGAGCGGCTGGTCCTCGAGCGCCGCGAGGTTCGCCGCTTGACACGCCGCTTCATGGAAGCGTCCACACCGGCCACGGTCGATTCAATTGTCGTGACGTGACCGAAAGCGCTGACCCGTCCATATCCTGGCTCCAGCGCACGTCGATCAGACCCTCCGCTGGACCGATTCTGAGCCGGCGCGAATAATGCGAGCGAATAATTCAGTTCTCGTAGACGAACCCGCTGGCCGCTCCGCTCCCGTGCAACGGATCTCAGGAATCAGCCCTCGATCGGTTCCCGCGCGAACCGCTGACCATCGTTACCGGTCCGCCCGGCACGGGGAAGACGCAACTGGTCGTGAATGCTGTCACCAACGCCTGGCTCGATGGCGAGACGGTGCTCGTCGCGTCGACGAACAACGGCGCCGTGAACGTGGCCGCCGACCGCGCGAATGCGGAGATCGGTCCGGGAACGGTGCTGCGCACGGGGAACCGCGAGGCGCGCGAAGCGCTCGCGGATCGGGTGGGGAAGGCGGTCGGCGCGGCCGCCGGCGACGAGGCAGTGGGAGGACAATGGCGGAACGTCGGGGGCGACATCGGCGCCCGCGCCGAACTCGCGCGAACGTCCAGCCATCGGGCGCGCTTGTTGGTGGCCGTGACCGCGGTGGCCGAATTGAATCTGAAACTCGCCGAGACGGTGGAAGATCAGGAGCGATACGCGCAGAGGCTCTGGAACTGGACGCCAGCACCCGTCCGACCTTGCTCAGCGGACGCATCACCGATCTCGGTGCGACGCGGGGTTCTACCACGGGCTGCTAGCCGATCATCTCGATCAACTGAATAAGATTGCCGCACGTATCATCTAAAACGGCCATCTTCACTGGCCCCGCAGGCGTGGGGGCTTGTGTAAAATTCACGCCAAGTTCGCTTAGACGCTTGTGCTCTGCGTCCAGATCATCCACCTGAAAGGAAGCGACGGGGATGCCATCAGCAAACAACGCGCTTCTGTAAGGCTTCACGGCCGGATGCTCGCTTGGTTCTAACAGCAGCTCCGTTCCTTCTGGCTGTTCCTTCGACACGACGGTCAACCAGCGATGTTCTCCCACCGGAATATCGTTTTTGACTGTGAAGCCCAGTCTAGTCGTATAAAAACCGAGAGCCTTGGCCTGGTCATCGACAAATACACCGGTGATGTAAATCTTCATTTCCCCTCCTCAAATTTTGCTATCCAGCGGCGCGGAGCGACTTGGCTAGCGGTCCGTGGTGAAACCCCGCGTTGCACCGAGATTGGCGCGGCGCCCGCGTGGTAAGGCGCGACGAGGGAGCAAATTGGGCATTTGTGACCGAGGAGCAACGCCGCCAGGCGGGATGCAGCGCCAATCGAATGCAGTGGGGCTTTCACCACGGGCTGCTAGCGGTGACTTATTCAAAGAATGAGGAATGAGTTTGGTGTTGCCGTCCCATTCCACTTCGATGATGACGACTGGATGTCTGACCGCTTCTTGCCGGATTGAAACAGGGCCACGGCCTTCTCGATGCGACGGTGCCGCGTCTCATCGGTCTTGGCGGCATTGATGTTGTCGACGTGGAAGCGTTGCAGGCTGTTCGCAAGCCCGTCGAAGAAGGCTCTTGTACTGCACGAGCTCTGGTCGGACGTCCACAGTGCGTTCGAGGATGAGGTCGGTTTCGGCGTTGGTCTCAGGTCGCGCGGTCATCATCGGTTTCCATTGTGTTCACGTAGGCATGGAGTGTCAAGCGACGTCCAGTCTTACGCACTAGCAGCCCGTGGTGAAACCCCGCGTTGCACCGAGATTGGTTCTGCGCCCGGCTGGCAAGGCGCGACGAGGGAGCAAATTGGGGCATTTGTGACCGAGGAGCTAAGCGGATCGGCAGACTACCATGCCGATCCGCCGGCCGTAGCGCCGCCAGACGGGACAGGGAGCAAATTGGGAAATTTGCGACCGCAGCGCCAATCGAATGCAGCGGGGCTTCTGCCACGGGCTGCTAAGGCGACACCCAGGATACGAACTGGACTTCGCGCTGCAGGAACACGGACTGCGGCTGAATGTCGAGGTCGACGGCGATCACCACGTCGACGGCAGGGGCAAACTGCGCCGCCAGGACCTTGCGCGCGACCGGATACTGGCCGGGATTGGCTGGGACGTGATTCGCATTCCCGCCTGGCGCTGCAGTGGGGACGTCGATGCCGCGATTCGTGACATACGAGAACGGGTATCCACCATCGATGGAGTGGGTCGCGCGGACAAGGTACTGCCATCGACGGGCTCGTTGCGCGCGTCCGCCAAGAACGTATGATGGCATGATGTGGCGTGACCTCACGCCGTCGGCCGTGCTCGCCGCCGTCTCGCGCCGGTTGTTCCTTGCGATGGCCGGCAGCCGCGCCTTGAAGTACGCCGCGGCGACGTACGGCATGCGCAGCCCACGCAGCGTTGCGCGCCGGTTCATCGGCGGCCGGGACATCGACGAGGCTGTCGGCGCCGCCCGCCGCATCGAGCAACGCGGACTGCTGCACACGTTCAACTACCTCGGCGAGCACGTCCACGACCGCGAGGCGGCCGAGGCGGCGACGGTCGCCTACCTGTCGGTCATCGAGTCCGTGCGTCAGGCGGGCCTGCCCTGCAACCTGTCGGTGAAGCTGACGCAGCTCGGTCTCGAGTTCGACACGGGGCTGTGCCGCGACAATATCGAGCGCATCCTGACGCACGCCGACGCCCGGCGCTGCTTCGTCCGCATCGACATGGAGGCCTCGCCGCTGGTCGACCGCACGCTCGACCTCGCCGCGACGATGCGCGCCAACGGGCACACGCATGTCGGCGTGGTGCTGCAGTCGGCGCTCCGGCGCACGCCGGAGGATCTCGTCCGCGTCACCGCGGCCGGCCTGCCGGTCCGTCTGGTGAAGGGCGCCTACAAGGAGCCGGCCGGCGTGGCGTATCCGGACAAGGCGGACGTCGACCGCGCGTTCGTGCAGTTGGTGGACACGCTGCTCGACACCGGCATCCATCCGGCATTCGCCACCCACGACCCGCGCATGATTCGTGCGGCCCTGGCGGCCGCGGAGGCCCGGGGGGTCGCACGCGACCGGTTCGAGTTCCAGATGCTCTACGGCGTCCGCCGGGACCTGCAGGCCGCGCTCGAGGCGCGCGGCTACGCCGTGCGGATCTATCTGCCGTTCGGCGCCGACTGGTACCCCTACTTCATGCGGCGGCTCGCCGAACGGCCGGCGAACGTCCTGTTCGTCGTGCGGAGCCTGCTGCACGAGCGGTTCGGCAGTCAGCGCGGCGTTGGCGGTTAGCAGCCCGTGGCAAGAGCCCCGCAGGATTCTGCGGCAGACGAACAGGGCAACCACAAGGGTTGCCCCTACAGGCGAACAGGGCAACCACAAGGGTTGCCCCTACAGGCGAACAGGGCAACCACAAGGGTTGCCCCTACAGGCGAACAGGGCAACCACAAGGGTTGCCCCTACAGACGAACAGGGCAACCACAAGGGTTGCCCCTACAGATATGCTCCCTCGTCACGCCTTGCACTGGCCGGGCGCGGCACTATTTCGACCAGGTCTCGGTGCAACGCGGGGTTTCACCGCGGGCTGCTAGCGCAGGCGCCGCGCCAGCGGGAACCGTTGCGGCGGGCGGCAAGTGCCTCTGTCGGCTGCGGCTTGACAATGTGTGCATGGCAGACTAGTCTGTAAAACAGACTATATATCCAAGGAGGGGAAGCGCACATGGACAAGTCCACCGCACGCGACGATCTGGCCGTGGTTGACCGGATTCTCCGAACGGCCGACCGGACGTTGCACATCCCGCCGCTCATCCTCATCACGTGGGGAATGGTGGCGGTGATCATCAACGGCGTCCACCAGGCCCGGAATTCGGGTCTGACCGTGCCTCCCGACCAGTTCTTTCATGTTCCGCTGATTCTGGCCGGCATCGGCCTCACCGTCTGGGCCGGCAGCCGCCAGGCGGCGCAGCGCGAGACGCTGGTCGACAGCCATGCCGGCGTCACGTTCGGCGTCACGTTCGCCGTGCTGTTGATCCTGAACGTCACCGCACAGAACACGGTGATCCCGGTCGGCGCGATGTCGCTGGTGTGGGCAACGGGGTTCAGCATCGCCCTGCTGATTGTCGGTCTGCAGTCGAGTCGGCTCCTGCTCGCGGGAGGCATCGCCATGCTTGCGGCCTGCGTGATCGCACCGTTCGTCCAGACCTGGTTCGACGGGATGCTCACGGCGGGCTGGTTCGCGGGGTTCGTCGTGCCCGGCATCGTGCTGTGGCGTCGGAGCGGCGATGGATGATCTTCTGCTGTCCAGGGTCCGTCTGGCGGTGATCGCCGAGCTGGTGACAGCCGAGTGGGCCACGTTCACCGACCTCCAGCGGTCGGTCAAGGCCACCAACGGCAACCTGAGCGCGCACCTGGCCAAGCTGGTCGACGGCGGCTACGTCACGGAGCAGAAGCGGTTCGTGCGGCGGCGCCCGCAGACTCGATACCGACTGGCGGAGGCGGGCCGCGCCGCACTGCTGCGGCACGTGGCGGGCTTGCAGGCGTTGATCGAGTCGCAGCCGTGAATCGCGCCCGCTACATGCTGAAGCGCACCTCGGCGAGGACGGTCCGCCGCAGGATGTCGCCGAAGATGTGCTGCTGAATGCTCTGGTTGACGAGATTGGTCACCTTCAGCAGCGTGGTGAGGTTGCCGCCGTTCCACTTCACGCCGAAGCTGCCGTTCACCATGGTGTAGCCGTCGGAGTAGCCGTGAAAACCGCTTGTGAGGACGTCGCTCCAGAACGCATCGGTCGCGGCGCTCACGGACGCGTTCCCGAGGAATCGCGATCCGTCCACCGCCACGCCGGCATTGATCCGGTGCGCCGGAGGCAGGCCGAGCTCCTCCGGCACGTACGGGTTCGCCGACGCCAGGATCTCCGGCTCGTCCTGCCACGAGTAGTTGGCCCAGGCCGACGCCGACCGGGAGATCCGCTGATCCAGCCAGAACTCCGCACCGATCTGCCGCGTCGGTCCCAGATTGACGTACGTGAACGCCGTCCGCGGCAGGACGACGCCCTGCGCCGCCATGAACGTCAGGACTTGCGGCGGAAGCAGCCACCCCGGCGGCGGCGCTCCCGCCGTGTACGGGTCGGCGTCCAAGGGCAACGGCACGAAGTTGATCGGGTCGTCCCGCCGATTGAGGTAGACCGCGGCGCCGGCAGTGGTCCCGCGTCCGAACGTGCCGGTGTAGCTCAACTCATACGCCGTCAGCGACTCTTCCGTGAGCCCGGTGCGCGGCGCGGCGCCAACCGGCAGGTCGCTGCCGGCAACGCGGACCACCAGCGGAAACGGCTGCGCCGTTGTCTGGTCGAGCTGCTGCTGAAGCTGTTGCAGCACCACCGGCGCCAGCGTCGGCGGCAGGCCGGGCGGCAGCAGCGCCGGCAGCAATGGCCTGAACGCGGCCAGGGCGCTCAGATCGACGGGCTGGATGATGCTCATGTCCAGGAAGTTGTTGATGATCGACGGCGACCGGAACGCCCGGTTGTAGGAGAGCGTCACGGAGTGGTCCGCGGCCGGTTTGAAGATGAATGCCAGTCGCGGCGAGAACGCGGGAGTGTCCAGGTTGCCGAACTTGTCGACCCTGCCGCCCAGGACGAGGCGGAACCGGTCGAGGAAGATCTCGTCCTGCACATAGGCGCCGGCCTCGAGACGGTTCTCCGCCATGGGCGCAATGGTGATGTCGAAGGTGTTGCGGCGGACGTTGCCGCCGTAGGACAGCACGTGTCGGTCACCCAGCAACGACGAGTAGCCGATCTCGGCGTCGAACGTCTTGGACTTGAACCCCAGATTCACCGGCTGGCCGGGGCTGGCCGGGTCGGGCAGCAGCAGGTTCGGCGCGTCGCCGTCGAGGATGTTCGTGAAGACCTGCGCCCGAAGATTGCCCCGGCTGTAGTTCACCTTGGCGTAACCCAGGTACGACCCGGGCTGGACATCGAACGGGCCGACCCCGCTGTGCACGAGACCCTGGGTGCCGGCAATGCCTCCGGTGTACGAGAGCTGACCGTCCGCCAGCTCCTGGTCTACCCGCACGTCGAACTTCGGTTGGCTGGTGCCCCGGTTCGCGAACGCGGCGCCGAACGGACCGGGCCCGTCCAGGGGATACGGGGCGCCGCCCACCATGCCTCCCGGCACCCTGGGGTCGGCGATCACGGGCACGCGGCCAGTCGGGCGGGGGAACGCGTCGGACGAGAAGTACCCGGCGCTGATGCGGTATGCCAAGCGGTCGGTCGGCGCCCGGGTGACCGTCGCGTTGGCGCCCACCATCGTCCCGGCGCCCTGCCCGGCGGTCGATCCCGCGTCCCGATCGATCCAGCCGCCGCTCAACGTCACCGACGTCCCGACCGATTCACGCGGCGGCTTGGTGATGATGTTGACGGCGCCGGTCATGGCGTTCGCGCCCCAGGTGGCCGCCGCCGGCCCGCGGACGACCTCGATCTGCGCGATGTCGCTGAAGTTGGCCGGGACCAGGTCCCACATGACGAGCCCGAAGAAGTCCAGGTAGAGGCTGCGCCCGTCCACCAGCGCGAGCTGCGAGTTGACCAGCGTGCCCGTCGACTGCCGGCTGGTCACGTTGACGTCGCGCGCCGAGAGCTGGATCACGTTGACGCCGGGCACCGCCCGGAGGACGTCTCCGATGTTCGAGCTGGCCGTAGTCTCCAATGTGGCGCTCGTGATGACCGAGGTCGTCACCGGCGCATCCACGACCCGCACCTCGGTCCGCGACGCGGTCACGACCACCGTGTCGCCGAGACCCGCGATCTGCAACGTGACGACCGGCACCGCCACCGATCCGTCGGAGACGTCGACCGACTCGACGGTTGCGTCGGAGAAGCCGGTCAGCGACACCGTTACGGTGTAGGCGCCGGGTGACAACCCGGCGAACGCGTACTCGCCGGTGCCGTCCGATTGGGTGACGCGCGAGACACCGGGACCGCTCAACGTGATGGTCGCGCCCGGTACGACTGCCCCGGATTCGTCAGCGACGCTGCCGGTGATCGCTCCGGTCTGCGCCGCGGCGCGCGCCGGCGACATGACCATCAAGACAAGACAGATAGCAGGAAGATATCGAGACATGCGCACGCTCCGCGCTGTTGGCACCCCAGTCAGCGAGTATACCAATCACGCGCTGGCGGCATCCGGCGCTTCACGGGCGATCATCACCTCGGTCGCCTTCACGAGCGCCGTGGCCTCGTGGCCGCGTTTCAGCCCGAGTTCATCGAGCGCGTCTCGTGTGATCACCGCGGTGATTTGCTGGTCGCCGATGCGCAGCCGCACCTGCGCCACGAGGCCGTCCCGCCGCACCTCTTCGACGATGCCGCGCAGCCGGTTGCGCCCGCTGACCAGCATCAGGACGCCGCCCGTCCGGCCGCGGCGCGAGACTCGCGTCCGTTCCGTCCCGCCGGCCCTGGCGAGCAGCCGCTCCACCTCCGCCTCGGCGATCCGGTGATGCCCGCCATCCGTCCGGGTCGTCCTGACGCTGCCCTTGTAGATCCATCGCTTGAGGGTCTGGTAGCCGATGCCCAGCCGGTCGGCCGCTTCCCGCACCGTCAGTACCGCCATATGGTCTGCTCCAGACGAGTGATCCGCTTCATCGACTCAAATCGTTTGCCAAATCAACTTTAATCATACTAAATTGATTGAATATGTATCGTGTGATCATCATGGCGCTGCTGGCGGCCTGCCTGCCCGCGTGCGGAGCGGGCGGCGAACCCCCGCCGCGCCGGCTCATCGTCGCAGCGGCGTCCAGCCTGACGCCGGTCCTCGAGCCGCTGGCGCAGGCCTACGAGCGTGACACCGGTACGAGTGTCGCGTTGAATCTGGCGGGGTCCAGCATACTCGCCGCCCAGATGATCGAGGGCGCGCCGTTCGACCTGTTCATCAGTGCCGACCAGACGCAGATGGATCGGGTTGACGAGGCAGGATTGATCCGCGCCGGCACCCGCCTTGATCTGCTCGCGAACCAGTTGGTCGTCATTGCGCCAGCCGGCAGTGCGCTGGGGGCGCGGTCGCCGGCGGCGCTGGCCGCTGCGGCCGGGCGGATCGCCCTGGCGGACCCGACGGCGGTGCCGGCCGGCGTGTACGCGCGCCGATACCTCGAGTCGGCCGGTATCTGGAACCGGCTGCAGGGCCGCCTGGTGCCGACCCGCAGCGTGCGCGCCGCCTTGATCACCGTCGAGGCGGGCGAGGTCGACGCCGGCATCGTCTATCGGACCGACGCGCTGTCGTCCGATCGGGTCACCGAACTGTTCGCGGTGCCGGCAACCGAGGGGCCGGAGATCCGGTATCCCGCGGCGGTCGCCGCCGGCTCGGCCGACCCGGCGTCGGCCGGGCGGCTGCTTGCCCATCTGCGGGGGCCGCAGGCGGGTGCAGTGTTCGAGGCGGCCGGATTCATCCTGGTCGGGTCCGGATCATGACCGGCGAGGTGCTTTCGGTCACGTCGTTCACCGTGGCCATGGCGGCGCTGGCGACGCTGCTCATGCTGCCGCCGGGGGTGGCGGTCGCCTGGTTGCTGGCGCGCCGGCGGTTTCCGGGCCGCTCGATGCTCGAGACGCTGGTGTCGCTGCCGCTGGTCCTGCCGCCGGTGGCGACCGGGTTGATCCTCCTGTGGGTGCTCGGGCGCCGCGGTCCGCTCGGACGGCTGCTGGCGCAGACCGGACTGGAGATGCTGTTCACGTGGCGGGCGGTGGTCGTGGCCATGGCGGTGATGGGGTTGCCGTTGCTCGTGCGGGCCGCGCGCGCCGGATTCGAGCAGGTCGACCGGCGTTACGAGCAGGTCGCCGCCACGCTCGGGGCCAGTCCGTCGCGCGTCTTCATCACGGTCAGCCTGCCGCTGGCGGGCCGCGGCGTGCTGGCGGGGGCGTTGCTCGGATTCTCGCGCGCGCTGGGAGAGTTCGGCGCGACGATCATGGTGGCCGGTGCGCTGCCGGGCACCCGCACCATCGCCATCGCCATTTTCGGCTACACGGAAACCGGCAACCAGGCGGCCGCCGTGACGATGCTCTCGGTCTCGGCGGCCATCGCCTTCGGCGCGCTGTTCCTGTCGAACCGGCTCACGAACCATCCGGTCGGTGCGACGTGATCACGCTTGACTTCTCCCTGCGCCAGGGGTCGTTCGCCATCGCCATCCATGAACGGATCGACGCCCGCGTCGTGGCGCTGTTCGGGCGGTCCGGGACAGGGAAGACCACGGTCCTCGAGTCGATCGCCGGATTGCGGACGCCGGACCGCGGCGTGATCCGGATCGGGACGCGCACGCTGTTCGACACCACGGCGGGCATCGACGTGTTGCCCCACCAGCGGCGCGTCGGCTACGTGCCGCAGGATCTGGCGTTGTTCCCGCATCTGAACGCCAGACGCAACATCATGTATGGCACGGCGGTCCGCCGCGGCGGCGCCGGTTCGGCGACGGCCGATCAGATACTCGACCTGCTCGAGTTGCGCCCGCTGCTCGAGCGCGGCGTCGGCGCCCTGTCCGGCGGAGAACGGCAGCGTGTCGCGATCGCGCGGGCGTTGATGACCGCGCCGGCGGTGCTGCTGCTCGATGAGCCGCTCGCGTCGCTCGACACCGGCCTGCGCGCGCGGATCTTGCCCTATCTCGAGCGGATTCGGGACGAGCTGGGCACACCGATGGTGTATGTGTCGCACGCGGAGGCGGAGGTGCGGGCGATCGCCGACTGGGTGATCGTGCTGGACGGCGGGCAGGTCGATGCGTCGTACTCCGGCGCCGGGACCAGCGGATCGCGCACGCCCGCCGCCGGCGCCCTGTGACAGGAAGAGCGCGCATGGACCGAGGCGTCAGGGAGCACGTCGTCGTCATCGGCGGTGGTCTGGCCGGACTCACCGCCGCGGTGCGGCTGGCGTCCCGTTGCGCCGTCAGCGTGCTCGACGCCAGCCCCCGTCTGGGCGGGCAAATCCTGACAGCGGCGCACGAGGGCTGCCTCGTCGAGCGGGGCGCCGAGGGCTTCGTGTTCCGTAGCGAGGCGCTGCCCCGATTGGCTGGCGCCGTCGGCCTGTCCGGCCAGGTGATCGGTCAGTCCGTGACGCGCTCGTACGGATTCGACGGCGAGCGGCTGCGCGTGCTGGCGCCGGGTGAGGCGGCCACCCTGCTTGGCTTTCAGGTGCCCCGGGACGAACTCGGACAGGGCATCCGGACGTTCCGTAACGGCATGGGCAGCCTGGTGTCGGCCGCGCGCGCCTGGCTCGAGACACGGGCCGAGATCCGCACCGGGACGGCGGTGCGGCATGTCGAACTGCGGGCCGCCGGCGCCGGCGTCATCCTGGACGCCGGCGCCGGCCTCGAGGCCGACGCGGTCGTCATCGCCACCCCGGCGCGGGCGGCCGCGCGCCTGCTGCAGCCGGACTGCAACCCGCAGGCCGCGGCGCTGTCGGCGGCGCCCGTGGTCTCGAGCGTTACCGTGGAACTGGTGTTCGCGCGCGCGGCCGTCGATCATCCGCTCGACGCGGCCGGCTTCGTGGTCGCGCAGGACGCCCAGCGCGACGGCCTCAGGGCCTGTACCTTCACCAGCACGAAATTCGCCGGTCGCTGTGGTCCCGATCGGGTCCTGCTGCGGCTGTTCTTTCGTCCCGCGGCGGCGGATCTCAGCGGGCGGCGCGCGCTTGACGACGGGGCCTGGATCACTCGTGCGAGGGAGGGTCTGGGCCGCGTGCTCAGGGTGACGGGCGAGCCGCTCGCGAGCTGGGTCTCACGCTGGCCCGCTGCGCTGCCGGTTTTCGACGAGTCGCACCGGGCCGCCGTCGCCGCGTTGGAGGCGCGGCTGGAGGGCGCCGCTGTCGCGCTCGCCGGTTCAGCCTTCCACGGGTCCGGCATCGACGCCGCCGTGCGCTCCGGCGAGCAGGCCGCCAGCCGCGTCCTCGCGCGGCGACCCGGCTGATCCGCGATCCTGCGCCACCCGAACTTCCTGTAGAATCACGCATTCCACGTCGGCTGTCCCGGACATCGCGCAGGCCGCAGTGCAATCCGGAGTGACTCGATGATTTCTCGCAGCGTTGCCGCCTCGAATTTCGTACTCGTGATGATCGTGTGGCTGACCGGCTCGGTGTCCGCACAGACGTCCGAGCGGGCCGGGTCGCCAGGCGCTGCACCTCCGGTCGCCGAGCACGGTGACGAGGCTGAGGATGATGTCGGCGAGGAGAGCGACGTCCAGCCCGATGATGACCCGCCGGGCATCACGCCTCCCGACAGCGACCGGCTGCGGATCACGATCGCCATGATGGCCGGCTACCTGCACGATCCGGCCATCGCGACGCTCGGCTTCGAGAAGCAGGCCCGGGTCGGCTTCGTCATCGTGGGGCTCACGGGACGGCTGAACGACCGGTTCAGGTACCACCTGGAGATCAACCCGGTGAACGAGACCAGGCCGCTTCCAGCCTGCGGCGAAGAGCATTTCTTCTACCCCAACGACCCGAGCAACGTCTCGATCGGGCCGTCTGTCGCGTGCGTCCCGGATGGACGGTTGCGTGTCGACGACTATCGGTTCCTGGCGCTGGACCCGGTGCAGCAACAGGGGCCGATTCGCCAGGCGTATGTCGAGTACGAGGATGGAGGATTCTTCGGGGGCCGGTTCGGTCGGTTCATACTGCCGATCGGGCTGACCTGGCAAGAGACCGGCGCGTTCACCGCCAAGGATGCGCCCCACATCAGCCGCATCAACACCGAGGCTAACACCGGGCTGGGGCTGAGCGCCACCAGGCGCGGTGCCGGCGGCCGGCGCGTCGCCAGGCTGGACGCCGCCGCGTTCTCGGGCGACGGCAACAAGTTTCACGACTACACCTATTTCTACTGGCAGGATGGGTCGCTGGACAGCAACGCGGATCTCACGGTCCTGTTCTCAGGCACGTTCTCCCCGGTGCCGCAGGTGGAGATCCGCGGCGCGTACAAGTTCGGGCAGACCGGCTCGAAAGTGGAACGGCTCCCCAACTTCTACGCGAGCAAGCGCCACGACAGAGCCGTGGTCGTGTCGGCGCGTTACACGCCGAACCAGTACGTCTCGGTCTTCGGTGAATACGTCCGCTATGTCTGGGGCCTGACCCGCTCGTCCGCCGAGTTGCTGGGATTGAATCCGGATCCGGTCTTCAAGCCGGGGTATTACGTCGGCGGCCGCGTGAGTTATCCGCTCACGGACCGCGTCCGGGTCGGCGTGTCGTTCGTGCGTGAGGAGCTGCTGAGGGATGATTCCCTCGCGAAGTATCTCCAGGCCCAGGGCTTGTATCGCTCGGAACTCGGCAAGAACGAGCGTGCCCGGATCATGCGGCTGTTCGTGGACCTGACGGACGCCGTGTCGGTCGGGCTCTTTCACAACGACTATTCCAACCCGCTCCAGCAGCTTTCCGGCATCATTCCGGTCGCCGGCGAGCGCGCCTACGTCGAGACGCGCGGCCAGAGCAAGTACGGTCTCGCCGTGCAGTTTCGTCTGCAGTAGCGGGTTCGCCGCCGCCGGTGTCGCCGGCGGTGTCGTGCAGCAGATACAGATACTGCTCGCCGAAGGTGTTCCGCACCTCGGCCACCACCGCTTCGAGCCAGTCTGCCGCCAGCCGGGCTCGCGGTCTGCCGCCGGTCGGGCTCGCGGGCCGATCCCTGGTCAGAGCTGCCCGCCGTGCGATCGAACCGGTATTCGGCTATCGTCACCGTGTTACCGCTGGTGACATCAGGTTCAATCGGCGCAACCAGGGAGACGCCATGCACGTGTTGATGACAGGGTCGAGTGGACTGGTGGGGTCGGCATTGACCGCCTTCCTGGAGGACAGCGGTCAGACCGTCAGGCGCCTGCGGCGCGCCCCGTCCGACGCGGCGGACTCGACCTTCTGGAACCCCTCGGACGGGACGTTCGCCCCCGGCGCCTTCGACGGCATAGACGCCGTCGTCCACCTGGCGGGCGAGAGCATCGCGAGCGGACGCTGGAGCACGGCCCGCAAGCGGCGCATCCGGGACAGCCGCGTCACGGGGACGCAACGCCTGTGCGAGGCGCTGCTGCGGCTCGATGAACCGCCCGCCGTCTTCGTGTCGGCGTCGGCCATCGGCTTCTACGGAGATCGAGGCGCCGAGCGGCTCGACGAGTCGTCCGCGCCGGGCACCGGGTTTCTGCCGCACGTGTGCCGGGAATGGGAAGCGGCCGCCGCGCCGCTGCGTGAGCGGGGTCTGCGGGTGGTTCATTTGCGCATCGGCATCGTGCTCGACGAGTCCGGCGGTGCGCTCAAGCAGATGCTGGTGCCGTTCCGGCTCGGCGTCGGCGGTATCCTGGGGTCGGGCGATCAGTACATGAGCTGGGTCGCTCTGGACGACCTGCTCGGTATCACGCTCCATGCCTTGACCAACGACACGCTGGCCGGGCCGGTCAACGCGGTGGCGCCGGGAGCCGTGACCAATCTCGAGTTCACCAAGGCGCTCGGACGGGTGCTGGGTCGGCCGACCGTGCTTCCGGCGCCGGGCTTCGCACTTCGTCTGCTGCTGGGGGAAATGGCGGACGCCCTCCTGCTGACCGGGGCGCGCATCGAGCCCGCGGTGCTGCGCGGGTCAGGCTACGAGTTCGCGCACACGGATCTGGAGCCTGCGCTGCGGCACATCCTGGGCCGGTAGTTCCGGCGTCGAGCCGGAGGGTCCAGGCCGCGGCGGCTGCCGTAGAATCGAGGCCTCACGGCAAGGAGACACGTAATGACGTTCAATGCTCGTTGGATGTGTGTGATCGGGCTCGCCTGCCTGCCCGTCCAGTCCGTCAGCGCGCAGTCACCGACCTTCGACATCTACTGGGTGGATGTCGAAGGGGGCGCCGCCACGCTGCTGGTGGCTCCCACCGGAGAGTCCCTGCTGGTCGACACCGGCTTCCCGGCCGACGACGACCGTGACGCGAAGCGCATCGCCGCCGCCGCCCGAGAGGCCGGCCTGACCAGGATCGACCAACTGGTGATCACGCACTACCACCGCGATCACGTCGGCGGGCTCGAGGCGTTGGCCGCGATGATCCCGATCGGACGCTGTCTCGACCATGGGACCAATACCGAAGAGAGCAACCAGCAATGGGTCGACGCCTATCTGCGCGTGTGCGGCGACAAGCGGGTCGCCGTGGCGGCGGGAGAGCGCATCCCGTTCGGCGCGGTCGAGATCGACGTCATCGCGTCGGATGGCCGCCTGATCGAGACGCCCCTCAACGGCGGCGGTCCCAACCCGCTGTGCGCAACAGCCGAACAGAAGCCGCAGGCCAGTCCGGAGAATCAGCGCAGCGTCGGGGCGCTCTTCACGTACGGCCGGTTCACGTTTCTCGACCTCGGGGACCTCAACTGGGCCAAGGAGTTCGAGCTGGCGTGTCCCGTCAACAAGGTGGGCGAGGTCACGCTTTATCAGACCAGCCGGCACGCGGCCTGGGACGACGCGGGTGCGCCGGCGCACGTGTTCGCGATCAAGCCGCAGGTCATCGTCGTGAACAACGGTCCGCGGAAGGGACTCGGAGGCACGTCACCCGGATTCCGCGAGGTCTCGACCGCTCACTACGAGCGGATGACACGGAGTCCGGGCATCGAAGGCATCTGGCAGGGTCATCGTTCACTGCTCGATCCGGACCCGGCGCACAACACGGCGGTTGAGATGATCGCCAACCTGGACGAGACCGACGCCTGCGAGGGCCATTGGATTCGGGCGTCGGTGAGCGGGGACGGTACATTCACCGTCACGAACAGCCGCAACGGTTTCAGTCAGACCTATACCGCCCGCTAAGCCGGGCACCGGCGCCGCGGTTGGCGCGGCGAGACGAGGCGGCACGCCGGCCTGTCATGCCAGCGCCGTTTCGAAGAGCACCAGCATCCGGCTCCATGCCCGTTCGGCCTGCGCCTCGTTGTAGACCGGCATGTCGGGCGGGCACCAGCCGTGCATGGCGCCGGCATAGACCTCGATCTCCGCCGGGATGCCCGCGGCGTCGTACGCCTCGCGCAGGATGTTCTTGACGTCGGGGTTGTTCTCGTCGTCATTCTCCGCCACGCAATGCAGCATGTGCGCGGTGGTGTCCGGAATCAGCAGATGCGGACTGTCGTCGGCGTCGGTCGCCAGGCCCCCACCGTGAAAGGTCGCGCCGGCGCCCAGCCGATCGGGGACGGCCGCCACCGTTCGCATCACCATCGGGCCACCCATGCAGTAGCCGGTGGTGCCGATTCTCCTGCCGGTATCCACCGCTGACTGCTGATCGAGAAAGCTCACGAACGCTCTGGCGTCCGTGAAGTGGGTGTCGGCGTTGAGATTGCCCGCCATCGGAAACACGATGTTGCGGGTCTCCGGGTCTGCAAAGCTGGCGCCTTCCTCGACGACCGGTGACCGCGCGTCCCGGTAGAAGGGGTTGACCGTCAGCACGGTGTAGCCGGACTCGGCCAGACGCCTGCCCATGGCGCGGAACGCCGGGCGCAGGCCGAGGATGTCGGGCCAGACCAGGACCGCGGGATGCCGGCCGGTCGCCGGGTGCACGAGGTAGCAGTCGGCCACGCCGTCCGGGGTGGTGACTTCCACGTCGGTCTCGGTGACCGCCTGGGCATTCGCGATGCCGGGGAGCATCGCCGCGAGGCCCGCTGCCGCCGAGATCTGGCCGAACTCGCGTCGCGTCACCCCCGAGCGGCGGAGGAATTCATCGGCATCCTTCTGGGTGTATTCGTCGCACATGGTCTGCTCCCTGGGGGTGGCTCCGCGGGTCGTGAACTCTTCGTGCGTGATCACGGCGAGTCTACCAGTTTTCGCACCGATTGCCGTCCAGTGTCCGCCGAAACGGTGACGTGCTCCTGCAGCCCGGGGTTTTCAGGCGCCAACACCGCGGCTGGCCGCGTCTCCCGTAGAATGGACCGATGGTCCTGCTCTTCAGCGCGCTCGGGCTGCTGGCCGCCGTCGTGGCGTACGATCTCGTGCAGCGCCAGCACGCGATTCTCAGGAACTTCCCGATTATCGGGCACTTCCGCTATTGGCTTGAAGCCGTCGGCCCCGAGTTGCGTCAATACATCGTGACGAGCAACAACGAGGAGCGGCCGTTCAGCCGCGACCAGCGGCGCTGGGTGTACACGTCTTCGAAGCGGGAGAACAACTACTTCGGGTTCGGCTCCGACCAGGACATGGAGTTGCAGCCCAATTTCCTCGTCATCAAGCACAACACGTTTCCGCTGCGGACGCCCGTTCCCGGAGATCCGGCCTACGACCCCTTGTTCACGATCGCGTGCGCGAAAGTGCTTGGCGCGGCGCGCGGGCGCGCGAAGGCGTTCCGCCCGACGTCGATCGTCAACGTCTCGGGCATGAGCTTCGGATCGTTGAGTGGCCCCGCGGTCGAGGCGCTCAACGGCGGGTCGAGGATCGCCGGCTGCCTGCACAACACCGGTGAAGGGGGCGTCTCGCCGTATCACCTGCACGGCGGGGATCTCGTCTGGCAGCTTGGCACCGGGTACTTTGGCTGCCGTGACGCCGACGGCCGCTTCAGCATGACGCGGCTGAAAGAGACCGTCGAGCGCTGTCCCCAGATTCGCGCGATCGAGATCAAACTGAGTCAGGGCGCGAAACCGGGCGTCGGCGGTCTGCTGCCGCAGGCGAAGATCAGCGTGGAGATTGCCGAGACCCGCGGCATTCCGCGCGATCGCGATTGCGCCAGCCCAACCGGGCACAGCGCCTTCGGGAACGCGGACGAGCTGCTCGATTTCGCCGAGTCCCTCGCGGCGGCAACCGGGTTGCCGGTCGGTATCAAGTCGGCGGTCGGCGAATCGACCTTCTGGACCGACCTCGCGCGACTCATGTCGACGGGTACCCGCGGTGTCGACTTCATCACGATCGACGGGGGCGAAGGCGGTACGGGCGCCGGGCCGCTCGTGTTCACCGACCACGTGGCGCTGCCGTTCAAGATCGGATTCAGCCGCGTGCAGAAGATCTTTCACGAGGAAGGGCTCCACCAGCAGGTGGTGTTCGCCGGGTCAGGCAAGCTCGGGTTCCCGGAGGCCGCCGTCTTTGCGTTCGCGCTCGGCTGCGATCTGATCAACGTGGGACGGGAAGCGCTGCTCGCCATCGGCTGCATCCAGGCCCAGCGGTGTCACACGAACCACTGTCCCACCGGCATTACGACCCAGAATCCCTGGCTGATTCGCGGCCTCGACCCGACCCTCAAGGCGGCGCGGCTCGCCAACTACGTCGTGGCGCTCAGAAAAGACGTGCTCGCGTTGAGCCACGCGTGCGGCGTGCCGCATCCCGCCCTCGTGACGGCCGATCATCTGGAGCTGCTCGACAACCGCTTCGGATCGAAGACGGTGGCGGAGCTGTTCGGCTATGGACGCGGGTTCGGCCTGCCGTCCGACGTGGATGCCGAGGAAGTCCGCCGCTTGATGTCGGATCAGCCCGATCGGCCGACAGGCGCGGCAGACGGCCTTACGGGGCATCCTCGACGCCGACACAGCCCCAATCCGCGACGAGTGGCACGAACATCGAACGAGAAAACACAATAAAACCGGTATTTTTTGTTTACACGCTGCGCCGAAGTGTGTAATTTTACACACACTCACAGCGCGGCAATCATCAGGCGGCTGGTGCGTGATGGCTGGTATCGCGTGCGCGTGAGTGGGAGCCATCATCACTACGCACACAACGCGAAGCTTGGCGTCGTGACGGTGCCGCACCCGCGCAAGGACATCCGCGTCGGCACGCTGCGGAATATCTACAAGCAGGCCGCCTGGGACTGGAGGAACCGTTAATGCGATATCTGATTGTGCTTGACGGCAGCGAGCCGGGTGTCGGCTACGACGTGACGGTGCCGGACCTGCCCGGCTGCACGTCCGCAGGCGACACGCTGGCCGACGCGATCAACAACGCCGCCGAGGCCATCCGATGCCATGTGCAGACGCTGATCGAGATCGGCCAGCCGGTCGGATTGCCGAGCGCTGAAGAGCCGGTCGACCTGCCGCCCGGCCATCTTGTCGGCGTGGTCGACGTCGACCTCGAAAGCGACGCGCCGCCGCTTCGAGCGGTGCGACTGAACGTGTCAATCCCAGCGACCGCGCTCGGGATCATCGACGCTGCGGCGAAGATCAGCGGGATGACGCGGTCGGCGTTCCTGACGCGCGCCGCACTGACATATATCGAGCGCGTGACCGCGAGGACGTAGCACGCCGCGCAGGCTGCTAGGCCCTCCCGTGTGGTCGGGCGGCCCGAGGCGCCGCGAGTCGCCAGAAGCCGACGATGAGCCCGACGAGCAGCAGGAGCGCGAGCCACTCCGCCGCCGCGCCGGCCCAGGCGTCTCCCAGGCTCCAGGGCGTCCGCCCTCGAGAGACCGCATAGCCGGCCGCACCGGCGATCACCACCCCGATCAATCCTTCCCCACCCACCAAACCGGACCCAAAGAGGATCCCCCGGTCTCGCCGGGCGGCCCGCTCCCCGCTCGTAGCGGCACCGCGCTCGAGGATCATCCGGAGCAACCCGCCGAGGAAGACCGGAATCATCGTCGAAACCGGGAGATAGACGCCGACCGCGAACGGCAGCGACGGGATCCGCAGCAGCTCGACGACGATGGCGATTCCAGCGCCGACGGCGACGAGGGTCCAGGGGAGCGATTGGCTGAGCACCCCGTCGATGACGAGCCGCATCAGCATCGCCTGGGGGGCGGGGAGCTCTGCGCCGCCGAAACCATACGCCCGGGCCAGGAGCAGCAGCGTCAACGCCACGAACGCCGCGGAGGTCATCACCCCCACCAGCTCGCCAATCTGCTGACGCCGCGGCGTCGCCCCGAGCAGGAAACCGGTCTTCAGATCCTGCGACGTGTCGCCCGCGATCGACGCGGCGATGGCGACAACGGCACCAACCGTCAGTGCGGCCACCTTGCCGGCGTCGTCGGTCCAGCCGAGCAGCAGGAACAACGAGGACGTACCGAGCAAGGTGGCGATCGTCATCCCGCTGGTCGGGTTCGACGTCACACCCACGAGTCCCACAATCCGGGAGCTGACGGTCACGAAGAAGAAGGCGAAGACGACGACCAGCAGCGCCGCCAGGGCACGCCCGGCAGCCACCTCGATGCTGCTGAACGCCATCGGCACAACGGCGAGGATGGCAAAGATCGCCAGAGCGCCGAACCCCACGACGCCGAGCGAGAGGTCCCGCTCGGTCCGAAGAAGGGCGGTGCCCGCCCCGGCCGTGAGCCGCTCCCGAATCTGCCGCGAGCCGATCCGGAAGCTTGCGACCATGGTGGGAACGCTCCGGACCAGCGTGATCAGGCCGCCGGTGGCAACCGCACCCGCTCCGATATAGCGAACATAGCGGGTCCAGAGCAGACTCGGCGTCATCTCATCGATCACCAGCGTCGTCTCGGGATAGAGCGGCACCATCCGGCCCTCGCCCCACCACGCCATCGCCGGGATGATGACCAGCCAGGACAGCAGTCCGCCGCCGACCATGATCGTGGCGATGCGAGGGCCCAGGATATAGCCGACGCCGAAGAGGGCGGCGCTCACCGCGGTGCCGAGCTGGCCCTTCCTGAGAAACGGAATGGAGATCTGGAGCTCGTCCGGCACGGCCCGCATCCAGCCGGTGACGCCCTTGAACAGCGCCCCGAGTCCCAGCCCGAGGAACACGTTGCGGGCGCGTGCGCCTCCCATCTGGCTGGCCTTGAGCACCTCGGCACAGGCGGTGCCCTCGGGATAGGGCAGATTTCGGTGCTCCCGCACAATCAGAAACGGCCTGAGCGGGATCATGAAGAGGACGCCAAGAAGCCCCCCACTCATCGCCAGGATGGTGATCTGCAGGAGGTTGGTGTCGAAACCCCAGAGGAAGAGCGCCGGCAACGTGAAGATCACCCCGCTGGCGACCGAACTGGAGGCCGACCCGACGGTCTGCGAGAGGTTGGCCTCGAGGATGCCGCTCTGGACACCGCCGGCGCGGAGCGCTCGAAAGAGCGCCACCGTCATCACCGCCACCGGGATCGACGTCGAGATCGTCAACCCCGCCCGCAGCCCCAGATAGGCGTTGGCTGCGCCGAACAGGATCCCGAAGAGAATCCCGGCCGTCATCGCCTTCAGCGTCGCTTCGGCGGGGGACTCGGTGGGAGAGACGAACGGCAAAGGGGTCTGCTCGTCAGCCACGAGGCGTCTGATTGTACCCGGATCGATGCTCGGCATCGTGACGCAGGGACCCAGCTCCGGGTACCGGCGGGGCTTCTATCACGGGCTGCTAGAACGTCTGCCCGAGCGAGAAGAACCAGCGCGCGAGCGGGTCATCGCCGGTGCGTGACAGCGGAAAGCCGATGTCGACCCGGAACAGTCCGACCGGGGTCTCGGCGCGCAGCCCGATGGCGACATGCCGCCATCATCGATGATCTGACGCGACCAGTCGGCGCCCTCGGCGTCGGTCGCCGTGTACAGATACAGGCTGCGCACATCGCCCCGGTCGCCGGTGACGACTGCATCCCGCCCGTCGCCGTCGATATCGGCCCAGCGCAGGCGGTGGGCGGTCGGTGTGCGATCGATCTCCCGGACCGTCCAGGGTCTGGTCGGGTCGCCCTGATGCGTCAGGAGCGACAGGATGCCCAGGCTGGCCCCGTGCGATGTGCCAAACTCGTGAGCGACCACCAGTTCGGGAATGCCGTCGTCGTCGAGATCCCGCGCCGCGAGATTGATTGCACGGTTCAGGCCGGTGGTCAGGACATGCCGCTCCCAGCCCGGGTTTTCGAACCAGGCCAGTTCGTCGAGTCTGGTCGACAATCCGATGACGTCCGGACGCCCGTCGCGATTGAGGTCCACGACGATCGGCTGGTAGCCGCCGCTCAACTCCGCTGCGATCGTGTGAGTGACGAATCGGGGTCCGGCGGACTGCGCGCCCGGTCCGCTCACCTGACCCGCGGCGCCGAACGTCAGGATGGCCGCCAGCGCGGCGCCGGCGCGGGCAGAGGCGCTCATGGCTGCGGATCGGCGGCGGGCGGCACCCGCTGGATGTTCAGGCGCCTGGCGCCGGCGAGAATGCCCGCGAGGCCGATGTTGCCCTCGTGGCAGGCGTACTCGAACAGCGGCCCGTCGGTGCGGCGCAGCGGCATGCGCGCGGTCCAGGGGCGTGTATAGCCGTTCGGATCCTCGACCGTGAACTCGTACATCACGGCATCGGGGTCCAGGCGTCGAAAGCGCTCGACCAGGGAGGTGTCCCGACTCGACCCGCCGAGGCTGGTCTCGCGCAGGAAGTGCGTCGTTTCGACCACCAGCGTGTCCCCTTCCCAGTGGCCGCGGGAATCGCCCGAGTATTGCCTGAGTCGGCCGTGGGGACGGCCGTCGAGCGGGATGATGCGTGCGTTGTGCACCATCTCGTTCACGATCACGACATGGTCCGGCGTCTGTAGTATCAGGACGTTGTTGTTGTAGGCGCTGGACACCATCGGCGGACCGGCATTGAACCCCAGCAGACAGCGGTCGGAGAGGCTGCGATCGGTGTAGGAGTCGGCGAAACCGTTGCTGATGTTCGCCCCTCGAATCCGCGCCGCGGCCTGATACGCCTGGCGGTAGGGCACCCGGCCGTCAGGGGGGTCCACGATCAGCGACGTGCGCTTGTCGCGGGTCAGCTCGATGCCGCGCTCGTACCAGAACTCGTTGTATCCGCCGACACCGCCCTCCGCGCGGGACTGGTAGCGCACACCCGGTGCGTGGACCTCGAGATTCTGCGTGTCGCGATTGAGCTCACGGCGCCGTGAGGCTTCGTACTCGGCCGCCTGCTCCGCGGTGAGCGCGTCCCTGCCCGCCAGCAGCGCCGACGCGCCGGCATCGATGACCGGACGCTGCAGCGGGGTCAGGGTGCGAAACGTGAACAGCCCCTGGATGTCCGGGTCGCCGTACGCCGTGCGCGGCGCCGTCGAGGCTGACTGTCCCATCGCCGGCGCCGCCAGTGCTGCGCAGGCGATGGCCAGACCCGCGACTGAAACGGTGGAAGTCGTTATCCGTGCCTTCGTTGTCGGCCAGCGGCCAGGTTTGCTCCACATTTGTCGTCACTCCGCGCATATCCGGCGAACAGACGCCCATTATGCGGCATCCCTCCGCATTCTCATCTTCGTGCCCGACGACCCCGCGCAGTTCGTTCGGCGGGCGGTTGCGGATGGAGTGATCCCAGACTGGCCGATCTCGCGTGTCGGCCTCATTGCGCGCGTATCCTCGCGGTTGCTGCTGATTCGCGCGGCCATGGCATTGATATCGAATGTCCGCGTGTGCGATATCATGGAGCCACGGTGTCAGGGGACGATCACATATGAGAAAGACCAGCGTCGATATCGACGATCACCTCATCGAGCAGGTGCGGCATCTGCTCGGGACGTCGTCGATCAAGGACACGATCGACGGTGCGTTGCGTGAAGTCGTGCGCGGAGAAGCGCGCCGTCAGGAGATCCGGGCGCTCGAGGACATGGACGGGCTCGACCTCGCCAACGAGAACATCATGACGAAAGCGTGGCGTTCCTGACCGGTCCACCGTATCTGGTTGACAAGAGTGCGCTGGCCCGCATGCAGCATTCGCGCGTCCAGGCGCGGGTCGGGCCCATCATCAAAGCGGGTGAGGCAGCGACGTGCGCGATCATCGATCTCGAGGTGCTCTACTCGACCCGCAATCAGGATGAGCACGCGCGCACTCGTGCCAGGAGGGAACTCGCGTATCGGCGCGTCGCATTGACGGAGGCGATCTTCCGGCGGGCGATCGATGTCCAGGGAATGCTTGCCGGCCGAGGGCGGCACCGCCTGCCGATACCGGACCTGATCGTTGCGGCCGCCGCCGAGGCGGCGGGCATGACGGTACTCCACTACGACGCAGACTTCGACGCTATCTCGGTCGTCACGAGCCAGCCCATGGAGTGGGTGGTGCGGCGAGGTTCGCTCTGAGCGGCGCGGCTGCGAATTGCTCCCGATGTCTTTTGTGGAGACTGCCATGTTCGACTCTGCGTTGACCATCCGCGCGTTGACGGCGCGGGCGGTTGCGGCGCCGCTGGCCCGACCGTTGCGGACGGCGTCCGGGGAGATCCCGGTGTCGCCCCTGCTGCTGATCGACCTTGCATCGGAGGAAGGTCCGGCCGGGCGGGCCTACATCTTCGGCTACACCACTCTCACGTTGCGGGCCTTGCAGGTGCTGCTCGACGACCTGGACGCGGTCGTGCGCGGCCGTCCGGCATCTCCGGCTGCGATGTACGACGAGCTGGCCGCGCGCTTCCGCCTGATGGGTCGCCAGGGTCTGGTCGGCATGGCGCTGGCCGGGCTCGACATGGCGCTGTGGGACATGCAGGGCCGCGCCCGGAATCGGCCGGTGGTCGAACTGCTCGGCGGGCAGGCGGCGCCGGTACCCGCCTACGACAGCTTCGGCGTGGTCGATGCGGTCAAGGACGCCAGGGCGTTGGAAGACAGCGTCGAACAGGGCTTCCGCGCGATCAAGATCAAGATCGGGGTCGGAGATCTGGCCTGGGATCTGAAGAACGTGGCCGCCGTCCGCGCGGTGATCGGTCCGGACGTGCGGCTGATGGTCGATTACAACCAGTCGTTGACGGCGCCCGAGGCGCTGCGCCGCATCGAGGCGCTGGCCCGCTTCGACCTCGCGTGGGTCGAAGAGCCGGTGCCCGCCGAAGATCTGGCCGGACATGCCCGCGTCCGCGCGGCGTCACCGGTGCCGATTCAGACCGGTGAGAACTGGTGGTTCGGTCACGACATGGCTCACGCGTTGGCCGCCGGCGCGTGCGATGTCTGCATGCCGGACCTGATGAAGATCGGCGGCGTGACCGGCTGGCTGCGCGCCATGGGCCAGGCCGCGGCGGCCGCCGTGCCGGTGTCCAGCCACCTGTTCATCGAGGCCAGCGCCCACGTCCTGCCGGTGACGCCCCTGGCGCACTATCTCGAATTCCTGGACCTGGCCGGCGCCGTGCTCGCCGACCCGCCGCGGGTTGCAGACGGCCACGTCACCGCTCGTGGTCCGGGGCTCGGCATGGACTGGGACGAAGCGGCGGTGGCCCGCTACCGGTTCTAGCGGCCCGCGGCAAGAGCCCCGCGTGGCACCGTAGGGGCAACCCTTGTGGTTGCCCGATTGCCGCGCCCGACGCGGCCCGCAATGACACTGTAGGGGCAGCCCTTGTGGTTGCCCGATTGCCGCGCCCGACGCGGCCCGCAATGACACTGTAGGGGCAGCCCTTGTGGTTGCCCGATTGCCGCGCCCGTCGTGGCCCGCAATGGCACCGTAGGGGCAACCCTTGTGGTTGCCCGGTTGCCGCGCCCGCCGTGGCCCGCAATGGCACCGTAGGGGCAACCCTTGTGGTTGCCCGATTGCCGCGACCGTAGACGGGCGCCGACACGGGACGCTCGCGGACAGGATGAGAAAACCGACCACGCTCCCGCGGTGATTGGGTAGAATCCCGGTAGCCTGACACAGGGGGAATGGCCGGGCCGGCGCGCAGAGCGTCCGGAACCAGCGAGCCGGTCAACGAGGCGTGTATCGAGGCGCCTCGAGCCGGGTGCCCGGAACCGGGGTGCGGTACGGCATGCCGGGTGGTGTGCCCATCGAGAGGAGCGCAACCGATGACAGACCCACAGAAAATCGACCCGCGGGTGTTCGATCTCTACGACGAGTATTGCCACGGCCACATCGACCGGCGCGAGTTTCTCAGCCGTGCGGCGGCCATGACGATCGGCGGCGTGTCCGCGCTCTGGATGGCGCAGGCCCTGATGCCCCGCTATGCCGAGGCGCAGCAGATCTCCTTCACCGATTCGCGGATGAAGGGCGCCTACGTCGAGTACCCCTCGCCCGGCGGTACGTCGGGGACGATGCGCGGGTATCTCGTGCAACCTGCCGGCGAGGGACCGTTTCCGGCGGTGTTGGTCATGCACGAGAACCGCGGGCTGAACCCGCACATCGAGGATGTCGCCCGGCGCGCGGGGGTGGCCGGGTTCCTGGCGCTGGCCCCGGACGGGTTGTCTCCGGTCGGCGGTTATCCCGGCAACGACGATGACGGCCGCGTCCTGCAGCGCAGCCTCGAGCCGGATCAACTGGACCAGGACATGATCAACAGCGCCCGGTATCTCAAGGCCCATGCGTTGTCCAACGGGCGGCTCGGCGCCACGGGGTTCTGCTGGGGCGGCGGCATGACCAATCGCCTCGCCGTCGCGCTGGGTGCGGACCTCGATGCCGGCGTGCCGTTCTACGGCGCCGCCGCCGCGACCGAGGATGTGCCGCAGATCGAAGCCGCCATGCTGATCATCTATGCGGGCACCGATCGGCGCATCAACGCGATGTGGCCCGCCTACGAGGCGGCGCTGCAGGCGAACGGCGCGACCTACGAGATGCGCATGTTCGAGGGCACGCTGCACGGTTTCCACAACAACTCGACGCCGCGCTTCAACGAGGCGGCCGCCGCGCAGGCCTGGAACCTCACCGTCGGCTTCTTCCGGGAGCACCTCAGCGGGTAGCGCGTGGCGCCCGGGCCACGACCGGGTTTTCTGCTCGATCAGCGCAGTGGTGACGTCTGCCGCGGGTCGTGCAGGTCTGCCGTGTCTATCTGGAGTTGCACTTGCGGCATCTGAAGGGCGTCGGCCGGCCGCACCAGAGGAGGAATCATGCTGGTAGTTTGTGTTACCCGGATTCTACGCCCAGCGGTGTTACGACTCGGCCTGCTGGCGGGACTGATAGTGTGTTCTCTCTCTGTCGTAGCCCAAACGCAGTTGCCACCACTCAATCCACGGGACATGGCTATGACGATTCCGGGGAATTTCGAGCTCGCCAGCGTCGGCGACCTGATGATGCGGCGTCCAGCCTCCCAGTTGGCGGACGATGCCGTGCAGGCGGCGCTGCAACTCATTCGCGAAGCTGATCTCGCGGTGGGAAACATGGAAGGAGAACTCGCCAATCTGCGGGATTTCGACGGGCCCTTGAACGGCTTCATCGGCAGCCATCGAGTTGCCGCCGACTTGAAGGCGATAGGATTCGACATGGTGAACCGTGCCCAGAACCACCTGTTCGATGCCGAGGCAGCGGGGATGTTCTCCACGAATGTCCTGCTGGACGAAGCCGGCATCGTCCATGCCGGAACCGGCAGGAACCTGGATGAAGCGGCGGCGCCCGCATACCTGGAATTGCCACAGGGTCGGGTAGCCATGGTGGGTATGCATGCACCGCTCTGGCGGGAGTTCCGGCGCCTGGCGGCGACGCCGCAGGTAGGCAACCTGGGCGGGCGTCCGGGGCTGAACATGCTCAACTATTCCGAGACCCTCGTCGTCTCGGAAGAACAGTTGGCGTCACTGAAACAGGTGCGTGACCAGTTTCTGGAGTTCAGGTCGAACTACGACAATCCACGGCCCCTGCCGACCAACGAGCCGTCTGACAGAGTGCGGTTTCCCGCCTCCAGTTCCGGCAGGGAAGATCCGACGTATCGTGCCGCACGACCCGGCGAGACTCCTGGCACCATCGACTACACCATCAATCCGAACGATCTCTCGCGCACCCTGAGAAGCATCCGCAATGCCAAGCGGTACGCCGATTTCGTGGTCGCAACGGCGCATATCCACCAGGGCCAATCGGTCCTCGAGCAGATGCATCTCAGCACCAGGCCGCCGGAGTTCTACAAGGACCTGGCCCACCAGGCCATCGACGTCGGCGCCGATGCCTTCGTCGGTCACGGCGTGCAGTTGCTGCGCGGGGTCGAAATCTACAAGGGCAAGCCCATCTTCTACGGCCTCGGTGAGTTCTTCCGCGAGGCGCAGTGGAACCTCCCCGAGCAGTTGGGACAAACAAACGCAAATCAACAATCGCCACGACAGAATTTCGCGAGGAATTTCGGAGGGTCGACTCAATCGCTGGAGAGCCTGGTGGCAGTCAGCCGCTACGCAGACGGCGAACTGACCGAGGTGCGGCTATACCCTACCGAGTTGGGCGCAGATGGACCGGACTCCAGGCTCGGCATTCCTCGCATTGCGCAACCGGACAAGGCACGAGAGATTCTCGAGCGGATGCAGCGCCTGTCACGGGAGTTCGGCACGACCATCGACATCGAGGGGACTGTCGGCGTAATTACCCTCGATTGACGAAGACTCGTTCGAGTGATTCCGCGCCTGACCGGACTGCCAGCGCAACCTCTCCAGGAACTCGAGGAGGAGGAGGAGGCGATTCACCACGCGGTGGGTCAGTTCTGGCCCTGAGTGCCGTCCGCCGCCAGGATCTCTCCGTCCAACGTGTACCGAACGCTGACATTGAACATGTCGTCCCAGCTTTGTTCCGACCAGTACACTTCTTTCTGCGGCGCCGGGTTCAACCGGTTTGCCCGCGAGTTGTCGTAGCGAGCGACCGCTTTGACCGTGCTGCCGGCCGGCACTTTGACTGGTTCTGTGAGCTGATACTCGAACTGCCAATCGAAGCTGTAATTCGGCACCCGCAGGAGAATCTTCTCGCGACCGTCCGGGTAGGTCAGCACATACGTGAAGTCCTTGGCGCGCAGATGCGCGTGAATGAACAGGGCATGGATCGTGGCATCGTTCTGAAACGCGCCGATACCGGTGACCGTCCAATTCCCGTGATGCGGCGGAATCGGATCAAGCAGCGGGCTCAGCCCCTGGCCGATCTGGCGAGTCCTGGCCAGCGCCAGTTGCTCCTCGCGTGAAAGCGGCGGCTCGGCCACCAGTTGCCGGCCTTCGGACGTGTGCTCGCGCAGCTTGAGGCTGCGCTCGAGACTGGTTGCCTCCTCGGTGGCCCACCAGGCCGCGATCGACGGCCGTGCCGTTTCAGGCTTGCCGGTCGCCTGATAGTGCAGGTTCCACACGACGTAGTCGAAAAGATCCCCGCGAATCTTCCGAGCCTGACCCGGGCGCGATACATCGGCACCCACACCCGGAATATACGGACCAAATCCTTCACCGCGGGCCCGGTCGACATCCTCGCCCCTCTCGTTCCGGTTCACACCCAGCGCGGCCGCCGCCGCGGCCACCGCCTCTGCGTCGGCATTCTCGTCGGGGACCGGCACGTAATCGACCACGGGCCCACCCGGCCAGGCCGGACCGGTGCCGAGCTTCATCCCCGGCGGCATGTTGACGAGGGCGGTCGTGATGTGGTGCGTCGCGGCGAAGTTGCCCGGAAGCACCTGCGCCGCCGACGCCAGCCTGACGTCGTCAAACGGCAGCGCCGTGTAGAGGTTGAAGTTCGGTGTCTCGCCGTCCGGAGCGACGTGCCACTCGATCGGGAAATCGATCACGAAATCCGGGTCCAGCCCCGAGGGGTGGCTCCAGCCGGCCTCTGAGAACTGGGGCGGCTCCGGCGCTGGGCCGTCGCCCTCGGGTGCGCCTCCGTCAGCCCAGGCGACAATCGTGGCTATCTCATCGTCACTCAGGCTGATGTCGTTCGAGAACGTCCCGAAGCGCGGGTCCGCAAACCACGGCGGCATTTCACGCGCCGCGACCTTGGCCTTGATCGCCCGGGCCCACGGTCGGGCATCCTTGTAGGACAGCAGCGTCATCGGCGCAACCTGGTTCGGCCTATGGCAGTTGGCGCAGTTGTCGAGCAGAATCGGCCCGACGTCCGCGTTGTATGTGGGTGTTTCCGCGGCCGCGCCCGCCTGGTGTGCCGCGGCCAACGACAGACCCATCACGACAACGGTCGCCACGATCTCTCTTCGCTTCATCGGTGTCCTCCGTGAGCCCTCACGGGGTTTCCCCAGCCGCGCGCATGGTCGCCTAGTCCTCAGCCTCATCCTACATCTGTTCTACGACTCGCCGCCTGCCTGACTCGAATCCGCCACCGACGTCGCGTCATGTCCGGTTCAGTTGGTCTCACCGCGCTGCGCCGCGTAGTACGCGTCCATGAAGTCCAGGCGATCTCTCCGGATGCCGCGGCGGACCGCTACAGTGTCGCCGAACTCCAACGCTTCATCGGCGTCCCGCGTGTAGGCGGGCCAGACCGGCAGGCCCTCGCCGTTGGGATCGCCGGTCGTGGCGAAGTTGACCCAATACGAGGCAATAACGTCTGAGAGATGGCGGTCGGTCTCGTCGTAGTCCCGGTTGGAATAGGGATAGGGACTGTTGCCGAGATTGTCGAAGACGTAGACGATCTCCGCCGCATGGAACGCGCCGCTGCGTTCGGCAGCCGGACCCGGAGCGACCCGGCTGAAAAAGTAGTAGTACGCGTCCGAGGGCACCGTGTCCATCATCCGGGCCCAGGTTCGCATCTCCCAGCCAAAACTCTGATCGGTGTAGGTGTCCATACGGCCGATCACCGCCGCCGCGTCGGATTCGGCCGGATAGGTCGCCAGGTATTGCTCGGCGAGACCACCGTAGGTGCGGTGCGCGTCCGCGCGATAGTCGGCGAGCGCCGTCGGCTCGTTTCTCCCGCTCCCTTCGTCCGCGTTGGACCCGACGATGACCGGCACGTCGTTCTGCTGGCCGGCCGCAAAGATGTTGTAGATGGAATCGGGGAACACGCGGCCATCGACGTTCGGCGAAAACCGGACCTCTCCGCGCGCCGCCATCACCGCTTCACCGCTTTTCGAGCGCATCGCTTCGAGCGATGCCGACACATCTTCGCCCAGTAGCCTCGACGCGAAGTGCGTGCCCACCGCCTCCATCTCCGACCGCGAGTACGCCGTCCCGAACGACCCGAAACCGCCGCCGCTCTCCCCGATGGCCCGGTGGAACAGTCCCTTGGCCAGCGGTGTCGCCATCATGTGGTTGACGCTCCAGGAACCGGCCGACTCGCCGAAGATAGTCACCCGCCCCGGATCGCCGCCGAACATCGCAACGTTGTCCCGAACCCAGGCGAGGGCCGCGACCTGGTCGAGCGTGCCGTAGTTGCCCGACGCCTCGTGCTCGGATTCGGCCGCCAACAGCGGATGTGCCAGATACCCCAGGGGACCGAGCCGATAGTTGATGGTGACCAGAACCACGCCACGCCCGGCCAGTGCCGTACCGTCGTAGGTTGCCTCGCCGCCGTGTCCACTCGACAGTCCGCCACCGTGGATCCAGACCATCACCGGCGCGGGGTCGTCGGGCTGGGCCGCGGTCCAGACGTTCAGGTAGAGACAGTCCTCTCCCATCTCGTCGACCATCTGGCCGTAGAAGTGATCGACCGGACGGAGTGTTTGCAGACAGGCCGGTCCAAACGCCGTCGCGTCCCGGACCCCCTCCCATGGCTCGACCGGCTGCGGTGGTCGCCAACGAAGCTCGCCGACCGGCGGCGCCGCGAACGGGATCCCCTTGTAGACCCGTACATCCGTACCGTCGGTCTGCGCACCAGCGATCTGCCCGCCGGCGACAGTGACGACTGCACGGTCGCCGGCCATGCCGGGCGCGTCGCCAACGGTGTCGGAGCGCGAACACCCGCTCAGACACATCACGACGGCGATCGCAAGCAGGCCTTCACGCATGATGCCAGCTCCTTGCACAGGGACGGGAGTCTGAGTCCGGATTCCTATTCAACCCCTTCCCTCTGTTCGGCCTCGCGCGCGCCACGCATCGAGTTCAGCAACCCGTAGTTGCCTTCGTGACAGGCGTACTCGAACAGCGTGTTCTCGTTCCTCGACATGGCAATCGCCGCCGTGATCGACTGCGTGAACGTCTCGGGGTCGTCGACCGTGAACTCGTAGAGCAGGGCGTCGGCGCCCACACGACTGAACCGCTCGGTGAGGTGCAAGGTCAGACCGGACCCCAGCGCGGTGCCCGGAGCGGGGTTCAAGCTGGCGGTGTTGTCGGTGAAGTTCCGGCTCTCGACCACCAGCGTGTCCCCGTCCCAGTACCCTTCAGGGCCACCCATCCACTGACGAATGTTCTCGGGGAGCCGTCGACCATCGTTCAACTTGACGATCCGGAAGTCGTGGACCATCTCGTGCAGGATGACGACATGGTCGTTGGTCTGGAAGATCTGAATGTTGTTGTTGTACGCGCTCGGAATGACGGGCGGGCCGGTGTTGAATCCGAGCAGGCAGCGCTCGGCCAACCCGCGCTCTTCGGGTCCCCCCGGTATCACGACCCCGCCGGTCCGAATCCTGACGGGGTCCGACGCGACCGGTACGCTCTCGCTGTCGGCACGATCGGCGCTGACGTATCTCAGCACACCCGGTTGAAGGGTCGGCAGTCTCCCATCGGGAGGATCGATGATCAGCGACGTGCGCTTGCCTTCCACGACCCGGGTGCCGCGGTCGAACCAGAGCTGGTTGTAGGAACCGACGCTGCCGGACGGCGGCGGTGCGTCGACGCGAGTCTCAGCGACCTGCTGCTCGAACGCTGCCGCCTCGTCGTCGGTCAGCACCTGCTTGCCGGCGAACTCGGCGGGGCGCTCGAGCGGAGTGATGGTACCGAAATCCCAAACGCCCTGGAGATCCGGGTGACCATCAACCGTGCGCGGGGCACTCCAGGCCTCCGGGGCTGCCTGCTGCGCGACGGCGGTCCCAGGCACGAGCCATGCGACGACCATGACCGCACCGAGCCAAGACGCGAGATAACGAATTGTCATCGGTGTTGCTCCCTCCGGTGTTGCGCGTTTATCAGCTCACGCCGGCCCGCGCCCCTCGGGGACGCGAGCCGACGATGAACACCAGACTCCGCCGAACGCTAGAAATTGAACTGCGCGCCGAGTTTGATAAACCTGGCCAGCAGGACCTGTGTCGGGCTCTGCCATCGCGACCCGTAACGGTTGTTGATGCCGGTCGTCCCGGTGCCGTTGAACAGGTTGTAGGCGTCGAGCATCACCTTGAGTCGCCTGGCGCCACCCAGCGAGATGATCTTCGCCACGCGAAGGTCCATCTGCGTGATGCGGTCGGCGTACAGCGTGCCAGGCTCGACCAACTCGACGGTCGCGGTTCTCGCCCCACCCGCCAGGGGTCGCCCCAACGACGGCTCGATCAGGGCGTTCGGCACGTTCCACGTTCCCAGGATCGGGACGCCCGGCAGGTTCTGGAAGAACGCTGCCAACTGAATGTCATAGGGCAGCGTGTAGGCCCCGCTCAGCTTCCATGTGGGCTGGAAGAACGGCGGATTGACGTCGCAGTGATGTCCAACCGGCAGCCGCAGGTCGGGGTTGTCCCTGTCTCTGACATCCCAACCTCCGCCCGACCCGGCCCCGCCGGACTGCACGGCGACCGGCACCACGCTCGGACTGTCGACCCGCGCGTTGCAATCATTGAACCGGCTGCGGCCCACGCTGACTCCACCGTAGAAAAACAGGTCCCCGCTGACCCGCGAGTTGATGCTGAAGTCGATGCCGTCGAACACCTGATCCATCGAGGCACCAAGCTGGTCCGCCAGTATGACCTCGTTCTGCACCTGGCCAAACTTGTCCGGCGACACATCATAGAGTCCGCAAATCTCGTTCCCGCCGCCGTCGGGCAGCCGCGGGTCGACCGGCGCCGTGACACAGTATTCGTCGAAATCGCCCGGGTCGACAAGGATGTTGTCGACCACCGAGAAGTTGCCTTGGACGCGCCGCCAGAACGACACCTCGGCCGACGTCCGCGGCAGGATCTCCTGCTCGATCCCAATCGAATACTCCCAGTTGTTGCGACGGTTACCAAACCCGCTGCGGACGTCGTCGTCGAAGGTCGTCCGGATGATCGTCTGCCCGAACGACGCGTTGTCGAACGGCCCCAGCTCGTTCTCGTCGGGGAAGAAATCACCGTTCGTATCCCGCCAACTCCGGGTGGTCGCGTTGACCGACGAGTTGACCGGGTTCAGATTGGCCGACAGCCCGATCGTGTCCACCCGCAGATACCGGCTGACCGACCCCTTGATGGCGGTCCGCCCGTCGCCAAAGACATCATACGCGACGCCGAGGCGCGGGCCGAGGTCGGTCCAGTTCGCGGCTTTCGGAATGGCGTCGTAGTGGCGGCTCGGCGCCCAGGTGCCGGGCGGGTTCGACCCGAACGGTTGATTCGCGAACGCCGACGTGTCCTGCTCGGGAACATCCTGGCGGAGATAGTCCCACCGCACACCCAGGTTCAGCGTCATCCGGTCGATCGTCCAGGTGTCCTGCACGTAGAACCCGAGGTCGGCCTTCAGGTCGACGTTCACCGTGTACGGCGTGGCATGTGCGATGATGGCCACGGGCGAGCCGTTGAACAGGAGCAGCTCGCTGTCGGTCGGCGCAAAGGTTTGCGAGCCGCGGGCCCAGCGGCCTTCGTCGAGGGTAAAGCCGGCCTTGAGCGAGTGCGACCCGGTGACATACGACACCGCGCCCTTGTAGGAGCGGTGGACTTCGTTCCAGCGGTTATGTACGCCGCGCGCGCGGAACCGTACACCGGTGGTCAACTCCCGGGCGGCGTGGATCGGCGGGGCGCCCACCTGCGGATCCGTCGTCGCGGTTGTCGTCTGCACCGACGCGCCGGCCTCGATGAGGATCCGGCTGCTCAGCGTATTGGTCCAGGTGGTCGTCGCGTGGTAGTTCACCGGATTGCGTTGGTCATGCTGCGACTCCGGCGTCCGAAGGGCCGTCGGGTTCCCCATCGGACTGCGCTTTGGCTGGGTGTTGTAGTAAGCGGAGAACTTGTTCCTCTGGTTCGCCTGATACGTCAACCGCAGGCTGGCGCTGTGGATCTTGAGCTCGCCGAACCCGGGCCGCGTGAGGTCGGGCTCGTAGACGTAGTCGAGTGGATCGACGTCATGGAAGGTGTCGGCCGGGGACAAGCTGATGCCCCAGTAGCGATAGGACCCGTGGAACCAGAGCTTATCTTGGAGGATCGGCCCGCCGAGCGTCAGGTGGGTGTCCCAAATGTCCTCGATGCCGTCTGGCTTCCGGAGACCGGATGCGAGCAACTCCTCACTCAGGTTGTTCCCCTGCATCGAGCTGTTCGAGAAGTTGCCGAACGCGTCCCCACTGAAGACGTTCCCGCCCTCCTTGGGAATGATGTTCACCGTGACGCCGCCGATCGACACCTCGGCCGAAATCGCGCCGACCTCGTAGGACAGCTCTTCCGTGTTGGAGTCGTTCGCCAGCAGCACTGTGCAGGAGTAGCCACACGACAGCATGCCCATGGCCATTCCGTCCATCCGGCGCATCCCGTCTCGAGCATCACTGCCGTGCGCAGAGAGATACGAGTGGTTGCCCTGGCGGGCCCCGCCCACATCTTGGGTCGTCGGTGTGATGCCAACCGTCAGGGCCCCGATCTGCGCCCAATCCTTGTTCATCGGTAGCGCATCGATCACCTCATTGGTCACAACCTGACGCTGCTGCACTCGCTGGATGTCGATGGTCGGCGACGCACCCGAGACCGTGACGGTCTCTTCGACCGCCCCCACGCTGAGCTGGACGTCGACATTTGCGGTGAACGCCGCCTGGAGCTCGATCCCTTCGCGGATCACCGTGGAGAAACCCGGCAGTGTAAATGTCACCGTATAGGTGCCAGGGCGTAGAAGGGTCACCGCATAGCGGCCCTGGCCATCGGTGACGGCCGCACGAGACCCCTCGATCATCACCGGGCTGGCGACCTCGACCGTGACGCCTGGCAGGGCACCGCCGGTGGAGTCGTTGACGCCGCCCGCAATGCCGCTATCCTGAGCCAGCGCTGCCGACGGAACGAGCAGTAGCAAGGAAAGACCGAATACGCCGAAGACGCGCGACTTCATGTGTACCTCCTTCGCTTTCCCAAACGTCAATGCGATGTCCTTGAGGGCGTCACGATTCTATGCGAGGTGTGAAGACCTTCTCGGCCTGTCAGAGGGAGAGGCCGAGGCGAGGTCCGGGTGAGGAGCCGCAAAAGCAGCGGTTGGAACGGGACCAGCAACGGCGGAACGAACGGACACCGGCGCCCTCCTCGCTCTGGTTAGTGGACCGACGAACGACCGTAGGCGTTCTGCATACTATGAGACCCAGGCGGAGGTCGCGTCAAGCCGATTCTCAAGAGTACTCGCGGCCGAGGAGACTAACCACGCGTGCGGCGTTCGACATCGAGGTCGGCCACCGCTCGCAGTGTCGGCGTCGCGTCCAGGGCCGGCCACTTGCTCCGTTGGACTCGATGGCACATGATGCGATACATGGAATGCGAGCCGGCCGACCAGGCGCTCGCAGAGCGTTTGGCGCGGGCGCTGAAGCCGCGGGCGGAGATCCTCGAGGCCTATCTTTTTGGTTCCCGGGGGCGCGGCGACGCGCATCGGGATAGCGATGTCGACGTCGCGGTCTACGTCGACGATGCACGCGCCGAGGCCGGCCTCTTCGGCTATCAGGCGGACCTGACGGCGCACCTCATGGCCGCGCTCGGGACCAACGCGATCGACGTCGTCGTGCTCAACCGGGCGCCGATCCTGCTCTATCACCGGGTGCTGCGGGACGGCGTTCGCCTGCTCTCCCGCGACCTGCGGGCAACGACGATTCGCACGGGCCGGGCACTCTCGCGGTACTTCGATTTCCTGCCGCAGATGGAGAAGATGGACGCCGCGCGGCGGTTCGCAGCCGGCGGAGATAAACGGTGACCCCGGGCCGGGCCGACCGGCGGGTGGTGGACCGGCATCTCGCCGCGCTGCGGCGGGCGCTCGCGGCCTTGCGCCGGCACGCGGGCGTTTCGGCGCTCTCGCTCCGCGCCGACTCCGACCGGCGATGGACGATCGAGCGCGGCCTTCAACTGTGCGCGCAGAACACCCTCGAAGTTGCGAGCTATCTCAGCGCCGCCGCCGGGTTCGACCCGACGAGTTACGGCTCGTCCATCGACTGCCTCGTCGAGGCCAAGGTGCTGCCGGCGCAGTTCGGCGCGCGTTTCCGTGGGGTCGCAGGCTTCCGCAACGTCCTCGTGCACGGCTATCTCGACGTCGACCTCGAGCTGATCGCCGGAATACTGACGGGTTCGCTCGACGACTTCGAGGAGTTCGCCGCCCACGTCGAGCGGTGGCTCGCGGAGACCGTCGAGCCGCAGAACGGCGAGCCGCGGTCGCCCGACGGCCAAACCGCGCCGGCCCTGGCGATCGGCGTCGACGGGTGCTCGGCGGGTTGGTTCTACGTTGCGCTGGAGCCGGCCGGAACCACGCATTGCGGAGTCGTGCGGGCTGTTCAGGACCTGGTGCGCGACGCACGCGAACCCGCTCGCCTCTTCATCGATATTCCCATAGGACTGCCGGACGGACCTGGTGGGCGGGAGTGCGACCAACTCGCCCGCCGCACGCTTGGCCCCCGCGCCAGCAGCGTGTTTCCCGCGCCGGCGCGGGCCGTCCTGGACGCCGTTGACTACGAGGACGCCAAGCGGCGCAGTCGGGAGGCGACGGGCAAGAGTCTCAGCAAGCAGGCGTGGGCCATCGTTCCCAAGTGCAGGGAGGTCGATCGCCTGCTCCGCGATGACGCCAAGGCTCGTCGGATCGTCCGTGAGGTCCATCCGGAACTCTGCTTCTGGGCGTTGGCGGGACGCAGGCCGATGCAGCACGGCAAGAAGCACGAGCAGGGATTCCAGGAACGCATCGGGGTGCTGAAGCGGGTCCATCCCTCGGCCGCGCGGGAAACTGAGGGAATGCTGGAACGGCGCCCCCGGAGCGTCGCTCGGGACGACATCTTGGACGCGATGATCGCCGCGGTGACGGCGGCGGCTGACGACGCCGAAATCCGGACCCTGCCGTCCCGGCCACCGCGGGATGAACTCGGGCTCCCGATGGAAATGGCCTACGTCGAACGCGATTCCGTAATCCAGTAAACCGATCGTCGGACACGCTGGCGGTCGTAGAGTCCGTATACAGATCCGCGAAAACCCCAATAGATCGCGCTCCTGCCGTTTCTTGTTGCCAAGTTTCCCCGCTGGCTCGACCACTTCGTCGACCACGGTCCGTTTACGAGGCACGAGCAGCTGGCGTGCCACGTGAATGCAATCGCACTTCGACGCCAGCATGCGGCTGTGGCTGCTGCGGCGGAGGATCCTGTTTTCGTGGAGGCCCTATACGACACGTTGAGGGCCTGGGGCGTAGGATCCCGAGGGTCGGTTTTGGTTCCGCGGGCCGAGTTCGGCCCGCGGCTGCGCTTCGTGAGTACAACGCTCACGCCGCTCGAAGCGCTGTCAATCGACGCCGACGACCTCGACGTTCAGAATTCCATCGAGTCTCTATCGAGTCTCTATGGAGCGCCATTGAGTCCATCGGTGTTGTTCGAAACAAGGCGCCGCTCGTAGCCGGTAGCAAGTGCGAAAGGCCAGAGACATTTCACCCACGAGCGCAGCGTGGCGATTACCGCCGTCATCCGCATCGATCATTCCAGAACCACATCGGGAGCCCGCGGTCGGGCTCGATAAACGCGCGGCCGACGCGGAATGGCTTCGAGCCGTTCACTCCGGCCACGTGTCCAGTCCGGCCGCCAGAGCAGCGTCACGAAGCTGACGGTCGAACGTGGCGAACAGCGCATGCGCGCCGAGAGTGGCGATCGTCTCCCTGCACGTGAGCGCAGCGGCAAGTTGAATCGCATCGTACGCCCGCAGCCCGTGGTCCCAAGCCAAGGTGTCGGCACGCGCCACGAGCGCGTCAGTGACAGGCATTCTCCAGAAATCCGGCCACTCGTCCAGAAATCTGCGGTGTGCGCGCCGCCCACCGTCGTCATCAAGGACGCGGCGACGGACGGCCTTGGCAATCGCGGCCGACACTTCGGTGCGCGTGACGAGTGACGTTACGACTGCGTCCGCCCTTGCCATCGCGGCGATGACCTCGTCGGAACCCGCTTCCGCCACGTAGCGCTTTACGAGTCCACTGGTGTCGAGATACAGGAAGGTCACCCGCGGTTCTCGATGGCAATCTCACTCACGCTGCCAATGCCTCGCACGCGAACATCTGGTTTCGTCACGCGCAGCCGGCGTCCACTCCACAGAAACGCACCGGTCGCCCTCAACGCTGCGAGCCGCTGTTCGTTGGAGTCCGTCTCGGGGACTATGCGCGCCACTTGACGTCCGTGATCCGTGACGACAATAGTGGCCCCGGCCTGCACGTCCCGGATGTACTCGCTCAGCTTGGACTTGAGATCGCGAATGCCGACACGTCGTTCTCGCATATTCAGACCACCTGGCTGGCCACGCTTGGTCACGCGGTTTCGTCCGAGAACCCAGTTGACGCCACGGCCATCGGCGGCAATTGTACCTCCGATTCTTCGGGCCGCCGGCATCGTCGAGTCGCCGCACCGATCAAGCCATGATGCGGCGTCGGTGGCGAGCGTCCATCGCGCATCCGGTTTGCCGGCCAACGCCCCCTTCGGATGAGCGGGCAACGGGCTCATTCCGGCACCCTCGGAGACAGCCACGCGATCATCGGCTTCGCTATCGACAGCGCGCCCTGCCGCCAGCAGAGCGGCCCACAACCCCGCATGCTGCACGCCCCAGGTCCGTAGGGCGCTCTGCGTTGCCTCCTCCGGTTCGACGAACACGAACGTTGCACGCGGGCGCGTTCGGAATCTCGAATGGCCGTGTCGGTGCCTGCGCCCCCCGCCGACCCTGCGGATGCTTTGCCGGCCGATTTCGCTCGACGACCGTTGCCAGAATGCGGCTCCCCATCGAAGGCGTCCGACCCGATGCTGCCGCGAGCGGGATGGCCGTGCCGGTGGCGAAGCCGCGGCAAGACGGGGAGGCGGGCTGCTAGGGTTCGCCTGAAGCCGTCAACGCTGCGCTGACCTCCCAGAGCCGGCGCGCCGCGTCCGTCTCGTAGGAGTCGGGCGACGACCGAACCGGTTTCCGCTTCTCGAAATACTGCCCCGTCACGTCCGCCGCCTCGGGCGCGCCGGCGAGATAGACCGTGGTATCGGCGCCCCGGTCCGGATTCAACAGCATCGGGCCAGAAAGCCAGAGCGCCGCGCGCAGCCACCCGGTCAGGTCGCGGAACAAATGGGTGGAGACCAACCCCGGGTGCAGACAATTGGCCGTCACTCCGGTTCCCTCGAGGCGGCGCGCCAGCTCATAGGTGAAGTACACATTCGCCAGTTTCGACCGGCAGTAGGCACGCCAGGGAGAATAGTCGCGCTCGTGCTGCAGATTGTCGAAGTCGAGCGGGGTTCGCCGGTGCGCGCTGGATGCGACCGTGACGATGCGCGCCGGGGCGCAGGCCTTGAGGCGATCGAGCAGCAGATTGGTGAGCAGAAACGGCGCCAGGTGATTCACCGCAAACGTCACTTCCAGCCCGTCCTCGTTCACTTGACGCTCGCGTCCCGCGAGCACACCCGCATTGTTCACCAGCACGTCAAGGCGCTCGAACCGTTGCAGGTATTCATCCGCCGCTGCGCGGACCCGCCGCCGGGACGCGAGATCAGCGACGAGCAGCGCGAGGGAGCCGTTCCCGGAGCGCCGTTCGATTTCCTCCAACGCCTCCTGACCGCGGGGCTCGCTACGGCACAGGAGCACGACCGTTGCGCCCTGCCGCGCAAGACCGAGCGCGGCCGCCTTCCCGATACCTGCATTGGCGCCCGTCACCAGACAGACCTTGCCCCGCATGCGCGCTGTCATCGGCGTACCCGCGTACCCGTTCCGGCTCGTTCGTCGCCCATCGTCATCCGTCTCCGGGCTTCCCACGTCAAACGCCCGGCGGAACTGCCGGTCGGACTGCCGGCCGTCCACCATCCCCGCCGGGCACCAGCGCGGCGGCGCGAAGACGAAGCCGGCTGTTGACGGTGCGAGGAGCGATACGGAATGCGATCTCAGGCGGCGCCGCCCGTTTCGAATCAGCGTCCTTCGTAGATGTAGTTCACGATGGCCGCCACGCTGAACGTGCCCTGTGGGGCCGCCGTGTAGTCGCTGAACCGCGCCGGCTTGGTGTACGCGGCAATCATCTCGTCGGCGCTGAGCCCCGCGTCGATGCCCCGACGGGTCTGGTCGTACAGATCCATGTAGAACGCCCGGTAATCCACCAGGTCGCTCCAGGCGAGCGGGGTATCCCAGTGGCCGGTGATGATGGTATCGACATCCTGCACGGTGCTGATGAGCCGGGTCAGGGTCCTCCCGAACTCGATGGCGCTGCCGCCGTTGCCGTTCTCGGCGTCGATGAACGGAAGCAGCTTGCCCAGGAACATGTCGCCGGTGTGCATGGTCCGCGCCGCCTTGAACACGATGAAGGTGTCGCCGTCGGTATGGCCGCGACCGAAATAATAGAGATCGATCTGGTCGGGGCCACCGGCGAACAGCGTCAACCGGTCCGAGAAGGTGGTCGACGGCAGGTACTTCGCGTTCTCGCCCTGGAAATCGTCGCAGTTGGTCGGTATCGGCTGACAGTCGGTGCGCGCCATGTGGCGTCTGATGTTCTCGTGCGCCACGAAGTGCACGGTTTCGGGAAACTCGGTGTTGGCGCCGCTGTGGTCGTAGTGGACGTGCGAGTTGATGATGGTCGTCACCGGCTTGTCGGTGAGCCGTTGCACGTGTTCGAGGATGTCCGGGCCGTAGCCTTCGTTCTTGGTATCCACCAGCACCACGCCGCGCTCGGCGATGAACAGGGCGATGTTGCCGCCGGTCGTCGATCCCGACCCGAGCATGTGCAGCTTGTCGGTGATCCGGTGCACCTCGATCGGCGGGTGCGGCTCCTGCAGCGCGTTGAGGTTGGCGGTCCAGACGACCAGCCCGAGCGCGAGGGCAGTGAGCGGCGGTAGCGCCAGACGTCGCATGTCTCTACCTTTCAGCGGGCCTCGAGGCCCTCGTCATGAAGTTCCCGGGTGGCGTGCCCGACGGTCCCTGCTGCGCACAACCTCTCCTGGTCGTCACAGCCGGCCGCTCAAACGGCATCGAGTCGATCGTTCCACCAACGCGAATGCCGCCAGGCGCAGACCCCCGCCGATGTCGACCGCGATGATCGATTCCGGGAACAGATGGTCGCCCCGTCGGTGGCGCCGCAGTAGTCGTTGTGACGGCGCCGTTGGCAGATACACATAGCACAGCTCGTGGTCGCCCGCCAGCATCGACCAGACGTTGCCGTGACGTTGCCTGCGTAGCGCCGCGATTCGTTCGGCACGTGTCGGAGCCCAACGGCCGGATCGCTCATGACGAGGAGGATGGGACCACCCGCCGGCTCGCCTTGCTTCTCGGCGGCGGTCTGCGTAGGATCACCGCCTCGACGCCAACATCGCCAGGAGGCACAGCCATGACGCGGTCGCTCTCGTCCACGACGGTGTGCTGCGTGCTCGTGTCGTGCATGTTTCTCTCGCGCCCGGCCAGTTTCCAGGGCCAGCCGTCAGATCAGATCGGAGGCGCGGTCTACTACGTCTCTGCCGACGCGCGCCCGGATAGCGACGGCAGCCGCCGCCGGCCCTTCCGCTCGCTGCCGGACGTCGAGGCGGCGTCCGCTGCCGGCGACACCATCTATCTGCTTTCCAGCGACAGCGTGCTGGACGGCGGAATCCGGCTCAAGCCGGGGCAGCGGCTGATTGGCATCGGATCGGACGGCGAGATGTCTGCGGATCCGGCCGGCCGCGTGCGCCTCACCAGCACCGCGCCGCTGCCGGGCGGTGTCATGGTAGAGCTGTCCCGAGGGAACGAAGTGGCCGGTATCCACTTCGTCGACCTGGGCAACCACGCCATCTCGGGAGCGGGGACGGACTATTCCGGCGCCTTCATTCACCATACGACCTTTTCGGGGAACGCCGCCGCGCATGTCGAGGATGAGCGGGGGCTGGTCTATGCGATCAGCCTCGACGCGAGCACCGGGATGCGGGACGGCGTCAGGATAGAAGACAGCAGCTTCGCCGACGGTGAAGACCTGGGCGCCATCCGCGTCTTCCAGTCTGGCGAGAGTCGCGGCCGGTACCGCTTCCAGCGCAACGAGTTCTCCGATCTCGGTGGGCGGGCCTATTTCGTGCGCACCCAGGATCGCAGCCGCGTGGAGACCGTCATCCTCGACTCGGTGGCGGACAATATCGGTCGCGGCGAGCGCAATTCCGACAGCATCATTCCGTATCTGATGGGGCAGTCCGAGCAGGTCATGCTGGTCCGCAACTACCGTTTCAACAACACCAACCAGGAAGGCAACCAGTCGAATACCGGCATCGAGGCGTACATGTTCGGCCGGCCGCGTCCGGACGAGGCCAACTGGTGCACGGGCTGCACGCTGACGCTGACGATACTCGACAGCGTGATTGAGAACGCCGTGACCGACCCGATTCAGTTCTCGAATTCCGGACGGAACTCCAGGCTGTCATACGTGATCAGGAACACCCGAATCATCGGCGGCAATCCACGGCAGGGGGGCGGCGGCATCTCGCTGAACCTGCAGGGTGCGCCCGACAGCGGAGGCAGCACGACGTTGCTCGTGGAGGACACCGACGTGATCGGGACCTCCGGATACGGGTTCACGCTGAACGACCGGGGCGGAGGCGGCCATGCCGTCATCGTCGATCTGGGCGGCGGCGTCCTGGGAAGCCGCGGCAACAACCGGTTTCTCGACAACGAGCGAGGGGCGCTACGCGTGTCAGGGTTCCGGATGACCGCGCAGCACAACTGGTGGGGGGGTGCTGCACCGGTGGTGTACGACCGTGACGATCAACCGTCGCCGGGCGCCCGGATCCTGGTGGAGCCGGTCCTGAGCGCCGACCCGCGCTAGCCGCCGAGACCCGGGTGACGAACAGGGCAACCACAAGGGTTGCCCCTACAGGTCTTGCTTAGCGGGCGCAGCATTGTTACGACCAGATCTCGGTGCTACGCGGGGTTTCACCACGGGCTGCTAGCGCCAAGTCAGCAGGCGCCTCTTCAGCCGTACGACGGTGTCGCCGCCCTTCTGTTCCATGCAGGACACGAAGACTCCCGTATGGATCGCGTTCGCCGCGATGCTGCCGAACCTCGCTTACATGTACGACCATGGACGGCAGGCCCGCTCGGCGACGAGCTTCTCCAGGTGATACCGCGCCGTGTGCGGCGTGCGGAAACCGAACACCTGCTGAACCGCGCACCGTCTGCGGGTCGCCGGCGAGCAACCGGTCGCGAACGAACCGGAACACCGGGTCGCGGGTCTGCCCCGCCCGTGCCTGGCTCATAAGAGCCCGGGTTGCGTGTGAGCGGCATCGCACGTATACTGTGCTGCACGGTTACCGTGCCAGACTACCGGTACCACGTGATTACCTGAGAAGAGACCGTTGAACGGCACGAACATCACGATCAAGGTCGACGCGGATCTGGCCCGGGACGCCAAGGTGTTCGCGGCGCGACGCGGGACGTCGCTCAGCCGTCTCGTCGCGGAGCAACTGGAGACGCTGGTCCGAGGCGATGAGGCCTACGCGGCGGCCAGGCGGCGGGCGTTGCCTCGTCTGCGGCAGGGCTACGACATGGGAGGGAAGCGCCCCCTCAGCCGCGACGAGGTGCATGATCGTGAAGACCTTCGTTGATACCAACGTGCTCGTCTACGCGTACGACCGGGCGTCTGGGTGGAAGCACGGTCGCGCACGTGATCTCGTGGAGAAGCTGTGGAACGAAGGCAGCGGGATCCTGAGCACGCAGGTCTTGCAGGAGTTATACGTCAACGTTCGGCGCAAGGCTCGACCGTCCGTCCCGCAGGAAGAAGCCAGGACCCTGGTTGCCGACTATCTGGCGTGGGATCCTGTCGTCAATGACGGCGCGGCCGTCCTCGAAGCCGTCGACGTGGGACACCGGCACCAGCTCTCGTTTTGGGATGCCCTGATCGTCGTCGCTGCCAGGAAGGGCGGCGCGTCGGTGATCTACTCGGAAGACCTCAACCACGGACAGATGTTCGGGTCGGTTCAGGTCCTGAACCCATTCAACGAAGCGGAATCATGAATCCCGCCGTACGGGGTGGGATTGTCAACGTTTCAAGTCAGCGCGACGCGACACACGGCCTGGACGAGCGTGCTCATCGCGATGCTGCTCACGCCGGCGCGTACCACCCCATCCGCGCGCCGGTGCTTCCGACGCCGAACGCCACCGGATCCGGTCGGTGCCTGCGTCGCTCGCCGCACTGCCTTGTATCACCGATCAACCCGGTCCATCCCGGCTCCCCTTCCGCCGTTGACGCCCGGCCAAGGTGCATGACGGGGGAGTCAATCCGCTCGGGGCCGGCTTGGCGTGTTGGACCGGAGGGCCTCCATAATCTCCTGTCGGTCTCGCATCGGTGACGTCTGCCGCGGCTCGCAGCGGCCCATCATCTGCTGTCGACGAATGAACGGGGGTTTCTGCCTGTCCACGCATTACAGCCGTGCCGTCTGCAGCGCGGCCAGCACCCGGGCAGCCCTGAACGGCGCCCGGCGAATGCGGACGCCGGTGGCGTCGTGGATGGCGTTGGCGATCGCCGCCACCGTGGGCTTGCAGGCCGCCTCGCCGGCTCCGTAGTGCGGCAGATCGGGCCGCTCGGGGTTGGGGTCGCCGTTCACGATGATGACGTCGATCTGCGCCGGCGCATCGGCATGCGTCAGGGTGGGGGAGGACGTCCAGTTCACGCTCGTGACTTTCTCGGTATCGAACTGCACTTCCTCGTGCAGGGCCCGGCTCACCGTGTGGAGCATGCCGCATTCGACGGTGCGGCGCAGGCCTTCCGGATTGATGACCAGCCCGCAGTCGTGCGCGCAGACGAGCCGCTTGACCCGGACGTGGCCCGTGTCGCGATTCACCTCCACCTCGGCGATTTCGGCGAGCACGGTCTGGCTGCGGTAGGCGTAGGCGATGCCGCGCCCGGTCAGCATCGTGCCGGCGCCGAGCGGCCCTGGTGATGGACGCGTCTGCCATCCATAGGCGTCCGCCGCGGCGGTGACGACCGCGATCGAGCGGGCGCGCTTGAACTGTGCGTCGTCTTCACGGCTGGCCCCGAGGAGACGCAGGCGGAACTCGACCGGGTCGGCGTTCGAGGCAGCCGCCAGTTCGTCGATGAACGACTCGGAGGCGAAGGTGACCTGCGGTCCATTGGGGTCCCGGAGGTTGCCGGTGCGCAACGGCGTCTCCCAGACGAGCGGCAGGCTCACCACGTGCGCGGTGCTGCGCCGGTTCGATACCGTGTACAGGTCGTTGGGGCCATCGGCTCGACCTCTCGCCGGGGAGGTCCGCCGGCGTCCGGTAAGCTGCGCGATCAACACGGTGTCGGGATCGTTGTACCCGACGTGGTTGTAGTCGGCGGCGCGCCCGTCGTAGTCCAGTGCCGTGAGGCGACCCGCGGCGTCCAGCCCGCCGCGGAGGCGGCAGGTGTAGGCCGGGCCCTTGGTATCCCACGCCGTTTCCTCGTCCCGCATCCATTGCACGCGAACCGGCCGGCCGATCTGGCGGGCCAGGAAGGCGGCTTCGAAGCCGGCGTCATCGGCGGCGGTGCGGCCGTACGCCTGCGGGCCATCCATCCAGACGACACGCACCCGGTCCCGCGGCAGGCCCAGGAATTCGGCGACACCGTTGCGCAGCCCGTACGATTTCATGTCGTTGGAGTAGATCGTCATCCCGCCGTTCGACGGGTCGGCCGTTGCGTGCGCCGGGCCGATCGCCGTGTGGCCCTGAAACGGGAACTCGTACTCGGCCTCGACCACCTGTGCCGCCCGGCGCAGCGCGCCGTCGGGATCGCCGGCGACATCCGATCTCGAGGTCGACATGGGCGTCGCCGTGCGCATGTAGGTGTACAGATCCTCAGAGGTCGGGAACGGGGCGTCCGCCGGCGGAACCCACTCGGCGCGGAGCTGCCGGGCGGCCTGAATCGCCTGTTCCTCCCGCTCGCACACGACTGCGACGTAGTTGCCCTCGCGCACGATCTGGACGAACCCGGGCAGGTCCCGCACCGACGACTCGTCGATGCCGGCCAGTTGGGCGCCAGCCAGCGGCGGTTTGACGTTGCGCGCGTGGACCATGCCGGCGAGCCGCACGTCCACGGCCCACGTCAGCGAGCCATCGACCTTGGCCGGAATGTCGTAGCGGGGGATTGACCGGCCCACGATGCGCAGTTCCTGCACCGACTTGAGTTCCGCCTCGCCGGTTGCGGCGTTGACGTTGGCGCCGGCCAGCGTGACGTTGAATCGGCGTCCGCCGATCAAGGCGCCATAGGTGACGCGTCTGGACGGAACCGCCGCGACCGCGATCACCCCCTCGCGGACCGTCAACTGGTCGACCGCTACGCCGAGCCGGTCGGCGGCCAGCGCCAGCAGCACCCGCCGCGCCTCTGCCGCGACCCGCCGCGCCGGCCAGCCGTCGCGCTGGATGGCGTCGGACCCGCCCGAGCCGCCCTGGTCGACCGTCACATCGGTGCTGCCCATGATGAGGCTGGTGCGGTCGTAGGCGATGTCCAGTTCGTCGGCCATCATCTGCCGGAACGCGGTCCCGGTGCCCTGGCCGAGATCGGTCTTTCCGACAAGGAACGTCGCGGTGCCGTCCTCGTGGATCACGATCCAGGAATCGAGCTGGCGAAAGTCCGGATCGGGGAACGGTCCGCCCGCACGCTGGGCCTGCGCCCGGGTCTGCCACGGACCGGCGACGGCTGCCGCACCGACGCTGACCACGAACAGGCCGGAGGTCTTGAGAAACGTTCGACGCGAGGGAGTCGGAGCCCGGCGCTCGAGCAGGTCTTCAATCTGAGCGGGGACGCTCGTGAAGGGGATCATGCGTTCACCTGCTTTCCGTCCGGCCCCGAACGATCCGCCGCCAGCGCGCCGGCGGCACGTTTGATCGCGGCCTGCACGCGGTAGTAGGTCATGCACCGGCACAGGGCGCCGTTCATCCCCTCGCGAATCTCGCTGTCCGTAGGGGTGGGATTGCGGTCCAGCAGCGCCTTGGCGGTCATGATCTGGCCGTTCTGACAGAAACCGCACTGCGGCACCTGCTCCTCGATCCAGGCCTGCTGGACCGGATGCAGCCGGCCCTCTTCAGAGAGTCCCTCGAGCGTGGTGATGGCGCCCTGCACGCTGGAGGTCGGGGTGACGCACGACCGGACAGCGCTGCCGTCGATGATCACGGTGCACGCGCCGCACTGCCCGAGGCCGCACCCGAAGCGCGGACCGCGCATACCGAGGTCGTTGCGCAGGATGTACAACAGCGGCGTCGACGGGTCGATATCGACGGTGCGCGTGCTCCCGTTGACCGTCAATTGGACATCGCTCATCTGTGCCTGCCTCCTGACCACGCGGGCGTGGCGGGGCGAGCGCCGCGACCCGCGTCATGGACGTTGTTCGCCCGATTATAGGGGGTTGCAGGCGTTGGCGCACGCGCAGGATCGGTCCACGCAGGGAACGGGGCGGGCGCGGCTCACCCCTCGAAAAGCTGGTCGAACGCTCCTGGCGGGAGCGACCGGTTCAGCAACACCGGGAACAAGATGCACCCGGCCGCCACCAGCGCCGGGAGGATTTGCGACCGCCAACCCGTTGACCTGACCTGGTCGGAGCCGTGAGGACAATCTGATCTAGCGCAACCCCTCCAGGAAATCGAGGAGTAGGCGGTTCACCTCCTGCGGCTCCTGCTGCTGCACCCAGTGACCGGCGCCGGGGAGCACGTGGACGCCGCGGGGGTCGGTCGCCGCCTGGCGCAGCCGGGTGGTGAGCACTTCCCGGGTGGCGCCGCCGATCACACCATCGTTCTCCCCCGCGATGAACATCGCCGGCTGCGACACCGGCACGTCCTGAAGTTCCCGCGTCAGCTCCCAGTTCCGATGAAAGTTGCGGTAGTAGTTGATACCGCCGCGAAAACCGGCGCGGGTGAACTCCTCGACGTAGTAATCCAGTTCGCCGGCGTCGATCCACGATGGAAAGTCCGTGGGCTCTCCCGACCGGGGAATCATGCCGCCCGCCGACCTCAGGGGGTCGGTGACCTGCGGCGGACGCCGGGTGGCGCCGGTCAGATACAACCGGCTCAGGATGCCACGGGGGTCGGCGTCGAACTCGGCGTCGGCCACGCCGTTCCCGTCCGCGTCCAACTCCTGAAAGTAGAGGATGTAGTAGAAGTTGTCGCCGTATCGCCGCTTCATGTTCTCGATCGGCGACGTCGGCCCCGGACCGCCGAACGGCACGCTCATGTTGACGACGGCCGAGAAGCGGTCCGGCTCGAGACGCACGCAGTCGCGCGCGACCACCGCGCCCCAGTCATGCGCGACCAGCACCGCTTGTGCTTCACCCAGCGCCTCGATCAGTCCGACCAGGTCACCACAAAGGTGGAAGATGTCGTAGTCTTCCACGGCGGGCGGCGCATCGCTGCCGCCATAGCCCCTCATGTCCGGCGCGACGGCATGGTAGCCGGCGGCAGCCAACGCGGGGAGTTGGTGCCGCCACGAGTACCAGGACTCGGGCCACCCGTGCGCCAGCAGCACCAGCGGGCCCTCGCCCTGCTCGACCACGCGCATCCGGATGCCGTTGACGTCCAGTTCACGATACTCGGCCCCGTCGACCGGCGGGCGCTCGGCCAGGGTCTCTGTAGCGGGAGCGTCCGGCTCGCCGGCGGCGTCGCTCCCGCCGCCGCCGGTCGGGCCGCAGGCGGCGAGGCCAAGCAGCACGACCGGGCCCAACATCAATCGGAAGCGGCCGTTTCGAACGGGCGGAATCGGCGTCATGCTCACCTCGGTTCGATGTCGCCCTGGTCGCATCGGTTCTTACCGTGCGCGCGGAGCACCAGGTCACCTCCGACGCCGGCGCCGGCGCCGGCCTGGGGTGCTACCGTGCTCGTGTAGCGCCAGGTCACGCTCTCACGCCGGCCGGCACACCGATAGCCGCTACCGTGCTCGCGGAGCGCCGGGCCTCAGCAGGGGCGCGACAGGCAGCGTCAGCGACACCGTCTCCGTCCGCGGTGTGTAGCAGATCGTCTCGCTGCAGACCTGGAACAGCACCGACACCGGGACGATCAGTTCCTCCGGCTGGTCCTGGCCCCCGGGGTTGAACAGCTCGGAATTCGGCGTCGCCGGAATCGCGACGTCGACAACCCCCTCGTAGACGTTGAGCGTGACCCCCAGCTCCGGGAACTCCCGAGGGTGGGTCGGCGGGTATCGCGCGGCCCCCACTCGCAACCCGGGCGTGTCCGGTATGGTGGCCCCCGAGGCGATGTACCCGTCGGGCAGCGGCCGGCCATACATGTGCAGGCCCTCTTCGAGCTCGAACCGCACGTAGATCGTCGACTGGGTCTCGAACTTCAGCGAGGTATCGGACAGGAAGGCGGAGATCCGCACCTGGTCGGTGCCCAGCTCGACGGCCGGCACCTCGTGACGCGCCAGAATCTCGCCCAGCGCCGAGTCGCGGATGCTGCCCGCCGATTCACGCGTCGCATAGTGGCGGTGGAAGAACTTCTCCGTGACCACGCCGTGCTCGTCCGTCACGTAGACACCCGGGAACGGCACGCCATGGAAACTGCGTCCGGCCGCCTGTTCAGGGTCGTCGGGAGAGATCAGCGTGTTGAGGATGCCGAACTCCCGAATCACCGCCGAATCGACGTCCGACAGCAGGTCGTAGGTCACGTCGTACTGCTCGGCAAAGGCCAGGAGCTGGCCCGGGCGGTCGTAGCTGATGCCGTAGACGCGGATGCCGGCGTCCTCGAAGAGGTCCAGGTTGTCTTGCAGCTCGACCAGCTGCGTGCGGCAGTACGGTCACCACACCGCCGAGCGATAGAACACCACAATCGATTTCGAGTCGCCCCGATCGGCGTGATAGTCGATGAGCCGGCCCTGCTGGTTGGGCAGCGTGAACGTCGGCAGGCGCTCGCCGATCTCGGGCCCGGTGGGAAACTCGTGCGACGCCGGGTAGCGGCGTCCGGGATGCTCCACCGGGATGCCGATGGTGATGCCCAGGTCGTCGGTGCGCGTGCCCGGCTCCAGGTTGTCGTGCGCCGGCTGCACCGTCTCCGGCGTTTGCGCGGCGGCGGCGCCGACGACCGCAAGCACTATCGTCATCGCCCTCAGGACGTGTCCATATGTCATCGTTGAATCTCCAGGCATGTGGGCTGGCCGTGTGTCCGGACGACCCCCCACCACCGCAGGAAGTCGATTCTCCAAGCAGGTGGGCTGGCCTCCACCGTCGCGGCGCACCGGATCCCCGGCGCAGATTCCGGCCACCCAGCCAACTATGGTATCGCCTGTCTGCAGCGTGCTCAATCGTCTCGCTCTCGCCGGCGACGACGCGGCCTCACGTTGACAGTGCGGCAGCGCGGGATGAAGATGATGTCACGGCCCGAGGCCCATCGACGCCGGGAACGCGAACATGGGTCCGGCAGCACGGGCCGCCCGGACCGACCGACCAACGACTGAGAGGCAGGTGCAATGGATAGACGTTCATTCCTGAAGCTCGCGGCCGCGGGTCCGGCGCTCGTGAGCCCCTACGCGAGTGCGACCGTGATCGGCTCGCAGACGCGCGCTCCCCAGACCGATTTCACATTCTATTCCCCGCTCGCCGAAGAGTGGTACCGCTCCGGAGAGTACTTCGAGTGGACCTCGACGACGCCCAACAACGAGGGCCGTCGAGTCAATGTCTTCTACCGGACCTTCGGGAACCGCGCCAACCCGGCGCTGCTGATTCTGCACGGCTATCCCACGTCGAGTTTCGACTTCCGGGAGATGATTCCCTTCCTGGAAGAGGATTACTTCGTCGCTGTCCTCGACTTTCCCGGTTTCGGCTTCTCGGACAAGCCGCAAGACGGCTATTCGTACATGCTGGAGGACGACGCGAAGCTCGTCGATCACTTCGTCCGGGAGGTCGTGGGACTGTCCCGGTTCCATCTCCTGACCCACGATCGCGGCGGCAGCGTCGGCTTCGCCTTTCTGGGCAACTACCTGGCGCGTGAGGAGAGGGCCTACGAGATCACCTATCACTTCATATCCAACGGCGGGCTCTTTCTGCCCCTGGCCAACCTCAGCCCGGGCCAGTACGCGATTCAGGACGCCGTGCGAGGTCCCGAGCTGATCCGGGCGCAGCAGGCCCGGCCGCGGGTGACGGAAGGCACGCCGCGGCAGGTCGCCTACGCTGACATCCAGGCGTTCAACGACGGGATCGGCGCACGGCTGTATGTCGGCAAGTACCTGCTTGAGCGAACAGCGAACGAGTACCGCTGGCTGGACACCCTGCGCGAGAGCCCGATCCCGACGGCGCTCATCTGGGGGCTTCTGGACACGGTGAACCCGCCCCGCATCGGCAATCACATCTGGTACAACTATCTCGACAAGCGGGCGGCGGAGAGCAGCTACTGGCTGCTGCCCACGGCCAACCACTACCTGCAACGCGACGAGCCCGAGGAGATGGCCGGGATCGTCCGCACCTGCCTCGAGGTGGGCATCCCGGCGCCGGAGGACGAGAACGCGTTCATGCGGACTCTGGCTCGGAACAGGACCGCGACGTCCCCCGTTTACATGGGTCGCTCCATCATCGAGAACATCTACTTCCCGGGGGCCGTCGCGTACTCGCCGGACGGATACAGTTTCTGAGGCGCCCGACGGTCTCAATATCTGCCGAAGTAGATCTGATTGTTCTGAGGATCGAGCCCGAGCCTCACCTGCTCTAGCAACGCCGTGTAACCCACGAATGTGCCGCCGACGTCGTGATTCTCGTCGGGGACAAACACCGTTGCCTCCACCACAAGGTCTTCGCCCTCATCGGCGAGAAGTCGGACGTTCGCCTTGACGAGCTTTCCAGAACTCTCGCCGTTCTTGTGCCTTAACGTAATCGCCTGCCCATCAGCACCTGTCAAGCCAACGCTCTCGGCAATCTCGCGCTCCAGTACAGACCATTCGGCGCCGGTGTCGAGAAGCGCCAAAGGCATCACGGGGCCGTCCTCTCCTTCGAACTCGATCTTGACGTAGATCCTGGAAGACGCGCCCGGCGAAGCCGGGGGCGTGTCGAGATACGTAGCCCGCCCGACGCTGAACGGCTTTCCCTCAAGTTCCAGCATCGGCATCAGGCTACCTAATGAAGTGGATCAGAGGCCTCGCCTGTGGAGCGCCTTGTCGGAGTTGACTGCGCAGCGCGTGAAGAGAATCGGCCTCAGCCAGTAGGTTTCCGCCGGCAAGGGCGACCCACCGCCCGACGTAGTCGCGGCTGTGCTGGCGCAGCCACCGAAAATCTACCGACCGCTCTCGATCCCTTCTTGGTGCCGACCAGGTGCGTGGTCGCCGCAGGAGCGAACGTAGCCGTCGATACTCAAGCGCGTCGGGCAACGACGACAAGAGTTGCCTGGCAGCTCCAACCTGCTGACGCTCGACCAGGGACCAGATGACAGACGCCATCGGTAAAGTCCTGGTTTGCCAGGCTGCAGTCTCCCCGTGCGCGACCGGCGACTTCATCAGCTCGGACAGCAACTCAGGCGTCGATGTTTCGCGAGACCACGGCCCAAGGCCTACAGTCAATACACGGCCGGCTGCAGCCACTCTGGGCATGCGTCCAAGAACTTGCCGGCTGTCGGAAACCAGTCCGCCCCACGCGAGTCTTGCCTCCTCAAAGAAGGCAGAATCGCCGATCGCACCAGGCAGGAACCCCGACCGCCGTTCGCTCGCCGAAGTCTGCCTTGCAACCGGAGGAGACCCAAAACAGCGCGGTCCCGGCTGCGGAGAAGGCGATTGCCCTGGAATCGGCGTTCCGAACGGGGGAATCGCCGATTGTCGCCACTCGATCAACGCGCCAATCCGCGAAGGCATGTTCTGAACCACTGACTGCTACTTCCCCTGTGCTTTCAGGCCCATCGCAGCCAAGCTGTCCTTCGCTTCCTTCTCCACCACCGTCCTCAGATCTCCGGGAGCGATAGCACCATCCAAGGAAGCATAAAGCCGCACATAGACCTTACCCGGCACCACACCCGACAAGTCTACCGACACAGTCCTGAGCGCTGCGCCAGGCTGATCGCCAAAATAGAACACGCATCCTGAACCGAGGCTCGGTCCGAGATCAGGAGCGTTCTTCACGAAGCGGCTCAGATACTCATTTCGGTCCACGCCTATGGCATCACCGTGCAAGTGAAGATCCACGGTGTAGTTCGCCACCCGAAAGCCTGATGTTGACGCAGCAAGTGCATCGACCAGCCCCACCAGAACATGCTCCACCGGAGCTATGTCCGACTGCGCGATGTTCCGAGAGTCGATCTCGAACCGGTCGAGGCGGACCCTCACCATGACACGAAAATCGATCAGCCAGAACTGGACATTGTAGCCACCGAGGCTCCCGTCTCCGTTGTCAACCTTGATACTGTTTGGCGTGATCCCGGTGTCCTGCAACCCGTGCAGCAGCCCGGAATAGAGTCGCGGCACATCGTGAAAAAGACACCACAACTCTGACTCGAACGTCCCTTGAATGGAGATGTCAGAACGCTGTATATCAAAGGGAATCAGCTCGGGCTCAGTCATTTCTTCAAGCCTCGACGGCCCTGATTCTTCTCGGCCCCAGGATGCGCCGGCTCCAACGTTGCACCCCATCTCATGGCTGCATTATACGGCAGCACGGCGGCGTGCCGCCCACAAACCGATGTTCGGCCGACGTTCGAACCCTCGCGGAACACACAGGTTGGACTCGCACGGCGGTAGCCGGACGAAGTCCGCCGAGGCGATCCGCCGGATTACAGCCGCTCCTGTCTTCGCACGAAGTCATCGATTACTTCCGGGAAGGTCAGGTCGGAGCCCCGGCACCGTGCCTCCATCCGTCGCTCCTCGCAGTTGGCTGGGTTCGCGCCGAGCCCGCGCCCATGAGTCCGTGCGGCCCACCTTCGGCCGATCCAGCAGGATGACGCTACCGCCAGACGTGCGGTTGACAGTGTCAGGGACATCAGCGGCCGCTGATCTTGCTTCCTCATCTCGACACTCTTCCCGCGAGCACCCTGTCGCCCGCAATTGTCCAAGAAACCCCTGGTTCGCAGGCAGCGCCTGTTGGATACTACCGGTGGAAGCTGCAGGCAGCGGGGAGATTGTCGCTACTGCGGCGTCTCGGCCTCCGCGGCTGGTCGCTGGCCTGACCATGCCGGGGTGTCGGTTCTGAGGACATTCGTCGCCCCGTATGCTCCATCGATGGCGCCTTGAATCTCGGAAACCGTGTCGCCGCGTTGGTGCATCCGCATCGCGACACGCGCGATGTCGACGCACACCGGTCAGGTTCTGGCGTGTGCGTTCTCTGAGACGACGTGTCCTGCCTCATCCCGTCGACTCACGAAGCAACTGTCCACGGACGAATGTCCCGCCTGTTGACCGCAACCGCAAAAGCAGGGGAGATACCGTGACACCTCGGGATGGTCCGCGACGAACGCATACGCCGCCGCCAGATCCCGTGTCCAGGTGACTTGCCGCCGGTAGTCGCTGATGAGCACGCCGACGGACACGAGGATCAGCGCCCCCAACAGCAGTCTGGCCGCCACACGCAACCTGGAACGGGGCCGCCCGACCGAACGGCCGGCGACCGTCGACCTCGCCGCCTCGCCGTCGGCAGTTGCCGCCGTCGCCGCGCCGGTCGTGGATCCGGGTGCGTCCAACGAGTCCTCCATGCTATTCGCCCCGCACGAAGCCGGCCTCGCCGGCCAGGACCGGCACGCGCACGAGGTCCACTTCATCAAAGGCGTTCCTGCGTCCGGCCTGCCCCCAGTCGATGAACAGCAGGTGCGTGTCGTCGCGTCCCAGCGGAAGACCCGGCAGGCGGATGTCGCTGACCAGCCCATCCCCATCGTGCGAGTGCAGGTTCATGAAGACGTTGTACTGGAGGTATTCCGGCTGGTTGTACTCCACTGCATGATGTCGGTGCACGGTGGCGATCACGTCCCCGAATGCGTAGACCCTCCGGATGGTGCTGTTGGTCAGGCCCCAATCCGCCATGGCCGCAAAGCCCCCGCCATCGCGGCTCATGCGCCGCGCGCGGGACCCGTCGCGCAGGAACGACGGCGACCGCACGTCGATGGTGCGCACCAGCGCGCCGTCGTCGTCGTACACGCCGAGCGAGGTCGCAGTGGCCTGCGCGACGATCCACGGGTCCGGCGCCCTGTCCACACGCGCTATCGTCACGATGCGGCAGTCGTTGTGCGATCCGATGCAGGCGGGTTCGATCGGGCTCGAGAACAAGGGCGCCGCCGCGCCGTCCGCCAGCGACAAGGCCAGACCCGATTGCATCCCCGCCAGCACTTCATCCTGCGGGCGCCAACTGAAGTCCTGCCATCGTTCTCTTGATGCCCACAACCCGCCCGCAAACAGGCGTGCGCCGTCCGGCGACAGAAACATCGGAGTAAGGGTGGAAAACCCGAAGGTGAAGGGACGCCGCGGCAGGGGGTATTCTCGCAGGTACTCCCCGTCCGAAAGGCGATAGACCGTGATGCCGGCCGGAGCCTCGCCGACGAAGAGCCTCCCGCGTGCGCAATCCGCCAGGAGACTTATCGGTTGCCGCAACTCGCCGGGCCCTTCGCCGCCTCGGCCGATCTGCCCCACCACCCGTCCGGCGACGAGGTCAACCACGCGGATGCCGATCGCTTGCTGCCGAGACACGTGCAGATACGCGCGATCGCCGCAGGTCTCGACACCGTTGATCAGTCCCGAGGGCACGCCCACCGGCCACGTTATCGTCACCCGTTCGTCGATGACCGCCGGACGCCCGTGCGCATCGACCGCATACTGCCTCGGCTCGGCGCAGGCCGTTATCAGCGCCGCGCCAAGCAGCCCCAGGTAAACAAAATGCCGGTACGAACCGACAACGGACGACCTGCCCTGAGAGCGCACACGGTGCCCGGTCACCCGCCACGCCCGGCCACATCGGCGCCGTGTCGTTCGCATCGTTCCGCGCCCCTCTCGCGCGGCGCACTCGGGGAGTCTGCGCCGCAGAAAATACAGCCTACAACATCTGTGGGCGCAGACTTCTTGCGGACCCAGCGGTGCACCCTGTGCCGGCCCGGTGTATTGCGGCCGGCCAGCGTACGAAGGAGTCGCTTGACTTCGCCCGCCTTGAGGCTCATCGTCAGATCGCACGGCGGCGAGCGGTGGGACCCGGCAGCAGAGCTTTCCGCGTGCGATCCCCGCTATTCGCCCCGCACGAAGCCGGCCTCGCCGGCCAGGACCGGCACGCGCACGAGGTCCACGGCGTCGAAGGCCATCCTGCGTCCGGCCTGCCCCCAGTCGACGAAGAGCAGGTGCGTGTCGTCGCGGCCCACCGGATGACCCGGCAGGCGGATGTCGCTGACCAGCCCATCCCCATCGTGCGAGTGCAGGTTCATGAAGACGTTGTACTGCAGGGGCCCCTGCTGGTTGCGCTCCGTGGCGTGATAATGATGCACGGTGGCGATCACGTCCCCGAATGCGTAGACGTCCTGGATGGTGCTGTTGGTCAGGCCCCAATCCACCATGGCCGAATAGCCCCCGCCATCGCGGCTCATGCGCCGCGCGCGAGACCCGTCGCGCAGGAACGACGGCGACCGCACGTCGATGGTGCGCACCAGCGCGCCGTCGTCGTCGTACACGCCGAGCGAGGTCGCGGTGGCCTGCGCGACGATCCACGGGTCCGGCGCCCCGTCCACACGCGCTATCGTCACGTTGCGGCAGTTCTCGGGCAATCCAATGCAGGCGGTTTCGACCGGACCAGAGAACAACGGTGCCGCCGCGCCGTCCGCCAGGGACAAGGCCAAGCCCAATTGCATCCCCGCCAGCAATTTATCCTGCGGGCGCGCGTTGAAGCCCAGCCATTGTTCTGTTGATGCCCACATCCCGCCCGCAAACAGGCGTGCGCCATCCGGCGACAGAAACATCGGAGTCAAGGTGGACAAATCGAACGTACGCCACGGCAGGGAGAAATCTCGCAGGTACTCCCCGTCCGGAAGGCGATAGACCTTGATGCCGGCCGGAGGGTCGCCGACGAAGAGCCTCCCGCGTGCGCAATCCGCCAGGAGAGTTGTCGGCTGCTGCAACTCGCCGGGCCCTTCGCCGCCGCGGCCGATCTGCCCCACCACCCGTCCGGCGGCGAGGTCAACCACGCGGATCACTTGCTGGCGAGACGCGCGTTGTTGGCCAGTCGCGCGCAGATACACGCGATCACCGCAGGTCGCGGCAAGAACGATCAGTCCCGAGGGCACGCCCGCCGGCCACGTTATCGTCACCCGATCGTCGATGACCGCCGGGCGCCCTTGCGCATCGACCGCATACGGCTGCGTCGGTCCGGCGCAGGCCGTCACCAGCGCCGCGCCAAGCAGCCCCAGACAGGCGAACTGCCGGTGGGAACCGATCACGGAACACCTGCGCTGAGAGTGCCTACGGTAGCCGATCACCCGCCACGCCCGGCCACATCGGCTCCGTGTCGTTCGCATTTCGTTCCGCGCCCCTCTCGCGCGGCGCAAGCGGCGAATCTGCGTCGCAAGAAATCAACTTACAACATACTGACGGCGCCGACTCCTTGCCGACCGATCGGTGCACCCTGTGCCGATCCGGTGTATTGCGGCCGGCCAGCGTACGAAGGCGTCGCTTGACTTCGCCCGCGTGCCGAGGCTCATCGTCAGATCGCACGGCGGCGAGCGGTGGGACCCGGCAGCCGAACTCTCCGCGTGCAATCCCCGCTATTCGCCCCGCACGAAGCCGGCCTCGCCGGCCAGGACCGGCACGCGCACGAGGTCCACCGCGTCGAAGGCCATCCTGCGTCCGGCCTGCCCCCAGTCGATGAAGAGCAGGTGCGTGTCGTCGCGGCCCACCGGATGACCCGGCAGGCGGATGTCGCTGACCAGCCCATCCCCATCGTACGAGTGCAGGTTCATGAAGACGTTGTACTGCAGGGGCCCCTGCTGGTTGTACTCCGTGGCGTGATACCGATGCACGGTCGCGATCACGTCCCCGAATGCGTAGACGTTCCGGATGGTGCTGTTGGTCAGGCCCCAATCCACCATGGCCGCATAGCCCCCACCATCGCGTCTCATGCGCCGCGCCCGGGATCCGTCCCGCAGGAACGATGGCGACCGCACGTCGATGGTGCGCACCAGCGCCCCGTCGTCGTCGTACACGCCGAGCGAGGTCGCGGTGGCCTGCGCGACGATCCACGGGTCCGGCGCCCCGTCCACACGCGCTATCGTCACCGTGCGGCAGTTCTCGGGCAATCCAATGCAGGCAGTTTCGACCGGACCAGAGAACAACGGCGCCGCCGTGCCGTCCGCCAGGGACAAGGCCAAGCCCAATTGCATCGCCGCCAGCATTTCATCCTGCGGACGCGCGTTGAAGCCCATCCATTGATCTGTTGATGCCCACAACCCGCCCGCAAACAGGTGTGCGCCATCCGGCGACAGAAACATCGGAGTCAAAGTGGACAACCCGAACGTACGCCACGGCAGGGAGAAATCTCGCAGATACTTCCCGTCCGGAAGGCGATATACCTTGATGCCGGCCGGAGGGTCGCCGACGAAGAGCCTCCCGCGTGCGCAATCCGCCAGGAGAGTTGTCGGCTGTTCCAACTCGCCGGGCCCTTCGCCGCCTCGGCCGATCTGCCCCACCACCCGTCCGGCGGCGAGGTCAACCACGCGGATCACTTGCTGGCGAGACGCGCGTTGCTGGCCTGTCGCGCGCAGATACATGCGATCACCGCAGGTCGCGGCAAGAAGGATCAGTCCCGAGGGCACGTCCACCGGCCACGTTATCGTCACGCGATCGTCAATGACCGCCGGACGCCCGTGAGCATCGACCGCATACTGCCTCGGCTCGCCGCAGGCCGCTATCAGCGCCGCGCCAAGCAGTCCCAGGCAAACGAAATGCCGGTGGGAACCAACAACGGACGACCTGCGCCGAAAGTGCCCACGGTAGCGGATCACCCGCCACGCCCGGCCACATCGGCTCCGTGTCGTTCGCATTTCGTTCCGCGCCCCTCTCGCGCGACGCAATCTGCGGCGCAGAAAATACAGCTTACAACATACTGACGGCGCAGACTCCTTGCGGACCCATCGGTGCACCCTGTGCCGTCCCGCGTTGTCCCCGGCATAGTCCGCACCTGCCTCGAGTTGGGCATTCCGGCGGCGGAGGACGAGAACGCGTTCATGCCGACCGTGGCTCGAAACAGGACCGCGACGTCCCCCGTCTACATGGGTCGCTCCATCATCGAGAACATCTACTTCCCGGGGGCCATCGCGTACTCGCCGGACGGATACAGTTTCTGAGGCGCCCGACGGTGCGGCGGCGGCGGTCCGAATCGGTTGGGGCCGGCAAGGGCTCTGAAGGAGGATGAGATGGAGTAGAGGAGTGGAACGCTGATCCTCGTTGGAGTCATCTGCAGTGCGGGAGCTCGGAGCCGGTGACCGGATCTGGCGGTTAGTAGCAGTCCGTGGCAAAAGCCCCGCTGCATTCGATCCCCGCTGAATTCTGAGCTCTCCCGCTGAATTCAGCCTTTCCCCGCTGAATTCTGAGCTCACCCGCTGAATTCAGCCATTCCCCGCTGAATTCTGCTGTTTCACGCTGCATCCTGCTGCGCGTCGTTGTTCCTGCTGACGAAGAGGGCAACCACAAGGGTTGCCCCTACAGGTCTTGCGTACAACAGGGCAACTACAAGGGTTGCGCCTACAGGTCTTGCGTACAACAGGGCAACCACAAGGGTTGCCCCTACAGGTCTTGCGTACAACAGGGCAACCACAAGGGTTGCCCCTACAGGTCTTGCTCAGCGCGCGCATCGCCGATCTCGGTGCAACGCGGGTTTCACCACGGACTGCTATGGGCCGCTGAGGACCATGCGGTTGGAGCGGGTCGAACCATAGCCTCCGGCGCCAGGTCCACCCGCCGCTACTGCGGCGTCTCGGCCTCCGCGGCCGGTCGCTGGTCTGGCCATGCCGGGGTGTCGGTTCTGAGGACATTCGTCGCCCCGTATGCTCCATCGATGGCGCCTTGAATCTCGGAAACCGTGTCGCCGCGTTGGTGCATCCGCATCGCGACACGCGCGATGTCGACGCACACCGGTCAGGTTCTGGCGTGTGCGTTCTCGGAGACGACGTTCCCTGCCTCGTCCCGTCGACTCACGAAGCAACTGTCCACGGACGAATGTCCCGCCTGTTGACCGCAACCGCAAAAGCAGGGGAGATACCGTGACACCTCGGGATGGTCCGCGACGAACGCATACGCCGCCGCAAGATCTCGCGTCCAGGTGACTTGCCGCCGGTAGTCGCTGATGAGCACGCCGGCGGACACGAGGATCAGCGCCCCCAACAGCAGTCTGGCCGCCACACGCATCCTGGAACGGGGCCGCCCGACCGTTCGGCCGGCGACCGTCGAACTCGCCGCCGTCGACGTGTCGGTCGTGGATCCGGGTGCGTCCACAGAGTCCTCCATGCTATTCGCCCCGCACGAAGCCGGCCTCGCCGGCCACGACCGGCACCCGCACGAGGTCCACCGCGTCGAAGGCCATCCTGCGTCCAGCCTGCCCCCAGTCGATGAAGAGCAGGTGCGTGTCGTCGCGTCCCAGCGGAAGACCCGGCAGGCGGATGTCGCTGACCAGCCCATCCCCATCGTGCGAGTGCAGGTTCATGAGGACGTTGTACTGCAGGGGCCCCGGCTGGTTGTACTCCACTGCATGATGTCGGTGCACGGTGGCGATCACGTCCCCGAATGCGTAGACGTTCCCGACGGTGCTGTTGGTCAGGCCCCAATCCACCATGGCCGCAAAGCCCCCGCCATCGCGGCTCATGCGCCGCGCGCGGAACCCGTCGCGCAGGAACAACGGCGACCGCACGTCGATGGTGCGCACCAGCGCACCGTCGTCGTCGTACACGCCGAGCGAGGTCGCGGTGGCCTGCGCGACGATCCACGGGTCCGGCGCCCCCTCCACACGCGCTATCGCCACGGTGCGACAGTCGTTTTGCGATCCGATGCAGGCGGGTTCGATCGGGCTCGAGAACAAGGGCGCCGCCGCGCCGTCCACCAGGGACAAGGCCAGACCCGATTGCATCCCCGCCAGCACTTCATCCTGCGGGCGCCGGCTAAAGCCCTGCCATCGATCTCTTGATGCCCACAACCCGCCCGCAAACAGGCGTGCGCCGTCCGGCGACAGAAACATCGGAGTAAAGGTAGACAACCCGAACGTACGCCACGGCAGGGAGAATTCTCGCAGGTACTCCCCGTCCGGAAGGCGATAGACCGTGATGCCGGCCGGAGCCTCGCCGACGAAGAGCCTCCCGCGTGCGCAATCCGCCAGGAGACTTATCGGCTGCCGCAACTCGCCGGGCCCTTCGCCGCCGCGGCCAATCTGCCCCACAACCCGCCCGGCGGCGAGGTCAACCACGCGGAACACTTGCTGCCCAGCAACGTGCAGATACGCGCGACCGCCGCAGGTCTCGATGCTAGCAATCAGCCCCGAGGGCACGCCCACCGGCCACGTTATCGTCATCCTGTCATCAATGACCGCCGGACGCCCTTGCGCATCGACCGCATACGGCTGCGTCGGTCCGCCGCAGGCCGTCACCAGTGCCGCGCCAAGCAGCCCCAGGTAAACAAAATGCCGGTGCGAACCGACAACGGACGACCTGCCCTGAGAGTGCCCACGGTAGCCGATCACCCGCCACGCCCGGCCACATCGACGCCGTGTCGTTCGCATCGTTCCGCGTCCCTCTCGCGCGGCGCGCTCGTGGAATCTGCGCCGCAGAGAATACAGCTTACAACCTACTGACGGCGCAGACTCCTTACGGACCCATCGGTGTACCCTCTGCCGGCGCGCGTCGTCCCCGGCATAGTCCGCATCTGCCTTGAGGTGGGCATCCCGGCGCCGAAGGACGAGAACGCGTTCATGCGGACCCTGGCTCGGAACAGGACCGCGACCTCGCCCGTCTACATGGGTCGATCCATCATCGAGAACATCTACTTCCCGGAGGCCGTCGCGTACTCGCCGGACGGATACAGTTTGTGAGGCGCCCGACGGCGGTCTGAATCGGTTGGGGCCGGCAACGGCTCTGAACGAGGATGAGATGGAGTAGAGGAGGGGAACGCTGATCCTCGTTCGCGTCATCTGCAGTGCGGGAGCTCGGAGACGGTGACCTGATCAGGCGGTTAGTAGCAGTCCGTGGCAAAAGCCCCGCTGCGTTCGATCCCCGCTGAATTCTGAGCTCTCCCGCTGAATTCAGCCTTTCCCCGCTGAATTCTGCTGTTTCACGCTGCATCCTGCTGCGCGTCGTTGTTCCTGCTGACGAAGAGGGCAACCACAAGGGTTGCCCCTACAGGTCTTGCGTACAACAGGGCAACTACAAGGGTTGCGCCTACAGGTCTTGCGTACAACAGGGCAACCACAAGGGTTGCCCCTACAGGTCTTGCGTACAACAGGGCAACTACAAGGGTTGCGCCTACAGGTCTTGCGTACAACAGGGCAACCACAAGGGTTGCCCCTACAGGTCTTGCGTACAACAGGGCAACCACAAGGGTTGCCCCTACAGGTCTTGCGTACAACAGGGCAACCACAAGGGTTGCCCCTACAGGTCTTGCTCAGCGCGCGCATCGCCGATCTCGGTGCAACGCGGGTTTCACCACGGACTGCTATGGGCCGCTGAGGACCATGCGGTTGGAACGTGTCGAGCCATATAGCCTCCGGTGCCAGGTCCACCTGCCACTACTGCGGCGTCTCGGCCTCCGCGGCCGGTCGCTGGTCTGGCCATGCCGGGGTGTCGGTTCTGAGGACATTCGTCGCCCCGTATGCTCCATCGATGGCGCCTTGAATCTCGGAAACCGTGTCGCCGCCTTGGTGCATCCGCATCGCGACACGCGCGATGTCGACGCACACCGGTCAGGTTCTGGCGTGTGCGTTCTCGGAGACGACGTTCCCTGCATCGTCCCGTCGACTCACGAAGCAACTGTCCACGGACGAATGTCCCGCCTGTTGACCGCAACCGCAAAAGCAGGGGAGATACCGTGACACCTCGGGATGGTCCGCGACGAACGCATACGCCGCCGCCAGATCCCGTGTCCAGGTGACTTGCCGCCGGTAGTCGCTGATGAGCACGCCGACGGACACGAGGATCAGCGCCCCCAACAGCAGTCTGGCCGCCACACGCAACCTGGAACGGGGCCGCCCGACCGTACGGCCGGCGACCGTCGACCTCGCCGCCTCGCCGTCGGCAGTTGCCGCCGTCGACGTGCCGGTCGTGGATCCGGGTGCATCCAACGAGTCCTCCATGCTATTCGCCCCGCACGAAGCCGGCCTCGCCGGCCAGGACCGGCACGCGCACGAGGTCCACCGCGTCGAAGGCCATCCTGCGTCCGGCCTGCCCCCAGTCGATGAACAGCAGGTGCGTGTCGTCGCGTCCCAGCGGAAGACCCGGCAGGCGGATGTCACTGACAAGCGCATCCCCATCGTGCGAGTGCAGGTTCATGAAGACGTTGTACTGCATCGTTCCCAGCTGGTTGTACTCCACTGCATGATGTCGGTGCACGGTGGCGATAACATTCCCGAATGCGTAGACCATCCGGATGGTGCTGTTGGTCAGGCCCCAATCCGCCATGGCCACCAGCCCGCCGCCGTCGCGGCTCATGCGCTGCGCGCGGGACCCGTCGCGCAGAAACGACGGCGACCGCACGTCGATGGTGCGCACCAGCGCACCGTCGTGGTCGTACACGCCGAGCGAGGTCGCGGTGGCCTGCGCAACGACCCACGGGTCCGACGCGCCGTCCACACGCGCTATCGTCACGGTACGGCAGTTCTCGAACAAACCGATACAGGTGGTTTCGATCGGGCCCGACAACAACGGTGTCGCGGCGCCGTCCGCCAGGGACACGGCCAAGCCCAATTGCATCCCTGCCAGCACTTCATCCTGCGGGCGGCGGTTGAAGCCCCGCCATCGCTCCATTGATGCCGCCCACAATCCTCCCGCAAACAGGCGTGCGCCGTCCGGCGACAGAAACATCGGAGACCCGACGGTCAACCCGAAGGTATCCGGCTGGAAATATTTTCGCACGTACTCCCCGTCCGAAAGGCGATAGACGGTGATGCCGGAGGGACCCTCGCCGACATAGAGCCTCCCGCGGGCGCAATCCACCATGAGACCTGTCGGGGACCGCAACTCGCCGGGCCCTTCACCGCCGCGGCCGATCTGCCCCACCACCCGTCCTGCAGCGAGGTCAACCACGCGGATCACTTGCTGCCGAGCCACACGCAGATACGCGCGATCGCCGCAAATCTCAATGTTAGCGATCACTCCCGAGGGCACACCCACCGGCCACGTAATCGTAATCCTCTCATCAATGACCGCCGGGCGGCCTTGCGCATCGATCGCATGCGGCTGCGTCGGCCCGGCGCAGGCCGTTACCAGTGCCGCGCCAAGCAGCCCCAGACGGACGCACTGCCGGTGGGAACCGATCACGAAGGATCCGCGCGAAGAGCGCGCTCTGCGACCGGTTGCCCGGCCGCACCGGCTCCGTGTCGTTCGCATCGCCCCACTCCCGTCACGCGCGGCGCACCCTGCAAACCCATCGGTGCGCCCTGTTGTGATGTCCACGTTGTCCGACAGTCTATTCTACGGTTATGTTTATTTGCATATAGCAATACACGCATCCTTCGCCACCGGGCACGAAGTGGCAACCTTCGTCGATGTCGACCTCGGCAATTCCCTCAAACCACAAGAGACAGGGGTACTCCGATTCAATCTGCGCCGTCACCGTTGCCGTAGCGGTGGCAACCAAGCAAAGGGCAAGCAACACCATTACGAACTCCGTCCGCCACGTCCTCATGACTCTGCACATCACAACCTCCTTGTCCTCCGATGTCGCCTTGCGACGCCAGATCAAACAAGCATATTTTCAACACGAATCTTCTCGCCATCAAGCAATATCGTTCGCAATATTCGTCGCAATATCACACGACTTGACAGTACGCGCAACACTGTAGGCGTAACGGCAGGCATAATTTAATTATGGCATAGGCATAATTCATCTTTCGTATCGCCGAAGGCCTTCGTTCTGTACCTGGTTCGTGGCGAAGACGACTTGACGATACCTCGCACGACCTTATAGGCTTCCGGCGTGTCGAAGCTGTCGTTGACGTGGCATGGACAGGAATGCGTCGTCGTCCATTGAGTCTTCCGCAGGTGCAGAAAGTGAACGCATACGCCAGTTGGGCATCGCTCGTTGTACGAACGTTGGACTGCGACTCGGATCCGCAGACATTGGCGAGCTGGGGACAGTTCCTCGGCGCCAGCGTGAGCACGGTGCGCGCCCGGTGTACTGCGGCCGGTCAGCGTACGAAGGAGTCGCTTGACTTCGCGCGCCTTTTGAGGCTCATTGTCAGATCGCACGGCGGCGAGCGGTGGGACCCGGCGGCAGAGCTCTCCGCGTGCGATCCCCGGACCGCGGCGGCTCTTCTCGACAGGGGTGGTCTCGAATATCGGCGGAACGGTTCGGCGCCGCCATCGGTTGCCGATTACCTGCTCCACCAGCATCTGGTCCGCAACGATCACGCGATCGCGTGTGTCGAGCGTACACTTGAGGCGCGCGGCATCTGTCTGAAACAGGCGGACCGTGGTGATGGTAGGCCGCACTCGCCCAAGCAGTTGAACGAGGAACCTCCCGCCATCTGAAGTTGGAGCGGAACGCGATGATTCGCACCTTTGTCGCGCGGCCGATCGGCGCGAGCATGGGCGCCCTGGCGGTGGTCCTGTTCGGGGTCGTCGCCTGCCTGCGGATCCCGGTCGACCTTCTGCCCTCGCTTGAGTTGCCGCAGGTTTCGGTGCAGGTGCGGATGGAGGACGCGCCCGCGGCCGAGATTGAGGAGCTGGTGACGATTCCGATCGAGCAGGCGCTCGGCGGCGTCCCCGGCGTGCAGGATGTCGCCTCGATGTCACGCGACGGGATCGCCGTGATCACGCTGACCTTCCCCTGGATGACAGACGTCGACATCGCCATTCTCAACGTCCGGGAACGGCTGGACGAGGTGCGCTACGGTTTGCCGGAGGCGGCGGCGCCCCCCACGGTGCGACGGTGGGATCCGGGAAACCGTCCGTTCCTGGTGTTGGCGGCGTCAACCAGCGATCCGCGTAACGGCGGCTCGAGCGGCGACCTGGATTGGGCCGGGTACGGCGTGTCGCTGGCGCCGGCGGCCGGCGCGCAGGAGGCGTGGCGCCTGATCGCCCTCAGCAAGGCGATTCGCGAGCTTCTCCGGCCGCGGCTGGAGCAGATTCCGGGCGTTGCCAGCGCCGAGTTGGCCGGCGCCCGGGACGAGCGGGTACTGGTGGAGATCGACCCCGCCCGGGCGCGCCTGCTGGACGTCGCGCCGGCGGAGATCGCGGAGGCGCTGCGCCGGGCGGTGACGGTCCCGGAGAGCGGCACGCTCCGAAAGGGACCGTATCGCTACAGCCTGCGCGTGCCTGCCCTCGTCGAGTCGGTGTCGGACTTCGCGACGGTCGTCGTCTCCGAGCCAGGCGCAGACCCCCGCGTGCTGCTCGCCGACGTCGCCCGCGTCGGCATGGCGCCGAGCGAGCCGGATTCGGTGCTGCGCTTCGCGGGCCGGCCGGTCGTCGGGATCCGCCTCTACAAGGACGCCTCCGGCAACGCCCTGGCGCTGACCGACGCGGTCACCGGCCTGCTCGACGAGTTCCGTGCGCAGCACCCGGATATCGGGCTCGACGTCGCCTACGCGCAGGCCGGCTTCATCCGTGACGCGTTGCGCGGGGCGTTGACCTCCGTTGTCCTGGGCGGCGCGCTCGCTTTCGGCGTGCTCTTCTTCTTCCTGGGCGACTGGCGGCAGTCGGTCGTGATCGGCATCGTCGTTCCGGTGGCGGTGCTCGGCGCCCTGGCGGCGATGGACTGGCTCGACATCTCGATCAACGTCATTTCCCTGGGCGGGTTGGCAGTTGGCGTCGGCCTGCTGGTCAACACGGCGATCATCGTCGTCGAGAACATCCAGCGGCATCGCGAACAAGGCTTCGCGCCGGCCGCCGCCGCGACGGCCGGGACGTCGCAGGTGTTGGCGCCGATCACGAGCGTGACCGTCACCACGCTGGTCGTCTTCCTGCCGGTGGTCGCGGTCGGCGGCTTCGCCGGCGCGCTCTTCCGCGACCAGGCGGTCACGGTGAGCGTGGCGGTCGTGGTGGCGTGGGTCGTGTCGTTGACCCTCGTCCCGGCGCTGTCGGCGCTCCTGGCGGGACGGGGGCCGGTGCGGGCGCCCAAGGAGCCGTGGACCACGGTTCTCGGACGGCTGCTCGGCGTGCTGCTGCGGCGCCGGTGGCTGACGCTCTCGGCCGCCGCGGCGCTAGTGGTCGCGGCCGCCGTCGGGGTGCTTCGGACGCCGCGCGAGGTGGCGCCACCGGTCGACACCGGCGACGTCAGCGTGGCGGCGGACCCGCGCCACGGCATGGCGATCGAGCATCTGGAGCTGGCCGCCGCCACGCTCGAAGCGACCATCGAGGCGGCGACGGACGCCGAGCAGGTGCTGACCACGGCGGGCCTGCAGGCGGTCAATGACCTGACTGGCGACGGATGGATGCGCCGCGCCGCGGTGCGGGCGCAGTTCCATGTGGCGGACTCGGCGGGAGTGGGCGATCTCGGGCGCGCGGTCGAGCGGCGGCTACCGGGTTTCGACGTGCGGGTCGAGCCCACCCGGACGCCGCTGCACGATGTCCTCGGCTTGCTGGCCGGCCCGATCGATGTCGCCTTTTCGGGCGCCGACCTGGCGGAGTTGCGGCGGCTTGCGGATGCGTTCGCCGCGCTCGTCGACGACCGCGGCGATCTCGGCCGGGTCGTCGCCGCGCCGCCGGACCCCGTGTCGCAAGTCCGGCTGAACCTCGACCAGGACGCTCTGGGCGCGTTCGGCCTCTCGGCGGCTGAGACCGCGGAACAAATCGGCTACGTCACGCGTGGGGACACGGTCGCCCAGCTCCGCATCGGGGACCCGCCGTTGCAGGTGGTCTTGCGGCATTCGCTGGAACACGGCGCGAGCCCCGCGTCGTCGCTCGACCGAATCCCGATCGTGCCGCGGCGCGGCCTGGTCGAGGGCCGCGAGGGCGGGGCCGCGGCGCGCCGGCCGCAGGTGCCGCTCGGCCTGCTCGGTACGCCCGTGGCGGACGCGGCGGCGGCGGAAATCACTCGGCGCGACCACCGCCGGGTGCTGACGGTGAGCCTGGCGCCGGACGGTCTGGCCCGGGCCGGCCTGGAGCGCCGTCTGGGCGAGGCGCTGGCGCAGCTTTCGCTGCCGCCCGACGTCCGCGTACAGGTGCGGACACGGAGCGCCGACGCCGCCGAGTCGCTCGCCTCGTTTCGCTGGGTCCTGATTATCGCACTGGTGCTCGTTGCGATCTGCCTGTCGGCAGAGTTCGAGTCGGTCCGCCTGGCGTTCGTCGTGCTCCTCGCCGTGCCGCTGACGCTGGCCGGCGTCGTCGCCACCTGGTGGGTGTTCGGCCTGACCGTGAACGTCTTCACGATCATGGCGGCCGCGGTGCTGATCGGGATCGGGGTGGACGACGCCGTCGTCATGGTCGACTTCATCCGCCTGAAACACCGCGACGCCGAACCGGGCGGCGCGCGACAGGCCATCATCGCGGCGGCACTGCTGCGCGTGCGGCCGATCCTGATGACGACGGTCACGACCGTGCTGGCGGTCGCGCCGCTGGCGCTGACCACCGCGCCGGCCCACGAGCTGCAGCGGGCGCTGGCGCTGACGCTGATTGGCGGGCTCCTCGCCGGCACGGTCCTGTCGATCTGTGTCGTCCCGGTGCTGTACGACGTGCTGGCGCCGGCGCCGCGCCGCGAGGCCGTGACGTGCTGACGCCGCTCATGCGGTGGGCGGCGGCGCATCCGGTCACCGTCGGAATGGCCGCTCTCGCCCTTGGCGTGCTCGCTGTCTTCGACGCGACGCAGGTGTCGATCGAGTTGATGCCGGAGCTGAGCTATCCGGCCGTCGACGTCGACCTGACGTGGCCGGGCGCGGCGCCGCCGGCGATGGAGGCGGCGATGACCTCGCGGGTCGAGGCGGCAGCCTCGCGTCTCGCGGGCGTGCGAAGCGTCGCGTCGAGAACAGAGCGCGGACGCGCCGTCGTGCGGGTGTTTTTCGACCCGGAGGCACGGCTCGACGTCGGTCGGCTCGCCCTGCGCGACGCGCTGCGCGTGTTCGAACGGGACTGGCCGGTCGGCGCCCGTGCGCCCCGGCTGCTGCAATACGTGCCGCCGGAGCTGCGCCAGGAGGCATTCCTGACCGTCTTCCTGACGGGCGCGCTGTCGCCGGAGGCGTTACGCCGCACGGTGCGAGACGAGTTCCAGAGCCGTCTCGTCGCGTTGGAGGGGATCGCGCGCGTCACGATGCTCGGCGGCCGGCGCGAGTTGCTGGCGGTGGAACTTGATCCGGATGCGCTGAACCAGCTCGCGCTGGCGCCCGCTACGGTCAGAGCCTTCGTGTTGGACGCCGTGCGCCAGAGGCACGCCGGCTACGTCGATCGCTCCGAGCGTCGGCTGGAGGTCGTTGTCGAGGCGTCCGCGCAGACGCTCGAATCGCTGCGCGCCCTGAGGCTGCCGGGTTTCGACGGGCGCGTGCGCCTCGACGATGTGGCGTCGGTGCGACGCCAGTCGGCGCCACCCGATCGGGAATACCGGTTCCAGGGCCAGCCGCGCGTCGCGCTGGTGCTGGAGCGGGAGCCCGGCGCCAACGTGCTGGAGCTGTCGGACCGCGTGCGGGCGTTGCTCTCGACGCGCATCGCCGCGCTGCCGGGCGACCTCCGACACTTCATCACCCGCGACGGCGCAGACCGGATTCGCGCGGAGCTCGGCTCGCTCGGCCGCCGGCTGGTCTGGATCCTGGGGTTTGTGGCCGCGGCTTTGCTCGTCGTGTTCCGTAACCTCCGGACGCCGTTGCTGCTGCTGTTGACCGCCGGCGCCACCGCGGCGCTCACACTGTCGTTCATGACGCGAGCGGGCCTGTCGATCAACATCCTCACGCTGGCCGCGATGGCGCTCGGTCTCGGGATGCTGGTCGACAACGCGGTCGTCATCGTCGAGAACGTCGCGACCAGGCTGTCGCGGGGTGAGCCGACCCGCCGCGCCGTGGTGGACGGCGCCGCGGAGGTGGCGCGGCCCCTCTTCTTCGCGCAGTTGACCACGGTCGGTGTCTTCCTGCCGTTCATCTACTTCGAGGGGCGGCTCGGTGTGACGTTCGCGCCGCTCGCGCTGGTCCTGACTGCCCTGCTGGCGGCGTCGGTCGTCGTGTCGTGGTTCATCGTGCCGGCGGCCGGCGTCCGATGGCTGCCCGCCAACGTGGCGGCGGCGTCCGGCGCGCGCCGGCCGAGCCGGCTCCGGCGTCCCGTTGCGCTCGTCGTCCGCTATTGGTGGGTGACGCCACTCGTCGCCGCCGCGTTGTGCGCCCACGGGGGGTGGCGGTTCTGGCAGGACGTCCCGCGCGGCCGGTTTCTCGAGCCGCCGGTCACGGAGCGGCTGCAGGTTGAGGTGCAGACACCGAGCGGCACCGACCCGGCGCGGACGGATCAGGTCATTCGGACGTTCGAGGACGCGCTGCTGTCGGACCGCGCCGCCGAGGACGTCGGCGACGTTTGGGTGGAGGTCGACGGCCAGACGGCCCGGCTGGAGGTGACATTCTCGGACGAGCAACTGGCGCGCGGCCTGCCTTTTGTCGCACGCCGGCGCCTCGTGGAGCAGGCCGCGGCGTTCGCGCGCGTGTCGGTCAACGTGACCGGGTACGGCGACCCGTTCCAGGCCGGCCCTCTGCTCGCCTTCCCCGCGTCGCACAACAGCCGCCTGCAGGTGCGGGGCTACACCCTGGACAGCGCCGTCGAGTTGGCCGGCGCGATCGGCCGGCAGGCCCGCCTGAGTCCGCGCGTGGTCGAGTATCGCGTCACGACATCGACGCGCGGTAACACCACGATGGGCAGCCTCGACCTGTCGCAGCGCGAACTGGCGTTGTCGCTGCGGCCCGCCGGTATCCGGCGGCTCGGGGCGGACCCGCAGGACGTTCTCGATTTCGTATCGCTCGCCAGCGCGCGCGCGACGCCCCGGGCGTACGGGTTCGAGGGCGACGACCGGCTGCCCGAGGTCACGGAGTTCAGGATCGCTGGCGCGGACCGGCAGGATGTCGACTCGCTGCTGCGGTTGACCGCTCCCGTGCGCTACGGCGCGCCGGCGCGCATCGAGCAATTTGCAGACGTACGGGAACAGCTCGTGCCGGACGGGATCGATCGACGGGACCAGGAGTACAGGGTGACGGTCTCGTGGGACTATCAGGGACCGCCGCAACTTGCCAGTGAGTACGAACAACAGGTGTTCGAGGCGATCCGGCCGCCCCCCGGCTTCTCGGTGCATCGGCTCGACGAGTACCTGGTGACGGACGACGAGTCGCGGATGCTCACCCTCGCGCTCGCGGCGGCCGTGGTCGTGATCTTCATGGTGCTTGCCGTCTTGTACGAGAGCCTGTGGCACCCGGTCATCGTACTGGCGACGATTCCCCTGGCGCTCATCGGCGTCTGCTACACGTACCTCTGGACCGGTGCGAGCTTCACGTCGTCGGGCTACATCGGGGTGATTCTGCTCGTCGGGATCGTGGACAACAACGGCGTGCTGCTCATGGACCGGATCAGCCAACTGCGACGCGCGGGGTCGAGCGCGTTCGCCGCAGCCACGCAAGGGACGATCGACCGCGTCCGGCCGGTCCTCCTCACGTCGGCAACCACCGCACTCGGCCTGCTCCCGATGCTGTGGGATCAGCCGCAGACCGGACAGCCTGATCTCTGGTCTGACCTGGCCCGATCGGCCGTCGGCGGCCTGGTGACGTCCAGTATTCTGGTGCTCGCTGTCGTGCCGTCGTTGTACATGGCGGGCGAGCAGGTGAAACGGCTGGTGCGTCGAAGCGGGCGGGTCGCGCCTGCGTAACGTCTGACGCGCTGCCAGGAGTCTGTAGAGGGAAGCATGGAGACCACGCGCGTGAGACGGCTCGGGATGCTCCTGGGTCTCGGCGCCGTCGCCGCCAGCGGCGCATGTTCGGTCGGATCCACGGAGTCCGCGGCCGATCCGCCGGCGCGCGCGCCTGCCGTCGAGCGCGACCAGGAGCGGCAGGCCGTGCCGGTAACCGTCGCCCCGGCTCGGCGGGGCGATCTCGTCCACTCCGTTGCGGTGGACGGCGAGGTGCGGGCGACGCGCCTGCTGGAGCTGGTGAGCGGCGCGGGGGCCGCGGTCGTCGAGTTGCCGTGGCCGGAAGGCGCCCGCGTAGCGGCGGCCGATCTGTTGGTACGCTTCGACTGCCGCGACGCGGAGCTGAGCCTGCGGCGGGCCAATGCCGACCGGCAGCGCGCCCTGATGCAGTACGCGTCGCGCGGGATCGGACAGGACGATGTGGCCGGTGGACTCTGGAAACCCGGCGGCGTCACGGCGGCGGAGTTCGACGAGATGGAACGGCTGTTCGCGCGCGGGTTGATCCCGCGACGCGAACTGGAAGCCGCCAGGCGTGCGCGCGACCTCGGCGCGCTGGGCGAGCCGGAGCAACGGGACCGGTCAATCCGGGCGGACGTTGGCCTTTCGGCCGCCGAGGTCGCGATCGAGGAGGCCGAGTTGCGGATCGACCGGTGCGTGGTCCGCGCGCCGTTCGCCGGGACCGTGGCCGAGGTGGCCGTGCAGGTGGGACAGGTCGTTGGCGCCGGTGAGCCGCTGCTGACGCTCGTCGACCTCGACGAGGTGGAGGTGCATGCGGAGGTGCTGGAAGCGGACCTGGCCAGCCTCCTGCCCGGAGGCCGCGCGACGATGCAGCCGGCAGCGGATCCTGACCGGATGCTGGACGGCAGGATTCTGCGGATCTCACCGCTCGTCGATGCGACGCGTCGCGTCGGCCTGGTCACCCTGTCGGTGGAGTCCGGGCAACCGCCGTTGCGTTCAGGCTCGCACGTTCGGGTCACCATGACAGGGAGGGTGCTCCCGGATCGACTGATCGTCCCGAACGCCGCGGTGCTCTACAGCGACGACCGGCCGCTCGTCATGGTGGTGCGCGGCAATGTCGCCGAATGGGAATACGTGGGGCTCGGTGAGACCAACGGCGCCGAGACGGAGATCCTGCCTGACGACGCGGCGTTGCGCGGTGTCAGCGCGGGTGAACTCGTCGTGGTCGACGGCAACTTCACGCTGGCGCACAACACGCCGGTCGTCATCACGAATCCCGAGTGAGGAGACGCCGGGCGCGGACAAGCATCCCATCGCGGTGATCCTGGAGTCTTTGGCGCGGGTGACGCCCGCCGGCCCCGATCGCGCAGTGTCCGGCTGACGGTGCTCCGGCAGGTGATCGGTCTCAGTGAAAGTCGCGGCTGTGCACCGCGTCTGGCCGTTGGTCGAGCTCGGGCGGCCACAGCGTGTCCGCCACCAGGTGCACCACGCCGTCCGCCCGCTGGATGCGGCCGGTGACGCCGAGGAACGAGGCGGTCTTGCCAATCAACGCGTGCTCGTCGAACACGGTCTTCCAGATCACCACGTTCACGAACCCGGTTTCGTCTTCCAGCGTCATGAACACGACGCCGGCCGCGGTGGCGGGGCGCTGGCGGCAGATGACGAGACCGGCGTAGCGGGTCTGCCGTCCATCCGGCATCGACGCGACGGTGCGGGCGTCGGGCAGACGCTGCGCCGTCAACGCCTCGCGCAACGTCGCCAGCGGGTGCCCCCGCGGGCTGTGTGCGCTGCTGCGATAGTCCCACGCGATGCTCTCCCGCAGGTCCAGCGCCTCGAAGGCGGGGGTGTCGTCCTCGGCGGGGCTGCCGAGCAGGGCAGAGGCGGGGGTGCGCGCGAGACCGTGCACCGCCCATAGCGCGTCGCGGCGGCGTCCTTGCAGCACCGCGAAGGCGCCGGCCTCGGCCAGGCGGCTCAAGGTCGGTTCAGCGAGCCCGGTCCTCGACACGAAGTCGTCTATCGAGGTGAACGGCGCCGCTTGGCGGGCGGTCTCGATGCGGGTCCAGTCGCGCGATTCGGACAGCCCCTTGACATACCGCACGCCCATGCGCACCGCGAATCGCTCGGTGTGCGGCTCAAGGGTGCAGCGCCACGCGCTGCGGGTGATGTCGATCGGCCGTATCCCGGTGCCGTGCCGTTTGGCGTCGTCGACGATGGTGGCCGGGGCGTAGAACCCCATCGGCTGCGCGTTGAGCAGTGCGCAGGTGAAGACATCGGGGTAGTGGCGCCGCAGCCAGGAGGTGGCATAGGCGATCAGCGCGAAGCTGGCGGCATGGCTTTCCGGAAAGCCGTACTCGCCGAACCCGCGGATCTGGTCGAACACCTGCTCGGCGAACGCCGGCTCGATGCCCTTGGCCGTCATGCGGGTGATGAGCCGGTCGCGGTGGCGTTCGATGCGCCCGCTGCGCCGCCAGGCCGCCATGTCGCGGCGCAACTGGTCTGCTTCGCCCGGGGTGTAGTCGGCCGCCACCATCGCCAGTTGCATCACCTGTTCCTGGAAGAGCGGCACGCCCAGGGTCTTGCGCAGCACCGGTTCGAGGCAGGCGTGGGGATACACGACCGGCTCTTCACCGTTCCGGCGCCTGAGATACGGGTGCACCATGCCGCCGGTGATCGGGCCGGGACGGACGATCGAGATCTCGATCACCAGGTCGTAGTAGGTGCGCGGCTTGAGCCGCGGCAGCATCGCCATCTGGGCCCGGCTCTCGATCTGGAACACCCCGACGGTGTCGCTGCGGCAGATCATGTCGTAGGTGGCCTGGTCGCCTTCCGGAATCGTGGCCATCGACAGCGTGCGCCCGTAGTGCTGTTCGAGCAGCGTGAACGAGAGATCGAGCTGGGTGAGCGCGCCCAGGCCCAGCAGGTCGACCTTGAACAGCCCGAGGTCCTCCAGGTCTTCCTTGTCCCACTGGATGACGGTGCGGCCGTCCATCGCCGCGTTCTCGATCGGCACCAGGTCGTGCACCGGTTCGTGTCCCAGCAGGAAGCCGCCGGGATGAATCGAGAGATGCCGCGGGAAGTCCGTGATCTCGTCGGCGAGCCGCAGCAGGTGCATGTGGGCCGGGTTGCCGGTGTCGAGCCCCACCTGCGCGACGGCGCGCTGATCGAGGGTCTCGGAATGGAAGAGCCGTTTGGCCAGTCGGTCCACCGCCGTGTCGGGCAGTCCCAGGGCCTTGCCGACCTCACGCACGGCCGAGCGCGACCGGTAGCGGATCACGTTGGCCACCATGGCGGCGTGGTCGCGTCCGTACTTCGCGTAGACGAACTGGATCGCCTCTTCACGCCGCTCGTGCATGATGTCGAGGTCGATGTCGGGCGGTTCGGCGCGTTCACGGGACAGGAACCGCTCGAACAGCAACTCGACCCGGGTCGGGTCGACCGCCGTGATGCCCAGGCAGTAGCAGACCGCCGAGTTGGCGGCCGAGCCCCGTCCCTGGCACAGGATGCCGTGGCGGCGGCAGAACTCGACGATCTCCCACATGGTGAGGAAGTAGCCGCAATAGTCGAGCTCGTCGATCAGCGCGAGTTCCCTGGCGATCTGCGCCGCCACCGTGGCGGGGATGACACCGCCGAAGCGCCGCCGCGCGCCCTGCTCGGTCAGTTGGCGCAGCCAGCTCGACGAGCTGGCGCCGTCCGGCAACCGCTCGGAGGGATAGCGATAGCGGATCTCGCCGAGCGAGAAGGTGCAGCGGGCGGCGATCTCGAGCGTGCGCTCGACGGCGGCCGGGTCGTCGGCGTAGAGCGTGCCGAACGCGGCCGGCGCCTTGAGGTCGTGCTCGGCGTTGGCCCGCGTGCGGCGCCCGGCGCGGTAGAGGCTCGTGCCGTGTCGGATACAGGTCAGGACGTCCTGCAGGTCGCGGCGCGCCGGTGTGTGATAGAGCACCTCGGCGCCGGCGACGAGGGGGATGCCGGCGGCGCGCGCCTGCGTGCGCAGCCGGCCTTCCCGCGGCACGTCGCCGGCGCGGCGGTGCCGGGCCAGCAACGCGTAGAGCCGATCGTCGAACGCGTCCCGCAGCGGGCCGGGCAGCGCCGTGTCGTGGTTCGCCGCCGTGTCGGCCGGACAGTCGTCCGCGCCGCGCCAGAGGGCGATCAGACCGCCGGCGAGCTCGCACACATCGTCCCGGGTCACGCTGCAGGCGCCCTTGGCATGACGCAACCGTCCCCTGGTGATCAGCCGGCAGAGGTTGGCATAGCCGCCGCGGTCCATGGCGAGCAGGATCACGTGCGCGCCGCCGGTCAGCGTCATCTGGGCGCCGAGCATCAGATGGACGCCCAGCTCGCGGGCCCGGACGTGGGCGCGGACGACGCCATACACGCCATCCCGGTCGGTCAGCGCGAGGGCGCGCAGTCCCAGCGCATGCGTCTGCTCGACCAGCTCTTCCGGGTGGGACGCTCCCTCCAGGAACGAGTAGTTGCTCTTGCACCAGACGGCGGCATAACTGCTCATTTCACGGCACCCGGGAACAAGTAGCTGCTCTTGCCCAGACTGCGGCATGACTGCTCATTCCACGGTACCGTGGAGGAACCAGGCCCGCCGCCGGCGGTCGTAGTAGACCCAGCTCCAGGCGTCGTCCCGGGTGCGGGCGAAGTAGTACTCCCGATGCACGGCGCTGCGCCACCAGCCGCCGGACACCACGTACGGGCCATGCAGCCGCATGACGTGGCCATGCTGGACGCCGCGCAACATCCACCCGTCCGGTTCGTGCCGCAGCCGCGACGGCAGGCGGCGGGGCTGCGTGAAGAGGCGGCGGACCAGGGGGGGGACGCTGACCCGGTGCGGGGTCGGACGCGCCACCTGTTCGAGCGGGCGCCAGGCGAACATCGCTTCCGGCAGGTGCCCGTCGGTCAGACTGGCATGGACCACGGTCCCTTCGCCGAACTCGGCCCTGATGCGGGCCACGGCGCGGTCTGCCGCGCGCAGGTCCCGTCGTGACTGCGACTGGAACAGCCGCACCTGTTCGCGGGTGGCCCGTACCGCGGTCGCCAGGAGATCGATCTCCGTCACGCTGGCCGGCAGGGGACGGTGCTCGACCCGCAGGCGCACCAGATTGAGGATCTGCCGGCTGTCCAGCGTCGGCGCCGCCGTCCGGATGTTTTCGATCTGCTCTGCGCGGGGTGCGCCGGCCCTGCTCTCCAACCGCAACCGGAGTTCGAGCGCGGTCAGGGCCTCTTTCCGCGCCGCCAGGGCGCCGAGCAACGGATCGAGCGCATGCTTGATGCGGAACAGAAGTCGATGGACGTCGGTCTCGGGCGCATCGAGATCGAGATGGCTCGTCAGGGGCTCGACAGCCGGCTGCGGTTGCAACGGCAGGGCGAGGTCGCCGGCGGCCAGTCGATGCAGACGGTGCGCGGCGGCGCCGAACCGTGTCCTGATGCCGGCGGCCGGCAGGTTGACGAACGCGCCGACCGTGTGCACGCCGAGCTTGCCCAGGACATCGCGCAACTTCGGATCGAGGTCGAGCCGGGTGAGCGCCACCTGGCGCGCGGCGCGCCGTTCGGCGGCGGCGTTGCGGAACACGGTGACCCCGTTCCGCTCCTGGCGGTCGGCGTCACGGCCGGTTCTGGCAGTGGCATACGTCCCGAAGCGGGTGAACCCGACCGCGATCCGGCTGCGGAAGCCGGCGCCCCGCAGGTGATCCTGAATCTGCCCGGCCCACGCCGTCAGCGAGGCGAAGAGCGGCTGCAGTCCGGAGGCGTCCAGCCAGAACACGCCGGGGTGACTGTCCGACGGCTCGATGTGCGGTGTAAAGCGCCTGAGCAGCGCGGTGATCGCCGCCCCGCCGGTGGCGATCTCGTCGGTTGTGATCTCGGCGCCCCGCAGGTCGCCGGCCAGCGCCAGCCCGGTCGCGTACGACATGCCCGCCAGCACGCCGGCCCGCCGCGCCGGCTCGTTGATCCAGAGGATCGCGCCGTGCGGCGTATCGCGCTCGATCACCGCGGCCGGTTGATCCGTCCAGTCGGGATGACGGCTGATCAACAACTGCAGGGGCAGCGCCGGGACGTCAACACAAGCCATCCGGTCCACGGCGCACCTCGACATGGGTCCACCCGGGGCCGCGGCGTTTGTCCTTGAGGATCAGGGCCTGGCAGGTGAAGGTGCTGACGCCGGTCTCCTTGCCGCGGCCGGCCGCCGGTTCGATCTGCGTATGCCGCGCCTCCGCCCTGAGCGAGATCAGGGCGCCCAGCGACGCCGCGTCGCTCCGCTTGCGCGTCAGGAACAGCACGGCCGCGTCGTGCCGCCTGGCGAGCGCGAGCAGACGCATCTGCATCGGGATCGGCACGGGGGCCGTCTCGCCGAGATCGAGCACCAGCAGACCGAAAGCGCCCGAGCGCAGCAGGTGTTCGGCGGCGCGCGGCAACTGAGCGGCGACCGGCAGACGGACGACGACCAGCGCGTCGAGGTCGATGCCGCCCCGGGCGGCGTCCGGCGGGAAGAAGACGCTCTCGTCAGCGGTGAGCCAGCCCACCGGTTCTTCGGCGCGCTGGGCGTTCAGGACCATCGAACAGGCGAGGGTGAGCGCCGGCGACCCGCCAGGGTTCGAGAGCTCGGTCAGGCGCCCGCGGAGCGCGCTGAAGCTCCAGGTCGCACGCTGGTCGCCAGGATGCGGCGTGCCGCGGGCCAGCAACTGTCGTGCGGTCTGCGTCATCGTTGCGCCTCAGTCGATCGTGCGGCGCACTTCGATGACCTTGCCCAGGAGCGTGATCTCCCGGTCGGGCAGGATGGGCGCGAAGGAGGGGTTCTCGGGGTGCAACTCGACCTGCCCGTCGCGCAGACGCAGGCGCTTGACGGTCGCCTCGTCCTCGACCAGCGCCACGACCACGGCGCCCGAGTCGGCGCTCGGCTGGCGGCGCACGATGACGACGTCACCCGGCAGGATGCCGGCCCCGATCATGCTCTCGCCCCGGACCCGCAACGCAAAGAGCTGGTCGCCGGGCCGGCCGGCCGGCACCGGGACGTAGCCTTCCGGGTCTTCCAGGTCTTCCGGGTTTTCCGCGGCCGTCGTCAGGCGCCCCGCCTGCACGCACCCCAGGATCGGCGCCCAGCGCACGGGGCTCGACGGTGTGCGGTGTTCGAGCAGGCGATAGCCGCGGGCCTTGCCGCGGGCGGCCAGCAGCCGGCCGTCGGCCACCAGTTTTTCGAGATGATAGCGGGCGGTCTGCGGGGTGCGGAAGCCGAAGACCTGCTGGATGTCGCGCACCGTCGGGGGATCGCCGGCCAGCAACCGGTCGCGGACGAACTGGAAGACCCGTTCACGGGTCTGACCCCGGAATGAAGCACTCACACACGAAGAATATAATACATTTGTATCATATTCAACCCGTCTCGAGGATCCCGCCGTCTGCTCGCGGTCCCACATGCCCGGCCGCGGGCGCGTGGGACTGCCGCTTCTACTTCCTGATGCTGTAGACCTTCGTGCGGGTGCGGATGAGCAGACGGTCGCCGACGATGGCGGGCGAGGCCATCGCCATGTCGTCGAGGCTGTTGACGCCGATGACCTCGAACTCGCGCCCGGCGCGGATGACGTAGGTGTCCCCCTGCTCGCTCAGCGCGAAGATCTTGCCGTTGTAGGCCCACGGCGACGAGGTGAAGCTGGCGCCGACGCGGACCCGCTGGCGGCCGTAGACCGGGTCGCCGGTGCGCGCGTCATAGGCCTCGAAGAATCCACGGTCGAGCAGGCTGTAGTAGATGTCGCCGTAGATCAGCGGCGACGTGTTGTAGTTGCCCGCCCGCGGCTGATACCAGGCGACGTGGTCGTTCGACGATTCGCCGTCGCGCAGCGTGATGTCGCCGCTCGCGCCGGGGCGAATCGCGTAGACGGGCCGATGGTTGTCGCCGAAGTAGCCGGAGTTCACATAGACGAGCCCGTGGCTCGAGAACGGGGTCGCGATGGCGGCCCACGACATCCGGCCGTCCAGCTCCCACAGCAGGTTGCCGTCGAGGTCGTAGGAGCGGATGCGATTCATCCCCGAGGTGACGATCTCGGTGCGCTGGTCATGTTCCCAGATGTAGGGGGTCGCCCAGCTCGAGACTTCGTCGCGCGCCGTGCGCCAGATCTCCTCGCCGGTGCGCTTGTCGAGCGCGGCGATCCACGACTCTTCTTCGTTGTCGTACAGCAGGATGAGCTTGTCGCCGTGCAACACCGGAGACGATGCCGAGCCCCACTCGGACCGCGTCCGCTTGTCCGGGATCTCGAGGCGCCAGACCTCGTTGCCCTCCATGTCGAACGTGTAGACGCCGAGATCGCCGAACCGCACGTAGACACGCTCGCCGTCGGTGGTCGGTGTTTCCGAGGCGTAGCTGTTCTTCATGTGGCGGGGGAACGCCGGCATGCCCGCCATCACGGACCGCTGCCACAGGATGTCGCCGCTCTCCAGATCCAGGCAATAGACCAGCCAGTCATGCTGGAGCGGCGGCGGTTCGGGGCGTCCGTTCGGGGCGTAGAGGCCCGGTTTCGGCTGCTCGAACTCGCCGTCCGCCGTCACCGTCGTCAAAAAGACCCGTTGGCCCCAGACCACGGGGCTCGACCAGCCGAGTCCCGGGATGTCGGTGACCCACTCGACGTTCTCGGTCCGACTCCACTGTTCGGGGAGATCCGGGTTGTCGGCCACGGCCGCGTTCATCGTCGGGCCGCGGAAGTGCGGCCAGTTGTCGTTGGCGCCGACGGCGACGGTGGCGGCCAGCGTCAGCAGGCACAGGCAGATAGTCTGGCGAGTCGTGAATCGTGTCATGGTGTCGTTCTCCGATGCCGCGCCGGGCGGATGCCGCGGCGCAGACTCCTAGCGTCCCGGAAGCATGATGTGGGCGGACGAGAGCCCCGCCTCCATGATCCACGTTCCGGCCCTCGTGTAGCTTCCCTGGTCCGGCAATCCGAGCGACTCGGCCGTCGCGAAGGGGACCGCGACCGTCAGGTGCAGGCTTGCCGACTCGGCGTTCTCGCCGTTCAGCGTGTAGTAGACGCTCCCGAACTTCGAGACTGCTCTGGTGCCGTCCGCCTCGGCGGCATCCCGCATCGCGCGAATCTCCTCCGCCGTCTTGCCGGACATGTTCCAGGCGCGGTTCTGCCGGATACGGTCCATGTTCTCGACGCTCGTGCACTGCACGCTGAACGACCGGTTCGGTTCATCCGACCGGTCCCAGCAGACGAGCCCGTTCGAGCCCTCGCGCAACACCGTGTGGCTGCCGTCGGCAGCCAGCCGGATCACCATGGCGTCGGCCTGCATCGCCGGCGGCGCGGCCATCGTGGCCGTGGCGATCTGATCGTCGGTCGACTGGGCGCCGGCGGTCGCCGCCAACGTGAGCGCACACAACGTGAATACGATCCGCTTCATCGAACTACCTCCTGCCTTCCTGTCATCATCGCACAGCGCCGCGGCCTCTGCCTGCGTCGTGTTTCATTGCACCGCGGCGCGTCAGGACGCGGACGGCGGCGCCTCGCTCAACGTGTGCAACCCCAGACGGGCAAGCAGCGCGCGGTCGGCCGTCGCGTCGGGATTGGGGGTGGTGAGCAACTGATCGCCGAGGAAGATCGAATCGGCGCCCGCGAGAAAACAGAGCGCCTGAGTCGATTCGTCGAGCTGCAGCCGTCCGGCGCTCAGACGGACCCAGGTCCGTGGCATCAGGATGCGGGCGGCGGCGACCATCCGCACCAGGTCGTCCCAGGGCACCGGCGCCCGGTCGGCAAGCGGTGTGCCGTCGACGGTGACCAGGGTGTTGATCGGCACGCTCTCCGGTGGCGGGTCCTGGCTGGCCAGCTCGTACAGCAGGTCGATCCGATCGGCATGCCGTTCGCCCATGCCGAGGATGCCGCCGCAGCAGACCTTCATCCCGGCATCGCGCACCGCCCGCAGCGTGCGGCGACGGTCGTCGTAAGTGCGGGTGCCGATGATGTCGCCGTAGAACCCTGGACCGGTGTCGAGGTTGTGGTTGTAGTAGTCGAGACCGGCCTCGCGCAGACGCTGCGCCTGGTGCGGTTCCAGCATGCCCAGGGTGGCGCAGGTTTCGAGACCCAGCGTCTTCACCGCCCGCACCATGTCGAGCACCTGCTCGAAGTCTTCGCCGTCGCTGACCGAACGCCACGCGGCGCCCATGCAGAACCGGTCGGCCCCGTTGCCGCGCGCCGTTTCCGCGGCTGTACGGACGGCGTCCACGCTCATGAGCGCACTCGACTCGACACCGGTCGCATAGTGCGCCGATTGCGGGCAGTAGGCGCAGTCTTCCGGGCAGCCGCCGGTCTTCACGCTCAGCAGGGCGGCGCACTGCATCTCGGTTGCGTCACGGTGCCCGCGGTGGGTCTGCGCCGCCAGGAAGACGAGATCGAGCAGCGGCCGGTCATAGAGTGCGGCGATGGCGTCTCGGGTGACGACGGGCGGCGTCGGGGGTGTCGTGGACATACGCAGATTCAGGCGGTCGAGGCAGCGGGGCGTTTCCTGCGCAGCTTGGCGCGGGCCAGGATCAACCAGTGCGGACATTTCGACCGGTCGTGATAGAGACGCTCGCAGTCGTCGCAGCGCACGCACTCGGTCATCACGATCTCGGGGCCGCGGATCGCGCCCCACTCACAGGCCTTTTCGCAGAGCTTGCAGTTGTTGCATTCCGACCAGCGCTTGATCTTGAAGACGGTCAGCTTCGACAGCAGCCCGAGCGCCGCCCCGACCGGACACAGGAACCGGCAATAGAGGTTCCGCACGAACACGGTGGCGACGAGCAGCACGGCAAGTCCGATCCACATGCCGGTCGACCCCCGCCGGGTGAACATCCAGAACGGTTCGACGTAGCGGTAGGCGGCGATGTTGGCGGTGACCAGGAAGTACCCGAGCGTCGCCGCCAGCAGGCCGTACTTGATCAGGGCGGCGCGCGGTTCGAGCCAGGCCGGCACGTCGACCCGCAGCCGCGCCGGCACGACGCGGTCGAGCAGTTGCGTCAGCGCGCCGTACGCGCAGATCCGGCCGCAATACAGCCGTCCCCAGAGGACGGTCGAGACCACCGTGAACCCGGCGAACAGATACCAGGCCAGGCTGTATCTGAACACCGGCATGTTGCCGGTCATGGCCCCGTAGATATTGACCACGGAGATCAGTTGGCTCTTGGCAAAGCCCAGGTAGCCGATGGCGGCGACGAACGTGACGACCTTGAGCCAGACGCTCTTGCGGAAGAAGCTCACCATCGCGAGCACGGCGAAGGCGGTGAACAGCGCCAGGTCGGGCGCCTGGTCGCGGAGCAGCGAGCCCCAGGTCTCGACCGGCTCATCGTCGTCGAAGCCCCACGGGTCATCCTCGTCCGCGACAGTCACCGCGTCGCCGGCGGGCGCGGCGGCGGTGTCCTGACCGGGTTGCGCCGCGGCCGGCGCGATCAGCGCCAGCCACGCGAGCACGCCGACCGCCAGGGTTACGGATCCGCGCCGCGTCATTTCGCGTCGCTCGGCGAGAGGAAGGTGCGCGCGATGCGCCGCGATCCGTTTCGCACGGCCCGGCTGGCGCTGCGCATCGTGATGGTCGCGGTCGAGACGGCGTCGATGTCGGCGCCGACCCGGAAGCGGTCGCGCACACTCTTCGCGACGAACTGCGCCGCGAACTCCGGCGTGTCGACCGAGAAATAGCCGTACGGCTCATGATGGCGGACCACGATGAGCCCGGTGAGCGAGGCCGCGAGGTCGATGCCGACGAGGATCTGGATCGGGCCGTCGTAGCCGCGTTCGAGCGGTTCGAGGTCGGTCGTGTAAAAGGCGTACCCCTGCAGCGCCCGTTCGCCGCCCTCACCGGCATAGGCCTTGAAATGCGGCGGCGTTCCTTCCTTGGGGGTGAAGGCGGTCGCTTCGGGAAACAGCAGCTCGAGCCGGTCGCGCATCATGGGGTCGAGCGCCGGCTGTCCGTGCAGGACGACGACGGCGGCGAAGAGGAGCGCAAGGGGCAGAATTCTCATCGGCAACGGATAGAATGCCACGGAGTGTACCTCAGTGGCCCATGTCGATGGTCGGTGTTGACCCGCCGGCCAGCGTCGGCCGGCGCCGTGCGCCGGGCCGCCCACCCGCGGGAGGACGAATGTTGCGCACCGGATGCCTGATCGTGCTGCTGACCTCGCTGCTCATGCCGGCGGCGCCGGCGGCGCAGGATCGTCTGCTGGACGCCACCAGCCTCGACTGCTCGTTCAGGGTGATCTCCACCGGCACGTGGACCGCTGGTGATGCGTCGGCAGAAGTGGACGCGTCGACACTGTCCCTCCGGTTCGAGGAGATCGACACCGACGGCGCCACGGCCGAGATCATCGGCCCCTACGGGGCATCGCAGATCATTGTCCGGCAGACCGGCGACTACCTCCATCTCGTGCAGATGTTCACCGTGGGACCGCTGTATACGACGACGGTCATCGATCGGGAGACGCTGGACGGGCGCATGATGGCGGTGCACACGCGGCACGAGTATACCGACACCCGACTGGTCGGCTTCACGTCGCGGCCCGAGCAGTACTACGGCGACTGCGCCGTGGAACCGTAGGCGTCAGACGAGAGCGTACCACGTACCGCGTCCTGCGCCGCGCCTCGTCAAATGGCCGTTCCGGGTCAGCGCCTTGACGTGATCCTTGATCGTGTTGCGGCTTGCGCCGGTCGCCGCCGCCGCGGTGCTGATGGTCACCCGTCCGTGGTCGCGGGCAATCTCCAGAATCCGTACCGACAGCTCGGGCAGGTCGCCGATCATCACGCGCTCGCGCTCGATCTTCTGCTGGAGGTGTCGCTTCTGGCGTTGCAGCGCGTTCAGGAAATAGGTGATCCAGGGATCCCAGTCCGGCGTATCGGCCTGGATCGTGGTCTGGGTGCGGTGCAGGGCGAGGTAGTAGGCGTCCCGGCTCCGTTCGATGACGCTCTCCAGTGAGCTGTAGGGGACGTAGCGATACCCGGCCCGCAGCAGCAGCAGGGTCGTCAGAATCCGCGACAGACGGCCGTTCCCATCCTGGAACGGATGGATGGCCAGGAAGGCGACGACGAAGACGGCGATCACCAGCAGCGGATGCAGTTCGGCGCGCACCAGGCTCGCCCGTGTCCACGACAACAGGTCGGCCGTCCGCCGGGGTGTGTCGAACGGTGACGCGGTCTCGAAGACGACGCCCAATCGGGTTCCGTCGCGACCGAACGCCTCCACGTGGTTGGGAAGCGTCTTGTAGGCGCCGCGATGGTGTTCGTCCTTCGTCGAATATTTCAGCAGATCGCGGTGAAGCTGTCTGAGGTGGTTCTCGGTGAGGTCGATGACTTCCCCGGCCGTGAAGACGGTGCGCATCACGTCCGCATAGCCCGCCACCTCCTGCTCGTCGCGCGTCGCGAACGACCCGACCTCGATGTTGGCGAGAAGCTGCTCGACGTCCCGGTCGCTGAGTGCCGCCCCTTCGATGCGTGTAGACGAGCCGATGCTCTCGATCGTCGCGACGCGGCGCAGGCGGGACAGCCGCTCGGGCGCGAGACGCCCGATGGCCAGCCAGGCGCCCTTGAATTCGTCGATTTCGGTGATGAGCTTGAGGATCTCGCCGGTGATCTGCAGCGACGACACATTTAGCGAGCCATCCATTGCCCCATCCCATGTCATCCAATTACCACCAGGATGCCATGAGGCTCATCCGAGTGTCCACCCGTTTCCATCCGAAAAACGGCTGGACCTTGCCAATGAATAACGGTTCCAGATGTTGAAAGAGCAGGGGGCCGGTCGTTGACGCACGGGTCCAGCCGGATCGCGCCTCCACTCCGCGTAGCGGCCGTCCTCACCCGCAATCAGAACCGAGATGCCCTGAGCCAGATGTCGGCGCGGGCCCAGCTTTGTTCAAGGTCTTCGTCGACCGCCGTGTCAGTCCGATTCTGCGCCCTGATCGCGGTCTGCAGCCCGAACAGGGACCAGCCATTGTGCGGGTGGTCCTCGATCTCCTCTCGATACACCCGCTCGGCCTCGGCGAAGCGTTCCTGTTCCAGCAGCACCGCGCCCAACCAGTGCCGGGCGGCGAACGGCAGCGGTTCCGGCTCGTCGTAGGCCAGCGCGTCTTCCAGCGCGACCGCCTGTTCGAAGGCCAGGACCGCGGCGTCGAGATCACCGCGGTCCCGTTGCAGTTCACCTTCGAGAACGCCGGCCACCACGCCGAGCAGCGTCTCGGCTGGATGGAACCGCATCCGGGCCTCCGACGTCTCGGCCGTGGCCTTGACGCGGTTGAGATAGACCTCGGCGAAGTCGGTGTCGCCCTCGCGCAGGTGCGCGTAGCCCTGGGCGAAATCGAACAACCCGCCCTCGACCTCGCCGTTTGGACGGTCGGCGATTTCGAGCACCTCGTCGAACCGGCCGAACCGTATCAGCGTCAGGGCGTGATGGGCGCTGTTGCCGGTCAGCTTGTGATAGTCCTTGCCCGCCTGGATGGCCACGGCGCCCTGCCCGTCCATCGACGCGGCGAACAGCAGCATGTGCAGGTTGTGCTGCGGGTAGATCGCAATACCGGTGCCGAACGCGGCCTTCTGGTCCGAGTGCCAGGCCCGTGTGTTCGCTCGCACGCCGTCGGCCCAGCGGCCCACTTCGTTCCAGGTGTGCGACGGCATGTGGTTGATATGGCTGGCGCCGGGGACGGCGCTGCCCAGGAATTCGGCGCAGGCCTCGGCCTTGTCGGGCCGGGTGGTCGATTCTGTCGCGTGGATATAGAGATGACACGCGCCCGGGTGTTTGATGTCGCGCGCCAGCACGCCTTCGAGCACCGCGTGCAGCCGCTGCACGCGCGGGTCGTTGATGTCACGGGTGCCGCGCCGCGGCTCGAGCAGAAAGAGCGCGTCGCCGAACAGGGTGGCCGCATCCAGATCGTCCGGATAACGCTCGACGAGCAGCTCCATCGCCGCCGCGTACGCTTCGTCCTGCTCGCGCCGTCGTGCCACGTCGAAGTCTTCGACGTAGCGCACCGACAGCGCCTCGATATAAGCGCGCTCGCGTGCGCTGGCATGTACCTCGGACAATTGCCGCGCTTTCCGCAGGGCCGCGTAGGCGTGCGGCGCCTCGGGCGGGCGCATCGGCCCGTTCAGATACGAGCCCCAGGCCCAGGCTTCGCCCCAATAGCAGATGGCGCAGTCGGGGTCCCGCTTCCAGGCCTCGCGAAACGAGCGCACCGCGTCGGTCTTCGCGAAGGAGTACATCAACTGCATGCCCTGGGTGAAGAACCGCTGCGCTTCCTCGTTCTCGGACGAGATCGGGAACGTGTAGGGGCCGAGCACTTCGGGATGGAACGGAATCGCTTCGCGATACGCCTCGGGCAGTTCGGGGGCGTCCTGCGCGGCGGACGGCAACGCGGTCGACACGACGGCGAACAGGGCGCACGCGGTCAGTTTCGTCATTGCGGTTCGAGCCTCCTCCATGGTTGCTCCGCGTCTCTGGCAATTCCTCGTGTCCCCAGCCGCTGGACGCTGTCAGACCGTGATCTCCGGAACCTCGCCGTCGGTCAGCAGCTCGGGCTCGGTCGCGTCGCGAATCTCGTCCACGGTGACGCCGGGAGCCCGTTCCAGCAACCGCAGCCCGTCCGGGGTCACCTCGATCACCGCCAGCGAGGTGACGAGCTTGTCGACCACCTGCGCGCCGGTCAGCGGCAGGCTGCAGCGGTTCAGGATTTTCCTGTCGCCGCGCTTCGAGACGTGGTCCATGACGATGAGGACCTGCCTGGCGCCGCTGACGAGGTCCATCGCGCCGCCCGGCCCCTTGACCATGGCGCCCGGTATCATCCAGTTCGCCAGGTCGCCGTCGCGCGAGACCTGCATCGCGCCGAGAATGGCCAGGTCGATATGGCCGCCGCGGATCATCGCGAAACTCTGCGCGCTGCTGAAGAAGCTGGCGCCCGGGACGGTGGTCACCGTTTCCTTGCCGGCGTTGATCAGATCGGCGTCGAGCTCCTCCTCGGTGGGGTAGGGGCCGATGCCGAGCAGACCATTCTCGCTTTGCAGCTTGACGTCCACATCGGCGGGAATGAAGTTGGCGCACAGCGTCGGGATACCGATGCCGAGGTTCACGTAGTAGCCGTCCTTGATCTCGCGGGCGGCGCGGGCGGCGATCTGTTCGCGGTTCAGAGGCATGGTCGTTCAGCGTGGCCGGGTCTTCTTCCGTTCGATGACTTTCTCCCGGTGTTCCCCGACGACGACGCGGTCCACATAGATGCCGGGTGTGTGGACCAGGTGCGGGTCGATCGACCCGACCGGCACGATCTCTTCCACCTCGGCCACCGTGACCCGACCCGCTTCGGCCATGGGCGGATTGAAGTTGCGCGCCGTCATCCGATACACGAGGTTGCCCTCAGCGTCCGCCTTCCAGGCCTTGACCAGCGAGACGTCGGCGTGCAGCGCCGTCTCGAGCACATACCAGCGGCCGTCGAACCGGCGCGTCTCCTTCCCCTCGGTCAGCGGGGTGCCGTAGCCGGTCGGGGTGAAGAAGGCGGCGATCCCGGCGCCCCCGGCCCGCATCCGCTCGGCCATCGTACCTTGAGGATTCAGTTCGACCTCGATGGTGCCGTCGAGAAACTGTTGTTCGAACAGCTTGTTCTCTCCGACGTAGCTGGCGATCATCCTGTCAATCTGCCGGCTCTGGAGCAGCAGTCCGAGGCCGGCGCCGTCCACGCCGGCGTTGTTGCTGATGCAGGTCAGCCCCGTCACGCCGGAATCGCGCAGCGCGAGGACCAGACTCTGGGGCACCCCGCAGAGGCCAAAGCCCCCGACCATCAACGTCATGCCGTCGTGCAGCAGCCCCTCGAGCGCCGCCGTCGAGCTTGGGTAGACCTTCCTGCGCATGTCACCCCTTCATCGGGCCGTCGGGAACGCCGGCGCCCTTGCGCACGACGCGGGCCAGGTTGGACATGTCCTCGTCGCCGTAGCCCTGCGCGATCAGGCCGTCCTCGATCGTCGCCACGAGGCTGGCGATCTGCACCGGCACCTCGAAGGCACGCGCGGTCTCGAGCGCGATGCCGAGATCCTTGCGATGCAGGCGGGTGCGGAACCCGAGCGGATACGTGTCGTTCAGCATGTTGCCCGACCGGTTCTGCAGAATCCAGGAGCCGGCGACGCCCCCGCCGATCGCCTCGACCACCTTCTCGGGGTCTGCGCCCGCCTTGCTCGCCAGGGTCAGCGCTTCGCCGAGGGCCAGGAAGGTGCCGGCGATGACCACCTGGTTCGCCACCTTGGCGATCTGCCCGGCGCCGACGCCGCCGATATGGGTGATCTTGGCGCCGAGCACGTCGAGCACCGGTTTGGCGCGTTCGAAATCGGCCTCGGTGCCGCCGCACATGATCGCCAGCGTGCCCTTGATTGCGCCTTCGGAGCCGCCCGAGACCGGCGCGTCGACGTAGCCGATCCCCTTGTTCCTGAACGTCGCGGCAATCTCGCGGGTGGCGGCCGGGGCGATCGACGAGCAGTCGATCACCAGTCCACCCGCGCGCAGCCCGTTGATGGCGCCGATTTCGGGATCGAGCAGCACCCGCTCCACGTCCGGGGTGTCCGACACGCAGGTCAGGACCACGTCGACCCCGCGCGCGGCGGCGGCCGGACTGTCGGCCCTGGCGGCGCCCTCGGCGGCCAGCGGTTCTTCACGCGCGCGGGTGCGATTGTGCACCACCACGCCGTGGCCCGCCTTCAGCAGGTTCCTCGCCATCGGCCCGCCCATGGTCCCCATTCCGATTACCGCAATCTTCATCGCGTCACTTTCTCCTGGAGGGTTCCTGAGGTTTGGCATGGACGATGCCGCGCCCGGATTGCGGGCGGGTCGTCGCGAGCGCCACGAATTTCTTCCAGTACCGGAACGACGGCCGGTAGATCACATCCACGTCGCTGAAGCCGGCGAATCGCAGCATTTCGGTCAACGCGGTCATGGTCGGGATGCCGCAGAGATCGTAGGTCTGCTCGCCGGTGCGTTCGTCGCCCGGAAAGAAGGGTACCAGTGGATAGCGTTCGTGTATGAACGGCAACAACACATGGGTCTCGCACACGAGCAACCGCCGCGTCACCCGGGCGATCCGTTCGAGCGCCGCCATCGGATTGTGCAGATGGTAGAACACCCCGAGGAACAGGACCAGATCGAACTGACCCAGCTCGCCGGCATCGAGATCGTGGACATCCAGACGGCGGTACTCGACGCGCGACCCGATCCGCTTGTGCGCCGCCAGAAACTCGTCCATGCCGAACCGGTCCCACGCGAAGCTGTCGGTCGCCAGCACCCGATCGGCGCCGCGGCGTTCGCATTCGAACGAGAAGTAGCCGTGCCACGCCCCGATGTCCAGCACGCTCCACCCCGTCAGGTCCTGCGGGAGATCCAGCAGACGCAGGCGGCGGGCGAACCGCCGCCGGACGCGCCACTCGTGCGAGAGCGGTGGCGCACCCGAGTCGGGTTCGGAGATGAACTGGTGGGGTAGCGGTGACACGAGACACTTACGAGTTGCTCAGGATATCACGGGCGACCGGGACGTCCCGGTCGCCTGGATGACCCCGGAGTCGATCGCCGGCGGCCCGTGGGGATCGCCGTCACGGTGGTCAATGTTCGGCCGCCGGATGCGTCGACGCCGGCCCGAGACGCGGGTCGCTCAGCGGGAGCACCGGAAAGGTCTGCAGGAACGTGGTGTAGCACCAGGCGAACGCGCCGGCGACACCGGCGGTGACCAGCATTTCGACGATGCCCAGGGGCACGCCGTCGTGGCGCCACAGCGAGGGGGACACGAGGATGAACCGTTCGAGCCACATGCCGGCGAAGGCGATGCACGCGATAGTCGTCAGTCCGCGAGCGTTGGTTTTGACGCCGCGGCTGAGGAGTACGACGAACGGGATGACGAAGGCCATCGCAAACACGGTCCAGGCGAGCGGGGCCCACGCGCCGTGCATGCGGTGGTAGATGAACTCCGTCTCCTCGGGCAGGTCGCCATACCAGATCACCAGGTATTGCGACCAGAACGTGTACGCCCACAGGATGCAGAAGCCGAACAGCAGCTTGCCGATGTCGTGCAACTGATGCGGTCCGATGTACTCCTCCAGGTGCAGACGGTCGCGTGACCAGACGGCGATGACGCTCATGAACGCGAGACCGATGTACAGGTTGCCGATGAAGTAGTAGCCGCCCGCCAGGGTCGAGAACCAGTGGGGATCGAGTGACATGAAGAAGTCGAACGCGACCAGCGTGAAGACCCAGCCGTACGCGATCAGGATGGCCGGCGCCAGCCGGCTCTGAATCCGCTGTGACGCGTCGCGTTCGGCGTCGAGCCCCTGCCACCCCGCGATCACCCGCCGGGAGAGCCCGGTCGCGGGCTGTGCGCCCGACTCGTCCAGCAGACCGATGTCAGGCCGCAGCGAGCGGCGGACGTAGGACAGGCTGAGGCCCGCCAGGATCAGGAACCCCGCAATCTGGCGGCTGACCAGGAACGGGATGTTCAGCCAGGCCTGCTTCGCCTCGACCGGCTCGTGCACCCACGGCATCCAGCCGGGTGCACCCGCCAGCAGGACGAGCAGCAGCAGGAACGCCACCGGCAGAAAGGCGGAGGTCGCTTCCGCGCTGCGCTTGAGCGCCCGTCCCCACCGAGACGACGTCACCTGCATGATTGCCGAGATGACGACGCCGGCCTGGGCCAGCCCGCCGAAGAACAGGAAGTTCACGAGCAGCGACTGCCAGGCCCGCGTGGCGTCGCCGAGCGCCAGCCCGGCCGCGAATGCGGCGGCGCCCAGCAACGCCGCGCCGAGACACAGGCGGCGGGCGCCGTCTGAGATGACCGGGGTACCGACGGGAATCATCTACGGCGCGCTCGCTACTTCGAAGGTCTTGACGTAGTGCACGAGAGCCCAGCGCTCGTTCACGCCCATCGACTGGGCGAACGGCGGCATGCTGAATCCGCCCTCGCGGATGATGGCGTAGATCCAGCCGTCGGTGTAGGCCTGAATGTAGGGCAGCGCCAGGTTCGGCATGCGCCGGAAGTGCTCGGCGATCTGCCCGTCGCCCTGACCGGTCGGGCCGTGGCAGACGGCGCAGTAGACGCCATACAGCCACTGTCCCTCCGCGAGCGTCGCCGGCGTCCGGGGTACGGGATTCGGCAGATCCCGGGATTCGATCCGGTCGCGCAGCCGCTCGCCGTCGACCGCGATGGTGTCTTCGACCGGTACACGCGGTTCGACCTGGGGCAGCACCACGGGACCCGTGTGCATGTTCCGCAGGAACGGGGGTTGCGCCAGCGCCGCTGCACCGGCCGCCAGCACGATGACCGCGCCTGTCGCCAGACGTCGTGCCGCCGGCGAGAGACGGGATGTCAGAGACTCCTGGTGCACGCCCCGCGTGGTTGCAGCCCGGGCGGCTGGCGGCGCCGGGCGCCGTGTCATGTTCAGCATGGTCATTCCCGAACCTCGCTTGCGCCGGTCTGCTCGAGACACGCGCGCACCGCGGCCGCCCGGTCGGCGCCGCAGGTCACGCGGATGCCGGTCTTGTCGTCCGTGAAACGCAAGTCGGGCGCCGGCCGGCCGCTCGGGCGGGGCAGCCCCGACATCGCCAGGAACGCGATCATGCCGCTGACGGCGGCGAACAGAATCGTCAACTCGAACGCGATGACGACGAGCGGCGGAATCGAGATGAGCGGTTTGCCGCCGGTGATCAGCGGCCAGTCCAGGATCGTGTAAATCGGAAAGGCGAACCCGGTCGCGCAGCCCAGCAGACCGCCGATGAGCACGAACATGCGCACCGGACTCGGCGAGTCGTCGAGCGCTCGCGCGATGGCGTGGTTGGGCACCGGCGAGTACGCCAGCACCTCGCCGAGCTGCGCGTCACGCACCGCCCGCGCGCCGGCGGCCGCCTGCGCGCCGTCGTCGAAGATGCCGAGAATCTCGATCTGCTCCGCCATCGGTCTCTATCCCGATTCAGCCGCCGCGTGGGGGCCGCCGTCGTGCGGGGCGGGGGCCAGCGACTCTTTCATTTCGGTGATCGATACCGCCGGGAAATTCTTCACGAACAACAGGAACAGGGTGAAGAACAGCCCGAACGACCCCACGGTGATTGCCGCTTCCACCCAGGTGGGTTGATACACGTTGGCCCAGTTCGCCGGGTCGAAGTCGTGCGACAGCGAGGTGACGATGATGACGTAGCGCTCGAGCCACATCCCGATGTTGACGAAGATCGAGATGACGAACAGCATCGCCAGGTTGGTGCGGACCGTCTTGAAAAAGAGCAGCAGCGGAATCAGCACGTTGCACGTCAGCATCGTCCAGCTGTAACCCCGGTACTGCCCGAACGTGCGGTCGACGAACGTGCCCTGCTCGAACGGGCTGCCGCTGTACCACGCGATGAAGAACTCGGTCACATACGCGTAACCGACGATGAGCGAGGTCATCAGCATCAGCTTGGAGAGGTTCTCGAAATGATGCACGGTGATGTAGCGCTCGAGCCTGAAGATCCGCCGCATCGGGACCAGCAGCGTGATGACCATCGCCAGACCGGAGAAGATGGCGCCGGCCACGAAATAGGGCGCGAAGATGGTGCTGTGCCAACCCGGGAGAATCGACATCGCGAAGTCCCAGGACACGATGCTGTGCACCGATACGACGAGCGGCGTGGCCAGCGCGGCGAAGAAGCCGTAGAGCGCCAGGTAGTGGCGCCATTGGCGGTGGGTGCCGAGCCAGCCGAAGGCGAGCAGCTTGTAGATGGGCCGCCGCCAGTCCTTCACGTGGTCCCGCGCCACCGCGATGTCCGGCATCAGCCCGAGATACAGGAACATCGTGCTCACTGTCAGGTAGGTGCTGATGGCGAACACGTCCCAGATCAGCGGCGAATGGAAGTTCACCCAGAGCTGGCGCTCGTTCGGATACGGGATCAGCCAATAGAAGAACCACGGTCGTCCGATGTGGATGATCGGGAACAGTCCTGCCGTGGCGATGGCGAAGACGGTCATCGCTTCGGCCGCGCGGGCGACGGCCGTACGCCACCGCGCCCGGAACAGGAACAGGACCGCGGAGATCAGCGTGCCGGAATGGGCGATGCCGACCCAGAAGACGAAGTCGGTAATGTAGATGCCCCAGAAGATCGGATGCTCGTAGCCGGCCACCCCGAGGCCGGTCTGGGCCTGATGGAGGAAGGCGGCCAGACCGGTCGACGCCGCTCCCGCCGCGAGCAGCACGGAGGCGTACCACAGCGGGCCGGGCGCGCGGAGCGTGCGCAGGATGTCGTCGCTGATCGTCGCGAAACTCATGTGGCAGTTGGCGGCCCTAGCCGTCCTGCGTCACTTTCTTCAGATACGTCACGGCCGGCCGCGTATTGAAGACGCCCAGCGCGTGGTAGGCGCGGGCGTCGTGACCGAGTTGCGCGACGCGGCTGCCCGGGTCGTTCATGTCGCCGAAGACGATCGCCTGCGCCGGGCAGCTCTGGGCGCAGGCCGGCGAGATGTCGCCGTCACGCATTGGCCGGTCCTCGTCGCGCGCCGTTTCCTTGCCGTCCTGGATCCGTTGCACGCAGAAACTGCATTTTTCCATCACGCCGGCGCTGCGCCCGGTCACGTCCGGGTTCAGTTGCAGGTGCAGCGGTGCGTCGAACTCCGGTGTGAACCAGTTGAAGCGGCGCACCTTGTACGGACAGTTGTTCGAGCAGTACCGGGTGCCCACGCAGCGGTTGTACACCTGGGCGTTCAGCCCTTCCTCCGTGTGGTACGTGGCGAACACCGGGCAGACCGATTCGCAGGGCGCATGGTCGCAGTGCTGGCACAGCATCGGCAGGAAGCGGTTGTCCGGTCCGTCGCCGCCGCCCGCCGGCTCTTCGAAGCGTTCGATCCGCAGCCACGCCATGGTGCGCCCGCGCCGCATGCTGTCGGCGCCCATGACCGGCGTGTTGTTCTCCGCGTAACAGGCGGCCACGCAGGCGTTGCACCCGTTGCAGGCGTCGAGATCGATGGCCATGCCCCAGCGGTGGTCCGGATGGTCGTGGTCCGGGTACAGACTGAAGTGCGGCTCCTCGGGATGGACCGTGCCTGCTGCAAGGGTCGCCAGCGACACCGACTGCGCCAACCCGCGCCCCTCCTGGTCGAAGGTGCGCTGCAGCCGCGGTATCGGCCGCGCGAGTTCGCGCAGGGTGAGGGACACGCCGGTGCCGGTCCACCGCACGCCGCCCGCGTCGGTCTCCGGCACGGGTGACAGCAGTGCGATCGGGTTCACACCCCGATCGGTGGCGTAACGACCGAAATTCGTGTGCCCCTGTCCGATGGCGATCGCGACCACCCCCTCGGCCAGATGCGGATTGAGGATGACGCTGGCGTCCACCCGGCCGTGTTCCGACTCGACGGCGACCAACTGGCCTTCCTCCGCGCCGATCGCGCCGGCGGCGTCGGGCGTCATCTCGATTCCGGTGCCCCAGGTGGTCTTGAGCATCGGTTCCGGAATCTCCTGCAGCCAGGGTCGATTGGCGCCGCGTCCGTCGAAGAAGTGCAGCGAGGGGTAGGTGATCAGCGTAAACGGGCGCTGGTCCCCGGCGGGCGTGAGGCCGCCCACCAGGTCCTGGTCGAAGATCGTCGCGGCGATCGCAGCGGCGGCTGGCTCGACCGGCACGAACGTACCGCCGCGCCGCAGGGCGTCGGCCCAGTACGCCTCGAAATCGGGCGCCGCACTCACGTCCTCGGCGCCGGGCTGCGGCTCCGGCAACGGCTGCCGCGCTTCCCATGCATCCCGGAGGAACCGGTAGAACCCGCCGCGGGGAAAGTTCGACGCCATGTCACCGCCGAGCGCCCGGCCCACCTCGATCAGCAGGTCGCCGACATGCCGGGTGTCGAACACGGGCTGCATGGTCGGCTGCATCAGCCCGTGGACGCCGTGCCGCGGATTGCTGTCGCCCCAGCTTTCGAGCGCGTGGTGCGCCGGCAGCAGCAGATCGGCCAGGGCGGTCGTTTCGTCGGGCAGACTCGACAGGTTGACGACGAACGGCACCTGAGCCAGTGCACCCTGGAAATCGGCGGCGCCCGGCATCGTGAAGACCGGGTTGACGTCGTAGATGACGGCCAACTCGATGGCGCCCGCCCGCATCTCGCCGGCCAGGGTCTGCATGTCGGCGAAGCTGGCGGCGTCAACAGTCGACGCGGTGTCGAAATCGACCGTGGCGCCGATGTTGCCCGCCACGTAGTTGAGCAGCGCGATCGCGGACTGGGTTGCGGTCGCGTTCGCGCCCGAGACGCCGACGCCTCCTCCGACTGCCAGGGTGCGGCCCGGCCCCCGCGCCGGGTCCGAGAAATCGCGGGCCAGTTGCCGGATGACGTCGGCGGACACGCCGGTGGTCCCGGCCACGGCCTCGGGGGACGCCGCTGCGACCAGTTGCCCGATCCGGGTCACGAGATCGTCGGGCCCGGCCTGCGCCCGCCCCTCGCTGACGATGGTCTGCACCATGGCCGCCGCCACCAGTCCCTCGGTCTCCGGGGGCACGGCGTGCCAGACGTCGGCGCTGGCGCCGGTCAGCGAGAGCCGCGGCTCGATCTGGACGAAGCGGGCCTTGTCGCCGCCACGTACCCGGCGCTGTCCGGCGTGGTCCCGCGCATAGCCGACCGGCGATCCGAACGTTTCGAGGAAATCGGCGCCGAAGGAGACCAGCAGGTCCGCACGGGAGAAGTCGTAGTGCGGCACCTCGGCCCGTCCGAACACCCGATTATGTGCTTCGCGGACCGCTTCGTACGCAAACGGCTCGTAGCGGATCCAGCGCGCACCGCCCAACGCCTCGGTCCAGAGCGGGACCAGCGCGCCCAGCGTGCCGGTCAGCGGCGGCGTGATCACGGCCACCCTGTCGCCGCGGCCGGCGTCGCGCAGCGCCTGCAGGCGGTTCACGAAGTCCTGCCGGGCGTCGTCCCAGGGCACGGCGTCGAGCACGCTCTGGCCGGCCGCCGCGTTCGTGACCCGGCGCCGTCGTGGACCCTCGATGCGGTCCGGATTGTAGAGACCCTGCAGCGACGCCTGCCCGCGGATACACAGGCCGCCCCGGTTGACCGGGTGCTCCGGGTTGCCCTCCACCTTGACCGCACGCCCCTCGCGGGTGCGAACCCGGATGCCGCATCCTGCCGGACACTCGCCGCAGACGCTGGCATACCAGGTGGCGACACCGGGAATGACGTCCTCCGGGGGCACGACGAACGGGATGATTCGTTCCGGGGACACCGGCGAGCAGGCGGAGATCGCCGCCGCCGGCGCGGCGCTTCCGAGCACTTTCAGGAACGTGCGGCGCTCGACCACCTCGACGAGCGATGAGTTGCCCTGTGTCACGCCATCCCTTTCCCCGGTTGTGGTCGCTCCTTCGGTCTGCGCCTGCGTGCTGTGCGTCGTCATCGGCGCGTCTCAGTGGTGACAGACCAGACAGTCCCGGTTGGCCTCGCGTGCCTTGTGACAGTCGACGCACCACCCCATGCTGAGCGACTCGACCTGGACCGCGGCCTCCATCGCCGCCACGTCGCCGTGACAGTCCGAGCACCCGACCTCGGCCCTGATGTGCGGTTTGTGGGAGAACCTGACGTAATCGGGGAGGTCGTGCACCCGTACCCACGGGATCGGCGCCTCGTTCTCCCAGTATTCGAGGACCTTCAGGATCTCCGGCGCTTCGCTCAACACCGCCTCGTGGCAGCCGGCGCAACGCTGGACCGACGGGATACCGGCCACCGGGCCCCGGCGCGCATAGGCGTGGCAGAACTGGCAGTCGATGCCGATCTCCGTGACGTGATGCGCGTGGCTGAATGCGATCGGTTGCGCCGTCGGGTCGCTGACGCCGCCAGCCGCCTCGCCGGCCGGCGGTTCCGGTTGCGCATCCGACGGCTGGGCTCCCGTAATGGAGAGCGCGCCGGCGCCGAAGCAGATCGCCAGCGCCACGAGCAGCGCCACCTGCGCCGGTCGGACATTCGCCGGGCGTACAGTCACCATGAGTGTCGTCGACTGTCAGCGTTGGTTGACCGTTCCGCTTCGTGCTGGATTCTGCGGCCCGAATGATCGGAACACCGCATCAGGCGGACGCCGCCGTGCGGACAAGCCCCGCATCATACCGGACCTTGCGCCGCTCGCCAAACCCTGATTCTCCGCGGCCCCCGTATGGTAGTCGTTGACCACGTGGCGACCGTCGGTTAAAGTGTGCGCTCAAGCCGCGTCCGTCGATGCAGGGCAGTGTGGGAGCGGCGGGGAGGACAGGAATCATGCGCACCGCAATCTACCAGCGATACTCACTGGCGCCGATGCTGCTGCTGGTGCTCGGAGTGGCCGTGTTGAGCGTCACCACGTCCGCTCGTCAAGGCGCATCGATGGCCGACGGTGTCATCGCCGGCACGGTGAGCAGCGCCAACGGACCGGAAGTCGGTGTCTGGGTCATCGCGGAAACCGACGAACTCGAAACGAAGTTCGCCAAGATCGTGGTCACCGACGACCGCGGCCGCTTCGTGCTGCCGGAGATGCCCGAGGCGGCGTACGACGTGTGGGTCCGCGGCTACGGTCTTGTCGACTCCGAGAAGGTCAGTCTGTCGCCCAACCGGGAGGACGTCGAGTTGCAGGCGGTCATCGCCGCGACGCCGCGCGACGCCGCCCATTACTACCCGGGCAACTACTGGTATTCATTGATCGAGCCGCCCCCCGCCAGCGAGTTCCCGGGCACCGGGAACGACGGCAACGGCATCAGTCCCGGCATGCGCACCCAGTCGCATTGGGTCGACAACATGAAGCAGGGATGCCAGTTGTGCCACCAGCTCGGCAACACGGCCACTCGCGTGGTCCAGCAGCGTGACCAGTTCGATTCGACGGTCGCCGCCTGGGACCACCGCGTGCAAACCGGTCAGCGCGGCAATCAGATGAGCAACTCGATGAACCGGTTCGGGCGCGAGCGGGCGTTGACGATGTTCGCTGACTGGACCGACCGGATTGCCGCCGGCGCCGTGCCCGACGCGCCGCCCCGGCCGGCTGGCATCGAGCAAAACGTCGTGGTCACGCTGTGGGACTGGGGCCAGGAGACCTCGTTCATCCACGACGAGATCGTGACCGACAAACGGAACCCGCAGATAAACGGTCACGGGCCGGTGTACGGCGTCTCGGCCGGACACGGCACCATCACCATGGTCGATCCGGTCGCAAACAACGCGACCGAGGTCACGATTCCGGTGCGGCCCGACCCCGAGATCATGCCGACCCGCTTTCCGGACGTCGTCACGCCATCCTACTACTGGGGCGATCAGGAGCTGTGGGGCGTCAATCCGAACGAGCGCTCCGACCCGCACAACCCGATGATGGACCACAAGGGCCGGGTCTGGATGACGTCGACCATCCGTCCGTTCCAGAACTCCGACTGGTGCCGCGAGGGATCGTCCAATCAGTATGCGCAGTACTACCCGCTTGGCCGCACCGGTCGTCACGCGTCGTTCTACGATCCCGGGCGCGATCGGTTCGTGCTGGTCGATACCTGCTACGGCACGCACCACCTGCAGTTCGGTGAGGACGAGGACAACACGCTGTGGTTCAGTGGCGACGGCAACGTGATCGGTTGGCTGAACACCCGCGTCTACGACGACACCGGCGACGAGCGATTCTCTCAGGGCTGGTGCCCGACCGTGCTCGACACCAACGCCGACGGCAAGATCACCAAGCCGTGGAACGAGCCGAGAGCCGAGAACCCGGACCCCGCGCTGGACACGCGCGTCGCCGGTTTCGGGTACGGCATCATCGCCCACCCCGGCGACGGTTCGGTGTGGATCAGTCGGACCGGGCCGTTCCCGGGGGCAATTGTCCGTCTCGACCGTGGGGACAACCCGCCCGAGACGTGCATTGCCGAGATGTACCAGCCGCCGTCCATCGAGAACGAGGACCTCGATCCGATGAACACCGGATTCGCTCCGCGCGGCATTGATGTCGACCGCAACGGCGTGATCTGGGCTGCGCTCTCCGGCAGCAGCCACATGGCCAGTTTCGACCGCAGCAAGTGTGCGGTGACGAATGGTTCGACCGCGACCGGACAGCACTGCCCCGAGGGTTGGACGCTGTATCCGATGCCGGGCCCGCGGATGGCGAACGTCGAAGGCCGCGTCGGCGCCGATTTCCATTACTACAGTTGGGTCGATCAGTACAACACCCTCGGGCTGGGCGAGAACACGCCGATCGCCAACGGGTCGACGTCGGACTCGCTGCTCGCGCTCGACCCTGAGAGTGGCGAATGGGTCGTGCTTCGTGTGCCGTATCCGATGGCGTTCTACTCGCGCGGCCTCGACGGCCGGATCGATGATCCGGACGCCGGCTGGAAGGGCCGCGGTCTCTGGGCCAACTACGGATCGAACTACATCTGGCATACGGAAGGCGGGAAGGGCACCAAGGCCAAGATCGTGCACTTCCAGCTCCGTCCCGACCCGCTGGCGCGCTAGGGCAGTGGAGTTCGATATACGCTGAATACCTGGAGAGGCGCCGGAGACCATGGTTTCCGGCGCCTCTTTTTCGCGTCGCGCCGGCTGGCGGGTCTCCGCCGGGCCGCGGGCTGTCTGGCTAACGAGAGGATTCCAGCAGTGTCAATCGGGTACGGCCCGCCGGGATGTCGATGTCGCCGAGCTGGCGTTCGGTTGCGCCCTGCCGGGCGACGACGTCGTAGCGGCCGGCCGGCAGGATGAACAGGTGCCGCTGCGCCCCGTCGACCGGTTCGAACCCGGCGCGTCCGAGAGCGCCGTCCAGGAAGGCGCTGACATGCCAGCGCCGCGGCGTCGCCGCCCGGTCGGTGGGGGGCCGGACGATCAGGGCGCCGAAGTTGGACTGCACATTCACGATTTCCAGATGGTAGGGTCCGTCGTCCGGATACCAGAACACCGGCAGGTGCCGCACCCACTCGATCGCGACGCCGCCGGCCGCGCCGCGCCATGAGACCTGCACATCGTAGAACCCCGGTTCGACCTCGACATGATGGCCGCTGTCCCTATGGCTGTCGGGGGCGTGGATCGTATCCCGCATGCCGGTGGGGTACACCGCCACGTCGCACTCGCCGGTGATCTCCTGCAGTCCGTCGAACACCCGCACGACCAGTTCGACCGGCCCGGTGGTCTGGGCGGCGCTCTGGCTGGCGCCGAACAGGCAGACCGCCAGGATGCAGGTGCGTGAGCGCGCGATAGTCATGAACAGGGAACGATGGTACAGGAGATACCCGCGGGCCCGCCAGCGGCAGCGATCTCTTTCGGTCGCGCCAACGTCCAAGTGAGAGAGACACCTGGAGCGGTCGAATGATGGAGGTATTCCTGCTGCCCGTGGGCGAGACGCGGTACGAACTCTACTACGAGCCGACCGAGCGCAAGCAGCCGCCCCGCGGCGGTATCGCCGGCCGCTTTTTCCGCCGTATGCGCGACGTCATCGCCGTCGAGCAGGCGCCGCGCCGCCAGCGGCGCACGGCGCCGGAGGACGCCGGTCGCGGATCGGCGGGCTGGACCGCACGGGTCCGTGCGGAACTGGCCCGCAGCATCGCCGAGTGGCTGTCCGAACAGCGTCTCCTCTGGCACCTCCGTCACCAGAACGGTGTGACCCTGGTGTTTCCAGACGACCTCGACGCCGCGCACGCCCGGTCCATCATGAGCACCGCGCTGCGCCGTGATGTCGACCGCCATCGCTTGTGGATGGCGATCGACGGTCTCGCCGTCCTCGTCTTCGGTCCCCTGTTCTTCTTCATTCCTGGACCGAACCTGATTTCCTGGTATTTCGCCGCCAAGACGGGGGGGCACTGGCTGGCGTTCCGGGGGGCGCGTCAGGGCCTGTGGCGCGTGACCTGGTCGGCCCGTGCGAGCGACGCGCTCACGGCGGTGCGGGAGGCGCGCCGCTTGCCGCGCGTCGAGCGGCGCCGCCGGCTGCGCGCTATCTCGCAGGAACTCAAGCTCAGGAAGCTGGTGACGTTTCTCGAGCGCACGACCGCCGATTGAGCGCCTGCCGCCGGCGACCTGACTGCGGAGATCGGCGCCCGAGTCGCACGGCCGAACCGTTCGGACCGGCGTGCTATACTCCGGCAGTTTGAAGCTCTGTGAAGTGGCGGTGGAACTCGAGTGCCGGCTCGACGGCGATGGCGACATCGACGTCAGCCGCGTCGCCGGTCTTGATTCCGCCCGCCCGGGCGACCTCACTTTCTTCACAAATCCCCGTTACATCAACGCGTTGCGTACGACCCGGGCCGCGGCAGTCATCCTGGCCGACGACGCCGAGGCGGCGCCGTGCCCGATGTTGCGCACCGAGACGCCGTATCTGGCGTTTGCCCGGGCAGTGGCGTTGTTCGCCGACGAGATTCGTCCACCGCCGGGTGTCGACCCGTCGAGCCACGTGGCCGGCGATGCGCGTCTGGGGGAGGGGGTCTCGATCGGACCGTTCGTGTCGGTCGGCGCCGGTGCGTCGGTGGGGCCGAGAACGGTCATTTATCCGAACGTGTGCATCGGCTCCGGGGTGGTCATCGGCGCCGACTGCGTGATCCACTCGCAGGTCGCGGTGCGCGAGCGCGTCGTGATCGGTGACCGGGTGGTGCTGCAGAACGCCGCGGTCATCGGCAGCGACGGCTACGGATTCGCCCGGCGGCCGGATGGGACCCACGAGAAGATCCCGCAGGTCGGCGATGTCGTCATCGAGGACGACGTGGAGATTGGCGCGCATGTCGCGATTGACCGCCCGGCGGTCGGAGAAACCAGGATCCGGACCGGCGCCAAGATCGACAACCTGGTGCAGATTGGACACGGTGTGCGGATCGGGCGGAACGCGTTGCTGGCGGCGCAGGTCGGTATCGCCGGCAGCACCACCATCGAGGATGCTGTGGTGCTGGCGGGCCAGGTGGGCGTGAACGGTCATGTGACCGTCGGCAAGGGGACCCGCGCCACCGGGCAGACAGGCATCACCAATTCCGTGCCGGCCGGGTCGCTCATCTCGGGTCTGCCGGCCATCGACAGCCGCACATGGCGGAAGGCCGCGGCGTCGTTTCAGACGCTGCCCGAGCTGCGCCGACGGCTCGCCGATCTCGAACGCCGCGTCGCCCGGCTCACTGGCGACGCAGACGCCGGCGGCAGGAAATCTAACGAGGACGCGGGTGACGGGTAGTGCCGGTCTCTCCCTGGTGCCGCACGGATCACGCCAGGCGAACGCCGGCGCCCTTGCTATGCGATAATCCGCACATGCGTCGCATGATGCCTTCCGTCCGCACGCTCCACTGCGCGGTCGCGCTGTCGGCGGTGATTGGCGCGGTGATCGCCTCGACGACGGTCGAGACCGCGGTCCGGCCGCCGAAGTTCGACTACCAACTGCATACGCTCGACAATGGCCTGACGGTCGTCCTTTCGGAGGACCACTCCACGCCGATCGTGCATTTGCAGTTGGTGTATCACGTGGGATCGAAGAACGAGCGCGAGGGGCGCACGGGATTCGCGCATCTCTTCGAGCACATGATGTTCAAGGGATCGGACAACGTGCCGCCCGACTCGCATCTCACGTTCATCTCGCGGGTCGGCGGCGACGGGAACGCCTACACGACCGAGGACGAGACGACCTTTGTCGAGACGGTGCCGGCGCAATACCTGCCGCTCGTACTGTGGCTCGAGGCCGATCGCATGGCGACGTTGCGGATCGACCGCCGGACCTTCGAGGCGGAACGGCAGGTCGTCAAGGAGGAGCGGCGCTGGCGATACGAGGACACACCGTTCGGACTTCTCTCCGAGATCCTGTACGACCAGGCGTACTCGGTGCACCCCTACAAACACACCGCGATCGGCAGCATGGAGGACCTGGAGGCAGCGTCCATCGATGACGTCCGGGAGTTCTTCGAGACGTACTACGTGCCGGAGAACGCCACGCTGGTGCTGGTTGGCGATTTCGAATCGGACCAGGCGCTGGCGCTGGTCAAGCAGTACTTCGACCGCGTGCCGAAGGCCAGGCGCCCGGTGCCGCGGGACATCCCCCGCGAACCGCCATTGACCGGCGAGCGGCGGGTGTCGCTGACGGCGAACCAGAACTGGCCGCTGCCGGTGGTCATCGTCGCGCATCACATCACCTACGACGGGCATCCTGACGCCTATCCGTTGCACATCGCCGCGAAGGTGTTGTCCGATGGCCAGAGTTCGCGAATCTTTCGCCGGCTGGTCTACGAGGAACAGATCGCCGTCTCTGCGTCGGGCGCCGGAACCATCATCGAAGACCCGAATCTGTTCTACGCCGTCTCGATCGTGCAGCCGGGCCGCACGCCGGCGGAGTCGGAGGCGGCGCTGATCGAGGAGTTCGAGCGGTTGAAGACCGAACTCATCGGCACGGACGAGCTGCAGCGCGCCAAGAACCAGTTCGCGCGCGACTACGTGTTCACACGCGCTACCGTCGAACAGAAAGCCCGCCATCTGTCGCACGCCGCGGTGATTCACGACGACATCACCACCGCCGACGCCGAGTTCGACATCTTCATGAACATTTCCAAGGAGGACGTACGACGGGTGGCGCAGACCTATTTCACCGAGCAGAACCGGCTGGTGGTGACCGTGGAGCCGCCAGCGCCCCGGGGCCGTTCGTTTCTTCGACCGGGAGACGACGAGTGATCCGCCGCTGCGTGCACGGGGTGTTGGTGCCGGCGTGCCTGCTGGTGGGCGTCGTGGCCGGTGCGGCCCAACAACCGATCGACTGGCCTCGCGAGAGCCCGCCGCCGCCATTGCCCGCGCGGCCGGTGACCTTCCCGCCGTACGAGATCCGCACGCTGTCCAACGGCCTGCAGGTCGTCGTGGTGATGCATCACGAGCAGCCGGCGGTGAATCTGCGGTTGTTGATCGGCGCCGGGGCCGTCTCCGATCCCACCGGCAAGAAAGGCGTCGCGGCGCTGGCGGCGCAACTGCTCGATCAGGGCACGACACGCCGGTCCGCGACGGAGATCGCCGGCGCCATCGACTATGTCGGCGGTCTGCTCAGCGTGGGCGCCGGCACCGACCTGAGCTTCGTCAACGTGCTGGTCATGCGTGACAGTTTCGAGTTCGGGGCCGACCTGCTGGCCGAGATCGCGCGGGAGCCGGTGTTCGACCCGGCCGAGATCGAGCGGCAGCGGCAGCAGGTGCTGTCCGGCATCCAGGTCAGCCTCGACGATCCGGAGTATCTGGCGAGTGTCGTGTTCGGTCGTCTGGTCTACGGCCGTCACCAGTACGGCATGCCCCACAACGGCACTCCCGGCTCTGTCCTGAGCATCACGCGTGACGATCTTCGGGCGTTTCACGAGGCGCACTATGCGCCGAACAACGCGTTTCTCGCGATCGTGGGCGATGTCGAGGCAGAGCCGGCGTTCGCGTTGGCCGAACGGGTCTTCGGCGATTGGGCGCGGCGGACGCTGCCAACCCCACCGAGCGTCGATCTGCCGGCGCCGGAGCGCCGCGTCGTCGTGGTCGACAAGCCGGGCTCCGCTCAGACGGCGATCAGGGTGGGCCACCTCGCGCTTGCGCGCACCAGTCCCGACCATCTCGCGTTCGATCTGGCGCTGAAGATCCTGGGGGGGGAAGGCGGCAACCGCCTTGGGAGCGTGCTGCGCACCGAACGATCGCTCACGTATGCCGCCTCGGCCGACATCGCGAGCCGGCGGTTCGGGGGCGACTTCATGGCCAAGGCGGACACGCGCTCGGACGCGACCGCCGAAGTCCTGCAGCTCATGGTGGGGGAGGTGGCCCGGATGAAGCGGGAACGGGTGAGCCGCCGCGAGCTCGAGAATGCCCAGGCGTATCTGGCAGGCAGCTTCCCGTTGACGATCGAGGCGCCCAACGCCATTGCCGCGCAGGTCCTGGAGTCGTTGCTCTACGGTCTCGACCTCGACGATCTGCCGGTCTATCCGAACTTGATCAACGGGGTGACCGTCGAAGAGATTCAACGGGTTTCCCGCGCGCATCTGCAACCGGAACACCTGTCGATCGTGCTCGTGGGTGAAGCCGCGGCGTTCATCGACGATGTGGCCGACGCAGGGTTCGACGACATCGACGTGTTGTCGATCGACGAGCTCGAGCAGTTTCTCCAGGCGGCGGACGCGCCACGCTCCGTGCCGGCCCCCTGATCCGTTTCCGCCGCGAACTTCCGGACGCCGCATGCCGGTCGCGACCAAGGTGATGCTCTCATGCGGCGAACCGTCGGGCGACCTGTACGCGGGTGCGCTGACCGCCGAGATCCGCAAGCTGGCTCCGGCGGCCGAGGTGTTCGGCCTGGGGGGCGAACGGCTGGTCGCGGCAGGCGGGCGCCTGCTCGCCGATTGCGAAGGGCTGGCGGTGACCGGGTTGGCGGAGGTGCTGCCGGCGTTGCCGCGGCACTGGGCCGTCTATCGGCGCCTCCTGGCCGCCGCTCGTGCTCAACGCCCGGATGTGTTCGTGGCCATCGATTATTCGGGCTTCAATTTCAAGATTGGCCGCGCCATTGCGGCGCTGGGGATTCCGGTGGTCTACTACGTCAGTCCCCAGATCTGGGCCTGGCGCCGCCACCGGATCAGGACGATGCGTCAGTTTGTGACAAGGGCGCTGGTGATTTTTCCCTTCGAGGAAGCGTTGTATCGCGAGGCCGGTATCCCGGTGACCTTCGTCGGGCATCCACTGATCGATCTGGCGACGCCACGCCTCGGTCGTGACGCGTTTCGGCAGGCGCACGGCATCGGTCCGGACGCGCCGGCGGTGGCGCTGCTGCCGGGCAGCCGCCCGAGCGAGCTGCGCAGGATTCTGCCGGATCTGGTCGGCGCGGCCGAGCGTGTGGTCAGGGAGGTCCCTTCGGTGCAGTTCGTCGTCGCTCGCGCCCCCGGTCTGCCCGACGCGCTGTTCGAGCCGCTGTCGGCGCTCGCCGGGGGGTCGACCGCGCGGCTGCGTGTCGTCGAGGCGCAGACGGACGATGTGCTCGCGGCGGCCGACGTGGTTCTGACGGCGTCCGGCACCGCGACCATTCAGACCGCGATACACGAGCGGCCCATGGTCGTCGTCTATCGCTTGTCGCCGCTGACCTATCGCATGGGGCGGCGGTTCGTGCGGATCGAGGCCTTTGGCATGGTCAATCTGGTGGCCGGACGGAAGATCGTGCCCGAGTACCTCCAGAAGGCGTTCACCCCGGACGCCGTCGCGGCTGCCGCGCTGCGATTCCTGACTGACGAGGATCATGCGGAACGCACCCGGCAGGGCCTGCGCGCAGTCCGCGCGGCTTTGGGCGGCGCCGGCGCCAGCCGCCGCGCGGCGCAGGCGGTGCTGGCCCTGGCCGGTGATGCCGACCACCAGCGCGCGTCGTCGTCGTAACATGGAAGAGGACAGGATGAGGGTCGTTCGCGCGGTCTGTGCGGTCTGGCTGCTGTTGGCCGGGGTCACGGTCGTCGCCCAGACAAATACCGGCGAGATCGGCGGGGTCGTGATCGACGCCAGCGGCGGAGTATTGCCCGGCGCCACGGTCACGGCGACCCATCCGGCCAGCGGTCGCACGATCGAGCGCGTCACCGACGCGGAGGGCCGGTTCTTTCTTCCTGCGCTGCCGACCGGCCAGTGGGAGGTGACCGCCGGGTTGCCTGGCTTCCAGCGCGAGACACAGACCGGCATTACCCTCGAGATCGGCCGCACGCTGCAAATCGAATTTACGCTCACCCTCGGCGCGCTGAGCGAGGAGGTCACCGTCGAGGTCGCCACGCCGCTGCTGCAGGTGACGACCGCGGAGATCAGCGACGTCATCGAGACGCGCGAGGTGCAGCAGATCCCGCTCAACGGACGTCAGTTCCTCCAGCTTGCGCAACTGTCTGACGCGGTGGTGATTCCGCCCGGCGGGACACGGGGCGGGGCGCTTCAGCAGGCGGGACCGCTGCCGAACGTGGGGGGGCAGCGCGCGGGGCACAACATCTACCTGCTCGACGGGTTCAAGGTGACCGACGAGTTGTTCAACAACCTGGTCGTCAATCCGTCGGTCGACTCCATCCAGGAGTTCAAGATCCTGAAGTCCATGTATCCGCCAGAGTTCGGCGGGAAAGCGTCGGCGTTGATCAACGTGGCCACCAAGGCCGGCACCAACAGCCTGCACGGCAGTCTCTTCGAGTTCGTCCGCGACGAACGCTTCGATGCACACAACTATTTCGACGACCCGGCCCGGCCGGTACCGCCGCTCGACCAGCAGCAGTACGGCGGGTCGCTCGGTGGACCGCTGATCCGGGATCGGACCTTCTTTTTTCTCAACTACGAGCGGCAGGACACACGGCGATCCCTGACCCGGACGTTCTCCGTGCCGGACATGGCGGCGCGCGGAGGCGACTTCGCGGGCTGGGATGCGGTCTGCGACCCGATCACGATCGACCCGCACACAGGCGGCTGCAGGCCGTTTCCGGGCAACCGGATTCCGGCCGGCCGCCTGGACTCGATTGCACAGGCGTTTCTGCTGCACGTACCGTTGCCGACCGGGCCGGGGCAGTTGCAGAACCTGGTGGCGGTCGAGCCGCAGGACAAGGACGTGCATCAGTTCAGCGTGCGGATTGATCACCGCCTGACGGATGCCGACCAGGTGTTCGTCCGTTTCAGCACTTTCGACGCCGACGAGATTCAGCCGTTCGGCACCGGCGTGCAGCAGGAGGCGCTGGTGCCCGGGTTCGGGCGGACGCTCGATACGACGACACGCAACCTCGGTATCAGCCATACCCGCACGTTCGGTCTGAACAAACTGAACGAGATTCGATTCGGCTACATGTCGGTTGACGGCGGTCAGCGGAGTCTGAACGCCGGTGTCGACTTCGCCGGGCAGGTCGGCTTGCGGGGCGTCACCACCGATCCTCGTGACATCGGGTTCCCGCAGGTCTCGACGGCGGGATTGTTCAGCACCATGGGCGACCCCGCCACCTTCATCTCGAGAGCGAACGAGCACTTCGAGCTCTACGACAACGTCCTGATCGACCGCGGTGATCACCGCCTGAAATTCGGGGGCTATCTGTTCCATTTGCGCTTCCGGCCGGTCAACGCCGACACGGCGCGCGGGGCATTCACCTACACCGGCCAATGGAGCGGAAACGCGCTGGCCGATTTCCTGCTCGGGTTCCCGACGTCGGCGCGGTCAGGTCTGGGCAATGGGCGCGAGGACGCGCGCACGACGTGGCTGCATCTCTACGCGCAGGACGATTGGCGCGCCCGGTCCAATCTCACGATCAACTACGGGCTGCGTTACGAGTTCAACTCGCACATGGCGGACGTCGACAACCGCCTGTCGTCGATCGACCTGTCAGTGCCGGGCGGCCGGTACGTGGTGGCCAGTGACGATGCCGGCAACATCTCGCCCGCAGCGGAGGCGCTGCTGTCGCAGCTCCCGATTCCCTGGGTCACGTCGGCCGATGCGGGGTGGGAGCGCAGTCTGCTGAAACCGAGCCGTCTGCGGCTGGCGCCCAGGCTTGGGCTTGCCCTGTCTCTCGGCGAGGATCGCCCGGCCGTGATTCGCGGCGGTTATGGCGTGTTCCTCAACCAGTGGGCCTACAGCGTCCAGACGGCATTCACTCGCAATCTGCCATTTTTCTTCCTGAAACAGGTAGACGCACCGTCCGACCAGTTGATACCGACCGTGCAGACCCGCGACATCCTCGCGAGCGACGCCACGGGCAGTATCGGCGGCGCGATCATGGACCATGATTACCAGGTCGAGTACACGCAGACCTGGAGCGCCGGCCTGCAAATGGAAGCGTTGCCGCGAACCATGTTCGAGGTGTCGTACATGGGGTCGTACACGATTGGCGCCGACAATTCGACCATCCGCAACGTACCGCAGCCGGGGCCGGGCTCGATCACCGCCCGCAGACCGATTCCCGCGCTGGGTGCGGTGCGCGCCATCCGGTTCGACGGCACGTCGATCTACCACGCGGTGACGTTCAAAGCCGAGCGCCGCTTCAACGGGAGCTTCTCGTTCAATACCGCCTACACGCTGTCGCGGTCGCGGGACGACGCATCGAGCCCGGGCGCCACTGCATTCGAGGCGAACGTGCCACAGAACGTGCGTAACATCTTCCCGGGCGAGGTGGCGCTGTCCAGCTTCGACCATCGTCATCAGTTCGTGGCCAGCGGCAGCTACCAGTTGCCCTTCTTCGCCGGCGCCGGCGGCGTGGCGCAAGGGCTGGGGGCCGGTTGGCGGGTGAACACCGTGGTGACCGTGCAGTCGGGGGCGCCGTTCACGGTCAATCTCGGGCAGGACCGCGCGAACATCGGCTCGGGGCCGGCGCAACGCCCGGATCAGATCGGCGACCCGACCCTGTCGTCGAGTCAGCGATCGCCGGAGCGGTGGTTCAACACGGCCGCGTTCGCGCTGCCGGCGCCGTTCACGTTCGGCAGCGCTCCGCGGAACAGCGTGTTCGCGCCCGGGCTGGCGGTGGTCGACCTGTCGCTGCAGAAGGACTGGCCGCTCGGCCGCGACGGGCGTCTCGAGTTCCGGTGGGAGATCTTCAACCTTCTGAACCGGGCCAATTTCGACGTCCCCAACCGCATTTTCGGTACGCCCAATTTCGGCCGCATCTTCAGCGCCCTGAACGCGCGAGAGATGCAGTTCGGCGTGCGCTACCGATTCTGAACGATCCTCCCGATGTCGTCATGCTGACAGCCGATCGGGTGAAGGCCCGCGCCAGGGAGATCGGGTTCGATCTGTGCGGCATTGCACCGGCCGAGGCGCTGCCGCGCCTGCCGTTTCTGGCCGAGTGGCTGGGACGGGGGTACGCCGGTGAGATGGCGTATCTGAACCGTACCGCCGAACGGCGCGCCGATGTTCGCGCGGTGTTGCCGGCCGCCCGTGCGGTGGTTGTGCTGGGGACGCTGTACAACACCGCACCTCCCTATTCGACGGAGGTCTCGGATGCCGGGGCGGCCGTGATCTCCCGCTACGCCTGGGGCGACGACTACCATGACGTGGTTGGCGCGCGGACCGGGACATTGCAGACCTGGATGACACAGGCAGAGCCCGGCATCGAGACGCGCGCGTATGTCGACACAGGTCCGGTGCAGGAGAAGGTCTACGCCGAGCGTGCGGGGCTCGGATGGATCGGCAAGAACACCTGTCTCATCAACCCCGATCTGGGGTCCTGGCTCTTTCTGTCGGAGATTCTGTGCAGCGCGCCGCTCGCCGCCGATGCGCCCGGATTCGACCAGTGCGGCACGTGCACCCTGTGCCTTGACGCGTGCCCGACCGGCGCGTTTCCCGAACCAGGTGTGCTCGACGCCACCCGCTGTGTGTCGTATCTGACCATCGAGACGAAGGGCGTTCTTCCCGTGGCCGACCGTCCGGGGCTCGAGGGGCGCGTCTACGGGTGCGATGTCTGCCAGGAGGTGTGCCCGTTCAACGGCGCGGCGCCGATCAGCGACGACCCGGCGTGGCAGCCGCGCGCCCTGTTCGATCAGCCGAAGCTGGCGGAGTTGTGGCGCCGGTCGGATGCCGAGCTGCGGGCCGCGATTCGCCGTGGGGCAATGACCCGGGTGCGGGTGAAACGGCTGCGCCGCAACGTCGCGGTGGCCATGGGCAACAGCGGCGGCCCGGAATCGGCCGCCGCGCTCGACCAGGATGCGGTCGACCGGCGTCCGGAGGCCGAGTCGGTACGCGATCCGCTGGTGGCCGAGCATGTCGCCTGGGCTCGCGCCCGTCTGGAGTCCCGTGGCGACGACGGGTCGCCCAACCTGCTAGAATCGACGGAAGGACGATGACGAAGGTGGGAAGCGGGACGTCGCTGGCGCCAACCCTGCTGCTGTCGATGCCGCAGCTCTGCGACTCGAACTTCAAGCAGACGGTGGTGCTGCTGTGCGAGCACACGAAGGACAGCGCGTTCGGACTGGTGTTGAACCGCCAGACGGACACGCCGGCCTCGGCGGTCGTGCGGCTGAACCCACCGGTCGCGGTGGAAGAGGATAACGGACTGCAGCTTTGGATCGGCGGGCCCGTCGAGCCGGAGCGGGGCTGGATTCTCATGGGCCAGGAGCCGGCGGACGCCGAGTCGGTACAGGTCTGCGACGGGTTGTATCTGTCGACCTCCCCCCACCTGCTCCGGAGGCTGCTCGTCGACCGCTCTCCGGCCCGGACCCGGCTGCTGACCGGCTACGCGGGCTGGGGCGCCGGGCAACTGGACGCCGAACTCTCGTCGTCGTGGCTCATATCCGACATCGAGCTCGATCTGATTTTCGACACCAACCCCACCCTGATGTGGGAGACGGCGATTCGCCGCCTCGGCGCCGAGCCCTCGATGTTGCAGATGGGCCGCGGAGTGCACTAGCAGCCGGTGCCGTAGCCCGTCCGGAGTCGCCGCGCGGGCTTCTGTACGCAATCAATCCGCCAGACCGAAGGTGTAGACCACGTTGCCGGCGGCGATGGTGACGTACTGCGTGCCGGCGACCGCGAAGCTGATCGGGGCGGCGTGCACCCGCCGGCCGACGGCGATGTGCCAGAGTTCTTCGCCGCTGGCCGCGTCGAGCGTGCCCGAGTACATCAGCCGGTTCTCCGGTTCGTCGGCCGCATTGACCAGCCGCTCCCAGGATACTGGCCGGAACGACGGGGCGCCGTCCTGGCCTGCGGCGGACGGCTGCGCCGCCGCCAGGAGTCCGATCAGGACCAGGCTGACGGCTATTGCGAATCGATTCATCTTGAGTCTCCGAGTTTCGAGTCACGTCCGGCCACCGGCGATCCACTCGACCGCCATCCGGGGCGCCGCGTCGCCGCGGTCACTGGCGGCGCACGGGTCACTGCCCCGGTCCACGAACAGGTATCATCAAACGAGTGACCGCGCACGAGGAAACACGGTACTTGAAGCGGGTCTGAACGGAAGAGATACGATACAGGAGGCGCCATGGCAACGGGATCGACCATGCGGACGGAGACCAGGCAGGAACTGATTGACGGACTCAATGAAGACCTCAACCTCGAGCTCGAGGCGGTGCTTCGATATCTGTATCACTCGGCGTCGGCCACCGGACTCCTCGGACACGAGTTGCGCGAGGAGCTCAAGTCGGACATCGTCGGCGAGGTCAACCACGCCGTGTTCCTGGCCGACAAGATCACCGCCCTGGGCGGTGACCTCGACATCAGGCCGGCAATGCCGAAGAAAGTGCGGACCGCGAAGGAAATGATGCAGATCGACATCGCGGCCGAGCGGCAGGTGATCGAAAACTATACCCGGCGGATCGAGCAGGCCGAGGTGTTCGGCGACAAGGGTCTGGTGATCCGGCTGGAGGACATGCTGGCCGAGGAGACCGATCACGCCGAGGAACTCGAACGTCTCGGACGATAGCCGCCGCCAGCCTGCAGCGACTCAGCGGTCGCCGGACAGGCGGCTGGTCGAGCGCAGGGCGCGGTGCGCGCTGGTCGTACGCCGCTGCTCCTGCAGACGGGCCAGTTCGTCCCGCCGTTGTTGCAGCAGCGTCCCCTCGCGTTTGAGCCCCCGGTAATGATCGACCCGCCGCGTCGCCAGTGTGCCGCGGTCGATCGCGGCACGCACCGCGCAGCCCGGTTCCTGGTCGTGCCCGCAGTCGCGGAAACGGCAGTCGGCCGCCAGGGTCTCGATGTCGTCGAACGTATCGTCCAGCGAGTCGGCACTGTCCCAGAGTTGCAGTTCACGCATGCCGGGGGTGTCGATGAGCAACGCCCCGGCCGGCATCACGATCAGCTCACGCTGGGTTGTGGTGTGACGCCCGCGTCCGTCGCGTGCGCGGACGGTGCGGGTGCGCTGGCGGTCGACGCCGAGCAGACGGTTGATGAGAGTGGACTTCCCGACACCGGACGAGCCGAGGAGGGCAACTGTGCAGCCCGGGACGAGGTGAGGCTGCAGCGTATCGAGTCCGGTGTTCCGCAGGCAACTGATGACGTGTACCGGTACGCCGGGTGCGGCGGCCGCGGTGGCGGCGCGGGCGGCGTCGAGATCAGGGCAGGCGTCCGTCTTGTTCAGCACGATGACCGCCGCGGCGCCGCTGTCGCGGATGGCGACGAGGTAGCGCTCGATGCGCGGCACGTTGAAGTCGTCATCGAGTCCACACACGAGGAACACGGTGTCGATGTTGGCCGCCACGAGTTGGCGCCGGGTGGGTTCGCCCGCCGCCTTGCGGGCAAAGGAGGTCCGGCGGGGCAACACCGCTTCGATGGTGGCCTTTCGTTCCGTCCGACTCGGTTTCATCGCCACCCAGTCGCCGACCACCGGGATCGCGTCCGGGCCGCCGGACCGGTGGCGGTGCCGGCCCGATACCTCGGCCAGCACCTCACCGTCCGTACCCAGCAGTGTGTAGAGGTAGTTGTGGGCCACGGTCACCCGGGCCGGGTGCAGTCCCTCGCGTGCATGCGGTTCGAACCGTTCGGCGAACCATGCGGTCCAGCCGATCGGTGCGAGATCGCTCTGATCGGGGTTGACGGTGGGCGGTCGGCAGCTCATGGCATTCGGCGTGGCCGAGTCGGTGGCGTACGCTCGTCCCTGGCAGCCCGTGGCGAAAGCCCCGCTGCATTCGACCGGCCATGCGGTCGCAAATTTCCCAATTTGCTCCCTGTCCCGTCTGAACTGCGTTGCTCCTCGGTCACAAATGCCCCAATTTGCTCCCTCGTCGCGCCTTGTCAGCCGGGCGCCTGACCGGTCTCGGTGCGACGCGGGGTTTCACCACGGACTGCTGGTCACTCGCGGGGTTCGCCGGTATGGCGCCTGATGCTTGTCACGCTGCCCAGCAGATAATGCAGCCAGATGCGGTCGCCCGGCTCGATCCCGCGTTCGACCGACTCGGGACCCACCCGGGTCACACGCACCTGACCACCAGGATCGTCCGGGTCACTGAAGAACACGTCCCAGGAAATCTGTCCATGGATGCTGACGGGCTGCACTTTCCGCAAGATGGCCGTACGGCTGCCTTTAAGCACGACGACATCTTACCAGCCCGCTGCGCAAGCGCAGCGGGCGCATCGCCGATCTCGGTGCAACGCGGGGTTTCACCACGGACTGCCAGTACCGGCCGTCACAACGGCAACGTCGCGTTCGAGGGCTCGCCGCCTGCACTATCGTCGCCGCTCAGGTTGTGCAGGCTGACCCCCAGCAGCCGCACCGGGCGGGCGCCGGCCTCCGTACGGTCGAGCAGCCGCAGGGCGCGGGTGGCGATGCGGTCCGCATCGCGGGTGCCCGGCCGCTCGCTGTGACTGCGGGTGGTGGTGGTGAAATCGGAGTAGCGCACCTTGAGGGTCACCGTCCGAGCGCGCAACCGCTTGCGCGCCAGCCAGTCGGCGCCGCGTCGCGCCATGCGCTCCACCTCGGCGCGAATCCCGCCCAGATCAGTGAGGTCGCGAGCGTAGGTGTTTTCCGACCCGGACGACTTGACAGCGCGATGCGGCGTGACCGGCCGGTCGTCGATTCCGTGCGCCAGCCGCCGCAGCCAGTCGGCCTGATGGCCCACCGTGTGCCTGAGCGCGTGGGGGTCAACGGTCCGGACGTCGACGAGCCGCGTAATACCGGCGGCGCGCAGCCGCCGGGCGGTGACCGGTCCGACGCCCCAGAGCGCCTCGACCGGCAACTGCTGTAGAAACGCCTCCACACGCTGGGTCGGAATGACGGTGAGCCCGTCCGGCTTGTCCCAGGCGGACGCGATCTTGGCGAGAAACTTGTTGGGTGCGGCCCCGGCCGAAACCGTCAGCCGCGTTGCGTCCCTGATCTGCTGCTTGAGCCGTTTCGCCACCGATGTGGCCAGCGGCTCGCCCCACCGATTCTCGGTGACGTCGAGATACGCCTCATCGAGCGACAGCGGCTCTACGAGCGGCGTGACCGCGCGATACATCTCGAACACTTCGGACGCCACGTGTCGATAGCGGGCGATGTCCGGTCTGACGATGACCAGATCCGGACACAGGCGGACCGCCCTGGCCATCGACATGGCCGATCGCACTCCGAACGCTCGCGCTTCGTAGCTGGCGGCCGCCACCACCCCGCGTCCCTCGGGACTGCCGCCCACGGCCACCGGTTTCCCGCCTAACGCCGGATCGTCGCGCTGCTCGACCGAGGCGTAGAACGCGTCCATGTCGAGGTGCAGAATGCGCCGGACAGGGGAGGCCACGGCGACAGTCTACAGCCGGAATCAGCACTGTGACCGGCGGGTGGCGGGTTGAGTGGGTTGGGCGTACCGACACGTGAGCGAGTTGAATATCCGATTCCCTGGTTCGGCGTGGATGTCGGCGACGCGCTTGCGGCCGGCAGTACCGGCGACAACCGGTGTGAGAATCGACACCAATCTCGCGCGGACGTCGGCGATGTCCGGCGTCATGCTAAACTGGCCAGTCAATAGTCATTTTCATGCGGAGACACAGTGATGGCGGCCAGCGTGACGGCACTTGAGGCAAAGACCCGATTCGGCGCGCTTCTTGACCGTGTGTCGCGGGGCGAGGAGGTTGTCGTGACCAGGCACGACAAGCCGGTCGCCCGCATGGTTCCGGCGCGCGGACCTGCCGTGCAGGACGTGCGCGTTGCCGTCGCCGGAATACGGGACCTGCGCCAGACAATTGCCGCGCGCTCCGGAACTCGCCCAAAGCTCACCGATGCCGAGACGAAGTCCCTGATTGAGGCGGGACGCCGGTGAGCAATGCGTTCGTCGTAGATGCGTCCGTGGCGTGCGCGTGGGTGGTCCCGAGTCAGGCCTCGCCCGCCGCGGACGCATTGCTGGCGCGTATCGAGGGAGGGACGGCTGCCGTTGTACCGCCGGTGTGGTTCCTGGAAGTCGCCAACGGATTGCTCGCGGCCCAACGGCGCAAGCTGCTGACCGCCTCCGAGCGGATACTGGCGCTGGAGATGCTGTCCGCGCTGACGATTACGGTCGACGAAGTCGATGCCAGGATCGCATTCGGCCGGACCTCGGCGTTGGCCGATCGAGACGGATTGTCGGTGTATGACGCCGCCTATCTGGAGGTCGCGCTACGCCGCACACTGCCGCTCGGTTCCCGCGACAGAGCCCTTTGCACTGCCGCGACACGGCACGGCGTGTCCGTGCTCACCTGACGCTCACTCGAGTCCTCCGAATCCCATGCGCTGGCTCGACACGATCCGTCTGCGGTTCCGTTCGGTCGTTCATCGTACCCGCGCCGATCAGGATCTCGACACCGAGATTCGGTTCCACCTCGATCAGGAAGTACAACAGCATCGGGCCCGCGGCGTGAGCCCGGCGGAGGCGACTCGCAGGGCGCGGCTGGCGTTCGGCCCGCTGGACGCGGTGAAGCACGATTGTCGCGCGAGTTGGGGGTTCCGGGTCGTCGAGAGCCTCGTCCGGGACGTGCGGCACGGCCTCCGCGGCCTGCGGCGCGGGCCCGGCTTTACCACGATGGTCATGCTGACGCTCGGCGTCGGCATCGGCGCGACGACGCTGTTGTTCGCCGTCGCGTGGGCGTTGTGGCTTCGCCCGCTCCCGTACCCGGGCGCCGAGCGCCTCGTCGTGATTGAAGAGCTGCCCCCCCGGAGGCCGCCGAGCGTATGGAATCCCACCTTCTCCTTCTGGCGCGACGAGGCGACGGTGCTCGATCGGATCGCCGCGACCGCCACATCCCTGAACGAGGCGAATCTCGCCGGGCGCGGCGAGCCTGAACGCGTCGCGAGCCTCGCGGTCAGCCCCGGGTTCTTCCCCATGCTGAGCACCGAGCCGTTCGCGGTCGGTCGGGGTTTCGTGGCAGCGGACGAAGAGCCCGACGCAGCGGATGTCGCGGTGTTGAGTCACGGCTTCTGGACGCGGCGCTTCGGCGGCGAGCGGTCCGTGGTGGGCGAGACGCTCCGTCTGGACGATCGCCCCGTGGTTGTCGTCGGTGTGGCCCCGGCCAGCTTCCGCCCTCCGGTCAGCAGTCGCGTGGACGTGTACCGTCCCCTGGCCTTCCCTCCGCTCGCCTCCGTCGATTTTCCACGGATCATCGTGATAGGGCTTCGTGTGATTGGCCGGCTTGCAGCGGGTGTGTCCCTCGATCGCGCCGTCGCGGAGCTCGAGGTCCTTCGCGCGCGGACTGCGGCCGCGCTCTACCCGGACGCCTTTACAACCGGGGCCGCGGCCATGTTGACGCGAGACCCGCTGCGGGTGCAGTCCCTGCACGAGCATGCGGTCGGCGATGTCCCCGGTCGGGTGTGGCTCCTGTCCGGCGCCATCGCGCTACTGCTGATCATCGCCTGTGCGAACGTAGCCAACCTGCAGGTCATTCGGACGCTTGGGCGGCAACGGGAGCTGATGGTCCGTCTGGCCATGGGCGCCACCAGAATGCGGGTGGCGGCGCAGTTGCTGACCGAGACGCTGGTCCTGGGCGTGCTGGCTGCCGCCGCCGCGCTCGCTGCGCTCGCCTGGGGGACGGGCGTGCTGCGGGCGCGGGTCTCGGACGCCGCGTGGCTCGGCGACACGATACGACTCGATGGCGTGACGCTGGGGTTTACTGCCGGTATCGTTCTGTTGCTGTGCCTGGTGAGCGCGGGCGCCGCCCTCGCATGGACTCCACGGCTCCCGAGTTGGGCGACGACCGGTCTGCAGAGCGGGGCGCCCGGCCCGCGACGCCGGCTGCAGAGCGTCCTCCTCAGTGGCCAGGTAGCATTGACCCTGGTCCTGCTCGTGAGCGCCGGGCTGCTCATGACGAGCCTCTTGCGCCTGACCGCGGCCGACCTGGGGTTCGAACGCCGGCAGCTCATGACGTTCCGCGCCGCGCCACCCCGCGGGGACCTCCGCGAGCAGTCGGAGCGGGTGAGGTTCGCCGGCAGGATCGTCGAACGGGTCGCGGCGCTCCCGGGTGTCGAGTCGGTTGCCATGATCACTCGTCCGCCGCTCGAACCGGCCAGCTTCCGCTCTCTCGCCGGCGTGGATGGACGAGATATTCCGGAGGACCGTCAGCCGCTCGTCGCTGCCGACACCGTCAGCCCGGGGCTCTTCGCCACGCTGGGTGTTCGCGTCGAAGCCGGACGTGATTTCACGCCGCGCGACGGACCGGAGGCGGCCCTGGTCGTCATCGCGAACCGACAGTTCGTGCGACGCTTCTTCCCCGGCGAGTCGGATACGCGAATCCTTGACCGCCCGCGGCTCAAGATGCCGCGCGGACCGGGCGCCGAGGACGTATCGATCGTCGGTATCGTCGCCGACGCACAGACCATCAGTATTACGGACGAGGTCGCGCCGCATCTATTCCTGCCGAACACGCAGGTTGCGGTCTACGAGCCAGCGTTCCTCGTCCGGGCGACCTCGGATCCGACCGCGCTCGTGCCCGCGATCCGCGCCGAGATCCTGGACATCGATCCCGACCTCCCGCTGTACGACGTGGCCACGGTCGACGACAGGGTGGCGCAAGTGGTCGGTCCCGAGCGGATGAGCTCCGTGCTGGCCGGTGCGTTCGCCGCCCTTGCGCTGCTGCTCGCGGCCGTCGGCGTCTACAGCACCGCCGCGCATGTGGCCGCGCAACGGCGCTACGAGCTCGGCGTCCGGCTGGCGCTGGGCGCCACGGCCCGACAGCTCGTGACCCTGGTCGTAGGGAAGACGATAAGGCCGGTGCTCATCGGGGTGCTGCTTGGCATCGGAGCGACGCTCGCATCCGGGAGCCTGCTCGGCAACTTTCTGTTCGAGATCGGTCCGACCGATCCGGGCTCGTTGGGCGCCGCGGTTGTGCTGCTCCTGGGCATCGCACTCCTCGCCAGCTATCTGCCGGCGCGTCGAGTCTCACGAGTGGACCCGGTCGTCACGTTGAAGAGCGAATAACCCGACCTGATGGCCAGTCGCCTCCGATCCCACCGGAGGTCATGCCCCGCGACGAGCAGGGGAGAGCCGCCATCTGCGCCACCGAGCCGACTTGGGGCAGGCGCCTCGCTGAGCAACTCAACGAGCGCGTCCGGGGCTGTCGGGGCAGTGGCCGGTGCCCTGTATGGGGGACGCTCGTCTCGCCTGTGTCGGCTCAGCCCGGTTCAGCGCCCGGGGGACGCGGGGGCGCACGCGCTCGACGCCGGCGCGGGTGGCGTCGCGGGCCTCGGCGGCGTCCGGCTCCCGATGGAACTCGGACGGCGTCAGATGCTCGGCACCATCGAACGCGAACTCGCGGTCGCGCTGCGGTGTAACGTTTGCGTTTCCGATCGCGTTCTCGCATGCTCGAACTTTCCAGGAAAACTCGCTTCCACTCCGGCCCGGTGGACGGGGTGAAGATCAGCGGGTGGTCCCGGGCGGCGGCGTGTCCGCGTCCGTTGCAGCGCCCTGCTCAACTGGGGGAGCATCGTCCGTACCATGTTCAGCAGCCCGCCACGGCGCGCGTGAGGTACGCTTACCATTTGTCGGAGCGCCGGGCGCGGAGGGATCGAACCACGTGGCGGACAGCACACCGCAGAAGAAGCAGAAGAAGAAGCCGTTCATGACACCGGGGGCCTGGGTCGAGGCGAAGGCGCTCGTGCACCGCCACCGCTACCGGCTGCTGCTCGGCATGGCGTTGATGCTCGTCAGCCGTCTGGCCGGCCTGGTGTTGCCCTGGATGTCGGGCTATGTCATCGACGACGTCATCGCGCCGGGGCGGACCGACCTGCTGGTGCCGCTGGCGCTCGTTGCGGCGGCCGCCACCCTGGTGCAGTCGAGCACCGGGTTCGCCCTGTCGCAGGTGCTGGGCGTGGCTGCGCAGCGTGCCATTACCGAGATGCGCAAGCGGGTGCAGCGGCATGTGACCCGCCTGCCGGTCAGCTACTTCGATTCGACCAAGACCGGTGTGTTGATCTCGCGGGTCATGACCGACGCCGAGGGCATTCGGAACCTCGTCGGGACCGGGCTGGCGCAACTGGTCGGGGGAGTCGTCACGGCCACCCTCGGGATCGGCGTGTTGTTTTATCTGTATTGGGAGCTGACCACGGTGACCCTGGTGATCCTGATCGGCTTCGGCGTGGTCATGGCGAAGGCGTTCTCGAGGCTGCGCCCGCTGTTTCGCGAGCGCGGCAAGATCAACGCCGAGGTGACCGGCCGGTTGGCCGAGACGCTGGGCGGTGTGCGCATCGTCAAGGCGTACAGCGTCGAGAAGCGTGAGCAACTGGTGTTCGCGCAGGGCGCCCACCGACTGCTCCGCAACGTGGCGAAGACGGTCACCGGCGTGTCGGCGACGACGTCGGCGGCGTCGCTCGCGGTCGGCCTGATCGGCGCCTTGATCATCGTGATGGGGGGCCAGGCGATCATCTCCGGCGAGTGGACGGTCGGCTATCTGCTGCGCTATCTCATGTTCACCGCTGTTGTGGTGGCGCCGGTCGTCTCGATGGCGTCGATCGGCACACAGATCACCGAGGCGTTCGCCGGTCTCGATCGCATCCAGGAGATTCTCGGCACCCCGACCGAGATCGACGAAGACGCCGGGCGCGCCCCAATCGACGAGGTGCACGGCGACATCGAGCTCGAGCGGGTGACGTTTGCCTACACCGAGGGTGCGCCGGTGTTGCGGGACGTGTCGTTGACCGCTCCGGCCGGGGCCACCATCGCGCTGGTGGGGTCGAGCGGGTCCGGCAAGAGCACGCTGGTCAGCCTGGTCATGGCGTTCAACCGTCCACAGACCGGCCGGGTGCTGGTGGATGGCCGCGATCTGTCGACCATCAAGCTGGCCGACTATCGCCGGCAACTGGGGGTCGTGCTGCAGGAGAACTTCCTGTTCGACGGGTCGATCGCGTCCAACATCAGCTTCGCGCGGCGTCACGCCACCCGCGCCGAGATCGAGGCGGTGAGCCGTCTCGCCCACTGCGACGAGTTCATCCGCGGCTTTCCGGATGGCTACGACACGATCGTCGGCGAGCGCGGCGTCAAGCTGTCCGGCGGACAGCGGCAGCGCGTCGCCATTGCCCGCGCGATTCTGGCCGATCCCCGCATTCTGATTCTGGACGAGGCCACCTCGAGCCTCGACAGCGAGAGCGAGGCGCTGATTCAGGACGGGTTGCGGGCGCTGCGCCGGGGGCGGACCACGTTCGTCATCGCCCACCGGCTGTCGACCATTCAGAGCGCCGATCAGATCGTCGTCATCGAGCACGGGCAGATCGTCGAGCGGGGCACGCACGCCGATCTGCTGGCGGCCGGGGGGCGCTACCGCGAGCTGTACGACACCCAGTATCGTTTCGAGCAGGATCGCTTCATCAATCCAGGCGAGGACTTCACGCCGGAGCCTGAACCGGTCGAGGTGCCGAGTCAGGACCGGATATTGTGAGAGGCGTGCAGCGCCGTTCGAATGCAGCGGGGCTTTTGCCGCGGGCTCCTGGGACCGGATATTCTGAAAGGGTGCGCTGCGGGTGAGGCGGCGGGCGCCGGACCTCACCTGCCGGCAAGGGCGGCGAACCGGTGCGAGAGGGTGGAGTACAGCCATGGGCAGATGGATGGGGACAGGGGCGTGGCTCGCGACGGCCGCCGCGGCGGCCGGGATGCTCGTGCCCGCCGCCGGCGCGGCGCTCGAAGGCGAAGTGCAGGCGACCGGCAGCATCACCGGGGTCGTCACCATGGATGACCCGCCGTCGCCGGGCACGGTCGCGGTCACCTCCGATCAGGCGGACTGCGGTGACAGCGTGCCCAACGAGGAGATCATCGCCGACGCCGATGGACATGTCGCCAACGCCGTCGTGCGGGTGACCGGCGTGCCGTGGCCGGATGGCGTGCCCCCGCCGCGGATCGACAACGTCGGGTGTCTGTTCGTGCCGCACGTGCAGATTGCGCCGACGCGCAGCGCGCTGCTCGTGACCAGCCAGGACGACGTGCTGCACTCGACCCACTCGTACGACGACCGCGAGCGCACCGGGTTCAACCTCGCCATGCCGTTCGCCGGTCTGGAGGCCAACCGGCCGTTGCGCCGTCCGGGAGTCGTGCGCATCGAATGTGATTCCCACTCCTGGATGCGCGGCTGGATCGTCGTGAGCAACGACCTCGGCGCCGTCAGCGGGACCGACGGGAGATTCACGATCGACGGCGTGCCGGCCGGCGCGCACGAGCTCACGATCTGGCACGAGCGCCTCGGCGGCCAGCCGCGGTCCGTCACCGTCGCCGCCGGACGGACGACCGAGGTGGAGTTCGAATTGGAGCGGCCCCGGGACTAACCGGATCGTGGCCGGCGGGGCCACGGTGAGGATGCCCCGCTCGGACACGTTCGGGCGACCGGCGGCCGGCGCGGATTGCAGTTGACACGACCGTTCGTGGCGTGACGCGGCAGGCGGCGGCTCAGGTGTCCGTCCGCGTCCGACCGAGGGAGACGATTCGCATGGCGCACCAGTACGTCTACACGATGCACCGTCTGGGCAAGTCGTACGGCCCGGGGCAGGAAGTGCTGAAGGACATCTCCCTGTCGTTTCTGCCAGGGGCGAAGATCGGCGTGCTCGGACTGAACGGCGCCGGGAAGAGCACCTTGCTCAGGATCATGGCGGGTGAGCTCGACGACTTTGCGGGGGAGGCGTTCCTCTCGGAGGGACTCACCGTCGGGTATCTCCCGCAGGAGCCGCAACTGAACCCGAACAAGACCGTGAAGGGCAACGTCGAGGAGGGCGTCGCCGATCACAAGCAGTTGCTGCGCCGCTACGACGAGGTGCTGGCCAGCTTCAACGAAGGGCTCATCGGCGACGAACTGCAGGACGCCATGGACGAGCAGGGCTGGCTGCAGGACAAGATCGACGCGGCCGGCGCGTGGGATGTCGATTCGCGTGTCGACATGGCGATGGAGTCGTTGCGGTTGCCCCCGCCCCGCGCCAGTGTCGAGCATCTGTCCGGCGGCGAGCGCCGCCGTGTGGCGCTGTGCCGCCTGTTGCTGCGGTCGCCCGATCTGCTGTTGCTCGACGAGCCGACCAATCATCTCGACGCCGAAACGGTCGGCTGGCTCGAGCGTCACCTGCAACGCTACAAGGGCACCGTGGTGGCGATAACGCACGATCGCTACTTCCTCGACAATGCCGCCGGCTGGATTCTCGAGCTCGATCGCGGCGAGGGGATACCCTGGGAGGGAAACTACTCGTCCTGGCTCGAACAGAAACAGAAGCGGCTCGAGGTCGAGCACAAGCAGACGAGCCGGCGTCGTCGCACGCTGCAGCGCGAACTCGAGTGGATCAGAATGTCGCCGCGCGCCCGGCAGGCCAAGGGGAAGGCGCGGCTCAATGCCTACGAGGAGCTGCTGACCCAGGATGTGGCCGAGAAAATCGATGCAGTGGAGATCTATGTCCCGCCCGGTCCGCGGCTGGGCGACGTGGTGGTCGAGGCGCAGAACATCCGCAAGGGATACGGGGAGCGGTGTCTCATCCAGGACCTGACGTTCACGTTGCCGCCGGCGGGCATCGTCGGGGTGATCGGCGCCAACGGCGCCGGCAAGACCACGCTGTTCCGGATGATAACCGGCGAGGAGACGCCGGACGCCGGCGTCCTCAAGGTCGGGGAGACCGTCAAGCTGGGATACGTCGATCAGCGCCGCGATCTGGACCCCGAGAAGACCGTCTGGGAGGAGATCTCCGGCGGTGAGGACGACATCGTGCTGGGCTCACGGACCGTCGCCTCGCGCGCCTACTGCTCCTGGTTCAATTTCAAGGGACGCGACCAGCAGCGGCAGGTCGGTGCGCTGTCGGGCGGCGAGCGCAACCGGGTGCACCTGGCCAAGCTGCTCAGGACCGGCGCCAACCTGCTGTTGCTCGACGAGCCGACCAACGACCTCGACGTCGACACGCTGCGGGCGCTCGAGGACGCGCTGGTCGAGTTCGCGGGATGCGTCATGGTCATCAGCCACGACCGCTGGTTTCTCGACCGCATCGCCACCCACATACTCGCCTTCGAGGGTGACAGTCAGGTGGTCTGGTTCCAGGGGAACTATCAGGACTATGAAGCGGACCGCCGGCGCCGTCTGGGGTCGGCCGCCGACCGGCCGCGGCGCATCAAGTACCGCCGCCTGGTGCGGGCGTAGCCGTCCCTGGCGACACCCCACCGTAGCGCTACGCCGGAGACGCGTGCGTCGCGGGCCGTCCCAGGTGCATCACGATCGCGGCGATGAAGAGCGCGGCGCCGATGAGGTCGGTCATCGTCGTGGCGTAGAACAGCAACAGTCCGCCGGCGACCGCAAGAGTTCGTTCCACCAGCGTCGCTTCCTGCCGCAGCCAGCCGCCGAGCCCCATCGCCAGCGCCAGAATTCCGACGATCGCCGTCAACACGGTCTTCAGGATGTCGGCGATCGGCGCCTGCAGCAGCACCCCCAGTCCTTCCGGACTCAGCGTGAACGCGAACGGCACCAGGAACGCCGGCAGAGTGTACTTCCAGGTCAGCATCATCGTCTTGAACGGATTGCCGCCGGTGATCGCGGCGGCCGCGAACGGGGACAGGGCGGTCGGGGGACTGACCTCGGAGAGCACCGCGTAGTAGAAGATGAACATGTGCGCCGCCACTTCCGGCACACCCACGTTGGTGAGGGCGGGCGCGATCATGACGGCCGCGATGATGTAGGACGCGGTCACCGGTACCGCCAGCCCGAGCATCCAGACGGCCAGGGCGGCGTAGACCACCGTGAGGAACAGATTGCCGCCCGCCAGGTCGACGATGATGTTGGAGATTTTCAGCCCCAGCCCCGTCAGCGTCACCACGCCGACGATGACGCCCGCCGTGGCCGTGGTGGCCGCCACCGCCAGCACCGCCCGCCCGCCGGTCTCGAGCGCCGTCACCAGCCGCTTCGGTCGCAACGCCGTCGCGCGTCTGAAAAAACTGAGCACGATGACCAGCATCGTGGCAAGGAAGACGGCGCGGAACGGGGTCATGCCCGTGACAAGGAGCACGACAATCGCGATCAGCGGCAGAAAGTGATACCCCGAGCGCCGCGTCAACGCGCCGACTGACGGCAGGTCGACGTCGACCGCGTGCGTGCCGAGCCGCCGCGCATCGGCCTCGATCATCAGCACGATCGACAGGTAATAGAGCACGGCCGGTACGATTGCCATCGCGATCACCTGCAGGTAGGAAATCTGCAGGAACTCTGCGATCAGGAAGGCGGCCGCTCCCATCGTGGGCGGGGCCAGGATGGCGCCGATGCCGCTGGCCGAGAGTATGCCGCCGCCCACCTCCGGCGTGAACCCGGCGCGGCGCAGCATCGGCCAGGCCACGGCGCCCAGCGTGACGGTGGTGGCGACCCCGCTGCCGGAGACGGTGCCGAGCAGGAACCCCGACATCGTGACCGTACGTCCCGGGCCGGCGCCGCTCGATGACCGTCCGAAGGCGGACATCGTCCAGGTGATGAAGAACTGTCCGGCGCCCGAGTGCTGCAGCATCGCGCCGAAGATGGTGAACAGCACGATGTAGGTGGTGGCCACATGCAGCGGCACGCCGAAGATGCCCTCCAGGGTCATGTAGAGGGTGCCCATGAGACGGGCCATCGTATAGCCCCGGTGCGCGAATATTTCGAGTCCCAGCAACTCGAGATACGGGCCGTAGTAGCCGTACAGCAGGAAGGCGACGGCGGTGACCGGCAGAATCCAGCCGACGGTTCGGCGGGTGGCCTCGAGCACGAGCAGGGTGGTCACGGCGCCGAAGACGACGTCGACCGCACTCGGCGTCGCCGCGCGGCGCACGAAATCGTCGAAATCGACGATCGGCCACAGCAGCACGAGAATCGAGACGCCGGCCAGCGCCCAATCCAGGGCGGCCACCCGGCCCCGCCCCCCGGGCGCCGCCGGATACAGCACGAACGTCAGCACCAGTGCGATCAGCAGGAAGCTGACCCGGTAGATCTGGGGCTGCACGATGCCCACCACCCAGTACAGGGCATACACGGACAATCCGGCGGCCAGCACCGTGACAAGCCGGTGCGGGAATCCGGTCAGCCGCCGTGTCGGGACTTCGGCGTCCGGGTCGTCCAGGGGATCGGCCGGCGGGACGGGCAGGTTCTCCAGCGGTGGTCCTCGATTCGAGACGGTCTCAGGCGGCGAGCAGCTCGTGGCAAGAGCCCCGCTGCATTCGAACGGCGTTGCATCCGGCCTCGGGCGGCGCTGGGCTTCTGATTGCCGGGGTCACAAATGGCCCGATTTGCTCGCTCGTCGCGCCGTGCCAGCCGGGCGCACCACCATTCTTGGTGCAACGCGGGGTTTTACCACGAACTGCCAGGCAGCGCTACACCCGCGTCGGATCGGTTCTACCCGCCGCCCGGCCAGACGTTGCGTTCCTGGTAGTAGCGGATGGCGCCCTCGTGGAAGGGCACGGTCGACCCGACGACCGCGTTGTCGAGCGTCAGCTTGGCCGCTTCCGGGTGCACGGCGGACAGTTGATCATGGTGCTCGAAGAGCGCCCGCGTGATGCGGTATGCCAGATCTTCGGACAACTGTTCGTGCGCGACCAGTACGTTGGCCACACCGATCACCTCGACGTCGCCGGTCATGCCGGGATACGTGATGGCCGGAATCGTCACGGCGTGGTAGACCGCGTCGCCGTAGTGCTCGTGCAGGAACGGCAACGTATCCGTGTTCGGCACCAGCTTCACCGTGCGGCCCGGTGTCGACGCCAAGTCGAGAACCGACCCGGTCGGAATCCCGCCGCTCCAGAAAAACGCGTCGATCTTGCCGTCCTTCAGTGCGCCGACCGATTGCGCCGCGCCCAGATTCTGCCGCCGGATGTCCGCGTCGGGATTCAGGCCGGCCGCCTCCAGCACCCGCAGCGCGGTGATCTCCGTGCCGCTGCCGGGCGCGCCGGTCGAGATGATCCGGTCGCGCAGATCGGCGACCGTCTCGATGCCCTTGCCCTCGAGCGTCACGAGCTGGTTCAGATTGTCGTAGAGCACGGCGATTGCTCGCGCCGGCACCGTGCCGAAATCGGCGAAGGCGCCGCGTCCCGCCGCCGCGTCGTCCAGCGAGTCGGCCAGCGCGAAGGCCAGGTCGGCCCCCTCGTTCGCGATGAACTTCAGGTTGTCCACCGTGCCGGCCGTCACTTCCGCCGTCGCCTCCACGCCCTCGACGTGGTCGCTGATCACCTGAGCCAGGCCGCCGCCGTAGGGGTAGTAGACCCCGCCGGTGCCGCCGGTGGCCACCGAGATCCGCTGCGTCAGACCGCCGGCGCCCTGCGGGCCGCAGGCTACCGCGACACCCAGCGCCGAGACCAGCGCGACGACTCCCTGCCGCAGACCCGGCAGCATGCGACGGAGGTGGGCCGGGTCTCCGGACCCGGTGCTGAGATGCTTCATCATCAGATTCACTCCAGGCGCTGTCCAGCGAACCCTCATTCTATCCGTATCCGGGAACCGTGCTTCCGTCAGCGTCGAATCCGTCGCCGTCCGCGGTCAGATCCGGTTCGTCGCATCCTCGCTGAGGTGGGCACAAGCGACCCGTGGCAAAAGCCCCGCTGCATTCGACCGGCGCGGCATTGTTGCGACCGTGTCTCGGTGCGACGCGGGGTGTTACCACGGATTGCTATGATATGCGGAGAACTGCCCGGACGCCGCTCGGAATGACACGCACCCGCTTCCCGATCGTCCGGCTGGCCGTCGTGTGCGGCGTACTGGCTGTCGCCGATCCCGGGGCATCGCAGCCCGCACCCGCCGGTCTCCGCTTCGAAGTCGTCCTCGATGCCTCGTTGCCGGTCCAGCCGCCGGGCCGCTTGCTCGTCGTGCTCGGCGCGAATGACCAGGTCGAGCCGCGCCGGCGTCTGGGCCGCACCGGCCGGCGGGCCGCGCCCACCTTCGGGGTCGATGCGCCGGCGTTCGGTCCCGGAGACGCGGTGACGGTCGGGGCCGCCGCCGCGGCGTTTCCGCTGGCGCGTCTGGCCGATTTGCCCGCCGGCGAGTATGTCGCCCAGGCCGTGCTCGTCACCAACCGCGACCTGCGGTTACCGGATGCCCCCGGCAACCTGTTCAGCGCGCCGCAGCACGTCACGATCGACGCGGCCCGGACCGACCCGATTCGACTGACGCTGATCGACCGCGAGCCCGCGGAGCGGCTTCCGCCCGATGACGGCGACCTGCGGTTCGTCAAGATCCGGTCCGAGTTGCTGTCTGCGTTCCACGACCGGCCGATCTTCCTGCGCGCCGGCGTCATCCTGCCGCGCGGCTTCGACCGGGAACCGGAGCGCCGCTACCCTCTGCGGGTGCGCATCGGCGGTTACGGGGTGCGTTACACGGCGGTCGAGTCGCTGATGCGGCCCGGCTCGGCGTTCCACGCGGCCTGGACCGCCGACGGGGCGCCGCGCATGCTGCTGCTGCACCTCGACGGCGCCGGCCCGTTCGGCGACCCCTATCAGATCGATTCGGCCAACAACGGGCCGTACGGCGAGGCGATCACGCGCGAGCTCATTCCATACGTGGAACGGGAGTTCCGGGGGATCGGGAGCGGGCAGACCCGGGTGCTGGACGGCGGGTCGACCGGCGGGTGGGTCTCGCTGGCCCTGCAGGTCTTCTATCCGGACCAGTTCAACGGCGCCTGGGCCTCCTGCCCGGACAGCGTCGACTTCCGCGCGTTGCAGCTCGTCGACATCTACGGTGACGAGAACGCCTACCTCGACGCGCAGGGCGCCGAGCGGGCCTCGGCGCGAAACGTCGACGGCAGCGTCCGGTTCACCATGCGGCATGAGTTGCACATGGAGAACGTGTTGGGCGACGGCGACAGTTGGACGACGTCGGGGCGCCAGTGGGGCGCCTGGAATGCCGCCTACGGCCCGCGGGGCGCGGATGGGCGTCCCGTGCCGTTGTGGGATCCGCGGACCGGCGCCATCGACCACGCGGTGGCGGACCAATGGGCGCGCTACGACCTGGCGCGGGTGATCGCGCAGAACCGCAACGATCTGATTCCGAGGCTCAGGGGCAAGTTGAACATCTGGGTCGGCGAGATGGACGACTACTTCCTTAACGACGCCGTGCACCGGTTCGAACGGTTGCTGCGGACCCCGCCCACCCTCGACGCGCGCATCGCCTACGGCTCCGGCCGGGGCCACTGCTGGACAGGGATCTCGCCGGTGGAGATGTTGCGCGAGATGGCTGCCGCCGTCCGGTAGCGATCACTCGGTACCATCACCCAGCCAGTGCACGAACCAGCTTCGGATCCGCTCCAGGCGATCCACCAGCAGCCATGGTTCGCCGCTGCGTGAGAGCCCGTGGCTCGAACGCGGGTAGCGCACCAGCTCGGTCGGAATCTCTCGTTTCTGCAACGCCATGTACCATTTCTCGCCGTCGCCGATCGGGGTGCGGTAGTCGTTCTCGCTGTGAATGACCAGGGTCGGGGCGGTGACGTTCTCGACATAGGTGAACGGGGACAGCCTGTCATACCGCTCCCGCTGTTCCCATGGCGGTCCTTCGAACGCGAAGTCCAGGAGCCCCTGCGCGTCCGATGACCCGTACAGGCTCGTCCAGTCGGCGATCGAGCGGCTGGTCACGGCGGCGGCGAAGTGGTCGGTGGTGGCGGTCAACCAGTTGGTCATGAATCCACCGTAGCTGCCGCCGGACACGCCGAGGCGGGCCGGGTCGATGTCCGGATAGGCCTCGAGCGCCGCATCGACGCCGGCCAGCAGGTCCTCCGCGTCGATCTCGCCCCAGCCGGGGGTGGCGGCGTAGGTGAAGTCGTGGCCGTAGCCGGTCGAGCCGCGCGGGTTCGTGTAGAGCACGTAGAAGCCGGCGTTCGACAGGACGTGGAAGGTACGGAAAAAGCTGTTGCCATACGCGCCATAGGGACCGCCGTGAATCTTCAGCACCAGCGGATAGGCGCGGCCGGCCTCGTAGCCCACCGGCCTGATCAGCCAGCCCTCGATTTCGGTGCCGTCGGTGACAGTCCAGGTCAGTCGTTCGGCGCGCTGCAGGCTGACCTCCGACAGCCACGCATCGTTGAACGAAGTCACGCGTTGCTGCAGGCTGCCGTCGCCGCGGTTTACGAATACCTCGGCCGGTGTGATGGCATCGGTGACCGTGTACGCCATGACGAGACCGTCGGTCGTGACCGAGACCGACCCCACCTGCCGGTCGCCGGCCGTCACCTGCCTGATCAGATCGCCGCTGGTCGTCACGGCGTAGACATGCCGGTTTCCGCCCACCCCGGCCACGAACCGCACGGCGTCGCCCGCGGCGGACCACGAGGGCCTGCCGGGCACGAACTCCCAGTCGCTGGTCAGGTTCCGGGGGAGGCCGCGGAACGAGCCGTCGGCGGCGAGATTCACGACGCGCACATCGGTCGGTTCCCCGCGCCCGCGGCTGTGGAGGTACGCCAGGGCGGCGCCGTCCGGCGAGACCGCAGGAGCGCGGTCGCTGCCGGGATTGGAGGTCAGCTTGCGAGGCTCGCCGCTTTCCCGGCCAAGGACGTAGATGTCGGTCGTCAGATCCCGGTTGTATTCGTCGTCCTGGAGTTCGTCGCCGGTGAAATACATCCGCTCGCCGTCGGCGGACCAGACCGGGTCGCCCACGTCGAACGGCAGCTCGGTGCGCTGATTCGGTGAGCCCCCCTCGGCCGCGACCACGAAGAGCTGCCGTTTTCCCTCGGTCCCCGGATGCGGGAGAAGCGCGAGCGTGCCGTCCCGCTTGTAGGCCATCGACGTGATCACCCGCCCGTCGAATCGTTCGGTATCGAGCGTGGCGGTGACCGCCTCGGGCGAGATCCAGCCATCCCGCTCGCGGGGCTCGTCCCCGCCGAGGTGGTCGGGCCGCGCGACGTAGGCGATCCAGGCGCCGTCGGGCGACCAGACCGGGGCGGCGTCCACGCCGTCGATCTGATACGCCTCGCCGCCCGGGAACGTGACCCGTGCGAACCAGGTCGAGCCGGCGTCGGGCTCGGTGCCGCGGTCGCCGTCGACGATGCGGCGCGACTCGAAGCTCAGGATGCGGCTGTCGGGCGACCACCGCGGTGCGCGGGTGTCGCGCGTCGGGTCGCTGAACCGGAATGGTTCGCCGGAGGGTCGCCCGCCGCGCAATTCCTGCATCCAGATCTCCCGGTGCCGCCGGTTCCGTGCCTCGTCGATCGTGGTCACCGTGAACGCGACGAGCGCGCCATCGGGCGAAATCGCCACGTCACCGACGCCTACCTCGCGGTAGTAGTCGGCCGGCAGGAGGCCGCGGCCCTGTGCGCCGGCGGGCGCCGGCGTCAGCGCGGCGCCGGCGGCGGACAGCAAGGCAAACAAGGCGAGCGGGGCGAGGCTGTGACGCTGATGCATGGCGGAAGTCCTCACGGATCGGTAGGGAAAGTGTAGCAGGCCCACTGGCGGCGCCGCTACGGCGGGCAGGCCCGTCGCGCGCAGCGCACCACCTTGCCAGGGGCGCGAAACGAAGCGATGATGAACGCATGACCACACTGGTTCGGAAGCACCCGGCATCTGTCGCGGCCACGCTCGCGGTCGCCGTCCTGGCCGGCGTCATGCCGGTGCTGCTTGTCGGGAGTTCCCAGCCCGTGCGCGCCCGACAGGCGATGGTGGTGTCGCAGGACCGTCTGGCTTCCCTGGTCGGCGATCGGGTGCTGCGCGAGGGTGGCAATGCGGTTGATGCCGCTGTCGCCACGGCGTTCGCGCTGGCGGTGACCTACCCCACGGCAGGCAACATCGGGGGCGGCGGGTTCCTGGTCTATCGGCCGGCGGAGGGGCGTCCGGCGGCATACGATTTTCGCGAAACAGCGCCGGCGGCGTCGGACCCCGCGATGTTCCTGCGCGGAGGCGAGTACGACCGCGGGTTGCATCACGACAGTCATCTGGCCGTGGGCGTGCCCGGGACGGTCGCGGGGCTGCACCTGGCCTGGTCCGAGCATGGCTCGTTGCCGTGGGCGCGGCTGGTCGAACCGGCGGTGACGCTCGCGCGGGACGGGTTCACCGTGTCGCAGGCGCTGGCCCGGTCGCTCGCGGGCGTGCTGCCGCGCATGGCCGACTACCCGGCCTCGGTGGCGCAGTTCTCGAAGCAGGGCGTGCCGTATCGCGCCGGGGAGACGTTGCGGCAGCCTGACCTCGCGCGGACGCTGGCACGCGTGGCCGAGCAGGGACCCGCCGGGTTCTACGCGGGTGAGACCGCCGAGCTCATCGCGCGCGAGATGGCGGCCAACGGCGGCATCATGACGCCGGCCGATCTCGCCGCGTACCGGGCGATTCGGCGCGAACCGATCCGGAGCACCTATCGCGGATACGACATCATCTCGATGCCGCCGATCAGCTCCGGGGGCACGGCCGTCATCCAGATGCTCAACATCCTGGAGGGCTACGATCTCGCGGCGTCCGGCAGCGGGTCGGCGGCGACCACGCATCTCATCATCGAGGCGATGCGCCGCGCCTATGCCGACCGGGCCCGTCACCTCGGCGATCCCGCCTTCAACCCCCGCATGCCGATCGAGCGACTGATCTCGAAGGACTACGCGGCCGAACTGCGGCGGACGATAGACCCCGATCGGGCATCGGTGTCGTCGCCGGGCAGTTTCGTCTGGCCGGCCGAAGGCGGTGAAACGACCCATCTGTCCGTCGTCGACGGCGGGCGCAATGCCGTCTCGCTGACCTACACGCTGGAGCAGGGGTACGGATCCAGAATCACCGTGCCCGGCGCCGGCTTCCTGCTGAACAACGAGATGGGGGACTTCAACCCGGCGCCGGGCGTGACGACCGGGACGGGGCTCATCGGAACCGACCCGAACCTCGTTGCGCCGGGTAAGCGCATGCTGTCGAGCATGACCCCGACGATTCTCGCCCGCGACGGCCGGTTCGTGATGGCGACCGGCAGCCCCGGCGGACGCACGATCATCAATACCGTGCTGCTGACCATTCTCAACGTGGTCGACTTCGGCATGAACATCCAGGAAGCGGTGGACGCCCCCCGACTGCATCATCAGTGGCTGCCCGACGAGACGCGCCATGAACGCTGGGGTCTGTCTCCCGATACCCTGGCGTTGCTCGCCGCGCGTGGGCACCGCATGGTCGAGACCCGCATCCAGGGCGCGGTGGCGGCCATCTACTACGATGCGGACGAGGACATGCTGGAGGGCGCCGAAGATCGGCGCCGCACCAGCGCGGCGATCGGATTCTAGGCGCCCGTGGTGAAACCCCGCGTTGCACCGAGATTGGCGCTGCGCTTTCATGACCGGCTGCCGGGTAGCCGCACCGGCCAGATCGCGGGCTGTGCGCCGCAGATCGTCAGCGGCCGGCGCCGTCCCGGTAGACTCGCTGGTATCCCGCCGCGTTGGCCAGCACCTCGCGCACGAACCGGCGCGTCTCGCTGTAGGGGATGGTGTCGACGAAGAGGTCTTGCGACAGTCCACGGGCCGATTCCCACCAGATGGCGACCCGGTCTTCTCCGGCGTTGTACGACGCGATCACCGGTGCCAGCGCGCCTCCGAACATGGTGAACAGATCGCCGGCCAGCGTAGCCGCGATCGCGGCGTTGACCCGCGGCTCGAGCAGCACGGACTCGTCTTCGAGGTCGGACGGTGCGAGGTCGTCGAGCCCCGCGCGGGGACCGATGGCCGTCGCCGTGTAGGGCATGATCTGAAACAGACCCAGCGCGCCGACGACCGATCGCGCATCGGGGTCGAAGCGGGACTCCTGCCGCATCAACGAGAACATGAACGCGGGGTCGAGGCCGCGGCTCTCGGCGGCGCGTTGAACGTCCTCGAGGAACGGCCGCGGATAGACAAGCCGGTAGAAGTCATCAGGCAGTCCGTCGGCCGGCCGCGCGAGAAAACCGGCGAAGTGGTTCACCAGCAGTCTGGACACGGGTGCGTAGTCGCCCGACTCGGCCGAGGCCCGCGCCGCCAGCAGCGCGAGACCGCGGTCTCGGCGCTGGCGGTCGAGCAACCGGCGCAGATACCAGGCGGCGTCCGCTGTCAGGCCGGCGCGGGCCAGCACCATCGCGGCCTTGAACTCGGCGCGATCCTGCGTAGCCGTTCCGAGTGACAGCGACGGGAACTCGCGGTCCGGCGCGGCCGGCACGGCGGCGTCGCCGCGCAGCGCCGCCAACCGTGTGCGCGCCTGCAGGCCGTAGTAGTCGTAGGGCTGCGTCTCGACGAGCGTGTGGAACATCCGAGCGGCGCGATCGGTCTGCCCGGTCCGGGTTTCGGCGACCGCCTGCCAGTACTGACCGGCCGGCTGCAACGCACCGGTCGGGCGCCGGTCGTTCAACGCCCGCAGATTCGTCAGCGCCCGGTCGTGCTGCCCGGCCCGCAGGGCGGCCACCCCCGCCTTCCACAGCATCATGCGCTGGCGGTCCGCGCCCTCAGCGCGCTGAAACAACCGCCGATACAGACCGAGGCCGCCATCGACGTCGCCGACCGCCACCAGATAGGCAGCCAGCAGTTCGCCGGCGCTGAACTGCTGGTCGGCGTCGGCCCCGCGCACGCGACCGTCGAACAGGTCGAGTCCGAGCGTCCGCGCCAGCTCGGTCTGGCCCATGCGCACCGCCAGCCGGAACGCGGTCAATCTGACGTCCGGGAGCAACGGGCTGGAGGGGTGGCGTGTGGTGAACCGCTCGATCACGGCGACGGCATCGTCGTTCGCGCGCCCGTCATACAGCACGCCGATCAGTTCGAAATCGAGCCGCTCTTCGGTGTCCGGCTGCACAGCGCGCCACTCGGCGATCAACTCCGCGGCCTGCGTATAACGGGCATACCCCCGCAGACGGCGGGTCAGCGTGCGGTACTGGTCGGGCGTAAACGGCGCACGCTCGCGCCCCAGGCTGTCGTTCAGTCGCTGTTCCTCCGCGCGGGCGGCGACATATCCAGCGCCGGTGCGGTGATTGATCTGTGCGTCGCGCAGCGTGGCGATGGCGCCGTCACGGTCGCCGGCCGCCGGCCTGCGCCGCCGCCAGCCCGAGGCGCGCCTGGTCGGCGTTCGCACTGCGGCGCTCGGTCCGGAGCGCGCCGCGAAACAGTGCCGCCGCGCGATCGAACTCCCCACGATCGAGATGCGCCTGACCGACGAGCAGGGTGAGGTCCAGGTGCCGGGCGGCGTCGCCGCGGGTCAACTCGGCCAGGATCGGTGCGGCCAGCTCCGGCTCGCCGCGTCCCGCCATGCTCACGACCAGCGCGCGCCGAGCGAAGGTCCGCATCCAGACCTCGCGCTCGATCACCTGGCGCCAGACCGCGTCCGATTCCGGGCCGCGGCCGGCGGCGTCGAGCAGCAGCGCGCGCAGGACCAGTGCCTCCAGGGCGGGAGCGGCGGCGTCACCGACGGTCCGATCCAACCGTGCCAGCGCCGCGCCCGCATCACCGGATCGGTAGAGGCGGGTGACCTCCGGGTAGGTCAGGCGAGGAAGCTGAAGATCGTCGGTGGCCGCCGGCGCCGCCGGTGCGCCCAGCGCGAGCAGCAGCGTGACGGCGGCCGCGAGGCGTCGAGCGGGCGCACGATCGCGGCAGGCGGTCAGCACGTCCGGTAGGGTACCACTTCGCGCGCGGCAATCAACCGCGCCGTTACAATAGTCGGCGCGATCCTGATCGGGGCAGGAACCTCGTGGAGTACGTCTACCATCCGAAGGTCTACGAAGCGCTCGGACGGCTTGGTCTGCGTCCGGACCCCGCGACGCCGCCGTCACTGGCGAAGGCGTTCGTGAACGACCTCTATCGCTACGAGTTGCGCGCGCTGCGCGCCCGTCTCCGCGCGCGCGAGATTCCGAAAGCGGGCTATTCCGAGCGGGTGGTGGCGTTGCGGAAGAAATACTTCCTGCTGTCGATTCGCCTCGACCTGTGGGCGACCCCCGGAGAGACGACCGGAAAGTGAATCCCGGGACCATACCACGCAGCGTGTGCGGCGGCGACCGTCGCTACGCGATCGTGATCTCTCTTGCGAGATAGACGTCCTGGATGGCGTTCAGCAGGGCGACCCCGTCGGCCATCGGACGCTGGAACGCCTTGCGCCCCGAGATCAGCCCGGTGCCGCCGGCCCGTTTGTTGATCACGGCGGTCTTCAGTGCTTCCTTCAGGTCGCTCTCGCCGCTGGAGGCGCCTCCGGAGTTGATCAGCCCGGCGCGGCCCATGTAGCAGTTCGCCACCTGGTACCGGGTGAGATCGATCGGATGCGCGGTGGTCAGATCCGAGTAGACCGCCTTGTGCGTCTTGCCGAACCCGAGCGCGGTGAAGCCGCCGTTGGTCTCAGGCGCCTTCTGTTTGATGATGTCCGCCTGGATGGTGACACCGAGATGGTTCGCCTGTCCGGTCAGATCGGCGGCGACGTGGTAGTCGGCGTCGGATGTCTTGAAGGCCGGATTCCGCAGGTAGCACCAGAGGACGGTGAACATGCCGAGCTCGTGGGCCTGCTGGAACAGCTCCGACACCTCCTGCAGTTGGCGCTTCGATTCGTCCGACCCGAAGTAGATCGTGGCGCCGACGCCCATCGCACCCATGTCGAATGCCTGCTCGACACTGGCGAAACGGATTTGATCGAACGAGTTCGGGTATGAAATGAACTCGTTGTGATTGAACTTCAGGATGAACGGAATCTTGTGCGCGTACTGCCGGGACACGGCCCCCAGCACGCCAAGGGTGGATGCAACGGCGTTGCAGCCGCCCTCCAGCGCCAGCTTGACGATATTGGCGGGGTCGAAATAGGCGGGGTTGGGCGCGAATGACGCGCCGGCCGAATGTTCGATTCCCTGGTCGACCGGCAGGATGGACAGGTACCCGGTGCCGGCGAGGCGGCCTGCGCCGAACAGCGTGTGCAGACTGGTGAGTACCCGCGCGGGGCGGTCGGACGGAGCGACGCAGCGGTCGATGAAATCGGGGCCCGGCAATTGGAGATTCGACGCGGGAATCGTCCGGCACTGATGCTCGAGCAGGGCCGCATCGTCACCCAGGACGCCGACGATGGCATCCAGCTCTGACACACCGCGCTCGCTCAACCCTGTAGACACGTTTTCACCTCGACTCTGACTGTGACTGAAACCCGGCTGGCGATGCCGCGGGCCGCTGGCTCGTGCACCCCGGCGCCGCGTGAACAGCTTGACATTTTCCGCGCTGCGGTCGGAAAACACAAGTACGGCGCGGGTTGCTGGCGGCCCGTGGCAAACGCCCCGCGGAATTCTGCGCAGGGCAACCACAAGGGTTGCCCCTACAGGTATGCTCAGCGGGCGCATCGCCGATCTCGGTGCAACGCGGGGTTTCACCACGGGCTGCTAGCGGTCGAACGTCCAGCGCAGGAGGGGAATCAGCGGGATGGTCTCCGAGCGGAGTGCTCCCGGTGTCCACGAACGCATGAGGTCCTGGTGCGTCGGACGGCCGAACGGGACCGGACCGTGACGGATGTCGAATCCCTCGAACGGATTGATCTCGGGCAGATCCCCGTAGACCAACAGTTGGTACTCCAGTTGCAACAGGTAGTTCGGGGCGTCGTCGGCTTGCGACTCCAGCCGTTGTTTGACACGCGCAATGTTGACGTTGATCTCGTCGGTCGGGGGTGCCGCCGGGTCGCCATCCTGCGCCGCAACAGGCGCCGGCGCCAGTGGACAGAGCAGGATGGCGAGAAGCGGGGCGGTTGCTGTGTGTCTGGCCATCCGGGTCCAGTTGACACTACCACCGTTGCCGGTCGTCGGCAACGTGCACGGCCGGCTCGGGTAAAATGGTCGCGCACGTTCCGAACGATACGACACAGACCATGACCGAAAAGACCGATACGCCAGCGGCCACCCCCTCTCGCGGCGGGCGTCCGCCGTCAACGATGGCGACGTTCGTTCCCGATCTCGTGGAGCACGGGGCTCCGCTGCGGGGAGAGGCGCAGACGCTGGAGACCAGGCTCTTCGTGCAATTGCAGGTCTTCACGGGGTGTCTCGACACCGAGCCGGTCGTGGCCGCCGTGCGGGCCAGCGGGATCGAAGCGACCGTGTACGCCAATCTCAACGATCCCCGCGGGGTCGGTGTCCTGCTGATGTCGGAACAGCCTGCGCTGTTCGCCGAGGCCGGGCGCGCGCTGTTGACCGGACCGGCCTTCGCTGCGCTGACACCGTTGCCCGACTTCACCATGCTGGGCCGCACCTATGCGAGCGGCCGCGAGACCGATCTCGTCGACTATCTGCTGTACAAGGTGCGCCGGCACGCCCTGAATCCAGACTACCCGTGGGGCATCTGGTATCCACTGCGACGTATCGGCGCCTTCAACCGGCTGCCGCGCGGTGACCAGGGACGCATTCTGATGGAGCACGGGATGGTGGGGCGCGGCTACGGCGACCTGGGGTTGGCCGTCGACGTACGGCTCGAATGCCACGGTCTCGACCGGGACGACAACGAGTTCGTCATCGGCCTCATCGGGCCCGATCTCTACCCGCTGTCGAAGCTGATCAAGGACATGCGCCCGACCGTCCAGACCTCCGAGTATATTCAGGACATGGGTCCCTTCTTCGTCGGCAAGGTCCTCTACCAGGCCCCGCTGCCCGCCGCGGTGACCGCGGGCGGCAGCCGCCCCTAGTGACCGCCCCACGGCAGGCGCCCGGCGACGCATCCCGCCTGGACGGCGTCGCTTTCCGGTTCCGGCGTACGCGTCAAGAGGCCGCCGGTTCGAACCTCCGCCGGTAGCGCCGGGTCCAGACGATGATGGCCGGGACGCCGACGACGGTCGGCAGAATCCAGGGCACGACCGCGAGCGGTCCGGCGATCTCGTACTCCCAGAGGCGCTGTGCTCCGAAGACGATGAACGCCGTGTGGAACGCAATGCCGCCGCCGAGCATCGACGCCAGGTGGCTGTAGAACCAGCCCATATGCTGTGCCGTCGGGTGGCGCATCAGATACAGCATGCGCGACCCGGTGAAGATGCCGATGGGGCTGAGGCCCAGCAGAATCGGCGAGATGTCGGACCAGACCGTGAACGCCACGGCGACGACTCCGGCGCTGCCGGCGATGGACAGCCACGCCAGCGCTTCGTGGAGCCGGGTCCGCAGCGTCTCGGGCCGCTTCCGCGTGGCGATGACGCGCATGCCCTGTCGCACCGCGGCGAACGTCGCCACCCCGAGGTAGCCGAGGAGGCAGGCGAAGCCGTAGAGCTCGGGCTGGTCCGCGACGGTGATCCCCTGAATCTGATACGTGGCGACGCGCGCCACCGACACGCTGACAGCCGACACCGTGACGACGTAGGCGCACCAGGCGTAGACACGGCCGAACCGCACATGCGCCGCGCCCCCCTTCCGCGAGACGACCGGCGCCCAGAATGCCGCGAGTCCGACGAACCCGGTGGCGACGTGCGCCCAGATGATGACGTCGAGCAGCAGGGTCATGATGTGCCGTCCTGTTCGGTTGGAGATGTGTCTGGTTCAGCCTGCGGCGAGGCCGGGGAGTCCGGGTCGCTGGCGTGCGGGCCGCCTGCGAGACGCCGGTCGATCGCCGCAATCGTCTCGTCGCACCAGGCCACCTTCGATCCGACCGAATGGATGCCCATGCGCAGCGCCGCGAAACGATGGAAGCCGGCGTCGCTGTAGCGCTCCGGCGCGCTGCCGGCCTTGGCGGTCGTATCCCGTTCAATTGCCTGCAGGCGGGTGAGCCAGCGGGCGAGATGGTCCCGGAGCCTGGTCATGAACGCCCGCGTCTCTCCGACGTCGCCAATCGCATCCATGAAGTAGAGCTGCGCGAGATAGGCGAAGCGTTCCGTGCCGACCACCGGACCACCATCGAGCCAGCCCAGCAGTTCCTCCCGGCCGGCCGCCGTCAGCGTGTAGACCTTCCGGTTCGGCCCCTTCGGCGACGGCTCCACCCGGCTCTGGAGTAGAGCGCGCTGCTCGAGACGCTTCAAGGCGGGGTAGATCTGACTGAGCTCGGCGGACCAGAAATGCCGAATCCGATCGGCGAACGCCGCCTTGAGGTCGTAACCGGTCGACGGTTCGCGCAGCAGGCCGAGGAGAATGTGGTCGAGGCTCATACGCTATATCACAATTGATATAGAACTATATAAATATCTATATAGATTGTCAAGCGGTCGAGGGCACGGCCGAGACCAGATTGAGAACCCAAGTGAGATCAAACCCCTACCGAGCCGCGTGCGGCTGGTGGAACCGGGCGAGACGCAGGTGGACGCCGCCGGCGCAGGCAAAGGCCGGGAAGGCCAACAGGCCTGGAACGGCGAGTACTACGTGCCCCAGCGCGACAGCGGCACCCGCCGCGGCATCCGCTTGTCCGGCTCCGGACGGTCTGCTAAGGTAAGCGCCTGCTTACGTTGTTGCCGCGACCCCTTGTCCGGCTCTGGACGGTCTGCCAAGGTACGCGCCTTCTTACGTTGTTGCCGCAACAACATCTGGAGAGAACCGAATGAGCGTATCTCAGCGATCCGTGACCACGCTGCTTGCACTGGCGCTGCTGGCTCCGGCGACCGCCGGCGCCCAGTCCTCAGAGACGCCGCGGACGGCATGGGGCGCGCCTGACCTGGGCGGCGTGTGGGACTTCAGGACGCTGACGCCGCTCGAGCGCCCGGAGGAATATGGCGATCGGGAGTTCCTGACCGAGGAAGAGGCGCTGGCGCTCCAGCAGGGGGCGGTCGATCAGAACCAGACTGCGGACCAGGCGCCGGCCCGGCGCACCGAGGCGGGCGGGTCGGTCGGCGCCTACAACCGCTTCTGGATGGACTTCGGCACCGAGGTGGTCGAGACTCGGCGCACCTCGCTTATCGTCGATCCGCCGAACGGACGCCGGCCGCCGCGGGCCGACACGGGACGCACCCGCTACAGCACGCCGGGGTCGTTCGGGTCCGCGCCGCTGGAGCAGATCGAGGACCTGAGCTACTTCGACCGCTGTCTGGGGACCGCCGGGTTGCCGATCTACCCCACGGCCTACAACAACAACGTCCAGATCTTCCAGACCGAGGATCACCTGGTGATGCTCATCGAGATGCTCAACACGACGCGGATCATTCCGCTGACCGACCGCCCGCACGGCGGGGTCCGACAGTGGCTGGGCGACTCGCGCGGCCGCTGGGAAGGCGACACCCTGGTGGTCGAGACCACGAACTTCGACCGCTGGCTCCATCTGGTCGGCGGCAGCCGGGAGTCCCACCTGATCGAGCGGTTCACCCGGGTCGGTCCCGACGTCATCGAGTACGAGTACACGATCGAGGATTCGACCGTCTGGACGGCGCCCTGGACCGCCATCCAGACGCTGCGGCAGAACCCCCTGCCGATCTTCGAGAACGCCTGTCACGAAGGGAACTACGCCGCCGGGAACATGCTCGCCGGCGCACGGCTCGACGAGGCGGCCGCGGCCGGCCGCGACAGCGCCGAGGAAGAGCGACCGCCTGGTCCATGAGGTCGCGTGTCGCGGCCGCGTCATCATCTTCCTGGACGACCCCGACGGCTATGAGGTCGAGTTGTATCAGCCGGCGCCGGGCGGCGAGTGACCGCGCCGCGATGACACGGCGGGTCTCGGAGTTCACGCTGCCGGCCGTGCGGCTGGCGCCGCCTGGATGAGCCGGTCCCGGAACGCGTCGTTGAACGACGAGCCGTCGCCCCGACCGGGCGTGTCGCGCCCGGACTGTCGGTACGGGAAGTCGATGTCAAGGCGTGACCCGTATCGCGGAGACGGCGCAGCGTTGACACCTGTCGCCGTTGGTCTGTAGGCTGCCCCGGTGACTGACAGTTCCCTTCATCTCAGGCCCGTGCACTTGGCGGCAGCGTTCCTCAGCCTCCTGCTCGTCGTCCTTGCCGGCGCCGCGTCAGCGCAGAACGAAGATTGGCGGGGTTACCCGGCCCGTGAATGGCCGCTCGCCGGCGGCCACTTCGGGCAGACCCGGCATTCGTCGCTGACGCAGATCACCCCGGACAACATCGACCGGCTCGGCGGCGCCTGGGTGACCGAGCTGGGCGGCGGCGAGGTGTCACGCTCGACCGTCGTCGTGCGCAACGGGCTGATGTTTCTGAATACCGGTCAGGGCATCCGGGCGCTCGACGCCGCCACCGGCGAGGAACGCTGGCGCCATGCGGCGCCGGTCGGCCGGATGAACAAGGGCGTGGCGCTAGGCGCGGGGCTGGTGTTCGCGGGGCTCAGCGACTCGCGCCTGGTTGCGCTCGATCAGCAGACGGGCGAGCAGGCCTGGGAGCATCTGGTCGGCGTCGAGGGACAGGTCGGGCAGTGGATTTCCTCGCCGTCCACCTATGCCGAGGGCCTGGTGATCACCGGGATGGCCAACGGCGACAGCTATCTGCGCGGGCGGATCGTGGCGGTCGACGCCCGCAGCGGGGAGCGGCGGTGGCTTTTCGACGTCATTCCCGAACCGGGCGCGCTGGGCGCCGACACCTGGCCCATCGACAGCGATGTCTGGCGCTTCGGCGGCGGCGGCGTCTGGATGACCCCGACCGTCGACGTCGACCTCGGCCTGTTCTACGTCGGCACCGGCAATGCCGTGCCGATGTGGGGTGGCGAGCTGCGGCCCGGAGACAATCTGTTCTCGGCCTCGGTGGTGGCGCTCGACCTGCACACCGGCGAGTACCGCTGGCACCGGCAACTCGTGCACCACGACATCTGGGAGCATGACCTGGCGACGCCCCTGATCGTCTACGACGCGACGGTGGACGGGGAGACCCGGAGAGCGCTTGCGGCCATGCGCACCGACGGCTATCTCTTCATGCTGGACGCCGGGACCGGAGAGCCCATCTATCCGATCGAAGAGCGGCCGGTTTCCCAGAACGAGTTCCTGAGGACCTCGCCCACCCAGCCGTTCCCGGTCGGCGCCGACAAGATCGGCCCCGACTGCGTGGATCCCGACCTGATCCCGGCGGGGTTCGAGGCCGGCTGCTACTACGACCCGATCGGGCCCGACCAGCCGAACACATTCATCCCCTATATGACGATGCGGTTCGCGCCGATGTCCTTCAGCCCGGGTACCGGGTATTTCTACGGCATGGCCTGCGTGTATCCGCGCTGGATCAAACGTCCCGAGAACCCCTGGTTCTTCACCAACACCACCGTGCGCGCACCGGGCTTGAGGCAGTACGGCCTCCATGTGGCCCTCGACAGCCGCACCAACCGCATCGTCTGGCAGCATCGGGTGCCCTGGTCTGACTGCAACAGCAGCGGCGCCATGACGACGGCGAGCGGTTTGATGTTCCACACCGAGGCCGACGGCACCCTGGGCGCCTACGACCAGCGGACCGGCGACCGGCTGTGGCAGTTCCAGACCGGCCAGATCGGGATCTTCGGATCGAACGGATTCGGGGGCGGACCGGTGGTGACGTATGAGCTCGAGGGTGAGCAGTACGTGGCGCTGACCATGAACCGCCTGGTCTGGGCGTTCAAGCTCGGCGGCACGGTGCCGCCGCGACCGGCGCCGGACCCGCCGCTCACCGTGCTGCCGTTCGACGGCCCGCTGGTCGACACCGACTCCATCGAGCTCAAGCGGGTGATCACCCAAAGCAACGAGAACACCGGGCGCAACGACGAATGGCACGACGAGTACGGCCTGACCCCGACGCGCGCCGCCGTGGCCGCCGGAACCCGGGTGACCTGGACGAACCCCACCGATCTGCCGCACACCGTGAGCGCGCGTGACGGGTCCTGGACGACCGGCCCGATCGCTGCGGGCGGCTCCGGCTCGGCGGTGGTCGCCGCCGCGGGTGAGCACGAGTACATCTGCACCGAACACCCCTGGACCATCGGGCAGCTCGTGGTCGAGTGACGCGCACCGGCGACAGGATGCATTGAAAGCCCCTGGACGGGCGCACATGAACCAGGAGGTGGCTGATGACATTTCTCGAATCGAGGTCGGATCAGCTCTACGCCGTCGCACGCGCCGTCGCCGGGTTCCTGTTTCTGGCGCACGGCGTACAGAAGCTGTTCGGCGGTCTGGGAGCCGAGCAGCCGGTCGACCTGCTGTCCTTGTTGGGCGCCGCGGGGGTCATCGAACTGATCGGTGGCATCCTCATCATGGTCGGGCTGTACACGCCGGTCGTGGCGTTCGTGTGCAGCGGTGAGATGGCGGCGGCCTATTTCATGAACCACCTCCCGCAGGGGTTCTGGCCGATCATGAACAGCGGCGAACTGGCGGTCCTGTACTGTTTTCTGTTCCTGTATATCGCGGCGCGCGGCGCCGGTCCGCTCAGCCTCGACGCCGTGCTCCGCGGCCGACGCGCCGCCTGACTGATCCGGGCGGACACCCTGGGATCCGTCCGCGCGTCCGGCGACCCGCTGGACCGGCGCCACGCGCATGCGGGTCATCCCGAGACGGTGAGGGAGCGTGCCGCGGTCACTTCCTGCCGGTCGTGCGCCGCCGGCCGGCGGCCGACATGGCGCGAGCCGGGTCGCGGGTCATGGTCTTGATGAACTCGGCGCGACGGAATCGCAGGGCCGACCAGTCCTCGTCGATCGCGACCTGCCGGACACCCTCGAACCCGGCGGCGCCGAGCACCTGCCACCCGGTATCGCGGTTGAAATCGCACGTATAGCGCTTTGACGTGCCCTTCGGATACGCGAACCAGACGACGGAATCACCGGCCGCCTTCAGCGTCAGCTCGCTGGCCACGGCGTCGAGTTCGGTCCGCCGAGTGACGAACGCCAGCACGAACGTGATCGGCGGCGCCCCTGACAGGGTGCGGCGGACCGTTACACCGCGCAGGCGCTCAATCTCCGGAAGAAACGAGGCTGGCGCGTTCAGAATGACGATGTCGGTCTGGTCTTTCAGGTTCAGCTTGCCGAACACTCCGGGCGCGGCCATGGTCCACTCCGTGCAGATTCAATCACGCGACGAACGACTCGCCCCGTACCGTGTCCTCTGATCCGGATCCACGGTCGCGGAAAGGCTGGCGGTGAGTGAGCACTAACGCAGGGTATCATTGGCGGGTAGAAACAGGCTCACCGGTGTCGATGGCCGGCGTGCGCACGCCGCGGTCGGGTGTGATTTGCCGGGACTGCGAACCGCCGCGGTGACCGTCAGGTTGCAGCCTGCCGGAGACCGACATCCTATCCTGCACGGCCGGTCAAGCGGCCGGCCGCGAGCGCTACAGGCGCAAGGGCTGCTGGCGCGGCGCGTCGTGCTCGGGTGTGACCATGGACCGGGGCGGTCGGTTCCCGCGGGCCTCGCGGTGCCGCCGCACGCCGTACTTCGCCTTCAGGGCGCCCATCACCGTGCGGAAGCGCTCCGTGTACGACGCTGATGCGTATTTCCCGGCATAGAGGCGGCCGTAGCCGCCGGTGAGCTGCGGGTAGTCCCGCGCCAGGAACTCGAGGAAGTGACGCCGCGTGTCTCCTTCCAGGTAGAGCAGCATGGCGCCGACGTAGGCCGCGCCGCTGTCGGCGATGGCCTTGATCGTCCGTTCGATCTTCGCCGGGTGGGAGCTGATGCCGGGCACGATCGGCGCCATGAGCACGCCGGCGTCGACCCCGGCGTCACGGAGCGTGCGGACTGCGCGCAGACGCTGGCGCGGGTGCGCGGTGCCCGGCTCCAGCGTCCGCCAGGCCTCTTCGTCCACGGTGGGTACGCTGAACGTCACGTTGCAGCGCGTCCGTCGTGACAGCTCGACCAGCAGGTCCACGTCGCGGACCACCAGCGGACCCTTGGTGATGAGACCGACCGGCGTCGGGTAGCGAATCAGGGTCTCGAGGGTCCGTCGCGTCAGCCGGTACAGCCCGTCGATCGGTTGATACGGGTCGGTCGCGGTGCCGAGGGCCACGAGTTGACCTGCGAGCGCGCGTCGCGACAGCTCGCGCGCGAGCACTTCCGCGAAGTTGGTCTTGACGAGCACCACGGACGAGAACTCGTCACCGGCGCCGAGCTCGATCTGCGACTGGTAGCGGCGGGCGAAGCAATAGTGGCACCCGTGCGTGCAGCCGCGGTAGGGATTCAGCGTCCACTGGAACGGCATGCCCTCGACCCGATTCAGCGCGCTGCGGCAGACGACCTCCTGATACGTCGCGCCACCGCGCCTGACCGCGTCTCGCAGACCGGCGACCCCGGCCTCGCGGACGGCGTCGGCCACGGCGCGGGTCGTCGGCCGCCGTCCGAGATCGAAGAGCGCGCGATGCTGCGGCATCATGTATTCGTTATTTGTTCGCCCTGAGTGTAGGCGGCGGACAGTCCCGTGTCAAGGCGTCCGTCATCCTGTCCCGTCACGCGCGCTGGACGAGGACAGGGACGATGATGCGGGCTACCGATAGTCGGCGCCGGTCAGGCTGTGCAGCGCAGATTGCTGCCACTCGCGCAGCCGTCGTTCCAGCTCCTGCACAAGGGCGGGTTCGGTCGCGGCGAGATCGTGCGTCTCCGCCGTATCGTCACGCAGATTGAACAGTTCGACGCCCGAACCGGCGGAGCCGCCGATGACGAGCTTGTAGTCGTTGTCCAGAACCACACGCGGGCCGGCAAAGTCGCGCGCATCGATGGCCGGGTAGTCGAAGTTCTGGAACTTGCGGGTCAATATGCCATCCATCAGCTTGACCAGTGGCGTGGTGCCGACCTGCAGTTCGGGATCGATATACGGTTCGGGGTCGCGCTCCGCCAGGCCAGCGATATTGAAGCTCCAGAAAAAGATGGGCGTTGGCCGCGCGGCCATCGCGCCGTCGATCAGCGGCTCCAGGTTGACGCCGTCGAGAGGCCGATTGGGGAGCGCCTGGCCCGCGAGGGCCGCGACGGTGGGCAGGATGTCGCTGGTCACGGCGGCGACCAGGCTCGTGCGCTGCGCGGGAATGCGCGCCGGCCATTCGATGATGCCGGGCACGCGGATTCCGCCCTCGTACATCATGCCTTTCCGGCCGCGCAGGGGCGTCTCCGCCACTCCGCTGGGCGGCGTCCCGTTGTCGCCGGCATACCAGAGCAGGGTGTTCTCTCGCAGGCCTTCGTCCTCCAGATAGGTCCGCAGCGTCCCGATGGCGCGGTCCATTGCCGTGATCTCGGCGTAGCGCTCGCGCAGGACGTCGCCCAGCGGCCGCTCGATCGGGAGACCGGTCTCGTTCGAGGTCAGCGTGACGGTTGTCTGCGCGTACTGCGCCGGCAGGTCGTCATAGAGGGCCAGGTCGTGCTCCATGCCGCTGTAGGGCTCGTGGGGCGAGCCGAACCAGACGACCGCCAGGAACGGTCTGCCGTCCTGTCTGGAGCGGTCGATGAAACGCATGGCTTCCTCAACGACGATCGCCGAGCTCTCGCCGGCATACCGTTGGGGCGGTGCCCCGTTGCGCGACAGACTCGGGTTCAGCTCGAAGAAGTTGTCGTGCGACAGCCACTCGTCGAATCCCATCGCGCCGGGGCTGGTTGGCGACGCGGCCTTCACGGGGCCGACGTGCCACTTGCCGAAATGGCCCGTCGCGTATCCGGCCTCGCGCAACAGGTGCGCGATGGTGATTTCCTCTGGACGGATGGACCAGTTCGGCGCGAACGTACCGTAGCGATTCGGATGCCGCCCCGTCAGCACGCTCCCACGCGTGGGTGAGCAGGAGGGGTGCCCAGCGTAGAACCGATCCAGCCGCAGGCCCTCGGCGGCCATCGTGTCGAGCACCGGCGTCCGCACATGGGCGTGCGCGTTGTAGCCGGTTTCCTCCCAGCCATGGTCGTCACCCATGAGCAGGATGATGTTCGGGCGGTCGGCGGCGCGCAGCGGCGGCAGCACGGTGGGCAGCGCGACAATGCACGCCAGGACAACGCTCTGGACCAGTCGTTTCTCATTCATTGCGCCCACAATGCCGACATGGCGGACCGACGTCAAGGCCGGCGTGGCCGACGACCGCCGGCGTCGCTGCGCCGGCACTGTCCACGTCCTTCGGTTTGCAGATGGTGGCATCATGGTGATGGAGATGACGTTGTGATGATGTCGTGGTCAAAACGCAGACTCAGCGTCCGGACGCGCCGCATCGCGACCTCGAGCGGCTGGTGGCAGCCGGGGAATCGATGCTCCCCGAGCCGCTGTGTCGGGGAAGTGCTGCTCGTGTTCGCCACGCTGCTGGCCATCATGCCGGCCCCCGCCCGGGCGCAGGGCAGCGCGCCGTCAGCGACCTACCGGGTGACGTTCGAAGGCACATGGACCAGCAGCGTCACACCCGGCGGGGTTGTCTCCAATGCGCATTTCTCTCCGTTGATCGGCGCTGTCCACGATGGCGGCGCCATCTTCTGGAGCAGGGGCGGCAGGGCCAGTGCGGGGATCGAGCAAGTCGCGGAAACTGGGAGAACGACGACCTTCAGGTCTGAGATCCTCGCTAGTCCAAATGCTGTCGCCGTCGTTGAACAGCAGCTCCCGAACGGTCCGACCCCCACGGCCACGGTGGAGTTCACGGTCACCAACGACCACCCTCTGGTCACGTTGGTGGCGATGATCGCTCCCAGTCCTGACTGGTTCGTCGGCGTCTCCGGGCTGTCCCTGCTCGATGCTCGGGGACAGTGGCGGGCGCAGCAGCAGGTGGATCTGTTTCCGTACGACGCCGGGACCGAGGAGGGCACCGAGTTCGCGCTGGACAACCCCGCGACCAGTCCGCAGGAAACGATCACGAGCATCAGGGGAACGGGCAAGTTCTCGAATGAACCGATCGCGAGACTGACCTTCGAGCTCCAGTCTCCGGTCGCGCCGGCGTCGATCACGCTGTCGGTGGATCCGGAGCGTGTCCTGGAGGGCGCCGGGGCGACGCCGGTGACGGTGACGGCGTCATTGGACGGCAGCGTCCGCACCGAGGACACGGCGGTGACGGTGTCGGTGTCCGGCAGCGGTGCGGCGGGCGTCGTCGGCTTTGCGGCGGTGGCGGCGTTCGACGTCACGATTCCGGCCGGGGCGTCACATGGGACGGGCACGTTCACGGTGACGCCGGAGGACGATGCGGTCGACGAGATGGACGAGCGGATCGACGTGCGCGGGACGTCGTCGCTGGAGGTGACGGCGGCGACGCTGATCCTGGTGGACGACGACGATCCGCCGGTGTCGATCACGTTGTCGGTGGATCCCGAGCGTGTCCTGGAGGGCGCCGGGGCGACGCCGGTGACGGTGACGGCGTCATTGGACGGCAGCGTCCGCACCGAGGACACGGCGGTGACGGTGTCGGTGTCCGGCAGCGGTGCGGCGGGCGTCGTCGGCTTTGCGGCGGTGGCGGCGTTCGACGTCATGATTCCGGCCGGGGCGTCACATGGGACGGGCACGTTCACGGTGACGCCGGAGGACGATGCGGTCGACGAGATGGACGAGCGGATCGACGTGCGCGGGACGTCGTCGCTGGAGGTGACGGCGGCGACGCTGATCCTGGTGGACGACGACGATCCGCCGGTGTCGATCACGTTGTCGGTGGATCCCGAGCGTGTCCTGGAGGGCGCCGGGGCGACGCCGGTGACGGTGACGGCGTCATTGGACGGCAGCGTTCGCACCGAGGACACGGCGGTGACGGTGTCGGTGGCCGGCAGCGGTGCGGCGGGCGTCGTCGGTTTTGCGGCGGTGGCGGCTTTCGACGTCACGATTCCGGCCGGGGCGTCACATGGGACCGGCACGTTCACGGTGACGCCGGAGGACGATGCGGTCGACGAGATGGACGAGCGGATCGACGTGCGCGGCACGGCTTCGCTGGAGGTGCACGCGGCGGCGCTGATCCTGGTGGACGACGACGATCCGCCGGTGTCGATCACGTTGTCGGTGGATCCCGAGCGTGTCCTGGAGGGCGCCGGGGCGACGCCGGTGACGGTGACGGCGTCATTGGACGGCAGCGTCCGCACCGAGGACACGGCGGTGACGGTGTCGGTGTCCGGCAGCGGTGCGGCGGGCGTCGTCGGCTTTGCGGCGGTGGCGGCGTTCGACGTCACGATTCCGGCCGCGGCGTCGAGCGGGACGGGCACGTTCACGGTGACGCCGGAGGACGATGCGGTCGACGAGATGGACGAGCGGGTCGACGTGCGCGGGGAATCGACACTGGTGGTGCAGCCGGCGGCGCTGATCCTGGCGGACGACGACGATCCGTCGACGTCGATCGCGTTGTCGCTGGACCGCGAGCGGGTGGCGGAGGACGCGGGGGCGGCGACCGTAACCGTGACGGCGACGCTGGACCAGAGCGCGCGGACCGAGGATACGGTGGTGACGGTGGCCGTGTCGGGCAGCGGCACGTCGGGTGTCGTCGGTTTTGCGGCGGTAGACGCGTTCGACGTCCTGATTCTTGCGACGATGGCCAGCGGCGCGGGCACGTTCGTGTTGACGCCGTTGAACGACATGGCGGCGGCGGAGGACGAGACGGTACGGGTGAGCGGCGCGTCGGATCTGCCGGTGACGGCGGCGACGCTGATCCTGACGGACGACGACGATGCGTCGGTGGCGACGGCCTGGCTGGCGCGATTCGGCCGGACGTCGGCCAGTCATGTCGTGGATGCGGTCGGTGAACGGCTGCGCGGCGCGTCCGGCCAGCGGAACCAGGTGACGGCCGGCGGCCAGCGTCTGCTTGGCGAGTCCGGCGCGCCCGGCGGCCTGGCGACGTTCGCGCAGGGACTGTTCGGTGCGGCCGCCCCGGGCGGCGGCGTGCCGACGGTCACGCGGACGACGGGAGGTCAGGGGCAGTTCGGTGCGGCCGGTCCTGGCGGCCCGCTGGCGCTGGGCGCCGCGACGATGGGTCTGCAGACAAGCAGTGCGATGCAGGCGACCGCGCACGATCGTGGGCGGCCGGGCTCGGTGTTCCCGGTGGGTCGATTCCCGTCGATGACGAGCCGGAATCTGCTGTCGCAAAGTTCGTTCCATCTGTCGTCGGCGCAGGATGCGGACAGCGGCGACGCGGCCGGCCGGGGCGCGCGCTGGGCGGCCTGGGGGCGTGGCGCGGTGACGCGGTTCGACGGCGGCGAGGGGGCGCTGTCGCTCGACGGCGACGTCGTGACCGGGACGGCGGGCGTCGACTATGCGCAGGGCCGGCTGCTGGCGGGTCTCGCGGTAGCGCATTCGGTTGGCGACGGCACGTTTGCGGCGCCTGGCATCGGAGAAACGGCCACGAACGCGGGCGAGCTGGGGAGCTCGCTCACGAGCGGTCATCCGTATCTGGGCCTCGCAGTGAGCGAGCGGTTGTCGTTGTGGGGGCTGTTCGGCTTTGGACAGGGAGAGATGTCGTTGAGCGACGGCGATGCCCTGACCGAGACGGACATTGCCATGCGCATGGGCGCCGTGGGACTGCGCCGAGAGCTGCGGTCGGGGCCGGACGGGTTCGACCTGGCGGTGAACTCGGACGTGTTTCTGGTGCGGATGACATCGGACGCCGCCGCGGGTCAGGCGGCGGCGATCGCCAACGCGACCCGGCTGCGAGTGGCGCTGGAATCCGGTTTCGGGTGGACGCTGGCCTCGGGCGGCGTGGTGACGCCCACGCTGGAAGTGGGGCTGCGCTACGACGACGGTGACGCAGAGCGGGGGACCGGCGTGGAGTTGGGCGGCGGCGTGCGCTATGCCGATGCGGCGCGCGGCCTGACAATGGAGGCGACCGCGCGGACGCTTCTGGTCCATCAGGCGAGCGGCTTCCGGGAATGGGGCGCGGGCGGCTCGCTGCAGGTTGACCCGGGAGCGTCGGGGCGGGGTCTGGCGCTCGGTCTGCGGTCGTCCGTAGGTCCGACCGCAAGTGGCGTGGAGCGGCTATGGTCTCAGCGCGACCTTTCGACCCTGGCGGGGCCGCGTCAGGGCCGGATCGGGGCGCGCGGGCGACTCGAGGCGGAATTGCGGTACGGCCTCCGGGTACCGGGCAGCCGCGCGCGGCTGTCTCCGTACGGCGCGCTGTCACAGGCGGACGGCGTACGGGCGTACGGCCTGGGCAGCCGCGTCAACCTCGGACGGTTTCTCAGCGTGAGTCTCGAGGCGTCCCGCTACGAGCACGCCGGCGGCGCGCCGTACCACGGTGTGCTGTTGCGCGGCCATCTGCTCAGGTAGTGCCGCTGGCCGGGGTCGCCGGCGAGCCCCGCTCAGGCCCCGATCCGCCGGAACACCAGTAGACTGACATCCATCACCTCGGCCCCGGGGATCTCCAGCGCCTGCAGCGAGAGCGTCCCGCGTCCCGCGGTCAGCTCCATGTCGCCGAGGACCAGCGGCCGGAAGTCCTTGACGTATGACTCGATACGTTCGTCGCGGTCCTGCTCCATCCCGATGAGCGGCGGGTCGTGGGCTGCGGTGATCCGTGCGGCCAGCGCCTGCTCGCCGAGCCCGTCGATGTTCGGGGTGTTGACGTTCGTGTTGCCTGTGACACCGAGGTCGCCCCAGCCCTGGTCGTCCGCCAGGAAGATGACGACGTTTGGCGGCGGCTGTTCGCCGGCCGCCGGCCCGCACGCGATCGCCGTGGCCAGCGACAGGATGGCCGCCAGATCCGCCCGTCTCCGGTTCCGTACCACGCCCGTGATCGCGCCTGCGGCACGCGGCGGACGAATTTCACTCATGGCGTTCATCAGTGGTGCTCGCCAGATAGTCCGGCGATCGAGGCGATCGCCCCGCGGCCGGGCTACGAACTGAAGGTGAACGACACGTCGGCGGTCTGACCCGTCGCCACGGTGACGTTCTGCGTCTGGGTGCCCAGTCGCTCGTGCCAGGCTTCGACGACGTAGTCGCCGGGCGGCAGCGTGCTGATGTCGAACATGCCGTCTGCGCCGGACACGGCGAAGTACGGATGATCCAGCACGCCGATGTAGGCGTTCATCCAGCCGTGGACTTCACACTTCACCGGCACCATCACTTCGACCTCTGCGAACGTCTGCGTAAACTGCATGCCCTGGAACGGCTGCGCCGCATTGACTTCTGCGTTCGCGCCGTCCTCGTTCGGAATTACGTGAACAGTGTGCAGGGTCGGGTCGCTGTTGGTGACTTGCAGCGTCTGTCCCACCTGGATCCCCATGACGTGCGGCGTATAGCGGCACCCCTGTTGGTTGAACTCCACCACGTCGGTCGCCGCGGGGAAGCGCTGCCCCTCGAGACCTTCCTTCACATACACGAACACGTTGCCGAGGTGGCCGTCGCTGCCCACGAACGCGTTCGACAGGGTGTTCGTTGCTGCCGCCACGCACTTCGGGTCGGAGCTCATCCGCAGCTCCTCGCCGGCCGGAAGCTCGCCGTCAACCATGACCATGCCCGAGACGTTGCCGGCGGTCGCCGGATCGAACACCGGGGCCGCGGGCGCCGCCGGGGCGTCGCCGCCGTCCCCGCCGCCGCCGCAGGCCACCGCCGCCGCCAGCACGAGCATCGAAAGGACCGTCCACGGATGTCGCTGTTGCATCGAGATTCTCCTGCGCACTTGTATCGACCGGTTGTCGAGCGAGCGGGTCGAACCGAGCGCCGGTCCGACCCGGGGGTGTATGGAACTGCGGACCCGGGAAATCCACACCCGAGTCAATTGTCACACGGCCGGGTGCGTGCACGCCGATCAGGACGCCGCGCGCAGACGACAGGACGCACCGGCAGCTCCCTGACCGGTCGCTCCCCCGCCTCCGACAGCGCCCCCGCCCGGCGTCGGTTGGGGCCGCCGCGGAGCGCCATGGCGCCCCGACGCGCCCCCCGCCTGCGTGCCTGCGGAGACGACGGTGCCGATTGGGGTATCATTGCCGGCGACTCTCGGACAGTCTGTCGTCCGGTCGTCGGCGCCGGGTTGCACCACCAGGAACAGGAGCGCTGCAGATGAACTCTTCCACCGCAAGTCATCGACCGGCGGTATCCGCGCTGATCACGATCGTGCTGCTGATATGGGCCGCACCCTGGCCCGGCGGGCTGGCGCTGGCCCAGAATCAGGTCTTGTTCATCAGTGTCGTCGACGAGGCCGGCGAGCCGGTGACCGACCTGCAACCCGAAGACGTGGTCGTACAGTGGGACGGGCAGGACAGCCAGACGCTGGAGCTCGAGTCGGTCAACCTGCCGGTGCGCGTGACTGTGTTCATCGACAACGGGGAGAGCGCCCGCGAGGCGCTGCAGCACATGCGTGAGGGGCTGAAGGGGTTCGTGACCGCGTTGCCTGAGGATGTCGAGATGGCGCTGCTGACGATCGGGCGGCAACCGCGCTGGATCGCGCGTCACACGACCGACAAGGCGGAACTCACGAGCGGGCTGGACGCCGTGGTGCCCGACAACGGTACTTCGGCGCGCTATCTGGACGCCTGGGCCGAGGCGGCCGAACGGCTCGAGGACGACGAGGAGCGCGCGTATCTCCCGGTCATCGTGATGGTCGCCGCCGACGGCCCCGAGGGCAGCTCACTGACGCAGGGGCGGTATGAGGAGATGATCCGACGGATGCTCGCGAGTTCGGCCACCCTGCACACGTGGATGTACTCGGGCACCGGCAACGTCTCTTCGCCGCAGTCGCAGATCGGGATCGAGATGAGCAACTTCACCGGCGGATCGTATCAGGCGTTGGCCGCCAGCAGCGCGTTCGTGACCATGCTGCCGGAGCTCGGCCGGGACATCGCCCGCAAGCACAGATTGACCAGCCACCAGTATCGGGTGACCTACGCCCCGCCGGCGGGCGCCTCTGAGCAGCCGGCCATCTCGGTCGGGACGTCCCGTCCGAATCTCAACCCGATTCCGACCGTCGACGGAAACGTGCGGTAGTCGTTCACCGTCCGGATCCGAGCGTCAGCGACTCGAGCTCGAGGATCGTGAACTGCCGCATCCCCTCGGTGATCTCGATCAGGCGATCCAGCGGCACCTCCACGAAGGTCTGCGCCAGCCCGGTGGTTGGCCAGAACACCTCGAGCCGCTCGATTCGTGACGCCCCGCCGAGCCCGATTGTCTGACGCAGCGGGTTGGCCCCGAACGTGCCGCCGCTGTTGACGCGCTTGTAGATTGACCGCCGGGCGCCGTCCTCGATGACGTCGACCCGGATTCGCGCGCCGATCGCCGAGCGGTTCGACCCGACACCGACCAGTTTGACGGTCACCCAGCGATTGCCGAAGCCGGGATTCTCGAAGAAGGCGTTGCCGGCCCGGTCCGCGGGCACTGCGCCGCCGAGCTGCTCGAAGACATCCTGATCGCCGTCGTGGTCGAAATCGGCGAAGACCACGCCGTGACCCTTCTGCAGAGTGCCGAACCCGCCGGCCGCGGTGACGTCGGTGAAGCCGGTTCCAACGTCGTTCCGGTACATGACGTTCGGCATCACGTGCTCGAGCAGCGGATTTCCCGTGCCGAGGTAGAAGTCGAGGAACCCGTCGTTGTCGAGGTCGCCGAAATTAGAGCCCATCGGTGCGCTGGGACGGGAGATCCGTTGCTGGACCGACACGTCGGTGAATTGCCCACCTCCGTTGCCGCGGTAGAGCGTGGCCATCTCGATATCGAGCGGCAGGCCGAGCGCGTCGGCGGCCAGATGGGCCGTGCCGGCGACATAGGCGGACACATAGAGATCCAGCGCCCCGTCGTTGTCGTAATCCCAGAACCAGGCCGGAAAGCTGGCTTCCGGCCCGCTGACGCCGAGTTCCGGCGCCACATCCGTGAAGGTCCCGTCGGCGTTGTTGCGGTACAGGCGGTTGGCCTGGCCGTAGTTCGACACATGCAGGTCGGGCCAGCGGTCGCCGTCGAAGTCTCCCCACACCACGGACTTGCTGAACCGGCCGTTCTCGACGCCGGCCTCGGCGGCGACATCGGTGAAGGCGCCCTCGCCGTCGTTCCGGAACAGTTGACAGGGCGCCTGAAACGCCTCGGTCGTCTCGTTGCCGACATACAGGTCGAGGTCGCCGTCGTTGTCGTAGTCGGCGAACGCCGCCGTCTGCGTGGGGTAGTGCACCGCGCCCAGCCCCGCGTCGAACGTCACGTCGGTAAAGGTGCCGTCGCCATTGTTCCGCAGCAGCGAGTTCGGGTGTTGCCCGTGCTGTTCGAGCCAGGCGCCGCGGAGCACCAGCAGATCGACATTGCCGTCGTTGTCGTAGTCGGCCTGCACCAGGTTGAGCCCGCCGTACAGACCGCGCAGGCCGGCCGCGTCCGTGCGGTCGGTAAACGTGCCGTCCCGGTTGTTCCTGAAGAACCGGAGCTGGCCCCGCGTCTCCATCGTCGAGACGACGATGTCCAGATACCCGTCGTTGTCGAAGTCGTCGCCGACCGCCCCGCCCGAGAGGTCGGCGGCCTCGGGGGTGTCGAGCCCCAGCGCCAGCGCGACGTTCGCGAACCGGGGCGCCGGCTCGCCCGAGTCGAATGCGCGTGGCGGTAGGACATACGCCTGGGGCATCCAGTCCGGGTACCCGCCGAGCGTCATGTAGGCGATGTTGAGCAGCCACTGCGCTTCGAGATACTGCTCGGTCCCGGGCGGCTCGTTCCGCAACACTTCGGCGAAATGGAGGATTGCCTGTCTCGAGGCGTCCTGCTGCGTGAAGATGCCGGCGCCGGTCAGCGGCAGGATGCAGCCCGCGGGCGGCTGTTCCGTCACGCAGTTCCGGGTCTGCCCCAGCCGGAAGTGGGCCAGCCCGAGCTGGAATGCGGTCTCGATCGCCACGACCGCCGGGATTTCCCCTGGCATCTGCGCGAGCAGGGCGCGCGCCTGGGTGAACTGCTCGATCGCGTCCGCCACATTCCCGAGACGCAGCTCTTGCGCCCCGAGCTGCATGCGCACCGTCAGCAGGTCCTGGTCGGTCGACTCGGGCGGCATGGCCGCCAGTTGCTCGCGGAGCTGCCGGGCCGGCGCGTCACCCTGGTACAGGTTTGTGTCGGCAGTGCGGCCGGCCACCTGCGCGAGCGCCTGCAGCATCCGCTCGTGACCCGCCGGCTGGACGGGCGCCGGCTGCGCCGACGCAGCGGACGCCGCGAGACAGGCGACGAGCGGCACGAGCGTGCCCCCGCGCCAGCGGGCGCCGCGGCGGGCTGCCAGGCTCAGGTGCACGGACATGCTCACCCCAGCGGCGTGCGGCACGGTCGGCGCTGCTCGTAAAGTCTGAGATTCTGCGCCATGCCTGCGGCGAGGTCGCTGCGGCCCGCCGCGCGGGCGGAAGCCATGGCCTGCCGTTGCCAGTTGACCGCCTCGTCGAAGCGGCCCAGTTCGGCCAGCGTCATCGCCATCGCCTCGCCCATCGAGAAGTTCTGCGGGCCCTCGAGCAGTTCTTCCATCAGCTCCAGGGCGCGGCGGCCGTCGCGCACCCGATCGTCGGGCGCCGCCGCCAGCACGCGCACCAGCAGATCGGCGAGCACCGGGAGATCGGGGTGGACGTGTCGGGCCGCGGTCAAGCGATCGCGCGCCTCCGGATAGCGCTCGAGGCGCACAAGTGTCATCGCCTGCACGACCCACGGATTGGCGAGTCCGGGCGCCAGCGTGACGATGCGCTCCAGGTGCGGCAACGATTCCCGCAACCGGCCGGTGACGCGCAGCGCCTCGGCCAACGCCAGCCGCGCCTCCAGATAGTCGGGCTGACGGTCGACCGCCGCGGAGAATCGTGCAATTGCCTGGTCGGGGCGGCCGTCCAGGTTCAGCAGCATTCCGAGCCCGAACAGCGCCTGGGGATGATCCGGCGCCCGGCGCAGCGCCGCTTCGAATTGCGAGACGGCCCCGCTCGTGTCACCCGATCGGGCCAGCGTCTCGCCCAGTCCGGACAGCAGCGCCGGGTCGTCCGGCGCCAGTGCGAGGCCCTGCCGGAAGGCGTCCTGCGCCGCCGGCAGGCGCCCGCTCTCCAGCGCCTGCATGCCGCGAATCTGGTAGGCCGTCGCACTGTCCAGCGCCTGCTCGTAGGCCTGCATCCACGGGTCGGGCAGCGTCGGCTTGCCGCTGCCCCGTTGGTCGAGATGCGCGCCCGCCGTGTCCAGCGCGCCCAGCCGCTGATAGGCCATCGCGGCCGTGTTGTGCAGACTCAGCGCGCGGGGATCGACCGACAGGGCGCGCTCAAGATACTCTGCCGACCGGGCGTAGTCGCGGCGTGCCAACGCCGCGCGCCCCACGCCGGACAGCGCCGCGGCCGACCCCGGTTCGATCGTCACCGCATGGTTGAACACGCGCTCCGCCGCCTCGGCGCGGCCGTCGGCGAGATACATCTCACCCAGCCAGACCAGGGCCGCCAGATCGGTCGAGCGCAGTTCGACGACGCGCTCGAACGCCGTCGCTGCTCTCGCCGGCTCGCCGCGAATCTTGTGGAGGTGACCGAGATAGTAGGGCCAGCGCGGGGCCGCCGGCGCCAGCGCTTGCGCATTCAGAAGGCTTGATTCGGCCGCGCCATGGAAGCCGGCCGCCATCAGGACCAGACCCAATTCGCCAAACGCGGCGCCCCGTTCCTCGGACGCGGCGCCGGTCCCGGCATTTGGGGTGGCGGCGGCGAACCGTTCGCGTATCTGGTCCTGCACCGGCTCGGCCAGCGTCGACAGATCGGGCAGCGTGACCGTGCGCAGTGTCCCGATCGCGTCCGCCCCGGGTGACCCGTTCGTCGAGGGGGCGTCCTCAGGCGGCGCGCAGGCCCCGACCGCCAGCACCAGCGCGGTCAGCGCACCGGCTCCGGCCACGGAGGCGGCGGCGCGCAACCGAGCCGGCCGCCGGTCCCGGATCATTGCCCACCTCCCTGGGTCAGCGTCGTGTAGCGGTCGGCCGGCACGCCGCTCCACGCTTCGACCTGCCCGTCCGGCCAGGTGACCCGCACCTGCACCGGGTCAGCGGCGTCGCCGAGGCCGACGAGCACGCGCGGATCGTTGGCCGACGCGTAGCTTCCGTCCGCGCGCGCGCGCCGCCAGCGGACTGTCCCATCCGGCGTCGTCACCGCTACACGCGCCCCGGGCATGTCGCGCGGCGTGCCGCGCCCGACGAGCCGCAGCCCGACCCAGTGGTTCCGGTGCCCGAGGTCGTTGATCAGCAGGCGGACCGGTCCGGCCGCGTTGTTCACCACCATGTCCACGTCGCCGTCGTTGTCGACGTCGCCGAACGCCGCGCCGCGGCTCACCTCCGCGTGCGCGAAGACCGCGCCGCCGCGGTCGGTCACGTCCTCGAACCGCCCGTCACCGAGATTGCGTTGCAGCAGGTTGCGCTGCTGCAACGGAAAGGGATTGTCGGGCCCCCGCGCCTCGTGGTCCAGCACCACCCGTCCGTTGACCGCGGCGACGTCAAGCCGTCCGTCGTTGTCGAAGTCGACCCAGGCCGCGCCGAAGCCGGTGTAGCGCAGGCTGGCAGCGCGGATGCCGGTGCGGACGCTCTGTTCTTCGAACAGCCCGGCGCCGTCGTTGACATACAGCGTGTTGCCTTCACCGGTCAGCTCGGTGATGAACAGGTCTTCGTCTCCATCGTCGTCGAAGTCGCCCGCGTCCACCCCCATGTCGCTCTTGGGATCCCCGTTGACGCCCACCGCCGCGCCCCAGAGCGGCGCCATGTTCATGAAGGTACCGTCCTGACGGTTGATCCACAACTGGTTCTCCTGCAGATCGTTGGCGACGAAGATGTCGATCCAGCCGTCGTTGTCGAAGTCGGCGGTCGCGACGCCGAGCGCGGGCCCGAACTCGCGCGCCAGCCCGGCGGCGGCGGTGACGTCGGCGAACGTGCCGTCCCCGAGGTTCCGGTAAAGGCGGTCCGGCTCTGCCCGGCTCATCTGCGGCGAGCAGTAGTCGGGCGCCCCCGACCGGCTGAGACAGGGGGTGTGCGTCTCGATCGAATAGCGCAGGTAGTTCCCGACGAACAGATCGAGCCATCCGTCGCGGTCGACATCCACGAACGAAGCGGACACGCTCCAGGCCGGGTCGTCCGTGCCGGACGGCTGCGAGATATCGCTGAAGCTGCCGTCCCCGTTGTTCCGGAACAGTTGGTTCGACCCGAACGCCGTGACATACAGGTCGACCCAGCCGTCGTTGTCGATGTCACCCGTGGCCACGCCCATGCCGTAACCGTCCGCCGCGAGCCCGCTCTCTTCGGTCACGTCGGTGAACTGCAGCCGGGTCGGGTCGCCCGATCCATCCAGATCGTTGCGATACAGGCGATCGGTGAGCGGCCCGTCCGGGGGCGGGATCAGCGGCGCACCCGTCCCGAGCATGCGGCCCTGCACCAGGTAGACGTCGAGGTCGCCGTCGTTGTCGAAGTCGAACAGCGCCACACCCGATCCGATGCCCTCCGGCTGATAGTACGCTCCGGACATGCCGTTGAAGTGCACGAAGTCGAGACCGGACGCCGCGGCGCGGTCGGTGAACCACTCGCGTCCGCCGTTCGTTCCCGACGCCGCGCTCGCGTCCGGCGCCTCGGTACCCGGGGCCCCGCACCCCGCGGCCGTGCACCCCGCGGCCGCGAGCAGAACCGCCAGGGGAAACACCGCTCGTCGTCCCATCGTTGCGAGCCTTGTTATGCGGTTTCGACTATGGCGCTCCCGCATGCCGTGCCTGCCGTCGGACCCTGACTACCGCCCGACTTCACAATCGCCGTAATACTGCTCGGGCCGCGTGGTCGCCGACGGATCGGCCGCGTCGGCATACACGTGGCGCGTGTGGACCGCCATGAGCTTGCCGCCGACGGTTTCGCGATTGATGACGGTGGTCGTGAAGAGCACGCCGGCCGTGAACATCTGGATGAAATGGAGGTAGTCGTCGGTGACCCGCGTGATGAGATGCGACGGACCGTAGGGCTCGACGGGGTCGACCTCGGTGATCGGCAGGCCGGCGTCGACGACGGAGGCGGCGGCCTCCATGTCGATCGCCCCGAACCGCACCGTCAGCAGGGAGCCACCCACGCGTCCTTCGGCGTTGCCGTCCGTCCAGGTCCCCGTGGCGATGACGAGGAAGCTGCAGCTCAGACTCTTCACGTCGATCAACCGGCCCTGGGCCGAGACGCCGCCGGCCAGCGACGCCATGAGCATCCAGGCGAAGATGCCGTAGCGCACCGTGACGAGTTTCATGCGCCCTCCTGACTGTGCGAGCAACTCATTATAGGTGCGGCCGGACGCGACGGACGCGGCCTGGCCGGGGGCAGGGCACTCGCACTCGCGCATGGGAGAGAGCCGGACCAGGCTATGGGTTGTCGCTCTCGGCGTAGCTGTAGAACCCGAACGCCATCTCTTCCCAGGTCTGATCGCCGAAGCGGACCTCGGCGTTGGGATCCGGATTGTCCCGGTTGCCGGCCGAGTTGTCGAAGTGCATCACCACTTCGAGCACCGAGCCCTTCGGCATGAAGATCGGCCGGGCCAGCTCGTAGATGTGCTGCCAGTTGAAGTCGTACTTCGGCACCGAGAGGGCGACGACCCGCTCGCCGCCCGGCCGCACGACCGTGTAGGTCATGTCCTTCCCGCGCGAGTGCATGTGCGGCGCCATGTCCAGCAGAAACGCGTCCTGCAGAAAGATGCGGCGGCCGACGAGCTCGAAGTTCGGGTCGTGCGGCGGGATCACGAACTGCTCGCCGGCCGAGACGATGCCCCCCTTGCTCAGCCGCGGCTCGGACACCGGCCCCTGCGCCAGCACGACCCCCCAACTGGTCTGGTCGGCGACCGGCGAGCCGACGGTCGTGTAGTGCATCTCGGCCTCGATCAGGGCGCTGGCGGGCAGCCGGGCGATCATCCCCTCGCCGAAGCCCCAGCGGCTGTTGTTCGGCACGTACTGACTGAGCCGGGCGCCCTCGACGGGCGTCCGGGTGCGTTCGAGCTTCGGCGTTCCGTTCACCGGTACGTCATCACCCGGGACCACGGCCGTGGTCACGTGGTGCACCACACGCGTGTCTCCGGGCCTGACCTCGCTGGCAGAGATGAAGATGTCTTCGGTGAGGCCAGTGGGGACGTCGAAGTAGAGATACGGCACCGTCCCGCCGGCCGGCACCACGTAGGGTTCGATCATCGTGAACACGTAGTCGGGCTCGCCGATGGACCACCCTTCGGGAAAGGTCGGCGCCTCGGGCAGGTCCGCGGCGTTCCCTTCCGGCGCGCCGCCGTCGACCCAGGCGCTGATCGTGTCGACCGCCGCCTGCGGCAGCGACGGGTCGTTCTTGTAGGCCTGGATGCCGTGTTGGGCGTTCCAGGGCGGCATCTCCCGGGTTTCGACCTTGAGTTTGATGGCCCGCGCCCAGGGGCGGGTCTCGCCGTAGGTGATGAGCGACATCGGCGCGATCTGACCCGGTCGATGACACGCGACGCAGTGCTCGTACAGGATCGGCGCCACGTCCCTGGTGAAGGTCGGCGCACCCGCGGGCTCGGCGCCCGTGTCCGTCGCCAGACCCAGGAAGAAGAGGAGCAGGACGGCGCGTCCCCGTGCTTCAGCAGACCACGTCATTTCGTGCAACCGTACAAAAGAGAACCGGTGGAGGCAAGCGCCCCCACCGGTTCCTTCCGACTCGCGTCTCGTTCGTGTCAGAACCTCGCCGTCATCGACAACCGCAGGACACGCCCGGTCATGACCCGCCTCGCTTCCCAAGTGTCGATGGCTTGGCCGCCGTAGGTCGTGCCGGTGCCGTTATTTATCCCCAGCACGGTCCCCGCATTGAAGATGTTGAACGCTTCGAAGCGGGTGTCGATGCGCCAGTTGTCGACGTTGAAGATCCTCGCCATGCTCAGGTCGAGCTGGGTGAAGTAGGGCAGGTTCTTGACGGATGCGTATGGCAGGAGCTCCCGAGAGGTGCCGTTGCTGCTCGTGGAATACTGTCCGGTCTTGCCGCGCCCGCCGGTGGTGTTGAACAACGCGCCGACCGTGCACGGAGCGACGCAGTTGGTGTCGTTGTAGAACTGCGAGTCGTATCTCGCGTAGATCGACGGGTAGTAGAACCTCCGCGAGAAGTACCAGTACTCCCACATGCTGTTGCCCGGATACGCCTGGAGCGTGCCGGCAAGCTGGATCTGGTACCACGGCAGCGGGTACGCGCCCGAGAGCTTGAATTCGTGCAGCCAGTTGCCCGGGTTGTCGAACTCGTTGCAGAACCGGAGGGAGTTCGGGTTGTCGCCCTCGAAGATCGTCCCGCCGCAGTGGTTGTTGATACCCGAGCCGCTGCTCTCGCCCGGGACCTCGGCCGTCCACGCGCCGAAGATCGTGCCGCCGTTCGGCAGCCTCGCGTTGATGCCCACTTCGAAACCCGTGTAGCGATCCAGCCAATTGGCGGACTTCGGGATGGTGGCGTCCACGGACCCGGCCTTCGCTTCTTCGCTCGGGTAGATGCTGTAGATCGGGATGAGCCCGGTGTAGGGCAACGGCGCGACGACGTCGGTCTCGTGCACCCAGACGTCGTTGTCCTGGAACTCGCCGTTGCTGTAGTCGAAGAAGCGGTTGACCCGGACGTTCGCATCTTCTTCCCGCGTCCACCGGCGGCGCCACTCGAAGTTCACCGAGACGCCGTTCATGACCTCCTGCTGGAGCGCGAACGTCAACACGTCGTCGCCCCGGCGCTGCCAGTCCTGGTCGCAGGTGAACCGCCCGTTGAACGGCGTCAGTCCTTCGGTGCAGATGACCCGGCTGGACCCCAACGCGAAGAGGTCGTTGTTCGGAACCCCGATCTCCCAGTTCTGCGGGATGTTGTCGCCGTCGGTCCCGTAGGGGTTGGCGCAGGTGCCGGTCGTCTCGCAGCCCTCTGTTCCCATCGGGGTGTCGGTCCCCGGCACCAGCGTCACGTCGTACCAGTCTCGAGTGTCGCTGCGCAGCTCGGCCGGGGCGTAGGCATCGAGATTCAGGAGCCAGGTGAACCCGAAGGTGCCGTAGTACCGGTTCCAACTCGATTTCAGCGCCGTCTTGCCGTTGCCGAAGACGTCGTACGCGGCGCTGAAGCGCGGCGACCAGTCCGGACCGATCTGCGGGAAGAAGTCGCCCGAGAGCTGCTGGAACTCCTTGGCCGCCGAGAACCGGCCCGCCGGTTTGGTCTGCGCCGGGTTGCTGATGCGGCCGCCTTCCGCCCGGATGCCGTAGTTGAGCGTCAGGCGGTCGATCGTCCACTGGTCCTGCGCATAGATGCCATAGTCGAAGTCGACCCGCTTCGTGTTCTGGCTCGGCGTGCTGCGGACCGACACCGACGTCGGGAGGCCGAGCAGGCCGCAGTTGAGCCCGTTCGTGTCACAGTTCGCATTCGTGTGGTTGGCATCGACCCAGTCGAGGCTGTGGCCCCAGGGGTTGGTCTGGTTGTCGTTGTAGTTCACCTGTGTGATGTCGCCGTTGACGATCTCGGCGCGGGTCTGACGACCCCAGCGGTTCGTGAACCCCACCTTGACGTTGTGCGAACCGGTCACATACGAGTAGGAACCGGTGACGGACTGGCGATACGGGTAGTCGGTGACCTGCGAGCCGGCGGACTGGTACCGCAAGCTCTCCAGCCGTCCGTCGCGTCGCCTCAGGACGCTGTACCAGGGGTCGCCGCCCACCGACTGGATCGCGAGGTCGGCCGCGCCCTGCGGCGCGCAGGGCGTGGAGAGGCACTGCGTCACGTTCGACGGCCGGGGCTTGTCGATTCCCGCTTGGCTCGAAGAGCGCCAGGCCTGCCCGATGCCGGACCAGCCCAGCTCGATGAGGCTGCGGTTGCTGACGGTCGACGTCCACTTCGCGGTCGCGGTGTAGTAGTTGATCTCGGGCGACGTCGTCCTCGAAGCGGTCTCCCGGTCGATGTCCGGTCCGAACTGGTGGGGCTGGCGCTTCCAGATCCGGTCGAACGAGGACGCCAGCTTGTTCCGCGTGCCCAACTGCGTGGTCAGCCGCAGCAGGATGCTGTTCATCCGGCTGTCGTCGACCGCCGGCGAGCCGTCGCGGTTGAACGTGTTGAGCTCGATGTTGTCCGAGCCCCAGTCGCGATACGACGAGTAGAACCACAGCCTGTCGCGCAGAATCGGGCCGCCGATGCCGACGTTCACGTCGTACACCTTGCTGATCTTCGGGGTGCCCGACTCCGCCCCTTCGACGCCATACACTTCGTCGTCCGAAGGCCCGCGAATGCCCATCGCGCCCATTCTGCTGTTGAAGTTCTCGAACGTCATGCCCCGCTGGGTCCCGCCGCCGAAGAACTGGCCGCTCAGATTGTTGCCGCCGTCCCTCGGGATGATGTTGATGCGGATCCCCGACGTCCCCGTCTCGGCGCCCATCCCCGACGTCGTGAACGTCGTCTCGGCCGCCTCCATCGGATTCATGTATTGCTTGGTGGCCCCGTCGTTCGCCATCGTGTTGACGTCGAGCCCGTCGACATACAGTCCCGACTCCAGGGGGCTGGTCCCGCGGCCGGACATATAGACCTGCTGCGTATTCCGCGACCCCGCGATGTCCTGCGCATTGAGACCGAACCCGAGTTCGGGCTTGATGCCCGGCACCAAGGCCGCAAAGTTGTAGATGCTGCGCCCGGTCGGGATGAACTCGAGCGTCTCCTGGGTCAGCACGGCGGTGTTCTCCGCCTGCTGGATGTCGACCACCGGCGATTCGCCCGACACCGTGATCGTCTCTTCGACCGCGCCGACCGACATCTCCACGTCGACCGGCAAGGCCACGTCGCCCGCCAGGACCACGTCGGTCCTGATCTGGGTCGCGAAGCCCGCCAGCGTGAAGGTGAGCGTGTAGCTGCCCGGGCGGAGATCGATGACGGTGTACCGGCCCTGCCCATCGGTCACGGCTATGCGCGCGCCTCCGATCATTTCCGGATTGCTGATCTCGACCGTCACGCCGGGAAGCACGCCCCCGGTGTCGTCGGTGACCTGGCCGCTGAACTGACTTTGCGCGGCGGCGTCAGCCGAGGCAAGAGCCACGCAGGCGAGCGCAGCCACGATACAGATACCGAGCTTCCGTGTGCCCATTCAACCCTCCACTCCGAATCGATTGACGAGTGTTCTCACGGGTTATTGCCTTCAGTCGAAGGAAACCTGTTCGTTCGCACCGAGCGTCATCTCGAGTTACCGACTATCTACGGTATTCATGCAAACGGCGTGCCTGTCTGCCGCGGACATGTCCCGTAGATAACCCTTGTGCTTGCAGTGTCTTACGTGCAAGCACAAGGTGGACGACGAACCGCGTGATCCAACCATTTGGATATCCTGCAATCCAGCATGGATCATTCGCTTCCTCCGGCTTTCACTACCGCTCGCCGAGCTTGAACGAGAATCCCGTCATGAACCGGAACTCGTTGTGGTCGTTCCGGTCGACCAGCGAGGAGTTCGAGTTGTCGGGGTCGGGAAAAAAGACACGCCGAAAGTCGCCCTGAAAGCGGATGGAGACCTGGTCGTTGATGTCGATCTCGACACCGCCGCCGGGCATGATCGCGAAGTTGACCGCCGTATGCGTGTAGAAGTCGATGCTCCGTGTGGAGCGCACGATCCCCGGCATCACGTGAGCGAAGACCCTCACATTGCCCGTCCGCAGCGACAGCCTCGGACCGCCCAGCAGGGAGGCGGAGTTGAGCGATACCTCGCAGCCGGGGTTGTCAGGCAGCGCTTCGGTCGGCTGCAGCCTGGGCGAGCAGTATTCCCTTTCCGTCCGGTGGAAGGACAGCGCCTGGAACTCCACGGTCGGACCAGGGGTCTCGACCCCCTCCAGCAGCCTGCATTGGGGGTTGCCAAGGGGTTCGTCGACGCCGCAGGGGTCGAGGCCGTATTTGTAGTTGCCCCCGACGTCGGCGGCGAGCGAGAGCCATTCGTTCACCCGATACTCTCCGCCGCCGGCCCAACCCCACGGCAGGTTGCTGGAGTTCACGGCAAGGTCATCGTTGCCGAGAAACGTGTAGCCCAGGAACACATCGCCCAAGGAGGTATCCTGCGCCGCGGCAGGCTGCGCCGCGAGCAGGACCGGGAGCGCGAACACGAAACTGAGTACGACCTGCCGGCTCCGCATCATCTTTCCTCCTGTAGAATCAGACGACCTGGCCTCCACACGGCCACGGCGACCGCAGCAGGACGCGCGTTCCTTCCCCAACCGACGCGCGTTTCTCGCAACTGCCCGGACCGTACCAGTCAACGCCGGTGCAGTCAATCAAATACTTCACACCATGCAGCGGCCGTGTTCGCGAGTCGGAACGTGACCACGGGCGGCGCGCGGTTCGCGTGTCGAGATGGAACAGAATTCCCCGTCGGCCCGAGAGAGGTGGTTCTCGACCTGCGTATTCCGGGCACTGCCCCCGACCTGCCGCGTTTCCGGCGCAGCGCGGTCAGGCCGGATGTTCGACTTCCTTCCGTTGCCGTGCTTATGGGGCCGAACGGGTCGGGCAAGACGACACTGTTGAGGGCGCTGACCGCTATGGCCCGCGTCGCGTCATCCGCGTTACCCTCGGAGGAGAACAACCCGATCAAGGCGCTCGTTCCTTTCTTCTCGAAACTGACCCAGGGGAAACCGACCAGATTCTGCCTGGAGCTCGAGGCAGATTGGCTGGCGCCGGACGAAGCCCCACAACTGTTCCGATACGAGGTCGCCGTGGGGCGGAACACCCCCGATGTCGAGCAGGAAGTCTTCCGTCACGAAGCACTGTTCCATTTCCCGAAGGGCCGACCGCGCCGTCTCTTCGAGCGCGGAGGCCCGGGTGAGCGCATCCATATCTCCGGCGAGATTGCCGGCGTGCTCGGACTCAGACCGATCGATGGCGGCCTCAACGCGATTCGAGACGACGCGTCCGTGATAGCCACGCTCGCGTTGCTCAACGTGCCCCTTGCGACGCGAATCACCAAATGGCTGCAACGTCTCGTGAGATCGACCAATGTTTCTCATCTCAGGAAATGGACGGTTCCAACCAAGACGGTCATCGAGATCTTCGAGGGCAGGTCCGAGTTGAGAACCTGGATCGAGAAGCAGATCCAGTCCAGCGACCTGGGGATTCTCGACGTAGAAGTTGTTGAGGTCGATACTCCAGACCCCTATCACAAGAAGGTGGTGTCCTTTAAGCACCACGGACTCGACAGTCCTGTCCCTCTGTCCCTCGAATCCAGCGGGACGACACGCCTGTTCCACCTGCTGCCTCAGCTCAATATCGCGCTCGGCCGGGGCTGTCCAGCGGTTATCGACGAGATCGACGGAGATCTTCACGTGGATATCGTCGGCGAGATACTCGGCTGGTTTCATGCCCGTGAATCCAACCCTCGCGATGCACAGCTTCTGGTCACCTCGCACAACGTCGGACTGCTCGACGACCTGGAGAAGGAAGAGGTCTTCATCGTCGAGAAGACCCGCGACGGCGCGACCCGGGTGCACGGCGTCCAGGATGTCCGGGGCCTCCGCCGCGACACCCGTCTCTACCCCAAGTACCGGGCGGGGGTGCTCGGCGGCGTCCCGAAGATAGGTTGAAAGGCGATGCGGCGGCGCGTTGCGGCAGGTGACGCGGTGGCGGAGCTTCGAAAGGTCTGGCGCGAAAACGGCAAACCGCCGACGGCGGTTCAGTTGATCCAGCGATTCACCCTGTCCGATCTGCGGCGCGCGGCACGGTACGACGAGCGTCTGCAACGGCTTCTCGACGTTCTCGGTCTATGAGTAGATTCGTTCGGCGATGTTCGGCGAGTCGTCTCGCTGCATAGAGAAACACATCGAGCGTGGTGACGTTGGGGACGAGGTGGCTACGCGGGGACGACGACGAGATTTGGTCGTACGCGACCTCGATTCCCAAAGAATATCAACGCACGACGGTGTCCGACGCCACCCGCGACCAGCGGCGGAAAGATTGGCACAACGAGGAGAAGCCCGTTCGGCACCGATGCGCTGCTGGCATCGCGCGACCGAGCCCGGTTGGGGCCTATCTTTATTGAAGAAGTAGCATGTATTGGATTCGGTCCATGCGTACCATCTCCCTGACGAACGCCCCCCGGCAGTTTTTCAAGCTCATCAAGGACGTCGAACGGGGCCAGCGTTTCCTGATTACCCGTCGCGGCCGGTCGAGACTGTGCCGGACGGGACGCTGTTCGGCAGGAGGAGCAGTGTCGGCCACGTGCTGCACACGGCGCTGCGGGCGGCCTGACGTTGAACGGTGAAGAGCCGTGACGCGTAACTACCGGACAACACCGTGACCGCAGACGAGTTCATTGCCAAGTGGCGCGCCTCTGCGCTGAAGGAGCGTTCCGGTTCGCAGGAGCACTTCATCGACCTCTGCCGGCTGCTGGATGAGCCGACGCCGGCTGAAGCCGACCCATCCGGCGAGACCTATTGTTTCGAGCGCGGCGCGCGCAAGGACTCGGGCGGCGAGGGCTGGGCCGACGTCTGGAAACGCCACCACTTCGCCTGGGAATACAAGGGCCGGCGTGCTGACCTCGACGCCGCGTTCGCTCAACTCCGGCAGTACGCGCTGGCGCTGGAGAACCCACCTCTGCTGATCGTCTCGGACATGATGCGGTTCCGCATCCGCACCAACTGGACGAACAGTGTCAGCGAGACCTATGAATTCGGCCTGGACGACCTCGCCGACGCGTCGACGCGCGACATGCTCAAGTGGGCGTTCGCGAATCCCGATCAGCTTCGGCCGGACGAAACCCGGCAATCGCTTACCGAGCGCGCGGCGGCGTCCTTCGCCATGGTCGCGCAGGCGTTGAGGGAGCGCGGCCACGATCCGCAGGCGGTCGCGCACTTCGTCAACCGGCTCGTCTTCTGCATGTTCGCCGACGACGTGGGGCTGCTGCCCGATCACATGTTCACGCGCATGCTGCGACAGGCGCGGCGCATCCCGAAGCACTTCACCGATCTCGCCGGCACCCTCTTCGAGGTGATGGCCTCCGGCGGCCGGGTCGGCTTCGAGCCGGTCGCCTGGTTCAACGGCGGGCTGTTCGACGACCGCGACGCGCTGCCGTTGGAGGCGTCCGAAATCGAGATGGTGCTGGCGGCGTCGGACCTCGACTGGTCGGAGATCGACCCGTCGATTCTCGGTACGCTGTTCGAGCGCGGGCTCGATCCCGGCAAACGCACGCAACTCGGCGCGCATTACACCGACCGCGACAAGATCATGCTGATCGTCGAGCCGGTAGTGATCCGACCGTGGCTCGCCGAGTGGAACGCGGAAAAGACCGGGATCGCCGCCGAGCTGGAACGTGCAGAATCCGCCAAGTCGCGCGCCGCCCGTGCAAGACGACACACGGAGGCCGAACGGCGGTACCGGGCGTTCCTCAACCGGCTGCGCGCGTTCACGGTGCTCGACCCGGCCTGCGGCTCGGGCAACTTCCTCTATCTTGCCTTGCAGTCGCTCAAGGATCTCGAGCACCGCGTGCAACTCGAGGCGGAAGCCCTCGGCTTCCAGCGGGCGTTCCCGGAGATCGGCCCGGCGAATGTCAAGGGCATCGAGGTTAACCCCTACGCGGCCGAGCTGGCCCGCGTCTCGGTCTGGATCGGCGAGATCCAGTGGATGCGCCGCAACGGCTTCTCAGAGGCTCGCGACCCGATCCTCAAGCCCCTGGACACCATCGAGTGCCGCGATGCGATCCTGACACCGGACAGCACCGAACCGGACTGGCCGGTGGCGGATGTCGTGATCGGCAACCCGCCGTTTCTGGGGACCAAGTTTCAGATCCGGCAGCTCGGCGAGGAGTACGTGTCCCAGCTTCGCAGCACCTACACCAAGCGCGTGTTGGCCAGGGCTGATCTCGTCTGCTACTGGTTCGAGAAGGCAGGCAGGCAGATCGCATCGGGAAATGCGGCACGGGCCGGGCTCGTTGCGACCAACTCCATCCGAGGAGGCTGGAACCTGCCCGCCCTGCAATCTGCAACTGACGGCCATCGGATCTTCGAGGCATGGGGTGACGAACCATGGGTCAACGACGGCGCCGCAGTCCGAGTGTCTCTGATCTGCTTCGCACACTGCGACGATGATGCAGTATCGATGCCTCGGCTCGACGGGCAGCCTGTGGACGAGATCCATACCGATCTCACCGGCATTCGAGACCACCAAGGGGTTGACCTCACTCTGGCACGTCGCCTACCCGCCAACGCTCGCGTGGCGTTCGTCGCCGACCAAAAGGGCGGTCCCTTCGATATTTCGGGCAGTCAGGCGCGCGAGTGGCTCCTCCTGCCTGCGAATCCCAACGGCCGCACGAATGCGGACGTGCTGAAGCCGTGGGTGAACGGCATGGACCTAACCCGTCGGTCGGCCGGGAAATGGATCGTCGACTTCGGCTGGACGATGTCCGAAGCCGACGCGGCCCTGTACGAGGAGCCGTTCCAGTGGGTCAAAGAGCACGTCTATCCGATGCGCAGCACTGTTCGGCGCAAGGCCCATCGCGAGCGCTGGTGGCGGCACGCTGACCCGCGACCCGGAATGTGGGGGGCGCTCAGCGGCCTGTCGCGTTATATCGCCACACCAACTGTCGCCAAGTACCGGTTGTTCGTCTGGTGCGACGTGCGCATCTGTCCCGATCATCAACTGATCGTTATCGTACGGGACGACGATACGACCTTCGGCATCCTCCACAGCCGGTTTCACGAGCTCTGGTCGCTCCGGCTCTGCACTTGGCTCGGAAAGGGCAACGATCCGCGCTACACCCCGAGCACCACCTTCGAGACGTTTCCGTTCCCGGACGGCCTGACGCCGAACGTGCCCGCGACCGACTACGCGTGCGACCCGCGTGCGACCGCCATCGCCGATGCCGCGCGCCGGCTGATCGGCTTGCGCGACCGGTGGCTCAACCCGCCGGAGTGGGTGGAGTGGGTCGACGAGCCGGTTCCTGGCTACCCGAAACGTCCGGTCCCCCGCGATGACGACGCAGCGACCGTGCTCAAAAAACGCACGCTGACGAATCTCTACAACGCCCGCCCGCAATGGCTCGCCAACGCCCACACCAACCTCGACAGCGCCGTCGCGTCCGCGTACGGCTGGCCTGCCGAAATCTCGGACGACGACGCGCTGGCTGAACTGCTGGCGCTGAATGCGACGAATCGCAGATGACGGTCAGCGTCTCTTCAACGTCTTCGCCGCGGCGGGTTTCGCCCTGGGTTGGGTCGTGGCGGCCGATGACCGGACAGGTGTGCCATTTGGAGGTGCGTGCCGGTCCGGCTCGAAGACCAGTTCCGGCGTCACCACCTCCCAGTGATCGCACTGCAAGTGGTCGCGGTACGGTGGTTCCGACGCGTCGCGGCTCCACGCCACGACGGCGAGGACCGTGGCAGAGCAGCACCGTGCCGCGGGCGGCGGTTCGAAGCCTGAGGCAAGACGCCCTACGAGCGTTCCCGACCGGTTCAGCAAATCCCAGCGTCCTGGCTCGACCACCCGCACCTCCAGCGGATCACCGGGCGACAGGGCGGCGATGGCGCGATGCACCTGATGGCTGGCGTGATGCCGGCCCGCGAAGCCCAGATTGACCTCGCGCAAGCGCAGCCGCCGATGTTGGCGTGCGAGCTCCGGGGCGGCCGGCGGCAAGACTTCGGCGGCGCGGCGGAGAACCGAGCCGTTTGCCGGCAAACCGTGCGGCAGCGGATGCGAGCGCCCCGAGTACGCGGGGGCGTCGGATTCTCTGACGACATTCGGCCGCGCGGCGTCGCGCCGCGGGTGCAATGGCTCAAAACGCGCGAGGGCGAGGGTCTGCCGGGCGCGGGTCATGGCCACGTAGTAGAGCCTGCGTGGCGCGTCCCGGTCCTCGCCGGGGCCGATGCGGTCCCAGCCTCCGTCGAGCACCGCCACGTGGTCGAACTCCAACCCCTTTGCGCGGTGCGCGGTCAACAGCAGAAGCCCGTGCTGGCGGCGGCGGGCGTCCCGCCCCCACTCGGCCAGCCATTCGATGAAGTGGTCCATGGGCACGTCTGCGCCGCCGGTGTCCAGTACGTGCTCGTCCAGGGCTTCCCGCAGCAGCGCGATCCAGGGACCCGGGGGACGTGCATCCATCCACCCGTGGAGCTCTGCACCGTTCACGAGGCGGGTCTCGCGCTCGCGTACCCAGTCGACAAGTTGCCTGGTCTCCCTCAATCGCCAGAAGCTCGGGATTTCTTCGTTGCCCATTTGGGCCGGAATTCCGTGAACCTCGCAGAATGCACGCACCGGGTCCAGGTACTTCCACTCGCGCGCGATCACCGCGGACCTGGACCAGTCCCACTCCGGCGAGAGACCCGCGAGGCGCTGCAACTCCGTCATCACAACCCGCGCCTGCGAGATCGGTTCGGTCGCCGCGGGAAGAATCTGGACACGGCCGCAGGCAACCGGGTCCAGTTCATCCCAGGCGCCCCCGGCCGGATCCTTCGCGCGAGCCGTGTCGACGCCGATCGGATGCCCGGCCTTCAACCGGTGACGCGCCGGCTCGATCAGCGCATTGGCCGCGGCGATGATGTGGCCGGAGGAACGGTAGTTGTCGGTCAGGTAGGTGGGCTTCGGCCCGTAGTCCGCCTCGAAGCGCCGGATGAATTCCACCGACGCGCCGTTGAAGGCGTAGATGTTCTGGTCGTCATCGCCGACCGCGAAGAGGGTGAGCTTGCGGTCCTCGTCCTCGATGGTTCGGCCGGCCAGCGCCGAAATCAACTCGTATTGATCCGGGCCGATGTCCTGGTACTCGTCCACGAGGATCCAGCGAAAGCCGGCCAGCAGCCGCTCGCGCTGCTCGTCGGCTTCCTCCGGTGCAAGACCCTCCCCGCGCAGCAGGGCAACCGCCTGCCGCAGCACTTCCTGGAAATCCTCTCTGTCCGGACGATCCGCCCTTCCCGTAAAGCTGGCGCCGGCCAGCCGCATGGCGAGACCGTGGCACGTGAGCACGGTCACCCCGCGGGCGTCGTCGCCGATCAGATCCTCGAGGCGACGCCGGATCTCGACCGCCGCGTGCCGGTTGTAGGCCAGCGCCAGGATGCCGCGGGGGTGCTCGCGCCTCGCGCGTAGCAGGTAGGCGATGCGATGCACCAGCACCCGCGTCTTGCCGGAGCCCGGACCGGCGAGCACGAGTACGTTCGTCTGCTCCCGATTATCCGCGACGATGCGCTTCTGGACAGGGTTCTTGAGGTTCTCGACGATGGTCCGCCACGATTCTGGCGTGGTTTCCCGGTCAAGCTCCTTGTCCCGGTCCGGCAGCCAGCGGTGCAGGAATTCCTCCTCCGGAAAGCTGAAATAGTCCATGGCGAGTTGCAGGGCCTCGGCCATGGCGTCGAGGCCCCGCCGTGCGAACTCCACCATCACGTGGACCTGCAGCACCTGCCCCTTGTAGTGGAGCCTGAGTGGCTCGAAGTCGGTGTTCGCGAAACCGCGTCGTTGCTTCTCCTGCGTGAGGCGGATGGTCATGGCCGGACGGAATACCGCCAAGCCCTTGTGGAGGCGGATGACCTCCTGCTCGTGCAGCCACAGGAGGGCGCGGTCCAGCAATTTGCCTGATTTCCTGACTTCGCTCTTGAGAATGATGTCGGACTCAATCGCTGCCAGCAGCTTGCCGAGGGTGGTCTCGGCCAGCAGATCCGTGCCCCGCTGCCCGGATGGCAGGCAGGCGAGCAGGTGCTCGAGCAAGCGCTTCGCCGCCGCGCGTCTGAGCGCCGCGGTCTTCGTCAATGCCGTCCACTCGCGTTGCAGAGTGACCTGCACCGTCTCCGCGTCTCGCTTGCGCACCCGCAGGCTGCCGGCGCCGCCCCCTTCGCCCTGACCGTCGTATGCGAGGCCGCGGAGGATCCGCCAGAGCCGTTCTGGCAGGGGATCGGCCACCCCCTCTTCCCGCAGCACCTGGGCGGCGACCCGCAAATGCAGCGCCGAGGTGTCGCCCTTGCCCATATCCGGCGCCGTCTGGCGCAGGTGCTCTATCAACGTGGTCTCCAGAGCCGCCGCCTCTTCGAGACGTTTCCGCGAGCTGCGCTCCACCCCGGCATGGACAAAGGCGGTCAGCGCCGTGTCGTTGCTGGCTATGCCCAGCCGCTCCAGGTCGTAGAGGGCGCCGCGCACGCCCTCGGCGCTCAGACCCGATACACCCATCAGTTCGTCGGTGGAGATGCCGTCGTCGGGATCGGCGTCGATCAGCGTCGCGGCGAGCGCCAGCAACTGGCGGCGATACGTGTCCGCCATGGGTTGTTTGTCGAGCTTGGCGCGCGCCTCCTCCACCGAGCTGACCCGGAGGGACGAAGGGAACACCTGTACCCGGTTCTCCTCCCGTGTGAGCAGCACCGCCTCCTCCAGCCACGCGAGGGCGGTCCGCACGCGGGTGTCGTCGGTGGCCGAGTCTCGCTCGAATACCTTTTCGTCGTCCTCGCTGAGGATCTCGCCGGCGGTGGCCACGACCGCGCCGCCCGGGCGTTTCTTGCGGTCCAGGTTGCGCAACGCGCGCAGCACGCCGTGGATCTCCCGCCGGGTGAGCCGCGACCGCGCCGACATGCCGAACTGCCGCTCCACGTCGTCCGTTGCATAGAGGAGCACGCAGCGTGCGGTCTGCCGGTCGCGACCGGCGCGGCCCGCTTCCTGCACGTAGTTCTCCAGCGATCCCGGAATGTCGGCGTGGATCACCAGCCGCACGTCCGGTTTGTCGATGCCCATGCCGAAGGCATTGGTGGCTGCGATCACGCGCAGTTCGCCGCCGATGAAGCGCTGCTGGACGCTTTTCTTGCTCTCGGGCGGCAGCCCGGCGTGAAAGTGGTCCGCCGCAACCTCCTTGGCTCGCAGGAACTCCGCCACCTCTTCGGTCCGCCGCCGGGTTGCGCAGTAGACGATGGCGCCTCCGGGTGTGCCCTCCGGCAGGTCGGCAGTCAGGATCTGGTGGATGTGGGGAAATTTCTCGGCCCCGGTCGTCGGTACCACCACAAACTCCAGGTTGGTGCGATGGGCGCCTCCGTCGAAGATCCGCAGCTCGACGCCGAGCTCGTCCCGAAAGTGCTGCGCGATGTCCGCCACGACATCGGGCTTGGCGGTGGCGGTCAGGCACAGCACCGGCGGGATCGGTTCCGGTCGCGCCTTTTCGCGGATGAAGCGTCCCACGTAGCGATAGTCGGGCCGGAAGTCGTGCCCCCACCTCGAGATACAGTGGGCCTCGTCCAGCACCCAGGCGCCGATCTCGCGCTGATTCAGCACGCGCCGGAAGGAGCGGTTTCGGAGTTGCTCAGGCGAGACGAGCACCAGGCCTGCATCACCGAGCCGGACCCGATCCAGCGCAGCGGACCGTTCGGGCAGGGAGAGCAGCCCGTTGATGGCAACGCACGAGCCAATCCCGCGCGCCTCCAGTCCCGCCACCTGGTCCGCCATCAGTGCGACCAGGGGCGATATCACCACCGTCAAGGCGCCGGTCTTGTCGTAACGGGACAGCGCCGGGATCTGGTAGCAGAGCGACTTGCCGGTCCCGGTGGGCAGGATCCCGAGTACATGCTCCCCGGCCATCGATGCCTCGACGATCGACTGCTGCATCGGGCGGCCATCGGTCCCGGCCGGCACCGGGCGGAAGTCGGCGAAGCCGAACCAGCGGGAGAGCTCCTTGCGGGCGTCGTGTCGTTCCCGGCACCAGCCGCAGGCGGGTCCGGCGCAGGGGGTGTCCCGCAGCCGGCGAACCAGCCGCCCCGCCGCCGGGAACTGGTGGCGTACCCAGGGCGGCATGACCGAGTTGCCCCCGGATACCGACAGCCACGCCAGGGCATAGGCCAACGCCCAGCCGGGACGGGCCGCGTCCGTCATGACCTTGCCGAGGCGGGTCCGGCAGGCATTGCCCTCCAGCCAGCCCTCTATTGTCGTGCGCGCCTCGGTGCCCGACGGTCGCGGTGACCCTCGCAGTTCGTAGAATAGGTCGTCGAGGCCGGCCCCGTCGCCGTCGGTCGTGATGAGCCAGTGCCAGGCCAGCAGCAATTCCGGCGCGGCGCCTTGCAGGGCGCGGCGCTGGTCATCGAAGAGGTCCAGCGTGAGCCGGGCATCAAGCTCCGGGTCGTTCACTCGCGCGCGTTTGAGCTGCCCGTCCTGGTAGTGCTTGACGAGGTGGTGATAGGGATTGCGCGGAAAGGCAAGGGGGTTGAGCCGCAATGTATCCACCGCCGGCAGCTTCAACAACCGGAGGTCCGGCTTCGCCGCGGCCAGATGCGGCAGATCGAAGGCGATCAGGTTGTGGCCCACCAGGAAGGCGGCGTCCTCGGCGAGATCGTCCAACCGCGCCAATGCCGCCGGCAGGTCGCCGCTGCGGTAGAACAGGCGCTGGCCGGTATCCGGGCGCACCGCGGCGAAGGCGTGGATGCGGCGGTCCCGCTTGCCGACTTCGAGATCGAGCGAGAGGCAGGGAGGCGAACAGGTCATGCCTTCATGCGGGGACGACGGTGCGCACGAGCAACCCCGTTGAAGCGTCGCTCCCGCTGCCCCCGACTGCGCCCGGACGTGTGTCGAAACGCGGATTGGCCCGCGTTTACGGGCGGATTGCCACGTCGACTGATCGGTTCGTGTCGAGAATCGCCGTTCGGGGGACCGACGTCAATTGTCGATTCATGCACGGAGACGCGGTTCGAGCGGAACGCATTCTCTCTCCGCACCGGATTTGATTCACAGTGGCGGGAGGAATCACGATGCGTGCGAACCCGGTCCTCATCGCCGCCGCCTGCGTCTCGATCGCGCTGGTGGGCCGTGCCGCCCGGGAATCCGACGATAGCAGATTCTGCCGGCCCCTGATTCCGTGGGTGGACGTGGTCGTGCGAGCGGCGGCATCGGCGTCTCACCCCCAGAATGCGACGACTCGATCGATGACCCAGAAGCTTGCGACGGCGCCGAGGCCGTACGCGGCGGCGTGGTCGAGCCGGGCGCGCCGGGCCGGCGTGTCGAGGAGCCGGTAGCAGCCCCACAGTACCATGCCGCACGCGGCCGCGAACGCGATCTGCCCCAGCTCGATGCCCAGGTTGAAGAGCAGCAGCGTCATCGGGACGTCGCGGCCCGCCAAGCCGGTGTCGAGCAGGGCGCCCGCGAAGCCGAACCCGTGCATGAGCCCGAACGCGAACGCCATCGTCCACGGCCTGGCCGAACCGGCGGTCCCGTCGTCGCGCCGCAGGATCTCGAACGCGAGATAGACGATCGACAGGGCGATGAACGCCTCGACGGGCGGGCCCGGCACGCGCACCACGTCGAGGACCGTCATGCCGAGGGTGATGGAGTGCGCGACGGTGAACGCGGTGATGGTGGCGACGAGGCGGCGCCATCCGCGGACGAGCAGGATCATGCCGGCGACGAACAGCAGGTGATCGACGCCGCCCAGGATGTGCTCGACGCCGAGCACGAGGCGGTCCCGGACCCCCGCCGAGCCCGGGCTCAACGGGATCTCGGTCAGCGCGCCCGACGCCACGCGCGTCAACCGGTTGCCGTGCTCGTCCTCGACGTGCACCAGGACGTCGACGAAGCCGCCCGCGAGGCCCGCGAGCCCCATGACCGGCGGGCCGGCGGTCGCGTCGCAGAAGAACCGTTGCTCGACCACGAGGCTGTCCGCCTGGCGGGAGCGGCGGTCGGGGCCCCGGGGCGCGCAGGTCGCGGGCAGCCTCACCTCGATGGGCCACGCAGTCGCGCCCGTCACCGGAATCTTCAGCACGGACACGAAGTCGCCGGCCCCCAGCGCGCGCACTTCCAGGAACGCCAGGCGCGTCTCGTGGCCGTGCGCCGGCGATGCCAGCGACCACAGCGCCATCGCCGTCAACACGCGGCCCGCCGCTCTCACGGTTGCACCAGGTCGCCGATCGAGGCGAACGGCGCCACGTCGACCTCGTAGCGGGCCCGCATCTCGGCGTAGCGCTCGGACTCGCGCGCGGCGACGTGGTCGCGGCGCCAGTCGTCGAGCACGGTCTCGCGGACCTCGTCCAGCGTTTGCCGGCGCCCCTCCCGGTAAGCGTCGACCCGCACCACGTGGGTCCCGTACGCCGAGGGGACCGGTCCGAACCACGCGTGCCGCGACCGGGGCCGGGCCGCGTGCTCGAGCACGGCATCGTGAAACGCGGCGCCGAAGATCCGCTCCAGCCCGTCGGCGTCCTGCAACGTCAGGGTCTTGGCCGCGTGAAAGCTGTCGTCGTCCACCGTCCCGCCGGCGGCCAGCGCTTCGAGCGCCCGACGGGCGTCCGCTTCCGCCGAGTCACCCCGGCGATCATGGCTGAAGAACCGGTGGGTCAGGGTCAGGCCGGCGGGCTCGACATACCGATCGACGTGCGACTCGAAGTACCGGCGGAGGTCGTCGTCGCTCGGCTCGGTCGTCGCCGCGACGTCGTTCAGGGCCGTCTCGAGCTTCTCCGCGAGGCGGCGGCGGACGAGGACGTCGTTCTCGTCGAGGTCGAGGGCCAGGGCTTCGCGATACAGCACTTCCTCGCGCACGCGGTCCGAGACGAGCCGCGTCAGCTCGTCACCGGTCGGCGGACGCCTCCACTGGGCCTGCCACAGGGCGGCCAGCGCCTGCAGCTCGTACTCGTCGATGACGATGCGGCGGTCGTCGGTCGGCGCCCGGCTTCCCACCAGTGCGTACAGCACGAAGAGCCCGGCCCCGGCCGCGAAGAACCGGGTCAGGGGCTCACGCCAGAACCGTCGCCACGGGGATGCTGTCATGAAGCGTCCGGCCGCGCGGTGCTCGTCTGCGCTAGTTCTCCGGCATGTACCAGATCGGGGACGTGTACGCGCGCTCCTGCAACGTCGGCATCACGTCCCCGCGCGGGGGGAGGCCGGCCGCCGCGGTGTCGTAGGTCGACCAGCGCGGGGTGGGGATCTCGATGACCCGCACGTAGTAGACCGCGTGCACGTCGGGGTCGAAGTCGGGGTCCCGCCAGACGGTCTCGAGCGACGCCGCGCCGATGTCGTTGGTGTAGGTGGCCCGCATGACGTCGACGGTGTTGCCGACCGGCGGCGCCGTCCCGGTGGGGCCGACCTGCCGGCCGTCGGACAGCGCGACGTCGTAGATGCGCTCGAACGTCTCGCCCTCCACGCTCCAGCCCTTGATGACCTGGATGCGGTCGAGATTGGCCGCCACCGGGTCCTTCGCGGCCCGGATGACGAACGCCGGCGCATCGCCCTCGGCCCCGCGCAGCACCCCGCCCATGGGGACGCCGCCGGCATACCCCTGCGCGACCCAGTCGTCGCCGTCCAGCACGCCGTCGGCGTAGTCCCAGCCCCCGAAGAAGCGCACGGTGATGCGGGTTCCGGTCGTGGCGTAGGTCTCGCGGCGGCGGAATGCGGCGTAGAGCTCGTCGCGGGTGTTCTCGTTGGCCCAGGCCGCGGTGAGCCCGGCGGCGCTGCGCGCGACGAACGGCAGCCGGCTCCAGGTGTTGGTGACGAGCCGCTCCTCGAGCGTCGCGTCGACCCCGTCGCCGGACAGGCTCGTCATGTTGTTCTCTTCGACCGCCGAGGTGCCGGAATGGAAGTCGGTCGCGCCGACGAAGCCGAACTGGAACGGATTGAACCCCCGCTCGGCCTGCATCCGCACCCCGTTGACGAGCGCCTCGCGCGCGTAGCTCCCGGGCACGAGCCCGTCGACGCGGACCACCCCGGCGCGGGGCCCGTCCCCGCCGATGGGTCGGTTCGCGAGGAGGAGCTCCGGGAACAGCTCGAAGTCGGCGAACTCGTCGTTCGGCGACAGCACCGGGTGCGTCTCGGACGTGCCCTTGGCCTGGGTTATCTCCACCACCGGCTCGTTGCGCAGCCGCTGCGCCGCGTAGTCGGCGGTCATCGGCGAGCCCGCGAAGTCGACCAGCGCGAACATCTTGCCGTTGCTGACGTTCGAGTTGTGGGGGATCGCCAGCGCCTCGACGCCGGCGGCGCGCTGCGTGTCCAGAAAGTCCCAGAGGTCTTCCGGGTTGTCGGAATCGAGCCGCGAGAACGGGAAGGGCAGGTCGTCGGTGCCCGCGAAGATCACGTTGCGGTGCAGGTTGCCCTCGCGCGTTCCCACCGTCCACTCGTAGGCGGCGAACGTGGTGAACTCGCCCGGCGCGTAGTGCCTGACCGCCGCCTCGACGATCTCCGCCCAGACCGCGCGCCCGAGGTCCGGGGGAGGATTGGGCCCCGCCTGCACGCGGCCGATGTTCTCCGCGTGGTCCGTCACCGCGAGGAAATCGAGCGGGGTCCGGAGCTGGATCTCGATGCCGCCCAGGTGCGGGACGGCCTCGCCCTTCGCGTAGCGGTAGGCGTCGTCCGGCGTGCGCGTCGTGCCGAGCGTCGCGGCGTCGTTCGAGTAGCGCGTATGCAGGTGCAGGTCGCCGAAGTAGACGTTCTCCGACACGGCCGGACCCTGGGCCGCGACGCCTGCGACGAGCAGGGTCACCGGCCACAGCTTCGTGATGACTCTCTTCATGTTCTCTCGCTCCCGTGGCGGCGACAGCCTGGTTGCTTCGCGCACTTGGCGTGCACGCGCGATGTCATGACGAGATGACCCGATGTCACGCGCATGTGCGCGTCCGACGTCTGCGCAATACTCCGCTTCCGACGCCGGTAGTCCCTACCGGCAGGGCGGATTGCCAAACCCGGTCGTACGGGTTGCCGCCCCACTGGCGCCGCGGCTCCGATTCGCGTCCATCGTAGTCCGCATCGGGGCGGTCCGCAAGATCGAACGGGCGCGGGAGGGCGCACGTCATGCATGCTGATTGCGCAGACGGGACGGGCCAGGCACGGCCGTGTCGATGGGGGTCTCCGTTGTTGAAGCCAACGACTGGCCAAGCCCGGCCAGGCCGGCAGGAATCCGCCGCGAGCGCAACGGGTTGCGGACTACTCGGCCCAGAGCGCCGTCATCGGGTCGGTCCGGCAGGCGCGGCGCGCCGGACCGAGACTGGCAAGCGCCCCCACAAGGGCGAGTAGCAGCACGGCGCCGGCGAACGTGGTCGGCTCGGTCGGACTCACGTCGTACAGAAAGCTGCTCACGAGCCGGCTCAAGGCCAACGATGCCACGGTACCGATGACCAGTCCGGTCGTCACCCAGCGCAGGCTGTGACCGACCACCAGGCGCGTCACCCCGGCCGTTGAGCTGAACGCTGCGACCGACGACGCCCGGGTCGGCGTCGAACCGGCCCTGCCACAGGTCGTGCCCCAGCACCACCACCTCGCGCGCGTCGGTCTCGGTCACGTCGGACGAGGCCATCAGCCGGCCCAGCCAGGGCTGGATGCCGAGCACCTCGAAGTAGTTGCCGGTCACGGCGGCTCCCGACAGCACGCGCGCGCCCTCGCCGAACCTGACGCTCGCCGCCATCAGCTCGAACCCGGCCAGGCCCGTCACCGTGGTCATCTCGTCCCGGTAGTCGCGATAGACGTCGTACGGGATGTTCGACCGGTCGTTGCCGTAGATCCAGACGAGCTGTCCGGGTCGATGGACCGGGAGCGGCTTGAGCAGCACCGCGTTCGCCACGCTGAACAGCGCCGTGTTGGCGCCGGTCGCGAGCGACAGCACCAGCACCGCGAGCGCCGAGAAGCGCCAGTGCTTCGCCAGCAACCGGGCGGCCAGGCGGAGGTCGAGCCGCAGCTCTCTGTCCAGGTCTCCGTCCGGTGGACGACGGGTCCACGACGTCACCGTGCGCCAGGCACGCAATAGCCACGACATCAGTGGTTCCACCCTCGCATTGGCCGGCAGAGTCGCGCCGGCTCTCTGGCAGCCTGCCTATCGGACAAACGCAGGCCGGGACGAAAGGTTCGCCGGTGGGGTCGAAACCTGGCGATGGGACTCGGCGTCGCGCGCCGGTGAGGGGTCCGACGGGCGGCGTGAGCGTGACGGGGTCCAGGGGCGGGCCGGGTCGAAGAACAGCGGGGTTGGGATGACCGAGAGCACACCAATACGGACTATCGTCTCTCGGCTTCGCGATCCTGCTGGGCGCAATTGTGGGCGCCAAGCTGCTGCTGTTTGTCGTCGACATCGACTTTTTCACCGGCGATCCCGCGAACCTCTGGATACTGGTCCGTTCGGCCGGCGTGTTCTACGGCGGGTTCGTCCTGGCTGTCGTCGTGGCCTGCTGGTACATGCGCCGCCAACCGCCACCGCGCTCTTCAGGAAACGTCGTCGGGAGGTAGACATCGCGGTTCCTTTCGATACCCTGCGGGCCCGTTACCCAGGGGATATCACCATAAGCAGGACCGACGGTCGGATCAAGCCGGTGCCATCGAACATCTTGAGGCGTTGGCGGATCTGCCGAATCATCTGCGGCCCTCGTTCTTGACACAGGAAGTTGATTGCGGTAATCGGGTCGGGAACGAGTCGTTGAGACAGGAGAGTCTGCGATGAGAAGGCTGTGCATGACGTTGGTCGTCGCTTTGATCGCGACGTCGGTGGTTGAGATTCAGGCGCAGGATGAGCGCGCGCGAGGACGAGACGGTATCGGGTGGAGTTTGCCCAGGGGGTACATCCCGGGGGGCGACTGGAAGGTCCAGATTCCGTTCCAGATTTTCGACAATGTCTACTTTGTCGGGAACGAGGCCGTCAGCTCGTACTTGATCACAACGTCCGACGGTCTCGTGCTGATCGATGCGACGAATGGCATCATGGTCAATCGTACGCTCGACAATGTCCGACAGCTCGGATTCGACCCGCTGGACATCAAGTACGTGTTCGTCACGGAAGCGCACGAAATCCACTACGGCGGGGCGGCCCAGATCAAGGCCGCGACGGGCGCGACGATCTGCCTGTCGCCAGCGGACTGGGATTTTCTCGAGCAGGCGGTGGCCCGTGCCGATGAGGTTGAGTACGACTGGACGACGCAGGTGGCGCCGCCCCGAGACCACGAGATCCAGGATGGGGAGGTCATCACCTTGGGCGACGCGCAGTTCACGTTGTACACCACGCCGGGCCACACCCCGGGAACGAGCTCATTCGAATACATCGCCCACGACGGCGACCAACGCTATCGTGTATTGACACCCGGCGGTACCGGTCTCACCATGGATTCAGACTGGACCGACGACTGGATCGAGGGCCGCGAGCGCCTGAAGGAGCTGGGTCCCTGGGACGTCGTGCTCGGGAACCACCCGAATAACACGCCCGGCAACCTGTTCAAGCTGATAGTCGAGGGGTCTGATCGGGCCGTTGGGGATCCGCATCCCGTCATGCAAGGGTCGGCCGCGATCGACGATTGGTTTGACACGCTCCTGGAGGTCGCATGGCAGAAGGCCGAGGCCCCTCCTCATGGGCATCTCCGACGACCGGGTGTCATCACGAATCAGGTGCTACCGTACTTGATTTCACCGAGGTGACCGTCTTCACCACGCCGCCGCGGAGGCGTTCGACCATGCCGTACAGGCCGTCCTGGATGCGAGCCGAGCGCAGGGGGTGTGGGTGGGCGGTCTGACACCATCAGTTTCCTCGGTCGGGTCCGAGTGGACAACCTATTGAAAGATCACAGCTAGCGCGGAAACTTCGGCAGCGGGGGGACTGTCCCCTCCGGGAGCGGCGTCCGCGCGGTGTTCATGACCATCGCCAGGAGGGCGTAATACCCCTGGAGGGCCACCGCCTCGATGATCCGTTCCTGGCCGAACGCCGCCAGTGTCCGGTCGTAGGTGGCGTGGCTCACACTCTTGCTGCGGTGCAGCTCCAATCAGAAGTCGTAAAGGATCTCTTCCTCCTCGGACATCTCTCCGGGACGGCGCCCATCCGCAATCGCTGCAATGATCTCCGTGTTCAACCCTGCGCGCTCCGCATGCGGTCCGGCGTCCGGCCGTGCGGGATCTGCCAGAGAATCTCTCCGCGGTCCATGTCGATCGCGCTGAGGGTGCCGTAGGGCGGCTTGAGCAGCGGCAGCCCTTGCACGGTCAGGTCCAGGTCCCTGCGCCGCGCGGCGGGACGCGCCGGCGCGGCGGAGTTCGCGGCCGGGCTGACGACGCGCTGGCCGCCGCCTGCCTGGGAGCCGGCGCCGCCGGTGCGTCGCGGGCCGGTGATCGCGTCGCCCTGGATGTATTCCATGTCCGACTGGCCCGGATCCGGCGGCACGATCCCGATGCGGCCGAGCGAGCTGTTCGACGACACGTAGAGCATGTGGGTGGTCGGGTCGTACGAGCCGCCGGGCCAGTTCGTGCCGCCGCCCATGGCCGCCGCCATCAGCGTGCCGAGCGGTCCTTCGAGCCGGCTGATCACCGGCGGGGTGAACATGGGCCTCATCTTGTAGCGCGCAACGACCTCCAGCGCCTCGGCCCGCAACCCCGGGGTGAAGTCGATCAGGTTGTCGACGGTGACGCCCTGGCGGTCGTAGGCGCGCGGCCGGGTCGGGAACGGCTGCGTCGGCGAGTACCACTCGCCCGGCACGTCGCCGGCGGGCACCGGACGCTCCTCGATCGGCCAGATCGGCTCGCCGGTCTCACGGTCGAAGACGTACAGGAACGCTTGCTTGGTCGGCTGCGCCACCGCCTTGATCGTCCGGCCGTCGACGTTGATGTCAAGCAGGATCGGTGCACACGGGATGTCGTGGTCCCAGATGCCGTGGTGCACGAGCTGGAAGTGCCACTTGCGCTCGCCGGTGTAAAGGTCGACCGCCACCAGGCTCTCGGCAAACAGGTTGGCGCCGGGACGATTCGCGCCGAAATAGTCTCCCGTCGCCGCTTCTACCGGCAGATAGACCGTCTCGAGCTCTTCGTCCACCGAGATCTGCGCCCAGACGCCGGTGTTGCCGGTGTAGACGGCCGAGTCGTTCAGCCACGTGTCGCGCCCGAACTGCCCCGGCCGCGGACATGACGCCTGACGAAGTCCGGCCGCTCGACGGAGGCGTGATCGGCAACTGCAGCTTCGGTGCCCTGATCGATCCGCGCGGGCGCATCTGCTGGGCCTGCCTGCCCCACTTCGACGGCGATCCGGTGTTCCACTCGCTCCTGGGCGCAGCCGACGAAGCCGACCCCGAGGCCGACGGCTTCTTCGATCTCGCGCTCGAAGGGTTTCAGGACAGCGAGCAGCACTACGTCGAGAACACGGCCATCCTCGTCACGACGCTTCGGGACGGCAGCGGCGCCGAGGTCCGGATAACCGACTTCGCGCCCCGGTTCGAGCAGTTCGGACGCTCGTTCCGCCCCACGATGATCGTCCGTACGATCGAACGGTTACGCGGCGAACCGCGCATCCGCATCCGTCTGCGGCCGCGCTTCGACTACGGCGCGCGTCGCCCCGAACTGACCCGGGGCAGCAACCACATCCGCTACGTCGGCCCGCGACTCGCCTGCGGTTGACCACGGACGCCCCGGTTTCCTTCATCACGGACGAAATCACCTTCGTCGTCGAACAGCCCCTCACCCTGCTGCTCGGGCCGGACGAGAGCCTGACCGAGCCCGTCGACTCCGTGGCGCGCGAGATCCGGAGCCGAACGGAGAGCTACTGGCGCGAGTTCGTCCGCCACCTGGCGGTGCCGCTCGAGTGGCAGGAGGCCGTGATCCGGGCCGCGATCACGCTCCAACTGTGCAGCTTCGAAGAAACCGGCGCGGTGCCGGCCGCGATGACCACATCGATCCCCGAGGCGCCGGACAGCGGCCGCAACTGGGACTACCGCTTCTGCTGGCTCCGCGACTCCCACTTCGTCGTCCAGGCGCTGAACCGCCTGGGCGCGACACGCACCATGGAGGGCTACCTCGGCTACATCACCAACCTGGCGGCCGCCGCCAAGGGCGGGGTGCTGCAGCCCGTCTACGGGATCAAGTTCGAGCGGGACCTCACCGAGCGCACCGTCGACAACCTTCCCGGATACCGCGGCATGGGGCCGGTGCGGGTGGGCAACGCCGCCTGGCGTCAACTCCAGAACGACAACTACGGCAGCGCGATCCTCGCCGTCACCGTCGAGTCGCTGGAGCCCCTCCGCGACGGCAGCAACTTCTTCCGCTACCAGGAGGACAAGTTGGGCGCCCCCGCCACCTCCTTCGCCGTCTGCAGCTTCTGGTACATCGACGCGATCAATGCCCTCGGCCGCCATGAAGAGGCCCGCGACCTCTTCGAACAGATGCTCGAGCGCCGCAACCCGGTGGGCCTCCTCTCCGAAAACCTCGACCCCGAGACCGGCGAACTCTGGGGCAACTTCCCCCAGACCTACTCCATGGTCGGCCTGATCAACTCCGCGCTGAGGCTGAGCCGCCCCTGGAGCGAAGCGTTCTAGACTCAACCAATGCACCCGGACCCCCTGCTCCTCCACGAAGAGCTGATGCTCCTCGCCCTCCACGACGAGAAGGGCACGATCATCGCCTGCAACAGCCGCTTCGGCATCGCCGGCGCCATAGCAGCCGAGCTTCTACTCCAAGAGCGAATCCGCCTCGACGAGTCTCGCCGGAGAGTCTGCGCACCTCGCCGCTCGCGCTGTCCCATGCGATCGCACTTGCCGCGATGGCGCTGAGCATGGCAACCTGGATCTTCCTGTCGCCGCTGCTGCTCATGGCCTTCGCCGTGGTCATGCCCTCGATCGGTCGTCTGCGACGACGGCGGAAGGAGATGTCGGAGGCCGCGGGTCATCGGTTCACGGGAGTTGCCGGTGAACCGTTCTATTCGGACGCTGAGGCATGACGAACAGCACACCCTCACCAGGCGCAGGCGACGCGACGGTCGCGGAAGAGAAGAAGTACGACGAGTCGAAGCCCTTGGCGCGGCTCCTGCTGATCTCCGGGCTCTTCTTTGTCGGCCAGGACACCGGCCTGCTCGGCATCGAGGCGCTCCGCACTTCGACTGTCGCGATGCTCTATGCGGCCGCCCTGTCCACGGCACTGCTGGCAACGTTGATGTCCCTGTGGCGGGAATCCAGAAAGGCACCGACCCCGTCGGAGCCCACTCCCGTTTACGACCCCTTCCGGGACCAGCCCAGGCTGTTCACCGACCCGTGGTACCAGGTTTCCGTCCTCTTCTGCATATCCGTCCTCGGCTGCCAGTTCGCCCTCGATCTGATCGCCGAACCGCCCGCAACGGATCGGGCCGCCTGGTTCCTGGTTTCCCTGGGGGCCACAACGGTCGCCATTGGGCTCGGTCTGTTCCACCGTTCGGACACCAAGGAAAACGTCGAGGGGAACGGCCCGGAGAAGCCGCGCGAATTGGAATCGTATCTCGAGACCACTTTTATTGACCCCTGGTTCACGATTATCGCACTGATCCTCTGCTTCCTGCCCTTCGCCAGAAGCGGCCTGGAACACATCGAGGAAGAGCCTGAGTCCGTGATGGCCACCCGGTACATCCTCATGCCCTTGGTCGTGTTGACGATCGGGATCGTCACCACCGCCGTGTCCCGTTTCCGCCGCAAGAGGAAGGAGATGGCGACAGCCACCGATGCTGGGGCGGTGGGCGTCACCGGTGACGGCGGCTAGGCCGCCTTGAGCCGCGGCGCAGGGGCGAAACGGAACCAAAGCCTCGCCGCTTCGCGGCTCGGCCCGGATGCGGGCCGGAAGGCCGGCGCACCCAGAGATACGCCGTGGCATCGACGCAGCTCTGTGCAGCAATCGTCACTCCATCACTGCGGGCCGCGGAGGCCGGCACCCAGTCTTTCTACTCCTCACCGGCATCGACCCCGCCGCGGCGTTGCTTCGTCTCGCCGCGACGCCGTTTGTCCGCGAGTCTCTTCGCCTTGGCGCGGGCTGAGGGCCGGGTGGGCCGGCGCGGTCGCGGCTCGGTGCGGGCTTCTTCGATCATCGCCGCGAGCCGCGAGAGCGCCTCGGCTCGGTTGCGGGCCTGGGTGCGGTGGGTGTCGGCGGACACGACGATCTCGCCGGCGACGGTGAGGCGCTTGCCGGCCACGCCCTCCAGGCGAAGGCGTAGCGGGCCTTCGATGCCGGCCGCGTCGAGGTCGAGGCGGCACTGCGCGGCCGTCGCGACCTTGTTCACGTTCTGACCGCCCGGGCCGGAGGCGCGGACGAACTTGAAGGTCAGCGCTGCTTCGGGGATCGCGAGGCCGCCGATGTCGACCGTGGCCATGGGCGTATGGTGGCAGATGTGCGACGCCAGGAGCTTGCGTGGCAGAAACCGGGGGCGCCGGCCTTCTGCGGCGCAAGCTCCTTAGCAGCCCGCGGTAGAGCCAGTCGATTCAGTCTGCCTGAGCGATAGAATCGACGGTGGTGCGTCGTGACGACCCGGACGGGAAACCGTCCGGGTCACGCTGTTCCTCGCCAGCGGGCGAATGTCCCGCCTCGGTCAGCGCCGGAGCGCCGAGTAGCAGACCCCAGGCATGGCCGGAGACGGCCCTGGCCCGAGCGGGGTGTCAAGAGCCACACGGAGAGGGACGGAACACGACAGTCATCATCGCCGGCAGCACAACCGGCGGCGACTATCGCTGCCATGCCTGGACTGCCAATGAAGAAACTCTTGGACAGCCTCTCGGTTCCGCGGTATTCGTCGCTCCGGATCGGTTCGCTGGCGGTGATCTGCGCCTGGCACTGCATCGTCGCGCCGGCTCTGTGCGTCGCCGCTTCCCAACAGACGAGCCCGACAGACCCGGACAGATCAGCCGTCGTAACGGCGGTCACCTCAGCGATTGTCATCGATGGGTCGCTGGACGAGGCGCCGTGGCGACAGGCACCGAAAATTGGCGATCTGGTCCAGAGAATCCCGGTGGCCGGCGCAGTGCCCACAGAGAGGACTGAGGTCACGCTGCTTTACGACAGGGACAACCTCTATATCGGCGTCATGTGCTACGACGCAGAGCCCCACCGCGTGCTGGCGTCGCAGATGGCTCGGGACGCGAGCTTGAACGCGGATGACCGGCTGGGCATCGTGCTCGACACGTTCCGCGACCAGAGCAACGCCTTCCACTTTGCGACCAATCCGGCCGGCGCCATGGTCGACGGTCTGGTGTTTGCGAACGGTGAGACGAATGACGACTGGGACGGCATCTGGATCGTGCGAACCGCCCGAACGGACGAAGGGTGGAGCGCGGAATTCGCTATCCCATTCAAGACCCTGAGCTTCCCGTCGGGTGATACGGTTTGGGGCTTCAACATCACTCGTACCATTCAACGAAAACTGGAGGAGAACCGCTGGACGGGGGCACGTTTTCAAACGCAGTTCTTCCAGATCTCCGAAGCGGGCGAAATCACGAATCTAGAAGGCCTGGCGCAAGGCGTCGGCCTCGATGTTCGCCCATTCTTGGCGCGGCGCTGGCCGCGTCGGGACACCGGCGGCGACACGGTCGTCGGAAAGCCGGGACTGGACCTGTTCTACAACATCACTCCGAGTCTCAAACTGTCCGTCACCGCAAACACCGACTTCGGTGAAACGGAAGCGGATGCGCGGCAGATCAATCTCACGCGTTTCTCCATATTCTTTCCGGAGAAACGGTCGTTCTTCCTGCAGGACGCCGGCGTCTTCAACTTCGCCACGACCGGGATCGATCCTCCGGGCGGCATTCCCGGTACCGGAGCTGAAGTGTTTCCGTTCTTCAGCCGGAAGATAGGCTTGCTTGAGGGGCAAGAGGTGCCGATCGACTACGGCGCCAAGCTGACCGGGAAAGTTGGCCGAACTGAAATCGGCATGCTCGACGTGCGCACCCGCGACGTGTCGAACGCGGACACCGACAACTTGTTCGTCGGCCGCATCAAGCAGAACTTCCTGGAGCAGTCGTACCTGGGCGCCATTCTCACGAACGGCGATCCCGCCTCCGAGTTCTCGAGCAACACGGTGGGAGTGGACGTACGCCTGGCCACTTCCGATTTCCTGGGCAGTAATCGAAACGTGGTGTTCAACGCCTACGGCCTCACGAGCAACAACGGAGGCGTCGCCGAAGAGAACGCGTCTTATGGCTTCGGAGCGCAGTATCCCAACGACAAGTTCGCGGCTCAGATTCTCTGGCGAGAGATTCAGGAGAACTTCGATCCGGCGATCGGTTTCGTTCAGCGCAGCAATGTGCGGATGCTTCGGGTTGCCGGTAGCTTCAACCCGCGCCCGAACCCGTCGACGGGCATTCAGCAGATGTTTCATGACGTCTTCTACACGCGCTTCACCCGACTCGACAACGGATTGGTCGAGAGCTGGAACGTTTACGCTACTCTGGTCGATTGGCACTTGAACTCCGGGGACTCCCTGCACAGCTTGTTCGACATCAACCCGACGTACGAGCACCTGTTCGAGCCGTTCGAGATTTCCCCCGGAGTTGTGCTTCCGGTGGGCGAGTAGGATCTCGGCAATTTTTTTTTGGAGCGTGATGATCGTCTCCGCGCGCTGCACCGCTTCACGCCTTGGCGGATCTTTTTCACCTCGGCGCAGAAACGGCGAGTTCAGGGCAGCTTCGGTTTGACGTTTGGCAATTACTGGTCGGGCACCGCGCAAGCGATCCAGACGGGCCTCAGTTACAAGCTCCCTCCGTACTTTTCGATCAGCTTCAATACCAACCAGACGTTTGCCAGCTTGCCGCAAGGCAATTTCATCGCCCGCATCTACAGTTCACAGGTGAACTATGCGGTTTCACCCTTCCTTTCGTTCTCCAACCTGATCCAATTCGACAACCGATCCGGGAATCTCGGCCTGCAGAGCCGGGTGCACTGGATTATAGATCCGGGAAACGACGTTTTCTTCGTATTCGGTCAGGGCTGGGTCCAAGACCTCGAGCGAGGCTACGACTTCAGGAGACAGGACTCGCGGCTGGCCACGAAACTCCAATACACGTTCCGCTTCTGAGGAGGCGTGCGTGCTCCGCCAACTCGATCGGGCGGACCGCCAGCTACGGTTTGCTCGGCGTTGGGCGAGGACCCCGCGAAGCTCGACACGGGGTTCGCGAAGTGCTTGGAGCCGCCGATCACCTGCGGGGTCATGGGACCGGTCGCGGTGCGACGCGGGGTTTTGCCGCGGACTTCCACCGGGGCCGCGCGCGTCACGCGACGGCGGGGCGGGGACTCAGTTGCTATGGCGCCATTCCCGGGCCAGCCGTTGCGCCTCACCGACTTCCGCGGGTGTCATCCGAGCGGCAACGCGGTCGCGGTTTTCCAGGGCCATTTCGCGATTCGTCCCTGTCGAACCGGAAGCGGCAAGGTTGAACCACATGTGCGCTGTCACATTGTCCTGCGGGACGCCGTCCCCCAGAACATATACGAACCCCAGGCTGCCCTGTGCGCCGGTGTGGCCTTGCCCGGCGGCCAGGCGGTACCACCGCGCCGCCTCCTCATCGTTCTGCGGCACGCCCCGACCGTTCTCGTACATGACCCCGAGATGGTCGTCATGGCCTTTCCGTTCAGCGTACACTGCAAGACTGTGCAATGATGGGACACTTTGTAATATCGGCCGCTGGCGCCAATTGCTTTGCCCCCTTTTTTGCGCCGAGTGGGACGCGAACGCGGCGTGTATGATGGCGCGAGCAGCCTGTGGTAAAACCCAGCGTCGCACCGAGACCGGTCAGGCGCCCGGCTGACAAGGCGTGACGAGGGAGCATATTGGGCATATGTGACCGAGGAACAACGCAGCTCAGGCGGGATGCATGGCCGGTCGAATGCAGCGGGGCTTTTGCCACAGGCTGCTAGTCCGGCAGGAGAAGGCGCCGCGCGCCATGGCGCGCGGCCATGAGGAGGACGCGATGCGACTGTCGAGCGGTGCCGGGATGGTAGCGCTGGCCGCGTTGGGACTGGCAGCCGGCATGGAGCTGCACGCGCAGCAGGAAACCACGGGGGCCAACGCGGTGCTGCCGTGGGCCTACGTGCTCAACGAACCCGCCGAAAACGAGACGGCGCCCGATCCCGACGAAGTGGTCACGGTGCCGGGCTCCGGCCTGTCGATGCGGCGCGGGGACATCGCCCTCAGCAACGGACCGCCCGATTGGCACCCCGACGGCCATCCGCCGATGCCGGAGGTCGTGGCGCGCGGCGGCGGCGGCGACATCATGGCATGCGGCTATTGCCACCTGCCGAACGGCCAGGGCAAGCCGGAGAATGCCGGCGTTGCCGGTCAGACGTACGAGTACATCGTGCAGCAGATGAACGACTGGCGGAACGGCCTGCGCCAGCCCGGCGATCGGCGCATGCGGCCGCCGGCCCTCATGGAGCGGATCGGACTGGCCACCAGCGACGCGCAGGCGCGGATCGCGGCCGAGTACTTTTCATCGATCGACTTCAAGAAGTGGGTCCGCGTCGTGGAGACCGATACGGTGCCCGTGACGCGCTTTGCGGGTTGGATCCACGAGGTGGTCGAGGGCGGCGGCACGGAACCGATCGGCACGCGCGTGGTAGAAACGCCCGAGGACTTGAAGCGGACGAAGCTGCGCGACGACACCGCGGGATTCGTCGCCTACGTGCCGCCGGGAGCGGTGTCTCGTGGACGTGAGATCGTGGCGACGGGCGGCGCCAGGTCAGTGTCCTGCACGATCTGCCACGGCGAAGACTTGCGCGGCATCGGCCCGATCCCGGCGCTGGCCGGCCGCTCGCCGACGTACATGGCGCGCCAGCTCTACGACCTGCAGACCGGGATGCGCAACGGCGCGTGGTCCGACCTGATGGACGCCGCGGTGAAGAACCTCACCGAGGAGGACATCGTCAACATCGTGGCCTACACCGCCAGCCTCGACCCGTAGAAAAACGGATGAAGCGCCACGAGAGCCTCGTCCCGCTGTCGCGCGACCACCACTTCGGGCTCATCATGGCGCAGCGGCTGATCCTGGGCCGGGCGACCAATCCGCGCGCCGACTGGCCCACGGACCGGGCTCAGCAGGTCCCGCGGCTGGTCGAGTTTTTCAAGTCCGACCTGCGCGCGCGAAGTGCACCCAGCGCCCCCTTCAGCCCGCCCTGGCGCGCCCCGTTCGAGCTTGACGATCACCTCCCGTGTGGAAATCCTGGCGCGAATCTGGCGCCCCGGGTGGGCTGCAGGGACGAATCCGTGTGAGGACAGTCGGCAATCCACCCGGTTCGGGCGGCGTGAGCGTGACGGGGTCCAGGAGAGGGCCGGGTCGAAGAACAGCGGGGTTGGGATGACCGAGAGCACGCTAATACGGACTATCGTCCCTGGCGCTTGAACGCGATGCTGTAGCTGCGGTGTCGGGCTATCGGTTCACCTTCGAATGCCTCCATCGCCTGTTAGCCCTTCCACCGAAACCGTCCACCTCAAGGGGCGCAGACCACCAATCGTCGAGTTGACGGCTACAATTGTCGCATCGATTCTGGCGGCGCAGGCTCCTATCGTTCGCGCCTGGCACGGACGTGGTTTCTCCGGCGTCGGCGGCCCGGAGAGCAGAGGGCGGCGCAACCGAAGCGGGCGAGCCATGTAGCGGCGTCAGTCCGCTGAGGATCGGCCGGAAGCCAACGGAGCCGCACGAGACGGTATTCGGGACCGGGAAAGGTCCGACGGGAGGAGAAGGAGAACGATGCTGCGAGACCTTCGTCATGCCGTCCGAGTGCTAGGGAAGGGCAAGGGGTGGACGCTCGTGGTGCTGGTCTCGCTCTCCCTGGGCATCGGCGCCAACACCGCGCTCTTCAGCGCCGTCGACGGGCTGCTCTTCAGGACCATTCCGGTCCCGGACCCCGACGGTCTCGTGCGCCTGCGGTGGACCGGCGGCAACGGCGCGGTGCGGTCCATGATGTCCTACGGCTTTACCGGGGCAAGGGGCGTTTCGGCGTCCTTTTCGTACCCCGCTCTTCGAAGCGCTGCGTGACGCCAACGAGACCCTTGTCGGCCTGTTCGCGGTCGCGCCAACGTCGTTAACCTTGGTGGTCCACGGACGGGCCGAGATCGCAACCGGCCTGGCCGCGACGGGCGACTACTTCCGTGTGCTCGGCGTGCGACCGGCGGCCGGCCGCACCATCGGTCCGGACGACGACCGGCCGGGGGCGGAGCCGGTGGCCATGATCAGCCATTCATTCCGGGAACGCCGATTCGGCCCGGCAGGAAACCCCATAGGCACGGTCATCCGCGTAAACGACGTCCCCACCACCATCGTGGGCGTGCTGCCGCGCGGTTACATCGGTATCCACCGGCCGGACGGCGCGGCGGCCGACCTGCATCTGCCGCTCGCCAGCCGGTCGTTGCCGGAAGGCGACGACCGTCGTGCGGACGCGACCGTCTGGTGGCTCCCGATCATGGGACGGCTGACGCCGGGGGTGACGCCAGCGCAAGTGCGGGGCAACCTGGAGGGGGTACTCCGGGCTGCCCCGCAATCGGCGTTGGCGTCGTTCCGAGACGACCTGACGGAGGAGGAGCGGGGGCGCGCGCGGAGCCGGAGCGCGGAGCTGCGGCTGCTCGTCGATTCCGGCCGCCAGGGTCTTTACGACGCCAATCCCCGGTCATCCGGCCAAGCGCTCATCCTCGGCGTCGTCGTCGTGCTCGTGCTCCTCATCGTTTGCGCCAACGTGGCCACCCTGCTGCTGTCGCGGGGCGTGTCACGCCAGCGCGAGGTGGCGATCCGCATGTCGGTCGGCGCGACGCGCGGACGGCTGATTCGGCAGCTGGTGACCGAGAGCCTGCTCCTGTCAGCGACTGGCGGGGCGCTTGCGTTGCCCGTCGCGTGGGCGGCGCGCCGGCTGCTGCCGTTCGGCCAGACGAGCCCGTTCGACTGGCGGGTCTTCGCCTTCGCGGGGGGGGTCAGCCTCGCGGCCGGGATCGTGTTCAGTCTCGTGCCCGCCCTGCGCGCGACCCGCGCCGATCCGTCGGACGCGCTCAAGGAGCAGAGCCGGAGCATGATGCTGTCGCGCTCACGGCTGAGCCGGGCCCTGATCGCGGCCCAGGTCGCGGTGTCGCTCGTGCTGCTCGTCGGCGCCGGGCTCTTCCTGAAGACTCTGGCCAACCTGCGGGGCGTCGACGTCGGGTTCAACCCCGAGCAGGTGCTGCTGTTCCAGATGGACTCGACCCGGAGCGGCTACGGCCCCGAGGAGTCGGTCTCGCTGTACGCCCGCATCGGCGACCGCGTGCGGGCACTGCCCGGCGTGCGATCGGTCACCATGGCGCAGACCGCGCTGCTCGGCGGCGGGGTCTGGATGAGCACCGTCCATGTCGAGGGGCAGACCGGCGCAGGTCACAGCACCCACATGATGACGGTGGCCCCCGGCTTCTTCGACACGATGGAGATCCCGCTGCTCACGGGACGCGGCTTCGAGCCTCGCGACGACGGGGAAGCGCCAAGGGTCGCGGTGATCAACGCCGCCGCCGCGACGGAGCTGTTCGGGACCGACGATGTAGTCGGCCGGCGGTTCGGATTCCGGCCGGAGGAGCGGGGCGAGGTCGAGATCGTCGGGGTCGTCCGGGACACCCGGTACGACGACCTCCGAGACGCGGCGCCGCCGACGGTGTTCCGTTCCGCCGTGCAGTCTCCGGTGCGCGCCGCCACGTTCGCGGTCCGGACCGACGGTCCGCCGAACGCCCTGACGCCGGCGGTGCGCGAGACCGTCCGCCAGATCGATCCGCGGCTCCCGATCATGAACGTCACCACCCAGACCGCGGCGATAGAGGCGCGGTTGTCCCAGGAGCGGCTCTACGCCGTCGCCTATACCGCCTTCGGCGGGCTCGCCACGTTGCTGGCCGCCATCGGGCTGTTCGGGCTGGCCTCGTACACCGTGACCCGGCGCACCAACGAGATCGGCATCCGGATGGCCCTCGGCGCACCGTCGACGGGTATCGCCTGGATGGTGCTGCGCGAGTCGTTGGTGCTCGTCGCGGCGGGAGTCGCGGCCGGGATCGGGACGGTGCTGCTGGCCGGTCGTTTCGTGGCGAGCCTGATCCACGGTCTGGCCCCCACCGACCCGGTCACGATCGTGCAGGCGATCATCGTCCTGGCCGGGATCGCGGCGGTGGCCGGCTACCTCCCCGCCCGGCGTGCCGTGCGCGTCGACCCCCTGACCGCGCTCCAGGACGAGTGAGCTCGCGGGTTGCCGGCCCACGCTCGACGGGCCGTGTAGGCTCCTCGCGGGGTCTTCGTTGTCTTCGTCACCTGTTGCTTCACCATCGGTCGGTCCGGGGGTATCCAGTGTGCCGTTCTCTCCGATTCGCCGTCCGTCTGGACAACGTCGTTCTTACCCCGCATATCGGCGTTCTTACCCCGCATATCGGCTGGCCGACGGACCATGGATACGAACAGTTCGCGAACTCGGCGGTCGACGTGCTGCTCGACTATCTGGACGGCCGGGACGTGCCGCTATTCACCCATTGAGCGGCCCAACCGCGCCGCCCTCCCTCCTGAAAACCAGACTCAACCTCGCGCTTCGAGTCCGGCCCGCACCCGCTCGGGGGTGAACGGAACCTGGCGGAGACGGACGCCCGTGGCATCGAATATGGCATTGGCAACCGCGCCGGCCACTACGGTCACGGCAGTTTCGCCCGCGCCCATGGCTTCGCCTTCGGTCCGATCGATCAGGACGGTCTGGATCTCGGGAACGGCGGCGCCGAGGTACAGGGGGCGGTACGTCCGCCAATCGATGGACGTGATCTTTTCGTCGTCCCACGTGACCTCTTCCAACAACGTCCGGCTGACCCCGTGCAACGCACCGCCTTCAAGCTGGTTTCTAAGACCGTCCGGATTCGAGATTGGTCCGCTGTCGTTGGCGATCGTGAGTCTGCGGACTTCAACCGCGCCGGTGCCCTGATCCACTTCGACCTCGGCGACCATGGCGCAATACCCGTTATCGCCTTCGTAGAAGACACAGGATATGCCTCGACCCGATACCACGCCCGTCCGGGGATTGCCGGCCTCGGGGGAGGGGCGCGCGACCCAGTTGGCGCGTGCGGCGGCGGCTTCCACCACCTCGATCAATCGGGGGTCGCGGAGATGACGCAGACGGTAGGCGACGGGGTCGGCCTGAATCGACGCGGCGATCTCGTCCACGAACGACTCGTGCGCAAAGGTGTTCTGGAGGCGCGCCGGCGACCGGAGCGGACCTGTAAAGAACGGAGACGGGACGGTATGCGTCAGAACCCGCTGGCTGCGGATGGTTCCGGTTCCTCCCTGAACGCCGCGGACTTCGCCGGTGACGTACGACGGCGCCCCGTTGCTTCCATTGTTGAAGTTCGACGGCTGCGGCGCGGGGCTCCTCGCGGCAAACGGCGCCGGCTCGAAACCAGCCAGAAACCCCGTCACCACGTTGCCGGGCCGATTCATCCGGGGACGGCTGCCCCGGTTGGGCGACCACGATTCGTGATCCCACGCCACAATATCGCCATCGCCGTTCAATCCGGCCCTCTCGTCGATGACGAAGGCGTTGCCGTAGTTTTCCCATGCCATCTCGTCCTTGCGGCTGAGTTGCACGCGAACGGGCCGGCCCACCGCCTGAGACAGAAGCGCGGCGTCGTACGACACGGTGTCCGCACCATTGACGCCGTAGCAGCCCGCCCCCATCCGAAAGATCACGCGAACGTTATGAGGGTCGAGTCCCAGGACCATTCCCACGGTGTTCCTGAGAGGGTATACGGCCTGGGTGGCGGACCATACCGTCGCGCTCGTCTCCCGAACCTCGGCCACGGCGCACGCGCTGCCGATGGACGCGTGCATCTGATAGGGATAGCGATAGGTGGCCTCCATTCGAGTCGCGGCACCGTCAAGGTTCCGGTCCACGTCCTGCGAGTCCACAATCAGCGTGTCGCGTGTGGCCGTCCGATTTCTCAACCAGTCGTGGTACCCCTCCTGTGCGGGAAGCGGCGCATCCGGAGTCGACCAGGACACTTCAAGCCGTTCCGCGGCCTGGACGGCCTGCCAGGTCTTTTCGGCCACCACGCCGACGAAGTTGTTCCGCGTGACGATTTGAACGAGGCCCGGCATTCCCTGGACCGAGCTTCGATTGACGTCGATCACGGTGGCGCCGACCACCGGGGGACGTACGACGCGCCCATGCAACATGCCGTCCACCCTAACGTTGTGGACATATTCGAACCGCCCGGCCGCAATGTCGGGAATCTCCACGCGCGGCACGGGTTGGCCCAGTACGGTCCATGTGCCGGGATGTTTTCGCTGGGCGGCCGGATCGAGCGTCATGGCAAAAGCCCGCCCACCGATCAATGCTCCGTACCCCACTTGACGTTCGGGTTCGGACACAACGCGAACCACGCCGTTTTCGATTTCAAGTTCATCCGCGGACGCGCCGAGTTCATTCGCCGCACGCTCCACCAACGCCTCGCGTGCCGTGGCCGCCGCCAATGCCAGATTCGCGCGATTGAAGTTGGCTGGATGCGACTGCGCACCCGAAGTCGTTCCCTGGTCGGGCGTCAACTCGGTATCGCACTGAATCAACGTCACCCGATCGAAGGCCACTCCGAGTTCTTCCGCGATGAGTTGGCTCTGCACCGTGTAGAGCCCATGCCCAAGTTCGCACTTGCCCGTGTACGCGGTCACGCCACCGTCGGCGCGGATCGCAATCCAGCCATCCAGATCGTCGTTGCCCGCCCCATTGATTCCCTGCCCGTAAACCGCCGCCGTCGTACGGCCCAGGGCACTGAACCCGACAATCAACGCACCCGAGGTTTTCAGGAAGCCGCGGCGGGTAAGCCCAGCCGAATCGAGCACCGCCAGGGCATCGTCGTTCCACATTGTTCCGGCGGGTCTCATGCGCTCACCTCCCGGGTATACCGGCGTATCGCCTCCAGAATCCTGACGTTCGTGCCGCATCGGCACAGGACGGTGGACAGCGCTTCGCGCAACCGATCGTCCGTTGCATCGGGATTGCGATCCAGAAAAGCCTTTGCGGTGAGAATGACGCCGTTCATGCAGAAGCCGCACTGTATGGCCTGCTCATCGATGAACGCCTGCTGGATCGGATGCGGACCGTCGGGAGTACCCAGCCCCTCAAGAGAAACGATGGCCTCATCGGCAACCTGTTCGACGGGCGTGATACACGATCGGATCGCCTGACCGTCGGCTATGACCGTGCAGGCGCCGCACTGGCCCAGACCGCAGCCAAATTTCGGGTCGCGCAGTGCCAGGTCGTCGGTGAGCACATAGAGAAGCGGGGTTGCCGGGTCCACGTCCACAACGCGGGTCCGGCCATCGACATTCAGATTCAACAACGCCATTTCGGCACCTTCCAGGAAGTCGGAGTCTGACGAGCCGCGCCAATTCTATTGTGAATCCGCCGGCCGCGGTCAGAGAGCGGTTTTCGAACGGTTCAGTAGACGGCGACCGGAACGACAGTGGAACCCGTCGCTCCCTGAATCTTCAACGGTTGCACGATGAAAGCGAACTCGTAGACACCACTCGCCGCCAGTTCGTCCAGCTTCATCCGTTCCACCAGATGAATGCCGTTGACGACGAGCATGATCTGATGAACCGGAAGCGAAATCGCGGGATCGGGGTTCGCCAGGGCCAGCTTCTGCAGCAGCGTTCGCGCACCTAATAGCGTTTCCTTCACGCCGGAGTGCGATTCGCCACGTCCGATGCGGCGGCGGCGGCGTACTGCCTCCGTGCACGCTGCCTCGATCGACAGGCGGCAGAAGAGCGGAACGGCCCGCGCGGCAGCGCGCGCCGGGATGTCGTCGGTAAGCGCCATCACGCGCGCATCTTCTGTTCGGGCGGCGTGAGCGTGACGGGGTCCAGGGGAGGGCCGGGTCGAAGAACAGCGGGGTTGGGATGACCGAGAGCACGCTAATACGGACTATCGTCCTGACTTCATGATGGAGGATGCCGGTGCATTGCATCGAGCGGGCGTGCCTCTGATGGCGGGGACCGATGCCATGGGGTTTCCGCGGATCGCTCCAGGCGCGTCGTTGAATCACGAATTGCGGCTGCTGATCGAAAGCGGTCTCAGCCCCTACGAGGCCATGCGCGCGGCCACGGTCGCGCCCGCGGCATTCCTGGCGAAGGAGGAGGAGTTCGGCACCGTCGCCGCCGGGAAGCGGGCTGACCTGCTGTTGGTCGAAGGAAACCCGCTTCAGGATATCGGCTATCTCGCACAGCCAGTCGGCGTCATGGCACGTGGACGGTGGTTCCCGCGCGAACAACTCCAGCAGATGTTGGCGACGCTCGCCTCTGACAGGTGATCGCGAAGCGTCAGATGCTCGTGGCCGGTTCAAACGGGCGCATGGTACCAATACTCGGCGATCACCTGGATGAACTGAGCGCCGCCATCCGAAGCAAAGACCGCCAGTGAGGAGCCTTCAGCCCCCACCCAGTCGACACCAATTGTGTAGGATGTCCCTCGCCGAAGCAGGAACACGATTCCAAAATCTTCAGGCGCTAGCAACGCCGCCGTCGGCTACACGCCACAGGCTTTCTCGTTATGACATCACCGTTCGCCTTGCCATTGTCTTCAGAGCATTGAGAAAACACGCGGCCTCTGCCAGACAGAAACCAGGATGGAGGTCCAGCGCGGGCTGCCGCGGGACGGTCACCTCGGGCGGTTACGACTCGCCGACGAAGTTGACGGTCACCGTGATGGGCAGGTCGACCGCCACGTCGTTCAGCAACCCCGGCTCGTACTGCCACTGGCGAACCAGGGTGACCGCCGCGCGCGCCAGCTCCGGTTGCACCGCCGTGAGCGAGTCGGGGTTGACCGGCGCCAGCACGTTCAGCACCTGCAGCGATCCGTCGGTGGCCACGATCCCCTCGACAATCACCTTGCCCTCCACGCCGAGACGCCGGAGCTCTTGCGGATACGCGGGGGCGTCCAGCCCCTGCACTTTGACAGGCAGCTTCAACCGTCCGCGGTCGAGTCTCACGCGGTTGGTCAATTGTCGCAACCTCAGAAGTGTTTCCCCCGGCGTCGTCACGACCGGCTCCGAGTCGGCGGTCGTCACGTTGACGGTCTCCTCCAGTGATCGGATCGCCAGCACGAAGTCTCGACGCTCGCGCTGGCCGGCCTGCAATGTGACCGCTTCCGTAATGTTCGCGAAGCCGGCAAGCCAGACCCGGAGACGGTAGTCGCCGGGGGGCACGTCCTGGATGTCGAATCGGCCGGCATCGTCGCTCTGGACCTCGAGCACCCGACCGGCATCGTCGCTCCGGATTTCGAACCGCCCATCCGGCGACTCGACGGATCTGATCCAGAACAGCCGTCTGGCCGGGTTCTCTGTCCCTCCGAAGATCGCTATCTCAACGTCGCCGCTAACGACCAAGGCCTCGCCCGCGGGCGCGAGCGTGATCCGCGCTCCGGCCCAGGGCTGGCCGGCCGGATCGACCACCGTTCCGCTGATGCTGGCCGGACCCGGTTGAGCCAGGATGGCGAGGGGGACCGTCAGGCACGACGCCGCGATAACGATGGCCATGCGCGTGCCGCGCGCGAGCGGTTGCCGGCGAAGAGACGGATTCATCATGGCGGCGATTCTCCTTTCGAAACCGGAGGGACGGGCCATGGCCACACCGGGTGACCAGAGCGTCCGACGCGACCGCAGGACCTGCACCAGGTCCAGCAACTGGGACGCATAGGCGGGGCCGGCCACCCCGAGACCGAGCACCTCGTCGTCGCAGGCGAGCTCGCTGTCGCGCCGCTGGCGCCGGAGCACGATCCAGGTCAACGGGTTGAACCACAGCGCCGCGCGGAGCAGCTCGGCGCACACCTGCCACGCCCAATCGCCCCGCCTCACGTGGGCCAGCTCGTGCGCGAGGACCACCCGCATGCGCGGCCCGGGCCAGCGCTCGGCGCCGGCCGGTAGCAGGACCTTCGGCCGCACCAGGCCCCAGGTCGCCAGCAACGTCGGATGGCGGCTCTGCAGCACCTGGACGGGCCGCGCCAGACCGAGCGCGCCGCCAATCTCGTCGGCCAGCGCGCGCCAGGGCCCCCCGACCACCGGCGTGGCGCGGCCGCGCAGCCAGGCCAGTCGCGCGAACCCTACCAGCAGCAGCGCGACCCCGGCGCCGGCGCCGGCCAGCCACACGGAGATCACGTTGATCGCCGGACCGGATCGCCGGCCGGAGGAGGGCCGGGTGGGCCGGTCCGACGCACCGGACACGCTGGGACCACGCGGGCCCGACGCCACCTGGCCCGACGCCGGAGAACCGGTCGCCGGCGCACCGTCCGCGGCGTTCGCGCCGCCGAGCAGCGCCTCGATCGAGCCCGACCACATGACCTCGACCGGCGGCACGGCCGACGGCATGGACCAGGTGGGCCCGACCGCCCACACGGCCGGCAGCAGCAGGGCGCACAGCACCGCCACCGACAGCACCCAGTGCCGCGCGGCGGCGGACCGTCGCCGGAGGAGCCCGGCGACCACCAGCCCGGCCAGCAGGACCAGCGAGACCTTGACGGTCGCGGCGAACAGCAGATCAGCCGTCATCCTGCCTGCCCTCCCGCCGCGCCTGGTCCACCAGGTCGGCGATGCGCGCCAGATCGACGTCCGACAGCCGTCCGGGGTCGGTCCCCAGCAGTGCCGCGACGACCTTCTCGGTCGACCCGTCGAAGAACGTGTCCACCAGATGCGCGAGCGCCGAACGCTGCGCGGCGTCCCGCGGCACGGTAGGGCTGTAGACGTAGCGCAGCCCTTCCTCGTCGTGACGCACGTGCCCCTTCTGCTCGAGCACCCGGAGCTGGGTGCGAACCGTCGAGTAGCTCAGCGCGCCCGGCATGTCGGCCTGCACCTCGGCGGCAGTCGCCCGGCGGCGGCGATAGAGGATGTCGACGATCTGGCGTTCGCGGCGGGTCAAGGCGGAAGGCTCTGTCCTGGCCATGATGTTATGACACTAACAACCTGCTAACTGAATAACACCGCGTGGCGTCGCTGTCAACCACCAATCGCGAGCGCCTCTCTGAATGTGGACTGCCGCAGACCGATCACCCCGCCCAGCACCCGCCGATGGACCGTGTGCGTCCAGCAGGCGGCCAGCTTCGTCGCGCAGAACGGTAGGCGCGGCCGGTGCAGGTCGGATCTGCTGGATCTCGCGGAAGTCGATGGCTTCGGGCGGCGTGAGCGTGACGGGGTCCAGGGGAGGGCCGGGTCGAAGAACAGCGGGGTTGGGATGACCGAGAGCACGCTGATACGGACTATCGTCTCGCGGGGGTCGTGCGGCGTCTCGAACAGGCAGGCGCCGTCCCCGAGGACGTCGTGTGCGCATTCCGACGAAATCGATCACCCATTCCGACGGAAACCGATCAGCCGTTCCGACGGAAACCGATCACCTGTCGGAGCCAGCGACGCGGGACCAGCGTCGATAGCGTGACGAGCGCGATTAGCCGCCCGGTCATCGGTGTCTCCCTGGGATGCGTCCCGAGCGCGTTGACCGCTCCTACTGCTTGTTGAGCGTCGTCTCGCCCCACGCGAAGCTCAGGAACTGATTGGTCAAAGCCGTCACGACGACCGGCTCGCTGATGGTGTACTTGTCGTCCGGTCCATCGTAGTCACGTACGATCAGGATGGCGCTCAGCTCCTGGATGGAGTAGTTGCCCTCGCCTTCGCCCTCCGCGTCAACGAACTCGAACATCCCGTCGGGTTTGAGCGTCAGGCTGGGCGTCCCGCCCTCGGCTGCGAAGTCGGCTTCGTTCCGCAGGTACTGACCGGTGCCCCGCGCCTCGAGCTCGATGGGAGCCGGGCGGCGTCGCGCCCCGCCGAGGGAGACTTGCGAGCGAATTTCCCGGATCTGGCGGGTGCCGACATATCCATCGAGTCGGTAGGTGAACTCATACGTAGTGGACTGGAGGCCGATCATCTGAAACTCTCCGTCGTCGTCCGTGACCGCCGACCGGGTGCTGCCACCGCCATCCTGCCGCGTTGCCTCAACCGCGACACCCTCGAGGGGATTGCCCCACCTGTCGGTGACCGTCCCCCCGAACCGCACCGTTTGCGCAGACACGTCCTGTACGACCAGCGTGGCGAGAACCGTTGTTGCCAGCGCCGCCGCGAGTGTGCGAAACCTCATCGCGCCCTCCGTCCTGCTGGCAGCCGGTGGTAAAAGCCGCCGCTGCATTCGACCGACGCTGCATCCGGCCTGCCGGCGTTGTTCCTCGGTCACATACTACCGGGATGCTCCCTCGTCACGCCTTGGCAGCCCGGCCCAGCGCCGGTCTCGGTGCGACGCGGGACTTTCACCGCCGGCTGCAACGGCAGGTGACCGTCGAGTGTCGGAACCCCGTCGGCGTCGGTGAAGCTGATGTACAACGACTCGCTTTGCGCCGACACGATCTGGCTCGTCCACGGTACGCCGAACGCACGGGCGAGTCAATCAATCCGCTCGGGGCTGGCTGTTCGGGCTGCGTGAGCGTGACGGGGTCCAGGGGAGGGCCGGGTCGAAGAACAGCGGGGTTGGGATGACCGAGAGCACGTTAATACGGACTATCGTCGGTGGCCGCCGTAGGTTCGAGAAGCGGAGCAGCCTGCTGCAACGGAACCCCGCGTCGGCGCATTGGCGGTTGTAGGCCATGATCGTGCGCCAGCGGCTGGACGCCGGCGCGCCGGCGGATCGACATCCACCGGCGGGGGAATCAGCGGCTCGCCCCCGGGCGGCAACGTCGACGGATCGATCTGGAGGATGACGTGCAGGCCGTCGCCGGTCGAGCGGATCCGGTAGGTCGCCTGCGGCGTCCGGACCGTGCCCGCCACGACCGCACCGTTGACCACCAGCGTCATCGTTCCCAGCTCGACTCCGTCGAGCCGGCCCTGCAGCGAGTACCCGGACGCGGTCGGGGCGGTCCGCTCGACGACCACCGAGAACACGACGTCGTCGAACAGATTCAGCGTCAGCGCCGGCGGAGTCGCCCCCGGTTCGGCGTCCGCCCGCGCCGCGGCCAGTGCTCCGAGATCGATCCGCACCAGGCGGCTCCGCAAGACCGTCACGCCGGGCGCGGGTTCTGCGTCGCCGGAAGTCTCGGCCAGCGAGAACACGCCTCCGCGCTGGGCATCGAGATCAGCGCCGGGAATCACCATCACCAGCACGAAGCACGCCACGGCGGCGAATCGCGTCATGCAATTCCCCCAAGGGTTTCCGGAACCAATCCGGACATGCGAAATGTAACTTGCGAACGCGGTCAGCGCCTCGCAGGCCCTCGATACCGCGCCGAGGTTTGCCCGTCCGCTGGCGAGGTTCCCCCCGGCCGACCCTCAACGAAACAAATCCGCGGCGTCAACCGCGCGCCTGAGTTCATTGATGTGCTCAGCCTTGATTGGGATACCTGCCTCCACCACCTCCGTGTACCGCGGCCGATTCAGCCCAGCGGCGTCGTACGCCTCGTTGAGAGCCCGACGAAGCTGCGTCAGGTGCATCGCTTTGACCGGTGTGACGCCGGGTCTAATGTTCGGATCTGTCCAGGAGTACGGCGGCAGCCCGGCCCAGCGCCGGAGATCGTTGACCCGCTCCCTGAGTTCGGTGACGTGCACCGCCTTGATGGCTGTTCCGGCGACGATAGTGTCGTCCGTGAACGGCCTCGACGCCCTCACCCGCAGCACGAAATCGCCGGTTCTCGCGGCAGTAAACGTCGTGGCCTCGATCGTGTACGGTCCCCTCATCAATTGGCTGACGATTTGAGAGTTCGTATCGGATCCGAGGGCGATATCATCGTTACTGGCTATGACCACGCCGCCCGTTCCTGTACCGGCCAGCAGATTCAGGTACGTGTCCGTCGGGGACGCCAGATGGATTCGCACTGTGACCGCCCGAGGCAGCACGAAGCTGTAGAACCGCGCGTAACGGCCCGGCCGGCGCGACGACACGCAGTCGCTACCCCAGGACCCGGCAACCCTTCTCCAGGTATAGGCCACCGATCCAAGCGGGTTCAACGGGCACGTGGCGTCGATACCTGCACGGAAATTCGCCACAGTCGTCCGCGTGTTGTTGAGGGTGCGCCTCGCGTCGGATGGCCCGGTCGCGCTGGAGGTCACCTGGTCGCCGGGAACGCCCAACCGGTCGCCGCCGTAGGTCTGATAGGGGTTCGAGAAGCGGAGCAGCCTGCTGCAACGGAACCCCGCGTCGGCGCATTGGCGGTTGTAGGCCATGATCGTGCGCCAGCGGCTGGACGCCGGCGCGTCGGCCGCGAACGCCCGTTGGTTCACGTAACCGAAGGCGTAGGGATAGGACAATGCTCCGGGATCCCCGCGGTCGTCCACGACGTAGCGGTCATGGTGGAGCCCCATGTTGTGGCCCAGTTCGTGCGCGAACGTGCGGCCTCCGCAGCGATAGTCGGTGAGGCCGAAGCCATGTCCCTCAAAGCTGGTCGACACGTCAACCATGCGCCACGCGAGGCCGCACACGTCGAAGTCCCCACCGCGGTCCCGGTCGACGATCAGATGCACGAGGTCGGCGCCGACCCCGTCGCGTATCTCGTGAATCTCGTCGATGATGCCGTCACTCTGAGCATCGAGATCGTCGTACGCTGTCGATGCCTCGGTGTACGCCACGACTGCCCGCGCCACCAGCCTCACCCGCTGAATCACCCGGCTGTCTGCGTAGGCCGAGTTCGTCTCGGCGATCATGAGGTCAATCAGCGCCTCGATCGCGGCGGTTCCGCCTTCCGCGCGGCGCGCCGCCGGTGTGTAGAAGACCGCCACGTCGATCACGGACCCGTCATCAGCGGCGGCGATCGGCGGGTCGGCAGCCGGCGGATCGACATCCACCGGCGGGGGAATCAGCGGCTCGCCCCCGGGCGGCAACGTCGACGGATCGATCTGGCGGATGGCGTGCAGGCCGTCGCCGGCCGAGCGGATCCGGTAGGTCGCCTGCGGCGTCCGGACCGCGCCCGCCACGACCTCGCCATTGACCACCAGCGTCATCGTTCCCAGCTCGACGCCGTCGAGCCGGCCCTGCAGCGTGTACCCGGACGCGGTCGGGGTGGTCCGCTCGACGACCACCGAGAACACGACGTCATCGAACAGATTCAGCGTCAGCGCCGGCGGAGTCGCCCCCGGTTGGGCATCCGCCCGCGCCACGGCCAGTGCTCCGAGGTCGACCCGCACCAGGCGGCTCCGCAAGACCGTCACGCCGGGCGCGGGGTCTGCGTCGCCGGAAGTCTCGGCCGGCAGGAACACCCCGCCGCGCTGGGCATGGAGATCAGCGCCGGGAAGCACCAGCACCAGTACGCAGCACACCACCGCAGAGACTCGCATCATGAAATATTCCCAAGGGTTGCCGGAAAACGATCCGGACATGCGAAATGTAGCAGGATCCTCCGAACATGGCGAAGATTGCGTATTTCGCTGAAGTGGAACACCGATTCCGGGGATCTGGAACACGGATTCCGGCGAAGTGGAACGCTCGTCGGAGCGCAGCGACGTTGCGCGGTCAGTGTCCTCCCATCGGTTTCGCCACCGGGGCACGAGTCCTACCCGTGACGTCGTGTTCAAAGAGTACAACGATCTTGCCTGTGGAGCGGGTGTGCCGGCTTCGCCGCCGGTGTCCAGTGCATGCTCGTCCAGGGCTTCCCGTAGCAGCGCGATCCAGGGACCCGCGGGGCGTGCATCCATCCACCCGTGGAGCTCTGCACCGTTCACGAGGCGGGTCTCGCGCTCGCGCACCCAGTCGACAAGCGCCCGGGTCTCCCTCAGCCGCCAGAAGCTCGGGATTACTTCGTTGCCCATCTGGGCCGGAATACCGTGAACCGCGCAGAACGCACGCACCGGGTCCAGGTACTTCCACTCGCGCGCGATCACCGCGCAGGTGGACCAGTTCCACTCCGGCGAGAGACCGGCGAGGCGCCGCAACTCTGTCATCACATCCCGCGCCTGCGAGATCGGATCGGTCGGCGCGGGTAGAATCTGGACACGGCCGCGGGCAACCGGGTCCTGTGCAGCCCAGGCGCCGCCGGGCGGAGACTTCGCGCGAGCCCGATCCAGGCCGATCGGATGCCCGGCCTTCATCCGTTGGCGCGCCGGCTCGATCAGCGCATTGGCCGCGGCGATGATGTGGCCGGAGGAACGGTAGTTGTCGGTCAGGTAGGTGGGCTTCGGCCCGTAGTCCGCCTCGAAGCGCCGGATGAATTCCACCGACGCGCCGTTGAAGGCGTAGATGTTCTGGTCGTCATCGCCGACCGCGAAGAGGGTGAGCTTGCGGTCCTCGTCCTCGATGGTTCGGCCGGCCAGCGCCGAAATCAACTCGTATTGATCCGGGCCGATGTCCTGGTACTCGTCCACGAGGATCCAGCGAAAGCCGGCCAGCAGCCGCTCGCGCTGCTCGTCGGCTTCCTCCGGTGCAAGACCCTCCCCGCGCAGCAGGGCAACCGCCTGCCGCAGCACTTCCTGGAAATCCTCTCTGTCCGGACGATCCGCCCTTCCCGTAAAGCTGGCGCCGGCCAGCCGCATGGCGAGACCGTGGCACGTGAGCACGGTCACCCCGCGGGCGTCGTCGCCGATCAGATCCTCGAGGCGACGCCGGATCTCGACCGCCGCGTGCCGGTTGTAGGCCAGCGCCAGGATGCCGCGGGGTTGCTCGCGCCTTGCGCGTAACAGATAGGCGATGCGATGCACCAGCACCCGCGTCTTGCCAGAGCCTGGACCGGCGAGCACCAGCACGTTGGTCTGCTCCCGATCATCCGCGACGATGCGCTTCTGGACAGGGTTCTTGAGGTTCTCGACGATGGTTTGCCACGATTCCAGCGTGGTTTCCCGGTCAAGCTCCTTGTCCCGGTCCGGCAGCCAGCGGTGCAGGAATTCGTTCTCTGGAAAGCTGAAGTAGTCCATGGCGAGTTGCAGAGCCTCGGCCATGGCGTCGAGGCCCCGTCGTGCGAACTCCACCATCACGTGGATCTGCAACACCTGACCCTTATAGTGGAGCCTGAGTGGTTTGAAGTCGGCGTTGGCGAAGCCGCGTCCTTGCTTCTCCTGCGTGAGGCGGATGGTCATGGCTGGACGGAATACGGCCAATCCCTTGTGGAGGCGGATGACCTCCTGCTCGTGCAGCCACAGGAGGGCGCGGTCCAGCAATTTGCCTGATTTCCTGACCTCGCTCTTGAGAATGATGTCGGACTCAATCGCTGCCAGCAGCTTGCCGAGGGTGGTCTCGGCCAGCAGATCCGTGCCCCGCTGCCCGGATGGCAGGCAGGCGAGCAGGTGCTCGAGCAAGCGCTTCGCCGCCGCGCGTCTGAGCGCCGCGGTCTTCGTCAATGCCGTCCACTCGCGTTGCAGAGTGACCTGCACCGTCTCCGCGTCTCGCTTGCGCACCCGCAGGCTGCCGGCGCCGCCCCCTTCGCCCTGACCGTCGTATGCGAGGCCGCGGAGGATCCGCCAGAGCCGTTCTGGCAGCGGATTGGCCACCCCCTCGTCCCGCAGCACCTGGGCGGCGACCCGCAAATGGAGCGCCGAGGTGTCGCCCTTGCCCATATCCGGCGCCGTCTGACGCAGGTGCTCTATCAACGTGGTCTCCAGAGCCGCCGCCTCTTCGAGACGTTTCCGCGAGCTGCGCTCCACCCCGGCATGGACAAAGGCGGTCAGCGCCGTGTCGTTGCTGGCTATGCCCAGCCGCTCCAGGTCGTAGAGGGCGCCGCGCACGCCCTCGGCGCTCAGACCCGATACACCCATCAGTTCGTCGGTGGAGATGCCGTCGTCGGGATCGGCGTCGATCAGCGTTGCGGCGAGCGCCAGCAACTTGCCGCGATACACGTCCGCCAGCGGTTGCGTGTCGAGCTTGGCGCGCGCCTCTTCCACGGAGCTGACCCGGAGGGACGAAGGGAACACCTGTACCCGGTTCTCCTCCCGTGTGAGCAGCACCGCCTCCTCCAGCCACGCGAGGGCGGTCCGCACGCGGGTGTCGTCGGTGGCCGAGTCTCGCTCGAATACCTTTTCGTCGTCCTCGCTGAGGATCTCGCCGGCGGTGGCCACGACCTCGCCGCCCAGACGTTTCTTGCGGTCGAGGTTGCGCAACGCGCGCAGCACGCCGTGGATCTCCCGCCGGGTGAGCCGCGACCGCGCCGACATGCCGAACTGCCGCTCCACGTCGTCCGTTGCATAGAGGAGCACGCAGCGTGCGGTTTGCCGGTCGCGGCCGGCGCGGCCCGCTTCCTGCAGGTAGTTCTCCAGTGATCCCGGAATGTCGGCGTGAATCACCAGCCGCACGTCCGGTTTGTCGATGCCCATGCCGAACGCATTGGTGGCTGCGATCACGCGTAGTTCGCCGCCGATGAAGCGCTGCTGGACGCTCTTCTTGCTCTCGGGCGGCAGTCCGGCGTGAAAGTGGTCCGCCGCGACCTCTTTGGCTCGCAGGAATTCCGCCACCTCTTCGGTCCGCCGCCGGGTCGCGCAGTAGACGATGGCGCCTCCGGGTGTACCCGGCGGCAGGTCGGCAGATCGAAGGCGATCAGGTTGTGGCCCACCAGGAAGGCGGCCCCCTCGCAGAGATCGTCCAACCGCGCCAGTGCCGCCGGCAGGTCGCCGCTGCGGTAGACCAGGCGCTGGCCGGTATCCGGGCGCACCGCGGCGAAGGCGTGGATACGGCGGTCCCGCTTGCCGACCTCGAGATCCAGCGAGAGGCAGGGTGGCGAACAGGGCATGCCTTCATGCGGGGACGACAGGGCGCACGAACAACCCCTTTGAAGTGTCGCTCCCGCCGCCCCCGATTGCGCCCGGACGTGTTCCGATACGCGGATTGGTCCGCGTTTACGGGCGGATGGCCACGTCGACCGAGCGGTTCGTGCCGAGAATCGCCGTTCGGGGGACCGACGTCAATAGTTGATTCATGCACGGAGACGCGGTTCGAGCGGAACTCATTCTCTCTCGGCACTGGATTTGATTTACAGTGGCAGGAGGAACCACGATGCGTGCGACCCCGGTCCTGATCGCCGCCGCCAGCGTCTCCATCGCGCTGGTGGGCCTTGCCGCCCAGGAAACCGAGGAGAAGGCCGGGTCCGCGGACCTTCCGCTTACGGCGGCGCGGACGGTGTCGCTCGACACGGACGAGGGGTCGTGGATCTCGGTCGACGTCAGTCCGGACGGCGACACGATCGTCTTCGATCTGCTGGGCGACCTCTATACCATCCCGTTCGCCGGCGGCGACGCCGCGCCGCTCACCGAGGGGATGGCGTACGACAGCCAGCCGCGCTACAGCCCGGACGGGTCGCAGGTGGTCTTCGTCTCTGATCGCGACGGCGCGGAGAACCTGTGGCTGATCGACGTCGGGTCGCGGGAGACGCGCCAGGTGACGGACGTCTCGACCAACAACTTCGAGTCGCCCGAGTGGCTGCCGGACGGCGAGTACATCGTCGCGGCCACCGGCGCCGGCGCGCTCAGCGGCGGCGATGCACGCAATCCGAAGCTCTGGATGTGGCACATCGACGGCGGCAAGGGGGTGCAGCTCATCAAGGAGCCGGGGTCACGCCGGACCACCGGACCGGCGCCGGCGCCTGACGGCCGGCACATCTGGTTCGCGCAACGGACCAGCCTGTGGCAATACAACGCCATCCTGCCGCAATACCAGCTCGCGGTGTACGACCGGGAGACGGGCGAGCAGTATGTGCGGACATCGCGCTACGGCTCGGCGTTCCGCCCGACGATCTCGCCCGACGGCGTCTGGCTGGTCTACGGCACCCGGCACGAGGACCAGACCGGTCTGCGGCTGCGCGAGCTCGTCTCGGGCGAGGAGCGCTGGCTGGCCTATCCGGTCCAGCGCGACGACCAGGAGTCGGTGGCGGGCGCCGACGTGCTGCCCGGCATGGCGTTCACGCCCGACTCGTCGGAGGTCGTCGTCTCCTACGGCGGAAAGATCTGGCGCGTCCCGATCGCCGAGGACGCCGCTCCGGTCCCGGTGCCGTTCCGCGTGCAGGTCGATCTCGGGATTGGCCCGGAGCTGGCGTTCACGTACCCGGTCGACGACAGCCCGCGCTTCACGGTGCGGCAGATCCGCGACGCCGTGCCGTCACCCGACGGGACGATGCTGGCCTTCGCGGCGCTCGACCGTCTCTACCTGCGGTCGATCCCGGACGGCGAGCCGCGGCGCCTGACCGATCTCGATGTCGTCGAGGCGCAGCCGGCCTGGTCGCCCGACGGTGCGTGGATTGCGTTCGTCTCGTGGTCGCCGGACGGCGGCCACCTGTACAAGGCGCGGGTGGACGGCAGCGCGCCGCCCGTCCGGCTGAGCACCCGCGCGGCGATCTTCCAGCATCCGGCCTGGTCGCCCGACGGCGAACGGATCGTCGCGATCCAGGGGCCGGCGCGCAGCTTCCGGGAAGCGCCGCGGCAACGCGCGGCCGGGGCCAGCGCGAACATCGTGTCGATTCCTGCCGATGGCGGCGACTGGACGGTGGTGGCGCCGACCGACGGGCGCACCGTTCCGCACCTGACGGCCGACCCGGACCGCATCTACCTCTATCACCAGCAGGACGGTCTGGTGTCGATCCGCTGGGACGGGACCGACGAGAAGGCGCACGTGATGGTGACCGGCCGGGCACCGCCCGGCGGCGGCGATCCGGCGCGGGCGTCGCTCGTGCTGATGTCGCCGGAGGGGGACCGCGCCCTGGCGCAGGTCAGCCACGACCTCTACGAGCTGGCCGTGCCGTATGTCGGCGGCGAGACGCCGGTGGTGTCGGTCGCCAACCCGGCGGGCGCCAGCGTGCCGGTCCGGAAGCTGACGGAGGTCGGCGGACAGTTTCCGGCCTGGAGCGCCGATGGGCGGCGGGCGCACTGGTCCATCGGCAATGCCCATTTCATCTACGACCTCGACGACGCGGAGGAAGCGGAAGAGGCGGCGGACGCGGCGGCGCGCGCCGCTGAACGGGCGGACGGCGCGGCAAGTGGCGCCGCCCAGGACGCAACCGAGACCGAAACCGACGCTGAAGAAGACGCGCCGGAGGGCGACACTGACGAGGACGCGCCTGTCTACGAGCCGGCCGAGATCCGTGTGCTGATCGACGCGGTCCGCGACCTGCCGGACGGGTATGGCGTGCTGCGCGGCGGGCGGGTCCTCACGATGCGGGGCGGCGAGGTCGTCGAGGACGCCGACGTCGTCGTGCAGGGCCACCGGATTCTCGCGGTCGGTCCCCGCGGCTCGCTGGAGCTTCCCGATGCGGCCCGCATCCTGGACGTGAGCGGGACGACGATCGTCCCCGGCTTTGTCGACACCCATGCCCACATGCGCCCGAGCTTCGGCGTCCACAAGACGCAGCCGTGGACCTACCTCGCCAACCTGGCCTACGGCGTCACGACGACACGCGACCCGCAGACCGGCACGACCGACGTGCTGACCTATGGCGACCTGGTGGAGACCGGGGACATCGTCGGCCCGCGCATCTACTCGACAGGACCGGGGGTCTTCGTCGCCGAGCAGATCGAGGATCTCGACCATGCGCAGCGCGTGCTGACGCGCTACAGCGAGTACTACGGGACGCAGACCATCAAGATGTACATGTCGGGCAACAGGCAGCAACGTCAGTGGATCATCATGGCGGCGAAGGAGCAGCAGCTCCGGCCGACCACCGAGGGCGGGCTCGACATGAAATACGAGCTGGAGATGATCATCGACGGCTACCCGGGGCAGGAGCATTCGTTTCCCATCTTTCCGCTCTACAAGGATGTCGTCCGCCTGACGGCGGAGAGCGGCATCGCCTACACGCCGACGCTCCTCGTGTCCTACGGCGGGCCGTTCGGAGAGAACTGGTTCTTCACACGGGAGAATCCGCACGACGACCCGAAGCTGCGCCGGTTCACACCGCACGCCGAACTCGATCGGGTGACGCGCCGGCGCGGCGCCGGCATCGACGCGGGGCCGGGCGGCTGGTTCCGCGACGAGGAGTACGTCTTCCGGCAGCATGCCGCGGGCGTCAAGGCGATCCTGGCCGCGGGTGGCGTGGCGGGGATCGGCAGCCACGGGCAGCTCCAGGGCCTGGGCTATCACTGGGAGCTGTGGGCGATGCAGTCCGGCGGCCTGTCCGAGCACGACGCGCTGCGGGTGGCCACCAGTCTCGGCGCGGCGGCCATCGGCCTCGATGGCGATCTCGGCTCGATCGAGGCGGGCAAGCTGGCCGATCTCGTCATTCTCGAGGCCAACCCGCTCGACGACATCCGGAACACCACCGCCATCCGGTATGTCATGAAGAACGGCCGTCTCTACGACGGCGATACCCTCGACGAGACATGGCCGCGCGAGCGCCCGCTCGGCACGCCGGCCTGGCTGGGCGACGAACCGGACGGCGTCGCCGCCGGGATCCGGTAGACTCGGGCGCTCACGGCTTCCGGGACAGCGATGCCTGATCGCGACGCGTTTCGACGGCGCCCGCTGCGTCCGTTGCCGCGCTGGGATCCCGCCCAGCGGCGGGCGGTCGACGGGTGGGTGCGCGTCGTGCCCGGCCTGCTCGGCCTGCACCTCGTCATGCTCGTGACGTTGTGGGTCCGGCCGGGGCACGTCGCGCTCTGGATCTGGTACGCGGGACCGATCGTGCTCGTCCTCGCAACGGCGGTGCTGCTGGTCGCCTCGCTCCGGTCGGCCCACCGCTGGAAGCACGGTGCGAACGTCTGGCACCTGCTGGCCTATGCTGCCCTGGTCGCCGTCATCGTCACGTTGCCGGTGTACGACCCGTACCCCTCGTCCCACGACGCACACCCGAGCGGTGTCGCGTTCCGGCTGCCCCTCGCAGGACCGCTGACCGTCGCCTGGGGCGGGTCGACCTCAGAGGTCAACTACCACGTGTTTCTGCCCGATCAGCGCTGGGCGTACGACCTGCTCGTCACCAGCGATGGTCGTGCCTTTCGTACGGACGGCGTCGGCCTCGACGACTACTACGCCTATGGCCTGCCGGTGTACGCGCCCGCGCCGGGCGTCGTCTTCGCCGCGCACGACGGCGAGCCCGAGGTCGAGATCGGAGCGCCGCGCTGGGGACTGGCTGGACTCGGCAATCACGTCGGCGTCGAGGTGGCGCCAGGCGAGTATCTCTTCATCGGCCACCTGCAACCGGGATCGGTCGCGGCCGGCGTCGGCGACCGCGTCACCGCCGGCCAGATGCTCGGGCGCGTCGGCAACTCCGGCAACAGCAGCGAGCCGCACGTGCACCTGCATTTGCAGGATTCGACGCGTCCCTACTTCGGGGAAGGCATTCCGTTCCACTTCCACGGCTATCGGCAGGCCGGCCGCGTCATCGAGCGCGGCATGCCCGAGGGTGGCCGACGCGACGGCCGCTACCGAGGCGCCCGCATTGCTCACGTGGAGATGACGCCGGTGACGGCAGGCGGACCCGAGTGACCGCCGTCCGCTAGTACGCCACCGCCCAGCCTTCGCGGCGGCGGTCGGCGCCGGCGATGCGGCGTCCGGTGATCTGGTCGACCAGCACCGCCTGCGCGCCGCCGAACTCGGCGGTCCAGCCGCTGCGCGCATGCACCGTGTAGCCGCGGGCCTCGAGCGCGTCACGCACGTCCTGCGGCACGCGGTCCTCGATCGCCAGCGAGCCGTCGCTCAACCGCCGCAGACGGGGGGCGTCGATCGCCTCCTGCGGGGTCATCCCGAACAACGCGATGTTGTTGATCACCTGGGTGAGGGTGTGGGTCTGCCCGTCGCCCCCGGGTGTGCCGATCGCCAGCCAGGGCAGTTCGTTGCTCAGTACGATGACGGGGCACAGCGTGTGCAACGGACGCCGGCGCGGCGCGAACACGTTGGGATGGTCTTCGTCGAATCGGAACAGCGCGCCCCGGTTCTGCAACACGATGCCCGTGTCCGGCACCACCAGACCTGATCCGAAGGTCGCGAACAGGCTCTGGATCAGCGACACCACGTTGCCGTATCTGTCGACCGCGATCACATACACCGTGTTCGGGTGATCCTCGCTGACGGCGACGTCGATCTCCGGCGCCCGGCCGGAGGGGCCGATCTCGCCAGCCAGCGCGGTGATCCGTTCGCTGTCGAGGAGATCTTCCGGTGTGACGCGCATCGCACCGGGATCGGCCAGTTCGGCGTCCCGGTCCACGAATGCCACCCGGATCGCCTCGGAGACCATGTGCAGGTACTCGGCGCTGTTGTGACCCAGCGGCTCGAGGTTGTGACGCTCCAGCAGGGCCAGTTCCTCGAGCAGCGTCATGCCCTGACTGTTGGGCGGCATCGCCTGGACTTCGAAGCCGTGATACCGCGTGCTGATCGGCAGCGTCCATTCAGCCAGATAGTCGGCCATGTCGTTCGGCATGAGCAGACCGCCGCGACTCTGGACAAAGCGCACGACCTGCCGGCTCAGCGCCCCGCGATAGAGTTCGTCGGCCCCTTTCTCCTGGAGCGTCAGGAGGGTCCGCGCGAGGTCGGGGCGGGGCAGAAGGTCGCCCGCCTGCGGCGGTGCGCCGCCGGGGAGAAAGACTCTCGCCGCCTCCGGTTCCTGCCGCAGCTTCTCTTGGGCGCCCGCGATGTCCGCGGCGAGCCGTTCAGACACCGGCAATCCGGCGCTGGCCAGTCTGACCGCCGGTTGCAGCGCCTGGGCGAAGCTGATCGTGCCGAACCGGCGCAGCGCCTCCGCCCAGGCGCCCACCGCGCCCGGCACCGAGACGCTCAGCGGCCCGGTACGCGGCATCTGCTCCAGTCCGTCAGCCTTCAGCTCGGCGAGGGTCTTCGCGCTGCCCGACCGTCCCGACCCGTTGAGCGCGTACGTCAGTTTCGTGGCCGAGTCGTGGTACAGCAGGAACATGTCGCCGCCCACGCCGTTCATGTGCGGCCGCGCCACCGCGAGCACCGCGGCAGCGGTGATGGCCGCGTCCATCGCGAGGCCGCCCGACTGCAGCACCTCCAACCCTGCTTCGGCCGCCAGCGGGTGACCTGCGGTGACTGCGCCCTCGTTGCCCGCGGCGTCGCGGCCCGGCTCGGCATCGCGCGTGATCGGCAGCGCGCAGGCGGTCGTCAGGGTCAGGACGAACACGGTCAGGATGCAGGGGCGTGTGCGAGTCGGCGGGTGCGTGGTGCGGGATGCGGGCATGGCGTCCTCCCGGTGCGCGGCCGGTATCGCGTTCATCTTACCGCTTCCCGCCTCGCGGGTTGCCGTGTGCCGTCGCACCCGGGCGGCGCGTTCGGCCGGCCGCGGTTCCCGGCCTGATCTCGGGCGGCCGATCCCTGGTAGGATGTCGCCCATGCCGGACAAGTCACAGACGTTCGACGACCTCCCGCTGCCCGACACCAGGCTCCGCGGCCTGCTGCGGCACTTCGGTCCCGGACTCATTCTGATGATGACCGGCATCGGGACCAGCCACCTCGTGACCGCGCCGGCGGCGGGCGGGCGATTCGGGTACGCGCTGCTCTGGTGCATCCCGGTCGCCTACATTTTCAAGTACTACGGGTTCGAGATGGCGTTCCGGTTCACGAACGCCACCGGCCGCAGCATGCTGGACGCCTACTCGACGGCGCCGGCGAAGTGGCCCCTCTGGTATGTGCTGATCACCACGCTCATCCAGTGCGCGCTGGGTCAGGCGGGCCGGCTGGCGGCGGCGGCCGCCGTGCTGTTCTACATCTTCTCCGAATATCTCGGGTTCGGTCTGCCAAGCTGGGTGTACGGACTCGGGCTCGGGACGTTGTCGGTGATCGTCATCCTGTACGGGCGCTACGCGGCGGTCGAATTGTCCACGAAGATTCTCGCCGGTCTGCTGTTCGTGTCGACCGTGGGGGTGTATCTGGTCGAACCGGCGCCGTTGTCGGCGATGGGGCGGTTCTTCACCGTCGAGGTGCCGGGCGGGTCCTGGCTGATCATCGCCGCCTTCCTCGGACTCCTGCCGACCGGCATCGACGTCTCGCTGCAGGCGTCGGAATGGGGCAAGGCGAAACGGGTCGGGATGGGGCGTATCCGGGCACAACTCGAACAACTCGGATATGCCCGGCCGTTCGACCCGTTCTCCTCGAGCAAGTCCGATCTCACGGTGCGCCTGTCGAGTCTGCCGGCCCACGCGCAGGAGTATTGCCGGCGCTGGTTCCGTATCGGCATCCTGGACTTCGCGCTCGGCCATGTGGTGTCGTTCGTGCTCGCCACGATATTTCTGCTGCTGGCGGCGGTCTGGCTGTACCCCAGCCCGGTCGAAGGCAACGCCGTGATTGGCGAGATCGCCCGCATTTTCACCGACAGTGTCGGCCCCGGCATGATGTTCGTGTTCCTGGCCGGGGCCTTCGCCGCCACCTTCTCGACCGCCTTCAACTACTTCGATGGGTGGCCGCGGGTGGTCGCGGCCTGCTGTCGCAACCTGTTCCGGGCGACCGCGGCGCTGCCGGGAGTGGCCGCCGACGAGGTGACCGATGTCCATCGCCGCGCGCGCGCGTCCGAGTACAACATCTATCGCGTCACGATGTTCTACTCGCTCGCCGCCGCCGTGCTGATCATGGTGGGGGTGCCGCGCCCGGTGTTCCTGGTGCTGGCGGCCTCGGCGCTGGCGTTCTTCATTGCGCCGGTCATCTTCTTTCTCAACCTGTACTATTGCCTGACCATCATCCCGAAAGACGACACGGCGTTCTATCCGTCGACCCCGGTCGTCTGGTTCAGTTGGTTCAGTCTGGCGGTGTTCACCGGGTTGACCGTCATCATCATCCTCGCGCGGGTCTTCGGCATGACGCTGTTCGGAGGGTAGGCCGGCGCCGCACTCCGACACGCTGGCGTGGCGCTGCCGGGCGAGCAGCGCCGGTGGTACAATGCGCGCCGTCATGGCTTTCACTCGGTGTCTCCGCGCCGCCCTGGCCGCCGGTCTGCTGTGCATCGTCCCGGCGGAGCCGGCGGCCCAGCCGTTCGACGCTGACATCTCGCACCGCGCCCGCGGCGTCGTGCCGGGCGAGGCGGTCCTGATTCGTGTCCTGCCCACGGCGCCCGTGTCCGGGATCGCGGGCACGATCTTCGATGAGACGATCCGCTTCTACGACGCCGGAGCGGCCGGCTGGCAGGGTCTGGTCGGTATCGATCTCCTGGTGGACCCCGGTGTCCACGATCTGTCTCTCCGCATCACCCCACGGGGCGGGGCGCCGGTTGAACGGGTCTATCCCCTGCTCGTCAGCGACAAGGCGTATCCGACCCGGCAGTTGACCGTCGCGCCGCGCTATGTCGAACCACCCCCGGAGGTGGCCGAGCGGATTGCGCGCGAGGCGAGCGAGCAGCGCGCCATATTCGCCAGCGCCTCCCCCGACCGGCTCTGGCGCGGGTCATGGGGTCGGCCGGTGCCCGGCGCGGCGACCAGCGCCTTCGGCAGCCGCAGCGTCTTCAACGGCCAGCCGCGCAGCCCGCACAGCGGCGCCGATTTTCGCGCGGCCGAGGGCACGCCCGTGGTGGCGCCCAACGCAGGCCGGGTGGTGCTGACGGGAGATACATATTTCTCGGGCGGCTCCGTGATCCTGGATCACGGCTGGGGTCTGTATTCCTACTTCGCCCACCTGTCGGAGATCGTCGTGGAGAAGGGCGACCTCATCGATCCGGGGCAGACGGTCGGTCTCGCCGGCGCGACCGGCCGGGTGACCGGTCCGCATCTGCACTGGACGATGCGGCTCAACGGCGCGCGGGTCGATCCGCTGTCGGTGATCGAGCTGCTCGAAGACTGACCATCACACATGCATGACCTGAAACGTCGCATCGTCGTGGCCGCGGCGCTGGCCGTGCTGGCCGCGGTCTGGCGGCCGGACATCGCCGCCGCACAGCAGGTCGGTCCCGCCAACGGGTCCCTGGTGGTCGTGGGCGGCGCGATGCGCGACCCCGCCATTCTGCAGCGCTTCCTGCGGCTGGCCGGTGGACCGCAGTCGCCCATCGTGGTCATCCCGACCGCGGGCGGCGCCGAAACCTACGACCAGTCGTATCCGGGCCTGCGGCCGTTTCGCGACGCGGGCGCCACCGACCTCACCGTGTTGCACACGACCGACCGGGAGGAGGCGGACTCGGCCGCCTTCGTGGAGCCGCTGCGGCGCGCGCGCGGAGTCTGGTTTCCCGGGGGCCGGCAATGGCGGCTGGCCGACGCATATCTGGACACCCGGGTCCATGAAGCGTTGCGGGACGTGCTGCGGCGGGGCGGGGTGGTCGGCGGGTCCTCCGCGGGGGCTACCATTCTCGGCTCGTATCTCGCGCGCGGCGACACCTCGACCAACACGATCATGATGGGCGACCATGTGGTGGGGTTCGCATTCCTGCGCGACACCGCAATCGATCAGCATCTGCTGCGGCGGAACCGGCAATTCGATCTGATCGAGATCATCGAGGCGCATCCGGAGCTGCTCGGGATCGGGATCGACGAAGATACGGCGATCGTGGTCCAGGGGGACAGGTTCGAGGTCATCGGCGCGAGTTATGTCGCGATCTATGACCACGAGCGGATGCTCGATTCCGGCGGACGCTTCTACTTGCTGGGGGCAGGCGACCAGTACGACCTCATGACCCGCCGCGCGTTCCGGACCCAACGGGAGCGCCGTCCGCTCGAACGGGTGGTCGACCGTCCCTGGCGCTGATTCGCGTGCTCAGTCGCCGAGCGCGTCCAGCAGCGCATCCGTATCCGACGCGTCGTTGTAGAGGTGCGGCGCGATTCTGATGGCGTCGCCGCGCGCCGACACGAAGACCTGTCGCGCGTCGAGCCGCGCCGCCACGCGGGCCATGTCGGGGGTGTCGCGCCGGCGGATGCCGAACAGGTGCGCGCCGCGCCAGTGGTCCTCCTCGATCCAGTAGCCTCGTTCCCGCAGCGTCTGCGTCAGGGCGCCGGTGAGCTGGGCGCAGTAGTCCTGAATCGCCGGCACGGTCCAGTCGAGAATCAGTGTGAGCGCCGCCTCGAGCATCGGCAACAGTGTGAAGTTCGACCGCTCGCCGACGTCGAATCGCAGCGCCGCCGGCCGGTACTCGTCCTGATACTGCACCAGGTCGGCGAACACCTCGCTGTGGCGGCGTGCGAGCCATCCTTCTTCAAGCGGGATGCCGTCGTCGAACGCGGGTCCGTAGTACGCCAATCCGATCGAGTAGGGGGCCAGCAGCCACTTGTAGCCGGCGCAGACCAGGGCGTCCGGACGAATCTGCGCCACATCGAACGGAAACGCACCGACCGACTGCGTCCCGTCGACGACCAGCAGCGCGCCGCACTCGCGCGCCCGTTCGCCGACGCGGACGAGATCGAAGAGAGTGCCGTCGGCCCAGTGGACCTGCGGCAACGCGACCACCGCCGTCCGAGGACCGATCGCCTCCAGGAGACGAGTGTTCCACGCCGACGCCCGGCCGCTGTCGGACCGGGCCGGCGCCGCGACCACCTGCAACGTCAAGCCGCGGTCCGCGCACAGCCGGCGCCAGGTGTAGACGTTGCTCGGAAACTGTTCTTCCACCACCACGACGTTGTCTCCAGCCGCAGCGGGGACGTTGCGCGCCACCGTGGCCAGTCCGTAGGACACCGACGGAACGATGGCGATCCGGTTGGGGTCCGGAACGTTGACGAGCCGCGAAAAGAGCTCTCGCACCCGCGTGCTTTCGTCGAAGAACGCCGGCGGGCGGAGCAGATGCGGCGCGGCGCGTCGATCGATGCCAGCGATGCCGGCGGTCCGGACGTCGCGCGCAAGCGGCGCCATGTAGGCGCAGTTCAGATAATGCAGCCCCTCGGGCAGCAGGAAGCGGGACTTCTGGCAGGTGAGCATGACGGCGACCGGTCGGCGCGGGCTGCCAGTATACGCCGCGCCGTTCGCGGCCGGCGCAAGCGGCCGGTCTCGCGCGCCGCGGGCCGGGATTGGTACGGCGTCTGACTCGCGGGGCGCTAGAATGAGCGGGTGGCCGATCAGAGACGGGAGCGTCGATGAGTGTGACAAGTGGTCGGAGGGCAATCAGAATGGGAGTCGCGTGGCTGGGATTGGTGGCGGCCGCCTGCGGGGGCACGGCGCCGGAAGGAGACGCCGCTGACGAGACCGCGGCTGCGCCGTCGCTGGTGGATCGCGCGCGCGCGATCCACGACCGGGTCCTGACCATCGACACCCACGACGACATTCCGCTGAATTTCGCCAGCGCCGAGGTCGACCCCGGACAGCGCGGACCCCGGCAGGTCGATCTGCCCAAGATGGAGGAAGGTGGACTCGACGCCGCGTTCTTCATCGTGTACGTCGGACAGACCGCGCGTACACCGGAGAATTACGCAAAGGCCCAGGCCGACGCGATGACGAAGTTCGAGGCGATACATCGGATGGCGGAGGAGATGTATCCCGGCAGGATCGAGATCGCCTACACCGCGGACGATTTCGAGCGCATCGCGTCTGCCGGCAAACTGATCGCGGCGATCGGGATCGAAAACGGGTACGTCCTCGGCCGCGATCTGTCGCTGCTTCAGACCTATTACGACCTCGGTGCCCGATATCTGGGGCTGGCGCACAACGGGCACAACGACATTGCCGACTCGGCCGCGCCTCGGGAGGCGCTCGGTGACGCGCCGTCCGAACATGACGGTATCAGCGAGTTCGGAGAAACGGTCGTGGCCGAGATGAACCGGCTGGGCATCATGGTCGACGTCTCGCACATCTCGAAGGCGGCAATGCTGGACGCGATCCGGCTGTCACGGGCGCCGGTGATCGCCTCGCACTCGAGCGCACGGGCATTGGCCGACCATCCACGGAACCTCGATGACGAGCAGTTGCTCGCGCTCCGGGACAACGGGGGCGTGATGCAGACCGTGGCGCTGGGGTCGTTCATCAGCCCGACGGCCGGGGCGCGCAACGCCGCGATCCGGGCGCTGCGGAACGAGATCGGGGTCGCTCCCGGCGGCCCTCTCGACCCCGCCCGCCTGTCTGAGGAGCAGCGGGCCGTCTACGAGCGTCGCATGCAGGACATCGAGCGCGACTGGCCACCGGTCGATATCAGGATGTTCGTCGACCACATCGATCATGCCGTCAATCTCATCGGCATCGACCATGTCGGCATCAGCTCGGATTTCGACGGCGGCGGCGGCATCGACGGCTGGCGCGACGCGAGCGAGACGTTCAACGTCACGCTCGAGCTGCTGCGGCGCGGGTACGACGAGGCGGCGATCGCTAAATTGTGGGGCGGCAACCTGCTGCGGGTCCTGCGCGAGGTGGAACGGGTGGCGGCCGGGTTGCAGCGGTAACGGCGGTGCAGCGCCACCCGGATCGGATCGGGGACAGGAGACAGGTTGGCGACATGACGTTTCGATTCGTGCACGCGGCTGACCTGCACCTGGACAGCCCCTTCACCGGCATCCGCGAGACCGCGGCGCAGGTGGCCGACGTGCTTCGGCGCGCGACGTTCGAGGCCTATGACCGCGTGATTCAGCTCTGTATCGATCGGCGGGCCGCTGCGCTGCTGGTGGCGGGCGACATCTTCGACAGCGCCGACCGCAGTCTGACGGCGCAGATCCGTTTCGTGCGGGGGCTCGAACGCCTGCGGGATGCCGGGATCGGCGCGTTCATCTGCCATGGCAACCATGACCCGCTCGACGGCTGGGGCGCGCATCTGGCGATGCCGTCGAACGCGCATCAGTTCGGCGAGACCGCCCAGGCGGTGCCGATCGACCCGGACTCGCCCGCCGGACCGGTGGTCTGCGGCATCAGCTACCCCACACGGGAGGTGCGGCGCAGCCTCGTGCCCGAGTTTCCGGCCCGCGAGCCCGGGCGCTTCACCATCGGGCTGTTGCACGCGAACGTCGACTCGAATCCCGGGCATGACGCATACGCCCCCTGTGCGCTCGACGACCTGACCGCGACCGGGTACGACTACTGGGCGCTCGGGCATGTCCACACCCGCGCCATCCTGCGCGACCAGGCGCCGATGGTGGTGTATCCGGGCAATACGCAGGGGCGTCACCCGAACGAGCGGGGACCGCACGGCGTCTACGTCGTCGACGTGGACGACCACCGGGCGATATCGCCCGAGTTCGTCGCCGTCGACAGCGTGCGGTGGGACCATGGAGAAGTCTCGATCGAGGGCCTCGAGGACGGCAGTGCGTTGTTCGAGCGTCTGGAAGAGCTCGTCGAAGAGATTCTGCAACGGGCGGACGACCGCGATGTCGTCTATCGCCTCCAGTTCGTCGGACGAGGGGCGCTGCACGGACAGCTGGCGCGGCCGGGCAGCCTCGACGGCCTCGTCACCCAGCTCAACGAGCAGTGGGCCAACCGCCGCCCGTTCGCGTTCTGCGGCGGCATCGCGGACATGACGAGATCGGAGCTCGAACGCGACGCGCTGCTTGACGGCAAGGACTTCATCGGCGACTTCCTGGCGCTGACCGCGTCGGCCACGCGGGACGAGCACCTGGTCGCCGACCTGCGACAGGAGCTCGCCCCGCTGTACGACAATGCGCGGGCTCGCAGGTATCTGGGCGAGAGTCTGCCGCGGGAGGACGACGCCCGCGATCTGTTGGCGGTCGCCGAGGATGTCGCGCTCGGTCTGCTCGTCGATGACGAGGCCGGCAGGTAGATCCGCGCCATGAAGATCGATCGCATCCGGATCGACGGGTTCGGCGAGTACGCCGAGACGTCGCTCGCACCGCTGGCGCGGCCCGTCACCCTCTTCTACGGTCCGAACGAGGCGGGCAAGAGCACGCTCCTGGCCTTCATCCGCATGGTGTTGTTCGGGTTTCCGCTGCGCGGCGCGGCCGAGCATTATCCGCCGCGCGCCGGCGGCGCCCATGGCGGCCGCATCGAGTTCGTGTCTGACGGCGATGCCCGCTATACGTTCGAACGCCACCACGGCCGCAAGGGCGGTCCGTTGACCATCACGACCGCGGACGGGGCGCTGGTGCCCGAGGCCGCCCGGCCCGCGCTGCTGGGGCACGCGACGGCGTCGACCTTCACCTCGGTGTTCGCGTTCGACCTCGACGGGCTGAGGCAACTGGAGTCTGCGGATGACAGCGGCATCAGCAGCCGCATCTACAGCGCCGGTACCGGCGCGGCAAATCTGCCGCGGGCGCTCAAGGAGTTGAAGACGCGCGCGGACGAGATCTACGCGCCGCGAGGCTCGAAGCAGCCGGTGGCGAAGCTGCTTGGCGAGCTGCACGCCGTCGAGACGCAGTTGCGGCAGGCGCTGTCACAGGCGCAGGAGTATGGCGAGGCGGTGTCCCGGTGCGCCGCGCTCGAGAACGAGGGCGCCGCGCTTCGCGAGGAGCGTGCCCGTATCCGCGCGCGGGTGGACGAGCTGCGGCGGCGTCAGGACGCCTGGGACGCCTGGGTGGCGTTGCGCGATGTCGAGACACGGATGGCCGACATTCCGGAACGCGCCGATTTCCCCGACGACCCGATCGTCAGGCTCAGCGGCCTGGAAGACCGGCTGCGCGAGGCGGACGAGCAGGTGGCCGCCGCCGCCGCCGAACTGGCGCGCGCCCGGGATCTGGCGGAGCGGCCGGTGGAGGGGGAGGCGCTGCTGCAGGCGGACGCGGCGGTCGAAGCGCTGCGCCGCGGGCGCGGCGGCTTCGACGCGTCGGTGCGCGATCTGCCCAAGCGGGAGTCGGAGCTGGCCGCCAGCACGGCCGAGCTCGCGGGCGCGCTGCGCGACCTGGGGCCGGGGTGGGACGAGGCGCGCCTGACCGCCTTCGACAGCTCGATCCCGCGCCGGGACGAGGTGGAGCAGTGGACGGCGCGTCTGGCCTCGGCCCGCGAGGATCTGCGGGACCGGACGCGGGACGCCGAGCAGGCGAGTCAGGCGCTCGACGAGGTGCGCCAGCGCCTCCAGGTCCGGCAGGACCACCTCGACCGCTGCCCGGCCGGCGGGACGGCGCCTGCTGCACTGCCCGATCGGCGCGCCGCGCTGCAAATCGCCCGCAGCCGCCTCGATGCACTCGAACGGGCGGAGCAGCGCTGCCGCGATTTCGACGCGCAGGCGGGTGCGGCGTCCGAGCCGACCACGTCCTGGCGACGATTCGCCATGCCGGTCGCGCTGGGCGCGCTGGGGGCCCTGCTGCTCGTGGCGGGCGTCCTCTCGGACGGGGGAATGGCGCTGCCTGCCGTGGGCGTCGTGCTGATCGTCCTGGCCGCGATAGCCTACACGCTGACGCCGTCGTCCGTTCAGCCGGACGCCGGTCGGTCACTGCGCCGGCTCATCGAGGACGCGCGCCGTCAGGCCGGCGATCGGCGCGTGGCGCTGCAGGCCGCCCTGGCAGCGCTGGCACTCGACCTTCCGGCGGATCAGGCGCCGGGACGCGATCAGTTGCAGGCGGTCGAGACGGCGCTCCTCCGGGATGAGGAGCTGCACCGGGACCGGGCGCAACGCCAGACCGCGGTGGACGAGGCCGCGACAGAGGTCGAGCGGGCGCAGGAGCGCAGCCGGGCCGCCCAGCGCCGACGGGAAACGCAGCAGACCGCCGTCGAGACCGCGACGGCTGAATGGGCGGCCTGGCTCGCGCGCCAGGGGCTGCCGGACACGTTGGCGCCGGACACGGTCCCCGAGCTGTTCTCCCGCGTGGACACGGCGCGTGTCATCGCCAGAACGGCCGGTGAGAAGCGCCAGCGCATCGCCGCCATTCGGAAGGACATCGACGCCTACCGCGCCGCCGTCCAGACACTGGCCGCCGGTTATCCCGGCGCAGCCCCCACCGGGGACGAGTCCACGGCGGCGGTCGCCCAACGCGCCGACCGCATCGTCGCACGCTTCGACGAGACGAAGGAGGCGGTGCGTGCGCGGGCCGAGGCGGTGCGCGCCGCCGACAAGCGCGCCGCCAGCCTCGAGCAGGCCATTAGCCGGCGCACGGGCATCGCCGACCGGGTCCGCGACCTGCTGTCCCTGGTGCAGACCGACGATCCGGAAGAGTTCCGGCGCCTGGCGCGGCAGCACCTCCAACGCCAGGAACTGGAGCGGCAGTGCAAGGAGCACGCGTCCACCCTGCGCGCCGCCTGGGCGCACAAGCGAGACCTCGATGCCCTGCGCGGCGTGCTCGGGTCAACCACGAAGGAAGAGATCGACGAGGGGTTCCGGAGCGAGACGGCGGAGTTGGCCGGTCTGGAGCGTCGCGTCACCGGCCAGGACGAAGAGCGCGGGCGCCTTTGGTTGCGCATGCAACAGCTCTCAGGCGACGAGGACGCCTCCCGCCTGCGCGGGCGCCGCGCCGAGCTGGTCGAAGCGGTGCGGCGCCTGGCGGCCGAGTGGTCGACGCTGGTCGTCGCGCGCTCCCTGCTTGTCAAGGCGCGCCGCAGGTATGAAGAGGAACGCCAGCCCGACGTGGTGCGCCGCGCCGAGACCTTCTTTCGCAGCCTGACCGGCGGTCGATACACCAGGCTGCACGTCACGGTCGGTGAGCAGGAAATCACTGTGGTCGACGAGACCGGTCGCCGCAAGACACCCGCGCAGCTCAGTCGGGGGACACGCGAGCAGCTCTATCTGGCACTGCGGTTCGGACTCATCCGGAGCATGGGCGAAGAAACGGAACGGCTGCCGGTCGTCGTCGACGAAGTGCTCGTGAACTTCGACCTCGACCGCGCCCGCAGGGCCGCTGCCGCGTTCGTCGAGCTTTCGCGCAGCAACCAGGTGCTCGTCCTCACCTGCCACCAGTGGATCGTCGAACTGTTCAGTTCCGCCGCGCCCGACGCCGCCGTCGTCGACCTGTCCGCGGTGCCCGCGGCGCCCTGACCGCGCGGCTGCGGAACAACGCTTGACACCCTGTCCCTGCACTGTAGTATCGACTCGTGCCGCTGTCGGCGTTCGTGCACTCGCGAGACTGCACGGCGGCCGTGCGTGGCGGTTCCAGGAACCTGACGGATCCAGTAGAAGCGGGAAAAAGACAGTGCCCATAGAAACGGGAAACAGACGTTTCCCCAGAAGGAGGAGTTCGATGCGATACCTGCCGATAGCGGTTGCCGTGGTGGTTGCAGCGATTGCGGTGCCGTTCGCCCTGCAGGCGCAGGAAGGCGGCGTGACCGCGGCCGGATGGGAGGCGCGGCTCGATCGCGACGGAGACGCGGCGAGCGTGCTCAATTTCATGACGATGGGGTCGGGCGTGCATGCCAACACCGCCGGTCGCGGGGCGGCCACCTTCTGGCAGCCAAGCAGCATGGCGAGTGGGGACTACACGATCAGCGCGTCGTTCACGCAGGTGGAGCCCTCCGGCCACCCCAACGCCTATGGCCTCATCTTTGGCGGCGCCGATCTGGACGGCCCCAGTCAGCGCTACTCGTATTTCGTGATCCGTCAGGACGGCCAGTTCCTGATCAGGAAACGCATGGGCGATGACATACCGATTCTGGTCGACTGGACCAGCCACGACTCGATCAACCAGCTCGACGCCCAGGGCCGGTCGACCAACGTGTTGGCGGTGGAGGTCGGCAGCAGTCAGGTGCGCTTCCTGGTGAACGGCACGGAAGTGGCGACCCAGCCGCGGTCCGCGGTCGATACCGACGGGATAACCGGACTGCGCGTCACGCATCTTCTGAACGTGCACATCGACAGCCTGATGCTCGGCGGTTAGGCCGCGGCCCACGCCCCGTCCCGCTTGCAGTCTCGTCGCGGCGCCCGTCCGGTCCGCTGGTCCGGCTGGCGCTGCGGCGCCTCCAACCTCACGGCGCCTTGTGGAGGTGCCGCATGCCGAGCTTGTCGAGCAGCCCCGTGCGGCGCGGCGGGCGGGGCGCGCACGCGGCCCGCACCGCCGCGGCGTCGGCCGCGATCAGAATCTTCGATCGCGCACGGGTCACGCCGGTGTAGAGCAGTTCCGGTCCGGCGAGTGCGTGGGGCTGGGGCGGCAGTACGAGCAGCACCGACTCGAACTCGCTGCCCTGCGCCCGGTGCACGGTCATCGCCCAGGCGGTGTCATGGTTCGGCAGGGCCGCCGGCGGCACGCTGCGCGGCCCCTGCAGCCCGCGGAACCAGGCGGTTACCCCGCGCGCGTCGGTCCCGTGCAGCAGCACACCGACGTCGCCGTTGAAGAGTCCGCTGTGGGGATCGTTGGCGGTCACCAGCACGGGGCGGCCATGCGCCCATTCGCCCGCCGCGAACCCCTCGCGGCGCAATCTGGCCTCGATGCGGGCCGTGATCCCTTCGACGCCGTGGCGGCCGCGCCGCAGGGCGCACAGGGTACGCACCCGCTCCAGGGCATCCAGGGCGGGTGCAGGCTGCTGCGCTTGCACCACCGCCAGGATCTGCGGCCAGACGCGGTCCAGGGCATCGTCGATCTGTCCGGACGCATAGTGGACCACGTCCTCTCGATACCCGGCGCCGCTCAGCGCCTCAACCGCGGCATCACCATCGTGGCGGCGCACGGCGGCCGCCAGGCGGCCGATGCCCGGGTACGCCTCGAACCGATAGTTGCGGTCCAGCTCGACATGGCAGTCGTGCAGGGCGCCGCCGTCGGCGGCGGCGATCATGTCGCCCAGCACGCGGCCCGGCTGCACGCTCTCCAGTTGGCGATGGTCGCCGAGCACGACGAGACGGGCGTCCTTTCCCAGGGCTGACAGCAGCCGGTCCCAGAGGCCCAGGTCCAGCATGGACGCCTCGTCGACGACCACCACGTCATAGGGCAAGGGGTTGCCGGCATGGAACCGGCAGTGGTCGGTGCGGTCGTTCCAGCCGAGCAGCCGGTGCAGTGTCCGCGCCTGGCCCGCGGCGTGCTCGAGCCGGGGACGCACCGCCGCCAGCGGTCCGGTGAGTTGCCCGGCGGCCTGGCCGATCGCTTCGCCCAGACGCGCCGCCGCCTTGCCGGTGGGCGCCGCCAGCGCGATACGCGTGCCCGGGTGGCGGTGCGTCAACAGCGCCAGCAGGCGTCCTGCCGTGGTGGTCTTGCCGGTGCCCGGTCCACCGGTTATCAGCGCGAGCGTCCGCCGCAGGCCCAGCACCGCCGCCCGCCGCTGGGCCGAGTTCGGGTCAGGGAAGAGCTGCGCGAGATCGGCGTCGTCCGGGCCGGCGGCGCCAGAGGGCCTGTCCGGGGCGGCTACCTCCGTGGACGCGAGCGCCCGCAACCTGTCGGCCACGCGGGTCTCGGCCTGGTCGAGGCGCCAGGACTGCAACCGTGTGCCGCGCAGGACCAGCGGCGCCGTCCGCGCCCCGTCACTGACGGCGGCGCAGCGCGCGAGGAGGGCCGCGTCCTCGGCGCTCAGTTCGAGCGAGGTGTGCCCGGCGACCCACGCGGCGAAGAAACGTGCCAGCACCGGAGCGGCCGCGTCGGGAAGATCCCAGCGCCGCTGCAACAACTGCACGGCTGCGCGGCTCATGCCGGCGCTCCGCGGTCCGGGCTCGCGAACAGGCGCTCGAGTTCGTCCAGCAGGCCGTCGGGCGGCGCGATGTCGAGCACGCCCCGACTCGTTCCCGGGCGCACGCCGCGCAGATACAGCAGGCTGCCCGAGACCGCCGGCGGATCGGCGTCGTAGAGCCGCAGATAGCGGCGCAGCGCCACCAGATACAGATGCAGTTGCAGCAGATGGTGCTGTCCCGCCGCGCAGCGCCACAGCGCCGGCCGGTCGTAGTCGGCGAACCGCGATCCCAGATAGTTGCTCTTCCAGTCCACCACGCCCCAGCGGCGACCGGCCCGTACCAGGCGGTCGATGTAGCCGGTCAGCATGCCCGACAGCGCCTGACCCGGCAGGCCGGCGAGATCGCGGGCATAGTGGCGTTCGTCCGCGGTGCGGGCGTGACCCGCGAACAGGTCCGACAGGGTGCGGCCGGTGATGCCGGCCCCTCCCAGCGGCAGCAGAAACTCCCATTCGGACAGGTCCTTGTCCGCGGCGGCCTTGGCGAGGCTGGCATCCAGACCGTCGAGGCGGGTGGTCTGCAGGGCATCGAGCGTGTGCCGCACGGCGTCCGCCGTCTCGGCCGAATGCAGCCGGTGTCGGCGCAGGCTGCTGTCGATCAGCGTCCCGGGGTCCTCCTGGAAGTCCCACTGCTCGAGCAGCTCGTGCAGGCAGTTGCCGGCGTGCGTCCCGCGCGCGAAGTGGGCCAGGGGCCCCTCGGCGTCCAGGTCGCGACCGGTCGCGGGCGGCGGGCTGGATTCGGTCTCCACCGCTTCCACCACGGCGTCGCGGCGTTCCCGTTCTTCGTCGCGCCCATGGGCCAGCCGCGAAAAGCTGGTCAGGCGCCAGGGATCGAGGTCGAGCTCGGGGGCGGGGCGCGCGACAAGGGGCGTGTCGTCGCGATCACCGGCGGTCCAGGCCGTCCCGCTGGGGGCGGGGGGCGCCGACACGGTCAGCACCTCCGGACACGCCTCCTGCAGGCGGCACAACGTGACGCCGTGCTCGCAGGCGACGGCATCCTTCTTCCGGGTGGTCATCCGCGCATACCAGTCTTCCAGGCTGCCGATCTGGTCGTCGTCCCGCAGCAGCCAGTCGAGCGCAGACGGAGGCAGAGTCGCCCGTGAGGTATACCCCAGGGGGCCTGCCAGCAGCGTCACGCGGCGGCGCGCGCGGGTCAGGGCCACGTAGGCCAGACGCAGGTCTTCCCGCAGGCGCTCCGCGGTACAGGTGCGGTGGTCCACACGGTTGTCCCGCTGGGCGCCGTCCGCCAGCACCCAACCCTCGCCGCGGCGGACGAGCAGCCGGTCGGCGACCCGGACGTCCGTCATCACCGACCACAGGTAGGGGCAGAACACGTAATCGAATTCAAGCCCCTTGGCCCGGTGCACGGTCACCACCTGCACGGCGTCGTCGTCCGATTCCAGTCGGCGCAGACGTTCATCCGACGAGCTGTCCTCAGACTGTTGCTCGCCTTCGAACCATTGCAAGAGCTTTTCGGGCGAGCGCAGCCCCTCGGCCTCGCGGGCCTGCAGCAGTTCCATGAGATGTCGCACGTCGGTGAGGTGCCGTTCGCCCGAGGGAGCCTGGGCCAGACGCAGCGGCGCCCCGGACCCGGATTCGAGCTCGGCGATCAGTGCGGCAATCCCCCGCGTACGCCACACGCGGCCCCACTCCGAGAAGCGGGTCAGCCACTGTTCCGCCTCCGTGCTGGTGAGTGCCGCCAGCATCGCCGAGTCGTATCCGAACAGGCGGGTCGCCATGGCCGCCCGCCGCCATCGCAGGTGGGTCGGCGCGAGCACCGCCTTCAGGATGGATGCGAGGTCGGCCGCCATCTCGCTGTGCATGACGTCCCCGTCGTCGCGCACCACGGCCGGCACGCGCCGTGCGCGCAACGCCTGGTGGACCAGCCGCGCTTCGAGATTGGTTCGCGTCAGCACCGCCACATGCGATGGAGCGACCCGCGACTCGCCGCTTCCCACCGGCCGGCCAAGCAGATCCACGATCGCCGCGGCGGTGCAGGCGGCCGCGCGCTCTCGACGAGGCTGGGCGCGATCCCACTGCCCGCTGTCGACAAGCGGCACCACCCAGGCCACCATCCGTCCCTGCCCGTCATCAGGCAGCGGCAGCGTGGCGTCCGGGTGGGCGGCCGTCGCCTGCGGATAGGTCAGGGCGGGGTTGCCGAAGGCGTACGCGCGCCCGAACAGGGCGTTGAGGGCCGCCACCAGGCCCTGGGCCGACCGATAGGTCGTGGACAGGTCGCTGACGCGCGTCTCGTCATGCGGCCGGGCTGAGAGGTACGCGTTGAGGTCTCCGCCCCGGAAACTGTAGATCGCCTGCTTGGGGTCTCCCACCAGGATAAGGCGCCCCGCTCCCGTGTCTTCCGTGTCGCGCTCGAAGATGGCCCGGAAGATGTCCAGTTGCTGCTGGTCGGTGTCCTGGCTTTCGTCGATCAGACCCACCGTCCACTTTTTGGACAGCCGCTGGATGAGAGCCGCGCGGTTCGGTCCGTCGCGCAGTGCGTCATGCAGACGCTGAATCAAGCCGTCGTAGGTGACGGCGTTGTGACGGCGCAGGCTGCGATCGTAGCGCCGCCCGGCGGCCTGCCGCAGGTGCGCCAGCCAGGCCCAGCCTGTCGTGTCGATGGCGGTCTTCACCGCTCTGGCCGCGGCCACGATCGGCGATGCGCCCGCATCGGTCGAGGCGGCCGCGCCCGCGCCGCCGGACCGCCGAAACCAGGTGTCCGCAACCGCCAGTCGCGCCACGACGGGAAAGATCTCGACCGGGGGCTGTTGCGGGTCCAGGGTCTCGAACCACACGTGCCAGGCGCCCAGGTGCTCCACTGACGCCCGACCGGGATTCGCTGCCGAATCGTTCAGGGTCACGTGGTTGCGGGCGGCAATCTCCTGCAGCCGGCGGAGATCGGCCCGCGCGGCCTTGACCGCGGCGATCGCCTGCGCCACCTGGTCTCTGGCCTCCGGCAGCGACGGCGGCGCCGGGTCCATGCGCGTGGACGGTCGTTGGGTCAGGCGCTGCCATGCCCGCAGGTCGTTCTCCACCGACCAACTGCCCAGGGCCGCCACCGCGGCCAGCAGCGGATCGGCGGCGAGATCGGTGCGCCACGTATCCTTGACGGCATCCGCCTTCAACTCCGCCGGGTCCGGCAGGACCTCGAAACCGGCGGGCATGCCGCACAGGAACCCCTCGGATCCCAGCACCTGCTTGCAGAAGGAATGGATGGTCGACACCGCGAGCTGGTCGCTTTCGTCCAGCGCCAGACGCAGACGCAGCACGGCTGCCTCACGCGTCGGGGCGTCGAGGGCGGCGAGCCGGTCCAGCAGAATACGGAGGCCCTCCTCGCGTTCTCCGGGTTGCGTGCCGGCGCCGGCATGGGCCGCAAGGACCGCCAGTTGCCGGCGGGTGCGCTCACCCAGTTCACGGGCCGCGTCCTCGGTGAAGGTGACCAGCACCACCTGGCCGATGTCGTTGACCACCCCGTCCACCAGGAGCCGCGGCAGCAGGTGCGCGATGGTCCAGGTCTTGCCGGTGCCCGCGCTGGCTTCGATGACCGACAGCCCGGTCGGGATGTCGGTGGTCTGCAGGTCGAAATCAGGCATCGGCCGCCCCGTCCCGCGCTGCGGTGGCGAACCAGGCCTCGAGCCGGCCGAAGACCGCGGCGGCCTGGCGGCGCCACTCGCCGAAGGTCTCCTCCGCGAACGGGTTCTGATCGCGCCAGGCCAACCGGGCGGACGCGCTGTCGCCTTCACCGGGCGGACCCTTGGGTTGCTGTTCCCAGGCTTTACGGGCCGGGGCCACCGCATCCTTGCCTCGCCGGCCCGCGTCGTAAATCGCGAAACTGGTCTTCGGCCCGAATGGCAACGGGCGGCGCCGCGCCTCCCGGCACAGGCGAAGAAGGTGGTCGAACGCGGCTCGGGCCCGCCCGGTGGCGATCGGCGGCATGCAGTCGACCCTGGCGTCCTCCCCGTCCCTCGAGACCACGAGCGTGTCGCAGCGCATTCCGCAGGCGGCCGCAAAGGTCGCGCGGATCCAGACATCGAGTCGATGCTGCGGTCGTTTCCGCAGCTCGGCGGGCATGATCAACACGTGCCGGCTGCGGTCGGCCGTGACCATGACGGTGACGTTGCCTGCGACCTGCGGGTGTCCCTCGCGGTACACCAGGCGGCGCGGCCACGGCCGCCCGCCCGCTTCCTGCACCGCGCACCGCACAAGTGCCTCCGCGGCCCGCACGCTCTCTCCACCCATGGCGGCGCCGAGGCTGCCGTAGGGCAGCAGGCGGTCGGCCGCCAGGCGTTCCGTCAGAAAGGCGGTCCGTGCGTCCAGTTCGGCGTCGATGACCTCGCGTTGAATCTGCCAGCGGTTCAAGCCCACCGGCGTCGCCACCGGTTCCCGATCGAGGGCGAACGGATCGTCCGCCGTCCGCGGCAGTTCGACCTTGAGGGAACCGAGCCAGGCGGACCAGGGGTCTTTCAGCACGCGGATCAGCTCGTGCAGCTCGAGATCGGCCGACTGGACCTCGTCGGGCGGATCGATCGTTCCGGAGTGAAACGGTGCGACGACCTCCTCCTCACGCTGCCGGAACGTGCGGGCGATGTCGAGCTGACCCCGGTCGAACGAGGCGCGTGAACCGCGGAAACAGTCGGCGTTGAACGGTTGCAGCGGGTGGTCTTGAATGAGCCGCTTGCCGGTGTCCTCCTGGAATTCGGGCGGACCGCCGCCTGTGGCGGCCGCCACCCGCAGGAACTCATCGACGCAGGCCGAGAGCGGTTCCTTCTTGTTGCTGCGGATGTTGCGGGCCGTGGCCGTCAGGATGACCCGGTCGCCGGCGGCCAGCAGTGCGTCGAGAAAGAGCTGCCGGTCCTCGCGCACCGGATCGCGGTCGCCGGGACGCGGCGCCGCGGCCAGCAGATCCCAGGCGGGCGCCCGGGCGCGGCGTGGAAAGGCGGAATCGTGCAGACCCATCACCGCCAGAACGCGGCAGGGGATGGCGCGCATCGGCCTGAATCCGCCCATGGCGATGCCGCCGCCCACCCGGGACACCGCGCGAATCTCGTCCTGGACCGCCTGATCGAGCCAGTCGGCCACCGCGGACGCCTCCAACGGGACGGTGCACGCATGGTCCCGCTCGGCGGCCCGCAACTGGTCGACGATGTCTATCGCGGCCGACGAGTCGAACCGTCCGTCCGCTGCGGCCAGCACCTGGTCCAGGGCCTGGTCCAGGCGCTCCGCCCATTGGCCCGGGCTGGCCTCGTCCTGCCAGGCTGCGAGCTGCCGCAGCAGGCCGTCCAGCCAGTCCAGCGCCCCACTCATCGCCGCCGGGTCGGCACCCAGATCTCCGGAGACCGGCAGGGCCGGCGCGCGCCCGGCGTCGGTCGCGTCGTGGGCGGCGCCCAGCCAGAGACCGGCCAGCAGTCGGTCCAGACCGGCCCGCCAGGTGCCTGTGCCCAGGCCGCCGGCGTTCAACGTCCGGCGATGGGCCGCGTCGAGGCCCCAGGTGATGCCTGCCGCACGCAGGCGATGGGCGAGCATGTCCGGGTCGGCGCCGGTCGACTCCAGACTGGCGGCGACCGCGGGCAACTCCAGCAGCGCCAGCCCCTCGCTCAGCGGCGCGCGGCCGCTCGCCAGGTGCAGCAGCGCCCGCAGACCCTGCACCAGGGGGTTGCTCCAGTCGAGCCGCCGCTCCGCCAGACGCAGCGGGAGCGGGGGATCTCCCTCCAGCAGGATCGCCTCGGCCAGCGGGCCGTAGATGTCCAGGTCGGGCGCCAGTATCAGGACATCGCTTGCCGCCAGATCGGGCAGGTCGTCGAACGCGTCCAGAAGTTCGTCGCGCAGCACCTCCACCTCGCGCCGGGCGCTGTGGCAGCGATGCACTCGAATGGACCGGTCCGGCTCGAGGGCGGTGGCCGTGTTCCCGTCACCCGGCTGGCGCGCCGCGCGAATGTCCGTCTGCAGGCGGGCCAGCAGCGTGTCGCCCCGCGACGCCGGGAGCGGGATGACGTTGTACTCCTGCCCTTCGGTGACGAGCGCTTCCTCGAAACTGCGAAAGCTGTCGATCGCCTGCTTTCCCAGATGGGACAGCAGAGGGTGTCCCTCCCAGGCCGGGTCCACGGCCTGGCCCGCCCGCAGTTGCGCGCGGGCGGCGCGTATGTCGCCCAGGTATTCGGTCGACGGCAGCAGCGCGCGCAGGCAGACGCGGGTCCGTGCCGCCAGTGCGCGCAGCAGCGGCAGGAGTGTAGGTGGCAGCGGTCCGGTGACGAGCACCTCCACCGAGGCTGGCAACACACCATCGCCTGCCTGGAGCCGGGCGACGAGGTTGCGCAACCGAACCGCCGGATTGGCGTGCTGCGCCAGCTCCTCGGACAGCCGCCGCCACAGGTCCCGCTGCCAGTCCTCATGCCCCCTGGCCGACTCGGGCAGGGCGTCCCATGACCCGCCCCGGTCCCAGGCGGCGATCATCTCCGGTCTGTAGTGCAGATACTGGTGGAAGCGGTGGGCCAGCTCGCCGGCCAGGGCCTGCCGCGCCCGGGCGTCCCGGCACGCCGCCTGCAGGCGTGGCGTGCGCCCTTCCTCGACCATGGCGGTCAGCAGCGGCAGCAGGCGCCAGGCCAGCCCCTGCGGGCGCCAGGAGGGGTGGACCGGGTCGAGACCGGCCAAGCGGGTCAGGTGTTCGATGAAATCGCCGGGCAGCAGGAACCGGACGCCCATGGCCACGCCGTGCCGCCGGGCCAGGATGGCCTTGGTGCGGTCCACCAGGGGCAGTGACGGCATCAACACCGGCACGACCACGCCGGCGGCGCTCTCCGGCCGGCCCAGCGCGTCGACCAGGTCGTCGAGCAGCACCGTCGTATCCGACGCGTATTTCAGTTCCAGCGCCATGGCTGAGTGTAGCGCGGGTGACCGTCAAGCCCGGGGATCATACCCGGGCACAGTCTGTGGTAGCGTGTCCATCGTCACGCAAGCGCCTCGGTGGCGGAACGCCGCCGGCGGCAGCAGCGTCCGTACCGCGCGCCGACGCGTGCGTCTCGACCCCAGCCGACCCCATCGCACAGTATCCGGGCGAAACGAGGCGACTTGAGAACAGCACAGCCGGCGTCGCCAGAGCCTCGCCACCCACCGTCGCCGGGAACCGGGACTCGCAGCGGGCTCGATGCGCTCATCGTGGCGGCGCTCCTGCTGCTCGCGATCGTGCCGTTCGTCGAAGCCGTCTGGCAGCCTGGTCACGTGCCGGTCGGTCTGGACCTGGTGCAGCACTACAGTCGCGAGTCGTTCAACCGCCTCGCCTTGCAGGAGACCTGGGTGCCGCTCTGGAATCCCTACGATTTCAGCGGATTCCCGACGCAGGCCGATCCGCAGGCTGGCGTCTTCTATCCGCCCAGCATGTTGCTGCGGCTGTTCGGCGTGCCGACGTTCCTGACGTGGACGATCGTCGCGCACGTCTGGCTGTTCGGCGTGGGCGGGTACGTGCTGTGCCGCACCCTCGGGACCGGCCGCGCGGCGGCCGCGATTGGCGGCGCGGCGCTCATGCTCGGCGGCATCACGATGCCGAGGGTGTACGCCGGCCACCTGGACGTGCTCCGCACCGTCACCTGGGTGCCCCTGGCCCTGGCGACCGCCATGCGGTCGCTGGATCGGGGCTCGATCCGCCCCAGCGCGGCGGCCGTGGCGACGCTCTCGCTGCAGCTTCTCGCCAGCTTCCTGCAGATGGCCGTCTATACGCTGGGCGTGGTCGGGCTCTACGCGGCGTTCAGCGCCGTGTGGCCGGCCGCGGGGCCGCCCACGTGGGCCCGCACGCGTCGTGTCGCGCTGCAGTTCGCGGTGCTCGTCCTGCTCGTTTTCGGGGTGACCGCGTTCCAGGTGCTGCCGACCACGCGTCTGATCATGGCCGCCGGGCGCACGCAGGGCATGCCGTACGCGGACGCCGTGCAGGTCAGTCTGCCCGTGCGAGAGATGCCCGCGGCGATGTTCCTGCCGGAGCGGACCGGAGAGGTGTCGCAAGAGCGCTGGGAGCTCACCACGTATGTCGGATGGCTGCCGGCCGCGTTGGCGCCGCTCGGGCTCGTGTTGGCACGGCGCCGACGCGGCGTGGTGTTCCTCGTCCTGGTCGGCGTGCTGGCCGTGGGGTTCGGGACGGGCGATCCGCTTTACAAGCTGCACTACGACGTCTTTCCGATGTTCCGTATTCCAGGACGGCTGCTCTGTTTTTGGGCGATCGCCGTTGCGGCGCTGGGCGCGGTCGCCCTCGACTGGCTGGCCAGGAGGCGAGCCCCGGCTGCCCGACCAACGCACCGTCTGACGTGGCGCAGCGCCGGTGTGCCATGCGTCGCCGGCCTGCTGGTGATCGCGGATGGCATAGGCTATGCGCGCCATTTCGTCGACGTGCGCCTGATCGATGAGCGTTTCGCGTCGTCGCTGCCGTTCACGCCGGCGCCTCACGGCCGCGTGCTGTCTCTGTGCGAGGCGTTGCAGACGAGCGAGATCAGCGCGCTCGGCGTGCCGAGCATCGACGGCTACAACTCTTTTTTCCTCGGCGGCTACGCGCGGATGGCGCAGCGGGCCAGGGGTGAACCGATGGTCGAGCGGTTCACCGCGTTTCCGCGGATCGCGGGTGGGCGGCTGGAGGACGTGGCCGTGGCCAACGCGCTCAACGTCACCGACATCGCCGCCTGCGAGCCGCTGGCGTTGCCGGGGCTGTCGCCGGCGGGCGAGCGCGACGGCCTCTATCTGTACAGAAACACCGGAGCGTTCGGCCGCGTCGCGCTGCGCTGCGAGGATGACGGCCGCCCGCTCACGGAGCTGGCGCCTCCCTGCGACGACCCGAGCGCAATCACTCGCATCCAGGCGGCGGACACGCCCACCGGCGTCCTGCGTTTCCGCGTGGCGCTGCCTGCAGCGCGTACGCTCGTCCTGTCGGAACCGTTCTATCCCGAACGCCGGGCGTGGGTCGATGGCGTCGAGACCCCACTCGAGCCGGCCAACATGGCGTTGTCCGCAGTGCGGGTCGACGCCGGCTTCCACCTCGTGGAGCTCAGGTACGTGCCGGCCAGCCTGATGCGCGGCGCGTTGATCAGCGCTGCGGTCCTGGTCTTGTGGGCCTCGGCCGAGGTACGGCGACGCCGGCGCCGGTATCCGGGTTCGTGATGCGCGCCGCCGGGCGCCCGCTCGCACGACAGGACGGAGAACCCCGCTGCCGCCGCTGTGCTCTCGGAGCGCGACCGGTCTGTTGAGTGCGGCGCGTCACTCCGGCAACGCGAACACGAAGAGGTTGTTGCCGCTGCTCGGTGTGATCTCCGGCGTCATCGCAGTCCAACGCGACGCGTTGCCGCCCGTGCCGGTACCTGCGACCACATACTGCCGTCCGTCGACCGCATAGGTCACGGGGAATCCGCTCACGGGCGACCCGAGGTTGATCTCCCAGCGGATCTCGCCGGTCTCGTCGTCGAGGGCGCGAAACCGACCGTTCACGTCGCCCACGAAGACGAGGCCCCCGGCGGTGGCCACGAGCGACATCGTGGCGGTGCGCTGCTCGTAGATCCACGCCGTCACGCCGGTCTCCGCCGAGATGGCCCACACGGCGCCCAGTCGATCCGTGCCGGGCGCGAGCTGGTTGCGCATGCCGAGGCTGTAGAGCGACGTGCCGCCATCGTCGAGCGGCGTCATCCGCGCGCAGGCGTTCCGCAGCGGCATGTACATCGTGTTCGTCCGCGGGCTGTAGGCCCCGGCTTCCCAGTCCTTGCCCCCCATGGCGGTCGGGCACGCCAGGATGTCCTGTCCAAACGCGGTGAAGACCACTTCCGGGTTCTCGGACACCGCACCAGTCGCCCCGTCGATGTCACTGATCACGTTCTGCGTCACGGTCGGCGTCGCCCACAGGAATTCGCCGGTCTCGCGATCGAGCGTATACACGACGCCGGTCTTCCCGGGAATCCCGGTCATCACCCGGCGCGCTTCGCCCGGCCGCAGCCGCGGATTGATCCAGCGCACCGCCGCCGCGTCCGGCCGCACGACGGTGTCGACCAGCAGCCGCTCGAACGGATGATCGAGATCCCAGTGGTCGTTCAGGTGCTGGTAGTACCACACGATCTCGCCGGTATCGGCATCCAGCGCGAGCGTCGAGTTGTGATACAGGTGCGTGTTCCCGGCGCCGCCCACCATGAACTTCGGGGCCGGGGAGGTCACCGACGTGCCGATGTAGAGGAGGTTCAACGCCGGGTCGTAGCTCGGGGCCATCCACGTCCCGACGTGCCGGCGCTCGTCGTCGGGCACGCCGCCCCACGTCTCGTCGCCCGGCTCGCCGGGCCTGGGGATCGTGCGGCGGCGCCACAGTTCCTGCCCCGTCCTGGCGTCGTGCGCCGTGATGACACAGGCGTCCGGTCCGGCAGCGGGCATGCAGCTTCGGCCGGAGATCACCTTGCCGTTGGCGATGATCGGCCCGGTGCTCTGGTTCGCCGGATGCACGCGGTAGTCGAGGATCTCGGTCTCCCAGACGAGGTCTCCGGTCTGCGCATCGAGGGCGAACACGAACTCGTCGACGCTGGTGTCGATGATCAGGTTGTCGTAGATTGCAAGGTTCCGGTTCGTGGTGCACACCCCGGGCAGGATGCGCTCGCAGGCATCGTCGGGCAGCGGCCGCCGGTATTCCCAGAGGAGGTCGCCGGTCGCGGCGTCGATGGCCTGAATGACGTCGCTCGGATTAGGCATGTACATGACCCCGTCGTAGACCAGCGGGGTGCCCTGCTGCCGGCCCCCCGCGCTGAGCGCGCGGGACCACACGAGACGCAGGCGGCCGACGTTGCCGCGGTCGATCTGGTCGAGCGGGCTGTAGCCCCAGCCGTCGAGGGTGCGCCGCCACATCAGCCAGTCGTCCGGCGACGGCGCCTGCAGCATCGCATCGGTCACGGGGACGAATGCTGCCGAGGGCTGGCCGCCCTGGGCGTGCCGCGCGAGCCCGGCCACGGCGCACGCGGTGAGGAGAAGGGCGGCGGCCGGCAGCCGGCGTCGTGAACGATCCGCGTGCGTCCGCATACGCTCCCTCCGGTCGTGTGCGGCCGTGCCAGACGGGGTCGGCGCCGTTCGCCCCGCTCAGCCGTCCGCCGGCGACCCGGGCAGGGTCGTGTCCGTGTCTGTCGATTCTATTGGAGCCGGCGAGCGGACTCGAACCGCTGACCTGCTGATTACGAATCAGCTGCTCTACCAACTGAGCTACGCCGGCATCCCTTTGGAATCAGTGACGTGCAAGGATATAGAATTCCTGCCAGCCAAACGGCGTGTGGTGCGGCCGGCATGAGAGCCCCTGCGTCGGACGAGGCGAGCACGAGCAGGATCCTCGTCCTCGCAGTCACGATGCTCCCATTGTAGTCCGTTCCCGCCGTGGGGCGCGACTCCCGCTTGCACCCGACGCGCTGATAAAATGGGTGTTGCCACCGATGAGCGCCCGACGCTCACCTGGATGGAGCATCGTCCTTCGAAGCCGGTCGCGAATCCCTCGCGGCCTGACGTGCACAAGACGAGTGGAGAGAACATGCACAACGAAAGCAAGTGCCCGGCGCTGGGCGGGCCTCATCGACACACGGCGGCTGGAACCATCTCGAACCAACACTGGTGGCCGAATCAGTTGAACCTGAAGGTTCTCCACCAGAACTCTTCCCTGTCGGATCCCAGGGGCAGGGAGTTCAACTATGCGGAGGAGTTCAAGACCCTCGACCTGGATGCCCTGACGAGGGACATCGACGAACTGATGACGACGTCGCAAGACTGGTGGCCGGCCGACTACGGCCACTATGGGGGGCTCTTCATTCGGATGGCGTGGCACAGCGCAGGCACCTACCGCATCGGCGACGGCCGCGGCGGCGCAGCCTCCGGCACGCTCCGCTTTGCGCCGCTCAACAGTTGGCCCGACAACGTGAACCTCGACAAGGCGCGGCGGCTGCTCTGGCCGATCAAGAAGAAGTACGGCCGGAAGATCTCGTGGGCCGACCTGATGATCCTGACCGGGAACCGCGCCCTGGAATCGATGGGATTCAAGACGCTCGGTTTCGCCGGCGGGCGTGAGGACGTCTGGGAGCCCGAAGAAGACATTTACTGGGGGTCTGAGACCACGTGGCTTGGAGACGAGCGCTACACGGGCGACAGGGAACTGGAGAATCCGCTCGGCGCCGTTCAGATGGGCCTGATCTACGTGAATCCGGAGGGGCCGAACGGGAACCCGGATCCGCTCGCCGCGGCCAGGGACATTCGAGAGACGTTCGGTCGCATGGCGATGAATGACGAGGAGACGGTTGCGCTCATCGCCGGCGGACACACCTTCGGCAAGGCCCATGGCGCCGCCACTCCGGACCAGTACGTCGGTCGCGAACCCGAGGGCGCCGCTCACGAGGAGCAGGGTCTGGGCTGGAAGAACAGCTTCGGCAGCGGCAAGGCCGGCGACACGATCAGCAGCGGCCTTGAAGGCGCATGGACAACCCACCCGGCGCAATGGGACAACAACTACTTCGACAACCTGTTCGGCTACGAGTGGGAGCTGGTGAAGAGCCCTGCCGGTGCGGCGCAGTGGACGCCCGAGGATCCGTCAGCCCAGGGCACCGTGCCGGATGCTCACGATCCGTCGAAGAAGCACGCCCCGATGATGCTTACGACGGACCTTTCCCTGAGAATGGACCCGATCTATGCGCCGATTTCCAAGCGCTTCCACGAGAACCCGGAGGAGTTCGCGGACGCCTTCGCCAAGGCGTGGTACAAGCTGACGCACCGCGACATGGGACCCCGCACGCGGTGTCTCGGCCCGCAGGTTCCCGCGGCGCCGCAACTGTGGCAAGACCCCGTCCCCGAGGTCGATCACGAGTTGATCGGGGAGCAGGACGTCGCCGCCCTCAAAGGCAGGATCCTCGCATCGGGGCTGTCCATTTCGCGGTTGGTCTCGACCGCCTGGGCGTCGGCGGCGACGTTCCGGGGCACCGACAAGCGCGGCGGAGCGAACGGTGCACGGATTCGCCTCGCGCCGCAGAAGGACTGGGAAGTCAACAACCCGGTGGAGCTGGCAACGACGCTGCAGACCCTGGAGCAGATCCGAACGGCGTTCAACAGCACGCAATCCGACGGCAAGAGGGTCTCGATCGCCGACGTGATCGTCCTCGGCGGGTGCGCCGCCGTCGAGCACGCCGCGAAGCAGGCCGGGCACGACATCCAGGTCCCGTTCTCGCCGGGGCGCACGGACGCGTCGCAGGACTACACCGACGTAGACTCCTTTGCCGTGCTGGAACCTGCCGCGGACGGGTTCCGCAACTATTTCGGCGGCGGGCACCGGCGATCGGCTGAGGAACTGCTGGTGGATCGGGCGCACCTGCTGGCGCTGACCGCTCCCGAGATGACGGTGCTCGTCGGCGGCATGCGCGTCCTGAACGGCAACGTCGGGCGGTCCGAACTCGGCGTCTTCACCAGGCGGCCCGAGGTGTTGACCAATGATTTCTTCGTGAACCTGCTCGACATGAACACCGAGTGGCAGCCATCCTCCACATCGGAGCACGTGTTCGAGGGGTGCGATCGGGGAACGGGCGAGTGCAAGTGGACAGGCACCGCCGTCGACCTCGTCTTCGGTTCGAACTCCCAGCTCCGAGCAATAGCGGAGGTCTATGCATGTGACGATTCGCAGCAGGCGTTCGTGCGTGACTTCGTGGCTGCGTGGAACAAGGTGATGAACCTCGATCGCTTCGATCTCGACTAGGCGCGACGAGAGAGGTAGTGGTCCGAACTAAATTCAAAACCGCCTGAGCGGATTACGAATCGGCTGCTCTACCAACCGAGCTGCGCCGGCCCCGGGAGGGTGCGCCCGGGCGCCGCACCGCGCTCGGTGCGCTGCCGGATGGGCTGGGTCCGCCATCGGCCGCGGCGAGGGCCAAACCGCCGAATCGTAGCAGATGACCCGGCGGGACGTGGTCGCGCCGGCGCGCATCTCCTGTCGTATGGACGCTCGTCACACGCCGCGGTACACTGGGCAGTTGCGGTGGCGGGGGAATTCGCCACCGACCGCGAGCGATGCCAGAGACTCCGATCGGCCGCAACGGACACCTCGTGATTCGAGGGGCCCGTACCCACAATCTGAAGAACGTCGATCTGACCCTGCCGATGGGGAAGTTGATCGTCCTGACGGGGGTCAGCGGCTCTGGCAAGTCCTCGCTGGCGTTCGACACGATCTACGCCGAGGGGCAGCGCCGGTATGTCGAATCGTTGTCGGCGTACGCCCGGCAGTTTCTCGAACGGATGGAAAAGCCGGATGTCGACGAGATTGCCGGGATCTGTCCCGCTATCGCGATCCGCCAGAAGAACAGCATTCGGAACCCGCGGTCCACCGTCGGCACGACGACGGAGATTCACGACTACCTGCGGTTGCTCTTCGCACGCGTGGGCCGCACGACCTGCCGGCAGTGCGGGTCCGACGTGACGCGCGAGTCGGCCGAAGCGGTGGCGCGGCAGGTGCTGGGGCTGCCGGCGGGGACGCGTTTGCTGCTGGGGTTCGAGTTTCCCCTCGTCACGCAGATCAACGGCGGCGGGAGCACTGGTGTGGACGAGTCCGGGTCGGAGGAACCGTCCGCGCCGCTGGACAGCGAATCGCTGACCGCCGGTGGGGCGGGTGGCGAGGCCCCGGTCGACGCCGCTCTCCGTGCGTTGCGCAAGAGGGGCTTCGGGCGGCTGGCGATCGACGGCCGCGCGGTCCGGTTCGAGGACGTCGACCCGCCGGCGGTGGCGGACTGCACGGTCCTGCAGGTAGTCGTCGACCGCGTGCAGGTGCGGGCGGATCTGCTGGCCCGCGTGACCGACTCGGTGGAAACCGCCTACGCTGAGGGCGGCGGGTCGATGTTCGCGATGGAGGTCGGCGGTGCCGAGGCGCCTGGCGCCGCGGTGATGCACCGGTTCAGCGAGCGGTTCGAATGCCGCCGCTGCGAGATTGCCTACGAGACGCCGGAGCCGCGGCTGTTTTCGTTCAACAGCCCGTTCGGCGCGTGTCCCACCTGTCACGGTTTCGGCAACGTCATCGAGCTCGATCTGAATCTCGTGGTGCCGGACCCGAGCAAGTCCATCCGGCAGGACGCCATAGAGCCGTGGACGAAGCCGAACTACCGGTCGCAATCGGCCGATCTCAAACGGGCGGCGCAAGCCGGCGGCGTACGGTTGACGACGCCGTGGCGGGACCTGACCGACGAGGAGCGCGCGTTTGTCGTGCAGGGCAACGGGGCCGAGTACGGCGGCATCCAGGGTTTCTTCCGCGGGTTGGAACGGAAGAAATACAAGGTCCACGTGCGGGTCTTTCTGAGCCGCTACCGCAGCTACATGAGTTGTCCGGACTGCGCCGGCACGAGGTTGCGCCGCGCAGCCCGAGACGTGGATGTCGGTGGGCGCTCCATCGACGCGGTCTGCGCGCTGACCATCGTTGACGCCGCCAGGTTCTTCGAGACGCTCGATCTGAGCGAGGCCAAGCGCGCGGTGGCCGCCGGCATCGTCGCCGAGATCGACCGGCGGTTGTCGTTTCTGCGTGACGTCGGTCTCGGGTACCTGACACTCGACCGGCTCTCGTCGACCCTGTCCGGGGGCGAGGCCCAGCGCATCAATCTTGCGACCGCGCTCGGCTCGGCGCTCGTCGGGACCCTGTACGTACTGGACGAACCTTCGATCGGGTTGCATCCGCGGGACAATGAGCGGCTCATCGCGATTCTGCGCAAGCTCCGTGACCAGGGGAACACCGTACTGGTGGTCGAGCATGACGCCGACACCATCCGCATGGGAGACGTTGTCGTCGACCTGGGGCTCGGAGCGGGAGATCGCGGGGGGCGCATCATTCACGCCGGGTCGTTCGAGGGCCTGCTCGCGGAGCCGCGGTCGCTGACCGCCAAGTACCTGCGCGGCGACCTGTGCATTCCGCTTCCGGCCAGCCGGCCGAAGCATGCGCCGCTCTCGTTGAGCGTGACCGGGGCGCGCGCGCACAATCTGCGGCGGATCGATGTCGATGTGCCGCTGAATACGTTGACCTGTGTCACCGGGGTCAGCGGTTCAGGCAAATCCACGCTGGTGCACGACGTCATCTACTCCGCGGTCAAGCGGGCCAAGGGGGTCTGGGACAAGCCGGTCGGTGCGCACGATCGTCTCGAGGGCGTCGAGCTGATCTCCGACGCCGCGCTGGTCGACCAGGCGCCCATCGGACGCACGCCCAGGTCGAATCCGGTCACCTACCTGAAGGCGTTCGATCCGATTCGCGAGATCTTCTCGCATACGAGAGACGCACGCGCCAACGGACTGACCGCGAGTCACTTCTCGTTCAACGTGCCGGGCGGGCGATGCGACGGGTGTGACGGCGAGGGGGTCGTACGGGTCGAGATGCAGTTTCTCGCCGACGTGTATGTCCCCTGCGACCAGTGCGACGGGCGCCGATTCAAGCCGCGGGTGCTCGACATTCGCTACCGCGACCGCAGCATCGACGGCGTGTTGCAGATGACGGTCCGGGAAGCGCTGTCGTTCTTCACCGGCTCGCCGAAGGTGGTGCGGCGCCTGCACATCCTGGACGAGATCGGGCTCGGTTACCTGCGGCTGGGACAGCCCGCCACGACCTTGTCCGGCGGCGAGGCGCAGCGCGTCAAGATTGCCGCCCATCTGTCGTCCCGCAAGACCGACCGCACGCTGTACATTCTCGACGAGCCGACCACCGGCCTGCATTTCGACGACATCGCCAAGCTGCTGGCGGCGTTCCGCAAGCTGCTCGATGCCGGCAACAGCCTGCTGGTGATCGAGCACAATCTCGACGTGATCAAGACCGCTGACTGGATCATCGATCTGGGGCCGGAGGGCGGCGCCGGCGGGGGACAGGTCGTCGCGGTCGGGACCCCGGAGCAGATCGCCATGGACGACTCCTCGCACACCGGCAGGTATCTGCGCCCCCTGCTTTCGTGAGTCGTACCGCCGGCAGTCCGAGGTGGAACCCCGCGTTGCACGGAGAGTGGCGGTGCGCCCGGCCCTGGACAGGGGCCCGGCGGGGCTCCGGCGACTGCCGGTCCCCGGTTGGCGGGCCTGCGTCCCTATGGTACGATTTCCAGGTTGCCGGGCACGTCGACCGGCGGACGTTCGAGCGGCCCTCGCCGGTCGTCCGTTCCTCATCCGTTGTTCTTGTCCATGGACGCCATCCAAGCCACGCGCCTTCGCAAAGGCCAACTGATCAAGCTGCACGACGAGCTGTACCGCGTGCTCGACGTCAACCATCTGACCCCCGGGAAAGGAAAGGCATTCGTGCAGTCGCGCCTGCGCCGCGTCAAGGCAGGTACGTTGCTCGATCACAAGTTCCGGTCGGTCGAGTTCGTCCAACGCGCGATGTTGGACGATCGCGAGATGCAGTTCACGTACCGCGACGGCGGCACGTTTCATTTCATGGACCTCGAGACCTACGATCAGGTCGAGATGACTGCCGGCGCGCTGGGGGAGTGGGTGCACTATCTGCTGCCCGAGGCGACCATCAAAGTGTCATTGTTCGAAGGCGAAGCGGTCGGGCTCAATCTGCCGGCGACGGTCGAGTTGAAGGTGCAGGAAACGGCGCCCGCGATCAAGGGGGCGACCGCCAACGCCCAACTCAAGCCGGCGCGGCTCGAGACCGGTCTCGTGGTGCAGGTGCCGCCGTTCATCAGCGACGGCGATACGGTGCGGGTCAACACCGAGACCGGCGAATACCAGTCGCGGGCCTGACCGTGCCAGCGGACGTTACGTCCCGCGTCGTTCTCGATGGCATCCTCCCCTCTGCCCTGTGGGTCCTCGGCGCCGGATTTCTGGTCGTCAACCTGCGTCTGCTGTGGCGGTTCATCCGGTTCTGGCGGCTGCGCTCGACCGCGCAGTTGACGTGGCCCCCGCGCCGTCCGCGCTTCTACGGCATCTCCCTGGCACTGGGCCTGGTCTTCGGCATCCTGGTCTTCGTGAAGCTGGTGGTGCAGTCGCTGCCCCCCGCCGACGCGTTCGGCGAGGGGATGATGTTCCTCTACTACGCCTACGCGTTTCCGTTCAGCCTCAAGATCGGGCACGGCTTCTATGAGGGGGGCATCTGGGCCGACACCGGATTCGTGCCCTACGCGCAGATTGGCGGACTGTCGTGGCGGGAAGGCACGGACCTGACGCTCGTCGTGATTCACCGCACGCGGGGTCTGGTGCGGCGCCTGGACGTGCCGCAGGCGCGGTACGGCGAGGTGCGCCGGCTGCTGCGCGACAGAATTGCCGCGCACGACATTCATTTCATGGGCAAGGGGCTCGATCTGGGTGCGGACGAGCGGGACGTGGTCTGAGCCGTCGGCCCGGGCCGGCGACGGTCCCGATGCGGCGCGGATCGTACGTCACGGACCGCCGAGCTGGTCGAGGATGATGCCGATCAGTCCCGGTCCCGTTGCCGTCGGGTCCCCGATCCAGGCCGGCGGGGTCAGCCAGACGAACGCGAGAATGGCGATGACCATGAGGTCGTACTGCCAGGTGGCGCGGTCGAAAGTCCAGAACAGGGCGTGCCAGACGGCCCGCGCGGGAATCGTGAACAGGTTCATGCCGCCCGTGACCCCTGCGGGTTGAGCGCCCGCCATGTGAAGTAGATGCGGTCGAGCACCGTCACGATCGAGAGCACCAGAATCACCCAGAGCACGGCGCCCATGCGGTTGGTGAACGCCCCGATCATCACCAGCACGATCCGCTCCGGCCGCTCCATGAAGCCGACCTTGCACTTGTCGATCATCGACTCGGCGCGCGCCCGCGTATAGCTGGTCATGACCGAGAACATCATTGCGAACGCGGCGATCATGACGTAATCGGTCCGTCCGAGCTCGGCGTACAGATAGATCACCCCGATGAAGAGCGACAGATCCGAAAAGCGATCCATCACCGAGTCCCAGAACCCGCCGAAGTCTGACGAGAGGCCGGTGGCTTCGGCCACCTTGCCGTCGATGAAATCGAAGATGTTGGCGACCAGCATGATGAAGCCGGCAGTGACGAACTTGCCCATGGCGAAGTGCCAGGCGGCCACGAAATTGACAACCACCCCGACGAGCGTGAGCACGTTCGGGTGAATGCGCAACGCCGCGCAGGCGCCGATGATGGCACGAAGCGGGAACATGCAGGCGGCGCCGATGGCGCCGGTGAACGTCATGCCTGGAAAACGGAGGCCAGTAGCCGGAAATGCGAAAGCTATAATGCCGCCAACGGGTCGGCCCACGAAGTGTAGCCCATGGCCATTCGCGATCTCAAGGCGCAGATCAGCCGTCTGCCGGAGCAACCGGGTGTCTACCTGTACATCAATTCTGCCGGCGACACGCTCTACATCGGCCGCGCCCGCGCCCTGCGCGACCGCGTCCGCAGCTATCTGACCGCCTACGGGTCGAGCCCGAAGACGGACGCGCTGCTCGACGAGGTGACCAGGCTGGAGGTCATCGTCACCGACTCGCTCGTCGAGGCGCTGGCACTCGAGAACCATCTCATCAAGCAGCGCGCGCCCCGCTTCAACATCCTGCTGAGAGACGACAAGAACTACCCGTACCTGCAGTTGACCACGGCTGAGGCGTTTCCCCGTGTGCGGGTGGCCCGGCGCGTCGCGCGCGATGGGAATTACTACGCCGGACCGTTCCTGCCCGCGACCCTGGCCCGCAAGACGATGTCGCTCACCCACAAGCTGTTCGGCATCAGGTCCTGCAACGAGGTCATCACCGGCAAGCGCGGCCGGGCGTGTCTCGAATACGACATCAATCGTTGCGTGGCTCCCTGCGTCGAGGAGATCTGCAGCCGGGAGCGCTACGCCGACGCGGTCGAGCACGCCCGGATGTTTCTCGAGGGGCGAAACGCCGAGTTGATCGCCGAGTTGAAGCAGCGCATGCGGGCGGCGTCGGACGAGCTGCGATACGAGGAGGCGGCCCAGACGCGCGACGCCATCGCGACGATCGAGACGTTGCGCGACCGGCAGCAGAAGATGTCGAACGTCCGGCTCGGAGACCGGGACGCGTTCGGGGTCAGGACCGGCCGCGCGGGCGCTGTGATCCAGGTGTTCCAGATGCGCGGCGGACGGGTGATTGAACGGGTCGAGTTGACCGCGGATGCAGCGGACGGGGACCCGCCGAGCCAGAAAGAGACGGTGCAGGCGGCAGTGCAGCAGTTTTACGAGGTGCGCGCGGCGCCGCCGGAGGTGCATCTTCCCGTCGAGGTCGAAGACCAGGACGCACTCGAACGGTGGCTGGGCGAGCACGCCGGGCGGAAGGTGAAGCTGTCGGTTCCGAAGCGGGGCGAGAAGCGTGGACTGCTGGACCTGGCCACCCGCAACGCCGCACTGGCCTACCGGTCGCGCTACAGCGACGAGGCACGGGTGCGGGGCGCCGCCCTCGACGAGTTGCAGGGGGCGCTCGGATTGCCCGCGACGCCCCGCCGTATCGAGTGTTTCGACATCTCGACCATTCAGGGTAGCGAGACGGTGGGCTCGATGGTGGTCTGCGAGGACGGTGCGCTGGTGCGCAAGGAGTACCGCAAATACCGGGTGCGCGGCGGCGCCTGGGGTGACGCGCGTACGAGTCCGGCCGGGCCGGGCCGCCGTCGGTCGCGACGCGCCCCGCGGCCGGCGGCACCGGCGCCGGAGACGGCATCGCCGTCGTCCGGTGCGGTTCCGGCGCCCGAGCAGGGCCGTCTGCTCGACGATTTCGCCTCGATGCAGGAGGTGGTCGGTCGAAGGTATCGCCGTCTGCTCGACGAAGGCGGGCCGCTGCCTGATCTGGTGGTCATCGACGGGGGCAAGGGGCAACTGTCGGCAGCCTACGCGGCGTTCGCGACGCTGGGTCAGTCGAATCTCGTGGCGGTCGGCCTTGCAAAGAAGGAAGAACTCGTGTTCACCCGTGACGCCGCCGAGCCGATCATCTTCGAGCCGGACAGCCCGGCGCTGCTGCTGTTGCAGCGGATGCGCGACGAGGCGCACCGGTTCGCGGTGACGTATCACCGCAGCGCGCGGGCCCGGCGCGACTTCCAGTCGGAGCTCGACGACATTCCGGGGGTCGGCGCGCAACGGCGCCGCGCGCTGCTGACCCGCTTCGGAAGCGTCGCCAACGTCAGACGCGCCACTCGCGAAGAGCTCGTGCCGCTGCTCGGCCCGAGGCTGGCTGACGCGGTGCTGGGTCACTTCGCCGGTAGGATACGAGGCGCTGCCGACTTGCCCTGACCTGTCCGGTACCCGTATGCTGGTGCGACTTGCCAGATATCGGCCAGAGCCTCATCATCCTCTCCGTTCTGCTCTTCTCGCTGACGGTCCACGAAACGGCGCACGCCGTGACCGCGGACTGGTACGGGGACCCGACCGCCCGGCGGCTGGGGCGCATCTCGCTGAACCCGGTCGTACATATCGACCCAATCGGCACCGTGCTGCTGCCGTTGCTCGGATTGCTGGCGGGCGGATTCGTTTTCGGGTGGGCCAAGCCGGTCCCGGTCAACCCGGCCAACCTGCAGCACTTTCGCCGAGATTTCCTGATGATCGCCGCGGCCGGACCTGCCAGCAACATCCTGCTGGCCATCGCCGCGTCGTTGCTCCTCGGCGCGGTACCGGGCGGGCTTGGCGCGTCCGAAGGACTGCCGGGGGCCATGGCGACGGTCGGGTTCGCCATGCTGCAGTTGAATCTGCTGCTGGCGGTCTTCAACATGTTGCCGATTCCGCCGCTCGACGGCGGGAACGTCCTGGCGGGGATGCTGCCGGAGTCTGCCGCGGCAAGCTATGATCGGCTGATCCGGCCGTACGGCTTCGTCATCCTCATCGTCCTCATGGCGACCGGCTGGCTGTACCGCCTGATCGGTCCGCCGCTGTCCTTTCTCATGGGGTGGTTGTTACCGTGAAGCCACGCGTCGTCTCCGGCATGCGTCCAACCGGCAAGCTGCATCTCGGCCATCTCGTCGGCGCGCTCCGCAAGTGGACCGATCTCCAGGCAGATTACGACTGCATGTATTTCGTGGCCGACTGGCACGCGCTGACCAGCGAGTACGCCGGCACCGAGTCGCTGACTGCACACGCGTACGACAATGTGGCCGACTGGATCGCCGCCGGAATCGACCCCGATCGGAGCACGTTGTTCATACAATCGCTCGTGCCCGAGCATGCGGAGTTGTATCTTCTGCTCTCCATGGTGACACCGATTCCCTGGTTGGAGCGTGTGCCGACCTACAAGGAGCAGATGGAACACCTGGCCGAGAAGGATCTCTCGAGCGTCGGGTTCCTCGGCTACCCGCTGCTCCAGGGCGCGGACGTCGTCATCTACAAGGCGCAGTTCGTGCCGGTGGGTGAAGATCAGGTGCCGCACCTCGAGCTGATCCGCGAGGTGGTGCGGCGCTTCCGCGGGTTCTTCGGCGAGCTGTTTCCCGAGCCGCAGCCGTTGTTGACCAGGTTTCCCCGGTTGCCCGGTCTCGACAACCGGAAGATGAGCAAGAGCTACGCGAACACCATCGACCTGTCCGACGACGCCGCCGTCGTCACGAAGAAGGTCATGCGCATGTACACGGATCCGAAACGGATCCGCGCCGACATTCCGGGGACGGTGGAAGGCAATCCCGTGTTCATGTATCACGACGCGTTCAACACCGACCGGGCCGAGGTCGACGACCTGAAGACCCGCTATCGGGCCGGTGCGGTGGGCGACGTCGAGGTCAAGCAGAAGCTGGCGAGAGCCGTCAATGCCATGCTCGATCCGATGCGCGCGCGGCGGGCGGAGTTGCTCGCGCGGCCTGAGCGGATCAGGGAGATCCTCATGGACGGGTCGAGCACGGCCCGGCGGACCGCGCGGGAGACGATGACGCAGGTGCGCGAGGCGGTGCGGCTCAGCTATTGACGTCATGTCCGAGATTCACGATCACGCCGACTTCGAATCGGTGCTCGAGGACTACCCGATCAAGCTCGAGAACTTCGAGGGGCCGCTGGATCTCCTGCTGCACCTGATCAAGAAGCACGAAGTCGACGTATACGACATTCCCATCGTGCTCATCACGCGCCAGTATCTCGACTATCTCGACTTGATGACCGAACTCGACCTGGACGTCGCGGGCGAGTTCCTGGTGATGGCGGCCACGCTCATTCACATCAAGGCCCGCACCCTTGTGCCGCGCATCGAGGACGAGGCCGAGCAGGATGGGGAGATCGAGGATCCGCGCGACGCCCTGGTGCGGCGGTTGTTGGAACACCAGAAATTCAAGACGGCCGCCGAACTGTTGCACGAACGCGAGACGGTGCGCAGCGCCCAGTGGCGGGTGCCGGAGGAGCGCTTGGGCGACTTTGCCGGCGAGCCGTTCGAGCGCGAGCTCGAGGTCGACCTGTTCGGTCTGTTGCAGGCGTTTCAATCGGTGATCAAACGGGCCCGCGCGCGTCCCGATTTCGAGCTTCCCGGTGACGAGATGTCGATCGAGACTCGCAGCCGGCAGTTGATGGAGCAGCTCGCCGCGACCGGGTCGTGCGGGTTCGAAGACCTGTTCGATGAGGCGGGTAGCCGCGGCGAGCTGATCACCACGTTCCTGGCGCTGCTCGAGATGATACGGCTGAGGCTGATCCGGGTGTTCCAGTCTGACGCGTTCGCCCAGATGCGGGTGTATCGGCGCGAGCGTCCCGAGGACGCCGCACAACCCGAGGCGTGACGCCTGCAGGAGAGTTCCGGTGTGCGACGAGCTGAAACCGATCATCGAGGCGCTCATCTTCGCGTCGCCCGACCCGCTCTCGCCGCAGACCCTGTTCCGGTTGCTCGAAGACGAGCCGCGCGAAGACGTCGAGCGTGCGATCGCCGCGGTTCGGGCAGACTACGAGCAGCGGGGCGGTCTGCAAATGGTGGAGGTCGCGGGCGGCTATCAGTTCTGCACCCGGCCCGAGTTGCACGAGTGGGTCCGCCGTCTGTTTCATGAGCACTCGAAACAGCGATTGTCGGTGCAGGCGCTCGAGACGCTGGCGGTCATCGCCTACAAGCAGCCGATCACCGGTCCCGAGATTTCCGAGATTCGCGGTGTCAACACCTCCGGTGTCATCGGCACCTTGCTCGAACGGCAACTGGTCAAGGTCGTGGGTCGCAAGCAGGTCGTGGGACGGCCGTTTCTCTACGCCACGACACGCAAGTTCCTGAACCAGTTCGGGCTGAGCGATCTTGATGATCTGCCGAAGGTCGAGGAGATGGCGGAGGCGCTCGGCATGGACGTGCCGCCGTTGCTGGCCGACCCGGGCCCGACGCCCGAATCGCTGCCGTTCGACCGCGAACCAGACCCCGCCAGCGCGCCGGCCGCAGGAGGCGACGGCGCCGGCGGCACGTCCCACGCGCAGTGATCCGGCTCCCGTGACCAAACCGAACGCTGCCCGGAACGTGTCCCAACCGGCCGGTGTCCGGCTGCAGAAAATCATCTCGGCGGCCGGGGTCGCGTCGCGGCGCGCGGCGGAGGCGCTGATCCGGGAAGGCCGGGTCACCGTCGACGGCGTGGTGGTCTCGCGGCTCGGGACGCGTGCCGATCCGCAGGTGGACGATATCCGGGTCGACGGGCGTCGTGTCGGAGCGGTGCGACGGCGGCGGTATCTGCTCCTCAACAAGCCGCGCGGAGTGGTCACGACCCGCGACGATCCGCAACGGCGGCCCACCGTGATGGACTATCTCGCCGGTGTGCGCGAGTCCGTCTATCCCGTGGGGCGGCTCGACTACGACAGCGAGGGACTGCTGTTATTGACGAACGACGGGGATCTGGCCGCGCGGCTGACCCATCCCCGGCACGGGATTGAACGCGTATACGAGGCCCGCGTGCGGGGGGTGCCTGACGCCGGTGCCTTGAAGCGCATCGCGCGCGGCGTGTTGCTCGACGGCCGGCGCACCGCCCCGGCCGTCGCGGTCCTGGTGTCCGCCGGACGCGGGCAGCGCGGCGACCAGGCATTGGTGCGGATTACGATAACCGAAGGGCGAACGCGGCAGGTGCGGCAGATGTGCGAGGCGGTCGGGCACCCGGTCGTCCGCCTGCACCGCGTGCGGATCGGTCCCATCCAGGATCAGGCCTTGAAACCGGGCCGGTTTCGAGACTTGGCCCCTCGCGAGGTGGCCGTCCTGCGGAGGGCGGTGGCGCGCGATACGGGGCGGGACGATGGCGCGCTGGGGACGCGCGCGTGACCGCCGCGCCGGCCGCCCACGCGAGAGGTGTGACGTGACGGACAGGACCACGCCGCGCGCGGCCGTCATTGCCATCGACGGGCCGTCCGGCGCCGGCAAGGGCAGCGTGTCGCGGGCGATCGCCGAGAGACTGAGATGCCGGCATATCGATACCGGCGCGATGTATCGCGCCGTCGCCTGGATGGCGATGCACGAGCAACTGGCCCTCGACGACGAGCACGCGCTGGGTGCGCTGGCGCAACAGGTGCCACTGTCGGTCGATGACGGCGTCGTCACGGTCGGAGGGGTCGACGTGACGCGCGCGATCCGAACACCGGAGATCGATGCGGCCGCGGCCAGCGTGGCCCGCATGCCCGCCGTGCGTGACGCGCTGGTGGCACGCCAGCGTGCCTATGCCGCCGCCGGCGCGCTCGTCATGGAAGGACGGGACATCGGCACCACCGTGTTTCCGGAGGCCGATGTGAAGATCTTTCTCGACGCGTCACCCGAGGAGCGCGCTGCGCGCCGGGCCTCTGATCCGGCCCACGGACTCGGGACCGCCGCGACGGCGCTGTCTGACGTCGCCAATGCGCTTGAAGCGCGCGACCGATCGGATCGAACCCGGACAAGCTCGCCGCTGGTGATGGCGCAGGACGCGGTGCTCGTGGACACGACCGGTGTGCCGCTGGACCGAGTGGTGCAGCGGGTGCTCGACATCGTCGATGCGCGGCTTGCCGGCGTCCCGCGGCCGGCGCGGCAGCGGTGAATTCCGGTCCGCCGGCATTTGACGGGGTATCGATAACTGGCGTATAGTCCAGGGCTTATCGCCTATCAGCGGAGATGTGACAGAGGCAGGCGACCGACACCCGGCCGCCGTGGTTGGTATCCGCCGCACGGGCGCCAAGGGCAGGGATTTCAGGAGGAGGATCGGCAGTTCCATGATGAAGGTAGACGACTTCGACAAGGTCGCGGAACCGGAGAGGGCCGCGCGACCAGCTCCCATGACGATTCTCGCGCGTCGCGACGAGGATGACGACGACGAGCGATCCGGTCGTGAGGAGTACGAACAGTTGCTCAAGCTCTATGAGGGCAGCTTCCGTAACATCGCCGAGGGCGAAGTTATCAAGGGCACCGTGTTGAAGGTGTCGTCGTCGGACGTGGTGGTCGATGTCGGATACAAGTCCGAAGGGATGATCTCCGTTCAGGAGTTTCTCGACGAGCAGGGCCAGTGCACCGTGCAGCCCGGGGACACGGTCGACGTGTTGCTCGAACGCACCGAAGACCGGGACGGCCATGTCGTGCTTTCGCGCGAGAAGGCCGAGAAGATGAAGATCTGGGACGAGGTCGAGAAGGCGTACGAAGAACGCAAGGTCGTGCTCGGCCGCGTCATCGAACGGATCAAGGGGGGCTTGGCGGTCGACATCGGTGTGCGCGCCTTCCTGCCCGGCTCGCAGGTCGACGTGCGTCCGGTGCGCAACCTCGACGCGCTGCGCGGTCAGGAACTGCGTATGCGGGTCATCAAGGTGAACAAGAAGCGCGGCAACATCGTGCTGTCGCGCAAGGTACTGCTCGAGGACGAGAACGCCGAGAAAAAGAAGCACACGCTGGCCACTCTGGAAGAAGGCAAGGTGTTGCGCGGCGTGGTCAAGAACATCACCGACTACGGAGCGTTCATCGATCTCGGCGGGATCGACGGTCTGTTGCACGTGACCGACATGTCGTGGGGCCGCGCCGCCCATCCCTCCGAGTTGTTCAAGGTGAACGACGAAGCTGACGTCGTGGTGCTGAAGTTCGATCGCGCGACCGAGCGGGTGTCGCTCGGCTACAAGCAGCTTCACGCCGATCCGTGGACGGCGGTCGAAGAGCGCTACCAGATCGGCATGCGCCTGAACGGGAAGGTCGTGAGTCTGACCGACTACGGGGCGTTCATTGAACTCGAGCCGGGCGTCGAAGGGCTGATCCATGTGTCGGAGATGTCCTGGAGCAAGCGCGTCAAGCATCCGTCGAAGCTGCTCAACGTGGGCGACACGGTCGAATCGATGGTGCTGGGCGTCGACCCGCAGGCGCGCCGCATCTCGCTGGGGCTCAAGCAGATCGAGTCGAACCCGTGGCACCGATTGGCAGAGACCTATCCGATCGGCTCGACCCTGACCGGCAAAGTGCGGAATCTCACCGAGTTCGGCGCGTTCGTCGAAGTCGAGGAGGGTATCGACGGCCTGATTCACATCTCGGACATGTCGTGGAGCAAGCGTCTGAAGCATCCGTCGGAAGTGCTCAAGAAGGGTGACGAGGTCGAGGCGATGGTGCTCAACGTCGACCCCGACAACCAGCGGCTGTCGCTCGGGTTGAAGCAGTTGGCGACGGACATCTGGGATGAGTTCTTCGAACACAACCACGTCGGCTCGATAGTCGAGGGCAAGGTGGTGCGCATTACCAACTTCGGCGCCTTTGTCGAGTTGGCCGAGGGCATCGAGGGGCTCATTCACGTGTCGGAGTTCGACGAAGAAAGTGGCCGTGACAGGGTCGAGTTGAAGGTCGACGAGGTGACGAGCATGAAGATCATCAAGCTCAGCCCCGCCGAACGCAAAATCGGCCTCAGCATTCGTGCGCTGAAGTCCGACGACTACGAGGCGGATTGGGAGTCGTACGGCGGCGCGTCCGGGTCACCGGACGTGACGCTGGGCGACCACTTCAAGCACCAGACCTAGCAGCCCGTGGTAGAACCTTGCGTTGCACCGAGATCGGCGATGCGCCCGCTGAGCAAGGCGAGAAGAGAGAGCATACCTGTAGGGGCAACCCTTGTGGTTGCCCTGTTCGTCAGCCGGAACAACGACGCACAGCGGGATGCAACGTCGATCCGCAGATGTCCGCGCGGATCGGCGGGTTTAAGCGTGAAACAGCAGAATTCCGCGGGGAAGGCTGAATTCCGCGGGGCGCCGACCGCCCGCACGATCGTCGCCGCGTCCGGCCACTGCACGGCGTGACGAGCAAGCATGGCGGGTCTGCAGTCTGGAGGGAACCTGGTGGAAGGCGGGAGCATGACGAAGGCGGCGCTCGTCGAAGAAGTGTCGCAAGTGGCCGAGTTGACGAAGAAACACGCCGAGGTCATCGTCGGCACCGTATTCCAGAGCATCACCACCGCGTTGCGGCGTGGTGAAAAGATCGAGTTGCGCGGGTTCGGCAGCTTCCGTCTGCGCCAGCGTGAACCGCGAAAAGGCCGGAATCCCAAGACCGGCGATCGCGTCGACGTGCCACCCAAGAAAGTCCCTTATTTCAAACCGGGCAAGGAGCTCAAGGAACTGATCAACCGCGAGCCGGAGCCGGACGCGGAGTCGTCGTGGCCCTCCACGACGGCGCCGGACCCCGGTCTGGCGCGGGACTAGCGGTCCCCGGCGTGGAACGACTCTGGTCGCCCTGGAGACTCGACTACGTGAACGGCGCCGCCGGCGCAGCGCGTGACGGGTGCATATTCTGCACCAAGTCCGGCGAGACACCGCCGGAATCGCTGCTCGTGACGCGGGGCGCCCGCTGTTTCGTCGTACTCAATCTCTATCCGTACAACAACGGTCACGTGATGGTGGTGCCCAATCGGCATATCGGGTCGTTGGCCGACGCGACGCCGGAGGAGTTGGCAGAGCTGATGATTCTGATTCGGCGCGCGGAGATGGCGTTGACCGAGGCCTATCGACCGCACGGGATGAACATCGGGATGAATGTGGGGCGCCCGGCCGGCGCCGGGGTGCCCGGGCACCTGCACATGCACGTGGTGCCGCGGTGGGAGGGCGACACCAACTTCATGACGGTGGTCGGCGAGACGCGGGTCATGCCCGAGACGCCGCCGCGGACGCTGGCGCGGCTCGTGCCGATCTTCGAACGGCTCGCGGCCGAGGCCGCAGGATAGCGCACGTTACGCGCCGAAGGGCTCGGACAGCACGCTGGCGGCGATGACCATGCGCTGGACCTCGGAGGTGCCCTGGTAGATTTCGGTGGCCCGGACGTCACGGAAGAGCCGTTCCACGGTGGAACCGCGGCGGTAGCCGGCCGAGGCCAGGATCTGCATCGCCTTGTCGGTGGCGCGGTGCGCCGCTTCCGAAGCGTACAGCTTTGCCATGGCCGCCTCGGCCGTGCAGCGGTCGCGGGTGTCCCGCGCGGCGGCCGCCCGATACGTCAGCATGCGGGCCGCGTCGAGTCCGGTGGCCATGTCGGCCAGCATCCACTGCACCGCCTGGTGTTGGCCAATCGGCCGCCCGAACGTCTCCCGGCGCCTGGCGTGGGCCAGCGCCTCGCTGAACGCGGCGTCGCCGATCCCGAGGGCTTGCGCCGCGATGGCGATGCGACCGCCGTCGAGCGCCCACATCGCCTCGCGAAACCCCTGGCCCTCCTGCCCCAGCCGCTCCCCGGCGTCCACCCGGACGTCGGTGAGCGTCAGGTCGCGGCAGCCCAGTCCGCGGACCCCCAGGGCATCGATGGTCGTTTCCGCGCGCAGTCCGCTGGCGTCGGCTGACACCAGAAACGCCGAGACGCCGCGTCCGCCGATGTCGGGCGTCGTGGCGGCGAACAGCACGATGACGTCGGCCGCGGCGGCGTTGGCGACCCAGACCTTGCGTCCCGAGATCCGATAGCCCCCGGCGTCGCGTGTCGCCCTGGTCTGCTGGTTCGCGGCGTCGGTGCCGGCGTCCGCCTCGGACAGCGCAAAGGCGCCGATCGCGTCCCCGGTGGCGAGCCGGCGCAGCCACGTGGTCTTCTGCGCGGCGGTGCCGAAACGGGCGATCACCTCCGCGACGAGCGAGTTGTTGACGGCCAGAATGACCGCCAGCGTGGCGCTGGCGACCGCGATGGTCTCGATCGCCAGGGCATAGCTGACAACGTCGCGTCCCAGACCGCCCGCCTCGGCGGGGACGGTCACGCCCATCAGTCCCAGCCGGCCGGCCTCCTGCACCAGGTCCAGGGGAAACTCGTCGCCCGCGTCGATCTGCGCCGCGCGCGGCGCGACCCGGGTCTCGGCGAAGCGGCGGACCGAATCGCGAAACTGCTCCTGTTCGGTCGTGAGTTCAAGTCGCATCGCGGTGGCGTCCTTCGAGCAGCCCCTGGCACGAGCCCCCGTTGCATTCGATCGGCGCGGCATCGTTGCGGCCAGATCCCGGTGCGGCGCGGGGTCGTCTTGCGGGCCACACGAGATCATATGCGAGCGGACGCGCCCTGGCGTGCCGGCGATGCCGCGGAGCGGGCCGACACGCCAGGACCGCAGCCCAGTGCTATCATGGGTCAGCCAGTGTCATGAGAGGGAAGGGCCCCATGTCCAGCACGCAATGGTGGAAGTTCAGACAACCGCCGCTCGCCGGATGGATTCCGTTGATCACCGTCACGCTGCTGTGCGGGTTGCCGGTCGCCGGGGCGGCGCAGCCGCAACCGCCCGACCCCGATCGCGCGCCGCCCGCCGCTGCCGACGCCGCCGAGTCCAGCGCGGACGATCCGGTCCAACCGCCGGTGTTCCGGTCCGAGATCAACTTTGTCCGGGTCGACGCGATCGTCACCGATCGTGACGGTAACCCATTGCGCGACCTGACCATCGACGACTTCGAGATCTTCGAAGACGACGTCCTGCAGCAGGTCGAGACGTTCAAGCTGATCGAGCACACCGGCGAGTTCGATCCGCTCTTGCCTCCGCCGTCGAGCATCCGCAACGCGTTCGACCTGGAGCGCGAGGCGGCGCGGGAGGACTCGCGCATTTTCGTCTTCTTTCTGGACGACTACCACGTGCGGGACTACAACGCGATCCGGATTACGCAGCCGCTGGTGGATTTCGTACAGAACGAACTGGCGCCGACCGATCTGGTCGGCATCATGTACCCGTTGACGCCCACGTTCGACGTGACGCTCACGCGCGACCATGAGCAGATCGTGCATGCGCTGCAGCGGTTCGAAGGGCGCAAGTACGAGTACGAGCCCCGCAACATGTACGAAATGGAGTACGCGTACTATCCGACGACCGCGGTCGAGAAGATCCGGAACGACGTCAGCCTGTCGGCGCTCAAGGCGCTGGCGATCAAGCTCGGCGGGCTCCGTGAGGGCCGCAAGTCGATCATCGTGCTCAGCGAGGGGTATTCGGATTATGTGCCGCCGCAACTGCGTGACGAGAGCGCGGTCGGCGGCGGTTTACGCAGCGGCATGCGCCGCAACCCCATGGCCGGCAACAACCGCTATGAAGACTCGGCCCGGCTGTTTCAGGACATGGGCATGCGCGCGAATCTGGTGTATACCGCCGACATCGCGAATCGGAACAACACGAGCTTCTACATGGTCGACCCGCGCGGGCTGGCGGTCTACGAATTCGACCTGAGTCAGGCCGTTGTCGACTTTCAGACCGACCAGAAGATCCTGCGGGACTTGCAGGAGACCCTCCACGTCCTTGCGGAGCAGTCGGACGGACGGGCGATCGTGAACCGGAACGACGTCAGGCCGGGGCTGGCGCAGATCCTTGCGGATCAATCGTTCTACTATCTGCTGGGCTATACGTCAATCGAGGCGCCGACCGACGGTGAGTTCCACGAGATCAAGGTGCGCGTGAAGCGGTCCGACGTCAATATCCGCGCCCGCAAGGGCTACTTCGCGTTCACCGAGACCGATGCCGAGCGGGTGCGGGCTCCGTCCATACCGGAAACGCCCAAGGCGGTGGATCTGGCGCTGGCGACGCTGGCCGAGCCGACCCGCGGGCGGCTCGTGCGCACCTGGGTCGGAGCCAGTCGCGGCGACAACGGCAAGACCCGGCTGACGTTCGTTTGGGAGCCGATCGGGACCAACCAGAACCGGCGCACCGAGTCGGCCTCGCAGGTGATGCTGATGGCGATGAGCGACAGTGCCGCGTATTTCCGGGGCGAGGTGCCGGCGCGGTCCTCGTCCACGCTGCCCCGCGCCGATTTCGACGCCGACCCCGGCGAAATCGAGTTGAACGTGGCCATCGAGGATGAATACGGCGACGTGCTCGACCGGGCCGTCGAGGAGTTTGTCGTGCCGGACCTGACCGGCCCCGATGTTGCGTTGAGCACACCCGCGGTGATGCGGGCGCAGAACGCGATCGAGTTTCGCCGGTTGGTCGCCGAGGCGGACACGCTGCCGACGGCAGGGCGCCATTTCCTGCGCACCGATCAACTGCTGGTCAGGGGCGAGGTGTATACGCCCGGCAACGTCCCCGCCGAGGTCGGCGCACAAATGCTGAACCGGCAGGGTTCGTCGATGATGGAGTTGCCGGTCGAGCGGACCGCGGACGGACGCTACGAGTTCTCGCTACAGCTTTCGCCGTTTCCGCGCGGCGACTATCTGATCGAGATATCGGCCGTCCTGGGGGATGACACGGCCACGGTCCTGGTTCCGTTTCGCATTCAAGGATGAGGGTGGCCGATCAGGCCGCCGGTGGTGAACGCCGCGTTGGGCTGTGGTCACGGGTGGCGATGGACAAGATCCGGGTGATCATTGCGAAGCCCGGCCTCGACGGTCATGACCGGGGGGCCAAGATCATCTCGCGCGCGTTGCGCGATGCGGGCATGGAGGTCATCTACACCGGTCTGCGCCAGACCCCCGAGCAGATCGTCGAGGCGGCGCTGCAGGAGGATGCCGGCGTGATCGGGCTCTCGATTCTGTCCGGCGCCCACAACTACGTGTGTCCTCGGGTGATGGCGTTGCTCCGGGACAAGGGCCTCGACGACGTGCTGGTCGTGGTCGGCGGCATCATTCCGGATGTGGATCTGCCAGGGTTGCAGGCGATCGGCATCGATGGGGTGTTCCAACCCGGCACGCCGATGCGGGACATCGTCACCTTCATTGAAAAGCACCACCGGCGCGTGCCGGTCTGACACTGCCCTCCTCGCAGTGCACCACCGCCCCACGAGCGACTGATACGATAATCGGGATGCGCGAGCTGGCGAAGGGCTTCGAACACGCCACCGTCGACCGCAAGTGGTACGCCTTTTGGGAGTCCACCGGCGCGTTTACGGCGGATCCTCACTCGACTCGTCCCCCGTTCAGCATGGTGCTGCCGCCCCCGAACGTGACAGGGGTGCTGCACATCGGGCATGCGCTCAACCAGACGCTGCCGGATATCGTCTGCCGCTGGAAGCGCATGCTCGGTTACGACGTGCTCTGGCTGCCCGGTACCGACCACGCAGGCATTGCCACGCAGAACGTCGTGGAGCAACAGCTCGCCGCCGAGGGCGCCGATCGGCACGTGCTGGGGCGGGCAGCGTTCGAGCAGCGGGTCTGGGCCTGGAGCCGGCAGAGCCACGGGACCATCACCAGCCAGATGCGGACGCTGGGATCGTCGGTCGACTGGAGCCGTGAGCGTTTCACGCTCGACGACGACCTGTCCCGGGCGGTGCGCCGGGTGTTCGTCACGCTGTATCGCGAGGGGTTGATCTACCGCGGCAAGTACATCGTGAACTGGTGCACCCGCTGCCGGACCGCGCTGTCGGATCTCGAGGTAGTGCACAGCGAACAGCCGGGCAGGCTCTACCATATTCGCTACCGCGCGCTCGACGGCGACCAGGCGGTCACGGTAGCCACGACCCGGCCCGAGACCATGCTGGGCGACACCGCCGTTGCGGTCCACCCGGCCGATGATCGCTATCGCGCGCTGGTGGGGAAGACGCTGCAACTGCCGGTGCTCGGGCGTGCGCTGCCGGTCGTCGCCGACGCGTTCGTCGATGCGGCGTTCGGTACGGGCGCCGTCAAGGTGACTCCGGCCCACGACCCGAACGACTTCGAGATCGGCCGGCGGCACGACCTGCCGCAGGTGGCGGTCATCGGTGAAGACGGGCGGATGACGGCGGCGGCCGGCCCGTACGCGGGGCAGGATCGCTTCGCCGCGCGGAACGCGCTCGTCGAACGGTTGGAAGCGGAGGGGGCGCTGGTCGCGGTGGTCGACCATCCGCATGCCGTGGGCCACTGCAGCCGCTGCAACACCGTGGTGGAGCCGCTGGTCTCGACGCAATGGTTCGTGCGGATCAAGCCGCTGGCGGAACCGGCCATCGCCGCCGTGCGGGACGGCCGCACCCGCTTCGTGCCGGACAACTGGGCGCGGACCTACTTCGAGTGGATGACCAACATCCACGACTGGTGCATCTCGCGTCAGCTCTGGTGGGGCCACCGCGTGCCGGCGTGGTATTGCGACCAGTGCGACGCGGTCATCGTGCAGGAGGCGGCTCCGGAGCGCTGCGCGTGCGGGGGAACCGTGCGCCAGGACACGGATGTGCTGGATACCTGGTTCAGCTCCGGACTCTGGCCGTTCAGCACGATGGGCTGGCCCGAGCAGACCGCCGATCTCGAACGCTACTACCCGACGAGCGTCATGATCACCGGTCTCGACATCATCTTCTTCTGGGTGGCCCGGATGATGATGCTGGGGCTCAAGTTCACCGGCGACGTGCCGTTTCGAACCGTGTACATCACCTCGCTCGTGCGTGACGCGCAGGGCCGGAAGATGAGCAAGTCCAAAGGCAACGTGGTGAATCCGTTGCAGGTGATGGACGAGATCGGCGCCGATGCATTCCGGTTCACCCTGGCGGCGCTCGCGTCGCCGGGCATGGACATCGCGCTGTCGGAGGGGCGGCTGCGTGGGTACCGGCAGTTCGTCAACAAGGTCTGGAACGCGTCCCGCTTCGTGCTCATGCATCTGCCGGAGACGTTGACCGAGCGTCCGGAGGTGCCGGACCCCGGGACGCTGGAGACGATCCACCGTTGGATACTGCATCGGATCAGCGCGCTGGCCGGCGAGGTGGCCCAAGCCCTCGACGGGTACCGTTTCGATGTGGCGGCCGACCGGCTTTATCATTTTTTCTGGCACGAGTACGCCGACTGGTACATCGAGATCGTGAAACCGCATCTGCGGGCCGATGGGGCGGAGCGTGAGCGGGCCGTGGCCGTGCTGCTGAACGTGCATGACCGCATCTTGCGTTTGCTGCACCCGTTCATGCCGTTCGTGACCGAGGAGCTCTGGCAGACGCTGCCGCACCGGGCTGACGAGGGGCGCACCCCGGACGGCCAGGCGGCGACCATTACCCGCGCGGCCTATCCGGCAGAGATCGCCGAGTGGCGTGACGATGCCGCGGTGGCGGTGATGGAGCTCGTGCAGGAGCTCACGACCACGGTGCGCACTGTACGGGCAGAGTTGGGGGTGCCGCCGTCCCGCAAGCTGACGTTGCTGATTGAGGGGGCGCATGCGGCCGATCAGGCGCTGATCGAGCGCCATGCCGACTACCTGCGGCAGCTTGCAGGTCTCGAGTCGTTCACCTTCACCGCGGGCGTCGCACGCGACCCCGACACCGTACGACGGGTCGTGCGAGAGATGCGCCTGCATCTGCCGCTGGCCGGCATCATCGACCGGGACGCCGAGACGGCGCGTGTGCAGCGCGAACTCGGGGCGTTGGCGAAGCAGCTCGGTGCGCTGGACGGCAGGCTGGGGAACCCGAAGTTCAGGGAGCGGGCCGCGTCCGAGGTGGTCGCGGAGGCGGTCGCGCAGCGCCAGGCGGCTGATTCGCGCCGCCGGCAACTCGAGCATATTCTGGAGGAGCTGACGTCGTGAGCCATGCCAGCGTGCCTTGCGTTGGACCGCCGATCTCGCGCGCGGCGCGTCAGCAGGCGCGGTCCGACACGCGCGGCGTGACATCCGGATCGATCCGTGCCGAGCGCTGACCTCGCGACCCGGTTCGGCGACGCGTCGGCACGTCTGGGCCCGTTCGCCGGCCGTATTCGTCACCTGTCGGCGGTGGGATCGACCAATGACGCGTTGGCCGAACTGGCGGACCGCGGCGCGCCGCACGGGACCGTGGTGGTGGCCGACGCCCAGACTGCCGGTCGTGGGCGTCATGGGCGTCACTGGTTCTCGCCGCCGGGCACCGGGCTGTACCTGTCGATTCTGCTCCGGTGCACGCCACCCCGCGTCCTGACACTGGCCGCCGGGGTGGCGGTGGCCGAGGCGTTGCGTACCGCCGCCGGCATGCAGGTCACGCTCGAGTGGCCCAACGACGTCGTGGCGGTCGCCGGGCGGCGGGCGCGCAAGGTGGCCGGGATTCTGGCTGAGGCGGCGATCGATCGCGACGGCGCCGACCGTGTCGTGGTCGGCATCGGGATCAACCTGCGGGACGCTGCGTGGCCGCCCGAACTCGCCGGCCGTGCCGGGTCGGTCGAGGGCCTGACCGGTCGTCCCGTGGATGCCGGCGCGCTGCTCGTGGAGGTGCTCGCGTCGGTCGCCGGGCTGTGCGCCGAACTGGAGGCGGGGGCGCAGGCCGCGGTGCTCTCCCGATGGACCGCGCTCGCGCCGGCGTGCCGCGGCGCCAGGGTGGAGTGGTCGGTTGGATCGATGCGGTGCCGGGGGATCAGCGAAGGGATCGACAGCGACGGCGCGTTGATGGTCAGGATCGAGTCGCGGCTCGAGCGGCTCACCGGTGGCGAGGTACGCCACGTCAGGCAGGCATGATGCTGCTCGCCGTAGACATCGGCAACACGAACATCGTACTGGGGATCTTCGTGGGCGACCGACTGACCGAGAGTTGGCGTCTGGCCACGTCGCGCGCACGGACTGCCGATGAGCTGCGCGTGATCGTCAGCGCATTGTTCGCAGAGCGCAGTCTGGACATGGCGCAGGTGTCCGGCGTCGTGTTGTCGTCGGTCGTACCGCCGCTCACCGCCTCGATGATCGAGATGGTGCGCGGGGCGTTCGATCGGGACACGTTGGCCGTTGACGCCGACAACGTCGGGTTGCCCATCGACTATCATGCGCCGGCCGATGTCGGGGCCGACCGGCTGGTCAACGCGGTCGCGGCGCTGGCCGCCTTCGGGGGCGCCGGCCGGCCGATCATCGTGGTCGACTTCGGGACAGCCACGACGTTCGATGTGATCTCGGCGGCCGGGCGGTACGTCGGCGGCGTCATCTGCCCGGGCGTGGAGATCTCCGCGGACGCGTTGTTCCAGCGGGCTGCCAGATTGCCCAGGGTCGACGTTCGTCGCCCCGATCGGATCATCGGCACGAGCACCGTGGGATCGATACAGTCGGGGTTGTATTTCGGATATGTCGCCATGGTGGAGGGCATCGTCGGACGCCTGCGAAGCGCGCTGAGGGACGAACCGCCCGCGGTGTGCGTGGCCACGGGGGGACTGGCGGGCACGATTTCCGGGGAAACCACCGTCATCGACCACGTCGATGCGAATCTGACGCTGCATGGGCTGCGGCTCGTCTGGCAGCGCCACGGCGCCGGGGACGACGGGCCGTTCGCGCCCGTGTCCGGTCGGGGCCATTGACCGGCGCGACAATGGACCCGGGCGCGTACTGCCGCGAGATCGAAGCCTATCTGTGCCGGCGGAACCACGGGCACCTCATCCGCATCGTCGGGCCTGCCTTCGAGCGCGTGTGCGGATGGGCGCAGGCCGGCGTGCCGCTGCAGGTCGTTGTGCGCGGTATCGATCGGAAGCTGGATCGGTACCAGGCTGGGGCGCGGTCACGCCGGCCGCTCAGGATCGAACACTGCGAGGCCGACATCATGGAGGCGTTCGACGAGTGGCGCCGGGCGGTGGGGGTGTCGGTGACTGCCGCGGGGACGGCGGCGGAGCCGCCGCGCGCGGGCGCCGGGACCGGCCGGCGGCGTGCGAGTCTGCCGGCGCATCTCGATCGCGTCCTGGCAAAGGCCACCAGCCTGCTGGCGCTCAGCGAGCCGTCGCCGGGTCTGCATGCCGCGCTGGAGCGTCTGGTCAGTGACGTGGACGTCCTGCGCCGCGCGGCGCACGGCGCGCGGGGCGAGGCCCGGAAGGCGCTTGTCGACCGGTTGAGCGACGCCGACGGGACGTTGATGGCCGCGGTCCGGACGGCGGCCGGTCCGGCGCTCGATGACATCCAGCGCGACGCCGACCTCGAGTTGGCGCCGTTCAAGCCGCGCATGGCGGCGGCGGCGTTCGCACAGGCGCGCTCCGCGTGCGCCGACCGGCTGCTGCGTGAACGCTACCGGCTGCCGGCCGTACGCTTCGAATAGCGACCGGCGGCGCGGTCGTCCGTGCATGGTCGCCAGCGCGGTCGTTCGATGTGATCGTGTCGAATCGAGACGTCATCGAGGTGGCCGTCGAGCGGCCGGCCGTGGGCGGCCGGATGATCGCGCGCCACAAGGGGCGGATCGTGCTGGTCAGCGGCGCCATCCCGGGCGAACGGGTGCGGTCCCTGGTCGAACGCCGCGGGCGCGGCGTTCTACTGGCGCGCACGGTCGACGTGATCGACTCCAGCCCTGATCGGCGCGCCGTGGCCGGCGACCCGTCCTGCGGTGGGCGGTCGTTCGCCCATATCGCCTACCAGCGGCAACTTACCCTGAAAGCAGAGATTATCCGGGACGGGTTGCGCCGCATCGGGCGTATCGATCTGGCGGATCCGCCGCCAGTCGCCCCATCGCCGGAAACGGGATACCGCATGCGCGCCCGGCTGCACGTCGGCGACGGCTGCGTCGGATTCCTTGCAGCGGGATCCCACGGTGTGTGCGATCTGCGCGGCACCGGTCAGCTTCTGGCGGCGACCGAACGGCTGATCGGCCGTCTCGGTCCGCACACGGATATCCTGCGATCCGCCGGCGCCCGCCAACTGGAGTTGGCCGAGGATCTGACCGGAGGGCAGTGCGCTGTGCACGCCGCCGTCGACGGTGATCCGCAGACGGCCTCGAAGCTGCTGCGGGTGGTCGCTGGCACGAGCGGGCTGACGGGGTTCTCGGTCAGTTCCGCCGCCCACGCCGGTCGTGCCTGCACCGTCGCCGGAGCGCCCCATGTGAGTGATGCGGTCGCTGCGTTTCTTCCCTCCCCCTGTGCCGGGACCCTGTCGTTGCGGCGGCATCCGGCCGCGTTCTTCCAGGCGAACCGGTATCTGGTTCCGGCCCTGGTGGCCGCGGTCGATCGTCTGGCGGCAGGTGATCAGGTGCTGGATCTCTACGCGGGCGCAGGACTCTTCGCCGTCAGCATCGCCGCGGCGCGCGGCGGGACCGTCACGGCGGTCGAGCGCGATCCGCGCGGAGCCCGCGATCTGGAGGCCAATGCCCGTCCGCTCTCCACCGCCATTTCGGTGGTGCGGGCGTCGGTCGAATCCTATCTGCAACGCACCGCGCGCCTCGCGGGAACCACGGTCATTGTCGATCCCCCGCGCGCCGGCCTGTCGCGCGAGGTGGTCACGCGACTCGGCCGCGGCCGTCCAGACAGGATTGTCTACGTGTCCTGCGACGTGGCGACGCAGGCGCGCGACCTCCGGGCGTTTGCCGCGGCCGGGTATCGACTCGAGCGGATCCAGGCCTTCGACATGTTTCCCAACACGCCGCACATCGAGACGGTGGCGTCGCTCGACCGGGGCTGACGACCTGTCACCGGCTACATGCGCTCTGGGACCTCGCACCCCATGAGGGCCAGGGCGCGGGTCATCTGCGACTCGAAGTAGCAGACGCCGGCTGCGCGCCAGTGCCGCACGGCGGCGCGATCCTCGGCCAGTACCGGGCTGCTGTGGTAGAAGGCGTTGAAGCGCTGCGCCAACCCGAAGGCGTACTTCGCCAGCACCGACAACTCGAGCGTGCGGACCGCCTGTTCAACGACTTCGTCGAGGCGCGAGGTTTCGAGAATCAGGTCCCAGAGCGCGTCTCCCGAGTCGTCGGTGAGGTTGTCGGCGGGCGTCGATTCCAGTGCGCGGCGCACGTCCGCCGGACTGATGCCGAGCCGGGCCTCCAACTTCTGCAGGATTTTCCGCGCCCGTACGACGGAGTACTGCAAATAGGGACCGGTTTCCCCCTCGAAACTCAGCGCTTCGTCGATATCGAACGCGATGACCTTGCCCCGCGAGAACTTGATCAGGAAGTAGCGCACCGCCGCAGTGGCGATCATCACGGCGATCTGCCGCCGATCGGCCGGCGTGAGGTCATGGTGCCGCGCGGCGACCTCCCGCTCCGCCTGCGCCGTCACCTGATCCAGCAGGTCGTCGGCCTTCACCCCGAGCCCCTTCCGGCCGGAGACCTCGACGAATGGCTTGCCGTCGTCGATGCCGGCGTCCAGGTAACCGAGCGAACGCGCGGTCGCGCGCGAAAGCGCGACCATTTCGTACGAGAAATGCACCGATCGTTCAGCCTCGTCCGGGTGTTGCAACGCACGCAGCGCCTGGACGAGCAGTTGCTGCAGGTAGCTCTGTCGCGTGTCGATGACGTTGTAGACCGCGCCGGCCCGACCGAACGGCGGCGGAGCGCTGTCTGTCGCCGGCGAGGGTACGCTGGACGTCGCCCAGAGCGGCCGGCCGGATGATTGCCTGTCGAACCGACGATACTGGAAGTCCAGCGTCAGCAGACCGAACTTCCAGAGCTGATAGGCGATGTCCTTGCCGACATAGGTGACGGTGCCGTTCGAGCGCACGATCACCTTGAGTCGAGCGTCGGGGTCCGCCTCGGCCGTCGTCTCGTTCAAGCCGCCCGCTGGCTCGCCGCCGCCGTCCTCGATCGGCATCACCCAGCACCCCGCGAGGCGGCCCTGCGTCTGCAGGACCACCGCGCCGGACGCCTTCAGAATCTCGAACGCGCGGTCCCAGAACCGGAGCCGCAGAATGTCGCCCTCCCAACTGAGCAGGTCGTACTCGACATTCAACCGGGCCATGGTGGCGAGGTGGCGGCGCACGATGCAATCGGTCACCACGCGCGCCATCTCGGCCGCCGGTCCGGTGTCGTGTTCGAGGTCCTGGAGGGCGGCGCTCCGAAACGAGAGGCGGGTCGTGTCTTCTTCGTACCAGTCGGTCACGCGGGCGTACAGATCCCAGCAGTAGAAGTCGAAGCGGGGCGCGGCGGCCAGCGCGCGGAGGTCGTCGAGCCCCTTGTCTTCAAGGTGCTGGAGCCCCACCACGACGTCGGCGACCTGCACCCCGGTATCGTCGATGTAGTTCTGCACCTCGACGTCCGCGCCGCGGAACCGGAGCAGCCGGCACAGTGTGTCGCCGAGCGCGGCATTGCGCAGATGGCCGACGTGCGCCGCCTTGTTCGGGTTGATTGCCGTGTGTTCCACGATCGTCTTGCGTCGGTCGTCGGCCTCCCCGGTGGCCGCGTCCTCGATCACCTGTCCGCGGGCGAACGCGGCGCGATCGAGAAAGACGTTGAGATAGCCGGAGCGGGTCGCCTCCACCCGGCCGAGACCGCCAAGGTCGCCGAGCGCGGCGGCCAGGTCCTGCGCGATCACGCGAGGGGCCCGGCGCAGCACCCGCGCCAGCTCGAAGGCGACGGTGACGGCCAGGTCGCCGTGCCGGCGGGTGGGTGGGTACTTGAGAACGATGGCCGGCATCGACTCGCCAGCGAGGTCGTAGCAGGCGGCGAGGGCGGCGCTGATCCGGTCGCGGAGTCGGGTGTGCAATGGCAATATCATGGGCGCGTTCGCGGCGTCGCGGCGATGTCAGTCGGGCCCGTGTGTCCGCCGGCGAGGCCTAGCAGCCCGTGGCAAGAGCCCCGCTGCATTCGATTGGCGCTGCGGTCGCAAATTTCCCAATTTGCTCCCTGTCCCGTCTGGCGGCGCTACGGCCGGCGGATCGGCATGGTAGTCTGCCGATCCGCTTAGCTCCTCGGTCACAAATCCCCCAATTTGCTCCCTCGTCGCGCCTTGCCAGCCGGGCCCAGCGCCAATCTCGGTGCAACGCGGGGTTCTTACCACGGGCTGCTAGAATCGGCCAGGTCGACTGCCCGCCGGTGGTCGGCGGGTGTGTTGATGTTCATGAACAGCGTGTCGTCAGGATCGAACGGGGCGATCTCGACCGGGTCGACGTAAGTGACCCGGAGTGCATCCGTCAGCGCCGAAACACGGTGCTCGCCCCGGTCCAGACGAGCGCGAATCGCCGCTGCACAGGTCCGGCGATACACCGCGCAGAGCGGTTGGAGTCCGTCGGCGCCGCGCGGCACTGCCGCGTCGAACCCGCCGACGCGCCACGTCAGATAACGCAGAAACGACGCGGTCAGGAACGGCAGATCGCAGGCGACGACAAGGGTGTGCTCGGTCGGAGACTGGACGAGCGCTGTATACAGACCGCCCAGCGGCCCCGCGCCCGGCAGCAGATCAGCACACACACGCACACCGACCGATTGGAACCGATGCAGGTCGTTCGAGACGATCAGCACCTGTTCGGCGACCTGGCCCAGCACCGCGAGCTGACGATCGATGATGCGCTGGCCACCGACGCCGAGCGCCCATTTGTCGAGACCGCCCAGACGCTGCGCCCCGCCCCCCGCAATGATGGCCGCCGTCGACACGTTGCACCGTCTTGTCTCACCGACAACCCGAACAGCCCGTGGCAAAAGCCCCGCTGCATTCGATCCCCGCGGAATTCTGCGCTTCCCCGCGGAATTCTGCGGTTTCACGCCGCATCCCGCTGAGCGGCGTTGTTCATCGGACAAATACTACCCGTATTCTCCCTCTTCTCGCCTTGCTCACCGGGCGCACCGCCGATCTCGGTGCGACGCGGGGTTCTACCACGGGCTGTTGACAGACCAGCGGTTCGTCGTGAAAGGCGCCGGTCGTCGAGCGCTGCGACGGGGCTCATGGGCGGTGTGTCTTGCGTTCCCCGCGGGGGCGCGATACCGTGGGTCTGGCAATCGGTGGCGTGCGTCCGGTCGGGCCGCCTCGTGCGGCGTGCAGACGGCCTCCGCGGACCGGTATCTGGGACGGCGTGGCGCCGGTCAGGTTCCACGGCGTTTCCGTTGACGGAAGGGACACCGGCAATGACAGTACAGCGTGCGCGTCTGGCGGCTGGCTGCGTGGCAGCCGGGCTGCTTCTGTTGTGGGGCAGCGAGCCGCGCTCTGCCGGGCAGCCGCCAGGTCTGACCGGTAGCCGGCCCGCGGTGCATGTCGCCGAGGTCGACGCGCTGATTCATCCAGCCTCGGCGGAGTTCATCACCCAGACACTCGATCGGGCGGATGCGGCCGGCGCCGAGGTGGTGGTGCTGATACTGCGTACGCCTGGCGGCCTCGTCGATTCCACCCGAGACATCAACACGAGCATCATCGAGGCGGAGACGCCGGTGGTCGTCTACGTCGGGCCGAGCGGCGCGCGCGCCGCGTCGGCCGGATTCCTGATAACGATCGCCGCCGATGTGGCCGCCATGGCGCCGGGCACGCATATCGGGGCTGCCCATCCCGTATCCGGCACTGGCGAAGCGATGGACGATACGGCCGCCGAGAAGGCCGCCTCCGACGTGGCGGCCTACGCGCGCTCACTGGCGACCCAGCGGGGGCGGAACGTGGAGCTGGCCGAGCGGGCGGTGACCGAGAGCGAATCGTTCACCGAACGGGAGGCGTTCGGCGCGGATCCTCCGTTGATCGACCTTATCGCCGACAATCTCGACGCGTTGATCGCTGCGCTTGACGGATACGAGGTCACGCGCTGGGACGGCAGCACCCAAATCCTGCGTACCGCCAGTGCGCCGGTGGAACGGTCCGAGATGAACTGGCGCCAGCGTCTGCTGAGCACGATCGCCCATCCACAGATCGCGGTGCTGTTGTTCAGTCTTGGCACGCTCGGCCTGACGATCGAGCTGTGGAGTCCGGGAGCAGTGTTGCCGGGGGTCGCCGGCGGCCTGTGCCTGCTGCTCGCGTTTTTCGCGTTCCAGATCCTGCCGGTGAACTACGTCGGGTTGCTGCTGATCCTGTTCGGTGTCGTGCTGCTCGTGCTCGAGATGGTCACGGCGACCTTCGGTGCGCTGGCCGCCGGCGGCGTCATCAGCATGGTCCTCGGTCTGGTGATGCTGATCGACTCGCCTGCTCCCGAACTGCAGCTCGGGTGGCCCTTCATTCTGTCCACCATGTTGGCACTGGCCGGGATCGTGGGGTTCCTGACGCGGCTGGGCGTGCGCGCTCAGCGCCGGCGGCCGGTCACCGGGGCCGCCGGAATGATCGATCAATCAGGCGAGGCGCTCGAGTCGATCGGCCCGCACGGCGGCGGTCGGGTGTCGACGCACGGTGAGATCTGGTCGGCCGTCGCCAGAGAGCCGATTGCGTGCGGGGCGCGCATCCGCGTGGTGGCCATCAACGGGATGACGCTGACCGTGTCACCCGATCCGCAGGCCGGGGCAGACCCGGAAGGAGCGTTGTGATGAGTCCGTATCTGATCGCCGCGATCGTCGTGGCGCTGTATCTGGCGAGTTCGATCAAGATCCTCAATGAGTACGAGCGGGGTGTCATCTTCCGACTCGGGAAACTGCTGCCGGCACCCAAGGGGCCGGGCATCATACTCGTCTTCGCGCCGATCGACCGGATGGTGCGCGTCGGACTGCGGACCATCGTCATGGACGTGCCGCCGCAGGACATCATCACCCGTGACAACGTCTCGGTGAAGGTGAACGCGGTCATCTATTTCCGCGTGATGGATCCGCAGCGGGCGATCGTCGAGGTCGAGAGCTTTCACTACGCGACGTCGCAGCTCGCTCAGACGACGTTACGAAGCGTGCTGGGGCAGGTCGAACTGGACGATCTGCTCTCGGGACGCGATCGGTTGAATCAAGAGCTGCAGCGGCTGCTCGACCAGCAGACGGATCCCTGGGGAATCAAGGTGTCCGCGGTCGAGGTCAAACATGTGGATCTGCCTGACAACATGCAGCGCGCGATGGCGCGCCAGGCGGAAGCCGAGCGCGAGAAGCGTGCTAAGATAATCCACGCCGAAGGTGAGTTCAGCGCCTCCGAACGCCTCTCGCAGGCGGCAGGAATCATCGGCCAGGAGCCCCTTGCGATGACCCTGCGATATCTGCAGACCCTGACCGAGATCGCGGGAGAGAAGAACTCGACGATTCTGTTTCCGATCCCGGTCGAGCTCCTGTCCCTGCTGCAGACCCGACAACCCGCCGGTAGCAATGGCGCACCAGAGTCCGACTGAATCGGCGCCCACCGCGAAACAGCTCGTCTTCTTCGTGATGATGGCGACCGTCGTCGCGGTCATCGTGTTCCTGTGCGGCGTACTAGTCGGGCGGGGCGTGCCCCTCCAGCGCGGTGGGGTGGCGGCGTTCGACGATGCTCGTCCGAACGGGATCGATCCGCCCGCGATCGGCGGACCGGAAGACCCGGCGGCGCCGGGCGAGGAGACCGTGTCGCCGCTCAGGAATCTGAGCTACTTTGAACGCCTGAGCGGCGCCGGCACGGAGCCCCCGGCGGAGACGTTGGGTGCGCCGGCGCCCGAGGACGCCGGCACCGGCGCTGGCGCCGATCCGGTGGCGGTCGCCGCCGAATCGGATGAAGGGACGATCGTCATACAGGTGACCGCGCTGTCCGAGGCGTCGGCCGCGGCGAGCGTGGCGGCCCAACTGGCAGCCAGCGGTTATCCGGCGTTCGTCGTCGCACCGGCGGCGGGCGCGCCGACCGGTACCTACCGCGTGCGGGTCGGGCCCTACGCCGATCGCCGGGAGGTGGACGCGGTGCGCCGCCGCCTGGAAACCGAAGAACGATTCGAGACCTGGATCATCCAGCGCTAGCCGCCAGCAACCGCATCGTGACACCACCGCTCGGTTTCGGTTCGCCTGCGCGCCGCGCGCCGGCATTTACCGCCGCGGCGTGCTCCGGCGCGCTGCTGGCGCTCAGCTTTCCTTCCTGGGGCCACCCCGCGGCGGCCTGGATCGCGTTGACGCCGCTACTGGTGGTGTTGTCCGGGACCCGCTCATGGACCCGCGCGTTCTGGCTCGGTCTGACGACCGGCGCCGTGCATTTCGCCGGCATGCTGCCCTGGTTGACTCAGGTCATGATCGAGTTCGGCGGACTCCCGCGGCCCGTCGGAATCGTCCTCAACGGCCTGTTGGTCGCCTACCTGGCCCTGTTTCCGGCGGCGTTCGCGCTGGGGGTCGCCCTGCTGTGCGCGCGGCATGGCGCTCCCGGGATCCTGGGCGCGGCGCCCCTCTGGCTGTCGACAGAGTTGGGGCGGCTGTGGTTGTTCGGCGGGTTTCCCTGGGAGCTGCTCGGATACAGCCAGACGACGGTGTTGCCGGTGGCGCAGGTGGCCAGTCTGTTCGGCGTGCACGGGGTGACGTTGCTCGTCGTCTTCATCAATAGCGCGCTGGCGTTCGCGGTGGTGGGTCAGCGGACGCCGCGAAGACGGGTGCTGGCGACCGCGGCCGGAGTGCTGTGCGCGGTGCTGCTGTTCGGGGCGCAGCGGCTGTCGGACGATCGATTGACGCGTGCGGGCACACCGCTGCAGGTCGGGCTGATTCAAGGCAACGTGGCTCAGGGCGACAAGTGGGATCCGGCGTTGCGCGGCGGCATCCTGCGCCGGTATCTCGATCTGAGCCGAACCAGCGCGGCGGCCGGCGCCGAGCTCGTCGTGTGGCCGGAGGCGGCCACACCATTCTCGTTCGAGGCGCATCCGGACAGCATGCTCGTGCGCGAGCTGGTCCGGGACACCGGCGTGCACTTGTTCTTCGGGAGTTCGAGGATACAGCGCGACCCCACGCCGCGGATGTTCAACTCGGCGTTCGCGCTGCAGCCTGACGGTCGCACAGCGGCGGTGTACGACAAGATCCACCTCGTCCCGTTTGGCGAGTACGTGCCGTTTCGGTCTCTGCTCTTCTTCGCGTCGCCGCTCGTCGAGGCGGCGGCCGATCTGACGCCGGGCGCCGACCCGGTGATTCTGCCGATCGGGGCGCATTCGGCCAGCACGGCGATCTGCTATGAGATCATCTATCCCGGTCTGGTACGAGACTTCGTGCGGCAGGGGAGCGAGCTGCTCACCACGATCACGAACGACGCGTGGTACGGACGTTCCGCCGCGCCGCACCAGCACTTTCAGCAGGCGGCGATGCGGGCCATCGAACAGGGTCGTTATCTTGTCCGCGCGGCGAACACCGGGATCAGCGGGGTCGTCGATCCTTACGGCCGGGTGGTCGAACGCAGCCGGTTGTTCGAGACGACGGCGATCAATGCGGAGGTGCGGTTGCTGCGTGGGCTGACCGTCTATGGCCGCATCGGCGATCTGCTGGCCTATCTGAGTCTGGCGGCGTCGTTGGCGGTCGTGGCGCTGGCCCGGCGCGGCGCGGCATGAGCGGTCGCGGCACGTGCCCATGTGCGGGACCCAAGGAGGATAACCATGGCAGTAGCACTTGAAGAGCAGATTCGGCGATATGGAGACCTCGTGGAGCGTACGGAAGCCTTGCGGGGCTATCTTTGACACCCCACAGGCAGCGGAGGAACTGACCGCGCTCGAAGTGCGCGCGGCGGCACCCGAACTCTGGAAGGTTCCCGAGCAGGCGCAGGAGGTGCTGCGCCGCCGCCGGCGACTCCAGGGCGAGAAGGACCTGGCAGAGTCGCTCCAGCGGAAGGCTGCCGACCTGGCGGTTTTGGTCGACTGGGCCGGACAGGGCGAGGATGTGGCGGATGATCTCGAAGCGGGGCTCGACGCCCTCGCCACCGAGGTGGAGAACGGCGAAATCAAGAAGATGCTTGGCGGCGAGCATGATGACAAGAACGCCATCCTGACGATTCATCCTGGTGCGGGCGGCACCGAATCCCAGGATTGGGCCGAGATGCTCGCCCGGGCGTATCTCCGCTGGGCCGAGCGGCGCAACTTCACGGTCGACGTCCTCGAATGGCAGCCCGGTGACGAGGCCGGCATCAAAGCGGCAGCGATGACCGTCACGGGCGACCATGCCTACGGGTTGCTGATGGCCGAGGTTGGTGTGCACCGGCTGGTGCGGATCTCTCCGTTCGACCAGGCGGCGCGCCGGCACACGTCGTTCGCGTCAGTGTATGCGTGGCCCGAACTGCCCGAGGACGTGGAGGTCGAGATCGACGAGAAAGACCTGCGGGTCGATACCTACCGGTCGAGTGGCGCGGGCGGACAGCACGTCAACGTCACCGACTCGGCCGTGCGCATTACGCACCTGCCGACCAACATCGTGGTGTCCTGCCAGAACGAGCGGTCACAGCACCGCAACCGCGACGCCGCCATGAAGGTGCTGAAGGCCAGATTGTACGACCGCCGACTGCAGGAGCAGCAGGAGAAACTGGACGAACTGGGAGGACAGAAGAAAGCGAACGCGTTCGGCAGCCAGATACGCAGCTATGTGCTGCACCCCTACCAGATGGTCAAGGACGTGCGCACGAAAGTCGAGGTGGGAGCCGTCGAGCGCGTCCTCGACGGGGACTTCGACCCGTTCATCAAGGCCTACCTGATGCAGAAGGCGGCCGGCGACGGCGCGGCGGTGTGAGGCGTGGCACGCCGGCGCCGCGTCAGGGCTCGAAGCGGCTGCCTGGCTGGGTGCCGGCGATGAACGTCTCCCGGATGGCGTTGGGCGCCCACGGCTCGCTCACCGCGCCGGTCGCGCCGTCCACCGCCACGAGCACGATGTTGTCTGGCGGGATGAACCCTCCCGGGGCCGGGCGGTCCTGGATGTAGACCTGCATGAAGTCGCGCCAGATGGGCAGCGCCACCGACGCGCCGTCCTGGCCTTCTCCGAGCGAGCGTTTCTGATCGAAGCCGACCCAGACCCCGACGGTGATGTCTGGATCGAAGCCGACGAACCAGCCGTCGGTGAAGTCGTCGACCGTGCCGGTCTTGCCTCCGACCGGCCAAGCCAGCGACCGCGCGCTGCGACCCGTGCCCCGTTCAACCACGCCCCGCAACAGGTTCAGCATCACGTAGGCGGTGTCGGCCCGGATCGTGTCATGCGCTTCCGGCCGGTTTTCCTCGAGGACCTTGCCCTCGCGGTCGGCAATGCGGGTGATCTGATACGGCGTCATCCGCACGCCGCGGTTCGGAAAGACCGAGTAGGCGTTGGTGATCTCCGTGAGCGTCGTCTCGGCCGACCCCAGCGCCACCGACAGCAGGGGCGGCACCTCCGACCAGATGCCGAACTGCGGCGCGTAGGCGACGACGGTGTCCGGACCCATCTCGTACATCAATTTCACCGCCGGCACGTTGATCGATTTCTCCAGGGCGGTGCGCAGCGTGATGGGGCCGAGAAACTCGTTCGTGTAATTGGACGGCTCGTAAGGCGGCTGGCCCGGTCCCGGGTCGTAGCTGACCGGTTCGTCCATGATCATCGACACGGCGGTGTAGCCCTGGTCAATCGCCGCGGTGTAGACGATGCCCTTGAACAGTGACCCGAGTTGCCGTTTGGCCTGGGTCGCGCGGTTGAATTTGCTGCGGTCGAAGTCGTACCCGCCGACCATCGCCAGTACCTGGCCGGTGCGATTGTCGAGCGCCAGCAACGCGGCCTCGACCTCTGGTTCCTGCTCGAGTTCGGTCGTGGCCACACCGGCGTCGTCGTCGAGCGCCAGCACGCGCACCTCGATGAGGTCACCGCGGCTGACGAGCTGCGCACCGCGGGTCCGGCGCGTCCAGTTGAACCCGTCGCGCGAGATGACGGTCGTGTAGCGCCCCAGCCGCGCGTGAAGCGCCCCTCCGTCAGTGCCGGTCACGACGGCGGGGACGACGTCGCCCGCGCTGATCGTGAACTGCCAGCGCCGGTCTTCGTACTCGTCGACCGTCCCGCCATCCTCCTCCACGTTGTGCGTCGGCCGGCGATACCCCTGGCGCTTGTCGATCACCCGCAGCCAGTGTTCGACCGCCGCATCCGCAGCTTTCTGCAGTCGGACATCGAGCGTCGTGTGCACTTCCAACCCATCCTCGTACAGCGAGCTGACGCCGTAGGTCGCTTCCAGGTACTGCCGGATTTCCTCCACGAAATAGGGTCCAATCGTCGGGCGCCGCGGGGTGCGCTCGGTGAGCACGACGTCGCTGGCCATGGCCGCCTCGGCTTCGGCCGCGGTGATGTAGCCGTTGTCGGACATCCTGGCCAGCACGTAGTTGCGCCGTTGGCGCGCCAGATCCGGATTCCTGAGCGGGCTCTGCCGGGAGGGAGTCTGGAAGATGCCGGCGATCAGCGCCGCTTCGGCGAGTTCCAGTTCAAGCGCCGTTTTGCCGAAGTAGAGACGGGCGGCGGCCTCGACGCCATACGCGCCGCTGCCAAGATACATCTGGTTGCAGTACAGGGTGAGGATCTCGCGTTTGGTGTATCGCTTCTCGATCTGGATTGTCAGGAGCGCCTCGTTGAACTTCCGCAGCCAGCGCTTCTCGATGCCGAGCGGGTCGGCTCCGCCCAGCGACACGTGCCGGGCCAGTTGCATTGTGAGGGTGCTGGCGCCGCGCCGCCGCTGGCGCAGCACGTTCTGGACCACAGTGATGCCCAACCGCCGCAGATCGAAGCCGAAGTGGTCGAAGAACTGAGCGTCCTCGGACGAGATGATTGCCTGACGCAGCACGTCCGGAATGTCGTCCGAACCGATGATCACCCGCTGTTCGGTGGCGAATTGCCCGATGACCTCCCCGCCGGCCGCATAGACCCGGGTGATGGTGCTCGGGGTATAGTCGTCGAGCGTCGAGACGGCGTGCAGGTCCGGCGAGTAGGCGAAGATCGCGCCGCCGACGCCGCCCGCGAGAGCTGCAACGGCGAGGCCGAAGAGCATCTTGAACGGTTCAACGAACCGATTGTGCGTTCGTGCCTGTCTGGTCCCCATCACGCCTATTCTAGCAGCCCCGCCTGCCTGTTGCCGGGCATTCAGGAATTGAACACCGGGGATTTGCGGTACAGCCGACAGACGATACCTGCGTCGCGCGGCGGGCAGGTGTCCCCGGCCCGTCGGGGAGCACAATTCATGGAGCGAGACGGCCGCAGGCGCCGTTCTCGCAGATCAGCGGGGCGCGCGCCAGACCTTGATAATTTACAAACGTGCACTCATATTTTATAATCACAAACGCATTACATCGTGGAGCAGTCAAGCGCTGTCCATCTTTCATAATCTCTTTCAGGAAGTGGTGTCATGGGCAAGGTAATCGGAATCGATCTGGGTACGACCAATTCGGTGGTGGCGGTGATGGAGGCCGGCGAACCGGTGGTCGTGACGAATCCCGAAGGCAGCCGGCTCACGCCCTCCATCGTGGCGTTCGCCAAGTCGGGCGAGCGGCTGGTGGGCCAGGTGGCGAAGCGGCAGGCAGTGACCAATCCGGAGAACACGCTCTTCTCCATCAAGCGCTTCATGGGCCGCAAGTACGGCGAGGTCAATGAAGAAATGAAGATGGTGCCGTACGAGGTCGTGAAGGCATCGAACGGCGATGCGCGGGTGCGCGCCGACGGCAAGGATTCGTCGCCGCCCGAGATCGCCGCGATGATTCTTCAGAAACTCAAGCAGGCCGCCGAGGAGTATCTCGGGCAGTCGGTGGACCAGACGGTCATCACCGTACCGGCCTATTTCAACGACGCGCAGCGGCAGGCGACGAAGGACGCCGGGCAGATTGCCGGTCTGGAAGTGCTGCGCATCGTCAACGAGCCGACCGCGGCGGCGCTCGCGTATGGGCTCGACAAGAAGAAGGACGAGACGATTGCCGTGTACGACTTTGGCGGCGGCACCTTCGACATCTCGATTCTCGAGGTGGGTGAGGGGGTCGTGGAGGTCAAGGCGACTCACGGCGACACGCACCTGGGCGGCGACAACCTCGATCAGCGGATCATGGACTGGATCGCCGAGGAGTTCCAGAAGAGCGACGGTATCGATCTGCGCAAGGACCGGATGGCGTTGCAGCGGCTCAAGGAAGCGGCCGAGAAGGCCAAGATGGAGCTGTCGACGGTGCTCGAGACCGAGATCAACCTGCCGTTCGTCACCGCCGATCAGTCCGGTCCCAAGCATCTGGCGATGAAGTTGAGCCGCTCCCGTTTCGAGCAGCTTGTCGAAGATCTGCTGCAGAAGACGGTTCAGCCGGTCACGCGCGCGCTATCGGACGCCGGCCTGACCGCGTCGCAGATTGACGAAGTCGTCATGGTCGGCGGGTCGACCCGTGTGCCGCGGGTGCAGGACATCGTGAAGAACCTGTTCGGCAAGGATCCCCACAAGGGGGTCAATCCCGACGAAGTCGTGGCGATTGGCGCGGCGTTGCAGGCGGGCGTACTGGCCGGCGATGTGAAAGACCTCCTTCTGCTCGACGTGACGCCGCTCTCGCTCGGGATCGAGACGCTGGGCGGGGTCATGACGACGCTCATCGACCGCAACACCACCATTCCGACCAAGAAGAGCGAGACGTTCTCGACCGCCGCGGACAGTCAGACCAGCGTCGAGGTGCACGTGCTCCAGGGTGAGCGGTCGATTGCGAAGGACAACCGGACGCTGGGCAAGTTCCACCTCGTGGGTCTCCCGCCGGCGCCCCGGGGCGTCCCGCAGATCGGGGTGACCTTCGACATCGACGCCAACGGCATCGTCAACGTCTCGGCCAAGGATCAGGGTACCGGTAAAGAGCAGCGGATCACGATCACCGCCTCGAGCGGCCTGTCGAAGGAAGAGGTCGAGCGGATGATGCGCGAGGCCGAGACGCACTCCGATGAGGACAACGAGCACAAAGAGACGATCGAGGCCCGCAACCGGGCGGACCAGGCGGTCTATGTCGCCGAGAACATGTTGAAGGACGCGGGCGACAAGTTGCCGGCGTCGGACCGCGAGCCGATCGAGCAGGCGATTGCCGGATTGAAGACGGCGCTCGCGTCGGACGACGCGGCGGCGCTCGAGCAGGCGATGGAGACACTGACCGCGGCGCAGCACAAGGCGGCGGAAGCGATGTACAAGCAGACGGCCGAAACGGCCGCCCCCGGGGATGCGTCGGAGGCCGGGTCGCCGGGCGGGAGTGCCCCGTCCTCCGGCGCCGCCGACGGCGAGGTGATCGACGCGGAGGTCGTCGAAGACAAGAAATAGCGGAACCATGGACTTCTACGTCATTCTCGGTGTCGACCGCTCCGCGTCGGCAAACGACGTGAAACGGGCATATCGCCGACTGGCTCGGAGGTACCATCCGGACATCAACCCGGGAGACCAGGAAGCGGCAGCGTTCTTCAGGCGTGTCACGATGGCCTACGAGACGCTGATCAACCCGGAACGCCGGCAGGACTACGATGTCCATGGTGACCGCGCCGAGGCTCCCGCGGTGGGGGGGGTCCAATTCCAGGGGTTCGACTTTTCCGCGTCCACCACCGGTGAGTCCGCCTCGACGTTCGGTGATCTGTTCGCCGACGTCTTTGCCCGTTCAGCGGCCGACGCGGGCGAGGACTCGCCCTCGCAGGCAGTCGATCTGCATGCGACACTCAACCTCGAGTTTACGGATGCGATCCGGGGAGGACGCCGCGAGCTGACGCTGACCCGCGTCACCCGTTGTCCCGCCTGTGGCGGGTCCGGCGTCCGGCGCGTCGCCGAGAGCCGCTGTCCCGGATGTGCCGGGACCGGTCAGTCGCGCTGGACCCGCGGGCACATGGTGTTCTCGCGCGCGTGCGCGCAGTGCGGAGGATCTGGTCGCCGGCGTGAGCGGCCCTGCAGCGTCTGCCGGACCGAGGGGCTGGTGTCGCGCGCCGAGACGGTCGAGATTCTGGTGCCGGCCGGCATCTCCGACGGCACGCGGCTGCGGATTGCCGGGCGGGGGAGTGCCGGGCGGCGCGACGCGGCCACCGGCGACCTGTATGTCACGGTCGCGGTCGCGCCGCATCCGCTCTTCGAGCGCGACGGCGACGACCTGCAGCTTGTCGTTCCGGTGGCGGTCCATGAGGCGGCGCTCGGGGCGCGTGTCACCGTGCCCACGATCGACGGTCAGGCCACGGTGCGCGTTCCGCCTGGCACCCAGTCCGGTCAACGGTTCCGTCTGCGGGATCGGGGCGCGCCGTCGCCGCACACCGGCAATCCTGGTGATCTGGTGATCAGCGTGCAAATCGTGCTGCCGCGAATATTGGACGAGCGGTCGAAGGAACTGATGCGTGAGTTCGGCCGGATCAATTCCGAGGACGTGCGTGCGGAACTGCCCGGGTAGCAGCCCGCGGCGAAATCTCCGCTGCATTCGACCGGCGCAGCATCGTTGCGACCAGGTCGCGGTGCTGCGCGCGGTTTCACCACGGGCTGCCGGGCACAGTGGAAAGCGAGTCAGCGATGCCAGGGACGGGAACCGAGGGCTATTACATGATCAGCGCCGTCGCCAGACGGTACGATATCCATCCTCAGACCCTGCGGATGTACGAACGCGAGGGATTGCTGACCCCTTCGCGAACCGAGGGTAACACCCGGTTGTACTCCGACGAGGACCTGCAGCAGCTCGAGACCATCCTTTCGTTGACGCGGGAACTTGGCGTGAACCTGGCCGGGGTCGAGATCATTCTCAACATGCGTCTCAAGATGGACCGCATGCAGGAAGAGGTCAACGAGTTCATGAGCTATGCCAAGCGTGAACTCGCACGTGGTCTGGGAGATTGGGAGCAGCGATTGGGTACGGCCCTGATAAGATCGTCGCCGACCGATTTGGTGCGCGCCGACCCGCGGCCGCGCGGCGACGACCCGGCCCCGCGTGCCGTCCACGCGGAGACCGGCGGCGACCGGCCGGCCGGCGCGGGCATCCGGCGACACTGATCGGTCAGATAACCGGCGCCGCGGCCGACTGTGCCGGCGCGGCGCGACCATCTGCGGGTACCTCGACATGCCCTGCACACTCTGTCACGACACCGGCTGGCGCGCCGTATCCGGCGGCGATTCGGGACGGGTCGAGCGTTGCTCGTGCTGGCGGGAGCGCGTTGCGCAGACCTTGCTGTCGGTCGCGAAGATTCCGCCGCGATATCGCAGTTGCGACCTCGCGTCCTTCGTGACCTACGACAATGCACGGTTGCTCCGGGCAGTCGAACGCACGCGGCGTTTCATCGATGACTTTCCGGTCGTGGACAAGGGGTTGCTGCTGATCGGTCCGCCAGGTATCGGCAAGACCCACATCGCGGTCTCGGCGTTGAAGCAGGTGGTGCTCGAAAAGGGGGCGCGTGGCCTGTACTACGACATCCGCAGCCTGCTCAGCACCATCCGCAGCACCTACAATCCCGTCACCCGAACCGCCGAGGTGGACATCCTGCGGCCTGTCATGGACGCCGAACTGCTCGTGCTCGATGACCTCGGCGCCGAGCGGCTGACGGACTGGGTCGAAGAGACCATGAACCTCATCGTGAACACCCGCTACAACGACCGCCGGCCGACCATCTTCACGTCGAATTATGAGGACGTCCCCGATGAGGGTGATCTTGACTCGCTGCTGGTTCGAGTCGGGTTTCGCATGCATTCGCGTCTGCGGGAAATGTGCGAGTTTCTCGAATACGCGGGACCTGACTATCGGGGTTTCGTGGAAGGGCCGCCCACCGGCAGCGAACTGTCCAAGGCCTGGAAAACGCAGCCGCGCCGCAAGCTGCCGGCGCGGGCCTCCGTCCGGGCCAGGGCGCAGCTCAAGCGGGACAGCCCCGACCTTGGCTGGACCGGTGGACGCGCCGGCGGATGATGGGCGTGCGGCGCGACGACCGCCGGGCGTCGGCGCCGAACACCGTGAACGGCTCGCTCGGCCTGTATGTGCATATCCCGTTCTGCGAAGCGATCTGCAACTACTGCAACTTCAACCGCCGGCTCTACGACGCCGCGCTCAAGCAGCGGTATCTCCAGGCGCTGGGACGCGAAATAGCCGGCAGCCGCGATCTTGGCGCGGTCGACACGCTGTTTTTTGGCGGCGGGACGCCGTCGATGCTCGATCCCGACGAGGTGGCGGAGGTGATTGACCGCTGCCGCACCGCGGCCGACCTCGACCCGTGCGCCGAGATTACGCTCGAGATGAACCCGGAATCAGCGTCGCTGGACCGCCTGGCCGGGTATCGGGAGGCGGGGGTGACCCGCATCAGTCTGGGTGTCCAGTCGTTTCGCGATGCAGAACTGCAGCGTCTCGGCCGGTTGCACGGTGCGGCCCGGGCGATCGAGGCGTTCGGGCAGGCGCGCGCCGCCGGATTCGACGATATCAGCATGGACCTCATGGCGTGGCTGCCGGAGCAGACCGTACCGCATTGGTTGGAGTCGGTAGAGACGCTGATCGATCTGGGTCCGGACCATGCCTCGCTCTATTTGCTGGAGCTCTATCCCAACGCGCCGCTGCGTGAGGACATGGCCCGCGGGGGCTGGACGCAGGCGCCAGAGGATCGCGCCGCCGAGATGTATCTCGCCGGTGTCGAACGCCTCGAGGCTGCCGGCTACCGGCAGTACGAAATATCGAACGTGGCCAGACCCGGCCGGCGGTCCCGGCACAACCTGAAGTACTGGTCCGACGGCGCATGGGTGGGGTTCGGTTGCGGCGCGCACTCGACGCGCGGCGGTCTGCGCTGGCGCAACGTGGCTGACATCGGCGGTTATGTCGATCGCCTGGCGCAAGGGCGCAGTCCGGTGGCGGCTCGGCAGGCGCTGTCGGCGGAGGATCGTCTGGCCGATATGATGTTCCTGGGACTGCGTCTGTCGGACGGTGTCGATCTGGTCCAGGTCCGGCGCCGGTACGGCGTGGATGCCTGGGCGCGCTGGGGTCATGAACTGGTACCCTGTCTGGACGCCGGACTCCTGATTCGCGACGCGGACCGATTGCGGCTGACGCGGCGGGGCATGCTGCTCGCCAACGAAGTGATGCAGGTGTTCGTGTGATGGCGCCGGGGCTGGCCGCTGGCGGCTGCCGGGCAGCGGATCCGGAAGCGGCTGTACGATTGTCTGCGCAATCACGGTTCGATCGACTCACGGGTCTGATGCGGCGGCGTTCGTTGGCGGCGGTGCTGGCGGCGTTGGCGGCCGGGATCGCCTGGGGCGCGGCCCAGGGCACCGCGGCGCAACCGGTGCCGCGGGTGTTCACCGCAGACGTCGGCTTGATTCTCAGCTACGTGCAGACTGAACGGAGCGAGGACTTCGAGGAGATCATGACCCGCGTGGGTGAGGCGCTCACGACGAGCGAGCAGGCCGATCGGCGGAGACAGGCGGCCGGATGGACGCTGTACCGGGCGGAGGAGTTACTCGCGGGCGACGCGTTCCTGTATATTTCGGTACTGGATCCGGTGGTTCCCGGCGTCGACTACTGGGTGCCCCGGATTCTCAACGAGGCGTTTCCGACGGAGGTGCAGACGTTGTACGAGACCTACGCCGGCGCATTCGCCGATGGCCAGACGCTTCTGAATCTGACCAGGGTGGATCTGGGCTCGGCCGACGGCGGCCCCTGAACCGGGAGGCGGCGCCACGCACGGAATCGTTTGGTTCAGCGGGATGGTTACGGTAAAGTAGCGCACTCGGAAAGCCGAGCAGGTATGAAGGAGGAATTGATGCGGACGATATTGAGAAGGCGGTTTCGGACGAACCACGTGTGGATGGGCACGGCCATCGTGGCGGCGCTCGCTGTCGGCGTCGTGCTGGGAAGCGTATTTACCCCGCGATCCGAAGCCGCGCAGATCCCCGCCCTGACCTTCACTGGAAACGAGGTCATCGTGGTCAATTACGTCAATTCGGCGAACACTGCCGACTACGAGCGTTTCATGCGTGCCTACGGCGAGACGCTTGCCGGAAGCAGCGACGCTCAGCGCGCGCGGATGGGCGCCGGTTTTGAACTCTATCGGGCAGCCGAGGCCGGTCCCGGTAACACCGCCGTCTACCTGCAAGTGCTGGATCCGGCAGTGCCTGGTGGGGACTACCAGCACATCACGGTGTTGGCCGAGGAATATGCCGGAGGGCCGCCAGGAAACGGTGACGAGGTTCGGGAGCTGTACGCCTCCTACACCAGCGCCCTGGCGCCGGGCGCGTACGCGCTCAACCTCACGTCCGTGATGGAATTCTGACGGCCGTTACCAACTGCCAGGTCATGGGTCTCTGAACCGCGATCCAGGTCGCCCTTGCGTGGCCGGGATCGCGGCCTCTTCGTTTCCTGACCGTCATTTACGGCGCCCATCCGGCGCGCCAGCCGATCCAGTCGGTCGTGTGCACGCGGTGCGCGCGTTTGCCTGCAACGCAGGAGGATTGGCCGAATGTCGGGGCGTGCAATCCCCGGTTCAGAATCCGATGTTCAGTCCAGCGTAGATTCGCTGGTGAGCGGTATGTTGCGGTGTGCCGACCAGCCTGAACACGCGATAGTCCACTCGCATGCGGATCGGTCCGGCGATCGAGATCTTGACGCCCCCGCCGAAATTGGTTCCGGCATTGGTTTCCAGCAGGCTGCTGCCTTCTTCGCGAAAGAGGCCGCCCCCGGCCGTACCGTAGAACTGCAGTCCGGCGACGCCGAACGGCGTCTGGACGAGCATGTTGAACATCCCGCTCTGGAGTCGCGGCGCGCCCGCCATCTCGTCGGCGGTGGTGTCGGAGTATTCGAACTCGAAACCGACGATGAGCAGGGAGAAGCCGACCGCCACCCCACGCACAGGACGGTTCGACGGGGTGACGTTGGTGCCGGCGAACAGGGTCAAGTCGGCATGGGCGACAGGAGCGGCCCCCAGCAGGACCGCCAACACAATCGATGCTGCCAGCAGCTCGTGGCAAACGCCCCGCTGCATTCGAACGGCGCTGCATGCCGTCTCGGGCGGCGCCGGGCTTCTGATTGCAGGGATCACGAACGCCCCGATGTGCTTCGTCGTCGCGCCGTGCCAGCCCCGCGCACCGCCAAATTCAGTGCGACGCGGGGCTTCACCACGAACTAGGACGCGTCGCATGATTCGGAAGGCCGTGGGCGGCGGCCGCCACCGGCGCGGGCCACATCATAGCAGAGTCGTCGCAACGGCCCTGCTACGCCCTCCCCGCGGCCGGCGGCCCGCGGATGACCCTGTGATAGAGTGACCGAACCCGATGGACCTCCGGCCCACCGACGAACAACGCCTCCTGCGACGCACCGTTCGAGAATTCGCCGAAGCCGAAATGGCGCCTCACACCATGGAATGGGATGAGGCGCAACGGTTTCCGATCGAGTTGCTGCCCCGGCTGGCCGAGCTCGGGTTGATGGGCATCCAGTTTCCCGAGCGATACGGCGGCGCCGCCATGCAGGCGGTCGACTACTGTATCTGCATCGAGGAGTTGGCTCGGGTCGACCCGTCGATCGCACTCTCGGTCGCCGCGCATAACGGTCTGGCGGCTGCGCACCTCCACCTGTTCGGCACCGAGGCGCAGCGAGAGCGGTACCTGACGCCGCTCGCCGAGGGACGCTGGCTGGGCGCCTGGGCGTTGACCGAACCGCAGGCGGGAAGCGACGCCGCTGCGACCCGCACGACGGCGGTCCGAGATGGCGACGGCTGGCGGTTGAACGGCACGAAGACGTTCACGACACATGGTTCCCTGGCTGGGACGTTCGTCATCATGGCCGTGACCGATGCGACCCGCGGAGCGCACGGAATCTCGGCGTTCATCGTCGCTCGGGACACGCCCGGGCTGGCATCGGGACGGAACGAAAACAAGTTGGGGATGCGGGCCAGTGAAACGTCGGAGTTGTGTCTGACGGACTGCTTCGTGGCTGACGACCAGATGCTCGGCGCGGTAGGCGAGGGGTTCGTCGGTGCCATGCGGGTGCTGGATGCGGGCCGCGTCGGCATCGCCGCCCTCGCGGTCGGTCTGTCGCAGGGCGCATTCGAGGCCGCTCGCCGTCATGCCCTCGTGCGGGAACAGTTCGGGAAGCCGATCGCAGAATTCCAGGCGATTCGGTTCAAGTTGGCGGACGTGGCGACCCGCATCGAGGCGGCGCGGTGGCTGACCTACCGGGCGGCGTATCTCATGGACCGCGGCCGCCCGACCACGCGCGAGTCCGCCATGGCAAAGCTCTTCTCGAGCGAGACCGCGGTGCGCGCGGCTGAAGAAGGGGTCCAGATTCATGGGGGCTATGGATTCGTAAAGGACTATCCGGCCGAGAAGTACTATCGCGACGTGAAACTGACCACGATCGGCGAAGGGACGAGCGAGATTCAGCGGCTCGTCATTGCCCGGGAGTATCTGGATCGTCCAGCATGACCGCCGAGAGTCAGCGGTTGGCAGAGGAAGTGCTCGGCGGCGACCGCCGGGCGATCGCCAGGTCGATCAGCCGGGTCGAGGCGGACGGCGGAGCCGGCGCGGCGATCATCAAGGGTGTCTTCCGCCACAGTGGTCGCGCGTATCGGCTCGGTGTGACCGGTGCGCCTGGCGTGGGCAAGAGCACGCTGGTCGATCGCCTGACCGCGGGCGCGCGGCGCCGCGGCCGCACGGTCGGGATACTGGCCGTCGATCCGACAAGCCCGTTCAGCGGCGGGGCGCTGCTCGGCGACCGGGTGCGGATGCAGGTGCACGCCGCCGATGCCGGCGTCTTCGTGCGCAGCATGGCGACCCGCGGCGCGCTCGGCGGGCTCGCGCGGGCGACGGCGGACGCCGCGGTGATTCTGGATGCCGCCGGTTTCGATCTGATCGTGATCGAAACCGTCGGGGTCGGGCAGGCGGAGATCGAGATCTCGCGCACCGCGGACATGACGGTCGTCGTGACCATGCCCGGCTCCGGAGACGGCGTGCAGGCGCTCAAGGCCGGGGTGATGGAGATTGCCGATCTGTTCATCGTCAACAAGGCGGATCACGATGGGGCAGACCGGGCGGTGATCGAGATCGAGACGGTGTTGGGATTCAACGAGTACGCGCCCGGGGATTGGCACCCGCCGGTGCTCAGGACCCGCGCGCTGGACGGCGCCGGCGTCGACGCCGTGCTCGACGCCTTCGACCAGTTTCGCGCCCGCGGCGCGGCGGCCGTGCGGCGGCGCCAACGGACTCGGGTCAGCGCGTGGGTGCGCCGTCTGGTCGCGGATCGGTTCCTGGAGCGTCTGGAGCAGCAGGTGCTCGATGCGGGCGCCTTCGATCGACTGGTCACGCGGGTGGCGGCGGCGGAGGTCGACCCCTACACTGCGGCTGAGCAACTCGTGGACGGAGCGATCGCGGCTCGCGACGCGCCCCTGTCCAGCGTCGCGGTCCGCGGTCTCCCGGCGGAGGAGAGGCCGGGGTCATGAAAGCGGTACTCGATCACATCGGGATTGCGGTGCGCGATCTGGACACCGCGCTCGCCTTCTACCGGGACGCGTTGGGGCTGGAGGTCGGCGAGTCCGAGACGGTGCCGTCGCAGCAGGTGCGCGCGCAGTTCGTTCCGGTGGGCGAGGCGTCGCTGGAGCTGCTCGAGGCGACGGGCGACGAATCTCCGATCGCGCGCTCGATCACGCGGCGGGGGCCGGGACTGCACCACGTCACATTGCGGGTCGACGACATCGCCGCGGCGCTCGCGCATCTCAGGGCGCGCGGTGTGCGGCTGGTCGACGAGGCGCCGCGCGCGGGCGCCGGCGATAGTCTGGTGGCGTTCATTCATCCGTCGGCGGCTCAGGGGGTGCTGGTGGAGTTGAAGCAGGAGCGTTCCGGCGGCGCCGAGGGCCGGCCCGGGCGAGGGGGATCGCGTGACTGATCGCGACAGGCGGGGCATCGTTGACCGTGGCACGGCATGACATTCGGATCGGGGTCATCGGCGGCAGCGGCCTGTATGAAATGGAGGCGCTGACCGACCGTGAAGAAGTGCAGATCGCCACGCCGTTCGGCGATCCGTCGGCGCCGTACATCACGGGTATGCTGAACGGACGGCGGGTGGCGTTTCTGGCCCGCCATGGCCAGGGCCATCGGTTGCTGCCCTCCGAATTGAACTTCCGCGCCAACATCTTCGGGTTCAAGTCCCTCGGGGTCGACTGGATTTTGTCCGCCAGCGCGGTCGGGAGCCTGCAGGAGCAATACCGCCCGCTGGACATCGTCATCCCCGATCAACTGCTCGATCGAACCAGGGGCCGGGTCAGCACGTTCTTCGGCGGCGGCGTGGCGGCCCATGTCGGGTTCGCACATCCGTTCTGTCCGGTGCTCAGCGGTATCGCCGCCGGCGCGGCCCGCGCCGCGACGGCTGAGGACCGTGCGCGTGTGCATGGCGGCGGCACGTACGTCTGCATGGAAGGGCCGCAGTTCTCGACGCTGGCCGAATCCCGGCTCTATCGGTCATGGGGCATGGACATCATCGGGATGACCAATCTGCAAGAGGCGAAGCTGGCCCGTGAAGCGGAGATCTGCTACACGACGCTCGCGTTCGTGACCGACTACGACTGCTGGCACGAGGGCCACGACGATGTGACCGTCGAGATGATCATCGATATCCTGACGCGGAACGCGGTGACCGCGCAACGCGTCATTGCCGGGGCGGTGACCAACCTGCCGGTCGAGCGGGACTGCGAGTGCGCCTCGGCGCTCGCCTCGGCTATCATTACGCGGCCAGAGCTGATTCCACTGCGGGTCAAGCGCGACCTGGCGCCCATCATCGGCAAATATGTCCAGGCTGAGTAGGCGATGCCGGCCATGCCCGGTCTCGTGACGTGACGGAATTCTCGTGCCTCCCATACTGACAGTAGGTTCCGTGGCGTTCGATTCGATCGGCGCCCCCTCCGGCAGCGTGCAACGCGTGGTCGGTGGCGCGGCGACGTTCTTCAGCGTCGCGGCGTCGTTCTTCACCGACGTGCGCATGGTGGCGGTGGTCGGCGAGGACTTCACCGACGCGCAGATGCAGGTGTTTGCCGGCCGACCGATCAACCTGGAGGGGTTGCAGCGCGTTCCGGGTGAGACGTTTCGGTGGAAAGGCGAGTACAGCGTCGATCTGCAGCGTCGCGAGACGATCTACACACACCTGAACGTCTTCGACCAGTTTCATCCAGTGTTGCCCGAAGGATACAGGCAGACCCCGTTCGTCTTTCTCGCGAACATTCATCCGGCGCTGCAGCTTCAGGTGCTCGACCAGACCAGCGCCCCGCGGTTCGTGGCTGCCGACACCATGAATTTCTGGATCGACGGGACGCCGGATGAGTTGCGGGCGGTACTGCGCCGGATCGACGCCCTGGTGATCAACGACGAGGAAGCACGCCAGCTCAGCGGCGAATCGAACCTCGTGCAGGCGGCGCGGGCCATTCAAGGCCTGGGCCCCCGACTGCTTATCATCAAGCGTGGCGAGTACGGCGCCCTGATGGCCCGTGACGAGCGCTTCTTCGCCGCACCGGCGATGCCGCTCGAACATGTCGCGGACCCGACCGGCGCCGGTGACACCTTCGCCGGCGGATTCATGGGGTACCTGGCGTCCGCCGGCGAGATCGACGACGGCACCGTCAACCGTGCGATGATTGCGGGTAGCGCCATTGCTTCGTTCGCGGTCGAAGACTTCGGTCTGGAACGGCTGCTGCGGTTGACGCAGACCGAGTTGCGGGCGCGGTTCACCGAGTTCACACGGCTGACCCACTTCGACGCACTGTGATGAGAGATGCAGACCGGCTGGCCGGCGTGCGACGAGCGATGCGGGTCTGGATGGCGCGTGGGTTGCTGCTGGGCGCCCTGACCTGGATGAGTCTGCTGGTGATGGTTCCGTTCGCGCTCGCCCATGACTCGGGCGGGCGTGCGGCCACCGTCATGTCTGCCGGCACCTATCTGATGGGCAGCGTCATCTGTCATCAGCGTCCCGACCGGTCGTTTCGACTCTGGGACGTACAGATGCCGGTGTGCGCGAGGTGTGCGGGGCTCTATGCCGGCGCTCTGCTCGGTGCGTTCGTGGCTGGTGCCGGACGTGTCCGGTCCGGTCCTGCACGGGCCGCGTCCGCGCTGCGGTCGATTGTGGTGGGTGCCGCCTTGCCGACCGGGATCACGGTGGCGGTCGAGACGCTCGGGGTGCTGCCGGTTGGCGGCGGCGTGCGGGCGCTGGCGGCAATTCCCCTGGGAGCGGCGGTGGCATGGGTCGCAAGTCTCGTGATACGCGGCGAACTCGCCTAGCGGACGAGTCGCCTCCGCCGGGGGCCGCGCTCGACTCCAGCCAGGCGTTGACCGCCGTGGCGCTCGCCTGGGCGGTGCCGGGCGGCGGCCATCTCTGGCTCGGCCGGCGCCAGAAGGGACTGGTGTTTCTGGTCGCGATCCCACTGATGTTCGCGACCGGGCTGTGGCTCGAGGGCGCACTTGCGCCGTTCGATGCCTCGCAACCGCTCGTGCTGCTGGCCGCGTTGGCGGACCTCGGCAACGGGCTGCCATATCTGGTCGCCACCGTCGGCGGGCTGGGCGCCGGCGACGTCGTGGCGGTGACGTTCGAGTACGGAAACACATTCCTGATCGTGTCCGGGCTGCTGAACATGTTGGTGTGTCTCGACGCCTTCGATATCGCGGTCGGCCGCAAGCCGTGACACCGGTTCAGACGTGGACGTAGACCGCGATGGCCAGTCATTTCCTCACCCTGCTGCTCTTCGCCGGTTTCGTGTCGCTGGTGTTCGCGGTACTCATGAAAGACGAGCCGCTCGAACAGGCGAAGCTGGGCGGAGTCCTGTTCGGGAGCTTCGTGGCCGGCGCCGTCGTGATTGGCTGGCTGTTGTTGCCGTTTCCCCTGTGACCTCGCCGGATCCTTCCATTGGCCGCGGCCCCGCACCTCAGCGCGCCCAGATCGGCGCCGCCAGGCCAGCAGGCATCGCCCCGCCGTCAAGATGACCGGTGGCGTGCAGACATGGGGGCCGGCGTGGGCGATGATGGCGCTCATTTTCGCCATGTCGTCCATATCGGAACTGCCGGCGAGCGCTGGCGGAATCGACGACGGGGTAGTGCACGCGCTGGAGTACGGGATGCTGGCCGCGCTCCTGTTACGCGGCTTCGCCGGGAGGCGCCGGGCCGGGGTGACCGGCCGCGCGGCGTGTCTCGCGTTGTTCGCGGCGACGGGCTACGGTCTGACCGACGAGATGCACCAGTGGTTCGTACCGGGACGCACGGCCGACCCTGCCGATCTGGCGGCCGATGCCGTGGGCGCGTCAGCGGCAGTCGCCCTGATCTGGGCATGGCGCCGGGTGACGGTCTCCGGAGGCGGCTGGAGTATAGTGACGAAAGAGGACGGGGATGAACGGTGAACGTAATTCTGAGTGCGCGTGACGGAGCGGTGGCGACGGTCACGGTCAACCGGCCGGCCGTGCTGAACGCGCTCGACGCCGAGACGATCGCGGCACTGACGGCGGCGATGCGCGGTCTGGCGGAGGACGACGAAGTTCGCTGCGTCGTGCTCACGGGGGCTGGCGACCGCGCCTTCATCGCCGGCGCCGACATCAACGCATTGTCGCGCCTGACGCCGGCCGCGGGGCGGGCGTTGGCGGACGCGGGACATCGTCTGTGCGCGCTGATCGAAGGCCTGGGCAAGCCCGTGATCGCCGCCGTGAATGGTTTCGCGCTCGGCGGCGGTTGCGAGATCGCCATGGCGTGCACGCTGCGGGTCGCCGCGGCGACAGCCAAGCTGGGGCAACCGGAGATCGCTCTGGGACTGATCCCGGGATTCGGCGGCACGCAGCGCCTGCCGCGCCTGGTCGGCCGTGGACGCGGGCTCGAGATGCTGCTGACCGGCGCGCCTGTCAGCGCTGACGAGGCGTGGCGGATCGGTCTGATCAATCGCGTGGTGGCCCCTGGCGCGCTCGCCGGCGAGGTGCAGCATCTGGCCGCCACCCTGGCGGCGCAGGCGCCGGCCGCGGTGCGCCTGATTCTCGACACCGTGCATCACGGGCTCGACATGTCCCTGGCCGAGGCCTCGGCGTTCGAGGCGACGGCGTTCGGGCTCATCAACGGCACCGAGGACGCGCGGGAGGGGACGCGGGCGTTTCTCGAGAAACGGAAACCGACGTTCACGGGACGCTGACGGAGTGGACCCGCGCCGTCGGGGTGCGACGGCCGTCCGCCTCGGCGACGATACGGCAGCGTCACACCGGAAATGGCCATGGAGACCGCGACCGGAACGGGCGAGTCGGGCGCTCTGCGTGTGGGCATCGTGGTGTCGAAGTACAACGACTTCGTCACCGACAAGCTGCGTGACGGCGCCATGGAGGCGTTGCGTGCCGCCGGTGTCGACGGAGACCGGATCGTCGTGGCGGCGGTACCGGGGGCGTTCGAGATACCGCAGGCGGCGCGCCGTCTCGCGGCAGGCTGCGGTGTGGACGCCGTCATCGGGTTGGGTTGTCTGATCCGGGGCGAGACGCCGCATTTCGAGTTCATCGCCGCGGCCGCCGCGCACGGTCTCACCAGCGCGGCGATCGACAGCGGCGTGCCGATGACGTTCGGCGTGCTGACGACCAACTCGGCGGAAGAAGCGTTGGCGCGGGCCGGTCCGGGCACGTCGAACAAGGGATGGGAGGCAGCCGATGCGGCGCTGGCGATGACCAGGCTGTACCGGCGGCTGCCGGCGCCCGCCGGACCGGAGCGCGGGCGGTGAGCGCCGCGCGGTCGGCGCGCGATGGACGCCACCGCGGCCGCGTGGCGGCGCTGCAACTACTGTATCAGCGGGAGGTCGGCGGCGTGTCGGGCGCGGATCTCGAGGCCGCGCTGGACCGCTACTGGGAAGAGCATCCGGCGCCGGGCGCGCGGCGTCACTTCGCCGCGGCGCTGCTGCGCGGGACCATCGCGGATCTGGATCGGATCGATCCGCTGATCCAGGCGGCCGCGGACAACTGGCGGCTTTCGCGCATGGCGGTGGTCGACCGCCTGGTGCTGCGGCTCGGTGTCTACGAACTGCTCGCCGCCGCGGCGCCGCCGGCCGTGGTCATCGACGAGGCGATCGAGCTGGCCAAGACGTTCAGCGGCGACCAGTCGGCCCGTTTCGTCAACGGGGTGCTCGACGGGGTCAAACGTGCAATTGACGGCGCGGCCGGCCAGCCGCCGTCGACTCGATGAATCATGCCCGCATCTGGAGAAAACGATCAACTCGCTCAACGCCGCGCGAATCTGTCGGCGCTCGTCGATCTCGGAGTCCCCGCCTATCCCCAGACGTTTCGATGCACCGATACGGTGTCGGCGATCGTGACGAGCCATGGGGAGACGGCAGGCGACGAGCTCGACGGTGCGCATATCCGGACGGCGACGGCCGGACGCGTCCTTATCATCCGGAGCTTCGGCAAGGCGCGCTTTCTGGTGATCTCGGACGGTGTCTCGCGGTTGCAGATCTATGTGCGCAAGGATGCCCTGTCGGAGCGGGACTTTACGGTCGCGGGGCTCCTCGACGTCGGGGACCACGTCGGCGTCACGGGGCGTTTGTTCCGAACCAGGACCAATGAGTTGTCCGTCAGGGCCGATCGGCTGGAATTCCTGGCCAAGTGCTTCGTGCCGCTGCCAGAGAAATGGCACGGACTGACCGACATCGAGACCCGCTACCGCCAGCGCTACGTCGACCTGATCGTCAATCCGGACTCCCGCCGCGTGTTCGAGGTCCGGGCCCGGGTGCTGTCCGCGATCCGGGCGTTCCTGATCGAACGGCACTTCCTCGAAGTCGAGACGCCGATGATGCACGCCGTGGCCGGCGGCGCCCTCGCCCGGCCGTTCATGACCCATCACAACGCGCAGAACATGCGGCTGTATCTGCGGGTCGCGCCGGAACTGTATCTCAAGCGCCTGGTCGTCGGCGGGGTGGAGCGGGTATTCGAGATCAATCGAAATTTCCGAAACGAGGGCATCTCGACCCGCCACAATCCGGAGTTCACGATGCTGGAGTTCTATCAGGCATACAGCGGCTACCAGGACCTGATGACATTGAGCGAGGAGCTCCTTTCGTCCGTCGCGCGCGAGGCTACGGGCAGCGACACGGTCAACGTCGGGGGACAGACACTGTCGTTCACGCCGCCGTTTCGCCGTGTGCGCCTCAGACACGCTGTATCCAACGCGTTGACGGAGACGCTCGGGGTCCCGGTGACGGAGGCGGACCTGCGTGATCGCGCGACGGCCGCCGACCTGGCCGCGCGGGCCGGTCTCGCCACGGCGCCGCAGCACGGCGCCGGGAAGATCGCCATGGCGCTCTTCGAGACGTTGTGCGAGGGCGCGTTGATCGAACCGACGTTCGTGTACGATTTTCCGACCGAGGTGTCACCGCTGTCGAAACAGCGCGGCGACGATCCCGAGACGGTCGAGCGCTTCGAGCTGTTCGCGGCGGGCATGGAACTGGCGAACGCGTTCAGCGAGCTCAACGATCCGGTGGAGCAGCGGCGCCGGTTCGAGGCGCAGCTTCGCGAGCGCGCGGCCGGCGATCTCGAAGCGCACGCGATGGATGAGGACTATCTGCGCGCGCTCGAGTACGGGTTGCCGCCGACGGCGGGGGAGGGCCTGGGCGTCGACCGGCTCGTCATGCTGCTCACCGACAGCCCGTCCATCCGCGACGTCATCCTGTTCCCCCTGCTGCGAGACCGGCGCACATGACCCTGCCGTTCGAGTTCCACGTCGCCGTCCGCTACCTGCTCGCACGCCGCCGCCAGGCGTTCATCTCGCTCATTTCGGTCGTGTCGATCCTGGGGGTCGCCGTGGGGGTCATGGCGCTGGTCGTCGCGACTGCGTTGATGACCGGCATGCAGGAAGACATTCGGGACAAGCTCATCGGCGCCCAGGCGCACGTCTACGTTCACAAGATCATCGATGGCGGGTTCGAGGACTACGAGGCGGAAGCGGAGCTCCTGTCCACCGTACCCGGCGTGCTGGGGGCGGCTCCGTCCCTGGTGGGCCAGGCCCTCGCCACGGCGTCCGGCAGCCAGGCGTTCATCTCGATCAAGGGGATAGACCCGGCGCTGGAGGTCAATGTGACCGACGTGGCCGCCGCCGTGCGCCGTGGCAGCCTGCACGACCTCGAGAACGACCCCGACGGCGTGCTGGGCGGCGTCGTTCTCGGTGAAGAGCTTGCCTCGAGACTCGGGGTGTTCGTGGGAGACGTCGTGACGGTCCTCTCTGCCCAGAGCGTGACGATCTCACCTTTTGGACTGATCCCGTTGCCCCAGAAGCTCGAGGTGGTCGGCATCTTCAATCTCGGGTTGTACGAGTACGACAACGCCTACGGGTTCGTGACGCTCGGCGTGGCGCGTCGGTTGTTCGCGAAGGACCGGGTCGACCTGATGGAGCTGCGCGTGGCGAACCTCGACGACGCCCCCGCGGTCGCGCGCGCGGTGCCGGAGCTGCTGGGCGCCGGATACTGGGCCGAGGACTGGGGGCAGTTGAACCAGGCGCTGTTTTCGGCGCTGTGGCTGGAGAAGATGGCGATCTCGATCAGCATCGGGCTGATCATCATGGTGGCGGCGCTCAACATCGTGGCATCGCTGATCCTGCTCGTGATGGAGAAAAGCCGCGACATCGCGATCCTGAAGACCATGGGCGCCACCGGCCGCAGCATCCGCAGGATCTTTGTCCTGCAGGGCGGCATCATCGGGGTGGCCGGCACGCTGGTCGGCGCCGCGGGCGGGCTGATCGTGTCCTACGTGGCCGATCGCTACCAGCTCATTCAGATTCCGAACGACGTGTATCCGATTTCCTGGGTGCCGTTCCGGATCAGCCTGCTCGACGTCGGCCTGCTCGTGACGGCAGCCATCCTCATCTGCCTGGTGGCGACGATCTATCCGTCACGGCAGGCGTCCAGTCTCGACCCCGTCGAAGCGCTGCGATACGAGTAGCGGTCCGCCCATGTCCTTCGTCGTGGCTCAGGCGCTCACGAAGACCTACACGGTGGGGGCCCGGCGGCTGTCCGTGCTGCGGAGCCTCGATCTGGCGGTGGAGCGGGGCGAGATGGTCGCCATCGTCGGGGCGTCGGGGGTGGGAAAAAGTACCCTGTTGCATCTGCTCGGCGGGCTCGATCGTGTCGACAGCGGATCGGTGCGGATCGGCGGGACGGACATCACCGCCGCGGACGACGACGCTCGCGTGACCTTCCGCAATCGTCAGGTCGGGTTCGTGTTCCAGTTCCATCATCTGCTCCCCGAGTTCAGCGCGGTCGAGAACGTCGCCATGCCGTTGCGCATCGCGCGGATGTCGGCGGGAGCGGCGCAACCACGCGCCGCGGCGCTACTGCAGGATGTCGGTCTGGCCGAACGCATCGGACACCGTCCCGGCATGCTGTCCGGCGGCGAGCAGCAGCGGGTGGCGGTGGCGCGCGCCCTGGTGATGCGGCCGGCGTTGTTGCTCGCCGATGAGCCGACCGGCGACCTGGACGAGCAGACCGGCGCGGAGCTGCACGGCCTGCTGCGGCGGATGCACGCCACCCACGGGCTGACCTCGCTCATCGCCACCCACAACATGCAGCTCGCCGAGTCGTGCGACCGCATCCTGCGGCTCGAGGAGGGACGTCTCCGGCCGGCCTGATCCCGCACGTCGGCGCGGCGGCGACCCGTGGCACCGATACCGGTTCGGGGCTTTGTCCTATAATGCAACCGAGGACCGCCCCATATGTTCGAGCGCTATACCGAGCGTGCGCGTCGAGTGCTGTTCTTTGCCCGCTACGAGGCAAGCCAGCTCGGGAGCATCTCGATCGAAACCGAGCATCTGCTGCTCGGATTGGTCCGGGAGGGCAAGGGGCTGACGAGCCGGATATTCGCCCGTTCGCATTTGTCGCTCGAGGGGATCCGGAAGGATGTCGAAGGCCGGACCGTGTTTCGCGAGAAGGTTTCCACCTCCGTAGAAATACCGTTCAGCACGGAAACCACACGCGTGTTGCAGTTCGCGGCCGAAGAGGCCGATCGTCTGCTGCACAACTACGTCGGCACCGAGCACCTGCTGCTGGGCATTCTGCGCGAGGAACGCTGCGTCGCCGCCTCCATCCTCGTCGAGAAGGGTATGCGTCTGAATGCGGTGCGCGAGGACATCGTGCAGTTGCTCAACGAAAAGACGACGTTGACGCGGGTCAAGGAGGCCCCGTTGCTGGCGGAGTTCAGCCGTGATCTGACCGACCGCGGCATGAAGAACCAGCTCGATCCGCTGGTGGGGCGGACCGCGGAGCTGGAGCGGCTGCAGCACGTGCTCTGCCGCCGCACGAAGAACAACGCGGTGTTGATCGGCGAGCCCGGTGTCGGCAAGACCGCGATCGTCGAAGGGCTCGCGCAGCGCATCGTGCGCGGCGACGTACCGCACTTTCTTGCGGACAAGCGTCTCCTGGCGCTCGACATCTCGTTGATCGTCGCCGGCACGAATACCGCGGTCAGTTCGAAGAACGCCTGAAGGCGATCATGAAGGAGTTGACGGAGAACGCCAACGTCATCGTCTTCATCGACGAAATGCACACCCTGGTCGGCGCCGGCTCGGCGGAAGGATCGCTCGACGCCGCCAACATTCTGAAGCCGGCGCTGTCGCGGGGTGAAATCCGGTGCATCGGCGCCACCACACCGTCCGAGTATCGCAAGTACATCGAGAAGGACCGGTCGCTCGAGCGCCGCTTCCAGGCCGTCAAGGTCGATCCGCCCAGCGAGACCGAAGCGCTCAAGGTGCTGCTCGGGGTCAAGGACCGCTATCAGGCCTTCCACCACGTCGAGTACACGCCCGAGGCGCTCGAGGCGGCCGTCTATCAGTCGAGCCGGTACATCACCGAGCGGTTTCTGCCGGACAAGGCGATCGATCTGCTCGACGAAGCGGGGTCGCGCGCCAAGCTGCGGGAGGCTGGCGTCAGCGCGGAGTTCGGAGACATCAACCGCAATATTCGCGTGGCCGTCGAGCAGATGGAGAGCGCCGCGGCGCAAAAGGATTTCGAGAAGGCGCAGTTCTTCAAGGAGCAGGAGGTGATCGCCCGGGAGAACCTGCAGTATGTCCGCGAGCGATTCGACGTGCGAGCCGGGTCGCGTCCCATCCCGGTCGGCAAGCAGGATATCGACGAGGTGGTCTCCACCTGGACGGGGGTGCCGCTCACGTCGATCAACCAGGACGAGAGCAACAAGCTGATCCGCATGGAGGGTGAGCTGCATCGCCGGATCATCAGTCAGGACCAGGCCATCTCGTCGTTGGCGCGGGCCATCCGTCGGTCGCGGGCGGGGCTCAAGTCGCCCGGTCGACCCGTGGGGAGCTTCGTGTTTCTCGGCCCGACCGGGGTGGGCAAGACGGAACTGGCGCGGGCGCTCGCGAATTTCCTGTTCGGCAGCGACTCGGCACTCGTCCGTTTCGACATGTCAGAGTACATGGAGAAACATGCGGTCTCGAAGCTGATCGGGTCGCCTCCCGGATACGTCGGCCATGAAGACGGCGGTCAGCTCACCGAAAAAGTGAAGCGCACCCCGTACTCGGTCGTGCTGCTGGACGAGATCGAGAAGGCGCACCCCGACCTGTTCAACATCCTGTTGCAGGTGTTCGAAGACGGCCACCTCACGGACGGTCTCGGAAACCGCGTCAACTTCAAGAACACCATCATCATCATGACCTCCAACATCGGCGCCCGCTTCATTCAGAAGCAGGCGTCGCTCGGCTTCCAGCCGTCGGATGCCAGGGAGCTGCAGCGCAGCGTGACCGAGATGGTGCTCGGCGAGGTCAAACGCACGTTCAATCCGGAGTTCGTGAACCGGGTCGACGAAATCATCGTGTTCGAAGCGCTCGGCGACGATGACCTGCGCCGCATCACCGCCATGCTGATCGATCGGCTGAATTCGCATCTCGTCGACCGGAAACTGCGCATCAACCTGACGCCGGAGGTGGTGGACTGGATCATCCATCTGACGTGCAAGGATCGCTCGTACGGCGCACGGCCCTTGCGCCGCGCGATTCAGCGCTACGTCGAGGATCCGTTGTCGGAAGAATTGATCTGCGGGCGGTTGCAGGGCGGGGACATCGAGGTCTACCTCGACAACGGCCAGCTCACCTATCAGGACGTGGAGGGCGCCTACACCGGCCGCAAGCTGGCGGCGAGCGTCTAACTCTTCGGTGGGTCCATCAGGCATATCGCGACATGAACGGCGAACTCACCGTGCACGACAAGGAAGTTCCATGCGAAGCACATTGACCCGCGTCCGGATAGCCGCGGCGTTGGCGGGAGTCTGTCTGGCGGTGGCGCCCGGTTCGGTGTCGGCCGGCGCGGCCGAGCCGGTGGTCATCGGCGAGCAGCAGCCGGCGGCCGCGCTGCCGCCGCCCGATTCCCCCGCGCTGTTCAGGAATCTCGAGTTGCGGTTTCCGACCCAGGGCAACGTGCCGATCATCGAGGGGGACACCTACCTCTACTACATGGAGGTCGACGAAGAGATCAGCGTGCCGTCGCAGGGCCGCTGGACGCCGTACGACGACACCATTGAAGCGCTGATCATCGACGATGTCAAACGGCTCTGGGACACCGACTTTCTGACCGACATCGCGGTCGAGGTCATTGACGTACCTTACGCGAACGGCGTCCCCGGCAAGCTCATCAGGTTCCTGTTGGAGGAGCGGGAACGGGTGCGCATCGTGAACTTCGAGGGCTCGGATGAATATGACCGTACCGAGATCGACGAAGCGATGCAATCGGTCGGAATCGAGTTGCGTCTCGATACCCGCGTGAACCCGGGTGTGATCCGCAACACCGAGGAACTGTTGCGTTCGATGTGGGCCGAGAAGGGCTTTCAGTTCGCCGAGGTGTCTCACGAGCTCACGCCGTTGCCCGCCGGGCCAAAGACCGTGCGGCTGAGGTTCAACATCGACGAGGGTCCCAAGGTCGTGGTGCACGAAATCGACTTTGTCGGCAACGACGAGATGAGCGACCGGTCGCTCAAGCGGCAGATGCAGAACACGAAGGAGCGCTGGCTGTTCTCCTTCATCACCGGGCGCGGGGCGTACCGGCCGCTCGGATTCGAGCAGGACGCCGACGCGGTGGTGGCGCACTATCGCAACAGCGGGTTCATCGACGCGCAGGTGGGGCAGCCGCAACTCGAGTACGGCGAGGTCTCCGATGACGGCGACTCGCGGCCGGTGCGTCTGCGCATTGCGATCTCCGAAGGCGAGCGGTACCGGGTCGGCACCGTCGACTTCGACGGCGGGGCGGTGGTGCGGCTCGAGGCGCTCCAGGAGATTTTCGCCGATCTGCAGCCGGGGCGCTACTACGAGGAGGGCAAGGTCCGAGCCGCGCTCGAGGCCGCGCGCGAGGCGTACGGGGCGGGCGGATACTACGAGATGACCGGATTTCCCGATCTGGTCCCGCGCCCCGACGATCACCCGGAGGTGCGTATCGACGGCGACCGCGTCGTTGACGTGACGATTCGCCTGCAGGAAGGGGAGCAGTACTTCGTCAACCGCATCCGGTTCGTCGGCAACAACACGACGCACGACGAAGTGATCCGGCGCGAACTCGGTCTGGTCGAGCGGGGCGTGTTCGATACCTCGGCGCTGCAGTACAGCGTGCGCCGGCTCAACCAGCTTGGCTACTTCGAGCCACTCGACGAAGACAACGCGATCCAGATCGATAAACGTCCCGGGTTCGACAACGAGGTCGATCTGACTCTCGATCTCACCGAGGCCAACCTCAACCAACTGACATTCGGCGCCGGGTCGTCGCAGTTCGACGGCTTCTTCCTGCAACTGGCGTTCCAGACCACGAACTTCCTGGGCCGCGGCGAGTCGCTGTCGGTGTCCTTACAGAATGGCGAACGGATCAAGAACTACACCATCGGGTTCACGGAACCGTATCTCTTCGGCCGGCCGATCACCGGTGGGCTCAATGTCTTCCGTCGGGACATCCAGTTCATCAACCAGTTCACCCAGAGCTCGATCGGCGCGGGTGGCTCGATCGGCTTCCGGGTGGGGCGCTGGTCGCAGATGTTCGTCGGGTACTCGTACGAGGCGACCGACGTCAAGGAGCTCAATCCGATCTTCGCAAACCCGGAGATTCTGCGTTTCAACCCATTCCTGCAAGACGCGCTGTTGCAGGGTGTCGGTGGTGCCCGCACCATCAGCAAGGTCACACCCAGCTTCCGGCACAACACGGTCGACCACCCGATCTTTCCCACCACCGGCAAGAGCTTCACGACGGGAATCGAGCTTGCCGTACTGGGCGGGAACACCAATTTCTACAAGCCGACGGCCGAAGCCATCATGTATCTGCGTCACGCCCCGAGACTGTCGTTCGGTTTCCGCGCGCGCGGCGAATACATCGAACCGCTCGGTTCGACACAGGTGCTGCCGATTTTCCAGTTGCTGACCATGGGCGGCGACTACAGCCTGCGCGGTTTCGATATCCGCAGCATCGGGCCGAGCGATCCGAATCTGTCCGGGCTCGTGATCGGCGGCAACAAGAGCCTCCTGTTCAACGCCGAATATCTGATTTCAATCGCCAATCCGGTGCGGATCATCCTCTTCTACGATACCGGGCAGGTGGCCGACTTCGGGCAGCAGTTCACCAGGGACGGCTTCTACAGCTCGACCGGCGCCGAGTTGCGGTTCTTCATGCCGGTGCTCAATGTGCCGTTTCGTCTGATCTACGCCTGGAATCCCAAAGTGGACGGCGTACTGAACGACCGGTTCCGACCGCAGGAGTCGACCGTCTTCAAGTTCGGCGTCGGAACGACTTTCTAGCGCGGCTGTGCTTTGTGGCGCGGCTGCGTCACGGGCCGCTCCAACCCGGGGGCTCCCGCAATTGCCGGCGAAGCTGGTATTCTTATGCAGATGGCGCGGGTGCGCGGCCGTGTCCTTGGGGCGCAGGCGCCATCCGACCGACGAGTAGAGCCAACGCGGAAGAATCCGCACCAAGCGAAGGACTGACCAGATGAAATTGTCGAGTATGGTCGCGGTCGTGATGGTCACGCCCATGATCGTGATGGCCCAGGCCCCGGCTGCCGCCGGTCAGCCACCCGCCACGCAGCCGCCTGCCGTGCAGCCGCCTGCCGTGCAGCCGCCCGCGGCGCCGCCGGCGCGGCTCCCGTTCCCGGCAGGCGCGACGCATGCCTACCTCGACCTGCAACGGGTCGCCAGCGAGTCGCGGGTCGGGGCCGCGCTCAATCAGCAGGTGCAGGCATTGCGCGAGCAGAAGGTTTCGGAAATCAACGCGCGCCAGGCCAGCGTCCAGGCGAATCAGCAGACGCTGCAGCAGAACGCCAACGTGATGAGTGCGGAAGCCCAGTTGCAGTTGCAGCGGGAGATCGAGCGAGGCACGATCGAGGTGCAGCGCTTGACTCAGGATGCCGAGACCGACTTGCAGCAGTTGGAGCAGACGCTGCAGTTCGAGTTCAATCAGAAGCTCATGCCGGCCATCGAGCGGGTCGGGGCCGACAGGGGACTGCAGTTCATCTACAGCTACGGCGATGGCGGTCTGATCTGGGCCAACCCCGCGCTTGACGTCACTGAAGACGTCATCCGGGCGCTCGACGCCGCGCAGGCTCCCTGACCGCGCCGATTCCGTGACCGCGCAGCCTCCTTGACCAGGATCCGACCAGACACTTTTCACTGAGCCGGCCCGCATGTGATGCTTCGCGATCCGGTCATGGACGGCCGTGGCGTCACGCGTCCCGCGAACATAGTGTTCCTCGATATTCCAGACCTGCTCGATCGACTCTGCTACCGCTATCCTTCCCCGCTCGTCGACGGGGTGGTCGAGCACGAGCCGGGACACCGTATCGTCGCGGTGAAGAACGTCACCGTCAACGAGGAGGTGTTCCAGGGGCACTTTCCCGGTACCCCCCTCATGCCGGGCGTCCTCATGATCGAGGGGCTGGTGCAGGCTGCAAGCATCCTGCTGCTCGGGGTCGAGACCGACACGCCGGCCAGACTGGCGGTGTTGCGCGGCGTCAACAACGCGCGATTCCGGAGGCAGGTCGTGCCGGGCGACCGGTTGGAGCTGGAGGTCTCCATTCGCCGCCGGCGCCGCACGATCGCGGTGGCGGGGGCTGTGGCGCGGGTTGACGGGCAGGTGGTCACCGAAGCCGAGCTGCTGATTGGTCTGGTCTACGACGAAGCGCAGATCGACCTGAGCGCCCACGTCGCGCCGGGTGCGGAAATCGGCGCCGGAACGGTCGTGGGGCCCAACGTGGTGATCGGACCCCATGTCAAGATCGGCCAGGGGTGTCATATCGGGGCCTCCTCGGTCATCGACGGCTGGACAGAGATCGGCGATGAGAACCGGGTGTTCCCGTTCGCGTCCATCGGTCTGGTGCCGCAGGACACGAAATTCAAGGGAGAGCGGACCGACCTCTTCATCGGCCGGCGCAACATCTTGCGCGAGTTCGTCACGATTCACCGCGGCACCGAAGGGGGGGGCGGCGTCACCCGTATCGGAGACGACAATCTGTTGATGGCTTACGTCCACGTAGCGCATGATTGCCGGGTCGGCAACCGGACCATCCTCGCGAATGCGGCAACGCTGGGGGGCCATGTCACCGTTGAAGACTCGGCATTCGTCGGTGCGGTGTCGGGTGTGCACCAGTTCTGTCGAATTGGACGCAATGCGTTCATCGGTGGCGCCTCGGTTATCACGCTCGACGCGCTGCCGTTCGTGCGCACCGTCGGCAACCGCGCCCGTGTCTACGATCTCAATGTCATCGGGCTGGAACGCCAGGGCATGCCACAAGAGACGATTGCCGAGCTCGACCGGGCGTTCCGGTATTTGTTGCAGTCGAAACTGAACACCACGCAGGCCCTGCAACAGATCGAGCAGGATGCATCGCTGAAGTGCTCGGAAATTGCCTATCTGGTGAATTTCATCCGTTCGTCGCACCGCGGCGTGAACCTGCGCCGTCCGCCCCGGCGCATCGAGGCGGTCGGTGCCGACGAATAGCGCGCCGCGGCCGGGCAGGCTGGTGGCGCCGGATGGGGGGCGGAGCGGTCGGTCGTGACGACTCGCATGCGACTCGGTGTGATCGCGGGGAACGGGCGGTTTCCGTTCCTGGTGCTCGAGGGGGCTCGCCGGCTCGGTCACGAGGTCACGATCGTGGCGATCCGGGACGAGACCGATCCGGCGCTCGAGCAGTCCGCCGCCGCGCCGCCGCCGGCTGACTTCCACTGGGTGTCGCTCGGGCAGCTCGGTACGTGCATCGCCTACCTGCGCGAGGCCGGAGTGCGCCGCGCCGTCATGGCGGGACAGGTCAAGCACACCAGGCTGTTCGGCGTCATTCCCGATCTGACGGCGTTGGCGGCAATACGCCGCCTCAAGACCAGAAACACCGATGCGATCATCTCGGCGGTGGCGGATGTCCTGGCCGACCACGGGATCACGCTCGAGCCGTCGACCGTGTTTCTCGAACCGTTGCTTGCCCGCTCCGGTGTGCTGACCAGCCGACCGCCGACGGACGATGAGTTGAGCGATCTGGCATTCGGGTACGAGATGGCGGACGCGATTGCCGGTCTCGATATCGGGCAGACGATCGTCGTGAAGGGACGTGCGGTCGTGGCGGTCGAGGCGATGGAGGGGACTGACGCGGTCATCGCGCGCGCCGGGCAACTGGCAGGGACGGGCACGTGCGTCATCAAGGTGGCCAAACCGGACCAGGACATGCGGTTCGACGTTCCCGTCGTCGGGTTGCCGACCGTCGCGGCGATGCGCGCCGCCGGAGCCACGGTGCTGTCGATCGATGCGGAACGGACGCTCGTAATGGACGGCGAGGCGTTCTACGCCCGCGCCGACGCGGAAGGACTGACGGTCGTGGGCCGGCAGTTGGAAGACAGAGATGACGACGGACGCTAGCGGTGTCCCCCGGGTCGCGGTCGTCGGGGTCGGGCACTTCGGTCAGCGCCACGCCCGTATCCTGTCGACCCTCCCGGGCGTACGCCTCGAAGCGGTCGTCGACATCGACGCCGCCCGCGCCGAGCGCGTGGCGCTCGAAACCGGTACGTCGTTCGAGCACGACGTGTCGGTGCTTGACGGTGTGGTGGACGCGGTCACGCTGGCTGTGCCGACGGCGTCCCATCACGCCCTGGCAGTGCCGTTGCTCGAGCGTGGAATCTCCGTGCTCGTCGAGAAACCGATGGCGCGTACCGCGGCCGAGGCTGACGACATGATTGCTGCGGCTGAGGCGACGGGTGCTGTGCTCGCCGTCGGCCATACCGAACGATACAACCCGGCGGTGGCGGCGGCCTTGCCGCTGGTGCGGTCGCCGCGCTTCATCGAAGTCCATCGGATTGGCGCGTTTCCGGGGCGGAGCCTGGACATCGACGTGGTCTTCGATGTGATGATTCACGACCTCGATATCCTGCTGGCGGCGGTTCGCACCGAGGTGGCGACCATCGAGGCGGTGGGCGTGCCGGTGCTCACCGATCAGATTGACATCGCGAATGCCCGCCTGCGGTTCGATTCGGGGTGTATCGCGAACCTCACCGCCAGCCGGATCAGCCGGGAACGGATACGCAAATTGCGCTTCTTCCAGCAGGATGCCTACATTTCTGTCGATTGCGCCGAGCAGGAGGTCGAAGGATGGCGAGTCATCCGGTCTGCCGGTGTGCCGCCCGCCATCGACGGCGGCAAACTCGACATCACGCGTGGCGAGCCGCTGGCACGCGAGTTGCGTGATTTCGTGACAGCGGTGGCCGGGGGTTCGCGGCCCATGGTGGATGGCGCCGCCGGGCGGCGCGCCCTGGTGCTGGCCCAACGGGTGGCCGAGGCGATGGAACGGCATGAGTGACGAAGCGATGGCGGTCGCTGGGAAGATCGTCGACGGGGGCGTGCTCGACGATGGGGACCGGCAACGTCTGATCGCGTCGAGCGATCTGATCGCCCTGGGAATGGCGGCCGACGCCGTGCGGCGCCGCCGGCATGGTGATTGCACGACATTTGTACAGGTCGTCGAGGCGCCCGTCGGCGCCGGTCCCGGGCCGATTCCGGCCCATGCGGGCGAGATCCGGCTGACCGGTCCATGCGACAGCGTGGCCTCGGCGACGGCGGCGGTGCGGACCGCGAAGGCCGCGGGCGGCGCAATCCCGGTGACCGGCTTCTCCCTGACCGATCTGTTCGAACTCAGCGGCCGCGACCTCGACCAGCTCGGTGTGACGCTCGCGGCGTTGCGCGAGGCCGGATTGGCGCTGGTGACGGAGGTGGCCGCCGATGGAGTGCTGCCGCCGGAGGAGGCGTTCGCCGTGTTGCGGGAGACCGGGATGACCGCCGCGCGTCTGACGTTGGGACAGGTGACTCGCGAGGAGGGAGTCACCCTGATCCGCCGGGTGGCGTCGTGGACCGGCGCCGGGTCGGTCTGTCGTACGCTGGCGCCGCTGGCGCCGTCGCCGTCGTCGCCGCCGACCACCGGATACGGTGATCTGCGTCAGGTTGCACTGGCTCGGCTCCTGGTTGACAATATCGAATCGATCCAGGTGAGCTGGTCGATTCATGGACCGAAACTGGCTCAGGTGGCGCTGACGTTCGGCGCCGACGATGTGGATGCCGTCCGGGCCGAGGGAGCCGACGATGAGGGGTGGCGTCGCTCGCCAGGTGTAGAGATCCGGCGCAATATCACGGTAGCGGGCTTGACGCCAGTTCCACGAAACGGCTGTTTCCAGGCGATCAACTCATGAGTGCGATCCGAGTGAGCGCGGTCGAGTATCTGAATGCCCGGCCGCTCGTGCACGGGCTTGAGGTCCGCCGCGACCTGTTCGATCTGCAGTTCGATATTCCGGCGCAGTGCGCCAAGCGTCTCCACGATCGGTCGGTGGATCTCGGGCTGATTCCCAGCATCGAATACGCACAGCGCAACGACTATCGAATCGTGCCGGATCTGGGGGTGGTGTCTGAAGGCGAGGTCGCCTCCGTGGCGCTGTTCACCACCCGCCCCGCGACAGCGCTGCGCTCCGTGGCCGTGGACAGCAGTTCCCGTACCGCGAGCGCGCTGCTTCGTGTCCTGTGCAGCGAATGGTGGGACATCGATCCCAAGATGGTGAAACTGCGTCCGGAACTCCCCGTGATGCTGAAGCGTTGCGACGCCGCCCTGGTGATCGGAGACCAGGCGCTGTTCCTCGACTACGAGCGCCACGGGCTCGACAAGGTGGATCTGGGCGAAGAGTGGACTGCGATGACCTCGCTGCCATTCGTCTGGGCCATGTGGGTCGCGCGGTCTGCAGCACTGGGGCCGGACCACGTGGCGGCGCTGCAGGCTGCCGGTGCCGGCGGGTTGGCGGCGATCGACGACATCGTCGCCGCGCATTGTCCGGACGACGAGGGGCTGCGCGAGATTGGGCGCCGATATTTCGACGAGCATGTATCGTTGCAGCTCGACCAGCGGGCGCTCGCGGGTCTCCGCAAGTTCTATGACTACGCCTATGAGCTACGGCTGATCCAGCATCAGGCCGATCTCAGGTTCTTCGAGTCCCCTGCAGCATGAGTGTCGAGCAGGTCGCCGCGAAGGTCGAGGCGGGTGATCGGCTCGGTCGTGACGAGGCGCTGACCTTGTATGCCGGTGCGCCGACCAGCCTGCTCGGGCGGCTGGCCGACACGGTGCGGGCCCGCAAGCATCCTTCAGGCGCGGTCACCTACATCATCGACCGCAACGTCAATTACACGAACGTCTGCGTGGCCCGCTGCGCGTTCTGCGCCTTCTACCGTCCCGTGGGGTCGGGGGACGGCTATGTGTTGGGGTTCGACGAACTGTTCCGAAAGATCGACGAGACGCTGGCGGTCGGCGGAGAGCAGGTGTTGCTGCAGGGAGGCCACAATCCTGACCTGCCGCTCGAGTGGTACGAAGACCTGTTTCGAGCCATCAAGTCGAGATATCCCGCGTTCAAGCTGCACGCGCTGTCGCCGCCCGAGCTGCTGCATCTTTCCCGGCTGTCCCGGTGCCCGGTGCCGGTCGTCGTCGATCGTCTGGCGCGTGCGGGGCTCGACAGCGTGCCGGGCGGCGGGGCCGAGATTCTGGTCGATCGCGTCAGGAGGCTGTTGAACTGCGACAGCAAGGCGACCGCCGACGAGTGGCTGGCGGTGATGCGCGCGGTGCACGAGGCCGGGCTGCGGTCGACGGCCACGATGATGTACGGCAGTGTCGAGACGCCGGCGGAACGGGTGGAGCACCTGTGCCGGCTCAGAGCGCTGCAGGATGACACGGGTGGGTTCACCGCGTTCATCACCTGGAGCTTTCAGCCGTCGAACACCGAGCTCGGCGGCGTAGAGGCCACTGGTCTCGAGTATCTGCGAACCCTGGCCCTGTCGCGCATCGTGCTGGACAATTTCGACAACCTGCAGGCGTCCTGGGTGACCCAGGGCGGTAAGGTGGGGCAGCTCAGTCTTGCGTTCGGCGCGAACGACATGGGCAGTGTCATGATCGAAGAAAACGTGGTGCGTGCGGCAGGCGCCGCCTACTGCATGGACGAGGCCGAGATCGTGCGCAATATCGAGGACGCGGGGTTCGTGGCCAAGCGGCGCAACATGGCGTACGACGTGCTCGGAGATCCGCTATACCGCGAACGAGCCATCCCCCGCCGCACGCAGCTCGCGGTGGCCCGCAACGACGGTGACACCAGTGTCCCGGCCGAGTTGTCGCGCTATCCGGCCCGGAGCCGTCCGGGCAAGGAGCAGCGGGCGGCGGAGTAGCCGGTCCGCCGTACACCGATGTCGGGCCCTTCGATGCGACGGCGACTCCGGCGCCTAGTACGACCGTCGGCGCCCGCGCGGCCCGCGCACCTCCCCAACGTCGCTCCATGACCCGATACCTCGCCAAGTGGGTCCTGCCAATCGTCGAGCCGCCGGTGCGGTTGGGTCGGGTCGACGTCGAACGTGGCCGGGTGGTCGATGTCGGGCCTCGCAGGGAGAGCCGGGAGCCGGGGGTGAGACAGGTCGACCTCGGTTCCGTCGTGATCCTGCCCGCACTGGTGAACGCCCATACCCATCTCGAGTTGTCCGGGTTGCGTGGCGCGGCGCCGCCCGCGCCCACGCTGCCCGACTGGGTGACGCGTCTCATGGCCTGTCGCGGCACGGCCTGGGCGCCAGACCGCTCCGCCATCGCGGCGGCGCTCGCGGAGGGACGGGCCGCCGGGACCGGTCTCATCGGCGACATTGGGAACACGCTGGCGGCCGTGCCGGTCCTGGAGGCGGCGGGCGCGCCGGCCCATGTGTTCCGTGAGGTGCTGGCGTTTCCCGCGGACGGCGCCGTGGAGGCCGTGGAGGCGGCGGCCGCTGAAGTAGACGCCGTCGGCGAGACGCTCCATGTGCGGATCGGCCTGGCCGCGCACGCCCCGTACTCGGTTGGGCCGGACGCCTTCGTCGCGCTCGACCGCATCATCCGGCGGTCGTTCAGCGGCCCGCGCTGCATACATCTGGCCGAGTCACCGGAGGAGATCGAGTTCCTGCGCTCCGGCGGCGGACCCTGGCGCGCCCTGCTCGAGCACATCGGCCGCTGGAATCCAGACTGGGCGGTACCCGGATGCGGGCCGGTCGAGTACCTGGAGCGCCAGGGGTGGCTGGCGCCCGGTCTGATCGCAGTGCACGGTGTGCAGTTGACCGACACCGAGTTGGCGCGGCTGGCCGCGAGCGGGGCGGCGCTGGTGACCTGTCCGCGCAGCAACGTCTGGACCGGAGTGGGCCTGCCGCCGATCGACCGGTTTCTCCGTTCGGGCGTCCGGCTGGCGGTCGGGACCGACAGTCTCGCCAGCGTCCCGGATCTCAACCTCTTCGCAGAGCTGGCGCTGATGCGCGAGTGCGCCCCGGCGGTGTCCGCCCGGCGATTGATCGAGTGCGCCACCGCGCACGGGGCCGCGGCGCTCGGCTTCGCCGCCGACTTCGGCCGCGTCGCGCCGGGGGCTCGATCGACGCTGATCGCCGTGCAGGTTCCGGCCGGGGTCGACGATGTGGAAGAATATCTGGTCGGCGGTATCGATCCGGATAAGGTGACCTGGCTCGACGATCACACCCGTGAGCCGGCGGTCGCCTGACAGCGAGCATCCACATGTTGCGTCGTCTCCTCACCTACGCCTCGTTCGTTCGTTTCGGACACTCGGTATTCGCGTTGCCGTTCGCACTGGTCGGCGCGCTGCTCGCGACCCGCACCACACCGCTGACGCTGGTCCGCGCCGGCTGGATCGTGGCAGCCATGGTGACCGCGCGGACCGCGGCCATGGCGTTCAACAGACTCGCCGATGCGCGCTTCGATGTGCTGAATCCACGGACCGCGAATCGCGAACTGCCGCGCGGCGCACTGTCGAAGGTCGATGCGATCTGGCTGTTGGCGTTGGCCTCGGTCGCGTTCATCCTCGTGACGACGCAGCTCGGCTGGATCTGCCTGGTGCTGTCGCCGGTGGCGCTCGCGATCGTGTTCTGGTATTCGCTGGCGAAACGATTCACGACCTACACCCAACTGTTCCTGGGGCTCGCCCTGGCGGTCGCCCCGGTCGGCGGCTGGCTGGCCGCCGGGGGAGGCGTGGGCTGGGAACCGTGGCTGGTGGCCCTCGCCACCTGCACGTGGGTGGCCGGGTTCGATATCTTCTATGCCTGCCAGGACATCGACTTCGACCGCGCACATGGCCTGCACTCGATCCCGTCCCGTTTCGGTGTGCGGCGCGCCCTGCGGCTGGCGCGGTGGCTGCACGCCGTGACGGTGGCGGCGCTCGCGGCAGTGGCGCTCGTGACGCCGCTGGGCGGCTGGTATCTGGCCGGCGTGGCCGGTGTGGCGCTGCTGCTCGCCTATGAACAGACGCTGGTGCGAGTGGATGACCTGTCTCGCGTCAAGCAGGCGTTCGACCTGAACGGCTACGTGGGGTTGCTCTACCTCGGAACCACTGCGGCAGCGATCCATGTCGGGTGAGGGGGGACGGTCGGTCGCCGTCGGCATCACCGGCGCCAGCGGTGCGATCTACGCGGTGCGCACGGTGGCTGCATTGCTCGCGCACGGGGCGCGAGTGGAGCTTGTGGTGTCTGATTTCGGCCGCAGGTTGCTGCGCGACGAACTGGGCCCGGGCGCCGCCGTTGACCGCTTGCCGGATTACCTCGCGGCCACCTATGGCGACGGCGTGCGATGCGGTACGCTGACGGTGCACAGCAATCGTGACGTCGGAGCCTCGATTGCGAGCGGCAGTTACGCGTGCGGCGGGATGGTCGTCGTGCCCTGCTCGATGAAGACGCTGGCCGGGGTGGCGCACGGGTTGTCCCGGACGTTGATCGAACGGGCGGCCGACGTCATGCTGAAGGAGCGTCGGCCGCTCGTCATCGTCCCCCGCGAGACTCCCATGAGCCTGCCTCAGCTTCGCAACATGGTGGCCGCCGCCGAAGCGGGCGCGCTGGTGCTTCCAGCGATGCCGGCGTTCTATCAAGGGCCGCGGACGCTTGACGATCTGGCCGACTTCATGGCCGGCAAGATCCTGTCAGCGCTCGGCGTGCCTCATGAGCTGATTCCTCCGTGGACCGGATGAGCGGCGTCCCGTCGCTCGACAAGGACCCGCGGCGCATCGCGGGCATGTTCGATGCGATTGCGTCTCGCTACGATCGACTCAATCATCTGCTGAGCGCGGGCCTCGACCGCCGCTGGCGGCGTCAGGCGATTGACGCGCTCGAACTGCCGGGGGCCGCGCAGGTGCTCGACGTGTGCACCGGGACGGCCGATCTGGCCCTGACCGCCGCCCGCCACCGGGCGGCGCCGCGCGCGGTGCTCGGGGTCGATTTCGCTGCAGAGATGCTGGTCCTCGGACAAGAGAAGGTGCGCGCCGCCGGTCTGCACCGGACCATCCGGCTGGCGCGGGGCGACGCCTGCCGGCTGCCCTGTCCGCCGGCGTCGGTGGACGCGGTCACAGTCGGGTTCGGTATTCGCAATGTGGCCGACCCGGCACTGGCCGTCGCGGAGATGTTCCGCGTGCTCAAGCCGGGCGGACGCCTCGCGATCCTCGAGTTCGGCGAGCCCAGGCTCCCGGTCCTTCGCTCAATCTACCTCTGGTACTTTCGTCGTGTGCTGCCGCGGCTTGGCCGGATGCTGTCAAGACACACCGAGGCGTACGCCTATCTGCCGGCGTCGGTCAGCGCGTTCCTGACCCCGGACGCGTTCGCGGCGCTGCTGCGGACGACCGGCTTCATCGGCGTCGGTCTCGACCGCCTGACCTTCGGGGTCGTGTGTCTGCATGTCGGCGAGAAACCGGATGGGCGTGATGCGCGTGCCCCCTCCAACCCGCGCCCCGCTGGTATACTGACCCCTGGTTGAGTTCCAGCCCTCCATGTACTTCGATTTCGACGACCGTTTCATCGAGACGCCGACGATCGAGTCGGCCATGTCGTGGCGTGAGCGAGGACTGTTGTCCGTGTTCGTGCACGCGGTGGTCATCCTGCTGGCCATCTTCGGCCCGCGGTTGCCATACATGCAGGAGCTGGCCGACCGCCGGGCAGAACGTCTGGAGGAGATGGCGGCCGAGCAGATGGCGTTGCGTCAGGAGCCGACGGCCGACCGGCCCGAGTTCATTTTCGTCGAACCGCTGGTCGACACGCCGGCGTTGGAGGCGCCGCCGCAGGCGCCGCTGTCCGACATCGACCGCCAGGCCCAGTCGCCGATCCAGGCTGAGGAACCGCTGAACGACCTGCCGAATGCGGAGGGGAACACCTTTGATTTCGTCGAGACCGAGGAGCTGTCAGACGGGCTCGACGAGGAGACGAGCGAGGGCGACGAGCGCGATCTGTCCGCGTCCGCGGATGTCGAATCGGTCGACGGGATCGATGACGGCGCCGCCGACGTCCCGCCGCCCGAGACGCCGGAACCGGACCCCGGTGACGGCGGGGCGCTCTCCAACCCGCTGCTCGCCGACGGATCGGTGCCGCGCCCCGACCTGCCTCCGACTCTGCGGCCCGGCGCCATCGTGAATCAGGCGCTGCGTGGACTCGATTCCCTGGCGCGCGGGCGGTCGTTCACGAACGACGCGGGGCGCACGGAACAGCATGGCCCGGACATTCAATTCGATTCGAAAGGGGTCGATTTCGGTTCCTGGCTCAGACGCTTCCGCGCGCAGATTTACAGGAACTGGCTGATCCCCTACGCGGCGATGTCCATGTCGGGTCATGTGGTGCTGACGTTCAACATCCACACGGACGGTACCTTGACCGAACTGACGGTGAAACAGCCGTCGGCCGTCGACGCGTTCACGAATTCGGCGTTCAACGCGATGAGCTGGTCGAACCCGACCTACCCGCTGCCTCCGGAATACCCGGACGAGTCCGTGTTGTTCACCGTGACCTTCTACTTCAACGAGCGCCCTCCCGCGCGGTAGCACGTCTCGGTGGCCGCCGCATGACGCGTCTGTCGCTGCCGACCGCTCGCCAGCAGGCGGGGCTGGTGCTGCTCCTGACCATCGCGTTATGCGTCGCGCTGTGCGGGTAGGGGGCATCGGACGCGTCATGCGCAACGCCAGCGGCTGTCCGATGCTGCTCGCCGTCGTGGGACCGACCGCGACCGGCAAGAGCGCCCTGGCGCTGTCGGTCGCCGAGGCGGTCGGCGGCGAGATCATCAGTTGCGACTCGACCGCGGTATACCGCGGCTTCGATATCGGGACCGACAAGGTGCCGGTACCGGAACGCCGCGGCATACCGCATCACCTCGTCGACGTCGCCGACCCGAGCGAGGCGTATTCCGCGGCGCGCCACAGCCGCGAGGCGGCGGCGGCGGCGCGGGCAGTGACCGCGCGCGGCCGGCTCCCGATCGTGGCAGGCGGCACAGGTCTGTACTATCGCGCCCTGACCAGGGGGCTTTTTCCGGGGCCGGCCCGTGACCCCGGGCTGCGCGCCAGATTGCACCGGGTCGCCGCCCGCCGCGGGGTCGAGGCGTTGCATCGCTGGTTGACCCGCTGCGACCCGCACTCAGCCGAGCGCATCCGGCCCCGCGACGAGAAACGGCTGGTTCGCGCGCTCGAAGTCTGGTTGCTGACCGGTCGGCCGCTGACGGCGCACTTTGCCGACACGCGGTCGCCGATCGCCGACTACGCGATCACGGCCGTGGCGCTGGATCTACCCGGCGAGACGCTCGCGTCCAGAATTGCGCAGCGCGTCGACGCGCAGTTCGACAGTGGCCTGCTCGACGAAATCCGGGAACTGTGGGCCGCGGGTGTGCCGCCCGATGCCGGACCGTTCGGCGGGCTGGTCTATCGTCAGGCTGTCGAGTGCCTGCGGGGGGTGCGCAGCGAGGCGGAGACCCGTGAGTTGATCGTCCGGGAAAACCGCCGGTACGCGCGCCGGCAGCGACTCTGGTTCCGCAGTGAACCGGGCCTACAATGGTTGCGGACGCCGGGCGAACACCCGAATGCCTGTGCCGAGGTGGTGCAGGCGCTCGAGACCGCCCGCCGTGCGTGACCCGGTGTACACCGCCTCACGTCCGCACGCCGTCTGGATGGACCGACACCGTGACGATCCGAGCCGAACTCGAAGCCCGGGAGATGGAGCATCTGGCTCCCTTCGCGGCCAGGAGCCGCGAGACGAAGGGGCGCCGCCGGCGTGAACCGGAGGATCCGATTCGCCCGGCGTTCCAGCGCGACCGCGATCGCATCGTGCACTGCAAGGCGTTCAGGCGGCTCAAGCACAAGACCCAGGTGTTCTTTGCCCCCGCCGGCGACCACTACCGAACGCGGCTTACCCACACGCTCGAGGTGTCGCAGATCGCCCGCACGATCGCGAAGGCGCTGCGCCTGAACGAAGAGCTCACCGAAGCGATCGCCCTGGGTCACGACCTGGGTCACACTCCGTTCGGCCATGCCGGCGAGCAGAGCCTGCGCGACCTGATGCCAGGCGGGTTCAATCACTATGAACAGAGTCTGCGGGTCGTCGACGTGCTCGAACGGGATCGCCAGGGCCTCAACCTGACCTGGGAGGTGCGTGACGGCATCGCCAAGCACTCCAAGGGCAAAGACGGCGCCCCGCTGGGGGTGGCGCCGTCGAGGCGGGCGGCCACGCTGGAGGGCCAGGTCGCGCGGGTCGCCGACCTCATCGCCTATGTGAACCACGATATCGACGACGCGGTCAGAGCCGGCGTGCTGGCGGTGTCCGACCTGCCGGGCAGCCACCTGGCCGTGCTGGGACGGTCGTCCTCCGCGCGGATCGGGACGCTGGTGTCCGACGTCGTGCGGCGAACCCTCGACACCGGTCCCGACGTGGAGTTGCGTATGGCGGACGACGTGCTCGCTGCGCTGCTCGGCCTGCGGTCGTTCCTCTTCGACGCGGTCTACGAGAACAGCGCGGCGGCCGTCGAGTTCCAGAAAGCCGCCGGTATTCTCGGGGGCCTCTGGGAACGCATTCGGCAGAATCCGGCCACGTTCCTCGATACCCGCACCATCGAGGACGAGGGCATCGATGTGGCGGCGGGTGACTTCATCGCCGGGATGACCGATCGATTCGCGGTCGGGCTGTACGAGCGCCTGTTCATCCCGCGGCCATGGGTCAGTGTTCGATAGCGCCTCCGCCGCCTGCCGTGGTCCACGGATGGTATAATCCAGGTTTTGTCTCGCCTCGGAGGACGCGGGCGGGGTCGTGCGGGCCGCGGGACGACAGGGTATGCCGACGGCGATGGATCTCGACCTCGATCTCCAGGAAATGCGGGGACCGCGGGAGCGGATCCGCCGCACGATTCCGGGCGCGTCACTCGGTGCGGATGACGATCAATACGGCATTTCGGACGCGGTGACGTTGGATCTGGATGTCCGCAAGGACGGATCCAAGTGCCGTCTCGTCGGTCGGCTCGACGCCCGCCTCGATCTGTGGTGCTGCCGGTGCCTCGTCCGGTTCCACTGGCCCGTCATGATCGATATCGACCTGCGTTATCTGCCGGCATCCGAGAACGCAGGCGACGGCGACGTCCGGATCGAGGAAGCGGATCTCAACACGGCGTTCTATCGTGACGGGCAGATCGACCTCAGACAGTTGATGCGTGAGCAGTTTCAGCTCGCGTTGCCGATGAAGCCGCTGTGCCGCGATGATTGCCGTGGACTCTGCGCGGTGTGCGGGGGCAATCGGAACGCGATCGCCTGCGAGTGCGTCGAGACTTGGGAAGACCCCAGACTGGCCGTGCTCAAGGGCCTGTTGAAGCCGTAGCGCCTGCGAATGCGTCAGGCTGTGGCGCCGGCGCCGGCGGGCGCCGTGCCTGGAGAAGAAGAGGACTCGACATACAATGGCCAATCCCAAACGGCGACATTCCAAATCGCGCACGGCAAAGCGCCGGACCCATCAGAACCTCGAGCCCGTTACGCTCGGGGTTTGCCCGCAGTGTCATGAGCGGAAGCCCTCCCATCAGGTCTGTCCAAGTTGCGGGTACTACCGCGGCCGTCAGGTACGGGCCGTCAAGGAAGACTAGCTGTCCGTGATAACGCCCCGCATCGCACCGAGGCCGGCGCGGCGATGACGGCCCCGGCGGTACCCGGTTCGCCTGCGGTGACTGTCAGATCCAGTCCCGGATCGCGGTCGTACGTGCCGGTGGCTGCGATCGGTGGGACGGTGGCGACCCCATCGGCTCCGCAACAATCTGGTGACGTGCCAATGACTGCCACGCGGCGACAAGCTCGCCTCGGGTCGCGGGCTGGGCGGTCGCGATGGCCGTCGATCCCAACCATCGAGACGGTGGCAATGGACACGCGGCCGGCCTTGCTCCCGAACGGAGCCGATATGCTCCGGCGGTGGTTTCCTGCGAACTCGTGCTCGGAGCCTGCGCCGCAGATAGATTACGGCTGCAAATCCGCTCTCACTCATGGCTTTCACCACTCCTTTTCGTCACATAGTGCCGCTATGCTCCTCAAACGAGTGAAGAAATCCAGGGCGATATCGAATTTTCGCGTTCGCAGTCTTCTACGGCGCAGACTCCTAACGGGGGTTGCTCGAGACCGGCCATTTCATGCGATCCCGGCACATCCAGTTTCCACTGGTTGCCAGTGACGGGGTTGCGAGGGGACATCATGATTGCGTTCGTTTTTCCAGGGCAGGGATCGCAGCAGGTGGGGATGGGCCGCGCCCTGCTCGAGCGGTTTCCCGAGTGCCGCGAGACGTTCGAGCAGGCGGACGCCGCGCTCGGAATGCCGCTGAGCACCTTGTGTTTCGAGGGGCCGGCCGAGCAGCTTGCACTGACCGAGCACCTGCAGCCGGCGCTCGTGACGGTGTCCACGGCCGCGGCCCGGGCACTGACGGCACGGGGCCTCGAACCGGCGTTCCTCGCCGGGCACAGCCTGGGCGAGTATTCGGCGCACGTGGTTGCCGGCACGTTGGCGTTCGCCGACGCGGTCAGGACGGTGCGCAACCGCGGTCGTTACATGCAGGAGGCGGTGCCGGTGGGCGAGGGGGCAATGGCCGTGGTCATGGGGCTTGACGGGTCAACGGTGGCCCAAGCGTGCGCCGAGGCGGCAGACGGACAGGTCGTGAGCCCGGCCAATCTCAATGCACCGGGACAGGTGACCATCGCCGGCAGCCGCGAGGCCGTGCAGCGGGCGAGCACGCGTGCGAAGGCGCTCGGCGCCAAACGGGTGGTGGCGCTGGACGTCAGTGCGCCGTTCCACTGTGCGTTGATGCAACCGGTCGAGGAACGCCTCGGTCTCGAGTTGCGCTCGCTGGTCGTGTCCGATCCGTCGACACCGGTGGTCGCCAACCTGGACGCCGAACCGAAACATGATGCCGAGTCTTCGATCGCGGCGCTGGTGCGGCAGGTGACCGCCCCGGTCCGCTGGGAGCAGGTGGTGCGACGGCTTGCATCCGACGGCGTCGACACGTATGTTGAACTAGGTCCAGGTTCGGTCCTGAGCGGGCTCATCCGGCGAATTCACCGGGGAGCGCGGGTATTGTCCGTGTCCGATCCGCGAAGCGTCGACGTAGCGGTGTCGACGCTGGTAACGTAAGGAACATCCGGGCGATGCCGTATCCCGCCTGACGGCGTTGCTTCTCAGCCACAGCTTCGGGGCGTTCGAGGCCGTTCCGCGCCGGTGTCAGGCGCGCGGAGGCGGCTATACGGCACGCGGCGGTATGGCGTGCGAAGAGCATGACCAGTCTGCAGAATCGGGTCGCCCTGGTGACCGGGGCGTCACGCGGCATCGGCCGCGCGGTCGCGGTCCGTCTGGCGGCGGCGGGGGCCGCCGTCGTCGCTGTCGCCCGCGGCGACCATGCCGGCCCGGTGGCAGAGGAGATTTGCAGCGCGGGCGGCCGGGCCGTCTCCGTCGGTGTCGATGTGACCGACGCCGATGCCGTCGACGCGATGATAAGGACGGCGCATGCGAACTACGGCCGCATCGACATTCTGGTGAACAATGCCGGTATCGTGCGCGACCAGTTGGCGATGCGCATGACACGCGCCGATTGGGACGCCGTCATTGCGACCAATCTGACGGCTGCCTTCACCTGTTCGCGGGCCGTGCTGCGTCCGATGCTGAAGCAGCGCAGCGGACGAATCGTCAGTGTCGGGTCGGTCGTCGGACAGATGGGCAATGCGGGTCAGGTGAACTACGCGGCCACGAAGGCGGGCTTGATCGGCTTCTCGAAAGCGCTGGCCCGCGAGGTGGCGTCCCGGGGCATTACCGTCAACGTGGTCGCGCCCGGGATGGTCGACACCGACATGACCGCGGGACTGAGCGATTCGGCCCGTGAGACGCTGATTTCGCAGATACCGGTCGGACGATTGGGGACGCCGGATGACGTCGCCGGCGCAATCTGTTTCCTGGCATCGGGCGAAGCAGCGTATATTACGGGGCACGTGTTGGCGGTGAACGGCGGACTGTACATGTAGGAGGCAGTGAATGGCGGTTGCTGAGAAAGTCAAGAGCATCATCGTGGAGCAGTTGGGTGTGGACGAGGAGGAAGTCACCTCGGACGCGTCGTTCGTGGACGATCTCGGAGCGGACTCGCTCGATACCGTGGAACTCGTGATGTCGTTCGAGGAGGAGTTCGGTCTCGAGATTCCAGACGAGGATGCGGAGAAGATCACCCGCGTCAAAGAGGCCGTCGAGTACATCGAGGCGCACAAGAAGTGAGCGGCGGTTTTTCCGGGGACTGACTGTGAGCAGGCGGGTCGTGGTCACGGGTGTCGGCCTTGTGTCGTCACTCGGTATCGGAACGACGCCGACGTGGGACGCGTTGTGTGCCGGGCTGAGTGGTATTGGTCCGATCACGAAGTTCGAGGCGTCCGCGTTTGCGTCGCGAATCGCGGGCGAGGTGCGGGGGTTCGACCCCCTGGCCTACGTGCCGAAGAAGGACGTCAAGAAGATGGACGTCTTCATTCAGTACGCGATCGCGGCGGCGGAGTTCGCGCGGGCCGATGCCGGTTTGACGATCAGTGAGGAGATGGCGCCCCGCGTCGGCGTGTACATCGCCTCCGGTATCGGAGGGTTCAGCACGATCGAGCGCGAGCACCGCGCGCTGCTGGCAGGTGGCCCGCGCAAGATCTCGCCCTTCTTCATCCCGGCGTCGATAATCAACCTGGCCGCCGGGCAGGTCTCGATCCGGCTGGGCGCCAAGGGACCGAATTCGGCCACCTGCACCGCCTGCTCGGCGTCGGCCCACGCGGTCGGCGATGCGTTCGAGACGATTCGCCGCGGTGGCGCCGACGTGATGGTCGCCGGCGGGTCCGAGGCTGCCATCACCCCGCTGGGTGTGGGCGGATTTGCCGCCATGCGCGCGCTGTCGACCCGCAACGATGAACCGGTGCGCGCCTGCCGCCCGTTCGATCGCGACCGCGACGGGTTCATCATCGGCGAAGGCGCCGGCGTCGTCATTCTCGAAGAGCTCGACCACGCGGTCCGCCGGGGCGCACCGATATATGCCGAGCTGGTCGGTTACGGGATGTCGGCCGATGCGCATCATGTGACCGCGCCGGCCGAAGATGGCGATGGCGCATTGCGGGTGATGCAGGCGGCCATCGAGCAGGCCGGCGTCACCCCCGATCAGGTCGACTACATCAACGCCCACGGCACCTCGACACCGTTCAACGACCGCATCGAAACGCTGGCGATCAAGCGTTGCTTCGGTGAGCACGCGCGCACACTGGCGATCTCGTCCACGAAGTCGATGACCGGGCATCTGCTGGGGGCGGCCGGCGGTCTGGAGGCCGGTATCGTCGCGATGACGGTCCGCGAGCAGGTGATACCGCCGACCATCAACCTCGAGAATCCCGATCCGGCCTGCGATCTGGACTATGTCCCCAACGAGAAACGGTCGGCCACGATCGAATACGCCTTGTCGAACTCCTTCGGGTTCGGAGGCACGAACGCGTCTCTGCTATTCAAGCGCCATGACGGGTAGGCGGGCCGCGCGCGCCGCCCTGCTGATGAGGAACAGATGAAGATCGCCGTCTGTGTGAAACAGGTGGTCACCCGCGACTGGCCGTTGCGGGTCGATGCCGCCGCCACGTGGGTGCATGATCGCGACGCCAGCTTCGAGATGAACGAGCCGGACGCGTATGCGCTCGAAGAGGCGTTGCGGCTGAAGGAGCGGCACGGCGGAGAGGTCGTGGTCTGCTCTGCGGGTCCGGCGAGGGTGGCGCAGGTGATCCGTGAGGCGCTGGCCCGGGGCGCCGACCGGGCCATCCGGGTGGAGAGCGATGCGCTGGCGGCGGCCGATGGCGGGATGGTGGCCGGCGCGCTCGCGGCGGCCATGCGGGAGGAGCAGTTCGATCTGGTGCTGACCGGCCTGCAGTCTGACGACCAGGGGTTCGCGCAGACCGGCGTCGTGCTCGCCGAACTGCTGGGGATTCCCCATGCCACCATCATCATGGAGGTGCAGGTCGCCGGCGGCGTGGTGCGGGTGAAACGTGAGCTGGAGGGCGGCTGGTTTCAGTGGGTCTCGATGCCGACGCCTGCGTTGCTGACGATCCAGAGCGGGATCAACCAGCTTCGCTACGCGACCCTGAAAGGCATCATGTCGGCCAAGCGAAAGCCTGTACGGGTCGTCGAAGCGCCCGCCGATCTGGCGCCGTGTCAGGAGATTATCGAGCTGTACGTGCCGGCGAAGGGGAAACAGACGCGTTTGATAGCAGGGACGCCCAACGAGGCCGCGACGGAACTGGTGAGAGTGCTGCGCGAGGAAGTCCGTGCGATCTGATCCGGTATGACCGCCTGCTGAAACCGGAGAGCGCAACTCGCATGATTCTGGTCATAGCCGAACAACGGGACGGAGTTCTGAACAAGACGAGCTGGGAGCCGATGGTCGCGGCCCAGCAGACCGGTCAGGCGGTCCAGGTGGTCGTCGCCGGCGACCGGCTCGATACGGTGGCCCGCGAGCTGGCCGCGGCCGATGTCGAGGCGGTCTTGACGGTCGAGCACGCCGCGCTGGCGTCGTACACGCCGGACGGGTTCGTCGCCGCGTTCGCGGAGGTAGTGGCGGCGGTTGGGCCGGATCTGGTGGTGCTGTCCCACACTTATCAGACGCGGGAGTTCGCGCCGCGGCTCGCCGCGCGGCTTGGACGATCGCTGATCACCGACTGCGTGGCGATGAAGCCGCGCGGCGAGCGGCTCGCGTTCGTACGACCGATGTTTCAGGGCAGGTTCGCGGCCGACGTCGTCCCGACCGGCCCGACCCCGCACTTCGCCAGCTTTCAGATCGGCGCGTTCCGGCCTGACGCGTTGGTGCGCGGCGCGGCGCCGGCCGAGATCCGGCGCCAGTCGATCACGCTGGAGGCCGACGCGGTCCGGCAAACCGTCGAAGCCCCGTTCCAGGAAGCCAGACAGGCGGTCGACTTGACGCAGGCCGAGCGTATCGTGGCGGTCGGGCGCGGGATCAAGGCGCAAGAGCACATCGCGCTCGCCGAGCGGCTGGCCGCATCGCTCGGGGCCGAGGTGGCCGCGTCGCGCCCTATCTGCGATTCAGGCTGGTTGCCGATGGACCGGCAGATCGGGAGTTCCGGGCAGACCGTGGCGCCGAAGCTGTATCTGGCGCTGGGCATCTCCGGGGCGATTCAGCATCTCGTCGGGATGAAGGGCGCCCGTACGATCGTGGCTGTCAACAAGGATGCCGACGCACCGATTTTCGAGGTCGCCGACCTCGGCATCGTGGGCGACCTGTTCGAGGTGGTCCCGGCGCTGATTGCCGCCCTCGACGCCGATTCGTAACGCCGGGACCGAGCCGGGAGGAGGCTGCGCTGGAGCGGGACACGCTCGATGTCGACGTGCTGATTGTGGGCGGCGGCCCGGCCGGGCTGTCGGCCGCGATCCGTCTGGCCGCCCTGCAGAAGGATGACGGCGGCGATCCGCTGTCGGTGGCGGTGCTGGAGAAGTCGCGCCAGAGCGGTTCCCACATGTTGTCCGGCGCGGTCCTCGACCCGTCGGGTCTCGATGAACTGCTTCCCGATTGGAAAACCCGCGGTGCGCCGGTCGAGACGGAGGTCCGCGCCGACCGTATCTACTACCTGACCGAACGGTCGCAGGTGCGCTCTCCGTTCAACGGGCCCCTGAGCAACCACGGCAACTACGTCATCTCCCTGAACCGGTTCGTCCGCTGGCTGTCCGACGTGGCGGAGGCCGACGGCATCGACATGTTCACGGGGTTCGCCGGCACGGAGGTGCTCTACGAGGGAGATCGGGTCGTGGGCGTCCGGACCGGCGACCGCGGCATCGACAAGCATGGCGTGCGAAAGGCGACCTTCGAGCCGGGCGTCGACATCAAGGCGGCCGTGACGATCTTCGCCGATGGCGTGCGCGGCAACCTTACCAAGACGCTCGTGCGCCGGTTGGGCCTCGACGGCCCTGCGCCGCAGACCTTCGCCGTAGGCATCAAGGAACTCTGGGCGTTGCCCGCGGGGCGGGCCGACCCGGGCACCGTGGTGCACACGATGGGCTACCCCCTGAAGAGCGAAGAGTTCGGGGGCGGGTTCATTTACGCGCTGTCGGACGATCGGCTGGCCGTGGGCTTCGTCGTCGGGCTGGACTATCGCGACCCGCTGTTCGATCCGCACATGGCGTTCCAACGCTTCAAGCAGCATCCCCTCGTATCGGCGCTGCTGGCGGGCGGCGAGATGGTGCGCTACGGCGCCAAGGCGCTGCCGGAGGGCGGCTGGTATGCAATTCCGCGCTGCCACGTCGACGGCGCCCTCATCGTCGGCGACGCCGGCGGGTTCCTGAACTCCATGCGTCTCAAGGGGATTCACCTGGCGATGAAGAGCGGCATCTACGCCGCCGAGGCGGCATATGCGGCGGTGCGGGCCGGCGACGTGTCAACCGCCAGACTGTCGCGTTTCCAGGATCTCGTGAATCGTGGAAGCGTGCGGCGCGAGCTGTACCGGGTGCGAAACGTGCATCAGGCGTTCGGTGCGGGGATGCTGGCCGGCGTGGCCATGTCGTCGTTGGCGTGGCTGACCGGCGGGGTGCTGCCGTGGGGGCGGCTGTCGAGTGCGCCTGGACATGAGCGTCTGGCCCGTCTGGACGGCTACTATCGGACCGGGCGCCCCGACCCGGACGCAGCGAGCAATACCGTGAAGGTCGATCGCACGCTGACCTTCGACAAGCTGACGAACGTTCACTATTCCGGCACCCGCCACGACGAGGACCAGCCGGCGCACCTGCTCGTGCAGGATACGGACGTATGCCGCACGCGGTGCCGCGAGCAGTACGGCAATCCGTGCGTCCGCTTCTGCCCGGCCAACGTGTATGAAATGGTGGACGACGACGGGGCCGGACCTCGATTGCAGATCAACGCGTCGAACTGTGTGCACTGCAAGACGTGCGACATCATGGATCCCTTTCAGATTATCGACTGGGTGCCGCCCGAGGGCGGCGGCGGGCCGGAATACGAAGGGATGTAGTGACGCCACAGGAGCTTCGCTGAGGCGTGGCGACCGACGGGACGCTCACACGGTGGCAGTGGGTCCGGGCGGCGGTAATCGCCGCGATCGGGGCGCCGGTCATCGGGGCGTTGTGCCGCACGGTGCGCTGGCGCATCGAGGGGCACGAGCACTACGACGCGATCGTTGCCCAGGGACGACAACCGATCTTCGCGTTCTGGCACGGGCGCATTCTGCCGTCGACCTGGTATTGGCGCAATCGCGGCATCGTGGTCATGACGAGCCAGAACTTCGATGGCGAGTGGATCGCGCGCATCATTCGCCGCTTCGGGTACGGGACCGCGCGAGGCTCGACGTCCCGCGGCGCGCGGCGCGCGCTCGTCCAGCTCAGACGCGACCTGACGGCCGGTCGGCCGGTGGCCTTCACGGTCGACGGGCCGCGGGGACCGGCCCACCGCGTGCAGCCCGGCGCGGTCTGGCTGGCGGGGATGACCGGGCACCCGATTCTCCCGTTTCACATCGAAGCAGATCGCCACTGGTCCACACGGAGTTGGGACCGCACGCAGATTCCGCGGCCGTTCAGCGTGGCGGCCGTGGCGATCGGCGCGCCGTTCGAGGTGCCGCATCCGTCGGGGGACGGCGTGGTCGCCGCACGGCAGGCCGCGCTCGAGCGCGTGCTGGGCGAACTCGCTGCCCACGCGGCGGCGTTGCTGCGCGAGGCGCGCAATGATTCTCATCAGTAGCGAGCGGTTCATCGAGCACGAGACGCCGAACGGGCATCCCGAGCAGCCGGCGCGTGCACGCGTGATGTCCGATGTCGGTCGTCGCTGGACCGGCGGCGGCGGGACGGTGACGGCGCCCCGTCCGGCGACCCGGGAGGAACTCGAACGCGTGCACGCGTCCGAGTACATCGATCGGATCGCCGGTACCGCCGGACAACGCTTCCGCCTCGACGCAGACACCTACACCTCGCCAGAATCCTACGAGATAGCGCTCGACGCGGCCGGTGCGGCGGTCGCCGCCGTCGAGTACGCCGTGCGACGGCACGCGCCGGCGTTCGCGTTCGTCCGACCGCCGGGACACCATGCCGAACGGGACCGCGCCATGGGGTTCTGTCTGTTCAACAGCATCGCCGTCGGGGCGGCGGCGGCCCGCGCCGCGGGGCACGACCGGGTCGCAGTCATCGACTACGACGTGCACCATGGCAACGGCACGCAGTGGATGTTCTACGACGATCCCTCCGTGCTCTACGTGTCGCTGCATCAGTACCCGTTCTTTCCCGGGACGGGCGCCGTGACCGACATCGGTCGCGGTGACGGCGCCGGGTTCACGCTCAACGTGCCCCTGGAGGCCGGGGCCGGCGACGCCGACTACGACCTGGCGATGCGTGCGCTGGTCGAGCCGTTGATTCATGCCTACGCCCCGCAGGTGCTGCTGCTCTCGGCCGGATACGACGCGCATGAGCTCGACCCGCTGGGCGGGATGCGGCTGTCGACTGCCGGATACGCCGTGCTGACGGCGTCCGTGCAGCGGTTGGCCGCCGCCTGCTGCGGCGGGCGTCTCGCCGCGGTGACCGAAGGCGGCTACGACCTGACCGCCCTGGAAGAGTGTCTGACCTCGACGCTACGGCAGCTCGCCGCCGGCCCCCCCGCGCCTGCGCCTCCGATGACGGGCGATACCCGCCGCATCGAACAGGTCATGCCGGCGGTGCGCCGGGCCCTTGGCGTCCACTGGCCGGGGGTGTTCGGCTGAGGCGCGCTGCCGCTTGCTATAATCGGGCGGAACCTGTCGTTTCCCTTCCGGCCGACGCCACACCCAACCACCGTGTCCGACTATACTCCGCGGTCCATTGAGCAGAAATGGCAACGGCGCTGGACCGAGGCGCGCGCGTTCGAGGTGCGTGAAGATCCGGACCGGCCGACATACTACTGTCTCGTCATGTTCGCGTATCCCTCCGGCCACGCCCACGTCGGCCACGTACGCAACTACATGATCGGGGACGTTATCGCGAGGATGAAACGGATGCGAGGTTTCAACGTGCTGCATCCGTTCGGGTGGGACGCGTTCGGTCTGCCGGCCGAGAACGCGGCTATCCAGCACAAGTCACACCCCGAGACCTGGACGCTCGACAACATCGCGCACATGAAGGGTCAGTTGCAGCGTCTGGGCATCAGCTACGCTTGGGAACGCGAGTTCGCCACCTGCGACGCGAGCTACTACAAGTGGAATCAGTGGCTCTTTCTGCAGATGTTCGAGCGGGACATCGCGTATCGCCGTCGCTCGTCGGTGAACTGGTGTCCCGGGTGCGCGACCGTGCTGGCCAACGAACAGGTCGTCGACGGCGGATGCTGGCGGTGTCGGTCGACCGTCGAGCCGCGAGAACTCGAGCAGTGGTTCCTGCGCATCACCCAATACGCCGACAGCCTGCTGGAGGGGATCGAGACCCTCGATGAGTGGCCGGACAAGGTGCTGACGATGCAGCGGAACTGGATCGGACGCTCGGAGGGCGCGCTGGTCAAGTTTCCGGTCGACCCACAGGGCGGCGCCACGGACCCGCTCGAGATCGAGGTGTTCACCACCAGAATCGACACTATCTACGGGGCCACGTTCGTGCTGCTCGCTCCGGAGCATGGACTCGTCGATCGTTTCGCCGACGAGGCGCCGGACCCCGCCGCGTTTCGCGCGCGCGTTCAGCAGTTCAGGGCGCAGGATCGCACCGGCCGGTTGACCGGCGCAGTCGAGAAGGCAGGGTTCGATACGGGCCGCACCGCACGCAACCCGTTTACCGGACGCAACGTGCCGATCTGGGTTGCCAACTTCGTGCTGGCGGAGTATGGGACCGGCGCCGTCATGGCGGTGCCCGCGCACGACCAGCGTGACTTCGAGTTCGCGCGGAAATACGGGCTGGCGGTGGATGTCGTCATCCAGCCGGAAACCGACGCCGGCGCCGCGCCGCTCGATGGCGCCACCATGGAGGCGGCGTACGCCGGCCCCGGGCGGATCGTGAACTCCGGAGAGTTCACGGGTCGGTCGACGGTGGGCGCCGCCGCCGTCATGGCCAGGGCCGCCGAGCGCAGGGGCGTGGGACGACCGGAGATCCGCTTCCGGCTCAAGGACTGGGGCATCTCGCGACAACGGTACTGGGGCACCCCGATCCCGATCATTCACTGCGAGGCCTGCGGTCTGCAGCCGGTGCCCTACGAGGATCTGCCGGTTGAGTTGCCCAGCGTGGCGGTGTTCACGGGTCGCGGCGACTCGCCGCTCGCGCAGATTCCCGCGTTCGTCAACACGACCTGTCCGTCCTGCCGGCGTCCGGCGCGCCGGGAAACGGACACGATGGATACGTTCGTCGACTCGTCCTGGTACTTCTACCGCTTCTGCGACGCGGCGAACGACGCGCAGCCGTTCGACCCCGGACGCGTACGCTACTGGGCGCCGGTCGATTTCTACATCGGCGGCGTCGAGCACGCGATCCTGCATCTGATCTACTCCCGGTTCTTCTGCCGGGTCTTCAAGGACCTGGGCTACGTGGACCACGACGAGCCCTTCACGCGGTTGCTGACCCAGGGCATGGTGCTGCGTGACGGCGCCGTGATGTCCAAATCGAAGGGCAACGTCGTCGATCCGGACGAGATGCTCGAACGGTATGGCGCCGATGCGCTCCGTCTGTATGAGATGTTCGTGGCGCCGCCCGAGAAGGACCTCGAATGGACCGCGTCCGGATTGGAAGGGAGTTACCGGTTTCTGGCGCGTGTGTGGCGCCTCGTGACCTCTCTGTGTCCGCTGGTGACGGGGATGACCGGAGAGAGCCTGGCGACGATGCCGCTCGACGCCGCCCATCGCGCGCTGCGGCGCACGACGCACGCCTCGATCCGGCGGGTGACGGCGGACCTCGATTCGCGGGTCCGTCTGAATACGGCGGTGTCTGCGCTCATGGAGCTGGTAAACGAGCTTTACGCCTTCTGCGATCGGTACGCCGTGGCGCCGCACGCGACCACCGCCGGCACGGCGCCGGCGGCGTCCGCGCAGACGCGGGCGGTGCTGGCGGAGGCCGTCGACGCCCTGGTGCGGTTGCTGTCGCCGTTCACGCCGCATCTCTGCGAAGAGTTGTGGGAACGTCTGGGGCACGCAGGGGGACTGGTAACGGCCGGCTGGCCCGATTTCGATTCCGCAGTGGCGCAGGCCGACGAGATCGTCGTCCCGGTGCAGGTGAACGGCAAGCTCCGCACCCGCCTGACCGTGGCGGCCGACGTGTCTGAAGCGGATCTCCGCGCCGCCGCCCTGGCTGATTCCGCGATTGCCGCCCGCCTGGCGGGGAAGACGGTGTTGCGAGTCGTGGCCGTTCAGGGGAAACTGATCAATATCGTGGTCAGGTGAGAACGGACGATGCAAATGGAGCACGCAACATGACCAACCGGCGGCGGCCCGGTCCGGCGTGTCTCGCGGGTCTCGCGATGGCGATCTTGATCGACACCGGCTGCGGTTATACGCTGGCCGGTCAGGGGACGTTTCTGCCGGAGTACATCCAGACCATCGGGGTGCCGCTGTTCGAGAACGGTACGTCGATCTTCGAAATCGAGCAGACGTTGACCCAGCACGTGCGCACCCAGTTCATCGGGCGCGGCCGGTACCGGGTCGTCGCCGCCGAGACCGGGGTCGATGCGCTGCTCGCCGGCACCATCGACAGTATTTCAATCACCCCGGCGACGTTCACCGCGCAGCAACAGGCGTCGCGGTACATCTTCACGCTGCGGGCGGCGATCGAGTTTCGCGATCTCGCGACGGGCGAGGTGCTCTGGCAGAATCCGGAGCTGACCTTCAGTGACGAATACGAGGTGGCGTCGGGCACCGGCGGCCAACTCGACGTGAACACCTTCTTCGGGCAGCAGTCGAACGCCGTCGAGCGTCTGGCCAGAGACTTCGCCAGCACGGTCGTCAGTTCGATTCTCGAAGCGTTCTGAGGGCGCGGCGCCGCGCGGGTCCAGGAGCCCGTGGTGAAACCGCGCGAATGCCGCGTGGCTTTCACCACGGGCTCCTAGCGTCCATGCGTTCCATCACGCCTGCCGCGGCGCTCGAGCAGATAGCCGCAGAGACGCTCGAATCCCTCTACCTCATCGTCGGTGACGACGCCGTCGAGATGGCGGAGACGGCAGTCGCGTTCGAGGAGGCGGTGGAGGAGGGAATACGGGCGTTCAATGTCGACCGGCTGCACGGCGGCACTGCCACGCTCGGACAGGTGATCGAGGCGGCGCGGACGCTCCCGATGATGGCGCCGCGACGCGTGGTGATCGTGCTGCACGCCGAGCACTGCCTGACGCCGAAACGTGAGACGCAGGCGACGGCGGCCGATCAGGAGGCGTTCGAGGCCTATTTGGCCACACCCCAGTCTCATGTGACATTGGTGCTGGTGGCCGGTGGTCTGGACAAGCGGCGCAAGATCGTCAAACGTTTGCTCGAGGCGGCGGTGGTGGTGATGTGCGGCGTCGTCGAGACCGTTGCCGACGCCGAGCGTTGGATCACCCGCCGAATGGCGGCCGAGGGAGTCGCCATCGAGCCGGCCGCGGCGCGCCTGCTGGCGGCTGCCGCCGGCCCGGACCTCGCGCGTTTGCGCGGCGACGTCGAGCGTTTGCTGTTGTTCGCTGCCGGACAGGCGTCAGTCGGTCCCGAGGAGGCGCGCGCGATCGCCGGTCCAGCCGCGGCGTACGACGATTGGGCGGTGGCGCGAGCGATCGAACGTGGTCACGCCGCCGACGCGCTGAGGGAGCTGGCGCTGATGATGGAGTCTGGCGCGGCGCCCTATATGGTGCTCGGCCAATTGGCGTGGGTTGCCCGCACGAAGATTCCGCCTGCGCGGCTTCCGGCGGCCGTCGAGGCGCTATTCCAGACAGATCTCGATTTGAAGAACTCGCTCGGCGACCAGCGGGTGCTGCTGGAACGGCTGGTGTTGGTGTTGTGCGGCGCGAGCGGCGGCGATGTGGTCCGGAGGTCCCGCCATCGTCCCCAGACGCACCGCAGCCCGCGGTGACACTCGGCGCGGCGCCGGCTCCTAGGTGGCGCTGCCTGCCGCGGTCAGACGCCTGGTGAGCCGGGACTTGTAGCGTGCGGCGGCGTTGTCGTGGATCACGCCCTTGGCGGACATCTTGTCGATCAACGACACCGTGCCGCTCATGGCCGCCCGCGCCGCGTCGATGTTGCCCTGGTCGATGGCGGCACGCAACGACTTCAGCGCGCGCCGCAGACGAGTACGCCGCCCGCGGTTTCGCTCGCGCCGGATGATGTCCTGTTTGTAAGCCTTCAACGTGTGCTTGTGATTCGCCAAATCGCTGCAGTTCCTTTCCGTCTTCCAGTCACCCGACCGCCTGCGCCAGATAATCCTTCAGTCTAGCACGGCAGCCCACGCTGCCACGCCTCGCGGCGCCGGGACCCGGTCGTCTCGGTGCCGCGCCGATCGAAAACCGTGCGGCGCTCATCGGGGACCGCCGGGCTCCACTCCGAGCATCCGGCCGACAATGGTCCGGCTCTCCGCCAACAACGCATCGATCTGCTCGGGCCGGCGCCCGCCGGCCTGTGCGAAATCTGCGCGCCCGCCCCCTCCTCCGTCCACGATTGGCGCGATCGCCTTCACGACGTTGCCGGCGTGGACCCGGTCCGTGAGCTCCCTGCTTACTGACACCACCAGCGCCACTTTTCCGGCGTTCTCGGTGGCCAGGACCACAACGCCTCGTCCCAACCGGTCGCGCAACGAATCAGCCAAGCCTCGGAGCGATCCCTGTTCGAGTCCGGACACCCGTCGGGCGATCATCCGGGAGTCGCCGAAATCGACCGCATCCTCGCCGGCGGTTCCACCTGGAGCGCCGAGCGCCGCCTGCATTCTCAACTGCGCCAGTTCGCGCGCCAGTCGCTTCCCTTCACTGTGAAGGCGTTCAATCGTCTCCGCGGCCTGCGGACCGGGCACCCCCAGCGCGCCGACCACCGCGTTGAGCGCCAAGCGTTGCGCCTGCATCTGCGCGACCGCCGCGTTTCCCGTGACCGCCTCGATGCGGCGGACACCGGCGGCGACCCCGTTTTCCTGGGTGATGGCGAAGAGACCGATGTCACCCGTGGCGCGGCAGTGGGTTCCGCCGCAGAGCTCCATGCTGACCCCAGGCACGGAGACGACCCGCACGGACTCGCCGTATTTCTCGCCGAAGAGCGCCATGGCGCCCGCGTCGATCGCCGCCTGCGTCGAGCGGATGTCGGTCTCGACCGCGCCGTTCGCGTAGACCTCGGCGTTCACTCGGCGTTCGATGGCGTCCAGCTCCGTCCGGCTCACCGGGTGGCCGTGTGTGAAGTCGAACCGCAGTCGATCGGGCGCCACCAGGGAGCCCGCCTGTGTGACGTGGCGGCCGAGTTCATCACGCAACGCGGCGTGCAGCAGGTGGGTCGCAGTGTGATTGCGTCGGATCGCGTCTCGCCGGGCGCAATCGACCTCGGCGGCCACCACGATGCCAGACCGGAGCCGCCCGCCGCCGATCCGCACATGATGGACACGCGGACCACCGGGGGCGAGCCGTTCGACACCGTCGACCTCCGCGATCAGTTTCTCCTCGGGCGCCGTGATGCGCCCCGTGTCCGACACCTGCCCGCCAGCTTCGAGATAGAACGGCGTGCGTTCGATCACGACGTGGCCGGCAGTGCCTGGGCCAAGCTCGATGACCTCCCGGCGCGATTCGTCGAACAGCGCCAGCACCCGGGTCGAGGCGATGCGAGTCGTCGTGTATCCCTCGAACAGATCCCCGGTCGCCGCCAGGCGACCGGCGTCGGACGCGAACGTGAAGACCGGCGTGTCGTCGTCGGCCCCAAAGCTCGCGGTGGCTCGCGAACGCCGGCGCTGCGAGTCGAGCGCCGACTCGAAGCCGGCGCGGTCGACCGTGACGTCGCGTTCAGACGCAAGGTCTTCGACGAAGTCCAGGGGCAGACCATAGGTGTCGTAGAGGTGGAACACCTCCGATCCTTGCAGGACACCGCCGGGGCCGGCGGCGGTCAGGGTCTTTTCAAGCCTGGGCAACCCGTCGTTCAGCACCGCATCGAAGCGCTCTCCCTCGGCGCGCACGACCTGCACCACGTTGTCCCGATTGGCCGGCAGCTCCGGATAGGCGGGCCCCATCACGCGCACCACGACGTCCACGAGCTGATGCAGGAACGGACTGCTCATGCCCAGCTTCTTGCCGTGTCGCATCGCGCGGCGCATGATCTTGCGCAGCACGTAGCCGCGCCACTCGTTCGAGGGCATCACGCCGTCCGCTATCAGGAAGGTCATGGCGCGGAGATGGTCGGCCACGACCCGCATCGAGACGTCTGCGGGGGCCGGGGCGGCCTGCGGCGTATGCGGGCCGTAGCGATGGCCGGTCTGATCGCCAATCGCCAGCAGCAGTGGACTGAACAGATCGGTATCGTAGTTCGAGACCTTGCCCTGCAGCACCGCGACGACGCGCTCCAGCCCCATGCCGGTGTCGATGGCGACCGCCGGCAGCGGCGTCAACCGGCCGTCCTTGTCCCGCTCGAACTCCATGAAGACGTTGTTCCAGACCTCGACATACCGGTCGCAACTGCAATCCATCCCGCGGCATACCGGTTCTCCGCAGGGCACGTCGTCTCCACGGTGATAGTGCAGCTCGGAGCATCGGCCGCAGGGCCCCGTGTCGCCCATGGCCCAGAAGTTCTCGTCCATGCCCAACTCGATGATGCGGTCCGACGGCACCAGCGAGCACCAGGCGGCGTGGGCTTCCTCGTCGCGGGGTATGCCGGACTCGCCCTTGAAGATGGTCGGATACAGCCGGTCGGGCGGGAGTTGCCAGACATCGGTCAGCAGCGTCCAGGCGAACGAAATCGCTTCGGGCTTGAAGTAGTCGCCGAACGAGAAGTTACCCAGCATCTCGAAGAACGTATGGTGCCGCCACGAGGGCCCCACGTTGTCGAGGTCGTTGTGCTTCCCGCTGACCCGCATGCACTTCTGCGAGCTGACCGCCCGCCGGTAGGATCGATGTTCGCGCCCGAGAAACAGATCCTTGAACTGGTTCATCCCGGCGTTCGTGAACAACAGCGTGGGGTCGTCGGCAGGGACGAGCGAAGCGCTTCTTACGATCTGGTGCCCCTGGCTGGCGAAATAGTCGAGAAAGCTCTGGCGCACGTCGCGGGACTGCATCCGGATCATTCTTCCATAGAAGCGGCGCTCTCATCCGTCCGCGCGAGCAGGTGGGCGGTCACCCGCTCGGATGAGAACCCCTGACGGAGCAGGGCGTGATAGAGCCGGCGGAACTGCGCGCGGTCGCGTATACGGCCGTCGAGCCGTTTCGCAATCGCCCGTTCGAGCACACGCTCTTCGCCGTTGACGTCGAAGACCGCGGAGACCGCGCGGCGGGCGGTCTCCGAATCGATGCCGAGCGCCTCGATTTCCCGTCGGGCGCGGCGCATGCCACGCAGCGTCACCTCGGCGGCGCGGCGCGCATGAATCTCCGCCACGCGGTCGTCGTCGACCGCCCCCTCGTGGGTCAATCGATCGATGGCCGCATCGATATCCTGCGCGGGCAGCGCCCGGCGTGTCAGACGCTCGCGCAGTTGTGCGGTCGACAACTCCCGGCGAGCCAGCATCAGCAGCGCGGCATGATACGCGGAAGGCGTCCGTGGTGGAGGCATTCTGGAGGTGGTGCACACGGGCCCGCAGATCGGACGCGACGCCGCCTCGTGTCAGCGTGTCCTGGCCGCGGTCACCGTTTCCGGCGCGGCCACGTGGGTCGGGTAGACGTAGGTGAGCCAGCCGTGGGTGTCCGGGACGCTCCCGTTCACGACCTCGAAGAAGCGGCGCTGGACGGCGGCGGTCACCGGCCCGCGCCGGCCGTTCCCGACCATGATCTTGTCGATGCTGCGGATGGGCGAGACTTCGGCCGCCGTGCCGGTGAAGAAGACCTCGTCGGCGATGTAGAGCATCTCGCGGGGAATCGGCTGCTCGCGCAGCGTGATGCCCAGGTCGCGGGCCAGGGTCATGATCACGTCGCGTGTGATGCCGGGAAGCACGGAACCGCCCATCGGCGGCGTGAGGATTACGTCGTCGCGAACGACAAAGATGTTCTGCCCGCTGCCTTCGCTGACCAGCCCGGAGGTATCGAGCGCGATTCCCTCCGCGTAGCCGTTGAGGGTCGCTTCCATCTTGATGAGCTGTGAATTGGCGTAGTTGGCGGTTGACTTCGCCATCGCCGGAAACGTGTTCGGAGCGCCGCGAGCCCACGAACTGACCTGAACATCAACCCCTTTCTCGAGTGCGTCTTCGCCAAGATAGGCTCCCCAGCGCCACACCAGGATCGCCGCCTCGACGGGGCACTGAAAGGGGCTGACCCCAAGCTCGTGATACCCCCGATAGAGCAGGGGTCTGATGTAGCAGGCGGTGTAGCTGTTGGCTTGAATCGTGTCGAGCACGGCGTCATGAAACGCCGGGAGATCGAGGTCGTAGGTCATGCGGTAGATCGTGGCCGAGTCGTACAGACGGCGCAGGTGCGCGTCGAGGCGGAAACAGGCTGCCCCTTTCGGCGTGTCGTAGCAGCGTGCCCCCTCGAATACGCCGCTGCCGTAGTGGACAACGTGCGAACCGATGTGAATGCGCGCATCGGCCCAGTCGACGAGCGCACCATTCATCCAGATCTTGCCACTGCCAAAACTCATCGCGAAACCTGCCAACACCCAACGTTCTCAGTCACTTGAAGAAGTGTAGTGCTCCGACCGGTGTGGTGCAACTCAATTCCCGGTCCCGCGCGCGTGGCGCGGGTCGCTGCGTTCGCCGCAGAAGGGGCAGCGGTCGGCTCGAGCGTGCAGCGGCTTGTGGCAATGCCAGCAGAAGCCGGCGGGCGGCGTCTCGCGCTCGCGTGATCGCGCCCGCGGCGTCGGCGTCGAGGTCGGCAGCGTCACGGGTGCGCCGCCGCGGGCGGAGAGCCCGCGCGCACCCGCGGCGGCCCTGCCTCCCGGCGACGTCAGCCCGCGGCCGTCCCGCACCCGTTCGAGATCAAGGATGAGCTCGCTGGCGCGCTGGTAGCGGTCCGTCACCGCCGGCGCCAGCGCGCGCATAACGATACTGCTGAGCGCGGTCGGGATCGCGCTGTTCAGCAGATCGGGGGCGCGCACCCAGTCGCCGTGTCGCAGCTTGTCCAGATGGCCGGGCGCGGGGGTGTCGTACGGCCGCTCGGCGGTCAGCATCTGATACATGGTGACGCCCAGGGAATACAGGTCGGAGGCAAAGACTGTTTCGCCGCGAAACTGCTCTGGCGCCATGTACAGGGGGCTGCCGATGACCGTCGTGCCGTGCGCCGTGATGTCGAGAAAACGAGACGTGCCGAAGTCCGCCACTTTGAGGGTGCCCGATTCCGACACCAGCACGTTGGCCGGGCGAAGGTCCCGGTGGATGACACCCTGCGCGTGGGCGTGTTCCAGCGCCCGGCCGATCTGGATCGCGTAGTCGATGGCGCGTTCGATATCGAGGCGACCGCCGCTGGCGATGACCGTTTCGAGCGTGGTACCCGGCACGTATTCCATCACGATGAAGAACAGGTTGTCCTGTTTCTCGGCGGTTGTGATGGAGACGATGTTGGGGTGGTTCAGGCTGGCCAGCAGGCGCGGCTCACGCAGCAACTCGCTGAAATCCAGATCCTGCCGGTGGGGCACCTTGAGTGCGACTTTCTTGTTGATCCAGGTGTCTTCCGCCAGATAGACGGCGCCGAAGCCCCCACTGCCCAGCGCGGACACGATCTTGTATTTTCCGAGGGGGTGATCGGCGAACAGCATGAAGAGCGAAAGTATAGCAGTCCGCGGCGCAAGCCCGGCTGCATTCGATTGGTGCTGCATCCTGTCTGGGGCGGCGCTGGGCGTCTGACTGCCGGGGTCTCACATGTCCGGTGTGCTCCCTCGTCGCGCCGTGCCGCGGCCGAGCGCGGCATTGTCACGACCAGATCTCTGTGCACCGCGGGGTTCCACCACGGGCTGCTATGATCCGGTGGATGCCGCCGCGCTTTCATGTTCCCGGTCTGACCGGGCTCGATGCCGTGGTGGCGCTCCCTCCGGCGGAGGCGGCTCATCTCGTACGTGTGCTGCGATTGGGCCGCGGCGACACGGTGGCGATCTTCGACGGCCGGGGCGCCGAGTATCTCGCCCGGGTCGAACAGGCCGATGCCCGGCGGACGTTGGTCAGACCCTGCGAGGCAGTGGTCCCGCCGCCTGAACCGTCCGTCGCGCTGACCGTGGCGCAGGCGCTGTTGAAGGGTCGGAAGTTCGACACCGTCGTACGGGACGTCACCATGGTCGGCGCGACGGCCCTGCAACCGCTCATCACCGCGAGAACCGGGGTCGGCGGGCGCGACCCGGATCGATGGACGCGCATTGCGGTCGCCTCGGCCAAGCAGTGCCGCCGCGCCGTCGTGCCGCAGGTGAGACTGCCGGTCCCGTTCCGGACCCTCGTTGCCGAAGATCGTTCGGCCCTGCGGTTGCTGCTGGTCGAGCCGGACGCCAGCGGTGAGGCAGACTCGCTCCGCCGGCTCCGTGAGTGGACGCCCCCGGCCGCCGCGACCCTTGCGGTGGGGCCGGAGGGCGGCTGGAGCGCGGAGGAAATCGCCGCGGCCCGCGCCGCCGGGTTCCTCCCGATGACGCTCGGGCGCCGCACGCTGCGCGCCGACGCCGTCGTCGTGTGCGCGGTGTCGGTACTGCAGTACATCTGGGGCGACCTGTAAGCGCGTCTGGCCAGATGTGCGCGCGCCCGGAAGCTAACCGAATATGTCTTTGACGCGCTCGAAGAACGGGCGCTCCTCGTCGGTGGCGCCGGCCGACACAGGATCATGGACCCGGTCCGGCATCGTGGCGTCGAGATGCTTGATAAGAGTCGTCTGCTCGCGGCTCAGTCTGTTGGGCACCGCCGCCCTGACCTCGACATACAGATCGCCCTGACCTCGACCACCCACATTGGGCATGCCCCGGCCGCGCAGCCGAAAACGGGTGCCCGTCTGGGTACCCTTCGGAATCTGAATGGCGGTCGTGTCGGTCAGGGTCTGAACCTGAATCTCGCCGCCGAGGGCGAGCGTGGGAAACGAGACCGGCACTTCGTAGAGCAGATCGTCGCCGTCGCGCCGGAAGAACGGGTGTTCGGCGACGTGTATGACGACATAAAGATCTCCCGGCTGGCCGCCGCGGCCGACGTACTCGCCCTCGCCAGTCAGCCGGAGGCGTTGCGCGGTGGCAATTCCGGCGGGTATCTTCACGGTCAGCTTTCGCTCGCGGGTGACCTTGCCATTCCCGCGGCACGTCTGACACGGTCTGGCGATGACACGGCCGATGCCGCCGCAGCGCGGGCAGGTGCGGGCCACCGTCAGGAAGCCTTGCTGGAACCGGACCTGACCACGGCCCCGGCATTGGGAGCACTGTTCCGGTGAACTGCCGGGCGCCGACCCTGACCCGTCACAGGTACCGCACGGTTCCTCCCGTGGGATCTGCAACGTGGTATCGGTTCCGGAGGCCGCTTCCTCGAATGTGATGTCGAGGTCGTAGCGCAGGTCGGCGCCGCGCCGCACTCCACCGTGCCGGCCGCCGCTGCCGAACCCGAACAGGTCGCCAAGACCGCCCAGGATGTCGCCGAAATCCGAGAAGACCGTGGGGTCGAAACCGCCGCCGCTGGCGCCGACGCCTGCGTGACCGAACTGATCGTAACGACCCCGCTTGGTCGGATCGGCCAGCACGGCGTATGCGTCAGCCGCTTCCTTGAATCGTTCTTCGGCCGCCTTGTCGTCCGGATTCCGATCGGGATGATACTTGAGCGCCAGTTTGCGGTACGCGCTCTTGATTTCAGCGTCGTCGGCGGTGCGCGGGACACCCAGCACCTCGTAGTAGTCCCGTGTCGTCACGCTTTCGCCACCTTGACCATCGACGCTCGCAGCAACCGGTCGCGCAGCAGGTATCCACGGCGCAGTTCTTCAATCACTTCGCCGTCCCGATGCACGTCGCTGGACTCGTGCGTGACGGCCTGATGAAGGTTCGGGTCGAAGTCGGCGCCGACCGATGCAATCGGGGTGACACCTCGTCGGGCCATGATCTCGAGCAGTTGCTTGTGGATGATCTCCACACCGCGACGGTAGGCTTCGCCGTCCTGGGTCTCGGCCGCCAGCGCCCGCTCGAGGTCGTCGACCACGGGCAGAAGGTCGGTCAGCAGATCCGTGGCCGCCTGCTCGGCCCAGTCGCGCCGCTCGCGGTCCGTGCGCTTCCGGAAATTGTCGAACTCGGCGGTCGTGCGCAGTAGCCGTTCGTAGTACTCGTCGCGTTGCCGGCGCGCTTCCGCATCAGGTCCGGTTTCCTGTTCGGCCGCGTTGTCGCCGTCACCTGCCGAATCGCCCGCGTGCGGCGCCGCGGTGTCGTCGCGCGGCGCGGCCGTGTCAGGCTGATCCGCGGGTTGCACTATTGGTTCAGACTGCTCCTTAGGGTGATCGTCGTGCATCATCTGCGGGTGGGGGCGGCTGGTCCACGAGCACGCGGCTGACAGCCTGAGACACGCTGTCGACGGTCGCGATGGCGCGTGAGTACCGCATCCGACGTGGGCCGATCACTCCGATGGTGCCGGTCCGTCGGCCGTGAAAGTAGGTTGAGGCGATCAGGCTGAATGGTCTGAGATCGGCAGCCGAGTGTTCGGCGCCGATCACGACGGTCAGCCCGCTGGCGTCCAGATACTCGCTCAGCAAACGGATGAGTCGATGTTTCTCCTGCATCACCGCCAGCAACGCCCGTATGGTGTCCATCGGGGGGCCGTCGTCCGAGACCTCGTCGAAAAGCGACGTGACGCCGTCGACATAGACGCTGTCGCGCGGAACCATGTCCTCGAGGGTGGAGCTGGCCAGCCGTAGCGAGCGGGAGAGGAGCTGGTCGCACAGCACCTGCTCCTGGCGCAGATGTTCGATGACCGCGGTGCGAACCTCGCCGAGCGTCAGGCCGCGAAACTCCCGATTCAGATAGTTCGCGCCCTGCTCGAGTTCGCTGCGTTGGACCTGTTCGCCGATATCGACGACCTTGTGGCAGACCTGCTGTCCCTGCGCTTCGACGAGGACGAGGATGCGCGTGCCCTCGAGTGGAACGAACTGAATGTGTTCGAACCCGGCCACCTCGATTGTGGGGGCGAGCACGAATCCGAGGTGATGCGACACCCGCGACAGCTCGTGGGAGACATTCGACAGAACGCCCTGGACCGAACCGGCCTGGCGCAGGCGGGCTTCGACGTCCGACGTCGATCTGGCCGCCCGCCGATGTTCCAGCAGGTAGTCGACATAGCGGCGGTAGCCCAGATCGGTGGGTACCCGTCCGGCTGAGGTGTGTGGCTGCGACACGAAGCCGGCGTCTTCGAGACGCGCCAGCGTATTGCGCACCGTCGCCGACGACAGCCCGAAGCCGCCGTGCGTGGCCAGCCACCGGGACGACACCGGAGTCCCGTGATTGATGTACTCCCGGATCAGCGCCGCCAGCACGCCACGGGTCCGCTCCGGCAGGTCCGCGCCTGCGCCGCCGGGTGACATGGATCGCTGAGCCATCGTCAATTCAGTATACCCCCCGCACGATGTCAGCGGGGGATGCCGGGAGACGGTGGGCCCGGGGCAGGGGAACTCACCGACCGCTAGAGTGGATTCACCGCGGCCACGCCGCGGGGAGCCCATCGGAGCGGCCTTGCTGTCTGCACGTCGTCGTCCGGCGCATCGGCGCCGATTCTGCCGTACTTTACACCGATCAATTCGGCGAGGATGCTGACCGCGATTTCCTGTGGCGTCACCGCGCCCAGGTCGAGCCCGACCGGAGCGTGCACGCGGCGCAACTGTTCCGGTGTCACCCCCTCGGTCTCGAGGACCTCGTAGATGCGGGCGACCTTGGCCCGACTGCCGATCAAGCCCAGATACCGGAGTTGCTTGGGGACGAGCGCCCGCAACGCGTCCATATCCTGTCGGTGGCCTCGGGTCAGGATGACCGCGAAGGCGTGGGGCGGCATCTCGGCCTGCGTCAGCCACTCGGGAATCGCATCGACCACGATCTCCTTGGCATCAGGAAAGCGCTCGGCGTTGGCGAACTTCTCGCGGTCGTCGATGACGTGCAGCCGGAAACCGACCTTGACCGCCGCTTGCGCCAGGTGGTAGGCCACGTGCCCGGCCCCCACCAGGTAGAGCGCCGGTGCAGGTTCGAGCGGTTCGATATAGACTTCCATCTGTCCACCGCAGATCAATCCGGAATCCTCGGCGATGTCGTCGGCCAACTCGTACTTGGCGATGACCGGCTGGCGTGTTTCGATGGCGGTCCGCGCCTTCCAGAAGGCCTCGTTTTCGTAGCACCCTCCTCCGATGGTGCCCACGATCCGCCCATCGGGAAAAACGAGCATCTTCGCGCCCACCCGCTGGGGCGTCGATCCCTGGGCGCGAATGATCGTCACGAGGGCCGCAGGTTCCCCGCGCCGCAGTGCGTCCGCGACCGCGTCGAACACCTCTTCGTTTCTCATGGCCGTCTCGCGTGCGCTCAGATCAGAATCTCAATGTCGCTGTTCGCCAGCAGTTCGGCGACGAACGCTTCCGTGCGCGCCTGTTGTTCCTGACGCAAGAGGAACTCGTGAATCTGTCCGCTGGCTTCATTGAACGGCACGGTGCGCGGTTCCTCGAGTGCGACCAGTTGAATCAGATGGAAACCGAACGGCGTTTCCACCACGCCGCTGATTTCGCCGGTGTCGAGCGCGAACAGCGCCGTCTCGAAGTCTGGGACGGTTTGGCCCCTGGCCACCAGACCCAGGTCACCTCCGTTGGACGCCGACCCTGGATCTTCCGAGTGGGTGCGAGCCAGATCGGCGAAGTCGGCGCCATCCTGCGCCTCGCGCAGCAAGGCCTCGGCCCGCTCGTGCGCCAGCGCCTTGGCCGCGGCGTCCGCGTCCGGACTGATGCCAATCAGAATGTGGCGTGCGCGTGCGCCGCCGCCTTCGAGGAACTGCTCCGTATGCTGATCGTAGAACGATCGCGCCGCGCCGGCGTCGATGTCGATGCCGGCCATGACGACCGTCTCGAGCACCTGTTCCACCAGCATGTCCCGGCGGGTCTCCTCGCGCAGGATCTCGATGGTCGTGTCCCAACTGGCGAGTTGCGATTCGAACGCCTCGTCGTTGGGGAAGTTGCTGCGTAGTCCGGCGAGCCGTTGCTCGATCGCGGCGTCGTCGACCGTCAGTCGGCGTGTCTCCGACTCCTGGAGCAGCAGATGAAAGGAGACAAGCCGATCGAGGACCGATCGATAGACCTGATCCCGCAACTGCGCAGGCAGGGCCTGACCGGCCTGGATCTCTGCGCTGCGCACCGCCCGTTCCAGCTCGTCGCCGGTGATGCGGTGGGTGTTGACACGGGCGACGGCGTCGGGCAGTTGCTCGGGGACCGGATCGACCACCGGGACAGTCGGCGGCGCGACCGCCGCGACCGGCGCAGGTTCCGACTCGGCGGGCGCCGTAGCGCCACAGGCGGCGGATAGGAGCGTCAGCAGACACACTCCGCATGAGATGGCGCGCCATGCAGGCATCTTCCGGATTATACCTTTGATGGTGGGGCGCGGCGCGCCGTTCAGTGAAGAGGGCAGACGCCGTGCGGCTCGGTACCCTCACGAAACGCCTCTTCGAGCTGTTCGGGACAACGCGCGGTCGCCCGGCCGCCCGATCGCGGATCGATTCTGACCAGCGTGACGTTGGGCGGCGGGCGCCCGCTGGCAGATGGCCGTCCGGCCTGGACCTGCCGCATGAAGTCGGTCCAGATGGGCAGAGCCGCATCCGCCCCGGTCAGACCGAGGGGGCTGCCGTCGTCCCGGCCGACCCAGACCACCGTCAGCAGGGTCGGCGTGAACCCGGCGAACCAGGCGTCGCGCAGGTCGTCGGTCGTCCCGGTTTTGCCCGAGGCCACGTGCTGAAATCCCTGCCGGCGCGCGGCGACGGCCGTCCCGTCGTCGAAGGTGCTGCGCAGCATGCGCGTGACCAGGTACGCGCTGTCGGCCGAGGCCACCCGTCGCGGCGCGCCGGCAGGCATCGCCGTTGGCGTGCCCCGGCCGGTGGTGATACGCCGAATCGCATGAACCGGCAGGCGCTGGCCGCCGTTGGCCAGCGTCGCGTACGCCGAGGCGACTTCCAGCGGGGTAACTTCGAACGCGCCCAGCGCCAGCGAGGGATAGGCCGGCGGGACTGTACCGCCCGACGCCGCCGCCCAGAGTTCGGCGATCGCCTTGAATCCCGCCTGTTCCGCCACTTTGACGGTGGCCACGTTCCGTGACCGGGCCAGCGCCATACGCGCGGTGATGGATCCGTCGTAGACGTGGTTGAAATTGGTCGGCCGCCAGCGCCGATTGTCGTGGACGAACGTGGCCGGGGCATCGTCGATCAACGTGGCCGGCGTGAACCTGAAGTTCGGGTCTGTCCGGGCGCGTTCGAGGGCCGCCAGATAGACGAACGGTTTCACGATGGATCCCGGCTGCCGCCGCGCCCGTTCGGCGCGATTGAACTGCGAGTCGCGATACGAGCCGCCGCCGACCAGGGCCCGAATCGCGCCGTCCCGCAGATCGACGGCGACCAGGGCCGCTTGCGCCGGCGACGATGCGCCCGCGGCGGTCCGTTGCCCGATGCGGATCAGACCCCGTCGTATGGAGGCTTCGGCCACACGCTGCACATGGAGGTCGAGGGTTGTGTCGACCCTGACCCCCTCGGCGCCGGCGGGCGCCAGGGCCGCCAGCCGACGTGTGACGAGATCGGTGAAATAGGGCGCCTCGACGTCCGGGAGCAGTGGTGGCTGGCTGATGGGCTCGCGGGCCGCCGACAGGGCCGCATCCGGGGTGATGAAGTCCAGATCGACCATCGCCTGCAGCACATTGTTGCGCCGGGCGCGCGCGCGTTCGGGGTGGCGCCCCGGAGCATTCGTGTGAGGCGCCTGGATGATGCCGGCCATGGTCGCCGCCTCACCGAGCGTGATGTTGTCAAGGTCCTTGCCGAACAGCGCCCGGGCGCCCTGTGCGACCCCGTGCGTCGCGAACGATCCGTGCTGCCCCAGATAGACCCCGTTCAGGTACAACTCCAATATGCGGGTCTTCGGCAGCCGACGTTCGAGCAACATGGCCAGCGCCTGTTCGTGCAGCTTGCGGGTGAACGTTTTCTCTGGCGTCAGCAGCGCGTTCTTGATCAACTGCTGGGTCAGCGTGCTGGCGCCGACCAGCGTATCGCGTTCGCCGCTGAGATTGGTGACCGCGGCGCCGGCAATGCGGCGCGGATCGATACCAGAATGGTCGAAGAACCGGGCATCCTCCGCCGCCAGAATCGCCTGGACGACCGGAACCGGTATTTCCTGCAGCGGAATGACACGCCGCTTCGCACGGGTCTCCCGGGATCGGGTCGACAGCAGCGGCGCACCGAGTTGAAGACGGTCGATGGTGGTCGCCGGCGGGACCTCGATGCTTGCGACGTGCGTCTCGTCGGCCGCATCCAGGGCGAGGCGCACAACCACGGTGCGGCCGCGCCGCGTGCCGCGCTGTTCAAGCAAGGTGACGGCGTCCGTCACGACGGCAAACTCGCCCGCCCCGCGCGCCTGGTTGCGGCGCACATACCCCAACTCGTCGAGCAGGCGCGCCAGTTCAGCCGGGTCCAGCAGCATGCCCTGCCAGATCTCGACGTCGGATGCGAACAGTTCGGCTGGGGCTGGAGCCCAGCCGCCGGCCAGATGGTCGTCCAGTTGACGCGACAGGGTGCGGTACGCGAGCGTCCCGCCACCAAGCAGGCACGACAGGACGAGCATCGCGGTCAACGCCGCTGTCCGACCCCACCGTGAGGCGGTAGACGTTCTGGTGCGCCGCCGCCTGTTCGACGGACGCCGGCCGGACTTCCGCCTCGCGGGCGTGCGTGTCGCGTTCACGCCGATGGTATCGGTCGATCGCGTCAGCTTCTGGAGCCCCGGCCGTCCCGTCTAGCGTCAGATGGTTATTACCCAGTGGTGGTTCGTGTCGAGGCGCGTGTCGGTGGCGAGCCGATCGATCAGAGCGGGGCCGTAGCGGTTCAGGAAGTACACCGCCCCGACTACCCGCTCCTGCGGGGCGCCGTGGGGAAAAAGCTGCGTCTGGGCGCGCGCGAACTGCCGGCGCAGGGTCTGGTTGCGCCGTTTGGCGGCCTGCACGACCTTGTTCTGCAGGTTGCCAAGATCCCGTTCCATGCGATCGAGGGTTGACCCCGCCGCCCCGGAGAGGGTCGGGTCGACGCGGCTGACTGTCGCCGCGAGCACCTGCATCCGGTCCCGGATGGCAGCGGCCGTGGTCTGCATCGCTTCATCCACCGTGTCAGGAAGCTGGGCGCTGAGCAGACGGTTGAGCACCGCTTCATCCTGCGCGTGCAGGGACTCTACGGCGATGTCGTAGCGCCGGACGAACTTGAGGACCGCGGCGTCGACCAGCGCCGCGCTGAGACGCGGGGCCATCAGCGGCATCGGAATGCCGAAATGCTCGTAGACCTCCTTCAACTGGCCCAGATAGGCGAGTTCGTTCGGTCCGGCGACATAGCAGACGGTGGGAAACAGGCGATCCTGCACGATGGGACGCAGCAGCACGTTCGGACCGAGGCAGGCCGCGTCGCCGTGGAGGCGGCTCAGCAACTCCCCGGGACTGACGCGTTCCTTGCCGACCCGCAGGTTGCCGTTGTCGGTCCGGATTGCCCTGCGCGAGTGGCCTAACAGAAACAGACCCACCGACCCGGGCAGCGCTCGCACCTGGGCATGGAATCCCGCCGCTTCGAGGCGTTGGCCCGCCGCCCGGGCCAGGGACGCCGTGACGCCCGGGTTGAGGAGTTCCCGTTCGAACAACGGCGCCGCCAGTGGCTTGGCTGCCGGGTCGGAGCCGTCGAAGACCACCAGCCCGAGATGACCGAGGCGCTGCTCGAGCCAGATGGCGAACGCCTCGACCAGGCCGCGGCCCGGCGTGTAGGCCTCGCGCAGGGTGTCGACGAGCTCCATGGTGAAGTCGGTCGGCGTCAGCGTCGCCGCCAGCGCGTCGATCACCGAGTCGATCTCGCCGCCGATTGTGACCGTCGACGCCGGTGCGCCGATCGGCGCAGCCGGCGTCGGGAGAGACAATGTCCGCAATGCGAGGTCCGCGTCGAGTACGCCGCAGCCACGGATCTCGTCGAGATCGTGGTCCTCGGCGTCGATCCAGAAGACGGCCACGGCCGGGACGCCATGGCGCCCTTCTACCTCTCGGGCCAGCCGGACGGCCGAGATCGCCTTCAGCAGCGTGTAGAGCGGTCCGCCGAAGAGTCCCGCCTGCTGTCCGGTCACGACCGCGACCGCATTCGGAGCGGCGAGCCGTTCGGCGGCGGCGATGGCGGCAACAGGTGCGCGACGGGTGCGCTGCTGGTCCCGCAGCAACGGGCTGATCCGGGCCGGGGCGTCGAGCGCCGCGCGCGCAGAGATCGCCGCTTGCCAGGCCGCATCGTCGTTCGGGTCGCCGGCGAAGAATGGGGCCAGCGTGCTGAAACTGGCCGTGTACTCGGCGGCCAGGGGTTTCATGCCTGGAAAATGCCGGACATCGACGGCCAGCGAATCTGGAAGACCAGTGGGGGAGCGATCGGAAGACACAGACGATCACTGTCGCAGAGCAGGTCAAGGGGTGTCAAGCTGCCGGCGCCGTAAGGCGCTGCGCCGCGATTCGGCGCTTCCTGTCCGCGCACACGGTGCCGGAGTGGCCCTATCGTATTGAAAAATAGTGCACTTCGGTGCTATTTTGTACAACCGGTTTCAGGCAACGTTCCCCTGATGCTCGACGATTCGACACCCCCGTCTCCTCCACACGCATTCGGCCCCTACCGGGTCATGCAGCAGATCGGCGTCGGAGTTCTCGGGCCGGTGTTCCGGGCGTCCGCGCAGGATGAGACGCGAGCGATTGCGCTCAAGGCGTTTCATCTCGATCTGCTCCCCGAGCAATCGAGCACCTTCGCGTCGGTCCTGCAAGAGACCGTGCACGCCGGGGCGGCGCATCCCGTCCTGGTCTCTCCGATTGGCGCGGGCCTGTCTGACCTGCTGCCGTACCTGGCGTCGGAATACGTGGCGGCCCAGTCGCTCGACACCGTCGTGAGGCACGACGCCTCCGTGTCCATCCGGAACGCGCTCCCAATCGTGGTCCAGTTGGCCGAGGGATTCGATGCTGCCCACGCCGCCGGCCTGACCCATGGCGCCCTGCACCTGCGCGATCTGTTCGTCACCCCCGCGTTGCCGAGGGTGACCGGATTCGGCCTGGTCACGGCGCTCGAGCGGGTCGGTCTGCAGGCACCGCTGCGCCGTCCGTATACCGCGCCCGAGCAGATCGCCGGCGCCGGCCGGGGCGCGGCGGCAGACCGGTTCGCGTTGGCCGCCGTCGTCTACGAGATGCTCACGGGGCGCCGAGCGGTCGGGACACGTGAACAGCTTCTGGAGCGGCTCGGGCGAGTGGCGGGTGTGCGAGACGTCGGCCGCGTGACGAGATTGTTCGCCGCGGCGCTGGCTGAGCGTCCCGCGGCGCGGCCCGGTTCCGCGACGATGTTCGCTGGCGAACTCGCAGAGGCGGTCGGCTGGTCCGGGGCGCATGGGCAGCCGGAAATGCTCGTGGGCAGCGGTGCGGCGGACACTGCGGAGGACGAAGACAACGACCCGGCAGCGCGTCCGATCGCACCCTGGATGGACCTGACGGTCGGGCATGCGGCCGATGAGGGGCCGGAAATCACCGGAGCGGGGATCGAGGGAGCGGATATGGCGATCAGGCGCAAACCAGAGCCGGAACCTGAACGTGAGTTCGACTGGAGCGAACGGCGTCTCGATCGGGCGGAACCGGACGCAGTGCCACCCGACGAGGACGACGCCGACTCCGAGGAGCCCCCTGTCGCAGTCGCCGAGGACCATGTCGCGGTTGGGGAGGAGAACGTCGCGTTCGCCGTGGACGACGTCGAGACCGAACAGGGCGACGACGCGGTGGCGGCGGGCGACCTCCCGGCCGAGGACCCCGCGCTGGCCGCCGTCGACGCCGAGGACTGGGAAACCGGGCCGGACGCTGGCGGGTCTGAGGGGGGCGATGGGGGCGGCTATGGAACGATCGTGCTGACCGACCACGACGACCGGCTCGCGTACGTGGACGATGGCGAAGACACGGTGGCAATGGACAAAGAAGAGGAGGAGACGACGCCGGAAACCCACCGTTTTCCGTCTCCGCCCACCGGAGACGCCGGCTACGCCGGGGACATTGACGCCGACGCGGAGCCCGACGCAGCCGAGTACGCCGGAGCGGAGTACGACGATGAGCCTGACGACGTGCTGATCGGCGGCGCCGTCGAGGGCTGGACACCCTCGGCCCGACGGTCGTTGACGCTCCCATTCGTCGCCGTCGCACTCGTCGTGGTGGCGGCAGCGTTCGCCATCGGATTCGGTCTTGTCGGCGGCAACGGTTCGCCGGACGCGGATGCGCCGTCCGACACCATGCTGGCGGGCGGCGGCACCGGCGTACCGGCCCCCGCGCCGCCGCCGGAGACCGCCCTGGAGCCGGCGGCAGTTGCCGCCTTGGAGCCGGCGGCAGGCGCCGCCGTTGGGCAGGAGTTCAGCGAGGTGACGGTATCCGATGGGCCGGCGGGCGGCGCGGCGGAGTCGACCGCGAACCCTGCGGGCGCGAACGCGCCGGCACCGTCGCCGCGCCGTGCCCAGCCGCCCGCGTCCGCCCAGCCGCCGGTGCCCCGGCCGATCCGCGAACCGGCCGTTCAGGCCCTGACGCCGCCCGCCCCCGCTCAGCGGTCCGTCGTCGCTGACGGTCGCCTGCTGGTCCGCACGACGCCGCCCGGCGCACAGGTCGTCGTGAACGGCGAAGTCCGCGGGACCACGCCGCTGGTGCTGTCGCAACTGCCGCACGACAACTACGATGTCGTCCTGACGCTCGACGGGTACGAGTCGCAGGAACGGCGTCTGGCCATCGCCGCGGATGACCCGATCGCCGCGGTGCAGGCCGACTTGATTCGCATCGGTGTCCCCGAAATCGCACCGCTTGGGTTAGGATCCATTTTCGCCGACACGCGGCCACGGGGTGTCCAGGTGTGGCTGGACAAGCGGCTGGTCGGCGAGACACCGATGCTCATTCCCGATGTAGCGGCTGGTCTCCATGAGGTCGAGTTCAAGCAGGACGGTTATCGCCAGTGGGTGACGACGGTTCGGGTGGACTCGTCCACACAGGCCCGCGTGACGGCCTCCCTCGACCGCGCCCGCCGATGAACGCCGTCCTCGCTCTCGAAAACGGAACCTGGTATCGCGGAACCGCGGGTGGCGCCGAGGGTGCCGCTCGCGGCGAGGTCGTGTTCAACACGGGCATGACCGGCTATCAGGAGGTGTTGACCGATCCCTCCTACGCAGGGCAGATCGTCACGATGACCTGCCCGCAGATCGGCAACTACGGCGTGGCCGCCGAGGATGCCGAGTCTGTCCGCCCGCAGGTGGCGGGGTTCGTGATGCGTGACCTTTCGCCGGTCGCCAGCAACTGGCGCGCGGAGGGGACGCTTCGCGACTATCTGACGGACCACGGCATCGTGGCCATCTCCGGTATCGACACCCGCGCCCTGACCCGCGTCCTGCGGAGCACCGGTGTGATGCGCGGGGTCATCGGGACCGGACACGTCGATCCGGACGCGCTGGTCGCGGAGGCGGGCAGAGTGACACCCATGGAGGGTAGCGATCTGGTCCGCACCGTCAGTTGCACGGCGCCCTACGACTGGCCCGGGGGCGGCGGCGGGTCCGGTCTCGAACCGGACGGCTTCCGGCTGCCGCCCGGCCAGCGTTCAGGTCGCCCGCTGCGGATCGCGGCCTACGACTTCGGACTCAAACGCAACATCCTGCGGAGGCTGGCGGCGCATGGCTGCCAGGTGCGCGTGTTCCCGGCGGCGGCGCCGGCAGGCGATCTGCTGGCGATGGAACCGGACGGGGTCTTTCTCAGCAACGGTCCCGGCGACCCGGCGCCGCTCGAGTACGCGGTGAACAACGCTCGGGCGGTGCTCGCGGCCGACGTGCCGGTGTTCGGAATCTGTCTCGGGCATCAGGTGCTCGCGTTGGCAATGGGCGGCGCCACCTACAAGCTCAAGTTCGGCCACCGCGGCGGCAATCATCCCGTACGACAGGTGAGCACCGGACAGGTCGAAATCACCAGTCAGAATCATGGGTTCGCGGTCGATCCGGAATCGCTGCCCGACGACGTCGAGGTGACTCATCTGAACCTGTACGACGGCACGGTCGAGGGATTTCGACACCGCCGCCAGCCCGCATTCTGTGTGCAGTATCATCCCGAGGCTTCGCCCGGGCCGCACGACGCCGACTATCTGTTCTCGCGGTTCATCGAGGAGATGGATCGTCGAGCCCGCTGAACCCCACGGACACCTCTGACGACGTCATGCCACGCCGCACGGACATCCAACGAATCCTGGTGGTTGGTTCCGGCCCGATCGTGATCGGTCAGGCCTGCGAGTTCGACTATTCGGGGACCCAGGCCTGCAAGGCGCTACGGTCGGAGGGGCTCGAGGTTGTCCTGGTCAACTCGAATCCGGCGACGATCATGACCGACCCGGAAGTCGCCGACCGGACCTACGTCGAACCACTGACGTGGGAGGTGGTGAGGGCGGTCATCGAGAAGGAACGTCCGGACGCCCTGCTGCCGACCGTCGGGGGGCAGACCGCGCTGAATCTGGCAGTCGACCTCGATGCGCATGGCGTGCTCGACGAGTTCGGGGTCACCCTGATCGGCGCCTCGATCGAGGCCATCACCGTGGCCGAGGATCGCCTGAAGTTCCGCGAGGCGATGGAGTCTATCGGCATCGACCTGCCGGCCAGCGCCTATGCCAAGTCGCTCGACGAGGCGCTCAGCGTCGTGGATGACTTGGGATTCCCCGCCATCATCCGTCCCTCGTTCACCCTGGGCGGCGTCGGCGGCGGAATCGCCTACAACATCGAAGAGTTCCGGGAGGTCGTCACCCGCGGTATCGAGCTGAGCCCCGTGCACGAAATTCTCATTGAGGAGTCGGTGATCGGATGGAAGGAGTTCGAGCTCGAGGTAATGCGCGACGCGGCGGACAATTTCGTGGTCGTCTGCTCGATCGAGAATATCGACCCGATGGGCGTGCACACCGGTGACAGCATCACGGTGGCCCCGGCGCTGACGCTCACCGACAAGGAGTATCAGCGGATGCGGGACGCCGCCCGGCGGATCATTCGCCGGGTCGGGGTGGAGACCGGCGGGTCGAACATCCAGTTCGCGGTCGACCCGGCGAACGGCCGGATGGTCGCGATCGAAATGAATCCGCGTGTCTCGCGGTCGTCGGCGTTGGCCTCCAAGGCGACCGGGTTCCCGATCGCCAAGATCGCGGCGAAGCTCGCGCTGGGCTATCGTCTCGACGAGATTCCCAACGACATTACCCGGCTCACGCCGGCGTCGTTCGAACCTGCCATCGACTATGTGGTGGTCAAGGTGCCGCGTTGGACATTCGAGAAGTTTCCGCAGGCCGACCGCACGCTGATGACGCAGATGAAGTCGGTCGGTGAGGCGATGGCGATCGGACGCACGTTCAAAGAGGCGTTTCTCAAGGGGTTCCGGTCGCTCGAGATCGGTCAGAATGCACGGCTCTTCGGGCGGCCCGCCGGCGACGAGGAGGACGACGCGGCGCTTCGGCGGCAACTCGTGGTGCCGACCGACCGCCGGATGCTCGCAGTGTTCCGGGCGCTGGAGCGCGGCTGGAGCGTCAGTCGGATCCACGAGCTGACCAGGATCGATCCCTGGTTCCTGACGCAATTCGCAGAAATTGTGGAACTGCAGCGGTCGGCGGCGCTGGTCGGGTTGCGGGAAATGTCACGCGAGCTGCTGCAGGTGCTGAAACGCGCCGGTTTCGGCAATGAAGAGGTGGGTGGTCTGCTCGGGGTCGGGGCATCGCTCATCGGAGATCGCTGCCGAGAAGCGGGTTTGGCGCCAGTCTATAAGCGAATCGATACCTGCGCCGCCGAGTTCGAATCGTACACGCCCTATCTCTATGGCACGTACGAACAGGAATGCGAGTCGGCGCCCAATGATCGGCGCAAGGTGGTGATTCTCGGTTCGGGCCCCAACCGCATCGGTCAGGGCATCGAGTTCGATTACTGTTGTTGTCACGCGGCGTTCGCGCTCAAGGAAGAAGGGCTCGAAACCGTGATGATCAACTGCAATCCCGAGACGGTCTCGACCGACTACGACTCGGTGGATCGGCTGTACTTCGAGCCGCTGACGCTGGAGGACGTACTCGCCGTGATCGCGACGGAACGGTCCGCCGGCGGCGAGGTGTCGTGTATCGTGCAATTCGGGGGGCAGACGCCCCTCAAGCTCGCGCTGGGTCTGCAACAGGCGGGCGTCGCGATTCTGGGCACCTCGCCTGATTCGATCGACCTGGCCGAGGATCGGAAGCGTTTCGCGACGCTGCTCTGGGAGCTGGGAATCCCGCAGGCGCCCAGCGGCATCGCCACGTCCCGGGACGAAGCGCGGGAGGTCGCCGGCAAGATCGGCTATCCGCTCGTCGTGCGACCGTCCTATGTGCTGGGCGGACGGGCGATGGCGATCGTGTACGACGCCGGGGCGCTCGATCGCTACATGACCGGTGCGGTCGACGCGTCGCCGGAGCACCCCGTCCTGATCGACAAGTTCCTCGAAGACGCGTTCGAACTCGACGTCGACGCCGTGGCCGACGCCACGGGCGCCGTGGTCATCGGCGGCGTCATGGAGCATATCGAACAGGCCGGGATTCACTCCGGCGACAGTTCCTGCGTGGTTCCGCCCTATCTCGTCGCCGACCGCCACCTGTCCACGATTCGGAACTACATGCGTCGGGTGGCGCGTGCGCTGAAGGTCGTCGGGCTGGTCAACGGGCAGTTCGCGATCAAGGACGACACCGTGTACGTGCTCGAGATCAATCCGCGGGCCTCCCGCACGGTGCCGTACCTGTCGAAGGCCACCGGGGTGCCACTGGCCAAGGCGGCCGCACGCGTGATGGCGGGAAAGACACTCGGCGAGCTCGGGATGGTGGACGACCTCGACGTGTCGGGAGTCTTCGTCAAGGCGCCGGTGTTCCCGTTCGTCCGGTTTCCCGGCGTCGATACCATCCTGGGACCGGAGATGAAGTCGACCGGAGAGGTGATGGGCGGCGCGGCGACGTTCGGCGCCGCCTACGCGAAGGCGCAACTGGCGGCGGGACAGCGTCTCCCCAACGAGGGCGTGGCGTTCATCAGCGTGAACGACGACGACAAGGCCAGCGTGCTGCCGGTCGCCCGAGACCTGGCCGGGCTCGGCTTCTCGCTGCTCGCCACACACGGCACCGCCGCCTATCTGCGCGCCCACGGGCTCGAGGTCGCGCTGGTCTACAAGGTCAACCAGGGACGGCCCCATATCGGCGACCGCCTGCTGAACCGGGACATCGATCTCGTGATCAACACGCCGCTCGGCCGCGAGTCGTTCTTCGACGACCGGACGCTCCGCCGTATCGCGACCGTGCTCGGCGTGCCCTGCGTCACCACCCTCACCGGTGCGTCAGCCGCGGTGAGCGCCATCCGCGCCCTGCGGGAAGAGGCGCTCGACGTACGTCCACTGCAGGACTACCACGCCGAACTCGTGCAGTCCTGGACCTGATCGCCCGCGGTGCACCCCTCGCAGCTGCCGCTCCGCGCTGTCTGCGCCTGATAGCCGAAATTGCCACCCTGCACAGCGGCCGGAATCGCAACGTGTGCATGGACTGAGGGGGATGTCCCCGTACCGCGCCGCTGGCGGACGGGACGGTGTTTGCATGCGCAGACCGTGTGACGACTCCTGCCGTACCTGCCGCCCTGGCGCTGCTGCTCGGTGTGGTTGCGGGGGCCTCGTGGCCGGGGGCGATGATCGTCGCGGGGCTGGCGGCCTGCGCATGCTGGGTGTGCGCGGCTGCCGGCGTGGCCCGCGGCGTGCGCCCGGCACTCGTGTTCTGTGCGCTCGTGTGCGCGTTCGGCGGCACCGGTCTGCTGCTGGGGAGCACGCGACTGACGGACGCGCTGGAGACGCCGCTGGCGGAATGGTTCGGGCGGCAGCCGGCCGCGGACAGCGGGCGTGTCGGGCCGGTGTCGATCGAGGGGCGGTTGCGCGCCGATGCGACACGGACGGCCTATGGCCCCGTCCTGGAGGTTGCCGTATCCCGCGCCGGCCGCCCTGGCGCGATGCGGGACGCCGCCGGCGGAGTCAGGCTGTCGGTCGCGGGCAGTCTGGCGGAGAGCCGCCTCGACGATTGGCGGGCCGGGCGCGTCGTGCGGATCTCCGCCTCGCTCCGCCGTCCACCGGCCCACTTCAACCCCGGCGTGCCGGACCAGTCCCGGCAGCGCGTGGTGCGTGGCACGACGCTGCTGGGGTCGGTCAAGAGCGCGTTGCTGGTCGACGTGGTGCGGCACGGGTCTGCGGCAGCGGAACTCGCCGCGAGTCTGCGCGCAGCCGTGCGGCGGGCGGTCTCCGCGTCGGTCGGCCGCTATGGCGAGCGATCCGCGGCCATCGTCACTGCCGTGCTCATCGGCGACCGGGCCGGGCTCGACGGCGAGACGACGCGGCGGTTGCAGGAGGCCGGCACCTACCACGTCATTGCCATCTCGGGGGGAAACATCGCGATCCTTGCCGGGTGTCTGCTGCTGCTCGGACGCGCGGCGGGGCTCCGCCCGCGGCTGCTCGCCGGAGGCGTGATCGCGGCGCTGGCAGCCTATGGCGCGCTCGTGGGGCACGAGGCCTCGGTGGCGCGCGCCACGACCGCCGCGGTCGTGGTGATCGGGGCCGGCGCGCTCGACCATCGGACGCCGTCGCTGAACGTGCTGGCGGTGGTCGCGATCGGCATTCTGGTGGCGTCGCCGCTCAGCATCTTCGATGCGGGCTTCGTGCTGACGTTCGGCGCCACGGCAGGGATCATCCTCGGCGCCTCGCCGACCGCCGGGCTGTTGCGGAGACTGCCGGCGCGCTGGATCGATCCGGACTCGAGGTGGGTGATTGCGCCGGCGGCGTTGCTGGCAGCGACGCTCTCTGCCGAGGCGGCGCTCCTGCCGGTTGGGGCGGCGCTGTTCGGGCGGGTGAGTCTGGCGGGGCTCGCGCTGAACTTTCTGGCGATTCCGCTGATGACCGTCACGCAGCTCGCCGGGATGGCGGCCGTCGGTTTGGCGCCGCTGCCGGTCCTGGCCGGTGCAGCGGGGTGGGTGGCGCACGCGGCGGCCACCGGCCTGGTCGAGTCGACCCGTCTGCTCGACGTCTGGCCATGGCTGGTGTTCCGGACGCCGCCGCCAGCGGCGGCCATCCTGGGAATCTATTATGGAGCGCTGGCCGCATGGATCTGGCTGCCTCCCCGAGGATGGGTGCGGGTCGGAGCGCCGCTGGCGCTGGCGGTCTCCACGCTCTGGATCGTCTCGGCGCCGGCGCGCCCCGCCTTGGCCGGCTGGCCGCCGGCGGGCTGGTTGCGGGTGACGTTCCTGGACGTCGGTCAGGCTGACGCTACGCTGATCCAGACCCCGGATCGATGGTCACTGCTGGTGGACGCGGGAGGCGCGCTGCGCGGAACCTCCTCGGTCGGCTCGCGTATCCTGGCCCCGGCGCTGTGGGCACTCGGTGTGCGCCGGCTCGATGCCGTGGCGATCACCCATGCCGACCCGGACCACGTTGGCGGGTTGGCGTCGGTGCTGCGTGACTTCAGGCCGCGCGAGGTATGGGAGGGAGTCCCGGTCCCGGACCATCTGACGCTGCAGGCGCTGCGCCGGCAGGCCGAGGATGCTGGCATCGGGTGGCGGCGTGTGACCGCCGGCGACCGTGTCGACGTCGGCGTTGTGGCGCTGGCGGTCCTCCATCCCCCGTCCCCGGACTGGGAACGGGTGCGGGTGCGCAACGACGACTCGGTCGTGCTGGACCTCAGATACGGCAACGTGGCGGTGCTGCTGACCGGTGACGTGGGCAGCGCGGTCGAAGGATCGATTGCGGCCGCGATCGACCCCGCGCCGTTCCGGGTCGTCAAGATCCCGCATCATGGCAGTGCAGGGTCGAGTTCGCCGGTCTTCGTGGCGGTCACGGCCCCCTGCCTGGCGATCGTCAGCGCCGGTCGGGCGAACCCGTTCGGACACCCGGCGCCCGAGGTGGTGGCGCGTTATCGGGAGGCCGGGGCAGTCGTCGTGGAGACCGGACGCCATGGCGCCGTCACGGTCGAGACCGACGGACGGATCGTACGGGTGCGCACGGCGGATGGGCGGCGATGGCACTGGCAGATCGCGCGGTGCGGTTGCCACGGAGATCAGACGGGGTCGGGCGCCGGGTCGCCGGCAGGCGGAAGCCGCTTGACCGCCTGCCACTCCAGTTCGATCTCGTCCGGATCGGCGTCCTGCAGCGAGCTTCCGCGTGCGGTCAGTCGCCGTTCCACCAGGCGCAGCCGTTGCGTGAACTTGTGATTGGCGGCGCGCAGCGACGACTCGGGGTCAATCTGCAGCTTGCGCGCCAGATTGGCCATCGTGAAGAGCAGATCGCCCAACTCTTCCTCGACGTGATCCGGGTCGGCGGCCTCGAGCGCCTCGCGCAACTCCGCCAGTTCTTCGTCGACCTTTTCCATGACCTCGCTGGCCTCGCCCCAATCGAACCCGACGTTGGCGGTGCGGGCGCCGATGCGCGAGGCGCGCAGCAGGGACGGCAGCGATTCCGGAATGCCGTCGAGCAATCCCGTGCGCGCCGGTGCGGCGCTGCGTTCCCGAGCCTTGATCCGCTCCCACTGGTCCTTCACCTGAGTCGGGGTCAGGTTGCGCGGCGCGGCGCCGTGCTCGTCGCCGAAGACGTGCGGATGCCGGCGCACGAGCTTCGTGCTGACGGCATCCGCGGCGTCCCCGATCGTGAAATCGCCCGCTTCGGCGCAGATCTGCGCGACGAACACCGCTTCCAGCAACAGGTCGCCGAGTTCGTCGCACAGGGCGGCGCGATCGCCGTGGTCGATGGCGTCAACCACCTCGTATGCCTCTTCGAGAATGAACGGCCGCAGCGACGCCAGCGTCTGCTCGCGGTCCCAGGCGCAGCCCCGCGGCGACCGCAGCGTCTGCATGATCTCGACAAGCCTGGCGAAACGTGCGCCGGCGTGCTGCTCGACGGCCGGCGCCGGTGGGTTGTCGGGTCTGGTCATGGGCGTGGTTCGATCAATACTGGATTCAATCGTCACGATGCACGTGGTGCAGGGAGTCTAGCGTAAATCTCTCGAAGCGGCGTCGCACGGAGGAGGGATGACGGAGCAACCGGAGATCTCGTTCAACGCATTGGTGATTTCGCTGGCGACCACCGCCGCAGTGCACTTCGGCGATGCGGCTGATCCGGCCTCGGGACAACGGCAGCCGCCGAATCTGGAGGGGGCCGGGCATATGATCGATCTCCTGAGTCTGCTGGGCGAGAAGACCACGGGCAATCTGACGCCGATTGAGGACCAGTTTCTGACCAGGGTGCTCTACGAGCTGCGGATGCGCTTCCTCGACGCCAGCAGGGGCGGGAGCGTGGTTGTACCGTCCGGATCGGGTGGATGACGCCGCGCGGGCAGGGCGCCATGCGGGTCGTCTTTCTGGGAACGGGCACCTCGTCCGGCGTGCCGGTCGTCGGCTGCGATTGCGTCACGTGCCGATCCGCCGATCCGCGGGACCGCCGGTGGCGCCCGTCGATCTATCTTGCGCTGCCCGACGGGACGCGGGTGCTGGTGGACACCACACCCGATTTTCGGTCACAAGCCTTGCAGTTCGGCGTGACCAGGGTCGACGTGATCCTGTTCACGCACTATCACGCCGATCACATCATGGGTCTGGACGATATCCGTCCGATCAACTTTCGGCAGCGCCGTGTGATTCCCTGCCTCGGCGATGCCTCGACCCTGTCCGCGTTGCGCCGCGTGTTCTCCTATGTGTGGGATGCGGACACTCCCAAGGGGGGAGGGTTGCCACTACTGCAACTGGTTCAGGTGAGCGGGCGATTCTGCCTCGGACCGGCCATGGTGGTTCCGGTGCCGCTCCGTCACGGGACCCATACGATTCTCGGCTACCGGGTGGACGACTTCGCCTATCTGACAGACTGCAGCGCGATTCCCGACGAGTCGTGGCCTCTGCTCGAAGGGTTGGAGGTGCTGGTGCTCGACGCACTGCGTCACCGCCCGCATCCGACGCACTTCAGCCTGTCCCAGGCGATCGACACGGCCGTGCGCATCGGCGCCCGCCAGACATGGTTCACCCACATGTGTCACGACCTGCCGCATGCCGAGACCTGCGCGTCGCTGCCCGACGGCATCGCCCTCGCGCACGACGGGCTGGTGATCGAGATCTAGCCCGACTTCGCCAACTCGGTGTGGTTTTCAACTAATTTCAGGGGTGTTCCGGCCTCGCCCGACCCGGTGGGCCAGCAAAACCGGGGGTTTCAGAGTGCGTGACCCGCCGGAACCCTGTGTAGTGCCGACCTACCCCCTTGATTGGCGGGTTGCATGGACGGACGATCTACGTATGTTCGTGCGTTGCAAGATGCGCCGCAAGGACGGCAAGGAGCACCGCTACTGGAGCGTGGTGGAGAACGTGCGCGTCCGCGGGGGCCGGGTCGTGCAGCGCCAGGTGCTCTATCTCGGGGAGATCAACGACAGTCAGCGCGCGGCGTGGTGCCGTTCGATTGCGGTGCTGGACGAGACGGCGGGCGCGCGGCAGTTGGCGCTGTTTCCCGCGGACGGGGCCGTCCCGGTGCTGGACTGCGAGGTGGTGCGGATCCGGGTCGCGGACGTGCAGGTGCGCAATCCTCGCCAATGGGGCGCGTGCTGGCTGGCGCTGAGTGTGTGGGACCGGCTGGCGTTGGACCGCTTCTGGGGGCCGCGCTTGCCGCCGAGCCGGCAGGGGACGCGGTGGCTGGACGTGTTGAAGGTGCAGGTCTGCTACCGGCTCATCGATCCGGGGAGCGACTGGCGGCTGCACCGGCACTGGTATGCCCAGAGCGCGATGCGCGACCTGCTGGGGACCGACCCGGTTCTGGCCAGCAACACGCTGTATCGCTGTCTGGACAAGCTGGTGGTGCACAAGCGGGCGTTCTTCTCGTTTCTGCGGGCGCGGTGGACCACGCTGTTCGACGCCCGCTTCGATGTCCTGCTGTATGACCTGACCAGTACCTACTTTGAGAGCGACCCGCCCTTCGACGGCAAGCGCCGGTTCGGCTACAGCCGGGACAAGCGTTCGGATTGCGTGCAGGTGGTGATCGCGCTGATCGTGACCCCGGACGGCTTCCCGCTGGCCTACGAGGTGATGCCGGGCAACACGACCGATCAGACCACGCTGGCCGGCTTCCTGGAACAGATCGAACAGCAATATGGCCGCTCTCAGCGGGTCTGGATCATGGACCGCGGCATCCCCACCGAAGCGACCTTGGCGGCCATGCGCGCGGGTGACGCGCCCGTGCGCTACCTGGTGGGCACCCCCAAGGGTCGCCTGACGCGGCTGGAGCAGGCGTTCCTGGCGCAGCCCTGGCAGGCGGTGCGGCCGTCGGTCACGGTCAAGCTCCTTGCCGAGGAGGGGGAACTCTACATTCTGGTCCGCAGTGACCAGCGGCGGCTGAAGGAACGCGGCATGCGCCGGCGACGGCTGAAGACCCTGTGGCAGCGGCTCGGCGAGTTGCAGCGGCAAACCAATACCCGGGATCAGTTGCTGCTCAAGCTCGGCGCCGCCAAACAGGCCGCCGGCCGGGCCTGGGCATTGGTCGACGTCGGCGTGCCCGCCCCCGGCGAGGCAGTCACCCCACAGACCTTCACCGTCCGCCTGCGGCGGGACCGGCTCCGCCAAGCCCGCCGGCGGGAGGGCCGCTATCTGTTGCGCTCGAACCTGACCGACGAAGACCCCGCAACGCTCTGGCGGTACTACATGCAGCTCACCGAGATCGAACAGGCCTTCAAGGACCTCAAGCACGACCTCGCGATCCGTCCGGTCTTCCATCAGCACGACGCTCGGATCGAGGCGCACATCTTCGTCTCGTTCATCGCCTATTGCCTGCACGTCACCCTGAAGAACCTGGCCCGGCCGCACGCCCCAGGCCTGACCCCGCGCGCCATCCTGGAGACGTTCGCCACCCTCCAGATGGTCGATGTGCATCTGCCAACGACCGATGGCCGGCAGCTCGTCCTGCCGCGCCATACCCGGCCAAACCGGGAGCACGACCTGCTGTTGCACCAACTCAAGCTGCAACTGCCGACACAGCCCGCGCCACGCATCACCGCCTGACACCACGCCCGCCGCGCAGCGTCGTGTAGTGCCGACCTTTGGGGGATCGACTCTTTAAAATCAATGGGTTACAGGTTTCTTGGTGCCCAGTTGGCGAAGTCGGGCTAGCAGCCCGTGGCAAAAGCCCCGCTGCATTCGAGTGGCGCTGCATCCCGCCTCGTGCGGCGCTGGGCGTCTGATTGCCGGGGTTGCACATGCCCCAATGTGCTCGCTCGTCGCGCCGTGCACCGGCCGGGCGCGTCATCGTTACGACCAGATTCTCTGTGCGACGCGAGGTTTCACCACGGGCGGCTCGCAGTCCGGTGCAGGGTCCTGGCGTATCATTAACGGTTTGTCGATGGCATACGAGTCACACAGTCCGGTCCGGGTCGAGGTCATCCAGTTTCCCGACAACCAGCCGCCGCCGACATGGCGCCAGGCGGTGCTCGCGCTCGGGAACTTCGATGGGGTGCATCGAGGGCACGCCAAGATCGTGGATCGTGTGCGCCGGCGGGGCGACGAACGGGGGGCGCTGGCGGTCGCGCTGACCTTCGATCCCCATCCGTCGCGTATCGTACGGCCCGACAAGGCGCCGCCGCTGCTGATGACGTCAGCGCAGAAGCTGTCCGCGTTGGCCGAGGCCGGCATGGATGGTGTCGCAATCGTGCGGTTCACCGAGGAGCTGTCCCGTTGGGACCCGGAGACGTTCGTGCGCACCGTGCTGGTGGAGTGGCTGCAGGTGGCCGAGGTGTGGGTCGGCGCCAACTTCCTGTTCGGGCACGACCGCACCGGCAACTTCTCGTTGTTGCGCTCACTCGGGTCACGCTACGGATTTCGGGCCGAGAAAATCGACCCGGTGCGCTACCGCGAGTTCGTGGTGAGCAGCACGCGGGTGCGGCGGCTCATCAGCGAGGGGCGCGTGGATGAGGCGGGCGCACTGCTGGGTCACCATTACATGCTCGACGGGACCATCGAGGCCGGCGAGGGCCGCGGGCGCGCGATCGGGTTTCCGACCGCGAACCTGTCGACCGCCAACGAACTGTTTCCGCCGAACGGCGTCTATGCGACCGCGGTGTTGCTCGACGGCGACATCTACGCGGCGGTGACGAACGTCGGGGTGCGACCCACGTTCGACGCGTCCACGCCCGCGCCGGTGGTTGAATCGCACGTCTTCGATCTCGACCGCGATCTCTACGGCGCCGGCGTGCGGGTCGCGTTCGTGCAACGGCTGCGTGACGAGGCGGCATTTCCGGACATCGACGCCCTGCGCGCGCAGATCGCGCGGGACTGCGACCAGGCCCGAGCCCTGTTCAGCCAGATTTCACTATAGAATTCCAGCCGGTCATGCACGACGCCGAGAATCAACCACCGATGTCGTCGTTGTGTCTGGACGTGACGCTTCCGTGCGAACCTCGGTATCTGCCGATGCTCAGACTGCTGGCGGCACGGACGATTGAATACATCGGGTATGACCGGCAGTTGCGTGACGCGCTCGTCGCCACCCTCGACAGCGCCATCCGGGGTGTCTTTGGCGAGGAGGCCGATCGCTACCGGGCCATTACCCTGAGATTCGCCACCTCGGACCACGACATGCTCATTCACATTCGCTATCTGGGCGCTCCGTCTGATGATCGTGGCCCCGCGCGTATCGAGGATCTCCTGTCCCGCGGTGCAGCGGGCGCGACGCCGCTCGAACGCCTGCGGCGCGACATGACGACGGTCACCGTCGGACGCGAGACTGGAGACGACGCCGCAGAGTTCTGCAATCTGACGAAGACACTGCCCGGCGATTCCGAGTGACCTCCATTCCCCCACACCGGCCGTAGTACATGCGCCTCTACAACACCCTCACTCGTCAGGCCGAGGAGTTCGCACCGATCCGTGACAACACGGTGCGGATGTACACGTGCGGCTTGACCGTGTACGCGCGCGGACACATCGGCAACTTCCGCACCTTCGTGGCGTTGGACGTGCTTCGCCGCACACTGCGGGAGGTGGCGGGGTTCAAGGTTCGCGAAGTGATGAATTTCACCGACGTCGACGATCGGACCATCATCGAGTCGCAGGCCGCCGGTATGTCGTTGCGGGACTACACGGACCGCTACATTGCCGCGTATCACGACGACGCCGCAGCGCTTGGCCTCGAACCGGTCGAAGCGACCCCCCGAGCCACCGACGAAGACAATCTGCTTTCGATGGTCCGGATGATCAAGGCGCTCGAGGCCAATGGCCACACCTATCGCAGCGACGGGTCCATCTATTTCAAGATTTCGACCCTGCCCGGGTACGGCAAGTTGGCACGTCTCGACCATGCCGGAATCAAGCCTGGAGCGCGCATCGACTCGGACCGGTACGAGAAGGACGACGCACGCGACTTCGTGTTGTGGAAGGCGACCGAACCGGGCGAGCCGACCTGGGATTTCGGTCTCGGACCGGGCCGTCCCGGATGGCACATCGAATGCTCGGCGATGGCGCTGCGTCTGCTCGACGGCGCCCCGATCGACATGCATGCCGGCGGCGTCGATCTGGTGTTTCCGCACCACGAGAATGAGATCGCGCAGGCGGAAGGCGCGACTGGCAAGACGTTTGTGCGGTTCTGGATACACGTGGAGCACCTGCTCCTCGATGCGGGCGTCAAGATGTCGAAGTCGCTCGGGAACGCCTTCACGGTCCAGGATGTGATCGAGCGCGGCTATCGGGCGTCGGCGCTGCGCTTCGTGCTGTTGTCTGTCCACTACCGCAAGCAGTTGAAGTTTACCTGGGGCAGTCTGGATCAGGCCGAGGAAGCACTGAAGCGGCTGCTGGGCTGTCTGACGCGACTGGCCGCAATCACCGGTGGCGCGGCGCACCCCGGGCTGGCGGAGCGGGCCGACGCGGCTCGACGGGAGTTCCGGGCGAAGCTCGCACAGGATCTCAATGTGCCCGGTGCCCTCGGGGTGATGTTCGAGCTCGTGCGGCACGTCAATTCCGCGATCGACGCCGGAGCGCTGGGGCAGTCCGACGCGGCACGGATCATCGAGACGTTCGACTTTTTCGATCGCGTGCTCGGAGTCGTGACTTTGCGGCGAGCGGAGAACGCCGCCGCCGATGTCCCGGTCGATGAAATCGAGCAGTTCGTCGCCCGCCGGAAAGCGGCCCGCGCCAATCGCGATTTCGCCGCCGCCGATGCGATCCGTGATGCGCTCGACGCGCGCGGCATCATCCTCGAAGACACGCCAGCCGGAACCGTCTGGAAGCGAAAATAGCGTGACCGGCCGGTGCGCCGTCCCGGTCTCCGCACGCCGCGCCCCGTCGGGTGGCGCCGCGCTCGCTGTTCGGGTCCGGCCCGTTTCTTGCGTCGGTCACACGCAGGACGATGACCCACGCTCGACAATCACTTGGCAAACAGGGAGAGGTGCTGGCCTGCGACGAACTCCGCCGGCGCGGGTACGCGATTCTTGCACGCAGGTACCGCACCAGGTTCGGCGAGATTGACATCATCGCCCGAGACGACCGCACACTGGTGTTCGTTGAAGTGAAGACCCGCCGCAACGCCGGTTTCGGAGGGGCGGTCGCCGCGGTCGGCTTCCGGAAACAACGCCGGCTCATCAACATGGCTCGCAGCTATCTGGTGGGCTTCAACGGGCGTGAGCCGCCGCCCTGTCGTTTCGACGTCGTCGGCGTGACGATGGCGGGCGACACTCCCATGGTCGAGTTGATCGTGAACGCGTTCACGATCAGCTAGGAGTCTGCGGTGCGCGTCACGCTGCACCCGGCTGGCGCCAGATTCGTGTCCAGCAGCCCGTGGAACCCCGCGTCGCACCGAGATTGGCGCTGCGCCCGCGTGGCAAGGCGCGACGAGGGAGAATACCTGTAGGGGCAACCCTTGTGGTTGCCCTGTTCGTCAGCCGGAACAACGTAGAGCAGCAGAATTCAGCGCGAAACCGCAGAATTCAGCATGGCGCAGCGGGATGCAACGTCGATCCGCAGATGTCCGCGCGGATCGGCGGGTTTAAGCGCGAAAAGGCTGAATTCCGCGTGGAACCGCAGAATTCCGCGTGGAAGGCTGAATTCCGCGGGAAACGCAGAATTCAGCGGGGAAGGCTGAATTCCGCGTGGAAGGCTGAATTCCGCGTGGAACCGCAGAATTCAGCGGGGAAGGTTGAATTCCGCGTGGAAACGCAGAATTCAGCGGGGGAAGGCTGAATTCAGCGGGGAAGGCTGAATTCAGCGGGGATCGAATGCAGCGGGGCTTTCACCACGGGCTGCTAGGCGGTGGTTCCCCGCGGTCCACTGCCGGGCGGGCTCGTCTTGATGCGGTCCAAGGCGTTGTGGTACCGTAACTTGCGTAGGTCGTGCGAGCGGGAATAACTCAGTGGTAGAGTGCGACCTTGCCAAGGTCGAAGTCGCGGGTTCGAATCCCGTTTCCCGCTCCATCTCCTTCCTTCCCGAACCGTCCGGCGAGGCCGGACCGTTGCGAGCGGCGCCGTCGCCAAGTGGTAAGGCAGAGGTCTGCAAAACCTCCATCCCCGGTTCAAATCCGGGCGGCGCCTCCAATTCTCACTGGTCGGACCGCGTCTCGACACGCACTGGCGACTCGACGCCTGGAGATCTGCGCCGCGCGGTGACGCGTTGCGCCGTGAACGGGTCGCCGCCGAGCCGCCCCTTGGTCAGTTCAAGCCGCGCCGGACCAGGAGATGGCGGATGTCCGGTTCGGCGCCCCTGAACTCGCGGTAGAGATCCAGCGCCTCGACGCTGCCTCCCCTCGAGAGCAGCGTGCGCCGGAAGTGATCTCCGTTGTCGCGGGTCAGGCCGCCGTGCTCCTTGAACCACTCGACCGAATCGGCGTCGAGCACCTCGCTCCAGATATACGAGTAGTAGCCGGCCGAGTAACCGCTGGCCCAGATGTGCGAAAAGTAGGTGCTGCGGTAGCGGGGCGGCACCATGTCGAGCGCGACGCCCGCGTCCTCGAGTGACGCCGCTTCGTAAGCTTCGACGCCGTCCGCCTGCGGCACCTCATCGGCCGTGAGTTGGTGCCAGGCCTGATCGAGTATCGCGGCGGCCAGATACTCCGTCGTCGCGAAGCCCTGGTTGAAGGTCTGGGTTGCCAGCACCTTGTCGAGCAGTTCGGCCGGCATCGGTTCGCCGGTCTGATAGTGCACGGCATAGCGTTCCAGCACCTCGGGCCACGTGGCCCACATCTCGTTGACCTGGGACGGATACTCCACAAAGTCGCGCGGCACCGACGTGCCGGCAAAGTAGGGGTACCGCACGTCCGAGAAGAAGGCGTGCAGCGCATGACCGAATTCGTGGAACATCGTCTCCACTTCGTCGAACGTCAGCAGCGTCGGCTCATCCTCGGGCGGTTTTGGTACGTTCAGGTGGTTGGCGACGACCGGCGCCGTGCCGAGCAGATGCGACTGCGACACGTACGCGTTCATCCAGGCGCCGCCCCGTTTGGAGGTACGCGCGTAGTAGTCGCCCAGGAACAGTCCGAGAGCCGAGCCGTCGGCGTCGAACACTTCCCAGACACGGACATCCGGGTGATAGACCGGAAGTTCGGGCCGCGCTTCGAACCGCAACCCGTACAGGCGGTTGGCCGCGAAGAACACACCGTTCTCGATGACGTTGTCCATCTCGAAGTAGGGTCGCAACTGGGACGCGTCGAAGGCATACCGCTCTGCCCGCACCTTCTCGGTGTAGTACGACCAGTCCCAGGCCGCCAGCTCGGGGCCGGCTCCGTCCGCTGCCGCCAGCGCCCGGAGATCCGCAGCCTCCCTCCGGGCATTGGCAACGGCCGGCGGCGCCATGCCAGCCAGCCGGGCGTTCACCGCGTCGACCTCCCGTGCCGTCTGTTCTTCCAGGATGTAGGCGGCGTGGTTCGGGTAGCCAAGCAGCGCGGCCCGTTCCGCCCGCAGCCGGGCCATCGTCGTGATCACGTTGCGGTTGTCGAACTCGCCGCCCTGACTGCCGCGCGCCAGAGAGGTCTGCATGATGCGCTCGCGAAGTGCGCGATCGGCGAGTGACGCCAGGGACGGCTGCCCGCTGGTGTTCAAGAGGGGGATGATGTACTTGTCCGGGAGGTCACGCGCCTCAGCCGCTTCGCGCGCCGCCGCGATTTGATCGTCGGACAACCCGGCCAGTTCGTCGCGCGTATCGATCACGACGGCGGACGCATTGACTTCGTCGAGCACATTCTGGGTGAACGTCGACTGGAGCGTGGCGAGCTCGGTGTTGATCGCCTGCACGCGCTCCTTTTGAGTTGCGGACAACCTGGCGCCGGCACGTACGAAATCGACGTAGTGCCGCTCGATCAGACGGCGCGATTCGTTGTCGAGCGCCGGTGTCTCGCGCTGGTCGTACAACGTCTCTACGCGTGCAAACAGATCGCCGTTCAGCAGGATGCGGTCGGTGTGCGCCGCCAGCGCCGGTGCGACCTCGGCGCGGATTTCGTTCAGCGCGTCATTCGTGTCCGCGGCGGACAGACTGAAGAATGTCGACGCGACGCGCTCCAGCAACCGTCCGGATCGCTCGATCGCGATCAGCGTGTTTTCGAGGGTCGGCGGCTCGGATGCGCCGGCAATCGCGTCGATTTCCTCGATCTGCTCCGCCATGCCCCGCTCGAACGCCGGCCGGTAGTGCGACTCGTCGATGCGGTCGAACGGCGGGAGCTGATACGGCAGCGTGCTCTCGGCAAAGAACGGGTTGTCGTCTGTCATTGCGTCGGGTGCCTCGGGTGCATCGCCGGGTTCGGACGTCGAACAGCCGCCCGCCAGCAGCGCGGCCGCCATCAGCGTTGTCATCGCTCTCATTCCTGCACCTCGTGGAAACTACATGTACGCGCGACTGCCAACCGTGAGCATTCATTATGGCAGGTGCATGCGCGCGAAGCCCGTGTCGGCCGCCGACCTCGTATACGATGGGAGCGCCATGCCGCAACAGACGCCGCCGGTCGTTGAACTCCGCGCCGGCGAGACGCGCCTTGCCGTCGCCCCGGAGGTGGGCGGTTCCGTGACACGATACGCCACGGAACGCGGCGGACGCACGATCGAATGGATGCGCCCTGCCTTGCCGGACGCCGTTTCCGCGCGCTCGGCGGGCGGGACCTCGAGCTTTCCGATGGTGCCCTTCTCGAACCGCATCCGCGATGCGGCATTCCGATTCCGCGGGCGGGTCATCCAGCTCCCGCAGGATTTCCGTCCCGAACCGCACGCGATCCACGGTCATGCCTGGCGGGCGCCCTGGACCGTGATCGACCGCGGCGAGGCCCGCCTCACCATGGAATACCGGCATGCGGCCGACGCGTGGCCCTGGACCTACGTGGCGCAACAGACCTTCGAACTGACGGACGAGCGGCTTCGCGTCCGCTTCACCGTCACGAACGAGGCGTCCGAGCCGATGCCGGTCGGTTTCGGGCTCCATCCCTACTTCGTCCGGACGCCGCGTGCCTCGGTGCGGGCCGATGTCGGAGCGATGTGGGAGGCTGACGACAATGCCATGCCGGCCGCTCTCGTGCCGCCCCCACCGCAACTGCTCCTCGACGGCGCCGGGCTCAATCCGGACGCAACGACACTCGACAACAACTTCGTCCGCTTCGGCGGGAGGTTCGTGATTGCGTGGCCGGAATGGGACGCCCGGCTGCGGGTCGACGCCGACCCCGTCTATGCCTGTCTCGTGGTCTACACCCCGGCCGGGCGCGACTTTTTCTGCGTCGAACCGGCCACCAACTGCATCGACGGATTCAATCTGGCCGACGCCGGCCGCACTGACACGGGTGTCATCGTGCTGGACCCGAACGACACCGCAGCCGGCGACGTCACGTTCACGCCGGACCTGGGGTAACGGGCCTGTACTAGGAGTCTGCGCCGTAGAAGATTGCGAAGCGAAAATTCGATATCGCCATGGATTTCTTCACTCATTTGAGGAGCATAGCGGCACTATGTGACGAAAAGGAGTGGTGAAAGCCATGAGCGAGAGCGGATTTGCAGCCGTAATCTTTCTGCGGCGCAGGCTCCTAGCAGCCCGTGGTGCAACGCGGAGTTCCACCACGGGCTGCCAGGGTGCACGCCAGACGGCCCGGCCGCACGGTTTCTGGCGTATAGTCTCGACATGGTGGTGCCGACGGGTCTGATCAACGGGCTGATCAAAGCGCTGCTCAGCGCCTCGTTTATAGACGCGCTGGTGAAGGCCCTGACGGCGCGGAAGGACATTCCCACGAGGGAAGACCTCGCGCAGGCGGTGATCGGTCTGGCCACCACCCGGGACCTCTCGTCGGCGCTGACGGACATGGCCAGCACGCGCGACCTCGCGGCCGTCAGGGACGAGTTGCTGGTGCGCATCACCGCTATCGAGACTGGTATCGCGGCCGTGCAGACGGGCCTCAGGCGGCTCACGCTGGCGACCGTCACGGTCGGACTGCTCGTGCTGGTCTCGCTGATCGCGCTCGCGGTCCTCGGCTAGCAGGCGGGCCGGCGCTGAGTTCCGCGGACAGCGTGAGAATCTCGAGACGTGATGTGCGCACCAGGGCAGACTCGTGGTACTGTCAACGCGCGTCTATTGTGAGGTGCCGACATGACCATTCGTCCACTCGCGTTAATTGCCGGCAGCGTCGCGTTCGCGTTGCTCACGCCCGTGTTGACCGCGGCCCAGTCCGGTGCCACGCCGAGTGCGCCGCGCACGCCGGACGGACATCCCGACCTCAGCGGCGTCTGGGACTTTCGGACCGTCACGCCGGTGGAACGTCCGGAGGAGCTCGCCGACAAGGAATTTCTCTCCGAGGAGGAGGTCGCCGCGTACGCCGCCGAACGGGTGCTGGCCAGCAATGCCGACCTGAACCGGGAAGCCAAGAAGCAGACGACGACGGAGCGAGGCCAGGTGAACGGTACGCGCGAGAGCCGAGACCTCGCGCTGGCCTACAACGACTTCTGGTGGGACCGCGGGACGGAGGTCGTCGAGACGCGCCGCACGTCGCTGGTCGTCGATCCGCCGAACGGACGGATCCCGGCGCTGACCGACGCGGGCGCCGCTCGCGCCGCGGAACGTCTCCAGGTCAACCGGCGGCTCAGCGTGGGCCCGGAAGATCGTCCGCTGGGCGAGCGCTGTATCACCGGCTTCAACTCGGGACCGCCGATGCTGCCGGCCGCCTACAACATGAACGTGCAGATCTTTCAGACCGCCGACCATGTCGTGCTGCTGAACGAGATGGTGCACAATGCACGCATCATCCCGCTCGACGGCGGCGAGCATGGCCCGGTGCCGATGTGGACCGGGGTGTCCCGCGGGCACTGGGAGGGGGATACGCTTGTCGTCGAAACCAGGAACTTCCTGCGGGAGACCAGTTTCCGCAACTCCAGCAAGAACCTGCACCTGGTCGAACGGATTCAGCGGCTCACAGAGGACACCCTGCTCTACACGTTCACGGTCAGCGATCCGACGACGTGGACCCAGCCGTGGACGGTGGAGCTTCCGATGCGTCGCAGCGACCTGCCGATCTTCGAGTACGCGTGCCATGAAGGGAACTACGGCATGGAAGGTACGCTGACCGGCGCTCGCGCCCTCGAACAGGGCGGCGGCGAGTAACAGCCCGGTCCCGTCGGGTCATCCCGCTGCCAGGCTGCCAGGGCCGGGTGGCGCGGCGCACGGCATCGCATCATGTTGCAGAGACGGTACCGCGTCGGCGCGGTTCACGCGCTGCTGAATGCGATCCCGACCACCCAGGCGGCGTTCGAACTGCGGTGGCCGGACGCCGATGTGGCGCACCTGCTCGACGGTTCGTTGTACCTCGATCGGAACAGCGGCGCCGCGGACGACGTTGAGATCGCGTCTCGCATCGAGCGCCTGGTAGTGCACAGCGCCGCAACCGGCGCCGAGGGCATCATCGTCACCGGGTCGTTTTTCGGCGACGCCGCCAGAAAGGCGCGGGACAGCGTGACCGTGCCGGTCTCCACCTCCTTCGACGGCATCATCGAGCGGGCCCTCGCCCTTGGCCGGCCGTTGCACGTGCTTTCGACCGCGCCCGATTCAGCCACACTTCTCTCGGAGGAGCTCGAACGGGCGGCGCGGCGGCGATCGCAACCGCTGTCTCTTTCGAATCATCCGGTGGCAGGGGCGATGGACGCGCTGCTCGGCGGCAATGGAGAGCAGCACGACCGACTCGTCCTCGAGGCCGTCAATGCCGTGGACCCGGACACGGCGATCCTCTTCGCGCAGTTCTCGATGGAGCGGATCCTGCCGCGCAGCGCCGAGGCCCATGCAGCCGAGGTCATCGGTCCCGCCAGCGAGGTGGTGGGCTGGTTGCAGGACCTGATCACCGCAAGGTGACGCTCGGTACGGGGCCTGCGCCGTTCCCGCATCCCTCAGCGTCGGGATGCTGGCCGACCGGCGGAGCAGTCCCCACGCGTGCGACCGCACACTTATCGCGCCGACGTCTCGGCGCGTTCGGCCATGATCCGCCGCATCAACTCGATGGTGTGCGTCGGGGCCTCGAACTCCGCTTCTTCCAGCGGCGTGCGCCCGTGGTGGTCCAGGGCGTCGAGGTCGGCGCCATGGTCCACCAGCAGCTCGACGATCGCATCCTCGCCGGTGCGGATCGCGGTGTGCAGCGCGCCGGGGCGGCCCGCGGGGCGGGCGTTGACGTCGAGGCCCTGGTCGACCAGGAAGCGGACCGCCGCCATGTCGCGGCTGCGGGTCGCCAACAGCACGGCGCCAGCGCCTTCGTTGCTCAAGGCTGCGGGATCCGCACCGAGGGAGAGCAACGTCTGCAGCATGTCGCCGTTCCCCGCCTGCGCCGCGGTAAGGAACGGCGTGAGCCCGGTGGTCCGCCGCGCCGCCGGGCGTCGCTCCCGGGTGTCCACCGTACGGGCGTGAAGGTCGGCGCCGCGGGCCACCAGGTCGCGCGCCAGCTCGATGTTCCCCTGTGTCACGGCGGCATGCAGGGGCGTGCCGCCGTCGCGGCCGCGCGCATTGACGTCCGCTCCCTCGGCGAGCATCAACCTGATCATGTCGTCGTGACCCCCCGCCAGCGCGATGAGAAACGGGGTTGCCCCGTCGGCCGACGTGACGTGCGGGTCGGCGCCAGCGTCGATCAACGCCCTCGCGGTGCCGGCATCGCCGTATTCGGCGGCGAACAGCATCGGGCTGAAACCGTTCGTTGACTGCGCGCGGGCATCGGCGCCGCGGGCAATCAGCAGGCGGGCGATTGGCGGCGCCTCGGCGGCGATGGCCCGCATCAGCGGGGTCTGTCCCATGCGCGCCTCGGCGGTGTTCGGGTCGGCGCCACGGTCGAGCAACAGTCGGACCAGATCGAGGCTGCCGGCGTGGATGGCCGCCAGCAGCGGCGTGTCGCCGCTCCAGCGCGCTGCGTCGACGGCGGCGCCGGCGTCGAGCAACAGGCGCGCCAGCATGACGTTGCCGTTCACGCTGGCGAGCAGCAGCGGCGTCTCGCCGTTTTCGTCGGCGGTGTCGGGGTCGGCGCCGGCGTCGAGCAGGGATTGGGCGATCCCGGTGTCGTCCCGAACCGCGGCCCAGGCGAGCGGCGTGGAACCGTCGAGTCGGGTGGCGCGAACGTCTGCGTCCTGCTCGACGAGCGCGATGACGGCGTCGCGATCGCGGCGTTGCACCGCCTCGAAGAGTGCCGAGTCGACCTCCGTCGCGGCACCGTTCTGGGCGGCGGCCGGGGCGGCGCCGACGCCAAGCAGCAGCACACACCAGACGTGCAGCGTTCTCGCCATGGCCAATGGTAAACTCGCAGGCAGTGACCGGACAACCGTTGTTTCAGGTGGCGCTGTTGGTGCCGGTCGTGGCTTGCCTCGTTGCGATTCCGGACGCCCGCGCGCAAGGACGGCAATCGGACGAGGCGAGCGCTGGCGACATCTTCGAGACGACGGTCGCCCGCTACTGTCTCGGGTGCCACAACGACCGCACGCTGACCGCCGGTTTGACGCTGGCCGGCGTGGACGCCTCCAACGTGGCGGCGCAGGCGCCGGTGCTCGAGCAGGTGCTGCGGAAACTGCGGTCCGGCGAGATGCCGCCGCCGGGACGGCCGAGACCGGATGCCGGCACGGCAGCGCGCCTGGTGCGCTGGATCGAGACCGAGCTCGATCGCGCGGCCGACCAGCACCCCATCCCGGGCGCGCCGGCAATCCATCGGCTGAATCGCGCGGAATACCGCAACGCGGTGCGTGACCTGCTGGGGCTCGACCTCGATCACGCGCGCGACCTGCCGGCCGACGACTCCGGCTACGGGTTCGACAACATCGGCGATGTGCTGACGGTGTCGCCGCTGCACATCGAGAAGTACCTGGCGGCGGCGCGGCGCACCAGCCGACTGGCGATCGGCATCGGCACACCACGGCCGGTGGTCGAGAAATACTCGCCGCGCCCGGGCACCCGCAACGAGGAGATCGACGGACTGCCGCCGAACCTGCGCGGCGGCCTCCTGTTCCGGCACTTCTTCCCCTTCGATGCCGAATACACGCTCACGGTCCGGGTCCGTGGCCGCCGTGCGGCCGGGCTGCCGGCGCCGCGGGTCGACCTGCGCGTTGACGGGAGGCGCGTGCGGCTGCTGGACGCCGATTTCGATGCGCAGGAAGCCAACCAGGGGACCCGCAATCTCGAGGTGCGGCTGCCGCTGCCTGCGGGCGATCACGAGATCGCCGCCGGCGTTCTGACCGAGTACGCAACGACCGAGGGTCGCGACACGCAGCTGGTCAACGGGGTGTCGGTCGACTATGTCCTGGTCGGCGGGCCGTTCGCGGCGGACGGGCCCGGAGCGACCGAGAGCCGGCGCCGCATTTTCGGTTGTCGGCCGCTGACGGGCGAGCCGGAAGAACCCTGCGCCCGGCAGATCCTGACTTCGCTGGCCCGCCGTGCATATCGGCGGCCGGTGACCCGGGCTGACGTCGACCCCCTGGTCGACCTGTTCGTGGTGGGGCGCAGGGACGGCGCAAGCTTCGACGATGGCATCGAAATGGCGCTGAGCGGCGTGCTCGTCTCGCCGAACTTCCTTTTCCGGACCGCGCGCGCGCCGGAAGATGGTGCGCCGGGCGCCGTGTATCGGATCTCCGACCTCGACCTGGCGTCACGGCTTTCGTTTTTTCTCTGGAGCAGCATTCCGGACGACGAGCTGCTGGGGCTGGCCGAAGCGGGCCGCCTCGGCGATCCGGACGTGGTCGAAGCGCAGATCGCGCGGATGCTGGCCGACCCGCGGGCGCGGGCGTTGGTGGAGAACTTCGGGGGGCAGTGGCTGCAGCTTCGCAACGTTGCCGACTGGTCGCCGGACCCCGAGCGCTTCGCGCGGTTCGACGACGCACTGCGCTACGCGTTCCAGCGCGAGACGGAGCTGTTTCTCGAGCACCTGGTCCGCGACGACCGCAGTGTGCTGGAGTTGATCGACGGGGACTACACGTTCCTGAACGAGCGGCTGGCCCGGTTCTACGACATCGACGGCGTGGAGGGGGGCTACTTCCGGCGGGTGCCGCTCGACGGAACCGCCCGCGGCGGTATTCTGACCCATGCCAGCGTCCTGATGGTCACGTCCTATCCGACACGCACCTCACCGGTGCTGCGCGGCAAGTGGGTGCTCGAGAACCTCCTTGGCGCACCGCCGCCGCCGCCGCCGGCCGACGTGCCGGCGCTGGACGAGCGCGCCGGGACCTCGGCCGGCAGTCTGCGCGAGGCGCTGGAACAGCACCGGGCCAGTCCGGCCTGCGCCGTCTGTCACGCCAGGCTCGACCCGCTCGGATTCGCACTGGAGAATTTCGACGCGGTGGGCAGGTATCGCACGGAGGACGACGGCGTCCCGGTCGAGGCCTCCGGCGCCCTGCCGGACGGTACCCTGGTCGACGGGCCGCGCGGTCTGCGGGAGATCCTGCTGTCCCGCCGCCAGGAGTTCGTCGAAACGCTGGCCGACCGGCTGCTGACCTACGCGCTGGGGCGCGGTCTCGAATCGTACGACCGTCCGGCAGTACGGCAGATCCGCCGCCGAGTCGAAACCGGGAACTACCGCTTCTCGGCGCTCGTCACCGCCATCGTCGAGAGCGTGCCGTTCAGGCTGCGGCGCATTCCGGAGGGCTGATCACCTCCGGGATCGAGGCCCACGGAGGCTGCTATCTATTCGTTCGTCACTCCAGGATGATCGGCAGGACGGCGCGGGCGCCTTTCTCCGCGACGTCGAATATCAGGGAATACGTGCCGTTTGCCCAAGTTCGGGTCGGCGAAGCGAAATACAGATCCCCCGACAATCTGTACGACCTGTTGGCATAGATGACGTCGGTGGAGACTCTGCCTCCCGGAGACGTGAAGAAGTTGAAACTCGGGCCAGATGGGCGGTTGAAGTAGCGAAGAATAGGATGGTACAAGGGCCGGGCCTGCTGTATGAGCATCTGAATCTGCCCACGATCCTGCGACCACGCCCGCTGAGTGGCTAGCGGTACCCGCCCGCCGCCGGGGGTCAGGAGATGGATGTCCTCGCGGTCGATCCGTATGTTACGTTCCGCCGACAGCGCGCACCGGATCCGGATCCACTTCGAGTTGTGGTTCCACTGCGAGTAGTAGTAGGTGGCGACTACATGAAGGTCGTCGTCCTGGTACTCGATCGCGGCCCGGCCGTAGACTGCAGTGTTGCGGAATAGCTCGACAATGTCCTGCTGAGCGTGCGGTCCGGCGCCGGCGATGAACAGCACCGTGGCAAATACGGTAGCGACGCCGAAAACACACCGGTGGGTCAAGGGGCTTCTCGTTGGTCGTGGTCCCACCGGTGACACCCTAGCATGAATCTTGCGGCCGTGGCAGCCTGTGGTGAAAGGCCCTGCTGCATTCGACCGGCCCGTGTGGCAGCGGAGAGTCACCCGAGCAACCGGAGGATGGCCACGACAGCACCCACGATCGCGCCTGCTTGCAGAAGCATCGCGCGGAAAACGTCGGCACGGAGTGAACCGATCGCACCGTGCAGCGTGGCGGCTTCGGCGCGTAGCGTCTCGGGCGTCACGTGCTCACCGTGCTCGGCTGCTTGGCGGATGGCATCCGCCAGCACGTCGGCCTGGGCACGCTCGATGCCGGCCTCGGTCAACTGGCGGGCGATGGTGAGTGAATCGAACATGGGATCTACGTGACCGCCTTTTGGCCGCCTCCCGTCCTCAACGGCTCCGGCGACGGTGCGGATGGGCGCGAACACGGCCCGCCTGACCGCCCGCCAGCGTCGCCGCGCGACCGAGGACAGTATACCGTGAGGCGGCCCGCCGCCGGCCGTGTCGCTGACGCCGCAGGCGCTGGCGTCCTTCCTGAACAGGACAATGTGGAGGGGCCGCAAAACGCCAGTTTTCGGCCGGGTCGCTCCCCTCCTTACCGTGTGCGCCAACGCCGCCTCGATGACCTCGCGCGGATGGTCCGTCTCCTTGGCCGCCCAGTCCCGGAAACTGGAACGGAAACCGTGGGATCGCGGCCCACGCAGACCGTCCAGCGGTTCGTTCGTCACTCCAGGATGATCGGCAGGACGGCGCGGGCGCCTTTCTCCGCGACCTCGAAGACCAGGGAATAGGTGCCGTCTTCCCACGCGCCGACCGGCGACGAGAAATACAGATCCCCCGACAATCTGTACGACCTGTTGGCATAGATGACGTCGGTGGAGACTCTGCCTCCCGGAGACGTGAAGAAGTTGAAACTCGGGCCAGATGGGCGGTTGAAGTAGCGAAGAATAGGATGGTACAAGGGCCGGGCCTGCTGTATGAGCATCTGAATCTGCCCACGATCCTGCGACCACGCCCGCTGAGTGGCTAGCGGTACCCGCCCGCCGCCGGGGGTCAGGAGATGGATGTCCTCGCGATCGATCCGTATGTTACGTTCCGCCGACAGCGCGCACCGGATCCGGATCCACTTCGAGTCGTGGTTCCACTGCGAGTAGTAGTAGGTGGCGACTACATGAAGGTCGTCGTCCTGGTACTCGATCGCGGCCCGGCCGTAGACTGCAGTGTTGGGGAACAGCTCGACAATGTCCTGCTGAGCGTGCGGTTGGCCGGCGGCAGCGGACAGCGTTGCGGCGCATACGACGGAGACGCCGACAGTGAATCGGTGAGTCAACGGGTTTCTCCCTGGCAGCGGTACCCGCGGTGGTTCGCAGGCGCCCGGCCTGGCACTCTGGCACGGATTGAAACGCTCGGATTTCCCTTCGCCCACCGGCATGCTACGTTTTCCACCCGGCAAGGTCCAACGCGGAACGGTGACGGGACGAGCCAAACGCCGCCCGTCGTCGGCATCGACGCCAATCTGCTTGACTTCCGCCCGCTTGGTGTCTATGTATGGTCTCATGACGATCACCGGACGTGCCCTGCCGCGCCGTACCGTCCTGAGGGGCATGGGCGCCGCCGTGGCCCTGCCGTTTCTCGATGCCATGACGCCGGCGTTTGCCGCCGCGTCCACGCCGATCACCCGGATCGCGTTCGTGTATACGGCCAACGGGGTGATCATGAAGAACTGGACGCCCTCGCAGGAGGGCGCCGGTTTCGCGTTTTCCGACACGCTCCTGCCGGTGGCGCCGTTTCGCGATCAGTTGCTGGTGCTGAGCGGCCTCGCACACCGCAACGGGGAAGCGCTCGGCGACGGCCCAGGCGACCACGCCCGCGCCGGGGCGAGCTGGCTGACCGGCGTGCATCCGAAAAAGACGCGTGGGGCAGACATCCTCAACGGGCAGTCGGTCGACCAGATGCTGGCCGCAGATCACGGCCGCGGCACCCCGCTGCCGTCGCTCGAACTCGGGCTGCAGGACGTGCGGATGGTGGGCGGCTGCGACTCAGGCTACAGTTGCGCGTACAGCAACACCGTCTCGTGGAGCTCGCCAACGACCCCGCTACCGTATGAGACCAACCCGCGGCGGGTGTTCGAACGGCTGTTCGGCGACGGCGACACGACCGATCCGGCGGTCCGCGCCGTGCACGCGCGACAGAACCGAAGCCTGCTCGATTTCGTGCTGGCCGATGCGCAGCGATTGAGCCCCGGCCTGGGAGCCGGCGACCGCCGCAAGCTCAGCGACTATCTCGACTCGGTCCGCGAGGTCGAACGCCGGATTCAGAACGCCGAAGGACACGATGCCGTTGATCTGCCGGTGCTGGACCGCCCTGACGGGGTGCCGCCGACGTTCGAGGAACATGTCCGGTTGATGAGCGACCTGATCGCGATTGCGTTTCAGGCCGATCTGACCCGTGTCGTCACGCTGATGTACAGCCGTGAGGGCGGCAACCGGACCTATCGGTCCATCGGTGTGCCGGATGCCCATCACGGGCTCTCGCATCATCAGAACGATCCGGAGCGCATGGCGCGGCTGCAACTGATCGACCGGCACCACGTGGCGATGCTGGCGCACTTCCTCGCCAAGCTGCAGGATGCCCAGGACGAGAACGGATCGCTGCTCGATCACTCGATGGTGGTGTATGGCAGCAGTCTGAGCGACTCCAACGCGCACACCCACGACAACCTGCCCACGCTGCTCGCCGGGGGCGGCAGCGGAAGGCTGCGCGGCGGGCGCCATCTGCGCTATCCGGACGGAACGCCGATGACGAACCTGTTCCTGACGATGCTGGACAAGTTGGGCTCCCACCGCGATCAGGTCGGCGACAGTACCGGCCTGATCGAGCATCTGAGCGAACTGTAGGCGTCAGCGCCACGGACGCCATTCGGACATGAGAGACGTGATCCGCCGCGTGTCTTGACGCGCGCGGCCAGGGGAGTTGGCGATGATGCGGACTGCCGTTGCGTGTGCCGTCGCGAGCTGCGCGCTCGCCGGAAGCCAAGCCGCCGCCCAGGAAGTGCTGCGCTCGGCCTATCACGATTTTCGCGCCGTGACCGTGGCTGAGGGGCTCGAGGTTCCCTGGTCCATCGCATGGCTGCCCGGCGGCGACATGCTGGTCACCGAACGTCCGGGCCGTCTCCGCATCGTGCGGGACGGGAGGTTGCTGCCCGACCCGGTCGCGGGCGTGCCGGAGGTGTTCGCACGGGGGCAGGGCGGGCTGTTCGAGGTGCTCCCGCATCCGGACTTCGCCGCCAATCGCCTGCTGTACGTGAGCTACGCGCGTCCGCTGGCAGAGGGCTCGACGACCGTGGTCATCCGAGGACGGTTCGAGGCCGATCGGCTCACCGGCGTCGAGGACGTCTTCGTGGCGCGGTCGGCGGGCGGCGGCCACTACGGCGGGCGGCTCGCCTGGGACCGCGACGGTTACCTCTTCGTCTCGGTGGGCGAGCGGATGGCGCGCGCGGCGGGTGATCTGGCGGCGCACCCCGCCCAGGACCTGTCGAACCATCACGGGGTGACCGTGCGTCTCCACGACGACGGCCGGGCGCCGGACGACAATCCGTTCGTCGGGCGGGACGGCGCACTGCCCGAGATCTGGAGCTACGGACACCGAAATCCGCAGGGGTTGCTCGTACACCCGGAGACGGGCGACCTCTGGGTCGACGAGCATGGACCGCAGGGCGGCGACGAGCTCAACCTCATTCAGCCTGGACGGAACTACGGCTGGCCGAGGGTCGGCTACGGCGTGAACTACGGCAGCGGAACCGCCATCCACCCGGGCACGCGCGGCGAGGACATCGAATCGCCGGTGCACTTCTGGGTGCCCTCGATCGCGACGTCCGGTCTGATGGTGTACACGGGCGACCGGTTCCCGGAATGGCAGGGCAGCTTCTTCGTGGGCGGGATGGCCGGACAGCAGCTCGCGCGCCTCACCCCGAGCGTCGACCGGCCGGGGCGGATCGAGCAGGAAGAAACGCTGGTCCACGGAATCGGCAGGGTGCGCGACGTCCGGCAGGGACCGGACGGCTACATCTATCTGGCGGTCGAACAGCGCGGCCGGCCGGGGCAGGTCGTGCGGCTCGAGCCGGTGGCGCGCCGGTAGACGCCCGGGGCGCCCTACATCGTGTCGATAATGGCGTTGAGCGTGGCGCTCGGGCGCATCGCGCGCTCGGTGAGCATTGGATCGGGGTGGAAGTAGCCGCCGATGTCCACCGGTGAGCCCTGCGCCGCCAGCAGTTCGCCCATGATGGTCGTCTCCTGGTCCGCCAGCCGCGCGGCGATCGCCCTGAAGCGGGTCTTCAGCGCGGCATCGGCGTCCTGCGCCGCCAGCGCCTCGGCCCAGTAGAGCGCGAGATAGAACGTGCTGCCGCGATTGTCGATCTCGTGCACCGCGCGTGACGGATATCGCGCGTGCTCCAGGTAACTGCCGATCGCACGATCCAGTGTCGCCGCAAGAAGCGCCGCCCTGGCGTTGCCGGTCTTCGCCGCGATCAGCTCGAGTGACGGCACAAGGGCGCAATACTCGCCCAGTGAATCCCACCGCAGGTGTCCTTCCCGCAACAGTTGTTGCACATGCTTCGGCGCCGAGCCGCCGGCGCCGGTCTCGAACAGTCCACCGCCGTTGAGCAGCGGCACGATCGAGAGCATCCGCGCACTGGTGCCCAGCTCGAGAATCGGGAACAGATCGGTCAGGTAGTCCCGGAGGACGTTGCCGGTGACGGCGATCGTGTCTTCTCCGCGGCGCACCCGTACGAGGGTGAACTTCATGGCGTCGGCCGGTCGGAGGATGAGGATATCGAGCCCGGTCGTATCGTGCTGCGGCAGACAGGCGTTGACCTTGGTTATGATCGAGGCGTCGTGCGCCCGTTCCGCATCCAGCCAGAATACCGCAGGGGCGCCTGACGTTCTGGCCCGGGACACGGCCAGCTTCACCCAGTCGCGGATTGGCTCGTCCAGGGTCTGGCACATCCGGAAGATGTCGCCGGTCTCGACCGTCTGTTCCAGAACGGCCAGCCCCGCGGCGTTGACGACACGAATTTTCCCGGCGCCGGACGCCACGAACGTCTTGTCGTGAGAGCCGTATTCCTCCGCCTTGCGCGCCATCAGACCGACGTTCGAGACGCTGCCCATCGTGGCGGGATCGAACTGCCCGTGCCGCTGGCAGTCGTCGATGACGGCCTGATACATGGTGGCGTAGGAGCGATCGGGCACCATCGCGATCGTGTCCTGCAACTGGTCATCCCTGTTCCACATGCGCCCGCCGTCGCGCACCACGTTCGGCATCGACGCGTCGATGATGACGTCGTTCGGGATGTGCAGGTTGGTGATGCCGCGGCGGGAATCGACCATCGCCAGGGCCGGGCGCGTATCGTAGACGGCGGCGATATCCGCCTCGATCTCCGCCCCAATGTCCGCCGGCAGCGTGGCGAGCTTGGCGAGCACTCCGGCCAGTCCGCTGTTGACGTCAGCGCCGGCGTCGGCCAGGACGGCGGCGTGCCTGTCGAGTGCCTTCTGAAAGTACACCGCGACACAATGCCCGAACATGATCGGGTCGGAGACCTTCATCATGGTGGCCTTGAGGTGCAGCGAGAGCAGGACGCCCTGCCGCCGCGCGGCATCCATGGTCTGCGCGAAGAAGGACCGCAGTGCGCGCACGTTCATCACGGCGGTGTCGATGACGTCGCCCGCGTGCAGGGTGACGGCGTCCTGCAACAGGGTCACGGCGCCCTCGGCGGACACGAACTCGATACGCACGTCGCCGTCCGCACTCACCGTCGTGGAGGTTTCGCTGCCGAAGAAATCGCTGTCGCGCATGTGCGCGACACGGGCCCGGGAGCCGGACGCGGGCCACGCTTTCATCATGCGGTGGGGATGTTTCCGCGCGAACCGCTTCACCGCCGCGGCGGCCCGCCGGTCGGAATTGCCCTCGCGCAACACCGGATTGACGGCAGACCCGAGCACCTTGGCGAAGCGGGCCTGCATCGCCCGTTCGCCGTCGTCTGTCGGATGCTCGGGGTAGTCGGGCAGGTCGTAGCCCTGGTCCTGCAACTCGTTGATGGCGGCCTGCAGTTGGGGAATCGAGGCGCTGATGTTCGGCAGCTTGACGATGTTGGCGTCCGGGGTCGTGACACGTTCGCCCAGCCACGTCAGATCGTCGGGATTCTGCTGTTCTCCGGTCAGTCGCTCGGGAAAGTTCGCGATGATGCGGCCGGCGAGCGAGATGTCACGGGTGTCGATCGTCACCCCCGTGCCCCTGGCGTAGGCGCGTACGATGGGTAGCAGCGACCAGGTGGCCAGCGCCGGTGCTTCGTCGGTGTTCGTCCAGATGATCGTGGAAGATGACATGGCGGTCCTTGGTATGGCACGGTGACACGGGTCACCGTGAACCTGATATCGTACTGTACCGTGGTCGGGCGACTGGGTGACTCGCCGCGTCGGGGCGCGGCGTCAGGAGGTGGTCGATGCGAGTGTGGCGTCTCGTGACGGGGTGGCAGGCGGTGCTTCTTGTTGCGGCGGTCGGCTGTGCGCCGGCGGTCGACGAAACGCCTGAACGGCAGGAGGCCACCGGCACGGGCGCGCCGGCGTTCACAGCGCCCGCGGTGACCCCCGCGTCGCGCGATCTCACCCGGTCAGACATCGAACGGATGATGGAGGAGCTGTCGAACTGGGGACGCTGGGGCGCGGACGATCAGTTGGGTGCGGCCAACCTCATCACCCCGGCCAAGCGGCTCGAGGCGATCGCGCTGGCGACCGAGGGGATCACCGTGTCGCTCGAACACCGGTTGCTGATCGAAGAGGCTCCGGACGTGCCGTCGCCGTTCCAGCGCCGCATGCTCGGGGTTCCCGACCCGACCGCCGAACCGTCCTTCTTCGGCGGGGTCAGCGACTCCTATTCCATCAGCTATCACGGCTATTCGCACAGTCATATCGACTCGCTGTGCCACATTCTCTACAAGGGGCAGATGTACAACGGCGTGTCGCATGACACGATTACCGAGGCGGGCTGCTCGAACGCCTCGATCGTCAACCTGCAGGGCGGCATCGTCACCCGTGGCGTGCTGTTCGACATTCCGCGTCTCAAGGGCGTGGACTACCTCGAGCCGGGGACGCCGATCTACCAGGAGGACCTCGAGGCGTGGGAGGACATGGCTGGAGTGACGGTGCGGCCGGGCGACGCCGTCTTCGTCCGCACCGGGCGCTGGGCTCGCCGTGCGGCGCTGGGCCCCTGGGCGATCTCGCAGGAGGCTGCCGGCCTGCATGCCTCGACAATGCCGTGGATCAAGGCGCGCGACGTGTCGTTCCTCGGCGGTGATGCGGCCTCTGACGTCGTACCGTCGCAGATCGAGGGTGTGCGTCTGCCGGTCCACCTGCTGACGATCGTCGCAATGGGCGTGGACCTGTTCGACAATCAGGATCTCGAGGCGCTGGCCGAGACCGCGGCCGCGCTGAACCGCTGGGAATTCATGCTGGTGGCCGCGCCGTTGGCGGTCGAGACCGGAACCGGGTCGCCGGTGAACGCCCTGGCGATCTTCTGACAGCGAGGCTGTGGTGAAACCGCGTGTGGAACGGTGGGTACGGCTGCACACCTGCAACGTCCGCATCTGCCACTGGATCAACGTCATCGCCGGCGGCTACCTGTTGCTCAGCGGGATCCACATTTTCCTGGACTTTCCGGAACTCTATTGGGGGCACACCGGCTATCAGGGCTATCCGGCCATCTTCAAGCTCTCGGACTGGGGTCTGTCGTGGGACGAGGCGGGGGCGCTGGGGAATCGGATGTGGGGCCGGAACTACCATTTCACGTTCGCCTGGGTGTTCCTCGTCAATGGTCTGATCTACGTCGGCTGGAGCCTTGCGTCGGGGCATCTGCGTAATCGCCTGTGGCCAGGACCCGAGGAACGCACGCGCACCAACCTGCAAGCGCAGCTTCGCGAACATTTCCGTTGGGGGTCGCCGGCGCGGGCCGCCGAGACCCGCTACGGGACGCTGCAGAAGGTCTCCTATCTGAGTCTGCTCTTCGTCTTCGTGCCGCTGATGCTGCTGACCGGGCTTGCGCAGTCGCCCGCCTTCACGGCGGCCTGGCCCTGGCTGCTCGACATGTTCGGCGGCCGGCAGTCGGCGCGGACGCTGCATTCGATCGGCACCGTTCTTTTCGTGCTGTTCGTGGTGGTGCACGTGCTGGAGGTGCTGCTGAGCGGCGCCGTCAACCGGGTGCGGGCGATGATCACGGGCAGATTCCACGTGGTTGAGGAGGAGCAATGAGCACACAGGCGAACCGAGCTCAACGGCCGCGTCCCATCTCGCGGCGACGCCTGCTGGTGAACGTGCCCGCGCTGGGCGGGTTGCTGGCGACCGGGTGCGCGGATGCCTTCCGGCCTCCGGTGATCCGCGGCGGGCTGGTCGGTGCGGCCGACGTGCTGACCATGAGCACGTCCCGCTGGCTGCTGGGCGATCAGCCGTTGGCGCGGGAATACGGACCTGGCGACATCGCGCCCGACTTTCCGACCTGGGGCCAGACCAACCCCGACGACGAGGACTACCAGCAGCACCTGCGGCAGGGATTCCGAAACTGGTCGCTCCCCGTGCACGGTCTCGTCGAACGGCCGCGCGAGTTCTCGCTCGCCGATCTCAAACGGTTGCCGGCGCGGACGCAGATCACGGCGCATGTCTGCGAGCAGGGCTGGTCGGCCATCGCCGAGTGGACCGGCGCGCCGCTGGTGCAGGTGCTGGAGGCGGCCGGCGGGGTGACGCCGGCGGCGCGCTACGTCGTGTTCCATGCCGTCGACCGCTGGTACGAGAGCATCGACATGTTCGACGTCGTGCATCCGCAGACCATTCTCGCCTACGGGTTGAACGGCGGCGACCTGCCGGTCGGCAACGGCGCGCCGCTGCGGTTGCGGGTCGAGCGGCAGTGCGGCTACAAGAACATCAAGTTCATCAGATCGATCGAGGTGGTCGATTCACTCGCCGGCATCCGCCGCGGCACCGGCGGGCTCAGCTCGGACTTCGGGTTCCACTGGTACGCCGGCGTGTAGGGGGACGGCGCGTTGCCGGGGCAGGCAACAGGAAGGGAATGGGCATGGCATCTTCACGACGGCGGTTCCTGACAACACTCGGGTCGGCGGCGGCGGGCGGGGTGGTCGCGGCCGGCGCGGCGGCGGCTGAACCGCGCAACCGCCCGGCCGGAACGGCCCGCGTGAGGGGCGGTCTCTCCCCCGATGAGTTGCTGGCCCGGCATGGCGGCGAACCTGTCCAGGCGCGCGCCGGCGCGGCAGCGATCCAGTCGGACCCGCGGATGCCGTCGGCCGAGGAGGTGGCCTCGTGGTACTCCGATCGCCGCAACTGGGGGCGCTGGGGCAGCGACGATCAGAAGGGCGCCGTCAATCTGGTTACCCCGGCGAAGAGCGCCGCGGCCGCCGGTCTGGTGCGCTCGGGGCGCAAGGTCTCGGCCAGCCGCGTCTTCGAGCCCGAACAGCACTTCATGCGCAAGAGTCCGCGCCCGGGCGGGGCCGGGTCGGTCGTCGACTATCTCGGATTCATCTATCACGGCCAGACGGTCACGCATATCGACGCGCTGTGTCACATGTGGGATTCCGACGGGATGTGGCAGGGACGTGATCCGGACGTCGAGATCACGACGCGCGGCGCGGCGTTCGGCTCCATCGACGCCTGGTCGGAGGGCATCGTTACGCGCGGCGTGCTCATCGACGTGCCGCGGCACCGGGGTGCGCCCCACGTGACCCCGGACCGTCCCGTGCACGGATGGGAGATCGAGGAGATCGCGAGCGCGCAGGGCGTGGCCGTCGAACCGGGTGACGCGCTGCTGATCTACAGCGGGAAGGACGCGTACGTGCGCGCCGGCGGTGTCTACGCGGGCGGCGACCGCCCCGGGCTGAGCGTGACCTGCGCGAAGTTCATTCGTGATCGCGACGTGGCGCTGCTCGGCTGGGACATGATGGATGCACGGCCAGACCCGTACGGGCTGCCGTTCCCGATGCACGGGGTGCTGTTCAACTATGGGGTGGCGCTGCTCGACAACGCGCTGCTCGAACCGCTGGCCGGGGCCTGCGCCGAGGAAGGACGCTACGAGTTCATGTTCATGGGTCTGCCCCTGAACGTGGCGCGAGGCACCGGCAGCCCGGTCAACCCGATCGCGATGTTCTAGGAGCCCGTGGTGAAAGCCCCGCGGCATTCGCGCGGCGATGCATCCCGCCTGGACGGCGTTGTTCCTCGGTCACATATGCCCAATATGCTCCCTCGTCACGCCTTGCCACGCGGGCGCTTCGCCACGCTCGGTGCTACGCGCGGTTTCACCACGGGCTCCTACTAGCAGCCCGTGGTGGGATTCGAACGAGGGCGGTCGGGCGTTCTGCAGCGGGTGACGGGCGTCGGTCTCGCCGCCGTGCTGGTCATGGCGGTAGCGCCGGTCCAGGCGCCGCAGCCGTCGATTCTCATTCTCGCCCCTGCGGCGGACGACGACCGTCTGGCGCCGGCGCACGAGGCGATCACGTACTGGAACGATCGGCTGGCCGAGTTGGGGGTCGTGACCCGGTTCGCCGTCCCGGAAGTCGTCGTCGACGCGCCGGTCATGCGCGTGTTCGAGACATACGCGCGCCAGGTGGCTACCCGCGCCGCCGGACTGCCCGCCGGCGGGTACGAGCCGCCGCCGCCGGATGCGCTGACCCGCCTCGACGGCGACGTCGTGGTGCTGTTGTCGCGGCAGGACATCCTGTCGTTCACGTGGCCGCTGCCGCAGGTGTCCCCGCCGCGGTACCTCGTGGTCATCCGCGCGGTGCGCGGGCCCTACCGGAACGATCCGATGGTGTCCCGCCACGTCGTCGCGCATGAACTGGGGCACGTGCTGGGACTGGTCCACAACGCCGAGCCGCACACGCTCATGTGCGGGCCTTGTCAGCCGCTGACCTCCGAGCCGGATGAGACCGGGTTCCTGCCGTTGACCGCCGGCGATCGCGCCCGTCTGATCGCGGTGCACGGCGGCCGCTGATTGCCCGCAGCGGGTGTCGGGCGACACTCCGGGTGGTGACCGTTACCTGACGGTCACCGTGACATCGATCGGCGTCGTGTTGATCGAGTCGTCGGCATAACCCCGCAGGACGTGGACGCCGCGCTCGCTGAACGTCACCGTGGTCGTGACCTCGCCGCCCCGGCCGCCCTCGACCGGTACGCTCATCGGGTCGAACGTGACCGCCCCCGGACCGCGGTAATGCACCCAGGTGAGCGCCAGACCGGTCTGGCGCGCCACCCGGGCGCTGACGACCGCCTGGTTGTTGGGGCTCTGGATTCTGGCGGCCCGGGCACGCGCCGCCGCGCGCCGGGCAACGGCCTGCGGATCTTCCTCCTCCTCCTCCTCCTCCTCGTCGTCGTCGTCCGCGGCCGCTTGCCGCCGGGGCCGGCCGCCGGGAATGCCGTCGTCTCCGACGATCGCGGTCAGCGTCAGCGTCTCGGGGAGGGTCACGCTCAGGTCGGTGCCGCCGGGCAGCATGATCGACGGGCGCTGGTTGTCTGCCGGCGCGCCGTTGATGCCCATGCCGCGGTTGGCCTTGATCACCCCGTCGTCGATTTCCCAGCTCGGCCAGAGCGACCCGACCGCCTGGTCGGTGCGGTCGTGCGCGGTGAGGGTCCAGACCAGATCCTTGTCGCCCCAGTCGACCGGCACGTGGACGCGGAACACGAACTGCTGCCGGCGTGGATAGAACACCGTCGGCTGACCGCGCTCGGCCGGACCCGGCTCGAACGAGTTGTTCGGACCGACCGCGATCTCCGGCATCTCCTCGTAGTTCCGGTTGAGATACCCGAACACCATCGTGAAGGTGCCGTCCGCATTGCGTTCCCAGCCTTCGAACACCGGGGCGACGTTCTGGCCGCGGTCGTAGCGCAACTGCGCCTGGGTGGCCGAGGCAGTCAGCACCGCCAGCAGAGCGGCCAGCGCCGGCACCACGGCGCGGCGAGGAGGGCAGCCCGTCATCGTTCCCACCTTGGCAGTCAGTTGTCGTTGGCGGTCCGCGCTGCACGTTCCTCGACCGCCGCGGCGTACTCGTCGTCGTCGAGTTCGTAGTAGCTCGTCCAGGTGAAGCTCATGTCGTCGCTCGATCGCTGGCCGAACCCGGCCCAGTTCCGTGCGTCCGGGTTCCACCGATTTCCGGGCGAATTGTCGTGCCAGGTCATCGTGTGCAGGAACGAGCCCTTGGGCAGCAGCGGCTGCGCGTCGTCGGCGTAGTTGTAGACGATGTGCCAGCCGAAGTCCCAGGTGGCGCAACTGATCATCTCGGTCGTACCGTCGGGCAGGATCGCCTCGATACACTGCCGCTTCCCACGGTTGTGCAGATGCGGCTGGAAGCCGGTCAGACGCACGTTGTCGGTGAACGGGTGGTAGCTGTCGTGGCGGATGTCGTCCTCACCCGGCGGAATGTCGAGGTCGTAGTTCTGGGCCAGCGGCCGGGAGAACAGCTCGTGCTTCGGCTTTTCTCCCGGCGGGTAGAAGGTCAGTCCGACGCTTGTCCGGTCGGTCGTCTCCCTCCCGATCGAGGCATAGTGCATGTTGAAACGGATGACGGAACCGGCCTTGACCAGCCGGCCGGTGCCCTCGGGAAAAATGTCCCCGTTCTTGCCCTGGGCGTACTCGTTGAGAAAGTCGCCCTGGTCCGCTTCCGCAGACTCCTGCAGGCGCGTGACCGCGTGATGCACCACCGGGAAGCCTTCGGCCGACGGCTTCGTTTCGACCGCCTTGATCCACCGGTCTTCGGTCAGACCGGAGTCGGCAAACAGGTCGCCCCACCAGTTGGCGCCGTCCGCCGGCACCACGAACGGTTCCGGTATCGGTACGATCCAGTCAGGTTCGCCGATATGCCACTTGTCGCGGTCCGCGAACTCGCGTGGCGCGGGCATGTCCGAGGGATTGCCACGCGGCGCGCCGGCGTCGACCCAGGCGGCGATGGTGGCGATCTGCTCGTCGCTCAGCGACCGGTCGTACTTGAAGTCCTGCACACCGATGTTCTTGTCGATATACCAGGGGGGCATCAACCGCGTGGTCACCTTGTCGCGGATGGCGCGGGCCCAGGGGCGCGATTCCTCGTAGGTCAACAGCGACATCGGCGCGATGGCGTCCGGCCGATGGCAGGTCTGGCACGACGCCTGGAAGATTGGCGCAATGTCCTTCGTGAACGTCACGCCGTCGGTTTGCGCGCCCGCCGAGAGGGCCGACACGGCGAACAGTCCGAGCAGCGTGGGACCGACGACGGCGAATGCGGACCGCAAGTGATCGGCGCTGGCCTTCATCTGTTCATCCTCCTGTGCACTGTTAATGTGCTCTCTTGGCGCGGAGATGTCAATGTGCGCGCCGGTATGCTCCCTCTTCTCGCCGTGCTCGGCAGGCGCATCGCCAATCTCGGTGCAACGCGGAGAGCAGCCAAATGCGGCCAGGCCGGAGGCAGGCTGCTATAATCGCCCGGTTCCACACGTGCCCAGGCACGGCGCGTCCCGAGAAAGGCCGGCAGACGCGCCGCCGGACGGTCACCGTGCCGGCGCACGGGGAATGACGGGGGAGAAAGACATGCTGAACAGACTGGCGATCGGCGTGCTGGCGCTTGCGGTCAGCGTCGTGGTCATCGGCGGCCAGGAGGGGGCAGACCCGAACTACACCCCCAAGCGCATCAACAAGGCGATTGAGCTGCTCGCGCAGGACCAGCCGATCTACTACACCCAGGTCGACGGGGGCGGCTACGAGGAAGGCAAGCAGATCGCGCAGACTTGGGCCGACTACATCACCTACAACCTCGAGCACAGTCCGTTCAACACCAGCGACCTGCGGGCCTTCATGCAGGGACTGGTCGACGGCGGCCCCACACGGAGCGGACACCGGACCCCGACGGTCATTGCGGTGCTGCCGTTCGGTGGCTTCAACGAAGACGTCATGTGGGCCAACTCGTGGATCGTCGAGCACATTCTCGGGTCCGGCGTACATGGCGTGCTGCTGGCCCACGCCCGTACGCCGGAAGCGGTCCGTGTGCTCGTGCAGTCGTCGCGCTACCCGCACGTCCCGCAGGCCGACGGGATCGGGGAAGGCCTGCGCGGCAGTGGAGGGCAGGGATTCGCGGCTCGTATCTGGGGCGTGTCCGGCGCCGAGTACCAGCGCCTGGCCGACCCGTGGCCCTTCAACCCGGACGGCGAACTGCTGATCGGTCTGAAGATCGAAGACCGGCACGCGCTCGAGAACGCCGAAGCGAGCACCGCCGTGCCGGGGGTCGGATTCGCCGAGTGGGGACCGGGAGACATGAGCATGTCCTTCAACGTGTCCCGCGCCGACAATCCGCAGGTGCTGGTTGACGCCAGAGCCCGGGTGCTGGCGGCGACCCAGGCGGCCGGGATCCCGTTTCTCAACCAGATGAACGCGCAGAACATCGAGGCGATGATCGACGAGGGCGTGCGCATCGGGTCCAATCCCGGCGCCGAGGTGGCCGATCGCGGACGGCGGTACACCAGCCGCAAGATGCCCTGGTAGCCCGACGGGCGCCAGGATTCGGCTAGGAGTCTGCGCCGTAGAAGTTTGCGAAAGCGAAAATTCGATATCGCCATGGATTTCTTCACGCATTTGAGGAGCATAGCGGCACTATGTGACGAAAAGGCGTGGTGAAAGCCATGAGTGAGAGCGGATTTGCAGCCGTAAACTTTCTGCGGCGCAGGCTCCTGGGTCAGGACGAGCGTGCCGGCGGCGCCACCGCGGCGCCGCGGTCCGTGAGGAGGCAGATATGAACAGGACAGGCGTGTGTGTCGCGGCGGCGTGGCTGGTTACCGCGTCGGGGGTGGGAGCCGCCGAGGTCACGATCAGGGACTGGCGCGGCGCCTCGGTGACCGTCGAGGAGGGCGCGGTCGATTCGGACGGCGTCCGCATCGTGTTCCACACGGTCGGCGAGGGGCCGCTGGTGGTGTTCGTCCACAGCATCACCGGACCCTGGTTCGATTTCAGGCACCAGATGGTCGCACTGTCGGCCGACTACCGGGTGGTGGCGATGTCGACGCGCGGTACCGACCGCAGCGACAAACCGGCGGGTGTCGAGCACTACGCCTCGGCGCGAATTGCCGACGACATCAACGCCATCATCGACCACTTCGGCGAAGACGGGGCGATCATCATCGGGCAGGACAGCGGGGGACTGCACGCGTGGCATTTCGCCATGACCTATCCGCAGCGGACGCACCGGTTGATCTCGTTGGGGTCGGTGCACCCGGCCGGGCTGATCAGGGAACTGGTGTCCAACCCGGAACAACAGCAGGCCAGCGGGTTCCAGCGCAACATGCAGGAAAACCCCGACGCCGGCGCGCAGTTCGGCGCGCGGATGCGCAACGCGCCGCCGCGTCCGGACGACCCGCCCGAGCTCGGCCGGTTGCGAACCGAGGCGTACCAGCGGCTCGACGCGAACTCGATCGTCGGCTTCTATCAGGCGAACTGGCCGCGGTCTCCGGTGACCCTCGACACCGAAGGGTTCGGGTTCACGATCGACACGTTCCCGCCGGTACAGGCGCCGACGCTGCTGATCTACGGCAAGGACAGCGGGCCATTCAAGAACGCCACCCTGAACGGGATGTGGCAGTGGGTCGACGGAGATCTGACCGTCCGCGTGTTGCCAGGGGTTGGACACGGACCCCATACGGAGGCGCCCGAGATCGTGACCCCGCTCATCATCGAGTGGCTGGACGCCCAGGCGCGCTGACGGACGGCGGCGCGTAGCTGGCGCGGGCGGCGTCAGCGGCCCAGCGTGAACCGCACCGACGCGACCGTCGTGTCCCAGAGCAGCGCCAGCGTGCCGCCGTCGCCGGTCACGTCCAGGAATTGCCACGACAACTGGTCGTGCGAATGCGCCAGGGTTTCGACCGACATCGACATCCTGACGACGTCACGGTCCGGCGTGTAGTCGTACGCCCCCCAGAGAGCGTCGCGGTTGTCGACGTCGTAGGTCGTCTGGGCCGGCCAACTGGACAGCACGAACACCCAGGGCGTCGGTTTGAGATCGATGAACAGGGTGTACTCGCCCGGTTCGACGCGGACGCCGTCGAACATCAGCGGGGCCTCTGTCACCAGACGTGTCGTGACGTTGGCACCCGCGCGCCAGATCTCGGCGCCGTCGTTCAGGAACTCCCGATAGTCGTCGGGACCGAAAATGTCCCGCCCGCGTGTGATCGGCCGCCCATACAGCAGTTCGATCCACTGGCCGCCGACGAAGCCGGTACGGGGATCGTACGTCCCGCCGATCTGAGTGGCGGACCGGCCCGCCGGACTGGCCCGCCGGCGCTCCTGCGCGGCCGGGAGCGCCATGGCGACGATGCAGATCAGCGTGGCCAGCATCAGACCGGCCCGGGTAGCACTCATGCGTAGCGTCCGGACAGTCTACCGTAGGGGCACCCCTTGTGGGTGCCCGTTCCCCTTGTGGGTGCCCGATGTAGGCACCCCTTGTGGGTGCCCGTTCCCCGCGTGCGGCGACCCGGCCGATTCCGTTCCCCTCCCCGCGTGCGGCGACCCGGCCGATTCCGTGCCTCCTGTAGGGGCACCCCTCGTGGGTGCCCGCTCCCCGCGTGCGGCGACCCGGCCGATTCCGTTCCCCTCCCCGCGTGCGGCGACCCGGCCGATTCCGTGCCTCCTGTAGGGGCACCCCTCGTGGGTGCCCGCTCCCCGCGTGCGGCGACCCGGCCGATTCCGTTCCTCCTGTAGGGGCACCCCTTGTGGGTGCCCGCTCCCCCCTCGCTTGACAAGCGGTACGCGGGAGCGATAATCAGCGAGGTATTTTGTATCGATCGCCGGACGGTTCGGCGTGCGTTCTGCTTCCGTATTCGGCGGCAGGGGCGGTCGCGCGAGGGTCCAGCGTGTGGAGGACAAGATGAGAGCAGACGCGCAACGTCGTCGGCAGCCGGGACGCCATTGGTGGGCGAGTCTGGCGCTGGCCCTGGTACTGGCCGCCTCCGGCGCCGCCGCGCAGCAACCCGGCACCGAGGACGGCGAATGGCGGTATCAGAGCGCAGACGCCGGGGGCACACGGTTCTCGCCGCTCGACCAGATTGACGCCGGCAATTTCAACGACCTCGAAGTGGCGTGGATCTTCCGCGGCGACAACTTCAGTCCCCACGCCAACTACACGTCCAAGTCGACCCCGAGCTATATCGACGGCGTTCTCTATACCGTGGCAGGTTATCGGCGCACGATCGTGGCGATGGACCCGGCCACCGGTGAGCAGCTCTGGACCTACCGCGAGCCCCACACCGTCCGCTGGGAGCAGTCGATGCGCGCCAGCTACGGCAAGGGGGTCGGACACAGCCATATCGACGGCCGTCTGGTGATCTACGTCATCACGCCCGGCTTCTTCCTGCATGCGCTCGACGGCAAGACCGGCGAGCACCTCGAGGGCTTCGGCGGCAGGGTGCCGCTCGAGGGGTTCCCCGAGACCGGCGTGATCGATCTGCTGGCCGATTTGGGGCACGAGTTCGACCCGTTCACGGGTCTGGATCCGAAGACGGGCTACATCACCAGTTCCTCGCCGCCGATCGTCGTCAACGACACCGTCGTGGTCGGCAACTCGCACGAGCAGGGCTACAGCCAGTCCCGCATCGAGAACGTCCCGGGCGACATCCTGGGCTACGACGCGCGTACCGGCCGGCACAAGTGGACGTTCAACGTCATTCCGCAGTCGGAGAGCGAGTTCGGCTTCGATACGTGGGAGAACGATGCCTGGCAGTGGACCGGCGACGTATCGTCCTGGGCGCCGCTGGCGGCCGACATTGAGCGCGGAATCGTCTACATTCCCACCAACGCGCCGACCATCGACTACTACGGCGGGTTCAGGCCGGGGGACAACCTGTTCGGCACGAGCATCATCGCGCTCGATGTCGAGACGGGGAATCGGCTCTGGCACTTCCAGACGGTGCACCACCCGATCTGGAACTACGACCTGCCCAACGTACCGATCGTGTACGACGCGACGGTCGATGGCCAGGAGGTGCCGATGGTCATCCAGACCACCAAGCAGGGCATCACCTTCGCCTTCAACCGTGTCACCGGCGATCCGGTCTGGCCGATCGAGGAGCGCGCGGTCCCGCAGTCGATCGTCCCCGGTGAGCAGCTTTCCCGGACACAGCCGCATCCCACAAGACCGGCGCCCCTCGAGGAACTGGGGCTGCCGGAGGAGAACGTGATCGACTTCACGCCGGAACTGCGCGCCGAGGCGCTGGAGATCATGAGCAATTTCCGGATCGGCGGTCCGTACATGCCGCCGCTCCCAGAGGGACACACCGAGAGTGTCCAGGGCTGGATCGGCTGCTCCGGCGGTCTCAACATCACCAACCCGGCCTCCTTCGACCCGACCACCGGCATCCTGTATCAGCCCTCGGCTCCGTCATGCTCCGGCCGTCTCGTGCAGCCGGGCATCAACACCGACGGTGACACCCACAGTTGCACGTCGTCGGAGGGTGACTGCTGGACCACCGGCACGACAATTTCCGACTGGGTGCAGGGCGGGGGCGTGGGCTGGGCCGGCCCGCAGGGGCTGCCGATGCACAAGCCGCCCTACAACCGCGTGACCGCGATCGACATGGACACCGGCGAGCATCTGTGGTGGGTGTCGATTGGCGAGGCGTCCAATCGGGTGAAGAACCACCCCGCGTTGCAGGGAGTGGATCTGAGCGGTGTCGGCGGCGGCGCTCGGGCCGTTTCCATGGTGACCGGAAGCCTGTTGCTGACCACCCGCGGCAGCAGCGGGCCGGCGGTGCTCGATGCCCGGAACAAGCTGACCGGCGAGTTGGTCGGCAGCGTCGAGCTGCCCGCGCCGGGGCAGTACGGCATGATGACCTACCTGCACGAGGGGGAGCAGTACATCGTCGTGCAGGTCGCCCGGGGCGGCGTCATGCAGGGTGCGCTGGCCGCGTTGAAACTGCCGGGCGGCGCTCGTTGAGCCGCGCCGGGTTCGCTGACTCGTGAGACCGTCCGGTCTGTCCAACCCGTCCGCCGGCGCCCGCGCGGTGCGTCTGGCGGACGGGCGTTTTTTTGCGTGCCCGCGTCCCCCCGGCCCGCGGATGGTTGGCGATCGGACCTGTCGAAAAGTTGCCGATCGGGCCTGTCTAAAAAAGGAGAGCGTGTGACCGGTGAGGGCAACCTCGCGGTGTTCTGCGATTTCGAGAACATCGCGCTCGGCGTTCGGGACGCCAAGCTGAAGAAGTTCGACATCCGGCCGATCATCGAGCGATTGCTGCTGAAGGGCAGCATCGTGGCCAAGAAGGCGTATTGCGACTGGGATCGCTACAAGGAACACAAGCCGACGATGCACGAGGCGGCGTTCGAGTTGATCGAGATTCCGCACACGCGCCTGTCGGGAAAGAACTCGGCCGACATCCGCATGGTCGTCGACGCACTCGACCTCTGCTACACGAAAGAGCACATCGATACGTTCGTCATCGTCTCGGGCGACTCCGACTTCTCGCCGCTCGTGAGCAAGCTGCGCGAGAACGCCAAGTCGGTGATCGGCGTCGGCGTGAAGAACTCCACGTCCGACCTGCTCATGAACAACTGCGACGAGTTCATCTTCTACGACGATCTCGTGGCCGAGCGTCAACCGGCCCGCCGGCGTGCGCGAAGCAAGCCGCGGGCCAAGGGCGGCGCGTCGGCCGATAAGAAGACGGCGCCGACACCGCAAGACGATCGGGCTCAGGAGGGGCTCGACCTCGTCATGCAGACCGCCGAGGCGATCTATGCCGAACGCGGGGATCGCGCGAAGTTGTGGGGGTCGATGATCAAGCAGACCCTGAAACGCCGCCGGCCCGGCTTCAACGAGTCGGCCTACGGTTTCGGGTCGTTCAACGACCTGCTCGAGGAGGCGCAGTCCAGGGGCTTGCTAGAGCTCGATCTCGACGAGCGGTCGGGCGGCTACGTGATCGCCGGCATCGCCCGCGAGTAGGCGCACGCCGCGACGTGCGACCCGAGCTCCGGAAACCAGGCGCACGGGTCGTCGGTTGCGGAGGCGGCGCAAAGGCCCCGGTATCCGATAGAATGGACGGCACGGTCTTCCTTGTCCCGAGGTGTCTCATGGGTTACAGCTCGACGGCGTGGCGTAGATTCACACCCTGGCTGATCCTGGGTGGCATGCTGGGCCTGGTCGTGGCGGTCGGCGCCGCGCAACAGCGGCAGCGGCAGGCCGACCCTGACCGGCCGCCCGGCCTCCCGCGGGGACCGCTGCAGGACGAGATCGTCCTCAACACGCACGAAATCGCCGAAGTGCGCGTGGTGACCCTGGCGCGGGGGTTTTCGCACCCCTGGAGCATGGCCTTCCTGCCGGGCGGCGACATGCTGGTCACCGAGCGGGCGGGGCGCCTGCGGATGGTACGCGACGGTGCGCTCGATCCGGAACCGATCGAGGGAGTGCCCGAGGTGCTGGCCAGAGGACTGGCCGGGCTCATGGATGTCGAGCTGCATCCCGGATTTGCGCAGAACCGGTTGGTGTATCTGTCGTACACGCGTCCACTGGGCGAGCGCGAGGGCACCGTGGCGCTCGTACGCGGACGGCTCGACGGCATGGCGCTGCGTGACGTCGAGGATGTGTTCGTCGCCGAGTCGTGGGGCGGGTCCACCGCCGCGGCCCGTATCGCGTTCGCACCCGACGGACTGCTGTACATGGCGGTCGGCGGCGCATTCGGGACCAACCCCGGCGAGTCGCGGGCGCAGGATCCCGCCAGCCATGCCGGGAAGGTGTTGCGTCTGAATGACGACGGCAGCGTGCCTGACGACAACCCGTTCGTGGGACGGAGCGACTACCAGCCGGAGATCTTCTCGATGGGGCATCGCAACCAGCAGGGGCTGACGTTCCATCCGGACACCGCCCAGCTTCTGGTGACCGAACATGCGGTGCAGGGCGGCGACGAGCTCAACGTCATCGAGCCGGGGCGCAACTACGGGTGGCCCGTGGTGTCCTACGGGCGGCAATACAACGGCGCCCGCGTGACCGGCCAGTTCTGGGCCGCCGGCATGCAGGAGCCGCTGGTGTTCTGGGTCCCGTCCATTGCGCCGTCGGGGCTGACCTTCTATACCGGCGACCAGTTTCCCGAGTGGCGGGGCAATCTGTTCGTCGGGTCGTTGATGACCGGGCGGATCGGGCGCACGGGACACATCGAGCGGATCGTCTTCAACGAGAACGGGGAGGAGTTGGCGCGCGAATGGTTGCTCACCGAGTTGCGCCAACGGATTCGCGACGTGAAGCAGGGGCCGGACGGGCTGATCTACGTCCTGACCGAGGAGAACGACGCCGCGTTGCTGCGGATCGAGCCGGTGCAATGACCTGTTCCGCCGCGGCGGCACAACGGCGTCGATCGGGCCGGGTCCGTAGCGCTCGAGCAGTCCGTGGTGAAACCCAGCGTTGCACCGAGATTGGCGCGGCGCGCCGTTGCGCTTGCGCAGGGACATGGACGAACGGAAGCTGGCGCTGAATCGACGGCGTTTCATCGCCGGGTTGTCCGCGGCGGGGGTCGGGTCGACCCTGATGCCGGGGGCCCTGGCGGCAGTGGCGCAGGACGCCGACGAGGTCACGATCGAGATGCTCGACGCGGCCCAGCGCATCGCCGGTCTCGAGTTCAGCCAGGACGAGTTGGAGCGGATCGCGGCGCGGATCAACCGGCCCGGCGGGAGCGGACCTGACCTCGACACCCTGCGCGCCGCGGGTCTGGGGAACGGCACGCAGCCGGCGCTGGTGTTCAATCCGGTGCCCGCCGGCATGCCGCTGCCCACCGAACGGCGCCCGATGCGCCGCGAGGAGGTCACCGTCTCGATGCCCGCTAGCGACGACGCGCTGGCGTTCCTGCCCGTGACGCACCTCGCGAAACTCGTCGAGACCCGACAGGTCAAGCCGTCAGAGCTCACCGAGCTGTATCTGTCCCGGCTGAAGCGTCACGATCAGACGCTGCACTGCGTCGTCAGCTACACGGAAGACCTGGCTCGGGCGCAGGCGCGGCGGGCCGACGAGGAGATCGCCGCCGGCGTCTACCGCGGACCGCTGCACGGCATTCCCTGGGGCGCGAAGGACCTGCTGGCGGTGCGGGGCACCAGAACGACCTGGGGGGCGTCGCCGTTCCAGAATCAGACGATTGAGACCGATGCCACGGTCTACAGCCGTCTGACCGACGCCGGCGCGGTGCTGGTCGCCAAGCTCACCATGGGCGCCCTGGCATCGGGTGACCGCTGGTTCGGCGGCCGGACGCGGAACCCCTGGAACCCCGATCAGGGGGCCAGTGGGTCGTCCGCGGGGCCCGGTGCGGCGACCGCGGCCGGTCTGGTCGGATTCGCCATCGGCACCGAGACGCGCGGTTCGATCATCTCGCCGTCGTCGCGCAACGGGGTGACCGGGCTGCGACCGACGTTCGGCCGGGTCAGCCGCTACGGCGCCATGGCGCTCTCCTGGAGCATGGACAAGATCGGTCCGATGTGCCGGGCGGCCGAGGATTGCGCGTTGGTGTTCGATGCGATCCAGGGGCCCGACGGCCGCGACAACTCCGTGCTCGACGTGCCGTTCAACTGGGATGCGTCGGCCGACGTGCGGCGCCTGCGTGTCGGCTATCTGCGCTCGACGTTCGATGACGAGATCGAGGACAACCCGCAGACGCCGGACCGGGTGGCGGGATTGCGGCAGATTCAGGCCAACAACCGATCTGCGCTCGATGTGCTGCGCCGTCTCGGCGTGCAGCCGGTGCCGTTCGATCTGCCCGATCTGCCGACCCGGGCGATTGGATTCATTCTCGGCACCGAGGCGGCCGCCGCCTTCGACGCCGAAACCCTGGAGGCCCGGCTCGACGGCATGCGTCCTCCGCCGGAGCAGAGCCGGTGGCCCGACAGTTTCCGCGCCTCGCGCTTCGTGACCGCCATCGACTACCTCCAGGCCAACCGTCTGCGAACACGCATCATCGAGACGCTGCACGACGCGCTGGGCGACCTCGACCTGTTCGCCGGCAGCCGCCTCTCGCTGACCAATCTGACGGGGCATCCCGAGATCAGCGTGCCGAACGGATTTCACCGCGGCTCGCCCACCAGTTTCCGGTTGACCGGCAAGCTGTTCGGCGAGGCGGAAATCCTGCGCCTTGCACACGCCTATCAGGCCGCTACGACCCACCACCTCCAGCATCCACCGTTGGTGACTTCCTTCTGAACCCCCTTTTTTTACAGCACGTTACGAGACTCCACCGCATTTACACAACTATTACATCGAAACACGTGCCGCGAGCGGTCCGTCCTGATAGGCTGTCCCCACGTAATCGACCGACGTGCACATACCTCAACCGTCTTTGTCAGGGAGCTAGCGTGGACACGAGCCCAGTCGTCTACTCGAACAGACGTGACACGGTCAACTGGATCACCTGCATCGCGGTCGTCAGCTTTCATGTGCTGGCGGTCGTGGCGCTGTTCAATGCGACCTGGGGCGCCGTGGCGGTCGCGTTTGCGCTGCACTGGATCTGCGTCGGGTGGGGTATCGGACTGGGGTATCACCGGCTGCACACCCATCGTTCCTACAAGACGTCGACGTTCGTCGAGTATTTCTTCGCGGTCTGCGGGACCCTGACCCTGGAGGGCGGACCGATCTTCTGGACCGCGACGCACCGCATTCATCATCAGCATTCGGACAAGCCGGGCGACCCGCACACGCCGCGCGACGGCAAGTGGTGGGCGCACATGCTCTGGATCATCCTCGGCGAGCAGATGCACTCGAACACCAAGGTCATGGGCAAGTACGCGCCCGACCTGATGAAGGAACGGTTCTATCGCGTGCTCAACCGGTGGCATTGGGTGCCGCTCGTCGTCCTGGGTCTGGTGCTGCTGGCGATCGGCGGCTGGCCGTGGGCGCTCTGGGGCGTTTTCCTGCGCGTGGTCGTCGGGCTGCATTGCACGTGGCTGGTGAATTCGGCGACCCACCTGTGGGGAAGCCGCCGGTTCGAGACCAGCGACGATTCCAGGAATTCGTTGTGGGTCGCGCTGATCACCTTCGGCGAAGGGTGGCACAACAACCATCACGCCTACCCGACCTCGGCCCGGCACGGAATGACCTGGAAGGAAGTGGATCTGAGCTGGATCCAGATCCGCATCATGGCCTGGCTGGGCCTGGCCTGGGACATCAAGGCGCCGACCGCCCGCCAGATCGCCGGCAGGTCGATTACCCTCGAGCGCGCCGCGTAGCCGCGCCACCTCCGGCGCTTCCCACACGATTCCGACCGCGGCGTCAGACCGGGCAGGCGGTCTGCGTCCGGCCTTGAATCCGGCTTGCGCCGACCCGCCCGACAGTACAAGTCCGCATTCCCGCGGCGTATCCCGGCGCCGGGCGCCGTGTCCGCCGGCCGCGCACCGGATGGGGCAGTTTTCTCGCAAAACCTGCAGTGAACGGCGTCGAGGACGCGGCTCGGTTTCGCAATCCCGCGGCGCCTCTATCGTCGGAATCGGTCGTGATGCCGGCGAAGACCGCGGTGAAAACGAATACGGGACTCGGCAGCAGTTGAAGGGGCCGCGGAAGAACGTCCGAGGAGTGGTCATTCTGATAGCATCTCTCCCCAGCTATCGAGGACCATGGCGGCACTGCTACGGGAGATTCGGCACGGGTGGCGGCTGATCTGGCGGACGCCGGCGCAGTCGGTGTCTGCGGTCACGGTGCTGGCGCTGGGCATCGGGCTGACGACGGCGTTGTTCTCGGTGGTGTATGCCGTCCTGCTCAAGCCGCTTCCGTACGCGCACCCCGAGGAGTTGGTCCTCGTGGCCAGCACGGACCCGTCGGGGACAGACCCCCACTTGATGACCGGCCCAGACGTGCTGGCCGTCCAGGCGCTGGCGGCGGAGTCTGCGCTGTTTCAGGCGGTGGCCCCGTTCGAGATCTACAGCCCGCACGCCGACGCATGGCTCGCGGGCGAGGGCGACGGCGACGGCGAGGCAGGCGCGATGGAGCGCCTGCCCGCCGGGTTCGTCACGCCGGCGTTCTTCCCGTTGCTGGGCATCCAGGCCGCGCTCGGGCGCACCTTCCGCGAGGGTGACGTCGGCGCCGCGGAGGCCGTGATCAGCGACCGGCTCTGGCGTCGGCGGTTCGGGGCCGACCCGGGCGTCATCGGCCGGACGGTGCGCTTCGACGACGTAACTCGACGCACCGAGCGGACCACCGAGTGGACCATCGTGGGGGTGTTGCCCCGCGGGGTTCACGTCACCTACCCGGAGGAGATCGCGGTGTGGGGCCTGTTGCCGCCGGGGCAGATGATAGTCCAGGCGCTCAGATTCACCATGGTGGCCCGCTTGCGCCCGGGGGTGCGGGTGGAGCAGGCGACGGCGGCGCTGCGCACGGTTCCGCAGCTGATGCCCGCGCCGCAGCGCGATTGGCGGGTTGTCGCACAGCCAGTCCGCGACTGGGTGTCAGGGGCCTACCGGCCGGCGTTGCGGCTTGTCTCGGGGGCGGTCCTGCTGCTGCTGGTCACGGCGTGTCTCAATGCGAGTGTGCTGCTGCTGACACGGGCGATCCGGCGGGCCCCGGAGACGGCGGTGCGTGCGGCGCTGGGGGCGACGTGGCGCCAGTTGCTGCGGCGGGACCTGGTGGAGAGCGGCGTGGTCGGATTGGGCGGCGTCGTGCTGGGCACCGGGCTGGCGGTGGGCGTGCTGCCGCTGGTGCGCCGGCTCGTGCCGCCGACGGTGCCGCGGCTCGACGAGCTGGCGATCAACCCGTGGGTGATCGGGGTGGCGGTGACGGCGGGCGCGGCGGCGACGCTGGTGACCGGGGTGGTGACCTTCCGCGGCGTCTCGGCGCGGGTGTTGACGCTGTGCCCGGGCGCGCCGGGCGCGGCGGCGCTGCCCCCGCGCCGCGGCCGGGCGTGGCGGCGGGCATTGGTGTGCGCACAGACGGCCCTGATCGTCGTCCTGCTGGCCGGCGGCGGGCTGTTGCTGCACAGCTTCTGGCGGCTGACGCAGGTGGATCTGGGCTTTCAGTCGCGTGACTTGCGTGTATTTGAGGTGCTCTCCCGAGCGACCGACCTGGCTGTCTGGGAGCAGAACGTGTCCCGCTTCCGCGAAGCGGTCCGGCGACGTGTGGGGGAGATCCCGGGCGTGTCGGAGGTCAGCACGGGTTCGACGCTGCCGTTTCGGGGGCCCAACTACAGGACGGGCGGTGTCCAGATGGGCGAGGCCGTGCCATACAGGCAGGTGACGCCGGGGTTCTTTCGCGCGTTCGGGATCCGGCTGCTGGCCGGCCGATCTTTCTCGGAGCAAGACACGCGCGACGCGCCCCCGGTGGTGATCCTGTCGGCGGCGCTGGCCCGGCAGCTCTATGGCGACCAGCCGGCGGTCGGTCAGACATTCCATTGGAGGAATAACCCCCCGTTTGACGTCGTCGGCGTCGTCGCCGATGTGCGCTGGCAGCGGCCAGACGCTCGGTCGCAGCCCGCATTCTACGTGTCCGCGGCGCAGAAGGAGTCCGCCCTGATCGCCGTGATCGCCCGCACGCCGCTCGACCTGCCGTCGTTCGCGGCGGCGGCGCGGGCGGCGGTGCACGCCGTCGATCCCCGCCAGGCGGTCAACGTCGTCACGACGGTGGACCAGATGGTCGCCGACGCGGTGGCGGAGCCGCGCTTCTACGCGCTGGCGACGGTCGGCTTCGGGGTGCTGGCGTTGGTGTTGGGGGCGGTGGGCATCTTCGGGGCGGTGGCGGCGGGGGTCAGCGAGCGGGTGCACGAGATCGGCGTCCGGGTGGCGCTGGGGGCGGGCCCGCGCGCGGTGCAGCGGCTCGTGCTGGCGCAGGCGCTCGGGCCGGTGGTGCTGGGGGTCGGCCTGGGCGGGGTGGCGGCGTTCTGGGTGGTGCGGTCGTTGCGGAGCTTGCTCTTCGAGGTGAGCCCCGCCGACCCGCTGACGCTCGCCGCCGCGCCCCTGGTGGTGCTGGGGGCGGCGGGGTTGGCGGCCTGGCTGCCGGCGCGCTGGGCGCTGCGTATCAACCCGGTGGACGCGCTCCGGCAGGAGTAGCGGAGCCGCGGCCGGTCGGGCCCGCCGGGCCGCCCTCGGGATCGAGGGTGATCTCGGCCGCCGGCCCGCCACCCGGTGTCAAGGGCTTGGCGACCGGCCTGCCGCGGATCGGCCCACACCAGGTCGCGGCAGCGCATAGCCCCGGGTTCCTGGACACTGCGACCATGGCGGCACTACTACGGGAGATTCGGCACGGGTGGCGGCTGATCTGGCGGACGCCGGCGCAGTCGGTGTCTGCGGTCACGGTGCTGGCGCTGGGCATCGGGCTGACGACGGCGTTGTTCTCGGTGGTTTATGCCGTCCTGCTCAAGCCGCTTCCCTACGCAAACCCCGAGCAGTTGGTCATCGTGGCCAGCACGGACCCCTCGGGGACAGACCCCACGTGGATGACCGGCGCAGACGTGCTGGGCGTCCAGGCGCTGGCGGCGGAGTCTGCGCTGTTTCAGGCCGTGGCCCCGTTCGAGATCTACAGCCCGCAAGCCTACGCGTGGCTCGCCGGCGATGGCGACGGCGAGGCAGGAGCGATGGAGCGCCTGCGCGCAGGTTTCGTCACGCCGGCGTTCTTCCCGTTGCTGGGCATCCAGGCCTACCGCGGCGTCTCGGCGCGGACGTTGGCGCTGTGCCCGGGCACGGCGGGTGCGCGCTCGGGCGCACCTTCCGCGAGGATGACGTCGGCGCTGCGGAGGCGGTGATCAGCGACGGGCTCTGGCGGCGCCGGTTCGGGGCCGATCCGGACGTCATCGGCCGGACGGTGCGTTTCGACGACGTGACTCAACCCACCGGAGCGGACCATCGAGCGGACCATCGTGGGGGTGTTGCCCCGTGGGGTTCACGTCACCTACCCGGAGGAGATCGCGGTGTGGGGGCTGTTGCCGCCGGGCCAGATTCGGCCGCTGGCCCAGTGGCTCAGATTCACCATGTTGGCCCGCTTGCGCCCGGGGGTGCGGGTGGAGCAGGCGACGGCGGCGCTGCGCACGGTTCCGGGGCTGATGCCGCGGTCCGCGCAGCAGGGCGATTGGCGGGTTGTCGCACAGCCAATTCCGCGACTGGGTGTCGGGGACCCGCCCGGCCGGCGTTGCGGCTCTGTATCGGGGGCGGTTCTGCTGCTGCTGGTCACGGCGTGTCTCAATGCGAGTGGCGGCGGCGGTTCGGCGCCGACCCGGGCGTGCTGCTGCTGACACGGGCGACCTACCCGATCCGGCGGGCGCCGGAGACGGCGGTGCGGCTGCGGCGCTGGGGGCGACGCGGTGCCAGTTGCTGCGGCGGGACGGCTGGTGGAGAGCGGCGTGGTCGGGCGATTGGGCGGCGTCGTGCTGGGCGACGGGGCTGGCGGTGGGCGTGCTGCCGCTGGTGCGCAGGCTCGTGCCGCCGACGGTGCCGCGGCTCGACGAGCTGGCGATCAATCCGTGGGTGATCGGGGTGGCGGTGCTGGCGGGAGCGGCGGCGACGCTGGTGACCGGGGTGGTGACCTACCGCGGCGTCTCGGCGCGGGCGTTGACGCTGTGCCCGGGCGCGGCGGGTGCGGCGGCGCTGCCGCCGCGGCGCGGCCGGGCGTGGCGGCGGGCGTTGCTGGTCGCACAGACGGCGCTGATCGTCGTCCTGCTGGCTGGCGGCGGGCTGTTGCTGCACAGCTTCTCGCGCCTGACGCAGGTGGACATCGGTTATCAGTCGCGTGACCTGATGGTCTTTCATGTACCGTACAGATGGAAGGTCCTGGAGGACTCGGAGCAGGATGCGTTGCGCTTCCGCGAAGCGGTCCTTCAACAAATCACGGAGATCCCGGGCGTGTCGGAGGTACACACGAGTTCCGCATTTCCGTTTCTGGGCCGTAGCGGCATGACACGGGTGCCGCGCGGCGGGCCGGTCCCGACGGGGACACGAGTGCTCGCTCGAGACACGGAAGTGACGCCTGGATTTTTCCGGTTGTTGGGGATCCGGCTGCTGGCCGGCCGGGATTTCTCCGCACGGGACGTGCGCGGCGCGCCCCCGGTGGCGATCCTGTCGGCGGCGCTGGCGCGGCAGCTCTATGGCGACCAGCCGGCGGTCGGTCGCACGCTCTATTGGGGGGACCCGTACGAGGTCGTCGGCGTCGTGGACGACGTGCGCTGGCGGCCCGACACGCCGCCGGAGCCGGCATTCTACGTGCCCATGGCCCAGCACGGAACGTCTTTCATATACGTGATCGCCCGCACGCCGCTCGACCTGCCGTCGTTCGCGGCCGCGGCGCGGGCGGCGGTGCACGCCGTCGATCCGCGGCAGGCGGTCAACGTCGTCACGACGGTGGACCAGTTGGTCGCCGACGCGGTGGCGGAGCCGCGCTTCTACGCGCTGGCGACGGTCGGCTTCGGGGTGCTGGCGTTGGTGTTGGGGGCGGTGGGCATCTTCGGGGCAGTGTCGGCGGCGGTCAGCGAGCGGGTGCACGAGATTGGGGTGCGGGTGGCGCTGGGGGCGGGCCCGCGCGCAGTGCAGCGGCTCGTGCTGGCGCAGGCGCTCGGGCCGGTGGTGCTGGGGGTCGGCTTGGGCGGGGTGGCGGCGTTCTGGGTGGTGCGGTCGTTGCGCAGCCTGCTCTTCGAGGTGAGCCCCGCCGACCCGCTAACGCTCGCCGCCGCGCCCCTGGTGGTGCTGGGCGCGGCGGGGTTGGCGGCGTGGCTGCCGGCGCGCTGGGCGCTGCGCATCAACCCGGTGGACGCGCTCCGGCAGGAGTAGCGGAGCCGCGGCCGGTCGGGCCCGCCGGATTGGCTGGTGCGCATGCCGCCGCACACCACGACGGCGCCGCCGCCCGGGCAGTGACTCGCTCGACAGTCGGCCCCCGTCCTTGTGCAGGACGGTTTCGCCGTCGAAGCTGACCCGGTGTGAATCGAACGCGGCGACGAGCGATTTGGCGAACAATGCGGGTAACACGCCGCCCTGGGGATCAGTCGCACCACACTGTGGCGCAAGCTCAAGAAGCTGGAGCGGTCTTGAGCGGTGGTCACGTCGCCGCAGCCGCCGCCGCGGTCGCTGACCCGGCGTAAAGCCGGGCGCGGCTGGACATCACGCCGCGGAGACGGGACACTATGCGCATGGATCGGACCGGTGGCACGCGGAAGCGTGCCCTGCTGCTGGTGTGGCTGCTCGGCGCCGGCCTCATCGTCGTCGCGGTCGGGCTGAACATCAGCTTCATCGTCTCCAACTGGCGCACCGGGCTGCTGCTGCTGGTCGGCGTGACCAGCTTCGCGGTGCTGATCGGCGGCCTGGCGCTGAATACGGCCTTCCTCATTCGCGAGATCCGCAAGAGCGAGCAGCACGACGCCTTCATCCACGCCGTCACGCACGAGTTGAAAACGCCGCTCGCCTCGATCAAGCTCTATCTGCAGACGCTGCAGCAGCGGGACTTCGCACCGGTGAAGCGCGATGAGCTGATCGCCACCATGCTCGATGACTCCGAACGGCTGCAGCAGACCATCGACCAGATTCTGCTGGCCGGCAAGACGGGGGACGCGCGGCGGGTCGACAACCCGACCGACGTGGACGTCTCAGAGGTCGTGGGGGAGTGCGTGACATTGGCCGGCAAGCGGCACGACCTCAGGGACGGTGAAGTGCAACTGGTCGACCGGGCGCCGCCGGGCGCCTTCGTGGTCAAGGGCGACCGCGACGAGCTGATGGCGGCGGTGACCAACCTGGTCGACAACGCCATCAAGTATTCGGGAGACCGCGTCAAGGTCGGGGTCGAGGTGGCTCGCGGCGGCGCCCGGCGAGTCGCGATCAGCGTGCGCGATCAGGGCATCGGCATCACGAGCCACGAGTTGAAACGGGTGTTCCGGAGGTTCTACCGGCTGCCCGCGGCGTTGCAGTCGCGTGTGCGCGGCACCGGCATCGGACTGTCGATCGTGCGCGCGGTGGCGCGGCGGCACGGCGGTCGCGCGTATGCGGAGAGCCGCGGGGCCGGGCGGGGCAGTACCTTCACGCTCGAGCTGCCACTGAAGCCGTCATGAGCCGGATTCTCATTGTCGAGGACGAAGAGCACCTCGCAGCGGGCCTGAAGCTGAACCTGGAGGCGGAGGGGCACGTCGCCGAGGTGGAAGAGAACGGGCAGATCGCGCTCGAACGGCTGACCGGCGGTCCGCATGCCTTCGACGTCGTGCTGCTCGACGTGATGCTGCCCGGGCTCGACGGGTTCGAAGTGGTCCGGCAGTTGCGTGAGGCGGGGCGGTTCGTGCCGGTGATGCTGCTGACGGCCCGCTCGCACATGGACGATGTGCTGGCCGGGTTCGAAGCGGGCGCCGACGACTTTCTGTCGAAGCCGTTCGATCTCCCAATCCTCATGGCGCGCCTGCAGGGCCTGCTGCGCCGGCAGCTCTGGCTGCACGGCAGCGGCGGCGCGCCGCCGCGGGACGAGCCGGACGAGTTCCGGTTCGCGGGGAAGCGGCTCGACTTCCGCGAGCAGATCCTGCATTGGGATGGCACGACGCAGCCGTTGACCCTGATGGAAGCGACGTTGCTGCGGTATCTGGTGCGGCGCGAAGGGAAGACGGTGGCGCGCAAGACGCTGCTCGAGGAAGTGTGGGGCGTACGCGAAGACACCGACACCCGCACGGTCGACAATTTCATCGCGCGGCTGCGGCGGTATCTCGAGGCAGAGCCCGCCCACCCCAAGCATCTCCAGACCGTGCGCGGGGTCGGCTACCGCTTCGTGGCGGAACCGACGCAGGCGGATGCCGGCGACGCCGGCAAGTGACATGCGCGCGCAACGGGTGCTGAAGCTGGTCGTCGGGCTCGCGGTGCTGCTGGTGCTGCCCTGGCTGTTCCTGCGGACGCTGCGCGACACCATCGCCGAACCGTACGATGTCGCCGGGTTCCCGCTGTCCGGCTGGACGGTCGCGCTCGGCGACCCGTCGCGCCCCGGCGTCGCCCTCCTCGGTCTGCAGCCGCCCGAGATGCTGCCGCGTGCGCTGTTCAGCCAACTGTTCGACCGCACGATGACCTCGATGACCTCGCCGGGCGACGCCATTCTGCCGGTCGTGCTGCGGAGCGAGTTGCGCGGCGAGATCGGCCTCGTGATCACGCCGGACGAGATCCGGGACAGCGCCCGGGCGGCCGGTCTCGCCGCCGCGCCGCTCGACCCCGTCTGCATGGCGGTCAAGCGGGAACCGGCCGCCGGCCGCACGCGCGAGTTCTACTTCGTGCTGTTCGACAGTCCGGCGGTATCGGCGTTCCGGCGCCAGTTGAGCGCGCTGGCGGCCGAGCGCGGTGCCGGAGGCGCATTCGCCGCGGACCGGTTTCCGTTGGTGTTGCCGATCGCCGGGTCCGACGCCCGGTTCGACACCTGGTGGCCGCTGGACGTCGATCGCGCGGTCGACTGCCTGGCGCCGGTCGGATAGCGGCCCGCGACGAGGCCCGCCGGCCGTATCGGCGTCGGGTGCTCTCAAGGTCCGCCGTCGGTGATCGCGTCGTGAACCAGCGTCTTGAATTCCTCGCGGAACCCGCCGCCGCGGGAGGGCGACACCGCCGCCATGACAACCACGATCAGTTCGTGCTGCGGGTCGATCGAAAACCGGGTGCCCGCTGATCCGTCCCACCAGTACTCGCCTGCGCCCACCGGAAACGCATAGGCGCCGGCGTCAAGTACCACGTTGAACCCGAGGCTCCAGCCGGAACCGGCCATGTAGCCGCCGCCGATCGGCAGCACCGTGTCTGGAAGGTGGTTGCGGATCATCAGCGCGACGGTGTCGGCGCGCAGCAGCCGTGTCCCGTCGAGCGTGCCGCCGTTCAGGAACATCTGCGAGAACCGCAGGTAGTCGATCACGGTCGACAGCAGCCCGACCCCGCCCTCGATCAGCGGCGGACGTTCGGTGAACGGCACGTCCTCTATGGCGTACGGCCGCAGCGCGCCGGTCTCGCGGTCGGGCCGGTAGACGCTGGTCAGCCGTCGGGCGCGTTCCCCGTCGGCCCAGAAGACCGTATCGCGCATGCCCAGCGGGTCGAGGACCCGTTCCTGCAGGAAGGTCTCGAACGGCTGTCCGGACCAGACCTCGACGAGCCGGCCGAGAATCGTGGTCGAGATGCCGTAGCGGAAGCGCGTGCCGGGGTCTTCGAACAGCGGGACCCGAGCGGCGTTGTCCACCAGTTGCGGCAGGGTGATTGACCGCAGACGCACCCCTTCGGCCCGGTAGATCGGCGAGCTGCGGCTGCCGATGCCGGAGCTGTGCGTCAGGAGGTGGCGCACCGTGATGTCACCGGCGCGTGCGCGGGTCTGCGACAGGTTCGGGGCGGCCGCGTCGGTGAAGACGCGCTGCTCCGTGAATTGCGGCAGGTAGGTCCTGATGGGGTCGTCGAGTTGGAACCGGCCCTCTTCCCAGAGCAGCATCACCGCGGTGCTGGTGATCGGACGTGTCATCGAATAGAGCCGGAAGATGGCGTTCTCGGGCATCGGGTCGCCCTGCGCGAGGTCGCGCTGTCCCAGGGCCTCGACATACACGAGACGGCCGCGCCGGGCCACGGCGGCCACGACGCCCGCGACGTGCCCCGCCTCGATATGGGCTTCGAGCGCCGCGGTGGCGGCGGCGAGCCCGGCCGATGAAAGACCGACCGATTCCGGGGCGGCGCGCTGCAGGTCCTGGGCAAGGACCGGCGCCGACACCGCAAGGACGGCCAGCGCATACGCGACGGGCCTGAGCGTCATCAAGTCTCCTCCTCCATACTGGCGTCATCTTAGCAGCCCATTGTGCTCCCTCGTTGCGCCTTGTACCGGCCGGGCGCGGCATGATTGCGACCAGTTCCCGGTGCGACGCGGGGTTTCACCACGGGCTGCCAGCGCGGGGCGAAATATCCGGCTGTATAATTGCGGGTGGCGCAGGGGCTTGCGGAGGGTACCGATGAGTTTAATGCGACGGACGGCGGGCGGCGTGGTGCTGGTGTTGGTGACGGCGGGCGTGGTCTGGCCCCAGGTGGGCGCCGCGCAGGACTGGCCCCAGTGGCGGGGCCCCAACCGTGACGGCTCGGTCCCCGGGTTCAACGTGCCCGCCGCCTGGCCGGCCGGGCTCACCGAGCAGTGGTCCGTGGAGGTCGGGTTCGGCTATGCCTCGCCGCTGCTCATCGGTGATCGACTCTTCACGTTCACCCGTCAGGGCGACGAGGAAGTGATGCAGGCGCTGGACGCGGGATCGGGAGCGGCAATCTGGCGCACCAGCTATCCCGCGCCCTTCAGGATGAACGCGGCCACCAGGAATCATGGGCCGGGACCGAAGTCGACGCCGGCCTACGCCGATGGACGTCTCTTCACCCTCGGCATCAGCGGCATCGTGACCGCGTTCGACGCCGAGACCGGCCGGCAGCTCTGGCAGCGTCCGGCCGACCCGGTCGAGCCGCTGTATCACACCGGCCAGTCTCCCTACGTCGACGGCGATCAGATGATTCTCCATGTCGGCGGGCACGATGCGGGCGCGTTGACCGCGTTCGACGTCGCGACCGGAGCGGAGCGGTGGCGCTGGGAGGGCGACGGACCGGCCTACGGATCGCCGATCGTCGTCGAGCTGGAAGGCGTGCGGCAGGTCGTGACCTTCACGCAGCAGAACTTCATCGGCGTGGCGGCCGACACCGGCCAGTTGCTGTGGCGCCGTCCCTACACGACCGGGTCGAACACCACCTCCCAGACCCCCCGTCTCTATCAGGGCGACGTCATCGAATCGGGCCGCGGCAACGGAATCACCCGCTTCCGGGTCGTGCGCGAAGGCAACGCCTGGACGACGGAAGACGTGTGGCACACCGACGAGGTCTCGCTGCACATGACCAACGCGGTGGTCGTCGACGGGGTCATGTTCGGGTTGTCGCACCTGAACAGCGGCCAGTATTTCGGTCTCGATCTCGACACCGGCGCGGTGCTGTGGACGAGCGCCCCGCGGCAGGCGGACAACGCGGCGATTCTGAACGTGGGGACGACAATTCTCTCGCTGGAAGCTGACGCCGAGCTGCTCGTCCTGCCCCACAGCCGCACCGGGTTCGAGCCGGCGCAACGCTACGAGGTGGCCGACAGTTCGACCTGGACCCTGCCCACCATCGCGGGCAACCGGCTGTTCGTCAAGGACATCGAGACGCTGAGGCTCTTGACCGTCGATTGAGCCTGCGGCAACGCCCCGCACCGGTCGACGGGAGGAACACCTGTTCGAGACACGACGGAGAGGAACATTCATGGGACTGAGAATCAACGACACGGCACCCGACTTCACGGCCGAGACGACCCAGGGCGCCATCAACTTCCACGACTGGATCGGCGACGGCTGGGCCATCCTCTGCTCGCATCCCAAGGACTTCACGCCGGTCTGCACCACCGAGCTGGGCTACATGGCCGGTCTGCAGGACGAGTTCGCCAGACGCAACTGCAAGATCCTCGGTATCAGCGTCGACGGCGTCAGCAACCACGAGGCGTGGTCGAAGGATATCGAGGCGTCGCAGGGGCACGCCGTCGGCTACCCGCTGATTGGCGATCCCGAACTCAAGATCGTCAAGCAGTACGACATGCTGCCGGCCGAGGCGGGGGACACCTGCGAGGGGCGCACGCCGGCTGACAACGCGACGGCGCGCTCGGTCTTCCTCATCGGTCCCGACAAGAAGATCAAGGCCACCATCACCTATCCGATGAGCACCGGCCGGAACTTCGACGAAGTGCTGCGGTTGCTCGACTCGTGTCAGCTCACGGCGTCGAAGAAGGTGGCGACCCCGGTCAACTGGAAGCAGGGTGACGACGTCATCATCCTGCCGGCGGTGTCCGACGAGGAAGCCAGAGCCACGTACCCCGACGGCTGGCAGCAGCCGCTGCCGTATATCCGGGTCGTGCCGCAACCGAAGTAGGGCGGGGTTGGCGGTCGTCACGTCTCGGCGTAGGTGGCCACTTCCAGTCCGGGCACCCGGCGAAAGTGCCTTGCGTTCCGCGTCACGACCGGAACGCCGTGGGCGAGCGCCGTGGCCGCGATCCACAAATCGTTGCCGCCGATAACGGCGCCGTTCGCCTTCAGGTACCGAGAGGCTTGTCCGTACTCCCAACTGACGTCTTCGTTGATCGGCAGTATGTGGAACGGCTGAAGGAAATGCCGCCAGCGATCTCGGTTGGCCAAGCTCGCGCCGGCGGCGATCTCGCCTGCGATCGTCGGGGTCACGAACAGACGATATTGTGCGTGACGCGCCAGGAATCGCTGAGCCGGCCCGATGTGGTCGCTGGCCAGCTCGCGTTCGAGGTCAATCAAGAACGTCGTTTCCAGAATCAGCGCGTCGTCCATTTGTCGACCACCGGGACATCTTCGCGCTTCAGCGCCTCTATCTCGTCGAGTTCGGCGGCATCGAAGACGGGACCCTGTTCCCGGCAGATACTCAGAAACGCCTCACCCGTCGTCGTCGATTCGGGCCACGTTGCGCGCAAGACGACTGCGCTGAACGACTCCGTGGGATAGCGGCGGACCGCCCGCAGTCGGTCGTACGCTTCCTGCTTGAGTGAGATCGTCACGCTGGACATGCATGCATTATGCATAGTGCATGCATGAACGGCAACAGGGGTGATCGTCCTGGTGTCTGACGATGCCGATACTCATCGACTGGCTCGCGGCGTCGGTCTCAACGCCCCGTCCCGTGACCGCCTGCCGGCAGGCTCGAGGACTACGGAACCTCGATGTTCTTCAGCAGGTTGTAGGCGAACCAGCCGTCGCCGAGCTTGAAGGTTTCCGGCTTGGCCCGCGCCGTGTCGCGCTGGATGCCGACACCATCCGAGTAGGGCTCGATCGACACGATGCGATCGTGTCGTACGCGGAAGCTCTTCCTGCCGCCGGCGAAATAGAGGTGTTTGGTGGTGACTCCGAAGAGTCCGGTGTCGACGTGGATGCTCTCCTCGTATTCGACCGGCCGTCCCTTGAAGCCGCCGGTCCGGAAGTACACCCCCCGTGCGACTCGAACGCTGACCCCGGCGGAGCGGCCCTGAAACTCGCGCCGCGTCCGGACCGTGTGGTAGTCGACATCCCGGAACAGCCAGATCAGCGTTTCGGACTTCTGGAACCGAAACGGCAGGTCGAGATCGTCATACTCGACGCGCCGCGGAACGATGCCTTCCGACAGATCCCGCAGCACGGCCGCCTCGACCAGACGGGTGTGGGCGCCGTTGCGGTCGAGCTCCTCGGTCTCGATCGCGAAGTGTTGCGCCACGCGCACAAGCGCGCGTTCCTCGTCCGCGCTGAGCAGACCGTCATCGAGCGCCCGGTCCACCTGAGTTTCCATGTTCGCCACGATCAGCGCGCGGAACTCGGGCGCCGTGATGTTGCCGTCCGACGCCGCGGAATCCATGTCGGCTTCGATCGCGGCGAGCGTGCGTGGCCCCGCGCGCTCCAGCGCCGACGCGGCCTGCAACCCCTCCTTCGCGAGCACCGATATTCTGGTTTCGGCGTCCCGCCGACGCCGCGCCTCGACCTGCGCCCAGAGCCCGCCGCCATCGAAATCGGCGCGCGTGGCGCCGAAGTGCGCGAGCAGTGCGTCGAGCCGCGCCTCGTCAGCGCGCGTCACGCCGTCCCGCGCCAGGGCCTGTTCGATGCACCGCGCCCAGCCGCTTGACAGCGCCTGTGTCAACGCCTGGTCGCGCACGTTGTGGCGCTTCGCGATGACCGCGATCTGCGCGCCCGCCTCCTGCGCATCGAGCGTGGCAACCCCCATCACATCCGCGATCTGCTCGACCCCGGCGGCGTGCGCCTCACGGCACTCGCGATGACTGCTGCGCAGGAATCCGGCCGGCTGCCCGCAATAGCGGCACTCTCCCATCGTGCGTCCGTCCTTTCATGCCCCGCGCCGGGTGCGCCCGGCCACCGTGACGACCAAGCCAGGGTTGCGCCCCGACCGACAAGCGGCGAATTAGATTTTCTGCCAGACGTCACTCGCCGGTCAGTTCCTTCAATGCCCTTTGCTCAGGCCAATTTGGATCCTCCTTGAACACCACCTCGCCAACTTGATCCACTGCTATTGATGTGTGCGTGTCGTTCTCGTACGCGATACGCATCGGGATTCCGTGGGGGAACGCAGGGCAGTAGTTCACCTCAGACAACTCACCGAGCGCCGGGTCCAAGTACTTGACTCCTTGGAAATACTCACAATGCCTTTTCCAACACTTCGGTTCAAGCAGCACTTCGTATGTCCTCCAAGTTGAGGGCAAATGCGACGGCACCATCTACGTATCAATGAGGCCGCGGGGAAGTCCCCGCGGAATCGCCAGACGCGCGATACGGGCGACTGTTGTTGTTCCCGGAGCTTCAATGAGGCCGCGGGGAAGTCCCCGCGGAATCGTGTGGCGGCCGTCGAGGCGGTGGCTGGCCGTGTCGCGCTTCAATGAGGCCGCGGGGAAGTCCCCGCGGAATCGAGCGACGCGCCAGCGACCCGGCAGCCCTTCGGCCAGCTTCAATGAGGCCGCGGGGAAGTCCCCGCGGAATCAGCTACATCGTCGGCGCGAAGACGACGAAGACGCTGCTTCAATGAGGCCGCGGGGAAGTCCCCGCGGAATCGGATATACGTGTTCAGCCGCCCGACGATGTGCTCGACGCTTCAATGAGGCCGCGGGGAAGTCCCCGCGGAATCCGCAGATCCTCGCGATGCGCGAACTCCTGCAGGCCATGCTTCAATGAGGCCGCGGGGAGGTCCCCGCGGAATCCGAGATCTATCGCGAAGCGGACATCATGGGCCGGCTGCTTCAATGAGGCCGCGGGGAAGTCCCCGCGGAATCCACCGCCATCGGCGCTGGACGCGAGGAGTTCGACGTCGCGCTTCAATGAGGCCGCGGGGAAGTCCCCGCGGAATCAAGAAGGGAACAATTACGAAGGAATCAGTCTTCTTCGCTTCAATGAGGCCGCGGGGAAGTCCCCGCGGAATCCGCCGCGACCATTCGGGATTGGAGATCGGCGTGTCCGGCTTCAATGAGGCCGCGGGGAAGTCCCCGCGGAATCCGGGACCACCGGTCTATCGCAGGCCACCTTCGGCGGGCTTCAATGAGGCCGCGGGGAAGTCCCCGCGGAATCGGCCGGACCAAAAGGTAGCCGCGGCTGAGGAACCCGTCGCTTCAATGAGGCCGCGGGGAAGTCCCCGCGGAATCGACGGCGCTGCGTTTGTCAATAGTCAAGGGGGTAGACCGCTTCAATGAGGCCGCGGGGAAGTCCCCGCGGAATCGCAAGATCCGGTGCATCGCATCCTGTAGGGCATTCGGGCTTCAATGAGGCCGCGGGGAAGTCCCCGCGGAATCGGTGCTGAGCCTGAGAAAAGAGAACGCACAAGAGACGCGCGCTTCAATGAGGCCGCGGGGAAGTCCCCGCGGAATCCTAGGATGCAAGCGCACCCGGAAACACCACTTTTTCGGCTTCAATGAGGCCGCGGGGAAGTCCCCGCGGAATCCGCCGGGAACGCGGCGGGGATACCGTGTCGGCGGTGGCTTCAATGAGGCCGCGGGGAAGTCCCCGCGGAATCCGCCGCATGACGAGGTGCAGCGACTCGCCGCGCTCGAGCTTCAATGAGGCCGCGGGGAAGTCCCCGCGGAATCTCAAGATCGCGCCGCTCAGCCGCCGCCTCCGCCTCGCTTCAATGAGGCCGCGGGGAAGTCCCCGCGGAATCCGCGCTCGGCGGCGCGGGCCGTGTCAACAACTTTGAGACAACCTGATTCAGCATTTACTGTAGCGACTCCACGCTGGTGACGAGCGTGCCCGGGCGATTGTCGATGCGTGGTGGCGGGCGCATGGAGCCCGGCTGTGGGTCGCCCGGGGTGACGGTGGTCGTGGCTGGGGCCACCTGGCTGGTGAGGGTCGGCGGCCGATTGATCCAGACCGCCGTGGGCATTGTCTCGGGACGGGGTGGCCCGTGCACGAACCGCTCGGGATGGGCGGCATAGGCGGCCAGGCGTGTGCGGTGACGGGCCGCCAGGACCGTTGCGGCGCGGCCGTAGTGGACGTCGGCGGGCGTCAGATAGCTCAGGCCGCTGTGATGGTGCGCGTCGTTGTACCACGCAAACAGGTCGCGGCTGACGCCACGCGCGTGTTCGAGCGCGCCGAACCGTGCCGGAAACTCCGGCCGGTACTTCACGGTCCGGAACTGCGCTTCGGAGAACGGATTGTCGTTGCTTACGCGGGGCCGCGAATGACTGGCGGTGACACCCAGGTCCGAGAAGAGCAGCGCGACGAGTGTGCTGCGCATGGGCGCACCGCGGTCCGCGTGAATGGTGAGTTGGTGCGGCGTGATGCCCTGCTTCGCGCAGGTCGCCGCCAGCAGGCGCTCGGCCAGGTGCGCATTCTCGTGCCGCGCGACCATCCAGCCCACGACGTAGCGGCTGAAGAGGTCGAGGATCACATAGAGCGAGTAGTAGAGATACGGCACCGGGCCCTTGAGCTTGGTGATATCCCAGGACCAGACCTGATTCGGGCCCGTCGCGACCAGCTCGGGGGCGGCATAGGCCGGATGCCGGGCCTGTGCGCGCCGCTCGCGCACTTCGTGGGCCGCGGCGAGCACGCGATACATCGTGCGCGGGGAGCAGAGGTAGGTCTGCTCCTCGAGCAACGTGGCATGAACCTCGGTGGGCGACTGGTCGACGAACCGCGGGCTGTGCAGCACGTCGAGGACCGCCTGGCGTTCGGTGGGACCCAGCGCCCGCGGCGATGGCGCCCGCGGGCGCGGCGGCGGCGGCGCGGGCCGCCGGTGTCGATAGAGCGTTGCCCGCGACACCCCGACGCTGTGACACAGCGCCGCCGTCTCACCTGGCGTGGCGATAGTCGTAATGGCCTGCATCAGTCGGTCTCGTCGTCGTCGAGCGGTGACAGGGGGATCCTCAGGATCTCGGCAATTTTTTTTTGGAGTGTGATGATCGTCTCCGCGCGCTGCAACTTCCGCTGCAGCCGGCGGTTCTCCGCCTCGAGCTGGGCCACCCGCGGGTCGACGGGGCGCGGCGTTGGCCCCCGGCGGCGCCCGCGCATCTCCCGCAGGGCGCCCGCCTCACGCTGCCGCCGCCAGTTCGTCAGGAGCGACGAGTACAACCCCTCGCGACGCAACAGGGCGCCCACCTCGCCGGGCTTCTTGCACGCGTCGACGGCCTTGAGAATGCGCAGCCGATACGCGGCCGAGAAGCGCCGCCGCTGGACCGTCGCCGGCACCTCCGGGTCCGGGGCACGGGCCGGCAACGTGGTTGCGGGGTCGGGGCCTCCGGTCGCCCTCCGGGCTCCCTCCACCCCCGACCCCGCAACCACTTCGATCTCCACCGCGTCTGGCATGCGCGTCATCTCTCCAACCTCTCCCGCCCCTACACTAAACTCAACAGGGAGGTTGTCTCACAGATTATTGGCACAGGGGGGCGAACAGGTCCTCGGAGATATCGGAGCTTCAATGAGGCCGCGGGGAAGTCCCCGCGGAATCATGATTGGAAGTTCCTGCCCGACTTGGCACAACGCGGGCTTCAATGAGGCCGCGGGGAAGTCCCCGCGGAATCGCGCAGGAGATTCGGAGGTGCAATCCGCTTAAGGCGCTTCAATGAGGCCGCGGGGAAGTCCCCGCGGAATCGCCGCAGCTCTCGCAGCGGTATCCGGCCGCCTCGAGCGGCTTCAATGAGGCCGCGGGGAAGTCCCCGCGGAATCCCATGCTCGCACGGTTTGCCGCCGCGTTCCCAGAGATGCTTCAATGAGGCCGCGGGGAAGTCCCCGCGGAATCGGTTCTGTCGCTACGGGGGATGTGGCCCGGTACTATCTGCTTCAATGAGGCCGCGGGGAAGTCCCCGCGGAATCCCTCTAGCGCTTTTTCCAGCACGCGATGCCGTCCTGAGCTTCAATGAGGCCGCGGGGAAGTCCCCGCGGAATCGATCGTCGATCTCGGAGTTGGTCAGCGCATGGACGATGCTTCAATGAGGCCGCGGGGAAGTCCCCGCGGAATCGGACGAAAGGCTAGAGCGCGCGGACAAACTGGTGCCGCTTCAATGAGGCCGCGGGGAAGTCCCCGCGGAATCGCCAAGTTGCCAGCCATCAGCATCCCATGATTCTCCAGCTTCAATGAGGCCGCGGGGAAGTCCCCGCGGAATCCGCGCCCAGGTCCGCCGGTGTGCCCATGTCGAGAACGCTTCAATGAGGCCGCGGGGAAGTCCCCGCGGAATCTGCCGAAGTGCTCATGGTGTGCCTCTTCTCTCGTCGGGCTTCAATGAGGCCGCGGGGAAGTCCCCGCGGAATCGAACTGATAGACGTCATCGGACTCCATCATTGTGTCGGCGCTTCAATGAGGCCGCGGGGAAGTCCCCGCGGAATCATCCTGGACGTGGATATGCCGGTGCGCAAGGGCATGTGGCTTCAATGAGGCCGCGGGGAAGTCCCCGCGGAATCACCGCCGCCACCCTCGAACGCACGTTGCAAAGTCGGCTTCAATGAGGCCGCGGGGAAGTCCCCGCGGAATCATCCAGAGGATGAACCCAAACACCAACGCCGCCCCGATGCTTCAATGAGGCCGCGGGGAAGTCCCCGCGGAATCGGACCGCTTGTAACTGACTGCGGTCCAAGGTGTTGGCTGCCGGAATGCGAGAGGTCGCGCGGTTGTTGCGAGAGGGCGGCAACCGTTGCGGCGTTCTCGCGGGATCATTCGCTGCAACTATCCAGTTGTCAAAGAGTTGCAGGTGCGCGAGCGCTCCCCGGCGGCGCGACGGCACTGGAGCGCTCGCATCACGGCGGCGGGCGGAGTCACACGATGACCGGTTCCCGCCGCACGGCCTGAAACGTCTTCCCGAGACTGACGACGCGTGGTTCGACGCCGTCGGCGACGCCGATGTCGACCAGGACGACATGGTCCTTCGTATGATCGATCATGCCGTCGAGTCGTGCAACCAGATCGGCGTGCCGGCGCCGGCTCAGCCGACACTGGAAGACCGAAAGCTGCACCCATGCGCCGTATCCCTGCATCGCCTTGAACACCCGCCGCCATCGTTTCGGGTCGCCGATGTCGTAGACAACGATGTATAGGTGCTCCATGACGTCAGCGCGTGATGAAGTTCGGATACTCGGGCAGCTCACCGAGGAGGAAACGCCCGAGGAGCCGGGCCTGCATCTCCATCAGCCGGCGATAACTGACCCGGTACCCGAACAGGGGATGAACGATCTCGTGGCCGAGGCGTCGCTCGTAGGCGGCGATGAACCGCCGTCTGCCGTCGGCGGTCAGGTTGACGCTGCCTGCGGCGGTCTTGAAGTCGGTCGTCCGGATCTCGCCGTTGTTGATGGCCTGAATAACCACCGAGTCGGCGACCAGCGGGCGAAATGGCTCCATGAGGTCGAGGGCGAGCGCCGGGCGGCCGTAGCGGGGTTGATGGTAGAGGCCCCGGAACGGGTCGAACCCGACCGCGGCCAGCGTCACCGTCCAGGAACGCGCCAGAAGCGAATAGGCGAACGAGAGCAGGGCGTTGACGGGGTCGGTCGGAGGACGCCGGTTGCGCGTCTCGAAGTTGAACCCGGACTCCGCATCCGAGGCGCCCTTGTTCAGCATCGATCCAAAGACCCGGAAATAGCGGGCGGCTCCCGTCCCCTCGATGCCGAGCAGCTCGGCCAGTGACGTTGCGCGGCCGGCATGGCGGCTGTCGCTCTTCAGATCGACCAGGACCGGCTGGCTGCTGCCGGCCGGTTTCCAGTTCCGCCTGAGCAGCGTGCGGCAGTTCTGGATCTTCGCGCTGACCAGACCCTTGGCGAATTGCAGGCAAATCGCCTCATCGAAGCTCGCCCGGTACTGGGCGGTGCGCAGCTCGACGTTCTTGTGGCCGTTGCCCGTGGTGTGACCCAGGAACCAGCCGCCGAAGCTGTGCCAGGTGACCGGGATGCCCCGCCACATCAGTTCGTGTAGGCACGGCGTCGTGACCGAGATGTTACCCATCAGCACGACCTGCGAGGTCTCGGACAGACGGGCGGTCGCCACCTTCTTGTCCTCGACCGTCACGACGAGGGTGTCGCCCGATTTCGCCACCTTCGCGCGGTGGGCCTGGACGTACAGCGGCAGCGCGTCGGTGCCGGGGACGGCGATCGGCCGTGGCGAGACGTTGGCCCGGGTGAGATGGTTGACCTCGTCCGGCAGGCAGATCTCGACCAGCGAGCAACGCGGACATTTCGGGCTGTCTTCGAGGGGCGGGGGTATCGCACCGCCGGCGGCGACGCGCCGCAACCCGTCGAGTGCTTGTTTCGTGGCCGCAATGAGTTCGTCGTCGAACGCGACCCGCACCCGTTCGCGGCTCGCGACGAAGTAGAGCGCGCCTTCGACGCAGTCGTAGCCGTGCTCGCGGAGTATGAGTCCCTGCACGCAAAGCTGCACCCGCTCTGGATCGTAGGCGCCGCTCTCGATGTGCGGCCGTTTGCCGCGCTTGTAGTCCACGGGGACCACCTGCCCGCCGTCCGACGCAATGAGGTCCATCCGCGCGATCAGCCCCAGCCGCTCTGACGACAGCGTGACCGAGCGTGCGTGCAGCGTCGGGGACTCTTCGACCTGCGCCGGTCCCGGCAGCGCTCCGCCCTTCCGGTCGACCCGCCGATGTGCGTGGCGGCCCTCGACGGTATCCGACGACTCGGCCCATTCGCCCTGGACCCATTCCAGGTAGGCCAGCCGCGGGCAGTAGACGAACTCGTTGACCATGCGGGCCGGCACGAGCGACGGCGTATCGGCGGGCGCGGGTTGGACCGGCGCCTCGCGGGGTTCTGCGGTTGGCATGGCGGCGACCTCCGGTACCCGCGTGTTTCGGCAGCTGCGGTCGTTCGCCATAGGGCGCTGACTGGGAAATCTGGCCCGGAATCAACAGGAATCTCCCAGGTCGCCAGATCATCCTCGTCGAGCGGTTTGAAGACCGAGTCCGGGACGTCACCGTCGCGATCGCGATAGCGTCCAAGCACGCGCTCCTGCGGTGGATCCACCGGCACCAACCGAGCGTACGGCGTGCTCGACGTTGCGACGACAATTCCCTCGCCTGCCCACTCGTTCGAGGAGTTTGGAGAGCTGAGTTGAAGGTTCGTCGACGTTCACCGCGGCCCTGCATTCCAGGATGGTCTGATGTAACGACTTGGTCAACCAAGTCGTGGCGCCAGCGGCAACCGACGCGAATCAAGCAGTGCCGCATGAACGTTCACGGGCGGCTCGCCAGTCGCGTTGACGCACGAGGGCCGAAACCCCCCTGCGGTCTACCGCGATCCAATCTGTGCGATTCCGTGGTTCCGAATCTGGTGCGCGATGGTCAAGGAAGAACCCCCGAACTCGACCGCCATCTCGTCAACGTCGTCGGCTGGCCTCCGTTGTCGCCTCCTTTCTTCTGCGGCGCAGACTCCTGGATGGGCCAGACTTCAGCTAGAGTAGAGACACAGGGGGAAGAGATGCGAGAGCGACGCATCAGGATTCAGGAACTCGAAACGAACCCGAGCGGGTGCCTGGAAGAGGTCAGGAGGGGCACGACGCTCCTCCTGACGGACGAAGGGCATCGGGTTGCACGCCTCATCCCAGAGCCGGGAGCGAGCGACTCGACGAACGACCCGGCAATCGCCTGGAGCGGGCAACGGCTGAAGAGGACGAAGCCGAAGGCGCGCCTGCGGGGGGGCGGCAGCATGGCCGATATCGTCAAGGAGAACCGCAGGTGACGTTGCTCTACGCTGACACGAGTGCCCTGTTCAAGCGCTATGTCGAGGAGGACGAGTCGGAGGCGGTACTGGAGAGGCTGGAAGAGGCGTCAACTGTCGGAACAGTTCTGATCACGCGCGTGGAGGTAGCGGCCGCCTTGGCAAAGGCCGTGCGGGAGCAGCGGATGGACCAGCACGATGCTCATCAGGCCGAGCAGGAGTTCCTGGACGATTGGGATGATTTCACGAGAATCGGGGTGACGGACGCGTTGACCGCGCGGGCAGGCGCGTTGGCTTGGCACCACGACCTACGAGGCTACGACGCCGCACAACTCGCAGCGGCGCTCGAGTGGCTGGGGATTGCCGAAGGCACGGACGACAGGATTGTGTTCGCATGCTTCGACAACGAGCTGCGCGAAGCAGCTACGGCCGAGGGCCTGGAGACGTGGCCCGAATGAAGAGGTCGAGAAGTGAACCGGCGCACCGGTGGCAGCAATCGGTCGGCCCCTGACCGGGTCATTGTGGTCCCACCACTCGCACTACTTCATCTCGTACGTCTCGGCCGCGGCATCCTCGCACATCGCGTCGATTGTCTCCAGTGCTTGTTGTTGGGCTTTGCCCGCTGCTGCGCGAGCAAAGATCTCATTCACGTGAGGGGCCTTCTTGAACGCGACGTTGACGTCGGCCCCATACGTCAAATTGGCAACCTCTGCGATTGTGTTGAGTGACCGTTCCGTGCTGCCAGCTTCCATCTGATCGCCGAAGTGCAACCCGAACATCCCCCCGGCTACTTGGCCGTCATCGTCGTACAGCTCGTAGATCCGCTTCAAGGGGTCAGCCGATTCCTGCGGGCTCAGCCGTCTCTCTGTGGTCACGCCTTCCCCGACCGCACAGCAGCCGTCGTCGTCGCGGTCACCTTCCGGCACTCGCGAGTCTGACTTGCCACGCGCCTTCGCCGCATGACTCGGGCGCCAGCTGGCGTCGGCGTGGTCGGCCTTCGGGTCGCGCGGCGGCTCGCTGGTCTCTTGGACCTGGCCGGTGGCGATCTTCATGATGTGTATAGTGCACGCGCCGGTCTCGGCTGGCCGCCACTGGCCTTCGGGCTATTGGGCTGTCGAAGCTTCCATGAGGCCGCGGGGAAATCCTCGCGGAATTGTTGGAGGGAACCGTAGATCTCCCATTCGTGGCATCCGAAAACTGCACACGTTGGTGGTTGGCTGCTCCCGATTCAGAAGTTCAATTGACGGGCAAGTCAGGATGAGTTTTCTGGTGTCACCAGTTGCACGGACGGAAAGTACCGTTCGTAGCGGCCCGCATCTCTTGTGAGAAGCGTCAGGCGGTCTGCCTCGGCGTGGGCGCCGATATAGAAGTCGGGCAACGGCGCAGATCGCGCGCCGCCGGCACGCCGGTATCGGAGGAACGCACGCCCCGCTCTGAACGCGGCGCCGTACGGGAGCGGCAGACGCACGAGCATCAGGGCGTCCAGATGTCTGTCCAAGGTGTCCGCATCGGCGAATGCGAGCGACGTCTCGGCGTAGATGATCGCATTTACGGCAACGGGCCCGGCAACAAGCGCGTCGCTGATCGCACGCTCGGACCAGGAACGCCATTTGGCATCGTTCGTGAAGATGTCGAGCAGGACATTGGTGTCCACCAGGAACACTCACTCGTCTCCACGCGTGAGTCGCAGGACATCATCGGCGCCGAGTTCGCCGTCGGCGGCGCCGCGCGCTTGACGGAGACGTTTCTCGACAAGCGCCCGTTTGCTCAGCACCGGCCGGACCACCACGCCGCCGTCACTCTCGTCGAAGGTGACGTCCGTGTGGGGAAGCAGCCCGAACTTCAGTCTGAGCGGCTGAGGGATGGTCACCTGGCCCTTTGAAGTTATTCGCATTGTATGAGTATGACTTGGATAAGTATGACACAGATCGGATCGGCGTCGACCGCATTTCATGGAGGCCGCGCGACCTGCGCCGGACACCGCGCAAGTTGACGACGGTCCACCGATTGACAGGTTCTGACAGTGGGCTCCGGATAGACTTGTCGCCCCGCTGGCCATGCTGGCGAAGAGGCCGACATCGGGTCGTTGGCGAGGGTTGCCCGCTGAATGAGCGCATGCTTGCGGGCGCGTGATTGCCGATCCGGTATGATTTGACGCTTTCGGACGGATCCCGCCAGGAGTCATCACTTGGACGGCGCAGCCATTTATCGAATCGTGTTCGGCGCGGATTGTCAGCCTGACGGGTCGCAACTCGCGCTCATGACCGATGCGTGGCCGCAGGTTCTGATTGCGCCGACTGGATCGGGAAAGACGGCTGCCGTGACGCTCGGGTGGGCGGCGCACCGGTTAGGGAGCCCCGACGCCACGCCCCGCCGTCTGGTCTGGTGCCTGCCGATGCGGACGCTCGTCGAGCAGACGGCCGACGTCCTCAAGGACTGGTTTGGGAGGCTGAAGGCTGAAGTGGACGATGCGAACCGGATCCCGCGGCCTCAGGACGTGCACGTGCTCATGGGCGGGGTGGACGCCGACGGGTGGATCGAGACGCCAGAGCGCCCTGCGGTGATCGTCGGTACTCAGGACATGCTGCTGAGCCGTGCACTCATGCGCGGGTACGCCTCGTCCCGGGCGGCCCGGCCGGCGTGAGGTCACCCGAACCAGGATCCCTCACGAAACGGAAGATCGTCAATGAGTACGATACGGGAATCGCCACAACAGATCGGCGCGATGTCAAACCACGCGGCCATTCGTCGTATCAGGCGGCCGGTGGACTTGGGGACAAGATCTTCGTGGTCGACAAACTGAAGGAGAAAGCATGCCCCGATTGAGTTTCGAGCGGCTCCGTAGCGCCGTCGCCGGCGATGCGGTCGCCCTGAGATCCCGTGTGACGCTGCAACCCGCTGGCGGCGAGGGAGACAAGGTCTTCCCGCCGTCGTACGCGGTGGACGGACGAACCGATCACAAGTACGCAGTCGAAGAACGCCGACTCGGCGACGGCGACCGCGTGTCCACCACGGTCCTGTTGGATTCCGTCGCATCGCAGGCAAACCGCGCGGAGTTGGCCCTGCTTGAAGGCTGGGAGCACGGCGAGTTGAAGTTCCCCGTCCCGTACGTCGATTTTTCCGAGGACGGCGGGGTGACGGACTACGACAAGCTGACCGTACTGGAAGCGCCCCACCGGCTGGCGGACGCCGTCTTCCGTGACAGTCTGCTCGACGGCACGTTGTTCCGCCTTTCGGATGTCGGGCGAGCCATTACCGACGCCACACCGCGCAATGCGACGAATCTGTTCCGCTATTCGCCTACGTCCCTGCTGTTCGGCATGTGGGATTCCACAGGACCGAAGGGCGGGCTGGGATCGAAGTTCCAGCGGGCGTACGTGTCGGAGATCGTGGGTCTCGGTGCTTCGGTCGGAAAGAAGGTGGGCAGTCGCATCGATCCATTGCAGATCGAGAAGGTCGCCTCGGAGGATCGCGTGTTCAACAGTGCTGACCCGGACGAGGTGTGGACACACGATGCCGCGACGGCCGAACGGGACAGCAAGGGGCACCCTGTTCCCGCTTCGCGGGGCAGCGCGAGTGGCGAGGCCGGGCAACCGTCGAAGATCAACCACGGAAACATCGCACCCTCGATAGACGCCCGGGCCGGCGGAGTGACGATTTCCAGAGGCGTGCAGACCACGGTGATCTCGTTTGCCACCCTGCGTCGGCTGCGATTCAAGGGATTCGACCGTAGCGCCGAATCGGCCGCCCGCACCGCGATCGCGGCACTTGGCGTCGCAGCGGTCGCGTACCAGTACGAGACCGACTTCGATCTCCGTTCGCGCTGTTTGCTGATTCCGACCCATCCCCCGCGACTCGAGTTTCTGCGCCGGGATGGCTCGCCTGCCGACGACACGGCAGTAGATCGGGAAACGGCCACCGAGATTCTCTCCACCGCGGCGGCCGACGCGGAAAGGAAGGGAATCGGCTGGGCGACCGGTGACATTCGTCTCGTTCCCGCCCCGAAACTGCTTGAACTGATTCGCCGCAGTCGCAAGGTCTCGGCAACCGAGCAACCCACGGGATGAACGATGTCCACTGCAGAGCGCTTCGGCATTGAGGTCAACTTCCTCACGTGCCGGTATGTGGCTACCTGCCACAACGAACGCAGCCAGTGCGAGTGGCCGCCCCACCCGGCGCGTTTGTTCTCTGCGCTCGTCGCGTCATGGGCCGAGGATGGTCAGGATCCGGCAGAACGGAAAGCTCTGGAGTGGCTGGAATCGCAAGGGCCGCCGGCAATCTCCGCGTCGGGCGCGACGCCTCGACCTGTGGTCTCCCACTTCGTGCCGGTCAACGACACATCCATCGTTTCCAGGAGTTGGCACGAACGACGGGCCGCCAGCATTTACGAGTTGATCGATCGGCTCCATGCCGAGCTCGAGGCGTCCGGTGGCGAGGTGACCAGAAAGGTGACGAAGCTTCAGCGCAAGCTGGCCAAGGTGCGAGAGGTCGAGACGCAGGTTAGACACCCTGGCAACACGAACGTACTTTCCGCGGTCAAGATGTTGCCGGAGCAGCGCAACAAGCAGGAACGGTTCTATCCTTCCGTCACTCCCGACGATACCCGAGTCGTGTTTTTCTGGCGCGCTTCCCCGACGGAGAACATGATAGACAACATTGATCGGTTGCTCCAGCGTGTCACCAGACTGGGGCACTCGTCCTCCCTGGTGTCCTGCCGCGTGAGTCAGGATCCTCCCGAGGCCACGCATGAAATCAGTGACCGTGGCGAGAGCATGCGCGCCGTGCGGCGCGGTCAACTCCGCGAGCTCGAGCGGCAGTTCGTGCGCCATCGCGGTCTCAGACCACGCTCGCTGCCCCATACCGACGTTCGTTACCGCGCCGTCGAAGAGACACCACACGCGAACACGCGGCGGCACGAACCCGATACCGCGGGCGATTGGGTCGTCTTCGAGTTCACTCACCGCTCCCGAGCAGTGCCGGCAACCCGGGCGGTGGAATTGGCGACGGCGATGCGCGCAGCCATTTTCCACTACGCGACGGATCCGATTCCGGAAGAGTTGAGCGGCCACCTGCCGCAGGGAGCACCCACGGCAGCCCCACACGTGGCATTCGTTCCGCTTCCTTATGTCGGCTTTCCGCATGCCGACGGCCGTCTGCTCGGGATCGCGGTCTCCGTACCGAAGACGGTTGGAGATGCTGCACGGCGAGTGCTCTATCGCGCCATCGGCAAATGGGAGAACAACGCCGGCGCGACCTTGAAGCTGACCCTCGGATCACAGGGAATTGTCGAAATGTCGAGGCTGCGCGGTCCCGTCACGCTTGCTTCCCTGCGGCCCGCAGTTTGGCGCCGGCCGTCGCGTCACTGGGCGTCGGCCACTCCCCTTGCGCTGCCGAAGCATCCCGGTCGACTGGGTGGAGGTTCTGCGGCAGCTAGCGCCAGGGCGTGGAGGATGGCCGAGGCCACGGTAGCGGCTGCCTGTGTGCACGTCGGACTGCCGGAGCCGTCGGCTGTGGAGGTGTCTCTGGCCGCGTTCCTCGTCGGCGGTCGCGCCACCCGGCAGTTCCCGCCCTTCAGCCAGAACGGGCGTGACGGCAGACCCGTGAGACGCCAGTTGGTTCACGCGTCGTTGACGTTTGAAGAACCCGTTGCCGGTCCACTGATGCTCGGGTCGGGCCGATTTCTGGGATTGGGGTTGATGCGTCCGACGCCCGTGCCGGAATCGGAGGGATCGGAGACGGCGCTGAGTTGACGGAGCTTCGTCGAGTCCGACACTGCTTCGAACCAGCATCCAGTAACACGGCGATGATTGACGAACTCACCTCCGACGATTTCACCGCGTTCTTCCGTGACGTACACGGGCATCCGCCGTTTCCGTGGCAGTGTCGGCTGACGGTACAGGTACTCGGTCGCGGGGTCTGGCCGAAGGTAATCGATCTGCCGACCGGTGCCGGCAAGACAGCCGTACTCGATACTGCCGTGTTCGCCATGGCGGCTCGCAAGGCGACATCGCCGCGGCGCATCATATTTGTCATCGACCGGCGCATCGTCGTCGACCAGGTTTGTCAGCGGGCAGAGCGCATTCGAGACCGGATCGCTGCCGGAGAAACGCCAATCCTGCATCGTGTCCGCGAGCGGCTGTGCGCGTTGAGCGACGCGGGATCGCCGCTCGGAGTCGCCGCCTTGCGCGGTGGGGTTCCAGTGGACCACGAATGGGCACACTACCCGGATCAGCCGTGGGTCGTGGTGTCGACCGTGGATCAGTTCGGCTCGCGGTTGCTGTTCCGCGGATACGGTGTATCGCCTGGTATGCGGCCAGTGCATGCCGGGCTCGCCGGTAACGATTGCCTCGTGATCCTCGACGAAGTGCACTTGAGCGTTCCCTTCTCGGAGACACTCGCCCAGGTCTCGGCGTTGCCGGCCGGCGTGCTGCCGCGGCGCTTCGCCATTGTGGAGATGTCGGCGACACCCAGCGACCGGAACGCCGAGCGCTTCAAGCTGGATCCCTCCACGGATATGAACGCGTGCGAAGAGTTGAAGCGGAGGGTCGAAGCCCGGAAACAAGCGGAACTCGTTTCGGTACGGAATCGCGACGCGCTTCCGACTGCCGTGTTGAAGATCGTGCAGTCGATCGCCAGGTCCCACAAGACCGACCTTGGAATTCGCAGCGTGGGTGTCGTGGTGAATCGCGTCCGTAGCGCCCGTGAGACTCATAACGTGCTTGCCCGTGCAGGGTACGCCACCCATTTGATGACGGGGCGAATGAGGCCGCTGGATCGGGTGGATGCCCTTGACACAATCGGTCCGATAGTCGATCCCGACGGCGAATGCCCTTCCGATGCACTGACCGTCGTGGTTGCCACGCAGGCGATCGAGGTCGGCGCCGACTTCAGCTTCGATGCGCTTATCACCGAATGCGCCGCCGTGGACAGCCTCCGCCAACGGTTCGGCCGTCTCGACCGCCGCGGCACCTGCTTCGCCCGCACGGGTCGCGCCGCCCGTGCGTGGATCATCGGCCCCAAATCTGTCGTCGATTCCAGGAGGCCCGACCCGATATACGGAGGCGCGATAAAGAGAACATGGGAAGAGTTGAAACGCCGTGAGCAGTCCAGACCAATCGACGTCGGCCCAACGTCCCTGCGAGAGTTCCCCGACGACGCAACCGTGCCGAGGGCGTGCGCGCCGCTCCTGCTGCAAACGCATATGGACGCCTGGACGCAAACCAGTCCGGAACCCATCGTGCAACCGTCCGTCGGGTGGTTTCTTCACGGCATCGACCAGCAGCGACCGGCGGATGTCTCGATACTGTGGCGTTGGGATCGCTCGTCGGACGCCTTGCGGCTGGTCCCGCCCCGCCAGGCCGAGTACCTTCAAGTACCTGTCGACGCGACCAGGGCGTGGCTGTCAGGAAGCGATGAAGTCGAGGTCGCAGATGTCGACACGGCGAGCGCGGGAGCCGGCAACGGGTCTTCTTCGCAGACCAACGCCGCCGGATGGGTGCGCTGGATCGGATTCGGCAAGAACCCTGAGCACATCGAACCGGACAAGATCCGGCCCGGCGACGTGCTGATCGTCGATCCGACAAGAGGCGGCCTGACCGCGGGCACGTGGGATCCTTCTTCCACGACGCCGGTCACGGATCTGGGAGACGCCGCCCAATCGGCATACGGCCGTCGGGTGACACTGCGCCTCGACCCGCGTCTGCTCGCTACCGCGCCGCCGGCCGCACCGAACGACGCTGCCAACGTGGATGTGCCTGCCCGGGACCGCATCGACGCGTGGCTGAAGGAATCGGTGGACGCCGGCGATCAACCCGCATGGCGCGCCGCTACGGCCGAACGGCTGGTGAAAAACGGCTTCGATGTCGTTCCGGTCGGGCTCGACGACGCAGACTCGGATGCCGGCTACTATCTTCTCGCCGAGCGCCACTTCCGGACCCATAAGCCTGTTGTGGACCCTGCCACTCTTGATGGATCCGACGAAGTCGGGTCAGGGACCGGTGCGGGCGTGACGCTGCGCCAACACCTCGACGGCGTGAGCGACCGTGCCGCGCGCATCGCTGAACGACTGGGATTGGATGAAGCGGTCGTGGAGGATCTGCGCATCGCGGGCCGGCTTCACGACATCGGCAAGGTGGATCGGCGTTTCCAGGATCAACTCGTAGGAGGCGACCCCGTGGAGTTGGAACTGCGGCGGGACACGCCGCTGGCCAAGTCGCTCCCGGCGGCGCGTTACGTCCGGCGTTATCCGGCGGGAATGAGGCACGAGGTGGCGAGCATGGCCATGATCGCGTCCAATGCCGACGTGCTCAGTGAAGCCCATGACAGGGACTTGGTGCTGCATCTCGTCGGAACCCATCACGGGTGGGGCCGGCCCCTGCCACCGGTCGCCGAAGACCCAGAGCCGCAGATGCTCTTGTACATGTTCGACGGCCGTTCCATGCAGGTCAACTCGGATCTGACGGCAGATTCACTGGCGATTGACATGGCCGACCGTTTCTGGCGTCTCGTGGCGCGTTACGGATACCACGGCTTGGCTTGGCTCGAAGCTATGCTGCGTCTCGCCGACCATCAGCAGAGCGCCGAGGAGGGGGCGAAGTAGTGAATGGGACGTGTCTCGCTGGACTCGAGGGTACGAACCCGTTGGGCTTCCTGGCCGCCCTCGGCGTGCAGGTTGCGTTCGCTGGCGAAGACGAACAGCCGCGATTGTGGTGGAGTGACGACATCACGCCCCGTGCGGTGACGGACGAGGAATTCGCCGTTGAACGGATCGTCGACCAGGTTCTGCATGTTGTCGCGCGATGGGAGAAGGGGCCTGCCGCAAACCCCAGGCGCCCTGACGGGTCGGCGATGCCCAAGGGCGACGACCTGAAGCTCGGGCCGTCCGACATTCGAGACTATATCCGCTCATGTCTCCCCGACTACGTCGACCATGGCGACACAAGCGGCGCCTTGGCATCGGCGCTCGTGGCTGAAGGCAGCCTGGACAATCAAGGCGTGGCCAAGCCGTCTGACTTCTACTTTACGGCTGGGCAGCAGAAGTTTCTGGACATGACTCGCAGGATCCTGCACGGCGCAACGCGGGAGGACATCTTGGTGGGCCTAACGGGTCCATGGAACTACCAGAATGAATTGCCTTCGCTTGGGTGGGACGTCGTCGACGACCGCGTGTACGCACTACGAGCCAACGATCCCGCGCCCAAGTCTGGCCCCGATCCGAAGCGCACCAATTCCGGACCCGAAGCGCTCGCCGTATTGGGGTTGAGCCTGCAGCCGGTATTCGCGGGCCGCGAGCGAACGCTTACTCAGGGATGCTCCGGGTCATGGAAAGCAGGCCACTATTCGTGGCCTCTCTGGTGCCGGCCAGCCTCGCTGCACGCCGTCAGGTCGCTGCTGGCTCATGCCTACGATCACCCGACCGCCAGTGATCGCCACATCTGGTTCCGGGCATGGGGTGTCGACAGGGTTCTCCGATCACCGATCCGTAGGTCCGGTTCGGGCGGCTACGGCACCTTCGGTCCCCCGGAGGTGGTATGGCAGGCATGACACCACCGCCGAAGAGGCGAGCAGCGTAGGGGTCTGCTCCGTAGTGGCGCATGATCAGCCCGAGCAGGTGCCGTCCGGTCCCTGACGCTGACGACCATGACGCTCATGACGCGAGAACATCTCTTGTTGACGGTACTCGGGACGAATCCGCGCGTAGTGCGCTACAGCCTCGGTGAGCGCGAGGTGGAGGCGCCGCTCGCTCCTGCGGCTCTGTTCGAACTGCTGCCGCACGAGGACCGCCCCAATCGCGTACTGGCCATCTGCACGTGGCAAGCGGCGAACGATGGCTGGCCGCGGCTCGAACAGGCCCTGCGTGGCCGGTGCGGGGTCGAACGCGTTGACGTACCCGCCGGCGATGCCCAGAGCGACGTCAACGAGTATGTCAAGCGCGTCACTGACGCGGTTCCAGACGATGTCGATCTCACCGTGGACGTGACGCACGGCTTTCGGCACTTCTCGTTTCTCACCTACATCGCCTTGTCCACTCCGAGCGCGTCGGAAACACCGTCCGTCAGCGCACCCTGCTCAATCTCGGGCGCCACTTCGACATCCCCCAGGCATACTGGCCGCTGTTGTACACCCGCATCGACGACGTCTTGTCCGGCCAGGCGCTCCTGGTGCCCGATTGCCCGCCCGCCGTCGAACACGAAGCGCAGCGGATCGCCGCGCAATTGGTCGCCCGCGGCGCAGCGGGGGACGGGACGGCCGCCGGACGGACAGACGTGCAACGGGTCGATGTTCACTTGCTGCGCCAGGTCCGCCTCCGTCGCGTCGGGGTGGAGCAGGTGGGCCTGTGGGCGCTGGAGCAGTTGGGGCTGCCGGCCCTGCTGACCGACCAACGTCGCTGCGCTCCGACGAGCGTTCACGTTCGCCGGAATCCGTGTTCACGTTCCCCGGATTCGGCGTTCAACTTCACCGGAATGCGCAGAAGACCAGGTTGCTCGTCACCCTGAAGAACCTGGCCCGGCCGCACGCCCCCGGCCTGACCCTTCGCGCCATCCTGGAGACGTTCGCCACCCTCCAGATGGTCGATGTGCATCTGCCGACGACCGATGGCCGGCAGCTCGTCCTGCCGCGCCATACCCGGCCGAACAGGGAGCACGCTCTGCTGCTGCACCAACTCAATCTGCAACTGCCGACACAGCCCGCGCCACGCCTCACCACCTGACACTACGTCCCACCACGCACTCCGCGCAGCGTCGTGTAGTGCCGACCTTTGGGGAAACAATTCAGTAAAATCAGGCTTTTTGGGAGTTTTCAACGCCGAGTTGCGGAAGTCGGGTTAGTTCTGCGCGGACCCTTTGTCGAATTCTCCCTGAGCCGGTACCCTCCCCATCTTGACGGATACCGGATTCGTTTGAGGGCGGTGAGCCCGTCCTATTGTCCCCTGCGGCCGTACATTGGCCACGCAAGACCACCGGCGCGAGCCGTGCTCGAACCGCGTCGATACCACCCGACCGCCCGACGTCATCCCCATGGTGTCTGATCCGGTTCGCTATCGAAGCGGCTCGTAGACGAAACTATCGATGAGAGCCGCCCGCATCGACCACAGCCGGCGTTCTCTCTCCGAGCCACCGGGGCGGTCCCCGTACCACGGCAATTTGGACAACTCTTCGAGCAGGCGACCGTAGTTCTGCGGCGCGCCAAGGGTCGTTGGCGCAAGCCTGAACAGCTTGCCCAGCCCGTTTCTCGACCCGTCGTTGACCGACACCAGCCTGTCCGGCCGCGCCAGCGTCAACAATCGCGTCACGACACCGGGCCCGAATCCGGGCAAACCAATTCCATCCCTGGGACACAGGTCTTCGAGCACACTGACGGCCACGCTGGCGACCTCGCCCTCATCGGCCCGGATTACGCGATCCACGGACTGCCGCAGCCGCCTCAGGACACGTCGGTCGTCCGGCTCGCGAGACCGCATGAACACCTGCTTCGCGGTCCCCGCCGCGCCCATAGATCCGAGCAGACCCCAGGTCCCGTCCGAATTGTCCAATCCCAACAACATCGCCGTGCTTGTCCGCGGCAAACCAATCCAGCTTTCCGACCGGGCGATGCGGCCGGCCTCCGCGATCGTCTGAACGTAGCTGTCCCGCTCGTCGAGCACCGACCATCCAAATCCTTCGTCTCGCCAGGATTCGTCGCACTCTTCGAGCGCTGCGAGATAGGCTTTCCACCCATCCGCGCCCCGCAGACAGGCGAGCCGCTTCGCGGTCCCTCCGACAAGACGCACTAGGCTCGATACGCCCTGCCTGCGGCACCGCTTGCGGTAGTCGTCGATCGCGCCCGGCGCCAGCGGACCGCATGCCTTCCAGCGCCGCGCGAACCAGGACTCTGCATCGGCGACTCTCTCGGTTTCGTGCACCACCTCCTCGTTGCGGGCGAATCCCGGCCCGGTCAAGTTCGCGCTACCAATCCACGCGCAGGCCCGAGCCGCACCCCGGAATATGTAAACCTTCGGATGAAACATCGCCCGATCGCCCGCGGCCAAGCGAAGATTCCCGATCTCGCGCAAACGCTCGAGCGCGTCCGGGTCGGTCGCATTGCCGAAAGTTCCGACGATCGCGCGGACCTTCACGCCCCCGGTTCGTGCGGCTTCGCAAAGCAGGTCCAGCGCCGACCCCTCCGTCGCCCATGCAGTCGCGATATCGACTCGCGTCGACCGGGCGAGATTCGACTCGAACCGCGTTCTCAGCGCGCTGGTCGTCAGGAACATGGCCTTCTCTCGCACGCGCTCCACGGCCCCTCGAAAGCGGACCGATCCAGGCCGATCCATAGCGACACCATAGTCTTCCCCCTTTGTGGACTCTGCCACCCTTGCCCGGTCATGATCCACGCATTCTCCATCGCCCCATCGGCCGACCCCGGTCCTGGCAGCCAGCACCGCTTATGACATTCTTGTGTAACAGTAATTGGCGAATTCGCCATTCGGCTGGAATTTTCGCACCCGGTTCGGGGTCCCATCGCAATCGGCTACGGGTCGCACTTCGGCTTGGGGTTGTTCAAATGCGTTGAGAGCGGCGATCTTGAGAGCTGAACTGCCCATATCAAACAATATATCTTGCCGAGATCGCTCATGGCGAAGAAGGATGAGCGGTTCGATGCCGTACGCATGACGTGCACGTTTCCGGCCCCCGCAATGCACGGACATGGAGCGCGCTCGTTCGGAGATCGAGGCGATGACCCAGCCGCCACGGGTGGTGTGGCGCGAGTTCCCGGACGCGGTGTTGCTGGCCGCAGAGAGCCGAACCACACGGTACCCGGAGTACCATGCAGCGAAGTCGGGTGACGCCGCGGCTGCGGCGCGGCTGGTTGATGCGTTGGTCGACGAGACGGGCATGGCCGCCGTACGCACGCTGATCGACGCGGCAAGCGTGGACGGCGCGCCGGTGCTGGTCAGCGCCCACGCCTACGAGCGCGACGGAGTCAATGCGATTCCCATCGCATTGGCGAGACTGCTGAGCGAGCGGCTCGGATTGGAAGATGAAGACACTGTCGTGCAGTCCAATGTCGTATCCCACACGGGTGCGGACGGCTACGGCCGCCTCGCCCGGCAGGCCGTATTCACGGGCGGCGTCGCCACGGGACGCGAATACGTGATGGTGGACGACTTCATCGGCCAGGGCGGCACCCTGGCGAATCTGCGCGGCTGGGTCGAGACCCAGGGGGGTATGGTCATCGGGTCCGTCGGCTTGACCGGCAAGCGCTATTCGGCAAAGCTGAACGCTTCAACGGAACAACTGCATGAGCTCAGAGAAAAGCACGGATCGGACCTTGAGTTGTGGTGGCGGGACCAGTTCGGTCACGCCTTCGACTGCCTTACTCAATCGGAAGCTCGGTACCTCGCCCGCTCCCCGGATGTTGACACCATCCGAAATCGAATTGCTGCAGCGCAGCAAGAGGGAAGTGGCCGAGGTCGTGCGTGACGTCCTCGCGGGCAAGGGCGGCGCATCAACAACGTGACGGACGCCGCGCCCTCGGACACCGAGAACTGTGCGCCGCCCGGAACGGCGTCATCATCCGAAAGAGAACAATCCAGGGTCGTACGCGACCGCCTCGATTCGGGACAAGGTGATGCGCGCCGCGTCGCGGTGTCGGAGGTTGATGATGAGATCGCTCACCTCCAGGTCTGTCAGGCCGGTTGCCTGAGCGCCCGTATCGTCTCCACGGCGAACCCTGATTCGACGGCTCTGGCCAGGTCGGCATCGGACAGGATCACGCACCCGAGCAGGTCAGCCCCGCCAAGCTGCTCGGCGACGCCAGACGTGCACGAGTATCACCCGCGCCCATCAGCGTGTACGTCGGACAACGAAAACGGCGCGCCGGCCGGCACGGCGGTGATCCGACTGTCGATGACGTATCGCATCTCGCCCGGATAGACGACGCGCAGCGCGTCCAGCTTGAGGTCGTTCACGGCGACCGCCATCGAGCGTGTCCGGCGCGGCGCGTCGGTGCGCTTGATCTCCACCCCTACCCGCCGGCCCTGGGCCAACAGCAGCAGGTCGAGTTCGGCGCCGTTGTGAGTGGCCCAGAAGTGGACCTGATCGGGCGCTGACTCGACAAGGACCTTCTCGAGAATGAACCCTTCCCAGGATGCGCCGATTCGCGGGTGCGTCTGCAAGGCGTCCATCGTCCCGACGCCGATCAGATGGTGATACAGGCCGGCGTCGCGGAAGTAGACCTTGGCGCGCTTGACCTGCCGCTTGCGCAGATTTTCGCGCCACGGGCGCAACTGACGGATCAGAAAGAGATGCTCGAGCAGGTCCAGGTAGCGCCGCACGGTCGCCTGGGCGATGTCGAGCGCCGCCGCGAACTCGGCGATGTTGATGATCTGGCCGTGGTAGTGCGCGAGCATCGCCAGGAACCGGTGTAACGCCGGCGCGCCGAGGTCGGCGCCGAACTGCGGCAGGTCGCGCTCGACAAACGACTGGATGAAGGACTTCCGCCAGGCCAGACTGTCGGCATCGCTGGCGGCCAGCACCGATCGTGGGAAACCGCCCCGGATCCAAAGCGCCGGCATGCACGCCGCCCCGAGTTCGGCGACCTGGAAGCCGGTGAGCTCGACATATTCGATGCGGCCGGCCAGCGACTCGGCGCTCTGCCGCAGCAAGGTCGGGGCGGCGCTTCCCAGAACGAGGAACCGGGCCGGGTTCCGGTCACGGTCGACCAGCACCCGCAGCATCGGAAACAGGTCCGGCCGGTGCTGCACTTCATCGATGACGATGGTGCCGGCAAGGTCCTGGAGCGCCGTCCGGGGCTGGTCCAGGCGAGCCAGGCTGACGGGATCTTCGAGGTCGAAGTAGTTGGGCGAGTCGGCTGGCACCAGTTGTCGGGCCAGGGTGGTCTTGCCGCATTGACGAGGCCCGACCACGGCGACGACGGGGCTTCGCGCGAGCGCCCGCGTGACCAGGTCCTGGGCCGCGCGGGTAATCATCCGACTCGCCACGTGTTCCATGATAATACGTTCGTCAGTTTATATTTTTCATGGAATGTGAATTGACTGTCAGCGCGTGGTAAATTCCCGCGTTGCACCGAGAATGGCGCGGCGCAGCGGGCAATGCTCAAGCCCTCGGGCGGGCGAAAAAAAAAGGAGCAGCGTCTACCAGTACTGAACCGCCAGATCCTCGATGCGTGCAAAACTCCGGCGGTCACGCGTGGCAACGACATACCCGAGCCGGACGGCGGTGGCTGCGATGATCAGGTCGTGGGCGCACATCGGCGTCCCTTTGCGTCCGAGGTCGGCGGCCAGCGCGGCATGCACATGCGCGGTCTGGCGATCGAACGGCATGACCGGCAGGATCGCGAGACATCGGTCGACGAAGGCCTGAGCCTGCGCGAAGCGCAATCCTGCAAGGCGATGCACACCGTGCAACAACTCCGATGCAGTGATTGCGGCGATGCCAAGCGGGTCGTCCGCCCCGCTGGCGCCGTCCAGCAGGGACTCGATGTCCAACTGCCCCCGATCGGCCGCGATCAGGACGCTTGAATCGATCAACGTTCCCATTGATTGTCAGGGACCTCGGCACGGTTGCAGAAGGCGACGCCTTCCTCGACGGCCTGCTGGTAATCCGCTCCCGCGTGCGGGATGGACCGAGATCGAAGCAGCTCCACGAGGTCACCGATGGTGCATGTTCCACCTTGCACGGGACCGATCTGCGCGACCGGTGTTCCACTGCGTTCGACGAGATAGTGGGCACGGTCCTCCTGCACACGATTGACGATGGCGCCGAAATTCTTCGCCGCTTCCGTGGCAGTGACGACACGCAGGGTGGGATACGGGTCCGTGGCTTTCGCGCCACGACCCTGCGAACGTGGTCTTGACATGCCATCAGTTTACGGAATTTACGGACTATGTGTAAACAACCATGAAAGCACTCGGAGGCTCTCCAGCTCTGCCGCTGGTGAAAGCCGCTGATCCAATCCTCCGCTGTCTGACTGAGCAAGTCATGGCGGTGCTGCTAGACTGGCCCACATGCCAACGTTCGATGTGGTTTCGGAAGTGAACATGCAAGAGGTGAAGAACGCCGTGAATCAGGCGTCCCGTGAAGTGGACACGCGATTCGACTTCAAGGGGAAGAACGCGAGATTCGAACTCGACGACGCCGCGATCACGATGCGCGCGCCCGACAAGTTTCAGCTCGGTCAGATGTACGACATTCTCACCGCGAAGCTCGCGGCCCGGAAGGTGAACGTCAGATGCCTCGAACGCGAGCCGCCGCAGCAGAACGTCAGCGATGCCTGGCAGGTGGTGAAGGTCAGGCAGGGCATCGAGACCGAGTTGGCGCGGGCGCTGGTGAAAAGGGTCAAGCAGACGAAGTTGAAGGTGCAGGTGGCGGTTCAGGGGCAGCAACTCCGGGTGTCGGGCAAGAAGCGCGACGTGCTGCAGGAGGTCATCGTCCTGCTGAAAGAGGAAAAAGTCGATCTGCCGTTGCAGTTCACCAATTTCCGCGAATGACCGGTCAGCGCCGTCAGAACATGGCGATCGGGTTGACCGGCGACCCGGTGCCGTTCGGAATCGGGAGCGGGGCGATGGTGACCATGAACTCCCAGCGGTTGCGGGCCGCCGCGGCGTTCGCCAGCGCCTGGAAATCGGCGCGGTCGAGTATCTGGATGCCCAGGATGGTCAGGGCGAAGTTGTGAAGCGCGACCCGGGAGAGGTCGCCGTCCGGTTGCGGCGCATAGCCCGGGGTCTCCCAGCCGGCAATCGCGACGTCACGCGCCTTCAGCCAGGGAATGACGTTGTTGTCCAAACCGGCCGCCTCGCGCCCGGTGTCGAACGGGCCGAGCGCCTCCTGCCGCGCCCAGCGTCCCCAGCGAATCAGGAACGCATCGCCCGGCCCCACCCGCACGCCGGTTTGCGCCTCCCACGCCTCGAGATCGCCAACCGTGATGCGGGTGCCCGGCTCCAGATAGGGCACCCCCTTCAGGCGGGGCATGTCGTAGAGCACCCCGCGCGTCACCAGACCGTGCTTCACGGTCATGATGGAGTTCCTGAGGGCGCCGCCCTCCATCGTCACCAGGTCGTCGACGTCGTAGCCGTTCCACATCCTGCCGTCGAAGAAGACATGCGCGAAGGCGTCGAGGTGGGTGGTGCCGGGGCCGTGGATGCAGGGATAGGCGAGCTGGTCGCTGGCGCCGGTGCGCGTGGCGCGCAGCATCGACCATTCGATCGGACAGGGGTTGTCGAGGCTCGCGTACTTCTGTGCGTTCGAGGACAGCGACACCGTAAAGCCCTCGGTGACGAGGGCGGCCGCTTCGGCCCGCTTCCGCGGCGTGATCAGGTTCGCCGCGCCCAGCTCGTCGTCCGGTCCCCAGCGGCCCCAGTTCGAGAGCTCTGTCTGCCACCGCTCGTACTGATCCGCGCTGACCAGGGGCGCCGTCGAGCCCGCCTGCTGCGCGTGCGGGGCGAGTACGGCCGTATACGCGAGTGCGCCGCACAGGGCAGTTTGCAATGCCAGCGTCGGTGTCGTCATGGTGTCTGCATCTTGTGAAAGGAGAACGGGGGCATTATACCCGCGGCAGTCGCTATAATCAGACGACGCGCTAGGGTCCCGGCGCCGCAGGCGCAGCCCCGGACTGCCGCGCGGTCGGCGGGGATGCGCGAGGGAGACGCGATGCGAACGAGGATCTTGATGGTGATGGTGGCCGCGGTGTGTGCGGCGTCGTGCGGGGCCGATGCGCCGGCGGGACCGCCGTTTCGCACTGAGACCAACGTGCAAATGCTGATGGCGAACATGCTCGATCCGGCCGCCGATCTGCTCTGGGACGCGGTGGGCACGGTCATCGATGCAACCGGCGAGACCCACTGGGAGCCGGAGACCGAAGAAGAGTGGCTGGCGGTCAAGCTCGGAGCCATGGCGCTCGCCGAGTCGGCCAACCTGCTCATGATGGAGACCCGCGCCCGCGATCAGACGCAGTGGATCCGATTGTCGGAATCGATGTACGACGCAGCGATGGAGATGTTCGCGGCGGCCGAGGCCCGGGACGCCCAGCAGGTGTTCGATCTGGGCGAGACCGTCTACAACACCTGCAACAATTGCCATGGTCTCTACTGGGTCGACGACGCCGACCGGGGCCGGGCGATCCGCCCCGGTTCCTGAGCCGCCGCCTGGCGCGCCGGCGCAGACCGCTCGACGCTCAGAGCCGCAGCGTGGCGTGCGAGGCGCCCGCACGGCACGTTCGTCCACCCTGTGGCGCCGCTGGATGATCTACAGCCACCGCTGGCTGGGGATCGCGGGCAGTCTGCTGTTCGTCTCCTGGTTCGCGTCCGGCATCGTGCTCATGTACGCCGGCATGCCGGCGCTGTCGCCCGAAGAGCGGCTCACCCGCGCGCCGCGCCTCGATCTCGGCACCGCACAGGTCGGTGTCGGCGAAGCGGCGGTCCGGGCCGGGTTCACCCCCGACCGCATTCTCGTCGGGATGCACGGCGAGCGCCCCGTGTATCGATTTGCCGGCGCGGGCGGCTGGGCCACGGTCTTCGCCGACACCGGCGATCTGGCGCAGGGGCTGGGAAACGAGGCGGCGGTCGCGGTGGTGCGCCACCGCCTTCCCGAGCATGCCGAGCCCGCGTATCACGATGGTCTTCTGACCGCGCCCGACCAGTGGACCCTGCAGAGCGGCGCCTACTTTCCTCTGCACCGGGTGCGGGTGAACGACGCCGCCGACACCGTGCTGTACGTCTCCGATCGAACCCTCGAACCGGTCATGCAGACGACCCGGCAGTCCCGCCGATGGGCCTGGCTGGGGGCGGTGCCGCACTGGTTGTACTTCACCCCGCTGCGTGCCCGCGCGCCGCTCTGGTCCGATCTGGTCATCTGGTTGTCCATCCTGGGCTGTGTGCTGTGCGGTTCGGGGCTCGTCTGGGGGCTCTGGCGGGTGTCGGCGTCGGCCGTCTACCGGCTGCGCGGCGTGGCGGCGCACTCGCCCTACGCCGGCCTGATGCGTTGGCACCACTACGCGGGCCTCCTGTTCGGTCTGTTCGCCTTCACCTGGGTGTTCAGCGGTGGTCTGTCGATGGAGCCCTGGAGCTGGCATCCCGGCACCGCGCCCACCCGGCTGCAACGCCAGGCCGTCAGCGGCGGATCTCCGCGGCTCGGTCCGCTTTCGGCGCCCCGGCTGCGGGCGGCAGCGGCGGCGATCGCCGCGTCGTTCGATCCGAAAGAGCTCGAGGTACTGCAGTTCCGTGGCGAACCGTATCTGCTCGCGCGCGACCCGGCGGTGGGGACCGTCTCCACGGAGACCTTGCCCGTGACGCTCGCGCCGCTCGCACGGCAGGCGCAGGACCAGATGCTGGTGTCGGCGGCGCATCCGGAGCGCGGCGCGTTCGCGCGGTTCGGGGACGACGAATTCGACGGCGTCGCCGCGCGGGCGATGCCCGGCGCCTTGATCCTCGACGCGACCTGGCTGCGGGCCTACGACGCCTACTACTACGACCGGACGGGCCGCCGCCGGCTGCCCGTGTTGCGCGTGCGCTATGACGACGCGGCGTCCACCTGGCTCTACTTCAATCCCTACCGCGGCGAAATCGCCCGCAAGGAGGAGCGGCTGACCCGCGCGAACCGGTGGCTCTATCATGGGCTGCACAGTCTGGACTTTCCGTTCCTGCATGCCCGGCGTCCGTTATGGGATGTGGTGGTCATCGCGCTGAGCCTTGGAGGCATTCTCGTCAGCGTGACGTCGCTGGGGCAGGGGTGGCGTCGCCTGCGGCGGCACGCCGGGCGCTGGAGATTCTCCTGACGGCCCGGATGCGGCGCCGTCGATTGCCGCGGCGACGATCGCCATGGCGCGATATGGCTGTTGACCTTGCACGGATCAAGAGGTACACTCCGCCAACCGCGCCGTCCTGCGCCGTGCGTATCGGTTCGGAGGGACCGTTGCCGGTCACCGGTCAATCCGGTGTCGTGCGCCGGGAAGTACGGCTGGCGCGGCGCGAGTATCGGAGGCTGTCGAGATGCGAGTCCTCGGTGTATTGGTGCTGTTGCTGTCGATGACCGCCGTGACGACGGCCCAGGCGCCGGCACGTGAGCCGGTCGGTAATCTGGCCCAAGTCATGCGGGCCATCCTGTTCCCCAACTCGAACATCCTGTTCGACACCCAATCGAGAGATCCGGACGCGCCCCCCGAAGCAGCGGGGACCGGCACGGTGTCCGCCACGTTTTCGAGCATCTACACCGGCTGGCCGCTGGTCGAGACCGCCGCAATCGCCCTGGCAGAGTCGGCGCAGTTGATCGCGATGGAAGGCCGTCTGTGTCAGAACGGCAAGCCGGTGCCGCTTGCCGACGACGATTTCATGCAGTACGCGCGGGATCTGGTGGATGTGGGCCGGCGAGCCTACGAGGTCGCCCAGAGCAGGAACCTCGAGGCGATGATCGAGATCACCAACGAGGTCGCGGGCGCCTGTGAGAACTGCCATACGGTGTATCGCCGGTATCCCGAAGAGAACCGTTGCACCGCCCCGTAACCGGGCAGGGAACGGACCCAGTTGCGCACAGGTGCTAGCGGATGATCCGGACCCTGTTCGAGTTCGTGGACGCGCTGCCGAGCAGCGTCGCCTGGCGCGAGTCGCTGAACGGCTACGTGTATCTGTTGACCGCGCATGTCGTCAGCATGGGGCTGGTCGCGGGCCTCATCGGGTACTGGGACCTGCGTCTCGCGGGCATGGCGCTGAAGTGGGTGCCGGTGTCCAAGGTCAAGTCCGGGCTCTTTTCGTGGATGTACGCCGGCGTCGCCGTGAACGCCGCCACCGGTCTTTTGTTGGTTTACAGCCAGCCGATGCGCTACTATCCCAACTTCTGGTTCTGGCTGAAGATGGGTATGCTGGTCGTGGTCGCGGTGAACGCGGCCTATTTTCACCTGAGCATCGAGAAAACGGTGGACCAGTGGGAGCACGATCCGGTCGCGCCGTTCAAGGCCCGGATGGCGGGCTACGTGTCATTGGCGTTCTGGATCGGTATCATCTCCACTGGGCGCATGACCGCCTACAGCGGCTTGGTGCCGCAGTGGTGGATTGATCTGGGGCTCGGATAACCATATGTCGCTGCAGCCGTTCTTCGAGTGGATGCAGGGGTTGGCGTTCAGCGCCTTCTTCCTGGAATCTGTCTGGCCGACCCCGATCATCCAATGCATTCACCTGACCGCGGTCGCCGTCTTCGCCGGCGCCCTGTTGCTGGTCGATTTGCGTCTGTTGGGGAAGGGGTTGAAGGACATGCCGCTGGCCAGAGTGGCGCGCGCCGCCGAGCCGTGGCTCATAGGCAGCTTCGCCGTCCTGGTGCTGACCGGCATTCCCCAGATGGCGTCGACGGCGCTGAAGCAGTACTACAGTCCGTTCTTCTGGTGGAAAATGGAAATGGTGCTGATCGGCGTCATCCTGACGGTGACGATTCGGCGGCGGCTCGCGGCGACCGAGGAAAGCCGGCTTGGACCGGTCCTGCCCAAGATGGTGGGAGTGGCGTCGATTGCGCTGTGGACCAGCGTGACGATCGGCGCCCGGTTGATTGGATTGCTTTCGTAGGAGAAGTGGCGTTGTGGCGGCCCGGGCAGTGTGCTCGCGCCGGGTTGCGCCAGTCAGACACGCGCGTTGCGTGAAGAGGAGACTCAGCAAATGCGAAATCGGCTCACAACGACGATGATCGCCGGTGTGACGGCGGTAGTGATGGCGGTCGGCATGTCGCTGGCCGTGCAACCGGTCGAAGGCCAGGGGTATACGGCACCTCGAACCGCCGACGGCATGCCTGATCTGAACGGCATCTGGCAGGCGCTCGGCAGCGCGCACCATGACATCGAGCCGCACGCCGCGCGTTTTGGCCCCGTCGTCGAGATGGCGGCGCTGGGTGCGATTCCCGGCGGTCTGGGCATCGTCGAGGGCGGCGAGATTCCGTACCGTCCCGAGGCGCGTGCTCAGCAGCAGGAGAACCTGCAGTACTGGCTGGAGCGCGACCCCGCGGTGAAGTGCTACATGCCGGGCGTGCCGCGCGCCACGTACATGCCGTATCCGTTCCAGTTGGTGCAGACGCCCGAATACGTGCTGCTCGCGTATGAGTTCGCCAGCGCCAGCCGCATCGTGTATATGGATCGCCCCGACTTCGAGGCGCCGGTCGACTCCTGGATGGGTCACAACATCGGTCGCTGGGAAGGCGAGACGCTGGTGATCGACGTGACCGCGCAGATGCCTGATACCTGGCTCGACAGCTCGGGCAACCATCACAGCAACTCGATTCACGTCGAAGAGCGCTACACCGCCCTCAGCGAGAACCACCTCATGTACGAGGCGACGATCACCGATCCGGAAACCTACACGCGGCCGTGGACCATCAGCCTGCCGCTGTATCGGCGCATCGAAGAGAACGTGCAGTTGCTCGAGTTGAAGTGCGTCGAGTTCGCCGAAGAGCTCATGTACGGGCACCTGCGGAAGGACCCGGATCTGACGCCGGTCTTCCGGGCCAGCGGGCACGGCTCTGACCGTCAGATCGTGCTCGAGCCGCCGCAATAGCGCGGATGCGTCGGCGGGGCGGGCTCGCGATGCAGCGCGCCCGTGTGCCGTGGACGCCGGGAAGACAGAAAAAGTGACGCGGAGTGGAAGTCGTGTGTTGACGCGGACGCACGGAATGTTGATAATCAACCCCAGTATGAGCTTACACAGCGAGGAGGCGAGTCAGATGCGAAGAAAGATAGCCGTCGTCGTGGCCGGAGTTGTCATGGCGCTGGCCACCGTGCCGGTGGTCGCGCATCATGCGTTCTCGGCAGAGTTCGATGCCAACCGCCCCATTCACCTCGAAGGCACGGTGGTGAAGATGGAGTGGATCAACCCGCATGCATGGGTCCATCTGGAGCTTGAGGATGGAACCGTGTGGATGGTCGAGGGCGGCACCCCGAACACGCTGCTGCGTCGTGGTTTCACGAAGAACTCGTTGCTGGCGGGCACCGAGATCATCGTGGACGGCTACCAGGCCAAGGATGGGTCGAACAAGGGCAACGGCCGCGACCTGACCTTCAAGGACGGCCGGAAGCTGTTCATGGGGTCGTCCGGTACCGGCGCTCCGGCCGACGGTCGGGATGCGACAGAGCCTGAATAGGCCCGCGTTCGGTCTTCGGCGAGCGGACGACAGGTGAGACGGGGAGACCCGGATGCGGTGGCATCCGGGTCTCTTTTTTTTATCCCGACGGGCTCGACCACCCCGTGCCATGCGCCATATGTGATGAGGATCGTCGCCGTTCACGTAGAATGGTGCAGGTTGCCCTGACAACGTGATGATCGGATCCCGAGCGCGTTTGACGATCTGGCTGGTGGTGGTCGCGATGGGCGCCGCGGCGGTCACCGCGATTTCGGCGGAGCAGCGCCGGCGCCGGGACGGCGCCGAGGTGTTCCGCGCCGGTGTCGAAATGGTGCAGATGTCGGCGACCGTCGTCGACGAGGACGGGCGTCTGATCGGCGATCTGCGCGGCACCGCCTTCGAGGTCTACGAAGACGGCGAACTCCAGACCTTGGCGCACTTTACCCGCGACCGGGTGCCGTTGAGCCTGGGGGTCGTGCTCGACGCCAGTCAGAGCATGTTCGGGCAGCGTATCGATGATGCCCGTCTGGCCCTCGACAACTTCCTCGCTGAGCTGCTCCGTCCCGATGACGAGGTGTTCGTCATCGTTTTCAATCACGATCCGCGCGTCGCCGTGCCGTGGACGATCGGCCCGCGCCGGGTCCGCGGGCGTCTGGATGACGTCCGGCCGTACGGCGGCACCAGCATCTACGACGCGATGATGGAAGCACTGCCGATGTTCGACCTGCGGGTCAACCAGCGCGCCGCCGTGCTGCTGGTCTCGGACGGGTCAGACACAGGCAGCGACGCCACCGTGCGTGACGTCAGACGGCAGTTGCGGCGCAGCGACGCCTTCGTCTATGCCATTGCGATCGACGCACCGGAGACCCGGGCGATCAACGACCGGGTGAACCCGCATGCGCTGCGCGAGATCACGAGCGAGAGCGGCGGCTACACGGAGGTCGTGCACGACAGCCCGGAACTGGGTCCGGCGACCGCGCGCATCGCCGAAGAGCTCAATCATCAGTACACGCTCAGTTACACGCCCATACGTGCGTTCGACGGAAGTTATCGGTCGATCCGCGTGCGGGCGGCCGGCGGCCAGTACCGCGTCCGCACCCGCCGCGGCTATGTCGCCGAGTAGCAGCCGGTGGTGAGGTGACCGTCCCGCGGCAGTCGATTTCACCGGCGCCGGCGTCTGGTGACCGGATGCCGGCGCTGCATGCACGCGGTTTGCGCAAGGTGTATGGCGGTGGCGACACCGGCGTCGACGCGGTCCGCGGTGTCAGCCTCGATCTGACGGCGGGGGAGTGCGTCGCCATCGTCGGTCCGTCCGGGTGCGGCAAGTCGACGCTGCTGCATCTCTGCGGCGGCATGGACCGGCCGACCGCCGGCGTCGTCGTGGTCGACGGCGTGGATCTGGCCACGCTCGATGACGATGCATTGACCGCGGTACGCCGCGAGCGTATCGGATTCGTGTTTCAGTTTTTCAATCTGCTGCCCTCGCTGACCCTGTCCGAGAACATCGCGCTGCCGTTGCTGCTGGCCGGGGTACCGGCCGCCGAGGGTGCGGCGCGCGCGCGCGCCTCCGCGCAACGGGTTTCGATTGCACACCGTCTGGGGCACTATCCCGGCCAGGTCTCTGGCGGCGAGCTGCAGCGCGCGGCGGTCGCGCGGGCCGTCATTCATCGTCCAACCCTGCTCATTGCCGACGAGCCGACCGGCAATCTCGATAGCGACAACGGCCGGCGCGTGCTCGACACACTGCAGACGCTCAACCGCGAGACGGATGTCGCCGTGCTGCTGGCGACACACGATCTGACTGTCGCCGACCGCGCCGATCGGGTCGTGGCGATGCGGGACGGGCGGGTGGTGGACGCCGCCATGCCGGCGGCGGCCGGAGGCGCCTCCTGACCCTGTTCCGTCAATTCATCGTGCGGGCGCTGCTGAGGGACCGCCGGCGCAGTCTGGTCACCGTAGCCGGATTGACGCTGGGGGTCGCGGTGGTCATCGCGATACGGCTGGCCAACACCGGTTCGGTCCGCGGGTTCGAGACCGCGCTCGAGGTCGTGGCGGGGAAGACCTCGCTCGAGATCGTCGGCGCCGGTGTCGGGGTGCCCGAGAGCCAGCTCGCCGGGTTGGGCTGGCTGGCCGCCTACGGACGGGTGAGCCCGGTGATCGATCGGAGGGCGAGCATTCGCGTCCCCGCCGGCCGCGAGTATCCCGTACGCGTGCTTGGGGTCGATGTGCTGCGAGACCAGCCGTTTCGCGAATACCGGTTGTTGCGCTTTGCCCGCGAGGGTCAGGATGTGCGCCCGCACGAGTTGCTGGCGCTGCTGCTCGATGCCGCCTCCGTGGTGCTCACCGAACGGTTCGCCACGCGCCATGATATCGACCTCGACACGGACGTCCAGCTTGTGATCGGTGATTGGGTCCACGACGCGGTCGTGCGCGGGCTGTTGCTCGACGAAGGACCGGCGAGGGTGGTCGACGGGCAACTGGTGCTGTTGGATGTGGCGGCGGCGCAACTGTTGTTCGACCGTCTCGGCTGGGTGGATCGAGTCGAGATTCAGTTGTTCGACGCGGGCGGCATCGACGAGGCCGAGGCGGCCATTGCCGGACGGCTGCCGGACGGGGTGCGGGTGCAGCGACCCGCGCAGCGCGGCCGGCAGGTCGAAAAGATGCTGGCCGCGTTTCACTTCAATCTCACCGCGCTGTCGTATATCGCGCTGATCGTGGGCCTGTTCCTCGTCTACAACACGATTGCGGTGTCGGTCATTTCGCGCCGTGCCGAAATCGGCATGCTGCGGGCGCTGGGCGCGACCCGCGCCATGGTCCTGCGTCTGTTTCTCGGCGAGGCGGCGGCGCTGGCGGTGGCCGGCGCCGTGCTCGGGCTGCCCGTCGGATGGCTGCTGGCGAGGATGGCCGTGCGCCTGACGACGACGACCGTCAACACGCTCTACATCACGTCGGCGGCGGCGGTGCCGCCGCTGTCGGCCGCTGACCTGTGGCTGGCGTGTGCTGTCTCTCTGCCGTTGGCGCTGGCGGCCGCCGCCGTGCCGGCGCGGGAGGGCGCGAGCGTGCCGCCGGTGGCGGCCGTACGCGGCGCAGACCGGTTGCCAACCGGTGCTCGACCGCCTTGGCGGGCGGCGCTGGCCGCAACGGTCCTGTTCGCCGCCGCCGGCTGGTTCTCGACGAGGGATGCCGTCGGCGGACTACCGGTTTATGGCCTGGTGGCCGCGCTGGCGGTCGTGGCCGGCGGCGCCGCGCTGGTGCCGGTGCTGCTCTCCCTGTTCAGCCACGCGGGTCGGAAGACGCTGGCCCGCTGGTTCAAGGTGGAGGGAGTGCTGGCGCACGCTAATCTGTCGGCCGCCGTCACCCGCCTGGCGGTGTCGGTCGCCGCCCTGGTCGTCAGTCTGGCGATGCTCGCGGCGATCGCAATCATGATTGGCAGTTTCCGTGACACCGTGTCGCACTGGGTCGGCCAGACGCTGCGCGCCGATCTGTTCGTCGCCGCCGCCAGTCGCGCGCCGGCGGGGCCGGCGGCCACGATTTCGGCCGGGACCGAGCGGCGCATCGCCTCCCACCCGGCGGTGGCGGCGGTCGACCAGTTCCGGACGGTCGACCTGCCCTACGGGCCTGACGGCGATCTCATCATCCTCGGCGCCGGTGACTTCGAGGTGCTGCTCGCCCACGGGGGACTGCTGTTCAAGCATCCGGCCGATGGACGTGCGGCGATGGCTCGAGCGATCGGGACCGAGATGGTGGTGGTGTCCGAGAGCTTCGCGCTCAAGCACGAGGTCGCCGTGGATGACCTGATCGAACTCGAGACGCCGCAGGGTTCCCGCGCGTTCCAGGTGGCGGCGGTCTACTACGACTACTCCAGCGACCGCGGGCTGGTCGTCATGGACCGGCCGACGTTCGAGCGGCACTATGGGGCGCATCGGCCGGTCGGGTTGACCGTGTATCTCGACGAGGACGCCGATCCGGACGCTGTTCGCGGGGAGCTGTTGGCCGGGCTCGGGTCCGACCACCACCTGTTTATTCGAACCAACACCACTCTCCGCGCGGAGGTGCTGCGTATCTTCGACGCCACCTTCGCCGTTACCTACGCGCTGGAGGCGATTGCGATCTTCGTCGCCATCATGGGGGTGGCCGCCACTCTGCTGACCCTGGTGCTCGAACGGCGGCACGAACTGGGGCTGATGCGTCTCATCGGCGCGAGTCGCGGCCAGATTCGCCGCATGGTGGTGATCGAAGCGACGGTGCTCGGGGTGTTGAGCCAGGCGTTGGGTGTGGTGGTCGGCGTCGCGCTCTCGATGATTCTGATCTACGTCATCAATGTGCAGAGCTTCGGCTGGACCATTCAGTTTCAGTTGCCGTTCGGCTTTCTCACGCGGTCGTCGGTGCTGATTGCGGTGGCCGCGGCGCTGGCCGGGTTGTATCCGGCCCGGATCGCGGGCGCGGTCGCCGTGGAGGACCGGCAATGACCGTGCGCGGCCGGACGACGCGGCGTTTCGTGTGCGGCGTGGCCGGTTGGTTGTGTCTGGCCATCCCGCCGGCGCCGTCGGCGCAGACGCCGGTGTTGGTCACCCCCGACGGCTGGCGGCAGGTCGACGGCGGGTCCGCACTGCAGTTTCCGCGCGACCACGGCAGTCACCCCGGGTATCGCATCGAGTGGTGGTACTACACCGGCAACCTCGCCGCGGACGGCGGCCGCCGCTTCGGGTATCAGGTGACCTTCTTCCGCATCGGCGTCGACCCGGCCCCGGCCAATCCTTCCCGCTGGGCGGTGCGCGATCTCTTCATGGCGCACCTGGCGCTGACCGATGTGGCGAGCGGCCGGCACCTGGTCGCCGAACGGCTCGACCGTGGTGCGGTCGGGTGGGCCGGGGCGCGTACGGGCACGCTCGACGTCTGGAACGGCGACTGGCGGGCAGTGCTCGATGGCGACACCCAGCGTGTCACGGCGGTCGACCGCGCGTTCGGCGTCGACCTGCGTCTCGCGGCAGGCAAGGGGACGGTGCCGCACGGGGAGCACGGAGTCAGTCGCAAGGGAGATCAACCGGGGAACGCGTCCTACTACTATTCGATGACCAGAATGCCGACCTCCGGCCGGGTGTGGTTGGACGGCGCCTCGATCGAGGTCAACGGTGCAAGCTGGATGGACCACGAGTTCGGCACCACGTTCCTGGAGCCGGCGCAGGTCGGGTGGGACTGGTTCTCGCTGCAGCTCGACGACGGCACCGACCTCATGGCGTTTCAGATTCGGCGTGGCGACGGCCGTCCCGACACGCACTCCGCCGGCACCTGGGTCGACCCGGACGCGCAGCGGACCGGCCTGACGGGCGGGCAGATCGTTCTCGATCCGGGCCGGCGCTGGACCTCCGACGCGAGTGGAGCCGTCTATCCGGTCGCCTGGCGTCTGGAGGTGCCGGACCGGCAGGCCGATCTCCGGGTCGAGGCGGTCGTCGACGCGCAGGAACTCGACACCGCCGCGTCGACCGGCGTGACCTACTGGGAAGGCGCCGTCACGGTGAGCGGCCGCATTGCCGGCCGTCTGGTCAATGGCCGTGGATATCTCGAGATGACCGGCTATGCGGGACGGCCGATGAGCGAGGTGTTCCGGTGACGCCCCGCAATGCAGGTAGAAGCTATGCCGGGCGGCCGATGAGCGAGGTGTTCGGGTGATGGCGCGCAATGCAGGTAGTATAGGAACGTCTCACCGAGCGGCGCCATCGACCCGGAGCAGCCGGGCGGGCGCCGGCGGGTGCCGAAGGAGCACGCCGATGACCGACTCCCTGTCCCGTCGTCATTTTCTGCATGCGGCCGGCGCCGGCGCGGCGTCAGTCTGGATTCCGCGGCCGGTCAAGGGATTCAGCGCCGCCGAGGTTCGTCAGTTGGCGCTCGATGGCGCCGTGTCAAAGTGGGAGCTCGACACCCCCTGCCTGTGTGTCGATCTGGACCGCTTGGAGCGAAATCTCGAACGCATGCGGACCACCGTGGCGCGCAACGGCATCGCCTCACGCCCGCATGCGAAGACCCACAAGTGTCCGGCCATTGCCCGGCTGCAGATGTCGACCGGGTCGGTGGGGATCTGCACGGCGAAGATCAGCGAGGCCGAGGTGATGTTCGAGCACGGCATCGAGCAGATCCTCCTGACCACGGTCAACGTGACGGCGCGCAAGATCCGCCGGGCGATGCAGCTCAGGAGGTGGTGCGCCGGGTTCATTCAGTCAGTGGACACCGCCGCCAACGCCGAGGAACTGTCCGCGGCCGCCGGAGAGGCGGGCGTCACCGCCGACATCGTGATCGACGTCGACCCGGGCGGGCATCGGACCGGCATCACCCCCGGCGCGCCGGCGCTCGAGCTGGCGCAACTGGTCGACACGCTGCCGGGACTCACGCTGCGGGGCCTGTTGTGTTACGACGGTGGGGCGCAGCATGTGACCGGGTTCGCCGAGCGGCGCGCGCGTGCGCTGTCGCGGCTGGAGGCGGCCGCCGACACCGCCGCCCGGATGACCCGGTCGGGACTCGACACCGGCATTTTCAGCGGCGGGGGCACCGGCACCTACAACATCGACCACGAGACGCCGGGGCTGACCGACGTGCAGGTCGGCAGCTACGTCTTCATGGACGCGCAGTATCTGGCGATTGGCGGGGCAGAGGACCCCGAGGTCTACAGCGACTTCGAGCCGTCGCTGACGGTGCTGACGACGGTGCTCAACGCGCAATACGAGGGTCGGGCGACGACCGACGCCGGCGCCAAGGCGAACACCATCAATCGCCCGTGGCCGATCGTCGCCGGCGAGACCGGAATGACCTACACGTCCGGCTCGGACGAGTTCGGGTCGATCCGTTACGAGGAGGGCGCCAGCCGGACCTATGCGGTCGGCGACAAGCTCGAGCTCATCGTGTCGCACTGCGATCCCGTCGTGAACCTGTACGACCAGCTCTACGGCGTTCGCGGCGACACCGTCGAGGTGGTCTGGCCGATCGCCGGCCGCGGCAAATCGGTGTAGCCGGGCTGTCAGCTGAGGTATAATCTCTCCGCCATGTGGACGAAGCTGCAGAACAAGCCCCGCAAGAGAGCCCCCCGCAAGGTCGCGGTCATCGATCCGTCGGCCTGCTTCGGGGCGTTCGCCTGTTCGATCTGTCAGGCCGCCTGCCCGGTCGAGGACTGCATCGTCGAGGAAAAGGACGAGGACGGCCGCTGGGTCTGTGCGGTGCTGATCGACAAGTGCATCGGCTGCGGGCTGTGTATCACGGTCGGAAATCCGACCGCGCCGGGGAAGCGCGATTTCGGGTGCCCGGCCGACTACGACGCGATCGACATGGTGGCCTATCCCGAGGTCGTCGAGGCGGTGGAATCCGAGATTGGCGTTCAGGCCGCGGCGCCCGAATCTGAACCCGCCAGCGCGTAGCTGCTAGCTGTCTTCCGGTGCGGTCAGGTCCACGAGCCGTACGCCGGGCTCGACCGTGTCACCTTCGGTACAGTGCACTGCGCTGATCCGGCCGGCGCGCGGCGCCCGCAATCGTATTTCCAACTTCATCGCTTCGAGTACGATCAGCGTGTCGCCGCGCGAGACTGTTTGTCCCACGGTGACGGCGACCCTGCTGACCGTGGCTGGCGTCGACGCCGCGAGGGGCGCATCGACCGCGTCGGGCGGGGCGGGCGGGGCCTCCGGCCGCCGCGGCCACCGAAACACGCGGCCGTCCACCCAGCCCCAATCGTCGTCCGGTCCCCTGGCAACGACGACGTCGAAGCGGCGTCCGTCCATCGTGACCCGGTAGGCGCCGGGGAACACGCGTTCCACGTGCAGCGCCGTATCCCGTCCCTCCAGATAGACGTCGGCCGGTCGAGCCGCTCCGTCGCCGGTCACGACCCTCGCGGCGCGGCGGCTCATGCCAGTCGCCACGCGCCCAGGGTCGCCCAGGGATCGTGCGGCTGGCCGGACCCCGGTCCCGATGTCGTCGGTTCGAGACGGTCGTGCACCGCGAGGGCGGCAGACAGGGCGCTCACCGCCGGCGTGTCGTCCGCCGCCGCCAGCAGGTCGTCCAGTGCCGATTCGAGGAACGTGGTGTCGACCCGCCCGGCGGTCATGCGCGGGTGACGCAGTACGCGCGACAGCAACTCCAGATTGGTTCCGACTCCGAGCACCACGAATCGTGACAGCGCGGCGCGCATCCGGTCCAGCGCGCGCGGCCGAGTGTCGGCCCAGGCGATCACCTTGGCCAGCAGTGCGTCATAGTGCGGAGAGACGACACTGCCGGTCGTCACTCCGGCGTCGACCCGGATACCTGGACCGCCCGGCTCCTGGTAGCTCAACAGGGTGCCCGCGTCGGGCGCGAAGTCGAGGTCGGGGCGTTCGGCGTAGACCCGGCATTCGATCGCGTGGCCGCGTACCGCGATCTCCTCCTGCGGCCAGGGCAACGGCGCACCGCCGGCGATTTCCAACTGCGCCTGGACCAGGTCCCGGCCGGTCACCGCTTCGGTGATCGGGTGCTCGACCTGGAGCCGGGTGTTCATCTCGAGAAACACGGCCAGGGCGGTGTCGCCGTCCCCCTCGACCAGGAACTCGACGGTGCCGGCGTTGCGGTAGCCGGCGGCGCGCGCGGCGGTGACCGCCTCGGTGGTGAGTGTCTTGTGCACCGCGGGCGAAAGATGGGGCGCAGGGCTCTCTTCGATGACTTTCTGGTGCCGTCGTTGAATCGAGCACTCGCGTTCGTGGAGATGGACGACCTGACCATGATGGTCGGCCAGGATCTGGACCTCGATGTGCCGCGGCCGGTCGAGCAGACGTTCGATGTAGAGGTCGCCGTCACCGAACGCCGACTCGGCCTCGCGACGCGCCTCGGTCGTGGCGTCGAGCAGATTGTCCGGGTGGTCTACCCGGCGCAGACCCCGGCCGCCGCCGCCGCCGGACGCCTTCACCAGGAGCGGGTACCCGATCTGCCGGGCGGCGTCCGCCAGACCGGCGTCCGACTGATCGTCGGGCGTGCGGCCGGGGACGATCGGCACGCCGGCCGCCGCCATGAGCCGGCGCGCCTCCGTTTTCGAACCCAGCGCGGCGATGACGCCGGCAGGCGGTCCCACCCAGGTCAGCCCGGCGTCGGCGCAGGCGTCCGCCATCGCCGGGCTCTCGGAGAGAAAGCCGTAGCCGGGGTGGATCGCGTCCGCGCCGGCGTCCCGGGCGGCGTCGATCAGTGCGCCGACCGACAGGTAACTGTCGCGGGGATGGGGTGGGCCGATGGTGACGTCCCGGTCGGCGGCGCGGACATGCGGTGCGTGGACATCGATCGACGAGCAGACGGCGACGCTCTCGATGCCGAGCTCTCGACAGGCCCGTGCGATGCGCACGGCGATCTCGCCGCGGTTCGCGATCAGCAGACGGCGGATGCTCACGAATCGGGGTCCTCGACCCAGCGCGGCCGCCGTTTGGCCAGGAAGGCGCGCATCCCCTCCTGCGCCTCGGCAGTGACCCGCAGGTCGGCGATCGTGTCGACCGTCAGTTCGGTGACCGCCGACGGCGGCCGGTCCACCACCGACCCGATCAGGGTCTTGGCGGCGGCGATCGCCCGCGGCCCGGCAGTTCGCAGTTCGTTCACGACGCGGGTCACGGCCGCATCCAGGCCGTCCGGTGCGGCGACTCGGTGCACGAGCCCCAGTTCGTACGCTCGCCGCGCAGAGAACCGCTCGCCGGTCAGGAAGAGATGACGTGAGGCCGAGGTGCCGATCTTTGCCACGGCATAAGGAGAAATGACCGCCGGCACGATACCGAGCTTCACCTCGGTGAATCCGAACACCGTATCTTCCGTCGTCACCGCGATGTCGGACACCGCAACCAGTCCCACGCCGCCGCCCAGCGCCGCGCCGTGCACCCGCGCCACGAGTGGCACCGGCAAGGTGTCCAGTTTCGCGAACAGCCGCGCCAGCGCCCAGGCGTCGTGGATGTTCTCTTCGTGGTCGTAGTCGACGGTGCGGGACATCCAGCCGAGGTCTGCGCCGGCGCAGAAGCTCTTGCCGGCGCCGCCCAGCACCGCCATGCGCAGCGTCTGGTCCTCGGCCGCCTGCTCGACCCAGCGGGTGAGCTCCTCGATGACGTGGTCGTCGATGGCGTTCCGGACCTCCGGCCGGTTGAGGGTCACATAGTCCACGCACTCCTTGCGCCGGACCTCGATCAGATCGAAGGAATCGGACATGGGCACCTACATTCTGAAGACACCGAAGGAGGGATCCGACGCCGGTCCGCGCGCCGCCAGCGCCAGACCGAGGGCCAGTGCGTCCCGGGTCTCGGTCGTCGTGATGATGCCGTCGTCCCAGACACGCGCCGTGGAGTAGTACGGGGATCCCTCGTGGTCGTAGCGGCTCAGGATTGGTTCGCGTATCGCGGCGGTGTCGTCGGCATCGAGGGTCTCGCCGTGCCGGGCGCGCTGCTCGCGTTTGACCGAGACGAGCACGTCGGCCGCCTGGGCGCCGCCCATGACCGAGATCCGGGCGCCCGGCCACATCCACAGCAGTCGGGGGTCGTAGGCGCGCCCGCACATGCCGTAGTTGCCCGCGCCGAACGACCCCCCGAGGATGACGGTGAATTTCGGCGCCGTCGTGTTGGCGACCGCGTGCACCATCTTTGCGCCGTCCTTCGCGATGCCGGCCCGTTCATAGTCGCGCCCCACCATGAATCCGGTGATGTGCTGCAGGAAAATCAGCGGGACCCGGCGCAGCGTGCACAACTGGATGAAGTGCGTCGCCTTCAGCGCCGACTCGGAGAACAGGACGCCGTTGTTGGCGACGATGCCGGCCAGGTGTCCGTGCAGCCGTGCGAAACCGGTGACCAGGGTGGCGCCGTAACGGGCCTTGAATTCGTCGAACCGGGAGCCGTCGACCAGACGGGCGATGACTTCGCGCACCTCATACTGGCGCCGCAGGTCGGTGCCGACGATGCCGGCGATTTCGTCCGGGTCATAACGCGGCGCCTCCGGCGTGTCGACGCCGGCGGCCGGCGCGGCCCGCGCGGGCAGGGTCGAGACGATGGTGCGCGCCGTGCGCAGCGCATCCACGTCGTCGTTGGCCAGGTAGTCAGCCACGCCGGAGATCCGCGTGTGCACGTCGGCGCCGCCGAGTTCCTCTGCCGAGACCGTTTCGCCGGTCGCCGCCTGCACCAGCGGCGGGCCGCCGAGAAAGATCGTGCCGGTGCCCGCGACGATGATCGTCTCGTCGGCCATGGCCGGCACGTAGGCGCCGCCGGCGGTGCACGACCCCATCACGACGGCGATCTGCGGGATCCGTTCGGCCGAGAGCCGCGCCTGGTTGAAGAAGATCCGGCCGAAGTGCTCGCGGTCCGGGAACACGTCGGCCTGCAAGGGCAGGTAGGCGCCGCCCGAGTCGACGAGATAGAGGCAGGGAAGCCGGTTCTCGAGCGCGATCTGCTGCGCCCGGAGGTGCTTCTTGACCGTGATGGGGAAGTACGTCCCACCCTTGACGGTGGCGTCGTTGGCGACCACCATCACCTCGTGGTCCGCGACGCGCCCGATGCCCGTCACCAGTCCGGCGCCGGGTGCGGCGTCCTCATACATCCCGCAGGCGGCCAGTGCCGAGAGCTCGAGGAAGGGCGTGCCGGGATCGAGCAGGTGGGTGAGCCGCTCGCGCACCGGTAGCTTGCCCTGGTCCCGATGCCGCTGGAAGGCCGGTGCACCGCCGCCGTCTCGCGCGCGAGCCCGGCGGGTCTCGAGATCCCGCTCAAGCTGGCGCATCGCCGTCGCGTTGGCGCGAAATTCCTCGCTCGCCGTGTCCACGTTGCTCGGCAGAACACGCATGATGTGGGGGTGTCGGGAAGGCGCGGCGTTCACCAGCCGCAGCAATCCGTCTTGTAACGGCACTCGGGACACCGCCAGACGGCATGCATCCGGAACATCTCCGCGCCGCAGCGTTCGCAGATCACCGCGTCGGGATGCCGCCTCGCGGCAGGCTCCTGCTGCGCCCGTTGTTCGCCGGGCCCGCCGGACCCGGCGCCGGGGTCGGTGTGACGGCGCGCGTGCGTCAGCAACGGCTGGGGCCGCGACGGCGTCGTGGCCGGTGATTTCGGCATGGCCGGATTATACGTGCGGGCGCGGTCCGCGTGTCGCCCGACTGCTTGGGAGCCCGTGGTGAAAGCCCCGCGGCATTCGCGCGGCGATGCATCCCGCCTGGACAGCGTTCTTCCTCGGTCACATATGCCCAATATGTTCCCTCGTCACGCCTTGCCACGCGGGCGCCTCGCCACGCTCGGTGCTACGCGCGGTTTCACCACGGGCTCCCACGACCCCGCTTCCGACACGGCGGTCGATCCGGTATGCTGGCGGTCATGGATGAACGCGCACGAGTGCTGTTGTCGTCCCTTCTCGGCGCCGCGTTGGGCGGCGCGGTCGGGTATCTCTACCTGACGGAAAAGGGGCGGAAGGTACGGGAACAGATCGAGCCGTCGCTCGACGCCATCGCGTCTGAGCTGGTGCGGGCGCGCGACACCGCCGAGAAGGTCCGCGAAGTGGCCCGGGAGGGTCAGCGCACGCTTGACGATCTGGTGGGCGAGGACCGGACCCGAACCGCCTGGGAATCGACGGCCTTCCAACAAGCTGCCACGTGAGTATGGCCGGGCCGGCGCCCGGCGGCGTCCTGTACCGGGCTCGACGGGCCGCGGTTCGACTGGGGCGCCGCCTCCACCGCGACGCGCGCTGCGGCGTGCAGGCGTCCTGGCTGGCGCTGCGGCGGTTGGTTCAGAGCGACGATCTGACCTTCGCGTCGTCGATCGCCTATTACGCGCTCCTCTCGCTGTTCCCCCTGTTACTGCTTCTGTTTGCGTTTCTCGGGCGGCTGAGCGGCGATCCGGCCCATCGTGCGGCGCTGATCGAGCTGGTGTTGCAGTACTTCCCGCAACGGGTCGACTTCATCACCACGCAACTCGACGAGGCGCAAGGCGTGAGCCTCGGACTTGGCATCACCGGCACGCTGGTCATCGTATGGACCGCGCTCGGCGTGTTCCGGGCGATCAGTTCCGCGGTCAACCACGCCTGGCACCTCAATCGACGTCGGAGCTTCGTGCAGCACCAGTTGTCGGCGTTTCTGATGCTGGTCACCGCCGGCGTGCTGCTGCTGGCGGCCTTGCTGCTCGTCAGTCTCACCGGGATGATGGCCACCACGTGGTTCGGGCGTCTGCTCGACGACCTGCCGGGACTGACGCTGGCCACCGACGCTGCGTCGCGCTATCCGGCGACCCTGGTGTTGATCGTCGTCGTGGCGCTGATCCTCTATTTCGTGCCGGATACCACCGTCCGTCTCGGCGACATTTTGCCCGGCGCGGTGCTGACCGGCGTGCTGTGGCGACTGGCCCTGACCGGGTTCTCCAGGTACCTGGGACTCGGCGTGCTGACCGTGCAGGGATCTGTAGCGGCAGTCGTGGTGTTCCTGCTGTGGGTCTACGTGTCGGCGGTCATCCTGATCTACGGGGTGGAGTTCAGTGCCGCCTACGCCCGCCTGCGCGCGAAATAGCCGTCCACATTGGCCCGCGACCCACTCCCGGCCGCGACCGCCAGACTCCAGTCTCCTGATACGCTGTAGGGATGCGTATCGCCTACCAGGGTGAGCCGGGCGCCTATTCCGAGGCGGCGGCGCTGCGTTTCAAGCCGTCGGCCGATCTCCTGCCGCGTGAGAGCTTCGAGGCGGTGTTCGCGGCGGTGGAGGCGGGGGAGGCGACCCACGGCATCTTGCCGATCGAGAACACGATCGGCGGCACGATTCATCGCAACTACGATCTGTTGCTGCAGCACGAATTTCCGATCGTCGGCGAGGTCAGACAGCCGGTCGTGCACAATCTGCTGGCGCTCGAGGGGGCGACGCCGCAGACACTCACGCGGGTGTACTCGCATCCGCAGGGACTGGCGCAGTGCGAGCGGTTCCTGCGCACACTTGAGGGTGTCGTGCTCGTCCCCACCTACGATACCGCCGGGAGCGCCAAGATGATCCGGGACGGGCAGATCCGGGATGCCGGCGCCATCGCCTCCGAGCGCGCGGCCGAGGTGTTCGGGCTGGCGATCCTCGAGGCGGGGGTGCAGGACTACGCCGGAAACACGACGCGGTTCCTGATAATCGGCCGGCAGCCGGCGTCCGAGGGCGCCAACAAGACGACGATCGTGTTCACCGTGCCCAACGAGGCGGGTGCGCTGTTCAAGGCGCTCAGCGTGTTCGCGCTACGCGACATCGACATGACGAAACTGGAATCGCGTCCGATTCCGGACCGTCCCTTTCAGTACCTGTTCTATGCCGATCTGTCGGCGACCCGCGAGGATCTGCCGTGCCAGCGTGCGCTCATGCACCTGGCGGAGTTCGCCCCGTTGCTGCGCACGCTCGGCTCGTACCCGCGCTGGCAGGAACCTGACGCCAACTGACCTGGTCCCGGTCTCGAGACCGTGCCCCGGGGTGCCCCGATGCCGAATCGTCTCGCCAGGGAGCCCAGCCCCTATCTGCTACAGCACGCCAACAACCCCGTCGACTGGTATCCGTGGGGCGACGAGGCGTTCGCGCGTGCCCGCGAGCAGGACCAGCCGATCTTCCTGTCGATCGGCTATTCGACCTGCCACTGGTGTCACGTCATGGAGCACGAGTCGTTCGAGAACGCCGAGATCGCCGCGGTGCTCAACACGCAGTTCGTGCCGATCAAGGTCGACCGCGAAGAACGTCCGGACGTCGACCGGGTCTACATGACGTTCGTGCAGGCGACGACCGGGTCCGGCGGCTGGCCGATGAGCGTCTGGCTGACCCCTGGACTGAGACCGTTCTACGGCGGCACCTACTTCCCGCCATCCGGTCGCTGGGGCCGTCCCGGCTTTCTGGAGATCCTGGGCGAGATCGCGACCCGCTGGCGTGACTCGAGAGACCAACTGGTCGAATCGGCCGACGGGGTGCTGACACGACTGCGCGACATGCAGGAAGACAGACGACAGCCGGGTGCCGGCCGGATGCCGGACGGCGACGTGCTGACCGCCGGGGTGCGCGCATATGCGCAGACGTTCGACCGGCACCACGCAGGCTTCGGCGGGGCTCCCAAGTTTCCCCGGCCGGCCGAGCTGCTGTTCCTGCTGCGCGAGCACGCCCGTACGGGTGACATGGAGGCGCGCGGAATGGTGCTCGACACCCTGCGGGCGATGGCGACCGGCGGCCTGCGGGACCATGTCGGCGGCGGGTTTCATCGCTACTCGGTCGACGCGGCGTGGCGCGTCCCGCATTTCGAGAAGATGCTCTATGACCAGGCGCAGTTGACCCTGGCCTGTCTTGAAGCGGCGCAGGCCTCCGGTGATCCGTCGTTCGCCGCGGTCGCCGACGACACCTTGGCCTACGTGCGCCGCGAGCTGTCGCATGCCGGCGGCGGGTTCTTCTCGGCCGAGGATGCCGACAGCGTTCCGCTCGCGCACGCAGGGCAGCCGGCGGCCGCGAAGACCGAAGGGGCGTTCTATGTCTGGAGCCGGAGCGAGATCGACGCACTGTTCGGTGACGACGCCGACGTCATCCGGTTTCGCTATGGGATCGAGACGAACGGGAACGCGCCGGAAGATCCGCACGGCGAGTTCAGCGGCATGAACCTGCTCTACGTGGCGCACGGGGTCGACGACGTGGCCCGCTTGTCCGGGCGATCGACCGCCGCGGTCAGCGCCGTGCTCGACGGCGCTCGGGCGCGTCTGTTCGAGGCGCGCTGCGGCCGGCCGCGGCCTCACCTCGACGACAAGGTGCTGGCAGGGTGGAACGGGCTGATGATGGCCGCCTTCGCCCGCGCGGCGCGGATGACGCCGCTCGATGAGCCCGCCTCGACGACGGCGCTGGAGACGGCCGTGCGGGCCGCCGAGTTTCTGCGCGATCGGTTGTGGGACGCCGCGCGGGGGATTCTGCTGCGGCGGTTCCGGGACGGGCGGGCCGATATCGACGGATACTGCGAGGACTATGCCTTCGTCGTGTGGGGTCTGCTCGAGCTGTTTCAGGCCGGGGGAGACCCGCGCTGGCTCGAGTGGGCGCGTGCGCTCCAGGCGACGCAGCATCGCCTGTTCGGCGACGACGACGGGGGCGGCTGGTTCAGCACCACCGGCGACGATCCGACCGTGCTGCTGCGGCTCAAGGATGACTACGATGGAGCGGAGCCCTCGGCCGGGTCGGTCACGGTGGGCAACCTGTTGACCCTGGCCCATCTGTCGGACGGCGACGAGGCCGGCGCGGCCCGCACGCGGATCGAGCAGGCGCTGCGCCGGGTGGCGCCGTCTCCACAGGCGGCCCGGGTGGTGCCGCTGATGCTCGCGGCCGCGTCCACCTGGGTGTCCGGCGTGCCGCAGGTGATCATCGTCGGGCCGCGCGGCGCCGAGGGCACCGTGGCGCTGCACCGCGAGTTCGTGCGGTGTTTCCTGCCCGGCGCGGTCAGCCTGGTGGTCGAACCCGGAGCGCACCAGGAGGCCCTGAGCCGGCATCTGCCCTGGCTGCGGTCGATGGATGCGACGCGGGGGCGGCCAACGGCGTATCTATGCCGTGATTTCGCCTGCCAGGCGCCGGTGGCCGACGCGGAGCAGTTCCGGGACCAGCTTGCGGCAATAGGCTGCTAGCAGTCCGTGGTGAAACCCCGCGTTGCACCGAGACTGGCGCAGCGCCTGCCTGACAAGGCGCGAGGAGGGAGCATATTGGGCATATTCGACCGACGAGCAACGCAGATCAGGCAGGATGCAGCGCCAGTCGAATGCAGCGGGGCTTTTGCCACGGGCTGCTAGCCTGGATTATTCGGTGCGCCGTGACAAGGCGCCATTCCCCAGCGGGTGCGAATCCCGCCCGGCAACTGTCGCTCCAGCCGGTAGCAGTCGGAGCGGACGATGGAGGTAACGACATCGGCTGAAGCACTCCGATGACAAAGGGCCGCCTTGGGCGGTTCAGCGAGCACGCGGGCCGCAACGCGAGTAAACGCCGAGCAGGCCTCGAAACGGGCAACGCGGAAGCCGACCCGCCCGAATATCGGGGAAGGCTGCCAGCGGTCGGGAAGCGAGCGACGCGAGCACCGACCGGTTCCGCCGGGGTAATGGCGGCGGCACGTGTGGAAGAGGGGAATGGACGCAACACGGGAAGCCCTGCCGGTGGCGTGGCACGCGCCAACCGACGACCCGTGAGGGCAAGGTCGGGCCGGCCAGGGTGGCGGAGAAGCCCGTACTACCGTTGAAGCCGGGCAATGCCGGCCGAGGGAAGGGGCTTCAGGTGGAAGGGATGGCGAACGGGAACAGGCTCCGGGAGTGGCCGAACGGCCTATCACCCCGACGGATGAGCAGGAATGCCAGACGTCATCACATGCACAAGCGAAGGGGACGACCCGCGCGGTCGCCGTCGTCAGGGCGTCAACAGGTCTGACGAAGCACCGGCCGGCCAACGCCAGGGTGTGGAGCCGGGTGCCACGGCTCGCAAGACCCGCCCGCTGGTCGCAACCGGCAAGCCCGTGTGCGAGCCGCATGATTCCACTGGAGAGCCCGGTGCCGGAAATCGGCACGCCGGGTTCGGAGAGCGGGGGGAGGAAACGTGCCCACGGGACTCGGACTGCGGCCCGGTACGAAAGCGCCGGATGAGCCACCGACTCCCTACCGGTTACGCGCCTCCCCTCGACTCTACTGAAGGGTCCGATTTCGGTATAGACACAAAAGCCTCCGCGTGGTATAAATGCTTTGTTAACAGTCATTTATCCACCACGGAGGCCCTTGCGTGACGACCCATACGATACCACAGACTGTCCTCTTTCCGGATCTCTTCGACAAGCCCCTCGTCGCCACGTTCGACCGCCGGCACTCGAGTTCCGATGGCGGCGCCGTCCTGCTCAAGGCGGCCGAGCGCGTGTATGGGTTGGTGGCGGGTTTCGCCCGGTGTCTGGTGGACCGGCGGGAACTCGGAAAGATCCGGCACACGCTGACGGAGTTGCTCGGCCAGCGGATCTTCGGCATTGCCTGCGGCCATCCCGATGGCAACGACGCCGACCACCTCGCCGACGACCCGATCCACAAGCTGCTGCTCGGGCGGGACCCGGTCGCTGGCGAGGCGTTGGCCTCGCAGCCGACGATCTCGCGGTTCGAGAACGGCGTTGGCCCCTCCGCCCTCTATGAGCTGGCGCGCGAGCTGGCGATGCGGGTCATCGAGCGGCATCAGCGCCGGCTGGACGGGCGGGCGCGGCGGATCACGATCGACCTGGATCCGACCGACGACGCGACGCACGGCGCCCAGCAGCTCACCTTCTTCAACGGGCATTACGATAGCTGGTGCTACTTGCCGTTGCTGGCGTTTCTGACCTTCGACAAGGAACGCGAACAGTATCTGTGCGCGGCGGTGCTGCGGCCCGGAAATGTGCCGGCCACCTGCGGGACCCTCGGCGTGTTGTGTCGGCTGCTGCCCCTGCTGCGGCAGGCCTTTCCCCAGGCGCGGTTTCTCGTCCGGCTCGACGGCGGCTTTGCGACGCCGGAGATCTTCGACTTCCTCGATGCCGAGCCGCGCCTCGACTACGTCGTGGCGATGGCCAAGAACGCCGTGTTGCGGCGCCACGCCGAGCCCGCCCTGATCGTGGCGCAGGCCCAGAGCACGGCCAGCGGCCAGACCGCGCACGTGTATACCGACACTCAGTACCAGGCCGGTACGTGGGGCCACGCGCGCCGCGTCGTGATCAAGGCCGAGGTCGTCCGGCACGGCGACCGCGAGCCGCGCGACAACCCGCGCTTCGTCGTGACGAATCTGCGGCAGACGCCGCGCTTCATCTATGAGAAGGTCTACTGCGCCCGCGGCGACATCGAGAATCGGATCAAGGAACTGCTCGATGGGCTACAGATCGACCGCACGAGCTGCTGTCGCTTCTGGGCCAATCAACTGCGCGTGCTGCTCACCGCCGCCGCCTACGTGCTGATGCAAGAACTCCGGTTGCGCGCGGCGCGCACCGCCTGTGCCCGCGCCCAGGTGACGTGGCTGCGCGACCGGCTCCTCAAATTGGGGGCGCAGGTCGTCGGCTCGGTCCGCCGCGTGGTCCTGCACCTGCCCACCGCCACGCCGGACCTCCACGCCTGGCGGCACATCGCGCTCGCACTCGGCGCCCGCCCCGGATAGGTTTCGGCCGGCGCCAGCCCGCCGCGCGTACACGCATCCCAACGGCGCACCGAGCCCGCCCGTGGCGAAGCCGTCCTTCCACGGCCCCGTACCCAGGCCTTCCGCACCGACAATCAGTTCCATCCCGCCGGCACCCGACGAAAACAACGCCCGGCGGGCCGTGTGCGCGACGATCACACCGTCCGCGGGGCCGACTCCCAGCCTTCGTGAATAATCCAGGCTAGACTCGGACGCATGGGCGCCGAAGCGCCGTGCGGCGGCACGAGATCGAGGATGACGACATGCACTACGACGTAGAGGTGCTGCTGAAAGGCACCGATGAGGTGGTCACGGAAACGGTGACCTATGACGGCCCGGACGCGTCCGGCTGGACGGATACCGACGTGCGCGAGGTCTTGCTGTCCACGTTGCGGATCTTCGAGCGTGTCACCAGTGGCGAGGCCGCCGAGGGCTCGGTGTCGCTGCGTGGACTGAGCTGGATCGTCACCGATTCGGACGCCGGAGTGGCGCTGGCGATCGAGATTCCGAGCGGCGCCATCGCCGCGGGTCCGTTCGACCTGCCGGCCGACGAACTGACCCACATGATCGCGCGGGTGATCTCGGCCGGCGCCCAGACGTCGGACGTGCATTAGCCGGCGGCCGTGCAGGTCCGGCGCGACGCCGAGGCCGCGCGGCTCGGACTACAATCGGCTGGTGCAGTCCCGGGCTGCCGAGGTGGCGAAACTGGCAGACGCACAGGACTTAAAATCCTGTGACCCTTTGGGTCGTGCGGGTTCGATTCCCGCCCTCGGCACCACCTACCCGCCGCTGTGACGCGAAGCCGCCGCGATGGGAAGCGCGAGACCCGCCTCCGCCGCTGGACGCGGTTACCGCCACAGCCCCAGCACCACCGCCATGATGGCGATCGACGTCAGTTGATACCCCGCGTCGATGAGCCAGACGCTGAGTGGCTTGTCCGAGAACCGGTTGTTGGTCAGACCGACGGTGGCCGAGAACCCGAGCCACAGCAGGACGCCGGTGTGCAGCACCTCGTGGACACGCTCGCCGAAGTGCGGAGCGATCAGCGCCAGCACGGTGGCCATCACCAGCCAGCAGACGAACGAGAGGGCGTAGGTCGCACCCATGCCGGCCTGCATCCTCTCGATGTCCGCTTGCGTGTAGCCGTGGCCGGCCATCCACGGTTTGGCGAACAGGAGGGGCGAGTACCACAGCGCGCCGAGTCCGAAGGCGAGCACCGTCGCCAGTCCCACCGCCAGAAAATTCACTTCCGTGATCGACATGTGCCGCGCCCTTCACCGCTGCACCGCGAGGTTTTCCTGTCCAGGGCGGTTCCCCGCGCCGCAAATCGCCCGAACCCAGGCGGTCCGAGTCTTCCTCGGTAGCTTACAACCAAGGGTCGGTCCACACCGCGGTATCTCTGTTCTTTGTGATTCCGAGCCGTATGTGAAATAAACGATCTCGTTATTGCGAAACGGTGAACAGGGACGGGCGGTCATGCGGCGCGAATCGAACGGCAGATACGAGATGATCTGCACCGGCGTGGAGACGGAAGTGGCCAGGGCGGGTAACTGCGCGCGCCAGAGAATGTGCCGCATGACGGGTTACGCGAGCGTGACCCGCGCCGCATTCGCCATCCGTGACGCAAGTCGTGCCTTCGCGCGGACAGGCCGTTGCGCCGGTCGGCGCGGTGCGCGGGTGCTTACGAGGTGTGACCTGCTCGCGGAGGCGGAAGCGTGACCAGCGGCCGGCCAAGCGATTACCTCGTGAGCCTTCTGCACGAGCTGCGGTCGCTGCCGCGGGAGACCGAGTGGGTCGAGTTCAAGGTCAACGACGCCGAACCACGGGCCATCGGTGAATACATCTCGGCGCTGGCGAACGCGGCAGTCATGGTGGGCAAGGCGTTCGCCTACCTGGTCTGGGGTGTACGGGACGACGGTCATGCGGTGGTCGGGACGAACTTCGATCCGCACGCGGCCCGGGTCGGCAACGAGGAGCTGGAGAGCTGGCTGCTGCGCCTGCTGGAGCCAAAGATCGATTTCCGCTTCTTCAGGGTCACCGTGGAGGAGCGCCCCGTTGTCCTCCTGGAAATCGCGCGCGCTGCGCGCCACCCTGTACTATTCTCTGGTCAGGAATTCATCCGGATCGGGACATATACGAAGAAACTCAAGGACTTTCCGGAGAAGGAGCGGGCGCTGTGGCGCATTTTCGATCGCACGCCCTTCGAGGACGGTATTGCGCTCGAACGTGCGACGAGCGACGACGTGTTGCGCCTGCTGGAGTATCCGGCCTACTTCGATCTGTTGGAACGGCCGCTTCCCGCAAACCGCGATGGCATTCTGGAGGCGCTGTTGGATGATCGGCTCATCCGTCGCGGCGATGCGGGCGGCTGGGATGTCACCAACCTCGGCGCCATCCTCTTCGCCAAGCGCCTGGATGCCTTCCGCACGCTGCGGCGCAAGGCGGTGCGCGTGATCCAGTACGCCGGCGTCGGCCGCACCGAAGCGCTCAGGGAGCGGGAGGGAGTCAGGGGATACGCGTGCGGTTTCGAGGGACTGATCGGATACGTCGACTCCCTCCTGCCCGCCAACGAGGTGATCAAACAGGCGTTGCGCAAGGCGATGCCCATGTTCCCGGAACTCGCCGTGCGCGAACTCGTAGCGAATGCGCTCATCCACCAGGACTTCTTCGTCACGGGCGCCGGGCCGATGGTGGAGATCTTCAGCGATCGGATCGAGATGACGAATCCGGGCGAGCCGCTGGTGGACACGCGGCGTTTCGTCGACACGCCGCCCAAGTCGCGCAACGAGGCGCTCGCCTCGCTGATGCGCCGCTTCCGGATCTGCGAGGAGCGCGGCAGCGGGATCGACAAGGTCGTCTTCCAGGTGGAGTTGTTCCAGCTTCCGGCGCCGCTCGTCGAGGCGCCGGCGGGATCCACGCGCGTCGTACTCTTTGCCCACAAGGCCGTGGCCGACATGGACCGAGCGGAGCGGGTGCGGGCCTGCTACCTGCACGCGTGCTTGAAGTACGTGACGGGAGCCTTTCTGACGAACACGTCGCTCCGGGAGCGATTCGGAATCAAGAAGAACAACAAGGCGGCCGTGTCACGGTACATTCGCGAGGCCGTGATCGCAGGCATGATCAAGCCGTTCGACGAGGATGCCGCGCCCAAGCTGAGGAAATATGTTCCGTACTGGGTCGGCGTTCCGGCTGACGGATAGTTGATCGAAAACGCGACAACCCGCCATGTGATCACGGAAAGCTTTTATCATGTGTTGTTTACGTAGTTGACGGACAGTTGATCGACACCGGCCGAATGACCACCGACGGCACGGTGCCCAGGTGGCCGAGACCCGGGACGAGAAGACCGGGCGGGGGTGCCGCCGCGGGACCCTCGTCGGGTACGGCGACCTCCGGCGCGACCCGACAATGCCGGCGGCATCGGTTCGCGTTGACGTTAGACCGAAGTTTCGGATCGAATAACGCGGAAACCATTATTATTGAGCAAGTTACCGGTTTCGAGGGTGTATCGGTAATGGCTACAATCGAGGCGTCACCTCCAAGAGCTCGAAGCAGCGTTGCTGCATCGGCGTGGGCTGTGTCTGCAGCTTGAACGTGGCGCCGCCCTCGGTGACCTGCATGGTGTTGGCGGTCAGCGTGCCCAGGTCGACGAGCAGCGTCCGAAAGCTGTGCACCGGCAGGTGGTCGTCGGTCCGTTTGCGGCCGGCCTTGGCCAACGCCGCAGGCGAGCGCTTCGCGGGTTCCACGACGGAGCGGCGCTGCTGCTCGGCGGCCGCCGGGTCGTGGTCGTCGAACAGCAGCGGCGCCAGGGCCTGCCGCATGTGCCACTCGACCCAGTAGGCCAGCATGCAGAGCAGGATGTGCGCCCGCACCCGGTCGGGTCGCCGGTGATGGATGGGCCGCACTTTCAGGTCCACCGACTTCAAGCAGCGAAACGCCCGCTCCACCTTGGACAGGTCCTTGTAGGCCCGCACCGTCTGCGCCGCGTCGAACTGCTCCGGCTCGACGTTCGAGCGGACGATGTAGAGCCCGTCGAGCTGCTGCTCGGTCGCGATCCGCTCGTCGTCCCGGTGGAACGTGAACGTGTCGTCGGTGATGGTGGTCACGAAGTGCTTGGCGACCTTGTGCCGGTTGATGACCTTCCCGACGCGCAGGCCGATCTCGGCCGCCCCGCGTAGCGGCCGATTCCTGCGCGTTGTCGCCGCCGCGATGGGCGCCAGGTCCTCCTCGGTGGCCGCCAGCAGCTCCTGCCGCTTGCGCTGCCGTTGGGCGGCCAGCAGGGGATTGCGGCACACGATCAGCCGTTCGCCGGGAAACTCCTCGCTGGTGACCTCGGCGAGGTCCCGCTCGTCGAACAACGACGGCGTCACCGTGCCGGCGGCCAGCAGTTTGCGGATCATCGGCGCGCGCAACGTGGTGATCCAGCGCAGGCCGTCCACGCCCGCCAGGTCCTTGCGGATGCGCGCCGCGGTCAGCATGCCCCGGTCGCCCACCAGCACCACGCGCTGTAGACCGAAGCGGGTGCGGATCTTCTCTACCTGGCAGGCCACTGTCTTCGGGTCGCTCGTCGAGCCCTCGAAGACCTCGACGGCAAGCGGACAACCCTCGGCCGTGCACAACAGACCGAAGACGATCTGCAACGTGCCCGGCTTGCCGTCGCGGCTGTACCCGCGCTGGGCCAGCGGGCAGTGGGTTCCCTCCAGGTAACTGGAGGTCAGGTCGTAGAGCACCAGCGTGTTCTCCTGCAGGTGCCGCTTGGCCAGACGCTGCTCGATGGCCGCCTGCTGCTGCACGAGCCAGTCCATGGCGGCGTAGAGCTCATGCTGGTCGACGGCGCCGAGCCCGAGCACCTGGCCCAGGGTGGAGACGGCGCTTTCGGGCGCCAGGGCGCGGGCGGTGGCCAGCTTGGACTGCGCATCGATGACGCGGGCGACGATCAGGGCGAGGACGAGGTCGCGGAGGCGGCTGGCGTTTCGGGCGATCAGCGTGTGCAGTCCGAGCTGCTTGAGGGTGCCGAGCACGGCGGCGATGTGGCCGTGGGGCAGGCTGCGGACGCAGGTGAAGGCGTCTTCCGGGTTGACGAGCCGCTCACCGCGGAGGACGCGGCGCAGCACCTGGATGGCGTCGCTCGGCAGCTTGGAGAGGTTGGCGAGGGTACGCTTCTTGATTCGTCCGCCGTCGCGGTAGGACTCGCGCAGGAGCACGGCTGGGGGCGAGGAACGATTGGGCACGCTGTCGATATACATGGTTACTCATTATGGCACGTATATGCATATATAACAAGCGTTACCTTGCATCTACAACACTACTTACATGGCTACATATTGCCGTGCAAACAAGGCCCAAAGCGCCCTAAATCGTTTAGAAACTATGAGTTGGGGAAAATCGACCGCTGAAACTTCCGGTTAGACATCCGGGCGAGGTTGAGATACAGTCGTTGCGTCTCAGGCTGTCTCTCGATCGAATCGAGTAAACCTCGTGCCGTTGAGTTTCGTATACTCATCGTACGGCGTTCCACGGTGGGGTAGCCCGGCAGGCAATCGGTTTTTTCGAGGAGCAGTGGCATGCGATCGAACACACGAAGAGTTTCAATTCAGTGCCGCACGGTTTGGGCACTGGTCCTGATCGTCGGTTTGATCGCCTGGGCCTCGCCGGCCTCGGCGCAGAACACGGCCGCCTTTGAAGGGTCGGTGGCGGACGACACCGGCGGCGTGCTGCCCGGCGTCACCGTCACCCTCACGGGCGACGCGCTGATCGCGGGGCCGACCGTCGCCGTGACCGACGGTGAAGGAAGCTACCGACTCGGCAATCTGCCCCCGGGCTTCTACCAACTGACGTTCGAGCTTGGCGGGTTTCGCACCGTCGTGCGCGAAGGTCTCCGCCTGACGGTCGGCTTTACGGCGCAGATCGACGCCACGATGAACGTGGGCGCGGTCGAAGAGTCGATCACGGTGAGCGGCGAGAGTCCGGTCGTCGACATCCAGCAGACAGCAACGAGCATCGCGTTGACGAGGGAGGTGCTGGAGACGATTCCACGCGGACGCGGGATGATGGACGCCTACATCCTGACGCCGGGCATCATCACCTCGGGCGCGCCCGCGGTGGGTGACAGCAACTTCGTCAGCAGAAAGAGCATCATCAACTACGGTGTCGCCGCGCAGCCAAAGCTCATGGTGGAAGGTATCAACATCACGACCGGCGCGGACGCCAACTCGGGTGTGTACGTGAGCTACCAGGCCTACGAAGAGATGGAGATGAAGGCCTCGGGCAACGACGCCGAGGTGATGACCAACGGTCTCAGCATGACCGCCATCATCAAGTCTGGCGGAAACCAGTTTCACGGGGCCGCCAACTACGGTTTCCAGCGGCCAGGCTTCCAGGGGAACAATATCAGTGGGGAACTCGCCGATTTGGGGCGCGTCCAGGACCGCGCGCCTCTCAGGTCCTATCTGGAGACCGGCGCAGAACTGGGCGGCCGGATCGTACGGGACCGGCTGTGGTTCTTCGCCGCCTACGACATCCAGTCACGCGTCGACAACAGACTCGGCTTCCGTGACGGGACGGGGCCGGACGGCTACTATCGGACCGACGACGACAGCTTCGGTGACTACACGGCCGGCCTGGACACGCTGACGCTCAAGTTGACCGCACAGGCCACGGCGACCAACAAGTTCACGTTCCTGTATCAGACCGGCGACAAGACCCAGCCCCAGAACGGCGGCGGCGGGTCGCGTCCGCTGGAGGCCACGCGCGACTATCGCGACGAGACCGCGATCTACAAGGGCGGCTGGCAGAGCACCCCGAGCAACCAGACCTTCATCGAGGTGAACGGGGGCTGGGCCGGGTATTTCGCGAACTACTCGGCGGCGCGCGGCGGGACCGACTTTGCCGGCGCCACGAGCCGCTACGATGCCGATACGGGCTACCGTACCGGTGCCTACGAGCGCTCGGATCAGCGCCCCCGGGGACGCCTGCAGCTCGATGGGTCGGTGAGCTACCTGGCGGGGAACGACCACGAGGTGAAGATGGGGACCTCGCTCTACTGGGAGAAGCACTCGACCGGTATCCTCTCCAATCCGAGCGGCAACTACCAGCTTCGGTATGACGGCTGCGTGGGTCCCGGCATCCTGCCGAAGATGGACAACTGCGCCCCCGATCGTTTCATCGCCTACAACTATCCGGTGAATCCGAGCAATTATTCGCGGACCCTGTCGCTGTACTTGAAGGATACGTGGACCTTGAACGACCGCCTGACCGCGAACATCGGCGTGCGCTGGGACCGGCAGCGTGCGTTCCTGCGCGAGCAGACCTATGACGGGTCGGCAGAGTTCCCGACCGTGTTTCCGAACGGCACGTTCCCGGCGCTCGATGCGAACCAGTGGTCGCGTTTCGTGCCTCGGGTCGGCGTGGCATACGATGTCTCCGGGGACGGAAAGACCCTGCTCAAGGCGACTTGGGGTATCTTCAACTTCACGATCGGCGACGCCTTCGCCGGGCGCTACAACGGCAACTCCGCCGCGACGGCCCAGTTCCGGTGGAGCGATCCGGACGGGAACAACGAGTACACGCCGGGAGAGGTGAACCTGGACCTCGAGGGCGCGGATTTCATTTCCATCACCGCGGCCAGAAACAACCGGGTCAATCCCGACCTGCAGCAGCCGATCACATATGAGGCCACGGTCGGAATCGAGCGCGAACTGCTGCCGGGTCTGGGCATCCGGGCGCTGTACGTGAGCAAGAACCGGCAGGACTATTTCCACTACCAGAACGTCCTGCGCCCGTACGGCGCGTACAGCGTGCAGACCCAGCATCAGGATCCGGGACCGGATGGCCGGTTGGGTACGGCTGACGACGGCGGCATGTTCACCGTGTACGACTACACCAATGATCTCAGGGGCGCCTCCAACGTGGCGACCACGCGTACCAACAGCGATTTTACGAACAAGTACCAGACGATCGAGTTCACGCTGACGAAGCGCGCCTCGGCGCGCTGGAGCGCGGTCGCCTCGTACTGGTTCACCTGGGCCGACCGGCACCTCGATCTGGTGCCCGACAGCCCGAACGACGAGTACTTCAACAAGGATGACACGACGAGTTGGAACGCCACCGCCAGCGTGTCCTACAACCTGCCGTACGACATGACCGCGGCGCTGAACCTGCAGAGCCGGTCCGGCGTCTATGGTCAGCGCACGGTTCGGTTCCGGGCGGCGAATCTCGGCAACGTGACGTTGCGGGCCGAGCCGTACGGCTCGCGGCGCAGCGACACGATGAACGTGCTCAGCGTTCGCGCCAGCAAGGGGTTCGATCTTGGTGGGGGGAGCCGGGCCGCGATCAACCTCGACGTGTTCAACCTGAATAACTCGAGCGCCGGCGTGAGGGTCATCTATCAGTCGGGCGGCGCCTTCAATCAGATCAACGAGATTCTGGCGCCCCGTATCGCGCGTTTGAGCTTCGACTTCAGGTTCTGACGCCGGTCAGGTCGATTCCAGACGGTCACCGGGGGGCGCCTGCCATGCTGGCAGGCGCCCCCTTTTTTGTGCGCGCAGCCTGCGCAAGCCCGGCGTTGCCGTCCGATCGATCTGCGGGTCAGTTCCGGTTCCAGGGAAAGGCGAGCGTCGGCGGGTGCGCGTAGCGCTGCAGCCGAATGGTGAGGGCGCCGCCGGCGCCGGGGGCCAACCGCACCGCGACCTGACGGGCGCCGATGTCCAGGGTGCGTCCATCGACCTCGACTGACACCAGTTCGTGCTCGGCATAGGCGCCGGTCTGCATGACGACCGTGCGGGGCTGCAAGGGGTTGGTGTTGACCAGCGTCACGGTGACCGCATCACCTGCGATCCGTTCGACGAGCGCGGCCACATCCTCTGGCAGACCGGGCCGCCTGCGCTCGGGATCGAAGTGGCGCACCTGGGCATGGACCAGATTGGGCCCGTGGCTCGACCCGCCGGGATCGTTCGCGCCCATGGTGAGGTTCACCAGCGCCGTCGTGGACACGGGGCTGGCGTTGAACCCGCGGGTCGTGCCGGTCGTGCCGCCCGTCTCGTCGGTCGCCTGGGCCGCCAGGCGCTGGCCGGCGCTGCGGACCTGCTCCAACGCCTCCTGCAACGACTCGAGCGGATAGTCCGGATTGCGCCCCTCGAGAAACTGCATCCAGGCGGTGTCCCGGGCGCGTGCGAGGTCGGCGGGGCGCATCGAGTACATGTAGACGTCGACCTCGACGATCGGCAGGTTGCCCAACGCGCCGGTCCGGTGGTATTCCTCTGCCCCGTAGCCGTACCACCCCTCGTCGCCGTGGTAGTGCGGCAGCAGGACCCGACCGTTCTCCACCCGTTGCGCACGATACAGATTGTCGATCTGGCCCCGCAGCACATCGACGAAACGCTGGTCGCCCGTGAGCAGCAGCGCCGCGCCGAACGCTTCGGGCGGACCGCGCAGCACGTAGTTCCGCCGCCCCTCGTCCGGCGTGTCCCAGCCGAACACGCCGCCGTACCAGCGGCCGCCCCATTCGCCGCCGATCGTGCCATCGAGGCCGATGTTCGACGGGATGTTCCCGCCATTGGCCAGCGTCCGCTCGCGCCACGCGCCGACATACTCGAGGATCCACTCGCGGTACTTGGCCTCGTGGGTCAGCATGTAGGCGTGCATGGCGAGCAGGGTCGAGCCGAGGTTCAACGGATGGTCGCCGGTGATATTGCTGGCGTTCAGAAAACGCGTCCGTCGCGCCGGATTGGCCCCCGGGACCTCCTCTCCATCCCAGTCGTCGGGTGTGGCGGGGGTCAGCTTCGGCCCCCGGCTGCCGTTGAACAGGCTCCTGATCAGCCTGTGCTCGGGGTCGTAGTTGGGAGCCTCGGGATCTTCGTTCATGTAGAACCCGGCGAATCGCCGCATCCGATCGGCGTATCGCGGTCCGTGCGGTCGGGCGAGCCCGTAGAAGTAGAAGCCGCCCAGCGCTTCACCCGTGTGTTCCCAGTCGAACGACGTGATGAACTCCTTGTGATAGATGCCGTCGCGTGCGAGCTCGAGCGAGGGGATCTTTGCGCCGGAATACTGGTCCAGGTGTCCCTCCCAGGCGTGCTCCCAGTTGGTCAGGAGGGAGGCGGGGCCGCCCAGGGCGTAGGCCAGCGGCCAGAGACGGATCGTCTCCATGGCGTCGTCCGGCCCATCCGCGACGCCCCATCGTTCTTCCGTGCGCAGATGCCCCGCCTCGTCCAGGTGCGTTGCGCTGAACGCGGCGGCGCCCTCGGCGTTCGCTTCGAGCAGGGCGCGTTGCGCGAAGGCCCACGCCGGCGCGCGCATCGGCGTCTCGAGGAAGACGGTGGGTGTCCCGTCAGCGGACCGCGCCAGGAAACGGTCGAGCTCGGCGAGATACTCCACCGGCGTCTCGAGCGACGGGTAGTGTCCGACGCCGGGAAACGCGACGATCTCGATATCCGGAATCGTCTGCCTCAGGCGTTCTTGCGTCTCGGGCGGCACGATGGCGCTGTCGCCGCCGAGGATGTAGATCGTGGGGGCGGCGATCTGTTCGATGAATCGCCAGAGTTCCGTAGCCACAAATCCCATGACGAGGTTGGGATCGCGCTTCCAGACCACCCGCCCATCCTCACGTTCTTGGGTATCGTGGTGCGCACGGGTCCGCAGCAGCGCATCGCTGACGCCGCCCCCGCCAGCGCGGAGCTGCGCGAACAGTTCGTCTTCGCTGGCCCAGCCGTCGGCTTCCGCCTCGACGCGTCTGGCGAAGTTGTCGGAAATGTTGTTGGGCCGCTCGGGGCCGACATCTTCGACGATGAGTCGTGAGACGAGTTCGGGATGCAGTCCGGCGAACACCTGCGCGACGCGGCCGCCGGTCGAGTTGCCCAGCATGACGATGTCCCTGAGCTGGAGCTGGTCGACGAGGGCCTCGATGTCGGTGACGTAGTCCTCGACCAGATAGGCGCCGTCCGGGTGCCAGTCCGAGTCGCCATGACCGCGCAGGTCGACGGCGAGCACGCGATAGTCGGCAGCGAAGTGCGGCGCGATGTGGTCGAACGAATGCGCCGTGCGGGCGATGCCGTGCAGCATGATGAACGGCTGGTTCCCGGCGCCGCCCCAGTCGAGATAGTGCACGCGCCGGCCCTCGACCATGATGAAGGCGTCGCGGGGTGCGCCGGGCGCCTCCGTCGCCGCGCCGCCGGTCGCCGCCGTCTCGGTCGCGTCGGCCGTGTCGTCCACGGCGGGGGCGGCGCCGCACCCCCAGAACGCCGGGGTGCACAGCGCGAGAATGCAGCACGCGCGGTGGATGTGTCGGGCGTGCGTCGAGGTGGTCCAGGGGATCGTCCGAGTCACGGCGCTGCTCCTTCCAATCCCGCATTCGGGAGAATATTCCGTTGACTCCCTACAACGCGGACCATACTATCGGGCGTGCGTGGAGATCCGACCTTCTTGAGACAGAGATAGGCCAGCCCAACCGGCCGACGTCTGCTCATCCCCACACAGCGACTCAGGGTTGGGCGCAGCAGAGGAGTCCTTGAAATGAAAGCTCCACTCGCCCTCGTCGTCGCGGTGTTCACCAGCGCGGCGGCCTCTGCTGCTCCGCTGACCTGCGACCTGGGCCAATATACGGCCAAGGACGGGCTCACGGCAACCATCGAGTCCGATGTGTTGAGCGTCGCGTGGGCCGGCGACAACGGCAGCGATCTGCGGATGCGCTTCGTCATCCAGGACGGTCAGCCGATCGTACGAGAGCTGGCGATTCGCCGCCAGGGCGGCGCCTGGGCCACGCTCGGTCAGGATCTCACACCCGAATACCACGTCACGAGCGGTGTCCGCCGGCTGTCCTACCAGCAGTCGGGGCCGCTCGAAGGGACGGGCGTCGACATCGATCAGGCCGTGATCGACAGAGAGAAGTGGTACGTCTTCTGGGACGCGCCGCTGCTCGTCCCCGGCGTGACCGAGGGCAGGAATCCCAGGAACTGGGGGCTGCCCCGCTCGCCGGACGAAATCCGCCACATGGATGCGTCCTTCAACACATCGTCGTGCAGCGTGAAGACGGATGGCGCGCGCCTGGAGGTGACCTTCCCCGGCTTGTCGATGGGCATCTTCGCCGGCGACCTGCGGTTCACGGTCTATCGCGACACGAACCTCGTGCGGATGGAGGCGATTGCCAAGACCGAAGAGGACTCGGTCGCCTACATCTACGAAGGGGGCTTGAGCGGCTTTTCGACCGGCACGCTGTCGCGGGTGGCGTGGAATGACCTGGGCGGCAACCCGCAACAGTACATGTTCGGCGGCGTGACGAACGACACGAGGGTCGCGGTGAGGGCCGCCAACCGCGTGCTGGTCGCAGAAGGCCAGGGCGGGTCGGTCGCGGCGTTCCCGCCGCCCCACGCCTTCTTCTGGACACGGGAAGTGGACATCAATCTCGGTTACGTGTGGTACCGGCACGACGAGGGTGACCAGTTCGGCATCGGCGTGCGGCAGCACGACCGTGAAGAAGACCCGCGCTATGTCGAGAACTTCGCGTTGTACAACGCGCCGCCGGGCACCATGCAGCGGATGGCGATGTACTTCTACGCCGGGACCGGCCCCGCGGAGGCCACACGCCAGGATGTGCTCGCCTTCACCTACGGTGACAAGTTCAAGGCGGTCCCCGGCTACCAGACGTTCGTGAACCACTTCCACCTGCGGTTCACCGAGCGGCAGCGCGCGCTGGGGTCGCTGGACTACAAGTTCCCGGACCTGGAGGCGATGAAGGCGGTCGGTCTCAACATCGTGGGGCTGAGCGATTTCCACGGCGACATGAACCCGAACGACCCCGGTCCGTTGCGGTTCCAGGACTGGCGCGACTACGGTCTGGCGTCGCAGAAGGCGTCCGACGCCGACTTCCTCGTGACGCCCTGGGAAGAGCCGAGCGCGTACTTCGGCGGACACTTCAACACGATGTTTCCCAAGCTCGTGTACTGGTCGAAGGTGCGCGAGCCGGGGCAGCCGTACACCGAGCAAGACCCCACCTACGGGACGGTGTACCACGTCGGCAACACGGATGACATGCAGCAGCTCCTGGACGACGAGGACGGCTACTGGTTCCATGCGCACCCGCGCACCAAAGGCACGACGGGGTATCCTGATCACCTCTTCGACACGTCGTATCTGCGCAACGACCGCTACCTGGGCGTCGCCTTCAAGCCGGGCATGGGCCAGGATCTGTCGGTACAGCGGATGTGCGAGTATCGCTGTTTCGACGCGGTGGATACGATGAACAACCTTCTGGCCGGCACCGGTCTGCGGCCGAAGTACATCATCGCCGACGTCGATACGTATCAGAAGGGTCCGAACGACGACATCTACGCGAACTTCCCGGTCAACTACGTCAAGCTGGACCGCTTGCCGAGAGCGGACGAGGACTGGAGTCCGATTCTGACCGCGCTCCGGAACGGCGACTTCTTCGTGACGACGGGCGAAGTGCTGATCTCGAACTTTGCCGTCGGCGGCAGTGGGGACAGCCGGACGGTCGGGGCCGACGTGCAGTGGACGTACCCGCTTGAATTCGTCGAGGTGGTCTGGGGCGATGGCGCGACCATCGACCGGCAGATCATCTCCGCCACCGATCTGCCGCCAATGGGATCCAAACGGTTCGAGATTCCGTTCGACGCGACCGGGAAGGCGTGGGTCCGCCTCGCCGTCTGGGACTCGGCCGGCAACGGCGCCTTCGTGCAGCCGGTGTGGGTGAACCCGTCGGCGGTGACCTCCGGACGCGCGGCCCGCTAACCGCTGGGAGCCCCCACCTATTTCGGGTACAGACGTGACAGGCCCTTCCGGCGCGCCGTGGGGAGTGGCGTGCGTCGAGTGGCGGGACTCTGACCCGCGAGACGAGAGGACCACGATGAAGACCACGATCACACCCGTCGCATCCGTACTCGGCACGGCGGCGCTGGCCGCCGTCGTCCTGGCCGGCGTGTCGACGGCGCAGGCCCAGACGTTGAACTGCAGTCTGACCGGATACCAGGCAGCGCCAGGGCTGACCGCCGCCGTGGCCGGCGACACGCTGGCCCTGACCTGGGACGGGGACCCCGGCCAGGAAGTGCGGCTGAGGCTGACGATATCGGGCGGCGCACCCACGATTCGGGACCTCGCCGTGCGGCGCAAGGGCACGCGCTGGGCCACACTCGTCAGCAACGTGCGGCCCGAATTCCGGGTCGCCTCCGGTATGCGCCGCATCACCAACCAGCAACTGCGTCCGCTGCAGGGGCTCGGCGTCGACATCACCGCCGAGGTCATCGACGAAGAAAAGTGGGACGCCTTCTGGGACGCGCCCCTGAATGTCCCGGGCGGCGACGCGGCCCATGGCAACTCGACGCCCCCGCTGGAGGGTCTCGATCATCAGCCGGGGCTGCCGCGCCTGCCGGAAGAGGTCACCCGCGCGACCGCGACGTATCAGGCGCAGGGCTGCGAGGTGACGACCAACGGGGCGCGCCTCGAGGTGACGTTCCCCGGTGTCGAACTGGGCGTCTTTGCCGGCCGGCTGCAATACACCGTGTACCGGGGCACGAACCTGATCCGGCAGGAAGTAATCGCCACGACCGACGAACGGTCGGTGGCCTACAAGTACGAGGCCGGTCTCACCGGGTTGGCGATTCAGCCGACGTCCCGCATGGTGTGGCGCGATATCTCGAATCTCTGGCAGGAGTACCAGTTCGGCGGCGCGGTGAACGAGCGCCAGGTGGCCTTGAAATCGAGCAATCGGCTGGCCGTCGCCGAAGTGCCGGGGGGGGCGATTGCCGCCTTCCCGCCGCCGCACAACTTCTTCTGGGCCCGCGAACTCGAGTTCAACCTCGGGTACACCTGGTATCGCAAGGACAGCGAGGCGTCGTTCTCGTTCGGCGTCCGGCAGGCGGACGGCGAGGAAGAGCCGACAGGCGTGGGCCGTGGCGAGGAGGATATTCGGCAGAACTTCGCACTCCGCAGCGCGCGGCCGGGCACCTGGCAGCGGATGCCGGTCTTTTTCTATGTCAGCGCCGAACCTGGTGAGGCGACGTTGGAGTCGGCGCTGGCCTTCACCCGCCAGGACACCTTCAAACCGCTCGACGGCCACCAGGTCATGGCGACGCACTTCCATTCCAGATTCGTGAGTCGGCTGCAGGCGTACGGCATGGACACGCGGATTCGCGAGCTCGACGCGATGAAGGCGATCGGGGTCAATATCCTCGGGCTGGGTGAGAGTTCGCGCGGCCCCGATCGGCTGCAGAGTCAGGCCGACTATTTCGAAGGCGCCCGGCGGCATTCCGACAAGAACTTCCTGATCATGCCGAGCGAGGAAGATTTTTCCGGCAATCTCGGTGGGCACAACGACGTCCTGCCGTCCAAGCCGGTCTTCTGGACGCAGGGACGCGAGGACGGCCAGTCGTTCGTCGAGCAGCATCCCACGTATGGCACGGTCTATCACGTCGGCAACCCGGCGGACATGATGGAGATGGCCAGGCGGGAGAACATGCTCATCTACATGGCCCATCCGCGCTCGAAGGGCTCGACCGGATTCCCGGACGCGATCAAGGACACGGCCCACTTCCGGCACGAGCACTATCGGGGCATCGGGTGGCGCTGGGGGATGGGCATCGACGGGTCGGAGCAGCGCCTGTGCGAACTCCGCTGTCTGGACCTGCTGGATGACATGAACAACTGGGTCGCCGACCAGCCCACGCCGGCAAAGTATGTGCACGCCATTTCGGAAACCTATCAGAAGGGTCCGGGCGACGACATCTACGCGAACAATCCGGTCAGCTACGTGAAGATCGACCGGCTGCCCGGGTTCGACGACTGGAGTCCGATCATCGACGCGATGAAGCGCGGCGACTACTTCGTCACCTCGGGCGAGGTGCTGATACCCTCCTACAGCATCGAGGGCACCGGCACCGACCGCACGATCGTGGCTGACGTGGAGTGGACCTTTCCGCTGGACTTCGTCGAGGTCGTGTGGGGCGACGGGCAGACGACGGACCGGCAGATCGTCTCTGCCACCGATCTCCCGCCCTTCGGCAGTCAGCGGTTCGAGATCCCGTTCGACGCCAGCGGCAAGAAATGGGTGCGTTTCGCGGCGTGGGACGCGGCCGGTAACGGCGCACTCGTGCAGCCGGTCAAGCTGGAACCAGCGCCGGACGGCCAGTGACCATCAGCGCGTGCGCATTCGTCCGTTCGGTCTGTGCGGCGGCCCGCGCCGCGGCACACCGGCATCGAGAGGAGAAGTCATGAGACTGTTGGTTACGGCGTTCATCACGGTGGCAATCGCGGCGACCACTCTGGCGTGCGGTGGCGCGGGGGGTGGCGAAGGCATGGCGGCGGCCGGAGTCGACCCGGCCGTCCTGGCAGGCGGTGACCCCCTCGGCTGCGATCTGGCGCAGTACATGGCCGGCGGCGGACCGACCGCCACGATGGACCAGAACACGCTGCTCGTCACCTGGCCCGGCGCCGCGGGCGCCGACATGCGTCTGCGTCTCGGCCTCGAGAATGCGCAGCCGATCGTCCGCGACCTGGCGGTCCGCCCGCAAGGCGGCGAATGGGGCACGCTGGGTCAGAACCTCACGCCGGACTTTCACGTCACGACCGGGGTGCGCCGGGTGTCGAACCAGCAACTGAACCCGCTCGAGGGTCTCGGCGTCGAGATCACCCAGGAGGTCATCGATCGCGAGAAGTGGTACGTGTTCTGGGACGCGCCGTTGCTCGTGCCGGGCATTGACGAGGGAGAGACGGACGGACGGAACCGCGGCCTGCCGCGGTTGCAGGACGAGATCAGGGAGGCGGACGCCACGTTCAACGTGACGGAATGCAGCGTGAAGACCGATGGTTCGCGGCTCGAGGTGACCTTTCCCGGACTCTCGATGGGGATCTTCGAGGGTGAGCTGCGTTTCACGGTCTACCAGGGTACGAATCTGTTGCGGCTGGAAGCGATTGCGGCGACGGACGAACCGTCGGTGGCCTACAAGTACCGGGCCGGCTTGAGCGGTTTCTCGACCGCCCATACGTCGCGGGTCACGTGGCGGGACGTGAGCGGCAGCGCCATGGACTATCGCTTCGGGGGACCGCTGAACGAGGAACCTGTGCCGCTCCGCGCGCAGAACCGGTTGGTCGTCGCGGAGGGTGCAAGCGGCTCGGTGGCCGCGTTTCCGCCGCCCGTCACGTTCTTCTTTACGCGTGAGGTCGATACGAACCTCGGTTACAACTGGTATCGCAAGGTGGACGACGGCGAGTTCAGTCTCGGTGTCCGGCAGGGCGATGGCGAGGCGGCGTTCGAGGGCATGGGACTGCAGCCCCACGGCGCCGTGCCGCGCACCGCCGAGAACATCGAGGCGATGGGTCGGTTCTTCGCGAACTTCGCGCTCTACAATGCCCCGCCCGGCACGCAGCAGCGCATGGCGGTGTACTTCTACGCCAGTCCGGACGCCGCCGAGCCGACTCGCGACTCCGTGCTCGAGTTCACGCACGGCGACACCTTCAAGCCGGTGCCGGGCTACAAGACCATGGTGAACCATTTCCATATCAGGTTCGTCGACCGGCTGCGCGCCTCCGGCTCGCTCGACACGCCGATCCCGGACGTGCAGGCGTTGAAGGCGCTCGGTATCGACATCATCGGGATGAGCGATTTTCACGCCGACCAGTTGGCCGGCGGAGACAGCGGCGCCGCGCGGTTCACCGATCAGCGCGACTATGGAGAGGCGTCGAGGCGGGCTTCCGACGAGGGCTTCCTGGTCACGCCGTGGGAGGAACCGAACGCGCACTTCGGCGGGCACTACAACACGTTGTTCCCGAAGAACGTGTACTTCACGAGAACGCGAGATGAGGGGCAGCCGTTCTCCGAGGAGGACCCGACCTTCGGTACGGTCTACCGCACCGGCAGCCCCGAGGATCTGCAACGGGTCCTGGACGCCGAAAATGGCTACTGGTTCCAGGCCCACCCACGCACGAAAGGCTCGACCGGATTTCCGGACGCTCACTTCGACAGGCCGTGGATAGGCAACGACCGATACCTCGGCGTCGCCTTCAAGCCCGGGATGGGCGCCGATCTGTCAGCGGAGCGCATGTGCGACTACCGCTGCTTCGACACGATCGACACCATGAACAACCACTTTTCCGGCACCGGCCTGCAGCCGAAGTACCTTATCGCCGACTGCGACACGTATCACAAGTTTCCGGGCGACGACATCTATCCGAACGTGCCGGTGAACTACCTCAGGCTCGACCGCGTGCCTGGATACGACGAAGACTGGAGTCCGATTCTCGAGACGTTGCGGGCCGGTGACTTCTTCGTCACGACCGGGCAGATTCTCATAACCGACTACGCGGTCGACGGCGCCGGAGATGCACGAACCATCACCGCCGACCTCGAGTGGACGTTCCCATTGGAGTTCGTCGAGGTGGTCTGGGGCGACGGCGAACAGATCGACCGTGAGATCATTCCGGCCACCGATTCGGACGCGTTCGGGACGCGGCAGTTCTCGATTCCGTTCGATGCGGCGGGGAAGTCGTGGGTGCGTTTTGCGGCCTGGGATTCGGCGGGCAACGGCGCGTTCGTGCAACCGATCTGGCTGACGGACTGAACGCCTGGTCGGTGGAGTAACGGGGCGGCTACGGTCGACGGCCGTTCGCGTCCGCGGGTGCGGGCTCGGCCAGCGTGCGGGTCAACGTGTCGAGTACGTAGGGCAGCGTGTACGCGTGCGTCCACCCGAAGACGCGCAGGCCGTTGGTGAAGCTCCACCCGGCCCGCGGGCGGTCGGGCGCGTCGGGAAGCCGGTTGACCTGCTCCAACGCCTCGAACAGTTCGCGCTGCGTCCAGGATCGATCGATGGGGCGCGGGAGAGCAGCCGTCCGCAGCACCTCGATGCGGGCCGTCATTTCGTCCAGCAGGCTCTGCTCGCCCGAGAGATCGTAGCCGAACAGCAGCGAAATCACGCTCGACAGCAGTGATTCCATGGAGTGGTCGATCGGGGGCAGGTCTCTCGCCCGCCGGGCCGACCGGATCAACGCCGTGCGCACCGCCTGATCGCCCGTCATGTCGAGGTAGCGTTTCAGTCCGTGGGCGGCGTACACATGCGTGTAGCCGTAGCGGTCCATCACCAGGCTGCCGCCCTGTTCCCGGTCCTGCAGGTGCAACATCCGCCGGACCCGGTCGTCGAGTTCTCGTCGATATCGCTCGTCCTTCGTCGCATCCCAGACCTCGACGAGGTTCCAGACGGAGAGATACAGGCGTCTGCCGGTGAGCCCGTGTTCGCCCCAGATGCGCCGCAGGTGCAGGTCGGCGGTCTGGATGGCCACGTCGAGGCCTCGATGATCGGCGGCCAGGTAGTAGTCGGCGAGCCAGCCCTGCACCCACACGTGGGCGCTCAACACGTGGATCCAGTGCTGGTCCGAATGCCGGCGGCCGATGCCCAGATACTTCGACCCGGCCGGTTCCGTCGCGCTGCGCCAATAGTCGAGCGGATGGTTCGTGTCGCCGTGAAACACCGGACCGCGCGGCCAATGGGTATTGTCGACGTCCATGAGATGGCGACTCGCCGCCTGCGCCGCATCGAAGATGTCCGCATCGCCGGTGCGCATGAACTGCAACCAGATCATGTAGTCCTGCGCCGGCTCGCCGTGGCCCCATGTGCGCCACTCGGCGCCGTCGAACGAGTTCCGCAGGTCGCCGTGGTCGAACATGCCGAACCACGGTTCCCACTGCTGGTTGAACAGGACCCAGTCGAACTTGTAGTCCAGGGCGCGCTCGAAGTCGGGGAATCTCCCCGTGCTTCCCGCGAAGCGCCCGTAGACGCCGCTGCGCCCGTACCAGCCTGGGTCGGCATGCGGCACCGGCGGTTCGAGCACGTAGGACATCGTGCGCGCCAGGTCCGCCTCGGGCGCCGCGCCGGGATGGAAGTAGAAGATCGCCTCGCTGGTCTTGGCGTGCCCCTGCGCCCAGTTTTCCACGGCGTTTTCCTGCCCGGGCGCGTTCGAGAAGCGCGCGAAGCTCATCGGATCAGCCAGCGGCGACCACAGAAACGCGGTCGCCAGGTTGCTGCTCGCCGCGTCGAAGCGGATTTCTTTCGGGTATTCCTCCAGAAAGTGGCGGATGCCGATGGCGAGACCGCGCCGCTCATCCGAGAGGTCCACCCAGCCGTCCGCGCGCTCCGCGTCCGCCAGCGTCCTTTCACCGGCGCGGAGACGCGCGGCGAAGCCGCCCATGCGCGTCTCGTTCGACGAACTGGCCACCGGTGGCATCCGCGTTGGCGCGTCGCCGGTCTGGAACAGCGAGACGTCGGCTGCGCTCTCGACGCCGTGGGTCTCGGTCCGGCGCCGGCCCTCCGTCTCCCACCAGCGGCCCTCGCGGAGCCGGGTGCTCAATTGCCGATCGCCGGACAGCGTCAGCCCGACCGAGAGGCCGGCGGCCGCGATTCGATCCTCCGGGACGGTCCAGCCGGTATCCGTCGGATCGACGACGATGAGGCGCTCGTTCTGGGTAGCCACGTGCGGCTGGTCGCCATCCTGAGGACGATGCTTGTCCGGGACGCCGGTGTAGACGAACGTATGCTGCACGCGGAGATAGCTGCGCCCGGCGTAGGCGTGAATGCGCGTCACGAACGGCGCGGCGTTGTTGTCCGACCGGCTGTAGCGGTATTCCCCCTCGACTCGCACGATCGCATGGAGCGGCCCGGAACCCTTCTCGATCACGGTCCGCGTGACGAACGCGCGCGAGGCGTCGATGCCGGCGTCGTCGATCAGATCGAGAAATGATCCGCGCCCGCCGGCGCCGTTCGCGATGACATCGGCCGCGTCGAGTCCGTTGGCGTCGACATCGAGGGCCACGCTGCCCAGGAAGCCGCCTTCCCCTTTCCGCACCGTGAAGTGCAGCGGCCCGGTCGTGACCTCGGCTCCACCATTTTCTCGCTGGTTGTTGCGCACGAGGATTCTGGCGCCCGTCGTTGGCGCGCGCTGCACCCCGCTGCCGTATTCAACGACGTAGCGTTCGGCGGCCTCGGCGAAGAAGAAGACCCACACCCACTTGATGCTCGTGTCCGCCGGCTCCCAGGTGCTCACCTCGGTGATCTGCGACGGAAGCTCCCGCCCCTCGACGGTGACGACGCGTATCTCGTCGGGGGAGCGCAGGGCGCCCTTGGGAAAGGGGATGCCGAACGTCAGGGGGGCTCCGTCGACCGGGCGCTCGACACGGATCGGGATGCGCGCCACCGTGTCCTGAGACCACCCGGGCGCCGCGCACGCCATGGCCATGCCCAGGCTGAGAATGAGTGGCCGCACCGCCTTTGTCATGTCGTCGGTTCCTGACGCGCACTCAGAGCTGCGCGGCGCGCTCACGCAACCGCTCCGTGGCGGCGGCCAGTGCCTCGTGCGCGGCTGTCGCCCAGCGTGCGTCGTCCGCCAGCGTCGCGTCCGACGCGGCCAGCGCCCGCGCCGTTTCCGCCGGCGCCGGTCCGCCGTGCGTGCGGCGCACCTCGACGAAGCGCCGCGGACTGAGGGCCTGCTCCAACTCCTGTGCGCCAAACGGCAACGGGGCGCCCAGTACCTGGGCCGAGACCGCCGCCAGCGCCTCGGGAATACTCACCGCAGGATTTCGTTCTCTCTCCGCGACGATTCCGCTGGTGATCGCATGGCTGGTGCCGAACGGCAGGCCGCGCTCGCGCGTGAAGGTATCGGCCAGTTCGGTTGCCGTGATCCAGCCCTCGTATGCACGCTCCTGAAGGCGGGCGGTGTTGAACTCGGCCCCGCGCATGACGGCGGCGACCAGCCGCGTCGCGCGGGTCGCGTCGCGGAACATCGAGAAGACCAGCGGCTGCAGGTCATCCTCGGTATCGACGATGTCGCCGAACGGCGTGTTGTGGACGCTGATCAGGATCGCCGTCGCCTGCCCCAGCGCCCGGCTGCCGATCACGCGCGCGTGCTCGAGCGCGACCGGGTTGCGCTTCTGCGGCATGATGCTGCTGCTTTGCACGAAGCCGTCTTCCAGCCGGAGGTAGTCGAACTCGACCGTGCACCACAGCAGCAGGTTCTGTATTACACGGCCCAGCCCCGCCAACGAGACCGCGGCCGCTGACGTGCTCTCGAGCAGGTAGTCGACCGTGGCGATGCTGCCATACGTGTTTCCGGTGGGGCCGGAGAACCCCAGCAGTTCGCTTGTCAGATTCCTGTCGATCGGAAAGCCGGTACCGGTGAACGCGCAGGCCCCGAGCGGATTGCGGTTCGTCGACTCGTAGGCGGCGCGCAGCCGCACCTGGTCGCGTTCGAGCTGCTCGATGATCGCGAGCAGATAATGTGCCACCGTCGTGGGCTGCGCCGGCTGGGTATGCGTGTGCGCGGCGAAGAGCGTCTCGCGGTGTTGCCCGGCGCTGTCGATCAACGACCGCCGCAGCGCCTGCGTCGCCTCCGACAAGTCCAGGATGAACTCGCGCTGCCGCATGCGATACATCGTCATGTCGATGTCGTTGCGGCTGCGGGCCGTATGCAGCCGGCCCGCCGCGTCGACGCCGCACGCGTCGCTGATCAACCCGTCCACGTAGAAGAAGAGATCCTCGAAGTCCGGGTTGAAGTCCGCCGCCCGCACGCCCTCCTCCGAGATGGAGTCGAGCGCCTCGCGCAGCCGGTGCGCGTCATCCCGCGGAATGATCTCCCGTTCGACGAGCATGACCAGATGCGCGTAGTGAATCGCCATGAGCGGCGACAGCAACTGCGCCTGCGCATCGGTGAAGTTCTCGCGCAGCACGCAGTCGATGTACTCGGGGGCGAAGGTCATTGCAGCGACAAGCAGGGACGGCTTCGGGGGGTGCCCAAGGTGAACGGTGTGCGGTCAACGCATGTATGCGCTGACCGACCAGCGCATACATGCGCGGACCCGACCGGTCGTCTGCCGCTCGCCCGGATCACGGCGCAGAGGCTTCGGTCGTCGTCTGTGATTGTAGCCGGACCGGCATCGAAATCGCGCCGTTCCGGGCTGCATCCCAGGCCGCGACGCGCACCCAGTTCTTTCCGGCCGCGTTGAACGGGATACTGAACGCCTTGCTCCCGAACGGAGGGAGATCGGTCGTGGAGATGATCTGCCGATCGATTGTCCGGCCATCGCCCCATACCACCTCCACGAAATCCAGCGGGAAGGTCCAGGAGAATTCCGCCGTCACCGTTCGCTGGTCGCCGGTCCCTGCGACCTCGAACCGATCGACGAGCACCTCACCGGACGAGACGAAGAACTCGCCACCGAGCATGGCGCTGACGATCGGGCTCCAGTCCTCGTCGAACCGCGGCAGGCGATCGAGCTTGACGTAGTTGACATACGAGGTCGGGTAGATGTCGTCCTCCGGACCCTTCATGTAGCTGTCGGTCGCTGCGATCAGGAACTTGGGCGGAATTCCATCGTTGGCCGTCCAGTTGTTCATGTCGTCCATCGCGTCCAGACCGCCGGGCTCGAGCATCCGTGTCTCGGACAGGTCCACCGGCACGTTGGGCCGGAATTCGGCGCCGAGAAAGGCGGGGTTGCGGAAGTGCTCCGAGCTGCGGAACGCCTCCAGGACGCCGGTCGAGCCCTTGGTGCGCTGATGGGCCATATACGCGAAGCCGTTCTCGCGCGTGAACATCTCCAGGGCGTCGGCGGCACTTCCGATGTGATAGACGGTGCCGTATTGGGGATGTTCCTCGACGAACGGCTGCCCCTCCAGGCGCACGTGGGTCCAGTAGACCGGTTTCGGGAAGAACGTGTTCCAGTGTCCGCGTCCGGGCAGCAGGTGGTCGTGCGGTTCTTCGAAGGGGAGAATCAGGAAGTCGCGGTCCGAATGGCGTCTGGATGCCTCGCGGTACATCTGCTGTTCAGCGAGACGTATCGGCCCCGCATCGGTCATGTGGCCGTCGGCGTGGAAGTCGGACATCGCCACGATGTTGACGCCGCGCGCGCGCAGCGCCGGAATCCAGGGTGGTTGATAGTCGAGCGTCCCGCGGTCGGCCAGTTCCATGGTGAAGGGGGGATGGATGTGGGTCAGCATGGTGTAGTAGCCGTCCAGCGGGCGATAGCGGTCGCCGGTCGTGAAGGCCATGACGGCATCGTTGGCGGCGTCGGCCGGCCCCGGGCTCAGATAGAAGAAGACCGGCATGTGCTGCCACGTCCCGGGCGGCGCATTGAACAGCGCGAAGTTCCCGGTGGCGAAGTTGCGCGCCTGTTGAATGCGTGCGTCGATCCACTCGTCACTGACGCCCATCGGCCTGAACAGCTCATCCTGGTCGGCCTGACGGATACCCAGCGAGAACGAGGTGTCATCGTCCTTGCGATACCAGACGTAGCCCAGGTTGATTTCGAGTTCGCGCGACGAGAAGAACTTGTGCGGCGGCGGGAAGACCGCCAGTGACCCGGTGTCCCCCTCCATGATCGCCACGCGGTTGCGGGCCCGCAGGGCGACGGGCATCGTGTTCACCGAACCGCCGAATTCATACTTCTGCCAGTCGCCGCCGATATCGCGCCACCGCATGCGCTGACTCTCGGTCGAGAACCCGGTCAACCCTCCGCTGTACTTGTAGGCCACCGACGGTGCGTCCGTCCTGGCGATGGCGGCCTGCCGCAACAGGTTGGTCCCCTTGAATACGGTGAATTGGAGCTCGCCGGCGAAGAGCCCCATGGAGAGCCCCGGAAACGTGATGTCCAGGCGCGCGCCATCGGTTTTCGCCGCGCAACTGTCCGTTTGATACGACGCCGCGGCCCGGCGCACCTCATCGGAGGTGCGGCGATACTCGGGGTCGGCCGAATCGCGCCCGGGGATGACCAGCGGGGCGTCCCAGAACGCGTTCCACTTCTCTCGCTCGATGAGCTCTGGCGTGATCTCCACGCCAAGCAGGCGCAGCGGGTTGAGCTGCTGCTCGGTGATGCGGCGGCGCCCGGTCGTCACGTTGAACTCCGGGGTGAGGTTGCGGCCCAGCGTGGCCCATTGCCCGCCGGCGGGGCGGACGGCCAGCTCCCGAATGACCGGCCGGGCGGCGTCGACGGCAAACCGCGCGAGCAGCATGGAACCGTTGTCGCCTTCCCACATCACGGTGAGGAGGTCCTGGTCCAGCTCTGCCGTCAGTCCGTCGGCAGCCTGGTAGGCGCTGAAATCGCAGGTCAGCGAATCAGCCCGCGCCGTCGCCGCCGCCATGAACATGATGGTGAGCGCGACAAGGAGCCCGCGGTGGAACCGCGCGTAGCACCGAGCGTGGCGAGGCGCCCGCGTGGCAAGGCGTGACGAGGGAGCATATTGGGCATATGCGACCGAGAAACAACGCCGTCCAGGCGGGATGCATCGCCGCGCGAATGCCGCGGGGCTTTCACCACGGGCTGCTAGGCACCTCTTCATGATTCACCCCCTCACTGGAGATTCCGGTATCTGTTGCAAGCAGTGTCGGGATTGTACGGCCCGCCACAAATGCCGTCAAGAACAGTGTCCAGGAGGCCTGTGGAGCATCGATAGCAGCGGTGATGCAACCTGGTGGAGGATTCTTGTTGCTATTGTGCCGGTGATGGGGCGATAACGTGTGTGTATCCAGTGACAGTGGCGACGGGTCCCGCTGATGGCCGGGACCGCGGGAGGCGACATGAGGCTCTTGGCGACCGCGTTCGTAGTGCTCGTGACGGCATCGGCGGCCATTGCCGCTCCGCTCGACTGCGATCTCACCGACTACACGGCGATCGATGGGCTCACGGCGACGATGGAGCAGGACCTGCTCGTCGTTTCGTGGGTGGGGCAGGAAGGCGCCGAAGTACGGGCCCGCTACGGTGTCGAGGCAGGGCAGCCGCTCGTGCGCGATCTGGCCGTTCGACCGCGTGGCGGGCAGTGGACTACCCTGGGCCGCAACCTGATTCCGGAGTTCGAGGTCACGAGCGGCGAGCGGCGGGTCGCTTTCTCGCAACTTACACCACTTGAGAGACTCGGTGTCGAGATCACGCAGGAGGTCATCGACCGCGAGCGGTGGTTCGCCTTTTGGGACGCCCCGCTCCTGGTGCCGGGTGTCAGGGAAGAAGGGAGTGCGTTGGGATCGCGCCCGATCAATCCGGGGTTGCCGCGCTCGCCGGACGAGATCCGGCGGGCGGACGCGAGCTTCGACGCGGCGTCCTGCACGGTGAAAACGGATGGCGCCCGCGTCGAGGTCAACTTCCCCGGGCTCTCGATGGGTATCTTCGAGGGCAGCCTGCAGTTCACCATGTATCGGGGCACGAACCTCATCCGGCTCGAAGCGATCGCAAAGACCGAAGAGAACTTCGTCGCCTACAAGTACGACGCCGGCCTGCGCGGCTTCTCGACCGACACGCTGTCGCGGGTGGCGTGGCGCGATACCGGCAACCAGCCGCAGCAGTACCGGTTCGGCGGGGTGGTCAACGAGACACGCGTGCCGATTCGCGCAGACAACCGGCTGCTCGTCGCCGAGGGCGCGGGCGGGTCGGTCGCCACGTTCCCGCCGCCGCACACGTTCTTCTTCGCACGTGAGGTGGACATCAACCTCGGCTACGTCTGGTACCGCAAGGACGATGCCGGATTCGGTCTGGGTGTGCGGCAGGCGGAGGGTGAAGAGAACGACCGGTTTCTGGAGAACTTCGCACTCTACAACGCCCCCCCGGGCACCTGGCAGCGGATGGCGATGTACTTCTACGTGAGCCCGGCGGCTGCCGAGCCGACGCGGCAGGCGGTGCTGGCCTTCACGAACGGTGACGTGTTCAAGGAGGTGCCTGGATACAAGACGTTCGTGAACCACTTCCATCTGCGATTCACCGACCAGTTGCGCGCATCCGGCTCGCTGGATACGCCGCTCGAGGACCTGGTGGCGATGAAGGGCATCGGGCTCAACATCATCGGCATGAGCGACTTTCACGCCGACCAGTTGCGCCTCCGCGATCCGGGTCCGCTCAGGTTCCTTGACCAGAAGGACTACGCGGAGGCGTCGCGGCGCGCGTCAGACACCGACTTCCTGGTCCTGCCCTGGGAGGAACCGAGCGCCTGGTTCGGCGGCCACTACAACATCATGTTCCCGAAGAACGTGTACTGGTCGAAGGTGCGCGAGGCGGGACAGCCGTTCACCGAGAACGACCCGACCTATGGCACGGTGTATCACACGGGCGATGTAGACGACGTGCAGCGGATGCTGGACACGGAGAACGCGTACTGGTACCACGCCCACCCCCGGACCAAGAGCACGACCGGCTATCCGCAGGCGCTCTACGACAAGGACTATCTGAAGGACGATCGCTATCTGGGCATCGCGTTCAAACCGGGCATGGGCCAGGATCAGTCGGAACAGCGGCTGTGCGAATGGCGCTGCTTCGACGCGATCGACGAGATGAACAACCTCTACACCGGCATGGGGGTCAAACCGAAGTACCTCATCGCCGACATCGACACCTATCAGAAGGGGCCGCAGGACGATCTGTACGCGAACTTCCCGGTCAACTACCTGAAGATGGACGAGGTGCCCGGCCCGGACGACGACTGGAGCCCGATTCTCGAAACGCTGCGCGCCGGTGACTTCTGGGTGACGACCGGTGAGGTCGTGTTCACGAGTTACGCGGTGGAGGGATCGGGGAACCAGCGCACCGTGACGGCCGGCGTCGAATGGACCTTCCCGCTGGAGTTCGTGGAAATCGTCTGGGGCGACGGTGAGACGACCGGACGTCAGGTCATTTCGGCCACCGACCTGGCGCCGTTCGGCTCCAAACGGTTCGAGATTCCGTTCGACGCGACGGACAAGTCGTGGGTGCGGTTCGCGGTCTGGGATTCGGCCGGCAACGGCGCATTCGTCCAGCCGGTCTGGCTCGACCCTGGCGCCGTTCGGCTCGAAGCGGTTCGAATTCCCGTTCTACGCGACGGACAACTCATAGGAGCGGTTCGCGATCTGGATTTCGGCCGGTAATGACGCATTCGTCCAGCCGGTCCGGCTCGACTGGTCGGCCTCGATCGGCGGCGCCGGCGCGGTCCCACCACAGCTCGTGGTGACAGCCCCGCTGGGCGGGGGCCGAGGCCGAGTGGTCAAGTTGCTGATTCAGCAGGATACTGATACTGTACGACTTCGTGTGAACACCGTATTTCTGTCCTTCGGCGGGGTTCGATGGGGTAGCGCGGCTCTGGCCGCGACCTGAGGTGGAAATGTATCGCCAGCCGAATGGATCTGGAAGTACGCAGCGGGTGGCCGGATTGACGGTGGCGACGTTGCGAGCGGCGGCCCTGGCATTGGGTCTGGCGGCCGCCGCCGGCCCGACTGCGTTCGCGCAGACGGCCGGCCTCCCGGCGGGCGCTGCCGAGGGTCAGGGGATCGTCGACGGAACCTGCCAGCGGTGCCACAACGATCGCGTGCGCAGCGGCAACATGTCGCTCGAGTCGTTCGACGTGGCGCGAGCCGACCAGAGCGCCGAGCTCGCAGAGAGGATGATTCGCAAGCTGCGGGCGGGCATGATGCCGCCCGCGGGTGTCCGGCGTCCGGATGAGACCGCGCTTGTCGGTCTGGCAACGACACTGGAGACACGGATCGATGCGGCCGCCGCGGCCAACCCCAACCCCGGCCGGCGGACGTTTCAACGACTCAACCGTGCCGAGTACGAACGCTCGGTTCGCGACCTCCTGGCGCTCGACATCGATGCCGGCTCGTATCTGCCGCTCGATACCAAGAGCGCCAATTTCGACAACATCGCCGACGTCCAGTTGCTGTCGACCACGCTGATGAACGGCTACCTGCGGGCCGCCGGCGAAGTCAGTCGACTGGCGGTCGGCGATTCCGCCGCGACCCCCACCGAGACGACCTACAAGGTCACCAGATGGGTCTCGCAAATGGAACAGGTCGAGGGGGCGCCGTACGGCACGCGCGGCGGCACCTCTGTCGTCCACACGTTCCCGGCCGACGGCGAGTACGTCTTTCGGGTGTCGTTCCATCATGAAACGACCGGGTCGCTCTTCGGTAACGGCAGGGGGGCGCTGCACACGACGGACAGGCCCGAGCAGGTCGAGATTTCGGTGGATGGCGAACGCGCGGCGCTTCTCGACATCCCCCGCTGGATGCACGTGTCCGACCCGGACGGCGTGAACATCTGGACCGACCCCATCCCGGTCACGGCGGGTCCGCATCGTGTGGCCGCCGGGTTCGTCAAGCAGTTCGAGGGACCGGTCCAGGACGTGATCTCTCCGCACGAGTGGTCGCTCGCCAGTACGAGCATCGCCGATGCCTACGGGTTCACGAGTCTGCCGCACCTGCGCGATCTGGCCGTTCGCGGGCCGCGGAACTCGACGGGCGTGTCCGACACCCCGAGCCGCCGGAAGATCTTCACGTGCCGGCCGGAGTCGGCTGACGCGGCGCGCACCTGTGCGGCGGAGATCATCGGGCGCCTGGGGAGCGAGGCATACCGCCGGCCGCTCACCCCGGCCAACCTCGACGCCCTCATGTCGTTGTATGACGCCGGCGCCGCGGAGGGCAGCTTCGAATCCGGGGTCACGGTGGCGCTGGAGGGGATGCTGGCGAGCCCCTACTTCGTGTTTCGCTTCGAGGAGGCGCCGGTCGACGCCGCTTCCGGCGTCAGTTTTCCGATCAGCGATCTGGCCCTGGCCTCGCGACTGTCCTTCTTCCTCTGGGCCACGGCGCCGGACAGCGAGCTCATCCGCGTGGCGAACGAGAATCGGCTCGCGGATCCCGCGGAACTCGAGCGGCAGGTGCGACGGATGCTGGCCGATCCCCGCGCCGAGGCCTTGGCCACGCGGTTTGCCGGCCAATGGCTGCGATTGCCGGATCTCAACGGGATTCATCCCGATGTGCGGACCTATCCCGATTTCGACGAGCAGCTCAAAGCTGCGATGCGGCGCGAGACGGAACTGTTTTTCCACAGCCTCGTCACGGAGGACCGCAGTCTGCTGGAACTCCTCACCGCGGAGTACACGTTCGTCAACGAGCGGCTCGCCAAACACTACGGCGTGCCGAACGTGGCGGGCGCCGACTTCCGCCGCGTGCCGTCTCCGGACGACCGGCGGCGAGGCATCCTGGGGCACGGCAGTATCCTGACGCTGACGTCCCATGCCTTGCGGACCTCGCCCGTGCTGCGGGGGAAATGGGTGATGGAGGTGCTTCTCGGCAGCCCCCCGCCCCCCCCGCCGCCGGACGTGCCAGATCTGGAGGAAACGTCGGTCGCGGAAGGCGGCCGGCTGCTGACGGTGCGCGAGCGGCTGGAGCAGCATCGCGCGAGTCCGGCCTGCAGTTCCTGTCACCGCATGATGGACCCGATCGGGCTGGCACTCGAGAATTTCGACGTGACCGGCGCCTGGCGCATCAAGGACAACGGCGCACCCATCGATGCGACCGGCGAGCTGTACGACGGCACCCCGGTGGTGAGTGCGACGGACCTTCGAGAAGCGCTGTTGACGCGTCCCACGCCGTTGCTCCGGACCTTCACCGAGAACCTGATGGCGTACGGTCTCGGCCGGCGGCTCGAGTACTACGACATGCCGGCGGTGCGCACGATCGTGCGGCAGGCGTCCGCCAGCGACGACCGCCTCTCGGCCTACATCCTCGGTGTCGTCAACAGTCCAGCGTTCCAGATGAAACGGGCGGAATAGGAGACCACGAGACCATGACGTACATCACCGGCAACCACCTTCCCCGGCGGACCGTCCTTCGTGGCATGGGCGTGACCGTCGCGCTCCCGTTTCTCGACGCCTTCGTGCCCGCCGGCCGGGGGTGGGTGAGGACCGCGTCCGGTGCGACCCTCGACCCGACCCGTCTGGTCTGCATCGAGATGGTGCACGGCGCGGCCGGCAGCACCGAGTACGGCGCCTCGCAGCATCTCTGGTCCCCGGCGGGCGTGGGCCACGACTTCGACCTCGGTCCGGGCGCCCTGAGCCCGCTCGACCCGTTCCGCGAGCACCTGACCATCATCAGCGACACCGACGTGCGGCCCGCCGAGGCGGTCATCCCGAAGGAGATCGGCGGCGATCACTTCCGTTCGAGCGCGACGTTTCTGACGCAGGCGCATCCCAAGCAGACCGAGAGTTCGGATGTCCGGTCGGGGACGTCCATCGATCAGTTGTACGCGCAGCGGTTCGGACAGGAGACGCCGATTCCCTCGATGCAGCTCTGCATCGAGACCGTGGATCAGGCCGGGGGCTGCGCCTACGGCTATTCCTGCGTGTATACCGACACCATCAGTTGGGCCACCGCGGAACAGCCGCTGCCCATGATCCGCAACCCGCGGCTCGCGTTCGATCAGCTCTTCGGTTCGGGCGGCACACCCGAGGAGCGAGCCAGGCGGCAACAGTCCCGCAAGAGCGTCCTTGATTTCATCACCGGCGAGGTGGCGCACCTCAAGCGGGACCTGGACCCGAGCGACCGCTTGCGCATGGACCGCTATCTGCAGGACGTCCGCGAGATCGAACGACGCATCGAGCGGGTCGAGGAGCGCAATCGGAACAGCGTGGCGAGGGAGCTGCCGGGGTCGCCTCCGGGCGTGCCCGACTCGTTCGACGAGCACGCCAAGCTGATGTTCGATCTGCAGGTGCTGGCGCTCGAGACGGACATGACCCGTGTCTTCTCGTTCAAGATGGCGCGCGATGCGTCGGGCCGCGTCTATCCGGAAAGCGGCGTGGCCAAGGGGTTCCATTCCGCGTCGCACCACGGCGACCGCGAGTCGAACATCGAGGAATTCATGCTGGTCAACCGCTACCACGTCGGGTTGGTCACCTACTTCCTGGAGAAGCTGAAGAGCATCGAGGAGGGTGACGGCACCCTGCTCGACAAGTCGATGATCATCTACGGGTCGCCGATGGGCAACCCCAACGTGCACAACCACAAGCGGTGTCCGCTCTTCGTGGCCGGCGGCGCCAACGGTCAGCTCGACGGCAATCTCCACCTCAGAGCCGCGCCGGGCACTCCGATGGCGAACGTGATGCTGAGCTTGATGCACAAGCTCGGGCTCGATGACAGGAACAGCTTCGGCGACAGCACGGGCGCATTTTCACTGTCGGTCTGACTGTTGCGGAGACAGAGATGCTGAAGGGCAAACTTGCTGGCGTGTTCGGGGCGGTGGGTATGGCGGTCATCACCGCGGCGGCGGCGGTCGACGCCCCGGTGGCCGATGCGGCCAGGGGCCGTGACCTCGAAGCCGTCCGTTCCCTGCTCGCCGGGGGCGCCGATGCGAACGCCGCCCTCGGGGACGGCATGACCGGACTGCACTGGGCCGCGCAGCACGGTGACGCCGAGATGACGGTACTCTTGATGGACGCGGGCGCCGATCCGACGGCGGTGACCCGCATCGGCGAGCACACGCCGCTGCACGTGGCCAGCAGGGCCGGCCACGCGCCGGTGGTGACCGCGCTGGTCGTGGCTGGAGCGGACGTGCAGGCCTCCACGACGACGGGGGCGACGCCGTTGCACTTTGCGGCGGCCTCGGGTAGCGGCGAGGCCGTGGCGGCGCTTGTTGCCGCCGGCGCCGACCCCAACGCCCGTGAGCCCGAGTGGCAACAGACGCCGCTGATGTTTGCCGCCGCGGCCGGTCGGGCAGGCGCCATCAGCGCTCTGCTGGTCGGCGGCGCCGATCCGCGGCAGACGGGGAAAGTGGTCGACATCTCGGCGCGCAGCGAGACGGATCAGGAGGACAGCCGGCAACGGAGAGACGCGATGGCGGCGCTCCAGGAGCTTCGTATCCGCGGCGATCGCGTGGAAGCGGCCGAGCCGGGATCGGCGCCGATTCCCGAGTCGGTGTCGGACGCGCCACGAGCGCGGCGGCAGCGGGACGCGAAGTCTATCGAAGCCGACTTGCTGGAAGAGCCCGAGCCGCTGGGATTCCCTGACCTGGTCGGCACGCATGGCGGGTTGACGGCGCTGCTGCTCGCGGCGCGGGAGGGCCATATCGATGCGGCCGTCGCGCTGCTCGACGGCGGCGCCGACGTCAATCAGGTCAGCGCGGCCGACAACACGAGCCCCATGCTTATCGCCTCGATCAACGGGCATTTCGACCTGGCGATGCGGCTGCTCGAGCGGGGCGCCGACCCGCGTCTGGCCAGCGACGCCGGGGCAACGCCGCTCTACGCCGCGCTGAACATGCAGTGGGCGCCCAAGGCCCGCCACCCGCAGCCGACCGACTACCTGCAGCAGCAGACGTCGTATCTTGAACTGATGAAGGCGGTGCTGGACACGGGAGTGGACGTAAATACCCGGCTGACGAAGTCGTTGTGGTTCACGACCTACAACCGCGACCTGTTGGGCGTGGACCGGGCCGGCGCGACACCGTTCTGGCGGGCAGCGTATGCGCTCGACATCGAGGCGATGCGTCTGCTGTTGGCCCACGGGGCGGATCCGGGCATTCCGACCATGAAGACACCAGCGCGCCGGAGAAGTGGGGATGACACGGATCACTCCGGGCTCCCGCCGGTACCCATGGGTGGGCCGGGTGTCTATCCGATCCTCGCGGCATCGGGGGTGGGCTACGGTCAGGGGTTTGCCGGCAATACCCACCGGCACGTCCCGGAGGCCTGGATTCCAGCGGTGAGATTCCTCGTCGAGGAGCTTGGCGCCGACGTGAACGCCAGGGATCACAACGGCTACACTCCCCTTCACCACGCGGCGGCCAGGGGCGACAACGCACTTATCCGGTATCTGATAGAGCGGGGCGCCGACGTGACCGCCGTGAGCCGTCGAGGGCAGACGACTGCCGACATGGCGAACGGCCCGGTCCAGCGCGTGCAGCCGTTCCCCGAGACGCTGGCGTTGCTCGAAGGCCTGGGTGCCAAGAACAACCACAACTGCGTGAGCTGCTGAGACCGCACCGCGCCACGGATGCGTGTCGGGCCGACTGGGCGCCGGCGTGCTATTGGCCCGCCTGCAGATCGCTGACCATACGCAGGACGCCGGGCGTCTGCCTCACGAGTTGCTCCAACCGGCGCTTGTCTGATTCGGACCGCACCGCACCCTTCAACGTCACGACGCTGTGGTCGACGATGAGGTGAAACGGCGGGTTGGGCCAGCGCGCGAACTCCTCGAAGGCAATGTCGTTGAAGATTCTGGCGGAGAGCGCGTATCTGAGGTCCACGTCGAAGCTCGATGCCGACTGCGTCTCGATCGTGCTGCGCACCTCTTGCACGCCCCGGATTTTGGCGACACGTTCGAAGATGGCCCCAGGCTTGTCGCGGTCCGCTGTCACGCTGCCCGTGAGCGTGACGACGCCGTCGTTGACCCCCCCTTCAATGTAGTCCCATACCGTGTAGTAGGGATACTCGTAGACGGCCTTGGCCACGTCCTCGATCAGGTCGCCGTCGTTCTCGACGGATGGAATCTCCAGGTCGCTGGCGACCGTCTCGACCCCGCTCACGCCGAACGTCATCCTTATCGCCTCCGACTTGGCCCACAGCGTCGGTACGACGCCGCGCAGCGTGACCTCGCCGCCCTCGACGCTGACCTCGACCGACCGCAGGTCGCGCTCGTCCTGCAGAACGAGCAGGACGTCCCGTTCGATCTGCGCCCCGGCCGTCTGCGCCGCGGATTGTCCTGCGCCGGCGACAGTCGCCGCGGTCGACACGCACATCCAGAGACAGAACAGAATTCGGCCTGACGTGCCTGCGGCGTGCGGTCGCATCTGCACCTTCCTTGCTTCTCTCCGGACGGGCGCCGCCGTCCCCTGCAATGGGACGGCGCCGCGTGCCGCCGGCCATTCGCTGGGCCGTCGTCCTGCGCACCGGGGCGCTCTGTCCGCCATCGTATAATCGCTGCACGGTGGACGCCACTCTTATCGGCACGCGGAGGACGCCGGACACACGTCGCCGCACGTGGCTGGTGCGATATACACGGCGGCCGGCCGAGTACAGGAGCGAAGCGAGTGGTTGATACGAATGTTTTTCCGTGGCGTGGTGCATCGTTCCTGCTGCTCGCGGCGCTGAGTGCCCCGGGAGCCGCCGGCTGTGTGGCCGAGCGGCCGACGAACCCCGGCGCGTCCGCTGAATCGATGCCGGCCGCCGCTGGGCCGGGGCTGACGCTGGCGACGTTTGGCACCGATGACGCGCCGTGCTACGACCGGGCCGTCCAGCCGCAGACCTCGGTGGTCGACACCCACCTCCATTTCCGGCCGTTCGGCGGCCCCGCCATCCCGTTCGAGGAGGTGGTGCAGTACCTCGACGAGACCGGCGTCCTGTTCGCCAATGTCTACGGCATCGGCCAGATGCTGCCGGCGGCCTCCACCTGCACCTACTATCTGGACTGTCCCGGCACGGCGGTGACGCCGACGCTGAAGAACGACTTCGTCAACGCCGCCAACTACGTGACGAAGGCGCCGGACAGCCTGCACCTGACGCTCTCGATGACGTTCCCGGACCTGTCACAGCCTGAGTCGGTGCTCTCCGGCATGCAGCTCCTGGAGGCGGAATATCCCGGTGTGTTCGGATGGATGGGCGAAGTCAACCTGGCGAAACAGGCGCTGTTCGCCAACGGGCATGAACCGGTGCAGGCAGCCACGATTGCCGAGTGGGCCCCGTTCATGGAGGAGTTGCGCACACGAGGCATGCCGCTTGCGATCCACTCGGATCTGGGGAACGACGACGACCCCACCCGGTATCTGCCATTGATGGAGGAGGTGTTGCGTCTGTATCCGGACAACCGCATCGTGTGGGTGCACATGGGGTTGTCCCGCGAACTCGTCGACATGGACGCCGCCCGGCACGTCGAGCTGCTGACGTCGCTGCTTGATCGCCATGCGCACCTGATGCTGGACATCTCCTGGGGCGTGCTCGACGAGCACTACTTCTCGAACCCGGAGAAACAGGCGACGTATCTGCAGTTTCTCAACGCGTACTCCGAACGGATACTTCCCGGAACGGACTTCCTGGCGTCGCGGGACAAGGACGTTGACGTCTACCGCAGCGAGCTGCAGGCCACGAGCCGCGTCAATCGTCTGCTGAACGATACCGCGTTCCGGAACATCGCCCTCGGTGAGAACTACTTCCGGCTGCTCGGCCTGGCCTACGAGGCCCCGGCGGTCTGTCCACGCTGAACGACGCCGATGACCGGCGCGGCCGCCGACCGGAGGAGTCGATGACCCAAATGCTCGAACGCTGGTTCCACCTGTCGCAGCACGGGTCCGATGTCCGCACCGAGGCGGCGGCGGGCGTGACGACGTTCCTGACGATGGTCTATATCGCCTTCGTCAACCCGCAGATCCTCTCCGATGCCGGTATGCCGTTCGGCCCGGTCTTTGTCGCGACCTGTCTCGCCGCGGCGTTCGCGACACTGGTCATGGGGCTGTACGCCAATCTCCCGGTCGCGCTGGCGCCCGGCATGGGGCTCAATGCGTTCTTCAGCTACGGCGTCGTTCTCGGCCTGGGCTATGACTGGGAGGTGGCGCTCGGCGCCGTGTTCATTTCCGGGATGCTGTTTCTCGCGTTGAGCGTCCTGCCGGTCCGGCGCTGGATCATCGAAGCGATACCGAAGGGACTGAAGCTGGCGATCTCGGCCGGAATCGGTCTGTTTCTCGGCATCATCGCCCTGCGGAACGCCGGCATCATCCAGGCCAGTCCGGCGACGCTGGTCATGACCGGCGACCTGCTGGCGCCGGCGCCGGTGCTGGCGTTGCTCGGGTTCTGCGTGATCGTGGCGCTCGCCGCGCGCCGCGTGCCGGGCGCCGTGATTCTCGGTATTCTCGGCGTCGCCGTGGCCGGCATCGCCCTGGGGGTCTCGGACTGGCAGGGTGTCGCCTCGTTGCCGCCCGATCCGACGCCGACGCTGCTGGCGCTCGATATCGCCGGCGCGGTGCAGGCGGGGATGATTGCGGTCATCCTGACGTTCCTGATTGTCGACCTGTTCGACACGACCGGCACGCTGATCGGCGTTGCGCAGCAGGCGAACCTGCTGGACGCGGACGGACGATTGCCGCGCATCAAACGCGCGCTGATCGCGGATTCCACGGGAACGGTGGGCGGCGCCCTGCTCGGTACCTCACCGGTGACGAGCTACATCGAAAGCGCCGCCGGGACCGCCGCCGGCGGACGCACCGGGTTGACCGCGGTCGTGGTGGCCGGGCTGTTTCTCGCGTCGTTGTTTTTCGCACCGTTGGCCGAGTCGATCCCGTCCTACGCCACCGCCCCGGCCATTCTGTACGTGGCGTGCCTCATGGCCAAGGCCCTGGCGGACGTGGACTGGCTGGACGTCACCGAGTCCGCCGCGGCGGTCGTGACCGCAATCGCCATCCCGCTGACGTACTCCATCGCCGACGGTATCGGCATCGGCTTTCTGACCTATGTCGTCATCAAGGTGCTGGCGGGACGCGCGCGCGACTGCTCGCCGGCGCTGTTTGCGGTGGCGTTGCTTTTCGCGGTGAAGTTCGCCTGGCTGTGAGCGCATCCGCGGGCGGGCGAGGAACGCAGCCCGTGGCGCGCAAGCGGTGCCGGTCAGAGCAGGGCCTGCAGCCTTGCGTAGCCGCGCTTGCTCACCGCGAGCCGGGTCCCATCCTTCAGGACGGCGACATGGCTGTTCCTGGTCGCCAGATCGAGCCTGGCCAGCCGATCGATGTTGAGGATGGACGAGCGGTGGACTCTCACGAACCGGCGCGGGTCCAACCGGCCTTCGAGATCGGTCAGGGTCTGCTGCTTCAGCAGCTCCCGGCCCCCGACCATGATACCGACGTAGTCGTCCCGCGCCTGGAGATAGTCGATTCGCCCGACCGGGATGACGTCGACCTTCGCGCCTGATCGGATGAGGATGCGTTCAAGATATGCGCCGGGCCGCCTCGCGCTGGCGACGATCCGCGAGACCGGGATCGTCTCGGCGCGGGCGAGTCGTCCTCTGGCTTCGTCCAACGCCGTGGCGAACCGCTCCGCGCTGAACGGTTTCAGCAGATAGTCGACCGCGTGGACCTCGAACGCCCGCAGCGCGTACGTGTCGTGGGCGGTCACGAAGATCACGCCGATGTCGGGGCCGATGAGCTCGAGTACCTCGAACCCGTCCAGTTTCGGCATCTGGACGTCAAGAAAGACGAGGTCCGGCTGGAGGTCGGCGACCGCCTGTACCGCTTGGAACCCGTTGGCGCACTCGCCGGCGACCTCCACGTCCGGGTGCCCGGCGAGGTACTCCCTGACCAGCGCACGGGACAGCGCTTCGTCATCCACAACCAGGGCCCTGATTCGCCGTGGGGATGGCGGCGTCATGGCTCGCGCTCCCCGGTGCCCTCTACGCGTGGAACCCGGATGTCGACGTGAAATGCCCCGTCCTTCCTGCCCCAGCGGGTCACGGTCTCGTCGCCGAACCGGGTTTCCAGCCGGCGCGTTACATTCTCGAGCCCGACACCTGTTCCCGGGTGCGTCACCGCGTCTGCGTCGACCGGGTTCTCGACGCGCAGATGCACGGTGCAGTCATCGCAGCGGGCTGTCACGCGCACGACGCCGCCGTCCACCAGCGAGTGAATCCCGTGCCGCACCGCGTTCTCGACCAGCGGCTGGAGGATGAAGGGCGGAATCAGACAGGATCCACACTTCGGTTCAAGGACCACCTCGGCCGACAGGCGCGCACCGAGACGGACCTTCTCGATCTCCAGATACTCGTGGACCAGCGCCAATTCCTCCTCCAGCAGAATCTGATCTTTCGCACCGAGCCGTACGCCGCTGCGAAAGAACTCGGCCAGCAGCAGACACATGCGCCGGGCCCCGGCGGGATCGGCCGCCGTCAACGCGCTGATCGACTGCAGACTGTTGAAGAGAAAGTGCGGATCGATCTGTGCGCGCAACGCCTTGAGTTCCGCTTCGCGCGCCAGCACCTTGAAGTCGAGCTCACGCCGTTCCGCCTGACGTGAGGTCTCGAACGCGATAAGCAGGTAGTGCAACATGCTGGAGAGCCAGAACAGCAGGATGCCGGCGGCCAGGATGGCCGGCAGTTGCGCGCGATAGCCTGCAAGCAGCCCCTCGCCAAATGCCGGAAAGCTGACCAGTACCTGCAGCCAGCCCTCCCACGCGAATATCCAGACGGTCGCGGCCATGATCCCGGAGGTCGCATGCACGGCGAGCACCTGGAACACCGAACGTGCCGCAAGGGGGGTGGCCCGGCAGACGTACCAGGCCGACAGGCAGACGAACGCATGGACGAGGCTCGGCGGAACGACGATGGCCACCGCCATGAAGAAACCGGCCTCCGGGCGCGTCGTCGCATAGGCGACAGCGAGCAGAAGACCAATGAGGGCCCAGGACGTCAGGTACAAGACCTGCCGCCGGCCGGAGGCAAGGATCGGATGCACGTCAGTTCCTGATCTCGACCCCGCCCATCAGCACCGTGCCTTGCAGCACGAGCCGTTTCGTGGCCGCGGCCGGTCCCCGAGTCTTGTCTTCGACCCCGCCGAGCATCGGTGCGATCCTGACTTCGGTGGTCCACTCCTCGGGAATGCGGATCTCGATGCCGCCCATCATCGCGAAGACGCGGATCACGGCCCGGTCTCCCGCGATGTCGGCCTTGGTCAGATCGAGGTTGACGCCGCCCATGAACGCCGACGCCGACCCGCCCCGGAAGTTCGCCGAACGATTCCGGCGCTCGACGCTGCCAAGGAAGGCATGACAGCTCTCAGCCGACTCGGTGGCTTCGACCGGTGGGGCAGGATCGGACATGGCGTGCGTCAGTATCCGCACGCCGACCGCGACCAGGACGAGCGGCCAGAGATCCCAGATGTCGACATCGATGATGTTCAGACTGTCGAGCAGCAGCAGCCCTCCGGCGCCGACCAGCACGGCGCCGCTGAAGGCGGTGCCGCGTTCCCGCGCGTCGAACAGGTGCTTGACGCCGACCGCGATCAGGATCAGCGGCCAGAGCCGCAGCACCTGCCGGCTCTCGATGAGATTGAAGTTGCCCAGCAGAAACACGATGCCGACGCCGATGATCAGCAGCCCGGGCAGCGCCGGCACGAACATCAATCTGCGCCGGGGTCGGCGCTCGGGGTCGTCCTCGCGCCGCCGGACTTCGTCGTTTCTCTCCATTGGTTCCGTCACTCTGAGACCTCCCTGGTGGTTCGTTCGCAGTCAAGTCTGACGGCGGCGCGTCGCGGGAGCGAGCGTTTTTCGGTGAACGGCGGATCCGGACCGGTCAATGGCGCTGTCGCCGCCGCGGGAGGCGGCACGGCTGAAATCAGTCTTCCTTCCAGGGGTTGTTGGCGAAGATCGCGAGTTCAGGCCAGAGCGCGCGCGGGTGCATCTCGAGCGCCGCCATGATCGTCTCGGCGATATCGACGGCGTACAGCTTGTTCGGGTTGTTGCGACCGGTCCGGCCCATCCAGTCGGTCTGCACCTCGGACGGACAGACGCAGGTGACGTGCACGCCATGCGGGCGCAGTTCGCCCTGCCAGCACTGGCTGATGCCCCGCACCGCCCACTTGCTTGCGGCGTACACGGTGCCCGCCTTGCCGCCCTTCATGCCGGACGTCGATGCGATGTTGAAGATGTAGCCTCGCTGTTGCGCCGTGAGCAGGGGCGCGACGCGGTTGGTCAGATCGACCAGCCCGAACACGTTGATGTCGAACACCCCCCGCATCCGGTCCATGTCGACCGCGCCGATCTCGGCGAGATAGCCGACCCCGGCGTTGTTGACCAGCACGTCGATGCCGCCCATCCGCTCGACGCACGTATCGACCGTCCGCTGGTTGTCGGCGGCCAACGCCGCGTCGGCGTGCAGGCCGTGCGCGCCGCTGTCGGCGGCGACCTGTGCGATGCGTCCCTCGTGGCGGCCGGTGAAGACCACCTCGTGCCCCCGCTTGCGCGCCAGCGCGACAAGCGCCGCGCCGATGCCCTGGCTGCCCCCGGTGATGAGAAATCTCTGCGTATCCATTGCCTGTTGCTCCCTGAGATCGATTGCGAACGGATCCATGCGTGGGTCTGCGTCCGCATGGGCCGGACCACGCCGCTCCAAACGAAAACGACAGCTTACGCCAATTTCAGGCAGCGGCCCCGAGATCAGCTATCCACCCGCCGCGTCGATTGAAGCGGAGCGCTGGCGCTGGAGCCGTGGTGGCAATCGGCCTCGGTAGCCCGTGATGAGAGTCCCGCATCGTACCGAGACCGCCGAATGGCCCGGCGAGCCAGGAGCCTGCGCCGCGGCGATATCGAATTTTCGCTTTCGCAATCTTCTACGGCGCAGACTCCTGGGCCAGAAGAGGGAGCATACCGGCAGTACGCGTCAGTGCCGGTGCCTTCTTGCCTCTGAGCGACGGTACGGCCGCCGCCACGCTCGCTCCTGGTCGACCACGTTCAATCGCCCTTGAACGGGTCGAACAGATCCACCTCGAAATTCCGGAAGTTGCGAACATTCCTCGTCGCGACCGTCAGCCGATGAACGCGAGCCGTGGCGGCAATCATCGCGTCCTCGAACAGTGAATCCGGCATGCGGTGCTTGAGCCGCGCCCATTCGCGAAAAGCCGCCACGTCCATCGCCAGGATTCCGTAGTCGTCGATGACCCGACCGAGCCAGGATTCCAGTTCCGTCGCTTTCGCGGTGTCCCGCTCGCGCGTCATCTCGATACCGGCCTGGATTTCTCCGACGGTGACCGCAGAAAGAAACAGCCGATCAACGGGCACCTCGTGGATCCAGTTCAACACCGCTGTGTGCGGTCTGGCACGGCGAAGTTCCGAGACGACGTTGGTGTCTAGAAGGAACACCAGATTACTCGAACGCCACCGTCTGACGATGCCGGCGCCGCACGCGCGGTGGTGTGAGCGTCTCTGTTCGGGCTTCCGGCGCGAGCAGCCACTCCTTCAGATCGGGTTTCGCCATCGCTCGCACCCTCCGCCACTGCTCGATCGGCAGCAGCACCGCAGCCTCCACACCACGCCTGGTCACGATCTGCGGGCCTTCTCTGATGCTCGCCTCGAGAAACTCGCTGAATCGGGCTTTCGCCTCCTGAACCTGCCACGCCTTGCTCATGCGCCCTCCAGAATCGATCGGTCTGACCAGTTATAAGACTATTTGAAGTTGGGCGCAAGCAGGCTTCACTGGCGCCGGAACGCCGGCATGTCGCCGCCCGGGCTGGCTAGTCGGCGACCGGCACGCGCGGCAGCTTGACGATTCTGCATTCGATGGCGTCCATCAGCGAGAAGTCGCTCGCCGTCAAGGGGAAGAGCGTCCCCCTCGGCGTCACCCGACCCGGGCGTAGGAAGTGGGTCGCCTGTCAGCGGGCCTTCCTCGTCTACATCCGTCGGCTTCTCGTGGTGGCACGGGTTGCTGGCGCAGCGCGCGGCCGCGCTTCGAGAGCGGCAGCGTCTCGCGCCGCGTGAAGGCGTGGCAGTTGCGGTTGTTGCCATGATCGTTTGCAGTCCACCCCACCGACTGTGAGGGCGCGGTTGTGGGACCTCACGGACATCGTGCGGCTGATCGAGGCGGCTGAGGACCGAGAGGATCGGCGTCAGATGCCCCATGCCAGTTTGCAGCACATCTTGAACTTCTTCCCGCTCGTGCAGAAAGGACAGGGGCGATTGAGCGGAACGCCCTTCGCCTGCTCGCGGTAGAGGTCCTTCACGTAATCGACCCGTCCCACCGATGGCATGCGGAACGACACCCACGTTATGCCGCCCGCGTTCGTGATCGTAAAATCACCGAGCGCGATCACGTCCATCCCGATCACGACGTCGAACTCCTTGTCGATCGGTAGAGCCGCCACCAAAGCCGCCTTGACACGCACGCCGTTTGGCAGATCGATGTCGACGAGATATTGCAGACACTCGCTCGTGCCATCGGCATGCTTGAGGTTGGTCTTGCCCACAGCGACGATACTGAGTTGATCAACCAGCGACTGACTGATGCAACTCTTCGTCGCGCCGGTGTCCCACAGGGCATTGGCCCGAATCGGCGTGTCCGCTGGCTGCTTAGTTGCCGTAGGCCTGTGGTGCGGCTGAACCCCAACGTCGCGTGAAATGATCCTGTTGGCCAACCCGTTCAGCCTGATCGTGAACGCAGTGGCCTGGAGTTGCGCCGCGTGCATGTAGTCCGTCAGTTGATGGTCACAGTGTAGGCGTCGGGACCTGGTTCACACGGCTGGAGCATGAACGTGCCCAGGGGAAACTGCTGTTCAGCTGCCGCGTACGCCTCAATTACCGAGGGGTACGCCCCTTCCACGGTGTCCTCCCGAATCACCAGCACCTTGCCCCGATGCCGTGACACGAGATCCTCCTGGTTGGCGATGAAAAACGCTAGTTCCTTGTCAAACATAGCACTGTCCCCACTGTGTAAACGGCGGCAAATAGATTACCATAACGTATTTTTGAGCGGTCAGCGACAGGAGTCATCCTGCCAAATCCTGGAGACAAACGGTCAGATCCGTGCCCGCTCTGCGGAGGTGTCATGGCGTTCACGCGCCTCCCGGAACGTACCGCCTGTCATGTGGGCGCCGACAGGAAGATGCCCGATCCAATTCCCGGCCACGACGCATGGGTCTGCGGCAAGTGCGAGCACGAGATCGCATCTGCTTGAATCTGCGGGCCCGCCGGGCTCCCGACAACCTGGACCGTCCAGAGGGGTCCGTGGACGGTCCAGGCCTCCGCCCTCGCCCCGGCAAACTTGACCACGCTGTGGAGTGCGCCCCTTGAAGTGGACAGGGTCAGGCTGCGGTCCAGACGGCAGATTAGCCCTCGATCGGCCGGATTCCAGCCTCGACCGCCTCGAGTACTGGCCGATCTCAAGCCGCAAACGTCCGCCCGCCGCACGTCTGACCGTGCTGCAGCCCTGGATCGCTCCCGCCCACGGGTCCAGGGTGGCGACCCGAAACTCTCCTATTCCCCTATACAGCCAGACCAGACTACCCGGTCGCTCGCCCGCGCCGCGACGCCATCTTCCGCACGGCGGGATACGTCCGGCCGAGCACCACCGCCAGCGCCGCAAGGTGTCGCCGCCAGTCCCGCCGCACCGGATCCCACTTCCCGAACCGCCGCAGATCGCGCACCGTGCGCTCCAGCGCTCACCGCTCGGCCGCCGACCACCGTTTGCCCGCCATGCCCCCATCGTGACACCGAACGCGCAAACTCTCCCCGCCCCGCCCCTCGACGAGCGCAAGAACCTGCACCCCCGTCAACCCGGCGGGTACGCGCACCCCCGCCGCCGGCAGGATCAACCCCAAGCGAATCCAGGCCCCCGTCGTTGATGGATTCGCGGGGTTTACGGGTCAGGGCAGGGTTTCGTTGGGTTGTGCGAGCCCCACCACGAAATGGGGCGCATTGTGGCCTGGTGGCGCGACGGTCCGGATCGGCCCGGTGTGTGTGTCATCGGCCCGCGCGGTCTGGCACGTGGTCTGCGGCCGGTGTCCGTGCCCGCTTCGGTCGCTAGAGGTAGCGTTTCACCGCGCCATTCTCGGCCGTCGCGCCGGCCGCGTAGTGGCTGACCATGCGCGCCGTCTTCCAGCCGCCCGCGAGCATGACATCGGCCGTGGACGCGCCGCGGGCGGTCAGTTCGCTCGCCAGTCCGACCCGTCCAGAGTGTCCGGTCAACCGCGCGTCGACGCCGGCGGCGCGCCCTGCCGCCTCAATGCGGCGCGTCTGTTCGCCGATCGAGTTCGGCTGGCCGGCCGGCCGCGCCCGGAACGCGACCGCCGCGATCGCGACGCTGGCGGTTGCCGGCGAGCGTCCGCTGTCGTAGATCTCCCGGAGGTATGCGGCGAGCGAGGTATCCGAGATTGGACGGTCGCCGTGCCACCCGTCCACCCGCGTAAGTGCCGACCGATACGCCGCGGCCGTGTTCGGGCTGATCGACACCTCCGCCAGCGTCCGTGCCGTGGCCCGCGCGTTGACGATGTCCGCCGCTGGCGCCTCAACGAGCCGCTCACGCCCCGGCCCGGTGCGCGCTGCCGTGCGTGTCGTCATCGTTCCCTCCTTTCAGTCAGCCGGCGCAGGTCGATTAACCGTCCCCGAACATCCCCGGCTGTTCCGCCGCTTTCATTAGAGCCTTCGGTGCCCGCTTGTAGGTCCGGCTGGTCTGGCGCGGCGGCGGCGCGTTCAGCTTCTTTCCGGCCAGGAGTTCTCCTACGGTCAGGATCTGGACGCGGGGATGCTGGCCCCACGGTGAGGCGTAGAAGCCAGCGGACGCCGCTTCGGTTCGCATGGCCTTGGTTGGTGCGTTGAGCGTCAGCAGGACGCCCAGCGCGGCCTGCTCGCGCTCGACCACGCCACGCAGATCCCGGACGTAGGGGGCATGCAGCTTCCCGGCCTTGACCGAGAGGACAATCTGTTTCGTCTTCCCGGTGTCGCCATCGTGGAAGTAGATCCGCCCATCGATGCCCTGGTCCGCGCCCTTCTTGCCTTCAGCCGGTCGAGCACCCACCAAACCGAGCGCCCACCACTGGAACTGGTAGGGGTCGGCCGCGGCCAGCGCTTCGGCGTCTGGGACCGACACCGGTTCCCCGATCACTTGGTAGGTCTGCTCGATGTCGTCGCCGTAGGCGTCTTTCAGTCGGTGGCGGATCAGTGTGATCGCCAGGTTCGTCACGTCGATGCCGATCCACCGCCGACTGAGTGCCTGAGCTGCGGCGATGGTCGTGCCGCAGCCGCAGAACGGATCGAGCACGACGTCACCCTCGTTGCTGCTGGCCTCGATAATGCGAGCAAGCAGCGCCTCTGGCTTCTGTGTGGGGTAGCCAAGCCGCTCCTGTGCCTGAGAGTTGATCGGCGGAATATCTGTCCAGATGTCTTGAAGTCCAATACCTGGGAGATCGGCTGCGTGCTGCTTTAAGCGAGGCGTTCCTGACGAGAAGTAATGCAGGCGATCGCTCTTCTCGAAGGCGACCATGTTGTCACGGCTGTATGCCCAATATCGACCAGACGACGGCGTGACGGATCGATACACGGTACCCGGCCTAGGCGACTTCCACTCATCATCCAAGTCATTCGTCCACCTATCCTTGGCGCGGCGCTTGACGTGCCACGCGTACGACGTATCACCCCCTGGTTTTGCTGCGGTTAGGTCGGCATCCTTGAACGCGCCACGCGCGTCGACATTCTTGAACCGTTGCCTAACGTACTCATCGGAATAGGCCGTGAACTGAGGGTTCCAAGTCCATTCGCTTGACTTGGTGTAATACAACAACAGATCGTGAATGCGGCCAGGTTTCTTCAGTCCTTGTGACGTGTCGCTATGGGCTGAGCTTCGTTGCCAGACGATTTCAGCCTTGAAATTCTGAGGTAGGAATACAGAGTCAAGCAGCATCTTCAAGTAGTGGCTCGCGGTTGGGTCGCAGTGTAGATAGAGGCTTCCCGTTGGCTTGAGCACCCGCCGCAGCTCCACCAGCCTCGGAGCCATCATGGCGAGATAGGCGAGCATGTCGCTCTCGCCCAGGAACGTCCGGAACGCCTGCATCGCCTGCGACACGCGCCCGCCCGCCTCCACCACGTCCGCATATGCCCGGGCCGCCGCCTCGTCCCATCGCCACGTGTCCTCGAACGCCTTGATCTGCGCCGCCGCCTGCGTTCCGTCGCGCTCGGCGAACAGCACGTTGTAGTTGGCGTTCGAGTTGAACGGGGGATCGAGGTAGACGAGATCGACCGACTCGTCGAGGACGTGCAGGCGGAGCACGTCGAGGTTGTCGCCGTAGTAGAGCTCGTTGGAAGAATTCATAGGCACGGACCGCGAGTAGCTTACCCGGTGTTAGAGAACAAGGGCGACGATTACGACCAGCTATCCTGGTCGGAAATTACAGTTATCGTGCAAGATATTTTCCGTGTCAAGACCCGATCCGCACCGGTCCCCCGGCCGGGGAACGTGCCGAGGATCGCCCACGCGCGCCACAGAACACCGCCGACGGACGACGAACCCGACCGCGCCGAAAAAACATCCGCTCGGTGGCCGTGCGTCGCGCTCAGGGCCGCTCAGACGGTTTCTCCGGGTTCGGCTCGACCGCCAGCCGTCGCCGGCGACCTGGCCGACCTCGAGCACGACCCCGACCTCGATCACGACCCCGGCGGCGACCTCGACTCCGGCCGGCAGCCCCGGCGACGATCCCAGATGCCGACGACCGCGCCCGATCGACCGGGGGGGATCTCTTTTCGTGTCGCCGCAGCCACAGGACGGGGCACCCGTACACAAGGATTTTCCCGACGGGTTCCGTTTTCGGGGTTTCCGGCGGTGTCCGCCGCCGGGCGGTTACAGCCCTGATCCGTGCGCAGTGCCTGGCCAGCCAGGGGCCTCGCTCAGCGCTGGCCGGCGTGGTAGAGTCGGGGCATGCGCAGATGGATCGTCCTCGGGGTGGCGCTGCTGGCGCTGGGCGGTGCGTCCGCTGGCGCGCAACAGAGTGATACGGACCGAGCCGCCCAATTCGAACGGCGTGTCCTCTTCAACGGCTGCGGCCCGATGGCGGTCACCATCAGGTCGCCGGAACGTCCGCGCCTTGCAGCGCCGGTCCAGGACGCCGCCGAGAGCCGGTTACGCGCGGCCCGCGTCCATGCCGACGAACTGACCGGTCCGCAGCAATCGGCGCTCATCGTCGCGATCGAGCTCATCCCGGAGGACGGCGTTGGCCGGTACCAGGTGAGTGTCAAGTACGAAAAACCCGTCATGGACCAAGTCACTGGGCTCACCCGCATCGCCAGCGGCTCGGTCGGAGCGCGCTTTGGCGTTGAGGATGGCGTCAACGACGGCGCCGAGATCCTCAACGCCGTCTCGCAACTGCTTGATGAGTTCCTCGAGAGGTATCTGCGCGTGAACGCCGAAGCCTGCGCGTAGCCCCGCGCGCCCTCGGTGCGGTACACGCAGCCGATGGCTCTGTCACGTAAGGCGCGGGAGTTGCGGAACTGGCGCGCCAAGACGGAATTGTCAAGCCAGTAACTCGCTTATTTGAAGTGGCTTAGGTCAAATACTGGGACGTTACGGGCACGGCGGGGAAGGGGTGTTGGTGCCGGAGGCGGGGGTCGAACCCGCACGGAGCCAAGCTCCACGGGATTTTGAGTCCCGCGCGTCTGCCAGTTTCACCACTCCGGCACGGAGGGCGCGTGCGCGCGGCCCCTGACGGGCCCCGCGGCTATCGTGTGTTACGGACGTACCGTCCCGTCCGTACGCCACAGGTAGAGCGTGCGCGAATTACCCCGCTCGTCTGCGAATTCGTCCGTTACTGTCGGTTCCCAGTCTCCCATTCGGAAGGCGTGCGACACGATACGCGAGCCCGGCTTGAGTTGCCGGGTCAGAATCGGCCGGAGCTTCCGGTTGGACGACGACAGCAGATACAACGTGACCACGGTCGCGTCCGATACGTCGGCCAGCATCGCGTCCTGCTCGATGAAGGTGACGAGGTGCTGCACGCCGCGGCGTTCGGCGTTGGCGTTGGCTTCGGCGATTCGCTCGGGGTCGTAGTCGATGCCGACGCCGCGCGCCCCGTACCGCTCGGCGGCGGTAATCACGATGCGGCCGTCGCCACAGCCCAGGTCGTAGACGACGTCGTCCCGGGTGACACCGGCCAGCTCGAGCATGCGGTTGACCACGTCGTAGGGCGTCGGCACGTAGGGTGCCAGACTCGCCGGTTGCTGCCGCGCGGTGACGCTGACCGGAGACACCGGGGCCAGCAGGGCCACGGCCAGCAGCGATGCCAGAGCGGATGTTCGGGTGCGCATCTGAACCTCTCGACCGTTCCGAGATCCCTACTCTACACCAGTTCAGCGACACCTCTGCCGGCGCCGGGGGGATCGCGGCCGGCGTTCGAGACGCCGGTCCGAGGTTGCGCCGGATCCCGGATAACCGGCTAACTCTATCGATTCAATGGGTTTGCCGTTGATCTGAAGCGCCAAATCGGCTATGCTCAGAAGTCTGTGCACGCGCTGGCAACTCGTATCCAACTGGGGGCAGTGTGAAATTCGAGGTTGGAGACAAGGTCATTTACCCGAACCACGGGCTGGGCGTCGTCGAGCGTATCGAGACCCGTACCATCATGGGGACGACTGGCGGGTTCTACTCGATGCGTATGGCCGACAGCGACACTATCGTGCTGGTGCCAGTCGACAACGTGGAAGGGGTGGGATTGCGCCGGGCGATCGGCAGGCACGAAGTGAAGAAACTGTTCACGCTTCTCGGGAACGGCAAGATTGACAACCACCAGAACTGGAAGGGTCGGTTCAAGGACAATTCGGACAAGATGCGCACCGGGTCGATCTACGACGTGGTGGATGTGTTGAAGAATCTGACGTTTCTGTCCAAGACCAAGAATCTGTCGTTTCGCGAAAAGCGGATGCTCGATCGCGCGAAGTTTCTCGTCGTCTCGGAAATGTCCGAGGTGGCGGGAGATAGCACCGAGGCGATCGATCAGAAGGTGAACAAGGCGCTCGAGCGTTGTTTCGTGAATCGAGACCGTGCGATCGCTCGAGCCAAGGTGACCAAAGCGAAGGCCGATGCCGCCGCGCTCGAACAAGAGCCGGCGCCCGCCCCCTGAGGCCTGAACCCCTGAGCGCACGTACACGACGGAGAGGCTGATTCGGAAGCACCGTATCGGCCTTCGTCTTCTGTGCCCTCGTCGTCCAGGACTCGATCGGGCCTGTCATGTTCGGAGCGCTGTGGACTGCCGTAGCGGCTTTACGCTCCGTTGCAGCCTACCTTCTCGTTTCACTCTACATCATCATCGTCGCGCCGCCCGGCATTCTCCTTGCGCTGGTCATCCGTCGCACCGAAGTGCTGTATTGGCTTGGCCGTCAGGGATGTCGCCTGGGGCTGGCCACGGTCGGCATTCGCTATCGCGTCGCCGGCGGGGTGCATGTCGACCAGACCCGCGCGTCGGTCTATTGCGTGAACCATGCGAGCAATCTGGAGCCGCCCATCGTCTACCTGGCGCTGTCCGCGGCGCATCCGAAGCTGAAGATTCTGTACAAGGCGGAGATCCACAAGATTCCGCTGCTGTCGACGGTGTTCGACACCGCCGGGTTCGTGCCGATCCAGCGCCGCAGCCGTGAGCAGAGCCGGGTGGCGATCGACACCGCGGCCGCCGCGTTGTGCGAAGGCGACTCTTTTCTCGTCTTCCCGGAGGGCACACGCAGCCGGACCGGCGAGTTGCTGCCATTCAAGAAGGGCGGATTCGTGATGGCGCTGCGGGGCAACGCGGTCGTCGTACCGTTGACGATTCTCGGTACGCGTCAGGCGATGCGCAAGGGCAGCCCCATCATTCGGCCGGTGGCGGTCAGCGTGCGCATCGGGGCGCCGATCGAACCGGCCCGGTTCGAGGTGGAGCAGCGGTCCGCGCTGATCGAGGCGACGCGATCGGCGATGCAGAACCTGCTCTCGGCGGGTCCCATTCAGTGAGTCCGGGGCTGCTACGATGCGCCGGTCGAGAATCGCAGCGTGAATGGTTGGAGCGCGGCCCCGTCGGTGGCGAGGATGCCGTCTCCGAGCGTCACTTCCAGCGTGCTGTAGGGTTTGAACGGCTCGGCGAGGATGACGTTGAGCACCCGGTTCAGCGGGCGGTACTCGACCTCGAATTCCAACTGGTCATCGGTTGCGCCCAGGTAGGCGACATCGACATCGCCCTCGAACGAGTCCTCCGCCATATCGCGCGAGAACTGCAAGCGGACCAGGGCGTCGACGGCGACCGCGGTGTCATCCTGGGTCGGTGTCGAGAAGATCACTTCCGGGGCTGGGCCGGGTGCGCGCAGGTCTGCGGTGACCGCCGGCGCCGGTGTCTCCGGACGCTCGACCTGCGCAATCTCGCTCGCTTCGATTTCGATCAGGCGGTCGCTGCCGGACACCACCCCGGTCACCTGCAGCCAGCGTCCGGTGTCGACCCGCGCCATGACGTCAAGTTCGAATCCCCGGCCCTTCGGTTCCTTGCCAACGATCCAGGCGGCAGCCGTCCCGGCGCGCAGCACGAAATCGTCCGGGCTGGTGCCGGGCGCCTCGGGCAGATCACCGTAGAGATTCCGGCCGCGGAAACGGCCGACGACCGTCACGGTACGGTCCAGATACAGCGCGGGTTCCAGGGCGAGGCTCTGCAAGGTGAACGCGTCGTCCGGGACCGCCCGCCGGGTCTCGTCGGCGATCAGGAGCCTCAACTCTCCGCTGGCCGGCCAGGGTTTGTTGAAGAGTCGCTGCGAGAGTTGCTCGATGCCGTGCTGCGCCACCCGTGAATCGTTCGGCTCCAGACGGCCGATGTCCCAGAACGTCCCGTCGACCTCCAGCAGTTCCGGTGCGCCGGCGACCGGGGGCGCCACGTTGATGGCGCGAATGCGGTGCTCTCCGTTCGTCAAAAAGACGTTACGCAGATCGCCTTCCGCCGTAGCTCGTACAACGACCGGCTGACGGTGAAAGAAGCTGGTGTAGGCATTGAGCGCGGCCACCGTCGTCGGGGTGCGCCGGACCGGTTGGGCCGAAAGACCAGCGCCCGCGGCGCCTAGCGCGGCCACGGTCATGCAGGCGGCAGCCAGCGTCGTCGATCGGCGGAACACCAGGACAATTTAACATATACTCACGGCAACGGTTGAGGCGATGCACGGTGCTGCGGCGGGCGCCGTTCGGGTGCGATGCAAGCATGGCGGGTCAGGTTTCCGAGCAGACGACGAACCGGCTGTCGTTGTATCTGCGGTTTCTCAATGAGCTCGACGCCGCCGGAACGCGTACGGTGTCGTCCCAGATGCTGGCGGCCGAATTCGACCTCAACGCCGCCCTGATACGCAAGGACCTGTCGCATTTCGGAGACCTCGGGGTGCGCGGGGTCGGCTACGTGGTGAAGGATCTCCGCCAGCGGCTGCGCCAGATTCTCGGGCTGGACCGGCGGCTGAACGTGGCGATCATCGGCGCCGGCAATCTGGGACTCGCGTTGGCCGACTACCCGGGCTTTCGGCAGGACGGGTTTCGAATCGTTGCGCTGTTCGATTCACAGCAGGAGAAGGTCGGCGGCGTTTCGCGTAGCGGCGTACGCATCCATGACATCGGCGATCTGAAGCGCATCGCCACGAACGAAGGCATTACGATTTGCGTGATCGCGGTGCCGGCGGCATCGGCCCAGACTGTTGTCAACACGGTCGTCGCCGCCGGAATCAAGGCGCTGCTGAACTTCTCGCCGGGGGCGCTACGGGTACCGAGCGACGTCAAGATGAAGAGCGTCGACCTAACGGTATCGCTCGAGAGTCTGTCCTACTACCTGGCGAGAGGGTAACGTCGACGCCGGACCGGTGTGAACAGATGCCCACTTCCAGCAAACGTCCCGCATCCCGTGCGACACGCCCCCGTCTGTCTCATGTCGACGACGACGGCAGCGCTCGCATGGTCGACGTCAGCGAGAAGTCGGTGACGCGGCGCGAGGCGGTCGCGCGCGGGTCCATCGTGATTGCGCCCGACGCGCTCGCGCTGATTCGCAGTGGGCGGATCGCCAAGGGCGACCCGCTGGACACGGCGCGGCTCGCCGGTATCATGGCGGCGAAGCGCACCGCCGACCTCATCCCGCTGTGTCATCCACTGCCGCTGTCGCACGTCGCCGTAGAACTGCACGCCCGCGACGACGGATACGACATCGAGGCCAGTGCGCGTACCGTCGGGCAGACGGGGGTCGAGATGGAGGCGTTGACCGCGGTGGCCGTTGCCGCCCTGACCGTGTATGACATGGTGAAGGCGGTGGACAAGACGATGGTGATTGGCGAGATCCGGCTCATCGCGAAGACCGGAGGACGAAGCGGAAACTGGGCTGCCAGAACCAATGACTGAAACGCACATCCGCACGTTGGCCGAATTGCCGTTCCATGTTTCGGGACGACATCCGAAACCGGTGCTGCTGCGTCGTTGCGTCGGCGACCTGATGCAGGACCGATCGAGCCGGGAGCTGTTCGACGAGGTGCGCGACCTCAGCCTGGGTCTCGAGAGCCTCGGTGTCGGGGCCGGAGACCGGGTCGCGATCCTCTCGGACAGCCGCCCCGAGTGGACGGTGGTCGATCTGGCCGTCCTGACCGCCGGGGCGGTGACGGTGCCGGTCTATGCGACACTGCCTGCAAACCAGGTCGGATACATCCTGGCGCACTCCGGGGCGCGGGTCGTCGTGGCGGCCGACGACAGTCAGGCCGCGAAGGTTCGCGAAGAACGGCAGCGGCTGCCGGCGCTCGACACCATCGTGGTGATGGATGCCGGCGCGGACGGCGCCGGAGACGAACTCCCGCTGCCGGCCCTCATCGAGCGCGGCCATCGGCGCCTGATGACCGAGAACGGGCTCGGCCGCATGTTCAAGGAGCGCGCGCAGGCGATCGAGCCCGACGCCCTGGCCACCATCATCTACACCTCGGGCACCACCGGTCGGCCCAAGGGCGTGATGCTGTCCCATCGCAATTTCATTGCGAACATCATGGATGCCGACCGTGTGATCGAGATCACCGGGGAGGACACCGCGCTGTCGTTCCTGCCCCTCAGCCATGCGTTCGAACGGATGGTGGTCTACCTCTATTTGTACAAGGGGGCGACCGTCGCCTTCGCGGAGGCCATCGAGACCCTTGGCCGCGACATGCAGCGGGTGCGCCCGACGGTCATGACCGGGGTGCCACGGGTGTACGAAAAGCTGCGCGCGCGGATTATCGAAGCCGTGGCCGCCGCGCCGCGGGTGCGGCAGGCGCTCTTCGCGTGGGCGGTCGGGGTGGGGCACGCGGCGGCGGCGGCAGGTCTGGCCGGCGCTGCACCAGGGGCGCTGACCCGCCTGCAACTGCCGATCGCCGATCGTCTCGTGCTGTCGAAGATTCGCGCGCGGACGGGAGGTCGGCTGCGGTTCGTGGTGTCTGGCAGCGCACCGCTCGGGCGTGAGGTTGCCGAGTTTCTGTTTGCCGTCGGGCTGCCGGTGCTCGAGGGCTACGGACTGACCGAAACCTCGCCGGCGCTGACGACGACGCCGCTAGGCCGGGCCAGGCTGGGATCGGTGGGGTTGCCGCTGGCCAGCGTCCAGCTTCGCATCGCCGGCGACGGGGAAGTCCTGGCCCGCGGTCCGAACGTGATGATCGGCTACTACGACGATCCCGAAGCGACCGCGGCAGCCATTCGAGACGGTTGGTTTCACACGGGTGACATCGGTCGGATCGATGCCGACGGCTACCTGACGATCACGGATCGCAAGAAGGAGCTCATCGTCACGGCGGGCGGGAAGAACGTCGCGCCGCAGCCGATCGAGGCGCTGCTCAAGCGGGACCCGGTCGTGGCCGAGGCAGTCCTGATCGGTGACCGCCGCCGGTTCATCGCAGTCCTGCTCGTACCGGATTTCCCCACGCTTGCGCAACGGGTCCCGGCGGCGGCCGGGGCAGGCCGCGACGAGCTCGTGAGACGCGCCGACGTGCGCGCCGTCTTCGAACCGATCGTCGAACGCGCGAACAGCGAACTGGCGAGCTTCGAGCAGGTCAAGACGTTCGCCCTCCTGCCGGTCGAGTTCTCGGTCGCCGGCGGCGAGCTCACGCCGACCCTGAAGGTGCGGCGGCGTATCGTCGAGGCGCGCTGGACCGAGGTGATCGAGGCGCTCTACGCGCAGCCCAATCCGCAGGACTCCTAGTCGAACAGCGTGGCCGTGGTGAGCGGCCACCAGCGCAACTGCACCTTGCCGATTACGTACCGTTCGGGAACTTGTCCCCAGAACCGGCTGTCGGAACTGTTGTTCCGGTTGTCTCCCATGACGAAGTAGTGTGCGGCCTGCACGACTTCCGGGCCATGGTCTTCGTGGCTGCGAAAGTCGGGCGGCACGTATTCGTCCTCGAGCAGAACCTCGTTGACGTACACGTGGCCGTCCTCGATGCGGACGGTGTCGCCCTCCTGGGCGATGATCCGCTTGACGAACGACTTGTCAGGGTCGCGGGGGTAGTAGAGCATCACGATGTCGCCCCGCTCAGGCTCACCCAGAAACTGATACAGCGCCTTGTTGACGATGAGCCGGTCCAGGTTCTTGAGCGTCGGCTCCATGCTCTTGCCCTCGACCCGCGCGACCTGGAACCCGAAGGTCACGATGAGCGTGGCGTAGACGGCGGCCGAGGCGAACGTCTTCAGCCACGCGACCACCTCCTCGCCCACTCGTGCGAGCACGATCGAACGATGCGCGCGCCGCGCCTCGTCGTAGGCCTGGCTTGGCGCCAGGTGGTGCGCCGGACTCTCCGGCGGGTGGAAACTCGGATCACCGTCTACATGCTCAGATATTCCCTGAGACGCTTGGTCTGCGTTCGGCTCACCGGGATTTCCGTCCCTTTCCCGTCCTTCATCCTCAGGATGTAGTTTCGACTGAACCAGGGGACTATCTCCTTGATCTTGTTGATGTTGACCAGGTGCGACCGATGCACGCGCCAGAACACCGCCGGGTCGAGATGCGAATGCAGTTCATCCAGTGTTCGATAGTTCGACGCGCCGGTGACCGTGGGCGTGACGATGGTGATGACGTCGTCCGCCAGCGAGGCGTAGACGACCTCGTCGGCCTGAACGAGGAGAAAACGCTCGCCCGTCTTGATCGCCAGACGCTCTCGCCGGCTTTGCCGCTCTGCTACATATTGGACGATCCGTTCGAGCTCTTTGTTTGCAACCGGTCCTTCCGCCGTGTCACGGGCGGCCACCAGCCGGCGCACCCGCTGAATCGTCTGCGACAGCCGGGACGGCTCGACCGGCTTCAGCAGATAGTCGACGGCGTTCACTTCGAACGCCTCGATGGCGTACTGATCAAATGCGGTAACGAACACCACATGAATCGGTACGCCGAGATCGAGCACCTGCCGCGCCACCTCGAACCCGGTCAGCCCGGGCATCTGGATGTCGAGCAACAGCAGGTCGGGCACCAGCGTGCGGGCCAGCGACACCGCCTGCGGGCCGTCGACCGCCTGATCCACGACTTCGAGGTCGCTGAGCTGATCGAGCTGAAAACACAACTCGTTCCTCGCCAGTTGCTCGTCATCGGCGACCAGTACTCGCAGGGGCATTTTATCAACAATCTACGCCGACACATGCTGCGGAATTACGAGTTCCGGAATCTCGATTCTGGCGCAGGTGCCCTCGCCGGGAACGCTGCTGATCTTCAGGCGGTAGTTCGCCCCGTAGATCACGCGCAGGCGTTCATCGACGTTACGCAAGCCGATGCCGCTGGAGGTGTCCTGGCTGGGACCGTCGGTCACCATGCCCAGACCGTCGTCAACGACCTCGATCACGGTGAGTCCGCCAGTGCGTCTGCTCGAGATCGTGATGTGGCCGCCTCCGACCTTCCGCGAGAGCCCGTGCTTGATCGAGTTCTCCACGAGCGGTTGCAGCAGCATGCTCGGCACCATCTGATCCAGCGTCTCCGATGAGATCTGTTTTCTTACGCCGAGCGTCGGTCCGAATCGAATCGTCTCGATGTCGAGATACTCGTCGATTGACTGCAACTCTTCCCGCAGCGTGACGAAGTGCTCCTGGCTCCGCAGCAGCCGTCGCAGCAGCCCGGACAACTTGGCGATCAGCATACGCGCCGTGTCCGGCTGGGAGCGGATCAACGACGAGATCGACGTCAGCGTGTTGAACAGGAAATGCGGGTTGATCTGGCTGGCGAGCGCCTCGACGCGCGCCGCCATCAGCAACTTCTCCTGTTCCTGCAGCCGGTGCTCGATCCGCGCCGTGTTCCAGATCTTGATCGGCACCGCCACCGACAGCACGGTGGTCAGCACGATCAACACAAGCATCCAGGCATTGGGGGGGGCCAGGTAGAACAGGCGGGCGTCACCGAACCGCGATCCCAGCGCCTGCCGCAGCAGCTCGAGGCCGATCGGCGCGGCCAGCAGCGTGAGCTGCCAGTCGATGCGAAACCGCCTGAAGAGTCTCCAGGTGTGGCGATGAAAGGTGGTGACGAGCAGTGGCGTCACGTACCAGATCGCTTCCTTGGGGGCCACCTCGCGCAACCCGCCTCCGGCGAACCCGCAGCCTACCGAGAACAGGATGGCGATCCACTCGCCGGCCAGCAGTGCCGGGAAGCCGACCAGGCATCCGACGATGGCGCCCGCGTAGGGACCGGCGATCAGACCGGCCAGAAAGGACCCTGCCAGCGACAGGTCGGCTGCCTCGAAGTTGAGCAGGCGCGCGACAATGGCGATGCTGGCCGGAATGCCGAAGGCGAACGCGAAGGTGAGCCGCTCGCGCCAGGCTCGTTTCTCGGTGAGCAGAATGCGGCGGAACTGGCCGAATCGGACCAGCATGGTCGCCAGGACGGCCATGACGGCCACCTTCATCACCAGGGTGGTCAGCAGCGTCTCGGCGGAAAGGACTCTTTCTTCCGGCACGGCCTCGGTCGGAGCACATGCGGCACGCTGACCGCAATGACCCGTGTGTCGTGACTATACTGGTGCGCCGATAGCGATGTCAAACCGATGAATCCCGTCAAGGTATTACTTCTGAAGGAGTTACGAGCTGTCATGGGTGGTGGGAGGCGTGCCGCTGACCCGCGAGGGGCGTGGCCAATCGTCGGCCGCGCTTGCCGATTCATGGACGACCGAATATAGTCGCACGGTCACCGTCTCTGAGGCCGGGCGAGATTTCAGGCTGCGCTCCCCTGAGTCGCCGTCGCGTGCCCCTCATGCGTCTGGAGCGCAAGTTCATGTCCCCACAGTTCCGAGATCCGGATGTCAAGGAGATCCTGGCATCGCCTGACACGGCCGCACGCGCGTTGTCTGTCGCCTCCGTCGAAACAGCCCACGTCCTGGGGGTGTACGAGCAGATTTCGGTGTGGTACGACTTCTTCTTCGGTCCGACGCTGCACGCCGGCCGGGTGAAATCGATCCGTCGACTGGGAATCCGTTCCGGTGATCGGGTGCTCGAGGTCGGAGTGGGCACCGGGATCAACGCGGCGCTGTATCCGAAGGACTGTACCGTCACCGGTATCGACCTGTCGGCGGCGATGCTCGAGAAGGCCGAGAAGCGCATCGCGCGGCGTCGCGTCACAAACGTTCGGCTGCTGCAGATGAATGCCGAGGACTTGACGTTTCCGGACGATTCGTTCGACATCGTCTACGCGCCGTACACCATCAGCGTCGTGTCCGATCCGGTCAGGACGGTCCATGAGATGCGGCGGGTCTGCCGCCCCGGCGGCCGTTTCGTGTTTCTCAATCACTTCCGCAGTTCGCACCGGCTGGCGGCGCGCGTCGAGCGTTGCATTTCGCCGTTGACCGTGCACTGCGGGTTCAAGGCGGACCTCGATCTGCAGGAATTCCTGAACCAGGCCGGCCTTGAGCCGGTATCCATCGAGAAGGTGAACATTCCCCGTATCTGGTCACTCGTCACCTGCACCAAGAACGCGCACGAGTAGTTCGCGGCACGCGGCCGCCGCCGGTCCCACAATGCTCCGGCGGCCGGCGTCATGCCCCGGTCGTGCACAGGTGCGACGACAGGTAGCGCGCGATCACCTGCGCGCCATCGGTTCTCGGGCGGGTGACGGGCGGCCGTGACAGCACGGCGTCCACGGCCCGCTGCCACTGTCCCGCGAACAGGTCGGCGTGATCGATGAACGCGCACCGCAGCAGGCGGGGCATGGCTTCGACCAGCACGCGGTATTCGGCGAATTCGCCTCGAGACGTGTAGACCAGTGCCGTGTCGTTGGCCGCGCATTCGGCGATGATGCCGTATCCCGGTTTGGTCAGCACGATGTCGACGGCCGCCACCAGATCTTCGTACCGCACCCCCTGTGCGGCGGCGGCCGGGAGATCGATGCGATACAGGTTGGCGGCGTCGACGGCGTCGGCCACCGACCCGCTGTCGATCGGGTCGTGCGTCAGCACCACCCCCAACTCGCGCAGTGCGCGCACCCTCGTCCACTCGATGGCGCCGAGTCCATATTTTCCGAAGGACACCAGCATCAACGGGCGGGTGGCCGGCAGTCCCAAGATCGCCCGCGTCTCGGCCGGCGCGCGCCGGGCGTGCCTGGCGATGAGCGGCACGTCAACCACGGTGCCGAACGTCTCGAAGCCGCCGGACATCGGGAGCCGGAGGGCCAGGTGGGCCGCTGCGTAGGCGTCCCGCATGCGCGGCAGCAGGTCCGGCGTCGTGTGCATCAGGGTGCGGTAGTGCGCATAGATCCAGTCCCACGTGAAGTTGCCCACTGCGATGCCCGGGACACCGGCCGCCGCGGCCGCGGCGAACGCCAGCGGCGGGATGTCGCCGATCACCAGCACGGTTCGTTCGCGCGCCAGTCGGCGCGATTCGCTGACGATGCGCGCGTCGAACGTGCGGTAGAAGTCCCGGGCCCGCGCGACGGTGGCGTCCACGTCCACGTGCAGGCTGTCGATCTGCACGACGCCGGTGTCCGGCGTCACCGGCTGGATGTCGACCGTCCCGGTCAGCGACGTGTCGAACAGCCAGCGTGGGGCGCTCGTCCGGACCAGGACGCGACAGTCCGGACGCAGCCGGGTCAGCGCGTTGATGACCTCGATCTGCCGCGACGCGTGACCGAACCCGTGGCCCGAAATGTAGAACGTGACCGTCGTCCACTCCGACATTCGATATGATCTTCACATGTCACGCCACGAGAGGGAGTTCTTCAACGAACGCCAGGAGTTGAAACCGGCCACCTACACCTGTCCCAACTGCCGGCATCGGGCCGAGTATCAGGTGCGGTGGATCCGTCGTCTCAAGAAGGCGCAGCCTCCACGCGGCGCCGATGCGCACGACCGCGAGATGTTTCGCAAGCTTCGCAACTACATGGTGCGGATCGACGACATGGTGTCCTGCGTGAAATGCCGGCGCCGCTTCGAGATTCCGTCACATCAGTCGGTGGCCTTCATGTGATCTGCCGACTGCCTCGTTCGCCCGGATATAATCGAGGTGTCCATGACAACTATCGTCACCCCGGCGATTCGCCTTCTGCTCTGTATCGTGGTGCTGTTGCCGGCGGCGGTCATGGCGCAGCCGCGGTACACGCGGGCCCAAGAGCAGCAGTTTCATCGTGACGCGACCCGCGCGCTGGCCCACGGCGCCGCTGACGAGGCGCGCGCGCTGGCGGCGAGCCGCACCCCGGAGGATCCCGCCGCGGCGGCGTTGCTGGCCCGGCTGGACATTCAGCGCGGGAACTACGAGGCGGCCGAGGAGCGGTTGGCGCCGGTCGCCGACGCCAACCCGATCAGTGCGGCCGGCCTGGAGCTGGCGCTGCTGTACGACTATCTTGGACGGCGCGACGAGGCGGCGCCACGCCTCGACGCGATCCTCGATCGTCTGCAACGGTCGCGCGAGCCGCTGGATCTCTATCGGGCCGCGCAGGCGGCGCGGGCACTGGGCGAATACCATCTGGCGAACAGCCTGGTTCGGAACGCAGCGCGCGAAGCGCCTGACGACCCGGCGTTTCACACGCTGTGGGGCGAGTTGTTCGGAGACAAGTACGACCCACTCGAGGCGTCGACGTCGTTCACGGACGCTTTGCGCCTTGACGACCAGTGGACCCCCGCGCTCCTCGGTCTGGCCCGCGCCCTCGCCGACACCGATCCCCCGAGCGCGCGAAACGCGGCGTCGGGGGCGCTCGAGTTGTCGCCCGACTTCGTCGACGCGCACCTTTTTCTCGCCCAGCGTGACCTGGACGACCGTGACCACGAGGCGGCCCGGGCCTCGATCGAGCGTGCGCTGGCGATCAACCCGCAAAGCCTCGAAGCCCGCTCGCTGACCGCCGCCGTCGCCTATGTCGAAGACCGCCTGGAGGACTTCGAGGCGGAAGTGGCCGGCGTGCTCGCCATCAATCCGGTCTACGGCGATGTGTTCCGTGTCGCCGGCAATCTCACGGCGCGGAACTACCGGTTCGAAGAGGCGGTGGCCCTCGTGCGCCGGGGACTGGAGATCGACCCCGGCAACACCCGGAGCTACGCCGAGCTGGGCATGCATCTGCTGCGGACCGGTGATGAACCAGGCGCTCGCGTGGCGCTCGAACGTTCGTTTGCCGAGGATCCCTTCGACATCATCACCAACAACCTGCTCGATCTGCTCGACGCCCTCGACGAGTTCGAGACATTCGAGGCGGGCGATCTGATCGTCCGGCTCCATCCGGACGAAGCGCCGGTGCTCAAGGACTATGTACTGTCGCTGGCGCAGCAGGCGCTGGACGACCTGTCGGCGCGCTACCAGTTCGAGGTCGAAGGACCGATCCTGATCGAAGTCTTCCCGCGCCACGATGACTTTGCGGTGCGCACGCTCGGACTGCCCGGGATGATCGGCGCGTTGGGAGCCTGCTTCGGAAAGGTCGTCACGCTCGACTCGCCGCGGGCGCGGACACCGGGCGATTTCAACTGGCAGTCGACGTTGTGGCACGAAGTGGCCCACGTGATCACCCTGCAGATGTCCAACCAGCGCGTGCCCCGCTGGTTGACGGAAGGGTTGTCGACATTTGAAGAGAAGCGGGCTCGACGTGACTGGGCGCGGGACCAGGACCTCAGTTTCGTCGCGGCGCTCAACGAGAACGAGGTGCTCTCGCTGCGCGATCTCAACGCCGGGTTCTCCCGCCCCGAGACGATCTCGATGGCGTACTTCCAGGCGTCGGTTCTGGTCGAGCACATCGTCGATCACTACGGGGAGGACACCATCCGTCAGCTTCTGTATGCCTATGGGGACGGGCTCGACACGGAGTCGGCGCTGGCGCGGGTCGGGCTCGGGTTCGACACCCTGCAGGCCTCGTTCGACGTGGCGGTGGAGGAGCGCTTCGGAGATCTGCGAATCGCCATGCAGGGGCCCGAGCAGCCGGCGCCCCCGGCGGATGCGGATGAAGAGAACCGCCTCGAGCGGCTGCTCGATCTGCTTGAAGAGCATCCTGGGAGCTTCCCCGTGCAGATGGCTGCTGGCCGCGCGCTGCAGGCGGCCGGCAATATCGACGCGGCGAAGCGCGCCTACGAGACAGCGGTCACCCTGGCCCCGATGGCGACCGGCGCCGGAAGCCCCAGGGTGCCGCTGGCGGCGATCGCGATCGAACAGGAGGACCCGGGACTTGCGATGGACTACCTTGAAGCCCATCTCGAGTATGACCACCGGGACATCGAGTCGGCCCGGCAGCTTGCGGCGCTGGCCGTGGACGCCGAAGACGAGGCGCGCATGCGTCGCGCGTACGAGCTGGTCGCCGAAATCGATCCCTTCGACTCGGCGCCGCACCAGGTGCTCGGCCGTCTGGCGAAGACGCGCGCCGATCATGTCGTGGCGGCCCGCGAGTTCGAGGTCGCACTGGCCATCGGGCCGGTCGATCGCGTGGCGACGCACATCGATCTGGCGGAAAGCTATCTGGCCGCGGGCCGGCTCGACGACGCGAAACGCGAGGTGATCAAGGGGCTCGAAATCGCGCCCGCCTACGAACGCGCGCTGGAGTTGCTGCTGCAGATCGTTGAGGCTGGTGCGTGAGATCAGGGCCGGCCGGTGTGTTCGCGTTCGTCGTGGCCATCGCCGCCGCCCCGTTGACCGCCGCTCAACCGCCGGGCGCGCTCATCACCTCCATCGACTCCGGGACGCCCGTGCCACAGCTCGACGGGCTCGAGTGGACGTTTGCGCGAATTCGGTACAGCACCGAAGAGGCGCAGTTGCAGGCGTTTCGCGCGCAATATTGGAGCGATCCATGGGCGATCGACGGTCCCGCCGCCGAACAGAATCTGTCCCGCCGGCTGGGGCGCGTGACCTCCATCCATGTCAATGAGCCGATCGTGCTCACGCTCGACGATGAACGGCTGTGGGAGTACCCCTGGATCTATTTCGTCGAACCGGGAAACCTCCGCCTCACCGCACGGGAGGTGGAGATCTTGCGCGAGTTCCTGACCCGCGGGGGAACTGCCACGTTCGACGACTTTCACGGTCCGATCGAGTGGGACGCGGTGGCGCGCCAGTTGCGACGGGTGTTCCCGGATCGGGACATCGTGAAGCTGCCACCGGATCATGCCGTCTTCAGCAGCTTCTACCGGTTGACGGAGTATCCGCAGATTCCCGGGCTCGGGTCGTTCTTCAACGGGGTCACCTGGGAGAAGGGCGGGTACGAGGCGGGTATCCACGCGATACTGGATGACGATGGGCGCGCGATGGTGCTGATCAACTTCAACACCGACATGGGTGACGGCTGGGAGTGGTCGAACGCCGAAGCGTATCCTGGGTATATCAAGTACACCGCTCAGGCCTACCGGATGATGATCAACGAGGTCGTCTACGCGCTGACGCACTGAGTACCGGCGTCCCCTCGTGCACGTCCGGCGTCGCACCGCGACCCTGGCGCGGCACTGCCTGGCACGGACGACACGCGCATGGCGCCCGATGACCCCTGGCCAGGACGCTGCCGGGACGCGTGCGACCAACAGCATGGATACAACCGTCAGGGACACCGCCGACGCCGCTGCCCGACTGGCCGACAGCCGGCGGCAGGTACTCGACGAGTTGCGGAAGGCGATCATTGGTCAGGACGAGGTCATCGACCTTGTGTTGACCGCGCTGTTCACCGGCGGGCACTGTCTCGTCACCGGCGTACCGGGGCTGGCCAAGACCCTGCTGATCAAATCGCTGGCCAATATCCTCGATCTGCGCTTCAAGCGAATCCAGTTCACCCCGGACCTGATGCCGGCGGATATCACGGGCACGGAGATTCTCGAGGAGAGCGGTGGCGGGCATCGTGCCCTGACGTTCGTGAAGGGGCCGATTTTCGCGCAGATCATCCTCGCCGACGAGATCAACCGGACGCCCCCCAAGACCCAGGCCGCGCTGCTCGAGGCGATGCAGGAATACCACGTTACGGCCTCCGGCCGGACGTACCCGCTGCAGCGCCCGTTCTTCGTTCTTGCGACACAGAACCCGATCGAGCTGGAAGGAACCTATCCATTGCCCGAGGCGCAACTGGATCGGTTCATGCTCAATGTCGTCATCCGGTATCTCTCTGAAGACGACGAGGTGCGCGTCGTGACGGAGACGACCGGTGATCACGAACCGGTATTGACGCGCATCCTGGGCGGCGACGAGATCCTCGCCGCGCAGCGGCTCGTTCGCCGGGTGCCGGTCGCCCAAGAGATCGCCCGCTACGCGGTGCGTCTTGTGGACGCGTCGCGGCCGGGACAAGCGAACAGTCCGGAGTTCGTCGGGAAATGGGTGAAATGGGGGGCGAGCCTGCGCGCCTCGCAAGCCCTGATTCTCGGCGGCAAGGCTCGCGCGCTCATGGCCGGCCGTTACAACGTGTCCATCGGCGACATCCGCGCGCTGGCTCCGTCGATCCTGCGTCACCGAATCATCACCAATTTCTACGCCGAATCTGACGGCGTGGGCGCCGACGATGTGATCACGAGGCTGATCGATGCGGTCCCGGCGCCGGCCAGCGGAATGTAGCAGGGAACTGCCATGCGGGGCGCCGCGGGCGAGCTGTCGTGTCTCGATCCGGCCATCGTGGCGCGGATCGGTTCCCTGGAGCTGATCGCCCGTGCGCTGGTGGAAGGATTCCTGAGCGGGTTGCATCGCAGCCCCTACAAGGGGTTCAGCGTCGAGTTCAGCGAATATCGGCAGTATCTGCCTGGTGACGACCCGGCGAGCATCGATTGGAAGCTGTTCGCTCGCAGCGACCGGCACTATGTCAAGCGATTCGACCAGGAGACGAACCTGGAATGCCATCTCCTGCTCGACGTCAGCGCCTCGATGGGATACGGCTCGCACGCGGTGCCCAAGTTGCAGTTCGGGACGTTTCTCGCCGCGGCGCTGGCATACCTGATGCACCGGCAGCGTGACGCGGTCGGGCTCACGCTGTTCGATGACCGGGTCGTGGACGCGGTGCCGCCGGGCACACGCGGCGGGCAGTTCCGCGCGCTGCTGGGCACGCTGAGCCGGGCCGTGGTCGGGGAGAGATCAGACCTCCGCATGCCGCTCGACCGGCTCGCGACGCGGCTGACCCGCCGCGGCCTCGTGGTGTTGATCTCGGATCTGCTCGACGAACCGTCCGGGGTCATCGAGGGGTTGAAACACCTTCGCTTTCGGGGCTGCGAGGTACTGGTGCTCCACATCCTCGACCCGGCCGAGCTGACGTTTCCGTTCGAGGAGGCCGCGCGGTTTATCGATCTCGAAACCGCGGACGAAGTGCTGGCGGTGCCGGCGCAGGTACGTGCCCACTATCTCAGCCAGCTTCGACGTCTGCTCGCGCGCTATCGCCGCGAGTTGACGCTGGCTGGGATTGACTATCAGCTCATGGACACGGCGCAGCCGCTCGATACGGCGCTAATGGCGTACTTGGCGACCCGCGGCCGCCGCTGGTAAGCATCGATGTTCGGACTGTCGTTCCTTGTGCCGGCGTTTCTCCTGGGGGCTCTGGCCGCGACGGTCCCGATCGTGCTCCATCTGCTCCGGCGGGACCACCGGCCCCGCCAGCCGTTCAGCGCGGTCTCGTTCCTACACGGGCTACCGGTCGAGCAGGCGCGGCGCCGGCGCCTGCGGGAACTGCTGTTGCTGGCGCTCCGCGTCACCGTGCTGTTGCTTCTGGCTGCCGCGTTCGCGCGGCCGTTCATCGATGACACCGGCGCGTCCGCACAGGCCGCGACGATCGTCCTGATCGATACCTCGTTCAGCATGTCGGCGCCCGGGCAGGCGGCCCGCGCGCGCCGGCTCGCGCTCGACGCGATCGCGTCGACCCCGGATGGGCATCTGATCGGGGTACTCGCGTTCGATGAGGCGCCGCGTGTGGTTTCCGCTCCCGGATCGCGCAGCGCCGCGCGCGCCGCGGTGGAAACGGTGGGTCCCCGGGCGCGGGCCACCCGCTACGGGGAGGCGCTGACGGCGGCGTCTGAGGCGATCGGCGCCAGAACCGGGCGCATCGTAGTCGTGACCGATCTGCAGGCTGCCGGGTGGGAGGGCGGCGGCGGGGCGGTTGCCCCCGGGATTGAGGTGGAGGTTCGCGATGTCGGTGCGCCGGCCGGAAACCTGGCGGTCGTCGCGCTCGAACCGGAGGCGTCGTCGACCGCCGCGGTCCTGTATCGGGCGGGGGAGGTGTCCGACGATGTCACGCTCTCGCTTACCGTGGACGGGGTGCAACTGTCAGAGGTCACCGTCACTCCTCGGCCCGGTCGCACGACGGTGCGCTTTCCGGTGACGTTGCCGGCGGCGGGGGTGGCCACGGCGTCGGTCCGGGACGAGGTCGGATATGCCGTCGACGATCGCTGGTTCCGGCTACTCGACCCCCCGGCGCCGGTGCGGGTGCTCATCGTCGGTGCCGACTCGGGTACGGACGACGGCGTGTTCTTTCTGCAGCGCGCCCTCGCGCCGGGTGAGGCGTCGGCCGCGTTCGCCCCCGACACGGCGCGGGCCGAGGCGCTGACCGCCAGGCCGGAGCGGCTTGCCGAGGTCGGGGCAGTCGTGCTGGCGGGCGCTGGCGGTCTGGGACGGGAGGGGCGTGAACACCTGGCCGCATTCGTGCGGGCCGGGGGCGGGCTGCTGCTGGCTGGCGGCGCCGGGACCGCAGCGGTGCAGATCGCCGGTCTGTTCGAGGGCAGCGCCAGGTTCGGGGCGGTGGTGACGCATGACGTGCCGCTCTCGTTCGTCCCCTCCGATCTGCGGCATCCGATCATGCGCAGACTCGGGAGTCTGTCGGGCGCACTCAGCCGCGCCCGTTTCAGCCGGACTCTGTCGCTCGATCCGGGGGACGCCGCCGTACTGGCCCGCTTCGAGGATGGGACCCCCGCGCTGGTTGAGCACAGGGCCGGCGCGGGACGGGTGGTAATCTTTGCAGCCGGTCTCGGGACCGACTGGGGCGACTTGCCGCTGCAAGGCGCGTTCGTGCCGTTCCTGCACGAAATGGTGGGCTACGTTTCCGCCTCCGGGGCCGCCACGCGAGAGTTCATCGCGGGCCGTGGACCGGCCGGCACCGATGCTCCCGGCGTGGTGACGCTTGCGGATCGTGGCGGCCGGGTCGTGGTCAACGTCGATGCGCGGGAGGCGGACCCCGCCGCCGTGACCATGGAAGAATTCGCGACCGCGATCGAGCGGCTGTCGCCGAGCGCTGACCGGGACACGCCAGATGATGCCGACACTCGAGAGGCGGGGCAGCGTCTCTGGCGCGATCTGTTGATGCTGATGGCGCTGGTACTCGCCCTCGAAGGCGCGGTGGGGCGTTGGATGGTGTAGCACTCCAAGCCGTCGACCGCGGTCGTACGCGCGGACCGGAGACCGGTGTTCCGGAACTTGGCCGCCCGTGCTAGAACTCCAGGGTGCGCGGAGATCTGGTCGTCACGATGCCGCGCCCGTTCAGAGCGCGGCGAGACGATGGAGAATACCGGCAGTAATCGACTGACGACCGACGCGGATCAGTGGAATGCAGCGCCGACCGCATGCCGCCGGGTGCTTCCACGGGCTGCAAGGGTCTGGTGAGAGAATTGGACGACGTGGATCAGGGGCATCGTGTCGAGTTGCGCACGCGTCTGGCCGGCGTGCGCCGCCGCTGGATGGCGGTGCGGCTGTTGTGGGCGCTGGCGAGCCTGCTGGCCGCCGTGGGTGTCGGGCTGCTCGCGGTGCTGGCCGTCGAGATCCTGATCGCGCCGGCGGACGAACCGATGCTGATGGTGACCGGGCTCGCGCTGGCGGCCATCGGTCTGTTCGCGGTCAGAGTCTTGTGGCCGCTCCGCACGCCGCCGGCTGACCGGGTGGTGGCCCGTTTCGTCGAAGAACGCTGTCCGGAACTGGAAGATCGCGTGGCGAGCGCCACCGAGCTCGGCGAGACCGCTGCTCCGACGCCATTTCACCAACTGGTCGTCGTCGATGCGGCGGACAGGCTGCGCACGGTCGATGTCGGCAGAATCGTGCCGGCGGCGCACCTGAGGGCTGCGGCACTGCGCGGGGGGCTGGCGGCCGTCGTGCTGGGTCTCGTGCTCGTGCTCGGCATCGCGCCGATCGGTCGGGTTGCGCGCACAGCCTGGCTGTTCGCGTTTCCGTCGCGCGTCATGCTGGAGGTGGAACCTGGCGACGTCCGGCTCATGGCGGGACAGCCACTCCGTGTACGGGTCCGGCTGGCCGGGGGCGGCAGCCTCGCGGCGCGGAATCCGCCAACCGTGACCTTGACGGCGGGAGGGATCCGCCGCGTCGTCACGATGCAGGCGAGGCCGGATGGCTACGTGACCGAATTCCCCGCGGTCCGAGACAGTGTCTCCTACCATGTCAGCGCGGCGGCGCTGCGCTCGCGGGACTATCGCGTCGACGTCCTGACCGCGCCCCGGGTGCGTCGGATCGATATCGAGTATCTCTATCCCGAGTTCACCGGGCGGTCTCCGCATGTCGAGGAAGACGGCGGAGATGTCTACGCACCGGCCGGAACCGCGGTGCGGGTTCGGGTGCACGCCGACACACCGATCGTGGCGGGCCGGCTGACGTTCAGCGATGGAGGGCCCCGGTCACTCACGAGCACCGGTGCCGAGACGCTCACGGCCGCGTTCGAGGTCGAGGCGGATGGCGAGTATACCGTCAGCGTGACCGCCGCCAACGGGCTGAGCAGCCCTGGGGACGTCACGTACGTCATTCGGGCGACGCCGGATCGTCCCCCCGACGTGCAGGTGCTGCGGCCCGGGGACGATCGGGAGATCACGTCGCTCGAAGAGGTGCTGATCGAGGCGCGGGCCACGGACGACTACCGTATCGATGCACTCGATCTGGTCTACACGGTGGTCGGGCGGCCTGCGCGCACGGTGCTGCTCGATACGCCGCGGTCCGTCGAGACGGCGGTCGGCTCGCACACCCTGTTCGCGGAAGAGCTCGAGGTGGCGCCGGGAGACTTCATCACCTATTTCGCGCGTGCGAGGGACGTGGGCGTCACCGGCCAGTCGCGCGAGACCCGCTCCGACATCTTCTTTCTGGAGGTCCGGCCGTTCGACAACGAGTTCGAGTTGGCGCAGAGCCAGTCGGCAACCGGAAGGGAAGCGGACGAGATTGGCGATCTGGCAGCGGTGCAGAAGGAGATCATCGTGGCGACGTGGCGTATGGATCCGCAGCCGCGTTCTACGACGCTGGCTGCCGACCTCCGTGTGGTGGGGATGGCGCAGGGAGATCTCCGGACGCGCACCGCGAGTGTCGCTGAACGCCTTCTGGCGCGCGGGCGGGAGCGCGCCGCAGGGGACACGGGACCGGCGCCTGAGAACGCGGCGCTGGCCGCGGCCGTCGAGGCGATGGGGGCAGCGCAGGCGGCGCTCGAGGCACTCGATAGCGGCGCCGCGCTGCCGTACGAAATGGAGGCGCTCAATCAGTTGCTGCGGGCGCAGGCCGAGGTCCGCCGCCGTCTGGTGTCCATGCAGCAGGGACAGGGGGCCCAGACCCCGGGCGGGCAGGCCCGGGAAGATCTGTCCGCGTTGTTCGACCGCGAGCTCCGGAGGGAACAGGAGACGAACTACGAGACCGGCGCCAGCCCCGACGAGAGGACGGGCGGCGCTGAGAGCGACGCGCGGCGGCGTCTGCGTGAACTGGCGGAGCGCCAGGCGGCGTTGAACCGCCGGTTCGAGGAGCAGGCCGCTGCGCCCGCGGAGACATCCCGTGACGAGGCACGGCGGGTGCTCGAGCGGTTGACCCGCGAGCAGCGGGAACTGCGCGAGCAGTTGGAAGAACTCGCCGATCAACTGCGGCGCGAGCTGAACCGGGGCGGGGCTTCCGGCGGCGGCCGAGCCGGCGGCGATCCAGTCGAGCCGATTGCGGAGCAAATGCGAGAGGCGACCAGCGCACTCCGCCGCCGGGAGACGGAGAACGCCCGTGCGAACGGAGGCCGGGCGCTCGACGAACTGCGCCGGCTCGCTCAGCGCATGGGCGGCGCCGCGGAGGAGGAGCAGAATGGCGCGCGGTCGGCTGCGCAGATGGACATGCAGCGGCTGACCAGGCAACTGGAGTCGGTGCAGGCGGCCCGTGAGGCGTTGCGGCAGCTCCGGACGGCGTCGGAGTCTGCGCGTTCGTCCGACACGCAGCCAGACGCTGGAGTGACGCGGTCGCCCGTAACGCAACCGCCCGCCGAAACCGATCCGGCGTCAGCTCGGGATCAGCGGCCGGGCGGACAGTTGCAGGCGCCGGACGCCGATCCGGTCTCTGACGAGGGTGGTGACGCCAGTCCGGGCGGGACCAGCGGCGGGCAGGGCCGGCTGGACGAAATTCGGCGCGAGTATGTGGCGAGTCTTGAGCGAAACGCGGCGCTGATGGAGGAGCTCAGACGCGAGAATCCCGAACTTGGCCGGAACCTCGACCAATGGGCCGAGTACTGGCAGAGCCTGTCGGCGCCGGGCACTGGCAGGTTCAACCAGGATCTGGCGCCGTGGGCCTCCCTGCGCCAGCACCTCGACACCGCGCTGCAGCGATTCGAGGCGGACCGTCTTCGCCAACTGGCGGCTTCGGAGATGGGCGATCGGCTGACGGCGGGGTTGGGCGAAACCTTACCGGCGCGATATCGCCGTCTCGTCGACGAGTACTACCGGTCACTCGCGACCGCGCCAGGTCGACCGTAGTGAACGGCTCTCTGCCAGTCCGTGGTCGGGGGTTGCGGGCCGGTTCAGCATCATCACCATGCACTTTGCGTCTCCGATTCCCTGGTGGCTGGCGCTCGGCCTGACGGTCCTCGCCGCCGCGTCTGCCGTGTACGCCTACGCGGGTCCAATCGCACTCCTGTCGGTGCGACGCCGTGCCGTGCTCATCGGTCTGCGTTGCCTGGCGTTCGCGTGCTTGCTCCTGGCGCTTGCCGAGCCGGTGCGGCTGGCCCCCCCGGCTGCCGGCGACCGCGCGGTGGTGCCGGTGTTGCTGGACCATTCGCGAAGCATGGCGATCGCCGATGTCGCAGGCGGGGGGACTCGACTCGACCAGGCGCTGGGGTTGATACGGGATGAGATCGCGCCGGGGCTCGCCGATCGGTTCGAAGTTGAGCTGTGGGGGTTCGGTGAGACGCTCGATCCGCTCGATCCGGCGGCCGTCCGTCCTGACGGGCGGCGCAGCGATCTTGCCGGCGCGCTCGACGGCGTGCAGGAGTACTATCGCGACCGGCCGGTGGCCGGCGTCGTCGTGGTCACTGACGGCGGCGATACCGGGCGCGCGGGGCTGAAGCCCGACGCCGGCATTCCACTGTACATGGTGGGCATCGGCAAACCCGCGATCGCACGGGATCGCGAGGTGCTGGAGGTGCGCGCCGGGCAGGCCGTGGTCGCCGGGTCGGTCGTGGATCTCGCCATATCGGCCGTGACGCACGGATTCGGCCGCGAGCCGTTCGAGATCAGGGTGCTGGAGGATGGAGTGCCGCGCCGGGTGCTGCAAGTGACGCCGCCTGGCGACGGCGCGGTGATCCGGCGGGTCGTCCAGGTGTCTCCGAACCCGGATGCCGCAACGGTCTTTACCGTGGAGATTCCGCTGGCGCCGGACGAGCTGGTGCCGGGCAACAACAGCCGCAACGTGCTCGTGCCGCCGCCGGGACGACCGCGGCGGATTCTACTCGTGGAAGGGGCGCCGGGCTACGAGCACAGTTTTCTCAAACGCGCGTTGTCCGATGACCGGGGGCTGTCGGTCGACGCGGCAATCCACAAGGGCCAGAATGATCGCGGCGAGCGCACGTTCTATATTCAGGCCGCCTCCGATCGGGCACGGGCGCTCGCGGAGGGGTATCCCGGGACGCGGGCGGCACTGTTCGCATACGACGCGGTCATCCTGGCGAATATCGACACGGCGCTGCTCCGACCCGGCCAGGTGGAGCGCACCGTCGCCTTCGTCTCGGAGCGAGGGGGTGGTCTGCTGGTCATGGGCGCGCGGTCCTTCGACGGGCGCGGGCTGCGGGACATGGGGCTCGACAGGCTGCTGCCGCTGCTGGTGACCGCCCGTCCGGGGGTCGGTCTGGTGCGCGTGACCGAGGCGCCGGGTACAGCCCATCGGATTGCATTGACCCCCGCAGGCGAGACCCATCCGATCATGCGTCTGGCCGACGAGGTGGATGAGACGCGGCGCCGGTGGGCGGACACGCCGGCGTTGGGCAACGTCATGGCGCTGGGCCCTGCGCGGCCAGGGGCCGAGGTACTGGCCACCGCACGCGGTGCGGACGCCGCGTCCGCACCGGTCGTGGCGGTGCAACGATTCGGGCCTGGTCGCACGATGGTGTTCGCCGGTGAGGCAAGCTGGCGTTGGAAGATGCTGGCTCCGGCGGCCGACCGGACCTATGACCGGTTCTGGAGACAGGCGGTCCGGTGGCTCGCCGCAGGCGCACCCGATCCGGTGATGGTGCGGGTCGAGGGCGGGTGGGCGGAAGGAGATCCGTTGCGAGCCGACGTCGTCGTATCCGATTCCGCGTTCGCTCCGTCGTTCGACGCGGATGTACGCGTGCAGGTCGACGGTCCGCGCGGCGGGCGGCGCGACTTGCGGGCTGTGCCGGTGGTCGGGGAACCGGGGCGGTACGTTGTCGACATTCCGGCGCAGGCACGGGGGGTCTACAGGTTGACCGCGACGGCTGTGACCGGCGACGGTGTCCCACGGCGCGCCGAGGCGTCGGCGCTGGTCGGCGGGGCGGATCTCGAATTGACGGATCCGCGGCGGCAGGATCCGTTGCTGCAGCGGCTGGCGGACAACTCCGGCGGGCGGTTTCGGGAGGCATCGGAGGTCGAGTACTTGGTTGCAGACCTCCGGACGGACGGGGCGACGGCGCCGCCGGTCGCGCGCGACCTCTGGCACACGGTGTGGGCGTTCGCGCTGATCGTCACAGTGGTGTCGACCGAGTGGGTGTTGCGGCGGCGCTGGGGCCTGCGATGACCATGCCGTACAGCCCACGCGTTACGTGCCGGGGCCGGTGGCTCTGTGGCTGGGCCGTGGCGGCACTCGTGCAGGGACTGTCCGCCCAGCCCGTACTGGCGCAGCAGGAACAGTACACGCTGCTCGTGACCGGCGCCTCCGGGGGCGCTCCGTTCGCGGCCCGGCATGACGAGTGGCGTGCGACGCTGGTCACCGCGCTGCGCAGCCAGCCCGGGTTTCAGGACGAGCACCTGGTCGTGCTGGCGGAGACGCCGGGTCGCGGGGTGGGGCGCGCCTCGCGCGAGGGGGTCCGACGGGCGATCGCCCGGTTTGCCGAGCGCATGGGCGACGAGGCGGTGCTGTTCGTCGTGCTGATCGGTCATGGCTCGTTCGACGGTATCGACGCCAAGTTCAATCTGGTGGGACCGGATCTCGACGCATCGGAATGGGACGCGCTGCTCAGCGGCGTCCGCGGGCACGTGGCGTTCGTCAATACCACGGGTGTCAGCTTCCCGTTCATGGTCCGCATGTCCGGGAACGGCCGGACGATCGTAACGGCGACGGAGTCGGCGGCGCAGCGATACCACACGGTGTTTCCACGGTTCTTCGTCGAGGCGTTCGTCGACCGTGCGGCGGACGAGGACAAGGACCGCCGCGTGTCGATACTGGAAGCGTTCGACTATGCCAGTCACGGCGTGCGTCGCTGGTATCAGCAACAGGGACGGTTGGCGACCGAGCGCGCCCTGCTCGACGACACCGGCGATGGGCGGGGACGCGAAGCTGGTCAGCCGGGGTCGGACGGGTTCATCGCTGCGCGGCTGTATCTCGCGGCCGGCGTGTTCGAGCGCCAGACCGTGGCTGACCCGGTGCTGGCCCCGTTGGTGGCCAGAAGGGGTGAACTGCTGGCCGAGGTAGACACGTTGCGCGCCGCGAAACCGGAGCGGGAACCAGGGGCCTATCGGCGTGAACTGGAACGGCTGCTGATCGAACTGGCGCAAACTGCGCGCCGGATCAGACTGGAATCACGTTGAGGTGGCGTTCATGCAGTGCAGCCGCTGTCGTACCGAGATCGACGACAACGCATTGATCTGTTTCCGGTGTGGCGCCGCCACGAGCGAGCGCCGCCGCCAACCTGTGATTGAGGGGTCGCGGTCCACGGTCTGGCGGTGGGTGGCGCTCGTGGTCCTGTTGGCAAGCTCGGTGGCCGTCGGCCGCTGGCTGACCGGTCGGGTTGGCCCGGGTCTGTGGGCCCCGGCGTTCATGGCGGTGGTGTGGCTGGCGTTCCGGTGGCGCGGGCGGTCGGGTCGCGCCGGTCCTGGCAGCCCGCGGTGAAAGTTCCGGCTGACGAACAGGGCAACCACAAGGGTTGCCCCTACAGGTATTCTCCCTTTTCTCGCCTTGCTCAGCGGGCGCGGCATGATTACGACCAGATCTCGGTGCAACGCGGGGTTCCACCACGGACTGCCAGGCGTCGTGGGTGGGCCGCGGTGTGGGCGGCGGCGCCGGTCCTTGGGTATGATCCAGGCGTCGTGTGTCTGCCAGACTGACTCCATCGACTGATCGGAAACTCCATGGTTGAAGCCAGGCTCGAAGTCACCGACCAGTTGGGTCGGCGCGTCGTGCACATTGCCAGCGATCCCTTCCAGATCGGGAGACGGGTCGGCAGCGATCTCCATGTGCCCGGCGGCGATGTCTCTCGCGACCACGCGGAGATCGTCGCGGTCGACGACGGCTATGAGATCCGTGATCGAGGGTCGCGGTATGGCACCTTCGTCAATGGTGAAGAGGTCAAGACGCGTCGGCTCCGACACGGTGATCACGTCAAGCTGGGCCGCGGCGGCGGCGCCGAGTTCGTCTTCCAGGTGGCCGCCCGGGTGTCCGGGTCCGGCGCCGCGTCCGATGACGGGAGCAGCGCCGCCATCGGGCAGATGCATCAGGTGGCCGTGCTGTTGGAGGGGCTGCGGGCCCTGAGTTCGGGCAAGGTGCTGGACGATGTCCTGGCGCTCGTCATCGACTCCGCGATTGCGGTCGGCGGCGCCGAACGCGGGTTCATCATGCTGTCCGGCGACGACCAGGATCTCGAATTCAAGCTGGGGCGTTCTCGAGACCGACACACGCTGCCGGGCAGCCGATTCGAGACGAGCCGCAAGATTCCGGAACAAGTGTTTCGGACAGGCCAATCCCAAATGGAGGCGGACCTGCTGGACGGCGATCTGGCCAACCAGCACATTGGGACGGTCGCGCTTGGTATTCGCAACGTGTTGTGCGTCCCGTTGCGGCTGGTGCGCTATGTCGAGTCGCAGGAGAGCGTGACCGAGAACCGCCGCATCGGCGTGCTGTATCTCGACAGCCGGGAAAAGGGCACGCTGCTCTCCGCCGACACCCGCGAGACGCTGGACACGCTGGCGGCCGAGGCGGCGGTGGCGATCGACAACGCCCAGTTGTATCGCGCCGCACTCGAGAAGGCGCGGTTGGAGCAGGAGATGGCGACGGCGGCGCAGATCCAGCAGGCGCTGCTGCCGACCCGCAGCCGGGCGGGGGCGTTCTTCGACGCGGCCGCCGAGATGTTGCCGTGCCGGTCGATCGGCGGCGACTTTTTCGAGTACATCGACCTGCCGGACGGCCGCTTCGGGTTCGCGCTGGGCGATGTCTCCGGAAAGGGGCCGCCGGCGGCGCTGCTTGGCGCCTTGCTGCAGGGGAGTCTGGCCGCGCAGACCATCACCGCCTCCGGTCCGGCCGAGGTGTTGAGTCACGTCAACGCGGCGCTCGTGCGCCGGGCGGTCGAAGCCCGTTTCACGACCCTGTTTTACGCGGTACTGGCGCCGGACGGACAGCTCACCTTCTGCAACGCCGGCCACAATCCACCGTTTCTGGTCGGCCGCGAAGGGGTCCGGAGGCTGGAGACCGGTGGCGTACCGCTGGGACTCTTCGACGACGCGCCGCTCGAGGAAGAGGATGTCGCGCTGGCGCCGGGCGACTTCCTGGTCACCTTCTCGGACGGGGTGTCGGAGGCGATGAACGCCGCGGGAGAGGAGTTCGGGGACGTCCGGATCATGGAGAGCATCGCAGCGGCTTCCGGGCGTGACGCCCAGACCCAACTCGAGCACCTGTTTTCCAGCGTCAAGCGGTTTACCGCCGGCGCCGCGCAGAATGACGACGTGACGGTACTGGTGGCGAGCTATCGCGGCGCGCCGGACGGCCAGCCCGGCGCCGCGCGCGGCTAGCCCCGCTGCTCCAGCAGGACGTAGTCGCGCGCGTCCAAGCCGATATACACCTGCCGTGGTCTGGCGATCTTGCGCGTCGGATCGCTGAGTAGTTCTTCCCACTGCGCCGCCCAGCCCGCAGTGCGGCCGATGGCGAACAACACCGGGAAGATGGCCGGATCGAATCCCATCGCCTGATAGATGAGCCCCGAATAGAAATCGACATTGGGATACAGCTTCCGCGAGACGAAATACTCGTCCTGGAGCGCGACCCGCTCGAGCTCGAGCGCCACGTCCAGCAACGGATTGTGGCCGGTCACCTCGAATACCTGGTCCGCCGTCGTCTTGATGACCTTGGCCCGTGGATCGTACGACTTGTAGACGCGGTGCCCGAACCCCATCAACCGGCTGTCACCGTTCTTGACGCCGCGGACGAAGGCGGGCACCTGATCGACCGATCCGATCTTGTGCAGCATCCGGAGCACCGCCTCGTTGGCGCCGCCGTGGAGCGGACCATAGAGCGCGGCGGCGGCACCGGCGAGTGACGCATAGGGGTCCGCGTGCGAGCTGCCGATGTTGCGCATCGCACTGGTGCTGCAGTTCTGCTCGTGGTCGGCGTGCAGGATGAAGAGCACGTCGAGCGCTCGTTCGAGCACCGGGTCGGGCCGGTAGACCGGCTCGGTCCGTTTGAACAACTGGTTGAGGAAGTTGCCGGTGTAGCTCAGTTCATTGTCCGGATAGACGTAGGGTTTCCCCACGCTGTGGCGGTAGGCGTAAGCGGCGATACTCGGAACCTTGGCAATCAGCCGCAGCGTCTGGCGCCGCCGTGAGGCGGGATCGTCGACATTCTTGGCGAGCGGGTAGAACGTCGAGAGGGCGCCGACCGTGCTGAGGAAGATACCCATCGGATGGGCGTCGTAACGGAACCCCTCCATGAATTTCTTGATGTTCTCGTGCAGCATCACGTGCTGCGAGAGATCGTTCTTCCAGTCCGCCAGCTCCTGCCGGTTCGGGAGCTCGCCATGGATCAGCAGATACGCCGTTTCGACGAAAGTGCCGTGCTCGGCCAACTGCTCGATCGGGTAGCCGCGGTAGCGCAGGATGCCCTTGCCGCCATCGATGAAGGTGATCGCGCTTCTACACGACGCCGTGTTGAGGAACGCCGGATCGTAGGTCATCAGTCCGAAATCGCCCGCGTCGACCTTGATCTGCCTCAGATCCATCGCTCGAATCGTCTCGTCGACGATGGGAATCTCGTACTGTCTGCCAGTGCGGTTGTCGGTAATCGTCAGCGTGTCAGCCATGTCGGTCCAGGGAATATCTACAAACGACAGCGTTGCAGGTCGAGTCGGGGGTCAGGCGTGCCGGTCCGAGTCGGCGTCCGCCATGGACGTCGCCTCGCCCGCCACTCGATATCGTCCGTCAACCCAGTTTCGCAGATCGAGCAGCTTGCACCGCTCGCTGCAGAATGGCCGCCACTTCGAGTCGACCGGCGCGTTCCGGCATTGTACGCAGCGTGTGTCAGCCATCGCGCGACTCCTGCTGGCCGTTGATGGTGCGTGCCGTCCGCCTGACCGCACAATCTTAGTGTCCGGACCGGGGGAGCGCCACACATTTCCGGTCCTCCGACCAGGCTGCGGTCACCCTGGCAGCCCCCCCTGGCGCCCGTGCCGACGTCTCGCCGTGTGCGTGCGGCGGGCCGCTGTCGTGCCGGCCAGACCGCTGCGCCGCACGCGCTACTGTCCGCTGACCAGCATCTCGACGCGGTAGAGCGAGGTGCGGGCCGTGATGAACAGCGTGGTGCCCTCTGGCCCACCGAACGTGAGGTTGGTGGGCGGTTCCGGCACGCCGATCGAGGCGATCGGTTCTCCCGCCGGGGTGAACACGACGACATCCTGACCGCTCAGATACAGGTTGCCGCGCTCGTCCATCGTCAGACCGTCCGCGCCCTGCGCCGCGAACAACCGCTTGTCACTCAACGTCCCGTCGGATTCCGGGCGATACGCCCAAACCTGTCCGGCGCCCTGGTCGGCGATGTAGAGCGCCGCTCCATCCGGCGTGCCAACGATGCCGTTCGGTTGCACCAGATTGCGGGTCACCCGCCGCACGGTCGTCCTGTCCGGCGACAGGTAGTACACGTGGTTGCCGTTCATCTCCCGGGCATCGGAGGGGCCGTAGTGCGGGTCGCTGAAATAGATGCCCCCGTGGGGATCGACCCACAGGTCGTTCGGCCCGTTGAACCGCTGTCCCTCGAAGCTGTCGGCCAGTATCGTGAACCGTCCGCCCTGGTCGATCGCCGTCAGCCGCCGGTTGGCCATCTCGCAGACGAAGAGCGTTCCGTCGTGGTCCACACGCAGCCCGCTCGCCCGTCCCGTTCGTTCCCTCCACATGGTGATGCCGGCGTCCGGCGACCAGCGGTGCACCCGCTCGTTGACGATGTCGCTGAAATACAGTGTGCCGTCGGAATCCGCAGCCACGCTTTCGAGGAACCCGAAGGTGCCCGCCATACGCTCGACTTTGGCGCCGGCCACGACGAGACCGCTGTCCTGCGCGAGCAGAGGCGTCGTCAAGCAAACGCCGGTGAGCGCCACGAGCGCAGATCGACTCGTCATGTCTGCGGGGGGCGCGGCGGATCCGGCGGTTCGGGTTCGGGCGGAGCCTGCGGAGCGCCACCGCTTGCGCCTGTCGTGTCCCGCGCGCTGGGCGCATGCCTCCGCACCCGGCGTGATACGCCGCCGGCAGGCCGGATATCGGGTTGCGCCGGCGCCCTGGGTTCCTGTGCACCGTCCAGGAGTTCGATGCGAATCGGCCTGGACAGCACCTGCTCCAGCGGCGCCACGTGCCGTTGTGCGGCCCAGAGCTCGAGCTCGGTATCGCCTCGGGCGCCGAGCCGGACGAACAGGGCTGAATCGATAGGCGACAGAAGTACGTCGCTGACGCTCTGCTGGTGACTGCGGTCGAGGCCCTCGGCCAGTCGGAGCAATGCCGCCAGGGTGCGCACCGTGCGCCGGAGCGGCGCGGCAAGGTCGCCGTAGCCCAGGTGCCCCTTCTTCGGCGTCCCGCGCCGGTGGTAGCGCGCGGTCAGAGCCATCACTTCCACTTCGTCAGGTTCGAACCCCCGCAGATCGCCGTTCTTGATCAGATAGTACGAGTGTTTGTGGTGTCGCGAATAGCTGATATGGACGCCGACGTCATGCAGCAGCGCGGCGAACTCCAGCCATTCCCGTTCGCGACGTCCGAGGCCATGGGTCTCCGTCGTCTGATCGAACAGACGCAGTGCGATACGGGCGACCTGACCGGCATGTGCGGCCGAGTAGTTGCACCGCTCCGCCAACTCGATGACGCTGCGGCGACGGACATCGGGGTACTGCTCGACTCTGGCCACCGTCGTGCGGTTGCGGTGGATGTAGTCGAGGGCGAGCCCTTCGCGCAAGGAGAGATTGCAGAGCGTGACCTCTGTCGCGTTCAACGCACGCAGCATCGTGTCGAACAAGATCGCCCCGGCGACGATCAGATCGGACCGCCGGGGATCGAGTCCCGGCACGCGCAGCCGCTCGGGCAAGCTCAGCGCCGTGAGTTCCTTGCGCACCCGCCGGAACTGCTTCGCCGGCACGCGCAGGTTGCGTACGTCCTCTGGTGACGCGCCCTGCGCGTCGGCGGAGGCCAGCGCGCCCAGACTGAGAATCGTGCCTGACGTCCCGATCACGCGGTCGAACCCGTGAGCCCGGATCCTCCGGACGGGGTCGTCGATGGCCGCCGCCACGAACCGGGCCATCTCCCGCTCGTCACGGCGCGACAGCGGGTCGCTCGCACGGAACCGTTCTGACAGGCGGATCACCCCGATCTTCAGGCTTTGCGCGATGGCCGGGCCGGCTTCGGAGCCAACCGTCAGCTCGACGCTACCGCCGCCGATGTCGATGACCACGGCCGAATCCGCGCCGACATGTACGCCGTAGACCGCGGCGCGGTGGATGAGACGGGCCTCCTCGGTGCCGGAAATCACCTTCGGACGCACTCCGGTGCGATGCTGGATGGCGTCGAGGAACTCGCGTCCGTTTTCTGCTTCGCGCACGGCGCTGGTGGCCGCGGCCACGATCTCGTCCACGCGATGGGCGTCAGCCAGCCGGCGGAATCTCGACAACGCGAGCAGGGCGTTCTGCATCGCCGTGTCGGTCAGCGCCCGGCCATCGAGTCCACCGGCGCCGAGGCGCACCATCTCCTTTTCTCGATCGACGATCTCGAACGACATGTCCGGACGCACCTGCACCACGATCATGTGGACGGAGTTGGTGCCGATGTCGATCGCGGCGATGCGCATGGTGCCTGTGACGTGGTTCGTGGAACCGGAAGGCGGGTCGCGCGGGTCGGTTGGATATAATCCAGCCTTGTCGGTTTGGCTGCACAGCGCTGTGGCCGAACTCAAAGGTATCCTATCATGCAGCGGTTACATCCTCTGGCGCGCCCGTTCGGGCGCTGTCTCCGCACGTTCGACCGGAACCTGCTGCCGGCAATCGAAGGCGAGGTCGAGCCGCTGCATCAGTGCCGGGTGGCGACCCGCCGGTTGCGCGAGCTGGCGCAGTTGGCCGCCGCTGATCTGGGTTCCAAAGCCACCGCGAAGCCGTTGCGTCGATTGCGGCAGACGGGGCGTGCTCTCGGTCCCGTGCGCGAGATCGACGTGGCGCTTGGTCTGGTCGACGAGTTGACCGCCGACCGGTTGACCGGGGAAGCGGCCGTGGTCCGCCTGCGCCAGCATCTGGACGACCTTCGATCGGGCGCCCGCCGGCGGATGATCGCCGAACTGGACCGCGGTCAGGCGCTGAAGCTCGGCCGCCGATTGCATGCCGTGGTCGGGTTGTTGAGCGACCGCACGACCGGCGCCTGGGCCCAGGCGCTGTCGGTCAGGATGGATGCCCAGGCGCGGCAACTTCGGGAGAAGGTGGACGCCGTGGGTGTGCTGTACGTGCCGGATCGCGTGCACGCGGTACGGATCGCCGCCAAGAAACTGCGGTACACCTTTGAACTGGCGGCGGACGCGGGTGTCACGCGGCGCCGCGTGCCGGCGCGCCGGCTGAAGGCGGTGCAGGACACGTTGGGTCGCTTGCACGACCTCGAGGTGCTCACACTGCTGATGCACGAGTTTCCGCTTCCGGGGCCGCTCATGCCGCTTTGGGTGCACGACGTCGAGCAGCTCCGACAGCGGCTCGAAGCCGAGTGCCGCCGTCTGCACAGCGGGTTCCTCGGTCAGCGCCGCGAACTCCTGCGGGCGGCGTCGGCGGCGGTCGAGACGGCGATCCGTATCCGCACCCGCCGGCCCGGCGAGACGGCCGCGCCGGCGCCGCTGAAGATGACCTTGCGGGGTGACGCGCGGCACGCCGTGGTGTCCGGCCGGCGCCGGACATCCGGTCGCTGACGACTCGACCTGACCGGTTGCCTGAACCGTGGAGCTCTATCTCATCCGTCACGGCGTGGCCGCCGACCGAGGGCCGGCGTTTCCGGATGACCGTCGCAGACCCCTGACCTCGGAGGGTGTCGCCAGACTACGCGCAGAGGCACGGGCGCTTGTCGCTCTGGGCGTGCGCCTCGATCGCATCCTGACCAGCCCGCTCGTCAGGACCCGCCAGACTGCCGACATCGTTGCGGCTGCGTTCCCGCTCCCGGTGCCGTTGACGGAAACCACGGCGTTGGCGATCGACGGTTCACCGGACGAGGTGCGGATGGAACTCGCGCGCTGGCCGGACACCGCTGCCGTGGCCCTCGTCGGTCACGCGCCGGGCATCGGCGAACTGGCATGCGCATTGATCGGCGCCCGAGCCCACATCGACTTCAAGAAAGGGGCAGTCTGCCGCATCGACCTCGACCCGGGACGGCGGCTGGGCCGTCTTCGCTGGATGCTGACGCCGAAGATGCTGCGGATCATCGGAGCGACGTCACACGCCGCCACCCAACGCCCACCCCGCGGCCGCGCCGCCAAGGATCAACCACGTTGAATTCGGCCGGATGGTGAACAGCGCCATGACCGCCAGCAGGGCGAGGGCGGCGCTCGGTCCATCGACGATGGCGGCGCGGGCCAGGTGCCAGGTCACCGCGGCCATCAGTCCGAGCGAGGCCGCCACGACGCCGTCGAGCAGCGCGCTGGCGGCGGCCGAGGACCGCAGCCGCGGGATCAACGGCTGGGAGATCGCGACGAAGAGGAATCCCGGCGCGAAGATCGCGATCGTCGCCAGGATCGCGCCGATCCAGCCGGCGAGAAGATAGCCGATGAAGGTGGCGGTGGTGAACACCGGACCCGGTGTCACCTGTCCAACGGTGATGGCGTCGATAAGCTGTTGATCGGTCAGCCAGCCCCAGCGGTCCGTGAGATCCGCGCGCAGAAACGCGAGCAGAACATACCCGCTGCCGAACAGGATCGACCCGACCTTGAGAAAGAACAGCGTGAGGCGGGTCAACGTCACCGGGACAGCGGTCGCGCCGGCGGCCTGCGCCAACAGCGTACCGCCGCCCGTCACCGCGGCCAGCGTGCCGGCGGCGATGCCGGGCCGACCGACCCTGACGCAGACCATCGCGACTCCTCCGAGCGCCAGCAGGCCGATTTCGTTCCAGCCGGCCAGTGACAGGGCGGTCGCGCCGAGAGCGATCGCCGCGGTCAGCGGGCCGCGAACGGCGCTGGCGGCCAGCTTGCCCAACGCCTGCGCCACGATGGCGATGATGACCGGGCTCACCCCGTACATCAGCCAGCCGACCTGGGGCGTGCTGCCGTAGTGCACGTAGCCCCAGGCCATACCGCCGACGATCAGACAGGCGGGCAGGATAAAGCAGACGCCGGCGACAAGCAGCCCGGCCGGACCGGCCCGCTTGTATCCGAGATGGAACGCCATCTCGGACGAGTTCGGGCCAGGGATCAGGTTGGTGGCGGCCAGCAGGTCGAGGAATTCCGCCGCGGTCAGCCAGCGGCGGCGTTCGACCACTTCGTCGTGCATCATCCCGATGTGCGCGGCCGGGCCGCCGAAGGCCGTGATTCCGAGTCGCAGAAACACGCCGGCAAGTTCACGCAGGGGGCCGGATGTCGCCACGGCGGAATTCTACCGGAGACCGGATTCGGCGATTCGCTGGACCGTCCAGCCGAGTCCGGTGAGCGCGATGGCGCAGGAGGCCGGAATGGCCACGTACCGTCGATACCAGGACCGCCGCGAGGTGTGAAACAGGGCGCCGAACGTCAACGCGATGACCGACAGTTGACCCGCCTCGACCCCGAAATCGAACGAGAGCAGGGCCGCGGCGAGATCGGCTCGCGGCAAATGCAGCTCGGTGAGCACACCGGCGAACCCCATTCCGTGCAGGAGACCGAAACCAAACACAACCGCGACCCGCCAGGGATGGAGATTGCGAGCGATCAGGTTCTCGATGGCGACCCAGGAGATCGACAGGGCGATCAGCGGTTCGACCACGACCGGCGGCACCGACACCGTGGCATACAACGTCAACCCGAGCGTGAGGGTGTGGGCCGCGAGGGCAGCGTGGTCGTGACGCATCGAGTGGTGCTATTGTACCGACCGTCGGCGTAGGCGCAGAGAGAAGCAAGCTGGCGGCCGGTGTCGCCCACTCGAACACGGACCCGGCCGCGTCACGACGGCGGCAACCCTGGAGGCGTGCAGCATGCGACATTTGGCATTCGTGGTGATTCTCCTGCTCGCGCCGGCCGCGGTCGTCGCCGAGCAGGATCTGCCCGACGTCGGCCGGTTCGGCCCGCAGGTCGGCGACGTCGTGCCGGACTTCAATCTGACCGACCAGCACGGTCAGACGCGGACCCTGCAATCAATCATGGGTCCCAACGGCGCGATGCTCGTGTTCAGCCGCTCGGCCGATTGGTGACCGTACTGCAAGACGCAGCTCGTGGAGCTGCAAAGCCGCCATGCCGACATCCGGTCTCAGGGTCTCGGGCTCGTTGTGATTACGTACGATCCGAGAGAGACGCTGAGCAGTTTCGCCGCCGCGCGCGGGCTTGACTTCACGCTGCTCTCGGATGAGGGATCCGCGGTAATCAGGGACTACGATCTGCTCAATCGCGAGCAGGCGCCCGGCGTGCGTTTCTATGGCATCCCGTATCCCGGCACGTTCGTGCTCGACACCGACGGCCGGGTAGTCTCCCGATTCTTCGAACAGGCCTATCAGGAACGATTCACGGTGTCGAGCATCATGGTCGCGCTTGGTGACGCGCTGGACGGTGCGGCGCGCGACGGCACGCGGTTGACGACCGACCATCTGGAGGCGCTGGTCTATGCCACCGACGGTACGGTCGCTCCTGGTAACCGCTTCTCGTTGCTGGTCGACGTCGCTCCGAAGGCGGGGATGCACGTGTATGCTCCCGGCGACCATGGCTATCAGATCATCAGTCTGCGTGTGCGGACGCCTGAGTTCATCCGGTCGCACGAGGTGAGCTATCCGGAATCGGAGATTTATCACTTCGAGCCGCTCGACGAGCGGGTGGAGGTGTATGAGCAGCCGTTTCAGCTCTCGCTGGGCGTCACCATCCCGATGAGTCGCGAGATCGCCGGACTGGCGGCGGCGCCGGACGCGACTCTGACGCTGGAGGGGGTGCTCGCCTATCAAGCGTGCGATGACGCGATCTGCTACACCCCGGTGGAGCTTCCGGTGACCTGGGTCCTTCGCTGGCGCCCGCTCGTGCGCTGACGCCCCCCGGCCGCCCGCGGCAAGATTCCCGCGGCATCCGACCGTTGCTGCACGTCGCCGATCGGCGTTGTGTATCGGTCGACGTCCATCGTATGCCCCTTGCTCGCCGGGAGCCGCGCCAGTTCTGGTGCGACGCCGGACTTTCGCCACGGGCTGACAGCGTGCGCCGAGGCTGTCAGTCGCGGGACGGGGGCGCGGACCGCTCGACAATGCGGGCGTTGACGATGCCGAGCTCGACGCGGCGATTCCTCGAGTGCGCCTCTTCGGTCGAACCGGTGTCGAGAAGCTGTGATTTACCGAGGCCTTGGACCGTAAAGAGGACGGGGGACAGGCCGGCCGTGATCAAATAGTCGGCGACCGCCTGCGCACGTCGTTCCGACAGGTTCCGGTTGTAGCTGTCACTGCCCCTGGCGTCCGTGTGACCGCTGACGGTGACGGCGAAGTCGTCAGCGGTGAAGAGAATGCCGGCGATCCGCGAGAGCACCTCTCGACTCCCGGGCCGCAGTTCGGCCTTGTCGAAATCGAACTTCAGATATCCTTCGTCGAGACTCATCACCAGCCCGAGCGCCGTTCGGCGGGTGTCTGCGATGCGTCCCAGCGCCTCGGTCAGCCGGTTCATTTCCGCCTCGGCGACGCGCCGAATATCGGCCGCCTCCTCGCGGGCCTGTCTGGTCGCCGCCTGTGCCTGCAACGAGGTCTGCTCTGCGTCGACGGCCCGCTGGTCTGCGTCGACGGCCCGCTGGTCCGCGTCGACGGCCCGCTGGTCCGCCTCGGCGGCTCGCTGGCCCGCGTCGGCGGCTCGCTGGCCCGCGTCGGCCGCTCGCTGGCCCGCGTCGGCCGCTTCGAGGCGGGCGAGGGCGGCGTCCTCTTCGGCCGACGCCTGCGCCGCCGCCGCCGCGCGCGCCGACCGCTCCGCGTCCGACGCCCGTCGACGCGCCGCCTCGGCCTCATCGACCGTACGCTGTACGGTGTCGGACAGCCGGTCGATGCGGGTGTTCAGTTGTTCGATGTGTCTGAACGTCCGGTGCAAGACGTAGCCGGCGGACGCGGCCACGACGACGACCAGCAGGATGACGGCGGCCTTCGTACGGGCGCTGAACCGGGGCTCAGGCATGAGCGGGGCTGGTGATGCCACTGGCGCCATCGTTTCGTCTGTCCCGGGCGGGCCTGGATTGCCGCCCTGCACTACTCCTCAGATGATAGACGGAGGAGACCTGCGATCTCCACCCTCCGCCCTGCGGTGCAGGTCGTCCGCGGTGCCTGACGCGCTGCAGACCCCATGCCTGGAGGCCCCGGGCTGCTAGAGTTCCCGCACCTGGCGACTGCCGGTCAGAAAGGCCGCCGCGATCAGTGACAGGAGCAGACTGTTGACCGCAATGACGGGCGGTGCCGAGAACACGGAAATAAAGTAGCCGCTGATCAGGCTCCCGATGGGCATGCCCCCGCGGAACGCCACCAGGTAGATGCTGATCACCCGTCCGCGGAGTGCATCCGGCACCGCGAGCTGGACCAGTGAATTCGTCAACGAGAAGATCATCAACAACGCCGTGCCGCTTAGAAACAGCAGGACGTAACTGAACAGGGTGAGCGGTAACAACGCGAACGTCGCCACGACGGCGCCGAACACGATCTGGACCTGGAGCAGGGTGCGGCCCATGTGTTCGAACTTGCCGAGCCAGGCGACAATCAGCGCCCCGAGGACCGCGCCGCTGCCGAGAGCCGTCATCATGCGGCTGAGCACGAGCACGTCATCGTCGGCAAAGATCGGCAGAAAGGCTCTGATGGGCAGGGCCAGGGACGTGGTGGCGAACGCCAGCACGGTCAGGGCCAGCAACGGGCCACCATGCCGTACATACAGCAGGCCGCCTCGCAGCTCCGTCAGCATCCGTTGCCGCGTGGCCGGCGCCGGCGGCGACACCCGCATCAGGCTCAGCACCGCGATGACGCCCAGAAACGACAAGCTGTTCAGTCCGAACACCGCCGTCATGCCGAAGCCCACGAGGATCGCGCCGCCGATGGCGGGGCCGATCATCTGGGCGAGATTGAACTGAATCGAATTCAGGGCTACCGCGTTCGGCAGATGCCGGCGCGGTACCAGGGAGGGGATCAGCGACTGAAACGCCGGACCCCCGAAAGCCTGCGCCAGACCGGCGATGAATGACAGCGCAAGGACATGGCCCACGCGGGTGACGTCGAAGAACACGATCGCGGTCAGCGTCAGGGCGCACAGCATCTGCACCGCCTGCGACCCCATCAGCAGATACCGCCGGTCGTGTCGGTCGGCGACGACTCCGCCGATGAGGGTGAAGAGGAGCAACGGCAGTTCGGCAAGAAAGGCGTGCAGCCCGAGGAAGAACGCTGACCCGGTCAGGCTCAGGATCAGCCATTGCTGGGCCAGGCGTTGCATCCAGGTGCCGACCGCTGACGTAAAGGCCGCCAGCCACAAATTGCGGAACTTGTCGAACGTGAACGCGACGGCCAACCGTCGCAGCGCCGCCGCTCCCGCCGACGGTGTCGAGGGTGGGTGGGACGTGGCGGCGTCGGCGTCGTCGGGTGCGTCGGCTACCGGTTCGGCCACTGAAGGTAGAGTCCCTCACCCAGAAAGATGATGCTGGTCCAGAGTCCTTTCGCGAGGCGAAAGAAGAGGAACGGTCCAAGGGTGGCCACGGGAATCCAGATGCCGAGCTGCTGGGCCATCGTCAAGGTGGAGAAGGTGTTCGTGACCAGCCAGGTGCTGACCGCGAGCGGCGCGGAAAGACCGATGTTGATGTAGATCGAGCCAAAACATTGGCCCGGCTCGCGTTCGAACTGCTCACCGCAGGCGGAACAATGATCGTATGTGCGGACAGCGGACTTGAACAGGCGGCCGTAGCCACAACACGGGCATCGAAGCTTCGCGCCGCGGCGGAGGATATCGATGATTTCGAACAGCATCGGTACAGCTCCTGACCAACGCCGATGAGTCATGGTATCACCGTGGCTGGCAACCCGTGGTGTCAACCGCGCTGCGCCGCCGACGGAAACCGGACCGCCGCAATCACAGGCGAAAGCTGGCCGCGTTCACGAGGGGAGTGTTGAGAAACCGGATAAAGGGAGCCAGCGCGGTGAAGCGTCGGACCAGCGCGCTGTAGAACCGGGGACCGACCGCCAGCGCCGGGTCCAGTTCCTCGCCGGCCAGATATTGCTTCAGCCGCAGGTAGTCGGCCGCTTCGTGGTCAGCCGGAAAACCGCGCGGGACCCGTTTCAACGTCCAACCTGTCACTCCACCCACGCGTCGCATCGCGGGCGATGCGACGAGTGCCCGGAAGCTGTCCAGGTTGGAGACGATATGCTCGCGAATCTGTTGCAATTGCGGTGTCTGCGGCGCATAGAGTCCGCCCCCGATCCAGAGTTGACTCGGCGCCAGATGAAAATAGAGTCCGGCGCTCTCGTTCTTGGGCAGCGTGCGGTGGGAGAACGCGGCCGAGACGTGTGTCTTGTAGGGAGTCTTGTCGGGCGAGAAGCGGGTATCGCGATAGATGCGATACATGGACCGCGGCGAAGCGACGAGATCTGGCGCTATGCGGGGAAAGTCGACGGCGAGCTGCTCGATGACGGCCAGCATCGGACGGCGGACGTGAGCATCGTAGTCGTCCTTGTGCGCCTGGAACCACTGGCGGTTGTTGTTGACTGTCAGATTACGCAGAAAGGTGATGGTGTCTTCGGTAAACCTCGGTGACGCCACGGCCATGCCCGGAGTATACCAACCCGGCTGCCGGCCGGTCGGCCGGGCGAGACCTCGTCAGATCGAGTCGGTCCAGCGGACCCGCGGGGCCAGGCGCCAGTCGAACCGGTCCAGTCGATCGGGGCCGAGATCTTCCACCGCCTTCCGGATTTGCGCCGCCTGTGCGAGCAGGTCTGCGACGTCTACCTGCTGACACGCGGGTGCGAACGGCCGCAGGTAGTCGGGTCCGCGCGTCAGCAGGTAGATCGCGCCATGATGGTTGCAGCGCTGAATCTGATACATCGCGACGCCAACTTGCAGAATGCCCTGATAGAGCCTGCGGATCGGCCGCCGTTCGTCATTCCAGAGATCTTCGAGCGTTTCGTGCTGTTCGAAGAACTCCCCGCGGTTGAACTGTTCGATGCCACGGCGCAAACGTATCGGCGGAGGCTCGTGGCAGGGAGCGGACACGGCCGAGATCATACCGTGGTCGCGTGGCGCGTAAGGAGGGCGCCGCGAGCGCGGGCCGGCGGCGACGCCCCAAGATCCGGTTGGCGGCCCAGCTTGTTATGATGCGACCGCCGTCGCGCGTGTCGCGTCGCCAGCGGGTGCCGGTCCGCGTGGGGGCGCGGCTGGCGATGCACGGTTGGGGGTAGCCCATCGACACGAACACGCGGACCGTCGTCTACCTGCATGGCTTCGCCTCATCGCCGGCGTCGTCGAAGGCGCGTTTCCTTGCCGAACGGCTGACCGCCCGCGGCGTGACCGTGCTGTGTCCCGATCTCAATGAGCCGGACTTTTCCACGCTGACGGTGTCACGCATGGTGGAGCAGGTCGCCGGACTGCTCACGGAGATCGAGCACGGACCTGTCGCCCTGATCGGTTCCAGTCTGGGCGCCTTCGTCGCCCTGCACGTCGCCGAGCGGCAGTGCTCGCGTGGCGCGGGCGGGGTGGGCGGTCACCCCGTCGCACGGCTGGTGCTGCTGGCGCCCGCGCTCGATTTCGGCGCGGGCGACATGACGCGCCTCGCTCCACGAGGGCTCGAGCACTGGCGCATCACGAACCGGCTGGACGTCGAGCACTACGCCGAAGGGCGTGTCCGGCACGTGCGCTACGAGCTGTACTCGGATGCGCGGCGATATGACAGTTTCGCCACTACGGCGGCCGTGCCGACCCTGATCCTGCAGGGGCGGCGCGACGATATTGTCGATCCGGCGATGGTGGAACGGTTCGCGGCGGGTCGCGCACACGTCACGCTGCGCCTGCTCGACGACGACCACCAGTTGCAGGCCGACCTCGAACGCGTGTGGCGTGAGGTGGCCCGCTTTCTGGGGATGTCCGTCGCCGGCGACCGCTGAGCGTGCGCGTTGCCCTCGGTGGTGAACAGGGACAGATCGTTGACAAGACCCGGTCGCCGGGAGGACCATGGAAGCGGACACCGTCCGGCTTCGCAGCGCGATGCCGGCATATGGGGAGACCAGAAGATGCTGATCAGGCAGACACCGGATATCCGCTCGTCGGAGATCACCCCTGAGCGGTTGTATCGCAACCGGCGTCAGTTTATCCAGGCCGCATCGGGGGCCGTGGCGGGCGCCGTGACCGGGGGCGCCGTGCTCGGTCGATACGGCGGCGCGCTCCAGGCGCAGGAGCCGCTCGCGAACCTGCAGCCATCCCCGTTCAGCACCGACGAAGACAAGAATTCGTTCGACGACATCACGACGTACAACAACTTCTACGAGTTCGGTCTCGACAAGGGCGACCCGGCGCGCTACGCCCACGAGATGACGATCGATCCCTGGTCCGTGCGGGTCGAAGGCGAGATGCACAAGCCCGCCGCCGACGTGGCCCTGGACGATCTGCTGCGCCCGCATACGCTCGAGGAACGTATCTATCGGCTGCGGTGCGTCGAGGCCTGGTCGATGGTGGTGCCCTGGGTCGGGTTCCCGCTGGGCGATCTCATCAAGCGGTTCGAACCGACCTCGAAGGCGAATTACGTCCGGTTCGAAACGCTCTACCGTCCAAGCGAGATGCGGGGGCAGCGGGGGCGGTCGCTCGAGTGGCCGTACGTCGAGGGGTTGCGCATGGACGAGGCGATGCATCCGCTGGCCATTCTGGCGGTCGGCATGTACGGCAAGACGCTGCTGAACCAGCAGGGGGCGCCGCTGCGTCTTGTCGTGCCCTGGAAGTACGGCTTCAAGAGCATCAAGTCGATTGTGAAGATCGAGTTCGTGGAAGATCAGCCGCGCAACTCCTGGAACGTGGCGATTCCGAACGAGTACGGGTTCTATTCAAATGTGAATCCGGAAGTCGATCACCCGCGCTGGAGCCAGGCGAGCGAGCGGAGGATCGGCAACTTCTTCCGCATCAGAACGCAGATGTTCAACGGATACGCCGATCAGGTCGCGAGACTCTACGCCGGCATGGACCTGGCGCGGAACTACTAGCAGCCCGTGGTGAAACCCCGCGTTGCACCGAGATTGGCGATGCGCCCGCGTGGCAAGGCGCGACGAGGGAGCAAATTGGGGCATTTGTGACCGAGGAGCAACGCCGCCACGCGGGACAGGGAGCAAATTGGGAAATTTGCGACCGCAGCGCCAATCGAATGCAGTGGGGCTTTCACCATGGGCTGCTAGCAACCATGGCGTGGAGCGTGTGCCACGGGCGGCCGGGGTTCTTGGACCCATGACGATACGTCAGGTCAAACCGTGGGTGTTCGCGGCGTGCCTCATCCCGCTCGGGTTGCTGGTATGGCGCGCGTTCGCTGGCGGGCTGACCGCGAATCCGATCGAGTACATCACGCACCGCACCGGGGACTGGACGCTCCGGTTCCTGCTGATATCTCTGGCCGTGACCCCGGCGCGGAGACTGACGGGCTGGGCGTGGCTGGCGTCGTTCCGCCGGATGCTCGGGCTCTTCGCGTTCTTCTACGCAACGCTGCACTTCAGCACCTATCTGGTCCTCGATTTCTTCTTTGCCTTCGATCTCATCGTGGAAGACATCGTCGAGCGGCGATACGTGACCGCGGGGTTCTTCGGGTTCGTATCGCTCATTCCGCTGGCGGTGACCTCGACCAAGGGGATGGTTCGCCGACTCGGCGGCAAGCGGTGGCGGCGGCTGCACCGGTTGGTGTACGTGGCGGCGGCGGCCGGCGTGGTGCACTATCTCTGGCTGGTCAGGATCGACATCGTCCCGCCGCTGGTCTATGCCGCGGTGCTGACCGTGCTGCTTGGCCTGCGCCTCTGGTTCCGATACGCCGCCCAACCCGGCAGAGCCTATAGAACGCCGAGGGTACCGGCGGATGCGAGCCGCGCAACGTGACCCGCGAATCTCGTAATCAGGTACCAAGGACGTTGGCGACCCACGCCGAGCGAAGAGAGTCCCATGCCTACGTCCATTGAAGACACGACCATTCTCCACGCGCCGGTCTACTCGGTGCAGCAGGTGCCTGGCGGGGTCGTGGCGATCGATCCTGCTCAGCCTCACTGGATCGGCACCGACGACCGCGGCATGTCGTTGTTGGGACGATTCGATGGTCGCACTCCGTTCGCACAGGTTGTGCGGGACTATGCGATGGAGACGGGGCTCGACGTCACCCGCGCCTGGCTCCATGTGGAGACCTTCGCTCGCGACGGGCTCCGTCACCGCTTCCTCTCGACCGACGGGGCCGCTGCGGCGCCCTATCTCGGCCGTTCGGCCTATCTCGATGTCGAGCGGCTGCGGGAACTGTGGATTCAAGTCAACGATTTCTGCAATTTGAGTTGCGCCCACTGTCTCGTGTCGTCCGGGCCGACACGCCAGCAGGGCCTGCCGACCGATCGCCTCGCCGACGCCATCGATCAGGCGGTGGCGCTGGGGGCCGAGCGCCTGTTCTTCACCGGTGGCGAGCCGCTGGCGCGACCCGATATCGTGGAACTGATCGAGCTGGTCGTGAAGACACATGGCCGTGAACTGGTCATTCTGACGAACGGCACCCTGTTCAAGGGCGATCGGTTCGATCGCATGGTCGAGTTGGCCCGCGACGTCCCGACGGCGCCGGCGCCGCTGGCGCCGTGGGACCAGACGCCCGCCCCGGGGCTCCGCGTACAGGTGAGCCTGGACGGTCCCTCCGCCGAAATCAACGATCCGATACGCGGCCAGGGCAGCTTCCAGCGCATCCTCGACGGGCTCGACGTCGCGGTCGAGGCGGGACTACGCCCCACGTTGACGGCGACGATCCTGCGCGAAAACCTGAATGCGCTTGAGGAGATCGTACGGCTGGCGCATGCGCACGGCGTGCAAAACGTGCATCTGCTATGGCCTCACCGGCGCGGCCGTGCGCTCGACGGGGTGCTGGCGGATCTTCCGCGCGCGGAGGAGATTCTGGCCGTGGTCCGGCGGGCGCGCGCGGTCGCGACCGATCTGGGCGTGTCGATCGACAACATCGAGGAATTCCGACATCGACTCGACGGCAGTCCCGGGGTCAAGAACGATCTGGCCGCCGCCGGGTGGAGCAGTCTCTGTCTCTACACCGACGGTATCCTGTATCCCTCACCCTCGATGGCGGGCGTGCCCGAGTTGCGCTGCGGCGACCTCGCCGAGCAGCGTCTCGAGCAGATCTGGAAGACCAGCGCCGTGTGCCGCGATCTGCGCGAGGCAACGGTCGAGCGCAAGCCGCTGTGCCGGTCCTGCTCGCTGCGGTATCTGTGCGGCGGCGGCGATTTCGAGCACGGCTACTGGCCGGCCGCCGCAGCCGGACAGGCACGCCGGGCCGCCTTCGTCGCGCACGATCCGTACTGTGAACTGTACAAGGGACTCGCCAGCGACACGCTGACCGATCTGGTCCGAGACGGGCGATCCACGGTGCAGCCGCGATCAGGCTATGACCGCCCTGTCGTGTTCCGGGGCATGGGTGAGCACACGTTGCACGACGAGATCACGGTGGTCCGTACGACCCACTCCGCCTGTGTCCTGTCAGAAGAGGTGTTGGAGAAATCGCGACTGACAGTGCGCGAATTCTATGGCGATGCCGCCGACCAACCACAGGCCGAGCTCTGCTGTCCGACCCAGCCGGATGCCGAGGATCTGGCGCACATTCCAGCGGAGGTCGTGGAGCGTTTCTATGGTTGCGGCAGTCCGGTGACCGCGGCGGCGCTGGCGCCAGGCGAGTCGATGGTCGATCTCGGTTCCGGCGCGGGTATCGACTGCTTCATCGCCGCCCGGAAAGTAGGTCCGGAGGGACGCATCTGCGGGATCGACATGACCGACGAGATGCTGTCGGTCGCGCGCGAGTGCCAGCCGCGGGTGGCGCTCGCGCTCGGCTACGACCCCGTGGAGTTTCGCAAGGGGTTCCTCGAGGAGATTCCGGTCGACGACGGGGTGGTGGACGTCGTCACGTCGAATTGCGTGATCAATCTGTCACCCGACAAGGCGCGCGTGTTCAGAGAAATCTGGCGGGTGCTGAAGGACCACGGCCGTTTCGTCGTGGCCGATATCGTGTCTGATCGGGAGGTGCCCCCGAAGATGCGCGCTGACGGCCAGCTTTGGGGCGAGTGCATCTCGGGGGCCCTGACCGAGGAGGCGTTCCTGGCCGGCGTCGAAAAGGCTGGCTTCCATGGGGTCTCCGTCCTCAAGAAGACCTTCTGGCGCGAGGTCGAGGGCTGCACGTTTTATTCGGTGACGGTGCGCGGCTACAAGTTCGAGAAGACCGCCGGCTGCCAGTTCATCGGACAGTACGCCATCTACCTCGGTCCGCAGAAGGCGGTCATCGACGAGGAAGGCCACCTCTTTCCCCGCGGAGAAGCGGTGGAGGTCTGCACCGACACTGCGGCCAAGCTGACGCATGCTCCCTACGCCGGGTCGTTTTCGATCGTTGACGGGCCGCACGGGCTGCGGGAAGCGACGGCGGGACGGGATGACGGCGCCTGCTGTGAGCCCGGGTGTTGCTAGCAGCCCGTGGTAAAAGCCCCGCTGCATTCGATTGGCGCTGCATCCCGTCTGGCGGCGCTACAGTGGGCGGATCGGCATGGAAACCTGCCGATCCGCTTAGCTCCTCGGTCACAAATGCCCCAATTTGCTCCCTCGTCGCGCCTTGCCAGCCAGGCGCCGCGCCGATCTCGGTGCAACGCGGGGTTCTACCACGGGCTGCTAAAAGATGCTGCGGGCGCGCTCGAGTTGATGTCCGGCCAGCGTGAAGCGCTCCTCCGGCGGTTCGCGCCGGGAGAGTTGAGCCGCCAGGTACTCTCCGACCATCGGCCCATGCTTGAAACCATGCCCGGATCCAGCGCCGACGAGCCATACGTTGTCGTGCTCGGGGTGCCGGTCGATCAGAAAGTCGCCGTTCCAACTGTTCGCGTAGTGACAGACCCGGGCTTCGAGGACCGGGGCGTGCTGGAGTGACGGAAGCCGCCGCGCGAGGATCTCGCGAAAGGCCTTCATGTCTTCTTCGGACGTGATCCGCCCGCCGCTGTCCGGATCGAACGGCGGCCCGTGACGGTGCATGCCGATCTTGAGACCGCGGCCTTCCATGTCGGGGACCCCGTACACGCCGTCCGCCTGGTCGAGCCACACCGGCATTTCCGGCGTACCGATCCGCCGGTCGCCAGGCTCGGCGCCGAAGAAGAAGATCACTTGTCGGGTCGGGTGAATACGGTTGCCAAGCACGGCCGGAAACAGCTTCGGGAGCCAACTGCCGCAGGCAAAGATGAACGTGTCTGCCGAGAGGGTGTCGCCGTCGCTCGTCACGACGCTCGCGACCCGACCGCGCCCGGTTGGTGCGCTCACCGCCGTGACCCGGTAGTCGACGCTCTGCTTGATCGCTTGCCGCACGACCATCTGGACGGCGCGCCGGGCCAGAATCACTCCGGCTCCCTGTTCGAGCACGCCACGGTCGACGAGACCGAAACGAAACTGGGGGTATCGCCGCTGCAGTTCGACCCGGTCGAGGATATCGAACGGGACGTGCAGCCGGGTCAGGATGTCGATGGTCGCATTGGAGGCCGGGTCGTCGGTTCGCGTCATCCAGAGTACGCCGGTGCGTGTGAACAGTTCCTGGCGCCAGTCGCGAAACAGCCGTTGCCAGGCGTAGAACGAGCGCTGCGCCCAGCGCGAGTAGAGCATTTCGGCGCCGTACCCGACCCGCATGACGCGGGTCGCGCCACTCGAGCTCGAGCGCGTGTTGCCGGACCCGAACGAATCGGCCAGGATGACCGACCGCCCTGTGCGGCGCAACTGCAGTGCAATCCAGGCGCCGAAGACGCCAGCACCGACGACGAGAACATCCGAGAAGCGAGACATCCTCTGCAACAATTGCGTAGTATTCCGGACCGTTCGAGTAGGGTAGCATCGATGGCCACTTTTGCGCACGAGGTCTATCCGGACGCCGTGCATCTGCCGGAGTTTCTTTCACTACAGGAACAGTGCGTGCTTGCAGCGCGCTGCCGCGCGATCGGCGCCGGTCCGGCCGGCTGGTATGTGCCCGTGGTGCGCGGCGGCGGGAAGATGCGAGTGCGGATGGTCTGCCTCGGACACCACTGGAACGCCCGCACCTACCGGTATGAGCCGACCCGCCGCGACTATGATGGTCGGCCGGCGCCGCCGTTGCCCGCCGATCTGGCGGTGCTGGCGTCCCGGGCGGCGGACGCGGCCGGGATGAGGCTGTCGCCCGACGTGTGCATCCTCAACTTCTATGGGACAGACGGGAAAATGGGGTTGCATCAGGACAAGGATGAACGTGCCGACACACTCGAGACAGGCGTGCCGATCGTGTCGGTGTCGCTTGGCGACACTGCCAGGTTCATCATCGGGGGGCTGACCCGCAGGGAACCAAAGACCATGGTGCCGCTGGTCTCCGGAGACGCGTTCGTGTTCGGTGGGCGAAGCCGGATGCGGTATCACGGCGTCGCGTCGCTGCTGCCGCGATCGGGACCGCCTGAGCTGCAGCTCGAAGGGCGCTTCAACCTGACGTTCCGGCAGGGGGCCGGCCCGCGCCCGGCGCCGGCGTCTGGAACGCCCTGAGCGATACGGCGCCGCCCGTCCGTCGTGCCCGCCGAACAGCCCGTCCAGATGCCCGTTTACCCCCGCGAAGTGCCACCTGAGTGGAAGTTTGGCGAATTTCCTAGAGCGCTGCGCTATCGTCGGCTCCACGATAAATCTGAAGAGAACGGGGTCAACGATGCACAAGCCAATCAAATATGTCGAGAAGGGTGTGACCTTGGCGGCCGATGCCGGTTTCCGGGCGTTCGATTTTCTGAACCGGTTCAATCAGCGGCCATCGTTCACCCCGGCCTGGGCCGACAAGCCGCTCCTGAAATCGCATGAGAAGGTGAAGCCGCCGCTGGGCTGGCCGCGCGAGACCGATTCGCTGTGTCCGAAGTGCGTGCGTGAAGCGCGGCAGGAGATCATCGACGGCAAGCGGGACTACAAGATCCTGCTGAATGAGAAAGTCGGTGAAATCAAGGCGAACATCATCGAGCGCGACGGAAAGATCATGATGGTGAAGGACTGCCCGATTCATGGCCGCTTCGAGGACGTGATGGCCATCGATACCGAGTTCTTCAAGCATCTGGAAGAGTCGTTTCCCGGAAGCGACATGCGGGCGCACAACGACGAAAAGCTGCACAACCACGGCAGCAGCACCATCAAGTATGGTCGCGGCTCGGTGTTGACGATCGACCTCACCAACCGCTGCAACATGATGTGCGACCCGTGCTTCATGGACGCGAACCAGGTCGGGTTCGTCCACGAGCTCGACTGGGACGACATCAAGACACTGCTCGACAACGCAATCTCGATCAAACCGAAACGGCAGATGTCGGTGCAGTTTTCCGGCGGAGAGCCGACGATCTCGCCCTACTTCCTCGACGCGGTGCGCTATGCCCGCAAGGTTGGCTACAACAGCGTGCAGGCGGCCACGAACGGTATCGAGTTCGCCAAGAGCCCGGAATTCGCTCGCGCGGCGGCCGACGCGGGGCTGCGGTATGCCTATCTGCAGTTTGACGGCATTGGCAACGCGGCCAACTCGCATCGGCTGGTTGGCAACCTGTTCGACGTGAAGCTGCGTGCGATCGAGAACCTGCACAGCGCCGGCGTCGATATCGTGCCGGTCATCACGATTCTCAACGGGATCAACAACGAGCAGGTCGGCCGCGTCGTGCAGTTCGCGCTCGACAACCCGAAGAAGATCAACTTCCTGTCGTTCCAGCCGGTGTCGTTCACCGGTCGCGACGAAGAGATTACCGATGAACGCCGGCATGCCCAGCGGTACACGCTGTCGCATCTGGCCCACGACGTGAAGAACCAGACCGGCATCGGCGAACCGGTGCGCGACTGGTTCCCGATCTCGTTCATGGGCACCTTCACCGACTCGGCCGACTACATCCACGGGCCCTCGGCCGACTGGGGGCAGCTCAACTGCGGGTGCCACCCGAATTGCGGGATCGGTATGGCGGTGATGATCGACAAGGAAACGAAGGAGTCGGTGCCGGTCACCGCGTTCCTCAAGGCCGAGCGACTGGCCAAGGACCTCGGTCAGGTCAATGATGGCGGGCGGAGCCGCAACGTCTCGACGCTCGGGATGGCGCTGGCGCTGGTTCGCAACTACGACCCGTTCAAGTCGCCGACGCACTTCAAGCTGTGGGATCTGGTGCAGAAATTCGACAAGACGTTCGGCGCCTCGGGGAAGGACTACGGCAAGGTGACCGGCGATCGGACCGAGAAGGACATCGTCCAGCGGCGGTCCGACCGCTGGAATTTCCTGTTCATCGCCGGCATGTGGTTCCAGGATCTGTTCAATTACGATTTCCGCCGCACCGAGCGTTGCATCATCCCGTATGCGACCCAGGAAGGGGAGATCTCCTTCTGTGCGTACAACACGGGGATCGGATGGCGGAACATCATCGAGAAGATGCACATGACGGCCACGCTCACCAAGTGGTACGACGAGCACGGACGACATGAGATCTTCGCTGGCGGCAAGAAGGTCGGGCTGACCAGCGACGAGCACAGCCTCGTGCTCGACCCCGAGGCGGTCGCCGCCGGTCTCCAGACCGACCTCGACGATCAGGGTATCGCCAAGAACGCGCGGCAGGAGAAACTCGAAGCGCGCGCCAAACAGAAGGCCGAGAACGAGCGGATGGCCGCGCTCTACCGGGAGCACATCCTGAAGGAAGAGCAGTCGGCGCAGAGCGGTGTCATTCAGATCCAGGGGCTCGGCGGCAGCAAGAAGCAGGGAGAGAGTGTAGGCGCGTAGGCCTTCACGCCCCGGTCTTCGGCACGATCAACGCATCGAGCGCGACCAGTCCCTGTCCATCCGGCAGCAGGACGAGCGGGTTCAGTTCCGCGCTGTCCAGGTGGTCGCGGTGCGCGGCGGCGAAACGGGACAGCGCGGCGATGGCGGCCGCGGCCGCGTCGAGATCGCAACGAGGGCGTCCCCGGGCGCCCTCGAGAAGCGCGAACCCCCGTAGTTCGCGCATCATCCGGTGCGCCTCGGTGTCGTCGATGGGCGCCACCCGGATGCTGACGTCCTTCAGCGTCTCGACGAAGATGCCGCCGAGTCCGAACAGGACGATCGGACCGAAGGTCGGGTCGTCCCGCACTCCAAGGATCGTCTCCACACCGCCGCTCACCATTCTTGCGACGAGCACCCCGTCGATGCGCGCGTCGGCATGGGCGAGGCGAGCACGTCCGGTGACCGCGGCGAAGGCCCGGGTGACCTCGTCGGCCGTCGAGAGATTCAACTCCACGCCGCCCAGTTCGGTCTTGTGCAGAATGTCGGGTGCCGCGACCTTGAGCGCCACCGGGAATCCGAGCGCGGCGGCCGCCGCCACCGATTCGGCGGCGGTGGCGCAGAATCGTTCGTCGACCATCGGTATTCCGGCCGCGGCCAGCAAGGCCTTGGCGTCGGACTCCCCGATCGGCGCAGTCGGCAGCGTCGCGGTCGCCGCTGCGGCCCCGTTCGGCGGGGTGATGCGCCGCGCAAAGGTCTCGCTGAAGCGGGACAGCGCGTCGACCGCCCGCACCGCGCGGGTCGGGTCCTCGAAGACCGGGCAGCCCGCTGCCTCGTAGCGCCGGACGATCTCGGGCGGACCCACGATCGACAGTATCAGGAGACAGTCCGGATGCGTGGTGCGTGCCGCGCGGAGGGTCTCGCTGATCGGCGCCGCCATGCCCTTGGCGGCCGCGACATAGGTGAAGAAGGCGACGATCGCGTCATAGGTGCCTTCCGCCAACATCACCTCGAGATTGACCCGCACCAGGTCGACCTGATTGAAGGCCTGCGCCGTGAGATCGACCGGGTTGCGCGGCGATGCGTACGGCAGCACCGTCTTGATTCTGGCCTGCCCCGCGTCGCTCATTGGCGTCACATCGAGTCCGCGCTCCGCGGCCTCGTCCGCCATCTGGACACCGACGCCGCCGGAAATGCTCATCAGGCCGATCCGGCGGCTCGCGGGGAAGGTGCCGAAGGCGGCGGCATAGGCGATGTCCACCATTTCCTCGGTATCACGGGCGCGATAGACCCCGAACTGACGGAAGACGCCGTCATACACGGCATCGGCTCCGGCCAGCGACGCCGTGTGGGATTGGACCGCGGCGGCGCCCACCGCGGTGCGTCCCACTTTCTGAAAGATGACCGGTGTGCCTCGCTCGTGCGCGATCGCCAGTGAGGTGAACAGGCGGTCGCGGTGACGGATACCCTCGGCATAGGCGACGATCACGGAGACGTCGGGATGACCCGCCATCCACCCGATGGTTTCGGCCACATCGACGTCGCATTCGTTTCCGGTCGTGACCCAGAATCGAATCCCGATGCCGCGCATCGTCGCGAGCAGCGACAGATGACTGCCGTACGCGCCGCTCTGGCTGACCAATCCCACGCGCCCGGTACGCGGACGACAGGCTTCGATGGTGGTGCTGAACGTACCGAAGAAGCCATGTTCCGGGTTGTAGACCCCGAGGCAGTTCGGCCCGACGATGCGCATGCCTGACCGGCGCGCGATCGCGCCCAGCGCCGCCTGTTGCCGCTGTCCGTCGTCGTCCATCTCGGCGAATCCGGCGCTGAAGATGATGGCCGCCCTGACTCCGGCCTCCGCGCACTGCTCGGCCGTCTCGACGACGGCGGGCGCCGGGACGGCGATAATGGCGGTGTCAATCGGTTCCGGCGCGTCGGCGATGCTGGCGAACGCCGGGAGGCCCTGCACGGTTGCTCGGTTCGGGTTGACCGGATAGATGGGCCCGGCGAATCCGGCTTGGCGAGTGTAGAGCAGCGGCCGACCGCCAATGCGCGCAGGATCGTCAGACGCGCCGATGATCGCGATCGACATCGGATGCAGCAGTGGAGAAAGAGTATCGCCCGAGTCCGGGTGGGTAGCGTTCATCTGGTACGGAGGCTCTCCAGTGGATGGATCGGAGCAGAGATTGTAGCCGATCGCGTCCTTCCACCAAGCGATCGACGGTCCGGGCTGCTACCATCCTGCCGACCATGGGAGGCGCAGTCACGTCCGGCGTACGCATCCGCGTGATGAATCATCGAGCCTGCGGCAGTGACTGGGTCGACCGTTTGCGCGCGGTCGGCTACGACGTCGACACGAGACCGCTCCGCACCGCCGCCGACCTTCGGGCGTTGGGAGAGGAGGCGCCGGCCGTGGTCGTCGTCGATCTCGTGCGCGCACCGAGCCAGGGACGGGATGTCGGCCTGGGGATTCGCCAGCAGAAGTCGTCGCGGATGATCCCGCTGGTCTTCGTGGACGGGAGACCGGATCGACTGCCCGCGCTGCGGGCGTTGCTGCCCGATGCCGTATGCACGTCCGGCGACCTGGTCTGCAGCGCCGTGGAGCGGGCCATCGCCACGCGGCTCCTTGATCCGGTCCGACCCGCGGCGGTGCTCGCCGGCTACTCCGGGACACCATTGCCGAGGAAGCTCGGTATCACACCTGGTGCGGTCGTACGGCTCGTACGCGCGCCAACCGGATTCGAGGCGACCCTGGGGGATCTCCCTGTGGGCGCCCGGGTGCGGCGCCGCGGCGATGAGCGCGATCTCACCATCTGGTTCGTTCGACGGCTCAGCGAGCTGGAGCGCGGCATTGCGGCGACGGCGGCGCGGGTGACAACCGACAAGCTGTGGATTGCCTGGCCAAAGAAGACCTCTGCGTTGGCGGGCGACGTATCGGCCGGGAAGGTTCGTGCGGCCGGGATCGCCCACGGACTGGTCGATTTCAAGGTCTGCGCGATCGATCGGGATTGGTCCGGCCTGTGCTTCGCGCGTCGCCGGCGCCGGTGACGCCGCGCGGCCGACTATCCGCCGCGGGTGTGCATTTCGAGGTGCGGCTCGCCCTGCAGGGTCTCAACCGGAATGAGTGTGGACCGGTCCTCGGCGGCAAGCCGGTCTTCGGCGCCGCGGTCGGCTCTGGCCTGCCAGGTGTCGGCGATCAGGGCGCGAATCGTGTCCGCGCTGGCGCCGTCCCTGAGCGGCCCGCGCAGGTCGGTGCCGGTTCTGGCGTAGAGACAGCGGTACCAGAGGCCGTCCGCGGTCAGGCGACTGCGGTCGCATTGCCGGCAGAAGGGTTCGGTGGTCGACGAGATGATGCCGAACACCGTGCCGTCCGGCAGCGTAAACCGGTTGGCTGGGGCGGAGGTCTGTTCGTTGACGGGTGAAATGGGTCCGTAGCGATCGGACAGGCGCTCCAGGATCTGCCGGCACGAGACGACGTCGCCCATCGTCCAGTGGGTGGCACCGCCAACATCCATGTATTCGATGAACCGCACCTCTGCGCCGCGCGCGCGTCCGTATTCCAGCATTGGCGCCAGTTCGTCGTCGTTCACGCCGCGAATCACGACCATGTCGATCTTGACACTGTCGAACCCGGTCTCTGATGCGCGATCCAATCCCCGCAACACGGCGTGCAGGCTGTCGAAACGGGTGAGCGCCCGGAAACGGTCCGGTTGCAGCGTATCGAGGCTTATCGTGATACGAGGCAATCCGGCCGCCCGCAGCGCGGCGACCTGTTCGGTCAGCAGGATGCCGTTGGTGGTGAGCGCCAGGTCCGTGAGCGCCGGCTTCCCGGCCAGGAGCGCGATCAGGTCCGGTAGATTCTTGCGGAGCAGCGGTTCGCCGCCGGTCAATCGCACCTTGTTCGTGCCAAGGCTGATGAAGATCTCGACCAGCGTCTCGATTTCTTCGAAGGTCAGGATGTCCCGGCGCGGCAGCCAGACGTAGTCCTGTTCGGGCATGCAGTACTGGCAGCGCAGGTTGCAGCGGTCGGTCACTGAGAGACGCAGGTTCGCCAGCGGCCGGCCGAGTCGGTCGAACACCTCCATGCCGCTCATTATGCCACCAAGCGCGCGGCTGGATGGCGGCCGCAGCCTGCTGCGGCGCGTTCGGCGTATAATTTCTGCCGATGCGTCGGTCCCACCGCTCGGGTTCCCCCTCAAGCAGATCCCACGGCGCGCGCAGACGACAGCGCACGGGCGGGGTCTTGCGCGCGGTCTCCATCCGTCCGGGGACCGCTGAATCCATTCACAGCGGCGCGAGCGGGCGGACGCGTGAGGACCCTGCCCGGCACGCCAGGGCGGCGTGTTCCGCAATGGGCAGATCGATGGAACGCAGGGCACAGCAGTGATTCCCGGTATTCGCGGTACACGTGACATCCTTCCGGCCGAGGTCGGCCGCTGGCAGCGTGTCGAGGGCGTGGCCCGCTCCGTGTGCACGCGGTATGGCTATACCGAGGTGCGTACGCCGTTGATCGAGCGTGAGGAGCTGTTCGCGAAGGGGACCGGCGCGTCTACCGACATCGTCGGCAAAGAGATGTACGCCTTCACGGACAAGGGGGGTGAGCGGATCACGCTGCGGCCCGAGGCGACGCCGAGCATGGTCAGGACGTTCGTCGAGCACTCCCTGGAGCAGGAGCTTCCGTTCGCCAAACTGTATTGTCTCGGCCCCATGTTCCGCTACGAGCGGCCGCAGAAGGGTCGGTACCGCCAGTTTCATCAACTTGACGTCGAAGTCTTCGGCCTCAGCGACCCGGCCATCGACGGGGAAGTGATCGAGATGGCGGCCGCTTTCGTCGCCGAGCTCGGCATCGACGCGGCTGATCTCGTGATCAATTCTGTGGGGTGTGAGGCGTGCCGGCCGCGATTCAGTGCGGCGCTGCTCGACGCGCTCGGTGAGCGGGTGCCGGAGTTGTGCGGCGACTGCCAGCGCCGAACCCGGACGAACCCGTTGCGAATCTTCGACTGCAAGGTGCCGGCCGACCAGCCGATCATCGACCAGCTCCCACATTCGGAGCAATACCTGTGTGGCGCCTGCACCGAGCATTTCGCGGAGGTCAGGCGGCATCTGGACGCCTACGGGTTGCCCTACCGGGTGTCGCACCGCCTGGTTCGTGGTCTTGACTACTACACCCGCACGACCTTCGAGATCCTCGGCGACGGTCTGGGCGCACAGAACGCGCTGCTCGGAGGGGGTCGCTACGACCATCTGGTCAAGCAGCTCGGTGGTCCGGAACGACCCGGAATCGGGTTCGCGGCGGGGCTTGAGCGTCTGGTGCTCGCGCTGCCGGAGGGTGCAGGTGCGCCCCGCGCGGCCGACGCCTTCGTCGTCGCCATCGGTCAGGCAAGCTGGGGGGCCGCCAGACTGCTCGCGCGCGATCTCCGGCGGGCCGGGGTGACAGTGCTGATCGACTACGAGGGGCGGTCCGCAAAATCGCAGATGAAGCGGGCGAATCGAAGCCGGGCCCGCAACGTGCTGATTCTCGGCGAGGACGAGATCGCCGGCGACTACCTGACCGTCAAGGATCTGGAGACCGGGCAGCAGCAGTCCATCGCCCGCGACGCGGTCGCGGCCCACTTGGCGACCGCACGAACGGATTGAACCGTGGCTGAACGAACACACACCTGTGGCGCGCTGCGTGCATCAGACATGGGCGCCGAGGCGACCCTCATGGGGTGGGTCCATCGAGTACGTGATCTTGGTTCCCTTATCTTCGTCGATATCCGCGATCGCTACGGCGTGACCCAGGCCGTCGCCCGCGATGACGCCGCCCTGCTCGCGCAGGCGAAGCGGTTACGGCCGGAGTTCGTGGTGGCCGTCACTGGCACGGTCGAGCGCCGCACCGACGAGACGTTGAATCCGAAAATCGCCACCGGTACCGTCGAGATCAGCATCCGCACGATCACGGTGCTGAGCGAAGCGAAGCGGCCGCCCTTCCAGATTGCCGACGAGAACCCGGTTTCCGAGGAGATCAGGTTGGCGTATCGCTATCTCGATCTGCGCCGCGGGCGAATGCAGAAGAACTTGCAACTGCGGCATCGGGTGCTCATGGCCGTCAGGCGGTCGCTCGACGAGCAGGGATTCCTCGACATCGAAACACCGGTGCTGGCCAAGTCGACACCGGAAGGCGCCAGGGACTATCTTGTGCCCAGCCGCGTGCACCCCGGACAGTTCTTCGCGCTGCCGCAGTCTCCGCAGATCTTCAAGCAACTCCTGATGATCAGCGGGATGGACCGGTATTTCCAGATCGCCCGCTGTTTCCGCGATGAGGATTTGCGGGCGGATCGTCAACCGGAGTTCACGCAGATCGACCTGGAGATGTCGTTCGCAACGACGGATCTCGTCTTTGGAGTCGTTGAACGACTGATGCAGGCGGTCTTCGCCGCCAACGGCGAGACGATCGAGACGCCGTTTCCGCGCGTGCCGTATGTCGAGGCGATGGACAGGTACGGATCGGACAAGCCGGACCTGCGCATTGGCATGGCGATCGTCGATGTGTCCGAGGTGTTCAGCGAGTCGAGCTTCAAGGTGTTTCGCGAGATCGTGGCGAGCGGCGGCGCCATTCGCGCCCTGGTGGTGCCGGGTGCAGGGGGCTATTCGCGCAGTCAGGTCGACAAGCTGGTCGACGAGGCGATCGAGTTGGGGGCGCAGGGCCTGGTGTGGGTCCGCCGGGGGCCGGCGGGAGAGGTGCAGAGCTCGATCCTCAAGGTGGCCGGGGCGGAGACGCTGGCGCGTGTGCTCGCCGTCGCCGATGCCGGCCGCGACGATCTGGTGCTGATCGCCGCGGGGCCTGCGCATCGGGCGTCGGAGCTGTTGGGACGACTGCGGCTCGTGCTGGCGCGGCGAGAGGGTCTGGTGGACGAGCGGCGGCGTGCCTTGACCTGGGTGGTCGACTTTCCGATGTTCGAGTGGAGCGCGACCGAGAGGCGGCACACGTCGATGCATCATCCGTTCACCGCGCCGCGCGACGAGGATCGTGATCGGCTCGACGGCGACGTGAGCGCGGTGCGCGCCAAGGCCTACGACCTGGTACTGAACGGGAGTGAGATCGGGGGCGGCAGCATCCGGATTCACGAACATACGCTGCAACGCCGGATCTTCGAACTGCTGCAGATCAGTGACGAGGACGCCCGGTCACGGTTCGGCTTCTTCCTCGAGGCGCTCGAGTACGGCACGCCGCCGCATGGCGGGATCGCGCTGGGTGTGGACCGCATCGTGGCGCTGCTGGCGGGCGAGTCGTCCATCCGCGATGTGATCGCGTTCCCGAAGACCGCGGCGGCGGTCGATTTGATGTGCGGCGCGCCATCGACGGTCAGCTCACACCAACTGCGCGAGCTGCATTTGCGTCAGAAATCTTGACCGGCCCCCCGCGCCGTGTCACCATCACTCCGTCCGTGTCAGAAGAACGAGGCGAGCCCGACACCGCGACGGTCGCGCGGATTCCCATCCCCGACGAAGGGGTCGAGCTACTGTTCGGCGCGTACGACACCAATCTCAAGACGTTCGAGCAGCTGTTCGGCGTGCAGATCCGTACGAATGGCAATCTGTTGCTGGCCGAGGGCGACGCCGCGGCCCTCGCTGCGCTCGAGCAGGTCGTGGGCCAACTCACCACACTGATCGCCGAGGGATACGAGCTGACCCAGGACGACGTCCGGCAGGCGGCGCAACTGGTGATCGAGGACGACCAGGTCCGGTTGCGCGACTACTTCGTGCGGTCCACCGTCAAGGCCTCGAGCAAGCGGCACGTCGCCCCGCGCAGTCTGAATCAGCGGCGGTATCTCGAAGCGATCGACCGGCACGACATCGTGTTCGGAATCGGTCCCGCGGGCACCGGCAAGACCTATCTGGCGATGGCTCAGGCGGTCGCGTGCCTCACCGCCAGGAAGGTGACCCGGATCATCCTGGCGCGTCCCGCGGTCGAGGCCGGGGAAAAGCTCGGGTTCCTGCCGGGCGACATGCAGGAAAAGGTCAATCCGTATCTGCGGCCCCTCTATGACGCGCTCTACGACATGCTGGACATCGACCGCGTCGATCGCCTGCTCGAACGCGGCACCATCGAGATCGCACCGCTCGCGTTCATGCGCGGACGTACCCTCAATGACGCGTTCGTGATCCTCGACGAAGCACAGAACACCACATCCGAGCAGATGAAGATGTTCCTCACGCGTCTGGGGTTTGGCTCGAAGGCGGTGATCACCGGCGACATCACGCAGATCGATTTGCCATCGGAGCGGACATCCGGTCTTGTCGAGGTGACGCGTATCGTGGAGCGCATCGACGGCGTCGCGTTCATCCGGTTCGATGACCGCGATGTCGTGCGACATCAATTGGTCCAGAAGATCGTGCGGGCGTACGAGGCGTACGAAGGGTACGACGGCGGGCGGGCTGGGCCGGCGCCACTCGATCCTGCGCTGCCGCCTGTGAAATGACGGCACGAGACCGCGTCGCCGTCGCCATCACACATGACTTGGGACGGTACTGAACGCCGGCCGGAACCGTCGGTCCGGCTCCAGGTCACCGTCACGGATGGCCGCGGGCGCGCCATACCGGGCGGCGGGTTGGCTGTGTGGTTGAGCGAGGTGGCTCCCCGTGCCGCGGTGGGCGTGATGGCGGTGGCACTGGTCGGCGATCGCAAGATGCGCGATCTCAACCGGCGATTCCGCGATACCGACGGCGTGACGGACGTTCTGGCGTTTCCGGTCGACCCCGGCCCGGCGGCGCCGGGGTCCGGCCATCGCCCCCTGCTGGGCGACGTCGTGATCGCGACGGGTCGGGCACGGCGCCAGGCGCGGGCTGCGGGGCTCACCGAGACCCAGGAGTGGCGGAGGCTGGCGCTGCACGGATTGCTGCACCTGCTCGGCTACGACCACGAGCGGGACGAGGGCCAGATGATACGGTTCGAACGCCGTCTCCGGCGGCGCGGCGGCTTGCCCGTAGACGCGTGACATGTCCATACCACGAACTCCGTGATGCTGCCGCTGCTGCTGTTCCTGATCGGGTGCGCGACCGTGTACGTGGCGACCATCGAGTCGGCGTTCGGCGCGATGGTGCGGTTGCCCGAGCGGCTCAATGCGGAGCGCGATGTCAGGCACCAGTCGCTGACCATGTATCTCGAGGACCCGTTGCGCCTCTACGTGGCGACCCGTCTTGTTCGCGGACTGCTGTTCGCCATGGCTGCCGTGGTGCTGGCCCGCATGACTGGCGCGGAGACCCCGCGCGCCGCCGCGCTGTTGCTGCTGGAGGTCGCCCTGTTTCTGCTCATCTGCGAGCAGATCGTGCCGTCGGCGCTGGTGCGGCGGGACGCCGGCAGGGCGCTGAAGTTGTTGCTGCCGTCGTTCGACAAGGCACTGCGCGTCGTCGGCCCGATCAGCGTCGGGTTGCGGCGTCTGGCGCGCCCGCCGCGAGCGCGGACGGAGGGCGGCGCCAACGGCGACCGAGGAGGCGTTCCGGAGCGGCACGGTGACAACGAAGACGCTGGATCGACGACTGGCGAATCGGACGAGCGCAAGCTGCTGCAGTCGGTGGTCGACTTTGGTGGAACCCTGGTGCGCGAAGTCATGACGCCCCGGCCCGACATCGTCGCGATCGCGCACGATGCGACCATCGGCGAGTTCCGGGTGTTGTTCGCCGAGGAGGAGCACTCGCGGATTCCCGTGTTCAAGGAGAATCTCGACAATATTCTCGGGTTCGCGTTCGCCAAGGACCTGGTCGCGCTGGACAGCGTGCCGGGCACTGCCAAGATCGTCCCGCGTCTCTTGCGACCGGCTCACGTCGTCCCGGACAGCAAGCGGGTGGCCGACCTGCTGCGGGAACTGCAAGTCAAGCACGTACAGAGCGCCATCGTCGTGGACGAATACGGCGGTACGGCCGGTCTGGTGACGATCGAGGATCTGATCGAGGAGATTGTGGGTGAGATTCGCGACGAGTACGACGACGAAACTGAACCGATCGTCGATGAAGGCGACGGCGCCTTCGTCTTCCTTGGCACCGTCAGCGTAAACGATCTGGCCTCGACGTTCGGCGTCTCAGTGGAGCGGGACGGATTCGAAACGGTCGGCGGCTACCTGCTGACCCACTTGGGACGGGTGCCCAGCGCCGGAGAGATCCTCGAGATCGACGGGCTGACCGTCGAGGTGCTGGAGGCTCAGCGGCGGCGCGTGCGGCGCATTCGCGTGAAGCGTCGCACCCCGGTCGGTTCATCCCGGGAGTAGCAGCCCATGGCAAAAGCCCCGCTGCATTCGAACGGCGCTGCATCCCGCCTCGGGCGGCGCTGGGCTTCTGATTGCCGGGGTCACAGATGTCCCAATCTGCTCCCTCGTCGCGCCTTGCCAACCGGGCGCACCGCCATTCTCGGTGCGACGCGGGGTTCTACCACGGGCTGCTAGGAATGCGGACTGGCGTCGTCTCGCTGATCGGCCGGCCCAACGCCGGCAAGTCCACGCTGCTCAACCGCATGGTGGGCACAAAGCTGGCGATCGTGTCCGACAAGCCGCAAACCACCAGAAATCGTATCCTCGCGGTCCGCAATTATCGGCACGGCACCCACGCGCAGGTCGTCTTCGTCGACACGCCGGGCATCCACCGGCCGCTGCATCGGATGAACGTGCGGATGGTGGATATCGCCCGCGAGTCGATCGACGGCGTCGACGTCATCGGGTTGGTGCGGGATTCCACCACCGGTCCGGGTGCCGGCGACCGGTTCGTCCTGCAGACGCTCGAGCGCGCCCGCGGCCCGGTGCTCCTCATCCTTACCAAGATCGATCTCATCGCGAAGATGCGATTGCTGCCGATCATCGAATGGTATCGGCAACGGCGCGAGTTCGCGGCGGTCGTCCCGGTCTCGGCAGTGACGGGGGACGGTGTGGACATTCTGGAGCGTGAGCTGGTTGCACGGCTGCCCGAGGGTGAGGCGCAGTATCCGGAGGACTACCTCACCGACCAGCCGGAGCGAGTTCTGGCCGCGGAAACGGTGCGGGAAAAGGTGCTGCGGCACACGCATGCCGAATTGCCGTTCACGACGGCGGTGATCGTGGACCGCTTCGACGAGGACTCCGAGCCGGGACGCCTGCAGATCTATTGCTCGATTCTGGTCGAGCGAGCCTCCCAGAAGCCGATCGTCATCGGGCTAGGCGGCGACATGATCAAACGGATCGGCACCGAGGCCCGCCAGGATCTGGAACGATTCTTCGGCACCCGCGTGTATCTCGATCTGCACGTCAAGGTCCGTAGCGACTGGCGCGAGAACGACCGCATCCTCGACCAGGCGGGGGTGGCGCCGAAAACCGGTGGATGAACCAAGCGGGTCGGCGGGATCTAACCCGATCGAATGCCGCGGGACGCGCGCCACTGGCTGCCTGGGTTTCATCGGCTCGTCTGCCGGTGTTAGACTGGGATGTACTTGGTTGTGACTGTGGAACATTCAGACGAACCTGGCTTGCGGCGCCTCCGCGCGGCCAGACACGGACGACGGCAGGATGCCACCACTTCGACGCATCGACGTCGTGCTCGACTCGGTCAAGCGACTGCAGCGGATTGGTGCGACTGCCAACCTGATCAATCTGCTGCAGAAGCAGCATCCTGCCGATCTTGCTGAACTCTTCGGCGAGCTCTCCTCCAAAGACTGTCGCGGCGCGCTCAACCTGCTGCTCGATCACAACAGCCGTCTCGCGCTCGAGGCGCTGATCGAGTACGGTCCGGAGCCCGCTGCGGCGCTACTGGCCGACCATTCTCCAGACCGGATCGCGCTGTGGCTGCAGGATCTGCCGTCGGACGACGCGGCAGCCTTGATCGACGAATTGCCGGAAGAGCTGTCCGACGCGGTGCTGGAGCAGATGCGGCCGCGCGATTCCGGCGAGGTCGAGAATCTGCTCGAATATTCCGAGCGGACCGCCGGGCGCATCATGAACCCGACGGTCTTCGCGTTGTCCGACGACCTGACGGCGGGCGAGGCGATTCAGGCGCTGCAGGGCTCGCGCGAGGTGGAGATGGTGTTCTATCTCTACGTCGTCGACGAACGGCGGCACCTCGTCGGTGTGGTCTCGCTGCGCCGGTTGCTTCTGGTGGCTCCCGAGACACCGTTGCAGCGGATCATGACCACCGATCTGATCAGCGCGCGGGTCGATACCGACCAGGAAGTGGCTGCCCAGGATGTGGCCAACTACAACCTGCTGGCGATTCCGGTGGTGGACGAGCAGAACCGGCTGGTCGGAATCATTACCGTCGACGACGTCATCGACATCATCAAGGACGAGGCGACCGAGGATATCTATCGCCTGGCCGGGGTGAGCGGCGATGAGCACGTGTTCTCACCGGCTCGGGAGTCGATACGCAAGCGGCTGCCGTGGCTGGTCGTGAACCTTGTCACTGCCACCCTGGCCGCGTTCGTCGTGCGGGCGTTTCAGGAGACCATCGACGAGGTCGTGGCGCTGGCGGTGTTCATGACCATCGTCGCCAGCATGGGCGGCAACGCCGCCACCCAGACACTGACCATCATTGTCCGGGGCATCGCGTTGGGAGAGCTTACCTGGGGTAACTCGCGGAAGGCAGTGTTCAAGGAAGCGGTCGTCGGTCTGGGGAACGGCCTGGCCCTCGGAATTGTCGGCGCCGGGGTGGCTTGGCTGATGGCCGGCAACCTGTTTCTGGGATTGATTCTGGCGCTGGCGATGGTGATCAATCTGCTTGTGGCGGCGATTGCCGCCACCCTCATTCCAATTGCGTTGCGGGCCCTGAAGATCGACCCGGCGTTGGCGTCGGCCGTGTTCATTACGACACTGACCGACGTGTTCGGATTCTTCGCGTTCCTGGGTCTGGCCTCCATCTTCCTGCCGTACCTGCAGTAGAGGGGATTCTCCGCCTTTCTGGGTCTTCCCTGCATCGTCCTGCCGCACCCGCAGTAGAGGGGTTTCTTGGCCTTCCTGGGCTTGGCCTCCATCGTCCTGCCGCACCCGAAGTAGGTGGGGATGAGGGGGAGACAAGTGACCCGCGCTGGCCCGGGTGTTGCGCAGACGATAGAATTGACGGTCGAGCGCCCCGCAGCCGGCGGGTGTCGCTTCGGCCCCGGGCGGGGCGATCGACGCTCGCGATGCCACTCCATACGACCGACGCGCTGATTCTGCGCACCTATCAGCTCGGCGACGCGGATCGCATCGTCGTGTTCCTGACCAGTGATCGCGGGAAGAAACGGGGAGTGGCGAACGGGGCGCGGCGTTCCAGATCGAAATTCGGCGGCGGACTCGAACCGTTGACGCTGGTCAGGCTCTCGTATTTCGAGCGCGAACGCCGCGATCTGGTGCGTCTGAGCTACGTCGACCCGTTGCGGTCCCCCTTGCAGGCCTCGAACGGCGACATCCTCGGGTACATCGAGTACTTCGCCGAGTTGTTCGACGAGTGCGCCCCCGAAGCCGACCCGAACGCGGCGCTGTTCCGTTTGGGCGCCGCGGTGGTTGCGTCTCTGTCCGGCGAGGTGCATATCGAGCGGCTGGTCCGCTATGTCGAGTACTGGGTTCTGCGGCTGCAGGGCGTCTATCCCTCGCTGCTGGCGTGTCAACGGTGCGGCGGCGATGCGTCCGGGGGCGGGCGGATCGATCCGTCCGGAGGAGGACTCACGTGTCTGCGCTGCGCGGCTGGCGGGGGCATCGAGCTGTCGGCCGAATCGATGCAATTTCTGCGTGCGGCGGCCGCGGCGCCACCGGGGGCGGTCGCGGGTCTCACTCTGCCGGCCCATGCCGCGCGTGAGCTCGAGCGGGCGCACGAGCGGATGATCGCGGCGCATCTCGAGAAGGAACTGCGGTCGCTGCGCGTGCTGCGCGCCATCGCCCGCGGCACGCGCTGAAAGGGACCATGTGACCTTGCAAGATCTGATTGCGTCGCTGTCTCGATTCTGGGGCGCCCGCGGCTGCCTGATCCAGCAGCCGCTCGATACCGAGGTCGGGGCGGGCACCATGCATCCCGAGACGTTTCTGCGCGTGCTTGGGCCGCGTCACTGGAAGGTGGCCTACGTCCAGCCATCGAGGCGTCCGGCTGACGGGCGCTTCGGCGAGAACCCGAACCGGTTGTTCAAGCATCACCAGTTCCAGGTGATCCTGAAGCCGTCCCCGGATGCGGCCCAGACGCTGTATCTCGACAGTCTACGCGCCTGCGGCATCGACCCGGGCCTGCATGACGTGCGGTTCGAGGAAGACAACTGGGAATCGCCCACCCTTGGGGCCTGGGGGATCGGCTGGCAGGTGCTGCTCGACGGCATGGAGATCACGCAGTTCACCTACTTCCAGCAGGCAGGTGGTGTCGTCCTGTCGCCCATCTCCGTCGAGCTCACCTACGGGCTCGAACGTATTGCGATGCATCTGCAGGGAGTTGACGACGTCTACGACCTGGAGTGGGCGTCAGGTGTGCCGTATCGCGAAGTGCGCCATCAGGACGAGGTCGAGCAGACGAAGTACGCGTTCGGCATGGTCGACATGCCGGCAACGGAGTTCGCGGCGTTTCACCGCGACCTGTTCGATCGGCACCACCGGATGACGGAGACCCTGCTGCGCTCGGGACTTGTCCTGCCGGCGCTGGATTCGTGTCTCAAGTGTTCACATATCTTCAACATTCTTGACGCCAGCGGCGGCATTGGCGTGACCGAGCGCGCCGCCTACATCCTGCGCGTGCGGCAGTTGGCGGTCGCCATCGCCAGGGCTCACGCTGGCGAGTCGGTGCTGGAACGCGGCGGCGGATCGACATGATGTATCGAGAACTCCTGATCGAGATCGGATGCGAGGAGCTGCCGGCTGGTTGGCTGCCGCCGCTGACCCGGCAGTTTGGTGAGCGCGTCGGCCGGCAGCTCGCGGCGGCCCGTCTCGAGTGTCCGACCGCTCCCGAGTCCTTCGGGACTCCCAGGCGTCTGGTGCTGCGGGTGGCCAAGGTGGCCACCCGGCAGAGCGATCTGGAGGATGTCGTGACCGGCCCGCCGGTGCGGGCCGCGTTCGACGCCGAGGGGCAGCCGACACCGGCGGCAGTGGGGTTCGCGCGGAAGAACGGAGTTCAGGTGACCGAATTGGCGGAGGTCGAGACCCCGAAGGGGAGGTATCTGGCCGTGCGGCGCAGGCAGCGCGGCGCCGCCGCGCGTGCCGTCCTGGGGAGCGTACTGGCGGCGGCCCTGCGGGATCTGACGTTTCCGAAACAGATGGACTGGGACGCCTGCCTGGACGACGGGCGTGGCGACCTGCCGTTCGGCCGTCCGATCCGCTGGCTGGTGTTCCTGTACGGCGGGCGGGTGGTGCCCTTCGTGATCGAGCGGACCGCCGCGGCGTTGGCGCGCGGCGTCGCGCCGGTACGGGCCGGGGCGGTGACGTATGGTCACCGGTTCTTCTCCCGGGAGGGGAGACCGGGGCGCCGGCTGCGGGTCAGGTCATTCGCCGAGTATCGCACGGCGCTGCAGCGGCACTACGTACTGTTGGGTCGGGAGGAGCGTCGGGCACGGATCGATCGAGAATTGGAGACCCATGCGGCGCGGGCCAGCGGGGTCGTTGGTGTGGCCGGCGGCGAGTCTGCGCTGCTCGACGAGGTGCCTGATCTCGTCGAGTATCCGTCGGTCGTCACGGGTCGTTTCCCCGCGGAGTTTCTGGCGCTGCCGGATGAAGTGCTGAAGACGACGATGATTCATCACCAGCACTACTTTCCGGTGGTGACCAGCGGGGGCCGGTTGACCGAGCATTTCCTCGCCGTCACCAATACGCCGCGGGACGACCTGCCCGCCATCGCGCACAACTCTGAGCGGGTGCTCGTGGCTCGTCTGCGTGACGCGCGGTTTTTCTGGGAGGCCGACCGCGCGAGCACGCTCGCAGCCGGACTCGATCGCCTGGATACGTTGCGGTTCCATGCCCGGCTCGGCAGCTACCGGGCCAAGGCTCGGCGCATCGAGCAGCTTGCCGGGCGTGTCGCCGGTGAGGCGTTCGGCGCTGCCGAGCACCGGCGTCATGCGGCGCGCGCCGGACTGCTGGCCAAGGCTGATCTCACCACCGACATGGTTGGGGAGTTCCCCGAGCTGCAGGGGTTGATGGGCGGGATCTACGCACGCGAAGACGGTGAGCCGGAGGCGGTCTGGCGCGCCATCTACCATCACTACCTGCCGCTGTCGGTTACCGCCGACGCGCCGCCGCGCCGGGAGGATCTGGGGGCGGCGGCGATCAGTTGGGCGGCGGTCTCGGTGGCCGACAAGCTCGACACGCTGGTTGGGTTGTTTCAGGCGGGAGAGAAGCCGAGAGGCGCGCGCGACCCGTTCGGGCTGCGCCGGCAGGCGCACGGGCTGTTCCGGATCCTGGTCGACCTGCCGGAGCTCACCGGTCTCGCGGCGCGCCCGCACCTGGGACAGCTCGTCTCGGCGGCAGAGTCCGTGTACGACGTGGCGATGACGGCGGAGGTGGCCGATCGGCTGTACCCGTTCCTGCTGGAGCGGCTCCGCTTCGTGCTGGAGCAGCGCGGACACGACGTACGGAACGTGCGCGCGGTGACGCAGACGATCGCGTCTCGGGGCGACGTCAGGCCGCTGGATGCCCGGCGCAAGCTCGACGTCTTGCCGGAGTTCAGCGGGTCGCCGGATTTCCTGCAGCTCGCAACGGTCTTCAAGCGGGTCAAGAACATCGCCAAAGCGCTGCCGGACACCGACGTCGAACAGATCGACGCAGGCGCGTCGGCGGTATCGACCGAGCAGATCGAACCGGCGGAAGCGGCGCTCGACGCCGAAATCGATCGACGCCGGGTCACGATCGAGGCGGCCGTACGGAGCGGCGAGCACTACCGGGCGGCGTTCGCCGAGGCGGCCCGCTTTGGCCCTGCCGTGGACCGGTTCTTCACGGACGTGCTCGTGATGGCCGTTGACCCCGGGATACGCCGCCGGCGGTTGTACCTTCTCAAACGACTCGAACGGCTCATTCTGCAACTGGCGGACGTCTCCGAGCTTGTCAGGGACGAGGACTGAGTACAGCCCGAACGAATAGACGGCACAGGCATGACACCAGCGAAGACCGCGTTGTCCAGATATGTGTATTTCTTCGGGGCCGGCGAGGCGGACGGCGATCGGTCGATGCGCGAGCTGCTCGGCGGCAAGGGTGCCGGTCTGGCGGAGATGACCAACGCCGGCCTGCCGGTGCCCCCGGGATTCACCATCACCACCGCGGCCTGCAGCCTGTACTACGCCAACGACTGCAGGGTGCCGGACGCGGTCGATACCGAGATGCTTGAGCGGCTCGCCAGGCTCGAGGAGACCGCCGGAGCGTCGTTCGGGTCCCTGACCCGGCCGTTACTCGTGTCGGTCCGGTCAGGCGCGAAATACTCCATGCCGGGCATGATGGACACCATTCTGAACCTGGGACTGAACGACGACACCGTCGAGGCGCTGGGCAGGCACACGAACAACGGACGCTTCGCGTTCGACAGCTTCCGGCGGTTCATCCAGATGTTCGGCAACGTCGTTCTGGAAATGCCCAGGGACGATTTCGAAGACGAGCTCACCGCGGTCAAGCGGGAACGCGGCGTGACCCTCGATACCGAGCTGGATGAAGGGGCGTTGCGCGAGGTGGTGGAGCGGTACAAGGCGCTGGTCCGCAAGCAGACAGGTCAGCAGTTTCCGGAGGCGCCGCTCGACCAGTTGCGCCTCGCCCGCGACGCCGTCTTCCGGTCGTGGAACAACCCGCGCGCGAAGGAGTATCGCCGCATTTACGACATTCCGGACGACATCGGTACCGCGGTCAACGTGCAATTGATGGTGTTCGGGAACACGGGCCGCCGTTCAGCGACCGGGGTGGGGTTCACCCGCGATCCCGCGACCGGCGCCAAGAAGTTCTACGGCGAATTCCTGATCAACGCGCAGGGTGAAGACGTGGTGGCCGGCATCCGTACCCCACAGCCGATCTCCGCGCTCCAACAGGTCATGCCGGCTGCCTACGGGCAGTTGCGGGACATCACCGGCCGCCTCGAGCGCCACTACGGAGATGTGCAGGACTTCGAGTTCACCATCCAGGACGATGAACTGTTCATGCTGCAGACCCGGAGTGGGAAACGCACCGGTCTCGCCGCGATCCGGATTGCCACCGATCTGGTGGACGAGCGTCTTGTCACCGCGAACGCCGCGCTCAAGCTCATCGACCCCGACGCACTGTCCCAGTTGCTGGCCCCCATCTTCGATCCCGCGGCCTGGGCGCGTATTCCGGTGGCGGCGAACGGATTGCCGGCGTCTCCCGGAGCGGCCTCCGGTCAGGTCGTATTCACGGCGGAAGAGGCGGTGAGCTGGACCAGCCAGGGACGCAAGGTGGTGCTGGTGCGGAAGGAGACGGTCCCGGACGACATCCACGGGATGCACGTGGCCGAGGGAGTCGTGACCGCGACCGGCGGCATGACCTCGCACGCGGCGGTTGTGGGACGGCAGATGGGGAAGCCGTCGGTGGTCGGCGTCGCCTCGCTGCAGATCGACGAACACGACAAACGTCTGCAGATCGGAGACGCGGTGCTCGGCGAAGGTGACGAGTTGTCGTTCGACGGTCTGACCGGCGAAATCAAGGTCGGCCTGGTGGCGAGCCAGCCGAGCGAGATCCTGCAGGTGGTGACCGGCCGCCTGCCGCAGTCGAGGTCCGACATCTACCGGCGATTCACGCGGGTGATGCAATGGGCCGACCGCGTGCGCAGACTGGACGTGCGCGCCAACGCCGACCAGCCTGATCAGGCGGAGATCGCGCGCGCGTTCGGCGCGCAGGGCATCGGGTTGTGCCGAACCGAACACATGTTCTTCGGCGCCGGCCGCGTGCCGATCGTCCAGCGCATGATCCTGGCGGAGACCGAAGAGGATCGCCGGACAGCGTTGCGCGAGTTGCTCCCGTTGCAGCGCGCAGATTTCTACGGGGTGTTCAAGGCGATGCGCGACCAACCGGTGACTATCCGTACGATCGACCCGCCCCTGCATGAGTTCCTTCCCAAACGCGAGGACCTCCTGGTCGAGATCGCCCGACTCGAGCCGCTGCAGGGCGAGTCGTCGCTGCTGGCCGGCAAGCGAACGCTGCTGCGTCGGGTCGAGCAGCTCCGTGAGTTCAATCCGATGCTCGGGCACCGGGGGGTACGGCTCGGTATCAGCTATCCCGAGATCACCGAGATGCAGACCCGCGCCATCATCGAAGCGGCCGCGCAGTTGGCGGCGGAAGGGGTCACGGTCATCCCTGAGATAATGATCCCGCTGGTCAGCGACGTACGCGAGTTGCGCGATCAGCGGGCCGTCGTGGACCGGGTGGCGCAGGCGGTCATGGCTGAGCGGGGGGTTACCGTCGAGTATCTCGTCGGGACCATGATCGAGGTGCCGCGCAGTGCGGTCACGGCCGGTTCGATCGCCGCGGAGGCAGATTTCTTTTCGTTCGGGACCAACGACCTGACGCAGATGGTCTTCGGCTTCTCCCGCGACGACGCAGCCAAATTCCTCACCCACTATCAGGCCAGAAAGCTCATCGATCGGGATCCGTTCGCCAGTCTCGATACCGTCGGGGTCGGGTTTCTGGTCGAGATGGGCGTGCGTCTGGGACGTACAGAAAAGAGGGACCTGAAGGTCGGGGTGTGTGGGGAGCACGGCGGGGACCCCGCCTCCATCCGGTTCTTCGATCAGGTCGGGCTGGACTATGTGAGCGCGTCCCCCTACCGCGTGCCGGTCGCACGTCTGGCGGCGGCGCAGTCGGCGCTCGATCTCGAGACGGCCGATTGAGGGCGTCCTGCCGCCGTCGGCGCAACGCACCGGCTGACTCCGTCCGGGGCCGGGGGACCCCGCGGGGCGCGCAGGCCGCGAAACGTTCGTCGCGGGGCTGACAACCCCCAACGATGTCGCCATGACACGAGCACCCAGAATCGCGCGGCTGCCCACCGAGCTGGCAAACCAGATTGCGGCGGGCGAGGTGGTGGAGCGCCCTGCCTCGGTCGTGAAGGAACTTGTCGAAAACGCACTCGACGCCGGGGCGAGCCGTATTGCCGTCACGGTCGAGTTCGGCGGCAAGCGGCTGGTCAGGGTCGAAGACAACGGCGAGGGAATGACGCCGGAGGAGGCTGCGCTGGCGCTGGAGCGGCACGCGACCAGCAAGATCAGCCGTCTGGAGGACCTCGACGCGATCCGGACGCTCGGGTTCCGCGGCGAGGCGCTGCCCAGCGTCGCGTCGGTGTCGCATCTGCTGCTGCGCACCCGCGCCCGGGGGAGCGCGCGTGGTATCGAGGTGCGGGTGTCCGGTGGGACGACAGTCTCCACCCGCGAAGTGGGCGCAGCGGAGGGCACCACGATCGAGGTGACCGACCTGTTCTACAACGTGCCGGCGCGCCGCAAGTTCCTGAAGTCCGACGGCGCCGAGACGACCCAGATCTCGCGGTTGCTCACGCAGTTGGCGCTCGGCCATGCCGGCGTTGGATTCACCCTGACCAGCGGCGCCCGCAAGGTGTTGCAATGTCCACCGGTGGCCGGGGTGGCGGAACGGTTGTTTCAACTTAACAAGGATCGCGATCATCTCGTCGAAGTGCGGAAGGAGGCGGCCGGTATCCGCGTCACCGGTTTCGTGGCGGCGCTGGCCGGTCCCGGTGAGGGGCCGCGCCGCGGCCCGCAGAACATTTTCGTCAATGGGCGAAACGTGAAAGACCGGACCATCGCGCACGGGATCGTCCACGCGTACAGAGTGGCCACCATCAAGGAGCGCAGCCCGGAGGTGCACCTGTTCATCGACCTGCCGCCGAACCGCGTGGACGTGAACGTGCACCCGACAAAGGCGGAGGTCCGGTTTCTGGAGCAGTCCCTCGTACACGAGGTGCTGCGTCGTGCCATCTCCGAGGCGCTCGAGGGTGGGCCGGCGCCGGAGATCCAGCTCGACGATCCGCCCGGCGCCGCGCCACCGCCGGTCGTGCCGGCGTCGTCGCCGACCGCGCCGCGGTCAGACCGGTTCGTGCCGTCGCCGATCTCCGCCGGCGGGGAGGGCGCGGCAGCGGCCGCCTCGATCGGGGGAGGGCAGCCGCTGCGCGACCTGGTGCGCGAGGTCCGTCCGGCCGCGGTCGAGGCGGGGCCGGTTGGCGAGCGGCCGCTGTTGCCGCTCGGGCAGTTCCGAGACACGTTCATCATCGCCATCGACGACGAGGGGATCGCGATCATCGATCAGCATGTCGCCCATGAGCGGGTGTTGTTCGAGCAGGTGATGGACCGGTTGGCCACGGGGACGCTCGAGAGCCAGCTTCTGCTCACACCGCTCGTCATCGACCTGCCGCCGGCCGAGTTGCAGGCGCTCGCCGCGCACGGACCGGTGCTCGATCGGTTGGGGTTCGGGGTCGAGCTGTTCGGGGGCCGCAGCGTCCGTGTGGCGGCGTTACCGGCGTTGATTGACCCGGCCGTTTGCGAGACCGCCATCCGCGCCCTGGCCCAGGATCTGGAGGGGCTCGACAAGGGGAGCGCGATCGACACCGCCCTCCGGCAGATCGCGGCGACGACCGCCTGTCACGCCGCGGTCAAGGCCAACGATCACCTGACGCCGGAAAAGATGATCTATATTCTCGACGCGCTGCAGGGCACGGCGCATTCGTCGGTCTGCCCGCACGGCCGGCCGGTCGTGCTGCGGTTGTCGCGGCGCGAGATCGAGCGGCGGTTCGAACGGATCTGACGCGTCGCCCGGCCCGACCGCGGCTCATTTCGTCGTTCGCTTCACGAGCAGGTGTCCCCCGATGAAGACGGCCACGCCGAAGCCGAAGATCCGTGGGCTGGGGCCGAGCGGTCCGGCGATCAGGATCGCTTCCAGCAGCGCGGCCATGCCGAGCAGTTGGAGTCCGCGCCCGACGTAATAGAATGCGCCAGGCATCAATCCCTCGACGTGGGCTCCGGCTTGCGGCTGGCCTTGAGGTTCCGCCACGCTGACAGTCGCCGGCTCAGTTCCTTCTCGAATCCACGGGTGGTCGGACGATAATACTGCCTGCCCCGCAGCGTGGCCGGCAGACACTCCATCGCCGTGACCGCGTCCGGTTCGTCGTGGGCATAGCGATAGTCCTTGCCGTAGTCGAGCTCCTTCATGAGCCGCGTCGGCGCATTGCGCAGATGCAGCGGCACCGGGTCGGCCACGTCCTGGATGGCGTCCGCGGACGCCCGCGCGTAGGCTGTATAGACGGCGTTGCTCTTCGGCGCCGACGCCAGATAGACGGTGGCTTGTGCAAGTGCGGTGTTGGCTTCCGGCATGCCGATGAAGTGTACGGCGTCCTTGGCGGCGACGGCCAGGGTCAGCGCCTGCGGATCCGCGTTGCCGACATCCTCAGACGCGAACCTGACCAGACGACGGGCGATATAGAGTGGATCCTCTCCTGCCTCGACCATGCGAGCCAACCAGTAGACTGCGGCATCGGGGTCGCTGTTGCGCATCGATTTGTGGAGCGCCGACATCAGGTTGTAGTGCTCTTCACCGTCCTTGTCGTACAGCAGGGCGCGCCGCTGCATCGTCTCGGCCGCGAGGGCGGCGTCGAGCCGAGCCCCGCCGGGCGCGTCTGATTCGGCTGCACGAGCAGCGGCGGCGGCCGCACCCAACTCCAGCAGATTGAGGCCGACACGGGCGTCACCGTTGGCGTGTCGGGCGATGGCCGCGAGCGCCTGTGGGTCGACGTGCAACCGCTGTCCGCCCAGTCCGCGCGTCTCGTCGGTGAGGGCGTGTTCGAGGATCGCGGAGATTTCCGCGGCGGTCAACGCACGCAGCACGTATACCTGCGATCTGGATAGCAACGCCGCATTGACCTCGAACGACGGGTTCTCGGTGGTGGCGCCGATCAGCACGATGTCGCCCGCTTCGACGCGGGGCAGAAACGCGTCCTGCTGCGCCTTGTTGAAGCGGTGTATTTCGTCGACGAACAGGATCGTCCGCCGCTCGCCGCGCCGTCCGGCTTCTTCGGCCGCGGCCATCACGGCCCGGATCTCCTTGATACCGGAGAGCACCGCGCTGAAGGCGACGAAGCGGGATGACGTGACGGCGGCGATGAGGCGCGCCAGCGTGGTCTTGCCGCTGCCGGGGGGACCCCAGAGGATGATCGACTGCAGCGTGTCGCGGTCGATCGCGTGCCTGAGCGGGCGACCGTGCCCGAGCAATTCCTCCTGACCGACGAGTTCGTCGAAGCTGACGGGCCGCATGCGGTCGGCCAGCGGCGCATTCGGCGATGCCGCTGCAGGAATCGGATCGTCGAACAGGGATCCGGACGTCATGCAGACCGCGCCTCGCCGGCGGTGGACGATGCATGGTTCCGCTGCCGGTCCGCTTCGTACACGAGCAGGGCGGCGGCGACGGCGACGTTGAGCGACTCGACCGGCGGGTGCATCGGAATGGAGATGATCTCGTCTACCTCGTCGAGCACGCCGCCAAGACCGGCGCCTTCCGCTCCGAGCCAGATCAGGGAGGGGTGCGCGAGATCGGCCTCCGGTGCGGGCGTGCCCCCCCGCGGTGCCGCTGCCAGAAGGCGCAGGCCGTACGCCCTGGCGCACGCAGAGACGGCGGCCGGATCGTCGGCGCGGCTGACGGAACACCGGAGCGCACTTCCCATCGACCCGCGCAGCGCCTTCCAGCCGAGGGGGTCCGCGCCTCCCACGGTTACCACGCCGGTCGCGCCGCCTGCTTCCGATGCGCGAATCACGGCGCCGGTGTTCCCCGGATCCTGTACGCCGAGCAGCCCCAGCACCAGTGGGTCAACGGTGCGCAGGGCCGATTCGAACGCCTGGGGTGGCACCCGGGCGATTGCCACGAGGCCGCTCGGCGTCGACATCGGACTGATCGCCGCCATCACCGGTGGCGACACCTGCATGACCGTGGAGACGTCGTGGAGACGCTCGACCAAGGTCGTCCACCGCTGCCCGGCCGCGTCGGGATTGACCGCCGCCACCTCGATCGCCACGCCGCCTGCGAGCGCCTCGGCGATCAGCCGCGGTCCCTCCAGCAGGACCGAGGCATCGGCCGTCGCACGGCGCGCGACGTCGCGGAAACGGGCGACGATCGGGTTCCGGCGACTGGTAATCCGTGCCACGGCTCACGTCCTCCGGCCGCTCAAGGGCGTCGAGGGTGAGCATAGCAGATGTGCTATCGTAGGCGGACCGGCACCCGGACCGCTGGCGGCAGGGGCTGACTGACATCGTATGAAAGCGGATCTGATCAAGCGTTTCGAGGCAGATATCCAGGTGCTGCGGCGCGAACTGAACAGCGAGCTGCCCAAGGAGATCAAGCGCGCGCGCGAGCTTGGTGACCTGCGTGAGAACGCCGAGTATCAGGCCGCGAAAGAGCGCCAGTCATTCGTACAAGCGCGGCTCGCGATGTTGCACAAGCGGGTCGCCGAGTTGGCGCTGCTCAATCTCGACAAGATTCCAGACGATCGCGTCGCCTTCGGATCCGTGGTCCACCTGCGCGAGGTCGCTGGTCCAGCGATCGTCTATCAACTCGTCATGCCCGAGGATGCCGATCCCACAAAGGGCTGGATTTCGACCGCATCGCCGATCGGTCGTGCGTTGATGGGCAAGGAAGAAGGCGACGAGGTCGTGGTGCCGACACCGAACGGGACGCGCGAGTTCGAAGTTCTCAAACTTGTCACCATTCACGGCAAGTGACCGGGCACGTAGTGTCTGCCGAGTTTCCGCCTCCGGAATCACCACCATCACCTTCGTCGTCGACGTGGCGCTCCTACTCGCCGCAGCGTCGCACCGCGCTGGTATTGACCGGCAGCGGTACAGCCGGCGCCTACCATGCCGGGGTGCTCAAGGCACTGCACGAGGCTGGCGTGAAGATCGATCTCGTCGCGGGTCGCGGCGTCGGCGCGGTCGGCGCGGCGCTGGCGGCGATCGACGGTGCGCCGGAACTGTGGGCGGCGGACGGGCTCTGGCGATCGCCGGTCGCCACTCGGCTGTACCGCTGGCGGCCGGTGTTGCGGGTTGTCGTCCCGCTCCTCGGCCTGGCGCTGGCGGCGGTGGTGCTACCCCTGGGTACGCTCGCGCTTGCGGCGCTGGTCTACCCCGTGGTCTATCTGCTCGGGCTGAGCGGGATACCTGGCGAGTCCGTGCTCACGACCAGTTTCAGTCAGGTCATGGACTGGATCTTCGCGTCGTCCCTGTTGCCGACCTGGTCCCCGCGCCTGGTGTTCGTGGCGCTGCTGCTGCCGTTGTGCGTGGCGTGCGGCGCCATCGGCAGGACCTGGCTGCGCGGCCGGGGCCGCAGGCGCATGCGGGGTGCCGTGTGGTGGACACTGGTCGAATCGCCGATCGATGCGGCGTCGGCGCGCGGCTGGCTCGCCAACGGGTTGTGGAAGCTGCTCCGGGGCGCGGCTACGGTCGCGCGGCCGAGTCCTGCCGAGTTGGGAAACCGGTATTCGGAACTGCTATCCGAGAATCTGGGTCAACCGGGCTTTCGCGAACTGCTGATCACGGCGCACGATCTGGATGGGCGGCGCGATCTGACCTTCGCGCTGCTGTCAGAGCCGTATCGGGGCCGGTTCTTTCGGCAGGCGCCGGACGGCGATCGACAGCTCGAGACGCTGGATCTGGCTGGCGCCGCCGGACGGTGCGGATTCGATGCCTGTGCCGCCGCCCTGAGCCTGCCGGTCGTGACCGAGCCCTGGTTGCTGTCGTTCGGGTCCGGGAGCAGATGGCGCCGGGAGACGCATCGGCTGTGTGACCGGCCGGACGGCATTGCACGGCTGCTCGACGAGGTCGCGCGGGCTGGCGCGCAGCAGGTCATTCTCGTGTCGGCGCTGGCTGGGCCGGCCCAACCGCATACGCTGGCGGCGGGACGGCGTGACGGGCGGGGCCGGATCGGGGAAGCGCTGTCCGCGCTGGAGTCGGCGGCGGTGCGCGATGCCGTCGCCTCTCGGTCCCGGCGGTTCGAGGCGGTCTTCGAGATTCGCCCGCGGCACAATCCCCTCGGTCCCTTCGATTTCGCCGGGTGCTATGACGAGCGGTCCGACAGGTACCAGACGCTGGAGGAGTTGTTGGAGGGCGGCTACGAAGACGGGTACTCGCAGTTCGTCGAACCGGTGGTCGGCGCCAGCGGCGAGCAGATCGGTGCAGCGCCGCCCCCCTGACCGCCCGGGACAGCGCGCCGATCGGCCGTCACGGCGCCGGGTGGCGTGCATCCCGGTCAGCTAGGAGCTACGGTTTGGCGAGGAACTCCTGAGCGAGCGCGTGGGTGGTGGCGCGGATCCGCGCAGGTTCGAGCGACCCGAACTTTTCCAGAAATCGGCCGGTTGGCGCGATTGCCTTCGCCATCGCGCGGTGACCCCCGGCGCTGCCGATGTCGCTGAAGTGGCGCTTGACGAACTCTCCGGCATGGCGTGAGTCGCCGAGGTTCCGCACCGAGACCACCACGTCGCCGTGCACGATGCCGGACACGACCGACCACTGGACCTCTTCCACCTGCACGAGTGCGTCGGCAACGTGGGTGATGAGATCCTCGCGCGCGACCTCGCCGACGTGGGCCGTATACAGCACACCGCTGACCTCGCCCTCTCGCACCGCGTCCGCCACGCAGCGCAGCCGCTCGACCGTCGTTTCCGCGCCCTCCATCTTGCGCACGAGGGCCGCGTTGGCGAGTGGGTACAGGAACCGGAATGCGTCGAGGTCCGATTCGTTGGTCTGGCGCGACAGAAAGAGCGTGTCGGACTTGATGGCGTAGAGCATGGCGGTGGCCGTGCGCTCGGAGATGTTGGCGTCGACCGCTCGCAGATGCTCGGTCAGGATGGTGCACGTCGAGCCGTAGTCCGGTCTGATGTCCTTGAACGTCGCGCTGTACCCGGTTCGTTCCGGGTGGTGGTCGATGACCAGATCGACGCGGGTGATCAAGCCTCCGAAGTAGTGCGGCTGTACATCCACGGTGGCGATGCGGTCGAAGCCCGCGAGCGCCTGGCGGCTGAGCGGTTCGATACGGATGTCCAGCAGGTTCGCCATCCTGAGGTTCTCGGGGCGCGTGACCCCCTGGAAGGCGCCGATGATGGCCGTGGTCCGGGTGCGGTGCAGGAGATTGCGCAACGCGAGACCGCTGGCCATGGCGTCCGGGTCCGGGTCGTTGTGCAGCAGGATGAGTACGCGGTCGGCGTCCGCCAGATACCGTTGATACTGCTGCACGCGCGCTCGCGTCATGGAGCGGTCAAGCGCTGCCAACAGCGGTCCCCGGACCAGATCCGCCAGCGCCAGCCGCCCGACCTCGGGCACCGTGATGCGCAGTTCTTCCTGACGTTTCGGGCTGAGCGCACGGCCCACATCGAGCAGATACACCAGTGTGCTGCCGGCGTTTCGAATCGCCTCCAGCACGCGCCGCGGACTGCGCCGGCCGGTATCTTCGACGAGCACGCTGGTGCCTGGGCCGATGTCGGCTCGCAGGTAGGTCTCGACCCGCTGGGGGTCGCCGACGTGGACCACGACGTCGGCGGCGTTGATCCGCCGGGCGAGCAACCGGTCTTCAACGAGGAACTCGATGTCCAGCGAAGGGCTGAGTGCGCGAGCCAGATTGCGGATGACGAACTCGTCCCGGCACACCGCGAGGCACTTCATCGTCTGGTCTGCCAGCGTCCTGAATCACTGGTTCTCATGCTGCGGAACGGACACTGGCACCGAAACCATGCATTATACGCTTCCTCAATCGCGAGGGCGGTGGTCTGATGCGCGGGGATTGCGGCTGCCGGTCGCCCCTGGCAGCCCGTGGTGGAAGTCCCCGCTGCATTCGAGCCCCGCGGAATTCTGCGCTTCCCCGCGGAATTCTGCTGTTTCACGATGCATCCCGCCTGACGGCGTTGTTCGTCGGTTGCATATGCCCAATATGCGCCCTCCTCACGCCTTGTCAGGCGGGCGCCTCGCCGCTCTCGGTGCCACGCGGGGTTCCACCACGGACTCCCAGCGGTCAGGATCGGGTAAGATGGCCCTGCTGACGGGAGGGCACCCTGCGATATCTGACGGTTCCGCTGACACTGTGTGCGCTTGCATCGTCCGCGGCGGCCCAGCCCGTCTTCCGGAGCGGTGTCGATCTGGTACACCTCCCCGTCTCTGTCATCGGTTCTGACGGACGCCCGGTGCCCGGATTGTCCGTCGATGACTTCGTCGTCATCGAAGAAGAACGCGAAGAGGAGATCAGCTACTTCTCGAGCGGCGTCGAGAGCGATCTCGAGGCGATGCCCTTCCATCTGGGTGTGTTGTTCGACGCGAGCGGCAGCATGGTGCGGGACGCGCAGTTCGCCAAGACCGCCGCGCTCAGATTCCTTCGCAGTCTCGATTTCGTCGAAGACATGACGCTGGTCGATTTCGATTCCGAGGTGCGGGTGAGTCGCTTCGGGCTGCAGGATTTCCCGCGGCTGGTCGAGCGGTTACGGGGTCAGAAGCTGGGCGGCATGACCGCGCTCTACGATGCCCTCGGCGTGTATCTCGATGGCGCGTTCGACCAGGATGGACGCAAGGTGCTGTTGTTGTACACGGATGGGGGCGACACCCGCAGCCGGCTGCGACTCGACGAGTTGCTGGATCTCCTGCGCGCCTCCGACGTCACCGTCTATGCCATCGGATTCCAGACGGAAGTCCGCACTGCCGATCGGATGATGCAGCGTCTTCGTCTCGAAGAGATCGTCGAACTGACGGGGGGGCGGTGCTATTTTCCCGGATCGCTGGACGACCTTGATGAGATCTATGCACGCATCCGCGAGGAGATGACCTCACGGTACTCGCTCGGGTACGTCTCGAGCGACCGGACCTCCGACGGCGCCTGGCGCCGAGTGACGGTGCGGCTGTCCGATAGCCGGCCGGATCTCCAGGACGTGACCATCCGCGCGCGCGAGGGCTACTTCGCGCCGTATTTCGAGGACACCCCGCCTCGTCGTTGATGTCTTCCACGTACGACCGCTTCCACCTCGTTTCCGACTTCGAACTCCGGGGCGATCAGCCGCGCGCGGTGCAGGAGTTGACCGAGGGGTTGCTGCGCGGCGATCCGCATCAGGTGCTGCTGGGGGTGACCGGGTCGGGAAAGACGTTCACGTTGGCCCAGGTGATAGCGAGACTGAACCGGCCGACGCTGGTGATGGTCCACAACAAGACCCTCGCCGCCCAGTTGTTCCTTGAATTTCGCCGGTTCTTTCCGGACAACGCCGTCGAGTACTTCGTGAGCTACTACGACTACTACCAGCCGGAAGCGTACGTGCCGTCGACGGATTCGTATATCGAGAAGGAAGCGACCGTCAACGACGAGATCGATCGGATGCGTCTCTCGGCGACCCGATCGCTGTTCGAGCGTCGCGACGTCGTGATCGTGGCCAGCGTGTCCTGCATCTACGGCCTCGGTTCGCCCGAAGCGTACTACGGCCTGCTGCTGCCTCTGGAACGGGGCCAGCGCGTCGAACGGGAGTGGATACTCCGCAAACTGGTCGAAATCCAGTACGAGCGCAACGATCACGACTTTGATCGGGGTACGTTCAGGGTGCGCGGCGACATTATCGAGGTCTATCCATCCTACGAGAACATCGGGGTTCGTATCGAGCTGTTCGGCGACGAAATCGACGAACTCATCTCGTTCGACCCGGTCACCGGCGAGACGCTGCGACGGCGCGACACGGTGGCCATTTATCCCAAGTCCCACTTCGTCACGCCCCGCGCGCGCACGCTCCAGGCGGTCGAGGCCATCAAGGCCGAGCTCGACGTGCGCCGGGCCGATCTGGAATCCTTGGGCAAGGTGCTTGAGGCGCAGCGTCTGCACCAGCGGACGATGTTCGACATCGAGATGATGCGGGAGATCGGGTACTGCCACGGCATCGAGAACTACGCCCGGCATCTGTCGGGTCGCGCGGAGGGAGAGCCGCCGCCGACGTTGCTCGACTATCTTCCGCCGGATGCGCTCACGATCGTCGACGAGAGCCACCAGACGGTGCCGCAGGTGCGCGGGATGTACCACGGCGATCGATCGCGCAAGGAAGTGCTGGTCAGCTTCGGGTTCCGGCTGCCGTCCGCGCTTGACAACCGACCGCTGAACTTCGACGAGTGGAAGCGCCGGGTCGGGCAGGTGATCTTCGTGTCGGCCACGCCGGGACCGTATGAGTTCACCCTGAGCGAGGGTGTGGTGGTCGAGCAGATCATCCGGCCGACCGGACTCGTCGATCCCGGCGTGGAGGTGCGCCCCGTCAAGGGGCAGGTGGATGACCTGCTGCATGAGATCCGGGTGCGGGCCGGTCGCCACGAACGGGTGCTGGTGACCACCCTGACGAAGCGGATGGCCGAAGATCTGACACAGTTCTATCAGGAACTCGGCGTGCGGGTGCGGTATCTGCACTCCGAGGTCGAGACCCTCGAGCGCGTCCAGATTCTGCGCGACTTGCGGCGCGGAGAATTCGATGTGCTCGTCGGCATCAATCTCCTGCGCGAGGGCCTCGACCTGCCGGAGGTGTCTCTGGTGGCGATTCTGGACGCAGACAAGGAAGGCTTCCTGCGTTCGGCGGGCGCGCTCATTCAGACCTCGGGTCGAGCCGCGCGGAACGTCAACGGCACGGTGATCATGTACGCGGATGTGGTGACCGACTCGATGCGCACGGCGCTGGACGAGATGGATCGGCGTCGATGCCTGCAGGAGCGCTTCAACCAGGAGCAGGGCATCACGCCCACGTCAATCGTCAAGGGCATTGACGAACTGTTGTCCAGCGTCTATGAACGCGACTACCTGACCGTGCCGGTGGTGCGGGAGGCGGTCGAGGAATTCTCGACCCAGGCAGACCTGGACAGCCACGTGCGGTCCCTGGAGTCGGAGATGCGCGCCGCGGCATCGAATCTGGAGTTCGAGCGCGCGGCGGTGCTGCGCGACAAGATCCGCACGCTTCGCAGCCCGGGACAGGCATTCTCGTAACGAGGGAGTGTAAGATGATTGGAGCAGGAGAGTTGACATGGCAAGAGAATCTGATGGAAATGCTGGTGTGGTGTTGATGGCGTTCGTGCTGGGTGCAGTGACCGGCGCAGCGGTGGCCCTGCTGTGGGCCCCAACCGCCGGAGAGGAAACCCGGCGGTTGCTCAACGAGAAGGCGCAGGAAGGACGAGATCGGGCGACTGATGCCGCGCGGCAGGGCCGCGAGTTCGTGAACCGGAAGCGAGAGACCATCGCTGCCGCGATCGACCGCGGCCGGGAAGCGTACGAGCAGCGAGCCAGCCGCGGGGATACGGAAGAGGCTCCAGAAGAGGCTCCAGAAGAGGCTCCGGCGTGACAGAGTGGTCCGAATTGTCCCTCGCGGTGATTGCCGTGGCGACCGGCGTCATGGCGCTCGCGCAAATTTGCGTGTTCGTCTACGTCGCGCGGCTCTCGCGGCGCATCACCCGGGTGGCTGACCTGATGGAGCGGGAACTCGACCCGGTTCTGGGCAAGGTCCAGGAAAGCTGTGCGGATGCAGCCAAGGCGGTCAGTCTTGTGCTGACGGTCGTCGAGCGGGCCAATCAGATCAACGAGGTCGTGATCGGTCTCGCGCGGCGAGCGGATGAGACCCTTGATATGGCGCAAAAGGCCATCGTCACCCCAGCGCGTCGCGGTCTGGCGTTGATCGAGGGGCTCAAGGCGATTTTCTCGGCCGATCCGGTCCCGGCCGCACGGACGCCGCAGGAACCTCCGTCGAGCAGGGAGGACGAACCGTCGGCGGTTGGATGACGGTCGGTCTTTCTCGCGTTGGTGAGGTAAACGGAGAATTTCGCCAGTTCGGAGTGGGCGCTTGGCTCAGTGGTAGAGCATCGCCTTCACACGGCGGGGGTCAGTGGTTCGAATCCACTAGCGCCCACCATCTTTCGAGTGCCCGTCGCGAGACCGGGCACCGTACCACTCCGTTCGAACGCGCCATCGGCTTCGCGGGACGGCCTGCGACATACCACGATTCGGAGCCGCCGGTGTCCGCGCCTCTGCTACCATCGGCGCTGATGCTCGATGGGACCCACACGGTGCTGCTGTCCTCGGAGCAGGTCCAGGCGCGAATCTCAGAACTTGCCTCCGAGATTCGTCGAACCTACGGCGCCGACTGCGACCTGCATCTGCTGTCCGTCCTCAAGGGCGGCTTCATGTTCCTCGCCGATCTGGCCCGCGCGCTGGCCGGACCGGTGACGGTAGACTTCGTGGCGGTCGAGAGCTATGGCCCGCGTACCGAGTCGAGGGGCAGTGTTCGGTTGCGACACGATCTCGTCATGCCGGTCGCCGGCCGGGATGTGTTGATCGTCGAGGACATCGTCGATACGGGCCGGACCCTGGCCTGGCTGCGGACGCGGGTGCGGGCCGGTCGGCCACGGTCGCTGCGGACGGTCGCCCTGCTGGACAAGCCGTCGCGCCGGCGGGTGGCGGTCGACATCGAGTATGTCGGTTTCACCATCGAGGACCGGTTCGTCATCGGGTACGGCCTGGACTACGGGGAGCGGTTTCGTAACCTGCCGCATATCGCGGTACTGGATACCTGCGCCACGGGCGGCGAGCCGGCGCCCGACGGAGAAGTCACATGCACCACCGGCATCGAGCAGTAGCGGTCGCCGTCGTGCTGGCGGTAGCGGTCTCCGGCGTCGTGGCATCGGAGCAGTCGACAGCGCCGCATCCGGACCTGCAACAGTTCTTCCTGGTCCTGGCGGTCGACGACGACGTCGCTGGAGCCGCGATGGACACGATTGCGGCCAACTGGCGCGACGGGTATGCCGCGCTGCTCTGGGACATTTTGCGGTTCATGCGGCCTCCTGCCCCGCGTCGAGTCGAGGCCCCGCGCTTCGGCGCCGCGCCAGACCCGGCGGCACGGGATATCGAGGTCCCGGTTCCCGAGCACCCGAGCACGCGTGTGTTCCGGCGGCTGGTGCGGCTGCTGGAACGCCAGACCGGTGCGCGGCATGGGAACGAGATTGCCCGCTGGCAGCAGTGGATCTGGCGGCAGCCCTACGATCCCCATCCCGAGTACGGAGCGTTCAAGGGGCGCTGGTACAGTCAGATCGACCCGCGGTTCGGAGAGTTCTTTCCACAGGGGGTCGAATCGCTCATCAGGCTTGACGAGGTCGATTGGGGCGGCGTGCCGCCCAACGGCATACCGCCACTGGAATACCCCGAGCATCTGGCGGCAGGCGACGCCGACTACCTCGACGACGATCACATCGTCTTCGGGATCGCCGTCGGCGACGAGGCCCGAGCCTACCCGAAACGTATCCTTGCCTGGCACGAGATGGCAATAGACGACGTGGGCGGGGTCAATCTCACGATCGTGTACTGCACCCTGTGCGGCACCGTGATTCCGTACGAAAGCGTCACGGACGGCCGACACATCCGGTTCGGGACGAGCGGTCTGCTGTATCGATCGAACAAGCTGATGTTCGACCATGCGACGAAGAGTCTGTGGAGCACGCTGGAGGGCATCCCGGTGGTCGGCAATCTGACAGGGAGCGGGCTGGAGTTGACCCGGCGTGCGATGGTGACCACGACCTGGGGTGAGTGGCGCCGGCGGCATCCCGCCACCACCGTCCTGTCCCTCGACACCGGACATCAACGGGACTATTCGGAGGGCGCGGCGTATCGGGACTACTTCGCCACCGATCGGCTGATGTTCCAGGTGCAGGCGCTGGACGACCGGCTCGACAACAAGGCCGAGGTGGTCGTGATGCTGTTGGATGATCCCGACGGCGGCGCACGGCGTCCAGTGGCGCTCTCCGTCGAGCTTCTGACCGATCGCCCGGTGTTCCAGACCGAGGTCGCCGGTCAGCCGTTCGTCGTGGTGACGAGCCCCGAAGGCGCCAACCGGGTCTACGACTCGGCCGGCCGGCGATTCGAGCGGCGGATCGACGACGCCAGGGTGTCGGGCGACGGTCGGGTCTGGCTGGTCACCGAGGAGGCGTTGGTGGCCGAGGACGACGAGACGATCCGGCTCGCGAGGCTGCCCGCGCACCGGGCGTTCTGGTTCGGCTGGTTCGCGCAGTTTCCGCAGACCGAACTGTTCGAGTAGTCACACCGGCGGCAAGGTAAACATTGCCAAGGCGTCACCGACTTTGCTAGGGTGACGTATTCACACGGTGTATCGGGGGAACGTGTAGCCCCAAGGAGTGAAGTCAATGAGAATGGTTGTCGCGTGCTCTGCCATGCTGCTCATGGCCGTGGCCGCGGTGGGTGTCGGGGGAGTTGCAGCTCAGGGGCTCGACGTCGGCGACATGGCGCCAGCGTTCAGTCTTCCAGGCTCGGACGGCAAGACCCACAGTCTGTCCGACTATGCCGGCAAGACGGTGGTGCTGGCATGGTTTCCCAAGGCGTTTACCGGTGGTTGAACGGCTGAATGCAAGTCGCTGCGTGATTCCAGCGACGAGTTGAAGGCCTTCGACATGGCCTATTTCATGATCAGTGTCGATGACCCCCAGACGAACAAGGAGTTCGCCGAATCGCTCGAATCCGATTTTCCGCTGTTGAGCAACCCGACCAAGGAGGTCGCCGAGGCCTACGGTGTGGTGACCGCCGAGCGCGCAGTTCCGTACCGCTGGACCTACATCATCGGCGGTGACGGCAAGATTCTCAAGATCGACAAAGAGGTCAATCCTGTGAACGCCGGACAGGATCTGGTTGCCGACCTGCGGGCTCTGAATCTGGACTAGCGGCGGGCTTCGCGGTCTGGCGGGTCAAGGGAAATAAAAAGACCGGGACGCCACGAGGGCGTCCCGGTCTTTCGTGTGTACGGGCGAACGGCCAGCATCAGGGCGCCGGACGTCAGGCGTCCTGCGAGGACTTGGCATCGGGCGTCTTCTCTTCCTTTTCCGGCGCCACTTCATCCTTGAACCCGCGTATCGCCTGCCCCATGCCCCTGCCGAGGCCGGACAGACGATTGGCCCCGAAGATGAGGATCAAGATCAGGAAAACGATGATCAGTTCCGGGAGACCGATCGGTCCGAGAAACGCAAACACAGTGTGAGGCATCGAGACACCTTTCACGTGACACGAGAACCACGCCAGTCAAGGATACCACGACCAATGACCGCTACGGCGCGCGTCCGGACCGCCTCGCGTCCGGCCGGCCCGGAGATGGCAGCTTTCCCGGGGCCGTGAAATGTGATACACCGTCTGACCTATGTCCCCAGACCCGTTGCCCTCGCCGACCAAGTCACAGGCCGAGCTCAGATTCGATGAGCAGCGGCGGAAGATCGGCATCGTCGCCGGCCCGCTCCTCTTCCTGCTCGTGCTGGCGTGGCCGTTCACGTCGCTCAGTCCTGAGGCGCACCGCCTGGCCGCCGTCATTGCGCTGGTCATCGTGTTCTGGATCACCGAGGCGCTGCCGCTCGCGGTGACCTCGCTGCTCGGACCGTCCCTGGCGATCATTATGCAGGTCGCACCGGCTGGACTCACGTTCAGGCCGTTCGCCAGTCCGACGATTTTTCTTTTCATCGGCAGTTTCATTCTGGCGCAGGCGCTGTTCGTGCATCGGGTCAACGAACGCATTGCGTTCGGCGTACTGTCCCTGCGGATCGTGGGCGCCCGGCCGACGCGCATCCTGATTGCCTACGGTCTGCTGGCGGCAGCGTTGTCGGCCTGGATGAGCAACACCGCCACCGCGGCCATGCTGGTGCCGATCGGGGTGACGTTGATCCGGTTCATGGAGTCGGAAGCGAACATCCCGAAGAAGTACGGCACCGCCCTCATGCTCATGACGACCTACTGCTGCTCGCGCGGCGGCATGGCGACAATCATCGGGACCCCGCCGAATGTCATCGCGGTCGAGATGATCAACGCACAACTCGACACGCAAATCACCTTCCTGCAGTGGATGCTGTTCTCGGTGCCGATCGTGCTGGTGCTGCTGGCGATCGTCTTCGTCTACCTCAACTGGGTGGGGCGGACCGGAGTGGAAGAGATTCCTGGCACCGACAGGATCATCGCTGAACGCAAGGCGGCCCTGGGGCCGTGGCGTAGAGGTGAGATCAATGCCGTGATCGCGTTCGGCGCCGCCGTCATCCTGTGGGTGGGTCCGGGAATTCTGGCGCTTGTGCTGGGGCTCGATCACCCCGTTTACCTGTCCGTAAATGCCAGCATTCCCGTGGCGGTCGCCGCCATGGTCGGAGTTGTCCTGCTGTTTCTCCTGCCGAACAGCAAGACCGAGCGCACCACCATCACCTGGAAGCAGGCGGCCCAGATTGACTGGGGCACCATTCTGTTGTTCGGTGGCGGATTGTCGCTGGGAGCACTGTCGGCGTCAACGGGGCTGGCGCAGGTAGTTGGGGAGGGCATCACCGGTCTGGTGCCGACGGACGAGATTGTCACCCTGACGTTCGCGGCGGCGCTGTTCACCGTCGTGCTGTCAGAGACGATGTCGAACACCGCGGCGACCAACATCGCCATCCCCATCGTGATTGCGATTGCAATTGCCTCCGGCGTCGACCCGATCGTGCCATCGGTCGCGGCCGCGCTGTCGGCGTCGGTCGCCGCCGTCCTGCCGGTATCGACGCCGCCCAATGCGATCGTCTATGCCTCCGGCCGGGTGTCGATCACGGACATGATCAGATACGGCCTGCTCATGGACCTAATCGCCGTCACGCTGGTGCCCTGGTTGGCGCTGTCTATCGTGCCGCTGTTCCTCTGAGCGCGCGGGCCGGTTCGGTGACGTGGCGGTCTTGGCAGCGGCGCGAATGGATGCCGGGGGATGCCGGTCATCGGCGCGGCGTGCGCTCGCCGGGGTGCGTAGGGTCGCCTGCGCGTGCGCGCAGAGGTGAACGGCGTCGCTCAATTCGGCGTCGACTGACTGTGCGAACTCTACGAGCCAGCGGGGTATACTAATACTTGTGGCGTGCGCCCCACCCGGGGCGCGCCGGTCCGTTCGCCGCGGCATGCGGCAGGTGTCATCGACCCCGGTCGGACCCAGTGTGACTCCAAAGTGGGACGACTGATTCACATCCCCGTCATCGGCGCGTTGCACCAGAGGCAGTTGCTGTTCCCGCTCGTCGTGGCACTGGCGGTGCTGGGCGTGCTCCTCCAGGGTGTGCTCGAATCTGATCGACCGGTCGAGGCGTCGGGTGAGGACGAGTCGCCGTCGCTGCTTGCGGTTGTGCGCCGTCCAGATGCTGCGCGCCGCCCGAACCTCGAGAAGACCCCGCTGACCTACTTCGACGACTACTGGGGACAGCTAAGGGCACGGGTCGAGAATCGTGTGGTGCTGGTCGGGCCTGCGGCGACGCCGGCCGTAGTGGTCATGCCCGGGCTGGCACTGAGCTCGGCCGCTGCTGGCGAGGCGGTGCTGGCCGAACTCGAACGTGCGCGGCTGGTGCGGGCGCCGGAATCGGCTGCGGCCCCTGAGCGCAGGGATGCTGGTCTCACGGACGGCAGCTCCGGGGACGCCGAACCACCGGACGATGGCGATGCGACGCCCGCGGACGAACCGGCGACGCCGGCCGCCACCGCGCGGCCACATGGCCTGATCGCCGTGGACCGCGATCGAGGGTTGTCGCTCTTCGAGGTCGACCCGTCACGGTATGAGGCGTTTCAGCTTGTTCCGCCGGCCGCCGTGCCGTCAGGCGCCTACGTCGGAGCAGTGACCCGCGACCGTTCCGGGCGCGCGGTCATCAGCGTGGGCCATCTTGTGGCCGCCCGCGCCGAGGACCGCGCGGGGGGCGACCCGTCGCTGGCGGTGTCGATGTCGCTGACAGGTCCGGGGGCGACCGCGGTCGTCAACCTCGACGGCGAGCTGATCGGGATGGCGGTCGCTCGCGCTGGCGCCGGTCAGGCGCCCAATCTGTTTTCGTCGAGTGTCATCCGCCGGATGGTCGCCGACTTGCAGGAGCTGCGTCCCTGCCGCGCGCTGGGGGTGGCGGCGCTCGACCCGGCGGCGCTCGATCTTCTCGGTCTCTCGAACGGGTTGCTGATCGAGCACGTCCGTCAGGATGCCTTCTACCCCGAGCCTTCGTTGCAGCCCGGGGATGTCATCCTCGAGTGGGACGGCCAGGCGGTGACGACGGTCGAGGATTTCGATGTTCGTACGACGGCGTTCGACGCCGGCGCCCTGGTTCGGTATCGGGTCCTTCGCGGCCGGCGCCGGGTGACCGGAGGCACGATTCTGCCGGAGGACGATTGCCGCCCCGTGGCCGATCCCGTCGTACGGTTGGACCGTTATGGTCTCGCGCTGCGGTGGTCGGCAACCGGGCCCACGTCCGAGAGAGGCTGGCGTATCGCGGCGACAGCATCCGGGGGCGTGGCGGCCACCGCCGGACTCGAACCGGACGATCTCCTGCTGGCGGTCGACGGCCGCTCTGTCGAAGAGCGTGACGATCGGCTCCTGTTCGAGCGGTTGGAGCAGCGTGGAGGCTCGGCCCTGTTCACCGTGCGGCGTGCCGACCAGGTGCGGATGCTCGCGTTGATCCCCGGCGAGTGATGTCCGCAGCCTCACTGAGTCCCGTTGTCGAACGGCTCAAACAGACTGTCCTCCGGGTCGGGCGAGCCCTGGCTTCGACAACGGTCTTCTTCCGCGCCTCTTTCCTGCCCGAGCAGAACTACCTCATCATTCTGGCCGTCGTCGTCGGCATCCTGACGGGGTACGGATCCGTCGGGTTCATCTTCGTCCTGGAGTGGATTGCCGAGTTCGCGCGTGGGCCGGTGGCCTCGACGCTGGGGTTGTTCGGTTCCGCGAATCTCGTGCTGCTTCCGGCGGTCGGCGGTCTGATGGCCGGGCCGTTGATTTATCGGTTCGCCAAGGAGGCTCGGGGGCACGGCGTGCCGGAAGTCATGACCGCGCTGGCGGTCCGGGGGGGCAAGATCCGCAAACGGGTGGCCACCATCAAGGTGATCACGTCGTCGCTGACGATCGGTTTTGGTGGGACCGCCGGGCGCGAAGGCCCGATGGTGCAGATTGGGTCGGCGATCGGGTCGGCCGTGGGGCAGTGGACGAAGATGGACCCCGAGCGTGTGCGAACGCTGGTCACGTGCGGAGCGGCCGGCGGTGTGGCCGCCACCTTCAATGCGCCGATCGCCGGCGCGATCTTCTCGATGGAGGTGCTGATCGGACGTCTGAAGACTGATTTCCTGCTGGTGCTGCTGACCTCGCTCAGCTCGTGCATGGTGGCGCGGTCCTATCTGGGAAACTATCCGGCCTTTACCGCACCGGCGTACGACCTGGTCAGCGGCCGCGAGTTGCCGCTGTATTTCCTGATGGGAATCATCATCGGGTGGGCGGCGATGCTGTACGTGCGCGCACTCTACAAGGCGGAGGATCTGTTCGGAGCCTGGGAGTTTTCCGACTATCTGAAGCCGGCCGTCGGTGGGCTGATCGCCGGCCTCGTGCTGCGCTACTTCCCGGACGTCTACGGCGCAGGTTTCGCCGCCGTCGAGTCGGCGCTCTGGGTCCGGTTCCCCTGGGAGCTGCTGGTCGGCCTGTTCGCCGCGGAGCTCATCGCCAATTGCGCGACGTTGGGATCCGGCGGTTCGGGCGGGGTGTTCGCGCCGAGCCTCTACATGGGAGCGATGCTTGGCGGCGCCTTCGGAATGCTCGTCAATTTCCTGTTCCCGGACTGGACGGCCGGCTCCGGCGCGTACGCCATGGTCGGGATGGCGGCCTTCTTCGCCGCGGCGGCCAAAGCACCCACGACGTCAATTCTGATCTTGTTCGAGATGACGAACGATTACCGGATCATGCTGCCATTGATGGCGGCCACGGTGGGCAGCGTCTATATGTCGCACCGCATGTCGCCGTTCAGCATCTACACGCTGAAGCTGCACCGCCGCGGAATCAGCTATCCGGGTCAGGAAGAAGCAGAGCGTGCGGCGCAGCGCATGGCGGCGCCGCACGCCTCGGATTGACCTACTGCGCTTCGGTGATGGTAATGGCTTCGAGGTCGTCCATTTCGGTCGGCAGTTCTTCGTCGCCGGCCGGGACGTTGTTCTTCTGCAGCAGGAAGGCGGAGATGTCAGCGTAGCCCGAGGGGCTCAGGCTTGCCGGCGCGCCTTGCGGCATGGTGGTTCGGATGGCGGTGTACATGTCGCCCACCGAAAGGTCGCTCCACCGGAAGAAGAACGACGAGCCGATGAGGGCGGGCGCGATGCCGTCACCCATCAGGTCGTCCAGGTGACATGCGGCACACTCCCGCTCGTAGGTCTGCATGCCACGTTGCGCCTGTTCGTCCGTGTAGACCCCGTCCCAGATCGTCTCGTCCTGCGCGGCAAGCGTGGCGGCGCGCACGGAGCGGTCGGCCAGGTCCGGAGCAACGACAAGCGACGCAACGAGTGGGCAGAGCACCGCAATCAGCAACGCCGCGGTCACGCGGCGGCTCGGGTCTGTAGACGGATTCCGCATTTCTCTCATACCTCGCAGCAAGCGGTTGTGGGTGACGGGCGTGACGCCCGCGGGGTCGCTGGATCTCACGCTGGCAGTCGCGTCGACGCCAACCGCACTACTATACCATCGTCCGCCCGCCGGTTGGCAGAGGGCATCCGCGACGAGCCGGCAGTGGACGCGTCACTTCCCGTCGATGAGATTGCCGAGACCGAACGCGTGATCGAGGACCGACCCCTCTCCCTGCCTGCGGCCCCCGGTCTGCGGCGCCGCCGGTGCGCTGTTTCTCTACTTCGGTCTGAAGGCGGTCCATCTGACGGCGATGGCGAATCGCGTGTGGAAACGGGCATCGGAGTACAGCCTGATCATCGCCGAGCGCCGGCGGTTCGCCGGAGTCGTGACGGCGCCCCCGCCGGAGTAGCATGCGCTTGCCGGCTGCGTTGCGGGCTCAACCTGCGGACAGCAACGTCACGAACAGCGCCAGATTGATGACATGCGCCGTGTAGCACAGCGGACAGTGCACGCGCAGGACCACGACCAGCGACCAGGTCAGATACAACCCCAGCAGCACCGTGCCGCCGCTGGCGGCCGTCAGCGCCACCCGCGCGACCGCATGTTCGAGGCCACCAACGCCGGCGGCAACGGCTACCGCGGCGTAGAAGACCTGTCCGAGGAGGGAGTTCGGCACGCCGAATACCCGCGCCTGACGAGCGAAGACCACCGCCGCGCAGGTCTGCGCGTCCATGCGGCAGACCGCCGGTATCCACCGCGTATCGGGTGTAATCCGGTGATAGGCCACGCCGGTGAAATAACTCGAGATGACGAACCCGGTAACGCTCAACGTCACGAGCAGCCACACCATCGTCGCTACCATGCCCGGTCTCGGAGCCGCTGTCCGCCGGACCACTACGGCAGTGGAAGCGACAATCGGCTGCCGGGCGCCCGCTGTACGTCGAACGTCTTCAGGGTGTAGTTCACGAAAGTGTAGTAGCCGATGAGACCGGCGAGGTCCATCACCCCTTCGTTGCCGAAGAGCGCCTGCGCCTCGACGAACGCAGCGCTGCTGAGCTTCGGCTCGTTGATCAGTTCGCGTGCAACCCGGATGATTGAACGCTCCCGGTCCTCCAGACCGGAGATGCCGTCAGCCGCCGTCAGTGGTCGACTGAAACGCACGAAGTCGACAATCTCCGGCTCGAGCCCGGCGTTCAGCGCCGCCGTTTCGTGCGCCGACCACTCGTATTGACTATCAAGTTCGCGGGCGGTGGCGAGGATGGCCAGCTCGGTCAGGCGCTGGTCCCGTGTACCGTCGGCGCCGTACCGCAGGTAGGTGCTGGCCGGGAAGATGTGCTCAGCCATGCGCGGGCTGTACATCCACATGCCGATCGGGCCCCGCAGCCCGGACGCATATCGACTCTCGGGGTTGACGATGATGTCGAAGACACGCTGGTCGTCGGGGTCGAGCGACTCGCGGGTGACGGTCGGAAGCCGGGCCCACGAGGCCTCGTGAATGTCCGGCGGAATATCGGCGGCGGTCGCTTCCCGAGGCGTGAACGACTCGTTCGGGGCCGCAGCGTCGGGCGCGGCTGTCACGTCCGGCTCGACGGTGGCCGGCGCCCCACAGGCGGTCAGGAACGGAACGGCGAGCACAACGAGCAAGGCTGATGGCTTCACGGGCACTCCTCAGGTATGGGAGAGAGCAAGACAGGATTATAACGTCCACCGCGCAAGCACGTCGCGGCAGGTGCAGAAGCGGCCCAGGCGGCAGACCGCGATCTCTCGGGCGGTGAAAGCAACGGTGGCGGGGGTGATCGGATCGGGGCCGATGCCGATCGTGACGTGTGGATTGAAGCTGGCATAGCCGGAGTCGTGACGGAACCGTGTGACCCACTGCACATCGGCGGCGCGGGCCGGGAGACCGTCGGACTGGAAGGACGTGGCGTCACCGGAAACCTCGAACGGCTGTAGCGCGTCGAGCAGTTGTTCGTGCAGGCGCTGGAGCGCCGCTGTGGGTGTAACGGCGAGCGCCTGCGCGGTCCGTCCCGCGCGGGCGCCGGTCACCCGCAGGGCGAGCGGCGCATGGTTCGCCAGGCTCGCGGCCACGACTCTGTACACCGCGGGGAGCTGCGGCTGGTCCACGAAGTGCTGGCCGAGGGTGACGTGCGCATGATGGGTGCCGTCGAATCGAAAGCCGTCCGTCGGACCGCCAGGGAAGCGCGCGTTGAGCCGCTGCGCGACATCCCGCGCGGCGCCGGTCAGCAGAATGGCGACATCGATGGCGACAGACACGGGGTGATCTCCGCACGCTGATCTGGTCCGGGGCCGGTCGGCCGGGACGGGGCACGCGCACCGCGAGGCCTGGACTGTCGGATGGCGGTCACGGCGAACCGGTGGTGTCACGCAGGATGGTCCGCAACGCGTCGATCAAGGCAGCCATCTCGCCGCTGGTCCCGATCGTGATGCGCACCGTGTGCGACAGCCCCGGTCCGTCGAAATGGCGCACGAGAATACCCCGGGCCTCGAGTGCCCGATAAACACGCGCCCCATCCCCATCCGGCGGCTGCACGAGCAGAAAGTTCGCCTGACTGGGCCAGACGCGGCAGTCGAGCGCCTGGAGTGCCGTCGTGAGCGACGCTCGCGCGGTGGTGATCCGGCGCACCGTCTCGGCGGTGTACCCGGTGTCCGTGATGGCGGCGGCGCCCACGCGGGCGGCCACGGCATCGACGTTGTAGCTGTCCTTGACCTTGGCGAGCGCCGCGATCACCGGCGGTTGCGCGACGGCGAATCCGAGTCGCAGGCCGGCCAGGCCGTGACTTTTCGACAATGTGCGCAGGATGACCACGTTCGGGTGTCTGGAGACGAGCTCCAGGGCATCGCCCTCGGCGAAGGCCGTGTAGGCCTCGTCGATGACGAGCAGCCCGTCGAGGGCGCAGGCCAGTTCCGCCAGTTGCGCGGTCGGCGCCCGCGTGCCGGACGGACTGTTGGGGTTGGCGACGAACGTCAGGGCGCCGCGGGCCTGCACGAGTCGATCGAACGGCAGTGCGAAGGCCTCGTCGAACGGCACGGTGACGACCGGGGCCTCCTGGATATCGGACAAGGTGCGGTACAGCACGTAGGTCGGGGTGGGAAAGACCACCGGCCGGCCTGGACCGGCGGCGGCGCGCACCAGCATCGTCAGCAGCTCGTCGCTGCCGTTCCCTGCCAGCACCCATGCCGGATCCACGTCCAGGATCGAGGCGACCGCCGCCCGGAATTCACCGGCCAGCGGATGGGGATAGCGACGAAGGCGATCCGGATCGAGTTGCCGGAGCGCGTCGACGGCGCGCGGACTTGGCGGGTACGGGTTCTCGTTGGTGTTCAGCTTGATGACACGCGTACCCTCGGCCGGCTGGCGGCCAGGCAGGTAGGGGCGCAGCGTGTCGATGCCGGCTCGAAAGTAAGACACGAGAAGCAGCGGGCAGCGGTCAGCGGGTCCACTCGAACGCGTGCTCGACCGACACGACCTGTGACGATCCGAGCGCAATCACGTTGTCACCGGTCAACCGTTCGCCGAACTCCCCATACTTCAGCCGGACGGCGTCGGGTTGCGGTGCGACCGGAAACTCGACCCTGACTTTCACGTTTCCTCGCGGCCAGAATCTGGTGTTCAAACGCGCCCAGTATCGGCCGCCCTGGACGACCGCGGTGCCGTCTGATATCAGGTTGCGCGCCGGCCATTCGTCTACGGGCACCTCGTCCGTGACAGCGTGTGTCACGCGGTACGACAGGACGGCGCCATCCGCCAGGTCGGTCGTGCCTTCGATGCGCAGCTCCCGCCAGCGCATGTCGTGATCGACTTCCAGGACGACCCGTTCGGTGCCGCCAGGCGTGGCGTCCGGGCCGCCGCTGCCGGCGGTGCAGCCAGCCACGAGCCAGCACAGCAGTCCGGCGCACGCGGCTCGTGTCATCCTCGTCATTATAGCCGTGCCCGCGCGGCGCCGGCTCCGACCGCTGGTAGATTGATTGGGCGTGCAAGATGGCGTAATGTCCTTTGGATGCCGATGGATGTGTGCGGCGTGTTCCACACGGCGGGGCCTGCGTGATGGTCGATTCGGGGCCCGACCGGCTCGATCCGGTCCGTCAGCTCGCAGCCGGGATCGATGATCGCCGCTTGCTGGAGCTGCTGGCGGCATTGCTGGAGGTCATCGCGCAAGATACCGCGCAGGTGCTGGATCAGACCAGCATCGCACGCGATATCGCCGACCGCACCTCGGCCGGCGACTGGTTCGCGAACACCGAGCTCCGCGAGATCAAGGCTGACGCAGAGTACTTCCTGCTCATGTACAAGCAGCAGAGAGATGAGATCGCACAGTTGCGGGCCGCGCTCCAGGCCCGGCTGGCTCGGCCGACCTCGAATTCCGCGTAAGCGGACGCATCCGGCTGTCGCCCGGTGCCACCCGCGGTAGCGGTTGGTTCGGGAACCGGGTCGCGGAAGGGGCCTCATGCACGTCAACATTCGGTGGATAACCAGCCTCGCCGCGACGACGGTTCTGACTGCGTCTTCGGGTGCCGCCCAGACCGCGCCACTCCACGCGTCGTTCTCCCCCTCGAGCATATCGGCGGCGCCGGACCTGGCACGGGACCTCTTGGACGAGGACCAACCGTCCGATGATCAGGATTCAATTCCGTCTTTCTTGAAGGATGTCGCAGGCGACATTTGGCGGTTTTTCAGCGGACGTGAAACATACCTGGCGCTCGGATTGGGGATGACGGGCAGTCTGAGCGTCAGGCCGCTCGATAAGTATGCTCCGAGTGGCCGCCTGAATTCGCCGTCACCTGGGCACTCAGACTTCAGACTCACCGACTGGTCCTCACCTGGAGACCTTCTTGGTGGTTCTGTCGTCCAGATGGGTGGCGCCTTGGCTACTTACGGGATTGGCCACTGGGTCGACAAACCGGGTGTCGCCAAACTCGGGCGCGATCTCACGCGCGCTCAGCTCCTGACGGGGGGCTTCACCCACCTTCTGAAACTCACCATCCACCGGACACGCCCCGACGGCTCCAGTCACAACTCATTTCCATCGGCTCATGCCTCGGGGACGTTTGCCAGCGCGACGGTCCTCAATCGGCACTACGGGTGGAAGGTCGGAATCCCGGCGTACGGAGTGGCATCGTACGTAGCGGCATCCCGAGTGGCGGACGGCAAGCACTATTTGAGCGATGTGGTGTTTGGGGTGGCGATTGGGTTGGCTGGGGCACGCAGGGTCACGTTTGATCGTGGTGGAACGACAATTGAAGTGTCGCCTCTCGCCGTGTCAGGTGGAGTCGGTGTGCAGGTGTCGGTGTACAAGAGGCCGATTCGTTCAGCCGCAGCAGGAGCGTTCTAAGCTGCGAACCCTCACCGTACTGTTGGGGCTGCTGTCGGTTGCGTCGGATGCGGCCGCTCAGTTGGTGGACCAGGCGCAACGGCCACCACCATCAGCCAGCGGGTGCGCACGAAGCACGCCTGGACCACTCCTCGACCCCATCGGCGGCGAGCGTATTGGCCGCGACGATCTGTGGTGCCTCCCCTCGGGCCGGTACCTCGGCGCCGTGTTCGACCGCTGGTTCAACACCGTGGTCAACCAGCAGTTCACCGGCGGTGGCATGGCGTTTTTCGACCGGTTGCGGCTCAGCTCCCCTGGACGGTCCTGGCGCCAGACTCGTTTCCATCTGAACGGGATTGAGATAACCGACCCGGCTCGTCCCGGCGAGCCGTTGTTCGAGTTGCCGTACGCGGCATGGGATGGTCTCGCGTACCGGTCGCTTTGGACCGCCCGCCCGGTGGTCGATCTGGACTTCGGCGCCGAGGCGCCGGCGAAGTGGCAGGTGACCGGAGCGACCGGACGGGAGGTCGGTGGCGGCGCCTGGATTCCCCGGGGCTTGCTGGATCGAGAGCCGGCCACGGAGTACGGCGCAACCTCCGAACGCCGACGACTGCGCGCGAATGCGGAACTGTTCGGGGAACGCGCATGGCGGGTCGGACAGACCGGTCGGCTTCGTGTGATCGGATCATTCGTCGAGCATGCGCATCGCTACCCGACCTTGCGCACGACAGACGAACGGAACGTCGTCGACCACGCCAGGCGCAGCACGGTCGCGTTGCGTCACGATATCGACGATGGCCGAACACGTATCAGCACAACTCTCTTTGGCCAGACCAGCGGACGCTCCCACGAGGGTGCGCAACACCGGTGGGAGCGGCCTCTGACCCTGGACACGTCGAGTCGGGCGTGGGGTGCGCATCTCACATGGGCACGCCCGAGAACCAACCTCGCCTTTTTCGCGGGCGTGACGGCGCGCACTGATGACGAGCGTCCTCGTCGTGAGATGCCGTTCGTGCGGGACATAGAGTCCGAATGGACGTACCTGGCAAGGCCGCGGGACGCGGAGGATCTCCAGCGCTGGCGACTGGACACGGCAGTGGATTGGACGTGGAAGGGCTGGCAGCTACGGTTGGGTGGGGCGCACGCCCGGATCGGGGTCGACGTTCACGCCCAGACCCTCCAGGGTATCTCGTATCTCCGTGGACCCGCCGGCGGGCAACCGGCGACGCATTCGCTGAAGCTCGCGGCCTCTGGCCACCGTCACGATCTGTGGAGTCGGGAGACTCGAGCGGACGTGAAGCGCGACCTGCGACTTGGCAAGGTCACGTTGCAACTGGTGACCTCGCTGGATCACACCGCGGTTGGGGCGCGACGCGGCCCCCGACTCGGGTACTGGTCTCCCGCCGTCGGGGCGGCGACGAACGCGCCGTGCGGCGGCGGCGAGTGCTTCGCGCTGATTCGGCACGAGCCGACCGCACTGACCCGCGAGGTGAGCGAGTTCTTGAGTCCGGAGGGCACGTCAACGAACCGCGTCTGGAATGATGATGGGGATCTCGTGCCCGAGCCTGGGGAGGCAGGGCTTCTCCTGGCGAGACACGGAGGCGCATTTCACGCGATGGGCGAGGATCTTGCCAGGCCCACGGAGGATCAGTTCGCGGTCGGGTTTCGCACCCCTCGGATTGGTCCGTTTCGCGCGGTCGTTGCAGGAGTGGGCCGCTGGTTGTCCCAGCCATACACGGTGCGTCTGTCCGATCCGTCGTTGTACTCGCCGGTCGAGGTGCAGACCGCCGCGGGCCAGCCGGTGACAGCGTATGAAAAGGACCTGTCGAGAGCCGGGCAAGAGACCTACGTCCTGGTCAACGACGCGGACGGGTCGCGCCACCTGGGTGTGGAGATCCAGTTGCACACCGAGGCGACGTCAACATGGTTCCTGAACCTGTCCGCGTCCGGCTATCAGGTCATCAGCAATGCGCCGTTTGGAAGCTTTGCCGATCGCAATGACCCGGGCGCGATCGATGAGATTTCCGCTGACCCGAACGCACGCCTGAACCAGCGCGGTCGCCCAGACAACGATCGCGCGTATGGCATCACGTTCCTCGTTGGCCGGGAGTTGGCGCAGGACTTGTGGCTGTCCACGGCGACCCGGTACCTCGACGGTCAGCCGTTTGCCCGCATCGACGTGGTCGAACCCCTTCGACAGGGGCCGGCCGCGGTCATGGCCACGCAGCGCGGTACTCCCGGTCCCCGTCATACGTTCCACATGACGACAGACGTCCGTCTGGCGTATGTCTGGCGGCGTCACGACCGGAACCTGCTGTCTGTCATGCTCGACGTGTTCAATCTGTTTGGTTCGGGGACCGAGATCGCCGAGGACCCGCGGGCGGGCGCGGTCTACCGGCGGGCATTGGAGATGATCCCGGGTCGAGCGGTGTTGCTGACCGTCGGGTGGCGTGGACTCGTTCACTAGCAGCCCGTGGTAGTGCGCCGCGTCGCACCGAGATCTGGTCGTAATAGTGCGGCGCCCGGCCAGTGCAAGGCGCGACGAGGAAGCACATTGGGCCATGGGTGACCGAGGAGCAACGCCGCCAGACGGGATGCGGCGCCGATCGAATGCAGCGGGGCTTTCACCACGGGCTGCTAGGATGTGCGGCGTTGCAGCGCGGCGATGCGGTCGCCGACCGGAGGATGTGTCGACAGATATCGTCCAAGACTGGACGCGTCCGCCTGATCGTCGAGCGCCTGTAAGCGAGTGAACAGTCGTTCAGCCCCTCCAGGGTCGAACCCGGCGGCTTGGGTCAGCAGGATCCCCAGTGCGTCGGCTTCGAATTCCTGATCCCGGGAGTACGCTCGTTCCAGCCACTCGATACCAGCCTTGCGCAGCCAGGGACCAACCATTCCCCGGCCGGGCGCCGCCATCGATGCCGCCGCGAACGCCGTTTGGCGCAGAACCCGGTTGATGGCATGCCGGCGGATGACATGGGCCATTTCGTGCGCCACGACGAACGCCAGCTCGTCCTCGTCGCATTCGCACAGGTCGGCCAACGACCGCGTGACGAATATGAAACCGCCGGGCAGGGCGAACGCTGTCGGCTGTTCGTCGCGGACGAGGTTGATGGTGAACTGGTGCAGCTTGTTCCGTACGACCCGGGCGAGCCGATCGCGAGTCCTGGCCAGTACGGGCGAGAGCACGGCATCCGCTTCCATCCCGCTGCGCTCCAGTATGACGGCGGCCATCTCACGACCCACGCCGTACTCCGCCCGGATCGCTTCCTCGTCATCGCCGGTCAGCGAACTCCACATCCACTTGACCTTGCGCGCCTTTGACCCGGCGAGCCGGCCAAGTCTGTAAAAGGTGCTGTCGGTCATCGGAGGGGGGCTACCAGCGTTGCGCAGGAGGTACTCGGTGCGAGGGACGAACCCGGCGCGATCCGCGGCCCCGTCGATCGCGAACGTGCGCTGTATCGGTTCCGCGATCGTGTCGCGCCTGACATGCGGCCGGACGGGATACCGCGCGCAGGCCCAGGCCGTTCCCGCCAGCTTCTGACGCCAAAGTTACCATACCGATCCCTCGTGACGCCGTCCAGCCGGGAGGCAACGCCGTTCGAATGCAGCGGGGCTGGTGCCACGGGCTGCCAGGAGTTGCCCGGCGACGCGGCTTGACCATCCGACTCCGGCTCTGTAGGGTTGGCAGTCAGCGGCGGCAGCCCCGTGGCGCACCTGGATCTGCGGGATGCCGCGCCCGCCGAATGCCGCGGGCCGGTCGGGCGGACGGCGGCGGGCGCCCGCGCGAGGCGCCGTGTTTGGTGGAGGCGCGACATGTCACATCTCCGATCCGTTCGGACGCTTCGTGTCGTACTGGCCCTCGCAGCGTTCGTTGCGGGGGGTGCGGTGTCCGTCGCCGGTCAGTCGGACGAGTGGCGCGCCTACGCGGCCGACGCAGCCAGCACAAAGTACGCGCCGCTCGATCAGATCGACGCCAGAACCGTACACGATCTGGAGATCGTCTGGCGCCAATCCACCATTCCCGATGAGACGCGCCACGGCAACACGCTGCGCCCCCCCGCGGCATCCCAGAACACGCCGCTCATGGCCCGCGGCCGCCTTTACGTGAGCACCGGCCTGGGGATGGTCGCGGCCCTCGACGCCACGACCGGCGAGGTGGTCTGGGTCGATGTGCCGCCAACCCCCGAGGGAGAAGAGCCGCGGCGTCGTGCGTCGACTCGAGGGCTGGGGTACTGGGTCGCCGGCGATGATGCCCGCGTGCTGGCCATCCTCGGGTCGGACCTGGTTGCGCTGGACGCCGGCACCGGCGAGCGGATCGCGGGGTTCGGTGTCGCTGGTGCGGTCGATCTCGTGCAGGGGTACGACGACCCGCGGGTCGACCGCTTCCGCTGGCGGTCGGCGCCGCTCGTGGTCAATGACGTCGTGATTGTCGGCTCGCTGATCGGCGACATCACGAGCAGCACGGTCGCGGCTCTGAAGGAAATGCCGCCCGGCGACGTGCGTGGGTTCGACGTGCGCACCGGCGAACAGCTCTGGATTTTCCACACCGTTCCACGCGACGGAGAACCGGGCAACGAGACCTGGCTGACGGCGCTTGACGAAGACCGCGCGTCGTGGGAATACACCGGCAACACGAACATGTGGGCGTCACCGAGCGGCGACGAGGAGCTCGGATACGTCTATCTGCCGCTGTCGACTCCGACAAGCGACTATTACGGCGGGCACCGTCCCGGAGACAACCTGTTCGCCGAGAGCCTGGTCTGTCTCGACGCGAAGACCGGTGAGCGCATCTGGCACTTCCAGGCCGTGCATCATGGCTTGTGGGACTACGACTTTCCGGCGGCGCCGACGCTGGTCGACATCACGGTTGACGGACGCGCCATCAAGGCGATCGCGATCACGAGCAAACAGGCGAACACGTACGTCTTCGATCGTGTGACGGGGGAGCCGGTCTGGCCGATCGAGGAACGGCCGGTGCCCCGGGGCGACGTACCGGGCGAATGGTACGCCGCGACCCAGCCGTTTCCTACCAGGCCGCCGCCCTACGACCAGCAGGGGGTCGCCATCGACGACCTGATCGACTTCACACCCGAACTGCGTGCGGAGGCGGTTGCGATGCTTGACGACTACGTATGGGGTCCGCTGTTCACTCCGCCGTCGCTGATCGACGAGCGCCCCGGCGGGACGCAGGGCACGCTGGTCGTGCCCGGTCTCGTGGGCGGCACCGACTGGAACGGCGCCGGGGTGGATCCCGAGACCGGCATCCTGTATGTGCCGTCCAATCACAGCGGCACGGTGGTGGGTCTCGGCCGGTCGGAGAATCCACGGTCTGACGTCGACTGGGTCATGACGCGGGCGCGGCATGTACCCGGCCCGCAGGGGCTGCCGCTGTTCAAGCCCCCCTACGGTCGCCTGGTGGCGATCGATCTGAACGCCGGCGAGTTGCTCTGGTCCGTGGCCAACGGCGACGGACCGCGCGATCACCCCGCCATCGCCCATCTCGACCTCCCTCCGCTGGGACACGGCGGGCGCGCCGCGCCGCTCATCACGAAGAGCCTGGTGTTCATGGGCGAAGGGGCGAACGTCGGCGCCGCCTTCCTGCCGCAGGGCAGCGGCGGCGAGCAGTTTCGGGCCTACGACAAGATGACGGGGGCGGTGGTGTGGGAGATGGAGCTTCCGGGGGGGACGACTGCCGCGCCGATCAGCTACATGGCCGCCGGCAAGCAGTACATCGTCTTGACGGTCGGCTGGGAGGACATGGAGAGCGAGTATGTCGCGCTCGCGCTGCCGTGACGGACGCCCGCGCGGCGCTGGTCCATGCCTGCATTGTCAGCGCGGGGTGGTCGCCGGGGCAGGTTCGCCAGCGCCGGGGGCGGTCAGGGGCTGGTAGCGGGTCCAGGCGTCGGCGAGGGACGAGGGTTCACAGCGCGCCGTGACGGTGCGGCCACCGCTTTCCGCGAGCAGGTCGTGGCGTTTCAGTTCGACGTCGCAGCCACCGACCCCCTTGAAGCAATCAAGGCGCCCGGGCTCGCCCGGATCCTGCCACGCGGTGCAGTAGACCGGATCCTCGATCGATTCACAGCGCTCCGGTGTGGTGTAGAAGGAGTAGTTGGGGAGCGATCGCACGAGCCTGTTGCAGTCGCCCATCGTCGGGAACCGGCCGCGCGAGAAATCGACCTGGCCCCAGGGCAGCAGGTTGATGAACACCAACGCCGGGTCCGGCGCCACGTCCGGCGCTTGCGCGGCCGGTGCCGCATTCGCCGTCCCGGCGTCAGGCGCCGGCGCAGGTCCGTTGCAGCCCGCCGCAAGGAGCAGCAGCAAGACGCCGGCGCTGATCGCGGTGACGGCTGACGATCGGTACTTGAATCGCATCGTTTCGAGTATACGGGCAAGCGGTCCGCGTGTGGTGGGCAGGGGAGTTACAATGCTGGACATGGGTTCAGCGATGGAAGGAGATGTCGAATGTGGATAAAGGGAGCGGCATGTGTGCTCACGGCGGCGGCGGGTATCGCCTGCGGCGTGGCCGCGCCCGAGCGGCACGAAGCTGGGCTGGCCACGGAGCCGGTCAACGGTGGGGCGCCGGCCGCCGGCGCCGTCGAGATCTCCGAGGTGGTCGAACAGATGCGGACGATGGCCTGGGCAGAGGAGGTCGATGCGGCCGTCGAGGTGCTCGAGGCTCAGCGCCCGCATCATGACGAGGCGACGGCCGGCTGGTTGCTTGCGACGTCGTGGCTGGGTCGCGGAGCCAGCTTCGCCGAGCGGTGGGACACCGCCGAGCGATACGCGACCGAAGCGGTCGACGGCAGCGTGGCGCTGCTGAACGAGCGTGAGCTCGACGCCGAAGGCCAGTTGCCGCTGGCGCTGGGCGCCGGCATCGAGGTGCTCGGGCATACACGGGATGCGCGGGGTGATCGCACGGGCGCGGTCGAGTTCCTGACGCTGCAGCGCGAGCGCTATCGCGGGACATCGATCGAGACCAGAATCCAGAAGAACTTCCTGCTGTTGAATCTACAGGGACAGCCCTTCCCGGTGCTGGACGTCGACGAGTATCTTGGCCGGCCGCTGCCGGCAGCCGAGGATCTGAACGGGAAAGTGGTCGTCGCGTTCTTCTGGGCGCACTGGTGCCCGGACTGCAAGCGGCAGCTTCCGGTGCTCGAGCAGATTCACGACACGTATGGCGATCAGGTCGAGATCATCGGACCGACGCAGCTCTACGGCTACACGTCGCGGGGGCAGGATGCGACGCCGGAAGAGGAGCTGGCGTATCTGCGCGGTGCGTATCAGGAACGCTTCCCGGTTCCGGATTGGATGAGCGTACCGGTCAGCCAGCAGAACTTCCTCGACTTCGGTGTCAGCACGACTCCGACACTGGTGGTCATCGACCGCGAGGGCATCGTACGGCTCTACAACCCCGGTGACCTGCCCTACGACGAACTCGCGCCAACCGTCGAACGGCTGCTTGCAACATAGACGCCGGCAGCACACGTTCCGCGGCGGTCGCCAGGCGGTGCCGCGGGTTCGATGGTTCAGCGGACGGTTATGGCGAACTCTCGGGCGATCGTGGCCGGTCCGTCGGACGCCTGCACGCGAAACAGATAGTCTCCGGGCTGTGCGAACGAGACCGTGACCGCGGTCTCGCCGTCGGCGGACGTGTCTGCCGGCGCCAATCTCGCTCCGGCGGGTCCGCGCATTTGCGTCCAGGTCAGGTTGACGCGATCCACCCGCGTGCGGGTCGGACGGTGGCGGTTGCGGGTCTGGAGCTGCGGCACGTTGATCGGCAGCGTGGGTCCGTCCGGCTGGCGGGCGAACGTCGGGAGCACGTTGCCGCCACCGCCACCGCCGCCGCCCGGCCTGCGCGGCTCGGGCAACCCGTCGTCGCTCACCGCCGCGGTCAGGGTGAGCGGGCTACCGACCGATGCGGCGCCGGGGGTGTCGAGCGACAACGCCGGCGCCTGGTTGGCGCGCAGCACCTCCTCCGACAACCGGTTGGCGGCAGCGTTGTCATCGATCTCCCACTCGGGCTGCAACCAGCCGACGGCCTGGTGGGTTTCGCCGCCCACCGTGACCCGCCACGTCACTTCGCGGGTGCCCCAGTCGGCCGGGACCGTCACACTGAAGACGCGTGAGAGTTGCCGGGGATAGAAATACGTCGGCTGGCCGCGATCGGGGTCATCCGGGGTCACGTGGTTGTCGGGGCCGACCGGGACATGCAGTTCCTCGACGTAGTTGCGGTTGAGGTATCCGAAATGGAACTCGAAGCTGCCGTCGGGGTTGTGCGCCCAGCCATTGAAGAACGGTTGGATCGTCTGGCCCGAGTTGAACAGGTAGTTCTGGGGGTCGGCCTGCGCGCCGGTCTGCGCCGCCGCACCGAGCACGAGCACCGTACCCAGACAGGGAACGAACCGCTTCAGCAGTCTTGACATCGGCACACCCGAAGAACCCGTCATTCGTTGTCGGTTCGCTGCCGTGCCGCCTGTCTGGCGGCGACCTCCGCCTCGTATTGTTCGTCGCTCATGTCATACCAGCCGATCCAGGCGAAGCCCATCTCGTCGATGGTTCGCTGTCCGGAGCCGACCCAGTTGTTCGGGTCGAGGTTCGCCCGGTTGCCGGCCGTATTGTCATGCCAGGTGGTGACATGCAGGATCGTGCCGGCCGGAATGATCGGCATGGCATCGTCGGCGTAGTTGTAGTTCATGTGCCAGTTGTAGTCGAACGAGGCGCAATTGATGATTTCCGAGCGCACCGGCTGGGTCGGGTAGATGAACTCGATGCACTGATACCTGCCAAGCATGTGCATGTGCGGTTGGAACATCGTGATCCGGGCCGCCTTGTTGAATCGCGCGTAGCCGTCCGTGCGGGCCACTTCGCCCGGAGGGATGTCGAGCACGCCGATGGTCACGCCCTGCGAACCGCCGAGCTGTTTCGAATACCGGGTGTGCTCGGGCACGACGCCGACCGGCAGGAAGTTGATGCCCAGTTCGACAACGGCGTCGGTATCCTCTCCGATCGAATGCAGGTGATAGCTCAACCGGGCTTCGCTGTCGCCCGGCAGCTTGAGCCCCGTTCCCTCGGGGTAAACTTCCGCCTGCTTGCCGGAGGCATACTCGACGAGGAACGTGCCGCCGCCCATCCGCTCGCCTGACTCGTTCTGTTCGACCGCATAGGACAGGGCGTGATGGACGACCTGGCGGGCCTTGTCACCCACCGGTTTGGTCTGAATGGCGGTGATGTAGCGATCTTCCGTGAGCCCGAAGTCGGTGTACAGACTACCGAAAATATCGGGGCCTGCCGCGGGCACGGTGTAGGTCGGGAACCGCACCACCAGATCCGGTTCACCGATCTGCCAGGCGTCCGCCGGTGCGAACTCGGGCGGCGCCGGCGTACTGGCCGGGTTGCCCTGCGGGGCGCCGCTGTCGACCCACTTCACGATCGTCGCAATCTGGTCCACGGTCAGCGAGGGGTCGTTCAGGAAGTTCTGGATTCCGATGCGCCGGTCGAGATGCCAGGGCGGCATCGCCCGGGTTTCGACCTTGTTCTTGATCGACCGCGCCCAGGGCCGCGCTTCCTGGTAGGAGAGCAGCGACATGGGCGCAATCTGGCCGGGCCGGTGGCAGTTGACGCACGACTCGTAGAAGATCGGCGCCACGTGATCGGCAAACGTCGGAGCGTCCGGAACCTGCGCGGACGCGCTCACGGGAAACAACGCCGTCGCGAACACCGCGGTAGCAATGGCGGACTGGGCAATTCTCACAGCGGTCCTCCTGGCGGCCGTTGAGGTCGGCTGCCGGACGTGCCGAATCGGAACCGGGCCGGCGCTGCAACCATGCGTCGCATCCGCCGCACGTGACAGGAACGTACAGATATTCACCCGAGATTATTTCACAGATCGATCCGTGAAGTCTCGTGCAATGTCGGATGGTGAACCGGCGGCCTGGCCGCACACGTCCCGGTGCGACGCGGAGTGCTGCCATGGACTGCCCGCCGTCCTCCTGACGGCGGGCCGGAACCCACTCAGTGGGTCATCCCGTACAGCATGAAGTTGATTCCCAACTGGAACCCGGTGTTCTCTGCCTCGATCGGGAAAAAGCCGCGTCCGGCAAGCCACCAGTACTCGGCCAGATTGGTGTTGTAGTTGACGACGGCCATCAGGCGCCGGGTCGGATCGTTGTCCTCGAACACCCCGAAGTACTCCGGCGTGAGACCGCCGAGGTGATGGTTTCTCGGATTCGGAGTATCGAGCCGGGCGACGGGAAAGAACGTGTGGAAGATGGGGTGGGTTCCGTCCAGCGTCATCAACTGCGCGTCGGGCAACACGCGCTTCAACTGGGCCTCGAAATTGTCCCACTGGGGGCCCTCGAAGTCGTTGAAGATGATGAACCCGCCCTTGAGCAGGTACTCGCGCAGGCGTTGCGCATGGTCGTCGGTCATGACCCAGAAGCCGGGCTCCCACATCATGGCGATGGGGTGTTTGAACAGATCCGGATCGTCGAGTGGGAGAATCAGGCTGCCCTCCGTCTCGGCGTCAACCATCGTGAAATTGCCGAGCACGGACATGAGATTCGCTTCCGCCTGGGGATACTCGTGCATCCAGAAGTTGGGGCCCATGCCTGCGGGCGGGGCGCCGAACGAGCCCCTGGTCCACTGCAGCCGCACGAACGTCAGGCCGCCGTCATACGGGACCGCGGGCCGTCCCCAGCCCCGTCGCGGGGGCTGCGCGGAGACGACCGTGGCGCAGCAGAGCGCCGCCACGATCAGCCACCGCCCACTGTGACTCATGCAGACACCCTATTGGGAGCTCTCGTTCAATCCGAAGGTGTAGAGCGTGTTCCCGATGGTCATCGTGACGTACTGCTGTCCGTGCACGGCGTAGGTCATCGGCTGTGCGTGGACCGGTCCCCCGAGCGAGATCCGCCACAGCGGTGCGCCGTCCCGGGCGTCGAGGGCGTAGAAGTACCCATCGATGCTGGCGCTGAAGACAAGGTCGCCCGCCGTGGCCAGCACTCCCGCGCGGCTCCGTGGAGTGATCGGAAACTCCCAGCGCACGTCGCCGGTGGTGGGATCGATGGCCCGGATGGCGCTGTGATAGTGGTCGATCGGCAGCGGCGTCTCGGTGCCGCCGCCGGTGTAGGTGGAGCCTTCGGCGTATTCCTGTTCGCGGCTGAAGAAGAGCGCCTCGCCGTCGAACGCGTTGACGTACAGCAGACCGGTGCGCGGGCTGTAGGCCGGCGACCACCAGTTGGTGGCGCCGCCGGCAATCGGAGCGACGAGGGTGCCTTCACGGCTCGGCGCGGTGCCGGGCCGGCGGATCGGCCGGCCGTTCGAATCGAGGCCCTCGGCCCAGGTCTGCCTGGCGAACGGTTTGCCGAGCAGGAATTCGCCCGTTTCCCGATCGAGCGTGTAGTAGAACCCGTTGCGGTTCGCCCACAGCATCGCCTTGCGGGCCTCGCCGTCGAGTTCGATATCGGCCAGCACCGGTATCTGGATGGCGTCCCAGTCATGGACGTCGTGCGGGGTGAACTGGAAGTACCACGACATCTCGCCGGTGTCGCCGTCGAGCGCCAGCACCGAGTCGGCGTACAGGTTGTCGCCCATCCGAACGTCGCCGTTCCAGTCGGGTCCGGGGTTGCCGGTGCCCCAGTAGACCAGATTCAGATCGGCGTCGTACGACCCGGTGATCCAGGTCGGCGAGCCGCCGGTGCGCCACGAATCGCCCGCCCAGGTCCGGTTGTCCGGATGGTCCGGACTGGGAATGGTGTGGGTGCGCCACTCGAGTTCCCCGGTCTCGGCGTCGTAGGCGTCGAGGAACCCCCGGATGCCGTATTCGCCGCCGGCGATGCCGGTCACGATACGGTCCTTCACGACGAGCGGCGCCGCGGTCTTGCTGTATCCGCTGCGGTGGTCGGCCACCTCCCGGTTCCAGATCAGGCTGCCCGAGCGGCCGTCGATGGCGACCAGATGCGCGTCGAGCGTGCTCATGAAGAGCGTCTCACCCAGAATCGCGACACCGCGATTGTTGCGCCCGCAACAGATACGCAGGTCGTCCGGCAACGGGTGGTTGTAACGCCAGAAGGGACGGCCGGTGACGGCGTCGACCGCGACGACGTTGCTGGGCGACTCGGTGATGAACATGACCCCGTCGACGACGAGCGGCGTCGTCTCGGCGCGGTCGAGCTGCGGAATGTGATGTGCCCATTTGAGCTCCAACCCGCCGACGTTGCCGGTGTCGATCCGGTCGAGCTGGCTGAACCGTTGACTGTCGAGCGTGCCGTTGTACATCAGCCAGTTGTGCGGTTCATCGCCGGCGCGCAGCAGCCGTTCCCAGGTGACCGGCGAGAAGACGGGGGTTCCCTCGCCCGAGGCGGTCTGCGCCGCGGCCGGTGCGGCGGCCGCGAATGGCGTGATGGTGAAGATGACGGCGAGTCGGATCAGGGTCATGGTGCGCTCCGCAACGAGTAGAGGTAGGCGACGAGGTCGTCGAGTTCGTTCGCGGCGAACGTTCCGGCGTAACTCGGCATCGTGGACGTTTCGATTCGTTCGTACGACCAGTCGCCGTACTTCGAGAACGACCGCAGGTTCTCCTCCGCGTCCATGATTCTGAAGGTAAACGTATCTTCGTCCATCCGCAGTCCTTCGACGGTCTGGCCGTCAGGGCCGGTCGCGCGCATCGTCCACCAGCGCGGGCGCACCTCTGCATCCGGATCGAGAAGGGCGGTACGGAGTTCCATCGGGTCCCGGCGGTCGCCGACATACGACAGATCGGGGCCGAGACGGCCGCCCAGTCCGTTCACCATGTGACAGCGGGTGCAGTCGCCCTGCTCCGTGAAGAGTTGCTGGCCGGCAGCGGCCGAACCGGGCAGGTCGCTGGCGGCGGGCGCCGAGTCGAGCGAGCGGAGGTACGTCACGAGCTGCCAGACCGACTGTTCGGAGGCGTCCGCTCCGACACCGATCATCGCGGTACCGGGAACGCCGTCACGAATGACCCGGTAGAGACCCGCGTCGCTGTTCGCATGCCGGAACTGTCCCGTCGTGAGGTCCGGTCCGGCGCCCTCGTCGCCGCCGGTGGCGTTCAGACCGTGACAGGTCGTGCACTGGGACCGGAACAACCGCCGCCCCATGCCCGTGTCGAGACGGCTGGTGTAGGGATTGTCCTGTTCCTGCGCGGCGGGGACCGCGGTCAACACGGCCGCGGCCACGGCGGCGAGGAAGGGCAACGTCATCCAACGGACAGGGTGTGTGCAGCGCATGCAGTCCTTCTTGCCGCGATCCAGATCCGCTGGCCAAACACGCCTGGACGGCGTCCCGGGTGCGGTGCGTCAGGCCGCGCACGGGCGGCGCGTCACTCCGGCAGCGCCAGCGCCACCAGTTCGCTGGCCATGTCGTCCCAGCCGACGGTGACGATGATGTACTGGCGGCCGTCGAACCTGTAGGTCATCGGCGCACCGCTGGCGCCGCCCGGCAGCTCCGTTTCCCACACGACCTCTCCACTCGCCTTGTCGTAGGCGCGGAACATCTTGCCGCCGGGGCCGCCATACCACTGTGGCAGCGCCGAGACGCCGGTATTGCCCCCTTCGCCGAGAAACACCAGCGATCTGGTGACGAGGACCGACGCCCGGCCGCCCTGGCCGAGCGGGGGGAGGTCGAGATGTCGAATCGCCGGGTGGTCACGCGGCCCGCCGCCGTTGGGCACCTGCCAGGCGATGTCGCCCCGATTCAGGTCGATGGCGGTGAGCCGGCCGTAGGGCGGCTTGAACATCGGCAGTCCCCGGGGCCCGACCAACGCGGTATATTTCTCGCGGACCAGCCGGACGTCGGCATTCGGGTATTCCGAGGGGACGAGGGCGACGACATTCTGGCTGTAGGCGGATGGTACGTAGAGGATACCGCTCTGCGGGTCGACGCCGGCGCCGCTCCAACTGGCGCCGCCGGCGGTGCCCGGGCTGAAGATGGTGCCCTTCTTGCCGCCCGGGCGGGGGTCGAGCAGCACCGGCGGGGTGAACATGGGACCCCACTCGTATTGCTCCAGCAGCTCGATCGCCTCGGCGCGCAACTCGGGCGTGAAGTCGATCAGATCGTCGATGGTGACTCCCTGCAGCTCGAACGGCGGCGGCCTGGTGGGGAACGGCTGGGTTTCCGCCAGACGTTCGCCCGGTACGTTGGACGCTGGCACCGGCCGTTCCTCGATCGGCCAGACCGGCTCGCCCGTGACCCGGTCGAAGACGTAGGTGAATGCCTGCTTGCTGGGCTGAGCGACCGCCCTGATCTCGCGGCCGTCGACCGTGATGTCCAGCAGCACCGCCGACGACGCGAAATCGTAGTCCCAGACGCCGTGATGAATCGCCTGGAAGTGCCACAGTCGTTCTCCGCTCTCGGCGTCTACCGCGACGAGGCTCTCGGCGAACAGATTGTCACCCGGCCGGTGGCCCCCGTAGTAGTCGTTGGTCGGAGTCGACAGCGGCAGATACACGATGCCGAGTTCCTCGTCGCCGGTGGGATGCGCCCACATGTTGGTGTTACCGCTGTATTCCCAGGAGGCGCGGTCGTCGACCGGGTCGGCGCCCCAGGTCTCGACCCCGAACTCGTGCTCGCGTGGAATGGTGTGGAACGTCCAGAGATGCTCGCCGGTTCGTACGTCGTAGCCGCGCACGTCGCCGCGCGGCGATTCCTTGGTGGCCACCCGCTGGTTCGTGGTGATGTCCTCGACGAAGGAGCCGATGATGATCACGTCGCGCACGATGATCGGCGCGGCGTTCCAGAAGAACGCGGGGAACGGGCGCAGCAGCCCCTGCCGCAGGTCCACCTCGCCGGCTTCGCCGAACCCGGAGTCGCGCTCGCCGCTGGCGGCGTCCAGCGAGACCAGTTTCGGGCCCAACGTGGCCACGACCCGTCGGTTCTCTCCGTCGGTCCAGTAGGCGATGCCGCGTGTCTGCCGCACGCGGACGCCGTCGCCGGGGCCGGTGTTCCACACCACCTCGCCGGTATCGGGCCGGAGGGCGGCGATGGTGCCGAGTCCGGTGCTGAAATAGAGCAGTTCGCCGGCCATCAGCGGCGTGGTCTGCGACCCGACCGGGCCGCGCGTTGTTTCACCGTTGCGAATGGCGTCCGGGATGACCGGCTGGCGCCAGACGATGTCGAGGCGGCTGACCGTCTCCTTGTTGATCTGGTCGAGCGGCAGATACTTGGTGCCAGCCTGATCGGCCGCGTACGCCGGCCACTCGACCGTCTGCGCGCCGGCCAGGGTGGCGCCGCCCAGCACCGTCACCGCGCCCAGCACCGCCATCGAATCCCGGAACCCGCGCTGCCGCATCTCGACCTCCTGTCTCCGATAGCGGCAGTCTACCGCACTCAGTCGCCGGCCGGACGGCCGCCGCCGCTCACCGCGTTGGCGGTGATCACCGAGTCGCGCAACTGCGTAGCCAGGTCGCCCACGGCGCCCGGCGAGTGCGGGATCAGGATGGTGTTCGTTTTCGAGGCGTTGCCGAGGTCTTTGAGGGTATCGAAGTACTGGGTCATCAGAATCAGGTTCATGACGTCGCTGGCGGTCGTGCCCTCGATCGTCCGCTGGAACTCGCCGACCGACTCGCGGAGCCCTTCGACGATGGCTCGCCGCTGATCGGCGATACCCTTGCCCGACAGCGCCTTGGCCTCGGCGTCCGCTTCGGCCGCCTTCACCTGGATGATCTTCTCCGCCTCCCCCTTCTCGGTGGCGGCGACCCGCAGCCGTTGGGCCGCGTTGATCTCGTTCATCGCCGTTTTCACCTTCGCGTCGGGGTCGATGTCTGTCACAAGGGTCTTGACGATGCCATAGCCGAAGTCATCCATGACCTGCGACAGCTCGGACTTCACGGCGCCGGCGATCTCATCTTTCTTTTCGAACACGTCGTCGAGCTTGATCTTCGGCACGCGGGCGCGCACCACGTCGAACACGAATGCCTTGATCTGGTTGACCGGATCGTCGAGCTTGTAGAACGCGTCGTAGACCTTGTCCTTGAGCACGTAATACTGCACCGACACGATGACGCGGACGAAGACGTTGTCCTGTGTCTTGGTCTCGACATCGACGTCGAGTTGCTGGATGCGGAGATTCACCGTGCCGGCCACTTTTTCGATGAACGGCAGCTTGATGTGCAGGCCCGGACCGGAGATGCGATCGTACTTGCCCAGGCTCTGCACGATCGCCGCGGTCTGCTGTTGCACGATGAAGAAGAAGGGGCCCACGGTTGCCTTGAAGCGTTTCACGGTTCGAGTTGAATCAGACATATCGTTCCTCCTGGATGAGATACGTGCCGCGGGCGGCGGCAATTCAACGCCGCGCGTCGCATCGCGGCCGGACGGCGTGCGCACCGGCGCACCATGACGCGCGGCGTCCGGCCGGCCCTGCGCGGTCGCGATCACACCGGGTGCGGTCTTGCACTACGGCTGGTCGGTGGCGTTCCGTTCCTCGGCGCGCGCGCCGCTGAGCAGATTGAACATGCCGTGGTTGCCTTCGTGACAGGCATATTCATACAACGGCTGGTCGGAGAGATTCATCGGGAACCGGCCGCTGAACGGCACCGTCCAGGTGGTGGGATCGTCGACAGTGAACTCGTAACGCATCGTGTCGGCGTCAACCCGGGTGAAGCGCTCGACGAGGCGCAGATTTTCGGCCGAACCCCAGGACACGAACGATGTGTTGAAGCTGCCGGTCCCGCCGGTGAAGTTGGTGGTTTCCACCACCAGGGTGTCGCCGTCCCAGTGCCCACGCGAGCTGCCCATCCATTGCCTGATGCCGGACGGAAGCGCGTCCCGTCCGTCGACCGGGACGACCCGCGCGTCATGGACCATCTCGTTGAGCAGGACGACGTAGCCGGGCGCCTGGAACACCTGGACGTTGTTGTTGTATCCGGCGGGGAGCATCGGCGGGCCGGTGCTGAAGCCGAGCAGACAGCGCTCGGCGGCGCCGCGGGCCTCCGGGCCGTCTTCGTTCAACCCGCCGACCCGCAACCGGACGGGGTAGCCGCCAGCCGCGCTATGGGCCTCGGCCCGCTGTTGGGCGCCGGCGGTGAGCGCCGGCAGGCGGCCGTCGGGCGGGTCGACGAGCAGCGAGGGCTGGGTCAGCGCCGTGGCGCGGGCGCGATCGGTCCACACGGCCTGGCTGTAGGCGCCGACCTGTCCCGGTGGCGGCGGCGCATCCCGGGCGAGCGCCGCGGCGTGGCTGCGCCGGGCGACCTCGGCCGTCTCCTCGGCCGTCAAGCGGTCCCTGTCCGCGAATTCATCCGGGCGTTCGAGTGGGGTGAACGTCCAGTAGTCCCAGATCCCCTGCAGGTCCGGATCGCCCCACGGAGTGCGCGGGTTCGCACCCTGCGCCGCGGCCGGCGGCGACGCCAGTGCAAGAGAGGCCATTGCCGCGTACACACTCCACAACAGCCGGGCACGTCGTGTGATCACCGGTTTCTCCCTTCTCGAATCGCCCACGTCCGGTTCTGGGGCGAACTGACCGCATCGTACTCGGGTAACATAGCAGAATCTGACGATTGCATGACCGGGACAGCCTTTTCGCGCGGCGCCGCCGGCGACAGTCGCAGCGGAATCCGCTACAGCGTCCGCGAGGCGTCGCGCGTCGCGGACAGACTCAAGGGAGTTCTCATGACGCGTTCACTCATCATCACTCTGTCGCTCGTCGTTGCCGGCGCCATCGGTACGCAGACCACCGCGGTCTCGGCGCAGGATGGATGGACGACGCTGTTCGACGGGTCGACACTCGACGGGTGGAACCAGATCGGCGATGCCAACTGGGAGTTGGCGGACGGCGCCGTTCAGGCCGACAGCGGGAGCGGGTTTCTCGTCACACCGCGGTCGTACGGCGACTTCCAATTGACCCTCGAGTTCTGGGTCGACGAGCCGGCCAACAGCGGCATCTTCATTCGTTGCGCCGACCCCGCGAGTGTCAACGACCGGAACTCGTATGAAGTCAACATCTATGACACCCGCGCCGATCAGACCTACCGCACCGGCGGCATCGTCCACATCGCCAGCCCGTCGAGCGTCATCAACGCCGGCGGGAAGTGGAACACCTACGAGATCACGGCGCGCGGCGATCGGCTGCTGGTGACGCTCAACGGCACACAGGTCGTCGACGTTCGAGACTCGCAGTTCTCGAGTGGACCGATCGCGCTGCAATACGGTGCTGGGATCGTGAAGTTCCGCAACGTGCGCATCCGTACGTCGTAGACGCGTACGGGACTCGCGGTGCTCGTTCTGTGGCGGGAGATCCGCAAATGGCGGGCACGCCGCCGGCTTGACTGAGGTGCACACATGCATCGACGGGCATTTCTCGGAACCGGTGTGGCGCTGGTCGGCGCCGTTCTGGCGCCGCGACGGGTGGCGGCGCAACCGGCATCCGGCGGTCGCTTCGGTCTCGACTACGCTCCGCATTTCGGCATGTTTCGGCAGCACGCCGGCCCGGATCTCGTCGACCAGCTTCAGTTCATGCACGACGAGGGCTTCCGTGCGCTCGAGGACAACAGCCTGCCTCGACGAACCCCGGCCACTCAGGAGCGAATCGGTGCGGCGCTCGACCGGCTCGGCATGCGCATGGGCGTCTTCGTGGCGCACACCGCCTGGGGCGAGGTCTCGTTCGCCTCCGATGCGCCGGATGTGCGGGAGCGGATCCTGGCCGATATCCGGCAGGCGGTCGAGGTGGCCGCGCGCGTGAACGCGAAGTGGTGCACGGTGGTGCCGGGCGACTACGACCGCGGGGTCGAGCGGGCGTATCAGACGTCGATCGTCATCGACAACCTGAAACGCGCCGCAGACACCTGCGAACCGGCCGGTCTGACCATGGTGCTCGAGCCGCTGAACCACTGGACCGATCACGCCGGCGTGTTCCTGACCGGGGTGCCGCAGGCGTTCCAGATCTGCCGCGCCGTAAGCAGCCCGTCGTGCAAGATTCTCGACGACCTCTATCACCAGCAGATCACCGAGGGCAACCTGCTGCCGAACCTTGACCGGGCGTGGGACGAGATCGCGTACATCCAGGTAGGAGACAATCCGGGACGCAAGGAGCCGACCACCGGCGAGATCAACTACCTGAACATCTTCCGGCATCTGAAGCGCAAGGGCTACCAGGGTATCGTCGGCATGGAGCACGGCAACTCGATGGAGGGGCGGGCCGGCGAGCGGGCGGTGATCGACGCCTACGTGGCGTGCGATCGGTAGGGACCGGTCGTGACATCGCGAGCAGCGCAGAACCTCGCGGCCTCGCGACTGGAAGTCGTTGACCCGGGCGGCATCAGGCGCTACGCTTGCAGCTTGCGCCACGTTCGCACCTGGAGTGCTCGTCAGGCGTCGTGCGGGTTCCCGAAATACGGACTCGCATCCGGTGTGCGTATCGTCGCCGGGCGCAGGGCAGGGGCGCCAAACGCCACGGACGGAACAGTCGCCAGTACGGAGGTTGAGATGAGCCATCGATTCTTCACGTCAGCGTGTGTGCTTGCAGCGGTGGTCGCGGTCATGGTGCTGGCGCCGCCGCACGTCCTGGCCCAGGGCGGCGGTCCTCGCACGGCCTGGGGCGCGGCCGACCTGCAGGGGGTCTGGGACTTTCGCACCATCACCCCGTTGCAGCGACCCGAGTCATTGGGAGACCGCGAGTTCCTGACCGCGGAGGAAGCGGCCGAGCGCGAGGAGGAAGCGGTCGCTCGCGACGAACGGTTGTTGCTGGCCGACGCTCGCCGCACCGAAGCCGGCGGGAGCGTCGGCGCCTATAACAACTTCTGGATGGACCGGGGCACCAGGACCGTCGAGACCCGGCGCACGTCGCTGGTCATCGATCCCCCCAATGGACGGATTCCCGGGATGTCCGCGGCCGGGCGAGCGCGTGCGGAGACGCGCGGCGAGTACCGGCGCGAGCACCCGGCCGACTCCTGGCTCGACCGCAGCACGTTCGATCGCTGCATTCTGGGGTTCAACACCGGGCCGCCCATGACGCCGGGCGGCTACAACCAGAACATGCAGGTGTTCCAGACCGAAGACTATGTCGTCATTCTGAACGAGATGGTGCACGACTCTCGCATCGTCCCGATCGACGGCAGTTCGCGCAACGGCATCCCGTCCTGGACCGGCGAGTCGCGCGGGCGCTGGGAGGGCGACACGCTGGTCATCGAGACCCGCGGATTCACCGACAAGACCCGTTGGCGTGGTTCGAGCGAGCGGATGACCCTGGTCGAGCGACTCACCCGCCAGGACGAGGACACCCTGGTGTACACCTTCACCGTCACCGACGCGGACACCTGGACGGCCCCCTGGACCGCCGAGATTCCGATGCGGCGCGGTGATCAGCCGCTCTTCGAGTATGCCTGCCACGAGGGCAACTACTCGATGGACGGGATACTGTCTGGCGCGCGGGCCGACGAGCGCGCCAAGTAGGGGATGTAATGGTGTCAGCGCGGCGCCGCCGTCTCGGCGGCGGCGCCGCGTGCACCGCTCCAGGATTTCGGTACATGTCCAGGCAGGACTCTGCAATACAATCCGCTGGTCAGCTCGTCGGTCGCACGCACCAGTGATTGTCTGATCGCCACGTGAACCGTCCCACGACTTCGGCTCCGGCCCTGCCCGCCTGGGCGCGCGCCGCTGACGCCGTCACCGTCCTCCTCGGTCTGTCGGCATTCAACGTCGCTGTGTTCGGCGGAATTCGGGTGGGGACGCTGTCGATGTCCACCCCGTGGCGGGCGGTATTCGTACTGGCTGCGGTGTGTGGTCTGCGGCATTACTTCGTCCGCACGCCGCCCCTGTATCGACGCGTTTGGCGCGGGCTGCGCGGCGCGTGGCGGGACGAGGCGATCAGGACCGTCTGGCCGACCGCCGTCGTGACGCGGGTAACGGTCTTGTTCGTCGGCTACTTCGCGGTGGTGTCGGTCGGCTACGCCCCTGACAGACCGTCGTATCGCTGGTCGGACAACGAGGCCCTCAACCTGCCGCTGCGCTGGGATACGGGCTGGTATCTCGGCATCGCCCAGAACGGCTACGACTGGGGCGAGGACTACGACGGACCGCAGCACGTCGCGTTCTTTCCAGGCTACCCCCTCATAACCAACGGCGTTGCCAATCTGCTGGGCGCAGAGGGCGACGTCGTTCGTCGACGGACCGACCGCTCGGCCCGTGAGCGCGAGCAGCACACCCGGATGACGTTCCTCGGGTCCGCGCTGCTGGTGTCGTTGCTGGCGTTCGCCTGGAGCATGGTCTGGCTCTACCGGCTGGCGCGCGAGCATCTGGACGAGCAGGCCGCCCGCGGCGCCGTGCTGCTGCTGGCCGCGTATCCCTTCGCGGTGTACTTCAGCGCCGCGTACAGCGAATCGCTGATGCTCCTGTCCATCGTCGGTGCGTTCTACCACCTGAAGCACAAGCGCTGGATTTGGGCCGCGTTCTGGGGATTGCTGGCCGGCGTCACTCGCCCCAACGGGTTCCTGCTCGCCGCACCGCTCACCATTATCGCGCTGCAGCAGGTGCTCGCGCGGCGTCCGGCGCAGGAGGCGGTCGGCCGGCGGGTGCGCCGGATGCTGGCGGCCGGCGCGGTCTGCGCCATGCCGGCCGTCGGCACGGTCGTCTATTCGATCTTCATCTATTCGATCGCCGGCGACCTGTTCGCCTGGCGCGAGGCGCACGAGTGGTGGGGCCGCGACTTTACGGGATTGGCCGCGCTGCAGCGCCCGTTCGACTGGGTCGCCACGCGCGGGATCGTCCCCTATACGACGGCGGAGCCGATCCAGGCGCTCAACCTCATTGCAAGCATCCTGGCCTGCGCGCTCATCTGGCCGGTGACCCGCCGCTTCGGCGCCGCCTACGGTCTGTTCATGGCGCTCAGCGTGGCGCCCCCGCTGCTGTTCGGCGGCTACCTGTCGATGGGCCGGGTCACTTGCGTGCTGTTCCCGATGTTCATGTATCTGGCGCTGGTGCTGGCCGACCGGCAGCGCCAAGCCTTGATCGCCGGCTTCGCCTGCGTGCAGGGTCTCGCCGCCGTCCTCTTCTTCACGTGGCGCGACTTGATGTGATGGAGGTTCGACCCGCCCGCCGCGCGCCTCAAGGACGCCACCGACACGATGGTCGAGTACGACAGGCACAGAATCTTTCTGCCGGGCGAGATGGAGCTTGGCCAGGAGGAGCAGTTGACCCTCGATTGCAGCGCGCCCCCGGTTCCAGGCCGTTACACCGTGGAGCTCGACATGGTCGCCGAGGGCGTCGCCTGGTTTGCACAGGCCGGCTCGCCTACGGTGCAACTGGTCCTCGACGTCCGAGCCGCGAACTGAGGCTCAACCGCGAAGCTGTTGATTCAGCGAATGTGATGGTCGCCTTGATAGCGATCGTCCGGGTCGGTGAGTGCCTCGGCCGTAGCGGGTGGGTGATCGTACACATCCACGGGCCCTCGCGGCAACGCCTCCTGGCACGCGCCGGTCCCTGACCTCGCGGGCGGCATGATGTGGGCCTACCCCGGCTATGCGTTCAGGGCGTAGGTCCGCATAGCTGGATCAACTTCAAGCCAGGGGTTCTGAAGTTGCTCTCATTTCACAGGATGAGCTGCTTGAGGGCCTGGACGCGGCCACGGCTGACGGTCAGGGTTGCACCTCCCTTCAGAGTCACACGATAACGGCTACTTCCGGCGGGTTCTACCTCCAGAATATGATCGAGCCGCACGATCGCGGAGCGATGTACGCGCAGGAACTCGGCTGGATCCAACCGCTCTTCAAGTTCGTTGAGCGTGCGGTACACGAGGTAACTCTTGTCGTCGGCGTGAATCCGCGCGTAATCCCCTTCCGCTTGTATCCAGCCGATGGCTGAGACGGCGACGGGTACGATGCGGCGCCCCTCAGGCACGAGCAGCCGGTCAGGGCGGCGTCCAAGATCACGCAGAAGGCGCGGGACGCCATCGGCGGGCGTGCCGTGCCGTTGGTATTCCCGCAGTCGCCCGATCGTCTCCGCGAAACGAGATTCCGTGAAGGGCTTCACGAGGTAATCCACAGCGTTCATCTCGAACGCGCGCACGGCGTAACGGTCATACGCGGTCGCAAAGACAAGGGCGGGCAGCGGTTGCTGTTGCCGAATGTCGTCAAGGACCTCGAACACGTCGCGTCCCGGCATTCGAATGTCGAGCATGGCTGCGTCCGCTCCCCCCTGTTCGAGTGCAGCAGCCAATGTCGCCACGTTGATGCACTCGTGCACGATGCTCACGCCGCTGCATCGGGCCACGTAGTCCCGCACGAGCCCTCGTGCCAGCGCCTCGTCGTCGGCCACGATCAGGCGGAGGCGGTCAGGAGGCATTGACAGCAGATGAAGAGAAACCACCCAGTCGCTCAGGTTCTGCCGGGAGGTCCAGACTCACCGTAAAGCCTCCACTCTCTTCGCGGGACATGCTCAGCAACGCCCCATTGTCGCCGTATGTTGCACGGAGTCGGCGTCGAGTCAGGTCGATACCCCTGCCGCTCGTGCCATGCGAGGCGTTCGGACCGCTCCCGGTGTCGAATACTGCGACGTGGACGCGGGCGCCCTGACGATGCGCTGTGACGCGCACCTCGCCTGGTCGCGTGTGCGGCTGAATACCGTATTTGACAGCGTTCTCGACGAGTGGCTGCAGCAAGAATGGGGGTACAGTTACCTGCTCCGTTTCACGGTCTGCTTCGATGGTGAATCGCAGCCGATCCTCGAATCGGACTTGCTCGATCTGCAGGTAGTCACGAATCGTGTCCAGTTCGCGGTGCAGAAGAACGAGCGGTTCGTCGAGACGATCGAACACTGACTGCAGAAGCGAGGCCAACCGTTCGAGCATGGTCTTCGCCCTCGTCGAGTCGTGCTCGACGAGGGCCAAGATCGAGTTGAGCGAGTTGAGCAAGAAGTGCGGCTGCAGTTGTGACTTGATGGCGGTCAGCTCCGCGTCCCGCGCCAGGAGTTCGAGCTCGGCTTCGCGTTGCCGGCGTAGATGCTCTCGGTCGAAGCTCTCGACGATGACGCCGAGTCCGACCGCCGCAGCATACAGGGTCGCGGCGCTGAGCAGTTGCAGCGTCCAGCTATCGGCGTACACGAGTTGCCAGAAGTTCTCCCCGTACCTGAGACGCGTGAAGGTCGCCTCAGCCGCGCCCCAGATCGCGAGCGTTCCGATCCCCACGGTGGTATGAACGGACACCGCGTGTAGGGGGCGGCGCTTCCAGAGCTCAAGGTACGCATGCGCACGGCACACCTGCCAGACGAGGATGCCCAGCACCGCATGGCTGAAAACAGAGGCCGGGAACCCGTACTCGAACGGCACGTCCCCCAACGCATCCAGCGCCACCGCCTCGATCACGGCAGCCGTAATCCAGCCGGCCGCAACCAACCAGATGCGGTAGCGCTTGCCGGGACCCGACGAATCGATAGCATGTGCCACGTCTACCCCCTAACAGTCCGTGGTGAAACCCCGCGTTGCACCGAGATCGGCGATGCGCCCGCTGCGCAAGGCGAGAAGAGGGAAAATACCGGCAGTATTCGACCGATGAACAACGCCGCGCAGCGGGATGCAGCGCCGATCGAATGCAGCGGGGCTTTTACCACGGGCTGCTAAGGTCGACCGGCGCCATTCAGGGCCGGCAGCAGCACGAACTTCACCCACCCGGAATCGGGTGCCAGTGACAGAGCCGCATCGTACTCGGCACGGGCACCGGAGAAGTCGTTCTGTCTGGCGAGTGTTTGGCCAAGCCAGACATGGGCGTCGAACCGTCCCCAGTTGGGCCACGGTTTGTCCAGAGGCTCGCGCGAGAAGAGATCGAGGCTGCGGCGCAGCAGCCGCTCTGCTCTGTCGAGGCCACCGCCGAACCTGACCGGCGTATGGAATGCGCTGGTACCTTGAAGAAGCGCGATGCGCGGGTTGTCGGGCGCCGCCGCCTCGGCGCGATCGAGAGCGCCCGAGGCGCGCACGCCCAGCACGACACCTCTGGATGCGTCTCGCCCGATCTGCAAACCGTAGAGCGATCCGAGCAACGCGTGCGCTTCAGTGTATTCCGGATCGTCGTTCACGAGGGCCTCCAGTCGCTCCACGGCGTCATCGAGAAGGTCAGCCTGTTCCTGCTCGGGAACGTCCGCCAGGTTACTCAACCGCCACCCGACGTAGGCGATCGCGTACTCCAATAGTGATTGCGCGGGTGCCTGTTCCGCGGGACGCATCAGTTGTCTGAGGAGATCAATACGAACGGCCCGGAGCTCTTGTCCAGAGCCGGCCAGTGCCGCGCGTTCGAGTCGCTCGGTGAGCTCCGACCACGCGAGCTCCTGCCGTACGGGGAGTGCTGGCACAGTCATGGCTGCGACCATGGCGACTGCTACGATGTGAGTGCTTGCCACGGTTACCTCCTGAAGGAAACGCCGAAATACACCGAGCGGGGCGCTGCGTTGACGACCGGCTGGCGCGACGTGTAGTCGGGCGCGTAGACGTAGTCGAAGAAGTTGGCCCGTCCCAGGACGTTATCGACGGACGCAAAGAGGATCGCCACCCCGTCGCCAGCCGGAACGAGCCAGTTCGAGGAGAGATCGAGCCGTTCGTAGCGGGGAAAGCGCTCGGAGTTGACCGGACCGAAGACAGGTCCGAAGCGGTCGCCGACCCGGCGGCCATCGACGATCGGCGTATGCGGTCGGCCGGCGGCCGACCGCCACGACGCACTCACGGTCATGCCGTTCGAGACGGGCACGCTGGTGATGATCTGCACCCACCAGGGAATCTCGAAGTCCGGTGTCCAGGTCCCGTCCGGAAGGTCGTATCGCTCGCGCTGATCGACGGGCGTCCATCGCCGCCTGGCTCGCAGCCAGCTTGCGGTGCCGCGCACCTCGAGTCGGCTTGACAGCCACTGGACGAACAGGTCGACTCCGCGGGCCGAGCCGTACCCGTCGGCAGTATACCCTCGGACGTAATCTTCCAGGGGGAGGTCGGCGTACGTCTTCACGAACCCCTCGGCCCGGACGTAAAGACCTTCGGTCTCGCGACCGGCCTCGTATCCAGCAACGTAGTGCAGCGCCCGCATGGGTGGCAGGCGCGAAGCCCCTCGCTCGCGGTCGTAGTACGAGGGCGAAGGGGCCTGATGGTATACACCTGTTGCGAGACGGAGCGCATGCGTGCGGCCCAGACCGATGCGAACGTTGAGCCGTGGATCGACGGTGGTCGCGCGCGCCAGACCGAACCGATCGGCGCGTGCCCCGATCGTGGTCGACACGGCCCCTGCGTGTGTCGTGGCCTCCAGATACGTGCCTCCAAACCAATCATCGACGACGGCATCAAACCGAACGTCACCAGAAACGCCACCCAGGTCGCCACCTCTCACTGGCACGCGCCCCACAATCGAGGTCTCGGCGAGAGAGCCATTGGCGCCGACGCGCCAGTCGACCGCACCGGTCGATGGTGCGCTGAGATCGAACCGCCACGATGCCACGCGGTCTGTAATCGTCCGGTCCAGGATGCCGACGTTGGTACCGCGCTTGTAGTCGTCGCGGCCGAAAGACGCCGAGGCCGCCCAGCTTCCAAGCGCACCATCCCACCGCGTGCCGACGAACCCGTGTGCGGTCGAGGCTTGCAACAGCCCCGTGAACGCATCCTGCTCGACTCCGACGCCCACTCGATCCCGCTGCATCAACGAAAAGGCCTTCAGTCGACCGCCTCTTCCCAGATTCCAGGCAAACCCGGCGGACCCATCCCAGCCTTCGGGTGGCGGATCAAACGGGCGCGGGCTGCCGTTGACGGCGAAGAGGACACCGGTGAAGGTTCGATTGAACGCGCCGCGCACGGCGAATCGGTCGCCGGCCGGTGCGGCGATGGAGGCAGAGGCGCCGGCGAGTCCAATCGTCGCGACTGTCTGTCGTGCCTCGGGCCGTTCGGGCCCGCGCAGGTCGAGGACACCACTGAGGGCGTTGCCGTAGCGAGCGGAGAAGCCGCCTGTACTGAAGCTGAGCCCTGAAACGAGCAGCGGGTCGACGGTGCCCCGAAATCCACCGGTCGGTGTCTCATACCGATAGGGATGAGCGATTACGGCGTCATCGAGCGACACCAGCACCTCGCTGACGTCGCCGCCGCGCACGAACAGACCGGCGGCGTCGTCAGGTGCGCTGACACCCGGCAGTGTCTGAAGGGCTCTGAAGATGTCAGCGTCCGCGCCGGGCGTCCGGTAGACCTGGACAGGTTCGAGCAAGAAGGGACGCGCGACCGCCTCCTCGGGTGACGGAGCCGTGACGGTGACTTGATCCCGCATGCGGCGGATCGCCAGCACGACGTCGAGTCGCACGGCGTGGCTTACCTCGAAAACGGATTCGTGTGGGTCAAACCCGGGTAGTGTCACGACCGCTCGGTAACGCTCACCGGACACCAGGGCGATCTCGAAGCGGCCTTCGGCGTCTGAAACGGCGACGACAGAATCGTCGATTTCGATCGTGGCGCCAGGCAACGGCAATCCTGTCGTGTCACGAACCGTGCCCACGACGCGAGTCGAGCGGTCTGGTTGGGTCGGACGCTGCTCAGCGGCGAATGCGTCAAACGGCTGAGCCAAGATGAGGACCAGCGCCAGTGGTGTCATACCCCCTGATAGCACGAGGCACGGCGCCTGAGGACCCGGTTTTCGGTGAACGTCACCAGGAGTCGCCCAACGGCACGCCGGGCGCCCCACAACGTCTGTCCGGTATGCGCGGGCGGGCCGCGGCTGCGCTTCGCGGCCGCGTTGAGCGTCCGTGCGATCGCCCGCAGCCTGCGCGCGTCGCCGTCGATGGTCGGCGACTACGTGCGTCGCGCCGAAGTCGGTGGCCTGGGCTGGCCGGTGCCGGAGTCCGTCGACGACGCGACGCTGGAGCGGCGGCTGTTTCCGACGCCGCCGCCGAGCGGCACATCGCGTCCGCTGCCGGCCTGGAGTGAGGTCCACCAGGAGTTGCGGCGCACGGGCCGCGCAGTTGGCGCACCAAGGTCAAGACAGACTTGCGAACACAGGATGCTGTGAAGTAAAACTCAATTCCCGTCTCGGAACGCCGGAAATGGCCGGATTTACGGTGTCCACTAATGGCCGGATTTGACCCGTCCGCCGAGGCACGAACACGCGTCGATCGTGCTTGCAGGCGACCCGTCGATCCGGGGGGTAGGTCGGCACTACAATAGGGATCTGGCAGGCCACGAACTCGGAACCCCCCGGTCTTGCTGGCACACCGGGTGCGTGCGGGGAGCGAAACCCCGTGAAATTAGTCGAAAATCACGCCGAGTTGGCGAAGTCGGGCTAAGGGGAGGAGCGGCATATCGACGACAGCCACGACGATCGACCCCGAGCATCGGATGCTCGGGGAGGTCGAGATGGTCGGAAGGGACCGGTGGGAAGAGAATCATCGTCGGGCGCGCGCGCGCGGTTCGATTCGGGGGATTGCCCGCGAGCTGGCCCTCGACCAGCTCGAACGCGGCGGCGGACCCATACTCGTGCGCCGTCGGCGAACCCTGGCGGCGGCCCTGGTGAGCCTCAAGGACTACCGCGAGCGGTTCCTCGGCCGGGAGGCCGAGGACAGGCAGGCAGACGTGGCGGCAATACTGAAGCGGCTCAAGCCGGCAAACTTCGCGGGATCCGAGCACGTGGCACCAGGGCGGCCATGATTGACACCCACGCGCTCGCCCTCCAGGCTGACCGACGCGGCCCTGTCCCGGGCGCAGGCCGACGCCATCACGGCGGCCATCCGTGTGGGCACCTTGTCCTACGCCCCCGCATAACCCAACGTTAGGTTATCATGATGCCCCATGACCTGGGGTGAGCTGATCCGCAGGCTGCGGGCTGCGGGCTTCGTGGAACGCAGAACCGGCAAGGGCAGCCACCGTCAGCTCGTGCACCCGGAAACGAAGAAGGTGATCACCGTCTCGGTGCACACCGGCAAGGAAGTGGGGACGGGATTGGCGCATCGCATCATGAAGGAGGCGGGCCTGTGACCGAACACTATCCGGTGGTCGTCGAGCGTGAGAGCAACGGGACGTTCAGCGCCTGGGTGGCGGGATTGCCAGGCGTGTATGCGGCGGCGGATTCCGCGGCGGCCGCGAAGCGCGCCATCAGGTCGGCCCTAGCGGCGCATCTCGACACGTTGACCGCATTGGGCCAGAACGTGAAGCCGCAGGCCGACCTGGTAGTGCTGCGGTACGACGTCGGGGCTCGCACCCGCCGAGAGCGTCTCCGCTTCGTCGGACCGGGAGCGCTCATGGGTAAGAAGACCACCCCGGCGAAGGTTGAGGCCGCCCGTCGCAACGGTCGTAAGGGCGGTCGTCCAGCCGACCGCGAGAAGCCCCAGCCAGGCACCGTTTCCTGAGCCGCCGATGGATCGCAGAAAACTGATCGAGGTTGCGCTGCCGCTCGACGCCATCAATGCTGCGGCGGCACGGGCCCTCAATACAGCGTGTCGCTGGTCAGGACCCGGTCGGTCCCCAGCAGATCGCGCAGGGCGCTATGGGCATACCAGTGCCGGTGCAGCCGCCAGTCGCTCCCCGGATCGATGAGCCGGTAGCAGACCTGCACCTTCAACACGTCCAGCCACCGCGTCCCCTGCCGGCTCGGCGGCAAGCGCGGCCCCCAGAACCGGTCTGGTTGTGACGTGGAGATCGAAGATTTCGCGCGAGGTGCGGCCAGCGAGAAGCCGGTTCGATCACGACTTCCTGTTGCCGGTTCTCCGAGCCCGGCGAGTACGAAGTACGACGTGTCGCAGGCGTTGTCGTTCGTCGCAACACGCAGGAACGACGCTGACGACCGGCTCGGCAGACAAGCCGACATTCCCGCCCTGCTCCGGCACCTGCCAAGCCAGTCGGCTCGACGGCAGCGGGGGTAGGCCCCGCCGCCCCCCGCCGAAACACGAACCAGTACAGCCGCCGCCGGGAGGGTGGGGCCGGTCGGTTGACCTGTTGCCGAGAAGATGGTCCACGAGCGTCCCAGCAGTGGCCCAACCGCTCGCGTCTCTCGCTCCGGAAGCGCCAATCGGGAAGCCCGAGGAGGTCCACGCTCCAGGCGATCCCGCACCGGCCGTCGTGCGCCTCAACTGCGTGGCCCCTCAGGCCAGACATCGAGCAGCAGAGGCATGGCACGTCCGGGTCGCGGAACGCTCCACATTGAGACGTTGCGGGAACAGCCGGGATTTGTCAATCCTGAAATTCGAATCGTCAATCCCTTAAGTCGCCTAAAACAGGCGACTTATGCCGTCTATTGAGAACTTACGGGAACGTGCGAGAAGATTGACAGGACGAGGAAGTGGTGCCGAGGGGCAGAATCGAACTGCCGACACCATGATTTTCAGTCATGTGCTCTACCGACTGAGCTACCTCGGCACTCCAGGGCGCAGCGTCGCAGGCGGGACGACCGGATCGCGACGGCACTGAAACACGATACCGCAGGGCAACGGAACGGCGCAACTTGCAGGTCGTCGGGGCGGCGCCGGTCGCCGGCGTCAGCCGGTGGGCGGCTGCCGGCCGAATCGCTTCATGACGCGCCAGGGCACGACGAGCGATTCCCTGAACACGCGTGCGGTCAGTTTCGAGGCGCCGTGCCGGCGGCCGACGAAGACCACCGGCACCTCGCCGATGCGGCAGCCGGCCCGGGCCGCCTCGCACAGGGTCTCGACCAGAAACGCGAACCCTTCCGCGCCGACGCGTTCCCAGCGGATCTGCAGGACCGCCGAACGGCGCCAGCAACGAAAACCGCTGGTGCAGTCTCTGGCGCGCAGACCGGTAACCGTGCGCACGTAGCCGTTGGCGCCGCGGCTCAGCGCGGCCCGGTAGCCGGGCCAGTTCTCGAGACTCGCGCCTTCCGCGTACCGTGACCCGATCACGACGTCGAATTCGGCCGTGGCGGCGGTCATCGCCGGCAGATACCGGGGATTGTGCGACAGGTCGGCGTCCATCTGGCAGATGACGTCGACATCCGTGGCGGCGGCGCGCGGGAACGCGTCGGCATACGACAGCCCCAGCCCCCGCTTGCCGGTGCGGTGCAGCACGTCGATGCGGCCGGGGAACTGCGCCGCCAGCTCGTCAGCCACCGCACCGGTGCCGTCGATCGAGCGGTCGTCCACGATCAACAGCCGGAATCCGTCGTGCTCGAGAATCCGCGGGACGAGCAATGGGAGATTCTCCGCCTCGTTCAATGTCGGCAGGATGACGAGCGACCTGAGCGGTCCGGACCGGCCGGCAGGTTGCGTGTCAGTTTCGGGAGGCGATGCCATGCGAAGAGTGGGAGTCGGTTGCGGCCGATTCTAGCAGCCCGTGGCAAGAGAGCAGGCGTGCCGTGACTTGGATTGTACGGCGCCCTGTGCCAAACTTCTGGACGTTGCCAAAATGTGCGGGCGGCGTGCACGCGGGCCGTCGCGCAACCGGAGGGTGGAACATGAGGATACGTCTCAGCATACCGGCCTGTGCAGCGCTGCTGCTCGCCACGACCGTGTGGGCGCAGGAAGTGGCGGTCGAAGAAGTCGTGCTCGACAACGGGATGACGGTGCTGCTGCTGCCACGTCCCGGTGACCCCAACGTCGCCGCCGGCTGGGTGGCCAAGGTCGGGTCGGTGTACGAGCGTCCCGGCATTACGGGGGTGGCTCACCTGTTCGAGCACATGATGTTCAAGGGCACCTCCACCATCGGCACCCGCAGCATCGAGTCGGATCTGCAGCTCATTGCGCAGCTTGACGACGTGAAGGCGGAGATGCGAATCGAAGAGGCGGCGTTGCTCGAGGCGCACCGCCTGGGACGCATCGAAGATCCGAACGATCCGGCCGGCCGGTCCGTTCGCCATCGGGAACTGATCGAGCGTTTCGAGGCCCTGCTCGCCGAGCAGGACGAACTGATCATCAAGGAAGACTTCAGTCGGCTCTATTCCGGGCAGGGCGCATCCGGCATGAATGCCGGCACCAGTTACGACTACACGATTTACTTCGTGAACGTGCCGGCCAACAAGCTCGAGCTCTGGTTCTGGATGGAATCGGACCGCTTGCTGAACCCGGTCTTCCGCGAGTTCTATTCCGAGCGTGACGTCGTGCACGAAGAGCGGCGGTTGCGTACCGACAGCACGCCGACCGGCAAGTTCCAGGAACAGTTCGACGCGCTGTTCTGGCAGTCGTCGCCGTACAGTTGGCCGGTGGTGGGGTGGCCGAGCGACCTGGAGGGCATCACGCGCGAGGAGGCGCTGGAGTTCTTCGGCCTCTACTACGCGCCGAACAATCTCGCCGCGGTGCTGGTCGGCGATTTCGACCCGGCCGAGGCACGTGTGTTGGCGGAGCGCTATTTCGGGCGGTTGTCCCCGAGCGCCCGGCCGGCTCCGCAGCCCCGTACGCGCGAGATGCCGCAACTCGGCGAAAAGCGGATGACGGCCTACGCCGAGACGAATCCGCAGGTCGCCATCAGGTATCACTCGGTGCCCGACGGGCATGTGGACGAACCGGCGCTCGTCGTTCTGGGCCAGATCCTCAACGGGCGCACCGGGCGGCTCTATCGCACGCTGGTCGAGCAGCAGGAAGTGGCGACCTCGGCGGCGGGCGGGCAGAACGGGTTCAAGTTCGAGGGCATGTTCTCGTTGCAGGGCACGGCGAAGGACGGGCATACGCCGGAAGAGGTCGAGCAGGCGTTGTACGCCGAGATGGAGCGCCTGAAGGACGAACTGGTGGAACCCCGCGAGTTGCAGAAGGTGAAGAACCAGAACGCCGCGTCGAACTTCCGCGGGCTGCAGTCCAACTTCGGGTTGATGATGCAATTGATGGTCCGCGAGGCGTGGCGCGGGTGGGAGACGATCAACAGCGATCCGGCCTTGTACGACGCGGTCACCGCCGAGGACATCCAGCGCGTGGTGACCACCTATTTCACGCCTGAGAACAGGGCGGTCGCGGTCTACTACCGGGAAGAGTCGGATGACGCTCCGGATCCCCGATTCGCCGGGCTCGACGACCAGGAGCTGCAGCAAGTGCGGCAGATGATGACCATGATCCAGCAGATGAATCCGGAGCAGCTTGCGGCGTTCGCGGCGCAGATCGAGCAGATGGCGGGTCAGGCGCCGCCCGAGAACCAGGACATGGTGCGCGTGCTGGGCGAACTCGTGCAAGAGCGGCTGGACGCCGCCGGAGGGGGACGATGAGCGGGGGTGACCGACCAACGGTGCCAGGGTGCTTGATGCTCGTGACCGCGGCGCTGCTGGCCGGTGTCCAACCGGCGGCGGCGCAGATACCGTCCCACCCGACCGACCTGACCTACGAACTGCTCGATTTCACGCCCCCCGAGTCGGCCGATCACCGCCGCGAGCTGTCCAACGGCGTGGTCGTGTTCGTCGTCGAGGATCACGAACTGCCCCTGGTGTCGGTGTCGGTGGTGGTGCGAACCGGAAGCCATCTCGACCCGCCGGACAAGATTGGGCTGGCCAGTCTGACCGGGGGGCAGATGCGCGCCGGCGGAACCGCATCGATCAGCGCGGCCGATTTCGACGAACAGGCGGCGTTTCTGGCGGCGCAGATCGGCAGTTTCATCGGGGCGACCAGCGGCGGCGCGAACCTGAACTGCCTGACAAAGGATCTCGACGTGTGTCTGGATATGTTCTTCGACATGCTGCGCAACCCCGGATTCGACGCCGACCGGCTGGCGCTCGCCAAGAGTCAGTCCATCCAGCAGATGGAGCGGCGGAATGATGCGACCCCGGGCATCGAGCGGCGCGAGTTCGGCCGTTTGATGCGCGGGGACGCGCACTTCTCGACCAGCCCCAGAACCCGCGCCACGATCGACGCGATTACCCGCGACGACATGCTGGCGTTTCATCGGCGCTACTTCCATCCGGGCAATTTCCTCTTCGCCGTCTCCGGCGATATCGATACCGGGGAGATGCTGGCTGAACTCGAACAGCGTCTGGACGGCTGGCCGGCCGGGGCCGACCCGGTCCCGCCGGTGCCCGCTCCGGACTTCGTTCCCGAGCCGGGGCTGTACCTGGTCGACAAGCCGGATGTGAATCAGGGTCGGGTGGCCATGGGCCACCTCGGCACGACCCGGGACGATCCCGATCGCTACAAGCTGCTCGTGATGAACGACATCCTCGGTGGAGGCGGCTTCAGTGCCCGCCTGCTCACGCGGGTGCGCTCCGACGAGGGGCTGGCCTACAGCGCCAGTTCGAACTTCGGGGTAGGCATCTACTATCCGGGGCTGTTTCAGGCCGGGTTTCAATCGCGCAGCGAGACCGTGGCGCGGGCGACCGCCATCGTGATGGAGGAGATCGCGCGGATCCGGACCGAACCGGTCGAAGAGGAGGAGTTGCGCAACTCGATCGCCTATTTCGTCGAGACGTTCTCTCGCAACTTTTCAAGTGCCGCGTCGACCGCGGGGTTGTTCGCCAACGACGAGTACACGGGGCGTGATCCGTCCTACCTGGCGACCTATCGAGACAACATCGCCGCGGTGACCGCGGAAGATGTCCTCGACGTGGCCCGCCGGTATCTCGATCCGGACAAGCTGGCCATCCTGGTCGTCGGAAATCTCGAGGCGATTCTCGCCGGCGACCCGGAGCGGCCCGAGTTCGCGCTCGAGGCGCTGAGTTCCGGCGAGACCGTCAGGATTCCGCTGCCCGATCCGTTCACGATGGAATACCCGGAGCAGTAGACCGGCGCGCAGGCGCGGACGCCGGCACCGCATGTCACGTCAGACTTCTGTACGGGTCCGTGTCTGGACGGACGATGGGACCGGCCGCGCTCCGGAGCAGCGTCCCGGTGTGTTGGGTGAACCGCTGCCGCGGACAGGCATCTGTTTCTCCGGGGGCGGGACGCGCTCGATGGCGGCGACAGTCGGCCAGCTCCGTGGGCTCGCGGCGCTGGGCCTGCTCGACCGCGTCGGGTATCTGTCCTGCGTGTCCGGTAGCGCATGGGCGGTGACCCCATTCGTCTTTGCCCCGGACGGTCGGGAGCGGTTGGCGTCGGTAACGCCGCCCGGGCACCTGACGCTGCAACGGCTTGAACTGATCGACCCCGCATCGCTGCTGGCGCCGGCCACCAGCCGTTTCCGCGACACCCTGGACGCGTTCGAACGGGACGAGGGGGTCGCCGCCGATCAGGTCTGGTGCCGCGCGGTTGGCAGGACGTTCCTGGGGCCGACCGGGCTCGACCATCCCGTGGACCGTATCGGATTCGGGTTGGCGGCCGGGTCCGCGGATGCGGAGTCGTCTCGGGACGCCGACGCGGCGCCCGCCTGTCACCGGCCACGTATGGCGCGTCCGTTCCCGGTCGTTCATGCGACGCTGAACTGGCCGGAGACACGCTCTGACGCTCAGCATCGTCTGGCGTTCGAATACACACCGCTGGCCGTCGGTGCGCCTCAGCGGCGTGTAGTGAGCGCGGATGGCGAGACACGGACGGTCGGCGGCGCCTACATCGATCCGCGGGGGTTCGGCGGTGAGCCGCTGGACCGCGCGGTGGGTGACGATGGCTCGGCGGACATCGTGCCTGCAGCGTGTCCGTTCACGCTCGGCGACATGATCGGCGCGAGCAGCGCGTTCAATACGCCGGAACGCACCCTGCGCGCGTACCCGCATGCCCGCTATTGGACGCCGTGCGTGCCTGGCGCGCAGGTCGTCAACGACCTGTTCACCGATGGGGGAGATGTCGACACCCTGTCGGTGCTGGGGATGCTTCGCCGGCGACTGCCCGCACTTGTCGTCTTCCTCAATTCGGTCTGGCCGCTGGCCGCCGCCCGCGATCCGGACAGGCAGCCGGACTCGGGGCAGATCGATCCCGCCGTGTCCTGTCTGTTCGGCTATCCGAGCCGGCGGTGGCCGCACAACCATGTGTTCCCACGGGCCGGCTATCGAGAGTTGGTCCGGCGCTGGCGGCAGGCGAAACAGGCTGGCCGGCCGTTGGCGGCCACGATGCGGTTGCCGGTGCTGACGAATCCCTGGTGGGGTATCGAGGGCGGATGGGACGTGTCAGTGTGCTGGATCTATAACGATCGGGTGCGTGACTGGGAGTCGAGGTTGCCGGAGGCGGTGCAGCGGCTCTTGCCGGTAGACGGCGTGGCGGGCGGACCGGTCGCGCGGTTTCCACACTACAGGACCGTGGGTCAGAACTCCGGTGCGCTGACGCGCCTCACCCCGATCCAGGCCAACCTGCTGGCGGAGCTGTCCGGATGGGGTGTCCTCGAGTCGGCGGACGCGCTTCGCGATCTGCTCGAGTAGTGTCGGGGCGATGACGTTGCGGACGGGGCTCGACGGACCGTCGGCAGGCGGCGACCCACGCGTCGCACGGGGATCAGCGCCGCGTCGGGAGGATGAGCAGTGCAGCCTACGGATTTCCGGTCGGAGTCGGGCCGGATGCGTCGTCGTGCACGGTACGCACGATGAAGAGCTGTTCACCGGGCTTGATCATGCCCAATCGCCGGCGGGCCAGGTCTTCTATGACGTACGGTTGATCGGCCAGGTCCTGGATGTAGCGATGCAGGCGGTCGTTCTCGGCGCGCAGCGTCGCGATGACTCGCTGCTGGTCCGCATGATCCTGTTTGGCGTGGAACAGGGCGACCAGACCCCGTTCTCCGACGATGGCATTCGCGACCAGCAGGATGGTCACCAGCACCAGCGCATACCGGCCGGTTCGACGCGGCACAGGCACGCGCCGTGGCAGCGGCGGCATCTCATTGAGCCGGTCGACTGGAGACCTCATCGCTGTGAGTATCGCATACTGAACGGTGATACGGGGTACCAATCACGCACGTCGGCCGGCGGCGGTTGCCATCGCACCTGATACCGGCCGCAGGTCCGCTCATGCCGATACCGACTCGGTGTCCGCGCGATTTGTGAGTCCGAGTTCTTTCCGAACGCGGCCATCAATCGTGTCGAATACCTCGGGGTTCTGCTTGAGGAACAGCTTGACCTTCTCCCGTCCCTGGCCCAGTCGCTCGCCGTTGTACGAGAACCACGTTCCGCTCTTTTCGACGAGGCGGCGCTCGACGGCCAGGTCGAGCAGGTCGCCCTCGCGCGACACCCCCTCGCCGTACATCAGATCGAACTCGGCCGTGCGGAACGGCGGCGCCACCTTGTTCTTGACCACCTTGACCCGCGTGCGGCTGCCGGTGACCTGGTCGCCGTCCTTGATGGCGCCGATGCGGCGGATGTCGATCCGCACCGACGAGTAGAACTTCAACGCGCGGCCCCCGGTGGTGGTTTCCGGGTTTCCGAACATGACGCCGATCTTCTCTCGGAGCTGATTGATGAACACCAGGCAGGTGTGCGACTTGGCCACCACCGCGGTCAGCTTGCGAAGCGCCTGCGACATCAGACGCGCCTGCAGCCCGACCTGCGCGTCTCCCATTTCGCCGTCGATCTCGGCGCGCGGCACCAGCGCCGCCACCGAGTCGACGACCACCACGTCCGCCCCGCCCGAGCGCACGAGCATCTCGACGATTTCGAGGGCCTGTTCGCCATTGTCGGGCTGCGAGACCAGCAGATTGTCGAGATCGACGCCGAGCTTGCGCGCGTAGGACGGGTCGAGCGCATGCTCGGCGTCGACGAACGCCGCGGTTCCTCCGGCGCGTTGCGCCTGGGCGATGACCTGCAGCGTGAGCGTCGTCTTGCCTGATGCCTCGGGTCCGAAGATCTCGACCACCCGACCGCGGGGCACGCCGCCGATGCCCAGTGCGTGGTCGATGCTGATCGACCCGGTCGAAATGTGCGGAAGGGCGACGACGGCGTTCTCGCCCAGCCGCATGATCGCCCCTTTGCCGAATTGCTTCTCTATCTGCCCGACCGCGATATCGATGGCTTTCTGGCGCTCACGAGTGCTGCGATCCTCTGGCATGGATGACTTCCTCTCGACCTGTCGATGCATCTGTTGCGATATCACGGTTGTGGACGAACACCGCGAACGGCATCCGCAAGGTATTCTAGAAGCGTGCCAGGCGAATGTCAAGCGAAAGTTACTGGACGATAGCTCGCATCTCGTTTCTATTCAATACGTTATGTCTCCATGGATCACCGCCTGGAAAGGTGGACATGCACACGTCTGCGCACCCTCTCACTCGTACGCCGCGCAGATCCTGCTTCCTGCCTGGCGGAAGAGACACGTATCGTCGCAGGTCCACATGCGCCTGGCGTTACAATGTGGTGGTTCGCGTCCACAGAACGCCGGGAGCCGCAGGAAACGGAGGAGGCGCCGCAACGGCGGCGGCGATCGCGGTTCTGCCGCTGGCCGTGACACGTACCTGTCGTCCCCCGTCGTCCAAAGATGAGGAGAGGCGAGTGAAGAGTCTGCGATCGGTGGCGCGGTTGACCGTTGGCGCGGTGGTCGTGAGCACGGCTGTCACCGGCCTGTTCGCGCAGGAACCCGATGAGGCGGCCGACAAGCTCACTCTCGAAGTGAGTCCGGCCCGGCTGACCCTCGCAGTGGGAGAGAAGGCCACGTTGACCGCGGTCGTGCGCGACCCGGCCGGCGCCGTGGTCGAGGACGCGACCGTAGTCTATTTTTCGCGAGCTCGCCGCCGCCTTGGCGTGACCCGAGATGGCGAGGTCGAGGCGTACGGCCCCGGCGACTTTACCTTGATCGCGCTCGTCCCCGACAACCCGGATGATGCCAGCCGCCGCCCCGCTGCCCGCGCACGGGTCGAAGTGCCGGTGACCGTGCCACAGCCACCCGTCGAGCGGGTCGCCTTCGCCGACGTGCCGCCAAAGTTCTACGTCGGGACCCGCCCGCGGCTGGCAGTGGAGGTGGTTGACACGCTTGGCGTCGTGCGGGCTGACGTGACAGTGACTTTTTCGACGTCCGAGTCACGAATCGCAGCCGTCGATCGGTTCGGCTTCCTGGAGTTGCACGAGTCCGGGACGGTCGAGGTAATCGCCACCGCGGGCGATGTATTCGACACCGTCGCCATTACGGTCGACACGAACCCCGTCACGTCTCTTGAACTGCAGGCGAGCGCCGACTCGGCGCGGACCGGCGACGTCGTGCGGTTCACGGCGATCGCCAAGGATTCCCGCGGTCTCGCAGTCCGCGGTGTGCCGGTGCAGTTCGGGGTCGGCGGGCAAACGGCGCCGGCCATCATCGCGGCGGGCGCGGCGGCGCAGATTCTCGACGACGGGCGGTTCGTGGCCGAGCGTTCCGGAACCTATACCGTCGTGGCAAGCACCGGCCAACACTCGGCCGCGCGCACCATCTCGATCGCCCCGCGTGAGGTGCGCCGCGAGGTCGAGGTCGTCGGCCGCGGCGAGGTGCTCGACCGCCATACGTCCGATCTGTGGATCTGGGAGGGAACCGATGGCCGCGACTACGCCATCACCGGCACCTGGGGCGCCGACGGGCACTCGTATATCTGGGACGTCACCGATCCGGCCGACATCGAGAAGCTGCATGAAGTGAAGGTGGACGCACGAACGGTCAATGACGTCAAGGTGTCGGAAGACGGCGACATCGCGGTCATCAGCCGGGAAGGCGCATCGGACCGCAGGAACGGCATTGTGGTGCTCGGCGTGGGCAACCCGCGGGAAGGGGTGCCGGTGCTGTCCGAGTTCACGGATCAACTGACGGGCGGCGTGCACAACGTGTTCATCTCGGAGGACCACGTCTTCGCCTTGAGCGCCGGGCGGCGCTACGACGTCATCAACATCGAGGATCCCAGGAACCCGCGCCGCGTGGGACGTTTCGAGCTCGACACCCCGGCTCACAGTGTCCACGACGTCTGGGTCAGCGAGGGGATCGCATTTTCGTCCAACTGGACCGATGGCGTCGTGGCGGTCGATGTCGGCGGCGGCGGGCGCGGCGGCACCCCGGAACAGCCGGTCGAGCTTGGACGCTATGCCCATCCCAGCGGCTGGAACCATGCCGCCTTCCCGTATCGCAGCCAGTCGACGGGCAGGTTCTATCTGTTCGCCGGGGACGAGTCGTTTCCCTACGGCGGCTACGATCCGTCCGAGGGCGGCGCGCCGTCGCGGGCGGCGGGCTGGATCCACATCATCGACTGGAGCGACTGGAGCGATCCGCAGGAGATCGCCCGGTATCAGGTGCCGGAGGCGGGTTCGCACAACCTGTGGGTGGAAGACGACGTCATGTACGTCGCCTTCTACAACGGAGGGCTGCGGGTCGTGGACGTTTCGGGCGAACTGCTGGGCGATTTGTACAAGCAAGGGCGTGAAATCGCGATGTTCCAGCCGGCCGATCCGAACGGTTTCATTCCGAACGCACCTTTCGTCTGGGGGCCGCAACCCTTCAAGGGCCACATCTTTTTCACCGACTGGAATACCGGATTGTGGGCCGTGAAGCTCAACGAGCAGACCGCTCCCGGCCGGATCATCGGCGAACCGCGGTAGACGCGGTGGACCAGGACTCATGCGCGCGCGGAATGCGGCTCTGAGCGGTCGGTTGCGAACATCGGGCGGCGCGCTGACCGGTGCTGCCCTGGCGTGCGGCATCGGGCTGTCGATGGTCCCCGCGGGGTTGTGGGCCGGCGAAGCGCCCGACCCGCCCGCACGCAGCTACTACGTCTATGCCACCGCGGAATCGGACGACGAGGTGGCGATCGTGCGCTTCGGTCCCGGTGGGGCCGAGGTGCTCAAGACGATCACCGTAGGGAGTTATCCCGCCGAGGTGGAGGGTCCCCACGGCGTCAACGTCGACCCGGATGGACAGTATTGGTATGTCTCGATCGCGCACGGGTTTCCATACGGTGCGGTGCACAAATACGAGACGAACACCGATGCGTGGGTCGCTGACGTCGCTCTCGGCCTGTTTCCAGCCACGTTGGACGTGTCGCCCAGCACCGGGCTGTTGTACGCCGTGAACTTCAACCTGCATGGACCGCTCGAGCCCAGCAGCATCTCCGTGGTCGAGGTCGAGACGATGACCGAGGTGGCCCGGATCGACACCGGCATCCGTCCGCACGGCGGGCGGCTCAGCCCGGACGGATCGTTCTTCTATTCCGTCAATATGATGGATTTCGAACTCGTCGAGCTGGACGCCTTCGCGTTCGAGATCACCCGGCGTCTCTCGCTGGGTGAGGGAGTGATGCCGACCTGGGTGACGCGGCCGACACCTGACGGCAAGGTGTACGTGACCGGGAACAACGTCGCCACGGTGTTCGAAGTCGATCTGGCGTCGTGGCAGGTGCAGCGGACCTTCGACACGGGGGCCGGCCCGTACAATCTCGACGTCACGCCGGACGGAGCCACGCTGGTCGCAACGTACAAGAGCGGCGACGCGGTCGGCTTCTGGGACCTCGAACAGGGGACGGAGACGGCTCGCACGGAGACCAGCCGAACCCTCCCGCACGGGGTGGTCGTGACCCCGGATGGTGAGTACGCCTTTGTGACCCTCGAGGGCGTCGGTGCCGATCCCGGCACCGTCGAGGTCTACCACCTGGCCACCGGCGAACGGGTCGCCGCCGTTGACATCGGCAAGCAGGCTGGCGGTATCGCGTTCTGGAAGATGGAAGAATAGAAAGTTCCGGGCTAGTCCCGCTCGACCGCCAGCGCCACGCCGTTCCCACCGCCCAGACACAATGTCGCGATACCTTTCCTGGCATCGCGTTGCCGCATGGCATACAGCAGCGTAGTCAGAATCCTGGCGCCGCTGGCGCCGATCGGGTGGCCGAGGGCGACAGCGCCGCCATGCACGTTGACCTTGTCGGGGTCGACGTCCAGTTCGCGGATGACCGCGAGGGCCTGCGCCGCAAACGCTTCGTTCAGCTCGATCAGGTCGACGTCATCGAGCGACCAGCCTGTTTTCGCGAGCAGCTTCTGTACCGCGTGCACCGGCGTCATCAAGAGCCACTTCGGGGCAAGTCCGCTGACCGCCTGACCGGCAATGCGGGCCAGCGGCGTGACACCGAGTTCGGCGGCCCTCTCTGCGGCCATGACGACCACCGCGGCGGCGCCGTCGTTGACTCCCGGCGCATTCCCCGCCGTCACCGTGCCGCCCGCCGGCTTGAACGCCGGGCGCAGCGCGCCCAGCGCCTCCGCGCTGGTGTTCGGGCGCACGGACTCGTCGTACGCCAGCCGGATCGGATCCCCTTTCCGTTGCGGGATCTCGACCGGCAGGATCTCGTCCTTGAAGAAGCACTCGCGGATCGCGCGGGCGGCTTTGTGATGACTGGCCGCCGCGAAGGCGTCCTGGTCGTCGCGAGTGACCCCGTACCGGTCGACGACCGCCTCGCAGGCCAGACCCATGTTCTGTTGCTCGAGTGAGCACCAGAGTCCATCGTGAATCATGGAGTCGATGATCTCGCCGTGGCCCATCCGGAATCCCTCGCGGGCACGGGACAGCATGTAGGGGCAGTTGCTCATCGACTCCATGCCTCCGGCAACGGCGATGTCGATGTCACCGGTGGCAATTCCCTGTGCCGCGAGCATCACGGCCTTGAGACCTGATCCGCAGACTTTGTTGATGGTCAGTGCTGCGACGTGGTCGCCGAGGCCGCCGTTGAGCGCCGCCTGCCGCGCTGGCGCCTGACCCGCGCCGGCCGACACCACATTGCCCATGATGCACTCGTCCACGAGTTCCGGATCGATGCCGGCGCGGGCGACCGCCTCTCGTATTACCTTTGCGCCGAGCTCCGGGGCCGGCACACTCTTGAGCGCACCGAGAAACTTGCCGGTCGGCAGTCGAACGGCGCTGACGATGACTGACTGACGCATATGGGATCTCCGCGATGTCGCCGGTGGCGGCGAATGCCGTCAGTGCGCCGGCGGAGTCGTGACCTCGATTCGGGTAACCACGCCGGCGCCGAGCAGTCGGTTCATGCGCGACATGATCAGGGAACCTGAACGGTGAATCTCATGCGCCCAGTTCCGGCTCGCGGCGCGCACTGCCAACGTGCCGTCGGACGCGAGCATCACGCTGGTGACGCGGTCCAGCGTCGGGCCAACCGCGGCGCTCCAGGCCAACACCGCCTTGCCAGGTGACAGTGGCTGATTCTGAAGCAGCGCTTCGAGCGCCGGCGCGACGCAGTGTCTGGCCGGGATCATCGGTCGGCGGACGACGTTCCAGAGAATCCACACCGGACACCGGAGCGGCCAGCCCCGCGTCTCCGTTTCCATAATGTATCATCCGGACCGGTGCGGCTGGTACTGGCATCGCGGTCTCCCCGCCGGTCCGATCTGCTGGCGGCGGCCGGTTATGAATTCAGCGTCGCGCCGGTCGATGTGGACGAGCGAATCACATCCGGAGAATCGTCCGTGGCGTACGTCTCTCGTCTGGCCAGGGACAAGGCCACCCGCGCGGCGCGCGAGCATCCCGATGCAGTGGTGCTGGGGGCCGATACGGTCGTCGTGGTCGACAGCGAGATCCTGGGCAAACCACGAGACGATACCGATGCGGGCGCCATGCTGCGCCGCCTGTCCGGGCGCGCGCACGACGTGCTGACGGGAGTGGCGGTGACGGCGCGGCGGCGCTGGCGGCTGGAGGTGGCGTCGACGCGCGTCACGTTTCGCGACCTCAGCGAGGCCGACGTCGCCTGGTATCTAGCGAGCGGCGAGCCGGCCGGCAAGGCGGGGGGATACGCCATTCAGGGGCGGGCGGGTCGCTTCGTCACCGGTATTGAGGGGTCGTACAGCAACGTCGTCGGACTACCGATCGCGGTGGTCGATCGGTTGATTCGATCGCTCGGTGCGGGCGAATCGGCACGTGAGCGATGACCGCGTTCGGCACGGCCAACCGGTCGTCGTGGAAATCGTGCAACGTGATTGACCGGCGGACAGCGCCACGGTATGCTTGGGATGTCAGAGACACGGACATATTTGAACGAATCTCAGGATACGAGTTCCCATGCCAGCAAAGACGGTGAAGAAACTGCTCACGATCGTGGTGCTGATGACCGCGTTCGGCGGACTGCTGTGGGGGACGCTCCAGGACGGCGCCGAGTATTACATGCACGTCGACGAGGTGCTGGCCGAGCCCGAGGCGTGGTACGGCAAGAACCTGCAGGTGCATGGCTACGTGGTCGAGGGGTCTCGGACCTGGAAGCCGGACACCCTGGAAGTCAGGTTTCAGGTCGAGAACAACGGCGCCGTCATCAACGCCGAGTACACCGGCGTCGTCCCCGATACGTTCCAGGATGGCTCGGAAGTGGTCATTTCCGGGCAGCTCGGTCCACACGGATTCTCGGTCAAACCCAACGGTGTGATGGCCAAGTGTCCATCGAAGTACGAGCCGGCGCCGACGCTGGGAACGGCGGGGACACTGGCCTCGAGCGACTAGTCGAACGCGCGGCTCGATTCCCCGTAACCGCCGCCAGCGCCAGACGCGTACCATCCGACTGCACCGCCTGAGGTCCAACGATGGCATCTCTGGGTTCTTTCACGCTGCTGGCCGCCTTCGTCGTCTGCACCTACGCGGCCGCCGTCTCGGTGGCAGGCGCGCGCCGGCGCTCCCCGCGGCTGATAGAAAGCGGCGTCGGCGCGTTCTATCTCGTCGTCGCCCTCATGCTGCTGGCCTCGGCCATCATCCTGCACGCATTCATCACCGGCGACTACTCGATTCGTTACGTCGACCAGTACTCGGACTCGGCCCAGCCGTTGTTCTATCAACTGGCGTCCTATTGGGGCGGGCTGGACGGGTCGATCATGTTCTGGGTGACGCTGCTGTCGATCTTCGGCGCCTGCGCCATCTATTCCAACCGCGAGCGCCAGCGCGAGTTGATCCCGTACGTCGTGGCCGTCATCGCGGTCGTCGAGTTGTTCTTCCTCTTCGTGATGATCGTGCACAAGAACCCGTTCGCGACCTATCTCACGCAATCGCCGATCGACGGCCGCGGACTCAACCCCCTGCTTCAGAATCCGTACATGGCGATCCATCCACCGTCCCTGTACATCGGGTTCGTGGGGATGACCATCCCGTTCGCGTTCGCGCTGGCCGCGCTGATTACCGGCCATCTCGACGACTCGTGGCTGCGGGCGGTGCGCCGCTGGACGATGGCGGCGTGGCTGTTTCTCTCCCTCGGACTCACGCTCGGGATGATCTGGGCCTACGAGGAGCTGGGGTGGGGCGGGTACTGGGGCTGGGATCCGGTCGAAAACGCGGCGCTGCTGCCCTGGTTCACCGCCACCGCGTTTCTTCATTCCGTGATGGTGCAGGAACGGCGCAGCATGCTCAGGGTCTGGAACATGACTCTCGTGATCATGACGTTCTTCCTGACGATCTTCGGAACGTTCATGACCCGGACGGGGGTCGTGCAGTCGATCCATTCGTTCGGCCAGGATCGTGCGCTGTACTGGATGTTCATCGTCTTCATGGTGGTGCTGTTGGCCGTCAGTTTCGGGTTGGTCATCTATCGGTTGCCACTGCTGCGGGCGCGCAATGAACTCGAGTCATGGGTGTCCCGCGAGGCGGCGTTCCTGGTCAACAACTGGATCCTGCTGTTTTCCGCCGTCTTCGTGTTGTTCGCGACGATGTTCCCGACGCTCAGCGAGGCGGTCACCGGTCTGCGGCTCACGGTAGGACCCCCGTTCTTTACCAAGTGGATGCTGCCGATCGGTCTCATCCTGCTCACGCTGACCGGTGTTGGCCCCTTGCTGGCATGGCGCCAGTCGAGTGTGTCGAACCTCCGGTACCAGTTCGCATGGCCGGTTGTCGCGGCCCTGGTGACCGGGGCGGGTCTGTATGCGGCCGGTTTCCGGGTCTGGGTGTCCGGTCTCTGTTTTGCGCTTTGCGCGTTCGTCGTCGGGACCATCGGGCAGGAGTTCGTGCGCGGGGCGTTCGTGCGGCGCGAGGCGACCGGCACGGATCTGTTCACTGCCCTGATCGGGCTGGTGGGCCGGTCCCGCCGACGATACGGGGGATATGTCGTTCATGTCGGCATCGTGCTGATGTTCCTGGGTTTCGCAGGGAGCGGGTACAAGCTGGACGCGCAGATGTTGCTGCGACCGGGGCAGGAACACGAGATCGGGCGCTACACGGTGCGCTACGACAGGCTCAGCCAGAACACCGATTCGCAGAAGCAGATGATCACGGCGCATATGACCGTGATGCAGGACGGTGAGCAGGTCGGCGAGCTGTTTCCGGCGCGGTGGTTCTACTTCAAGCACGAGTCTGAACCGACGACCGAGGTCGCGATGCGTCGGACGGTCGCCGAGGATCTGTACATCGTGCTGGCCGGCTACGAGCTCGATGATCAGGCCGCCAGCTTCGAGATCGTTGTGAATCCACTGGTGAACTGGGTTTGGTTCGGCTTTACGGTGCTCGCCCTGGGCACCGGGCTTGCGCTGCTCCCGGAAAGCGCGTTCGCCTACGCCGGCGCGATGGCGCCGAGGGGTGCCGCGACCGCGTCGTCGCTCCTGCTGGCCGGCGCCGTGACCCTGGCGATGCCGATGACGGCATCGGCGCAGCTGCTGGAAGGGGCCCGCCAGGAAGTCAATGTCCCGACCACGCAGCTCGAGATCGACCTGCGCCGGTCACTTGTGTGCATGTGCGGCAGCCCGGGCTGCGGTAAGAAGATCCTGGCAGAGTGCACCTGCGCGGCTGCCGCCGACACCCGCGAGGAGCTCAAGCGCCTTGTGGCCGAAGGATTGACCCGCGACGAGGTGCTGCGGTTCTACATCGACAAGCATGGCAGCCAGGAAGCGCTCGCCGCCCCCCTGGATGAAGGGTTCAACCGGCTCGCCTGGCTCTTTCCCTACCTGCTGGCCGCCACGGGCGCGGTCGCGATGGGCGGCGCGCTTGTCCGCTGGACGCGCCACGGCCACGAGCCGGAGCGTTCGACCAGCCAGACCGACGGCACCGCCCACCTCGAGGCCCGTCTGGACGATGAGCTCCGGAACCTCGACTGACAGTTCCTCGTTTCGCCCCTGGCACCTGTTCGTCCTGACGGCGCTGGTCGCGGCCACGGCCGCGATCCTGGTGTCGAGACCATCGGACCCGGTCGTCGCGGTGCTCCTGACGGCGGCTGCCGGCGCGGCCGGCTTCGTGGGTCTCATGCTGCACAGGACAATCAGCCCGCTGGTGCGAAAGGACTTCCGGGAGCCCCTCGTGATGGCCGGTACGCGGACGCGTGCGGCGGTCGAGCGGGAAAAGACACTCGTCCTGCGGTCCATCAAGGAGCTCGAGTTCGATCGGGCGATGGGAAAAGTCTCCGATCGAGACTTCGACGAAATGGGCGGCCGCCTACGCGCCCGTGCGATTCGACTCATGAAGCAACTGGATATCGAGCCGGTCGATATCCAGGCGATGATCGAGCGCGAGTTGCAGGAGCGCCTGGGTGCATCGGAACCCCGCGCATCCGCGGGCGCGGCGGTCACGCGCGGTGTCTGCAAATCCTGTGCGACCGCCAACGATTCGGACGCGCGCTTCTGCAAGGGCTGCGGACAGCCGCTGCTGCAGACCGATGCCTAGCAGTCCGCGGCAAAAGCCCCGCTGCATTCGATCGACGCTGCTGCAAGGGGCGGCGCTGGACGTTTGATTGCGGGGTCACACATGGCCCAATTTGCTCCCTCGTCGCGCCTTGCCACGCGGGCGCATCGCCAATCTCGGTGCAACGCGGGGTTTCACCACGGACTGCTCGCAGTCCGCGGCGAAAGCCCCGCTGCATTCGAATGGCGCTGCTGGCGGCGCTGTGTGCGTCGTTCGCCGCCGCCGGCGTTCAGGCTCAACCGGACCCGCGGCAGATGTCCGGCATCCCGCGGCCGGACGCGAATCTGGCCGACGGCTCAGTCACGGTGCGGGTCATCCGCGGGTCGTTCGCCAACAACGTGACCGGGCATCCGGTCGAGTTGCGGGCGGGCGATGCGGTGTCGACGACCGAGACTGACGCGGAGGGGCGAGCCACCTTCTCGAGCGTGCCTCCGGCGTCGCAGGTGACGGTGTCGACGACGCTCGACGGCGAGATGCTGGTGTCGCAGCCGTTCGCCGCGCCCGGGCGGGGAGGGGTCGCGGTGCTGCTGGTCGGGGCCGGCGCCGGGGGCGACCCCGTGACCACGCCGCCGGCCCGTCCGGGACAGGTGACGCTTGGTCAGGACTCGCGCATTCAGATCGAACTCGGCGAAGAGAGCGTCGAGATCTACTACCTGCTGGATGTGCTGAATATCGCCGACGGACCAGTCGAGCCACGGACCCCGTTTGAATTCCGGCTGCCGTTCGCTTCGCAGGGCGCGACCATTCTGCCGGGATCGAGCCCGCGCACGCTGGTCGACGGCCCGCGGGTGTGGGTGTCGGGCGGCTTCGAGCCCGGTCTGACGCCGGTCCGGGTCGCCTACGTGCTGCCGTATTCCGGGGGCAGCCTGGCCCTGTCCCAGATGTTCCCCGCCGACTTCGATCAACTGCTGATCTTCATGGAGAAGTGGGGCGCCATGGACTTCGCGTCGTCGCTGATTGAGCGCCGCGGAGAAATGGCGGCCGACGCCACCGGTGGGTCGCCCCTGCTGTGGGGGACCGGAGGGCGGATTCCGTCCGGGCAGGCAGTGGAGCTGGAGCTGAGCGGGTTGCCGCATCACAACCAGTGGCCTCGCATCATCGCGCTGTCGCTCTCCGGTGTCATCATGGCGGTCGGCGTCTGGGGATCGTCCGGCGCCGGTGGCGCCGACCCGGCCGCGCAGCGACTCGAGGCGTTGCGGGATCGACGCGAAACACTCTTCACCGCACTGGTCAGGATCGAGCGGCAATATCGCCAAGGCAAGATCGGCGCCGCGCGCCACGGCACGCGGCGGGCGGCGCTGATCGCCCAGCTCGAGCAGGTACTGCGTGACCTCGACGACGGAATGGCGCCGGCGGCACCGACGGCGTCCACGCCGCCCGACGAGGCGACGGCATAACGGGTCGTTTCAGGGTGCCTCTTGCAGTGCCTCATTCAGAGACAGTGGATTTCGAGCGGGTCTTCCTGTCCGACGTCTCCCGTCACTACGGACGGCGGCGCGCGCTCTCCCACGTCACGCTGAGCTGCGGGGCCGGTGAAATCACCGGGTTGCTGGGACCCAACGGCGCCGGCAAGTCAACCCTGTTGTCGCTGTTGGCGACGCTCGCGGAGCCGTCGGCCGGGGAAGTGCGCTACGGCGACCATACCGCCCGCGAGGCCGGCGCGCGCCTGCGCGCGCAGATCGGGTTTCTGTCGCATGACCTCCAGTTGTATCCGGAACTCACGGCCCGCGAGAACCTCGAGTTCTTTGCCGCGCTCTACGGACTGCAGTCGCCTGCGGCCCGGGCGGCCCAGGCGCTCTCGACCGCCGGTCTGGCGGCGCGGGCCGACGACGTCGTCGAGGGGTTTTCGCGGGGCATGCGCCAGCGGCTCGCTCTCGAGCGGGTCCTGCTGCACCGGCCGCGGTTGGTGCTGTTCGACGAGCCGTTCACGGGGCTGGACGAATCGTCCTGCGGCGCACTGGCCGCACGTCTGACTGCACTCCGCGCCGCTGGCCGGATCATCGTGCTGGCGACTCACAATCTCGATGTCGTCGATGGCGTGCTCGATCGGGCGGTGCTGCTCCAGAGCGGACGTCTCCGCGAGTTGGGACGCGAGGGGGCGCTGCGTGATCGCTACCGCGCCGCGCTGGCGGACGGTTCCCAGCGCGCTCGCAGCGCCGGTCGCGCACGGGCGGGTACCGCCGCCGGGGAGCCGCCGGCGTGAGCCGTTTCCTGCAGGTGGCGTGGCTGGTCGTCCGGAAGGACCTCCGTGTTGAATCGCGCAACAAGGAGATGCTGCTCACGACGTTGTTCTTTGCGGTCTCGTGCGTGCTGGTGTTCTCGTTCGGATTCGTGCGCGGCGGCCAAGCGGTGGAGGGTGCCGCGGCCGGCATTCTCTGGATCGCCATTGCGTTTTCCGGCACCCTCGCCTTGGGGCGGGCGTTCGAGCGTGAACGGCACCACGATGCGCTGCACGGCCTGCTGCTGGCCCCCGTCGATCGCCCGGCAATCTACGTCGGCAAGCTGATCGGCGTGCTGCTGCTCCTGGCGGTGGTCGAAGCGGTGGTGGTCGTGCTGGTGGCGTTTTTCTTTCGAGCGCCGTTCTTTCGACACGGATGGTGGCTGCTTGCCCTGCTGAGTCTCGGGACCGTGGGCTTCGCCAGTGTCGGAACGTTGTTCTCGGCGATGCTGGTCCGCACCAGGAGCCGCGCGGTGCTGTTGCCGGTCCTGCTGTATCCGGTCACGATTCCAGTGCTCATCATGGGGGTCAGCGGAACGGCGGCGCTGGTGCAGGCAGATCCGGATCTGGCCATGGCTCGGCTATGGGTCAGCATCTTGTTCTTCTTCGACACGGTGTTTCTCGTGCTGGCGTTATGGACATTCGAACCCGTCATGACAGAATGATGATGCGTGCGCCGCTCCCGGGCACCTGGCGCCAGAGGGCCAATCGATGCACAGTCGCTCGTTCCCCATCATGATCGGCCTGGCGCTGTTTTTCCTCGTCACGGCGCCGTTTTTCATAGTCCAAGCTCCATACGAATCGACCATGGGGCTGGTGCAGAAGATCTTCTACGTGCATTTTCCCGCCTGGATCGCGATGTTCCTTGCCATTCTTGTCCTCGGCATCGCCAGCGGCATCTTCCTGTTCCGGCGAACGCCGGCTGCCGACCGCCTGGCGGTCGCCGCCGCGGAGGTGGCGGTGATGTTCGGTCTGATGGGTCTGATCACCGGCCCGTTGTGGGGTATCAAGGCCTGGGGGGTGTGGTGGCAGTGGGACGCGCGGCTGACCATGGCGCTGATCCTCGAATTGATTCTGGTCGCCTACCTGCTGCTACGTCAGTACGGCGGCGCGGGGTCGGACCGGCTGGCCGCGGGGCTCGGCATCTTCGCGATGGCAAACGTACCGTTCCTCTACGTGTCTACCGAGATCTGGCGCACGATCCATCCACGGACCTCGGTCGTGCCGACGCTCCCGGTCGATTTCGGTCTTCCGCTCTGGTGGACGTTCGCCGGGTTCATGGTGTTGTGCGTCGCGCTGCTTTCGGCCAGAGCCAGTCTGGAGGAGCAGCGAGCGTCGCTCGATCAGTTGTATCTCGCGCTGGAGGAGGAGTAGTGGGGCATCGGTCAGGTGCAACCGCCCGGAGGCGTGGCCTTCGAGGCGCGCTCTTCGTATGGCTGGTCATCGTCGGTATCGGTGCGGCAGCGACGTCGCATCCGGAGGCAGCGCAGCCGCAACAGGCGGCGCAGGACGGGTTCGTGCCGATGGGGGACGTCCCTCCGGAAGATCAACTGCCGGCTGCGCCGTTGCTGATGGTCGCCTACGCCGCGGTGTGGGCACTCGCGGTGGGCTATCTGTGGACCATCCGGCGGCGGCTGGGGAGTGTGGAGCAGGAGCTCGCCGATGTCACGCGCCGCGTGGCCGATCGGGACGGAGTCTCACCCCCGGCTTCTTCGTGACCTATGCCTGCCGGACATTTCGTCTATATCCCCGCCATCCTGCTGTTCGGGCTGGTGGCCGGCTGGATTCTCGGTTCGCGGGCGGCGGCGGACGCATATGCCGCCGAGTTGCGGCGACGAGAAGAGCGCGCCGCCAAAAAGCGGGCGCGAGAGACGACAGACTCCTAGTTCGCCGGTTCCACGACCACGGTGACGTCGACGGTGGCGGTCAGCACGGTGTCGTCGGCGACGGCGCGGAGTACGTAGGTGCCGGGGCCGATAAAGCTGGCCGTCGTGGTGGCCCGGCCGTTCTCCACGGCCGGCGTCCGAGGATCGAATCTGACGCTGGCGGGACCGCGGTGTTGCAGCCAGGTGACCGCGAGTCCTGTCGCGACCGCCGCGCGCGGATTCACCATGTTCTGCTGGTTGGGTCCCGGCCGGCCACGCCTGTTTCCGCGCCGGCGGGCTGACTCGGGATTGGGTCCGGGGATCCCGTCGTCGCTCGCGACGACGGTCAGCGTAACCGACTCGCCGGTAGACACGGTGCGCGCGAGGGCGCCGTCGACCCCGATGCTCGGGCCGTGGTTGTCGATGTAGGTGCCGCTGATGCCCATGCCGCGGTTGGCCTTGATGACCGCCTCATCGACTTCCCACACCGGCCACAGTGACCCGGTCGCCGTGTCGGTGCGGCCGTTGTGATCGATCGTCCAGACGAGATCCTGGTCCCCGAAGTCGGCCGGAACCCGCACCGAGAAGACGTAAATCTGGCGCCGGTTGTAGAAGTACGTCGGCTGGCCGCGGTCCGCGTCGCCGGGCGAGAAGAAATTACCGGGACCGACCGGCACCGTCGGACGCTCCACGTAGTTTCGATTCAGGTAGCCGAACATCAGGTTGAACGACCCATCCGCGTTCTGTTGCCAGCCTTCGAATACCGGTTGCACGTTCCGTCCGCTGTTGAACCTGGTCTGGGCGTGGCCCCGGTCTGATTGCAGACCGACGGTGAGCACCACCACCGCCACCGCCAGTAGCACGCGCGATCGAGTCATCGGTCTATTCGTCGTTGTCGTCGGTTGCAGCTCGACGTCTTTCCACCGCCGCTGCGAACTCGTCGTCGTCGAGGGTGTACCAACTCAACCAGGCAAAGCTCATGTCGTCATTCGATCGCTGTCCGAATCCGGCCCAGTTCCGCGGATCGTCGTTCCAGCGGTTCGCTTCCGAGTTGTCGTGCCAACTGATGACGTGGAGCGTGCTGCCCTTCGGGATCAGCGGTGCCACGTCATCTTCGTAGTTGTAGGCGATGTGCCAGCCGAAATCCCAATTTGCGCAGTTGATGGACTGCACCGAGTTGTCGGGCAGGATCGCCTCCACGCACTGGCGGGTCCCGAGGTTGTGGAGATGGGGCTGGAACACGGTCAGGTTGATGTTGTCCCTGAGGTGGTAGTACCCGTCGTGCCGCACGTTCGATGCGCCCGCCGGAATATCGAGATCTTCGTTGTCGCCGATGTGCAATGCGTGGATCGGCCGCTCGGGCTCGACACCGCGCGGATAGAAGGTCAGCCCCACGCTCGTGCGGTCGGTAATCTCGCGGCCGATCGAGTGGTAGTGCATGTTGAATCGGATTTGCGAGCCGGCCTTGAGCAGTCTGCCGGTGCCATCCGGATAGATGTCGCCGTTCTTGCCGAGGGCATACTCGTTCAGGAACGCGCTGTCGCCGTCAGGGTCGATCGCGGTGGTCACCGCGTGGTGCACCACCGGAAAGCTCTCCTCGGTCGGTTTGGTCTCGACCGCCTTGACCCAGCGATCTTCGGTCAAACCGGAGTCGCTGACCAGATTGCCCCACCAGTCCGCCGCCTCCGCTTCGACGACGAACGGCTCGGGGATCGGAATCACCCAGTCAGGTTCGCCGATGTTCCATTTGGTCATGTCGTCGAACGCGATCGGCGCCGGCAGGTCGGCGGGGTCGCCCATCGGCGCCCCGGCGTCGACCCAGGTCGACACCAGCGCGACTTCGGCATCTGACAACGACTTGTCCGCCTTGAACCCCTGTTCGCCGACGTGGCGGTCGATGAACCACGGCGGCATCTCCCGCGAGACTACTCGCTGCTTGATCGAACGGGCCCAGGGACGCACCTCCTCATAGGTGAGCAGGGACATCGGCGCGATTGAGCCGGTCCGGTGACAGCTTTGACAGGACCGCTGCAGTAGCGGCGCGATGTGCGCGGCGAACGTGACTGGCTCGCCGCGCGTTTGCGCAGCGATCCCAGCGGGCGTGACCGCGATGGCCCCGAGCGCAAGCGCGGCGAGTGGCAGGACGGTCGAGCAGGCTCGCTGAATGTCCCCGGAATCCATGCTGCAGTCTCCTTGCCGCGTTGACGGCGCGCGGCTACCTGCCGAGTCCCAGACGGAACGCCAGACTCTCGGGCAGGCCAGCTTCGATGATCCGCTGCTGGGCCAGATCAATGCGATAGGGCACCCGCTTGATCTCGACCCGTTGCGTCTCCGAGTCGTAGGTCGCGTAGGAGGAACGCGGATCGGTGTCGCGCGGCTGTCCGACGGACCCCGGATTGATGAGGTACCGGCTTGTCTCCAGGATGTTGACCACCGTCGTATCCGAGCCGCCCGGCTGGGGATGCGTGACGGTCATCGACGAACTTCTCTGAATGTAGGCAATCGGAACATGCGTATGCCCGAAGAAACAGATCTGACGATGCGCCCCCTCGACGGCTCGCGTGGCGTCCTCTTCGTCGAACACGTACGTGTCTTCATCGAACGGGGTGCCGTGGCAGACCTCGATCTCATCGTCGACGTTGGTTGGACCGGCGGGCAGCGCCGCCAGGCGCTCGCGGCTTTCCGGCGACAGCGCTCCCTGGGTCCAGCGGACCGCTTCGGTCGCGATGCGATTGAAGCGGTCCGCGCTCTCGACCCCCGACGCGACCCGGTCGTGGTTGCCCCGAATCATGACATCCGGTTTCAAGTCGAAGATTCGTTCGATCACCTCGTTCGGCGAACCGCCGTATCCCACGAGGTCGCCGAGAACGAGCAACCGGTCATACGAGTCACGCCGTGCGCGGACCAGGACGGCGTCCAGCGCATCGATGTTGCTGTGGATGTCACTGAGAATCAGGAAACGCATTGGAACAGAGGGCCTCGGACCATTGAATCAACGCCGTTCGGCGTGCGTGTGGCGAGCCAGCCAGTCGCTCACCTGATCAACCAGTTCGCCGATCTGAGCCCGGTCGGCATCAAGGTGCACGTGCGCCTGCCGATAGGCGGACTGTCGAGCCAGAAACAGCCTCTCCAACACGTGCAGATCGGCCGCCAACGGCCGCCGTCCATCGACCGGCAGACGCTCAATGACTCGCTGTAAGGATACATCAAGCCAGATCGAGACGCCGTCACTGTTGATTACGTCCCGGTTGTCCGGGACCGCGAACGTACCCCCGCCGGTGGCGATGACGATACGGCGGGCCGGCAGCAGGGCTCTCAAGGCCGCCTGTTCGGCGATACGGAAACCGGACTCTCCTCGCTGCGCGAAGATGTCGGCGACCGTCATTCCTTCCCGGCGTTCAATCAGGGCGTCGGTGTCTTCGTTCCGCCAGTGCAGTCTGGCGCCAAGCGCTCTGGCCAACGTGGTCTTGCCCGCCGCCATGAAACCCACGAGATAGACCTTGTCGGCCCGCATGGCTGGCTACCGCCGCTAGGAGTCCGTGGTGAAACCGCGCGTGGCACCGAGACCGGCGAGGCGCCCGCGTGGCAAGGCGCGACGAGGGCGCATATTGGGCATATGCAACCGAGGAGCTAGCGGATCGGCGGCCTTCAACGCCGATCCGCAAGATTCTACGCGGTCCACGCGGGATGCGTCGCCGGTCGAATGCAGCGGGGCTTTCACCAGGGGCTCCTAGCTGCTGATACCGCACAGGATGTCGAAGAAGCCGGGATAGGAGATGTCGACGGCGTCGGCGTTCCGTATTTCGCTCGGTGCCCGGGCTCCGAGGGCCGCTACCGCGAACGCCATCGCCAACCGGTGATCTCCCACGGCATCGGCACTGCCGCCGCGGAGGCGGCGGCCGCCGGTGACATGGAAACCGTCCGGCATTTCGTCGACGTGGCCCCCGAGCGCTCGGAGTCCGGCCGTGAGCGCTGCGATCCGGTCGCTTTCCTTGTGCCTGAGTTCCGCGGCCCCGGTCACGTGCATCTCTCCGCCATGTGTGGCCAACGCCGCCAGAACCGGTAGTTCATCGATGACGCCCGGTACCTCGCCCGGCCCGACCTCGAAGGGACCGATGTCGCCGTAGCGGATACGCAGGCGGCCGAACGGCTCGTCTCCGCCGCCGGGCAGAGGCGTCAGGTCGATCCGCGCCCCGGCGCGTTCGAGCATCGCGAGGAATCCGATGCGGGTCGGGTTCAACCCAACCGCGTCGAGGGTGACGTCGGAACCGGGCAGGGCCGCGGCCGCGGCGGCCCAGAATGCCGCCGAGGACGCATCGCCAGGCACCTGGACGTGAGCGCCGTGCAGACGCTGGCCGCCCTCGATCGCGATAGCGCAGTCATGACGCGCACAATCGACACCGAACAGCGGGAGCGCCCGCTCCGTATGGTCTCGCGTGAGGTGTGGCTCCCTGACGATGGTTCGGCCGGCCGCGTGCAACCCCGCAAACAGCACCGTGCTTTTGACCTGGGCGCTGGCGACCGGCGAGGTGAAGTCGATGCCGTGGAGCGCGGCGCCCCGAATGGTAAGGGGCGGACGGTCATTTGCGCCCTGCACCTCGGCCCCCATGCGCGCCAGCGGCTCGATGATGCGTCCCATGGGCCGCCGGCGCAGCGATCGATCGCCGGTGATGGCGCTGTCGAACCGGTGTCCCGCGAGCACCCCGGCGAGCAGACGCAGGGTCGTGCCGGAGTTGCCCGCGTCAAGCGTCCCCGCCGGAGGGGCCAGCCCCCCGAGGCCGCGGCCCTCGATGGTGACTACCCGCCGCTCGGGGGGACCGTCCGGGGCTCCGTGTGGACCGTCGACGGCGACATCCAGAGCGGCCAGGCATGCCAGTGTGGCGCTGCAGTCGGCGCCCGGCGCGTAGCGGCTGATCGTCGATGTGCCGTCAGCCAGCGCCGCAAGCAGGGCACACCGATGGGAAATGGACTTGTCCCCCGGAATCGTGAGGTGACCCTGTACGCGCGCAGCCGGATGCACGACGACCGACGTCATTCCCGCACTATAGCAGCCCGGGGCAGGACCCCGTGTCGCAGCAGATCGGCGACGCGCCTCGCCGAGACGGCGCGCGGGGGACCATACCGGGCCGTATGAGGCCGAGCCGCGACGACGCCAGGCTGGATGCGGCGCCGGTTGAGTGAAGCGGGGGCGTGTTCCACAGCCTGTTCGCGTCAGTCGGCGGGCGGCGTGCTTGCCCCCAGCGGCGTGCCGGCAGTATGTTACTGGTGACGCGGGAGCGTCCCGGAGCAGGTGCTTCCCGTCGTGGCGCCGGCGTGTATCGTGCCGGCCGGCGCGGTTTCCGGACAGACCGACGAGCACCCCATGGACAGTCCCAGCGTCGTGCGCCTCGAGTTCCGCAGTCACTTCGACATGCTGGATCTCGTGCAGGTGGTGAGTGACGAGATGGGGCGGCTGGTGGGTCTCAGCGACGATTCGCTGCACTGGGTCAGCGTGGCGGTGCGGGAATCGGTGATCAACGCCGTCAAGCACGGCAACCGCGAGATCGAAGACAAACGGGTCACCGTGGAGTTTGCGCTGCCCGCCGACGGCGAGCCGCAACGGTTGACGGTCCGGGTGGTCGACCAGGGCGAAGGATTCGACCCGGGCGCGGTGGCAGATCCGCTGGCTCCCGAGAATCTTCTGAAGTCGAGCGGCCGGGGCATCTTCTTCATGCGCCAGTTCATGGACGATCTCCGACTCCAGCGCACGCCCGAAGGGGGCACGGAGGTCGTGATGGTCAAGCGCGCCGGTGACGCGTCCTCGACGCCAGACCACGTCCGCGGCCAATGAGTCATCCTCCCGAGTGGCTCGCGACCGCCATCGACGTGGTGCTGCGCGCCGGCGAAATCCACCAACGGCATGTCGGCGGCGATCTCGGCATCGACAAGAAGGGTGCGATCGACCTCGTCACCAAGGTCGATCTGGAGGTCGAACGGATGGGCCGCGCCGCCATTGGCGCGCGCTTTCCCGATCACGCGGTGCTGGCGGAGGAGCTCGAGAACGTGACGGGATCTGCAGTTCGGCACCGCTGGGTGTTCGACCCGCTGGACGGCACGGTCAACTATGCCCACGGAGTGCCGATCTACTGCGCGAGTCTGGCGCTCGAAGTCGACGGGCGGCCGGAGGTCGGCGCCGTCTTCGATCCGACCCGGAAAGAGTTGTTTACCGCCGAGCGAGGCGCTGGCGCCTGGCTGAACGGGGCGCCGTTGCGTGTGTCGGAAACGGCGGCGCTGCTGGATGCACTTCTCTGCACCGGGTTTCCCTATGACGTGCACCAGACCGTCGATGAGGTCGTGGGGCTCTTCGGGGCGTTCATCGGTCGCGCCCGCGCCGTGCGCCGGCTCGGATCGGCCGCGCTCGACTTGTGCTACCTGGCGGCTGGCCGGCTCGACGGGTTCTGGGAACAGCGTTTGCACCCGTGGGATCTGTCGGCGGCCAGTCTGGTCGTCGAGGAGGCCGGTGGCACGGTGTCCCGGTTCGACGGGGCGCCGTTCGACACCCATTGCGGTCAGATCGTTGCGTCGAACGGAGCGATTCACGACGGCATGCTCGAGGTCATCGCCTCGCGTGCTCGAAATGGGACGGCGTGAACTCGCCCTGGGACACCGTATCGCCCTGGCAACCGCCCGGCGCCCTTGGACAGGGCACATTTCTTGCCTCCACGGCGTTGGCATCATTCCTGCTTTCCTGGCTGGTGTGTTGCCGCTGCGGGTGCATGTCCGCAAGGAGGAGAGCGATGTCCAGTACAAAGAAGGTGGTTCGAAGCGTTCTCATGGCGTTGGCGATGTGTGCCTGGTTCGTGCCGCAGGGCTGGGCTCAGGAAAACTCGCTCAGTCTGAATCTGGGACGTTTCTGGGTGCAGGGCGCGGACACGCGCATCTACGACGACGTGATCTATGAGAACCTCGGTCTCTTTGCCTTCGATCTCGAGCAGTTCAACAGTGTCAGCGTTGGCGCCGACTGGTTGTTGGGAGCGGGTGACTACATGGAGCTCGGCTTCGGCATCGCGTTCACGCAACAGACTGTCCCCAGCGTGTACCTCGATTACGTCGACTACGACGGGTACGAGATTCCCCAGGACTTCAAGCTGCGGATCACCCCATTGACGTCGACCGCGAGATTCTTCCCGTTCGGCCGGCGCTCGGCGCTGCAACCATACGCGGGGATGGGAGTGGGATACTTCAACTGGAGATACAGCGAGGTGGGGGATTTCATCGACTTCGACACGTCCGACATCTTCCGGGATACGTACGTGGCGACCGGGAACGACGTCGGGCTCGTCTATCTCGCCGGTCTGCGGTTGCACGCCGGAGATGCGTTCGGGGTCGGTGTCGAACTGCGCTACCAGGACGTCTCCGGAGAGGTCGGCATCGACCAGGGATTCCTCGATGAGCGCATCGACCTCGGCGGGCTGACATCGTCCGTGACCTTCAACTTCCGGTTCTAGCAGTCCTGGTGGTGTCCCGCGTCGCACGCGCCGGTGATCCTCAGAGCATGGTATGAGCCGCGTCGTCAGTTGGGTGCAGGCGTTTGCCGCGTCGCTGGGGGGACCGGGGCTGTTCGTCGTGGCGTTTCTCGACTCGTCGTTCCTTTCACTGCCTGAGATCAACGACATCCTGGTTGTCATCATGGTCGCCCGGAACGAGGCGCTCATGCCGTATTACGCGTCCATGGCGACGCTCGGGTCCATCTCCGGGTGCCTGGTGTTGTACGGGATCGGGCGTCGCGGCGGAGAAGCGCTGTTGCGCAAACGGTTTGCCGGCCCGCGGGTTGCCACCGCCATGCGCTGGTTCAAGCGGTATGGCGTGCTCGCGGTCGTGGTGCCCGCGTTGCTGCCGCCACCGGCGCCGTTCAAGATCTTCGTCCTGTTGTCCGGGGTGGCGAAGGTCCCCATGCTCACGTTCTGCGGGGCGGTTGCAGTTGGGCGCGGCATCCGCTACTTTGGGGAGGGCTTCCTGGCGATACGCTACGGCGACGAGGCCATCGAGTTCCTCCACGCCAACGGTTCGTTCGTCTCGGTGGCTCTGGCGCTGGCCGTGCTGGCCGGCGGCGGCGCCTGGGTGTTTCTCCGGTCCCGCGTTGCCCCGCGATCGAGTGCCGGACCCTAGCAGCCCGTGGTGAAACCCCGCGTTGCACCGAGATTGGCGCTGCGCCCGCGTGGCAAGGCGCGACGAGGGAGCAAATTGGGGCATTTGTGACCGAGGAGCAACGCCGCCACGCGCCACGCCCGGCCAACGCGAGGCACGGTGAGCGAGCGCGTTGCGCACGTGTGAGCCCGCTGACCAGAGGCCCGGCGCCCCTTGCATGATGCAGCGCCGATCGAATGCCGCCGGGCGTGGGCCACGGGCTGCTATAATCGCGGCGCTTGTTCATGGGTCCAGAGCTGTCCGTCGTCATCCCCCTCTTGGACGAAGCTCCCAACGTCGAAGCGTTGTGTCGAGAGTTGACCGAGACGCTCGACGCGTGGGGCCGCAGCTTCGAAGTGGTGCTCGTCGATGACGGCAGTATCGATGGGACCTTCGAACTCCTCGCCTCGCTGCGCGACGCCGATCACAGGCTGCGGATTATCCGTCTCAGGCGCAACTTCGGTCAGACCGCCGCGTTCGCGGCCGGGTTCGCGCTGGCGCGGGGACGATTGATCGCGACGGCGGACGGCGACTTGCAGAACGATTTCCGCGATCTTGTCGGCATGGTGGAGAAGATCGAGGAGGGCTATGACATCGTGTGCGGCTGGCGACGAGATCGAAAGGATCCCTGGCTGTCGCGCCGCGTGCCGTCGATGCTGGCCAACGCCCTGATTTCGCGCGCAACGGGCGTCGCGCTGCACGACTACGGCTGCTCGCTGAAGATCTTCCGCGCCGAGGTGGTCAAGTCCCTTCGTCTGTACGGTGAGATGCATCGTTTCATTCCGGCCATCGCCAGTGAGCAGGGTGTGCGCATCGCCGAGGTGGTCGTGAATCACCGGCCGCGGCGTCACGGGAGGTCGAAATACGGCATCTCGCGGACCGTGCGCGTAATTCTCGACCTGGCCACCGTGAAGTTCCTGTTGAGTTACTCGACCCGACCGCTGCAGATCTTCGGTCTGGTCGGGCTGCTGATGGGTCTCGCGGGCAGCGCGGTCGTCGGCTGGCTCGGATTCGTACGGGTGTTCGGCGGGCAGTCGATCGGCGGCCGTCCCTTGCTGCTGTTGGGGATTCTTCTGGTGTTCACGGGTGTCCAGTTGGTCACGCTCGGTCTGCTGGCCGAGATGCAGGCCCGGACCTATCACGAGTCCCAGGGCAAGCCGATCTACTACATCCGCGACCTGCTCGACACGCCGGCCGACGGCGACGGTGCCGCGCCGTCGCCATGAAGTCAGGGCCGGTCCACGTCGCCTTCCTGGGCTGCGGTTTCATCACCGGAGTCCACAGTCGGCATCTCGCACGGTTGAGGGACACGATCGTCTGCAGCTACGCGAGCCGCGACGTGGGCAAGGCGCAACAGTTCCGCCGGCGGTACCGCGGTATCGGGTGCTACGACGGCTACGCGGCGGCCATGACCGATCCAGCGGTTGACGCGGTGATCGTCGCGGTGCCGCCCCGCTTTCACCTCGACCTTACCCTGCAGGCGCTGGCGGCGGGCAAGCACGTGCTCGTGGAGAAGCCGGCGTTTCCGCGGACCGAGGACTACGAGCAGGTACGCGCGGCGCGTGATCGGGCGGGATGCGTCGTGCTGGTGGGCGAAAACGACCATTACAAGCCGCTCGCGGTCTGCCTGCGCCGACTGCTGCGGGAGCGGATGATCGGCGACCTGGTGATGGCGCACTTTACGACGCTCGTCAGGCGCTTGAAGCCGGCCGGTGACTGGCGGAACGACGAACGCATGGCGGGCGGGGATGCATTCTTCGAGGAAGGTATCCACTGGCTGCATCTTGCCAACAGTCTCGGACCGATCATGCGCGACGCCCGCGGATTCCGGCCGGCCGCGGCGCGCGAAGGTCCGGATCGGCGCGTGAAGAGCATGCTGGTCGGGTTCCGATACGACACCGGCGCCGTGGGGGCGTTGTACTATTCCAGAGAGGTGCCGTCCCTGCTGCGCGGGATCCGTCTGTCGAAACTGTTCGGCCGCGGCGGAATCATCTCGTTCGAGTCGAATGGTGCGTTCGTGCTGATCCGAGGGAACGGTGCGCCGCGGGTGATGTTCCCGGGATTTCGCGACATGCGCGGCTACCAGGCGATGTATCGTGACTTTGCCGGCGCGATCCGTCAGGGCCGGGCACCGGAGATGAGCCTCGAGACCGCGCTGGCGGATCAACGGCTCATGGATCAGATCTACGCCTGATGCCGGTCGCCGCCGAGCTACCCGGGCCGGGCTGCCGGACACTGCGTCGTCAATCTTTCAGATGCCGAAGGGACGCTTCGACGTTGTCATCATCGGGAGCGGCGCCGGCGGCGGTACGCTGGCCTACGCGCTGGCCGGTAGTTCCGCCGAAATCCTGCTGATCGAGCGCGGCCGTGTCGTGCCGCTGGAGCCGGAGAACCGCGACCCGACGTCCGTGTGGAAGGACCTGCGGTATCGCGCCGAGGACACCTGGTTCGATGGCGCCGGGAATCCGTTTCGTCCCTATACGCACTACTGCGTGGGTGGCAACACCAGGTTCTGGGGCAGTGTGCTCTACCGGCTGCGGCGCGAGGACTTCGGCGAGATCCTGCATGTCGACGGAATGTCGCCCGCCTGGCCGATCGACTACGACACGCTGGCACCGTACTACGAGCGGGCGGAGCGGCTGTACGAGGTGCATGGAGATGCCGCAGACGACCCGACCGAACCACCGCGCGGGCCGTTCCCGCATGAGCCGGTGCCGCACGCGGACGCCGTCGCCGAGTACGTCGAGCGGATCCGTGCGCAGGGGTTGCACCCCTCGCCGCTGCCACTGGGACTGCGGAGCATCGGCCAGCCGGACGGCTGTGTGTTGTGTGATACCTGCAACTCGTTTCCCTGTCATCGGAACGCGAAGAGCGACGCTGACGTGTGCTGTGTCCGGCCGGTGCAGGATCTTCCCAACGTCACGCTGTGGACCGGCGCCCGTGCGCAGCGGCTGGTGACGTCCCCTTCCGGCGACCGCGTCGAGGCGATCGACGTCGAGCACGATGGTGAAATGCAGCGCGTCGAAGCGTCGCTGGTGGTGGTCTCCTGCGGTGCGGTCAACTCGGCGGCGTTGCTCCTGTGCTCTGGCACGGACCGGCATCCAGCCGGCCTGGCGAACTCGTCGGGGCTCGTGGGTAAGCGCTACATGGCGCATCTGTCCACGATGATGGCGGGGTTCCATCCGTTCCGGCGCAACCCCGTGGTGTTCCAGAAGACCGTGGCCATCAACGATTTCTACCTGCGCGGGCCGGATGTCAACTACCCGCTGGGACAAATTCAGTCACAGGGCCGCACGCATGGCGTGATGGCTCAGACAGTGGTGCCCTGGGTGCCGCTGTGGTTTTACGACTATTGGGTGGCGCGCGGGCTCGACTGGCTGGCGATGACCGAGGACCTGCCACGGTTGGACAACCGTGTGCGTGTCGACGCGGCCGGCCGGATTCACCTGAACTATCGACCGACGAACCTGATCGCGCACGAGCGGCTGGTGCGAGAGGTCAGGAAGATGCTGCGCGGGCTTGGACTCCGCATACAGTACGTCCACTCGCACCACGCGCGCAACACGACGCACCAGTGCGGGACCCTGTGTTTCGGGACCGACCCCGCCGACTCGGTGCTCGACCCCTATTGCCGGGCCCATGACGTCGAGAACCTCTTCGTCGTCGATGCCTCGTTCTTTCCGTCGTCGGCCGCTGTCAACCCGGGCTTGACGATCGCCGCCCAGGCATTGCGCGTCGCCGACCACATCAGACAGACGGAGTTTCGCGAACGCCTGGAGGACGCCGGCGCGACGGCGTCCCGGAGCGCCTGACGCGCCGATGCCGGCGGCGGGAAGGCTGTCGCGGCAGGAGAGCAAGGAGATCCACGTGCGAGTGCGATCGTTCAATCACACCGGCATCACCGTGTCGAACTTCAACGAGGCCGTGCGTTTCTACTGGGACGTCTTCGGGTGTCCGCTCGTCGGCGTCTCCGACGCGCCGGCAGAGCGCGTACGGTCCTTCTTCGGTGTCGACGCCGAGCAGCCCAGATGCCGGCTGGGCTGGATTCGGGTGCCCGGCGGCGCCGTCATCGAGATCTTCGAGTTCCGGCCCGACCAACCGCCGGTGGACACGCCCTGGAACCGTGCCGGTCTGACGCACATCTGTTTCGACGTGCGGAACACGCGGAAGTGGTACGACTATCTCGTTGCCAAGGGGATCCAGATCGTCAGCCCGGTCGAGCGATCGCCCCACGGCCATACGCTGTTCTTCGTGAAGGACCTGGACGGCAATCTCATCGAGCTGACCGATTTGCGGTATATGCACTACGTGTTGCGATGGTTGGGTCCGCTGGGCGGCTGGTTGTTCAGGCGCGGGCTGGTCCAGGACTATCGGCGATACTACGAGCCGAGGCCGAGTGACACGGAGAATAGCGGCGGCGCCGCATCGTGACGTCGGGTTGGCGCCCGCAGGCAGGTCCTTGACCGCGTCCGGCGAGGGGCCGCCTATGTCGGGGGCAGGGCGTCTCGCAGGGCCGCGGCCACCTGCGCCGGGACAGTCGCGGGCATTTCCGGATAGATGGGCAGCGTCAGGGTGCTCGCCGCCGCCGACTCGGCCTGGGGATAGTCGCCGATGCGCCCGCCAAGGTCGGCGTGCGCCGCCTGCAGGTGCAGAGGTAGCGGATAGTGCAGGCCGGTCTCGATCCCCTTGTCGGCGAGGGCGCGATGCAGCCGGTCCCGGTGCGGCGTCCGGACCGCATACAGGTGATAGACGTGCCGGGCGTAGGACACCACCGCCGGCGGCGTGACCTCGACGCCGGCCAGTTCGCGATCATATTCGGCCGCCAGGCGCCGGCGAGCGTCGGTCCAGGCGGGCAGGTGTCTGAGCTTGACTCGCAGGATTGCGCCTTGAATGCCGTCCATCCGGTAGTTGAATCCAGGTCGCGCGTGATGATATCGGTGGTCTTCGCCCCAGTTCCGGAGCGATCGAACCGCTGCGGCGTGCCGTTCGTTGCTGGTCACAACGATGCCGCCCTCTCCGCAGGCGCCGAGATTCTTCACCGGGTAGAAACTGAAGCAACCCAGTTCGCCGAGGGCGCCCACCCGCCGACCACGGTACTCGGCGCCGTGTGCCTGCGCCGCGTCTTCGATAACAGGGATGCGGTGCTCGCGGGCAATCGCCAGCAACGGGTCGAGGTCGGCAGGCTGTCCATAAAGATGCACCGGGACGATTGCCCCGGTCCGTTCGGTGATGGCGTTTCGGACCTGCCGCATGTCCATCGTGCAGGTCTGCGGTTCGATATCGACGAACACGGGTGTGGCGCCGGTATACCGGACGGTAGCCACGGTGGCCACGAAGGTGAAAGGCACGGTGATCACTTCATCGCCCGGTCCGACACCGGCAGCCAGCAACGCGAGGTGCAGGGCGCTGGTGCCCGAATTGACAGCGACCGCGAACCTGGCGCCGCAGAACGCGGCGAATTCCTGTTCGAAGGCGGCGACCTGCGGTCCGAGCGCAAACTGGCCGCCGGCCAGTACGCCGTGCACCGCCTCGTCGACTTCGTCCTTGATGGAGGCGTACTGGGCCCGCAGGTCCACCATCGGAATCATGCGCGACGCTCCGCGAGGGTCGGTTCGGCCACCTGACCGCTGCGTGCCATGGTCATGTACATATGCGTCGGATGTGCTCATTCCCTGCGCTATCCAGGTGTCGGGTCGTGGGGCCCGTGTGCAACGATGGCGCGGCGCCGCATCTCCAACTCGAAGCAAAGAAAGAGGATATCACGTGCATGATATGCTGGCGGTTCGCCTCCGTGACCGGCTCGGCCCCCTCCCGGCGCCCCGTCCGCTGCGACGGGGGGAGAGACCTCCGACCGCGCGGTCGCGGTCAATGAGCACCAGTGCCGTCTGGTGGACGGCCTGTTCATCCCGCTGAACTCGAGGAGCATCGCACCACGGCGCGGTGCAGGCGCAGACTCATGTCCAACGTGACACTCGGCCACCTGTCAGGCTGGGGCCGGTATCCCGTCGTCACCGGACGGCAGCGGTGGTCCGAGGATCTTGAACAGGCGACGCTGGGCGCCGTGCTGTCCCGGGGGCTGGGCCGGTCATACGGCGACGCGTCGTTGCCGCCGCCGGGGGATCGCGTGGTGGCCGTCACCACCCGCGCCGACCGGTTTCTGGCGTTCGATCCCGTGTCGGGGGTGGTGCGTGCCCAGGCCGGAATGTCGCTACGGCGGCTCAATCGAGTGTTCTGGTCGCGGGGATGGCGTCCACCGTCGTCGCCGGGAACCCAGTCGGTGACATTGGGGGGCATGGTGGCGTCCGATGTGCACGGAAAGAGCCATCACAGTGAAGGGTGCTTCGGAGAACACGTCATCAGCCTGAAGATGCGTGTTGCCGACGGCCGCATCCTGGAAGTGTCCGACACCACCGAGCCGGAACTGTTCCGCGCGACATTGGGAGGCATGGGGCTCACCGGACACATTCTCGAGGTTGAATTCCAGATGCGCCCCGCCGCGTCACCGTGGATTTACGCGGAGTCAGAATGCTTCGAGGATCTCGATTCCCTCATCGATGCGCTGCAGAACGCCAGCGAGCAGTGGCCGTACACCGTGGCCTGGGTCGACGCCCTCAGCGGCGGACGCGCCTGTCGCCGGGGCATCCTGGATCGCGGGCGTCAGGCCGACCCTTCCGAGGCGCCGACGGCGCCGCCGCGGCGGCAGCGGGAAATCTCCCTGCCCTGTCTGCTCCCGGACTGGGTGTTGTCGAAATTGGTGATGCGCCCGCTGAACCGGGCGTGGTATCGCGCCCGCCGGCGGGTACGGCGCGGCATCGTGCATCCCGAAGCGTTTTTCTATCCGCTGGACGCGCTCCGGCACTGGAACCGCGCCTACGGCCGGCGCGGTTTCATCCAGTACCAGGGGTTGCTTCCGCTGCGGACAGGCTCGACCTTCCACCGCATGTTCGACATCATGGAGCGCATGCAGGCCGCGCCGTTTCTGTGCGTGCTCAAGGACTTTCGGGCCGAGGGGAGAGGGCAGCTCTCCTTTCCCGCCAAGGGGTTGTCCATCGCCGTGGACATGCCGGTCGAGAGGGGGACGCAGGCCGTGGTCGATGCCTTGAACGACTTCATTGCCGCCGAGGGGGGACGCATCTATCTGGCAAAGGATGCGATGACTCGTCCGGAGCACTATCGGGCGATGGATCCGCGACTTGACGACTGGCTGCGCGTGCGGCGCGCGTGGGACCCCCGTGGGATGCTGTCCAGCGCACAAGCTGTCAGGCTGTTTGGAGACTCCTGCGCATGAAGGTCGTGTTCCTGGGGGCGACGCAAGGGATGGGCCGCGCGCTGGCCCGGCTCCTGGCGCAGCGGGGCGATGAGTTGTTCTTGCTGGGACGCAACCTGGAGGCGCTGCGGAGCCAGGCTGTCGATCTGCAGGTGCGAGGGGCCGCCGGCACGGTTGAGGTGGCATGCTGCGATCTCGAGGCGCCCGCTGGATTCCCGGCCGCGCTCGACGCCGCGGCGGCAGGCCTGGGCCGGTTCGACGCGGTGGTGGTCACGGCGGGAGTATTCGGCACGCAGGCGGCATTGGAGGAGGATGCCGATCTGCGGAGGCGGCTGCTGACGGTCGATTTCACCAACACCATCGAGTTCTGCGAGCAGGCGCGCGCCCGTCTGCTCGAGGCGGGCGGCGGGGTGCTGTGCGTGTTCAGTTCGGTGGCGGCAGACCGGGCTCGAAAGCCGGTGATCCTGTATGGGGCCGCCAAGGCGGGCCTGTCCTATTATCTCGACGGCCTGGACGTGAAGTATCGGTCCGCAGGGTTGCGCACCGTGCTCGTCAAGCCAGGGTTCGTACGTACCGGCATGACCGCCGGCCTTCGGGAGCCGCCATTCGCGTGTGGACCCGAGACGGCCGCCGCCGCCGCGCTCGCGGCGATCGACCGCGGCCGACCGGTCGCGTATGTGCCGTCCGTCTGGCGGTTCATCATGCAGGCGGTACGCTGCCTGCCGAGATGGCTGCGCCGGCGCATGGAATTCTGAGGCCGGACTGTAGTGAGCAGCGGATGGTGGGTCAGGTGGCCATCGCATCCGCCGGTCATGGAATCACGGACAACGCTTGCCAACTGTCGCTTTCGGTCAGTTCGCGCGCGGCGAAACACCAGATCACAAGTCGCTTCCGGTTCCAGTAATCCGGAACCGCCTGGGCGCGCAGGCGCAGATTCACGCGCGCCTGCGCAGCGCCGGGGCCGCGGGCCGCGACGACGTCCAGGGCGAGACCCAACTCGAAGGCCAGTTGGTCGGGAAGACCCGCTCCGGCGGCGTGCATCCCGTCGCCGGCGTGAAACACCTGGACGTGGCTGTCCCCCAGCAGCACGACGGGGCTGTTCGGGTCGGGCGCCACCTGGCTGCGCTGACTGCGTGTTCCGGTGATGATCCCACGAAGCCGAACCTCTTCGCGCCCGGCGGAAACACCGGCCATGCGCGTCAGGTCTCCGGTGATCGCGGTACTGTACCAGGCGGCGCCGAAACGCCGGGTGTCGAGATCCTTGAACCAGGAGCGGTTCCGGACGTCGTTCGCGATGGCCGTGGCGGCGATGATGCAGCCGGTCCCGGACCAGTGCGTATCGGTACGGCAGTACAGCGGTCCCTCCGGGTGAAAACGCTCCCGGATGAACAGTTCGGTCAGATCCAGCACCTCGATCCCGCGCGACCTGAGCTGATCGTAGAAGGCCTGGTGGTCGGGGTCGAGGCGCGGTACCGGGATCGGAATGGTGACGGCCGCGGAGACCTTCTCGGGGAAGATGGCCGCCTTGGGGGGCACGGGTATCAGCAGCAGTTCGACTCCGAGCGTATCGAGCTGCTGCCGGAAGTCGAGGATGGCGGCGAGTGCGTCCGCAGCGTCACCGCGCCCGGCCGTGGACGCCGGCGAGCCATCGGCCACCCGCAACGATCCGGCGCTCAAGTGCCGCAGTTCAGGGCCGAAGAACACCCAGTCATCCACGCCGGCGATCCCGATCCGGGCATCCCGGTCCGCTTCATTCGCAAGTTGCTGCAGTTCGGCACGAAACGGGGGAATGAGCTCGTCAACCGAGGGTCCACCGCACCCGATACACAGCAGGGTGACCGTCCAGAGACCGCATGCCGGAAGATCGCTCATGGTGTCGTCAGCGCTTCCCACCAGGACTCGGCGACGATTGCGCTGTCCTCCACGCGCCGGCCGCCGCCGGCGCCGCCGAGGCGCGCTACGGCTCGAACAGGCGTTGGGTGAGTTGTGCGGGGTCGTGCGGCAACGGCGTCTCTCCGGCTGGAATCCGGTGCCCGCTCAGAATGTAGGCCACGAGTTGGGCAGTTTCCTGCGGAGAGAGTGAGCCCGGCGAGTCCTGCGGCATCTCGACCTGGATCAGCTCGAAGAGTTCACTTACCGACCGTCCCGTCCACCGGTTCCGGAACGTGTGATCGCCGAGTAGCGCGGCCACTTCGGGCACGAACGCGGTCATGGTTCCATGACAGGAGAGACACCGGATTTCGTACAGCGCCGCGCCCTGTTCCGCTTGCGCGGCCGTGTACACGCCGCTGCGCAGGCCCGACGGTTGCGACGGCGCGACCACGACACCGCACAGCAGCATCGCGACGGCGAAGATGATGCGCATGTCGACGTGTGGGACGGCGGCGGCCCCCTACTGTCCGGTGATCAGCGTCGCGTTACGTTTCGGTACCTGCCCGCCGGTCTTGATGTCGGCCACGACGTTCACGTTCGCGATGTCGAGCACCGCAACGCTGTTGTTGCCCGAGACCGAGATGTACGCGTAGCGGCTGTCAGGGGTGATGGTGACCCAGTTCGGCGAGTGACCGACCCGCGCACCGCCGACGAGCTCGAGATCAGGCAGCGAATAGACGTACACGCTGCTGTTCAGGCTGCTGTTGGCAACCAGATAACGGTTGTCCGGGGTGACGCCGATGCCGTGGGCGGTGTTGCCCCCGTGGCCGGGCGTCTGCTGGTCCGCCGGGACGGCTGGATACTCGATACGCCGAATTTCCTTGCGCGTCTCGAAGTCCACCACGCCGAAGCCGTTGTAGTTCGAGAGCTGGGCGTAGATGTGCCGCGTCGACCCATCCGCATTGGTGTCGAACGTCATGGGGCGGATTCCGCGATCGAAATAGGTGGTCCAGACCGGCATGTCGGTCGCCGTATCGACCACGGTGATGTTGCGGGCGCCAATCATGCCGGCGACGGCGTACCTTCCATCCGGCGTGACGTAGGTGTTGTGTACCCCGCCATGCACCGAGATCGTCGCCGAGATTTCGTTCGTGCGTGTGTCGATTGCCTGCAGCGCGCCGGGCGACTGCGCGATCGCCACGTAGACCTTGCGGCCGTCCGGTGTGATGTCGATGTTGTTGGGACGACCGCTGAGCGGGATCTGCTTGATGACCTTCAGCATGCCCATGTCGACCACATCGACCGTATTGACGGACTCGTTCGCGACGTAGAGCCACTTGCCATCGGGGGAGGGCGCGGCGCCGTGCGCCCGCTCGATGCCGGTGATCTCACCGATGACCGTGTTGGTCACCGGATCGATGATGTGGACGTTGTCGCCGGCGCTGTTCGTTTGCACGATACGGACGTCGCCCTGGGCGGCAGCCGTCAACGGCAGCAGGAAGATTGCCAACGCCGACAGGATCCATGCGAGTCTGTGTGTTCTGGCCATCGGTTGTTCTCCTGTCTTGATGAGCGTGCCTTACCGGCCTGTGTCTCCGAGCACCCAGGCTTCAAGCGTCTTGAACCACGGGTCGTCCTGCGATGCGAACTGGCGCCCGCCGTTGTGGAACTCGTCGCCGCCGGCCGCCGGTTCGAGCGGGTGCATCAGCAGACGGCTGGCCAGCGGGTCGCCCGGCGTAACCAGTCTTGACACCGCTTCGAAATTGCTGCGCGACTGTTCTTCAGTCCACGTGTCCGATCCCGGCGACAGTTCTTCGAGAAATCCGACGCGCCCGCCTTCGGAGTGGCAGACCACGCAGCGGGTGAAGCCGGCCTTCTTCTCCAGGAAGATCGGCTCGACGTTCGCCTGGTAGAACGTGAAATCGAGGGATGCCGGTTGGGCCAGGACCGAGAGCCCGACGCCAAGAGCCCAGAGTATCTTCATGGCACGCCTCCTTCCTCGTCAGCCCGGCAGGGCGGCAAGGACAGATGACACCGTGCGCGCGAGCAGATGCGTTCGCGATCTGCCTGACAGAATACCACCACGGAGGGCAGTCGCGGCGATGTACCGGCGGTCAATGATGCGGTCGGACGCCTGCCCGCATGCTAGAATACCCGCCGTCCGATCCGTGACCTCCATCGTGGCCACCTGCAAGAGCGCGACGACCGGAGCGGTACGTCTTCGCCAGGATTCCCGTTTCGTGGCGCGGCACGGCGGCGCCATCCGTTCCGTGTCCCCAAGGCGCCAGGATGGCGGCGTGTCCGGCGCGGCGTCGAGCAGCGTTGCGGCGCCCGGCTGACAGTGTGAGGCGCGTGAGCGTAGTGCTGGTATCGAGGGGGCGAGAGCGGACAGATGGCATACGGCAGCGCACTCGAAAAGCGGCTTGCACGGAAGACGACACGGGCGATCGTCGACTTCGATCTCATCGAAGAGGGCGATCGCGTAATGGTCGGGCTGTCGGGTGGCAAGGACAGTTGGGCGCTGATGCAGGTGCTGGACGCGCTGCATCGCCGGTCGCCGGTCGCCTTCAGCCTGATCGCGGTCAACGTCGATTCGGGCTATCGCGACTACAAGTACGACACCATCGCCAGAACCTGCGAGGCGCGGGGGTGGGACTACCGCATCGAACACACCACGGTCGGGCAGATCATCGACGACAAGCTCGACGAACGGGCAACGCCCTGCTCGCTGTGCGCCCGGCTCAGACGCGGTGTGTTGTACCGGATTGCCAGCGAGATCGGGGCGACGAAGATCGCGCTCGGACATCACGCGGACGACTTCATCGAAACGCTGCTCCTCAATCTGTTCTTCGCCGGCGCGTTGAAGGCGATGCCGGCGCGGCTGGTGTCGGATGATCGACAGCATGTCGTCATCAGACCGCTGGTGTACGTCAGCGAGGAAGAAGCGCGTGCCTACACCAACGAATCCGGTCTTCCGGTGATCGGCTGCTGCTGTCCGGTATGCGGAGACCTGAGTCTGCAGCGGCAGCGTGTGAAACGCATGCTGGTGAACCTCGAACGCGAACACCCCGGGGTCAAGCAGTCAATGCTCAAGGCCCTCGGTAACGTGGCCGGCCGGCATCTGCTCGACCGTCGTTTGAATCCGGTGGCTGAACTGCGCGCCGAGGCGGCGCATCGTCTCCGGGCTGCCGCGGCGCCGGTCCAGTGCCCCTCCGTCCCGTCCTGATCGTCCTGTCTGGGCATGAGAGCTGTCGTGCAGCGGGTGACCTCGGCGCGGGTGTCGGTCGCCGGCCGGCCCGTGGCGGCCATCGAGAGCGGGTTGCTGGTCTATGTGGGTATTGCCCGCGACGATGCAACGGAGGATACGACCTACCTCGCGAACAAGATCGCCGGTCTGCGTGTCTTTGCCGATACCAGCGGACGGTTCGACCGCTCGGTTCAGCAGGAACGGGGCGCGGTGATGCTTGTCTCCCAGTTCACGCTGTGCGGGGACTGCCGGCGAGGGCGGCGGCCGTCGTTCGACGACGCCGCGGCGCCCGAGACCGCGAGGTCGGCCTACCTGGAGCTGGCCCGGGCGCTGCGGGGCTGCGGCGTGCCGGTCGAGTTGGGCGAGTTTCAGGCGCACATGACGGTCGAATCGACGAACGACGGCCCGGTGACGATGCTGTTGGACAGCCGCAAGAGGTTCTGACCGTGGCCGCCAGCCGGATCATGGAGGTGGCGGTCGCCGTCGAAGCGCTGCTGGCGGGTGTGGCGATCATCTGGATCGGTCTGAGAGCGCTGCCCGTCGCGGTCGGCCATCCGGGCACCGGACTGGTCGTGGGGCTGGGCGCCGCCGGCCTGCTGGCCGTCGCGAACTATGGCGTATTGCGGATGGCCCCTCCGATCGGCCCGGTACGTGAGATTCGGCGCCTCTATCACGAGACGCTGCGGCCGTTGTTCTCGGACGTGACGGCGCTGGAGGCGGCCGTCGTCGGCATGGCCGCGGGAGCGGGCGAGGAACTGTTGTTCCGGGGGGCCGTACAGGCCGAGTTCGGTCTTGTCGCGGCCAGCGTGCTCTTTGGTCTGGCCCATGTCGGTGGACGGAGTTCGATGATCTTCGGAGTGTGGGTCACCGTGATGGGTTTCGGGCTGGGTGCGCTCGTGCTGCTGACCAGGGGCCTGATGGCGCCGATGGTGGCCCATGCCGCCTACGATGCGGCCGCGATCATGTATATGCGCCGGGACAGGGCGATCGATCGCGGCAGCGCAGCATGAGCAATTCAATCGGAGTGGAGACGATGCGACGAATTGTGGCGGGTGCGGGGCTGTGGATGTTGTCGCTCGGTTTCATGACAGCGCCGGCAACTGCGCAACAGCGACCACTGCTGACTGAGGATCCAGAGCCCATCGGAGAAGGATTGGTCCTGCTCGAGGCGGGATTCGACCATGCGTGGGATCAGGGCTATCCCGTGTCGGGGCTCAAGGGTGATCTACTGCGCGGGCCGGTGCTCGGTATCAGCGTCGGTTTGGGATCGGTCGCCGAAGTGCAGATCGACGGCGTCTCGAGCAGCCGCCTGCTGATCTCCAGTCGGGATCCTGATGCGCCGCTGGCGCACATGCTGGACGTTCCCGGAGACACCACGCGCAGTTGGGATGATCTCGTGGTCGGGACAAAGGTGCAGATCGTCAGCGAGGGCACTCTACGCCCGGCCTTCGCGCTGAGATTCGCAACGCGGCTTCCGAACGCGAGCAACGAGGCCGGTCTCGGTCTCGATACGATGGATTTCTTTCAATCGCTGCTCGTCGGCAAGACGATGCAGTCGGTCCGGGTGGTTGGCAACTTCGGATTCGGTATCCTGTCCGACCCCACGCGGGGCGACCGGCAGAACGACGTGCTGACCTACAGCGTCTCATTGGCCAAGGCATTTGCGCCCGGGGCCGAAATCGTCGGCGAGATGCACGGACAGGTGAGCACGCGCAAGGGTGTGCCGCCGCCAGGGACCGAGAGTCACGGGCGCATGACCTTCGGGGCCCGTTTCACGCGCGGCTCGGTACGTCTCGACGGCGGATTCTACACCGGCATGTCGGCGAGAGGCCCGGCCGCGGGGATTACCGGTGGACTGACCTGGGTGTTCACCAGCCCCCTGCAGCCATGACGGCCCGCGGCGAGCAGCCCGTGGTGGAACCCCGCGTGGCACCGAGAGCGGCGAGGCGCCCGCCTGACAAGACGTGAGGAGGGCGCATATTGGGCATATGCAACCGACGAACAACGCCGTCAGGCGGGATGCATCGTGAAACAGCAGAATTCCGCGGGGAAGCGCAGAATTCTGCGGGGCTCGAATGCAGCGGGGCTTTTGCCACGGGCTGCTAGTGCTGCGCCACGACTAAAGATTAGGGCACGCGGAACCGATAGAGTTCCCATGCAGAAAAAGTATATCGTCCGACTCACCGACCAGGAACGCGAGGTCTGTCAACAGACAGTCCGGAAGCTCAACGGCAGCAACGAGAAGGTGCGCCGTGCTCAGATCCTCTTGAAGGCCGATGCGGACGGACCGGCGTGGACCGACCAGCAGGTCGCCGACGCCTTGTCGTGCCGCACCAAGACGGTCGAAAACATTCGCCAACGATGCGTACTGGAAGGATTCGAGCGGGCGCTGGAACGCAAACGACGGCCGTCGCCCCCGGTCCCCAAGCTGCTCGACGGCGAACAGGAAGCGCAGGTCATCGCCCTGCGTCTGGGGCCGCCCCCGAAGGGCTATGCCAACTGGTCGTTGCGGCTACTGGCGCGCCGGGTCGTCGAGCTGGAGGTCGTCGAGTCGGTCAGCCACGAGACCATCCGGCGCACGCTAAAAAAAACGGGATGACCCGGCGGAAAATCGAGTACTGGGTGATCCCGCCGGAGGCCGACGCCGAGTTCGTGGCGCACATGGAGCAGGTCTTGGACACCTATGCGCAACCGTACGACCCGGCTTGCCCGGTCGTGTGCATGGATGAGCAGCCGGTGCAACTGGTCAAGGAAACGCGCCCGCCGATGGCCGCCACGCTGGCGCGGCCCCGCCGCGTCGACTACGAGTACGAACGGGCCGGCACGGCCTCGGTCTTCCTGTTCAGCGAGCCGCTGGCGTGTTGGCGGCGGGCGACGGCGCGGGCCCGGCGGACGAAGGCGGACTGGGCGGTGGAGGTCGCCGACCTGTTGGAGGGCCGCTACGCCGACTGCCCGAAAGTCACCCTGGTGTGCGACAACCTCAACACGCACACGCCCGGCGCCTTCTACGAGGTGTTCGAGCCGGCCCGGGCTCGGGAACTGGTTCGTCGCCTGGAGTTCTGCTACACGCCGAAGCACGGGAGCTGGCTGAACATCGCCGAGAATGAACTGAGTTCGATGACGCGTCAATGCCTGGACGGGCGCCGCATCGGCGACCTCGAGACGCTGCACGGCGAAGTGTCGGCGTGGTCCACCGACGTCACTGCTACGCAACGCGGTGTCGACTGGCAGATGCAGGTCGACGATGCGCGCCGTAAACTCAAGTCCGTCTATCCTAACATTTTGACGTGACTAAGCACTAGGTCGGCGCATGACAGGCGGTTGAATGTCAATCGATCTCATCAAGGCGCACGCCTACGGTAACGACTTCCTGTTCGCGCCGCGCGGGCAGATTCCTGTGACGGACAGGTCCGCGCTTGCGCGGCGCATGTGCGACCGTCACACCGGTGTCGGCGCCGACGGTCTCGTGTTGCACGCGCCGACCGCGGCCGGCGCCGCGATGACGCTGTATAACGCTGACGGCGGCGTGGCCGAGGTGTCAGGCAACGCGGTGAGGTGCTTGGCGGCCATCGTTGCGCGGGAACGGTCCGGTACGCGCGAGATGGTGATCGACACCGATGCGGGAGCGGTGCCCCTGACGCTGGTCGAGTCGGCCGGGGCGCGGTTGACCTTCGAGGCGCTGATGGGTCGGCCGACGGGCATCCGGCGGCGGGCGCTGCGGGTCGATGGAGAGGAGATCGACGTGGTCGATCTGTCGGTGGGCAACCCGCAGTGCGTCGTGCTGGGCCGGCCCGTCAACGAGGAGCAGTTGCAGCGCGTCGGGCGGGCGCTCGCCACGCATCCGGCGTTTCCCGCCGGTTCGAATGTCGAACTGGTCGACGTGGAATCCCCCACGCGACTCCGCATCCTGATCTGGGAGCGCGGGGTCGGGCCGACGGCGGCGTCCGGCACCGGCGCGTGCGCCAGCGCCGTGGCGGCGGCGGTCCACGGCGGCGCCTCCCGACAGGTCGACGTCGTGTCACCCGGGGGCACGCAACATGTGGCCTGGACCAACGACGGCATTCGGTTGACCGGTTGGGCCGAAGTGGTGCTGGCCGGTCGTTGGCTCGGGTGAACGAACGCCATTGCTTCGGGAGATCGTCTGGCCGCCGACGGCGACGGTCCGGTATCGCACCGGTCGCGCCGCCGGTCCCGGTACGACGCGGGGCGCTGCCGCCGGCGATGACAGTGCAGGCTTTTCGGTCCCTCCGCCCTGTGGGATGTGCAGGAATCTCGTACTCGTACGGTGCATGGCACCGACGCGGGTGGTTGGCGAGTGCGAGCGTTTCTTGCATGGCAGACAGGCATGGGATCGTCGTTGACGGCGGCGCGGAACCTCCGTACCGGGACCACTGTGGTACGATGAAGTTGCTCGCGCCTCACGACCGACCCCGTGAAAAGCTTGAACGTCTCGGGCCGTCAGGTCTGGGCGACAACGAGTTGCTGGCCATCATTCTCGGCCACGGCTTCCAGGCAATGAGCGCCATCGATGTCGCGAACGAGGTGCTCGAGCATGTCCGTGGCGTGCACGGGTTGACCCGTCAGTCCCGGGGTGATCTGTGTCGTCTCAAGGGTATTGGTGCGGCGAAGGCGTCACAGATTCTTGCGGCGGTGGAGTTGGGCCGTCGGACGCTGGTGCGGGTGCCGGCCGACCGGGTCCAGTTCGGGTCACCGCGGGACGTGGCGTCGTATCTGCTACCGGGGTACGGCGCGCGAGCAGTCGAACAGTTCGGTATCGTGCTCCTGGACACCAAGCATCGCGTCCTGAGAACGGCGGTGCTGTCGATTGGGACCCTGGACGCGAGTCTGGTGCACCCGCGCGAAGTGTTTCGCGAGGCGGCCGGCGGCGGCGCGGCGGCGATTGTGCTGTTTCATAACCACCCGTCGGGAGATCCGACGCCGAGCGGCGAGGATGCGGCGCTGACGGCGCGGTTGGTCGAGGCTGGCCGACTCATGGGCATCGAGGTCGTCGATCACCTCGTGCTGGCCGATGCGAAGTACTGTAGTTTCAGAGAGATGGGACGGATCTGACCGCCTCGAGACGGGCGCGTCGGCAGCCGCACGTCATGCCTCGCATTCTGTATCTTGACTGCTTTTCCGGTGCTTCCGGAGACATGCTGATCGGAGCGTTACTCGATGCCGGTCTGCCCTTCGATCGCTTGCGTGAGGCGCTCGGCAGTCTGGCCCTTGACGATCAATGCTCTGTTTCGGTCGAACGGGTGAGTCGGTCGGGTATCGCGGCGACAAAGTTCGTCGTTGCCGAGACCGGCGCCGCGTCGGGCACGCACCGGCACCGCCATCTGCCGGGCATCACGCGGCTGGTCGATCGGTCGGCGTTGACTGAGGCATCCAAGGCGCGAGCCAATCGGTTGTTCACGCGGCTGGCGGAAACGGAGGCGGCGATTCATCGGATGCCGGTAGAGCGGGTGCACCTCCATGAAGTCGGCGCGCTCGACTCCATCGTCGATATCGTCGGAGGGGTGTTCGCCCTCGAGTGGTTCGGCGCCGACCGCATCGTCGCCTCGCCGGTCAATCTGGGGAGCGGCACCGTGACCTGCGAGCACGGGACGCTGCCGGTACCCGCGCCGGCGACCGCCGCGCTGATGTCCGGTGTACCGGTGTACGCCGCGGGACCGCCTGTAGAGTTGCTGACACCCACTGGGGCGCTACTCGTGACCGAGTTCGCGGATGGGTACGAGGCCCTGCCGCCGATGAGGATCGAGCGCATCGGCTACGGCGCCGGCACCCGTGACCCGCAGGGATTCCCGAACGTGCTGCGTGTCCTGCTGGGCGAGGCGCACGGTGTCGGCGCGGGCGACCACATCACCGTCCTGGAATGCGAGATCGACGATATGACCCCGGAGCTCTTCGGCGCCCTCATGGACCGCTTGTATGCGGCCGGCGCCGTCGAAGTGTTCTACACCCCCGTCCAGATGAAAAAGAACCGTCCGGCCACCCATGTCACGGTGCTGGCGCCGCCGGCGAAGCGCGAGGAGCTGAGCGCGACATTGTTCCGCGAGTCGACGACCCTCGGCGTGCGATACCGTGTCTGCCAGCGCGAGACGCTGCGCCGGGAGTTGGCGCCCGTTTCCACACGGTTCGGCGAGGTGCGGTGCAAGGTCGCATGGCACAACGCCGTGGTCGTCAACGTGTCTCCGGAGTTCGACGATTGCGCGCGCCTGTCGGCAACCCATGGTGTGTCCGTCAAGGAAGTACAGGCGGCCGCCGTCAAGGCCTATCAGGACGCCGGTCTCCTCGCGCTGGTGCCAGCTCCCGCTAGCGGACCACCCGACGGCGAATCGACCGTGAACGGCAGTGCGTCCTGAACGGATATATCGCACTGTCGCCGAGGGGCTCTGATGTCGCGTTTCTATCTCACGACGGCGATCGACTACGTGAATAGCCGGCCCCATCTGGGGACTGCCTACGAGAAGATCTGCGCCGACGTGATTGCCCGCTATCGGCGCCTCTGCGGCATGCCGGTTCGATTCGTCATGGGGACCGACGAACACTCGCAGAACGTGTATCAGCGGGCGCGCGACAAGGGGATTGAGCCGCTCGCGTTCTGTGACCAGATGGAAAAGGTATTCCGCGAGGTCTGGGCGAAGCTCGACGTGTCGTTCGACGATTTTATCCGGACCACCGAAGACCGGCACCGCGTGGCCGTGACCACGCTGGTGCAGCGGATTGCCGACGCGGGGGACCTCTACGAGGGTGAGTACGAAGGCTGGTACTGCGTCTCCTGCGAGGCGTTCAAGCAGGACAAGGATCTGGTCGGCGGCGACTGTCCCATTCATCAGACCCGACCGGACTGGATCAAGGAAAAGAACCATTTCTTCCGGTTGTCGAGATACCGCGACCGGCTGCTTGAGCACTATGCGGCCCATCCAGGATTTCTGCAGCCAGAGGTGCGGCGGAACGAGATGCTGCGTCTGCTGGAACGCGGACTCGATGACATCTCGGTCAGCCGCACGGGTCAAAGCTGGGGCATTCCTCTGCCGTTCGATCCGTCGAGCGTGGTCTATGTGTGGTTCGACGCACTGATCAACTACATCGCGGCAGTCGGTTACGGCACGGACGAGGCGCGGTTCAAGGACTGGTGGCCGGCGGACGTGCATATCGTCGGCAAGGACATCGTGCGGTTCCACGCGGTGGTCTGGCCGGCGATGCTGATGAGCGCTGGCGTCCCCCTGCCGCGGCGGGTGTTCGGTCACGGGTGGGTGAACTGGCAGGGCCAGCGCATGAGCAAGTCGCTCGGCACGAGCGTCGATCCGCTGGAGGCGGCTGATCGACTCGGCCCCGATCCACTGCGACTGTATCTGGTCAAGGAGATTGCATACGGTCAGGATGGGGATTTCACCTGGGAACGCTTCGAAGAGCACTACAACGTCGATCTGGCGAACAATCTCGGCAACCTCGTCAATCGGGTGGCCGCCATGGTGCATCGATATCGGGCTGGCCGTGTGGTGGCGCCGGCACCGGGCGCGGCACCGCGGCTGGCGGAGCGGGCGGCGCTGATTGTCCGGCGCTACCGAGTGGCGATGGACGAGTACAAGTTGCATACCGGCGTGGCGGCGGCGTTCGAGTTGATCGACGCGACCAATGAGTTCATCACGCGTTCCGAGCCGTGGGCGCTGGCCAAGCGGTCGGACCGGGCGGCTGAGCTCGATCAGGCACTGTTCGAGATGGTCGAGGCGGTTCGCATCGCCGCGCTGCTGCTGTGGCCGGTCATGCCGGCGTCGTGCGCGGAGATCCTGCGGCGGATGGGACAGACCGGTCCGGCGGCCGGCTGGCGGCTGGATCGGGATGCTCGTTGGTCGACCGCGGAGCGGGAGATCATCAAGGGGACGCCGCTTTGGCCGCGGCTCGAGGCGTCCGTCGCCGCCGTGGGCGAGCCGGTGACGGCAAGGAGAACAGGTGAGGACATGACGAGCGAGATAGAGACACCGCCGGCAACAGGGCCGGCGGACGACACCGCGCGACCGGAACCGGCGGCAGTCCAGCCGGCGGCCGGAACGATCGAGACGCGCATACCGTTCGACGATTTCATGAAGGTGACGTTACGCGTGGCAAAGGTCGTGACCGCCGAGGCGATTCCGAAATCCCGGAAACTGTTGAAGGTGACCGTCAGTCTCGGCGCCGAAGAGCGGACCCTGGTTGCCGGCATTGCGCGGGCGTATCGACCGGATACGCTGGTGGGCCGGTCGGTGGTTGTCGTGGCAAATCTCGAGAAGGCCACACTGATGGGGGTCGAATCGGACGGCATGCTGCTGGCCGCAACCGATCCTGCCGGTGAGCCGGTGCTGTTGACCCTGGACGATCCCGGGCAGGCGCCACCAGGCTCACGCGTACGCTGACGCTACATGGCGAGGATCTGCGCCTCGTGATTGACTCGCATTGTCATTTGGCGGACGAGGCGTTCGAGCAAGACCTCGACGCCGTGATTGACCGCGCCCGCGGGGCCGGCGTCGCCGCGGCGTTGTGCATTCTCGACGCGACCAGTGACGCCGAGACGATTCGCGCGCAACGGGTCGCGGCCGCCTGGCCGGCGGTGCGGTTCGCCGTCGGTATCCACCCGCATCAGGCGGGGCGGTTCGCCGGGCGGATCGATGACGTGGAACCGCATGTGCGGGCGGCCATTGCCGCGCGGCCAGGCGCCTGCGCCATCGGTGAGATCGGACTGGACTACCATTATGACTATGCGCCGCGTGACGTACAGCGCGCGGTGTTCAGGCGGCAGATCCGGTTGGCCCGTGTGCTCGGGCTGCCGATCGTGATCCACACCCGCGATGCGAACGACGACACGTTCACGCTCCTGACCGAGGACGGGGCGCCGGTGAAGGGGATCTTTCATTGCTTTACCGGGGACGCGGCGATGGCGCGCCGGTCAGTCGAACTGGGGTTTCATGTGTCGTTTTCCGGCATCGTGACCTTCAAGGCGGCCGATTCCGTGCGGGCGGCGGCCGTGAGCGTGCCGGATGACCGTCTTCTGGCAGAAACGGACGCACCGTATCTGGCCCCGGTACCGCATCGAGGTAAACGGAACGAGCCGGCCTGGATCGGCCGGGTCGGCGATATGCTGGCCAGGGTCCGCGGGGTTTCGCCGGAAGAGCTGCGCGTAAAGACGACGGCAGCGTTCAAGACGCTCTTCCCATCCGACGGTACCGGCTAAAGGGTTGTAACGTTGACACTTGGCTCGCAAGTGTGCTCAGATCCTGAACGCGAGAAACCACCTTGTCGAGAATTTCCTCGCCACCCGACCTCGCCCAGATTTTCGAACCCATTCGCCAGGATCTGGATTCAGTAGAGCGCCAGTTCGCGCGCCATGTCGAGTCACGGGTCGAATTGATCCCGGAGATCGGCCGTTATATCCAGAACAGCGGCGGCAAGCGGGTTCGGCCGGCGTTGCTGTTGATGTGCGCCCGCCTGGGCGGATATCGGGGCGCCCAGGCGACGCTGTACGCCGCGGTCGTCGAGTTCATTCACACCGCGACACTGGTCCACGACGACATGATCGACGATTCGGTCGTCCGGCGTGGGCGCGAGGCGGTGCACTCGCGATGGGGCAACGACATCACCGTCCTGCTGGGCGACTATCTGTACATCAAGTCGATGGGTATGGCGTTGACCGTCGACTCGCTCGAACTGGTACGCCTGTTGTGCGATGTCACGCTCCGCATGATTGAAGGCGAGTTGTATCAGCTTACGAAGACCGGGGTGGTGGACCTCACGGAGGACGAGCATCTCGAGATCATTGGACGCAAGACCGCCCATCTGTTCGGCGGATGTGCCCAGATCGGCAGCATTCTGGGCGGCCTCTCCGAGGACCGGCAGCTCGCGCTGCGAGACTACGGGTTCAATTTGGGTATCGCATTTCAGTTGGTTGACGATCTGCTCGACTACACGGCTGACGAGACGGTGCTGGGCAAGCCGGTCGGCGGCGATGTCCGCGACGGCAAGATGACGCTTCCGGCCATCTACCTGCTGCAGCGGGATGAAGGGCGGGCGCGCGAGGTGCTCGACGCGATCGTCAGTGATCGGGTGTTCACGCCCGAGGCATGGCAGGAACTCCGCGGTCTGTTGACCAGGCACCGGGTGTTGGAACAGGCGTACGAGCGAGCGGTGGGTTTCGCCGAGGCGGCCAAGCGGCAACTGAGTGGTTTTCCGATGACGCCCGAGCTCGAGGCGTTGATGTCGCTTCCAGACTACGTCCTGATTCGCGACCGGTAGCCCCGCGTCCGGCGCGACGTTCGAATCATCCCCGGTGCCTTCCAGCGAACAGATCGTCCAGACCCTCGAGGCACTACGGGCCGAGATTCGCTACCACGAAGAACGGTACTACGTACTGTACGACCCCGAGATCTCCGACACGGAGTTCGATCGACTGCTGCGACGGCTCGCGGCGCTCGAAGCGGCGCACCCGGAGCTGGTCACTCCGGATTCCCCGACGCAGCGGGTCGCGGGGCGGCCAGCCGACCGGATCGACACCGTCGAGCACGAGACGCCGATGCTGAGCCTCGACAACGCCTACGAGGAAGCTGAACTGATCTCGTTCGACGAGCGTGTACGGAAAGGCCTGGCTCAGGACGGCGACACGCCCGTCTCGTATGTCGCCGAGCTCAAGATCGACGGACTCAGCATCGCGTTGCACTATCGCAACGGTCTGCTGCGGCGCGGCGTGACGCGGGGAGACGGAGTCCGCGGCGAAGACGTGACGCCCAATGTCCGCGCCATTCGTGGCATACCACTGGGGTTGAGGACGCACGTGCCGGGCGACGTCGAGGTGCGGGGCGAAATCTACCTGCCCAGGGCGTCCTTCGATCGGATGAATGACGAACGCGCGGAGATGGGAGCGCCGCCATACGCCAATCCTCGCAACGCCGCCGCTGGAACGATGCGGACGCTGGACGCCCTGCTGGTCGCGAGGCGGGGTCTCGGGGCCTATCTGTATCAACTGGTCGAGCCGCGCAACGACGGGGGCGTCGGACAGACGATGCCGCTCGGGCATGCGGCGGCGCTGGATCAGCTCGCAGGCTGGGGGCTGCCGGTCGAGCGACACTGGCAGCGCTGCGAGGGTATCGTCGACGTCATCGCCTACTGCCGCCGTTGGGCCGACGAGCGGCGCGAACTGCCGTTCGATATCGATGGCGTGGTGGTCAAGGTCGACACGTTGTCGGATCGGGCGCGGCTCGGTCAGACCGCCAAGTTTCCCCGCTGGGCGATGGCCTTCAAGTTCCCGGCCGAGCAGGCGACGACGAGGCTGTTGCGCATCGAGGTCAACGTGGGGAGAACCGGCGCGGTCACCCCCTACGCAGTGCTCGAGCCGGTCCGGCTGGCGGGGACGACGGTGCGAATGGCTACCCTGCATAACGCCGAAGACGTCGCCAGGAAGGATGTTCGGCCGGGAGACTACGTACTCGTTGAGAAGGGAGGCGACATCATCCCGAAGGTGGTGAAGCCGATCCTCAGCCGTCGTCCTGCCGGTGAGGTGCTACCGCCGTTCGTCATGCCCACGACCTGTCCGGTCTGCGGGACGCCCCTGGATCGCGGCGAGCAGGAGGTAGTCTGGCGCTGTCCCAACCACCAGTGCCCGGCCAAGATCCGCCGGGGACTGCTGCACTTCGCGGGCCGCCGCGCGATGAATATCGAAGGGCTCGGCGAGTCGCTGGTCGACCAACTGGTCGAGGTCGGACTGGTACGAGACGCTGCCGATATCTATCAGTTGACCGTCGACGCGTTGGCCGGGCTCAATCGGATGGAGCAGAAATCGGCCGCGAACCTTGTCGCGGAGATCGAGAAAAGCAAACGCCGGGACTTTGCCCACCTGCTGTATGGGCTCGGTGTGCGGCACGTCGGTGAAGGGACGGCCGCCTTGCTGTCCGGGCGTTTCGGCGGTCTCGTCGAGTTGATTGCGGCGTCGCGCGAGAAGATCGAGGCGATCGATGGCATCGGCCCGATCGTTGCCGAGTCCATGCGGGCGTTTCTCGACCAGGAATCGAACCGGCACCTGCTGGAGCGCTTGCAGGCGGCGGGAGTCAGGATGGACAGCGACGAGCCGTCGCCGTCGCCGGTTGTCCAGCCCCTGAGCGGACGGACGTTCGTCATCACAGGCACTCTCGGCTCGATGTCGAGAGACGCTGCGAAAGCGGCGATCGAGGCGCGTGGGGGCAAGGTGACCGGGTCGGTCAGCGGCAAGACGAGTTGTGTCGTGGTCGGCGCCGATCCCGGTTCCAAGTTCGAGAAAGCACGCGCGCTCGGTGTGGAGACAATCGACGAGGATGGTTTTCGGAACCTTATAATGACCGCTGCGCCATGAAAGAACGGATTCTGGTCGTTGACGACGACGAAGGCGTGCGGGATGCGCTGAAGATGACCCTCGAGTACGAGGGCTATGAGTGCCTGTTCGGCCGGAGCGGCCAGGAAGGACTCGATCTGATCGCGATCGAGAGCCCGGACCTGGTATTGCTCGACGTCAAGATGCCGGGTATGGACGGGCTCGAGGTGCTGCGTCGGATGAATGAGCGCGGCGACAAGGTCCCCGTCATCGTCATCTCCGGTCACGGCACCATCAGTACGGCGGTCGAGGCCACGAAACACCTTGGCGCGTTTTCCTTTCTCGAAAAAGGGTTTGAAGGTGACTCACTGAGAGTGGACATCAGGAACGCGCTGGAGCAGCACCGGCTCGAGACGGAGGTGAAGGGGTATAGGGCACAGGCTGAGATCAGGCACGAGATGATTGGCGACAGCCCGACACTCAGAGGCGTAACCGAGGCGATCAGCCTCGCGGCGCCGACGAGCAGCATCGTGCTGATCCAGGGCGAGAGCGGGGTGGGCAAGGAGCTCGTGGCCCGGGCGATTCATCGCAACAGCCGGCGGGGCCGCGAGCGGTTCGTCCAGGTCAACTGCGCCGCATTGCCCGAAGAGTTGATCGAGTCTGAACTGTTCGGACATGAACGGGGGGCGTTCACCGGCGCCACCCAGAAGCAGATCGGCAAGTTCGAGCAAGCCGACCGGGGTACGATCTTTCTCGATGAGGTCGGGGACATGAGCCTGCGCACGCAGGCCAAGGTGTTGCGGGTGCTGCAGGAGGGCGAAGTCGAGCGTCTCGGTTCGGCGCGCACGATTAAGGTCGACGTGCGGGTAATTGCCGCCACCAATCGCAATCTGGACGAATTGATCGATGGTGAGACGTTTCGCGAAGATCTCTACTTCCGCCTCAGCGTGATCCCGATCCTGGTACCTCCGCTGCGTGATCGCCGTGAGGACATTCCGCGCCTCGTCGAGCATTTCGTCCGGCTGTTCTGCCGGGAGAACAACTTTCGGCCGAAACAGTTCGCACCGGCAGCGCTCGAATTGATGACGGGTGAACGGTGGCGGGGCAACGTACGGGAGTTGCGGAACATCGTGGAACGTCTCATGGTGATGAGTCCCGGGGCGACCATCGATGCCAGCGATGTGCGTGGGGTGCTGCGCGGCGAGCCAACGGGCGGCGCGGCCGATGCGGCCGCTCATCGGGCGGCGACCCTGCGCGAGTTCAAGGAAGTGGCTGAACGGGAGTTCCTGGTGGCCAGACTGCGAGAGCATGGCTGGAACATCTCGAAGACCGCTGAAGTCATCGATACGCCGCGCAGCAATCTGTACAAGAAACTCGAGCAGTATCAGATCAGCCAGGACACCGACGGGTAGCTCGGCCGACAGCACAGTTGCCGTCGATGTGACGACGACGCGTTCTTTGACAATCCGCCGTAGAGAGACAGACGACCGCCGCGCGCCGGGTCATGGCCCGGCGCGGGGAGGAAAGTCCGAACTCCAGAGGGCAGTGTGCCGGGTAATCCCCGGTCAGGGCGACCTGAAGGAAAGTAGCACAGAAAACAAACCGCCTCTGGTGAGTTCGGCGTTCAGCCGGACGAAGTGGAGGTAAGGGTGAAAAGGTGCGGTAAGAGCGCACCGCGTTCGCCGCAAGGTGGATGGCAGGCTAAACCCCGCACGGAGCAAGACCAAATAGGGAGGCGCCAGAGGGCGGCCCGTCCGAGGCCTCCGGGTAGGTTGCTCGACCCTGCCAGTGATGGCGGGGCTAGATGAATGGTCGTCACCCGGTGTTCACGCCCTCGGGCCGGGCGCCGGGTACAGAATTCGGCTTATCGTCTCTCTGCGGCGGACCTTTCGCTGACCGAACGCGAGGCGGCCCGCTGCCGGCCGGGTGTCGGAGAGCCGGGATCACGAGGGGGTGATGATGCGTCGAGGAGGCATTGCAGCGTGCGCGCTCGCGCTGGTCGGGATCGTGGCGGCCCTGGCGGCACAGGACCGACGCGGCGGGGCGAACGAAGCGCTCACCGTAGAGGACTACACGCCACGGTCGACGCTTGTCGTGCCGGAACACCCGGTGCCGCGGGCCAGGTTCCCGGTCGTCGATATACACAGCCACCATCGGCCCGGATTGTCGGGTACGCGCTGGGAGACCATCGTCAGAGAGATGGACCAGCTCAACCTCCAGGTGCTGGTGAATCTCAGCGGCGGATCGGGCAACACGCTGGCGAGCGGCGTGCGAGCCATTCAGGCCAGCGCCCATCCGGATCGGATGGTGTTCTTCGCCAATCTCGATTTCAGCAACGGCGTCACGCCGGGGTTCGGCGCGCGAGCGGCCGGCCAGCTTGAACGGGATGTGGCAGCGGGGGCCGTCGGTCTGAAGCTGTTCAAGAACTTTGGCCTCACCGTTCGCGACGGTCAGGGGCGGCGGGTCGCGGTCGACGACCCCGAGCTCGATCCGGTGTGGGAAATGTGCGCCCGCCTTGACATTCCCGTGCTGATTCACACCGGCGAGCCCAGCGAGTTCTTTCAACCGGTCGATCGCTACAACGAGCGCTGGCTCGAGTTGGTGTTGCGGCCGGGGCGCCGGCTGCCGGCCGATCGGTATCCCACCTTCGACGCCATCATGGCCGAGCGCGACCGGCTGTTCTCAGGTCATCCGAACACCCGATTCATCGCCGCCCACATGGCGTGGCACGCGAACGATCTCGGCCGGCTCGGCGCCATGCTCGACCGGATGCCCAACGTCGTCGTCGAGACCGGCGCCGTGCTCTACGAGTTCGGCCGGCAACCGCGCGCCGCCAAGGCCTTCTTCGAGGCGTATCCCGACCGCATATTGTTCGGCAAGGACTCGTACGCCCCGGACGAGTTTCCCTACTACTGGCGCACGTTCGAGACCGAGGACGAGTATTTCGACTACTACCGCCGGTATCACGCTTTCTGGAAGCTGTACGGGCTCGGGTTGTCGGACGACCTTTTGCGCGGGGTCTACTACGAGAACGCGTTGCGCGTCGTCCCGGGCATTCCGTCCAGCGGGTTTCCGGCAAACTGACACGGATGGTATGGCCAGCTATCTGGTGACCGGCGGCGCCGGGTTCATCGGCTCGCACATCGTCGAGGAACTCGTGTCTCGCGGCCAGGAGATACGGGTGCTCGACAACCTGACAACGGGGTGCCGAGAGAATCTGTCCGATCTCGACGGCGTCGACCTGTTGGTGGGGGACGTGGCGGATCCCGCGGTCGCAGCGAAGGCCGTCACGGGTGTCGACTACGTGGTGCATCTGGCCGCCATTCCGTCGGTGCCGCGCTCGATCGCCGAGCCGCTGGCGTCGAATCACGCCAACGTCACCGGAACGCTGAGCCTGCTGGTCGCCGCGCGGCGCAGTGGCGTGCAACGGGTCGTCTTTGCGAGTTCGTCCGCGGTCTACGGCAATACCGCCACGCTGCCGAAGCGCGAGGACATGCCGACGGATCCGCTGTCGCCCTATGGGCTGCAGAAACTGGTCGGTGAGCGGTATCTCAAGCTGTTCCATGAGTTGTACGGATTGGAGACGGTCTCGGTCCGCTACTTCAACGTATTCGGTCCGCGCCAGCATCCGACATCGCCGTACTCGGGCGTCGTTTCTCTCTTCGCGCGGTGCTTGATCGAGGGCCGCGCTCCGACGATCTACGGCGACGGAGAGCAGACCCGTGACTTCACCTACGTAACGAACGTTGCCGACGGCACCCTCGAAGCGTGCGCCGCGCCGGGTGCGGCGGGTCAGGTGTGCAACGTATCGAGCGGCGGGCGGGTGTCGCTCAACACCCTGTTCCGGATCATGCGCGAGATGAGCGGGAACGACGTGCGGCCGGAATACGCGGCTCCGCGGCTCGGCGATGTACGAGACTCGCAGGCCGACATCACCCGGGCGCGGGAGTTGCTCGGATACGAGCCGGCCGTCCTGTTGGACGAGGGCATCGCGGCGACGATGGCCTGGTGCCGCAGCCGGGTCTGGCAGCCGGCCCCGGGTGGTTAGTCGTGTGCGGCGGGTGTCGCCGCGTGCGGCGGGCCGGCGCCGGCCCGCACCAGGAGCGTCGTGCCGCGGACCCCGTCGATCGTGACGGCGTGACCGGCGCCGATGTCCTCGGCAGGGGAGACCGGCTCGGCACGCCACAGCTCACCCCGTACGCGGACGTACCCGTGTGGCGTCAGCGGTTCGACCGCTATGCCTGTCAGCCCCACCAGGCGTTCGATGACGCGGCGCGAGTCCGGCTCGTAGGCGGACCGCAACCACGGGTACAGCGCGGCGTCCTTCAGCATCCAGGCGACGACCAGCCCCACGGCGGCCCACCCCGGCAACGCCGTCCAGCGGTGAATCAGGAGAACGGCGCCGGTGGCGAGCACCAGGCCGGGGATCTGATACAGGGCATAGCGGCGCAGGCCGGCGCCGCGTGTCGGACGGTCAGTCAAGTTCGTTCGACCATGTTACCCGCAGTCGGGCCGGAGAGAACCCCCGTGCCGCGAATCCGATTTGACGGTTCCGGATATACTGGCCGCCAACGAAGCGGGCCGAATGCGCATTCATTTCAACGGTTCTCCGAACTCTACCGTCGGGGTCGAAGTCGAGTTGCAGATCATCGACCCCGAGACGAAGCGTCTCGTGTCCGGTTCCTCCCGAATCCTGGACCGGATCAATGACGCCAGCCACGTCAAACCCGAGCTGATCGAGTCGACGATCGAGCTTAACACCGACGTCTGTTCTGACATCGCGGAGGTGCGCGATGACCTGACCGGCCGGTTCCGGTCGCTGCTCGCCGTGTGCGACGAACTCGGCTACGAACTCGCCGCCACAGGCACCCACCCGTTCTCGCGCTGGGCGCAGCAGAAGATCACGGACAAAGATCGGTATCGCCTGCTGGTCGAGCGCTGTCAATGGCCGGCGCGGCGCCTGATGATCTTCGGGCTCCATGTCCACGTGGGCATCGAGAGCGGCGAGAAGGCGATCGCGGTCTTCAATTCTCTGAGCACCTATATCCCGCACCTGCTCGCGCTCTCCGCCAGTTCGCCGTTCTTCGAGGGGGAAACGACCGGGCTGGCGTCGTGCCGCGTGAAGATCTTCGAGAGTCTGCCCACCGCCGGCCTGCCGTATCGCCTGCTGAACTGGGCCGAGTTTCAGCGCCTGATGATCACGCTGGTCAACGCCGACGCCATCGAGTCGGTGCGCGAGATCTGGTGGGACATTCGCCCTCATCCCGACTTTGGTACCGTCGAAGTGCGCATCTGCGACGGATTGTCGACCCTCGACGAGATTGTGGGGATGACCGCCCTGATCCAGGCGCTGATCGTCTGGCTTGGGGAACAGTACGACGAGGGCATGTATCTGCCGCTTCAGCGGTACTGGATTGTACGGGAGAACAAATGGCGGGCGGCTCGTTGGGCGCTCGACGCGAAGGTCATCGTCGACGAGGAGGGGCGGCTGGAGCCGCTCGACGAGAGTATCGATCAACTGATCGAGACACTGGAACCGGTGTCGAAGCGTCTGGGCAGCCACGCCGAGTTGCTTCGTGTGCGGCGCATGATGCGCAGCGGACCCAGCTATGCGCGGCAGCAGCGGGTGCATGCCGAGACCGGCGATTTTGCGCAGGTGGTCGAGGCGACGGTCCGGGAACTTCGCGACAGCGTGTCGAGTGCAGCGCCCGCTGTGCCCTGAGTTCGACCGCGTGGGGCCGCAACGGTGGCGGGACGCCTGCATCAGAGCGGACGCGCGGACGCGGTCGCCCAGGCCCGCCAGCGGTTGTGACGGTGCTCCACGGCAAGCTCGAGATCGAAACAGCGAGACAGCCGCTCGCCGGTCACGACCTCGTCGATCGGGCCCGCCGCCGTGATCCGCCCGTGCGCCAGGAGCAGCGCGTGCGTGAACCCCGGGGGAATCTCCTCGACATGGTGGGTGACGACGACCAGTGGCGGGGCCGCACGGTCCTTGGCCAGCTCGGCCAGCGTTTGGATGATCCGTTCCCGTCCCGCCAGATCGATGCCGGCCGTTGGCTCGTCCAGAATCAGCAACTCCGGATCGGTCATCAGCGCGCGGGCGAGCACGACCCGCTGGCGTTCTCCGGAGGACAGCGTGCCGAAGCGTTGCGCCGCGTGAGCCAGACAACCGACGCGCGCGAGGCATGCCCGTGCCAGCGCCCAGTCGGCGTCGTTGCAGATGTGCCACCAGTGAGCGAGGGCGGCATGCCGGCCCGCCACCACGATTTGTTCGGCCGTCAGCGTCGGCTGCATCAGCGTGGCGAGCGAGGCGCTTGCCACGCCGATTCGGAGACGGAGGGCACGCACGTCGACGCGACCCAGCGTGTGGCCGAGCACTGACACCGATCCGGCCGAGGGATGCACGTAGAGGGTGGCGATCTGGCACAACGACGACTTGCCGCTGCCGTTGGGGCCGAGCACGACCCAGCGTTCCCCTGCTCGCACCCGCCAATCGATACCGTCGAGTATCGTCGCGCCGTCTCGTATCAGACGGACGCCGGACAGGGCCAGTACGCCAGGGTCGGTTTGCCGTGCCTCCGTCTGCCCGGTGGAGTTCGCGCCTACCACTCCTTGATCGCGGCGATGAGATCGAGCACCGCCTGTTTTCCGTCCGCGAACAGCATCAGCGTGTTGTCCGCGGCGAACAGCGGATTGGGGATACCCGCGAAACCGGGCGAGAGACTCCGTTTGACCACGACGACCGTGCGAGACTTGGCGACCTCGAGGATCGGCATGCCGGCAATCGGGCTGGACGGGTCGGTCTGTGCGACCGGGTTGACGATGTCGTTCGCACCGATGACGAGGGTGACGTCGGTCTGCTCGAACGACGGATTGATGTCGTCCATCTCGCGCAACTTGTCGTAGTCGACATCCGCCTCGGCGAGCAGCACGTTCATGTGGCCCGGCATACGGCCCGCCACCGGATGAATCGCGAACTCGACCTCGGTGCCCTTCGACTCGAGCAAGCTGGCAAGATCACGAACCTGATGTTGCGCCTGGGCAACCGCCATGCCGTAGCCAGGTACGACGACGACCCGGCGCGCCCCATCGAACAGCATCGCGACCTCGTCCGGCGAGGCGCTCTTGATCCGTCCCGCGTAGACGTCGTCTGCGGCGGCCGTCACGCCGCCCGCCGGTCCGATAGCGCCCATGAGCACGTTCATCAGCGACCGGTTCATTGCGCGGCACATGATGCGGGTGAGAATGAGCCCGGAGGCGCCGACCAGTGAGCCGGTGATGATCAGGATGTCGTTGTTCAGGACGAAGCCGGTCGACGCCGCCGCCAGACCGGAGTAGGAGTTGAGCAGGGCGATGGCCACCGGCATGTCGGCTCCGCCGATCGGAATCGTCAACAGGATGCCGAGCACGGAGGCAGCGGCGACGAGCCAGCCGTACGCGCTCAACTGACCCGGGTCGGCCACGACCCAGGCGCCGAATCCCAGGGCGGCCAGCGCCAACCCGGTGTTCACCACCTGCTGCGCCGGAAAGTGCACCGGGTGATCAGGCAGCATCACGCCCTGCAACTTGTCGAAGGCGACCAGACTCCCCCAGAACGTCACGGACCCGATGATGCCGGACGCCACCGTGGCCACGGCGGTCTGGGTGGGCGAGTCACCCGACTGGGCCAGCACGGCGCCGGCGATGAGCGCCGACGCGCCCCCGCCGAACGCGTTCAGCAATGCCACCATCTGGGGCATCGCCGTCATCTGGATGCGTAGAGCCAGCGTCACGCCAATAACGGACCCCAGCAGTACTCCGGCCAGGATGAACCCCAGCGCTTGCGGCCCGCTGCCGAAGACCTGACGGTCGGCCAGCGTCGCGACCACGGCGAGCAGCATGCCGGTCGCGCCGAGCAGATTGCCGCGCACGGCGGTCCGCGGATGTGTCAGCCCCTTGATGCCGAAGATGAAGAGGACCGACGCGAGCAGGTACGTCAGGTCGATGAAGGCGGCGGTCAGGGCTCTAGTCCTTCTTCTTGAACATCCCCACCATGCGATGGGTGACGAGGAATCCGCCGACGACGTTGATCGTGGCGAACACCAACGCGATCAGCCCGAGGATAGTGCCCAGGCGGCCCTCGGTGGCGACCGCCAACAGCGCACCGATGATGGTGATGCCCGATATGGCGTTGCTGCCCGACATGAGCGGCGTGTGCAGCAGCGGCGGCACCTTCGTGATGATCTCGAAGCCGACGAACACGGCGAGCATGAAAATCGTCAGCAATGGAAGCAGCGAATCCATAACAGAGCCTCAGGTCGCGAGCAACGCCCGGACGCGGGGGTGCACCACCTCGCCGTCGTGCGACACGAGTGTGCCGCGGGTGATTTCGTCCTCCAGGTCGAGTTGCAGTCTGCCGTCGGCGATCAGATGCAGCAGCAGGGTCGACAGGTTCTTCGCATACATCTGGCTGGCGTGATAGGGCACGGTCGACGGCAGATTGGTCGGGCCGAGCACCGTCACGCCGTGGACGACCACGACCTGGTCCGGCGCGGACGGTTCCACGTTCCCGCCGCGCTCCGCCGCGAGATCGACGACCACGGACCCGGGCGCCATGCCGGCCACCATCTCGCCGGTGACCAGCACCGGCGCGGGGCGCCCCGGGATCAACGCGGTGGTGATCACGATGTCGCTGCCGGCGACGGCCCGTTGCATCATTTCGCGCTGCCGCTGGTAGAACGCGTCGTCCTGCACCTTGGCGTAGCCGCCCGTGTCTTCGGATCCGGCGGTATCGAGCGGCAGGTCCACGAACGTGGCGCCCAGGCTTTCGACCTGCTCCTTCACCGCGGGGCGTACGTCGTACGCTTCGACCTTGGCGCCGAGCCGGCGGGCGGTCGCGATCGCCTGCAGGCCGGCGACCCCCGCTCCGACCACGAACACGCGCGCCGGGGCGATGGTGCCGGCCGCGGTCATCAGCATGGGGAACATTCGGGGCAGGGTTCCGGCCGCCAGCAACACCGCCTTGTATCCGGCGATGGTGGCCATCGAGGACAGCGCGTCCATGCCTTGCGCCCTCGTGATTCTGGGAATGAGCTCTATCGAGAACGCGGACACGCCACGGACGGCCAGGTCGCGGGCGGACTCCGGTTCACCCAGCGGCTCCGAGAATCCGATGACAGTCTGTCCAACACGCAGCCGGTCGAGGTCGTCCCGGCCGGCGACCGGATTTGCGCCGAGGGCCCGTACCTGCAAAACTACGTCGGCGTCCGCGAAGAGTTGCACCCGGTCCGCGGCCATGCGCGAGCCTGCCTCTGCATAGGCGTCGTCGGGAAACCCGGCTGCGACCCCGGCGCCGCGCTCCACGACGACCTCGACCCCCGCTTTCGTCAACGTCCGTACGACGGCCGGAATCGTGGCGACGCGACGTTCGCCTGGAAAGGTCTCTGCGGGAATGCCGACGGTCATACGGGTGCTGGCGATGACAGGGCCGCTGCTGACGCGATAGGCGTCACGGAGCGCCAATCGTACCACATTGGCCGCGGCGGCCACCGCGCGCCAGATGCTCTCGCCGTGCCTGTGGTCCCACGTGGATCCCTCCCATCCCAACACTCCACTGATGGGTAACCCAGGTTTTGGCGCGACGATATCTGGCTCGGTAACATCTACCATGGCGCGATACGCAGTATGGACAACCGGAGTGATTCCAGTTAAGGTACCCGTGTCAACGGTGGGTGCCTGTCTATCTTGAGCACCCTGCGTTCAATGATGTTCTGGAGGTGATGGAATGAAACACGCCAGACTTGCCATGCTGCTTCTGGCGGTTGCGGCGTTCACGGTTCCTGCGCCGGCTGCAGCCGAGGTGCCGGACAACCCGACGTTTCACAAGGATATCGAGCCGATCTTCCAGCGGTCGTGCCAAGTCTGTCACCGGCCGAACAACATGGCGCCGATGTCGCTGATGAGCTATCAGGAGGCCAGGCCCTGGGCCAGATCGATCCGAACCAAGGTCGAGGCGCGGGAGATGCCCCCCTGGCACATCGATTCGAAGGTCGGCATTCAGGGGTTCAAGAACGACCGGTCGCTGAGCAACGATGAAATCGCGACGATCAGTGCCTGGGTGGCCAACGGTGCGCCCAGGGGCAATCCCGAGGATGCGCCTTCGCCAGTCGAATTCCCGCAGTTCGGCGCCTGGACAATTGAGCCGGACGTCATCGTCACTTCGCCGCCGCACACCGTGCCGGCCGAGGCGGGTGACTGGTGGGGCGACTACATCGTGCCATCGGGAATCGCCGACGATCGCTATATCAAGGCGCTCCAGACCAGGGCCGGCGACCTCCGCGTCGTGCATCATGCCCTGACCTATGCGGTCACCGACCAGGACGCGCCGCTCAACGACAGCTCGGGGGATGCGTTCCTCAATGAGTACGCCGTTGGCAAGAACGCCGACGTCTATCCCGACGGGACCGGGCGCTTGTTCTCGGGTGACTCGCGGGTGCGGTTCAGCTTCCACTACCATTCGGTCGGGGAAGAAGTGACTGACCAGACGGAGTTGGGTCTTGTCCTGTATCCGGACGACTACGAGCCTGAACACATCCTGTATTCGCGGCAACTCGGTCGGGCGGGCGAACTCGACATTCCCGCCGGGCAGGTGACGCGGCACGACGGCTATCAGAAGATGTATCTGCCGGGTCGGTTGACCGGATTCCAGCCGCACATGCACTTCCTCGGCACCCGGCAGTGCCTGGAGCTGATCTATCCGAACGGCTCCACCGAAATGGTGAACTGCGCGAACTTCGATTTCAACTGGCACATCGTCTACAACTACGAGAACGACGTGACTCCGGTGTATCCGGCCGGCACGACGTTGCACGTCATCAGCTATCACGACAATACCGGCGCCAATCGGGGCAATCACGACCCGAAGAACTGGACGGGCGGCGGCAGCCGGACGGTCGATGAGATGGCGTTTGCCTGGATCAGTTGGCACGATCTGTCCGACGAGGAGTACGCGGCCGAGATCGAGGCTCGGAAAGCGGACAACGACTGAGCGTTGATGGTTCCGGTGCGGCGGTTGTAGCGCACGACACACCCTCTGCGGGAACCGGGACGGTTTCCGCAGAGGGTTTTTCACAGGGGGTAGCCAGTGGCGTCTGGCTGCGTGCTTTCCGGATGGGAAGGGGATACCGAAGTTGACTATGCGGTCTCTCGGTGAGCAGAAACTGGTGGCGATGCTCGCCGCTGGCGTGGTGGTGCTGCTGCTTGGTGGGGCCGCTGGCGCGGCGGCACAGATCAATCGCCGCGACGTGCCGGTCGTGACGCAACCGCAGCAGCGCTTCAATTCGGGGCAGGACATCCAACCCATCTTCGAAGGCTGGACACGCAACGACGACGGCAGCTACCGGTTTCATTTCGGCTATCTGAATCGGAACTACGACGAACGCCCGAACGTGCCGGTGGGGGAGGACAATTTCTTCTCGCCGGGAGCACCAGACCGCGGACAGCCCACCTATTTCTATCCGCGCACGAACCGGTATCAGTTCGAGGTGATCGTACCGGCCGCCTTTCCACGGGATGGTGAACTGGTGTGGGAACTGACGACCCACGGGAGCACCCAGTACGCGTATGGCTGGTTGCAGGCCGAGTGGGAGATCGACGTCAACACGATCACGTCCAACAATCGCACCGGCTTCGGACGGGATGTCGACGAGCTCTACGTCAACGGCTGGCCGAGCGTGACCGTGGAGGCGAGTCTTTCGTCCGTCGCGGTCGGACAACCGGTGACGTTGACGGCGCGGGTGACCGACGACGAATTGCCGAATCCGGTGCCTGAGCGGGATCCGGACGCGCCGCGCCGGCGCCGCGATCCTTCGCTGGTGCCGCCGGACGACGCGCCGGCGATTCCGGACAATATCCCGCAGTACTCGAAGCCGAACCCCCCGCGGAACAATCTGGCACTGCTCTGGCGCGTGTTTCGCGGTCCCGCGGACGCGGAGTTCGAGCCCGACGGGTATCAGAAGTGGGAGGAAGGAATGGAGGGTGACGGTTGGACCTCGGGTACGTTCGAGACCACCGTCACGTTCGAAGAGCCGGGCGTCTACACGTTGCGGGCCTTTGCCAGCGACGCCATGCTCATCTCGCACGGAAACGTCAGCATCACCGTCACCCGCTAGCAGCCCGTGGCGAAGTAGCCGAACACGCCGGCGGCGCGGCTAGCGGCGGCCGGTCTTCCCACCCGCGGCGTCTGTCGCCTCGACCGAGGCGGCCGCGCGCGCCATGAGAAACACCGCGATCATCAGACAAGCGGCGCCGACCGGCGCCAGCAGGATGCCGGGACCGGGATCTCCATCGTAGATCTTTATGCCGCCCGTGAAGAATCCGCCCGGCAGCAGCACGCTTGCACCAATAAGGCACCACGACGCGCGCGTCTTCGACAACGCCGCGAATCGCGTGCAGCGCGGCAGACAGCATCCGAAGGCGATGTGGACCAGACCGAGCAGCGCTCCGTGCGCGTGCGCGAGGGTCCACATGAGACGCCGGGTCTCGTTGGAGACGTCGAGATAGAACCCGGCCTTGAAGCCGTGCAGCAGCTCGAGCGTCAGGCCCAACAGAAGAAAACCGAACAGCGACCACCAGCCAAATCGCAGATGGCGTCGGGTGTAGTTCATCGAGGCGTCATCCCGTCACTCCCGCAGGAACAGTGGCCGCCGGTCACGCCGATCGAACAGGGCTCGCATCGCATCGACCCGCAATTCGCCGGTTGAGTCGACCAACAATTCCGGTTCGCGCCGCTCACGTGCGTCCGCAGCATTCCGCCATTCACGCAGGAGGCGTACGGCGGTCTCGATACGTTGCTCTTCCGGTCCGACGAAATCAAACTCGAGGTCGCCGTATCCGGGCAGGCTGCGCAGAGACCGCGCGGCGATGAAACGCACCGCCTCGTAGGGATCCCCCAGCGCCTCCGCCAGGTGCGGTACCATCCAGCTCGTACCGGACGCGGTCCGGGCGGGTCCCCAGCCCATGCTTTGTGCAGTGATTGCCCGCAGTCCGGCGTCGCCCTTCAGCATCCACAGCAGCCCGGCCGCCACCTGCTGCTCGTCGTCGCTCAGCGCTGGGAGCGGCGTACCGTACCACGCGTTCAGGCGGTCGGCGGTCCAACCGAGCGTCTTGTCCAGGTGGCACAGATTGCACGCGTTTGGCCGACCGTGGGCGATCGTTTCGGCCGCATCGGGGCTGCTGATCGTATGGCTTCGAATCGTCTTGAGCAGACCGTAGCTTGTGTACGGCATGTGGCAGTTGTAGCAACTGCTGCCGGACGAGCCGTCATCGTGCCGGGTATGCGCCGTCAGATCGATTTCGATCTGTTCATGGCACTGGAGACAGGCGTCATTGCCAGTCCGGTCCGCGGCCACCTGGTGCGTATCGGCCCACTCGGCGATCGGACGAGGGTCATCAGGTGCTTGATGCATCGTGTGACATGAAAAACAACTCATGGTGCGTTCCGGCGTCGTTCCGCGCCGAAAACAGGGCGAGTCGATGAGTCCGTTGTACTCGCGGCCCGACACCCGGATCATGCCGTCCGGCCAGAACGATCCGCGCACGAACTCTGGATCACTGTCCACGAAGGCTCGCAATTCCGGGGAGCCGCGGTCGATCGATGGCTGGGCGATGAACCGCGTGTCCCGAAGTTCGTCACCCGGCCGATAGGGCAGTCCGTCGCGATTGGCGGCGCGCTCACCGGCGCGATCGTAGAATTCCCACACGCTGTGGCACTGGCCGCAGACTTGGGACGAGCGCTGGGGGTCGAGGCGGGTCGGCAGTACGATGGTCTGATCCTGTGTCTGGCCGAAATGAAGCTGGTACCGCCTGAGCGGGTTCCGATTGGCCTCGACATGCGCCTGCGCAGGGCCGTGGCAGGACTCGCACGCGATGCCGAACTCGGTGACCGTCGTGTCGATCGCCTGCGATTCGAACGGCGCTGATCGGAACGGCGTATCGAACGCCGTCTTGCCCAGGGTCGTGTGACACGCGATGCAGACGGCGTTCCAGTGGCCATTCAGCATCGCCAGGGATTGACCAGGCGGATGCAGCACGACGGCGCTGCGCGGCGCCCATTGCTGCTCTGCGATGAGATAGGCCGCCGGTAGAATGTTCAGTCCCCGGTCATGCCCGGTGGCGTACCAGTAGATGTTCTGATGATGCGAACCGGTGATCATCACCACCTGTCGCCTGATCCGGGGGCGCTCGGCGGACGGACCCTCCCAGCCAGGATCGTCGAACTCGGCCCAGAAGTCGTCACCGTCACGTTCGAGCGTCATCGGCCGGCCGTGGGTGTTGACCACCTGGACACCATCGAAATCGGCGCGTACGGTTTCGGGCGTGGCGACCTGTGTCATCGTCCGATGGAACGAGCCGTACCAGCTTGCATACTCGGCGGGGTGACAGGCTTGGCACGTCCGTGACGACACGTAGCCCTCGGCGTTCATCTGGATAGGACGCCCGGTGACGTCGCGTTCAGGAATGCTCGTGGCGCGCGTCGCGAACGCGGCCAGACCGACGGCAGCCGCTCCGATGAGGAGGAGGGCAATCGGGAGGTGACGCCACGGTCTCGGGGCTGTCTCGCCGATGCCGGCGCGTCGAGAGGGAACGCGTGGACGTCCACGTCGTCCGGTCATGGCGGGGCGGAATGACGGCGGCAAGGGCCACGCCGGCTCGCCGCGGCGAGTACCGGTCGTGGCCCCGTCTCCTCAGGGTAATGCCGCTAGTTCGCTGCGAAGCAGTAGAAATACCCGTTGCCGCCGGTGGCCTGGAGGTCGGCCTGACCGCATCCGCGCGACCCGTGCGCCGAGTTCCAGGAGGTCGGGTTCGCTCCACCGCCCGTCCGGTCGAAATGGCCGACGAGGGCGCTGCCCGATCCGTTCGATGTCCAGTTGCTGCAGGTGGAGTCGTCACTGCCGGACATGGCGGTCCCGTCGAGTTGGGAACCGGTCAGGATATCGTGATAGTTCGGGTTGTCACCGCGCGCGTTCGTCATTCCGCCGTTTTCATTCAGCACCGTCTCCTTCGTCAGGTTGTTCTCGCCGTGCAACTGATCGACGTCCCGGGCGACGACGACGCCGCTGATGTTCTGCCACGGCCCCGAGCCGATGCGGTCGCGTGCGTTCACGCCGCCGGCGCCGGTGGTGCTCAGATAGGCGCGCCACGTCTTGCCGCCGGCGCCCACCGCCGCGGCGAGCGACTGGCAGTGCGCGTCGGCGCCAGCCAGACCGCCGACGTTCGCACCGTCGCCCGAGCCTGCACTCGTCAGAAAGAAGGTCATCTCGGACGCCTGCGCGAGCGCCGGCGAGACGTTCAGCAGGCACATCAGCATGACGGCGCAGAGCAACTGCAGGATTCTCATCGTCGTATCTCCTTGATGATGTTCCCCCCTGGGGCATGGCCCCGCCGGGGACGAACGTGTGTATTGCTGGCAATTATAGCTCGCGGCGCGGGGACGGCGCAGGTTCGGTTGTCGTTTTCATGTACTCTGCTGTTGACACCGTGGTCTTCAGGGACGTGAGGGGGATGGAGAGTGGCATGAGGTGGTGCAGCGAACGTGTCGAGACGGCCATGGTGCTGGCGCTGATCGCGGTCGGAGCGTGGGGGTGCTCGGACAGCCCGACTGCGCCAAGCAGTGTGCCGCCGTTCACGGTCCAAGATCTTCGGATCGGGACCGGGGCCGAAGCGGTCAACGGCAGTTTCGTGACGATAAGCTACGTGGGATGGCTCTTCGACGAGCGGGCGGAGGACGGCAGGGGGGTCGAGTTCGGTCGCTCGGAGCGCGAGAGTTTCCGTCTTGGCGTTGGTCAGGTGATCGAGGGGTGGGACTTTGGTGTGGTCGGGATGCGGGTCGGGGGCGTGCGGCGATTGGTGATTCCGCACAATCTCGCATACGGAGAACTGGGAGGGGGTAACATTCCGCCGTTCGCCACCCTGGTGTTCGACATCACGCTGTTGGACGTAGAGTGACGATGACACGGCCGGCCGCGAGTGTGGCGGGTCTTGCGGGGAGACAAATGGTTGCGACGAGGGTGCTGGTGTCAGTGCTGGGCGTGCTGGTCGGGGCAGCGTGTGGCGCGGCGGTTGGTCAAACCGCACGGCAGATTCTGCAGCAGGCGGAATCCGATTTCCTGGCGGGCCGTGTAGAGGCCTCGGTGACGGCGTTCGATCGGGTGGTGCAGCTCCGGCCCGATGCGGCGCCAGGACTCTGGCAACGCGGCATCGCGTTGTACTACGTTGGCCGGTTCGACGACTGTCGGCGCCAGTTCGAGTCGCACCGCACGGTGAATCCAAATGACGTGGAGAATGCGGCCTGGCATTTCCTGTGCGTCGCACGGGCCGACGGGACGGACGCCGCGTTAGCCGCGCTGTTGCCGGTCGGGCCGGACCCGCGTGCGCCGATGCGCGAGATCTACGCCGTGTTCGCAGGTCGGATGAGCCCGCAGAATCTGATGTCGGCGGCGGTTGGCGAGCCGCGTGCCCGCTTCTACGCCCACCTGTATCTCGGGCTCTATCACGAGGCGCTGGGCAGGCACGAGCAGGCGCGCGAACAGATCGTTCTCGCTGCCGCAGACCGTTTCGCCGCGGTCGGCGGCTATATGCACGGCGTCGCGGTCGTTCACCGGGACCGGCTGCCGCGATGACCCTGACAGCCAGTGGCAACGACCCCGCTGTATTCGAACGAAGTTGCCTCCCGTCTGAACGGCGTTAAAGCCTGCGGATCGGCGTGGAAGCCTGCCGATCCGCTTGGCTCCTCGGTCACACATGCCCAATGTGCTCCCTCGTCGCATCTTGGCAGCTGGGCGCAGCGCCACTCTCGGTATGACGCCGGGTCATGCCACGGGCGGCTGAGTGGTTCGGCCTCGCGGGTATCGGGCCTACCTGCCCTCACTGCAGCAGACGGATGCGGTGTGCTTCGCTGTCGCCCACGTAGAGTCCGGTGTCGTTCACGAACACCCCGTGTGGCCGTGCGAGCCGACACTGGAGCGGATCGGTCTCCGGCCCATCCCCACGCTCTCCATCGCCCAGCACGGTCGACACGATGCCGGTGCCGATATCCACCAATCGGATGACGTGATTCTCGGTGTCGGCGACATAGAGCCGACCATCGTGGTAGGCGAGCCCCTTTGGCCCGCCAAGGGTTGCCTGTCTGGCCGGTCCGCCGTCACCCGTGTGGCCGCGCTCGCCAGTGCCCGCAACATGGTGCAGGGTCTCGGTGGCCAAGTCGATACGGTAGATGGCGTTGCCCTCGCGAAGGGCGAGATACAGGCTGCCGTCGGGGTCGAGCGCCATGGCCCGCGGGCCGTTCAGCGGGGTGCCGGCCAGCGGCGCGCCGTCGGGCGTCGGTTGTCGCTCGCCGTTGCCTGCCCAGGTCTCGATGACGCCCGTGGCGGGATCGACACGCCGAATCCGGTGGTTGCCGATGTCGCAGATCAACAGACGGCCTCGAGGATCGAAGGCGATGCTGTGCGGCTGCCTGAGTTGGGCGGCCGTGGCGGGACCCCCGTCACCGGAGAATCCGGCTTCCCCGGTACCCGCCACGGTCGAGATGATGCCGGTGTTCGCATCGACGCGGCGCACCACGTGACTGTCGCGCTCGACGATGAACAGGTGCCCGTCCCGATCGAATTGAATCTCATGCGGCATGTTCAGGGAGGCCTGCGTGGCCGGTCCGCCGTCGCCGGCGTACCCCGGCTGGCCGTTGCCGGCGACCGTGGTGGTACGTCCCGTGCTCAGGTCGAGCCTCCGGATACGCTGGTTGTCCAGGTCGCAGAAATAGAGGGCGCCGTCCGGACCGACGACCACGCCGTACGGATTGGCGACCTGGGTATCGGAGAGGCCCGCGGCGCCGGTGCCGATGATCGTCGTGACCGTGGCGGCCTGCAGTGGGGATGCCAGCAGGAGCAGACCGGCCGGCAGCGTGATCCAACGTCTCATCTCGGGTCTCCTTCACAGTGCGTCGACAATCTCTCTGGCGCGCGCCTCGATCTCCGCCGCCTCCTCGTCCCGTCCTGTCGATCGCAGCAGGCGTGCGTACTCTCTCAACACGGTCACGAGCAGGTCCCGGTCTGACCCGGTCGTCGCCAGCATGATCGCGAGCACCTCGCGATACAGGGGGTCGGCGGCGTCATATCGCGCCGATTCGAGATACATCCCCGCCAGGCGGGTGCGAATGATGAGGACGTCATGGTGTTCGGGTCCGAGCTCCCAGTCGAGCGTGGCGAGGGCCCGCAGAAAGAGAGGCTCCGCCTCTTCAGGCCGGTCGAGCACGGCATAGAACCCCGCCAGGTCGGCGGCGAAACGGGCGACCCGCGGCGAGTCGGGGCCGTCGATGCGTTCGAGGAGAGTCAACGCCTGCTGATACAGCGGCTCCGCTTCGGCGTCGCGCGCCTGTGCGTGGTACAGGTCGGCCAGATTGCCCAGGGTGATCGCGAGCCGCGGGTCCGATGGCTCGAACCCGAGGGCCGCCTGTTCGGCCGCCAGAAACCACTGTTCGGCCTCGTCGAAGTTCTCGTCCTGGTAGGCGAACGCGGCGGCGTTCATATACTGTTCCCAGCTCTGGCTCTGGCAGACCGGCAAGCCCGTCAGGGCGGCCACGAGCAAGAGTTGCCAGAGGATGCCGCCGGTGGATCGTCGACCACTGTCGCGAGCGGGCACGAATTGAACTCCGATGTGAGATTGGGACTGATCGGCGGTGACCGCGGTCTCCACAAGACTTCGATTATAGCCCGCCCACGGTACGCGATTCGTTGATGGCGCCGGCGGGTGCGCGCGTATAGACTGCATGCAAGTACCATCACGCAGGGGGAGCACGGGCGCGTCCGTGCCTTCGGCGCAGACCGGCCAGGGACGGCCAGGAGACGTAACGATGGCAAGATACAGCACGGCGTTCAGCGGCGTTGCCGGTATCGGGGTGATCGTCTGTGCGCTGCTGGCGCCCGGTCTCGGGGCCAGACAGCCGGCGGTGGCGATCGACGGCGACGACATCGGCGGTGTGGTGATGGGGCCGAATGGTCCCGAAGCGGGAGTGTGGGTCATCGCCGAGACGACCGATCTGCAGACGCGGTTCAGCCGCACGGTCGTCACCGACGATCAGGGACGCTTCGTCGTGCCCGATCTGCCGGACGCCGCCTACGAGGTGTGGGTGCGCGGCTATGGGCTGGTCGATTCAGCAAGACAGCGGGTATCCCCCGGTGCGCGACTCGATTTGACCGCCGTCTCCGCCCCTGACGCGCGTGCTGCCGCCCAGTACTACCCGGCCGGATACTGGTACTCGCTGCTGGAGGTGCCTGGACCCGACGAGTTTCCCGGCACCGGACCGGAGGGCAACGGTATCTCGCCGAATGTGCCGAGTCAGGCGGCGTGGCTGCGCGGCCTGAAGTCGGGCGGTTGCACCGCCTGCCATGCGTTGGGCAACAAGGCGACCCGCGAGATTCCGCCCCAGTTGGGTGAGTTCGACTCGCTCGTGGAGGCCTGGGACCGCCGCATCCAGTCTGGTCAGGCTGGAGGCAGCATGAGCGGCGCGCTCGACCGGATGGGACGCCGCCGGGCGCTCGAGATGTACGCGGACTGGACCGGCCGGATCATGGCGGGCGAGGTGCCGCCGTCGCCGCCGCGGCCCCGGGGGATCGAGCGCAACGTCGTGATCACGCAGTGGGATTGGGCCGATCCGAAGGCGTATCTCCATGACGAGGTGTCGACCGACAAACGGAATCCGACCGTGAACGCGAACGGTCCGATCTATGGCGCGCTCGAGGCGAGCGCCGACTACGTGCCGGTGCTCGACCCGGTCGCGAACACCATTCGTCAATTGCCGGTGCCGGTGCGTGATCCGGATACGCCGCTGGCAGCCGGTCCGCCCATGGCGCCGTCGCCGTATTGGGGAGACGAGGCCATCTGGGAGAGCCAGGCGAACGTGCACAACCCGATGCTGGACCAGGATGCCCGGGTCTGGTTGACGTCACGGGTACGCGGGCCAAACAACCCGCCGGTGTGTCTCGAAGGATCGGATCATCCGTCGGCGAGGGTGTTTCCGAACGCAAGAGCTGGGCGGCACCTGGCGGTCTACGACCCGTCGACCGAGGAGATGACCCTGATCGGCACCTGTTTCAGTACGCACCACCTGATCTTCGCCGAAGACGAAGACAACACGCTCTGGACGAGTGGCGGAGGACAGGTGATCGGCTGGTTGAACACGAAGCTGTTTCTTGAGACAGGGGACGAGGAACTGGCGCAGGGATGGAGTCCGCTGGTGCTCGACACCAACGGCAACGGCCGGCGCGACGAATGGGTCGAGCCCGGCGAGTCGATCGACCCGGCACGGGATACCCGGATCCGGTCCGGCTTCTACGGGGTCTCTGTCGATCCGAACGATGGGTCGGTGTGGGGCTCGTCTCTCGGGTTCCCGGGTGCAATCCTGCGGTTCGTTCCCGGCGACAACCCCTCGGAGACAGGTCTTACGGAGATTTTCGAAGTGCCCTGGGACAACCCGCGCGCCGCCGTGCAGGGGTACTCGCCGCGGGGCATGGACATCGACCGGAACGGGGTGGTTTGGACCCCACTGTCCAGCGGTCATCTTGCCAGCTTCGACCGGAGCAGATGTACCGGACCGCTCAACGGCCCGCAGGCCACGGGACAGCATTGTCCGGAAGGCTGGACGCTCTTCGAGGAGCCGCTGCCGAAGATGAAGGGCATCACCGAGTCGGGCAGCTCGGAGGGAAGCTATTACGCGTGGGTCGACCAGTTCGACACCTTCGGGCTCGGCCGCGACGTGCCCATCAGCACAGGCAACGCGTCGGAAGCGCTGCTCGCGCTCAAGGACGGCGCGTGGGTCGTGATGCGGGTGCCGTATCCGCTGGGGTTCTACACCAAATGGTTGGATGGCCGGATCGACGATCCGAACGCCGGTTGGAAGGGCAAAGGGTTGTTCGCCACCTGGAGCACCCGCGCCCCGTTCCATGCCGAGACCGGCAAGGGGACACCCAGCAAGGTGGTCCGGTTCCAGTTGCGCCCGGACCCGCTGGCGAAGTAGGCCCCGGACGGCTGGTTTGATGCGGTCGGGTTGCGCGACCTCGTCCCCGTAGGGGCAACCCTTTGCGCCCGGACCCGTCCCCGTAGGGGCAACCCTTGTGGTTGCCCGGATCCGGACGGCTGGTTTGATGCGGTCGGGTTGCGCGACCTCGTCCCCGTAGGGGCAACCCTTGTGGTTGCCCGGTCCTGAACGTCAGATCGCGCGCGGGCCGCTGAGCACCCTGGCCGGCAACATGATGATCGCCCTGATGAGAGCGAATACGCCACCGACGGCGATCCCGGCCAGACGGAAGGGGAGGAGCAATACCCAGACCAGGGGGTAAAGCAACAACGCCAGCAGCGCGATCGGCCAGCACAGTACGAGCAACACACACCAAAGCAGGAATTTGACCATGTTCTACCCGATTGGACGCATGGCGCCGGGTGCCGGTTCCGCCCCGCGTGAGGCGTGGAGCGTCAGTTGAAGCCTGAGGCGCGTGGACCCCGGCCGCCGGATGGCCTGTCGCCTGTGATGACACGAATGGCGCGCTGGGTCGCCGTACTGTGCCTGTGCGGACTGGTCCAGACGGTGCAGGCGAACGACTGGCCGGAGTGGCGCGGCGCCGGCCGTCGCGGGGTACTGACCGAAACCGGTCTGGTCGACACGTTTCCGGATGGTGGTCTCCCGATGGTCTGGCGTACGCCGATTCATGGCGGCTATTCGGGTCCGGCGGTCGCTGGCGGACGGGTCTTCGTGACGGACGCGCGGCGGCCGGATCCCCGGTCGACCGCGGTGGTCGAGCGTGCGCTCGCGCTCGACGAGCAGACCGGTGCGGTGTTGTGGTCGCGTGAGTGGCAGACCGACTATGCCGGTCTGCAGCTCGTGTACGCCATCGGCCCCCGGGCTACCCCGACCGTCGACGGCGACCGCGTCTACGTGCTCGGCGCGATGGGGAATCTGCTGGCGTTGCACGTCGAGAATGGACAGGTGCTGTGGCAGAAGAACTTTCCCGAGGACTTCAATACGGCGGTCCCGTCATGGGGGATGGCCGGTGCGCCGCTTGTCGACGGCGAGCGGTTGATCTGTCTCGTGGGGGGCGAACCTGACGCCAAGATGATGGCGTTCGACAAACATACCGGCGAGGAGATCTGGCGCGCCCTGTCGTCGGACTGGGAGCCCGGCTACAGCCAGCCGATCATCGTCGAGGCCGGCGGCGCACGGCAGCTCATCGCCTGGCACCCTCGCGACATCAGCTCGTTGAACCCTGAAACTGGGGAGGTGTATTGGGAGGTGCGGCACATCGTCGATATGGGAATCAACCCGGCGACCGCCGTACCCAGCGGGCCGCACCTGTTCTTCACGTCGCAGTACGGCGGGGCCAGGATGCTGTTGCTCGACGAACGTGTCCCCGGAGCGCGGGTGCTCTGGGAAGGGGTCGGCGAAAGCGACCCGGAGTACGGGTTCGATTTCAACACCCTGAACTCGGTCATCAGCACGCCGGTCATCGACGGTGACTACGTCTACGGCGTCGATGGCCACGGGCTGCTGCGGTGCCTCGAACTCGAGACCGGGCGTCGTGTCTGGGAGACCGACGCCCTGATCGGCGAGCGCACCAACTGGGCGACCGCGTTCTTCGTGCGGCACGAGGACCGCTATTTCATCAACACGGACACCGGCGACCTGGTCATCGCCGAGCTGTCGCCCGGCGGTTACCGGGAGCTCAGTCGCACCCGGCTGATCGAGCCGACCCATCCGTACGTGCGTCGGCGCCGGTCTGGCGACGTCGTGAACTGGTCGCATCCCGCCTATGCGAATACCCACATCGTCGCCCGCAACGACCGGGAAATCGTGCGGCGCTCGTTGGCGAAGGCGCCGTAGCGTGCTTTCGCCGGCTGTCGCCGTGTCACTCGGACTGGTCGGCATGCTCGGCGCCTGCCTGGCGCCGCCGGCGCGTGCGCAGCCTGCCCCGGAAGGACCCCGGCGCATCGTGGTGCTGTCCGACCTGCACATGGGGGAGGGACGGGACAGCGCGGGGGAGTGGTTTCCCCACGAAGACTTCCGCTGGGCCGACGACCTGGACCTGTTCCTCGAGGCGCTGGCGTCCGAAACGGACGAGCCGACGGACCTGATTCTCAACGGAGATACCTTCGATCTGGCGCAGTCGTCCGTGACGCCGTGCGCGCATGAGGCACCGGACCTCGGGTGCACTGCAGCGGAAGCGCTGGCCAGACTCGAACGGGTGCTGGACGCCCACGCGCGCGAACTGCGCGCCCTCGGCGCCTTCGCGGGCGTCGGTGAAAACCGCGTCGTGCTGGTGCCCGGTGAGCATGATGCGGCGCTGCTGTTTCCAGAGGCGGGGACCCGCGCGGTCACGGCCTTCGGGGCCGCCGCCGGTCGGGTCACGCTTGCGGCGCAAGGATTCTGGCGCTCAGTGGACGGTCTGGTGCACGTGGAACATGGTCATCAGATCGGAACCGGCGCCGACCGGTTCGAGGCGTGGCCGGCGCCGTTCGTCGAACACGCCGGTCGCCGGCACATCGAGCAGTCTGCGGACCGGAAGATGCTCCTGACGCTCTTCGACCGGTACGAGACGCGGTTTCCGGTCGTCGACAACCTCGCTGACGACACGGCGGGACTGCGCTTCGCGCTGGCGGCGACCGGAGCGGACGATGTTGGCGCGGCCGCGCCGGTGCTGCTGCGCGAGTTGCTGTTCCGGTTTTCGTGGCAACAGTTCCGGATGGATCTCGATAGTGGCGATGTCCAGCCGCCGGAGTGGCGGATCGACCAGGTGCGCGCGGAAGGGGCGGCGTTTCTGGTGGGCTCGGTGCCGGATGACGACCGCCTCCAGCCGCTGGCGGCACAGGCGTTCGCCGCCGGCCAACTCGAAGCGCTGATGACCGCGCTGAGCGACGACGAGTTGAGGGCGCTCTGCGACCAGCGCGCCGCCGTGCGCCGGGCGCGACGCAGGTTCGAGCGGATTCTCACCCAGATCGACCCGCTGGGTCCGCCGGTCGCGGAATGTCCCCGCACGGAAGAGACGACCGGACCGCGGTTCGAGTACTTCTGGCGGTCGCGCGACCGGTTGTTCCAGCGCCAGTTGGAGCGTCGCCGGGGCGACGGGGCGCCGATCGCGGTGTTTATCCACGGACATACCCATCTTGCCGACTACCGGCAGAGCAACTTCACGCGTGTCGAAGCGGGGGGGAGGTATGTCGTGGACGGATTCTCGCCGGTACGTGATGCGGTCACGCCGATCGTGATCAATGGCGGCGCATGGCAACGGACCGTCACGCCGGTGATGCTGGATCGGTTCAGGAACGACCGGGGGTCGTCTGATATCGAACTGCTTGAGGCGCTGCAGCCGGAGCAGTTGCCGCCCTGTTACAGCTTCGTGCAGGTCGACGCGTATCTGGACCGGCCAGCGGCGCCACGGCTGCGCTACTGGCGCGAGGGCGAGGGAGGCGGCTGGGCGATGGCGCGAGGATGCGGCCGCCGCATCGCCGGGTAGCGGCGGCAGGGCGGGAAGGACGGGCGTCGCCGCGGGCACGTCGGACCGAGCCGGTATAATTCTCGGGCTGGCATCGGATGCACGCCTGCGCGGGCGTTCAGGCAAGGAGAATGACATGCACACGTCAAGAAAGAATTGGTTCGGCTTGGTCGGTATCGCGGCGCTGGCCGCAACTGTCGGTCTCGGTGGTATCGCCGCCGGTCTGCCGGAGATGGATGGCGTCCCGACCGCCGAGGCGGAGACGGTCGGCATGTCGTCCGAGCGGCTCGAACGGCTCGACGCGGTGATCCAGGGCTATATCGACCGGCAGGAGATTGCCGGGGCGGTGGCGCTCGTGGCGCGGCGCGGCAAGGTCGTGCACTTTTCGGCCCTGGGCGCGCGGGACGTCGAAAGCGGCGCGCAGATGACTCACGACAGCATCTTCAGAATCGCGTCGATGACCAAGCCGATCGCGTCGGTCGCGTTGATGATGATGTACGAAGAGGGACGTTTCCAGTTGCGCGACCCGATCTCGAAGTGGCTGCCCGAGTTCGCCGACATGCGGGTGGCTATTCCAGCGCCGCCTCAGGAAAGGCTGAACGGGCGTTACAAGACGATTCCGGCGGCAGGGCCGATCACGGTCCAGCAGATTCTGACCCACACGGCCGGGTTGGCGAACAGCTATCGTGGTATCGCGCAGCCCGAGTTTCTCGCCATGTCGGCGGAACGGCGGCCGGGCGACACGGTGGGCGACATGTTGCAGCGCCTGGCGACGCTGCCGCTCAACTTCCATCCCGGCGAACACTGGGAGTATGGACGCGCCACCGATGTTGTCGGCCGGCTGGTCGAGGTGATGTCGGAGCAGACGCTCGACGCGTTCCTCAAAGAGCGGATCTTTGCGCCGCTCGACATGACCGATACGCATTTCTACCTGCCGGAGTCGAAGCTCGACCGTTTCGCGGCGTTGTATCGGCCGAACGCCGACGGCACGATCGAGCTGTCGGAAGCGCCTACCGCCGAGAGCCGCTTCGTCGCCGAGCCGCACACCTACTTCAGCGGCGCGGGAGGACTGGTGTCCACCGCGCGCGACTATTTCCGGTTCCACCAGATGATGCTGAATGGCGGGGAACTCGACGGCATCCGCCTTTTGAGCCGGAAGACGGTCGAACTGATGACCGCCAACCATACCGGCGACAAGGGGATCTGGCTGGCCGGCCCGGGCTACGGTTTCGGCCTGGGGTACGCCGTGGTCACTGAGGCACCATCTTCTGGGTTGTCGTACTACTGGGGCGGCGCCTTCGGCACCATCTTCTGGGTTGACCCGCAGGAAGAGCTGATCGGCATCCTGATGGAGCAGATTCGACCCTACACGCACTTGAACGTCCGGCCGGACATGGCCACGATGACGTATCAGGCCATCATCGACTGAACTGGTACAGGCGGCGGGGCCGGCACCCCGTCCCGTCACCGCGCGGCGAGCGAGGCCGAGATGATCTCCTCGTCGTTTCTGGCGATGATATGCCGGTTGGCGTAGGCGGGGTGCGACCAGTTGACGTAGGTGAGTTCGCGGCGGTTGCCCGGGCGCGAGGTCGGCGCGATCAACGGCGTCCGGCTGATTTCCTCGTAGCCTGCCGGTGACAATCTGGCGATGATCAGGTCACCGCGGTCGTTGTTGATGAACACGCGGTCCTCGTGCTGCACCATGAACGCGCTGGCCCACCGCGCGCGTTCGCCGGTCGCTTCCTGGCTTTCCCACACCCGTTCGCCGGTGGCGGCGACCAGACAACGCAACTGTCCGTAGGAACCGAAACCGTAGATGTGGCCGCCCTGAATGACCGGGGTGCCGATCACCGCGTGCAGACCGTCGGTCAGGATCTCGCTGTTGCTGTTGCCTCGCCAGCGCATCTCGGCGTCCGGCCGGTCGTTGTCGAGTCCCAGCATCATTGGCCCGTCGTAGAACGTGCTCACGAACAGATCCGATCCCTGCCGCACCGGGGTGGCGACGGTCATGTCGTATCCGACTTCGAACGGCTGCTCCCAGTAGACCTCGCCGGTGACCGGATCGAGTGACGAGACCGCCAGCGGATGCCAGATCACGAGTTGGCGGACCCCGCCGGCCACGGTGATGATCGGCGTTCCCACGCCCGCGCCGGACTCGACCGAGGACAGCGCTCGCCAGACCTCCGCGCCGGTGGTCCGGTCGAAGGCGACGACCTTCGCGTCCGGTGTGCCGCCGACGAGCGTGATGACACGGTCGCCGTCGACGAGCGGCGCACTGCTGAACCCCCACTGCGGCACTTCGGCGCCCCAGTCCTCGACGAAGCGTGTGCGCCACAACACTTCGCCTGAGTCGACTCGCAGCGCGGTCATGACGCCGCTGGCGCCGACAGCGTAGACCTGGTCGCCGTCCACGGTCGGCGTGGCGCGAGGACCTTCGTCCCAGGAGACTCCGAGGTAGCTGGCTTCCCAGCTCCGGGTCCACAGAATGTCGCCGGTCTCCTCGTCGAGGCACAGAATGCGCTCGATGCCGTCGAGCCCCCGAGTACGTTCGAAGTCGGTCACGAAGATGCGGCCGTCAGCCACGGCCGGTCCGGAGAAGCCGTGATGAATCGGGGTGCGCCAGCGCACGGTGAGGCCGCCGCTGGGGAACGTGTCCACGATGTTCGTTTCGGTCCACACGCCCGTGCGGCCCCGCCCGCGGAATTCGGGCCAGTCGTCGGCGGACATCGGGTACACGCCAAGGGTGAGCAGGACGGCGACCGCCGTCACTATCCGGATCATGCGCGCAGATCTCTTCATATGCCTCCTACCGCCGCGAACACCACCAGCAGAACCGACTCGACCGCCTGACGTCTCATCGGGATCCCAACTCGTCGTAGATCGCCTGGACGTTGGCGCCGGCGCGGGCCCGGTCGTAGCCGGGATACCGTTCCCAGAGGTCCAGCGCCGCGACCGCCTCGTCGACCGTGCGTCCGGCATCGCGTGACCCGCGCACCGAATCGAGGAACTCGCGGTTGAAGCGAGCGTACTCCTGCAGGTCTTCCCACGTGGTCCAGCCCCGCATCGGGCTGCCCGCAGGCGGAGGGATGTGGCCGGGAATCACCCGCCGGACACCTTGCACCGAGGTGACGATCCGGTCGAGGGTGTCGGGATACGCCACGCCGCTGCCACCGTTGCTCACATCGATGTATGGGGGACCCATGAACGCGAACAGATCGCCCAGATGCGCCGTACCGAGCGCTGGAAAGACGACCACCGTGTCTCCGTCGGTGTGGCCCGCGCCGAAGTGGTAGAGGTCGATCTGGTCGCGGCCGTCGAACAACGTCAGCCGGTCCGAATAGGTGCGGTCCGGCAGAAACTCGGCGCCTGCTCCGGCAAACGCCTCCATGCCGGCCATGCGGTCGGCGGCCCGCTCGTGAGCGACGATCGTGACCGTCGCAGGAAAATCGACGTTGCCGCCCACATGGTCCCCATGGGTATGGGTGTTGATGATCGTGGTCACCGGCTGATCGGTGATAGCCTGAATCGTCGTCAGAATCGACGGTCCCCAGCCGGCGAGCTTGGTGTCGACAAGGACGACCCCCTGGTTCTCCGTCACGAGCGCGGCGGTGTGCCCGCCGCCGCCGCTGATGACGTAGAGATTCTCACGGACATCCATGCTCTGCACGGTGACCGTGTGCTGCTCCTGCGCCATGCCGCCCATCGCCGCGACCGTGATCGGTGCGGCGGCCAGTAACGTGCCGAGGGTGGTTGCTCGTGTCATGGCTCGTGTCATCGGAAGATATGTTTGGGAATTTTTCCCGTCACGAGTTGGGTCAGATCGACCGCTTCCGCCACCTGAAAGTCGACCGCGATACTCGCCAGCGAGACCGCCTTGGTCGGGGTGAGTCCCTTCTCCGCCACCAGAAACGCGACCACTTCGTCCACCGCCTGCTGGAGTGCGCGGTTCAGATCCAGGTCGATGCCCATCAGGATGTAGTGGGTGTCGGTCTCGGCCCAGGGCATTCGGATGGGCCTGTTCTTGTGCAACACGAAACGGAAGCGGCCGGACAGTGACTGCTCGATGGCGGTGCCGCTGACCTCTCCGTCCCCCTGCGCCGCGTGCGGGTCGCCGACGTAGAAGAGGGCGCCGGGATGGAAGACCGGCAGATACAGCGTACTGCCGGCGGTCAGGTCCTTGACGTCCAGGTTGCCCCCGAAGGCGCCCGGCGGCCGCGATGCCTGCACGCCCGGTACGGTGACGCCCGGTTCACCGACCACCGGCGTCGGCGCGACCGCCATGATGCCCATGAACGGCGCGAGCGGAACCTGGACGCCGTCGGAGAACAGTGCGACCTCGACGCCGTCGACCGCGCCGGTGCGGATGAGATGGCGTGCATTCGCAATGTCACGAGGTCTGTCGGCGGGGCGCGACCCCGGGTAATCGCGTGCGAACACGCCGCTCGTCGGACCGGTGTTGTTGATGCCGTACGGCGCCCGGATCGTCAGCTCGAGCACTTGCACCTCAAGCATGTCGCCAGGTTCCGCCCCCGCGATGGCAATTGGTCCGGTGATGACGTGCCCGCTGCGTCCGTCCCGTGGGCGTGATTCTCGCGACGCCCAGAAGTCGATCACGTCCTTCAGGATCTCGTCAGGTTCGACTCCCAACGCGCCGAGTGAGACGGCCGGGTGGTCATTCTGGGTCGAGCCGGCGTGAGAGAGCGTGTCGACCAGGACCGTCTCACCGGACACGATGGTCAGGACCGGCGGTTTGTCGAGGGGAAACCAGCCCCAACTCAGCGTGTCGGGCCGGGACGGCACGAAGTGATCGGATGGCGGCTGGGCGTTCGCATTGCCGGCCGCGCCGAACGAGAGAAGGGCGCACGTCACCGCGGCGCCCGAGATTCGTCTGTTCATGAGGCCCTGTGCCGTTCTCGCCGCCCGCGCGCGGCATCCCGCCTGGACGGCGTTGCTCCTCGGTCGCATATACCCAATATGCTCCCTCGTCTCGCCTTGCCAGCCGGGCGCCGCGCTACGCTCGGTGCACGCGGGGTTCTGCCACGAACTGCTAGAATACCGCCAAACCGCCGGTGTGTTGATTGATTCCGGCGATCTCGAGGAGAGGAAATGACGATTCGGCTGACGCTGCTTGCTCTGGGACTGCTCTGGTTGAGCGCATCTCCGGCGACCGCTCAGGACAACTGGCCGCAGTTCCGGGGTGTGGCTGCCGGGGTCGTGGCCGACAATCCGGCGCTGCCCGACAGGTGGGGTCCGGGTGAAAACGTGGCCTGGGAAATCGATATGCCGGGGCGGGGGTGGGCCTCCCCAATCGTCTGGGGCGACCATGTGTTCGTGCTGACCTCCACCGCGGTCAGCGGACCGGAGGTGCCCATCCAGCCGATTGAGAACTACCGTGCGCGGTCGCTTGGCGGAGCGATGACCGCGGCCTACATCACCACGCAGACCGAGCCGCTGCGATGGGTGCTCTACGACATCGATTTCGAGACCGGCGCGATCCGCTGGAAGCAGACCTTGCACGAGTTCGTTCCCGCATTGCCGACGCATCAGAAAAGCACGTTCGCGTCGGAGACGCCGGTCACCGACGGAGAACGCGTGTATGTCTACATGGCGGATATCGGGTTGTTCGCCGTCGATTTCGACGGCCGGGTGGTCTGGTCGGTCGATTTCGAATGGCTGCCGCGTCGTGAGTGGGGCGCGGCATCGTCGCCGGTGCTGCACGATGGCCGGTTGTATGTCGTCAACGACAACGAAGAGCAATCGTGGGTTGCCGCGTTCGACGCCGCGACCGGCAACGAACTGTGGCGGACCGACCGGGACGAGGGATCGAACTGGTCGACGCCGTTCGTGTGGGAGAACGACGTGCGGACAGAGGTCGTCACGACCGGTCGGAACGGTGTCCGGTCCTACGGACTGGACGGAACGCTGCTCTGGCGCCTGACCGGCATGTCGACCCTCGTGATCCCGACTCCGTTCTCCGACCACGGGCTCCTGTATATCAATTCCGGGTATGTCGCTGACGAGAACCGTCCCGTGTATGCGATCCGTCCCGGCGCCAGCGGTGACATCACGTTGCCCGAGGGATCGACCAGCAACGACTACGTCGTGTGGTCGCACCCGCAGCTGGGATCCTACAATCCGTCGTCCATCGTGTACGGCGACTATCACTACACGTTGCTCGATCGGGGCATCCTGATGGCGTATGACGCACGCACCGGACAGGAGGTCTACCAGCGCCGGCGGATCACGGCGGGGACCCTCTTCACCGCGTCGCCGTGGGCCTACAACGGCAAGCTCTTCGTGTTGAGCGAGGATGGCGATACGTTCGTCATCCAGGCCGGCCCCGAGTTCGCGGTGCTGGGGCGGAACTCGCTCGACGAGATGACGCTGTCCACGCCGGCGGTTGCACGCGACAGCCTGATCATCCGGACCGCCACGAAGCTCTACCGGATTTCCGCGACCGGCGGACAGCCATGATCGTGCGACGACATGTCCACCCCGCTCCGAACCGGAATGCGGACGGCAGGCACCGCGGCGCGCCCCGCACGTGAGGCGCCGGAGACAGACAGCCATGGCGGATCAGCAGCGGAACGACAGGAATTCGGCGTGGACACGCCGGGCGTTTCTTGGCACGGCATTCGCCGGGAGCATCGCCGCGCCGGCATGGGCGCGGCAGCAGGCGCCGCAAGTACCGCCCTACGCATCGCGAGACTGGTCCGGGCAGAACCCGTTGCCCTATCCGGACCCCGATCTCATCGCGCTCGACCCGCGGTTTCGCCGCTACATTCTCTTCAATACGCCGATCAGGCGGCTGCACATCGGCACCATGTGGGCCGAAGGGCCGGCGTGGAACGGGGTAGGACAGTATCTGGTCTGGAGTGACATCCCCAACAACGTCCAGCACCGGTGGATTCAGGACGACGGGCGGGTCACGGTGTTTCGGAGACCCTCGGGTCACAGCAACGGCAACACGTTTGACCGCGAAGGACGCCAGCTCTCCTGCGAGCATGGCGGCCGGCGGGTCGCCAGGTACGAGCAGAACGGCGATGTCACCGTCATCGCCGACCGGTATGACGGCAAACGGCTCAATTCGCCGAACGACGCCGTGGTGCATCCGGATGGGGGCATCTGGTTCACCGATCCGCCCTACGGCATTCGCGGTGACTATGAAGGGTTCCGCGCCGAATCCGAGACCCCCCCGGCCGTATACCGTGTCGATCCCGGGAACGGCCAGGTCACGCTCGTGACCGATGAGCCGGGTGGTCCGAACGGTCTCTGCTTCTCACCCGACTACAGCCGGCTGTATGTGGCGGATACCGGGTCGGGGCGCGAGATTCGCGTGTTCGATGTCGAGGGCACCCGGCTCGCGCGCGGCCGCCGGCATACGGAACTGCGCGCACCGGGGTCCGACAACGTGGTCGCGGCCGACGGCATCAGGTGCGATGTCGATGGCAACGTCTGGGCCGGCGCGGGCGATGGAGTGCTCGTTACGGCGCCGGACGGCGACCCGATCGGGGCGATTCGGCTCCCCGAGCGCTGCGCCAACGTCTGCTTCGGCGGCACGAGACGCAACCGCCTGTTCATGACCGCCAGCCAGTCGCTCTACGCCGTGTACGTCGGCGTCCTTGGCGCCGGCATCGCATAGCGGGACCGCCGCGCCTGCACGGGCAACCTGCGTGGTTGCCAGGTCTGGGCTGGTGCGGGTCAGTACTCTCCGAACATCCGCTGAATCTCGTTACGGTCCTTCGAGACTGTCAGCGCGAGCATCAGCAGGATCCGCGCCTTGACAGGGGCAAGATCCTCGCCCGAGATGCGCTGCCGACGGGCAGGAACGTTCTGATTGTCAGCAGGTTCGGGCGGCATGGCGCCGCGTGGGAGGATTCGCCCGCGGCCCGTGCGTGACGTCATCACCACCACCGCGCCTCGCTCGGATGCGTAGGTGATCGCGTCTCCCTGGCCGGCGCTGGTCGCGCCGGCTCCGGCTCCGGCCACCACAACGCCGGCCGCGCCCTGATTCACCGCGGCGCGGATCAGATCGCCCGAAGCGCCCTGATATGCCATGGCGATGTCCACTCGCGGCAGCCGGCGAATCCGTTCGACATCGAACTCGCTCGTCACGGTGTGACGCCGTTCCAACCGGCGGTAGTACACGATGCGGTCACGGGCGGCGCGGCCGAGCACTCCGTAGCCCCGTGAATTGAACGCCTGCAGGTGCGACGTGCTGGTCTTGGTCACGTCACGCGCCGAGTCGATCACGTCATTGAAGACGACGAGCACCCCTCGACCGCGCGAGTCGGTGTCGCCGGCGACGCGCAAGGCCTGTCTCAGGTTGGCGGCGCCGTCATACGCCAGCGTGTCGGGACGGCGCATCGATCCGACCAGGACGACGGGCCGCGCGTGTTTGACGGTCAGGTGCAGGAAGTAGGCGAGTTCTTCCAGCGTGTCGGTGCCGCTCGTCACCACGATGCCGGCCAGTGTCCGATCTGTTCGGAACACGTCGTTAATCCGGCGCGACAGTTGCATCCATTGGTCCAGCGTCAGTGCACTGCTTGCGACGTTGGCGAACTCCTCGGCCTCGGCTTCGACGAGATCGTCGAGGTCCGGCACGGCGGCCAGCAGTTCTTGCGGAGACAGCCGGTTTCCCGCCCGGTTCGAGATGGTGCCCCCGGTCGTGATCAGGCGTACGCGGGCCGGTTGCGCGGCGGTTGTTTCCTGGAGCGGAGTCCAGAACAGCGCCGCGATCAACGAGAGCCCTATCAGGTGTGTACAACGCCGCATGTGTCGGTACGGCTCGGCTCACCCTGTCGCCCGAACGGAAGGCGTCACGGCGTTCGAGTTCGTACTATACCGGAATTTTGGGCGCCTGGTGGGCCAGGGTCAGCCAGGCGGTAAGCTGTTGCACCGCCTGTTCAGGGGTTGCGCCGTAGAAGGGCATGAGCGCCGTCGAGCCACCGGGGACGCTGACAAGATACGCGCGCCATCGATCCGGATCGACCAGCATCGCCTCGATCTGGTAGGCGTGCCCGTTGATGACGTGTTCGATGCGTTGGACGTTCACGATAGTGCAGGGGATCAGGGATGACGATCTGACATTTGGAATGTTAGCCAGTTGCCCGAGGGTCGCCAAGCGAAGGAAAGGACGAAGGCGGGTGCACATCGCGCCGCGCCTCGCAATGGCGCGTGATCCTTACGTCGAAAAATTTTTATTCGACGTTCGATCCACAGGAGATGCACACATCATCCACACGTTTTCCACAGGACGGCGGTTCCAGGTCTCGCACGAAGGTCAGTCCTCGCCCCGGTGGCCGTCATCGCGGTCGACCGACTGCCGTGTCGAGGGACCAAATGTCTCGCTGCTACGTCTAACTGCATGTGAGCCAAAATGTCGACCTGGGGGGAGCGATGCCGGCAGCGCGGGTTGAGCAGTCGTCACTGGGGCCGCTTTTCGAACTCCGAGAATTCGCCGCCCTGCCCTGCGGGTGCGTGGCAGGCGGCTACGTCGCCAGAGCGCTCGGTCTGGATGTCGTCGCGTTGGAGGTGAAAGGACCCAACTGCACGACCGTTCACCACACGGCGGGGTCGCTGCTTCCTGGGGAACGCTGGGGCGACCGGTTCACGGCGATGCGGGTGTGAACGAGGGCGGGTTCCGGGCAGGCGTTGCGAGAACCGGGTCGTTGGCGAGCTTGTCGGCCCAGGCCTGCGCATTGGCCTCGGCCTCGGTCTGTGTACGGCCCATCAGCAGCACCGAGCCGAATGGCGTGTCACTCTCGTCCGTCGCTACCCACGCGACCCAGCGTGCGCCCCGTGACTCGGTCACGATCTTGAAGTTGGTCCTGTCAGTCGTCATGGCCGCCAGCATCGTATCGCAACTGGCCCTGGTCGCGCCACGGATGTAACACGATCAGCGATCGATCGGTCTTCGAGTTGCTCTGTGACGAGTGCGAGACTGGACTCGACGTGCGGTCTCTCGAAGCGGACCGGCGCCGCGAGCGGTTGCCGTTGCTCGACGCCGGCTGACCTGCCGGCAGCCCGTGGAACAACCTCGACTGGCACCGATACCGGCTGCATGACGCGACGCGGCCATCCGGGGTACTCTATTGACAAGGCTGGAGAACGGCCCCTATCGTAGGTTGCCTATGTGCGAGGACGATCGACGCTTCGGGTTGCCGCCATCGGCGGACGTCAATGAGATCAGGCGCGCCTACCGCGAGTTGGCACGGCGGAATCGTGCAGATGCGGGCGACTCCGGATCGGAGGGCCGTCTGTCATCGCGCCATCGGGCCTACGAAGTGTCGGCAGTCGGCGATCGGCCTGAATTCGAACAGGACGGCGCCGAGCCGCCGTACGGCCACCGCTACCAGTCCGCGTTCGCCGACGAGGTGGACATCGACTTTCCGTCGGTTTCGAGCCTGGTCGATCGGATGCGAGCGTCCTTCTTCGGCACAGTCGCTGAATGTCCCGTGTCGGCCGAAGTCCGTCTGACACCAAGGCAGGCGGACGCCGGAGTCCTGGCGCCGCTGGACCTGTCGCTGCGTCACACCTGTCCCGTGTGCGGCGGGCGCGGCGAGGTTTGGCTCAATTCCTGCGGCGCCTGTGCGGGGAGCGGCGCCGGGTTGCTGCCGCACCAGTTCCAGCTTGTGGTGCCGCCCGGCGTGCGGCATGGCACATACCTGCGGTTCGACGTAACCCCGCCCTACGCGCCCGCTACACGAGTGCAGGTGCGTATCTCCATCCAGTAGATCTGGCGGAGTTGTCACCGTTTCGACAACGTGAACAGACTGAACACGGCGGCTGCCCGGCCGGATCTGTAGATGTGTCCGGGACAGTTGCAACAGAGGATAGGTCGAAATGAGCACACGGACAATTGAACCGACTGCGGTGCTCGATGCGCTGCGGGTCGTACAGGACCCCGATCTGGGTCGCGACATCGTCAGCCTCGGTTTCGTGAAGGAACTGCGAATCGAGGACGGAGCGGTGTCCTTCGACATCGAGCTGACCACCCCGGCCTGTCCGGTGAAGGAGCAGATGCACGATCAGGCGGTGGCGGCGGTGTCGGCGCTTGATGGAGTCACGGGGGTCAAGGTCGGCATGACCGCCAACGTGCGCGCGGTCGCGTCACCCGAGGCGGGTCGAGCCCCGATCCCCGGTGTCAGAAATATCATTGCGGTCGGGGCTGGCAAGGGCGGTGTTGGCAAGAGCACCGTGGCGGTCAACCTCGCCATTGCGCTGGCGAAATACGGCGGCCGGGTAGGCATGATCGATGCCGACGTGTACGGCCCCAACATTCCACTGATGCTCGGCGTGCGGGCGCAACTCGAAACCGACGGGAAGAAGATCGTGCCGGCCGAGAAATACGGCATCCCTGTCGTCTCAATGGGATTCCTCACCCAGGACGAGACGCCGATCATCTGGCGGGGTCCGATGCTGCACGGCGTCGTGCAGCAGTTCTTCCGCGAGGTGCGCTGGGCCGAGTTGGACTACCTGGTCGTCGACATGCCGCCGGGGACCGGTGACGTGGCTCTGAGCTTGAGCCAGACCGTGCCGGTGTCCGGGGCGGTCGTGGTGACGACCCCGCAGGCGGTGTCGGTCGCCGATACGCGCCGGGCCGTCGCGATGTACCGCAAACTCAACGTGCCCACACTCGGTCTGATCGAGAACATGAGTCACTTCCTCTGTCCCCGCTGTGACCACGAAAGCGACATCTTCGGCAAGGGCGGCGGCGAATCGGCGGCCGCCGACATGGGTGTGCCGTTCCTCGGGCGCATTCCGATCTATCAGCCGATCAGGGAGGGCGGCGACAGCGGCCACCCAATCGTGCTGGCCGAATCGGACTCGCCAGCGGCCCGCGCGTTTTTCGATGTCGCAGAGCGTACCGCCGCCCAGATCTCGATCGCCGCGCTCGCGCCAGCCGTCGCGTAGCAGCCCGTGGCGGTGCGCACTATCGCCGCTCCGCCTCGCCGGTCATCGGGACGAACAGCACCCCCAGCATGCGTTCGCGCGTGACCTCGTCCCCGGTGCGGGTGATCAGGGTCAACGACTGGCGGTCTTGTCCAACCGGGATGATCATCCGTCCGCCAGACGCGAGTTGCTCGACGAGCGGCTCCGGCACGTGGTCGGGGGCCGCGGTGACGATAATCGCGTCAAAGGGCGCTTCCTCCGGCCATCCGGCGTATCCATCCCCCAGCCGCACCTCGACGTTCGCGTATCCCAGCGCCGTCAACGTCTCCCGGGCCCGCTCGGCCAGCGCCGGCACGATCTCGATGGAATAGACCCTGGCGGCGAGTTCGGCGAGGACAGCCGCCTGGTAGCCGGAACCGGTACCGATCTCGAGCACCCGGGCGCCGGGGTGCAGCCGGAGCGCCTCGGTCATGTAGGCCACGATGTAGGGCTGCGAGATGGTCTGCCGGTATCCGATGGGCAGCGGGCGGTCATCGTAGGCGAAGCGCTGACGTTCGAGCGGCACGAATCGTTCACGGGGCACGCGTCCCATCGCACCGATGACCCTCGGATCGGTGATGCCGCGAGGCAGCAACTGCTGTTCGACCATGCGCATGCGTTCACCGCCTCGATCGGGACGCGTCTGTCGGGAATGGCGCTCGCGCAACTCGTACGCGGCGAGCGTCTCCGGCGCCGGCGGCGTGCAGGACGCTGCCGCCAGTAGAAGAGTGACCGCGATCACTCCGGCGGACAATGTGGCGGCCTGACGATGACACCCCTTGATACGCATGTGATTCCTGGCTGCCGGCGGCGGTTGCACCGGTGCACTCAACCTCCGCTCAGCCAGTCGTCGCGTCGTCGTGTCTGGGCGGGTGACGGTGTTTCCACTGACGCCAGTTCCCACCGCTCGCCAGGTTGGGCGACCACCGGCACCGTGAGGCGTCGGAGTGCGCCGCGCCGGGCGACGAGCACGGAGACCTCCGATCCTGGCGGGACGAGCCCGATCCGCTCGTTCCACGAGCCGGGCAGCACCCGGTGGTCGCCGATGGCGAGGATTTCGTCGTCAACGTTGAAGCCCGCGGCGAAGCCAGGCGTACCGCGCCGTACCTGGGCGACCAGCAGACGGCCGCCCGCGGTCCGCGTCAGCACACCAATCCAGCCACGTTCCTCGTCCTCCGGGGGAGCGGAGAACTCGAGTCCGAGCCAGTCGAGCGCCTCGGTGTAGTCGAGTTCGTCGGTCGAATCGAGCGCCAGCGCGAACCAGGCCGAGAGATCGACACCCGCGGTGTCTTCCGCGGCGGCCCGAAAGTCCTCGGGAGTGTAGCCGCGAGTCCCCGAGAACCGTCCGTAGGCCAGCCGCATGACGTCGTCCAGTGTCTTTGCGCCGCCAGTGGCGGCGCGGATCCGCATGTCCAGGAGAAAGCCTATCACCGCGCCCTTGGTGTAATAGCTGATCGATGTGTTCGGCGAATTCTCGTCGGACCGGTAGTACTTGATCCAGGCGTCGTACGAGGCCTGCGCGACCGGTTGCACCCCGCGGCCAGGAGTCTCTTGCAGCGCACGAATCTGGTCGGACAGCGCCTCCAGATACTCTTCCGTCGTGGACAGGTCCGCTCGCCGCACAAGGAGATCGTCGTAGTACGATGTGATGCCTTCGACGACCCACAGACTTTCCGTGTGCACCTCGTGCTCGTAGTCGAACGGTCCGAGTTCGATCGGACGGAGCCGCTTGCCGTTCCAGGCATGAAAGAACTCGTGGCTCACCAGCGACAACCAGCGGAGGTAGCGTGACCTCGAACCCGTGGTCCAGCGGCTGCTCATCAACAGGGTGGAACTCCCGTGCTCGAGACCGCCGCCGGCCTCCGTGATCATGTTGAAAAACAGATACCGGTCGTACGGCAGTTCTCCCCACAGTCGATACGCCGCTTCCGCGATGGTCTCGACGTCCGCAGCCGATTCCGGACCGTCCCACACGCCGGACTCTCCGACGTTGACCAGCGCGTGCGGAAGGCCGCCGACCGCGAACTCGTAGGTGGCCGGATTGCCCACGATGATTGGCGAGTCGACCAGGGCGTCGAAATCGGCAGCGCGATAGGCGTGCAGACCCCGGTCGCGTCTGGACGCCAGAGCGGTCACGCTCGCGGTCCACGCCGCGGGCAACACCAGCCTGACGTCATGGGGCCGGGCGGTGTCGTCGTCGGCCAGGGTCAAGAATGTCGGCGCACCATTGAGCATCGCGAAGTCCACGTCAATCCAGTTCGTGCGAACAGACATCTCCCTGGCGTAGACGCGGTAGGACACTTCGATACGCGCGGCGCCGCCGGTGGCGATGCGCCAGCGGTTCTTGCGGGACTTGCGCGTTGCCAGCGAACGGCCATCCAATGTGTGGGCAGACAGCGCCTCGACGTGGCGGGAGAACTCTCGAACCATATATGACCCAGGCGTCCAGACGGCCATCATCAGTTCGATTTCGGTCCGGCCGCCGGTCGGCACGCTGGCATCGACCACCATGTAGTGAGTGTGCGGCTCCGGAAACCGGACCGTGTAGGCGATCGGTTCGACCGTTTGGGCGTGGGCCGCAGAGGTGCCGGCTGCAATCATCGCGACCAGTACCGATGCGAGAATCGAGCACCGTCGGTTGCCGAAATGAATGGACGGAGTGTCCTGCATGGTCCTGGCAGCCCGGGGTGATGGCAGGTCGCCTCCGCGGGGACGTACCGCCAACCGGGTTATGATAATCGCTTGACTGGCCGACGGGGTGTATTTCATGTCCGGTCGACGTGGTTCGGTGTGCGTCCGAAAAGCAGGACGCCGCTCGGGCCGGCACGAGGAGGGGAGAACGGGAATGGGACCGACGGCTGTTGAGAAGGCGCACGCGTTCGAGGAAGCCGCCCGGGCGGGACGCGAGCCATTCAGGGTCGCGGATCTGTCACTGGCGGCGTTCGGTCGCAACGAGATCCGGTTGGCCGAGCAGGAAATGCCGGGGTTGATGGCGTTGCGTGACGAGTATTCGGCACAGACGCCGCTCGCTGGCGCCCGCGTCATGGGCAGCCTGCACATGACCGTCCAGACCGCGGTCCTCATCGAGACACTGGTCGACCTTGGCGCCGATGTCCGTTGGGTGTCATGCAATATCTTCTCGACCCAGGATCATGCCGCCGCCGCCGTCGTGGTCGGACGACCCGAGACCGGCGGCACGGAGGCTGACCCCAGGGGTGTTCCGGTCTTCGCCTGGAAGGGCGAGACGCTCGTCGACTACTGGTGGTGCACGAACGAAGGGCTGGTCTGGCCAGACGGTGGTGGACCGTCGCTGATCGTGGATGACGGCGGAGATGCGACGCTGTTGGTGCACAAGGGATTCGAGTTCGAGAACATCGGTGAGGTACCCGGATTCGACGCAGAGCACGAGCCGGAAGAGTGGGGGGTCATCCTCGATCTGTTGCGCAACCTGCAGGCCCGCGACAGCGGTCATTGGCGCCGGCTCAGCCCGGCCATTCGCGGCGTGAGCGAGGAAACCACCACCGGGGTGCACCGGCTCTACGAGATGATGGCGGCGGGTACCCTCCTGTTTCCGGCGATCAACGTCAACGACTCGGTCACGAAGAGCAAGTTCGACAACGTGTACGGTTGCCGGCATTCGTTGCCTGATGGTCTGTTGCGGGCGACGGACGTGATGCTCGGCGGCAAGGTGGCGGTGGTCTGTGGATTCGGCGAGGTCGGGAAGGGGTGTGCGCAGGCGCTTCGCGGGCAGGGGTGCCGGGTCGTGGTGACCGAGATCGACCCGATCTGCGCCCTGCAGGCGGCAATGGAAGGGTACGAGGTGAACACGCTGGAGGCAATGCTTGGTCGTGCCGACATCTTCGTGACGACCACCGGCAACAAGGATGTCATCTCGGCCGGGCAGATGGCCAGAATGAAAGACAAGGCGATTGTCGGCAACATCGGCCATTTCGACAACGAGATCGACATGGCAGGTCTGAAGAAGGTTCCCGGCATCCAGCACGTGAACATCAAACCGCAGTATGACGAATGGCGGTTCCCGGACGGGCACAGCGTCATGGTGCTGGCCGAAGGACGTCTGCTGAATCTCGGGTGCGCGACCGGTCACCCCAGCTTCGTGATGTCGGCGTCATTCACCAATCAGGTGCTTGCGCAGATCGCGCTCCACAAGAACGACGGCGAGTATCAGAAGCGGGTGTACATGCTGCCGAAGCTGCTGGACGAAAAAGTGGCCCGGTTGCATCTAGAGCACCTGGGCGTGCGCTTGACGACCCTGACCGCCGCGCAGGCCGATTACATCGGTGTCAAGGCCGAAGGCCCCTACAAGCCAGAGCACTACCGGTATTGACGCGCACGGCTATGCCGGTGATGCAGTGTCCCCACCGGTGACACCAAGGCCTGCAATGGTGCGGCCGAGCCGACCGAGCGTCTCCATGTCCCGCACGTCGCCCGGCAGCAGCGGCACCCGCACGCGCGGCAACCGCGCGAACACGTCGTCAATCTGCGTGAGGTACTGCGCTTCCTGCCTACGCCGTGCGTCGAGGAACGCACCGTCGGCCTCGGCAGGCAGCACGCGGTTCACCACAAGTCCACCCACCGGCACGGAGAACCGGGTCAGGATATCGTGTGCCTTGATGGTCTCGAGGACCGACAAGCGGTCGGGGTTGACCACCAGCAGGAATGAGGTCCGTTCACGGTCGAGCAGTAGTTCGCGTGCGCGTACGAACTTGCGGCGGCGTGCCAGGAGCAGGTCGCTGAGTTGGGCGTCGCGGCTGCCTTCGTCATGATCCTGCGCCGCATCCAGCATCGAGAGGTCGTCTCCCTTGACGCGACCACCACCCAGGTGGCGCAATGCCGACCCAAGCTGCGCCGAGCGCTTCCGGTGTCCGAGCAGGCCGTCGATCCATGCCGCCATCACTTCCGGCAGTGACAAGAGCCGCACCGTATGCCCGCTGGGCGCGGTGTCGAAGATGACCTGATCGTATGCGGTCCCCGCCAGCGCCATGACCTCTGCAACCCGTTCCAGCATCGCCGCCTCCATCGTTCCGGGGGCCAGTCGGGCGAGATCGAGTTGCCGGTCGATTTCGTCGTACGCACGTGGATGGACGAGGCGTTTCATGCGCGCCTTGACGCTGGCGAGGTGCTCGTTCGCCTGCTGATCGGGATCGATCTCAAGGGCCCACAGCGACCGGATCAGAGCGGTGTCGCGGTTGCCGATGGTGCGGCCGAACAGGTCGGCGAGCGAATGGGCGGGGTCGGTGGAAACGAGCAGACAGCGGCGGTTCCGGCTGGCGGCCGCCACGGCGAGCGCGGCCGCTGTCGTGGTCTTGCCGACACCCCCCTTCCCGCCGACGAAGAGCAGGGGCCGGGTCAGCAGCGTGTCCACGAGAGCCTCCGCTCGGGATCGGTGCAGGGGGAAGTGGCGGGGAGCATTCCGGCCGTCAGCAGCAGCGGAATCCGTCGAGCGGTGAATGATCGAGCCCCTGACGGCGATGCCAGTCGTGGAAGCGCTCCAGCAGCAGCGGTTGGAGTTCGAGGGTGTAGTACGCCGCCGGGTTGGGGACACCCATCAACTCGGCGAACACGAAGAGCATGAACAGGTCATCTTCGTCGCGGCGCGCCCGGGCCACGGCGCCCCGATGAGGGGCGACGTAGAACTCTTCGAGCAGCGCCTTCACTCGCTCGAACCGGCTCTGGGGCTCCGTCATGCTGGTATGACCGCCGAGGCGGATCAGGCGCCCGCTTTCGCCTCGGCCGCCCGTTTCTCGCGCATGAACGCCGAGCCGGCTTCCAGCATCGTGAAGATCGCCAAGAAGACGATAACGACGTCGATCCAGAGCAGCGGATAGAGGATGCCGCCTTCGTTGTACAGCGATCTGAGCTGGACGAGCGCGGCGCCGAGCGAGGCCGTGGTGATGAAGATCATCGGGATCAGGGTGTAGCGGGCCGGCCGGCCCAGCTTCACGAGCATGACGGAGATGATCAGCAACGTCAGCCCGGCGAGGAGTTGGTTGGTCGTGCCGAACAGGGGCCAGATGAGCATGCCGCCCTCACCGCTCGGTCCGCCGGCGCCGAACGCCAGCAGCAGGCAGGCGGCGACCGCCGCGACCGTGGCCACGTAGCCGTTCTGCAAGACCGGGATGTTGTAGATGGTGCCCCACTCCTGCACGATGTAGCGCTGCAGCCGGACCCCGGCATCCATCGTGGTGCCGGCGAACAGCACCGCCATGACGGTAAGCAGGGTGGCCGCGAACTCGGTCGAGATGCCGACACCGGCCGCGACGATGCGCGCGCCGCCGGTGACGAAGGCCGCCATCCCGCCGTTCCCGAATTCCGAGTACATCGTTTCCCACTCGCCCAGCGATGCGAAACCGGCGGTGGCCGCGATGATCGCCACCAGCGCGAGCGCGCCTTCGCCGGACGAACCGAGATAGCCGACGAACCGGGCATCGGTCTCCTTGTCGAGCTGCTTAGACGTCGTGCCGGAACCGACCAGGCCATGAAAGCCGGAAATGGCCCCGCAGGCGATTGTCACGAACAGCAGCGGGAAGATCGGCGGCGCCGAGGCGGGCAGGTTGGGATTGATGGCCGGCGCCACGATCGACGGGCTGGCAATCATCACCGCGCCGTAGAGGAGCCCGAGTCCGATGAACAGTTGAATGCCGTTGATGTAGTCGCGCGGCTGCAGCAGCAACCAGACCGGCAGCAGGGACGCGATACCGGCGTAGAGGAACAGGATGAGGATCCACTGGGCGCCGACCGGCAGGCCCAACACGCCCGCCGTCAACTCGATCGGCACCGCCTCGCCGAGATAGATGACCGCGTACAGCACCACCGTGCCGACGACGGTGGGCCACAGAATCGGCACGTGCATGCGGTAGATAAGGACACCGATGACCACCGCTACGCCAACCGCGGTCCAGGCCGGAATGACGCTGCTCGGGGTTTCCTGAAAGGCATCAGAGATCGCCACGCCGAAGACGGCGTTGACCATCATCAGCAGGAAGAACACGACGATTCCGAACAGGGTTCGAGCCCGCGGACTCACGACGTCGCCGCTCAGGGAGGCGACGGACTTCGCCCGGTTCCGGACACTGGCCCAGACCGCGCCGAAATCGTGCACCCCGGCGAAGAACATGGTGCCGACGATCACCCAGATGAACGCCGGCAGCCAACCCCAGATAACGGCGATGCCTGGACCGATGATGGGCGCGGCGCCGGCCACCGCCGTGAAATGATGGCCCCACAGGACGATCCGGTTGGTCGGGACATAGTCGATGTCATCCCGCTGCGCGTGGGAGGGGGTCTCGAAATTCGGGTCGAGCTGGTAGATCTTCTCGGCGATGAATTTCGAATAGAACCGATAGCCCAGGTAGATGCACGAGAGACCGATGAGGGCGAGAATGGTTGCATTCATGTGAACGGGACCTCGAACGCCACAGTGGGTCGCCTGCCGGATCAGCCTATTCTACATGCCGGGTTTGCTGACACAAGCGTGGTCTGCGTGCGAGTGCGGCGCCGCGGAACAGGGTCGCGGCCGCCGGCGGTCGTCGACCAGAATCGCTGTTGCATAATAGGACGATGTCCAATGCCTCGGGCGCCGTCTTCCGCAGTCTGCTTGCGGTTGCGCTTGGGGCGGCGGCGCTGGCGTGCGGGCCACGGGACAAGCCGGCGCCGCAACCTGTTCTTCCGGACCTCGCAGGCGCCCGCGACCGGACGGGCGAGCCGCCGGACGGTTCCCTCCAGGCGGCGCCGGCGGCCGATCGCGGGCCGCTGCTCGTGGCGCTGGGAGACAGTTTGACGGCGGGGCTCGGACTCGCTGAGGACCAGGCGTTTCCGGCGTTGTTGCAACGGCGTCTCAGCGGTGACGGCTACGACGTGACGGTGGTGAACGCCGGTGTGTCCGGGGATACGTCGGCGGCCGGGTGGCGTCGGGCGGCGTGGTCCATGGAGGGGGATGTCCGTATCCTCATAGTAGCGCTGGGTGGCAACGACGGGCTGCGCGGGCTGCCGGTCGACCAGATGAAACAGAATCTGTCCAGAATCGTCTCATTGGCCAGGGAGCGCGGTATCGAAGTACTGTTGGCGGGCATGGAGGCGCCCCCCAATTTCGGAGCGATCTACACGGCGCAGTTTCGTGACACTTTTCGCGAGGTGGCGCGAGACTTCGATGTGACGCTCATGCCGTTTCTGCTCGATGGGGTCGCCGCCGACTCGTCCCTCAATCAGTCTGATGGCATCCACCCCAACGCGGCCGGAACCGAGATCGTGGCCGCTCGGGTCTACGACGCGCTGCAGCCGCTGCTACCGGTGCTGCCGGCGACCGCACGGTAGTTGCTGGCCGCCCGTGGCAAAAGCCGCGGACACCTGCCCTCCATGACCCGGTCACGGCCGACCCCGGGTTGCTGGACACGAATCGATGATCGAGTTGCGCAACGTATCGAAGACCGTCATCAGCGGCAGTGAGCCGCTGACCATCGTGCAGCCGCTCGATCTCGTTGTGGAGGCGGGGCGTTTCCTCTCTATCGCCGGCCCGTCGGGCAGCGGCAAGTCGACCCTGCTTGGATTGATCGCCGGACTTGACGTGCCGACCACCGGGACGATCGCGATTGACGGACAGGACATCACCGCGCTTGACGAGGATGCGCTGGCCAGACTCAGAGGGCGGAAGATCGGATTCGTCTTCCAGTTCTTCCATCTGATGCCGTCGCTGACCGCCTTCGAGAACGTCCTGGTCCCACTCGAGATCGCCGGGGAATCGGATGCGCGCGCGCGGGCGGCGGCGCTACTCTCGGATGTCGGCCTTGAAGGCCGCGCCCACCACTATCCGGCGCAGTTGTCCGGGGGAGAGCAGCAGCGTGTGGCGATCGCCCGTGCGTTGGCGAACGACCCGCCGATTCTGCTCGCCGACGAACCGACCGGCAACCTCGACAGTGCCAACGGGCGGCACATCGTCGAATTGCTGCACACCGTCAACAGGACGCGCGGGACCACCATCGTGCTGGTCACCCACGATGCCGAGTTGGCGTCGTCGGCCGGCATCATGCTGCAGATGCGCGATGGCGAGACGACGCGGCTGACGCCGGCGGCGGTCGAGGTGAGCGGATGACCTTCGTCCTGCGCATGGTCGGTCGCGAGCTGCGGGCGTCCTGGCGCCGGCTGGTCTTTTTCTTCCTCTGCGTAGCCATTGGCGTCGGCGCCATCGTGGCGCTTCGCTCGGTAATCCAGAGCGTGGCGGTGGCGATGACGTCCGAGACCCGGGCGCTGACCGCGGCCGACGTTCTGATCGAAACGGACCAGCCCTGGACCGAGGAAGCCCTGCGGCTGATTGACACGGCGTTGGCGGCCGAACCGGTCGTCGCGCACACCGCGTCGATCGAGATGGCGACGATGGCGCGTCCGGCGGATGACACGAAGACCATCGCGAAGGTTGTCGAGGTACGGGGGGTGGAGGCGGCGTTCCCGTTCTACGGCGAATTCGTGCTTCAGGACGACCGCCCATACCAGCATCGCCTGCTTGCCGGCGGGGGAGCGCTGGTGCGCCCGGAACTGCTCGCCCAACTGGATCTCGGCGTTGGCGACGACATCATCATTGGACAGGGGATGTTCGAGATCCGGGGTGTCATCGTGCGGGAGCCGGGCGGGCAACTGGGCGCCTTCAGTCTTGGGCCGCGTGTGTTGGTCGACCATGACGACCTGCTGGCCACCGGATTGCTCGATGTCGGCAGCCGGGCCGAGCGGCAGTTGCTTCTGCGAGTGCCCGACGCGCGGATCAATCCGTTGGTCGCCGCGCTGCGGGCGCCATTGCGCGACGAGTTCGTCAGTATCCGATCGTATCGGCGCACCGAGGACCGCATCGCCAGGAATCTGTCGCGCGCCGAAGACTACCTGAGCCTGATCGGGTTCGTTGTCGTGGTCCTGGGCGGCATCGGCGTGTGGAGCGTCACGCGGGTGTTCATGCAGCAGCGCATCCGGAGCGTTGCCATTCTGAAGTGTCTCGGGGCAACCGGCGGGCAGGTGCTGGCCATCTACGTGACGCAGGTCGCCGCAATGGGTCTGGCCGGGTCCATTCTCGGAGTCGCGCTGGCTGGCGGCATCATGGCGTCGATTCCGCCGTCGCTGACCGAGCAGGCGGCGTCCGCGGCCGGATTGACGGAATTGTCCTACGGACTCACTGCATCGGCAGTGTCACAGGGGCTCGGCGTCGGTGTCATCGTCTCGCTGCTCTTCGCCTTGGGGCCACTGCTCGAGATGCGGGCGATCAAACCGCTGGCGTTGCTTCGGTGGGGGCTCGTGACAACCCCGGCGCGCGACTGGGTGCAGGGCGGGGTCGTTGCACTGCTGGTCGTGGGGCTGGTGCTGCTGGCCAGTTGGCAGGCCTCGTCGTGGGAGGCCGGGATCTGGGTGTGCGGTGGATTTGCGACCGTTGCCCTCCTGCTCTACCTGGCCGGCCAGGGCCTGATTCGCGTCATCCAGCCGCTTGGCGCCGGAGCAGGTTTCGCCGTACGACACGCGATTCTCAATCTGGCCCGGCCGGGAAACCAGACACGCGTCATCCTGCTGGCGGTCGGCCTCGGCAGCTTCTTCATCATCGGGATTCAGGCCGTCCAGGCCAACCTCCTGAGCGCGTTCGCGCTCGAGATCCGCGAAGACACGCCGGACATGTTCCTGATAGACATTCAACAGGACCAGGCTGACGGCGTCCGCGCCATGATTGAGGAGCAGACCGGTGTGGAAGCGGACCTGCTGCCGGTGATTCGCGCCAGGGTCACCGGCGTCTCCGGTGTCCGAACCACCCTGGACGGGTCTCGTGCGTTGCGACGGCGGGGCGTGGGACGCGAGTACACGGTGACCTACCGCGGGCATCTCGAGGAGAACGAACGCGTCGTCGCCGGAGCGTTCTGGACCGCTGCGCCGTCGGACCGGGCCGAAGTGTCGATCGAGACAAGCGTACGCGATCGGCTCGATCTCGAGATCGGCGACACGCTCCGTTTTGACGTGTTGGGACGCGAGGTATCGGCGACAGTATCCAGCGTGCGCACGGTCGACTGGGACGACTCGCGTAGCGGGGGGTTCATGTTCCTCTTCCGGCCCGGGGTGCTCGAGGAGGCGCCCCACAGCTTCATCGCGTTCATGCAGGGTCCGGCCGCGGCGCCGGCGCGGGCCCGGTTGCAGCGGGATCTGGTTGCGGGGTTTCCGAACGTGTCCGTAATCGACGGACTCGAGGTCATCGCGACCATCAGGCGCATACTCTCCTTCGTCACGCTCGCCATCTCGATCGTCGGTGGCATCGCCCTTGCGAGCGGCGTGTTGATCCTGATCGGATCGGTGGCCATGACGAGGTTCCAGCGGTTGTACGAGACCGCGATACTGAAGACGCTGGGCGCGACGAGCCGGACCATCGTCCTGATGCTTCTGTTCGAGTACGGGACGTTGGGGATCCTGGCCGGGTTGATCGGTTCGGCCGGGGCTGTAGCGTTGACCTGGGGACTGACCCGTTTTCTGCTGGAGATCAGTTGGAATCCGGCGCCGCTGGTCAACGTGGGCGGGCTGGTGATCACCGCGCTTGTGGTCGGCGTCGTCGGCGTGGGCTCGAGTCTCGACGTCCTGCGCAAGAAACCGCTGGGCACGCTGCGCGCCGAGTGATCCCGGCGATTTCTGGTATTATCCCGGAGGCTGCACCGTGGCCCGTGCACGAAACCGGGCAACGTTGAGCGTGAATTCCGCCACGGGTTGCCAGTAGGAGTCTCGATGGACGTGGCGCAATACAGGGAGGCGCTCTTACGCAAGCGCTCCGAAATCTTGTCGTCCGGCGCCGGTGCGAAGCCGATCCAGATGTCCGAAGGTACCAGCAGCCGACAAGGCGACCTGGCCGATCAGGCGACCGGCAACAACGAAGTGCACATCCAGCTCAAGCTGAAGCAGACCGACGCCAAGATTCTGCAGGCGATCGAGGAGGCGCTTTGGCGAATCGAACGGGGAATCTACGGCGTGTGCCGCGATTGCGGCGAGCCCGTGGCCGAGGCGCGGCTGAACGCGATTCCCTGGACGCGCGTGTGCATCACCTGCAAAGAGAGGCAGAGCGCACCGTAGCCGCTGTCCCGCCTGCCGGCTGCGTCATACGGGTCGCAGACCGGCGAGATCGGAATGGAACGACCGGCGCGGCTCGTGGCGGTGGCGCTCGGGAGCAATCTTGGGGACCGCGTTGCGCATCTCGCGTTTGCCGTCGATCGGCTCCAAGCACTGCTGGCAAACGTCGCTGTCTCGCGTTTCATCGAGACCCTGCCGGAACATGGCGCGAACGCACCGCTCTACCTCAACGGTGCGCTCGTCGGCACGTCGTCGGCGGCGCCCGAGGGGTTGCTGGCCGCGTTGCTGGAGATCGAGCGTGAACGCGGTCGTGTACGGCTCCACCCTGGTGCGCCTCGTACGCTCGACCTCGATCTTGTACTCGTCGGAGATGTGATCATGGAGACTCCGATGTTATGCTTGCCCCATCCAAGGTTTCGTTCTCGGCGTTTCGTGCTGGGGCCGCTGGTGGAGATTGCACCTGCGCTGGTCGACCCCGTCTCCGGACACACGGTGGCGGCGTTGCTCGAGTCGCTGCCGGACGAAGTCACGACCTAGCAGCCCGTGGTGCAACGCGGGGTTTCACCACGGGCTGCTAGCCCGAACTTCCAGAGATGAATGCTCGCATTTCATGGTGACGATACCGGCCGAAACTTTGGCGTAGCCGTTCGCGGGCATCGCACGCGCACGCTCCGGTCGGGCACGCGATGAGCCGTAGCGTCTTTTTCCGTGGCCATGTGGCCGGCATGGCCGTTCACCCAGTGTGAGGAGTGATGAACATGCGAATTCGAGTAGCGACAACAGCGATCCTGGCCGCCATGGCGTTGGCGCTCGTGTCGGCCCAGACTGACGTATCCGGACGCTGGAACATGACGTTCAACACCGACCAGGGATCCACCTCAGCCACTCTGGTTTTGGCGCAGGATGGCGAGTCGTTGAGCGGATCGCTCATCAGCGATCAAGGGACCGTTGAATTCGACGGCGGGACGGTGTCAGGCAACAAACTGACATGGTCGATCGAGATCGACGCGGACGGCGCCTTCTTCGAGATTGCGATGGAGGGGATGCTGGACGGCGACAAGCTCGCCGGCAGTGCGGATTTCGGCGGCTACGCCGGGGGAGACTGGACGGCCACGCGGGCCGCCCAATAGGCGATCACTCGGATGCGACCAGCGGCGTCCGCGTGACCGTGGGCGCCGCCGTCCGTCAGTCGGCCAGGGCTGAGCGCGCCGCCGGGCCTACATCGCTTTTCTGTAGACGAGCGTGGAGGTCCGGTCGCCCGCCGGTGTTGTCCGCGTGATTTCGGCCGTCAGCGTCTGACCGTCCGCGCTGAGGGTCCGGCGTTCCGTCAACTCGAGCGAGAAGTTCCCGCGCTGCGTTTCTATTTCCTGGTTACCCGAGGTCACCAGCGTCGCTCCGTCCCACCTGGAGGCGACCGTCAGCGTGCCGCGCGCCTGATCGATGGTCGTCTCGCTGCCGTCGAGCGCGTATTCCAATGTCCGGCTCTGACCACCGGCGCCTTGTTGCTCGAGCGTGATGCTCGATGCGGTCTGGCTGATCACGACGGTGTCGGCCGTCCTCAGGCCGCCACCTCCGCCTCGGCCGCCGCCACCTCCGCCTCGGCCGCCGCCACCTCCGCCTCGGCCGCCGCCCCGGCCCTGCGGGATGACACTGCTGTCGCGGTCGAGATTCCAGGTGCCCGAGAAATCGACGCCCTGGGCCGAGACCAACGCGGCCGGCGCGCCGGCGAGTGCGAGCATCGCTGCCAGCAATACCAATCGCTTCATGGGTTCCTCCGTGCCGGATTGCGTCGGGTCATGGCTGGTGACACGCGAGACTACTCGAATCGCAATGATTCGATCGGGTCGAGCTGGGCGCCCTTCCAGGCGGGGTAGAACCCGAACACGATACCGATCAAGGCTGCGAAGCCGACCGAGATCACCACGGCGTCCGGCGGGACCGCCGTGGGCCACGCGAGGAACCGGGTGAGGCCCTCCGAGATACCGAATCCCAGCCCGACGCCCACCATTCCGCCCACCAGACTGAGCGCCATCGCTTCGACCAGGAACTGCCAGAGGACATCCTGACCCTTGGCGCCCACCGCCATCCGCAGCCCGATTTCACGGGTGCGCTCGGTGACCGAGACCAGCATGATGTTCATGATGCCGATACCGCCGACCACCAGCGACACGACCGCGATGGCCAGGGTGAACATGGTCATCGTCTGCGTCGTGCTGGTGAGCATGCTCATCATGTCGTCCTGCGTGCGCACCATGAAGTCGTTTTCCTGGCCCGGAATCAGCTCGTGCTCAGCGCGCAGGACTTCTTCGATTTGTAAAGTCGTCTGCGGGATCCGGTCCGCGCTGCGCGCCGAGACGGTGATGCCGGAGATGTTGGTGCCGTCACGTCCCCTGAGCTTGCGTTGGACCGTCGTGTAGGGAGCGAAGATGGTGTCGTCCTGGTCCTCGCCGAACGAGGAGGATCCTTTCGTCGCCATGACGCCGATGACCTTGAACGACTGGTTGCGGATCCTGAGCGTCTGGCCGACCGGGTCGGCCCCCTCGCCGAACAGGTTGTCGCGCACCACGGACCCGAGGACGGCCACCTTGGCGGCGCTGCTGACGTCGGTGGCGGTGAAGAACGTGCCTAGTGCGACATCCCAGAACCGGATGAGCGGCATTTCGATGTCGGTGCCTTCGATGCGGGTCTGCCAGTTCTCTCCGCGCGCAATGATCTGATCGCGGGTGCTGACACTCGCGGTCAGGTACTGCGCGTCAGGAACCTGTTCGCGCAGCGCGTCCACATCATCGGCCTTGAGACGAGGCGACGAGCCCATCCCGCTGCTGACCCCGCCCCGGTTCCAGTTGCCGGCGCGGATCGTGATGAGATTGGTGCCACCCGCCTGGACCTGCTCTTCGATCTGCTGCTGTGCGCCGGTGCCCAGCGCCACCATCGTGATGACGGCGGCAACACCGATGATCATGCCCAGCATCGTGAGGGCTGTCCGCATCTTGTTGCGGCCAAGGGCCTTGAGGGCTACGCGGAAAATCATGAGCAGTGACATGTCCGTTCACTCCGTCTGGTGCGCTGGATCGCGGTGAAGGTCGAGATCGAGGGGGTCGGCCGACGCGCCGGCCTGTGGCTGCTTGTCTGCCGGATCGACGCCGTCCGGCAGCGGACCGCCGGCGTCGCCCTGGTCATCTTCGGGCGGCAGGGCAGCGAGCTGTTCCGAGGCCATCCGCCGTGTGGTGCTCTGCTTGTCGCTGACAATCCTGCCGTCTCTGAACGCGACGATGCGTGTGCCGTACTCCGCGATCTCCTGCTCGTGGGTGATCAGCAGCACGGTGATACCGCGTTCAGTGTTCAGGCGCTGAAAAATATCCATCACCTCGACGCTGGTGCGCGAATCGAGATTGCCCGTCGGCTCGTCCGCCAGCAGGATCGACGGCTCGTTGATGAGCGCACGCGCAATGGCGACGCGTTGCTGCTGACCGCCGGAGAGTTGATTGGGGAGATGCTTCGCGCGGTCTGTCAGTCCGACCGCCTCCAGCGCCTCTCTTGCCCGTCGATGCCGTTCCTTGCCGCGCATGCCGTTTCCGTTGTAGAGCAGCGGCAGTTCGACGTTGTCGATGGCGGAAGTACGGGCCAGCAGGTTGAACCCCTGGAACACGAAACCGATCTTCTTGTTGCGCACCGCCGCCAGGGCGTTTTTTGACAGGGTGGAGACGTCATGGCCGTCCAGCATGTAGCGGCCCGTGGTGGGTCTGTCCAGACAACCGAGAATGTGCATGAAGGTCGACTTGCCTGACCCGGAAGGTCCGATGACAGCGACGAACTCGCCCTCGTGAATGTCGGTTGTTACGCCGCGCAGCGCGCGGACCTTGACTTCACCCAGGTCGTAGACCTTCGTGAGCTTCTGGACCGAGATGGAGGCGGCCATCGGTTCCGCTCTCTACCGGCGGCCGCGCCGTCCGAATTGCGGCATCAGCGGCGAACTTCCTGTTGCGGAGGAGCCAGCCGCCAGATCGCCGTCCAGGGTGGTGATCCGGGTGACGAGCTGCGCCCCGTCCGACAGCGTCGACGACGCCACCATCGGCGGTGCCGCTTGAGGCGGAGCAGGTTCCGCTTCGAGCCGCGCCAGCATCTGTTCCAGGTTCCGCCGCGCGTCTCCATCTTCAAGCATCGCGATCTGTTGGCGCAACTCGCGAATCTGCGGGTCGGGGGCCGCGCGGCCCGCCGCGCGGGCACGACCTCCGCGCCCGCCGATCAGTTCGGTGGCGGTACCGTCGGTCACACCGAGGCGCACATCGACCGGCGTGAGCTGGCCGTTCTCGAGGACCCAGACGCGACCCGCGGTTTCGACAATCTCCAACGGCGCAAACAGGGCATCAATCGTCGAGGCGCCCGATTCGAAGGTCGGTACGGCGGTCGTGTTCGGATTGGCTCGTCTGAGAGGCCCGCCGCCGGCGCCGCCCTGGCGCCCGCCGCCGACGGCGCCGCCGCGAGCCGCGAAGAACTCCGCCCGCTGATCCGGCGTCATGTTCTGCATGCGCTCGCGCATCGCCTGCCGCTCGGCCTCACTCATGTCGGCGAAGCCTGCGCCCCCCGCGCCGCCGCCGAAACCTCCGCGTCCCCGGCCCCCGCCGCTGGCGCGATTCTGTCCGCCGCCGGCGCCACCGCCGCCGCGTTGCAGAATCTCGGGCACCGGCTGGTTCAGCGCCGCGAACATGTCCGGGGTGGGCCTGAAGCGCAACGCCGCGTTCGGCACGCGCAGCACGTCTTCGCTCCGGGCGATCTCCAGGGTGACCGTGGCGGTCATACCGGGCTTCAGCTTGAGCTCGTTGTTCGGTACGTCAATGACCGTCGCATAGGTGACGACGTTCTGCAGGACGACCGGTTCGAGGCGGATCTGCGACACCGTCCCGTCGAATTCCTCAGCCACGTACGCGTCCACCGTGAAGGTCACCGGCTGCCCCGGCCGGATGCGTCCGACATCCGACTCGTCGATGTTCGCGATCACCTGCATCTGCGTCAGGTCGGCCGCGATGATGAACAGTTCCGGCGCCGACATGCCAGCGGCGACCGTCTGGCCCTCATCCACCTGACGGGCGATGACGATGCCATCGATAGGCGCGGTGATGACGGTGTGTCCCAGATTCACTTCGTTCTGGTTCAGCGAGGCCTGCGACTGGATGACGCTCGCCTCGGACGACTTGAGCTGCGCCTCCGCCGACCGCACGGCGAGTTGCCCCGCCTCGAGCTCGCTGGCAGAGATGAGCGATTGGGCCGCCAGGCCCTCGGAGCGCTTCAACTGGGTCCGGGCGTCATCGAGGGTCACCCGCAACCGCTCGAGGTCCGCTTCGGATCGCACGAGATTCGCGCGCGCCTGCTCGATCTGGGTCTCGAACAGCGACGGCTCCAGCCGGGCGATGACGTCGCCCCTGCGGACGATCGAGTTGAAGTCGGCGTAGAGCGCTTCGATGATGCCGGAGACCTGGCTGCCGACCTGGACGGTCGTCACCGCCTCGAGCGCGCCGGTGGCGCCGACGGTGTCCACGACGTCACCACGCGTCAGATCGACGGTGCTGACCTCGGGCACGAATTCCGTCGTGGTGAATCCCAGGTAGCCGTACGCCGTAATACCGGCGCCGATCAGCACGATGCCGACGAACAGTTTCTTCATGGGGTACAACCCTCGCTTGGTTGACGATTCTGCACTGTCCCGGTTGACGATTACTGCACGATCTGGATTCCCGCGTTCGACAGCGATGTCCGTTGCACGCGATCGAGTTCGACGAGCGCCTTCTGCTGGTCGAGGATGGCCCGCAGTTCGGCGTCCTGCGCCGTCGCCAGATCTCGCTGGGCCTGCACGACGAAGAAGTTCGTGGTCAACCCGGCTTCGAACCGGCTCTGCTCGGCAGCCAACTGCTCCTGGGCCAACTGCCGCGCCGCGATGGCGGCTTCGATGCGCCGCTCGATCGCCCGAACCTGTACGACCGCATTGGTGACCTCGGTGGCCACCTGGAGGTTAAGCTGGCGAAGCTGGGCCTGCACCTGCTGGGTTTGCAGCCGGGCTCGAGCGAGCTGCGCGTCCGCGGCGCTCTGGCCCAGGGGATAACTCACCTGCAACTGGACCGTCCACACCGGGAATTGGGCGTCGAACAGTTGATCGAACGCATCGGTGATGCCACCCGGGACCTCCGTGGTGACTCTACCGCCGAGTCCGGAACGCTCGAACCGGGTGCCGCCCTGACCCTGCAACTGGTAGGTGCCGACGAGGTCGACGGCCGGCAGCGTATTGTTGCGCATCGCCGACAGGTTGATCTCATTGATGTCCAGTTGTCGCCGCGAGCGGGCCAGATCGGTGCGCTGGTCAAGCGCCGTCCGGATCGCCACTTCGAGATCGATCGGTGGCGCCTCGATCGTCGGCAGATTGACCGGGTTCAGCGTGGCGGTCCAGTACTCGTCGTCGGTACCGTTGACGATGAGCTGCTTCAGGACCAGCTCGGCGCTGGCGAGCGCCTGTTCGGCCTGCGCCAGCGCCTGACGCCGCGAGGCGGCCTCCGACTGGGCCTGGACGATGTCAATGGGAGCGAGGGTGCCGATCTCGACCCGCGCCTGGTTGTCGCGGACGAGCTCTTCAGCGAGATCGAGCGCCTGCTGCTGTACCGCGAGCGTCTGGGTGGCGTAGAGCAGGTCCCAGTAGGCGTTGCTCACCGACGAGACGGTGTTGGTCATCGACTGCCGCAGGTCGATGTCGGCGATGTCCCGGTTGATGCGTGTGACCCGAATCTGCTGCCGCGTGTTGTCAATCCTGAACCCACGCAGAAGCGGTTGGGTATAGCTTGCCTGAAACGACGACCGATAGCTCGGGTTGAAGCTGGAAAAGAAATTGGTAGAGGCCGAGCGGTTGTTGTTGAAGTTCACCTGGTAGTTGCCGCCGCCCCACTGGACCGGCTGGCTGATTCCGCCGTTGAAGGTCGCGGTCTTGCTGACCACCGACTCGCCCCCGTCGAGCTGGGTCGACGATGGGTTCGTTCGCGAGGTGTTGCCAAACGACGAGTTCACCGACGGTCGGTAGAAGGAAAGCTGTTGCGCCAGGTTCAGATCGAGGACCTGCGGATTGAGCCGCTGCACCGCCAGATCGAGATTGCGTTCGAGCGCTCTGGCTATGGCGTCTTCCAACGTCAGTTCGACGGTTGGCCCGCTGCCCGGTGTCTGGATGACCGCGAGCCGGGTGGTGGCCTGCTGGATGAGATCGGCGATGTCGGTTTCCGTTGTCTGGGCCAGACCACTGCTGCTGACGAATGCGATGGCGAACAGGGCGAACGAGCAACGGCGGGCTGCACTCCACATCTCGATATCTCTCCTCAGCGTCCGATCGGCGGCGTCGCGGGTCCGATGCATCATTTCGATACTATGCTAGACCTCGAACGATGAACGATTCTTCCCCAACGGCTCGATGCTCCAGGCGATCGCATGAACGTGTCGTTCGTAGGGTGCGTGGGGCCACCGTCATTTGTCGCGGGTGCGATTCGAGCGGAGCGTGTCCGCGTCCCGCTTCGTCCACTCGTCGAGCAGGTCTTGTTGGGTCGCTGTCAGGACCCGGGACATTCGGAACACCATCAGAATGCGGGTCTTGCTGAGCTCGCTGCGGGCCGCCTCGACCCGGTCAATCTGCCTCGTGACGTCGATTTCCTCTACGTTTATGTCTGCCACGAGATGAGACAGGGTTCGTTCCTCGGCGTTGAGTCGCCGCATCGACTCCCGCAGCTTCGGAAGCGCCCGCTGGTAAATCCGATCGAGCCTGGCCGATTGCGCATCGGTCAACTGCAGGAGCTGCGTGACCTCGGCGGATTGCCACCAGCGGTGTGGCCGGCGGCCCTGATTCTTGGCGTCGACCGGCGCCGAGGCAGACACAAACAGAAATCCGAGCAGCGCGATAGAGCACCAGCGCATCGGTCTTCCTCCAACCTGATGAGATTCCACGTCCTCCTCTGCACAGACTGCGTGAAGCTTGGAAACGTTTACTGCACGGGGAGAGGACAGGGCAGGCCCTCCCGGCCGCGCGCTGGTCAGTCGTCGCTGGCTGCAAATGATTCGATGCGGTCGATGACCTGTCCAACAACCGAGTCCGGTGTCGACGCGCCGGCGGTGAGTCCGACGGTGACGGTTCCCTGCGGCATCCAGTTGGCGGTCCGCACTTCGTTCACCTTGAATCCGCGCCGTGGCGCCGGCGTCTGGACCACGGGCTGGTGCCGCAGTTCACTGCCGGACGTCAGACACTTGGCGTCGGCGATGTGATACGTCGGCACCCGCTCCGCGGCGAGACGGGCCAGATTCCTGGTGTTGCTGCTGTTGTAGCCGCCGATGACGATCATCAGGTCGATCGCCGAGCGCTCCAGCAGCGCCGACACGGCATCCTGCCGGTCCTGAGTCGCGCTGCAAATGGTGTCGAACGCACGGTAGTGCGCATCCAGACTGGTCTCTCCGAACCTGGCCGCCATGGCCTGCCTGAAGAGATCGCCGATGGCGAGCGATTCGGACATCAGCATGGTGGTCTGGTTGGCAAGTCCCACGCGTGCCAGATCGCGGCGCGGCGAGAAATCCGGCGAGGTGGCGCCGCTGAAACGTGCCATGAACGCCGATTCGTCGCCGCCGCGGCGGATGAAGTCGCAGACGACACCCGCTTCCTCGCGATCGAGCACCACCAGCGACCGTCCTCCTCGATATTTGAGGACCTGAGACGCGGTGGCCTGCGTCTCTTCGTGCTGCACCTTGCCGTGGATGATCGAGGTGAATCCATCGTGGGCGTAGCGGAGCACGTTCTTCCAGACGTTCATCACCGATCCGCAGGTGGTGTCGATCACCGTGCAGCCCTGGTCCTGCAATCGGGCCAGCATCGAGATCGTGACCCCGAACGCGGGCAGTATCACCACGTCGTCCGGGCCGAGCGCCTCCAATCGTGCTCCGGCATCGCCGAGAAACCGGATGCCTGCGGCGCGCAGCCGGCTATTGACCTGGGGATTGTGAATGATCTCGCCGGTCAGGTAGATCGACCGGTCGGGAAAACGGCGGCGCGTCTGGTATGCATAGTCGACGGCACGGTCGACGCCGTAGCAGAAGCCGAACTCGCGGGCCAGGTGGAAACGCAGGCGTCCCTTCGACCACTGGTAGCCATTGGCGCGGATCTTCTCGATGCGGACACTGCGATAGTCGGCGGCCAGTTTGCCGGCGACCGCATGTTTCAGCGCAAAGCCCTTGCGGAACAGTTGCGCCGGAGCGGTACCGGAATCGACGGCGGAAATGGGACCGATTGTCACCGAATGTTGACAGCGATGTCGCGGACACGCGGCGTGAGCGCATCAATCGACTGAAGCTCGGAGACCTGGACGCTGGTCAGTGCGCGATCGAGGATCCCGAGGAATTCATCTTCGGCCATGAGCCGTTCTGGCGCATCCAGCGCCAGCGCGACGGCGCCGGCCTGGGCACCGGCGAGGGACGGCCACTCGGCCGCCTCCGTCGTGTCGTTGTTGCCGGCCACCGCCGACGATCCGGCGTCCACGCTGCTGGCGGCGGGCGGTTCGGTATCCTCCGGATGGAGGTGGATGAGTTGACCCGCCGTGACGCCAAGCAACAGGCCTGCCGCGACCGCCGCTGGAATCCACCGTCGCGGCGTCCAGGCCAGACCCGGCAGTGACCTGCTGGACAAGGGAAAGGCCAGGACACGCGCCGGCTGGGCGTGTCCGACGAGCGTGGCCAGGCGACGTGTGATTCTATCGCGCTGGGACTGCAGGCGGCTCGGTGTGAAGATGGCGTCGAATCCGGTCTCCGCGGTGGCGGCAACCGAGTCGAGCTGCGCCGCCAGGGCCCGATAGCGGTCTTCACATCGGCGGCAGGAGCGGAGATGTTCCGCTGACCGCCGATTCGACCCGGATTCGTGCGCGCGGTCCAGTGCGAGTCCCGACAGGTGATCTTCGGAGAGGTGACTCCTGGCTACCCGCCACCCTCTGCGCCGTGGCAACCAACCTGGTCCAGTCATGATCGTTGGTGTGTCGTGCGTCCAGGTTCAGGTGATGTACGGTTCACGCGCGCTGCCGCGCATCAACTCCTCCAGCCAGTCGCGCGCCGACCATCCAGCCCTCACGATCGAGGAAGCCCCGCAGCTTGCGAACCGCGCGAAACAGGTGGACACGGACGGTCGACTCGCTCAGCCCCATGACAACGCTGACCTCGCGCGCCGGCCGGCCTTCCAGATGTATGAGAATCATGGCCGTGCGCTGACGGGCCGGCAGGCGGTCGATAGCCGATTCAAGCTGTGCGCGCCGTTCCTTGGCCAGCAGGGCAGCCTCCGGGGACGGTTCGTTGCAGGGTGGCCCGTCAGAGACGAAACTCTCCGGTTCGCCCGACGGCGCCATCCAGCGGGCGCGACGGGTCCTGGCCTTCAGGCGATCCAGACAAGCGTTGACCAGGATGCGCGTGAACCACAATTCGAAAAACAGGTCTTCTCTGAAGGACGGCAGATGCAGGAACGCCTTGAGAAAGGCATCCTGGACGACTTCGTCGACATCTGCAGGGTCGCGCAGATAGTGATAGGCGATGCGAGCGGCGCGGCGTTGCTGGCGATCGATGATGGCGTTGAACAGTTCGGCCGCCTCGGTCCGGCGGCCGGCGCCCATCAATTCCTTGACCTGGGACGCGAGACGGGTCTCGACGGCGACGTAATCGGGGCCGTCAACCCGAGAGGCGGTGTCGGTCGGTGTAGTGCGCGGCACAACTCGGCTCGATGTCGTTGTCTGACGGACGTGTAATACAGACCACTATCATACACGTATACGACATCATCGATCTGGTCGTTCACCCCCGGTGGCCGCGATGGAGCACTCTTGATGCGGGACTGCGGTCGATCATGGGACGTCATCGATCGGCGCGCCTCCTGTGGGGCGCAGAGTTATTCACCTCGGGGACGAGGATGCGGCACGGGTGTCGGAACGGCTCGCGATGGCGCCGCGGCCGCCGACAATACCCGGACCTGCGTGCCGGGATAGTAGTGGGCGAGAATCTCATCAACCGTGGCGCCTCGGCGGGCCCGGACGATCGCTCCGGTCTGGCAGAGACCGACCCCGTGTCCGAACCCCTGGCCGATGAACTGGAACGTGTCGTCACGCAGGGTCACATTGAACAATGTGCTCCGGAACGCACGGGCGCCGATTTGCCGCGTGATGACCGCGCGCAACCGCTCTCCCCGGACGATCCGGGGATCGCTTCCGCCGAGTTCGATCCGGGTTGCCCTGCCAGCCGCGTCACGGGAGATGACGGAGACTGCATCGAGTCGTCTGCCAACGGCCGTATCGCCGGCAGTGTTGAGTATCCGGCGGAGATGGTCGCGGTCGAGTTCGAGCCGCCAGTCGTCCCGAGCCGTCGTGAGGCACATGGTGTCGGGCACACCGGACAGGTGATCCGGCGCAGGGCCGCCCCAGATCGCCGTGGCCGAGCTTGTGCGGCCGCCGCAATCGGCATGGAACAGGGCGTTGATTGGACCGTCGCCGCTGGTGACCATCATGCCCCGGGTTGCGGTGATGGCGGCGGCCACGAGATCGGCCAGCGCCGGCGGCTGTTGGTCCGGCGGCGCGTACACCTGGCAATGCGTCGTCGAGCAGAGATCGAAACCGTCGCGCCGGTGGCGGCTCCGATTGGCGATGGCGTAGGTCCGCGCCAGAATCGCCTGGAGCCGGGCCAGCCGCCTGGCGACCGCGGGGTCGGACTCGTATAGAGGCATCTCGGCCGCGATCGACCCGCGGACATAGTCTTCGAGGGGTATCGTCCGGATCCGACGGTCGGCGCCTGTGCCCACCGCCACCCGCAGGGTCACGTGATCGGACTGCGCGGCGTCGGCCGTGTGGAGCGGTGGCAGTGATGGACCGGCGCATCCTGCGGTCACTACGGCGAGTATCAGAGGGAGCGCCATCCGGGTCGATCGGAGTGGCGGCACGGGACAGTGCAAACTCGTGCGCTGATTCATGGCTACCGTGTCTATCGGCCGATTGGCCTGGATTCTGCACGGGCCTGCGTGAAATCGCACGTTGACGCGCTTCCGAGCGGATCGTACGATGCCGCCACAATTTGGGCGGTACCGGTCTGCCGACAACCTTCACCCGGACATTGGAGTCACACGTGACGGCGGATCAGCGTCCTGACACATTCGGCATCCCGGACCCGGCGTCGGTGTTCTGGAATCTCTCGACGGCGGCATTGTTCGAGGAGGCGCTGGCACGGAGGGAGGGCACGGTCGTTGCCGGCGGGGCTATCGTCTGCCGGACCGGGTTGCACACCGGACGGTCGCCCAGAGACCGTTTTCTCGTCGAGGAAGCGTCGAGTGCGAACAACGTTGCGTGGGGCGGCGTGAACCGTCCGATTTCGCCGGAACGGTTCGACGCGGTGCATCGTCTCGTGGCGCAGCATCTCCGCGGCAAAGACCTGTTCGTGCAGGACTGCTACGCCGGAGCCGACCCGTCGTACCGTCTGTCGGTGCGGGTGGTCACCGAGCGGGCCTGGCACAATCTGTTCGCACGTCACATGTTCATCACGGAATCGGACCGTTCCAGACTCGACGACTTCCGGCCGGAGCTGACCGTGATCGATGCCGTGACCTGCAGGGCCGATCCGACGCTGCACGGCACGAATTCCGAGGTCTTCATTCTGCTGAATCTCGCGAAGCGACTGGTGCTGATTGGTGGCACGGCGTACGCAGGCGAAATCAAGAAATCGGTCTTCACCGTCATGAACTATCTCTTGCCGCTACGCCGGGTGATGCCGATGCATTGCTCTGCCAACGTCGGCGAAGATGGAGACGTGGCGCTGTTCTTCGGGTTGTCCGGTACCGGCAAGACCACGTTGTCGAGCGAGCCGACCCGTCACCTCATCGGTGATGACGAACATGGATGGAGCGATCGGGGCGTGTTCAACTTCGAGGGCGGCTGTTACGCAAAGATGATCAAGCTGTCGGCCGAGGCTGAGCCGCAGATCCATGCGACGACGCGCCGGTTCGGCACCGTGCTCGAAAACGTCACGGTCGATCCGGTGACCCGGCAGGTCGATTTCGACGATGACTCAGTGACGGAGAACACCCGCGGGGCGTATCCATTGTCGTACATCGACGGGGTTGTGCCGTCTGGACAGGCCGGACATCCCCGGAATGTCATCATGTTGACTGCGGATGCATTCGGCGTGCTGCCGCCGATCGCCAAGCTGTCGCCAGCAGCGGCGATGTACCATTTCCTGTCGGGGTATACGGCCAAGGTGGCGGGCACGGAGCGCGGAGTCACCGAACCGGCCGCCACGTTCAGCACCTGCTTCGGCGCGCCCTTCATGGTGTGGCCGCCGCCGACGTACGCGTCGCTCCTCGGTGAGCGGCTGGCCGCTCATGGGGCGCACGTGTGGCTCGTCAACACCGGCTGGACCGGGGGGGCATTCGGCGTCGGGCGGCGGATGCCGGTCGGGTTCACTCGTGCGCTGATCGCCGCGGCGCTGTCCGGAGCCCTCGACGACGTTCCCTGCGAGATTGATCCGGTGTTCAACATCGAAGTCCCGGTACGGTGCCCCGGCGTGGCGTCCAACATTCCGCACCCGCGCCGGACCTGGGCGAACGCCACCGACTACGATGCCCAGGCGGCCAGACTCGCGGAGATGTTTGCGAAGAATTTCGAGATCTTCGCCGGCGTGGCGGATGCAGCGGTGGCGGCCGCCGGACCAAGCCCCGCGTACCGCTAGAGAAAGGGTGCCTTCCAGATCGGTGACAGTCATGCCTGCCGGATTCGAACCGGTCATCGGGCTCGAGATTCACGCGCAGCTCCTGACCGACACGAAGATCTTCTGCGGTTGTGCAACCCGCTTCGGCGCTGCGCCGAACACGCACGTCTGTCCGGTGTGCCTCGGGCTGCCTGGCGCCCTGCCGGTGCTGAATCGCCGCGTCGTGGAACTCGCGCTGCGCGCCGGACTCGCGCTCGGGTGCACTATCCGGCGCCGCTCGATCTTCGCTCGCAAGAACTACTTCTATCCGGACCTGCCGAAGGGATATCAAATCTCGCAGTACGAGCATCCCATCGCCGCCGATGGCGAGCTGTGCTACGAGGCGGAGGACGGGCCGCGTACGGTGCGGATCTTGCGCGTGCATCTGGAGGAAGATGCCGGCAAGTCGATTCATGTCGGTACTGGTGATACCGACCGTCATTCCTATCTCGACTTCAATCGGAGTGGTGTGCCGCTCGTGGAGATCGTGACGCAACCCGATCTTCGATCACCGTCGGCGGCAGCCGATTTCTTTGCACGTCTGCGCGCCATTCTGACCGAGATCGGTGTCAATGACGGCAATATGGAGGAAGGGAGCCTGCGCTGTGACGCGAACGTGTCGGTGCGCCCGGAGGGTCAGGCAGAGCTGGGGGTCAAGGTCGAGGTAAAGAACCTCAACTCGTTCCGGTTCCTGCAGCGCGCCCTCGAACACGAAATCGGTCGCCAGACCGAACGGTGCCGCGGTGGCGAGCGCATTGTGCAGGAAACCAGACTGTGGGACGAGACCGCCGGTTGCACCGTTTCGATGCGCAGCAAGGAGGAGGCTCACGACTATCGCTATTTTCCTGAGCCGGATCTACCACCGGTCGAGGTGTCAGACGACTGGATCGCGGGTGTGCGCGACTCGTTGCCGGAACTGCCGGAGGTGCGGAAACAGCGTCTCGTTCGAGAGTTGGGAGTTGCCCCCGCCGATGCGGCGCAGATTGCCGAGTCTGCCGCGCTGACACGCTTTTTCGAGGAGACGGCCGCCGTGGCGGGCAATCCCAAGGCGGCGAGCAACTGGGTGACCGGGGAGTTGACCCGCCGCCTGAAAGCCGAGCATGCCGGCATCGATGCCGCTGGCGTCACCCCCGCCCGTTTGGGACGTCTGATCGGGCTTGTGGATTCGGGCGTCATCAGCTCGAGCACGGCCAAGCACGTATTCGACCGGATGTACGGATCCGGCGGCGAGGCGCAGGACATCGTTCGGGAAGAAGGGTTGTCTCAGATTGGCGACGAGGGTGCGCTGACCGGCGTGGTGGACCGCGTCATTACGGAGCATCGGGGTGCGGTCGACCGGTTCCGCGCCGGGAATGAAGGGTCGCTCGGATTCCTCGTGGGACAGGTGATGCGGAGCACGCGCGGCCGTGCGAATCCCAAGCTGGTCAACGACCTGCTGCGACGCGCCCTCGCCGAACGTTAGCGGGGCGCCAGCGCGGCGGTGTCCGGTGTCTGGTCGTCTGCGCGCCCTCGCGCCGCCAGACAGGTCGTTGACAGTGGAGAAGCTGCCGGCATAGACTGAAAACTCGTATCGCATGTCGCGAACAACTCTCACCCTCACACGTTTGCAGGTCGGCGCACGCCCGACCCGTGTTCCGGCAACGGACACCATCCTCACCGACTTCTACCGGGAAGAGTTCCTCAAGCACAAGGAATGCCTCGAGCGCCAGCGAGAGACGTATTCCGAGTGCGCCATTGCCGAGATGGAGGAGTCTCTCCGGCGTGTCATGGCTCGAGTGGACGAGCTGTGCGCCGAGGGACATGCCGATGTCGATGTCGTGGTCAGCCGGTTGCTGCAGACGTTCGACGGCGTGACGAAGCTGTCGGCCTGGTCTGATCCCGCCAATATCCACTGATCCGCTCCTGTCCTTTCAAGCTACGCCTCTTTCGCTCCTTCGCCGCCACGCTCTCGAGATCGTCCGTGCTGCGCTCGACGCGGTGTCGCCGCAGCGTCTGATGCAGGTCGCGCTCGCCGAGCCGGCGGTACTCAGCACCGTTGGCGCCAACCCGACCCTGATTGCAGCCGGGAAGGCGGCGGAGGGAATGATCGACGGTCTGCTGAGCTCGACAAAGGTCCAGGTTGCCCGTGGTGTCGCGGTGGGACCCGCCCCCGATGCAACGGTGCCGGCCGGGGTGTCGTGGTACCAGGGTGGGCATCCGTTGCCGGATGCAGGCAGCGTCGAGGCGGGCCGCGCGGCACTGCGCTGCGCCGCGCAGGCTGAGCCGTCGACGTGTGTGCTAGTGTTGCTGTCCGGTGGCGCGTCGGCGCTGCTGGCCGCGCCGGCCGGCGGACTGACCCTCGCTGAGAAGATTGAGGCTACCCGGATTCTGCTGTCGGCCGGGGTCCCGATTCACGAGTTGAACTGCGTCAGAAAGCACCTGTCCGACGTCAAGGGAGGACGGCTGGCGGTGGTCGCCCGTGGGCGTGTGCTGACGCTGGCCATTTCTGATGTGGTGGGGCCGGTTGAGGACGATCCGGCTGTGATCGGATCGGGACCGACCGTTCCGGATCAAACAACGTACCAGCAGGCGCTGTCGGTCGCCGGCGCCCCCGCTATACGGCGTCGCATGCCGGCGAGCGTGTTGAACGTCATGAAGCGCGGTGCCGCCGGGGCGGTTCCGGAAACCCTGAAGCCGGGTCACCCCGCGGCGTCCCGTACGACCTTTCATCTCATAGGCAGTCGCCGGCAGGCCATGGCAGGCGCGGTGTCGGCGGCGCGCCGGCTCGGATACACGGTGACGGTGATTGAGGCGCCGGTGACCGGAGAGGCCCGTGTGGCCGGCGCCGAACATGTGACGCGCGGACTGACCCTGCCGGGCCACCCTGCCGGACCTGTTTGTGTAGTGTCGTCCGGCGAGACCACGGTCACGGTTGAGGGCAAGGGTCGTGGCGGGCGAAATCAGGAGCTGGCGCTGGCGGCCGCCGAAAGTCTCGATCGTCAGGCGGCCCCTGTCGTGTTGGCCAGCGTGGGCACCGACGGCGTGGATGGACCGACGGATGCCGCGGGTGCACTTGTGGATTCCACCACGCTGGCCCGTGCCCGGGCGTTGCATCTCGGCGGTCCGAACGACTACCTCGACGACAATGACGCCTACCCGTTCTTCAATCCGCTGGGAGACCTGATACGGACCGGGCCGAGCGGCACCAATGTGGGTGACCTCCAAATCCTGCTCGCCGGCAACCCGACCATATCGCCGCGGCATGACTGACAGTGACAGATTGGGCGCTGCGCCGGCCGGCGACCTCCTCGAACAGATTCGGGAGCGTGTGGGCCATCCGGCAACCATCAGTGAACTCATCCGTGTGCTCGGCATTTCACGGAACGACCGGTATCGGTTTCGACGGCAGGTCCGGCAACTTGTCGACGCCGGCGCGATGATTCGCATCCGCGGAAACCGGTACGGCTTGGCCGATCGGATGAATCTCGTGGTCGGCCGTCTCCAGGTCAATCCGCGCGGGTTCGGGTTCGTGACACCCGAGGATGAGGTCGAGCGCGGCGAGCGGGACATCTTCGTGGCCGGAGTGAACCTGCATCAGGCCATGCACGGCGACCGGGTGACGGTACGGGTCGAGCGCGCCGAGGGACGGATCGAGGGACGAATCGTTCGGGTGCTGGAACACGCCAACCAGAAGCTCGTCGGGCGCTACGAGGTCGACCAGAGCGGTGTCGGATTCGTGGTGCCGTTCGACACCCGGGTGGTCATGGACCTTCAGATCGCCAATGGTGCGACCGCGGGCTCGGTGTCCGGCCAGATGGTCGTGGCTGAGATCGATCGCTGGCCGACCCCGGCGCGGGGTCCGATCGGACGCATTCTCGAGGTGTTGGGCGCTCTTGAAGACCCCGGCGTCGACACGGAGTTGATTGTCAGAAAATACCGGATTCCAGATGCGCACGATCCCGCCGCCGCCGCGGAGGCGGAGCGGATGGGACATGAGATCAGGCCAGCGGATCTCCAGGGACGCACAGACTTCCGTTCTCGCACGACCGTCACGATCGATGGCGAGTCGGCGCGGGACTTCGATGACGCGGTCACCATCGAGCCCCTGTCCGACGGCCACTACCGACTGGGTGTGCACATCGCCGACGTGGCGCACTACGTGAAGGAGGGGACCGCGCTCGACGATTGCGCCTGTACCCGTGGGGCGTCCGTGTATTTTCCGGACCGCGCGCTCCACATGTTTCCCACGCCGCTGGCCACGGGGCTGTGCAGCTTGAATCCCGGCGTCGACCGTTTGGTGCAGTCGTGCCTCATGGATATCGGTCCTTCGGGCGACGTCGTGCACTTCGAACTGCACGACGGAGTCATTCGCTCGGACGCGCGAATGACCTATACGACGGTCGATGCCATCTTGAGTCGGGGCGACCCGGCGACCACGCGCGAGTACGCCGAGCTCGTGCCGCTGTTCGAATCGATGCACACGGTGTATCGGCGGTTGAAGGACCGGCGCGTACGGCGCGGATCGATCGACTTCGACCTCAAGGCGACCCAGTTGGTGCTCGACGAAGCCGGATTGGTCGAGGACATCGTGGCGGCGGATCGGAACGTGGCCCATCGGATCATCGAGGAGTTCATGCTCGTGGCCAACGAGACCGTCGCCCGCTACTTGCGGGACAGCGGGGCACCGGCGCTGTATCGCGTGCATGAGGTGCCCGACAGGGACAAGGTGACCGAATTCGACGCGTTCACGAGCACACTGGGTTACGGTCTGGGGGTATCGCCCGAGTTGGTACGGCCCCGGGACTTCCAGGAGCTTCTGCGGCGTGTGCATGGACGGCTCGAGGAACGGCCCGTGGCGCTGTTGATGCTCCGGACCATGCAGAAGGCGCGGTACGACGCCGTCAACGTCGGGCACTTCGGATTGGCGTCAAAGACCTACACGCACTTCACATCGCCTATTCGCCGCTATCCCGACCTGGTCGTGCATCGATTGCTGCGAGAGCGGCGGCAAGGGGAGGCGGCGGCGGAGCGGATCGAGGAACTCGCTGACGAACTGCCGGAGATTGGACGACATACTTCCATGATGGAGCGCAGAGCAGAGGAAGCCGAGCGCGAGATGCTGCAGTGGAAGAAGGTGCGTTTCATGGTGGACAAGGTGGGCGACGAGTTCACCGGTTTCGTCACCGGGGTGACCGGTTTCGGGCTGTTCGTCGAGCTGATCGAGCACTTCGTGGAAGGTCTGGTGCATATCTCGAGCATGGCGGATGACTACTACCGGTTCCACGACACGGACCATGCGCTCGTCGGCGAGAACACCGCAAGGAGATACCGGCTGGGCGACGCCGTGGCGGTGCAGGTGGTGCGAGTGGATACGGTGCGGCGCCGGGTCGATTTGGGGTTGGTGGAGATTCTCGACGCCGTTCGGGAATCGGAACGCCACCGCGGGCCGCGGCGCAGCCGGGTGGCCGCGGGTGCACGTGCCGCAAGCACCGGGCGCCCGGCCCGCCCTGGCCGCCGGCGGAGATAGGACTGCGATACGAGCGCAGGATCTGGCATGACGCGATACGTGGTCGTCGGCACCGCCGGGCATATCGATCATGGCAAGAGTGCGCTCGTGCAGGCGCTGACCGGAACTGATCCGGACCGACTCAAAGAGGAGAAGTCGCGAGGCATTACCATCGACCTGGGGTTCGCGCATCTCGATGCCGGTGAGACCCAGTTGGCGTTTGTGGACGTACCGGGTCACGAACGATTCGTCAAGAACATGCTGGCGGGTGCGAGTGGTATCGACGGCGTGCTGCTGGTGATCGCGGCCGATGAATCGGTGATGCCGCAGACGCGCGAGCATTTCGATATCTGTCGGCTGCTGGGTGTGACCCGCGGGGTCGTCGCACTGACCAAGGCAGACTTGGTCGACGCCGACACCGTGGAGCTCGTTCGTCTCGAAACCGCCGACCTGGTGGTCGATTCCTTTCTCGCCGGCGCGGCGGTAGTGCCGGTGTCCGCACGAACGGGGCGCGGGCTGGCCGACGTACGCGCTGCGCTGGTCGCGATGGCGCGGCAGGCGGGCGGCCGCCAGACTCGCGGTCCCGTGCGGCTGCCGATCGATCGGGCCTTTTCGGTCAAGGGCTTCGGGACCGTCGTCACGGGCACCCTCGTGTCGGGTCGTATTTCGGTGGACACGACGTTGCAACTGTTGCCGGCCGGCCGAGACGTCAAGATTCGCGGGTTGCAGGTGCACGGCGCGTCACAGCGGGTGGCGGTGGCGGGACAACGTGTGGCCGCGAACCTCTCGGGTGTCGACGTCGCTGACATCGCACGCGGCGACACGGCTGTGTCGCCTGGATGTTTCGAGGCAACCTGGCGGCTCGATGCTCGTCTCCGCCTCTTGCCGTCGGCGCGCCGTCTGAAGCACGGGGCGCGCGTCCGATTCCATCACGGGACGAGCGAGGTCCTCGGACGGGTCGCGCTGGGCCCACGACTTGGCGAGGCTGAATCGCTTGAGGATGCGCCGGCCGAACTGCCGCCGAACGGGCAGGCGTTCGTCAGGATACGACTGGAAGCCCCGGCGGTGTTGACACGTGGAGATCGCTTCATTCTGCGCGTGTATTCGCCTCCGTTGACCATTGCCGGCGGGGAAGTGATCGATCCGCAGCCACCGCGCGGCGGCGTACGAACCGCCGCGGCGAGAGTCCGGCTGGAGCGCTTGCAGCGAGGCCCTGCGGACGCCGGCGACGGTGGTCACGAAGAGGCCGTGCGGGTGCTTGTAGGTGAATTGGGTGTAACCGGGCTCGCGATGACCGCGCTGCGGATGCGAGCCGGTCTGAGCGCCGGCGCGGCTGAAGCGCTGGCCGACCGGTTGACATCCGCAGGTTCGGTTCGGCGCATCGGCGAGCGGGTGGTCGACGCCGCGGCGTTGGGTACGGTCGCCGAACGTCTCATGACGCTCGTCACCGGGTTTCATGCGGAACACCCCCTCAGCGAGGGCATGCCGCGGGAAGAGGCACGGGAGCGGCTCTTCAAGCACGCCAGCGCCGCCGTATTCGACACCGTGCTGGCCGATCTGGTCCGAAACGGCCGTCTCGTGGCTAGAGATCGCCTGGCGCTGGCCGGTTACGAGGTCACGTTGTCACAGGAGGAAACACGCCTCAGCGAGGCGGTGCTGGCGCTCGTAAAGGAAGCCGGGTTGTCTCCGCCGGCCCCGGCCGCGATGGTCGAGCGTCTCGGCTGCGATCCGGATCTGCTGGATCGGGTGCTGCCCCTGCTGGTCCGACAGCGACGGGTGGTGCGGGTGGGGCCCCTGGTGTTCGATCTGGCCGCGCTTGAGCACCTGAAGCATGATGTGCAGGGTCTCAAGATGTCGGCCGATGCGGTCGGAATCGACGTGGCTACATTCAAGGACCGCTACGGCGTCAGCCGGAAGTTCGCCATTCCGTTGCTCGAGTACCTGGATCGGGAACGTGTGACACGACGGATCGGCCAACAACGCGTCGTTCTGTGATTGCCGCGGCGCCGTCCGTGCCGGCCCCGCCGCTTTGCCAATGAGGGTGCTCTGTCGATACACTACGGAAGCTGCCGGGGGCAGGTGTCCGACTGCCCGTTCGGGACTGGCGGTTGCTGGCTGCGCCGGTGGTGGCGCCGAGGACCGGAATGAGCGACGAAGCGCGAGAAAGTATTACGGTTGGTGTATTTCAAGACACGGAGTGGGCGCAGCGCGGGCTCGAGGCACTCTCGAACGAGGGATTTCCATCTGAGGTCTTGTCGCTCATCAGCAGGGAGAGTCCTGAATCGTCGGCACTACTGCAGCGGACGTTCGGGACCGCAGGCGACAGACTGCACATTGCCCGGATTGGTCCGGTCGTAGCCCACGGGCCGCTCGTCCGGACGCTTCAGGGACCCTCGTCGGATCTGGACCGGGCCGGGGTGGCGGGGACCATGCGGCGAGCCGGGTTTCAAGCACATGACGGATTCATCTACGAAACCCTCACCGCCCGGGGCGGAGTGCTGGTAGCCGTGCATGGCGACCCGCGGGCCGCTGATGCATTGGCGGTCATGTTTGCATACGGCGGCGGCAACGCGGCGATCGGGGCCTGGACGGGGAGGGTGTAACGGGGTCGGCTGTAACGGACGGTCATGAATGTGGGCACACGCGCCATCAATGGAGGACAGACCGGGCGGCGGGCACCGGTCCTGGCGCAGATTGACCGTGTTCTCTAACCTATTGATAAAATAAAGGTTAAGAGATATCCTCAGAAATGGTCCACTGGTGCGGAGTCGGTACCGGTCTTGCAGATGAAATATCCGGCGCCGGGGTGATCCCGACCAGGTGAGGAGAGCGTACTTCCTGTGAATGGCTTGAATCTCGGGCACATTCAGTTTACGCCGGGCCTCGAGCCGTACACGCCGCCTGAACGGCGCCGTCGCGTACGGTCCCAGGCGGCGAGAGTGCGGCGCGGCGCCGGCGCCGCGCCGACGCCGGGTGTGTACCCGCTGGCATCTGGAAGCTGGCTCTCCATCCATCCCGCCGGCGGCACGGCATACTCACCGTTCCTTGGCCAGCAGCGTGGCCGGGTTCGCAATTCGCTGGGGGCCTCCTTCGCGGGCCATGCGGTTGCGCTCGCGTTGATCCTGCTGGTCGTTCGGTCCCCGTCGGTCGCGGAGGATGCCGTTGATGTCGCTTCCAATAACTACGACATCGTATGGATTCCCGAGCCGGGTCCAGGCGGCGGCGGCGGTGGTGGCGGCAACGAATCGCTCGAGATGCCGCGGGAGGTCGAAATCGCGGGCGAGGATGAACTGAACACGCCGGTGGAACTGCCGGAAGAACTTGAACCGCCGCCCGAGATCGCGCCCGAGCCCCAGGAGCAGCGGCTCGAATCGCAGAACGTCCGTATATCGGCGGTGCCCCTGGCGGCGGCTCCGCGCAACACGTCCGGTGTGCTCGAAGGGTTGCTCGCACGGTCGCTCAATTCCGCGGGAAGCGGCTCCGACGGTGGCGCTGGCACAGGGTCCGGGGGCGGCATCGGACCGGGGGATGGCGATGGTCTCGGCCCGGGCCAGGGCGGTGGCTTCGGTGGCGGCGTCTACCAGCCGGGAAACGGCGTCCTGACACCGCAGCCGCTCCGTGAGGTCAATCCGAAGTACACGGCCGAGGCGATGAGAGCCAAGATTCAGGGAGAGGTCTGGGTCGAGGCGGTGGTGATGCCGGACGGGACCGTGGGAGATGTCAAGGTCGTTCGGTCGCTCGATCGGAATTTCGGCCTCGACGAGGAAGCGATAAAAGCGGCGCTGCAGTGGCGCTTCAGGCCGGGCACGCGCTTGGGCGAACCGGTGGCTGTCCTGGTGACCATCGCATTGACGTTCACCCTTCGTTGACGGCCATCTGCGGCCGTCGCGCCTACAAAAAAAGGGGGCGCGCACCGGATTCCGGTGCGCGCCCCCGTCGTCTTGTCCAGGCGGTGGCTACATCATGCCGCCCATGCCGCCCATGCCGTCCATGCCGCCGCCGCCAGGCATGCCGGCCTCCTTCTTCTCTTCCGGAATCTCGCTGACGAGGGCCTCGGTGGTCAGCAGCAAGGACGCGATCGAGCTGGCATTCTGCAGCGCGGTCCGCACCACCTTGGTCGGGTCGATGACACCGGCCGTGATCAGGTTCTCGTAGGTTTCGGTCTGCGCATTGAAGCCTTCCTCCTCGACCGACTGCTCCCGCACCTTCGCCACGACGATCGATCCTTCCTCACCGGCGTTGGTGGCGATCCAGCGCATCGGCTCCTCCAGTGCGCGCCGGAGGATGTTCACGCCGATCTGCTGGTCGCCGTCGAGGTGCAGATCGGCCAGCGCCGTCTGGCTGCGCAGCAGGGCCACACCGCCGCCGGGGACAATGCCTTCTTCGACCGCCGCCTTGGTCGAATGCATGGCGTCCTCGACCCGCGCCTTCTTCTCCTTCATCTCGGTCTCGGTTGCTGCACCGACCTTGATGATGGCCACGCCGCCCACGAGCTTCGCCAGCCGCTCCTGCAGCTTCTCGCGATCGTAGTCCGAGGTGGTCTCCTCGATCTGCGTGCGGATCTGCTTGACCTGACCTTCGATGGCGGCATGCGTGCCTTCACCCTCGACGATGGTCGTATTGTCCTTGTCGATGGTGACTTTCTTGGCCTTGCCGAGATCCTCGATCCGAATGTTCTCGAGCTTCAGCCCGAGATCCTCGGTGACGGCCTTGCCGCCGGTGAGTACCGCAATGTCCCCGAGCATCGCCTTGCGGCGATCGCCGAAGCCGGGCGCCTTCACTGCCGCACCCTGCAGGGTCCCGCGCAGCTTGTTGACGACGAGCGTCGCCAGTGCCTCCCCTTCGATGTCCTCGGCCACGATGAGCAGCGGGCGATTCAGTCGCGCGACCTGCTCGAGCAGCGGGAGCAGGTCCTTCATCGAACTGATCTTCTTCTCGTGGATCAGGATGACCGGGTTCTCGAGCACGACTTCCATCCGCTCGGAGTCGGTCACGAAATACGGTGAGAGGTAACCGCGATCGAACTGCATGCCTTCAACGACATCGAGCGAGGTCTCGAGCGTGCGCGCTTCTTCAACGGTGATGACGCCGTCCTTGCCGACCTTGTCCATCGCTTCGGCGATGATCCGGCCGATCGTCTCGTCGTTGTTGGCCGAGATCTGACCGACTTGCGCGATCATGTCGCCGGTGACGGCCCGTGACAGTTTTTCGAGGTGATCCACGACGGTGGCCACCGCGGTCTCGATACCACGCTTGACTTCCATCGGGTTCGCGCCGGCGACGACGTTCTTGGCGCCTTCGCGGTAGATCGCCTGCGCGAGCACGGTTGCCGTGGTGGTGCCGTCACCGGCGATGTCGGATGTCTTGCTGGCGACCTCGCGCACCATCTGCGCGCCCATGTTCTCGAGGCTGTCCTGCAGTTCGATTTCCTTGGCCACCGTCACGCCGTCCTTGGTGATCGTGGGTGATCCGAACTTCTTGTCGAGGATGACGTTTCGACCTTTCGGCCCCAGTGTCACCTTCACGCAGTTGGCCAGTTGATCAACTCCCGCGAGAATGTTGCGCCTCGCTCCTTCGCTGTAAACAATCTGCTTTGCCATCTTCTCTCTGCTCCAATCAGGAAATCAGTTCAACCGGCGGTGCGGTCCGACGACGCGCCCGCCGGCGCCGTGTCGTATCGGGCGTGACTGCAGGACGGTTACTGCAGGACGCCCAGCACCTCGTCCTCGCGCATGATCAGATATTCTTCGCCGTCGAGCTTGATCTCCTGTCCCGAGTACTTGCCGAACAGGATGGTGTCGCCGTCCTGCACGTCCATCGGCACCAATCCGCCATCGTCCTTGATCTTGCCCTTGCCAACGGCGACCACCTTGCCCTGCTGCGGCTTCTCCTTGGCCGTGTCCGGAATGATGATCCCGCCGACCTGCTGTTCCTCTTCCTCCAGACGCTGGACGATGATGCGATCGTGCAGTGGTCGTACCTTGATTGCCATGGTGTGTCCGACTCCTTTGAGATGTTGAAGAAAACCCCCTGAGCAAGGGTGGAAACGCGCTGGGAGTTGGCACTCCCTATAGTCGAGTGCCAATTTTATCGACCCTGCGGTTACGGTGTCAACAGGGGCAAATCAGTGGCCGCCCGGGACAGGGGTTGGGTTCGCGTTGGGGAAGTAGGGCGGACCGGCGGATCGATACCCCCACGGGACAGGGACAGGCGATGAACGAGAAGCGATTACCGGCTGCGTTTCAGACCGTATTCCGCAACTTTGCGGCTGATGGTATTGCGGTGGAGACCGATCATTTTCGCGGCGTCACCGACCTTGCCATGGGAACGGGCGAGGGCTCTGCTTATGAACCGGCGCTCGAGTTCCTGACGGGCATCGTCATACAGGATACCCTTGTCGATCATCTCGTCCACCAACCGGTTCAGCCGATCACGCACTGTGGATCCTCCATCCGACCCGGTTCGGGCACACCGGCCGCGACGGTGACCCCGCGATTCGATTGGCGCGCCGCCGGTCTGGCCACGCGGGCGTCAGCCGCGCCGTGCTTCGCCCAGTGGCTGCGGCAAGTGTACACCGTCTGCAGGCGGCCGCAGCGGAAGGTCCGGCTCAGCGCGGCGTATTCGTTGCTCTTGGATCTCCGGGCATCAAGGCTCGGTATCGGCCGGCACGGGGCCCTGGTCAAGTTCGTCGCCGGTCAGCAGGCGGTAGGCCTCCAGATACTTTTCTCGAGTCTTTGCGACGACCGGATCGGGCAGTACCGGCGCAGGTGGCCGTCGATTCCAGCGCACCGCATCCAGATGGTCTCGCACGAACTGCTTGTCGAAGCTGGACTGAGCGACCCCGGGACGGTAGATCTCCTCCGGCCAGAACCGCGAGGAGTCCGGTGTCAGCGCCTCGTCGATCAGCACGATCTCGTCTCCATCCTGGAGATCGGTACGGCTGTCCTGACTGTTGGCGCGCACGAGCCCGAATTCGAACTTGGTGTCGGCCACGATGATGCCGCGCGATTCCGCGTGCGCCGCACCGTGCGCGTAAAGCGCCAAGGTCAGTTCACGCAGTCTCTCCAGCAGCGCAGGACCGATGATTTCCGCGGCCTGCGCCGCGGTGATGTTCTCGTCGTGGCCGGTCGTCGCCTTGGTGGCCGGCGTGAAGATCGGCGCTGGCAGTCGATCTGCCTGCCGCAGTCCAGGCGGGAGTTCGACGCCGCACACCGCGCCGGTCTGCTGGTAGTCGGCCCATCCTGACCCTGCCAGATACCCTCGCGCCACGCATTCGACCGGAATTGGCTCGGTCCGGCGCACGAGCATGGATCGGCCGCGCAAGACGCCGGCGTGCTGGCGGCACACCTCCGGATACTCGTCGGGATTCGTCGAGATCAAATGGTGGGGCACGATGCCGCTGGTGCGCCCGAACCAGAACGCGGAGAGCTGGGTCAGCACCTTGCCCTTGTCTGGAATCAGCGACCCGAGAATGACGTCATACGCAGAGATGCGGTCAGTTGCGACCATCAACAGCAGGTCGTTCACCAGGTACAGATCCCTGACCTTGCCGCGGCGTTGTGGGGTCAGGCCTTGAAGAGAGGTTTCAAACAGCGGAGGTGCGGACGTCACGTCGATTCTCGTACGGTAAGGAGGGTCAAGCTTACAGAAGACGCCCGTGCGCGGCAAGTGGGAATCGCGCGGCACGCACCGGGACGTGACATTGTAGTACAGTCGCTGGAACCTGGCGCGGCCAGGTCCGTGATCGCGGTCGTGTATCGACGCGCTTCGCGGTGCGATCCGACTCTCACCGGATCCGATGCGTCTCCCTTTCCACGATACGATCTCAACGATGGGCTCCATTGCCGTCTGACACGCGCGGGTCGCGCCCCGCCAGCGTAACGCATGCGTGATCACCTTCGCGTCGGTGTCGTCGTGGGACTCACCATCGCGCTCATGGCCTTCTTTCTGCGGAGCGCGGACCTGGGAGCGGTGTGGTCCGAGATCCGACGTTCCAGACTCGACCTGGTCGCACTCTCGATGCTGGCGGTCGTGCTGTCCTACATCTTGCGAATCAGGCGGTGGCAGATGCTGCTGGCGCCGATCGGGCAGGTCGGATTCGGCGCCGCCGGGCGCGCGACCGCGATCGGTTTCGCTACGACCGCGCTGCTGCCTGGACGGTTGGGCGAAGTGGTACGGCCGTATCTTCTCGCCCGCGCCGAACGTTTGAGCGCCAGCGCCGCGCTGGCGACGATCGTGCTGGAGCGGCTGCTCGATCTGATCGCGGTGCTGCTGTTGCTTGGGGTGTTTCTGCTGTTCTTCAGCGAGACGGTTCGAATGGGGGATCCACAGCTGCTGACGGCCCTCAAGGGCGGTGGGCTCGTAGCGGCCGCGGGCGCCACCGTGGCGCTGATCCTCACTCTGGCGGCGGCGCGGGCGCCAGATCGCGCCAATGCGTTCGTGGTGCAGATGGCACGCCGTCTGCCGCTGCGGATCGGCACGGCGGTGACCAGATTCTTCACCAGATTCAGCGCCGGTCTGGAGATTGTGCGGCGCCCGGGACCGTTTCTCGGCGCGTTCGCCTGGTCGTTCCCGTTGTGGCTGTGTGTCGCCGCCTCGGCCTGGTCCGTCTGTCATGCGTTCGACATTCCGCTGCCGGCGAGCGGGTCGCTTCTGGTGATGGTGTTGATGGTGCTGGGTGTGTCGCTGCCGACCCCGGCTGGCGTCGGCAGCTTTCACGCGGCGTTCCAGGTGGCCGTCACCGAGTTCTATGGCGCGCCGGTCGATGCCGCTGTCGGGGCCGCGCTGGTCGCGCACGCGTTGTCGTTCGGTCCGGTCACCATCGTCGGGTTGGTGTTGATGCTCCGTGCCGGGTTGACGTTGCAACGTGCGGTCGACTTGGCGTCGGGTGGTGCCGGCGTGCTCGGCAGGGAGTCACCCGTGCCGCCATCGGACCTGGACGTCGAGGCACAGGACAGGATCGGACCGGTCGGGACGGAATGATCGCGGGGTGCTGTCATTTGGCGTCCGACGCGAGACGTGAGGGGGCAACGTGAAGTGTCCGTTCTGCGGTTGCCTGGGTGACAAGGTTGTCGATTCTCGCGAGAGCAAGGAGGGCGAGGTCATCCGCCGGCGTCGCGAATGTCAGGACTGCGGGAGACGCTTCACGAGCTACGAGCGAATCGATGAGATTCCCTACATGGTGGTCAAGAAGGACGGAAGCCGCGAACGCTTCGAACGGCAGAAAGTGACGGCCGGCATGCTGCGGGCGTGCGAAAAGCGGCCCGTGGCGGTGGCTGCCGTGGAGGCGATCGCCGACCGTGTCGAAGCCATTCTGCAGGAGCGTCCGGAGAAGGAAATCCCCGCCGCGGATGTCGGGGCGTTCGTGATGCGGGAACTGAAACAGCTGGACAAGGTCGCCTATGTCCGGTTCGCCTCCGTGTATCGGCATTTCCGGGACGTCGGCGAGTTCATGGACGAGTTGCGGGACCTGCTCGACACGAAGGACGCCACGTAGCGCGCCCGCGCGCCGCTGCGTGGCAATACCAGGAGTCTGCGCCTCCGTGACTCGGTCAGCGCGGCAGTCGGCACTCGAGCACCCGATCGATCGTGAGGCCGTCCAGCCTCAGAAGATGGGCGGCTGCACCGACTATCGCGCCGAGGGGCGCGAGCCCGACGAGTTCACTGTCGCGCACCGCGACGTCGTGCCGTAATGCTTCTTTCTCGATGGCGTCGAAGACGGCGTGAAGCGGCGTCACCTCGTAGTCGGTCAGATTGACCGACACCTGCACCACGTCGGGTCGAGGCGTTCTGACTCCGATGGCCTTGACCGCGGCCATCCCGCCGCTCGAGGTTCTGATGGTACGGGCGATGTGGCGGGCAAGCTCGAGATCTCCGGTCTCCAGGTTGACGTTGAAGGCGATGAGCACATGCCGGGCGCCAATGGCGGACGCCCCAGCGGAGGGGTGCGGGTGCGCAGGGCCAAAGTCCGGCCGCCAGGATGTCATGCGCATCCTTGCCGCGAGCCTTTCGAATCCCCCTCGACGGACCGATTCGAGCGGCCGGCGGTCCTGGACGCGGGCGGCAGCTTCATAGAGGTACACCGGGACGCCGAATCGCGCCGCCACCGTCTTTCCGAGGCGGATGGCGGTCGAGACGCACAGCGGCATGTCGGCGCGGTCCAGCGGTACCAGGGGCACGACATCCACCGCTCCGATTCGGGGGTGCTCGCCCTCGTGCGTTCTCAGGTCGATCAGGTCGACGGCCGCTTCGAAGAGGGCCAGGAGCGCGTCTATCAATCCGGAGGGTGTCCCCACGAGTGTGAACACGGTGCGATTGTGCGCGGAGTCGGAGGACCGGTCGAGGAGGTCGACCTCATGTCCGTCGGCGAGCGCGTCCGTCAGGGCCTGGATGACGTGGCTGCGCCGCCCTTCACTGACGTTCGGCACCGCTTCGATGAGACGCACGAGGGACGTATACCACAGCAGCCCGCGGCGATGGATGCCAGTGGAGTCGAGCGGTGCAGCATGCCGTGCCGTGCGGGCAGGCTCGCCGCGAGGGGGTCGCTCCGTCGGTCTCCGCCGCGTGCCCTGCCGGACAGCCGGGCGCGGGGCTCGCACATCCCGGCGTTGGTTGACGCTCATCTGGGTGTAGCTCATAATCTGTCACGTGGCAGCGGGTGTGCGGCCCCGGTTCGACGTTGGGGACTGGCAGATCGTGGCCCAAGCGCCGCTGCAGTCGGATGGCGCTGCATCCCGTCAGAACAGCATCGCTCCTCGGTCACACACGTCCGATGTGCTCTTTCGTCGCGCCTTGTCAGACGGGCATATCGTCGATTTCATTACGAAGCGGATTCCTGCCACGGACTGCTGATGGCGCCGGCTCGACATTGCCACCGGTGACCTTCCATGTTCGACGCCTCTCGACCTGCCGATGCTCCGGTGGTTCTCACGGGAGTTCGAACCTCATTCTCGATTCTCGCGGTCGCACGGTTGCTGCGACCCGGTTTCGAGTACGACGTCCGACGCGTGGTCGGGGAGATGGTGGATGCCGAGAACCGTGTACATTCTTCGGCCGCAGACCCGCGCGAGGAGCCGTTAACGATGCCGCTCTGCCCAGCGGGTGCCGGGGGGCGTCTGTGTGGACAGGCGTGACGAGGGTGCACAGCGGGCGTCTGACACCGGCGACACGCGCGCCTGCGCGGGGTGGGTTGGGGCTCGCGGAGGCAGCGTCCGCCATCGCGAATCATGTCGAGGGTTGGTGACGAACGACGACGGCGGTGGCCGTAAATCGAACGCCGGGGCACGTGCTGCCGGATCCGCGAGTCCAGGCGCCAGCAGGCGCAAGGCACTTGGCACGAGTTCAGATCTCCCGTTGTTTCCGATTGAGACCGCCCCGTTCGAGCCGGCGACGCGCCGCAACCGGTCGCAGGCGGCCATACAGCGCACCACGCCCGTCGCGCCGGCAATCCCGGTCCGTCGAGTACGCCGGGAGGCGGAGCCTGAGCTCGCATTCGACAGGCCGCGACCGCCCGCATCGACCGCCGCCGGCCCTCGGCTGGCGAGCGTCGGAGCGCGCATGGGGGCCGGGTTGGTGGACGTGATGTTGCTTCTGCTGTTGGATGCGGTGGTGGTTAGCCTGACGCTCCGTCTCACCGGGCTCGACATGCGGTCGATTTGGCTGCTGCCGGCCGCACCGCTCGCCGCCTTTCTCGCGCTGCTGGATGGAGGATACCTGGTCCTGTTGACGGTTGCGGGTGGGCAGACGTTCGGCGGCATGGTGTTCGGTACTCGAGTCGCCGATCTGTCCGGGCGTCCGGTGACGATGTCCGTCGCGTTCGCGCGGGCCGCGAGCCTCGCGCTGGCGGTCGTGCCGTTGGGGGCCGGGGTGCTCTGGATGTGTGTCGATCCGCATCGCCGCGGGCTGCACGATCGGCTGGCCGGCACCCGCGTCCAGCAGGCCTGACAGTCCGTGGTGGAGAAACCCGCGTTGCAGCAAGTGCCCGACATGTGCCAGACCATCGTCCACGCGGCGTCCTCACAGTGGGGCAGGTACATGGCCAGGGTGGTCGGATGACCGGGATCACGCAGCGCCTGGCGGTTGGTGTGGCCACCGTGGGTCCGTGCGGTCTTGCGCCGGTGGCACCCGGTACCGTCGGTTCCCTGGCCGGAGTGCTGCTCTTTCTGGGGGTGCGGTCGACCGGTTCGCTCTGGATCGAGGTTGCCGTGCTCCTGACGGTCACGGGGTTCGGCGTCGCCGCGGCCACCGTGACCGAGGCGGTCTACAGACGTCGGGATCCGGGTCTCGTGGTCATCGACGAGGTGGCCGGCATGCTCGTGACACTGCTGGCAGTGCCGGTCGGACCGACCGGGGTCGTGGTCGGATTCCTTGCGTTCCGCGTGTTCGACATCGTCAAACCGTTTCCAGTGCGCCGCGCCGAGGCCTTGCCGCGGGGATGGGGCGTGATGGCGGACGATCTCGTCGCGGGTGTGTACGCCCAGGCGCTGGTGCGGTTCGTCCTGTGGCTGGGAGTGGCGGCATGAGCGCGGCATCGCTCTCCGTCGGTCTCGCCACCGCGGAAATCATTGCGGTCGGCACCGAGTTGTTGACTCCGTTCCGGACCGACACCAATTCATTGTTCCTGACAGCCAGACTGAACGAGCTGGGAATCGTCGTCAGACGCAAGTCGATCGTCGGGGATGACCCGGGCGACCTCGGGGCCGGCCTGCGAGAGGCGCTGGCCCGTGTCGGACTCGTGGTGATTTGCGGGGGGCTCGGACCCACCGCCGACGACCTGACGCGCGAGACGGTCGCTGGCGTGCTTGGCCGTCCCCTCGTCGAGGACGCCGGAATTGTCGAGCGCCTGCGAGCGAGATTTGCGGCGCGCGGCTGGGCAATGCCGGAGAACAACCGGCGGCAGGCGCGGGTGCCGGCCGGCGCGGTCGTTCTCGACAATCCGCGAGGGACAGCCCCGGGGCTCTTGCTGGAGGAGGATGGCTGCATCGTCGTGTTGCTGCCGGGGCCTCCTCGTGAACTCGAGCCGATGTTCGCCGAGCTGGTGGACACGCGCTTGTCCCGGAGAGCCACGCAGGAACGTTTGTTCCGCCGGGTGTTGCGGGTCGCCGGCCGCGGCGAGTCACACGTCGAGGAGCTCGCGCAGCCGGTGTACGAGCGCTGGGCGCGGTCCGATCCGCCGGTCGAGACGACAGTGCTGGCGTCGCCTGGACTCGTGGAACTTCATCTGTCGATTCTGGCCGCTGCCGGCACGCGTGCCGAGGCGGTGCTTGATGCCGCCACGGCCGAACTGTCGGCGGTACTCGGTGAGCATCTGTTCAGCGTGGACGGCCGATCGCTGCAGGAAGTGGTGGGCGACCTGCTCCGGAAGGATGAACTTCGCGTGGCTGTCGCAGAGTCCTGCACCGGTGGGCTGGTGGCGGCGGAACTGGTGAGCGTGCCCGGGAGCTCCCACTTTTTTGACGCCGGCGTCGTCGCATACTCGAATGCAGTCAAACGATCGGTGCTCGGCGTGTCTTCCGAGGTGCTGTCTGTCCACGGCGCGGTCAGCGAGGCGGTCGCGGTGGCCATGGCGGAGGGTGTCCGCCGTTTCGGGGCGGCCGACATCGGAATCGGTGTGACCGGCGTTGCCGGTCCCGGAGGAGGGACCGACGACAAACCGGTCGGAACCGTCTGCTTCGGTGTAACCGGTCCGGACAGCGCATTGCTGGCGAGGACGGCGCGGTTTCCCGGTGATCGGACGATGGTGCGGCGTATGGCGGCCGGGACCGCAATCGACCTCCTGCGCCGTGTGCTGCAACGCAGAGTGGAGTGAGGATCCCGTGGCATGACCGGTCTTGCGCTGCTGACGGGATACCTGCTGGGTTCGATCCCGTTCGCGATCCTGATTGGCGGCGCGGAGATACGACGGGTCGGCAGTGGCAACCCGGGCGCGGCTAACGTATGGCGCGTCCGGCACCCCGCGCTGGGTGTGAGCGTGTTCGCGCTCGACGTGGTCAAGGGCTGCGCCGCCGTATGGCTCGCCCTTGCGGCGGGCGCCGATGCGTTCACGACCGTGGCGGCAGGAGGGTGCGCGATCGTCGGGCACGTGTATCCGATCTGGCTCCGTTTCGCGGGAGGCAAGGGAGTGGCCACGAGCTTCGGGGTGTTCCTGGTCCTTGCTCCGCTGGCGGCGGTCGCCGATTTGGCAGTGTTCGCGGCAGCGGTGTGGCTGACCCGGTACGTGTCCGTGGGCTCGATGCTCGCCGCGGTCTGCCTGCCGGGGCTGTTGTTTGTCCTTGACGGCGAGGCGCACCGCGTCGGGTTGGCCGCCGTGGTCGTCCCGCTCGTGTTGTTCCGACACCGGTCGAACCTGACCCGTGTGCTGGCGGGTTCCGAGCACAGGTTGGGGGACCGGACGGGTCGCTGATCCGGTCGCCGATCATGAACGGTCCACGCAATCGCCAAGGGCTGCCATCCGGCCGGATGTCATGACGAGTCACAGGAGCAGGAGTGCAGGCCGAACGATGATGGGAATGGACCGATGAGGAAGGTCACCGTTCTGGGGGCCGGCGGCTGGGGCACGGCACTCGCGATTCATATGGCGCGTCTCGGGAATCCGGTTCGACTGTGGGGACGCAACGCGGATCTGGTCCGCCAGTTGAGCGGCGACCGGTGCAACCGGGTCTATCTGCCGGACGTGATGTTCCCTCCCGACGTATTGCCGGTCGCCTCGCTGGCAGAGGCGCTGGACGGCAGCGACTGCGTCATATCGGCGGTGCCGTCACACGGAACGCGGGAACTCATGAGGCAGGCGGCGCCGCTGTTGCCGGCCAACGCGACGATTGTCAGCGCGGCGAAGGGGATCGAGCGTGGCACCTTGAACCGCATGTCGGAGGTGATCGCGCAGGAAGTGGGCCCGTCGCGCCCGGTCGCGGTGCTGTCGGGGCCGAGTTTCGCGGCCGAGCTCGCGCGTGCGGCGCCAACCGCCGTACTGGTGGCCAGTCGACGCCAGGACGTGGCGGTCATGGTGCAGGAGGAATGTCGGTCGCGTTCCCTCAGGCTGTATGTGAGCACCGATGTGATCGGGGTCGAAATCGGCGGAGCGATGAAGAACGTCATTGCCATCGCGGCCGGCGTCGTGGAGGGGCTGGGGTTGGGGGCGAACGCCCTGGCGGCGCTTATCACCCGCGGTCTCGCGGAGATCTCGCGGCTGGCGTGCGCGCTTGGCGGGCGGCGAGAGACACTGGCGGGCTTGAGTGGACTCGGCGATCTCGTCTTGACCTGCACCGGTGGGCTCAGCCGCAATCGACATGTGGGCGTCGAACTGGGCCGGGGCCGCCCGCTGGAGGACATTCTGGTCGGAATGCAGACGGTCGCCGAAGGAATCAACACCACAGAGGCGGCCCTCGAACTGGGGCGGCGACATCACGTCGACCTGCCGATCGCCAGCCAGATGGCGGCGGTGCTGGCGGGCCGGACCGGCGCCAGGCAAGCGGCAGAGGAACTGATGCTGCGCCGGCAGCGTGCCGAGGCGGACAACGAGGACGGGGCGGACTCAACGCCTGTGAGATAGTGGACGCGTGAGTGTTTTCGAGCGGCTTCGAGCCGGTCTGCGACAGACCGCCGCACAGTTGGCCGGTCGGATCGATCGTCTGGGGTCAGGGGCAGCGGCGCGCTCGCGCGACGCGGGCGGGGCAATCGACACCCTGGATGACCTCGAGGAGATCTTGATCGAGGCGGACGTCGGAGTCGCTGCCACGAACCGTTTGATCGAGGCGGTGCGCGGTCAGGCGGGGACTGCGGATCTGCGGTCGGTCGTCAAGAACGAACTGCGGCGGTTGCTTGAAGGGAGCGGGTCGACGCCCGATCCCGGCGCGCACCCACGGGTCGTGTTGGTGGTCGGGGTGAACGGCACGGGCAAGACGACGACAGTCGGGCGCTTGGCGCGGCTGCTGACGTTGTCAGGCCAGCGCCCGGTGATCTGCGCCGCAGACACCTTCCGCGCAGCGGCAGTTGAGCAACTGGAAGTGTGGGCGAAACGCGTCGACGCCGACTTCATTCGCGCCCGGCCCGGGTCGGATCCGGCGGCGGTGGTGTTCGATGCCATTTCGTTCGGCAAGGCGCGTGGCCGGGAGGTCGTGCTCGTGGATACGGCGGGGCGCCTGCACACGCGTGCGAATCTCATGGGAGAACTGGACAAGATTCGACGTGTCGCCGGCCGCGCCGTGCCCGGGGCGCCCCACGAGACCTTGCTCGTGCTTGACGCCACCGTCGGGCAGAACGGGTTGTCACAGGCGCGAACGTTCCTGGAGACCGCGGGTATCACCGGCATCGTCCTGAGCAAGCTGGATGGTACCGCCAAAGGTGGGATCGCCGTGGCGATCACAGCGGAACTCGGTGTGCCGATTCGCTACGTCGGCGTCGGCGAACAACTGGACGATCTGCTGCCGTTTTCGGCCGGTCAGTACGTCGAGGCGTTGTTCGAACCGGTGTGGTGAGACAGGGACGTACGTGAGCGACGATGCCCTGATGGCGCAGGCTCTGGCCCTCGCGGCCCGCGGCCGCGGCGCCACCAGTCCGAATCCGATGGTAGGAGCCGTGGTGACCCGGGGCGTCCGGATCGTCGGTCGGGGCTATCACGCGCGGGCCGGAGCCCCGCACGCCGAGGTGGCGGCGCTTGCCGAGGCCGGCGACGCCGCACGCGGGGGGCGGCTCTATTGCACCCTGGAGCCTTGTTGTCACACGGGACGCACCGGTCCGTGTGTCGAGCGTATCGTCGACGCCGGAGTGGCGGAGGTCATCGTCGCTGTCGAGGATCCCGACCCGCGGGTCAATGGCGCAGGCATCCGCTTTCTCCGTGCACATGGGGTCGCGGTGACAGTGGGTGTGCGCGAAGTCGAGGCGACCCGCCTCAATGAGGTGTTCTTCACCGTGAAGCGTCGTGCGCGGCCGTTCGTGACGATGAAAGCGGCACTCAGCCTTGACGGCAAGATCGCCGCCGCAGCGGGCCAACGGACGGTATTGACGGGGACCGAGGCGACGGCCCACGCCCATGCCGTACGGGCGATGGTCGATGCGATCGCGGTCGGTTCGGAGACGGTGCTCGTCGATGATCCCCTGTTGACCGCGCGCCGGGTGACGCGGAAGCGACCATTGGTGCGCGTAGTGTTCGACACTCGCATGCGCACACCGCCCGCGTCTCGACTGTTCGGCACGCTCGACGCGGGTCCCGTGATCATCGTGACCACCGAGGCGGCCGTGGCGTCCTGGCCAGCACGCGCCGAGGCCCTGATACGGGCGGGGGCGACGATCGAAGCGTTGCCCGCGCGGGATCCGGCGTTGGCCCTGTCTCGCCTCGTGGCCAGCGACGTCACCGATCTCCTGGTGGAGGGAGGCGCGATGTTGCAGCGGGCGATGTGGCGCGCCGGGGTCGTCGACCGCGTCCGGCTCTATCGGGCGCCGGTCACGCTTGGCGAGGCCGGTGTGGCGTGGCTGCCGTTCGAATGGATGTCACGCGCCGGTCTGGGAGCGGGGCTGGGAGATAGTGAGCCCCGCTGGCTCGGTAAGGACATGTTGCTGGAGGCCGATGTTCAACGGATTGATTGAAGCGCGTGGCGAAGTGTCCGAGTTGCGTCCGATTCCGGCCGGATTCCGGATCGGTGTCGCCACCCCCCTGGCGGCCGGATTGACGCTCGGTGAGAGCATCGCGGTCAACGGGGTCTGCCTGACGGTCGTCGAAGCGGACACACAGCGGTTTCAGGCGGAGATCTCTCCAGAAACCGTACGCGTGACCGCACTTGGGGGGCTCAAGGCCGGGCAGGTGGTCAATCTGGAGCGTTCGATACGTGCCGACACCAGGGTCGGCGGACACTTCGTGCAGGGACACGTTGACGCCATCGGTGAGATTGCCGCCATCCGGCGGGACGCCGGGTTCAACTGGGTCACGGTGATCTTTCCGCAGGCCCTGGCCGCCTATCTCGTGCCCAAGGGTTCGGTTGCCGTCGATGGGATCAGCCTCACGGTCGCAGGGCTGAGCGAGGATCGCTTCGTGGTGCAGATCGTGCCGTTCACCTGGGAGCACACGAACCTGAGCGCAGCCGTCGTCGGCACGCCGGTCAACCTCGAATGCGATATCATCGGAAAATACGTCGTCCGGGCGCTGCAGATCGGGGAGTATGCCGCGATTGAGCGCGAGCCTGAGGAGCAAGATGGCTGACAAGACCCCGCGGAAACGGCCTCGGCGGAAGGCGTCCGCATTGAAGCTCGCGTCGAACGCTGGCGGGGGCGCGTTCTCGCCGGTCGAGGAGGCGATCGCCGCCATCAAGGAGGGGCGGATGGTCATCGTGGTGGACGACGAGGATCGCGAGAACGAAGGCGATCTGACCGTCGCCGCGGAGAAGATCACCCCCGAGATCATCAACTTCATGGCGAAATATGGCCGCGGGCTGATCTGCATCCCGATGACCGGCGCGCGACTCGATGCGCTGGATATCCCGTTGATGGTCCGCAACAACACGTCACTGTTCGACACCGCCTTCTGCGTCGGGATCGAGGCGAAGGAGTCGACGAGTACGGGCATCTCGGCGGCCGATCGCGCCATGACGGCCCGGGTCGTCGCCGACCCGAAGACCACGGGCGCGGACCTGGTACGGCCGGGACACATGTTTCCGTTGCGCGCCCGCGAGGGGGGCGTGCTGGTGAGAGCGGGGCAGACCGAGGCGGCGGTGGACCTGGCGAGGATTGCCGGGCTGGAGCCGGCCGGCGTCATCTGCGAGATCATGAACGAAGACGGCACGATGGCGCGGGTGCCCGATCTGCGGCGCTTCGCGAACAAGCACCATCTGGTGATGATCACCATCGCCGATCTCATCAAGTACCGCATGCGCAACGAGCGGTTGGTCCGCCGGGCGGCGTCATCCAGTCTTCCGACCAAGTTCGGCGATTTTGAAATCGTCGCCTTTGAGAGCATCGTCAATGGCGAGACCCATGTGGCGCTTGTGCGCGGCGATCTCGGAGACGGCGTCGATGTGCTCGTCCGGGTACATTCGCGGTGTCTTACGGGTGAGGTCTTTCACTCGGCCCGTTGCGACTGCGGGGCGCAGCTCAGCGTGGCGATGGAGCGTATCGCCGCCGAAGGGCGGGGCGTGCTGCTGTATCTGAATCAGGAGGGCCGGGGCATCGGCCTCACGAACAAGATCAAGGCCTATCAGTTGCAGGACGAGGGCTACGACACGGTCGAAGCCAACGAGCGGCTCGGATTCAAGCCCGACCAGAGAGACTATGGGATCGGCGCCCAGATTCTGAATGATCTGGGGGTGCGCAGCATGCGCCTGTTGACGAACAATCCCCGCAAGTTCATCGGTCTCGAAGGCTACGGTCTGTCTCTGTCGGCGTCGCTGGCGCTCGAGGTACCGACCACCGAGCCGGCGCAGTCGTATCTGCGCACCAAGAAAGAGAAACTGGGCCACACCCTGAAGACCGTCTAGCAGCCAACGTGGCCCATCGCATGGGATGTCGAACTGACCACCCGCAAGTGACGAAAGATGGTCAGGGGGTGACCCGCCAATGAAACGTAGACGTTTTCTCAACATCATAGGGATGTCGTCGCTGATGCCGGCAACCGCCGCCGGCGCGGCAGTGGGCCAAGAGGTTTCCGGAAGGAGCCTCACGGAAAGGATGGCCACACGGGCAGCCAGTGTGAGCACCGCCGATATGACGATTCGGACTGCCTACTTTGACGCCTATTCCAGCGGCACCCTCGAATACGATGAGGAAGGCCCGAATGGCGAGGCGCGTCTGCTCATCGGTCCTCAGGGTTACCGTGTAACGGCCGTCCGTCTCGGGATGCGATTCGTTCGACTCTGCGTCGGGGATCGGCTGACAGAGTACGCCATGGCTCTGGATGAAGACAGGATCCTCAGACGAATTCAGGACGGCCGGCCGCCAAGCGGACAGGCTCCCGAGGATATGTGGAGGCGCTTCCTGCCCCGGCCTCGCCCTGCGTTGGTCTCGACCTTTACCTCGCTGCCGAATGGGTTGCTCCTGATTCGCCAGAATGGTGACCGATACGAGTGGGAGCTTGACCCGGTGCTCGAGACGGTACGCGCGGTTCGAAGGCGCAACCCCCTGTGCCAATAATCTGTGAGACAACCTCCCTGTTGAGTTTAGTGTAGGGACGGGAGAGGTTGGAGAGATGACGCGCATGCCAGACGCGGTGGAGATCGAAGTGGTTGCGGGGTCGGGGGTGGAGGGAGCCCGGAGGGCGACCGGAGGCCCCGACCCCGCAACCACGTTGCCGGCCCGTGCCCCGGACCCGGAGGTGCCGGCGACGGTCCAGCGGCGGCGCTTCTCGGCCGCGTATCGGCTGCGCATTCTCAAGGCCGTCGACGCGTGCAAGAAGCCCGGCGAGGTGGGCGCCCTGTTGCGTCGCGAGGGGTTGTACTCGTCGCTCCTGACGAACTGGCGGCGGCAGCGTGAGGCGGGCGCCCTGCGGGAGATGCGCGGCCGCCGCCGGGGTCCAACGCCGCGCCCCGTCGACCCGCGGGTGGCCCAGCTCGAGGCGGAGAACCGCCGGCTGCAGCGGAAGTTGCAGCGCGCGGAGACGATCATCACACTCCAAAAAAAAATTGCCGAGATCCTGAGGATCCCCCTGTCACCGCTCGACGACGACGAGACCGACTGATGCAGGCCATTACGACCATCGCCACGCCAGGTGAGACGGCGGCGCTGTGTCACAGCGTCGGGGTGTCGCGGGCAACGCTCTATCGACAGCGGCGGCCCGCGCCGCCGCCGTCGCCGCGCCCGCGGGCGCCATCGCCGCGGGCGCTGGGTCCCACCGAACGCCAGGCGGTCCTCGACGTGCTGCACAGCCCGCGGTTCGTCGACCAGTCGCCCACCGAGGTTCATGCCACGTTGCTCGAGGAGCAGACCTACCTCTGCTCCCCGCGCACGATGTATCGCGTGCTCGCCGCGGCCCACGAAGTGCGCGAGCGGCGCGCACAGGCCCGGCATCCGGCCTATGCCGCCCCCGAGCTGGTCGCGACGGGCCCGAATCAGGTCTGGTCCTGGGACATCACCAAGCTCAAGGGCCCGGTGCCGTATCTCTACTACTCGCTCTATGTGATCCTCGACCTCTTCAGCCGCTACGTCGTGGGCTGGATGGTCGCGCGGCACGAGAATGCGCACCTGGCCCAGCGCCTGCTGGCGGCGACCTGCGCGAAGCAGGGCATCACGCCGCACCAACTCACCATTCACGCGGACCGCGGTGCGCCCATGCGCAGCACTCTCGTCGCGCTGCTCTTCTCGGACCTGGGTATCACCGCCAGTCATTCGCGGCCCCGCGTAAGCAACGACAATCCGTTCTCCGAAGCGCAGTTCCGGACCGTGAAGTACCGGCCGGAGTTTCCGGCACGGTTCGGCGCGCTCGAACACGCGCGTGGCGTCAGCCGCGACCTGTTTGCGTGGTACAACGACGCGCACCATCACAGCGGCCTGAGCTATCTGACGCCCGCCGACGTCCACTACGGCCGCGCCGCAACGGTCCTGGCGGCCCGTCACCGCACACGCCTGGCCGCCTATGCCGCCCATCCCGAGCGGTTCGTGCACGGGCCACCCCGTCCCGAGACAATGCCCACGGCGGTCTGGATCAATCGGCCGCCGACCCTCACCAGCCAGGTGGCCCCAGCCACGACCACCGTCACCCCGGGCGACCCACAGCCGGGCTCCATGCGCCCGCCACCACGCATCGACAATCGCCCGGGCACGCTCGTCACCAGCGTGGAGTCGCTACAGTAAATGCTGAATCAGGTTGTCTCAAAGTTGTTGACACGGCCCGCAACGCGCGCGGCGACGTGATCGCATCAGCCCATTACACCTATCAGTACCTCTCTCGGGATCTGCCCGTCGTCGCCCGGCAGGTGGAGCATATGTTTCCATGGACCGATCGGGCTGCTGCTGTCGTTCGTGACTTCGTATCAGTGGCGATCAACCGCCCTCTCCCCGAAGGCACGTTCGACTGGCCCGTGAGTTGACAACACACGTTGGAAATGTAGGCCCGGTCGTCAGCTCCATGCCGCGAGCACGTCGTCTGCGCCCCGCGACATGAGGTGCCAACGTCGGCGGGCTGGGTGCCTGAATGTGTCCAGCCGGCGAAGACACCGACACTGACAGTTGCCGTCAGCTGGTGCCTGTCCCGGGCGCGTGACGCGCGGCCGGGATTCGGAGGTTGTGTACGTCAAGTTGTGCAAATGGTGGTCATGGCTGAGGTCGATGTCGATGTTCTTCAGGCTGCGGCTTGCAGCAGGTCCTTCTTCTGCTCCTTGAGGAAGTCCATATTCAGGTAGCGATGATCTTCCACCCTTCGTGGCCATTGACATCGACGTGACGCCAGCGCTACTGTGAACAGTTTGGTTTTCCGCTTTAGCGTGACTATCCATGTTTGGCTCGCTCAGTGAACGTCTGCAGGGTGTGTTCGCGTCGGTGCGGCGCGAGACCCGGCTCACCCCCGAGTCGGTCGAGTCCGCCCTTCGCGAGATACGGATGGCGCTGCTCGAGGCAGATGTCAACTTCAAGGTCGTCAAGGCGTTCATCGATCGGGTGCGCGACCGCGCGGTGGATCGTGACGTGCTCCAGAGCCTCACCCCGGCACAGCAGGTCGTGGCGATCGTGCGCGACGAGTTGCGCGCATTGCTCGGCGACGGCCCGGTAGGGCTGTGCGCCAGTCGCCAGCGTCCACAGGTGGTGTTGTTGCTGGGGCTGCAGGGCGCCGGAAAGACGACAACCACCGTGAAGCTGGCCCGGTGGTTGCGCGAAGAGGGGCGGCACCCGGTCGTGGTCTCGACCGACGTGCGCCGTCCGGCCGCCATCGAACAGCTCAGGGTGCTGGCGGCCGACGCGGGAATCCGGGCGCATGACATCGAGTCGGGCGCCGCGGCCGTCGCGAGGGCGGAGGACGCCGTTGCAATGGCGCGGTCCTACGGCTTCGATGTGGTGCTGGTCGACACCGCCGGGCGTCTGCACATCGACGATGACCTGATGGGCGAACTCGACACGCTCAAGGCGGCCGTGGCGCCGTCGGACCTGCTCTATGTTGCTGACGCAATGACCGGGCAGGACGCGATCAAGAGCGCGGGCGAGTTCCACCGCCGGCTGGGCATTACGGGAGTCGTGCTGACGAAGATGGATGGTGACGCTCGAGGCGGCGCGGCCCTCTCCGTGGTCTCGGTGGTCGGGGTGCCCGTGTCGTTCGTCGGTGATGGCGAGCGCCTGCAGGATCTGCAGCCGTTTCACCCGGATCGGCTCGTCTCTCGCATGCTCGGGATGGGTGACGTGCTCTCGCTGGTGGAGAAGGCGGAACAGGTTGTCAGCAAGGAGGACGCGACCCGACTCGAGCGGACGATCCGGCGCAACGAGTTCAGCTTGCAGGACATGCGCGACCAGTTGTCGGCGGTCGCGCGCATGGGTCCACTCGACCGGCTGGTCGATCTGCTCCCCGGCATGGGACAGATGGCGCCGCGCAGGCCGGAGGAGCCGGATCCGAAGGCGCTCCTGCAGACGATGGCAATCATCGATTCGATGACCGTGCGAGAACGGTTGCACCATCAGGTGATCGACGGGAGCCGGCGCCGGCGGATCGCGCGTGGCAGCGGCACGACGGTGCAGGACGTCAACCGGTTGTTGAAGCAGTTCAAGGACATGCGCCGCATGCTGCGGACCGTGGGGGCGTCATCGCGGTCACTGAAGAAGATGGGAGGTCGACGCCGCGGGATGCCCGCGGGTCTTCGCTTTCCGGTCCGGTCGCAACACGACGCGAGACGTCCACGCTGAGGAGAACACACAAGTATGTTGACTATTCGATTGAGTCGAGTTGGAACCAAGAAGCGTCCGTGTTATCGGGTCGTGGTCATCGAGTCCAGCGCGCCCCGCGACGGGCGCTTCGTGGAGCTGCTCGGACACTACAATCCGCGGACCGACCCTGAAGAGGTCAAGGTCGACCGCGAACGCGTGAGCTACTGGACCAGCCACGGCGCGCGGTTGTCGGATACGGTGCGCACGCTGCTGGCCCGGCACCCGGCCCCGCCTCCGGAGACGGAGTCCGCTGGCGCCGAGAGTGACGAAACCCGAGTGGCGACATGAGTCGCGCCCGCGCGGTCGTGGAAGTCATTGCACGTGTGCTGGCCGACCGTGCCGATGACGTATCGGTGACAGAGCGGGAGGGCCGGGACGCCACGCGTATCGAAGTGTCGACCGCGGGTCGTGATCTGGGACGCATGATCGGACGCCAGGGCCGGACGGCGGCCTCCATCAGGACGCTCGCCGAATTCGCGGAAGGTTCCGGCGTGCGTCGCGTGTCGGTCGACTTCATTGACGCACCGTAGCGAGGTGGCTCCTGGACTGGGACGCGATGGTGACGGTGGGTCGCATCGCTCGCGCGCACGGCAATCGGGGGCGCGTGATCGTCGACCCGGATACCGACTTTGCCGGTGAGCGTTTTCGGCCGGGCAATGCGTTGCACGTGCGCCGCGGCGGGCGACTCGTGACATTGCTGATTCGAGACGTGCGATTTCATCGACAGCGGCCGATTCTGGGGCTCGAGGGCGTGGAGACGATGAGCGACGCAGAGGCGCTGGCGGCGGCTGAACTGCGTATTCCGGAGGAGACGCTCGAGCCGCTGCCCGCCGGCTCCTACTACCATCACGAACTGATCGGGTGCCGCGTCGAGACCCTGTCGGGCGCGATCGTCGGCACGGTGCAGGCTGTGGAAGGTGACGCCGGCGTCAATCGATTGGTCGTGAGTGACGGTGCAGGCGAGCAGCAGGTGCCGCTTGTGGCGCCCATCTGCGTGAAGGTCGATCCCGCAGTGCGGCTGATTGTCATCGATCCGCCGCAGGGGCTGCTGGGACTCAATGCGCCAGCCCGTGTGCCCCGGGCAGACAGCGTGGCGGCGGGGCGCCCGGTGCGGAAAGCGGACAGGGAGGATCGGACTGAGATTTGATCTCGTCACCATCTTCCCGGGCATGCTCGAGGTCGTCCTGCGGGAAGGCGTACTGGGCAGAGCGGTTGAGCACGGATGCCTGGAGGTCGGTATTCACGACCTGCGCGACTTCAGCGATGACCGGCGCCGGACCGTGGATGACGTGCCATACGGCGGCGGGCCGGGCATGGTGTTGAAGCTGGAGCCGTTCCTCAGAGCCGCCGAGGCGATTCGCACGCGATATGGGAGCCCTGAGGCGGTCGTCTTGCTGTCCCCGCAGGGGCGTCCGTTCTGTCACGCGGAGGCGGTCAGACTGAGCACGTTGCGGCATGTGGTGCTCTTGTGCGGCCGGTATGAGGGTGTCGACGAACGAGTTCGACAGCGACTGGTGACCGATGAGATCTCAGTCGGCGACTACATCGTGAGCGGTGGAGAACTGCCGGCGGCGATCGTCGTGGATGCGGTCGCACGCCAGATTCCCGGAGTCGTCGGCGACGCGCAGTCTGTCCGGGAGGATTCGTTTGCGCAGGGATTGCTTGACTGTCCCCACTATACCCGGCCGGCTACGGTCGGAGCACAGTCGGTGCCCGAAGTGTTGCTCTCCGGGCATCATGGAGAGATACGCCACTGGAGGAAACGGGAGGCGATCCGACGGACGTTGGAACGGCGGCCGGATCTGCTCGAGCGCGCGGCGCTCGATGACGAGGAGCGGGCGATTCTGCAGGAACTGCAAGTACGCCAGACCGCCCGTGACGCAGGAGCGAACAGATGAACGCCATTGAAACAATTGAGCAGACCCAGTTGCACGATCGTCCGGACCTCCGGCCCGGATTGACGGTGCGCGTGCACGTCAGGATTCGCGAGGGAGAAAAAGAGCGGATTCAGGTGTTCGAAGGTGTAGTCATCGCCATCAAGCGGGGCGGCGTCCGCAGTACCTTCACGGTCCGGAAGGTGTCGTTCGGTCAGGGCGTCGAGCGTATTTTCCCGTTGCACTCGCCGTCGATCGACAAGATCGAGATCGGACGGGCAGCGCGCGTGCGCCGTGCGAAGCTGTATTTCCTGCGCAAACTGCGCGGGCGGGCGGCGCGGCTGCGAGAGAAACGTCGGTCCACCGGCTAGCAGCCCGCTGCCCGAGCGCAGCGGGCGCAGCACCAATCTCGATGCGACGCGGGGTTTCACCACGGACTGCTAGCGGTCAGATGCCGGCGCGCAGGACGGTCGAGAACGAGTTGCGCCGACTCGGGTTCGAGCGTATCGCCGGCGTCGACGAGGTGGGGCGCGGAAGCCTGGCGGGCCCGGTTGTGGCGGCGGCGGTGGTGCTGCCCCCGGGAGACGGGGTGACCGGGCTGCGTGACTCGAAGCTGCTCAGCGTCACCGCGCGCGAACGACTCTACGACGAGCTCGTGGCCGCAGGCGTCTCCTGGTCACTCGGTGTGCAGGAGCCCGAGGCCATCGACCGGATGAACATTCACCGCGCGTCGCTGGCCGCGATGCGCGCCGCCGTGACCAGCCTTGTCCCGCTGCCGGACTTTCTGATCGTCGATGGGTTTCGCATTCCGGGAATCTTCATTCCGCAGCGCGGGATAGTCGGTGGCGATCGCCGATGCGCCGCAATCGCGGCGGCCTCCATCATGGCCAAGGTGACCCGGGATCGGACAATGACCCGGCTGCACGAGGCGGATCCGCGTTACGGGTTCGACCGGCACAAGGGGTACGCGACAGCGGAGCACCTCGCCGCGCTGCTCAGGTACGGCTATTCCGATGCGCATCGACGCTCGTTCCGACCACGGTCGCTGGTTTGATATCATCGGTCGGCTTCCATGAAACATGCCCGAAGATCTGTAAGAGACGCGGCGATGTGAACGTCTCTGGAGCCGAGCGGGCGGAGTCTGACGATCGGCGGGGGTCTCCCGGAGGATGAGACTCACCGCACAGCAGTCCGTATCGACACCCCGCGGTGCACCGGGCTCTGGTCGTAATGATGCCGCGCACGGCCAATGTAAGGCGCGACGAGGGAGCACATTGGGGCATTCGTGACCGAAGAGCAACGCTGCCAGGAGGGACGCAGCGCCAATCGAATGCAGCGGGGCGTTCAGCATGGGCTGATCAGCCGCTGCCTGCTCATCGTATACCTCCTGGAAACAGGTCTGTTGCTGGTGATTGCGCCCTGGTCCACCCTGTGGGACCGGAACCTGCTGCTGACGTGGTTCCCGCTGCTCGGTGGAATCGCACAATTGACGGTCGTGCGTGGCGCTGTGTCCGGCGTAGGCATCGTCAATCTGTGGGCCGGCGCCTGGGAACTGTTGGCATGGATCCGCGCCACGGCGCGGCGCGCGCGCCCGGAGTCGAACGCGGCGCGGCAGACTCCACGGATACGGAGTGACACCCCGGGCAGCGAGGAGACCCGCCCGTGGGCTCAGCACCGCTGACCAGGCGTCCAATCGTCTCGCTCGTGACCTGTCGCGGACGGCTGCCGGGAACCGACTCCGACCGTGTGTCCGCGGTGTTGGAATTGGTCGCGGCGGCGGTCGCCGGCGGAGTCGATCTCATTCAGGTGCGCGAACCGGATCTGCCGGATTCCGTGTTGCTCGATCTTGTGGTTCGCTGTGTCGATCTGGCACGGCGATCGGACACGGCCATTCTCGTCAACGACCGTCTCGACATTGCGCTGGCGGCCGGCGCGGCCGGCGTGCATCTGCGCGAGCACTCGCTGCCGGCGCCAGCCGTGCGTCCGCATGTGCCGGATCGATTCCTGCTCGGCCGCTCGGTGCATGATGCCGGCCAGGCGATACGTCTGGCGGAGCAGGGCGGTTTGAATTACCTCCAGTTCGGAACTGTCTTTCCTTCACGGTCCAAACCGGGCGTGTCCGCCAGCGGGGTCGCGCCGGTCGCCGCGGTGGCCGGCGCCGTGTGCATTCCGGTACTGGCGATTGGCGGCATAACTGCCGATAATGCCCTAGAGGTGCTTCGCGTCGGGGCGGCGGGCATCGCGGCGATCGGGCTGTTCGCCCGTACCGGCGCCAGCGGTCGATTCGAGACCGTCGGCCAGGTCGTGGACACGATCCGAAGGTCCTATGTGACACGCCATGCCAGAAGACCATGATCCGCCGTCGACCCCCTGCGACGACGTCGGCGCGCGCCTGCGCGGCGCCCGCGAGGCCCGGTGGATCTCGCTTCGGCAGATCGCGGCGACGACCAAGATTTCCGTCAGCATGCTCGAGTCGATTGAAGCGAATGACGGTGACCGGCTGCCCGGAGGCATCTTCACCCGCGCCTTCGTTCGTACCTACGCTCGCGAGGTGGGACTGGACCCGGAGCAGACGCAGCGGGATTTCATGGCCCATTTGTCGGATTGCGGCACCGCCGACACTCCGCTGGCAGAACACCACTTGCGCGACGCGCACGTTTATCTGAGCCGGCAGCGCATGACGGGCGCGGTACTCACGCTTGCGCTCGCCAGTGTCACAATTGCCGCGTTGTTGCTGTATCTGCAGTACGGGGTTGCGGGGACCCCGGAGATCGAGGCGGAGGTGTCGACACCGCTCCTGCCGGTCCGTGCAGACCTTCCGCCGCTCCCGGTTCCCGTGGAGGGCTCGGTCGCAGAGCGCCAACTCGAGATCGTGGTGCGTCCGGTGGCGGATTGCTTCGTGTCCTTGACGATCGACGGGGAATTGGCGTTCTCACGAATGATGCAGGCCGGTGAGCGTGAGTCCTACGCGGCGGTCGAAGAAATCCTCATCGATATCGGCGACGCCGCGGCCTTCGGGTTCGACCTCAACGAGCGCGTGGGAAGGACGCTCGGCGAGTCCGGCGAGGCGGTGACCGCGCGCATCACCCACGAAAACTACCACAATTACATCGCGCCCTGACGACTGGCTGCTAGCTGCGCGTGCCCCACCGTCATGCCGTGTGGGCCGCGTCCCGGCGTGCTCGCCGCGCCGCGGTTGTTCAGGCCGCCTCCCCTTCGTTGTGCGCCACCAGCACGCCGCCGGTGTCGATCCGACAGTCCAGCAGCCGTGCGCCGGCGCTCGCGAGGGTGTCGACGACCTCACCCCGGCGGCGCGGATCGACGAGAAAAAAGACACAACCGCCACCACCGGCGCCGCACACCTTGCCGGCCAGCGCACCGGCTGCCGAGGCCCGTTCCATGAGTCTGTCGATGGCGGATGTCGAGATGCCGGGGGCCAGCGTTCGCCGCACGCGCCACTCGCGGTTGATCTGGACGGCGAGATCGGGCCAGTCCCGGCGGTCCAGGGCGTCGCGGATGGCGGCCGCGATGTCCCGCAGTCCGTCGAACGCTACGGCGATCCGTTCGTCTCCGTCAATGTACCGGCGAGTGATGTCCCAGTTGTTGATGCCGGACGAGCGCGAGTCGCCGCTGTAGACGAGCACAAGGCGGCGTTGCAACTCATGGGGATCGATATCGAGCGGTGTTCTCGTCACCCCGAGCGGTCCCAGCGCCACCACGGAGACCCCGCCGTACAACGCCGCGTAATAGTCCTGTACGCCGGTCGGGATGCGGAGCGTACGGGTCTCGAGGTTCATGGCGAGCGTCAACAACTGTTCGGACGAGAGTCGGCGCTGCTGCCACCGCGCCAGTGCGGCGCAGACGGCGATGGTCAGCGCGGATGATCCGGCGATGCCTGCGCCGAGGGGTGACGTCGCGCGCGTCGAGATGTTGATCCCTTCGACCTCGAAGAATCGGGCGATGTGGGCCAACAGCCGGTTGTCGCCGTTGGTATCGAGCTGATCCCAGCGCTGCGCGGCCAGTCTCCGTCCGGTGTCCTCCGACAGTATCGAGATCGCTCCGTCGTCGCGGGCGGACACGGTGCAGGTGGCGCGCAACTGAATGGCGACGTTGACGGTCTGTGCGCCGGGGTGAAACAGATAGAGGGGCCAGATGTCGAGCGTCCCGCCTCCGAGGTCGAGACGTGTCGGAGCCGAGGAGTGTATCTGCACCGCCGCATTATAATGGCGGCGCGCCGCACGGCGACGTTCCGGGGATCTGCCGCGTGGCCCCGATGCATCGCCGGCGAAACCTGCCAGCCGTTGCGGATGACCGCGGCCACGCAACGCCGCGACCGCAGGGGTCAGGCTGCATGCGGCCCTCCAGCTCGTGAAAGCACTCCATCGTCACGTCGGGCAGCTTCTGGTGGCCGGGTTCGACGGTTGCACCGTGCCGTCCGAGTTGCGTGCGCTGGCTCGCGAGTGGGGCCTGGGCGGGGTGATTCTCTTCGCGCGGAACGTCGAGGCGCCGGAGCAGGTGGCCGAGTTGGCCTTTGACCTGCAGGCGCTGGCCGACGACGTGCCGCCGTGGGTGAGCGTCGATCAAGAGGGGGGACGCGTGGCCCGGTTGCGGGGGCCGTTCACCGAGTGGCCGCCAATGGCGGCGCTCGGTCGTCACGGAGATCCAGCGCTGGTGCAACGTTTTGCGACCGCGTTGGCGGATGAACTCGAGGCGGTTGGGATTTCGCTCGACTTTGCGCCCGTGCTCGACGTGCGACATGCCGGAGCCGACCCGGTCATCGGCGATCGGGCCCTCTCCGTCGATCCGGTCGAGGCGGGCCGCCTCGGTCGCGTCATCATCGAGACCCTGCAGCGGCATGGCGTCGCAGCGTGCGGCAAGCACTTTCCGGGGCACGGAGATGCGCGTGCCGACTCACATGCGGAGTTGCCGGTCATCGAGCATCCGCTGGAGCAGGTGCGCGAGCAGGATCTGGAGCCGTTCCGGCAGGCGATCGCCGCCGGCGTGGCCGCCATCATGACCGCGCACGTGCTGTACCCCGCTCTGGACGACGCACGCCCAGCCACGATCTCAGGCGCCATCGTGCGTCACCTGCTGCGGGGCGAGCTTGGACACGAGGGGCTGATCGTGACCGACGACCTGCACATGGGAGCGATTGCCCGCTCTCATTCGGTGGAACAGGCGGCAGTCGCGGCGCTGCAGGCAGGATGTGACACGCTGCTGGTCTGCGACGGCGCCGTCGAGCGGCACGCTTCTGTGATCGAAGCGGTCATCCACGCCGTGGAATCCGGGGTGCTGGACGAACGGGACGTCGAGGATGCCTGGGCCAGGCAGCGGCGGATCAAGGCGCGGTATATGGAGAGTGAGCGTCCTCGCCGTCCGCTGGCCGGGAGGGCGCTGCGCGCACGGGTCGGCACGCCGGCGCATCAGGCCGTGGCCGAGGAGATGGCGCGGGCTTGAATCCGGCACGGGCCGCGATCGGTCCTGCCAGTCCGTGCGCGGTGCGTGACCGATCACCGACATCAAGACATGCAGACGCCACACGCCATCGCCGCGGGAGACCGGATTGCGATCATCGCTCCGGCCAGTCCGTTCGACCGCGTCCGATTCGACGCCGGCGTGGCCGAAATCGTACGTCTGGGGCTGCAGCCCGTACTGACCGAAGGTGTGTTCGCGCGCCGCGGATATGTGGCGGGAACTGCGCAGAGTCGTGCGGCGGCGTTGACCGCTGCATGGCGCGATCCCGCGGTCGCCGCAATCATGGCGGCCCGCGGGGGCTACGGCAGCGCCCAGGTTCTTCCGTGGCTCGATCCCGGCGTGTTCAGGGCCTCCACGAAACCGTTCATCGGCCACAGCGATGTGACGGCGCTGTTCTCGTATTTGACGATTCACTGCGGCACCACCTGCTTTCACGGGCCAATGGTCGTGACGATGTCCGGGAACGGGATCGGCTATGACCGGGACTCGTTTCGTCGCTGTCTGATGCAGACCGAGCCGCTGGGCGAACTGACGGGAGATGGCCTGGTGGCGCTGCGCCCGGGTGACGCCCGTGGTCCGATGCTGGGCGGTACGTTGACGCAGATCGTCGCCTCGCTGGGCACGCCGTTCGCATTTGCGCCGCCGCCAGGTTTCGTGCTGCTGCTGGACGAGATCGGCGAGCGTCCGTATCGTCTCGACCGGATGTTGACCCAACTCGCCGCGAGCGGTGTTCTGGGACAGGCATCCGCGATCGTGTGCGGCGAGTTGCCCGATTGCGACGACCCGGCCGGCCAGCCGACGGCGCGCGCCGTGCTGGCCGAGCTGCTCCAGATGTTCCCTGGACCAGTGCTCTTCGGATTCCCGACCGGCCACACCCGCGGTCCGGGGCTGACGGTGCCGCTGGGGGTCGAGGTGCGGGTCGTGGGCAGCAAGCGACCTTGCGTGGTGGTCACACAGGCGGCGGTCAGATGACGGTGCATCTCATCGGGATCTGCGGCACCGCGATGGCGACGCTCGCCGCGATGTTGCAGGACCGCGGTTACGTCGTGCGCGGTTCGGACCTGCACGTGTATCCGCCGATGAGCGACTTTCTGGCGACGCGCGGGATTACCTGTGAGGAGGGATTCGACGCCGGCCATATCACCTCCGACATCGACCTGGTGGTGATTGGCAATGCCGTGTCTCGCGGCAACCCTGAGGTCGAGGCGGTCCTCGATCGCAAACTCAGGTATCGGTCGCTGCCGGAGATGGTGCGGGAGATCTTTCTCTGGGACCGGCGCACGATCGTCGTCGCGGGCACGCATGGCAAAACGACGACGGCGGCGCTGACGGGCTGGATTCTGACTGACGGCGGCCGGGATCCGAGCGTGCTCGTCGGGGGGCTGGCGGGCAACTTCGAGTCAAGCTACCGGCTCGGCGAGGGACCGGAGTTCGTGATCGAGGGGGACGAGTACGACAGCGCGTTCTTCGACAAGACCGCGAAGTTCCTGAAGTATCTGCCTGACGTGGCGGTAATCGGCAATCTAGAGTTCGACCATGCCGACATCTATGCCGATATCGATGAGATTCGTCTGGCCATGCGGCGGCTGGTGTCGCTGTTGCCCCGGCGCGGCCGCGTGATTCTGGGCGCCGACAGTCGGGCGGCCCTGGATCTGGCCGCCGGCGCGCCGTGCGAGGTCGTGACCTTCGGTCTGGCCGAGACTGCGGATTGGCGTGCGGGGTCAATCGAATCGCGGCGCGACGGGGTGCAGTTCACCCTGGTGCATCAGGGCCAGCCGGTGACCACGGTGACTGCGCCACTGGTCGGGACGTTCAACGTCCGCAACGTGTTGGCCGCGTTCGCGGTCGCCGACAGCGTTGGCCTCGATCCCCGCACGGTCGCCGCATCCGTTCAGCGGTTCAAGGGGGTCAAACGGCGGCTCGAGGTACGCGGTCGGGCGCGTGGGGTGACCGTGTATGACGATTTCGCGCATCATCCGACGGCGGTGCGCGAGACCCTGACCGGTGTACGAGCGGCCTTTCCGTCAGGCCGCATCTGGGCGGTGTTCGAACCGCGCTCCGCGTCGGCCTGCCGCCGGGTGTTTCAGGACGACTTCGCCACGGCGTTCGGGCCGGCTGACGAGGTGGTGATCGGGCGGGTGCAGCGGTCCTCCCTGCCGTCCGGCGAGCGGCTCTCGGAAATGGAACTCGTCGCCGCGCTCAGACACGCGGGCCAGCGCGCACGGCATATTCCGGATGCGGCGGACATCGTCCGCACGGTCGCCGCCGAGGCCGGGGACGGCGACCTGATCGTCATCATGTCGAACGGCGCCTTCGATGGTGTCCACGAACGCCTGTTGGAGGCGCTCGCCGAATCGTCCGGCAACCTGGTGCGATAGTGGGATGGGAGCAACAGCCGACTGGCGCATCGTACTCGCGGGCGATGCCGCCGTCACGATCGAGTTCCCGGCACGCATCGATCCGCGCATCAGCGAGCGGGTGGTCACGCTGGCGTGCCGGATCCGGGAGGCGCGGTATCCCGGCGTGCGCGACGTCGTGCCCGGGTACCACACGGCGACGGTTTACTTCGAGCCGACCCGCACGGACCTGCATCTCCTCTGGTCGGCGCTCGACGAGGCGGCGGCCGATCCCGCACCGGCGGTCACGTCGTCTCGAGACGTCGTCGTGCCGGTCGTCTATGGCGGCGCCGGTGGTCCCGATCTGGACGACGTCGCCGCGTTCTCCGGTTGCACGCCGGATGAGGTCGTGCGCCGGCATGCGTCGGTCCGGTACCGCGTCTACATGGTCGGCTTCCTGGCCGGGTTTCCCTACATGGGCAGTGTGGACGCCAGGATCGCGATGCCGCGGCGCGAGACACCCCGGCTGACGGTGCCAGCCGGATCGGTCGGTATCGCCGGCGCACAGACTGGCATCTACCCGATGACCGCGCCGGGCGGTTGGCGGCTGATTGGACGGGCCGCGGTCGAGCCGTTCGACCCTGATCGGGATCCCCCGAGTCTGTGCCGTCCAGGCGATCGCGTCAAGTTCGAAGCGCTGGCGATCGAGGAGTGAGCGGATGATACGGGTCGAGACGCCGGGACTGTTGACGACCATCCAGGACCGCGGACGATGGGGGAGTCAGGATCTGGGTGTGCCGGTGGCCGGGCCGATGGACGAGGTTTCGCACCGGCTGGCCAACCGGCTGGTCGGCAACCCGCCTGATCGCGCGGCGCTCGAGATCACCCTCGTCGGGCCATCGCTGGCGTTCCTCGCCGAGACGACCTTTGCGGTCACCGGCGCCCGGTTCGAGTTGCGGCTCGACGCGGCCGCAATCCCCATGGGACGGGTCTGCCGGGCCGCTCGCGGCAGCCGACTGGAGTTCGGCCGCAGGAACGCCGGCGCGCGGGCGTATCTCGCCGTGGCGGGAGGCATCGACGTCCCGCCGGTGCTGGGCAGCCGCAGCACCGATCTTGCCAGTGGCCTGGGCGGACTCGGCGGGCGCCCTGTCCGTGCCGGCGACCGGCTGGTCGTGGGATCCACGACCGGGGCCCCGCCACCCGGCGGCGCGCCGATCGTCCCGTTCATCCTGCCGGACGGAGGGGCGCAGGTGCGGGTGCTGCCGGGGCCTGAGCGGGATCGCGTCGCTCCCGGCGCCCGAGAGCTCTTTGCACGTGCCCGCTTTACCATCGCTACCGACTCGAACCGCATGGGGTACCGGTTGCAGGGGCCGGCGATCGAGTTGGCCGATACGACGCCGCTGCTGTCGAGCCCGACACCGCTGGGCACGGTGCAGGTGCCTCCGTCCGGCCAGCCGATACTGCTGATGGCCGATCGCCAGACCACCGGGGGGTACGTCCGCATCGCGACGGTGATCAGCGCCGATCTGCCCGTCGCCGGTCAGCTCGGTCCCGGGGACTGGATCGCGTTTACGCCGTGCGAGCACCGTGAGGCCGTGGCGGCGCTCATCGGTCTGGAACAGCGGTTGAGGCGGAGCGCATGACGATCGGGCGGTCAGGGACAGGGGAGCCGGTGTCCGGCTCCCCACCGTCGAGCGTGCGCCGGCGGCTCGATGAGACATTCGGCGGACGCGTCAAGGTGCACGTGCCCCTGGCGGCATCCACGACCTTTCGCGCCGGAGGTCCAGCCGACTGGATGCTCGACACCAGCGCTCCGGGTGACCTGGTGACTGCCGTGCGGGTGACCCGCGAGCTGGGGTTGCCCCTGACCGTGCTCGGGGGCGGTTCGAACATCCTGGTCGGCGACCGGGGTGTGCGTGGTCTGGTGGTGCGGGTCCGGCATGGGGCGATGACGCGGATCGACTCGACGCAGATTCGCGCAGAGAGTGGCGTCACGATCAACGGACTCGTGCGCTGGACCATTCAGCGGGGAATCGCGGGACTCGAGCGTTGGGCCGGGACCCCCGGCACCGTCGGGGGCGCCGTGCACGGGAACGCCCACTTCGACGGCCGGTTGCTGGGTGATATGGTGAGCGGCGTGGGGCTCGTCGATGCGGCTGGCGGGGTGTCCCTGGTGCCGGCACGGGACATGGGGTTCGGCTACGATGAGAGCCGCATTCAACGCACGGGAGAACTGGTGCTGTGGGCGGATTTCAGTGTGGGGAAGTGCGCGGTCCGGGAGCTGCGGGCGGCGGCGCGGGAGTCGCTGGCCTTTCGCAAGCGGACCCAACCGCTCGACCGGGCCTCGGCCGGCTGTGTGTTCCGCAATCCGCGTGCTGAGGATGGCCCGCTGCCTGACGGCGTACCCCGTTCCGCCGGGGCACTCATCGACCGGGCGGGATTGAAGGGTCATTCGATCGGACGGGCGGTCGTGTCGGAGGTGCATGGCAACTTCATCGTCAACGAAGGGGGCGCGACCGCGGCCGATGTGCGCGCGCTCATTGGACATGTCCGTGGTGTGGTGGCCGACTGTTTCGGCATCGTGCTGCGTGAGGAGTTGATCTACGTCGGTGAGTTCGCATGAACCGTCCGGTGGATGAAACGAGGTGGGATGAGCACGGGAACGAGCACACGGGCCGGTGAAGGTACAACGCTGATCGTCGAGGGCGGTCATCGGCTTGCGGGCCGGGTCGATGTCGAGGGCAACAAGAACTCCGCGTTACCGCTGCTGGTGGCGTGCCTGCTCACCGAAGAGCCGTGCGTGCTGACGAACGTACCGCGGATCAAGGACGTGCAGGTGATGGCCGAACTGCTGGCTGGTCTGGGAGCCGAGATCAGCGGGGTCGGTTCACGCACGCTGCGCGTGTGCGCCGCGACTGTAACCGGTGACGAGCCGGATCGGCGGCTGGTGGGGCGGTTGCGGGGGTCGGTATTGCTGTGCGGTCCACTGCTGGCCAGGGGCGGCCGGGTGCGGCTCGCGCCGCCGGGTGGTGATTTTCCGGCCCGCCGCACGCTCTCGGTACACCTGCAGGCCCTGGAGGCCATGGGAGCGAGGCGGCGCGACGAGACGTCGACCGACTACGTGCTGGAAGCGCCGGACGGACTTGTGCCGGCGTCGGTCTACCTGGAGGAGGCATCGGTCACCGGGACCGAGACCGCGCTGCTCGCCGCGGCGGCAGCGCCGGGGGAGAGTGAGATCCGCCACGCCGCCTGCGAGCCGCACGTCGTCGAACTCTGTCGGTTTCTGACCGAGATGGGGGCCGATGTCGAGGGCGCTGGCACGCCCACGATTCGCATCGCCGGAGGCTCCCGTCTGCGCGGCGCCGGCCAGCGGCTGGATGGAGACTATATCGAGGCCGGAAGCTGGGCCGTGGCGGCGGCGGTCACTGGGGGCGAACTCGAGGTTCGCGGCGCCTGCGCCGGGCACCTGGAGCCGATTTCGACGACCCTGCGCCGCATGCAGGTGCAGTGCGATGTCGACGACGAACGCCTGCTCGTGTATCCGTCGTCCCCTGTCGCGATACCGCAGATCACCACCGCTCCCTGGCCTGGCTTCCCCAGCGACATGGTCAGTCTGATCAGTGTGCTGGCGACGCAGGCCCACGGGAAGACGCTGATACACGACTGGATGTACGAATTGCGGCTGTTCGCGCTCGAGCAGTTGAGCGGGATGGGCGCAAACCTCTTCCTGTGCGATCCGCATCGGATGATCGTCGACGGTCCGACCAGCCTCACTGGACGGACGCTGGACAGCAGGGACCTGCGATCGGGCATGGCGCTGATTACCGCGGCGCTCGCCGCCACTGGCATGAGCAGGATCCAGCCGCTCGAGACGGTGGAGCGTGGCTACGCGCAACTGGTCGACCGCCTGGTCACGCTCGGGGCGCAGGTGGCTGTCGACGACGCCTGACGATGAGGCTCCGCCACTAATCGCCGCGCGCGCCGCCGGCGCCCTATTGAGGTGGGGGCCGGATGGGCAAAACGATTGGATCGACCCCTTGTGGCAGGTCGTTCGCAGGCTCGATCCGTTGAATCGCGCCCGGCGTGATCGGTGCGGGCAATCTGCCCAGGACGTCGAGGCTGGCGCCGGTGTCCCGTTCGAGCCGGAACGCCCGGAGATCCTCGTCCTCCAGATCGAGCACGCGGATGATGCGAGGGGTCAGTGTGAGGACGATGTCGGTTTCCTGGGTCTCGCGTTGATTGCGCGCGAACAGCCGTCCGATGAACGGCAGGTCGCTGAGGACGGGGATTCCCTCGATCACTTCCCGCTCGTGGTCCCGGATCAGCCCGGCCAGAATGTTCGTTTCGCCGTCGCGCAGCCGGATCGTCGTGGTGATCGAGCGGTTGCCCAACGTAGGCACACCGCCAAATCCGCTTCCGGAAACGCTGGTCACCGAGATATTCAGATCCAGCGACACGTCGTCGTTGTGGTGCGTGTACGGCGTGATTTCGATGTTTACCCCGACGTTCTCATACCTGAACGACGTAATCGGCTGCTGCGCGAGACCGCCGGCGGCGAGAGGGGTGAATTGGGTGACAGGAATTGCTATGCGCTCGCCAAACTCGGCCCTGGCCGCCAGTCCCGCGGATGTCCGAAGGTGCGGGTTGGCCAGCGTTCTGGTGTCATCGTCCCGTTTCAGCAAGCGGTAGAACAGTCCCGGAAGATTGGCGACGAAGATGTCGGCGCCGGTCAAGTTGCCGAGATCCGACAGCGTGAGGTTCGACTCGCCGATGCGGGCAACACCGTCGATGCCTGACGAGCCGGGGCTGGCGAACTGGAGCCCGTAGTCACGCAGACGCTGTCGATCGACCTCGAGCAGCTCCACATCGATCACGACCTCGGGACGCGCCTTGTCGATCGCCGCGATCAGCCGGGCGGTTGCCGCGACACGCTCGGGGGTGTCCTTGACCGCGATTGCCCGCGTCGAGGTCACCGCTGCGAGATAGCGCAGTTCGACGACCTGTCGCAACAGATCCACGGTGTCCTCGGGATCGGCGTAGCTGAGATAGAAAATCTGAACGACGTCTTGCGGGTATTCGCGTCGCTTGTCCTCGGTATCGGGAACGATGGTGACCGTCAGCGGCGCCGTGACGCGGTAGAAGTTGCGGGTCGACTGGGCGATCGAGGTCAACGCGGTCGAGAGGGAGGCGCCCCGGACGTCGATCGAGATGACGTCGTCGACGAAGTCGGGGTCGAAGATCATGTTGACACCGGTGAACTGCCCGAGCGCGGAAAAGACGTCGCGGGTGCTGGCCTCACGAAACACGAGCGATTCCGGCAGCGGATCAGCGGGCAACTCGAATCCGATTGGCGGCAGCGCGCTGTTGCGTTCGATCAGCGCCTCGAGTTCCGTTTCGCCCTGCGCGCGCGTGACAAGGCGTGTCTGCACGCGCTGCCGGGTCTCACGAAGCGCCTCCTGGATCTCGGCGCTGCCCGGGTTCAACTCGGCCGCGATCTGATACTCGAACAGCGCCTCGTCATCGTTCCCGAGGGACGCCTGCCGCCGCCCCTGCGCGTAGTGCTGCAGCGCGGACGCCAGCCTGGCGCGTTCGAGATCCTGCTGCAGACCCCGGTCGCCGGGGCGCTCCTGCAGCGCGCGGGTGTATTCGATGACCGCCTGGTCGTAGTTCTCGGAGAACTCCGCGGTCCGGGCGCGGTCCCGGGCGCCGGTGGCGCAGCCGGCCGGCGCGAGCGCCAGCAGCGCAATGGCCGCAAGTACCGAAACCGGGCGCCGCTTATTGCGGAAGCGTGTTGTCGATGACATCGGTTCCAGGTGGGAATTCGAACGTGAACTGAGTATCGGACACTCCCTGGTTTTCCTTCAAGTCGGAGAAGGCGAACGCCGAGATGCCGCCCTGCAGGTCGTGGGCGATCAGACGCAGGATCGCCAGTGAACGCCCGTCGAGCACCAGGGTCAGAAACTCGAAATCCGGCTCGCTCCGTACTGGCGTCAAACGCAGCGCGTAACTGTTCGGCGGCTGATCCTCCACGGTATCGAAGGCGGCGCTGAAGTCGTCGACGAGATTGCCGGCCCCGGCGAGGAACAGGGCTGGGGTGGTCGCCTGCGACAGGGCCGGGAGACGACCCACCCTGCCCTGTCGATCCTCCGGCAGGTACAGGAAAATCTGTTCGCCGTCGGACACCACCACCTTGCGTTCCGGTTCGTGGTAGTCCCAGCGCATGCGTCCAGGTTTGCTGATTCGCACGACGCCGCGTTCGACCACCGTGGTGCTGAGCACACCCCCCTCGTACGTCTGGGTGAAGTCGGCGGAGAAGTCCTGGACCAGGTCATACCGGCGCTGGAGCGCACGTTGCAACTCCTCCGGCGTCCGCTCGGAGCGCTGCGCGGCGCCGGGCGCCATCGCCAGCGCGCAGAACGCGATGACGCTCGCCATGATCCGATCGATCCTGCGTCGCGGTCTCATCACGATGACGTGCGGCACCCGTGCACTGGAGCTGGAGTCTGAACAGCGCCCCGCTATAGTGACAGTCAGCCTTTCAGTCCGCCCGCCTTGGGTGGCGCCTGTTTGGGCGCATGTTTCGCGTCGGTGGGGAGCTTCGCGGTCATCCACGCCGCCAGTCCCCCCTGCAGTGCGCTCGCGCGGAACCCCTTCCGGATGAGCGCCGCCGCGACTCGGGCACTGACGATCTCCTCCGGATCGGAATCGTAGGCGACGATGTCGCGGTCGACCGAAATCCCTTCAGGGGTCGGATCGTCCGGATCGACGCGCACGGCGCCTGGCAGCGTCACGGTGCTGTGTTCAAAGGGGTATTTCAGCCGCGCGTCGAGAATGACGGGCGGCGTGCCGCCGTCTTCATCAAGACGCGCCATCAACTCTTCTTTCGTGATCCGTGGTACTGACATCGGTCTGGTCCAGAGGTCGGCGGCCCCTGGCGAACGTCACATTAGGGTTCGCTGTCGGGTGCCCGGGATGGTCAGTTCATGGCGCAGGCGCCGGCGCCGCGCGGGTCACCGCAACTGCCGCACGCTTGTGGACCGGGGTGGTCAGCCGCCGCGGGGCGTCCCACGGCGAATGCCGAGAGCCGCTTGTCCAGCGCCGGGCTGTCGCAGCGTGGGCACGCCGGGGTCGAGTGGGGGTGTACCAGCAACTCGAAGTCATTCCGGCAGTTGCGACATTCATACTCGTAGATCGGCATCCGTCCACCCTGTCAGCCGCATGATAGCACGATGCTTTCCTGCGGGCGGTCTCCGTCACGGCGCCGGTTGCAACCGGCCGTCACGCGGACGCGGCAGTGGTTTCCAGTCCCGGCGCGTCGCCGGGGGCGAGATTCGCGGCGTGCGTGTCGATGGCCCGCCGGACGGCATCGTAGTCGTTCGGCAGATCGACCGGGATGTTCGCGTATCCGGCGGCGACGCCGGGCAGCCGGCGTTCGTGATAGCTCAGCTTGAAGTCCGTGAACTTCAAGCCGCTGGCCGTCGAGACCACCACGACCCGGGACGATGCTTCGATGAGCCCCTGTTCGCGCAGCTTGATCAGAGCGGCCAGCGCCACGCCCGTATGGGGGCAGTTGTACATGCCGGTGCGGTCGGCGCGCGCCGCCGCCTCGGCGAGCTCGGCTTCAGACGCTTGCGCCACGATGCCGCGATACCGCTGCAACGTGCGAATCGCCTTGCGCACCGAGACCGGGTTACCGATCTGGATGGCCGAGGCCGCGGTCGGATTGGCCGTGACGGGCGAGAATTTCCAGTTGTTCTGATAGGCCAGATACAGCGGGTTCGCCGCCTCTGCCTGCGCCACCACGATGCGGGGCTGCTGGTTGATGAGCCCCAGCGCCGCCATCATCTCGAATCCGGCCCCCAGCGCACTGACGTTTCCCAGATTGCCGCCGGGAATGATGACGACATCCGGAATCTGCCAGTCGAGCTGCTGCACCATCTCGATGGCCACGGTCTTCTGCCCCTCCAACCGCAGGCTGTTCATCGAGTTGGCGAGGTAGATGCCCTCGTCCTGCGACAGGCGTTGCACAATGGTCATGCAGCCGTCGAAATCGGTGTCGAGCGCCAGCACGAGTGCACCATTCGCGATGGGCTGCAACAGTTGCGCGGTCGATACCTTGCCTCTGGGCAACAGGACGATCGCGGGGATGCCGCCGGCGGCGGCATAGGCGGCGAGCGATGCCGAAGTGTCTCCGGTCGACGCACACGCGATCGCCCGGATGCCGCCGCCGTCTTCGATGATCTGCCGTACCACGGACACCAGCACGGTCATGCCCAGGTCCTTGAACGACCCGGTATGCGAGTTGCCGCAGAGCTTGACCCAGAGGTCGCGCATGCCCAACTCGCGTCCGAACCGTTCGGCCCAGAACAGGTTCGTGCCGCCCTCGTCCATGGAGACGACGGCCTCGTCGCGCACGTCCGGACAGACCCACTCCTTCTTGCCCCAGACCGACGAGCCATACGGCCAGGTCGTGCGCTTGTAGCGCTCGTCGAACAGCCGCATCCAGGCCCCGGCGGAGCGGTCTCTCAAGGCGTCGAGATCATGCGTGACTTCGAGCAGATCGCCGCAGGCAGGGCACCGGTAAATCGGTTTCCAAAGGGAGTGCTCCCCGGGACACCCGGCGATACAACGGAACACCGCACGGCAGGCCATGTCTGCTACCTATGGTATAACGCGCCGCCAGCAGAGAACCCTGTCACGTCGTCAGTCAGCTCCCGGAAGTTCGATGAGGTCGTCGAGCGTATCCTCGAGGCAGGATCACCAGACCGGATCGTGCTCTTCGGATCGCGCGCGCACCGCGCTCCAGCTCCGTCCGCCACGGGCTGCTACTGCCGGGGCCGGATGACGATGTGTGCGAGGCTGCGCGAGTCGGATGGGAGTTCGTCGTCCCCGGCCGGCATCCGGCTCATCGAGAGCAGGTAGGCGACGACGTCGACGTACTCCTGCTCGCTGAGAGAGCCGGGATTGTCCTCGGGCATTGTCAGCCGCGTGTACGCGAGCAGGGCGGCCAGCGACCGTCCCTCCCACACGCGCAGGAAACGCGCCCGCGCCAGCGGGGGCGTGGACACCATGTCGGGATCGTCGGGAGCGCCGTTCAGGCGCCGGCCGTGGCACAGGCCGCACGCGCCCGAGTACGCCTGCCGGCCCCGCGCCGCCTGGGCCTCCGTGAAAACGCCGTCCCAGACCGACGCCGCCGGTCCCGCCTCCGCGAGCCGGTCCAGGACCGCCGCCGCCTCGCCGGCCGTCAGCGCCCCGAGGTCGTTCCTCCAGGCGTTGCGGACGTAGCTCGCGAGAGCGCCGGTCTCGTCCGCGTTCAGAGCCGGGAACGGGGGCATGTTCCCGATGCCCTCGCGGATGGCGCGGACGATGCGGGCCGCGTTTCCGAGCCGTTCGTTGCCGCTCAGGGCGGGAAACGCCGGCGAGCGGCCGGCGCCCGAGTCTCCGTGGCACAGCGCGCAATACTCCTCGTAGAGCTGCCGTCCCTGCGCGAGCACCCTCTCGTCGGCCTGGGCAGCGGCGGCGCCCGGCACGCACCCGAAAACCAGAGCGGCAACCAGGACCAACCTCATCGGACGAGCTCCCCCGTCGTGTCGGCGCCGGCGATCAGGACCAGATATCGGCATCCGAAAGCTCCACGTCCTGCGCAAGCTCGGCCCGGATAGTCTTGTCGGCCTTGACCTCTCCGTCGAAGCGGAACGGAATGGAGCCCTTTCCCGAGACGAAGAGCCTGTACTCGCCGGCCGGCACCCGCATTTCCGCCACGCCGCGCTCGTCGGTGACGGTCTCGTAGGGGTGCGCGACGACCCGCGCGCCCTCGACCGGCTTTCCGCTCTCCGCGTCCACGGCGACGACCGTCAGCCGGCACGCGGGCGCGGACACGACGCGCACGCCGAAGCGGACGCGGCCGCCGGTGTGCGCAACCTTCAGACCGTCCGTCAACGCCGCGGCCTCCCAGGTGTGCAGGCCCTCGACGTCGGGGGCGACCAGGGCCACCTCTGCGTGGTGGAGCGCGTCGGTGCCCGGCCACGGGTCGTCGCCGAGGGTTGCCGTCGCCCGTCTCTCGCCTTCGTGGTTGCGCACCTCGACCCGCCAGCCGGCGGGCGCACACTTCGACGAACAGGCGACCCCGAGCCTGACGGCGAAGCGCTTCCCGCGCTCGACGGCCGCCGGCTTGTCCCACACGACGACCCGCGTGTCGTGCGGGCTGTCGCCGCCGGCATCCGCCTCGCCGTCGCCGTCGCTCGCGTCGATCGGACGGGGCGTATCGTCCTGCTGCTCCATGGCCGGTGCGCGGCTACGCCTTCCTGGACGGCTCCTCCGCGGCGTGCGTGCCGGCGATGTAGCCGTGCACGTGGCCCTTGCCGAGGCCGTGCTTGTTGAACCCGCCTACCGCCTCGCCGCCCGCGTAGAGACCGGGAATGACCTCTCCCTGCATGTCCACGACCTGCTGGCGGCCGTTGACCCGCAGGCCGCCGTAGGAGTCGTGCCAGACCACCATGATGGACAGCGCATAGAACGGCGGCCTCTCGACGCGGTTCATCGGGGCGTCCGACTCGCGCTCGAAATCGGGGTCCTTGCCGGCGTCCACGTAGCCGTTCCACCTGGCGACGGTCTCGGCGAGATGGCTCAGCGGCACCCGCTGGAACTCGTGGCCGGCCGCAATCTTCTCGGCCAGCTCCTCGATGGTGTCGGCCTTGAAGAAGTAGCCGTTGTCGGCCACGTAGGGGTAGTAGAGCTCCCAGCCGGTGCGCTCGACCGCCTCCTCGTCGAAGATGGCCCAGAGCGGTCCCGAGTAGTAGTCCGGCGCCGTCGACCCCTCGTTCATGGCCAACGCCGCATCGAGGCCGTGGTCGTAGTTGTACATCTCCCGGACCCACTCCTTCCGGCAGTTGCGCCAGTCGAGGGGCTTGTGGTCGAGGCCCCGGCCGGGGGCGCCGCCGTCGCCCGGGTACCGGCTGCCGCCGGGCCGGGCGGGAAGGCGGACCTCGTTGAAGAACCGCTTCCCGACCTGGTTCACCGCGATGAACTCCTCGAAGCCGGCGCTGCCGACGTTGACCCCGGCCGAGCCGCGGAAGGCGAACGTCGGGTGCCCCGGCATCATCGTCGTGTACGCGTCCCGGGTGCCGAGGCGAGTCGAGATGTGGAACGTCGTGGGATACGACAGGTTCTGCTGCATCCCGGCGAGGTTGGCGCCCACCCGCAGGCCGGCGACGAGGGCGCTGGCGTCCTGGCCGTGCGGCCCCTGCAGGGCCACCCCGCTCGTCGGGAAGGCGGGCTCGCGCATGGCCGGATAGAACATGCTGCGCACCTGGGGGTTGCCGGCGTGGCCGCCGCTGGCGAGGATGACGCCCCGGCGGGCGCGGATGGTCACCGTCTCGCGCCGCTCGTCGACGTTGCCGTTCTGCCAGTAGCTCTGCATGAGCTCGCCGGTCTCGGGGTGGCGCCGCGGCGAGTAGTGGGCCCTGACGCCCATCACCCGGCCCGAGAACGGCTGCTCGCGAACGAGGTCGGCGAACCGGCGGTGCAGCATGAACTCTACGCCCTTCTCGCGCGCCGAGAACTCCAGCGGCCGGGCGAGGGCCACCCCGTTGCTCACGGCCCCGGGCGCGACCGAGCGGCTCGCGTTGTTCATCTGCACCGGCGCGAACGCGCTCGTGCGCTCGGGGTCGGCGACGCCCGCGTCCTCCGCCGTGATCGTGCCCGCCTTGATGTCGGTCTTGTCGCCCAGCATGAGGAAGCAGCGCGCCCCCCGTGCGCGCGACAGGCCGCCGCCGCCGTGCGTACTGCTGACTCGCGTGAACCGGACGTAGTTGTCGATGAGGAACTGCCGCGTGGCCGGGCAGTTCTCGGCCCACGAGCGGGCGAGCTCCCGCTCGTTGTAGCGGTACGGGCTCTGCGCCTTGCGGTCGACGACCGACCAGTCGGTGAGGTCCGTGAACAGGAGGTCGACGTTGTCGTCGAGCTCTTCCGGCGCCTCCGCGGGATCGACGGTGATCAATCCCTCCTTGTCACTTTCGCCCTGCATGTCCCGGCGCTGGACCGGATCGCCGCCGCCCAGGGACACATTGGACCCGCTGTGCAGCATCCGGCCGCCGGGGTCGAAGTTCTGATCGACCACCAGGACGCTCGCCCCGAGGTCGCGCGCGCGGATGGCCGCGGTCAGACCCGCGCATCCGCCCCCCGCGATGACGACGTCCACCTCGTAGTCCCAGACGACGTTCTCGGCCGAGGCCTGGGCCTGCGCCGCGTCGGGCGCCAGCAGCGCGCCCGCCCCCAGCCCCGCCGCGGCTCCCGTCCTGACGAAGTCTCGCCGGCTGACGCCCTGCTCATTCTCGAGCCGCGGTTCGTCGCGGTCGCCGATGCCTTTCTTCGCCATCTCCAGCCTCTCTCTCGAATCGCCTTCGCGCGTTGCCTACCGTCGCGGCCGTGGCCGCCTGTTCCGCGTCCGCCCGATGAAGTGCCTGCGGGTCGGCATCTGCTGCTTCGTGTGCGACGCGGGACGTCGGGCTGTGACGAGATCCGGTTTGTTCAGCAGGCCGATTATGCCACTCCGAGGGCCCGACGCGCGATTCTGCCCGACGGAAGGACCGTTGTGAGCCCGACGGGCCTCCGGACGAAGCGCGGATTGATCCGGTGCGGGTGATCGCGGTCTGCGAAGACGCTTCTCCCCGGCACCCTCGACCTGCTCATCCTGCAGACCCTCGCCGCCGGATCGCAACACGGCTGCGGCATCGCCTGCCACCTGAAGACCCTCTCCGGCGACGTGCTGCAGGTCGGCGAGAGCTCGCTGTATCCCGCCCTGCAGCGCTTCCTGCTGAACGGGTGGGTCGAGGCGCCTGGGGCACGTCCGAGAACAACCGGCGCGCCCGGTTCTACTCCCTGACCGCGGGCGGCCGGCACCAGTTGACGCACAAGCGCGACGAGTTCGACCGGATCATCTTCGCCATCCACCGCGTCCTGGACGCGGCGAGGGAAGCTGTCGTGCTGTGGCTCGAGACATGCTGTGGCAGGGGCACGCTTCATGAGGCCCTCGATGACGTGGGTTTCGTGTGGCTTTCGCCCGATGATGCAGTCAGGAATGCGCTCGACAAACCCGTAGAAGTCAACGGGAGGAGCTATGATTTCGTAGAGGTGAATCGCGTCCAGTACCTGAGGGAAGTTGACTACATGCATGACGCGGATGATTCGTTGAATGGCGGTGCGTCCGCGAGCGAGTTTTCCTATCAGGTTCTGCCGGCGACGGCATGAATTCCAAGGAACTCGTCAAGCTGTGCGAAGCCGATGGGTGGACATTGGGTGGACATTGGATCGACAAAAGGGCAGCCATATGGCGTATGTGAAGGAGGGCGTGCCGAGGCCGATTATCATACCCAAACGCAGGGGGGACGTTGAACCGTTCGTGGTTTCCGTCGGAATGGGTGATCGATTTCGTCGGAATGCGCACATCAGCGCGGGGCGAGCCCGAGGTCGCGGCGGATGACCGAGAAATCGAAGGGCTCGCCCGGGCCGAGGTGCTCCCTGTGCTCCATGTCCTTCAGCAGCAGATCGACCTCTCGGCGTCCCGCCGCGGTTCGCACGCGCTCCCGCGCCGTCCTGTCGTTCAGCGCCGGCAGCGGCTTGTCTGCCCAGTCGGCGTAGTGGCGGGCCTTGAACTCGCCGACCAGGAGTTCCTGTTCCGGTGAAGCCGGTGCCGGTGCCGGCGGCGGCTTCCCGGCCCGGTTCAGGAGTGTGCGGGGATCGGTGTGCTCACGCGCACGGTGGCGGACGCGAGAGCCGCAGACGGCCTCGATCCGGCGCCGCAACGTGTCCGCGCGAGCCTGGGAGTTGGTCTCCGCCCGTAGTGCTGTGGCGTTCAACTCGACTCGGCCGACGATGGTCGCTTCGCCATCCGGCCGTGCCGGGTCGTCGGGTCGCAGGAAGACATAGGTCGTCGAATCTCCGTCAGAGCGCTCCCGCTGGGCGCCTTCGACCCCGGTGATGCGAGTGTCGATCACCTGTACGGCACCGGGCGTCACCTCGAAGTGATCGACCGTGAACAGCAAGCGGTCGCCGTCGTGGTTGCGGAAATCGGGCGGAATTGCGCTCCGCACGTCGCAATCTCGGACGGCCTCTTCCCAGCGCCGGATCAGGTAGCCTCCGAAGGAAGCGTCGCGGAGGCGCTCGACCGGCACCGCCCGTCGGCGACGCAGGCGGGCGCGGGCGCGGCGGACGACCTCGGCCGCATGGAATGGCGGCAGCGGGCGCGGGTGCGTGCCGCAGAGCACTGAAACGCCCTCATGGTCGACGACGCGGCCCAGCACCGCGTGGCGCCGTGTCAGGGTCTCGGAGGCTTTCGTCTCCCGCACGGTGCGCTGCTCGTCGGACAACAGGTCGCGCAGCGTCAGGGTATTCCCTGGATCGACTGCCTCGACCTCCCACACGGAGAGCCACGCGGCCTTTTGCGCGTCCATCCAGCGGCGTTCATCCGGCGAGCAGCGGCGCCCGCGGGCGGCGCGGTAGGCGTCGGCGCTCGTCCATCCGTCGATCTCGAAGCCGTAGACGGACCAGGGCGATGCGAGCTGCAACGCGGCGTACGAATCTGCGAAGTCGTCTTCGAAGGCTACCCACTTCTCGCCGAACCACTCGAGCGCGAACCGGGTCAGCCGAACCACCAGCCGCCGGTCCAGCTCGTGCATCGCGGTCGCGCTGCGGCGCCCGGCGTGGTCGGCTTCGTCGGCGGCCAGATGGCACTTCTTGTACTTGCGCCCGCTGCCGCACGGACAGGGGTGGTTGCGGCCCACCCGCGGTCGGAACGGCTCGGCCGGCGCGGGCGGAGCGAAGTCGGTGTCGGGCTCCGAATCGGCGGATTGCGTCAGGTCGAAGTCGCCCGCGGCTTGGAAGGGGGCGGTGAGGCGCACCTCGTCGTCGTCGTCGTAGTACGACTCGCAGACCGGAGTGGGTGTTTCCGATTCGAAGATCGCGGAGTGCCTGGCGAAAAACGCGCTGAGCGACCGCGCGGCGGCGGTGGCGACCTCGATGTCGCGTTCGACGAGCGGACGCGGCGTGCCGTCCGGCTCTTGCCCCTGCACCAACGGGTAGGCGTCGGGGCTCGCCACGGCCCATCCATGCTCCATCGCCTCGCGCCGCATCGACGGCGGCAGCTCCGTGGCCGGCACGAACGTCAGCAGGAGCAGCTCGGCGCCCGGGGCCGCGCCTTCCTCGGCGACGCCGGTCATCGCGGCCTCGAGGTACCGGTCGAAGTCCTCGATCGAGGGGAAGATCAGCAGTCCGTGACACTCGTCCCGGCCGCCGATGATGGATACGCAGGCGCCGTCGACGTCCAGTGCCGGGATATCCATCCTGACGACCTGGGTGTCGCTGGCGACCGTCCACGGCTTGACCGCGAACAGGAAGCGGCAGGCCTTGAACAGCTTCTCGACCGCCGCGGGCGATACGCGCCCCCACGCGAGGTAGCTCGGCTCGTCGTCCGCGGACGACGAGATCGTCGCGATCAGGTCCTCGAGAAGGTCGTCCAACTCCGGTGTCGGCGCGATGCTGACGGGTATCGCCCCGGCGAGCTCGGCACGCAGCTCGGCCGCGGTGGCGGTGTCGGCGACGCGGATGAGGTCGGGCCGGCGCGGCGATCCGACCAGGGGCTGCGTCATCGCGCTGCGCAGCGTGCGTGCGACCGAGCCGTCGGCGTCCTCGGGCATGACGGCCGCTTGTCCGACGACGAACCGCTCCGGCAGCTCCACCCAGATCACAATGTCGGGACGGTAGGGCTCTTCGTGATCGTGGATGAAGAAGGGAGTCGAGAAGCGACCGCCAATCCACTCGCGGACGATCTGCGACTGACCTGCGTCGCGGCTTCGATATGCCGCGACTCGTCGCGGCTTCAAGCGCGTACCCCCCCCGACCATGTCGAGATCATAACGCCAGCGCTCAGGACGCTGACGGAAATTGCCTTGCCGCGGTCCACGCGGGCGAACCCGCATACAACGGGCTGCGCCTGGGTGCAGCCCGCAACCCCATATCGATCACCGTCGTTGCGGGGTCGGGTCGGATGGTGGAAGCGCTGGCCGGTCCAGGCGGCCCCACCCGGACGACGCGACTCCGACGGGGTCGATCCCGACGACTCAGCGTCTGTAACTACTGAGACTGAAGACGTTGTGTATGGTGGACCGCATGGGACTCGAACCCACGACCTCCGCGTTGCGAACGCGGCGCTCTCCCAACTGAGCTAGCGGCCCTCGGGACTGGTGTGGCGCGGGCTGATCGACCCGGCCCCAGGCAAACCGACATTCTACATGCGAGTCCGAAACGGCCGCAAACGACCGGTCGTGACCGGGTGCGCCCGGGCATTCAATTCGTGAGAAGATCCGCGTCTTTCGCCTTCTGGAGCTCGTCGATCTGGTGTACGTGCTCGTCGGTGATCTTCTGCACCGCGTCGAGTGCGCGCCGCTCGTCGTCCTCCGAGATCTCGTGATTCTTGAGCAGTTTCTTGAGCGCGTCGTTCACCTGGCGGCGAATGCCACGGACGCCGGTGCGGCCGTCCTCCGCCAGGTGATGGACGATCCGGGAGAGCTCCTTGCGACGGTCGTCGGTCAGGGCGGGAATCGGAATCCGCACGACCCTGCCGTCGTTGCTTGGGTTCAGCCCGAGATTCGCGCTCTGGATGGCTCGCTCGATGGCGCCGCTGTGACTCGGGTCAAACGGATTGGCTACGATGAGCGTGGACTCGGGGATCGAGAGCGTCGCCACCTGGTTCAGCGGCAATTGGGCGCCATACACGTTGACCCGGACGGAATCGAGCATCCCTATGGACGCCCGTCCCGTGCGTACGCCGGCCAGTTCCTGGCGTACGTGCTCTATCTGACCCTTCATCCCCGCACGGGCTTCGGCGGCCGCGTTCTGGCCATCTGTGATGTTCATCGTGAGAACCAGCCCCTGATTTGTCGTCGCCGATCCGTATCGTACGACGCCGTTCACGTGGTGACCATGGACCCGACCATCTCGCCCATCACTGCCCGTCGCACGTTTCCCCGTGTCGTCAGGTTGAACACGACGATAGGCAGCCTGTTGTCCATGCATAGCGAAATGGCGGTAGAGTCCATGACGTTGAGCCGCCGCTCGAGTACCTCGATGTGGGACAGCGTGTCCAACCTGGTCGCCGTCGGGTCCGACGCCGGGTCGGCCGTGAAGATACCGTCGACTTTCGTCGCCTTCATGATGACATCGGCCCGAATCTCCATCGCACGCAGCGCGGCGGCCGTGTCGGTGCTGAAATAGGGATTGCCCGTACCGGCGGCGAACAGCACGATCCGCCCCTTCTCCAGGTGGCGGATGGCGCGCCGTCTGATGAACGGTTCCGCCACCGTGCGCATCTCGATGGCGGACAGCACCCGCGTGTCGGCGCCATGCCGCTCGAGGGCATCCGACAGGGCCAGGGCATTCATGACCGTGGCCAACATGCCCATGTTGTCCGCCGTCGTCCGGTCCATGCCCCTGGCGCTGCCGGCCAGGCCGCGAAAGATGTTGCCCCCGCCGATCACGACGGCCAGCTCGACGCCGAACTCACGCACCTCCGTGACTTCTGCAGCGATCTGATCGGCCACCACAGGGTCGATCCCGTAGGATCGACTGCCCATGAGCGCTTCGCCCGAGAGCTTCAGCAGGACCCGCCGATACACGGGAGCAGACATCGAATGAGGGGATTATAGCGTAGGCGCCTGTGACGAAAGCTCAGCGGCAGCCGCCCGCGTTGCCCGCCCGCCGGCCCGCCGCCGCCCGTGGAAGCCCGCGGCGCGGAGTGGATGGTTCGCCACCGAAACGGCTCAATCTGCTGCCTCGCCGACCTTGAAACGGGCGAATCGCGCGACCGTGATGTTCTCGCCCATCGTGGCGATCGCTGCCGTGACGAGATCCGCCACCGATGTCTTGGGGTCACGGATGGACGGCTGGTCGAGCAGCACCACCTGCCGGTAGAAGCTGTTGAGCTTGCCCTCGACGATCTTCTCGATCACCGCGGGCGGCTTGTTGGAGCCCTCCAACTGTGCCCGGAAAATGCCATTCTCCTGTTCGATGACCGTGTCCGGCACATCGTTCCTGGAGAGATAGGTCGGATTCGCCGCCGCGATATGCAGGGCGATTTCGTGGACCAGCTTCTGAAATTCGTCGGTGCGGGCCACGAAGTCGGACTCGCAGTCGACTTCGATCAGCACGCCGACCTGGCCGCCCATGTGAATGTAGCTGCCGACGATGCCCTGGCTGGTGCCGCGGCCCGAACGTTTGGCGGCGCGCGCCTGTCCGCGGGTCCGGAGGATGGTCACCGCCTTGTCCATGTCTCCCCCGGCGTCGGTCAGGGCCGACTTGCAGTCCATGAACCCGGCCTGAGTCTTTTCGCGAAGCTCTTTCACCTGTGCGGCACTGATTGCCATGTTCAAATGTCCTCGGCGCGGCGCGCGTCTGTAATGGTGTTGACGACGTGGCGGGTACGCAGCAAACGCCGGCTTGTTGCCGGCGCCGTGGGTCGGCACACGAACGAGCGGTCAGACGGCGGCCGGCGCCACGGCCGTTTCCGGCTTCTTGGGGACGGGCGTAGCGGCGTCCTGCGGCGGACCGGCTGCCGGAGCCTTGGACGCAGCGTCGCGAAGACTGCGTCCGTTGATTGCCGCATCGGCGATGCGGGACAGAAAGAGACGAATGGACCTCAAGGCGTCGTCGTTACCCGGAATCAGATAGTCCACGTCGTCGGGGTCGCAGTTGGTGTCGACGATCCCGATGACCGGTATCTTCAGCGTTCGGGCTTCATCCACCGCAATCTTTTCCTTGCGGGTGTCGACGACGAACATGGCGTCCGGTAGCCTTGCCATGTGGCGGATGCCGTCGAGATTCTTGTGCAGCTTCCGTTTCTCTTTCTCGATACGGGCGATTTCCTTCTTCGAGATCGTGTCGTAACGCCCGTCTTCAGCCATCGCCTCGAGATCCCGTAGACGCGCGATGCTGCGCTGAATCGTCACGAAGTTGGTCAGCAGACCGCCCAACCAGCGCTGATTGACGAAATACATCCCGCAACGCTGCGCTTCCTCGACGATGATGTCCTGAGCCTGACGCTTGGTACCGACGAACAGGACAGTCTTGCCGTTGGCTGTGAGATCGCGGACGAACGCCTCAGCCTGGTCGAACAATTCGGCTGTCTTGGCGAGGTCGATGATATAGATTCCGTTTCGCGCGCCGAAGATGTACGGCTTCATCTTCGGGTTCCAACGTTTGGTCTGGTGTCCGAAATGCACACCGGCCTCGAGCAGATCCGTAATCGCAATCGGCGTCAAGCTTCCTCCATCCCCGTGGGGCCGCGCACGTCTAGCGCTTGCTGAACTGGAAGCGCTTGCGGGCGCCGGCCAGTCCGTACTTCTTCCGTTCCTTGATTCTGGCGTCTCGCGTGAGCATGCCGGCTTTCTTCAGCAGGGGCCGCAGATCGGGGTCGAACTCCACGAGCGCCCGCGCGATGCCCAGCCGCAACGCGTCAGCCTGACCGGTGACGCCGCCCCCTTTGGCGGTGGCCAGAATGTTGACCTTCGTGGTCGCCTCGGCGACTTCGAGCGGTTCCTTGATGCGGGTGCGGGCGGCGGCTGACGGAAACCGTTTCTCGAGGGACGATCCCTTGAGTTCGATTTCACCGGAGCCGGGCCTCAGAAACACGCGTGCGGTCGACGACTTGCGCCGGCCTGTCCCATAGAAAATCGTCGCCGTCACGTCAGGACACCTCGAGTGGGGTGGGTTGCTGTGCCGCGTGCGGATGCACGGATCCGCCATACACTTTCAACTTGCGATACATCGCCTTGCCCAGCTTGTTCTTCGGCAGCATGCCGCGCACCGCTTCCTCCACCAGACGTTCCGGTTGTCGCTGACGCACGATCTTGGCGCGTTCTTCGCGAAGTCCGCCTGTGTACCCGCTATGGCGACGGTACAGTTTCTGGTCTTCCTTGGCGCCGGTCAGTTTCACGCCGGCGGCATTGGTGATGATGACGAAATCGCCCGTGTCAAGGAACGGTGCGTAGCGCGGCTTGTGCTTGCCCTGCAACAGCCTGGCCGCCACGGTGGCCACCCGCCCCAGGACCTGCTCGCCCGCGTCGATGACATGCCACTGTCGGTCAACAGAGGACGGTGTGGGTACATACGTTGACATTACTGCTCCGGTGGTCCCTCGCGGCCACAAACGTAAACTCCGATGCTACGCGCAATTAGCGTGACTGTCAAGAAAACGGGTGCCTGTGACGCCTTCCGAGCCTGGGCTCGAGAACGCGCACATGTTTCGGATCGGATCTTGCAAAGATTGTGCTCGAGGAACGGATCGCGGAAACCATATGTTCTTTCGTCGGACGGCATCGCTGGTCGGATTGGATATCGGGTCGAGCGCCGTCAAGGCCGTCGAACTGGATCAGTCCGGCAACGGGTACCGGGTGTCGGCCATCGGCAGCGAGCCCGTACCGCCGCACAGCGTCGTGGAGGGCGCATGCAGGGACAGCCGGGCGGTGGCCGAGGCCATTCGGCGAGTCTTCGACCGCACTCGCATCAAGACCAGGAACGTTGCGGCGTCGGTGCCGGGCAATGGCGTGATGATCAAGAAGATTGCGCTGCCCGTCATGAGTGACGACGAGTTGGCCGAATCCATCCGCTGGGAGGCAGCGCAACTCATTCCGTTCGACCTCCAGGACGTCAATCTCGACTACCAGATACTCCAGGCCGGTTCCGATGGCAGCGATCACGCCACGATGGAGATACTGCTCGTCGCGGCCAAGAAGGAGAAAATCGCCGACTTTACCGACGTCATCACGCTGGCGGGACGGGTGCCGGTGGTCGTCGACGTCGATGCGTTTGCCCTGCAGAATGCATTCGAGGCGAACTATGGCAACGACATGGCCGGGACCACGATCCTGATCAACGCCGGCGCCAGCGCCGTCAACGTCAATATCGTCAAGGGTGGGCGGTCGCAGTTCACGCGCGACACGTCGATCGGCGGAAACGCCTGCACCGAGGCGATCCAGAAGGACCTGAGCCTCACGTTCGACGACGCTGACCTGCTCAAGCGCGGAGTGTCCGCTGGCGGCGCGACATTCGCGGACGCTGTCCCGACGATCAGGGCAGTCACCGAGAATCTCCTGCTGGAGATCGAAAAGACGATCGATTTCTTCAAATCGACCGCCGTTTCGGGCCGTATCGACCGGCTCGTCCTGAGCGGCGGCGCCGCCGGCATCCAGGGATTCGAGAGCGCAATCGAGAACTGGTTCGAACTGCCGGTCTCGGTGCTCGATCCGTTTCGGCGGATTGCATTCGACACTACGGGGGTGTCCGAGAACCAGCAGCGGGAGCTCGCGTCGACCGCCGCGGTTGCGGTCGGACTCGCCCTGCGCCGGGCAGGCGACCGATGATTCGAATCAATCTGATGGCGGTCCACAGCGCCCGCCCGACAGCCCGCGCGGGCCACGATTCGACCCGGCGCGTGACCCTGGCGTGCGGCGCAATCGGGGTGACAGTGCTGGCCCTCACGGGCTGGCAGGTGTTCTCCGTGCGCGGTGAATCGCTCAGGCTGGACGATCAGATTCGAGAGGCGGACCAGGAATTGGCCGCGATGGCGGAGGTGGTCGCCATGCGGAACGACTTCGAGTCACGGAGCGCCCGGTTGGCGCGGAGGGTGGCATTGATCGAAGCGCTCCGCGACGACCGGACCTCGCTGGTGCGTCTGCTCGATCAGATCAGTCGGGCGCTGCCGGAAGGCGTGTGGTTCACGGAGTTCCGTCAGGTCGACGCCGAGGTCACCGTGCAGGGACGGGCCATCGATCTGACTCGCCTCTCCGATCTCGTCATGGGGCTGGAGGCGTCCGGTTTCTTCGCGGTGCCGGTCGAGATTGTCGACTCGCAACTCGAGTCGCACGGCGAGAGAGACGTGATCCGGTTCGAGTTGCGCGCGGAATTCATGCGCCCCGAGTCCTGAGCGGCGTCCGGCGTGCCGGTGTGCAAGCGGCACGACGCGGCGGCGGCCGCGAGCGCAGTGCATCGACGTGCGCCACCGCTGGTTGCTGTCTGACTGATGGTCGGGAGGGAGATCGTGACGTTGGGTTACGACACGCTGCCGTGGTACGGACAGATCGCGACGGTCCTCGCGGTGGCCGTCGCCGTGCAGGTCGTCGTCCGGGTGTATTACCTCGCTCCGCATGTAGCCGCGCAGGAACAGCAGCGGGCCGAGCTCGACGCCAGACGGGCGGATCTGACACGGGCGAGCCAGGACGCCGTCGAGCTGGCCGCGTATCAGGTCGAAGTCGACAGTCTGAGTCGCCGCCTCGAGATGCTGCGCGCGGCCACGCCGGCGCAGGAAGATGTGTCCGAGTCCTTGCGGCGATTGCAGTCGGTGGCAGAGCGGTCGAACCTGACCATTCGCGCGTTCCGGCCGCAAACAGCGGTCACCCTCGAGATGCACACAGAGTGGCCGTATCGGCTGCAGCTCGACGGGACGTATCACGATCTCGTCGTGTTCTTCGATCGCCTCAGCAGGTTGTCCCGCATCATCCGCGTGAGCGACGTCGTCATCCGTGCGACCGATCCGTCTGAACCCCACCTCACGATCACGGCCGAATGCACGGCGACCACGTTCGTATTGCTCGATACGCTCGAGGCACGACCAGCGGTCGTACCCGTCCCGGCGTCCTGAGGGTCACCACGCATGACGTATCCAATCTTTCGCGAGCACGCGGCGGTCATGCTGCTGGCCGGCATCGCCGGTGCGGTCTGTCCGGCGGCCGCGGTGTTCGCACAACCGACTGCAGCGTCCGAGTCTGCGGGCGATCCAACCCCCTCCACCACGGCGCCAGGTATCTACACCTACGACGCTGGAACGCGGAGGGATCCGTTCGTCAGTCTGTTGAGTCTCGGGGATGACCCGCCGGCCGTCACCGAGCGTCCCGAGGGGTTGCCTGGACTCAGCGTCGACGAGGTGGTGTTGCGCGGGGTCGTCCTGAGCGCGGGGGCCTATCTGGCCGTACTCGAGGCTCCGGACCGGCGAACGTACGTCGTGCGTCCAGGGCATCGACTGTACGACGGGACCGTGCGGGAGATCACCGCCGAGACCATCGTCTTCTTGCACGACACGTCTGATCCGCGCCTCGAGGTCGCCGCGCGCGAGGTGCGGAAGCACCTGCGAGACCCGGAGGAGGATCGATGACCCGCTGGGCACCGTGTGTCGTCCTGTTGTCCATGCTGGTCCACGACGGCGCCGCAGCCCAGCCGTCCGGACAAGCCGGCGCGACGCGGCGCGAGTATACCGGCGACCCGGTGAGCTTCGATTTTCAACGAGCCGATCTCCGCGCCGTACTCCGCATCTTTGCCGAGATCAGCGGGTTGAACATCGTCATCGATCCCAGCGTCGTCGGAGAGGTCGATGTCGCCCTCACCAGCGTCCCCTGGGATCAGGCGTTCGACGTGATCCTGCGCGCGAACAATCTCGACTATGAAGTCGACGGCACCGTCGTGCGCATCACGTCGGTTCAGCAGTTGCAGCAGGAAGCGGAGGACCGCGCGCTGCTCGCCCAGCGCGAAGCGGAGGCGGGTGAACTCGTGATGTTCACGAGAAGCCTCAGCTACGCGCGGGCCGACGATCTGGTCCCAGTGGTCACCAGCACGACCCTGTCGCCCCGCGGCGAGGTCTTCACCGATGCCCGGACGAACACGCTCATCATCAGGGACATTTCCGATCGCGTGGCCATGGTGGACCGTCTGCTCGATACGCTCGATCGCGCCGAGCCGCAGGTCGAGATCGAGGCGCGTATCGTGCAGGCGGGCCACGAGTCGGCCCGCGCTCTGGGCGTGCAGTGGGGCGTGTTCGGCCGCAGGGACGCGTCAGGGGGGGCAGCGCCCTCGCCGCTCGACCCGCAGGGGCCGACAGGGGAGCGCCCGTCACACGCGGTCGATCTCGCGGTCACCACGGCCACGACGGCGCTGGGCATCACCATGGGCTCGGTGAGCGGATCCCTCGATCTCGATGTCGTGTTGTCGGCCCTCGAGAGCCAGGGTCGCCTGTCGATCATCTCGAGCCCGCGGGTGACGACCCAGAACAACGCCGAGGCCGAGATCCTGCAGGGTGACCAGATTCCCTATCAAACGGTCGCGAACAACACGGTCACGGTGCAGTTCAAGGATGCGGCCCTGACGCTGCGGGTGACGCCGCAGATCACGGCGTCCGACACGGTTCTCATGCACGTCGAGCTCGAGAACGCGTACGCCGATTTCAGCCGGGCAATCGGCGACCCGCCGATTCCATCCATCGTCACGCAACGGGCGCTGACGACTGTCCAGGTGGGGGACGGCGAGACCACCGTGATCGGCGGCATCGCACAGCACACGCAGACCGAGCGGAACCACCGCACCCCGCTGTTGCATCGCATCCCGCTGTTGGGGTGGCTGTTCAAGAGCAGCGACCGTAGCGAGAGCGCCGACGAGTTGATGATCTTCCTCACGCCGCGCATCGTCCTGCCGTGAGGGGAACGCGCCGTGTCGGACGAGCGCACCGGCCACACGCATCGAGGTCAGGTCTTCGACGCCGGCGTGCCGCTCGGCGCCGTGCGTCGATGCAGCCGCACGCAGCGCCGCCAACGCCGGGCCACGAGTGTCGTACGATGGTGTGTACGGACGCGGCGCGACAGGCTGCGAGGTCGGCTATCGCCTGCCCACACGCCCGTCCGACCGGAATCATCGCATGCCGCCGGCCCCCGGGATTCGTCTTGCCGATCGCCTGGCTGCGCTGCGTGCCCGGTTCGAGGGCGCCGGCGTCTCGGCGCTGCTTGTCACCAACCCGGCCAACGTCTTCTATCTCTCCAATTTCAGAGGCAGCGCCGGCATGCTGTTGGCCGGCCCCGACCACGTGACCCTCATCGTGGACACGCGGTATGCCGGTGCGGCGCAGGGAATGCTCGATTCGGATGCCGGTTGCCCCGGCATGCGACTGGTCGAGGTCGTGGCGTCCTACGAGGAGCGTGTGGCTGAACTCCTGCGGCGCGCCGGGCCCGGTCGTGTAGGTGTGGAAGCAGACCACATCACCGTGGCGCGGCACGACTGGCTGGCGGCGGCGGTGGTTGAAGCCGGAATCGATCTGAGGCCGATGACGGGCGCCGTCGAGGCCGCCCGAGTCGTCAAGGACAGCGATGAACTGGCGACCCTCCGTGATGCGGGGGAGCGCATCTCCAGGGTCATGGCGGCGGTGCTGGCGGGCCTCCGGCCGGGGCGCGCCGAACGGGACGTGGCGGCCGACATCGACCATGCCGTCCGTGCAGCCGGTTTCGAGGGTCCGGCCTTCGAGACCATCGTGGCAGCGGGCGCGAACACCGCCCTGCCTCATGCGCGTCCCGGCGCGCGGGTCCTCGAGACGGGCGACGTCGTTCTGCTGGATTTCGGCGGCGCGCTCGACGGCTATTGCGTCGATGTGACCCGTGTCGCCACTCTCGGGCCACCCGGCGCGAACGCTGTAGCGTGGCACGCCGCGGTGCACGCGGCCCATGGGGCGGCGCTCGCCGCGGTGCGCCCCGGGGCGGCCGCTGGCGATGTCGATGCAGCCGCCAGGCAGGTGCTCGACGACCGCGGGCTCGGCAGCGCGTTTGCGCACGCTACCGGGCACGGACTCGGGATCGAGGTGCACGAAGCGCCTCGTATCGGGCACCGGCGCACGCCGCCGGCGCCGGGCGGGTCCGATCACGAGGTACGGTTGGAGGCCGGCATGGTGTTCACGATCGAGCCGGGCGTCTATCTCCCGTCGCAAGGCGGTATCCGTCTCGAGGACGATGTGGTGGTCACCCAGTCCGGCTACGAGCTGTTGACCGCGGTGCCGCTCGATCTGTACGTGGTCTAATTGACGCGGATCGAGGGGGTATCCGGACATGTCTCGGATGGATGTCGATCAGATCAGACAGATGTTGGAGCTGATGCGCGAGCATGGGCTCGCCGAGTTCGAGCTCGAACGCGACGGAGAGCGAATCCGCCTGCGCCTCGCCGAACCGCTTGGAGGCGCGGGCGCCGCGCGAGGCGCAGCGCCCGCGCCCGCCGGAGACCGGCGCGCCGCGCCGCCCGACGTTGTCACCGTCGACGCCCCCATTCTGGGGACGTTCTTCCGGGCGGGCGGGCCTGATCAGAAACCGTTCGTCGAGATCGGCGATGTCGTCAGCCAGGGCGATCCGCTGTGCGTGATCGAGGCGATGAAGCTGATGAACGACATCAAGTCCGACTGCGACGGGGAAGTGGTGGACATCTTCGTCGAAAACGGACAGCCGGTGCAGTACGGTGATCGGTTGTTCGCTATTTGCCCAAACGCACGCATCTGAGTGCTGGCGGTCGAATGGAGACCACGCCTGCAAGAATTTGCTCGCACTCGCGCATCTGAGTGCTGGCGGCCGAATGGAGATTAAGCCTGCAAGAATACGTCCACACTCGCGCATCTGAGTGCTGGCGGCCGAATGGAGACGAAGCACTGCAAGACATCAGCCCGAAGAGGTCTAGTGGGACCGTTCAACCTGCCGACAAGGGCGTCGCCCAGATTCTCACGAAATGTTCACGAAAGTCCTGATCGCGAATCGCGGTGAGATCGCGCTGCGGATTATCTGCGCGTGCCGCGAGCTCGGAGTCCAGACCGTGCTCGCCTGTTCGCAGGCGGACACCGACAGCCGGCCGGCGCGGCTGGCCGACGAGCGTCTGTGCATCGGACCGCCCGGCAGTGCGGACAGCTATTTGAGCATCACCGCGATTCAGACCGCGGCGGTGATCAGCGGGGCGGACGCTGTGCATCCCGGGTACGGGTTCCTGTCCGAGTCTCCCGCGCTGGCGGACGCCTGCAGCGCGATCGGCGCGGCGTTCATCGGGCCGCCGGCCCCTGTGCTGCGCCTGCTGGGCGACAAGGCCCGCGCCAGACGGACGATGGCGGCGGCGGGACTTCCGGTGCTGCCGGGGACCGACGCGTTCGTCGATGACGCCGAGGCGGGGGCGCTGGTTGCCGAACTCGGGTTCCCGGTGATCATCAAGGCCGCCTCGGGCGGCGGCGGGCGCGGCCTGCGGATCGCGAGGACCGCTCGCGAGCTGGCGTCGTTGCTGCCGGCTGCACGCCGCGAGGCGGAGACGGCGTTCGGCGACCCGCGCCTGTACATCGAGCGGTATCTTTCGGCGCCGCGGCATATCGAGTTCCAGGTGCTGGCCGACAGCGACGGCGCGGTGCAGCTCGGCGAGCGGGAATGCACGCTGCAGCGCCGGCATCAGAAGCTGCTCGAGGAAGCGCCTTCGATCGGGCTGCCGGAGGAGACCCGGCGACGGCTCGGAGATCTGGTAACGGCGGCCGCGCGCGAGGTCGGATATCGCAACGCCGGCACCTTCGAGTTCCTGGTCGATGGCGACGGCAGCGCGTATTTCATGGAGGCCAACGCCCGGATTCAGGTGGAACACCCGGTTACCGAGATGGTGACCGGAGTTGACATCGTCAAGGAACAGCTTCGTGTCGCGGCTGGCGAGGGCCTCTCTGTTCGGCAGGAAGACGTGCGGGTCACAGGGCACGCGATCGAGTGCCGTCTGAACGCCGAGCATCCTGAGACCGGTACGCCGTGTCCCGGTGTGATTCGCGGCGTGACCCTGCCAGGCGGACCCGGCGTACGGGTCGACACGTGCGTGCATGCCGACTGCACGATCTGGCCGTACTACGACGCGCTGGTGGCGAAAGTGATCGCCCATGGCCGCGACCGTGGCGAGGCGATCGCCCGGATGCAACGCGCGCTGGACATGGTGGAGATTGACGGCATCGAGACGACGGTGTCCCTGCACCGGCGGATCCTGCGCGATCCGGACTTCCGTGCCGGCCGGTTCACGACCGCGTATCTGGAGCAGTTCCTCAGCGCCGGATGAATCTGGGCGCCGGTCAACCGATCGTGCATCTGCCCAGGCTCTACGCCATCGTCGATGCAGCGACCGCCTCCCGGGCGGGATGGCGTCCACCCGATCTGGCGCGCGCGTTCTTCGAGGGGGGAGCACGTCTCGTTCAGCTCCGGGCGCCGGCCGTCGATGCCGCCACCCTGCTGCGCTGGTCCGCGGAGGTCGTGGCGCAGGCCCGGTCAGTCGGTGCGACCGTCATCGTCAACGACCGCACGGATGTGGCGTTACTGGCCGGCGCGGACGGGGTGCATCTCGGGCAGCGCGATTTGCCGGTCGCGGCTGCCAGGCGGCTGTTGGGCGGTCGGGCGGTGATCGGGCTCTCGACGCACGATCCGGAACAGGTGCAGGCGGCGCGGCACGTTCCGGTGACGTATCTGGCGATGGGGCCCGTGTACGCGACGCGCACGAAGGACACCGGCTGCGCCGCGGTGGGAATGGGCGCCATCCGTCGGGCGGCAACCGCCGCGGGGGATCGTCCTGTCGTGGCAATCGGCGGCATCACACTCGCCACGGCGCCGGCGGTGATCGCGGCCGGCGCCGCCTCCGTGGCGGTCATCTCCGATCTGCTTGCGGGCGGCGACCCGTGCAGAAGGGTGCGCGACTACGTGGACACGCTGGGCGGCTGCTGACAGCCGGTGCGTCGCGGATGCATAGCGGGACTCATGGCGAGACCGTCACCTGCACGAGTGCCGAGGTCCAGCAGCACTGGAACCCACCCCCGCCGACGCCGGTCTCGTCGAGCGCCTCGGCTCGCAGCACATACTCGCCGGGGGCGTTGAACGTGGCGGTCGTGGTCGGGTTCTGATCGGCCGACTCCTTGAACGGTTGGGACGGCTCGGCGAACTCCACCTCGGCCGGACCGCGATGCAAATGCCAGCGGAAGGTCAACGCTTGTCTGAACTGGCTTGCGAGCGATTCGGCGCCATCGTGCGGTTTCACGTCCGAGGTCCACGCGGTCAGTTCGACCGGGGTCCCGACCGTGGCCGTGATCGAGTGGGCGATCCCGACCGGCGGGCCGGTGAACGCCTCGCCGCCGGGCGCGAACCGGATCGTCGGCGGTTCGTTGCCGTTGGACGCGTCCCTGAACGGCTCGATGAAGTAGGGTGCGCGCACGTGCACCGGAATCGACGCCGGCTGGTCGTTGGCGGTCAGCGTCCAGGTGAGATCGCCGTCGAAGTCGCCCGGCACCTCGAACGTCAGCACACCCCAGCTCCGACCGGAGGGAAAGTGCGTCGGTTGCCCGCGGTCCTCGGGCCCGGGCGAGAACCGGTTCAAGGCGCCGACCGGAAGATTGACGGTCTGCTCGGAGTTCGGATTGAAGAAGCCGACAAGTATCGTCGCGGTCCCGTCCGGGTTCCGGTACCAGCCCTCGAACATGGGGGCGACCGGCGCCCCGAACTCTCGCAGCGTGCCAGGCACCTGTGCCGGCGACGCACTCGGCACACTGCCGATGAGCGCGGCCAGTACGACGGCACGATACATTCGCATGCCGAACCTCCTCGTACGTAAACGAGCCGCCCCGAGCAGGCCGGAGCGGCTCTCGATGTTCGCTCTGCGCCGACCCGTTGCTACTGGCCGCCGCCTGCGGTCGTGCCGGCGGTGCGGGCCTCGCGCTCGGCCCTGACCGCGGCGAAGTCGTCGTCATCCATGTAGGTGACGTTGACCCATGCGTGCGCCATTTCGTCCACCGTGCGATCGCCCCAGCCGACCCACTGGTTCGGATCGGGATTCGAGCGGTTGGCCGAGGTGTTGTCCCACCACGACTTGATCGCCACCACCGTGCCTTTGGGCAGCAACGGCGCCGCGTCGTCGGCGTACACGTAGTTGTTGTGCCAGTTGAAGTTGAAGTCGCTGACCCGGCTCAGCACGCGGCTGGTGCCGTCGGGCAGGATCGCGGTCATCTGCATCCCCTTGCCACGTAGATGCATGTGGGGCTGGAAGTTCTCGACCCGGCCGTTCTGCTTCATCACATGGAACTGCTCGGTGGACGTGACGCTGTTGGGGGCAATCAGCAGATTGCCGGGGCCGCCCTCGATACCCATCCAGGCCGCCAGCACCTGGCGATGCTGCGGCTCCTGTCCCTTCGGGTAGAAGTAGAGTCCCAACTCCACTGAATCGGTGATCTCCTCACCTGCCGACGAATAGTGGATGTCGAACAGGATGCTCGAGTCGGCCTTCATCAGCTTGCCGCTGTTCGCGCGCATGATCTCGCCCTGCTTGCCGACCGCCCATTCCATGAGCAGCCCGGCGCCCGCGCCCGAGGCGAGCGACAGCGCGTCCCGGTTGTCCTCTTCCTGCTGCAGCCTCGCCAGGGCGTGATGGGTGATGCGGCGCCCGTCCACGGTCGAGGGGCGGATCTCGATCGCGCGCACCCAGCGCGACTCGGTCAACCCGGTCGGCACCTCCGGCTTCCACCAGCGGTCCTGCGAGAGGGCCGGCATGGTGTAGGGCGTTGACCGCACGATCAGATCGGGCGGGCCGTCGAACCGCTCGGCGAAGTTCCACACGTCGTCGTCGGCGAAGCGCGCCGGCGGCGGCAGGTCAGCCGGGTCGCCCTGCGGCGCCCCACCGTCGACCCAGCGGACGACGGTGTCGATCTGGGCGCGGGTGAGCGAACGGTCGTTCTCGAAGTCCTGGATGCCGACCGACGGGTCGATGTGCCAGGGAGGCATCTGCCGGGTCTCGACCCTGTTCTTGATCGAGCGGGCCCACGGCCGCGATTCGGCGTAGGTCTGCAGCGACATCGGCGCAATGTAGCCGGGCCGGTGGCAGGCTTCGCACTTCTCGCGGAAGATCGGCGCCACATCCTTCGTGTAGGTGGGCGTCGCATCAGCCTGCGCGTACCCCGTTTCCGCCGTCGCCAGCGCTGCGCCGAGCAGGCTCAGCGTGCAGACGATTCGAAATCCTCCGGTCCGTGCCATCCCTGTGTCCTCCCCCGGAATCGAGGTTCCGGTTCCGTGACGACCATTGTAGAAGACCGCGGGCGCCTCAACAAGCGGCGGGACGGGTGTCACCGCGCTCTCTGACTCGACTCCCACGGCTTGCGCTCGAAATAGCTGTTCGCCAGGGTCCTCGTCTTGTTCGAGAGCAGGATGAGGGCCAGCAGATTCGGCAGGATCACGATGCCCAACGCGATGTCGCCGAGATCCCAGGCCGCCGCCGGCGCGATGATGGAGCCCAGGAAGACCATGCTGACGTAGACGAGGCGGTAGGGCACGACCGCGCGCTTGCCGAACAGATACACGGCGCTGCGGTCGCCGTAGTAGCTCCAGGAAATCGCCGTCGAGATGGCGAACAGGATGACGGAGAGCACGACGATGTAGCCGCCCCAGTTGCCGAGCGGCGAGAGCCCGCGCTGGAAACCGAGTTGGGTAAGCGGCGCGCCCCCCTCCGGCGCATCGCCGTAGAGCACCGCATGGCTCGTCCCGTCGTCCCCGGTCGCGAGACCGGCCGCCGGGTCGAGGACCCCGCTGAACGGCTGCGTCTGGGCGGCGTCCACGAAGAGGCGTTCGACCGGCAGGTCGTGCCACGCGAACGCACCCTGTCCGGCTGCGACCGTCTGCACGCCATCGGTCACCCTGATTTCGGACGGCGCATCCACTTCCTCGAAGCCGCCGTCGGGCAGTGTCCGCACGTAGGTGAGGTCGCCGCCGCTCAAGGTCATTTCAGAGGGAACCCGGTCGTCGTGCACACCGGTGATGATCAGCACGAGACAGGTCATCGTCACGATCACGATCGTGTCGATGAACGGCTCGACGAGGCCGACGACGCCTTCCGAGACCGGCTCGTCCGTCTTGGCGGCGGCATGCGCGATCGGCGCCGATCCCTGTCCGGCCTCGTTCGAGAACAGACCGCGGTTGACACCCCAGTTCAGGGTCACGAGCAACACGCCGACACCGGTCCCGGCCACGCCCGCGGTCGGGTTGAACGCTTCGGTCAGAATCAGGCTGAACGTGGGCACCACCGCGCCGGGGTTCATCAGAATGACGAGCAGTGCGCCGAAGACGTAGATGCTGGCCATCAGCGGGCAGAGTACGCCGGTCACTCGCCCGATGCGGCTGATGCCGCCGAGGATGACCGCCGCGACGACCCCGGCGGCCAGGAGACCGGTCACGAAGTTCGGCGTGCCGAAATTCGATTGCATCGTGTCTGCCAGCGTGTTGGCTTGCACCGCGTTGCCGGTGATGAACGCCGTGAAGCCGATGGCCACCGCGAAGAAGATGGCCATCCACTTCCAGCCGGGACCGAGCCCGCGTTCGATGTAGTACATCGGACCGCCGGCGACAGTGCCCTCATATTTGTGCGTTGCGGCGGTCACCTCGCGATACTTCTGGGCCAGCGTCACTTCCGAGAACTTCGTCGCCGCCCCCAGCACCGCTGTCATCCACATCCAGAAGAGGGCGCCCGGTCCGCCGTAGTGGATGGCCCACGCCGCGCCGGCGATGTTGCCGATGCCGACGGTGGCCGACAGCGCGGTGGTCAGCGCCTGAAAGTGCGAGACGTCGCCCGGTTGGGTCGGGTCGTCGTAGCGGCCGCTGACGACGGCGAAGCCATGGGCCAGGCGGCGCACCTGCACGAATCCGAGACGAATCGTGAGAAACGCGCCGGTGCCCAGCAGCGCGATGACTTTGAGTGGGATGACCTGATCGCCGAACGGCACGCCGAAGCCGTCCACGAAGAACTTGACCGTCCCGATGAGTTGCTCGATGGCTTCCAATCTCGTCCCCCCTGAATCACATGGACAGGAAGGTGTAGATGATGACGAACGCAATCGCGACCGGGCAGATGTAGCGGATCAGAAAACTCCACAGACGCCGGCCGGGGAACGTCGAGCCATGGAGCTGCACCTCTTCGATGGCGCCGTCGACTTTCCAGATCCAGCCGACGAACACCGCGATCAGCAGACCACCGACCGGCAGGGCGAAGTCGTTCCAGACGGTCAGCATCAAGGTCAGGAAATCGACGCCGAGGCCAGGCAGGCTGCCGAAGAACCCGACCGCGCCGTTGCCGAGCGCGGAGGGGATCGACAAGGCGAACACCGCGGCGGTCACGAGCAGCACCGCTTTCTTTCGGGGCCACTTGTGGGCATCGATGAAGTGGGCCACGGGCACCTCGAGCAGGGAAATCATCGAGGTCAGCGCCGCCATGGTCAGCAGGATGAAGAACGCGGCTCCGAAGAGCTGACCACCGGGCAGCGTCGCGAACAGTTGCGGCAGGACGGCGAAGATCAGTCCCGGCCCGCCGGCGCTGGGGTCGAACCCGGCGATGGAGAAGCCGGCGGGAAAGATGATGAAGCCGGCCAGCAGCGCCATGGAGGTGTCGAGCGCCACCACCCAGCAGGCGGCCGTGACGAGGTTCTCGCGCTTCTTCAGATAGCTGCCATACGTCAGCATCGTGCCCATGCCGAGACTCAGGGAAAAGAAAGCCTGTCCGAGCGCGGCGTTGATGACCACCGGGTCCAGCAGCCGCGAGAAATCCGGCCGCAAATAGTAGGCCAGCCCCTCTGCCGCCCCCGGCAGCATGAGGGCTCGAATCGCCAGGATCAGGAGCAGCCCGATGAGCGCCGGCATCATCAGTTTCGTGACCCGCTCGATACCGGACTTCACGCCGCCGGCCAGGATCGCGGCGGTCGTGCCGAGCACCAGGAACGTGAGGCCGATATTGAGCGGCCCGTTGGCGGTGAAGGCGCCGAAGAATGCACCGATCGCCTCTGCGTCACCCGTGACGGCGCCGGTGGCGCCGAACCAGATGTAGGCCGCGGACCACCCGGCGATGACGGAGTAGAAGGACAGGATGCCGGCGCCGGCCATCACGCCGACCGCGCCGACCAGCCACCATTTCGTGTTCGGGGCGATGGCTCGAAACGAGCCGACCGGGTCGAGTTGCGCCCGCCGCCCGATGGCCAGCTCGGCTACCATGATCGGCAGGCAGATCAGCAGGACGCACGCAAGGTACACCACCACGAACACGGCCCCGCCGCCCTGGCCGACCTGGGTCGGGAAGCCCCAGATGTTGCCAAGCCCGACCGCCGAGCCGGCAGCCGCGAGGATGAACCCCGCTCTCGATCCCCATGTGCCCCGATCTTCGATGGATGCCATCTGTGTCGGTCCTTGCGTATCGGATTGTGCGGGAAGTGTATAGCAGGTTGCCAGGATGTGTCCCGAATCGAGCTGGCCAGCCGCGTGGACGGCGTCGGAGTCGAGGGGTATGCTGATGACCGGAATTCGGTGCGGCGCGGGGACAATTGAAGTGAGTCGGTGTGGCGGAGGTGCAATGACGACCGGCGCGAACGTCGCGAGGCGGTTGGACGGCAAGGCGGTCGCCGCGGACATCGTGGCGCGGCTCGGACCTCGGGTCGAGGCGTTCGTCTCGGCCGCGGGGCGTCGACCGGGCCTGGGTATCGTGCTGGCGGGGAACGACGGCGGTTCGGACATCTACGTGCGGAACAAGGTCAAGGCCTGCGACGCGCTCGGCGTGGCCGCCGACCTGCAGCGCGTACCTGAAGAGGCCGCCCTCGACGACGTCAAGGCGATCGTGCGCCGCTTCAATGCCAGCGAGGCGCACGACGGCATTCTGGTCCAGTCCCCACTGCCGGCCGGCATGGGGCGCGATGCCGAACAGCAGGTGTTCGATCTGATCGACCCGGCGAAGGACGTCGACGGATTCAGTCCGGTCAACGTCGGGCGCCTCGTGCAGAACCGGCCGGCGCTGGCGCCGGGCACGCCCTCGGGGGTGATCGAGTTGCTCACTCGTTCGCACATCCCGATTCAGGGCGCGCGCGCGGTCGTCATCGGGCGCAGCGACATTGTGGGCAAGCCGATGGCGGCGTTGCTGCTGCATCGTCACGCCACGGTGACGATCTGTCATTCCCGCACGGTCGACCTGCCTTCGGTTTCGTCGGCGGCAGACATCCTCGTCGCCGCGATCGGGCGGCCCGGTTTCGTGACGCGCGAGTTCGTGAAACCGGGCGCCACCGTGATCGACGTGGGGACCTCGCGGGTGACCGATCGCGACCGGGTCACGGCGTTGTTCGGCGCAGGCTCATCGCGGCTCGAGGTGCTTGAACGGCGCGGCGCGACGGTGGTGGGCGACGTGCATCCCGAGGTGGCCGACGTGGCCGGCGCCCTATCTCCGGTGCCGGGCGGTGTCGGCCCGCTGACCATAGCAATGCTGCTGTCCAACACGCTCAAGGCGGCGGAGATGCGGTTGGCGTCCACGCGGCCGGCGGGCCGCGCGACCTTTTCGTAATACGGCGCGGAGGTGGATGATGCGACAACGAGGATCCGTTGACCGGCGGCGTTTCCTGGCTGGCGCGGCAGGCACGCTCGGCGCCGCCGTCTTTGGCCGGCTCCCGCTCGACGCCATGGCGGAGCAGGGCGCGCCGCCGGCCGTGCAGAACTGGGACGCGGGCGCGGTGCAGCATCTGCTGCCGGCCGTCAGCGACTCGCGCATTCTGCTGAAAGCGTCGTTCGACCGGCCGCTTTCGGCCGCCCCGGTGCTGCGGGTCGGGACCACGGAGGTCGCCGGTCGGATGAACGACACGGCCGGTGCGTACTGGCAGTTCCACGCGACCGGCCTGGATCCGGGCCGGCGCTACACGCTGTCGCTGCGCGGCGGTGACGGCAACGCGTTGTGCGAGCCGTGGCCGTTGTCGACGTTTCCGGCGCGCGACTCGCGTCCGGAGCGCTTGCGGATGCTGTTCTTCACCTGCGCGGGCGGACCGGGCGGGTCCTACGAGGGCATCGGCCGCCGCAGCGGGTTTCTCCCGACCAGCGTCCGGAACCGGCTGCTGCGCCGGGCGCTGTCGTTCGAGCCGGATGCCGCGGTCGCGAACGGCGATCACATCTACTGGGACCTGCACACCTGGCAGGGCGAGAACGCCGGTCAGTTGAGCGCGTTCGGGCGCTCCTCGAACTTCGACTTTTCCGGCTCCGTGTTCGGGGGCAGCAACGAGACGGCGATGAAGGCGGCGGCGGGGCCGCAGATCGTCCCGGTCTACGGCCGCGACTTTCGCTCGACACCGGTGTTCTTCCTGCAGGACGACCACGACCACTGGGAGAACGACGGCGTCACCGACGAGATCGCGAGCTTTCCGATTCCCTGGTTCCAGCTTCAGCTTGCGCGCGCGACGCAGCAGTTGTACTACCCGGAATTCCTGCCTGACGCGGCCCGTCCGGTCGGGCTGCCGTGGTCGTCGGTGAGCGACCGCGGCGATCTCTCCGAGAGCTTCGGCACGATCCGCTACGGGACGCTCGCCGAGATCCTGCTGTACGACGTCCGTCGCACCATGAACCTGGGCGGTCCCAACGCGGTTTTCGTCGATCACCAGGTGGAGCGCTGGCTGCTGGACCGCACCGGCGCCCCGGACACGCGGCATCTCGTGCACGCGCCCTCGAATCCGTTCGGATGGAGCGCCGGCAAGTGGGGCGAATGGTATCCGGACATCCTGGATCGCGAGCGCGGCGAGTTGACGACCGCCGTGGAGAAGCCCTACTGGCAACCAGGGTGGTTGAGACAGCATGACCGTCTTGCGGCTGCGATCGGCGGACAACGTGAACGCGTCCCGCTGGTGATCAGCGGCGATCTCCACGCGATCGGCGTCGGGCGGATCCATCGAGCGGGGCAGGTGGACCTTGGCGGCCATCCGCTGACCGCGGTGCTCAGTGGGCCGATCGGGACATCGATTCGCGGATTCCCGTCGGTGGTGCGCGGCATCGGTGCGACGACGCCCGGGCACCTTGATGTCGAAGAGGCCGTGGCGCCTATCGAGGACCACGGCTTCACGCTGGTCGACTTTCTGCCGGACCGCATCGTGCTGCAGCAGTTCAAGTGGGACGTCGACAGTCAGCCGCTCGAGGCGATTGACCGGTTGGCGCCGTTCTACACGACCGAGTTGCCGCGACCGGCGTGAGCGGAATCGAGGTGCGCGCAGCGATGCCGACCCTGACCGTACGAAGCCTGACGGCGCGACCGGTGCTGCTGCCGCTCGAGCGGCCGGTCGTCGCGCGCATTGCGACCATCACCGAGTGGCCGCTGATTCTCATCGACCTGCAGACGGAGGAGGGCGTCGTCGGACGCAGCTATCTGGAACCGTACACGCCGAAGACGATGAAATATCTCGTGCCGGCGCTCCACGATTTCGGCGAGCTGCTGGCAGGCCAGCCGCTGGCTCCCGCGCAGTTGTACGACACGACCCGCAAGTCCTTGCACTTCGTGGGGTACGAGGGGTTGTCCGCAATAGCCGTCTCCGGGGTGGACATGGCCGCGTGGGACGCGCTCGCCCGTGCGGTCGGACAGCCGCTGTGTGTGCTGCTTGGAGGGACCCGCGCGCCCGTGCGCGCATACAACAGCAACGGGTTGTGGCTGCAGGAACCTGACATCGTGGCCGCGGAAGCCGCGGTGCTGCGCGACGAAGGCGGGTTCGAGGGGTTGAAGCTGCGGCTCGGCCGTGACCGTCAGGCCGACGATCTGGCGACGATCGAGGCGGTCCGCGAGGCGGTGGGCGGCGACATGCACTTGATGGTTGACTTCAACCAGGGTCTCGATTTCGCAGAGGCGGTCGAGCGCTGCCGGCGGATAGACGACCTGGGTCTCACCTGGATCGAAGAGCCGATCGTGTACGACGACCTCGACGGATATCGAAAGCTCGCTGCCGATCTGAAGACACCGATCCAGATCGGAGAGAATTTCTACGGCCCGCGGTCACTTCAGCGTGCCCTGCAGATGGGCGCCTGCGACTACGTGATGCCGGATTTCATGCGCATCGGCGGGGTGACCGGCTGGCTGCGCGCCGCGGCGATCGCCGGCGCCGCCGGGGTGCCGATATCCACGCATCTCTATCCCGAAGTGGCCGCCCACGTCATGCAGGTGACGGAAACGGCGCACTGGCTCGAATGGCAAAGCTGGGCCGATCCGATTCTGCAGCGGCCGTATCCGGTGGAGGACGGACACCTGCACGTGCCGGATGTCCCCGGTGTCGGACTGGAATGGGACGAAGCGGCGGTGGCCGCCCACCTTGCCTGAGTCGTGGCGGGTCTTGCGTTTGCCGGCGCCTGGGGCTACGCTGTGCGTGCAGGGGCAGTGTCGGGGAGTGCTTCGGCTCGCCCGTTTCGGGTGCCCGCATGACTGGCAGATCGCCCACTGTACCGTCGCTCCAGGGAGAACGCATGATGACGAAGAAGGCTCTCGTGACACTGCTGGCGGCGGCGCTCGTCGCGGCGCTCGCACCACGGCCGGCCGAGGCGCAGGCTGACGACCGGACGATGCCGATGCGGACGCCGGATGGCCAACCGCACATCTCCGGCACGTTCACGTTCCGCACGTTGACGCCGTTCCAGCGACCCAATCAGTTCGAGGGCGTGGAGACCCTCGACGAAGAGACGGCCGCGGAGTTCGAGGCCTCCGAGCGGACGCGGCAGAACCGCGACCTGTTCGATCCCGAGAAGGGTGCATCCGGATATGCGCCGCGGTCGCAAGGGGGCGTGCTGTCCTACAACGAGTTCTGGTACGAACGGGGCATCGAACTGACGGCGGACAAGCGCACGGCGCTGGTCATCGATCCCCCGAACGGTCGGCTCCCGGCGCGCACCGAAGAGGCGGTCATGGCGGCGCGCGAGGCGTCCGCCGATCGAAACGAGCATCGCTACGACTCGTATGAGAACCGCAGTCTGGCCGACCGCTGCATCATGGGATTCAACTCGGGGCCGCCGATGCGTTCGAGCGCCTACAACAACAACGTGATGATCTTCCAGGTGCCGGGCTACGCCGTCATCCTGAACGAAATGGTGCACAACACGCGGGTCATTCCGATCGGCGACACCGCGAAACCGCCGTTCGCGCAGTTTGCCGGCGTGTCCCGGGGACGCTGGGACGGCGAGACGCTGGTCGTCGAGACCACGCAGTTCCGCGGTGGGCAGAGCGGCGGCACCGGTCCGAACATGCATCTGGAGGAGCGGTTCACGCGACTCGATCCGGACACGGTCGCCTACGAGTTCACCGTGACGGACCCCACCGTCTATACGGCGCCCTACACCGTCATGATGCCGTTCCGCCGCACCGACGGTCCACTCTTCGAGTACGCCTGCCACGAAGGCAACATCGGGTTGCACGGGATTCTGGCCGGCGCACGCAACCTCGAACGGCTGGGGCGTGAGCTGCGACCATAGCGTTCTGGTCTCATTACCGGGCACGGCACGGGCCGGCCGCGCGACCGCGTGAGCCGGCCCGTCGTGTATCCGGTGAACGCCAGCGTAGCGGTCGGCGCGGCATCGACACGACCAGACCCCGTTGCACCGCGGGGTATCACTACAGGCTGCCAGCAGCCGGTAATGACAGCCCCGCTGCATTCGATTGGCGCTGCGGTCGCAAATTTCCCAATTTGCTCCCTGTCCCGCGTGGCGGCGTTGCTCCTCGGTCACACATGGCCCAATGTGCTTCCTCGTCGCGCCTTGCGCTGGCCGGGCGCGGCATTGTTACGACCAGATCTCGGTGCAACGCGGGGTATCACTACAGGCTGCTAGAATTGGCGAGATCTCATGCTGACGTGCGAGTCTCCCCGCGTGAACCTTTCCCGGCGCTGGCGTGATGGCGCAGCCATCGCGCTGCTGGGCGGTCTGCTGGCTGCCGGCTGCGCCGCAGAAGCCGACCTGCCCGGCGGCGGGACGGACGCTGGCGCGCCCGCGCCGGTGGTCGACGCCGTGGTCGATCCGTTCATCGACGCTACAGCCGCGGCGGGGCTCGAGTTTCAGCATGTGAACGGCATGTCGGGGGAGTTGTACTTCAACGAGATGGTCGGGGCCGGCGTCGCGCTGTTCGACTATGACAACGACGGGGATCTCGACATCTATCTCGTGCAGGGGCACATGTTGGGCCCCGACATCGCAGCGGGCGACGCCTCCTTCGATCCCGGACTCCAGGGGCCGCTGACCGACCGGTTGTTTCGCAACGATCTCGACCCGGCGGAGGGCGCGTCCACGCTGCGTTTTACCGACGTGACAGAGCAGAGCGGCCTCGACGCGCGCGGCTACGGCATGGGCGTGGCGGCGGCCGACTACGACAACGACGGGTGGATCGATCTGTACGTGTCGAACTACGGGTCGAACCAATTGTGGCGGAACAACGGCGACGGGACGTTCAGTGACGTCACCAAGCGGTCGGGCGCCGACGATGCGCGCTGGAGCGTCAGTTCGGCATTCTTCGACTACGACCGCGACGGGTGGCTGGATCTGTATGTCGGGAACTACGTGAACTACAGGGTCGAGAACAATGTGGAGTGTTTCCACAACGTCCGGACCTACTGCGGCCCGGACGGGTTCGTGCCGGTGCCCGACCGCTTGTTCCGGAACCGCGGCGACGGCACGTTCGAGGATGCGACGGCGCTGTCGCTGGTCGGCACGGAGTATGGACCGGCGCTCGGTGTGGTGACCGCCGACCTCGACGGCAACGGCTGGATCGACATCTACGTCGCCAACGATCTGTCGGAGAACCGGAGCTGGATGAACCAGGGCGACGGGACGTTCGTGAACACTGCGCTCTACAACGGGTCAGCCCTGAATGACGCGGGAGATGCCGAAGCCGGCATGGGGGTCGACGCCGGTGATTTCGACGGCGACGCCGACGAGGACCTGTTCATTTCGCACCTGGTGACCCAGACCAACACCGTCTACGTCAACGACGGGTCGGGGTTGTTCGAGGATCAGAGCGTGCAGACCGGTCTCGGACCTCCGAGCCTGCCGTTCACGGGCTTCGGCACCGCCTGGTTCGATTACGACAACGACGGATGGCTCGACGTGCTGATCGTCAATGGGGCGGTGGACATGCTGCCCCGGCTCGTCCAGCAGCGCGACCCGTACCCGCTGCATCAGACGAATCAGTTGTTTCACAATCTGGGAAATGGACGATTTCAAGAGGTTTCGGAGACGGCGGGTGCGGCGTTCGAGCCATCCGAGGTCAGCCGCGGGGCCGCGTTCGGCGATGTCGACAACGACGGCGATGTCGACGTGGTGATCACGAACAACAACGGCCCGGCGAGGCTGCTGCTGAATGCCGTGGGCAACGTGAATCGCTGGATCGGGTTGCGGCTGGTCGGCGCCGCCGCCGCGCGGGACATGCTCGGGACCCGCGTGGCGATTCTCAGGGACGCCGAGCCGCCGCTGTGGCGCCGCGTGCGATCGGACGGCAGCTATGCGTCCGCCAACGATCCACGGGTGCTGGTCGGGTTGGGTCAGACGGCGGTCGTGACCGGCGTGCGGGCCGTCTGGCCCTCCGGCGTCACCGAAGAATGGACCGACGTACCGCTCGAACAGTGGAGCACGCTGCGCGAGGGAACGGGCAGGAGAGTGCAGCCATGAGCCGTCGCCGCTGCAGTGTCCGGGCCGGATGGCGCGGCTCCCGGTCGTCCCAGGGCCCTTCTCGGCGTGGGCCGCGCGTGGCGCTGGCGTTGCTGCTGAGCGGGGCGAGCGTGGGATTCATCCTCGGCTGCGGCACGCCGGCCTCCCCGGTGGACGACCCGGTTGGCCCGGTCGAAGCGACGGTGACCGGCGCGGCCCGGCCGGTGCCGTTGCCCGCCATCGAAGGGTTCGCTGCCGAGGTGCAGCAACAACTCCGCGACGCTCACGCCGGTCTGCAGGCGGCGATCGAGGCCGGGACGGCGACCGGCGAGCAATACGGGCGTGTCGGGATGCAGTTCGCCGCGTATGGTCTCATCGACGCGGCCGAGGCGGCCTATCTCAATGCGCGCCGGCTCGAGCCCGATGCGTTCCGCTGGGCCTACTATCTGAGCGTGCTGTACGACGAGACCAGCCGCCCCGAGGATGCGATCGCCGCACTCGAACCGGCGATCGCCCTCAGTCCGGGCTATGTGGCCGGACTCGCGCGGCTGGGGGATCTGCTGGCCGGGCAGAACCGGACCGAGGAGGCCGCACGCCGCTATGCCGATGCGCTGACCCTTGATCCGTCGTGTCATCCCTGCCTGGTCGGGCTCGGCCAGGTCGCGTTGCAGCAGCGCGAGTTCCAGCGCGCCGCCGACTATCTCGAGCGCGCGGTCGAGATGGCGCCGAGCGCCGCCAGCATCCGGTACCCGCTGGCGCTGGCGTATCGCGGGCTGGGCGACGAGACGCGGGCGCAGGCGCAGTTGCAGGCACGCGCCGACGCCACGCTCAATACGGGCCTGGGAAAGCAGATTGACCGTCCCGGCGTCTACGACCCGTTGCTCAACGAACTGCAGGCCGTCCCGGCGGCCGGGAACGTGGCGCTCGAGGCCCGCGGCGTGATCGCCGCCCGCGCGGGACGCTGGACCGAGGCGATCGCCGACTTCAACGCACTGGTGGCCGCCGAACCGGACAACGCGGTCTCGCGCAACCTGCTCGCCACGGCGTTGCTGACGACAGGACAACGGGACGCGGCGCGGCGCCATTACGAAGAGGCGGTCCGGATCGATCCGGGTCATGCGCGCGCCAACCTGCAGCTTGGCCTCCTGCTGGCCGAAGACGGCAGAGAGACCGACGCGATCGCACGTTTCCGGCGGGCCGTCGACGCAGACCCGGGGTCCAACCTGGCCTATCTCAACCTGGCCGCGGCGCTCATGCGCAACAGCGCGGCGTCCGAGGCGGCAGACGTGTACGAACAGTTGCTGCGGCTCGATCCCAGCAACGCGCCCGCGCGGCTCGGTCGCGCGTTCGCGTTGATTCGCGCCGGCCGCCATGCCGAAGCTGCGGAACGTCTGCGAGAGGACATGCAGGCTCGTCCCGGTGAGCACGCGTTCACCCACACCCTCACCAGGCTGCTGGCCGCATCGCCCGACCCGGACGTACGGGACGGCGCAAGGGCGCTGGATCTGATGCAGCAGGTGACGGCGGCGCTGCAGAGCCCGGAAGTGGTGGAAACGGCCGCGATGGTGATGGCGGAAGCGGGCGTGTTCGAGCGCGCCGTCGAGTACCAGCGGATGTCCATCGACCTGGCGGGTCAGGCCGGCCGGTCGGACCAGATTCCGCACTTGCGCACGGTCCTGTCCCGCTACCAGGCAGGCCAACCCTCGCGCACCCCGTTTCGGGATGACGATCCGCTGTTCCATCCGGCTCCGTTCAGACCGCCGGGAGTCTTCGACGACACCGCGCCATAGGGCGCCGTTCTGCGCCCGTCAGCTACGGGATCAAGCGCGGGACGAACTTCGTGAGGCCCTGAACCGGTCCCACCTCGCCGCCATAGACGTTGCCCGCGGCGTCCGCGGTGACGCCTTCACCCATGGATCCGTAGCCCCCCATGCCGGACGGGCGTTCCGAGACGTGCTCTGGCACGAAGTACAGCACTTCGCCGGTCCTGGCGTTGCCGACCCGGAGACCCTTCCGCCAGCCGGGGTTGTAGTTGTCGTCCGACTCCGAATCGATGGCGTACAGCATGTCGTTGTCATCGATGAAGAGCCCGCTGATCCGGCTGAACTGATACCAGGTGTCGAGATGGTTGCCTTCCTGGTCGAAGATCTGGATCCGCCGGTTGCCGCGGTCGGCCACGAACAGCCGACCCTGCGAGTCGAAGGCGAGGGAGTGCGGCGCACGGAACTGACCGTCCTCGTAGCCCCATGAGCCCCAGCTCTTGATGAAAGTGCCGTCCGGCGCCCACTTGGTGATGCGGCCGATGGCGTTGGGGCCGGGTTCGTCGAGGAATTGCGCGCCATGCGACTCGCCGACGTAGATGTTGCCGTTGGGGCCGATGGCCACGTCGTTCGGCTCTGTGAAGTGTGTCGGCGGATTGCCGGTCTCGCCGGGCGTCCCGAGCACCAGCAGCACCTCACCCCGCGGGCTGAACTTGACGACCTGGTGTCCCTTGCGCGGTGCGTCGGGGGTGCGCTGGAGTTCACGGGCGTTGGGGGCGCGGGCATCGGCGATCCACACGTTGCCCTCGCTGTCGACGTCCATCCCGTGCGGCCACGTGATCAGTCCGGCGCCGAAGCTCTGCACCACATTGCCGTCGGGGTCGAGCTTGACGATCGGATCCACGTCCGATTCGGCGCAGGAGTTGACGCCGCAGCGGTCTCCGGCCCAGATGTGCACGCCGTCCACGTCAACGTTGACGGCGCTGACCGAGCCCCACGATCGGCTGTCGGGCAGGGTGCCCCAATCGCGGACCGTTTCGTAAGGGTTGGGCAGATTGTTGACCGGCTCGACGCCGGCATGTTCGGCCGGGCCGCGCGCGCCGCGCTGCGCGTGACTGGCCGCCGGGGCGAGCAGGAGGATGGCGCCGGCCAGCGCGATGCACAGGCGCCCGCGGACGCCTGCGGTCGGAACGAAATTGCACGTCTTGGTCATCGATCACCTCTGCGGTACAGGAAAGTGCAGTCGCTGTTCGGAACGGAAGAAGCGGGAAACACGATGGCCCGTGAGACAGGTATTGTCAAGTCGCGTCAGGTCCGGATTGGCGCGTGCCGGGGCCGAACGTGCCGGGTGGTGTCTAACGTAATTGGGGTCGACGGGCCCAGTCGGTCCGACCCCGTGCGCACAATCAATGCGCCTCAATGAGAGCCGACTGGGCCACCTCGATGTACGCTGTACGGGTGAGTCTCGCGGTACGGGTGCTGGCGATCGGGTTCGGCGTCGGGTGTGCGGCCAGTGTCCTGGCGGCGCGGCAGCCGGGGCGTGGCACCGTCTGGGACGGGGTTTATACCGCCGACCAGGCCGCTCGAGGCAGGGCGGTGTACGAGGAGCACTGCAGTTCCTGCCACTTGCCGGATCTCAGCGGATCGGGGGAGGCCCGTTCGCTCGCTGGCGACGCGTTCATGGATGACTGGCGGGAAGATACGCTGGGCACGCTGTTCAGCCGCACACGGACGCTGATGCCGTTCGACAACCCCGCCACGCTTACGGATGGCGACTATCTGGACAGCGTTGCGTACATCCTGCAGGTCAACCGCTTTCCCGAAGGCCGCCGTTCGTTGACGGCGGAGGGTCTGGATGACATCCGTATCGAGAACGAAGAGGGACCCGGCGAGGTGCCCAGTTTCGCGCTCGTGCGTGTCGTGGGATGCCTGGCGCGCGGGGCCGACGGCGGCTGGCTCCTCACGTACGCGACCGACGCGCGGCGCACGCAGGACCCGTCGGTGTCCGAGCCCGACCAACGGACTGCCCTCAACGGACAGGCGCCCGGTCCGCACACCTTCACGCTGATCAGCCCGTACCCGGACCCGACCCCTCACACCGGGCACAGGATGGAAGCGAAAGGGTTCCTGATCCGCGATGCGGACGGGGATCGGATCAATGTCAGCAGCCTGGGAATGGTGGCGACGGCGTGCGGACCCTGAAGGCTCCTAGCGCGACTTGTCCGGCTTGACCACGGCGACGCTGTTGACGTCGCGCTCATGGGCCGCCGTGTAGACGCCGCGCTCTTTCATGAATTGCCGCAGCAGCGCCGCCGTGTGGTCCGCCCGTTTCACCGTGCCGGTGTAGTGCACGCCGTCGGCGATCCGCAGCGGGGTCCAGCCCTCGACCGTTTCCGGCAGCAGGTCGGCGCCCTTCTCGATCAGGAACTCGACGATCGGGTTCGCCCCGCGCAGCGCCGCGCCGTGCAGCGCGGTGTACCCCTTGTTGTCCGCCCGGTTCACGTCCGTGTCGCCCAGCTCGTAGGCCAACATGACCGCGTCGAACGCTTCTTCGTTCGTACCGGCGCTCTCACCCACGTTGAAGATGCCCACGCCGGCCGCGACCATCAAGGGCGACGCGTTGCCGTCCGTCGATTGCCGGGTGTCGGCGCCGTGGTCCGCCAGCAGACGCATCAGTGGGGCGTCGGCATGTTTGGCCGCCAGCAGATACGGCGTGGCGCCGATGCGGTTGAGGTTGTTGCGTTCGCCGTTGTTGTGGCGCCTGGTTTGCCGGATGTTCGGGTCGGCGCCGTGCTCGAGAAGGAACCGGGCGAACCCGAGCGTGTCGAGGCGGTCGACGAGCGGGACCGGCGGCATGCCCTTGCCGGAGTTGGGGCGGCGCGTGTAGGCCAGTTGATGCAGGGCCGTCCAGCCCTGGTCGTCGGCGTTGGCATCGGCGCCGCGTTCGACCAGTTGCGCCGCGAGCGAGAAATGTCCGTTGGCCACGGCGATGACCAGGCCGCTCGTGCCCCCGGCGCCGCCGCGGGTCCGTGCCCGCTCGCCAGCCTGCTGCCCGTCCGGGGGTATGGGCCGGATCGTGTCGTTCACGTCGGCGCCCGCGTCCAGGAGGGCGTGTACGGCCTCCGTCCGACCCGCCCTGATGGCGAAGAGCAGCGCCGTCCAGCCGGCGGTCGAACGGTCGTGGACACCGGCGCCGAGTTCGATCAGGGTGTTGACGGCGCCCGGGTGGTTCTCGGCCGCCGCCCACATGAGGGCGGTCTGGCCGCGCCACCGCTCGCGGGCGTCGATGGCCGCGCCATGCGCCAGCAGCAGCCGCAGTACGTCGACGTTGCCGGCGCGCGCCGCCGCCATCAGCACTGTCTCACCCTCCGGCAGGGTTCCGTTCGCATCGGCCCCGGCCTCGAGGAGCGCACGAACGATGGCGGGGTCGCCCCGCCCGGCGGCCAACGCCAGCGGCGTGACGCCGTAGCGGTTCGGCCGGTCTGCGCCGGCGCCGGCGCGCAGCAGCAGCGTCGCGGTCTCGAGGTCGCCCTGATAGGACGCCCAGTGCAACGCCGTCGTGCCATCCGGTTCAGCGGCATCGACGTCGACTCGTTGCGCGAGCAGGGCTCGCACCGCCTCCGTGTCGGACGCCTTGACGGCGGCCACCAGTGGATTGTCACGAACCGGGGCGGCGGTCGCCGGCCCCAGGCTGGCCCACATCGCCAGCGGAACAACAGCCGCCACGTATGCGGCGCGAGTCGTCAGACGCATGTCGGCAGTCTCCACGGGTGCACGTGTCACGCGGTCGCGCGGGCAGGCATGCGCCGTATGCTACCGCATCGGTGTTGACAGCGCCATCTGAAGCTGTACGATCAACGCACGGCCACGTGACCCACAAGTCGCGATACATGCCAGCGAGACACGGAGCATCCCAGCGGCGCGGTCGGGTCGTTCTCTGCAGCCTGCCGTTGGCGTGCGCCCTGATGCTCAGCGGCGCCCTGCGAGTGTCGGCCGGGCAGCCGCCGGGCGATCCGTCGCACGCCGCCCTCCTCGAGCGGTACTGCATCACCTGCCACAACGATGCGTTGGCCGCCCGGGGGACCGTCCCGGTCGCCATCGACGTATCGGCGCTGACCGACGTGCCGTCGGACGCCGCGCTGTGGGAAAAAGTCATCCGCAAGCTGCGCACCGGATCGATGCCGCCCATGGGTCGGCCGCGCCCGGATGCGGTCGTGACCGACCGGTTCGCCGCCTGGCTCGAGGACGAGATCGACCGGGAGGCGGCGGCCCGACCGAATCCCGGGCGGACTGAGACGCTCCATCGGCTCAACCGCACAGAATATCAGAACGCAATCCGCGATCTGCTGGCGCTCGACATCGACGCCGCGAAGCTGGTGCCGGCCGACGACCAGAGCTACGGATTCGACAACATCGCCGGCGTGCTGAAGGTGTCGCCGACCCTGCTCGAACGCTACATGAGCGCGGCGCGCGAGATCAGCCGTCTGGCCGTCGGCGCGTCACCGCCGGCGCCGGCCGGCGAGACGTTCCGCGTCGTTTCCGACCTTTCGCAGTACCAGCACCGGGACGGGCTGCCGTTCGGGACCCGGGGCGGGATGTCGGTGCCGTTCAATTTTCCCCGGAACGGCGAGTACGACATCAAGGTCGAGCTGCTCGATCTGTTCGCCGGCGCGCCGATTCGCGAGCCGCACCAGCTCGAAGTCAGCGTGGACGGCGAGCGGGTCGCCGTGTTCCAGTTGGCGCCCCGCGACCCCGACGAGGATCAGGGCGCCGCGTATAACACCGGACCGAGCGAACTGGTGGTCCGGACGCCGATCTCCGCCGGGCCTCGAACCGTGACGGCGACCTTCGTCAAACGCACCGACGCGCTGGCGGAGAGCATTCGCCAGCCATTTGCCCGGCCTCACGGCGAGGGCGACTACCTGTTGTATCAGCCGCACCTCGGCACGGTGACGATATCCGGACCATTCAATCCGAGCGGCATCGACGAGACGCCGGCCAGGCGCCGCATCTTCGTGTGCCGGCCGTCGACCCCCGCCGACGAGCCGGCGTGCGCCCGGCAGATCCTGTCGACCCTGGCGCGCCGCGCCTATCGGCGGCCGGTCGGCGACGCCGATGTGGCGCCGCTGGTAGGGTTCTACGAAGAGGGGCGGACCGGCGGCGGGTTCGAGGCCGGCATCGAGCGGGCGTTGCGCGCGCTGCTCGTGAGTCCCGACTTCCTGTTCCGCGTGCTGGCCGACCCGCCGGACGCAGCGGCAGGGACTCCCTATCGATTGGGCGACCTGGATCTGGCGTCACGCATCTCGTTCTTTCTCTGGAGCAGCATTCCGGATGACGAGCTGCTGGAAGCGGCGGCGGGCGGCGGGTTGCGGGACCCCGAGGTGGTCGAGCGCGAGGTGCGCCGGATGCTGGCCGACCCGCGCTCGGAAGCGTTGGCCAGGAACTTCGCCGGACAGTGGCTGCGGCTGCGCAACATCTCCGGGGCGTTGCCGTCCGACGTGCTCTTTCCCGACTTCGGCGAAAGCCTGCGCCAGGACTTCGTACGCGAGACGGAGCTGTTCTTCGACAGCATCATCCGCGAAGGCCGCAGCGTCACCGAGTTGCTGACGGCCGACTACAGTTTCCTCAACGAGCGGCTTGCGAGGCACTACGGCGTCCGGGGCGTGTATGGCAGCGATTTCCGGCGCGTGGCGCTCGCCGACCCCCATCGCCACGGGTTGTTGGGCCACGGCAGCATCCTGACCGTGACCTCGTACCCCGACCGGACCTCGCCCGTCGGGCGCGGCAAGTGGGTGCTCGAGAACGTGCTGGGCACGCCGCCGCCGCCACCGCCGCCCAACGTACCCGAGCTCGAGCCGGTCGATGACCCGGGCAAGGTGCTGGCGATGCGGGCGCGCATGGAACAGCATCGCGCGAACCCGGTCTGCGCAAGCTGTCACCGGATCATGGATCCCCTCGGGTTGGCGCTCGAGAACTTCGACGCGGTCGGACGCTGGCGAACGCACATGCCCGGGGGCACCGGCATCGACGCGTCGGGGGCGATGCCTGACGGCACGGCGTTCGACGGCCCGGCCGACCTGCGCGCGCTGCTGGTGCGGAACCCGAATCAGTTCGCCACGGTCGTCACCGAGAAGCTGCTGACCTACGCGCTCGGCCGGGGCGTCGAATACTACGACGCGCCGGCCGTCCGCCGTATCGTGCGCGGGGCCGCGGCCAGCGACCTCAGCCTGGCGTCGCTGATCGCCGGCGTCGTCCAGAGCACGCCGTTTCAGATGAGACTGGCGAAGACCGAGACCACGCAGTAGGAGAACCTGTCATGTTCCTTTCCAGGATGGCGTTGCCCCGGCGGACATTCCTTCGCGGCATGGGTGTGACCCTGGCGCTGCCGCTGCTCGACGCGATGGTGCCCGCCGCCTCGGCGCTGGCCAATACGGCGGCGAAGCCGGTGCGTCGTCTCGGGTTCGTGTATATCCCGAACGGGGCGGTCATGCCCTCGTGGCAACCGGCCGGCGAGGGCGCGCTGACCGAACTGCCGCGCACACTGAGCCCGCTCGCGCCGTTTCAGGACCAGGTCATCGTCCCGATCGGTCTCAGCCAGAAGCAGGCCGAGGCGCTCGGCGACGGCAACGGCGAGCACTCGCGGGCCGGCACGGTGTGGCTGAGCGGGGTCCATCCGAAGGAGACCGAGGGCGCCGACGTGCGCAATGGCACGACGGCCGATCAGATTGCCGCGCAGCACATCGGGGGCGACACCCCACTGACGTCGCTCGAGTTGGCGATGGAGCAGACGTATCTCATCGGCAACTGCGACAACGGATACAGTTGCGTGTACACGAACAGCATCTCGTGGCGATCGCCGACGACGCCCAACCCGCACGAGACGAATCCCCGCATCGTGTTTCAGCGCATGTTCGGCGACGGCGGGACCCCGGAAGAACGGCTGGCGCAATTGCAGGAAGACCGCAGCATACTCGACTGGGTCACGGCGGATATCGCCGATCTGCAGCAGAAGCTGGGGGCGGCCGACCGGAACAGCGTGAGCGAGTATCTCGATGCGGTCCGTGAGATCGAGCGGCGGATACAGGTGTCCGAGCGCCAGCACGGCGAGTCGTCGCTCGAGCTTCCCGATCGGCCGGTCGGCGTGCCCGAGTCGTACGACGAGCACGCCAAACTGATGTTCGACCTGCTGGCGCTGGCGTTCAAGGCGGACATCACCCGCGTCTTCGTGTTCACACTGGGCAAGGAACAGACCAACCGCGCGTATCCCGATCTCGGTGTCAATGCCGCCCACCACGCCGTCTCGCACCATCAGCACGACCCGCTCAAGTTCGAGCAGGGCGCCAAGGTCAACCAGTACCACGTGGGTCTGACCGCACATTTCCTGGATCGGCTGAAGGCCACGCCGGACGGGGACGGTACGTTGCTGGACCACTCGCTCGTGCTGCATGGGGGTGGCATCAGCGACGCGAACGAGCACTCGCACATCGACCTGCCGCTGGTCCTCGTCGGCGGCGCCGGCGGGGTGAAGGGGGGCCGTGTCCTGCGGCACTCGAAGGACACCCCGATGAACAACCTGCTGGTGGCGATGCTGGAACGGGTCGGGGTGCGCACCGAGACCTTCGGGGACGCGACCGGATCGCTGCCGTTGGAGCCGCTGTCCGGCGTCTGAGCACTTCGCCGCCGAGCAGCCCGTGGTAGAACCCCGCGTTGCACCGAGATCGGCGATGCGCACGGTGAGCAAGGCCCGTAGGGGCAACCCTTGTGGTTGCCCTGTTCGTCTGCCGGAACCGCGTGCGCAGCCTCCCCGCACCGCCACGTCGCGGCCGTGTTCACACGCTGGTCGTCCGATCCTCAATCACTGCTGGTGGCGTCGCCGACGGCGATTGAGTACCCTGTCCCGAGCTTCGGTCACATCGCGGAGGCCCACATGGCGATCACCTTCACCCTCAACGGTCAGGAACATGCAGTCGACGTCGAACCAGAGACACCCCTCCTGTGGGTGCTGCGCGACACGTTGGGGCTGACCGGTACGAAATTCGGCTGCGGCATCGCCGCCTGCGGCGCCTGCACGGTCCACGTGAACGGCCAGCCGGTGCGGTCCTGCTCGTATCCCGTCTCGGCGGCCGAGGGTGAAGCGATCACGACCATCGAGGGCCTGGCCGCCGGCGGGGAGTTGAGCAGGGTCCAACAAGCCTGGATCACACACCAGGTGCCACAGTGCGGGTACTGCCAGTCGGGGATGATCATGGCGGTCTCGGCGCTGCTCGCGCAACGACCCGACCCCAGCGACGAGCAGATCGACGCGACCATCACCAACATCTGCCGCTGCGGCACCTTTGCCCGCGTGCGCCGCGCGATCCACTCGGTCGCCGAGGCCGAAGGAGAGCGTCATGCGTAAGTGGACACGACGCGCGTTCATCGGCACGGGCAGTCTGGTCGGGGGCGGGTTCGTGCTGGGAATCGCCGGCGTCACCTTCTCCCCGGGCCGTCACACGGTCGTGTCGGCCGACGCCGAGGAGAAAGGCGAGCTCACCACCTGGATCACCGTCACGCCCGATGACCTGGTGACGATCCTGGTGCCGCATTGTGAGATGGGGCAGGGCTCGCTGACCGCACTGGCGATGATGGCGGCCGAAGAGATGGAGGCCGCCTGGAACCGCGTCCGGATCGAGGAGGCGCCGGCGCTCGACATGTACGCCAACGCGTACATGCTGCGAGCGTTCACCGGCGACTCGCTGCCGTTCGGGCGCGCCGTCGACTATGGCTCGTATCGCCTGGCACGCTGGTTCGGCACCCAGGCCACCGGCGGCTCGACGGCGGTGCGGGGCACCGGGCACTACGGCATGCGCGTGGCCGGCGCCGCGGCCAGGGAGATGCTGCTCGCGGCGGCCGCCGAGCGCTTCGGGGCGCCGATGTCCGAGTGCGAGGCCGCGCAGTCGCGCGTGGTCCACGCGGCGTCCGGACAGCAGGCCAGCTTCGGCGAGTTGGCGCGATCGGCGGCGGCGCGCGCCGTGCCGGAGAATCCCGTGCTGAAGGATCCCGACAGCTACACGCTGCGACGGACGTCGAAGCCGCGTTTCGACATCCCTCCGAAAGTCGACGGGAGCGCAGTCTACGGCATCGACTTCACGCTGCCGGGCATGCTCTACGCCGCTGTCGACATCGCGCCCGTGCAGGGCGGCCGGCTCTTGTCGGTCGACCCCGGTCCGGCCGAGGCAATGCCCGGGGTGAAACGGGTCGTGCAACTGGCCGAAGCGGTGGCGGTGGTCGCCGACAGCTTCTGGCGGGCTCGCACGGCGCTGGCCGCCCTGACGCCCGAGTATGACGACGCCGGGCATGGCGCCGTCTCGAGCGAGGCGATCTTCGCCGCCTTCGACACGGCGCTGGGCGACGCTCCCGAGATGCCGGCCGACGCGGCGCAGGTCATCACCGCCGATTATCGCGTGCCGTTCCTCGCTCACGCCACGATGGAGCCGATGGCGGCCACGGTCAGGGTCGAGGCCGAGCGCGCCGAGGTGTGGGCCGGCGTCCAGGATCCGCTCAACGCGCGGACGGTCGCGGCCGGCGCGCTCGGTCTGGACGCCAACCAGGTCCAGTTCACGAATCTGCTGCTGGGGGGCGGCTACGGGCGCCGTCTCCCGTTCACGTTCGACTATGTCGACCTCGCCGCACGGGTCGCGCAGGCGATGGCGCCGACCCCGGTCAAGCTGGTCTGGAGCCGCGAGAACGACATTCAGCACGACTACTATCGTCCAGCCGGCATGGCCCGATTCGCGGGCGCGCTCGACGCCGGCGGCAACCCGCTGGCGGTCGCCTCCCGCTACGCCGGCGGCGGCGACGGCGAGTCGACGTACATGCCGTATGCCATCGGCGCCAAGCAGGCGGAAGGCCGGGATGCGTCCCACCCGATCCGCCTGGGGGCCTGGCGGTCGGTCCTGAACTCGCAGCACGGGTTCTTCAAGGAGTCGTTCATCGACGAGCTGGCGCACGCCGCCGGCAAGGATCCGTACCACTTCCGCCGCGACCTCCTGGGCGAGGAACCGCGCTTCAAGGCCGCTGTCGTCAAGGTCGCCGCCATGGCCGACTGGGAGAGCCCGCTTCCGGAGGGAGAAGGGCGCGGGCTGGCGGTCTGCGAGAGCTTCGGCACCATCGTGGCGCAGGTGGCCCACGTGGCGGTGTCGCCGGAGGGCACGCTGCGGGTGCGGCACGTCCATGCGGTCGCTGACTGCGGGGACATCGTCAACCTCGACGCGGCGAAGGCGCAGGTCGAGGGCGGCATCATCTTCGGGTTGTCGGCGGCCATGCTGGGCGAGATCACGATCGCGGCCGGCCGGGTCGTGGAGAGCAACTTCCACGACCACCAGATGATTCACCTGGCCGACGCCCCCCGCATCAGCGTCGAGTTGATTCGTTCCGATGCCCACCTGGGTGGTCTCGGCGAGCCCGGGGTGCCGCCGATCGCCGCGGCGGTGACGAATGCCATCTTCGCGGCGACCGGCATCCGGGTGCGGAGTCTGCCGATCAAGCACCACACTCTGGCGCGCGCATAGACGACTCGGTGAGTGCCGTGACGATCCGCGGCCGGCTCGCCGGAGAGCGGTGGAGTCCGGACGCCGTCGGCCCGATATACTGTGCAGCTTGTCGCGTCTCGCGCCGGCCGCCGGGAGACCGGGACCGGATCGGTTGACGCATCATCCATCTCACACCGAGTAGAGGAGAAGAACGACATGAGCGACAGTCTGACCGGCGCCGAGTTCAAGGCGGCGCTGCGCAGCAACACTCCGAAGGTAGGGTTGTTCATCAATTCACACAGCCCGACGGCCGTCGAGCAACTTGCTCACAGCGGGTACGACTGGTTGCTGGTCGATTCACAGCATGGTCCGATGGGCTACGAGACGCTGTCGAGCATGATCGGCGGCATCGCGTCGGGCGGCGCCAAGTCGCTGGTGCGGGTGACCGGCTACAGCGACCGGGCCGGCATCCAGCAGTCGCTGGACATCGGCGCCGACGGCGTTTTGGTGCCGTACATCAACAATGCCGACGAGGCGCGCCAGGCGGTGAGCTGCACGCGGTATCCCACGGTTGGCACACGGTCGGTCTATTTCCCGCAGCGCAGCATGAACAAGGCGGGGTTGCTGGGCTACGCCGGCCCCGCCAATGACAACATCATCTGCGCGCTTCAGGTGGAGACCGCCGATTGCATCAGGAACATCGAGGAGATCGCCGCGGTGCCGGGCGTCGACATCCTGTTCCTGGGCCAGAACGACCTCTGCATGTCGATGGGTCTGTACGAGACGTATCAGTTCCCCGACATGTACACGTCGCCCGAGTTGAAGGCGGCGACCGACGCGTTGAAGGCGGCCGCGAAGAAGAACAACGTGATTCTGGGGCTGTTCCTGTTCGGCACCGACCGGGTGGCCGAGTTCCGCGAGCAGGGCTTCAGCCTGATCAGCATCGGCAACGATCTGCACCACCTCCTGACCCAGGCCGGCGCCCACGTCGGCGCGCTGGAAGGGATGATGCCGGAGTGGAAGCGCCGCTCGACCGCGCTGTTCTGATTCCGCCCTGCCCGGCGGCCGGCGGTGCGGCGACCCGAGTTGACGGCCCGTGAGCGAAGCCCCGGGTCGGCCGAATGGCCACGGCCACGGGCCACCCGGGCCGTGCGGTTTCTCCCGGGTCAGACGGTCAGTGCGAGCCGGCGGGCTCGGTCCGCGATGCGCGCGGCACAGTTGGCAAGTGCGTCCTGGTCCAGACCAGGGTGGGCCATGCCATCCGTGACCGCCTCGACCCGGTCGAGCGCGAGAGCGGCCAGTTCCGTGACCCTCCGGCGGACGATTGGCGCGCCGAGCCCGGTTCCGGCGGCGAAGCGCTGCCAGTCGCCGCGCCGCAGTTCCTGAAGGGTGGCGCGTCGCGCGACCTTCATGGCAAAACTCGGGGACAGATCGGGATAGGCCACCGTCGAGAGCAGGTCGTACAGGGGTGCGATCGCGATGCCATCCTCACGGTACAGGAGGCTGTAGTTCTTGCCGTGCGCGTCGGCATTCCCCAGCAGCACCTGCACGATGGCCGCATCGAGCAGCTTGAGCACCTCGACGGCCGGTCTGGCGCAGGCGCGCCGGACCAGATCGAAGCACTGCCGGAACCCAGGCCCACCCTCGGCCGCGTACTTCCGGCCCGCGACGACGCCGAGGGCCTGGCAGAAATCCTCCTGGTGCAGGCGCCGGACCGCGCCGTCCGGTCCTGGTCGGCGGTCGTAGCGGGCGATCAGCAGGCAGGAGCGGCCATCGCTGACGGTAAACGGTTCGACCTGCGCCGCGTCGAGTCCAAGACTGGCGGCGAGACGCATGGCGAACAATTCGTTCTCCGTTGTGGCCTCGAAGCGGGCGATGGGCGGCTTGAGGATATGCGTCGTCGGCTGGCCGGGCGCGGGCAGCGCGATCCGCCCATTGGCCAGGACCACGGGCATCTTCGTCTGCGCCCCGGCGAGCGACAAGCGCAGTCCCCGTGTGCCGGCCAGGAAGGGCCGCGTGTCGAGTCTCGTCAGGAGGGCGGCCAGATCGTCGTCCGAGAGCACCGCCGCCGGACCCGCCGCCTCGTGCGACGGCGGCGTCTCGCCCGCGGGCCACAACGTGAGCGCGCCCGCCACCTCGCCGCCCAGCCGCTCGAGTAGTGCGAACTCGTTGGCGCGCGACACGCCAAGCGCGCCCGCCACCGCGTCGCGCTGCGCGCCCTCGGGCAGCAGTCCTTCGAAGAAGGGGCGGCATTCCCGTGGAGAAAACGGCTCCAGGCGTTTGGGCAGCGAAACCGAGAGCGCCGCCGCAGACAGGTTCGCGACCCAGTCGCCATCGTAGGCGAACCGCATCGCGCCGTGCCTGTCCGTGGTGAGCGAGCCGACGACGGCACCGTCCCACCAGACGGTGAGCGTGCGCATCACGTCTGCAGACCGCCGCCAGCGGCGCCTGGCGGTGGTTCGATACGCAGCGTGCAGCCAAGCGCCGCAAGCACCGCGAGCACCTTGCCGATCTGGGTTGTGGCCTTCCCGGCCTCCAGTTCCACCAGTAACCGCACGCCGACGCCTGCGGCGCCCGCCAACTGATCCTGCCGGAGCCGTTGAGCGCGGCGCGTCCTGCGAACGAGTTGTCCAATCTCTACCGGTGTCATGATTCGAGTTCCCGTTCGGGAAATATAGACGGATCGATGGCACCTGACAAGCGGTATTATCCCGATCGGTAAAACATAGAGTCCAGGCGGCGCGGATCTGACCGCTATTTCCCGATCGGGAATGCAATTGCAGGCGGCCCTCGTGCCTGGTCAGTGGACGGCCGACCCTGTATCCGCCGGCCTCCCGGCGGCAACTCGTCGAATTGATGCGCGCCGACCGGGCCGGTCGCACGTGACGATTGGTGTGGGCGTACGTGACACCAACGGCTGGTCTCAGGCCGCCAGATTGAGCTGCCAGGGCACGCGTGACGTTGCGTGCGACCCGCTGCGCCGCCCGTGTTACTCGTAGTGCAGCGCGACGACGGGGTCGAGTTTCGCGGCCCGCACGGCCGGGTACATGCCGAACACGAGTCCGACCGCGACCGACACGACGAAGGCCAGGGCGACGGAGCCGACCGTGACGATCGTGGACCAGCCGGCGAAATAGCCGACCAGCCGTGACAAGACCACCCCCAGTACCGTGCCGAGCACCCCGCCGGTCAGGGTGATCATTGTCGTCTCCAGCAGGAACTGGCGCACGATGTCCCGCTGGCGGGCGCCGATGGCGCGGCGCACGCCGATCTCGCGCGTGCGTTCGAGTACGCTCGCCAGCATGATGTTCATGATGCCGATCCCGCCGACGAGCAGCGAAATCGACGCAATCGCCACCATGACCACCTCGAAGATCTGCCGCGTCCGCTGTTGCTCGGCCAGGAGTTCGGCCGGGAGGATGACGCTGAAGTCGCTGGCGCCCCGGTGGGCGGTGTCGAGCAGACCGCGCACGAGCGCCCCCGCGGCGGTGATGTCGGCGTCGGCGTTCACCTGCAGATAGAGCGCATCGATTTCGTCGCGCTGGCTGCTCCGCGATTCTTCCAACCGCAGGATGGCCGCCATCAAGGGGACGTAGATTACCTGGTTGCCATCCTGCTGGCTGAGACCCGCGATGCCGCTCTGGACCGTGATCTGCGGGCCGACGACCCCGATCACCCCGAACCACTGCTGGTTCACCTTCACGAACCGCCCGATCGCATCTTCGGTCCCGAACAACGACGCGGCGGCAGCCTGACCGAGCACGGCCACCGGGGCCGCGGCCTGCGCCTCCGACTCGTCGAAGAACCGCCCGCCGGCGATGTGCAGGCCGGCAATGTCGGCGTATACGGGAGACACGCCGAATACGACGGGCGGGTCGCCCTGCGGACGCGGCAGGAGACGGGTCGGCAGCACCTGTTTCCTCGCGCTGGTCGCCTCGAGGTCACTCAGCGTCGCCTCGATCAGGCGCAGGTCCCGAAAGGACAGCCCGGCCGACAGCCGGCGGATACGCTGCAGCGTCTGGGGATCGCTCGCCTCGCGCGCTTCGACGATGACGTTGCGCACGCCGAGCTGCTCGATGAAGGCGATCGCTTCCTGCTGTGCGCCTGCGCCGATGGACAGCATGGCGACCACCGCCGCGACGCCGAAGATCATGCCGAACATGGTCAACAGCGCCCGCAGCTTGTGGGCCCGCAGGCTGTCGAACCCGAGGCGCAGTTCGGCGGCGAGCTCGACGGCGCGGCGTCGGCGCGGACCGGATCCGGCGCGCGTGCTCACTGCGCGGCTCCCGGCGCGGTCGGCTGGCCGGCGCCCCCGCCGCCGGTCGGATCGAGCAGCGCCACCTCCGTCCCCTCGGCAACGCCCTCGATGGCCATGGTTCCCACGCCGCTGCCGACCACCGTCACGCGCCGTGCCTCGAACACTCCGTCGACGTCGACGTAGACGACCGGTGATCCGTCCTGCTCGAAGATCGCCTGCCGGGGCACCTGCAGCACGTCGGAGAGCGTCCGGCCTGCCACGGTGACCCTGACGCTCATCCCCGGCCGCAGCCGTGGATCGGATGCGTCGATCTGCAGAAAGACATCGAATTCGCGCACGGGGCCGGTCGAGCTGAAGAACGTGTCGCGCGAGACCATGCCCGCCACCGCCTCGACCGTCGCCGCCAGCGGCTGGTCGGGGAGTCCGTCGACACGCACGACGGCCGATTGCCCCGCTTCGATATTCGGACTCTCCTGCTCATCCACCTTGGCGACAATCTGCAGTTGGCTGACCTCGACGATCTCGGCGACGATGCGCCCCGGACCCACCATGTCGCCGACCCGGTACTCCGGCAACGTCATCCCGGAGAAGAAGACCTGCACCCCATCCTGGTTCTCGCTGACCACGACCACGCCGTCAAATGACGCGCGGACGACGAGGTTGTCGATGATCTGCTGCGCACGTTGGCTCGCCAGGCGGGCCTGGGTGCGCCGCTCTTCGAGCACCGCCATGGCGGCGCGGTTGGTCGCGGCACGCGAGGACAGCCCCTCTTCCAGCTCCGTGAGCCTGCGTCGCGCCTCGTCGAGCGCCAGCATGCGGCGCTTCGCCTCGTTGGCCGCGATCAGGTTGGGGTCGCTCACCGCCTGCAGCTCGGCGCGCCGCACATCGAAGCGGGCGGTCAGCAAGGCCACGGCGTCCTCGGCCTGCCGCACGTCGGCGTCCGCCTGCATCTTGACGATTTCCTGCTCGGCTTCCTCCAGTTCCGACTGACTCTGCTCTAGCGCGTGCGCCTGTTCCGCCGGGTCGAACTCCATGACGACGTCGCCTGTCCGGACCGCGGCGCCGGTGCCGGCCAGCAGGATGAGGGGCAGCGACCTGCCGGCGCGCGGCGCGGCCAGCGGCACCGAGCGTTTTGCACGCAGCTCGCCCTCGATCTGCACGTCGAGCGCCACCGTGCCGCGCGTCACGCGGGCCGTCGGCAGGTCGGCCTCGTTGGCCAGCGGCCAGCGGTCGGCCGCAACCATGCCCAAGGTCGCGAGGACGACGACGGCGCCGGCCGCGGCGATGGCGTATCGGGTTGTCACCGTTCTGCAATCATGGCGATGGGGGGCTCGACGGTCGCCACGCGGTCGCCGGCGGTGAGGCCCGCCGACACGGCCACCTCGTCACCAGTCCGTTTGGAGATGTCGATCGGGGCTGGTTCGAACCGCGACCCGACCAGCCGGTAGGCGACCGGCCGCCCGCCGGCGGTGAACACCGCCCGGCCCGGTATTTTCAGCACGTCGTCGAGCCGGTCGACCTCCAGCCGGGCGGTCGCGCTCATGCCTGGCCGAAGCTCGGCTCCGCCGGTGTCGAGCCGCACCCGGAGATCGAAGTTGCGCACCGCCGGCCAGCCCGCCGAGAAATCGACCCGCGCCAGCACCGAGATATCCTCCACGGTGGCCTGGAACTCTTGGCCTGGCAGCGCATCGACACGCACCGTGGCCGTCTGGTCCGTGCGCAGACGTCCGCGGTCTTCTTCATCCACCTTCGCCGTCAGCAGGATGGCGGACAGGTCGGGCACTTCGGCGATCTGCGCGCCCGGCCAGGCGCGGTCCCCCTCACGAAACTCCTGCTGGCCGCCGAACGGGCCGCCCTTCCGGCCATTGATCATGATGTGAATGGTGCCGGCAGCCGGCGCCTGGACGACGAGCGCCGCAAGTGACCGCTGTGCCCGGGCCAGATCGTCGGCGACCTTGTCTCGAGCGCGCTCGAGGCTTTGCACCTCCGCCTCCGTTGCCACCTGGCCCGCCCTGATCTTGCTGTTCTCCTCCTGCAGCCGCTGGTTGGCGTCGGCCAGGGCCAGCTTCGCGCGCTCGAGGTCGAGACGCGCCACGAGCCGCTCGGGGCTGGCCATATCGAGTTGCGCGCGCTCCACGTCGTACTGCGCGCTCAGCAACGCCGTGCGAAGTTCTTCGTCCCGAATCCGGCCCTCCGCACGCGCCTGCTCGATCTCCGCCTCCGCCTGCTCGAGCTCCGATGCCTTTTCCTGGATGGTCTGCTGCACGCTCGTATCGTCGAACCGCACGATGACGTCGCCGGCGTCGACGGTGGCGCCGCTCGGAATCAGTTGAATGATCTGGAGTTCTCCCGACTGCATCGGCGCGTTCACGATGGTCGAACGCGTCGGGCGTATCTCGCCCCGCAGCTCCAGGTGTTCCACCAGCGCCCCCCGTTGCACCTCGGCGGTGGGCAGATCGGTGGAGGCCTCGGGCGCCATGGCGAGGTATCCGCTCACCCCGACGGCGACCACGCCGAGTACCCAGAGCACGGCGGTCGCCGCCCGCCCGTCAGCGCGCCGCACGTTGCCCTCCGTCCGGCTCGTGCGGTGCGACCGGGTGGCGCGCCTGCGACGATGCCGGCGTGTGCGGAGCACGCAGAATGTCGACGGACGCCGAGAGATCGGGTGTGAGCCGATCGTTCGAGCCGGCGATGGAGACAATGGCGACGAAGGTGCGCACGGTCGACGTCAACTGGCTCGGGACCGCCAGTGGGGCGATCTGTTCCAGCCTGCCGTCGAACGCCAGCTCCGGATAGGCATCGAGCCGGATCGTGGCCGGTTGTCCCACCGCGACGTGAGCGATGTCCGTCTGGTTGACGGAGGCGCGGACCTGCATCGACGACGAGTCGACGACATCCAGAATTCCCATACCCGACCGCAGCTCCTCGCCTTCCTGCACCTCCGTCATCGGGCCACCGCCGCGGAAGATCGTGTCGATGACGACGAGCCCGGCGAACGGCGCCCTGACGGTCATGAGGCGGGTGTTCCGTTCGGCATGTTCCGCCTCGCGTCGCGCGCGGTCACGCTGGATTTCGAGGATGCGGAGCTGGGCCGCGGCGGCGGTCCGCTTGAGGGTGAACGTCTGTTCCAACTGGTCCCGTCTGGCGATCGCCTGTTCGAGGGCCAGATCGTTCGTCTCCGCCTCGATGCGGGACAGCAGCGGATTCGCCCGCACGTCGAGGCGGCTGCGCTCCACGTCGTTGGCCGCCTGCACCAGATCCGCTTCGTCGGTGGCCTGCGCGGCCTCCTGTTCCGCCTCCAGCCTGCGGATCTGCCCCTCCAGATCGAGCAGCGTGCTGCGCTGATCGCGCGCGGCGCGCTGCTGGTCCTGGGGATCGAACTCCACGAGCAGGTCGCCCGCCTCGACGCGCGCGCCCCCGGCGACCAGGCGTGTAATGACGAGCGGGGTGTTGGATTGCTGTCCGGTGAGACGAGGGGTGATGACCGAGAACGCCCGCACCGCCTCGACCGTGCCGGCGAGGCGAACCGGTTGGTCCGCGTTCTGGCGGAGCGCGGCCACCGGCGCAGCTTCGGTGTCGGGCGTCGCGGCGGCAGGGGCACAGGCCGAAACAGATGCCATCGCGGCCAGGGCACAGAGGGTCAATGCCGTCGTGTCCGGCCGACGCTCGGGGCTCGCGCTGTCCTGCGTCATCTATCTCTCTGTACGACGTTGGAACGCACTCGGCGGTCTGTTCAATCCGTTGTGACCATGGCCGTATCGGCCGGGATTGTCAAACGACCAAGCGCCCCCCCGCTAGTCTTGGACACCCAATTTGCGCGAATGGGCGTTGGGCCCTGGACCGGTCGCGGAAAGTCCAGTATCCGGGTCGGCGGCGACCGCTGGTCGCCGGGGAGCATCGGTGGTCTTGTGTGGGAGTCTGACCTTGGTGGCTCACCGTGACGCGAGGGCGGTGCGCAGATGATCGAGTGCCGCTTCGTTCATGCCGCCTGCAGCGGCTATGGCGGTCTTCCAAGAGCGCTCGGCCTCGGTGGAGAACCGGACAAAGCGCCAACCGCAACGAGGCAGAAGCTCACCGCCCACGTCGAGAGCCGCCTGGAAGTGCGCCGGCGTGATCTCGCTGGATCCTGCAATGTACGCGAGAGTGCTGGCGTTCGTCATGAACACACGGACGGATCGGGGAAACCGCCTGCGCTTCGGGCGAAACCGCCCGTGCACCGCGAAAATCAGTAGTGAGATGGGGAGAAAGAACACGACTCGAAGAATACGAAATACGCCTCGAGAAAAGACGTAGACGATTCTTCCACGCAACCGGCGCATGTTCTCCGATCGCATGGTGTCGAACATACCCGTCCGGAGGACTGGGATCAAGGCGATTCTGACCGGTCGCGGCGCACGTCAGGCGGGCCGGCGGGTGGAGCGGGAAAGGCAGGCGGGGTCTTTCGATTCGACTTGTCACGATTTCCGGCAACATGGCAGGATTGGCCGGGAGAACTGACGGATGAGAGCACCGACCGTGACCGTCGCGGCGCTGATGCTGGCCATGGGCCTGCCGGCGGCGACGGTCGCCGGGCAGCCGGGCGCTGCCGACGGCGAGTGGCGTTCGTACGCCGCCGACGCGTGGGGGACAAAGTACTCGGCGCTCGAACAGATCACCCCCGACAACTTCAACGACCTCGAGCTGGCGTGGCGCTGGCGCACAGCCGACAGCCATCTGCCCCATGACAGCGGCCGGGGCATCTCGCTGGTGCCCGCCGGGACGCTGTTCGACCGGCTCGAGGCGCAAGCGCCCGACCGCTGGGTGACGCGCCCGGCCATCGGACGGCTGTCGGCGACCCCGCTCATGGCCGGCGGCGTGCTTTATCTGGTGACCCCGCTCTACCAGGCGGCGGCGATCGACGCGCGCACGGGTGAGACGCTCTGGATTCACAATCCCCGGGTCTACGAAGAGGGCAGCCCGCCGTTGCCGGCGCCATGGAACCACCGTGGGGCGGCCTGGTGGGAGCGTGACGGCGAGGCGCGCATCGTCTGGGGCACCGGCGACGGGTGGTTGACGGCCGTCGACGCGGCGAGCGGTCTGCCGGCGCAGGGGTTCGGCGACCGCGGCCGCGTCAGCCTGGAAGACGGCCTCCCGCGCGCCCGCGAGAACCCGAGTCGGCTGCCGCCGCCGTCCCGCTCGCCTCCACTCGTGGTCGGCGACCGGGTCATCGTCGGTTCATCGGTGCACGACTATCTGGCGACGAAAGAGAACGCACCGGGGTTCGTGCGGGTGTACGACATGCGGTCCGGACGGCACGAGTGGGACTTCCACGCCGTGCCCCAGAGCGGCGATGCATTCGGGGCCGATACCTGGTTGAACGAGTCGTGGCGCTATTCCGGCAACTCGAACGTCTGGGGCAACATCACCGCCGACCCCGAGCTTGGCTACGTCTACCTCGCCACCAGCACCCCGACGTCGGACTTCTACGGCGGGCACCGCCCGGGCGACAACCTGTTCGCCGAGAGCCTGGTCTGTGTCGACCTCGAGACCGGCCAGCGGGTGTGGCATTTCCAGTTCGTGCATCACGGGGTGTGGGACTACGACAACCCCACGGGGCCGAACCTGCTCGACGTCACCGTGAACGGCCGGCGCGTGCACGCAATCGCCCAGGTGACCAAGCAGGGCTTCGTCTACGTGTTCGATCGGGTAACGGGCGAGCCGATCTGGCCGATCGAAGAGCGGCAGGTCGCGACCGATACCGATCTCGCCGGCGAGCTGCTGGCGCAAACCCAGCCGTTTCCCACCCGGCCCGCCGCCTTCGAGTATCAGGGCGCGACCGTCGACGACCTGATCGACTTCACCCCCGAGATCCGGCAAATGGCGATCGAGGCGGTGGAGGGTTTCCGCCTGGGGCCGCTCTACACGCCGCTCTCGCTGCGCGGCACGATCTTCCGCCCGAGCGCCGGCGGCGGCGCCAGTTGGGGCGGCGCGGCCGTCGATCCGCAGACCGGCCTGCTCTACGTACCGTCGCGGAACGCGCATTCGGTGATGCGGTTTCGCGAGCCGTCGCCGGGAGACGAGGCGACCCTGCGGTATCTCCTGAGCCGCGGCGGGGAGTTTCTCGATGGCGGGAACGCACGGCGACAGCCCGCGATGCCCGAGGGGCTGCCGCTCTGGAAGCCGCCCTACTCGCGCATGACCGCCATCGACATGAATACCGGCGAGCATGTCTGGATGACGCCGACCGGCGACGGCGACCGGATACGCAACCATCCGCGGCTGCGTCACCTGGACCTGCCGCCGCTGGGCGGCGAGGGAGGTCGCAACGGCCCGCTGGTGACCCGCACGCTGCTCGTGTACACGTTGACCGCCGGCGGTTCCGGCGGCGGTCCGCGGCTGGTCGCCTATGACAAGGCGACGGGCGCGCTGCGCGGCTCGGTCGACCTGCCGGGCGGCGCGATCGGCACGCCGATGACCTACATGCTGGATGGACGGCAATACATCGCGGTCACGGTCGGCGGCCCGGCCCCGTCGCTGGTGGCGTTCAGGTTGCCGTCGTGATGTGCGGGGGAGGGGAGCCCATTCGGAACGCTGCAACGAGGTCGGCTGCCCTGCTGCTGGCCGGCGTCCTGTCCGGTTGCACGCCGGTCGAGCCCACAGGGGTAGGCGGGGCGACGGGCAAACGGGGCCGCCGCAGCTCTTCTGGGGCGACGTGTGCCGTTATGCGTGACGCGTAAAACGAGTTGTACACGTTGGTCGGGCGGTCGCGGCGCACACGCCGACTGTCTCCGCAGCGTGCGGAGGTCCCATCGTGCGTTGCGTTCTTCAGGCCCAGCGGAACGCGCGGCGCCCCGCTTCGTCGTAGAGCCGGCCGGCGACATCGCGGGCGACAGCGGCCTCGAGATACGGAATCGCGATCGTGTGGCCGCTCGATTCGGCGCCGGCGGTGTCTATGCGGACCGACGCCATGCCGTGCCGCCGGTCGAAGGGCGACTCGCCGAGCGCCACCGTCTGTATCTTCCCGTAGCGCACGATCGTCAGCGTGCGGTTCCACCACCCGGTCCGAAACAGCAAGCCCCAGCCGGTCAGCGCATAGGCCGCGTGCCTCACGTAGAGGTGCGCGTGCAGGCCGGCGAAGAGCGCCGCGGCGACGCCCGGCGCGAACGCCCAGAGATCGACCACCAATCCTGCCAGCAGCGTCGCCGGCGCGATGATCATCAGCCAGCGCCGGATGATACGCCGCCGTGCGCGGCGGGCTATCGGTTCCCACGCTATACCGTCGAGTGCCGTGTCCGGAAGGACCTGCTCCAGGAGCGCCGGGACCCGCCCGGTCTCGATCATCGGCGCCAGCCACTGGCTCTCGGCCTTCGGCCCGCCTCCCCCGGGGTCGAAGTCCACGTCGGTGCTGGCCGAGGCGCTGCCCCCGACCGTGCGCAGCTCGAGCGACTGGCGGCGGAACCAGCGGTGCAGCGGGGTCTCGCTCGACTTCAGCGACTGGATGCGGGACGTCGGAATCGTGCGGGAGATGCGGGTGAACAGACCGTAGTCGGCGCCGAGATCCGTGCCGCGGCGCGTCAGGGTGAAGCCGTGGAGCTGCAGAAAGAACCAGCCGATCGAGAGGACGCGTAACAGGATGAACGCGAGACACAAGACGATCATCGCCAGCAAGCCGACGGTCAGCACCCGGCTTTCGAACCCGGCGCCGGTCAGCCAGTCCGCGGCGGATCCAAGAGGCAAGCGGTCCGCGGCCGACCGGAGATAGGGTTCGACCAGATCGTCAAGCTCCGTCTCCCAGGGGACGCTCTGCGAGAACAGGCCCAGGGTTGCGCCGACAACGATCATGCCCTTGTTGGAGACGATGCCGAGCTTCACCAGCTCGCGTGCGGGCAACCGGAGGAGGACGCGATCGCGAAGATCGGCCGATGCTGCAGGCGCCGCACCCGTGGCCGCCGGGCCCTGACCCAGCGTCGGAGTCTCCGGCGTGTCGTCGCCCGCGGCGGTATCGCGGGCCCCGGTCGACGTGGTGCGGCCGGCGAACACCCGCGCTCGCATGTCCTCGACGGCGTCGAGCGAGAGGACCCGCATCACCGCTTCGGGTCTGGTGCCGCTCGAGGTCTGCACACGCACGAGCGCGACCTTGAACATCCCGTGCAGCGGGTTCCGCACCAGGTCGATGTTCTGGATGCGCGCGTAGGGGATGTGGCGCTCCGTGCGGGTGAGGATACCGTCGCGCACCACGATCTCGTCCTCGTCGAGACGGTAGCGGTAGACCACTTGCTTGACCACCGCGGACACAAGCACCGGAGCGATGAACACGACGCCCCACAGCTCGGGGCTTGCGCCGCCCGAGGCGACGAGCACGACCAGGGCGGGGACGATGAGTCCCTTGACGAACTGCGCGGCCGTGAAAATCCAGGAGAGCGGATGCAAACGCCGATCGTCAGACGCCATGGTCGGCTCCGCCGTCGATCAGAATGTCGCGAATGTCGATGGCCGTGCGCTGATGGAGGCCGCTGAGGGAGACCGAGGCGTCCTGGGTGCCCGCCGTGTGGATCACGAGGGTCGCCAGATCGTATTGGCGTTGCACCGGTCCCCGCACGATATCGGTGTGCTGGATGCGGGATTTCGGTATCGATGTGACGGATCGCCAGAAGACGCCGCGGCGAATCGTGAACCCGTTCGCGTCGAGGCAATACCGGATATGCCGATAACGCACCGCGGGCCACATGTACGAGAGGACGGCCGCGGCGCCCGACAACGTCAACGCGACCGAGAAGATGGCGATCGTGGCGCCGCCGGTGATCGGCGCCGCGATGGCGAGGATCGTGGCGGCCACCAGGCTCGCCAAGGCGCAGAACGCAGTCCAGACGGCGCCGGCGAACCGTGCGGCGGTGATCGAACCGGGATCGAGCGGGCGTTCGGCGCTGTCGGCCGCCGGTGCCGGCGCGGATCCGGCGCGGTCGTCGCCATCCGGGGCCGGCGCGGCGGCCGTCGGGGGCACGGGGGATTCAGGGGCACGCCGTTCGGCTGGCGCTACCTCATCCAGTTCTATGGCGCACCCGCCCGCGCCCGATCGTCGGCGCGCGCGCCGCCGAGGATGCCGACCATCGAGTGGTTGCCCTCGTGACAGGCGTACTCGAACAGCGTCAGATCGTTGCGGCGCATCGGAATCTCGGCCGTCCAGGGTGCGGTCCAGGTCTCTGGATCGTGCACCGTGAACGCGTAGAGCAGGGTGTCGCCGTCGACGCGGGTGAACCGCTCGGTGAGCGTCATCTGCTCGCTGGTGTTGCGCCAACCCCGCTGGGCGCTGAAGTTCCGCGTCTCAACCACCAGGGTGTCACCCTCCCAGTGCCCGCGCGAATCGCCGGACCATTGCCGGATGCCATCGTCGAGCGGCGCGCGGGCATCGAGCGGCACGACGCGGGTCGTGTGCACCATTTCAGTCACCAGCACCACGTGGTCCGGGGTCTGGAAGACCTGCAGATTCTGGTTGTAGCCCGCCGGGGTGATCGGCGGACCCGCGTTGAATCCGAGGATGCAACGGTCGTACGCGGTGCGGTCGACCCAGGAATCGGACGGATGTTCGCGCAGGTACTCCCGTCTCGCCGTGGCCCGTTGTTGCCCTGCCTCGGTGAGTTCGGGAATCCTCCCGTCGGACGGGTCGACCACCAGCGACGTGCGTCGGGTGCCGACGGTACTGGTGCCGCGATCGAGCCAGAAATTGTTGTAGAACCCGGGGGCGCCCTCTTCGCCGCGGTCGACGCTCTCGGTCACCTCGGTCCGCCGCGCCTCGCGAGCCGCCAACTCGGCGTTCCGGGCAATCACGTCCTGTTCCAGGTTGGCCGCCTCTTCCGCCGTCAGAAACTCCTTTTCCGCCAGGTCCCGTGGACGTTCCAGCGGTGTGATGGTGCGAAAATCCCAGATGCCCTGCAGGTCCGGCTGTCCCCACGGCGTCCGGGCGACAGATTGCGCCGCCGCCGGAAGTATCGACAACGACAGCAGCGCGACCGCGGCGACGCCCATGGGCGCGACGACTGAATGGCGCATCTGAACTCCCTTCGTGTGCCGTGTTCGTTCTGCACCGCATCGTAACGGTCCTGCGCGCAAAGCTCAACAGGCGAACAGGGATTGCCCCTATAATCAACGACTTCTCGCGTTCACGGCCGGGACATCGGCCGGGCGCCCTACGGCAGTGATGTCCGGCTGCGGCAATCGCAGCCGTTTCAGGAGTGCAGATCAACGATGCCAGATGCAGAACTGACCGCCGTCTTCGCGACGGCGAAGGGTGAAATCCGGGTGACGCTGTTTCCTAACGAGGCGCCGCTGACCGTGGCGAACTTCGCCAACCTGGCCGGCCGCGGCTACTACGACGGGTTGAAGTTCCACCGGGTCATCGCCAACTTCATGATCCAGGGCGGAGACCCGACCGGCACCGGCCGGGGCGGTCCCGGCTACAACTTCGCCGACGAGTTCAGCCCCTTGCGCCGGCACGACTCGGCCGGCGTGCTGTCGATGGCCAACGCCGGGCCCGGCACGAACGGCAGCCAGTTCTTCATCACGCATGGGCGGACACCGCACCTGGACGGCCGGCACACGGTGTTCGGCAAGGTGACGTCGGGCCAGGATGTCGTGGATGCGATCGCGCAAGACGACGTCATGACCGAAGTGCGTGTCGAGGGCGACTGCTCGTCGCTGTTCGAGGCCCGCCAGGCGCAACTTGACGCGTGGAACCGAATTCTCGACCGGAGGTAGGGACAGTGCGCGCTGCGCAGGTCAAGGGGCCCGCATGATCGTCAAACCGCGGATTCGTGGCTTCATCTGCACGACCGCGCATCCGGCCGGGTGCGCCGCCCACGTGCAGGAACAGATCGACCAGACGGGACCGTTCGACGACCCCCCCGGTCGGGTCCTGGTCGTGGGCGCGTCCGGGGGGTACGGCCTGGCGTCACGCGTCGTGGCCGCCTTCGGGGGCGGGGCCGGCACGCTCGGGGTCTCGTTCGAGAGGGCGCCGACCGACCAGCGCACCGGGTCGGCCGGCTGGTACAACAATCGCGCTTTCGAGGCGGCGGCGCACGCGCGGAACCTGTACGCGAAGACGCTCGACGGCGACGCGTTCTCCGACGCGATGAAAGGTGACGTCGTCGACGAGATCCGCGCGCATCTCGGCCAGATCGATCTGCTCGTCTACAGTCTGGCGGCGCCGGTGCGCCGGCATCCTCGGACCGGCGAGCTGTTTCGTTCGCAGATCAAGCCGCTGGACGAGACGTTTCACGTCAAGTCGCTGAATGTGCACACGGGCGAGGTCCACGATGTGCATCTGGAACCGGCCAACGCGCAGGAAACCGCGGCGACCGTCGCCGTGATGGGCGGCGAGGACTGGGAGTACTGGATAGAGGCATTGCGCGGCGCCGATGTGCTGGCGCCGGGCTTCAAGACCGTCGCCTACAACTACATCGGGAGCGAGCTCACGTGGCCGATCTACTGGAACGCGACGCTCGGCAAGGCGAAGGAAGACCTGAACCGTGCGCGGGCGGTGATCGACCGCGAGCTGGCGGCAGTGGGCGGCGAAGCGCACGTGGCGGTCCTCAAGGCGGTCGTGTCGCAGGCGAGCGCCGCGATTCCCGTGGTGCCGCTCTATATTTCAGTGCTGTTCCGCGTCATGAAGGAGCTCGGCAACCACGAGACCATCCTGCAGCACATTCAGCGCCTCTTCGGCGATCAGCTCTACGGCGGTGGACCGCGGGCACTCGACGAGGCCGGACGTATCCGCGTGGATGACCGGGAGTTGTGTGACGCTGTGCAGGAGGAAGTGAAGCGGCGCTGGGCGTTGATCGCCACTGGCAACCTGGACGAACTTGCCGACCTGCCCGGGTATCGGCGCGACTTCCTGAAGATCTTCGGATTCGGTCTCGACGGCGTCGATTACGACGCGGAGATCGATCCGCTGGCTCCCGATCTGGGCCGTCGGATGGTGTCCCTGCGATAGTGGCCCGCGTCCGGCAGCCCACGCCCCGCTGCATTCGATCGCTGGTCGTCTATCATGGACCGGCGTCACCTTGGCGGATGCCGGTCGTTGCCGGGGACCGGGGGTGCCGGTCGCGGCCGGGGCGGCGATTCCGCGCCGCACCGTGCATGAAGTGGAGGGGTCATGAGCACTGCACAGGCGAGACATTGTTCGAGGAAGATCCTGGTCCGGTCGCTTGCGGCCGTCGTCGGCGTGATCGGTGTGACGGGACCGTGGGTCCAGCCGCCCGCCTACGCGCAGGCGCGGGTGAACAAGGTGATCGAGGCGCTCGAAGCAGGAGAAGCGGCGATCGCCAACCAGCACTGGCGCTTCGTCGACATGGAGCACTCGCCGTTCTCGGGCCAGCTTGTCCAGCAGGTGCTGGCCGAGATGGACCAGGACCGCGACGCCGACGGGCGGTTGAGGTTGACCCCGCTCGTGCGCATTCCGCAGGACGGCGACGAGGACTTCAAATGGGCGATCAAGCAGGTCCTCGATCTCGGCGGCATGGGCATCATCGTGCCGCATGTCGACACGAAGGCGGAAGCGGTGCGGCTGGTCGAGGCGATGCGCTATCCACCGATGCGAAACTCGCCGTATCCGGAACCGCGCGGTGAACGGGGCTGGGGACCGGGCGGCGCAACCCGCCTGTGGGGCATGAACAGCGTCGAGTACTACGCCAAGGCCGATGTCTGGCCGCTCAACCCGGATGGCGAGCTGTTTGCCGTGGCGATGATTGAATCGCAGGAGGCGGTCGACAACATTCACGAGATTCTCGAGGCCCCGGTCAGCGCCATCATGGTGGTGCCGGGGGACATGGCGATCGATCTCGGTCTAGGACCGAATCCGGCGGGACGGAATCACCCCGAGGTCGACGCGGCCTTCGCGACCGTCCTCGAGGCATGCCAGGCGCAGACCCGGGTGATCTGCGGTTGCGGCGACGGACGGGCGCGAACCCAGCAACGCCTCGACGAGGGCTGGCGGTTCGTGCTGCCGTTGTGACCGGGACGCCAGGTCCCGCCGCCGGATCGAGATTGACGGTGCGTCTCCCCGTGCAACGTGACACGAGATCGCCGGTCATGGCCTCTCGTTGCGGACCCCGCGATCGGCCGTTGCTGGCGATCGGGACCGCCCTGCTGTCCGTCGCCATCACGGGAACCGTGGCGTTGGCGCAGCCCGGCGGGGACCCGACAGGCGCCGTGCGCCGGGAACTGAACGCCCTGGCGCTGCTGGCGGGCGAGCCGCGGGTCGTCAGTGCGGGCGGGATGACGCGCGACGAGACGCTGCTGCTCACAATCGAGAACGGCTCGCCGTTCGACCGCCAGGACGCCATGCGCCGGCTGGTGCTGGTCGGCGGGCTCGATGGCAACCAGGAGAGCGCGCGGATCGTGCTCGACGCCGTGCGCTGGTTCAAGACGGCGGCGCCGGCCGCTGCGCGTGCACGGTGGGCGGTGAGTGCATTGCCGCTCGCCGACCCCGGCGGCCTGGGTGGATCGCGGCCGTACGAATTCCCCCCGACCGACGGTTTCTTCGACGACCCCGACCGGCCCGAGAGTCACTACGTGTGGCGCTGGGTGACCTATCAGGCGCCCGATCTGGTCGTCGTGGTTCGCGCCGGCGAAGGGTTGCAGATCACACCCGCGGCCGACGCCGACCCGCGGGAGCCGGGTGGCGCGCTGGCGGTCGCTTTGGAGTCGCGAACCGCCGGAACCGGTGCGGGGCCGGTCGACGCACTGCAGGTGACGGCGCGGGCGTTCGACGGCGCGGCGCTCATGCGCGGCCTGGTCGAACGGGTCCCCGCCAGTCGATCCCCGTTGCGAGAGGCGCTCGACGAGCGGGTGGCGCGCCGTCCGTTGCAGATCGCGCGACTACTGGCGGGGCGCTATCCGGCGACGGCCGGCGTGGCCTACATTCCAGCCGTCGCCTGGGTGCATACGCTGCGCCTGGGAGATCTGACCGGCGAAGCTGCGTGGCGCACGCGGGTGCTGGACCAGGTCCGGCCGTGGCTGACCGGCGAGCGGCCGCCGTTCGGCGACACCATCCGGTTCCCCGCGGTCGCGGGCACGATCGTGTTTGCCGAGATCGCGACGCGAGACGGAGACGAACGAGCCGCGGCCGCGCGGCTGGCCGCGGAGGGCGTCGCACTGGGTGCGGCGGAAACCGCTCCGGGCGCACCGCGGTATGGATCGGGCTGGACCGATGACATGTTTCTCGGCACCATCGCCGCGTCCCTGTCGGCGGACGCCGGCGGGCTGGACGCCGCTGCCCGGCTCGTCACCAGCTATGCCGGCCGCCTGCAACAGGCCGGCGGCATCTTCCACCACGCCTCCGATGCGCCGGTGGCGTGGGGCCGGGGCAATGGCTTCGCGGCGTTGGGTCTGGCGGAACTGCTGACGGCGCTGCCCGCCGATCACCCCGCCCGGCCGGCGGTGTTCGACATCTATCGGCGGCAGATGGCGGGCCTGCGGGAACACCAGGCGCCGGACGGGATGTGGTTTCAGGTGGTCGATGTCCCGGGCAGCTACCGCGAGGCGAGCGTCACCGCGCTGACGGTGACCGCGATGGCCCGCGGTCTGCGGCTCGGCTGGCTCGACTCGTCGTTCAGGCCCGTCGTCGAGCGCGCCTGGCGCGCGTTGCTGGCCCATGTGCAGTTGGACGGCACCCTTGTCGATGTGTGCATCAGTACCGGGGCCGGGCCGACACGGCGGTATTACCTCGACCGGCCCGCCGTCAACGGCGCGGACGACCGCGGCGGGGCGCTGATTCTGGGCGCCGCACTCGAGGTCCACGCGCTCGGCGCCGGATAGGCGTCCCACCTGACGCGCGGTATCCGCGCGGGTGCCTCGCGCTCCGCACGACGCCCATCGGTGTGCCGCCGCCGTCGCGCCGCAAGCGCTATGATCGACCGCGCATGCCATCGATGCCCGGTCCGCGTCCGGCCGTGAGCGCCATCTCGCGGCGGTTTTTCAGATTCCTCCACAAGGGCCTCGGGCTGAAGAACCTCGTCGACTACATCGAGCAGCGGCAGACGCTGCTGGGTCTCACGAACCTGAACGTGCGCACGGTGATCGACGTCGGGGCGAACAAGGGCGGGGCGGCGCGCAGCTTCCGTCGCTTGTTTCCCGCGGCCAGGGTCTACTGCATCGAGCCGATTCCCCGGTTGTGCCGGCGTCTGGAGTCGTGGGCGCAGACCCAGGGGGGCGCGGTCGAGGTCATGCAGGTGGCGCTGTCCCGCGAGCCGTCGGAACGCCTGCTGTACATCGACAAGCGCAACGACATCTGGTCGACGCTCATGGAGCCGCCAGCGGCGAAGGCATCGCAGTATGAGCCGATAACGGTGCAGGTCGAGACCCTGGATCACCTGGCCGCCGCGCTCGACCTCGACGGCGACGTGCTCGTCAAGCTCGACACCGAGGGTCTGGACCTGGAGGTCATCCGGGGCGGAGAACAGACGCTGCGGCGCGCCACGGCGGTCATCGTGGAGTCGGTCTTCTACCCGCACCCGGCAGGGCCTGACGCGCCCACCTTCGAGGACATCGCCGCCGCCCTGCACGAGCTGGGCTACGTCTACCGCGGCAACGTACGGCTCGGATGCCAGCACGGCACCCCGATGCTGGCCGACGTGCTGTTCGCCCGGCGGGAAGCAGCCCGACGGCTGGTGGACAGAGCCTGACGGGCGGCAGACCGGGCGCGACGTCAGCGTGCGGCAACCGGCGTCCACGCCGCCGCTCGGCGCTCGGCTTCCAGAATCTGCGCGGCGGTGAGCCGCCCGGCCACCGCTTCCCGGTCGAACAGGAGCACTTCACGGTCTTCGCCGGAAGCGTACAGGGTGGCCAACTCGAGCCACATGTAGGCTTCCGCGTCATCCTGCTCGACACCCCGGCCGGCGGCATACATCGTCCCAATCTCACCGAACGCGTTGACGTCACCCAGTTCCGCCGCGCGGCGGAACCAGCGCAGCGCCTCGGCATGGTCTCGCGGCATGCCGTGCGCATCACGATACTTGACGGCGAGATTCATGGCGGACACGGCATATCCCTGCTCGGCCGCCAGCCGGAACCAGCGCACCGATTCGGCATGGTCCACCGGGATGTCGTTGTCCGAACGGAACCGCTCCGGCAGGCCCTGGTAGATGACCCCGAGGTTGTTCTGCGCGAACACGTTGCCCTGATCCGCCGCCAGCCGGAACCAGCGCAGCGCCTCGGCCGGGTCCCGGGGCACACCGTCCCCCGTCAGGTGAAAGACCCCGAGCGCAAGCTGCGCGCCGGTGTCACCCTGGTGGGCACGTGCGCGCAGTTCATCCAGCGGTTGGCGTGCATCGGCGCCCTGTGCCGGCACCAGCGCACTGATGCCGAGGACCGCGATCACGAGCCGCGCAGGGCGACGTAGCATGCTGATCCTGTGACGCAACCGCAGGCGTGCGTCCGCGGCAGCGCAGCGGCCCCCGCCGCGCGCCGGCGCGAGCAGGCGCACGCCGGTCGGGGCTCGAACGAACAGCGACATCATACCCGGGCAACGGGTACAATCGGGTCGGCGGGGCCGGAAAGTCGGGCCTGCACCTTGATACCGATGAGGAGGAGGTAGCAGATGAAGCGTCTGGCGACTCTGACCACGCTCACGCTGGCCGCGGTCTTCACGATGGCGGTCGCCAACGAGGCGCGGCAGCCCCGTGCGAACCTCGTGTTGCACGAAGTGGCGGCGAACCTCTACATGCTCGCGAACGATCCGGCCGAGCAGGGGATGCGCAGCGGCGGCAACACGGCCATCTTCGTCGGGACGTCGGGCGTGACCCTGGTCGACACGAAGATCTTCGGCTACGGTGAGGACATCCTGGACGAGGTCGGGAAGATCACCGACAAGCCGATCACGACGATCATCAACACCCACACGCACTACGACCACAGCGGCGGCAACGTCGAGTTCCCCGAGACGGTCAAATTCGTGGTGCACGAGAACACGCTGGCGCAGATGTCGCGCGCGACCTGCGAGTCGGTGACGAACTGTGACGCGTTCAAGGGAGACAATGCCGGGTATCTGCCGAAGACGACCTTTGCGACCCGGACGTCGCTGGGCAGCGGGCCGGACCAGGTCGACCTCTACTACTTCGGACGCGGCCACACCGACGGCGACACGTTCGTCGTCTTCCGGGACGCACGCGCCGTGCATGCCGGCGACATGTTCGCCCGCAAGGGGCTGCCGTTTCTCGACGTGGCGAACGGCAACGGGAGCGCGCTCGAGTTCGGCGAGACGCTGAAGAAGGCCGTGGCCGGTATCAACGATGTCGATCTCGTCATTCCGGGCCACAACGACACGGCGCTCGAGTGGAACGATCTCGTGCAGTACAGCGGTTTCTACAACGACATCGTGGACAGGGCCAAGGCGGGACAGGCCGCCGGCCGGTCGGTCGATCAGTTCGTCGGTTCGTATGCGGTGCCAGGCCAATACAGCGATTTCGCGGCGGAACCGGACCGATTGCGTGCGACCGTGCAATATGTCTTCGACGGGCAGTAGCGGTCATGCCGGTGGCGCAGAGACCGCGGAGACGTCGCCCGACGCGGCGCCGCCGACGCGGGAGACGGGTCATGACTGAACCTGACGCCGGCGACCCGTCTGCCTCCCTCGCCGAAGAGCTGCGGAACTTCCAGGAGATTGCCAACCAGCTCATTCCGCAACCGGGCGACGTGCCGCGGTTGTGCGGAATCGACGTGTGGGGAGGTACCCGTCCGCTTCACGGCACCGTGGGCGGCGACCACCTCATCTACGTCGATTTCAAGCAGCGCTACGACCTCGACGCCAGAATCGCGAAGGCGGAAGCGGCGGGGGCCGAAATGGTCGTCGACGGCCTGAGACGGTGTCGCCAGCGAGCGGGCATCGCCGTCCTCGACGTGTCCGGGCATCGCATGACCGATGCCCTGCTGGCCGCCATGATCCACCAGGCGTTCCTGTTGGGGGCGTTGTACGAACTCGACCGCTGCGGGCAGATCACGACCTGCCTCTTCGAGAACCTGAACACCAGGCTGTACCGCTCGTCCGGTGCGCACAAGTTCGTCTCGCTGCTGTATGGCGAGGTGTCCGAGGACGGGACGTTCAGGTTTCTGTCCGCCGGGCAGCCGTTTCCACGCGTCTTCTCGTACCGGCTCGGTCGATTCCTCGACGTGGGCGACCAGCGGCCCAGGTCGGCGCCGCCCATCGGCATCCAGCCCTCACTCAACGTGATCGACCACACCAACGATGAGAGTCCGTTCGGGTTCAAGGACGAGTACGAGGTGAACGAGTGGGCGCTGCTGGAATCGGGCGACATTCTGCTGCTGTACACCGACGGTGTCTCCGAACACGGCGGCGACCGCTACTTTCCGGAGCGCCTGGAGGCCGTGTTGCGCAGGGTGAAGGACGGCTCGGCGCGGGAGATCCATGACGCCGTCCAGTCGGACATGCTGGCGTTCTGCGCAGCGGCCGACGACATCACCCTGGTGATCGTCAAACGGGAGTGACGCTAACGGGCCTCCGCCTCCTCGACGCGGGCGCCGGTCAGGATGTTGAGCAGGCCATAGTTGCCTTCGTGGCAGGCGTACTCGAACATCGGCTCGTCTGACCGCCGCATCGGGACGGCGACCGTGAAGTTCCTGGTGAAGATGGTCGGATCGTCGACCGTGTACTCGTAGAGCAGCGTGTCCTCGTCGAGCCGGCTGAACCGCTCGGTCAGCGTGACGGTCAGCCCGGTGCCCAGCGCGAGTGTGGCCGTGGGATCGAAGCTGCCGGTCATGTTGGTCGTCCTGACCACCAGCGTATCGTCCTCCCAGCGTCCGACGGAGCTGCCGGCCCACTGGCGGACGTGTTCGGGCAGGTGGGGGCGGTCGTCGAGCGGAATGACCCGGTATTCGTGCACCATCTCGTTGAGGATGACCACGTGGTCGCGGGTCTGGAAGAGCTGCATGTTGTTGTAACCGCTCGGCATCATCGGCGGCCCGCTGTTGAACCCGACCAGGCACCGCTCGGCGAGCCCGCGGTCTTCAGGGCGGTCCGCTCCGGTGCCGGCGCTGCGGACCCGCACGGGCAGCTCGATCGGCAGATCCTCGATGAGCGACCCGACCTGACGCAACGCCTCGCCCGCCGCGGTCAGCTCCGGCAGCCGCCCGTCAGGCGGGTCGACGATGAGCGACGTGCGGCGGTCATTCACGATCGTCGTGCCGTAGTCGAGCCAGAAATCGTTGTAGCCGCCCACGGCGAGCCCGCCGCCCCCGGCCGGCAGCGGTTCGGTCCGCACCTCGCTCGGCTCGAGCAGACGGGCGCGGCGACTGGCCACCTGGGCCTCCTGCGCCGCCGCTTCCTCGTCGGTCAGGAACTCTTTCTCCCCGAGAGTCGAGGGCCGCTGCAGCGGCGTCATGGTGCGGAAGTCCCACACGCCCTGCAGGTCGGGCCGCCCGTCGGCGGTGCGCGGCGCCGTCTGCGCCGCGAGCGGGGCAGGAATGAACGCGATGGCGGCGAGTGCGGCGACTGTGGCAACGACGGAATCTGCACGCATTTGAAGAGTCTCCTTGCCGTTCTCGGCAACTTTGATCATAGCTTACCGAAGGTTGCTGTTGAATCGGCCGGCGAGCCGCGCTAAGCTGGACGCCCATCGGTGTAGGAGGTTGATCATGAGGGGCCAGGTGCATTACGCGTTCGCCTGCGCGATGGCGGCATGCTTGGTTGTCCCGTGGATGCCAGCGAGCGCCTCTGCGAACCAATCTGCGCAGTCGGTGGTCGAGGCGGCCAGGGCGCAGGACGACGCGGCGGTGCGTGATCTGGTCGCGCGCCAGGTCGACGTGAACGGTTCGCAACCCGACGGCGCGACCGCGCTCCACTGGGCGAGTTACCGGGACGCCCTCGACATGGCGGGCGTGCTGATCGATGCCGGCGCCGACGTCAACGCGGCCAACGACTACGGCATCACGCCCCTCGCGCTCGCGTGCGACAACGGGGCCGCGCCGATGGTGATCCGGTTGCTCGAGGCGGGCGCCGATCCGAACGCCGCACGGTCGACGGGGGAGACCCCGCTGATGACCTGCGCGAAGACCGGCAGCGCCGGCGCGGTGGAGGCGTTGCTGGCCCGTGGGGCGCTCCCCGACGTGACCGAGTCCTGGCACGACCAGACGGCGCTGATGTGGGCGGCCGCCGAGGGACACACCGACATAGCCCGCGCACTGGTTGCGCACGGCGCCGATCTCCACGCGCGGACGAGCCGCGGCTACACGGCGTTGCTGATGGCGGCGCGCGTGGATGCCCGCGAACTGGCTCGACTCTTGATCGATGCGGGCGCCGATGTGAACGCCACTGCGCCGGACGGCGCCACGCCGCTCCTGGTCGCCGTCGTGCGAGGGCATACCGACCTGGCCATCTCGCTGCTCGAGCTGGGCGCCGACCCGAACGCGGACGGCACCGGCTACACGCCGCTGCACTGGGCCGCCGGTTCGTGGCACACGGAACTGACCGGCCACCTGCGCGGCATCGAGACCGAACGGGAAGACGAGTGGCGATCGCTCAACGGGGTCGCCACGCGCAAGCTGGATCTGGTCGAGGCGCTCCTCGCGCATGGAGCCGATCCGCAGGTGCGCCTGGTCAAGACGCCTCCGCAGTACGGCTACGCGAGCCCACGATTGCGGGTGAGTCTGATCGGCGCCACACCGTTTCTGCTGGCAGCGATGGACGGCAACGTCGGGGTGATGCGTGCGCTCGTCGGGGCCGGCGCCGACCCACGGCTGGCGACCGAGGAAGGCACCACCCCCCTCATGGTGGCCGCCGGTCTGGGGCAGGTGCCCGCCGAGACACGGGTCACCGAGCCGGAGTCCCTGGCAGCGGTCAGCCTGCTGCTGGAGCTCGACGCCGACATCGACGCGGTCAATGACGTGGGCCGGACAGCGCTGCATGGCGCCGCCCACATCCGGTCGGATGCCATCGTCCAGCTTCTTGTCGACCACGGCGCCACGGTGAATGCCGGAGACCTGCGCGGGATCACCCCGTTGATGATCGCCGAGGGCGGCGGGCACATCCTGCTGCCGGGACTGGGCGGCGGCAGCACCGCCGAGTTGCTCCGGGCGCTGGGAGGCGGCGAGACGACGCCGTCCAGCTTCATCGATATCTTCAACCAGGGAGCGATCCGATAGCGGTCATGGGACTGCGTCCAGCGGGAGGTCGCGCGGGCGCCATCTGGGCGCTGTTCGCGGTGGTCGTCCTGGTGTCCGTGCACGCGGGGCCCGCGTGGTCCGCGGGACACGAGGCCGCGGCGCAGCAGGCCGCCCGTCAGGCGCCGGCAGAGGCGTCAGCCTACCAGGCCATCATCGACCGCTATTGCGTGGCCTGTCACAACGAACGGCTCCTGACCGGCAATCTCGCGCTCGATGGCGCCGGTGTCGGCGCCGCCGGCGAGCACCCGGAACTGTGGGAAAAGGTGCTGCGGAAGCTGCAGACGCAGTCGATGCCGCCACCTGGACGCCCGCGGCCGGACACCGGGGCCTACGTCCAATTCGCATCGTGGCTGGAATCGACGCTCGATGCGGCGTCGGCCGCCGCGCCCAACCCCGGCCGACCGACGATTCACAGGCTCAACCGGTTGGAGTACACGAACGCGATCAGGGATCTGCTGGGTCTCGAGATCGACGGCGAGACCTTGCTGCCGTCCGACGATCTGGCGTACGGGTTCGACAACAACGCCGACATTCTGACGGTGGCGCCCGGGCTGCTGGAACGCTACCTGTCGGCGGCGCGCAAGATCAGCCGCCTGGCGGTCGGCGATCCGTCGATCGAACCGGATGTCGCGCGCTATGCGATGTCGTCGCTGCTGAAACAGGGCGAACGCATGAGCGAGCACCTGCCGTTCGGGTCGCGCGGCGGGACCGCGGTTCGTCATCATTTCCCGCTTGACGCGGAATACGTCCTCAGAATCAGCCTGCAGGGAAACACCGGGGAGCCCCAGGAGATCGACGTCCGTCTCGACGGCGTACGGCTCGCGCTGCTGCCTGTCGGACGCTGGGCGGCAGAGAGCGGGCGCGAGCCGGCGCCCGGATCGGACGGCGCCGATGGTGCGCTGGTCGTGCGTTTTCCGGCGAGCGCCGGCACGCATGTCGTCGGCGTGTCGTTCGCCGAACGGACCGCGGCGATCGAGGGGGTGGCGCCGAGCCGCCTGCCGGTCTGGACGTTCCGCAACGGACCGGGGTTCGTCGAGCCGATGGCGCTCGACAGCCTCGAGATCGAGGGACCGTACGCGCCGGACCGGATTGGCGGCGGGCGCAGCGAGACGGCCGAATTCGCCGACCGGCGCAGCCTGTTCGTCTGCCGCCCCGCGCGGCCGGAGGACGAAGACGCGTGCGCCAGCGAGATTCTGGCGACGCTGGCGCGGCGAGCGTATCGCCGCCCGCTCACGGAGGACGATCTCCGGGTGCTGCGAGGGTTTTACGACGCGGGACGGCGCGAAGGCAGCTTCGAGACCGGTCTGCAGCGCGCACTGGAGATGATGCTGGTCGATCCGGAGTTCCTGTTCCGCCTCGAGCGCGATCCGCCCGGCGCCGCGCCGGCGACGGCCTACCGCCTCAACGACGTCGAGCTCGCCTCACGGCTCTCGTTCTTTCTGTGGGGCAGCATTCCCGACGACGAACTGCTGGACATCGCCGAAGCGGGGCGGCTGAGTGAACCCGCCGTGCTGGAACGGCAGGTACGGCGGATGCTCGCCGACGCGCGCTCGGAGGTGCTCGTCTCGAGTTTCGCCGCGCAGTGGCTGCACCTGCGCCGCATGCGCACGGTGACCCCTGCGGTGAACGCCTTTCCCGCCTTCGACGACGGTCTGCGCGACGCCCTGGTGCGCGAGACCGAGCTGTTTCTCGAGAGCCAACTGCGCGAGGATCGCAGCGTCGTCGATCTGTTGACGGCCGACTACACCTTCGTCAACGAGCGGCTGGCCGGGCATTACGGCATTCCGAACGTCTATGGCAGCCGCTTTCGACGTGTGAACTGGCAGGACGATCGGCGCCGGGGCCTGCTCGGACAGGGCAGCATCCTGACGGTGACCTCGCTGGCGACCCGGACATCCCCGGTCGTACGCGGCAAGTGGGTGCTCGAGAACATCCTCGGGACGCCGCCCCCGCCGCCGCCCCCCGATGTGCCCGATCTGCCCGATCGCACCGACAGCGCCACGGTCGTCTCGGTACGCGAGCGCCTGGAGGAGCACCGCGCGAATCCGGTCTGTGCGAGTTGCCACGCGCGCATGGATCCGCTCGGGTTCGCGCTCGAGAACTTCGATGCCGTCGGCAAGTGGCGGGACACCGACGCGGGGACGCCGATCGACGCCTCCGGCGTCCTGCCAAATGGCGTCACCTTCGACGGACTGCCGGCGCTGCGCGACGTGCTGTTCGAGCGGCGCGGCGAGTTCGTGGCCACGGTTACCGAAAAGCTGCTGACATATGCGCTCGGGCGCGGTGTCGAGTATTACGATCGACCGGCCATCCGGGCGATTGTGCGGGACGCGGAGGAAGACGGTTACAGTTGGTCGTCGCTGATCGTGGGCGTCGCTCGAAGCGTACCGTTCCAGATGAGGAGATCAGAGTCATGATCGTCACCAGAAAAGCACTGCCCAGACGCACCGTGCTGCGCGGTCTCGGAACGGCGGTGGCGTTGCCGCTGCTGGACGGCATGGTGCCGGCGTTCACCGCACTCGCCCAGACGGTGGCGCGGCCGAAACCGCGGCTCGGGGTGGTGTACGTGCCGCACGGGGCGGTGATGAACAACTGGACGCCGGCCGCGGAGGGGGCCGGGTTCGAGTTCACGCCGATTCTGCAGCCGCTGGCCGACCACCGCGATCACCTCAACGTGCTGTCCGGTCTCGACCACGCCCCGGCCGCGCAGATGCCGGGGGATCCGGCCGGCGGCCACGGGCGGATCACCGGTGCGTTCCTGACCGGTGTGCACGCCAAACCGACCGAAGGCGCCGATTTCGAGGCGGGTCGGTCGTTCGATCAGATCGCCGCCGCGCAACTCGGCCAACACACGCAGCTCGGGTCGCTCGAAGTGGGTATCGGCCTGCCCGATTTCGGCGGCGCCTGCGACGCCGGCTTCAGTTGCGCCTACGTCAGCACCCTGAGCTGGAGTACGCCGACGACGCCGTTGCCGATGGAAAGCAGCCCGCGCGCCGTCTTCGAGCGGCTGTTCGGCGACGGGACGAGCACCGATCCGGCCGCGCGCCGGGCGCGCATGCAGCGAGACCGCAGCATTCTCGATGCCGTCACCGCCAAGGTGGCGCGGCTGCAGGACGGACTGGGAGCGTCCGACCGGGCCAAGCTGACCGACTATCTGTCGGCGGTGCGCGACGTCGAACGCCGCATTCAACGGGCCGAGGCGGAGGTGGACCGCGAGCTGCCGGTGGTCGATCGGCCGGCTGCCGGCACCCCGGGGTCGTTCGAGGAACACGTGAAGGTCATGTTCGACCTGCAGGTGCTCGCCTATCAGACCGACCTGACGCGCGTCATCACGTTTCTCATGACGCCGGAGCTCACGGCCCAGACCTATCCGCAGATCGGCGTGCCCGACCCGCACCACGCCCTGTCACACCATGAGAACAATCCCGAGAGTCTGGCGAAGCTGACCAAGGTGGGCGGCTATCACACCGGGCTGTTCGCGTACTATCTCGACAGGCTGCGCGCGACGCCGGACGGCGACGGCTCGCTGCTGGACCAGGTGATGATTCTGTATGGCAGCGGCATGAGCAACAGCAACCTCCACAACATCCAGAAGCTGCCGATCCTCCTGGCCGGGGGCGGGGGCGGCGCGCTGCGCACGGGGCGCCACATCACGTATGCCGACGAGACGCCGCTGACCAACCTGTATCTGACGCTGCTCGACAAGCTGGACGTCCCGGTCGATCGCTTCGGCGACAGCACCGGACGGTTGCAGCAACTGGCGATCTGACCGTATCGTAGCTGGACGCCCCGGATGCGGACGTGCATGCGTATGATGCCGTCACGCGTGGCGGGGCGTGGCTGCGGCGCCCAGTTCCGCTCGCTGCCGAATCCCCATTCGTGACGTCCGAGTTGTCCACCCGTCGTCTCCCAGAACACACCATGAGTTCCATGATGAAAGCTGTCCGTTGCCACCGCTTCGCCGCCCTCGACCAGCAGGGCGTTCCGCTGCCGGCGCCCGATCCGCTGCGCGAGGTCCTGACGCTCGACGAGATTCCACCGCCGGTCTGCCAGCCGGGACAGGTCCTGGTGCGCACGTACTATGCCGGCGTGCAGTATCCCGACGCGCTGCAGGCGCAGGGTCTCTATCAACACAAGCCCGATCTGCCGTATGTGCCGGGGATGGACGTGGCCGGGACGGTGATCGAGACCGGTGCGGGCGTCGAGCATGTCGCGCCCGGCGATCGAGTCATCGCCCAGATGCAGATCGGCGGTCTGGCCGAGGTGGCCGCGGTCGGCGCCGGGTCGGTCTGGCGGGTGCCGGATGGACTGCATCTCTCGACCTGCGCGAACCTGGGGCGCAACTTCTTTCCGGCCTACCACTCGCTGAAGGTGCTCGGCGAGGTCGGGCCTGGCAGCCTCGTGCTGGTGGACGGCGCGTCGGGCGGTGTCGGCATGGCGGCCGTCGAACTGGCGCGGGCCATGGGCGCCCGGGTGATCGCCGGCGTCAGCGTGCCAGAAAAGGCGGGCCCGCCAGCCGCCGTCGGCGCGGACCGCGTGCTGTGCTACGGCCGCGACCGGGCCGGCCACCGGCAGTTCAAGAACGACGTCCGGCAGGCCGCCGCCGAACTGGGCCATCCAGAAGGTGTGGACGTCGTGATCGACATGGTGCAGGGACCGCTCTTCGAAGCGGCGCTGGTGTCCGCGATTCGACCGCTGGGCAGGATCTGCCTCGTGGGCTTCACCGCCGGGCAGCAGCCCATACGCCCGGGCCTGCTGCTGATCAAGCAGGCGGTGGTCATCGGCAGCATCTGGGCAGGGTGGGCGCAGGCCAATCCGGAAGGCCATCAGCAGAACGTGGCCGAGATGCTGGGCTTTCTGACCAGCGGCGCCATTACGCCGCGTGTCGATCGCATCTTTCACCTCGCGGAGGTCGTGCAGGCGTTCGAACTCTTCGAGCGGAACCAGGGCCGCGGCAACACCGCCGTCTGCTTCAGGGAAGAGTAGCCCGCCGCGTTAGCAGCCCGTGGTGAAACCCCGCGTTGCACCGAGATCGGCGATGCGCCCGCTGAGCAAGGCGAGAAGAGGGAAAATACCGGCAGTATTTGACCGATGAACAACGACGCACAGCGGGATGCAGCGCTGATCGAATGCAGCGGGGCTTTTGCCACGGGCTGTTAGGGCGTGACAGCGTCGCCAGGGCGGACAAACGGTTCGGAAGACGCCGTTTGGCGCTATAGTACGCAGCATGCTCACCAGACGCACGCTTCTGTTGACTCCGCTGGCCGCGTCGCTGGCGCAGCTGGTCCATGCCCAATCGGCGGCGCCCGGCAAGATGCTGCTCGCCATGCATCAGAACACCACGCGGGCGGCCGGCTTCCGGGGTTCGGTCGAAGGCTGGGCCCGCGCCGGCATCCGCTACGTCGAGCTGGGGGCGCCGCAAGTGGCGGCCTTTCTCGAGAACGACACGCTGCCGGCGGCGCGCCGTCTCCTCGGTGATCTGGGACTGACGCCGGTGTCGGCCGCCGTGGTGCTGCCCGATATCTGGCTGCCCGGCCCGGCGCGTGCGGAATCGCTGGAACGCTGGCGGCAGGGCTGCGATCGGTTCGCCAACCTGGGTCTGCAGAAGATCTACTCGCCGTCGATCACCAATCGTCCGGTGACCGCCGACGACTTCGCGGCCACCCCGGACTGCATTCGCGAAGCCGGGGAGATCGCCCGCGAGTACGAGCTCACCGCCATGATCGAGTTCACCCGGACGTCGACCCACCTGTCGACACTGACCTCGTCGTTGCAGGTGATTCGCGCGGCGGCGCATCCCAACGTGCGCCCGATGCTCGACTTCTTCCACTTCTGGTCCGGGTTGAGCAAGTTCGAGGATCTCGACCTGCTCGAGCCGGGCGAGCTGGCCCACACGCACTTCCAGGATCTGCTCGACACGCCGCGCGAGCTGATCAACAACGATTCGCGCCTGATTCCCGGCGACGGCATCGCACCGGTGGTGCGCATTCTCCGGAAGCTGGCCGAGAAACAATACACGGGGGCGCTGTCGGTCGAGCTGTTTCGGGCGGAGTTCGTGCGCGGGGACCCGTTCGCGGTGGCGTCCGAGATCCGCCCGAAGTGCGAGGCGGTCATGCGTGAGGCAGAAGTTCTGTAGTCGACGTCCACACCTGTCAGAGGAAGCGGAGCGCTCATGATGCCGTCCATGAATCGACTTGCCGTCGCCGCCGGTCTGATCCTCGTCGTCGCGGCGCCGGTCGCCGCTCAGAACGAGGCCTGGACCCGGCCGTTTCCCGGCCACCGCGTGATAGGCAACCTCTACGCCGTGGGCACCTATGACCTGGCGGTCTTCCTGATCACCTCGGAGGAAGGGCATATCCTCATCAACACCGGGGTGGAGGACTCGACCGCGCAGATTCGCGAGAACATCGAGTCGCTGGGATTCCGGTTGGAGGACGTTGAGATTCTGCTGCAGATGCAGTCGCACTGGGATCACACGGCGGCGCTGGCCGAGATCAAGGAGATCACGGGCGCCGAGATGTGGGCGACCGCCGGGGATGCACCGGTGCTCGAAGACGGGGGTTTCAGCGATCCGCACTTCGGCGGGCGCCAGTCGTTCACGCCGGTGAGCGTCGACAAGATCATCGCCGACGGCGATCTCATCGAGCTGGGCGTGACCCGTTTGACGGTGATCGAGACGCCGGGACACACGGCCGGCAGCTCGAGCTACGCCATGCAGGTGCGCGAGGGCGGCCGCGACTATAACGTGGTGATCGCCAACATGGGCACGATCAACCCCGGGAAACAGCTTGTGGTCGACCCGACCTATCCCGGTGTGGCCGACGATTTCGTCGAGACCTTCCGCAAGCAGAAGGCATGGGACGTGGACGTGTGGGTCGCGGCGCACGGCTCCCAGTACGGACTGCACGGCAAGTACGAAGCGGGCCAGGACTACAGCCCCGACACGTTCGTCGACCCCGACGGATTCCTCGCCGCCGTCGAGCGTCTCGAAGGGCGGTATCGGGAGCAGCTCGCGACAGAGCGGCGTTGACCGCCAGCGGCTCCCGCACCGCGTTCCGGACCCGCCCCAGCCGCACCCATGACAGGTGTCAGATTCGATTCCTGACGATACGCACTGGCAACGGGCCGCACCGCTCGCGCAATGTGATGTCATGCAGGAGTTGACATCGACTCGAGCAGGTGTCCGGTGTGACCAGTGACAGGGTGCCGGTATCGACACGATCCAGGGCGTCTGGAATCGAGAGTGGTTCCATGACCTTCAAAACGGACCGCTGGTCCAGTCATATCTGGCTCGTCTGGCTGTTGTGGTTCACCAACACGGCGATCATTCAATCGGGGCCTGCCTGGCACTGGATCGCCAACGGTCTGGGATTGGCGGTCTTCTTCCCGCTGTACTTCGCGGGACACCGGCGCGAGGGCGCCGCCGTCATCCCTGTCATCGGCGGCCTGTTCGTCCTCGGCATGGCGCTGCTGCCGATCAACACCGGAGCCGGCGTCCTCTTCATCTACGCCATCTCGTTCCTCGGAAGAGCGGCGCGCCCGGCGGTCGCCGGCCTGTGGCTCGCCGCCCTCGTGCTGCTGACGGCGGGCTACGTCCTGCTGTTCAGGCTCTCGCCCTTTTATGTCGAGTTCGGTATTCCGCCGGAGCTGATCGCCTCTGTGCCGGCGTTCTCGCTCATCCCCCTGCTGAGCCTCATGGTCCTTGTCGGCATTGCCACCATCAGTGGCGCCGAAATGGACCGCAAGAACCAGCAACTGCGGCGCTCGCACGAAGAGATCGAGCAGCTTGCCAAACTCACCGAACGAGAACGGATTGGGCGCGATCTCCATGACCTGCTCGGCCACACGCTCTCGGTCATCGTGCTGAAGTCCGAATTGGCCGCCAAACTGGCCGAGCGCGACCCGCAACGGTCCGTGGATGAGATCCGCGACGTCGAGCGCATTTCGCGGGAGGCCTTGAGTGACGTCCGCGCCGCAATCACCGGGTACCGGGCGCAAGGCTTGTCGGGCGAGTTGGATCGCGCCCGTCTGGCCCTGGAGGCGGGGGGAATCACGGTGTCGCCGGAGATGGATCCGGTCACACTGACCGCCGCCCAGGAGAGCGCCCTGTCGCTGGCGTTGCGCGAATGCGTCACCAACGTCGTGCGCCACGCGCAGGCGACGCGGTGCACAGTCCGCCTCCGTCAGGAGGGCGACCGCATCCGTCTCGACGTCGAGGATGACGGCATCGGCGGCGAACTGACCGACGGCGGCGGCCTCGCCGGCATGCGGGCGCGCGTCGGCGCCATCGGCGGCGCCGTCGAGCACGACGGTCGCGCCGGCTGGAGGCTCGCCATCTCCATTCCGGTCGACGTCCGGTCCCCGAGCCGGCCAGGGATGGCCGCGGCCATCAGGACCACGGCATCATGATCTCGTCATGATCCGCGTGTTGATCGCCGAGGATCAGGCAATGGTCCTCGGGGCGCTCGCCGCCCTCGTCGAGACCGAGCCGGACATCGAGGTCGTGGCGCAGGCGCGCGACGGGCGCGAGGCGTTGGCGCAGGCCCTGCGCCTGCGACCCGACATCGTCCTCACCGACATCGAGATGCCGCACCTGACCGGCCTCGAGCTGGCCGCCGAGCTGGCCCGCCAGAGCCGCGCCATCCGCGTCATCGTCCTGACGACGTTCGGCCGGCCCGGCTACCTGCGGCGCGCGCTCGACGCCGGCGCGGCCGGCTACCTGCTCAAGGACTCGCCGTCGGAAGCGCTGGCCGACGCGATTCGACGTGCGCACGCCGGCGGACGCGTGATCGACCCCGAGCTGGCGGCGGCCGCCTGGACGGACCTGGACCCACTGACCGATCGCCAGCGTCAGGTGCTGCGACTCGCCGGGGAGGGCCGGTCCGGACCGGACATCGCGGCCGAGTTGCACCTCTCCGAAGGGACCGTGCGAAACTACCTGTCGGAAGCCATCAACAAGCTGGGGGCCCGGAACCGCGTCGAGGCGGCGCGCCTGGCACGCATGAAAGGGTGGCTGTAGCCAGGGCGAACCGGACGTCGACGCAGCAGCAATCAAGGCGAAAAAGGGAACATGACAGGCGACGATTTCCGAAACCTCGCGCTCGGCATGCAGGGTGCAGTCGAGAGTGCGCACATGAACCATCCGGACTTCCGGGCCAACGGCAAGATCTTCGCGACGCTCAATGCGAATGAGACATCGGGAGTCGTCAAGCTGTCGCCAGAAGGACAGTGCGAGTTCATGGGCGAGTATCCGCAGACGTTCTCCCCCGCGAGCGGCGCATGGGGACGACAAGGATGGACGAATGTGTCGTTGGCTCCAGCCGATGTCGGCGCGGTGCGCGGCGCCGTGATGTTGGCGTGGCAGGGTGTCGCGACAAGGACCCGCAAGCCGAAAGCTTGAACACGATGAGCGATGCCGTCGAGCAGCACGCCCGCGTGGATTCTTTGATCACCGACGTGCGCCACGCCATCCGCTCGTTGCGGGCCGCCCCCAGGTTCGCCGTGCTTGCCGTCCTGTGCCTGAGCCTCGGCATCGGCGCGAACGCCACCGTCTTCAGTGTCGTGAACGGTGTGCTGCTGCAGCCGCTGCCGTTCAACGAGCCCGATCGGCTGCTGACCCTGAGCGAGGTCCGTCGCAGCTCTCCCGCGAACAGTGGACCGGTGTCGTATCCGAATTTTCTCGACTGGCAAGAGGCCAGCGACCCGGTCATGGAACTGGCGGCGTTGCGGTCCCTCGGCATCACTCTCACCAACGGCACCCAGTCAGACCGACCCAGGGCTGCCCTGGCGACGTGGAATCTGTTCCCCATGCTGGGAATCCAGCCGGCACTGGGTCGCGGTCTGCGCGAGGATGACGACCGAGCCGGCGCCGCGCCGGTCGTGGTGCTGAGCGACCTGCTCTGGCAACGACAGTATGACGCGGACGCGGCGGTCATCGGACGGTCGATCCTGATTGACGGCACACCTCGCACGGTCGTGGGGGTCATGCCCCCTCTCGACCATCCCGGACTCCCGAACGCCTGGCGAGCGGCACGACTGTGGCTTCCACTGCGCCCGGTGGAGTTTGACAGTAGACGGGACGAGCGATCGGTGATGGTCTACGCGAGGCTGTCTGCGGACATCCAGGTTGACGGCGCTCGTGCCCTGTTGACGGCGATCTCAAGCGAGCTCGAGGCCCGGCACGCGGAAAACGACGGGTGGGGCGTACGTGTCGGGCCCCTGGCAACGGTGTCTGCGAATATTCAGTCGCTGCTTGCTCTGGCCATGGGTGCGGTCGGCTTCGTGCTGCTGATCGCCTGCGGCAATGTGGCGAATCTCATGCTGGCCCGGTCGACCCGGCGCCGGCGCGACATCGGTATCCAGATCGCGCTCGGTCTGACCCGTGGTCGCATCGTCCGCCAGTTGCTCACCGAGAGCCTCTGCATCGGCCTCCTCAGCGTACCGCTAGGCGTGCTGCTGGCGTCCTGGGGTATCGACCTGCTGCTTCGGATGAGTCCCGTCGAACAGGCCGCCTCCCTGCAGCTTCCCATCGACGCCCGCGTGCTCACCTACACGACCGGTCTGGCGATGGTGACGAGTCTGATGTTCGGGCTGGCCCCAGCCCTGCACACCGTGCGCGGCAGCACTTTGGACGCGTTGCGCACCGGCAGCCGTGAAGCCGCCGGGGGACGCGGCCAGACACGGGTGCGACACGGGTTGGCCCTCGCGGGGACCGCGCTCTCGATGGTGTTGCTCGTCGGCGGGTCGCTATTCGGGCGCAGCTTCGTCAACATGCTGGAGGCCGAGAGCAACTTCGACACAGGTCACCTGCTGACGCTCGGCGTCGATCTGCAACGTGACCGGTACCCATCACCCGACGCCGTCTCCCGGACCGTCGGCACCGTCGTCGCTCGGCTTGGCGCTGTGCCTGGCATCGAATCGGCGGCCGCGTCAGACTTTCGACCGCTGCGAGGCGGCGGAACTCGCGCGAACGCGATTGCGGAAGGGAGCTTCGCCGCTGACGCGCCGTCCATCCTCTATGGCGGGGTAACGCGTGCCTGGTTCGACACAATCGACATGCCGTTGCTCCAGGGCCGCCTATTCACTGCCGCTGAGAGCCGCACGCGATCGGCCGTCGCGATCGTGAACCGGAGGATGGCCGATCTCCTGTGGCCGGATGGGCAGGCGCTGGGAGGACGCTTCCGGCTGGCCGACCATGACGCCGATGCGTGGTACACCGTGGTTGGTGTCGCGCGGGACATTTCCACCTGGGATCTCAGCAGCCGACCCCGCCCCAGTGCCTATCTACCCTATCCGCACGTGGCCGTCCGAACCCCGTTCGTACTCGTCCGCGCCGCCGGTGACCCGACCCGAGTCGCCGCGCCGGCACTGACAGCGATCGGCGCCATCGACCCACGCCTGCCGGTGTTCGGCGTCCAGCCGTTGGACGAGATCCACCGGCTGACGTTCTGGCGGCAGCGCATGGCGGTCTGGGGGTTCACGATCTTCGGCGTAATCGCCGTTGGACTAAACCGCTTCGCGGTAGACGCTGAATCGACCTGCCGACTCTGAGGCGGTCACCGAGATCGTCCCGCCGCTACAGCTCGTCCGCTGTCTCCCCATACGCTGCTCTGCGAGCGCCTGGAATCCCCCAGGCCCTTCGCAGAGGAGCGTCTCATGACATCTCTTCGCCAACGCATGCTGGAAGACATGCAGGTGCGGCGGCTGTCGCCGTGCACGCAACGGACGTACATCGAGACCGTCGCGCGGTTCGCTGCCTACTTCGACCGTTCCCCGGCTCGTCTGGGTCCAGAGGAGATCCGCGCCTACCAGGTCTACCTGACCACCGAACGCCGTCTCGCGCCGAGTTCGCTGGTCGTCGCCGTGTCGGCGCTCCGCTTCCTCTATCGGGTCACGCTCCGGAAACGGTGGGCCTTCGACGACGTGATCCCCGCGCCGAAGAAGCCGCGGTCCCTGCCGGTCGTGCTCAGCCCGGAAGAAGTGGTCCAATTTCTCGACGGGGTGAAGTCCGCCAAGCACCGCGCCATCCTGACCACATGCTACGCCGCCGGCCTGCGCATCTCCGAGGCCGTCCGCCTCACCGTGTCCGCCATCGACAGCAAACGGATGGTGCTGCGCATCGCAAAGGGCAAGGGGCAGAAGGACCGCTACGTGATGCTCTCGCCGAAGCTGCTGGCGGTCCTGCGCGCCTGGTGGCAAGTCAAACGGCCCCGGTACTGGCTCTTTCCCGGCGAGCGCCCGGAGACGCCGATCACGCGGGGAGCGGTCCAGCGCGCATGCCCGATCGCCGCCCGACGCGCGCGCCTCGCCAAACCGGTTTCGCCACATGCGCTCCGCCATGCGTTCGCGGTCCATCTCCTCGAGGCGGGCACCGACCTGCGCACGATTCAGCTCCTGCTCGGGCATCGGAGCCTGCAGACCACGGCGCAGTACCTGCGGGTCGCGACCACCACGGTCTGCTCGACCGCGAGTCCGCTGGACCTGCTCCCACGGCCCGTACCAGAGCGCACCCAGGACGTCGACTGAGCGATGGCCGTGCCACGCGCCGCGCTCTCCGTGGCGGAGGTCTTCCGCCGCTACGGCGACGCCTTCCGGGCCGAGGTCGGGGCCGCCCTTTCGACGGCGCAGCGCCGCGTGATGACGGCCATCGAGCAGTGCCGCACCGCCGCCCTCGGCGGCCACGTCGAGCAGTGTGACCACTGCGGTCATCGCCGCGTCTGGTACAACTCCTGTCGCAACCGCCACTGTCCGACCTGTCAGTCGCTGGCCCGCGCCGCGTGGCTCGAACGCCGCCGGGCGGACCTGCTGCCCACCGAGTACTTCCACGTCGTCTTCACCGTCCCTCCGGCGATCGCCGAGATCGCCACCCAGAACAAGGCCGTCGTCTACGGTCTCCTCTTCCGGACCGTCGCCGAGACGCTCCGCACGATAGCCGCCGACCCCCGCCACCTCGGCGCCGAGATCGGCTTCTTCGCCGTCCTCCACACCTGGGGCCAGACGCTCGTCCATCATCCGCATCTGCACTGCGTCATCCCGGGTGGGGGGCTCGCGCGCGACGGCAGCGGCTGGGTTTGCTGCCGCCCCGGGTTCTTCCTGCCGGTCCGGGTCCTGTCACGCTACTTCCGTCGGGTCCTCCTCGCGGCGCTGCAGGACGCCTTCGAGTCCGAAAAGCTGCGCTTCGCCGGCCGGCTACAACCACTCAGCGACCCCCGGCGCTTCGCCGAGCATCTCCGCCCGGCCCGCGAGACCGAATGGGTGGTCTATGCGAAGCGGCCCTTCGCCGGCCCCGAACAGGTCCTCGACTATCTCGGCCGCTACACGCACCGGATCGCCATCGCCAACCAGCGCCTGTGCAGCCTCAACGACGGCGCCGTGCGCTTCCGCTACACCGACTACCGCCGCGCCGGCGCGTCCCGTCAGAAGACGATGACACTGACCGCGACCGAGTTCATCCGGCGCATGCTCCTCCACGTGCTCCCGCCCGGCTTCCACCGCATTCGCTACTACGGCTTCCTCGCCAATTGCACTCGCCAGCAGAAGCTCGCCGAGTGCCGGCGCCTGCTGCACGCACCCCCGCTACCACCGGCAGAGGATGCCGGCCCTGCCACGCCCGACTATCGAGACCGCTACGAGGCATTGACCGGTCGCTCGTTGCGGCGGTGTCCCTGGTGTCACGACGGGAACATGCAAGTCGTCGACCACCTCTCCAGCGCGCCGGCGTCTCCGGCCATACTGGATTCGTCATGACGAGCCCACCGACGCCGGCCAAGCACCCTCCGCAGCTCCCGGGCTCCCCCGGGCCGGTCGTCTTGCGGCTCCGACCCCTCCCGACGGCTGCGGGACAGCCCTCCCGGTCATCCTCGCCGACCGCCGTCGGCCCGCAACCTCCATGCAACGCCCTGTGGAACGCCCGCCAGCTACGCCTGCCGACAATGCAACGCCCATAGAGCCGAGCGGCGGGGTAGCGGTTCAATCCAATCCATTTTTCGGTCACCAGCGCGGTGACGCGCCCTGCCACTGCCGGCCGGTGGCCGCCGCGCCGCCAACCGAAAAATGCTCTGCATTGTGATGGCGTCGATCGGCATATACGGGGTACTGTCGTACCTCGTCTCGCAGCGGACGCGTGAAATCGGCGTCCGCCTGGCCGTCGGTGCCGACCGCCGAGACATTGTTCGCCTCATAGTTCGGCAGGGCATGACGCTGGTCCTTGGCGGCATCGCCGTGGGCCTCGTGGGCGGCCTCGGGGTGACCCGGGTGGCTCAGGGACAGTTCTATGAGGTGGGAGCGGCCGATCCGCTCAGTTTCGCCGGCGCGGCGCTGCTGCTGGTCGCCATCGGATGGTGTGCCTGCCATGCGCCGGCCCGGCGTGCCGCGGCCACCGACCCGATGGTGTGCCTGCGGGATTAGGACGCTTCAACTTCGAACCATGAGAGTCGCTTCCGAAGAAGCCCCGAGCCGCCAATCGCAAGGGCCGGCACCCGGACAAGACCCTCACCTTCGCGTCCGTGCTAATCCGAAGTTTCGGATCGAATAACGCGGAAACCATTATTATTGAGCAAGTTACCGGTTTCGAGGGTGTATCGGTAATGGCTACAATCGAGGCGTCACCTCCAAGAGCTCGAAGCAGCGTTGCTGCATCGGCGTGGGCTGTGTCTGCAGCTTGAACGTGGCGCCGCCCTCGGTGACCTGCATGGTGTTGGCGGTCAGCGTGCCCAGGTCGACGAGCAGCGTCCGAAAGCTGTGCACCGGCAGGTGGTCGTCGGTCCGTTTGCGGCCGGCCTTGGCCAACGCCGCAGGCGAGCGCTTCGCGGGTTCCACGACGGAGCGGCGCTGCTGCTCGGCGGCCGCCGGGTCGTGGTCGTCGAACAGCAGCGGCGCCAGGGCCTGCCGCATGTGCCACTCGACCCAGTAGGCCAGCATGCAGAGCAGGATGTGCGCCCGCACCCGGTCGGGTCGCCGGTGATGGATGGGCCGCACTTTCAGGTCCACCGACTTCAAGCAGCGAAACGCCCGCTCCACCTTGGACAGGTCCTTGTAGGCCCGCACCGTCTGCGCCGCGTCGAACTGCTCCGGCTCGACGTTCGAGCGGACGATGTAGAGCCCGTCGAGCTGCTGCTCGGTCGCGATCCGCTCGTCGTCCCGGTGGAACGTGAACGTGTCGTCGGTGATGGTGGTCACGAAGTGCTTGGCGACCTTGTGCCGGTTGATGACCTTCCCGACGCGCAGGCCGATCTCGGCCGCCCCGCGTAGCGGCCGATTCCTGCGCGTTGTCGCCGCCGCGATGGGCGCCAGGTCCTCCTCGGTGGCCGCCAGCAGCTCCTGCCGCTTGCGCTGCCGTTGGGCGGCCAGCAGGGGATTGCGGCACACGATCAGCCGTTCGCCGGGAAACTCCTCGCTGGTGACCTCGGCGAGGTCCCGCTCGTCGAACAACGACGGCGTCACCGTGCCGGCGGCCAGCAGTTTGCGGATCATCGGCGCGCGCAACGTGGTGATCCAGCGCAGGCCGTCCACGCCCGCCAGGTCCTTGCGGATGCGCGCCGCGGTCAGCATGCCCCGGTCGCCCACCAGCACCACGCGCTGTAGACCGAAGCGGGTGCGGATCTTCTCTACCTGGCAGGCCACTGTCTTCGGGTCGCTCGTCGAGCCCTCGAAGACCTCGACGGCAAGCGGACAACCCTCGGCCGTGCACAACAGACCGAAGACGATCTGCAACGTGCCCGGCTTGCCGTCGCGGCTGTACCCGCGCTGGGCCAGCGGGCAGTGGGTTCCCTCCAGGTAACTGGAGGTCAGGTCGTAGAGCACCAGCGTGTTCTCCTGCAGGTGCCGCTTGGCCAGACGCTGCTCGATGGCCGCCTGCTGCTGCACGAGCCAGTCCATGGCGGCGTAGAGCTCATGCTGGTCGACGGCGCCGAGCCCGAGCACCTGGCCCAGGGTGGAGACGGCGCTTTCGGGCGCCAGGGCGCGGGCGGTGGCCAGCTTGGACTGCGCATCGATGACGCGGGCGACGATCAGGGCGAGGACGAGGTCGCGGAGGCGGCTGGCGTTTCGGGCGATCAGCGTGTGCAGTCCGAGCTGCTTGAGGGTGCCGAGCACGGCGGCGATGTGGCCGTGGGGCAGGCTGCGGACGCAGGTGAAGGCGTCTTCCGGGTTGACGAGCCGCTCACCGCGGAGGACGCGGCGCAGCACCTGGATGGCGTCGCTCGGCAGCTTGGAGAGGTTGGCGAGGGTACGCTTCTTGATTCGTCCGCCGTCGCGGTAGGACTCGCGCAGGAGCACGGCTGGGGGCGAGGAACGATTGGGCACGCTGTCGATATACATGGTTACTCATTATGGCACGTATATGCATATATAACAAGCGTTACCTTGCATCTACAACACTACTTACATGGCTACATATTGCCGTGCAAACAAGGCCCAAAGCGCCCTAAATCGTTTAGAAACTATGAGTTGGGGAAAATCGACCGCTGAAACTTCCGGCTAATCGGTCGCTCCCAGCTCCCGCAAGAGCTCGGCAATTTCCGGTCGCGTCGTCTGGGCGCCGTTGGTGCCGGGGACTGTCTGCCGGGATTCCGCCAGTTGCAGCGGGGTCCGGTCGCGGCCGTTCGGGGCGTTCACGTCGGCGCCGCGTTCGACCAGGTGGCGGATGACACCGCCGAAGCCACGACGCACCGCGTCGTGGAGTGGCGTGTTGCCGTTACCACCGGGCAGGTTCACGTCCACCCCCAGATCCAGCATCGCGGTGATCAGGTGGATGACCATCGCCTCTTCGTCGGCCAGGTCCATCTTCTGCGGGACATCGACCTGGTTGCGGCGGTCCTCGGCCGTGTTGCCCGGCATCCCCATGGCGGCCTGTACGGTGGTCATCCCGTTGCCCGGCACGTTGAACGGGTCGGCGCCAGCATCAATGAGCAGGTGGAGGATCTCCGGCTCGCCATACCGCGCGGCCAGCCACAACGCGTTGGCGCCGACATACTGGTGTCGCAGGCTGAAGTCGCCACTGAAACGCCGGCCTGGAGTGCCACGTTCGACCAGGGCGTCGATGTCCGCGCCGTGGTCGACCAGCGACGCCACCAGATCGACCTGACTGCGCAACACCGCCGCATGCAGCGCCGTGTAGCCGGCTTCGGCCTGGTTCGGGTCGGCGCCCGCCTCCAGGAGGAAGATGCCCAGCGGGCCATGTCCGCTGTGGGCGGCGATGACCAGCGCGGAGGTGCCGGCGGCGGCGGTGTCGTCGACATCGGCGCCGGCGTCGATCAACGCGCGGGCGGTCTCGATGTCACCGTTCCGCGCCACGAACAGCAGCGCAGTCGATCCGCCGTGCGCCATCTTGAAGTTGCCGCTCGGGTTGGTGTTGCCGGCGGTGTTCTCGAGTTGGTGCCAGACCGTGCTACGGGCACGGATGTCGGCGCCCGCCTCGGCCAATCGGGTGACGACGGTGGCATGGCGCTGCGCGGCCGCCCACATCAGCGCAGTCTGTCCCCGCTCGAGCTCGGCGGCATTCGGGTCCGCGCCCGCCCGCAGCAGGGCGTCGACCGTCGCGACGTCACCGGACCGGGCGGCGGCCATCAGCGGCGTCTCGCCCATCGCCAGTGCGGCGCCCGGTTCGGCGCCGGCCTCGAGAAGGCGGGCCACCATCTCATCGCTCCCGGTTCTGGCGGCCAGCCACAGCGGCGTCGCGCCGAGATCATTCGCCACGTTGACCGTCGCGCCACCCTCGATGAGCAGCGCGGCTGCCCGGAGATCGTCGCGATGCGCGGCCCAGTGCAGGGCTGTCGCGCCGTCTCCCTGGGTGGCGTCGATGTCGGCGCCGATGCCCACCAGCGCCTGCAGCGTGCGATGGTCGCCTTCCCGCGTGGCGTCGATGACCGGCAACACCTGCTGGGCGGACACATCAGACGCCCCGGTCAGCAGCGCGCCGGCCACGACAAGCGGTACAAGCCTGAGATGCATGCGCCTATGCTACCGCCTCTCCGGTCGATCCTCCAGGCCGTGGTGTGGCCAACGCCGCCGATGTGTGGGAGAGTACGTTCGTCGTGAACGCATCCGATCTGGACGGTGCAGCAGGAGATGCCATATGGGCGGAGCACTACTCGTGCCGCATGACCGCGTGCCAGATGTACTGAGGTGACGCTGAACAACTGACCACGGTCGCGCAATGCTTCGGCGGGGTTGATCCGGCCGGATCCGCGGCGCGGATCGTCCAGTTCGAGGCGGCCGGGGTGGGACGGATCTCGATCATGTCGGAGTTTGAAACCTTGTGGCAAGGGAGGTTTCGACGTGCGTAGACGGATCACTTGGCTCGTGCTGCTGGCGATCTTCGCGTCGCCCGCCGGCGGCGCGGCGGCGCAGGAATTAAGCCCTCGTGAACGGTTCGAGCTGCTCTTCAACGAGTGCCGGCCGATGAAGATTGTCGTTGAAGAGTTTCCCTATCCCGCCGAGGCGGCCGACATCGATCTGACTGAGGCAGCGATTCAAGCTACTGTGGAGCTTCGCCTACGCTCGGCGCGTCTCTACGATGCGGACGCCGACTCACTGTTGGCGGTCTCCAGAAACTGACGTTTTCTGCACTGCTGTCGACGGGGTTCATTGACGACGACGGGGTGAGTCGTTGCCATCTGGCGAGTCGTTGCGGCGCGGACGTCGTCGTTTGCGCTGCTGCTGGGTGAGTTCGGCCTCGCGCCGGCGATAGCTGCGGCCTTCGACGACAAGGATCTCGACGTGATGGGTCAGGCGGTCGATCAGAGCGACGGCGCAGGAGGCGTTTGGGAACACGGTGTCCCAATGCTTGAAGGGCAGATTGGTGGTGATGAGCAGGGAGCGGTGCTCGTAACGGCGGCTGACGAGCTGGAAGAGCAGGTCGGCGGCCCGTGCGTCGTAGGCGAGAAATCCTACTTCGTCGACCACGAGTAGTGATGGCCGGGTGTAGTGTCGGAGGCGTCGTTCGAGGGCTCGGGCCGTCTCCTGTCCGTTGAGGTTGAGCAGGAGGTCGGCGGCGGTGGTGAAGAGGGCGGAGTGTCCGGCGAGGATGGCCTGGTGTGCGATGTTCTTGGCGAGCATGGTCTTGCCGAGGCCCTGGGCTCCGACGAGGATGACGTTCTCGCCGCGGGTGAGGAAATCGAGGGTGAGGATGCGTTCGAGGGCCGGTCGGTCGAAGGCGGTGGGCCAGTCCCAGTCCCAGTCGGCGAGGGGCTTGAAGCGTCCCAGTCGGGCGCAGGTGAGTCGGCGCTCGACGCTGCGGCGCTGTCGGTCTTCGAGTTCGGCGGCGACGAGGTGTTCGAGCAGCACGGTCGTGCTCCAGCGTTTGCGGGTGGCTGTGGCGACGAGGTCGTTGAGGTCGTCGGCGGTGCGATTGAATCCGAGTCGTCGGAGGTCAGTCGCCAGCGTCGTCGGGGGTGTGTTGTCCGAGGGCATCGTAGGTCTCCAGGTCGTGGGGCTGGACGTCGAGGTCTCGCAGTCCCGGGCGGTCGGGCAAGGTAAGCCGGAGCGGGGGTTTGAGTCCGCGCTGTCGCCGGCGCGTTTCGAGGATGTGGGTGATGGAGCCGGCGCCGAGGGCGTCTCGTTGGAGGGCGTCGTCGACGGCGGCGGCGAGTTCCTGCGGCCCGTAGTCGTCGAGCAGCGCGAGCAGCCTGGTGGCGTGGGGTCGTAGCGCCTCCCCGCGCTCTGCGAGCCGTTCGAAGAGGGCGGCGGTGGCGGGGACGGCGGCGCGGAGGCGGTCGCGGGTGGTGTGGACGTTGGCCTGACGGGTGGCGGCGAGCAGGCCTTCCAGGTGCGCGGGGTCCTCGACGGTCTGTCCGGTGTCGTAGGTGCGGCGATGGCGGGCGAGCTCGGTCTGCTGGTCGAGGATGCGGATGCGGGTGTCGCTGGCGAGCAGGGTCAGGGGCTTGCGGACGCGGGTGTGGGGGATGGAGTAGAGATTGCGGTCGAAGCGGACGTAGGGGGTTTTGCCGGAGCGGACGACGCGCACGAGGTCGGTCTCGAAGGGATGGGCGGGGAGCGGCAGCAGCCGGGGCTGCTCGTCGGCCCAGACCTCGGCAACGGTGCGGTCGGGTTGCTCGGGGTGGCGGCGTTGGTGGGCGATGTCGTCTCGCCAGCGTCGGAACTGGTCGTTGAGGTCGTCGAGGTCGCGGAAGGGCCGAGCGGCGAAGAAGGCGTGCCGTAGGTATTGGATCTGCCGTTCGATTTTCCCCTTTTCATTTCCGCGTCCCGGTGTACAGGGTCGGGGGGCGAAGTGGTAGTGGCCGGCGAGCTCGAGCAGGCGGGGATGGAACTGGACGGCGGTACCGCGGCGGTCGAGTACGGCGCTGCGGAGGTTGTCGTAGACGAGCGTGCGGGCGATTCCGCCCAGGGCCTCGAAGGCCTCGACGTGTCCGCGGAGGAAGCTCTCGAGGGTCTGGTCGAGGGTGAAGAGGGCGGCGATGGCGCGCGAGTAGCCGAGGACCATGACGAATCCGGAGACGGCGCGTGTGCCGTGTCCGATGCGGACCTTGCCGAAGGAACCCCAGTCGACTTGCGCCTGCTCCCCGATCAGCGTGACGATCCGCCGGTAGACGGTACGGGTGGTCTCGGGCCGCAGACGCCTGACGAGGCGGCGGACCTGGATGACCGAGCCCGGGTAGCCGCGCTGGCGGACCATCTCGTGGATGCGGGTGGCGCGCAGCCGGGGGTACTGGGCCAGGGTGTCGCGAATGAACGGCAGGTAGGGGTCGAGGGCGGTAGGCCGACACACGCCGCCCCGGACGCTTCCCGACGCGTGCTCGACGGCGGCGCGGACCGTCTCACGGTGGAGGCCGAGTTGAGCGGCGATGGTCCCGAGCTTCCAGTGCTCGCTGTAGTACAGGCGCCGGATCTCGGCGCGCTGCGCGGGCGTGATCATCGTTCCTCCTTCCCCGCACGACGCGAGGCTCCCGCATCGGGGTCAGCCACCGGCTCGATCGGCCGCAGACCACGCATCGCGTGGCCGCGGGAACCGGGGCGGCGTCAGGGACGGGGAGTCTGTCCGATGGCGGGGGTGCGGGGGAAGTGTGATCCGTCACGCGGCGGCGGGCGCGGTAGGCGCGCTGCCGGTCGCGGTGGTCGAGACGTCCTTCCAGACTGCGCTGATGACGAGCGTTGGCGGCTCGAACGCACCGGCGACGACCGGCCGTCCGGCACGGCGACGTGCAGTAGGCATGGCCACGGTCACACGCCGCGCAGACGGCGAAAAGACGGCTGCACTGGCGACAGGTTCTCTGGCGGAGGGGCTGGTCCACGGCGTCGGAGCGCGCAGGGCGATCTCCGACTGGACAACGAGCCTGATCCGTGGCACAACAGCGGGGATCGGCTCGGTCTGTCGGAGCTCGGGGCGGTCACGAGGGTCCGGTGGGCATACCGGGCCCTCACCCCACGTCTGAGTCCGCTCCCTACGCTATCCGAACGCCGTGCCGACCGCCAGCGCCGGGGCCGTGGACGCCGCCGCTCCCGTGGACGCACAGAGCGCGCCCACCGGAGCTTGGAAAACCGCGTGGGCGCGGTTTCCCACAGCGCCCACCGCCAGCATCTTCATCTTCCTCAAGATCCACACGACAAGACCGGTGCCCGAGCCAAGCGCACCGACGAGTGTCGAGAATTTGTCACTATCTCGCGATCGTTGACACTCACACATCTACGTGTACGTGAACGTCGTGAACGTGAACCTACATGGGGGCATTTTCGAACGCGCTCTGCAATACAGGAGATTCGTATATGACGCGGTCGCCGCTGAATCTAGTCTGGCGACGACGTGGTACCTTGGCTCCGAGGTCGGCCCGCATGCAGGGTCCGCAGCGTACATTCTGGTCGGTATCGCCGACTCTATGGACCGCTTCCTCGTCGAGTATCTGCGCGTGAACGAGTCGGCGTGTGACTGACCGCGGCGCAAACCGGCGCAAACCGGGTTAGATTCGGCCGGCTGATCCGACTTTTCCGGGGGGTCGACTCCCGATAATCGGGGTGGGATCGACCGCATCCCGGCCGGAACTGCCATCTTCGCCGCAAGTTACGGTGTTCCACCGGGTGTTCCACGCCGGTTAGCGGACGCTCTCAGGCGCTCTCAGTACCGACGAGCACAGGGGATGCGGTCGCTATTGGCGGTCTAGCCCTCCCCCTACCTCGAGATTGCCGCAAAACTGGCTCGTGGCACGTTCAAAGTGGACCGACAGATCAGGGGCGAATCCGATGATTAAGGCCGTCGGCTGGATCATGCCGCAGTCGGGAAAGTGGAAGGGCGGGCCACCATCGCGGCCGGCGATGAACGTGAATCCCCAGTTCAGACCGATCGTGCCCCTGGACGTGACCGTGCGGTTGACTAACCCGGTCATGCGCGCGGTGATCGTCAATTGGTTGCCTGCCTGCACGACGGTCGCGGTGAGGGTGCCGAGAATCTCGGAGATCCCTTCCCCGCGCAGGCTCACCTCGCCACTGTATGTTCCGGCGACCTGTGGGTACGGACTGGGTGCGGTTGGGCTGTCGCTACACGCGACGGCGACGAGGGCTAAGGCGATGTCTCGGCGGGGCAGCATGCCAGGACTTTACCACCGAGGAATCCGGCTCTGCGCGAAGGCCGTGACCGTCGCCGGTGCCGCGTCTCGCCACACCGTCTACGCCGTCCACCGCGTCAACAACCACGCCGACCGGCGCGGCGTGTCGCATCTCGACCGACCCGGCGCGGTCCGCTCGCGCAGTCAACTCGCGACAGGATCGGTCTTTGGCCGGAGACCGTAGCAGACCGGGGACCGCGCGCGTCCAGGGACGGCAGCTATGTCCCGGGGCTGGACTGCAGTGGTTCCTTGTCAAGGTTAAGGACAACACTCACGCTGGCTGATCGAGCGGATTCTGCCGTGAGGCGACACGGTATTGACACAAGGGTTACCTAGCCAGACAATGTAACCTAGTGCTGCGGCATATTTTAACATTAGGACTATCGGGGAACTCGTCTCGAACCGAGAGAGTTCTCATGCCACAGAAAAGGTACATCGTTCGACTCACCGACCAGGAACGCGAGGTCTGTCAACAGACAGTCCGGAAGCTCAACGGCAGCAACGAGAAGGTGCGCCGTGCTCAGATCCTCTTGAAGGCCGATGCGGACGGACCGGCGTGGACCGACCAGCAGGTCGCCGACGCCTTGTCGTGCCGCACCAAGACCGTTGAAAACATTCGCCAACGATGCGTACTGGAAGGATTCGAGCGGGCGCTGGAACGCAAACGACGGCCGTCGCCCCCGGTCCCCAAGCTGCTCGACGGCGAACAGGAAGCGCAGGTCATCGCCCTGCGTCTGGGGCCGCCCCCGAAGGGCTATGCCAACTGGTCGTTGCGGCTACTGGCGCGCCGGGTCGTCGAGCTGGAGGTCGTCGAGTCGGTCAGCCGCGAGACCATCCGGCGCACGCTAAAAAAAACGGGATGACCCGGCGGAAAATCGAGTACTGGGTGATCCCGCCGGAGGCCGACGCCGAGTTCGTGGCGCACATGGAGCAGGTCTTGGACACCTATGCGCAACCGTACGACCCGGCTTGCCCGGTCGTGTGCATGGATGAGCAGCCGGTGCAACTGGTCAAGGAAACGCGCCCGCCGATGGCCGCCACGCTGGCGCGGCCCCGCCGCGTCGACTACGAGTACGAACGGGCCGGTACGGCCTCGGTCTTCCTGTTCAGCGAGCCGCTGGCGTGTTGGCGGCGGGCGACGGCGCGGGCCCGGCGGACGAAGGCGGACTGGGCGGTGGAGGTCGCCGACCTGTTGGAGGGCCGCTACGCCGACTGCCCGAAGGTCACCCTGGTGTGCGACAACCTCAACACGCACACGCCCGGCGCCTTCTACGAGGTGTTCGAGCCGGCCCGGGCTCGGGAACTGGTTCGTCGCCTGGAGTTCTGCTACACGCCGAAGCACGGGAGCTGGCTGAACATCGCCGAGAATGAACTGAGTTCGATGACGCGTCAATGCCTGGACGGGCGCCGCATCGGCGACCTCGAGACGCTGCACGGCGAAGTGTCGGCGTGGTCCACCGACGTCACTGCTACGCAACGCGGTGTCGACTGGCAGATGCAGGTCGACGATGCGCGCCGTAAACTCAAGTCCGTCTATCCTAACATTTTGACGTGACGCAGCACTAGGCGGCGAAACGAGAACGGGAGAACATGACAGTCTACAGAATCCGGCTGGAGGGATTGACCGAAAAGCACGATCTACAGTGGGTGGCCGAGTGCCCTGCGGTTCAGGTGATGTCGCAGGGCCGCACTCAGAGGCAGGCGATGACGGCTCTGAATGATGCGGTCGCCCTCTGGTTTGAATCCTGCATCGCGCGCGGTACTCTGAAAGATGCGCTGGCAGAATGCGGATTCAGTTACATGGGCGCCGGTCGCGCAACGGACACCGTCGAGAACGCGGTCGAAGCGATCGAGGTGAGGGGGGAACAGAGGCCCGTTCCGGTGTTCCGAATCTTGCCCGACAGCCCCACGATCATCGAGGGAACCATCCCCGCGGCTCTCTTCGCAGCGCAGTTTGATGAGAGCCACCGTGTCGTCGACTAGTGCTGCGCCACGACTAAAGATTAGGGCACGCGGAACCGATAGAGTTCCCGTGCAGAAAAAGTATATCGTCCGACTCACCGACCAGGAACGCGAGGTCTGTCAACAGACAGTCCGGAAGCTCAACGGCAGCAACGAGAAGGTGCGCCGTGCTCAGATCCTCTTGAAGGCCGATGCGGACGGACCGGCGTGGACCGACCAGCAGGTCGCCGACGCCTTGTCGTGCCGCACCAAGACGGTCGAAAACATTCGCCAACGATGCGTACTGGAAGGATTCGAGCGGGCGCTGGAACGCAAACGACGGCCGTCGCCCCCGGTCCCCAAGCTGCTCGACGGCGAACAGGAAGCGCAGGTCATCGCCCTGCGTCTGGGGCCGCCCCCGAAGGGCTATGCCAACTGGTCGTTGCGGCTACTGGCGCGCCGGGTCGTCGAGCTGGAGGTCGTCGAGTCGGTCAGCCACGAGACCATCCGGCGCACGCTAAAAAAAACGGGATGACCCGGCGGAAAATCGAGTACTGGGTGATCCCGCCGGAGGCCGACGCCGAGTTCGTGGCGCACATGGAGCAGGTCTTGGACACCTATGCGCAACCGTACGACCCGGCTTGCCCGGTCGTGTGCATGGATGAGCAGCCGGTGCAACTGGTCAAGGAAACGCGCCCGCCGATGGCCGCCACGCTGGCGCGGCCCCGCCGCGTCGACTACGAGTACGAACGGGCCGGCACGGCCTCGGTCTTCCTGTTCAGCGAGCCGCTGGCGTGTTGGCGGCGGGCGACGGCGCGGGCCCGGCGGACGAAGGCGGACTGGGCGGTGGAGGTCGCCGACCTGTTGGAGGGCCGCTACGCCGACTGCCCGAAAGTCACCCTGGTGTGCGACAACCTCAACACGCACACGCCCGGCGCCTTCTACGAGGTGTTCGAGCCGGCCCGGGCTCGGGAACTGGTTCGTCGCCTGGAGTTCTGCTACACCCCGAAGCACGGGAGCTGGCTGAACATCGCCGAGAACGAACTGAGTTCGATGACGCGCCAATGCCTGCATGGCCGCCGCATCGGCGACATCGAGACGCTGCACGGCGAAGTGTCGGCGTGGTCCACCGACGTCACTGCTACGCAACGCGGTGTCGACTGGCAGATGCAGGTCGACGATGCGCGCCGTAAACTCAAGTCCGTCTATCCCAACATTTTGACGTGACGCAGCACTAGCTCAGGTGATCTAATCAAGGAATCGGAGAAGGCCGGTTGGTTTTTTGATCGACAACGCGGCGATCACTACGTCATGGCGAAACCTGGAGAACCCCGGCCAATTGTGATCCCACTGGGCAAGAAGGACGTCAACAAGCGCATCGTCGGCATAATCCGAAAGCAGTTGAAGGCGACCAACGAATCGAGTTCCACCCTGTAGACGAGACACCCTCCCCAGGTGGCCCGTCGTGTGTACGACCCGGATCGGCAACTTAGCCCGCTACTTCGTATAAATGGCGGTTGGGCACTTTTCGATATTATCCCCTTCCCAATACTGCCAAGCGTAGAACGCCATGACGCGCCAGACGTGGCTGATCTGCCGGCATTGCGACAGCTCCGGCCCCCCGGACCAGACGACTTCAAACCGGAGCCCCGAGCGGTGATCCGTGAACACGGCCCCGAGCCGCAGACGTCCGTAGCCGATCCAGGGAGACCTGGAAATGGATCAATTCGCGACAGGATCGGTCTTTGGCCGGAGACCGTAGCAGACCGGGGACCGCGCGCGTCCAGGGACGGCAGTTATGTCCCGGGTCTGGTCTGCAGTGGTTCCTTGTCAAGCCACGTCCAGTCTTACGCAACTCAGCCTACGGGGGCGTATTGCACGTTCCATATTCGAAGCAGCTCGCGGCACCCGTCGTCGAAACTGCGGCTGAAATCGATGCTCTGCAACCGGGGAAGGGTCCAGGACAACACCCATATGGAAGCGACGGAGTCGGGGGAGAGAACGAGGATGAACCAATCGCAGCGCTGCAGCGCATTGCCGATCTCGTCGTGCCACTGCTGGGCACCGCTGATGTGGGTGTCGCTGTACCAAAACGGAATCCGATGATGGCGCAGAACGCCGAGCAGCCGCTCGGCGAACGGTTGATCTGCGTGCGAATGCGAGACGAAGACCTTGGTCGGCACTTGTGCGCGGCACCTACGGAAAATCAGGCTTGGCTGAGGAGCGCATCGGCGATTGGTTTGACTTCGGGGTCGCCGCTCTCCGGGTTCGGCAGATCCACCCAGTGCAGCGTTCAGACGATCCAGGGGATTTCGCTTTTCGGAAGTTGCTCGCGGCCACCGACGGCGACGGGAATCAGTCGGTTTCTGTAGCTCTTCGAACCCAGCGCGTACGCCATCTCAGCCTTGACGTGCGGCGAACTGATCGAGTCGGGCGTCAAGAGAACGACCATGGCGTCGGACTCTTCGAGAGCGCGGCCCACCTGGGCCGGCCAGTTGTCGCCCGGGAGGACGTTGACTTCGGGATCCCAGACTTGCAGACCCGCCCTCCGAAGCGCCTTGGACACCCGGGCGGCCAGCGGCGAGTCCGAATGGGAATAGCTGATGAAGACCTGCATCGGAGTCAGTCCTCAACGTACGGGACGACGCTGCAGGTGTCAACGCGCCAGGAGCCGATCTCGAATACGCAGCCGGGTGAGCGGAAAGCTCAACGAACCGCCGGGGCAGCCCTCCCAACCGCAGTTCGATCTGACCGCCCCCAAACGCGGCTGTCAAACAGGGCAGTCGGCGTGGGTGAGAGCCAACCTTCGAGGCGGTCAGCCATCCGCTGTCGGCCGGCGCCGGGCTGTCCGCACTTCGCGGACTCGACGCGGAGCCGGGCCTTGGCGCGCCGCAGGGTCGGCAGGGCGATTTCCGCCGCCGCCGCTTCCCGCTTCAGGACGCGGAAGTCGACCGGGCCGGCGCCGAGCTGGCCGCGCAGGAAGTCCGCCGCCTCGGCGACTGCGGACCGGTCCTCGTGGCTGTCGGTCGAGACGGCCAGTAGCGCCTCGGCCGTGTGCGGCGAGCCGGCCTCGTCCAGCGCGATGACGCTGTTCGTGTCGAAAGTGATGTTCATGACAGGGCGTCGTTCACGGTGGCGTGGGTTTCAGTGTGGGGTATAAGAAATCAGCGTCTCCTTAAAGTGCTGTAAATTAATGGGATTCTAGGAAAATGTGGCGTCCCCAACGGGATTCGAACCCGTGTCTTAGCCTTGAAAGGGCTAGATCCTAGGCCTCTGGACGATGGGGACGCGGCAGGTGCGTGTTTCGTGTGGTGACCCGGTGCGGTCCGATCCACCACACTCAACCTCTCAGTTTACCCGAAAGCAATCGCAGCTCACAAATGCCAGGGGGGAGGGGTGTTCGGACGACATTTCGGGAGGATAATGTGTCCACCATGCTGACCAGACGCGAATGGGGACTGTCGGCCGTTGCCATGTTGGGGGCTTGCGCGGTTGCGCCGGAGTCTGCGCCCGAGCCGGACGCAGCCGAGCCGCTGCCGGCGGGGCCGCTGTACTTCGATCTGCACATCGACACGCCCGCCCGCCTGCTGAACGAGGGGCTCGACCTGGCCCAGGACCTGGAATACACGCACGTCGACATCCCGAAGATGCGGCAGGGCGGCCTCAACGCCGGGTTCTTCGCCGTCTCGACGTCGGCCCGCGGGCAGACCCCGCTGTCGGCGGTGAAGAACGCGCTGCGCATCACCGACGTGGTCATCGGGGAGGTCGCGCGCCACCCCGACGATCTCGTGCTGGCCACGACCTCGGCCGACGTGCTGCAGGCGCAGCGCGAGGGCAAGATCGCGGTGCTGATCGGCATCGAGGGCGGCCACATGATCGATTCGAGCCTGGAGGTCCTGCGCCAGCTCTACCGGATCGGGGCGCGCTACATGGGACTGACGCACAGCGGCAACACCCCCTGGGTCGGCGCCGCCGAGTACGACGACGGACCGCAGGGCCTGACCGCCTTCGGCAGGGAGGTCGTGCGCGAGATGAACCGGCTCGGCATGCTGATCGACCTGTCGCACGCATCAGACCAGGCGTTCTTCGACGCCGTCGAGACGTCGAGCGCCCCGATTCTGAACACGCACGCCGCCTGCCGATCGGTGGCGAATCATCCGCGCAACCTCACCGACGACATGCTCAGGGCGCTGGGCCGGAACGGCGGCGTGTTGGGCGTGGCCTACTACGCCGGCATGCTCGACGACGAGTTCCGCGGCCGCATGTCCCAACTGGGAGAGTTGAACCGGCGCCGGGGCGTCGTGCGCGATACGTACGCGGACGACAGGCAGCGGATGTCGGAGGAACTCTGGAAGATCGAGACGGCGGGGGTGGAGCTGATCGGCCAGGTGCCGCTGAGCCGCCTGATCGACCACATCGAGCATGCGGCGACCGTCGCCGGCGTGGACCACGTCGGCATCGGGTGCGACTATGACAGCGTCGGGCTCAAGGTGCCCGAAGGACTCGAACACATCGGGAAGACGCCGACGCTCGTCGCCGCGCTCCGCGACCGGGGGTTCTCCGGCGAGGACGTCGGCAAGATCATGGGCGGCAACGTGCTGCGCGTCATGCAAGAGGCGGAGGCGGCGGCGGGGTAGTTGCCGCGTGTCCGCGATCTGCGGCAGCGGGTTGAACGCGTGTTCGTCGATCGCGTTCCGGCTGCAGTCCATCGGACGGACGATGAACAGATTTCTCTCGACCTCATACGCGGCGGCACGGGCGCTGTTGCGCGAACGGTTCGCCGGCACCTGCCAGCGCAGCTTCAAGGAACTGCTCGCATACTGCCCGCTGGAGGGAATCGATCTGAATCGTGCGCGCGAGTTTCCCAGGGATGTCGAATTCTTATGAACCTGGTCGACACCAACGTCGTTGGCGAGGCGCGCGTGGCCGCATGATGTGCCACTACGCGGGACGGCGACCGGTCCATCGGCTTTGAGCCGGCGACCGTCGCCGGCGTCTGAGGCGAGCCCGCGCTGGGGGCGGAGTTCCGCGGGTTGCTCGATCGGGCCGTATCGTGACGCAAGGACAGCCGGACTTGACCCCTGGAATCCCGATAAAGACCACCCGCTACTTCGACGAGCAGGTACGCCGCAAGCGCCCGTACATCGATCCCGCCTGGTGCACCGAGGTGATTGCCGCGCCGCTGCGGTACGAGAGCCAGCCCGACGGCCGCATCCGTTTCTGAGGCGAGATAGTCCCGCACGGCGAGACCGGCCCGCGCGTGCTCCGCGTCGTGACCCTGGACGACGGTGAGACAATCCACGATGCGTTCTTCGACCGCGGCTTTCGAAGGGATGCGTCATGAAGCTGCACTACTACCCGGAAACCGACAGTCTCTACGTCGAACTCAAGGCCGGCCCCGGCGTCGAGACACGTGAAGTGTCCACCGGGATCAACGTGGATCTCGATGCCGGGGGCAACGTGGTCGGCTTGGATATCGACCGCGCCTCTGCAAGGCTCGATCTGGCAACGCTCGAAACCGAAGCCCTGCCCGTGCGGTCGTACAAGGCCGTCTGATCGTCCGTGGTTCTGCTCCCATGCCCGAGAGGCCATAGGTGCCCGACGGACTCGAGCACATCGGGAAGACGCCGACCCTGATCGCCGCGCTCCGCGACCGGGGGTTCTCCGGTGAGGACGTTGGCAAGATCATGGGCGGCAACGTGCCGCGCGTCATGCAACAGGCGGCGGCGGGGTAGTCGCTGCGCGGTGAAGCTGGAGGCACGCGCCGGCGCACCGCGAGAATCGCCGCACGCACGGCACGGGCCGGGTTTCCGGACACCTACCGGATCTCCACGTCGTCAAGCTCGAAGCTGAACGCGCCCAGCGGAGGCGCCTGCGCCACGAAGGCCAGGCCGCCGATGACGCCGGGCGTCGCCGTCGGGAACCGCGCAAGCGGAATCTCGACCTCGATCCACTCCGCGGATGCGGGGAACGCGACGCTGGGAGGCATGATTGCACCCATGTCGGCGCCAAACAGCATGACGATATAGGTTCGGCCGTCGCCGCGCGCGCGGAAACGCAGTGTCTCGCGGTCCGAGAAATCGACGGGTTGCATTGGCTGCGCGCCCGGAAAGTAGATGGCGCCGGCCCACGGGAACGCGAACCCGACCCCGCCCCCAACCTCTCCTTCGACCCGTAACGCCCCGTTCTCGGCGGACAGTCGGGCGCTGGACGAGCCATCCTGGATGCGGTCGGAGGTCACCTGCCAACCGAAACCGAAGCTGGCGCCGACGCCGTTCTCGAAGTCGGCGATCAGTGTCGTCTCGGGCGCGGCCGACGGCGCGGCCGTGGTCTCCTGCCACTCCTGATCCACGCGACTGCTGTCTACCGGGTAGCCGTCCTTCCAGACGGCGACGAGGCGAGTGCTGAGCGACAGGTCGCTTTCGAGGTCGCCGTCAACCAGAACCAGGTCGGCGATGCGGCCCTCGCCGATGCGCCCGCGATCTTCGATCCCGAACGCTTCGGCCCCGGTCGCGGTGGCAGCGGAGAGCGCCTCGGCGGCGCTCAGCCCGGCCCGCAGCAGGAGGCGCAGCTCCCCGTGCATGGAGAGGCCGGAGGCGGTGCCCGGGTTGGGCGCGTCGGTGCCGGCGATCAGCCGCACCCCGGCCCCGCGCAGACGCCGCACGTTCTCCATCGCCACGTCGTCCGTAGTCGGCGCCGTCTCGCTGTCGCCGCCGGAGAATCGGTTGGCCAGCGTCTGGCGCTGCATGAACGACAGCGGCGTGTCGCCGGCGGCCTCAACGAGTTCCGCCGCCATCGATTCACCGCGCATGGACGCCGTCACCGACAGCGTCGGGACGACGAAGACGCCCGCGTCAGCGATGCGTGCGGCCTGCGCTTCGTCGACGAGTGCGTCGCTCCAGACGTGCACAAGTCCGTCGGCGCCCAGTTCGACCGCCTCCAGTGCATGTTCCAGCGTGCTCACGTGCACGACGGCGCGCAGACCCTCGTCATGGGCGGCCGCGATGAGGGCCGCGATCGTGTCGCGGTCGAGCGTAGCGATGTCCATGCCGAAGGTGCTGCCGTCCTCGTGGATGATCTTGATCCAGTCCGAGCCCTCCGCCTTGCGCGCGCGCACCCAAGCGGGCGCGTCGTCCGGGCCGTCCACGGGTTCCACGGGAGTCCCGAACTGCGTGCCGTGTCCCGCGGCCGCGGTCGCCAGCATGCCGGCGGAGAAGAGGTCGGCCTCGTTACCCTGGTCCAGGGTGTCTCGGACCGCCCGTTTCGAAGCGGCGAACTGTGGGTCAGTGAACTGATCGAGCACGGTGGTGACCCCGAAGCGCACGGCATCATTCAGCGTGCCGCCGAACGTGTGCACGTGACCGTCGATGAGCCCCGGAACCAGCGTCCGCCCGCGGCCGTCGACCCGAGCGAGGTCTGCAGGCAGGTCCAGGTCCGGTCCGAACCGGCGGATGCGGCCGCCCTCCACCCACACGTCCTGTACTGGTCGAAAAGCCTCGCCGTCGAAGACCTTCGCGCCGACGATCGCAAAGTCGACCTCGGGCGGCGCGTCGTCCGCGGCCGCGGCGGCCGCCGGGGGCGCCGGCTCGGGCAGCACCATGAGGACGCACACGAACACGATGAGCATCGCGGCCAGGTATGTCAGAGTGCGCGCGACGGTTCTCCCGGTTCCAGTCATCCCCATCCCTCAACGCTGGCTGACGCGGCGGAACCCGACGGCCGCGACGACAAGACAAACCGCCGTGAAGATGCCGACGATCAGCACGTGGAACGCGACAGACCCGCCCTCGTCCATGCGAATCACCTTCAGCGCGAGCTGAGCCTGGTGGTAGGCGGGAAAGACGGTGGCCACGTTCTGCAGGAACGCCGGCAACAAGGCGATGGGTATCCACAGGCCGGACAGGAACGCCATCGGCAGATAGACGAGATTCACGATGGCGACGGCGGCCTGTGCCTTCACCCAGGCGCCGATCGCCAGGCCGAGCGCGCAGAACGGGATCACGCTCGCAAGCACGATGCCGGCCAGCGCAAACCACTGCCAGCGGAACAGAGTTACGTCAGCGGCGTACGCCCCTAGCAGGAACAGACCGGTCACGATGACCATGCCGAAGATGAATGCCGCCGCCACCCGCGCCAGCAGGTAGGCGGCCGCCGGCATCGGCGTGGTCTGCTTCAGCAGGAGTGCGCCGCTGTCGCGTTCGTTCGCGAATCCGACCCCGAACCCGAACAGGGCAGGCCCGATCAGTCCGAACACGCCATAGGTGGCCAGCAGGTAGGTTGGCGCGGTCGGCGAGAAGCTCATCACCACGCCGAAGAAGACGTAGAACATGAGCGGAAAGACCAGCGTCGGGATGGTGAATGCCGGAGTCCGCGCCAGGGAAAGGAACTGCGCCCGCGCCTCCAGCACGTAGATGGACGCGCGGCGGGCGGGTGCGAGCCGCGGCGCGCCGGCGTCCGTCGCGTGCATCACGGTCATCACGCCGCCTCCTCGTGCTTGCCGTCGCGGATCAGCGTGAGAAACGCGTCCTCGAGCCCGGCCCCCGTGACGTGAAGGTCGTGCAGGTCGGGGTCCAGTGCGAACAGGGTTCGCAGCAGCTCCTCGGGCCGTGCGGTCAGGATTTCCAGGTGCTGGCCGCTGGCCTCCACCCGGACGACGACGGGCAGGGCTGCCACCTCGTCGCGGTTGACGGCGGTGATGCAGCGGACGCGCCGGTCCGCGGCGCGTGACTTGATCTCTGCCGGCGTCCCTTCGGCGACGACACGCCCCTGGTGGATCACTGCGATGCGGTCCGCGAGCGCGTCCGCCTCCTCCAGGTAGTGCGTGGTGAGCACCGCGGTGCGGCCGGCCGCCTTCAGCTCGCGGATTTCGTTCCACAGGCTGCGGCGCGCCTCGACGTCGAGCCCCGTCGTCGGCTCGTCCAGGAAGACCAGCTCCGGGTCGCCGGCCAGGGCCAGCGCGAACATCACCCGCTGCTTCTGGCCCCCGGAGAGCCGGCCGTAGCGCCGGTCGGCCAGGTCCTCGAGACCGGCCATGGCCAGCAGTCTGGAAACCGGCAGGGGAGCGGGGTAGTAGCTGGAGAACAGCTCCACGTGCTCGGCGATGGTGAGCGTGTCGGGAACCCCCGAGATCTGCAGCATCGCGCCACGGCGCATCCGGACCGCACTGGCGCCCGGTTCGTGCCCGAACACCCGCACCGTGCCGTCCTGCGTGAGCAGCGTCCCGAGCAGGAGACCGATCGCGGTGGTCTTCCCGGCCCCGTTCGGTCCGAGGACGGCCAGCACTTCGCCCGCCCGGATCTCCAGGTCCAGTCCGTCGAGGGCGACGACGTCACCGTAGCGATGCGTGACCGCCGACATCGTCGCGAGGCTTGCGTCCGTCATGTTCCGTCCGTTCGGCAGCGATCGGTTACAGTCCAGCAACCCGGGAGCGCTCGGTCACGCTCCAGCATGCATCACGATGATACGAGCCGGGGGGCGATCTCCGGTAGTGCAGGTCGTCACCGGCGTTTCGTGACGAATGTCATGGCGTCGAGCCGGACGTTCTCGTAGCGGGCATCCAAGATCAGTTACAGATACGACTCCTCCCGAGGTTCCGTTGGTAGTCTCGTGAGGACGGCGACCCGCGTTCCGGCCGGCATGATGTGGGCCTATAATGTGGCCATGAAGATTGCCAACATTGCTGAATTCAAGAACCACCTCAGCGAGTACCTCGCGGCCGTGGCGAACGGCGAGCAGGTGGAGGTGCGCAAGCGGAATACGCCGCTGGCTCGCGTCGTGCCGATCCGGCAGACCGGTCGCAATCGAACTGTTCTCGGCTGCGGCAAGGGGAGCGTCGTCGTCAAGTCTGATCTGGCCGCTCCGATGATACCGGACGGCGCCGGTCGTCACCGCTGACGCCAGGATCCTCGACTATCCCCACGTCAAGACCGTCTGGAGAACATGATCCCGGGGAAAGTGAGGACCTGTCAACCCCGCGGCGATGGTGTTGCCGCAATCGAATGGACCCGATTCCAACCACCGGACATACGCTCGACGCGCCGCTTCGCGGTCATATCGTCCACGCTCGACGAGCGTTCGCGCGAGCATCAGCGCAAGTTCCGAGTCATCGATCGGCTGACCGGCCAGTGTGTCCCAGGTGCCTCCGTCCGCCAATTCCCGAACGCCGCCCGGGTACATTCGGCGAATCGTCTCCGGCGTCTCGAACTCGACAAGGCTGCCCAGCGCATCGCCGGCGAGTTGACCGAGCAGACACCCTTGGGCCCGATCGACGATTCCGTCAGTGTCTACGCCCGCCATCGGCGCTCCCTAACCTCGGCGCCTACGGCCGCTGGGCCTTCTCGGAGCTGACCGACGTGTACGAGATGGAGGAGGACCTCGAGGCGGCGTTGAAGGCGCGGTTCCAGGCGGCAGTCGAGCAGGCGGTGCGTTGACCGGGGCGGACGCCGAGTCGGCGGGACCCCGGTTCGTCCCTCTCCCGCGCGTGACGGGAGCTGGCGTACGCTAAGACCGTGCGCACGAAGAACGTGCGGCGGGGAAGGGCATGAAGAACATCACGTTGAGCGCCGATGACGCCCTGATCGAGGCGGCGCGCCAGCGGGCGGCCAGCGAGCGCACGACCCTGAACGAGCAGTTCCGCCGGTGGCTCGCCGACTACGTGGGCCGGACGCGGCAGGCCGCCGAGGCCGCGCAGGTCATGCAGGAGCTTCAAGGCCGGCTGCAAGTGGGGTGGCGGTTGACCAGAGAAGAAGTGAATGAGCGTTGACCGATTCCTCGACACCAATGTCTTCGTGTACCAGCTCGAGGGAGGCGACGCCCGCAAGACCGAGATCGCCCGGGATCACATTCGGCAGGGGATCGAGAGCGGAAACGCGTGCATCAGCTTCCAGGTGGTCCAGGAGTGCCTCAACACGGCCCTCCGTTGACGGTCAACGAAGGGATGAGTTCCTGGCCGAGTCGCGCGACCCATCGACGAGTTTCGCCGCAAGCTGCAGGGCGTCCACTGGCCAAAGCACTTCAGGGCGGGGATGACGTACACCAGGCCCGCAGCCAGCCCTCGTGGATCTCCGCCTGCGACTGGATCACACCGTCGAGACGGACCTTCTCGTCGCGGGCATCCAAGATCAGATACGGATACGACTCCTCCAAAGGGTCCGTGAGTGGCTTCGTGAGGACGGCGAAGAATGTTGCGGGCGATGGTGAGCGTGCATCGAACGCCGCTGAAGACACCGGGCGCACGTCAGAATTCGTGATCTCCAGATATATCCGGTATGATTACCGGAAATAGGGAGATCAGCATGTCGACCAGTCAGAACACCGCCGTGCGTACCTATCGTGAGCGCCTGAAGCGGAATGGGTGGGTTCGTTGCGAGGTCAAGGTGCATCGCGACGATGTCGACGTCGTTCGGGCGGTGGCCACGGCCTTGTGCGATCCCGACCGCAGCGTGGCGGCGCGGGCGTTGTTGCGTGATCAATTCGTCGGCACCTTCCACCGCAGCTTCAAGGAACTGCTCGCATCCTGCCCGCTGGAGGGCATCGATCTGAGTCGTGCTCGCGAGTTTCCCAGGGATGTTGAATTCTGATGTACCTGGTCGACACCAATGTCATTTCGGAAATCCGCAAGGGCGGCCGTGGCGATGCGCGAGTTGCCGCATGGTATGCCGCTGCGCGGGACGACGACCTGTTCATCAGTGTGCTCGTCGTTGGCGAGATCCGGAAGGGGGTCGAGCATATCCGGCCTCGCGAACCACAGAAGGCGGATACACTCGAACGGTGGCTGGCTGAACTCCTGCACTCGTTCGCCGAACGCATTCTGCCGATCGACAGCCGCATCGCCGACGTTTGGGGCCAGATCAATGCGGTCCGCCGGGTCCCGGTTTTCGACGGTCTGCTCGCCGCTACAGCTCGAGCGCATGATATGACCCTGGTGACGCGCAACACTTCGGATGTCGCCGGCGTCGGCGCGCGCCTGCTGAATCCCTTCGCTCCGGCGGATGAACCGGCGGGGACCTGATTGCGCATGCGCCACGAGCAGATCGTTGCCTTGATCATCCCAGGGTGGACGATGCCGAAGGACAGCGACTCCGACGGGTTTGGGTCGGCACCATCGCCAGCGTCTGAGGCGAACCCGCGCATACTACACGCGCCACTGGACTCGTGCGCGCCCACAGGTCGTTCGCAGGTCGGGCACCATCCACAGGGATTGTCTCGGGACCGTTCGAACTGGAGCGGCGAAACTTGGTCGAAGGCAGAATGACGCGACTGCGGCGCCCGAGTCGGCTTGCCGAGTGCCGTATCATGCCGAACGATCGCAGGGCACGGCGTGGAGCCGTTGTCGCGAGCCGGCGATCAACAGGAAGCCGTGGGCGGCGTTTCGAAGCGGCCCTTGTGGCGACGGCTACTGGATCGGGGTCGCCTCCGCAGTGGATGTGCATGAGGCGGAGCGGGCAACCGGCCTTCGGCAGGTCGAATTGACGCACCATGGACACGCGATTCTTCGAGCAACCGATCCTGAACTCGCCCTACGAATACCCCGCGCAGCACTGGGAGCTCGACGAAACCGGTCAGCCGACGAACAAGGTCATCTCCGAGCGGCGCAAGGTGTCCTTCATCACGGCGATCCCCAGCGCGAAGAAGCAGAAGGCGCTCCAGCGGGAGATAGTCTTTGATGCATCCGCTCAGGCGCTCGAGTCCGGCACCCAGCAATACGACCTGACCGGGCTTATCAGCGGTGTCCGTCATCGCGTGAATCGCTGGCGCGAACTGCCGGATCCGAATTCCTGGCGTGTGACCCCCGAAACCGCGCGGCTCCTGCGGCACTGGCGCAGCCACCGGTTCGGTGACATCCGGCCGTTCTTCTGTCAGGTCGAAGCGGTGGAGACCGCGATCTGGCTGACCGAGGTCGCTCCGACCCTCGGCAAGGAGGGCCGCAATTTTCTCGAACAGATTGACACCACCAGCGAAGAGGCCAACCCCGGCCTCGCGCGGCTGGCGCTCAAGCTCGCAACCGGCGCCGGCAAGACCACCGTCATGGCGATGCTCATCGCCTGGCAGACGATCAACGCGGTCCGCCGGCCCGGCAGCAAGCGGTTCACCCGTGGATTCCTGGTGGTGACACCAGGCGTGACGATCCGGGACCGGCTGCGCGTGCTGCAACCCAACGATCCGGACAGCTACTACGCGAGCCGCGAGCTGGTGCCGGGGGACATGATTCGCGACCTGGAGCGGGCGAAGATCGTCATCACCAACTACCACGCGTTCCTGCGGCGCGAGACGCTGCCGCTCTCGAAGGGCGGCCGCGCCCTGCTGCAGGGGCCGGGGCCCGAGCTGCGGACCAAGGAGACGGAAGGCCAGATGCTGCAGCGGGTCATGCCGGGCCTGATGGGCCTGAAGCGGATCCTGGCCCTCAACGACGAGGCGCACCACTGCTACCGCGAGAGGCCGGCCGGCGAGGACGAGGAGGGTCCGCTCAAGGGCGACGACCGCAAGGAGGCCGACAAGAACCGCGAGGCGGCGCGGGTCTGGATCTCCGGGCTCGAAGCGGTGCGGCGCAAGCTCGGCCTGCAGCGCGTGATCGATCTCTCGGCCACGCCGTTCTTCCTGCGCGGGTCGGGCTATGCCGAGGGGACGCTCTTTCCCTGGACGGCCAGTGACTTCTCGCTGATGGATGCCATCGAGTGCGGCATCGTCAAGCTGCCGCGCGTCCCCGTGGCCGACAACATCCCCGGCGGCGACATGCCGAAGTTCCGCAACCTGTGGGAGCACATCCGGCCGAAGATGCCGAAACGAGGGCGCGGCAAGGCCGGCGGGCTCGACCCCCTCAGCCTGCCGGTCGAGCTGCAGACCGCCCTCGAAGCGCTGTACGGGCACTACGAGAAGACGTTCGAGCTGTGGTCGAAGGCGGGCATCGACGTGCCGCCCTGCTTCATCGTCGTCTGCAACAACACGTCGACCTCGAAGCTGGTTCACGACTTCATCGCCGGTTTCCACCGCGAGAACGAGGACGGCTCCACCACGCTGGTGAACGGCCGCCTCCCCCTCTTCCGCAACTTCGACGAGCACGGCAACCCGCTGGCCCGCCCGCGTACCCTGCTCATCGACAGCGAACAGCTCGACTCGGGCGAGGCCCTCGACAAGAGCTTCCGAGCCGCCGCCGCCGACGAGATCGATCGCTTCCGGCGCGAGATCGTGGCCCGCACCGGTGACCGGCGGCAGGCCGAGCAACTGTCAGACCAGGACCTGCTCCGCGAGGTCATGAACACCGTCGGCAGACCGGACACGCTTGGCGGATCGATCCGCTGCGTCGTCTCCGTTTCCATGCTCACCGAGGGCTGGGACGCCCGGACCGTAACCCACATTCTGGGCGTGCGCGCCTTCGGCACGCAGCTTCTCTGCGAGCAGGTCATCGGCCGCGCGCTCCGCCGCCAGTCGTACGACCCCAACGAGGACGGTCTCTTCGACGTCGAGTACGCCGACGTCCTCGGCATCCCGTTCGACTTCACCGCCAGGCCGGTGCCGGTCACGCCGCCGCCGCCGCGCAAGACGGTTCTGGTCAAGGCGGTGACGCCGGATCGTGACGCCTGCGAGATCCGCTTCCCTCGGGTGGAGGGCTACCGCGTCGAACTGCCCGAAGAGCGCCTCGATGCCGAGTTCGACGACGACGCGACGCTGGAGCTGACGCCCGATCTGGTCGGCCCGTCCATCACGCGCAACGAGGGGATCATCGGCGAAGGGGTCGACCTGAACCTGATCCACACCCGCGACCTGCGGCGGTCGACGCTGCTCTTCCACCTGACCAGGCGGCTGCTTGAGACCAAGTGGCGCGATCCGGGTGAGGAGCCGAAGCTGCACCTGTTCGGCCAGCTCAAGCGGATCACCCGCCAATGGCTCGACGACCACCTCGTGTGCAAGGGGGGCACCTATCCGGCGCAGCTCATGTACCAGGAGCTGGCGGATACGGCGTGCGAGCGGATCACGCGGGGAATCGTCACGAAGCTGCTGGGGGAGCGGCCCATCAAGGCGGTGCTGGATCCCTACAACCCGGCCGGCTCGACCATGCACGTGCACTTCACGACGTCGAGGAAGACCCGCTGGGAGACCGACGCCAGTCGCTGCCACATCAACTGGGTGGTGTGCGACAGCGACTGGGAGGCCGAGCTGTGCCGTGTTGTCGAGGCGCACCCGCGGGTGCGCGCCTATGTCAAGAACCACAACCTCGGCCTGGACGTGCCGTACCGCTACGGTTCCGAGACGCGCCGCTACCTGCCCGACTTCATCGTGCTCGTCGACGACGGCCGCGGCGACGACGACCTGCTGCGCCTCGTGGTCGAGGTCAAGGGCTACCGCCGCGAGGACGCCAAGGACAAGAAGAAGACCATGGACACCTACTGGGTGCCCGGCGTCAACAACCTCGGCGCCTACGGCCGCTGGGCCTTCGCCGAGCTGACCGACGTGTACCAGATGGAGGAGGACCTCGAGGCGACGTTGAAGGCGCGGTTCCAGGCCGTCGTCGCGCGGGCGGTGGAGTGATCGGGGCCGGGCGCGGAGCCGACGGCGGCCCGTTCGTGCCGGCACGAATGTGCGCCTATACTTGTCGCGATGAACGGGAGATACCGGGGAACCAACGGTCGGCGCTCGGATGATCGGTGCATCGGGATCGTCCGTGGAGCATGATCGCGGAGAGAGCCATGAAGCTGCAAGTCGTGATCCACCAGGCCGAAGAGGGCGGCTTCTGGTCCGAGGTGCCGTCCATACCGGGATGCGCCACGCAGGGAGACTCGTTCGAAGAGCTGCTGAGCAACCTCTACGAAGCGATCGAAGGGTGCCTTTCCGTCGACGTTCAACAGATTCCCCTGTCAGAGACGGACAGGGTGATCGAGATCGCGGTGTGAAGGCCGCGACCGGCAAACGGTTCTGCACAATTCGATGACGAGAGATAGGGCGCTGTCCTTGTTGCGAGCGCATAAGCCGGCGCTGGCCGAGCGCTTCGGCGTCGCCGACCTCGCGCCGTTCGGATCCACGGCGCGAGACGATGCCGCGGAAGGCAGCGACCTGGACATCCTGGTGCGGTTCGACCATCCGACGGAGTGGCGGCGGTTCTTCGGCGTGCAGTCCTACCTGGAGGACCTGCTCGGGCGCCCGGTCGACCTCATCACCGACAAGGCGCTGCGCCCGGAGCTCCGCCCGTACGTGGAGCGCGAGGCAATCCGTGTCTGACACGGGTCGGACGGCGAGGGAATGGCGCTTCTACGTGAAGGACACGATCGACCTCATCTGGACGATGGTCGAGGATGCCGTGCCGAAGCTGCTTCCGGCGTTGCGGCATCTGCTGAAGACCACCGGTGAGGAGCGCGGGTAGATGGCGAGACGGCATTCGACCCCGGCGTCACGGCGCAAGACCGTCGAGACCCTCACGCACGGCGAGGCGTCGCGGAAGAACATCCCGACGGCCGAGTACCGGTCGGTGATGGAGCGCGCCGAGCAAAGCCCGGTCCAGGTCGCCTACCAGCGGCGAAACCGCGACCTCGACCCGCAGCTTGTCTGGCGCGGCAAGGACGAGCAGGACTGGTCCGACGTCGTCGTGCAGGCGCCGCCGCTCTTCATCCAGGAGAAGGTGCACCCGAAGGTGCTGATCGACGACCTGCGCCGGCAGGCGAAGGCCGGGCGCGGGGCGCAGGATGGAGCCGCGACGGAGACCCAGCCCGATCTGTTCGCCGACTTCAACGGTCTGCCAAGCGATGATGCCCGGACGGAGTTCTATCAGCACGACGCCAACTGGTCCAACCGGATGATCCTCGGCGACAGCCTGCAGGTGATGGGGTCGCTCGCCGAGCGCGAGGGGTTGCGCGGCAAGGTGCAGTGCATCTACCTCGACCCGCCCTACGGTATCAAGTTCAACTCGAACTTCCAGTGGTCGACGACCAGCCGGGACGTCAAGGACGGCAAGGCGGAGCACATCAGCCGTGAGCCGGAGCAGGTGAAGGCGTTCCGGGATACGTGGCGGGATGGGATTCACTCATATCTGACATACCTGCGGGACCGGCTGACCGTGGCGCGGGACTTGCTTGCGGAGAGCGGTTCGATCTTCGTGCAGATCGGGGATGAGAACGTCCATCGTGTGCGGGCGTTGATGGACGAGGTGTTTGGGGATGGGAATTTCCTATCGGAAATCACTTTCAGAGTCACGGCCAACCTTGTAGCCGGGACGCTAGGCAGGGATAGTGACTACCTACTCTGGTACGCACGACATCGAGAGACCGTCAAGTATCGCCAGTTGTTCCGTCTCCGAACATTGGAAGATGACGTTGGCGGACGTTATTCGCGCGTTCAACTGTCAGACTGGTCGAGGATGCCGGTATCCAATACAAATAGAACTCTGACAGAACTGGTAAACGAAGGGCATGCTATCTATAGGCACGACAACATTACGTCGCAAGGTGCAACGCCTTCTGGGACGGTAGAATTTCAGTACCAGGACCAGGCCTTTCACCCAGGACAAGCAAGACATTGGACCACGGCGAAGGAGGGACTTGGTCGGCTCGGTCACGCGGAACGCCTGGGAGTACCTTCTAAGAATAGCCTGGCCTACGTGCGGTTCTTGACCGACTTCCCCGTTTCCGAGCATACCTCGGTGTGGCGTGATACACAGACGGGTGCTTTTACAGACCAAAAAGTATATGTCGTACAGACAAATGCCAAGGTCGTCCAACGCTGCATCCTGATGACAACCGACCCCGGCGATCTTATTCTGGACCCCACCTGCGGTTCTGGCACCACTGCGTACGTCGCCGAGCAATGGGGGCGCCGCTGGATCACCGTCGACACCTCTCGCGTTGCGCTTGCCCTCGCCCGCGCTCGGGTCATGGGGGCGCGGTATCCGTACTACCTCCTCGCCGACAGCCCGGCCGGCCAGCGGAAGGAAGGCGAGGTCACGGGCACGGTTCCATCTGAGACTACTACGCGAGGCGATGTCCGGCAGGGGTTCGTCTACGAGCGCGTTCCGCACATCACCCTCAAGTCGATCGCGAACAACGCCGAGATCGACATCATCTGGGATCGCTCGCAGGAGACCTTGGAGCCGTTGCGCGAGAAACTGAACAACGCGCTCGGCCGCGCGTGGGAGGAGTGGGAGATCCCGCGCGCCGCGGGCGATCCCTGGCCGGCACGGGCCGTGATGGCATGGAAGCGGTTCCGGGCGGTGGAGACGGACGGCGAGCGCGCGACGGCGTTGCGCGTCGTCAACGCCGATCTGGAGCGGGCCTACACGCCGGACGACCTGCCGGAGGCGCCGCGCGATCCGTGGCCCGCGGACGCAACGGAAACCCACCGCCGGTGGTGGGAGGCGCGCATTGCGCGGCAGCAGGAGATCGACGCCTCCATCGCGGCAAAGGCGGACTACGAGTACCTCTACGACAAGCCCTACGAGGACGGCAGGAAGGTCCGGGTGGCGGGACCGTTCACGGTCGAGAGCCTGTCGCCGCACCGCGTGCTGGCGGTCGATGAGGACGACGAGCTCATCGACCGCGCCGCGGAGCCGAGGGCCGACTATGGGCCGCAGCAGGACTTCGCGGGCATGATCCTGGAGCAGCTTGCGACCGCCGGCGTGCAGCAGGCGCACAAGGAGGACCGCATCGCCTTCGCCGCCGTCTCGCCCTGGCCGGGCGCATACATCTGTGCGGAGGGTCGCTACGTCGACGGCGGGGGAGAGTCGAGGCCGGAGAAGCGCGCCGGGATCTTCGTCGGCCCCGAGTTCGGCACGGTGTCCCGCCCGGACTTGGTGGCGGCCGCGCGCGAGGCGGGCGACGCCGGCTTCGATGTCCTGATCGCCTGCGCGTTCAACTACGAGGCCCACGCCTCGGAGTTCAACCGCCTCGGCCGCATTCCGGTCCTCAAGGCGCGCATGAACGCCGACCTCCACATGGCGGACGAGCTGAAGAACACCGGCAAGGGCAACCTGTTCGTCATCTTCGGCGAGCCCGACATCGATATCCTGCCGGCGGACACCTGCGACTCCGAGGACGGCCGGCTCCAGGTGAAGATCAACGGCGTGGACGTCTTCCACCCCAACACCGGCGAAGTCCGCAGCCACGGCGCCGACGGCATCGCCTGCTGGTTCATCGACACCGACTACAACGAGGAGAGCTTCTTCGTCCGCCACGCCTACTTCCTCGGCGCGAACGATCCATACAAGGCGCTAAAAACCACCCTCAAGGCCGAGATCGACCCCGACGCCTGGGCCTCGCTCCACAGCGACCTCTCGCGCCCGTTCGACCGCCCCGAGTCGGGCCGCATCGCCGTCAAGGTCATCAACCACCTGGGCGACGAGGTGATGAAGGTGTTCCGGGTGTGAGGGCTGAGACCATGGCCACGCTGGACGGGATCGTGATAAGCGGCTTCAAGAGCATTGCCGATGCAATGGTGAGGCTGCGATCGCTCAACGTGTTGATCGGCGCGAACGGTTCGGGAAAGTCCAACTTCATCAGCGCCTTCTCGTTTCTGCGCGCTACGAATCAAGGACAGCTGCAGGACTATGTCGGGAGAGCGGGCGGCGCGGACAGAATCCTGCACTTCGGGTCGAAGGTGACGTCGGTATTGGAGATGCAGGTATTGTTCAGCCGCCGTGGGGCGGGGTACGTGATCGCCCTCGGTCGGAACGATACCGACGGGTTGTATCTGATCGCAACAGGGTACCACCCGGTTGGCGACGAAGCGCAACCGATACGTTGGTCAAAGGCGCCCCGCTATCCACTTCCTCCCAAGGAAGTTGGCGAGCTCATCGAGGGGTGGCGGTTGTACCACTTCCACGACACGGGAGCTGCGTCGCCGCTCAAGAAGACCGCCGATGTGGCGGACAACCGCTATCTGAGGCCCGACGGCGCCAATCTCGCGGCGTTTCTCCACCTCTTGCGCCACAAACACGAGGAGTCGTACAGACTGATTCGACGAACGGTGCAATTGGTGGCGCCGTTCTTCGACGACTTCGTGCTGAAGCCCCTGGCCCTGAACGAGAACAGGATCCGCCTCGAGTGGCGGCACCGCGGCTCGGATGCCTACTTTGATGTGTCGTCGCTCTCGGACGGTTCCCTGCGGTTCATCGCGTTGGCGACCCTGCTGCTTCAGCCGGTCGAGTTGCGCCCGTCGTTGATCATCCTCGACGAACCGGAACTCGGGCTGCACCCATATGCCATAACGATGGTGGCCTCGCTCATCCAGCAGGCGTCGGTGGAGAGGCAGGTGGTGCTGGCGACGCAATCGCCGCTATTGCTGGACCATTTCCGACCGGAGGACGTCCTGGTGACTGAACGGGCGGCGGGGCGGACCACGTTCAGGCGGCTCGATGGCACAGTGCTGAAGGTCTGGCTGGAGGACTACAGCCTGGGCCAACTGTGGGAGAAGAATCACTTCGGCGGACGGCCGATGCGGGAGGCGGGAGAGGATGGGCCTGGGCGGTGAGCCGATTGCTGCTGCACGTCGAGGGAGAGACGGAGGAGACGTTCGTCAACGAGGTTCTCGGGCCGCATCTTTGCGGCCGCGGCTATCACGCAGTCGGGGCGCGACGGCTGGGCAATGCGCGCCAGCGGGACCGGCGGGGCGGCATCCGTGGCTGGAGCGCAGTGCGCCGCGATATCACGAATCACCTCAAGGAAGATACCGGGTCGTTGGCCACGACGATGGTGGATTACTACGGACTCCCGCGTGAAGGGCAGCGAGCATGGCCCGGACGGGCGCGCGCGTCGACGCTGCCGTTTGCGGAGAAGGCCGAAGTGGTCGAAAGGGAGCTTCTGGTGGGAGTCCAACGGGAAATGGGGGCTGGATTCGATCGGGAGCGTTTCGTCCCGTACGTGATGATGCATGAGTTCGAGGCGCTGCTCTTCAGTGACTGCGAAGGGTTCGCCCGCGGAATCGAACGTCCGGAGTTGGCGGCGAGGCTGCAGGCGATTCGAGACGCGTTTGCCAGCCCGGAGGAGATCGACGACTCTCCGGAGACGGCGCCTTCGAAACGCGTGGAATCGGTCGTGCGCGGGTACCGGAAGCCGTTGCTGGGCAAACTCGCCGCGCTGGAGATTGGCCTCGGCGCGATGCGTCGCGAGTGTCCGCACTTCGGGGCGTGGCTGGGCCGGCTGGAAGAGCTGGCGAACGCCTGATGCAGTTCCGCATCGCCGACACCTTCACCGACAGCCTCGCCAAGCTGACCGGCGACGAGCAGAAGGCGGTCAAGACGACTGCGTTCGACCTCCAGATGAACCCGGCGCATCCGGGGCTGAAACTGCACCAGATCGAGCGGGCGAAGGACAAGGACTTCTGGTCCGTCCGCGTTGGTCGCGACGTCCGTCTGATCATCCACCGGACCGCGTCGAGCTTCCTGCTCTGCTACGTGGACCATCACGACGCGGCGTATCAGTGGGCCGAGCGGCGGCGGCTGGAGCGGCATCCTGTTTTTCACCGGTGACCTCGGTCAACGGATTTTCCAGACGCCGTTCTCGTGGCGGTCGCTGGGCGTCGACGTGCGCGGACGGTCTCATACATTGCGAATCAACTACCGGACCTCGCACCAGATCCGACGACAAGCCGATCGGCTCCTGCCCCCCGAGCTCGCCGACGTCGACGGCAACGCCCATCAGCGGGGCGGGACCGTCTCGGTGTTCAACGGACCGGCTCCGGAGGTCAGGACCTTCGAGTCGCGCGAGGACGAAGCGGCGGCCATTGCGGACTGGCTGCGGGCGCGCCGGGTTGAGGGCTATGCGCCGCAGGCCATCGGCGTGTTCGTCAGGTCGCAGGACCAGATCGAGAGAGCACTGGCGGCGGTTCGGAACGCGGGACTGACTCCGGTGGAGCTGGGTGTCCGGTCGGGCGGCGCATCGGGGTCGGTCGCGGTCGGCGCGATGCACCTCGCCAAGGGGCTGGAGTTTCGGGCCGTCGCCGTGGCCGCCTGCGACGACGAGGTGATTCCGCTCCAGGCGAGAATCGAGCAGGTCGCAGACGAAACGGACCTCGAAGAGATCTACAACACCGAGCGGCACCTGCTCTATGTGGCCTGCACTCGCGCCAGGGACCGTCTCCTGGTGACCGGTGTCGAGCCAGCATCGGAGTTCCTCGACGATCTGCGGGCGCAAGCATGATGGCCGGGATACTCTCGCAGGACGACCGAGGGCCGGTGGTCGCTCCGATCAGGATCGTCGCGCACGATCAGGCGGACGAGGACGTTCGTGTCAACCGCGCGCATGGGTGCGCCGCATGTGGGATCGGATGCCCTCGTCCATGTCCTCGACGCTCTTGCGTGCCGGCGGTGCGCTGAACATGGCGTCGTGAATGTCCAGTGACGAGTACTTCGACGCCCGCCGCACGAGCACTTCGTCCCCTCGCTCGCACCATTCCACCCTGGAGCCGGGCGTCAATCCCAGCTTGCGGCGGATGCGAGCCGGGATAGACACCTGCCCCTGGGACGTGAGCTTCGATTCGATCGATGCCATGTGCCTGCTCCCTGCACGGCCGTGCCGAAGTATTGTCGCCTTCATTACCTTCGTAACCCAAGCCTCCACTTCAGGCATCGGGTCGCTCACCGTGCCCGCTCCGGCAGGCGGATCTCCACCGCCAGGGGAAACACCGGCCCGCGGCCCGCCAGGGTGAAGCGGGCCGGAAGGACGCGATCGAGTGATCGTGCGCAAGATCGCCGAGGCCGTGGCGCGGATCGACGAAGGCAAGATCCTCGCCATGAGCATGCCGGCGGGCACAAACCGAGCGTTCTCGTTCCGTCGGGAGCTTGCTCGGCCATCGTGGCTGCCAGTCGCTCCCGGGCTGCAGGGCCAGATATTCAGCGGCGGTCAGGATGATGACTGGCGGCAGCCGAAGCGGTGAGATGCGAAAGACCTTGATTCCATTGGTGGGCCGCGCTGGGATCGAACCAGCGACACCCTGATTAAAAGTCAGGTGCTCTACCACTGAGCTAGCGGCCCAAGTTATTGTAACATAAGGAGTTACACATGATGCGCAAAGTACTGCCAGCCGGTACTGCCAGCCGACTCCGTTGGCCGCGGGGTGGCAGAGACCCTCCGGTCGCCTCGCAACGCGCCACTGGTTCGAGCGCCGTACAGGCTCCGGCGGGTTTTGCACTTCGTGTCCATCATCCTCGTCAGCAGCATCGTCGCTGGCCTCGTGTCGTTGGCCCAGACTGCAGTGAGCACAGGCTCCGCGGTCGATACACCCCAAGCCGGGTCGCGTCAACCCAGCGTACCACGACCCGGAGATTCCGACGAAGCGGCGGGTCGGCACCCCGCCCCCGGTACAACGGCACGAGGGGCGCTTGTACCTGGGATGAGAGTCGCTCGGCACACTCACGGAAGAGGCCGCCGCAGTAGCGTCTCCGGTTCGAATCGCGCGTGCGCCCTTCTCCGGGATCCTGGCGACGACGTCGTCGGCGAGTACCTGGGGCGGGAACGACATCAGTCTGGCCACAGGTCGATTGAAGCAACTGGATCGGTGGTCAAACCGGTTGTGCTCGCGGCCAACGAGGTCAACTCCCGGCCCATTCTGGCGGGGCAACCGGCGTAGCTGCGTTGTGAGCAGTGTCCGCGAATCACGTGGTGCTCCCGGTGTCCGCTTCATCCTCCTCATCCTCGATATCTCGCTGGACACGGGCGAAACTCTCCGGGATCTGGCTCACCATAAGGAGAACCACCTTCAACGCCACGATGTCGTCCAGGGTGGGCTCCAGAGAAGCCAACGCTGTGGTGGCCTGCCCGAGGGAGACCGCGGTGTTCTGTCCGGGATCCGCCAAACCGTAGTTGCTGGCGCCCGCTAAGAGAGTCCCAAACTGTTCAACGAGACCCAGCCGGAAGAACACACCCTTAGGGTTTGCGTGGACGTTGTGGCTAGCGAGGCGGTAGTAAGGCCTGCAATGACCGAGTTCCGCGGCCTCCTCGATCTGACCAAATGTCACCTTTTTCCCGGTTTGTCGAAGCTTCTTGGCGGCCCAGCCGTAGCCGGTGGAGTAGCCATGGCCAAAGCGTTCGTTTAACATGGCCACGTCACGTTCCAGCGTCAGGATCTCTTCTTCCTCCATCGGTTCTAGGCCCAGCCTGTCGGTATGATCTCTGTACTGATGCGCAGCTCTCAGTGATTCTGCTGCCTCGTGAAGACGATAGCGCTCGGCCAGATCTTCATCGCTGCCAATGAAGAGCGAAACCACAGCGACCTCGTGGAGTGCCCGCCAACGAGCCATGGCGCCGTCGGCAAAGCCAGCGGATAGAAGAGTCAGCACTTCGCGGGCGATCTGACAGGCTCGGGCATGCAGCCTAGTTTGGACCTCTACCGTAAAGGTCTTGGATTGAGAACGCTGCTGGCGCAAACGTTGATTGACCATCCCGCTTACCTCGGAAGTAACGACGATAAGTCGTTCCAGTTGATCAAGCGGTTCTTGCCAGCGTCGGTACAGGCGCTTAGAGAACTGTGTGCGATCTCGGCGCTGTCGCCGCTGCTCTGCTTTCCACTTCCTATCTAGAATTAGGTGGGTACGCGAAGCGATTTGATCAGTTGTTGATTCAATAGTTTCCGGCAGTGATCGCAGGACACGATCCAGTTGCGTTTCGATCTGCGACAGATCGACGTCCGCAATATCAAGTGCTACCGTTCGGCTCTTCCCCTCAGGAGTGAGACGGAACTTCAGGTTGGACCAATTCTGGCGCTCCAGCTCAGCGCGGAGCGTCGTGCGCTGCGACATGCTCAAATTGATCCCCTTATCAGCGAATTTTCTGACAAGAAGGTCCACCAGAAGGTCGCAAGGGAGTCTGTTGAGAATGCCTAGAAACTCACGATGGATGTCGTTCATTGAAGATATCCAGGACTCCTTCTTGCACGGACGCCCTCTGTGTCCGTACACGAGTCGCTGGCCCCGGGTTGAGTCGGTGCGCCGGCAAAGCACCACACACGGTGCACGATGCCTGCAGCGACACTATTCACTATTGGTGTCCTGTGATTCGAACTCGTCACCGTGTCTCACTTTCCGCAGCACCGGGCCGTGTCAACAACTTTGAGACAACCTGATTCAGCATTTACTGTAGCGACTCCACGCTGGTGACGAGCGTGCCCGGGCGATTGTCGATGCGTGGTGGCGGGCGCATGGAGCCCGGCTGTGGGTCGCCCGGGGTGACGGTGGTCGTGGCTGGGGCCACCTGGCTGGTGAGGGTCGGCGGCCGATTGATCCAGACCGCCGTGGGCATTGTCTCGGGACGGGGTGGCCCGTGCACGAACCGCTCGGGATGGGCGGCATAGGCGGCCAGGCGTGTGCGGTGACGGGCCGCCAGGACCGTTGCGGCGCGGCCGTAGTGGACGTCGGCGGGCGTCAGATAGCTCAGGCCGCTGTGATGGTGCGCGTCGTTGTACCACGCAAACAGGTCGCGGCTGACGCCACGCGCGTGTTCGAGCGCGCCGAACCGTGCCGGAAACTCCGGCCGGTACTTCACGGTCCGGAACTGCGCTTCGGAGAACGGATTGTCGTTGCTTACGCGGGGCCGCGAATGACTGGCGGTGATACCCAGGTCCGAGAAGAGCAGCGCGACGAGAGTGCTGCGCATGGGCGCACCGCGGTCCGCGTGAATGGTGAGTTGGTGCGGCGTGATGCCCTGCTTCGCGCAGGTCGCCGCCAGCAGGCGCTGGGCCAGGTGCGCATTCTCGTGCCGCGCGACCATCCAGCCCACGACGTAGCGGCTGAAGAGGTCGAGGATCACATAGAGCGAGTAGTAGAGATACGGCACCGGGCCCTTGAGCTTGGTGATGTCCCAGGACCAGACCTGATTCGGGCCCGTCGCGACCAGCTCGGGGGCGGCATAGGCCGGATGCCGGGCCTGTGCGCGCCGCTCGCGCACTTCGTGGGCCGCGGCGAGCACGCGATACATCGTGCGCGGGGAGCAGAGGTAGGTCTGCTCCTCGAGCAACGTGGCATGAACCTCGGTGGGCGACTGGTCGACGAACCGCGGGCTGTGCAGCACGTCGAGGACCGCCTGGCGTTCGGTGGGACCCAGCGCCCGCGGCGATGGCGCCCGCGGGCGCGGCGGCGGCGGCGCGGGCCGCCGCTGTCGATAGAGCGTTGCCCGCGACACCCCGACGCTGTGACACAGCGCCGCCGTCTCACCTGGCGTGGCGATGGTCGTAATGGCCTGCATCAGTCGGTCTCGTCGTCGTCGAGCGGTGACAGGGGGATCCTCAGGATCTCGGCAATTTTTTTTTGGAGTGTGATGATCGTCTCCGCGCGCTGCAACTTCCGCTGCAGCCGGCGGTTCTCCGCCTCGAGCTGGGCCACCCGCGGGTCGACGGGGCGCGGCGTTGGCCCCCGGCGGCGCCCGCGCATCTCCCGCAGGGCGCCCGCCTCACGCTGCCGCCGCCAGTTCGTCAGGAGCGACGAGTACAACCCCTCGCGACGCAACAGGGCGCCCACCTCGCCGGGCTTCTTGCACGCGTCGACGGCCTTGAGAATGCGCAGCCGATACGCGGCCGAGAAGCGCCGCCGCTGGACCGTCGCCGGCACCTCCGGGTCCGGGGCACGGGCCGGCAACGTGGTTGCGGGGTCGGGGCCTCCGGTCGCCCTCCGGGCTCCCTCCACCCCCGACCCCGCAACCACTTCGATCTCCACCGCGTCTGGCATGCGCGTCATCTCTCCAACCTCTCCCGCCCCTACACTAAACTCAACAGGGAGGTTGTCTCACAGATTATTGGCACAGGGGGCACCACGTGAATAGTGGACAAATAGAAGTAGAACATCCAACTGAGCCAGAGTGAAGCATCGTACGCCGTTTTCTGCTTGTCGTTGTGGTGTCTTAGGCCGAAGTTATTTGCAATGTTAAAAAGATCTCTCTCGTCCTTTCGCGTGAGGAATGCCGTCACTTTGGGGCGAAGGTACTCGAGGACGTCTACGAGGTCGCGAACGGCTTGGCGCCGCTGCTGGACGGTCGAACCATGCCGACGGTAAGCCAACACTGCAGCATCGATGCGGGACACCACGTTGGTATCCTCCGAGGGAACATCCGCATCGAAGATTGGCTCGAATCCAGCCTCAACGCGACGCAGGACCTCGCCATCGGGGGACAGTTCGAACCGGCGTTCGTAGTGTGCCAGGACATTGTTGATCCGGTATCGATAGTCTTGTCGACCATCTTGTTGGTTGAACGTCTCCCAATGCATGCCGCATTCATTCCATCTGTGATGGTGACCATCGACCGGTTTCGAAACGTGCTGAAACAGGAATTCTATCAAGTCGAAGAGGTCGTCTTCACTGTACTTCTGAGAGTGCTCGGCAATGGGCCAGAGGTCTTTCTTGCGAACGGCCAAGAGAATCTCCAGGTCGATGTCGTGGACGCGACCCGGGATCTCTCCGGCATCAACACAGGAGAAGCCGAAGGCCTCATCAAAATAGCCTTCGGATCTAAGTTGGTCATAGACACGGACGAATAGCTCGACGACGTCGCTTAGCGGAAGGCCGTTGAGATTGGGATTGGAACCGGTACGCTGAGAATAGTAGGCTCGTGTCATGGGGCTTGCGTCCGCTGCGTGGTCGGTCACGTGGTGTGAGAGGATGTCACCAGAGTCACTGGCCGTTCCAGCGATTGAGAGAGTGGCGGAGCGGAGCGGTTCGCGTCGCTTCGGCAGAGTCGTTCTACTGCTGCCCGGTGCTTGGCAAATTCGGGGGGCGCGTAGATCACAGTGGTCTGGGGGCTGGTGTGCCCGTACAGGTCTTGGATATCGGCTACATCGGTGCCAGTGCGACGGAGGCCAGCGGCGAAGGAATGCCGGATCTGATAGACGGTGAAGGGCGTTCGGCTCGCACGGCGAGCGGCGGCGCGGAGGGCCTTGTTCGCGCTGCCGCGTGACCATGGTCCAAATGCTTGCGCGGCGAGGAAGGCACGAGCGGCGGCGATGCCTTCGGAAACCAGGGGAACCGCTGCAATGCGGCCGCCCTTGCCGCGGGGCACTGCCACATAAGGGATCGATTCATCGAGTCGGAAGTCGTCGACCTGAAGTCGGCCCATCTGGGAGGGTCGCATCCCTGTCCAGTGCATCAGCTCGAGTCGTACGCGAGTCAGCGAGCCAGGGGTGAGATGCGCCAGGACCTCGGCGATATGGCGGCGGTCGATCCATCGCGGCCGCGGCGGGGCTGGCGCGAAGCGCGCGAGATCCATGAGGTCGACGGCGGCGCGGCGGCCGTACAGCAGGCGGACGAGGTTGGTCAGGGCATGACGCCGGTGGTTGCAACTCATGGCGGAGAGTGTCTGCCGCCAGTCATGAAGCTGGGCGTTGAGCGCTGCGATGTGAGACGGGAGGGCCAGCGTTCGGAGATGCCCGAACCGGGGCAGCCATGCCAACAGGTCGCGCCGACGGTCAGCGAAGCTCACGAGCGTGGTCTGTACCTGTTCGAGGAACCGTTCCGCGTCATGAGCCAGGGTGTGCCGCTCGCCGGGCGGGAGCGTGCGTAAGCTCGCGCGCATCTCGTCACGCTTGGCACGGATGGTCTTGAGTGGTGTGCCCGGTTCGAAACGGATCTCGCGCTGGACGCCGTTGACCTTGGCCGTGGCGGACAAACCCCAGCGCTCCTTGTATATCCCTTGGGCGACGCGGACGCGCTGGCGTGACTGTGAGTCGCGGCCGTGGGCCCTCGGGGTTCGCTGCGGGGACGTTGCACCACTCGCGGGTAGCCGGCTGTTGCGATGCCCCTTGGGAGTCGTGGCGTCGGTGGCTTGGTTTGCGGTGCCGCAAGGGCGGCGACATGGGACGTTAGTCATTGCCGTAGTCGGGTTCTTCGTAGAAGGCGAAGAGTTCTGTCGGGTCAAGCGTCTCCGTCACTGTGTACTGGCCGCCAAGGCCGGCCGCGTGAAGCTCCCCGTGGTCGGTGAGGGTCAGGTTGCAGGCCGCGCAGACCAACATGGTCGGTAGGACGTGAATGATGCGGAACAGCGTGCCGTCATCTGTTCGGGGGTCGTCGGCTCGGACGGGTTTTCCAAGAACAAGGGCATGGCCGCCACAGGCGGGACATGTTTGGATGGTGTGGGCTGGGTCGGTGCGCGCTGGGCGGCGCCGTAGGCGGGCGGCCTGCTCGTCGTCGGGGAGCGCCTGAAAGGTACCCATGGCGGCAGTGAGTTTGGCGTTCACTGCTGCCTGGAGGGTGGCAGCGACATCGTCAATCATCTCGGCGGCGGCGGCGGCTTCTTCAGGGCCGAGGAGTTCTTCGAGGGTTCTGCCTTGAAAGGCGAGCAGAATTCTACAGGTTGCGAAGTAGTCGGCCAGCCAGGCAGCGGTACGGTATTGCTCGAAAGCCAGCTCGCCGCTGTGGAGGTCGGCGTTCCTTCGCTCCACGAGACCCATGCAGAGCTTCTCTTGACGGTCAGTGAAGAGTGGTACGACGACCTTGCAACGGCTGAAGACAGTCTTGGCGGGCACGGATTTGGGCGCGGGGAGAGTGCCGAAGCCGAAGGCGTAAAGGAGGTTGTCGCCCTTCTGGGGATCGGCGAGGAGCGCTGGGTGGACGTGGGCGAGCGTCGCACGGGCGAGGAGCTCAAGGGCGAGAGTCGCCCAGAGAGCGAAGTCGCTACTGTCGCGGTCGGCCTGGAGGGCGCGATCGGCGAACAGCTTGGCCTTTTGCCAGAGGGCCTGTTCGTCCCAGACCATGGCTAGTGAGGCGGACTAGCGCCTGGCCACACAAGGATGCGCTGCAGAGTGCGGGCGTCTCGCTGCAGTGCTCGGCGAGGTGCGGCCCGGGCGTGAAGTACGCGCCAATTGTCGAGTACGACGGTTCGGCCGGGAAACCACTCAATCGTTACTGGATCGAGGTTCGTCGTTTTCTTCATGAGGAGCAGCGCCGCAGTCTGTGCGGACGGTGTCGCGGGCGTCATGCAACAAGGGTCGTACCGGAGGACCACGTCTGGTGAGCCGGGAGCGCGATCAAGAATGGACGTGAGAAACGGGCGGTGGCCGCCGTGGACGACGAAGGAGCCATGGGCGAGCGCGTGGCGTTCTGAGGGCGTGAGGGAGAGGAGGCGGAGGTCATGAAGAAGGGTGTGTCGGCGGCTTGCGTCTGTGTGTTCTGCGCGGAGCATTACGAACCGTGGAGGAGCGCAGAAATGCGCGAGATCAGTATGGAACGGGAAGGCTCCCTTGCCAAAAGCGGCGGACAGTGATCGCGGACGGGCTTCGGTCGGAGTCAAGGGAAAAAGCCGGTCGAGAAGGGGGCCGCGGGGGCGAGAGGCTCCTGGTCGGCCGAGAGCTGCAGCGAGGTCGAGCATGTCAGCGCTTCCGGCGAGAGCGATGTCGGCCCAACCCAGGTTACGCAGGCGGTCTTGAAGTTCGGTGACGGTGGACACGGGAGGGATGGTATCACCACGAGGAGGTGGCCGAGAGGCGGTCGTGCGATTGTTGAGAGGCTGTGGGGCGGGCGGCGGCAGGGGGCACAGTACTGCCAGCCGTACTGCCAGCCATTTCGGGTACTGCCAGCCGCTTTCTGACCCGAAGTGACCCGTTGCGGTAGGGGATAAAATTAACAGAGTCAGTATTTTACCGGACTATCGCGCTACGCTTGGACGGATTAAAAGTCAGGTGCTCTACCACTGAGCTAGCGGCCCAAACTACTGAGCGATCAGCGTACCACTTCTCGGCGTGCACGGGACACGCGGGGCTGTTGGGCGGGGTGTGTCGGTGACAGAATCATGCCGTACACTCCGCGTCTTGCGCGGAGATCTCAATCTGATCTGCACATATTGGATAAACCGTGTTGGCAGGTCCGCACTTGAAGCGGAATATGAGTGATGCTTCACGATCGGCGATCCGCCCTGTTACGCAATGTCAGTGGGTTGCTCTCCGCGGGCCGGACGGTGTTCACCGCCGAGGAAGCCGAGCAGTCGCTCGGTGTCGGACATGGCGCGTTCCCGGATGCCGCCGAGCGGCTACACCGCGGCGTGGCGTTCGGCAGGTTTCCGGGCGGTTCGGCCAGTGATCATGACAACCCGTGGTCAGTTGCCATTGACAGCGCCCACGCGAGCTGTGCCGCGTCGGTCACAGGAGGATCCTCGCGTTGGGGGAGTCAGTCCGCGGCCTCGTCGGCATCGAAGATCGGCACACCGCAGGGCGCGGTGAAGTCGTTCGCCGGGAGGTTCCCGGTGTTCACGGTGCCGACCGGCTCGAAGCACAGAACGAACGCGTCGTCCGTTGCAGACGTTCGGTGCTCGACGCCCCGCGGAACCAGGACGCACTCTCCATCCTTCATGTCGATCCGCCGATCGCGGAACTCCACCGAGAACCGTCCCTTCCACACCAGGAAGAACTCGTCGGCGTCATCATGACGGTGCCAGGGGAAGACGCCCTTCACCCTGATGAGCTTCACCTCCTGGCCGTTGAGGGTGGCGATTACACGCGGACGCCACGCTTCATCGAGCCGGTCGCAGCTCTCGTCCACACTGATCCTGGTCGTCATTCCGTACTCGAGAGGGCGGCCCCGGCGCCCCGTCCCATGCGGCCGCGGCTGCTCGTCTTCCAGGTGCCGGGGTCGTTCTAGCCGCTCTCTGTCCGAGGCGACTCCGGAGCGATGTCCTCAAACTCCCGGAGACATGACCTGAAGATGAACGGCCCAAAGCTGACGCGGTTGATCCCGATCGCGGCCATCGTTCCCAGCGGCGCCGCGTCCGGGTTCGCGTGAAAGACCGCGCGTGCCCGGTTTCAGCGGCCGGCGGCCGCGTCGTCGGCCCGGCCGCCCCGGAGGGTGTTCTCGAGGCCGTAGTTGCCCTCGTGGCACGTGTACTCGAGGATCCGGTAGTCCGGCGATCGGTTCAACTTCATTTCGACGGTCCACGGGCGCTCGAAGGCGTCGGGATCCTCAACCGTCACCCGGTAGAGCAGCGTGTTCTCGTCGACCGGAATGAACCGCTCCGTCACGTGCGTGGCCATGCTCTGCGGGAGACCCCTGACGCGGCCGGTGGCCACGTTCGTGCCGACGGTCCCCTTGGCGTTGTAATGCGTAACCTCCACCACCAGGGTGTTGCCCTCCCAGCGACCGCGGGACACGCCGTCCCACTGGCGGATGCTCGAGGGCAGCTCCGGCCGGTCGTTCAGCGGAATGATGCGGGAGGCGTGGATCATCTCGGAGGAAATCACCACGTAGCCCGGCGTCTGGAGAATCAGGTGACCGGTGTTGTAGGTCGGGAACATCACTCCGGGCACCCCGCGCGTGATGCAGCGCTCCCACGGGGTATTGTGCACCCAGTGGTCGGCGAGGAGCCGGAGGTTCTCGTCGCGAACCGCTCGCGCCGCCGGCAGGATGGGCAACACTCCCTCGGGCGGATCCACGACCATCGACCGCCGGGTCTCGTTGCGTATGGCATCGACTTCGCCCGGCGAGAAATCGCCGGAAGGACCGATACCGGGGCCCGAGTCGCCGCTCCCGTCGATTCCGGGGAACCAGGCCGCCAGCGCCTTGAGGTCCGCCCACACTTCGGGGCCCGGCGTCTCGAAGGGTGTCGAGTCGAAGCTCGTCCAGATGCCCGACAGGTCGGGCTGCCCGTCCGGCGTCTGCGGGGGCGTGTAGTCCTGTCCGAACGCCGGCGCCGCAATCACCAGCGTCGCGACAAGCGTGCAGGCCAGGCGAGTGCGTGTTCTCATCGGTTCATCTCCTGCGATTCCCACAGAATGATAACCCTGCCGGCGCCGACTCGACCAATACGTTCGAACCCCGCGGAGGGTGTACTCCCGACAGTAGACAGGCGGTGCCATAATCAAGCCTGATCACGCTCGGCGTCACACCTGACTGGAAGCTGCGATGCCAAACCGCGCACGATGCCACCTGCCAACCGCCTGCCATGAGCCGGACCACGTGCCGATGCCGGGACGGCGGACCCGGTGCGTAGCTGCGACCGGCAACCGAATGGCCGCGGCCGACCCTCGGCGCGACCGCTTCGCGCTGGCCTGCTGATGCTGGACGGCCTGCGTTGGACGTTGCGGTCGCTGGCCATCGACGCCATGGTGCTGCCGGAGTACTGGCGCAGCGGCACCGCGTACAACCCGCTCGCGCCCCGGGTGATCCAGGATCCGTATCCGACCTACGCGCGCCTTCGCTCGCGTTCCCCCGCGCACCGCAGCCGAGTGCTCAACGCCTGGGTGTTCACCCGCTACGCGGACGTGGAGGCCATCCTCCGGGACTACCGGCGGTTCTCCAACGTCCCGACCAATCGCAGTCTGCCCCCCCGGCAACGGTCCGCCCTGCCGTCGCGGGCCGACTGGACCATGCTGTTCCACGACCCGCCCGAGCACACCCGCTTGCGCGCACTCGTGAACAAGGCGTTCACGCCGCGCGCGGTCGACGCCCTCGAGCCGCATATCCGAACGATCATGGGGCAACTGCTCGACGACATCGACGATCCGTCGGGATTCGACCTGATTGCGGCGGTGGCCAACCCCCTGCCCGTAATAGTGATCGCCGAGATGCTGGGGGTGCCGCCGGAGGACCGGGAGCAGTTCAAGCACTGGTCGGACGAGCGCGCGCGATTGCTCGAGCCGGTCATCACGCCGGAGGAACGGAAGCGGGCTCTCGACGCCGGGGAGTCGTTCGACGCGTACTTCAAGCCCGTCATCGAGGCCCGACGCCGTGCGCCGCAGGACGACATCGTCAGTGCGCTCGCCCAGGCGGAAGAGGAAGGAGACAAGCTCACCACACGCGAGGTGCTGAACATGCTGCGCCTGCTGCTGGTTGCCGGCAACGAGACCACGACGAACCTGCTCGGCAACGGCTTGCTCTCGTTGCTGCGCAATCCGGAACAGCTTCAGCTCTTGCAGGAAGACCAGAGCCGGATACCGGCGGCGGTGGAAGAGCTGCTGCGCTTCGACTCGCCGGTGCAGCTCGATTTCAGAGGCGTGCTGGAGGACTGCGAGGTGAACGGCGCCTCCCTGCGGCGCGGCGACGGCGCGGTACTGGCGATAGGCGCCGCCAATCGCGACCCGGAGGTCTTCGACGAGCCGGAGCGGCTCGACGTCCAGCGCTCCAGGGGGAGCAATATCTCGTTCGGCCGGGGCGTCCATCACTGTATCGGCGCACCCCTGGCCCGCCTGGAAGGGCGCATCGCGCTGGAAGTGCTGCTGGAGCGCTTTTCCTCGATGCGCCTGCTCACGGACCGCCCGGTATTTCGCAGAGCGATCGTGCTGCGCGGCCTCGAGTCGCTGCCGATGGCGGCGGTGCCTGCCGCATGAGGAGACGACCATACCGCACCGATACGTGATGTCCGCCTCGCTGCTTCCCGGCGTCGCGGCCCTGTCCTTCCCGCCTCTGCTGGACGCACAGGGACAGGCCGTTGCCGTCGGCGTGCCGTCCTGGCGGGGCGGTACGGACAAAGGCGGCCCGGAGCGCCCGGTGCGGTTGGCAGCCTCGGCTCTTGGTTCTTCGGGGTCAGGGCAACGCGAACACGAACAGGTTGTTCCCGGTCCCCGGCTGCAGTTCGGTCGTGAGGCGCAGGTTGTCCCGGGTGCTCATCGACGAGCCGGTGCTGGTGGCGACGTACTGGGTGCCGTCAACCGCGAAGGTAATCGGGAAGCCGGTCACCTGCGAGCCGAGGTTGACTTCCCAGAGCACCTCGCCCGTCTCGTGGTCGTGGGCGCGGAATCGGCCGTTGCTGTCGCCGCCGAAGATGAGGCCGCCGGCGGTGGCCATGAGCGACGTGGTGCCGGCGCGCTGCTCGTGGAGCCAGGTGGTCTCGCCGGTGGACGCGTCGATGGCGCGGACGGTGCCCACCTGGTCGGTGCCGGGGGCGTTCACGATACGCTGCGAGAGGTTGTAGAGACTGCCGTTGGCGATCGCCAGCATGCGGGCGCAGGCGTTGCGGAGCGGGAAGTACATCTTGTTGGTGATCGGGCTGTAGGCGCCCGCTTCCCAGTCCTTGCCGCCCGTGACGAACGACGGGCAGATCAGCATCTCGTTGTTCTCGCGCGTGAAGATCAGCTCCGGGTTCTCGGTAACGTCGCCGGTCGCGCCATCGATGTGCGTGATGACGTTCTGCGCGGTCGTCGGCGTTGCCCAGAGGAATTCGCCGGTGGCGCGATCTAGCGTGTAGACCACGCCGGTCTTGCCGGGAATGCCGGTCAACACCTTGTACACCTCGCCCCGTCGCAGCCGCGGGTTGATCCACGAGACGTGCTCCGGGTCGGGCATCATCGCGGTGTCGACCAGCAGCCGCTCGTACGGATGGTCGAGGTCCCAGTGGTCGTTCAGATGCTGGTAGAACCATTCGATCTCGCCGGTGTCGGCGTTCAGCGCGAGCGTGGAGTTGTGGTAGAGGTGCGTGTTGTCGACGCCGCCGATCATGAATTTCGGCGCAGGTGACGTGACCGACGTGCCGATGTAGACGAGGTTCAGTTCCGGGTCGTAGCTCGGGACCATCCACGAGCCCACATGCTTCCGTTCCTCGAACGGAACGCCTCCCCAGGTCTCGTCGCCGAACTCGCCCGGACCCGGGATGAGGCGGCGGCGCCACAGCTCTTCGCCCGTCGCGGCGTCGTGCGCGACGATGACGCAGGCGTTCGGGCCTCCCTTCGGCGCGCAACTCCGGCCTGAGATCACCTTGCCGTCGGCGACGATCGGGCCGGATGTCTGGTTGGCCGGGTTGACGGTGTAGTCGAGCACCATCGTCTCCCACGCCACCTCGCCGGTCCGCGCGTCGATTGCGATCATCCAGGCGTCCGACGTGCTGTCGAAGAGGTAGTTGCCGTGGATGGCGATGTTGCGATTTGTGTCGATCAAGCTGCCGATCGTGAAGTCGGACAGGTCGTCGGGCCGCTCGCGGCGGTGCTCCCAGATCAGGTCGCCGCTCACCGCGTCGAGGGCCTGGATGATGTCGCGCGGATTCGGCATATAGAGAACGCCGTCGTAGGCAAGCGGCGTGCCCTGCTGCAAGCCGGGGCCGAGCGGACGGGTCCAGACCATCCGCAACCCGGCGACGTTGTCGCGGTCGATCTGGTCGAGGGGACTGAAGCCCCACGTGTTCAGCGTGCGACGCCACATCAGCCAGTCGTCCGCATCCGGGTCCTGGAGCATGGCGTCGGTAACCGGGATGAACTCGCGGTCGCCTTGCTGCGCCTGCAGCGGCACGACGACGAGCGTGGCGGCCGCCACGATGACGAGGAGGAACGACGCCGGCGTCGTGACGTAGCGCTGCTGCTTCATGGCCGCAGCTTAGCGGGGACGCGAATCGCGGTCAAGAAACCGCCAGGAAACAGCCTAGTCGATGATGGCCTGCATGACGGCGTTCTGGAAGTCGGCCCTGAGCGGACCGCCCGGCGTCTGCACCATGAGTATTGCGGTCAGATCCTCCTTGCGATCGACCCAGAAGGTGGTACCAAAGGCGCCGCTCCAACCGAAGCTGCCGGTCGACCGCTGGTCGTCGCGGGCCTCGACGGCGTCGAGCACGACGTCGACGGTCAATCCGAAGCCTTTCCCGGGACGACCGCCGGTACGTCCCGCGTTCGCGTAGAGGTCGCCGACGTGATTCGACCCCATCAAGTCGACCGTCCGTGACCCCAGCAGCCGCGTGCCGTTCAGCTCACCGTCGTTGACGAGCATCTGGGCAAACTGCAAGTAGTCTTCGGCCGTCGACCAGAGACCTCCACCGCCCGAGTGCAATGTTCGTGTGGCCACCCATTCCGGCACAGGGCCGTGCTCGAGTCCGTCGGGGCTGCGCCGGTAGAGCGTCACGACGCGCGGCATACCGTCATCCGGCACGTTGAAGGCAGTGTCCTTCATCGCCAACGGCTCGAAGATTCGCCGCCGCAGGAACTCGTCGAACGTCAGTCCCGAGGCGACCTCCACAATGCGCCCCAACGTGTCAATCCCCGCCAGGCCGCTGTACGCCCAGCGGGTGCCCGGCTGGAAGTCGAGGGGGGCCGCTCCCAGCGCCGCCGCCCAACCCGCGACGGTGTCGGTCGAGTTGCGAGGCGCGATGCGTGACGCCGCCTCGCTGCCCGCACCGCCACTCACCAGACCCGATGTGTGGGTGATCAGATCCTGCACCGTGATCTCACGATTTGCCGGCACGGTATAGATGTCGTCTTCCTCACCCGCGGAGTTCGAACGCGGCATCGCAACCTTCGTATCCTGGAACTCCGGAATGAAGCGGGACACCGGATCCGACAGACGCACCTTCCCCTCTTCGACAAGCATCAGGATGGCGACGCCGGTAACCGGCTTCGTCATCGAGGCGATCGGGAAAATGGTGTCCTTCCGCATCGGGGCGTTCGCGTCGATGTCCATGAGGCCATGCGCCTCGAAGTGGGCGACACGTCCGCGCCGTGCGACGACGGTAACGGCACCGGAAATCTGTTCCGCGTCGATGGCGCGCTGGATCATCTCGCCGATCCGCTGCAGACGCTTCGCGGACAACCCCACGTCTTCAGGCGTCCCGACGGGCACCTGGGCACCGGTCGCGGCGACCGCGAGCAGGGCGACAATGACGAACATCAACGACAACCGGGGCACGAGGCGGGCTCCGTCACGGGCACTGTCAGCGCGCATCAGCAACTCCTTTGCTCAAGAATCGACCGCGGCTGACCCGTAGCTTACCGCGCATGCTCGGACGGCGCGGCTCAGTGCACCATGATGGGCACCGACGCGGCCAGGGCGCCCCATTCCAGGCGCAGTTCGCTCTCGTCGACGTGCAACGTGAGCTGGTCGGCCGGTGTGTCCAGCGTGCTCACCGTCATCTCGGTGCGGGCCAGGTCTCTCGAGTCGTTGTACGCCGTGCCCCATTGTCCGGTCTCGCTGTTGACGATCAGCTCGGTGGTGTCGCCGTTGGTGAGCGTCCAGAGGGTGTACTCGCCGGCCGGTACGTGCGCCGAGCCGAGCATCAGGTCGCGGTTCGTCGTCAGGGTCGTTGCTTCGTCGGCGCCAAGACGCCAGACCCGGCCGTCGAGCGGTTCGACGGAATCGCCCACGGTGCGGCCCTTCAGCAGGGGACGGCCGTAAGTGATGGAAATGTTGGCTCCCGAGACCTCCCACGCTACCTGGACGTGGGGGCTGCCCGCCATGCCGTCGTGGACCGGCGTCACGGTGCCGCCGCCGAGCATCTCGGCAGGTGCCGACGCCGCCGCGCCGTCAGCCGGCGACTCGGCCGGGTCCGCCTGCTCCGTCATGTCCCCACCACCGCCGCAGCCCGCGAGCAGCAGGCTGATCGTGACCGCAAATCCAGACTTCACCAAACACATACCGGTTCACCTCCACGTCTGACGAATATGCATTGACTATAGCACCCGGCGTTCGTCGACTCGTGACCGTGACCCTGAGTCGCACCGTGGGTCGCTCGGCCAAACGCACGGCCGGGCGCTCGACACAATGGCCGCCGCCGGGAGCTTGACGATTCCCATAACATTTTGATATTGTTCGGGTTGTGGGCTTTCATAGCCCTCTTGCCAGCACATTCCCGCCATATTGCGTCGAGAGGAACTGTCCAACATGAAGCGCTTCGAAATCGGATCGCGGGTGCACGAACCGACTTACGGGCTCGGGTCCGTCGTCGCAGTCGAGGACGCCTTTACCAGGATTCACTTCGACGACAACACGGTCAGAAAATTCTTGACCCGTCTCGCGAAGCTCAACCTCTCGAGCGAGCCGGCCCCGGTGGCGAAACCGCGCGCACGCAGGCGGAAGACCGCTGCCGGAGCAGCCTCGAAAGCGAAGAAAGCCACCACGAAGACTGCCGCCGCCGCCGGCAAATAGCGATCGCTACACGGTCTGTTGGTGCACGTAGCGCGCCAGGGTCTGGACCTGCTGCAGATCGGTGCTCGGCAGGATACCGTGACCGAGATTGAAGATGTGTCCGGGGCGTCCCGCGGCGCGTCGCAGGACATCCTGCGCGCCCCGAAGCATGCGGTGCGCCGGGCCGAGCAGCAGGGTCGGATCCAGATTGCCCTGGACGGCGCGGTCCAAGCCGATCTGCGCCCACCCTGCGTCGAGCGGCACCCGCCAGTCGAGCCCGATCACGTCTCCGCCCGCCTCGCGCATTTCCGCCAGCAGGGTCGTGGTGCCGGTGCCGAAGTGCAGGGTCGGGACCCCGAGCGGCTCGACCGACGCGAAGATCTTCCGGGTATGCGGCAGCGCAAATTCACGATAATCGCGCGGCGAGAGCGCGCCCACCCACGAATCGAACACCTGGACCGCCTGGGCGCCCGCCTCGACCTGCGCGGTCAGGTAGTCGGCAACGACGCTCGCGAATCGGTCGGCGAGCCGGTGCCAGGCCGCGGGCTCGCCGTACATCAGCGCCTTGGTGCGCGCATAGTTGTTCGAGGGGCCGCCCTCGATGGCATACGAAGCCAACGTGAAGGGGGCGCCGGCGAATCCGATCAGCGGCACGCGATCGGCCAAGCGGACGCGCAGCAGGCGAATCGTGTCGAGCACATGCGCCAGGTCTTCCCGCGGTTCGAACTGGCGCAGCCGGTCGATGCGCTCGATTGAACGCACGGGCGGGTCGATGACAGGACCTTCGCCCGCGACGAAGTCGAACGGAATCCCCATCGGATCGAGCGGCAGGAGCAGGTCGGAGAACAGAATGGCGGCGTCGACCTCGATCGCGTCCACGGGCTGCAGGGTCACCTCGGCCGCCAGTTCCGGATGCCGGCAGATATCGAGCAGGGTGTGCCGCTCGCGAATGGCTCGATACGAGGCCATGTAGCGGCCGGCTTGCCGCATGAACCAGACTGGCGTCGCGTCGACAGGTTCACGCCGGCAGGCGCGCAGAAAACGGTCGTTCACTCAGGTCTCCATGGCGGTGCCGGCGGCGTCGGGTCAGGTCGCCGGCAGTCCCGGGGCCACCGCAAGGGACTCATCGATATGGACGCGGAAACATGCACCGGGGCGGGTTTCGCGGGCGCATTGGTCGACCGGCGCCCCACACGACACGGGGGATTGTCCGGCGCAGGGGACGCCCGCGTCAAGTGAACGGGGCGTGAATGCGTCCGGCGTGGAATGCGGCCTGGATGTCGCCAGAGCCGCTTACATGCTAGGCTACAGACTCTCGGTGTGGGCTCGATTACTGTGCGGCCGACACGCGAACGGTTCGAGTGCGACCGGGTGATTCGCCTGCGCCAGGGCGGTTTCGGCCACCCCATCGCAATCGGTATCGACCTGGCATGCTCGTGGTGATGCTGCGGAATGCCATTCCTACGTTTTTCGAGAGACACGCGCGGGTACGAAAGCACCTATCTCTGTCATACCTTTCGGAGCGCCGGTGGTCCGCAACGGCTACGTGTCCTGTATTGGTTCCGGACCCCTCCCGATGTGAAGGTGGGACGCCTGGCGCTCGATCCGGCGGCCATCCTGGCCATTGAAGAGAACAATCCGAATCTGAAGTTCGATTGGGACAAGATTCTCAAGGTCAAACCGCCGCCGCCTCCGCCCGCGGGGCGCGCCGACCGTGAGGAACGGCGTTCACGCCGGGGGCGTGGAGCAGGTGGAGCACGGGCCGTTGGCGCGTCGCCGACTACACCGCAGGAATCGGAGTCGGCGGGTCCTGCGCGGTCCTCGAACACGGACGTAGCCGCCGGCGCCCAGGATCTGCCCGAGGAGCTGCAACGGGCGGCGGATGGCGCCTGGGATGACATCGGATCGGCGGCCGGGGAGGACGGCGAACCGAGGCGCCATGTCGTGCTGGGATTGACCGACGAGGAGGGTCTGGCCCGCCTGCGGGCTCGCCACGCGGAAATCCAGACCAGAATCACCGATCGGTTCCGCGATCCGGCCCGGCTCGAGGAATTGCGGCGCCAGGCGGCGCTCCTGGATCCGGACGCGTGGCGTACGGTCGACGAGGCACGGGAACGTCTGGCCGCGCTCGACGACACCGCGGCGGCGCTGCGGAAAGTACTGGGCCGCCGCCGTCGCGCACGCCGCGGCGGCGCCCGCCGCGGCCGGGCGGAAACTGCCGCCGTCGGATCAGACGACGCCGGCGGCGAAGCGTCCGCAGCGGAGGTCGCATCGACCACCGATCAACCGTCGCCCGACCACGGGCAGGAGGATTCCACGGGCGAGTGACGTGATCGACCGCGATTGAACACATCCGAATCGCAGTGTCCGTCGTCTTAATTGTGATACCGGTGCAGGAGGAGGCTCTGTTATGATGCAACCTATGCCAGAACACGGTTCACGTGGGCGTCACCCGGTTCGTTTGGCGGTGTTGCTGCTGGCCGCCGCCGGTTCAACGCTCGTGCTGGCCCAGAATCGCCAGAGGCCGCCCGAGCCTGGTGCAACGACGGTTGGCGAGCTTCCCGGCTCACAGCCCACGTTTCGCGCGGGTGTCACGCTGGTAACCACCGACGTCATCGTGCGGGAAGAGAACGGCGTGTTCGTCCCGGGCCTGGATCGGAACGATTTCAGGGTGTTCGAAGACGGCATCGAGCAGGAGATCGCCACACTCGTGCAGGTGCTTGGCGGGCGCGTCTACAACCTGCTTACGCCGCCGGCCCCGGTCCGGGAAGGCATCATCCTGCCGACGGCGCGGCCGGTCAACGACACCGCCGGCCGTATCTTCATCCTCTTCGTCGACGACCTCCATCTGACCACCTCGCTCACGCCCAAGGTCCGGCAGGTGGCGCAAAAGATTGCGGAGAATCTGATTCACGAGGGAGATCTGTTCGGGATTATCTCTACCGGTCCGTCGTCTCTGTCGATCGACATGACCTACGACCATCAGGTGCTCACGGACGCGATTGAACGGATCACGGGCGATGGGTTCAGCGTGAACGAATACCTGATGCAACAGGAGGGCTCACGCGGCCCCACCGAGGTCAGTTATCGGGCCCATGTCGCCTTCAAGACCGCGCGCGAGGTGCTCCGCAACCTGGAACGAGTGCACGACCGGCGGAAGGTGTTCGTGTATCTCAGCCAAGGCTACGACTTCAACCCGTTCCCAGAGACGCGGATGTATACCGGCGGTGTCGCCGGGCAGCGGCGTCTGGGGCAGGACAGTCTCGAACGCGGCGAGATCAACCAGTCGCAATTCGACGACCTGTACGGGCGGTTGCCGGACCCGCGGACCGATCCCTTCGAGCAGCTCCTTCGTCAGGGGCAGCAGTTCGCGAACACCGATCTGGCGGCCGAGCTCGCTGAATTGGCGCGCGTGGCCAACCGGGCCAATACGTCGTTCTATACCGTCGACCCGCGGGGGCTGGTGGCGGGACCCAGCATCGACGAGCGCGTGCCGATCGAAGAATGGAACCAGCATATTTTCCAGACCCAGAACACCTTGCGCATGATTGCCGAGTTGACCGGAGGCAAGGCTATCGTCAACCGCAACGACTTCGCGAGCGCGTTGCGGGAGATCGACGCCGAGACCAGCGACTACTACATCGTCGGTTTCTATACGAGCAATCCTGATCCCACGATTCGCGACCGCCGCCTGCGTATCGAGGTAGCGGGTCGAGACGATCTCGAGCTTCGCTACCGGAGGGTGTTCTCGATGCCGCGCCCGCCCGCGTAGTCGTTCCGGTCTCCCGCCCGTCGCCGCACCCCTGCGATCGCGCGTCCCGCGTTCACAGTTGTGAATTTTGTTACAATGCCGGCCGTGCGTGTCCATCGTTCGAGACGAGTCCGCGTGGATCTGCTGAACGGGCGCTGCCGACTCGCACTCGTCGCCGGGTTGCTCCTGTCAGGCGGGAGCTGGTGGCCGCTGCAGGCGGTGGTTTCGGCGCCGCGCCCGGCGCCGGCGATGACAGCCGGTGCCGCCGCGCCCGCGAAACTGGCGCCAGCGCCGCGCCTGCGCGCGCAGGCGGCCATCATTCTCGACCCGGTCAGTGGCGAGACGCTGTGGGAGCGCAATTCCCACGAGCGCCGTTCCATCGCCAGCATCACCAAGGTGATGACGGTGTTGCTCTTCCTCGAGCAGAACCCGGACCTGTCGCAGGACGTGGTCATTTCGCGGCAGGACGTGCGCCGCGCGTCGACGACGTATCTCCGTCGTGGAGAGCGGGTCACCGTGCGCGACCTGGTGCACCTGTCGCTGGTCGCCTCGGACAATGCCGCCGCGCGGGTGTTGGCCCGCGTGTCGCCGTGGGGCACGAAGCGGTTCATCGCCAGAATGAACGCGAAGGCCGCGGAATTGGGGTTGCGCCAGACGCGCTTTGTCGATCCCTCCGGATTACGCGAGGACAATCTGTCCTCGGCGCATGACGTCTCCCGTCTGATTCTCGCCGCGAGCGCGCAGCCCCGCATGGGCGAGATCATGCGGAAGCGCTCGTATCGCATCAACACAAGTCGGCGCGCCCGCATCATCCGCAGCACCAACCGTCTGCTCGGCACCAGCCTCGAGGTGATGGCGGGGAAAACCGGGTACATCGACGCAGCGGGCTATTGTCTGGCAACCATCGTGCAGCTTGACGATGGACGATCGGTGTCCGTCGTCGTCCTGGGCGCCCGATCGAATTCGGGACGGTTCACCGAAGCCCGGCGCCTCGTGAACTGGCTGTCCGACCAGGCCGGCGTGCTGCTCACCTCGGCGGCCGAGTAATCCTGCCGGCCGCGTGTCTTCCGATGTCCGACGCGTTCGCGCCACCGCCCGGTCTGACCGGCCCGCCACCCCTGTCCATCCTGATGGTGGCCTCCGAGGCGTTCCCGCATGCCAAGACCGGCGGCCTGGCGGACGTCGTCGGCGCGCTGCCTGACGCCTTGCGACGGCTGGGGCACCGGGTCACGGTCGTCCTGCCTCGATACCGCGAGGTCGGGCCGCCGGGACCCGTGCAGCGGCGCCTCGACCTGGTCCTGGGCGGACGGCGATTCGAGGTGGGCCTGATCGAGGACGACACGGCGGCCGGCGGCCGAACGGTGTTCGTCGAGTGTCCGGAGCTGTATGACCGGGTCGGGTTGTACGGCCGTGATGGCGTGGACCATCCCGACAACGCGGTCAGATTCGGGGTCCTGTGTCGGGCCGCGCTCGACGACGCCTTGCGCTGGGACACGCCGCCCGCGGTGGTCCATGCGCACGACTGGCAGACGGGTCTGGTGCCCGTGCTGCTTCGCACACGGCAGACGGCGGATCCGCGCTGGCGATCGGTGCCGTCGGTATTCACCATTCACAACCTGGCGTATCAGGGACTGTTCCCGCCGGAGACCCTGGAGGCCCTCGATCTCGACCGGTCGCTGTTCACCATCGACGGATTGGAATTCTGGAGTCAGGTCGGACTGCTCAAAGCGGGCATCGCGTTCGCGGACGGCATCACGACCGTCAGTCCGACCTACGCACGACAACTGCTCTCCGCTGAACACGGGGAAGGGCTCGACGGACTGCTGAGGCATCGACGGCACCTGCTGACGGGCATCGTCAACGGCATTGACACAGACGCCTGGGATCCACGTACGGACCATTGGTTGCCTGCGCCCTATTCCGTTGAGAATCTGAGCGGCAAACGGGAAGCGAAGCAAGAAGTGCTGCGGCGCTACCGCTTGCCGGCAGATGCGGAGGCGGTGGCCAGACCGCTGGTGGGCATGGTGTCCCGGATGGTGGACCAGAAGGGCCTGGACCTCATCTGGCACGGACGGGCAGCGCTGTGCGCGATGGATGCGGCATTCGTCGTGCTCGGGACGGGCGAGCCGCGCTACGAAGAAATGTGGCGCACGCTGGCCGCCGCGCATCCGACTCGGGTCGGCGTACGGGTGGGATTCGACGAGGGTCTGGCCCATCTGATCGAGGCGGGCGCCGATCTCTTCCTGATGCCATCCCGCTTCGAGCCGTGCGGTCTGAACCAGATGTACAGTATGCGCTACGGGACGGTGCCGGTGGTGCGTGCCACCGGTGGATTGGCCGATACGGTGCGCCACGTTGATGCGCAACGCGGCACCGGCACCGGATTCATGTTCGAGGAGTACACCACGGCGGCGATGCTGAGCGCGCTGGAGCGTGCGCTGACGCTCTTCAGAGATCAGGTGCGCTGGAGGGCAGTGCAACGGGCGGGCATGCGGCAGGACTTCGCCTGGGACGTCTCGGCCCGGGCGTATGTCCAGGTGTATCAGACCGCCATCGCGCGCCGGCAGGCCATAGCAGCCCGTGGTGAAACCCCGCGTCGCACCGAGAACTGGTCGTAATAATGCCGCGCCTGGCCAGTACAAGGCGCGACGAGGGAGCATATTGGGGCATTTGTGACCGAGGAGCTAAGCGGATCGGCAGGTTTCCATGCCGATCCGCCCACTGTAGCGCAGGCAGCCGGGATGCAGCGTGAAATAGCAGAATGCAGCGGGGTTCGAATGCAGCGGGGCTTTCACCACGGGCTCCTGGACACGCGGGGGGAGACCCGCGAGGAGAACCACTAGATGCGGAACGTGATCATCATCGGATCTGGACCGGCTGGGCTGACGGCGGCCCTGTACGCGGCGCGGGCGAATCTGTCTCCGCTGATCATCGAGGGCATCGAGTCCGGTGGCCAGCTCATGCTGACGACCATGGTCGAGAATTTCCCCGGGCACAAGGATGGCATCATGGGGCCGGATCTGATGACCGAGATGCGGGCGCAGTCCGAGCGGTTCGGCGCCGAGATCGTGAGCGGCGACGTGACCGCGGTCGAGCTCGGCGCCGCACCGTTCGCCGTGTACATGGGATCGACGGTCGAACAGACCCGGACCCTGGTCATTTCCACCGGTGCGTCGGCGCGCCTGCTGGGCCTGGCATCAGAGCGCACGCTGATGGGACATGGCGTGTCCACCTGCGCCACCTGCGACGGATATTTCTTCCGCGAGAAGCCGATCGTGATCGTGGGCGGCGGAGATTCGGCCATGGAAGAAGCGATCTTTCTGACGAAATTCGCATCCAGCGTCACGGTGGTGCATCGGCGGGACCGGCTGCGGGCGTCGAAGATCATGCAGGACAAGGCGTTCGCCAACCCGAAGATCTCGTTTGAATGGAACAGCGAGCTCGCCGAGATCCATGATGTCGAGCAGGGCGTGGTCACCGGCGTCGTGCTGCGCAAACTGACGACCGGCGAGACGAAGAATCTGGCCGTGGACGGAGTATTCGTCGCCATCGGACACACACCGAACACGAGTTTGTTCGCCGGGCAGCTCGACCTCGACGCCAACGGGTACATCGAGGTGGGGACCGGCAGTCGGACCAGCGTCCCTGGTGTCTTTGCGTGCGGAGACGTTCAGGATCACGTCTACCGGCAGGCGATCACCGCCGCCGGCACCGGATGCATGGCAGCCATCGACGCGGAACGTTATATCGAGGCGCAGGAAGGCTGAGTTGCGCTAGTCGATCCATCCGCCGCCAAGAACGGTGTCGCCGTCATAGAACACCACGGCCTGACCCGGCGCCACCGCCTGCTGCGGTGCGTCGAAAACCACCGATACCCGAGCGTCGGGCAGCGGGTCTACCGTGGCGGGCGCGACGGGGTGGCGATGACGGATGCGAGCCGTGAGCCGCGCCGCCGCGGGCGGCGGCGCCCCGGAAATCCAGTTGACTCCGGAGGCGCTGAGACACTTGCGATCCAGTGCGTCGCGCGGACCGACGGTCAGACTGTTGCCGGCGGCATCGATCTCGAGAACATAGAGCGGGACGCTGGTCGAGAGGCCCAGTCCCCTGCGCTGTCCGACGGTGAATCGATGGACGCCGTCGTGGCGGCCGATCGTGTGTCCAGACTGATCGCGGATGTCCCCCGGCCGGCGCACGCGAGGGTCGCGCGCCGCCACCAGACCGGCGGTGTCGCCGTCGGCTACGAAGCACAGCTCCTGGCTGTCCGGCTTGTCGGCCACAGCCAGTCCATGTGACCGTGCGATGGTGCGAACTGCATCCTTGGAGAGATGACCGATGGGGAACAGGGCCCGCGACAACTGGGCCTGGGTCAGGGTGAAGAGAAAGTACGACTGGTCCTTCGACGCGTCGAGTCCGGTCTGCAGCCGCACCTGTGGCGTCGCCGGATCTCGAACAAGGCGCGCATAGTGTCCCGTGGCGACCCGGTCGGCGCCGAGCGCCGTGGCCCGGTCGAGCAGATGCGAGAACTTGAGATCGCCGTTGCATTGCACACAGGGAATCGGGGTGCGCCCGGAGGCATACTCGCGCACGAAGGTCGACACGACCGCGGCGTCGAATTCTTCCTCGAAGTTCATCATGTAGTGCGGGATGCCCAGGCCGGCGGCCACGCGTCGCGCGTCGTGCAGGTCGTCCAGCGAGCAACACCCGCCGAACGAACGGACCGGATCCCGCTGGTCGTAGAGCTGCATCGAAAGTCCGATGACCTCGTGACCGGCCGCGACGAGCTGCGCCGCCGCCACCGACGAATCGACCCCGCCCGACATCGCGACCACGACACGCATGGGTCTCACCGTCTCGGCGCCGCCGCGGCGCTCGATCCGCGCCGGGTGACGGCCCGCAGACGGGATACGACCGCCGGCAGCAGTGCGATGACGTGATCGATGTCCGCCGCCGTAGTGCCGAGTCCAAGACTGAATCGGATGGAGTTCTGCGTGCGATGGGACGAGAACCCCATCGCGCGGAGTACATGCGATGGCTTCAGCGTACCGGACGAGCACGCCGACCCGGTAGAGACAGCGACCCCCTCGAGGTCGAGGGCGATCAACAGCGACTCGGCCTCAACCCCATCGAAGCTGATGTTGCAGGTGTTGTTGACGCGACGGTCTGGCGCGCCGTTGCGATGGGTACCCGGCACGCCCGTCAGAATGCCGGTTTCGAGGCGGTCCCGCAGCACAGCCAGCGCACCGCCGCCCGCGGCCGCTTTCTCGGCGGCCAGTCTGGCCGCCACGCCAAGCCCGACAATGGCCGGCACGTTCTCGGTGCCCGCGCGGCGGCTGCGCTCCTGTGCGCCGCCGGTCATCTGGGCGCGAAGGCGGGCCCCTCGGCGCACCCAGAGTGCGCCAATGCCCTTGGGTCCGTTGAACTTGTGCGCCGAGAGCGAGAGCAGGTCGAGCTCCATCGCACGGACATCGATCGGCACCTTGCCGGCGGATTGCACCGCGTCGGTGTGAAAGAGCGCGCCGCGTGCATGAGCCAGCGCCGCCAGGGCCGCGATCGGTTGCACCGTGCCGATCTCGTTGTTGGCGTGCATGACCGAGACGAGTGCGGTGTCATCGGTGATGGCGTCGGCAACGTGGTCCGGATCGAGAACACCGCTGCCGTCCACCCCGACCAGCGTGTATGTCCAGCCCCGCGTGGACAGCACCTTCAGCGTCTGCAGCACCGCTTCGTGCTCGATGGCGCTGGCGACGACGTGCCGGCGCCGGGATGACCCGATGGCCTCGGCGACGCCGCGAATCGCCAGATTGTCCGACTCTGATCCACCGGAGGTGAAAACGATCTCGGTCGCGTCACCGCCAAGCAGCCGGGCAACGGCCGACCGCGCGTCGTCCAGGGCCGTCTTCGCCCGCTGGCCATAGCGGTGTACGCTGGAGGGGTTGCCGAACACAGTCCGCACCGCGTCGGCCATCGCCTCCGCGACCTCAGGGGCGACGGGCGTCGTTGCGTTGTGATCGAGGTATATACGGGTCACCGTTCGATTCTAGCAGTCCGCGGCAAAAGCCGTGCATCGGCCGGGCGCGGCATCGTTACGCTAGGATCCGGGTTCGACACGGGGTTCTGCCGCGGGCTGCCCACAACGATCCGCGGCGCCGGTGTGTGTGGTGGACAGCCCCGGGTGCCTCTCGTATACTGATTGCGTTGTTCAGCGGCGGCGGCTCACAGGTGCACGCCGTCGCGTTGTGATCGAATGTGTGGTGAGCAGGCGGAATCATGTGGAACAGGGAAGCAGCATCGACACCAATAGCGCCCACGTCGGAGGCGAACGTCCCCAACGTCGAGGCGCCGACACCGTCTCGGGCCGCCAAGCCCGGCACCTTTGCCGTCGGCAAGTCGATCTTCATCAAGGGTGATCTGGCGGGCAGCGAGGACCTGACGATCGATGGACAGGTCGAAGGTACCGTCGAGCTCAAGCAGCACACGCTGACCATCGGCGCCACCAGCCGTATGCGGGCGCAGGTATACGCCAAGTCTGTGGTGGTCTTGGGCCATTTGACCGGCAACATCGAGGCTACCGACAAGGTCACGATCCGGGACAACGGCATGGTGGAAGGCGATATCATCGCGCCGTCGGTGGCGATCGCCGAGGGAGCGCAGTTTCGCGGCTCCATCGACATGCCGCGGAGTGCGGCCGAGCAGGCTGACGGCAAGCCGTCGGTGGACACCACGGCGCGATCGCAACGGCCGCCGTCGTCACCACGATCACCTGCGAAGGCGGCCGCCGCGCCGCAGTCTGCCGCGCCGGCACGACCTGTTCGCTAGCTGCCAGACCCCACCGCGCCCCGGCGCTGTGCATGCCAGGGCGTCATTGCTTGCTCGAGAGTGATGGTGTGCGCCTGGACACCCTCGAGCGGCCACTGAGAGACCGGAGCGCATGCCTCGTCCAGTCGTCGCATTGCTGAGTGATTTTGGAACCCGCGATCATTACGCGGGAACGATGAAAGGGGTCATCCTGAGCGTCTGTCCCGACGCGACCCTGGTTGACATTTCGCACGACATCCCTCCTCACAACGTGCAACACGCGGCGCTGGAATTGGCGGCCGCCTGCCGTTTCTTTCCAGTCGGCTGTGTGTTTCTGGTAGTCGTCGACCCGGGCGTCGGCTCGGGACGGCGGGGATTGGCGGCAGATATCGGCGACCATCGTTTCGTGGCGCCCGACAACGGCGTGCTCACCGAGGTGTTCCGGCAGACGCCTCCCAAGCAGGTGGTCGAATTGACGGAGCGGCGGTATGCGCGGCCCACCGTGAGTCGGACATTCGAGGGGCGCGACCGATTCGCTCCCGCCGCGGCCTGGCTGGCCAAGGGGATCCAGTTGTCGGCGCTCGGGCGGCCGGCGAACGCGTATCGCCTGCTCGATATTCCCGTGTCGACGACACGGGAGGGCGGCATCGACGGAGTCGTGCTGCGGATCGACCGCTTCGGCAATCTGGTGACCAACATCGAGCGAAGAAGCGTTGACCGCGTCGCCGCCGGCGGTTCCATCGAGATCGAGGTGGCGGCGTATTCTGTGGGGCGACTGGTCGAGACCTACGACGACATCGCCGTCAACGAGGTCTGCGCGTTGTTCGGAAGCACGGATCACCTGGAGATCGCCGCCAACGCCGACAGCGCGGCAGAACGGCTCGGCGTCACGCACGGTGCGCCGGTACGGGTGGCCCGGCTGTGACCGGGCGTCTGCCGTAGGCGCCTGCGCTGCACAGCGAAGGGCGCTGATGCGCTGCGTATGCGGCGCCATGCGAGGGCATGCCGCCATGAACGACCAGCGACCGAGCGATGAAAACTGATACGACAGCGGCGTTCCTGCAGGTCGTGGAAGAGGCCGCGATCGCCTGCGCGCACACCATGGGCCAGGGCGACCGTCACCTGTCGGACCAGGTGGCGGTGGAGTCGATGCGCGCGACACTCGATCGCGTGCCGATCGACGGCCGCGTCGTGATTGGGGAAGGTGAGCGGGACGAAGCGCCGATGCTGTATATCGGCGAACCGGTGGGGATGGCCCATGCGCAGAACCCGGAGTACCGCGGGCCGTTTCCTCTGGTGGACATCGCGGTCGATCCCCTGGAGGGCACGAATCTGTGTGCGACGGGCTCGGCGAATGCGATTGCGGTGCTGGCCGCGGCCGAGCGGGGCGGACTGTTGCATGCGCCAGACTTGTATATGGAGAAGCTCGTGGTCGGCCCCAGCTCGAAGCATGCGGTCAGTCTCGATGCGCCGGTGATTGACAACCTGCGGGCGATTGCGACGTGTCTCGGCCGACAGGTCGAGGATCTCGTGGTGATCGTGCTCGATCGACCGAGGCACGATCAGCTCATTGCGAACATCCGCGCAGCGGGCGCGCGGATCCGTCTGATTGGCGATGGAGATCTGTCGGCTGGGATCTCGGCGGCGGTGCGGGGCAGCGGCGTTCACGCCGTGATGGGTACCGGCGGCGCACCGGAAGGCGTGCTCGCGGCGGCCGCCATGCGATGCCTGAACGGCGAGATCCTGGCGCGGTTGGTCGTGGATACGCCGGAAAAGGAGAAACGCTGCCGCGCCATGGGCATCGTGGACATGAACCGTGTCTACAGCGCGGCGGATCTCGCCGGCGGGCGGGACATCGTCTTTGCCGCCGCCGGGGTCACTGAAGGCACGCTCCTGAAGGGGGTGCGGTTCTTCGGCCACGGCGCACGTACGAGTTCACTGGTCATGCGGACCAATCCGCAGCGCATCCGATTCATCGACACCATCCACCTGGCCGACGGATCGGACGTCAAGATTCAGTTCTGACGACCTGGTACCGTTCCGGGATTTGCGCTGCCTCCCTGGACGGTACTTTTTTGTGTTTCCGTTCACGGAGGGGGCGTTTGGTCTTGTCTTCGTGCGGGCCGCCACGCTGGCGGGTGAGTGGCACACGCGGGCGGGCAGGCGGTTTCCGGCGATCGGTCTTGGAGCGCATTGGTCTTGCGGGTGGTACGCCGCACGGCACCGGATTGGGTCTCGAATCTGATTATGGCAGATCGGACCGGCACAGAACCTGCGCTGCAATCGACCGGCGCCCGGGGGTGAGGATCGCGTATTGACGCTGCGAACTCGTCCCGATCGGGACCGCGCCGTATCACTGGCGGCGGCGGTCGCCGCCCTGCGCGAGGGTGCGATCGTCGCCTATCCGACCGACACGCTCTACGGTCTGGCCATCGATCCCCGCCAAGCGGCGGCGGTCGCGCGGCTGGTCGCCCTGAAGGGACGACCCGCCGGGACCGGGTTCCCGCTGGTAGCGGCCGACCTGACCCAGGTGGAGTCGTGCCTCGGGAGATTGCCGGCGCTCGGCCGGCGCCTGGCGGACAGATTCTGGCCCGGTCCACTGACACTGGTCGTTACCGCGGACCAGCATTTGCCCGCCGGCGTTGCCGCTGCCGACGGCTCGCTGGCGGTGCGGGTGCCGCGGGCCGCCGTGGCGCGCAGTCTGGCCAGGGAGTGCGGTCATCCGATTACCGCCACGAGCGCAAATCGCGCCGGCGTCATTCCGGCCGCGACGCTCGCGGAGGTGACGCAGGCGCTCGGTGCGGCGGTTTCGATGGTGCTGGACTCGCCGCGAGCGCTGACCGGCGCACCATCGACGATTGTCGACGTCCGAGGCCTTCGTCCGCTGCTGCTGCGCGCCGGCGCGGTCCCGTGGGAGCGCGTGCTACAATCGCTCGCGTGATGGACGCGGGCTCGTCGTCGGATGCCTCCACCCGGGCGCATCCGGCGATTGTCGGCCTCGCCCGAGGCGTCGATCGTCCGATAGATTTCGAAGGCTTTCCCGACGCTGCGCGCAGGACCCGGCGATGCGGCGCCCTGCGCCACGGCGGGTTGCAACACCAGTGGCCGGCCACCGAATCCAGGACCGGAGCGGCCATCCGGAGTACGCACGACGTCATGACCATGCGTCCGTGGAGCATTCATGCGATCCTGGTGGCAGGGCTGATCGCGGCCGGGTGCGTCACTCGCGTCCCGCTTGACACGGCTCCGGTCTATCCCGACTATCCGTTTCCCGCGGTCCCCGCGACGCTGTCCAACAGCCCCGCGGTGAGCGATCACGAGCGTGCGTGGTTCGCGCTCCAGGCTGGCGATCTTCAGGCGGCCGAGGTCCGATTCACCGCCGCACTTGACCGGGACCCGGCGTTTCATCCCTCCGAGGCCGGTCTGGGATTCGTGCGACTGTCCCGTGGCGAGGCGCAGAACGCGGTCGCCCGCTTCGAGCTGGCGCTGACTCGTGCGCCGGCCTACTCTCCGGCGCTGCTCGGCCGCGGCGAGGCGTTGCTGCAGGTCGATCGCGTCCCCGAGGCGATCGAGAGCTTCGAAGCTGCATTTGCAGCAGATCCCTCTCTGACGCCGCTGTTGCGACGGGTCGAAGAGCTTCGCTTCTCGTTACTCATGGAGCAGGTCGTCGAGGCCCGCGCGGCCGGGGCGGCCGGACGGGACGGCGAGGCCAGGGCTGCCTACGAGCGTTTGATCGACGAGTCTCCCGAAAGCGGGTTCCTCTATGTCGAGTTGGCCGCGGTGGAACAGCGGCAGCAAGACTACGCGGCGGCATTGCGACATCTCGAGCAGGCGGTGCTGCTGGACCCCAACGCCGTGGCCGCCTGGTTGCTGATGGCGGACATCTATCTGGATGAGGGCGACCTCGACCGCGGAGAGCAGGCGCTGCTGCGAGCCGACGCCATCGAACCGAGTGACGAGATCGCGCGTGCGCTGGCGAACCTGGAGGCAGACCGGGAGGCGAGACGGTCGGAGGCCGATCGTCCCGCGGAGTATCGCGAGATCGAAGCCGCCCCGGTGTTGACACGCGGGCTACTGGCGGCGTTGCTCGGCATGCATTTCGACGCGCTCCTGGCTGAGGCGGCAGGCGCAGGAACCACCATCATCACGGACGCCAGAAACGACCCGGGATACGAATGGATCATCGCGGTCGTGCGGGCCGGGGTGATGGAAGCGGACGCAAACTATCGTTTCCAGCCGTCACGTGCCGTGACCCGCGCCGAGTTCGCCGGCGTGATCGTCCGGGTGCGTCGTCTGTCCGATGACAGGGGACCGTCCGGCGGGTCGCGGCGACCGATCTTTTCCGATATGCCGTCGAGCCATCTCAGCTACCCTGTCGCCGCGGAGGCCGTCGCGGCAGGGGTGCTGGCGCCGCTCGAACACAACACCTTTCAGCCGAGCCGTGTGGTGACGGGCGAGGAGGCCGTGTCGGCCATCGAGCGACTCGGCAGGCTGATCGGGAATGATCGGTAACGCGATGTCGGCGCTGACGGTCGCGAATCAGCTCACGCTGCTTCGGATGCTCCTGATCCCGGCGCTCATCATCCTCGTCGTGTCAGGGCTGAACGGCTGGGCGGTCATCGTTTTCATTCTGGCGGGCGTCACCGATGCCCTCGATGGACTGCTGGCACGCTGGTGGGGGCAGCCGACCACGCTCGGCGCCCTGCTCGATCCGATGGCCGACAAGCTGCTGCTGATCTCCATGTTCGTCGTGCTCACGATGTCGAGCCTCGACCTGCCCAACCGCTTGCCGATCTGGTTGACCGTACTCGTGATCAGCCGCGACGTCATCATCGTCGTCACGGTAGCGATCGCGCACCTGTCCCTCGGACGTATTTCATTTCCTCCGACCAAACTGGGCAAGGCAGCAACCCTGGTCTACATCCTGACCGTGGCGGTGACGCTGTACTTCAACTGGCTGGGGCAGCCATCGCTTGTCGTCGACATCGCGGTGTACGCCGCGCTCGGGGTCACGCTCGCGTCGGGCCTGCACTACATCGTGCATGTCACCCGTGTCCTGAGCAAGGTCTCCTGACGCGGCGTCAGGGTGCCATTGATGACGACGGGACGGCCGCCAGTGTGCTCCGCACATACGCAATCGTGCGCTGGAGACCGTCGGTCAGCGAGACCCGCGGTTCCCAGTCGAGCCGCGCCCGAGCCCGGGAGATGTCCGGCTGGCGTATCTTGGGGTCGTCGACAGGCAGCGCACGGTGCACGATCCGACTGGTGGCGCCGGTCAGCGCGATAATCTCCCGGGCGAGGTCGCCGACGGTCATTTCGTGGGGGTTGCCGAGATTGATCGGATCATTTCCCTCGGCGTGCATCAGGCGCAGGATCCCGTCGACCAGATCGCTGATATAGCAGAAGCTGCGGGTCTGTGTTCCATCCCCGTACACCGTCAGGTCGTCGTTCCGCAGCGCCTGGGCGATGAAGTTCGGTATGGCGCGGCCATCGCGGATTCGCATCCTGGGGCCGTAGGTATTGAAGATCCGCGCGATCCGGGTGTCCAGGCCGTGATACCGGTGATAGGCCGTTGTCATCGCCTCCGCGAAGCGTTTGGCTTCGTCGTAGACGCCCCGTGGACCCACCGGATTCACGTTGCCCCAATAATCTTCCGTCTGGGGGTGCACGGCCGGATCGCCATACACTTCCGAAGTGGACGCGAGGACGAACGTGGCACGCTTCGCCTTGGCGAGACCGAGTGCATTGTGCGTGCCGAGCGCGCCGACCTTGAGCGTGGGAATGGGCAGCTCGAGATAGTCGATCGGACTGGCCGGACTCGCCCAGTGCAGGACGAAATCAACCGGACCATCGACATGGATGTCGTTGGTGACGTCGTGCTCGATGAACCGAAAGTCCCGGTTCGTCAGGTGCGCGATGTTGGCCGCCGCGCCGGTACGCAGATTGTCGATGCCGAGCACGGTGTGCCCCCGATCGAGGAGGGCCTCCGCAAGATGCGACCCGATGAACCCGGCCGCGCCCGTGATGACGATACGCGTGCTCATCGTTCAGCGTCCGATTCCGGAGTCAGTAGGCGTGACGGTGGAAGAAAACGCGCAGGACCGTCAGCCAGAGAATCTTGAAATCGAGCCCGACGGACCAGTTCTCGATGTAGTACAGGTCGTACTCGATGCGTTTCTCGATTGAGGTGTCGCCCCGCCACCCGTGGACCTGAGCCCAGCCGGTCAAACCTGCCTTGACCTTGTGTCTGAGCATGTACTGGGGCACGTGCTGCTTGAACTGATCCACAAAGAACGGACGTTCCGGGCGGGGGCCGACGAGTGACATGTCACCGCGCAGGACATTCCAGAGCTGGGGCAACTCGTCGATGCTGAACCGTCGCAGCACCCGGCCCACCGGAGTACGCCGCGGGTCGTCCCTGCGGGTCCAGACCGGCCCGGTGTCCCGCTCGGCGTCGGCCAGCATCGAGCGGAACTTGTACACGCTGAACCCGCGTCCATCGAGACCCATCCGCTCCTGACGGTAGAACACCGGCCCGGGCGTGGTGCGCTTGATCAGGACGGCGATAATCGCGAACGGCCCGCTCAGGCCGAGGAGCGCGACCGCCGAGATCGTCACGTCGATGATTCGCTTGACGACGCCGTTGAGCCCCTGCAGGGGCACGTCGTTGATATTGATGATGGGGACGCCGTCCAGGTCTTCGAGACGTGCGCGCAACGCGATGACCTGCAGCAGATCAGGGACGACCTTGACGTCGACGAACTCGCGATTGGAGATATCGATCAACTCGATCATCTTGACGTGCTCGTCCAGCGGCAACGCGATGTAAAGTTGATCCACCCGTTCCCGCCGAATGATGTCGCCCACCTCGGCGAGCGTGCCGAGCAACGGGAGCCCGCGATAGCCGAGATGGTCGCCACCGGCCCGGTCGTCGACGAATCCGACGATCCGGTAGCCGAGCCCGCCGAGTTGGAGCATCCTGTCGACAAGATGCCGGGCCACGTCGCCGGTGCCGGCGATCACGATCCGTTTCAGTCCGATACCCTTGCGCCACCGACGTTCACGAGCGCCGCGGATCGCGGCGCGAGAGGCGTAGCACACCCCGACGCAGAGCATCAGAAACAGCGCCCAGACCAAGCGTGAGACTTCGTAGGCGCCCTGGTCCTTGAGCTCCGGGGACACGTAGTAGGCCTGGAAGTACAGCGTGCCCGCCAACCCGAGCACAACCGCCACGAGGCTGCCCACGAGCACGGCAAAGAAATCGTCCACCCGGGAGCGCACTCGTCCGATTCGATATCCCCCCTGCACCCAGAGACCGAACGGGACCAGCAGACCGACGAAGGGAGCGAGCTGCAGGTAGTAGATCAGCTCCGGCTTGCCCTTGGGGATCGAGATGAGATCGGTCTCGAAGCGCAGCAGATAGGCGACGACGAACATGCTGACGCCGATCAGGGCGTCGGCGATGCCCTGGGCGAGCATGATCTCGCGCCCGCGGGGATTCATGACGCGCCGCGCTCCGTGGAGTCGGACATCAGCTCGTCGACCTGCTGTTTGAATTCGGCATGAAACCGATCCCGGGAGAAGCGGAGCGCGTGCTCGCGAATGGCGCTGGTATCGAGCGGCGCCCGGACAATCCGGTCGATCGCGCCGGCGAACGCGTCAGCCGTCGCCTCGGGCACGAGCGCGCCGGTGACGCCGTCGACCACGGTCTCGCAGGCCCCCCCGTGTCCGAGTGCGACGACGGGACGGCCGCAGGCCTGCGCCTCGACCGGAGCGATGCCGAAATCCTCCGTGCCCGGGAGCAGTGCGACCGCGGCGTCCTGATACTGGCGCCGGACCTCTTCGTCGGACAGCGCTCCGAGAAACGCGACGTCGGGGCCGGCGGCGCGCCGGAGACGCTCGCTGTCCGGGCCGGTTCCGACGATGCGCAGCGGAACACCCGCCAGATCGCACGCACGAATCGCCAGATCGACGCGCTTGTAGGGCACCAGCGCTGACACGAGCAGGGCATGCCGGCCGGGGGGGTGTCCGCCAGGCCGGAAGAATGCGGTGTCGACGGGTGGATGCACCACGGTGGCGGCACGATTATAGTATCGGCGTATTCTGTCCGCAACATACTGAGAATTCGCGACATAGCGGTCGACACGGTTGGACGTGGACGCATCCCACCGGGCCATGGCGCTCAACGCCCACCGGAACAGGGGGCTGGCGGCCGCGCCGACCCGATCTGCACCGAAATAGATGTCGAATTGGTCCCACGCGTACCGCATCGGCGTATGACAGTAGCAGAGATGGCGCGCCCGCCCGGTCGGGACCACGGACTTGACGGCGCAATGGCTCGAGCTGATGACCAGATCGAACCCGTCGAGGTCGAACTGTTCGACCACGCTCGGAAAGAGCGGCAGCAGCGGACGGTAGTGCCGGGAGACGAACGGCAGATGCTGCAGCCATGACGTATGCAGCGGACCGGACTCGATCGTCCCGGAGACCGATCCTGGAACGTGCAGCAAGGTAAACCGATCGGCGCCGGGAAAGAGCTCGCACATGGCTTCGAACGTGCGCTCGCCGCCGCGCATGCCGGTGAACCAGTCATGGACAAGGGCGACGCGACGCGGGGAGCTCGACCCGCGCGCACCGCTGGCGCCGTCTCGCGGCGGCGTTGCGGTCATCAGCTGGCGCCTACCTCCCGGTAGATGTCCAGCACCCGCTTGACCGACGTCTCCCAGGAAAAACTGGCCGCGCGCGCCCGTCCGTCTCGAATCAGGCGAGCCCTGGTTGGCGCATCGGACAGAATCTGGTGCATGCCGGCGGCAATCGCCTCCGGATCTTGCGGGTCGACCAGCAGCGCTGCATCGTCGACGACCTCGGGCAGCGATGAGGTGTTCGACGTCAGCACCGGCGTCCCGCTCGCCATCGCCTCGAGCGGCGGCAATCCGAATCCCTCGTAGAGCGAAGGAAACACGAACGCGTCGGCCAGATGATAGAGACTGGCCAGGGTTTCCGTGCTGAGGAATCCCAGAAAACGTACGTGCTTGTGCAGGTTGTAGCGATGCACGGCACGCCGCAGGGTGGCATATCGCGAGATCTCGCTGCCGGTGATCAGCAGCGTGATATCGCCCGGTCCCTGCCGGCGGAGCCGCGCGAACGCGTCGATCAGGCGTTCGAGATTCTTGTGAGGTTTGACGTTGCCCGAGTAGAGCAGGAACCTGCCGTGCAACTGATAGCGCTCTCGGACGCGGTCCATCCGCTCGGGGCTCGGCGGCTCGCTGAATCGGTCGTCGATCGCGTTGTAGATGACGCTGATTTTTTCGGGCGGCATCGGGCAGTAGCGCAGGATGTCCCGCTTCGACGCTTCCGAGACCGTGAGCACCCGCGCCGAGCGGATCGCGGCCACCCGGAATGCCGTACGGGCATAGAGATGGGCAAGCCGCCCGGGGAGGTATTGCGGGAACATCAGATGGATGCAGTCGTGGATCGTCACAATCGAGCGGCAGGGGGTGAGGGCCGGGAGCACATAGTGGGGCGCATGGAACAGATCGGCCTTCGCGCGCGCCACGCGCAGGGGGACCGTCAACTGTTCGGAGATCGAGTAGTGCGCCGATCGGTCTGGCAGCGCCCGAAAATTCGGACCAAGCGCTTCGACGTGCTCGCAGTCGGCCCGCCGGCACACCAGGACGAACTCGGTCTCCCGGTCGAGCCGGGCGAGCCAATGCAGGAGATTGCGTACGTAGGTTCCGACGCCGAAGTCATGCAGTTTTCGGACGTCAATGGCGATCCGCATCTGGTTACCCGCCAATCAGCCGCCGCTGCAGGCGTTCGGACTCGAAAGGCCGACGCCGGGGCCGACCGCTTACCATCCTAGCAGCCCGCGGTGAAAGCCCCGCTGCATTCGATTCCCGCTGAATTCTGCGCTTTCCCGCGGAATTCAGCTGTTTCACGCTGCATCCCGCGTGGCGGCGTTGCTCCTCGGTCACAAATGCCCCAATTTGCTCCCTCGTCGCGCCTTGCCACGCGGGCGCAGCGCCAATCTCGGTGCAACGCGGGGTTCCACCACGGACTGCTAGCAGCCCGGGTCACGGGTCCGCGGTCTTCGCCCGACGCGACCGGCCGGTTACTGCTCCGGGGGCAGGTGTCCGCGCATGCCGAGATAGAACCGGAGTATCGGGTACCAGGCGGGATGGTGCTTGCGGTAGAAGGCCAGGTGACTGCGACGGTAGGCCGCCGCGGCGGCGTCCGGATGCCGCCGGCCCGATCGGCCCCGGTGATGCACCACCTCGACGGCCGGCGTGAACAGCACCTTCCGACCCCGGGCCCTGATCGCCGAGCAGAAATCGACATCCTCGGTGTAGAGAAAGAACCGCTCATCCAACAGTCCCACCGCCTGGGCGTCATTCCGCCGCACGAGCAGGCACGCCCCGCTGACCCAGTCCACCACCCGTTCGCGTTGGGCGCGCCGGGCCGCCAGCGCAGCCAGGATCGGTGTGCGGCGGGCATGCCCGCGAACCAGACATTTCTGGCACAGCTCGCCGAACGGCGACAACATCGGGCCAAACGAGATTTCGAGTATCCCGGCGGCGTCCACCAGACGCGGTCCGACGACGGCGATCTCGTCCCTCGCCGACAGCAGGTCGATCAGGTGATCGATCGCGCCGGCCGGGGGCAGCGTGTCGCTGTTCAACAGCAGCACGAACCGGCTCTCGGTGGCTCGGATGCCGATGTTCGTCGCCCGCGCGAACCCGAGGTTGTCGCCGGCGTCGATCACCGTCACCGACGGCCATCGCGACCGGACCGCCGCCGACGAGTCGTCGGAGGAGGCATTGTCGACAACCACGATCTCGTGCGGCACGCGCGGTGGGGCCTGATGAAGCTGCGCCAGACAGGCCTCGAGATCGATGCGCGCGTCATAGCTCACGATGACAATCGCGAGGTCGGTCACTGTCGGCCACCCTCGCGTTCGAGGAGGGTCAGGGTCTCGGCCGCGGCCCGCGTCCAGGTGAAGCAGGACAGCCGTGCCCCGGCGGCAGCGAGCGTCGCCCGCCGCGCCGATCCATCCTGCAGCAGCGCGCCGATCGCCTCGGCGATCGCCGGTACATCGGTCACGCCAACCCGCACGGCCGCATCGCGATACAACTCGCGTGCGACCGGGGTGTCTCCGACGACGGGAGGCACCCCGGCCGCCATCGCCTCCAGGGGCGAAAAGCCGAACCCCTCGTACTCCGAGAGGAACGCGAAGACCGTCGCCCGCCCGTAGAGGACCGCCAGTTCCTGTTCATCCACATACCGGCGTACCGACACGCGGCCGGCGATGCCGGCGGCGGCGGCGAGCTGCGCCGGGTCTTCAGGCGGATGGCTGCGGTTGTCTCCGACCAACACGAGGCGGGCGTCGGGACAGGTGCGGGTCACGCGGGCGAAGGCGCGGATCAATTCGGACACGTGCCGGCGATTGAAGATAGACCCGACGTACAGCACGATCGGTTCACGCGTCAGACCCGCGGGTGGAACCGGACGGCGAATACCGTGCCAGATGACGGAGACCCGGTCGGGCGGAACCTGCAGGTGACGGACAATCTCGTCGCGGGTGAAACCGGAGGTGGCGATGATGTGCGCGGCGCGCCGCGCGCTGTGCCGGGTCAGCCAACGCCGGCGCAATCCTTCGCGCCAGGTGAACCATTCCGGATGGGTCTCGAAGCTGATGTCGTGAATGGTCGCGACGATGGGCGCGCGGATCCGGAACGGGACGGTGTACGCCGGTGCGAACAGCACGTCGGGCGGCGCGGCGTTGATGGCCGCCGCCAGCCTGGTCTGCTCCCAGAGCGCGCCGCCGTCACCAGGGACCGCGTGATAGCTGAACCGATCCGAGGTTGCGGAATCAAAGGGCGCGCCCAGCACCGCGGGTGTGTCGCCCGCCTGCTGCGCGTAGAGCCTGAACTCGTGCTGGAGAGGCGGGTCGACCCGCAACCACTCGGCGCACAGCTCGGCCAGATAGCGGCCGACACCGGTGCGCTGCCCCAGCAGTTCCCGTGCGTCAATGCTGATTCGCATCAGTGGATGATCCCGTACGCGCGCCGGTGGGCGGCCGCGACGCAGACAACGCCGGCAGCGGACGTGGTGCCGAGACCATGTCGAATGGGCTGGACGGCGTCGTTTCTCGATTGAATATACCGAATCCGGATTCTCACCACGCTCTGTCGATCCGGCGCGGCGCCGCGCCTGGCGCCGCGCGAGTGTCTCCCACGGGCGGCGGGCAGACACGGCGGCCTCCGATCCAGTCCCTGGTCATCCGTGCAACTCCTTGTACATCAATATCTTGACAGCCTCGCTCTCTTGACAGCCTCGTCGGCGCGGTGCTACGGTTAGAAGTTTTTTTCGCATCGAACGGCAGCCGTACCGGCCATGCACGGTCGAACGACACGCAGGCGACGAAGCCAATGAAGATTGCCGTAGTTGGCACCGGATATGTCGGCCTCGTCGTCGGGGCCTGTCTTGCAGAGACCGGCAACGAGGTCGTGTGTGTCGACGTCGACGAGGGCAAGATCCGATCGCTGCAACGAGGCCGGATTCCAATTTACGAGCCGGGACTCGACGAATTGGTGCGCCGCAACCGGCGCGAAAAGCGTCTGCGGTTCAGCACGGCGCTGTCGCCCGCGGCGGGCGACGCACAGGTCATCTTCATCGCCGTCGGGACACCGCCACACGAGGACGGCCTTGTGGATGTCCAGACAGTGCTGGCCGTCGCGCGTGATGTGGCGCAGACCGTCACCGGTGACACGGTGATCGTGTTGAAGAGCACGGTGCCGGTGGGGACCGCGGAGCGCGTGGCGGCGCTGATCGCGTCGGAAACCGTTCACCGCTGCAGCGTGGTGAGCAACCCGGAGTTCCTCAAGCAGGGGTCCGCGGTGGAGGACTTCCTGAAGCCGGACCGGGTCGTGGTCGGCACGCTCCAGGACAATCGGGCGGCAGACCTGATGCGCGCCCTGTACGCTCCATTCACACGGACCGGCGCCCCGATCATCGTCATGGACTGCAGAAGCGCCGAACTCGGCAAGTACGCGGCGAACGCGATGCTGGCGACCCGTGTGTCGTTCATGAACGAAGTGGCGAATGTCTGCGAGCGTGTCGGGGCAAACGTAGACGATATCCGGCGGGTCGTGGCGTCCGACACCCGGATCGGGCCTTCATTCCTTTTCCCCGGGATCGGATACGGCGGGAGCTGTTTCCCGAAGGATGTCAAGGCCCTGATCCGGTCATCGCGGGACACCAATTATCGGTTCCGCATTCTCGAAGCGGTCGAGTCGGTGAATGCCACGCAGAAGCGCAGGCTTTTCGAGAAGATGCAGGAGGTGCTCGGCCCGCTCGACGGCAAGCGCATCGCGGTCTGGGGGCTTGCGTTCAAGCCCCGCACCGACGACATGCGGGAAGCGCCGTCGATTGTGCTGATCGAGGCGCTGCTCGACGCCGGCGCGCACGTCACGGCCTACGACTCGCACGCCCACGCCTCCGCGCGGACCATCTTCGGCACGCGCATCGCGCTGGCCGCCCGCAGCTACGACGCGGTACAGGACGCCGACGCGCTCGCCATCGTGACCGAATGGAACGAATTCCGTGAACCGGATTTCTCGCGTATTCGGGATCTGATGCGTGCCCCGGTCATCTTCGACGGACGCAACCTGTTCGATCTCGAGCAGATGACCCGCCTCGGATTCACCTACCACTCGATCGGACGATGATGTGAGTTCCGTGCTGGTCACGGGTGGGGCCGGATATATCGGCAGTCACATCGTGAGGGTGCTGCGGGTTGCCGGGCGCCGCGCGGTCGTCCTCGACAACCTGGTCGCCGGACATCGCGCAGCGGTGGCGGGTGCTCCGCTGATCGAAGCGGATGTCAGGGACACCGCACGGGTGCGCGCGGTGCTCCGCGACCACAAGATCACGGCGGTGGTGCACTGTGCGGGGCTGCTGTCGGTGGGCGAGTCGGTGCTCGCCCCGTCGCAGTACTACGATTGCAACGTCGGCGGGTCGCTGTCGCTGCTCGAGGCGATGATGGCTGAAGGCGTCCAGCGCCTCGTGTTCTCCTCGACCTGTGCCGTGTACGGGGAACCGGTCAGCATCCCCATCGATGAATCTCATCCCACCAACCCGATCAATCCCTATGGTGAGACAAAGCTGGCGGTCGAACGCGCCTTGCGGCACTTCGCGCGCGCGCATGGACTGCGTTCCATCGCCTTGCGATATTTCAATGCTGCCGGCGCCGATGTGAATGGCGACCTCGGAGAGGCGCACGCCCCGGAGTTGCACCTGATCCCGCGCGCAATCGCCGCGGCGCGGGACGCCCATCCACTGCTGGTCTTCGGCGACGACTATCCAACGAACGACGGCACCTGCGAACGGGATTACGTACACGTCTCCGACTTGGCGGCCGCACATGTGCGCGGCCTCGACGCTTTGGACGCCGACGGCACGGCGCAGGTCTACAATCTGGGCACGGGCCGCCCGCATTCGGTGCGCGACGTCATTCAGGCCGTGGAACGGATCTCGGGGCAGTCGGTCCGTACGACCGTGGCCTCCAGACGTCCTGGCGATCCGGCGGTGCTGTGTGCGTCGGCGGAACGGATCGCGACAGACTTGGGATGGCGGCCGGCGTTCACCAGCCTGGACGAGATGGTGGCGACGGCCTGGCGCTGGCACACGACCCATCCGGCAGGGTTCGAGGACGGCCAGGAACCGTCGGAACGCGGTTGAGAGTGGAGCACCGGTGAACCCACTTCGCAGACTCCTGCGCTACGCCATCCCGCACAAGGCGCGGGTGCTGGCGGCCCTGCCGGCCATGGTGCTTTATGCGCTGGCATCCGGCGGGCTGGCGTTCATCATTCAACCGATCTTCGACGAGGTGTTGCCGCAAGGGAACCGGGTTGGGCTGATCTGCAGCGCCATCATCGGGTTGTATCTCGTGAAGGGCGCGGGCGCCTACTTCTCGGTGTATCTCATGGCGGACGCCGGGCAACGCGTGGTCCGCGATCTGCGCACCGATCTGTTCGCCCATGTGTTGCGGCAGTCCAATACCTTCTTTGGCGACCGAGCGACCGGACGTCTGCTGTCACGGCTGACCAGCGATATCGCCCGCGTGCAGCAGGTCGTGTCCGAGACCTGCGGTGACCTCCTGCGGGAATCGCTGGCGGTGGTCGCGTTCGCCGCGCTGTTGCTGTATCGCGACCCACGCCTGGGGCTCGTCTGCCTGACCGGCGCCCCGCTGGTGATCTACCCGCTGGCGCACCTCGGGCGGCGACTCCGGCGGACGACCAGACGCAGCCAGGAACAGCTCGAGCAACTGTCCCATCTGGCGGTCGAAGCGTTCACGGGACACCGCATCGTCAAGGCGTTTCAGGCCGAAGACTACGAGAAGCGGAAATTCGAACACGCGTCCGGCCGCTTGTACCGCACGAACATGAAGGTGACGAGCACTTTGTCAGCCCTGCCGCCATTGATGGAGTTGCTGGGCGGCTTCGGCGTGGCTGGCGTGCTGTGGTACGGGAGCCGCGAGATTGCGGCGAACGACCTCACCGCCGGGGAGTTCGTGTCGTTCCTGACGGCGCTGCTGTTGATGTACGGGCCGGTGAAGAAGCTGAGCCGGGTGAACGCGAACATTCAGCAGGCGATCGCCGCCGCCGAGCGTATCTTCGAGACGCTCGACACCCATACCGAAACGCCCGAGCGCGCCGGGGCGATCGCGTTGCCCCCGCTGCACACGGCCATCGAGTTCCGTGACGTGGCCTTTCGATATCACGACGAAGGTGAACCGGTGTTGCGCGGCGTGTCCTTCACCGTGCCCGTGGGGCAGGTGGTGGCCGTGGTCGGCTTGAGCGGCGCGGGCAAGACGACGTTGGTCAATCTGGTGCCGCGCTTCTACGACGTCACCGGCGGCGCCATCCTGGTAGGCGGAGTCGACGTGCGGGACGTGACGCTGCACTCGCTGCGCGGCGCCATCGGCATGGTCACGCAGGACACGATTCTGTTCGACGCTTCTGTTGCCGACAACATCGCCTACGCGGCGCCGGGGGCCAGCCGGGCGCAGATCGAAGCGGTGGCGCGTGCCGCCCATGCGCACGAGTTCATCGTCGAGTTGCCGAACGGCTATGGCACGATGATCGGCGAGCGCGGACAACTGCTGTCCGGCGGACAACGCCAACGATTGACGATCGCCAGGGCATTGCTGAAGAACCCGCCCATCCTGATTCTCGACGAGGCGACGTCGGCGCTCGACGCCGAATCCGAGCTGCTGGTGCAGGATGCCCTGGAGAAGTTGTTGCTGAACCGGACTGCGTTCGTCATTGCGCACCGGTTGTCGACGATTCGTCGCGCGGACGTGATTATCGTGCTCGAGGACGGGCGGGTGCGGGAAAGCGGCCGGCACGCCGAGTTGCTGTCCAGATCCGACAGCGTGTACTCGAAACTGTACGCGACTCAGGTCTTCGACGCCGAGTTTGATGGTCCGGACGCCACCGGTCGCAGCGCAGCGCAGCAGACGCCGGTCGCGCGGTCGGAGGACGCTCGGGAATCGACCGCGGACAGGCGCTCATGATCAAGTCGATGACCGGGTTCTCGTCCGTGAACCGCGAACATGCGTTGGCGGCGATCGCGGTGACCGTGCGCAGCGTCAACCATCGATATCTCGACGTGCAGATCAGAGTGTCGCCATTGCTCGCGGAGCAGGAAAACGACCTGCGGGCCGCGGTGAAACGCCGGGTCGCCCGCGGGCGGGTCGAACTGGCGGTCACCCTGCGGGCTATACGCCCACCCGAGGTGGACGTGACGATCAACGAGTCCCTGGTCGAGGCGCTGTCGATGGCGGTGGCACGGGTGGAAGCGCGTAAACTGGCGTCGGGAGGACTCGCGTCCAGTGACATCCTGCGGTTTCCGCAGGCGGTCGTCGTGCAGGAGCGCGAGGCGGATGCGGAGACCCGCAGCGGGATTCGAGACGCGGTTGCTGCTGCCGTCGACGATGCGCTGCGTGGGCTCGATGTCATGCGGACGCGCGAGGGGACCTACCTGCGCGCCGATCTCGACGGCAGACTTGCGGGGGTGACGATGCTCCTGGACAGGCTCGCAACCGCCGCGGAGACCGGTGCAACGGCGCTCGTCGCACGGCTGACCACCCGTGTCGCTGAACTGCGGGAGCATGTGCAGGCCGACGAGTCCGTCGTCGCGCAGGAACTGGTGCGTGTCGCCGGCAGATCCGACGTCAGCGAAGAGCTGGCCCGGCTGCGCGGACACGTGACCCACTGGGCGGTACTCGCGGACGCCCCCGAGCCGTGCGGCCGCAAGCTCGACTTTCTGCTGCAGGAGATGAATCGCGAGATCAACACGCTGGGGTCGAAAGCGGAAGGTCTGGACATCAGCGAGTTGATCGTCGCGGCCAAGGCGGAACTGGAGAAACTCCGGGAACAGGCCCAGAACGTGGAATGACGAGGACGGAACCACGAATGCCACACGTGCCGCGGAGAGGCTGTCTGTTCGTGGTGTCGGCCCCCTCGGGCACCGGCAAGACGACTCTTGTCAAGGCGCTCGTAGAGCGGGTAGCCGGACTGGACATGTCGCGGTCCTACACCTCCCGTCCTCCGCGTCCGGATGAACAGGATGGGGTCGACTACCACTTCGTGAGCCGGCGCCGCTTCGAAGCGATGCGGGCGGCGGGCGAATTCCTCGAGTGGGCGGAAGTGTTCGGTCACCTCTACGGCACGGGCGCCGCAGAGACCCGTCAGCGGCTTGACGAGGGCGTCGATCTGGCGCTGGTCATCGATGTGCAAGGCGCCGGGCAGGTGCGGGCGTTGGAGACCGGCGCGGTCAGCATCTTCGTGTTGCCACCGTCTCCGGATATTCTGGAGCGACGCCTGCGGCGGCGTGGTGCGGACGAATCGAGCGAGGCGGAGTTCGTCCGGCGTCTGACGGTGGCGCGCCGAGAGGTGGAACGGATGGTGGACTACGACTACGTGGTCGTGAACGACGTGCTGGACGCGTGCGTCGAGGAGCTGCGCTGCATCATCATCGCGGAACGCACGTCGTGGCGGGTCGCCGGACCGGCGCGCGAGGCCATCGCGCGCGCGTTTCGCGAGGAGACCCCGCAGGCCGGGTGACGGATGGGATTGATTGCGCTCGGCGTCACCGGCGGCATCGGCGCCTACAAGGCGATCGAGATTGCGCGCGGATTGCAGGAGGCGGGCCACGACGTCGTTGCGATCATGACCCCGTCGGCGCACAAGTTCGTGGGGCGGGTGACGTTCGAAGCGATCACCAGACGACGCGTGATCACGGACCAGTTTGCACCGGGCGCCAATGCCGATATCGAGCATATCGCGCTCGCGACCGACATCGACGCCCTGCTTGTCGCACCGGCGACCGCGAACGTCATCGCCAAACTGGCGCTGGGGATCGCGGACGATTTTCTGACGACGCTGTTTCTGGCCACCCGTGCTCCGGTCGTGGTCGCCCCCGCCATGAACACGAACATGTTCGCGCACGAGACGGTGGTCGCGAACCTCTCCACCTTGCGGGCCAGGGGCGTGCACATCGTCGGACCGGGAGAGGGCTATCTGGCGTGCGGGTGGATCGGCAAGGGGCGGCTCGCCGAGCCCGCCGACGTCGTTAGCGCGACCGTGGCGGTACTGCGGGCGCCCGCGGACATGACCGGGCGCCGCGTGCTCGTGACGGCGGGACCCACGTACGAAGACCTGGACCCGGTGCGGTACATCGGGAATCGATCGAGCGGCCGGATGGGGCTCGCGATTGCCGCCGAGGCGTTGCAACGGGGCGCCCGCGTTCAGCTCGTGCTGGGACCCACGACACTGGAGCCCCCGGTGGAGGCCGATCTGACACGGGTGCGTAGCGCATCCGACATGAGGACCGCGGTCATGGCTCTGGCCCCTGCGGTAGATGCGGTCGTGATGGCCGCGGCCGTGGCGGACTACACGGTGGCGGGACCCGCGCGCGATCAGAAGATCGCGAAGGACGATGCACCTCTGACTCTGACCCTGACCCCCACGGCGGACATCCTCGCCGAACTGGGACAGTGGCGGGCCGGGCGGCCGCGGCCCGTGCTGGTCGGATTCGCCGCCGAAACGGACGATCTTGTCACTCGCGCGATCGCGAAGCGCGAACGGAAGCGGGTCGATTTCCTCGTGGCGAATGACGTATCCCGGACCGATGCCGGGTTCGAGGTCGATACCAACGCGGCGGTCCTGGTGGATGCGCGCTCCGTCACCGACTTGCCGCTGCAGTCCAAGCGCGAAATGGCGCGGGTGATTGTCGACCAGCTTGCGGCCCGGCTCGGAGAGGCCACGACGGCGAACCCGGCGGAGACCGATGCCCCGGCGTGACGACCTGCAGGCGCATCTCGAGTTCTTCGCCGAACTCGGGGTGACAGGGGTGAGCCGCGACCCGGCCTGGTCAACGCGCGGCGAGGGGCCGTCCGCTCCGGATCCACACATTGACAAATCTCCGGTCGAGTCCGACGCCTCGGGGACCGAAAGCCTGACGCAGATTCGCGAGGATCTGGGCGACTGCACACGGTGCAAGCTGCACGCAGGACGCACCACCCTCGTGTTCGGGGTCGGTCACCCCGATGCGGATCTGATGTTCGTGGGCGAGGCGCCGGGACGGGACGAGGATCGTCAGGGCGAACCGTTCGTGGGACGGGCCGGACAATTGTTGACCCGCATCATCGCCTCGATCGGGCTCACCCGCGAGGAGGTCTATATCGCGAACGTGATCAAGTGCCGTCCGCCCAACAATCGGAACCCCGAGTTGGATGAAGTGCAGACCTGCGAACCGTTTCTGTTTCGTCAATTCGACGCCATTCGCCCGCGGGTGGTGGTGGCGCTCGGCGCGTTCGCGGTCCGCACCCTGTTGCGGAGCGACCAGGCCATTTCCCGCCTGCGCGGCCAGGTCCACGACTACCGCGGCGCCAGGCTGGTGCCGACGTTTCACCCTGCCTTCCTTCTGCGCAGTCCTGACCGCAAACGTGATGTCTGGGAGGACATGAAGAAGGTCAGGGCACTGCTCGCGGAATGACGCGCCGCGCGGCGCGCTGTCCGCCAACCCGCCGGCGCGTCCGGATACCGACCTGATGCCTCGTATCGTCTCTGTCGCCGTGCCCGTGCCGGGGCTCGGATGCCTCAGCTACCTGGTGCCCGACCCGCTGCCGGTGCCGGATGTCGGCGTTCGAGTGCTGGTACCGCTGGGGGCACGGGTAATGACGGGCTGCGTGGTCGCGCAGCAGCCGGACGCGGCGCCCGACGAACCCGATGCGCTGAAACCGCTCGTCGACCTGCTCGACGTGGACCCGCTGTTGCCCGCCGACGTCGTACGCCTGGCCCTGTGGGTAAGCGAGTACTACGCCTGCGGGCCGGGCGATGCGATTGCGGCAGCCATGCCGCCGAAGGCCTGGATCGTCAGCGAGCGGCAGGTGCGGATTACCGCGGCCGGCAGGGCGGTTCCGGCGGGGGCCCTCAGCGACGCCCGGCGCCTGGTGATCGAACGGATTGCCGATGGAGAACCGCATCCGGTGGCGCGGCTGCAGCGGGAACTGGGGTCACGCGGCGGACGCCCGTGGACCGGTCTGCACGCCGTCCTCGCGACGATGGCGCGCGATGGCCTGGTGTCGCTGATCCAGCCCTTGAAGGGACGCGGCAACGCATTCAGGCAGATGCAGGTGGTCCGGGCGACACCCCACGGACTCGAGCTGCGGGAGCGGGACACGAGACTCGGGCCGCGTCAGCGGGCAGCCCTGGATCTGCTCAGCGCGGCGCCGGCCGGTCTGACCTTTTCCGATCTGGCCCGCCGGCAGGTGTCGCGGGACACGGTCGCGCGTCTGGCCGCACGAGGCGCGGTCGCGGTGGCTCGGGAGGTCGTCGAGCGGGATCCCTGGCCGGCGCAAGACCCGGAACCGATGATCGGGGCCACTGTCGAGGGACTGACCCTGACCCGCGAACAGCAAGACGCTGTCGACACGCTCTCGGCGGCGTCCGGGACCGGCGACTTCTCGGTCACGCTGCTGCATGGCGTCACCGGCAGCGGCAAGACCGAGGTATACCGACGGCTGGCGCGGGAGGCCGTCGCCCGGCGCAGGCAAGTGCTGATTCTCGTGCCGGAGATCGGGTTGACCCCCGCGGTCGCGACCAGTTTTCGCCAGACTTTCGGCAACCGTGTCGCCGTCCAGCACAGCGGGCTCCCGACCGGTGCGCGTCACGATCAATGGCATCGGATTCGCCGCGGTGAGGTCGACGTGGTCGTCGGGACGCGGTCGGCGGTGTTTGCACCATTGCCATCGGTCGGGTTGATCGTCGTCGACGAGGAGCACGACGGGTCCTACAAGCAGGAGGACGCGCCGCGGTACCACGGCCGCGACGTGGCGGTCATGCGCGGCAAGCAGGCGGGGGCGCTTGTCGTGCTGGGTTCGGCGACACCCTCGCTCGAGACCTACCGGCACGCCGAACAGGGGCGGTATCGGCGGGTGACGCTCGCCGAGCGCGTGTACAGTCGTCCACTGCCGACGGTGCGGGTGGTGGACATGCGAGAGGAATTCGCGGCTCGCGGTCCCGACGTGATCCTGAGCGATCTGCTGGCGACCGCGCTCGAGGCACGCCTCGAGCGGCGCGAGCAGGTGTTGATCCTGCTCAACCGGCGGGGCTTCGCGGCGGCGGTGTTCTGCCGCCAGTGCGGCCAGAGCCTGGAGTGTCCCAACTGTTCCGTCTCGCTGACCTTTCATCGACACGCGAACCGCGCCCGGTGTCACTACTGCGGATACTCGAGGACGCGTCCGGCGGCATGTCCCCTGTGCGCCGGAACGTATCTGGAACAGGTCGGCTTCGGCACCGAGCGCGTCGAAGCGGAGATCCGTGCATGCTGGCCCGAGGCCCGCGTCGCGCGACTGGACCGGGACACGGTCCGCCGGAAGGGCGCCGCGGCGCAGGTGCTGCAGCGCTTCGCCCGGGGCGCGGTCGATGTGCTCGTGGGCACGCAGATGGTAGCCAAGGGACACGATTTCCCGCGAGTCACCCTGGTCGGAGTGATATCGGCGGATGTGGGGCTCGGCGTCGCCGATTTTCGAGCCGCCGAGCGGACGTTCCAACTCTTGACGCAGGTGGCGGGGAGGGCGGGCCGCGGTGACCGGCCGGGCGAGGCGATCGTACAGACCCTGTATCCGGACCACTACAGTATCCGGTTCGCCTTCCGTCAGGCGTATGACCCGTTCTTCCGGGAAGAAATGCGCTTCCGTGACTCGATGCGGTATCCGCCTGCAATGGCCCTGGTGAGCGCCGTGGTACGCGGGTCCAGCCTCGCTCGGACGATGGAGGAGGCGTGGGAGTTGGCGAAACGGGTACGGTCCGGCCACCGGTCGTTCACCGTGCTGGGGCCGGCGTCGGCCCCGCTCGGCCGGCTGCGCGGGCAGTACCGGGCACAACTGCTCCTGAAGGGTTATCACCGCCGCGAGATGCGGGAGGCGCTGCAGACCGCACTTGACGACCGGGTCGAAGTGAAGCGGCGGGTGGTCGTCGACGTGGATCCGCTCTGGATGCTGTAGCAGGCTCGCGGACCGTTGTCTTCACCCATCTGATCACTCTGCCGTGATGTCGAATATCTCGAGCGGCGCCGGAGTGAAGCAGACCAGAAACATGGCAAGAGCGGCGACCGCAATCCAGACCCGGGTGCGGTCGAGCGGAACGTGGTGGTCCAGTGTGCGCGGGTGACGCGGGCCGAACGCCACGAGCATCACGATCATGAGCACGCCCCAGAGGAGCCAACTAAGGGACCATACCGTCAGCAGGATCACCGCGGCGGCGGCGGCGAGGGTGAGCGTGGTCGACCGCGATCCGAGGACGGCGTACGAGATGTGCCCGCCGTCGAGCTGGCCGATGGGGAACAGATTGATCGCCGTCACGAGCAGACCGAGCCACGCCGCGAAGGCGACCGGGTGCAGATTGAGCGAGAGTCCGTCAGCGACCGAACCCCAGATCGACCAGGCCGCAAGACGAAAGAGCACCGGCTCGCCAAGCGACAAGCCAGAGAAGTCGTCGGGCAGCGGCACGAGCCGCGACAGGCTGAGCCCGAGCCACAGCGCCGGCACCGCGACGACGAACCCTGCGATGGGGCCGGCCACACCGATGTCGAACAGCATCCGTTTGGTGGGAATCGGTTGGCGGATCCGGATGAAGGCCCCGACGGTTCCCGCCAGGGACGGGAACGGAAGAAAGTAGGGCAACGAAGCATCGACGCGGTAGTATCGGCACGCGAAATAGTGTCCGAATTCATGGGCGCCGAGGATTCCCAGGATCGTCACGCTGTACCAGAGCCCGTGCCACAAGGTCGCGGGACGTTGCGGGATACTGTCGAAATCTGACACGAACCCTTCGTACCACCCGCAGCCGACCATTGTGGTGCTAGCGACCGTCGCGAGGAACAAGACGACATTGACCCAGGGACGCCCGCGCCGCCTGACAGGTGCGGGCGCGGGCACGGAGGCTGGATGGACCTCGATCGTGTCCGGCGGTGGCAACGGGGCGCTGCGTGGAATCAAGATGACTGAACCGTGATGTACGGCTCCCAGGCGGATGGGACGTGCGGCATACGACGGCCGAACGTGCTAGGTTTCGATGTCCTGGAGGTCCTTGCCCGGCTTGAAACGGATGGTGCGCCCCGGCGGAATGCGAACCTCCTTGCCGGTTCGGGGGTTCCGACCGATACCGCGTTTGCGAGGTTTGACCTGAAAGACACCGAACCCGCGCAACTCGATACGCTCGCCGCGTTGCATCGACATGCGCATCGCATCGAACACGGCGTCGACCGCGACCTCGGCTTTCACTTTGGTAATGTCAGCGAGCCTGGATACCTCGTTGACGATGTCGACCTTTATCATGCGCCTCCGCTCTGGACGTCTGTAAGCATCATAGATACTGTCACTTACGGCTGTCAAGCCAGTAACCACGGACCTGAGTCACACCGATCATGCCGCGTCGCGACGTTCTTCCGCACGGTCAGGTCGCTCTCGTGGGCCGGCCCAATGTCGGCAAGTCGACTCTGTTCAACCGGCTGACCGGAACCCGTCGCGCGATCGTGACCTCGATGGCCGGTACGACCCGCGATCTGGTGGGGGGCGTCGTCGAATGGCAGGGTCGGTGGTTCGCGCTGATCGACACCGGTGGTGTCATCGGGGCCAGCGAAGATCCGATGCGGGCGGCGGTCGCGGCGCGCGTGCGGAAAGCTGCCGATGCCGCGGATGTGCTGGTCCTCATGGTGAATGGCGTCGAGGGGCCCGTGCCCGCCGACGACGAGGTGGCGGAGGAACTGCGCACACGCGGGATCCCTGTCGTGGTGGTGGTCAACAAGACGGACGATCTACGGGCGCGGGACCGGATTACCGAGTTTCACCGGTTCGGATTCGAACCGGTCCTGGAGATCTCGGCGGAGCACGGCCACGGCATCGGCGAACTGCTGGACGAGGTGGTGCTACGGCTGCCGGCGGTTCCCGGTGGCATCGAGGCGGCGTCTGACGCGGAGGGCGCCGAGGATCCGCCGGAGACCCGGATCGTGATCGTCGGCCGTCCGAACGTGGGGAAGTCATCGCTGCTCAACAGGCTGCTCGGGGAAGACCGGGTACTGGTCAGCGCGGTTCCGGGAACCACACGGGATGCGATTGAGGACGTCGTGCGCTGGCGGCGGCGGACGTTGCGACTGGTCGACACGGCGGGTCTTCGCCGCCCGGGACAGGTCGCCCGGAGCGGAAAAATCGAGAACGTGAGCGTCGTGCGGGCGCGTCACGCCATGGCGCAGGCTGACGTCGCCGTCCTGGTCTTGGATGCGGCGGCGGGGGTCGGACGCCGTGACGCGGCGATCGCGGGGGAGGCAGAGTCGGCCGGGTGTGGGGTCGTCATCGCCGCGAACAAGTGGGATCTGGTGAAGGGATCAGGTCCGGACTTCGTGAAGGACTTCGATCACCGTATCCGCGACACCCTGAAATTCGCCGATTATGCGCCCATCGTCCATCTGTCCGCGTTGACCGGCGAACGGACGGAGCGTCTGCTCGCGCGGGTCGATGAGGTCGGTGTCGCCCGCCGGCGCCAGGTGTCCACCGGGGCGCTGAACCGTACGCTCGAGCGGGCAGCAAGCCGTCTGGCACCCTCAGGCGCACGGAAGGGCCAGATCCGGATCAGGTACGCCGTGCAGACCGGGGTGGCGCCGCCCCTGTTCACGCTCTTCACCACGCGTGGGGAACGATTGCACTTCTCCTACGAACGGTATCTGCGGAACAGGTTGCGGGAAGCGTTCGGTTTCGTCGGCACGCCGATCCGGTTCAAGGTCAGAGGGCGGTGAACCGTGCGGTGTATACTGAACCAGCTTGAGTCTCGGCAATGGAGTCCGGTGTCAAGATCCCGAAACAGGCAGTGTTCAAGGCTGCCGATGTCTGCGCCATTGCCAAAGTGCAGTCGTACGTGTTGCGCTCGTGGGAAGCGGAGTTTCCCGATCTTGGCGTGGAGCAGCCCAACGGAAAGGCCAGGCTCTATCGCCGGGTAGATCTGGACACGGTGCTCCAGATCAAGAAGCTGATTGTCGTCGACGGTCTCACGCTCGGGGCGGCCCGGCGGAAGCTCCTCAACGAGTCCCCCGCCGGGGACGCCGACGACCAGGATACGCTGAGCTTCGAGGCGGTGCTCAGCGATGAGGTCCGCGCACGGATGGAGGAAGTGAAGGCGGGGCTGCGGTCAATCCTGGCCCTGCTCGACAAGTCTGACGACGGCGCCTCGGCAGCCGTCGACCACAGTCCGGACGTCGTGGAGCAGGACCCGCAACCTGCGGCGCCAGCCGCTGCACGCAAGACCGCGCGAACGCCAAGGAGCCGGAAGCGCGTGTAACTCGTACGTTCGCCCGCGTCACGCGTCGGGATGTGGCGCAGTCTGGTAGCGCACCTGACTGGGGGTCAGGGGGTCGCTGGTTCAAATCCAGTCATCCCGACCAATTCACGCAACGGCAGCGGCCAGGCCGCACGTCTGGCCGCTGCCGTCAGAAGCGGTTTACCGGGCGGGATGTGTCGGTCTGCCCCGCGCGTCGCGTCGCAGGATATCTGCGACGCGGTCCTGCAATATCGCGCCCACCGCCTGCCGGCCGAACTGCGCGGCGATGTCACTGGCTGCCTGTTCACCCAATCGCGCACCGAGTGTTCTATCGTCGTAGACACGGCGCATGTGCCGCGCCGCCTGGTCCAGGTCCGGATCGGCCCAGCGCGTGCCTCGCTCATAGGGGCCCGCGTCCTGCTCGAGCGTGACCAGGCGATAGCCGACCGGCAGCGAATTCGCGGGGGTCATGAAGTCGGTGTTGCCCGAGTAGTGCGTGGCGATCACCGGCTTGCCCAGGCACATCGCTTCAGCCATGGTCAGGCCGAACCCTTCCGACCGGTGCAGGGACACGTAGGCATCCGACACCGCCATCAAGTCGATGACCTGCTGCCGCGGCAGATACCGATCGATTAGCCGTATCTGCGGCCGGCTCGCCACCGCGCGCTCGAGCGCCGCACGCGAGTCGGAATCGAAGGCCGAGTTGGCGCACTTCAAGATCAGGGCGACCGGCTCGTCGGCCGAGAAGGCGCGTTGGAAAGCACCTACCGTCGCGAGCGGGTTCTTGCGATCGAAGTAGCTGAGATAATCGAAGACGAAGAGGAAGACGAACAGGTCCTCCGCCACGTCGAACGTCTGCCGCGACGCCTCGGCGCTCGGAGTCACGTCGATCAGATGCGGCATGCGTTTGACCGGCAGGGGTGACACCGTCGACAGGGCGTCGAGCGAGAAGCGGCTCGGGGTCCAGATTTCGTCGAAATGGTCGAACGCCCCAAGCCAGGCGGTGGGGAAGCGGTCCTGTTCCCAGACCCAGGCGCCGACGTTGTAGTGCGCGCGTAACCGCTCCTCGCCGACATCCCGGACGACGTCAGGCACCTGGTCGGCATTCACCACGATCAGATTGATCCGGTAGTCGGGCGCATCCGGCCGATCGGCGACAGTGTCATCGTTCATGCGCGAGACGACGTTGACGGTGACGTTCGATACCGAGTGACACAGTCCGATCGCCTCTGCCGCGCGCACGATCGAGCGTGCCCCCTCGCCCATGCCACTCTCGGTCCGGAGATACCCGAGCACGTTGACGCCCGCCTGTGACCGGCTGGTCTCCGCGACCTGCGGTTGGCTGGTCTCCACGACCTGCGGCTGGCTGGTATTGGTCTTCACGACCTCCCGCTGGTTTGTATCGGTCTCCGCGACCTGCGGCCCGGGGACGGCACTCGCGGTGCGCAGGCCGGTAACGAGTGGCAGCACGAGCCGCTTGAGGGCCCGGATGCGGTCAGCGCGGAGGCGGCGCTTGAGCCACTCCTTGAAGGTGCGGGCCGATCTCGACTCGTACATCCGTCGCAGCGTGCGCCTTGTCGCTCGCCGCGTGAGCACCACCGGCGCCGCGCTCTCCTGGTGCGGGGGTGGGAGGTGTGTCAGCATCTCGTCCGGCAGCACGAATGTCTGCTTGCCGTGCTCGGTGATCCACTCGGTCAAACGGCCGAGATCAGCCTCGCGAGGGTCCGGATAGACGATTTGAAGAAATTGTTCCCCTTCCCACATATAGAACATGAGTCGGGACAAGTACGGCGGCGTCCGCCGGCCATCTGCCCCGTTCATCCAATGCCAGTAGCTTCCTTCGCCATCGGTCGCGAAGGGATCACCGAACCGGCTGCGTTCCTCGCCCAGCGACAGATAATGCTCACGCACCAGGTTGGGAATCGCGACGCCGTTGTCGAAGCTGGCGAAGGCGTACGGCCAGCGGCGCGTCTCTGCCATCCCCGCGGCGCGGAGCAGACCGATGTAGCGCTCGAACAACTGCCGCAGGTCGCCGAGATCGCCAAGACGGAACCGGTTCTGGTGTCGCGAGACGCTTTCCGGCCGGTCGGGCTCGACGCCGCTGAAATGGAAGAAGGCGAGGGGCTCGCCGTTCACGCGGATCTGGTCGCCGATCTCGACGCGGCGGCAGTGGAGGTTCCAGTACGCCACGTTGTAGCCCGGGTGGTGGATGATGCCCACATCGGGATAGAAGCCGGGAACGAGGTCGATCCACTTCTGATCGACGAACAGCCCCTCCTCCACACGCACGACGCAACGCTCGATCACCCGGTGCTGCCACCACTTCAGAAACCGCTCGACCGGATCGCGCTTGGCGAGGCCGATGAATCCGAGGTTGTAAGCCCCTGACCGCAGGATCGCCAATTCGTCCGGATGCCTGTCGTCGTCGATCGGCGCGGTCAGATGCGGCGTCAACGCAATCGCGTGCCGGTCCAGCACGTCCCGGAGATGATCGAGCGCACGCAGGACCAGGATGTCCGGGTCCAGGTAGATCAACCGCTCGAGACCCTCCTGCGCGAACAGGTGTTCGAGCAGGAACGGCTTGACGGCGGTGTTCGCTTCCAGAACCGTGTACTTGAACACCAGCGCCTTGACGTCCGGGAGGTTCTCGAGCGCCTCGAGCTCGACGAGCTCGAACGGTTCGTCGGCCGGGTCGAAGTACCCGTCGAGGCGGTCCACCAGGAGCACGAAGAAGCGTCCTCCGGGGTGATGGTCGAGAAAGGAGCGCGCCAGCACACGAGCGTAGGACAGATAGTTCTTGGAAACGATCGTGCATGCATGCAACACGGACGCGCTACCGGTCATCCCTTCACCACCCGTCGATACAGATCAAGGAATTGCGCCGCGGTGCGCTCCCACGAGAACTCCCTGGCGCGAGCCAAGCCGCGCGAGCGCAGATCAAGGCGTGTCGCCTCGTCGCACACCACTCGTGCGATGGCATCGGCGATCGCGGCGGTGTCGGTCGGGTTCACGAGAATCGCGGCGTCGCCCGCGACCTCCGGCAGCGAGGAGCAATCAGAAGTCACCACCGGTGCGCCGCAAGCCATTGCTTCGAGGACCGGAAAACCGAAGCCTTCGCTCAGCGACGGATAGACGAACGCCTCGGCGAAGCTGTAGAGCACGTTCAGGTCGTCGCGGCTGACACAGCCGACCGGACAAATCGACAGCTCACCCTGGGCGTCCCGCAGGCGATTGTGAATCTCGTCGTTCCGCCATCCGGCCGGTCCGGCCACCACGAGTGACAGCCGTTGACGCTGGGCCGCCGGCAGGCGCCGCATGCCGTCAATGAGTCCGACCAGGTTCTTCCGCGGTTCAATGGTGCCGACCGCGAGCACATACGGACGAGTGATGCCGAGGCGCCGCGCGACCGCGTGCTGGAGATCGCTGTCCTCGGTGCGCTGAAAACAGGGATCGGGGGCCGAGTGGATGACCTCGATCAGCTCATCCGGCAGTCCCAGAATCTCGATGGCCTGCGCCTTCGAATAGTGCGAGACGGCAACGATCCGCGCCGCGCGAGCTGCAGCCATCGCTGTCGTCGCGAGCGACCACACACGGTTGTCGAGCGTGTGGCATTCGGCATGCGAGATGAAGGTGACGTCATGCAAGGTGAACACGAGCGGGCGGCACTCGGCAGGCGGAACCGCCAGCGCGGGGCTGTGAAACAGATCGATGTCGAGTCCGCGCGGGAACCCGTCCGGGGCGAGCACGATGCGCGCCCGGTCAGCGCCGAAGAGCTGCTCGACACGCGCGTGCTCCAGAGCGTCGCCGCCGAGGTTGCAAAGCGTGAACTGATTGTCATCACCGCATGCAAGCAACCCGCGCAACAGGAGCTCACTGTAGCGTGCGATGCCGTCGGATACGCCGAACACCTTGCTGATGTCGTAGCCGACCCGCAGGGGTTCTGACGGCATCGCCGTCACGTCCGCGGCTCCGAGGCCGAAAGCTCGTCTCGCACCTCGTCAAGGTGCGCGAGGAGCTTCTTCCGTGCCACGGCCGGGAGCCGGCCCTCGGATGCGGCCTGATGCACCGCACTTGCCGCACGGTCGATCCTGGCGAGCTGCTCGATACGAGCCAGATGGTCAAGACGCTTGTTGACCGCGTGGATCGTGTGATGGATCTCGACGAACTTCGCCTCGGTACGGTCAAGACGCTTGTTGACCGCGTGGATCGTGTGATGGCTCTCGACGAACTTCGCGTCGGTATGGTCAAGACGCTTGTTGACCGCGTCAATCTTGCGATGGCTCTCAAGATGGTTCTCGGTGATTCTCGCGTGTATCTCGACGGCCGGCGCGGTGATCTCGCGGGACCGCTGCCGCGCGCGCTGCACCATGAACCAGGCGCACGCGCCTGCCGCGATCAGCGCGACGACGACCAGGAATACCGCGGTCCCGACAACGACGCTCGTGGTCATCGCCGCGATGCCACGGCAGGCTGCCGCGAAGTGGATGTCGACGGGACGGACATGGCGCAGGATTATAACGTGCTGCTCAAAACAGCGGTCATCTTGACGCTAGTCACAATCTTGTCGTACTAATCCCACAGCATTCGCCGGTCCCGCGCCAGGCTCGAGTCGAGGCGGAGCTTCATCGCTGGCGCGCCGCGGGGCGTCCGGGGTCAGCGCCGGTCGCATGCGGCGAGCACGTGCCACGAGTGGTTACGGGAGCGCGAGGGGCTCGCCGTTCACGCGGATCTGGTCGCCGATCTCGACGCGGCGGCAGTGGAGGTTCCAGTACGCCACGTTGTAGCCCGGGTGGTGGATGATGCCCACATCGGGATAGAAGCCGGGAACGAGGTCGATCCACTTCTGATCGACGAACAGCCCCTCCTCCACACGCACGACGCAACGCTCGATCACCCGGTGCTGCCACCACTTCAGAAACCGCTCGACCGGATCGCGCTTGGCGAGGCCGATGAATCCGAGGTTGTAAGCCCCTGACCGCAGGATCGCCAATTCGTCCGGATGCCTGTCGTCGTCGATCGGCGCGGTCAGATGCGGCGTCAACGCAATCGCGTGCCGGTCCAGCACGTCCCGGAGATGATCGAGCGCACGCAGGACCAGGATGTCCGGGTCCAGGTAGATCAACCGCTCGAGACCCTCCTGCGCGAACAGGTGTTCGAGCAGGAACGGCTTGACGGCGGTGTTCGCTTCCAGAACCGTGTACTTGAACACCAGCGCCTTGACGTCCGGGAGGTTCTCGAGCGCCTCGAGCTCGACGAGCTCGAACGGTTCGTCGGCCGGGTCGAAGTACCCGTCGAGGCGGTCCACCAGGAGCACGAAGAAGCGTCCTCCGGGGTGATGGTCGAGAAAGGAGCGCGCCAGCACACGAGCGTAGGACAGATAGTTCTTGGAAACGATCGTGCATGCATGCAACACGGACGCGCTACCGGTCATCCCTTCACCACCCGTCGATACAGATCAAGGAATTGCGCCGCGGTGCGCTCCCACGAGAACTCCCTGGCGCGAGCCAAGCCGCGCGAGCGCAGATCAAGGCGTGTCGCCTCGTCGCACACCACTCGTGCGATGGCATCGGCGATCGCGGCGGTGTCGGTCGGGTTCACGAGAATCGCGGCGTCGCCCGCGACCTCCGGCAGCGAGGAGCAATCAGAAGTCACCACCGGTGCGCCGCAAGCCATTGCTTCGAGGACCGGAAAACCGAAGCCTTCGCTCAGCGACGGATAGACGAACGCCTCGGCGAAGCTGTAGAGCACGTTCAGGTCGTCGCGGCTGACACAGCCGACCGGACAAATCGACAGCTCACCCTGGGCGTCCCGCAGGCGATTGTGAATCTCGTCGTTCCGCCATCCGGCCGGTCCGGCCACCACGAGTGACAGCCGTTGACGCTGGGCCGCCGGCAGGCGCCGCATGCCGTCAATGAGTCCGACCAGGTTCTTCCGCGGTTCAATGGTGCCGACCGCGAGCACATACGGACGAGTGATGCCGAGGCGCCGCGCGACCGCGTGCTGGAGATCGCTGTCCTCGGTGCGCTGAAAACAGGGATCGGGGGCCGAGTGGATGACCTCGATCAGCTCATCCGGCAGTCCCAGAATCTCGATGGCCTGCGCCTTCGAATAGTGCGAGACGGCAACGATCCGCGCCGCGCGAGCTGCAGCCATCGCTGTCGTCGCGAGCGACCACACACGGTTGTCGAGCGTGTGGCATTCGGCATGCGAGATGAAGGTGACGTCATGCAAGGTGAACACGAGCGGGCGGCACTCGGCAGGCGGAACCGCCAGCGCGGGGCTGTGAAACAGATCGATGTCGAGTCCGCGCGGGAACCCGTCCGGGGCGAGCACGATGCGCGCCCGGTCAGCGCCGAAGAGCTGCTCGACACGCGCGTGCTCCAGAGCGTCGCCGCCGAGGTTGCAAAGCGTGAACTGATTGTCATCACCGCATGCAAGCAACCCGCGCAACAGGAGCTCACTGTAGCGTGCGATGCCGTCGGATACGCCGAACACCTTGCTGATGTCGTAGCCGACCCGCAGGGGTTCTGACGGCATCGCCGTCACGTCCGCGGCTCCGAGGCCGAAAGCTCGTCTCGCACCTCGTCAAGGTGCGCGAGGAGCTTCTTCCGTGCCACGGCCGGGAGCCGGCCCTCGGATGCGGCCTGATGCACCGCACTTGCCGCACGGTCGATCCTGGCGAGCTGCTCGATACGAGCCAGATGGTCAAGACGCTTGTTGACCGCGTGGATCGTGTGATGGATCTCGACGAACTTCGCCTCGGTACGGTCAAGACGCTTGTTGACCGCGTGGATCGTGTGATGGCTCTCGACGAACTTCGCGTCGGTATGGTCAAGACGCTTGTTGACCGCGTCGATCGTGCGATGGCTCTCGACGAACTTCGCGTCGGTATGGTCAAGACGCTTGTTGACCGCGTCGATCGTGCGATGGCTCTCGACGAACTTCGCGTCGGTATGGTCAAGACGCTTGTTGACCGCGTCAATCTTGCGATGGCTCTCAAGATGGTTCTCGGTGATTCTCGCGTGTATCTCGACGGCCGGCGCGGTGATTTCGACGGCCGGCGCGGTGATCTCGCGGGACCGCTGCCGCGCGCGCTGCACCATGAACCAGGCGCACGCGCCTGCCGCGATCAGCGCGACGACGACCAGGAATACCGCGGTCCCGACAACGACGCTCGTGGTCATCGCCGCGATGCCACGGCAGGCTGCCGCGAAGTGGATGTCGACGGGACGGACATGGCGCAGGATTATAACGTGCTGCTCAAAACAGCGGTCATCTTGACGCTAGTCACAATCTTGTCGTACTAATCCCACAGCATTCGCCGGTCCCGCGCCAGGCTCGAGTCGAGGCGGAGCTTCATCGCTGGCGCGCCGCGGGGCGTCCGGGGTCAGCGCCGGTCGCATGCGGCGAGCACGTGCCACGAGTGGTTACGGGAGCGCGAGGGCAATGAGCTCGGCGCCGGCGTCCGATCCGGAGGTGCCCACGGCGACCGCGATGTACTGTTTTCCCTCGTGCAGGTAGCTGACCGGGTTGCCATACGGAACGCCTGGCAGCGGCACGGAACCGAGATACTCGCCCGTGTCCTTGTCGTAGGCGGTGATGGCGCGCGCCGCGGCGGCCATATCCTCGACATCCCTGCCGCCCGAGTTCACGATCAGCACCGTTCTGGTGACGAGCGGGCCGCCGCCATGCATCCCGCTGTGACCGCCCAGTGCCGGCAGACCGAGGTCACGCAGCGCAGGGTGATTGCGCGGGCCGTCCCCATGCGGACTCATCCACACGTGATCGCCGCTGTTCAGGTCGATCGCAGTGACCCGCTTGTAGGGTGGCTTCACGAGTGGCAGCCCCTGCGGACCGGGGACGGGGATGGCCCACGGATCGGTAAAGTACCCGACGGTGGCCGGCGGCGGGTACTCGATCAGCTCGACCGCTCTGAGTCTGGTCTGCGACGGGATGAACAGCCGGCCGGTCTCGGGATCCGCCGCCGCGCCCGGCCAGTTCATGCCGCCGCCCGGTCCGGGCGACTGGACGAGTGGTTTTCCCTGGCCGCGCAACGGGGGCGGGGTGAAGATGGGACCGAGTTGGGCGCGCTCGGCAATGGCGAGCGCCTCCTCCTTGAGCTCCGGCGTGAGATCGATCAGGTCGTCGACGGTGATGCCCTGCAAATCGAAGGGCAGTGGCCTGGTCGGGAATGGCTGGGTCGGCGAGTACCATTCGCCCGGGACGGTCCCCGCCGGTACCGGTCGTTCCTCAATCGGCCAGACGGGTTCTCCAGTGACTCGATCGAGCACATACACGAAGGCTTGTTTGCTCGTCTGGGCGATGGCCTTGATGGGACGACCGTCCACGGTGATGTCGATCAGATTCCCGGCCGTTGGAAAGTCGTAGTCCCAGAGTCCGTGATGCACCGCCTGGAAATGCCACGCCCGCTGACCGGTATCGGCGTCGACGGCGACGATGCTTTCGGCGAACAGGTTGTTACCCGGCCGCATTCCCCCGTACCAGTCGTTGGTCGGCGTGCCGGTGGGAAGATACACATAGCCCAGATCCTCGTCGACCGCCATCGTGCCCCAGACGTTGGTGTGCCCACTGTAGCGCCACGACTCGTTGTGCCAACTGTCGGCCCCGAACTCGTCGCCCTGCGGGATGGTATGGAAGATCCATTTCATCTCGCCGGTGCGCGCGTCGAAGCCGCGTACGTGTCCCGGATCCGCTTCCCGGTACCGAAGAGACGTGTCCTGCACGATGCTGCCGACGATGACGGTATCTCCTGCAATTGCCAGCGGCTGCGAATGCGTGAGCCGCGATCGATCGATAGCGCGCCCGAGACTGGTGCTTAGATCGACCGCCCCGTCGGCGCCGAAGTCCGGATAGAGGGCGCCCGTCCTGGCATTCATGGCGACCAGGAGCAGATCGTGGGTGGCGATGAATATTCGCGCATCGTTGCTGCGGTCGTCCTCCCAGTACGAGACACCGCGGTGCTGCCAGCCCATGTTGGCGGGCCGATCCAGTCGGTCGTAGGTCCTGGGATCGTATGACCAGACGAGCTCTCCGGTGCCCGCGTCCAGCGCCGCCACCTGTCCGAGCGCGGTGCTCGCATAGACCAGGCCACCGACCATGAGCGGCGCGGTCTTGAACGGTCCCGGACTGACCGCCTCGTTGGCGGCAGCCACATCGGCAGAGAGCGACCTCCAGCGCCAGGCGATTTCCAGGTCGGTGAAGTTGTCTGCCGTAATCTGGTCGAGCGGAGCGTATTTCGTGTTGGCGGCGTCGGCGCCGAACGCCCGCCACTCGCCCACGGGTCTGGCCGTTTGCGCCACGGCGGGCGTAGCCGGAACGCCGCCGACGCACGCGATCATCAGCGCGCCCGTGGCGCATCGTCGACACCGTGAGCCTGCGCCCATCACATCCTCCAGATACGGGAACTCAACCGCCGTCCGAATGCAACGATCCACGGAGCTGACCGGCGGTCGACGATGCTGCGTCCCGACGAGGCGACACCTGTTTCACGTTGCCGTACGGCCGGTCGCCGTCACCGGTCCGGAGCGCAGCCGGTGGCGGGCGACTGCAACCGCCGCGTCGGTCTTCCTCGAGTCCACCGACCCGCAAAACCAGGCGCCCTCCTCGATGCTCAGCCACGGGCTCGCCAACCGCCCGGTGACGACCGCCGATGGACGCAACTCGATCAGCGCGGTCGCCGTCAAGTTACCGACGACATGACCGAGCACCGTGATCGACCGGGCATAGATCTCCCCGCGCACCCGCGCGGCGCCGCCAATCGCGAGGCCGTGGTCCGGAATGCCGATCTCGCCCTCGAACTCGCCTTCAATGATCACCTGTTCCGCTGCCATGAGCTGTCCTCTGATACGAAACGCACGGCCGAACGCCGTGCATTCGTCCACCTGAAGCGCCGGACTGGTGGGGCGCTTCCGGAACGAGGACATCGTGATGGACGGATACCGATCGGTGCTGGCCATCTGCCACACGTTGCTGAAGGATGGAGCGGGAGACGGGAATCGAACCCGCGACCAACGGCTTGGGAAGCCGTGACTCTACCGCTGAGTTACTCCCGCCCAGACAGCCGCTGAGCGAATCTTATCAGAACTTGACGCATCGGCACCGCTCGTCACTCGAGCCGGACGGCCGGGGGCGCCGGCGCGGCGCCCGATCAGGCCCTGATTACCGCGAGCACCTCATCGCGCCGGAACGCCATCTCTTTTGCCGTCGAACCTTCGAGATTCAGACGCAGCAACGGCTCCGTGTTCGACGGACGCACGTTGAAGTGCCAGCTCGGATACTCGACCGAAACGCCGTCCATCCGATACACCTGCCCGTCAGCGTAACGCTCGGCCAGTATCCGCAGTTTCTCGTCGACGATCCGCTGGTCGTCAAGTGCGGTGTTGATCTCGCCCGATATGAAGTAGCGCTCGCCCAATGGTGCGAGCAGGTCGCGCAGCGACTGACGGCGTACTGACATCAACTCGAGGAGCAGCAGCGCCGGGATGAATCCGTTGTCGGCGTAATAGTAGTCGCGGAAATAGTAGTGCCCGGTCACTTCACCGCCAAAGACCGCCTGTTCGTCGCGCATGCGTTTCTTGAAGAAGGCGTGCCCGACGCGATTCATGAGTGCGCGCCCGCCGTGGGCCTCGACCGTGTCCTTGACGGCCCGGCTTGCCCGCACGTCATAGACTATCGCCGCCCCCGGAGTCTTGCGGAGAAACGCTTCGGCGAGGAGGGCAGTGATGAAGTCGCCGGAGATGAAGTCGCCGGAGCCGTCGACGAAGAAGCAGCGGTCGGCGTCGCCATCCCAGGCGATGCCGGCGTCTGCAGCTTCCGCACGTACGGCCGCAACGAGATCGCGGCGGTTCTCCTCGATCAGTGGGTTCGCTTCGTGCGTCGGGAACGACCCGTCCACGTCGAAACAGAGCCGCGTGGTGCGGCAGGGCAGCCGGTCGAACAATGCCGGGGCAACCTTGCCCGCCATGCCGCACCCGGCGTCGAGCACCAGCGAGAACGGGGCAATCAGCCCCGGGTCGATGAATCCGGAGACATGTTCGACATAGTCGTTGAAAACATCGACGTGCGTGCAGGCACCTCGTGCGGCGGCCGGAGGCGGTAGGGCACCGCCGACCAGCATGTCGCGAATGTCGGAGATCCCGGCGTCCCCGCTGAGGGGTAGCGCGTGCGGGCCGACCAGCTTGATCCCGTTGTACTGGCCGGGATTGTGCGACGCGGTGATCTGCGCGCCGCCGTCGAATCCGCCTCTGGCGACGGCAAAGTACATCTGGTCGGTGCCCATGAGACCGATGTCGACCACGTCGGCACCCTGTGTGCACGCGCCGTCGATGAACGCTGCGGCGAGCGACGGCGACGACAGTCGCATGTCGCGGCTGACCGCGACGCGGCGCGCGCCGAGATGCGCGACGAACGCGCGGCCAATCAGCGCGGCCAGCGTTTCGTCGATCTGGCTGGGATACAGCCCACGCACGTCGTAGGCCTTGAAGACACTCGGATCGCAAGACATCGGTCAGCGTGCCGCGGGCGCTCGACTATAGGATGTGAGGGTGGATCCGCTGCCGAGGATTGCGCCTGGCCCGATCTCGGCATGATCCCCCACGGTGCAGCGTGACCCCAGTATGGCGTCGCGCACGGTCGAGTGCGGTCCGATCGTCGTGTCGCGCCAAATGATCGCACCCTCGACTACGGCGTGCGGTGCGATCCGGCATCCCGGTCCGAGCACCGTGGCTGGGCCAATCCGCGCCCCGGCCTCGATCACCGAACCGGCGCCAAGAAAGCAGGGTCCCTCGATATCGGCCTCGTCCGCGACCTGACAATCGCGATCCCGATGAACGGTATCGGGGTCGCGGCCGGCGAACGGTCCCGTCGGACAGCGCTGATACATGAGATCGCGGTGCGCCCGTACGTAGCTGGCCGGCGTGCCAATGTCCAGCCAGTAGCTGTCGTCGACATAGCCCGCGAAGGTCTCGCCGCGTTCGATCAAGGTGGGAAAGTACTGGCGTTCTATCGACCACGGGATGCCGGCCGGTATCCGATCGAACGTGTCCGGTTCGAGCACGTAGATGCCGGCATTGATCGTGTTGCACGTGATCCGCTCTGGATCCGGCTTCTCGAGGAATTGGCGGACGTTGCCGCTTCCATCGGTCTCGACCATGCCATAGGCAGACGGATTGTCGACCGGCGTGAGGACGATGGTCGCCGTGGCGCGGCGTTCCCGATGCATCCGCACGACAGCCTGGAGATCGATGCTGGACAGGACATCACCATTGAACACCAGCAGCGTGTCCTGCACGCCGGCAGAAGCGTACTTGATGGCGCCGCCGGTCCCGAGCGGTTCCGGTTCCACCATGAAACGCAGGGGCAGTCCGGCCTCGCCGCCGTCACCGACCAGCTCCGCGATGCGATCCGGCCGGTAGTTGAGGCTCAGAATCACCTCGTCGATGTCCGGCACCTGACGGAGGAGATCCGTCTGGTGATAGATGAACGGCCGGTTGAAAATCGGGACGATCGGTTTGGGCGTGTCGAGCGTCAGGGGGCGCAACCGGGTCCCGAACCCGCCGGCCAGAATGACAGCCTTCATGTGGGCGGGATTGTAGCATCCGACCGCGAGTACCTATCGCTCCAGTCACCCACGCGCTCGCGGACTGGAACATCACGGCCGCGAGCGCCGGCTGCGTGTGGCACGAATGCGCGCGCCCGCCGGTTGTTGGAGAGTGGGCGCCACTGTAGAATGAACCGACTCGTGTGCCGAGTTGTGTTGTGGAGAAGGCCGGATGAACCTGCCCAACAGCCTGACGCTGGCCCGAATCTTCCTTGTTCCCCTCCTAGTCGTCGTTCTCCTGACCAGGTTCGAAGGCACTGTCATCTTCGGCATCGGCAAGTCGCTCGTCGGAGCGGCCATCTTCGGTGTCGCCGCGTTGACCGACTGGCTTGACGGGTACCTGGCGCGGCGCCGGAAGCAGGTGACGACGTTTGGGCAGTTGATGGATCCGCTGGCCGACAAACTGCTGATCACGGCCGCCCTGGTGTCGCTCGTGCAGATGGATCTTGCGCCGGCCTGGATGGTTGCGGTCATCCTGGGTCGCGAGTTGGGTGTCACCGTGCTGCGCAGCGTCGCGTATTCGCGTGGGATCACGATTCCTGCGTCACCACTCGGGAAGGTGAAGATGGTGTCGCAGGTAATTGCCATTCTGCTGCTGATTCTCGGGAGAGAGTACCTCCAGCAGTTCTTCGTGCTCGGGCAGATCGCGTTATGGGTCGTCCTGGCGACGGCGCTGGTGTCGGCTGCCGACTACTACCACCGGTTCACACAGGCTCGGTCCCATCCCCGCATCACCGATTTCGAAGCGGCCCGGATGCGCGCGACCCGGAAGAAATCGAACGAACGCGACCCCGTGGCCGAACCGAATCCGGCCAAGGTGGCATCGCGGTCGTAGCCCCGGGCGCAGCCCGTCAGCACGGACGGCCCCTGACAGCCCGTGTCCCAGCAGGAACGGACGATTCGAGGTTACCGTTCCGGCTCACCCTCTTGATCGAGTTCGGTGAGCCGCTCGCTGGCCTCGTCGGCGTACTCGCTCGCATCGAATTCTTCGAGAATCCGCGCGTAGTAGGGGATCGCTTCGGAGATCTGATCGACCGCGACGAGCGCCTCCCCAAGATGGAAATAGACCTGGTCCCGAGCGGTGTAGCCGGGATCGTTGTCCAGGATCTGGCGGAAACGGCTGACCGCACCAGCGTAATTCTGGAACCGGAAATAGTAGTGGCCGACGAGATAGTCGTGCTCGCTCAGACGATCGCGGGCCCCGCGGAGCGCTTGTTGCACCTGCGGCATCAGTTCGTGGTCCGGAAAGCGGTCGATGAACGACTCGAATTCCTGGATGGACGCCAGGGTCTCGGTCTGGTCGCGCTCGGCCCGGTTCATCTGGAGAAAGTGCACCAGACCCAGCTTGTACTGCGCGTACGCGGCGCGCGGGTGGGTAGGATACAGACTCAGGAAATCCTGAAATCCGGCGAGCGCCCGTACGAACGACTCCGCCGTGGCTTCGCCCTCGTAGGTATCGCCGATCTGCAGCAGCGCCTCTGCCCGATACTGGCTCTGCGGGTAGTTGTCGCGAATCTGGATGAAGTACTCCCGGGCGAGCAGCCAGTCACGTTCATCGATTGCCGCACTGCCACGCTCGAACAAGAGGCGATCGGCTTCGATCGCACCCGCCTCCGGGATGTCGACCGAGCGACTTCCGCACGCGATCACGCTGCCAGCCAGGACGCACGTGATCACGACGGCGAGCCGCTGCGCCGGCCTTGCTCGACGGACGTATCCCTGATACCTGCCACTCATGTCACGGCGACCGTGTTGACGATCCATTGATGTTGTGCCTCGATACCGGCCTTCAGCGACACCACCGGCTTGAACCGGAGGGTCTGACGGGCAGCCGTGGTGTCGGCGCAGGTATCCCGCATGTCCCCCTTCTGCCCGGGCAGCCGCGCGACCAGCGCCCGGCGGCCCGTCGAGGCGGCCATGATCTCGATGACACGGTTGATGGACACCCGTGCGCCGCCCCCAACGTTATAGACGCACCCGGCGCCGCCGCGGTCGGCAGCCGCAATCGTGGCGGCCACCGCGTCGTGCACAAACGTGAAATCACGGGTTTGCTCGCCGTCGCCGTACAGTGGAATCTGCTCTCCGGACAGCATCGCGCGAAGAAAACGATGAAACGCCATGTCCGGCCGCTGCCGTGGTCCGTACACGGTGAAATAGCGTAGCGACACCGCCGGCACCCGGTGGCTGACCCAGTAGAGATAGCACAGATGCTCGGCCGCCAGCTTGGTGACCCCATATGGTGACACAGGTTGCAGCCTTTGGTCTTCACGCATCGGCATGGCCGTCTGATCGCCGTACACGGAAGAACTTGATGCATAGACGAACCGTTTCAACCCGGTGCGGCGGCACGCCTCGAGCATCAGTTGTGTCGTCTCGAGATTGGACGCCACGTAGACCGAAAAGTCCGCGCCCCAGCTCTTGCGAACGCCGGCCTGGGCGGCGAGATGAAACACGTGCGTCCGGTCGGCGAGCAACGAATCGAGATCGGCGTCCTGGATGCGTCGCTCGACGAAACGGAATCCGTGCCGGCCTCTGGCCGCGGCGAGATTCGCCTCCTTCAACTCCCTGGGGTAGTAGTCGGAGAGACTGTCGAGTCCGAGGACGTCGGCACCCTCAGCCAGGAGCTGATCGACGAGATGCGAACCGATGAATCCGGCCGCGCCGGTGACGAGCGCTCTCACGCCAGCATCTCCCGCACCTGCGCCGGCAGGCGCACCGGACGCCCCGCCAGGTTCACGGCGGCATGGACGGTGCGGCCGACCGCGGCCACCGTCCGGTCGGTCTGACGCTGGACTTCATACTCGAACTGCACACGCGCCGCGGACAGCAGATTGCTCCGGGTGAGGATCGTCAGGTCGTCATCATACCGGACCGGCCGGCGGTACTCGCACGAGGCATCGATGACCGGCAGCATCAGACCGTCGGATTCGAGCGCCCGGTAGGTCTTCCCGAGTGAGCGCAGCAGATCACAGCGACCCACTTCGAACCAGACGAAGTAGTTGGCGTAGTACGCGATCTGCATCTGGTCTGTCTCGGCGTACCGGACCCGAACGTGTGTGCTGCTGCTTGGCACGATGGACGATCTTACTCCGCAGGCGTCTCGGCGGCCCTGACGGGGCCGAGTGCGGCGGCGCGGAGCGCGCGGGTCGCAGCTGTCGGGTCCGGCGTGCCGAAGACGGCGGCGCCGGCAACGAGAATCTCCGCTCCCGCCGCAACGACCCGCGCCGCGTTGCCGCAGTCTATTCCGCCGTCGACGGCGATAGGCGCCGCGTTGCGGGCCTCGTCGAGCAGCCGCCGCAGGCGGGTGATCTTGGCCACGCTGCCCTCGATGAAATCCTGTCCCCCGAATCCGGGATTCACGCTCATCAACAGGACAAAATCGAGATCTTTCGCGATCTCGTCCAGGGCCGAGACCGGGGTGGCCGGATTCAGCACTGCGCCGGCCTGGACGCCGCGGGTCTTGATGTAGGCAATCGTGCGGTGCAGATGCGCGACCGTCTCGACATGGATCGAGAGCATCGCCGCCCCGGCATCGACGAATGCGTCGATGTGGCGGTCCGGATTGGTGATCATCAGGTGCACGTCGAGCGGAACCCGCGCCACGCGTTTGAGGCACCTCACCACCGGTGGACCGATCGTGAGATTGGGGACAAAATGGCCGTCCATGACGTCGACGTGGATCAGATCGGCGCCGCCGGCCTCGGCAGCGGCGACCGCAGCCCCCAGGGCGGCGAAATCAGAGGACAGGATTGAGGGCGCGATACGCACGCTCACCGGCTGATCTCCAGCGAGATCGCTTCTCCGGGAGCGATCTGATACCCGGCCCGTGGAAGCTGTTGCAACACGATGCCCGCTTCGATGCCCGCGTACGGGTAGTCGCCGACAACCGTGACCCGGAATCCACGCGCCCGCAGGATTTCCGCCGCGCTCGACGCGTACACCCCGATCAGATCAGGCATGACATAGGTGGCACCGCGCTCGCCGCGGTTGATCAGGACCGACACGGTCGTGGCGGCGCCGAGCGGGGGAGGCTCCTGTGCCACCACCGCGTCGCTGGCGTAGCGGCCCGACCGGATTTCCGAGACCTCCCGCAGGTCGAGGGCGTCCTCGAGGAGCCGGGCCCGGGCGCCACGTTCCGACTGCCCGATCAGGCTCGGTACCGACCCGGCGCTGGCCCCGGAACTCAGCCACACGTTGACGCTGCGCCGGCTGCGGGTGGTGAGTCCGGCCGCCGGATCCTGCGCCGCCACATGACCGGCCGGAATGGTGGGATGGATACGCGACAGCGGCTCGAGGCGGACGGACAGGCCGGCCTCCGACAGCGTGCTGGTCGCGCCGGCCACCGTCTGTCCCGCGAGATCCGGCACATCGACCTCCCGAAACCGCAGCGCGACCTGCAGTCCGGCGACCGCGAACAGTCCGAACGTCGCCGCGGCCGCGCCAAGCAGGAACGTCAGCGTGCCCGCTCGTACCAGCCAGCGTCTGACCCCCACGGTCTTCCCGGTGTGGTCGGGATCTGTCGATCCAGGAGACATGCAGCCTTTCAAAATACTACAGGTTGTGGAGGGGCGTCACGACCGCGGCGCCCGGAATGCTCACGCCCGCCGTCTCAGGATGGCGCCGAAGAACCCGTCCAGTTCGTGGTCTTCCGGAGTCGTTGCGAGACAGCCCTCCGCGGTCAGGACCGCCCGGACCCCCATCGACACCCCCTCGAGGTGGCCGGGATGAACCAGAGTGAACTCTGGCTGGTCTGCGAGGAAACGCCGAATCACCTCTTCGTTTTCCTCGGGCTCGCTCGAACAGGTGGCGTACACGACCCGTCCAGCGGGACGGACGAGCTCTGCCGCCTGCGCCAGCAGGAGGTGCTGCTCGGACGCAAACCGCGCAAGGTCGGCAGACTGACGCCGCCAGCGGATGTCCGGGTCACGACCCAGCGTGCCCAGACCGGAACAGGGTGCGTCGACCAGCACGCAGTCAAAGACGGGTCGAAACGGAGGACGGCGCAGATCATGCCGTAGCAGACGCACGTGACGGGCGCCGGCCTCTTCGAGAGTGCTCCTGAGCAGGCGGACCCGCGCGGGGCGCAGATCTCCGGCAACCACGACGCCCGTCGCTCCGATCGCGAAAGCCAGTGCAATCGTCTTGCCGCCCGGCGCCGCACACGCATCCAGGATCCGTTCGCCAGGTTGCGGGGAGGTGAGTTCGGCGACCAGTTGGCTCGCTTCGTCCTGTGCGCCGAACAGACCTCGCCCCGCCAGTGGAGTCAGCCGCGGATTGCCGGCCACCACCCGCAGTCCGTCGCCGGCGAAACGGGTCGGCATCGTCTCGACGCCGTGATCCGCCAGTTGCCGCGCCAGTTCCGCACGTGAGATGCGGTGACGGTTCGCCCTGAGCGTCAGCGCCGGCGACCGGTTGTTGAATCGGACTCGGTGCTTCGTGGCCGCCATCCCGATGCGGTCGAGCCACCGCGTCACCAGCCACTCGGGATGTGAACAGGTCACGCTCAGATACGCCAGCACGTCTGCGCGGGATGCCCCGCGAGCCGGTTCCGGGGGCAGGGGCCAGGGCGGTTCCAATTGCGCGACACGCCGGAGCACGGCGTTGACGAGACCGGCGGCGCTCGACTTTCCGGCACGTCTGACCAGCATCACCGATTCGTCGACCGCGGCGGCCGCGGGGACACGGTCCAGATACAGGAGCTGATAGGCGCCCAGCCGAAGCACGGCGAGCACCTCGGCGTCGAGCCTGCTTGTCGGTCTGTCGGCGATGCGTTCGATCACGCCGTCCAACGCCGCCATCCACCGCAGGACGCCACCGGTCAGTTCCGTCACCAGCGCGCGATCCCGCTCGTCCGGCAAGCTGTCCCGCACGCGGGCCAGCGCCCCTGGCAGGTCGTTGCCAGCGAGCACGCCGCGGAGCACCCGATACGCCGCCAGGCGGGCCGCCGTCATCCCGGTTCGGCCGTTGGGAGGAATGTCGCGCGATCCCCGACAGGGTGTCCAGCCAGGAACGCCCGGGTGGACAGGCGTTTACGGCCCTCGGGCTGCAACTCTTCGATGACAATCGATGTGTCGTCGCCACACGCCACCCGCAGGCGATCACCGCGCGCTTCGATAATCGCCCCCGGGCGCCGGCCCGCGGCTCGAACCGCGGGCTCCCCGGTGCGCAGGATGAGATAGCGGACCCGACCGAGGTAAGTGTAGGCGTGGGGCCAGGGATGGAGACCGCGAACGAGGTTGTGGACGTCGCGCGCCGGCCGGGTCCAGTCGATACGCCCGTCTTCGTGCGTGAGCTTCGGGGCGAAGGTCGCATGCGCGTGGTCCTGCGGGGTCTCGGTCGCGCGTCCGGCGGCGATATCCCGCACGGTCGACACCAGCAGGTCGGCACCAAGCACGGCGAGCGCCCGCTCGACGGCGGCACTGGTCTCGCCGGGCCCGATCGACCGCACCGCGCGCGACAGTATCGGCCCGGCATCCATCTCGCGCACCAGTCTGATCATCGTGACGCCCGTCTCTCGCTCGCCCGCGATCACGGCACGATGAATCGGGGCGGCACCGCGATATTTCGGCAGAAGCGATGGGTGGACGTTGATTGTACCGAGCCGTGGCGCATGGGCGATCTCGTCGGGCAGCCAATTGCCGTATGCGGCGACGACGCCCAGATCCGGCCGGATCGCGGCCAACCTCGCGGCCAACTCCGGATCCCGGGCGCGGTCGGGCTGCAGCAACGGAATACGGTGCGCCGCGGCCGCCACCTTGACCGGCGAAGGTTGCAACCGCTGACCCCGGCCCCGGCGCCGATCCGGCTGCGTCACCACCGCGACGACCTGTGCGCCGGCCTCCACGAGGCGCGTGAGTGACGGCACGGCGAAGTCCGGGGTCCCGAAGAACGCGATCGTCACCATTTTCCAGACCGACGCAGTTTGCGGATCTTCCGCACAATCCGATCCTTGGTGAATCCGTGCAACCGGTTGACGAACAGTGTTCCGTCCAGGTGATCGATTTCGTGCTGTAACACCCTGGCGAGCAGGTCGCGGCCCTCCAACCGGACGGCGGCGCGTTCGCGATCCAGTCCCTCGACCAAAACACGGGACGAACGGGTGACCTGCTCTGCGAAACCCGGCAGACTCAGACAACCCTCTTCCTCTCGCTGGGCACCCTCCTGTTCGACGATGCGCGGGTTGATCAAGACGATCAGGTCACTTGACGACCGTCCCGAGGACGGATCTGCAACGAAGAGACGCTGACCGACACCGACCTGGGGCGCGGCAAGGCCAACCCCGGATGCGGCGTACATCGTCTCGATCATGTCGTCGACGAGTGACTGGAGCTCGGTGTCGAAGCGCTCAACCGGAATAGCGGGACAGTGCAGCGTGTCAGCGCCGTAGCGAAGGATCGGGCGAATCATGAATATGACTGGAGCGTGAGGTGAGAAAGCGCGATGTCCGGTCCGCATTGTAAGCGAAAAAACTGCGACGACGGATTGATGCCGGGTGCGCCGGTCCGGGGAACCAGCGGGGTCGGGCGCGTGGTGGCAGGTGGGTCAGGTTCTTGCACCGCCTCCGCGCACCGGAGGACTCGGATTGTGAAGATGGAACCAGCCCCTGATGATCTTGGATTCATTGGCGACAGCGACGTGGTCGTCGCGCTGCGAGACGCGGTCCGCCGTGTCGCCGACTCGCCGTACCCGGTGCTCGTCACCGGCGAGAGCGGCAGCGGCAAGGAACTCGTGGCTCGCGCCGTACACCGGCTCAGTGCCCGGCCGACGCGCCGGTTCGGCGCAGTCAACTGCGCGGCATTGACGGACGAGCTGGTCGAAGCGGAACTGTTCGGCTATGTGAAGGGCGCGTTCACGGGGGCGGTGACCGAACGTGCCGGACTCTTCGAAGCGGCGGCGCAAGGGACGCTCTTTCTCGACGAAGTCGGCGAACTGTCGCCCCGCGCGCAAGCCAAACTGCTGCGCGTGCTGCAAGACGGCGAGATCCGGCGTATTGGTGAGAACCAGCCGCGCCGTGTCGACGTGCGCGTGGTTGCAGCCTCCAACCGCCCGCTCGAGACGGAAATCCAGCAGGGACGATTTCGAGAGGACTTGTTGTATCGGCTCGACGTCCTCCGGATAATCGTCCCCCCGCTCAGAGATCGGGGCGATGACGTGCGTCTCCTTGCCGAACACTTCTGGCGGCGGGCGCAATCCCTGACCGGCAGCCGGGCCGCACCGTCCACGGCCACGCTGGCGGCGCTGGCTGGATACCACTGGCCGGGGAACGTCCGCCAACTCGAGAACGTCGTGGCGTCACTGGTGGTGCGGGGGCCGCGCCGCGGCGTGGTGGGACCGGCGATCCTGCCCTCCGGTTTTTCGGTCACGAGCCGGGACGTTCCCACGTTGCACGAGGCGCGGATATCCTTCGAACGGCGCTACGTCAGCGGGGCGCTGGCCCGAGCCGGCGGACGGCGCGGCAAGGCGGCACTTGAACTGGGCGTCACCCGTCAGGGGTTGGCCAAGCTGTTGAAACGGCTCGCTCTGGACGGTACGGACGAGAAACAGACGCTGCGGGAGGCAGTGGACACTCCCTGACAGCCATGCGCCCAGCCTGCGGGCGGCAGGCTCACTCCGGGCGTCCCGACACGGTGACGGTGTTATCGAGGGCGTCGGTCGCTCGGATGACAACGCGCCCGCCGTCGCCCTGAAGCCACACCACGAACTGTTCGACACGTCCGTCCGGAATGCCATCCGTCGGGTACAGCAGGCGCCACGGTTGGGCATCCTCCCTGATCTCGACCCGTCGAATCGGCGAGTGGGTGTCGCGCACGGCGAAGTCGAGACGGTTCCGGCCATCTTCCTCGCGGAGTTCCCCGAGTTCGATGGCGGGCGCCGAGTTGTCGATGTCGAAGACGCCGCTCTCCCGTTCCCCGACCAGCGCCGTCTCGGGAGAGTTGGCCCGGGCATCGGTGGCGGTGACCTTGATGCGGTACGCGCCGTCCGGTGTAAGCGACGTGTCCCAGGCGAACACGGTTGCGCGCAGCCCCTCCCGGAGCACACGCCACCCGTCTTCACCCTCGCGCTGATACCAGACTGCGTACTCCAGCCGGTCGTCATTCGCGTCGGACGCCTGCCACACGAAAGTCTGCACCCCTTTTCGATAGCCTTCACGTCCGAGCGTGGCGGCGGCAGAGTCGGCCCGGGGCTCTTCCTCCAGTCCAGCCAAGGGCGGGTCGCCGGTGCCGAACGGCTGCTGAAACACGGTGCCCGGGGGATGTACGGTCACCTGCGTCACCTCGGGTCTCAGGTTGCGAGGGAGATATGCGGCGGTGACCGACGTGAGCCGAGGTGGAGCGTCGCCGGCGAACAGCGTCACGCGCCACTGCAGGTAGCGCGCGTTGGGACTGCTGATGCGCGTACCGTCGGCGGCCGTCGACGGTGGCGACCATGCACTCCACGTGTCGTTGGGCATCTCCGTGTTTCCGGACCGGGTCGAGAGCTCGATCCGGCTGCCGCCAGGCGTCGCGCCGCGCCAACTGATAGTGCCCCACGCGGCGGCGGTCCCGGCGTCGCGCACTTCCGATTCGTAAGTGCCCCGCTCGGCCAGCGCACCAGTGAGTCGCACTACCTTGCCGGGATTGGCCGTGCTGTAGAGAAAGGATCCATCCGGCTGCCTGAGAAACTGCGTGATCTGCCGGGCCGGAGCGCGACCGAGCAACACGGTGCGCGGCGGCTCATTCGACACCCGATAGAGCTTGCCGTCCGTTCCGGTGCCGACCAGCAGTTCGCCATTCACGTCGATGACCGCATCGTATGGGGTGTCCGCGTCCGAGCTCCAGAGTTCATCCCAGAGCCCATTGGCGGCGATTCGGTAGATCGCGCCCCTGCCTCCGCCGGATGCCGGCCCGTTCGTGGAGGCGGCCGGCGCCGCGGTGGCGGTGCTGTCCGCCACGACGACCGCGGTCACGCTGGTCGTGACCGAGACGGATGGTGTGCCCGTGCTCTGGGTCCTCGCCGGGGTGGCTGGCGCCGCCGCCGATGACGCCGTCCCGCCCTGGCCGCTCACCGCCGTCACGATTACGCCGCCATCGGGATGCATCCGCAGAGACCGAACCTCGTCGTGCGGCGAATCCAGCAGGACGAACGCCCTCCCGGTGCGGTCGATGCGCACTACCTGCCCCGGGGACTCCGTGCCCGCCAGCACCGCGCCCCCCGGTTCCAGCGCCAGAGATAGGACATGTGTCGCGTCGCTTTCGAACAGCACCTCCGCCTCGTTCGCCGCCGGATCGATCCGATAGATTCGCGCCGGGTCACCCGTCGCCGCCAGCAGGGCGCCGTCGGACTCGGGTAGGAGTGCCCAGATGTAGGTGTCGTCCGGGTCGAACACTGTCGTGGCACTGCCGTCCGGGGTCACGCGGTAGATCTGTCCGCGGGGCGACGTGGCGGCGAATACGGCCCCGTCAGGCGCGGGGGCGAGGGCGAAGATATCGGACGCGTCGGCGTCGAAGACGACCTCTCGGCCGCCGTCCGACTCGACGCGATAGAGCCGGCCGTCGTTGCCGCTGCCGGCCCAGAGCGCGCCGTCTGTTGCCGTGGTCAAGGACCACAACACGGGCGCGGTCGTGGTGAAGAATTCGTCGGTGCCCGGACCGAGACCGAGATGTCCGTCGGCGTCGATGGTCAAGGCATCGACCTCGCCGCGCAGGAATTCGGCCTGGGTCGACACCCGCCAGAAGACCGGAGCGGCTGCCAGCGACAGCACGACGCATAAGGCCGCCGGCAGCGTGACAGCGAGACTGCGCATCCGCACCGGCACACGGACTGGCCTGCGGAGCGCGGGACGTGTGCTCGGTTGTCGCGCCCGGACGGACTGGCGCCGCGCCGGGGATCCCTGCGGCGAATCACTGGTACGGGTCACTAGGAGTCTGCGCCGTAGAAGATTGCGAAAGCGAAAATTCGATATCGCCATGGATTTCTCCACTCGTTTGAGGAGCATAGCGGCACTATGTGACGAAAAGGAGTGGGGAAAACCATGAGTGAGAGCGGATTTGCAGCCGTAATCTTTCTGCGGCGCAGGCTCCTAGCGCTGGTCCAGGTCGAGCGTCAGGACTCGCGAGCCGGAGACGACATGATCGAGCGGGACGCTCCATTCGCCGATGGTCGCGTTACGAAGCCTGGTGAATCCGGGACCGCTGGGATCAGAGCCCAGGACATCGAGCACCGAGGGAGGCAACGACGCCATCCGGCGCCCGCCAAGGACCGCCCCGGCATCGGCCCGGCGAAGCTGCACGTAGATCCTGTTGTTCCGGCGCGCCGTGTTCATGGCATCGACCAGTTGGGCAAGATCGGTCGCTTGCAGGTCGCGGCCGGATTCCTGTCGTTCCTGCCGCGCAAGTGTCGTGCCGTCGGCCACGATCACCTGCAACCGGCCACGGGCGGCGGCGGGCAGATCGATCATGACGGAACGCGTGATCTCCTGGCCGCGGTGAGTCCGGACAGCGATCCGCAATGGCACCGTGCGACCGGCCCTGGGCCTGGGATCGTCGAGCCAGACCCGCTCGATCTCGGCGCTGCGCACGTCGTCATGTGCGGTGACGGCGATGTCGATGCCCTCGATCGTCAGCGGCTCGAACCCGTTGTTGAGCAGCGCGGTCAGCGGACCCGAGACATACAGGGCGGTCAGCACCGCGGCGCTGTCACCACTGAAGGTCTCCTCGAAGACGGCGGTCCCGTGCCCGGACAGCCGTGCTTCCCCGCGCAGGACGTAGGTCGCCGCGCCAAGCTGTCTGCTATGCGTGAACAGAGCGTTCAACATCGCGTTGTAGGTGAGCAGCGGCGTGAAGAAATCATGCGCCACGACCTCGAAATCGAACGTGTCGACCCGGTCTCGATCCGGCGCGGTGAGCGAGACATGCACTGGGACCATACGCGGGCCTGGTCCGAGGCTGCCGGCGATACCGGTCGCCCGATCCTGATCGATTGTGCCCAGGACGTCGCCGACCGCGGAGATCTTGGAGGAGATGGCCAGACTCGGCACGACACCGTGGACGTAGGCACGCGTCATCGGAAACCGCGCCGCACCCAGGTTATAGAACGAATGTCCGAACGCGTGGACGCGCCCGTCGTCCACCAGCGTGACGGTGCCGGTGCCGGCCATCGCGAGATCACCGCGGACGAGACTGACCCCGACCGAGTCGCCGCCCGTCAACGGCGTGTCCGGCAGAGACTGCGCCGCCAGCGCGCCGCCGACGACCGGCGCCATGCCGCCGGCCCGAAACATCGGTGCGAGATAGTCGACCGCGGCCGCGGTGAAGCCGCTCATGACGAGCGGCGTCGCGATTTGGCGTAACTGGACGCCGAGCGACCCGGCGGTGGCGGTGGAGTGCGCCACCATACCGGTCACGTCGTCGGGGCGCGACGCGAACGGATCCGGACTGGCCAGTCGGTCGGGTCGCACACTCGTCAACGAGTCGCTCGCCAGGGGCAGCGCCAGCGGCGTGGCCGCGCGCACCAGCGGCGCGACCGGCCCCGAGTCGTCGTGGAGCATCTCTTCTATCGGGGTGATGCCGGCGATGGTGTCCTTGGGAAACGAACCCATCGAGTACGAGACCGCGCCGATGAGACGCCCAGCGATATAGACCGGACTCCCGCTCATGCCCTGAATGACCCCGCTCTCGGACAGCGGGCCGCCCTCGAGACGGGCGAGAATCAGATTCCGGCGGACCCCGACCGAATTCTCGAGGATCCCGATGATCTCGGCCGAGAATTCGCTGCGCTCGGTGCCCTGGAAGACCGTGAGGCCGGTGCCCCGCATCCCCGACCGGATCTCGTCGAGCGGCATCGTGTCGGTCGCCGCCGGCAGCACGGCCAGACCTCCCAGCAGGCACACCGCAATCAACAGGGGTCTGCGAAGGGTCATGAGATCAGTGGAACCAGGAGAAAAAGGCACCGCGGCACTGACCCATTATCGAAGGAAACGCTTACGGGTCAAGGAGAAAAGGCTGATCCGGATATATGACTCATTCACCTCGGAGCACCTCCGCCGGGTTGATGCGGGACGCGCGCAGGGCCGGCCACAGGCCGATCATGGCCAACTGGAGCTGATTCGCGTCACGCATCCATGACCGATTTGTCTGAATCGCGCGGGACACGAGAATCCCGCCGCTGCAGATACGGTGGGCGCCATGTCGAACAAATCTGACTCCAGCCGCAACGCTCCGACACCACAACGATTCTCGAATTGACAGTCGGCAGCGGCTTTGCTAGCCTGACAGACGGTTCAGAGGGCAACATTGTGTTGATGGAGCAGTTGGCGTACGTTCGAGCGTGTCCGACGGCGATGCCTCCCGGCGGGAGCCGGGCGTCCTGGTGGTACTACGGGTTTGGCAACACAGGAGAGGCGCGCCTGCCCGCTTGAACGCAATCCAACGCAGACAGCAAGGACAAGCCTCTCCAGCCCACCGGTTGGAGAGGCTTTTTTCGTGATGCCCAGTGCACAGCTTTGCGCCACCGTGACGGCGGAGACCACCCGCGAACTGCGATCGCGCCGCGACGCGGCGATCGCGGCCGATCTCGTCGAGCTCAGAGTGGACGGCGTGCGCGACCTGGATCTCGAAGGAGCACTTGCGGGACGATCCCGGCCGGTGATCGTGACCTGCCGGCCGGTCTGGGAAGGGGGTCGCTTCAGCGGCTCGGACGAGGAGCGCCGGCGCATCCTTCAGCGAGCGCTCGACCTTGGCGCCGAATGGGTCGATCTCGAATGGCGGGGTGGTTTCGAGGGGCTGATCGCGACGCGCCAGGGACGCAATGTCGTACTCTCGTCGCACGAGTTCGACGAAACCCCGGCGGATCTCGAGGACCGGTATCGCGCGATGCGCGCGACCGGCGCCGCCGTCGTCAAGCTGGCGGTCCGTGCCAGTTGCGGACGAGACGTGGTTCGGCTGCTGGCACTCGGGCGAAGCCGAACGCCGGAGCGCTTCGTCCTGGTCGGGATGGGGACGCCCGGGTGGCCGACCCGACTGCTGCCGGCCCACTTCGGTTCGATGTGGACCTACGGCGGCGATGGCGTGGCGCCCGGCCAGCTTCGGCTGGATGACATGCTCGGTTGCTTCCGCTTCCGACAGACGTCGTCCGAGACGGCCGTCTACGGGGTGGCCGGGTCGCCGATCGCGCACTCGCTCTCGCCGGCGATGCACAACGCGGCCTTCGAGGCGGCCGGTATGGACGCGGTCTACGTGCCGTTCGACGCAACTGGCGTCGATGACCTGTTTGCGCTGGTCGAGGCATTCGGCGTGGCGGGGCTCAGTGTCACGGCGCCCTTCAAGGAGTCCGTGTTGCCGCGGTTGTGCGCGATGGACCTGCTCGGACGCCGGGTGGGGGCCATCAATACGCTCAAGCCGCATTCCGGTGGCTGGGAGGGTCTGAATACCGACGTGCCGGGTTTCCTGGCCCCCTTGCACGGCGGTACAGGTCTGAAGGGGCAGCGCGTCGCGGTGCTGGGCGCCGGCGGATCGGCGCGTGCCGTTGCCGTGGCGCTGGCGAGCGAGGGCGCCGCGGTGACGGTCTGCGCGCGACGGGTCGATCGGGCACAGATCGTGGCCGATCTGGTTGGCGGCGCCGTTGGCGCCGTGCCGCCGCCCCCGGGATCCTGGGACCTGCTCGTCAACACGACCCCGGTCGGAACCGCACCTGCGGTCAACGATACGCCGCTGAACGCGGCCGGTCTGGCTGGAGGGACCACCGTCTACGATCTGGTCTACAACCCGCGACCCACGCGGCTGCTCCGGGAAGCCGCCGCGGCCGGGTGCCGCACCATCGACGGTCTGGACATGCTGGTCGAACAGGCGCTGCGGCAGTTCGAGTGGTGGTGTGGCACGCGCCCGTCAGCGGCGCTGTTCAGGACGGCCGCGCTGGAGGCGCTCGCCGCACGGGAGGAGCAACCGGCATGACCCAGACCTCGTTCGAGACGTTTCAGGACCTTGCGGCCCGCAGCACGTTCGTCCCGGTCTGCAAGGAGATACGCGCGGACATGTTGACGCCGCTGTCGGCGTTCCTCAAGGTGGCCGAGCAGGCGGACTACGCGTTTCTCTTCGAAAGCGTGGAACGGGGCGAACAGCTTGCGCGCTACTCGTTTCTCGGCAAGGACCCGTTCCTGGTGCTCCGCGCCCGGGGTGGGGTCACTCTGGAGGAGGAGCACGGCGCCACCCGCGAAGGGCACGTCCCTTTCCTGGACCGGCTGCGGGACGTCATGAACAGGTACCGCTCGCCAGTGGTCCCCGGATTGCCCCGGTTCATCGGGGGCGCGGTCGGCTTCCTGGGCTATGACGCGGCGCGCTGGTTCGAGCCGTCTCTCGACAAGGTCTGGGCCCGGCGGAACCTGCCGGAGAACGGGGATGACGACGCGGCGTTCATGCTGTTCGACTCGATTCTGGCCTTCGACCACGTCAAGCATCGCATCCTTGTGATCGCAAATGCGCGGGTCGATGCCAACGCCGACCTCGAGACGGCGTATCAGCTCGCGTTGGCGAAGATCCATTTCCTGGAACAGGAGCTCGATCGCACGCTCTCGGACCCCCCCCCATCGGCCGCGACCCCGAACGAGGTGCGATCGAACACGAGCCAGGCGGCGTTCGAGCAGGCCGTGCGCGTGGCCAAGGAGCACATCACGGCCGGCGACATCTACCAGGTCGTGCTGTCGCAGCGCTTCGAGACCGAGATCCGCGCCGACCCGTTCTCCGTATATCGCGCGCTGCGTCATGTAAATCCGTCCCCCTACATGTTCTTCATCCGTATGGGATCGTTGTCCCTCATCGGCGCGTCCCCTGAAATGCTGGTACGGGTCGAGGGGCGCCAGGTCGTGACCCATCCGATTGCGGGTACTCGCCCGCGTGGAGCCGACGACGATGAAGACAACCGTCTGGTCGAGGAACTGACGCAGAACGAGAAGGAACGCGCCGAGCATGTGATGCTGGTCGACCTGGGACGCAACGACATCGGCCGCGTCAGCGAGTTCGGCACGGTCCGGGTGACGCGGTTCGCGGAGATCGAGCGGTACTCTCATGTGATGCACCTGGTCTCCAGGGTCGAAGGCCGGCTGCGGGCGGACCAGGACGGTCTGGATGCGCTTGCAGCCTGCTTTCCAGCCGGCACCGTGTCTGGCGCCCCCAAACTGAGGGCGATGGAAATCATCTCGGACCTCGAGCCGTCCCGGCGCGGGGTCTATGCCGGTGCGGTCGGATACCTCGATTTCGCCGGCAATCTCGACTGCTGCATTACGATTCGGACGATAACGATGCGAGACGGAGTCGCGTGCGTACAAGCCGGCGCCGGCGTGGTGTCCGATTCGGACCCGACCGCCGAATTCCACGAGACCCGAGCCAAGGCGTCCGCCCTGCTGCGTGCGCTCGACATGGCCAGAGCCGACTGATGGTGCTTGTCATCGACAACTACGATTCGTTCACCTACAACCTCGTGCAATATCTCGGCGAGTTGGGGGCCTCGATCGACGTGCGCCGGAACGACCAGGTCACGCTTGACGACATCGCCGCGCGTGCGCCCAGCCACATCGTGATCTCGCCCGGGCCGGGCCGACCGGAGCACGCCGGGATCACGGTGGAGATGATTCGGCGGTTCGCCCCCGAGGTGCCGCTGCTCGGCGTGTGCCTTGGGCACCAGGCCATCGGACTCGCCTTCGGGGCGGCGGTGACGCAGGCCAGCGTCCTGGTCCACGGCAAGCGATCGATGGTCGAGCATGACGGACGCGGCATCTTCAAGGGAATCCAGGGTCCGTTCGCCGCTGGGCGGTATCACTCGCTTGCGGTCGCGGCCGGTACCTGTCCGCCGGAGTTGGAAGTGACGGCGACCGCCGCGGATGACGGCACCATCATGGGAGTGCGGCATCGGGCGTGGCCCGTGCACGGCGTCCAGTTCCATCCGGAGTCGGTCCTGACCGGGGTGGGGCACCAGATTCTACGCAATTTTCTGGAGTGCTGATGTTTGCGACCGTGATCGAGAAACTCCGGGGCCGACAGGATCTGCACGCCGGCGAAGCATCCGCCGTGATGGAAGAGATCCTGGCGGGACGGGCGACGCACGCCCAGATGGCCGGGTTTCTCATCGCGCTGTCGATGAAGGGGGAACGACCGGCGGAAGTGGTCGGGCTGGCCCGGACGATGCGGGCCAACGCCGTGGGGTTGTCGAAACCTCGGCCCGACCTCTTCGATACCTGCGGCACCGGTGGGGACGGCGCCTCGACGTTCAACGTCTCCTCGCTGGCGGCCCTCGTGCTGGCTGGCTGCGGAGTCAAAGTCGCCAAGCACGGGAACAGGGCGGTATCCAGCCGCTGCGGCAGCGCGGATCTGTTTACCGCACTCGGGGTGACTGTCGATGCACCGCCGGCCACGGTCGAGCGGTGCCTCGACGAGTGCGGCGCCGCCTTTCTGTTCGCACCGACCTTCCACCCCTCGATGCGGCATGCCGGACCGGTGCGCCGCGAGCTCGGCGTGCGCACCGTGTTCAACCTCCTGGGTCCGCTGACAAATCCCGCCGGGGTGCGCCGGCAACTGGTGGGGGTGCCTCGAGCGGCGTATACGGACCTGATCGCGCGTGCCCTCGGCGCGCTCGGTTGCGAACGGGCCTGGGTGGCGCACGGGGCAGACGGGTTGGACGAAATCTCGACCACCGGGTACACCAAAGTGTCCGAATTCCGGGCCGGCCGCGTTCGGACGTTTCATCTCCACCCGCACGACTTCGGTCTGCCGGTTGCCGCGGCAGCGGACTTGCGCGCCGAGTCGCCGGACGATAACGAAGCGATTGCCCGCGCGGTACTGGCTGGACAATCGGGACCGCCGCGCGACATGGTGCTGGCCAACGCCGCGGCGGGATTGCTGATTACGGAACAGGTCACGACACTGACCGCGGGGGTGCAGACCGCCGCGGCCGCGATCGACGAGGGACGGGCGGGGCAGTGCCTGCGGCGACTGGCTGCCTTGTCGTCCGGGTCGGGAGAAGTCGATGTCTGAGCCGGCTGAAGCGCCGAACCTGCTGGCCACGATCGTCGCGGCCACGAGGACGACAGTAGCCGCGCGTGTTCGTCGGACGCCGGAATCGGCCCTGCTGGCCGGTATTGCCGATCGTCCGGACGGCCGGCGGTTCCGCGAGGCGCTGCGCAGGGCCGATGGACCCAACATCATTGCCGAGTGCAAACGCCGGTCACCGTCGCGGGGCAGACTGCGCGCCGAATACGACCCGGCGGATCTCGCCGCCGGCTACGAGGCCCGCGGGGCCGCGGCCATTTCGGTTCTGACGGAACCGACGTTCTTCGACGGGTCGCTCGATCACTTGCGGACGGTGCGCGCGGCGGTGCACGTGCCGCTGCTCCGCAAGGACTTCATCGTGACCTCCTATCAGCTTCTGGAAGCGGCGGCGAGTGGCGCCGACGCCGTGCTGCTGATTGTGGCGGCGCTCGACGATCGAGAACTCGCCGCGCTGTCGGCACAGGCGGCCGAACTGGGGCTCGCCGTCCTGATCGAGGTCCACGATCGCGACGAATTGCGGCGGGCGCTGGACGCGGATGCGCAGATCATCGGGGTGAACAATCGCAATCTCAGGACCCTGGCAGTTGACCTGCACACCGCGCGCGCGCTGATCGGAGACATCCCCGCCGGGGTGATCAGCGTTGCGGAAAGCGGTCTCCGTACGCCCGCTGACCTTGTTTCACTCGGCCGAGCGGGATACCAGGCATTTCTGATTGGCGAGACATTCATGAGCACGCCGGACCCCGGCGGCGCGCTGCAGCGTCTGCTCGACGGCACGCGCGCGGCACTCGCGGCGGATGCACGGACAGCGAGCGTCGCGGGGGGAGCATCCCGATGACGCCGGTCAAGGTCTGCGGGATCACCCGACCTGACGATGCCGTGCTCGCCGCCGACCTGGGTGCGATCTGGGTCGGCTTCATCTTCTGGCCGGGCAGTCCTCGCTTCGTGACACCAACCGCCGCCGCGAAGATCCTCGCGGGACTGCCCCCGCACGTGATCGGGGTCGGCGTGTTCGTGAACCAGACGCCGGACCACGTCGCCGGCGTCGCCGGCGATGTCGGACTCGGTGCGGTGCAATTGCACGGTGACGAGTCATGCGCAGCGTTCGCACGGACCGGCCGCCGGGTCATCAAGGCGGTGCGGCTCTCCGCCGACAGTAGCGCGGCCGCGGCGGATTCAATCTGGCCGGCGGCAACCGTGCTGCTTGACGCGCACGATCCGGTCCGCATGGGCGGCACCGGCCGCCAGGTCGACTGGACGCTGGCGGCGCGCATTGCCAGGCGCCGGCGAACGATGCTGTCCGGCGGACTGCGGAGCGACAACGTGGGATCCGCAATCGCGCGTGTCGCACCCTATGGGCTCGACATCTCGTCGGGAATCGAAGTCCGGCCGGGAATCAAGGACCACACGCTGATGCGGGCCTTCTTCGACGCGGTGCGCAGGGCATCGGCGTCAAGCCCGAACATCGTGGCCGGGGTCGCCGCGAGCGGAGCCTAGACATGGCAAGCGACACCACGCAGCCGGCCCAGGACACCCGTTTCGGGCGGCGCGACCCGGACGCCCGCGGCTACTTCGGGCTCTACGGCGGACGATTCGTGCCCGAGACGCTGGTCGCGCCGGTCGCAGAGCTTGAAGCCGCGTATTTCGAGGCTCGCTCGGACCCCGCCTTTCTGGCCAGACTGGACACGCTGCTCGACCGCTACGTCGGGCGTCCCACCCCCATCCACGAGGCGGTCCGCTGGTCACGCGAGCAGAACGGCGCCCGGCTGCTGCTCAAGCGGGAAGATCTGGCCCACACAGGGGCGCACAAGATCAACAACGCCCTGGGACAGGCATTGCTCGCGGTCCGGATGGGGAAGCGCCGAATCGTCGCAGAGACCGGCGCTGGCCAGCACGGCGTCGCCACCGCGACCGCCTGTGCGCTGCTCGGACTCGAGTGCGAGGTCTACATGGGAGCCGAGGACATGGCGCGCCAAAGCCTCAACGTCGTGCGGATGCGGCTGCTTGGCGCCACCGTCACCCCGGTAGACGCCGGGAGCCGGACCCTGAAAGATGCCATCAACGAGGCGATGCGCGATTGGGTGACGAACGTCGAGGACACGTACTACCTGTTGGGCTCCGTGCTGGGGCCGCATCCCTATCCGCTCATGGTGCGGGAGTTCCAGTCGGTCATCGGTCGTGAAGCACGCCAGCAGGTGCTGGACCTCGCGGGGCGGCTGCCGTCGACAGTGGTCGCCTGCGTGGGAGGCGGCAGCAACGCGCTGGGGATCTTCGACGGGTTCGTCAACGACGTGCAGGTGCGTCTGATCGGCGTGGAAGCTGGAGGCGACGCCATTGTCCCCGGCCGCCACGCGGCCCGCTTCGCCACCGGCACCGTCGGGGTGCTGCAGGGCACGCGCAGCATGATTCTGCAGGACGCCGACGGCAACATCGAATCCACGCATTCCGTGTCGGCCGGGCTCGACTATGCCTCGGTCGGTCCGGAACACGCTTGGCTCCGTGATCTCGGACGCGCGGAATATACCTGGGTTTCGGACCGTCAGGCGCTCGACGCATTCCAGCATATCGCCAGTCTGGAGGGGATCATCCCGGCGCTGGAGTCGGCGCATGCCCTGGCGTATGCGGGTGAGGTTGCCGCAGGTCTCGACAAGAACGACATCGTGCTCGTGAATCTGTCGGGGCGGGGCGACAAGGACGTCGAGATCGTCAGAGACCGTTGCCTTGGAGACGCAGCGCCGACGGAGGAAGACGCGTGAGCTCGCGCATCGGCGACATCTTCCGTGGTCTGCGATCGGACGGACGCACCGGGCTGGTGACCTATGTCACCGGCGGCGACCCGGATTTCTTGCGCTCGGCCGAGATCTTGCGCGGGCTCGATCGCGCCGGTGCCGACGTGCTGGAAGTCGGGGTGCCGTTCTCAGACCCGCTGGCCGACGGCCCGGTCATCCAACGCGCGTCCGAGCGCGCGCTGGCTGCGGGTGGGACCCTCACCGCGACCCTCGATCTGATACGGGACGTACGGCAGGATGTGCGGGCCGCGATCGTCGTCTTCACCTACGCGAACCCGGTGCTCCGGATGGGCCTGCGCACCTTCGCCAGCCGGGCCGCGGCGGTTGGTGTGGACGGCGTGCTGGTACTCGATCTGCCGCTCGAGGAAGCCGGGCCGTTTCGTCAGACGATCATGGAGTTCGGTCTCGACCCGATATTTCTGTTGAGTCCCACGACGACCGGCGACCGCCTGCGCCAGGCGGCCGAACTGGGCCGCGGGTTTCTGTACGGCATCTCACGGCTTGGCGTGACCGGCGCACGGGACGAGGTCGCCAGCGGTGCTCGTGCGCTGGCCTCGCGGATTCGTGCGGTGTCGCCGCTGCCCATCGCGATCGGCTTCGGACTGTCCCGCCCGGAGCACGTGCGTGAAATCGGCGCGTGCGCCGATGCCGCCGTGGTCGGCAGTGCGCTGGTAAACGTGATCGCGCGGGAAGCGGCTTCGGCCGGGTTGGTCCCGGCCGTCGAACGGTATGTCGCCTGGTTGAAGGGCGACCTGGATGCGGCGGGGGGCGCGAGCGTACCGTGACGTCAGGACAACCGCCACGGGAGCGGCCGGACCGAGCGGCCGTCGACAGACAGATCGCGGAGATACGTGTGCGGATGGACGACCTCGACGCGCGGCTGGTCGCGTTGCTGAACGAGCGGGCGACGTGCGCGCACGAGATTGGACGCTTGAAGCACACCGTGGGGTTGGAAGTGTATCAACCGGATCGCGAGATTACGGTGCTGAAACATGTGCGATCGGTGAACGGCGGACCGCTCGATGGGGACGCGATCACCCGGTTGTTCGAACGGATCATCGACGAGGCTCGGAGGCTGGAACGCTCGACAGGGTAGCTGGTCTCATGCCGCAGGAGAGGATGGCTGGTCATGGTTGTCGTGATGGAGGAACGCGCGAGCGAAGAACAGATTCAGCACGTCATCGCACAGCTTACGGAGAGGGAGTTTGACGTGCACCGATCGACCGGGCAGTTGCGCAGCGTGCTGGGTGCCGTCGGAGGCAATCGATCGTTCGATACGCGGCTGATCGAAGTGATGGACGGGGTGCACGAGGTTGTGAGAATTACGGAGCCGTACAAGCTGGCGAGTCGGACGTTCAAACCGGAGAACACCGCCGTGTCGTTCGGAGACTTCCGCGTGGGCGGTGACGAAGTGATCGTCATGGCCGGCCCCTGCTCGGTCGAAACCGAGAATCAGATCGCCACGGCGGCCGCCGCTGTGAAGAAAGCCGGCGCGAAAGTGCTCCGGGGCGGCGCCTTCAAGCCACGCAGCTCACCCTACAGCTTCCAGGGGCTGGGCGAAGACGGCTTGCGCATGCTGCGCGGCGCGGCGGACACCGAGGGGCTGAAGGTGGCGTCCGAGGTCATGGACGTCAGCCAGATCGATCTGGTGTCGAAGTACGCGGACATCCTCCAGGTGGGAGCGCGGAACATGCAGAACTACACGCTGCTCCGCGAGCTCGGCAAGCGCCGCACCCCGGTCCTGTTGAAGCGCGGCATCTCCGCCACGATCGAGGAATGGCTGTTGTCGGCCGAGTACATCCTGTCGGGAGGGAATACCGATGTGATTCTCTGCGAGCGCGGCATCCGCACATTCGAGCGTTACACGCGCAACACCATGGACATCTCCGCGATTCCGGTGATTCACAAGCTGAGCCATCTGCCGATCGTGGCGGACCCCAGCCACGGCACCGGACTGCGGGACAAGGTGGCGCCGATGGCCCGCGCGGCGATTGCGGCCGGCGCCGATGGCTTGATTATCGAGGTGCACCCAGACCCGGACCACGCCATGAGCGACGGCGCCCAGTCAATCTTTCCGTCGCAGTTCGACCGGCTGATGGCCGAGCTGCGTATCATCGCGCCGGCCATCGGCCGCAGCATCTGCCTGCAGTCGGTGACGTCCCTCGGCTGGAGCAGCAGTTAGCCCGTGTCGCAGGTCCAGGCCGCGAGGAAAGGCACGCCGCATGTCCGAATCTCCACGTATCCTGCCGGTCATCCAGCCGGGCGCCGGCAGCGGGTCGCCACCGATCTTCGACAAGATCGCAATCGTCGGCCTGGGTCTGATCGGCGGTTCAATTGCGCTGGCCGCGCGGCAGCACTGGCCGGCGTGTCTGGTGATCGGGCTCGACCGGAAAGAGGTGCTCGAGAAGGCAATGGTGCTGCACGCCATCGACGTTGCCGCCGACGACCCGGTCGTGATCGCCGGGGCCGACTTGGTGATCCTGGCCGCTCCGGTCGAGCAGAACGTGGACATGCTGGCTGTACTTGACCAGCATGTCACGACGCCCGCCGTCGTCACCGACGTGGGCAGCACCAAGCGCACCACCGTCGAGGCCGCCCGGCAGCTTCCGTCCCGTTTCACGTTCGTCGGCGGACATCCGCTGGGCGGGGCGCCGCGGGGCGGGATCGAACACGCCCGGGCCGACCTGTTCGTCGACCGCCCCTGGCTCTTCACCCCCGACGGAGACGCCGCCGCGGGTGTCCTGGAACGATTATGCGAATTTGTCCGCACGCTCGGGGCCGAACCGCATCTCGTCGATCCTGTCGAACATGATCGATTGCTCGCCCTGGTGAGTCACCTGCCCCAACTGACGGCCAGCGTGCTGATGCATGTGGTCGGGTCGGGCGCCGGCGAGCAGGGCCTCAGGCTGACCGGGCGGGGCCTGTTCGACGCGACTCGACTCGCCTCGAGTCCCGCCGATATCTGGCGGGACATCTGCCGCTCCAACCCGGATGCCATCGGGCGATCTCTCGACCAGTTGATCGAAGAACTGCAATGCCTGCGGCGGGGACTCGAGACCAGCGACGACATTGACCGGATCTTCGAATCGGCGCGCGTGTGGCGCGCGCGGCTGGCGGCCCTGCGCCCACCCAGGCGCAGCGCGTGACGGACCTGCCGGTGATCACGTGTCTGCCGAGAATTCCGGATGGCCGGCAGTGTATGCGATGAGCCGGGTCCGCCGGCCCCGGTGGTCAGCAGGGCGAGGCCGTCATTCGGGGAAGCGCCCCCCCTGGATGGTCACGGCGGTCCGTGCGGTCTCGACGGTGTCGCCACCCCGCTTCAGAGTCAGCCGCACCTCGTAGCGCCCGCCAATGTCGTAGGAGTGCCGGCGAGAGAAGCGACGGCGAATCTCGCTCGTGCCGGGTTCGTACGGGTCGCAATCGAAGGTGCTCTCCGACCGCGTGTCGTCATCCCAGTCCCACTCTGCGCTGACACAATAGAACTCCTCGTTGTCGTCCGGGCCTCCACGCAACAGGCCAGTGAAAACGACCTCGACCGGCGCGAATGCCAGATTCGGCCGGGCGCGAAGACGGAGTTCGGGACGCTCTTCCTGCGCCCGCAGGTGCAGATGCGAAGGGGACGTGACAGGGCTCGCAAGCGCGACGCCCACTGCGATGCCGGCCGTACGGTACCGCCAGGATCGAGCCATGCCCTGATTGTAGTGCAGTTGTCACGCCAGTGACCAGTCGCGTGCTATCTCCACCGCCGGTGTCGACCCTGCCGCGCTATAATCCGCCGATGCCCAGCCACCCCGAGGGTCCCGCCGTCCACTGCACCTCGGAGTCTCCGAACGCGATCGCCGCCGACCTGCTTTGCGTACCAGTCTTCGAGGACGACGACCCATCGCGTCTTGGCGCGGTCGACCGCGCAACCGGCGGCGCCGTCGCCAGAGGCTGGGCCTCGGGGGAAATCACCGGCAAGCTTCACGAACGTTTCTTCACGGATGTCTCCGACGAGTCCTGGCGAACGCGGAGACTGCTTGTCGTCGGTGCGGGCGACCGCGCCCGATTCGATGTCGAACGGGGACGATCGATCGCTGCGACGGCCGGCATGGCGGCCAGAGAACGCGGTACGGCACGGCTCGTATTCGACTGTCAGCCCCCACATCCACTGCCGGGCCTGTCGCAGGCGCTCGCGGAGGGTGTGCTGCTGGGTGCATTCCGGGACACCCGCTTCAAGAGCCGGGAGACAGGTCGGGCGCCGCTGCGCAACGTGTCGCTCATCGTCGGCGAGGCCGGGCAGTCCGGCGCCAGGGCCGAGATAGAGCGCGGTGTCCGGCTGGCGCGCTGCACCAACCTCGCCCGCGAGCTGTCCAACGAGCCGGGCAATCTGTTCACGCCGCGCGTCTTCGCTGACCGGGCTCGTGACCTGGTGAGCGGACCCTGCACCAGCGTCGAAATCCTCGATGAGGCGGCGATCGCGTCGCATGGCATGGGACTGCTCGAGGGCGTGGCGCGCGGAAGCGCCGAGCCGCCGCGGGTGATCGTCATGCGCTACGAGCCGCCGGGCGCGGCCGGAGGACCGGTCCTGGGACTGGTGGGAAAAGGCGTGACCTTCGATACCGGCGGGATTTCGATCAAGCCGGCGGACGGCATGGACCGAATGAAGCGAGACATGGCCGGCGGCGCGGCGGTCGTGTGCGCCATGCGTGCCATCGGTGAACTGGCGCCGCCCGTACGGGTGGTCGGTGTCGTACCCGCGGCGGAGAACATGCCGGGCGGGCGCGCCATTCGGCCGGGAGACGTATTGACGGCGGCGAACGGTCTGCGGATCGAGGTGCTGAATACGGATGCCGAGGGACGTCTGCTGCTGGGAGACGGGTTGTGGCTGGCGCAGCAGCTCGGCGCCAGCCACCTGGTGGACATTGCCACACTGACGGGCGCATGCGTGGTGGCGCTTGGGCACCATGCCTCGGGATTGGTAGGCACCCCGCCAGGGTGGGTAGACACTGTCCAGCGCGTTGCCGACGGAGCAGGGGAGCGGGTCTGGCCGCTGCCCGCATTCGACGCCTACGAAGCGCAACTGAAGAGCGACACCGCGGATCTGGCCAACATCGGAGGCCGGGCGGGCGGCGCCATCACGGCCGGCATGTTCCTGAAAGCGTTCTCGGGAGGTCTACCCTGGGCCCATCTTGACGTCGCCGGGACCGCCTGGTACGAAGAGGCCGGCCCCGACCACCCGAAAGGCGCCAGTGGGGTAGGGGTCCGGACTCTCGCCGCCCTGCCGTTCGCACTGGCGGCCGAAACCGCCGACGGCGATGCGGTCGGCGCTGGACAATCCAATCACGTCGGGGCGGTGTAGTAATATTCGGCCGTGCAGAATCCACTGACTCCAATCATTGTCGAGATCGCCGATCCGGTCACGGCGGAGATCACCATCAGTGATGTGCTGGTGGGCGTGTTCAGCCTGGCCGGTGTGATGATTGCCGTAATGGTGGGATCCGCCCTGGTCGTCGCGGCGTCGCTGATCGGTTTCCGCAAATTTCGTCCAGCCAACTCGTTCAATGGGGCCGAATCTGAAAGTACCCGTCTCGGGTTGCATCTCCCTTCCCGCTGAGGCACGCATTGCCGCGTCAGGATCTCACGCCAACGCGGAGTGCTACCGGGAATGGCTGGCAGCCGCGTACCAGGATTGCCCGCCCGATTTCAGAATGCGCTGGTACTCGGTAATGGACGTACAGAGTGCCTCCGCGATCTCGTCGCGATAGCTGTCGGTAGCGAGCAGGGCCGCTTCTTCCGGGTTGGTGAGGAACGAGATTTCGGTCAGCACACTTGGCATGCCGGCGCCGATCAGCACCACGAACGGCGCCCGTTTGACCCCGAGATCCTGCACCCGCGGATGCGCGCCGCGCACACCGGAGATCAGCCGCGCCTGGACCAGCTCGGCAAACGCTCTCGACTCATCGACCTTGTTACGCAAGGTGATCGACTCGACCAGGACCGCCAGGTCGCGCATCCCCTCCCTGGTGACCGCGTTCTCGCGCGCGGCCAGCGCCTGTGCAGCGGGGTCGCTGGCGAAGTCGAGATAGTACGTCTCGATGCCGCGGGTCTGCGGTTCGGGCGCGGCGTTGGCGTGAATCGAGAGAAATAGATCGGCATTCGCGCGGTTCGCGATCTCGGTACGCGACCGCAACGGCAGGGACATGTCTCCCTGCCGGGTCAGAACGACCTCGACGCCCTCGGCCCGCAATCGCTCGGCAAGCCGCTCCGCGATGTCGAGGACGAGCGCTGATTCGCTGAGCCCGGCGGTTTGTGCCCCGGGGTCAGACCCGCCGTGCCCAGGGTCGATGACGACCCGGGACACCCCGAGTCCAAGCTGACGGCCAAGGGAATACGCTCTGTCGACTGGCGCCGGGCGCGACGCCGCGTGGGTGGAGGATGGAGCGGGCGGTCCGGCCTGGCCGCTGATCGGCGGCCTGTCGAGCGGTGTGTGCCTCGTCACGCGCGGTGCCGGTTGTGGGGCAGTGGAGGCCGGTTCACCGGCAGGACGAGGCCCGGACGGCGCCGTGCCCAGCGCCGGATACAACATGTCGTGGACCCGCGGCCAGGCCAATTCGCTGGACGCCACGGATGCTGCAGGCGCAGGGTCCGGTGTGACGTCGTCAACCGGTGGAATGGGCGCCAGCGCTTCGACGGACCATCCCTCCGGGACCGGCAGCAGCTCGCTTCCGTCGTATCGCGACACTGTCGAGGACGTATCGTCGATGGCGCTCATGTCGAGCCGGGCACGGTCGTTCGGGATCCTCGCCGGCGCCCCCCGTCGCTGGCGTGCCGATGTCCGCGTGGCATCCACGACCAGCCTGTACGGCTGGTGCAACGCATGCACCCGGTACGATTCGACGCCTTCGAGATCGAGGACGACCCGTGTCGTCTGCTCCGGGTGTCGACCAAGTCTGATCTTGCGGACAACGTCGCCGTCTTCGAAAGCCAACGTGGCATCGCGTAGCGGACGCTCGGCATACGCGCCTGCAAGATCGAAATAGAGCCGCGCCGGACCATCGAGTCGTTCGCTGCGATACGGAACTTCGTCATCGAGCTCGATGGTGACGCGCACCAGGTCGGCCATTGGCTCGCGGGTGACGGCGCGGACCAGCACCGGTGCACCGACCGGCGCCGGAGGGCGCGCCGCACGCGTCAGCGTCCCGATCAGCGCCAGGCGTCCGGGTATGCGCGGCGTGAGCGCGCTCGACGGGTACTCCTGTCTCAGACGCTCGAGCAGTCGAATCGCGGTCTCGCGGTCGGAAGGGCGCCCATGTCGTTGAAGCGCCTCGATCGCCAGCCCGGCCGCCTGCCACAAGGCGTGATCGCTGAATTCGCTGTCAGGATACTCGCTGACGAGCGCTTCGTATCTCGCGATGGCGGCGTGAAGCTGCGTCCGTGTCACGGTAGTTCCGTTCGGGGCTCGCAGCGTTCGCTCGTGGGTGAGCGCCGCCATGTACCTCTCGCGCGCCGCAGCGGCGGCGAGCGGGTCGGCAGCGATCGTGATCCACACCAGCGTTGCGAGTATCAGCGCGAGTGTCGTGCGAAGCCTGGTCGGTCCTGTGACCGGTGTGCATTCCATGGTGGGCAGACGGCGATGCACTCTTCTTATCGACCGCGGGGGTCTCACGCTGTAGGAGATGGAGCGGTGCGGGCGGTGGCTCACCGCAACTGCATGTCGACCTGTTCGAAGTAGTCCGCGCCGACGAGCACTTCCCGCGCTTTCCCTCCGGTGCCCGCCGAGACGAGGCCGTCGGCCTCCATCATGTCGACCAGGCGGGCGGCCCGGCTGAACCCGATCCGCAGCCGTCGCTGCAGATGGGAGATGGACGCCTGACCGCCGGCGACGACAAGACGCGCCGCTTCGTCGTACAGGTCGTCCTTCTCGAAAGCGATCGCGTCGGCCGGTTTCTCCTCGGCAGTGATCTCGGCGTTGTAGGTTGGCGTGCCCTGCTTTCGCAGGAAGCCGCATACGCGAGCCGTCTCCTGTTCGGATATGTATGGGCCATGCACGCGCAACACATGGGACGAGGCGGGGGGCAGGTAGAGCATGTCGCCGTATCCGAGCAACTGCTCGGCGCCATTGCCGTCGAGAATCGTCCGCGAGTCGACTTTCGACGAGACCCGGAACGCGATGCGGGACGGCAGATTGGCCTTGATGAGACCGGTGATGACGTCGACCGATGGGCGCTGCGTTGCCAGAATGAGGTGAATGCCGACCGCGCGCGCCATCTGCGCCAGCCGCGCGATCGATTCTTCCACCTCGTTGCCGACAATCATCATCAAATCTGCCAGTTCGTCGATCGCCAGCACGATGGCGGGCAACGGCTTCGGAGGGTCATCGGCATCGTCGCCGCCGGCCCTTCTTGACTTCGGACGCTCATCGAGCTGCCGCCGCACGTTCCGGTTGTACTGCTCGAGGTTCCGGACCCCTTCGGCCGCGAGCTGCTTGTAGCGCTCTTCCATCTCGTGCACGGCCCACCGCAGTGCGTTCGCAGCCAGCTTCGGCTCGACCACCACCGGCGTCAGCAGGTGCGGAATGCCTTCGTACATCCCGAGCTCGAGCCGTTTCGGGTCGATCATGATCAACCGTACGTCGTCGGGGGTTGCACGGTAGAGAATGCTCGTGAGCATCGAGTTGATGCCGACGCTCTTGCCGGTTCCCGTCGATCCGGCGATCAGCAGATGCGGCATCGTGGCCAGATCCGCGACTACCGGTTCTCCATGAATCGTGCGTCCCAGGGCGAGCGTCAACTTCGACGGAGACTGGCGATACAACTCGGATTCCAGCATGTGCCGCAGTGAGATCTGCTCGCGCACCCGATTCGGAATCTGAATGCCGACGGTCGATTTGCCGGGCAGGCGCTTGATGCGGATCGACTCGGCCTGCATCGCCAGACACAGATCGTCCGCAAGGCTGGTGACCCTGTTGTATTTCACCCCGGCGTCCGGCTTGAACTCGAAGGTCGTGACGACCGGCCCCGGGTGAATCTGTGCGACTGCCCCCTCCACTGAGAACTCCCGGCACTTGTCCTCGAGCAGGCGGGCCTGGGCGACCAATTCGCGCTCGTCGAATTTCTGCTGCGGGCGCGGCGGGTCGAGCAGCGACAGCGGAGGGAGCATGAACGCACCCTGTTTGCGCTCGGCGGGCGTCCGTGTGACTGGATCGGAGAGCGGCAGCGGCACCGGTTCCGGAGCTTTCGACTGGATGGCCGTCAGGGCCGACTTCGGTTCCGCGCGGCGCACGGGCGGCTTCTTCTGGAGCCTGGCCGCCGCGGCCGCCCGGGCGAGCACCTCGGTACGGGCCGAGGACGCGCCCTTCCTGTCCAGATGCTTGCGGAGCACTCCTTCACGTTCGCGCGTCCTTCGCCAGGACGTCCACCACTCGCGCATCCGTCGCCAGGCCTCGGCTCCTCCGTGGGTCGCTTTCGCCCCGGCGGTGCTGAACAGGCGACCGAACGACATTCGGGTCGTGAGAATGAGCGCAAGGAACAGCAGGGTCAGGACGACGATGATCGAGCCGGCCCGGTTGAAATACTCAGCCAACACGTCAGCCAGCCAACTGCCCGCGTAACCGCCGGTACGAAAAGTACGAGAGGCCGCCGTGGTGGAACCGAACGCGAGACTGAGAAACGAGGCAGCGCATCCGAGCGCCAACACCACCCCGATGATCTTCGTGTAGAGCGCCTCGATCGACCGGCACCAGAAGTAGTGCCACCCGACGGCCGCCACGACGAGCGGCAGCAGGAAGGCCGAGTAGCCCACGATCTGATACGAGAGTTCGGCCAGAAAAGCGCCCACCCGCCCCGCGAAATTGGCAGGCGGCTCCGGTCCTCCCGTACTGAAGAACCAGACCGGATCGGCCGGGTCATAGGTGGCGAGAGCCACCAGCCAGAACACGGCCGCGGCGAAGAACGCCACGCCGAGAAACTCGCTCACGCGTTGTGACAGCGTAGATCCAGACACGGGTCAGATCTCCCTGATGACCGGCAGGACCAGTGGACGGCGTCCTGCCTGCTTGCGAAACACCCGTTGCAACTCGAGGCGTACCCGGTCGGCCAAGCGGCCGTGATCCGACCGCTCGTCAGTACTCGCCTGGTCGACGACCTCCGAGACCAATGCCGGCATCGTCTCGATCAATGTGTTCGTGCGCGGGTCCAGCACCAGCCCGCGGGTCATCACGTCGGGGACGCCCTCGACCCGCCCCAGCCGCCGGTTGACCGTGATGACCGGTACGATCAGACCGTCGGCCGCCATGTGGTGCCGCTCGCGGAGCACGTCGTCGGCAACTTCACCGGAACGGGTTCCGTCCATGAGCGTGCGCCCCACTGCCACCTGCCCCTCGATGCGCCCCGGTTCGGGAGCGAGTCGAATCAGGTCGCCGTCTTCGGCCAGGAGGACCGTGGTCCGCCCCCCGTTGACCTTCGCCGCCATGCGCGCATGTTCGGCGAGGAAACGATACTCTCCATGTATCGGCACGAAGTAGCGGGGTCTGATGAGCGAGAGCATCAATTTCAGTTCGTCGGCACTCCCATGTCCGGATACGTGCACCGGTTTCCGCTCTTCGTGCACGACTTCGACGCCGCGGCGCGAGATCTGATCCATCACCCGTCCGATCGCCCGCCGGTTTCCCGGAATGGCCCGCGTCGAGAACACCACGATGTCGCCCGCTTCCAGCGCGAGATACCGGTGTTCACCCCTCGCGATACGCGAGAGCGCCGCCAGCGGCTCGCCCTGCGAACCCGTGGCCACGCACACCACGTCCCGGGCCGCGTAGTCGGCAACCTCGTGCTCGCGGATCTGCAGGCCGGCCGGGAGCCGGAGGTGGCCACTCCGGGCCGCAATCTCGGTCGTCTGCACGACGCTGCGCCCGGCGAATGCCAGCTTGCGTCCGAACTGCGCGGCCAACTCCGCCACGATCTGGATGCGATACAGGCTCGAGGCGAACGCCGCGATCACGATCTTGCCGCTGGTGCCGGTGAAGACCTCCTCGAGTCCGGGCACCACGTCGCGTTCAGACCCGGTCACGCCGGGCCGCTCAATGTTCGTGCTGTCGCCGAACAACGCCAGGACGCCGGTGCGCCCGAGCTCCGCCAACCGCTGCAGGTCCGGCGGCCGGTCGTCGAGCGGGGTATGGTCGAACTTGAAATCACCCGTGTGTACGATGACCCCCGCCGGTGTGTGTATCGCCACCGCCACGCAATCGGGCATGCTGTGGGTGACCCGGATGAATTCAATCTGCAGGTCGTCAATCTCGACCGTCTCTCCAGCAGACAGCTCGCAGAGTCGTTCCTGAGGATCGAGTCCGTGCTCCTGCAACTTGGGAGCGACCAGACCCAGGGTCAAGGGCGTGCCGTAGACGGGCCCGTCAATGAGCGGCCATACATACGGCAGCGCGCCGATGTGATCCTCGTGTCCGTGGGTCAGCACCACCGCCCTCACGCGTCCGACGCGCTCGGCGATCGGTGTGAGATCGGGAACGACGAGATCCACCCCAAGCAGCTCTGGCCCAGGAAACATCGCGCCGGTATCGACCAGGATGGCTGTGTCATTCCAGGCGACCAGCAGCATGTTCATCCCGAACTCGCCCAGACCGCCGATCGGGATCGCCTCGAGGACCGGTCCGTTCGTAGTGGAAGTCAAGGATGCCTGGAGCCCCTCTCATCTCGGACACCACCACGCGGGCGTGAATTCACGGCGGTGATGAACGCAGCGTGGAATCTGCCGCTGTGCGCCGACCGGCGGTGATCGGCGGAGCGCGGCGGCAACGCCGGGGAAGACCGGCGACACCGTTCCTGCGGTGTCAGACGCCTGGGTGCGTCTGAGGCGGGTGCGCCGAAACAGCCTGCCACAAAGTCTGACATGCCTCGGCGAATCGGCCGACTGGGCCAACCGCTACTTTAGCACAATCGGCAATCAGCCAATTCCGGGCTGTTGACCGCGTCGATCGTCGACAGCGATATCCGCCAGTCGCACCAATTCTGGCAGGTCGAGCGTATCGGGGCGCCGGTCCGGCGCGAGGCCGGCGCGTGCGACCATCTCGCCCGGCTCGATCGTCGACTCCGCACGCGCGAACGGCACCAGGGCGTTGAGCAGCATCTTTCTCCGCCTGGTGAACAAACTGCGGACCAGACGTTCGAACAGCGCGGTATCGCGAACCTCGACGGGACACGGGCGGAAGGTCAGCCTGACCACAGCGGACCGCACCCGCGGAGGCGGCCGGAACGCGCCAGGCGGTACCTCCAGCATGCGTTCAGCGTCAGCGAACATGCGGGTCTGTATCGCCAGCGGACCGTACGCGCGCGTGGCCGGTACACCGGTCACCCGGTCGGCGACCTCACGTTGCAACATCAGTGTCGCATCCTCGAAACAGCCGGTCTGACGTTGTGCGCGAAAGACGGCACCGAGGATCGGCGACGACAGGTTGTAGGGCAGGTTTCCGATCAGACGCGCCCGCCCGCCGCCTGGTCTCCGCGCCGTGGTCACGAGCTGGGCCAGGTCCTGGCCGAGGACATCGCCGGTGACGACCCGCACGCCGGGCAGCGCCTCCTCACGCATGCGGGCGGCGAGATCCCGATCCACTTCCACTGCGACGACTCTGGCGCCGGCGGCGGCCACCCGCGTCGTGAGTTCACCTCGGCCCGATCCAATTTCCAGGAAAAGATCTTCGGCGTCGGGCTGAATCACCTGCACCACCTTTGCCACCCACGCCGGTTCCAGAAAATGCTGCCCGAACCGCTTGCGGGCCGGGGGCGCCGGTACGCGGCCACGGTCGCGCCCCGGGCCAGCGGTCCGGGTCGATCGCGACGATCGCTTCTTCGCTGAGTCCAACGTCGTGTCCGACCCTACCCGCTTCGGGCTGAATTCACCGGTCCGCCCTCGGCGAAGACGCGGCAGTCGCCTCGCACCTGACAGCGGCCGCACAATGGCCGGGGCTTGCAGATTCTTCGTCCATGGAGGATCAGCGTGTCGGAGGCGAGAGTCCAGCGGCGCCTCGGCAACGCGTCCCCGAGCTGTCGTTCGACCGCCACCGGATCGTCAGACCTCGCGATGCCCAGGCGATTGGCGACCCGCAGCACATGCCGATCCACCGGTAGTCCAGGTACCCCGAACGCGTGGCCGAGCACAACGTTGGCTGTCTTGCGGCCGACCCCGGGCAATGCCACCAGGGACTCCATGTCGGCGGGAACCTGTCCGCCGTGCCGCTCGACCAGCGCACGCGCCATACCCACCAGCGATCGTGACTTGGCGCGAAAGACGCCGGTCGACCGGATCAGCGGTTCGATCACTGTCGGGTCGACGGCGGCCAGCGCCAGCGGAGTCGGGAAGCGCGCGAACAGCGCAGGAGTAACGGCGTTGACCCGGAGGTCGGTGCACTGGGCGGACAGAATGGTAGCCACGAGCAGCTCGTAGGCGTTCCGGAACGTGAGCTCCGTGAACGCGCCGGGATGCTGACCCTCGAGCCGGTGGAGAATGCGCCGGATGACGGCGTGGGAGTGGTACGGATCGGGAGGCGAAGCGGAAGGGCGGGGCTGCCCGCCCATCCTGCCCGTACTCAGTGAACGGCCGGTCTGCTCCATCCCGGGTCGCCGCCAGTGTCGGAACAGGCCCGCAGATGCTCCTGGAGCGCGTTGATCAGATTCGGCACGAACGCCATCGGCACGACGATGCGGGCACGCACGGGCGCCTTCAGCACCCGGTTCTCTCCCGCGTTGCGTACGGCCTGCTCGCTGGGCGGCAGCACTTCGCAGAACGTCAGGGTGAAGTCGAAGGGTGTGTGTGAAATGGCGCAGAAGTTGGCGTACGTGCGGGTCGACTCGGACTCTTCGTCCGGCGTGATCGTGAAGTTGATCTGTTTTCGTTCGTTCATCGATTCGGCCTGTCCTTCAGTGCCGCGAGGGTCTGGCAACCACGCAGACCACTACGTCCCAACAGGCCATGTTACCAGACTGGGGCGATGCGCGATGTGCCTGTCGATCGTGCGCCGGTTCTGCCGGTCGACCGATTCACGGGCTGCTAGGCGCGTTCCCGAGACGGGCGATGAGATCAGTAGCGCCGCAGCACTCCGACCACGACACCTCTGACCTGCACCGCCGCGGCCGGCACGATGATCGGGGCGACCGCGTCGTTTGCGGGTTGCAGACGAATCTTTCCCTTCTCGCGGTAGAACTTCTTGAGCGTCACGTCGGAACCGTCGAGCAAGGCAATCACCATCTCACCGTTCTCTGCCGTCTGACGGTCCTCGACCACGACGAGATCGCCATCGCGGATCTGCTCGTCGATCATCGAGTTGCCCCGGACACGTAGTGCATACGTGTCACGCGCACCAGCCAGCTCTTCCGGCACAGTGACCGTTTCGCTGCTGACGACCGCCTCGATCGGGGCACCCGCCGCCACGTAGCCGAGCATTGGCAGGTGGATGGCGCGCGCGTCGATTCGGGTGGGCACGAGTTCGACCGAACGACTGCGATTCCAGGCCCGGCGGATGAACCCCTTGTCCTGCAGATTGGTGAGATGCTTGTGAACCGTGGCCAACGACGAGAGCCCGAATCGGCGACCGATTTCTTCGAGACTCGGCGCGTAACCATGCTGCTCGATGAATTCGTTGAGGAAGTCGAGAATCTCTCGCTGGCGCTTTGTGAGCGGTTGCATCGGGCCTCCCGGCGAGCCACTGGCCCGCGTCTCGCAGAGTGGCATTATCTGCAAACAAAAGACGAAAGTAAAGGCGAACTCCATCTGGTACGATCGCTGTCGTGGAGCTGGCGATCGCACCGCGCCCGCGTTCGTCGCGGGGTGTCGACATCGTCGGGTTCGGCGTGAACACCATCGACCTGCTGGCGGTCGTGGGGCACTATCCCGAGCCGGACAGCAAGCAGGCACTGCGCAGCTTCACTGAACGGCCGGGTGGCGAGGCGGCAACCGCCGTGGCGGTCTGTGCGCGGCTGGGGTGGCGCAGCCGCTACGTCGGGCGCTTCGGAAACGACGAGCGGGGGCGCAGCGCCAGGCTGGCGCTCGAGCGCGAGGGCGTCGATCTGTCCGGCTGCGCGACAGTGCACGCCCCGCACGCCGTCTCCCTCATTCTCGTCGACGATGAGGCGCGGCGCACCGTGCTGTGCCGCCGTGCCGCCGCCCTCGAGGTAGCGCCATCCGACGTCGATCCGGACATCGTCGCATCCGGGCGGCTTCTGCTGGTCGATGCCCACCAGCCGGCGGCGGCGGCGCGTGCGGCCCTGGCGGCCCGGCGGGCGGGTGTTCCGACAGTGCTCGATGTCGATGCACCGGGGTCGGGTCTGGCGGCCGTGCTGTCCGCGGCGGACGTCGTCGTCACCTCCGAGACGTTTCCAGAAGCGTACACCGGAATCCGTGGTGTCGGCGCGGCACTCGAGGGGCTTGCCAGAGAATACGTCCCTGCCTTGGTCTGTGCGACGCTCGGACGGGAAGGAAGCCTGGCGCTGGCCGGCGGGCGGGAGATCCGGACGCCGGGATTCGCAGTGGAGGCGATCGATTCGACCGGTGCCGGCGACGTATTTCGGGGTGGTTTGCTCTCGGCGTGGCTGGAGTACGGCCCGCGCGCGCAGGTGGAACATCTGCTCACGTTCGCCAACGCGGTTGCCGCGCTCTCATGCAGGCGACTTGGCGCCCGCGACGGTATTCCGAACCGCGAGGAGGTCGATACCTTGTTGGCCGCGTCGGGGCGGCGCTAGGCGACCGCACCTGTATTTGTATACTGTGGATCATGACCGTCTGGCTTGCAGGCACGCCCCTGCGGCGTGCCGCGGCATCGGGTTGCGGATTTCTGGCCGCAACCGGCGTGCTCGTCGGGACCGCTCTGGCGCAAAATTTCGCGGGCTTGCAGCCCGACCACATTGCCGAAGAACTGGGGCGTCTGGTCGACACCAAGCTCATGACAATCGTGCAGCATGCCGAGACCAGCGCGGCCGGGCCGCGGTTGACCCTCCTGCTCGAATCCGAAATCAACGCGTACCTCAGGTTTCAGGGCGCCCCGCACCTTCCGGTCGGCATGACGAATCCGCGCGTGCGTATCGGGGAGTCTCACCGGGTCACGGCCGAAGCGACGATCGATCTCGACGCCATCCGCGAGCAGCGCTCGCGGGGTCGGTTTGATCTGCTGCAGTATCTGGGAGGACAGCTGTCCGTCTCGGCAAGCGGCACGGTGTCATCGGGCAACGGGGTCGCGCGGGTCGACGTCGAGGCGGTCACGATCGCCGGAGTGGACGTGCCGGTGCAGGTCTTGCAGGAGCTGGTCCGTTTCTACACCCGAAGCGAGTCGCAACCGGACGGCACGCGGCTCGACGAGCCGATCGCGTTGCCCTACGGCATTACCGAGTTGCGAATCACCCCAGGGCGAGCCGTCGTGGTGCAGTGACGCCTTCGCTCCCACCGAGCCGGTGACGGTGAGCAGTTCTCTCCCTCCACGTTCAGCGCATTCGCTGCTTGCCCAGGAGTTGCGGTTCCGGCAAGGCATCGGGCCGCGACGGGCGGCGGAGCTCGCCCAAGGCGGTCTCCGCACGGTGGACGACCTGTTGCACCGTCTCCCCATCCGGTACGAAGACCGCAGCCGACAGCGCCTGTCCAGTCACATCAGGGCCGGAGAGACGGTCGCCATGGGCGGGGAGGTGGTCAGCAGCGGGTTGCGGCGCACCCGCCGCCGCGGATTCAGCCTGTTCGAAATGCTGGTCCGAGACGATGCCGGCATGTTTCGAGTGGTGTGGATGAACCAGCCGTTCCTGCAAGATGTCTTTGCGTCGGGACAGCGCATCGCCCTGTACGGCAAGGTCGAGCAGAGACACTCGGGGGGGCTCCAGCTGACGAACCCGCAATACGAACTTGTCGACGCAGCGGAGGAGCAAGAGGGGATCCACACCGGCCGGATTGTCCCGATCTATGAACGCATCGGGTCGCTCACGACGAAACAACTGCGCCAATTGGTCCTCGCCGCGCTACGGCAACTTCCAACCGAGTGTCCCGACGCGCTGCCAGAAGCGCTCCGCCGGCGCCACGGCTTTCCGAATTGGCACGATGCGCTCTGGGGCGCGCACTTTCCGGCGCCGGAGACACCGCTCGAGACACTGAATCGCGGCCGGTCGCCGGCGCTGCTGCGGCTGATCTTCGAGGAATTGTTTCTCTTTCAACTCGGACTCGGACTGCGACGGCGGAATTGGACCACCCGGCAGAAATCTCGTGTGCCCCAGGTCGATGACCACATCCGGCGCTCGGCGCTGGCGGTGTTGCCGTTTCGGCTGACCTCAGGTCAGAAGTCGGCGCTTCGCGCGATCGTCGAGGACATGTGCCGCCGGCAACCGATGCACCGGTTGCTGCAAGGAGATGTCGGCTGCGGCAAGACTATCGTCGCCCTGCTGGCGGCGCTGGTCGCCATGGAGAACAGGTTGCAGGTCGCGCTCATGGCGCCGACCGAACTCCTGGCCGAGCAGCACTACCTCTCGATTCGGCTCCTGCTGGCGCCGTCGCGGTTCAGGACCGTGTTGCTGACCGGGAGCGCCGGAGCGGCCGCGCGCCGGGAGGCACTGGCGGCGCTCGAACGCGGGGACGCGCATCTGGTGATCGGCACCCATACGCTCGTCCAGCAGGAGGTACGGTTTCGGGAACTCGGTCTCGTGGTGATTGACGAACAGCACCGCTTCGGGGTGCTCCAGCGTGCGACCCTCCGTGACAAGGGGCCCCAGCCGGATGTGCTCGTAATGACGGCCACGCCGATTCCACGCACGCTCGCGCTGACCAGCTACGGCGATCTCGATGTCTCGGTCATTCGAGACCTGCCGCCGGGCCGCCGGCCAATCAAGACCAGCGTCCTCCCGGAGTCGCGGCGCGACGAGGTGTACGCATTCTTGCGGCGGCACCTGGACCGTGGCCGTCAGGCCTACGTCGTGTATCCGCTCGTTGACGAGTCGGCCAAGATCGACCTGAAGGCCGCGACCGTCATGTTCCACACTCTGGCAGCAGTGTTTTCCGACTACACCGTCGGGCTGCTGCATGGGCGGATGAAGCCGGATGAGCGTGACGCTGTGATGCGCCGGTTTACCGCCGGCGCCATTCACGTGCTGGTGGCCACGACCGTGATCGAAGTCGGCGTCGATGTGCCGAATGCGACGGTGATGGTGGTCGAGCACGCCGAGCGCTTCGGTCTCGCGCAACTGCACCAGTTGCGAGGACGGGTTGGCCGCGGCCCACACCAATCCTATTGTCGACTGCTCCATGACGGCCCGCTCAGCGACATGGCGCGCGCGCGCCTCAAGGCGGTCGCCACGTCCACGGACGGCTTCGAGATCGCCGAACAGGATCTGCAGTTGCGGGGGCCGGGCGAGATGCTGGGTACGCGCCAGTCGGGGGTTCCGACGCTCCGCGTGGCCAATCTCGGCAGGGACCACGACGTTATGGAGATTGCGGTGCGGGAGGCACGAAGCACGCTTGCGCATGGACACGTGCCGGACACGATTCTGGCGCATCTGAACGCGGTCTGGACGGAACGATTCGGGCTGGCGAGCATTGGCTGACGGAGACGCAGGATGCGGGTTATCGCAGGGACGCTGAAGGGGCGGCGTCTGTTCTCACCGCGCTGGTCCGGACTCAGACCAACCTCCGACCGCCTGCGTGAGTCGCTGTTCGACGTGCTGGGGGACCGGGTCGAGGGCGCGCGCGTGCTCGATGGCTGCGCCGGCACCGGCGCAGTGGGCATCGAAGCCCTGAGCCGGGGCGCCAGTCACGCGGTGTTCATCGAGCGGGATCCGCGCGCCGTCGCGCTGATCCGGCGCAACGTCGCCCACGGCGGACTGACCGGATGCAGCACGATCCGCTGCGCGGCGCTGCCGGCGGCGCTCAGCCGGTCGGACACCGGGCCATTTGACCTGGTGCTGCTCGACCCGCCATACGGTGCGCAGGACATCGGTGCGATACTGGCAGCGGCGGCCGCGCGGCTCACCCCGCACGGCCTGCTGACCCTCGAGCACGCACGGCGGGTGCCGTCGCCCCGGATCGCCGGTCTCGAGCCGCGCCGGCAGGTGCGGGCAGGGGACAGCGTGATCGAACTCTTCGAGCTGGCAGACGACGGGCGAGTCATCGAACCAACGGAGTGAGCGTCATGGCACGCAGTGCGGAGCGGGTTGCAGTCTATCCCGGAACATTCGATCCACTGACCAACGGTCACGTGGACATCATTCAACGCGGCGCCGCCTTGTTCGACCGCATTGTGGTCGCGATTCTGGTCAACCCCGCCAAGTCCCCGCTGTTCACGGTCGACGAGCGGCGCGAGATGACGGAGGAGGTTTTCAAATCGCAACCCGGCGTCGAAGTCGACACGTTCACGGGCCTCCTGGTGGACTATGCCAGGCGGCGCGACGCCGACGTCATCGTCAGGGGATTGCGGGCAATTTCCGACTTCGAGTACGAGATGCAAATGGCCTTGATGAACCGCCGTCTCAGCTCGACGATCGAAACCGTCCTGATGATGCCGGCCGAATCGTACACATATCTCAGCTCGCGGCTCGTCAAGGAAATCTTCGGTCGGGGCGGATCGGTGCGCGGGCTGGTTCCGGACATCGTCGAGACGCGTCTCGCACAGAAGGTAACCGGCGGACGTGGACGCCATGTGTGACGCCCCGCCGTTGGCGGCGCGGCTCGACCGCGTATCCGCCTCACAGACGCAGCAGGTGCTGCTCGCCGTCCAGGATCTGCGTCGACGGGGCGTGGACGTCATCGATCTCGGCGCCGGCGAGCCTGACTTTCCGACACCGGCGCATATCCGCGCGGCGGCGGTCGCAGCCCTCGATGAGGGCCGCACGAAGTACACGGCGGGTCCCGGCATCGCGACGCTGCGCGCTGCCGTGGCGGCCCACTACGCGGACCGGTACGGGGTGGGCTTCGAGCCGGGCGAGGTCGTCGTGACGTCCGGCGGCAAGCAGGCGCTGTTCAACGCGGCGATGGCGCTGTTCGGGTCTGGTGACGAGGTGATCACCCACACGCCCGGATGGCCCTCGATCGTCGAACAGATTCATCTGACCGGCGCCGATGCTGTCCGGGTGCGCACGTCGGCGGAAGACGGCTTCGAGGTGCGCGCCGGCGCGATGCTCGACGCTGTCACGCCCCGCACACGCGGCATCGTGCTGAACAGTCCCGGCAATCCGACCGGGGCGGTCATGACGGAACCCGAGCTCGAGCGTCTGGCGTGCGGACTCGCCGGACATCACATCTGGGTCATCCTCGACCTGTGCTACGAACAGCTCATATACGACACTATCCCGCACAACCTGCCGGAGATACTCAGACGCCGGCTGCCGGACCGAACGGTGATCGTCGGGTCGGCATCGAAGAGCTACGCCATGACCGGTTGGCGTTGCGGCTGGATTCTGGCGCCCCCCCCGGTGGCCGCGGCGTGTAATGCGGTGCAGAGTCACTCGACCTCCCACGCCACCTCCATCTCGCAATACGCGGTCCTGGCCGCGCTCACCGGACCTCAGACGTGCGTCGAGGAGATGCGCCGAGAGTACCGTGCGCGGCGAGACGACTTGATCGGCTGGATCAGCGCCGACGATCGGTTCGGCATCACCTGCCCGGCCGGGGCGTTCTACATGTTTCCCGACGTCTCGCGATTGCTTTCGCCTGACGGACCTCGCACTTCGGCCGATCTGGCGCTGGCGCTGCTCAGGGAGGCGAATGTCGCGGTGACTCCCGGCGAGGCGTTCGACGCCCCTGGATTCATCCGGATGTCGTATGCCGCCTCGCGCGCCCAGTTGCGTGACGCCTGGTCCCGCATTCAGCGGTATCTCGACACGTAACGGCTGTTCCGTTCGCGCTGGACCACGTCGCGCACACGCCATCGGCGTCACGCGCCGGCGGCCGCGCGCCGAATTCGAAACGGTCGATCGATCAGTTGCCGCGGGGTGTCACGGTCCCATCGTCCGGGGATCGATGCGCCACATCGCCCGCAGCCGCCTTCCCTGGTGATCGCGTAGCCGAGCAGGGTGTAGCTGTGCCGCTCGATGACGCGGTCTCCACACCCGGGGCAGTGCGTGTGCTCCAGATCTCCGACCTGGCCGGGACGGTTCCCCGCGTAGACGAACCGGAGCCCCGACTGACGGCCGATCTCGGCGGCGCGGAGGAGCATGGCAGGTGTCGTGTCGTCCGGCTCCCGCATCTTGTAGTCACGATGAAACGCCGTGACGTGCCAGGGAATCTCCGGGGACACGCCGGCAATGAACCGTGTCAGATCCTCCAGTTCCCCGGTGCGGTCGTTGAACCCGGGAATCAGCAACGTGACGATCTCCAGCCAGATGCCGGCCGCGTGGACCCGCTCGATCGTATCCAGGATGGGCGCGATTCGCCCCCCAAGCTGACGATAGTGCCGGTCATCGAATCCCTTCAGATCGATCTTGCACAGGTCGAGCCACGGCCTGAGATAGTCGAGCACCTCCGGTGTCCCGTTGCCGTTGGAGACGAACGCCGTGGCGAGCCCTGCGACCCGCGCCTTCCGGAACACCGCGACCGCCCACTCGGCGGTGATCAATGGCTCGTTGTAGGTGCTGACCACGAGTCGCGCGCGGTGACGGAGAGCCTCATCGACGAGATCGCTTGGCGTGCGGACCTGCGCCGCAGTGCTGGCGTCCGGATCACGCAGCGCCTGGGAGGTCATCCAGTTCTGACAATATGCACAGTGCAGATCGCAGCCGAGCATCCCGAAGCTGTAGGCCAACGCGCCAGGATAGGCGTGAAAGAACGGCTTCTTCTCGACCGGGTCGCACTGTGTCCCGGCGACGTATCCCCACGGCACGCGCAACTGGCCATTGTCGTTGTACCGCACCTTGCAGACGCCAATCGCGCCCGAAGGGAGCGGACACCGATGACCGCACGCCACGCAGCGAATCCGCCCGTCGGGCAGTCGCTCGTAGAGGTCTCCACCTCGGGTGTGGCGCGCCGGCGGTCCGAGATCGACCGCGCTCACGGTGCCACACTCCCAGCGCTGGTGTCGGAATCGCGCGACGGGCGGTTGCCAACCAGGACGACCGTCTGCAGTTGCGTGTCCGGGTCTGGACGAAGCAGGGTTCTGAAATTCAGATTGCCGGTGTTCAGATAGGAGACACGCCCGAGTTCATGCAGGTCGAGCCCGGCGTCGAGCATCTGCTCGAGATGTGCCTCGACGACGACGCCGAGCACCGGATCGGTCGAGCGCATGAAGGTCATCATCTGATCCACTGAAGAGACCTCGACGTGCGGCCGGCCGGTGTAGAACACCAGATTGCGCACGAACACCCCGTAACGCCCGTACGGCAAATCGGGGGGACCCGCTGCACGAACAAGTGCGGCCATCTCCTCGACCGGCTCGGATCCGGGTCTGGACAGCACCACGTACTGCGCCGTCAGGGTCGACACGATGGCGGCGGCCACGATGGCGTGGGGCAATCGGTGCTGTCCGCGAGACAGCGCCACGACGATCACGGCGCCCCCTGACGCCACAATACCCGAGACCGCGAGCGCCACGGACGTTGACGATACGCCGGCGAACAGGTCTTGGGCGCGATACACGAACAGACCGAGCGCGACGACTACGGCCCCGGACAGCACCCCGGCCACGGCGACGACGCGCTGCCGGGTCGCGCCAGTCACACCATCTGCGGGCCAGAGGCGGTTCACCATGGTGCGGGCCAGAAGGATTGCGAGTGGTGGGAGCACCGGAAGAATGTACCGCGGCTGTTTGCCAATAGAGATCGAATAGAACAGGATCGGCGCGCAGGCCCAGACCGCCAGCCAGACCTCCACCGTCTGGATGCGCCGCATCCGCCGTACAACACGCAGGAGGGGACGGCACCAGAGCAGCAGCAACGGCGACCAGGGCAGCAACCCGCCGGCGACAATCGGCAGGTAGTACCACAACGGACGCGGCGCGTTGTATCGATCGGTCGCGAAACGCTGCAGGTTCTCGCCGATGAAAAAGCGGTCCAGATACGCCACTCCGTGCACGGAGGTCATGGCGGCAAACCACGGTGCGGTCAGCAGCAGACTGACCGCGACGAGCAGGGCCACGTCGCCCGCCAGGCGGCCAAGCGCCGGTCCAGGCGACACGCGGCCGCGGTCGGCCCACACCTGCCAGATCGCCAGCGGACCAACCACCGCCAGCGGCAGCACCACGCCCACCGGTCCCTTGGTCAAGAACGCTCCTGCCAACGCCGCGCCCGAGGCAAGCAACCACCAGCGCCGGGCGCCGGCCGGGCCGGCCGGCCGCCGCCCGATCAGCGCCTCGTGCGCGGTCCAGGTGCCCAGCGTGATGAAGCAGGCCAGCAGCAGATCGGGCACCGCCTGATGCGCCGCGGCCACATACCCGAAGCTGGTGGCGGTGATGGCGCCCGCCAGAAGCGCCGTCGCCGGGTCGTACCACCTCCGCGCACACGCAAACGTGGTCAAGACCAGCACGAGCCCGGCGCACGCCGAAGGAAACCGCGCCGCTCCCTCGCCGACGCCGGCCGCCAGATAGGCAAGGGCTGCAAGCCAGTAGTAGAGCACCGGCTTCTCGAAGCGGAACTGACCGTTGTAGTGCGGGGTGACCCAGTCGCTTCGCTCCACCATTTCCCGGGCTGCTTCGGCGTAGTACGCCTCATCGGAGTCGGTGATCGCCGGGCGGCCAAGTCCGACAAAGAATGTCAACGCGCACAACGCGGCCAAGAGCGCGACATGGGGGCGGGGCACGCTGTGATTGTATACAGCCGGCCGCGCAGGTGGGTCCTGTCACCCACGGCGCGATACCCGCAATCGCCGGCGAGCGTTCCCGCGGGCTGTCGGAGCAGAGCGGTATACTGCCACGATGGCGCGTGTGGTGGCAGTCGTGGGAGCGTCCCGAGATCGGAGCAAGTTCGGGAACAAGGCGGTCAGGGCATTCCTGCATCGCGGATTCGACGTGGTGCCGATCAACCCGACCGGCGGAGTGATCGAAGGGCAAACGGCCTACCCGTCGGTGCTCGACGTCCCGTATCGCATCGATTTGGCCACGGTCTACCTGCAGCCCTCCGTCGGGGAGCGGGTCATCAGTGAAATCGCCGAAAAAGGAATCGCGGAAGTCTGGTTGAACCCCGGTGCCGATGATCCGCGGGTGATCACACGCGCACGCGAACTCGGAATGACCACGATTCTCGAGTGCAGCATCGTTGGTATAGGCGAAAGCCCGGCGTCATACACTTGACAGCCAGCGCTGACACCCCGCATCGTGTCGAGATCAGTTTGCTTGACAGCCTCGGCGGCCCGTGCCTATACTCGATTTCGGTAGAATACCTTCCTTGGTCTTCGGCTGATTGCCGGCTCGTCCGCCGGATGTGCAGCCTACCCCAAACCTTTCAACCCCCAGTTGAGTTCCTATGCCAACGAATCCGAAGCGCACACCAGCGCGCGCGTCCAGCGATGCTGTCGTCGCAGTGCAGCCTGAAGCGGCCCCCACGGAGCCGACGAAACCGAATCGGCGCGCCGCCGAAGGCCTGAATATCGGCGAGCTCAAGGACATGAGCATCGCCAAGCTGACTCAGATCGCCAAGGATCTCAACGTTGCGGGCGCGACCGGAATGCGCAAGCAGGAGTTGATCTTTCAGATCCTGAAGGCGCAAACCGAGCAAAGCGGGTTCATCTTCTCGGAGGGCGTACTCGAAGTGCTCCCGGACGGATTCGGGTTTCTCCGCGCTCCCGACCACAACTATCTCCCAGGACCGGACGACATCTACGTCTCGCCGTCGCAGATCAGGAAATTCGACCTGCAGACCGGCGACACCGTATCGGGACAGATTCGCCCGCCTAAAGAGGGAGAGAGATACTTCGCGCTCATCAAGGTCGAAGCTGTCAACTTCGAGTCGCCCGAGCAGGCCCGCGACAAACTTTTCTTCGAGAACTTGACGCCGCTGTACCCGGAGGAGCGGGTCGTGCTCGAAACACGACCCGACAATTTGTCGGCCAGGGTCATGGATCTCATGACACCGATCGGGAAAGGGCAGCGCGGTCTGATCGTGGCGGCGCCAAGGACCGGCAAGACGATGCTGCTGCAGTCGATCGCGCAGTCGATCGCGGTCAATCACTCCGAGGTCTATCTCATCGTGCTACTGATCGACGAGCGCCCGGAAGAAGTGACCGACATGCAACGGTCCGTGGACGGCGAGGTCATCTCGTCGACGTTCGATGAACCGGCCCAGCGGCACGTGCAGGTGGCCGAGATGGTCATCGAGAAGGCCAAACGCCTGGTCGAGCACAAGAAGGACGTGTTCATCCTCCTCGACTCGGTCACTCGCCTTGCCCGCGCATACAACACGGTGATTCCACCCTCGGGAAAAGTGCTCTCCGGTGGTCTCGACTCAAACGCGTTGCAGAAGCCGAAGCGGTTCTTCGGGGCCGCCCGGAATATCGAAGAGGGCGGCTCGCTGACCATCATGGCCACCGCCCTCGTCGACACCGGCTCACGCATGGACGACGTGATCTTCGAAGAGTTCAAGGGCACCGGCAACATGGAGATACACCTCGACCGCAAACTGGTGGACAAGCGCGTGTTCCCGGCCATCGACATTCAGAAGAGCGGTACCCGGAAGGAAGAACTGCTCCTGGGGCCTGAAGATCTGAACCGTGTCTGGGTGCTCCGCAAGGTGCTGAACCCGCTCTCGGCGGTCGAAGCGATGGAACTGCTGCTGGACAAGATGGGCAAGACCAGATCGAACCAGGATTTCCTGGCATCGATGCAGAAAATGGGGTAGCCGTGGCGGAGATCAAGGTACGGGAAAATGGACCACTCCTTGTGAGTGGCGAAGATGTCACCCTCGTCGACTGGAACGGCAAGCGCTACCCGGTGCCGAAGCGTCCATTTGCGCTCTGCCGCTGCGGTAACTCGTCGAACCGTCCATTCTGTGACGGCACGCACCGCACCGTCGGCTTCGCGGCCTCTGAAGCAGCGCCCGACTAGTCGGCGGGGCGTTCAGGTCAGCGCCGGCTCCGGCAGGTCGAAGGTGAGGTGGCCGCCGGCCGTCCGCACCGTGACTCGTCCACCCTCGACGAGTTGCCCTTCCAGCAAGCGCTTCGCCAGCGGGTCCAGCACGAGCCGTTGCAAGGTCCGTTTGAGCGGTCTCGCGCCATACGCCGGGTCGAATCCAGTGTCGGCCAGCAGATCCAGCGCGTCGTCCGACAGATCGATGACCATGCGCCGAGTGGCCAGTCGTGCCGAGAGTTGCCGCATCTGAATCTCGATGATCTTCCGGATGTGCGTGCGGCCCAGCGAGTGAAAGAAGATGATGTCGTCAATCCGGTTCAGGAACTCCGGTCTGAAATGGGCCCGCAGGGTGTTCGTGACCTGACGGCGCACGCCGTCATCCAGATCCTGACCGGCACGGTCCGCGTGTTCGGCAATGAACTGGCTTCCCAGGTTGGAGGTCATGATGACCACCGTGTTCTTGAAGTCGACCGTGCGCCCTTTCCCGTCGGTGAGCTGTCCATCGTCGAGTAATTGCAGCATCACGTTGAGTACGTCGGGGTGGGCTTTCTCGATCTCATCGAAAAGCACGACCGAATAGGGCCGCCGCCTCACCGATTCCGTGAGTTGTCCCGCTTCCTCGTACCCGACATACCCGGGTGGAGCACCGATCATTCTGGACACGGTGTGCTTCTCCTGATACTCGGTCATGTCGATACGCACCATCGCCCGCTCGTCGTCGAACAGAAACGCCGCCAGCGCCCGAGCCAACTCAGTCTTGCCGACACCGGTGGGGCCGAGAAAGATGAAGCTGCCGAGTGGCCGGGCCGGGTCCTGCAAGCCGGCACGGGCGCGACGGATGGCGTTCGAGACCGACGCGATCGCGTCCTGCTGGCCGACGACACGCTGCTGCAGACGCTCCTCCATCCTCACCAGCTTCTCGATCTCACCCTCGACCAGCCTGGTCACCGGAACATGGGTCCAGCGGCTCACCACCTCGGCGATGTCGTTCTCGTCCACCTGCTCCTTCAGCATGCGCGTATCGGGCTCCGCCGCCTGCGCCCGGGTCGCGTTGGCCGCCCGCCGTTCGAGGTCCGGCAACCGTCCGTATTGCAGTTCGGACGCCGTGGCGTAATCGCCCTCCCTCTGTGCCCGCTCGATGGCCAGCCGCACCTGCTCGATCTCCTCCGTGGCGCCGCGGACCTCCTGGATCGCCGCCTTTTCCTCTTGCCACTGCGCATGCAGCCGGCTGCGTGACTCTTTCAGATCGGCCACTTCCTGATCCAATCGCTGCAGTCTCTCCGTCGACGCGGTGTCCTTTTCCTTGCGGAGCGCTTCACGTTCGATCTCGAGCTGCATGATCCGACGTTCGACTTCGTCGAGCGCCACCGGGAGCGAGTCAATCTCCGTGCGCAGCTTCGCGGCCGCTTCGTCAATCAGATCGATCGCCTTGTCTGGCAGAAACCGGTCCGCAATGTAACGGTCGGACAGCACCGCCGCCGCGACCAGCGCCGCGTCCTTGAATTGCACCCCATGGTGAATCTCGTACCGTTCGCGCAATCCCCTGAGCACGCTGATCGTGTCCTCAACCGTCGGCTCCGGCACCAGCACCGGTTGGAAGCGGCGTTCGAGCGCGGCGTCCTTTTCGATATGTTTGCGGTATTCGTCGAGTGTGGTGGCGCCGATTGCATGCAACTCGCCCCGGGCCAGCATCGGTTTCAGCAGATTCGAGGCGTCGATGGCGCCCTCGGCGGCGCCCGCCCCGACGACGGTGTGCAACTCGTCGATGAAGAGCAGGACGCGACCGGACGAATCCGTCACCTCCTTCAGGACCGCCTTGAGCCGCTCCTCAAACTCGCCGCGGTACTTCGCGCCGGCGATCAGCGCACCGAGATCGAGACTGACGATCCGCTTGTCCTGCAATCCTTCGGGCACATCACCACGCGCGATCCGCCGCGCGAGCCCCTCGACGATGGCGGTCTTGCCGACCCCCGGCTCGCCAATGAGGACGGGGTTGTTCTTGGTGCGCCGGGAGAGCACCTGCACGATGCGCCGAATCTCTTCGTCACGCCCAATCACCGGGTCCAGCGTGTCCTGCGCGGCGAGCGCCGTCAGGTCGCGTCCGTAGCGTTCGAGCGCCTGGTACTTGACTTCCGGGTTCTGATCGGTGACGCGGTGGCTGCCGCGGATGGCGGACAGCGCATCGAGCACCCGGTCCGTGGTGACCCCCGCCTGCACCAGTGCCTCGCCGCCTGGCGCACCCTTGTCGTCGAGTGTCAGCGCCAGCAGCAGGTGCTCGGTACTGACGAACTCGTCCTTGAACCGCTCGGCCTCGCTCTCGGCCGTACTGGCCACGGCGCGCAGCCTCGGAGACGGACCCGGCTCCGCGCCGCCCCGGGTCTCGGGCAACCGATCGAGGCATCCGCGCACCGCGGTACGCAGGCTGGCCGGTTCGGCGCCGATGCGTCGGAGCACACTCGGCACAACCCCGTCCTGTTGATCGACGAGGGCCAGCAACAGGTGTTCCGGTTCGATCTGCGGATGACCCTCGCTATTCGCCTGCTGCTGCGCGGCCAGCACCGCTTCCTGCGCCTTTTCCGTGTAGCGTTTGAGGTTCATCGTTCCTCCTTCCCTTGTCGGCCCGTGGCGGACGTTACGACCCGCCGCTCGCGACGTCGGCCGGTTCGGCATCCAGCGCCGCGAGCGCCTCGTAGTGTCCGCGTTGCGAGTCGGTCAATTGCTCGGGGATCCGGACCCGGACCTCGGCATACAGGTCGCCCGGGTGAGCATGCGTGTCGGTGGCGGGCAGGCCGTGGCCCTTCAGCCGGAAGACCTGGCCTCCTTGCGTTCCCGCGGGAATTCGCAAGGTCACCGCCGGCCCGCGCAGCTTGGGTACGGCCACGCCGCCGCCCAGCACTGCCGTGGCCACATCGACCTTGACACCCAGGTGCAGATCCCGCCCGCGACGGGTGAACGCCGCATGAGGCGCCTGATGGATGCGCAGAAAAAGGTCACCGGCCGGCCCGCCCCCGGCGCCGGGCGCACCTTTCCCGGCCACCCGGACCCGCGCGCCGTCATTTACGCCTGGCGGAATCCTCACGTCCACCTGCCGGGTATCCTGCCCGCTCTCGATACTCAGCCGCCGCCGGGCGCCGTCGTGGACCTCCTCCAGTGTCAATGTGATCGGATATTCCAGATCCCGGCCGGGCCGAGAGACCTGCTGCCGGTCCGTCCCCGGCGGTGCCCCACCGGAAAAGTACGCCTGAAAGAAGTCGGAGAACGGCGTGCCGCCTCCGAAAATGTCCGCCGCTTCCTCGGATGACAGCGTGTGGAACCCTGCCTCCCGGCCCGGCCAGCCCCCTCCGAATGCGTTGCCGGAGAACGGTGCGCCGCCGGTGGGGCCCGCCTGTTCGTACATCCGCCAGTTGGCCCCGAGTTCGTCGTACTTGCGCCGCTTGTCCGGGTCGCTGAGAACCGCGTGCGCCTCGTTGACCTCCTTGAACCGCCGCTCTGCCGCCAGATCGTCCGGGTTGACGTCCGGATGATGCCGGCGGGCCAGCTTGCGAAACGCCCGCTTGATCTCGGCCTGGGTGGCGCCCTTGGCGACCCCCAGCGCTGCGTAGTAGTCCTTGAACTCCATGCCGTGTCCCAAACTCACTCCAGGCCCAACAGGCGGCTGATGTGATCCAGTTCGCGGGCCAGCCGGCGCCGACTGGCTGGCTGGCTGGCGAGGTCATTCGCCATCAGCGGGCGCATCCGTTCCACCACATCAGCGATCGACAGCAGTTGCTGTACCCCGGCCAGATTGACTCCCAGGTCGTCGACGAGGCGTTTGATGAGCCGCAGCCGCGCGATTTCGTCACGCGAATAGACCCGCATGCTGCCGACCGTCCGCGCCGGGCGTACCAGGCCGAGCCGCTCGTATTTGCGCAACGTTTGCGGGTGCATGCCGAGCGTGCGGGCCGCCACGCTGATGAATATGATTTCCGTCGTCATCCTTCCTGTACTCCCTTTCGCATTGCGTCGCGACAAGTATATCGATTGATACGGTCCGTATCAACTCTCATGGGTCATCCTGTGGTACGCTCAAGCAATTCGACATGATCGCCAGAGAGCACTTTTCGTCGCGTTGGGGTCTGATTCTGGCCGGGCTCGGCATGGCGGTCGGTACCGGAAACCTGTGGCGTTTTCCCCGCATCGCCGCCGAGAACGGGGGCGCGGTCTTTCTGATTCCCTGGCTGATCTTTCTGTTTGCCTGGTCGTTGCCGTTGCTGATCGCCGAGTTCGGGATCGGCCGCGGCGCCCGGCGCGGTGTCGTCGGAGCGTTCGCGGAACTGATCGGGCGGCGCTACGCCTGGATGGGTGGGTTCATCGGGGTCACCAGCGTGATGATCCTGTTCTACTACTCGGTGGTGACCGGCTGGACGCTGAAGTACTTCCTGGCGTCGCTGACCGGCCAGATCGACGGGGCTGCCGCCGAGAGCTACTGGACGTCCTACAGCACCGCGGTCTGGCAACCACTTGCATTCCATGTGGCCTCGGTGCTCATCGGCGGTTTCATCATCAGCCGGGGCGTAGTCAGAGGCATCGAACGGGCAAACAAGGTGCTGATCCCGATGCTCCTTGTCCTGCTGGTCATTGCGGTCGTCCGATCCATCACGTTGCCGGGCGCCGGGGCGGGTCTCGACTTTCTCTTCAATCCCGACCTGTCGCGGCTGGGCAACTACCGCACCTGGCTCGAAGCATTGACCCAGTCGGCCTGGTCGACGGGTGCGGGATGGGGACTGATTCTGACCTACGCCATCTACATGCGTTCAGATGAGGATGTGGTGGTCAACGCCGTGGCGATCGGCGTGGGCAACAACACGGCGTCGGTGCTCGCCGGCATGGCCATCGTGCCAACCGCGTTCGCCATCCTATCGACGAACGAGGCCCTCGAGGCGATGGCGACCGGCAATACGGGGCTCGCCTTTATCTGGATTCCCCAACTCTTCGAACGTATCCCGGCGGGCGGCCTGTTCCTGTCGATGTTCTTCCTGGCGTTGTTCTGCGCCGCGCTGTCGTCGCTGATCGCCATGATTGAACTGGCCACACGCATCCTGATGGACATGGGACGGACCAGACAGCGGGCCGTGCTGTGGGTGATCGGTGCCACGATCGTCGGCGGCGCGCCCTCCGCGGTCAGTCCCGCCGTGTTCGAGAATCAGGACTGGGTCTGGGGACTGGCCCTCATGATCAGCGGCCTGTTTATCGCTGTCGGCGCCAATCTGTTCGGGCTGCGTCGTTTTCGCAGGGAACTGCTGAACCTCTCCGACGACGGAGTGCGACTCGGCCGGGGTTACGACTGGGTGCTGCGGTATCTGGTGCCGCTCGAGTTCACCGTCATGTTTGCCTGGTGGATGTACCAGGCGATCGCGGTGATCGATCCGGGTGGCTGGTGGAATCCGGCGCGTACGCTGTCGCTCGGCACCTGTCTGTTGCAATGGGGGGTGGCGCTCGTCCTGCTCGTCATGTTCAATCGGAAACTGGCGGCCGCCAGTCTCAGCCGCGTCCCCGACGTGGCGCAGCCGACCGGCTGACGGAGTGCTATGGTACCCTGGTGGAAGGATGGCATTGGAAGGAGCATTACTGTGTACCCAGAATTCATGATTGCGCCGATGCGAGAAGAACTCACACGGTTTGGCGTCCGTGAACTCAAGACTCCAGGGGATGTCGACGAGGCGATCACCCGGACCCCCGGAACGACGATGGTCGTGGTGAACTCCGTGTGTGGATGCGCGGCAGGGAGGGCACGTCCGGGCGTGGCGCTGGCGTTGCAGCATGCCGTGAAGCCTGATCAGGTCACCACGGTGTTTGCGGGCGCCGATGTCGAGGCGACAGCGCAGGCTCGAAGCTACTTCACCGGCTACCCGCCGTCGTCACCCTCGATTGCGCTGCTCAAGGATGGCAAGCTGATCTACATGATGGAACGCCACGAGATCGAGAACCAGGAAGCCGGCACGATCGCCGCGCAACTCACGGCGGCGTTCGACAGGTACTGTGCCGGAGTCGCGGTCGCTGGCTGATCTCCCGCTCGATGCGAGGTTGAGGGGAGCCCGCGGGTGCGCCTCCGCCTCGCATCGTGGCGCCGTCAGGCGCACTCGGTCTCGGAGCAGATCGGCAGAGGGCGCCCACCGCGGTAACGCATGACGGTCGCGCGCACGAGGTTCGCCATCAGATCCAGAAAGAGCGGATCGTCGTTGACCGCGGCCGCCCGTCGCATCGCGATTCCAAGCTCACGGCAGGTTTCCGCCGCTTCGTGGTCGAGGTCGTAGAGTACCTCGACATGATCCGCCACGAACCCGACCGGACAGACCACCACCGACTCCAGCCCCCGCGCCCGTTCGGCTCGCAGATAGTCGCAGATGTCAGGTTCAAGCCAGGGATCCTGAGGGCGCCCGCTGCGGCTCTGATACACGAGCGCCCAGTCGGCGGCGCCCGCCCCGGTCGCGATGCGGCGGGCCGATTCTGCAAGCTGTTCCCGATACCGGCTGCCTTCGGCCATGCGCAGCGGAATACTATGGGCGGTGAACAGGAGCCGTGCGCCAGCCTGACGCCCCGCAGGCAGCGTGCTGCGAGCGGCGCGGATGCGCGCGACCCACGCGTCTATGAACCCTCCGTGGGTGTGCCAGTCGCCCACGTAGCTCACTTCGACATCGGCAGCGCCCTCGGCTCGCAGCGACCGGCGTGCATGGAGTACGTTGCGGCGATAGTGTTCGCAGCTCGAGTACGACCGGTGCGCCGCGAGGATGAACCCGACCGCCCGGCGGATCCCCGCCTCGGACATCTCACGCAACGTGTCTACCAGATAGGGATGCCAGTTGCGCATGCCGACATGCACCGGCAGCGCCGGACCGTCACGATCGAGACGCTCTTGCAGACCGGCGGCCTGACGCCGGGTCAGTTCGGTGATCGGTGACACGCCACCGAAGAGTTCGTAGTGCCGCGCCACCTCCTCGATGCGCGCAGGGGGCACCTGCCGTCCGCGCAGCACGTTCGCCAGGAACGGACGGATGTCAGCCGGTCCCTGTGGTCCTCCGAAGCTGATAAGCAGCACCGCGTCGAATGGACATGAGATGGGGGAGAGCGCCATGCGCGGGGATGATACCTTCTGCAGGATCTCGTCTCAACACGGCGCCATCGACCGCGGCACACTGGCCGTGTAATGTCCGGCGCGTACCGCGGGGAGACGAGGAGGACACCATGCCCAAGCTGGCCGGAAATCTCTCGATGATGTTCGGTAATGTCGACCTGCTCGACCGATTCGAGGCGGCGGCGCGCGTCGGGTTTCGGGGCGCGGAAATCCAGAACCCGTACGGGCAGACCAGCGGCGAGATCGCGCGGGCGTATCGCGACAGCGGACTCGAGGCGGTGCTCTTCAACCTGCCCTCCGCGATCGGAGCGATGCCTGGCCGGGAGACCGACTTCGCGGCCGGCGTCGCCCGCGCGTTGACCTACGCTGAGGTGGCCGGGTGCCGGCAGATTCACTGCCTGGCGGGACGAACCGACGACCCGCGGGCAGAGACGACTTTCGTGTCGAACCTGCGGCGCGCCTCAGCGGCGGCCAGACCGTTCGGGGTCAGGCTGCTCCTCGAACCGCTGAACACCCGGGACAATCCTGGCTATTTTCTGACCCGTTCGGCACAGGCCCGGCGCATCATCGACCTCGTCGGCGAAGACAACGTCTTCCTGCAGTACGACATCTACCACATGCAGATCATGGAGGGCTATCTCGCCGAAACGATCAAGGCGAACCTCGACATCATCAGCCACATCCAGATCGCCGGCGTGCCCGGCCGTCACGAGCCGGACGAGACACAGGAGATCAACTACCCCTACCTGTTCGGCGTCCTGGACGACAGCGGCTACGACGGCTGGGTGGCCTGCGAGTACCGTCCGTCGGGCGATACGTTCGCCGGCCTCGAATGGGCCAGACCATACGGGATCGAACCGGACCGGGAGAGGTAAGCGCCTCGGGCTGTGGGCACGCACCATCGTGAATCGAACTGGAGTACAATATCTTGCGTCGGGGCGTGGCTCAGCCTGGTAGAGCACTCGGTTCGGGACCGAGGGGTCGGAGGTTCAAATCCTCTCGCCCCGACCATTTCACTCCTTCGTCCTACATCTCCGTGGACCGGTGATAGTCGCGCGTAAGTTTCTGGTTGCCGGGCGGGTCCAGGGCGTGGGCTACCGTTTCTTCGTCCGCGCAGCGGCAGTGCGTGAGGGCCTCGCCGGCTTCGTCCGCAATCTCGACGATGGCCGGGTCGAAATTTGCGCCGAAGGAGATCGGGAGGCGATCGACCGATTCGAACGAGCACTGCACCAGGGACCACCCGGTGCCGTCGTGCAGGACGTGGCCGTGTTGGAGTTGACTCCACAGGCTGGTCCCTCGCACTTTCAGATCCTCGTGACCGCACCGGTTCCCGGGCAAGGTATCACCCAGGCATGGAACACCTGAAGCACAAGATTCGTCACGTACCGGACTTTCCGAAGCCCGGCATCCGCTTCTGTGACATCACGACGCTGCTGCGTGACCCGGTCGGACTCGCGGACGCCATCGACGGCATGTCTGCCGCGTTTCACAACACGGAGATTGATCTGATCGCCGGTATCGAGAGCCGCGGGTTCATTCTGGCAGCACCGCTGGCGGATCGGCTTGGCGCCGGTTTCGTGCCGATCAGGAAACCTGGCAAGCTGCCGTCGACCACCATCCAGCAGTCCTACGACCTTGAATATGGGTCTGACACGCTCGAGATGCATGAAGACGCCATCGAATCCGGTCAACGCGTCCTGATCGTGGACGATCTACTCGCTACCGGCGGCACGGCAAGAGCCGCCGTCGATCTGGTGACGCGGGCCGGGGGGGACATTGTCGGTGTTGCATTCCTCGTGGAGCTCCGGTTTCTGAACGGTCGGGCGCAGTTGGGAGACACGCCCCTGTTCGTCGGGCTGCAGTACTCGTCATGAACGGAATGTCCGCATGCTCGCCCTCGCGGTGATCACCGTCGCCGTCGTGTGTGGACTGGTCGGCCGGTCCGTCGTGTCCGCCCAAAGGGACTGCCGGCGGGATGCACAGATCCTTTCGCTTCTGTCCACGTTCGGATCGGTCAGGCATAGCACGCGATCCGATCCCCGCGCGTTGCTCGACTGGTATGCGGTGGCGGAGAGCGCCCGGCGCCTGTTCCCCGACGCGGTCGCGGCGCTCGATGCAGACGGCGCGCGGTTTCCCTTCGGCCAGGCCGACATCGAGACGGCGCATACCAACTGGACGGCCGATTGGCTCGCCTGGGAACGGGACCATGACGCGACGTATAAGCGCCGTGCCGACGAGATCGAATCCGATCTGCACGGCGCGACCGGCGAACCGGCCCGCGCAGCCCGCAATGCGCTCGCGCGTCTCGAGAGTGAGAAGCTGGAACGCTACCAGCACCGCTACCAGGAGTACGTTCAGGTATCGAAGGCGCTGGCTGCCCTTTCGGAGGCGCCGGACCAGTCTCAGGTCCCGCCGGATGCTCCCGGATCCCGCTGATCCGGGACCGGGTCGGGCAGGGTCGCGCAGGTCGGCAGCGGGTCGTCGCAGTCCCGTTGCGCGGGGCCGGTGGAGACTTCGCAGACACCTCCCGCCGATGATAGGATCTCTGTGGTCATGTTGGTCCACCCGCTGTCGCACGCTCGGGCGACAGCATGTGGATCAGACGTTTCAGACACCTTGAGAGGAGATTCACCGTGGCGATCTACACTTGCCCGAAATGCGGCATGAGCGTTGGCACGATGACCTGCGGTCACTGCGACAAGGAACTGGTGCACGACACCCTGCAACTCGGCGACGGGCGCTCCGTCGACATCGCGAAGTGCCCCGACGGGCATGGCAAGATCAAGTCGCCCCAGTGTTGCGGCGAGGACATGAGTTGTAGCGTATAGCAGCCCGTGGCAAAAGCCCTGCTGCATTCAATCGGCGCTGCATCCCGCTGCGCGTCGTTGTTCATCGGTCAAATACTGCCGGTATTTTCCCTCTTCTCGCCTTGCTCAGCGGGCGCATCGCCGATCTCGGTGCGACGCGGGGTTCTACCACGGACTGCTAGCTCTGGCTGCCAGCAGTCTTCGATGCCGGTCATCCTGCGGTCCGCGTGGTTCTTCGGAATCAGCGGACCGCGCGCGCGTACGGCTGGCGGACTGCGGTCACGGTGCTGCCTGCGAAGCGCCGCGCCGATCGACCGCCGCCGGTTCGTCGGCGACGGGCTGCCGGCAACGGGATCGGCCCACGGACTTCAGCGCGCCCGAGAGGAGATTACGCATTGGCCAGTATCGATCTCGACAGTTTTCTTCGCGGACTGGTGCGCCGCAACCCCGGCGAAACGGAGTTTCATCAGGCGGTCGAAGAAGTCGTAGGATCGCTCGTGCCGTTTCTGCGGGAACATCCACGATACGCCGAGGACGCGATTCTCGAGCGGATGACCGAACCGGACCGCATCATTGTCTTCCGGGTGTGCTGGCTCGATGACACCAACAACGTGCGAACCAATCGCGCGTACCGCGTCCAGTTCAACAATGCCATCGGTCCCTACAAGGGCGGCCTCCGTTTTCATCGCAACGTCACGCTGTCGGTCTTGAAGTTTCTTGGATTCGAGCAGACGTTCAAGAACAGTCTGACCGGTCTTCCGATGGGTGGGGCAAAGGGTGGATCGGATTTCAATCCAAAAGGGAAGAGCGACGCCGAAGTGATGCGCTTCTGTCATTCGATGATGATCGAATTGGCCCGCCACATCGGTGAAGATGTCGACATCCCGGCGGGGGACATCGGGGTCGGAGCGCGCGAGATCTCCTATCTGTTCGGTCAGTACAAACGGATCAACAACCGCTTCACAGGAACATTGACCGGGAAGGGACTCGCGTTCGGCGGCAGCCTCGTGCGCACCGAGGCGACCGGATACGGCTGCGTCTACTTCGTCGAGAACATGCTGGCCCGTCGAGGAGATGGATTCGACGGCAAGACCGTGGTGGTATCCGGATCCGGAAACGTCGCGACGTACGCTGCAGAGAAAGCGGTCGCTCTCGGAGCGAAGGTCGTGACACTCTCCGACTCCGGGGGGTTCATCCACGACCCCGACGGCCTCGACGCGGAGAAGCTCCATTTCGTCAAAGAGTTGAAGGAGGTGCGCCGCGGGCGGATCGTCGAGTATGCCCGAACGTTCGGGTGCGATTATCACGAGGGGGCGCTGCCATGGGACGTACCCTGCGACGTGGCCCTGCCGTGCGCCACCCAGAACGAGATCGACAGCGTTGCGGCAAAAGCGCTCATCGAGAACGGGGTACGGGTGGTCGGAGAGGGGGCCAATATGCCTTGCAGCCTCGAGGCGACGACCGCCTTTCTCGCGGCCGGGGTCCTCTTCGGTCCCGCCAAGGCGGCCAATGCCGGCGGGGTGGCCGTATCGGGGCTCGAACAGAGTCAGAATGCGTTGCGGATGAGTTGGTCGCACGATGAGGTGCACGGGCGCTTGCGCGGCATCATGGGGGACATTCACGACAAGTGTTGCCGGTACGGCGATGATGGCAACGGCGGAGTAAACTACGTGAGGGGCGCGAACGTCGCGGGGTTCGTCAAAGTGGCGGACGCCATGCTCGCCTACGGTGCAGTGTAGGCGCACGTCAAGAACGCCGCACGAGACACCGGGCGTGACGAGACGCCCGAGTGCCAAAGCGCGGCGAGCGAGCGTCTCGGGCATATGCGACCCGGGCGTTGCGCGATCCAGACGGGTTGCTGGGCCGCGCAATTGCAGCGGTGACTGTTGTCACGGGCTGCCAGACTGCCGGTTGCCGACATGCGCGTGTAGCTCAGTTGGATAGAGCGACCGCCTCCTAAGCGGTAGGCCCCTGGTTCGAATCCAGGCACGCGCGCCAAACCCCCATCCCGTCCAGTCCGAGAAAGTCCAGATCGGTCCCATAAACAGGGGATTTTATCGCCATCACGTGTCTGAAACGTTCCCGGTCAATTTCCGGTTATCCCACGTTCTGCGTGGTAGAATACGTGGGGTTCCGATTCGATGTCGGATGTGGGAAAAGAGGAATCGAACCATGGGCCGACTGACGGTGCGGATGGTGAAGGCGATCGAGCGGCCGGGGCGGTACGGCGATGGGGGGACGCTCTACCTCGTCGTCGCGCCCGGCGGCAGCAAGAGCTGGGTGCAGCGGCTGACGATAGACGGCAGACGGCGCGACCTCGGCCTCGGCGGGTTCCCACTCGTGACGCTTGCCGAGGCGCGCGAGCAGGCGTTCGACAACCGCCGGCACGCGCGCCGCGGCCACGATCCGCTCTCCGACAGGCGGCGTGCCCGGATGCCGACCTTCGAGCAGGCCGCAGGGCGGGCGCTCGAGGCGAACCGGGCGCGCTGGCGCAACGCGAAGACCGCGGCCAACTGGACCGAGTCGATGGCGAAGCACGCCTATCCCGTCTTTGGGAGCCGTCCTGTGCATCAGATCGGCCGGGAGGACGTCCTGCGCGTGCTGACGCCGATCTGGACGTCGAAGCCCGAGCTCGCCCGCAAGGTCCGCCAGCGCATCCGCGCCACGCTGCAATGGGCGGTGGCTCACGGCTACGTCGAACACAACGTCGCGGGAGAGGCCATCGACGGCGCGCTGCCCGCGATGCCGGCCGTGGCGGCGCACTTCCGCGCGCTGCCCTACGGGGAGGTCGCGCACGCTCTCGAGTTCATCGAAGCGTCCCGGGCGTCGCTGTCGGCGAAGGCGTGCCTGCGCTTCGTGGCGCTCACCGCCTGCCGGTCGGGGGAGGCGCGCGGCGCGACCTGGGACGAGGTCGACATCGAGTCTCGCGAGTGGCGCATCCCGGCGGCGAGGATGAAGGCTGCTGCGGAACATCGCGTCCCGCTCTCCGACGCGGCGTTGGCCGTGATTGAGTCGGTCCGGCCGCTGCGCGATCGCTCCGGCCTGCTGTTCCCGTCGCCGCAGCGGGCGGGCAGGCCGTTGTCCGACATGACGCTGACGAAGGTCCTGCGTGACACGGGGCTGGCCGACCGCGCGACCGTGCACGGCTTCCGCACCTCGTTCAGGACGTGGGCAAGCGAGCGGACGAGCGTGCCGCACGCGGTCGCAGAGATGGCGCTGGCTCACGCCGTGGGGAGCAGCGTCGAGCGCAGCTACGCCAGGTCCGACCTGTTCGACAAGCGCCGCGCGTTGATGGAGCAGTGGGCGCAGTTCGTGCTCGGCGGCGCCGCGAAGGTTGTGCGCTTGCGTCGATGAACTGACGAGCGGGCGTGGCCGTCGTGCCATCCCGAGTCTTCTGGCCAGCGAGGGCGAAACGAGTTTGGCGGACAGCCGGGGTCAGTGGACACCGGGCCGTCCGGCTCCCAAGCGCCCATTCGGCGACGGGCAGCGTTGCGCGGTGGCGGACTCGCAACCCCCGTGCACTCCCGCACCTTCTGAGGGAACGGCTGTGCTGTCGGATCCCACGACCCTCGAGCCGCCCCGACATCGACCTTCGGAGACCCGGCCCATCGGGGAGCACAGGGGGGGGCATGATCGATCCATCCTGCGACCCGGCCGCCTTCACCATCCAGGCGGCCGGGGTGGAAAATCCGCGCGCGCTATGCGCGCGATTTTTTTGCCGCGCTGTGCGCGGCAACGGACAAGGAGCCAGACTGGGCGGAGAGACTGCTCGTGGACGAGTTCGGTGGCGAGGTCCCCGGACGGCCGATCTGCGGCGTCGTCAACGACGACGGCGGCGCGACGGACCAGCGGATGCGCGGTAAGGTCCGGGCGCGCTGACCGAACGCCTCACGGCAGGCGCCGGGACCGCGGTGCCCTCGGGCCGACCGGGAGCTGCCGCCGGGCCGGCTCGAGATGACCATCGCGGTCGGGGAGCTCGAGCCCACGGTCCCGACCGCACGCGCGGAACGCAGTGCGTCGGCTCGTGCGCGGTCGCCGCGATAGGGGAGCCGCGAGCGAGCGAAGCCTGTTGCAGATCGTGCCGGCCGAGGACACGGCCGCCACCGAGTGTATGCACATGACCGGCACGAAGACGCTCCAAGAGCTGCTCCCCGTTCTCGACGGCCGGCGGGAAGGCGCCCGGGCGGAACCCGGCCCGGCGCGAGCGGCCGGCGCGGGGCACGAGCGAGGCGAGCGGGCGGGCGCTCGAGATCGCGTGCGCCGGCCGGTGCAACATCCACGTCGCGGGCCGCAACGACTCTGACCCCGGTTGCGGCGCCATCGCCCGGGTGCTCCTGCCCAAATTCGACAACGAGGCGCCGCGCGAAACGACAGGATCCTCGGTCCCCTGCGACCCTGCGGGCCAGCCCCGGGGGCCGACCCCGGGACAGGAACACCCCGAAAATCGAGACCCGCCGGATCTCGGACCTCCAAACCCTCGGGAGCCACGAGACATAAGTCCCATGCCAACAGTCACATACCGCGAAACTCGAAAGCGCTGGGGGCCGGCCCCGAGACTGGTCTGAGTTACCCTGAGCGACCCCCGCCCGGGTCGTAAGACTCCCGGCCCGCAAACAGCGCGGGCCGATGAGCCTCACTCCCGAGCCGCCGGGGTCGCTCAGGGTGCATTTTTCCCTGCGGGAAGGCTCGACGCGGCCCGCGCGTGCTACCGTGTCATGTCATGCGACGTACAGACGTTTTCCAGATCCGCATCGAACCCGAACTCCGCGACCGCCTCGCGCGACTTCGCAATGAACGGCACGTCAACGTCAGCGCCTGGGCTCGTGACGTCATCGCGGCAGCACTCGACCGTGAACTGCCGGCCGACCTCGAGGCGCCGAAGAGACAACCCCTCGCCGGCTGGAAACCCTGCAAGCTCGGGGACGGCTGGGGCGCCGCGCTCGACGGACCCGGTGTCGCCACGCTCGCGGAGGACCCGCGCGGCACCCCGATCAGCATCACGGACAGCCGGGGCGGCTCCTGGACGGCTACGATCACCGAGGTCGTCTCCCGCAACCAACAGCGCATCGTCGTCCGCGACTCCGGCCGGCCGTAGGGGTTCTGGGCCCTGGTCGACACGCTCTCGGTCGCCCGGGAGTTGACCGGCGGGGGCATCGACCGCGACATCCGCCGGGTCCCGACGACCAGGCCGTGCACACGCACGAGATGATCGTCGAAGCGCTCCAGCCACTGGTCGGTTTCGCATCGGGCGACGACCGGCCCGCGACCCGCTGCCACTTCCCGTGACCCAGGGAAGGGAGCCACGAGGAGCAATACGTCTACCGCTCGTACCCCAAGTTGCGCTCGAACACCTTCGCCAACGCCTCGCGCGCCTGGCGGTGGACCGGCACGCCCGGCAACACGTCGTCCTTGATCCGGAGCGCCTGCTGCTCGTTGGTCAGTCCCAACTTCTTGCACAGCACCGCGATATCACCATGGTCCTTCAACCTGCCCGCCACGAGCTTCATGGCCAGCAGGTGCTTCGCCGACGCACCAGTCACCGTCAGATACTGCGACTGGTACAACGTCGCCGCCCTCTGGTCTGACCCCCGCGGCAACACCACGGCCAACGGTTCGCTGAACCACCCTGCTTCGAACCCGTGCCGGCGGCCGACTGCCTCGACCGCCTCCATCAGCTTCTCGCGGCCGCTGTCAACCCGCACATCGATATCGACCGTCGTTCGGCCCCGGTCGAACGCTACGCTCATCGCGGCGCCGCCGAACACGTACACATGCGCCCGGGCGTCCCGCGTTTCCAGCTCCGAGGACAGCTCCTCGAACAGCTCAAGAACCTGCTTACGGCCAAGGGGTCCACTCAAAACGCTCTCCCCCTCGTGCGTCCAGATCCCGCGGGTCCGGAATCGCCCCGTGCCGCAGGAACGCCGCCGGCGCGAAGATCACCGAGTACAGCCGTGTCCACGGCGTGTCCGCCACCACCCAGGTGGTGTCAAGGAACCGCTCCGGCTCGTCCACCCACGCCGGCTGCTCGTGCCCGTGCAGCCACGCCACGTGCTCGACCATGGCGGCCAGCAGCGCATCCCACTTCGTGCCCGTCAAGGGCACCCGCTCCGCGAGCGCCGCTCGCTGTTCGGCCGCGCTACGGCCACGAAAGCTCCGCGGGAGCTGGCACACAATCCAACGGTAGGTGTCCTCTGCCGGCCAGCTTTCCTCGACCCCTTGGGTGTAGTCACCCAACGTGAACGTCTTCCTCACCGCCTCCGGCTCCCGGCGCCGCGCCGCCTGGTCCCTGAACAGATGCTCTTGTATCGGATCCGGATGTTCCGGTAGACTGCTCAATGCGTTGGGTGTCTCTACCACCCGCGCGCCCTGCCGACTTTCGACACCCGGTGTTGCAAGCACCGGGTGTTCGTCTGTACGGACGCGGATTCTGCCTTCACAGGATAGCACGCCGCTGGTTCACCGCTCCCAGCTAGCTCACAGCTCGGCGATGGACGCGATCAGCAGCCCCGTGCTGCGATTCTCCGGGTGTCCGGCAAGGCGATTTCGTCGTCCGATCTGGTCCGCGTCCCGTACAGGTCGCTTCTCGCCCAGCTCATCTTTCACGATTCCGCTCCCGGTCTCGCTTTATTGCCTGCCGCTCGCGCCCGAACTCCTGCCGCGCTGCCGGTGGCAGCGTGCCGACCGCGTTCTCAAGTTGCCGCTCGAGGCTGCCGACGTATCGATCGAGTCGAGCAGGAGCCGCACCTCCACGGGCTGCACGACCGGCGCCTTGCCCCGGCGTCCGGACGGCGAGTCGTGATCCAGAACGAACTCGCGACGGACGCGCGTTGCTGCCCGCGCCTGGTCGAGCAGACGTGACGGTCGTCCGACGGGGGGCGACATTCTGTAAGGGGCGTAGGAGCGGGCATCGTCGTCAAGGGCCAATCTGGACGAGCGTGAGCGGAGCCGGCGTCCAGGCCGCAGCCCCGCGCAGCGGGGGCGGAGCGTAGCGACGCGCCTTGACAGTGGCGAGCACACGCGCACGTTGCTGGCCCGACGGTGCCGCGCCGTGTCTTGCTCCGCACCGCGCTCAGGCGGCGATGACCCCTGGGCCGATTGCTGGAAGCGCTACCGGCACGGACAGGGTGCTACGATGACGGCGCGTGATGTGAACTTGCGAGGGGGGAGTGACGCCCGAGGGAGGCGACAATGACGAAACTGGCAGCCTGGAGCATCGACGGGCAGCATGCCGAAGATGCCTCGCAGCAGTCGGAGCCGAAGAGGATCGGCCGTTCCCAGATTGGACTCGAGAGACATCTCGAAGACTGGATCGCGAACGACGTGACGCTGATCGCTGAGCGATTGACGCTGGTCGGTCGCCAGATAACGATCGACGATGGGCGCCTCGATCTGTTGGCCATCGACTCGCAGGATCGTTGGCTCGTGATCGAGATCAAGCCTGGGCAGCTCGATTCTGGCGCCTTGACCCAGGCGCTCTACTATGCCTCGTCCATCGCACGCCTCGGTGCCGATGAACTCTACGGGAAGCTCGAAGCCCGCCTCGGTGATTTCGGCGACGCGGAAACGTTGTCGGCGCGCGTGAAGCAGCAACTGAACGACGAGGCGAAGGGGCGTGAGATCGCCGTGATGCTCGTCGGTGCTGGGATCCACGCCGGGTTGGAGCGTATGAACGGATTTCTCGGCCGCTTCGGCGTCCCGATCAGCGTCGTCAGCTTCGAGGTGTTCCAGTTGGGCGGCGGCCCGCAGCTGTTGATCCGCGAGGTGCTCGACGAACCGACCGAGCCGCCAGCGCCGCGTCGCCGGCTCACTGTGGACGCGATCCGTCGCTGGGCCGGCGATGTGGGTGTGGGCGAACAGTTCGACCGCTTCGTGAGAATGGCGAAGGACGCCGGTCTCGCGGTCCAGCCCCAACGGGCATCCGTGAGGATCGCGCCGCCGGCCGACCGCACCCGGTTCCTGATGTACGCGCAGCCACACTCCGGGGACGGCGGCGGCGAGTTGCGTATCCACGTTGGGCCGAAACAGTTTGCGGAGTTTCTTCCGCACGTAGACGAACGGGAGGCCATCGAGGCTCTCGGCAAGTTGGACGGAAGGTGCGTAGGTGGCGAGGCACTTGACACGCTGCTGGACCAGATCGAGCGATTCCTGATGGACAAAGTCCAACAGCCGGACGCCAACGGAGGGTAGTGCGCTGGGCATGCTCCGACGCCTGCCGGGAACATGACGAAACTGCCAACAGGGATCGTCGGGAACACCGGCCTGTACTACGCCTGCTACAGGCTTTCCGCGCTCGGCTGGAACGTCATGCCGACGGCGCGTAATACCCGTGGAATCGACATCGTCTGCTTCAGTGCCGATGGCAAGACCGTGCGCACCATCCAGGTCAAGAGCCTAACGAAAGCGGATACGGTTCCGCTAGGCACCGACCTCGACAAGATCATGGGGGACTTCTGGGTCATCGTGAACTCGCTTGGCACGGATCATTCGCGAGCGTACATCTTGCTGCCCCACGAGGTGCGGGCCTTGGCCGTTCGCAACCGCGGCGGAAAACAGGCGTACTGGCTACCGCTCAAGCAGTACGCCGTGGAGGCGTTTGAGGAGCAGTGGCAGCGCATTGGTCAGCCCTGAACCGGTAACTACGGATTCCGCTGGCCGGGTCCCTGGAGCCGAGGAGAAGAACCACGGCTTGGCCGCGAACGACCGGCTGAGATATGCGCCGGACGGGCTGCTGGCCGAAGGTAGAACGGTCTATTTCGTCACCGGCGTGCAGTGGGAGCGGGCGACCGTGCAGCGCGTTTCCGACATCGGCGGGGGAATCGATCCGGGTCGTGGCCAATCACACGTTGCGGCCGTGGGTTGCCGGGGCGGGCGTGGAGTGGGGGAGCTTGGCGAACCGGGTCGGGCTGGAGGTCCGCTACTCGCCGGCCGATCTGGGGTTCCGCACCGGAGGGGATGGGTCGGCGCTCGGGATGCGGCGCATCGACCACAGGTTCTACGTGCGTGAGGTCAGCGTTCAAGTGGCTAAACCCGCGCGTTCTGATGAGACAAACAGGGTCTGGCCAAAGCGCGTCGCGGGGCATTCAGGACACCGAACGGCTGCTAACACCACACGACGCGCGGTCCGGTGCCGTTCGGGAATGGCTTGGGTGGTCCGGCGGATTCCCGGCTGGAAAACGGATTCCAGCGAACCAGGACACCGACCGCGGGCGAACCGGGATCCGGGGTTTCCGTCGACTCCTGTAGCGCGGGCGAGTCGTCCCGCAGCTCAACGGGGTGGAGCGCCTGTCGCGGTATGATCGAATGAAGGTCCAGGGCGACGCCCCTGACGCCGTACCCGGACCATTGACCCGAGGCTGCGGGGCGTTCAGGCTCGATCAGTGACGAAACACCAGAGAGTACAGCACGTATGGTCCCTGCTCGTCTGCGCGGCCAGGGACCGCAAGACGTACACCTATGGAGGGCTCGCGGACGCGCTCGGGATACCCGGCGGCGCCAGGGCGATGCGCCATTACCTCGCCCCGGTCATGTACTACTGTCGGGAGCAGCAACTCCCTCCCCTCACGGTTCTGGTCGTCAACCGAGAGACTGGCCTGCCGGGCGAGGACCTGACGACGCTTGAGAACGTGAATCTGGATCGCGAGAAGGTGTTTGCCTACAAGTGGTTTCAGAGGGAGCCGCCGAAGACCGGCGATTTCGAGGAGGCCGCCACCAGAGCCGAGGCGTCACCGGCACCGATGACCGCGGCACCGGGCCAGTAGTCGACGCCGGACTCGTTTACGAGACGGACGCTTGCGTCCGTCGATAAGCGGCCCTGTCCGCGACGGTGGCCGGCGAGTCACCGGGACGGCCGAAGCGTAGCGGAGGAACCGCGACAGCGGTTTGACTCACCGGACGCCGTCGCGGCATCCGGCTTCACCAGTCGGCTTGGCGACGGCAGGCCGGGGCATCGTTCGCCGAGCCGCCCCTTGTGCGGCGAACCGCCCGGCGGGCGAGCGGTCCCGCCATGGTCAGATCGACGGCGGGCCCGAACCGGCACGGCGACGTGCCGTTTGTCCGTTCAGTTCAGGGGTCGAGGGGGCTGAGCCCCCCGCCAGCTCAATGTTCAACATTGAGTATGCTGGCTCCTGACGTACAACGGATGTCAGGAGCCAGCTCTTGGGTGCTCTGATCGTCGTGCGTTCCTCCCTTTTTCTCACCGCCCGGATCGTCGTCGCTCCCTGGGATCTGATCGGTCACAGGTCGCCGCCACGATCGTCAGCAACTTGTGAGCGCATCGTCCGAGGCATCTGCGGATCCAACCGTTTGCAACAACCACTGTGGCGTCAAGGGCTTGCGCTCGGTAGCTCTTCGCCGTCCGGCAGACAGCATCTCCCCCGCTCCCCAAGGTCATCAGTGCGGCGACCTCGCGTCCCGTCCGACGCAACTGGACTTAGTAGAATGCTGGTCCGTAGCACGATGGAAGGTGAACTGACGAAACGCCACTGGCCGGAGGGGCACAATTCATGTGTCAAGAGATCTCGGCGCGGATGTTGCGGCTTCTCAGGCAGTGTACGCTGTTCGAGAAGGCGGGCAGGGAGTTTCAGAAACACGCGGATCGCGGAGACTGTGGCGCGATGTGGGACTACTATCGTGCGCTGTTGAACTACCGGCCGAGTGTCGGTACTGGGATCCGAAAGGGCGGCGGGAAGCCCATCGAGGACGTCAGGGACGAACTGGAGAGCCTGTACCGTCTACATCGGTGACACTGGGGTGACGCTGATGGACAAGACTAGCAGCCCATGGTGAAAGTACCTCGTTCTGGGGATCGACGTGATCGGTCCCGAGTCCTACACTGTCGGCATGGCGATGGGAACACGCGGCGGCCGAACACGGCAAGTGATGATGTGGGTGCCCACGGCGGATCTGCCGAAGAGTGCTGGGCACCCGTTTTACGAGCGGCTGAATCGAGTGCTCGACGACGCGGGATTCGACGCGTTCGTGGAGGCACAGTGCGCGTCGTTCTACGCGGACGGGGTCGGCCGGCCGAGTCTGGCGCCGGGCCGGTATTTCCGGCTGCTGCTGCTCGGCTACTTTGAGGGCCTGGACTCGGAGCGCGCGATCGCGTGGCGCGCGGCCGATTCGCTGAGCATCCGCGCGTTCTTGGACTTCGCCCTCCACGAGGCCCCGCCGGACCACTCGACGCTGTCGCGCACCCGTCGCCTGATTGACCTCGAGACCCACAAGGCGGTGTTCACCTGGGTGTTGCAGCGACTGGCCGACGCCACGCTGGTCGTGGGGCGCACGGTGGGCATCGATGCCACGACGCTGGAAGCCAATGCGGCGATGCGGAGCATCGTGCGTCGGGACACGGGCGAGAGCTACGACGCATTTCTGACCCGGCTGGCCGAGGCGTCCGGCCTCACGACCCCGACGCGCGCCGAGTTGGCCCGGTTCGACCGGACCCGCAAGAAGAAGGGCTCGAACGACGACTGGACCCATCCGCACGATCCGGACGCGAAGATCACGAAAATGAAGGACGGCCGCACGCATCTGGCGCACACCGCCGAGCATGCGGTCGACCTGGACACCGGCGCCATCGTGGGCGTGACGGTGCAGGACGCGAGTGCGGGCGACACGACGACCCTGGTCGACACGCTCGTCACGGCCGCCGAGCAGGTCGAGGCGGTCGGCGCGCCGGGGATCGCGGAGATTGTCGCTGACAAGGGATATCACAGCAACGAGACGATGGTCGGGTTTGCGGCCATCGGCGTCCGCAGCTACGTCTCGGAGCCGGACCGAGGCCGGCGCAACTGGAAGGGCCAGGCGGCGGCGCGCGACGCGGTGTATGCCAACCGACGGCGGATCCGCGGCGCGCGCGGGAAACGGCTGCTGCGGCAGCGGGGCGAGTTGCTGGAACGGCCCAACGCGCATCTCTACGAGACCGGCCGGATGCGCCGCGTGCATCTGCGCGGGCATCCCAACATCCTGAAACGGGTGCTCGTCCAGGTCTGCGGCGTCAATCTCGGGTTGCTCATGCGGCATCTGACTGGCGTCGGCACGCCGCGGAGCCTCCAGGGCCGCGCATCGGCGCTGGTGGAGGCGCTGATCGGCCTCCTGAGCGGCTGCTGGGGGCGTGTCCGGCGCTTCTGGGCCCCGGAGCGCCACTATCGGCCCGATTGGTCGTGGGATGGTCCGCGGACACGCCAATACAGACACGCGATTCTCGATTGACAATCAGCCCCTTCTGCCACGGGCTGATAGGCAAGAGACGTCGAACGCAGGTCCGCGCACCACGCCGCACAACGGCGGACCGGCCAAGAAAGTGCTATAAGACACGGGCGCCATTCGTCTGGGCGCAACTGCACCATGGCTCCAAGGGACAGAATTCGTGGGACGGGTCGATGGACCGACCCGATGACAATTCCGTCGGACGGGGCCGGAACTCCTCGACCCCTGAACTCTGGATCCGACTCAAGAACGCGTTTCGCGACTTCGCTTGGCGGTCGGTGGGCACCGACGCTGCCAGAACGCTGGGAGGCCTGACCCGAGATGATCGAAGGCGATGTGCGGAAAAGACTGGAACGCTTCGAGGCCTCGGTGGAGAACAGGACTGCGGATGGCACCCTACTCGAGGAGTTGGTGGAGCAGTGCGCCCCGGATGTCCCCGATTGGGAGGTTTCGGACTGCTGGCCCCTTTGCGACTATCCCGGGCTGTTGGAACTCGGTCTCGAACCCCACGACGATGGAATCGACCTGATCGCTGAGAAGACCGATGGCAGGAGGGTTGCGATTCAGTGCAAGGCTCTCAGCGACGGCAACGTCACGACGACGATGATCCAAAAGTTCGCTGGCAAGGCGAACAGGTTCGAGGAGCGGTGGCTCGTGACGACCGCCCAGCAGACCGCCGCGAATGCACGGACCCTGCAGGAGTGCAACGTTCTCTGGAAGGACGCGCTCGCGGAGCTGCCCCATGCTCTTCTCGCTCGTGATGAGTCGCGCGGAGATTCCGCGGATCCGCGCACGGCCATGCAGGATGAGGCCATTGCCGAGTGCATCAGGAGCCTGACGAACCCGCCGCCGGAGCTGCTGGCGCAATGGCGGAAGGAGGGCGCGGGCGTTCCGCAACTGCCCGTGCACGGTGGTCGGACCAAGCTGATTCTGCCGTGCGGAACCGGGAAGACGCGGGTGTCGATGCGCATCGTCGAGGAGCTCTGCTCCGACGGCGACCTCGCAGTCGTCCTCGTGCCCAGCATCGCGCTCATCGGGCAGGTGCGGCTCGCGTACCTCCAGGGCCTGCGTGCTGCGAAGCGGGACACGGTCAGCATCGCCGTGTGCAGCGACAAGACCGCTGGATTGGTCAAGTCCGAGGAAGAACCAGGTGACGATCCCACCAGTGACACCGGTCACACACATGCTGTTGAAGTCGGCTGCCGAGTCGCGGAATCGCCCGAAGCAGTCGAGGCCTTTCTCAAAGGTGATTGCCGGCCCGACCGCCTGAACCTGATCTTCTCGACGTACCAGTCGGGGCACCACGTTGCCAAGGCGCTTCGGAAAACCGAGCGCTACGCGGAGGTCCTCGTCTGCGACGAGGCGCACCGAACGGCCCAGATCAAGCAGATCCGGAAGGAGAGGGTCGCCGACAGGATCCGGAACTTCACGCTCTGCCACGATCAGGCGTTGTTCCCGGCCCGGTATCGGCTGTACCAGACCGCGACTCCGAAGATCTTCAGCGCCGACAACCAGAAGGTCCAGCGCATCGACCGTACGAAGTATGCGGTCAACGACATGGGAGATCAGGGGATCTTCGGCCCCGAGGGGTATCGACGGTCCTACCAGTACGCCGTCGAGCACGACCTGCTGACCGACTACCGGATCATCGCATTCGGCGTGGACGAGCACGCTTGGGAGGCAGCCGAACGTATCTGTCGGGACGTGGACAAGAAGCAGCGCCGCGAGAGAAAAGGGAAGCTGGATCTGTCGACCAGCGAGGCGCTGGCTTGGCTGATCTATGGAATCGTCCTCTACGGCGGCGCGAACGCTGCGGATGGCCAAGTGCGGATCCGCAGCTCGATCGCGTTTCTCAACAGAACCGCGCGCTCGTCGGCCATGGCGAAGTGGCTGTGCAGCCCGGAGGCGCACGACGAGATCTGCCGGTACTTTCGCGCGAAGGGGTTGCCGGAGCCCGACGTTGAACCCGCAATCCAGCACCTGGACGCCGGTCACCCGGCTTCGAAGCGCCGCGTCGCATTGCATCGGCTCACGCACGACCGGACATCAGACCGGCCACAGGGAATCAGCAACGTCGGAATCTTCGGCGAAGGAACCGACACGCCGTCCCTCGACGCGGTCGCCATCCTGGCGCCGCGCAAGAGTCCGACGGACGTGATCCAGATCGTCGGCCGTTGCATGCGCCGCTCACCGGACAAGACTACGGGGTATGTGATCGTCCCCGTGCCGCTGCCGCGCGGTCTCGATGCGGAAACCAGTCTCGGCCGACATGAACTCGGCGAGGAATGGAAGCCACTGAGTCAGATCCTGACTGCGTTGCGTGCACATGATGGCCGGATCGAGAACCAGGTGCAGGACCTGGTCGAGATTTTCATGCCGCCGGATCCACCCGAGACTCGGGAGAAAGAGGTGGTCGTCGTCGCGCAGGACGGCGAAGTTACTCGCACAGGCGTCTGGCGAGGTCCCGAAGGCAGCAGCCCGGAGTATGTGATCACAGAGGCCAAGGTGCCTGCTTGGCGCGAGCGGCCGGGCCGGCCCCCAATGGAGATCACCGACTACCTCACACCGGCCAGGGGCTTCGAGTGGAGCGACCAGAAGCTTCCGAAAAACCGGCCCGCGCGGAGGCTCACCGATCGCCCCGAGGGGGAGGACGACCGGAGCCTGAGCAACGCGAGGGACGTACTCACCATCAGGCGCGATCGTCGGGGCACCCGGGTAACTGGTCTTGCCCCCGTAGGGCGCAAGGATGCCGGTGCTGAAGATTTCGACATTAGTGAGACCGTCGCAAAGGCGCGCAGGCTAGCGGAGAATCGCTCGGTCCTGCGCGAGCCCAGACGCCGAATTGCCCGGAAGAGGGACCGTCCGACCACCCAAGCTCATCCGACGCTCTGGCAGCAGCTTGAGAGCGCCGACCCTACTCGCAATCTCGCGGTCGAAGTCATGGAGCGATCGGGCCTGCGCGGAAACGCGACGCGGGATTTCAACCTCCTGCTCGACATCGTCGCACCGACCGCCGCCGGCCTTCGAATGGAGCACGGGGTCAAGGATCGACTTGAGAATTTTTTCGGAATCGAGAGCGGCGACAGCACGTCGGACACGAAGTCAGCCGACGGCTGCACGGTAGCCGTCCTGCTGATGCTGAACGCCCTTATTCTTCACGGGCGCCTTGAGAAGACCGGCGGACAGGTCGCGCGTTTGATCGGCGAGAACACGCTACGGGAGATTGCCACCGCGGAAGATCCGTGCGACATCCTCGCCGAGACCTGGATGAACGTACTGGAGTACGACTACCGACCCGTCTTCCAGCCAGCCCGCAACGTGGTGAGACACCTGGGAAGGAGCGAACATCGAACGGCTGCATGGCGTGCGATTCGTCGGCTGGCGGCCTGGGCTGACGAAAACTCCGAGCACTACGCGACGATGGGTATGGAGTATGCCGGCGAACTCTTTTCCCGCGTCATGGGTCATCAGGCTGCGGACGGTGCCTACTTCACGCGTCCAGAGGCCGCGCGGTTGCTGGCGGAGCTGGCTCTTGACCAGATGGAGGTCACGAACTGGAAGGACCCCGCGGGGTGGCCCAGATTGAAGGTTGCGGATCTTGCGTGTGGCAGCGGCACCTTGCTGCACGCCTGGATTGAAGGCGTCAAGGACCGCATGCGGGCGCAGGGGGCCGACCAGCAGCGATGCGCTGCATGGCACAAGAAGGCAGTCGAGGAACTAACGACCGGCCTGGACATCAACCCGATCTCGCTACAGCTTGCTGCCGGCCGATTCACCCTTGGGAATCTCGATGTCGACTATCGAAAGATGGCGTTGTACAGGCTGGAGCACGGCCGTGTCGGCGCCGACATACGGCTCGGGGCGCTGGAACTCCTGGGCGACGATGAAATCATCGGACCGGCGCCCGACAGCTTCCGGTGGGACGACGACGATGTCGTACACCCGGATGTGAAGAGCGCGCTGACCGGCACGCGGGCAGTGCTGATCAACCCGCCGTTCAGCGACAACACGAAGCGCAACCGCAACGTCGATGCCGAGACGAAGCGCGCAATGCAACGGCGGGAGAAGGAACTCCGCGACCGCGTGTTCGCGAGCAACGAAGCAGCAGCGCGGCTGATTGACATCAACAGCATCCGCACTTTCTTCACCCCGCTGATCGACTGCGTGCTGGACCGAGACGATGGCGTGCTGGCAAAGATCCTGCCGATGACTGCCTGCACCGCTACGTCGGGAGAGGAAGAGCGCCAGTTCCTTGCATCGCGGTTCTGGATCAAGTACGTCGTGATGTCTCACGACCCGAAGAACATCCACCTGTCGCAGGAGACCAACATCAACGAATGCCTGCTGATCGGAACGCGGCGCGGCGCCGGCGAGAGAAAGCCCACGACCTTCCTGAACCTCTCGCGGTACCCGCTGAACACCGATGACGCACGGGCGATCGCCGCGGCGCTCCGCAACGGGACTCTCGACGCCGTCGGACGGGTTACGACATGGCCAGCCGAGCGGGTTGAGGCCGGTGACTGGTCGCCGGTCCAGTGGTACTCCGGAGCACTAGCCACGGCAGCGACTGAGCTGCGAAATTGCGCCCTGCTGGCAACGGCGGAATCGCTGTATCGGTTCAGCATCAAAGGCAGCAACGTCGCGCATTGTTTCGAGCCAATAGAGGGGAATCCTCGAACGCAGGTTCGGCTCGGGATTCTGACGTCGATAGCAGAAAAAGGCAGGAAATACTTGGCCGGTGCCGCAGACGAATTGTGGCAGGTCATTCCGGTCGAAAAACGTGACAAACGCGGGGGAACAGATGCCGTTCCAAAATACGTAAACGAGCAGGGCTGGATGCTCGCCGCGCAGCGATTCAGGACGACGAGTTCCCGCACGGCCAGTCAGTACACAGCCGAGCCGGCCTTGGGAACGGCTTACATCGCGATCCGGACGGAGACGCCCGACGAGGCGAAGACGCTAAATCTCTTGTGGAACAGCACCCCTGTGCTCATTCAGCTGTTGAGCATGCGGTCGAAGAGCGCGGCGTACATCCACTGGTCGGGGACGCAGCTTCAGAGCGTCAGACTGCCGACAGAGGCTCGGGATCCCGACCTCGTGAGAGCGCTCGCAGGGGCACACGACGAGCTGGCCGATATGGAGATCGGCCGGTTGCAGTACGCTGCAGAGGATCCCGTCCGCGCCATGATCGACGACGCGACCTCCGAGCTATTCGGCCTCGCCAGCAAGACCGTCGCCCAGTGGCGCACCTGGTTGAGCCACGAGCCGTTCATGCACAACGCGTCTCCAGTAGACGATTGACGCCGAACCGCCGCAATCGGTCGTGACGAGTGCACCTCACCGGATTCCTACCCGTACAGGAAGCCCCCCCCAGGATCCAGCGAAAATGGGAGGGGACGATGGACGGCACGGCCAAGAAAGTCCGTAAGCTATTGATAAATAAAGACGTCTCCAGACAACACGGAATTGCGAGGGCAATACTACCAGCAGGGACGGAGCATACGGCGTGGTAGGATTCCGGCGTGATCGTGTGCCTGGGTTGGGGTTCGCTCATCTGGGATCTTGCTGGCCTGCCCGTCGACAGGCTAGACGGTGGGCGGCCCGTGCCTCGCTGGGTGCTCTCCCCCGAAGGAGAGGACATCGGAGACTGGAAGCCCGACGGTCCGCAGGTCCGGGTGGAGTTCGCTCGCCAGTCTGGCAAAGAGCGTGACCGGCTCACGTTGGTTCTGTGCGATGCAGCCGAACGGCAGCCCAGTTTCTGGGCGCGCATGACTGTTGCCACCCTTGACGAGGCGGTGCGCGCCTTAACGAAGAGGGAGTACCGCGGAATCGCCGAAAAGAAAATCGGCCGTTGGTCTAAGGACAATATCGGCCAATGGTCCGACGGCAAGACGGATCCCACAGATATCCCCGGTCTAAGCGTCTGGGCGACCGGTCGTGACATCCAGCATGTGGTTTGGACGGCGCTGAAACCCAAGTTCTGCGACCTGCCGGTCGCGCCAACGGAGGACCAAGCCGTCGCGTTTCTCAGACGACTCTCAGACGACAGGAAAGCCACCGAGGCGGAGAAGTACGTCCGGCGAGCGCCACCACAGATCGATACAGCCTACCGTCGACGCATCATCCGTTGTCTCGGGTGGACTCCGGTCGGGTAGACGCTTCTCAATCCAGGATCAGGCCATCGTGGGGAAGCCCGCCAGCCTCGACTCAGAGATGATCCGGCGCGGCGCCGCATAGGACTGCACCCTCCCACGTGGCGGCTGACCCTTCGCCACCCGGTGACGATGGACAGCGCGGACTCGGCGCCGCTCACGGGACCGCGCCGCGACCTCGTCTGCGTGTCAACGGTCGCTCGAAAGCGCCGGATTCTCTCCAGTTCGTCGACCACAACATGAAGGGGGTCAGAACCGGGCATCGTCTGCAAGAGCCAGTCTGGACGAGCGTGCGCGGAGCCGGCGTCAAGGCCGCAAGCCCCGCGGAAGCGGGGGCGGAGCGGAGCGACACGCCTTGATGCCGGCGAGCACATGCGCACGCTCTCGGTCAGACGATGCCCCGGCAACCACAACATCTTGTGGTCGACACGAGTGCAGAATACGTCATTTCCTCGCGCTCGCGAACACTGCGTGTCGCGACGCTGAACGGGCAGATCGGCACCGCGTCACACACTGAGAGGCGGCGCGGTGCAGCACAGGGCGACCCCGGCGGGCCCGGCCGCGAGCGTGTGTCACCGCCAGTCGAACGGCCGGGCCTCACTTTCGAGTTCGCGCTCATGCGCGGTAAGATGAATGACTGGAAGTGGCGGACTGGGCGACGATTGGCGTGATGGTGACTTTGGGCGGTCTGCCGCGGCGGCAGATCGCGGCGCTGGACACCCGCCTGAGCCGACAGATGGGCGCACTGACGGCGGCCGTGCGCCAGGTGAGCGAATGCCTGTCGCAACTGGAAGGTTGCATCGCGGGGAGCACCGGGCGCCCCTTCCCGAGGGTATCCAGACACGGGAGGGTGAATAGGTCGTCAACCGAGTCAGTTGTGGTAGCGAGCGTGGGAAACGCCCAGCGCGCCACCGCATAACTCCAGCACAATCTATAGCTTAGAGGATTCGTTCGAATCCAGGCACGCGCGCCACTCCGTGAACGCCCCGTGGCAGAGAACCGAGGGTGCGCTGACTGCATCCGGCGACACGGTCTTTGGTACACTGGACTCGTGATCGATTCGTGATTTCAAGGGAAACAGGACATTCATGAGGCGCAGCGAACGACGTCATCTCAAGGAAAACGCTTTTGCCGTAGCCGTCGGCAACCTGCAGGAACGGGTGCAGCGCGCGCGCCGGGGCCTGATGACCGCTCTGGTAGTCGGCGCCGGTCTGGTGCTGGTCCTGGGTGGCTACGCATGGTGGTCCGGACAGTCCGCGACGCGGGCGGGAACACTGCTGGCGGACGCTCTGGTCGTGGCTGACGCGCAGGTCGTCCCGCCACCCGCGCCAGCGCCTCCGGATGCGGCCGACGCGGCCACGGACGCTCAGACGGACTTCGCGCAACCGCCAGGAACATATCCGTCAATCGAGGCAAAGATGGGGGACGCCCTGCCGAAGCTTCTTGAAGCGGCAGATGCCTACCCGACGACGCAGCCAGGCATCACGGCCCGTTATCGCGCCGCGGCCGCGCTCGCCGTGCTGGGCCGTCACGACGAGGCCGTGGACCAGTATCGGCAGGTCATCGATCAGGACGGAGCGGGCATTTACACGCGGATGGCCACGCTGGGTCTCGCCGACGTCGAGTTGGCGCGCGGCGCCTACGATGAAGCCATCATGCTGCTCGAACAGACGTCCGCAACCGATTCGGCGGGCGACCTGCCGGTCGACGGCGTGCTCATGCGCCTGGGACATGCCTACGACCTGGCAGGGCGGGTGGACGATGCCCGTGCGACGTATCAGCGAGTGATGAACGAATTTCCGTTTTCGGTCTACGGCGACAACGCTGAGCGAAAACTCGAGGCCCTGCAGACGGAAGGCTGACGGCCTGCGTCACGCGCCCGCAGCGCATGCCCGACACCGCGGCGCCAGCCGCTGAGTTCACGGTCGGTCTCGTTCAGATGACCTGCGGCGCGCAGGTCTCGGCAAACCTCGACACGGCGTCCAACCTGATCGACGACGCGGCGCGGCGCGGCGCCCAGGTGATCTGTCTCCAGGAACTGTTCGCGTCGTCGTACTTCTGCCAGCGTGAGGATGCGGCCTGGTTCGATCTCGCCGAGCCGATCCCGGGCCCGACAACCCGTCGATACTCGGCCCAGGCGCGGGACCTGCGGGTCGTGCTTCTCGTACCGCTCTTTGAGCGGCGTGCGCCCGGCGTGTATCACAACACGGTCGTCGTGATCGACGCTGACGGCGCCCTGCTGGGCCGCTACCGCAAGATGCACATTCCAGACGACCCGCTGTACCACGAGAAGTTCTATTTCACACCCGGCGACCTCGGGTATCCGGTGTTCGACACCCGCGTCGCACGAATCGGCCCGCTGATCTGCTGGGACCAGTGGTATCCGGAAGCGGCGCGGCTGAGCGCGCTCGCCGGGGCCGAACTGCTCGTATACCCCAGCGCCATCGGCTGGCATCCTGCCGAACGCGCGACCGAAGGCGCCGCGCAGCACGACGCGTGGCGAATCATGCACCAGAGTCATGCCATCGCCAACGGGGTGTACGTCGCGGCCGTGAATCGTGTAGGTCACGAGGGCCCCCCACACGCAGGCCTTGATTTCTGGGGTCAGTCGTTCGTCTGTGACCCGGCCGGGCGAGTCGTCGCCGCCGGGTCCCTGGACCGCAACGATATCGTGCTGGCCCGCTGTCATCGTCGTCGTATCGAAGAGCAGCGGCAAGGCTGGCCGTTCCTGCGCGACCGCCGTGTCGACAGCTACGCCGGACTGTCAACCCGCCTGCTCGACCGTGCGGGCGACGGCGGATGAACAGCAGCGCGCGCCCGTCCCGGCGAACGGCGTCCGCCCCCGTCGTGTCCAGCACAGACACCTCGACCCGGCATTTGATGCCAGCCGAATGGAGGCGACACCGCGCAACCTGGATCGCCTGGCCACACAACCGGACCGACTGGCCGGGCAAGCTCGAACCCGTACGCTGGTGGTATGTGGAGCTGATACGACACCTCGCCGCTGTCGAGCAGGTGGCGATTTGCTACCGGTCGAGCGCCGAGGCGCGACAGGCGATGGCACGGTTGGAGAAAGCCGGCATCACCGTTGACCGCATCGAGCCGCACGTCGTTCAGACGAACCGATGTTGGGTGCGCGATTCCGGCGGCACCTTCGTCCTGAGCCGGGGGCCAACGGGCGGGCGGCCGTCGTTGACGCTTCTCGACTGGCGTTTCAACGCGTGGGCCAGGTATGACGACTGGTCCAGCGACGACGCGATACCCGCCTACATCGCAGCGGCGCTCCGGCTCCATCGGCTGACCCCCCGCGTCTCTCCCGGCGGAAGACGGATCGTGCTCGAGGGCGGCAGCATCGATGTGAATGGGGCAGGGGTCGCGCTGGCGACGGAACAATGTTTGCTTGACCAGACCGTCCAGCCCAGAAATCCTGGACTCGGCCGGGCCGGTACGGAAGAGATCCTGCGCGCCTATCTTGGTATCGACACCGTGATCTGGTTGGGTACGGGGATCGCAGGCGACGATACCCACGGACATGTGGATGCCATCGCGCGGTTCGTGGCGCCTCGAACGGTGGTCGCCGCTATCGAGCCGGACAAGAGCGACGCGAATTCCCGGCCGCTCGCGGACAACTTCGCGCGCCTCCAGGCCGCGCGGGTCGGAGGCCGCGCGCTCACGGTGATCCCGATGCCGATGCCGAGCCCATTGTGGTTCGGTGGACGGCGTCTTCCGGCGAGCTATCTAAATTTCTACGTCGCGAACGATCTGGTGCTCGTTCCCACCTACAACGACCCGGCCGATCGGGTCGCGCTCGGCATGCTCGCCGATCTGTTTCCGACACGGGAGATCATCGGACTGCACGCCGTCGACCTGATCCTCGGCCTCGGCGGCGTGCATTGCGTCACGTTGCAGGAGCCGTCACCCCCGGCTCGATAGCGTTCCACCCACGTGCGCACGGTGCGGGCACAGACGCCAACGCCCGGAAATCGCCGTACGTCTTGTTGCCGCGCGCGGCGATATCCGGGCTAACGGCCAAGCACGACCCGTTCGTCAAGAAAGAAGGCCGCGGCCGGTGCGTGCGGGGTTTCGACCCGGGTGCCCGCGGGCGCCAGAAACAGCTCCTGGACCTTGGTCGTGGCGGCGTCCGGCTGAGGGCTCACCCGCTCGATGATCCGGGTGACCGCGTACAACACGGCATCGAGTGCGCCGCATAGCGTGCTGTCATAGAGGTAGTCGCCCACCAGAAACAGTTGAGGCCAGTGCGGGTCCGGATTGTGGCGCCGGTCCAGCGAGAGCAGTGGCACGCCCCCAGGCAGTCCTGACACACCGGCCGCGCCTGTCCAGCGGTCGACGCGGCTCGCGAGCAACAGGTCGTCCGCCATCGTCAGGTCGCCCGGCATCGCACCCAGGATGACGGCCACCACCTCATGATCCGGCTGGCCGGCCAGCGCCAGTGCGTCGGCGCCGCCGACCAGCCAGCTCAGGATACCGACTCCGCCGGCGCCGGTATCGGGAGACTGGTCGTACACGGTCGCTCCCCCGAGCTGGTCGGTCACGAAATAGTCTTCAGGGAAGTGACGGCGCCAGAACCGGCGCCGACAGAGCAGCGTCACCCGCGTATAGACGGCGCCATGGTCATGGTGTCTGACGTGCGCCGCAAGGGCTGCCGAGAGCGTCGCGCCCTCCCAGTGAATAGTCCGCAGGCCAGGCGGCGTCACCGTGACGATCAGCGTATCGAATTCGAACGTCCGACCCTGGTCGCCCGGGGTCGCGCAGAGGACACCGAGTCCACGTTCGTCATCCGCCCGCACGGTCGACACCGCGGCGTCCCGAAGGACCGGGGACTGGACCCGATCGGCCAGCGCCCGGATGAGCCCCTCGTTGCCGTCGGTGAGCGTGTACATCGAACAGTACCCGGGATGGTCAATCAGCAGATTGTCCATCCCGAACAGACCGCTCGTCCGCGCCGGCTCCGTGGCCAGATCACTGTGGCACTGCATGGCGGTGAACCACTCACTGCGCGGGTCGTCAATCTCGCGGAGCACGTCCTCGAATGTCCGGCGCAGCCATGGATGCCCGTTGTCCTGGGGGCGGCCAGCCTGGGCGTAGTCCTCGGGTGGGCGAAGCGCCGTGCCGCGCTCCCAGAAGCGACGCACCCGGTCCATCCCGCGCTGGCCGAGCAGGCGCGCGAGATCGGTGTCGTCGTGCACGACGTTGTCATCGATGACGAAGTACGGTGTGCCGGTCAACGGACGTGACTCGAGTCCCAGGTGCGCAATGAGATGTCGCAGTTGCGGGTTGCCGGCAATGTCGTAGAATTCGGCCACGCCCGCGTCGTACGTGGCGTCGACTTCAGGGACGTGCGCCGTTCGCACCCGGCCACCGGTACGATCCCCGGCCTCGAACAGGACGACCTCGACCGCGTCACCGAGGGCGCGCTCCAGAAGCCACGCTGACAGCAGTCCACTGAATCCGCCGCCGACGATGCCGACCCGTTCGGCCACGCTCTGACCTCCTTCACGCCCCCCGGAGCGCCTGTGGCGTAGGCCGCGCGCCCCGTCGTATGGCGCTGGCTCCCTGGTCGAGCCTGCCCACAGATGCCCGCCACACGCGGTGTCCCGGCCGGGCGCGGCATGACCGCGTCAGATTTCCGGTGCGACGCGGGGTGCCACCGCCGGCGAGCCGCGGCTAACCGCGTTCCAGCTTTCGTTTGAACTCTGCCAGCAACGCCAGGGCATCGAGCGGCGTCAACTGGTGGACATCGATCTCCCGCATCGTTTCCGCGACTACGCTTTCGACCGTCGGCGCCGTGGCGAACAGACCAAGCTGCGGCGGTGGATCGTTCGCAGCGGTGGTCAGCGTGGGTCGTCCACCTCGCGACAGCTCGTCCCTTTCGAGACCGGCCAGAATCTGTTTCGCGCGGGCGACCGTGTCTTCGGGCAGCCCCGCCAGCCGAGCCACCTGCACGCCGTAGCTGCGGTCCGAGCGTCCCGGCTCGACCTTGCGCAGGAAGTGAATCTGATCTTCCCATTCCCGTGCCACGACCTGGTAGTTCACCACCCCCTGCAGCACGTCCGCGACATCCGTCAACTCGTGATAGTGGGTGGCGAAGAGCGTCTTGGGCCGTACCACAGGATCGGTGGCGAGGCGCTCGGCGACCGCCCAGGCGATGCTGAGGCCATCGTAGGTCGAAGTACCGCGACCGATCTCGTCCAGCAGCACCAGGCTGCGCGACGTGGCATTGTGCAGGATGTTGGCGGTCTCCTGCATCTCGACCATGAAGGTCGATCGGCCCTGCGTGATGTTGTCAGATGCCCCGACCCGCGCGAAAATGCGATCCGTCAGCGGTATTTTCGCGCGATCGGCGGGTACAAACGAACCAGTCTGCGCCATCAGCACGATCAGCGCGCACTGCCGCAGATACGTTGACTTGCCACCCATGTTCGGGCCAGTCAGAAGAATGACCTGATGGGTCGCGGCGTCGAGCGTCACGTCGTTCGGCACGAAGTCGTGTCCAGCATGCCGCTCGACCACCGGGTGCCGCCCTTCGATGATGACCAGTTCGTCCCCGTCATGCACGTGCGGCTTGGTGTAGTCGTTTACTGCGGCCGTCTCTGCGAGCCCGGCCAGAACATCGAGTTGGGCCAGTGCGTGAGCCGAGGCCTGGATACGTGCCGTCTCCGCGGCGACGGTGGCGCGCAGAGCCTCGAACAACGCCAGCTCGCGTTCGATGATGCGCTCGTCCGCACCGACGACTTTCTCCTCGTATTCCTTGAGTGCCGGCGTGACGAAGCGTTCACCACCGGCGATCGTCTGTTTCCGATGGTAGTCGTCCGGCACCGCATGGAGATTCGTCCTGGAGACTTCGATGTAGTAACCGAACACCCGGTTGAACCGGATCTTGAGCGACTTGATGCCGGTCCGCTCGCGCTCGGCCGCTTCCATCGCCGCAATCTGCTCCTTGCCCCCACGACTGATCCCGCGCAGCTCGTCGAGTTCCGGATCGACACCGTCCCGGATCACCCCTCCGTCCCGCGCCTGAGCGGATGGTTCATTGACCAGCGTGGCCTCGATCTCTTCCCGTGTCGCTGGCAGGTCGTCGAGTTCCGCCGACAGGCTGCCGATCAGCGGCGCTTCCAGCGTCTTCAGGATTTGGCGTATTCGAGGGATGGCAGCCAGTGACCGCTGGATGGCGAGCAGATCGCGTGGACCGGCCGTCCCCGTTGCGGCTCGAGCCACAAGGCGTGTCAGATCCTGAACCGACTTGAGCACTTCACGCAGCTTCCCGCGCTCGATCGATCGGAACGCGAACTCCTCGACGGCGTCGAGCCGGTTGTGGACCCGCTCGAGACGAACCAGCGGCCGCAACAACCAGTCACGGAGCTGCCGGCTGCCCATGGTGGTCACCGTGCGATCGATCTCACCCAGCAGCGATCCGGCCCGCGCACCGTCGCTGGAGACGACGATCTCCAGGTGCTTCATCGTGGGCGGATCGACGATCATCGCATCGCGGGTCTGCCGGAACTGCACCTTCCGGACGTGCGGCAACTGGGCCTTCTGCGTCTCGCGCAGGTGACGTACCAGGCCGCCGGCCGCCGCGACCGCCGCCGGTCGATCACGCAACCCGAACCCGTCGAGTCCCTCGGTTCCGAGCTGCCGGGTGAGCGCCTCTCTCGCCCGGTCGACATCGAACAACCAGGGCTCGACGGTGGTCACTGCCGGTGCCGGCGAATCCGGAAGCACCGGTCGCAACTCCTCACCCGACGCCAGCAGCACCTCCCGAGGGCGCAACGTCGCCACATCGTCGGCGAGTGCCTGTCTGCCCACCGCGCCCAGATACTCCGTCGTCATGAATTCGCCGGTCGACAGGTCGAGCAGCGCCATACCGTAGAGATTCGGGTCTGATTCGCCGCTGTTCCGCTCCCGCCCCGCCTGCACGACGAGCCCCATCAGAAACGTCGGCTCCCGATCATCGAGGTAGCTCTCATCGGTGAACGTCCCGGGCGACACCACGCGTACGACCTCCCGGCGCACGATTCCCTTCGCCGTCCTGGAGTCGATCTGCTCGCAAACGGCAACCCTGAAACCCTGTTCCACGAGCCGGGTCAGGTAGCCTGACGCTGCATGATGCGGAACGCCGCACATCGGGATTCCGCCGCCGCTCGCGTCCTTCGAGCGCGACGTGAGCGTGAGATCCAGTGCCCGCGCGGCGACCAGAGCGTCTTCGAAGAACATTTCATAGAAATCGCCCATCCGAAAGAAGACGATAGCGTCGGGATGCTGGCGCTTGGCCTCCAGGTACTGGCGCATCGCCGGCGTCGGCGTCCGTGTCGGCGAGAACGCGCTCGTCGAGGATGTTGTCACTGGATCACATGTGGGACCGTGGCGCGGTCACGCGCCACGAATGTGCCTGAGTGCGGCGGCCGGCGAATGTGTGTGAGTATAGAAAGCGCACGCAACGGCAGTCAAGACACCGACTGAATCCGGTTTCATGGTCATTCTCGCTCTCGACACGACGACTGCGCAGGGCAGCGTCGCCCTCGCCCGCGACGGTCGGCTCGTTGCCGTCGCCAGCGGCAATCGCGAGCAGACGCACGGCCAGCGCCTGCCCGGCGACGTGCAGTCGCTCCTGCGGCGGCACCACCTCACGATCGGGCAGGTCGACCGCTACGTCGTTGCCGTCGGTCCCGGTTCCTTCACCGGTCTGAGGGTCGGTATCGCCACCGTACAGGCATTGGCGCTGGCGCAGGGCCGGCAGGTGATCGGGCTATCCGTACTGGACACGTTGACGGAAATTGCCGCCCGGCGGCTGACAGGGAGCGATGCGCCGCCGGAGTTGATTGTGCCGTGGATGGACGCGAAGCGCGGCGAGATCTTCAGCGCCCTCTATGCACCGGCTTCGGAGGATATCCGGACGCAGCCCCGGATTGCCGCGGGCGCGCGGTGGCGGGTCGCCGACGGACCCATGGCGGCCATTCCCGAGGTGCTGGTGGATACCTGGCGCAGCCGTCTCATCGCACGGCGCGTGCTGGTGATAGGCGACGGAGCCGCACGCGATCAGGCCCTGCTGGCGTCGACACTCGCATCAGACGCCAGAACGGTGATCGATCTGCCGCCGCTGGCCGGCATCATGGCGGAAATGGCGTCATCGCTGCCCTGGAGCGAGCAATCTGTGGCTCCGCACGCGCTGCATCCGGTGTATGTCCGCCGTCCGGACGCGGAGCTGGCCAGGGCCAAGCAAACCGCCAGATAGCGTACCGGCCAGCCGGAGCCGGGCGCCTTGAAACGCCCCCGTCCTTATGGTACCGTTCCGGCCCGTGGCGACCCACGAAACAGGTCATCCGATGCGTATCACGTATTCCAGGGAGGTGGCATGATCACGGACTCGCAGCAGTTGAAAGAACGTCTTCTGCAGACCGACGACGGATTTCGCCAACTGGCCGAGCAGCATCAGGAACTGGACAGCCGCCTGCACGAACTTGCCAATCAGAACTACCTCTCTCAGCCGGAACAGCTCGAAGTGGTGACCTTGAAGAAGCGCAAACTGCAATTGAAGGACCGGATGCAGGTCATCCTGCGCCGCCACGCCAGTCCGCAGACGGCGTGAGTGCCCGCGCGGCGTATTGCGGGCGGACGCCCACCGCGCTGCCCACGCCTCCCATGCGGCCTGTCCCGTTGCCGCGCACCGGGGGGTCTGCATGTCCCAGTGTTTGGTCATGTTCATAGACCGCGCCGGTTGGCCCTTCATCGGTATCGCACTGGCGCCCGCCGTGGTCAGTGTCGCCGCCGGGTTCCCGGGCGCCGCCGTGGCGCTGTCCGGGCTGGCCCTGGCCGTCGCCCTCTTCTTCCGCGATCCCGACCGGCGGCCGCCGCGCACGCCGGGTGTCGTGGTATCTCCCGCGGACGGACGGGTTCTCTCGGCCGGCCCCGCCGAACAGTCTCATGCTCCTCCGGGCACGTGGCAACAGATCAGCATCTTTCTGTCGCCCCTTGATGTTCATGTCAATCGAATCCCGATCGCGGGGACGATTACCAAGGTGGACCACGTCCCCGGAATGTTCCTGCGTGCGTATCGCCACGACGCGGCCGCCGAGAACGAGCGGACCGAGATCTGGCTCGATCACCGGGAACACACGATCGTGTTTCGTCAAGTCGTCGGCGCCCTGGCCCGGCGGGTCGTCTGTCGTGCCGGACCGGGGAGCGAGGTGCGGACCGGGGAACGGTTCGGTATCATGAAGTTCGGTTCCCGTATGGATCTGTTCCTGCCGATCGTCGCCAGTCTGACGGTGACCCCGGGTCAACGTGTCCGCGGCGGCGAAACGGTAGTGGCTCGTCTGCCGGACGAAGCAAGCGCTGACGCCGGCGGAATCTGACTCGGTACCCAGGGAGACATCGACATGGCCAAGGTGCTCGCGGTGCTGCGGGATCAGCATCAATCGAGACATTTTCGACGCAGCGTGTCTCTGCTGCCGAGCATGGTGACCGTCGGGAACCTGTTCTGCGGTTACGCGTGCATCGTGTACGCCATGCGGGCGGACTTCGCGACGGCGGCCATGTTCATCGGCGTTGCGACCGTGCTCGACGTCCTTGATGGCCGTATCGCGCGGTTCGCCGGGGTCGAAAGTGAGTTCGGGGGAGAGTTCGATTCGTTGGCCGACGTCATTTCGTTCGGCGTGGCTCCCGCGGTACTTGTGTTTGCCTGGGGACTCGAGACGCTTGGACGGCTCGGATGGGCGGCGGGATTCCTGTATGTCACCGCGACGGCGCTGCGGCTCGCCCGGTTCAACGTGCAGCCGGGGAGTTCCGACAAGCGCTATTTCGTCGGGATGCCGAGCCCGGCGGCCGCTGGCGTGCTGGCGGCGACCGTCTTCGCCTGGCCCGCTGGATTCGGGATAGTGCAGGCCCCGCTCATCGCACTGGTCATGGTCCTCGTTCCGGCTTTCATGATGGTCAGCCGGATTCGGTTTCGGAGCTTCGGCGCTCTGACTCTGCGCTCACGCCATTCCTCGCTCGTGTTGCTGCAGTTCGCGGTCCTCATCGCCGCCATCGCGGTCGAACCTCAACCGGTGTTGTTCGTCATGGCCTACAGCTATTTGATCTCCGGACCGATCGGATCGCTCATGCGCCGGTTGCGCCGCCCGCGTGGCCGACGAGGCGATGGCGCGGATGAGGACGACGTGGCCCAATTGCCTACCGCCCAGGTGAGTTAGCAGCCCGCATCCGATCGGGGATGGGGACCGGACCGTTGTCCGGGTCACTCGCCATCGGAAAAGTCATGGTAACCGCGGTGCCGAGTCCTCGGTTACTGGCCACGGCGATCGAACCGCCATGCAATTCGATATTGCGTTTGGCGATCGCCATGCCGAGTCCGGTTCCGCTCACCTTGGTGGAGAAGTACGGCTCGAAGATACGCGAGAGCACGTCCGGCTCGAGCCCCACCCCGGTATCGGCGATGATGAGCTCGACCGACCGTGCATGACGCGCCGCGGTGACTGACAACGTGCCCTCCCCGGGCATTGCATGCAGCGCGTTTTCGATGATGTTCGTCAGTGCGCGTTGCATGAGAACCTTGTCGAGTTGCAGCAGTGGAAGGTCCGGGGGCGTCACGAGGGTGATGTCGATCCGGCCCTGCAGACCGGAGCGATACGGGTCGATGACCTCCTCCACCAGCACTCCGAGCGCCGTTGGCGTGCGGTGGGCAACCGGGGAGGATGCATAGCTGGAAAACTCCGAGGCGATCTGTCTCAGAATTCGCACCTGCTTCAGGATGGCCTCCACGCACCGCTGCAGCACCGGTGACAATGGCGACCCATGGTCGCTGTGCACCTGCAACAGATGCTCCGCATTCAACTGCACGGGCGTCAGCGGATTCTTGATCTCGTGCGCCACCTGCCGCGCCATCTCGCTCCAGGCTTCGAGTCGGTGCGTGCGTTCCAACTGCCGGCGGCGGGCGTCCAGTTCGCCGGCCATCTTGTTGAAGTCCGATTCCAGGACTTCCAGTTCGTCGGCCGACCGCTCCGCCACCCGTCGCCGCAGGAGCTCCGCCCGGCGTGAGACCGGGGCGTGAAACTCGCCGCGCGCCACCCGACTCGTGCCCCGCGTAAGCCGCCTCACCGGATTCGCGATACTCTTCGCGATCACCCATCCGATACAGCCCACCACCGCCGCAAAAAAGAGGGCAGAGCCCCAGACACGGCGGTTCAATTCGTCAATCTGACTTTCAATCTCCTGCTGGCGCGACGCGAGTGGCACGGTCAGAATCACCTGGCGTCCCCCGACCCGTACCGGCGCCGCCGCCAATTGATACCGCCGCGTGCCGATGGTGTCCTCGCCCACGAAGCTGGACAGCTGGTCGATCGCAATCGCGCGGTAGACGATGTCGGGTGTCCGGGTCGGCAGCAGACCGGAGGCGTACAGATCCCGTTCACTGGTGGCCACCAACTGCGGCCCGTCGAAGATGTTGACCCCTTGACCGATCACTTGACTGATCCACACCAGCGCATCGTCGGTGAACGGGGCGACAGCCTGACCGTCCGGGGGCTGGAGGACCGCGGACTCCTCGATCACGCTACGTGCGACCGCGGCGGTCTGCGCCGCTCGCGCTTCGACGTCGGCGCGCAATTGGTCGGCAAAGTACCCCTGAATCAGGCCGGCCACAACCACGACCGGCACCGTCGTGACGCCGACGAACCAAAGCTGCAGCTTCAGGGCGAAACGGGCGCGAACCTCACGCACGGCCAGGAACCTCCGCAGCGGCGGCAAGATTTGACCGGCGCCCGCCACCGCCACCAGCAGCAGACCCACGGTGGCGAGGACCAGAATCGCGAGTTCTGACAGGTGCAGCAGGTGGTCGAACCCGGTGTGCGCAGGGTATCCGAGCGCATGGATGCCGGACCGGTCGTTCGTGATGAGGACGTCGTAGCCGACGGAGTCCTTGTCCAGGCGGGTCCAGAACGCCGCGCGGGACGCGTAGATGCGGTCGAAGAGGGCTTCGTCGATCGCCCAGGCCGATCGATCCGAAACGAAGGTCGGCCGCAGGCCCCAGCCGTAGACGACCAGTTCGACGCCGTGACCCGGTTCACCAGCCACGGGCGCGGCGCCGCCTGTCTGAAACAGTTCCACGTACGGACTGCGCGAGGCAATGAACGGCAGTGATTCGTAGTCGACCTGTGCGACATGCACAACGATCGCGCCAGCGGGAGACAGCCGCCCGTCCGGCCCGGCGGCGCAGAGCCCGCGCTCGGCGTGCAGCAAACGCCGCTCCTCGGAGCCGAACGGCGCCACGTGTCCGAACAACTCGCCCCATTCGCAACCGGCGCCCGCCAGCCGGGACGCAGTGACCTCGTAGTCGGGCAGGTTCAACGCAAACCGGCTCGTCAGGGCGCCATCCGGTCCATACAGCTCCACCGCCGAGCTCAACCGTGATTCCGCCAATGCGGTCCGGCGCCAGATGCCGAACGCCCGATCCGTATCGAGCACGCCCGCGGGGATTGCCCCGTCCGGCGTCGCCATGTCGAGGAGATCGGGCAACGCGTCTATCTGCTGCTGGGTGCGGGCCACAATCTGCTCGCGCAAGACGCGGGTGTGATTCAAGACCTGCACCGCATAGTCGTCCTCCACCAGCCGCCGCCGGGCATCGTCGGATACCGCGACCAGCGCCACGTACAGCGGGAGCGTCGGCAGGAGAATGGCGCCCATCGTCGCGACCATGCGCGCCAACGGGTCGGTGTGCCGGAACCAGGCCATCGTGCGCTGCCACCGCAACGCCAGAACCAGTCCCATGCCGGTCATGAGCAGCGTCGACCATAGAGGCGCCAATCCGGCGGACACCACCAGTCCCGCCGGCGCGAACCACGAAAACGCGATGATCCAGAGCCGCTGGCGGCGCGCTGCCGCGGGCCAGCGGGAAAGGCTCAGCCCGATTGCCACCCCCACCGCCCATACTGTCGCGGCGCTCCACAGCACCAGGGCCAGTTGCAGCATCAGGCGGGCGGTGTCGAACGGTTGCAGCGCCGTGTGGAGCAAATCGACATGCGCCCCGTCGACCGTATCGCGCAACACCCAGTGCTGGCCGGCCAGGAGGACCGTCACGGCCGCGGCGGTCCAGACATGCCACAGGACCGGCCGCAACCGCCGCCCGCCGCGGTGCATGATCCGCCAGCGATTCACCTCGTCGGCGACCAGTGCGACCAGCGCGGCGAAGAGCCCGGCCATAAGCAGGAAGTCAATGGGCGTGCGTAACAACCACGGCCAACGCAGCGACTGATACGCCCCGGGAGAGAACAGCGACAATGCGAACAGATCGGGCGGAGCCGCAAGCCAGAAACAGCCGCGCCCGAGCAGCACGGTACCGCCGACGATGGCCATCTTGCGTAGATGGCCCACGTCGCCCTGATGGATCAGCACGCGGCCGCCCGCCGCGAACATGGTCATACCCAGCACGAGGAAGATCAGGGCGAGAACCCGGGATCTCCAGCGCGCGCGTGTGCGGGCGATGTCGTCACGGTCGATCACCGCGGCAATCAACGCCCCGCCGCTGGCGTCGGTCACTGTGAATCGATGCAACAGGGGGCCGTCCGGAAGACCCTGGCCCGGGGCGATATCGACCGTCGCAGGTCCCACGGCCGTATCGAGTCGGAAGCCGCGACCAGTGTCCAGCGCCGTCGTCGACGACGCGAGCACCTGTTCGACCACGACGTCGCCGAGCCGGCCCGACGAGCCGTCCGGCGCCTGCGGATCGACGACAGGCTCCGCACGGATGAGCCGCAGACCGGCAGCGCCGACATCCGCAATCCCAACGCCACTGGCGAGGACCTCGTTCAGAGCCCGTTCACCCGGCCGGCCGCCCCATGCCAGCGGCACACCGCGCGGGCCGTAGACGGTGATGGCGAGGCCGGGCGCCGACTCGCGTCCGACCGCGGCACGCACCACCTCGAACAGGTCGCGGTCGGCCGAGCTGTCCTGCGCGAGACCACGCCGAATCTCCTCCCGGCCGGCCAGTGAGCGCGCCACCCGGCTGAGCGACGCATCGACGGCGCGCACCTGCGCGGCCAGTGTGCTCGCCGCGCGGCGCGCCGCACTCTCGTCGGTCCAACCGATCACTGTCCGCTCGCCAAGAGTCCCGAGCCCGAATATCAGTACGCACACCCCTCCTGCAATGGAGAGAAAGCGACGCCAATCGAGGACATCCGTCATCGAACGATCGCGCCGACGCCTGAAGGCGCCACATCGCCGGGCGGTAAATCGATGGCCGGCACATCGATGGCCGGCACATCGATGGTCGGTGCAATCGAGATCCCGTCTTCCACCGCCGGGTCCGATTCGAAGACCGGCCTGACGGCCGCGTCGAGCAGGGGAGGACCACTGGCTGGACCGAGTGCGCGCAGCTCTCCATCGCCGGTCACGACGATCAGCGCCGGCTTGCCGAACGCATCTTTCAGATGCAACAGGTGATGTGTCAGCTCGGTCGGAATCTGCACGCGACCGTACGACGTGCCGTCGTGCGGATCGAAGAAACTGATGTCCTGCCCGAGTCCGGCGAACAGCAGGAGGTCATCAATCTGAAGAGGCCCGGCGGTCGGACGAACGTCGAGCGGCTGGCGCCATTGCTGCACGCCGCTGGTGCGATCCAGACTCCACAAGACGTTGTCGAGTGAGGCAAAGTAGACCCGCTGCTCATCAACAGCCGGACGCCCCACCACGTCGCCACCGGCCCGCCAGCGCCATGTGATGGAGCCATCCGACCTGGACAGACAATAGAAATGGTTGTCTGTCGCCCCGACAAAAAGATAGTCGAGCGGCAGCACCTCTTGCGGAACACCATCCAGCGTCTGCGCCCAGACCGTGTCTCCGTTCATCAACGACAGCGCGACCAGACTGCCGTTGTCGAGTGACACGTACACGCGGTCACCCGCGATGGCCGGCGCCACCTCGATCGCGCCACCCAGCGCCCGCCGCCAGATGATCTCCCCCGTCTCCGCCCTCAGCGCGAGCAGAATCCCCGAGTCGAGCGGAGCCAGCAACCACCCCGCGTTCCAAACCAGCGGCGCCGACAGCTCCGCCTCGAGCGGAAGCGACCACCGGGGCAGTCCGCTTACGGTGTCCAAGCCAGCCAATTCGGTGTCAGTGGCAACGTAGAGTGTCCCGTTCCCGGCGGCCGGTTGTCCGGTCACCAATTGCGGGACGCTCCACAACAGAACCCCGTCCGCGAGATTGACGCCGGCGATCCGTCCATTCCGGAGCGGTACGAACAGGCTTCCGGCGTCGTGGACCGGGGACGCGCTCGGTGCAGCGCTCAGCAACGTGGTCCAGCGCGACTCCAGCGGCAACAGCACCGACGGTTTGCGCGTCGGCTCGGCGCCGGCCCGTGCAGCCAGCACCACCATGACGACCATGAGAGTCGCAACACCGCATCTGATTGCGCCGATCAGCCGAGAGCTACCAGATAGTGTGGTGCCGCAAAGGCTCACATCGCTATAATAGCGGGGAATAGCGTCGGTGTCCGCACGGTTCGGTCCTTCCACCACTACTGCTGATCGGTCGCGCGTGGCTCATCAAACCCTTCTGGTTCTCGACTTCGGATCGCAATACACACAGTTGATCGCCCGGCGTCTCCGCGAATTCAAGGTCTACACCGAGATCGTCCCGTTTCAGACTCCGACCGACGAACTGAAGGCCCGGGGCCCGGCCGGCATCATCCTGTCCGGCGGCCCGTCCAGTGTTCGGGACGATGGCGCTCCGCGCTGCGATCGCCGGGTATTCGACCTCGGTGTCCCGGTGCTGGGTATCTGCTACGGCATGCAGCTCATGGCGGACATGCTCGGCGGAGTCGTCGAGCCAGCCCCGGAGCGCGAGTTCGGCCACGCCACGGTCACCGTAGAGACCGACACCCCGCTGTTCGCGCCGCTTCCCGCCAGCATCCGGGTCTGGGCCAGTCATGGGGACCGCGTGGCAAGCGTCCCGCCCGGATTCCAGGTGGTGGGCACCAGTGCCAACGCCCCGATTGCGGCCATGGAACACGCCGCGCACCGGTGCTACGGGTTGCTCTTTCATCCCGAGGTCGTGCACACCGAGCGTGGATTCGACATTCTCCAACAGTTCGCCGCCGCCGTGTGCGGATGTACGGGCGACTGGACGATGACGTCGTTTCTGGACGAGGCGACGGCCCGTATCGCCGAGCAGGTCGGTGATGGGCGCGTCGTGTGCGGTCTCAGCGGCGGCGTCGACTCGACGGTCGCCGCGGTGATGATTCAGCGCGCGATTGGACACCGGCTCACCTGCATATTCGTCGACAACGGCCTTCTGCGATTGAACGAGGCGAGGCAAATCGAGACCCGCTATGCCGGCCAGCTCTCCCTCGACGTGGTGAGCGAGGATGCCAGCGATCGATTCCTCGACGCCCTCGCCGGCGTCATCGACCCCGAGCAGAAGCGCAAGGTCATCGGTGCGACGTTCATCGACGTGTTCGAGTCCGTGGCGGCACGGCTCGGACAATTCGACTTCCTGGCGCAGGGGACACTGTATCCCGACGTCATCGAGAGCGTCTCTGTGGTCGGACCCGCGGCGCCGATCAAGAGCCACCACAACGTGGGCGGGCTGCCGGCGCGGCTGCGCTTCGCGCTGGTCGAGCCGTTACGAGCGCTCTTCAAGGACGAGGTGCGACAGCTTGGTGAAGAACTCGGACTGGACGAACAGTTCGTCTGGCGCCAGCCCTTTCCCGGACCGGGATTGGCCGTGCGTATTCTGGGCGAAGTGACCGCGCCACGCTTGACGATCTTGCGAGCGGCTGACGCCATCGTCGCCGAAGAGGTGCGTCGAGCCGGGTGGTACCGCCGTCTGTGGCAGTCGTTCGCCGTTCTGCTGCCGGTGCAGACCGTCGGCGTGATGGGCGACGAACGCACCTACGAGCATGTGCTCGCGGTACGCGCGGTTGAGAGCCGTGACGGCATGACCGCCGACTGGGCGCGGTTGCCCGACGATCTCCTGGCGGTGGTCTCGTCCCGCATCGTCAATGAGGTGCGTGGCATCAACCGCGTCGTCTACGACATCAGCAGCAAGCCGCCATCCACCATCGAGTGGGAATGAGCATTGTATGGCTGCGACCTGAAACTGATCCCAGCAAGCCATGTCCACCGACTTCGTGCATCTTCATCTGCATACCGAGTACTCGCTGCTGGACGGCGCGTGCCGGATCGGTGAACTGCTGGACCACGCCCAACAGACCGGGGCGCCCGCGCTGGCCGTCACCGAGCACGGTAATCTGTTTTCCAGCGTCATATTTCACGATGAAGCGCGCAAGCGCGGCGTCAAACCGATTCTCGGCTGCGAGGTCTATGTCGCCACCGGAAGTCGTCATGCCCGTAGCGGGACTCCCGGAGAGACCAACAATCACCTGGTCCTGCTGAGCGAGAATCTGACGGGGTATCACAACCTGATCAAGCTGGTCTCGGCCGGCTACACGCAGGGCTTCTACTACAAGCCGCGGATCGACAAGGAACTGCTGGCCGAGCACGCCGAAGGCCTGATCGGACTCAGCAGTTGCCTCAAGGGCGAGGTGGCGACCGGTCTGCGTACCGAGCAGCCCGGCAAGGCGCGGGAAGCGGCCGCCACCTTCCGGGACATCCTGGGCCCGAAGAACTTCTTTCTCGAGATGCAATACCAGGGCATCGACGAGCAGAAGACCGTGAACGCCGGGTTGCAGCCGATCGCAGGGGACCTGGGTCTGCCGCTGGTCTGCACCAATGACGTGCACTACCTGAAGCTCGGCGATCACCGGCCGCACGACGTGCTGCTGTGCATCGGCACCGGGAAGAACGTCAACGACGAACAGCGCCTCCGGTACCACGGTGACCAGTTCTATCTGAAGACCGGCGACGAGATGCGAGCGGTGTTCGGCGATTTTCCGCAGGCGCTGGCCAACACGGTGGCGATCGCCGAACGGTGCGACGTCGACCTGTCGAATCCGGGCAGCCACCTGCCGAACTTCGATGTCCCGGCGCCCTTCACGCTCGACGGCTATTTCGAGCACGTCACCCGCGAAGGGTTCGAGCGCCGGTTGAGCGCCTGGCGGGCACTCGCGGCGCGGGGAGAATTGAAACACCCCCTTGAAGCATACGAGCAACGGTTGGCGAACGAGATCGACATCATCGTGAGGATGCGCTATCCGGGCTACTTCTTGATCGTGTGGGACTTCATCCGCTACGCCCGGGAACGCGGCATCCCGGTCGGTCCGGGGCGCGGGTCCGCAGCCGGCAGCCTGGTCGCGTACTGCCTGCAGATCACCGATGTCGACCCGATGCAGTTCGACCTGATCTTCGAGCGCTTCCTGAACCCCGAGCGGGTATCGCTGCCGGACATCGACATCGACTTCTGCGAACGCCGGCGCGGCGAAGTGATCGATTACGTCACGCAGAAATATGGACGAGACAACGTCGCGCAGATCATCACATTCGGCACGATGAAGGCGCGAGCGGTGGTGCGGGATGTCGGCCGTACGATGGGCATGTCCTATGCCGACGTCGACAAGGTGGCGAAACAGATTCCCCCCACGCTCGACATGACGCTCGAGAAGGCGCTGAAGGAGAATCCGCAACTCAAGACACTCGAACAGCAGGATCCGCAGGTGAGCGAGCTTCTCGAGGTTGCTCAGCGTCTCGAAGGCATCACGCGCCACGCGTCGGTGCACGCCGCCGGCGTGGTCATCGCCCCCGCCGAGGTGACCAGGTTCGCGCCGGTCTACAAGAGCCAGAAGGACGAGATCACCACGCAGTGGGCCATGAAGGAAGTGGAGCGGATGGGGCTCCTGAAGATGGACTTCCTCGGGCTCAGCACGTTGACGCTGCTCGACGACGCGGTCAAGCACATCCGGGAAACGACCGGTCAGACCATCGCACTGAACGCGTTGCCGATGGACGACGAGAAGACGTTCCGCCTGTTCTCCGAAGGCCAGACGCTTGGCATCTTCCAGTTCGAGAGCTCGGGCATGCGCGACACGCTGCGCAAGGCGAAGCCGGAACGGTTCGACGATCTCATCTCGCTCAACGCGCTGTATCGGCCCGGACCGCTGCGGGGCGGGGTCATCGACGACTTCATCGCGCGCAAGCACGGCAAGGTCGAGATCAAATACGCGCTCCCTGCGCTCGAGCCGATTCTGCAGGACAGCTATGGCGTCATCGCGTTTCAGGAGCAGGTGATGCGGATCGCCAGCGATCTGGCCGGCTTCACGATGGGCGACGCCGACATCCTGCGCAAGGCGATGGGCAAGAAGAGCGCCGAAGTCATGGAGGCGCAGCGCGAGAAGTTCGTCGAGGGTGCGGTGGCGCGCAAGGTCACCAGGAAACAGGCCACCAGAATCTTCGACCTGATGGAGTTCTTCGCGGGTTACGGCTTCAACAAGTCGCACTCCACGGCGTACGCCCTGCTCGCGTATCAGACCGCGTATCTGAAAGCGAACTACCCCTGGCATTTCATGGCGGCGCTGCTCACCATCGAGGCGCAGAACACCGACAAGCTCGCCCTGTATCTCGGGGAGTGCCGCGACATGGGTGTGCCGATTCTGCCCCCGGACGTGAACGAGAGCGCCCTGCGTTTCACGGTGGCGTCCGACGGCGTGCGGTACGGCCTCGCCGCCGTGAAGAACGTTGGGGACGGCGCCATCGTCTCGATCCTGAAACACCGGAACGCACGTGGGCGTATCGAATCGCTGTTCGCCCTGTGTGAGGACGTCGATCTGCGTCTGGTCAACAAGCGCGTGCTCGAGAGCCTGATCAAGGCCGGGGCGTGCGACTCCGTGCTCGAAGCCCGAACCCGGTCCATCCGCTTGCGCCGCGCACAGTTGAGCACGTTCGTCGACCGTTCGCTGGAACACGGCGGCCGTTTTCAGCGTGACCGGGAACAAGGGCAGACCCAACTCTTCGAGGCGCTCACGGCGGACGATGGCCAGGACGTGGAACTGGACCTGCCCGACGTGGCGCCCTGGACCGAATCGGAACAACTGGTGGGTGAGAAGGAAGCGCTGGGACTGTATCTGAGCGGGCATCCGATCGACAGCTTTCGCGACCAACTCGAGGCGGCCGGCGCACAAGCCATCAGCTCTCTGGAAGCCGGTGGCGGCAACGTGCTGGTCGGCGGCATCATCAGCGGCCATCGCCCGCTCAAGACGCGCCAGGGCAAGCCGATGGCGGTGCTGACCCTGGAAGACCGTCACGGCACGCTCGAAGTCGTCGTCTTTCCGAAGACACATGAGCGCTGCGCCACGGTGCTGGCGACGGACCGCCTGGTCCTCGTCGAGGGCAAGCTGGATAAGGATGAGGAAACCGCCAGGCTGATGGCGGATGACGTACGCCCGATCGAACAACTCGATCAGCAGTTGGAGCGGACGCTGTCGATTCGCCTGTCTTCGGTCAGACACGACCGGAAGGTCCTGGAGGCGCTGTCCGGTCTGTTTCAGGCACACCGCGGACCGAGTCCGATCCTGATCCAACTCGACCTGACCGACCGGACCCCGGCGCTGCGCGTGCGGGCGCGTTTGACCGAGGCCAGAATCCGTCCCTCGGAGCAGCTCGTGCGGGCAGTCGATCAGCTCTGCGGCGAAGGCGCCGCGTCGTGGAACTAGGAGTCCGCGCCGGTGTTGCCTGACACGCGCGCTCCGCTCAGCCGCGCATCATGACGCCGACAGCGACCCGTCCCACGCTGGTCTGGGATCACCGCGACGGCGACGACGCCCGCGTGACCGCCCTCGCCACGGCATGCGGTATCGACCCCGTCATCGCGAGGCTGCTGGTCATGCGCGGCATCACGGAGCCGGATACGGTAACCCGTTTCCTGAATCCGGCGCTCGACCAGCTCCATGATCCCTTTCAGCTCGTCGATCTCCCGATCGCCGTCGATCGCCTGCTGCGGGCGATCGCCGTGGGCGAACGGATCGCCGTCCACGGCGACTATGACGTGGATGGCGTGACGTCGACCGTCATGTTGCGACGGTTGCTCGAACTGCTCGGCGCCAACGTGGTGCACTTCATTCCAGACCGGCTTCGAGACGGCTACGGGCTCGAACCGGCCGGCATCGAACGCCTGGCTGCCCAACAGGTCGGTGTCGTGGTCTCTGTCGACTGCGGCATCCGCAGCGTGGCCGCGGCCCTGCGGGCGCGAGAGCTCGGCCTCGATCTGGTGGTGACCGACCACCACGAGCCGGACGAGACAATCCCGTCGGCGCTGGCGGTCATCAACCCCAAACGATCGGACTGCCCTTATCCCGACAAGGATCTGGCCGGAGTCGGGGTCGCGCTGAAGCTCGTGCAGGCTCTCTGTGAGCGCACCGGCAACACGCGCTGGCTGCCAGGATTCATCAAACTTGCGGCGCTCGGGACCGTGGCGGACGTGGTCCCTCTGCGGGGCGAGAACCGGGTGATCGCCAAGCTGGGACTCGAACAGCTCTCGCAGCCTCGCCATACGGTCGGATTGCGCGCCCTCCTCGAGACCACGGGTCTGCTGGGGCAGTCGGTGACGAGTTTCCACGTGGCGTTCCGTCTGGCTCCGCGCATCAATGCCGCCGGACGGATGAGCACCCCCGATCTCGCCACGCGCCTGCTGCTGATCGCAAGCGAGAGTCAGGCTGCCGAAGCACGGGCGTTGGCGGAACAACTGGAATCGGAAAACGAACGACGCCAACGGGAAGAGGCAGAAATCCTGTCTGCGGCGCGTCGCAAGGTGGACACCGACCCTGACATCGGAGGCCACGCAATGCTGGTCGTCTGGGGCGAGGGGTGGCACCGGGGCGTGATCGGCATCGTGGCCTCGAAGCTGGTCGACGCCTACCATCGTCCCACCCTCGTGCTGGCCGTGGACGGGGACACGGCCTACGGGTCGGGGCGCAGCATCGCGGGTTTCGATCTCCTCGGGTCGCTGGAGCACTGCGCCGATCTGTTCACCCGCTTCGGCGGCCATCGCCACGCGGTCGGCGTAACCATGGACGCCGATCGGTTGAAGGAACTGCGCACGCGGCTTGCCGGGTTCGCTGACGATCACCTCGGCCCGGACGATCTGTTGCCGCGGCTGCGCATCGACGGCCATCTTCCGCTGACGGCGATCACGCCGGCGGTCGTGGAAGGACTGCGCCTGATGGAGCCGTTCGGCGCCGGCAACCCGCGTCCGGTGTTTCACACCGGTTCCGTCGAACTGGCGAACGGTCCGCGCGTGATGAAGTCACGGCATCTGTCGATGTCCGTAAGACAGGACGCCCGCGTATTTCGTGCCGTAGCCTGGCGGATGGCCGAACGGGCCGAGTTCGTAACCCGGCATGCACGGGCGCTGGACATCGCCTTCCATCTGACCGAGAACCATTATCGCGGCGAGCACACGGTCGAGTTATCCGTTGCCGACATCCGGCAAGCCCGATAGAGTGGGGTTGTGAGAGGACGCAGGCCGCCGGACGATCGACCATCGACGCCAACGCTCTCCGACAGGCGGACTCGCCGGCCGGGCGGACGGCGGCGCTGGCGGCCGCGGTGGCAGGGTGTGGCCCGCCTCGGCCTGGCGGCGGGGCTCATCGGGTTCGGCGCCGTCGTGTTCCTCGGGGTGCGGCAGCGTGTCGAGCCGGTCGCCGCGCGTGGCGTCGATCGCGCGGACCCGGACGCAGTCATCGAAATCCAGAACGCCGAGATCACCCAATCGGCTGGCGAGCTGGATGACTACACCCTCATGGCCGAGCATCAACTGACCTATGAGGACGGCTCTTCCAAGTTCGACGGGGGCTTCCGGCTCAAGGTCTCGGCTCAGACGGACCGTGACAGTTTCGAGGTGACCGGGCAGGAAGCTCAGGTCGACGGGAGCGAGAGCATCGTCACCGTGATCGGTGACGTCCGCCTGGCTGTGGCGGATGGCCTCGGGGCCCGCACGGCTCGTGCGACCTACGCGCGGACCCAGGCCACCGTCCGCATGCCGGGCCCCACGACACTGACGCGACAGGGGGTGGACGCCTCTGGCCGCGACGTCGTTTATGAACGCGATCGATCGTTCGTCACGCTGGGCCAGGCGGCGCACGTGCGCCTGACGGGGGAGGCGACACAGGCCGACATCGACATCTGGTCGGCGCACGCGCGGCTCGCGCACACCGACGGCTACATGTATTTCGACGGCGGCTCGGAGGCCGCCACCGGATCGTATCTCCTGATTGCCGACAACACCACGGTTCGGTTCGGCGAGGACGAGACCGCGCTCGAAGCACTGGTGCTGCGCGGGAACGCCAGCATCCGCTCTACGGAACCGACGTCGGGTGGACTGCAGGAGATGCGCGCCGACGAGATGAAGCTGACGTTCGACGAAACCACGCGCGCGCTTGAGCGAGTGGTCCTGACGGGCGCCGCCGCCATCGAACTGGTCGGACTCGACGACGCTGAAGGAGCCCGCGTCCGCGCACCGTCGATTGGTATCTCCATCGCCTCCGACGGAGTCAGCGTGACCGGTCTGCAGGCGCGTCGTGGGGTGACGATCGAGTTCCCCCCCACTACCGACGGCATCCGGCAGGAGATCACGGCGTCCAGGTTCGAAAGCCGAGGGACCGGACTCGATTCGGTCGCGTTCGATCGGCAGGTCCAGTATCGGGAGTGGCCGGCCCAGACCGATGCCAGCGGCTCGAGCGGACGCGTGATTCGAGCCGACCGACTGGTAGCCGGAGTCGAGCCAGGACTCAGCGTGCTGCTGGCGGCGCGGTTCCGCTGGAACGTGCGGTTCGAGGACGGCAGCCGTACCGCGACGGCCGATGACGCCGTCTACGACGCCGCCGCCGGCTTCTTGACGCTGAACACCAGAACCGGCGCGAGACGTCCCACCGTCAACGACGAGACCAGTCGGATCGACGCCAAGGACATGACATTGTCGCTCGACGACTCGACCATCGAGGCCACCGGCGATGTCCGCAGCGAAATGGTGGCGGGCGACGGCGCCACCGGAAACACGCTGCCGGCGCTCCTAGACCCCGAGCAGCCGGTGTTCGCGACGGCCGCCGGGCTCCGATACGATCCGGACGCCGGACGTATGGAGTTTACCGACGGCGCACGACTGTGGCAGGGAGAGACGAGTTTCGAAGGAGACACCCTGGCACTGGATGTCGAGACAGGCGGTCTGACTGCCAGCGGCGGTGTGAACACCCGCTTGCAGTTGATGCGCGTGAATGAGACGACCGGTGAGTCCGACGTCTCGCTGACCCGGGCCGAAGCTGACGCGTTTGCGTACGACGACGCGGCGCGGCACGTCCTCTATGACGGGAATGCCGTGTTCCTGTCGGACACGGGTGACATGCAGGCCGAGCGGATCGAATTTTTCCTGGAAGACGACGGCCGCACGCTGAACCGGCTGGAAGTGACCGAAGAGGTGACGCTGCGTCTGGATGGCCGCTGGGCAACCGGCCGTCGGCTGGTGTACTACGAGGCCGAGGGCCGCTACGAGATGGAAGGGACGCCTGTCGAGATCGTCGAGGAGATTGAACCGGAAGAACCCACCGCAGACACGCCGCCGTCTGCTCCTGAGACTCCGCCCCCCCCGCCAACGTGTACGACGACCCGGGGACGCGCGCTGACGTTCTACCGATCCGGCGACATCCTCTCAATCGACGGACGGGAAGATGTCCGGACGCAGAGCAGCAGCGGCGTCTGCGAACCGGTGACGTTCTGACCGGCGCCGGACCCGCACGACGCAGCGGCGTCGATGCTCCCTTGCGTATGGCCACGCTCCAGACACAGAACCTGTTCAAGTCATATGGCGGCCGCACCGTCGTGCGAGACGTGAGCCTCGAGGTGTCGTCGGGCGAGGTTGTGGGGCTGCTGGGACCCAACGGCGCCGGAAAGACGACGACGTTCTATCTCGCCGTGGGACTCACCGCACCCGATAGCGGGCGGGTCATCCTGGATGGCGATGACGTGACCACCGACCCCATGTATCTCCGCGCACGCAAGGGCATCGGCTATCTGCCGCAGGAACCCTCGATCTTTCGCGGCTTGACGGTCGAGCAGAACATCATGGCGATCATCGAGACCCTGGGGCTATCTCGCAAGGCCCGCCGCGAGCGGGTACGCGAGTTGCTGAACGAACTCCATCTGACTCCTCTGGCCAAGTCGCCGGCGCACACGCTGTCCGGCGGAGAGCGGCGGCGCGTCGAAATCACCCGTGCGCTGGTGATGTCCCCCTCCTTCATGCTGCTCGACGAACCGTTCGCCGGCATCGACCCGATCGCGGTCACCGACATCCAGGAAATCATCTTCCATTTGAAGGACCGCGGGATCGGGGTGCTGATCACCGACCACAACGTCCGCGAGACACTCAAGATCACCGACCGCACCTACATCGTGCACGATGGCGCCCTGTTTCGCAGCGGGACGCCGGCGGATCTGGCGAACGACGAGGATGTGAAACGGATCTACTTGGGTACGGATTTTCGTTTGGACTAAGATCGACATGGTGCCCAGCGCCCCGGACCCGGCGCCGCACCCACGCTATGGCGCTCCAACAACGACTTCAGACGCGGCTCTCCCAGAAGCTGATCCTGACGCCGTCGCTGCAACAGGCGATCAAGCTGCTGCCGATGTCGACCCTCGAACTGGCCGACATGCTGACGCAGGAAGTCGTAGAGAATCCGATGCTCGAGGAGGTGCCGGCCGACGATCTGCAGCCGCCCGAGGCGGCAGCGCAGACCGATGAGAAGCAGGATCCGCCCTCGCAGGAAAAGGAGCAACAGGACTCGTGGGAGGATGCGGACTACGAGTATTTCTTCGGCGACTACCTCGACGACGGATACCGTCCGCGAGTGCCTCGCGAGTTCAAGGAACAGCGTCCGATCGAGAACACCCTGTCCACCCGCAGTTCCCTCGCTGATCACCTGACGTGGCAACTGTCGCTCCAGACCGGGGACGACGACCCCCTGGTCCGGGAGATCGGCTCGGCCATCATCGGCAATCTCGACGACGACGGGTATCTGGTCGCGTCGGTCGAAGAAATTGCCGAAATGGGGGCCTGGCCGCTCTCGGAGGTCGAACGGGTGCTGGGCATTCTGCAGGGGTTCGACCCGGTCGGCGTAGCGGCCCGTGACCTGCAGGAGTGCCTGCTGTTGCAGGTCACCCAGTTGGGGCTTGACGGCACCGCCAGTGAGACGATCATCCGCGACCACCTCAAGCTGCTGCAGAACCACCAGGGGCGGGAGATCGCGCGTCGACTCGACATGTCGGTCGACGAGCTGAAGCAGCATGTCGACGTCATCCGGCAGCTCGATCCGAAACCGGGCAGCAAGCTCAATCCGACATCGTCGCAGTACGTGATTCCTGACGTGTATGTGGTGAAGGTCGAAGATCGCCATGTCGCGATGTTGAACGAGGACGGGATGCCGCAACTGCGCATCAGCCCCGTGTACCGGCGCCTGCTCGACAAGAAGCAGGAAAACAGCACCGAGACGCGCGCGTACGTGAAAGAGAAATTCCGCTCGGCGCTCTGGCTCATCAAGTCGATCGACCAGCGCCAGAAGACCATCTACAAGGTCGCGACGAGCATCATCTCGTTCCAGAAGGAGTTCCTCGACCGCGGCATCGAGCATCTCCGTCCCCTGATATTGCGTGACGTGGCCACCGATATCGGCATGCACGAGTCTACGGTCAGCCGGGTGGTCAACAACAAATACATGCACACCCCGCAGGGGGTGTTCGAGATGAAGTACTTCTTTCACAGCGGTATCAACAGCGCCTACGGTGAGAATGTGTCATCGGTGACGATCAAGCAGCGCATTCGCAAGATCATCGAGGGAGAGAACCCGGAGAAGCCGCTGAGTGATTCGCGTATCGTGCATCTGCTGCAGAGCGAAGGCCTGGTGCTCGCTCGTCGCACGATCGCCAAATACCGTGAAGAATTGAAGATCCCGACATCGAGTCAGCGCAAGGTCCTGTTCTGACAATGTGTTCGACGCCATCCGTCGCACACTGAAAGGAGGGCAGTCCCATGGAATGCACGTTGACGGGACGGAACACGCAGGTCACTCCCGAGTTGCGCGATTTGGTCCTGCGCCGCCTGTCGTCTCTCGAGCGGCTGATCGGCGACGCGGTCGTCTCTGCCGACATGGTCGTAGCGACCGAGCGGCACTTGTATGTCTCGGAACTCGTCGTGCACGCGCGAGGCGACCATCGTCTCCACGGCATCGGCCATGGCGACACGTGGCAGATCGCCGTCGGCGAGGCGGTGGACAAGGTGATGCGCCAGGCACAGACCTTGAAAGGGAAGTGGCAGGGGCGGCGCCGGCGCATTGCAGCCCCCCGCTCGGATGCCGCCGGCGTCGACGGCGATACGTTGTCGGGCTAGCCGGAATCCTGACGCAGAGCCGATTCGGATGCCCGCCAGGCACGCAGAACCCTCGCCCCGACCAGGCAAAGCCCGATTCATCGTGGTGACCGGCCTGTCTGGCGCCGGGAAATCGGCAGCGATCCGGGCGCTGGAAGACCTCGGCTATCTGTGCGTCGACAATCTGCCCAGCGTGCTGATTCCGACACTGGCCGATCTGGTGCTGGGCGAGCGCTCTACCTACGACTCCATCGCCGTGGTCGTGGATGCGCGGGATCGGTCGTTTCTCAAACGTTTCCCCAGCGTGTTCAAGTCGCTGCGAGCCCGGCGCGACCTTTCGGTCTGGCTCATCTTCCTCGAAGCCTCGGACTCGGCCCTCGTGCGTCGATTCAGCGAGACCCGCCGCCCGCATCCACTGGCTCCGACCGGATCCGTCATCGAGGGCATCCTGGCCGAACGCACGCAACTCGACCAGATCAAGAAGATGTCCGATCGGGTCCTCGATACCTCGGACCTCACCGTGCACCAGCTTCGCCGGGCGTTCCGGGAGTTGTCGGAACGCGAGGGCACGCGCACCCGGATGACCGTCACGCTGCTGAGCTTTGGATACAAATACGGTATACCGGTCGAGTCCGACCTGATCCTCGACGTTCGATTCCTGCCCAATCCGTACTTCGTCACCGATCTTCGCAAGCTGACCGGCAGGGACGGTCCGGTGCAGGACTATGTGGCGTCCGCCGAGGCTACCCCGGCGTTCATCGACAAGACGACCGATCTGCTACGATTCCTGATTCCCAAGTACACGACCGAAGGGAAGAGCTATCTGACGATCTCGATCGGCTGTACCGGCGGGCGGCACCGCTCGGTCGCGGTGGTGGAGCGGCTCAAGGTCATCCTGGCGGGGACTTCCGGCGTCGGATGGCGAATCAAGCACCGTGACGTCGCACGCGGATGAGGTGACACGGGAGACGAGAACGGCGGAGCTGACATGCGCGTAGACAAGCCCTGGGGCTACGAACTGCGGTGGGCGATGACGGACCGCTACGTGGGCAAGGTGATCCACGTCGACGCCGGCCACGCGTTGAGCCTGCAATATCACAGGATCAAGGACGAGACGATCCTGCTCTGGAGCGGTCGGATCCGCTTCGAGATCGAGGAGGATGGTCGGCGCGTCACGCGGGAGATGTCACCGGGGGAGAGCATACACATCACCCCTGGCACCGTGCACCGGATGACGGCGCTCGACGACAGCGACATTTTCGAGGTATCGACACCTGAACTCGATGACGTCGTCAGGCTGGAAGATCGGTACGGCCGCGCCGAATCCGTCAGCACGCGGTGACGGCTAGAACGGGATATCGTCCTCTGTCAAATCCGGTGGACCGGGCGCCGAACCGCCGGGCGCCGAACCGCCGGGCGCCGGTCCGCTGGGCGCCGGTCCGCTGGGCGATGAACCGCGCGTTCCGTAGTCGCCGCCGCCCGACTCTCCGCCGCCGCCCCGACCGCCCAGCAACACGATCCGGTCCGCGCGAACCTCCGTCGTGTACCGTTTGTTGCCGTCCCGATCGTCCCACTGGCGGGTCTGCAGACTTCCCTCGACATAGATCTGCTTGCCCTTGGTCAGATACTCGGCCAGAGTCTCGGCCTGCTTGCCCCACAGGACGACCCGGTGCCATTCGGTGCGCTCCTGGCGTTGGCCCGCCTTGTCGTTCCAGACGTCCGTCGTCGCGAGATTGAGATTCGCCACCGCCGCACCGCCCGGCGTATAGCGCACCTCGACGTCACGGCCCAGATTTCCAACGATGATGACCTTGTTTACAGTTCCCATCCGTCTCCCCGGTGTTCGTTCCGCTGATGCACGCCGGCGCCGTGATCGGCTATTACGGTTCCCGGTCCATATTATCGAGCTGTTGCTGGGCCAGATTCGCCATGTTGCTTTCAGGGTGGTTCTGTACGACCCGCTCGAACGCCTGGCGCGCCAGCTCCGGCTGATCGAGCCGGATAAAAGTAAGTCCACGCTTGTAGAGCGCCTCGGGGACGAGGGTGCCGTCCGCATAGCGGAGCACCACCTGCTCGTAGGCCTCCGCCGCCTCCGGGTACTGGCCATCGGAGAAGAAGTTCTCGCCGATAAAGAACTGCGCGTCATCCGCCTGCTCTGACTGCGGGAAGCTGCTGAGATAGGCCTCGAATCCCTGGATCGAGAGTGCATACTGACCGGCCGCGAAGTCTGCCCAGGCGGAATCGTACATCCGTTGAGGCGAGACGCCGGGATTGACGGGAGCGACCGCCGCGGGCGCCGGAATCTGGACGGAAGCGGTCGGCAAACCGGTTTCCGGATCAACCGCGAGCCGGGTCAGCGGCGTGCTCATTCTGGGGATCGCCAGCCGCAACGCCTCGACTTCCTGGTCCAGTGACGAGACCCGGACGTTGGCCTCGTCGACCTTCTCCCGTACGATGCGGACCCCCTCGGAGAGGTTGCCAACCTGCAGCGTCTGGTCGGCGAAGGCGCGTCTCGATTCGTCCGCCTGGGTATCGAGCCTGGTCAGCACCGCCTGAAATGTCTCCTGGAGGGTCTCGTCGAGCGTTCCCAGCATCAGATACATTCGGGACATCTGCTCCTGGAGCATCCGTATATCCGCCATCATCTGCTGATGTTCGCGATCGGCCCCTTCGGTGGAAGCCACGACGAGCAGTGCGCCGGTCATGCCGAGCGCGAGGGAGCGGAGGAGCCGTTTCATGACATACCTCATATATGGCGCGCGAATCCACGCATTGTCTATCCTATCGCGCCAGACGCGTCACCGCTAATTCGCCGTGATGACGAAATGCGCGCGGCGATTCGCCGCCCAGGCCGTGTCGTCGTGCCCCGGATCGAACGGAAACTCCTTGCCGTAGCTCACCGTCTGCATGCGGCCCTGATCGAGCCCAAGTTCAATCAGATAGCGTTGCGCGGCCAACGCCCGCCGTTCGCCGAGCCCCAGGTTGTATTCCGCGGTGCCGCGCTCGTCGCAGTGCCCTTCGATCGTCACGACCCAATTCGGATACCGCCGCAGCAGCTCCGCGTTGGCCTCGACCGTGCGGCGGGCGTCGTCGTCGAGTTCGGAACTGTCAAGGGCGAAGAACACCGGATCCAGGGGCACCTCACGGTTCAACTCCTCGAGCGACCGCCGCGCGAACAGTTCTTCGGGACTCAACTCGATCGGCACGGCGGGGGGCGGATCCGGCGGCGGCGGGGGAGGGGTTGACGTCAACGGCGGCGAGGTCGCAGAGGAGGGCGGCGGCGCGGGAACACTCTCCTGAGCCTCGGGCGTCATCGGCGCCGTCCGCCGTACGCAGGCGTTCAGCGCCAGCGCCGCCGCCAGCACCGCGGCGACTCCCATCAACGATGCGATTCTTCGAACGTGCATGTCCCAATCCCTTTCCAGCAGCAGGTGCGCCCGCGGTCGTCACCTCGACCAACTGGGCATTTCGTTGTTTCCGGTAGAGGTCACCCGGCGAAGTCCGTTCCCGTCGCGGCCGATCGTGTAGATCTGCTTCGTACCGCTGCCGCGCGTCGACGAGAAGGCGATGTGGCGTCCATTCGGCGAGTAGCTCGGACTCTCGTTCGACCCGAGACCGAAGGTCAACTGACGCGGCTCATCCCCCGCCAGATCCATGACCTTGATGTCATGCCCGGGACCGGTCCTCGACGAGTAGGCGATCTCGTTGAAGGGCGCCGGCGACCAGGTCGGCCGGTCGCAATAGGATTCGTAGGTCAGCCGCCGCAATCCCGTCCCGTCGGCGCTGATGACGTAGATCTGCGGCGCGCCCGTGCGATCGGACGTAAACGCAATCTGACGGCCGTTCGGCGACCAGGTGGGGCTGGTGTCGATCGCCGGATTGTTCGTCAATCGCCGTACGTTGGTGCCGTCGACATTCGCCACGTAGATGTCGTTGTTGTCGTCCCGATTCGAGTTGAAAGCAATCTGCGTGCCGTCTGGAGAGAAGGCCGGGAGAAAGTTGTGATCGCGGTCGTTGCCGCGCGCCGGATGACTCATCCGTCCTTCGTACAGATGCGAGATGACGACATCCGGGTAGCCTGAAAGCCAGGAGGTGTAGGCGATCGACCGTCCGTCTGGCGCCCACGCCGGATTGGTGTTGATGGCGCGCGAGACCGTGACCCGGCGCTCGTTCGCCCCGTCGTAGTCGGCCAGGTAGATTTCCTTGCCTGGACGGTTTTCGACCAGTCCGAACACCGACACCCGATCCCGGTCGCTGACGTACGCAATTCTGGTCCGCGCAACTCCGGGCAGGGCGCGCTGGTGAAGATGGATCTCGTCGGACAACTGATGCGCATACCGCCGCACGTTCTGGTTGCCGCCGGTATAGACCCGACCAAAGGCGGAAGCGCGCGTTTGTACGTCGAACAGGCGGGCGGTGATCTCGATCTGGGTGGCGCTAGTCGCTCTGACGCTGCAACTGACAACGCCGTCGGCGTCGAGCTCGCGCCAGCGATCGAACGGCAGATCCACCAGTGACGGCGCAACGGGTATCGTGCGGTAGGTGTCCCGCGGGATCATGCGGAACTCGCGTTCGAAATCCAGGTCATCCCAGAGCACCTGCGCAATCGTGCGCGCCGCCGCCGCCGTGGTCTCGTCCGGAGTCAACGCCAGACAGTCGGGAACTGCGAATCTCGGCGCGCGGCCGATGGAGCCGCCGATCACGAGACTGACTTCGTCCCGCTGCCGCTGTTGAGCCTGACCGTTCCCGAAGAGCAGGACCACAAGCGAAGCGCCGAGGGCTGTCCCGAACTCCCTGCGTGAGTGGCTGGTCATCGTTGGTACTCGAAGTTGAGGTGCACGATCAGTTGATCTTCCGAAAAACGGCTCGGCAGGGGCGGCAGCTTCCCGACCAGACGCAGTGCGCGCTCGGCGCTCTGATTAAGCGCCAGATATCCGCTGTCCGTCTCTTGCACGATGTCGGTAATCAGCCCGTCGCGCTGAATGGTGAACTTCATCATCACCGCGCCGGTGAACTCCTGCCGATTGTTCCAGCGCCCCTGGATGACCTGAAGCATGACGTCCAGATATTCGGGACAGCAGAAGTCGCCCACTTCAAGATATCCTCCAGAACCCAGACCGCCAGCGGACAGTCCCGCCCCGGCGCCGCGCGCGCCGGTGTCGGCCAGCGCCGAGCCCTCCCGCAATTCCGGCCCGCGGGTCGGGGTCCGGCCGCGCGATTCCTCCGGCGCCGATTCAATCGGCAGATCACGCTCCGGCCGGCGGCGGGCGTCGGGGGTGGGAACGATCTCCTCCGGCGGCGCGGGCGCCGGCGGCTGCACCCATTGATCCTGGTTGGCTTCTTCGATTGGCAGAACCTCCTGCACCGGCTGTGCGGCGAGGGCGGTCTGGCCGCCCTGGCTCGCTCCGGCCGGCCCCCCGAGACTGATGGACATCACGTTGGCCATGACCTCGGTTTCACCGCTGGTCAGGAGGCCGGACGGAAACACGAACATCAGCGCGACGAACGCGCCATGCGCCGCCGCCGATATCGCATAGGTCCGGCCCAGACCGTCATCGAGGGCGGCGCGCGCGCGGAGGATGTCGGTGGTCGAGTTCATCAGAGCTCGGTCGCGAAGTCCATGACGAGAAGGATGTCGGCGACTCCGCCCTCTTTCAGCTCGTCGAATACGGTCGCCAGATTCTGATACGTGATGTCCCGGTCTCCGCGCACAAAGACGTTCTTGTCCGTCCGCTCGATCAGCTCTTGTCGGATATGCTCGGCCAATACCTCGACACGCACGGAATCATCGCCGACCTGCACGATCTGATCCGTTAGAAACGAAATCGGGATGGTGACGACCGGACGCTCATCTGCGACCGGGTCCGCCCGCCGGGATTCGGGCAGGCTCACATCCAGCCCGTGTTGCATCAACGGGGCCGCGATCATGAACACGATCAACAGCACCAGCATCACGTCGACGAGCGGGATGACGTTGATTTCGGCCAGCGACGTCCCGCTTTGCCGTACGCTCCGGCGGCGGCGTCCGCGAGGAGCGGCGTCCGCACCCTGTCCCGGGATCTTTGGCATATCCGAGTCCTTGCCTGACAGTCGATTGCACGAAACCCGCTGCATTCGTTCGGCCCGGCTTCCCACCGACGGGCATCGTGCATCGATCGTATGCTACCGTGGCACGCCTTCTCCTCGCCGCACGCAGCATTGCCGCGCTGAACCGCGCCGCAACGCCAGGATCCACCACGGACGCTACGTGAAGTTCCGTTCGGCGATGTTGAGGAACTCCAGCGAAAAGTCCTCCATGGTCGAAAGATACAGTCTCACCTTGTTGGTCAGGTGGTTGTAGAAAAACACCGCAGGAATCGCGGCGGCCAGACCCGCCGCGGTCGCGATAAGCGCCTCCCCGATACCGGGCGCCACCACTGCCAGGTTGGTCGCACCTGTCACGCTGATTTCCTGAAACGACCTGACGATGCCCATCACCGTGCCGAACAGACCGATGAACGGTGTGATGCTGGCCGTGGTGGCCAGCAGGTGCACGCGATGCTCAAGCCTGTTGGCTTCGACCGACGACGCCCTGAGCAACGCGCGATCGAGCGCTTCGAAGCTCTTGAGTGTTGGACGTGCCGCGCCCGGCCGCGGCCGGCCCGTTTCTCCGCCGTCGCCTTGACGGAGTTGCGCGTTCAACTCTGCGTAGCCGGCCTGAAACACCCCAGCCAATGGACTATGGGTGAGCGATTGGCAGACGGACTGCACCTCGGAGAACTTCTTGCTGCGCCTGAACACGTTCAGAAAGCTGGACGTCTGCCGCTCCAGCCGCCGGAACTGCCATATCTTATGGAGCGCGACAGCCCACGAGGAGACGGAGGCGAAAACGAGGATGAGGAGGACGAACTTGTTCAGGGGTGTCGAGCGCGCGATCCACTCCATGGCGCCGCCGCCCGCACCAGTCTCCGACGCGCCAACCGCCTGTACCTGCAAGGCGATGGCGTAGTAAACAAGGGTACACACGAGCCCTCCGTTGACTACGAAGCGCGCCGCTGGGAAAGCGCCGACCGGGAAGGCTAACACGCCCCAGATGGGCTGTCAAACGTATGATACGATGGCTCAGCGTCGGCGATGCACCGATTTGGCGGGTTCACAGCCTGCCGCGCCACGCTGGCCGTCCACCAGGGTCTCGACCGGGCCGATTGGCCGCGCCGGCCCATGATTCGCTTCCTCAGCATCCGCGATCTGGCCGTCATCGACACCCTCGAAATCGAACTCGAGACTGGTCTGAACGTGCTGACCGGTGAAACCGGGGCAGGCAAGTCCATCGTCATCGGCGCCCTGGGGCTTTTGCGTGGGGGGCGTACGTCGGCCGAACTGGTCCGGACCGGCGCAGCCAAGGCTGTTGTCGAGGCTGTCATCGAGGGCGCGGACGGCGCTGAACAGGTCGTGCGCCGAGAGATATCCGCCCAGGGACGCAGCCGGGCATTCGTCGACGATCGACTCGTGTCGTCGAATGTGCTCCGCGGCCTGGGAGTTCGCTTGATGGATCTCCACGGGCAGCACGGTCATCAGGCGTTGCTCGACCCGGACAGCCACCTTGAACTGCTCGACCGATTCGCCGGTCTTGGCGACCAGCGAATGACGGTGCGCGATACCCATACCGCATGGCGCCACGCGGTGGCGGCGCTCGATCGGGCGCGCGGGCAGGCCGCCGAGCGCGCCGAACGCGCCGATCTGGTCGCATTTGAGTTGCGCGAGCTCGATGATGCCGAGCTGGTGGCGCAGGAAGACGCCGCCCTGGAAGCGGAGCAGAAGATTCTGGCCAATGCCGACCGGGTGCATCGGCTCGCGGCGCACAGCATCGCGGAACTCTATGACGGTGACGGAGCCGCGCTCGATACGCTCGATCGCGTGTGGAAGCGGGTTGCCGAGCTGGCTACGCTCGATCAGACCTTCGCTCCCTATCTGGAGGCGAAGGACACGGTGGTCTCACAGCTTCAGGATCTTGCCTTCGCCCTTCGTGCGCACGCGAGCGGCATCGATGCCTCGCCCGAGCGACTGCAGCAGGTAGAAGACCGGCTTGCCACACTGGACCGGCTGAAACGGCGATACGGCCCTTCGCTGGACGACGTGCTTGCTCGCCGGGAAGAGCTGCGCCGCGAGTCAGGCGCGATCGGCAGCGGGGCAGAGCAGGCCGCGATGCTGGCTGCCCGCGTGACCGCAACGGCCGAGGCCTACCTGAGGGCCGCCAGGTCGCTGTCCGCGGCACGACGCGCACACGCCGGGGCGCTGGCCGATACGCTCGAGCGCAGTGTTGCCGATCTGGCCATGGCGCAGACTCGATTTGCGGTCCGGTTTGCGGACCCGGCCGCCGATGACACCGGCTGGACCGATCGGGGTATCGACCGCGCCGAGTTCTTCTTTTCGGCCAACCCCGGTGAAGCGCCGAAGCCGCTGGCGCGAATCGCCTCGGGCGGCGAACTGTCGCGGTTGATGCTCGCGCTCAGAACGATTACCTCGGTCGACGGACCGGGGAAGACGCTGGTCTTCGATGAAGTGGATGCCGGCATCGGCGGTGAGGCGGCCGCCCGGGTCGGCGCCAAGCTGCGGGCGCTGGCCGCCGACTATCAGATTCTCTGCGTGACACATCTGCCCCAGATCGCCGGCTACGGCACGAGTCACTACCGGGTCAGCAAGGCGGTGCTCGACGGCCGCACAACGACGACGGTGGTGCATCTGGATTCAGAATCCCGCGCGGTGGAAATCGCGCGGATGATGACCGGAGCCCGCGTATCGGATACTGTGCTACAGACCGCGCGGGAACTGTTGAACGAGTGAACAAAAAGCGAAAACGAACACAGTCTGGAAGGAAGCATTCCGCGTGCCCAGGAAGTACTACATCGAGACGTTCGGCTGCCAGATGAACGTGCACGACTCCGAGCGTCTGGCTGGTCTGCTCGACCAGGCCGGTTACGAATCCGCCGCGGCGCCATCCGAGGCAGATCTCGTGGTAATCAACACGTGCAGCGTGCGCGAGCGGGCCGAGGAACGTCTCTACACCGAGCTTGGGCAGGTACCGGAGGGTGCGACGGGCAAGCGTCCGATCGTGGCGGTCACCGGATGTGTGGCGCAGCAGGAGGGGAGCGCGCTCCTTCATCGCGGCCGGCGCGTCGATCTCGTTGTCGGCACCCAGGCGCTCGCACGACTGCCGCAGATGGTGGATCAACTCGACCAGAGCCGGTCCGCGCGGGTAGACGTCAACCCGTACGACAACGTGTCGTTCCCGTTCGGAATCACGCGGCGCTCAGACCCCGTGAAGGCCTCTGTCACGATTATCGAAGGATGCAACGACTTTTGTGCGTTCTGCGTGGTTCCGTATACCCGCGGCCACGAGCGCATGCGCGCGTCGGCGGAAATCGTCGATGAAGTGCGGTTAGCCGCGGCGCAAGGTCACCGCGAAGTGCATCTGCTCGGGCAGATCGTCAATCACTACATCGCACCGGATCGTCCAGACTGCGATTTTGCCGAACTCCTGCGTCTGGTGCATGCCGTCCCCGGCGTCGACCGCATTCGATTCGCCAGTCCGCACCCGCGACATGTCAGCGGCAGAATGATTACAGCCATGCAGACCCTCCCGAAAGTCTGCCGTCATCTCCACCTGCCGGTACAGTCAGGAGCAACCCGTGTGCTGTCACGCATGCGCCGTCGGCACACACGCGACGACTACTTGCGGCTCGTTGATCGCCTGCGGGCCGCCATGCCCGACATCGCCCTGTCGACCGATATGATCGTCGGGTTCCCCGGCGAGACCGATCAGGACTTCGAGGACACGCTCAGCCTGACTCGATCCGTCGGCTATCACAGCATGTTCTCGTTCAAGTACTCCGAACGCCCCAATACGCTTGCATCGAAGCGGCTCGCTGACGATGTCCCCGCGGCAGAGAAGACTCGGCGAATCGTAGCGCTCCAGGACCTGCAGAAGTCGATTCAGACCGACATTCACCGCCAGCGTATCGGCGCCGAGGTCGAGGTGCTGGTGGACAGCACCAGCCGCCGCCGACAGTCCGAGCTGGCCGGACGCACGACGGAAAACACAGTCGTCAATCTGGAGGCGCCGCCGGACTTGCTTGGGCAGTTGGTGACAGTGACCATCACAGCCAGTGGTCCGTTCAGTCTCCGTGGCCGGCTCGTGCACGCCGCATCACCGATTGCGTGAACCGACGTTTGCCGCGGGACGCCCGTTTGGGTGATACTTGGCCATACCCCGCAGAGAGGATCATTGATGCAAGTCGAAATGTCCATCAAGGGTCTGATGGTCGATCCGATCACGAACATGCCGATCGTCCTGCTCCATGACGTCGACGGGCAGCGTGTGCTTCCCATCTGGGTGGGAATCTTCGAAGCGAACGCCATCGCATTGCAGGTCGAGAACGTGGCGACACCGAGACCGATGACCCACGACCTGCTATGCAACGTGATTCGCGACCTCAACGGCAATGTGCAGAAGGTCGTCGTCAACGACCTGAAGGACAACACCTTCTACGCCATGATTCACCTGCTCGTCGGCGGCGAACCGGTGGTCATCGACGCCCGACCCAGTGACGCGATCGCACTCGCGCTGCGGGTCAGTGCGCCCATTTATGCCGAGCACACGGTCATCGACAATGCGAAATCGTTGGACATCTCAACGGACAAGGGCGACGCTGAGCGCCTTCAGAAGTGGCTCGAGAACCTCGATCCGGATCAACTCGGCAAATATAAGATGTAACGCGCCGGCGCGCCGAGGCGTCTTGTCAATCCACCCTCCGCAACGTAGCAGATTCGCGACGTGCATCCGGTGCACGATGACCGCGATGACAGCATCTCGGCGTCACCACCTCAAGGGATGCACTCGTCCGTGCGGGTCAAGATGATCGTCGCCATCGCCAACCAGAAGGGCGGAGTGGGGAAGACGACGACGGCCATCAATCTGGCGGCGGCGCTGTCAATGCGCGGCCAACAGACCCTGCTCATCGACCTTGACCCGCAGGCAAACAGCACGCTGTCATGCATCGATCGCGATCACCTCGGCGCATCGGTCTACGACGCGTTCCTGAAGGCTGACTGCACGCTCTCCGACGTCATCGTTCCTGCAGACCGGCAGGAGAATCTGGCGATCGCGCCGGCCCGCATCTCGTTGGCGAAACTGGAAGCCAGACTGGTCGGCGAGCTGGACGCCCATTTCCGTTTGAAGGACCTTCTGGCGCCGCTCGCCACGGAGTACCAGTGCGTGGTGATCGACTGTCCACCGACATTGGGGTTGTTGACCGTGAACGCGCTGATCGCCGCGACGCATCTGCTCATCCCGATTCAGTCCTCCTATTTCGCACTCGAGGGCACGGACGACCTGCTCGAGACGATGGAGAAGGTCAGATCCAGAGCGAACCCTCAGCTGGTCATGTTGGGCGTGCTCATCACGATGCACGATCGCCGCACCTCGCTCGGACGAGACATTCAAAACCAGATCATCAAGGTCTTCGGAACGAAGGTCTTCAAGACGATCATTTCGAAAAACGTGCGGCTCGAAGAGAGTCCGGCGTATCGGGAATCGATCTTTTCGTTTGCACCGAATTCCACTGGCGCGGCAGACTATTACCGGCTGTGTCAGGAGGTATTGGACCGTGTCTAAGCGAGGGCTGCCTCGATCCGTCACCATGCGTCACGACGAACACTACGTCGCCGCGCTGGCCGCATCCTCCGGCACGCCTATCGGGCGCGTCCTTCCAATCGACCAGGTCGATCCAAACCCCGACCAACCGCGTCAAGTCATGGGCGACCTCGCCGAGTTGATGGCGTCGATTACCGAGAAGGGCATCATCGAGCCGCTGGTCGTTCGCCAGCGGCGAGGGCGGTTCCAGATCGTGGCCGGCGAACGCCGATACCAGGCCGCAGTTCAACTCGGGCTGCGTGAAATCCCTGCCATCATCCGCGATACCGACGACGTCGAACTCGTCGAGATCGCGCTCATCGAGAATCTCCAGCGGAAGGACCTGAGCCCGTTCGAAGAAGCTGAAGCGCTTCAGACCCTGGTACGGGAGCACGGCCTGACCCACGAAGATCTTGCCCGCCGCCTCGGAAAATCACGGACATCCGTCACAGAGTCGCTCAATCTCGCGACGATGCCCGATGATGTCAGGAATTTGTGTCGGCTGGCCGACATTTCCTCCAAATCATTGCTGCTACAGGTGGTTAGGCAGGGTACTGCACCGAAAATGATCTCCCTCGTCGAACAACTCGCAAGAAACCCGGGAACGACCACGCGAGCGCAAGTGCGGTCAGCGACCGGCAGACCGAAGCCGGGGCGCCCGAAAGCGTTCACGTTCAAATACGCGCCACCCGCCAAGAGCTTCAACCTCAGCCTCAAGTTCAGGAAGTCAAGGGTGGAGCGCGACGAGATCATCGCCGCACTCACCGAGATCATCGAAGAGCTCCAGGAAGAAGGATAGCCTGGGCGCCAGTCTGCGCGCGCGGCGGAGCACGATTCCCTGCGAGCCGGAATCAGCATCTCGGCACGGCCAAGCCCGCCGGTTCTGTCGTAATTCATCCGTAAGTTAACATAACACCCCTTATTGGACCCAATACATCCAGCGCCGAGAGGCGCCGGATCTCCCTGGATCCGGGACTGGATGGCGTTGGATCCGACGCCGGATGGACCTGCGCCGCAGGCTGTGATTCACGATATCGGTCCGGGCTGTGGTGAGTGTCGCCCAGGACCCCGAGGGCCGGTCAGGACATTCTCGCGGCTCTGTGGGAGTGATCGCCGCGACCCGGATCGTCAACGGTCGCGCGGATCAGCTCCACCAGCTCAGCGCCGGCCGCGTCGGGTATCCCGTCGTGCGTCAGCATTTCGCAGAGTGCGACGAGATCGACGAGTTTCGCGAGGCGGCGCCACTCCGGCGGCAACCGGCCACCGCCCTCCAGATAGCCGGCTCGGAAATGCGGCTCGGCAGCCGGATGTCCGCTTCGCTCGCACCGAAGAAAGTGTCCGACGTCGGCAAGCGGAGAACCAGAAACCGCGAACTCCCAGTCGAGAACCGCCGCCACGACCCAGCGACCGGCCAGTTGCCGGACGATGAGGTTGCGCCTGCCAATGTCGCCGTGAACGAGAGACGTCTCGTCGGCCGCCCGGCGGAGCGCGGTGGCGTGCGACCACATCGCCGCCCGCGTCTTCTCGAGCAGCTCCGCCGGGACCCGTCTCTGCAGCACCCGGGACGCGAGACACTCGTCGACGAAGCGCGGCATCGGATCGGCGCCCTGCAGGAGCGGGTCCGTGACCGTGGGTCCGGGAGCGAGCCAGCCCGGATTCGCAAACGTGATGAGACCGATCGCGGCCAGCGTTTCGCCCGCCGAGCGTGCTGCCTGCGCGACCTCCTCCGACCGAGTGCTTCCGACCAGCTCGCGAAAGGTCGGGCCTTCGACGTAACGCCGTAGCATGAAGGGCCGATGGCCCTCCCCTGCCGGCTCGACGAGAATGACCTCCGGCACCGGTACCGACCCGCCGACCAGGCGCAACAGGTCGGCTTCCTTCTGGCACAACGAGGCGTCGTGCTCGTAGACCCGGAGGACGATCGGTCCGGCGGTGGAATCGAGCGTCAGCCTGAAGTTCGCGTTGCGCAAGCCCCCGGCGAGCGGTTGGATGTGGACGATGCGGCCTCGAGGAAACGCGCGGCGCACCATGCGCTCCGCCTCTTCTGCCGGAATCGCTCGACGCGGCTCTGAACGAACCCAACGGGCCTCACGGGGGGCGTCGGGCGCCATGGCTACCACTCTCCTGTCCTTGGTGCTGCCGCGGTGAATCAGCGGCCCGTCCAGACGGTCGGCGTCGGGACTTTTCGCCGGCACAGAGCATCTGCTCCCGCGGTGTGAGCGGCTGGCGCTCCCACACGCCGGCATAGCGGTCGAGGATGTGTCCCGTCTCGACACCCGTCGGGGTGATCCGGATCCGGTATCCGATCTTCGCTCTGGAGGCAATTTCCCGTCAATCGGAAGACCGCCGCGGACGACTGAAGGCGGTCTGCCGAGGGTGGTACAATCCGGCGACCGGCATGCTCCGCACGATCGACCGTTACATTCTTCGAGAAACACTTCCGATGGTGTTTCTCGCCCTCCTGGTCTTCACGTTCACGCTCATGATCCCGCCGATCATGGAAGAGGCGGAGCGGCTCCTGACCAAGGGGATCGACGGCTGGACCGTGGCGCACCTGATGGTGCTCCTGATTCCGCAGGGACTGAGCGTGACGATTCCGATGGCGGTGCTCATCGGACTGCTCATGGGCCTCGGGCGACTGTCCGGTGACCGCGAAACCGTCGCGCTGCAGGCCTGCGGCATCAGCATCATCCGTCTGTACCGCCCGATCGCGCTGCTGGCGCTGCTTGCCACCGCCGCCACCGGCTACACGGCGATCGTGCTCCAGCCCGATGCCAATCAGGCGTGGCGCGACATCGTCTACCGCACCCTGGCGGCGCGGGCCGAAGACGAAGTGAAACCCCGCGTGTTCGATTCCGGTCTCCCGGGATTGGTGCTGTACGTGCGCGACGTCGATCTCCAGGGCACCGGCTGGACCGATGTGTTTCTGGCCGACGCGCGAGACGGCGGACCGCCGCTTGTCCACGTGGCGCAGGAAGGCCGCATCGTGCTCAACCCCGAGGAACGGGTGGTCGATATCGTGCTAACCGCCGGGGCCACGCACAGTGTTGCCGCGGACGATCCCGCGGCCTACAGCGTCAGCCGGTTCGAGAGCATAGTCCTCAAGCTCGATCCGGACACCATCTTTTCCGAAGGCGGACCGCAACGCGATTTACGGGAGATGACGATTCCCGAACTGCAGGCCCAGGTCGCCAGCATTCGTGCGAGCGGCGCATCCCCTCACAATCCCCTGATGGAGATCCATCAGAAGTTCTCCATTCCCGTGGCCTGTCTGGTGTTCTCGATTGTCGGCCTGGGTCTTGGCGTGACCAGCCGCAAGGATGGCAAGCTGGCGAACTTCGCGATGGGGATCGCCGTGATCTTCGCCTACTACATCCTGATGTACGGGGCGCGGGCGATGGCCAAGGGGGCGCTCGTCTCGCCCCATCTGGCAATGTGGCTCCCTGACATCGTGCTGGGCGCGGGTGGCATCGGGCTGCTGATCTGGCGTGTCCGATCCGTCGACCGCTGGATCTCGCTGCGCCTCCCGTGGCCCCGGCGGCGCGAGCCGTCCGTGTCCGATCCCGCCCTGCCGCCGACATCACGACCGGTGGCGACGACGACGCCGCGGGTGGGGCTCGGTGTCGTGAGATTGCTGGATCGCTATGTCACTGCGCAATACCTGCGTCTCATCACGCTTTCGTTCGTGGGGTTGTTGGGCATCTTCTACATCGCGACGTTCGTCGACCTCGCGGACAAGCTCTTCAAGGGCCAGGCGTCCGTCCTGATGCTGCTCGAGTACTTCTGGTACGCGACGCCGCAGTACATCTACTACGTGCTGCCGATTTCGGCGCTCGTGGCGACGCTGATCACCATCGGCGTACTGACCGGGAGCAGCGAGCTCACGGTGATGAAGGCGTGCGGCATCAGCCTCTACCGGGCCTCTTTCCCACTGCTGCTGTGTTCGCTGGTCTGGAGCGGGGTGCTGTTCGGCATGAGCGAGAGTTTCCTGGCCGGCGCCAACCGGCGCGCCGAGTCGCTTCGCGACGTGATCAAGGGTGTGACTCCGCGAACGCAGAACATCCTGGACCGGGAATGGCTCATGGCCCAGGACGGCACCATCTACCACTACCGGTACTTCGACGCGGATGCGCAAACGCTCGAGGGCCTGACCACCTTCCATCTCGACGAGCAGGCGTGGCGCGTGACTGAACGCTCCTACGCGGCGCGCGCGGTCTTCGACGGGGGCTGGCAGGGGGAGGATGCGTGGGTGCGGCGTTTCGCCGACGAATCGACCCCGGGGGCGTTCGAGACGAGCCGCCATCGCGAGTTGCCCATCGAGCCGCCCCGTTACTTCGCTGCCGAGCAGCCGCTGGCCGACGAGATGAGCTATCAGGAACTCGACCGCTACATCAGCGATCTCTCCATCAGCGGTGTCGACGTCGTCTCGTTGCGGGTCTCCCTGCAACGAAAGTTGTCGTTCCCGTTCGTGACGCTAATCCTGACGCTGATCGCGGTTCCGTTCGCGGTCACCACGGGACGGCGGGGAGCGTTGTACGGCGTAGGCATCGGCATCGTGCTTGCCGCCGCCTATTGGGTCGTGATCAGCGTGTTTGCCGCGATCGGCAGCGCGGGACTCCTGACCCCGGTCCTCGCGGCGTGGGCACCGAACGTCCTGTTCGGAGGTTCGGCGGTCTTCCTGCTGCTCGCCGTTCGCACCTAGCAGCCCGTGGCAGAACCGCGCGTCGCACCGAGAATGGCGCTGCGCCCGGCTGACAAGGCGCGACGAGGGAGCACATTGGGCATGTGTGACCGAGGAGCAACGCCGTTCAGACGGGATGCAGCGTGAAATAGCAGAATTCCGCGGGGAAGCGCAGAATTCCGCGGGGTTCGAATGCAGCGGGGCTTTTGCCACGGGCTGCTAACAACTCGATGTGACGGTCCGGAGGCCTGCGGCGGGCGCTGTACGACGTATCGCACGTCCTGGTGACGCGGGCGAACCCGCAATCACAACCCGGCGGCCTCGCGTAGCGCCGCGGCCCTGTCGGTCCGCTCCCAGGTAATCTCCGGTTCGGACCTCCCGAAGTGTCCGAACGCGGCGGTCTGCTGGTAGATGGGGCGTCTCAGGTCCAAGGTCTCGATGATGCCCTTCGGGGTCAGCGCGAAATGTTCCTTGACCAGCGCGCTGATCCGATCTTCGGCGATCTTCGCGGTGCCGAAGGTGTCCACCAGCACCGACACCGGGTCGGCCACACCGATGGCATACGCCAACTGCACCTGGACCCGATCGGCGATCCCCGCCGCGACACAGTTCTTCGCGACATACCGCGCCATGTAGCTGGCAGACCGATCGACCTTGGTAGGATCCTTGCCGGAGAACGCTCCCCCACCGTGCGGCGCGGCGCCGCCATAGGTGTCGACGATGATCTTTCGTCCCGTGACGCCTGCGTCGCCGTGCGGCCCGCCGGTGACGAACCTTCCGGTCGGGTTGACATAGATGTGGGTACTGTCGTCGAGCAGCGACTCAGGCACGATCGGCGTGATGACGTTCGCGATCACGTCGTGACGGATCTGCTCGCTGCTGACATCCTCGCTGTGCTGGCTCGACACCACCACGGCATCCACCCGTACCGGGGTGTCGCCGTCATACTCGACCGTCACCTGCGACTTGCCGTCGGGTCGCAGATAGCTCATGACCCCGTCCCGCCGTGCCCGAGACAGCCCGCGGCACAACGCATGCGACAGGGTGATCGGCAGCGGCATGAACGACTCGGTCTCGGAGCAGGCGTACCCGAACATCAATCCCTGATCGCCGGCGCCGCCCGGATCCACCCCCCTGGCGATGTCCGGCGACTGTCCGTGGATGGCCGAGAGGACGGCGCAGGTGTCTGCATCGAACCCGAACTTGGCTCGGTTGTAGCCTATTTCCCTGATGGTGTCCCGCACGACAGCGGTGAAATCGGGCGATCCGCTCGTGGTGATCTCACCTGCGATCACCACCAGACCGGTGGTCAGCAGCGTCTCGCAGGCAACCCGGCCGTGTGGATCCTGGTCCAGCACCGCATCGACGATGCCGTCAGACACCTGATCGGCGATCTTGTCCGGGTGTCCTTCGGTAACCGACTCTGACGTAAAGAGATGGTGCCCGGTCCGTGGCATCGAGTGCTCCTTCAACTGACTGATATGTGTTCGCCCGTGCACGGCGGGTGCGCTCCGTGAGGCGTGCATCAAGCGTGGACACGCGGGGCCGGCTCACCGTAAATCACGATCCCATGTGGATGCGCCCTGACACGTCGACGCACGGTGAGCGATCCGTTAACGATAACAAAGCACGGAATGTCTGGTCAATCCAGACGCCAAGCCCGTTCGTGGCTCACGATCGCGGATGAAACCGATCGTAGAGCGTTCGGAGCCGGGTCTCGAGAATGTGCGTGTAGATCTGGGTGGTCGACAGGTCGGCATGTCCGAGCAGGGTCTGGATGACGCGCAGATCGGCGCCCCGTTCGAGCAGATGCGTGGCGAAGGAATGGCGAATGACGTGCGGACTGAGATCACGGGTCAACCCGGCCTGGCGCCCGTACTTCTTGATGATCTTCCAGAATCCGACCCGACTGAGCGTCCGGCCTCCCCTGGCGTTGACGAACAGATACACGGATGCTCTCTCCTTCAGCAGGATCGGACGCCCCGATCCAAGATACCGCTGGACCCACCCGGTCGCCGATCGGCCAATCGGGACGACCCGCTCCTTCTCCCCTTTTCCGACGCAGGTCAGGTAGCCCGCCTCCAGGTGTACATCTCCGGTCCTCAACGTCACGAGTTCCGTGACTCTCATGCCGGTCGCGTAGAGCAACTCGAGCAGGGCGCGGTCCCGAATGCCGGCCGCGGTGTTCACATCCGGCTGCTCGATCAGGCGCTCGACCTCATCGAGCGACAGAAACCTGGGCAGCGCCGGCCAGGCATGCGGAGCCCCAAGATCATCGGCCGGACTGGCCGGCAGATGCCCGTCGAGCACCAGGAACCGATAGAACCCGCGCACGCACGCCACGACCCGCGCAACCGAGCGCGGGGACAGACCGGAAGACATGAGCTCCCGTACGAATGCCTCGAGATCGTGGCGGTCCAACACGTCGAGCGTGCGCTCCGACGCGGCGGCAAACTCCTGCAGTTTCTTCAGATCCCGGCCGTAGGCCAGGATCGTGTTGGCCGCGAGCCGCCGCGAGACGCGCAGCTCGTCGAGATAGGCATCGGCATGCGGATGTCCGGTGTCCGTCGAGCGCTTCATTGCTTCGCTCATTTTGCGCGTTGTATACTCGAATCGTGACATGGTGACACATGCTTGATCGGTGTCCATTTCCGACCCGCCATCCGTCTGTGCAAGGTGTGCAATGAACATGCGCGTCGTGACATTCCCCTGCCTGGTACTGGCGATGGCAGCCACCGGCTGCGCCGCCCGTACCGCTCCGTCGGCCTTGCCGCTGGCGGCAGCCAGTCCGGCCGATTTCGAAACACAGCTCAATCAGTACGTCGAGGTTCAGGAAGCGCTCGCGGCGGACAACTTCGACGGCGCTCGAACGCAGCTCAGACAGTTCGCCGCGGTCACCGACAGCGCCACGCGGGCACTGGCTCAACGAGCGTTGGAGGCGGCCGATATCGAAACGCTGCGCTCCAGCTTCAAGCCGCTCTCCGAATCGCTGGTCGCCCAGGACCTGCCGCAGGGGTTCGCGCGCGCCTATTGCCCGATGTATGACAACGGTTCGTCGTGGATACAGCGTGACGGACCGGTCCGCAACCCCTACTACGGGGCGTTCATGTTGACCTGCGGTGTCGTCGATGCCGCCGCCGGCGCGCACATGGACCACAGCCCGCAGTACGGCGGGACCGTCTTCATGGCGCCGGACGGCTTCCACCACATCGAGGGGGTGCACCAGGATCGCGGCGTGTTCCGCCTCTACGCGACTGACAACTATCGTGCTGCGGTCGATGTCAGCACCTGGACCGGTCGCGCGGTCACCGAGGAAGAGTACGACGAAGAAACGGACGAGTTCGTCGAGGTCGCCGCCATCGACCTTCGGCCGGGGCCGAACGGCGAATACCTCGAGGCCCGCATCCCTGACGAGGGCGGGTCAGTCGAAGTAATCGCGAAGGTCATCTTTCAGGAAGGCTTCCCCGCCGAGCGTTTCGACTTCATCTTCAGCGACGTCTCCCTGGTGGCTGACGCCGGTTCCGCCCCTGCCGGCGCCTCCAGCGACGCACCGGCACCAGTGCCGCTTGCACAGCGCATTCTACCGGATATCCCGGACACGCCCGCGGACATCGCCGCGGAGATCGCACTCCGCGACCAGCAGATTCAGGACATGATCGGTCGTGGCGCCTTCACGGAGATCTTCATCCCGGCGCTGCAGGCGAAAGAGCTCGCCCTTGCGCTCCAACGACGCGAGAGCGACCTTCCCGCCACGGCGAGCAACCAGATCCGCATCGCGGTGCGGCACCTCGTGCGGGCAGCCTATCTCCTCGACTGGTACGGCGATCTGGGCAACAAGAATGACGTCGATGACGCCTACAGTATTTTCGGCGCTTCAGTCGCTGACATCGTATCGGCAATAGATGCACCACCGGCACGCTGACCACACGCGTGCACCGCGCGGTTGCCGATCGAATCGGCGCCGCGCCGAGCAGGATTGAGACATGCAACGTCATTCGGGATTGGCAATTGGACTCGCCGCGGTGACGCTGGTGGGCGTGTTGGGCGGCAGCACCGGCGGACACACGCCGATTTCGTCTCGTTTCACCTACAACGAGCATCTCTTTCCCATCTTCGTCCGGCAATGCGGCCACTGTCACATCGAAGGCGGTGTGGCGCCGATGTCGCTGGTGAACTATCGGGAGGCGTTTCCCTGGACGCAGTCGATCCGGGAGGAAGTCCTCGGTCTCAGAATGCCACCCTGGAAGGCCGAGGATGGTTTCGGCGATTTCGAGAACGGCCATGTTCTCCCGGCGCATGAGCTTGACATGATTCTCGAATGGTCCGCCGGCGGATACCCGGAAGGACCGCGCGATCAACGCCCCACATCACCCGACCCCGTCGTGGACTGGACCCTGGGCCCGCCGACCGTGGAGTTGGCGCTGCCTGAGCCTTTCACGTTCGATGCAGGTACCAGCGAAGAGGTACGCTTCTTCGCCATTGCGACCGATCTTGGCAGTGATCGCTGGATCACCGGGGTTGATGTCCTTCCCGGAGTGCGGGCCGTCGTGCGGCACGTCTCGGTGTATGTCGACACCACCGGACAGGCTCGTGCGGCCGACCAGGCGGATGCCGCCCCAGGCTTCACGTCCGGCTTCGACGGCACCGAACCGATCGTGGTCTGGTGGCCTGGCCAGAGCCTTGTGACACTGGACGGTATTGGCTACGCGCTACCGGCGGGAGCGGACATCGTGGCGCGGGTGCTCTACAAGAAAACCTGGATCACGGAGGGGCAGGCCTTTACCGATCACACTCGCCTGGGGCTGCATCTGTCCGACAGCGAGGTAATGGCGATCGAGCACACCGTGGTCAATGCAGCCGACGACGTGACTGGCCGGGAACTGAACTTCGACCACCCCGTGGAAGAGACCATCACCGTGCGCGGCCTGTTGCCGGAAGTGGAGCTGGACGCGCGTGAACTGCAGGTGGAAGGCGTGCTCCCGGATGGCTCCCGCCAGCCGCTGCTGCTCATCCGCGAACCTGATTCCGGATGGCCTACCCGCTATTGGTTCGATGCTCCCCACGTCCTGCCCGCGGGCAGCGCGATCGAAGTCAGGGCGACGTTGCGCGGCGGTGCGAACCGCGAGACAGTGCCGTCGCTGTTCGCCAGCGGGGCTCCGATCAGACTGCTGGTCGACTATACCGCTGGCGGGTCCACCGGCAACTAGGAGCCTGCGGGTACACCCCTGCGAGGCACCGGGACCGGTGTTTCGCCCACCGGCGAAACCTGCGAGACCGCTCACCGGTGGCGCGGTGGATGCGTGGGCGTCACCGCAGCAGTGACCTCCTCGCGCCGCTACTCGACGATACCATCCACTTTCAACAGCTCGGCGTTGAGCACCGCCGCCCCGGCGGCGCCCCGCACCGTGTTGTGTCCCATCGCCACGAACTTGTAGCCCAGCACGGGACAGGTCCGAAGGCGACCCACGCACACCGTCATCCCGCCATTCCGGTCCGCATCGAGCCGCGGCTGCGGACGATCCTCCTCTTCCAGATACACGACCGGATGAGCCGGTGCGCTCGGCAGGCCGGCCTCTTGCGGCCGCCCAGAGAACTGATTCAAGGCGTGCACGAGTGCATCCCGTCCCGGGTCGCAGTCGAGCGCCATCGTCACCAGCTCCGTGTGCCCATTGAGGACCGGTACGCGGGTCGTGGCGGCGCTGACGACGACCGGATGCGGCTCGATTCCGGTCTCGGTAGCCCGCCCCAGGATCTTCTGCGTTTCGCTCTCCATCTTCGGTTCTTCTCCGCGCACGATCGGCACGACGTTGCCCATGATGTCGAGCGACGGCACGCCTGGATACCCTCCGCCCGAAATCGCCTGCATCGTCGACACAATCACCTGACGCAAGCCGAACGACCGGAACGGTGCCAGTGCCAGCGCCAGGACGATCGTCGAGCAGTTCGGATTGGTGACGACACGACCGGCCCACCCTTTGGCCGCATCCTGAGCGGCGAGAAGTTGCAGGTGATCGGCGTTGATTTCGGGCACGACCAGCGGCACGACCGGATCCATGCGGTGATTCCTGGCGTTGCTCACCACGATATGCCCGGCCTGCGCGAAGGCGGTTTCCACGTCGCCGGCAACCGACGCATCCAGACCGGAAAACACCAACTGCGGTGCCCGCTCAGGAACCACCCGGTCCACCGTCATTCCGGCAATCCGCTCTGGACAGGGCGACGGCAGCCGCCAGGGGGTCGCGTCCCGATACCGCTTCCCCGCCGACCGTTCGCTCGCGCCCACCCAGCCGATGTCGAACCACGGATGATCTGCCAACTGGGCGATGAATTCCTGACCCACCGCACCTGTGGCCCCAAGAATGCCTACCTCGATCTTCGCGCTCATGCCCCCGTCCTCACCCGCGCGTGCGATCCCTGTCCCAGACGTCCGCCGCAGCGCCGCGATCCTCCGGAAAGAACTCTCGATGGACGGCCGGTACGGCGTCGTCAAGCCGGTCCGCCGCAATAATGCACGCGACTTTCATTTCCGACGAACTGATGCAGTCGATGTTGATCCCTTCGCGGGCCAGAACGGAGAACATACGCGCCGCCAGTCCGGGGCTCGATGCCAACCGGGATCCGACAATCGAGATCTTCGCCACGTCACTCTCGATCACGCACCGGCTGGCCACACCCGAGTCCTCCCAGATCCGGCACAAGTTCCTCGCTCCCTCCAGGAATTCGAGATCCAGGATGAATGTGATTCGGCCATGCGCATCGGTGCTGGCGCTCTGAATGATCAGTCGGATGTTGATGCCGGCTTGAGCGAGATCCCGAAACACGCGTGCCGCCATCCCCGGCTCGTCGGGCACCCCCTGCAGCGTCACCTTCGCGACCCTCGAGTCGCTGGTCACGCTGACGACCTCAGCTCGCTCCATAACGTCCCCGCCTCCTCGAATCCAGGTGCCGTCGCGCAGGTGAAAGCTGCTGCGCACGTGAATCGGCACGTCATATTCCATGCAGACCTCGGCCGCCCGTGGATGCAGCACCTTGGCGCCGCTCGAGGCCATCTCGATCGCCTCTTCGTAACTGATCTCCCGCCACAGTCTGGCCCCGGGCACTCGTGACGGGTCGGCCGAGAAGACCCCGTCAACGTCGGTGCAGATCTCGCATGCCTCAGCGTCGAGCGCGGCCGCCAGCGCAGCGCCGGTGATGTCGCTGCCGCCGCGGCCGAGCGTCGTGACGTCGTTGGTCTCGTTGATGCCCTGGAAACCGGTCACGATGACGACCTTGCCGGCGTTCAGCTCCGAGTGGATACGACCGGTGTCGATGCTCTTGATACGAGCGACGTTGAACACGCCGTCGGTCCGAATGCCGCACTGCAGCGCGGTGAGCGAGATCGCGGCGATCCCTCGGCCCTGGAGCGCCAATCCCAGCAGCGATACCGTCACCTGCTCACCGGTCGACAACAGCAGATCCATCTCCCGTCCCACCGGGCGATCCGACACCTGATTCGCCAGCGAGACGAGCTCGTCGGTCGTGTTCCCCATCGCCGACAGGACCACGACCAGCCGCGGAGTATGGGACAGATTCAATTCGATCCGATCCGCGATGGCCAGAATTCGCTCTGCCGTCGCGACCGACGTGCCACCGTATTTCTGCACGACGACCGGCGGCGCCTCCGGTGTCTGACTCATGCCCTGCTTTCCGTGTGCCCTGCTGCGCCCGGGGCCATCCGGTCACCGATCTGCGCCGCCAACTGATGCAGAAACAGCCCCACGTCCGTGACGATGCCGGCAGTCTGGGACGATCCGCGGTCGCCGAGCTTGGTCACCACCGCGGGATTGATGTCCACGCACACCACGCGCACCCAAGCCGGCAGCATGTTGCCGACACCGATGCTGTGCAGCATCGATGACAGCATCAACACCAGCCGGGCACCCTGCAACATCTCCGCATAGCGCGCCTGGGCTTCCGTCAGGTCCATCAGCGTGTCCGGTAGCGGACCATCGTCGCGTATGCTGCCGGCCAGCACGTACGGCACATCGTGGTTGATGACGTCATACATCAGTCCGGAACGCAGCAACCCGTGCCGCACTGCTTCGCGCAACCCGCCGATCCGGCGAATCCGATTGATCGCCCGCATGTGGTTCTTGTGGCCCTCGTCCACCGCGAATCCGGCGTCGAGATCGACCCCGAGCGAGGTTCCGAAGAACTCGTGCTCCGCGTCATGCACCGCCAGGGCGTTGCCGGCCAACAGGCCATCGACCCAACCCTGTCGTACCAACTGGCTCAGATACGCCCCACCCCCGCTATGCACGACCACGGGACCGGCGACCACGATGATCCGTCCGTCATCGGCCTTGGCCTCCTCCATCATGCGGACCACTCGTGCAACGCTCACTTCGACACGCCGCTCCGTCGACACATCGTTGGTCATGAACGCAAATCCAAGCCGATCGCGTTCCTGAAACTCGGGCACCACCCGCAGACCGTCCATCCCGCAGACCACGCGATCTCCGGCGCGCACGTCGCGGAGCTTCCGGCACGCGGCGCGCCCGTCCGACACGACGATGACGGCGTCCATCCGCTGCTGCTCAACGTCGACCCACCGGCCCTCAAGGTGAATCTGCGTCCGGTGGTTGGTGGTCGAGTAGAAATCGTCAGGCACGAACCCGTCGCCGGCCGCTTCCAGCCGGACGCTCCGCCGGGGCCGTGGATGGCACCCGAGCGGTATGAGCTCTTCGAGTAGTTTCCGCAGGCCCTCCTCGGTATCGGTCGTGACCCGCAGTTGTATGTGGGAGAACTCTTCGTTCGTCCGTCCAATGGAGAACTCGAGCACGTCGAACCGCGCCTGGCGTTCGATCACGACATCGAACACCGACGGAAGCAGGCGCGAATCGATCAGATGCCCATCCGCTTCGACGATCTCGCTGTAGGAGTTCGCAGCCATGGTGTAGACGCCTGGAGATCGTCTCAACCGTTGGCCGGCTGCGGAGACTGCGACGCGAGGAACGCTTCGAACTCGCGCAGGGACCGCCCAAGTCTGGTCGGCTCCTCGAGTTGGTCGGCCATCACGTTGGAGGTCTTGTACCCGTTGCCGGTGATACACACGACGATCGACTCGTCCGGCGCAATCGCCCCCGACTTCAACAGCTTGATCGTGGCGGCGAGAGTCGTGCCGCCGGCGGGCTCGGTGAAGATGCCTTCGGTGCACGCCAGGAGACGGATGGCGTCCAGAATCTCGGTATCTGTCGCACGCGCACCCGATCCACCGCTGCCCCTGACCGTTTCAAGCACCTGATAACCGTCTGCCGGGTTGCCGATGGCAATCGACTTCGCGATCGTATCAGGCCGCACCGGCTCCGGATGTCTGTCGCCACTCTCGAGCGCGTTGATCACCGGTGCGCATCCAGCCGCCTGCGCGGCATGAATCCGTGGCAGTTCGCCCTCGGCCAGACCAACTTCCCGCAGTTCCCTGAACGCTCGACCGATCCGCGGCAGCAGCGTGCCCCCGGCCACCGGCGAAACGACATGCTGCGGAAAACGCCAGCCCAACTGTTCGACGATCTCGAATCCGCAGGTCTTGGCCCCCTCGGCATAGTAGCTGCGCAGGTTGATGTTGGCGAACGCCCATCCGTACCGGTCACCAACCTGCGTGCAGAGGCGATTGACATCGTCGTAGTTGCCGTCGATGCCCACGACGTGCGGTCCGGACACGGCCGATCCAAGAATCTTCCCCGGCTCGAGGCTTTGGGGAATGAAGACGTAGCAGGTCAACCCAAGCCGCGCCGCGTGCGCCGCCACACTGTTACCCAGATTCCCGGTCGACGCGCACCCGAACGTATCGAAGCCGAGTTCGACAGCCCGCGTCGCCGCCACGGGTACGACGCGGTCCTTGTACGAGAGCGTCGGGTGATTGACCGAGTCGTCCTTGATATACAGCTCTTCCACTCCCAACATGTCCCCCAGGCGGCGCGCCCGCACGAGCGGTGTACACCCGGAATCGAGACCAGTCAGCGGAGAGCCTGCTATCGGGAGCAGCTCCCGATAGCGCCACAGGTTACTGGGACGTGCGGCTACCGTCTCGCGAGTCATGCTCTGCCGCACTGCCTCGTAGTCGTAACACGCCTCCAGCGGACCAAGGCATTGGTCGCAGACATACAACGCCTCGGCCGGAAACGGGGTCTTGCACATCGCACAACGTAGTCCGGTAAAGACACTCATGGGCGCCTTGCATCTCCCGAGAGGATGGGCAACCACAATGGCGGCTGCACGTGAAAATCGAATCCCCGGATCTCCTCCAGCGCGTCGCACACCGCCGTGGACCGGCAGCGCTCGAGGGTCATCACGAACGGGAGTTCCGACTTGGACCAACCTGGTTCCTGGAACACTGCATCGACGTTGATACCATGGCGTGAGAGCACTTCGGCCAAGGCGGCAATGATGCCCGGCCGGTCTCGAATCAGGAACCGCAGGTAATGCGGCGCCTCGTACTCGGAGCGCACCGGGTCCGGATTTTCCGTCGCCGGCGCCACAGCGGCACCTGGAAGCGGCGCTCCCCTGGCGAGCGCCAACAGATCCGAGACCACCGCCACCGCTGTCGGCGCTCCGCCGGCGCCGAATCCGGACAGCGCGGTCTCTCCACCGTACTCGCCGTCGACGACAACGATGTTCTGCGTGCCGCCCACGCGGCCCAACGACGATCGTTCGGGAACGAGCGCAGGTTGCACCGCGGCGCGGATCTGGTCGCTCTCCGACACCAGCTCGGCCCGCGCCACCTGGCGGACTACACTGCCGAGGCGGTGCGCATACACGAAGTCGATGTCCCGGATCGGGGTAATCGAACTGAGCGGAATATCGGATGCGCGCACCTGACGTCCGAATCCCACCGCAATGAGGATTGCCAGCTTGGCCTGTGCGTCAAAGCCATCCACGTCGGCCGTCGGATCCGCCTCTGCATACCCCAGCCGCTGGGCCGCGGTCAGCGCGTCAGCGAACGACACCTGCTCTCGTTCCATCTGCGTCAGGATGTAGTTGCAGGTGCCATTGAGGATGCCCTGAATCCGGTACAGCCGGTCACCGGCGATGCCCTCGCGCAGCGCGCGCAGAACCGGCACTCCACCGGCCACCGCCGCCTCGAACAGCAGGTGCCGATCGTGAGCCGACGCCACGGCCGCCAGCGACCGGCCAGCGTGGGCGATCACCTGCTTGTTCGCCGTGACCACCGAGGCGCCCGCCGTCAGGGCGCGCTCGATCCAGTCACGCGCCGGGGAGAGCCCGCCGATCAACTCGACCACCACGTCGACCGCCCCGCTCAGCAAATCGTCGAACCGGTCGGTCCAGATCACATCCGGACCCACCCAATCGACCCGCTTGAGCGCCACGTTCCGGTTGCAGACGTGAGTCAGGTGCAACTCGGGATGCGTCCCGTTCGACAGAATGCGGGCAACGGCCTCGCCCACGGTACCGAATCCGGCGATACCGACCCGATAACCGCGCGCCTGCGACGGTTCATTCATGAATACAGTCCGGATACAGATGGCGGGCGCCAGACACCGGCGGGTCGGGCGCGATCACTCACACGATGGCACAAAAAAAAACCACCATCCTGACGTGGATGATGGCCTGGTCACACTCTGCTGGCTGTCAGCTACATCATCCACGCCGCCCGCGCATCGCGGGCATCATGGTCGGAACCGACGGAGCGATTGTGATCGCCAGCATGCCTTTTCGCACCTGCCTCCATGCGCAGATCCAAACGAGCATACTCTGCGCTCAGATGCCAAGTCAACTTGTCATGACCCCTGCAGTTGACACTCTCTCGGCCGGGGAGTAGTATCCGCCGCGCCCCTCCCTGGCGGCCAGAACGCCATGCCCACGCGCTCAAAGTGGCAATCCCTGCCGACCGAAGCCATCAACCCGCGAACGCTGTCGATGGATCAGGCCTCGACCGAGGCGATCATCGATCTCATGATCCAAGAGGATCGCCGCACGATCGCGGCCGTGCAACGCGAGAAAGAGCGCATCGCAATTGGCGCCGAACTTATCACTGAAGCCTTTCGGCGCGGGGGACGTCTCGTGTTCGTCGGCGCCGGCACCAGCGGACGTCTCGGCGTACTGGAAGCCGCCGAGATGCAGCCCACGTTCGGTACACCCGCCAGACTGGTCCAAGCGGTCATGGCCGGCGGCCGTGACGCGTTCTTCAAACCGCGCGAGGGAGTTGAAGACAACTTCGAAGAGGGCGCGCGGGCTGCGAGCCGCCTTCACCTGACCAGCAACGACGTGCTTATCGGGGTGTCCGCGAGCGGCATGACCCAGTTCGTACGGGGCGCACTGACCCGCGCCCGCCGCACCGGCATCAAAATCATCTTCGTGACCTGTTGGCCCGGCACTGAACTTCAGACGTTCGTTGACGTCATCATCGCCCCTGCGGTCGGCCCGGAAGTCATCGCCGGATCGACGCGGCTGAAGGCCGGAAGCGCCACGAAGATGGTGCTCAACATGTTGACGACCATTTCGATGGTCCACATCGGCAAGACCTACGGCAACCTGATGGTCGACGTGCAGACTGGTTCCGATCAGCGTCGAGATCGCGCCCGCGGCATTGTCACGACCGTGACCGGTCTCGACTATGACGCTGCCGGAGCCCTGTTGCGGCGGGCCCGGTGGAACGTCAAGGCCGCCATCGTGATGCAGAAGACGGGTGACACCTACGGCAAGGCATTGACCCGCCTCAAGCGGGCGGGCGATTCGGTCCGGAACGCCATTGGCGAGGATGTCGAACCACGGCTTCGAGAGCGCCTGGCCGGGACCACCCGCGCCCACGACTCCAGGTGACACTCCGCATGGCGGGTAGCGGCATGGCCCGATTCGCCCACGTTGCGGCGCGGCTCGAGCAGGCCGCGGAGGACCGGGTATTCCCATGCGCCACCCTCGAGATCGGCACTCGTGAGGGACCGGTCTTCCAGCACGCGTGCGGTACGCTGAGCTACGAGACCGCGGCGACGCCGGCCACCGTCGACACACTGTTCGACCTTGCCTCCCTGACCAAGGTCGTGGCCACGACGAGCGTCATCATGCGGCTCGTCGATCAAGGGCGCGTAGCACTCGACGATCCGGTGGCCGACTGGTTCACCGCCTGGCGGAGCCGGGAACGACTGGCCGTCACCGTCGCGGATCTGCTCGAACATGCCGCCGGCCTGACCGCGTATCTCCCGTTCTTCCGGGACCACGTTGGCCGGACTGACTTCGAGCATGCCATCTGCACCCTTCCACTCGAATACGTCCCGCGCGCGCAATCGATCTACAGCGATCTCGGGTTCATCCTGCTCGCGTTTCTCGCCGTCGACGCCGCGTCCGGCGCCGGCCTCGACAGCCAATTCGACACACTGGCAGGCGACCTCCAACTGGGTGATATGCGGTTCAGGCCGCCGGCCGAGTGGCTCGCGCGCACCGCGCCGACCGAATACGACCCCTGGCGCGGCAGGCTGGTCCGGGGAGAAGTACACGACGAGAACGGCTGGGCGCTGGGTGGCGTCTCCGGCCACACTGGACTCTTCGGTTCGGTTTCCGCCGTCGGGCAATTCGCCCGCGCCCTGTTGGCGACGCTTGCCGGGCGTCCGTTGCTGGCCCGCCCAGCCACGCTGGCCCGCTTCCTCCGGCCCACCACCGTGCCGGGCAGCTCGCGTGCGCTCGGTTGGGACACCATGCGGGTGACCTCATCGTGTGGACGGCGGCTGTCTCCCGACGCGTTCGGTCACACCGGATTCACCGGTACGTCGCTCTGGATCGATCCCGCACGGAATCTCTATGTCGCGCTGTTGACCAACCGCGTCCATCCGACCCGTAACAACGACGCCATCCTCACATTTCGACCCGTCCTTCACGATACCGTCGTCGAGGCGATGGCGCCCTGACGAACGACGCGCCAGCCGGACGGAACGGGAAAGCGCGGTGGTAACATCAATCGTGCTGGTTGTGGCCGGAATGGAAACCCCTGAGCACCGTGACCCCCGGTCGTACCGTCCCACTGCTGGGTATGCCATGGCCGGCCTGCTCGTAGCGGTCGCTGTCATGAGCGTCATGCTGACCGCCGTCGTACCGGCCTGGACCACCTGGGCGAAACGCGAGCGAGAGGCGGAACTCATCTTCCGAGGCGGACAGTATGCCCGAGCTGTGCGGCTGTACGGCGCACGCTTCGCCAACGCCTATCCTCCCGACATCGAGACACTGGTCGAAGGCAGGTTCCTGCGAAAGGCCTACCGCGACCCAATGGTTCAAGATGGCCAATTCGAGTTGGTGACCCTGGAGATGCTCCAGGTGCTGTTCCGCATCACCGCGGTCGCGAACCCGGCCGGCGCGGAAGGCGGCGTGCAAGGCGCAACCTACGTGGCTGCGCCGTTCACACGGACGGATCGAGGATTGGGTGACGACTCCGGTCCGATCGTCGGCGTCCGGAGCCGGAGCACGGATGCCGCACTCCGACAATTGAACGGATTGACCACCTATGCGGACTGGGTGTTTACGCCAACCGCCGCCGGCGAACTCGGCGGTCACACGATTCCCACTGCGCCCGCCGATTCCACCCTCGCCCCCGGCGACGAGACGGGGAGCGCAGGCGCGGGAGCGTCCGGGACGGCCGATCGGCTCCCAGCGGTCAATTCCGGTGGACTTCCCCGCCGCTGACCGCGAGGGACTCCATCACCAGTCCGCGTAGACAGTACCGTCGATTGCGAGGCCCGGCGCCCCGCTCCGTACGTCGAACACGCCCGGAAGGGACCGCGGGCGCGTCGGATCGAACTCTGCCAGCTCGGTCCGCCACGTGGCCGTCGACCGTGTGAACGGATCCTCGGGCACGCGCCGGAGATATCCCGCGTCGACCAGACTGACCAGCGACGCAGGATACTCCTGATGGTCCGCGAAATACTGATCGATGGCATCCCGCATTCGAAACAGGTTGGTCTTGAGCACCGCTTCCTTGGATCTGGTGACGGCCGTGCCATAGCTGATGGTGGCGATGCCAGCCATGATGACGACCAGACCGATCACGATCACCATCTCGACCAGTGTCCAGCCGCCCTCGCCCCTCGTCCCGATGCGAGGTATCGGCCGGAACTTCGGCCGCGACGCTGCGTGCTTGCTCACCATTCGCTGTACCTGGATCCATCCAGCGCACTGGCGCGGGACGTCGAATAGACGTCGTAGACGTTATCGCCCCCCCAGGTCGTCGCATCGGGCGCGTCCTGATAGGAGCGCAAGGCCCACTCCCGGCTTTGAGTCATCGGATCGTAGGGAATGCGACGCAGAAAACGCAACTTGCTTCCCGACGCATCGTTGAGCCGGTCCACCCCTTCCACCAGCGTTTCGAGGTCGGGCGGATAGCCCACGTTACCAGCCTCCACGTCGGCCCCACCGATAATGCCCAGATCAACCGCATCCTTGTAGCGGTCGATGGCGGTTCGCAGCTCACGCAATGCCTGGCGCAGCTCGGCTTCATGCTGCCGTTGGACGGTCATCCTGGTCAGCGGGAGCACGGCCGACGCAAGCAAGGCCAGTATCGTGCTGACGACCAGGAGTTCGACCAGGCTGTAACCGCGTACGTCGCGGGTCCGGGCTGCGTGCGGCGCGGACGACCGTGACTGAATCGACACCGTCATCGTCCCAGGGGCTACGGCTGCCGCTCTGCAACGGCGCCGTCCCGGTAGTAGGTCGACACGCCCAACTCCAGCATGAGGTCATCGTCCGCATCACCTGCGCGGCTCAGCTTGACCTCTTCGATCAGGACGAATTCGGGGGCGGTTTCCAATGCGTACACAAACTGCCGGATGTGGTCGTAGTCGCCGGCCAGCACCATGGTGGCCTCGAGCCTGGTCAACAGACTCTCGCTGTCTCCTTCCGGAGGAATGGTCCGCCGCTCAGGCAGTACAAGACCGGTGTCATTGGCCAGGTTGACGAGGTACGGATTCAGCAGGTACCTGGCGGCTGCCAGACTGGTTGGCAATACCTCTGCGTAGAATCGCTCCAGGTTCGTATCGGATTGGGACTTGTCCGAAATGGTCCTGTTGGCGGAGGCGTCCGCGTTTCTCAGTTGAGCCAACCGGCTTTCCGCCGCCGTCATTCGCATCTCAGCCTGGCGCACCTTGTTGGTCCGCGGATACACCGCGAACGCGTACAGACCGACGTCGACGAGCAGAATGCCGGCGACCGCCGTCACCCATCCCCGTTTCTCGTCAAGAATGCGTCGGATCAGCGTCATCAACGCTCTTCCCTCGATGCCACGGTATCCGGCTCGCCAGCCGACTCGTCCCGCCCAACGGTACGCGATTCGAGTTCGGCGTCTCCAGTCGGAGGCGGCGCGTCGCCGTTGCTCGCCAGCGGCGGCAGGTCAGGCAGATACTGTCCCGTCAGTGTCGCGCTGTACATCCCGTCGACGGTCAACTCCGCCACCAGGTTGATCACGGCGGCGAACGCCCGTGTTTCCTCGAGCCGGGTGATGAACTCGCTGATTGCGTCGAGCCCGCGCCCCGTCACGACCATGCTGACGGCGATCGCACCCGAATCGATGTCAGGTCGGACCTCGGTCAACATGACGTCCGGAGGCAGCGTCGCCTCGATACGATTGAAGAAGTTCGTCCAGGAGAACCCCCGCCGGTCCAGCAGCATGTCGGCTTCCCGGACGGCGGCGGCGACAGACTCGAGCGCCTCGGGACTCACCAATTGTTGGAGTTCGGCCAGACGAACCGACAGACTCTCGCTTTCCATATCCGCCTGCGCGGCCCGAGCGGTCAACTCCGTGCTGTCAATCGAGAAACGGACGATCCGCAGCACCCCCTGGGCCAGCACCGCCAGACCCGCCACCGCCAGGAGGCCGAGTACAAGGTGGACCACGCGCTCGTTGTAGAAGGGTTTGGTGGCGAGGTTGGTCCCAAGCATCGTCTATCCCGAAGTCTCAGCCGCCAGTCGCTCGCGCAACAGCAGACCGAGCGGGGCCGCAAGCAGATCCGGCAACACTCCCCCCAGCCCCTCCCCGGTGCTCTGACGGGGCAGATCGATCGGTACGACCGCGAACCCCAGACGGGACTCGAGCGCCTGGCGCAGCATCGCAGCGTCGTGTCTGGTCGTATGCGCCGCGCTCGCCGCGAGAATGACTCGCTCGTACCCACGTCCCTGGAGGCGATCCTCATAATACATGGTCGTCTGGTGCACCAGGTCCGCCAGATTGTCATCGCCGTCGGTCAGGCGGTTTCGGAACAGGATCAGGTGCCCGGCGCGAACCACGGCGAGCGTGCTGTAGCCCTGAGCGAGATGCACGAGCAACCAGTCGGCATCCCCGTTGCCACCGGCCAGGATCGCGTTGACCTGACTGAAGCTGGCCAGATCGACGACCCCCGCGTGCACCCCGCCCGCGGCGCAGACCGCTTCGTATTCCTGCACGATGTCTCGCCGCATCACGCTGACAACGAATTCGCGTCCGCCCTCGGGCGTGGAGAGCCCGGGAGCATAGGCCACTTGCAGGTCCTCGCTCTTGAACGGCACCTTCTTTCGGGCCTGCCACTGCACGAGCTGATCGAGGTCGGCGGCGCGGGCGGGCACCTGTGCGAACGTCATCAGGGACACCTTCGCCGCACTGTCCGGCAGCACGAGGGCTACTCGCGTCTGAGCACCAGGCAGGCGCTTCAATACGCGGATCACCGCGTCCCGTATCTCAGCGTGACCGACGACGTTCGTACTGCTGGCGGCGGGCACGAGCGCGCCGTCGGGAAGCGGTTCGGTCGCCACTGCAGCCACCGGGGCGGCAGCGTCTCGGCCCAGCGCCAAGCCGGTCACCCGGTCGGCAGCGATTTCCAGGCTCACCACCGGGGGTCGGGTCGCGAACAGACGCCGAAGGCGGGCGGACAGCGACATTGCTACTTGACGAAGGTGACCTTGTTGATTTCGCGTAGGGTGGTGACACCAGACAACAGCTTTTCAACCGCGGAATCACGCAGAAACCGCATGCCATCGGCTCGCATCGCCTGCTTGATCTCCGAGGCCGGCGCCTGGGCGAGGATCATCTCTCCAATCTGGTCCGTCAGGTCAAGCAACTCGCACAGTGCGGTTCGACCACGAAAACCGGTGCCGCCGCATTCGATGCACCCGGCCCCCTCGAAGAACTCATGGGTCTCGGCCAGCGCCGGGTCCAGACCGGATTCGCGTAGCGTCTCGCCGCTCATCCTGACCGGTCGCCGGCATTCCCGGCAGACGAGACGGATGAGTCGTTGCGCCATCACGCAATTCAGGGACGACACGAACTGGTACGCCTCGACCCCCATGTTCAGGAACCGGCCAAGCACGTCGAGCACGTTGTTCGCGTGGACGGTGGTGAACACGAGATGTCCCGTCAACGCCGACTGGATGGCGATCTGCGCGGTTTCGGCGTCGCGAATCTCTCCCACCATGATCTTGTCCGGGTCATGCCGGAGGATCGACCGCAAGCCCCTCGCGAACGTCAACCCTTTCCGCTCGTTGATCGGAATCTGGGTGATGCCGTGCAACTGATACTCGACCGGGTCCTCGATGGTGACGATCTTGTCCTCGGCCGAGTGTATTTCGGACAACGCGGCATACAGCGTCGTTGTCTTGCCGCTGCCCGTCGGTCCGGTCACCAGCACCATGCCGTAGGGTTCCTTGATCGCACGCCGGAATCTCGCGAGCTCCGCCTCGGCGAACCCCAGGATATCGAGCCGCAACTCGCGAAACTGCTCGCTGATGGCGTCCTTGTCGAGAATGCGGATCACCGCGTCCTCGCCATGCACCGTCGGCATGACCGACACGCGGAAGTCGATGGTCTTGCCGGGGACGCGCACCTTGAAGCGCCCGTCCTGGGGCACCCGTTTCTCGGCGATATCGAGCTCGGCCATGACCTTGACCCTCGAGAGAATCGCGCCGTGAAACCGTTTGTCTATTGGTCGCATCGCCGGCTGCAGCGTGCCGTCGATGCGGTATTTGGCGTATACGGCATCGTCCTGGGTCTCGATATGGATGTCGCTTGCGCGCCGCTGTAACGCGGCATAGATCATCGAGTCGACCAGACGAATGACAGGGCTGACGTCGCTCGTCAGCCGCTCGACCGTCAGGCTGTCCTCTCCCCCTTCGTTGTCGTGCAGAATCTGCAACTCGAAGCTCTCGGTGGCGTCGTCCAGAACACGCTGTGAGCCTTCGCTCTTCTTGAGAATCGATTCGATGGCCGGCGCGGTGCCGACGGTCACCCTGATCGGCGTGTCGAGCAGCAGCGCCAGTTCGTCGATCATCGGCAGGTCGGACGGATCGGACACGACGATGACGAGCATCTGGCCATCACGGTGGTGCGGAACGAAGCCGTATCGCAGCATCAGGTCGGCCGGAATCGACCTGAAGAGTTCCGCATCGACGCGGAACTTCTGCATGTCGACGAACTCCAGCCGATAGCGTGCCGCGAGCCGCCGGGCGCGGGCCTCCGCCGGCGCCTGGTCGACCCGTTCCGGGTCGCCGGCGTAGGGAGCCTCCGCCTCGGCTGTGCCGGCGGCACCGGCGGGTTCGACATCAGGGCGCCGTTCGTTCGTCATGACAGCACGGATCCCAACTGCAACAGCGGCATGTACAGGGCGATCAGCAACGCGGCGACCACCACCCCCATGACCACCAGCAGCACCGGCTCGATGATCGTGACCAAGCGGCTGAGCTGAGTGTCGATTTCTTCGTCGAAGAAGTCGGCGATGCTGGTCAGCATCTCCTGCAGCGCCCCCGTGGACTCCCCGACCTCGACCATCTTGATCGCCACACCCGGGAAGACGTTGCACGCGGCCAGCGAGGACGCCAGGGGCTCTCCTTCGCGCACCTTCTGTCCGACGAGCGTAAGCTGGTCGGCGAAAAACCGGTTCCCCAACGACCGGGACGCCACGTCGAGTGCGTTGACGAGCGGGATACCCCCGTTGAGCAGCGTGGCCAGCGTACGCGCCATTTGCGATGTCGCGAAACGCCCCGCGATGCGCCCCACAGCCGGTACCTTGAGCAGAATGCGATCGGCGGTCGCGGCTCGACCCGGCTGCCGAATCCAATACCAGGCGCCGGCCGCCACCCCGCCGGCGCCAAGCGCAATGAGTGGCAGGTAGGAGCGCAGAAACGCCGACCCCGCCACGATCAGTTGCGTCACGAACGGCAGTTCCTCGCCGAAGCCCTGATAGAACCGTTCCAGCGCCGGCACGACGATCAATGCGATGACGGTGACCACGATGACCGACAACAGCAGGAGAATCGCCGGGTAGATCAACGCCGACAGCGTCTTCCGCCTCACCGAGGACATCGTCTTGACGTACGCGACGTACCGCCGGATCACTTCTTCGAGACCGCCGCTCTTTTCGCCGGCGAGCAGCGACGCGGTGTAGATGCCCGGTATCTGCTTCCCCTGAGCATCGAACGCCTCCGACAATGCCGCACCGGCCCGGACCCGGTCGTGCACATCGTTCAGCACCGCTCTGAAACCGGCGTCGTCGACCCGCTGCCTGAGAATGTCAAGCGACTGCACGACCGGCATGCCGGCCCGCAGCAGCGTTGCCAGTTCCTGATTGAACACCAGAAAATCAGTGGTCTTGATCCGGCGGCGCACCGTCGGCGACAGCCCTGACCCGAACGCCACGCCGCGGCGACTGAGCGACAGGATGTAGAGCCCTTTCGCCTCCAGCTCCCGGCGAAGGCTGGATTCGCTCTCGGCAACGTGCACCTGTTCGAGCACTTCGCCCGTCTCGGTGCCGAGTCTGCAGCGAAACTTCATGGCTCTGGCAGGAGATCCGTCTGGAGAACGCGGTCCACACGCATGTCCGATACGACATTATCGGCGCCAGCGGCTCGAAATGATACCCGCCGAGCCGGAGCCCACGCGGAGACTACCTGTTCTGGGCGTCCACCATTTCGAGAATCCTGCTGACGTAGCGGCGGGTTTCGGGGTAGGGGGGCACTCCCCCGAACTTCCGCACCGGGCCATCGCCGGCGTTGTAGGCGGCCAGCGCGGAGTCAAGGTCGTCGTAGCGGTCGAGCAGCAGTCGAAGGTGTTTCGTGCCCGCGTCGATGTTCGCCGTCGGGTCGTACGGATCGGTCACCGCGTACTCTCGAACAGTCGCCGGCATCAACTGCATCAGCCCCACCGCCCCTCGCGGGGACACCGCATCCGGGTTGTAGGAAGACTCCAACAGGATCAGCGAGGACACCACCGCGGGGTCCACGCCATACCTCAGCGAGGCAGCGTCGATGATCTCGGCGAACGGACGAGGCGCGGAAGGCGGGGTCATACGCTGCAACGAGGGATCCGGCGCCGCCTCGGACTCGGTGCACGGGTGCGGCAACGACCCGCTCCCGTCGACCCCGTGTTCACTGAGCGCCGGCACGCTCCCCTCGGTCAGAATTGTCAACTCGGCCGACGCGGGAGCGGCCACCGTTCTCATCGCCAGCAGCGTCACGAGCAGAGCCATATAGAGGCGTCTCGAGTCCATGGACATCCCTCCAGACTACCACGGGGCGAGATCCAGCCCAAGCCACCGGCGTTCCCGCGTGCGCGCGGCGTGGACTCACGGGCACGCCGTTGTCCACAGAGGCCGGGGGGCGTTCCCGCGTGCGCGCGGCGTGGACCGCTGCACCGAAAACGCATGGCCGAACCAACACCGGACCGCTGCAATCTATTGAACGTCGTGCTCTTCCAGAAAGGCGTAGAACACCTGCACACCGAGTTGTCGCTGATCGGGACTTTCGTTTCCGGTCATCTCCGCGGGCACGAACGTGACGTCCACGTTCAGGGTCAGTACAACCGTGTCGTCGTTACCGAGGCTGTCGGCCGTCAGGTCGATTCGATGGTAGGTCGGTTCCTCCGACACGACATCCAGCGTCTCGATCGCCGACCCGCCGATCTCCAGCGTGAGCCGTTGGGGGCTCTCCAGCAGCGCCGAGCGCCCACCCATCTCCAGATGCAAGGTCGCCTCAGTCCGTGGATTCCGAAAAGAGATGGTCGCCACATCCGTGGTCCACCGCCATTCCCGGTTGGATCCGGACTCGACCCCGTGCCAGCCGTCTGCGTATGTCGCGAATCCACTCTCGAATTGCGGGACCATGTCGAGGGTCCCGACCTCATAGGCGCGCCCACCGAGATGCCTGCCCTCCAGCGGCAACCGGTCTCCGACCAGCGGTGAGTACAGTCCGACCGCCACGGTCACCTCCCCGATATAGGGGTAGATCGGCACGATCATCCGTCGTTCGTACGTAATCTCCTGTCCGGGACGCCACGCACCGACTGGTTGCGGCGGTTCGTGATCGTCGGTGAACATCAGCTCCCCGTCGCCGTCCAGGAAGTGGACGAAGACCCGGTATTCCTCGGGGATTGCAGTGATATCCGGCGCCACCGTGAACCGGTAGCGCATGTCCAGCGGTCCTCCGAGAGAGACACTGGAGCGACTCAGCACCACTGCCGGCGCCGCCACCGGCGGCGCGGAGTCGGTGTTGCCGCACCCGGTCAACCCCGGGAGCAGGACAAAACACGCGCTGACGGCACTGCCTCGAACGATTGTCGAAGAGATCGTTTTCAACGTCATAGGACAGCCACATGGCCTTGCAAGGCTCCGCCTCCGACCGCCCGGTATAAATCGGCTCGGCCTCGCCAGACAGCATTATTCAGAGCCCGCTACGCGGGCGCTAACAGGCTGTGAACGGACGTCTCATCCCGGTAGGCACACGAAATCGCGATCAACGGTTGATGCACTCGCCGCGACTCACGGCGTGCAGGGAGTCTAGCGCGGTTGCCGCATGTTCTGCAATATGTTACATTTCCGGCGATTTTCACGGGTGTCCCGGTCGTGAGGTTCGACCTGCACCGTCGTTGGGCCTGCGGCTGTCCACCGCGTGGGGTGGCGGGACCGCCACCGTCGGACAGCCGGCGTCGTAGGCATCGCGCAACGCACAATCCCCACTCGAAGGCGGTCGGTGTCATTCCGGCGCCGCGTGCGACATTCGGAGAACTAACATGTCCCTTGAAGCCCTCGGCATGGTGGAAACGAAAGGCCTGGTCGGTTCGATCGAGGCCGCCGATGCGATGGTGAAGGCCGCCAATGTCGTACTGATCGGCAAAGAATACATCGGTGCCGGGTATGTGACGGTCTTCGTACGGGGCGATGTCGGGGCCGTGAAGGCCGCCACCGACGCCGGCGCCGCCGCGGCTCGACGTGTCGGCGAACTGGTGTCCGTCCACGTGATCCCGCGCCCGCATGGCGAGGTGGAGAAGATCCTGCCGCAACCGCGCAACGCCACCTAGCAGCCCCGGGGGAACCCCGTACCGCCGCGCCAGGGGAGACATCGGCGCGGACGGACGGGCCGATGCACCGATTCCGGTTGCTGACGATCGATGGCCGACCCCGCCGCAACGACCGACCGGGACCTTGACTCGATCCGGGACGCCCGCACCCTGGCGCGACGGGCAAAGGCCGCCCAGGCTCGTCTGGCCGAACTGAATCAGGAACAGATCGACCGAATCGTCGACGCGATGGCGGCCGCCGCGGTCGCACAGGCGGCTCCGTTGGCACGTCTGGCGGTCGAAGAGACCGGCTATGGTCTCGAGGCGGACAAGATTCGGAAGAACCTTTTCGCCGCCGAGACCATCCATCGTTTCATCCAGCCGATGCGCACGGTCGGCGTCATCCGCCGCCTCGACCGGGCGCGTGTGGTGGAGATCGCCGAGCCGTTCGGTGTCGTTGCGGCGGTGGTGCCCACGACGAATCCCACGTCGACGGCGATCTACAAACTCCTCATCTGTCTGAAGGCGCGGTGCGCCGTCGTACTCAGCCCGCACCCGGGCGCGGTACGATCCATCCAGCGGGTCGCTGAGGTGATGACCGAGGCAGCGACGAACGCCGGTGCGCCGGACGGCGCGATCAATTGCATGACGACCGTCACGCTCGAAGGCACCCGTGAGCTGATGCAACGTCGAGAAGTGGCCGTGGTGCTGGCCACCGGCGGGCTCGGACTCGTGCGCGCCGCCTACAGCGCCGGGAAACCGGCCTATGGCGTTGGTCCCGGCAACGCGCCGGCCTACATCGAGCGCAGCGCCGATCTTCCGAAGGCGGTGGCCGACATCATCACGGGCAAGACGTTCGACAACGGGCTGTTGTGCTCGGCGGAAAACTCGGTGGTGGTGGACGAGGCCGTCTCCGGCGAGGTGCGGCGCGAATTCGAGCGGCAGGACGGGTACTTTCTGAACGTCGGTGAAGCGGACCGGCTGGCGGCCCTGCTCGTCACATCGGACTTCCTGCCGAACCCGAAGCTGGTCGGCCGCACCGCTCTCGAGATCGCCGCAGAGGCTGGCATCGAGGTTCCGGACGACACGCGGGTGCTGATCGCGCCGCTCGACGGGGTCGGACGGTCGCATCCGCTGTCGATCGAGAAGCTGTGTCCCGTCCTGTCCTTCTACGTCGTACCGGACTGGCGCGCCGCCTGCACCCGATGCCAGGAGATCCTGCGATACGGCGGCATGGGGCATACCATGTCGATCCACTCGCAGGACGAACAGGTCATTCTCGAATTCGGCCTCCGCAAACCGGCGTTCCGCATCGTCGTGAACACATCGACCACGTTGGGTTCGATCGGCATGACCACCGGACTCGACCCATCGATGACGCTCGGCTGCGGCGGCCATGGCGGAAACATCACGTCGGACAACATCACGCCACGACATTTGCTGAACATCAAACGTCTGGCCTACGAGATCCAGCCGGCCCCGCGCCGCACGCCGGCAGAGGCGGCCCTTCCGACCCGACCGCCCAATCCGGATTCCCGCGTCCGCTCGACCTCCAGCGGCGTCGACCCGGACCTGCTCTCCCGGCGGATCGATTCGTTCCTGGCTGCACGCGGCATTGCCTCGACGCTTCCGGATCGGGGCCGACCCGCGCCGCCCAGCCGGACAGTCGGCCAAGCCGCTCCTGTCACGCCTCCGGCGCCGCCGCCGGCGGCGGCCGCGTCTGCCGTTCCGCCCGCACAGACCGACACGCCGGTCGAGTTCGTGTGCGAAGACGACGTGCGCCGGGCGCTGCAGGACGATCGCCGTATCGTCATCGACGACCGCACGATTGTCACTCCGTCCGCCCGCGACCTCGGGGAGCAGCGCCGCGTTTTCGTCCAGGCGGACCACACGCGATAGCGCTGCCCCATCCTCACACGCAACAGCATCTGGACCGCGGCAATGACGCCGCTCCAGGTGCGCGGCCGGCGCTCTGCCACAAGCTGACCCGGACTGGCACGCGGTAAGCCCGCCGGCGACAGTCGGCACGGGGCGGCGGCGCAGTTTCTGCTCCATGTGCACGGTTCGTCCGTCGAAACGAGTGCCACACACGCTCCGACATCCCCGTGAACGCTGGCCCCTGGAAACGGTCGCGCGCTTGCAAGGTTCGTCCCCATGCTCGCCCGTCTCCGTACCGCGGCGATCTTCGGCGTGGAAGCCTATCCCGTCAACGTCGAGGTCGATGTCACGGACGGTGGCCTGCCGGCGGTCACGATGGTCGGGCTTCCCGATGCCAGCGTCCGTGAATCGCGCGAGCGCGTCCAGAGTGCGATCCGCAACTCCGGGTATCCGTTTCCGAGCCGGCGGGTCACGGTGAATCTGTCACCCGCCGACATCCGCAAGGTCGGAGCGTCATTCGATCTGCCGATCGCCGTCGGTGTGCTGGCCGCAATCGGCGTACTTCCGACCCGCGAGTTCGACGACCGGATCTTTCTCGGCGAACTGTCGCTGGACGGCGCCGTCCAGGCGGTGCGAGGCGCGCTGCTCATTGCCGCCCAGGCCCACCACGACGGATCGCGTTCCATCGTCCTGCCGGCGGCCAACGCGACGGAGGCCGCCCTGGTCTCGGGACTCGACGTAGCGGCCGTACGATCACTCAAGGACACGGTGACCCTGCTGACCGGCGGGCGGCTGCCGGACCGGCGCCCACAGTCCACCCCGCCCTCGCTCAGTCCACCACCGGCCGACCTCGCGGACGTCAAAGGGCAGGCGCTCGCGCGCCGCGCCATCGAGATCGCGGCCGCCGGCGGACACAACTTGCTGTTCGTCGGACCGCCAGGCGCCGGAAAGAGCATGCTGGCTCGCCGGCTTCCGAGCATCCTGCCCCAACTCACACTGGAAGAAGCGCTGGACGTCACCGCCATTCATTCGGTCGCCGGACTCCTGCCACCGGCGGCGGGTCTGGTCACCACCCCGCCGTTTCGAGCACCGCACCACACCGCCTCGAACATCGCCCTGGTGGGCGGCGGCACCAATCCTCGACCTGGCGAAATCAGCCTGGCCCACCACGGGGTTTTACTGCTTGACGAGACGGCCGAGTTTCCCAGGCATGTGTTGGACGCGTTGCGCCAGCCGCTCGAAGATGGCTCCGTGCGGGTGGCGCGCGCCTCCCGGACGGCCGTGTTCCCCGCTCGTTTCATGCTCGCGGCGGCGATGAATCCCTGCCCCTGCGGGTTCCTGGGCGACCCGGCACGCGAATGTCGCTGCACGCCGCAGCAGGTCGACCGCTACCGCAACCGCCTGTCCGGACCGTTGCTTGATCGCATCGATCTGGGTGTGTGGGTACCGGCGGTTCCGTTCGCGGCCATGACCGACGCCGCGCCCGGAGAGTCGTCCGCCATCGTCGGCGAACGGGTGGCGGCGGCACGCCGGCGACAATTGGCGAGACGACACACGGACACCGGCGAGCACCTGAACGCCCGCCTTCAGGGAGACGGGCTCAAGCGGCATTGTGCGCTCGATTCGGCCGGTCTACGCATACTCGACGCTGCCAGCCGTCGCTTTCATCTGTCTGCGAGAAGCTGTCACCGGCTGATGAAGGTTGGCCGCACGATCGCCGACCTGGCGGGCGCCGCTCGCATCGGCGCCGAACATCTCGCCGAAGCCGTGCAATTCCGGCTGGCCAAGTGACGGACCTCCGCCGCGCCGTCACCTGGCGCGCAGCAGTCACCGTCCTGCCGCGCCCGGAATCAATCGATACAGACACTCAGTTTCCTGACCGTCCACCAAATAGCATCGCGATCCGCGCATCCGGAGCGATACACTGTCACGCGAACCGGCATGATCCCGCTACGGATGCCGGCTCGCACCGATCGCGGGTCCGGCTCGATCAAGGAGGTCACATCAATGATGCACACTCACGATCGCACCCTGTTCTGTATCGCCGCCGCGCTCATCCTGACGGGCGCGCACACGGCCAGCGCGCAGCAACCGATGTCGTTCTTCGTGACGAGCGTCGGGCTGGGTGACGGCGCCAACCTGGGCGGCCTCGCAGGGGCCGACGCGCACTGCCAGAGTCTGGCGGCCGCGGTCGGGCGCGGCGACTCGACCTGGCGAGCGTATCTCAGCACCCAGGGCCCCGGCGCGGTCAATGCGCGCGACCGGATCGGCAATGGGCCGTGGTACGCAAGTGGCGGACGGCGGCGGGCTTCGCAAAATGTCGGCGAGTTGCACGGAGATACGATCGAGCAGGCCCGGATCGGCAATGCGCTCGGGAAGGTGATCTCGCTCACGGAGAATGGTGAACCCGTCAACGGCGTGGGCGACTCTCCCAATCAGCACGACATCCTGACCGGTTCACAGCCCGACGGCCGCGCGTACACGGACGGCATGGACCACACGTGCAGCAACTGGACCAGCAATGGCGAGGGGTCGGCCCAACTCGGGCACTCGGACAAGCAGGGCGGCAACAACGGCTCCTGGAACTCGTCGCATCCCAGCCGGGGCTGCGGGCAGGCGAATCTCGTCGCTACCGGGGGCGCCGGTCTGTTCTACTGCTTCGCGACCAACTGACGCGCTTCGCCGGTCCGGCATCAAGCCGGGCCGGCGGCGCCTCCGGCGTCGATTGACGGTGCATGACGCGCCGCGGCGTGTGCGAGACCTGGGCCGGCGGACCCGCTGGGCGCCCGCCCGCGGATGTTCAGGGACGATAGCGATCGAGTTCCCGTCTGACAACCGGGGCCATCAGATAGAGGCCGATCAGGTTCGGAATGGCCACCACGAAGACCAGAGCGTCCGAAAGGTCGATGAGCGCGTCCAGATTGATGCCGGCGCCAACGACGACGAACGTGCAGAAGACGAACTTGAATCCGAGGTTCTGGAGCTGCCCGTCGCCCGCCAGATAGGTAAACGCCTTCAAGCCGTAGTAGGACCAGGCGATCATCGTCGAGAATGCAAACAGGATGGCGGCAAGCGCCAGCGGAATCGGAGACCAGCTCAGGGTGGAGGCGAACGCCTGCGTCGTCAACTCGATTCCGCTGATGTCACCGGTGGCGAGCGTCGCATCGTAGACCGTCGTGATGATGACGAGAGCCGTCATGGTGCAGATCACGACGGTATCGATGAACGGTTCGAGCAGGGCAACGAAGCCTTCGCTCGCCGGCTGGGTCGTGCGCGCCGTGGCGTGGGCGATGGCGGCGCTGCCCAGCCCCGCCTCGTTGGAAAAGACGGCACGGCGGAAGCCGATGACGAGCGCCCCCAGCGCACCGCCTGCCATCCCCTCGGAGGTGAATGCGCCCTGCCAGATCGCGGCGAACGCCGCCGGCAGTCTGTCGGCATTGAGACCGATGGTCAGGATCGCCAGCGCAAGATAGAGCACCGCCATCGTGGGGACCAACCTGACGGTCGTGTTGGCGATGGTCTTGATACCGCCGATGGTCACGAGAGCCACGAGACCCGCCTGCACCAGACCTATCAGCCACCCCCTGCCGGCGAAGACGCTGGCGTCGGCGCCCGTGATATCGATGAAGATCGCCGCCGCCTGGTTGGACTGGAACATGTTCCCGATGCCGAGGCAGCCGATCACCATGCTGGCGGCGTAGAAGAGGCCAAGCCCACGGCCGAGCGCCGGCCACCCGCGCTCACCGAGCCCCAATTCGAGATAGTGCATCGGGCCACCTGAGACCGATCCGTCAGCGGTGCGCCGCCGATACAGCACGCCGAGCGTGCATTCCGCGAACTTGGACGACATGCCCAGCAGGCCCGCGACGATCAACCAGAACGTGGCGCCAGGCCCGCCGGTCGAGATGGCGACGGCCACACCGGCGATGTTGCCGATGCCGACGGTGCCGGACACGGCGGTCGACAACGCGCTGAACTGCGAGATCTCACCGGGGTCGCTGGTGCTGGCGTACCGTCCCGAGACGATGCGCAGGGCCTGCACGAATCCCCGTACGTTGATGAACCGGAGATAGAACGTGAAGAAGAGCCCGCCGGCCACCAGCCAGGCCACGATGAGGGGCAGGTCGGCGCCGAGCAGCGGGACCGTGACGAAAACGACACTGGAGACGGCGTCCGCCACGGGACGCATAGTGGCGTCAATGACGTGATCGATGCTCATGAGGAAGGAGTGCCAGGGGGCGCCGGCGCCACCGCGAGATGATACAGGCTGATAGAATGCTCGCCGCGTTGGAGCGGCGCGCCTTTCTTCCTTCCCCGCATCGAGCCGATCATGACGTACACCTCAACGGCCGCCTCTCAGGACATCGCGCACGCCGGCCGCGCCTCGATTGCGGCTCGCAGCCTCGTCGGCGGCGCCTTCATGGGTGTCGCGAACCTCGTCCCCGGCATCTCAGGCGGCACCATGCTGCTGGCGGTCGGAATGTATCCGCAGTTCATCAGCGGCGTGGCCGAGGTGTCCACCTTCAGGTATCGTCCGAAGGTTCTCCTGATGCTGGCATGCGTCGTCGGAAGCGCCGTGCTCTCGATCGCCGGATTCGCGCAACTGATCAGCGCACTGCTCGATCGGCACCAGTGGGCCATGTACTGCGTGTTCATCGGACTTACGCTTGGCGGGGTTCCGTTACTCTGGCGCATGCTGCGCCCCGCCGATGCCACAGTCTACGCCAGCGCGGGGCTTGCCATCGTTCTGATGGCGCTGCTGGCGCTGACCGACCCGGACCGCATCGGGAGCAGCGGCACGCCGGGGGCGGTGGCCTATGCCATGTTCCTGGTCGCGGGCTTTTCCGGCGGCGCGGCGATGATCCTGCCCGGCGTCTCTGGTGCATACCTGCTTCTCATCCTCGGTCAATACCGGAACATCGTCGACTCGGTCGCCACCACGGCCGATGCGGCGCAGGCGGCCGACTGGGCGGCAGTCCTCCAATCCCTGCACGTGCTGATTCCGGTCGGCATCGGCGTGGTCCTGGGCGTCGTCGGCGTGAGCAACCTCGTCAAGCAACTGCTCGCCCGCCACGAGCGCGCAACCATTGGCTTTCTCCTCGGTCTGCTGCTGGGTGCGGTGATCGGTCTCTGGCCGTTCACCGAACCGGTACCGCCAAATATCGGCGATATCATCCGCGGCGTGGTGCTCACCACCCCTGAACTGGTCGCGACGGTGGAACTGCAGGACTATCGGACGGTGGCGGTCGCGCCGACGCTCACGCAATTGCTCGGGGGATCGCTGGCCGCGGTCGCCGGGTTCGGCGTCTCGTCGGTCATCTCGCGCCTGGGCCGGTAGCAGCCCGTGGTGAAACCCCGCGTTGCACCGAGATCTGGTCGTAACAATGCCGCGCCCGGGCAGCGCAAGGCGCGACGAGGGAGCAAATTGGGGGATTTGTGACCCCGGCAATCAGAAGCCCAGCGCCGCCCGAAGCGGGATGTAGCGTGAAACAGCAGAATTCCGCGGGGAAGCGCAGAATTCAGCGGGAATCGAATGCAGCGGGGCTTTCATCACGGGCTGTTAGGCCGGACCCACGCCGCGCGGCTGATCAGGCCAGGATCTCGTGTACCACGCGCGCCGGCTCGACACCGGTCAGTCGGGCATCCAATCCGCGATGCTTGTGCGTGAACCGCTCGTGGTCGATCCCGAACAGGTGCAGGATCGTCGCCTGGAAGTCCCTGATGTGGACGGGATCCTTGACGATGTTATAGGAGAACTCGTCCGTCTCACCGTAGACGGTGCCGCCCTTCACACCGCCGCCCGCCATCCAGAGGCTGTAGCACCGCGGATGATGATCCCGTCCGTAGTTGGTCGGGGTCAGGCGTCCCTGCGAGTAGATGGTGCGACCGAACTCACCGCCCCAGATGACCAGGGTCTCGTCGAACAGACCGCGTTCCTTGAGGTCCTGGATGAGCGCCCACGCCGCGCGGTCGACGTCCCGCGCCTGAGCCGGCAACACCTGCGGGGCGAACGAGTGCACGTCCCAGCCCCGGTGATAGATCTGCACGAAGCGGACCCCGCGCTCCACGAGCCGCCGGGCCATCAGCGCGGCATTCTGAAACTTGCCGGCCTGCTTCGCTTCCTCGCCCCAACGTTCGAACGTGCTGTCCGGCTCGCTCGACAGGTCAGCCATCTCCGGCACTGACGACTGCATCCGGAACGCCATCTCATACTGTTCGATGCGCGCCAGGGTCTCCGGGTCTCCGACCTGCTCGTGACGCAGCCGGTTCAACTCTCCCAGCCCGTCAAGCATCTCGCGACGCACGTCGGTCGACACCCCGTCCGGATTCTTGAGATACAACACCGGATCGGCGCCGGTGCGCAGTCCCACGCCGGCATATTCCGGAGACAGGAAGCCCGCACTCCACAGTTTGGCGGAGATGGCCTGAACACCGGCTCGTGGATGGCTCCGCTCGGCGTTCATCACCACGAAGGTCGGCAGGTCTTCGTTCATGCTGCCGAGCCCATACGCGAACCAGGCTCCGATGCAGGGACGGCCCGGAATCTGTTGCCCCGTCTGGATGAAGGTGATGCCGGGCTCGTGGTTGATGGCGTCGGTGTGCATCGACCGGATGACGGCCAGGTCGTCGGCCATGCTTGCGGTGTGCGGGAGCAGTTCCGAGAACCATGCGCCGCTCTGACCGTGTTGCGAGAACTCGAACACCGACGGCGCAATCGGGAAACGGGACTGCCCCGACGTCATCGTGGTCAGGCGCTGTCCCTGCCGGATCGATTCGGGCAGATCCTTGTCATACCAATCCTTCATCGCCGGCTTGTAGTCGAGCAGATCCATTTGGGGAGGCGCACCCATCATGTGGAGATAGATGCATCGTTTCGCCTTCGGAGCGAAGTGTGGCAATGTCGGCAGGCCGCCAACCCCCTGGTTGGTCTGCGGCAGCGCAAACGCATCCGTCGCCAGCAGATTGGCCAGCGCTAGACCACCGATCCCCTTGGCGGCCTTGCCAAAAAACTGACGCCTCGTCTCTGCGCGAACAGCTTGCTGCAGTGGATGCATGGTGTCCTCTCGGCGATGCCTTCGGCATCGATCCGTCGCACGCACTACTTGTTCAACACTTCATCCAGATTCATGAGTTGGCTGGCCAGCATGGTCCAGGCGGCCGACTCGGCCATCGGAAGCGCTGCATCGAATGAAGACTCGCCCACATCGAGCAGCCTCCGCGCGTCGCCGGTATCGGTCCTGTAGAGATCCACGAACCGATCATAGGTACGCTTGGCCACCGCACGCTCCGGGTCCGTGAATTGCCTGGCCAGCAGACGCGTCGTGACGTAGTCGAGACGCCGGTCGAAGTCGTATCCCGCTTCCCGCATCGCCCGCTGTGCCAGATGTCGGGACGCCTCGACGAACTGGGTGTCGTTCATCGTGACCAGCGCTTGTAACGGGGTGTTGGTCCGCTCACGCCGGACGACGGAGTGCTCGCGCGTCGGTGCATTGAAGAGTTCCATCGACGGTGGCGGCGCCGAACGCTTCCAGAACGTATACAGGCTCCGCCTATAGAGCTTTTCTCCTTCATCCGCCTTGTAGGTGCGGGTGTTGCTCTGGGGCATCGCCACCGTGGACCAGACGCGGTCAGGTTGATAGGGCTTGACGCTCTCGCCTCCGATGGTGCGCACGAGTAGTCCACTTGCGGCGAGCGCGTAGTCCCGCACCATCTCGGCGTCCATGCGAAACCGCGGCCCGCGCGACAACAACCGGTTGTCCGGATCCAGCGCAATCTTGTCGGGCGTGGCGTTCGCCGCCTGCCGATAAGTGGCAGAGGTCACCAGTGTGCGGACAAACCGTTTGACGTCCCACCCGGACTCCCGGAAATCGGTGGCCAGAATATCGAGCAGCTCGGGATGGGACGGGGTCTCGCCCTGGGCGCCGAAGTCCTCGCTCGTCGTGACGAGCCCGGAACCGAAGACCTGCTGCCAAAAACGGTTGACCGTCACCCGACTGGTCAGCGGGTTGGCGTCATCGACCAGCCACTTTGCCAATCCCAGACGGTTGCGCGGCAGCGATTCCACCATCGGTGGCAACGCCGCCGGCGTCCCGGCCATCACCCGCTCGCGTGGCTGGTCGTACATCCCACGTTCGAGCACATGTGCCGACGCCACCGACCCGGGCCGTTCCTGCATCACGTGGGTGACGCTGCCGCGTCTGCGCACTTCGCGCCATTCCAACTCGATTTCCCGTTTGCGTGTGAGAAGCTTCCGATACTCGGCGTCTTCGATGCTGAGATACCGCAGACGCAGCGCATCGAGCTCATCCGCGTTCAGCGCGTCTGGCGCCTTCGCGGCCGCGTCCTGCACCGCCCGCCACTCGGAGACGACCTTCGCTTCCTCGACGCTGAGTACACGGTTGAAGACACGCAGGTCGGCGATGCCGCCGCCGCCGAAGTGGCGGCGCTGCGGCTCGCCCTCGGCGTTCACGCCATCGCCGGCTCCCAAAAGGAAGGGCCGATCCGTCAGGATGGCGCCCTCGGCCGTGGCGAAGAACTCGCTTCCCTGCTCTTCCACCCGGTCGCCGTTCCGGTAGACGTGCAGACCGCCGCGCTCGGCGGTACCATCGTGGGTCAGGACGATGTGGGTCCACTCGCCGGTCGGCATCCGCTTGGTGTTGATGGGACCGACGCTGGCGCTGGTCGCTCCCCGGTCCGGCACCCGATCGCCAGTCAGACGGAAATTCAATTGCCGTGAACCGATCGTGACCGTCCAGCCCCGTCCACCGTCCTCCTGGTCGTACTGTCCCGCAACAAGGAAGTTGCCCTCGTCCTCCGGCTGGTAGATCCACATCGCGATCGAGAACGGCGTGTCGCTGTCGAGAGCGAGTGAGGGCAGCTCGGCCCAGGACTCGGCGTCGAACATCAATGAGGGATGTCCGTTCGGCCCCTCCCCTATCGTCGCTCCCGGCTGCACCTCGATGGGCATTCGCTCGCCATCGAACCAGACCGCCGGCCGCGCCGCATCCTCGAGCGCCAGGGTCAGCATCTCGGACGACGCGTCGAGCGGCGTGGCTATCTCGCGATGCGCTCCGCGGGTGAGCCACTCCACGAACGTCGGCTCGATCGCAGCGGCTCGGGAGGCGAGTCCGGCGTCGACCTCTTCAGCCTCGCGCCGGAGTCGATACCAGAGATCACGATCTTCTTCTCGTGGGACTACAAGTACCGGCGGGGGATCCGACACGTTGCCGTCCATGACGTATTGGGTGGTGTTCCGGAAGAACGCCGTCATGGCGTAGAACTCGCTCTGCTTGATCGGGTCGAACTTGTGGTCGTGGCAGGTCGCGCATCCAACCGTCAGACCCAGGAACACGTTGCCGATGGTTTCAGCCCGGTCCTTGGCATAGAGCGCCTCATACTCTTCCGGAACTACGCCGCCTTCGTTAGTCGTGATGTTGTTGCGCTGGAAGCCGGTGGCGATCAACTGGTCGAGCGTTGGTTCCGGCAGGAGATCGCCCGCAATCTGTTCGATGGTGAACGCGTCGAACGGCTTGTTCTCGTTGAACGCACGGATCGCCCAGTCACGATACGCGTACATCTCGCGGTAGTTGTCGATATGAATCCCATGGGTGTCACCGTATCGCGCGGCGTCAAGCCAGTAGCGGGTACGGTGCTCTCCCCAATGCGGAGACTCGAGCAAGCGGTCGACCAGCGTCTCGTATGCCTGGTCCGACGTGTCGGCGAGATAGGTCGCAAGAGTGCCGGGATCAGGAGGCAGTCCGGTCAGATCGAGCGCTACACGACGGGCCAGCGTGCGCTTGTCAGCTTCATGGGCGGGCGACAATCCCACGGCCTCGAGTCGCGCCAGAATGAACCGGTCAAGGGGTTGGCGGACCCAGGCGTCGTTCGTGACCGGTGGCGGGGCATGACCCGCTATCGCCTTGAAGGACCAGTGCTGATCCCAGGATGCCCCTTGTTCAATCCACCGCCGCAGCACCTGGATCTCGCCGTCGGACAGCGTCTTCGTAGTCAGCGCCGCCGGTGGCATCCTGCGCCGTTCGTCGGCGTGAGCAATGCGCCGATACAGCAGGCTCCCGTCCAGATCCGCCGGCGCCACGGCGGCGCCGCGCGGCCCCGTCCGGAAGGCGCCGTCCCGTGTGTCGAGCCGCAGGCCAGCTTGCCGCGCCCCTTCGTCCGGGCCGTGGCACTGGAAGCAGTTATCGGCGAGGATCGGGCGCACGTCACGCTGGAAATCGACGGCGCCCGATGACGTCGGCGACTGAGCGGACACTCCTCTCAATCCCGACGACATCATGACGAGGGCAATACCCGATACCGACAGCACGAGCCCGACGCCGCGACGGAATCGATACATCAGGCCTTGGCCTTGGCCCTGGCCTTGCGCGCGGCCCAGGACTTCTTCATGCGCTCGGAGATCGCGCGTCTCTGCGCCGCGGTCATCTTGCGACGGCCACGCTTCCGTGGTGCCTCCTCCGCCTCGGGCGCGGACGCGGCCGGCGCACCGTCGGTCAGCGCCGCCAGGGCCGCGTCGATCCTCTCGAGTCCGGCGGCCAGGTCGGCACGTTCGCTCTTCAGCTTCTCAACAATGGAATCCATGGTCATGAGTGTGGACCTCTTTGTCTAGGGTGGCCAAAGCGGCGCCGCTGCACCGCCGCGTACACAGGTGGAGTCGCTACCGTGGAGTATGCCCATAGCCTCTTTCTGGCTACATGGCGATCCTACTCCTTATATGTGGCGTAGCTTACGCTGGCCACGTTGTCGTGTCAATCCGTAAAGCGAGAAGTGAGCGGCACCCCTACGGACCCGCACTGCCCGTGCCGTCGACAGGACGGCTTACGAAGTACTGGCCTGACAGCCCGTGGTGAAAGCCCCGTTGCATTCGATCCCCGCTGAATTCTGAGCTTCCCCGCTGAATTCAGCCTTCCCCCGCTGAATTCTGAGCTTCCCCGCTGAATTCAGCCTTCCCCCGCTGAATTCTGAGCTTCCCCGCTGAATTCAGCCTTCCCCCGCGGAATTCTGCGCTTCCCCGCGGAATTCAGCCTTCCCCGCTGAATTCTACGTTTCCCCGCGGAATTCAGCCTTCCACGCTGAATTCTGCTGATGTCCGTTGTTCCGGCTGACGAACAGGGCAACCACAAGGGTTGCCCCTACTCGTCTTGCTCAGCGGGCGCAGCGCCGATCGCGGTGCAACGCGGGGTTTCACCACGGGCTGCCAGCAGACGGTCCAGCGGAGACTCGGAACCTCGATCACCCTCCCCGGGTAGAACGTGCGGTCGGTGGGGTCGCAGTCGGGGTCTTCCCGGAACACGACGATCTGCATGTCTCCGACGCTACCTGCACTACGCACCCACGGGCGGTCAGAACACCAACTGCACCGTCTGCCCATCGACGTCGGCCAGCGTCGACCGCACCGCGGGCCGTATCGGATCGGTCAGTTCCCGCGTCCACTGGTCGAGCTCGGCGGTAAGCCTCGACACTCTCTCCGGGTGCTGCCGGGCGAGGTTCTCGACTTCTCCTGGATCCGTTCCAGGCCCGGATCTGACGTCCCCGCTCCCCAAAACGCGGCAACCAGGAGCCCCGCCGGCAACACGGTGGCCTGCGCGCGTCGGATCATCAGTTGCCGCCGGCCTCATAGACGCTATCGAACAGGTCGAGCTTCGCTTCGCGCACCTTGCTGGTCGCGGTTGTGCCATTGGTCCCGAACTCGATCGCCGACTCGGACGCGCGGTCATACTGCGGCCACTCAGGCAGCCCGTCGCCGTTCGGGTTTCCGGTTCTTGCGAAGTTGACCCAGTACTGCGACATTTGACTCGCCAGTTCGCGATCGCGGTCGTTCCACTCGATGCCTACGAGTCCTACGTTGCCGAATGCATAGGCCAGATCGCCCGAGTGATAGGCGCCGGCCCCGCGACGCCCGGCCGGGTACTCGAGTTCAGGTCGATCCGGCAGGTAGAGCCGAAACACCGGTGGCGCGTGGCTGAAGAAGTAAAGATAGACGTCGTTCGTGTCACCCATCGCCCTGGCCCATGCACGCATCTGCCAGGTGAAGCTGCGGTCGGCCGCGATCGCCTGGCCGGCGGTCCGCGTCGACGCCTCCACCTCGCTGGCGTAGGCTGCCAGCACGGCGTCCGCCTGCTCGCCGTACTGGTTTCGGATGCCGGCCACGAACTCGTCCCGAGGCGATTCCGGCATGCCGGCATAGAGCGTCGTACCCTCGTCCGACAACGACCCCACGATGACCGGCACGTCATTCTGTTCGCCAGCCGCGAAAATCTCGTTGGGCAACGTGGGCAGGACCCACCCGTCGACGATCACGCCGGTCCCGCGGCCAGCCGCGCGCTGTGCCTCCATGACCGCTTCCGGTGCGGCCGCGCGGAGCATCGCCGCGGCCTCGGGTCCGCCGCCGTCGGCACCGAGTTCAGCCGCGATGGCCAGGCCGATCTCGTGACCGGACACCGCGGTGGCGGCGCCGCCGGTTTTCGTGAGATGGGCGCGGGGAGCCCCGAAACACCCGCCCGAGTGCCCAATCGCCTTGTGCAACAGCCCGCGGGCCAGCGGCGACGCCTGGAGCGCGCACACGGACCAGGACCCTGCCGACTGTCCAAAGATGGTCACATTGGATGGATCTCCGCCGAACACCGCGATGTTGTCGCGCACCCATGTGAGCGTGGCGATATGGTCGAGAATGCCGTAGTTGCCCGACGCGCCCTGGTGCGACTCGGCCGTCAACGCCGGGTGGGCCAGGAATCCGAGTGGGCCCAGCCGGTAGTTCGCGGTAACCAGCAGGACTCCCTCTTCCGCCAGGGCGGCGCCATCGAAGATCCTGGCGCTGCCGACGCCCGAGGTGTGGCCGCCGCCGTGAAACCAGACCATCACTGGAAGCCGCTCACCAGCGCCGGCAGGCGACCAGACATTCAGCGAGAGACAGTCCTCGCTGCGGGGCAACTCGCCACGCGCGTACGGCGAGTTGTCCGGGTTCCGAGCCTGCCAGCAGGCCGGACCGAACTCGGTGGCCATCCGAACGCCATCCCATGGTTCCACCGGCACGGGTGGCCGCCAGCGCAGGTCGCCGACCGGGGGCCGTGCGAATGGGACGCCGCGAAAGACGGAGATCCCGGCGGCCTCGTCGACCCACACCCCTTCGAGTTCGCCGGCGGTCGTCTGCGCGACCGGACCGCGCCCATCGGCCGGCGCATCCGGCACAGGGACGGACGTCTCGCCGCCACAGGCCGCGATGACCAGTGCCACGAGTGCGAGCAACGTGTATGTCCTGTGCATGTCCGTCTCCTGTACCTGCGTGTCGCGGTCGGGTCCGTTTTGCTTCATGCCGCGGCTAACGGGTTTCAGTCACCTCCACCCGAAACCGGCGGAAGCGGCCATACGTGGCGGCGCCTTCGATGCGGGATACCGATTCGCGATTGTCATACTGCTCGCGCATTTCGACCGGCACCAGGTGCCCCATCTCGTCGTGCTCTTCGTAGCGCACGCCAATCGTCGCCTTCAGCCCCCTCTCGTCGATACTCAACTCGGTGCCCAGCACCCGCCCCGTGTCCGCCTCGATCCAGAACCGCCCCTGCGCGGGCATGTTCCGCCCGTCACGACCTCGGATCAGAGTCCGTGGCCACGTCTCCCTGTATGCCAGCACCCAGACTCCCGCGCGATCGTCCGGAGCATCGAGCCCCAACGATGGCGACCAATCCGTCACGCGCTCGAAGGCGAACCGTAACGTGTGGGAGTCCCGCAGGAACAACAGCGCGTACGTCGGCGTATTGAAGTTCCGTTCCACGCTGCCGATGTTGTAGAGGGCGCTCTCCATCCGGATGCCCTCGATCTGCCGTTGGGCCGACGCCGACGCTTCGAGAAACAGGCGCGCCAGCCGCTCGTCCCGATTCCGGACCGCCTGGCCGTCGACCTCGAAGACGTCCCGAAAACCGTAGTAGCGATTCTCACCTTCAGGCTGGATGAGCAGGAAGTCCGAGCGGAGCACCCGGCGCCGGACCGCGCCACCCCCCCGCACGCGCTGCTCGTAGCGCTCTTCCGCGACCATCCCGGACAACTGGGCATGCAGCGCGTCGACATAGCGCGTCGCACGGGTCAGGACATCCACCACGGACGGATCCTGGCCCGCCGCGGGGCGCGCCGCTAGCGCGGTGAGCGCGATCCACAGGAAGCCGGCGGAGCAGCACGCCGCCAATGCGCGCACCTCGCCCCCTCAACGCCGGCAGACGAAGTTCTCGGCCTGATCGGTACTGCCGGATCCGGTATAAACGGCCTGCTCGGGATACGGACACAGCGGACGGGTTCGATCGACCGCACCATCACGGGTACGCGATGCGACGATCTGATCCGGTGCTCTGCCTTCCTCGACCCACGCTTCCATCACTGATAGCGGGTCAAACGCGTTCGGGCCTTCGCCGCCGCCACAATGGCCCATGCCGGGCGCCATGAACAGACGGAACGAATCGCGCACGGATTCTTCGTCGCCCACGGTCTCCACGACCCGCTGGTAGTACTGGGTGGCGTTCGCCGGCGAGATCTGCGCGTCACTCCAGCCGTGATAGGCGAGCAGCTTGCCGCCCCGGTCGAAAAACGGCCGCAAGTCGGGGTCGATCGCATTCAGCGTATCGGCGTCCGTTTCTTCCGCCGCCACGATATCCGCGTCAAAGTCGAAACGGTCGATCGTCCAGTCCGGATCGCCATGGATCAGATAACGGTACTGGTCGAGACCGGTGGCGCGCGCCGACCGGGTCCAGCCCATTTCGGTCCAGTTGGGCTCGCTGCCTGGCAGCACCCCGGTAATGAGACGCCCCGTCTTCGGATTCGCCGGAGACGCATACATCATCTCGGCGGTCCGCACCTGGGCCGCACTCAGACAGTCGCCGCCGTCGCCGGCGCCGCATTGCAGCACGGCCGGGTCGAAGCGGCAGTTTTCCGGATCACCGACGACCCGGTCTTCCACGCCGTCGGCCGCGTCGCATGCCGCGAGCACCGCCTCGTGCACGAGCTGGATCTCCTCCCGCGACAGCCGCGCGTCCTCGTGGGCTTCCAGATGCGCGGCGACCCGCAGGGAGCCGGCGGCCCGACCCATCCAGTCGTTGCCGGGCGCGCCGGCGATGATGCCGTCATAGTCCTCCGGGAACCGCTGCGCTTCCTTCATCGCCTGGCGCCCACCGGCCGAGCAGCCGTTCCAATACGAGTACCGCGGCCCGTCCCCGTAGTAGGCGGCGATGACGTCTTTCGCGGTGACCGTCATCTCGTGCACCGAACGCCACCCGAAGTCAATCACCTTCTCCGGGTGACCGAACCCGAACTCGGCGCTGCCCCCGACGTGTCCCGTGTCCGTGGACGCGGCGGCGTACCCGCGTTCGAGCCCGGTAACCATGGATCGCCCGCCGCCGTACCTCAGGCTGCCGGTGAACGCCCCGTTGCCGACCGCCTGCAGCTTCCCGTTCCATCCCTCTGCCGGCATCCACACTTCCATCTTGATGTCGGAATCGCTCGACGGCGTGAGCGTCGCCGCCACCCTGCAGAACGCCGGCAGTGCGCCGTACTGCTGCGCCTGCGTCTCCGAGAGTGAACGGCCGGGCGGCAGCGGGGGCGCGAAGGCGCCCGCCTCGATCGCCTCGGCGGCGGTGATCGTCACGTTGGACAACGCCAGCGACGCCAGACTGTCGCACGAGACAGCGCCGGCCGCGGACTCGCCGCCGTCCGGGGCCTCTGGTGTCGACCCGCTGTAACAGGCGGCGACCACGGCAAGCGCCGCGGCGACAGCGAAAGGAACGGCGGTCGTACGCACTTGTGTCATGGCTATTCACCCCTGTTCAGAGAATCAGTTCTCGCCGCCGCCGTTCGCCCCGGCTTCCGACTTCTCGAGGGCTCGCGCCCCCGCCATGATGCCTTCCATGCCGATGTTGCCCTCGTGGCAGGCGTACTCGAACACCGGATCGGACGACCGCCGCAACGGAATCATCGCGCTCCACGGTGCGGTCCAGGTCGTCGGGTCGCTGACCGTCACCTCGTACTGCAGCGTGTCATCACTGACCCGCGTTAACCGCTCCACCAGACGCAACCCGTCGCTCGCGCCCATGAAGTAGCTGGCGGGCGAGTAGTTGGTGGTCTCGATGACGAGGGAATCTCCCTCCCAGCGTCCCCGTGAATCGCCGTGCAACTGACGGATCTTGTCGTCGAGGTGCAACCCCGCGTCCAGCGGGATCACCCGCGACCCGCCCATTTCCATGTACAGCACGACGTGCCCGGCAGATTGAAAGATCTGGGTATAGCTGTTGTAGCCGGCCCCCAGACGCGGCACGCCCCAGCTTATGCACCGCTCGCCGAGGCTGCGGTCCACCGGTCCCCAGGCATGCCGCCCGCGCGCCGCCGAACGCTCGGCCAGCACCGCGTCGGCGGCGGCCGTGCGGGCCGGAATTCGGCCGTTCGGCGGATCGACGACCAGCGACGTGCGGTTGTCCCAGTCACGCTCCACCATCCAGAAATGGTTGTAGTTGCCGGTTGCAGTGTCGCGCGAGGAGAAGGTGTCGGCCTCGGCCAGGGCGGCGGCGAAGACACTGTCGCCGAACGCCGCGTCGCCCGACTCGGTGCTGAAGAGTTCGCCGGCACGCGCCTGCAGCGCGGCCACCTCTTCCGGCGTCAGCGTGGTCCGGTCACCCAGCACCTCCGGACGTTGCAACGGGGTGACGTTGTTGTTCGCCCAGACTCCCTGCAAGTCGGGGTGTCCGTCGACCGTGCGGGGCGGAGTCCACTGGGCCTGCCCGGCCGCCGGCGCGGCGCTCGCTGCGCCGAACATTGCCGCCGCCGTGCATACCAGGACAGAGGTTCGAATGCTCACGGGACCCTCCTCGGGCAGTGATGCTGCGTGGAGCGCAGAATATCACCCTGAGCAGGTTCTTTTCGAAAGATTTTGCGGTGGTTCCGCCCGGCCCGATACGCACCGCCACAGTTGCAGCCCGTCCTGCGGCTGTGGACGTACCTCGAACTTTTTCTCGGAACGAGCAAACGCAGCGGCTATCATACCGGCCATGAAAGAGACCGTGGCAGCGTGGCTCGCCGAGAGTCAGGCCCGGGAGTTCGCCGTCTACCTGCTCGGCAACGTACCGGGGCTGCCGCCTATTGCCCAGTCACTGCACATCCTGGGGATCGCCGTTGTGATGAGCTCCGTCGTCATGGTGAATCTTCGGTTCCTGGGTCTCGCGGTGCCCAGTCAGAGCGTCAGCGAGATGATCGCACGTCTGATGCCCTGGACCTGGTGCGCGCTGGCGGTCAACGCGCTGACCGGTCTGCTGTTCGTCGTGGCGCGTCCGAACCGCTATTTCTACAACCCGGTGTTCGGTTGGAAGTTCTCCTGCCTCGTACCGGCGGTGCTGCTGGCGGTCGTCATCTATCGCATGAGCAAGCGCGAACCTGGGTACTGGGAACGGTCCGCCGGCCGGCTACTCTCGGCGCGGCTGATGGCCGCGGTCTCGCTCGTACTGTGGGTGGGGGTCGTGCTGGCCGGACGCTGGATCGCCTACTCCGACTATCTCTACTTCCTCTATGAGTGACGACGCTTCAGTCCCGTTCACCGCCTTCTGGTCCTGGCTCGAAACACTGCCGCTGGCCGAGCATATCGGCTTCACCTGGTGGTTCCCGTTCCTGGAATCGCTCCACGTGCTGGGGGTCGGTCTGGTCGTGGGTTCGATCCTGATGGTCGACTTGCGCCTGTTGGGGATGACGGCGCTCAGTGTGCCCGCCAGCCGCATGACCCGTGAGCTCATCCGCTGGACCTGGGGCGCATTCGTCCTCGCGGTGTTCACCGGCTTCGGCATGTTCATGACGCGCGCCGGCACCTACATCGCCAACCCGGCCTTTCAGATCAAGCTCCTGTTCCTCCTGCTGGCGGGCGTGAACATGGCCTGGTTCCAGTTCCGCACCCTCCGCGGCGTTGCCGGTTGGGATACGGCAGCCAGGCCCCCACGCGCCGCCCGCATCGCCGGCATCGCGTCGCTCGTGCTCTGGATCGGGGTGATCTTCGCCGGCCGCTGGGTGGGACACATCATCTAGCAGCCCGGGGCCGGGCACACACATCGATCAAAAGACGGACGGCCCACCGCTTCCGATGTAGGGGAAGCCGTCACGCCGCACCGACCGACTCCAGAAAACTGGTTGCAACGGCTGCGCAGGCTTCCGGCTTCTCGAGCTGCAGGAAGTGCGTCGTGTCAGGCACGAAGTCGTAATTCATGGCGGCGAGCGTACTGAGATCCATGCCGGGCACGAAGGAGTACGGCACGGTCGGATCAGACCCGATCGCAATCGTAGGACAGGTCAGACGCGCCAGATTCTGGTGCGCGCGCATCATCCAACCGAAGACGTACTCGCAGATCTGAGCTTCGTACTCGCGCGGACAGCACAGCTCATACCCCGATTCGGCTGCGATCCGGAGCGTCGTGTGCGCGAACAGATCCAGCACGCCCGGTTGCATGCGTGCGAAGGCTCGCGAGCGGCGCAGGATGTCCGCGTACTCTTCCCGGGTTGCGAAGCGGTCCTGGCGTTGCCGGGCACGCTGTGCCATCTGTTGCCCCGTCACCTCGAAATCCTCTGGAGCACGGCCCGGGGGACAGACTGGAGGGTCGAACAGCACGAGGGCCGAGAACGCGGCCTCCTCGAACCCATGGAGCAGCGCCGTCAGCGCCGAGAGTGAATGGAAGACGCCAACCATCGGTTTCTCACCAAAGCGCGCATCGATCGCCTGCACGATGAATTGGCTGTCGCGCACGAGCGTCGGAATGTTGTGCACTCGGCGATCACCGACGGGGCTCCAGCCATGGCTGCGGAAATCGTAGAGGATGATGTCGTAGCGATCAGTAAACAGTGACCAGAACGGATAGTACAGATCGGCCGCGAGGCCATTGCCATGGCTGAGGACGAGACGCGGGCCCGCGGCGTTGCCGTGCCGCCTGAGCGTGATCTGCAGGCCATCGGCCATGCGAACCTGGGCCGTGGCCAGGGGTGTGGGCAGATTCAAGCGTCTCATGACGCTTCGACGGTCGGCCGCCGACACATTGTTCGCGAGGACGTCTGAGCTTCCATTGCTGTGCGTACTCTCGTCAGGCACGCAACGGGCCGCCACCCGCGGGCGCGACCGCTGCGGCTTCCGCCGCCAGGACCTCGAACCTGCTCTCGCTTCTGACGCCGCATCCATCCTGCGGATACGTATGTACGGTCTCGACCAGCAATGTCGCGTTGTCCACACGCCAGCCGATACGGGTCAGCGGCGCTTCCGTTCCGTACTTCGATCCATAGTGGAACGCGAGTTGATCGGCGCGCGAAAAGGCGCCGCGCAGCCGATCGGTCCTCTCGAGCGGAAACAGCGACAGCCGGCAGTCGTACTGCAGGGTGTCGATCGTGCGAACGACCGACCACTCCGAGCTGGCATTCCGATGCTCCAGAACACGGGCATCGAGATCGCCAGTGGCACAGGTCAGGAGCTCGGTCAACGCCAAATCTCCCTGCTCGACGAGCACCGCGTGGCTCGTTCCCAGCACGTACAACGTCACGACCCGGTCTCCCCACCGCACCCGGCGTGACCCGAAGACCCGCAACGGCTCCAGCCGGGCGTGTCCGTCGAGCAGAAAGTAGCGCAGCGTCGCTACGCTTTGAATCGCCGCCGCCGGCACCGCGCCCGTCACCGGTGAAGGATTACCGAACCACCCGCCGGGAGTCAAAGAAACCTGAACCCGGCGCCCGACGAGCCGTCACCGTGGCGCCGCCTGTTGACCCTGGTCCGCCCGACGCGCAAGATCATTGACTGATGGACGAGTCGCACACAGCGTCGACGCACCACTCCGGCGCCAAGACCCGCGCCCTCCTTGTGGCAGTCTTCACCATCGCCACCTGCGGGCTGATCTACGAGTTGCTGGCCGGCACCATCGCCAGCTACCTCCTGGGCGACAGTGTGACGCAGTTCTCGACAATCATCGGCGTCTATCTGTTCGCCATGGGCGTCGGCTCGTATCTGTCACGCTATTTCCAGCGCGATCTGGTTGCGCGTTTCATCGAGATCGAGATCCTCGTGGGCGTCATCGGCGGCATCTCCTCGCCCGTGCTGTTCTTCGCGTTCGGCGAGACCGACGCATTCCGGGTCGTGCTCTATGGCTGGGTCATGGCGACCGGTGTGCTGGTCGGTCTGGAGATCCCGTTTCTGATCCGCATCCTGAAGGATCAGTTCCCCCTCCACGATCTGGTGTCGAAAGTGCTGTCGCTCGACTACCTCGGCGCGCTCGCGGCGTCACTGCTCTTTCCGCTCTGGCTCGTGCCGCGGGTCGGCTTGATGCGATCGTCGTTCGTTTTCGGGGCGCTCAACGTGTTGGTCGCCGTGTGGACCTGCCACCTCTTCCACCGCCAGCATCGGCGGCCGTGGCTCACGGTTCAGGCCTATGCCGCGCTCGCCCTGCTGCTTGCCGGGGTCGTGTTCTCCGATGACTTGATGGACAGGTCCGAGCGGCGACTCTACGCGGACCCGGTCATCCTTTCGCGCTCGTCCCCCTATCAACGCATCGTCGTGACACAGGCGAACCGCGACGTGCGTCTGTTTCTCAACGGCGACCTGCAGTTCTCGTCGCTCGACGAGTACCGCTACCACGAGGCGCTCGTTCATCCGGGTCTGGCGGCGGTGGCGATGCCCCGCCGAGCCCTGGTGCTGGGCGGCGGCGACGGGATGGCGGTCCGCGAAATCCTCAAGGACGACCGGGTCGAGCGCATCACCCTGGTGGACCTCGACCCGCTGGTGACGGAGATTTTCGCCGCGCATGACACGTTTGCCGCGCTCAACGACCACGCGCTGCAATCGCCGCGGGTCGAGGTGGTCAACGCCGACGCGTTCGTCTGGCTCGAGGAGGATGCCGGACGCTTCGACTTCATCGTCGTCGACTTTCCCGACCCGTCGAACTACTCGCTCGGCAAGCTGTACACCACCACCTTCTATCGCCGGCTCGCGGCACATTTGAACCCCGGCGGCATCGCGGCCATCCAGAGCACGTCGCCGCTGGTGTCGCGGCAGGCGTTCTGGTGCATCGTCGAGACCGTGCGGGCGGTCGGATTGCACGCCGCGCCCTACCATGCAACGGTACCGTCCTTTGGCGAATGGGGCTTCGTGGTGGCATCCCGGGAGCCGTTTCGGATTCCCGAGCGGTTTCCCGCGACGCTGCGATACCTGACGCCGGCCATCGTCCGGTCGCTTTTCGAGTTTCCGCCCGACATGGACGTGGTGCCGGTCGAGGTGAACCAGCTCAACAACCAGATCCTGGTGCAGTACCACACGGACGGATGGGACCACTACACGCGATAAGGCACGGGTTGACCCGTCGGGACCTCCTGCGGTTCGGCCCCGCCGCGGCAGGGGCGATGGCGTTCGGATGCCTGCCTCGCACGGCGCCGCCGCCCGGTGGGGCGATCGACACCGGCCGCATCAGCGGGGCGATCGTCGGCGCCTCGCACCAGACCGGCCACCGCCTGCGGGGCGGCAACTTCCCCGAACCGCGACAGACCCGCGAGATGCCGGTGGTCATCGTGGGCGCCGGCATTGCCGGCCTGTCGGCGGGCTGGAAGCTCGCCAAGAGCGGCTTTCACGACTTTACGCTGCTGGAGCTGGAACCGGAGGCGGGGGGCAATGCGCGGTGGGGACAGAATCAGGTCTCCGCCTACCCATGGGGGGCCCACTACCTGCCGCTGCCCGGCGCCGCGGCGACCGCAGTGCGCGAGTTGCTGGACGAAATGGGACTGGTGCAGGCCTACGCACCGGACGGCGAACCGATCTATGACCCGCGGCATCTCTGCCACGCCCCGCAGGAACGGCTGTTCATCGATGGCGCGTGGCGTGAGGAGATTTCGGCGCAGAACCTGCTGGACCCGGACGGAACCGGCAACGTCCCGGATCTCAACGCATTCGAGGCCCAGATCCGGCGGTATCGCGCCTATCGTGATGCGCGTGGCCGGCGGGCGTTCGCGCTGCCGCGCGCCGCGAGCACCACCGACGCTGAGATCGTCGCGCTCGATCAGCTTTCGATGCGCGAGTACTTCGATCGCGCCGGGTGGTCCTCGACGCGGTTGCGCTGGTATGTCGACTACTGTTGCCGCGATGACTACGGCTGCACGCTCGAGACCACCTCGGCCTGGGCCGGCTGGCACTACTTCTGCTCGCGCCCCGTGGACGGCGAGTACTTGACGTGGCCCGAGGGCAACGGCCGCTTCGTTCGCCACTTCATGGAGCGGCTGGCGCCGCACGTCAGCACCGGCATGCTGGTCCACCGGCTGCGCCGGACCTCCAACACGGGGCGCGGTGCGTCGCCCGAGGACGGCGTGGACGTCGACGTGGTCGACACCGCCGACGACACCGCGCTGCGGTATCGGGCGCGCCGCGTCATCTATGCCCTGCCCCGGTTCACGGCGCGTCACACCATCGCAGACTACGCGCCCCCCGACGGAGAGTCGGCCGCGTTCACCTACTGTCCATGGATGGTGGCGAATCTCACCGTCGAGCGCCTGCCCGAGGGCGCCGCCTGGGACAACGTGCTCTACGACAGTCCCTCGCTGGGCTACGTGGTCGCGACCCATCAGAACCTGCAGATCGCCCCGGGACCGAGCGTGCTGACCTACTACCTCCCGCTCACCCCGCCGAACCCGGAGGTTGCCCGTACCTGGATGATCGAGCGGAGTTGGAGCGACTGGGTCTCGCTGATCTTCGCGGATCTCACACAGGCCCACCCGGACATCGAGTCCCTCGTGTCGCATGTCGACGTCATGCTCTGGGGACACGCGATGATCCGGCCTGTGCCCGGCTTCCTGTGGGGGGACGCGCGCCGCAACGCCGGCGGGCGCCACGGCGCCATCCGCTTCGCGCATTCAGACATGAGCGGGCTCTCGCTCTTCGAGGAGGCGCAATATCACGGCGTACGGGCGGCCGAGGCGGTCATGCGCGATCTGGGACACTCATACCGCAGTTCGCTGCCGCCCGAGACCACCGCGTGACCAGCGCGTCGTGGCTACGCCGCCTCGATCCCCATCTTCTTCTTCAGCGCGGCCAGGGACTCGGCTCCGGCGCTGCTCGAGGGAGCCGCCAGCGCCTTGTCGATGTCTTCGTCGATGTCGCCGCCGACATCGGCGAGCTGGTCGTAGGCCTCGGCGAGCGACTCCTCTTCCTGCACCTTCTGCTTCATCTTCTCCAGCATCGCCACGGTGCCGGACGCATCGGCGCCCGCCAACTGCTGGTTTATTTTCCGCATTGACGACGCAGTGCGTGCGCGGGCCTTCAGGGTGACCGCTTCGTTCTCGTATTTTCCGATCTGCCGCTTGAGATCCTCGACCTTGGCCTGCAACTGGTCGGACATCTGCTGCTGCGTCAGATGATCAGCAGTCAGCCGGGCGGCCTGCTGCAGCGATTCTTCCTTCTTCTCCAGCGCCGAGGTCGCCAGCCGCTCTGCCTCAGCCGCGTCCATCTCCCCCGACTCCATCCGTTTGAGCAGCATCATCGCCTTGCGCTCGTAGTCCGCGGCCCGCTTCTTGTGGTCCTCGCCCTCTTTCTTCAGACGGATGGCCAACGATTTCACCTGGGCGAGACTGACCATCGCGGCCTGGAGATTCGTTTTGAGATCGCGGATCCCCTGTTCGGTCATTTTGATCGGATCCTCAAGATTGTCCATTGCGGCATGCGCATTCGCTTCGGCGACCTTGAACATCCTGCGAAAGATACTGGCCATGACTGTGTCTCCTTCCAGCGACGAGGTCTATTTCTTCAGGTAGGTAAGCAGTTCGGCGCCGTACTCCGCCAGCGCCAGCGACAGGGACCGGACCGAGCCCTCGAGCTCGTTGAGATCGAGATGGGCGATCTGCAGCGTGTCGCGAAAGAAAATGCGCTCGGCCGTTTCGTCGAGGACGAACGCGCCGTGCACGAGGGTGTTGTTCATCTGCAGCAGCCGGACGAAGAGATCGCCAGGTTCCGCCGGCACTTCGGCTATCAACTGTTCGAGCACCACGATGGGCGGCTCGCAATCGATGACCAGTTGCTTGATACCGCTGTCTTCGTCGTCCACGACGACCAGCTCCTCGGCCTCGTTCTCCGCGACGATCGTAAGATCGAGGTCGAGCAGGTAGCCCTTGACCCGATCGAGATGCTCAGACATTCAATAACCCCTCCTTGCGTTTCCGTTCCACGCGCGACACCGCGCTGACCCAAGATGGATTCTACTGTTCGATTACGACTCGGGCAGCATATCTGTTCGCCACGGTCATTATCTTCGTCACTGGCAGGGCCTCACGAGCAACCGCTCGGGCGGACCGCTACGCGCCCGCCGACACGACGACCAGCCGATCACAGCTATCTACGACGAGGGCGGCGTCCGGATTCGTCACCACATCTCCGCTCCCGTGCGGCAGAATCGCCAGGGCGATCATGCCCTGCTCACGTTTCAGGCCGGAGAAGAGCTCGAAAAAGGTGCACCCGTCAAACTCGGCGGGGACCGGAACCGTGATGAGGTCGTGGCCGACCTGCGCGCTCAGGAGTTCACGCAGCACGGTGGAGATACCGTGGTCCAGGGTCGCTGTCGAGATCAAGCGGCTGCTGAACTCGGCCCCCACGATGATCTCATCGGCCCCGGCGCGCTCGCAGTGGCTGGCGTTCTCCTCGGTGGCCAGCTCGACGATCGAGTAGACGCCGGGGTTGAGACTCTCGACCGTCAGCACCGACAGCACCGCCTTGGCGTCCCGCGCGCCGAATGCCAGGGACCGATCGCCGACCATGACCACGGTGGCCGCCTTGTATATGCCGGCCCGTGACAGAGTCTCCTCGGTCAGCGCGCCGCGCACGAAAAAGAGGTGTTCGTCCACGACCGGCTTCGTGTCGATATCGGCGACCAGCACGATCGGGGCACTGGCCGCGCGCCGGTCGGCCCTGAGATCCTTGAGTACCTCCATCGTCCGGTCGTTCCATTCGCACACGATGATGTGCCCCTCGAGGTCGTACGATCCCATACCTCGCTCCTTCCGCAGCCGCTTCTCGACAAAGACCCCGGCGATGGTTGCCGTGAACATCCCGAGCACACCGATTCCGAAGAACATGAGCACGACACCAATCAGCCGGCCGCCGAGCGATGTGGGAGAAATATCGCCGAACCCGACGGTCGTCAGGGTGACGATGGCCCACCAGAGGGCGTCGGGGAACGGCCGGTCCTCTTCGAAGTAGGTGAGACCGGCAGCCCCGACCAGAACCAGTGCGACGATAACCCCCATCAGGCGAAACAGGTTCTCACGGTGCAGGAACGCCAGGAATTCCAGCACCGGATGGGCCACCCTGGTTCTGAAGACCTTCATGCTCAATACAGACCCCAATCGCCGTCACGATAGTAGTAGAAGATTGCGAAGTTGGTCTCGTCGCTCACCGCGACCTCGTCGTCGAAGCCCTTGCCGAAGTGCAGCATGCTCACCATCGCGTCACGGTTGAGAAAGCGCGTGCCCAGCGTCTCGAAACTCAACGCCGCGAGGCGCCGGTCGAGCCAGTCACCCGCCGGCGCGGCGTCCCCGCCGCCGCGCATGCCCAGCACCCAGCCCCACTCGCCCATCGTCGGCACGTGATTGTGGTATCGCGCCGTGGCGAACCCGGCCGCCGCCATCGTCTCGCCAACGGAGAGGAACGCGCGACGGGTGAAGAACGGGCTCGTCGCCTGGGTCGCGAGGACACCCCCCGGCGAGAGATGCCGGCGCGCGAGGCGATAGAACTCGAGGCCGTAGAGCCGGGCCAGGTCGATGGTCCGCGGGTCGGGGAGATCGACCAGGATGACATCCCAGAATCGGTTGTCGGCATCGCGCAGGTAGGTGTACGCATCGCGGTGCACGACCGAGACACGCGGGTCGTCGAAGGCGCGCCGGTTCAACTCGACCAGCACGTCGTGCGAGCGCGCCAGCGTGGTCATGGCCGGGTCGATGTCAACCAGGGTGACGTCGACGACGTCAGGGTGCCGCAGCACCTCGCGTAGCGCCAGTCCGTCGCCCCCGCCGAGCACCAGGATGTGACGCCGGGCGGCGCTCGCGAGCATCGCCGGGTGCACGAGCGGCTCGTGATACCGCTCTTCGTCGTAGGAGCTGAACTGCGTGTGACCATCGAGATACAGCCAGTGGTGGTTCCTGAACCGAGTCATCACGATGCGCTGGTAGCGAGTCTGGTCCTGATAGATCACCTGGTCGCGATACTTGCGTTGCTCGCCGAACAGCACGATCGGCTCGGCCAGCCAGACCAGCGCGGTCAGGAACAGCGCCACCCCGACAAACGACGCGCTCAGGACGCGACGCCACGCGAACGCCTGGCGATGACGCGCGAACAGCACCCCGGCCACGACGAGGTTGACGGCGCCCAGCGCGATCGGCGTGTAGGTCAGCCCCAACAACGGCAACCCCACGAACGCAAACAGCACGCCGCCCAGCAAGGCCCCGTAGTAGTCGTATTCGAGCACCGAGCTGATATTTACCCGAAGCTCGTCGAACACCTGGTTGAGCCGGGTCGCGAGCGGGATCTCGATGCCGATCAGCAGACCGATGGTGAAGGAGATGCCGTAGATGATTGGTGCCAGGCTCGTCGTCCAGCCGGACAGAAAATAGGCCAGCGTGGCGCTCGTCGCGCAGACGACGGACAACACCAGTTCCACGGTGACGAACGCATCGAGGACCGACCCGCGCACGACCCGGCTGAGCCGGCTCCCGACACCCATCGCGAAGAGCATCAGCGACACGGTGAGTGTCCACTGCAGCACCGCGTTCCCGAGGAGGTAGCTGGCCAGCGTCGCCATGACGTACTCGGCGACGATGCCGGCCAGACCGGTCGCGAAAATACAGGCCTTGAGCGCCAGGGCCTGGGACGGATCCAGGCGGCCCTGACGAGCGGTGGTGGGTGTCGTCATGCGTCGCGTGGCGGCTGGACCTCTGCCCCCACACCCTCATCCGGACGGCATGAGGCCCAGGAACCTGCGCCGTTATAACGTCAAGCCGATCAGCATCGACGCCGCGAGATAGGTGACCGCCTCGATGACCCCGGCGCCCAGGTTGGGCCGATCCTTGACCAGTTCGCTGCTCAAGTTCGCCCCCGGCAACAGCACCTTGTCGGCCACCAGCCTGACCAGCGGCAAGAGGATCAACCCGACGATGGTGTAATACCCGAACCCGGTCAGACTCTCCGTCCACGAGACGAAATCGCCGTCGCCGGCCAGCCGGATGATGTTGCCGAAACCGACCAGAACCCCGGCAAACGCCACTCCGACCGCGACGTTGTCCTGCTCGATCTGATCGTGGAGATCATATGACGTGATTCGGTTGTACAGCAGCCCGGCGATGACCAGCGCCGCCAGCCCCAGGACCCAGAACACCAGGCCGGGGAGCAACCCGCCTTCGCCCGACATCGCCCCGGCCGTGATCAGGCCGACCGCGATGAAGTTTCCCCCTTCGACCGCCCCCATGCCGGCATTGCGGTCCTCGACGATCTCCCGCTCGTTGTCGAACTTCGAGAAGACCACCGTGTCGTTGATCCAGGCCGAGAGATTGAGCAGCACGATCCCCAGCAGCCCGAAGATCACGAGACCGATGACATCGTCGACGACGCTGAAGGACGCCGGCCCCGACACCACGCCTCCCAGGACGATCGCCAGGCCGAGATAGTAGCCGGCGACGGCCAGGGCTACGGCCAGGTTGTCCTTCTCCACAAGCTCGGCGCGAAGCACGAAGCTGCGGTGAATCGTGTCGTAGACCCACTTGCCGATGACGAGCAGGACAAGCACGACCGCCAGATAGATGAAGCCCGTCAGGATCTGGTCCACCGACATGATTCGCTCCCTGGAGGCTACTTGCCGCCGAACCGCGAGCCCCCCGCCATCCGACTGTTCACGCGTTGACCGAACGACCGGCTCTGCGCCGACTGTCGAGCTTGCTGCCGGCGGAAGAAGTCGGGGTTGGTCTGTCTCGTCACGGACCCGTTCGTGCCATACGCACCGCCGGGACCGTAGTAGGTTCGACCACTGGAGCGTGCGTCCCGATACCCGTTCCAGTCGTTCCGGTAGATGGGGCGGCTGAAGCCCCCGATCATGTGACTCAGTAGCGCGTACTGGCCATAGAAGACCCAGAACGAACGCCCGCCCCCATCGTCGCGCCATTGACCATACCGCTCGTTGCCCACCTGCTGGTAACCGGGCGGATGCTGATTCTGATCGACGATCCCATCGGAACCCTTCGACAGAATCACCATGCCGAGATGCGGTTGATAGCGCTCGTAGGTCCGGCGACCCACCTGTTGCCAGTCGAGGATGGAGTCGCGGTAGACCAGGTCCTCGGACCCCGCCTCCGGCTGGCCGATGACCACCCCGTATTGATGGTAGTACCCCTCCTCCCGCATATCCTGCAGGGTGACCGAGTACTCCGGATACGGCTCGATTTCGCGTTGCAGCCGCTCGAGCGGCGTCTCGGTGGCGCACGCCGCGGCGCCAAGCAGCACGGGCGCGAGGACGACACCGAGACCCATCCGTCGCAGAACCGTCACCATTGGCGCCTCCCTCCCGTGATACGAGACCGCTGACGACTCACTCGATTGCTCCCGGCAGCAGGTGGGTAAACTGATAGTCTTCCACGACGCTACCGGCCGCCGCGGCGAACCCGGTCTCGCTGAACTGCTCGATGCCCACGAAGTTCGTCTCCGCCTCGTCCACGAATTCCCAGCGAATAAGATTCTCCCCGGGACCCGTGCCATCGGGAAACATCTGACCGGCATAGGAGGCGTCGAGGTGGTATTTTCTGCCCTCGAACACGATGCGGGACGGCGGATCCTCATGATCGAGAATATGCCGCCGAATGTCGCCGTCGATCGCGCCGATGGAGATCTTTCTCGAGAACGACCAGGCGCCGTCGGCCAGCTCCAGGTAGCGCTGCTCCGCGGCCGCGGTGAGCTCCCACTCTTCGACGCTGTCGTCCTTGTCTGAAAACGCATAGCGGCAATAGCCGGTGACCTGCCACGTCTGCAGGTCGTAGTCCACGAGATAGCCGACCTTGAGCTTCTCCAGCACCAGATCGGCAAGCGGATCGAGTGCCTCCTCCGCCTTCTTCCTGCCCAACATCCGATCCATCAGACCCATGATTCTCTCACCCGTAGAACCTGCGCCACGCGCTCAGCACAGCATACTCGTGTCCGTGACGAAAGTCCCGCGGGGCCTTGCTACCGGCGCCGGTTCAGCTCGTCCATGAAGCCCGGAGAGCGTTCTTTCGGTTCGTTCCGGCGACGAAACAGTGCGCGAGCACCCCACTTCATGAACACGAACGCCACCGCCGCCAGCCCGAACAGCAAGAAAATGGAGCCCCCGAAGACAATCCACAAGCGCGTCTTCGAGATCGCCAGCGCGAGGGCGAAGCTGACGGCGATCAGCGTCATCAGACCGGAGAGCCGATGAAACCCGGGGACCGCGTCGAAGTCGACGTTCCGGCCGACGAGAATCAACGTCGCGACCATCGAGACCACCGGCAGCAGGTACACCAGCGCGTTGACTTCGAGCAGACTGGCCGACGTGAAGAAGAGCGTGTAGCCGGTCACGACGGCCGCGAACACCCCGGGCACGCAGGTGACGTAGACGAGTGCGGCGTAGAGATAGTTCCACGGTGTCGCCCCGCCGCGCTCCCGGTCGTGAAGACGTCCCGCCGCCCAGGTCAGGATCGGCGCCGAGACGAAGACGCCGACGAGAATCCATGGGTATCGCCCGGCGTGCTCCAGCAGCTCCTGCACCGTCATGTCGGACTCCAGGACAACGTCAATCAGGCTACCGCGGGTGCGCTGAATTGCGCGTCGTAAAGCGCCACGTACGCCCCGTCGGCCCGCAGCAACTCCTCATGCGTGCCCCGTTCCACGATACGCCCCGCCTCCATCACCAGAATCAGATCCGCATCGCGGATCGTGGAGAGCCGGTGCGCGATCACGAAGCTGGTGCGGTCGGTGCGCAGCGCCGCCATCGCGTGCTGCAGAAGCAGCTCGGTGCGTGTATCGACCGAACTCGTCGCTTCGTCCAGGATCAAGAGGGCGGGGTCGGCGAGGAACGCCCGGGCGATCGTGATCAGTTGGCGCTCGCCGGCGCTGAGGTTGCCGCCCGCCTCGTCGACCACGGTGTCGTACCCGTCGGGCAGACTGCGTACGAACCGGTGCACGAACGTGGCCCGCGCAGCCTCGAGAATCTCTGCCTCGGACGCTCCGGGGCGACCGTACGCGATGTTGTCGCGAATCGTCCCCTCGAAGAGCCAGGTGTCCTGCAGCACCATGCCCACCTGGCGGCGCAGCTCGGCGCGCGGCATCTGCGCGATATCCACGCCGTCCAGCGTGATCCGGCCCTCGTCGACGTCATAGAACCGCATCACCAGATTGACCAGGGTCGTCTTGCCTGCGCCGGTGGGGCCGACGATGGCCACGGTGTGTCCGGGGTCGGCCAGCAGCGACAGGTCCGTGATGAGCGGCGTGTCCCGGTCGTAACGGAATGATACGCCCTCGAACTCGACACGGCCGCGCCGTTCAAACGGGGGCGCCGGGGCGGCGCGGTCGGCGGGCTCCTCCCCGGCGTCGAACAGTTCGAACACCCGCTCGGCCGAGGCCACACCCGATTGCAGCAGATTGACCATCGAGGCCACCTGGGTCAGCGGGTGGGTGAACTGCCGCGAGTACTGAATGAACGCCTGGACGGCGCCCAGGCTCATCGTGCCCGTCGCCACCCGCAACCCGCCGACGACCGCGATTGCCACGTAGTTCAGGTTGCCGATGAACATCATCATCGGCATGATCAGGCCCGAGACGAACTGCGCGCCGAAACTGGCCTTGAACAGCTCTTCGTTCTCGGCGTCGAATCGCGCTTCGACGTCACGCCGGCGACCGAACACCTTGGTCAGCTCGTGCCCGGTGAACGCCTCCTCGATCTGCGCGTTGAGCGCGCCGGTCCGCCGCCACTGAGACACGAACAGCGCCTGGGAACGTTTCATGACCAGACCCGCCAGCGCCATGCTCACCGGAATCGTGACCAGGGCAATCAGCGCAAGGGTTGGAGAGATGTAGAACATCATCCCGACCACGCCGATCACCGTGAGCAGCGAACTGAGGAGCTGACTCAGGGTCTGGGTCAAACTCTGCGACACGTTGTCGATGTCGTTGGTGACCCGGCTGAGCAGCTCGCCCCGGGGCTGGCGGTCGAAGTACCCCAGCGGGAGCCGGTTGATCTTGTCTTCGACCTCGGCCCGCATCCTGTACACCGTGCCCTGGACCACGTCGTTGACCAGGTAGCCCTGCAACCAACTCAGCAGCGACCCGGCCACATAGAGGGCCAGCACGAGCATCAGCACCAGGGCCACCGCCCCGAAGTCGACACCCTGTCCGGGGACGATGTTCTCCATCGCCGCCAGCATATCCGCCACCCCGGCGTCGCCGGACGCCCTGAGTGTTTCGACGGCCTGCGTCTGTGTCACCCCGGCCGGCAATTGCTTGCCGAACAGACCGGCGAAGATCAGATCGGTGGCCCGGCCGAGAATCCGGGGACCGACCGCGAACAGGGCCACGCTGACCACCGCCAGCGCCACGACGGCGGCGACTTTCACGCGCTCGGGACGCATGCGCGCGAGCATCCGTTTCGCCGAGACCCCGAAGTGCATCGACTTCTGGGCGACCATACCGCCGCTCATCGGCCCGCTACCCGGTCCGCCGGGCCGGATGCGTTCGGTCTGCTTCAGCGCGCGGGGCCCGGGGGTCGTTGGAGCGCTCATGCACGCTCCTCCGCGCCGAGCTGCGACTCGACGATCTCCTGGTAGGTTCCGCAGCCGGCCAGCAGCTCGTCGTGCCGGCCGAGCCCGACCACCACCCCGCCGTCGAGCACGATTATCTGGTCGGCGTCGAGAATCGTCGACACCCGTTGTGCGACGACGACGACGGCCGCGTCACGGGTGACCGGACGCAAGGCCTGCCGCAGTCGCCGGTCGGTGGCGAGATCGAGCGCAGAAAACGAATCGTCGAAGAGATAGATCTCGGGGTCGCTGATCAGCGCCCGCGCGATCGCCAGTCGCTGGCGCTGCCCCCCGGACAGATTCGTCCCGCCCTGGGCAATCGGCGCCTCGAGGCCGTCGGGCATCTCCCTGACAAATTCGCAGGCTTGCGCGGTCTCGAGCACGTCCCACATCTCCCCCTCGGATGCATCCGGTCTGCCGTAGCGCAGATTCGAGGCGATGGTGCCCGAGAACAGGTATCCCTCCTGCGGCACCAGACCGATCCTGCTCCACAACAGCTCGGGGTCGAGCCGACGCACGTCCACGCCGTCGACGCTCACCTCGCCGCCCGTGACGTCGAACAGCCGCGGCACGAGACGCAGCAGCGTGCTTTTGCCGGCGCCGGTCGAGCCGATGATGGCGGCGGTCTGCCCCGGTTCCACCGCGAAGCTGACCCCTCGCAGCACCGGCTCGATCGCACCGGGGTAGCTGAACTCCACGCCGGACAACCGCAGCGTCGCCCGCCCGTGCATCCCGGTTGCCGGCGCCGGCGGCGGAACCACGGATGACTCGGTGTCGAGCACCTCGGCGATGCGGTCGGCGCACACCGCGGCGCGCGGGATCAGCACCACCATGAAGGTCGCCATCATGACCGCGATCAGGATCTGGATCAGATAGGCGAGAAAGGCGGTCAGCGAGCCGACCTGCATCTGGCCCGCGTCCACGCGCTGCCCGCCGAACCAGAGCACGGCGACACTGGATACGTTGAGGATCAGGAACACCAGCGGAAACGTCATGGCCAACCAGCGGCCCACCCGCAGGGCGACCTCGGTGACCTCAAGATTGGCCGTTTCGAACCGGCGGGTCTCAAACGGCTCCCGCACGAACGCCCGAACCACCCGAATGCCGGTGATCTGCTCACGGAGGATCTTGTTGACCGCATCGATACGCACCTGCATGAGCCGGAAGCTCGGCACCGTCCTGTAGATCACCGCGCCGAGGCTGATCAGGAGGGCGGGGACGCAGACGCCCAGCAGCCAGGACAGCCCGATATCCTCTCGCAGCGCCATGATCACCCCGCCGGCCATCATGATCGGCGCACTCACCATCAAGGTGCAGCTCAGCAGGACGAGCATCTGCACCTGCTGCACGTCGTTGGTGTTGCGCGTGATCAAGGAAGGGGCGCCGAATCGGGCGACCTCGCGGCTCGAGAACGACCCGACCCGCTGGAAGACCGCCGCCCGCATGTCCCGCCCGAGACCCATGGCGGTCCGCGCCCCGCAGTAGACGGCGGCAACGGTGACGGCGATCTGCACCAGCGCCACCGCCAGCATGACGAGCCCGGTGCGACCGATGTACGCGGTATCGCCGCGCGCGACCCCATTGTCGATGATGTCGGCGTTCAAGCTCGGCAGGTACAGCGCCGTGATCGTGGCGACGAACTGTAGAACCACCACCCCCAGCAACCATGGGCGGTACGGCCGGAGCCAGGTCCGGAGCAATCGAAACAGCATGCAGGTGTACTCGGGTCGTTGGCAGCCCGTGCCAGGTCGTGGTGCGTGGGAGAGGCGATGCGCTGTTCCGTCGCCAGCCGGAACAGCCGGGAACAAGCGCGCGCGCCGCACCGCGAGCGGCGCATCCGGCGCGACGAGCAACCCCGCTGGCGCTGGGGACAGTGCCGGTACCCTGCAGACGCTGGATGCGGCAGCGGCTTCCGTGGAAACGCCGCAGCGCCCAGACTCCGTGTCACATCCGAGCGCACGCCTACAGGTTCGACAGCGGTTCGAGCGGCAGACGGCCGGTGCTGTGCCCCAGCGACTCCACCGGCACACCCATCTTGTCGAGCAGACTCAGATGGAGGTTGGCCATTGGCGTCTCCTCAGGGTATCTGACGTGGCGCCCGCCCGTACCGGCGCCGCCGCCGGCCAGCAGGATCGGCAGGTTCTCCGAGGTGTGCGAATTGCTGTCACCCATGCCGGCGCCGTAGATGATCATCGCGTGATCGAGCAGCGAACCGTCGCCGTCCGGGGTCGACCGCAGACGATCCAGGAAGTCGGAAAAGAGCTGCACGTGATAGTGGTTGATCTTCGTCAGCTTCTGCAGCTTCTCCGGATCCCGCTGGTGGTGCGAGATCGGGTGATGCGCGTCGGAGACGCCGATCTCGGCGTAGGTGCGTCCGGTGATCTCGCGGCCCAGCATGAAGGTGGCCACCCGCGTGAGGTCCGTTTCATAGGCCAGCGCCAGCAGGTCGAACATCAGCGCGGCGTGCTCGCCCATGGTACCGGGAATGCCGGCCGGCTGCGCCACCACCGGCAGTTCGCGGTCACTCTGGGCCTCGGCCATCTGGATGCGGCGCTCGACGTCCCGGACGGCGTCGAGATATTGGTCGAGTTTGACCCGGTCGCCGCCGCCCAGCTCGCGCGACAGGTCGGCAGCCCGCTCGGTCACCGAATCGAGCAGGCTGGCATCCTTCGACAGACGCGCTTTCCTCACGGCAGGATCGGTGCTGCCGGTATCGCCGAACAACATCTCGAAGACCGCGCGCGGATTGTTCTCCATCGGCAGCGGCGTCAGTTCGTTCGCCCATGCAATCGTATTGGTGTAGGCGCAACTGAACCCGTCGTCGCACGACCCCGCGAAGTCGCGACCGTCGAGGGCGAGCTCAAGAGTCGCCAACTGCGTCTCCCGCCCGTGCACACGGCCGGCGATCTGATCCATCGATACGCCACCCAGCAGGTTCGACCCGTCGTCCGGCTTCGAGGGCATGCCGGTCAGGAAGCGGGTCGAGGCACGCGCATGCGGCCCCGCGCTTTCGACCCCGCGCATTCCCGACAACACCTGGACGTGCCGGCGATACGGCTCGAGCGGCTGCAGAATCGTCGGAAAGTCGAATCCGCCGCCCTCGCTCGCCGGGGTCCAGTGCTCCATCATCATGCCGTTGGGCACGTAGACGACCCCGAGCCGCCGCGTCGGATTCGCGGCCGTGTTCCGCGTGGCGGCGAACGCCGGGACCATGCCGTCGAGCAACGGCAGCGCCAGCGACGCACCCAGCCCTCGGAGCACCGTACGACGGGGAATCGCCTTCTGGGTGATGATCATGACTCTGACCTCCGCATCCGGAACGGTGAACTCTTCACGATACCCACAATGATAGACGACCAGCGGTAGTCGGTGTCGGCCGCGGCTCGCGTGATGGCCCGCACCGTCGGCCGATCGTAATACTCCGGCGCCCGGCCGAGCGCGTACGCGAGCAGCTTCTCGGTCAGGGCGCTCACGAACTGGTCGCGCCGTTCGAGCAGCAACAACCGCAGGCCGGCCGGTCCCTCGAAGGCGGTGCCGTCAGGCAGTTGGCCTGATGCGTCAATTGGCAGCCCCGCCTCTCCAGTGGTGCGCCAGCGGCCGATCGCATCGTAGTTCTCGAGCGCCAGACCCAGCGGATCCATCGGTGCGTGGCAGCCCGCACAGGCGGGGCTTTCGCGGTGACGCTGCAGCCGGTCGCGTACGGTGGCCGCCCGGCCGTCTTCACCGCGCTCCGGCAGGTCGGGCACATCGGCCGGCGGGGGCGCCGGGGGCGTGCCGAGCACGTTCGTCAGCATCCACTTGCCGCGCAGCACCGGCGAGGTGCGATTCGGATACGACGTGACGGTCAACAGACTGCCGTGGCCGAAGATGCCGCCGCGGTGCTCGGCCAACTGCGGGTCCAGCGTCACCCGCCGGAAATGACTGCCGTACACATTGGGAATGCCATAGTGGGCGGCCAGCCGCTCGTTGGCGAAGGTGTAGTCCGCGCCCAACAGATCGAGCACGCTGCGGTCCTCGCGGATCAGGCTGTCGACGAACAGCTCCGTCTCCTCCCGGAACGCGTCGCGCAGGTTCTCGTCGAATTCCGGGAACGTAATGGCGTCCGGAACCACTCCCCGCAGGTTGCGCAGATACAACCACTGGCCGGCGAAGTTGCGCACGAGTTCGGTGGCGCGCGGGTCCGCCAGCATCCGCCGCGTCTGCTGCTCGAGCACTGCCGGATCGTCGAGCCGGCCCTGTTCCGCCAGGGTGAGCAGTTCCTCATCCGGACCGCTCGACCACAGGAAGAACGACAGTCGGGAGGCGAGGTCGAGTCCGCTCAGCGCATAGGCGGTCGCCGGCGCGACATCGGGCGGGTCGCGTACGACGCGAAAGAGGAAATCGGGTGAGATCAGCAGCCGTTCGAGCGCCAGTTGGATGCCGGCGTCGAAACTGCCGTCGCGGCGGCCCGCGCGGTAGAACTCCATCAACGTCTCGACATCGGTGGTGTCGACCGGCCGGCGATAGGCGCGCCTGGCGAGCGAGCCCAGAATCGTGCGTGCGCACGTGTCCTCGTCGGACGTGGCGCCGCTGGCCGGCCGGCAGGTGAAGATTGCGCGGCGGCTCGGGGTGTCTCCCGGCCCCGAGATCGAGTACGGTCCGCCGATCGCCACATGCTCGACGGCGGCGTGGCCGTCGCGCATCTCGTTGATCGCCACTGCAAAGACGCTCTGCCGCGGCTGCAGCACCCCCTCAGGCTCGGTGAACCTGCGGACGAACGACACCGCAACTACACGGGGCCCCGCCTGAGCCTGGAACCGGACGCGCATGTTTGCGTCGGCGAAGAGCATGTACTCTTCCCACTCCGGATCCCCGAACTGATTGCCGCCGTAACTGGCGGGCGCCTGCACCACGTCCGGCTCCTCACCGCCGAAGGTGAACGTCCGCACCAACGTGCCGTCGAGACGAACCTGCAGTTCATGCCGCGAGCCCATGCCCCGGACGTAGTTCACATAGTTGCGGTGGAGGCGAATCTCGAGGTCGTACTCGCCGTCGACCGGGAAGTAGTGACGGATGCCGATGCCGCCGCGCGAGCCGAACGGCAGATCCTCGCCCATCCGGTCATCCTGCAGCAACAGAATCGGCACCTTGTAGGTCTCTGTCGCCGGCCCGAGCGGCGTTTCGCCCAGCGCCAGCCGACCGATCTTGCGCGCCGCGGCCAGATAGCGCCCCATCAGCGCCGACGACACGGTGAGCACGTCGGCCATGTTGTCGAACCCGAACTCGTCGAAGTCGTCCGCCGGCAGCAGCGTGTCGACATCGACGTCGAGCGCCAGGAGATCGCGGACCGAGTTCGCGTACTCGGCGCGATTGAGGCGATGCACCGCTTCGGTGCGCCCGGGGTCGGGATGGTTCAGCGCGACGCGATCGATTTCCGCTTCGATCCAGGCGGCCAGTTTGTCGTAGGTGTCGGCCGCGGGCCGCGGCCGTCCGATTGGCGGCATCCCGCGTGTACGCAGCTTCGCCGCCACCGGCTCCCAGACATCAGCGCGCGCCGCCACCTGCGCCAGGTCGAGTGCTTCCAGACTGAGATCGGCGGTACGCAACCGATCGCTGTGGCAGGTGATGCAGTAGCGCGACAGCGTCGCATCCAGCAGTTCTGGTGCGGCCGCATCCTGCGTCTGAGCCGACGCCGTGCGAGCCGACAACCCGCCGGCCACCAGCGCCGCCCCGGCGACGGCGACCAGCCCGATGGCCCGCATCGCACGGTGGCAAACCTGCTCGTCAGACCACTGCATCAATCGACGTAGTGTGGCGGACAGACGGCGAAGTGTCAATCGGTATCACCATGGAGTAGCATGTTCGATATGGTGCAGCAATCGTGGGGCCCTGCTCCGCTGGTGGCCGCTGTCTGCGTCGCGGCGTGCGCCACGGCGGACATGGTCTCGGCCCAGCCGGCGCTCGACGTCGTTTCGGCGGTCAGGAGCGGTCGCCCGACCGTCGTGCGGTCGCTGCTGGACCAGGGCGCCGACCCGGACCGGCGGCAGGGCGACGGCGCCACGGCGCTGCATTACGCAGCGAACCGGGATGATCTCGAGGCGGCGCGTATGCTGATCGAGGCGGGCGCCGACGCCGGCACCGCCAACGACTTCGGCGCCACCGCCATCTGGCTCGCCGCGGGGAACGGGAGCGCGGCAATGGTCCGGCTCCTGCTCGACGGCGGCGCCGACCCGAATGCCGCGCTCACGATGGGAGAAACGCCGTTGATGACAGCGGCCCGCGCTGGCGGCCTCGAGTCGGTCGAGTTGCTGCTGGCGGCCGGCGCCGACGTCAACGCCGCCGAAGCGGAACGGCATCAGACCGCACTCATGTGGGCCGTCGCCCAAGGGCACGCCGCCGTGGCCCGGATGCTGATCGAACATGGCGCAGACATCCACGCGCGTACGGCGGTCTGGGACCAGCTCGAGAACACCGCCGGCAACACGAACCCGATCGGTAACTTCCGCATGTCGCACGGCGGATCGACCCCGCTGTTGTTCGCCGCGCGGCAGGGAGACGTGGCGACGGCGCAGGTGCTGATCGAGGCGGGCGCAGAGGTCAACGACACCGCTGCCTCCGGCGCCAGCGCGCTCGTGATCGCGGCTCACAGCGGTCACGGTCCGCTCGGCGTCTACCTGGTCGAGCAGGGCGCCGACCCGAACGCCGCCGGCGCCGGCTACACGGCGCTGCATGCAGCGGTCCTGCGCGGTCAAGCCGATCTGGTCGAGGCGCTCCTCGACCACGGCGCAGACGTGAACGCCCTGCTCGAGCACGGCACACCCGGCCGCCGTTTCAGCGCCGACTTCAGCCTGCGGTACCAACTGATCGGCGCCAACGCGTTCTGGCTGGCGGCCAAGTACGGCGAACTCGACATCCTGCGGCTGCTCGCGGCGCACAACGCCGATCCCCTCGCAGTCCCCGAGAGCGGCATGTCGGCGCTGCAAGCGGCCATGGGCGTCACCCAGGGCACCGAGAACCGCCGCAACCGGGTTGGCATCCCCGCGCCGGACCGCGCCGATGTCGAGCGCCTCGCATATGAGCTCGCGCGGGTCGTTCTGAACACAGGGGTGGATGTCAACACCGCCGACGCCCGTGGACAGACCGCGCTGCACCACGCCGTCCGACAGGACTTCGAGTCGGTCATCGACCTGCTCGTACAGGCGGGCGGCGATCTCGAGGCCGTGCAGGCCGGCAACGCGACCCGCTAGCAGATTCTAGAATCGGAACAGGCGGTTGAACTTGATCACGAAGCCGCGATTGCGGAGTTCCGTGCTGCGGTCGGGACGCAGCGTCATCGTGTCCCGGTCCTCGGTGAAGACAACGAACAGTTCGCTGCCGGGGCTGTATTCCCAGCGGAACCGCAGGTTGCTGCTGACGCTGTTGTCGGCGGAGTTGTACTGCACCAGTCCGCTGAAGAACATGCGCGGGTTGAAGGCGTAGTTGATGCGCGTTACCGCCAGGTCGGTGCGGTACTTGCCCATCGGCGTGTCAATCCAGTTGAGCGAGATACTCGGTTCGATCGACATCTGCGGCAGCACCGCGATACGCCCCTGGCGGAAGCCCAGCGTCGTGATCTCTCCGTGGAAGTACCCGCCCCGCTGCAGGGACACCGACCCGTTGACCCGGCGCTGTTGGCCGAGCGCATAGGACAGTTCGACGTCCTTGAACCCATAGCCTCCGACCGGAATGGCAAAGTCGGCGCCCCGCGGCGTGAACGGCGTCAGCAACAACTCGTAGTTGTCGTTCAACGTCACCCCGAACCGATCGCTGCTTTCCATCTCGGTCTGGAACTGCAGGCGGTTCAGCCGCGTCTCCAGCCAGCCCGTGTCCGCGGTCAGAATGTAGTCGACGCTGCCGGTCAGACGGAACTGCCGGATCGACTCGATAGATCGCGGCCGCGGACTGAACCGGCCCTCGACGTAGGTGCGGCGGAAGTTGTCCCGCCGCAGGAACCCCACTTCCGGTGAGAAGTTGTCTTCCACGAGCAGGTGGTCGACCTGCATGCCGTGGCGGTCGGCCCCATACCCGAAGCGGGCCTGATAGCTCGTATCCTTGCCGACGAGATCGGGCGTCTCGGTCCTGGCGTAGTACCCCAGCATCTGAACGTTGTCATAGAAGGCGAACGTCGCGTCGGCGCCGTAGGTCCGGCTCTGCCCCTCGCCGGACAGCGATACCGTGCGATTGGTGAAAATGCCGCCGATGGTGCTTCGCCGCAGAATGTCACGCTTGATCCGCGCCACGGTGAAATTCGTCGACTCGCGGTCCGACACCATCTCGTCGTCCGTGGAAATGCTCAACGCTCCGACACTGATCTGACCGATCTTGCCAGTCACCCGGCCGCCACCGAGGATCGGCACGATCTCACGATCCTGCAGCCCGATGCGGCGGCTGTAGAACAGCGTCGGCGCATTCCCACCGCCGAAGAACCCGCCGCCCCCGCCGCCGCCACCGCCAGGGCCGCCGAACCCGCCGCCGACGCCGCCGCGGGCGAAGTCGAACACGCCGCGGCCCTCGAGAAAGAACTCCCGCTTTTCAGGGAAGAACAGGCTGAAACGGGTCAGGTTAACCTGCTGCTCGTCAACCTCCACCTGTGCGAAGTCGGTGTTGTAGGTGAGATCGGCGGTCAGGTTCTGCGTGATGCCGTATTTCACATCGAGCCCGTAGTCTCCGTCGCGGACATGATCACCACCCGGATCGCCCACTGCGTCCCTGGTGATGCCGCCGATCGCATACGGTTTGACCTCGATGTTCCGGCTTGCCGGCGGAGGCTCAATCCCCACCAGAGTCCCGGCCGCCGAGACCATGAAGATGCCAGCCGAACCGCTTCCGCCGCCGGCCGAGATCGGCAGGCGAGTCAGATAGACCCACTCGTTCTTGCGGCGGATGGCCCGCCGCAACTGCACACCCCACATCTGCGGCGACCCGGAGCGATATCGCAAGGTCTTGAACGGAATCTCCATTTCAACGGTCCAGCCGCCGTCGAACCGTCCGGTCCGGACGTCCCAGACCGGGTTCCAGTCGCCGTTGGGATTGCCTTCGTTCGTGAACTGCTGGTCGGCGCGTGCCCCGAGCGGGTTGGTGTAGAAGTTGAACCCGTTGCGGCGGTCGTAGAACGTGTCGAAGAAGGCGGTGAACGTGTCGTTCTGACGCAATTGGCTCGTGTCGCGCCGCATCTCGTTGGCGACCCACTCGCTCTCGGGCGCCGAATCCCACACCCGGGCCGAGACATATACGTTCGTCTCGTCGAACATGATCCAGGCCTCGGTCTTCTCGGACGCAGTCGCCCCTTCCACCGGCACCTGCTGGATGAAGTCGCTGATCGCGGGCACCTCTTGATAGACCGCTTCGTCGAGCGCGCCGTCGATCCGAATCCCTGTAGTCAGCTTGATGGCCCGGACCGTCGTGCGCCCCGCCGCGTCCCGGTTCATGACCGCGGGCGCGACCGGCGGCGGTGGACCGTCGATGAGGGCCAGGAGGTTGTCGCCCACGCCGGCGGTCAGCGGCGCGACTGCGCCTGCCGATCCGGTCTCGGCGAGCGTCGCCCCGGCGCCGCTCACGGCGGCGGGTGGGTCTGACCGCGCATCGACCGCAGGCGCCGGGCGCGCCGGGGTCGACGGGGTCCGATCGAGCGCCTCAACGGAGGGCGGCCCGGCCAGCCCGGCAACGATCTGGTCCTGCAGGTTGAACAGAACGTTCATTTCGCCGCTGACCTGCGTGGACCGGATGACCGACCCGCTCGCCAGATCGACGAGGCGTCCGGTGATCTGCATGGTCTCGCCGATCCGTTGGTACTCCCCGCTGACGACCTGGCGGCCGCCCTGCCGGCGACCAGCGTCGAGCGCCAGCGACAACCGGTCCTCCGCCCCGGTCAGCGCCGCGCCGCCCGGCGGCGCGGCGATCACGGCGGCGCCAGGCGGGAACCCGATCGCGAGCGCCTCGGCGATGCCGACCGCGATCCAATCGTCGGCCGCCTCTCCGCTCAGATTCGCGAATGGGACGATGACCGTGGCCGCGGACCCGCCGGCCGGCGCCTGACCCTGCGGTGCCGCGGGCAGCCCGCCCTGGCCGGCGTTCGCAATGGGAGGCGCCGCCAACAGTGCAACCAGGACCAATCCATACGGCGCCGAAAGCCGGTCGCCAACAACGAGAGTGCGCGCCAACCTGCCGATACCCATCGCCATAGGATACGTCCAACCGGATCGGGCGTTTACCCGCATCGATCGGGCGTCGAAGACCGGCGGCGCCTTCACCGCGCGTGCCGCGCTCGCATCGCCGAACGCAGGTGCGATACAGTTCGCCTCACAGGAGTTGCTAATGACACGTCGTTTCGCACTCGTTTCCGTCGCGCTTGCCTGTCTCGGCAGCGGATCGGCCGCCACCGCGCAGGTCGAGAACTACCGGCCGGTGACCGACGCCATGCTCCAGGATCCCGATCCGGCCGACTGGCTGAACTGGCGCCGCACCCTCGACGCCCAGGCCCACAGTCCACTCGACCAGATCACGCCCGACAACGCCGGCGACCTGCGCCTGGTCTGGAGCTGGGCGCTGCGCAGCGGTCCGCAGCAGACGACCCCGCTGGTGCACGACGGGGTGCTCTACGTCGCGAACCCCGGCGAGATCGTGCAGGCGCTCGACGCCGCCACCGGTGACCTGATCTGGGAGTACGAGCGCGGGGCCGATGCCCCCGGCAACAGCTTCGGCGGCCCGCCGCCGGGCCGCATGCACCGCAACATCTCGATGTACGAGGACAAGATCTACCTGAACACCGCCGACGCCCACGTCGTGGCCATCGACGCGCGAACGGGCGACGAGGTCTGGGAGACCGACATCGACCAGGGCGTCGGCTACCAGTTCTCGAGCGGCTCGATCGTCGCCGACGGCAAGGTGGTCTCCGGACTCACGGGCTGCGGCCGCTATCGCGAGGAGAGCTGCTACATCGTGGGGCTCGACGCCCGCAGCGGCGAAGAGCTGTGGCGCACCTCGACGATTGCGTTGCCCGGTCAGCGCGGCGGCGACTCCTGGGGCGATTTGCCGCCGATTTTCAGGGCCGGCAGCGACTCCTGGATCCCCGGCAGCTACGACCCGGTCACCCGCACGCTGTTCCACGGCACCTCGCAGGCGAAGCCCTGGGCACGGGCCGTCCGGGGCACCGACGGCGACGCGCTGTACACGAACTCGACGCTCGCGCTCGACCCCGACACCGGCGAGATGAAGTGGTACTACCAGCATCTGCCTGGCGAGACGCTCGACATGGACGAGGTGTTCGAACGCGTGCTCGTCGACTACGACGACCGCCGCTCGGTCTTCACCATGGGCAAAATCGCGGTCCTTTGGGAAATGGCGCTGGAAACCGGGCGTTTCCGGAATGCGCACGACCTGGGGTATCAGACGGTCGCCGACATCGACCCCGCCACCGGGCAGGTCACCTATCTCGAAGGCACCATTCCCGTGATCGGCGAAGAAGTGCACTGGTGCCCGAGCACCTCCGGCTTCAAGAGCTGGCGCGCCATGTCCTACTACCCGGAGCTCGAGACCTTCTTCATCCCGATCAACCTCAATTGCGAGACCGCGGTGTTCGGACCAGTCGATCGCGTGGCCGGCGGCGGGGGCACCGGACCGGTCCGCCGTACGAACCACCACCATCCGGACAGCGGTGAGCAGCTCGGCGAGTTCCTGGCGATGAGCATGCGGACGGGAGAGGTGCGCTGGCGCCGCCGGTTCCGCACGCCGATCAACAGCGCGGCGCTGACGACCGCCGGCGGACTCGCCATCGCCGGGAGCTGGGACCGCGAGATCTTCGCCTTCGACGCCCGCAGCGGAGAAACGGTGTGGTCGACCAGGCTCCCGACGTCGATTCAGGGGTTCCCGATCACCTACGCGGTGAACGGCAAGCAGTACCTCGCGGTCCCGACCGGCGCCGGCGGCGCGAGTTGGGGCGGTATGCTGCCGGCCGATCTCACCCCGGAAGTGAAACGTCCGGTCGGCGGGAACGGTTTGTTCGTCTTCGCGTTGCCGGATTGAACCGCCGGCAGCCACCACCGGCGCAGGCAGGCGTAGGCGGCCCGAACGCCTTGCGACGGCCTGAGAAAGGGGACAGCGATGCGCGGCATGGTAACTCGACGCCTGGTCTCGGCGGTCTGGTGTTGTGCGTTGGTAGCGTCGTCCACGCCGGCGTTGGCGCAATACGGCGCGACGAACGGCGAATGGCGCAGCTACGGCGGTGACCTCGGCAGTACGAAATACTCGCCGCTGGACCAGATCGACGCCTCCAATTTCGCCGATCTGCGGCTGGCGTGGCGCTGGCAGTCGGCCGACGGCGCGCTCGATCTCGAGGCTATCCGGGCTCAGGTCCCACGCATCCAGTTCCGGATGTTTCAGGCCACCCCGTTGATGGTCAGCGGCGTGCTCTACATTTCGACCGCGCTGCATCAGGTCGCCGCCATCGACGCGGCGACCGGCGAGACGCTCTGGGTGCATGACCCGCAGGCGTACCTGGGCGGCCGGCCGACGCATTTCTACAACTCCCGCGGCGTCGCCTACTGGAGTGACGAGTCCGGCAGCGACCGCGCCCGCATCTTCTTCGGCACCAACGAGGGCTATCTGATTGCGCTCGATGCCCGTACCGGCGAGCCGGTCCTCGACTTCGGCGACAACGGCCGGGTCGACCTGATGGCCGGCATTCCGCGTGCGGTGCGCGGCGTGGGCGGCGCCCGCCGCAACCTGATGGGCGTGGCGTCACCGCCCATCGTCGCGCACGACGTCGTGGTCACGCCGAACGTCATCTCGGACGCCACCACGCGCAAGGAAGCGCCGCCCGGCTGGCTCAAGGGAATCGACGCGCGGACCGGCGACACGAAGTGGATGTTCCACACCGTGCCGCAGGCGGACGACTTCGGGGCCGAAACGTGGCTGAACGAGTCGTGGCGATACTCCGGCAACACCAACGTCTGGTCGATCATGAGCGCCGACGACGAACTGGGGTACGTCTACCTGCCGATCGGCACGCCGACCGGCGACTACTACGGCGGCCACCGCCCGGGAGACAATCTCTTCGCCGAAAGCCTGGTCGCACTCGACATCGAGACCGGCGCGCGCATGTGGCACTTCCAGGCGGTGCACCACGGGGTCTGGGACTACGATTTTCCGGCCGCGCCGAACCTGGTCGACATCACGGTGGACGGGCGTCCAATCAAGGCGGTCGCCCAGGTCAGCAAGCAGGGGTTCACCTATGTGTTCGATCGCGCGACCGGCGACCCGGTCTGGCCGATCGAGGAACGCCCGGTGGCGACCGACACCGACATGGAAGGCGAGGCGCTCTCGCCGACCCAGCCGTTTCCGACCCGACCACCCCCCTTCGAGTACCAGGGCGTGACCATCAACGATCTGGTGGACTTCACGCCCGAGATCCGCGCGATGGCCGTCGAGGCCGTCAGTAACTTCCGGCTCGGCCCGCTGTTCAGCCCGCCGATGCTGAGTCACGACGGGGGTCTGCAGGGCACCATCCAGCGTCCCCATGTCGGTGGCGGCGCCGGCTGGGCGGGCGCGGCGGCCGATCCTGAGACCGGCATGCTGTATGTCCCCTCGGTGAACCGCTTCTCGGTGCTGAAGTACTACACGCCCGACCCGGCGGAGGGCGGCAACCTGCGCTATACGTTCAGCGGGCTCGCGGCCGGCATTCAGCCGCGCATGCCACAGGATCTGCCGCTGCTGAAGCCGCCCTACACCAGGATGACCGCCATCGATCTGAACGCGGGCGACCACGCCTGGATGCAGCCGAACGGCGATGGCAACCGTATCCGCAATCACCCGCTGCTGCGAGATCTCGACCTGCCCCCGCTGGGCGGCGACGGCCGCGGCGGGCCGGTGTTGACGAAGACGCTGCTGGTCAGCGCGCTCTCGGCCGGCGGCACCGGCGACGGCCCCCGGCTGGTCGCCCGAGACAAGACCAGCGGGCAGATCCTCGCCTGGGTCGACCTGCCGGCCCGCGCGATCGGCACACCGATGACCTACATGCACGACGGCACGCAATACATCGCCGTGACGGTGGGCGGCGAGATTCCGGAACTGGTTGCGTACCGACTGCCGTAACACGACCGGGACGGCGCTGGAGGAGAAATGGCTTCATCACGACGACGATTCCTGATGCACGCCGCGGCGCTGGGCGGCGCCGCACTGGCCCGCCCGGCCCAGGCCTGGTCCCCGCGCGGCACGTCCGCCCCCGAGACGCCGGGACGGCCGAACACGTTCTCGCCGCCCGAACTGCTCGCCCGTCAGGCGGCCCGCGCCCGCGCCGCGGCGGCGCCGGGCGCGCAACCAGGAGACGGCGACTACGCGGCGATGTACCGCGAGCGGCGCAACTGGGGCCGCTGGGGTACGAACGACCAGGTCGGCGCCATCAACCTGATCACCGCCGAGAAGCGCAGCGCGGCCGCCGGACTGGTGCGGAACGGGCGCACCGTGTCGCTGAGCCGTCTGTTCGAGCCGCCGCAGCACTTCATGACCAAGAGCTCGCTGGGCGCGGGCGGCGGCTACGTCATGGATTATCTGGGGTTCATCTATCACGGCGCCACGATCACCCACATCGACGCCCTGTGCCATATCTGGGACGGGGACGGCATGTGGCAAGGCCGCGACCCCGATGTGGAAATCACCACGCAGGGGGCCCACTTCGCCGACATTACCCACTGGAACACCGGCATCATTACACGGGGCGTGTTGCTCGACGTGCCGCGGCATCGCGGCGTGCCGCACGTGACCCGCGACCGGCCGGTCCAGGGCGCAGAACTGGAGGAGATCGCCAGCGCCCAAGGTGTCGCGGTGGAACCCGGAGATGCGCTGCTGGTACACAGTGGCTGGCAGTCGGCGATCGACAGCGGCGAGGCGGCCGGCGCGGGGCTGCACCCCAGTTGCGCCGAATTCATCCGTGACCGCGACGTGGCGCTGCTGGGATGGGACCTGATGGACGGCCGCAGCGCCTCGGGTCTGCCCTGGCCGGTCCACGGGGTGCTCTTCAACTTCGGCGTCGCGCTGCTCGACAACGCGCGGCTCGAGCCGGTCGCGGAGGCCTGCGCCGAAGAAGGGCGTTACGAGTTCATGTTCATGCTGCTGCCGCTCAACGTCGCCCGCGGCACCGGCAGCCCCGCCAACCCGATCGCGATGTTCTGACCGCGTGTTCCGGCAGGGCCGGCGCCGCGAGCGCGCCGGCGTGGCCGGTCGGGCCGCCGTCGGTCCGCTGTGTGGACGTTCGGAACGGCTCGGAGCGCGTCTCCGCTGCTGCGGTCGATATCGACGGCGTCAGCGCGCAGGTACGCGGGTCCACTTGCGGTCCGAGCGGGCGCTTCTGATCACCGCCTCGATGAACAGCATCCCACGCAGACCGTCGTCCACGGTGGGATAGTCGAGCGCCAGCGGGTCGGGACGCGCCCCTGCGAGCCGCGCCCGGATCGTGTCCGCGGCGTTGCGGTACACGTTGGCGAACGCCTCGTGGAACGCTTCCGGGTGTCCCGCCGGCAGGCAACTGGCGCGTGCCGCGGCCGGGCTCTTCTCGGCCACGTAGCCGTGTCCGCGGCGCCAGACCTCGAGCGGCGCGCCGTCCGGCTTGACCAGCAGCGCGTTCGGCTCTTCCTGGCGCCACTCGAACCCCTGCTTCTCGCCGTAGACCCGGATGGAAAGGGCGTTGTCCTCGCCCACCGAGACCTGACTGGCGTGCAGCACACCGCGCACACCGTGCTCGAACCGCACGAGGACGTTGCCGTCGTCGTCGAGCCGGCGTCCCTCGACGAACGTCGTCAGATCGGCGCACAGATCGACGATGCGGAGTCCGGTGATGTACTCGGCGAGGTTCTCGGCGTGGGTACCGATGTCGCCCATGCACCCCGCCGCGCCGCTGCGGGCCGGGTCGGTCCGCCACGCCGCCTGCTTCATCCCGGTCTCCTCGAGCCGGGTCGCCAGCCAGCCTTGCGGATACTCGACCACGACCTTCCGCAGCGCACCCAGCGCGCCCTGCCGGACCAGGTCGCGCGCCAGCTTCACCATCGGATAACCGGTGTAGTTGTGCGTGAGGGCGAACACCTGCCCGGATGCACGCACGATCCGCCCGAGTTGCCGCGCCTCGACCACCGTCAACGTCATCGGCTTGTCGCACACGACGTGAAACCCCGCCTCCAGGAACGCCTTGGCCACCGGAAAGTGGACGTGGTTGGGGGTCACGATCGACACGAAGTGGATCCGCCGCTGCTCGGGCAGCGCCAACTCGCGTTCGATCATCTCGGTGTAGGAGGCATAGCTGCGCCGGCGGCTGAGACCCAGCTCGCTGCCCTTCTGCCGCGACCGCGCGGGACTCGTCGAGAACGCCCCGGCCACCAGTTCGACATCGCCGTGCAGACAGGCGGCGCGCCTATGCACGTCGCCGATGAAGGCGCCGGGGCCACCGCCGACCATACCCATGCGGAGTAACCGAGACGCTGCCTCGCTCATGACGCTGCCCGCCTGTCTGCCCGTCATTCCTCGAACGCGGCATCGAAGGCGACATTCGACGGTTCGAAATCGACCTGTTTCACGTACTCGCACGACTCGCGGGCGCCGTGCTCGCGGTCCATCCCCGAATCTTCCCATTCGACCGACAGGGGTCCGCGGTAGGCGATCTGGTTCAGGGCGCGAATGATCGCCTCGAAGTCGACGTCTCCCCGACCCACCGACCTGAAATCCCACCCGCGCTCGGCTGCGCCGAACGGCAGATGGGAGGCGAGAATCCCGGTCCGGCCGTCCAGGGTGACCGCCGCGTCCTTCATGTGCACGTGGTAGATGCGGTCCTTGAACTCGTCGATGAACCGGGCCGGCTCCAGGCCCTGCCACTGCAGATGGCTGGGATCGAAGTTGAACCCGAACGCCTCGCGCCGGTCGATGGCGTCCAGCGCGCGGTGCGCGCTCACGATGTCGAACGCGATCTCGGTCGGATGCACCTCGAGCGCGAACCTGACGCGGCACTCGTCGAAGACGTCGAGAATCGGGTGCCACAGCTCGGCGAACCGCCGATACCCGGCGTCGATCATCTCGGCGGAAACCGGCGGAAACGAGTACAGCAGATGCCAGATCGGCGACCCGGTGAAGCCGCAGACGACATCGACGCCAAGATGCTTTGCCGCCCGCGCGCTGTTCTTCATCGTCTCGATCGCCCACTGGCGCTTCGCTTCCGGATCTCCGTGGACCGCCGCCGGCGCAAACGCGTCGGAGCGATCGTCGTTGAGGTCGCAGACCAGTTGGCCGGCCAGGTGATGGGATATCGCCCAGCATCCGAGGCCGTGCGACGCCAGCAACTCCCGCTGACTGTCGCAATAGGCCTGGTCGGCGGCCGCCCGATCGACATCGAGGTGGTCGCCCCAGCAGGCCAGCTCGAGACCGTCGAACCCGAAGTCCTGTGCCCTCGGAGCCAGCTCCGCCAGCGGAAGATCGGCCCATTGTCCGGTGAACAGCGTGACGTGTCGCGCCATCGTCGTGGTCGTCCTCTACGAGACCCGGCGCCCCGCCGCCAGCCGCTCGGGTCGTGATTCTCTTGTGTTCCGGGCCGCCTGGTGACCCCGACGCCGCATTGGCGCCGCACAGTCATACCATACCAGCCGCGTGCATGCCGCAGGATGGACGCGCGCGACCGGAGACGGAGACCGCATGAACTTCGAATCGCTGGACTGCGCCGTCGTGGGCGTCTACTTCGCCGTGCTGCTCGAGCTGCGGCCCGACGGCCTGCCGCTGTCGCTGGCGTGGCTCGCGGGCGTCAACTTCCTCTATTTCGGGTTCGCGCTTTTCATGGCGTGCGTCGTCCTGCTCTGCACGGTCAGCGCCGCGACGACGCCGCCGTCCGGGTCGGCATTGGCGGGTCTGACCTTCGGCAGCCGTCCGTCGGGCGGCGCCCGTAGCTGGACGCCGATGGACCTCTACCACTCGGTCGTCATCGTCGGGCTCGTGGTTTCGATCATGGTCTTCTTCACGGGGTGACTCAGAATGGCAGCAGATCGTGTAGGGTACGAGCCGTGGCTATCAGTGTGACCGGTTCTGTCGCGCCGACCTCTCAGTTGGGGGGCCATGGCTTTGACCTGCACTTCGGACGACGCGCTCTCATCGTGATCCTTGTCCTGGGATGTGTCGCGGTCAACGACCTCGCCGCACAGCAACGAACCCCGGAGCATGACTTCGACACGCTGAGAGGCGCGGGCAACAATCGCCCGCGAGGAATCTGGTCCGACGGCACGACCATGTGGATCTCGGACGACTCGGACGACAAGTTGTATGCGTACACGCTGGCAACCAAGGTGCGCGACCCGGGCAAGGACTTCGACACCCTGAGCGCCGCGGGAAACACCGTCCCAGGCGGCCTCTGGTCCGACGGCACGACCATGTGGGTTAGGGACTACGTGGACGACAAGTTGTATGCGTACACGCTGGCCACCAAGGCGCGCGACCCGGGCAAGGACTTCGACACTCTGATCGCGGCGGGCAACAATCACCCGCACGGCCTCTGGTCCGACGGCACGACCATGTGGGTCGCGGACACCGCAGACGACAAGTTGTATGCGTACACGCTGGCCACCAAGGCGCGTGACTCGGGCAAGGACTTCGATACCCTGATCGCCGCGGGACACAGCCCGTCAGGCCTTTGGTCCGACGGCACGACCATGTGGATTTCGGACGCCTCGGACGACAAGTTGTATGCGTACACGCTGGCCACCAAGGCGCGTGACCCGGGCAAGGACTTCGACACTCTGATCGCCGCGGGCAACGTCGGCCCGATAGCTCTCTGGTCCGACGGCATGACCATGTGGGTCACGGACTGGAGGGAAGAGAAGCTGTACGCGTATGCCATGCCCAGGCAAGGAGGAACCAACCGGCCGCCTCGGCCTACCGGCTCGATCTCCGCGCAGACCTTGGCGGTGAGCGATGGCGCGGCGTCGGTGAACGTCGCGTGGTACTTCACGGACCCGGACGGCGACGCGCTGACGTACACCGTGCGTTCCAACGGCAACAGCATCGTGACGGCCGCGGTGTCCGGCAGGACGGTGAGGCTGACGCCGGTTGGGGCGGGGACTGCGATGGTCACGGTCACCGCCCGCGATCCCGGCGGCTTGAGCGCGATGCAGTCGATCGCGGTGACCGTGACGGCGCCCGGCATCACCGGGTTCACTGACGACCCCCTCGTACCGGGGATGACCCGCGTCAGGGCCGTCCATTTCCGGGAGCTCCGGACGTGGATCGACGCAGTGCGGGTGCAGGCCGGCCTGCGTGCGTTCGCGTGGACCGACCGGACCCTGACGCCCCGCGTCACCCCCATCAGGCGCGTGCACCTGACAGAGCTGCGGACCGCCCTGGACGCGGCGTACACCGCGGCGGGCCAGCGGGCGCCCACCTACACCGACGCAAGGGTGACGGCGGGAACGACCCCCATCCGGGCCAGGCACATCACCGAGCTGCGGTCCGCGGTACTCGCGCTGGACAATTGTAGGGAGGCCCTGGGGCCGGTGGCTCGTACGGTGACGCGTAGCCTTTCGTGGACCGAGAGTTGCCCCTCTGTGCACTACTCGAACGGGAGATACGCGCGGTATTACAGCTTCACCTTGCGGGGCGGTGCGCGGGTGACGATTGACCTGACGTCGTCGTCGGTGGACACGTACCTGGCGCTGCGGAACGGTTCGGGGACCGGCATGGGGTTGATTGAATCTGACAACGACGGTGGAAGCGGCCGCAACGCGCGGATCACGCGCAGCCTCAGCCGGGGCACGTATACGATTGAAGCAACGACGTTCCGGGGTCGTGTGACCGGGCCCTTCACGCTGAAGTTGGCCGTGGACAGTAGTGGCGGCCCGGCGCTCGAGGGGGAGGTCACCCGTTGTCGTGGCAATTATATCGCGACAGGGTTGGCGAGCGTCTCGATGGGAGGGATTCTTCGCGCACGGAGATCGGTAGCGAACGTAGTCGTCACCGGAACCGTCAATGGCCGACACTTGGGCATCCGCAGCCTCGGTAGCATCGCGGCAGGCGGCTCCAAGAACTTCAGCATGAGCAGTGTGATCCCCCTTACCGGCACCAGAATCCGATGCGTGGCCTCGTGGCGGTTTCGGGAGGTGGCAGGCGCGAATGCGGAGACGGAGTCCGGAGGTGTGACGGGGGTGGCCACGATCGAGGGAGAGCTGCGCTGACTGCGTCCCCCCGGGGTCATGAGTTCGGTAACGTATTCACCGCGGCCTCGGTGAGGATCGGTGATTTCCCGGGTTGGGGCCGGACATCGAATGGAAGGACAACCGCGCAAACCCTCCGTTGCTGGATTTCAGGCCGGTTCGTGGGTAGCGGCCAGGGTCCCGGCCCCGGAGGGCCGGCAGGGCCGCGTTGAGGGCGGTATCCATGTTTCCCGGAATCCGTGACCGGCGCTGCTGCGGCGTCATGCTGCTGTGCGTGACCCTGATCGCGGCCGGCGTTCCCCTGCGAGACGTCCTGGCCGCATGGACCCGGGCCGGCGACACCCGGTTTGTCGGCGCGGAGGCGCTCGGCGCGGCGCCGGTGTCGCTTCACCTGGCGGGTGTCGCCGAGGCCGAGGCGTTGCGCCTGCTCCTGCAGCCGGCCGCCGGCTATCTCGCCGCGCGGCGCGCGCCGAGTCTCCCCGGGGCGTCGGTGTACGACCGAGTCAGGATCCGCGCAGAGCGCCGGGCCCCGCGGCCGGCGCCAGCGCGGCCGGCCGCCCCGGAGCCGTCCGGTGGCGGGACCGCGGCGTCGCCGACGCTGTCCGAGTCTGACCAGCGCGAGCGCTTGCAACGCCTGATGCCGCCGGTGGTGGCCAGCGGCGAGGCGGCGACCGGCCCGGGAGGCGCCGCCGCCAGGCGACGGCCTCGTGCTTCCGCCGGGCGCCACCCCGCGCCGCGGCATGATCGTCGAATTGCCGCCGCCCGAGCCGGAGTCGCGGTAAGATGGCAACCGACCGGGCGCCGCTGGGAGAGAGTTGGCCCCCCGGACGGGCCGATGAGAGAGCCCGTGGTGCTCACGGGTTTGCCACTGGCTCTCAGGCAACGATAGAACCATGGAGAGAAGCGGCTTCAACACGGTTTCACCACCGACTAGCAACTGGAGGGACGTTCCGATGACGAAAACACGTGGTTTGTGGTTCACCGCCACCCTGGCAGCGGTGCTTCTGGCCGGTGTCGCCTATCTTCAAGCCAATCAGGAAATCGCGCCGGCCCCGGTGCCGCAACCGCTTGTCACCGAGGCCCTCGTCGACGACGCGAACGCCACACTGACGATGAACGGCTACGACTTTTCGGCCGGCCTCCCGACAGTGACGCTGGGCATGACTGAGCTGGCGGTGGCGTCGGCAACACCGTCGGAGGTGGTGACGGGGTTGCCGGCGCTTCTGCCGGGCACCTACCTGCTGGCGCTGACGTGGAACGACGGGGCGGGCGCGGTCTTCTATCTGACGATCGGCGCGGGGGGCGCGGTCAGCACGGGCGGCCCGGCGGGGCCGCAGGGCGAGCCGAGCCCGGTCCTGTCGACCGGGTTAGGGTACCCGGTCGCGTCGGCGGCGGACTGGGAGGACGACTGGAATGCCGACAGTGCGGATATCGAGTCGGACCACGGCGGTGCGACGAACACGCACTTCGGAACGGGGGCGCTGACGTCACTGACGGAGGGCAAGGGCAACTCGGCGTACGGGCAGAATTCGCTCTACTACCTGACCACCGGCGTGGACAATGCCGGCTTCGGCCGCTCGACCTTGCGCACCCTGACGACCGGCTCCGGCAACCTGGCCGTCGGGACGACCTCCCTGTTGCGCGCGACGACAGCGTCTTTCAACGTCGGGATCGGCACCGGCACGCTGAAGAGCACGATTGCTGGTCAGCACAACGTCGCCATCGGCGCTGAGGCGCTTCTGGTCAGCCAGGGCGACCGGAACATCGGCATCGGCCGCGATGCCCTCCGCACGAACTCCACCGGCTCGGACAACATCGCGGTAGGGTTCAACGCAGGCCGGAACAACCGGTCGGGCAGCAACAACGTCTACTTCGGCTCAATCGGTGTGAACGGCGAATCGGGAACGATCCGGATCGGGACCGAGGGGGTCCACACGAAGACCTACCTGGCGGGCGAAATTGTGGGCAACTTCGTCGCGGTGTATCAGTAGGCTCGTCCGCATGCGGAGCGCGCTGTTCGCGGCCGGGCCGCGCGCGTGGCCGTGCTGTCGGGCCGTGAGTGTAGAGTCGTGGTTGCGAGGATGATATTGAACACAGGCTTGGCGGAGGGGTGGGTGACGCGGCTGCTGCTGGCGGTCGCCTGCCTGTGCGTCCCGGCGGTCGACGCCCACGCGCAGGTCGGCGGCCTGTTCACCGCAGTCGATTCCGGCGATGAGACCATCCGAGCCGCCTCGGAGCCGCCGGCTGCGGTCACGGAGGGCGTTACGACCCTGCGCAGCCGCAGCGTACGGATCGACATGGATGTGCTCTCCATCGCGCAGGCGAACGCCGCGGGAGGTGGCGCGGCGCCCCCCGCACGCCTTGCGCTGAACCTCTTCGACGACGCCGTCTTCTTGCCTCGGTCACCGAAACGGCACCCACGTCGTCGGGCGGCTACTCGCTGACGGGCCGGCTCGACCGGGTGGAATTCGGATCGCTGGTGCTGGTGGTGAACGGCGACGTGGTCGCCGGCACCGTGCAGGCCCCGCCCGAGACCTACACGATCCGCTCGGTCGGCGACGGCGTGCACGTCATCCGGAAGGTCGATCTGTCGACGCTGCCGCCGGAGGCCGAGCCGGTGGCCGCCCCGGTCCCGGCGACCAGCGAACTCGCGCCGGCTGTCTCAGCCGCACGCGATCCTCCCGTCATTCCAATGTCGATTGCTGATCCGCCGCAAGCCCGTCGCGACGATGGGTCGGTCATCGACGTGCTGGTCGTCTTCACCGCGGCCGCGAAATGGTACGCGGGCGGCGCAGCGGAGATCGCGGCACTGATCGACCTAAGCGTCGCGGAGACCAACCGGGCCTACGCGGCCAGCAAAGTGATCCAGCGGATCAGACTCGCGCACAAGCGGGAGATCATCCACGAGGAACGCGGCGGGCTTGTCGACATCGATCGGCTGGCCGGCCTCCATGACGGCTTCCTGGACGATCTCCACACGCTCCGCGACGATTACAAGGCCGATCTCGTGGCATTGATCACCGCCCCCCTGAGGGGCCTGTGCGGCATCGCGGCGGCCATAGGGCCGGAGACACCCGACACCGGTTTCAGCATCACCGCTGCCAATTGCCTGTCTCCGAACTACACCTTCGCTCACGAGCTGGGACACAACATGGGGCTTCGCCACGACGTCTACGTGGACGACAGCGTCACGCCGTTTCCGGACAACCACGGCTACGTGAACCAGCAGGCGTTCATCGAAGGCGCTCCCAAATCGGCTCGCTGGCGCACCATCATGGCCTACAACCGCCAGTGCGACAGGGAAGGGCGCTTCTACTGCATCCGGCTGCCGCGCTTCTCGAATCCGGAACAGAGCCGGAATGGCGATCCGCTGGGCGTGGCGGACGTGAGCAACGCGCGGCGTGTTCTCGACGAGACGCGGGCGACCATGGCGCGGTTCCGCGCGCGGGCGAGCGCCCGGCTCTCGCCGGACCCGACCGCCGTGAGCTACAAGGACGACGGCGTCTGGCGGCGGTTCACGGTCCGCGCGACGGAGCCGATCCGCGTCGTCGCCAACCCCACGGGGACGCCACGGCGCGTCGAGATGGCGCACAACCCGGATGCACGCAACCTCTGCCCACCCGAACAGGACGACACGTTCGTCATTAACAACCGCAACACCGTCTATCTGGCCGGCTGCGTCCCCGGCGCTGGCACCGTGCACCTGGTGCACGATGTCGACGGAGCGACCCTTCGAACCTATACGCTCCCCATCCGGGCCGTCCCGAACCCGTGCGTGGAGACGCTGGGCAACCTGTCGCGCACGGTCACGCGTGCCGGGTCCTGGAGCCCCGAGTGCACTAGCCTCGACCGCAGACAGAACAGTAGTTATTACGTCTGGTATACCCGCTACTACAGCTTCGGTCTCGATCGGCCGGCCGACGTACGGTTGGATCTGACGTCGGCGGATGTCGATACGTACTTGTACGTGCGGGACGGCGCGGGAAGCGGCGGCGCATTGGCGGCAGAGAATGACGACTGTCATTCGAATACCCGCGACAGTTGCATCGACATCCGATTGCGCCCGGGCACGTACACCGTGGAAGCGACGACGTGGAGATGGCGCAGCGTCGGAGCTTTCTCCTTGACGCTGGCGGCGGCGCCGTTCACGCCGCGGCGGTTCACGGACGATCCGATCGTGGCCGGCGTGACGGTCGTCAAGGCAGCGCACGTCATCCAGCTTCGGCAGCGAATCGACGCCCTTCTGGCGAGGGGCGAGCGACCGCGGTTCCCGTGGACCGACCGGACCCTCAGGCCTGGAGCCGCCCCGAAAGCGGCGCATCTGCTGGAGCTCTGAGCAGCGCTCAATCAAGCGTACGCCGCCGCGGGAAGGCTCCTTCCCAGTTACTCCGACGCGTCGGTGCAGGCGGGTGTCACCGCCGTCAAGGCCGTGCACTTCAACGAGCTGCGGCGCGCGGTCCAACTCCTGGAGTAACGCCGTGAGGCCGGTTGCCCCAACCGGTTGAATTCCGGATCGGCTGCGGTAGAAGAGCCCCGACTGCTAACAAAGAGGCGCACAGGCGGGCCCGTGGGCTTCGACCACCGCGGGATGGGTCACCCGCCCCTCGACAAGATTCACCCCGGCCTATCGCTGAGAATCGCCACCTGCTCGACGCTCTGGGGCGCCTCGGCCACGCCGAGAAACCGGATGGCGCCCCCCCCCGCTCCGCGGACGCCGCGCCGGGCGCATCAGCGGGGTCACCCTCCGGGAGGACAGTTTCCTCCGGGATCGCGGTAGGCCCCGCCCGCCCCGCCGGCCGAATGCGATACGTCGCCTCCGGCGTCCGCACCGTGCCCGCGACCACCGCGCCGTTCACCACCAGGGTCATCGTGCCCAGCTCGATCCCCGCCAGCCGGCCCGACAGCGACCACCCGCCCGAAAAGGTCGGCGCCGCCTGGTCGATGAGGCCCGTGAACACCGCGTCGGCGAACAGGTCCAGGGTCAGCACCCCGGGCGGCGCGGACGGGGTACCGGCCGCGCCGCCCGGCCGCGCCGCGTCGCCCGGCGGCGCGAGCTGCCCCAGGTCGATCGTCACCAGCCGGCGCCGCAACGTCAGCGCGTCGGCCGGGGCCGGGGAGACGCCGCGCACCGCCGAGGCTGGCGGCGCCGGCCCCACCGCCGTGAACAGCCCGCCGGGCTGCCCGGCCGCCGGAACCACCGGCAGCAGCACCGCGGCGATCACTGCAATCCGGCACGCCCACCGGTCCACGAGGCAGCCAGCCACTCGCCGCGACACGTGTCCGCCATGCTCCATCGCCGCCACCTCCCTCCCGGCCGTCCGGCCCCGGCCCCGCCGTCCAGGACGGCCGCCGCAACACCTCACTCCAGCGCCACCACCGCGGCGCGCAGCTCCATCAGGTGCACCGCCCTGATCAGAGTCCACCCCGCCACCGGCGCGGCGTCCGTCCAGGACCGCGCCGCCCGACCCTCCGCCGCATACGCGGCGGCCAGCGCCGACCGCAGCTCGAGCAGATGCACCAGCCTGACCCCGGTCACCCCCGCCGACAGCACCCGATCCGTCCAGGCAAACCGCGCCAGCCCCGCCGCGACCCGCACCGCATCGACCCGCAACCGCAACTCCGTGATGTGGATCTCCTTGACCGGGGTCACCCCGGGCACGATCGGGTCATCGGCAAAAGGCACCCCGGTCCCCGTTTCCGTCACCGTGACCATGAACGATTGGGCCACATTCAGACCAACGGGGTCGACCGCCCGCACCCGAATTGTCGCGCTGCCCGCGGCCACCGCCGTCAGCGTCACGCGGGCGCCCGCCGCAAGTGCCGTCGCCACGTACGGCGCCGACGACGAGACGGTGTAGGTCAGCCTGTCGCCGTCGGGATCCGTAAACGCCGGCGAGACGTCCATCTCCAGCACGCTGCCCAGTGCCGGCAATCTCCGGTTCGGCAGGGCCCGCACCGCGGTCGGGGAATGGCGCACCCGATCTCGCCACGACGCCACCGCGGAACCCGTGGCGTTGAGGACGGCCGCCACGTCGGCCGGACCGTCCACGCCCGACCCGCTGGCCCCGTAGGCAATGCCCATCGGGTCACCGGCGTAGCGCTGGCCGCGGGTGATCACCCGCGGAGTCCATGCTGATCGGATCCAGAATGACGTAGTTCGTGTCAGCCAGAAAACCCCCGTTTCGGGCAGAGATTTGCGCCAATTCGTAGCATCCTGAGCGTGATTTTGGCACGAACCGGCCGCGAGGGAGGCACCTGACGGGCTGCGGGATAGCGAAGGGCAGCCAATCAGCCCGGATGTCCTGCGTCCACAGACAGTAGGGCCGTGCCGTCTCTTGCCGGCTCGGAATCCGGCCTGGTTGTCAGGGCCGGTCGCTCAGGCGACGAGTCGGTGTCGTTTGCGCTCCCGCTTCTGCAGGATCAAGCCGATGCGATGCAGGTTGGCCGCCAGCACCGACAAGGCAACCGTACGCGCGAAGCCGTCCGCACCATGGGTGCGAACGCGGTCGAGTCCCCGATGCTCCAACCCATTGATGGCAGACTCGATCGCCGGATGCGCACGTCGCGCGGCCGCAAACGAGTCCTCCTCTTCGCGCGCCCGGTCGGCTTTTGCAAGATACCCTCTCCCCGGCAACGCATTGACGTCGAGTAGCGCATCGAGGCGAACCCGATTGGCGCGGCTGTGAAAGCCCCGGTCGAAACTGCACGCCCGCAACGCCGGATACAGGGCCTGCGCTTCCTGCACCATCGACACGGCCACGTCCACATCCTCGCCCGCCCACAGGACCTTGTGGTGAAGAATGAATTGATACTGATCCTCGATAAGGGCGACAGGAACCCCGAGTTCGACCGGTGTGCCCGCCTTGCCTTTGGAGACCCAACGCGTGTGTTCCTGGAAGATCGAAAAGACCTTCTCCGCGTGAGGAATTGTCTCGCCACGCAGAAGACGCCGCTCCACTTGGTCAATTTGCCGCCGGGCGTGAGCGACGAGGCCTGTGATGGAGCGACAGCTCAATTCCCCCACGCCCTGGTCTCGCAACGCGTCGAGCGTTGCCTCTGCTCGCTCCACCAGCACCCGGCAACGCGCCACATACGCCTCCACCCGCGCCGGATGCCGCTGCGCCCGCCGCGTCGAGCGCACCTTGTTGAACAGTTTCTTGACCTCTCGGGACAGATGGCGCCACCGACGCCACCCGCGCACCGCGTACTGCTCAGCCGCCCGGCCCGTCTCCCGCAGCAGGCAACGCGTCGCGTCCCACAACAGACTGACGTCCGTCGGGTAATGCAGTCCGTCTCGACGACGAACGAGTCACACCGCCCGCGTAATGGCTCGCCAGGCTTTTTTTTGGCGACCTTGTGCCCACTCTCCACCAGCAGACGCCCGACCGCCGACAACAGCTCGGGCGTCAACAACGACACGTTGTCAACCACCGTCTGATACTCGTAATGCGTCTTGTCACCGAAATCACTGTGGCCCAGGAACGCGCGTATCGTATCGTGATGGTTCGTCAATTCATGAGGACGGTCGAAGTCGCAGCCCAACCCCTGCTTCAGCACCCCCAGCACCAGAATCTGCCACAGGTCCATTCCCGGACGCCCGACCGTGCGGTCGGCCTGCGGCAGAATATGCTCGTCCAGCAGTGCCAACAACCGCGCGCGCAACGCCTCGTCGCCCCAGAGGTGCTGAAGCCCCTTCAACACCGCCGGGATGTCGTCCCGCGACTTCGGGTTGATCCAGATCTGCTCGACCGGCACCTGCCCGAGCTGAAACTGCGACGGGTGAACTTCTCTCATGATGGCAATGTCGCGAAGATTCCCCCGAAATGGGTCGATCCTTGGGAGATCACCCGCAAAGAATACGATATCTGGACGATCTTCGCCACTCAAAATCGGCGGTACACCCTATATAATCAATGACTTGCGGGTTTTCCGCCGAACACTATGCTAGGAAATGTGATCATCTTCGTGATCCCCACCGTTCCAGCCGAACGCGCGTGGAGCAGGCCATGAGCATCTCGAGACGACGTTTTCTGCAGACCTCCGCAACGACCGCGGCCGGCGCGAGCGCCGCGCTGTGGGCGCCGGCGGCCAACGCCCAGGGCGGACAACCGGTGGCCCCCAGCGACCGGATCGTCATCGGGGCGATCGGCGTCAACGGCATGGGATTCTCCGATGTCAACTCCCTCCTGCGGCTCGACGGGGTCGAATGCGCCGCACTCTGCGACGTCGACGCCAACGTGCTGCAACGCCGCAAGGCCGACATCGAGCGGATGACCGGCAAGACGCCGCAGGTATACGCCGACTATCGCGCGCTGCTCGAGAACGACGACCTCGACGCGGTGGTCATCGGCACACCCGACCACTGGCACTGCCTGCAGATGACCGACGCCTGCTCCGCCGGCAAGGACGTCTATGTCGAGAAGCCGCTCGCCAACTCGATCCACGAGTGCGAAGCGATGACGGCGGCCGCCGCACGCCACAACCGCGTCGTCCAGTGCGGCCAGTGGCAACGCAGCGGACCCCACTGGACCGAGGCGATCGAGTTCGTTCACTCGGGCCAGCTTGGCCGCATCCGCAGCGTACGGGCGTGGGCCTACATGAACTGGCTGCCGCCGGTGCCGAACGTGCCGGACGGCGTCCCGCCGGCGGGGGTCGACTACGACATGTGGCTGGGACCGGCGCCCGAACGGCCGTTCAACGAGAACCGCTTCCACTTCAACTTCCGCTGGTTCTGGGACTATGCCGGCGGATTGATGACCGACTGGGGCGTGCACATCATCGACATCGTGCTTTGGGGCATGCAGGCGGAGGCACCGCGTTCGGTCGTGGCCAGCGGCGGCAAGTTCGCCTATCCCGACGACGCGCAGGAAGCCCCCGATACCATGACCGCGCTCTACGAGTTCGACGACTTCCTGATGACCTGGGAGCACGCCACCGGCATCGAGCTGGGACCCTTCCAGCGGGCGCACGGGGTCGCGTTCGTCGGCAACAACGGCACCCTGGTCGTCGATCGCCAGGGCTGGGAGCTGTACCCCGAAGAACGGCTCGAGAACCGGCGGCCGGTCGGCTACAAGATGGAAGGTCGGCCGCCGGTGGTGGCCAACCAGAACCAGCGCGGGCTCGACCAGCACACCGAGAACTTCATCGCCTGCATGAAGACCCGACAGCAGCCGATCTGCAACGCCGACGTCGCCAGTCTGGCTGCCGTGAACGCGCACCTGGGCAACATCGCCTTCCGCACCGGCGGCAAGGTGCTGTGGGACAGCAAGACGCTGAATTTCAAGGACAACACGGCGGCGAACACCATGGTGACGCCGCGCTATCGCGGCCCGTGGACGTTGCCGAACGTCTGACAAACAGGCACATCATGATGAACGCATTGCCCCGCACCATCGCCTGCGTCACACTCGCGTGCGTCCTCGCCGGCGGTCCGGCGACCGCCCAGCAGGAGTTGCCGCCGCCCGAAGAGACCGAGGTCTGGGACCCGGTTCCGCACGTGGTCGACCCGGGCGGTCATCACGCCCCGCCCGCCGACGCCATCGTACTGTTCGACGGCAGCGACCTTTCGCAGTGGGAGGGACGCAGCGGATCGGCGGAATGGGATGTCGCGGATGGGGCGTTCACGGTGCGCCCCGGTACGGGGAGCATCACCACGAAGCGGCGATTCGGCGACGTCCAGTTGCACATCGAATGGCGCACGCCGGTGGACATCGTCGGCGAGAGCCAGGGACGCGGCAACAGCGGCGTGTTTCTGATGGGACTCTACGAGGTGCAGGTGCTCGACTCGTGGCAGAACCCCACCTACTCGAACGGGCAGGCCGCCAGCATCTACAAGCAGCACCTGCCGCTGGTCAATGCGTCACGCGGGCCGGGTGAATGGCAGACCTACGACATCATCTTCCTGCGGCCGCGGTTCAACGCAGACGGCTCCGTGGCGCAGCCGGCGACGCTCACCGTGCTCCATAACGGCGTGCTGGTGCAAAACCACGTCACCCTCGACGGTCCCACCGTCTTCCGCGGCGCGCCGAAGTACGCGCCGCATGTCGACGCGCTGCCGATCATGCTGCAGGACCACCGCAATCTCGTCAGCTTCCGCAACATCTGGGTGCGCGAGCTGTAACCGACCGGCCGCGCCGGCCGCCGCCCCGGGTCAGGACGGGCGCGGCCCCCGCCAACGCTCGACGATCCACACACCGGTCAGCGCGCACGGCACATAGGTCACGGTCGACAGGACCGCGAACCAGACGGGGTGCGGAATCGCCGCGAGGTTGGAGAAGCCGGCGAGGGTCAACAGGCCGCCGACGACGGCCCCCAGGCGGTAGACACTGTCCCTGCCGATGATGCCGGCGGTCACGCCGCCCATGAGACTGCCCAACAGATAGGACAGCTCGACCATCAGCAGCGCGCCGATCGGCAACTGCTCGGCGAACGCCCGAAGCGCCTCCGGATCGGTGAGGTCCAGACCCGGCGGCGGCGGATACATCCACCCGCTCACCGCCTGCACGATCGAGATCACCACGATACTCACCGCCAGCGCTGCGACGATCGCCCCTACCCGTCTGCCCCATCCACCCATCGGTCACCCTCCGTGACATGCCGGCGCGTCACCGCACGCCGAGAAGCAGTTCGACCGTGAGCTGATCGAGCCGCTCGTAATACAGCTCGCGCGCACCGAGCGCCGCGCGATCGAAGACGGTGTCCCTGAGCGCCTGCGCCCCCTCGGCCGAGTAGGTCCCGATGGGCGGCACCGGCTGCGTCGCTGCGTTCAACCCGGCGACGATCTCGCCGATCTCGGGGTCGGCCTGCCAGCGCGCCGCTTTCTCCTTCAGTATCAGGTAGGTGCGCATGCATCCGCGGGCGAAGTCCCGCACCCCCTCGGGGCCCTCGGTGCGATAGGCGTGCGCGTCGAAGTGCCGGGGGCCGGCATACCCGACGTCCTCGAGGAACTTCACCAGCCAGAACGCCGCCTTCGGGTTGGCCGCCCCGAACCGGAAGTCCTGGTCGTAGCGGCCGATCACCTGGTCGTTCAGGTCGATATGAAACAGCTTGCCGGCCTCCCAGGCCTGCGCCACGGCGTGGGTGATGTTCAGCCCGGCCATGTGCTCGTGCGCCACTTCCGGATTGACCCCCACCAGCTCGGGATGATCGAGCGTGGCGATGAAGCCCAGATAGGCGCCCGTCGTCGCCATGTAGATGTCGCTGCGGGGCTCGTTCGGTTTCGCCTCGAGCGCGAAGCGATAGTCGTACCCGCTGGCGAGCGAGTACTCGCACAGGTAGTTCACCGCCTCCCGCAAACGCTGCACCGCCACGTCCGGCCGCCGGCAGCCATCGGTCTCGGTCCCCTCGCGTCCGCCCCACATCACGAAGATCTTCGCGCCGAGCTCGGCGCCGAGATCCATCGCGGACATCGCCTTCTGGACCGACAGCGCACGCACCGCCGGATCGTTGGCGGTGAACGCGCCGTCCTTGAAGGCGGGGTCCGTGAACAGGTTCGTCGTCGCCATCGGCACCACCAGCCCGTTATCCAGACACGCCTGCCGGAAGTCGCGCACGATGCGGTCCCGCTCGGCCGCCGTCGCGTCGATCGGCACCAGGTCGTTGTCATGCAGATTGACCCCCCAGGCGCCGACGTCACCGAGCAGCCCGGCAAGCTGGACCGGGGTCAACCGCGGCCGCACCGGGGCGCCGAAGGGGTCGCGCCCGGGGTTGCCGACCGTCCAGAGGCCGAAGGAGAACTTGTGCTCGGGTCGCGGGTCGTAGGCGTCGTTGGCGTCGTTAGACATGGCGTGCCTCTCCGTTCTGTCGCGTGCGGCCGTCCCTACCGATGCAGTGCGCCGTAGAGCGTCCGGAACCGCTGGTAGCCGGTGCGCAGCAGGGCGGCGTGGTCCGCCACGGGAGCGACCGTTTCGGCCACCTGCACGACGGCGTCACAGGCCTCGTCGACGCTGGCCCACTGGCCGGCCCCGACACCCGCGAGCAGCGCCGCACCGAACGCGGCGCCCTCCTCGACCGCGAGCCGCTCGACCTCGTGCGCATAGACGTCGGCCTGAATCTGGCGCCACAGCGGCGAACGCGCGCCCCCGCCGCCGAGCCGGATGCGGGTGGCGGGCACACCCATCTCCGCGAGGATCGTGAAGCTGTCCCGCAGACTGAACGCCACGCCTTCGAGCACCGCCCGGATCACGTGCGCCCGGCAATGCGATGCCGACAGCCCCACGAGGGCGGCCCGGGCGTGCGGGTCGAGATGCGGGGTGCGCTCGCCCATCAGATACGGCGCCCACATGACGCCGTCCGATCCCGGCGGCGCCTGTGCCGCCTCGTCGCACAACCGATCGTAGGGGTCGCGGCCGTCCGCCGGGGCGGCGCCAGAACCGAACGTGTCCCTGAGCCAGCGCAACGACAGCCCGGCGCCCTGCGTCACCCCCATCACGTGCCAGCGGTGCGGCGCCGCGTGACAGAAGGTATGCACCCGCCCGCCGGGGTCGCGCGCCGGCCGGTCGGTCGCCGCGAACACCACGCCCGAGGTGCCGATGGTCGCGCTGACGGTGCCCGGACGGACGACCCCCATTCCGACCGCGCCGGCCGCCTGGTCGCCCCCGCCCGCCACGACTACTGTCCCGGCCGCCAGTCCCGTGGCCTCCGCCGCGCCCGCGGTCACGCGACCGGTCACCTCCGGCCCTTCGTAGACCGGCGGCAGCAGGCCGCGCTCGATGCCGGCCGCCGCAAGCACCTCGGCCGACCAGCGGCGCCGCTCGACATCGAACATCAGCGTGCCCGAGGCATCGGCGGCATCGGTGGCGCGCTCTCCGGTCAGACGCCAGCGGACGTAGTCCTTCGGCAGCAGGACGGCACGGACCTGCGCCCACGCACGCGGCTCATGTTCACGCACCCACAGCAGTTTCGGCAGCGTGAACCCGGTCAGCGCCGGATTGCTCACCAGCTCGATCAGGCGATCGGCGCCGATCGTCCCGGTCAGCCAGCGGCACTGCGCGTCGGTCCGCTGATCGCACCAGATGAGGGCGGGCCGGACGACGTCGCCGGCCGCGTCGAGCAGCACCGCGCCGTGCATCTGCCCCGACAGTCCGAGCGCCTCGACATCGGCCGCCGCCGTCCGGCCGTTGGCCAATACCGCCCGTATGGCGCGCTGCGAGGCACGCCACCAGTCGTCCGGGTGCTGTTCGGCCCAGCCGGTCCGCGGCGACGCGAACGGCGCATGCGGCTCGGTCGCCGCGGCCAGCATCCGCCCGTTGCCGTCGACGAGCACCGCCCGCGTGCCCCCCGTGCCGACATCGAGCCCAAGTACCGCCATCTGCGATTCCGCGCTGACCGGAAATGGCGCTACGTCCGTCCGGCCCGATATTCCTCAATCAGGTAGTCACAGGAACGCGAGGCGAGCGCCATCATCGTCAGGGTGGGATTCTGGCAGGCCGAAGAGGGATAGCCGGACACGAGCGCACGCAGCGCCTCACGTCGATTCATGATTTGCACTGTAGCACGGCCTGACAGGAGCGGTAGAATGGACCGTTGGAACCGGCCGACCTCGGAATACGGCCGATAAATCGAGGTGCCCGTGCGACAGACCATGCTTCGTCCCATCGTCGTCATGACCGCGCTCGCGATCGCCGCCGGACCACCGATCGTCGAGGCCGCACCGGCCAAGGTGCTGTATCTGACGCAATCGGCCGCCTTCCCGCATCCGGTGCTGCCGCATTCCGAAGCGGTCTTCTCGCGGCTGGCCGCCGAGTCGGATCAGTTCGACCTCACTGTGTCGCGTGATGCGTCGACCCTGACTGCCGACACGTTGAGCCAATACGACGCGGTCGTCTTCTTCACCACCGGAGAATTGCCGATGGACGCCGCCCAGAAGGCGGCGCTGCTCGCATACGTGCGCGGCGGCGGCGGCTTCGTGGGGGTGCACAGCGCCACCGACACCTTCTACGAGTGGCCCGGCTATCTCGCGCTGATCGGGGGCTATTTCGACGGACACCCCTGGCACCAGGAGGTCACGGTGCGGGTCGAGGACGGCAGCCATCCCGCGACGCGCCATCTCGGCGAATCGTTCCGCATCCACGACGAGATCTACCAGTACCGCGCCTGGTCCCGCGACAACGTCAACGTCCTGCTGAGCCTGGACGTCGAGTCGGTCGACATGACCGCCCGCGGCATCAAGCGCAGCGACCGCGATTTCGCGCTCGCCTGGACGCGCGACGAAGGCGCCGGCCGCGTGTTCTACACCGCGCTCGGACATCGCCCGGAGGTCTGGGACGACGGGCGCTTCCAGCGGCATCTCCTGGAGGGCATCAACTGGGCCATGGGGAACATGAGTAGCAGCACCGCCGCCGCGCACAACACCCTGACAGCGGACGAGGCCGACGAGGGCTGGCAACTGCTCTTCGACGGCGAGTCGCTGGACGCCTGGCGGGGCTACAAGCGGGACGCCACGCCGGACGGCTGGCAGGCCGTGGATGGCGCGCTCGCCCGGGTGGACCAGGGTGGCGACCTGGTCACGGTCGAGCAATTCGCCGACTTCGAACTGGTGTTCGACTGGAAAGTGGAGGAAGGCGGCAACAGCGGTGTCATGTTCCGGGTCGCCGAAGGCGACGGGCCGCCGTGGCACACGGGACCGGAATTCCAGATTCTGCACAACGCCGGGCATCAAGACGGCCGCGCGGCCATCACCTCGGCCGGCAGCAACTACGCCGTCCACCCGCCGGTGCGGGACGTCACCCGTCCGGCCGGCGAATGGAACACCGCCCGCCTGGTCGCCCGCGGCGCCCACGTCGAGCACTGGATGAACGGCGTCAAACTGCTCGACTACGAGATTGGCAGCGACGACTGGACGCAGCGGGTGCAGGCCAGCAAGTTCGCCGCACTACCCCGCTACGCCCGCGAGGACGGCGGACACATCGCCATCCAGGATCACGGCGACCCGGTGGCGTTCCGGAACCTCAAGATCCGTCGGCTGGAGAATTGACGCCCGGTGGTTGATCGGAATCGACCGGGGCGCCGGCAACGGAGAACGGGCGCCCACAAGGGGCGCCCCTACACGAATGCCCCCGAGCAATACCTCGCCCTGTAACGGCGCCCCTACACGGATGCCCCCGCGCAACACCTCGCCCTGTAACGGCGCCCCTTGTGGGCGCCCGGTGCTCGGCCTGCCCCATGCCGCGGAGCATGCCGAGCGCTATGGCAACGCGAACACATACAGGGCGTTGCCGCTCTCAGGGGTGAAGATCTCCGGGCTGAGGCTGGCCGCGATCGCCCGGAACAGCCCGAGTCCGGTCGGGACCGCCACGTATTGCGTGCCTCCTGCCTCGTAGGTAATCGGGTACCCGTGCGCGGCATGCCCCAGCCGCGTCTCCCACAGCACCTCTCCGGTGCGGACGTCCAGGGCGCGGAAGTAGCGGTCGACGTCGCCGACGAAGACCAGCCCGCCGGCGGTGGTCACCGCCGCGGTCAGAAACGACGCCCGCTGCTCGCGGCTCCACAGCTCCTCCAGCGTGCGCACGTCGTAGGCGGCGATCTTGCCGACGTTGTCGTCCGTGCCCGGCATATGCCGGATTTCCGGAATACCGGCGACCCCGCCGCTGCCCTCCACCAGATCGACCGGCCGGCCGGTCATCGTCATACACATCTGCTGCAACGGAATGACGAGCGCGCCGGTCTCGGGACTGTAGGCCGACGCCTGCCAGTTGTGCCCCCCGAAGAGGCCGGGGCAGGCCGGCACCGTGTCGCCCACTTGCGCATCCCGGATGTCCTGGCGATAGGTCACGCGTCCGGTGCGCGAATCGATCGACTCGAAGATGTCCTGGAACACCGTTTCCCTGACATCGAGAAACTGGCCGGTGCGCCGGTCGAGCTTCCAGAGCAGACCGTCCTTGGCGGTGGTGAACAGCAGGCGTTGTTCGTCGACGTCGATGAGCACGCGTTCGTAGACGCTGTCGAGGTCGAGCGTCTCGGCCGGCACGTGCTGGAAATACCACTCCACCTGTCCCGTCGCCGGCCGCAACGCCAGCGTCGAGTTGGTGTAGAGCGCGGCATTGCCGGTCGACATGCCGCGGCTGGCCGCCACCCACGGCTTCGCCTGGGCGGTGCCGATATAGAACAGATCCAGATCAGGGTCGTAACTGCCGGGAATCCAGGTGTCGCCGCCGCCGCGCAGATGCGGCGGCACGTCGCCCCAGGAGCCGTTGTTGGGGTCGCCCGGCAGCGCGATGGTCGAGGTGCGCCACAGTTCCTCGCCGGTCGCCGGATCGTGCCCGGTGATGAAACAGCCGGCGTCGGTGAACCGCTCGCACCCGTTGAGACCGCTCACCACCACCCCATTGGCGATGATCGGCGTGCTGGTCTGCGTGAAGCCCTGCGTGTAGTCGGCCTTGACCGTGCGCCACACCTGCTCGCCGGTGCGTGTGTCGAGCGCCACGATCGCCGCATCGTAGGTCGACAGGAACACCTTGTCGTCGTAGAGCGCGAGCCCGCGGGTGGCGCCGACGCCGGTCAGGGCATCCGGCGGGACCTCGTAGCGATACTCCCAGATAACGTCTCCGGTGACCGCGTCGATCGCCTGCACGACGTTGCCGGGGTTGGCCAGGAACATCACGCCGTCATGCACGACCGGCGTCGTCTGGTTGACGCCGTTGCGCATCGACAGCACCCAGGCCAGCCGCAGTTCGCTCACATTATCGCGGGTGATCTCATCGAGCGGGCTGTAGCCATGGTTGTCGAGCGTCCGGCGCCACGTCAGCCAGTCGGCGGCGGGCGGTTCACGCAGCAGCGCATCGGTCACCGGAGACAGCCCAGTCGCCTCGCGATCACCGAACCGGACTGTGCGCCCGCCCGGCTCGGACGGCTCGGGGTCGGACGCCGGCGCCGCGGCCGCTATGGCGCCCTCGCGCCCGTCCGCGGCACGGATGAACGCGACGATGCTGCGATACGCGGCGTCGCTCAGAGAACGCGGCTGCCCCGGGGGCATCTCGTCCCGGAGGTATGCCAACAGGTCTGCGGCGCTCCGCTCGCCCCACACGCTGCTGAAGCTGACACCGCTGAGCGCCGGTCCATGCGCCCCGCCCTGCAGCCGGCTCCCGTGGCATTCGGCGCACGACTGCTCGTAGGCGGTCTGCCCCGCCGCTGTCGGCTGCGCGGACACCTCCACGGGGACGCCGACGGCCAGACCGGCGAGCGCCGCCCCGATGCAGCCCACGCGTACGCGCGCCCCGACCCGCCGCTCAAGACCCTTCCGTTCGCCGCTCGTCATCGTGTCGTCTCCCTGCGCCGATCCCGGTGCACGTCGATGCCGGCGGCCGATCACGGCGCCGGTGTGTAGTCGCGCCACAGCCAGCGCATCGTGTCCGGGAAGATCGCCCCGCCGTGATTGAGGTTGTGGCCACCCTCGCCCCAGGCGGTGTCGTGGTCATAGCCGGCGAACTCGAGCGAATCGGCCATCTGCAGGTTCGCCAGCCACCAGTTGCCAGGTCGAATGTTCAAGTCCTGCGACCCGTCCTGCAGAAACACCCGGATCGGTTTCGGCGCGCTCTGCCGGATCAGGTCCGGGTACACGTGCCCGCCGCGGATATTCGTGAAGCTGCCGACGTGGCTCACCACCTTGCGGAACCGGTCGGGCCGCTGCCAGGCCACGGTGAAGGCACAGATACCGCCCGAACTGATGCCGCCGATGGCCCACCCCTCCGGGTCGTCCGTGATGCGGTAGGTCTTGCGAACCTCTGGAATGATCTCTTCGAGCAGAAACCGCGAGTATTGATCCGTCATCGAATCGTATTCGGTGCTCCGATTCCGGGCCGGACCCTGCGGATTGTCGCCGCGGAAGTGCCCCGGGTTGATGAACACGCCGATCGTGACCGGCATCTCTCCCGCCTGGATCAGGTTGTCGAACACCACCGGCACGCGGATCGGCCCCTCCTCATTGAGGTAGTTCGCGCCGTCCTGGAACACCATCAGCGCCGCCGGGGTCTGGCCGTCGTATTGCGCCGGCACATAGATCCACCAGTCGCGCTCGGTGTTGCGGTACACGCGGCTCTGTTCCCAGCGGTGCTGCGTGATCTCGCCGCGCGGCACACCGGCCTGCCGTTGCGAGTCGGGCCCCAACTCGAACCGTTCCTGCGCAAGCGCGGCGGCCGGCAGCGCCAGCACGAGACATGTGGTCAGCCAGCGGGTCATCGTCGCACCTCACGGTATACCATGGCGCTATCTCCTATCGCGGCGACCGGCGCGGCCCGCCGGTTACAACCCGCGCAGGCCCTCGGTCAGCTCGATGTAGACGCCCCAGGGATCGGTCAGGAAGGCATAGCCTATGCCCGCCGCCGTGCGGGCATAGGGCACGTCGAAGGTCACGCCCTTCGCCTCCAGCCGGCGGCAGAACGCGTCGAGACCGGTCACTTCGAACCCGATGTGATCGAGCATGCGCCCCCGGGTGGGAGCCCCACCGCGGTCGGGATTGTGGGAGAAGTTGAGATTGATGCCCGGCAGGTCCACCGCCGTGTAGCGCCAGCGGGTGCCCGGCAGGCCGCCGAACGTCCCGGCATACCAGGCCTGGGCCGCCTCCTCCTCCGCGTCGAGCAGATAGAGGTGCAGATGGTGCGAACTGATCGGCACGCCCAGCGGCTCGTTGTGCCGCCGCGCGACCGGGTCCACACTGCCCCCGTCGTCCAGCGTGAACGTCAGGTTCGTCGCCGTGTCGTCGAACAGCTCGATCCGCTCTCCCTCGGGCGTGAACACGTTGGTTACACCGCTGGACGGCGTGGACACGTCGAACTCGAAACCGGCGTCCGCGACGGCGTCCAGCGACTGCACCCTGAACGCCACGTGGTTGAGGATGGAGCCCTCGGTGCCTCCCTGCGGCTCTCCCTCGCTGAGAAACACGAGGACGCCGGGCAACGTCACCACCACCGACCGGCCCAGCGTCGACGCCTCGCCGCCAAGCGCCTCCCAGAAGCGCCGATTCGCCTCGACATCCCGCACGTAGTAGTGCAGGTGGCCCATCGCCACCCCTTCGGCGTTGGGCGCCGACAGTTGCGCCGAGACCGGCAGGACCGGGCCGAGCCACAGAACGATCGCGAGGGCGGCGGTGCAGCGGGCCGTCATGCCGTCTATTGGCCGGCGGCGGCGGCCTCCTCCACGCGCGCCCCGCCCAGCATGACCGGCATCGAGTAGTTCCCTTCGTGGCAGGCGTACTCGAACATCGGTTCCGGGTTCAGCCGCAACGGGACCGATGCGGTCCAGGGACTCATCCAGGTCTCCGGATCGGTGACCGTGAACTCGTAGTTGAGGGTCTCGGCGTCGACACGGGTGAACCGCTCGACCAGACGCGCGCTGGCCGTGGTGCCGCGCCACTTCCGCTTGGGGTCGAAGTTGCGGGTCTCGATGACGAGCGTGTCGCCCTCCCAGTACCCGCGCGAATCGCCCGACCACTGCAGCACGTCCGGGTCCAGATGGGGACGCCCGTCGAGCGGCACGACGCGGGCGGTGTTGACCATCTCGGTCATCACCACCACGTGGTCCGGCGTCTGGAACAGTTGCATGTTGTTGTTGTACGCGCTCGGCGTGAAGGGGGGACCCGCATTGAATCCCAGGATGCAGCGCACGCCCGAGCTGAAGTCCTCCCAGGAGTCGGCCGGATGCTCCCGCCGATACGCCCGCCGTTCCGCCGCCCGGCCCTGCCCTGCCGCCGTCTGCGACGGCATCCGGCCGTTGGGCGGATACGTGATCAGGGATGTGCGTCTGGTCCCGACCGTATTCAGACCCTGGTCCAGCCAGAACTGGTTGTAGGAGCCCGGCGCGCCCTCGGTGCCCCGATCGACATTCCCGCCGGCCTCGGTCCGCTGCGCCGGCCGGTTCCACAGCCGCGCATTGCGTTCGATGGCGGCCTGATCGAGCTGCGCCGCCTCTTCCGCCGTCAGAAATTCCTTGTCGCCATAGCGTTGCGGCCGCGACATCGGCGTGATGGTGCGGAAGTCCCACACCCCCTGCAGGTCGGGCTGGCCCCACGCCGTGCGCGGCGGGTCACCCTGGGCCGCTGCCGGCGCGGCGCCGAACGCGGTGACGGCGGCCACGGCCGCGATGGCGGCGACGGCGGCGACAATGCGAAACGACACGTCATCCCGGTGATTCATTTCACTTCTCCTTGCAATGACCGACGGCTCGCCCCGAGCCGCCCGTCCTGGCAACCGGTGGTGCGATCACCACCCTTATATACCGAACGACTGCGCGCGGCCATCATCTTCGTGCATGGGAGACACCAGCCGCTGGAACGGGCGCGTCCTCCCGTTCGCTGCCTTTTGCGCCGAGTTGACGTAGCGGTAGTGGGCAACTGCCCGGCTACGGTCGAGTCAGCATCATGGTGCCGCTGTCGACGGCCGGCGGCAGACACGATGCGTTGGTCATCCACGTCCCCTCCATCGTCGTTGCGGTGAACGCTGACACCGACACGGAGAGCGCGCAGCCCTCGGCGAAGAACTGCCTGAACACCTCGTTGTCGAGGAATCCGAACGTGAGCTCCGCCGCCGTCCCCGTCACCGTCCCCGTCACCGGACCGGAGATGTCGAGGTCGGCGGGCGCGCCGAATGCGACGAGCGTCGCGGGCATTGGGGTCGACCAGTCTCCGGTCACCGTGTTTCCGGTCTGGGTGAGATTCGCACTGGCGGCGTCAGAGCGAATGATCAGGCCGACGAACGTGCCCATCCAGGTACCGGTGAGCGTGACCGGCTCGGCCTCGGGATCAGGGTTGGATGTCGTCGGCGCCGTCGGACTGACGCCTTCGCACGCAGCCGCCAGAAGGATGCTGCACAGAATGATCGCCGTACGGGCGTTATCGCTCTTCATCATGAGTCGGTTCAATCTCGTTCCAAAGGCGGGTGCCGATCGAAGGAGGTCACGGGCTCGCAGAGCCCGCTGCGCGCGTAATTCTACAGATTGTCATTGCCGATGGCCAGTCCGGTTCGTTCATCGAATAGATTCACACTGTCAATGTACTCGCGACCGACGCACGATGGACGCTTCACTCTCCATGAATCGTGAAACTCTGCGGGGCGTGCGGCGTTCGTGTCCCGGCTGACGTAGAATCGCCGCGGATCGGAAAATGACGAAGGTGCTTCTCGCGACCCGCCGCCGGCGCCGGCGCGCGCCGTTCGCACTACCGGTGACCGGGGGTGACGTCTCGTGTCTTCATGCCACCGTCCGGCTCCACCTGGTCGCGTTGGCACTGGCCACCAGCGCCTGGCTGGTCTGGACGCCGGCGGCGCACGGCCAGAACGAATCGGGTGCCGCTCTGGCGCGGCAGGTCGAGGTCATCCGGACTGCGTACGGCGTGCCGCACATCTACGCCGACAACCTCGGGGCTCTCGGGTACGCGCTGGGCTACCTGCAGGTCGAGGACTACGGCGAGCGCGTGCCGCTTGGACTGCTTCGCGCACGCGGGCAGCTCGCCGCCCACCAGGGGCGGGGCGCGCTTGACTCCGACTTCGCGAATCGACCCTCCTTCGCTCGCGCCGTGGCGGTCTACCAGGCACTCCACGAGGACACCCGGGCCGTCTCCGAGGGCTTCGCCGCCGGCGTGAACCGCTACATGGCGCAGCACCCGGAGGAGTTCGCCGATTGGACGGCGTCGCCGTTTACGGGGCACGACGTCGCGGCGCTCTACGTCTATCGTGCAAACGCGAGTCAGGCGCGCCGCTGGATTCGGCAACTGGGCAACGCGGTGGAGGCGCCGCATGCGGACCTCGACGGGAGCACCCCGGACGGCGCCATCGAGGAGGGATCCAACGCGTGGGCGCTGGCGCCGGGTCGCACCGCGTCGGGCGCGGCCATCCTGCTCCGAAATCCGCACCTGTCGTGGGAGGCGGGATACTGGGAGGCCCACGTGGTGGTGCCGGGCCGGCTGGATTTCTACGGCGACTTCCGTATCGGCGCGCCGCTGGGCATCGTCGGCGGGTTCAATCCCTACCTGGGTTTTGCCACCACGAACAACGACGTCGACAACGCCCAGATCTACGCGCTGGAGGTTGATCCGGAGCGCGCCGACCACTACCTCCTCGACGGTGCGTCGGTTGCCATCGGCCGCGAGACGCTCACGGTGCGGTTCCGCAACGGAGACGGCTACGGCATCGACACGCGTGAGCGCCTGTTCACCGATCTGGGTCCCGTGATTCACCGCGACCACGGCCGGATCTACGTGCTGCGGGCGCCGGAAGATGGGGAGTTCCGGGGGGGCGAGCAGTTCCTGCGAATGATGCAGGCCACGTCGCTGGCGGAATGGACCGACGCGATGCGGCTGCGCGCCCACCCGCGTTCAAACTTCATCTACGCAGACGCGGCGGGCAACATCTTCTACCTCTGGAACGCGGCGATACCCAGATTCTCCCACCCGTACGACGCGGAACGCGCCGTGCCGGTGACCAGGCGTGATCAGATGTGGACGGCGCTGCACGAGCTGGACGACCTGCCGCAGTTGTTGAACCCGGTCGGCGGGTATCTGCACAACGAGAACGACGGGCCCTGGCTCACCAATCTCCGCGCACCGCTCGACCCGGACGACTATCCCGAGTACTTCGAAGCGCACGAGTTCAGGCTGCGCAGCCAGCATGCCCAGCAACTGGTGGGCGGCGATGAACGGCTTTCGCTCGAAGACGTCATGCGGCGCAAGCACAGTTACCGGATGTTGCTCGCCGATCGCGTCAAGGACGAGCTTGTAGCGTCGGCACGCGGCGAGATCGGAGCGGCGGCGCTGGATACCGGCGGCGTCGATCCCGACTGGGTGGCGTCGGCATTGACGCTGCTCGAGCGGTGGGACAACACGGCGGCGCCGGAGAGCCGGGGCGGCGTGCTCTTCGAGGAGTGGTGGACGCACTACACGCAGGCGCTCGAAGCCGAGGCGGATCCGGCGCGAGAGGATGAGCCGGTCGAGTTTTTCGCAATTCCCTGGTCGAGCGCAGCCCCGAACGAGACGCCGCGAGGACTGGCGGACCCCGGGCTGGCGGTGCGTGTGTTTCCCGAGGCGGTCGCGGCGACGGTGCGGCGTTTCGGCACGTGGGACGTCGCCTGGGGCGACGTGCACCGGGTCCGGCGCGGGGAAGTGGATGAGCCGGTCGGGGGCTGCGCGGGCCGCCTGGGGTGCTTTCGCGTCATCAACTTCCGCGAGGATGAAGACGGGCGGCGGCGTGCGGTGGGCGGCGACGGCTGGATCCTGGGCGTAGAGTTCACGAGCCCCCCGCGCGCCCTCTCCGTGCTGGCCTACGGTCAGAGCAGCCGTGAGACGTCGCCCAACCACGCGGATCAAGCGGCGATGTTCGCGCGCGGAGAAATGAAGGCGGTGGCCTTCACCCGCGAGGACGTCGAGCGCGCGGCCGAACGGCGCTATCGACCAGGGCTCGATTGATTGAGTTTTTGGGTGTGGCGGAGGCGCGCCAAGTATGGCGGGACGGCCGCCAATCGAGCGGCGTGCCCTCCGGCCCGTCACACCGGTGATCGATGATTCTCGCCGCTTGAACCGTGCTCGGTCCTCGGTCCGGACAACAGCCAGGCGTACACTTTCCGAACACCGATTTACCAACTCGGAACAAGAGTACCGAGTTGGTAAATCGAGAAAAGTAGGCCTCCGGTGCCAAGTTCTTCATCTCCTTCAGTGCCAAGGATTCCATCGAGTCCGGTGAGAACAGCACAGATAATGGAGCTGAGCAGAACGAACATCTATAATTCATTTTGCCGAGATCGGCCCGTGAATACTGCGTACTTCTTCAACTCGGTGATGTACCATTGCATGGTCAATCTCCGTTCATAGAGGTCGATGCCAAAGGTTCGTGAGGCCATCAAGCTGATCGAAGCCGATGGCTGGCGGAAGGTGGCCACAAGAGGCAGCCATCGTCAGTTCAAGCACCCGGTGAAGACCGGACGGGTCACGATTGCGGGACGGCTGTCGGACGACTTGGCACCAGGCACGTACAACAGCATGCTGAAACAGGCGGGACTCAAGGAGTCGTGATGCATCGCTTCCTCATCGTGATCGAGAACGCCGGCGAGAACTTCTCCGCGTACGCACCGGACCTGCCGGGCTGTGTCGCAACTGGCGAGACCCGAGAAGAAACCGAACGAAGGATGTACGAGGCAATCCAGTTGCACGTCGAAGGCCTCCTCGAAGACAAGCAACCCGTTCCAGCATCCACGTCGTTCGCTGAGTACATCGTCGTTCCTGCCTGACAGCCCGTGGTGAAAGCCCCGCTGCATTCGAACGGCGCTGCATCCCGGCTGACGGCGTTGCTCCTCGGTCACACATGGCCCAATGTGCCCCCTCGTCGCGCCGGGCCGGTGACCAGGCGTGATCAGATGTGGACGGCACTGCACGAGCTGGACGACCTGCCGCAGTTGTTGAACCCGGTTGGCGGGTATCTGCACAACGAGAACGACGCGCCCTGGCTCGCCAATCTCCGCGCGCCGCTCGACCCGGACGACTATCCCGAGTATTTCGAAGCGCACGAGTTCAGGCTGCGCAGCCAGCATGCCCAGCAACTGGTGGGCGGCGATGAACGGCTCTCGCTCGAAGATGTCCTGCGGCGCAAGCACAGCTACCCGATGTTGCTCGCCGATGCGGATCAAGCGGCGATGTTCGCGCGCGGCGAGATGAAGGCAGTGGCCTTCACCCGCGAGGACGTCGAGCGCGCGGTCGAACGGCGCTATCGACCAAGGCTCGATTGATTGAGTTCGCGCGCGCGGTTACGCCACTTCTTGCAGTTTGTTCGCGAGGTCACGCCCGGCCGTCGCGGGAGGTAGAGGGGTCCTGTCGGCGTGATAAAGGTCGATGGTTTCTTCCACAATCACGCACAGTTCCGCGAACACCTCGCGTTCGTCAGCCCCGTGGCAACCGCCGAGGAAGAGACCCGGGCAGCTTCCCACGTAGCAGCCATCTTCATCCGACCATTCCACGATCTTGACGTAGCGAGCGCTCTCCTTCACTGTTGCGACTCCTCGAGGGCCCGACGGACGGCGCGGATTTGGTACCGGCGAGCGTCATCGCCAAGCCGCCCTGATCTCGTAGCTGAGGTGGCCGCGTCTGGATGCACGAACTCTCGAATCTTCGGTGGCACGTGAATTCGTCTCTCGGGTGACGACGTGACGAACGTTGGCGAATACGCTGGTGCCGCTCACCGAGGATGGAACCGTGCCTATGGAGGCGATGGTTGGCCGACTTGCACACCGCGCCGCCGGAAGATCACAGCCCGGACATGGCCCTCTGCGCGGGCGTCCGCTTCTTGATGACATCACTCAGATACTGTCGACAGAGGACCCCCGCCGGAGACCTGGCTTCGGCAGGCTCCTGGTCGAGCGCGGTGATCAGCTCTTCCAGCCTGGCGATGACCCGATTGGTCGTCTGCAGCCCACTTGATGATCCGTCGTCGATGGCGTGCACGATGGCGGTGGCCACATCGGCCGACACGATGCGGGTGGCCTTGATGACGGTCTCGAGATGAGCGACCTTGTCTTCGAGGGCGGCGAGTCGGTCAGTGCTGTCGGTCATGAACCTCGTTCTCCGTTCAGGGGCTCTCCCCCAGGCCTGCGCCGGCATTTACAGATACGTCTGTCAGGTGGCGGAGCATACCACCAGCGCCTGGAGCATCCAACGAGGGTGAGCCTTGTCCCCGAGGGTGCCCCGGTGGGCGTCCGCGGTGCCTGCACCCGCGCAGAATGCCGGCGGTCGGAAGGATGCTCACGAACCTGAAGTCGAGGTCTTGCGCACTCAGGCGGCGCTCCCGAGCGGGCGCGTGACGCTCCAGCACACGATGGTGGCGGCGACGACGTGTTGCGCCATCAGGGTGACCACCGCGGGAACCGTCGCGCCCGGAAACGCTTCGCTGGCGCTGTCGGTGAGCAACCAGAAGTCGGGGAGCAGGGAAACCGCCAGGGCGGCGACGACGATCCGTTGGAACAGCGGGACAGGGCGATCGGAGAACTTGTCGATCGCGACCGCGACCCCCAGCCCGGCGCAAGCGCCGACGACCGTCAGGAACACGGTCGGCCCCGCGACCGCCAGCGGCTGAAACGCGGGCGGAATATCGAAGACCGCGAGCGACGCCGCCCGCACGGCGAGCGTGGCCGCCACGGCACCCAGAACCGTCCGGATCCATACCACCCAGGCCCGAGGTCCTGCCGTCGCCAGTCGGTCCGCTCCCATTGGATCACCCTCCCTATCGCGCCGTGCGCCGCCCACTGTCGAACGCGCGCGGGTCAGCACTGGCCGTCAGGCGATCGGCCAGTGTCCCGACCGTGAGGCTACTACGAATACGGCCGTCGCCCAGAAACAGCAGGCAAGGGTGCTCGCTCGGCGCCCGCCCTGGCGTTGGGCGGCCAGCGAACGTCGCCCGCAACGACTACGCGGCCGCTGTTGCAGTCACGGCGCGTGGGCGACAATCCCGGCCGGCCCCATGACGGCCGACCCGACCCCTGTACCGATGGTCATCAGTGTCGCGGGATTGGCTGTCGCCAAGAAGACATTGCCGGCGAGCAGTGACGACGCAACCGGGCCTGCGGCACCGAGCATCGGCAGCAGCGAGGCGCTCTCGATTACTCCGCCGGAATCGAACGATCGGCACGCCGCCGGAACGAGACGTGGGGACTCGGAGAGCCGGAAGCTGATCGATGTCCGTCGCGGACCACGCCCGCGGATCTTCAGAACAACTGTGCAAGTGCGTCCCGTGGGCTCATGGCCGGGATCGGCGATCTCGTAAAGTCCCTGACGTTCCTCGTGACGATGTGGCGAGCCCCGGACGCTCGGGCGGCGGCAACCTGCATCGCGTCTTCGAAGTCCGCCATCGGAAGCGACAGCGCATAACGGAGAGCCGCGGTATCGGCAGGCGCCACCGCCACGAACCGGATCAGCTCGGCGATGAAGTCCCGCGTGGCGGTATCGCCGCGCGCGGGCGTCACGAGGTAGTAGAAGTTCGACAGCGTGTGCCACGCGACGAACGCGCGGCGGGCACCACGTTCGACCCGATCGAGGAGCTCGGAAGACGGTGCGGCATGCGGGCGGCGGTCGAGGGCGATGTCGATCAGCACGTCGGTGTCGAGCAGAATCATAGGTACTTCCGGGCGAGCGCCTCGTAGCGGCCGTCGTACCGACGGGCCGCCTCGAACCGGCCCCTCCACCGCGACGCGAACGAGGGGGTATCCTCTGCCGCGATCTCTCTGAGCGACGCTTCGATGAGCGACGACAGTGACACGCCGCGAGAACGCGCGTACTGCTTGGCTCTGGGAAGCAGATCACCGTCCACCGTAATCGTCAGCTTTCTCTTCATCGTGTGCCAGCGATCCCCGGAAACACGTATGGCATGTATCGTATACGTATCTTTCCGGGAGGACAACCGGACGGCATTGGCAATGACGCTGCAGCCAATAGCGCTTCCTCACGTCGCGCTACGACTTCGAGAAGCTGCTCGCCGGCGCCTTCGATTACCTGATCGCCAATCCGCCCTACGGCAAGGACTGGAAGCGCGATCAGGACAACGTGCAGAACGAGCACGACCGGGGCGCCGCCGGGCGCTTCGGGCCGGGCCTGCCGCAGATCAGCGACGGGCAGCTCGTCTTCCTGCAGCACATGCTCGCGCACGTCAATTAGCCCGCCCAGGGTGTCTCGAGGGTCGCGATCATCATGAACGGTTCGCCGCTCTTCATCGGAGCGTAAAATCGCGGGACATAATCGAGCCAGACTGGCGCGGCATCGAAGCGGATGGGGAAGCGCTTGCTGGGCGACACAGAACTGATCGAGCGGATCGAGAGCGGTGCGAGCGACCGTGTGGAGTTCACCGCGACCACCAACGATCTCGACAAGTTCAGGCAAGCGATCTGCGCGTTCGCCAACGACCTCCCCGGGAACGGAGACCCCGGGCTTCTCTTCATCGGACTGGAGGACGACGGACGCTTTGCCGACTCGACCATCGACGATGACTTGCTGAATACGCTCGGCGGGTTGCGGTCCGACGGGAAGATCCTGCCATTCCCGTTCATGGAAGTGGCGAGGAAGCGCCTGCGCAACTGCGACGTTGCCGTAGTCCAGGTAGAGCCCGCGGACAACCCGCCTATCAAGGTGGATGGCCGCTGCTGGATTCGCACCGGCCCCCGGCGCGGCTAGGCCACCGCCGAAGAGGAACGCCGTCTCACCGAGAAACGCCGTTGGGGGAACATCCCCTACGACATGCAGGGCGTCCCCGGGGCGACCGTGGAGGCCGACCTGGACATGCGAGCGTTCGAGAACATCTACCTGCCCTGCGCGGTGTCCCCCGAAGTGCTGGCGGAGAACCGGCGCGACAGGGGGGAACAATTGAGGGCACTGCGCCTCGTGGCGCAGAACGGTGCGCCGACGGTAACGGCGCTCCTCGTGCTGGGCAGAGATCCGCGGTACTGGTTTCCCGGAGCATACCTGCAGTTCGTCCGCTACGACGGAACCGCCGTGACGGACGGAATCCTCGACCATGCCGAACTGTCCGGGCCGCTGCCGGAGCAGTTGCGTGAAGCGGACCGCCTGCTGAGATTGAACATTCCCAACGCACTCGACAGGCGGGGAGAACGACACGTCGAGCAGCGAAGCTATCCTTATGAGGCACTCCGTGAGCTCCTTCGTAACGCGGCGATTCACCGGAACTACGAGAATTCCAACACTCCCGTGCGGATTTCCTGGCTCGTCGACCGTGTGGAAATCCTGAGCCCCGGGTCGGCGTTCGGAGAAGTCGGACGCGAGAATTTCGGACAGGGCGCGACCTCCTACCGCAACCCCACCATCGCGGAAGCGATGAAGAACATGGGCTTCATGCAACGCTTCGGAATCGGCATCGAGACCGCGCGCAGGGCGCTGGCGGAGAACGGCAATCCACCTCCCGAGTTCGACGTTCAGGACGCGTTCGTGTTGGTCACCGTCCGGAGGCGGACATGACGACGGTCGCCTTCTTCAACAACAAGGGAGGTGTGCGCCAGACGTCGCTCGTCTATCACCTGGCGTGGATGCTGCGTGAGAGCGGCCGGCGCGTCATCGCGGCGGACCTCGATCCCCAGGCCAACCTGACGCGGATGTTTCTCGACGAGACGGGGCTGGAGCATCTGTGGAGAAACGGAAACGAGGGCACCATCGACGAGGGGGTCGCCCCGCTGTTCGAGGGCACGGGGGACATCGTCGAGTCTCCGAAGATCGAAGAAATCGAAGAGAAGATCGGGTTGTTGATGGGTGACCTCGCGCTCTCCAGACGGGAAGACGAGCTCTCCACGCAATGGCCGAAGTGTCTGGACGGGGACGTGCGGGCATTTCGCGTCACGACGGCGTTCGCGCGGCTGATCGCGCGGGCCGGAAAGCGGTTCGGAGCGGATCTGGCGCTGCTGGACGTCGGCCCGAACCTCGGTGCGATCAACCGCGCCGCCCTGGTCGCCAGCGATTGCGTCGTCATCCCGCTGGCTCCCGACCTGTTTTCGTTGCAGGGATTGAGAAACGTGGGACCGACCCTCAGGGAGTGGCGCCGCGCCTGGCAGGAACGCGCCACAAGGAAACCGGCAGCGTTGGACATCGAACTGCCATCGGGCAACATGAAGCCGCTGGGCTATGTCATCATGCGGCATTCCATCCGTCTCTCCAGACCCGTCCAGGCCTACGGCCGGTGGATCGACAAGATTCCGTCGGAGTACGCGAACGCGGTGGCGAGCGACGATCCACCGTCCGTGCCGACGGGCCAGGACCCGAACTGCCTGGCGCACCTGAAGGACTACCGATCGCTCATGCCGATGGCGCAGGAGGCGAAACGCCCCATGTTCCTGCTGAAACCGGCCCACGGGGCCATCGGTGCGCATCAGCACGCCGTCCGTGACTGCTACACCGATTTCCGAAACCTCGCCGGCGAGCTGCTCGGACGTCTCGTTGACGTCTGTTGACGCCGGCGGGCCGTGGCCGGCAGCCGAGCGGCTGTCGCTGGATCATGGCGACATCGGTAGCGTCTTCATCCGCGGCTGCGCGCGACTGCTCGTATTCGTCGCGACGGATCACGGCGTCACGTCCCACGGCCGCTCCCAGGGCCGGAGCGGACGCCGGCGGGCGATGAGCGGCAGATCCTGCCGTTGCAGCTCCAGGAGGATGCGCACCTTCTCCTGCAACGGCGCCGCGGCCTGTGCCCGGTGCCAGGCCCGCTTTCGTTCCAGGAGTTCCTTCACCTCGTCCGGCAGGCGATCAGGCATCGTCCGGAACCTCCGCCGCGATGGCGTGGGCGGTCAGAATCTGTCGCAGCCGCTCGCGGTTCACGGCGCCCGCCTCCAGGAGTTGCCAAGCCCTCTCGCGCCGCCGCGCGCCGCCGGCCTGCAAGGCCACGGCAACCAGGTGGTCGGCGTCAACGACGCGGACCGGGACCCCGGCGTAGTCGTGCAGTCGTGCGGTCGAGAGCGCGGCGTCCACGAGAGCATTGTTGGCGGGCAGGAGCTTTACGGGAACTCCTGCGATCAGCAGGTGCTCGGACTGCAGGGCGAACCCTTGCTCGCTTGCCCACTCGTAAACGCGCGACAAGGGCGCGAGCACGCCCTTGCCGACCGCTTCGAGGGTGACGAACACATCCAGATCATACGTGCGGGTGGGCTCGGCGTAGAAGAGGACGGCGGTCGCGCCGCCGACGGCGTACTGCGCCACGATTCCCGCGTCGCGCATGCGGTTCAACACGCGGAAGACGTCGGCCAGAGAACTCATCGGGTGCCCAGCCCGCGCTGCCGGGCAAGGTTTGACGGGGCCGCGCGAAGCCGCTGGAGCATGGCGAAGTCTCTGTCGAATCGACGTCCGATCCGACCAAACTACCCAATGGATGCAGCAGTGGTCAAGCGCGCGTCATGCAAGAAATTCTCGTCGCTCTTGCCGCGACTGCGCCCAGCGGAGACGAAGGTGTACGATCGGAGACCGACGCGGTCACGATCGGGGCAACCCAGCGCATCGTGCTCCGAGGGTCACTGGCCAGGCGGCGCCCCGGCACGAACGACACATGAACCACAGCCAGATCGTCAGCTTCATCTGGGGGGTGGCGGACCTGATCCGCGACACCTTCAAGCGCGGCAAGTACCAGGACGTGATCCTGCCGCTCACCGTCCTGCGCCGGCTCGACTGCGTGCTGGCCCCCGCCAAGCCGAAGGTGCTGGCGGTCCAGGCCCGGTTCAAGGGCAAGCTCGACAACCTCGACCCGCAGCTCCGGCGCGCGTCCGGATACGCCTTCTACAACACGTCGCGCTACGATTTCGAGAAGCTGCTCGCCGACGCGCCCCACATCGCGCAGAACCTGCGCAACTACATCGCGGGGTTCAGCCCCAACATGCGCGAGGTGCTCGAGAAGTTCGACTTCGACAACACCATCTCCAAACTCGACGAGGCGGGTCTGCTGTTCCTGGTGGTGCAGCGGTTCGGCGATCCGCAGGTGAACCTGCACCCGGACGCGGTCGACAACGCCGCGATGGGCACCATCTTCGAGGAGCTCATCCGGAAGTTCAACGAGGCGCTCAACGAGAACCCCGGCGAGCACTTCACCCCGCGCGACGTCGTCCATCTCATGGTCGATCTGCTGCTGGCCGGCGACGAGGACCGTCTGCGCACCAAGGGCGTCGTGCTGAGCGTCTACGACCCGTGCTGCGGCTCGGGCGGCATGCTCACCATCGCCAAGGAGCACATCACGGTCGGAGAGACACGCGACGGTGAACAACTCGGCGCCCCTGTGAACCCTGGCGCCGACACCCACCTGTTCGGCCAGGAGGTGAACCCGGAGACCTTCGGGATCTGCAAGTCGGACCTCTTCATGAAGTCGGAGGACGGCCGCGATGCGGAGAACATCCTCTTCGGGAGCACGCTCTCGAACGATCGGCACGCCGCCGGCGCCTTCGATTACATGATCGCCAATCCGCCCTACGGCAAGGACTGGAAGCGCGATCAGGACGCCGTGCAGAACGAGCACGACCGGGGCGCCGCCGGGCGCTTCGGAGCGGGTCTGCCACGGATCAGCGACGGGCAGCTCCTCTTCCTGCAGCACATGCTCGCGCACGTCAAGGCGCCCGCCCAGGGCGGTTCGCGGGTCGCCATCATCATGAACGGTTCGCCGCTCTTCACCGGCGACGCCGGCAGCGGCGAGAGCGAGATTCGTCGCTGGATCCTCGAGAACGACCTGCTCGAAGCGCTGATTGCCCTGCCCGAGCAGCTCTTCTACAACACGGGCATCGCCACCTACGTCTGGGTGCTGACGAACCGGAAACGGCCCGCGCGCCGCGGCAAGGTGCAACTCATCGACGCCACGTCGTTCTGGGTCCTGCTGCGCAAGAGCCTGGGCGCCAAGCGCCGCGAGGTGCCGTTCGACCGGAAGCAGGACATCCTGCGGCTGCTGGCCGACTTCGAGGACGCCGCGACCCGCAAGGTCGTTCAGGACGGCGAGCAGCGCGAGGTCGTCGTCAGCCGCGTCTACCCCACCACGCACTTCGGTTTCCGCAAGATCACGGTCGAACGGCCGCTCAGGCTCGACTTCCAGGCCAGCCCCGAGCGGATTGCGCGGCTCGACGACCAGCGCGCCTTCGCGAATCTCGCCGTGTCGCGCAAGAAGGGCGACGCCAAGGCAAAGGACGAGGAAGCGGGCCGGAAGAAGCAAGCTGCGATCCGGGCGCTGCTCCGGAGTCTGCCGGACACGCTCTTCCTGGATCGGGCGGTCTTCGAGGGCGAGCTTGCCGAGGCAGTTCGACGGGCGAAGCTGAATCTCGCGGCACCAATCCGGAAGGTGATTCTCTCCGCCCTGTCCGAGCGCAACGACGAAGCGGAGATCTGCCGGGACCGGGAGGGCCGTCCCGAGCCCGACCCCGAGCTGCGCGACACCGAGAACGTGCCCCTTCTTGAGGACATCGAGTCGTTCTTCGAGCGCGAGGTGAAGCCCCACGTCCCCGACGCCTGGATCGACACGATGCGCCGCGACCCCCAGGACGGCGAGGTCGGGCTGGTCGGCTACGAGATCAACTTCAACCGCTACTTCTACGAGTACCGCCCGCCCCGCGCGCTGGAGGAAATCGAGGCCGACATCCAGCAGGTGGAAAAGGAGATCATGGCCATGCTCCGAGAGGTGGCGGGCTGATGACCTCTGGGACCTACAGGCGACGGCCGGACGGACGTTGTGTTGCTCCGCGAAGTGATCGATATTACCGTACGCTTGAGAGATGATCGTTCGTTCGGTCCGTCACCGGGGACTGCGCCGTCTGCTCGAGGACGACACTCCCCGGTTTCTGCCGCCGGAACTGGCAGGACGGGTGCGCAGGATCTTGACGGTCTTGCTCCTGGTGGAGGACATCGACGACTTGATCGCCAACGCGCCGAGCGGTTGGCGAGTGCATCGGCTCTCCGGGGACCGACGGGGCGAATGGAGCGTGTCTGTCTCAGGCAACTGGCGAATCACCTTCGAGGAAGTAGACGGCTGCATCGAACGCTTGCACTTGGAGGACTACCACTGATGACTGCCAACGGCATCCCGGTGAACATGACACCCTCTCATCCGGGTGACTTCATCCGCGCCGAGGTCATCGAGGAACTGGGTCTCAACATCACCAGGGCCGCCGCAATTCTCGGCGTCCGGAGGAGCACGCTCTCCGCGCTACTGAACGGCAACGCCGCTCTTTCCCCGGAGATGGCGCTTCGCATCGAGAAGGCCTTCGACGTGAGCATGGACATGCTGCTCCGGATGCAGGCCTGGCATGACGCCGCGCGCATGCGCGCCCGGGCGAGCGAGATCGCGGTCGAGCGGTACGAACCGGCGTGATCATCCCCACGCTCGGGGACCAGCCCGAAGCCTTTGAACAAAATGTTGGCACTTGTGTTTATGTGCCGACATCCATTACGTTCCGTTCATGGTGGAGTTCAGTGCGGCCGCCCTGCAGACGGCCGGAATTGGCGCCTTCTTCCGGCCACGAGACGTCGACGCGCTCGGCGTTTCGTATCGCCAGCTCCGCCGACTCGTTGCGACAGGCGTGGTCGACGACCTCGGCCGAGGACTGTACCGGCTGGCCGAGGTCGAGCCGACCGAGCTCGAGACCGTCGCCATGGTGGCGGCGGCCGTGCCGCACGCGGTCGTCTGCCTGATGACGGCGCTCCGCGTTCACGAGATCGGAACGGAGTCCCCCCACGAGGTCTGGATCGCCATCGACCGCAAGGCCCGCCGGCCCGCTCGGACGCCGGCGCAGGTTCGGGTCGTCCGATTCTCGAAGGCAATGCTCACCTACGGCGTCGTTCGCCGCCCGATGCTCGGCGTGCCGGTCTCGATCACGTCGCCGGCCCGCACTGTCGTCGACTGTTTCCGATACCGCAACAAGTTCGGCCTCGACACCTCGCTCGAGGCGCTACGGGACGCCCTGCGCCGGCGGCTCGCGACGGTGGACGAGATCATGCGCGCCGCCAGCGTTTGTCGTGCGCGTACTGTCCTCGAACCCTACGTCGATGCGGTTCTGTCTTGACGACAGGTCGACTCGAGGACGTCAAGGGCGTCCGTCGGCGACTGGGGCGAATGTTCGCCCGGCCGCGCGTGTTCGAGGTGCTCATCAGCGAGCCCCGGGCGCCTCGGCAGCGACGCCCTCGCTGTCGCGCGCGTGCGGGCGTCGGTCCGGCAGCCTTGAGTTTTGACCCCGGCGGGCACAGGAGGTATGCTCGGAGGGTGGCCGATCCGAACCGTGTACAACTAAATGCGATTGCCGACACTTCAGTGCGGCCCTCCCGGTCCGGCGCCTCCGGTCTGCGGCGTCTCGGCGCGAAGGCCTTCTTTCGCCAGCGCGACGCAGCCGCGGTCGGCGTTCACTCTCGGGCGCTGCGGCGGCTGGTGGAAGATGGCGCGGTCGAGCGGGTCACGCGCGGTCTCTACCGCGTGGCGGAAGCCGAACCGACCGAGCACTACACCTTGGCCGCCGTCTGTGCACGAGTCCCGGGCGCCATCGTCTGCCTGCTCTCGGCCCTGAGCGTCCACGAGCTCACCACGCAAGTTGCGTGGCAGGAGTGGATCGCCATCCCGCACAAGGCCCGCACGCCCCGCCTGCCCGGGCTGCCGGTCCGGGTGGTGCGCTTCTCCGGTGCGGCGCTGCGCTACGGCGTCGTGGACACGACCTTCGAGGGGGTGCCCGTCCGCATCACGAGCCCGGCCCGCACCGTCGTCGACTGCTTCCGATTCCGGCGCCTGGTCGGCAAGGACGTCGCGATCGAAGCGCTGCGCGACGCCCTGCGCGACCGCAAGGCGAGCGTCGACCAGATCTGGCGGGCCGCCGACGTGTGCCGCGCGAAGTCGCTCGTCGGCCCGGTACTCGATGCGCTGACGGGATGACTCCTCGAAAGACGATCCGGGACGTACCCGCGTCCGTTCACCAGCGCCTGCTGAACCTCGCCCGCGAGCAGCGAGTCCGCTTCGAAGGCATGCTCCAGCGCTACGCGGTCGAGCGCTTCCTCTACCGCCTCTCCGCCTCGGACGAGGTGGACCGCTTCACCCTGAAGGGCGCGGCGCTACTCCGCATGTGGACCGGACAGGAGCTGCGGCCGACCCGGGATATCGACTTCCTCGCCCGCGGCGCCCGGGATGAAGCCGCCATTCGCACCGCCCTGCGGGACGTCTGCGGCATTCCCTGTCGAGAGGACGGCGTCGTCTTCGACCCGGCGACGATCTCGATCACGAGCATCCGCATCGATCAGCCCGACGGCGGCCTCCGGGTGCGGATCCGCGGCGGCCTCGGCCGGGCCCGGCTCGCAGTCCCCGTAGACATCGGCTTCGGCGACGTCATCACCCTTGGCCGCAGGGAGGAGGACTACCCCACGCTGCTCGACCTCCCCGCTCCCCGCCTCTGGACGTACCCGCGTGAGACGATGATCGCCGAGAAGTTCCACGCGATGGCCAGTCTGGGTGAAAGGAACTCGCGCGTGAAGGACCTCTGGGACGTGGCCTGCCTCGCCCGCCGCTTCGCGTTCGACGGCGACACCCTGCGCACCGCCATCGCCGAGACGTTCCGCCACTGCGAGACATCGCTCACGGGCGGGCGGCCGACGGCGCTTCTGGCCGGCTACTACGACGACCACGAGGCCCCCGCGCGCGGGCAACGCTGGCGCGTGATGCGACGGCAGATCGGGACCGACATCGAGGGGCCGGATCGCCTCGTCGAAGCCGGCGAGGAGTTGCGCCGCTTCCTGGGGCCGGTCTGCGACAGCCTGATCGCGGAGAGCCCGTTCACGCAGGTTTGGCCCGCCGGCGGGCCGTGGCGGCCGGGGACTCAGGTTCGGACGGGAGGCGAAGGCGGTGCCTGAGGTGACCGATCGGGGCGAGAAGGTGCGGCTGCGGCGCTTCCGCCCGTACCCGGAGTACAGGGACTCCGGCGTCGAGTGGCTGGGCAAGATCCCGGCGCATTGGGAGGTGAGGCGACTCAAGACCATGGCCTCGGTGCAGTTGAGCAATGTCGACAAGCACACCGAGGAAGGCCAGGTTCCCGTAAGGCTCTGCAACTACGTCGACGTCTACTATAGCGACCTCGTCACGCCCGAGGGCGAATTCATGAATGCAACCGCCACACCCAATCAGGTGCGACGATTCTTGCTTCAGGCGGGCGACGTTCTAATCACCAAGGACTCCGAGTCGTGGAACGATATCGCCGTCCCTGCTTTGGTGGCAGAAGACCTAACGGATGTCTTGTGCGGATACCACTTGGCGCAGATCAAGCCGGGGCCGGACCTCGATGGCCGGTTTCTTGCCCGCCAGTTCTCGGCGATTGGCACGCGGGACCAGTTCCATGTTGCGGCGAATGGAATAACACGGTTCGGCCTGGGTGGGGACGCCATCCGCACCGGCCTCTTTCCGATCGCGCCGATCGAGGAACAACGTGCCATCGCCAACTTCCTCGACCGTGAGACGGCGAAGACCGACGCGCTGGTGGCGAGGAAAGAGCGGCTGATCGAGCTGCTTCAGGAGAAACGCACCGCCCTCATCACCCGCGCCGTCACCCGGGGCCTCGACCCGAACGTCCCCATGAAGGACTCCGGCGTCGAGTGGCTGGGCGAGATCCCGGCGCATTGGGAGGTGAAGAGATTGCGCCACATTGTGCGCCACATCGAGCAGGGGTGGAGTCCAGACTGCGAGAACCGTGAAGCCGGTGCGGATGAGTGGGGGGTTCTCAAGGCAGGCTGTGTCAACCGGGGAACGTTCTTGGAATCTGAACACAAGGCTCTTCCTTCGACGCTCAGTCCGATTCGCGCTTTTGAGATCAAGAGGGGTGATCTGCTTATGTCACGTGCGAGTGGATCTCGGGATCTCGTTGGTTCCGTCGCGGTAGTTCCTGTGTGCCGCCCGCTACTGCTCTTGTGTGACAAGGTGTTTCGACTCCACACCGACTCGAGTGCTGGACACCGCCAGTTCGTTGGATACGCAATGAATTCGCGGGTAGTTCGATGGCAGATTGAGTCAGTCATCAGCGGGGGCAGTGGCCTCGCGAGCAATATCTCGCAGGAAGCGGTCAAGAATCTTGTGCTGGTACAACCATCCAGAACCGAAGAGCAGAAGATTGCTGGTTATGTCGACGGCGAGACAAGGAGAATCGACGCGCTCATCGCCAAGGTCCGCGAAGCAATCGACCACCTCAGAGAATTCCGCACCGCCCTGATCTCCGCGGCGGTCACCGGCAAGATCGACGTGCGGGCCACCTCCGCCGAGGCTTCGGCGGGCCAGGGAGGAACGCGATGAGCTTCGAGCCGAGCTTCACGGTCACCCACGCGATCACGGCCGATCTCACGCGGATCGAGCGGGCGCGGGGGTTTCTGGAAGCGGGGACACTCTCTGAAGACTGGATCCGCCAGATGGGTGCGCGGGCGCTCGTGCTCGAGGCGCACCATACGACTCACATCGAAGGAACGAAGCTGACGTTGGCGGAATCCGCGCTGCTCCTCGACGGCGAAGCAGTGCCCGAGGCGGACCCGGACGACGTCCGCGAGCTCCTGAACTACCGGGACGCATTCGAGTTCGTCTCCACCTGGCTCGGCAGCGGCGGGCCGATCACCGAAGGGCTGGTCCGAGAGATCCACAAGTGCCTCGTCGAGGGCGTCCGCGGCGGGTCTGCCGCGCCAGGAGAATACCGGCGGATCCAGAACTACGTGGTGAACTCGGGCACCGGAGCGGTCGTGTACACGCCGCCGGCGGCGTACGACGTACCGATCCTGATGCGGGAGCTGATCGATTGGTTGAACCAGGAACGGGATGTCCATCCCGTGCTGGTCAGCGGAATCGCCCAGTTCCAACTGGTCCACATCCACCCCTTCCTGGACGGCAACGGTCGAGCCTCGCGCCTGCTCTCTACCCTCTGCTTGTACAAGGCTGGGTACGACTTCAAGCGCCTCTTCACCATCAGCGAATACTACGACCGGGACCGCGCCGCGTTCTACCGGGCGATCCAAGGTGTACGCGAGCAGGACATGGATCTCACGGGATGGATCGAGTACTTCACGGCAGGGTTGGCCACGCAGCTCGACGAGGTAAAGGCGCGTGGCGAGCGGACGATCCGCCGGGACGCCCTCGTGCGGCAGCACGCGTTGTCGGACCGGCAGGCAGTCGCGCTGGGCCACGTGATCGAGCATGGGCGCCTCACGATTCACGACTACGGGGAGCTCTGCTCAGGAACGAACCGGCGGACGCTCCAGCGAGACCTGAGGGCGCTTGTGGAGAAGGGACTGTTGGCCGAAGCGGGTACCGCGCCAACGGACCCGACACGGCATTACCGGCTCGCCGACGGCCTCGTGAGGTCGGGGTCAGAGCTGTGACAAGCTGTGACATCGAGCTGTGACATGCTGTGGCATCCGGCTATGACGTGGCGGCTGAGGAGTGTCCCAAAGAAGGAAAGCCAGACGTGACGCTGGAGATTTCCGAGCGGGCATTCGAAGAGGCGATCGAGTGCGCGCTGTTGCGCCACGGACCCGACGCGTGCGCGGACGACGCGGCGGGGGTGCGGGAGTCGGCGCCGGAATTTGGGGACGAGCCGCTGCCGGGAGGCTACCTCCGGCGCCGGCCTGAGGACTACGACCGCGGGCTGTGCCTGATTCCAACCGATATATGTGGTAGCATATACGCGCGATATGCCTCCAGTGACCATCTATCTGCCGGGCAACCTGATTGACGCCGCGCGCAAGGAGGCGCGCGGCCGGAACAGCAGCCTGTCGGCGTGGATCGGCGGACTGGTACAGGACGCCGTCGCAACCGAGTGGCCGCGGAGCTTCGTCGATCTCCTGCGCCAGGGCGCCAGCGACCTGGTCGAACCCGACGATCCGCCGCCCGAGGACATCGAGCCGCTTCGATGATGCGGCTCCTCGACACCAGCATCTGCATCCCGTTGATCAACGGGGCGGATACGCAGATGGCGCAGCGGCTGCTCGCCCACCCGCCGGGCTCGGTCGTTCTCTGCAGCGTGGTCAGGGCCGAGCTCTGCTTCGGGGCGCACAACTCCGGGCGGGCAGCGGAGAACCTGCAGCGCCTCGACACCTTCCGCCGCGCGTTCAAGTCGTTGCCTTTCGACGATGCGGCAGCCGAACGCTACGGCGTCATCCGGGCCCAGCTTCGGCGGGAAGGACGCCCCATCGGCGCAAACGATCTGATGATTGCCTCTATCGCGCTGTCGGGCGGCCTCACTCTGGTGACGCGGAATCAGGATGAATTCGCGCGCGTTCCGGGCCTCGACGTCGAAGTCTGGTGATGCCATCGACGCGCCGATGACCCCCGACATCTCCGAACGGGCCTTCGAAGAGGCGATCGAGTGCGCGCTGCTGCGCCACGGGCCGGACGCCCGCCCGGACGACGCGTCGGCGGTGCGGGAGTCTGCGCCGGGTGGGGCCGGTGCACGATCGAGGCTGCGCTGCTGCGCGACGGCCTTGATGCGCCCCGTAGCGGCCCGAGGCGCTGCGCGAGTCGCCGCCGGCGTTTGTAGACGAGCCGGCCCTTGAGCGTTGCTGACGTCGTCGATTGCGAGCACTTCATCGATTCGTGCTAGCATTTCCAGGGAAAGCAGAGGAGCGGAGCCATGGCGAGCTTGAGTGTACGCCGCCTGGACGGCGAGGTCATTCGGCGGCTGAAGATCCGGGCGCAACGCGACGGCCTGTCCGTGGAAGAGACCGTGCGTCGCATCCTGGCCGACGCCGTCATCAACGTGGAGCCGGCCGGCGCGATGATCCGCCGCATCATCGGCGACGATGCCATCGATTTCGATCTGCCGGCGCGTGAGGTCGACGATCCGATCAACTTCACATCAGGCGCGTACGGCCGGGACGATCTCGAATGATCCTCCTGGACACCAACGTGCTGTCGGAAGCCATGCGCATCGAACCGGACGGGCGTGTGATGCGCTGGTTGGACGGACACCCTCCTTCGGCCCTGTTTCTCTCTGCCGTCACCGTCGACGAGATCCTATTCGGAATAGATATACTCCCGCCCGGACGGAAACGGGCGCGCCTGGGCCGCGCGTTCCTGAAGATCGTCGACGGGTTCTCGGAGCGTATCGTCCCGTTCGACGTGCAGGCCGCCGCCGAGAGCGCGAGGCTTCGCGCCGAGCGGCGGCGCGCGGGCTCGCCGATGAGCCTGGCCGATTCCCAGATCGCCGGCACGGCCCGCAGCCGCGGCTATTCCCTGGCGACGCTGAACACCTCGGACTTCCGGGACCTCGGTCTCTCCGTCCTGGAACCGCGTTGAACAGGTCGGCGGACACGATCGCGCGTCACCGTCCCATGACCCCTGACATCTCGGAACGCGCCTTCGAGGCCGCCATCGAGTGCGCGTTGCTTCGCGGCGGGCCGGACGCCTGCCCGGACGACGCGGCGGCGGTTCGGGAGTCGGGACCGGAATTCGGGGACGAGCCGCCGCCGGGCGGCTACCTCAGGCGCCGGCCGGAGGACTACGACCGCGCGCTCTGCCTGATCCCGACCGACGTCGTCGACTTCCTCCTGGCCACCCAGCCCAAGGAGTGGGAGAAGCTCACGCAGCACCACGGCGCCGAGGTGAAGCCGCGCTTCCTCGGCCGGCTGTCGCGCGAGATTGCCCGGCGGGGGGCGCTCGACGTGCTGCGCAACGGCGTCAAGGACTCGGGCTGCAAGTTCCGGCTGGCGTACTTCCGCCCGGCAAGCGGCCTCAACGAAGAGCTGCAGCGCCTGCACGCGGCCAACCTGTTCGCGGTCGTGCGCCAGCTCCGCTACAGCGAGCAGGGCGAGCAGAGCCTCGACCTCGCGCTCTTCCTGAACGGCATCCCCATCTTCACGGCCGAACTCAAGAACCCGCTCAACGGGCAGGACGTCCAGGACGCGATCCGGCAGTACCGGGAGGACCGGGATCCGCGCGAGCCGCTCTTGGGCTACGCGCGCTGCCTCGCCCACTTCGCGGTGGACCCCGAGCAGGTGTTCGTGACCACCTGCCTCGCCGGGCCGCAGACCCGCTTCCTGCCGTTCAACCAGGGGCGCTTCGGCGGCGCCGGTAATCCGCCGGTTCCGCCCACCCGCGCGGGGTTCGCGACCGACTATCTGTGGGAGGAGGTCTGGGCGCGCGACAGCGTCCTCGACCTTGTCCGCCAGTTCATCCACGAGGTCGAGGCCGAGGACGACCGGGGGCGCAAGACCGGCGCGCGCTTCCTGATCTTTCCGCGCTACCAGCAGCTCGACTGCGTGCGCCGGCTCGTGGCCCACGCGCGCAACCACGGCCCCGGCCAGCGCTACCTGATTCAGCACTCGGCCGGCAGCGGCAAGAGCTTCACCATCGCCTGGCTCGCCCACCGGCTGTCCGTGCTGCACGACCGCGCCGACCGGCGCGTCTTCGACTCGGTCGTGGTGGTGACCGACCGCCGCGTGCTCGACCGCCAGCTCCAGCGCACCATCCGGCAGTTCGAGCTGACCCTCGGCGTCGTGGAGAACATCGAGCACACGTCGCGCCAGCTCCGCGAGGCCCTTGAGGCGGGCCGGACGATTATCGTCACCACCCTGCAGAAGTTCCCGGTCATCGCCGAGCAGATCGGCGATCTTCCCGGGAAACGCTTCGCGGTGATCGTGGACGAGGCGCATTCGTCGCAGTCCGGGGAGAGCACGAAGAGCCTCAAGGCGGTGCTCAAGGCCGAGGGCCTGGAGGAGGCCGAACAGGAGGAAGCAGGCGCCCAGACTCCGGAGGAGGAGCTTGACGACCAGGTCCTCGACGAGATCCACAGCCGCGGGCCGCTGCCGAACGTCTCGACGTTCGCCTTCACGGCCACCCCGAAGCCCAAGACCCTCGAACTCTTCGGCCGCAAGCGGCCCGACGGGCGGTTCGAGCCCTTCCACCGCTACAGCATGCGCCAGGCGATCGAGGAGGGATTCATCCTCGACGTGCTCGGGAGCTACTCGACCTGGAAGGCCTACTGGCGGCTGCTGAAAAGGATCGAGGACGACCCGCGCTACGACAAGCGCCAGGCCGAGTACCTGCTCAAGTCGTTCGTCGACCTGCACCCGCACGCCATCCGCGAGAAGATCGCCATCTGCGTGGAGCACTTCGCCGCACAGGCCGCGGGCGCGATCGGCGGGCGCGCCAAGGCGATGATCGTGACGCGCTCGCGCCTGCACGCGGTGCGCACCAGGCTCGCCCTGGATCGCTACCTGGCCGAGAAGGGTCACCCGTGGAAGGCGCTCGTCGCCTTCTCCGGAACGGTCAACGACGGCGGCGACACCTACACCGAGTCCGGCATGAACTCGGCCGGGCAGGAACGCGTCATCGGCGAGCGGCAGACGGCGGCCGAGTTCGAGAAGCCCGAGTACCGCTTCCTGGTGGTCGCCAACAAGTTCCAGACCGGATTCGACCAGCCGCTGCTGCACACGATGTACGTGGACAAGAAGCTCGGCGGCGTGAACGCGGTCCAGACGCTGTCGCGCCTGAACCGCACCCACCCCGGCAAGCCGGGCGCGATGGTGCTCGATTTCGCCAACGAAGCCGAGGAGATCAGGGAGGCTTTCGAGCCGTACTACGAGACCACCCTGCTCTCGGAAGAAACCGACCCCAACCTGCTCTACGAGGTACAGGGCCGGCTGCTCGACTTCGGCGTGTTCCTGGCCGGCGACGTCGAGGCCTTCGCGCGGCTGTACTTCGATCCCAGGACGACCCAGGACAGTCTCTACGCGGCGCTGGAACCGGCGCGCCGGCGCTTCGTGGAGCTCGACCCCGACGAGGGACAGGACTTCCGCGGCCAGCTCGTCGACTACATCCGCCTGTACGCCTTCCTCGCCCAGGTGCTGACGTTCGCCGACCCCGACCTCGAGAAGCTCTACGTCTTCGCCCGGCACCTGCGGCGCCTGCTGCCGGCCGGCAGGGACGAGCTGCCGCGCGAGGTGCAGCAGAACATCGACATGGAGTCGTTCCGCATCCAGCGGACGAGCCGCGGCCGCATCGCGCTGGACCGCCAGGCCCGGCCGCTCGACCCCGCCGGGAGCAAGCCGCGCGGCGGAGGCCCCGACGAGGAGCTGGAAGCGCTCTCGCGGATCATCGAGGCGCTGAATGAGCGCTTCGGCCTGAACCTCGGCCCCGAGCACCGCATCACGCTGGAGCAGATCCGCTCGGCCCTCGACGGCGACGCCGGCCTCGACGCCAGCGCCCGGGTGAACACGCGCGAGAACGTGCGGCTGACCTTCGACCCCAAGGTCGAGGACAAGATCCAGGAGATCGTCGAGACCAACTTCGGCCTCTACAAGCGCATCACCGACGACCCCGACTTCGGCCGGGCGCTCAAGAACTACCTGTTCGACGACTATATCCGGCGGCACCGACGCGCCGAAGAGCTGCTCAAGCTCCAGGAATCGAAGACGCTGGAGTTCAAGTCGAGTCTGCGCTGGAACCTGCAGGAGGACCGCAAGGACGACAGGCAGGTCACGCACGCGGCGCTCAAGACGATCGCGGCGTTCCTCAATACCGAGGGCGGCGACCTCCTGATCGGCGTGGCAGACGATCGCACGGTGCTCGGCATCGAGCACGACCGCCTGGAAAGCGACGACAAGTTCATGCGCCACCTGGCCCAGGCCGTCCGCAACGGCCTCGGCGACCGCGCCGGGACGTGCATCGACCCGAAGACCCAGATCGTCGAGGGCAAGACCGTTTGCCTAGTGAGCTGCCAGCGCAGCCCCGAGCCGGTGTACTTGCGCTGGAAGGGCATCGAGAAGGCCGATGACGGCGATCTCTACGTCCGCACCGGCCCCGGAACGGTGCGGCTTGCCGCGGTGGATGCCCAGAAGTACGTCGCCACCAGATTCGGCTCGCAGTGAGGCCGGACGCCTGTCAAGGGACATTCGGAGTTGATCGCTCACGAATCGACGACTGATCTCCCCGTAGAACGGTGAAACGTGACCAGTATTCCGGACGCCGTCTTCGACCACTTCCCCGCCGACCCTGGACGACCCGTCCCCTCAAGAACGTCGGGGCGCCCGTCCGCGCCGTCACCGCGATGCCTTCTCCTCGACCGCCTGCTTGATCCAGCTGTTGAGGCTCACGCCGCGTGCGCCGGCAGAGAGCGCGGCTCGTTGATGCAGGTCGGGGCCAAGCCGAAGGTTGAGCGTGCCTGAATAGGGCTTCCTCGGTTCGACCTCGTCCTCCTTGCACGACGCCAGGTACTCGTCAATGGACCGCTGGAACTCGCGTCGAATCCCGTCCACGTCGGTCGCTTCGAAGGTCGCGATGGGATAGTGACCGCTGTTGACGACCCAGCCGTGAAGTCGGCCCACGGAATCGTCGAATTCGACGGCGGCGACATAGCCCTTGTACTCCATCACGGCTCCACTCCGGCAGCCTCGAGAAAAGCGACGATAGCACGCACGGTCCCGCGGCCCGTTTCCGCCGCTGGGTGCGGTCGATGCACGACCATCCGCTCCGCACCCCGCTTCAGGAGCACTCTTGACCCGGAGCGTTCAGAGACCTGCACGCCAACCGCTACCAGCATGGCAACGACGTCCGTCCAGCGGATGCCTGTTGGCGTCGGGCTCGTGCACATGCTCTCCAGGGTTCGCCGATGCTTCGCTCGCATGATACCACTCGTAGTATCTCACCTTGAGGCGCCCCAAGTTTTCTTGGACACGGATAGAGGGAGAATCCGATGTCGAAAGAGGTCGGGGCATGGTTGGGTCGAGGCGAGGGAAGGGAGCGAGGTCGGCCGGTCAGTCGACGGTGCGGATTGCTCCGTGTACCGGTATCCGGTACACTTGATCATGATCCGAGGGTTTCGCCATCGCGGGCTGAGGCGCCTCTACGAGCGCGGAGATCCGAGCCGGGTGGGCGCCGGCTTGGCGGACCGCGTCGCGCTCGCCCTGGCCGATCTCGACGATGCTCGCAAGCCCTCGGACCTCGACCTGCCGGGCTACCGGCTTCACCCGCTGAAGGGCAATCTGAAGGGTTTCTGGGAGGCGGCAACATGGCGATGAGCGATCCCCCGCATCCCGGTCTCAGCATCCGGCACAACTGCCTGGAACCGCTCGGTCTGAACGTGACCGATGCGGCCAGGGTACTGGACGTGGCCCGTCACACCCTCTCGCGAGTCCTGAACGGCCACGCGGCCATTTCCCCCGAGATGGCCATTCGACTGGAGAAGGCGGGCTGGTCCAATGCCGAGTTCTGGCTGCGCCGGCAGACCACCTACGATCTCGTCCAGGCGCGCAAGCGTGAAGACGGGATCAACGTCGAGCGCTACGAACCGCAGCCGACAGTGTGAGGTTCCGAGACGGAATGCCCTACGTCGAAGCGGTTCTGTCGTGACGGCGCGTCGACCCTTGCCAGCGCCGGCGTGACAATTTCACGGCAACGCCTCAAAATTGCCGGACATGTGGATTGTAGCCGTCGGTTGCACCCGATGTCGCGCTCGGCGGCCTTGCGGATCGGGCACGGAACACGCGGTGCCGGCACGCTGACCCATCGCGCACGCACGTGTTCTTGCACGCCGGCCCGTTCAGGTCCATCATGGGCGTACTCGCACCCATCGACGTGCTCGACGGACGGCCGGAACAGACGGGGGGAGGTCTCATGATCCATCGTCATCTCGCTATGCGGATCGTCGTGATCGCGGTGGCGGCGCTCACGCCGGCGCTGGCCGCGGCGCAATCAACCGACGCCAGCGCGCCACGGACGCCATGGGGACATCCGGACCTGCAGGGCATCTGGAACAACGCCACGCTCACGCCGTTCGAACGTCCCGAACGGCTGGCGGACCAGGAGTTCCTGACCGAAGAGGAAGCGGCCAACCTGGCGCAGCAGACGGCTGACCGGAACAGCCGCCTGTTGACGGCGCCCGCGCAACGGACCGAGGCCGGCGGCAACGTCGGCGCCTACAACAACTTCTGGATGGAACGCGGCACCGCGGTCGTCGCGACCCGGCGCACGTCCATGGTCACGGATCCGCCGAACGGCCGGTTGCCGGCCCTGACCCCGGAGGCGGAGGCCAGACGCACCTCTCCGGAGGCGCGGCGGCTCGCTCAGGTGCGGGGCGGCGCCCTGCCGGCCGATACCTGGGAGCAGCTCGACCTCGGCGACCGGTGTCTGTGGTACCGGGGGATCCCGTCGTTTCCGACCGGCTACAACAACAACTACCACATCGTGCAGACACCCGGCATGGTCGCCATCCTGCAGGAGCACATCCACGACGTGCGCTTCATTCCGCTGGATGACCGCCCGCATATCCCGCAGGCCATACGCCAGTACGCCGGCGACTCGCGCGGCCGCTGGGAGGGCGACACGCTTGTCGTCGAGACCACCCACTTCAACGACAGGGCGTTCATCCGGAACTTCAACGGCAACCTGAGCGAAGAGCTGCACGTAGTCGAACGGTTCACGCGGCTCGGGCCGGATACGCTCGGCTATGAGTTCAGCGTCACCGATCCGAACACCTGGGTCCGCACCTGGAGCGGCTCGCTCCCGATGGCGCGCATCGAGGGCCCGATGTTCGAATACGCATGCCACGAGGGCAACTACGGGTTGACCAACATTCTCGCCGGCTCGCGCGCCGCGGAGAACACCGGCGGTGCGTCGAGATGACCGGCGCATGACACGATCGGCGACGGCCGCGAGCTCAACGTGCGCCGGTGCGCAACGCCCTGCAGCGGAGCGGACGAGCGGTGCGCCGGTCCGCGGCTATAATCGGGCGATGCAGTGGTCCGCATTGCCCGGCGGCGACCTGGTGGCGCAGGGGCTGCGCGACCTGTCGGCAGACCGCGAGACCGTCGCGGCGCTGGTCGTGGCCATCGGGGCGCCACGGCTCACCCGGCTCGGCTTCGACGTGCCTGCCCTCGACTCGCCCGAGCACCGTCTGTACGAGGTGCTGCGCCGTGCCGGCGCCGACGACGCCCACTCCCGATACAACGGCCTGATCCGGCGCCTCGTCAGTTTCGAGCGAGCGGCAGAATGCGTCGCATAGCCGATGCGGCGCGCGTGCAGACCTTCATGCAGCGGCTCGGCGAACGCGCCGGGGCTGCCGGGCATGTCTACCTCACCGGCGGCGCAACGGCGCTGCTGATCGGCTGGCGGTCGACCACGATCGACATCGATCTGGCCCTCGGACCCGATGCCGAGCACGTGCTGCGGCTGCTCCCGGCGCTCAAGGAGGAACTGGAACTGAACATGGAGCTCGCCGCCCCGTCCGACTTCATCCCGGAGCTGCCAGGATGGCGGGACCGCAGCCGGTTCATCGAACGCGCGGGTCGTCTCGACTTCTTCCATTACGATTTCTATGCGCAGGCGCTGTCGAAGGTCGAACGGGGACACGCCCGGGATCAGGAGGACATTCGAGCCATGCTCGACCGCGGCCTGATCGCGGCTGAGACCGCAATGTCGCTCTTCGACCGGATCGAACCGGAACTCTATCGCTACCCGGCCATCGATCCGGCGGCGTATCGGCGCGCGGTCGTCCGGATGTTCGGTCCCCCGACACAATGAAGGTCACCATGAGAGCGTGCATTCTGGCGGCCGTGTTCGTTGCCGGATCGACGGCGGGCCTGCTGGCGGCCGATGGCGAAGAGTCGTATCAGTCGCGCTGCGCGCTGTGCCACGGCGGCGACGGCGCCGGCTCGGACCGGGCGGCGTCGATCATCGCCACGTTGCAAACCAGCGCGACCGCCCGGCTGGCGTCCATCATCTCGGAGGGCGCGCCCTCGAAAGGCATGCCGGCCTTCGAGATGCCGGCCGACGAGCTGGCCCCGCTCGTGGCGTATCTGAAGACGCTGGCTGCCGCGGCCGCCCCTGGCGCTCGCGACCCGCGGGCGCCGAGCCCTCGCGCGGGGACGCTGCGCCTTGTCGACGGCCGCTCGCTCGACGGCACCGTCCTCAACGAAAGCGGCTTCGACGCGCAGTTCCGCACGTCCGACGGCGCACTCCATTTCCTGCGGCGGGAGGGCGACGCCTATCGCGAGACGCCGATTGAACCGTCCGTGGACTGGTCCTCCTACAACGGCAGCGACAGCTCCAATCGCCACAGCGCGATCGATCAGATCGATCGCAGCAACGTCGACGGTCTCGTCCCGCAGTGGTTCTTCCCGATTCAGGACATGCGCATGGTGGAAGGCACGCCGGTGGTCGTCGCCGGCGTCATGTACGTCACCGCGGCGAACCAGGTCTACGCCCTCGACGCAGCGACCGGGCGCGAGATCTGGCGCTATTCGCAGCCTCGCACCGAGGGCCTCGTCGGAGACCCGGGCATCGGCCTGAACCGAGGCGTCGCGATTCGGAACGATCTGCTGTTCACCGTCACCGACCATGCCCACGTCATCGCGCTCGACCGCTTCACCGGCGCACTGGCGTGGGACGCCGAGATGGCCGACTACCGCGACCACTACGGTGCGGTCGCCGCGCCGCTGGTCGTCGGCGATCTCGTGGTGGCCGGCATCAGCGCCGGCGATACCGGACTGCGCGGCTTTCTGGACGCGTATCACGCCGAGACCGGCGAGCGGGCGTGGCGTTTCTGGACGATCCCGGCGCCGGGGGAACCGGGCTCGGAGACCTGGGGCGACCCCGAGGTGCTCCGCCGCGGTTGCGGCGCAACGTGGCTGACCGGCAGCTACGACGCCGAGCTGAACCTGCTCTACTGGGCCACGGGCAATCCCTGTCCGGACCTGAACGGCGCGCGGCGTCCGGGCGACAACCTGTACACCAACTCGGTGCTGGCGCTGACACCGGAGACCGGCGCGCTCGAGTGGTACTTCCAGTTCACGCCGCACGATACGCACGACTGGGACGCGCAGGAACCACTGCTGCTGATTGACGAAGATTTCCGCGGGCGTCCCCGCAAGCTGCTCATTCAGGGCAACCGCAACGGCTTCTTCTACGTCCTCGACCGGACGAACGGGCAGTTCCTGCTCGGCGAGCCGTTCGTGAACCAGACCTGGGCGGCCGGCCTGGACGACACGGGACGCCCGATTGTGCTGCCCGGCAGCGACCCGACCGCGGAAGGCACCGACGTCTGCCCCGCCATCCGCGGCGCCACCAACTGGTGGGCCACCAGCTACCACCCGGGGACGAAGCTGTTCTACCTGCTGGCCCACGAGTCGTGCATGACCTACACGAGCAACGATCAGGACTGGCAGCGGGGTCGAAGCTGGCTGGGCGGCACCGTCCGGCTCGCCGAGGGGTCGCCGAACCAGAAGTTCATCCGCGCCATCGACATCCAGACCGGCGACGTCGCCTGGAGCTACGCCCAGACCGGCAAGGCGCAGACCTACTCGGGCGTCCTCTCGACGGACGGCGACCTGGTGTTCTTCGGGGAGGACAGCGGCGCGTTCGCGGCGCTCGACGCCCACACCGGCGAGCCGCTCTGGCACTTCCAGGCCAACCAGGACTGGAAGGCGTCGCCGATGACCTATATGGTGGGCGGACGGCAATATGTCGCCATCGCGTCCGGGATGGGCTTCTGGACGTTCGCGCTGCCCGAGTGACGAACGAGCCGGTCAGTCAGGATTCACGCCCCAGTCCCGTTCGTCAACGACCCGTTGCGCGCGCAGTGCGGTGGTGAACGCCTCGAGATCCTCGGATGTCCACGTGGCGTACCGCAGCAGGCGTTCGCGGCGCGCATCCAGCCCCACTGCACGGCGCAGAAGGCGCAAGAGGGTGCTGTTCAGACTCTCGCCACGCTCGGCGCTGACGGCGCGCAGCCGTCGTGACAGCTCCGGATCGACGTTGCGAAGTGTGATCTGGGCAGAAGGCATGATGTCATGAACCTATAGTCATGCCTTCATGATGTCAACAATTGTCCGAGTGACGACGACCGGGCATGTTCACGTCCGGCGGCGGCGCGGCACGGACGCGGCGGCGAGCAGGACACCCGCCAGGGCGACGGCAATCGTCCAGAGGACCGGTTTGGACGGGGTCACGATGACACGGTCCTCGTACACCGGGCTGACATAGGTGCCGTCCTCGGCTCCGGCCGCGTTCGATTCGGCGTTGTCGAGTGTCGCCGGGGGCCACCGATGCACATGGTCGTAGCCGATCGCGCGCTGGTCGAGCAGTGACGGGTAGTACCGCTCGAGCAAGGCGTTCTCGAGCCACGCGTCACGAAACTGGCCACGCTCGTAGGACTCGTTGCGGTGCTGGATGTGCGCGGCCGCCTCGAAGAAGAAGTGATCCTGGATGGCGAACGGCTCGGGAGCGACCGGCGGGTCCAGCCGCCAGCGCTCGGCGCGTTCGGCGCTCATCGCCGCCAACTGGTCGAACGTGAAGAAGGACCGGAACCTTCCGATTGCGGGGTCGGTCAGCTCGTAGCCCAGGTGCGCGCAATGCAGGAAGCCGGCGAAGCTCAGCACGACGACGCCCGCCAGACGCAGCATCCCCCGCCAGGCCACACCCGCCGGCGCCCCGGCCGGCGTCTGCGGCGGGTAGAGACCGACCGCGAACAGCAGCCCGCACCCGAGCGCATAGAGATTGAGAAAGACGTCGCGCACATCGCCGACCCGCGTGGGCACGAGCCATTGCAGCCACTCTTCCCCGATGCCGACCAGGACGCCGATCAGCAGCGTCAGCGGCACCACCAGCCGCAGCGGCATGCCGGCCATGGCGCGATAGAACAGTGTGGCGACCAGCCCGTACTCCACGAAGTGGATCCGTTCGACGGCGTCGACGTCCGGCACCCCGGTGCGCATGACGGCAGCGTAGCCGACGAACAGCAGGACCGCGAGCGACATCACCCCCACCCGCTGGAGCCGACGCTCGCGCACGTGCCGCGCGCCCCAGCCGACCGCGGCCAGCACGGTCAGTCCCACGCCCAATCCGATCACTGGCGTGAAGGCGTCTCCGAGCGCCCGTTTGATGACGTCGCGAAGCGGGCCGATGAACGGCGACCAGGCGATGAAGAACAGCGACACGCTGACCGGCAGCAGGTAGCGTCGCATCGTGCTCAGGAAGCCAGGTTGCGGATCAGTCGGGAAGCGCGAACACGAACAGGTTGTTGCCGGCGCTGGGGCGCAGCTCGGGCGTCAACCCTTCGGCGCGGGAGCCGGTGCTCGCGACGACGTACTGGCGGCCGTCGACGGCGTAGGTGATCGGGAACCCGGTCACCGGCGACCCGAGATTGATCTCCCACAGCACCTCGCCGGTCACCTGGTCGAAGGCCCGGAACCGTCCGTTGCCGTCGCCCCCGAACAGCAGTCCCCCGCCGGTCGCGACCAGCGAATGGGTGGCGGCCCGCTGCTCGTGCAACCAGGTGGTCTCGCCCGTCTCGACCGAGATCGCACGCACGGTGCCAAGCTGGTCGATACCCGGCGGCAACTGGAACCTGGCGGCCAGCCGGTAGATGGCGAGCCCGCCCTCCATCGTCGACAGCACCCGAGCGCAGGTCTGCTTGAGCGGGAAATACATGGTGTTGGTCAACGGGCTGTAGGCGCCCGCCGGCCAGTTCTTGCCACCGGCCCACGACGGGCAGGACAACACCTCCTGTCCGAGCGCGGTGAAGACGACCTCGGCGTTCTCGGTGACGGCGCCGGTGGCGCCGTCGATGCTGCTGATGACGTTCTGGGGAACGGTCGGCGTCGCCCACAGGAACTCGCCCGTCTCGCGATCGAGCGTATACACCACGCCGGTCTTGCCCGGCACGCCGGTGACCACCCGGCGGCGCTCGCCCGGCCGCAGCCGCGGATTGATCCAGGACACCGCGCTCGCAGCGGGCGCCACGGCCGTGTCGACCAGCAGCCGCTCATACGGATGATCCAGGTCCCAGTGGTCGTTGAGGTGCTGGTAATACCAGCGGATCTCGCCGGAATCGCCGTCGATGGCGAGCGTCGAGTTGTGATAGAGGTGCTTGTTCTCGATACCGCCGAGCATGAACTTCGGCGCCGGCGAGGTCACGGACGTGCCGACATACACGAGGTTCAGTTCCGGGTCGTAGCTGGGCACCATCCAGGACCCGACGTGTATCCGCTCCTCGTAGGGCACGCCGCCCCAGGTCTCGTCGCCCGGCTCGCCCGGCGCGGGCACGAGGGCCGTGCGCCACAGCTCGTCGCCGGTGACGGCATCGTGGGCGACGATGACGCACGAGACCGGCCCCGCCAGCGGCCGGCAACTGCGCCCGGACACGATCTTGCCGTTGGCGACGATCGGACCGGCGGAATGCCGCGCCGGGTGCACGCGGTAGTCGAAGATCTGCCGTTCCCAGACCAGATCGCCGGTGATCGCGTCGAGTGCGTAGACGTAGTCGTCATTGCTCGTATCGATGATCAGCCGGCCGTAGATCGCGATGTTGCGGTTGTTGTCGGTCAGGCCGCCCATGACCTCGGGGACGTCGTCCGGAAGGTCGCGCCGATACTCCCACAGCAGATCACCGCTGACCGCGTCGATCGCCTGGACATGGTCCTTGGGATTCGGCATGAACACGGTGCCGCCGTACGCCAGCGGGGTCCCCTCCTGGGCGCCCGGCGCCATTGCCCGGGTCCAGACCATCTGCAGATCGCCCACGTTGTCACGGTCGATCTGGTCGAGCGGGCTGTAGCCCCAGCCATTTTGCGTGCGGCGCCACATGAGCCAGTCGTCGGGTGACGGATTCTCGAGCATGTCGTCCGTGACCGGGACGAACGCGTCCTCCGACTGGGCCGCCGCCGGGGCCGTACCCCATGCCGGCGCCAGCAGGACGATGCAGAGACAGACCACGTGGGTTGGTGACACGACGCGCGGGAAGTGCACTACGGGCTCCTGGCGCTAGCGCTGCGGCTGCGCGGGCTTCGGCGGCTCGACCGGCCGCGCGTAGATGTCGACGATCTTCGGTCGCGGCCCGTCGGTCGGCACACCGGCGCCGTCCATCAGCACGGTGATCGCTGCGATGGTCGCCCGCGAGGGTCGAGGCAATCCGCCGCGGTGGCCTTCGGCGATGAACAGCGGCGTGCGGCCCTGCTTGTTCGTGTTCTTCCAGACGTGAATGTCGGCGCCGTGGTCCGCCAGCAACTGCACGACCGTCGGGAAGCTGCCGTAGGCCGCGCCGTGCATGGCGGTATCGCCCTCGTCGTTCACGGCGTCGATATCGGCGCCGAGGTCAAGCAGCAACTGCGTGGCGATCAGCGCCTCGGGCTCGGTGCCGGCCTCTTCTTCGGGCGCCGTCGTGCCGAGACCGGCGGCGGTCATCAGCGGCGTCGTGTTGTCGAAGTTCGGGATGAACGGGTCGGCGCCGAGATCGAGCAGTTGCTGCATCAGCGCGGCGTCCGCCCGATCGGCGGCCAGGAGGAACGGCGTGGCGCCGCCCGAGTCGAGCCGGGACGCGGAGTTCGGCTGCCGCGGCGCGCCCTCGTCCAGGCGCAGGTTCACGTCGGCGCCCAATTTCACCAGCGTCCCCACGAAGTCGAGGCTCGTCAGGCTGCCCGACCCGATCGGCGCCGGGTCGCCCCGGTCGCTTTCGTCCGGCTTCCGTACCCAGCTCATCGTGTGCAGCGGGGTGAAACCGCTGCGCTGGTCGTTCACGTCCGCCCCCGTTTCGATCAGCGCGACCGCCAACTCGAAGTGTCCGTTCCGCACCGCCATGATCAACGGGCTGACGCCATCGTCGACCGGCCGGTAGCTCGCGTTGTTGACCGCGCGATCGGGCCCCTCCTTCACGCGCTGCAGCACCTCGCGCACATTGGCCCCGGCCTCGAGCAACGTATGCACGACGTCGACATGGCCTTCCCGCACGGCGAAGAACAGCGGCGTGAACCCGGACTTGAGCCTGGCATCGAGATCGGCGCCCACCTCGAGGAGGGCGTGGACGACCGCCGTATGCCCCTCTGCCGCCGCCCACATGAGCGGGGTCTGATTCCGCAGCTCGACGGCGTTCGGGTCGGCGCCCCGGGCCAGCAGCGCCCGCACCGCGCCGAGACTGCCGGTCCGCGCCGACGTCATCAAGACCGTCTCGCCCCCGCGCAACGTGTGGTTGGGGTCGGCGCCGGCGTCGAGCAGCAGCGTGACGAGGTCGGCGTTGGCGTTGGTCGCGGCCGTGGACAGCGGCGCCACGCCATAGCGGTTTCCGGCGTTGACGTCGGCGCCGGCGCGCACGAGCAGCGCCGCCGTCTCGGCGTCATCGTGATACACGGCCCAGTGCAGGGCGGTCATGCCGTCGACCTGCGGGAGGTTGACGTCGGCGCCGCCATCGAGCAGCGTGCGGACACGCGCGCTGTCGCGATGCTCGACCGCGTCGGCCAGCGCCGCCTCCTCGGCGGCGCCCGCGGCCGCTGCCGTCCCAAGCACCAGGACCGCACATCCGGCGATTCGTCTCAGGTCCATCTGTCGTCTCTCCTGCCTGCGCACTCGACCCAGCCGTACGACGACACCGCGCTACACCGCCACCGGGTCGAAGAGGTCTTCGACCTTGCCGTCGCTGTCGCCGAAGGTATCGAGACGGACGCCGACCCGATCCAGCAGCGTGAGATGGAGATTCGCCAGCGGCGTGCCCTCGTCGTACCTGATGTGCTGGCCACCCTTCATGCCGGTCGCCGCGCCGCCCGCGACCAGAATCGGCAGGTTCACATGGTCATGCAGGCTGGGGTTGCCCATCCCGCTGCCATACAGGTAGATCGTGTTGTCGAGCAGCGTGCCGTCGCCCTCCGGCGTCGCCTTCAGCTTCTGGAGGAATTCGGAGAACAGCGACACGTGGAACGTGTTGATCTTGGCGATCTTGGCGACCTTCTCCGGGTCGTTGCCGTGGTGGCTCGTCGGATGGTGCGGGTCGGGCACGCCGATCTCCGGATAGGTGCGGTTGCTGAGTTCGCGGGTGATCTGGAAGCTGACGACCCGCGTGATGTCGCCCTGAAATGCCAGGAGCTGCAGGTCGAAGAGCAGCTTCGCGTGGTCGGCGAACATCTCGGGCACGCCCACCGGACGGTCGAGATCGGGCATCGGATTCTTCGCCGCGCCCGCCTCGGCCTGCTGAATCTGGCGCTCCACCTCGCGGATGCTGTCGAGATACTGATCGACGCGCGCGCGGTCCCCCGTACCGACCACCCCCTTGAGTCTGGCGATGTCGTCGGTGAACGCGTCCAGCAGGCTTGCCCGGCTCTTGAGCGCGGCGCGCCTCTCGTCGGGCGTGCCCCCCTCGCCGAAGAGCCGCTCGAACACGATGCGCGGATGCGCCTCCGAGGGCAGGGGTGTCGTCGGCGACGACCACGAGAGGTTGTTCTGGTAGACGCAGGCGTAGCCGTTGTTGCAAACCCCGGCCAGCGGGTTCAGGTCCATCGACAGCTCGAGCGACCGCAATTGGGTCTGGCCGATCTGTTGCGCCGCGAGCTGGTCGGCGGTAGTGCCCAAGCGGTAGTCCGAACTCTCGGTATGCTTGGCGAACGCCGCGCTCAGGAACCCGGAGTTCGACGTGTCGTGCGTGCCGGGATAGGAGTTCTGCAACTCCAGGTTGGTGACGACCGTCAACTGCTCGCGAACCGGCTCGAGCGGACTGAGGCAGGGGGTCAACTGGTCGAGCGCGCCCCGCCCCTCCGGCGTCCAGCGGGCATGATCGCAGCCCATCGGAACGAAGATGTAGCCGAGCCGGCGCACCGCGCGCGCCGGCGTCTGCGCCAGCGCGGTGGCGGCCGGTATCATGGCGTCCAGCAGCGGGAGCGCGAGGGTCGCCTGCATGCCCTTCAGGAACGTGCGCCGCGGCAGCGCCTTCTTCGTGATGATCATGTCGAGTTCCTCATCTGAAACGGTACGCTCTTGACTATCCCAATGATCAACGACGAGAACCGGTAATCGTCTTGCGCGGCGTCGCGCAGAATCTGGCGAATCGCCGGCGCGTCGTAGTACTCGACGCCGCGCCCCAGCGCGAACGTCAGCAGCTTCTCGGTCATCCGGCCGGCGAACAGCTCCGGGCGGCTCAACAACCCTGCTTCGAGCCCGTCCACCCCCTGGAACTCGCCGACCCCGGGCAGCCCCCCCGAGACGTCCACGGCGCCGGCGTCACCGCCGTGATCCCGCCAGCGGCCGACGGCGTCGTAGTTCTCCAGCGAGAACCCGACCGGGTCGATCATGGTGTGACAACTGGCGCAGGCCGGATTGGTGCGGTGCTGGGCCAGCCGCTCGCGCATCGGCAGGTTCGCGGCCACCGAGGTCTCTTCGAGATCGGGCACGTTCGCCGGCGGCGGCGGAGGCGGTGCGCCGTAGATGTTGTCGAGCACCCACTTGCCGCGGATGACGGGCGACGTGCGGGTCGCATAGGAGGTCACCGACAGGATGCTGCCGTGCCGCAGCAAGCCGCCCCGCCGGCTCTCGCCGTCAAGCTGGACGCGCCGGAAGCGGCTGCCGTAGACGCCGGGAATGCCGTAGTGCTTCGCCAGCCGCTCGTTGAGAAACGTGTAGTCGGCCTTCAGCAGGTCGAGCACGCTGCGGTCCTCGCGCAGCACGCTGTCGAAGAAAAGCTCCGTCTCCTGCCGGAACGCCTGCCGCAGGTTGTCGTCGAAATCGGGGTACAGACGCGGATTCGGGCTGACCGACGCGAGGTTGCGCAGCATCAGCCACTGGCCGCCGAAGTTGCGCGCCAGGTTGTTCGAGCGCGGGTCGGCGAGCATTCTGCGCGTGTGGCGCTCGATCTCGCCGGGCCGGCGCAGCTCTCCGCGGATGGCCGCGTCGAGCAGCTCGTCATCCGGAATGCTGCTCCACAGGAAGAACGACAGCCGCGAGGCCAGCTCGAGATCGCTGATGCGGTAGGGGGCGCCGGGTGTCCCCTGCGCAGGGTCCGTCTCGACGCGGAAGAGGAACTCGGCATCGACCAGCACGGAGGTCAGCGCGTTCCCGATGCCGGCGTCGAAATCACCGGCGGCGCGCCCTTCGCGGTAGAAGGCCATCGGCCCCTCGACGTCTTCGGCGCTGATCGGCCGTCGAAAGGCGCGGCGCATGAAGGTCGACAGAATCTCCTCTGCGCAGGTCTCCTCCTCGCTGACCTGTGTGGGCGTGCAGACGAACAGCCGGTTCCGGCTCGGCGTGTCGCCGGCCCCCCGCGGGCCGTACGGACCGGTGATGGTGACCTGGTACACGGCCGGTGTCCGGCGGGGATGCCGCTGCTCGTTGAAGTGCGCCAGCAGCGGCTGCCGCTCTGTTTCCATCAACGACGAGGCCTGCTTGAGAAACGTCGCGCCGACCTCGTGGGGCCCGGCGGTCAGCGGCACGCGGACCTTCAGATGGCCGTCGGCGAACTTGTCGTCGCCGCCCCGGGGCCGCTCGACCGTGAACGTCGCCACCGGCAGCCGGTCGATGAGCAGTTGCACGGTGTGCAGATCCCGGCCTCGCAGTCCGCCGATGTTGCCGGTGCGGTTGCGCGCCAAGCGGATCTGGATGTGGTATTCGCCGTCCTGCGCGAACGTATAGGTGGTCGACAGGCCCCCGCGTGTCCCGATCGGCAGACCGGCGACATGTTCCTCCTGCGTCGTGTCGGCCGGCACGCGAATGACGTCGCTCTGCAACGCCGCCTGTGTGCTGCCCACCGCCAGCCGGCTGATCTTCTGCGCCGCGGAGATGTAGCGGTCGAGCAGCGCCGGGGACAGGTCGCCGACGTTGACGTTGTCGAAGCCGTAGCCCGCTTCGTCGGGCGGCAGCAGCGCTCCGGCGTCGACGTCGAGCGCCAGCAGATCCCGGACGGCGTTCTGATACTCGGTGCGGTTGAGGCGTCGCAACGTCTCGGTGCGGCCCGCATTCGGCGCCGCCAGGGCCGCCTGGTCGAGCGACGTCTCCAGCCACGTCGCCAGTGCGCCGCGGTCAGCGGCCGACGGCTGCGGCCGCGTCGCCGGCGGCATCGCGCCGGTGCGCAGCTTGCGCACCGCCTTTTCCCAGGCTTCGGCGCCCTCGTGCACGTTGGCGACATCGAGCCGCTGCAGCGACAGACCGGCGGTTTCGAGCCGATCGTTGTGGCAGGTCACGCAGTACTGATCGAGCACCGCACGCGCGCTCGACGCTGACGGACCGGCCTGCGCCGCCGCCCCCGCCGGCAGGCAAAGCGAGACGGCCAACGCTGCCACGACAGCTCGCACTGCGCGGTCCACGTTGGCCTGGAGCGTGGGGTGTCTCATCTGCGGCACGGCGACACGCCGCCTTTGTTAGTGGACGATGGTTTCCAGATCCGACACAGCCTACCCGCAACGGACCGGCAAGTCAAGACCGGCGGCACGTAACCATCTGTTCACGAAGGAGTTACAACACTATTCCGGCAGGGATCGCCATCGCATGCTCGCAAGTGATTCGAAATGGCCGCACGCCGTTGCGCATTGCCGACGGCGTCGCGGTCACCACCAGCATCCACATCTCTCCGGACACGACGCTGCGCCGGGAGCGGGGGCTGCCGGTGCATGGTCACGACTCGGCGAGCAACGCCTCGATCAGCGTCGTCACCTCGTCCCGCGCCTCGGTGTAGAAGTCTCCGCTGGCGGGACTCGGGAAGCCGGCGTGCACACCGCGCACGCGCCCGTCCCGCCCCAGGATGAACGTCGTCGGAAATGCGTTGAGATTGACAGCCTGAGGGATCTTCTCGTTCAGATCGTCCGGCACACCGGCGAGCAGGAACGTGTACCCGAGGCCGTACTCCTCGATGAAGGCCCGCAGCCGGGTCGGATCCGCCAGTTGATCCGCCTCTTCGAACGCCAGCCCCACCATCTCCAGCCCCAGTTCACGGTAGGTGTCATACAACTCCGCCAGGAACGGCGCCTCGTCGTGACAGTTGGGGCACCAGCTCCCGGTGATGTTCACCACGACGACCTTCCCGGCGAACCGCGGATCCTCGTTCGTCACGATCCGCCCGTCGAGGTCCGGGAAGCTGAAGCGAAACGGCGCATCCGGATCGGCGACGGTGGTGTGGCGGGACGGATCGGTCGGCTTGGGTAACGCGGCGGCGGCCGCGCTGTCCGACCGGACCGCCGTCAGTTCCCGTTGTCGGTTCTGCAGCAGCCGGAGCGAGCCGTCGTCCTCGAGCGTCACCTCGAGCAACAGGGGGCGCGCGCCCGAGAAGTGGCTCATGACAAACGTGCGGTCACGATACGCGCCGGTGAGGTTGCCGGTGTCGCCATCCACGCGGAGGATTGCTCCGGAAACCTCTGCCCCGCTTTGCCTGACGATGAAACGCCAAGCCCGCTCGCCCTTGCTGCTCTCGGTGGGAATCGTCCAGACCCCGGCAATGGATGGCGCGTCGGCCGTCGCCGGCTCGGCCGTGCTCGCGGGCCGGGCCGCGAAGGGATAGGCGCGTCGCGTGCCGCGCACATACCGTCCCTCGAGCCGCCCGTCCGAGTAGGTCGCCTCGATGGCCGAGGCATACTGGTCGAATGCCAGCGAGAGGGTATCGTTCTCGAACCGCCCATCAGTCGACGTGATTCTGAGCGGACCGTTGAAGAAGGTCCCCTGCAAGCGTTCGGTGTCATCGGCAATCTCGAACAGGAACGGGATCTCGATCTCGTTGACGACGACGGTGGCGTCCCACTGCCCATGCAGGGAGGGGGCATCCGGCGGCCCGGCACAGGCAGCGAGACCCAGGGCAAGCGGCGCGGCAATGTACCGCAGGCGGGTGGCAACTCTCATCAGTCGTGCTCCTCGACGCGCGAGGCTTCAGCATCACTGCCCGGGCGGCCGCTTGACCTCTATCGTGGCGGTAAGCCACTGGTCGCCGGAGGGGAGCTCCCACGAGACGGGACCGGAGGGACCGGCGGACGCGTGACGCGTTTCCGACACGGCGAGCGCCACGGCGCGCTCGGCCTGGTCGCACGCGCCCACCGGCGGGCCGCAGCCGTTCGTCGGCTCGTCCGCGGCAACAGGGAACGAGACGATGTTCAGCCGTGACGTGGGAGGTTCTTCAACCAGCGCCACCGCCCCGCGGACAAACGGCCCCGCTTCGTCCAGCTCGGTGACCACGATCCGCAGCGCGCGGGACCCGTCCCGGGTGGTCTCGATCACCGGCGCCGTCGGCGTATCCGACGACCCGCGCCGGTGGTTCGCCGCGCCGATCGGCCGGTTCACATCGACGTTCGAGAACCGCAGCACGGCCGCTGCCGCCTGCCGCCTGCCGCCCCACGAAAAGGAAGCGGTGGACTCCGATCCGTCGGCGATTCTGTAGAAGACGGCCAGTTGACACGCGGTCCCCTGTCCATCCGACTGACACGTGGCGCCGTTGAAGCCATGGAAACCGGGCACCTCCGTCCATCCCTCGGGCCCGGAGGTATTCGGGTTCCCCGGGGCGCCGAGGATCGCCACGAGGAGATCCCCACTCTCGTTCTCGCCTGGCGGCACCGGGATCGACACCTCCCCCGCTGCAGTCACGCCGGTCTGGCCGATCCCGGCGCTCTCGAAGCTCGGACTCGGCCCGCACCCGACCAGCACCAGGCTGATCAGGACGCCGGCGCCTGCTACGAGCCGGCGAGACCGCGCGAGCCCATGACGGACCCGCCAGATTCGCAGGAGATAGTCCAAATTAGCGCGCTTCCCGGTCATGGTGCCCCCTCCCGGTCATTCCGCCCCCCTTGGAACTCCGGCATGCCGCTGCCTGGAGCAGGGCGGAAAACCGGTCGTCCTCACGCGGATTTGCCCCCGGGGGCGCTTTGCGCCGAATTCGTCTCACGATATCGACACAAGGGGCGATCGTCAATCGCGAACGGGCGCGCCGGGGCTGCCCGCGGTCAGACCGACCGCGCGCCGGACGCAGCGGAAGCGTCGATCGTGGTCGCCGGGGACCTCGACGACGCACCAGGACCGGATTGGTTCGAACGTCGCTACCTGACGCACAATATCGCGGCGATCATCGGCTCGGTTTCATACTCCGCCCACGTTCCTGGCCACCGTGGCGTACGGAGCACGTACGGGCGTATAAAGGGTCTGATCCAGGCAGCCGGAGAGTTTGAGGGGCATGCTCGAGAATTCCTGGGGTCGTCATGCGGCTCGACTTGACGTCGCGCCGGCACATCGCGTTCGGCTGCGGCGGGTCACGCCGCCGCGGACGGCGGCCACGTCGACGACTCGACCGTCCGGCGGGCGCAGGGCCCGGCGGCGTGCCATGCGGCTGGTGGCGCTCGCGCTCCTGACGGGTATCGCGTGTGATGCGGACGGCCAACGGCTGTCTCCCGCCGCCTCGATCCCCGCCGTCCAGTTGTTCACCGGCGGGCGCCTGATCGTCGGCGACGGCCGCGTCATCGAGGAGGCTGCGTTCCTGGTCCGCGACGAATTGATGGTGCGGGTCGGGAGCGCCGGCGATGTGCCGGCGCCGCCGGAGGCGAGAGTCGTCGACCTGACCGGGCGCACGGTGATGCCGGCGCTGGTCAACACCCACGCGCATCTCGGCTGGGAGCAGTACGCGAGCTGGGGCGCCGAGAACTTCACCCGCGAGAACCTCATCGACCATCTGCACCGCCACGCCTACTACGGCGTCGGGACGGTCATTTCCACCGGCAGCGACATCGAGGAGATCGCCCTCGAGGTCCGGCGGGCGCAACGGTTGGGCGAGGTCGAGGGCGCTCGCTACCTGGTGTCGCCCGGTCTCGGGACGCCCGGCGGCGGACCGAATCCCAGGTTCACGAACGACGCTGGATGGTGGGGGCTGCACGCGGTCACCACCCCCGCCGAGGCGCGCGAGGTCGTGCGGGCCGAGGCCGCGCGTGGAATCCGGATTCTGAAGATCTGGGTGGACGCGCGTGACGAACGGCGTGGCGCGCGGGTGAAGCTCCAGCCGGATATCTACGCGGCCATCCTCGATGAGGCCCAGGTTCAGGACATCCGGGTGATCGCGCATGCGACCACGCTGGAGGACCACAAGCGGCTACTCGAGGCCGGCGCCCGGCGCTTCATCCACATGCCCTACGACGTGGCTGTCGACGACGAGTATCTCCGGCTCGTCGCGGCGCGTAACGCCTTCATCGTGCCGACCCTCGGCATGGTCACCCGGCGCGAGCCGTTCAGGCGACCCGTGTACGAGGATCCCTTCTTCCAGGAGCAGGTTCCGGAGGCGGTCGTCGCGATGCTGCGGGACGCCGCGGCCGGCGACCCCGGCGCCGCCGGCCCTCGGACCGCGGCAGCCGAAGCGCGGGCCCGGATGATCCGGGACAACTTCATGCGGCTGCGCGGCCAGGTCATCCTGGGCACCGACGCTGGCGCGGTGGGCGACTTCTTCGGCTACGCGGATCATCTGGAGCTGGAGCTTTTCGTGCGGCTGGGAATGACGCCGGCGGAGGCGATCGTGGCCGCTACGTCCCGGGCGGCGCGGGCGTTCGGGCTGACCGGGACCGGGAGCCTCGAGGCCGGACGGAGCGCCGACTTCCTGGTGCTCGACGCCAACCCGCTCGACGACATCATGCATACGCGGCAGATCGCCGCGGTGTATCTTCGAGGCGTCGAGGTCGACCGCGAGGCCTTGCGGACGCGCTGGACCGACTGACACGGTGCACCACCTGGCTGTGCTCAATCAAAGGTTGTCCACTCGGGCCCGACCGAGGAATCTTAAGGTGCGAGTCGGGAGGGCCTGAAATGGGTCCTGCGATACCGGCACCGCGAGACGCCCCGCGTCGTGGTCGAAGAGATGCAGACAGAGCCGGGACGCGAGCTCCGCACGTCGACCTTCGATCGGTGAGCGCTGGGCCTCGGGTCCCTGCATGCACGGTGACCTCCGCCCTCAGGCGATCAGGATCGGGGCGTCATCACGCGCCTCACCGCGCGTCCGGCGAGGGCCAGGCGACCGCCTCCGCCTCGGCCAGCATGCCGGCGCGGTCCTCCTCGAGCAGGAAGCCGGCCTCCACGCCACGGTCGATCGCCGCGGCGAACGCCGCCAGGTAGGCGTCCCGGCTGGGATACAGGGCCGAGAGCACCGGCTCGGGCGTCGGTGACGGGTCGGCCGGGTGGCCATCCCACGGGTCCGCGTCGCCGTTCCAGGGGTCGGCGCGACCGAAGAGCCGGCAGAACCCTCCGCCGCCGGCCGGGGCACGAACACCGTGGAGCGTACTCACCGGCACGTCGACATGGGGGGTTCGCACGCCACCCACCACGAGGCCGGTGGCCGGGTTCCGCGCCAGGTCGTCGCCGTCCAGCGCGAACGGAGACGCGCCGGGCGGTAGATCTCCGTCAGCGACCCAGCGGCGCAGGTGCCGCAGCGCCGCCCGCAGCGAGTAGGTCATGGGACCGTCGTTGATCGGCACACTCAGCATCGGGTCCGGGTCGGCGCAGGTCATCGCCAGCGGCCGGCGTCCGCCGCCGGTCAGCAGGTAGCGATCGGCGTGGGCGGTGCCGGCCAGCTCCCACGTCCGGAGACGGTCGGTGTCCGGCTGCCGCGCGGCGACGAAGCGCGGCACGTCGCCCTCCGCCTGCACCTGGAAGACCGGCGCCTGTAATCCGGTGCGAATCTGCGCCGGCGACGGCGTCCGCGCCGTGGGTCGGTTCTGCGCGTCCTGCGCCAGCGGGGCGGCCCCCCCGCTGCGGCTGTGGATGAGGAACGCGTCGTAGACCTGTGCCAGCGGGTGGACGGCATTCACGTAGGTCACCATCCGTCCCGCCGACTGCGACTCGCCGACGGCGATGAGCTGTCGGATCCCGGGGGTCAGGCCACCGAGCGGCGCGAGTTCCGTGGGCGCCCGCACCGCCTGCCCGGCCTGCGTGTAGATGTCGTACGAAAACGAGTCGCCGGGGTGGACGAGTCCCGCGTAGCGCTCGGCGTTCTGGGCCTTCAGGCCGCTTTGCCCGTAGATCCCGACCCGCTGCGCCCCGACCCCGACATAGGCGTACCCGCCGCGAAACAGCTCCAGATGCAGCGACGTGAAGTCGGGATCGGCCTCGGTCTGCCCCGACACGTTGAGCCACTCCAGGACGACCACGCCGTTGAAGCGAGCCGGGTCGGCCGGGTAGCGCACCAGCATCCTGATCGCGTAGGGCGCCGTCTCGCCGGGCGCCGCCGCCCAGACCCCGTCGGTCCCCCAGGTACCGCGTTGACGATACGCCTGCGCGTCGCCGCTGATGAAGAACTCGGCCTCGACGTAGTCGTGCTCCCCCACCAGCGCCGCCGCGCTCGTCGACAGCGCGCCCACGTCCGGCGCCCTCGCAACGGTCGGCGGCTCGGCAGCCGACACCGTGGTGACCGGTGCCGGCGGCGCCGCCAGGAGCAGCGCCACGGCGGCGAATCCCGACACGCCGCCGAGCAATGGTCGCCGAATGTGTCGCTTGCGCATCCCCACACCTCCATCTCGTTCCGCCGCGAACAGAACGACCAGCCTCATCACAGGCCCTGCCGTTGCCGGATGTGCCGCCAACACGAATAACGTACAAATCATTCACAATTAGTGACTTGACGACAATCTGACTATCAAGTTTCCCTCGTTGTACCCCTCTTTCCGACCGAGAATCTAAGGGATCGTCGAAGCCGTGTGTGGACGCGAAGGGACCAGACTCCATCGGCATCACGCCCCCAGGGAGACAGCCGGCACGACGAGTCACCTCGGCTCGTCAGTCGACCTCGATCTCGAGGCGGCAGTGGTCGCTCGGTCCCCACTCGTCCACCTCATTGAGCGCGCGAGCCTGCACGTGCTCGTGAAATCCCCTCGACGCGAACACGTAGTCGAGTTGCTGACTGGCCGTCGCGGGGCTCTCCTTCACGGTGCGGTAGGTGGGCACGTTTCTGGTGTCCGGCCGTAGATTGCGCGGTGTGGGCATGGCCTTTCTGCCGGCCGGATATCGTGGTCCGGTCAACTCGAGGCCGAGCGCTTCCATTCTGGCGAAAACACTGTCTGATCGCGTTTGCAGATCCTGAATTTTGCCGGTCTCTGAACAATGGACCATGTTGAGGTCGCCAGCAGCCAGTATGCGGTGCGTTGCGGGGTTGGCATTTCCTATGAAGGCGGACAGGTCGGAGATGATGCGGTGCGCCGTACCGTCCGAATAACCGACGCGCCACGTGCTTGCGGTCGAAGGATGCGGCGCGAACCATCGCGCGTACATGGAGACGACGATGAACGGCTCCGGACCGGGTTCCAGCGGAATCACGCGTGCCGCCGCTATCGTGCCGATACCGCTGACCGCAATTTCGTCCTCCTTCACAGTAGAAATCGGACCAATCTGTTTGAACCATTCGATCCGAACCCGTTCGGACAGCTTCAGTACCATCGTCTGTCGATCGGACAGCTTACGAAAGCCGCGACCCTTCCAATAGTCCGTATTCCATACGGTCGCATCCCAATGCTCGCGTGGGCCGCTCTCGACGTGGTCCACCACATCGGACGGTGGATCGCACGCCTCCTGCACCAAGGCGACGTCCGCGCCCATGCCGCGCAGCCAACGCCACGGCTCCTTCCGGAAGTTGGTGTTCCAGCAGACCAATTTCACCATCCGAACCCTCCGTCACGGTCAGACCAATCGCGTCAACTCAACGAGAACTCGTATCGGTTACCGGCACCGATGCAAATCGCGCCATCCGTCACGATGCCGCGTAGCCCAGCGGCCTGATCGCGCGCCATAGCCGTCCCTCCAGACACTGCCACAACTCGCCCGGCCAGCTACGCGGTCGTCTCATTCTGATCTCGTCCGGGGTTGCCCGAGACACGATCTCCCTCTCGTTCTCAAACCGGCAGCGGGCGGATTGGCAGTGTACCGAAGCATCGACCACGGCGGTTCAGACTGCTAGTCGCGCCGGGAATCGTCAGGTTCAGCGTCACGAGCAATCTGGTGGTCCACTTCTTCGATCGTGCGCTTCAAGTCCCGGTAGCTGCACGCGCGGGGCGAGAGTTGCTTGAGAGGGCCTAGTGCTGCGCCACGACTAAAGATTAGGGCACGCGGAACCGATAGAGTTCCCATGCAGAAAAAGTATATCGTCCGACTCACCGACCAGGAACGCGAGGTCTGTCAACAGACAGTCCGGAAGCTCAACGGCAGCAACGAGAAGGTGCGCCGTGCTCAGATCCTCTTGAAGGCCGATGCGGACGGACCGGCGTGGACCGACCAGCAGGTCGCCGACGCCTTGTCGTGCCGCACCAAGACGGTCGAAAACATTCGCCAACGATGCGTACTGGAAGGATTCGAGCGGGCGCTGGAACGCAAACGACGGCCGTCGCCCCCGGTCCCCAAGCTGCTCGACGGCGAACAGGAAGCGCAGGTCATCGCCCTGCGTCTGGGGCCGCCCCCGAAGGGCTATGCCAACTGGTCGTTGCGGCTACTGGCGCGCCGGGTCGTCGAGCTGGAGGTCGTCGAGTCGGTCAGCCACGAGACCATCCGGCGCACGCTAAAAAAAACGGGATGACCCGGCGGAAAATCGAGTACTGGGTGATCCCGCCGGAGGCCGACGCCGAGTTCGTGGCGCACATGGAGCAGGTCTTGGACACCTATGCGCAACCGTACGACCCGGCTTGCCCGGTCGTGTGCATGGATGAGCAGCCGGTGCAACTGGTCAAGGAAACGCGCCCGCCGATGGCCGCCACGCTGGCGCGGCCCCGCCGCGTCGACTACGAGTACGAACGGGCCGGCACGGCCTCGGTCTTCCTGTTCAGCGAGCCGCTGGCGTGTTGGCGGCGGGCGACGGCGCGGGCCCGGCGGACGAAGGCGGACTGGGCGGTGGAGGTCGCCGACCTGTTGGAGGGCCGCTACGCCGACTGCCCGAAAGTCACCCTGGTGTGCGACAACCTCAACACGCACACGCCCGGCGCCTTCTACGAGGTGTTCGAGCCGGCCCGGGCTCGGGAACTGGTTCGTCGCCTGGAGTTCTGCTACACGCCGAAGCACGGGAGCTGGCTGAACATCGCCGAGAATGAACTGAGTTCGATGACGCGTCAATGCCTGGACGGGCGCCGCATCGGCGACCTCGAGACGCTGCACGGCGAAGTGTCGGCGTGGTCCACCGACGTCACTGCTACGCAACGCGGTGTCGACTGGCAGATGCAGGTCGACGATGCGCGCCGTAAACTCAAGTCCGTCTATCCTAACATTTTGACGTGACTAAGCACTAGGCGGATGGTCTGCTGTTGTCGGCACGTATCGTCAAGCACGGCGCTGGGAAGCACGTAGAACTGCCACTTGGCCATGTCGAGCGGGTCGGCGCCCTCCAGGATACAAAACACGTAGAGATCGGCCCAGCGGCGAGCCTGCTCGTCGTACTGCCCCGTCTCGGAGTCCCATCCCTGCCGCGGCCCGATCGTAAACTGGATCGGAGTCGGAGCAACCTGCTTCCACGACTGGATGGCGGCGGCGCTTTTGACCTCGATCGTCACTCCCGATGGAGTGCACAGGTCGAATCGTTCCCACTCCACGCGTGGGTTTTCCTGCTGACCGACTGCCGTCGCGACGAGGAACTCCGCCAGCATCCCGCGGGCGGTGTTGTCCATCAGGCTGGAGCCGGACCAACGCCAATAGTCGATCAGGCGTAGAGATGCACCATCGCCCCGAAATGGCTCGTCTCCTTTTCTAAGCGCTATTCTGAGCCGGTCTAGGTCAGACTGAGACATACGCGATTATCAACTTTACCGCTCGGGGAACGACAGCTGGCGAGCCGCGAAAACACCTCTTGGAAACTGCTCGCCGTGGTGAGTTGGCTGGCAGGAGACAGCCCAACCAATGTGCCGCATAGGGCATTGGATCACATAGTGGTGTTGCTGTGCCGCCAACACTACCACCCTTCCACCCTACTGCATCCAACGAGGAAACTCGCCCGGGGCGATCCACGCCTCGTGCTCCGCGTTTTCAGGCGAGCCCTGTCGGCGTATGATCTGGCAGGGTGGCGCCGGCGCCCGGATCTCCGAATCTGTTCGAAGCCGGTACATCGTCGGTCCGTGTTGACGTTGCGAGGGCTGCATGTCGAAGAAGACGCTGTATTTCGTTGTCGGTTTGGTGGTCGGCGCGGCGGCGGTGGCATACGCCGTCACGGCGCCCTACGAGCGGTTTCCCGGCGTCGTGATCGGCGGCGAGTTGACGCCGCCCCCCGCGGACTGGAACACGGTCAACGACCACGGGGTGGTGTTCCTCAAGCTCGCCGGGTTCCCCCCGTTCGTCATCCGCATCGTGTACTCGACCGACAACGGCGGGATCATCACGGCCACCCGGCCCGACGGCGGCTACTGGGCCGGGCGGGTGCGGGGCGGAGGACGGGACGGGTGGATCCGACTCGGCGACGAAACCTATGCGCTGACGGCGACCGAGATCCTCGGCGACGAGCGAATCCCCTATCTCGAAAACTACGGCGCGAAAAACGGGATGCGCATGGCGTACGACTTCGACGGCGAGATCATCCCCGGCGCCAACGAACCGCTCCACACGTGGGAAGTGTTCTACTGGACGCCCGGGAGCCCGCGGTGAAACCGCGCGTAGCACCGAGATCGGCGATGCGCCCGCTGTGCAAGGCGTGACGAGGGAAAATACCCGTAGGGGCAACCCTTGTGGTTGCCCTGTTCATCAGCCGGAACAACGCGGCCCAGCAGAACTCAGCGTGAAACCGCAGAATTCAGCGGGGAAGGCTGAATTCCGCGTGAAACCGCAGAATTCAGCGGGGCTCTTGCCACGGGCTGCCAGGATGTCGGTGGGGTCGTCGATCATGGCGAACGACTTCCAGGTCAGCCGCGTGCGGCCGCGGCCACGCGCGGCAAATAAGAAACCATGCCGGAACGGGCTATCATGGTTGTCGCGATCGCCGGGACAGAGGGAGAAGCACCCACGTGGGCACCACGCAACCCGTCGCCAAGTTCACCTACGAGGACTACCGCACCACGCCGGCCGATGAGCGCTACGAGCTGCTGGACGGAGATCTGGTCATGGCGCCGGCGCCGAATCTGAAGCACCAGAAGGTGCAGTTCCGCCTGGGGCGCAGGCTGGGGCAGTTCATCGAAGAACGCGCCCTGGGCGAGTTCTTCTTCGCCCCCTGCGACGTGGTACTGGCCGACACCGACGTCGTGCAGCCGGATCTCCTGTTCGTCTCGCGCGACCGCGAGCACCTGCTGAGCGGCGGCGACAACGTGCGGGGAGCGCCCGATCTGATTGTAGAGATACTTTCTCCGGCGACTGCCGAGAGGGACCGGGGCTACAAGCGGACCCTCTACGAGAGACACGGCGTGGCGGAGTACTGGCTGGTCGATCCGGCAGAGGAGACCGTCTCCATCCACCGCCAGCGCGGCGGCGCGCTCACCCTCGCCCTCACCTTCGGTCGAGGAAAGACGCTCCACTCGCCGCTGCTCGCCGGCCTGAAGGTCGACCTCGACGACGTTTTCTCGTCTTGAGAGCGAGCGGCAGTCGCGCGACATTGGTCACTGACCATACCGGGGGCGGGTCAGAGCGAAACAGGGAGCCCGATGCCGCCGATCTCCAGATCCTCGATCGCGTCGCCGGTCTACCGTTGCCGCCGGAGGTCCCGACCAACGCCTTTCCCGTCGACTTTTTCTACGAGTCGTGGTATCGCCGCCGCCGCAAGCCCGGCGCCACCCGCCCGGACCATGACGAGCGGTGGGGTATGCTACGCGCAGATTCCAGAGCGTCCGCTGGCGGCAGCCCGCCACACCGAAACAGGAGTACATCGACTTGGCTGATCAGCGCCGCACACGCATGGACTGGCCCGCCGCACCCGCATCGCCCTCCCGGCGCCGCTTCCTCGGCCGGACCGCCGCCGCGCTCGCCGCGGCGCCGTTCGTCCGACCGCTGGCCCTGCTCGGCCAGCCTGCGGTGCGGCCGGCGCCGGGCATGCCCGCGCCGCACTTCGTGAACGCCAACGGCATCAGGATGGCGGTGTACGAACGCGGCGAGGGCCTGCCGGTCGTGTTCGTGCACGGCTTCCCCGAGCTCGCCTGCTCGTGGCGCAACCAGCTCCGCTCGTATCCGGCCGCGGGCCTGCGGGCCATCGCGCCCGACATGCGCGGCTACGGGCTGACCGACCGCCCGGCCGACGTCGCGGGCTACGCGATTCCGAACCTCTGCGCGGATCTCGTCGGCCTGCTCGACGCGCTCGACATCGAGCAGGCCGTCTTCTGCGGCCACGACTGGGGCGGGGCGGCGGTCTGGGCGATGCCGCGGCTCTACCCCGACCGGGTCCTCGGCGTCATCGGCGTGAACACGCCCGCGTCCGGCGGTCCGCCGCCGAGCGAGCCGCCCGAGGAGCCGCTGATCGTCTTCACCGAGAACTATTACGCCGCGACGTTCCTCGAGCCGGGGCGCGCCGAGACGGTCTTCTCGCGCGACGTGCGGCGGGCGCTCGAGATGATCTTCCGGCGCGGCTGGTACTGGGACGTCGAGAACATGCGCGGCTACCCGCCCGACTCGGCCGAAAAGACGATGGACATGCTGCGGATGATCGAGGAGGGCGACTACCAGGGCGAGCTGATCATGCCCGCCGACGTCCTCGACTACTGGGTGGAGACGTTCGAGGCGACCGGGTTCACCGGGGGCTTCAGCTACTACCGCGCGAACATGGGCGGCGGCGGTGCGGCGCCGACGGGCGACATCGAGGTGCCGTGCCTCTACGTCGGGGCCGAGAACGACACGATACTGCGCCCGTCCTCGTCCGACGGCATGCCGTCGTTCATCCCCGACCTCGAGCGCCACGTAGTCGCCGACTGCGGCCACTGGACGCAGCAGGAGAAGCCGGAGGAGTTCGACCGCGTGACGCTGGACTGGATCCGCCGCAAGCTCCAGGACGCCTGACGGCGCCGGCCAGGTTGCGAGCAGGCGCCGTCAGGCGCGTAACCAGACCCGCGCGACGGCCGCCGAGGCCGCTGCGGACAGGTCGCCGCAAGCGGCCGGGGTCAGCGCGCTTCGTCGGCCTCCTGCCGCTCGAGCGCGCGATAGACCTCCTGGATGTGCCGGATGTCGTGATTGCCCTCGTGGCAGGCGTACTCGAACATCGGCCCCTCGGTGGCCATCAACGGGATCTCGGCGCTCCACGGCTGGTCCCAAGTGGCCGGATCCTCCACCGTGAACGTGAAGTGAATCTGGTCTTCGGCCACCCGGGTGAACCGCTCCACCACCTTGAGGCCGCGGCTCGAGCCCTGCCACGCGGACTGATCGTTGAAGCGCGCGGTCTCGACGACCAGGGTGTCGCCCTCCCAGCGCCCGCGCGAGTCGCCCGGCCAGAGGCGGATGTTCTCGGGGATGGACGGCCGCCCGTCGACCGGGATGATCCGCGGCGGGTTGTTGTTCTGCTCGGTGAAGATCACGACGTGCGTCGGCGTCTGGAAGATCTGGTGGATGTCGTTGTAGGACGGCGGCTGCAGCGGCGGCCCGTTGTAGCCGTAGTAGATGCAGCGCTCGCTGAGGGAGCGCAGCTCGTAGCCGTCGAAGGCCCCCCGGTCACCGCGCACCGCGCGGCGCTCCGCCGCCCGCGCCCGGGCCTGCTCGTTGCGCGGCGGGATGCGGCCGTTCGGTGGGTCGATGATCAGCGAGGTGCGCCGGGTCGACAACCCCTTCGGCACCCGCGTGGCGAGCCAGATGGCGTTGTCGTAATGGACGTAGGACTCGTCGCGGTGGCTCTGGTCGAGAACCCGCGCGCGCTCCTCGGCGTCGGGTATTTCGATGGCGAAGCGGGCCAGCGGGTCGGCCCCGACGACCGTCAACTGCGCCTGGAGCTGCGCGAACTCCTCCTCGGTGTAGAACGCCTGGTCGCCCAGATACTCGGGGCGCTGCATCGGCGTGAACGTCTGTGTGGTCCAGTAGCCCTGCAGGTCGGGCTGGCCGTCCGCCAGACGCGGCATCTCCCAGTCCGATTCCGCGTTTGCGGCACTTTGGGACTGGCTCTGGGCCAGGACCGGCCCCGACGCGAGCAGGGCGACCGCGAGCACCATGGCGACCGTTCGAAGGCGATGGTCCATCTCACACCCTTCCTGGAAAGGCTGCCGTCGTTACCGGGAACGCGTCCATGATCGCTCAGGTCCCCGCCGTGCGCAAGCCCCCAAGCAGCCCTCCGGTCACTCCGGACGGGCCTCGGTGCCAGCGCCCCGTGGCAGAACCCCGCGGTACAGCCAGATAGGCGAGGACGCCAGCGGGCTGAGGGGGCTTCTGTCAGAGGTGCTACGATCGACAACCACGTAGCCACAGGAGAGGACCATGACCATCTTCCTGAGAGCGCGGGTCGCGCTGTCGCTCGCGGCGGTGCTCGCCTTCGTGCTGCCGGCCGCGGTCTCCGCGCAGTCCCATCAGCCGCCGCCCGAGCCGCCCGCTGACTGGGGGCCGATCTCGATCAACCTGGAGGGGTTCGAGTATCCGCATCCCGTCGAGTTCATGAACTTCCAGGTCTACGGCCAGGACGTGCGCATCGCCTACATGGACGTCGCGCCGACGGGGCCGGCGAACGGCCGGGCCGTCGTCCTCCACCACGGGGGCAGCTACTACGGTTGGTACTGGGAGAGCCAGATCGAGGCGCTCGCCGGCGCGGGCTACCGGGTCGTCGTGAAGGACCGGCTCGGCTGGGGCAAGTCGTCGAAGCCGATCCTGCCGTACAGCATGAGCCTGCACGCCTCCAACACCGCGCGGCTCATGGAGCACCTCGGCATCGCCGAGGCGGCCATCGTCGGGCACTCGATCGGCGGGCAGATGGCCACACGGTTCGCCTTCCTCTATCCGGAGAAGACGACGCATCTGGTGACCGTCAACCAGATCGGCCTGACCGACAACCGCCCGGGGCGGGGGTTCCGTCCGTTCGACGGCCAGATCGACGGCGACCCCGATCTGCAGCGCGCCTACGAGGCGGACGTGCGCACCGACACGCGGCGCTACGTGAACTGGAAGCCGGAGTTCATCGACCACCTCCGGATTCGCCACGGCCAGCGGCTGAGCGGCGACTGGCCGCGCCTGGCGTACGTGCGCCGGCTCGGCGGCAACCTGCGCTCGATGGACACGGTGGTCGACGACTGGCCCCACATCCGGACGAAGACGCTGATTCTCGGCGGCGAGATCGACGGGCCGGACTTCCCCGCGAACGCGCGGCGGGCCGCCGAAATCCTCCCCAACGGCGAGGTCTTTCTCATCCCGAACGTCGGACACAACCCCCACGAAGAGGTGCCCGACATCGTGAATGCCGAGCTGATCCGCTTTCTCGGCAGCGACCCAGACGAGCCGGCGAGGAAGTGACGGACGGGGAACGAGCGGCCGACGGCGGCTACCCGCCACACAGAGAACGTTCGGAGAGGCCGGCCCGCGGGCAACCCGCTTCAGCCTTCAGGCGAACATCCCGGTCGCGATTCGCCCCACGTCCTGAATCGTGGCGTAGACCATCACCGCCAGGACGAACCCCCAACCGAGGAGGGTGACCGGGGTCTGCATGCGCGCGAGAGGCCGATAGACCTTCTCGAGCAGGCAGAACAGTATGCGGCCGCCGTCCAGCGGGGGCAGCGGCAAGAGATTCAGCACCGCCAGGTTCAGATTGATCAACACGGAAAACGCCAGCAGCCCGGTCCGCTCATCCCGAACGCCGGCAGCCTTGCGCCTCCACGTGCCAGTGACCGCGATCACACGTTCGACAGTCGTGAGAACGCCGGCGCCAACCGCCCGTTCATCATCGAGACAGGCAGAAGTCCGGCCCGTGCAGCCAGCACGCCGGCTCTTTCTCGTGCGGGTCTCGTCGAAGACGGCGCACCGCCATGAAGTCGAAGCCGCGCAGCGCCTGTCCGAGCGCCGGCTCGAGGCCCGGGTCGCGGATGCCAAGGGCTGTGTAGATCATGGTCATCTGGAGGACACGCGCCTCGAACTCCGCGCCGTCGCGCCGGGCGATTGCGGTCACGCCCTTGCCGAGGGACATACCGGGCAGCGACTCGGTCAGCGGCATCACGATACCGCCGCCGGGCGCCAGCGCGTCGAGCCACGACGCCAGCGGATGCGTGATCCCCGCGTGCACCACGATGGCGTGGAGGGGCGCGGCGTGTCGGCTGCCGTCCCCGCAGATCACCGATACGGTCGGCCAGTCCCGTAGCGCGGCGCGCGCGCGGTCCGCCAGGTCCTCGTCCACATCCACGGCCATGACGGAACCGCCGGGGCCTACGACCTCTGCGATGATGGCGGAGTAGTAGCCCGTCCCGCATCCGACGTGGAGAACGCGGGCGCCCGGCGCGAGCGCCAGCGCGTCCAGCCATGGGGCGACCACGCCAGGGGCGCCGTTGTAGAGCTGGCGCCCGGGATCGATCGCGATCGACAGGTTGTGGTAGACACGTCGCGGGTCGGCATCGGCAGTCCGCCGCGGAGGGGCGAACAGGTCACCGCCGCCCTGGACCATCCACGGTCCCGGGCCCACGAACGCCTCTCGCGGAACCGTGGCGAACGCGCGTGCGAGTGCGGGGGTCGTCAACCCGCAGGTGGCGTCGATCTCCTCCGCGTAGAACTCCCGAGGGGTCATTCCGTCCGCCTCTTGGGGCGACCCCGCGCCGGTGCCGGACCCTGGAACGCGCCGGCCGCCGGCCAGCGCGAGGACGCCGGCCACGCGGGCCAGGGACGGCTTCGTGCGGTAGGCGTCGGAGACTCTTCGAGCGCATACATCGGCGGCGTGCCCTTGCTCTTGGGGATGAACCGGACCTCGCCCGCCGCGACCAGCCGCTTGAGGGTCACATGTATCGAGGCGAGCGGGTTCGCATGGTCGGACAGGTCGCGTCCCAGAATCTCGAGCTCCTCCTTCACGCGGCGCGCGCTCAACGCCTCACCGCGGTGCCGGCAGAGGATCAGTCGGCAGGCGTCCGTCAACCCGAAGCCCACCGTCGGCTCGAAGCCGCACAGCCTCATCAGGGACGCGATGGTGCGCTGCAAGTCCGCCAGGCGCGCGTCGAGATCGGCTCGCTGCGACGCGAGCCGCTCCCATTCGCGGGACGCGGTATCGAGCGCCTGACGATAGTCCGCCTCCGGCACGCGATGTATTATACAGAAAGTTTAACTAACAGTTTAACTAGTCGTTGAACCGATGGGGTCGATTTAGTCGGTTGCAGGCCGCAAACGGGCTTGCGGTCCGAAGTTGCTGTATCGTATCCGGCCATGCGCGTCGAAAGTCTCATCGACCTCCACCACAACCCTGCCGTAAACCGCATTGCCGAGTTTGGCGAGGTCGCCGGCAACCTGGCCTCGGATGTGGGAACGCTCGTCCACTGTTACGAGGACCTGGTGCGCGTCGCGCCGCGCCGCCACGTCCGGGGCAAGCGCTACTTGAACGGGCGCACCGGCGTCACCGGCAGCGGCGCGTCATCCAACCGGAGGGAGGAGCACCTCGCGGTCGCACTGTGCAACGCCTCTCGCGGTGGCGCTGCCTTCGCGCTGCCGGACCGAAGGCCGCTCGAGATCATCGATTACCAGATGCCGCTGAAGGCCCGCCGAGACGACTGGGGCGTCGGCAAGGTCGACCTCTTCGCCGTCGTGGACGGTCGGCTGCCTTGCGTCGTCGACCTGAAGGTGACGGGCGAGTCGGCTCGCGGCGACACGCCGCTGCGGGCGCTCTTGGAGGGTCTGGCCTACTGCGCCATCGTCGAGGCCAACGCCGCCGACATCGCGTCGGAGATCGCCGATCAGCACCCGCTGTCGGCGTCTCGGCCGACGCTGGTCGTCATGGCGCCGGACGACTATTGGGTCTGGTATTTGAATCATGCAAGGGCGGGAAAGTGGTTCTCCGCCGTCCGCGATCTCGTCTCGGGCCTTCGGGATACCTTGGGGCTGGAATCCTATCTGCTGGCGCTGCTCGACGCAACGTTCGAGATGGGCCTCAGCGGGCAGCCGGCTCGGCTCACCGGACGCTGCCGGATGGTATCCGTGGACGAGGGGCTGATCAGCGGGGTGCGGGCGTAGGGATGAGTGCGTTCAACGACCTGGCCAGGAACGTCCTCGCCGCCTGTGTCCAGCCCGACGGGACGGTCGACGTCGATGGTGGTCATGCACTTGTCATCTACGATGACCGCAACACGGCCTTCCTGCCGGAAGGCGAGGCTGCACGGCAGTGGGAAGCGACAACCGGGGCGCTGGTGCGACGGCAGCTATTCCGCCGGTGCTCGTGGCAGAGGCTCGTGGCCCACCTCGCCCACGATACCGACTTGGCCTGGCTGTTCAACGGCCTCGCCGCCCAGTATGGGATCGAACCATCGGGTCCGTGAGCGGCGGGCCGATGCGGTCTATGATCAGTATGTGCTGCAGCTCCGGCGCGAGGAACTGCTGGAACCGGAGAAAGAAGGATGGGAACCATGAAGCACAGACCCATCAGCGAGTTGACGAAGCACTGGCCGCCGGAGCGCACGGCGAAGATCGAGGCGAGGGTCGACACCGCGCTCGCGGAGCTGGATCGGCAGGAGCACGAACAGCCCGCAGACGAAAGGCCATCCCAGGCGGTCAAGGGGAAGGCTCAGTGCCCGCTGCCGCTCGAATAGGTTCAACCGGACGTAGACCGCCTCAACCTTGTTCTTGATCACGCGCGCCAGCGCCGCCTCGATGACCTTGGCGGGTGGTCCGTCTCCTCGGCCGCCCAATCCCGGAACGACGACCGGAAGCCGTGCGTCACGGCCGCGACCCCGTGGTAGCGGATGACGATGCGCTGAATCCAGCTTCGGGTGCCCTCGGGCTTGACGAAGAGGTACAACCCGTTCCGTCAGCGTGCCGTCCTGGCGGGGCGGCACGGACGAAGGCGGCCGAGAGCGCCTTGTCGGGATGGCGGCCTCGGCTCCTGGTTCCGCGGTCTCAAGGCAACGCGAACACGAACAGGTTGTTGCCGTTGCTCGGGCGCAGTTCCGGCGTGAGCTGCAGGAAGCTGGGTGTCGTCGCGGCGCCGCCGGTGCCCACGGCCAGGTACTGGCGTCCGTCGACCGCGTAGCTGATGGGGAACCCGGACACCGGCGAGCCGAGGTTGATCTCCCACAGCACCTCGCCCGTCTCCTGGTCGAAAGCCCGGAAGCGCCCGTTCGCGTCGCCCCCGAAGACGAGCCCGCCGCCGGTGGCCACGAGCGACAGCGTCGCCGCGCGCTGCTCGTGCAGCCACTTCGTCTCGCCGGTCTCCGCCGAGATCGCGTACACCGCGCCCAGTTGCTCCGTTCCGGGCGCGAGCTCATGCCGGACCGCGAGCGCGTAGATGCGGTGAGAGGCGTCAGGCGCCGTCGTCGCCAGCAGGCGCTGGCACATGTTGCGCAGCGGATAGTACATCGTGTTCGTCAGCGGGCTGTAGGCGCCCGCTTCCCAGTCTTTCCCGCCGTGCATGTTGGGACAGGCCAGCACCTGCTGCCCCTCCGCGCTGAAGATCACCTCGGCGTTTTCGGTCACCGCGCCCGTCGCGCCGTCGATGTCGCTGATGACGTTCTGGGCCACCGTGGGGGTCGCCCAGAGAAACTCGCCCGTTTCACGGTCCAGCGTATAGACCAGGCCGGTCTTGCCCGGGATGCCGGTCATCACCTTGCGGACCTCGCCGGGCCGCAGCCGAGGATTGATCCAGCTCACGGCGTCGGGGTTCGGTGCGACCACCGTGTCGACCAGCAGACGCTCGAACGGATGATCGAGGTCCCAGTGATCGTTCAGGTGCTGGTAGTACCAGCGGATCTCGCCCGTGTCGACGTCGAGCGCCAGCGTCGAGTTGTGGTAGAGGTGCGTATTGTCGATGCCGCCGAGCATGAACTTGGGCGCCGGCGAGGTGACCGACGTGCCCTGGAAGATCAGCCGCAGCTCGGGGTCGTAGCTGGCCGGCATCCAGGCGCCGACGTGTACGCGTTCCTCGTAGGGCACGCCGCCCCAGGTCTCGTCGCCCGGCTCCCCCGGCGCCGGGATCGTCCGGCGCCGCCACAGCTCCTGTCCGGTGCGTGCATCGTGCGCGATGATGACGCACGACTCGGGCCCGCCGCGCGGCCGGCAGCTCCGTCCCGAAATCACCTTGCCGTCGGCGATGATCGGTCCCGAGCTGTGCCCCACCGGCGTGGTCCGGTAATCGAAAAGCTGCGTCTCCCAGGCGATCTCCCCGGTCGCGGCGTCGAGCCCGAAGACATAGCTGTCGTCGCTGGTGTTGATGATGAACCGGTCGTAGATCGCGATGTTGCGGTTGTTGCGCGAATTGCCGCCCACGTGGTCGTAGACGTCGTCCGGCAGGTCGCGGCGATGCGCCCAGATCAGGTCGCCGGTCACGGCATCGATCGCCTCGATGACGTCGCTCGCCTGCGGCATGTACAGGACACCGCCGTAGGCCAGCGGCGTGCCTTCCTGGCGCCCGCGGGCGAGCGCCCGCGACCAGACCATCCTGATCTCGCCCACGTTGTCTCGCGTAATCTGATCGAGCGGGCTGTAGCCCCAACTGTCCAGGGTGCGGCGCCATGTCAGCCAGTCTCCCGGGGCCGGATCCTGGAGCATGGCATCCGTCACGGGCACGAACCCGGAGGACGACGACGTCTGCCCCGTCGCCGGCCGCGGGAGCAGGGCCAGGACGGTCAGTACGGCGACCGGCACGATCAGAGCGCGCGCAAGGGAGAGTGGCCGATCGGGCATCGAAGTCATGGACATGGCGCAGCAATGGTAGCAGGGGCACGGCCGCGGGCGGCCACCCGCGAGGCATGTCACGGCAGACTGAACGCCACGTACTCGGCGCCTGACGGCGGTCCGGTGCGGCCGCCGCCCGCGGCGATGACGACGAACTGCTTGCCGTCGACGCTGTACACCGCCGGGGTCGAGAAGCCGGCGGCCGTCAATTCGGTCTCCCACAGGATCTCGCCGTCGCGCGTGTCATAGGCGCGGAACATCCGGTCGGGCGTGGCCCCGATGAAGATCAGCCCGGACGCGGTGACGACCGGTCCGCCGTAGTTGACGGCGCCGAACCCCAGATCCGGATGCGACGGATAGTTGCCGAACGGCAGGGACCAGACGATGTCGCCGCTGGCCAGGTCGATCGAGTTCAGCGTGCCCCAGGGCGGCGTGTTGCCGGGCAGGTTCTCGTCGTCGCGCAGATACACGTAGCCGCCCAGGACATACCGGACCTCCGCCGAGGGTTCGTCGATCTCGGGGTCGGACGAGGAAATGTAGCGCATGATGGCCCGGCGTTCGACATCGTTGAATTGCGCGAACCCGGGCATCCGGCCGGCGCCTTCACGAATGACCTCGCGAATCTCCGCGGTCTCCAACCGGTCGCGCACCCCCAGCAGGGCCGGTGCGGCGTCGGTGCCCTCCAGCGTCAGCCCGTGGCAACTGCCGCAGTGCTGGGCATACAACCCGTAGTCGCTGAACCCGGCCGGCACCTCGGTGAGCTGCAGAATCCCCGGCACGTCGTTCGCGTTGACGATCAAGCGGTTGTCGGCCGGGTCGAACGCCGATCCCCCCCACTCGGCCCCGCCGTCGTACCAGGGCTGCAAGAGCACGGTGCCGACCCTTGGCGGCGCCCACGGCCGCAGGTCCCAGTCGGCGATCCGTTCTTCGACGAAACGCGTGGCCGACTCGGTGCGCCTGGTGACCTCGAACGTCTGCCGGCTGAAGGCCACGGTCGACAGCGGCTGCGTCGGCGCCGGCACTTCGTCCGGCAGCGTGCTCGGCAGCGTCTCGACCTCGACGATGGGATACAACGATTCGCCCGTTTCCCGATCGAACACGTAGAGGTGCCCGGACTTGGTCGTCAGCGCCACCGCGTCAATCGTCCGGCCGTCCCGTTCGAGCTGCACCAGGGTCGGGGGTGACGGATTGTCGCGGTCCCACAGGTCGTGGCGGACCACCTGGTAGTGCCATTGGAGTTCGCCCGTCCGGGCGTCGATCGCCAGCAGCGCGTTGGCGTACAGATTGTCGCCCAGGCGCTTCGCGCCGTAGAAATCGGGGGTCGCCGACCCGGTCGGGGCGAACAGCAGCGCGCGTTCCTCGTCGAGCGCCATGCCGGTCCACGTGTTGGCCCCGCCCGCGTGTTCCAGCGATCCCTCCGCCCAGGTCTCGGACCCGGGCGTGCCCGGCAACGGAATGGAGTTGAACTGCCAGACCAGTGATCCATCAAGGGCGCTGAAGGCGCGGACCGAGCCAGGAAACGCATCGGCCGCCTCGGAGGTGGAAAACCCGAGGATGAGCAGGTCCTCGAACACGACGCCCGGTACGGTGACGGAGATGTTCCCCGTCCGGTCGTCGGGCGGCCTGAGATCGACCCGGCCGCCGTCGCCGAAGCTCTCGACGGGCGTCCCGTCCGACGGATTCACTGCGAGCAGCGTCCGGCCGGCGGTATAGAACAGCCGCGCCTCCCCGTCCCGCTCCCACCACATCAGCCCCCGCTGGGCCGCCCGGTTGACATCCGGGTCGTAACGCCACAACTCGGCGCCGGTGGCCGCATCGAGGGCGAAGGCGTCGAGCGAGGGCGACAATCCGTACAGCACCCCGTCCACCACCAGCGGGCTCGTGTACATCGTCCCGCCACTGCTCTCTCCCGCCGCGTCGGAGTCGTACACCCAGGCGACCTCGAGCTGGCTCACGTTGTCGCGCGTAATCTGATCCAACTCTGAGAAGTGCCGGCGGCCGGCGTCGCCGAGATACACGGGCCAATCGGTTTCGCGGTCGCCAGCCGTACAGGCGCTCAGAAGCGGCACGGCCAGAATCAACGAGAGCTTGCGCATGGCGGTCAGTCTCCAGCGGTGATGCCGCGAGGCAGGACGATCATACCCGCGTCCGACGCCAGCCGGCGTGTGCGCGTCAGAACGAGACGGTGGCGGTCATCGAAATCGTCCGCGGTGCCCCGAGCCAGGCCGCGTTCTCGGTGATGGCCGAGAGATAGGCCTTGTCGAACAGGTTGTTCGCCACGATCGAGAACTCCGTCGACCGCAGCAGATCACTCAACGCCGCGCCCGAGAAGCTGAGATAGGCGTCCACCAGCCAGTAGGCGTCCGCGTACCAGTCCGACGTCAGGCTGACGCGCCGCGGCGACGTGTACTTGGCGGTCAGCCCCGTGCCGAGGGGGCCGGTCCGGTCGAGCGAGACGACCCACAGCCGGTCCGGCACGCCGGTGACATCGGTACCCGCCACGATACCCTGGTTCGCGTCGACAAGCGGATCGCCGCTCCCGAGATACGTCGAGTCGTTGAACGTGTAGGCGGTGTAGAACGATGTCTGGCGTGGCAACTGCACGGTCGCAGAGAACTCGACGCCGCTCGTGTCGATGCCGCCGGCGTTGAAGTAGGCGCCGCCGCCCGGGATGAGATAGTTGGGACCGGCCGGCGTCTGCGGACCGAGGTAGAAGATCCGGTTCTGGAAATCGATGGTGTACCAGGTGGCGCCCAGCGCAACCCGCTCTCCCGAATACTGCAGCCCGACATCGATGTTCGAGGCGGTTTCGGGCTTGAGCGCATCGAGGCTGCGTCCCGGCACCTCGAGCAGCGTGCTGCTGATGGCCTTGAAATTCTCGGCGTAGCCGGCGAACAGGTCCAGACCCTCGACCGGGGTCTCATACGTGACGCCGCCGGAGATGAGCAGCTTCGAATCGGAATCGACCGCCAGTTCCGGGTCGACGTCGAACAGGTCGTCGCGCGACACGCCGACCAGGAACTGCTTGAGGCCGCCACTCAGAGCGAACGGGCCAGCGTAGATCGTCTCCTCCATGTACCACTTGAAGACGTGCTGCGGGAAATCCCACTCGTACTGGTGCCAGTAGGCCTGCTCGTTCCACTTGAAGCTCAGCGTCGGATCCAGCATCTGGTGCCAGTCGCGGCCAAGATCGCGCCGCGAGTCCTCGTACCAGATGCCGGCGCGCAGTGTGCTGCCAGCCGCGCCGACGGTCGTGAACCACTCTTCGTCGAGCGTCACGCCGATGCGGTCCTTCCCGTAGTGGCTGTGGCGGTACGACTGCACCGCGGTGGCGCCCGGGTGGCACGCCGGGTCCACCGCCGGGCCGCCCGAGCCGTAATAGTTGAAGATGTAGGACGACGTGCACCCGGGCGTCGGTCCGACAGCGGCGCCGTCCCGGTTCACGAAGCGGATCAGCCCGAGTTGCGCGCCGCCCTGTACCGCTGCCCTTCCCATGAGCTCCGATTCCGGTCCGCCGCCGTCGTCGGTGACGTCGGCGATGTAGGGAGGCAGCCAGTCGCCGCGGCCCCGGTTGCGATGGAAATAGGCGCCCAGGTTCAGCGAGGTGACGTCGCTGAACGACCAGTCCGCCTTCAGGTAGGCGAATGTATTGTTCCGCCGCGTCTGCCAGCCAGGCCGGTAGAACTGGTTCAGATACGGCACGCCGGGCCAGTCGCCGACCAGGCGGTCCCAGCGCGGGTTGGCCCTGAAGTTGGCGTCGCTGTAGAGCCGCTGGTAGGTGTCTTCGTGGATGCTGTCGTACGAGACGTAGCTGGTGAGATCGAGGCGTCCGCGTGACGAGACCAGCTTGGCGGCGACATGCTCGCGCTCGTTGCGCGCCGACCCCTGCACCCAGTCGGTCGCCTCCTGACGGACCGCCGAGATCCAGGCGCGGGTCTCGGTGCCGAACAACGGCCCGGTGTCGACCCGCATGGAGAACCGTTTGCCGTCGTTCTCGCCGATGGTGGTCGACGCCGTGTAGGTCCGCTCCGCCGCCGGATCGTCCGTCAGGTAGTTGAAGGTGCCGCCCAGCGCCTCGACCGACCGCGAGGCGATGTCGGCCGTTCCCTGCGACACCTCGACCCCCCCGAGGTTCATCGGATCGATGAACCGGTTCGCCTTGGCGCCGCTGAAGTAGTCGGACGTGCCGTTCGGCAGCCCGTCGATGGTGGTGCCGATCTGCGCCTCGCTGATGGTCACCTGAAAGCCGCGGACGGCGACATTGCTCGACCAGTCGTCGAAGCCGTACGCGTCCCCCTCCTGGATGGAGACGCCCGGAAGGTTGTCCACCACCGACGTCACGCTCGTGATGTTCGACTGTTGCAGCCGCATCGGTTGGGAGACGATGTTGCTCGCGAAGGTCCGGGGCTCCTCCGACACGACGCTGATCGTTTCGAGCAACCGCGCGATCTGCAGGACGATCGGGACCGTTGCGGTGGCGCCTGTCCCGACGGAGACCGACGTCTCCACGGTCTCGAAGCCCGGCAGCATCGCGGTGACGACATAGTCGCCGGCCGCCAGACCGGCAGCGGCGTAGGTTCCATCGGCGCCCGTGACACGTTCCTCGCGCCCGCCGGGGCCGGCCACCGTCACCACCACGCCGGGCAACGGGTTGCCGTTCGCGTCGACGACCGCGCCTTCGATGGCCCCGGTCGTCTGGACGGCCGCCGTCACCGCGGCTGTCGCCGACAACGACAACAGCACAGCGGCTAGCAGCCCGCGGTGAAAGCCCCGCTGCATTCGATTGGCGCTGCATCCCGCGTGGCGGCGTTGCTCCTCGGTCACACATGCACCAATGTGCTCCCTCGTCGCGCCTTGCCACGCTGGCGCAGCGCCAATCTCGGTGCAACGCGGGGTTTCACCGCGGGCTGCTACGGCCAGTCGGCCAAGGTTGCACGCGTGCGGTGTCATGGATGTCATGGGGTCAGTCTCCTCGCCGACCATTCTACCGCCAACGCGACCGCCGAGGCCGAGTCCCACGCCCGAGCCCACGGCGAAGCTGCCCACGACCGTCAGCATTCAGACGATGGCGCAGACGTCTGACGGGCAACTTCTTCGTGTCGGCGATGAAGTCCGGATACGTCGCCCGGAGGGCTGGTGCAGGTCCGATGCAGACGATGAGCGGCGGACCAGCGTCAAGCGAACACACCTCGCCGGCGGCGCCTGTATGCTGTGTTCATGACGCTCCGTCGAGCCGGCGCATCGCCGGCGAACCGGACGAGCCGGACGGCGACGCTCGCGGCCGCCATCCGTGCGCATCACTGGCGCTGGCACCACGCGCCGATTCTGGCCGACGACTACGCCGTGCGGATGGTGTCGCCGTTCTGGCACCAGCGTGTGCACGACGCGGAAACTCTCGTGTGTTGTCGTAACCGGTTGTTGCGTGAACGTTACAGGTGAGCCATGTCGAACGAACCGCCGACCTACGAGGTTTTGACGAACAAGTTCGAGACGTTGAAGTCGACGTTGAACAAGGATCACCCCCTCAGGCAGCGTCTCCACCGATCCCTGAGCTGGTTCAAGCGGGCATGTGACGAAGACACGACGCAGGACCAGTATCGCAACCATGCGAGGTGTATCTTCTTGTGGATAGCGTTCAACGCCGCCTACGCGATCGATCGCGATCCACGTATGGAATCCGATCACGATCGACGCTCGGAACCGGACCGTTACTGTGACTTCCTCAGGCTTCTGATCGCACTCGACTGCCGCCGCATCTATACAGTCGTCAGCAGCGACCTTCAGTCCTGGATCTCTGATCTCATCTCCAATGAGTACGTGTTCCGGAGATTCTGGGACAAGCGCGACCGCGAAACGATGTGGGAGCAATACGATCGTGATATCAAGGACGTAGATAAGCTTCTCAAGTACGGTAGCGACGCCTATTACAACGTCTCCGTGAAGGAGCTCCGTAAGCCTTTGAAAGAGCTGCTGGACAAGGTTTTCAGCCGTCTGTACGTGCTGCGCAACCAGCTCATGCATGGATTCGCCACCGCGGGTGGCTTCATGAATCGCAGACAAGCCCAGACCGGCGCCGCGATTCTCGACGTTCTCGTGCCGATATTTCTTGACAACATGATGGACCACCTAGCAGCCCGTGGTGAAACCCCGCGTTGCACCGAGAATGGCGGTGCGCCCGGCTGACAAGGCGCGACGAGGGAGCACATTGGGCCATGTGTGACCGAGGAGCAACGCCGGCAGCCGGGATGCAGCGCCGTTCGAATGCAGCGGGGCTTGCACCACGGGCTGCCAGACCGTTTCTCTGGCAGGGTGTCTTACGCTGTCTCGGAAGACAACCGGAATGCCCGCAGGCGACGTGGGCAGCGGGCGGGTTCGCCATAATCTCTGGCACCGTCCAGGTTGTATGTCGCGATTGCGACATCACCTCCGCGTCGTCATGTTCACACTGGTCCCGCGCAAGGAGCGCCCGCCGGATCGCCGGAGGATGGTTCGGGTCTTGCGCCCGATGTCGAGAATCGCGCCGTCCGGCGCATGTTGCATGACGACCGCCGCAGCATCGCACGCCTGCCGGCGAGAGGTGTCCGCGGACATGCGAAGTCCGTCGCCGTCTTCCAGTGCGGCATGGCCGGCTATCCGAGCGGCGGAGGTTGCGGCGACAGGGCGACCGCCTGCGTCCGGACACCCACGTTTGGCGGATTTGGCCGCGTTGGATGACGTTTCCGCGGAAACGTGCGATGCGCGTACCGCCGCGCCGGGAGGCGTCTCCTCGGAAACCCTCGCTGCCCTCGCTTTCGCGTCGCGCGACGTTTCCGCGGAAACGTGCGATGCGGGCGCCGCCGCGTCGGTCTGGAGCGTGTCCGGCTCGACGTGCAGCACGACCTGATAGCGGTCGGCCGCCGTCACGCGGTCACCACGCCGGGCAGCTGGCGGGGCGTGGCCGGCACTGGCGCACTGGAGGCGTTCCCCGAGGATCGCCGGACCTGAGCGACCCCGCTGGAAGGCTCGACGTGGCGTGCTGCTGTGTCGTGTCATGTTTCGTACAGACGTGTTCCAGATCCGCATCGAACCCGAACTGCGCGACCGCCTCGCGCGACTTCGCGATGAACGGCACGTCAGCGCCTGGGCTCGTGACGTCATCGCGGCAGCACTCGACCGCGAGTTCCCGGCCGACCTCGAGACGCCGAACAGAGAACCCCTCGCCGGCTGGAAACCCTGCAAGCTCGGCGACGGCTGGGGCGCCGTGCTCGACGGACCCGGTGTCGCCGCGCTCGCGGAGGATCCGCGCGGCACCCCGATCAGCATCACCGACAGCCGGGGCGGCTCTTGGACGGCTACGATCACCGAGGTCGTCTCCCGTAACCGGCAGCGCATCGTCGTCCGCGACTCCGGCCGGCCGTAGGGTTCAGGCCCTGCTCGACACGCTCTCGGTCGCCTAGGAGTTGACCGCCGGGGGCATTGACCGCGACCAGGCCGACGTCATCGCCAACGCCATGCGGAAGCTCGCCGAGCGGGGGCGACCAACGTCACGGCCGCCCAGTTCAGGGCCGGACTCGCCGAGGTCCACACCGAGATCGCCAAACGGGAAAACCAGGCTCATCCGCTGGATGGTCGGGACCGTGCTCGCGACGGCGGCTCTGACGTTCGAGGATCCTGCAGTTTCTCGCCAAGTGAAACCGAACGCTGCTTGAGAACCAGCCCGATGAAAACGCAACCGCGATCTCGCCAAATCGACACCGCGCCCGTCCGCGGCCGGTGGTTTCGGCGCACCCAGCCCCGTCAACGACACGCCCATCACGCATCGAGCACGATCAGGACGCGACCTGCTGAGTACGGTAACGTGAATCGTCATGTTGACGCTTGCCACCTTCGACACCCGCACCGAGAGCGGGCGGCGCAAAGCCGAACGGAACCCCAGGCGACCGGCTATGCTGCTGCCGCCAGGCGCCTTCAGCGACCGCCCGGCGGCCGAAGACGACTTCCGCCGACTGTGCGCGCCCGGCACGCCGCGCGGTCGCCACGCCCGTGCTGTCCAGCGCCGACTCGCCAGCGGCTGCGCCGGCTGGAAGCGGCGCCCAACAGCCGACGAGTTCTACGACGCCGTGCGTGCCGAGCAACCGACCGACCGGCAAGCCAGCATCATCCGAATGTGGGGCGCCGAGGCAACAGCAGCCGAGCTCATCGAAGCGTGGGTCCAACACGCGTACACCTTGCGCCAGCTCGTCGCTGCACTGCACCGCGCCAACTTCGCCTGCGCCCCCCGAATCCACAAGATCAACCGATGGGCCGTGAAGAGCTGACCCTCTCCACGACGGGCGGACACCTGTGGAATCGCGTGCACAAGGCGATAGCCGACGCGCTGGCGAACTTGCACGGCGGACCGTACCGCTTCCAGCTCGGCGGCGGCGCCACGCTGGCCGCCCGCTGGAAACACCGCGACAGCTTCGACCTCGACCTCGCCGTGGGCCGCGACGTGCCCCTGCGAGACCTCGCAGAACCCGGGAACCCGTTCCGTCAGACGATGGGGGACCTGGGGGACACAGCGACGTACCACGAAAGTCAGTGGATCATCGAGTTCGACGCTGGCGAAGTAGACCTCGTCCAACTGAGCCCGATCCCGTCAGGCGCCGAGCGAGAGGCACTCGTCAACGGACACCCGGCAATGGTCCTCGACAGCTCCCAGATACTCCACGGCAAGCTCGAGAGAGCCGACGACGCACTGGTGCGAGACGTCTTCGACCTGATCAAGGCCAACGAGCACGACCCCAAGGCCCTGGCCACCGCGGTCAACTGCCGTAGCCGGTACGACACGGAAGTCACGGCGCTCACGCTGGAACACGCCGACGCGACCCTCGAGCGCGATGCCCGCATGCAGCTCGTCGGCGCCGGCGAGATCGACGACCCCGCCACCCTTGGCACACAAGCGAGCGCCGCGCTGCGGGGAGCCGTATACCGCCACGTCGCCATCTGGACCGAAGGAGAACAGGCCATCATCGAATGCCGCACCAACAGCGGTGCAATCCACCGAACCGCAATAGCCCCCGGCGAAATCGACCGAACGTTCGACGAGAGCGGCGTCGGCCACTACGTCGGCGCCAGCGCCTTCGGTGCGAGCCGCATCCGCGAAGCACTCCACGACGCCTGCCGAACCGGCGTAGGCCACCAGAAGGTATGGGAAAGCGGAACGGCTCCACCCGCCATCACCGACAGGCGACCCGGGCGCACACAAGACCCGGACCGCTGACAGAGTGGTCAAGAACGCGACACGCAGTGCGAGTGACTTCGCACGTCGCGTTCACCCGAAGAACAGCACCAACACACCGCTGACGTAGGGCGTTGATGATGGCGCGCCATCGGACGGAGAGTGAGGACACGGCCGTGCGGCTCGCTGCGGCGCTCGACTACGAAGACGGTGGCCAGCGTCTGCGCGAGCTTTCCGCGCGCCTCGGTCGGACGGAAGCGGCTGTCCGGCAGCGCGCGTCACGCCTGCGCACGGCCCAGCTCGCGGGCGCCGCCGCGCCCGGAGGCGTCTCCTCGGAAACCCTAGCTGCCCTCGCTCTCGCGCCGCGAGACGTTTCCGCGGAGACGCGCAGCCCGTCTGCATCTTACAGGGCGGCGTGGCCGGCCATCCGAGGGGAAGAGGTCGCCGCGACAGAGCGACCGCCTGCATCAGAACGCCCGCATGACTGCATGGGTGCCGGCACCGGTCCACTTCCCCCTGAAGCGACGGCAGGCTCTTGCGCTATCAGCTTGTTCGTGCGCTTGAGCCGGATCGCAGGCATCGCAGACCCTGGTCTACGTCGGTGCGCCACTGGCCTCGGCGCCGGGGGCCGTGCGCGGTATCCACATGACGTCAATCGCAAATCCGACATCGAGGCGTTCACCGTGCCAGTCCGGCGTGGCCGTGTCGGCGTCGATCACGATGGCGGACGCGGCCAGGCGGGCGTCGGTCGGCGCCAGCGGTGGGCCGCTCCAGCGGGGTGGAGGCGGCACCGCAGGAAACGGCCGGCCGTCGGGCCAGCAGAACTCGGCATCTCCAGCCGGGTCCAGCCGAACCGTGAAGCCCTCTTCGTGGACCGCACGGTGGTGCCGCCGGCAGAGCAGCACGAGGTTGTCGAGCCGCGTCGCGCCGCCGTCGGCCCAGTGGTGAACGTGATGCGCATCGCAGCGCCGGGCGTGGCAGCCCGGGAACCGGCACTGGCGGTCGCGCGCCTGCAGCGCCCGCCGCAGCGCCGGCGGGATGGTGCGCGTCTTGCGCCCGACATCGAGGATCGCGCCGTCCGCTGTATGCTGCAGGACGACCACCGCGGAATCGCAGGCCACGCGGCGGGACGTTTCCGCGGAGACGCGCAGCCCGTCGCCATCTTCCAGGGCGGCGTGGCCGGCCATCCGAGCGGAAGAGGTCGCCGCGACGGGGCGACCGCCTGCGTCCGGACACCCACGTCCGGTGGACCCGACCGCGTGGGATGACGTTTCCGCGGAAACGTGCGTTGCGGGCGCCGCCGCGCCGGGAGGCGTCTCCTCGGAAACCCTCGCTTCCCTCGCTTTCGCGTCGCGCGACGTTTCCGCGGAAACGTGCGATGCGGGCGCCGCCGCGTCGGCCTGGAGCGTCTCCGCCTCGACGTGCAGCACGACCTGATAGCGGTCGCCCGCCGTCCCCCGGTCGAGGTCGGCCGCCAAGGCGCTCTCGGCCACCAGTCCCAACGCATCCGCCTGGCGTTGGACCGTGCTGGTCTCGGCGGCGTCGGCCGCGGCCACCTCCGTGCGCAAGCGGTCGCTCGCCGCCTCGAGCGCCCGCCGCACCACCGCGCCCACCTCGGGGGACAACCGGCCGCGGATGACGACCATCCCGTCGTCGTCGACCCAGGTGTTGAGGTGCCGCCGCGTCTGCCGCCGTTGGTCATCGGCCGCCTCGATGGCCCGGTCGACCCGGCGCCACGCCCGCGCCAACCGTTCGACATAGGACGCCGGCGCGCACAGCGCGAAGTCGAGCAGACGGCGTTCGTTGGCCGGGGTCGCCACGCGCGTCAGGGCGCGCACCTTCGAGTAGGAGATCTGCCCGCGCTGCATCGCGTCGCTCAACAGCGGCAGGGCGCCCAACGCGCGCGCCACCCGCACCTTCTCACGGGCGGCGCCCAGCTTGAGCCCGGTGCGCCAGTTCAGCCAGTGCGCGCACGACTGGCACCCCTCCCACCCCTCCCGCTCGTCGAAGGCGCGAATCAGCACGAGCAGCTCGTAGGTCGCGGCCTGGATGCGGGCCGACAACTCGGCGATGTCGTCGCCGAGACGCACCGCCTCCGCGCGGTGCCGGGAGACCGCCGCATGGTGCGCTTCGTGGGACATCGGGTCGGTGATGACCGGCGGCGGGACCGCGGGCGTCGAGATGTCGATGGCGGTGGCGTGCGCCGGTGACGCAAGGGTCAGCGCGCCGCGCGCTGTCGGCCGGGTCGCCGCGTCCGGCGGCGTGGGCGGTGACGCCGCGCCGTGCAAGGCGGGTGAGCCCACCGCCACGGATCGCGGATTGGGGGCAGGGATGTCCGTGTCGTACAGGTCTGATGCGATGCTCATGGATCCATTGTAAGCCCCTGTTTTACAACGGGTTGAGCGCGTCTCTGCGGGTCGTTCCCGGGGCAAGGGTCGGTTTCGATCGCCCGGTCCGGCCGCGGGCCGCAGCGCGCCGCTCTGCCGGTCTGAGCGCCCCTGTAGCCGGCATCCCCGACCGCGAGCACGTCGGCCGTCAGATCGCTGTCAAGGAAAAAATGCGTGCGGCTGCACAAATCGACATCCGCTCCGCGGCTGATCGCGGCGCGTCCTGCGTACGGCGGTTTCCATCACGGTCACGCCGCGCCCGCACGCGGCGCGACCGGTCCGCCATGGTTCCTCTCGTGATACGAGTTCTCGGATATTGCAGCCAGGGGCGGCTCGGGGATCACTTCCGGCACTCAACGAGCACGGTGAAGCTCCGTGCCGATGCGGCGACGACGTCCGCCGCCAGCAGGTTGTCGGACGGCGCCGTCTCGTAGGGCACGCCTTCGGCGTCGAGAAAGGCACGCGCGGTTCCGGCACTGACAGCGAAGTTGACGTTCTGCGGAATGTCGCCGGTGACTCGGAGGATCTCCAGGGCGTCGAGCTTGGACACAGTCACGCCGACGACGCGGCCGGCCCCGTCCAGTACGGGCCCTCCGCTGTTTCCCGGTTGTACGGGCGCAGTCATCTGGAACAGGCGCCGGTCGTCACCGGGACCGGCCAGCGCGCTGACGTTGCCCAACGTCACGGACGGTTCGGAAGAGACGACGCCGCGCAACGGGTAGCCGATCACGACCACATCCGCGCCGGGCCGAATACCTCTTCCCTCGCGGAACGCCGCAACCGCGCCACTTCGGTCCGATCGCCCTTGGAGCAGCGCCAAATCGCTGGAATCGTCGCGCGCGGCGACTAGGACGGGGTCACCGGGAGGGATGCGCACCTCGGTGCAGTCGCGCACCACGTGCGCATTTGTAAGAACATGACCCAGCTCGCTGACAAAAAAACCGGATCCGGTCGACACTCTGTCGGCCGGGCCACGGTCCGAAGGGCGCCCGTCGCCGGGCAGGCGACCAGCCGGGTTCGCTGCCCGCGCCGCAGGAGCCGCGGATTGATCGGGTTGCCATTCCCGCGCTAATCGCTGCGCCTCGCTGAGATCCGCACGCGTCATCCGTTCGGCCACTTCATCGCGCCAGTTCATACGCTCTTCGCGATCCTCACCGGTTGACCGGGAGGCGGCCAAGTTGAGCCACATGTGCGCCACTACGTCATCCTGTAGAACGCCCGTGCCGTTTGCGTAATACAATCCAAGATTACTCTGGGCGGTTACACTGCCTTGCATGGCCGCCAGCCGGTACCAGCGCAGGGCCTCGGTGTAATCCTGCGGTACCCCCTGACCCCTGCCGTACTGCGCCCCAAGATTGAGCTGCGCTGCGGCATCACCCTGCTCGGCCGCCAGACGATACCAGCGCACCGCCGCACCGTCGTCCTGCGGGACACCCTCCCCGTTGGCGTACATGACCCCGAGGTTGAACTGCGCACTGGCATGACCCTGCTCGGCCGCCAGACGATACCAGCGCACCGCTTCGACGTCGTTCTGCGGAATGCCCATACCGAAACTTTTACGGACCCCGAGATTGAATTGCGCTCGGGCATGACCCTGCTCGGCCGCCAGCCTGAACCAGCGCACCGCCGCAACGTCGTCCTGCGAAACGCCCAGCCCCTCCCCGTACATAAGTCCGAGTTTGAACTGCGCAGCAGCATGACCCTGCTCGGCGGCCAGACGAAACCAGCGCACCGCCTCAACATCGTCCTGCGGAACGCCCAGCCCCACTTGGTACGTCAACCCGAGGATGAACTGCGCAGCAGCATCGCCCTGCTCCGCTTTGACACGGAGATCCCGCAATTCCTCGTCCGCCGTCTGCGCCCCGGCAGGTGGCGCGCTGAAGAGCGCGGTCAGCGCCAGAACGACAACACCGAGCAGGATTGACCGGTTCGCGGAATGCATTCGTGGTATGGGCATCATCCCAGTCGCCGTTTTCTCAGCAGGATCTCGCTGGCGTCACGGACGGCGGCACACGGCGTGCCAACCCTCGGTGGAGAACATCCCGGCGAACCGAAGAAACCGCCGGAAACGAGTTTATCCGATACTACCATCACTCTGATTCGCTGGCCGCGTGACGCACGCCCATCGAGCGGCCGTGCGCCCGCTGCTGGGTAGCCCTCTTCACCATTCGGTCGACTGCAGCGGTTTTCGGACCCGCACCTCATCCGCTGCCGCAAAATTTCCCTCAAGGAAATCGCTCGCGTCACGGAGAATCTCCGGCTCCTGCACGGCGGCGCGCGGCCCGGGCCAGCGCGTGCCATCAACGGCAGAGTCCCGGACGACCTCCCGCAACAGGGCGCGGTCTAGTCTTGACTCTGCGGTGCGATTTGTTGAGGCTGTGGGTCCGACTTCTTGTTCTTGGATCCTGGGGGATGAGCACTTGGGTCCCTTCCTGCAAAGAGCCCGCCCGCAAATCCGATCACGGCGAAGAAGATGTTCGCCAGGATTTGCGCCGACAGCATGCTTGCGGCAAAAAAGACGGCGCTCAATCCAACGACGAGCAACAAGAGCAGGGTGCTTGTCGAGAAACGTTTGAATCCTGGGGTCTTTGTGCAGAAAAACCCAAGCAGCGCCACCAGACTGATAACGAAAACCGCCAACAGCACCCACCCTTGAAACTCCATCGATTCCCTCCTATCGGTGTATCCAAAGAATGACTCTACACTTCCTGACCTTGTCGAGGATGGTGTCGGCGGTGGTGCTCCACACGACCGGCTTCGGGTCCGCGTTGTGGTGGGTCACGTAGTCGTTGATAGTCTCGATCAGCTCCTGGTGATCCAGTGTGATTGCGCCCTGAACACCGACAATCCATCCAGGACGAGATCCTGCGACACACCCTCCCCGCGTTCGTACCTGAGCCCGAGTAATGACTGCGCCCGGGTATCCCCTTTCTCCACTCTGATTCGCTGGCCGAGTGCCGCACGCCCATCAAGCGACCGTGCGCCGACTGCTGGGTTGCCCTCTTCCTCGTCGCGTCGATTACCGTCGGCGATCCTGCTATTGTATATACCGTATATACTGCATCGATGACGGTACTGGTGCGGGTATGCACCGCGCTGAACGACGCGGACGTGCGGTACGCCGTCGTCGGCGGCTATGCGGTCGCGTTGCACGGCGCCGTGCGCGGGACGATGGACATCGATATCGCGCTCGACTGGAGCCGCGCCGCGCTCGTGTCGGCGGAACGCGCCCTGACGGGACTGGGCCTCGTCTCCAGGCTGCCGATCTCGGCTGACGATGTGTTCGCCTTTCGTGACGAGTACATCGACCGGCGCAACCTCGTCGCCTGGAACTTCTACAACCCGGACGATGCGTCAGAGCAGGTGGACATCGTCATCACCTACGATCTCACGAACAAGCGGACCACGCGCATGGTATTGGCTGAATGCGTCGTTCCGGTGCTTTCCATCGACGACCTGATCGAGATGAAGCGGCGCAGTGGACGCCCGCAGGACACGGAGGACGCCGCGGCGCTGGAGAAGCTCCGATGAGACCTGTACAGCGGTTCCCGGACGCGCACCTCGCCCGCTGCCGCGAGATGACCCACGAGGAAATCGCGCGCTTCCTGGAGGATTTCCGGCTGCTGCACGGCGGCGGGCGGCCCGGCCCCGCCCGTCCCATCAGCCTCAGAGTCCCGGACGACCTCCTGACAGCGTTCAAGGCGAAGGCGGCGCGATTGAACATCCGGTACCAGACGCAAATCAAGAACCTGATGCGGGCGTGGCTGGACCGAGCGGACTAGGCAGTCCGCGGCGTCTGCATGACGCTGGGCCAATGACGCTGCGTCGAGCCGGCGCAGCACCGGCGAACCGGAGCTGGAAACCCTCCCGCCGGAGGCCCAGGCGCACCGCTATCTGCAGGACGGACGCGATATGCCGGAACCGGCGCCGAACTTCTCCTTCGCGCTGTACGTCAGGACCGGCGCAGCGGGGTGAGCGGGCACGGCGACGATTGGGTGCACGCCCCGTGATTGTTCAATCGCTCTGAATTCTGCCAGGCTGCCGACCGGAGTCAACGTGCCCATCTCGTGCGGTCCAGAACCGTGTCGTTCGGTGGGAGGATGTCCTTCGGTGGACCGGTGTCAGATGTGGTCCGATCGAAGATCCTGTTCCAGGAAACGTTGATAGCGGAATGCCAGCCGCTCCGGGCGGGGTCGGAGAGCCGGTCGCCGCGGCACGGCGATCTTCACGCCGTGCAGCGCCTGGATGCCGTGCACGAGCGTGGGTCCATCTTTCTCTTCCAGGACGTCGGCACGGACCTGGACCACGTAGTCCGGCCGGACTCCGAGAAAGTAGCGATCGAACGCGGCATGGTGCAGCTTGCAGAGCGACAGGCCGTTCTCTACCACCGGCGTACCTTGAGGCTCGGTGTCGGGCACGATGTGCGCCGCGTCGAGCAGCTCCTGGTGTCTGAACCGGCAGAACGCGCATTGATGCTGGTACGCATCCAGTACGCGCTCCCGGAACGCCCGCTGGTGGAGACGCTGCCGGAAAGCGCCGGTGATGTACCGCCGGCGCCCGATATCTGCGTCGTCATGCACCGCGGTCCCGGCCGCCGGTCGCCGGATGTGCGCCGCATCGTCGACGACCACAGTGAAGGCGAGACCTCCGGGGTCGTCGCCGACGATGAACACCGGCCATGCGGCCACGTATTTCCCGGGAACCAGCCGGTAGACATAGACCAGCGGCAGACGCTCAGCGAGCGCGAATCGCAGGCCCCGGTTGTCGGGATGATTCGGATTCTCGCCCCGATACCGGTAACGCAGGAGGCCATCCGCGTCGAAGCCATCGTCATATTTGACTCCGGGCGCGGTAGTGATTGACAGCGGCGCGCGTGACAGCACGCGCGGCTTGAATATGCCCTGAGGTCCGACAAGCGGCACGCGGATCCGGTCCAGCGTGAACCCCTCGGCGAGGAGCGTTCGCGGCAGGACGTCCCCATGACTGGCGACCAGCGCGGAGAGCCACTGGAAGGCGGCGTTTCTGACTCGTGCGTCGTGACGTCGATCAAACACGCTCGGCCTCGCCGTTCCGCGACGCACCGGTATCCGCCGCCCCTGGGCCGTACATGACCCGCTCCCTGGCGCGTGCCCGACGATCGGTCAGCCCGACGCGCCGGCCGGGCGGCCGGTCAGCAGGCGGCCGACCAGCTTCAGCTTGTTCCAGAAGAAGTGGAACTGTCCGAGGAGAGCGCCGTACCCGAGCAGCAGCACCTGGTAGACGGGCAGCATGATGATCAGATAAACCGTCCAGTTCAGCCATCCAGGCGCAGTCTCCGGGAGCAGGAGGCCCATGATCGGGCCTTTCAGTCTGACGGTCGTCAGACCGGCCAGCGCGAACGCCACGAGAATGGCGACCACGCCCGCAGGTCCGACGCCCCAGCGCGCCTTCATGCGCTCGATGGCCGTCATCAATCCACAACCATGTTCCGTTCGAAGCGCGCGACCTCGTCGTCGTCCACGTACTTGCCGATCTCGCGCCTGAACTCCGCCAGCGCCCGGTACGGACGATACTCCTCGAACTCGTGGGCCATCCGGTCGCCCACGCCCGGCACGAGCAGGATCTCCGCCGCACTGGTGGCGTTGAGGTTGATCGGCACGAACAGCCGCGCGTACAGCGCCTCGCGCGCAGCGTCCCCCAGCACCGCGGCGACCAGCTCGTCGAACGCCGCCATCGTCAGGAACGGGCGATTCTCGACGATCTGCGACGCGAGGGCCGGCGTCACACCCGGCAGCGCCGCGATCTCGGCTTCGCCGTCCACGTTCGGGTTCAGCACGTCCATGTTCCGGCCCACCTGGCCGGCGCCGGACGACGACAGTCCGATCCAGACCGCCACCAGTGTCACGCTCCCCCTCTTCAGACGCATGTTCATGCTCGACTCCTCATGTTACCCGACGGTGGATTTCGGCGCGCCGGCTCGCGGCGACACGCGATCCAGGAACGGATGCCGATACGGATGCGCCAACCCGAGCAGCCCGATCTGAATCATCCCCATCGGCGCGAGCGCCGGCGCCGCGCCGGACAGCAGCGCAGCGACGTGAACCCGGTCGCGAATGTGGACTGATCTCTTCGCCACCGATCTCGCCGGGAACGTACAATGACCGAGCTGGGTCCAGCGGACCGCGTGCATCGGACTCGACGGCGTCTCCAGCGTTAACACGTCCGTTGATGGCTGTATCCAGGGGAATCATGACCGCAGGAATCCAGAAGTTCGCAGTCTTCACGCTCGCGCTGGTCGTCTCGGGCATCGTCGGCGTGACCGTGCCGCCGACCTGGATCGTCGACCAGGTGACGCTGGACGCCCAGACGGACGGCGACGGGCGGCTGTATTACATGGCCGAGGGAGAGCCCGCCTACTTCGACGCGCTGCCCATCGAGCAGGGCCAGCTCGACCCCGCCGCGATACGCGGCTCGCGCGAGGCGCCGCCGGTGACCGAGGAGTTCGTCGCATCGATCGAAGTGGTGGACGGACAGACGCAGACGGTCTACTACCAGCGCCGGGCACGGTCCCACTGGGGCTGGTGGTCGCTGCTGCCGGCCGCGGTGGCGGTCATCCTCTGCTGGCTCACCAAGGAGCCGGTGACCGCCCTCGCCGCCGGCATCGTCTCCGGCGCACTCTTGCTGAAGAAATACGATCTGACCGGCGACGTGATGATTCCGTCGCTGGCCACGACGAACGCGGCGGGCATACTGCTGCTCTACCTGTGGCTGCTCGGCGGGCTCATGGGTCTCTGGTCGCGCACCGGCGCCGCGCAGGCGTTCGCCGAGTTCATGACCGTACGGTTCGTGCGCGGCCCGCGCACCGCCAAGCTGGTGGCCTGGATGCTCGGCATCGTCTTCTTTCAGGGCGGCACGGTCAGCACGGTGGTGGTCGGCACTACCGTCAAGCCGATCGCCGACAAGGAGCGCATCAGCCACGAGGAGCTCGCCTACATCGTCGATTCGACCGCCTCGCCGATCGCGTCCCAGCTCGCATTCAACGCTTGGCCGGGCTTCGTGCAGGCGTTCATCTTCGTCTCCGGTGTCAGCTTTCTGGCCACTGAAGCCGACCGCATCGCGTTCTTCTTCAGGAGCGTGCCCTTCTGTTTCTACGCGATCTTCGCCGTCACGGGGACGTTCCTGCTGAGCGTCGAGAAGCCGCTGTTCCTCGGCAAACGGCTCGGGGCGGCCATCGAACGCGCGCGCACCACGGGTCAGCTCGATGCGGACGGCGCCGACCCGCTGAGCTCCAAGGAGCTGCAGGCCAGCAATGTGCCGGCGGGCTACACGCCGCACGTCATCGAGTTCTTCCTGCCGCTCGCCGCACTCATCGGCATCGCGATCGGAACGTACAACGCCTACGGGGAGCCCGAGGTGCAGTGGGCGTTCGGCGCCGCGCTGCTGCTGGCCGCCGGCATCGCGCTGGCCAAGGGGATGGCGCTGAAGGACATCATTGCGGGATTTCACGACGGCATCAAGGGCGTCGTGCTGGGCTCGGTCATCCTGCTGCTCGCCATCACCATCGGCAACGTCAGCAGCGAAACCGGCGGCGGCGTCTTCCTGGTCGACCAGCTCGGCGACAGCGTCCCCTATTTCCTCCTGCCGGTGCTGCTGCAGGCGATGACGATGGTCATCGCCTTCTCCACCGGCACGAGCTGGGGCACGTACGCCGTCGCGTTCCCGCTGGCGATGCCGCTGGCTTGGGCGGTCGCAGGCTCTCAGGGCCTGTCGCATCCCGAGCTGTTCATGACGCTCTGCTTCGCCGCCGTCATGGACGGCAGCGTCTTCGGCGACCAGTGCTCGCCGATCTCGGACACGACCGTGCTCACCTCGGTCTGCACCGGCTGCGACCTGATGGACCACGTCAAGACGCAGATCCCCCAGGCGTCGGTGGCCGCCGCCCTGGCCGCCGTCTGCTGGACCGCCGTCGCGTACTTCACTGCCTGAGTGCGGCTGCAGGGCACCATGTGAGCACGTCCGGATCTCGTGAACCGGGTCCTCAGCCCTTCCTCGATGAAATAGATGCAGACGGCGGGGTCGAGGGCTACCGAGCCGCGCCCGGATCCGCCATCAATCCCAGGCGGCTCGTTCGCGCTGCACGTGGGTTGCCGGGTCACGGTCGGTCCACATCTCCTTCCCGAGCCCGCGCAGTTCGAGAATGGAGAGGTGCACCGGAGGGTTGAGCGCCGCCTCCAGGAGCGATATCGCCTCCTGGGAGACCGACCGGCGTTCTCGCCGGGCCCGTTCCCGGAGCTGTGCATGCAGATGATCAGGCAGATTCTTGATGTTGAGCGTTGTCATCTCTACTCCTCTGTTCTCGACATTGCCACTATCCTGGCAATCCGCCGGGCGGTGTCGGTGAAGTGCTGGACTTGCTCCGGCTTGAGCGGGCGGTCGAGGATATTGCGTTCGCGGTAGGAGAGCCACTTCTTGAGGACCTGATAGCCGCCGAGCTTGTAGCTCCAGACGGCGGCGGGAACGTTGCGCCAGAACGTGCGGTCGTTCAGGTACACGTCGAACGTGGTCTCTCCGAGGGTGGGCAGGGCGTCGCCGAACGCGGTGCGCTCCTCAGACGCATACACCCGCTCGACCACCCGGCCCTGGCCGGGCATCACTGCACCACCCGTTCCGTAGTGCCCCCATCCCGCGGTCAGCGCGAAGTTGTCTCCGGTCATGTTCCGTCCGTCGACGGTGGCGGGCACGGCGATGGCGGCGATTTCCGGGCGCAGAACGCCTTCCGTGACGCCCGCAACGGGAGTGTCAGAATCGAGCAGGGCCGCGAGATCCCGTCCGCGCGCCGCCGAGCGGGCGAGCGTTTCCGCCGCGCCGTCAGCCCCGCCGTCCGGCCAACCCGGAAGCGGAATGCGCGGCCACTCCATGCGCAGCGCCCCGGCGTTCGCCTCGCGGTATGCGGGATCATGCAGCACAGCAAGGACGTGGTGGAACAGGTCCCCTACGTTTCCGCCGAGGCGGTCGAGATATCGTTGCGCCGTGCCCGAGAGATTGGCACGGCGGGTGCCGTCGCCATCGTTTCCGATGCTGTCACTCCGATGCCACATGGGGAAAAAACTCGAAAAACCACTACCAAAATTGTCAGCTAGGTTCCGGACGAAAGTACCCCTTGAGAAATCTTCCTTGGCTTCCCGTTGGCGTGCTTCAATCCACAGGTTCCCCTCGAACACGTGCGGCCTGTAATCGGGTCGCGGGCGGTCAAGCAGGCTGCCGTCGGCTTCCCAATAGAGCCAGCGCGTGTCGAACGGCCGGTACGCGAATCGGACGAAGCCGCCCTCGTTCGGTCCACCGCGTGCGAGCAGCGCGTCACGGACCTTGCTTGCGTTGAACCCCGACGTCGTCTTCATCGCGGCGGGATGGCGGCGGGCGATCTCCTCATGGCTCACGTTCGGGTCGAAGTAGTCCCGGACGCGTGCCCGCAGCCGGTCGAGATTGACATCGACCAGAAACCCGTCTCGGCTGGTCTTGACTCCCGGAAACGACACCGGGAACAGATCGGGCAACGCCGGCCAGTCGAACCAGTCCTCGCTCACCGCCGTTCGCACGAACGGCAACCCGAGCGGCAGGGCCGGTGTGATGCCCTCGTAGAGCGTGTTGGGATTCGTCTCCGCCGTCGCGGTCAAGTCCGAACGTTTCGCCTGGCCCCACAAATGACGGAAGTCGATCGTATCGGCGGGCGTGTGCTCTGCCTTGCGCACCAGCGTCGCGATGGCGGTCCCGACCTGGATGCCGACCGGGTCGGCGGCCGTCGAGAAGATGCTCGGGTCTGGCGAGCCGTCCGGCGCCACCTTGCCGGTCTTGTACTTGTCGCCGTTCAGGCAGTCGACGCGGACCGCGTCGAACGCATCGAGGTAGCGCTCCCGCATCCCGGTGAAGGACAGCCCGTCGAGCCAGGAGTAGTTCGAGATGAAGCAGACCACGCCCCGGCCGGTTTTCTCCACGATGCGCCGTTCCGCCATGCGGAAGAAGCGGACATAGAGATCGTTCAGTCCCTGGCCCTCGGGCCGGCGCACGCGTCTGGTCGTCCGGTAGGCGTCCGACAGCCCACGCTCCTCGTCCACCGCCATGCCGGCGAAACCGTTGTAGGGCGGGTTGCCGAGGATCACGAGGATGGGCCCATCCTGTTTCACGCGTTCGGCGCGGTCGCGTTCTTCCTCCAGCTCCGGGAACGGCAGCGGCCGGGTCGTTTTCGGTTCCCAGCCGGTCAGGGCGTTGGTGAGGTAGATGCCGGCGCGTTCCGCTCCATCATCGGCCAGCGGCGCGTCGAGCGCCTGCATCGTCAGTCCGACCTGCAGATGGGCGACGACGTAGGGCGCGGGCATGATCTCGAAGCCGAACACGCGTTCCGTCGCCGCCTGCTTCACCCGCGCACCGGTGAGCGCGCCGAGGCCCCTCCCTGCCAGGTTGGCGGCGATGCGGCGCAGCACTTCGGCAAGATAGGCGCCGGTGCCGCAGCACGGATCGAGCACGTAGACGTTCTCTGCCGCCAGCCCGTCCGGTATGTCGAGGTCGTCCTTCAACGCACGGTCCACACGGGCGACCATGTAGCGCACGACTTCGGCCGGCGTGTACCAGACACCCAACTGCTTGCGCAGATCGGGGTCGAAGGCTTCCAGGAACGGCTCGTAGAAATAGGGCACCGCCTCGCCCTCGTTGAAGCGGGCGAAGAAGGCGGGCCGGTCCACCCGGTCGAGTGCCGCCGCGGTCCAGTCCAGCACCTCCACAAGACCGAGCGGTTGCAGGCGGCCGGGGTCGGAAAGCTGCTGGAACAGAGCCCGCAACACCGGCGCGCGCAGATGCCAGACCGCTTCATGCCAGTTGAACGTGCCGGCGGGCGGCGGCGTCTGCCGCGCCCACAGCACCCAGGCGGAGAAGACGCCATAGAACAGCGTCTGGACCAGGGTCGAATGGAAGAAGCGCGCGCCCTTGTCGCCCTCGAAGCGGGTGCCGAGCGCCTCTTCGAGCGCGGACCGCACTGCCGCCAGCGACGGCGCGTCGCCCGCGGCGTCGACACGAGCGAGCCCGTCGCGGGCGTAGGACGCGAGCAGCCAGGCCAGGTCCTGCGGATCGGCCAGCACCGCGCGGTGTGACAGCGCGCGGACGAGATACTCCCCGAGGCCGGCGCCGACCTCGCGGGCAAAGGCGCGCGGTGTCTCCAGCTTGCGGACGAACTCGTCCGCGCCGGCCGCCAGACGGAACGACTCGAGCGTCGTGTCTCCGCCGAGCCGGTCCGGACCGACCAGTGCAAACTCGCGCAGGTTGGTCACCAGCACCAGGTCGTAGCGGTGCCAGTAGCGCGCAACCTGCTCGCGCACGGCCGTCGTGCGCGCGTCCTCGTCGGACGACTTGACCTCCACCACGCCGCGTTCCGGCGCCTGCCCCTCGCGCGGCCGGCCCTTCTGCACCTGCTGCGCGGCGTAGAGGCCGAAGTCTGGATGACCCGCACCCTGGTCGGCCAGCTCGCCGACACAGAACACCTTCGGCTTGAGCGTGGCGCCCACGGCGTTCAACAGATTCGCCAGCGGCCCGTAGCTCGACCGTTCCCCGGTCGCCCCACCCGAGGCGCTTACCCGCCGGAGATCGCTGAAGTAGGTCTCTACCGCGGCCGGCAGTCTCGTGTTCGCGCCCGTCATCGTCTCCGTAGTCTCCGAGCCCGGCCCGGCAGGCAGATCCCACCGCCGTGACGCCGACCGCGGAAGCGCCGCAGCGCCACCCGCTCAGGCCCCCTGCTGCCCGACGATCGTCACCGAGCTGACGTTCAGGTGCGGGAAGCCGCCCAGGTTGTGGGTGAGACCGAGCACCGGTTGGTCTCCACGCTGGCGGTCGCCGGCGCGGCCCTGCATCTGCAGGTAGATCTCGTACAGCATGCGCAGCCCGGAGGCCCCGATGGGGTGCCCGAAGCACTTCAGTCCGCCGTCGATCTGGCACGGCAACGCGCCATCCGCATTGTAGAAGCCGTCCATCACGTCCCTGATCGCGCCGCCCTCCGGCGAAATGCCGAGGTCCTCCATCGTGATCAGCTCGGTGACCGAAAAGCAGTCGTGGACCTCGGTGAGGCTGATCGACTCGCGCGGATGCGTCACGCCGGCCTCCTCGTAAGCCCGCCGCGCCGCGGCGCGGGTGGTCATGAAGTAGCTGCCGTCCCAGGAGTTGTGCTGCGTCTCGGTGCCGTTGGAGACCGACAGTTGCAACGCCTTGACCGTGATCAGGTCCTTCTTGCCCAGCGCGCGGGCAATGTCGGGCGTCGTCACGATGGCGCAGGCGGACCCGTCCGAGACGCCGCAGCAGTCGAACAGCCCCAGCGGGTCGGCGATCATCGGCGCATTGAGCGCCCTGTCCTCATCGATCGGCTTCCTGAGATGCGCCTTGGGGTTCTTGGCGCCGTTGTCGTGGCTTTTGACCGAGATGTGGGCCATGGCGCGCTTGAGGTCCTCGCGCGAGACCCCGTGCCTGGCCTGGTAGGCCAGCGCGAGCTGGGCGAACGCGCCGGGCGCCGACATGTTCGACCAGTACATGTCGTTGACCGCGCCGCGGCTGCGCTGCGGCAGCCCGCCGTACCCGGTGTCCTTGAGCTTCTCGACACCCAGGGCCAGGGCGATGTCGCAGGCGCCGGAGGCGACGGCGTATACCGCGCCGCGGAACGCTTCCGAGCCCGAGGCGCAGTAGTTCTCGACGCGGGTGACCGGTATCAGCGGCAGCCGCAGCGCCACCGCCAGCGGGATGCCCGACTTGCCGACGTGCTGCTCCTCGATCGCGGTGGCGAACCAGGCCGCCTCGATCTGGTTCTTCTCGATGCCGGCGTCGGCGAGCGCCTCGGAGAACGCTTCCAGCATGAGGGCTTCGGCATTGTCGTTCCAGCGTTCGCCGAAGTTCGAGCAGCCCATCCCGAGCAGAGCGACCTTGTCCTTGATGCCACTGGCCATGATCACGTGCCTTCCTGGTGATCCGCGGGCGCCGCCTTCCAGAAATAGCGCCGGAAACCGCGGGCGGTGTCGTAGTCCTTGATCCGGAACCGCATGCGCATCGGCTGGCCGACCTGCAGCTCGGCGCCCGGATCGATGTCGGTGAAGTCGATCATCACCCGGCCGCCCTCGTCGAACTGCACCATGCCGTAGTAGGCCGGCGGGTCGGGGCTGTACGTGAGACGGTCGGCGGTATAGGAGTTCAGCGAGGCCGTCATCTCCGAGAACGGGTGGTCGTCCTGACTGTCGACCTCATGACAGTCGGGGTTGGCGCAGACCTGGCTCTTGGGGTACTGCGGGGTACCGCAGGCGCGGCAGCGTCCGCCGACCAGACCGAGCAGCATCTCGCGGTTGCGATATAAGGTGGTCAGCCCGGTCTGCTTGTCCACTTCGGCCCGCAGGCCCCGTTCGATGGTCAGCAGATCGTTGATGGTCAGATAGCGCTGGTAGTTGGTCTCTTCCCGCCGCCGCGCGAGGTGGCCGCCGATCCCCACGGGCGGCCTCGCCGCGGCCACCGACCCGGTAGCCTGCACCACGATCGCGTCGCAGCCCTGGCCGAACCCGGCGACCAGTATGGTATCGCCCGGCTGCGCCTCTTCGAGCGCATGGACCAGCATGACCAGCGGGTGCGCCGTCCCGGTCTCGCCGCAACGCCCCTGCAGGTTGTCTCGCACGCTGTCCGGACGGAGCCCGAGCGTCCTGGCGAGCGCGGCACCGACCCGGCGGGCGGCGGAGGGGAAACAGAAATGGTCGACAGCGTCGGGCGCAACGCCCGCCGCCTCGAGCGCCCGGATCACCGCGGCGGGCACGAGCTTCAGCAGGCCCTCGTCCCTGATCCAGCGTTCCTCCCAGACGTAGTCGAACTCCTCGTGCGGACCGCGGTAGTGGTCCACGAAGTCGGCGGTCTCGGTGGCATGACCCAACAACCGGGCGGCGCCGTCGCCGTCGTCGACGAGCAGCGCCGCGGCGCCGTCGCCGGCCGTCAGCTCGAGTGGGCTGGCGGCCCTGGTGCGCCGCTTGTCGGCGCCCGCGACCAGCACCGGCCCGCCGCCGCCCGCGACCGCTTGACACGCCGTGATCAGGGCCGAGGTGCCGGCCCGTTGCGAACCGGCGATGTCGAGGGTACGCACACCGGACCCCAGGCTCAGCGCTTCGGCGACGATGCCGGCATTCTGGCGGTCCTGAAACGGCAGCGTGGTGGACGCGAGATACAGCCCTTCGATACCGTCGCGGCGCCGGCCGGCCAGCGCGTCCCGGGCCGCCTCCACGGCCATGGTGACCGCGTCCTCGTCCCAGTTGGCGATCGACCGCTCACCCCGGCCGATTCCCCGCAGCCCCGGCGCGAACCAGGCATTGGCCTCGGCCACGACCCGCCGCTGGAGGCGCGCGCGCGGAACATAGCCGCCACAGGCATGAATACCGACCGACATCGGGTTAACAGCCCGTGGTAGAACCCCGCGTCGCACCGAGAGCGGCGCTGCGCCCGGCTGACAAGGCGCGACGAGGGAGCACATTGGGACATGTGTGACGGAGGAGCAACGCCGTCAGACGGGACAGCGAGCAAATTGGGAAATTTGCGACCGCAGCGCCGGTCGAATGCAGCGGGACTCTTGCCATGGACTGTCAACACCTTATCGCAATCGCGGGCGACCGCGCAGCGGCCAACCCCCGGGGTCCAGAATTCAGGCAGTTTTCAGGAACGCGCGGCGCTCCCCTGCTTCACACTATCCGGATGCCGGCGCCGCGGTTACGCCACACAGTGATCGCATCGTCGGATAGAGGTGCAGGGTGAGCGGAAATACGACGTCCGGGCGCGGGCGGCGTCCTGCGGTCCGGAGCGGGCGCGCCGTGCTGGCGTTCACCGCCTGCTGCGCGGTGCTGGCCGCGTCGCCGGCGATCGCGTTCGGCCAGACCGGTGGCGTCATCACCGGCGTCGTCGCTGACGATACCGGCGGCGTGCTGCCTGGTGCGTCCGTCGTCGTCGAAACGGGCGGGGATGAGCGTATCGCCGTCACCGATGCGGTCGGCGTGTACCGCATCGAGGGGATTCCGGCCGGACCGGCGACGCTGGTGGTGCGGCTGGTCAATTTCTCGACGTTCCGCGCGGACGTCACCGTCGTCGGCGGGGAAACCGCCACCCTCGACGCCCGGCTGGCGCTGGGCATCACCGCCGACGTGGTCGTCACCGGAAGCCGCACGTTCCGGAACATCGCGGACCTCGACAACCCGCGAGAGAACCTGGTGGGCATCGCGACCTCCGCGAGCGTGGGGGCCATTACCGCCGGGCAGTTGGCGGCCAGACCGATCATGCGGCCGGGCGAGGTCATGGAATCGGTGCCCGGCTTCGTCGTCAGCCAGCACAGCGGCGAGGGGAAAGCCAACCAGTACTACCTGCGTGGCTTCAACCTCGACCACGGCTCCGACTTCGCGACGACACTGGCCGGGGTGCCGCTGAACGAGTCGTCGGGCGCACACGCCCACGGGTATACGGACGTGAACCAGCTCATTCCGGAGCTGGTCAGCGGCGTGCAATACACCAAGGGCCCCTACTTCGCCGAGCATGGCGACTTCTCGGCGGCCGGTTCGGCGAACATCAACTACGTCAACCGCCTCGACGAGCCGCTGTTCAGCGTCAGCGCGGGAGGCTACGGCTGGGGCCGCGTGCTGGGGGCGGTATCACCGGAAGTCGGTGCGGGCAACATGCTGCTGGCGCTGGAGCTCGGCCGCAACGACGGCCCCTGGGAGCTGCCCGACGACATGCAGAAAGTCAACGCCGTGGTGCGCTACAGCCAGGGCAACCAGCAGAACGGTTTTTCGTTGACCGGCATGGGGTACACCGGCGACTGGAACTCGACCGACCAGATTCCGGCGCGGGCGGTTGGCCCCGGAGGGATCAGCCGCTTCGGCAACATCGACCCGACCGACGCCGGCCGCGCCTATCGCTACACGATGGCATTCGACGGTCTGCGGTCGAGCGCCAACCGCTCGACCCGGGTCACGGCGTATGCGCTGCGCGGCGGGCTCAACCTCTTTCAGAATTTCACCTATTTCCTCGCCGACCCGGTGAACGGCGACCAGGTGGAGCAGGAAGGCCGCCGCTGGAGCTCCGGCGCCCGGCTGGTGCACCGGCGTCTGGGCCGGGTACTGAACCGGCCTGCCGAAACGTCCGTCGGGGTCTCGTACAGGAACGACGCCGTCGGCGCCCTCCGTCTCTTCAACACCGTCGCACGCCGGCGCTTCAACACGATTCGGGATGACCGGGTCGGACAGACGACCGCCGGACTGTTCGCCCAGAGCGAGATCGAATGGAGCCGCGTCTTCCGCACGACGCTCGGGGTGCGGACCGACGTCTATCGCTACGCCGTGACGGCCAGGAACGCGTTGAACTCGGGGAGCGGTCATTCGGGACTGGTGAGCCCGAAGCTGACCGCCGTCCTCGGCCCCTGGGCGGGCACCGAAATCTACATGAACTACGGCCGCGGGTTCCACAGCAACGACCCGCGGGCGGCGACCGTGCGCATCGATCCGGTCAGCGGAGATCCGGTGGACCGGGAGGACCCGCTCGTCCCGGCGAACGGCGCGGAAATCGGGCTGCGCACGGTCCGTTTCGGAGGCGTGCAGTCGACCGTGGCCCTGTGGTACCTGTCGTTCGACTCGGAGCTCCTCTTCGTCGGGGACGCCGGCATCACCGAAGCCAGCCGGCCGAGCCGGCGCGTGGGGGTGGAATGGACGAACTACGTGCGGGTGAACGCCTGGCTGACCGGCGAGATCGATCTGTCGTTGTCGCGGGCGCGGTTCTCTGACTCGGACCCGGCCGGCAATCTCATTCCGGGCGCCCTCGACCGGGTCGTGGCCGGTTCCCTGACGGTCGAGCCAAGCCGGCGGCTCTACGGGAGCATCCGGCTGCGCCACTTCGGTCCGCGGCCCCTCATCGAGGACGGCAGCGTGCTGTCCGAGTCGACCACCATCTGGAACGGCGAGATCGGCTTTCACGTCAACGACCGTGCGAGCATCAGCGTGCAGGGGTTCAACCTGCTTGACAGCAACGTGTCCGACATCGACTATTTCTACGAGTCCCGCTTACCGGGAGAACCGCCGGGCGGTGTCGAAGACGTGCACTTCCATCCGTCGCTGCCGCGGACGGCGCGGGTCGTCCTGAACGTGCTGTTCTAGCACCAGCGGGCACTGCAGACGGTCACCGCACTTCTCGAAACGCGGGCACTCTGACCAGCAGGTAGGTGACATGGTCACCGTCCTGCATCAGGTAGCCGTGGGGGGTGCGGGCCGGAATATGCAGCATGTCGCCGGCCGCCACCGGGTAGCGCGTACCGCCGTCGATGCCGGTGCCCAGACTGCCGGTGCGGTTCAGCATCTCGCCGCCCACGAGCACCTCCCCCACCCCGCTCGTCACGAACACGACGTCGATGATGTCGTCGTGAATCTCGGGGCGCCCGTCCGCGTCGCGGTGAATGTATCGAAAGCGGTGGGATCGCGTCGGGCTGCCGAAGTCGGCGAGCGTTTCGCGGGCCGAGTGGTCCGGGCCGACCCGCACCGCGAGGGCGGCGTGCCGGCGGGCCAGCTCCGCCGCGCTCCACAGCACGAATCCGGGCGGATCGAACTCGAGCACGGGCGCATCGTCCGGAATCAGCGGCTCGCCGTCGAGCGCCGGCATCCGCACGAGCACATAGGTGACGTGCCCGCCCGCCGGCACGAGGTAGCGATGCGGGGTATCGGCCGGAATCCTGAGGATGTCACCCTGCCCGACGGGATACCGCTGGCCACCGGCGATGCTCGCGCCCGTGTACTCGCCGGCGCGTCCCCTGCGGTCGACCAGCTCGCCGCCAACCTGCAGGGTCGCCGCTCCGCTCTGGATGAAGACGACGTCGTCAATCTGTTCGTGCTGCTCCGGAACCCCGTCGGCATCGCGGCGTATGAACCGGAACCGGTGCGCGCCGGTGGGGTTGCCATACTCGGCCAGCGTTTCGCGGGCAGAGTGATCGGGACCGATCCTGGTCCCTGATGCGGCATCCCTCCGATCGAGCTCGGATGCGCTCCACCTCACGAAGTCCGGCGGCTGGGCCCAGGCGACCGATGCCAGGGCCACCGCCATCACGACGAGAATCAGGCGTTGCATCGCCACCATCAGCGAATCCTCCTCGGGCGCCGGCGCCAGCGGGCGCGGCGCACCGCCACCCTGCTGCGAGACGCCTCGGAGTCCGTGGTGAAACCCCGCGTCGCACCGAGACCGGTCAGGCGCCCGGCTGACAAGGCGTGACGAGGGAGCATATTGGGCATATTCGACCGAGGATATCAGCGGATCGGCGGCTTTCAACGCCGATCCGCCGGCCGTTGCGCAGTTCAGCCGGGATGCATGACCGGTCGAATGCAGCGGGGCTTTTGCCACGGGCTCCTGACCTAAAACAAACCGTCTCTCCAGGTGTTTCCTGCTAATCCGGATCGACGCATGCGAAGTTCGCCGCGTCGTCGATACCGCCGCTGCCCGTGTAGCGCGCGACCTGGGGATACACACACAGCGGCCGCGAGCGGGTCACCTCTCCGTCCACCACCTTGGATGCGACGAGCTGGTCCGGTGCGACGCCTTCCTCAACCCAGCGCTCGATGGCGGTGACCGGATCGATCCGATCGGGTCCGGGTCCCCCGCGGCAGTGCGCCACGCCAGGCGCCATGAACAACCGATAGAAGTCGGTGGCGGCCTCGACGCTCCCCTGATCGGCGATCACCTGCTCGTAGTACCACACCGCGGCATTGGCGGTGACCAGCGGGTCGGCCCAGCCGTGATAGCTGATCAGCTTGCCGCCGTTCGCCTTGAACGCCGACAGGTCCGGATCGATGGCGTTCATGGCGGACCCGATCGTCTCGTCGGTGCCGATCGGCCGGTTGTTGGCGAGATCCCAGTCCGTGTCGAAGTCGAACTGCGTGAGGTCGTAGTCGGCATCCTCGAACACGCTGTAGCGCATGAAGTCGGCGGTGCTCCCGCCCGGTTCGGTGATGCCCGCCCAGTAGGCGCCCCAGCCGCCGCGACCGCCCGGCTGATCGAAATATTCGCTGCCCAGCGCATAGCCCGGGAAGATCTGCTCGCCGCTGCCCGGTCGGGTCGGCCCGGCATAGATTGCCCGCGCCGCCTCCACCTGCCCCGACGTCAGGCAGTCGAGACTATCGGCGCCCGCACATTCGATCTCCGCCGGATCGAAGGTGCAGGCGCGCGGATCGTCGATCAGACCATCCTCGAGACCGTCGAGCGCGTCGCAGGCGTCGAGCACCGCGGCGCCGAGCGCCGGCAGCTTCTCGCGCGGCAGGTCCTGGCCCGGTATGCGGGTGGTCGCGAGACCGGCCCACAACTCGCCGGTCATCAGGCCGACCCAGTAGTTCGCCGGTGCGCCGGCGACGATGCCGTCGTAGTCCTCCGGATACCGCTGGGCCTCCATCAGGGCGTGGTGACCACCCTGCGAGCAGCCCACGAAGTAGGTGTGGTCGGCATCGCGGCCGTAGTAGGCGCGGGTCACCGCCTTGCCGGCGACGGTCGCTTCATGCTGCGCCCGGTAGCCGAAGTCGACAAGCCGCAGCGGGTGCCCGAGCGACCAGCTCCCGTCGAATCCGCTGGTGCTGGTGTGGCCGTTGTCGGTGGCCACAGCGGCGTAGCCGGCGCGCACCGCCGCGGCGAGCTGCGGGTAGCGGATGGCGCCGGCCGAGCCGCCCGATCCGATGCCCTGGAACCGGCCGTTCCATTCGCCGGCAGCAGGCAACCACACCTCGAACCTGATCTCCGACCCCTCTTCCGGGCTCGCCGTACCGGCGACACGACAGAACGACGCGTCTTCGACCACGAACCCGCGCGAGGAGAACGTCTCGGGCGGTGTGAACGGCGGCGTCACCGCTTCGGCGACCGTGATCGTCGTGTGCGGGAGACCGAGCGCGGCGCCGGCGATTGCCGCGCAGGCGTCGTCCATCTCCGCACTCAGGACGGCCGTGGCCTCGCCCCGGCTGCACGCGGCGGTGACGGCGCCGGTCAGGGCGCACAGAAATGCAGGGAGCAACCGGGTTCTCATGAAACCTCCTGACATGTGAAACAAGGATACCCCGGACGGGGACCGGCATGCTCCCGCTTCTCGCCTGGCGCCGGCCGAGTCCGGGACCGCCGCGCCAGCGTCCCGGTACGCCGCGGGCCAGGCGCCACGGGCTGCTATGATGGACCGCATCATCGGGAGGATCCATGATCAGACCCGCGTCAGTATTCGCCGCGATCGTCACCCTCGCGCTCGTCCCGCCCACGGATGCGTTCGCCCAGATCACGCAGTTCGATCTCGAGGTCGTCGAGTCGCCGGCCCTGGACGAACAGCGCTTCGGCGACATCGGTCAGTACGAACGCCTGCGGGGGATCGTGGAAGGAGCGGTCGACTCGTCCGACCCCCGTCATCGCCACATCGTGAATCTAGACCGGGCCCCCCGCAACGCCGCCGGACTCGTCGAGTATCGCGCCACGGTCGAGATCCATCGCCCCGTGGACATGCGCCGCTGGAACCGCGGGATCTTCCACACGGTCTCGAACCGGGGCGGCGCCGGGGCCGGCGATACCGCGCTGCTCGAACGGGGGTTCGCCTTCGTCCGTGTCGGCTGGCAGGGCGATCTGACGCAGACCGGGACGAACATCGTGGCCCACCTCCCCGTCGCCGCGAACGCCGATGGTTCGTCGATCGTCGGGGCCGCGCTCGAGGAATTCATCTTCAACGATGCGGAGCCGCGGTCACGCCGGACGCTGACGTATCCGGCCGCGTCGCTCGATGCGGACGGCGGGATGCTTTCGGTCCGGGCGACCCAGGACGGGACGCGCGAGGCGCCGCCCGACCTGGGATGGCGCTATGTGAGCGAGACCGAGATCGAGATTACGCGTCCCGCCGGCTTCGACGGCGGCGCGATCTACGAATTCATCTACCAGGCCAGGGACCCGATCGTGCTGGGACTCGGCTTCGCGGCGATGCGCGACGCGATTTCGTTCCTGCGCTACGCCGAAACGGACGGCGCCGGGCGCGCCAACCCGCTGGCCCACGACGGACTCGCGGACGCGGCGATCTCGCTGGGCATCTCGCAGAGCGGCCGGATGCTGCGAGATTTCCTATACCAGGGGTTCAATGAAGACGTCTCCGGTCGGATCGTGTTCGACGGCATGCACCCGAACATCGCCGGGTCGCGGAAGACCTTCACGAACTACCAGTTCGGACAACCGGGCCGCTGGCAGAAGCAGCACGAGGACCACAACTATCCGGGCGACCAGTTCCCGTTCACCTACGCCACGTTGACCGATCCGATCAGCGGCCGGACGGACGGGCTGCAGGCCCGTTGCGCCGTGTCCAACACCTGTCCGAATATCATCCACAGCGACGGCGAGGCGGAAGTCTGGCAGGCCCGGTCGTCGCTGATCGTGACCGACCCGCGCGGGCACCACGTCGAGCTCCCCGACAACGTCCGGGTCTACCTGATCGCCGGCACGCAGCACGGCGGCGGCCCGGGCGTGCACGCCGCGACGCCGCGGGCCGGCATCTGTCAGAACCTGAACAATCCACTCGCGCTGAGCCACACCCGCGCCGCCCTGAACGTCGCGCTCTACGAGTGGTCGGCCAACGGCGTCGAGCCGCCCCCGAGCCGGTTTCCGACCGTCGAGAACGGCGGGCTCGTCAGCGCCGCGGCGGTCCGCTTTCCGGAGATTCCGGGCGTGACCTACACAGGGTCATACAACCCCCTGCATCTGCTCGACCACCGCTCGCTGCCGCCGATGCGGGGCGCCGCCTATACCGTGCTGGTCGCACGCACCGACGCTGACGGCAACATGGTTGACGGGGTCAGGCACCCCAACCTCGCGGCGCCGGTCGGCACCCATACCGGCTGGAACCTGCGGCGCGACGGTTTCGCCGCGGGCGAGCAGTGCGCCGGCACCGGCTCGTTCATCCCGTTCGCACACACCCAAGCCGAACGGCTGGAGTCGGGCGACCCGCGCCGCGCATTCGAAGAGCGGTATGCGACCCACGCCGCCTACGTGCAGGCGGTGTCCGACGCCGCCGGCGCACTGGTGCGCGAGCGTCTGCTGCTGCAGGACGACGCAGACCGGGTCGTCGAGCTGGCGCGAGGCAGTCGGGGCCGGACCGAAGAATAGACCGGCCGGCGCACGCACGCCGGTCGCCCGTGTGACCGCTGCCAGACAGCGCCGGCAGTCTGGACGCCGGGCTGACAGCGGACGCCGCGGGGATCACGACACGATGATCGGGACCACGGGACTCAAGACGCTGCGGGTGGACTGCATCGTTGGCGTGTACGAATCCGAGCGCACACAGCCTCAGCCGGTCGAGGTCGACGTCGAGCTCGACTACGACTTCGCGCCCGCCGCCGGGTCCGATGCGCTGGCGGACGCCATCGACTACGACGGTGTCGCCGCCGAACTCACTGCGCTGCTCCAGCAGGGACGTTTCACGCTGATCGAGGCGATGGCGGAGGCGGTGGCGGGACGTCTGCTCGAACGGCTGGCCGAGGTGCGCGCGGTGCGGCTGGAGATTCGGAAGCCCCGGGCGGTGCCCGCGGCGGCCTGCTCCTTCGTACGCCTGGAGCGCACCCGGACATGAACCAGGAGTGCGGCATCCCGGTCGCGGTGATCACCGGGGGCGCCCGTCGCTGACTGGGCGTTTCAAACGATGGATGTAACGGCGGACAACCTGCAGTTCGTCGAAATCGAGCACAAGTTCCTGCTTGACGAGCAGTTCGACCTGGATCGCTTCCGGGCGGCGCTCGCCGACTTGGGCCCGGCGAGCGCCACGTCGCTGCAGGTGCGCGACCGGTACTTTCTGATCGGCGCCGGACGATCGGGACGCTTCCTCATCCGCCATCGCTTCGACCCGCTGCTGCACCATCTGACGTTGAAGAACCTGGAGGCCGACACCGAGACGCGGGTCGAGATCAACCTCGATCTCGGGCATCACGCGGGTGATCAACAGCGGGCCGTCGACGCGTTTCTCGACCGTCTGGGGGTGCAGTGGCGCGGCACGTTGCACAAGGACCTGGACATCTGGCGCTTTCCGGATATCGAGGTGGTGCACTACCGCGCCTGGACCGAGACGCGAGCGGTGCGCTGCGTCGAGTTCGAGGCGACGCGGAAACGCACGCTCGCGGCGGCGCTGGCGATCGTCGAGCGCTACGAACAGGCGACCGGCTTCCAGGGACGGAAACGCTCCCGCCTGTCGCTGCCGCAGATTCTGTTTCCGGAACTCACCGAGACGATCGCCGGTTCGAGCGGCTGACCCGGATTTTGAGGATTGCGGATTCTCCCGCTCAGCCTCCCGAGCGCAGGAATTCCACGGGCGTCACGATCCGCACGCCGCGGAAGGGATCCAAGGCGAGCAGGTCGTAGTCGCCCGTAACAATAAACAGCGCGTTCCCATTGATTGCCAACTCCAGGATGTGATCGTCTTTGGGATCCCGGCACACCTCCACGGACTCGGACGCGTTGAAAAGCAGCGCGCTTACGACGGTGTTCGTGTCGAAGACGAAGCGCGTCACTGTTCGTCCAGGATCGACTGCAAGATCTCCGGTGTCAGCCCGCGTCGTTGCGCGTTCCGACTGATGTCGAGCATGACGTCGTGAAGTGATCGATCGGACTGCGTCGCCTCACGCAGACGCAAGTTGATCAGCAAATCCAGCTTGCGACGATCGCTGTCCGATACCGAGCGATAGGTATCGGCGACATCGGAATCAACGGACACGGTAATCTGCTTTTCCATAGACCCACACCTCGCACAGTCGGCGCCCACATCAATTCGCCCGTCACGTCAGGCAGCATCAATCTTTTTTCTGTTCAAGCACGTCGAACAACTCCACCGCGTTGCGCCCGTTGCCGCAGCCCTGGGATTCCAATCAGGGCGATTGAGTTTGCCACGTCTCTCGGTCTTCAAGGCGCTCCCTCGATTCCTTCCCGGGTCTCGGCGACCATGAGATCGACCACGGAACGCAGAGCTTCTTCTTCCGTGTCTCCCTCGAGGCGGCGCAGACGAAAATGGTCGACCTGACGGTCGGCACCGCTACCGTCGCGAATGATGGCGAATGCGTGGTGAATCTCGTTTTCGCAACCCAACTCACGTGCGTCATCGGCGAGATCCTCGACAAGCCGTTCCAACTCGTCCGCGATATCCACCCGCCCGCCGCCACGCGTGTCGCCGAAAAAAGCCAGCACGCCGTAACGCTGAGCAAGCCAGCGGTTTTCGTTGATAATCTCGGTCGGTGGTTCGGAAGGCAGTGCACCTTCCCGATCCAACCTTGACAGCATTCGGATGAGAGACGCATAGAGAGCCACGATGCTCACCGCGTCGTCAATGCGAGGACATGTATCGCAGATTCGCATCTCCACTGTCGGAAAGGAATGAGAGGGTCGAATATCCCACCACAATTCACTGGCGTTCTTGATGAACTCCATTCGCGTGTATTCGTCCACAAAGTTGTCATACTGCGCTCTGGACCCTAGCGGTCGGGGAAGTCCGGTGCGGTGAAGGGCGCCAAAAAGGTTCAGCCGGTGCGACTTGTACCCGGTCTCGCGGCCACAGTAGAACGGCGAGGATGTTGAAAGTGCATGGAGCAGGGGAAGGTAACCGCGGATCGCGGTCATCACCCGGATTCGCGAATCCTTGTCGCCGAAACCTGCATGGACATGCATGCCGCCGGCGAGAAAACTCCGGATGCTGTCCTGGAATGTGATCGCGAACCGGTTGTAGCGCTCCTTGGGTGTGGTCAACTGCGTGTGCCATTGCGCGAAGGGATGGGTCGAGGTGGCGATCACCACGGCTCCGTGATTCGCAGCCGCCTCGATGACCAACCGGCGGGTTTCCCGCATGGCCTCACGCACCTCGGCAACCGACCCGCATTTTTTGGAATTGGTCTCGATCTGCGAGCGAAGAAGCTCCGGCACGACTTTGTGCGGCCCACCGTGCCGCTGACAGTCATCGAAGATTCCATGGTCCGGATCACGCTGGAGGTCACGACTGTCGGGATCGACGAGAAACAACTCCTCTTCGACACCGAGCGTAATCGAAGGGGTCTCAACGCGACTTGTCATGGGTCGTCTCCGTACCCGCCTATCGTCGAATCTTCGCGCCTGACGACCGGCCGCGGGGTCACGGCCGGGGTGTCCCCAGCCAGGTCGGCTCGTCGAGCGCGCCGGTGTCGACCAGCGCCTGGTCCAGCCGGCGGCTCAACCGCTCGAACACGCCGGCCACCTCCGGATCGGCCCGCGCGATGATCTGGCGATCGACCGTGCCCGCCTGCGTCTCGAGGCTGATGCCGCCCAGCAGATTGTGCATCTCGTCGGGATCGGTCTGCAGGTCGTAGAGTTCGTAGCGGTCCCAGACGCCATGGAACCGCATCAGCTTGTATCGATCGCCGCGCACCCCGATCACCGTCGGCGTCTGCGGGAACGCGCGTTCCCAGAAGTACTCGTAGAGGAACGTGTCTCGCCAGTCCCTGGTCGATCCGGTCAACAGGCCATGGAACGACCGGCCGTGCATCGACTCCGGGATCGGCGCGCCCCCGGCCTCCAGAAACGTCGGGGCGATGTCGATGTTGAGGATCATCTCCGACCGCCGCTGTCCGCCCTGGAACAGCTCCGGGCAATGCACGAGCAACGGCACGCGGATCGAGGCTTCGTACATCGTGCGCTTGTCGATCAGCCCGTGCTCGCCGAACTGGAACCCGTTGTCCGACATGAAGACCAGCAGCGTCGACTCGAGCAGGCTAAGCTCGTCCAGCGTGTCGACAACCCGGCCGACGCTGTCGTCGACCGCCATCAGCGCCTCGGCGTACTCCTGGACGAACGTGTCGAAGTCGGTGCGGCCGTTGTACATGCCATCGACCCCGTGCCAACTGTTGCGCTGGCGGCGGACCCAGTCCGGCTTGCCCTCGTAGTTCGCCTCGGTGTCGGCCATCGACGCGGGCCGGACATAGCCGCGATCACGATACACGCCGCGGTGCCGGTCGGCCGGCGTGAACGGCGAATGCACCGCCTTGTGTGAGAGATACAGCAGGAACGGGCGCTCATGTCCGGCGCGCAGGAAGTCCACGGCGAAGTCGGTCAGCAGGTCGGTCGTATAGCCCTGGTGCTCGGTCCGCACGCCGTTGACGTTCAGCGTCGGGTCCGTGTACGGACCCTGGCCCCGGAACGACACCCAGTGCTCGAACCCCGGCCGCGGGTCGTCGCTGGCGCCGCCCATGTGCCACTTCCCCACGAAGGCGGTCTCGTATCCGGCGGCCTGCAGCCCGACCGGGAACGTCGCCAGATCCGGGGGCATCGCGGTGCTGTTGTCAAGCACCTGGTGGGTGTGCGCATAGAGACCCGACAGGATCGACGCACGGCTCGGCGAGCAGAGCGACGTGGTGACGAATGCGTTCTCGAACAGAATGCCCTGCTCGGCCAGGCGGTCGAGACGCGGCGTCTCGAAGTACGGGTTGCGCAGACCGAGTCCGTCGAACCGCTGATCGTCGGTGAAGATGAAGACGATGTTGCGCGGCCCGGCACGATCCTGGGCGGCGGCGGGCGCGGCGGCGAGCAGGCCGCCGAGCAGATATCCGACGACGATATGCACGGTGCGTCTGGTCATCGGCGGAACAATATCAAACGGAGGGCAGGTTGAGGCGGGCGCCCCAACCCGCGACCGAGCACGACCGGACGCTGCGCCGGTCCCGTCGCGCCGTCGAGCTCGGCGACATCGATACGAAGTCACCTGGCGACACCAGCGCCCCAGACTCGAACAAGCGGCGTCGTTACCCGGCCTTGCGTAACGCGGCCGCCGCATGCCAGAGATCCCAGTCGGCCTGGAGGCCCATCCAGAACTCCGGTGACATGTCGAACAGCCGTGCGAGCCGGAGCGCGGTATCCGCCGTGATCCCGCGCCGGCCGCGGATGACTTCATTCAAGCGGTTCAGCGGGATCTGCATGCGCCGGGCCGCCTCCACCTGCGTGAGATTCGCCGGCCGCAAGAACTCCTCACGCAGCATCTCCCCGGGCGACGTCGGTGGCCGCTTCAAATCCAGCACGGACCGCGGCCCCTCAGTGGTAGTCCTCGCATCCGACCCCATCTGCATGGCCTCCCTCGAACCGAAACGTGATCCGATACTGCTCGTTCACCCGCAGACTGTAGCGCCCGATCCGATTGCACGATTCCCGGTGAATCATCACTGCTGACAGCGCCGGGCGGGATGCCTCGTGGTAGCCTGCTGCCGCCATGAGAACAGCATCCCCTGCGAGCATCGCTCCTGTAGTGTACGCCCTGGCCGTGCACCTCATCGCCGCGCCGGCGGCACAGGGGCAGACGGTGCCGTTCGACATGCGCGACGTGCAGCCCGGACCGGTGACGGTCGCCGAGACCGGTGACACTGTGGTGGTGACGTGGCCGGACGAAGCGGGTCAGACGTGGCGCGCCACGTTCTCGCTGGACCCGGAGACACCGCTCATCCGCTCGATCGCGGCCGGCGGCCGGGTCGTCGTGGCGAACGCCAGACCGTACTACCAGGGCGAAACCGGTACCCGCCGCCGCGGCTGGAACGCGTTCTTCGACTATCCGCCGAGCCACCCGGACGGCACGCGTCACGCGCAGGGCGTGTTCACGCTGCGCGGCGCGACCGCGCGCACGGTCGGCGAGCGGGTCGAGCTGTTGTTCGACGGCCTCGGCATGGGCGTCTTCGAGGGGGGCATCGCGTACACCATCTTTCCCGGCAGCCGTCTGATTCAGCAGGAAGCGGTCGTCACCACGCGTCAGGCCGATGTGGCGTACTACTACGACGCGGGCTGGGAGATGGCGGCCCGCGCCGACCGGACCCCCGGCGGCAACATGGCGACGCGGGTCAGCTACTACGACACCACGGGTGCGCTTCGCGAGACGGTGTCCACCGGCTTCGATCCGGAACGGGTGCCGGTCAAGGTGCGCTACCGCACGCTGGCGGTGGACACCGAGAACGGCAGCGTCGCGGTCTTCCCCGCGCCGCACCAGTACTTCTTCGCCCGCGACTTCACCTCGAACCTGGGCCACCTGTGGCACCGATCGTGGCGGGGGCGGGTCGCGCTCGGCATTCGCCAGATCCGCGACACCAACTGGCGCTTCTATCCCTGGATGAACGCGCCTCCCGGAGAGACCCAGCGGATGTCGGTGTTCTTCCTGCTGTCGGAGCGCGGGTCGGCCGCCACGCTCGACGACGTGCTCGCATACACCAACCGTGACCGGTTCCGGCCGCTCGACGGGTACAAGACACTGAGCACCCACTGGCACCTGGCGTACACCATACAGGCGATGGAACACGGTTTCGACTGGACCCCGCCGTTCAAGCCGGTGCTCAGGGCGATGGGTGTCGATGCCTCCATCATCATGGATTTCCATGGCGACGGAAATCCCCGCGACCTCACCGATCGGCGGCTCGATGAACTCGACGCCTACTTCTCGGCGCTGCGCGCGCAGTCCGACCAGGACTTCCTGCTGATTCCGAGCGAGGAGGCCAACGTGCACTTCGGCGGGCACTGGGCGCTGGTTTTCCCGCGGCCGGTCTACTGGTTCATGAACCGTCCCGAAGGCGGCGCATTCGAGATGACGCACCCCGAATACGGCACGGTGTACAGCACCGCGGACGCGGATGAACTGCTGGAGCTGGTGCGGCGCGAGGGCGGAGTCATGTATCAGACCCATCCACGGACCAAGGGTTCGACCGGGTTTCCGGACCGGATCGCGCAGACCGAGCACTTCCAGGACCCCGCCTACCTCGGCGCCGGCTGGAAGGCGATGCCCTCGGACCCGTCATCGCCGCGCCTCGGAGAGCGCTCGTTGACACTGATCGACGACCTGAGCGCACAGGGGTTCCGGAAGAAGATCTTCGGCGAGGTCGATGTCTTCCAGTTCGACGAATCGCATGAACTCTACGCGCACATGAACATCAACTACATCCGGCTGGACGAGCTGCCGCCGTTCGACCGCTGGGGCGAGGCGCTGGCGCCGCTGGCCAGCGGCGATTTCTTCACCACGACCGGCGAGGTGCTGCTGTCGCGGGTCGACTTCTCGCAGTCGACCGACGACACAATCTCCGTGCGCGGACACCTGGACTGGACGTTTCCGCTGCGATTCGCCGAAGTCGTCTGGGGAGACGGATCGAAGACCCACAGATTCACCGTCCCGATGACCCGGACCCGGCCATTCGGCAGCGACCCGCTCGAGATCGACATCGAGGCCGATGGCTGGACGTGGGCCAGGGTGGCCGTGTGGGACGTCGCCGCGAACGGCGCGTTCGTCAACCCGGTCTGGCGGGACTGAGCGGCCGCCGCCGAGTTCTTCAACCGGAGCACCAGCGCACTGACCGAGGAAGACTCCGGCTTCGCGCCGGTGGCAGGTGTCTACACAGTCGCGCAGCAGGTGGCGCACGCGGCGCAGACAATCGACTGGTTCGTCGAAGGCGCGTTCCGGCCCGAGGGGTTCGACCCGGAATTCGAATCTGCGGAATCGGAGGTGCTCGCGGTCACATCGCTGGACAGTGCGCGGGCCTGGTTCGCCAAGGCGGTGGAAAACGCGCGGCAGAAACTGGAGTCGACATCCGCCGACCACTGGGAACAACCGTTGCCGGACGGTCCGATCCACGGCGGGCAACCACGCGCCGTGATTTTCGCCAGCATCACCGACCATACGGCCCATCACCGCGGTGCGCTGACGGTCTACGCCCGCCTGCGGGGCAAGACCCCGCCGATGCCGTACATGGACCCACCCGGGCAATCGTGAGGACCAGTTGACGACGGCGTGACTATTGCCGGACTACGGCTTCTGCTGTTCGGCGAGAAAGGCGAACACCTTCCCGATGTTCTCGCGGCCGGCACTGCTGTGGCTGCCGCCCTCAACCTCGATGTACTCGTAGGTCATCCCGAGCGCCTTCATCTTCTCGACCCACTGACGGGTCACGTTCACGTCGACGAGCTGGTCGGCGTCGCCCATGACGACCATCACCGGCAGGTGCACCGCGTTCTCGAGCCGCTCGGGGCTCATGGACGAGGCGGCCGGCGCCAGCGGCGCCAGCGCGGCCCAGGTGTCCGGATACTTCGTACCCAGATGCCAGGTGCCGCCGCCGCCCATCGACTGACCGATCAGGTAGATGCGCCGGTCATCGACGTTGTAGTCCTCCCGCATGATCGCCAACACGTTGAGGACGTCCTGCTCGCTCAACGCTCCCAGATTCTCCGGTCCCGGATCTTCGCGACGGCGATTGAAGTCGTTCCCCTCGCCCCGGGCGCCATACCAGCCGCGCTCGTTGTAGCCCATCGGGGTCGCCACGAGGAACCCGTATCGCTCCGCCTCCTCGACGAGGTTGTTGTACTCCATCATGTACATCGTGCCGCTGCCGAGGCCGTGCAACGCGATGACCAGCGGCGTGGCATCCCCGCCGTCGTAGGCGGTCGGCACGTACACCCGGTATTCCTGATCCTTGCCGCCCGCTTCCTCGAAGCGGTAGGTCTTCACCTCGACTCGCGCCAGCGCCGCCAGATTCGCCTGCGACCGGGACGGCTGCACCCAGTCCTGGGCGACCGCCGTCGATGCACAGGCGGCGGCAACGGCCAGCACCACCGGCAACGAGCTGCGTGTACGGGAACCCATGTCCTCGCCCTCCACGGATGCGCCGGATTCGGTATGCCGCGAGCCTATCACGCGGTCGCCCCGCCGGCGCCGCCCGACCCGATCGCACGTAACGATCAGCGCGGACGATAGGTCCACCTGGTGAGACGCACGTCGCCCGACGTGCCGCCGACGGTCAAGGTGCCGTTGAGCCGCGTGAACTCCTCGATGCGGGCATCGATGCGCACCGCCTGTCCCTCGGCGGTACGGCCCACGGCCACCACCGCCAGCGTACCGGGGTCGAATTCGATGCTGTCGAAGTCGAGCGGTTCCGGATTCAGCATCTCGCCGCTGACGACACCGTCGTCGACGACGAAACGCACGGTCGCGGCGTCGTATCCCGATTCCGGAATCCACTGCCCGGACCAGGTGCCGCGCAACTCGTCCGCCTGGGCGGCCACCCAGGACGACCCTGCCGCAAGAGCCAGGGACAACGAGAGTACTGCGGTCTTCATGGCGCTATTCCTCCACTACCTGTCTCCAATGTCACGGCACGGTTCGCGTGCACAGCCTTGTCACGACCGGTTCTCGGTGCAACACCGGCAGCTAGGAGTCTAAAAAAAAGCGGTTCGGCCGTAAAGACCTCCGGCGCGCGGCCGCCGGCAGATCGCGGCGGCGGGCGAAGACGGCGGAGCTTGCGCCTCTGGCTGTTACACTGTAGCCGCGGCGACCGAAAGGGCTGACGAGGGTGCGACTCATGCGATGGACGTACTGGCGGCAGGGATGCCTTGGGGCATTGCTGCTCGGGCTGATCACGCAGCCCGCCTGGGCGCAACCGCCGGCTCACGAGATTCAGGTCCGGAGCCAGGTCATGGCCAGCGGCGAGATGATGCCGCGCCGCTACACCCCTGACGGGCACAACCTGTCGCCGCCCGTCACCTGGACCAATCTTCCCGCGGGCACCCGTGAGATTGCAGTGCTCTGCTCGGACTTCGGGGCCGGAAACCCACCGCCGTGGGTACACTGGATCATCTACGGCATTCCCGCGACCGCGACCGGTCTCCCGGAAGGCCTGCCGATCCTGGCGGACACGCCAATGCCGGCCGAACTGGACGGCGCGATCCAGGGACTCAACGGCTGGCGGCGCCCCTACTACCGGGGACCGGCGCCGCCGGCCGGCACACCGCACATCTATCACTTCACCGTGTATGCGCTCGACGCACCCCTGGGGCTCGGTCCGGGACTCGACCGCGCAGACCTGCTGCGAGCCATGGAGGGTCACATCATCGGTCAGGGTGACATCGTGCCGATCTACGAGCGCTTCGCGACCGGCGAATAGCGACTGGAGACCCGGCAGCCCGAGGAATGATCAAGAGCGCTTTACGACCGGCGGCGATAGACTGGAGGCCCGGCAGCCTAAGGACAAGATCATGACGGACGAACGACCGCGAACCATCTCGCGCCGAGCGCTGCTGCGCGGCGCAGGAGCGGCCGGCGCCGCGGCAGCCGCCAGTGCCGTGGGTGTCACAACTGCGTCCGCCCCGGCGTCCCCCGGTTCGGCGACGGCGGTAGCGGAGGCGGCGGCCGGCCAGCCGGAGCAGACCGCTCCCGCGCAGGTCGTCTACGAGCAGCTCACGGCCGATGAGGCAGGCTTCCTCGAGGCAATCGCAGACCACCTCGTCCCGGACGACGACCTTGGTCCGGGCGCGGTGGCGGCCGGCGCCGTCGTCTATATCGACCGTGCACTCGGCGGTGCCTTGTCCGGCTCGCGCGATGCCTATCGGGGCGGGCTGGCCGCATTCGATCGCTACTGCCGCGCGTCGCGCGGCGCGCCGTTTCGCGAGCTCTCACACGTGGACCAGATCTCGGCGCTGATCGACGTCGAGACCGGGGCCGCGACCGGCAGCGGCGCCGGGTTCGCCGGCAGTTCCGGGGCCTTTTTCGGGATGGTTCGAAGTCATGTGCTGCAAGGCACCTTCGGCGACCCGTACTACGGCGGGAATCGCAACTTCGTCGGCTGGGATCTGATTCGCTATCCCGGCGTGCGCACGGCGGTCTCGCCCGGCCTGCAGACCCGTCTCGAAGCGGGCGAACTGGAGCCCAACCACCGCTCGGCGTACGACTCGGACAATTTCGAGAAGGCCGTGGTCCACGCACGAACGACGGAGTTGCACCATGGCGACTAGGCTGCCCGGAACCGACGTCGTGATCGTGGGGCTCGGCGCCGCCGGCGGCGTGGCCGCGCTGCCGCTGGCCAACGCGGGACTCGACATCGTCGGGATCGAGGCCGGCAGCCGCCTGACGAAACGGGACTTCGCACCGGACGAGATTCGCAACAACGTCCGCGACTGGCCCTTCTCGGTGCGCAAGTGCGACAGCGAGGTGCCGACGCTGCGACGAACGCGCGCCGACACCGCGGTGCAGGGCGGCGGCCACCCGATGATGAACGCGGTCGGCGGCACCACCTTGCACTACTGGGCCCAAAGCTGGCGTCTCAATCCGTGGGACTTCAAGGTCGTCAGCGAGACGAGGCGGCGATACGGACGGTCGCGGCTGCCGGCCGGCACGACCGTCGAGGACTGGCCGTTCGCGTACGAAGCACTCGAGCCGTACTACGACCGGGTCGAGCACGAGATCGGGGTCTCCGGACAGGCCGGGAACGTGCAGGGGCAGACGAACGCGGGCGGCAATCCATTCGAGGGTCCGCGAGCACGCGACTATCCGATGCCGGCGCTGCGCTGGACCGGATTTCTGGACAGGATGGCCGATTCGGCGCACACGCTGGGCTGGCAGCCGTTCCCCGGACCGGCCGCGGTCAACTCGGTGGCGTATCAGGGCCGCTCCGGCTGCATGTATCACGGCCATTGCAACAAGGGCGGCTGCCACGTCGACGCCAAGAACTCGCCCGCCGTAACCACGATTCCACGCGCCGAAGCGACCGGGCGCCTCAAGGTCGTCACGCACGCCACGGTCACCAGGATCGATACGGACCGTGAAGGTCGGGTGACCGGCGTCACGTACGTGCAGGATCGGGAAGAGTTCTTCCAGCCGGCGCGTTTCGTCTTCGTGTCCAGCTATACCTACGAGAACGTCCGGCTGCTGCTGCTGTCGAAGTCGCGCGCCTACCCGATCGGGCTGTCCAACAACCATGCGCAGGTGGGCCGGCACTATCTCAGTCACCACCAGGGATCGCCGGTCACCGCGCTGTTCCCGTACGACCTGCATGCCTGGTACGGCCTGCCCGCCCAGGGCGTGGCGGTGGATGACTTCGCCGACGACAACTTCGATCACGCCGATCTCGACTTCATCGGGGGCGGCAACCTGTGGGTCTACTCGGACCGGCGTCCCATCTCGGCCGCCGGCATGAGCACGTTCGGCCGCGCACCGGCCTGGGGCTCGGCCTGGAAGCGGTTCATCCGCGAGAACGCGGATCGGACGAACACCGCGTACATCCAGAAGACGACCCTGCCGTACAACTCGAACTATCTGGATCTCGACCCGGTGGTGAAAGACCCGCTGGGCTTTCCCGTCATTCGCATCACCGCCGAGTACAAACCGAACGAGCTCGCCATCGCGGCGTTCCTGCAGGACAGGATGGCGCGCTGGTACCGCGAGGCGGGGGCCATCGAGGTGGTTCGCAGCGGGCTGGGCGGGCAGATGGGAGTGTCGACCCATGCCTACGGCGGCACGCGGATGGGCGACGACCCGGAGACCAACGTCGTCGACCGCTACGGACTCTCCCACGAGGTCCCCAACCTCGGCATCATCGGCGCGTCGGTCATGGGCACCAGCGGCGCGCGGAATCCAACGCTGACGGTCCAGGCGCTGGCATGGCGGACCGCCGAACACGTGGTGGACAATTGGAGCTCGGTCGTCGGATAGCGCACCCCGGCAGACCGGCCGGCGGACCCGGCATGTCACATCAACTGCACGAACTCGCCGATCCGAAAGGCACCTGACATGAAATTCCTGCTCTCCGTCACGGTCGCACTTGCGGTCGCCGGGCCACTCGCGGCCCAGCAGCGCCGCGCCCCGGACCCCCGCTCCATGGGCGGCGGCGACTGCCGGGACAACGTCTACAACTGCGCCGACACACCGAACCCGCTACCGCCCCCGGACACGGTGTGGATCGAGGAGATGACCTGGATGGACGTGCGGGACGCGCTCGCGGCGGGCAAGACGACCGCGATCGTGCCGACCGGCGGCATCGAACCGAACGGGCCCTGGCTCGCGCTCGGCAAGCACAACTACGTGCTGCGCGCCACGTGCGACGCGATCGCCCGCCGGTTGGGCGACGCCGTCTGCACACCGATCATCAAGCTGGTGCCCGAGGGTGCGATCGAGCCGCCGAGCGGCCACATGCGCAGCCCCGGCACGCTCAGTCTCCGTGCGGAGACATTTGAAGCGGTGTTGACGGACGTGGCGCACAGCCTGAAGATGCACGGCTTCCGCCACATCATCTTCATCGGCGACAGCGGGGGCAACCAGCGGGCGCAGCGCGCGGTGGCCGAGACGCTGAACACCCGCTGGGGCGGCGACCCGGTGGTGGCGCACGTGCAGGAGTACTACGACTATGCCAGCGCCGCGCGCTACATGGCGACTCGCGGCGTGGACGCGGGCGAGGCTGACGGCCTGCACGACGACCCGATCGTGACGCTGATCATGTTCTTCGCCGATCCCCGTTCGGTGCGATACGACTCACGGGTGGCGGCCGGGCTCGCGACGATCAACGGCGTGTCGTTCGCCGATCGGGTGCAGACGCTCGAGTGGGCGCGGGAACTCGTCGAGTTCAGGGCGCGCCAGACCGCCGGCGCGATCCGCTCGACGATGGCCAACCGCGGCACGCTGCCCCCACCGCCACCGCGGGCCTCCGCCGCCGGCGGCGGGGCGCGGCCGCCGCGACCGGCGCCCGACCCGCGGACCATGGGCGGCGGCGACTGTCGCGCGAACGCCTACAACTGCTCGGACACACCGAACCCGCTGCCGCCCGCCGATACGGTCTGGCTGGAGGAAATGACGTGGATGGAGGTCCGCGACGCGCTGGCCGCCGGCACGACGACCGCCATCGTGCCCACCGGCGGCATCGAGCCGAACGGTCCCTGGCTGGTGACCGGCAAGCACAACTACGTGCTGCGCGCCAACTGCGACGCGATTGCCCGCAACCTCGGGAACGCGGTGTGCGCGCCCGTGATCGAACTGGTGCCCGAGGGACAGATCGAGCCAGCCTCCGGCCATATGCGCAGTCCGGGTACGCTGAGTCTGCGTCAGGAGACGTTCGAGGCGATGCTGACCGACGTCGCGCACAGTCTCAAGATGCACGGCTTCACCGATATCGTCTTCATCGGCGACAGCGGCGGCAACCAGCAGGGTCAGGACAACGTGGCGGCGGCGCTGACGAGCCGTTGGGCGGGCGAGGCCGCCGTGCTGCACGTGCCCGAGTACTACCGGGCAGTTGACGCGCCGAACGTACTGCGCGATTTGGGTGTCACGCACGCGGACATGCCGGCCGACGGCCTGCACGACAACCCAGCCATCACGCTCAACATGATGCTCGACGATCCACGATCGGTACGGTGGGCCGAACGGGTGGCCACGCGCCAGGCGTCCATCGACGGGGTCTCGATCGCCGAACTGGGCCGGTCGCTCGAACTCGCCCGGGCGGTCGCCGGCGCCCGCGCCACACGAACCGCCGACATCATCCGGGCCCGCATTGCCGGGCGCTCACAATAGTCCGCCGCGCGCACGTCCGGCGGCGCCTCGCGCGGCGCGCCGTGGGGCGTCGCGGCGCGGGACAACCCATGGCATTTCCGGCCGCGGACGATACATGAGGGCGCACGCGACCGCGTGGAGAGAGACGAGATGAGGCGGATACGATTCGGACCCGGCGTGCTGGTTGCGGCGGCGTTCATTGGACCCGGCACCATCGTCACCGCCAGCCGCGCCGGCGCCGGCTACGGCCTCACGCTGCTGTGGGCGGTCCTGTTCTCGGTGACCGCCACCGCTATCCTGCAGGACATGGCGGCGCGGGTGGGTCTCGCCGGCCGGCGCGGGCTCGCGGAAGCGATCCGCGACAGCCTCGACGACCCCCGAATCCGGGTGGGGGCGCTCGGACTCATTGCGGTGACGATCGTGGCGGGCAACGCCGCGTTCCAGACCGGCAACCTGATCGGGGCGTCGCTCGGACTGAACCTGCTGTCCGGACTGCCGCAGGAGGCGCTGGCGCTGATCGTCGGCGGGCTCGCCGCCGCGCTGTTGCTGACCGGCACCTACAAGACGATCCAGACCGCGCTGGTCGGGCTGGTCGGTCTGATGAGCGTCGTATTCTGCACAGTTGCGGTACTCACCGCCCCGGACATCGGCGACCTGATCACCGGGTTCCTGATTCCCAGGGTGCCACCGGGGTCGCTGCTGACCATTTTGGCGCTCATCGGCACGACCTTCATTTCCTACAATCTGTTCCTGCACGCGAGCACCGTGCTCGAACGCTGGCCCGACGCCGGCCGCAACGACGAGAACGTCCGCGAGAGCCGCCGGGACACGGTGTTCTCGGTGGCCTTCGGCGGCCTCATCACGGCGGCGGTGGTCGTCGCCGCCGCACCGCTCTTCGGACAGGGAGCGGACGCGGCGGACGCCGCCGCGGTCGCCGCACAGTTGGAACCGCTCCTCGGTCGCGCCGCGCCGATCTTCTTCGGACTCGGGCTCTTCGCGGCGGGCCTGACCTCGGCGATCACCGCCCCGCTCGCCGCGGCGTACGCCGCCGGCGGCGCGCTCGGGTGGCCTCCGGACCTACGGAGCGGCCGATTCCGCCTGCTCTGGGGATTCGTGCTCGCAACCGGTGTATTGTGCGCCGTGACGCTGGGCAGCGCGCCCTACCAGGTCATCCTGCTGGCGCAGGCGGGGAACGGCATCGCATTGCCGTTGACGCTGATCCTGCTGCTCATCGTCGCCAACAGGACCAGGATCATGGGAACGCACCGCAACTCGCGTCTTGCGAATGTGTTGGGCGCAATCGTCGTGCTGGTGATCTCGGGGTTGGCGCTGCTGCAACTGGCCCGGGTGCTGGGGCTGGCCGGCTAGCAGTCCGTGGTGAAACCCCGCGTCGCACCGAGAATTCGTCGTAATAATGCGGCGCCGTTCGAATGCAGCGGGGCTCTTGCCACGGGCTGCTCTAGACGCGGGACTACTCGCAGACGATGCCGTCGCCGTCGCCATCGCGCATGTAACGGTACGCGGGGTGACCACGGCGCACCGGGGCGATGCCGTGCCGCCGGGCTTCGGCGCACGAGATCCGGCCGTTGCCGTTGTCGTCCCAGCGCACCGCCTGCGCAGGCGTGTCGGACGGCGCCTGTCGATCGGCCGGCGGCGCCGCCCACAAGCCGCGGGCGGCGTTCCGCGCCTCGCGCTCGAGCGTTCGAAACCGATCCAGGTACCTGAACGGAAAGCGGGTATAGGCGTGCCCGAAGCCTTGCCTGATGATCTCGGCGTTGGCAAGGGTGCCGTCCAACAGATAGACGTAGGCAAGGGTGCGCCCATACCGATCGGTTCGCTCCCGGTCGTACTCCAGTCGCACCGGCCGGCCCTCCAGCATCCGCGTCGTGAACGCGCTCGCTTCCCTGCCGAAGAACTCGACCGGGCGCCTCGGATCGACGGTTTCCGGCGTGTCGACACCGATCAGTCGCACGCGACCGACGCCGCCGACGATGATCGTGTCACCATCGATGACGCGTTCGACCACCTGAGCCTCAGTGACCGCAGGATCGACCAGAGACAGCGCCGCAGAAGCCAGGACACAGGCGGAAGTACGCAGGAGGTGCATGGCCGGCCACCCGCCGTCAGCGAACCGATGCCGCAGGAATCACGACATGGGCGCTGACAGGTGGTGGCAATTATTGCGTACTTGCGGCGTATGCTCCGTCCCGGCCGGCCGCGACGCGCCATGCGTACAGCGTCAGCGACCGGGCATCGTCGCCGGTGTGGTTTCGCGGGTGGCCGACCCTAGCAACCCCGCCGACGTCATCAGATGCGGATCGATGGCGTCAGGCACCCATAAGATGTACCATGGCCGGCCGAGGAAAGATGCGAGACGAAAACGCGGGATCTGAACGTTCGCTGGGCATCGATGTCGCCGCCCTGCGCCGCGCCGCGGCACGCCGGGCGGCCGGCCTCCACGAGCAACGGGGGCTGATCGAAGCGCTGCACCTCGCCGGTCTCTGGAGCGTGGCCGTCGCGCAGCCCATCTTCGACATCCTGGGCCGTAGCCCCGAGTTCTTCGTGGCCCACGAAACCCGGCCGGGCAACCTGCTCGGTCTGGTGCTGGTGCTCGGCGCCGCCGGTCCCGCGGCCTGTTTGCTCGGGACCCGCCTGTGCCATCGACTCGGCCCGCGCTTGCACGCGTTCTCCATCGCCACCGCAATCGGCGCACTCGTCGCGGCGGTCGCGCTCGCGACGGTCACGCAGATGACCGACTGGGGCCAGGGGCCATCGTTCACCGTCGCTGCGGTCTGCGGCGCGCTGGCGGCCGGTGGCTACGTCTGGTCCTCGACGGTCCGTCTGTTCACGACGTTTCTCTCGCCCGCGGCACTCGTCGTGCCGGCGGTGTTTCTGCTGCACCCGACGATCTCACCGTTCCTCGCGGCGCCGGACGGCGGCCAGGGTCCATTCGACGGCGTCACCTTCGGCGCGACCCCGCCGGTCGTCGTCGTCGTGTTCGATCAGTTGCCGCTGGTCTCGCTGCTCGATCGAGACGGCCGGATCGATCGCACGGTGTACCCCAACTTCGCCGCGCTGGCCGATGACGCCACCTGGTTCCGCAACGCGAGCGCGGTGAGTGGACTGACCGACACGGCCCTGCCGGCGATCTTGACCGGGAACTACCCGGCGCCCGACCTGTTGCCGACCGCGCGCGATCATCCGCAGAATCTGTTCACCCTGTTCGGGTCGCGATACCACCTCAATGTGCTGGAACCCCTCACCGATCTCTGCCCCGAGACGCTGTGCGAGACCGATCGCCCGGCGGCGGGCGTCTGGCTCGTCTCGGTGCTGAGCGACCTGTCCGTCGTCTACCTCCGCACGGTGCTGCCGGCCGACCTCGCCGAGTCGCTGCCCCCCGTGACTCAGAACTGGCGCGACTTCGCGGCGCAGGACACCTTCATCGATCGCTGGAATCTGCGTCGCAGGCGCGATCGGCGCACCGCGGCCGACGACTTCATCGCCTCGATCACCGCCGACACTTCGGACGCCAGACCCGTGTTCCACTTCATGCACGTACTGCTGCCCCACGAGCCGTGGATCTATCTGCCAACGGGACAGCGGTTCACCGTGCATCTGGCAATCACGGGAGGACTGAACGGAACCTGGTTCGACGACGAATGGGCCGTCGCACTGAACTACCAGCGGCACCTGCTGCAGGTGCAGTACGTCGATTCCCTTCTCGGCAGGCTGATGGAACGGCTGCGCGCACTGGACATCTACGATGACGCGATGATCGTCGTCACCTCGGATCACGGCGCCAGCCTGCGCGCCAGCCTGCCGTTTCGCCGTGCGACCGAGGCCACGTTCACGGACGTGGCCTCGGTGCCCCTGCTCATCAAGCGTCCCGGCCAGCAGGCAGGCAACGTCATTGCCACGAACGTCGAGACGATCGACATCCTCCCCACCCTGGCGGCCGAAGCGGATGTTCGACTTCGGTGGCGCACTGACGGATCGAACGCGTTCACCGAGAACGACACGTCACGGCTCACGAAGACGATGTTCATCCATGGCGCGACCGGACGGCAGCAGGGGCCGGTCAATCTCGGTGACACGCTAGCGGCGAGCGTCGCCCGCAAGTTCGACATCTTCCCGACCGGCAATCCGACCGATCAGCCCCGCCTGGGGTCCTACGATGAACTGGTGGGAACCGCGCTGACCGACCTGCGGACGGACGGGCCCGCGGACTTCACCGTGGTCGTCAATTTCGAGGCCCTGCTGGGCGCTGTCGAACACGATTCCGACTTCGTGCCCGCGCACATCACCGGGGGGGTCGTCGGGCGCCAGGATGGCGCGCTCGTCCCACCGCTCGCGGTCGCGATCAATGGCAACGTGGCGGCCGTCGCGCGGGCTTATCCCTTTTCGGCCTTCGGACACCGCGTTCCGTGGGAGGTCGTCGTCGATCCACGCCGGCTCGGAGAGGGCGCCAATCTGGTGGAGGTCTTCGCGGTCCGGGAGGACCCCGACGGATCCCTCGTGCTCGCTCAGGTTGGTGCGACCGACACCGCCCCCGCTGCCGTCAATCTGGTGGCGGTCGAGGCCGAAGAGCTCCTGGGCGTGACCTCGTCCGGCTTCTTCTCGACAGAGTGGACCCGGACCCGCCCCTTTCGCTGGACGACCGGAGCGGCGCGTCTGTCGGCGCCGATCGATCCTGAATCCCCGCCAACATCGCTGTCCCTCGACGTGCTCATCACGGGCGGGGTGAAACAGCTTCGGATCGCGGTCAACGGGTGCACGCTGTTCGACGCGACTGTCTGGGACGGCTGGGCCGGGACGTTCGCCCTCGACGCGTGCCCGCTGGACTCGTCCACCGTGGAGATCGAGCTGCTCAGCGACGTGCACGTCCCGGCCGCGAACGATCGCCGCTCGCTCGGCATCGGTATCTCGTCAATCGAGCTGCACGGCGGCGCATGGGGCACCGAGTAGCCGCCGTTCGACCGCGGCCGCAGACTACGTGATCCCGCCGTGCGTAACTACAGCGCAACAACTCTGTTACACTCTAGTCATGCATGAGAGGATACCGATCCGCGCAGCGGGGACGCCACGCGTGATGCCGTTCATACTGATCGCGATCTACGTCGTCGAAGTCCCGCTCGACGCCTACCTGGATCCAGGCAGCGGAAGCATGCTGCTCCAGATCCTCCTTGGTGGCTTCGCCGCCGTGGGTGTCGCCGTCAGGCTCTACTGGCATCGGCTGGCGGCCTTCTTCCCGCGGAAGAACCTCGGAACCGACAAACGCTGAACCCGTGGCCACCGTTGTGCTGGAACCGCGCGAAGCGGAAAGCGCGGCGTCGCGCCTGATCCGCCCGACGTGACGAGGGAACATGTCGGCGCCGAGTTCCCCGCCACGATTCGAGCCCGGGTCGTTCCGTGATCCCGATACGAGAGTCTTCCACCACGAGGGAGCGGTATATCGCTGCCTCACCGCGCGGGCGCTCGCCGATTGGACACGTCTGTCCGCCACCCGCTTCCATGCCGAATCTATCGCTCAGGGCCGGTTGATTGCGACCCGGCAGGTCGACGATCGGTCCCACCTGCCGGATTTGGAGCCACGGTGGGCCGCTGTCCTCGAACACCAGCGCCTGCCGCTGGTCTCCTACCCGTACGAGTGGTCGTTCGGCATGCTCAAGGACGCCGCCCTCCTGCAACTCGACCTGACGCTGGCCGCGATCGACGAAGCGATGACGCTCAAGGACGCGACGCCCTTCAACGTCCAGTGGATCGGCTCACGCCCGACGTTCATCGACATCGGCTCCTTCACCGCGTACGAACCGGGGGACCCCTGGGCCGGCTATCGCCAGTTCTGCGAAACATACCTCTATCCGCTCCTTCTGCAGGCGTATCGAAACCTCCCGTTCCATCCCTGGCTCCGCGGGCGGCTCGATGGCATGACCGCCGGCGAGTGCCGGTCGTGCCTGTCCGCCCGCGACTTTCTGCGGCCCGGCGTGCTGACCCATGTTTACCTGCAGGCGAAGGTGCAAACCCGCTACGAAGGCGCGGACAGGAACGTCAAGGGAGAGCTGCGCGCCGCCGGTTTCGGCGCCGCGCTCATCAAGAACAACCTGACCCGGCTGCGACGGACGGTGGAACGGTTGCACTGGAACCCGGCGCGCTCGACCTGGTCGAACTACCAGAGGGAACATAGCTATGAGGACGACGACCTGGCGCGCAAGTCCACGATCGTGCGAACGGTGCTGGCGGCAAGGCGCTGGTCGCTGGTGTGGGACATCGGATGCAACACCGGTGTCTACTCCAGGATGGCGGCCGAACACGCCGAGTTCGTGCTGGCGCTGGACGCCGACCACGTCGTCATCGACCGCCTGTATCACGCGCTCAAGGCTGAGCGCCATGCGACCATCCTGCCGCTCGTGGCGGACGTCGCCGACCCCTCACCCGGCCTCGGGTGGCGGGGACGGGAACGCCGGCCGCTGGACGACCGCGGCTCCCCTGAGCTCATCCTGTGTCTCGCACTGATGCATCACCTCGTGATCGGCCGGAACATACCGCTCGCCGACTTCATCGCATGGCTGGCTGGATTCGGCGCCGAGGTGATTCTCGAGGTGGTCGATCAAGGGGATCCGATGGTCGAACGACTCTTGCGCAATCGCCGTGATCAGGCCATCGAGTACTCCGACGCGGCCGCCAGACCGCTCCTGGCCCGCCATTTCGACGTCGTCACGCGCGACACGATGGCGTCCGGCACCCGCACGCTGTATCACTGCCGGCCAAAGACCGCCGGGCCGGCACTGCATCCGCGCGCCTGACACGACGCACACCGCGCGAGCCTGAACAGACCGGACGCCGACTCGGGCGCGACGCCGACGATCCGCCACGAGGGCTCATTTGGCGGCAGGACGGCTCCGCGCAGACAATAGATGCATGCCACGACGCTACTGGTTGATGAAGTGCGAGCCGGCCGCCTACTCGATCGACGACTTGGCCCGCGACGGTGAGACCTGCTGGGAAGGGGTACGCAACTACCAGGCACGCAACTTCATGCGTGACGACATGCGTCTCGGCGACGGCGTCCTATTCTATGCGTCAAACGCCGACCCGACGGGCGTCACCGGACTCGCGGCGATCTCGAAGACGGCGTATCCCGATCACTTCGCCTGGACGCAGGGGCACAAGTACTTCGACGCGCGCAGCACCAGCGCGGCGCCGCTATGGTACATGGTCGATCTCGCGTTCGCCGAGCGTTTTCCCGAGACGGTGCCGCTGGCCACCCTGAAGGCCACCAGGGGGCTCGAAGCGATGATGGTGACCCGGAAAGGCAGCCGGCTGTCGGTGCAGCCGGTGACCAGGAAGGAATACGACCTCGTTGTCCGTCTCGGCCGGCAGACCCGCCAGGAACCGCCCGCGGACTGACGTCACCGATCGGAATCGCCGATCGCCTTGATCACCTCGCGGGTCAGCCCCCAGCGATCGAACCCCTGGCGGCCGTAGTCCAGACCGCGGCGCACGATGACCAGGTCGTGCGACGGCACCACGACCGTGTATTGTCCCCGGTTGCCAGAGGTCGAGTAGGCATCCTTCGGCACGTCCTGCCGGTTCTCCGGTACCAGCCACCACTGGCCGCCATACTGCCCGCCGCGCCCCACCGTGGCCGGCGCCGGGGTCCGCACGAAATCGATCCACGCTTCCGAAATCAAACGCTCGCCGTTCCAGACGCCGTTCTGCAGATAGAGCAATCCGAACCGCGCCAGATCGCGCGCGTTGGTATACACCTGGCTGCTGAGAATGAAGTCGCCGAAGCGATCCGTGCTGACCAGCGTGTTTCGCATGCCGATCTTGTCCAGCAGTCGGCGGCGTGGAAACTCGCGATAGGTCTGCTCGTCGCCCAGTACCTGTTTCATCTTGTAGACCGCGAGCAGCGTGTCGTAGTTCTCGTAGTCCCAGTGGCTGCCCGGCTTCCGAATCAGCGCCTGTCGCAGCGCGCCACGCACCGAGCTGGCGCCGGCCCAGTACGACATGCCGGACCCGGTCGCATACTCGAGTCCACCGTTGTCGACCGTATCGAGTCCACTCGACATGTTGAGCACATGCCGCAGCGTGATGGCGCTGCGCGGGTCGGATTCCGAAGCGCGCGTGCGTGGCAGCCACTCGAATCCGAGCGGCTCGTCCAGATGCATCTTCCCGTCATCGACGAGCATGCCGATCAGGGTGACGGCAATGCTCTTGGCCGTCGACCAGGTGCGGGTCCGGGTGGTCATGTCCATTCCCGGCGCATACCGTTCGTGGATGATCCGTCCGTTGTGCACCACCACCAGGCTCAGCGTGACCTGTTGCGGCGACTCGCGGTCGAAGGCCCAATCGGATGCCGCCTGCAATGCCGCCGCGTCGATCCCGGCCGGAAGCGAGGTATCCGCGATCAGGTCGCCGTCGGGCCAGGCGATCGTCGGCGGGTCGCCCGGCGGATACGCCAGCGTGAGCTGGGGCAAGCGATCGATGTCCTCGAACGTCTGATCGGGCGCCAGAATCACACAGCCGATCCCTTCACGGAACGCCGCCCGCATGACGGGGACGCCGTCGGGGGCTCCGATAGCCACCGCCTTCAGGGTCTCGTTGATCACGTAGTCGCCCCCGCTCGGCGTACCGATCGGATTGGGCAGGAACGCCAGTTCCTGGGCGAAGACGCTCTCGATCGACCGCTGGCCGGTGAACAGGCCGTTACACATGAAGATGGCCTGCTGGCCGCGGCGGATCATGTCCCGCTGAGGCCGCCAGTAGTCGTAGGTCTCTTCCTGCTGCGCGGCGGCAGGCGCCGGCACAAGCAGGACGAGCGCGATGAGTGCAGCCGACGAGCGCGGCATCGTCATGGATATCTCCCCTTCGCGGTGTAACGACGAACGGCCGATTATACCGCCGGCCGGTGTCGGGCCGGGCCACCGAACTCACAGCATCATCAGACCCGGCTGCTCGAGGCAGTCCTTGATCGCCGCCAGGAGTTCCGCGCCGACGGCCCCGTCGATGACGCGGTGATCGGCGGACAGCGTGCAGGCCATCACCCGCGCCACCCGCACCTGCTGGCCGACCGCCACCGGCCGGGACTGCGCGGCGCCCACCCCCAGAATGCAGCTCTGCGGCGGGTTGACGATGGCGTAGAGACTCTCGACCCCATACATCCCGAGGTTCGAAATGGTGAACGTGCCGCCGGTGTAGTCGGCGGGCTGGAGGGTCCCCTCGCGCGCCTTGGCAATCAGCGTACGGGTCTCGGCGGCGATTTCGCCCAGTCCCTTGGCGCCGGCGTTCCGGATGATGGGGGTGATGAGACCGGCGGGTGTATTGACGGCGACCGCGATGTCGACGTCGTCGTAGATCCGCACGGCGCCGTCCGCCCACGCCGCATTGGCCGACGGGACCCGCTCGAGTGCGTACGCCGCCGTACGAATGATGACATCCGTCAGGGTCGGCGCCGTCCCGCTCTGCCGTTGTGCCGCGGCCAACAGGTCGAACGCGGCGTCGACGGTGCAGTCGATCCGCAGATAGAAGTGGGGCACGGTCCGTTTCGCCTGCTGCATCCTGTCTGCGGTGACCCGGCGCATGGCGGTCAGCGCGCGGTCCTCGAACGGCCCCGCCTCATGGGCTGCGACCCCGGACGCCGGCGCAGACCGGTCCTCCACTGCCGATCCGCCGCGGCGCTGGAGCAGCACGCGATCGATATCCGCCTTCCCGATGCGACCGCCGCGGCCGGTGCCTCGTATCGTGGACAGTTCCACCCCGGCGGCGCCAGCCATTCTTCTGGCCATCGGCGACACGGCCACCGCCGGCGCCTGGACCGCGGGTGCTGCGGTCTGATCGGCGGCCTGCGTCGCGGCCGCTGCCGCGGGCATGGCATCGGGCGCCGTTGGAGGGGCCGGAGTGGCTCGGTCGTCGGGCCCGTCCCCGCGCGACGCAGCCTCGCCGCTGGAATTCGAGGCAATGACCGCCAGCAACGCCCCCGTTTCCAGGCCACTGGTTCCGGCCGCCACCTGGATGGACCGCACGACTCCCGACGCCGGAGCCTCCAGCTCGACGGTCGTCTTGTCGGTCTCGACCTCGACGATCGGCTCGCCAGCCACGACCCCGTCGCCCTCCTGTTTCAGCCACAGACTGAGCTTGACCGACGTTACAGCGTCGGCAAGCCGAGGCAGGCGGAACTCGGTGGTGTCGCTCATGAGACGCTGATTCAGGTGCGCGCATCGACGCACAGTCGGGCGGCCGCGGTGACGATGGCGTCGGCATCCAGCCGATAGGCCCGATACAGATCCGTGATGTCACCCGATTGGCCGAACCCGGTCACCCCCAGGGGTACGACTCGGTGGCGCCCCACCGAACCCAGCCAGGACAGTGTCGCCGGGTGCCCGTCGAGCACCGTGACCAACCCGGCGTCGGGAGCCAGCGGCGCCAGGAGCTGCCGAACTGGAGCCGTATCGGCCGCGCCATCGTTCACGGCCCGCATCCACTCCTGCTGCAGCCGCCCCGCAGAGGTCACGACGAGCAGTCCGGCGCCGGGGACATCCTCGGTAATCTGACGATGTGCGTCGACCGCCTCGGCGAGCACCGGTCCGCAGGCGATGATGGCCAACTCGGCTCCGGGCGCCGGCGGTTCGAGCCAGTACCCGCCATTGACCACCTGCATCCGCGTGTCCGGCGACAGTTCCCGCTCCGGTTGATCCAGCGGCCGCGTGGACAGACGCAGATACACCGCGCCGCCGTCCTCGGCCTGGATATGCTCCAGGCTCCAGCGCAGTATCGCCGCCAGTTCGTCGACATACGCCGGCTCGAACGCGGTCAGTCCCGGCTGCCCCACACCGATCAACGGTGTGACCACCGACTGGTGCGCGCCGCCTTCCGGCGCCAGACTCACCCCCGAGGGTGTCGCGACCAGGATGAACCGCGCATCCTGGTAGCAGGCGTAGTTCAGCGCGTCGAGCCCTCGACTGATGAACGGATCGTACAGCGTGCCCACCGGCAGCAGGCGCACGCCGAACAACGGCCCCGTCAATCCGAGCGCCGCCAACAGGACGAACAGATTGTTCTCGGCGATGCCCAGCTCGAGATGTTGCCCTTGAGGTCCCATCGACCAGTCCTGCGCCGAGAGCGGCTGTCCTTCGTGAAACACGTCGACCTGTGGCGACTGCGCGAACACGCCGCGGCGGTTGACCCACCCCCCGAGATTGGTCGACACCGTGACGTCGGGAGAGGTGGTGACGATGCGGTCCGCAAGCGCGCCGTGGCGCCGCGCGATGTCGGCGAGCAGGCGGCCGAACCCGGCCTGGGTCGACAGCCGCGCTCCCGGAGGAACCTCGAGCTCCGGCGGCACCGCAATCCGGCCGGCATGATGCTGGCGATCGGCAGATTGCACGAACGGCACCGTGCGCAGGAACGCACGCAGTTGGTCGGGGGGCGGATCGAGCCCGGCGAACGGTTCCCACTCGTCTCCTTCGGCGATGCCCATCTCGTCCCGAAAAGCCGCAATCTGCGCCGGCGTGGTCAAACCCGAATGATTGTCCTTGTGTCCCTCGAACGGGAGACCGTGACCCTTGATGGTGTAGGCGATGAAACAGGTCGGCGTCTCGTCTGCCGTCGCGTCATGAAACGCTTCCCGCACGGCGTGCAGGTCGTGGCCGGCGAGGTTGGTCATGAGCCGATGCAGTGCGGGGTCGTCGTGCTCGTCGAGGATCTCGCCGATGCCGGAGGTGTCGCCGAGGTCACGCACAAGCCGGGTCCGCCACGCGGCGCCGCCCTGATAGGCCAGCGCCGAGTACGACGAGTTCGGGCAGTCGTCGATCCAGGCGCGCAACGCGTCACCGCCCCGACGGGCGAATGCGGTGTCGAGCAGCTTGCCGTACTTCAGCGTGACGACCCGCCACTCCATCGTCGTGAAGATCGTGTCGAGGCGGTGAAAGAAGCGGTCCGCCAAGTTGGCGTCGAGACTCTGCCGGTTGTAGTCGATGATCCACCAGACGTTCGTCACCTGGTGCTTCCACGCCTCGAGCAGCGCCTCGAACACGTTGCCTTCGTCGAACTCCGCATCACCCGCGACCGCCACCATCCGCCCCGGCGGCGTGTCTTCGGGCACCAGCCGGCGCTTGCGGAGATACTCCTGCGCGAGCGCCACGAAACTGGTCATCGCCACCCCCAGGCCTACCGACCCGGTCGAGATGTCGACGTCGTCTCGATCCTTGGTGCGGGACGGATAGGACTGGGCGCCGCCGAACGCGCGAAACCGCTCGATCTGGTCGCGCGACTGTCTGCCCAGCAGGTACTGGATCGCGTGATAGACCGGACTGCCGTGCGGCTTGACCGCGACCCGGTCGATCGGCCGCAGCACGTCGAAGTACAGCGCCGTCATCAGGGTGACCATCGACGCGCAGGAGGCCTGATGCCCACCCACCTTCAACCCGTCCCGGCTGGGCCGCACGTGGTTGGCGTGGTGAATCATCCAGGTGCTCAGCCACAGCACCTTGCGCTCGATCGCCGCGAGGCAGTCGGCGTCGGCTGCCAGCGCGGGGCGGGTCGTCGGAGAGCTGTCGGCGGAGGACGCCGACCGGCCCGCGGTGCCGTGGCAGGTCATCTGCGGCCCGTTATTGGGTCGAAATAGCCGCCCGGCCGCGGCGCAGGACGTATTTCTGGATCTTGCCGGTCGCGGTCTTCGGCAGCTCGGTCACGAACTCGACCTTGCGGGGTGTCTTGAAGTGCGCCATCCGTTCACGCGCGTATCCGATCAGCTCGGCCTCGGTCAGCGCCGCCCCCGGCGCGCACACTACGAAGGCGTGCGGAGTCTCGCCCCAGCGCTCGTCCGGTATGCCGACGACCGCCACCTCCTGAATCGCCGGGTGACGCATCAGCACCCCCTCCACTTCGACCGACGAGATGTTCTCGCCGCCGCTGATGATCACGTCCTTGAAGCGATCCCTGATCTCGACATACCCGTCCGGGTGCACGACGGCGGCGTCACCGCTGTGGAACCAGCCGCCCCGCATCGCCTGCGCGGTCGCGTCGGGGTCGTTGTAGTACCCCGCCATCACCACGTTGCCGCGCACGATGATCTCGCCCAGGGTCTGCGCGTCCCAGGGAACCGGATCGTCGTGCTCGTCGACGACACGCAACTCGCCCGACGTGACCAGCTCGACCCCCTGCCGCGCCTTGACGACCGAGCGATCCTCCAGTGACAGCGCGGCATGCTCCGGGCGGGGCTCGCAGACCGTGATGAACGGCGCCGTCTCGGTCAGGCCGTACACGTGCAGCAGCTCCCAGCCGAAGTCCCCCTCGACCCGCTGAATCGTCGCGGCGGCCGGCGGGGCGCCGGCGGTCAGCACCCGCACACCGGCGGGCACGTCTCCCCGTTGCTCGGCCGGACAACTGGCCAACCCGATGAGCACCGTGGGGGCGGCGCACAACATGGTGACCCGCTCCTCGCGGATCAGGTCGAACGCCTGCACCGGGTCCACCTTGCGCAGGCAGATATGGACGGCCCCCACCGCGGTCACGGTCCAGGGAAACGTCCACCCGTTCGCGTGGAACATCGGCAGGGTCCACAAATACCGGTCGTCACAGGTCATCGGCGCGTGCAGCAGCGTGCCGACCGTGTTCATGTAGGCGTTGCGGTGGGTGATCATCACGCCCTTGGGACGTGATGTCGTGCCGCTGGTGTAGTTGATCGCCAGCAGGTCCCGTTCGTCGATCTCCGAACGGTGCACCTCGCCGGTCTCAGCCTCGATCAACTGTTCGTAGTCGAGCCAGCCGTCGTGCGCGCCCTCCAGCGCCACGCACTGCTCGATCTCGGGACAGGAGGCGCGGATCGACTCGACCGTCTCGATGAAGTCGGCGTGTGCGCAGACGATCCTGGCCCCGCAGTGACGGAGGATGTACTCGATCTCCTGCGCCTGGAGCCTGAAATTGACCGGCACGAGCACGGCGCCGATCTGCGGGACGGCGTAGAACGATTCGAGCTGCGAGTGGGTGTTCGGTGAGATGTAGGCGACCCGGTCACCCTTCCCGATCCCCAGCCGCTGCAGCGCGGCCGACCAGCGGTCGCACCTGTTGCAGAACTGCCTGTAGGTCAGGCGCGTGTCGCCATCGATGACGCACTCGCGATCGGGATAGAGCGCCCGCGCGCGCCGCTGGAACTCAAGGGGGGTAAGTGGTGTCTCCACGGTCAGTTGTCACTCGTGCGGCCGGCCCGCCGGGTGGCGACGATGGGGTGTTTCCACGGTCAGTCGTTGCTCGAGCGGCGCGCCCGCCGGGTGGCGACGATCTGGTCGTAGTCCTCGTCGGTCAGATACGTCATGTTCACGTGTGCGTGATACATCTCGTCGAAACTGCGCTGCCCCCAGCCGACCCATTGGGTCGGGTCCGGATTAGCCCGATTCGCGGCCGTATTGTCGTGCCAGGCCGTCAGATGAATCACGGTCCCCTTCGGGAGCACCGGAGCCGAGTCTTCGCTGTACACGTAGTTCACGTGCCAGTTGAAGTCGAAGTTCGCGACGTGATTCAGCATCTCGACGCGCCCGTCGGGATAGATCGCCTCCATCGACATCGCCTTGCCGCGCACATGCATGTGCGGCTGGTAGTTCTCGATGCGCGCCGGCAACGCGAGCGGGATGTAGGAATGATGCGTCGTCACCTTGCCCGGCGGAATATCCAGCGTCGCCATCGCATGCTGCACCCCGAGCGCCCGCCCGAACACGCGGTACTTCGGGACGACGCCTTCGGGATGGAACCAGAACCCGAGCTCGGTGGAATCGGTAATCTCTTCACCCACCGAGTGGTAGTGGTTGTCGAACTGGATCCGCGACCCGACCTTGAGCAACTTGCCTGTGTTCTCGCGGAAGATATCGCCAACCTTGCCCACAGCGAACTCGGTCAGGTAGCTGCCCCGCCCCGGCGCCTCGACCGCCGCCTCGTGATCGCCGGGCTGCTCTTCCTGCTGCAGATAGATGACCGAGTGATGCGTGATTCGGCGGCCTGCCAGAGACGGCCGCACTTCCATGCCGGCAATCCACCGGTCTTCGTCGATGCCGGTCTCGACGATTGGCTGCCACCACTGATCCTGCCCCTGCGCGGCCTGCGTCCAGGGCGCGGAACTGACCACGAGGTCCGGCTCACGGCCGTACGCGCCAACCAGACGCCAGGCGTTGTCGGTGGGCCAATCGACCGCGGGCGGCAGATCGGCCGGGTTGCCCCGAGGCGCGCCGGCATCGACCCAGCGCACCACCGTCTCGATTTCAGCATCCGACAACGAGATGTCGTTCTGGAACTCCTGGATGCCGACCGTCTTGTCGAGATGCCAGGGCGGCATCACGCGGTCCACCACCTTCGTGCGGATGGCGCGGGCCCAGGGGCGGACATCCTCGTAGGTCATCAACGACATCGGACCCATCTGTCCCGGCCGGTGACATCCCTGGCAGCTCCGCTGGAGGATCGGCGCCACGTCACGGGAGAACGTCGCCTCTCCGGTCTGTGCGGAGACCGGCCCGGCCGCGGCGACCATCAGCGCCACGGTCAGCAATCCGTACCGGTATTCTGCACCGCGGCCAGTCATCTCTGTCATCGCCTGCTCCTCGTCGTCACACGTCGGACTACTGTACCCGAACTGCGACATAGCCGTTGGTCCAGCAGCAGAAGAACCCGCCGGCCATGATCGCACTCTGGCCGCCGGAGTCATCCCACGCGAGCACCCGCAGTACGTATTCGCCCGGCTCGTCGAACGTGACCGTGGTGTCGGACCGGCTCGACGGATCGACTCGCGGCGTGGCATCGCTGAACGTCACCGCGCCGGGGCCGCGGTACTTGCTCCACACCAGTCCGAAGCGCGGCGGCCGGCGGGCGGCTCTCGCCTTCCGCACCCCGTCGTCCGACGCCCACACGCTCAAGGTCGCCGGCTCCCCGGCCGACGCCGTCAGCCGGCTCCGAATCCCCAGTTGCCCTTGCCCGGCGGGGCCCTCCGGACTGCCGAACCTGACGACCGGGGGGGTGTTCCCGCTGGTCACCTCCTCGAGCGCCGTGATCTCCCACTCCGGTCGGAGGTGACCCGGAATGGCGATCGTCTCGCGGTTCGCGGTCAGCGTCCAGGTCAACTGCCGATCCCCGAAATCGGCCGGTACGGAGACCGCGAACACCCCGGTCTGACGCCGGGGCAGGAAGTGCGTCGGCTGTCCGCGGTCTTCCGGCCCCGGGGAGAACCGGTTGTCCGGACCCACGGGAATGTCGAGTGTTTCCTCGTAATTCCGATTGAAGTAGCCGAACACAAGGCTGCGCGTGCCGTCCGGGTTGGCGTACCAGCCCTCGAACGAAGGGGACACGCTCTGACCGGCGGTGTGAGGAATCGGCGCGTCCGCCCGGCGATCCTGCCCGCGGGCGACATCCGGCGAGGCCACCGCCAGCACCGCCGTCATGGCGGCGACGACGAACCGGACCCCCCGTTCACCGAATCCAGCATCGTGCACGATGTCTTTGATTCTGGACAACCGGTGGTAGCCTGTCAACGTTCGAACCGTGATCGTCGATGCGACGCGGGCGGCCGGTGTGTCGTGCAGGCATCGCGGCCCGTGGCAGTTGCGCGGTTTCCGAACACTGGTCAACACTTGATCGCCCGCTTCGGCGACACGGATCGGATCGCGGGCGCAGCGAGACCATGGCGCAGACGACCACCGGCACCAAGGCCGACCCCGAAACCGGTCACACGACGGTATCCGGGCGCGAGATCAAGGCGCTGTACTCCGCGGGCGATCTCCACGGGGTGCAGGCGCCGCCGGCGCCGGGGACGTTCCCGTTCACACGGGGCATCCACGCCAACGGGTACCGCGGCAAACTCTGGACCATGCGGCAGTTTTCCGGATTCGGAACGCCGGCGGACACCAACCGGCGTTACAAGGAACTGCTGGCGGCCGGCGGCGCCGGTCTCAGTGTCGCCTTCGACCTGCCGACCCTGATGGGGCGCGATCCCGACCATCCCCTGTCACGTGGCGAAGTCGGCAAGTGCGGCGTCAGCGTTGCCTCGCTTGCCGACATGGAGCGTCTGTTCGACGGGATCCGGCTGGAGGACGTCAGCACCTCGATGACGATCAACGCACCCGCCGCGATGATCCTGGCCATGTATCTGGTGGTCGCCGAGCGGCAGGGCGCCGACTGGACAACGCTGACCGGCACCCTGCAGAACGACATCCTGAAGGAGTACATCGCGCAAAAGGAATACATCTACCCGCCGCACCCCTCGATGCGGCTGGTCACCGACACATTCAGCTTCTGCGCGCGAGCGGTCCCGCGCTGGAACACCATCTCGGTCAGCGGATATCACATTCGCGAGGCGGGCGCGACGGCGCTGCAGGAACTCGCGTTCACGCTGCGCGACGGCATCGAGTACGTGCAGCACGGCGTCGACGCCGGTCTTGACGTCGACAGCTTCGCCCCCCGGATCTCCTTCTTCTTCAACGCCCACAACGATTTCTTCGAAGAGATCGCCAAATACCGTGCGGCGCGCACCCTATGGGCGACGGTCATGCGGGATCGGTTCGGCGCCAGGGCGGAGCGATCGTGGAAGCTGCGATTCCACGCCCAGACGGCCGGTGTGTCGCTGACCGCCCAGCAACCGCACAACAACGTGATCCGCACCGCGGTGCAGGCGTTGGCCGCGGTGCTCGGCGGCGCCAATTCGCTGCATACGAACTCGCTCGACGAGGCGCTCTCGCTGCCTACCAGAGAAGCGGCTCTGCTCGCGCTGCGCACCCAGCAGGTGATTGCCCACGAGAGCGGGGTCCCGGCCCTTGTCGACCCGCTGGGCGGCTCCTATTTCGTCGAGCGCCTGACACGCGACATGGAGGCGGAGGCCTTGGCCTGTTTCGACCGGATTGACGAACGCGGCGGTATGGTCGCCGCTATCGAGCAGGGGTACCCGCAGCGGGAGATCGCCGACAGCGCCTACAGGTTTCAGCGGGAAGTGGAGGCCGGTCAGCGGACGATCGTCGGTGTCAACGCCTTCACCGACGACACGGACACCCGCATCGAGACGCTCTATCTCGACGAAGGCGCCGCGGAAACACAGTGCGCGCAGCTCGACGACCTTCGGAAGACCCGCGATGCGACCGCCGCCGCGCGCGCGCTGGACGCAGTGCGCGATGCCGCGCTCGGATCGGCCAACCTCATGCCGCCGCTGCTCGATGCAGTTCGCGCCTATGCCACCGTCGGAGAGATGTGCGACGCCCTGCGCGACGTGTGGGGCGAGTACGAGGAACCGTCTTTCATATGACAGCCGGCGGCCACGGCCTGGCGCGATCGGGCGATTCCGACACTGGGCCTGCAGGCCGAGACACACCGATGACCGACCTGATCACCCCAACCTCACCCCTGACCCGGCTCACGGACGAAGAGCAGCTCTTCCAGGCGAGCGTGCGGGCCTTTGCCGAACGGGAGATCGCCCCGCAAGTGAGAACGATGGAGGCGCAGACCGCCATCCCGCGTCGACTCATCGATCAGCTCTTCGATCTCGGCGTGATGGCTATCGGGATTCCCGAGTCGCTGGGCGGCGCCGGCGCGCCGTTCTTCACCTCGGTCATCGCGGTCGAGGAACTGTCGCGCGTCGACCCCTCGGTCGCCGTTCTGGTCGACGTGCAGAACACACTCGTCAACAACGCGATCATGCGCTGGGGATCGGCCGACGTCAGGCAGCGATTCCTGCCGCTGCTGGCCCGTGGCACGGTCGGCGCCTATGCGCTGTCAGAAGCGGGGTCCGGCAGCGACGCGTTCGCGCTCACGACACGCGCGGTCCAGGACGGCGACCACTATGTGCTGACCGGCCGCAAGCTCTGGATCACGAACGCGAGAGAAGCGGGGCTGTTCATCCTGTTCGCCACCATCGATCCCGGCGCCGGGCACCGCGGCATCACCGCGTTTCTGGTCGAATCGGACCGGCCGGGGTTTCAGGTCGGCAAGAAGGAAGACAAGCTGGGGATCCGGGCCAGCAGCACCTGCGAGCTGTCGTTCGACGCCTGCCGGGTGCCGGCAGCCAATATCCTGGGTAAGGCGGGACACGGCTACAAGGTGGCCATCGAGACGCTGAACGAAGGCCGCATCGGCATTGGCGCACAGATGGTCGGACTGGCGCAGGCGGCCCTGGACCATACCCTGGCCTACGTGCAGGAGCGCACGCAGTTCGGCAAGACGATTGGCGAGTTCCAGGCCGTGCAGTTCCAGCTCGCGCAGGCCAGCACCGAACTCGAGATGGCGCGCCTCGGCGTCTACAACGCCGCCCGACTCCACGATGGCGGGCAGCCGTTCCTGACCGAAGCCGCCATGGCCAAACTCTTTTCGTCGCAGGTCGCGGAACGTGTGACGTCACTGGCCGTCCAGCTCTTCGGCGGGGTCGGCTACACGACGGACTATCCGGTCGAATGACGACGGACTATCCGGTCGAAATAGTTTCTAAACGGCTTCCCGTGTTGCGTCCAGCTGTTCCGGGACGCCAAGATCGGGCAGATCTACGAGGGTACGTCCAACATGCAACTGCAGACGATCGCGAAGCAGATCATCCGGCGGACGGGCTAGCCGGCGCTGGCTGGGCGCGGCGTGTGAGCCAGCGCCAGGCGGTCCGGGAGATGACACCGAGGAACCCGAGGATGAGCAGGACCAGGATACTGGCCACCACAAAGGCGCCCACCGGGTAGCTGATCGCCAGCACACCGAGTCCGACGACGAACAGGTCTTCCGTCACACTCAGCACCCAGTTCGAAACCGGCTCCGGGCTGGTGTTGACCGCGGCGCGCGTACTTGCTTTCGCAAGATGGGCGCCCGCCGCCACCGACCCGCCGAGGAGGGCCATCAGCGCCTCGACCCCCGGCGCCGCCTCGCCCAGCGTCGACACGGCGATGAGGGCGCCGCCCACAGGCCGGATCGCGGTGTGGATCAGATCCCACATCGAGTCGACCCAGGGGATCTTGTCGGCGAAGAACTCGACAACGTAGAGCGCCAGGGCGACGGCGATCACAAGGTTGTTGTCGAAGGCGGCGAACCGCTCGGGCAGGTCGATCCACTCGAAACGGGAGGCCAGCCCGAGAAGAGCGACGGTGGCGTACAGGTTGACCCCGGCGGCCAGCGAAAACCCGAGTGCGTGCCCGAGAGTGGCAATCAGAGCCATGACGGATTCACGGGCGGTGGGTGCGGTCCGAACGGCTCCACGCCGCCGTCTCTACTGGGGATACGTGACGCAGCCGGGAGAGTTCCACCACCGAGGGTGATCGGGAGGGGTCATTGTCCGCCGGACACCGCGCCACGGGACTCGAGGAACTCGATAACCGTCATCAGGCGCGCGGCCCGGGCGCCATCGAGCGCCGTACGCCCCTCGGCGTCGGTCGCGTTCACCTCGATTCCCAGGTCCACGGCGACCGACACCGCCTCGAGCGCACGCTGCTCCGCCTCGGAACGTGCGGGTGGCAACCACGCGCGCAGCCGGCCGCCGCCCATTCCGGTGGCCGCCATCAGCGCGGTGGTCGATTCCTGGACCGGCCGCGCGTAGCCCGGTTCCTTGTAGTCGGCGTGGTGCACGAAGAGCGGGTCGGCGCCCCGGGCGGCCAACAGGCGCATGATCGACGGTGCAGCGAAGCGGGCCGCCAGCCAGAACGGCGTCGCGCCGACGAGCGGCGGCGCGAAATTGTAGTCGCTCGACGAGCGGCGGGTCGGAGTCCAGGTCCGCAGCACGGCATTCGGGTCGGCACCATGGTCGAGCAGCATGGCCACAAATGTCTCGTCCTGACGCATGACCGCGGGATGGATCGCAGCGAACCCGGCTTCCGCCGCATTCGGGTCCGCGCCCGCCTCGAGCAGCAGCATGACGACGTCGCGAAACCCGGCGTGGGCCGCGAGCGTGGTGGCGCTGACGCCCCAGGCGTCCGCATCGTCGACGTCTGCACCGGCCGCAAGCAGATGACCGGCCGAGGCAAGATCCCCCACGCGGGCGGCGAACAGCAGCGCGGTGTTTCCGCCGTGCGGGATCTCGCGGTTGTACTCGGGCTGCCCGTGCGGCGGCACCGCCATCACCTGACTCCAGACGTCTGACCGCGCGTGGACGTCGGCGCCGGCGGCCAGCAACCGCACCACGACATCGGCCTGTCTTTGAGCCACCGCCCACATCAACGCGGTCTGGCCGCGCGGGCCGCGCGCCTCGAAATTGGCGCGACGGGCCAGCAGCAGATCGACGACCTCCACCGCACCCGCCCTCGCCGCCACCATCAACGGGGTCTCCCCTTTCAGCAGGGCGCGATCGACGTCGGCGCCGGCGGCCAGCAACCGCTGCACCATGGCTGCGTGTCCGTTCTGACAGGCGGCCCACAATGCAGTGGTCCCCAGATCGTTCGCGGCATTGACATCGGCGCCGGCGGCCAGCAGCGCCGAGACGGCCTCGGCATCGTCGTGGTAGGTCGCCCAATGGAGCGCTGTCGTGCCGTCCGCGGCGGCGGCGTCCACCGCCGCGTCCTGCTCGATCAGCGCAATGACCGCAGAGGTATCCCCCAGTTGCGCCGCCGCCACGAGCGGTGGCGTGTCGGCGCGCGCGGGGTCCGCGACGCCCGCCACCAGGAGGAGGAGGAGGAGGAGCGTGACGGCGTTGCGAGGATGCAGACGACCGCTGGTCATGTCGGCCTGGGAGCCCGCGGCGAAAGGCCCCGCTGCATTCGACCGGCGATGCACCCGCCTGACTGCGTTGTTCCTCGGTTGCACATGCCCAATATGCGCCCTCCTCACGCCTTGTCAGGCGGGCGCCTCGCCGGTCTCGGTGCCACGCGGGGCTTCACCACGGGCTCCTACAGCAGCCCCCCCAGCGTGTCGATCGGCAGGATGCCGGTGCTGCCGCCGATCCGTTCGACCGGTACGTCCATCTTGTCCATCAGGGTGACGAGCAGGTTCGCCATCGATGGCTCGTCGATGAAGCGGAGATGCCGTCCGGTCGGTAGCCGGCCGGCGCCGCCACCGGCCAACAGCAACGGCAGGTTGGCACCCGAGTGCCGTGTGCTGTTCGAAATCCCGGAGCCGTACAGGATCGTCATGTGGTCGAGCAGCGAGCCGTCGCCGTCCGGCGTGGACCGCAGTTTCGCCAGATACCGCGAGAACAGCTCCGTGTGGTACCGGTTGATCTTCGACATGTGCTCGATGATTTCCGGTACGTCGTTGTGGTGCGACAGCGGATGATGCGCTTCCGGCACGCCGATCTGGGGATAGGGCCGCGCGCTCTGCTCCTTGCCGATCATGAACGAGATCACGCGGGTCAGATCGGCCTGCATGGCCAACACCTGCAGGTCGAGCATCAGCTCGAGATGGTCCTCGAAGACGGGCGGAGCGCCTTGCGGCTGCTCGACCTGGGGCAACTCCAGACCGCTCTGCTCTTCGGCCTTCTGAATCCGCCGCTCGACGTCGCGAATCGCGTCGGTGTACTCCTCGACCTTCACCTGGTCGCCAGGTCCGAGCTCGCGGCGCAACGACGCCAGCTTGTCGTTGACCGAGTCGAGCAGGCTGCGATGCTGCCGGAGCCTCGCGTTGCGGACCGCCGGGTCGGTGCTGCCGCTGTCACCGAACAGCGTCTCGAACACGGCACGGGGATTCCACTCGGTGGGCAGCGGCTGCGTCGGACTGCGCCACGACAGCGTGTGGGTGTACACGCAGCTCAGGTTGCCAGTGCACGCGCCGGCGTTGTTCGGCGGGTCGAGCGACAACTCGAGCGACGGCACCTGGGTCTCGCTGGAAAAATGCCGCGCCAATAACTGGTCCATCGAGACGTCGGCGATGATCTCGATTTCGTTGCGGCCCCCTCGTGTGGTACCGGTCAGAAACGAACCGGACGCGCCCGCGTGGATGTAATTCCAACTCGCGTTCAGCCCGGACAGGACGATGAGTTGGTCTCGGAACGGCGACAGCGGCTCCAGAATCGGAGATAGCCGAAATCCGGTCCCGTCCCCCTCGGGCGTCCAGTACTCCATCGCCATTCCGTTGGGGACGTAGAACGCCTGAAAACGGTGGGGCGACCGCGTCGCCGCCAACCCTCGCAACGACAACCCGGGGTGCATCGCATCGAGGATCGGCAAGGCCACGGTTGCGCCAAGTCCCCGCAGCACGGTGCGGCGCGGCAGCATCTTCGTCAGGAAGGTCATGGGTCTCTCTCGCTAGTTGGTCGCGGTCTCAGCCGCTCGCATCAGAAACGTCGGGCTCTTCACGATGCCTGCGATCAGCGACGACCAGCGGTAGTCGTCATTCTCGGCCTCGCGCACGACGCGACGAACGGTCGGGCGGTCGTAATGCTCGAGCCGCCGGCCCAGTGCGTAGGCCAGCAACTTCTCGGTGACGGTTCTCGGAAACTGTCCGGGGTCGTCGAGCAGCAGCGCCCGCAGACCCGTCAATCCTTCAATCGGCGCCCCGCTCACCGTGGTGCCGCTGGCGTCGACCGGCTGACCGGCTTCGTCGATGGCCCGCCAGCCGCCGATCACGTCGAAGTTCTCCAGCGCGAACCCGAGCGGATCGATCACGGCGTGGCAACTCGCGCACGTGGGACTGCGCCGATGCTGGGCGAGCCGCTCGCGCATCGTCGCCGGCTGCGCGCCCGGCTGCTCCTCCAGGGTGGTATCGACGCCGGCCGGCGGCGGCGGCACCGGCAGTCCGAAAATGTTGTCGAGCAGCCACTTGCCGCGCAGCACGGGAGACGTCCGATCCGGATAGGAGGTCGTCGCCAGCAACGCGCCGTGGGCGAGCAGACCGCCGCGCTGACTCGTATCCGACAACGGCACGCGCCGCATCCGGCTGCCGTACACGCCGGCAATGCCGTAGTGCCGGGCCAGACGCTCGTTCACATACGTATAATCGGCGTCAAGGAGATCGCTGACGCTGCGGTCTTCTCGCAGCGTGCTGGCCACGAACAGCTCCGTCTCGCGGGTGAACGCCTCGAGCAGCGTCGCGTCGTAGTGAGGATACTGCAGGGGATCGACCACGACCTCGCCGACGCGCCGCAGGTTCAGCCACTGGGCCGTGAAGTCGTCGACCAATGCCTCGATCGCACGCGGGTCGGCCAGCAGCCGTCTGGCCTGCTGCTCCAACACCGCCGGGTCGGTGAGCCGCCCCTGTTCGGCCAGCGACAGGAGTTCGTCATCGGGAACGCTGCTCCAGAGGAAGAAGGACAGCCGTGAGGCGACCTCCAGGTCGCTGAGCGGATAGGCGCGCCCCGGCGCGCCGCCGGACGGATCACGCTCGACACGCAGCAGAAAGTCGGGGTCGATCAGCATCCGCTCCAACGCGAACTGCACGCCGTGATCGAAGCTGCCGCCCTCGTCGCGCCCCTGTTCGAAGAAGTCGAGCAGGATGGTCAGGTCACCATCCGTGACCGGCCGCCGATATGCGCGGCGGGCCAGCGCCGTCAGGATCTCGCGCGCGCACCGGAGTTCGTCCTCGGCGTCCGCGGGCCGGCAACTGAAGATCGCCTGGCGACTCGGCGTGGCCGCGGTCATTCCGGACGCCTCGTACGGCCCGCCGATCTCCACGGCGCCCACCGCCGCATACCCCATGTAGATCTGGTCGTTGGTCAGCACGCGCCCGCGCTGCAGCGGCTGCGGCAGCCCTTCCGGCTCCCAGAGATCGCGTACGAACGACACGCCCACGCTGCGCGGACCGGCCGCGACCGGCACCCGGACCTCCAACCCCGCATCGCCGGTCATCTGCATGAACGCTTCCCATTCGGGATCAGCGGCGAACCCGGGCTCGCCGTCACCGGCGTAGCTCGCCGCGGCTGGAAGCCCGGGTGCGTTGCCGCCGACGCTGAACCGTTCGAGCAGGCGGCCGTCGAGACGTACGTCAAGGTGCTGCGGCCATCCCATGCCCATGAGGTAGGCCTGATATTGGCGCCGCAACCGTACCCTGATCACATATTCACCGTCGACCGGGAAGTTGTACGGGATGGCGAGACCGCCGCGTGATCCCAGGGGCAGGGCCTCGCTCTGCCGCGCTTCCTGGACGATGTGCAGTGGGATCTCGAAGGTGTCGAAGCCGACCGCTGGCGGTGCGAGTCCCACCGCCAGTCGCGTGACCTGCCGCGCGACCGAAAAGTAGCGGTCGATATGCGACCGGGAAATGGTCAGGACGTCAGCAAAGTTGTCGAAGCTGCCGTCGGCCGTCTCGTCACCCGGCAACAGTTCGGTCACGTCGATCTCGAGCGCCAACAGATCCCGGATCGCATTGGCGTACTCGGTGCGATTCAACCGGTGCACCGCACTGCCCCGCCCCGGGTGCGGATCGGCGGCCCAGGCGCGATCGAGCGCGGTCTCCAACTCGGTAGCAACGGCGTCGTACACGGCGACGGCAGGCCGCGGACGGAGCGGGGGCGGCATCGATCCGGCCCGCAGCTTGGCGACGACCTTCTCCCACAGCGCCGGATCAGCGTCGGGACGGGTCGCGTCGACAGTATCGAGTGCGAGACCGGCGGTGCGCAGCCGCTCGTTGTGACAGGCGATGCAGTACTGGTCCAGCACCTGACGCAGCGCCCGATCGGAGGCGGGCGCGAGAGGCGCCTGCGCCGCAGAGGGCCGCGTTCCGGCCGGTCCGAAACCTGCCCAACCGGCCGCAAGGAGGCCAAGGGCCAGCGCCGCCGCACGCACCGGGAGACGCGCTCCCGGACGGCGGTCCGACCCGAACAACGGCATAGGTCTCCTCGGTAGCATCAGACGCCGCAGGAACCCCAGGCGCATCGAAGACACGGGGACCGCCTCATTGTGCCCGATCCTCGAGCTACAGGCAAAGGGAACCCGTCAGGAAACCCGCGCTTCACTATGTTTCGATGGAGATCGCGTACGTCGGGTGCAACGCCTTGCAGTCGCCGCGAAACGTCCCGGTCACCGGCGCGGCATCGTCCGGATCGGCCGCCGCGGCCAGCGCCACGTGCCGGTCCGACACCGCGAGTCCGCACGAAGGATCGAACCCGCGCCAGCCCCCACCGCGCAGATACACCTCGGCCCAGGCATGCAACTCTGAACGCGGCGCGTCGGGCACCACGGTATAACCGCTGACGAAGCGGGCGGCGAGCCCCATCGCCCGGCAGCACTCGACGAACAGCACCGCCAGGTCCCGGCACGCACCGGTACCGGCGACGACGGTCTCGTGCGCTGGCCTGGGCGCGCCTTCTTCACGATGCACCAGACTGAAATCATGGTGCATCCGTTGCGCCAGCACCGGCGGAAAGGTCAATTGGTCGCGATTCGCCTGTTCGGCGGCGGCGAGGGCCAGTTCGCGCACGGCGTCAGGGACCGCATCCGGCGCCCGGCGATAGGGCGCCAGCGTCGGTCCCCACCCGGGCGGATAGACATAGGGCAGTGTCCAGTCCGGGTCGGTCGCGAGAAACTGGAACGGGTCCGTGACCAGCGTCTCGACCGTGACACGGCTGTCGACCGTCAACTGGGACGTCGTGCCTTCGAACCACGTCTGGACGACGGTGTTGCCTTCCTTGTCGAGGTTGTCCGCCCGCACCCGCGGCGCCGGGTCGACCTGCAGGTCTCCGGACACCAGCCGCACCGACGCGCCGACACGGGGAGACAGGCGAACCGTGTGCGGCTCGAGAAACACCGGCGATTCGAAGCGATAGCGGACGCAATGGTGAATGGTGATCAGCACGGTACGTGGTCACCGATTGGTCGAAGGCGGACGCAATGGTGAATGGTGATTAGCACGGTACGTGGTCGCAGATTGACCGGAGCGGGTGCCGCCCCGTTCACGCCTGTCGGAAGAAGGTCGTCATGATCGCGTCGCCGACGCTGTTGAACCGATCCTGCAGGCTGTCGATGAACTCGTGCAGACCGCCCGCCAGAACCTCCCGCGCGTCAGTATAGTCGAGTTCGGAGACCAACCGGCCGAGCGTCTGCTCGGCCAGGTTTCCGAACCGACGCAGGGGCGTCCCGGTCACCGCGTGCAATGAGGACTGCGCCCGGGTGACGCAGTGGTGCACGGACCGGGGAAAGTCCCGATCGAACAGGAGAAACCCCACCACCGATTCGCGTTGCACCAGTCCATAGGTTCGGCGGTAGGCCTCGAAACCGCTGGTGGAACGCAGCAGCGCGCTCCAGTGCAGATCGTCGACCGGATTGCCCACGTCGGCTGCCGACGGCAGCAGCAGAAAGTACTTCACGTCGAGGATCCGACTGGTCTGGTCGGCGCGCTCGACATAGCGGCCGAGACGGCTGAAGTGCCACGCCTCGCCGTGCTCCATCGTCTCGTTCTTGGTTCCTTCGATCAGGTGACTGGTGCGCTGCACCTGCAGAAAGAACTCCGACGCCTCGCGGAGGGCGCGTTCTCGCGCGTGGGCCGCTGTCAGGGTGAGATAGAAGTTGTTGATCTCGCCCCACATCTCGGACGAGATGATCTCCCGCACCGTGCGCGCATTCTCCCGCGCCTTCGCCACACACGACATGACAGAATTGGGGTTCCGGAGATCGAAAGTGAGGAACTCGATGACGTTGGCGCGCGTGGCGCTGTCGTACAACGTTCGAAATCGCGCATCGTCGCCTCCGACCTGCACCATCGGATCCCACTGTTCCTCGGCGAGCCCGTACAGATCGATCTCGAGCTTCAGATTGACGCCCATGACACGGGCCACGTTCTCGGCCCGCTCGATATAGCGGCTCATCCAGTAGACCGACTCGGCGACCCGGCTCAACATGGCGCAACGCTACCCGAGCACCCAGGTATCCTTGCTTCCACCGCCCTGGGACGAGTTCACCACCAGCGATCCCTTGCGCAGCGCGACGCGGGTGAGCCCGCCCGGCAGCACGAACGGCTCGCGACCCAGCAGAATGTAGGGGCGCAGATCGACATGCCGGCCCTCGAACCCGGCCTCGACCCGGGTCGGCACCCGCGACAGCGCCAGGGTCGGCTGTGCGATGTAGTTGCGCGGCTCTGCGGAAATCCGTCCCGCGAATTCCTTCCGTTCCTCCGCGGTGGCATGCGGCCCGATGAGCATGCCGTAACCACCCGATTCGTTGGCCGCTTTCACGACCAGTCGATCGAGGTGATCGAGCACGTAGCGCCGGTCCTCCGCACGCCAGCAGAGATACGTCGGCACATTGGGCAGGACCGCCTCTTCATCGAGGTAATAGCGGATCATCTCGGGAACATAGGCATAGATCACCTTGTCGTCGGCGACACCCGTCCCCGGCGCGTTCACCAGCGTCACCCGGCCCCGCCGGTAGGCGTCCATCACGCCCGGCACTCCCAGCACCGAGTCGGCGCGGAAGCAGGTGGGATCGAGAAAATCATCGTCGATACGCCGGTACAGCACGTCAATACGCTCGAGTCCGCGCGTCGTGCGCATGTGCAGCGCTCCGCCAGACACCGCCAGATCGCTTCCCTCGACCAGTTCCACTCCCATCTGCTGCGCGAGGAACGAGTGCTCGAAGTACGCCGAGTTGTATGCGCCGGGAGTCAGCACCGCCACGTTCGGATTTCCCAGCCCTGACGGCGCGACCTCTTCCAGCATCTCCAGCAGACGTTCCGGATAGTCACCCACCGGCCGCACCGCCAGCCCCTCGAAGACACGGGGAAACGTCTGCTTCATGACGGCCCGGTTCTCGAGGACGTAGGACACGCCTGACGGGCAGCGGAGGTTGTCTTCAAGCACGTAGATGGTGCCGTCGAGGTCGCGGACCAGATCTGTGCCGGTGATGTGGCACCAGATGCCGCCAGGCGGTTTGAGCCCGACGCACTGCTGTCGATAGCCCTCTGACGACTCGACGACGTCGGCCGGAACCACGCCGTCCCGCACGATGCGCTGATCGTGGTAGACGTCGTCGATGAAGTGATTCAGCGCCCGGATACGCTGTTGCAGACCGCGCTCGATACGAACCCACTCGGCGCGCCCGACGATTCGCGGAATGATGTCGAAGGGAAAGATACGTTCGTCGGCGGCTTCGTCGCCATAGACGTTGAACGTGATCCCCATTCGCAGGAGCGCACGTTCCGCTGCCTGGTGACGCCGCGCCAGCTCGCCGTCCGACAACCCCTCGATCCGGTCGATCAGCAGCCGCGCCTCGGGCCGCGGCGTACCGTCCTCGAAGAACAACTCGTCGTAGAACCCGTCGATCGAATAGCCGTCAAATCTCACGGGGTCGATGACCGCTGGCGGTAACACGGACGGTAGCGGCGCGGGTCGAGCCGAGCAGGCTGTCTACCGCGCCGCGTCGCGCACATCCGATTCGAGAATCCGGGCGCCCCGGAGAATGCCCCCGAACGAGTAGTTCGCCTCGTGGCAGGCGTACTCGTAGACGTTGTCGTTCGTCGCCGGCCAGACGTACTCGCCGCTCCACGGCGCCGTCCAGACGGTCGGGTCGTCGACCGTGAACTTGTAGAGCAACGTATCGGCATCGATGCGGGTGAAGCGCTCCACGACGTGCAGGTGCCTGGAGGCGCCGCCCAGCGACGGCGTGTCCCGGAAGTTCGTCGTGTCGACGACCAGCGTATCGCCCTCCCAGCGCCCTACCGAGTCTCCGAGCCAGGTCCGGATTTCCGGCGGCGCGTGCTCTTGATCCATGCGGACAATGCGTGCGTCATGCACCATCTCGACCAGAATCATGATCGTGTCGTCGGTCTGCACGATACGTTTCAGGTTGTTGTAGAGCACCGGCAACATCGGCGGTCCGGCCGTCGAACCGAAACCCATCAGACACCGCTCGGCCATCGGCCGTCCTTCCGGGTTGTCGTACGGACCGGGTGCATCGAGGTCGCCTTCGAGCCACCAGGCGGTGCCGGTGTTTGGCCGGAAGAACGCGGCCCCGGCCGCCCTCCGCTCGCGCGCGGCCGCGGTCAGCGGCGGGCGCCGGCCGTTCGGCGGGTCGACGATGATTGACGTGCGGTACTGACCGTCGATCTGGAACCCCGACTGACCGAAGTCCATCCAGAACGAGTTGTAGCCGCCGACGTTGCCGGCCGCCCCGCGCGATCCGTCTCCGCCGACGGGAGGCGCCTCGCGCGGCGCCTCGGTCACTTCGTTGCGCTCATCCGGAATGTTGAAGATGCGTTCGAGCGAACTGGCGCCCGCGGCCAGCGCCGCAGCCTCCTCGTCGGTCAGCACGAGCTTGTCGCCGAAATCGGATGGCCGCTGCAGTGGGGTCAGGGTCGCAATGTCGTAGGTGCCGGACAGGTCGGGGCGCCCATCGGGGCGCCGGGGAATCTCGCCGTTCTGTTGGGCGAACGCAATCGGCGCCAGCGTCATGACCGCCGTGAACACCACGGCGACCGTCAAGTATCGGATCTGCATCACATCCTCCCTGGCAGCCCGTGGCACAGGCCCCGCTGCATGCGATCGGCGCTGCAGTCCGCCGATCTCGGACGAGTGTACATCAAATCTCGACCCGTTCACCGCGGACGGCTGGCGGTCTTCATCCACGTGTGCCAAGCAGCCCGTGGCAAGAGCCCCGCTGCATTCGAACCCCGCGGAATTCTGCGCTTCCCCGCGGAATTCAGCCTTCCCCGCGGAATTCTGCTATTTCACACTGCATCCCGCTGAGCCGCGTTGTATGCCACGGATCTGCGTAGCATCTTGCGGATCGGCGTTGCTCCGGCTGACGAACAGGGCAACCACAAGGGTTGCCCCTACAGGTATTTTCCCTCGTCGCGCCTTGTCAGCCGGGCGCACTGCCATTCTCGGTGCAACGCGGGGTTTCACCACGGGCTGCTCGGCCGCGGATGTGCGTGCGGCAGGGTGCGGTAAACTGAGTGGTAACACACGCCGTATCCGATCCGGGGGAGTACGACGATGACCTACAGACGACGTATATTCGCGGCGACGCTGGCGCTCGCGCTGGCGGCGGCCGCGACCGTCTCGGCGCACATGGCCTACTCGAAGAGCCTGCCGGCCAAGGACGCGGCCATCAGCGAATCTCCGGATCATCTCCGGGTCTGGTTCACCCAGGATCCGGAGCCGGCGGTGAGCCGGTTGTCGCTGGAGGGACCGAACGGCGAGGTGGTGCTGGGCAAGACGACGGTGGCCGACGAGAAATCGCTCGTGGCCGATATTTCCGGCGCTCTCGGTCCCGGCAGCTATACCGTCCGCTGGCGCTCGGCCGGCAACGACGGTCATGTTCAGCGAGGGGACTTCTCGTTCACCATTCGCGCAGCCGAGTAGTCGGCGTCGTGCGGCAAACGCCATGCGCTTCCGCATCTACGAAGCCCGCTAGCGCCGTTGGCCGCCGGTCCGGATCACCGCCGTCGCTGAACGGTAAAGGTGGTGGTTCCGGTCTGCTCGGCGCCGTCCTTGCCGACCGTTGTCCAGGTCATCGTCCATTCGCCGTCCGGCATCGGTCCGGTCAGACGACCCATCAGATCGTTCTCGCCCATCGTGTGCAGCCCCTCGATCCTGGCCCGATTGGCGGGTCCCGCAATCGTGAGGGAGCTCTTCGACACGTCGGGGGCTTCATCGAACCAGACCCGCACCGTTCGGACCGGGCCGTCGAGAGCGGCGCCGTCTACGGGCGTACTGCCCACCAGCGTGATTTGAGCGCCGGCGGGCGCAGCGAACCCCGCGACCACGAGACCCGCCAAAAGCAAGGGACCACCGAGACGCGCAATAGACCCGGTCATGACAGATCCTGTCCAACTCACGGACCGGCAGCCCACGAAACATTCCAGCGTGGCACGGCGAGCATCATCCGCTATCGCTCCTGCGTGTGCGGATAGCGATAGTCACGCGAGACCCGACTGATGACGGTCGGCTCTCAGACCGACTATCGCTCCTGCGTGTGCGACCAGCGATAGTCATGACTGATGACGGTCGGGTCTCGGACCGACTATCGCTCCTGCATGTGCGGATAGCGATAGTCACGCGCCGGCGTGAACGTCTCTTTCGTGGTGCGTGTGCTGATCCAGCGCAACAGATTCAACGAACTGCCCGCCTTGTCGTTCGTTCCGGACGCCCGCGAACCGCCGAACGGTTGCTGGCCGACGACGGCGCCGGTCGGCTTGTCGTTGATGTAGAAGTTGCCGGCCGCGTGGCGCAACGTTGCCGACGCGGTGTTGATCGCCGCGCGATCGGTAGCGAAGATGGCGCCGGTCAGCGCATAGGGCGATGTCCGGTCGCACAACTCGAGCGTCTGCTCGTAATCGCGGTCCTTGTAGACATACACCGTCAGTACGGGACCGAACAGTTCGGTCTCCATCGTGGCGTAGTGCGGATCGTGGGCCTGGATGATCGTCGGCGAGATGAAGTACCCCGTACTGTCGTCACAGACGCCGCCGCAGACGACGTCGGCGTCGCTGTCCACACGCGCCCGCTCGATGAAACCGCGCTGCTTGTCGAACGAGGGCCGGTCGATGACCGCGCCCATGAAGTTCGTGAAGTCGGTGACGTCGCCGTAGGCGATCGCTTCGACCTCATCCGCCAATTTGTCGCGGAAGCGGTTCCACAGGCTCTCGGGTATGTACGCCCGGCTCGCGGCGCTGCATTTCTGCCCCTGATACTCGAACGCGCCGCGGGTCAGGTTCGCCGCCAATTCGTCCGGGTCGGCGGAGGCGTGCGCAAATACAAAGTCCTTGCCGCCCGTCTCCCCCACGATCCGGGGATAGCTCCTGTAGCCGGCGATATTGGTGCCGACCGTGCGCCACATGCCTTGAAACACCTCGGTACTCCCGGTGAAGTGGACACCACCGAGGTTCTGATGCGCCATGGCGGGCGCGCCGATCTGTCCCCCGCTGCCGGGCACCAGATTGATGACTCCCGGCGGCAGTCCGGCCTCTTCCAACAGCTTCATCAGCCAGTACGCCGAGAAGACGGCCGTGGACGCCGGCTTCCAGACCACGGTGTTCCCCATCAGCGCGGGGCTGGACGGCAGATTCCCGGCAATCGACGTGAAGTTGAACGGTGTTACGGCGAGGATGAACCCCTCGAGCGCGCGGTACTCGACGTAGTTCCAGATGCCGGGTGCGCTTTCCGGCTGCTGCGCGTAGATGTCCGGCAGATAGGACACGTTGAACCGCCAGAAGTCGATCAACTCGCAGGCGGCGTCGATCTCCGCCTGGAACGCGGTCTTGCTCTGGTTCAACATCGTGGCGGCGTTGATGATGGGACGATACCGCCCCGCGAGCAGTTCAGCCGCCTTGAGAAAGATCGCGGCGCGCGATTCCCACGGCATTGCGCTCCAGTCGGACCGTGCCTCGTCCGCCGCCGCAATCGCCTCGTTCACGGTGTCGGCGTTGCCGCGGTGATAGGTCGCCACCCGCTTCCGGTGGTCATGGGGGAGTATGCAGTGGCCGAGGTCCCCGGTCCTGACCTCGCGCCCGCCGATGATCAACGGAATCTCGGTCGTCTCACTGGCGAAGTTGTCGAGCTGCGTCTTGAGGGTGGCCTTCTCCGGCGATCCGGGAGCGTAGCTCAGAACCGGTTCGTTGCGAGACGCGGGGACGGAAACGCGCGCGTTGTTCATTGAAGCAACTCCTTGCCGTTCATCGATAATTGTTGACAGCCAACTTTCCATTGTCCCACACCGAAAGCGTACTGCGCGCAAACGACCGCAGCAGCGAGGCGGTGCGCCGCGTGCCGATCATGTTCCATGGCCGCCTTCACCACGATAGAGATTGACTGGCCAAAATGATTCGATATAGAGTGGGAACCAGATACTGAGACTCATTCTCACTTTTTAGATCCGCTCGGTGGGTGGCCTCTCCGCCGATGCGAGGAGCCAAATCTCTACGTGCACCAGGGCCTCCGAACCCTCGACCAGCTTCCCATCGGCGCCACCGGGGTCGTCCACGGTGTGGACTGTGACCGCCCCGTGGCGCGCCGTCTCATGGAGATGGGGCTGCTGCCGGGCACCCGCATCGAGACCGTCCGGCGAGCCCCGCTCGGCGACCCGCTGGAGATTCGGTTGCGCGGGTATCTGCTGTCGCTCCGGCTGGATGATGCCGCACAGATCCGGTTGGCACCGGACGGGCGGGTCGAACTGGATGACGCGTCAGATACCGGCACGCCGTTCCGCTTCGCCGCGCATGACCCGCTCCAGCAGTCCCCACCGGACCGTGTACCGACCGTCATGGTGGCAGGTAACGCCAATTCCGGCAAGACCACCATCTTCAATGCGCTGACCGGTGCGCGCGCCCAGGTCTGCAACTATCCCGGAGTAACCGTCACCCGGTCCTCGCGCCGGATTACACTGCCGTCAGGGTCACCCACCGAAATCGTCGACCTGCCGGGTACATACTCTCTCAGCGCGAACTCCCCCGACGAACAGGTCGCCGTCGACGAGGTGCTCGGACGCCGGGGATCGGTCCCGGATGCGGTTCTGGTGGTGGTCGACGCCGGTGCGATTGAACGCGGTCTCTACCTGGTACTGCAGATCGTGGAAACCGGCGTCCCGGTCATCGTGGCGCTCAACATGATCGACGAGGCCAGTGCCGCTGGCGCCGACTTCGATGCCGCGCGTCTGAGCGATTGGCTCGGCGCGACCGTCGTGCCGACCGTCGCCTCGAAGGGACACGGCATCGACGAACTCCGCCGGGCCATCGACTCGACCGTCACGCTGGCGCGGCGCACCGAGTCGGCCTGGACCGGGCTGCCGGCGCAGGTGGAGGCCGAGGCGGCCACCGTCAGCGAGGCGCTGAACGACGCCAACTTCGGTCAGACGCCGGCCGTACGGCGTTCCTGGGCCCTCTGGTCGCTGCTCTCGCTCGGCACGACCGACGACCAGACCACCGGACTGCCCGACAGCGTCCACCAGGCCGTCCGGACGATTCACCGGAACGCGCAAGAGGCGCAACGCAATCTTGACCACGAGCTCATCGGCGCCCGCTACCGCTGGATCGAAAACGTGGCGTCGGATGTGCGTACGCGGTCCGGCGACGACACGCGCCAGTGGACGAACCGGCTCGACGACATCCTGACCCACCGGGTCTGGGGATTGACCGTGTTCGCGGTGGTGATGGCGTTTCTGTTCGAGGCGCTGTTCACCTGGTCAGAGCCGTTCATCGGCGCCATCGAGGATGCAACGGGCGGCTTGCAAACCCTGGTCGCCGCAGTGGTGCCCGCCGGTGTGCTGAACGACCTGCTGATCGACGGCGTCATCGCCGGCGTCGGGAACGTCGTCGTGTTCGTCCCCCAGATCGCGATGCTGTTCTTCTTTATCGCGCTGCTGGAAGACCTGGGCTATCTGGCCCGTGTCGCCTTCGTCATCGATCGCCTCATGGGTCGGGTGGGCCTCCACGGCAAGGCGTTCGTCCCGATGCTGTCCGGGTTCGCCTGTGCCATTCCGGCGGTCATGGCGACCCGTACCATCGAAGGCCGGCGCGATCGGCTGATCACGATGCTGACCCTGCCGATGATCTCCTGCAGCGCCAGACTGCCGGTCTACGCCCTGGTGACCGCGGTGATCTTTGCCGGAGACGCGCGGTTGCTCGGCATCCTCAGCGTCGGTGCGGTGGTGCTGTTCTCGATGTACGCGCTGTCGGTCGTGGCCACGCTCGGCGCGGCCGCGGTCCTTCGCCGGACGGTGCTCGCCGGTCCACGCCTGCCGCTGTTGCTCGAGCTGCCTCCCTACCGCGTGCCGGTGTGGGGCAGCGTTCTGTTGATCACCTGGCGGCGGGTGCGCAAGTTCCTGCGGGATGCGGGCACGATCATTCTCACGATGACCATCATCCTGTGGGCACTGCTGTCGTTTCCGCGGAGCGCCGAACTCGATGCGCAGCATGATACGGCCCGGACGCAGGTGTTGGCCGCGACAGCGGTCGCCGGCCAGGCCGACGCGCTGGCCGGACTCGACGGGCAGTTGGCGGCCGAACAGTTGCGTTACAGCGTCGGTGGCCGCGTCGGCCGGCTCATCGAGCCGGTGATCGAACCACTTGGGTTCGACTGGCGGATTGGCGTGGGCATTCTGGGAGCGTTCGCCGCGCGCGAGGTGTTCGTGTCGACCCTCGGTATCGTGTTCGGCATCGAAGAAGCCGACGAGGAAAGCGTCAGTCTGCGCTCGTCACTGCAGAGCGCGACACACGCGGACGGATCGCCACTGATGACCCCATTGAGCGGGGTCTCTCTGATGGTGTTCTTCGTGCTGGCGTGTCAGTGCATGAGCACGATCGTGGTCGTACGCAAAGAAGCCGGCGGATGGGGCTGGCCGATCTTCATGTTCGGCTACATGTCGGTGCTGGCCTATGCCGCCTCGCTGGCGGTATATCAGGTCGGATCCGCCATCGGATGGGGTATCTAGGAGTCCGTGGTGAAAGCCCCGCTGCATTCGACCGGCGATGCATCCCGCGTGGACCGCGTTGCTCCTCGGTTACATATGCCCAATATGCGCCCTCGTCGCGCCTTGCCACGCGGGCGCCTCGCCGGTCTCGGTGCCACGCGCGGTTTCACCACGGACTCCTAGGAGCGATTGAACATGACCTGGCAAGAACCGATCGCCGCGATCATCGTCGGGCTGGCAGTGGTGTCGCTCTACCGGCACCTGCGCAGTCTGGTCGGCGCCGCAACGCCGAAGGCCAAGGCCTCCTGTCACGGCTGCGACAACTGTGACGAGGAGCTGGCGACACCGTCGCCGCCGTCGATCACGCCCAGGCACTGAGCCGGCGGCGGATCGATCGCCTGCGCCAATCAGTCTCTGCTTTGCAGCTTCATCAACAGGCGCAGAATCTCCAGATACAGCCACACCAGGGTCACCAGCAGGCCGAACGCGCCGTACCACTCCATATATTTCGGCGCGCCGCTCTCAGCTCCCTCTTCGATGAAGTCGAAATCGAGCACCAGATTGAGCGCCGCGATGACCACCACGAACACGCTGAAGAGGATGCCGAAGGTGCCGCTCGAGTGAATCAGGGGCACGCTGACGCCAAAGAAGCCGAGCACGAAGCTGAGCAGGTAGACCAGACCGATCCCGCCCGTCGCAGCGAAGACGCCGAGCTTGAAATTCTCGGTGGCCCGGATGATCCCGCTGCGATAGGCGAACAGCAGCGCCCCCAGCGTTCCGAACGTCAGGAAGACCGCCTGGGCGACGATGCCCGGGTACGACAGCTCGAACAGATAGGAGATGCCCCCCAGCGCCAGGCCCTGCAACGCGGCGTACACCGGGGTCGTGTAGGGCGCCCACACCGGCTTGAACGAGGTCGCGATCGCGACGATGAAGCCGGCGATGAACCCGCCCCAGATCCAGACCATCGGCAGCTCACCCTGCGCGCCCCGACTCCAGACGAACGTGGCGGCCACCAACAACACCGCGAGCGACATCGCGGTCTTGTTGACGGTGCCGCCGATGGTCATCGCCTCCTGCCCCGCGATCGGCGGTACCCGGGTGAAAATGTCCGCGGTGAGCGTAGGGTTACCCGACCGCATGGCAAGATGAGCTGACATCGCGTGTACTCCTCCGTATCGATTCAGTTCCGGGACGCAGCCGCCGACCCCGCATAGTAGAGTGGTTTCGTCCAGCAGGATCGAACAGGATCGGCTCCCATCTGGCGGAATCGGATTCCACTGTCCCACTGTACAAAGGCGGGGCCGATCGGGCAACTCGCGGACCGCGCAACCCACATGGAGGCATACCCCCACCCCGAGTTGACCGTCGCGCTCGCGCTGGCCGTCGGCGTCCTGGCGCAGTCGGTCTCGCGCCTGCTCCGGCTGCCGGGCATCGTGCTGCTCCTCGCCTGCGGGGCGCTGCTCGGACCCGAAGGTCTCGACTGGATTCAACCACGGGCGCTCGGCGACGGTCTGTTCGGTATCGTCGACTTCGGGGTCGCCGTCATACTGTTCGAGGGCGGGCTCAACCTCGAGTGGTCACGGCTCAAACGCCAGGAAGCGGCCATCCGCCGCCTGATCACCTGGGGTGCGCTGGTCACACTGCTCGGCGCCGCCGGGCTTGCCGGGCTGCTCCTCGGCTGGCGCTGGAATCTGGCGATTCTGTTCGGCGCGTTGGTCGTCGTCACCGGACCGACCGTCATTCAACCGCTGCTGCGCACGATGCGGCTGCGCCCGCGCGTGAAGACCATCCTCGAAGCCGAGGGCGTGCTGGTCGACCCGATCGGCGCACTCCTCGCCGGATTCCTGTTGCATCTGGTGACCGCGCCCGGCATCACCACCCTGGCGTCGGAAACGGCCAACGTGCTGGTCAGCGTCGGGTTCGGCGTGGTCGCCGGGCTCGCGGCCGGCGCCGTGATCGCCGGCGCACTGCGCTATCGGCTGCTCATCGCGCATCACTACGAGAACATCGTCACATTGGCCAGCGTCGTGCTGCTGTTCGAGATGTGCGACGCCGTTGCGGAGCCGAGCGGACTGGTGGCCGTGACCGTCGCCGGTGTGGTGATCGGCAACCTCGACACACGGGTCGGTCGAGACCTGCGCGAATTCAAGGACCAGTTCACGGTGCTCCTCGTCGGCATGCTCTTCGTGCTGCTGTCAGCCGACGTCGCGCTGGACGACATCACGGCGCTCGGCACCGGCGGCCTGGCGGTGGTCGGCGGGTTGATCCTGGTCGTCAGACCGCTGGGCGTCTGGCTGGCCACTCGCGATCTGAAGCTGACCGGGCGGGAACGGATCTTCATCGGAGCGATCGCTCCACGCGGCATCGTCGCCGCGGCGATCGCCTCGATCACCGCGGCGACGCTGGATGCGCAAGGGGTGGCGGGCGGCGCGGCGCTCCGAGCGCTCGTGTTCTCGACCATCGCCGGTACGGTGGTGTTGTCCGGAGCGATCGCCTACCCGCTCGCCTGGCTGCTCGGACTACGCCTGCCCGAGCGCGACCGGGTCGCCATCTTCGGCGCGCAGGGGCTCGGGCTCCCGCTGGCCGACGCGCTGCGGGCGGGCGGGGTACCGGTCCTGTTCATCGAACCGGATCCGAAACGCTCACATGTCGCCGAGCAGGCCGGGCACACCGTGGTGTTCGGCGACCCGCTCGACGACCGAATATTGCAACGTGCCCGCATGGAGCTGGTCGGCGCGGTCGTCGGCCTCACCTTCAACGAACACGTCAACAGCCTGTTCGTGCGCGAGGCACGGGACGCCTATGGGGTCCGCCGCGGCTACGTCGCGCTCGAATCGTCTGATGACCCGCACGCCCACCGCCTGATGCGCCGGTCCGGACTCGCCGTGCTGTTCGACGGTCCTCATGACCACCCTCGGTGGGACGTGCGCTGGCGCCATGGCGACGTCGACGTAGAATCGTTCGAGTATCGTCGTCGTGCCGGTCCAGTGAAGAACGGGGCGATACCCTCGGGCGGCGGCGAGGCTCCGGCGGACACTCCCGGCACCGGCGGACAGGAGTTGTATGTGCTGCTCACGACCCGGCGCGGCAAGCGACCGGAGCCGTACCGGGCCGGCAACGTTCCCCGCCGGGGCGACGTCGCCGTCGTCGCGCTCCACCGCCCGGACCGCACCGCAGCCATCGAGCGATTGGCTCGGCTGGGCTGGCAACCCCGTGGGGTGGAGTCGTCGGACGGCAGCCGACAGTCTGCCGCCGGAGAGCGCGGGACGCCAGGATTCGCGTAGCTGTCGGAGCCGGAACAGATGAGCCGATCACTGTACAGAGCGCTGGCGGCGGGACTGGCCGCGGGGGCGGTTGCCCTTTTCCTGATGCTGATCCGCCTCGATGCCAGACAGACCACCACCTCGCTGTTCCCCGTGTATGACGGGTATGTCCGCAACGAGGACGGGTCGCTGTTGCTGGCATTCGCGTATTTCAACCACAACCGCACGACGGTGACCGTGCCGCCCGGTCCGGACAACCGGTTTCTGACCGGCGCATCGGACCGCGGACAAAGCACCACGTTCCTGCCGGGACACTACCGGTTCCAGTGCATCATGGTGGTCGATGGCGAGTTCGAAGGCCTCCTGCGCTGGCATCTCGCGTACGGCGGCGAAACCTATCTGACCAGCGACTCGATGCTGCAGTACAACTGGGAGTTGGATGCCGCCAGCGAACGACGGGCGCGGCGCGACGTCGATCCCGCGACCGCGCCCCGCGACGTCTGTCTCAACCGCGCGCCGATCGTCCGAGTGCTCGGCCCGGCCGAGCTGACCGGCACGGTCGGGAACGGGGTGAAACTGTTCGGGAGCGTACGGGATGAGGGCTTGCCGCGCGACGCGGCGGTGACGGCATCATGGCGCCAGACCAGCGGCCCGGGCGCCGTCACGTTCGACGACCCGGACGCGGCCAGGACACTCGCCTTCTTCAACGCCCCCGGCACCTACACCGTCGAACTGACCGGCAGCGACAGCGTGTTCGAGCGCAGCGGCTCGGTGACCGTGGTGATCGGTCAACCCTAGGCGCCCGTGGTGAAAGCCCCGCGGCATTCGCGCGGCGATGCATCCCGCCTGGACCGCGTTGTGCCTCGGTCACATATGCCCAATATGCTCCCTCGTCACGCCTTGCCACGCGGGCGCCTCGCCACGCTCGGTGCTACGCGCGGTTTCACCACGGGCGCCTAGCTGCAGGACTATTCGTTGTTGGTCCGGGCTCGTTCGGGGTTGGCCAGTCGGTCCATCTTCTCCTTCAGCCGCGCCTGGTACTGTTCCTCGGTCATGAAGGCGATGTCGGTCCAGGCATTGCCCATGTCGTCCATGGTACGGCTGCCCCAGCCGATCCAGGCCGACGGGTCGGGATTGTGTTTGTTGGCGCTGGTATTGTCGTGCCAGGCGACCGAATGCAGGATCGTACCGGCGGGAAACAGGTGCGGTTCCGCGTAGGTATACGTGAGCTGCCAGACCTGCTCGTAGCGCGGCACGTCCGTCAACATCTGGCGCCGGCCGTCGGCATGAATCGCCTCGAGCAGCATCCGACTGCCCCGAAAGTGCATGTGCGGCTGGAAGTTGATCACGATCGCCGGCTGCTCGAGCCGCAGAAAGCGTTCGGATCGCGCCACGCTGTTGGGCGGAATGCTCAGTTGCGCCAGACTGTTGACGTTGGCCTCGTTGAGGAACGGCTCGAGCGGCGTCGCGCCATCCAGCGGCAGGTCGACCCCCTGCTTGAGCAGCAGGTCCTCCACCTTCTCGCGATTCAGCATCCAGTCGTCGCCGATACCGGTCCGGATCCGGTGTGACGTGACCTCGAGTTGCGGGGTCACGCCGCGCGGATAGAACTTGATGCCGACCTTCGAGATGTCGTGAACCTTTTCGCCCCAGGGGTGATAGTGCGGCGCGAACCGGAATTTCGACCCGGCGTGCAGCAGCTTCCCGGTCCCGTCGGGAAAGAGGTCGCCGTTGTTCCCCATCACATATTCGGTGACATGCACCGTGTCGACATCGTCGTCCTCGTCCGGGTTCGGCTCCGTGAAGGCATACACATGCTCATGGTGCACACAGCAGTTCGCCGTGGTGATGAGCTGCACCCACTTCATGTAGCGGTCCTCGGCAAGTCCGGAGTCGACGATTTCCGAGGGGAACATGTCGGCGCCCTCGGCTGGAATCGTGAACCCCGTCTTCATCGACACGATCAGGTCAGGCTCGCCCCAGACCCACTCGTCGAGCGCCGCCAGATCGAGCGGCGGCGGGGCGTCCTCGGGGTTGCCCCGCGGGGCACCGGCATCCACCCACCCGGCGATAGTCGCGATCTCCTCGTCGCTCAGCGACGGATCGTCGAGATACGTGCCGATCGACCGGTCGAGATGCCAGGGCGGCATCTGCCGCGCGACCACGCGGTCCTTGATGGCGCGCGCCCACGGCCGCGCCTGTTCCCAGGTCAACAGGGACATCGGCGCCGCCGTACCCGGACGGTGGCACTGCTGGCACGACCGCTGCAGCACCGGCAGCACGTCCCGCGTGAACGTCGGTGTTCCCTCCTCGTTGGCCGCGGCCGAGGCACCCCCTGCCGCAACGAACACCAGCGCCGGGAACACGAGAACGGTGATGGCTCGCTTCACACTGACCTCCCGAATGCGGGGCGGGCCTCACACGACCGCGAACCGCGGCGCCGAAGCCAGAATATTGCGGCTAGCGTAGCACCTCGGGCCTGGCCGATCCACACTGTTCGCCAGATCAACTCAACTCGGTGAGCGTGGCCGCGACCAGGGCATAGAACCGTCCGACCGAGGCGATGTGCACGCGCTCATCCGGCGAGTGGGGACATTCGATCTGCGGACCGAACGAGATCATGTCGATGCCGGGAATCTTCTTCCCCAGGATGCCGCACTCAAGACCGGCGTGTATTGCCTTGACCTCCGGTTCGGCGCCCAGCTCCCGCCGGTGCACCGCTTTCACCACGTCCAGCAACCGGGACCCCAGATCCGGCTTCCAGCCGGGATACGCCGCATCCTCCTCGACCGCCGCCCCGGCGAGCAGCCCGACCGCACGCACGCGCCGCCGCATCGCCTCGAGGGCGGAATCGATGGACGAGCGGCTGCTCAATCCCACCCGCACTGCGCCATCATCCTCGACGACGGTCGCCAGATTCACGCTGGTCTCCACGAGCTCCGGAATGTCGTAGCTCATCGCGCCAACCCCGTGCGGCAACGCGTTGATCAGACGCAGCACCCGTTCCGTGGTGGCCTGATCCCAAACCGCCTCCGGGGTCGCCGCATCCGCGATGGTCAGATCCAGACCGGGATCGACCGGCTTGTACTCGGCCTTGACCGCGGCCAGCTCCTGGTCGACCGACGACATCAGGGCGCGGCGATCGTCGTCCGTCACCACCACGGTCGCGAACGCCTCGCGTGGAATCGCGTTGTGCGCGCTGCCGCCGGCGAATGCGGCCAGACGGAAACCCGCAGTCCCGTACGACGCCCACAACACACGACCCAACAGTTGGACCGCATTTCCCCGCTGCAGGTGGATGTCGCACCCCGAGTGCCCGCCCTTGAGTCCGGTCAGAGCAAGCGACAGCGCGCTGCCGGCGGGCGGCTCTTCGCCCAACGCGATGTTCAATTGCGTATCCCCGCCGCCGGCGCAGCCGACGTACACGATGCCGTCCTCCTCGGAATCGAGATTGATCAACTGGCGCCCCCGCAACAGACCGGCATCGAGCCGTGCCGCACCGGTCAAGCCGGTCTCTTCGTCAATCGTGAACAGCAGCTCCAGCGGCCCGTGGGCGAACGGCGTGGGTCCCATGAGCGCCAGCATCGTCGCCACCCCGATGCCGTTGTCCGACCCCAGGGTGGTGCCGGTCGCCATGAGATAGTCGCCCGCCCTGCGCGGAATGATGGCGTCGGTGGCGAAGTCGAACTCCATGTCGGCGTTCTTTTCCTGCACCATGTCCAGGTGCGATTGCAGGATGGTGATAGCGGCGCCCTCGCAGCCCGGGGTCGCCGGTTTACGGACCACGACGTTTCCGGACGCATCGATCTGATGGGGCAACCGGTGCCGGTCGGCGACCGCAATCACGTGGCTGCGCATGCGCTCCTCGTCTTTCGAGGCCCGCGGAATCGTGAGTATGGTGTCGAAATGCCGCCACACGGCAGCCGGTTCGAGTTCGGCAACGAACGTCATTGATCCTCCCGTGCTTGTCGGAGAAATCGATCCGCCGCGGCGGCGGCGGGATGTATCATCAAATCTACACCATGATTGCGTCGTTCTGCGCCGTGTTGCTGTTCGCCGTGCCGGGAACGCCGGCGGCGGCGCAACCCCCCGGCGCCCAGGCCCCGAGCACCCAGGCCCCCGGCGAATCCCGGGACGATGCGCAGGCGCCGCCCCCCTCACCCGCGTCGCTGGCGCGAATCAGACGCGCGCTCACGCTCGACCGGCAGGGTCCAGTACAGAACGCCGGTCTGAGCTTCCGCGAAGAGGTCCTGCTGCCGGACGAACGGCCGCGCATCGAGCTGCCGTTCGGTCCCGTTCTGGTGAGCGGTGTCGACCGGTTCAGCCGCATCGGTCCGCCGGTGCCGGGCGCGATGCCGGGCCACTGGGACATGATGGCTGCGATGACGCCGCGGAATCTGAGCGAGGTAGGAAACTCCGACGTGCTCGGCATCGCGACCGCGTCAGCCGTGTCGGCCGCCGCAATCGCCTTCGTGCCGGCTGCGGTCAGGAAGATCGGCGGATGGCTGTTCGGAGGCCGCCAGGGAGCCGCGCTGGCCCCCCCGCTGCTCACCGCCAGCGAGGAAACGCTCGCCACGCACGGCATGACCGCCGACGACACCGTGGTGGACGCCGGCATCGACCAGCACCGCGGCCGGACCGTTGTCCTGTCACTCGTGGTGGCGCCCGAGACCAGCCCGACCACCGCACGCGAGCTGGGTGAAAGGTTCGTGCGGCTCGTCAAGACTCTGGCGCCTGGCGAACCGGTCCCCGGAGTCGAGATTGGCGCCGGAGTCTTCGACTACATCGTGCAGGTGACGACCCCGTCCGACGTCCTGATTGCCCGGGGCGGCAAGGCGTCGGAGCATCGCACCCTGCAGTGGTAGCCACGCGCGCCGGCATCGCCGTTCCAGCGGCGGACGCAGATTCGAAACCTCCTGTCGTATCCTGAAGCGTGCCCGGTTTTCGCTGCCACGTGTGCCACGAGACGTTCGAGATCCCTCAGGCGGCGCTCGACAGGTATCCCGGCTGGCAACCGAAGTACTGCCGAGCGCATTCGCCGAAGAAACCGGCCAGGGCGCCAGCCGCCGTGCGCGGCGGAGCCGATCGCGCCGGCGCCGCGCGTGAGGAACACCTGACCCTCGCCAAGGTGCTCTCGACGTACGACGGCGGACCCCGCACAGGTGTGTTCACCGACGGCAGCGCCACGCCCAATCCGGGGCCGGGCGGCTGGGGTGTGGTGTGGGTCGACAACGGCGCGATCGTGTCGCAGACACACGGCCACGATCCCCACACGACGAACAACCGCATGGAACTCCGAGCCCTGATCGAGGCGTTCCGTATGCTGCCTGTGGACGCCGCCGTCGATGTCCTCACCGACAGTCGTCTGTGTGTGGACACGATCACGACGTGGGCGCCGGGCTGGGAACGCAAGGGTTGGAAGCGAAAGTCCGGCCCGATCAAGAACCTGGATTTGGTGCAGGAGCTTCTGGCCCTCTACCGCGCCCACCCGACATGCATGCTACGCTGGATTGCCGCCCACTCGGGCCACCGCTGGAACGAGTACGCGGACAGCCTCGCCACCGCCTGGATGCGGACGGAGCTCTGAGGAGACCCGCACGCGGCGCGTACCCAGGCCTGCCGCGTCCACCCTACGGTGTGGCGCGTTCCCAGCGGTCGACGTTGCGCAAGTCCAGTTCCACTGCCTCGATGCGGTCCTCGATGAGTCCGCTGGCCCGATCGTTGCCGAACACCGCCGAGACTTCGTCACTCGGGTAGATCTTCTCCGCGGTCCGTTCGCGCAGTTGCAGCCGTTGCCCGCCGACCCGGACGTTGAGCGTGTTCACGTCATCGTCATCGCCCAGCTCGGCGGTCGTCGACAACGTCGCCACGACATCGAGTTCATTGCGATACAACCGCTGCACGTCGAAACGCAGCGTCGCCACCAGCGCGCCGTTGTCCCGCACGCCGTGGAACACCGCGTCGTTGGGAAAGGCGGTTGTCACAGTTGCACTGGCCTTGTCCAGACGTTCCTCGATGTGAGGGTGCGTGGCGAACAGGCCACCGCCGCCGTCGCCGAACGGATTGTAGGCGTCCCTGGCGAACTGGAGCTTCCTGAACGCGTTCAGAAGCGGTCCGTCGCCGACATCCTGATCGTTGAGATAGAAGCTGGCGAACAGGTCCGATTCGCGCTCGCGGTCACGCCCATGACCGGCCATGAACAGTTGCGCGCTGAAGGCGGTCATCGAGGCAATGACGTCGTCGACCGCATTGTCGGTGCCCCCGGCGAGCGCCGCGGCAATGCCGAATATCGTCGACGCGCGCTGGGCGTTCCGCCAGGAGCGAAAGCTGTGGCGGCTTTCGACATGCGCGATCTCGTGCGCAAGGATGGCCGCCACTTCCTGCTCCGTTTCGAGCGATTCCAGCAAACCGCTGGTCACGAAGATGTACCCGGTGGGGACGGCGAAGGCGTTGATGTCATCGGAATCGACGACCTGAAACCGATAGGCGTACCCCTTGAGCGGCACCGGCCACTCGTCGAGCACACGCCTTCCGACGCGCTCGATGTCCGCCTGGCGTCCGGCATCGACGTAGGGGTAGTAGGTGGCCCGCACCTGTTGCAGCCCCAGCATCGCCAGCGAGCGTTCCGTCTCGTAGTCCGACACGTCGGGGGTCGGCACGAAACAAACACCGCAGCGGCCATAGCCGGCCGCGGCCGCATCACCCGCTTGGTGGAACGACTCCCGCTCGGTGACTGGCGGCAGATGGTTGGCGCCGCGGATGTGCAACGTCCGACTCTGCCGGTTCCCGACATAGCGGTGAAAGTCCGCTTCCGGCGTGGCGACCTCGAATACCGCATCGAGCCAGCGTTCGAAGTCGGCGGCGGCCGGTGCGGCGCCGTAGAAGTCGATGCGGCCGCGGCCCAGCCGGCTGCTCTGCAGCTCGAGTTCGATGTGGTCGTCTTCGGGGTTCGCATCGATCACGCGCACCGGCTCGCCGGCACGCAACGGAAACAGCCGATCGCCCCGGTGCAGGACGAACGCCTCGAGATCGCCAAGATCGATGTACAGCTTCCTCCGACCCTCCGTGGTGGGCCGCATGACGAAATCGCGCCCTTCGAGGACATCCTCCAGGTCCTCCCACCGCTGCGCCTCCACCGGCGCGGGCGCCAGCACCGCCGCACATGCGAGCATTCCGAGCGCACAGACACCTGTCGTCCTCCCGACATTTCCGATTCTTGTCATCGTCAGCTCCCGGGAGCCGTTGACCAGGCATGGTCGCCGGCATCGTTCCGGCCCCCTTCTCCACCGCCGCGCAGTGTGCAGGAACGCCGTGTCAGAACCTGTCACTCGGGAACCGGATGATGGCGGGCGTAGACGCGGCCCGCCATGTCGGCGACCAGCGCCACGAGGGCATCGGGCGCCACGGCCCGCGCCTTGCCCGCGAACCCCAGGATCCAGCGCGCGATCTCGTCGAGATGGGAAAGGCTGACGGTGAATTCCAGTGTGCCGTCCGCGAGCCGGAGGACCTGTTCGTCCGGGTGGTAGGACGCCTGCTCGATCAGCGGCGCCATCGACGCGTCGAAGTGGATCACGATTTCGTGCAGTTCGTATCCCCGGTAGATGGTCCAGGTGTGCTGCAGGAAGTCGTCGAGGTCGAATGCAGGGCGCTCGAAAACGCCGCCCATCGGTTGCGCCTCGGCAATCCGGTCGAGGCGGAATGTCCGCGGCTCGTCGTGCAGATGGCAACGGCCGACAAGATACCAGGCGTTCTCACGATGGAACACTTCGTAGGGATCGACGCCGCGCCACTTGCGGTGGTCCCCGGCCAGAGAGCGATACAGGATGGACATCGGCGTGCGCGCCCGGATGGCGCGGTCCAGCATCGAGGTCAGTCCCGGCGTCACCGGGCCGGAACGCTCCGGCCCGGCCAGCGTGAGCGCGCCCGGCGTTTCCTCGGTCCGCGCTGTGGCGGCGTCCAGTTTGGCCTGGACCTGATCGATCTCCCGGCGGAGGTCAGACGTCGTCAGGAGCGCCGGGTTCTCCAGGACCAGCTTCAGCGCGGCGTGCTCTTCCGCCGTCAACGCCAACGGACGGAATGTCGCGCCCTCGAGCAGCCGATAGCGGCAGCCGTCGTTCGTGACCGGGATTTCCCGTGCGGAGAGCTCCGCGATGTCGCGGTAGACGGTCCGCTGCGACACCTGCAACCGTTCGGCGAGTTCCTCCACCGACCAGGACCTCCGCCCGCCGAGCAGCTGGACGAGCTGGAAGATGCGGACAGGCTTGCTCATGACCCCGCCATCATGGATCAGGTCACTGTCAAATCCTGTCAATCCGGATGCGGAAGACAAGCGGCTGTCAGGGACTGCGGTTCGCGAACCTTCTCCTGGAAAACTGGAATTCGGACGGGCCGGCAGGATTGGCTGCCGTCGCGACACGGGCGTCACCGGGGCCGCTGCTCGGCGACCTTGCGCACGCGATTCGAGGTAGTCGACGAACTGCTCGTTGAAAAGTGCGCCGGAGTCCGGCGCACACACCGATCTGGCGGTCAGGCTCTGCAAGAACGCGTAATGAACTTGACAGCGGCGTCCGCGTCGGGTACCTCTGTAGCGCTCACAACGTGGTTTTCCTTTCGGAAACGGGGTTTCGGGTACACGAAAGCGAGGAGTCGCACATGAACAAGAAGAAGATCACAGCACTCGTTCTTGCCTTGGGTCTGGTTGCGCTGACGCAGCCCGGCGCCGGCGATGTCGCGCTTGCGCAAGAAGCCGGCATGTACATGGTCAAGATCACCAACCTGACACCGGGACAGACCTTCACACCGATCCTGGCTGCAACCCATAACGGAGGCGCGAGTATCTTTCTTCCAGGCACTCCGGCATCGACGGAACTCGCCACCCTTGCCGAAGAGGGCAACTTCATGCCGCTCAAGATGGCCCTTGAGAGCCACGCGTCGGTGATGGCAGTTCAAAACACGATGGGGTTGACGACCCCGGCGGTCACACGCGACATCATGATCATGGGTGGCGGCGGCTACAACCGGCTGAGCCTTGTGTCGATGTTGATCCCGACGAACGATGCGTTCTTCGGTCTCGACACGATGCTACCTTATGACGGTGGGACCAAGGTCGTGTACGCGTACGCCTACGACGCCGGCACCGAGATGAACGACGAGAGTTGCGCCTCGATTCCGGGCCCCCACCCGGAATGCGGTGGTATGGGCACGCATGACGCCGGAGGTGCCGGCGAGGGCGCCATCACAATCAGCAACGGCGTCCTCGGCCACGGAGACTTCGGCCGCGACCACGACTGGAAGAACCCGGTCGTCCGCATCACGATTTACATGGTCCAGTGATTCCCGGCGCCGCATCGCCGTAACCCGGCCTGCAGCCCCGGCCGCAGTCACCGCACGGTTCGCCCGTGTTGTGTCATGCGGCCGGGGTTGCGAGTCGCCGGCGGCCCGTTTCGATGACCGGAACGGCGGCGGCGCCGGCGGATCGTCCAGGGTGCGGATGGAGAGATTCATGACGTCGACGTTGAAGCCTGCCTGGCAGTCCGTAGATTCTGGACGACGGCTCGGTCACTGCCAGGCCCTCTGACACAACATCGGCGGCCGCGCCGGCCTTTTTCGCCTCCTCATCGCCACGACCGAACGACACGACACGCCAACCGACCACCGCTTGCCCACCGCCTCCGGGCTCCGTCGAGTCGTTCCCGATTGCGGCATCTTGCGTGCCCGCCGTCTCGCGAGCCTATAATCGCGTGGTGCCTGACGAGAGCCTGGCGAACTGGTCCCCGCGACAGATCGCGGCAGCCAGGCGCTGGGTGCAGACCTGGAAGCAGGCCGGGCCGCGCCTGGAACGCGTCCGCCGCGCGGAACTGCGTCGACTCGACCCACAGCGTGCGATTGCCCTGCTGTGCGGCGAGGCGGACTATACCGTCCCGCCGCGCGCGCCCCAACCGACGTCCGGTCTGGTCGAACAGCAACGCTGGTTCATGAAGGCCGCCCTGCGCCGTGATTGAGTTGATCCGGGTGGCGTCCGACCTGCAGCACTTCTGTGCAACCCGGCATTGGCGCTTCTGCTTCATTGGCGGCCTGGCCCTGCAGCGCTGGGGCGAGCCGCGGGAAACCGTCGATGTCGACCTGACGCTGCTGACCGGATTCGGTGGCGAGGAACCGTTCATTGTCGCCCTGCTCGACCGATTCGACGGCAGGGTTGACGATGCGGCCGGATTCGCGCGCAGGAATCGAGTGCTGCTGCTGCGGGCCGCGTCCGGCGTCGGTATCGATGTCGCGCTCGGCGGACTGCCCTTCGAAGAAACCATGGTCGACCGATCGACCCGCTTCGCATTTCCCGGTAATGTGCCGCTGCTCACCTGTTCCGCCGAGGATCTCGTGGTGATGAAGGCGTTCGCCGCGCGTGGACAGGACTGGGTCGACATCGAGGGCATCATCGTCCGACAGACCGGCACGCTGGACTGGACCTACATCGACCGGCAACTCCGCCCGCTTGCGGCGCTCAAGGACGCCCCGGAAACCCTGACCGAACTGGCAAGGCGCCGCGAAGAATTCGAACGCTGAACAGCGACCGTTTCACCCCGCCGCGACCGTTCGACTGGGGGCGTCCGTCCGGAGTCATAGGCGTTCATCTGCCCCACCCGCACGATGTCCTCGCTGATGACGGGTCAACCGCAAACCGCGCTCCGGCCGGTTTGCCTGATACCATCACCGGCAGCCGGAAGCCCGCGGTGGGTGAATCGGTGGTGAGCAGTCTGATGGCGTGATCCGGGATGACGGCGGATACGGTCTACTATAAACGGTCCAGGTTCTCCACGCGTCTCCTGGGTGACAGGCTCTATACGGCTGGTCACAGTTGGCTCGAGCAGGAGGCGGACGGTCTCTGGCGCATCGGCTTCACAAAGTTCGCGGTGCGGATGCTTGGCGACATCGTCGAGTTGGGATTCGAAACCGAGCCCGGGACGACAGTGGAAACCGGTCAGGTCATCGGTTGGATGGAAGGGTTCAAGGCGGTCACGGACATGTTCTCGCCGATCGCCGGACGCTTCGAAGGATTCAATCCGGCGCTGGACGAGCAGGTGACGCTGCTGACCAGCGATCCGTACGGCAAGGGGTGGCTGTTCGAGGTGCGGGGACAACCGGGCGACGAGTGCATGGACGTGCACGGATACGTCTCGCTGCTGGACACCACGATCGACAAGATGCTGGGTCAACGGCATGGGTGATCTTGCGCACTACGTCATGATCGGCGGCTTCCTGGGCGCCGGCAAGACCACGGCGGTCGCCCGGCTGGCCAGGCAGTTGACCGACCGGGGCACACGGGTGGGGCTGATCTGCAACGATCAGAGCAGCGGCCTCGTCGACACGAAGCTGCTGCGCTCCAAGGGTTTCCCGGTCGAGGAGATCACCGGCGGCTGCTTCTGTTGCCGATTCAACTCGCTGCTCGACGCGGCTGAAAACCTGACCCACGCGTCGCGACCCGATCTGTTCCTGGCCGAGCCGGTCGGGAGCTGCACGGACCTGGTGGCGACGGTGTCCTATCCGCTGCGCCGCATCTACGGTGAACGGTTCACGGTGGCGCCGCTGAGTGTCATGGTCGACCCGCTACGCGCCGCGCGCATCCTGGGCCTCGCCGAGGGACGCGTTTTTTCCGAGAAGGTGACCTACGTCTACCTCAAGCAGTTGCAGGAGGCGGACCTGATCGTCGTCAACAAGTGCGACGCTCACCCGCCCGAGTTTCTCGAGCGGCTGGTGGCCGCGTTCGGCGAGCGGTTTCCGCACGCCCGTGTCTTCACCTGTTCCGCCAAGACGGGGACAGGGGTGGACGCGTGGTTCGAGGCGCTGCTGACGGGAGATAATCCCGCGGGGCGGTCACTGGAGATCGACTACGATATATATGCAGAGGGCGAGGCGTTGCTGGGCTGGCTCAACTGCACCGTCCTGCTGCGGTCGGACGAACCGTTCGACGCGAACCAGACGCTCGTCGATCTGGCGGGGCGCATCCGCACGCGCATCGCGGACATCGGGCAGGACATCGCGCATCTCAAGATGACGTTCGATTCGCAGGATGGCAGCGGGACGTTGTCGGTCGTCAGCCTCGTCGGAAGCGACCGCGAGCCGGATCTCCGCGAGTCGTTGCTCGACCGTGTCGAGGGCGGTGAGCTGGTGCTCAACCTGCGGGCCGAGGCGGCGCCGACGCTGCTCGAAACGGTGACGCGCGAGGCGCTCGCCTCGCTCGGACCGGTGCATGCCACGATGGAGCATCTCGAACAGTTGCGTCCGGGACGGCCGACGCCGACCCACCGGATGACCTGATGAAGATCCTCTACTGCAACTGCACCTACGCCAAGGCGGTGCCGGTGGACGTGAAGAAGGAAGTGCTGCGCCGGCTCAGCGATTCCGGACAGGCATTCGACGCGGTGGCCGACCTGTGCGATATGTCGGCACGGAAGGATCCGGCGCTGAAGAAGATTGCCGGCGGCGGATGCACGAAGATCGCGGCCTGCTATCCGCGCGCGGTGAAGTGGCTCTTCCATGCGGCCGGGACTCCCCTGCCGGACGCTGGCGTCGAGGTCCTGAACATGCGCGAAGACTCGGCCGACGACGTGGTCAGGGAGTTGCTGGCGTGAGCCGCACGGAAGGCAGGAACCTGCGTGTGGTCCTCTATGAGGGACCAGGCAGCAGGCCGTTGGCCGACGACGACCGGTTCCGGACGCTGTCCACCCTGCTCGACAACGGCTTCGAAGTGACCCGGCCGGTGGCCGGTCAGGAGGTGGCGCCGGCCGACGACGCTCCCGTACTGGTGCTGGGCCTGCTGGACGATCACCCGTCCGTGCCCCCCGATCAAGAGGTGCATTTCCGCGACCTGGCCGACGGCGATCCGCTGGAGGCGGCCCGCGAGGTGCGCGAGGCGACCGGCGCCCGGAAACTGGAAGCGTGGAAGCCGTGGTTCCCGGTGATCGATTACGACCGCTGCACCAACTGCATGCAATGTCTCACCTTCTGCCTGTTCGACGTCTACGGCGTCGACACGCAGCAGCAGATTACTGTCCGAAACGAGGACAACTGCAAGACGGACTGCCCGGCCTGCTCGCGGGTCTGCCCCGAGGTCGCCATTCTGTTTCCGAAGTACGGCAAGGGCCCGATCAACGGCGACGTCGTCCGCGAACAGGACATCCAGCGCGAGGCGATGAAGGTCGACATCTCCACGCTGCTGGGCGGCGACCTGTACGGGTCGCTGCGCACGCGGCAAAGGGAGGCCCGCAGACGGTTCTCGACCGAGCGGGACGAATCGAAGGCGCTGCTCGAGCGCAAGCGTTGTCTGGGCAAGCTGAAGAAAGACCTCGACATCCCGGACGAAGTATTGATGACCCTCCCCTCGGCGGAGGACATCGAAGAGCGGGCGGCGCGCGCCCGGGCGAAACTGGAACAGCGGCAGGCGCGGTCAACCACGGTGGCGGACGCCCGGCCGGCCCCGACCGAAAGAGAGTGGGGCATCTAGGCGTGATCAGGGCCACGGCCGGACTCGGCTATCGGACGATGCGCTCGACAGACGCGCGTCTGCTCTGGAAGTTCGCCTACAACTTCGGCTACAAGGGCGTGCGGTCGGTGCAGCGCTTCAAGAAGCGTCTGAAACAGGGCGTTACGTTTCCGCCGTTCCTCTACATTTCCATCACCAACAGTTGCAATCTCCGGTGCCAGGGCTGCTGGGTGGATGTCGACAAGCCGCAGCACCTCATCAGCCTGGACGACATGAACCGGCTGATCGACAACGCAACGGCGCACGGCAACAGCTTCTTCGGCATCCTGGGCGGCGAGCCGTTCATGCACCCGGATCTGATCGGGATCCTGAAGGCGCATCCGGACTGCTACTTCCAGATCTTCACCAATGGCCACCCGATCACAGATGCCATGGCCGAGCGGTTGCGCGACGCCGGGAACGCGACGCCGCTGATCAGCGTCGAAGGTACCGCGTCGATCAGCGACACCCGCCGCGGGCGTACCGGGGTGCTGAACCGCACGCTGGAGGGCATCCGCGCCAGCGTCCGGCAGGGACTGATCACCGGCGTCGCGACCAGCGTCTGTCAGAGCAACATCGACGACCTCGTGCGCGAGGAATGGATCGACCGGCTGATTGACATGGGGGTGCACTACTGCTGGTTCCACACCTACCGGGTCGTCGGTCCGGTGTCGAACCCGCAACTGGCCCTCCGTCCTGAACAGGTGCTCAAGGTGCGCCGGTTCGTGATGGACATGCGGAACCGGAAACCGATCGGTCTGATCGACGCCTACTGGGACGACAAGGGCGAGGCACTGTGCCCCGCCGCCACCGGCATCAGCCACCACATCAGCCCGTTCGGCGACGTGGAGCCGTGCCCCATCATCCAGTTCGCCAACGAGACGATCCAGGACAACGACGGCGACCTGTACAAGACGATGACCGAGTCGCCCCTGCTGCAGGATTTTCGTACGACGGCGGCCAGGGCGACCCAGGGCTGCATCGTACTCGAGCGGCCCGACCTGCTGCAGGAGATCGTCACCCGGCACGGCGCCGGAGACACGACGATCCGCAAGACGGCCGCCGCCGAGCTGGAGGGTCTGACCTCACGGCCCAGCCAGTACAACCCTGGACACGAGATTCCCGAAGAGAACTGGATCTACCGTTTCGCGAAGAAGCACTGGTTCTTCGGCTTCGGAGCGTACACATAAGAGACTGTGACCCGCATGCACTCGGACACACAGGACCAGATCGAAACGCCAGTCGAGCCGCAGGTAGTTCCGTTGCACCTGCCCGTGCAGGTTCCGCGACAGACCTACCGGCGCGCGCAATCGAACATCCCCGACGACAAGCAGGACCGGCTGCGGCTGAAACAGATGACGGACGCCTACGTCGCACGGGTCGGCGCCATCCCGCCGCTCACGATGGACGAGCTGGCCGAGCACACCGGCCACGTGCTGGCCGAAGCCGGTCTCGATGCGGTCTATCGCGACTATGCCTCCATCCTCGTCAGCAACGCCGCCTGGCGTGAATCACTCGCCCAGATTCCGTACGACCGGCGGTTGCTGCTAATCCCGAAGTGCCTGCGGGTGGAAGAGAAGTGTCCGGCGCCGTTCGACGAGTTCGGTCTGCTCTGCAAGGAATGCGGCCTCTGCTCCATCCAGGATCTGACCGTCGAAGCCGAGCGTCTCGGCTACGCGGTGCTGGTGGCCGAGGGGTCGGCCATCGTCCGCTCGATGATCGAGACCGGCAAGATCGAAGCGATCGTTGGAGTCAGTTGCATCAACGTGCTGGAAAAGTGCTTCCCGCACATGGAGGCGGCCGCCATTCCGGGCGTCGCGATCCCGCTGCTGCAGGACGACTGCATCAACACGACGGTCGATCTGGATTGGGTGTGGGACCTGATTCACCTGACCTCCGACGACAAGACCTATCGCCTCGACCTGGACGCCTTGAAGACGACGGTGCGCGGATGGTTCGCCCCCGAGGCGCTCGACGCCGTCATGGGCGCCGCCGGCGAGGACGAGACGGCGCGCATCGCACGCCGCTATCTGGAGAAGGGCGGCAAACGCTGGCGTCCGTATCTGGCCGCCTGCACCTACATGGCACTCGAGAGCGACGGCCGGGACGCCGAGCCGAGACTGTCCGCCGAGATCAGAAAGGCCGGGGTCGCGATCGAGTGTTTCCACAAGGCCTCGCTCATCCATGACGACATCGAGGATGGCGACGAGCGGCGCTACGACAGCCCCGCCCTGCATACCGAGGTCGGTGTGCCGGTGGCGCTCAACGCCGGCGACTTTCTGGTGGGTGAAGGCTACCGGCTGCTGAGCGAGATCGGCCGTGCAGAACTGACCGCCATCGCCGCCCAGGGGCACGTGACCTTGAGCCGCGGGCAGGGACGCGAACTGTTGTGGGCGTGCGACCCGCAACCGTTGCCATCGCTGCAGGTGCTCGAGATTTTCAGGCAGAAGACGGCCGCCGCTTTCGAAGTGGCACTGCGAATCGGGGCGGTCCTCGGACACGCCGACGACGAGACTCACAACGTGCTGCGCAAGTACAGCGAGTCGCTGGGTATCGCCTATCAGATCAAGGACGACATCGAGGACTTCAGAGGCGACGCCGATTCGAACGACCTCGAACAGGTGCGGCTGTCGCTGATTCTCGCCATTGCGCACAAACGCGCCGAGGGTGCGGACCGTGCGCAGATCGCCGCGGTCATCAGGTCGGGCGCGGGAGATCTGCCGGAAAACGCGCGCCGCATCGCCGCCGCGTGCGGTGCGCTCGACAAGGCCGAAGATCTGCTGGAGGCCTACAAGGAAGACGCGATCCGGTCGCTGCGATTCCTGTCGGGCCCGACGCTCAAGGGGCTGATGCGCCGTATCGTCGGCAAGATCTTCGGCGAGACACTCATCGAGGGCTACTGCAGTGAGTTTGAGGCTCGAAATGCTGCAAGTCGCGCGACTGGCGCCGAATCTGCTCCAGGACGCCTCTGAGCCAGTCGCCGAGTATCTGCTCTCCCAGTTCAACGACGACGGCGGCGCGCGGGACCGCGCCGGCCGGAGCGATCTGTATTACACCGTCTTCGCCCTCGAAGGCCTGATCGCGCTGCAACGGGACCTGCCGGCCAATGTACCGGAGTTTCTGGCAGGTTTCGCCGACGGCGCCGATCTCGATCTGGTGCATCTGTGCTGCCTCGCGCGCTGCTGGGCGGCGTTGCGGCAGTCACCGCCCGGCCTGGCGGCACGCATCGACGCCCGCTGGGACCGCGGCAGCGTGTATCACAGCTTCCTCGCCTGGGGCGCGCTGCAGGATCTGGGACGGACCCCGACCCCGTTCGCGCTGCATGACCGTTCACCGGTGCGGACCACACCGACCACGGCCGCCGCGGTGACGCTGCTGCGCCAGATGCAGGCGCCGGTTCCGCCCGATGCGGTGACCTGGCTCCTCGAGCGCGCCCATCCGGAGGGAGGCTTCGCGGCGACCGCGGATGCGCCGATGCCCGATCTGCTGTCGACGGCGACGGCGCTCCACGCGCTGTCGGGACAGCACGCGTCGTTCGCCCATCTGAAGGAGCCGACGCTCGACTTTCTCGATACGCTGTGGACCGGCAAGGCGTTTTGCGGCACCTGGGCGGACGATGAGCCGGACTGCGAATACACCTACTACGCGCTCCTGGCAATGGGACATCTCAGCCTTGCGTAATGCTCAGCGGCTACTCGCCGAGCGGACGGCGGCCGGCCACTGGGAAGGCGATCTGTCCTCGAGTCCGCTCGCGACCGCCACCGCGGTCTCGGCGCTGACCCTGGTCGGGGGGCACGACCGTCTGGTGCGCGAGGGTCTGCAATGGCTGGCGGCGCATCAGAATGACGACGGGGGGTTTGGCGACGCTCCGGGCTGCCCGAGCAACCTCAGCACCACCACCCTTGCCTGGGCCACGCTCGGCATGCACGGGTCGACCGGCCTGAAAGCGGCCGACGTATGGATCACATCACGGGTCGGCACACCGACGGCCGCGTCGATGGCCCGTGCCATCAGCGACGTATATGGCGACGATCAGACCTTCGCGGTCCCCATTCTGACCCACTGCGCCTTGGCCGGCCGCTTCGGCTGGGACCAGATTTCGGCGCTGCCGTTCGAGCTCGCGGCGCTGCCGCAGGCCTGGTTCAAGTGGGCCGGTCTGCCGGTGGTCAGCTATGCATTGCCGGCGCTGATCGCAATCGGGCAAGCGCAACACCACCATCATCCGGCGCAACGCGGCGTCACCCGCGTCATCCGGAACCTGGCTCAGTCCCGCACCTTGCGCATCCTGGAGTCGATCCAGCCATCCTCGGGGGGCTTTCTGGAGGCGACGCCGCTGACGAGCTTCGTCACGATGAGCCTGGCCGGCAGCGGCCTGTCCGACCATCCGGTCACACGGCAGGGTGTCAAGTTTCTAACCGCCGCGGTCCGCGACGACGGGAGCTGGCCGATCGACACCAACCTGGCGACCTGGTTGACGACGCTCTCCATCAACGCGCTCGGTGCGGGTGCGTTCACACCGGACGAACGGCGCTACCTGCGGCGCTGGCTGCTCGACCAGCAATACACCGAGACGCATCCGTACACCCGGTCGGCGCCCGGCGGCTGGGCCTGGACCGACCTGCCCGGCGGCGTGCCGGATGGCGACGATACGTCGGGTGCGCTTCTCGCGCTGGCGACCCTGGGCGACGATACGGAGACCCGGACGGCGGCGACTGCCGGGGCGCGCTGGCTGCTCGACCTGCAGAACCGCGACGGCGGCATCCCGACGTTCTGTCGAGGCTGGGGCCGGCTGCCGTTCGACCAGAGCAGCCCTGACCTGACCGCGCACGCGCTGCGCGCCTGGCGGGTCTGGCGATCGGTCGACCCGCGTATCGACGGCGCCATGGAGCGCGCCGTCCGCTATCTGGTGCGCTCCCAGCGGGCAGACGGCGCCTGGATACCGTTGTGGTTCGGCAACCCCTGGACCGCCGACCAGACGAATCCAATCTACGGCACGGCGCGGGTGCTCGAATGCGGCAATCTGCTGCCCGCCGAGATCCGGCGCCGCGGAGAACGCTTCCTCGCCTCGCGCCAACAGGGCGACGGCAGTTTCGGCACGATCGAGGAGACGGCGTTGGCAGTCTGCGCCACCGGCGACGCGCGCGGGGCGCGCTGGCTCGAGACGCTGACCGACTTCTCCCCGGCGCCTATCGGTCTCTATTTCGCCAAGCTGTGGTATTTCGAGAAACTGTACCCGCTGATCTTCGCCGTGGCGGCCGCGTCGGCCGCGGGAAAACGATGATCTATCTCGACCACAACGCCACGACTCCGCTCGACCCTCTGGTGCTCGAGGCGATGATGCCGTTTCTGACCGATCGGTTCGGCAACGCGGCCAGCCGCCATCACGCGCTCGGGTGCGACGCGGCGGCCGCGGTCGAGACCGCCCGCAGGCAGGTGGCGGCGGTCATCGGCGCCGACCCGCGTGAGATCGTCTGGACGAGCGGCGCCACCGAATCTGACAATCTCGCGTTGCAGGGGGTCATGCGGTCGCCCGTGTACCGCAAGCGGCACATCGTGACCGTGGCGACCGAACACCGTGCGGTGCTCGACACCTGCGAGCATCTCGCCGCACAGGGCATCGAGGTGACCTGCCTCGGGGTCGACACCGAGGGACGGCTCGATCTCGAACGGCTCGCGGACGCCATCACGGACCGCACGCTGCTGGTGTCGGTCATGCACGCCAACAACGAGACCGGGGTTCTGCACCCGATTGGCCAGATCGGCAGGCTGTGCAAGGCGCGGGGGGTGCTCTTCCACACCGACGCCACGCAGTCGTTCGGCAAGGTGCCGCTCGACGTCCACGAGATGGGCATCGATCTGCTGAGTGCGAGCGCCCACAAGATCAACGGGCCCAAGGGGGTCGGTTTCCTCTACCTCCGCCGCAAGGCGCCGCGCGTGCGGTGCGAGGCGCTGGTGCACGGCGGCGGCCACGAACGGGGCTCGCGGTCCGGCACGCTCAACGTCCCCGGCATCGTCGGCATGGGAGCGGCCGCCACCCTACCCCCGAACGACGAGGTGGGCGCGCTGCGGGACCGCCTGGAAGCGGGTGTCGTCGGCGCACTCGATGGGGTCGACATCAACGGAGACCGCTCGCAACGCCTGGCAAATACGACGAACCTCAGCTTCGGCGGCATAGACGGCGCCACGCTCATGAAGCGGATGCCGGAACTGGCCGTATCGTCGAGCTCCGCCTGCACGAGCGCCCTGCTGCAACCGAGCTACGTGCTCGGTGCGATGGGTGTTCCGGACGCGCGGCGCCGCGGGAGCGTGCGTTTCTCGCTCGGCCGGGGCAACACCGTCGCGGAGATCGACACGGCGACAGCGATGGTCATCGAAGCCGTCCGGACGCTGCGCGAGGAACGGGCAGGGCCATGAGCGGCCCCGAACGCAACAAGCGCATCGTCCTGGACCGGCCCGGCGACGGCGCCTACCTGACCCGCCTGATGGCCGATGCGCCCCCGGCCGTGCTGCCGCTCCTGCAGGCCGCCGATGCGGCGCGCTGAAGCGCTCGGCCGGCAGTCGAATACGCGCACACCGCCCGGCGTAGAACAAACGCGAAAGGAGTCCCATGATCGAGAGCGAAGAACGCGACGACGTCACGCCGCTGTGCCCGCACTGCAACACCGCAATCAGGAACATCCAGTTCCGCCGGGTGTCGACATTCCTCGGCCGCCGGTACGTGTATTTCTGCGCCGGCTGCAAGAAGGTGCTCGGCATCTCCCACAGAAAGGGCTTCTGGATGGGCTAACATTGGGCGATGCAACTGGAGGCGGTCCCGGAATGAGCATCCCACGCCTTCTGTGTCTCGTCGCCGTCCTCCTGTGCGCGCCGCTCCCGGCCGGCGCGCAACCGGCCACTACGCGGGGATTCGCCCCCTCCACACTGCCGCCCACGATTCCAATCTTTCCGCTGCAGGACGTCATGCTGTTCCCGCGCGCGACCCGGCCGTTGCATATCTTCGAGCAGCGCTATCGCGACATGGTCGCCGACGCGCTCGAGGGTGACCGGCTGATCGGGATGGTGCTGCTGGAACCGGGCTACGAAGACGAGTACGAGGGACGGCCGCCGGTCTATCCGATCGGCTGCGTCGGGGTCATCGCCGAGGTCGAGCAGCTCCCGGACGGACGCTACAACATCGTGCTGGGCGGGCTGGCAAAGTTCAGGATCACCGGTGAAGACCAGAGCCGCTCCTATCGTCTGGCGCACATCGAGCCGATCTCCGAGGAGCTGAACGCCACCGACCGGGTGGCATTGGGCGATCTGCGGGAGGAACTCGCCGGTCTGATTCCGATCGGCCTGCCCGGCCTTCAGGTGCCGGAGGGACTGGCCGCCGAGGACATGGTCAACGGCATCGCCCAGATCATCGACATCGACCCGCTCGATCGGCTCGGCCTGCTCGAACAACCGGGGCCACTCGCGCGTGCGCAGGCGCTCATCAACATGCTCTACATCCGGGCGGCGCTGCCACGCTGAACCGACACCGCCCGTGAAGCTGCTGCTCGTCTATTGCTGGGCGCCGTTCGCGAATCTGCTCTTGTACATCCACACCGTGGTCATGGGCAGCCTGTCGCTCCTGATCTGGCCGTTCGACCGTACCGGCGACAGGCAGTTCTGGTGCGCCCGCTGGTGGTGCCGACTGGTGGCCTGGTCGATCTTCTCCCGCATCCGCGTGCACGGCGCCGAGCGGGTCCGCCCCGACCGGCCCTACGTCTACATGGCGAACCACTCGAGTCTGATCGACACCCCGGCGCTGTTCGCCTATCTTCCCTACCCGTTCCGCATCATCGCCAAGCGCGGGCTGTTCTACGTGCCGTTCATGGGCTGGCACCTCTGGACCGGCGGTCACTTTCCGATCGACCGGGGCAACCCGCGCAAGATGGTGGCCAGCCTGCGCCGGGTCATCGACGGCGTGCGCAACGGGCGGTCGCTGGCTGTCTTTCCCGAGGGCACCCGCACGCCGGACGGCCGCTTGCAGACGTTCCATCCCGGCACCTTCAAGATCGCGCTGAAGGCGGGAGTGTCGATCGTGCCGGTCACGATCCGGGGCACGTTCGCGCTGTTGCCGAAGACCACGCTCGCGCCACGGCCGGGGCGGGTCGACGTCATCCTCGATGAACCGATTGACACCGCGGACTACGACGAGGCGCGGCTGGGCGAACTCATCGCACGAACGAAGGCGGTCATTCAGCGTTCGCTCGACGCCGCACGGTCTGAACCATTGCGCGATCGCAAGCCATGATCCGGACTTGGCGGACAGCCCGCTGCTGCACGAGCTGACCATGCATGACCGGCTGGCAGCCGGGCGGGATCGGTAGAATGAATGTCGCCCGCGCAGGTGAACCGATGCACTCGGAGGCGAAGACGATTCAGCAGTATCTGGCGAAACTGCCGGAGGACCGGCGGAAGGGATACGGAGGAACGGATGGGCGAGCAGTACGAAGCGTTGGACGGGGCGCTCCGCAGCTTCATCGAGAAGCAGCACATGTTCTTCGTGGCCACCGCGCCGCTGGATGGACACGGACATCTGAACCTGTCGCCGAAAGGCCTCGACTGCTTGCGGGTGCTGGGTCCGCGTCACGTGGCCTATCTCGACCATGTGGGCAGCGGCGCCGAGACCATCGCGCATCTGCGCGAGAACGGCCGCATCATCCTCATGCTGTGCGCCTTCGAGGGACCGCCGATCATCGTCCGCCTGCACGGACGCGGCGGCGTGGTGGAACCGCAGGACCCCGAGTGGGCCGCGCTGCGGCCACAGTTCCCCGAGGATCCGTCCGGCCGGGCCATCATCCGGGTCGAAGTCACCCGCATTTCAGACTCGTGCGGGTTCGGGGTGCCGGAGTACACCTTCGCGAACCATCGTCCGCAACTCGCCAAGTGGGTGGCGCACAAGGGTGAAGCGGGGTTGCTCGCCTACCAGCGAGAGTACAACGACGCCAGCATCGACGGACTGCCTGCGCTGCGATGGGTTGCCAGGACCGGCGACAGCGGGTAGTCTTGACACCGGTATCCCGCGGGGCGCCGCGGGCGCCGCGGGCGCCGCGGCCGCCGCGGCCGCCTTTGGCGCCATGAGGCGCCTAGGCCACACGTCATTTTCGAAGGAGCTGGCATGCGCACGCTGTTGACCCTGCTTTTCTCGGTGCTGGTCGGGGTGGCCACCCTGACCACGGCACGGACCCAGGAGCCGGTGGTCGAGGTCTACAAGTCGCCCACCTGAGGGTGTTGCATGGGATGGGTCAATCATCTCAAGGACGCGGGGTTCACCGTGAAGACGACCGACGTCGCTGACGTGACGCCGATCAAGCAACAGAACGGCGTGCCGGACCGGCTGTTCTCCTGCCATACGGGCCTGGTCGACGGCTACGTGATCGAGGGGCACGTGCCGGCCGAGGACATCAGACGGCTGCTGAGCGAGCGCCCGGACGTGACCGGCATCTCGGTGCCGGGCATGCCGATCGGCGCCCCGGGCATGGAGGGGCCGAATCCGCAGGAGTTCCCCGTCGTGTCGTTCGGCGACGATGGCGAACTTGCCATCTTCAACGTGCACAGACCGTAACACCGCGCCGTCCCGACGGCGTCACCGGCCGCTGGGCGCCCTCGGGATCGTTGGCGACCCGGCCGGTTGCGACTGGCGCCGCCAGCCCGGCGTCCGATACACCGTTTGTCGCAGATCCAATCGACGCAGATCCAGCATCTCAAGGAGCGCACATGAGCAGCAATGGACGTGGCTTCATCCTCTTCGGCGCCGCGATCTTCGCGGCCGGTTTCACCGCCGGCACGATCTGGCAGACCGATACGGTCCAGGCCCAGGGCAGCGGAAAGGTGTTCGAACTGAGAACGTATACGGCGCCGGAGGGCAAACTGCCCAACCTGCAGGCGCGGTTCCGCGACCACACCATGCGCCTCTTCGAAAAGCACGGCATCCATAACGTCGGCTACTGGGTGCCGCAGGACGCCCCCGACTCCGAGAACACGCTGATCTACATCATCGCGCACGACAGCCGCCAGGCGGCCACCGACAGTTGGCAGAGTTTCCGGGACGATCCCGAGTGGACCGAGGCCGCGCGGGCGTCGCAGGTCGACGGGCGTATCGTCAGCGGCGTCGAGGCGGTCTTCATGGAGGCGACCGACTACTCTCCGATGAAGTAGATCAGTGACCCGCGGCACAGTCACCGAAGGAGCAAGCATGCGCGCCACACGAATCGTCCTGTCTGTAGTCGTCGCCGCCCTCATCGCCCTGAGCGCCGTCTCTGGCGCCGAGGCGCAGCAGATGTACAACACCGCCAAGCAGAAGCTGATGTCGGGTCAGCAGATCGTCGGCGGCACGGTCGACACATCAGACCCCCAGATCTACTGCGCGATGGCCAACGCGGGGTTCGACTTCATCTGGATCGAAATGCAGCACAGCCCCCTGACGTATCAGGACGTGGCCCGCATGATCTGGGCCTGCAGAGGCGCGCCGGCGGTCCCGTTCATCCGCGTGCCGGACGCCACGGAAGGTGACATCCAGAAGGCGACCGACATCGGCGCCCTCGGCATCATCGTGCCGATGGTCGTCGACGCCGAGGAGATGGAGAAGGCGGTGCAGTGGGCCAAGTACCCGCCGATGGGTATCCGCAGCCAGGGCGGCGGACAGTATGGCGCCCTCTGGGGCCGGGACTATCGCCGGACCGCCAACGACAACATCATGATCGTGGCAATGATCGAGCAGCCCGACGGTGTGGAGCAGGCGGCCGCAATCGCCAGCGTCGACGGTGTGGACGCGATCTTCGCCGCCAGCAGCGATCTGAGCAGCTTTTCCGGACGCCGCCAGGGTGAGCCGGAGTACGAGCGGCTGATCACCAAGATCAAGGACGACACCCTCGGCGCGGGCAAGGCGCTCGGTGGTCCGTCCGCGTGGCGTGACCGCGAGGGGTTCCTGTTCTTCCAGGCGCCCGGCACGACCACGTTCATCCGGAACGGGGTGCGGGCGATGCTCGAGGCGGTCCCGGAAGGTGTTGCCGTCATCGAGGGCACCGAGCCGCGCCGCGACTAGGAACCTGTGCAGCGGTCAGGCATGAGCGACACGGACCGATACGTCGTCATCTCGACCGTGCAGGGCCAGTTCGTGGAGGCGCAGATCAAGGCGTTTCTCGAAGCGCACGACATCCCGTGCCAGCTCCGGGGCGAGACCTTGCGCATCACGCATGCGATCTCGGTCGACGGGATCGGCGCCGCGGAAGTACTCGTACCGGCAGATCTGGCTGATCAGGCGAGGGCGTTGCTTGACCAGGCCGAGCGCGGGGAGCTGGCCATCGCCGATGACGACACGCCGGACGACATTGGAGGCGGGACTCTACCTGACTAGCAGGCCACAACGACACTCCACCGTGACTGAGAGGAAAAACACCATGACCAGCGTGCACCGCTCCGTGCGATCGACCTTGCTTGCGAGCGCCGTCGCCACCGTCCTGGCGCTCGGTCTCGGAACCGCCGCCGCCCCGAGCGCCCAGGAGGAGGCACCGCCGGGCGTGAGGAACTACACTCGCGTCGACGCCACCGTCGCCTGCGCGGGCGCGACCCCGGCCGAGGCGATGCCGGCACTGAAGCAGCTCGGCTTCGCGTCGGTCATAAACTTCCGCACCGCCGAGGAAGAGGGCGCGAACATCGGGGCGAGCCGGGCGGCCGCCGACCAGGCCGGCTTGACCTACATCCACATTCCGTTCAGGGCGCCCACGCCGGAGACCACCGAGCAGTTTCTGGCGGCGATCGCCGATACCGCGAACCAACCGGCCTACATCCACTGCGCGTCGGCGAACCGGGTCGGCGCCATGTGGTTCATCAAGCGGGTGACGCAGGATGGCTGGAACGCCGACCGGGCGATGACCGAGGCGGAGGCGATCGGGCTGCGGAGCGAACGGCTCAAGGAATTCGCCGTCGGCTACGTGTCCCGCTGACGGCGCCGGCGGTTTGGCGGACCGATTCCCATGGGCTGCTGCGAGGCGACGAATCCGAACCTGATCGGTGTCGTGGCCGACACCGCCCCCGACCGGCAGGACGCTGACCCGCGCTGGCCGGAACCGGGCCGGCACTGGGATCGGCGGACGGCGCTCAGGGGGCTGCTGGGAGCCGCCGGTGTGGTCGCGGTCAGCGGCTGCGCGCCGGACCCGGGGACCGGCGCCGACAGCGTGCGGCTCGCCTTCTGCGGACAACTGCTTTGCGTGGTGCCCTACGAGGTGGCCCGCGTGCACGGCCACTTCGCGGCCCAGGGGCTGGATGCCGAGCTGGTGTATACCCGGGGAGGCACCGCCGCCATGCAGGCCCTCGTCGGAGGCGCCGTCGACTACGCCGGCACCTCGTTTGACGTCGCACTGCAGGCCGCGGCCAATGGGGCGTCGGTCCGGCGGGTCGCCTCGACCGGCCGGCTGCCGCTGTTCGCGCTGGCCGCCGGCCCTGCACAGGCGAACACGGTTCGCGCGGTCCGTGACCTTGCAGACCGGACGGTCGGCATCTCCGGTCTGGGCAACGCCGACCACGCCCTGCTGCTCTACCTGCTCGATCAGGCCAACGTGGACGCCGCCGGCGTGCGCATCGCCGCCATCGGCACCAATCTGTTCGACGCGCTGCGCATCGGTCAGGTCGATGCGGCCATGCTGCAGGAACCGGCGCTCTCGCTCATCACGCAGGCCGGCGGACGCGAACTGGTCAATTTCATGGAGATCGAAGAGGCCCGCCGCCACCTCGGGGGCGCCTACGAGTTCATGGGCGTCTCGGTGCGAGCGGACGAACGTGACCGGCGCCTGCCGGAGATACGCCGTCTGGCCGCCGCGCTCCAGGGAGGGTTGACGGACACCCGCACGCTGCCGCCGGCCGAGATCGTGGCGGCGCTGCCAGGCGCCCTTGTGGCAGGTGGGGATGTCGCGCAACTCCAGCAGATCATCGAGCGCTACCGCCTGTCGCTGTATCCCGAGCACGTGCGGATCGACGCCGCCGCGGCCGAGCGGGTGGTCAGGGCCCAGGAGGTCGCGGGCCTGCTGGAACCGGGACAGGTCGATCTGGAGACCCTGCTGGATGCCGGCGCACTCGCGGGCTAGCGTCGTACGCGGCGACTGTCGGTCCCACCCGCCGTTCCGACCGGGAGCCGCATGCTGCGGGTGAGCGGACTGCGGGTCGGCTATGGCGGGGAACCGGTGCTCGATGGCATCGACCTCGCCGTCGGACCGGGACAATTCGCCAGCCTCATCGGCCCCTCCGGGTCCGGCAAGACCAGCATCCTGCGAGTGGTGACCAACTTGCAACGGGCCGAGCGCGGCACCGTCGAACTCGACGTGCCGCTGCGCGATGTCGGATTCCTGTTCCAGGACGACGCCCTGCTCCCCTGGCGGACGGTCAGGCAGAACGTGGCCCTGGGTCTGCGCATCAGAACGCTCCCCAAACGGGCGGCAGCCGAGCAGGCGGACCATTGGCTGGCGCTGCTGGGACTCGCGGGGTTCGGAGACCGCTATCCGGGACAGTTGTCCGGCGGCCAGCGCAAACGCGTCGCCATCGCCCAGGTGCTCGCGCTCGAGCCGAAGCTGCTGTTGATGGACGAGCCGTTTGCGTCGCTGGACGCCATCGTCCGGACCCGTATCACCCAGGAACTGTTGGAATGGGTCGAGCGCGAGCAGTTGACGGTGCTGCTGGTCACCCACGACCTCGAGGAGGCGATCAGCGCATCCGATGTCGTCTATGTGCTCGGACAGGGACCACGCGCCAGCATTCGCGCCCGTCACGACGTCGAGATTCCCCGACCCCGGCAGGTGCTCGACACGCGGCGGCATCCCGCCTTCGCTCCGCTGCTGCGCCAGCTCTGGGACGATCTGTCGCTGGCGCCGGAAGGACCCGCGGCGTCATGATCAGCCGCAGCGGCGGCCCGGCAGTCAGGCGGGCGCTGGCCGGCCTGCTGCTCCTGTCCGTCTGGGAGACGCTCGCGCGCGCCGGCTGGCTCGACCCGTTCTACGCGCCGCCGCCAAGCGCCGTCGGCCAGGTCATCTACGGGCTGGCCGCGGACGGCCAGCTCTGGCCGCACCTCGGGGCGACGGCCGCCGCGGCGTTCGCCGGGCTGGCGCTCGGGCTGGCGCTCGGTGTCGGACTGGGATTCGCGGCCGCGCTCTCGCCGTGGTTGGCCGAGTTGCTCGAGCCGGTCATGATCCTTCTCAACGCAATTCCCCGCGTCATCCTGGCGCCGCTGTTCGTCATCTGGCTCGGCATCGGACTGGCGTCGAAGCTCGCGCTCGCGACCATTCTGGTCACTGTGCTGATCTTCTTTGCCGTCTACAACGGCATCAAGGAGGTGGACCGTCAACTGGTCGAGCGGATCCAGATGCTGGGCGGCGGGAGAACCGTCCTGATACGGGAGGTCTACATCCCGTCGGTCACCGCCTGGGTGCTCGGCAACTTCAAGGTGGCGGTTGGTTTTGCGTTCACGGGCGCCGTGGTCGGCGAGTTCGTGGCGTCCAGCCGGGGGCTCGGCTACCTGCTGCAGTTCGCGCAGAGCACCTACAATGCAGCACTGACGATCGGCCTGATCGTCATCATCATGGGTGTGGTCCTGCTGCTCTTCGCGCTCGCGGAGCGGCTCGAGCGGCGCTTGCTCGCCTGGCGCTATCGCTGAGCCGGACGCCGCTCGCGCGCACCCAGCCTCTGCAGCACCTCGACCGTCGCCGGCGCCGCCGCCGTATTGCCGGTCCGGCCGCGGACGACGATCGCCAGCGGTGTCTGGCGCCGGTCGTTCTCCACGTCCAGGTCCGCGCCCTGCTCTGCCAGATACGTCACCACGCGGTCGAACCCCTTGTCGACGACATGGTGCATGGCGGTGTTCCCGGCCGCATCGACCGCGTTGACGTCCGCACCCCGTTCCACCGCAAGCTGCACTGCGGCCAGCGTGCCCGCCTCGTCGACCAGTTCGGTTTGCGTGGCCAGCAGATGAGGCAACACCCGGTCGCGCCGGTCCCACACCTCGTAGCGCCAACCCGCCCCGGCCGCCAGCATCAGCGGTGTCCAGCCGTTCCTGAGCGGAATCTGCGCGTCTGCACCGGCATCCGCCAGCCGGCGCATGATCTCGACTTCGGTCGTCTTGGCGGCGAGCGCGAACGGCGTGGCCCCGAGCAGCAGTTCATTGATCATCAGGACCTGCCCGTTGCGCGTCACTCGGGTCGCCTGAATCACCTGCCCGTCCGGCCGCGCGCCCTGCGCCAGCAGGGCGCTGACGACCTCCGCGTCGCCGGTCAGCACCGCGGCGTGGAGCGCCGTGTAGCCGGCGCCGGCGGCGTTCGGATTGGCGCCGCGTTCGAGCAGCAGCCGCGCGACCGACCCGTGTCCGCTGAAGACGGCCACCACCAGGGGGCTGGCACCGTCGGCAGCCGTATCATCGACATCGGCTCCGGCGTCGAGCAGCAGCCGGGCCGCGTCGACCTCGCCGTGCCGGGCGGCGAACAGCAGCGGCGTGAAACCGCCGAGCTGCGTCTCTTCCGCGTCGGTGCCGAAGCTGCGGCCCAGCTCGCCGTAACGCAGCTCCGACTGCAACCGCCGGCTGATCACGTGACGCGACGCGCGTGACCGCGCCTCGATGTCTGCCCCCTCCGCGATCAACACCCGGACCACGGCGACGTGGCCGCGGGCGACTGCCCACATGAGGGCCGTCTGAAGCTCCCGGTCTTCACGCACGTTGGGGTCCGCGCCGTGGGTGACCAGGGCCTGGACCGCGTCTGCGCTTCCGGTTCGCGCGCAACCCATCAGCACTGTCTCACCGGTCGTCACGGCCGCGGCGGCATCGGCGCCGGCCGCCAGCAATGCTTCGACCATCGCCGCATTGGCGTTCTCGCAGGCCAGAAACAGCGGAGTGACTCCGTAGTCGTTCGCGCGTCCGGAATCGGCGCCCGCCGCGATCAGGCGGCCGGCCATCTCCAGGTCGTCGTGGTGGACCGCCCAGTGCAACGCCGTCGCACCGTCGGGCTGGGTCGTGTCGGCATCGACCGCCCGAGCCAGCAGGGCGCGCACCGCGCCGGCGTCCTGCCGTTTGGCTGCCTCGATCAGCCGCAGATCCCGTTCCTGCGCGCGTGCACCGCCGCTGGTCAGCAGCAGAGCGGCGAGCGCGACCAGCAGCGGGCCCCGGCCGAGCCTGGATTCCGCCAGCCTGTGCGGTCGGGTCATACGGGTCTACACCCCGGACAGCCGGCCGGCGTTGACAGTGAACAGGTTCGGCAATGGCCCCGCGCTGTCACCGATGCGCTCGATCGGCGCGCCCAGCTTGTCCAGCAACGAGACATGCAGGTTGGCCAGCGGGGTCCCATCCGGGTACACGAGGTGCCGTCCGCCTGCGAGCTGACCCGCGCCGCCGCCGAGCAGCAGGAGCGGCAGGTTGTAAGGCGAGTGCGCGTTGCTGTCGCTCATCCCGGCGCCGTACACGATCATGGTGTGATCGAGCAGCGAGCCGTCGCCGTCCGGAGTCGCGCGCAGCTTGTCGAGGAACGCCGCGAACAGCGACACATGGTAGGTATTGATCTTGGTCAGCTTCTCGAGCGCGGACGGCACGCCCCGATGATGCGAAAGCGGGTGATGCGCGTCGGGTACGCCGATCTCCGGATAGGTGCGGCCGCTCAGCTCGTGCCCGGCCATGAAGGTGACGACCCGGGTGCGGTCGATCTGATACGCCAGCAGTTGCAGGTCGTACATCAGCGAGGCATGCTCGACGAAGTCGGCCGGCACGCCAAGCGGCCGCGCCATCAGCGGGACGTCCGTCGCCCCCTGCGTCTCGGCCATCTGGATACGGCGCTCCACGCTCCTGATGGCATCGAGATAGGCGCCGACCTTGAGTCGATCGGCCGGTCCCAGGCGCCGGCCCAGCCGCGCGACGTCCTGGCTCACCGAGTCGAGAATGCTGCGCTGGTCCCGCATGCGGGCGCGCCGGGCCGCGGGGTCGGTGTTCTCGCTGTCGCCGAACAACCGTTCGAACACCGCGCGCGGATTGTGCTCCATCGGCAGCGGCGTAGACGCGTTGCGCCAGGAAATGGTGTACGAGAAGGCGCAACTGAAACCGCCGCTGTCGCAGGATCCGGCGAAGTTTGCCCCTTCCAGACCGAGCTCCAGCGACGCCAGCGGCGTCTGCTGCCCGAGCACCCGCGCCGCGATCTGATCCATCGACACCGGCTCGCGCTCGGCCCACTCGTCCAACTGCCGCGGTTGTTCATCGGTCAGGAACCGTGTCGCGGCGCGCGAGTGCGTCCCGCCCCGCACGTCCCCGGGCGGCGTGCTGTTGAGCCCTGACAGCACCGTCAGTTGGTCGCGGAACGGCGCGAGTGGTTCGAGGATCGGCGTCAGCTCGAACGCGGTCCCCTCCCCCGCCGGCGTCCAGTTCTGCATCACGATGCCATTGGGCACATATACGGCGCCAAACCGCAGCACCGGTCTGGCCGCCGTCGTGCTCAGCGCGCTCAACGCCGGCACCATGCCATCGAGCAGCGGCAGGGCCAATGCCGTGCCCATCCCCCGCAGGAGGGTGCGGCGCGGGATCGCCTTCTTCGTGATCATCATGACTCGGCTCTCCTCATCTGAAACGGCATGCTCTTGACGATCTCACGAATGATCGCCGACCAGCGGTGGTCCTCGGCGGCGGACGCCGCCGTGATTGCGCGGATGGCCGGTTGATCGAAGTACTCGATGCGCCGCCCGAGCGCGTAGGTCAACAGTTTCCCGGTCACCGTCCGGACGTAGCTCTCGCGATGGACGCCGAGCGCCGCACGCAGCGCCGCCGGTCCGTCGACCGGGGTGCCGTCGCCCAGCACGCCCGCTGCGTCCACCGGCAGATCGCTCTCGTCGGCGGCCCGCCAGCGACCGACGGCATCGAAGTGCTCGAGCGCGAAGCCGGGTGGATCCATGACCCGGTGGCAAACGGCGCAGGCGGGATTGCGTCGATGCTGCTCCGTCCGCTCTCGCAGCGACAGCACGGCGCCGCGGCCATCGTTCTCCGCCAGCGCCGGCACATCGGCGGGCGGCGGCGCAGGCGGCATGCCCAGGATGTTGTCGAGCAGCCACTTGCCGCGCAGCACCGGCGACGTGCGCGTGGGATAGGAGGTCACCGTCAACAGACTGGCGTGACCGAGCACCCCGCCGCGGCGCGGGTCCTCGAGCACGACCCGGCGAAAGCGCTCGCCATACACCTCGGGAATGCCGTAGTGGCCCGCGAGCCGCTCGTTGACGAACGTGTAGTCGGCGGTCAGCAGATTGAGCAGACTGTGATCCTCGCGGAGCTGGCTGTCGAGAAACAGCGTCGTCTCGCGGGTCATGTCGGCGCGCAGATTCTCGTCGAACTCGTAGAAGACGTCCGCATCCGGCATCACGCCCTGCAGGCGATTGAGCTGCAACCAGCGGCTCAGGAAGTTGTCGACCAGCGCCCGCGACCGCGCGTCGGCCAGCATGCGGCTCACCTGACGCTCCAGTTCGGACGGATCGCGCAACCGGCCGGCTTCGGCGAGCGTCAGCAGCTCGTCATCGGGAATGTCGCTCCAGAGGAACAGGGACAGTCTGGTCGCCAGTTCGAGATCGGACAGGCGATACGCCGTCCCCGCCGCGGCATCGACCGGATCAGCCTCGATACGAAACAGGAACTCCGGCGACACCAGCAACCGTTCGACCGCCTTCTGAATGCCGCCTTCGAAACCCCGTTCGCTCCGCCCCTGGACGTAGAACTCCATCAACGTATCAACGTCGGCGGTGGTCGCCGGCCGGCGATACGCCCGGCGCGCGAGCGACGACAGAATCTGCCGCGCGCACGCCGTCTCAGCGGCCGCCGCTGCCGGACGGCAGGTGAAGATCTGCCGCCGGCTCGGGGTGTCGCCGGGGCCGCTCACCCGGTGCGGGCCGACGATGTTCACCCGGGCCACGGCCGCATTGTCGTGATAGAAGCCGCGCCCGCTCAGCGAAAACCCGGACAGGCGTCGTTCCAGCACGCCGGTCGCTTCCGTACGCGCGTTCGCGAACGCAATGCCCACGACGTGCACACCGGCCGGCGCCTCGAACCGCAGATTGAGATGAGCATCCGCCCCCTTGGAGACGAATTCCTCCCAGGCCGGGTCGCCTCTGATGGTGCCGAAGAAGGTGTAGGCGGACGGGTATCCGTGCTGCTCGGCGCCTCCCACGGTGAAACTCTCAAGCAGTTCGCCGTCGAGACGCACGTCGAGCTGCTGGGATTCGCGCATGCCGACGATGTAGTCGTAGATCATCCGACGCAGCCGGATGGTGAGCTCGTACTCGCCGTCGACCGGAAAGTGGTGGCGAATCGCCAGCCCCCCGCGCGAACCGAACGGCAGGTCCTCGCTGGTCCGATCGTCCTGATACTGCAGGCGGTGGGTGTCGTAGGTGGCGGCCGCGTACCCCGGCCCGATGGTCGGGTCGCCCACGGCCAGACGGCTGATGCGGTTCGCCGCCGCCAGATACCGTTCGAACAGCGCCGGCGAGATCGACAGGACGTCCCCGTTGGTCGCGAAACCCGATTCATCCACATCGTCAGCGGGAAACAGCAGCCAACGCCGGTCGATCTCGACCGCCAGCAGGCTGTCGACCGCGTTGATGTACTCGGCCTCGGTCAGTCGGCGCACCGCGGGACGACCTGGATCGACGGACGGCAACCGGTCGAGCTCGGTCTCGAGCCAGGGCACGAAGGCGTCATAAGCTGCCTGGTCGGGACGGGGCCGGCCGACCGGCGGCATCATGCCCAGACGCAGCTTCCGCACCACCTGCTCCCAGATCTCCGGGTGACGGCCGATGTTCGCCGGATCGAGGTCGTCGAACGCGAACGGCACGGCGCCCTGCCCCGCCATGCGCGCGTTGTGGCAGGCGATGCAGTAGCGGTCCAGCAGCTCGCGCGCCGCCGGCGGCGAGTCCTGCGCGTGCAGCGGTCCGACCATCGCCGACACGGCCACCAGCGCGGCAGCCAATCGCAGCGCGGCGCGGGCGATGACCGTGTGATCGGTTGTCATGCGGATACCGCCCTGATCCTAGCCGCCAGCGCCGGTCGATACAACCCTGCGCGCCGGCGACGCCACCCTCCATCCCGACATCACGCGCCATTGCGGCGCGGGCTCGCGCGGGGGCCGGTGGCCTGCCGCGCCATTGCGTTGTTCCGCGTGCTTCCTATAATTGAGGACAGGACACGTCACGTCACGACGAACACGAGGGAGAGGATGCGCGTCATGCTGCACAGGATCGTCTCGATCACCACGTTGTTCGCCATTCTCGGTCTCACGGTTGGCTGTGGGCCGACGGAGATGCAGGCGGATCTCGACCAGGCCACGGCGGCCGCGGGAGGCGGGCAGGGCGACTCCGAAGCCGGCACGGCGGTCGCGGACAGCGCCGGGCTGCCGCGCACCACGCCGGACACCGCGGGCATGTCGGCCGAGCGGCTCGACCGCATCCGCCCGGCGATGCAGGCCTACGTCGACGACGGCCGACTCGCCGGGGTGATGACGATGGTCGCGCGGCGGGGCCAGGTCGTGCATTGGGACGCGGTGGGAATGCGTGACCTGGAGGCCGCCGACCCGCTCGAGCCGGACGACATCTTCCGCATCTTCTCGATGACCAAGCCGGTGACGAGCACCGCGGTCATGATGCTGGTCGAGGAAGGCCGGGTCGCGCTCGACGACCCGCTATCGAAGTTCGTGCCAGGGTTCGCCGATGTCACCGTGCTGACCGCCGCCGGCGAGCGGGTGCCGCCGAACGACGCGATCACGATCCAGCACCTTCTGACCCACACCTCCGGGCTCACCTACGGATTCTTCGGCGACAGCCCGGTCGATCGCATCTACAACGAGTCGGGCGTCTTCTTCACCGCGCAGGGTCTCGACAACTTCGCCGACGGCGTCGCCGCGCTCCCGCTCCTCGCGCACCCGGGCGAGCGCTGGAACTACAGCGTCTCGACCGACATCCTCGGCCGCGTCATCGAAGTAGCCTCGGGACAGACGTTCGATCAGTTCGTGAAGACGCGCATTCTGGACCCGCTCGACATGCAGGACACCGCGTTCATGGTGGCGGCGGACAAACGGGACCGATTCACCGCAAGCTACGCTCGACCGGACGGCGCGCTGCAGGCCACCGACTCGCCCACCGACGGTCAGTACACGCGCCCGCCCGCCTGGCTCTCCGGCGGCGGCGGCCTCACATCGACCGCGTCCGACTACATCCGCTTCGCGCAGATGCTGCTGCAGGAGGGTGAATTTGACGGGGTCAGGATTCTCGCCGCCGACACGGTGCGCGTGATGAGCACCAACCACCTGCCGGACTCGCTCATTCCGATCGCCGTCGGAAACTACCTGAGTCCCGCGTATGGATTCGGGCTCGGGTTCGCGGTAGCGGTGGACGCCGCCGCCTCGCCGGAACCGGACAACGACGGTGTCTTCCGCTGGGCCGGGGCCGCCAACACCTTCTTCTGGATCGATCCGGTGGCGGAGCTGATCGGCATGGTGTGGACGCAATACGGCGAGTTCGCCGCCTACGAGATCGAACGCGAGTTCCAGACGCTGGTATACGAGGCGCTGGAGTAGAACGGGGATTCCGCCACGGGCCGCTAGCAGCCCGTGCCATACTGGCTGCCTGAATCCGGAACAGGAGGGCGACATGCGAACAGTTCTCGTTCGTGCATGCGTGGCGGCGGTAGCACTACCTCTGATGACGACGTGGCCGCAGGCTCAGGAGCCGGCCGCCGTGGCCGTTGATTCCGCGGCCGGCACCATCGAGCTGGTGCCGATCGATCCGGGCCGGCCGTGGGGCTGGGCCGTACGAGCCTTCATGGATGATCCGGACCGCAGGCTCTACAACAAGGCGAAGGCCAAGCTCTTGCGGGGCGAGCAGGTCTTCAGTCACACGCAGAGCCGGTTCGATACGGATCAGTACTGCGAGATGGCGAAGCACTACGACTACACCTGGTTCGAGATGCAGCACTCGCGCCAGCGGTTCGATCAGGTCGAAGACATGATGCGCGCCTGCCCCCACGTCGGCGCGACCCCGATGATCCGGATGCCGGACGCCCTCGAGGCCAACATGCAGAAGGCCTACGATCTCGGGGTTCTGGGCACCATCGTGCCGATGGTCGACGATGTCATCAAGGCGAGAGACGCCGCGCGGCATGCACGGTTCCCTCCCGCCGGGCGGCGCAGCCAGGGCGGCAGCGGGCTCTGGAACGACTTCCTGAACCCCGGTGAGACCTACCGGAGCTCGGTGAACGACAACATTCTGGTGGCCGTCATGATCGAGACCGTCGAAGGCGTGAACAATGCATACGAGATTGCCTCGACCCCCGGAATCGACGTGGTCATCCTGGGGAACGGCGACATCGAGAGCTTCAGCGGCCACCCGACAGGCAGTGTCGAGTATCAGAACCTGCTCATCAGGGTACGCAACGCGACCTATCGGGCCGGCAAATTCTGGGGCAACGCGTGGGCGACCTACGCCGAGGGCAACATTCTGAGTCCCGATTCACGGTTCCACCAGAACGGCCCGTCGAACGACGGCTGGTCGCCGAACCGTTGAGACAGTCGCGGCGAGGCCGCGACGCACGCCTTGCCGTCGTGCGGCTGCACCCGCCTTCGCCGTTGCGGCTCGTATCTCGCACGGTCAGACGGGGTCCGCCGTGCCTGCCAGGTCCAGCAGGAACGCGTATGGGAGCGCCAGTTCGCGGTAGTGCCTGTAGCGCCCGGACGCGCCGCCGTGACCGGCGTCCATGTTGGTCTTGAGCAGCAGCCGCCGGCCGTCATCCGGCTGCATGACCCGCCGCCGGGCCACCCATTTCGCGGGCTCCCAGTACTGCACCTGCGAGTCGTGCAGCCCGGTCATGACGAGCAGATGCGGCCAGCTGACCGGCGCCATGTTGTCGTAGGGCGAATAGGAGCGAATGCAGTCGTAGTCGCCCGGGTCGTTCGGGTTCCCCCACTCGTCATACTCGCCCGTCGTCAGTGGAATGCTCTCGTCGAGCATGGTCGTCAGAACGTCGACGAACGGGACCTGCGCCACCACCCCGTGAAACAGATCCGGACGCATGTTCACGACCGCGCCCATCAGCAGACCGCCGGCGCTGCCTCCCATCGCGAACAACCGTTCGGGCGCCGTGCAGCCTTCCGCGACGAGATGCTCCGCACAGGCAATGAAGTCGGTGAACGTGTTCTGCTTCTTCCGCAGCTTGCCGTCTTCATACCACCAGCGTCCAAGCTCTTCCCCGCCGCGCACGTGCGCGATCGCGAACGTGACGCCGCGATCCAGCAGGCTCAGCCGCGACGAGCGGAAGGTCGGCTCCATGCTGATGCCATAGGCGCCGTAGCCGTAGAGCAGCAATGGCGCAGCGCCGGCTCGTGCCGGCGCGCCCCGGCGGCGGACGAGCGAGATCGGAATCCGCACGCCGTCGGAGGCGGTCGCGAACAGCCGCTGCGTCTCGTAGCACGAGGGGTCGAAACCGCCGAGCACCTCTTCCCGCTTGAGCAGTATGCGCGCGCGTGTCGACATGTCGTAGTCATAGACCGATGACGGCGTCGTCAGCGAGCTGTAGCGGAACCGCAGCGTCGTCGTGTCCGGCTCGCGATTGACGTCGATGGCCACGTCGTAGGCCGGCTCGTCGAAGGCGATGTGGTGTTCACCGCCGCCATGCCACGGACGGACACGAATCCGCGTGAGCCCCTCGTGCCGTTCGGCCACGACCAACCCGTCGCGAAACAGCTCGAACCCCTCGATCAGCACTTCGTCTCGATGGGGGATCAGCTCACGCCAGGCGTTCCGCTGCGGCCGGTCGTCGCCGGTCTCCATCAGCCGGAAATTGCGCGCGCCGGCGTTCGTCCGGATATAGAACCGCCCGCGGAAATGGTCGATGCCGTACTCGTGCCCGCGCTCCCGCGGCAGGAACGTCTTCGGCGGTGCGCAGGGGTCGGCGGCGTCGAGATACCGGATCTCGGTGGTGAGCGTCTGGAACGACCCGATCAGGATGTAGCGCCGAGACCGGCTGCGCCAGACGCCCACCGAGAACGTGGCATCCGCCTCCTCGTAGACGACGCGATCATCGTGCGCGTCGTCGCCGAGCCGATGCCGCAGGATCTGATACGGACGCAAGGTGGTCGGGTCGTGGCGCGCGTAGAACAGCGTCCGGCTGTCGGCCGCCCAGGCGACGTTGGCGGTGACGTCGGGAATGACGTCGGGCAGGTCCTCTCCCGTGGCAAGGTCGCGCACGCGGATGGCGTATTGCCGCCGGCCGACGATGTCGACGGCATGGGCGAGAAGCTGGCCATTCGGGCTGACGGGGCGCGACCCGACATCGCAGAACTCGTGACCGGCGGCCACCTCGTTGACGTCCAGAATCACCTGCTCGCGGTCCGGGGCCGCGCCCTGTGCGCCAGATCCCGCCGCGTCCGCGGGGCGGTCGGAGCCGCCTGAACCGCCAACGTCGCCAGGACCATCGACAGGTCGGCGGCAGTGAATCTCGTACTCCTTGCCGTCCTCGTAACGCACGTAGTAGCGGTAGCCGCCGTCGCGGTACGGCACCGACATGTCGGTCTGCTTGATGCGTCCCTTGATCTCCTCGAACAGCCGTGATTCGAAGGCGGCCGTCTCGGCCATCACCTGCCGGACGTGGGCGTTCTCGGCTTCCAGATACGCGCGGACCTCCGGATCGTTCCGTTCGCGCAGCCAGTAGTAGTCATCAACGCGGACGTCGCCGTGCTTCTCGTGTCGGTGGGGGCGCCGCGGGGCGCGGGGCGGGGTCACGGTGCTGGACAGGCGGAGATCATAGCGCGTCTGGTCTCGTGTGATGATGCGCTCCTGTTGACATCATGATGCCTTCTACGTAGCATCGCTCACATGAGAACGACGCTCAGTCTTGATGAAGACGTCGCCGAGAAGTTGAGGGAAGAAACTGCGCGGCGGCGACTGAGCTTCAAGGAGACGGTCAACGCAATCCTCCGCCGTGGGCTCGCATCTCCCTCGGAGGAAGAGCTGGCGACACCCTTCACCGTTGAGCCGCGGCCACTGGGCCTCAGGGCCGGGTTCGATCTCGACGACATTGGGGGACTGCTCGATCTCCTCGACGGACCGGCGCGGCGATGACGCTCGTCGACGCGAACCTGCTGCTCTACGCCTACGACTCCGAGAGCCCCTGTCACACTGCCGCGCGGCAATGGCTCGCCGCCGAGATGTCGTCAGGGCGACCTCTGCGTTTCGCCCTGATCACACTGTTGGCGTTCGTGCGCATCGCGTCGGATCAGCGGATTTTCAACCACCCGCTGTCTCCATCGGAGGCCTGCTCGCTGGTCGAATCATGGCTTCAGCAGCCCAACGTACAACTTCTCCAGCCAGGGACTCGAACCTGGCGGCTGCTGGAGCGGTTCTGCGTGAAGGGACAAGCGAGAGGCGCAATGGTGATGGACGCCCATCTCGCGGCGCTGGCCATGGAACATGGCGCCTGCATCGCGACCACCGACCGCGACTTCAGCCGCTTTCCCGACCTCAGGATACTGAATCCAATCGACACGCCATCGACTGCCCCGTAAGGAACCAGCCCAACGCCACGCCGGCGAGGCCTGACTCAGTTCTCGGCATTCCTGGACCGCAACAGCTCAGGCCAGTTCAGGATGACCGAGACGGGAGGATTGTCCTCCAACCTGATCGCGACGAACCGGCCGTCCGCTGCCACGTCGTACGACGGAGGCTGCTCGTGGTAGTTCAGAAAGATGTTCTCGAACAGGTCGTAGTGCCCGGCGTAGCGGTCGCCGATTGTCAACGGCATGCGATGCGTTTCCAGTGTGTCGAGTGCCTGCGACACCAGCTCATGGAGAGTCCGCCAGCGCGAACACCAGGATGGCCGGGCCGCCCCTGGGATCGTCGTTGACCTGCATGCCGGCGTCCGCGCCCAGTCCGCTGAACACCCTCGACCAGTCGTTCACATGGTTGTTCGTCTGGCCCACGACCACGGCGACGTGCTGCCTGCCGCCGACGGCGTAGGTCACGACGCTCGAACTCGGCACGTCGTCGAGCACCGTCTCCCAGAGCACCTCGCCGCTGGCATCATCATATGCCTTGAACGAGCGGTTCAGATCGCCCGCGAAGACCACTCCCCCGGCGGTCGCCAGCGCCGCGCTGATCAGTGGCGCCACCTCGCGCCGCTGCCACACCGACGTCCTGGTCTCCAGGTTCACCGCCTGCAGACGTCCCATGGTCCCGTCGCTGCTGTCCGGATGAAGACTTGCCGCCAGCCGCACGCCGGAACTGAGCAACCCGTACCCGTCGGGACCGGCGACCATGCAACCGGCCGTCAGCGGCAGATACAGGATATTCGTCAGCGGGTTCAAGGCCAACCCCGGCCAGCTCCGGATACCGTAGTGATTCGGGCAGATCAGGTGGGGCTCCGTCAGGCTCGGCACGGCATCAGGGCTGATGGACTTGACACCGCTCAGCGGGTCTATGGTCTCGACGACGTTCTGCAGCCCCATGTCAATCGAAAACAGGTAGTCGCCCGTGGCCGCGTCGAGCGCATCGAGGATCGCCAGCTTGCCCGCGGTGAGCACGACCCGCCGGGTCGCACCGTCGATCGGCAGATCCACGAGCTGGCGTTCGAACGCCCAGTCCAGGTCCCACTGGTCGTTCGCCAGGTGCTGGTAGTACCAGACCAGCGCGCCGGTCTGGCGGTCGAGCGCCAGCGTGGTGTTCGTGAAGAGCGCGTCATTGCTGACGCCTGCCGTGTCGACCGGATGCAGCAGCGGACCGGTGTCGTAGGTGGGACCCGTCCCGAAGTACACGAGGTTCAGATCGGGGTCGTAGCTGCCCTGGTTCCAGACCGAACCGCCGCTGCGTTGCGCCAGCGGCAGGTCGTTCCAACTGTGGCCGCCCGGCTCGCCGGGTCTCGCGACGGTATGGAAGCGCCACGCCTCGGTCCCGGTCTCGACGTCGAGCGCGACGACGAAGCCTCCGCCCGGGACATTGATCGCGGTGACGCCCTGGATGACCAGGCCGCCGGCCACCCAGGGCGCGCTGCGCAGTTGATAGCCTCCGTGGTTCTGCCCCGGCTCGCGTGAGCGTTCGCTGTTCCCGCCGGCCCAGGCAGCGGTCTCGATTTCAATACCGTGGTCCCAGATCCGCTCGCCCGTCCTGGCGTCGAGGGCCAGCACGTGCAGATCGGACGTGGGTACGAGCACCTTGTGGCCATGGAGGGCGATTCCCATCTTCTTGCTGGACCGCACCTGCGGCGCATGCTGGTGCCGCCACAGGAGCGACCCGTTCGAGGCGTCCAGCGCCAGCACGGTGTCGGGGTAGGTGAAGAGAAACATCACGCCGTCGTGCACCAGCGGCATCGGGTTGTTCTCGCCGGGCGGCAGCGGTACGCGCCAGACGAGTTCGAGACCGTCGACGGTTCGCCGGTCGATCTGCGCAAGCGCACTGAACCCCTGGCTGTCGTACGTCCGGCGCCAGGACAGCCAGTCTTCTTCAGGAGGGTCGCGCAGCATCGCGTGGGTGACGGCGCTGAGCCGCCGCAGCCGTGCGGATGACCCGGGTGCCGATGACGGGTCGCCGGCCGGTCCGATCGACGCCGATTCGGTCCCGGACGCGGACGGGATGGTGAGTCCGGCGAGAGCGGCCGCGCCCGCGGGCACGGGCTCGTCGCCGGCAGCGATGGCGTTGAACTGCAGAATGTAGGCCAGGACGCCGGCGTAGGTCTCCGCGCTCAGGCCGCCGGGGTTCTCGGGCGGCATGCGCCGCAGTTGGGACATCAGGCGACCGGCCGGCACGCCGCGCCAATGCACGTCGAAGCGGTCCCCGGCCAGACCCGGGGTGATGCCCGCGCCTTCCAGACCTGCGCCATGACAACTCGCACAGTGCCGGTCATAGGCGATCTTCCCTGCCGCGGCCTGAGTTTGCGTGAAGCTGGCCGGTTGCGGGTCGGTGGACTGCGCCAGGCCGGTGGGCTGCCACGGCCCGGATAGCACACACAGCGCCCACAGGAGCCCGGCGCGCCGCATCGACGTCATCATGAGCCTTTTCCGGCCGCAGTTGCCGTTGCCTGGCAGCCCGCGCTATTCCGACCGCAGCGCCTCCAGCAGCGGTGCACGGACCGCGACCACCGTAGCGGCCAGCGATGAGAGGAGTCCCGCCGCGGCGACGCTCAACAGCAGTCCGCCCAGCGACGCGGCCGGGAACTGTCCGCCCCGCTCGAACCAGGCGGGGGCGATCGCCACCAGCGCGCAGACCGCGCCGGCGCCGAGCCCGCCGAACAGCAGCAGACCATGCTCCACCAGCACCATGAGCGAGACATCCCTGGCGTCATACCCGACCGCGCGCAGCAACGCCAGTTCGCGCCGGCGTTCGAGCACGTTGCGCAGCAGCACGGCGCCAAGGCCGAAGGTGCCCAACAACAGTCCGAGCGCCCCCAACGTCTGGAACGTGGCCAGATAGGTGTTGTTGACCCGGTGGAACGCAGCGAGCCGCTCGGCGGCCGGCGTCACGTCGAAGCCGTAGTCGGCCAGCCTGTCCTCCAGCGCGGCGGTCACCTCGGCCGTCTCGGCGGCTGGCGCGTCGATCAGGAAGAACCGATAACCCTCGTGCTCCGGGAACAACCGCACGAACGGCTGCTCGCCGATGATCAGCTCTCCCTGGAAGATGCTGTCACTCAGCGCGGCCACGATCCGCAACGTGATCGGATTGTCGCTCTCGCGATTGAGCACGAAGTCGTCTCCCACGGACAGGTGCAGGGCGTAGGCCAGCGAGGTCGCGTCGGCGATGGCCGGTACCGCTCCATCCTCGAACTCCCGCTCGAGCAGCAGCCAGGGGTTCGCGGACTCCGCCTCGTTGCCGGCCATCGTGCGGCCGAACCCGAAGCGGCCTTCGGTGACGAATGACCCCTCGGGGGCGATCAGCCGCGGATTCTTCGCCTGGTAGAGATTGAGGCAACTGGCGTCCTCACCCGGCCGCAGACGGAACCGCGCATACGACGCGGCCGCGAAGACCTCGTCGTCGAACGACGACACCCCGAGCTCGGCGCGCCCGTCGTCCGTCGCCAGATCGGGCACGATCGGCAGCAGCGACTCGGCCAGCAGCGGATACCCTCCGGTTCCCGACGTGCGCTCCGCGGCGCCCTCGCCCACTTCGAGATGAAACGCGTCGACCGCCACGATGATGAACGCGGCGAACGCGATCAGCGTGATGCACAACACCGACCGCCCCGGACGCGCCGTGGCATTCAGGATTCCGACGCGGGACACGGACCAGTTGGCCGCGGCAGCGGCGCCGCGCGTGCCATGGCGCGCCAGCAGCGACCAGGCCAGGGACAGCAACGACGCCAGCAGCAGCAGACCGGCCGCAAAGAATCCGGGTGTGGCGCCGAGGAACCCGGCGTACGTCGCGGCCAGCGCCAATACGCCGCCCAACCCCAGCCCCGCGGGGGCGTGGCGCAGCAGTCCGGACGGCCGCTGGTCGCCGGCGCCGGCGCGCGGCGCGCTCTCCGGAAGCGAACCGCTGATGAGCGCACGAGGCGTGGCGCGGGCCACCGCCCGCAACGTCCAGGCAATCGAGCCGACCGCCGCCAGCATGCCACCCGCCAGCCCGGCCCCGAGCGCCAGCGGGGTGACGTGCAGCGTCAGGAGCGTGGTGCCCACGGCGTCGACCCACCAGGTGCGCAGTCCAAACATGATTGCCTCGGCATAGGCGACTGCGCCAGCCGCGCCCAGGAGACCGCCGGCGAAGGACAGTACCGCCGCCTCGGCCCAGAACAGCCGCCGCACGCGGTGCTGGTCGAACCCCAGGGCGCGCAACGCGCCGATCTCGCGCAACCGCTGCTCGACCCCGAGCCGGAAGAACAGGCTGGCCAGCAGCAGCGCCGACACGACCAGGAAGAAGCTGAAATAGGTGAAATACTCGCCGAAATCGGTCACGCCCGCCGCCGCCTCGAGCGCGAGCCGGCGCGCCGGGTACACGACGAAGCCGGCCGCCAGCGGGTCGAGGGCGGCGCGCAGCGCGGTGCGATAGCGATCCGCGATCTGGTCGGACACCCCGGAGGGCGCCGTCACCCGCACCGAGGTCGCCTGTCCCCAGCGCGAGCGCCACAACGCCTGGCCGTCGCCAAGCGCCAGGAACCCCTTGGCCGCCGTCCGGTATTGGTCCCAGTAGTCCTCGTCCTTGGCGCGCACCAGACCGAGATCGATCGGAAACGGGGGATCCCAGTCCGAGAGATCGGTCGCGGCGGTGATGCCCGGATAGTCTGGCGCGAAGTCCTGGTCGGCCGCCAACCCCGCCAACGGGACCACGGCGGCCACGCGGAACTCCGCGGTCCCGGTCTGCAGCGCACCTGCCTCTTCCCACAGGTAGTACTGTACCGTCACGACGTCACCGGGCCCCGCCTGCAGATCGTCGGCCGTCCAGTCGTTGAGGACGATCGGCGGCGGCCCCCCGGCGGGCGTGTCCAGCGCGGCGGCGTCGAGCCCGAACGCGTCGAGATCGAGGGCGGTCACAAGGGAGTACGGCGCCATCCGGTCTCCCGACCGGATCTCGTTGGCGAGATAGGTCAGGATCGGCTGATCGGTCATCCCGGCGCCCGCCGCGGCGGACTGCGCCGCCTCGACCACGTCATCGCCGAGCAGTCCGGCCGCCGACTCCACGACCAGCGCCTGTGGCCCCGCCAGCAGCCGCACGCCGAGTCCGAGATCCTCCAGCCGGGTGTGCGCCCGCAGGGCGGCCTCGACGGTCGCCACCGCCGCCGAGGTCTCGACCACGCCGGTCGCCGCGCCACCGAGCAGCAGAGTGTTTGCCTGCCGGTCGATCCCGAGGTCGCGCTGCATCCGGCCGAGGTTGATGAAGACCGCCCGCGAGAACCCTTGCTGCGGCCGGAACGAGAACTCGCCGAGAGTGGCGGGGGTCAACACCTCCTGGATGCGCAAGCGCATGGAGCGGCCAAGATCGTCGCGGCGCCCGTGCAGCGAGCTGACCGGAATGGCCGACGGTTTCTGCACACGGACGAGCAGCGTTTCATCAACCGCCGCCCCCAGTTCGCGGGCCAGTCCGCCGCTGACCAGCACGGCGCCCGGGGCGGGGGCCGGGCTGTCCCCGGCGATGCCGTGAAACTCCCAGAACCGGTCGTCGACCCCGTAGACCTGGATGCCGCCGGCCCGGCTGCCGCTCTCCTGATGCGTAGCGAACCCCTCCAGCGCGATGATCGGCACCACGGTGCTGGCCGCGTCGCCGAGCGCGCCGGACGTGCGAAGTTCGTCAGCCAGCGCCTCCCGGAAGAAAAGCCCGGACGTGACGACGTGGTCCACCCGGCCCAGCCGCTGCAGGGCGAGATCGCGGAGGCTGGCCCGCACCGAGGCGCCGACCAGGAGCGCCCCGGCGAGTACGGATACTGCCACGCCGACACCCGCGACCACGGCCAGATTGGTCCGCCAGAAGTGGGTCAGGCTGCGGGCGAGCAGCCGGCGCAGGGTCATTCGCCCTCCTTCCGCTCGAGGCGGTTTCCGACGAGCTCGAAGCGGATCGGGCACCTGGCGGCCAACGCGGTGTTGTGGGTGACCACGACGAGGATCGTCTCCTGACGCCGGTGCAGGTCGAACAGCATCGAGGCCACCACCTCGCCGGCGGCGCGGTCGAGATTGCCGGTCGGCTCGTCACAGAGCAGCAGCGGCGGCTGGCGGATGAGCGCGCGCGCCAGCGCCACCCGCTGCCGTTCGCCGCCGGACAGCTCCGCCGGACGATGGGCGATGCGGTCCGCCAGGCCGACCCGCTCGAGCAGTGCGCGCGCCCGGTCCGGCGCGTCCGGGACGGCCTCGCCTACCAGGCTCGGAATCAGCACGTTTTCCAGCACCGTGCATTGCGGCAACAGCAGATGGTCCTGGAAGACGAAGCCGACACGCCGGTTGCGGAACGTGGCCAGCTCGGCCGCCGGGAGAGTGAACGGGTCCACGCCGTCCAGCGTCACCGACCCGGAACTGGGCGGCTCGAGCGCCCCGAGAATGTAGAGCAGCGTGCTCTTGCCGCTGCCGGACGGTCCGACGATCGATGCGGCGTCGCCGGAACGGAGCGAGAGCGACAGATCGGCGAGGATGTCGAGTCGCCCGCGCGGGGTCGGAAACGACTTGGCGAGATTGGTGACTTCGAGCACGGCCTCTGGGTCCCACGAACACGCGCCGGCCGGCCGCTGGACCCGCCGGCCCGCGGCGCGCGAGTCCTACGACGCCTGCTGGAAGGCCCGCGGCCGGAAGAGGAAGTCGACGATGTTTCCCTCGTGCGGCTGGAGCCAGTTGAGCTTGACGGTCGGCACCGCGCCGATGTTCAACCGGTCGATGTTGCGTGCGTCGAGCAGCGCGCGCGTGAACTTCGGGTCGCGGGTCAGGCCGGTCGCCACCAGCGTCGCGCCGATCGCCTTGATCATCGTGTCCTGCGGACACTCGACCACCGTCACGAACGGGTACATGTACTCCTTGTGGGCCATCGCCACGCCGGGCGACGCGCAGTGCATCACCGTGGGCCGGATGTAGTCGCAACGCGCCTGCGGGACGAGCCGACCGCCATCCTGATACCTGGCTGACACCTCCTCGACCCCGTCCTCCTTCAGCGCGTTGTCGATGTCGGCCGAGATGGCGGCCGCCTGCCCCGGCACGGTGAACGCCGCCAACGCCGCGTCCGGATCTTCCGGCGGCAACGGCGCGATCGGCCCCAGCCGCGCGGCGAGCGCCTCGGCGATCTCCCGCGTGTGCCGCGGCGCCCAGATGCCTGAACAGTTGATGCAGCCGCGACCGCTGTTGGTCAGCACGCTGTCGACCATCAGGTCAACATGCCGTTCCCAGTCGTCGACCATGTCCTCGCCGATCAGAATCTTGCTGAACCCGGGGCCGTGCACCTGCACGCCGGGGTTGGCGGCGTACTGCTCCACGGTGGCGGTGCCGCCGAAGATGAGACTGCGCGCGGTGTTGTTCAGCACCGCCGCCCCGACCTCGCCCAGCCCGGGGTAGAGCGCGATCGCCTCCTTCGGAATCCCCGCCTGGAAGAACGCCTGCGCCATGCGCCAGGGGGTCCACGGTTCCTGCGGACCGGGCTTGAGCACCAGGCCGATCTGCAGTGGGATGATCGGCAGCCACAGGCTGTGCACACCCGGCGAATTCGAGGGCAGCACCATGCCCAGCACCGGCGTCGTCGCCTGATAGCTGCGCATCACCCCGTCTTCTTCACCATACCCGCGCGTGAGGATGTCGAAGTCGAGCTTGCGGGTCAGCGACGCGAGCACCTGGTCGAGATGGCTGAGCACGTACTCGAGCTTGCCCATGTTCATGCGGCACATGTGCTCGGGCAGACCGGTCGTCGCCGACTGCTGGCGCACGAAGTCATCCGGCGTCTGGACGCCGTCGCCCAGCGGCAACTCGGCGGTCTTGAACAGCTCGCCCCCCTTCTTGACCCTCGCCAGCAGCTCGGTGCACGGGATGTCACGCAGCGCGGCGCGCGCGCGCTCCGAGCCCTTGCGCAGATCTCTCGCCACGATACCGGGGTTCGACTGACTGACCTCCGCCACCGGCTCACCGGTCGTGAAGTGATGAACCTGCGTCGTCTCGAGACTCGTGTACGGCTGTCCCCAGCGCAGTATTGGAAAGTGAATCACGGTGTTTTCGTTCCTGTCGTCATCGACCGGCCGCGCCGGGTCGCAGACCGGCCGGCGATCCGGCTCACCTGCAGACCCTCGCGGCCATTCACCGCCGCGGACCGGCGGGCGGCTACTCCACGGTGATGGAAACGGTCGTGCAAAGATCTTCCTGCGTGACGTGCAGATCGTCGCCGACCTGCAGGGTCAGCGTGTGCTCACCGGGAGGAAGCATCGTTTCGAAGGTCTTCGACCCGTCGCCGAAGTGCACCCAGGGATCGGCCTGCGGAACCGTCTCGCCGGGCGGCAGGCATTCGGTGTCGATGCCGACGTGATGATGCACCATCCCGGGGCGCGACTCCTCCGCGTCCGCCGGCACCGGTGAGATGTTGACGTTCGACACGATGAACTCCATCTGCACCGGACTGGACACCGTGGCGCCGTCCGCCGGACGCATGAACGACACCGTCGGCGTCATGGACGAGCGGTCTTCCATCACGGCCGCGGGTTCGTCCGCCATCGGTTCCGACTCCGGTTCCGGAGCGCCGCCGCAGGCCGCGAATCCGACCGCCAGCACCCCGATCAGCGCGACGAGCCACCCTTGCCGTACGTCAGTTCCTGTCTGCATCGTCTGTCTCCCATGCGCGCCGCGGGCCGTGTGCCGCGCGCCTTTGTCGATGTTCTATCCACGTTTTGTCCAGGTTCGGGCCGTGCGGAACTAGTACACACCCACCGTAGTTGCCGACCCCAGCCGGCTGAATGGCCGCACGCCGCTGACCCCGTCCCACGGGTACTGCTCGCACGGCGGCTCACGCTCCCCCTCGTCCCGTTCCTGGAAGCGCGGCACGAAGAACTCTTTCGTGAGCGTCGTCAGCATGACACGCCCGGTCTCCCCATATCCGACCGGGCGATCCGGGTCATCCGGATCGACGACCTGCAGCACGGCGCGCGGTTGCGGGGCGTAGTACGTGATCTTGTAACCGTTCTCCGCGCCGCTGGGCGGGCTCGCCGCCAACCCCATCAGCGTGTTCCCGTAGGTCGGCGTCATGTAGATGCCGTCGAGCAGCTCCTCCTGGGCGAACCGGTTCCACTGCGGGGTGAACTCGGTGCCGCCGGCGAAGATCCCGGTGATGCCGGTCTCTTTCAGACTCGACCCGTTCTCTTCCAACCGGTTGGCCAGCGCCTCGAGCAGCTTCGGCGTGGCGAACAGGCACTTGATGTCATGCCCGGCCGACAGCACCGTCAGCGCCTGGTCGATGACATGATCCTGATAGGCCTTCAGATGCTCCATCCAGCCCTTCTTGATCAGCTTGATGACCCAGCGGGGGTCGAGGTCGACACAGAAGCAGATGCCGCCGCGATGCTGCGCGAGATGCTCTACCGCCAGTCTGAGCCGGCGCGGCCCGCTCGGTCCGAGCATCAGCCAGTTGCCGCCCCTGGGAAAGTGCTCGTCCGGCAGGGTGTCCGAGAAGAGCTCGTAGTCGATGCGAAAATCTTCCTGCGCGACGCGGCTCTTGGGAATACCGGTCGTGCCGCCGGTCTCGAACACGAAGGTCGGCCGGCCGGCATACGCCCTGGGCACCCATCGCCGCACCGGACCGCCGCGCAGCCATTCATCCTGGAAATGGGGGAATCTGGCGAGATCGGCGAACTCCGTGACTTCCCGTCTCGGGTCCCACCCGGCGTCACGGGCCCAGTCGAGCCAGAACGGACACCCGGTCTCGGGGTTGAAATGCCAGTCGACAATCTCGCGCACCCAGGCGTCAAGGGCCGCGCGTGCGTCTGTTGCCTGCCGGTCGGTCACCGCACTCTCCGTAATCATCAGCCGCCGATCTTACACCAGCGGCCGGCGGCGACGGTGCGTTGCCGCGCCGAGCGCGGCGATGCGCCCGCACTCAGGCCGATACGCGATCCGCCTTGGCGGCGAAGACGAAGTCACTCTCCGTCAACCCGTCGATCTTGTGGGTCCAGATCGTCACCTTGACCAGACCCCAGGTCAGCAGGATGTCCGGATGGTGGTCCTGCTCTTCAGCCATTTCCCCGACCCGCACCGTAAAATCGAGCGCCTGCCGGAAATCGTCGAACGTGTATTCCTTCTCCAGGTGATGCTCGTTCACCACCTGCCAGCCGCCGCCAAGCTGCTGCTGATACGTGGCCAGTTCGTCTCCCTGCAGCGGCGGCACTCCCCCGCGACACGGTACGCATTGCTTCGAAGCCAACTCGCTCATCGTGTCCCATCCCCCTGCATTCGCATGACCCCGGCCGGCGGCCGGACCGCAGCAGATCGCCGCGCCGTCCCGGAACCTGTTCAGTCTAGCAGCACGTGGAATATCGCCGCGTCGCACCGGGATCGGCGCTGCGCGCGCTGAGCAAGGCGAATTGATGGAGAAACCGGCGCCGCCGGCGCTGGCCGTGTGTGCCTTGCTGGCGGCGCCGGCGGCGGCTGTGGAACCGGGAATGATCGCAGAGGCGTCGAGCATCGGCTCCCGGAAGGCACGTTGCGAGTCCTGGAGGAGATGTCCTGCGCGGTGACAGTCCGCAGTCTCGCTCGGAGGCTGCGGCAGATGTCCGAGGCCGAGCTGCGGAAACACATCCAGGTGCTACACAAACGAGCTCTGGTCTTCAACGAGGGCGACCACTGGATCAGTCTCGTCGTCGAGCCGCGCTCGTCAAGGAAACGTCCGATGAAGCAGACCGCCGAGGATGGTGTACTGGAGCAGTCCCTGCGTCGCCGGGCTGCGGGAGTGACGGTCGACAGAGCACGGGGGTGGTGGGTTATGTCATCCACCTGGTCAACAGGCCATGCGAATGAGGTGTTCCATGGAGAAGTGTCCGTTCTGTGCTGGGGACATCCCGGAGGAGGCGGTCGTGTGCGTGCACTGCCAGCGCGCGCTGACGGAGGCGACGGCGGGGTTACCTGAAGCCGCTGTCGAGTCAGCGTCGGCTGACGCCCCGTCACGGACACGTCGATTGGTCGGAGTCGGACTCGTCCTGGCGGGTATTGTCGCGGGATTCCTCGGCAGCTCGGTTCTGACGTTCTTCCTCGGGTGGATCGGATTCGCGATGATGCTCAACGCGTCGCTGATCATCCGGATCGGCATCGGCCTCGTTCTGGGGCAGTTCTTGATGATTCCGTTCCTGCTGTAGTCGCTCTGGGCCACGTCTCGAGTGCTCCGCCTCGACTATGGCGTGTCGCGCGCCGCGCGTTTCCTGCGCCGTATCCAGCGCTCACGAAGCCCCCACAGGAAGAGGAGTGGACCAAGCGTGATCACGGCCAACGCCGCGACGCCGGGGCGGTGCGAGAGGTCCCGCAGCACGTTGTTGCCGAGGAACTGATCGTTCACCAGATAGGTCCAGGTCGACGAGGGGCCGAGGAGCCCGTCCTGCTCCCAGTCGACGCCGTCGGCCGTGACCTCGATCTGCTCGAAGGTCCTGACTGCCTGGTCTTCGACTCGGGATGCGAGCCGGTCGAACTCGTCGCCGGCCTCACGAAAGAACTCCGCCAGCGGGTTCTTGCCGACCAAGCCGATCAGCGCCAGGCGGTCCCGGTTCCAGCGCATCTGGGCCAGGTGGTTGCTCCAGTGGCGGTCGAGAGCGAGCAGCGTCACTCGCTGCTCGACACGGCGGAGGATGTCATCACCGGCCACGGTACGAGCTTGGGCGTAGCGGGTGGGGCTTCGCTCGGCTAGCAGAGCGAGGGGCGGCTCGGCGCGCAGTATCTCGTGGCGCCAGGCCTGGATCCACTGTCGTTGCGTTTCCACGACCTCGGAGTAGTCCCAGAGCCGGCGACGAATGTCCAGATTCTCGCCCTCGATGATACGCTGCGCGCGTCGGATCTCGCGCCGCAACACCGGGTTGGTCGTCGGTTCATCGCTGGTCGACAGGCCGGGGACCGTCATCAGACGGCGGATCCCGTACCGCGCGATGATCGGATCCTCCACGCTGACGAAGAACCGCGACGACCCAGGGTCACCCTGTCGTCCGCTGCGGCCCCGGAGTTGCTGATCGACACGGAGGCTCTCGTGGCGGTTGGTGCCGATGACGTAGAGACCGCCGCGTGCAACCACCGCCGCGTGGCCGCGGCCGTCGCGGCCGCCCAGCTTGATGTCTGAGCCGCGACCGGCCATGTTGGTGGAGATCGTCACCGCGCCGAGCGATCCCGCCTCGGCCACGACCTCGGCCTCGGCCTCGTCGTGCTTGGCGTTGAGGATGCGGCACTCCACGCCGGCCTCTTGGAGCGCGGCAGCCAGCTGTTCCGACTCGACGACGCTTGCGGTGCCGACCAATATCGGCCGACCCGTATGCTGAACTCGGGCGATCTCGGTCACGAGAGCCTGCCGTTTTGCCGCGCGGTTGGCGAAGATGACGTCCTCGTCGTCACGGCGCAGGCACGGCGTGTGGGTCGGGATCACGACGACGTCGAGCCCGTAGAATTCCTTGAGCTCTTCCGCCGACGGCTGTGCCGTGGCGGTCATGCCGCACAACCGCGGATAGTTACGCAGGAAGTGCTGTACCGTGATCGAGCCGAGGATCTGTCCCTCGCGCTGGATTTCGAGACCCTCTTTGCATTCGATGGCAGCCTGCAGCCCGTCCGGCCACCGCCGTCTGTCGGCCACCCGCCCCGTGAAGTCGTCGACCAGCTCCACCTTGCCGCCGCGGACGATGTAGTCGACGTCGCGGTCGAGGAGGCACTCGGCATGCAGGGCGTTCTGGAGCGCAATCAGGAGATGCAGTTTCTCGGGATCGTAGAGGCTGCCGCGGTCGAACACGTGCTCGACCCGGTCGACGCCGCGGTCCGTCAGAAAGACATTGCGGCGATGCTCGTCGCTGGTGAAATCGGTCTCGGGAGTCAGCTGGCGCGCGACCGCCGCCACCTGCCGCAGACCGATGCTGGACTCGTCGACGTGCCCCGCAATCACGAGGGGGATCCGCGCCTCGTCGATCAGGATCGAGTCGGCCTCATCGACCAGCGCGAACTGGAAGGGACGGTGCACTAGACCCGCCGGGCTCAGGCACAGGCCGTCACGTAGTAGATCGAAGCCCGCCTCCCTGGCCGTCACGTACGTGACGTCGCACCCGTAGGCCGCCTTGCGCTCGGCCGGAGGCATGCCCTCCTGGACGTGGCCAACGGTCAAACAGAGCATACGGTAGACGGGGCCCATCCAGGCGGCGTCTCGGCGCGCGAGGTAATCGTTGAACGTCAGGACGTGCACACCGTGGACCGCGAGCGCATTGAGGGCCACGGGCGCAACCGCGGCCAGCGTCTTGCCCTCGCCTGTCTGCATCTCCGCGATCTTGCCCTGATTCATGGCGAGACCGCCGACGATCTGCTCGTCGAACGGACGGGTTCCCAGCACCCGTTCCGATGCCTCACGGACCAGCGCGAACAGCTCGTCCAGCACCTGGTCGAGCGCTACCCCCTCACCGACGCGCGTCTTGAGCCTGCGTGCCCATGCGGTGAGCCCGGCATCGTCGGTCGCAGCCACCTCGGTCGCCAGGCGATCGATCCGCGCATGTCGCGCCATGTACGGCGCGAGATCGAACTCGACCGACGAGCCGAGAAACCGCCGGAACCGGCGCTTCAACGTGAGTCGGTCGAGCGGCATCGATGTCACCCGTGCGTCGTTGACGTACTCCCGCTAGCGACGTTGTGGCTCGAGCCGCCTTCTGCGACGCGGCCAGCTCGTGATCTCATGCCGCCGATCCAGGCGGTCGTCGAGCAGCCCGTGGCAAAAGCCCCGCTGCATTCGATCCCCGCTGAATTCTGCGCTTCCCCGCGGAATTCAGCCTTCCCCGCAGAATTCTGCTTTCCCCCGCATAATTCTGCTGTTTCACGCTGAATTCTGCGCTTCCCCGCGGAATTCTGCTGTTTCACGCTGCATCCCGCCGAGCGGCGTTGTTCCGGCTGACGAACAGGGCAACCACAAGGGTTGCCCCTACAGGTATTCTCCCTCTTCTCGCCTTGCTCAGCGGGCGCCCCGCCAATCTCGGTGCAACGCGGGGTTTCACCACGGACTGCTAGCCCAAGTTTAACAACGGTAAAATGAACTGTTTTAGAATCAGCAGTTTACACCGACAAAAACGCGCAAGTGGCACTACAAACGCGCGCAAACCGGGGAAATGGGTCGATCAGATGATCGTCTTCCGAACGCCTCCGGCGTGCGGGTCGGCGCCGAGCGCGTCGTAGATGGCGCGCTGATCGGGTTCGGCTTGCGTAGCCGTGCGCGCGTGTAGCGCGCGCCCGCCGGGACGGCGGAAGGTGGCGGTGACGCGCTGCTGTCCGTCGAGGATGCGGCGCAGGGTGGTCCAACTGGCGTGTTCGCCGTGCGCGCGCAGGTGGGTGCGGATGACCTGCACGAGCTGGTAGGCGATGACGGTGATGAACAAGCCCCCCCTGTGTCACCTGCTCCAGTCCCGCCACGCCGCACGTGTCTCGGCGAGGCCACGAATTTCAGCCGCAACCGGGAGTGGCGGGGCGGTGCAGAGACGCGATGGCACGTCCCGGCCCAAGACCGGCAGGCTCCTGCACAGCGCCCACGGTCGCGGCGAGCCGCTTGAAGGCAAGACGGGCAGCGGTCAACTGGCCGGTGACCGCCTGGTGGCCAACACGGGGCCATCCTATCCACGCGCGCTCAGGCGACGGTATGTTGGCGGTTGCAGGCCTGTCGCGAACGGAAGCCAGGGGGAGACGCTTCCGGTTCTGAGCCGTCCACGAACGGTGTTCCGGTCGCAGGCCCGCATTGACTGAATGCAGCGGGCGACCACCGCCGCGTGCCATACAATGCGGCCGGTCGTGCGCATACTTTCGCTGCTCACGTCGGCGTTTCCGGTCTGGGTGCTGGCGTGCAGCGCGCTCGCGCTCATGCGCCCGGCGTGGTTCACCTGGTTCAGCGGGCCGCTGATAACGATTGGACTGGGGGTGATCATGCTCAGCATGGGCATGACCCTCGGTTTCGACGATTTTCGCCGCGTGGGGCGCGAGCGGGGCCGCGTGCTGCCCGGTGTGCTGCTGCAATACACGGTGATGCCGGCCCTTGGCTGGAGCCTCGGCTACCTGCTGGCGCTGCCGGCGCCGTTCGCGGTCGGCCTAGTGCTGGTCTCCTGCTGCCCTGGCGGCACCGCCTCGAACGTCATTTCCTATCTGGCCAAGGCCGATGTGGCGCTCTCGGTCACGATGACCGCACTGTCGACGCTGCTGGCGGCGCTGCTGACCCCGACCCTCACCGCGCTCCTGGCCGGCAGCCGCATCGACGTCCCGGCGACCAGCCTCTTTCTCGACACGGTGCAGGTCGTGATTCTGCCGGTCGCGGCCGGATTGCTGCTCAAGTGGCGGTTTCCACGCGCCATCGAACCGCTGCTGCCGATCGCGCCGCTGGTGGCGGTCATCACGATCACGCTGATCGTCGCGTCGGTCATCGGGGCCGGCCGGGAACAGATACTCGACGCCGGCCCCCGTCTGCTGCTGGCCGTGTTCGGTCTGCACGCGTTCGGGTTCCTGTTCGGCTATCTGGCGGGCAAGGCGATCCTGGGTCGCGAAACGGCGGCGCGCACCGTCGCGATCGAGGTCGGCATGCAGAACTCGGGACTGGGTGTGGTGCTGGCCCGCGGCAACTTCACCAATCCGCTGGTCGCCATCCCCAGCGCCATCTCCACGGTGTTCCATTCGCTGATCGGCAGCCTGGCCGCGGGGTGGTGGAGCCGAACGGCCGGCGACGGACAGCGACCCGTCCGATGACGATTCCTGTATGATGCGGCTCTGACACTCCACTGCCAGACGAGGAGAAGACATGATGTGCCGATGCCTGCCCTGGCGATCCGTGGCGCTAGCCGCCATGGTGCTCGCCACCGTGGCGCTCGCCGCGTGCAACGGGGCGCCCGAACCGGTCGAGATCGGGATGACCAACGGTCAGGGCGAGATCGCGGGTGAGGTGACGACCACGTCGGTGATCCTGCAGTCGCGGCTGACATCGAAGGCGGGCCTGGTCGCTGGAGACCTGCCGGGGATGGACGGTGTCGCCCGCTTCGAGGTCTCGACGAGTCAGGAGTTCTCGGACCCGATCACGACCGACTGGCTGCAGGCCGTGGCTGACGGCGACCACATTGTCAAGGCGAAAGTCGACGGGCTGACACCGGGAACCGAGTACCTGTACCGCGTCGTCTACGGCCCGGACCCGGATCACACCGAAGTCGGCGCCGCCCGGTCGTTCCGGACGCACGCGGGCGCCGCCGCCGCAGCGCGCACGAGCTTCACTGTCGTCACCGGCATGAACTACCACCAGTTCTACAACAACCCGAACCGGGCCTATACCGGTCCGGACAAGGAGCTCGGCTACCCGGGGCTTGCGTCGATGCTCGCGCTCGAGCCGGACTTCTTCGTGGCGACCGGCGACAACGTCTACTACGACACGCCCTTCGAAGGACGGGCCGATACGGCGCCGACGATGCGAAAGAAGTGGCACGAGCAGCTCGGCCGGCAGCGGTTCATCGACTTCTTCTCGCGCACGCCGACGTATTGGGAGAAGGACGACCACGACTACCGGTACAACGACTGCGACAACACGAGCGACCAGGCACCGTTGCCGGACCTCGGCCGACGGATCTTCCTGGAACAGGTGCCGGTCGTCGACCCGGACGACCCGAACCCGGTGACCTATCGCACGCACCGCGTAAGTCGGGACCTCCAGATCTGGCTCAGTGAAGGGCGCGACCACCGTAGCCCCAACATGGCGGAACCGGGGCCGGACAAGACGCTGTGGGGCGCCGAGCAACTCGCCTGGTTCAAGCGCACGCTGGCGGAGAGCGACGCCACGTTCAAGATCCTGATCTCACCGACGCCGATGGTCGGACCGGACGACGCCAACCAGGCCGGCCGGCCCGCCGAGAACCACGCCCCGCTCAAGCGGGACAACCACTCGAACCCGGGAGGGTTCCGGCACGAGCGGGACGAACTGTTCGCGTGGCTGCTGGAGAACGAATTCCTGGACAAGAACTTCTATATCGTCGTCGGCGACCGCCATTGGCAGTATCACTCGCTCGATCCGAACGGGTTCGAAGAATTCTCGACCGGCGCCCTCATCGACGCCAACTCGCGCGTCGGCCGGCCGCCGGGCGACCCAGACTCGAACGACCCGGACGCGCTCGTGATGCAGTACTACACCTACGACGAGCCGACCGGCGGGTTCCTGAACGTCGTCGTCACACCCGGCGATCCGCCGACGGCCGCGTTCCGGTTCCACGACGAACAGGGCGAGTTGCTGTACGAAGCGATCAAGACCGGAAACTGACCGACGGCGCTAGGAGTCTGCGCCGTAGGCTACCTGTCCGGACCGGCGGTGACGGCGCGCTCGACCAGCCGCCGCACGTGGGGTTGCAGATCCAGCGCCCGGGCAGCCAGACGACCCTCGTCCGACATCTTGCGCCAGGTCTTGCGCAACACGCCACGCAACTTTTCTTCGTCCTGCGTCTTCGCGAAATCGGCCAGATAGTGCTCGAGAAACACGTGGCAGATCACGTCCTCGAGCAACTGCACGTCGGCGTCGGCCTTGAGCCGCTCCTTCCGCAGCAGCGCCTGCACCCGCGCAATGACCGCCTCGTCGTACCCGACCTCGACGAGGAGGGCCGCCGCGGTCTCGGCGTGGAACTGCGCCAGATCGGTCCGCCAGCGCCGGTAGCCGTCACGCCCCGCCGGGTAGTCGGCGCGCGGAATCGTCCAGCGCCGGATGTGCTGGCAACGGGCGGCGAGCCGCACCGGTTCCGGCGCATGCGGCCGGAACCGATCGAGCGCCGCGGTCATGCGGCGGGCGTAGAGCAGCGCTCGCGGCTGCTCGATCCCGCCGTCGACGTCGCGCTGCGGATCGTCGGCGTTCGCGGCGTCGAACCGCTCGCAGGCCCGTTCGAACAGTCCCCTGGCCGATGGTCCCGGCGATGCCATGTCTGTCTCCCCGCCGCGCGGCCACGGCTGCGCCTGGCTTCAGACCACGCCGACGTAGCCTTCCTTCTCTAGGTGCAGGATGATCTGCTGCGCCGCTTCCTCCGCGGTCAGGTCCGTGGTGTCGACGGCGATCTCCGCATCGTCGGGCGCCTCGTAGGGATCGGAGATGCCGGTGAACTCCTTGATGATGCCGGCGCGCGCCTTGGCATAGAGCCCCTTGCGGTCGCGCTGCTCGCAGACCTCCAACGGCGTGGACACGTGCACCACCATGAAGCCGCCGAGCGGTTCGATCATGGCGCGCACCTGTTTGCGCACGCCGTCGTAGGGTGCGATCGGCGCGCAGATGGCGACACCGCCGTTCTTGGTGATCTCGGAGGCGACATAGCCGATGCGCCGAATGTTGATATCACGGTGCTCGCGCGAGAACCCGAGCTCGGACGACAGGTTCTTGCGGACCAGGTCACCATCGAGCAGGGTCACCGGACGCCCGCCCATCTCCAGCAGCTTGACCAGCAGCACATTGGCGACGGTCGACTTGCCTGATCCGGACAATCCGGTGAACAGCAGCGTGAACCCCTGCAGATGACGCGGCGGATGGCTGCGCTTGAGCTCTTCGGCAACGGTCGGAAACGTGAACCACGACGGGATGACCTTCCCTTGCGCCAGACGATCGCGCAACCCGGTGCCCGACAGGTTCAGCGTCCGCGTGCCTTCCGGCACCTCGTCGATCGGCGCGTACGAATCAGTGTGCTCCACATAGACCATCAGCTTGAAGGGCACCATCGCCACCCCGAGCTCCGCTTCGTGCCGCCTCAGCAGCTCCTGGGCGTCATACGGGCCGTAAAACGGAGTTCCGTTCGAGTCGCTGCCGGGTCCGGCATGATCGCGTCCGACGATGAGGTGGGTGCAACCATGGTTCTTGCGGATGATCGCGTGCCAGACCGCCTCGCGCGGTCCGCCCATACGCATCGCCAGCGGCAGCAGCGACAGCATGGCGGTGTGCTGCGGGTAGCGCGGCAACAGCGCCTGATAGCAGCGGACGCGGGTGTAGTGGTCGACGTCCCCCGGCTTCGTCATGCCCACGACCGGATGTATCAGCAGATTCGCTTCGATCTCCTTGGCCGCCCGCAGCGTCAGTTCCTGATGCGCGCGGTGCATCGGGTTACGGGTCTGGAACGCGACCACCCGTGTCCACCCCAGCTTTGAGAAGGCGGCCCGCAACTCGGCCGGCGTGTGCCTCAACGCCTTGTAGTCGTAGTGGGACACCGGTTGCAGTCCCTCGAGCCGCCCGCCGGCGTAGACCGGTTCGCTGCGGTCGAGGAGCTGCGCCACCCCGGGGTGCTCCCTGTTCGTCGTGCCGAAAACCGCCTGCGCTTCCTCCGCCCGGTCCGGGCGCCACAGCTCCTCGACGTGCATCACTGCCAGCATGACGCCTTCCGCATCGCGCAGGGCCAGCCTGGCGCCGGCCGACAACCGCTCGGCAGTCGCCTCGGAGACGTCGAGGGTGATCGGTATCGGCCAGGGCGTACCGTCGGCCAGCCGCATGTCGGCGCAGACCGTTGCGTGGTCGGCCGAGGTCATGAACCCGCGCAACGGGGAGAAACCGCCGTTGAGCAACAGTTCGAGGTCACACGTCTGCCGGGGGGTCAGGTCGTGGGACGCCCAGTCGCGCGACTCCTCCTTGATCTCCTCGGCACGCGCCGAATCGGCGAACAGATCGACAAGCGTCCCGCCATGCGGGGCGATCAGATGGTCTGACAACTTCACGACTCCTCTCGGACCAAGACAGCCAGGCCCGGTCTGTGACTGCGAATGTGTGGTGAGCGAATCGGTGGAACCCAGCTCATGAGCGAGCATGGTCCATACGGATAAACGCCACAATGTATCATGACCCGCCGCTGCCGCGGGGCGCCGTGCCGCGGTTGCGAACCCGGCCGCCGGCGTTACTCGTCAGGCAACGCATACGTCCCTGGTTTCAACCCGATGACGAAGCTGCCGTTCCGCAACGACGGCTTGTTGTAGCGCAGTGTGCCCGGATGCGGTTCGGGATTGCCCGAGTTGCGATAGACGCAGTCGCCCGCGGCCACGTCCCATTCCATCGTCGGGCCCAGTCGGGGATACACGTCGGCGCGCCCATCGGCGACGACGCAGAACTTCAGCGAACTGCCGCTCTTGACACGTTCGGCGATGGTGAACGGTGCGAGAAACGCCTCGAGCGCGGGGCTCGGGTGGGAGCGGCTCTCGACGATGCGCAGCGGCGTCGATGGATCAGCGAGCGTCGAACGGAGCCGTTGCGGCGCCCCGTCGCCCGCCTGCTTCCAGGCGCCCTCTCCGTTGCGTGCGTAGTAGAGCAACCCGGACGCCGGCGCGACCACGACCCCCAGCACAGGCTCACCCCCTTCGATCATGGCGATATTCACGGTGAACTCGTCGGTCCGATTGAGGAACTCCTTCGTGCCGTCGAGGGGGTCGACGAGCCAGTAGCGGGACCAGTGCCGCCGCTCGTCGTATGCCGGCTGCGCACGTTCTTCGGACAGATACGGAATCGTGTCGTCGAGCCCGAGCAGACCGTCGCGGATGATCTCCTCGGCCGCCAGGTCCACGCCGGTCACGGGCGACCCGTCCGGCTTGTGGCGCACCCAGGTATCCCGCGCGCGGTAGCGGCGCAGCACTTCACGACCGGCCTGCAGCGCGATCTCGTTGACCGCCGCCATCGTCACCATCGGGAGCGCAGTGTAGCAGCTTGCGATTCCGTCCGGCCCGGCGCCGGGCGCCGTTCGTGCACCGGCGGAGCGAGAGCAAGACGCATTGCCTTGACCGCTACGGAGGCATCGATCTCAAATAGCGTCATCTTGGGATTCATGAGGCGGTTGTTCGGCGGCGGCCCGCCCGGTGTCGACGAATCGGTGATCGTCGTGTCAGGTCTGCCGCGTTCGGGGACCTCGATGCTCATGGGCATGATCGAGGCCGGGGGGCTCGAGACGGTCGTTGACGGGGTGCGGACCGCCGACGATGACAACCCGAAGGGCTACCACGAGCTGGAACGGGTCAAGGAACTCGACAAGGGCGGTGACACCACGTGGCTCGCCGGCGCGCGCGGCAAGGTGGTGAAGATCATCTCGTTTCTTCTGCAACACCTGCCGCCGGGCCACCACTACAAGATTGTGTTCGTGCGGCGGGACCTGCAGGAGGTGCTGGAGTCACAGCGCAAGATGCTGGAGCGGCGCGGAACCGCTGGAGGCAACGCCGACGACGCCGCGCTGGAGCAGATGTTCGAGGACCACCTGCGCCGTGTGGAACGTCAACTCGCCCGCCGGCGCGACTGCGAGGTACTGTACGTCGAGCATCGCAGGGCGCTCACGAACCCGCGCGAGGTCGCCGTCGACGTAAACCGGTTTCTCGGCGGCCGCCTCGACCCCGGCAGGATGACCGGTGTGGTGGACGACACCTTGTATCGCAACCGCACCGCCGACCCGAGGAACCCATGAGCGCCCGTCCTCCGTACTGGCCGATCGTCGCCGTCTTCGCGCTTGGCGCACTGCTGGCGCCGGCCGCGCCCGCCTGGGCCTACGTGGGTCCGGGCGCCGGCTTCGCCTTCGTCTCCTCACTGTTCATCCTGCTGGCCACGATGGTGCTGGCAGTGGTCACCCTGCTGACCTGGCCGATCCGACTGGTGGTGCAAAAGGTACGCGGCGGCCGGGCGCTGGCAGCCAGCCGGGTCAAACGGGTCATCGTGCTCGGTCTGGACGGGCAGGATCCCGCTCTGACCGAAGCGTTGATGAACGAAGGCGTGCTGCCCAACTTCGCGAAGCTGCGGCGGCACGGCAGCTTTCACCGCCTCGGCACGACGCTGCTGGCCGAGTCGCCGGTCGCGTGGACCTCGTTCCAGACCGGCTGCAACCCCGGCAAGCACCGTATCTTCGACTTCCTGGTGCCGAACCGGAAGTCGTATCTCCCCGAACTCTGCTCGGCGAGGGTGGCGCCCCCGGCGCGATCGCTGCCGCTGGGTCCGTTCCGTATCCCGCTGGGCAAACCACTGATCGAGGCCGGCCGCCGCAGCCAGCCGTTCTGGAAAACGCTCGGCGACCACGGCATCGTCAGCACGATCCTCCGGGTGCCGGTCACGTTTCCGGCAGAGAAGTTCAACGGGACGCTGCTGTCGGCCATGAGCGTCCCCGACCTCAAGGGCAGCCAGGGCACGTACTGCTATTTCAGCAGCGACCCCGACGAGCGGCTCACCCTGACGAGCGGCGAGCGTGTGCCCATCGACTGGACCGACGGGGTGACCCGCGGGCACATCGCCGGACCGGAGAACAGCCTGCGTACCGAGGGCGGCGAACTGCGGCTGCCGTTCGAGGTCCACGCCTGCGCCGGCGGCGGCGCCGAACTGCATCTCGGCAACGTGGTGCATCCATTGCCGCGGCGCCGGCACACCCCCTGGATCGCGCTCGAGTTCAAGCCGGGGCTCGGCATGACGGTGACTGGTATCGTGCGGTTCTATCTGCTCGAAACGGCACCGCATCTCAAGCTCTACATGACGCCGATCAACATCGACCCCGACCAGCCGGCGCTGCCCATCTCGCATCCGTTCACCTACGCCGTGTATCTGTCGAAGACCCAGGGACGCTATGCCACGCTCGGGCTGGCCGAAGACACGTCGGCGCTCAACGAGGAAGTGGTGGACGAAGACGCGTTCCTGGAGCAGACCTGGCTGATTCACGCCGAGCGGGAACGGATGTACTTCGACGCGCTGGACAAGACCTCGCGCGGCGCCGTCGTCTGCGTGTTCGACATCACCGACCGGCTGCAGCACATGTTCTTCCGGCATCTCGACGACACGCACCCGGCCAACCGGGGCCGGAACGGGAAGCACAAGGACGCCATCCGCAAGCTGTACATCGAGATGGACGCACTGGTCGGGCGCACGATGGAGGCCGTCGGGGACGACACCGCGCTCTTCGTGATGTCGGACCACGGCTTCAAGCCGTTCCGGCGCGGCGTCAACCTGAACACCTGGCTCCACCAGCACGGCTTCCTGGCTGTAAAGGACGGCGGGCCGACAGGCGCCGACATGTTCGGCGATGTCGACTGGCAGCGTACCCGCGCCTACGCGGTCGGGTTCGGCGGCATCTATCTCAACCTGGAGGGCCGCGAGGCGCAGGGCATCGTGAAGCCGGGCACGGAAGCCGATCAACTGAAGCGGGACATCCGCGACGGACTGCGAGCCCTGTTCGACGAGGTCGAGGGTGTGCGGCCTGTGCGCGAAGTCTACGACGCCAGCGAGGTCTATTCCGGGCCGTACGTCAAGGAGGCGCCTGATCTCATTGTCGGCTTCCGGCCGGGGCATCGCGTGGGATGGGCCTCGGTGACGGGCGGCATCAGCGACGAGGTCATCGAAGACAACACGCGGTACTGGAGCGGCGACCACAACTTCAACCCACCGGACGTACCCGGCATGCTGTTCTCCAACCGGCCGATCACGGCCGACGCACCCGGCATCATGGATATCGGCCCGACGGTTCTCGACCTGTTCGGCGTCGAGATTCCCCCCTACTGCGACGGGCGGTCACTGCTGCCGGCGGCGCAGACCGGGGACGATGCGACGGGCGCGGCCGGCACGGCGGCAAAGGCGGCGGCGCTGTGAAAGCACCCCTGTATCTCTACCTCGTCGCCGCCTGCATCGCGCTGCCCACGGCAACCGGCTGCGGCGGCGGGGCCAGCGACAGGAAGGTCATCGTGCTCGGTATCGACGGCATGGACCACGGCCTGCTGCAGACGCACATCGACGAGGGACGGCTGCCGAACTTTGCGCGGCTGGCCTCCGAGGGCGGGTTCGCGCCGCTCGCAACCAGCATGCCTCCGCTGAGCCCGGTCGCGTGGTCCACCTTCATCACGGGGATGGATCCTGGCGGCCACGGCATCTTCGATTTCCTGCACCGGGACCCCGCGACGATGCAGCCGGTCGAGCCGTTCTACACGATCGGCCCCGAGGGCCGCACCCTGGACTTCGGTTCCTGGGTGCTGCCGCTGTCCGGCGGCGACATCGAGCTGTATCGACGCGGCCAGGCGCTCTGGGAACTGCTCGACGCGGCCGGCATCGAGACGACCATCTTCCGCATGCCGGTGAACTTTCCACCGGTGGAGACCGGCGGCCGGTCGTTCGCCGGCATGGGCACCCCGGACATTCTGGGCGGCCACGGCACCTACTCGTTCTTCACCGACTACCCCCCGGAAAACATGACCGACATGACCGGTCACGTCGAGATCGTGGAGGTGCTCGATGACCGGGTCGCCGCACAGTTGCTCGGCCCCCCGCATCCCTTCAGACGTGAACGTGCGCGCGACACCGGGTTCGGCGTCGCCGAGGACGAGTACGAGACGCCTGATCTGGCGGTCGATTTCGAGGTGCTGGTCGACCCCGACGCCGCGGTCGCGAAGATCGTCGTGCAGGACACCGAGTTGCTCCTGAACGAGGGGGAGTGGAGCGACTGGGTCCGGGTCGACTTCGAGGCGCTGCCCTATGTCGTCAACGTCAGCGCCATGGGACGGTTCTATCTTCAGCAGGTGCGACCCGATTTCAAGCTGTACGTCACACCGCTGCAGATTCACCCGGCCGACCCCGCCATGCCGCTCTCGAACCCCGAGGGCTGGGCCGCGGAGCTGCACGACGTGCTGGGCCCCTTCTATACCCAGGAGTTGCCGGAGGATACGAAGGCGTTCTCAGAGGGGGTCTTCGACGGGCGCGAGTTCTGGACCCAGTCGCAGTTCGTGTATCGCGAGCGCCGGCGCGCCCTGGATCACTTCCTGGACACCTTCGACGAGGGGCTGCTGTTCTTCTATTTTTCGAGCGTGGACCAGGGCTCGCACATGCTCTATCACTACGCCGACCCGGATCATCCACTGCACGAGCCGGATGAACTTCTCGGCGACGGCATCCGGACACTGTACGAGGAGATGGACGAGGCGCTCGGCCGCGTCCTGCAGGCGATCGACGAGGACACGACGCTCATCGTCATGTCGGACCACGGCTTCGCGCCGTTCTACTGGGGCGTCAATCTGAATACATGGCTGCTGGAGCAGGGCTACGTCACGCTCGTGGATCCGTCGCGCCAGGGGCGGCTCCCGCTGTTCGCGAACGTCGACTGGTCGCGCACCCGCGCCTATGCGTTCGGACTCGGCGGCCTTTACGTGAACCTGCGTGGACGTGAACGGGACGGCATCGTGGAGCCGGGCGCCGAGTACGAGCAGGTGCTCGACGACCTTGAACGCGACCTGCTGGGCATGGTCGACGAACGGAACGGGCACGCGCCGGTCAGTCTCGTCTACCGAACCGCCGAACGGTTCTCCGGTGCGCATCTCGACCTGGGTCCGGATATCGTCGTCGGCTACAGCCGCGGCTATCGCAGCTCATGGGAGAATCCGCTGGGCCAGTTTCCGATCGAGATGTTCGTCGACAACGACGACCCCTGGAGCGGCGACCACCAGAACGACTACCGGCTGGTGCCGGGCGTGCTGTTGACCAACCAGCGCATCGCGCTGGACGCGCCGGCCCTGCAGGATGTCACCATCGCGGTGCTTGACGAGTTCGGGGTGGCTCGGCTACCGGAGATGATCGGGGAGGACGCGATTGCGCCGCGTTGACGCGCGGCGCCTGACGCCTGCGCCCTGTGTCGAGGAGCTGATGGCATGTTCGGATCAAAGGTGAAGATCGACAAGGCGCTGCTCGAACGCGCGACCCGCTACTCGGAGATCGCCGGCTACTCGAGTGTGGCAGAGTTCATCAACCACGCGCTCGAGAAAGAGCTCGCGCAACTGGAGAGCGCCGACTCCGAAGAAGAGATCAAGAAGCGCTTGAAGGGACTGGGCTACATCTCGTAGGGCCCGGAGCGATGGTCGCACTCATCAACCTGCTCCACGGCGTGGTGACGCCGCTGTTCGACGTCATCTGCTGGCCATTCCGCGCACTCGCCCCGATCTGGGCACTGGTGGTCATTTCCTGTGTCTCCGGCATCTTTCTCGTCTGGCTGTTCGGCAAGACCTCCGACCAGGACCGTATCCGGGAGATCCGCGACCGTATCCGGGGCAATCTCATCGGGGTACGGCTGTTTCAGCACGACATCGCGGTCGTCCTGCGCCTGCAGGGCAAGATCTTCGGCGACACCTTCCGGTTCATGCGGCACGCGCTCGTCCCGCTGGTCATCATGCTGGCGCCGGTCCTGCTGATCATGACGCAGCTCAACCTGCGGTTCGCGGTCCGGCCGCTCGACACCGGAGAACCGGTGGTGCTGACGGCGCTGGTGCGTGACCCGGCCGCGCTGGAGGGCCGCATCGAGTTGGAGGTACCGGACGGCGTCACGGTGGAAACGCCGCCGGTCAAGATCCGATCCAGGGGTGAGATCGCGTGGCGGCTGCGAGTCGACCGCCCCGGCGACCATACGCTGCTGGTGCGGGTCGGCGACGACACGATCGAGAAGCGCCTGATCGGCGGCGAGGGATGGGGACCGGTCGTGCAGTTGCGCAGCGGACGCGGGATACTGGATACGCTGCTCTACCCGGGCGAGCCGCCGATTGCCGCCGACCAGGGGCTGGAGTCGGTCGCGATCGGCTACCCGCCGCTCGTCATGCGCCTGTTCGGCATCGGGGTCGACTGGCTCATCGGCTTCTTTCTGTTGTCGATGGCGTCCGGGTTCGCCTGCAAGGGGATCCTGGGCGTCGAGGTCTGATCCGGCCACGCTGTCCGAGGCGCCGACCGCAAGCCACCGGCGCTGTCGAAAGGAGAGGTGCGCATGAGCCTCCGTCACTGCCGAGCGATCCTCCCTGCCGCCGCGGCGGCGCTGGCCTGCGCGTGCACCGGAGTCCAGGCTCCGCCGGCACAGCACCTTGTGGACTTCATCGGCGATGAGCGCGTCGAGATCACCGGCACACCGGAAAGCACGGCCGCGCCCCGCGCGCTCTGGCGGTTCGACGGCGACGCCGGCCGGCCGCCGGGCGATTGGCTCGGCGGCGGCGGGCTGGCCGACCTCGAGGTCCTGGACGGCCGGCTGCAGGGGACGACCACCACAGCGACGGCGATGGTCCATGTGGAATGGCCCGATGAGCTGCAGCGGCGTGACCGGCTGCACGCGGTCGACATCGAGATTCAGGTGTCGGACGGCGCCACGCTCGAAGTGGAGTTCCGCGGCGAGGGCGAGCTTGACCTGGACGCCGTGCGTACCGACGAGAACTGGGCCCTGTCGACACCGCTGCTGCCCGGAGACGAGTTGCGCACGTACCGCATGACCGCGACGGACGATCGTCCATCCTCAGCCATCAGACGGGTGTTCCTCAGACCGAGCGACGCCGACGGTGCTCGTTTCTCGATCGCCTCGGTCCGGCTGGTGTTCGACCGCGAGCATCTGGCGGAAACCACGTCGGGCGTCTCGTGGCGTGGTCTGGCCGACGTGTTTCACGAATCGATCGTGACCAAGGCGCCAGAGTCGATGCGTTTCGCTCTCACCCCGCCGGAGGACGGGTGGCTCGATCTGTCGATCGGCACGATGGACGCGGCGCCCGCGACCTTCCTGGTCGAGGCGCACACGCCTGACGGCGAGGCCGCCACACTGCTCGAACGTACGTTGACGACCCCGGACCGCTGGGAGCGGACCCCGGTGGACCTGACGTCGCTGGCGGGGCGCGAGATCGTCCTGTCGCTCTCGCTGGAAGCGGAGGCGGAGGGCACCATCGGCCTTTGGGGATCGCCGGTCGTGCGGGCCAGGGATCCGGCCGCCCCGGGGGTCATCCTCATCGTGCCCGACACCATCCGATCCGACCATCTCGGCGTCTATGGATACGACCGCGACACGACTCCGGCCCTGAGCCGGCTGGCGGCTGAGGGCGCCCGGTTCGACGACGCGGTGGCGCAGGCGACGTGGACCAAGGTCTCGGTCCCCTCGATCCAGACCTCGCTCTACCCGACCTCGCATGGCGTGATGGATGTGCCGGATCGCCTGCCGAGCTCCGCGCACACGCTGGCCGAGGTCTACCGCGCCGCCGGCTACGCCACCCTGTCCTTCTCCTCGGTCAGCTTCTCCGGCGCCGACACGAATCTGCATCAGGGATTCGAAGAGCTGCACGAGGCGGGATCACGGACCGCCACGCCTCGCGGCAAGTCGGCGCGGGAATATGTCGACCGCCTGCTTCCCTGGCTGGAGCTGCACCGCAGTGCACCGTTCTTCGTGTTCCTGCACGTCTTCGATCCGCACAGCCCGTTCGAGCCGCGCCCGCCCTACGACGCCCTGTGGGCCGATCCGGACGGCCGCGCCGCACACGAAACGCGCATGGAGGAGGTCAGCCAGCACATCGACACTCCGTTCCTCCGCCGTCAGGTGATGCCGTCGCAGGCGGACCTCGACGCGTCCGGCATCGACGTCGAGGCTTTCATGGCCTATCGCAAGGCCTGGTATGACGGATCCATCCGGGGCATGGACACCGAGATCGGCCGGCTGCTGGAGCATCTCGATCAACTGGAACTCGGCAGCCGCGTCACCGTCGCCGTGGTCGGAGACCACGGCGAGGAGTTCCTCGAACACGGCCGCTCCTGGCATGGGCACTCGGTCTACGGCGAACTCACGCGGGTGCCGCTGCTGATCCGGGCACCCGGACGAATTCCCCCGGAACAACGCGTCGACAACACGGTGCGCACGATCGATCTGATGCCGACGCTGCTCGAACTGAGTGGTCTCCCGCTGCCTGACGGTCTGCAGGGCCAAAGCCTGCTGCCCCTGCTGGGCGACCCGGACGAGACCGGCCAACCCTGGGTAGCGCGTCCCGCCGTGTCGGAGGAGCATGTCCGCGCGGGTGCGGGGTCGGACGACCAGCACGCCGCCTTCGCACTGATTCTCGATGGCTGGCGGCTGATTCACAACGTGGCTCGCGAACCGGACGAACCGGAGTTCGAGCTTTACGACCATCTGCGGGACCCGCTCAACCTGACGAACGTCGCCGGCGATCATCCCGACGTCGTCACCAGGCTGGCCGCTGACCTGGAACGCTGGCGCCGCCGATCGGAGGCGGCGCGCCTGCCGTCGGACGACGATGTCGCTGCCACGCTGGGGGCCGACGAGCTCGAACGCCTGCGCAGTCTCGGCTATATCCGGTAGCCGTGCGGGGCGGAGCGTGAGCGGGACTTGACGCCGGCGGTTGCGAACAGGTACAAGTAGGGTGTTGTGACCGGCTGCGCACGCACCGACTGTTGCTGTTGTTGTTGCTGTCCGGAGGCCCACGGGGCCCCCGAGCTGACGGTCATGTCGCGCTGAGCACCACAAATACAGACTGGCAAGAGCCAAACGCGAGAGACCGAAGCCCGGGAGCCACACGCTCCCGGGCTTTTTTTTGCATGGCCGCGCCCGTCGCCCGGACGGCATGAGGATCAGCATGTTCGAAGAATCGGCAATGCGTTCGGTAATCAAGGCGATTTCCTGGCGCATCGTCGCGACCGTGACCACGACGATTCTGGTGTACGTCTTCACCGGCCGCACCGACATTGCCGTGACCGTCGGACTGTTCGAGGCCGTCGCGAAAATGTTCCTGTACTACTTCCACGAACGCTTCTGGAATCGTCTCGACGTCGGTCGCCGGCCGACCCGGCACGGCAGCGGATCCGAAAACCCGGCTCTGGCATCACCGAACGGAAAACACGAATGACCGACACGCTTGCGCCGTCAGACCCGGGCACGGTGGCCGGCGCCGGCCGCGCCCTGGAACACGCCTCGCCTCTGGACATCCTGCAATGGGGCGCCGAGACCTTCGGCTCCAGGTTGACCTTCGCCACCGGCTTCGGCGCAGAGGGCTGCGTGCTGCTGGATCTGATCGGCCGCCATGGTCTTGAGATCGATATCTTCACGCTGGATACGGGGCTCCTCTTTCCGGAAACTCGTGATCTCTGGCGCCGGCTCCACAATCGATACGGGTTCACGATTCGCGGCGTCCGTCCCGACCTTTCGGTCGACGAGCAGGACTCGTTCCACGGACCGGCACTCTGGAGCCGCGCGCCGGACCGCTGCTGCGAGCTGCGCAAGGTGAGCCCGCTCGTCGCCGAGCTCAGTGGATTCGACGCCTGGGTGACCGCCATTCGCCGCGATCAGACCCCCTCTCGGAGCGCTGCCCTGCCGGTCGAGCGGGATCCGAAGTTCGGTCTCGTCAAGATCAATCCACTGGTCCGCTGGACGAAGGAGGATGTCCGGTTTCACCTCATCGAGCACGACGTGCCCTACAACCCGCTGCACGATCGCGGATACCCGAGCATCGGCTGTCTCCCGTGCACCAGTCGGGTGGGCACGGACGAAGACGACCGCGCCGGTCGCTGGCGGGGTGTGGACAAGACCGAATGTGGTCTGCACGTCCCTCCGCCCGGCTCGCTCGATGGCGTGCGGCACGGCTGCCTGACATGAGTGGGTCCTTCGCGCGCCAGCCCCGGTTCCGCACATGAGTGTGCCAACGCCACTGTTTCCGGTGTTCCTGCGACTGGCCGACCGACCGGTGGTCGTCGTCGGCGGCGGCACCGTCGCCGCATCCAAGCTGCGTGCGTTGCTGGATGCCGGCGCCCGTGTCACGGTCATCGCGCCGGAGGTGACCCCGCAGGTCATGGAGAGCGGTGTGACCATTCGCCGCAGGCCGTTCGAGCCGACCGATCTCGACAACGCCTGGCTGGCGGTGGCGGCCGCGCCGCCGGCCGTGAACCGGCGGGTGGCCGCGGCCGCCGCCGCGCGTCATCTATTCGTGAACGCGGTCGACGACCCGCCGAACGCCAGCGTCTATCTTGGCGGTGTCGTCCGCCGCGGTGGCGTCACCGTGGCCATCTCCAGCGACGGACAGGCGCCGGCGCTGACCGGATTGATCCGCCAGGCGCTCGATGCGCTGCTGCCCGCGCACGAGGTGGAGCGGTGGATGACGGCGGCAAGGAACGAGCGCGCGCGGTGGATCGCCGCGGATGTTCCCATCGACCAGCGGCGTCCGCTGCTCTTGCGCGTACTGACCGGTCTCTACGAAGACCGCGATCGCTCTGATGCGAGGACCCGCGCGTGATGGCAGGAGGATTCGTCTCGCTCGTCGGCGCCGGGCCGGGCCACCCCGACCTGCTGACCGTACAGGCCGTCGATCGATTACGGGCCGCCAACCTGGTGTTGTATGACGCCCTGGTCACACCGGACATCGTGGCGCTGGCCTGTGACGCGCAACGTTTTTGCGTGGGGAAACGGGCCGGGCGCAAGTCGGTGCGCCAGGACACCATCGTGCGCGTCATGGTCCGCGCGGCGCGGCGCGGCCGCCGTGTGGTACGGCTGAAATGCGGCGATCCCTACGTGCTGGGCCGGGGCGCCGAGGAGGGGATCGCCCTGCGTGCGGCCGGCATTCCATTCGAGGTGGTTCAAGGAGTGACGACCGCGGTGGCCGCGCCGGCGCGCGCCGGCATCCCGGTCACCCACCGCGGCGTCGCGTCAGGGTTCCTGGTCGTCTCGGGCCATGACGAGGCCAGCTTCCGGCCCGCTCTGAGTTCGCTCGCTCCCGGCTCGCTCACCGTCATCGTGCTGATGGGACTGGCGCAGCGGGAGGCTGTCGCCGCCTGTCTGATCGAGCGCGGCTGGGCACCCGATACGTTGGCGGCGGTCGTGTTCGCCGCGTCGACCCCTCGAGAACGCACGTGGATCGGCACCTTGCGCACCCTCGGCGCTGCACAGACCACTGATGCGGCAGACCCTGGCACGATCGTGATCGGCGACGTCGTCGATCTGCATCGGGTGCTGACTGACTCGACCGGGTCGGTCACCACCACCGCCACCGCCGCTGCCGAACGGAAAGGCTGACCATGACCTGGAAAGAGGCCCTCGGTGATCGCGTGCCGGACGAACTGGGACGAGAGATCGACACCTACGAGAACCAGATCGCCCTGAAGCGCCAGGGCAAGCTCGACGACAGGGTGTTCGCCGAGACCCGGCTCCGGCGCGGCGCATACGGACAGCGCTACGACAACGGCCAGCGGAACGACGGGACCGGCGTCAAACCGCTGCCTTTTCCGTCGAACGGCCTGACGAAGGGTCCCGACACGGTCTGGGACGCGCCGGGGATGCAGCGCATCAAGATTCCATTCGGAGCGTTGACCGCCGATCAGATGGACACCCTGGCCGACCTGGCGGAGGAGTACAGCGACGGTGTCTGCCATATCACGACCCGCCAGGACGTGCAGTTCCACTACGTGCACATCGATGACACGCCGGACCTGATGCGACGACTGGCGGCGGTTGGCATCACGACCCGTGAAGCCTGCGGCAACACGGTGCGCAACGTGACGGCCTGCCCCCTCGCCGGCGTCTGCCGGGACGAGACGTTCGACGTCACGCCCTACGCCCAGGCGTCGATGCGTTTCCTGCTCGGCCACCCGGACACCCAGGATTTCGGACGCAAGTTCAAGGTGGCGTTTTCCGGCTGCCGGCAGCATGCCTGTGGACTCGTCAACATGCACGACTTCGGCGCGGTCGCCGCCACACGGGTGACTGCCGGCGTGGAGCAACGTGGTTTCGAGGTCTACGTTGGCGGCGGCCTCGGCGCCGTACCGCACGCAGCCAGACTCTTCGACCCCTTCATGACCGCCGAGGAGATCCTGCCCACGCTGCAGGCGATTTCACGGGTGTTCGCACGCATGGGAGAAAAGCGCAACCGTGCCCGCGCCCGCATCAAGTTCCTGGTGGCCCAGCTTGGCATGGACGAGTTTCGGCGGCTCGTGCGCGAGGAACGGGCCTCGCTGGCCGCCGACCGGCGATGGACGGCGTATCTTGACGAAATCGAGTCGTGCCGGGAACAGCCGCTCAAGACAGGCCAGCCGGCGCATGAGAGTGAAGGTTCGACGGCGTTCCAGACCTGGTCGCGCACAAACGTCTATCGGCAGCGGCAACCCGGCTACGCGGCGGCGACCGTGACACTCCCGCTCGGCGACCTGAGCAGCGGACAACTGCGGGGTCTGGCCGACATCGCCCGGGCCTTCGTCGGCGACGCGGTGCGCACCACCGTCGAGCAGAATCTCGTGCTGCGCTGGGTGCGCGAGGCGGACCTGCCGGCGTTGTATCGCGAACTCGACGCCATCGGGTTGGCGCGCCCGGGCGCGGCCACCATCGCCGACATCACGGCCTGCCCCGGCACCGACACCTGCAAGCTCGGGATCGCCTCCTCGCGGGGTCTCGCCGCCGAACTCGAACACCGGCTCGGAGCGCAGATCGGCACGCTGGACGACGCCGTCCGTGCACTGCGCATCAAGATCAGCGGCTGCTTCAACTCCTGCGGGCAGCATCACATCAGCGACCTCGGGTTCTACGGGGTCAGCCGGCACGTCCGGGGTCACGTGGTCCCCCACTTCCAGGTGGTGCTGGGGGGCAAGTGGGTCGACAACGGCGGCGCCTACGGGCTCGCCATCGGCGCGGTGCCCGCCAAGAACATTCCGGAAGTGGTGCGGCGCATCACCGGCCGTTTCATCGCCGCACGCGAGGGCGCCGAGAGCTTCTACGACTTCACGACACGGGTCGGCAAGCGCGCGCTCCGTGAAATGCTCGACGATCTGATGGCCGTGCCGCTCTACGAGGTCGACCCCGACTACTACAGCGACTGGGGCGACCCCCGGGAATTCGGCATCGGCGACATGGGCGTCGGCGAGTGCGCAGGGGAGGTGGTGTCGCTCGCGGAGTTCGACCTGGCCGGCGCCGAGAGCCAGGTGTTCGAGGCGCAACTTCAACTCGAAGCACTGAACTTCGCAGCAGCCGACGCGCTGGCCTACGGCGCCATGCTGCAGGCGGCCAAGGGGTTGATCAAGACGGAGTTCATCGACATTTCCGACGATCCCGATCAGATCGTTGCGGAATTCCGGACCCGATTCTTCGACACGGAGATCTTCTTCGACCGCTTCGCCGGGGGAAAGTTCGCACACTACCTGTTCCGCCGGCACGCCCGCGCCACGCCGGCGACCGGCGCCGACGGCGCGCGGCAACTGATCGAGGAGTCCCGGCTGTTTCTCGAAGCCACCCACGCCTGTCAGGCGCGGCTCGCCGGGCAGCCGGCCGCCATGTCTGCGCCGGCCGCTGCGGCGACGCTCACCGGGAGGCCGGCGTGACCGTGACGGCCGCCAGCGCCGACATTGCCGCCCTCCAGCGCATCGCCGTGAAGCTCTTTCTCACGGACGACTCCGTCCTGGACCCGCCCAGCGTGATCCCGGTCTTTCACCGCTGGATCCAGACCCACGCGGTGGACGGCCTGCTGATCGACGTCGCCAACTATTCGCACATGGCCACTGGGCCGTGCGTACTGCTGGTGGCCCACGAGGGCCACTATGCGCTGGACCGTACGGGGGGGCGGCTCGGGTTGCAGTACAGCCGGACACGACCGCTGGAGGGCCCGCTGCCGGACCGGCTCGCGTCCATCACCCGCACCTTGCTCGGCGCCGCGCGCCTGCTCGAAACCGAGAGGTCCCTGACCGGACCGCTGCGGTTCGCCGGAAACGAAATCGAGTGGGTCGCGAGCGATCGGCTGCTGGCGCCAAACGACGACGCCACGCTGGCGGCAATCCGTCCAGCGCTCGATCGGGTGCTGACCGCCTGGTCGCACTCCGCCGCTTGGACGCTGACACGCGTGCCTGACCCGCGAGCGCCCTTCCGTGTCACCGCACGCGCTGCGCAGGCGACCCCGCTCGACTCCATCGCGGCGCGGCTTGGCGCGGACTGACAGAACTGCCCCACCATCCGCGGCCACCCGGTCTGCCGCGACACTCGAAACAGCATTAGAATCACTAATATTGAGCATTCGGGTCATTAGCACAGTGTGTGATACATTGCTGCGCACTGCATGCATGTCGAAACGCTCAACATCTTCTGCGACGTCGTGCGCCATCAGAGCTTCTCGCGCGGCGCGATCGCCAATTCAGTCAGCCAGTCGGCCGCCAGCCAGGCGGTACGGCAGCTCGAGAAACATCTGGGCGCGCAGTTGATTGACCGCTCGAAGCGCCCGTGGCGTCTCACGGCCGAAGGCAAGATCTTCTTTCAGGGCTGTCAGGAAATCGTCGAGAGGTACCACGAGCTCGAGGGCACCGTCCGCCGCCGCCAGACTCCGTCCGGGCATACCGTGCGTCTGGCGGCGATCTACTCCGTGAGCCTGCAACACCTGAGTCAGTACGTCGATCAGTTCCGCGCGCTGGTGCCGGGCGCCGGCGTCGACCTCGATTACATGCACCCGGACGAAGTGTGCGCGCGGGTGCTGAACGACCAGTCGGATCTCGGGCTGATGTCGTTCGTGACCACCGGCCGCGACCTGACCGCCATCCCCTGGCGCAGTCAGCTCATGACCGTCGCCTGTCCGCCGACCCACCGCTTCGCACCGGGCGCCGTCGATGAAGGCGGCGTCTGGCCCACTGAACTCGCCGGCGAACGGTTCGTGGCGTTCGACCGCGAGTTGCCCGCCCGCCGCGCGATCGACCGGTTTCTCCGGCGACACGGCGTGGAGGTCGACATCGCCGCCGAATTCGACAACATCGAGACGATCAAACAGGCGGTCGAGGAGGGGGCGGGTATCGCCATACTGCCCGAGCCGACGCTGCGCCGCGAGGTGCAACGCGGCACGCTGGTCGAGATCCGCTTGCTCCGCCGGGTCGGCGAACCACCGCTGGTGCGTCCGCTCAGCATCGTGCACCGCCGCAAGCGGCGCTTGAACCCTGCCGTGACAGAGTTCATCAAGCTGCTGCAGGCCGACGCGCACGAGACCCCGACCGAGCTGGGTCCGCCGCAGATCGCCGCCGGTAGCGACCGATCCGGCAACGGGGACGCCCCACGCTCCAGCAGCCACGCCGCGGCCGTCAGCGGCGCCGGCCGAGGAGCGCATCCATGAAGACGGCCAACGACCCGCGCCCGACGGCGCCCCCCGGCCAGCAGGGGCTGTACCACCCCGCGCACGAGCACGACGCCTGCGGCGTGGGGTTCGTGGTCAACATCAAGGGCGTCCGCTCCCACAAGCTGGTCGAGCAGGCGTTCGAGGTGGCGCTGAACCTGCTGCACCGGGGCGCCTGCGGATGTGAAGTCAACACGGGCGACGGCGCCGGTCTGCTGTTGCAGGTGCCGGACAAGTTCCTGCGCCGCCAGACGGCGGCGCTCGGGTTCACTCTGCCCGAGGAAGGGGCGTACGGCGTCGGCATGCTGTTCCTGCCCACCAGGCCGGACGAACGGAACCGTGTCGAGGAGATCGTCACCAGGATCGCGTCAGAGGAAGGGCAGACGGTCCTCGGCTGGCGGGACGTGCCGACCGACTCGAGCCCGCTCGGCGAGACCGCGCGTCTCGGCGAACCGACGATCCGCCAGGTGTTCATCGAACGCGAGCCCGGTCTCGGAGGCGGCGACGACGCTCAGGCGCGATTCGAACGCAAGCTCTATGTCATTCAGAAACGGATCTCCCATACGGTCGACGCCCTGAACCTCGCACAGGCGGACCTGTTCTACATCGCCAGCTTCTCGTCGCGGACGATCGTGTACAAGGGCATGCTGATCGCCGATCAGGTCGCGACGATGTTTCCGGACCTGGTGCACCCCGACGTCGAGTCGGCGCTCGCGCTGGTGCATTCGCGTTTCAGCACGAACACGTTTCCGTCGTGGCCGCTGTCCCATCCATATCGCTATATCGCCCACAACGGCGAGATCAACACTCTGCGGGGCAACATCAACTGCATGCGGGCACGGGAAGCCATGTGCTCGTCGGAGCTGTTCGGCGACGACCTGCACAAGCTGTTCCCGATCGTCAAGGAGAACCAGAGCGATACCGCAACCTTCGACAACGTCCTCGAGTTCCTGATCATGACCGGCAGATCGCTCCCGCACGCGATGCTGATGATGATTCCGGAGCCGTGGAGCCGGCACGAATCGATGTCGCCCGACCGCAAGGCGTTCTACGAGTTCCACTCGGCGCTGATGGAGCCGTGGGACGGCCCGGCCTCGATCGCATTCACCGACGGCACGGTGGTGGGCGCCGTGCTCGACCGCAACGGCCTGCGGCCGTCACGCTATTACGTCACCAAGGACGACCTGGTCGTCATGGCGTCCGAGGTGGGCGTGCTGGACATTCCGCCGGAGAACGTGCTGGTCAAGGAACGCCTGCACCCGGGTCGGATTTTCCTGGTCGACACCGCGCAGGGACGCATCATCGACGACGACGAGATCAAGCGCGATCTGGCGTCGGCCCACCCCTATCGGGAGTGGCTCGACACCCACGTGGTGCATCTTCGCGACCTCCCCGACGCCCCCTTCAGCCCGGCACCCGACCAGGAACTGCTCCTGCGGCGCCAGAAGGCGTTCGGATACACGGAGGAAGATCTCCGGATTCTGCTCGGTCCGATGGCCGCGCACGGCAGCGAGCCGACCGGCTCGATGGGCACCGATACCTCGCTCGCGGTGCTGTCGGATCGGCCGCGGCTGCTCTTCGACTATTTCAAGCAACTGTTCGCGCAGGTGACCAATCCACCGCTCGACGCCATCCGGGAAGAACTGGTCACCGACATGAGCTCGACGCTGGGACCGGAGCGCAACCTGCTGCGGCCGGAGCCCGAGTCGTGTCATCAGATACGCATCGACTATCCGATTCTCGACAACGACGAAGTCGACACGCTGCGCGCCAACCCCGATCCGGCGTTGCGCGCCGTGACGCTCCCGATGTTGTTCAATCCGCGGGACGGGGCCGCGGGCCTCGAACGGGCCATGGACACCCTGTGCCGGCAGGCCAGCGCCGCCGTCGAGGACGGCGCCGCGCTGCTGCTGTTGTCCGATCGCGGCGTCGATCCCGAGCATGCGCCCATACCGAGTCTGCTGGCGACTGCCGGGGTGCACCATCACCTCGTCCGCGAAGGGACGCGCACCCGCTGCGGCCTGATCATCGAGACCGGCGAGGCGCGCGAGGCGCACCACATGGCGCTGCTGCTCGGATACGGCGCGGGAGCGATCAACCCCTACCTCGCCTTCGAGACGATTGAAGAGCTCATCCTCGCGGGAGAGAGCACCGGCATCGATCCTCCGCAGGGCATTCGCCATCACATCCGGGCACTGACGAAGGGTGTCTTGAAAGTGATGTCGAAGATGGGAATCTCGACGCTGCAGAGCTATCGCGGCGCACAGATCTTCGAAGCGGTCGGGTTGAACCCGGAACTCATCGACCGCTACTTCACCTGGACCGCGTCGCGCGTCGGCGGTATCGGCATCGACACCGTGGCGGCCGAAGTGCAGAAACGGCACCAGCGCGCGTTCCCGGCGCGCGGCGCCGAGGATGGCGAACTCGACAGCGGCGGCGAGTATCAGTGGCGCCGTGACGGCGAGTACCACCTGTTCAATCCCGAGACGGTCTTCAAGCTGCAGCACGCGAGCCGAAGCGGTCAGTACGACATCTACCGGGAGTACGCCGAACTCGTCAACGACCAGAGCCGCACCCGGGCGACGCTGCGCGGCCTGTTCGAACTCCGCACCGGCAAGGGCGCCGTACCGCTCGACGAGGTGGAGCCGGTCGAAGCGATCCTGAAGCGCTTTTCCACCGGGGCGATGTCCTACGGTTCAATCAGCGCCGAGGCGCACGAAACGCTTGCGATCGCCATGAACCGGCTGGGCGGCAAGTCGAACACCGGTGAAGGCGGCGAAGACCCGGCCCGCTACACCCCGGACGCGAACGGAGACGTGCGCCGCAGCGCGATCAAGCAGGTGGCCTCCGGCCGGTTCGGGGTGACCAGCGAATATCTGGTGAACGCCGACGACCTGCAGATCAAGATGGCGCAGGGCGCGAAACCGGGCGAGGGCGGCCAGTTGCCCGGGTTCAAGGTGTACCCGTGGATCGCGAAGGTGCGCTATTCGACGCCTGGAGTTCCGTTGATCTCCCCGCCCCCGCATCACGACATCTACTCCATCGAAGATCTGGCGCAGTTGATTCATGACCTCAAGAATTCGAATCCGCGGGCGCGCGTGCACGTCAAGCTGGTTGCCGAGGTTGGGGTCGGCACCGTCGCAGCCGGGGTCGCCAAGGCCCACTCCGACGTCGTGCTCATCTCCGGCCACGACGGCGGCACCGGTGCAGCGCCGCTTACCAGCATCAAGCACGCAGGGGTGCCCTGGGAGCTGGGCCTGGCGGAGACGCAGCAGGTGCTGGTGTTGAACCGGCTGCGCGACCGGATCGTGGTACAGGCGGACGGTCAGATGAAGACCGGCCGCGACGTCGCCATCGCGGCGCTGCTGGGCGCCGAGGAATACGGGTTCTCCACGGCGCCGCTCGTGGTCTCCGGATGCATCATGATGCGGGTCTGCCACCTGGACACGTGCCCGGTCGGTATCGCCACGCAGAACCCCGAACTGCGGAAACACTTCTCGGGCCGGCCCGAGTTCGTCGAGAACTACTTCCGATTCGTCGCCCAGGAGGTACGCGAGCTGATGGCCGACCTGGGCTTCCGCACCATGGACGAGATGATCGGTCGCGTCGACCGTCTCGACACGACCCGGGCGGTCGACCACTGGAAGGCCAAGGGGCTGGATCTGTCACAGATTCTGTACACCCCGGAGGTGCCCGGCACGGTCGCGCGACATGCGACCTCCACACAGGATCACGGGCTGGACAAGGCGCTCGACAACGTCTTGATCGCACGCTGCGACGCGGCCATCGACAAGCGCACGCCGGTCTCGTTCAGCATGCCGATTCGCAACGTGAACCGCACGGTCGGCACGATGCTCGGGTCGCAGATCACCCGCCGCTGGGGACGCGATGGACTACCCGACGGTACCATCGACATCCGGTTCACCGGGTCCGCCGGACAGAGCTTCGGCGCGTTCGTGCCTCGCGGCGTCACGCTGTCGATCGAGGGTGACGCCAACGACTACTTCGGCAAGGGACTGTCGGGCGGCCGGCTTGCGGTGTTCCCACCGCGGACCTCCACATTCGTGGCCGAGGAGAACATCATCATCGGCAACGTGGCGCTCTATGGCGGCACGGCGGGTGAAGCCTTCGTGCATGGAGTCGCGGGCGAACGGTTCTGCGTGCGGAACAGCGGCGTGCACGCCGTGGTCGAAGGCGTCGGTGACCACGGGTGCGAGTACATGACCGGCGGCCGGGTCGTGATCCTGGGGCGCACGGGGCGCAATTTCGCGGCCGGTATGAGCGGCGGCATCGCCTACGTGCTCGACCCGGAACAGCGGTTCGCCGCCCGCTGCAACTCCGGCATGGTCGACCTGGAGGAACTGGACGACGCCGACGAAGAAACGGTGCGCGGACTGATCATCCGACACGTCGAGTGGACCGGGAGTCGCTGGGGACAGCGTGTGCTGGACGGCTGGAGTGAACTGCGCGCATGTTTCGCAAAAGTGATGCCGCGCGACTACAAGCGCGTCCTGCTGGCCAAGGCCAGGGCCCGGGCCGAGTCCCGTGAGCCGGAATTGGCGGAGCTGGTTGGAACCGGCACCAACTGACGACGGAAGCCTATGGGGAAGTTGAAGGGATTCATCGAGATCGATCGGCAGCCGCCGCCGGCCCGTCCCGTCGAGGAACGCCTCCAGGACTGGCAAGGAGTGTATCTGCCCTACGCCGCTGAAGATATGCAGGCCCAGGGCGCCCGCTGCATGGACTGCGGAATTCCGTTCTGTCACCAGGGGTGCCCGCTTGGCAACCTGATTCCCGACTGGAACGATTTCGTCTACCGGGGGCAATGGCAGGCGGCGATCGACCGGCTTCACAAGACAAACAACTTTCCGGAGTGGACCGGACGGTTGTGTCCGGCGCCGTGCGAGGGCTCGTGCGTGTTGGCGATCGACGGCGACTCCGTCACGATCAAGCAGATCGAGCTGGCCATCGTCGAGCGGGCGTTCGAGGAGGGGTGGGTCGGTCCGGAACCGCCGGACACCCGCAGCGGCAAGACCGTCGCGGTCATCGGCTCGGGCCCGGCCGGACTGGCCGCCGCCGACCAGCTCAACCGGGCTGGACACGAGGTGACCGTCTTCGAACGGTCGGACCGGATCGGCGGGCTGCTCCGGTATGGGATTCCGGAATTCAAGATGGAAAAGCGGTTCCTGAACCGCCGTCTGGAGATTCTCGAAGCGGAAGGCGTCGCCTTTCGGGTCAACACGGATGTCGGAGTGACGATTCCGGCCGAGGCGATCCGGCGCGAGTTCAACGCCGTGTTGCTCGCCGGCGGGGCCGGAATTCCCCGCGACCTCGATGTGCCTGGACGCGCGCTGCGCGGCATTCACTTCGCCATGGAGTTCCTGACCTTGCAGAACCGCCGTTGTGAAGGGGACTTGATCGGCGATGGGGAATTCATCAGCGCGAAGGGCAAACGGGTGGTGATCATCGGCGGCGGCGACACCGGGGCTGACTGCCTCGGCACCGTGCACCGGCAGGGCGCCCGCGCCGTCCATCAGTTCGAGCTGCTGCCGCGACCACCCGCACAGCGCGACGCGGCGAACCCGTGGCCCGAGTGGCCACACGTCTTCCGGGTCTCGAGCGCGCACGAAGAAGGCGGCGAACGAGTGTATTCCGTCTCCACGGAACGGTTCAGCGGCGACGAATCCGGACAGGTGACCACGCTCCACGCCCGCAAGGTGGAGATGACCCGGGACATCCGCGGTCTCTCCGTCGCACCGGTTCCCGGCAGTGAATTCGAGCTGAAGGTCGATCTGGTGTTGCTTGCCATGGGGTTCCTCGGACCGCAACGGAACGGCCTGCTCGACCAGCTCGGCGTCGCGCTTACAAACCGCGGCAACGTCTCCCGCGACAAGCGCTGGATGACGAACGTCGACGGCGTCTTCACCGCCGGCGACATGCAGCGCGGCCAGTCGCTGATCGTGTGGGCCATCGCCGAGGGGCGCAGCGCCGCGGCAGGTATCGACCACTACCTGATGGGTGACACGCGGCTCCCGATGCCGGTGCCATAACGTACGACCGCGGGTGGCGCGCGGCGCACGCCGCGCAGACCAGATTCCCGGCTGCCAGCTCCGGCGGACGCCGGATGCACAATCGTCGAACCGTCAGCATCGCACCGACATTTCCGTGTCTAGAGAACGAACCCTCTCCCGGGACGCCGTGCGTCTCACCACGTTGGCCGAGATCAACGAGGCGTTGGCCGGCGGCTCCAGTCTCCGAGCGGCGCTCCAACGCGTCCTTCAGCTACTCGATCGCCGCGACAGCGTCGTGTGCGGCTCGATCACGTTGCTGAACCCGGACACCGGATTGCTGCACGTCGAGGCCGCGGAGGGGCTCACTCCGGCCGGCCGGTCGGCGCGCTACAAGATCGGCGAAGGGGTCACCGGACGGGTGGTCGAAAGCGGCAAGCCGGTCATCGTGCCGCGGGCAAGCCAGGAACCGATGTTCCTCAACCGGGCGCGCCGGAAGAATCTCGAGCGCCGGGACATCAGCTTCATCTGCGTGCCCATCAAGACCCGGCGCGAGCCGGTCGGAGCCATCAGCATCGACCTTCCGTTCGAGACGGGGCGCGATTATCAAGGGTACGTGCGCTTCCTCGACGTCGTCACCTCGATGATCGCCCAGGCGATTCGCGTGAACCACCTGGTCGATGCCGAGCGCCAGCGCCTGGTCGAAGAGAACGTGCATCTGCGCGACGAACTCAAGCAGCGCTACGACTTTTCCAACATCATCGGCACCAGCCGGCCGATGCGTGAAGTCTACGCCCAGGTCAGCCAGGTCGCCAGCGCCAACACGACTGTCCTGGTGCGCGGTGAATCAGGAACCGGCAAGGAGCTCATCGCCCACGCCATACACTACAACTCGCGGCGGGCCAAGAATCCGTTCATCAAGGTCAGTTGCGCGGCCCTGCCCGACTCGCTCATCGAATCGGAACTGTTCGGCTACGAGAAGGGCGCCTTCACGGGCGCCCAGACCCGCAAGAAAGGCCGGTTCGAGCTGGCCGAAGGTGGAACCCTGTTTCTCGACGAAATCGGCGATCTCAATGCCTCGACCCAGGTCAAGCTGCTGCGCGTGCTGCAGGAGCGCGAATTCGAGCGTCTGGGCGGCACCCAGCCGGTCAAGGTGAATGTCCGCTTGATCGCCGCGACGAACGCCGACGTCGAAGGGGCGATGGCGGCCGGTACGTTCCGGGAAGATCTCCACTATCGTCTGAATGTCTTCGCCATCTTCGTGCCTCCGCTCCGGGAACGTAAAACCGATCTGCTGCTGCTTGCCGACCATTTTCTCGAGCGCTATTCCTCCGAACACGGCAAACACGTGAAGCGCATCTCGACCCCAGCCATCGACATGCTCATGTCGTATCACTGGCCCGGCAACGTCCGCGAGCTCGAGAACGCGCTCGAACGGGCGGTGCTGGTCTGCGACGGCAGCGTCGTCCATGCGCACGACCTCCCGCCGTCGCTGCAGACCGGGGAAGCCTCCGGCACGGTCATGAGCCTCTCCTTCAGCGAAGCTGTCGAGGCCTACGAGAAGGACCTGATCGAGGACGCGCTGAAGACGACGCGCGGCAACCGGGTCAAGGCGGCGACGCTGTTGCAATCGACCGAACGGATCATCAGCTACAAGGTGAAGAAGTTCGGTATCGACACGGGCCGGTACCGGACGTAGACAGCGGCGGCCGGCCGCCCGGGCGGCCCCGCCTCCCCACCAACACGAACGTCCGATGCACGTTCGTGGCCCGCCTACGCGAACGTCGGTGGAAGGACGTTCGTCGCTCGATCCACACGAACGTCGGTGGAAGGACGTTCGTCGCTCGATCCACACGAACGTCGGTGGAAGGACGTTCGTCGCTCGATCCACACGAACGTCGGTGGATGGACGTTCGTCGCTCGATCCACACGAACGTCGGATCGTCGCTTGTTCCCTCACGATTTCGTCGGTTTTCCGTGATCTCCCAAGCGGGCCGCTCGTATGGCCAGCCCGTGTTTACGGGATGAAACACGCGATTCTTCCATCACTGCGCATTGTTGGCGCGAACCTTGCAACAAGGCTCGCCGACGACGGAATCAAGGAACGGTTGGCACCGAATCACGAGGCAGGCGGCGGGCGCGCAGGCATCCGCCAACAGCAATCAGGAGAGTCAGATGAAATTGATCAGCGCCATCATCAAGCCCCATGTTCTCGACGATGTCCGGGACCAGCTCGCCAAGGCCGGGGTGCAAGGGCTGACGGTGACCGAGGTGAAAGGATTCGGCCGGCAGAAGGGCCACACCGAAATCTACCGCGGGGCCGAGTACACCGTCGACTTCGTGCCCAAGATGAAGATCGAGACGGTGGTCAGCGACGCCCTGGTCGAGATCGCGAGCAACGCAATCACCGAAGCCGCCCGCACCGGAGCGATCGGTGACGGCAAGGTGTTCGTCAGCGATATCGGACAAGCCGTTCGGATCAGAACCGGAGAAATTGGTGACGACGCGCTCTAGCGCGCACGCCATCACCTGAAACCGCGCAGATGGAAGGACAGACACCCATGACGAACAGCTTGATCCGGTCAATCGGCCGGTATACGACGCTGCTGCTTCTCGCGCTCGTGCTCGTCCCGAGCGTGGCGTACGCGCAGGATGAGGTCTCTCAGGAGATGTTCACGGTCAACAACACATGGATGCTCGTCGCCACATTCCTCGTGTTCATCATGCACCTCGGCTTCGCGACGCTGGAAAGCGGGCTGACCCGCGCCAAGAACACCGTGAACATCCTGTTCAAGAACACCGCGATCATCGCCATCGGTCTGCTGACCTACGCGATTGTCGGCTTCAACCTGATGTATCCGGGCGACTTCATCCTGGGGCAGTTCTTCGGATTCGCCGGGTTCGGGCTGGACCCCGGCGCCGAGGGCACCACTATCGCGTATGCGGACGGGGCCTACACTTATTGGACCGACTTCATCTTCCAGGGCATGTTCGCCGCGACAGCGGCAACGATTGTGTCGGGCGCGGTGGCCGAGCGCATCAAGCTCGGTCCGTTCCTGATCTTCACGACCCTCTACGTCTCCTTCATTTATCCGATTGCCGGGTCCTGGAAGTGGGGCGCCGGCTGGCTCGATCAGAACGGGTTCTACGACTTCGCCGGGTCCACCCTGGTGCACTCGGTCGGTGGCTGGGCCGGTCTGGCGGGCATCATCATCCTGGGGCCGCGGCTCGGCAAATACCTCGCCGACGGCAAGATCCGTCCGGTGGCGGGCCACAGCATGCCATTGGCCACCATCGGCGTCTTCCTGCTCTGGCTGGGCTGGTACGGATTCAACGGCGGATCAGTCCTGAGCGCGGATCCGGCGCTGGTGTCGCTGGTGTTCGTCACCACGTCGCTCGCCGCCGCCGCCGGGGTCATCGGGGCCATGGCGGCCACCTGGACGCTGCAGCACAAACCTGACCTGAGCATGGTCCTGAACGGGTCGCTGGCCGGGCTGGTCGGTATCACCGCAGGCGCCGACACGGTGTCGGTCAACGCGGCGATGATCATCGGTCTGGTCGCCGGTGTGCTCGTGGTGGCCTCGGTTCTGTTCTTCGACCGGATCAAGATCGACGACCCGGTGGGCGCGCTGTCCGTCCATCTCACGTGCGGCATCTGGGGCACGCTCGCGGTCGGCATCTTCAGCACCAATCCTGAGCACATGTTCGTGACCCAGCTCATCGGTGTGCTGGCCTACGGCGCGTTCTGCTTCGTGGCGGCGCTCATCATCTTCTCCGCGCTGAAAGCGTCGATCGGGCTCCGCGTCGACGCCGAGGAAGAGCGCGGCGGACTGGACGTGGGCGAGCATGGCATGGAGGCCTACGGCGGCTTTTCGATCACCCACAGCTAGCAGAGTTGAGCGCCTGCGAGCTGTACCCCGGGGTCCGGGCGGCACGACGCGGTCAGGCGTGTCGTCCGGACCCACCATCTGAACCAGGTAGCGTTCGTTCCCAGGCCGAATACCGAACACTCAGTGCTCGTCACAACTGTCTCGGTCCGGTCATTCTCAGGAGGATTTCAGACAATGATGTCGGCACTCACATCCGGAACGACTCGTCTCGCGCGCGCCGCGCTGGCGGCGCTGGCCACGGCAGCCCTGCTTCCGGGCGCCGCGTCCGCGCAGAACGACGGCAACGTCTCGCTCAGCGCGGGGGTGGACTTCGCCAACAAGTACTACTTCCGCGGCATCGTACAGGAAACGAGCGGCTTCATCGCCCAACCGTACCTGGAGGGCAGCATCGACTTTGGCGGTGCGTCGTTCGCCGCGGGTACATGGAACAGTCTGCACTCGGCGGCCCCGGACGATCTCGACCCGAGTATCTGGTACGAGTCGGACTTCTACGCCGGACTCGGGTTCGGCGGCGACATCTGGGAGGCCGGCATCACCTACACGGCCTACATGAGCCCGAACCAGCAGTTCGGCACCGTGAAGGAGGTGGCGTTCAACGTCGGGTTCAGCGACCCCGTCGGTCTGTCGCCGTCCATCACCCTGGCTGTGGAACTGGGTGACGCCGGCGCCGCGGGTGCGGACAGCGGCACGTATTTCGAGTTGGGCGTGGAACCGGCGATCCCGCTGGCGGACGACGCGCCGGTCAGCCTGTCCATCCCGGTGACGCTCGGACTCGGGAGCGGCTACTACGATCCGGACGGTGTGAACGGAACGTTCGGATTCTTCAACGTCGGACTCTCGCTGGGCATCCCACTGTCCGGCGTGCCGGCCGAGTATGGCTCTTGGGAGCTGGCCGGCGGCGTCTCGGCGCTGATGTTCGGCGACGCGCTGAAGACAATCAACGGAACGGACAGTTCCGTCGAGCCGATCATCACCTTCGGGCTCAGCATCGGCTATTGAGCTACCTGTGTCCGGCGTCGAACCCCACTCCCGTCCATTGGCGCCGGACACCTTTTCCCGCCGCTCGACCGCCCGTCAACCGCTGGCGTTCCGTGAACCTCTGTTAAGATGATTCGTTCATTTCCGACGGCAGCCGGACTCTGGAGGGTCAAGCAATGGCAACTGGTTGGGGTTCCGTGCGGCGGCTGTTCGGCGCCGTGGCGCTGATGGCGCTCGTTTCCGTCACGACGATGAACAGCGCGGCAGCGCAGAGCAACACCGGCAGGGTGTCCTTGTCCGCCGGCACCGATCTCAGCCACGCCTACCTCTTTCGCGGCATTCTGCAAGAGCGGTCGGGCGCCATCCTGCAGCCGTACATGGACGTGACCTTCACCCTGTTCGAGGGCACCGAGGGGTTCAACAGCGCATCGGTCACGGTAGGCCAGTGGAACAGCCTGCACAACGGTCCCAGCGGCACCGGCGGAACGGCCGAGGACGTCGCAGCCTGGTACGAGTCCGATTTTTACACCGGGTTCGGCATCGGCGTGGACAACTGGGACTTTGGTATCACCTACACCTCGTATCTCAGCCCGAACGACACATTCGGCACGGTGAAGGAGTTGTCATTCAGCCTTGACATCGACGACAGCGAGGTGCTGGACATGTTCCCGCTCTCCCCGCACATGGTGATCGCGATCGAGCTGGACGGCGCCGCCGACGGCAGCAACGAAGGTGTCTACGCGGAGTTGGGCGTCGAGCCTGCATTGAGCGTTACCGACACGCTCGTGTCCCTGTCGCTGCCCGTCACGCTGGGGTTCAGCGTGAGCGACTACTACGAAGTGCTCCCGGGCGGCGACAACTTCTTCGGCTTCTTCGATGTCGGCGTCGTCGCCAGTCTGCCGCTCCCCATCCCGGAATCCTATGGCGAGTGGGGGGTCAGCGGCGGCATCCACCTGATGTCGCTCGGCGAGACGTTGACGACCATCAACGGCGGCGACGGGTTCCAGGCAGTCGGCGTCGTCGGTGTCAGCGTCGGGTACTAGCAGCTCGTGGTGAAACCCCGCGCCGCACCGAGAACTGGTCGAAATAATGCCGCGCCCGGCCAGTACAAGGCGCGACGAGGGAGCACATTGGGGCATCTGTGACCGAGGAGAAACGCCGTTCAGGCGGGATGCAGCGCCGTGAGATTGCAGCGGGGCTTTTGCCGCGGGCTGCCGAGGGTGCCGTGGAGCGATGACCACGGACCCGACAACCGACCAGACGCCGGCCAGCGACCGTTCGCTCGCCGAGACGCTGCACGTAGCGCAGGAATCGTTCCGCCGGGAGATTCGCGCGGCGCAGGGTGGAGCACGCGCCGCCGAGGTCTACTCGACGCAGGTCGACCAACTCATCGCACGCCTCTACAGCAACGCCTCGGACAAGATCGACACCCCGGTCGCGCTCATCGCCATCGGCGGGTACGGCCGGCGGCAGTTGTGCCTCCACTCGGATGTCGACCTCCTGATCCTGTTCGACGGTCCGGTCGCTGCCGCCGAAGAGCGGTTCGTCAGCGCGTTGCTCCACCCGCTGTGGGACCTGGGGTTCGACGTGGGCCAGCAGGTACGTCAACTGGCGGACATGCAGCAGGCCGAGCCGGACAATCCGAAGTTCCTGGTGGCCCTGGCCGATGCGCGTTACCTGGCGGGGGACGACGGCCTGTTCTCTCGGTTCGATGCCCTGCTGCATGCCCCGCAGTCGGTCTGGCGCCAGCCGCAAATCGACGCGCTGCTGGATCTGGTCGCCGAACGCCACCGCCATTACCACTCGACCATCTACCAGCTCGAACCGGACGTCAAAGAGGCTCCGGGCGCCCTGCGGGATGTGGTGGCCATCCGTACGTTCGCCGCCCTGGCCCAGCCGAGTGCGCCGCGCAGCGTCCCGACCGGTTCCGGCCGGCTCGACGAGGCGCTCTACGAAGCCGAAGAGTTCTTTCTCCGGATTCGGGCCCTGCTGCATCTCGAGAACGGGCGCAACCTGAACGGGCTGAGCCACCAGCACCAGGAAACGATCGCGGCGCGGTTCGGATCACCTGGCACGGAAACGGGTGGGCGGGTCGAAGCGCTGATGAGCGTCTACTTCCATCATGCCCGCATCGTCGGCAGAATCCTGGTCGACGCACAGGCCCAGGTCAGGCCGCCCGCCGCGTCGATGCCAGTGGTGCAGGTTGGGGAGAACCTCCACCGCGACGGCAATGGCATCAGCTTCATCGACACCGTGCGGGCGTCGCTGCAACCGCACACCTGGCTGGGCGTGTTCCAGGCTGCGATCGAACGTGGCTGCCGCGTGTCGCCGGAGACCCTGGCGTTCGTCGAGCGGCATGGCGACCGGTACACCTCGGAGGAGTTCTTTCCCGGCGCGGCCGAACGCGACCAGTTTCTGCGTTTTCTGAGGCCGCAACCCGGACTCTACGAACGGCTCTCCGAGATGCACCAGAACGGACTGCTCGGGCGCATGTTTCCCGAGTTTCGCAAGATCTACTGCAGGGTGATTCGCGACTTCTACCACAAGTACACCGTTGACGAGCACACGCTCGTGACCATCCGGAATCTGGCGGCGCTGGCCGACCCGGACGCGACGGCCCGGCGCCGGTTCGCGAGCATCCTGAGCGAGTTGGCCCAACCTGAACTGATCGCCCTGGCCCTGCTGTTTCACGATGTCGGGAAGTGGACCAACAAGAACCATGCGGAAGAGAGCGTTCGCATGGTCGGTGGCCCGCTCCGGCGGCTACGCGTGGCGCCCGAGTCGATCCGCACGGTCGAGTTCCTGATCCGTCATCACCTCGAGATGTCGGTGGCCGCCTTCCGGCGCGACAGTGAAGACCCGGAGGTCGCCAGACAGTTCGCTCGTCTGGTCGGCACCGAAGATCGGCTCAAGATGCTCTGCCTGCTGACGCTGGTCGACGTCCAGTCGGTCAGCCCGGAGACGCTGACACCGTGGAAGGAGGAGCTGCTCTGGCGGCTGTATGTCGACACCTACAACCACCTCACGCTCGGTTACGGCGACGAGATCATCGCCACCGGACAGTCGAACGTGGCCGAACTGCGGTCACATCGGCCACCCGAGATTTCCGAGCAGCAGTTGACGGCGTTCCTTGAAGGGCTGCCGCAGCGTTACCTCCGGCTCGTCGAGCCGCGCGCGGTGTACGACCACATCCGCCTGTCGCGTGATCTCGAGCCGGACGAGTTGCGGCTGACCCTGGAGAAACAGGACGACGTCTGGGAGCTGAGCGTGGTCACGAAAGACCGGCCGCGCATCTTCTCCAACATCTGCGGAGTCTTGTCCTACTTCGGCATGGATATCCTGCGCGGACAGGCCATGAGCAACAGCCAGAACGTGGTCCTCGACCTGTTCCGGTTCGTCGACTCCGACCGTTTTCTGGCGCTCAATGAGTCCGGTCAGTCGGAGCTGACCAGACTGCTCCAGGATGTCGCCGCCGACAGCGTCGACCTCACGTCGATGCTCAAGGGGCGCGAAGCGGCGGCACGCGCCCGCCGCGACCGGATCCGTGTACGCAGCCTGATTCACTTCGACCATCACTACTCGGACCGCTACACCGTGCTCGAGATTGGCGGCGCCAACCAGTGGGGTCTGCTCTATCGCATCAGCCGGATCATTTCCGAGCATGGCTGCGACATCGAACTCGTGTTGATCTCCACCGAGGGCAACCGTGCGATCGACGTGTTTCATCTCACCCGCGGCGGCAAGAAACTGACACCGAGTCTCGAGGAAGAGTTGCGTGGCGCGCTCGAGCCGACGCTGGGAGTCGGCGGCTGACACCGGCCGCACGATGTTCCCCGGAAGCGCCTGGACGCGGGGAAGGCCATGCGTCGTGGACGAATGTGCAGGATATGACGTGTACGCCGGACCGCACGACACCGGGACAGGAAGGACCACGAGCATGCCCGACACGCCGGCAGGCCCGCGTCCGTGCCGCGGCAGCCGGAGATCGCGCCGGCGTTCCAGGCCGCGTCAGTGGCAGTGCCCGTGCTCGACGGACCAGATCTGGCCGGGCGGGCAGCGCGCATCGGTCATCGCCGGTGTCGCTCCCGTGAAGCTCAGGACCAGCGCGATCAAGGCGACCACGCCCACCCCGACGATGGCAATCCAAGCCGTCGGACTCAGTGCACGCGCCTTGCGCTCGCAACAGTGCTTGTACTTCTTGCCGCTGCCACAGGGACAGGGATCGTTGCGCCCGACCTTGACGCTACCCACTAGGCACCCTCCGATCCAGTGACACCTCGAACTGCCGGCATGCGCGCTGCCCTAGCAGTCCGTGGTGAAAGCCCCGCTGCATTCGAACGGCGCTGCGGTCGCAAATTTCCCAATTTGCTCCCTGTCCCGGCTGCCGGCGTTACTCCTCGGTCACAAATGCCCCAATTTGCTCCCTCGTCGCGCCTTGTCAACCGGGCGCATCGCCATTCTCGGTGCGACGCGGGGTTCCACCACGGACTGCTCGTGGCGTGGGTCTTCATTCCCGGCCTCTCAAGGAGAAGATGTCTGCCGATACGCGTTGCGCGCCCGACCAGCCGCAGAGGGGTCAGTATACTGCACCGGGGGAATGATCCGGGCCGCATCGGCTGCTGCTCGAGACACACGCGTCGGGCTGTTCACGGGGCCGTCATCGTCCGCTCGACGGCCTGCGAATATCGATTGGCGACCTTGCCGGCGCCGCGGACGGGCGCCGGCTCCTGTCCTGCACCTTCAACCGCCTGCTACGATGACGACCCAGCAATCCTTCATCTTCGACACTGAACTGCACCTGGTGGTGCTGACCGGCATCCAGGTTCGCACCCTGGTCGGGTTGCGCGCCGAACTCCACAACGTGCCGGGGTCATCGATCTTCCTGCACACGCATCAGGACTATCTCGCGCACGATATCCAGCGCGGCCATCATGCCAACGACTTCGCGCGCTGGGTCTCCGGAGCGCTGCGTGAAGAAGCGCTGGCAGAGAAGCTGGCGGCCATCGACCTGCTGGCGTTCACGTCCATCCGGGAACTGCGCCTGGCGCTCATCGACACGATTGACGAGTATCTCACCGCCCTGGACCGGCCTGCGTCCGAATGCCGCCCGGAAGAAGCGTTCCATTTCTGCCGGTCACGCAGCTTCGTGCTGCCGACCGGCCTCGTCGCCGAGAACGTTGACGATTTTTTTCGGAAAGTGGCATCGATCTCGAACGCGTCACTGTATTTCCACTTCTTCGAGGCTCGGCTGCGGCTGGGGCGGCAGACCAGCGACTTCTCGCGCTGGCTCAGCGACCAGGGCCGGGCGGACCTCGCCGCCGAGATCGACAAGTTGAACCCCTACACGCGCACGCTGGACGAACTGCGGCGGGACATCGTCCGCCTGGGCGTCGCCGCCGAGGACAGCGATGAGTGACCATCTCGAGGACTACCGGCCCATTGTCGGGTCGCAGGTGATCGACGAACTGCTGCTGCTGGCGGACCGCGTCCGCCACCGCCGGCTGCAGCACATCAATTCAACCGCGGTCGGCGGCGGGGTCGCCGAGATCCTGACCCGCATGGTGCCGCTGCTCCGCGACCTCGAGATCGACACGACGTGGGACGTCATCAAGGGCAACCAGGCCTTCTTCGCAGTCACCAAGGCGTTCCACAATGCGCTTCACGGCGGAAACGAATCGATCACCGCCGCGATGTTCGAGGTTTTTCGCGAGACCACCCGGATGAACCTCGACGACCTGAGTTCGTACGGCGATGTGGTCGTCGTGCACGATCCCCAACCGGCCGGCCTGATTGCGCGCAAAGCGGAGGTCGGCGGTCACTGGCTCTGGCGCTGCCACATCGACGTTTCGACACCCGATCCGCGCGTGTGGGGTTTCCTGCAGGAGCACGTGTCGCAATACGACGCCTCGATCTTCTCCATGCCCGACTTCGCGCAGCGGCTGTCGATTCCGCAGTACATGGTGCCCCCCTCGATCGACCCGCTCAGCGACAAGAATCGCGACCTCACGGACAGCGAGGTGCAGGCGGTCGTCGAGCGGTACGGGCTGGACCCGGAACGGCCGATCCTGACGCAGATCTCCCGCTTCGACCGTCTGAAGGACCCGCTCGGTGTGCTGGCGTCGTATCGCCTGGTGCGGCGCCGACACGACTGTCAGCTTCTGCTTGCGGGCGGAGGTGCGACCGACGACCCGGAAGGGGCGGAGGTGCTGCAAGAGGTGCAGGAGGCTGCGGGCGACGACCCGGACGTCCACATCATCGAGTTGCCGCCGTTCAGCGACCTGGACATCAACGCGCTCGTGCGGGGGTCGACGGTGGTGATGCAGAAGTCCATCAAGGAGGGCTTCGGGCTGACCGTGACCGAGGCGCTGTGGAAACGCAAGGCGGTCATCGGCGGTGCGGTTGGCGGTATCCGGCTGCAACTGCTGAACGGCGTGACCGGTTTCCTCGTGCATTCGCCGGAAGGGGCAGCCAACCGCGTGATCGAGCTGCTCGGCAACACCGCGCTGCGGGAGGCCGTCGGCAATGCGGGCCACGAGCACGTGAAGGACAACTTCCTGACCACCCGGCACATCCGCGACTACCTGCTGTTGATGCTGGCTATGGAGCACAACGACACGGATCTGTCGGTGCTGACCGCCGGTCACGCCGGTCGTACAGGTGGCGGCGCAGGCTCCTAGTGCTGCGGCATATTTTAACATTAGGACTATCGGGGAACTCGTCTCGAACCGAGAGAGTTCTCATGCCACAGAAAAGGTACATCGTTCGACTCACCGCCGAGGAACGCGAGGTCTGTCAGCAGACGGTCCGCAAGCTCAAGGGCAGCAGCGAGAAGGTACGCCGCGCGCAGATTCTCTTGCAGGCCGATGCGGACGGACCGGGGTGGACCGACCAGCAGATCGCCGACGCCTTTTCGTGCCGCACCAAGACGGTCGAAAACATTCGCCAACGATGCGTACTGGCAGGATTCGAGCGGGCGCTGGAACGCAAACGACGGCCGTCGCCCCCGGTCCCCAAGCTGCTCGACGGCGAACAGGAAGCGCAGGTCATCGCCCTGCGTCTGGGCCCGCCCCCCAAGGGCTACGCCAACTGGTCGTTGCGGCTGCTGACGCGGCGGGTCGTCGAGTTGCAGATCGTCGAGTCGGTCAGCCGCGAGACCCTCCGGCGGACGCTAAAAAAAACGGGATGACCCGGCGGAAAATCGAGTACTGGGTGATCCCGCCGGAGGCCGACGCCGAGTTCGTGGCGCACATGGAGCAGGTCTTGGACACCTATGCGCAACCGTACGACCCGGCTTGCCCGGTCGTGTGCATGGATGAGCAGCCGGTGCAACTGGTCAAGGAAACGCGCCCGCCGATGGCCGCCACGCTGGCGCGGCCCCGCCGCGTCGACTACGAGTACGAACGGGCCGGCACGGCCTCGGTCTTCCTGTTCAGCGAGCCGCTGGCGTGTTGGCGGCGGGCGACGGCGCGGGCCCGGCGGACGAAGGCGGACTGGGCGGTGGAGGTCGCCGACCTGTTGGAGGGCCGCTACGCCGACTGCCCGAAAGTCACCCTGGTGTGCGACAACCTCAACACGCACACGCCCGGCGCCTTCTACGAGGTGTTCGAGCCGGCCCGGGCTCGGGAACTGGTTCGTCGCCTGGAGTTCTGCTACACCCCGAAGCACGGGAGCTGGCTGAACATCGCCGAGAACGAACTGAGTTCGATGACGCGTCAATGCCTGGACGGGCGCCGCATTGGCGACCTCGAGACGCTGCACGGCGAAGTGTCGGCGTGGTCCACCGACGTCACTGCTACGCAACGCGGTGTCGACTGGCAGATGCAGGTCGACGATGCGCGCCGCAAACTCAAGTCCGTCTATCCGAATATTATAATGTGACAGACCACTAGGTCACGAGCAGCAGCTTGCCGATGTGGAGGCTCGATTCCATGATCCGATGGGCGTCAGCCGCCTCGGAGAGCGGCAACCGCTGGTGAATGACGGGCCGAACACGGCCCGCCTCGACCAACGGCCAGACGTGCGTGCGGACCGCCGCGGCCAGCGCGCCTTTCTGTGCGATGGTCCTGGCCCGCAACGTCGTGCCCGTGACAACGAGCCGACGCCGCATCACCGTCGAGAGATCGATTTCGGATCGAGCGCCGCTCATCAGGGCGATGATCACGAGCCGCCCGTCCAGTGTCAGCACCGACAGGTTGCGCTGCAGGTAGGCGCCCCCGACCATGTCGAGGATGACGTCGACCCCCGGCCCGGCGGCGGCGCGCACCGCCTCCACGAAATCGACCTCCCGATAGTTGAACGCGTGCGCCGCGCCCAGCGCCGCGCAAGCCGCGCACTTCTCCGACGACCCGGCCGTGACGAAGACCCGCGCCCCGAACTCGCGCGCCAACTGAATCGCCATCGTACCGATGCCGCTCGATCCCCCGTGCACCAATAGCGTCTCACCCGCCGAAAGCCTGCCTCGCTCGAAGACGTTGGTCCAGACCGTCATCACCACTTCCGGCAGCGCGGCGGCATCGATCAGGTCGATACCGGCCGGCACCGGCAGGCACTGCGGAGCCGGCGCCGTGCAATAGTCGGCGTAGCCGCCCCCGGCAAGCAACGCGCAGACCTGGTCGCCCTCCTGCCATCCCGAGACGCCGGACCCCACCGCCGCAACGGTTCCCGACACCTCGAGTCCGAGCAGATCAGACGCTCCGGGTGGAGCTGGATACTGGCCACGGCGCTGCATGCAATCCGCCCGATTCACCCCCGCGGCCGCTACCCTGATCAGCAGTTCACCGTCGCTTGCCGCCGGCGCCGGCCGCTCGGCAAGTGCCAGCACCTCTGGCTCACCCGGCGCCGTTATCTCGATCACTCGCATCGTATCTGGCAGTTCCGTCGTCATCCAGATCTCTCGTCTCGTCCTGCTCACCGGGCGCCGCGCCAATCTCGGTGCAACGCGGGGTTCCACCACGGGCTGCCAGCAGCCCGGGGTGAAAGCCCCGCTGCATTCGATTGGCGCTGCATCCCACGTGGCGGCGTTGCTCCTCGGTCACAAATGCCCCAATTTGCTCCCTCGTCGCGCCTTGCCACGCGGGCGCCGCGCCAATCTCGGTGCAACGCGGGGTTCCACCGCGGGCTGCTAGTATAATCGCCGTGTTCGGAAGCCGGACGTGGCTTCGGGCGACTGTTCGTACCTCGATGGACATCACGATCAAGCAGATTCGTCTCTGGCGAACCGAGGTCGCGCGGCGACCCGGTGCGCTCGCCGCCGCCCTGGAACCGTTGGCGCAGCAGGGCGCCGATCTCCAGGTCGTCCGCGTGCGGCCCGCGACCGGACGCGCGAAACGCCACGTGGTCGAAATCTACCCCGGCAGCGGTCGTCGGGCGGCGGCGGTGGCCCAGGCGGCCGGCTTCAGCCTCTCGCCCGCCACGACCCTGCTGCTGCAGGGCGAGAATCGGCCCGGGTTCGCGTACGCGATCGCGAACGCCGTGGCCTGGGCCGGCATCGGTGTTCGAGACTACGAAGCCGGAGTCGTCGACACGCGGTTCTCATCGACGCTCACCTTCGACACCGAAGAGGACGCCAGGAAGGCGATCAAAGTAGTCGGCCGCGTGATCCGGGGCGGCGACCACCCACCGGCACAGTCGTGATGCGCCTTCTCATCATCGGTTACGGTCGAATGGGCAGGATGGTCGATCAACTCAGCGCATCCCATGGGTTCGAGGTGGCGGACCGCCTCGACATCGATAACAACCGGGACGGCGCCGGCATCACGGCGGAACGGGTTCGTGGCGTCGACGTCGCCATCGACTTTTCGACGGCCGCGGCGATCGGCGACAACCTGCCGCGTCTGGCGGCCCACCGCGTCAACCTGGTGGTTGGCACGACCGGCTGGCTCGACCAGGAAGCGGCCATGCGGACACTCGCCGCCGAGTCAGGTATCGGGGTCGTGGCTGCGGCGAACTTCTCGCTTGGGGTCAACCTGTTCCTGGCCCTCACCGAACGCGCGGCCGAACTGTTCCAGCCGCGCGAGGAGTTCGGCGCCTGGATTCACGAGATGCACCACAGCGCCAAGATCGACGCGCCCTCGGGAACTGCGCTCGCTCTGCAGCAATCGCTGGCGCAAGGCGGGTACCGGCGCGCAATCGACATCGCGTCCTCACGGGCCGGTTCGGCGCCCGGCACGCATACCGTCGGATTCGATGGGCCAGTGGAGAACATCGCACTCACGCACACGACGCGGGACCGTTCCACCTTCGCGCGCGGCGCCCTCGTCGCGGCCCGCTGGGTCCAGGGCCGGCAGGGCTGGTACTCGATGCGCGATGTCCTGGAGCTTGACCGCGCGTAGCGGGCGCCCCACACCGCAGCGGGATCGGTTCGGCGCCCGGCGAGCACGGTGAGACGAGGGAGAATACCGGTAGGATTCAGCGGGGATCGGCAGAATTCAGCGGGGATCGGCAGAATTCAGCGGGGATCGGCAGAATTCAGCGGCGGTTGAAGGCAGGGGGACGCTCATCACGGGCGATTGATGCATGACTTTCGACTGGTCCGGCTGTGGCACGGCGCTGGTAACCCCCTTCACCGCGAGCGGCGCGGTCGACGAGGCGCGCGCGCGACGGCTCGCGGCCCGGCAGGTCGACGCCGGCGTCCACTTTCTAGTGCCCTGCGGGACCACCGGCGAGAACCCGACCCTTTCGGGCGCCGAGCAGCGCCGCATCGTTGAACTGGTGGTCGAGGCGGCCAACGGCAGGGTCCCGGTGCTGGCCGGCGCGGGCGGCTACGACACCCGGGCGGTCGTCGCACAAGCCGCCGAGATGCAGCGGGCCGGCGCACACGGCATTCTATCGGTGACGCCGTACTACAACCGCCCGACGGCCGAGGGCATCTTCCAGCACTACGACGCCATCGCCCGGAGCACGACGCTGCCGATCGTCGTGTACAACGTCCCGGGGCGCACAGGATGCAATCTGGACGTCGACACCGTGTGCCGCCTGGCAGAGATCCCCAACATCGTGGGCATCAAGGAAGCCTCAGGCGACATGACCCAGATGTGCGATCTCTGCCGCGCCGTGCCCGATACGTTTCGGGTGCTGTCCGGCGACGACCTGTTCACGGTGCCCCTGATGGCGATCGGCGGGGCCGGCGTCATCTCGGTGGTCGCCAACGAGGTTCCCGCCGACATGGCGCGTCTGGTGTCTGCGGCGCGCACCGGCGATTTCACACTCGCCCGAAGACTGCACACGCGCCTGCTGCCGCTGATGCGGGTCAATTTCATCGAGGCCAACCCGATACCGGTCAAGGCCGCCATGGCGCACTTGGGGTTGCTGGAACCGCGCTATCGGCTTCCGATGGTGCCGCCGAGGCCGGCATCGCTCGAACGGATCGTGCAGGTGCTCGGCGATCTGGCCATCCATCCCGAGGAGTCTGCGCCGTAGCAGAGCACGAACGCGAACATTCGATTCCGAGCCCGCCGCCTCCTGACCGGACCGCGGCTTGTCACGGAGAACCGACAGTGACCGTTGATTCAGCGTCGCTCGCCTCGACCATCGAACGTCTGCACGCCGCCGGCGCCGACGCGGATCGCAGCGAGGCGCGCGAGGTATTCGCGGCCTTCCGGGCCGAGCTTTCGGCGGGCCGTGTGAGAGCCGCCAGTCCCGACCCGACGTCGCCGACTGGCTGGACAGCCAACACCTGGGTCAAGCTGGGCATCCTGGTCGGCTTCCGGTGCGGCGAGATCGCTCCCAGTCCCGGCGCCGACCCCGCCGCCCCGTTCCTGGACAAGGACACGTTGCCGCTGAAACCCCTCGATGCCGCGGCGCAGGTGCGACTGGTACCCGGGGGCTCGTCGATCCGAGACGGCGCCTATGTCGGAACCGGGGTGATCTGCATGCCGCCGATGTTCATCAACATCGGCGCGTACGTCGGCGCCGGCAGCCTCATCGACTCGCATGCGCTGGTCGGCTCGTGCGCGCAGATCGGAGAACGGGTGCACGTCAGCGCCGGCGCGCAGATCGGCGGCGTGCTCGAACCGATCGGCGCCCTGCCGGTCATCGTCGAAGACGATGTACTCGTAGGCGGCAGCACAGGTATCTACGAAGGCGCGATCGTGAAGTCCCGGGCCGTAATTGCCGCCGGCACGGTGCTCACCGCGTCGACACCGGTCTACGACCTGCCGCGACAGCGTGTGATCAGGGGCGGAGACGGCGCGCCGATCGTCATCCCCGAGGGCGCGGTCGTGGTGCCGGGCGCCCGAACGGTCACCGCCGCTGCCGGACGCCAATGGGGTCTGTCGCTGGCCACGCCGGTGATCGTCAAGTATCGCGATGACAAGACCGACACCGGCGCCGAACTCGAGGCTTGGCTGCGGTGAGTGCAATCGACGTCGTCGATCTCGCCCGGTCGCTGATCGACCTCGACTCGACCACCCCCGCGGAAGGTCCGGTCATGCGTTGGCTGGCCGACTGGCTGCGCGGGCGTCGGTACGAGGTCGAGGAGCAAACGGTCGAAGGCGACCGGATCAACCTCATTGTCACGGTCGGCCGGCAGGCGCCGGACGTCGTGCTGTCGACGCACCTGGATTGCGTCCCCCCGTTCTTCCCGAGCCGGTTGCAGGGGAACCTGCTGTATGGACGCGGCGCCTGTGACGCCAAGGGGATCGCGGCGGCGCAGATCGGGGCGCTCGAACAGCTCCGTGCGTCCGGCGAGACACGGGTCGGCGCGCTCTTCGTCGTGGGCGAGGAACGCGGCAGTCACGGCGCCCACGCTGCGAACCGGGCACCCCGCGGCTCGACGTATCTGGTGGACGGTGAACCTACAGATAACAGGCTCGGTTCGGCCACCCGCGGCGTATTTCGCGTGCGGCTGCGGGCGCGCGGGCGGGCGGCGCACTCGTCGCACCCCGAACAGGGCGAATCCGCCGTCGAGAAACTGCTCGATGCGCTGATCGCGCTACGGGCGATCGCGCTGCCCGCCAGCACGGCCATGGGCCGCACCAGCTACACCGTCGCACTACTCGACGGCGGCGTGGCCCCGAACGTCGTGCCGCCGCACGCCAGCGCCGAAGTCAACTTCCGCATCGTCGGCCCGGCGGCGGAAGTGCGAACCGCGCTCGAACCCCTGACGCGCTGGGTCGCGCTTGAAGACGTCGTCGTGGTGCCGCCGGTCCGGCTGGCCACGGTGCCGGGATTCGACACCGAGGTCTTCCCGTTCACCACCGATATTCCCTTCCTGACGGCGTGGGGAGAGCCGTTGCTGTTCGGCCCCGGGTCGGTCCTGGTGGCGCACACCGCCGACGAACACGTATGTCTCGACGAGCTGCGCGCGGCTGTCGGCCACTACGTGCGCATCGCCCGCACGCTGCTGGACCGCGTCAACCGCGCTTCCTGACCCGAGTCCGCCATGACCGCATGAGGACCACGCCCTGCCGGCGTCAGCGTCGCTCGAGACGCACCTGGCGCAACGCGATCCTGTCGATCGGCGTCTCTCCTTCGACCGGCGCCGCGTCGATTCGCTCCACCGCCGCCATGCCGTCCACGACCCGCCCGAACACGGTGTACACCCCGTCGAGTTCGGTCGCCGTCCCGGTCACGACGAAGAACGACGTCGAGGCGCTGTTCGGGTCATCACCGCGCGCCATCGACACGATGCCGTTCACGTGGGGGGTATCGCTGATCTCGGGCGCCAGGTTGCCCACCAGCGCCTGCTGTTCCTCCCGCAGGGGCGTCTCGCGGCTCGGGAGGGAACCGGTCTGGATGACGAAACCCGGCACCACGCGATGGAACGCCATCCCGTCGTAGACGCCGGCGTCCGCCAGACGGAGGAAATTGCGAACATGTGCCGGCGCGCGATCGGGAAACAACTCGATGGTGATCGGGCCGGCGGTGGTCTCGAGCACGGCGCGATAGGCGGAAAGCTCTTCGACCGTCTCGGTCGTGAACGCCGGTGGCGGGGGCGGCGCCCAGTCGCGGATGGTTATCGAGACAATCTCCACCCGATTCACCGCCCTGCCGTCGGCATCGACCGCTGTTTCGGAGATGCGGGTCACGACCGGCAGACCCTCCGCCACGCGCCCCCAGATGGTGTGATGCCCGTCGAGCCCGGGCTGCGCCACGACGGTGACCAGGAATTGCAGGCCTTCGCTGGCCGGATTCCCCGGCGCTCCAACCGACGACACCGTGCCCGCGGTGTGCAGTTCGTCACTCGGTTCGGCGGCGACGAGCCCCAACCCGCCGCGCCCGTATTCGTCCCGGCGGTCCGGGTCCTTCGAGATCGGGTCGCCACCCTGGATGATCCCGCGGGTCACCATGCGATGAAAGCTGGTACCGTCGTATTCGCCCTGTTCCGCGCTCTGTACGAACAAACCGACATGATTGGGCGCCGCGTCGGACAGCAGATCGATGATGAACGTGCCTGCCGTGGTTTCCACCACCGCCTGCTTGTTCTGCAGCCGGTCGAGCGGCGGCGGCGCCACGAACAGTTCCTGACCTGCCGGCGCGGCGGGAGGCGCGGTCCACGGCAGCAGCAGCAGCAGCGGGATGAGTCTTGTCACGTCCTTCTCCAGAGTGAGCCGAACCCGGTAGGATCATAAAGATGTCTCTACTGGATCACCAACCGGAGCAATTCGTTCAGATACCGTCCCGCGCGGGACGGTTCTTGCTGATGGGACTGGTCGTCGTCGGATGTCTGGGCGCGGCGTATCTGTTCACGACCCCTGCCGACGAACCGGCCTCCACCGCTGCGGCGGTCGACCCGCCGCGGGCCGCCGTGACGCCAGAGCCGGCGCCCGAGGCGCCGCCGCCCGCTGTGGCGCCCGTGCCCGAAGAGCCGCAGCCCGAGCCTGAACCCGCGCCCGAGCGTCCCGCGGCGGCCGCACCCAGGGGCCCGGAATCACGGCTCGAGCCGCTGCTCCGGGTCGCGAGCGATGTACCGAACGCGTCCGTCTTCCTCGATCGACAGTTCCGCGGCACCACGCCATTCGAAACGAGTGAGGTCAGCCCGGGCCGCCACCGGCTCAACGTCTCGGCCGAGGGCCATGAGGGGTTCATCCAGACCATCGAGATCGGCGATGACCCGATCGCGATAGACGTACGGTTCTTGGAGGTGCGACTGGATGCGTCCGTCCCCGTCGTGCACAAGCACCAGTTCGGGGATTGCGAAGGCGTGTTGCGAGCGGACCTCGACGGCCTGCACTACGATACGACCGATGACGATAGGTTCTCGATCCCGTTCCGGGAGATCGAGCAGCACGAGATCGACTACCTCGAGCACACCCTGACCGTGAAACAGCGCGGCGGCCGCACCTATAACTTCACCGACGAGCAGGACACGGCGGACGCGCTGTTCACCTTCCACCGCGAGGTCGAGCGGGCGCGCGCGCGGCTGGCCGCGCCATGAGCGCACCCACCCGCTGTCCCTGGGCCGGCGCCGATCCGCTCTATCGGCGCTACCACGACGACGAGTGGGGCGTCCCGCTGCACGACGACCGGCGGCTGTTCGAGATGCTGATCCTCGAGGGGGCGCAAGCCGGACTCTCCTGGATCACCGTCCTGCGCAAGCGCGACGCGTATCGGCAGGCGTTCGACAACTTCGTCCCCGAGGTCGTCGCCCGTTACGACCGGCGCCGGCAGTCCAGACTGTTGACGAACGAGGCGATCATACGGAACCGCCTCAAGATCGAATCGGCCGTGAGCAACGCGCGGGCGTTCCTGCAGGTGCAGGCCGCGCACGGCAGCTTCGACGCCTATATCTGGCAATTCGTCGACGGCAGACCCAGACAGAACCGCTGGAACACCATGGCCGCGGTCCCGGCCGAGACCGCCGAGTCCCGCGCGATGAGCGGGGACCTGAAGCGGCGCGGCTTCCGTTTCGTCGGGCCGACGATCTGCTACGCCTTCATGCAGGCGACCGGAATGGTGAACGACCATCTCGTGGGGTGTTTCCGGTACGCCGCGCTGACCGCCTGACGCGCCAAGGCGTCTCGCGCGATCGATGCTCACTCCATGTGGACGACCTCGCGCAGGCTCTGGTGCCCGTCCAGCACCGCGCGGCCGAGTCGTTTGCTCAGATAGACCTTCGCATCGCCGGGGTCACCGGGGTTGGGCTCGAACCGGATGACGTCGAACTCGAGGTGGTCGAGGGTGCCGCGCATGCCGTAGAAGCGGTTCTTCGTCTTGACCACGACCTCGTCGAACCCGTTGTCGAGCGCCCACGCTTCCTGCTGCTCGGTAAGCGCCCGGAAGAAGCCTTGTCCACGCCAGTCACGCCGGGTGCCGCCGATCCAACTGTAGAGAATCCTGCGGTTCTCGAAGGTCACGTCGCCCGCGAGCCTTGCGACCAGATCGGCCAGCTTCGGGTCGGTCTCGTCGGCCCGCAGCTCATGGGACACCTTGAATGCCACCGGAACCACCGTGCCGGCGTCGTCGGGCAGCGCGGCCTCCGCCATGAGGATCTGATGGTCCCGGCTCGCAAGCCTCGCCACGACGTCCGATGCACTCTTGCGCCGAGGAAACTCTCCGAAGAACTCTTCGATGTACTGGATCTCCAGCGCTCCCTGCTGCAGGCCGTACTGTCTGATGTGATACTCCATGCCGCGAGCGACCGATCGCACCGGCCGACCCGGCATCATACACTGAGGTCCTGGCAGCCCACGGGAAAAGCCCAGTGCCTGAACTGCCTGACGTCACCGTCTATGTCGAACGCCTGCGGGCGCGGGTCATCGGCCAGCCGCTGACCAGGGTCCGGCTCGGGAGTCCGTTCGTGCTGCGGTCGGTCACGCCGCCGCTGACCGCGCTCGAATCGCAGCAGGTCCGCGCCGTCAACCGGCTGGGCAAGCGGATCGTGATCACCTTCGAAGAAGACCTGTCTGTCGTCATGCACCTGATGATCGCGGGCCGCCTGCGCTGGCGCGACCCGCAGGCGCCGCTGCCGGCGCGGCGGGGGCTGGCCGCGTTCGATTTCCCGACCGGCACCGTGCTCTTTACCGAAGAGGGTACGAAGAAGCGCGCCTCGCTACATGTCGTCACCGACGCGGCGGGACTCGCGGCACACGACCGCGGTGGACTCGAAGTGCTCGAGACGACCGCCAGCCGCTTTCGTGAGACATGGACACGCGAGAACCGCACCGCGAAACGCGCCCTCATGGATCCGAGGCTGTTTTCCGGAATCGGCAACACCTACTCGGACGAGATCCTGCACGCCGCCCGTGTGTCTCCGCTCAAGCTGACCCGCAAGATGAGCGACGCCGAAATCGAACGGCTCTTCGATGCAGCGCGGCGAACGCTGGTCGAGTGGACCGACCGGCTGCGGTTGGAGGTCGGTGACGGCTTCCCCGAAAAGGTGAGGGCGTTCCGTGCAGGTATGGCCGTACACGGCCGGTATGGCAGGCCCTGCCCGGTGTGCGAAACCCTGGTGCAGCGGATCGCGTATGCGAGCAATGAAGCCAACTACTGCCCGCGCTGCCAGACGGGCGGCCGCCTGCTGGCGGACCGCTCACTGTCGAGGCTGCTCAGGCGCGACTGGCCCCGCTCTCTCGACGAACTGGAAGCGTTCACCGCCGCCCGGCGGCAACCGCGGTAGGTGTGTTCTTTCGATTGGTCGTTAACACGGTCCGGTCCATGACACCGGAGATGGGACGCCATCGCCTCTTAAATGTGTTAACAACATACACCAAGGCCGACCCATCATCGACGACGTGACCGCCTGTCGCGCCTGGGTCGCCGGGTTGAGCGCTCCGAGGTAAGATGGATGTATAAACACTCAGGTGTCTATGTGTGGGAGAATGGATAGATGACCCGATGGAGCCTGTCCATCCCTGAAGAGACGAACCTGGCGGTTCGCACCTTTCTTGCGCGCAAGGGGGGCAAGAAGGGAGACCTCTCCAGGTTCGTTGATGAGGCCGTGCGCCGCCGCGTGCTGGATCTGACCGTGTGCCAGATCAAGGATCGCAATGCGCGGGATGACCAACAGGACATCCTCGACCTGATCGACGAGGAGGTGGACGCCGCGCGTGCGGGTCGTTCTTGATACCAACATCCTGGTCGGCGCCCTCATCACCAAGGGCACCCCGCCGGACAGGTTGTATCAGGCGTGGCTGCGGGGCGACATCGAACTCGTGACGTCCACGGCCCAAATAGCCGAGATCGCCGATGTGCTCGCCCGGCCCCGTCTGCAAAAGTTTCTGGACGCTGACGAAGCCGCGATCATCGTTCAAAACATCGGTGCGCGTGCTCTTATCCTTGACGAGCCCCCGGTGGTGAATCTGTCCCCTGACTCCACAGACAACCCTATTCTGGCCGCAGCGGTCGCCGGAAAGGCCAACCTGATCGTCTCCGGTGACAAGAGACACATGCTCGCCCTTGGAACGGTCAAAGGCATTCCTGTTGTGACCGCCCGCGAAGCCCTGGCGCGAGTCAGTCACTTATTTACTCCTTTGGACTAATACTCATACGAGTAATTGAAGTGCTGTTCGAGATTTTAGGGGCGGGGCGACCGGCAGCCGGGACGCGAGACGACAAGGCCAAGTTCCGCCGGGGCGATCACGGCGAGCGAATCCTTCACGATATTGGTAACGCCGGCTTGGCTGCCGTGGCATCCGGCGGCCGTGCGGGTGGAAAGAGGGGAGGCGAAGGACTCGGCCATCGGGCAGATCGCCCGCTACATGGGATGGCACCAGAAACACCAGGGCGCCGGAACCGTTCGCGGCATCCTCGTGGCCTCGGATTTTCCTGAGGGGGTGCAGTACGCGGCCCGGGCGCTGCCGAACTTAGCCCTTCGGCGTTGTCGCATTCGTCTCGCCTTCGAGGACGCGAGCCTATGAATTCTCCCAACAAGCTCTACTATGGCGACAACCTCGACGTGCTCCGCCTGCACGTCCTCGACGAGTCGGTCAATCTCGTCTACCTCGATCCGCCGCAGCCCTCACCGGGTGGATGGCGCGCTTGACACGTTCGTTGTTGACAATGCCCTGCTGTTCGGAACGATCGGCTATCTTGAGGAATTCGCACAACCGAGTGAATCCGGCTTCGGGATCGGTGAATCGAACTGGAAGTCCCTCTGGCAAACCCGCCGCGTTCTGTCTCGTCATGACCGATCCCTCACAGCCCGCCTCCTTGATGTGGACGCATCAGCCCGGATTATGCACGAAGCGACCGGAAGAGGGGTGCCCACAAGCGGCGCCCCAACGGAAACGTCGCGGGACCGGGGCGGTCCGGTCACCTCTGGTGCCGCGTCGCGGGGTGGGGGATGCCGCAATTTGCCCGCGCGGAGGCATGTCGAGGCTGCTCAAGAGCGACTGGCCCCGCTCTCTCGACGAACTGGAAGCGTTCACCGCCGCCCGGCGGCAACCGCGGTAGCAGCCCGCGTCTGGAGTGCAGGGGCAACCCTCGTGATTGCCCTGTTCGCATCCCGGCTCGCCGGGTCAGGCCGGCGTCAGACCCGGCTCGTATGCGAGCAGCGGTCCCAGCCAGCGCTCGACCTCGCTCACGGCGCACCCTTTGCGGTCCGCGTAGCGTTCGACCTGGTCGGCGCCGATGCGGCCAACCGTGAAGTAGTGCGCGTCCGGGTGGGCGAAGTACAGACCGCTGACACTGGCCGCTGGCGTCATCGCCGCGCTCTCGGTCAGATCCATGCTGATCGATCTGGCGTCGAGCAGGTCGAACAGCTTGAACTTCTCGCTGTGGTCGGGACACGCGGGATAGCCGAACGCCGGCCGGATGCCGCGATACCGCTCCTGCCGCAGGTCCTCGGGCGACAACTCCTCATCCCGGCCATAGCCCCACTGCCGGCGCGCCTCGGCATGCAGGTATTCGGCCGCGGCTTCCGCCAGACGGTCCGCCAGCGCCTTGACCATGATCGCGTGATAGTCGTCGTGGTCGCGTTCGTACTCCGCGGCCAGCGCGTCGGCCCCGATCCCCGCCGTCACGGCAAACGCCCCCAGATGGTCGAGCCGGCCGCCATCCAGCGGAGCGATGAAGTCAGCGAGCGAACGATGCGGCCGGCCCCCGGTCTGCACGCTTTGCTGGCGCAGCATCGCGAACCGCGTCACTTCCGGCGCCGATGTGGAGGCGGCCCCCGGCTCCAGCACGGCGATGTCGTCGCCGTCGCTCACCGCCGGCCAGAAGCCGTAGACCGCCCTGATCGCCAGCAGCCGTTCGCCCGCGATACGCTGCAGCAGCGTCAGGCCATCCCGATACAACAGTCTCGCCTGCTCACCATAGTCCGGGTGGTCGAGCACGGCGGGAAACCTGCCCTTGAGTTCCCAGGCCGCGAAGAAAAAGGTCCAGTCGATGAACGGCGCCACCTGGTCAATCGCGATATCGTCCAGCGTCCGCCGCCCAAGGAAGGTCGGCGCCGGGACATCCGCAGCTCTCCGAGCGCCCGTGAAGCGGTTGGCGGCCGCCTGGCGGTACGAGACCAGCGGCCGCTCCTGACGGGTGGCGTACTGCGCCCGCAGCGTCTCCTGATCGCGGCGGTTGGCCTGGTCGAACGCGTCGCGGCGCGCCGTGCTGAGCAGGCTCGACACCACGTCGATCACCCGTGACGCATCGGCCACGTGGACGGTGCTGCGGTCATACACCGGGGCAATCTTGACCGCCGTATGCTGGCGGCTGGTGGTGGCGCCGCCAATCAGCAGCGGCCGCTCGAACGCGCGGCGCTGCATCTCCCTGGCCACGGACACCATCTCGTCGAGCGAGGGGGTGATCAACCCGCTCAGACCGACGATGTCGGCCTGTTCGTCGATGGTGGTCTGCAGAATGGTATCGCAATGCACCATCACCCCGAGGTCCACGACGTCATACCCGTTGCATCGCAAGACGACCCCGACGATGTTCTTGCCGATGTCGTGCACGTCGCCTTTCACGGTGGCCATGACGATGCGGCCCTTGGACGACGCCTGCAACCCGCTGGCAAGTCGCGCCTGCTCCATGAACGGCTCCAGGTAGGCCACCGCCTTCTTCATCACCCGCGCGCTCTTGACCACCTGGGGGAGGAACATCTTGCCGGCGCCGAACAGGTCGCCGACCACCTTCATGCCGTCCATCAACGGCCCCTCGATGACGTCCAGCGGACGGTCCAGCTTCTGCCGCGCCTCCTCCGTATCCGCCTCGATGTGATCGACGATGCCGCGCACCAGCGCGTGCGACAGCCGCTGCTCCACCGTGCCCTCGCGCCAGGTCTGATCCGCCTCCCGCGCCACCCCGGCGCCCTTGACGGTCTCGGCGTACGCCACCATCCGCTCGGTGGCGTCCGGGCGGCGGTTGAAGATGATGTCCTCGACGCGTGTGAGCAATTCGGTGTCGATGTCCTCGTAGACCACCAGTTGGCCCGCGTTGACGATGCCCATGTCCATGCCGGCCTTGATGGCGTGATACAGGAACGCCGAGTGAATCGCCTCGCGGACGACGTTGTTGCCCCGGAACGAGAACGACAGATTGCTGACGCCGCCGCTGACGAGCGCGCCGGGGCAGGTCGCCTTGATCTGGCGCGTCGCCTCGATGAAATCGACGGCGTAGTCGTTGTGCTCTTCCAGTCCTGTCGCGATCGCGAGGATGTTGGGATCGAAGATGATGTCGGTCGGGTCGAACCCGGCGCGTTCCGTCAGCAGCCGGTAGGCGCGCCGGCAGATCTCCACCTTCCGTGCACTCGTGTCGGCCTGTCCCTTCTCGTCGAAGGCCATGACGACCGCCGCCGCCCCGTATCGCCGCAGCCGCCGCGCCTTGTCGAGAAAGTCCTGTTCCCCCTCCTTCAAGCTGATGGAGTTGACGACCGGTTTCCCCTGCACGCTCTTCAGCCCCGCTTCGATGACCGACCATTTCGAGCTGTCGATCATGACCGGCACGCGCGCAATGTCCGGCTCGGTCGCGATGAGATCGAGGAAGCGCGTCATCACCTGCTCGGAGTCGAGCATCGCTTCGTCGACGTTGACATCGATGAAGTTGGCGCCGCCGCGCACCTGGTCGAGCGCCACCTCCGCCGCCGTGGCGAAATCGTTCGACGTGATTAGCCTGGCGAACCGTGCCGACCCGGTCACGTTGGTCCGCTCCCCGACCATCAGGAAGTTGCTATCCTCCCGGACCGTCAGCGTCTCGAGTCCGCTGAACCGCGACACGCCCGAACCGCGCGCCGGACGCGGCCGGGGCGGTACGCCGTCCACGGCCTGTACGATCGCACCGATATGATCGGGCGTCGTGCCGCAACAGCCGCCGAGAATGTTGACGAACCCGCTCGTCGCGAACTCCCGCAGCAAGGTGGCGGTCTGTTCCGGCTGCTCGTCGTACTCGCCGAACGCGTTCGGCAGACCGGCGTTCGGATAGGCGCTCACGTGGCACTCGGCGAGACCCGCCAGCTCCGCCAGGTAGGGCCGCATGTCGCGCGCCCCGAGCGCGCAGTTGATCCCGACGCTCAACGGACGCGCGTGCGTGATCGACACGTAGAACGCGTCGAGCGTCTGCCCCGACAGGGTGCGTCCACTGCGATCGGTGATGGTTACCGAGATCATCAGCGGCACATCGATCCCGCGCTCGTCGAACAGGTCGCGAATCGCCGCGAGCGCCGCCTTGGCGTTCAGCGTGTCGAAGATCGTCTCGACCACCAGCAGGTCGCACCCGCCGTCGATCAGTCCGCGGGCCTGTTCGCCGTAGGCGGCGTGCATGTCGTCGAATGTGGCGGCCCGGAATGTCGGGTCGTTCACGTCCGGCGACATGGACAGCGTGCGGTTCGTCGGCCCGATCGCTCCGGCCACGAAACGGGGACGGTCCGGAGTGCGCGCGGTCCACTCGACCGCGGCCGCCCGGGCCAGACGGGCGGCCTCGATGTTCAACTCGTACGCCAGCGCCGCCAGTCCGTAGTCGGACTGGGCGATGGCGGTACTGCTGAATGTGTTGGTCTCGATAATGTCGCTGCCGGCGGCCAGATAGGCGTCGTGTATGCCGCTGATCGCGTCCGGCTGCGTCAGCGCCAACAGGTCATTGTTGCCCTTGAGGTCCTGTGGATGGCGGGCGAATCGGCGGCCGCGAAACGCCGCCTCGTCAAACGGCAAGCGCTGGATCATCGTCCCCATGGCGCCGTCCATGACGAGGATGCGCTGCCGCAGCAGGGCCTCGATCCGGGCGCGCGTCATCGTGCCGTTCCGCTGAGTCATCGGTAAACCAACGTCCATTTTACGTGAACGGGCCCTTCGCGCCCCGCGCCCCGAGAGCGGGTGCTGCATTGCTCCCCACGCGCAAGGTTGCTAAGCTCAACAGATGGCAATGCGCATTCCGCTGGCTGCTCTCCTCACCCTCGTGCTTATCGTGGCGGCCGTCGGGGCTCAACAGCCACGAACGCCAATCTTTCGATCAGGCACCGAGGTCGTCGACCTGTATGTCACCGCCACCGACCGCACCGGCCGGCTGGTCCCCAATCTGCGCCAGGAAGACTTCGTCGTGCTCGACGAGGGTCAGGCTCAGGACATCATCCTGTTCGAGAACGAGACCCGCCCGATCACCGTCGTAGTGATGCTGGACACCAGCGCCAGCATGACCCCCAGTCTCGATCTGCTGATGGCCGGCGCAGAGCAGTTCATCATCCGCATGCTTCCGGAGGACCGGGGCAAGGTCGGCGCCTTCAACGACAAGATCCAGATCCTGCCGGACACCGGATTCAGCGCCGACCGCGATCTGCTGATCCGTGAGCTGGATCGCCTGCAGTTCGGCAACCCGACCCGTCTATATGACGCGATAGCCGCCAGCATCGACTCTCTGAGCGGTGTCGAGGGACGAAAGGTCGTGCTCGTGTTCACCGACGGCGAGGACACACAGCATCAGATTGGCTGGCGTGAAGTGCTCGACAAGGCGCGCACCGACGAGGTGATGATTTACACCATCGGGCTGGAGAGCGACTACTTCAACGGGTTACGGCAGGTGCGCAGCAAGCCGGACGGGCGGCTCAAGACCTTTGCCGAGGAAACGGGCGGCGGCTATTTCGAACTCAAGAACACCGACGACCTGGGTCCTACGTTCACACGTGTCGCCCAGGAGTTGCACAGTCAGTACGTCGTCGGTTTCGCGCCCGCTTCCAGGGACGGAGAGCTGCACGAGATCGAGGTCCGCATCCAACAGTCGGGCATGACGGCCCGCGCGCGCCAATCCTATATCGCACCGGAGGCGCAGTAGCCGGGATCGGACGGTACAGACCCGCAGGTCCGGACGGGACGGCTGGCAGCTCCCGAGCCGCGTGCCGCGACAAGCACTCGCATGTTCTCACCACGAGTCGAGCGCGCCGTGACCACGATGCTCGAAGCACACGGGCTTCGCCGCCGGAAGGCCGGCGGGACCTTCGAGGCGACCCATGTGCTGGCGGTCGGCCTGATCGTCGCCGACTTCGGCGGCAGCGAAGACGCCGTGGTCGGCGCCATTCTGCATGACACGCTTGAAGATACGGCGCTCGCCCCCGCCACCATCCGCGAGCAGTTCGGCCCGCACGTCCTGTCAATCGTCACCGACGTGACCGAGCCGCCCAAGAGCGTGTCCTGGCGCCGCCGGAAGGAAGACTACATCGCGCGTCTCCGGCAAAGCCCGCGGGATGACTCCCGCGCCGTGGCGTCGGCCGACAAGATCCACAACCTGTCCAGCATGGCGCGCGGGCTCGAGTCGCGCGGGGCGGCGTTTGCCGGCGTCTTCAGCGCTGGCCTCGACGAAATGATCTGGTATCAGCGGGCCGTGCATCAGATGCTCGCCGCAGCCTGGTCGCATCGTATCCTGGAGGAGCACGCGCAACAACTCGACCGCTTTCTCAGGGCCGCCCGGAACGCCCGATGAGGGTTCGACCACCCGGCACCCCCACAATCACCTCGCGCGGCTCACGTTCGGTCGCGCTGGGACGACGGGGCATCATCGCCACCAGTCAGCCGCTCGCCTCCCTTGCCGGACTGGACGTGCTGCGGGACGGCGGCAACGCCATCGATGCGGCGGTGACGGCGGCGGCCGTCCTCTCGGTGGTCGAACCGACCATGACCGGTATCGGCGGCGACCTGTTCGCGCTGGTCCACGCCTCGGACAGCGGCCGGACACACGGACTGAATGCCAGCGGCCGGTCGCCGGGCGCGGCCGATCTGAGCCGTTTGCACGACGCGGGTCACGCGGCGGTCCCTGCGCAGGGCGTGCTGTCGGTCACCGTGCCGGGCGCCGTCGACGGCTGGGCGCGACTGCTCGCCGCACACGGCACCGTCCCGTTGCGCCGCGCGCTCGCCCCGGCGATCGCGTGTGCGCGGGACGGGTTTCCCGTTGCCGAGGTGGTGGCCCGTCAATGGGCCGACGCCGAGCCGCTGCTTGCGGCGGACCCGCTCGCGGCCACGCTGTTCCTCCCGCGGGGCCGCGCGCCGCGGCCGGGCGAGGTCTTCGCGAACCGGCCGCTGGCAGCGAGTCTGGAGGCGATCGCGGCTGACGGCGCCGACGTGTTCTACCGCGGTGCGCTTGGCCGCGCGATCGCCGACGACGCCGCACGCCGAGGCGGCTGGCTCACCTTCGACGACCTCGCCGCTCACCGCTCGGACCCGGTCGACCCGATCCGGACCGCGTTCGGCGAGATCGAGTTGATCGAGTTGCCGCCGAACACGCAGGGCTTCGTCGCCATCGAGGCGCTGAACATCCTGGCACGCGACGACCTGCGACGCCTGGGTCACAATTCGGGCGCCTATCTGCACCTCCTGCTCGAGGCGCTGGCCATCGCGTTTACCGACCGCGACGCCCACCTCGCCGACCCGGACGCCGTGCCTGACGACACGCTCGCACGGCTCATCTCCGCGGCGTACGCCGCAGACCGCAGACGGCAGATCGGATCCAGTCACGCCGGCACCGCGCCGCCGGCCGGCGGACCTCATGCGCCAGCCGGCGGCGATACGGTCTGTCTGGCCGCCGCCGACGCGCACGGCAATCTGGTCTCGCTCATCCAGTCGCTCTATGGCGGCTTCGGCGCCGGCATCGTGGCGGGCGAGACCGGCATCGTACTGCACAATCGCGGCAGCCTGTTCGTCACCGACCCGGCGCATCCGAACCAGCTTGCGCCGCACAAGCGGCCGCTCCACACGCTGGCGCCCGCCCTGGTCTCGCGCCGCGGCCGGCCGTGGCTGGCCTACGGCGTCATGGGTGGCGACATGCAGCCGCAGGGACACCTGCAGGTGCTGCTGAACCTGATCTGCTTCGGGATGAATCTCCAGCAGGCCGGAGAAGCGCCGCGCGCCCGCTACGATCCAACCGGGATCTGTCTCGAAGCGGGCATCGGCGCGGCGACGGCGGACGACCTCCGGCGCAGGGGCCACCGGCTCGTCGAAGGACTCGGGTTCGGCGGGTTCCAGGGGGTCCTGATCGACCCCGACACGGGGGTCCTGATGGGCGGTTCGGACCCCCGCAAGGACGGGTTCGCGATTGGCTGCTGAGCCGCCGCCAGACGGGATGCAGCGGACCGTTCACCACGGGCCGCCACCCCGTCAGCCCAGCAAGAATCCCTCGCGCAATGGATCCTGGTCGTCTATCAGAAACAGGTGCTCCCCGGTGATCCAGGCCGAGCCCTCGATCTCAGGCACGATCGCCGCGTAGTTCTCCACAGTCGTGCGGCGGCGTATCCGTCCGCGAAACAGCGTGCCCACGAGGCTCTCGTGGCTGAACACCTGGTCCGGGGCCAGCATCCCCATCGCATCGAGCACCGCCATCACGGCGGCGGTCCCGGTGCCGCACGGCGATCTGTCGACCTGCCGATCGGCGAAGATCGTGACATTGCGAAGGTCCGCGTCCGGCCGCTCGGCCGGCCCGGTGAACACCGTCCCGTAGATCCCGCACAACCCGGACTCGACCGGATGCTCGACGCGAATCGCCGCCTCGACCGCCCGCGCAATCTGCATCCCCGTGTCCCTGAGCCCGGGCAGTGCCTCGCGCCGCAGCGGGAGCCCGGCCGCCTCGGCGTCCACGATGGCGTAGAAGGCGCCCCCGAAGGCGACGTCGACGGGCACCGTCCGGTCTGCGACCGCGATGGGGAGCCCGGCATGAATCACGAAGGAGGGAACGTTCTCGAACGCCACGCTCCGTGCACGCGGGCCGGCCTCGTTGGCCGGCGGCTCATCTGACGCGCCGCGTTCGAGATCGACGCGCGCGCGCACGAGCCCGGCCGGGGACTCGAGCGCGATCATCGGCTGGTCGCCGGCGGTGACGATCAGACCGCGTTCGAGGGCAATGGTGCAGACGGCGATCACCCCATGGCCGCACATCGTGCTGTAACCCTCGTTGTGCATGAACAGCACACCGGCGTCGGCCGACTCGTGACACGGTTCGGTCAGCACGGCGCCGTACATGCCCGCATGCCCCCGAGGCTCGAACATCAGCGCGCGACGCAGACCGTCGCAGTGCTCGCGCACCCACTCGCGCTTCGCGAGCATCGTGGCGCCTTCCGGCGACGGGAATCCGCCGACGATCATCCGCAACGGCTCGCCGGCGGCGTGGGCGTCGATTGTGTGAATACGATGAACCAAAGGGGTAGGCACTCCTGCGCCGGCCTGCTGGCCGCGGCCCGCGGCGGCGCCCGCCGTTGGAACCACGAACCGCGAGCGCGCCGGGCGTTGAACTGAACGGCCGATCCGGGCTCAGCGCAAACGGCGCGCGTTGCCGGCGAGCGGGGGAGACACGATGGACTGGGATGGTAGCGGTACGGTCAATCGCATCTGCTTTGCAAGCTATTGATTATAGTAAGCAGCGAGTTCAGTTGCCCCCCTTGTTGCCCCCAGAACCCCGGTGCCCCTCCCGCACTTCAGGTCGGGCCGGCACGGTGCTCGGATATCTTCGCTTTTCAGGATCCTACAGCATGGTGCTCGCGCCCAGTACAATCTCGTGCATCGCGTTCGTGGTCGCGCGTGACACCCTCTTCAGCCTCGTCGGGTGCGGTACCACAACAGGGCGTCATCGCTGACGCCAGGGCGCCTGATGGGCGGCGCTGGCGTGATCCCGCGCCAGACATGGTGGTGATCAATCGTGACTGACAGTCCTTGGATGCGCCGAGCGACGACAACCGGCCCTGCCGGCACCGTTCGTCCCCGCCTGTCATCCGCTGTACCCGCCGGACTGAAAGAGCGTTCCGGCCACGCGCTGGCTGCTCGCGGACGCCAAGAACGCGTCCACAAGTGACTTGAAAAACTGCACAGACAGCGGTTTCCCACAGCGACCACAGCCCTCATTACTCTCCACCAATCACGAAAGGCGATACCATCACCCGGCGTAGCCAACCTGTCCACCGACACGGATCAGGCCCCGGGCCCCGGTGTCCGTGCCGGCGACCGGCTCGCGTGGCTCCGCGACGGTGGGCGGTTGCCGCTGAGTCTCCGGGGCGTCAGCGTCGTCGCGGCCGTGCAGGCACGTCCGACGACACCGAGGAGTTGCTAATCATGTCTAAGGAAGCTCGCATTGGACTCGGGGGAGCGCGTTGGAGAGCAACTGGTTTCGCGGCGGTGGCTCGGCCGGCCGCAGTCGGATTGCTCGTGGCGAGCGGCCTGACCGGCGGACCTGGTGTCGCCGTCGCGGCAGCGCAGGCTGCGGCGGCGGACGGGGCGTTCACCGCGGACCAGGCGGCCAGCGGCTGGTCGGTCTACGGCATACAGTGCGGCGAGTGTCACGGACCGGGCCTGGAGGGAATGGTGGACGCGCCGCCGCTGGCGGGCGTGCAGTTCCTGAACACCTGGGCGGGGCGGACGACCGACGAGCTGTTCGCGTACGTGCGCGACGAGATGCCTCCGGGGCAGGCCGGCACGCTCAGCGATCAGTCCTACGTGGCTCTCGTGGCGTACCTGCTGGAGTCAAACGGCGCCCTGCCGGGCGAGCGTACCCTGATGGCCGATGCCGGGGTGATGATCGGCGACGCGGCGGACATCTCCGAGGCGCGCCGCGCCGCGCAGGCCGGCGAGCGGCCGCGGCGTCGGTCGTCGCGGTTCGTCAACCGGGAGGTGCCGCACGAGCTGACCCCGGTGACTGACGCGCTGCTCGCGGACCCGCCAGCGGGCGACTGGCTGAGCTGGCGGCGGACGCGGAACGGCCACGGCTACAGCCCCCTCGACCAAGTGACGCGCGACAACGTCGCCGACCTCAAGCTCGCGTGGTCGATCGCGATCCGACCGGGCAACCACCAGACGACGCCGCTGGTGCACGACGGCGTGATGTTCCTCGCCAACCCGGGGAACGTCGTCCAGGCCATCGACGCCGCAACCGGCGACGTCATCTGGGTGTACCGCGCGCGGCTGCCCGAGGACGTGCGCCCCGGCCCCACCCGCACGCTCGCCCTCTACGGCGACAAGCTGTTCCTCGCCCGGGCCGACGCTGTCCTCGTCGCCCTCGACGCGCGCACCGGCGAGGAGGTGTGGCAGTCGGTCAAGGGCGACTATACGCAAGGTTTCCGCCAGAACGCCGGCCCGGTCATCGCCAACGGCGTCGTCGTCACCGGCACCAACGGCTGCGAGCGCTACACCGAGCAGACCTGTTTCATCACCGGCCACGACCCCGACACCGGCGACGAATTGTGGCGCACGTCCACGATCGCATTGCCCGGCGACCCGAACAACGCGTCGTGGGGCGATACGCCGCCGTATCTGCGCGCGGGCGGCGATGCCTGGATCCCGGGGAGCTACGACGCCGACCTCGGTCTCTTCTTCATCGGCACCGCGCAGGCGAAACCGTGGGTGGCGTCGAGCCGCGGCATGACCACGCGGCAGGACGCGCTCTACACCAACTCGACGCTCGCCCTGAACCCGCGCACCGGGCAGGTGCAGTGGCACTTCCAGCACGCGCCGGGCGAGACCCTCGACCTCGACATCGTCTACGAGCGGGTGCTCGTCGACGCCGACGGCGAGCAGTGGCTGTTCACGATCGGGAAGGACGGCATCCTCTGGAAGCTCGACCGGCGGACCGGCGCGTTCGTCGACCTGCGCGAGACCGTCCACCAGGACGTTTTCGCCTCGATCGACCGGACCACCGGCGAGCTGACCTACCGGCAGGATCTGCAGGACATCGCGATCGGCGAGCGGGTGTTCGCCTGCCCCAGCCTGCTCGGCGGCCACAACTGGCAGGCCTCGGCCTACCATCCCGGCGCCGGCGCCCTCGTCATCCCCCTCCACCAGGCGTGCATGCACCTGACCGGCCGCGAGGTCGAGTTCATCGAGGGCGGCGGCGGCACGGCCGGCCGCTACGAGCTGCTCGAGATGCCCGGCAGCAACGGCAACACCGGCAAGCTGGCCGCCTACGACGTCCGGACCATGGAGGAGCGCTGGAGCCACGAGCAGCGGGCGCCCTTCCTGACCTCGGCCCTCACGACGGCGGGCGGCCTCGTCTTCGCCGGCGACGGCGCGCGCTACTATCGCGCGTTCGACGTCGAGACGGGCGACGTGCTCTGGGAGACCCGGCTCGCGGCGTCGGCGCACGGGTACCCGGTCACCTACGAAGCAGGTGGGCGCCAGTTTATCGCTGTTCCCGCCGCCCTGGGGGGCGTCTTCCGCAGCCTCACCGCGAAGCTCAGCCCGGAGATCTATCAGCCAGAGGGGGGAAACGCGCTCTACGTCTTCGCCCTGCCTGAGTGACCAACAGGTTTCCGTCAACGTCCAGGGAGATGCTGATGGACACGAAAACCACTGATTAATAGTAATTTATTACTCACACCCACGATCTGAAGCGGCCGGGACGTAGCGTGAAATCCGCTCCATTCCCGCATATAATGAGGGAATGGATGTTGTAGCCAGAACCGCCGTCAGACCCCGCCGAACCAAGCGCCGAGGACGCCATCCCGACAAGGCGCTCTCGGCCGCCTTCGTCCGTTCCGCCCCGCCAGGGCGGCACGCGGACGGCAACGGCCTGTACTTGTTCGTCCAGCCCACCGGAACGCGAAGCTGGGTCCAGCGGCTCGTCATCCGCGGCCGCCGCCGCGAACTCGGACTCGGCGCCGCCGCGCTCGTCCCGCTCGCCGAGGCGCGCGAACTGGCCCTGGCCAACCGCAAGCTCGCCCGTTCCGGCGGCGACCCCCTGTCGGAGAAGCGCCGCGCCGACGGCGTGCCCACCTTCACCGAGGCCGCCGAGCGCGTGCTCGAGCAGAAGCGCGGCGGCTGGCGCGGTCGGTGGCACGCGCAGAACTGGTGGAAGAGCATGGAGCGCTACGCCTTCCCCCGCATCGGCAGCCGGCCCGTCTCCGACGTCAACACGGCCGACGTGCTCGAGATCCTCACGCCGATCTGGCACGTCAAGGCCGAGACGGCCCGCGCCGTGCGCCAGCGCATCCGGTCCGTGCTGGAGTGGGCGATCGCAATGGACCTGCGCAACGACAACCCATGTGATCGCGTGCTGCCGGTGCTCGGTCCGCAGAACGACATCGTGACGCACCGGCAGGCGCTGCCGAACAAGGACGTGGCTGCAGCCATCGAGACGGTGCGGGGCTCGACGTCGGCGCAGCCGGCCGTCAGGCTGGCGTTCGAGTTCCTCGTGCTGACGGCGGCGCGGTCCGGCGAGGTCCGGCTGGCAACGTGGGACGAGATGGACACGAGCGCCCACGTGTGGACCATCTCGGCCACGCGGATGAAGGCGAAGCGTGAGCACCGGGTCCCCCTGTGCGGCCGTGCGCTGGAGGTCCTCGACGCCGCCAGGACGCTCGGCGACGGCAACCGGCTCGTGTTCCCGATGCGGAGCGGCAGGCCGATCGCCACGTCGACGCTGCTCAAGATGCTCCAGCAGCACGAGGTCGCGGCCGTGCCGCACGGCTTCCGGTCGTCGTTCCGGGATTGGGCCGCCGAGGAAACGGATCATCCGCGCGAGGTCATCGAGGCGGCGCTGGCGCACGTCGTCCAGAACAAGGTCGAGGCGGCCTATGCGCGGTCGGACCTGTTCGAGCGCCGGCGGCGGCTGATGGACGACTGGGCGGCCTATCTCGCGGCGACCCGTCGTCCACGCTGAACGGCCTCCGGAAAACGGCCCTGAGCGGGCACAGGGGGGCTGGCTGATGCGTTAGCCCGCCCCCTCTGCCCCAGCGGGGCGGCGGGAAAATCGCGCCCGCTGTGCGGGCCTGGCCGTTGCCGCGCTGTGCGCGGCAACGGAGACGAGCAGCCCAGCTGGCAAAGGGCACAGACAACGACCGCGAGGATGGCCGGCACTGGCGCGCTGGAGGCGTTCGGCGACGATCGCCAGACCTGAGCGATGCGGCTGGCAGGCTCGACGCGGCGTGCTGCTGTGTCATGTCATGCTTCGTGCAGACGTGTTCCAGATCCGAATCGAACCGAACTCCGCGACCGCCTCGCGCGACGTCGGGATGAACGGCGCCACCGCGAGGAAGGACGCTGGCGGGGTCGTGGCCGGCACCGGCGCTTTGGGGGCGTTCGTCGAGGAGCACCGAACCGCGCTGACGAACGACGCGGCCCGCAGAACCGGTCGCGCCCCCCGCCCTCACCGACCGCGAGCCCGAACATCGCACCGCGTGTCAACACGCGCACGCCGTGTGGCAGTCGGCACGCGAGGGCCCCTGGCGCGCTAGGGAACGAGAGGCGTCAAGTCCAATCCTCACAGCAGCTTGGAGCGACACTCGGTCAGCCTGGTGGCCTAGCCCGAAACGCGCCTCGGTTCCTGCCCCCAGACCGGCAACGTCAGAAACTGACGCAGGCCGTACGTCGGATCCTGACGTACTAGGGAGCGAGAGGCATCAAGTCCAATCATCACAGCAACTTGGAGCGAAACTTGGGCAGCTTGGCGGCTCACCCCGAAACTACCCGAAAACACGCCTCGGTTCCTGCCCCCTGAGCGCCTCGGTTCCTGCCCCCAGGCCGGAAACGTCGGAACATTGACGTACGCCGTACGCCGGACTCTGAGGCGCTAGGGAACGAGAGACGTCAAGTCCAATCATCACAGTAGCTTGGAGCGAAACTCGGATCGCCCGGGGGTTAGCCCCCGAACCGGTTGAAGTACCCTGAGCGACCCCGGCCCGGGCCGTAAGACTCCCTGCCCCCACAGAAACGAGGGGGCAGCGCGTCTCACGCCCGAGCCGACCGGGGTCGCTCAGGGTGCATTCTTCCTTGCAGGAAGGCTCTCACGCCGGGAGCGCGGGCTCGAGGCCCGCCCCGACGAACCCGAGGCTCGATCCGGCGGCTTGTCATCCGCGGACGAGGACGTGAGCTCGGACTCGGCGCCGACGGGCTCGTCTCGCGCCATCCGGCACGTCAAGGCCGAGACAGCCAGGGCGGTGCGCCGGCCAGCGCCCTCCGGTCCGTGCTCGAGTGGACCATCGCGATCGACATCGACCTGCGCAACGACAACCCGTGCGACCGGGTGGTGCCGGTCTTCGGCGCGCAGAACGACATCGTGACGCGCCGGAAGGCCCTGCCCCACAAGGACGTGGCCGCGGCCATCGAGACGGGGCGGGCGTCGTCGTCGCCGCAGCCCGCCGTCAAGCTGGCGTTCGAGTTTCTCGTGCTGACGGCCGCGCGCTCCGCGGAGGTCAGACTCTCCACACGGGACGAGATGGACGTGGCCGGGCGCGTGTGGACCGTCCCGGCCCTGCGGATGAAGGCGAAGCGCGAGCACCGGGTCCCGCTGTGCCGGCCACCACAAAAACGACGCAAGTGATTCATTAAGAGTGACTTACGTGCAATCCGCAGAACATGCTTTCCCTGTTGTACCCCTCTTTCTGAGCGGGAATCTACGGGCCTGTAGAAGCACGTCCTGGACGAACCCGGCCAGTAGTTCGACCCACTGCTCACGGGCACTCCCTCACAGACCCGATGTCCAGATGGCTCGTGGTCACGCGACATTCGCCCGCGAACTGGGCCGCGCGCGGGCGCCACGCCTGCTGCCGGACAAGCCCGCTTCCGTCCGATCGAGTCGGGCGGCAAGCTCACGCAGACGCTGGCCACCGTCCTCGTAGTCGAGCGCCGCGGCAAGCCGCACGGCTGTGTGCTCAGTTTCCGTCCAACCGCGCGCCATCATCAACGCCCTACGTCAGCAGTGTGTTGGGGCTTCCGGCGTGGTTGACTCGTAACCCACTGTGAATGCGTGACTTGCGGAATCGGTTCGAATCACGTTCCCGTCGTTGGATCCCTCGTCTTGAGTCGGAGGCAAGAGGACCAAGAGTACTGTCCTCGGACAGATCTGGACCGGAGCCTCCGCACTTGACGGGGCGTGCCGTCGACGGTCGGTACTTGGCCACGCGGACGGCCACGGCTTCGATCTCCATGCCGCGCTCTGCGTGCCGGCCGGCCAGCGGGACCGCCTCGAGCGGGTGTGTCGCTACGCGTTGCGCCCCCCCATTGCGCAGGACCGTCTCGAGCTGACCGCGGAGGGACAGGTACAGCTCCAGCTGAGGCGCCCATGGTCGGACGGCACTACGCATCTGCTGTTTGACCCCCGTGGAACTGCTCGAGCGCCTCGCCACGCTGACACCGCGGCCGCGCATCAACCTGATTCTCTACTATGGCGTGCTGGCCCCGCGCGCGGCGTGGCGGGCCGACGTGGTCCGATTCGGGGAACCCGTCGGCTCCCACGAGAATGCGCCTCCTGAAGACTCCAGGGATGCGGCGGGAGCTGGGGACCCCCCGCCCGCGGCGAACGGTCTCTGGGCGGAGTTCATCCGCCGGAGCTTTGGGTTCGATGTCCTCGAATGCCCCCGGTGTGGCGGGCGCCTGCAGCTCATTGCGGTGATCGAAGACCCCGCCGTGATCGAGCGCATCCTGCGCCATCTGGGGCTGCCGACCGACATCCCCGAGGCCCGGCCCGCGCGGCCGCCCCCGATGCCGTTCCTTCTCGACGGCCTCGCCACCGCTGGGGGCGACGACCAGATCCTCGTCGACACCCGCTCTTGAACGCCTCTCCTCGACGGCCCGCCCGGCCCGCCTGTCCGACGTGCGCCCTGCCGCACCGCTGTCGGTTGTGGCGCGGCGCATTCTCTCTCGACACCCGCCCATAGTTGTGGGTAGACTAACTGTCCTGTGGGGCGCCCAGGCCTGTGAAGAGGGCCGGCACTAGGGGGGGTTTACTCGTGCCTATAGTCTTCGGAGCGAAACACCTGCTGGTCGCAGCAGCTACGGTCGCCGTACTCCTTTTCATGGAAGTTGTTGCCGTTGGACAAGAAGTTGGTGCCGTTGAACACAGTGTGTCGGCGCTGCCGTCGACTCAGGAGGCGCCGGGATATAACCCGACGACCCCAGCAAAAGTTGAGCTGGGAAGGCTGTTGTTCTGGGACCCGCTTTTGTCGGGACCCCAAGACGTAGCCTGCGCGACGTGCCATCATCCCCAAAGCGCCTATGCGGAGGATCGCGACCTGTCGCTCGGCGTGACGGGCATCGGCCTGGGCCGCTTCCGGCGTGACGGGCATCTCGTCAAACGCAATAGTCCGACGGTTCTGAACGTTGCTTTCAACGGCATCGATGAATCGGGCCGCTACGACCCGGCGACTGCGCCGGCGTTCTGGGACAATCGCATCAGGAGCCTCGAATCGCAGGCGCTCGAACCGCTCAAGTCGTTTGAGGAAATGCGAGGGGACACCTACCCGGAGGATGAGGCTGTCGCGAGAGTGGTGGCGAAGCTCCAGGCCAACGCCGAGTACCCGAGCCTGTTCGCCGGGGCCTTCGGCAGTGAACAGCCGGTCACCGCGGAAAACCTAGGCAGGGCGATAGCGGCGTTCATGCGGTCGCTGCTGGCCAACAACGCGCCGTTCGACCGCTACATGCGCGGCGACCGCAGCGCCATGACGCAGGAACAGGTCAGAGGAATGCAGCGCTTCGAGGAGATCGGGTGCATCAGGTGCCACAACGGGCCCATGTTCTCCGATTACAAACTGCATGTCATGGGCGTGCCCGACAACCCCGCTCTTGCATCAGGTGCCACAACGCCCGCCTCCGACGGAGGCGCGCAGAACCCTCCTTGCCCGGCAGCTCCTGGGGAGCCGCGTACTGCAGCGTCCCGAGCAGCGTGCGACAGCTATGCGTTTCGCACGGCGTCGCTGCGAAACCTCGAATTGACCTTCCCATACGGGCACAATGGCATGTTCAGGACGCTGAACGCCGTCGTGGGGTTCTATGAATCCACCATCGCCGGGGAGTCCCGGAACCCGAACGTCAGCTACGAGGAGCTCGATCCGCTGCTTCGCCAGTTGCAGAACGTGGACGAAGAAGACGTGGATCTGATCGAGTTTTTAATTGCTCTGAGCGATGGGTCGTTCGACCGCACGATTCCCGAGCGCGTACCGAGCGGCCTGCCCGTCGGCGGAAACATTCGATAGGGCAGAGTACGCGCCGTCGTGGTCTGCTACTGGCTTGTCGACACCCGATTGGAGGACTCACATGAAACCGATTTCTCTGTTTGCACTCGGCGTAATGGCGGTTGCGATGAGCGCGCCGGCGCAGGCGCAGGTCTATGAGGAGCGCCGGACCGATACGGAAGACCCCATCGAAAAGCCGTTGCTCGCCGCTCCGAACGCGGCTATGGCCAGGAACGCCACGGTCGTCAAGTGGATTCGGAATCCGGCGAAGAGTCCGGAGGATGACGTCACGGCTGCCGACTTTACGTTTGAAGTTTTGAGGCCCGGCCCCGGCCGTATGGTCTGCTACGACCTGACCGGCTTGCCTGGAGAGCGGCCGTGGTCGGTGGAGTGCACCAGCAGCGACGCCAACATGGCGCGCATCGCGCAGAATCGAGCGTTCGCGGAGATGGGGGCCAAGGCCCAGCCACTGCTGGCAACGGCCAGTGGAGGCAGGCCCGCCGGGCGTCCTGTCTTGTCGAGCAGCGGCACCGGAGGGATTAGGGATCTGGTTGTGGCCGCCGGGAAAGACGGAACGCGTGAGCTGCCCGAAGTCGGGACCATTTGGTATAACCTCCGGGGCGACAGCCAGGACACCGCCATCTGGCACACGTTTGTCTCCATGCCGAACTTCATGGCGGACGAAATCGGACTGCCGAATGTTCGCGACGCGGGCGGCGCCTGGCTGATGTTTGAGGGCACGCCGGAAGCCCACGTCATGTTGCCGGGCCGATAAACCGGCAGAGAGTTTCTCGGCCTCGGGGTTTTCGACAACGAATCAGGGGGAGGTGTGTGACACCTTCCCCCGATTTCCCGCAGGTTGCGAATGACTTCGCTTTGCGTGAGCTTTATGAAATATCTACTGATAGGTCTTCTTGCCTCCGCTCTTCTTGCCTCCGCCACGATGTTTGCAACCCAGAGCAGACAGACTTTCTCAGGCACGATCACCGATGAGGAGTGCCCCAGCGCCGATCATTCCGGAATGCGGATGGGGTCGACCGACGCTGCCTGCACCATCGCTTGCGTCGATGACCACACCGTCGAGTTCGTTTTGTTTGACGGCAAAGCAACCTATCTGTTGAGCGACCAGGACAAATCAAGAGAGTTTGCCGGAAAGAAAGTAGCAGTCGTCGGCACGCTGGACTCCAACACCCAGACGATCCAGGTCAATTCAATGGCCGCGGCCAAGTGACCCATCGATCCTCCCGGCATCCACACGGTTTTCGAATATTTCCTCATCCGAGCCTCTTGCGAAACCTGCGAACTGGCCTAATTTCCCCCTCCGGGTGCTTGGGCAGGCGCTGCGGCGTTCCGCGGGTAGTACGGATCACAGGGAGCGCTACCGGTCGCGCGCGGTTTATTCCTCCAGTTTCTGTTGTTGCTGGCGTTTCTTGATCTATAGGAAGATCAAAAACTCACTCCTCATTGGCCCCGGAACCACTGAAGACGATCGCCTGCGCGACGCCACGGTCCAGCGACGCTCTCCCAGCCAGCCGGCGTCGTCCCGGCCAGTCATCAGGCAACCGCAGGGTCAGGATCGCGCCGACCTGGGCGATCTCGTGAACGCGGGGCGGTCAAATCTCTGGAGGCTGGGGGTTCGGAGACCGCGGGGGAGGCGTACGCGCGCGCCGGCAGCGAATCAGTTCTGCTCGCCGGGTGGAACGCGACGAGCCCACCGCATTCGCTGGCCGTTGCGGTCGACCAGCGGGTCCACGCCAAAGCATTTCTGCAGTGACGTCGACCATCGGAGCCGTCTGGGCTTCCCCCGCCGCTCCTGGCCCACCAGGGCGAAGACCGTGTCGTGCGTCTGGCACTTGACGCGAGGCGCGAGCAACCCAAAGTACCGCACGGTGTGCCGGTAGCGGTCGGGGACATGGTCAGCGAGCGTGGCCAGGAACTCGGCCGGCGTGTAGGTGGTCTCGACGCTCTGTTTGGTCCGCGTGTCCTTCGTCACAAATCGGATTTCTTGACGGCCGATCGTCCGGAACCGGTGCTGCGCGATGGGCGGCCGGCGGGCGTAGCGGCCGGCATAGCCGAGGAACTGCTTCTTGCTCTTGAACCGCTTGACGTCGATGTTCCACCACCGCTCGTATTGGGCGGTCAAGAGCCGCAGCAGTTCGCCGCGAGGCATGTCCGTTTCGAGGACACCAGCCCGCGCCGCTTCCCGCAGCAAGGTGATGACGGCGTAGCGCCACATCGGCATCAGCGCCTTCTTGTCCAGCCGGGCGCGGGCGCGCCACGCGGTGCCATCCTCACGAAGGCCGCCCTCTGACACCAGGATGTGGAGGTGGCAGTTGAAGTTCAGGTGCCGGCCGAACGTGTGCGGGATGACGACGATCATCAGCCGGATGCCGTACTTCTGCCGTGCCCACTGCTGCAACACCTGGGCACCCAGCACGGGCAGATCGTGCAGGAGATGCCGGTTGTGGCGGAACACGGTGTCAAGCGACATCCGGAATTGACCCCCCGGCGACACCGAAAACTGACCCCCGAAGAAACGGCGTATGTTGCTGAACGCTGCGACGCTCCATCGGTGCCGCGGCGGTTCATCGGCGTCGTTCTGGTGACCTCGTGTACGAGAGCAAGGATGACGATGCCTGTTGGTTCTGTGGGCACCGTCTGCGGCGTCCAAGTGGTGTGGTAAACGCGCTCTCGGCGACGGTTCAGTCGACGCCGAACGCCGCCTGCGCGTTTTCCACGCCACGCCAGAATCAACAGGCCCCCGGGTCCGAGGAGACGGTCGCCGTTGAGACCGACGCCATGGGCCGGTGGCCGAGCTCGTCGCGCTGCCGGTCGCGTGCTCATGTCCTCTTCCGCGGCTGGTTGTCAGGCGTCGGCGCCGAGAGCTTCAGGACGCCGGCACGACGCTTCTCGCGCAACCGGAAGCTCTCTCCGGTGATCGTCAACACGTGGCTGTGGTGCAGCAGCCGGTCGAGGATCGCGGTGGCGACCACCGCGTCGCCAAAGACCTCGCCCCATTCGCCGACCGAACGGTTCGACGTGATCAGGATGCTGCCGCGCTCGTAGCGCCGTGAGACGAGCTGGAAGAACAGATGCGCGGCATGCGCCTCGAAGGGTAGGTACCCCAGCTCGTCGCAAATGAGGAGTCGCGGCTTGGCGTAGAAGGTCAGGCGGTCGTCCAGCCGGTCGTCGCTGTGCGCCTTGACCAGGGCCGCCATCAGCGCCTGGGCCGTGGTGAACAGGACCGAGTAGCGTTGCCGGATCGCTTCACGCCCGAGCGCGATCGCCAAGTGCGTCTTGCCCACGCCAGGCGGACCGAGAAGCAAAGCTGCGTCGCCGTGCGCGATCCAGCGCGACGTCGCCAGCTCCCGGACCTGACGCTCGTCGATGCTCGGTTGGGCCTTGAAGTCGAAGTCGGCCAGCTCGCGAACCGCCGGGAAGTGGGCGATCTTGAACGCCATCTCGATGCGCCGTTCGTCCTTGCGCGAGACCTCCCGCTCGACGAGGAACGCGAGCGCCTCGCGCAGCGTCAACTGCTTGTCTGCGGCCTCGTCGAGCAGGCTGTCGAGCTGGTCGCGGATGGCGGTCAGTTGCAGCCGCGTCAGCCAGCCGAGAAGCGTCTCATGGTCCACAACGTCCATCTCAGAAGCTCCCGCCGGCGACGGCCGCATACTCGTCGAGCGGCCGCAGCAACGCCGGCTTCGATCGGACCGCTCCGACCGCGGCCGGGCGCGGACCGCCGACAACACCGACCAGGTGCGCGCGCTCGGTGACCCGCGCGTGCCGGCCAGTGTGCTCAAGGTGCTCGGCGACGACATCCGGGCCGTGGTGAACGCGCACCCGACCGCCGCTGACCACCCCCCGCACCCGCTCGCCGATCAGACGCCACGGCACCGAGTAGGCGTTGGTGTCGACCACCACCGCGCAGTCGGCGTGGACCGTCCGGAGCAGGTCCCGCAACTGCCCGAACGGCGGCCGGTCCGCGCACGGGCGCAAGCGTCCCGCGTCCCGCTCGAATCGGACGAGGGGCACTTCCCCCGTCGTGCCATGGCACCGCCGGTCCGCGATCTCGCGCTGCCACCACGCCAAATGCGCCTGCAGCCCCTCCCAACTCTCGAAACGGTGTCCTGCGATCGCGTTCCGCTTGACGTAGCGCACGCCGGACTCGTCCTTCCCCTTCGTCCGAGTGCGTAATCCGGGGGATCTTGAACGCCGAATCCAACCGAAGTTGAACACTGGATCCGCGGAAGTTGAACACCGGATCCGCGATGTTGAACACCGAATCCGGGGAAGTTGAACACCCGATCCGGTGATCGTGAACGCTTTTCGGTAGCCCTGATCGCGGCACGCTACGCCCTTCCGAAGGGAGGGCGAGGCGATGCCGGCAGCGAGGCTATCGATGAGGAAGATACGTGAGATTCTCCGGCTCAAGCACGAACGCGGGTTGTCGCACCGGGCGATAGCCCAGGCCTGCGCCATCGGCGTGGGCACGGTCAGCCTGTATCTGCAACGGACGGCCCAGCAGGGCTTGGGCTGGCCGTTGCCGGCCGAGCTGGACGACGCTGCGCTCGAGGCCCGGCTGTACCCCCGCGCCACCGCGCTGCGCAACCGCGTCCGGCCTGACTACGCGTACATTCACCGCGAACTCAAGCGCGACGGCGTCACGCTGCAGCTGCTCTGGGAAGAGTACGCCGAGGTTCACCCGAACGGCTACGGCCGCACCCGGTTCTTCGCGCTCTACCGGCAGTGGGCGCAGCGGCTGCGGCCGTCGATGCGGCAGGTGCATCGCGCCGGCGAGAAGACCTTCGTCGACTTTTCCGGCAAGCGGCCGACGCTGGTCGACCGTTGCACGGGTGAGCGGCGGCGCGTGGAGCTGTTCGTGGCCGTGCTCGGCGCCAGCAGCTTCACCTACGCCGAGGCGACCGCGACTCAGCAGTTGGCTGACTGGGTCGACGCCCACATCCACATGGTCGAGTACTTCAGGGGCACCACCACGCTGTGGGTCCCCGACCAGCTGAGGAGCGCCATCACCCGCCCCTGCCGCTACGAGCCCGACGTCAACCGCACCTACGAGGACCTGGCCGCTCACTACGGCGCCGTCGTCGTCCCGGCGCGCCCCAGAAAACCCCGCGACAAGGCTGTCGTCGAGACCAGCGTACTCCTGGCACAGCGGTGGATCCTGGCTCGGCTCCGCGACCAGACCTTCTTCGAGCTCGGCGCGCTGAACCGGGCCATCCGCGTCCTGCTCGACGAGCTCAACGACCGGCCGCTGAAGAAGCTGGGCGTCAGCCGCCGCGCGCTCTACGAGCAGCTCGACCGCCCGGCGCTGCGGCCGCTGCCCACCGCGCGCTACGTCCTGGCCCACTGGAAGCTTTGCCGGGTGAACATCGACTACCACGTGGAAATCGAGCGGCACGTCTACAGCGTCCCGTATCAGCTGGTTCGCGAGCAGGTCGAGGTCCGCTACACGACGAACACGGTCGAGATCTTCCATCGCGACCAGCGCGTGGCCTCGCATCGCCGGCGCTCCGACCGCCAGCCGTCCACCGTGGCCGAGCACATGCCCAGCGCCCACCGCGCGCACGCCGAGTGGACCCCGTCGCGGCTCATCCGCTGGGCCGAACAGGCGGGACCGGCGACCGCGCGGCTCGTCACCCGGATCCTCGAGAGCCGCCCCCACCCCGAGCAGGGCTATCGCAGCTGTCTGGGGATCATGCAGCTGGGGCGGCGTTACGGAAGCGGCCGCCTCGAGGCGGCCAGCGCCCGCGCGCTGGCGCTCGGCTCCTATCGCTTCCGAACCGTCAGGAACATCCTCGCCGCCGGCCAGGACCGGCTGCCCCTCGAGCCGCCGGCCGAGACGAACCCGACGCCGACGCACGCCAACATCCGTAATGCCGACATCCTGGTTATGCCGCGTGGACCGCCAGACACGGTGCCGACACGGATAATCCAGCGCGCACTGTCGGCATAATCGGATTGCGATTGGCGGCTCGTTGATCACCACTCGTTTCTTTCACGTTGAGGGGAAAGGAACGACCAATGGCACTGAACAACAACGATGTCACCGCCCGGACGAACGCAGGAAACTGGCTCCAGCATTGCCGTGACGGATTTCTGGAGAGCCTCGTCGTACAAGGCTACTCGCCTGCAACGATCGACGTTTATGGTCGCTTTGTGCGGGCTCAGTGTTCGGAACTCACGGCCCGAGGTCTTGAGATTGCGAGCCTGGATGCGGCCGCAGCCGCTACCTTGGGCGATTTGGCACCAAAGGGTTCGGCTGCGAAGACCCGGGCGCTGTGGAAGACCGTCGCGAGACGGTTCGTCGGATATCTCTCACAGGTCGGTGTTCTCGACTCGTCCGTACCTGCGGCCGCACCAGAATCGGACGACCTACGACATCTGCGCGCAGAGTACGAAGATTGGCTTTGCCATCAGCGCGGACTGAGTGAAGAAACGGTCAAGAACAACTTGCAGGTCTTCAACGCCTTCATGCGTTTCCGGTTCACGCACGAGGCGATTCAACCGGACCGTATAACGCCGGAGGACCTGGTCGCCTTTCTCGTGCCAAAGCGCACCGCTCGCTGGGCGCATCCGGAGCGCACCAAGGCATCCAGGCTGCGCAATTTCCTACGGTTTCTGCACTGGAGCGGCTGGGTTCCGGTCGCTCTTGTCGAGACGGTACCGCGTACTGCGCGCCGTCACCGGACAGCTCCACGCGTGCATCTGCAACCGCCCGAGGTCCAGCGGGTGCTCGATGCTTCTCGAGGCGATACACCTCTTGCTCGCCGCAACTATGCGATGTTGCTGCTGGCCGCCCGGCTGGGTCTTCGTGCACAGGAAGTAGTCGCCATCCACCTCGAGGACATTCGCTGGCGCGCCGGCGAGATTCTGATCCGGGGCAAGGGCAATCGTCACGACCCCATGCCACTGCCGGTTGACGTCGGCGAGGCGCTCGTCGACTACATCCGGCACGGCAGGAAAGGGACCTGTCGCCACTTGTTCGTCACGGTCCGGGCGCCGTGGCGCCCTTTCAGGACCGGAGCCATTGTCTCTCAGGTGCTCGACGATGCCTTGGCAACGGCCGGGCTGAGAGGTTCGCAGCAACTCCGCGGCGTCCATCTGCTCCGCCATTCCCTGGCAACCACGATGCTGCGTCAGGGAGCGTCCTTCGATGAGATCGGCGATGTCTTGCGCCATCGGCGGCGTGCGACGACGCTCGTCTATGCCCGCTATGACCTGGATGCATTGCGCTCGATTGCGCCAGCGTGGCCCGTTCGGCGGGGAGATACGCCATGACCACGCTGACCGATCGCCTTGTGCAGTATCTCGATTACCGTCGCCGCTTCGGCTACCGCCGCACAGGAACCGCGGCCGCGGTATTGCGCCGATTTACGGCCTTTGCCGATGGCCTGGGTACCGAGTCGATCACCACGGCGTTATTCCTGGAATGGCGGAAACAGTGTGAGTCGCCGACCGATGTCACCTGGGGCTGCAATCTGAGTCATGTGCGCGGCTTCGCAAAATGGCTTCACGGCGTGGACCCACGCACTGAAGTCCCATCGGCCGACCTGATCCGACGCTGCCATCGACGCCCACGCCCCTACATCTACACGGACGAAGAACTCGCTCGTATCGTGGAGCACGCGGCGCAGCTACCCTCCAAACGCGGGCTGAACGCGTGGACCTTCTCGACCCTGTTCGGCCTGATTGCGGTCACGGGGCTGCGGCTCGGAGAAGCGCTGGGGCTCAATGATGTCAACGATCGCGAGATAGTGACAAATTCTCGACACTCGTCGGTGCGCTTGGCTCGGGCACCGGTCTTGTCGTGTGGATCTTGAGGAAGATGAAGATGCTGGCGGTGGGCGCTGTGGGAAACCGCGCCCACGCGGTTTTCCAAGCTCCGGTGGGCGCGCTCTGTGCGTCCACGGGAGCGGCGGCGTCCACGGCCCCGGCGCTGGCGGTCGGCACGGCGTTCGGATAGCGTAGGGAGCGGACTCAGACGTGGGGTGAGGGCCCGGTATGCCCACCGGACCCTCGTGACCGCCCCGAGCTCCGACAGACCGAGCCGATCCCCGCTGTTGTGCCACGGATCAGGCTCGTTGTCCAGTCGGAGATCGCCCTGCGCGCTCCGACGCCGTGGACCAGCCCCTCCGCCAGAGAACCTGTCGCCAGTGCAGCCGTCTTTTCGCCGTCTGCGCGGCGTGTGACCGTGGCCATGCCTACTGCACGTCGCCGTGCCGGACGGCCGGTCGTCGCCGGTGCGTTCGAGCCGCCAACGCTCGTCATCAGCGCAGTCTGGAAGGACGTCTCGACCACCGCGACCGGCAGCGCGCCTACCGCGCCCGCCGCCGCGTGACGGATCACACTTCCCCCGCACCCCCGCCATCGGACAGACTCCCCGTCCCTGACGCCGCCCCGGTTCCCGCGGCCACGCGATGCGTGGTCTGCGGCCGATCGAGCCGGTGGCTGACCCCGATGCGGGAGCCTCGCGTCGTGCGGGGAAGGAGGAACGATGATCACGCCCGCGCAGCGCGCCGAGATCCGGCGCCTGTACTACAGCGAGCACTGGAAGCTCGGGACCATCGCCGCTCAACTCGGCCTCCACCGTGAGACGGTCCGCGCCGCCGTCGAGCACGCGTCGGGAAGCGTCCGGGGCGGCGTGTGTCGGCCTACCGCCCTCGACCCCTACCTGCCGTTCATTCGCGACACCCTGGCCCAGTACCCCCGGCTGCGCGCCACCCGCATCCACGAGATGGTCCGCCAGCGCGGCTACCCGGGCTCGGTCATCCAGGTCCGCCGCCTCGTCAGGCGTCTGCGGCCCGAGACCACCCGTACCGTCTACCGGCGGATCGTCACGCTGATCGGGGAGCAGGCGCAAGTCGACTGGGGTTCCTTCGGCAAGGTCCGCATCGGACACGGCACACGCGCCGTCTCCGGATTCGTCATGGTCCTCGGCTACTCGCGCGCCATCGCCGCCCTCTTCACCCTCGACCAGACCCTCGAGAGCTTCCTCCGCGGACACGTCGAGGCCTTCGAGGCCCTGGGCGGAATCGCCCGCACGCTCGTCTACGACAACCTCCGCAGCGCCGTACTCGACCGCCGCGGTACCGCCGTCCAGTTCCATCCCCGCCTGCTCGAGCTCGCCGGCCACTACCACTTCGCCCCCCGACCCTGTACACCGGGACGCGGAAATGAAAAGGGGAAAATCGAACGGCAGATCCAATACCTACGGCACGCCTTCTTCGCCGCTCGGCCCTTCCGCGACCTCGACGACCTCAACGACCAGTTCCGACGCTGGCGAGACGACATCGCCCACCAACGCCGCCACCCCGAGCAACCCGACCGCACCGTTGCCGAGGTCTGGGCCGACGAGCAGCCCCGGCTGCTGCCGCTCCCCGCCCATCCCTTCGAGACCGACCTCGTGCGCGTCGTCCGCTCCGGCAAAACCCCCTACGTCCGCTTCGACCGCAATCTCTACTCCATCCCCCACACCCGCGTCCGCAAGCCCCTGACCCTGCTCGCCAGCGACACCCGCATCCGCATCCTCGACCAGCAGACCGAGCTCGCCCGCCATCGCCGCACCTACGACACCGGACAGACCGTCGAGGACCCCGCGCACCTGGAAGGCCTGCTCGCCGCCACCCGTCAGGCCAACGTCCACACCACCCGCGACCGCCTCCGCGCCGCCGTCCCCGCCACCGCCGCCCTCTTCGAACGGCTCGCAGAGCGCGGGGAGGCGCTACGACCCCACGCCACCAGGCTGCTCGCGCTGCTCGACGACTACGGGCCGCAGGAACTCGCCGCCGCCGTCGACGACGCCCTCCAACGAGACGCCCTCGGCGCCGGCTCCATCACCCACATCCTCGAAACGCGCCGGCGACAGCGCGGACTCAAACCCCCGCTCCGGCTTACCTTGCCCGACCGCCCGGGACTGCGAGACCTCGACGTCCAGCCCCACGACCTGGAGACCTACGATGCCCTCGGACAACACACCCCCGACGACGCTGGCGACTGACCTCCGACGACTCGGATTCAATCGCACCGCCGACGACCTCAACGACCTCGTCGCCACAGCCACCCGCAAACGCTGGAGCACGACCGTGCTGCTCGAACACCTCGTCGCCGCCGAACTCGAAGACCGACAGCGCCGCAGCGTCGAGCGCCGACTCACCTGCGCCCGACTGGGACGCTTCAAGCCCCTCGCCGACTGGGACTGGGACTGGCCCACCGCCTTCGACCGACCGGCCCTCGAACGCATCCTCACCCTCGATTTCCTCACCCGCGGCGAGAACGTCATCCTCGTCGGAGCCCAGGGCCTCGGCAAGACCATGCTCGCCAAGAACATCGCACACCAGGCCATCCTCGCCGGACACTCCGCCCTCTTCACCACCGCCGCCGACCTCCTGCTCAACCTCAACGGACAGGAGACGGCCCGAGCCCTCGAACGACGCCTCCGACACTACACCCGGCCATCACTACTCGTGGTCGACGAAGTAGGATTTCTCGCCTACGACGCACGGGCCGCCGACCTGCTCTTCCAGCTCGTCAGCCGCCGTTACGAGCACCGCTCCCTGCTCATCACCACCAATCTGCCCTTCAAGCATTGGGACACCGTGTTCCCAAACGCCTCCTGCGCCGTCGCTCTGATCGACCGCCTGACCCATCACGTCGAGATCCTTGTCGTCGAAGGCCGCAGCTATCGCCGGCGCGAGGCCGAACTCACCCAGCAGCAGCGCAAACGACGACGTCCGCGCCGCAACGACTCGCCAGATGGCAACGACTCACCCCGTCGTCGTCAATGAACCCCGTCGACAGCAGTGCAGAAAACGTCAGTTTCTGGAGACCGCCAACATCAATGAGGCCGATGTCGACCTCGGCGAGGCCGTGCTGACCGTCACACGAACGAAGAACGGCGAGTTCCGCCTACTCCCGATCGCACACTCGACCTCAGAGCGCCTGGACGCCTACCGCTGTGTGCGCGACCGGATTCTCGGCAGCGGGGCACAACCATTCTTCCTCAACGAGCAGGGTCGGCGCCCAAGCGACAACTATGTTCAAGCGGTCTTCGCTCGGATTGGAATGGCCATTGGCATTCGTGAAGCCGACCCGACTGGCAAACGGGGTCGCGGTCCGCGCATTCATGATCTGCGCCACTCAATGGCCGTCCGCACCATCACCGCCTGGTACCGTCAGGGGCTCGATCCCAATCGGGAAATGATCAAGCTCACGACGTATCTCGGGCACAAGCACCCGTCTCACACCTACTGGTACATGGAGGCCGTCCCGGAACTGATGCGCCTTGCGTGTGCACGCGCCGAAATGGCGGCGGACACGGAGGATGCGTCATGAACCGTAATCTGTTTGCCATTTGCCTTCAGCGGTTCTTCACCGACCATCTCACGATAGGCCTGCGGGCGAGCGCCCATACGATCGCGAGCTATCGGGATACCTTCCGCTTGCTGCTGAACTACGCTTCCGATCAGCTTGGCCGCACGCCGACGGACCTGAAGTTCGAGGACCTTGACGCAAACCTCGTTGGTAGATTCCTGAGCTTCGTAGAGACGGTGCGCGGCAACAGCGTCCGCAGCCGCAACACAAGGCTGTCGGCCATCCGGTCGTTCTTCAAATACGTCGCGACACATGAACCGCAGCTTGTTCATCACTGCCATCGGGTCCTTTCCATTCCGGCCAAGAAGTATGAGAGGACGACGGTCACTTACCTCAACCGGGCAGAAATGGCTGCGCTGGTGGCGGCACCCGATTCCAGCACATGGTTCGGGCGGCGCGACAGGACCCTGCTGGTTGTCGCGCTGCAAACCGGTCTCAGAGTCTCCGAGCTGATCAACCTGTCCTGCGGTGACTTCGTTCTCGGGACCGGCGCGCATGTCCGGTGCATGGGCAAGGGACGAAAGGAGCGGGCGACACCGCTACGGAAGGACAGCGTCGATGCACTACGCTCCTGGCTGGCAGAGCGTCCCGGCAATGACCGTGAGGCTCTGTTCACCAGCATCCGTGGTGGCCGTCTCAGCCGGGATGCGGTCGAGCGAATCGTGCAGAAGTATGCCGCGCTCGCAACCGAGGTGTGTCCGTCACTCAAGGACAAGCGCGTCACACCGCATGTTCTTCGCCACACAGCAGCCATGGCGCTGCTCCATTCGGGAGTCGATTGCGCGGTTATCGCCCTCTGGCTAGGCCACGAGTCGATTGAAACCACGCAGATCTACCTCCATGCCGATCTTCAGCTGAAAGAGAAAGCAATGGACCAGACAAAACCGGTCGGTGTGCCCTCTGGCCGATATCAACCACTTGACGAGTTGATGACGTTCCTCGAAGCGCTGTGATTATGCCGATGGACCGCCTTCGGCGGTCTGCATCAGCAAGGCGTCTGGTGGTCCACGCGGCATAACCAGGATGTCGGCATTACGGATGCCATGCCGATATCGGCATGGCATCCGCGGCGCCGACTACTACGCCGCGGCCACCAGAGAGGAGGACCGATGCTGATCGAACAGACCCTCGACAAGCTGAACGCCATGAAGCTCGGCGCGATGGCCGACGCCTTCCAGAAGCAGCTCGACACCGACGAGGCCGCCGCGCTCAGCTTCGAGGAGCGGCTCGGCCTGCTGGTCGATACCGAGTGGACGGCCCGCGAGCAGCGCAAGCTCCAACGGCGCTTGCAGACGGCCAAGCTGCGCTACCCGGCGTCGCTCGAAGCCGTCGACTTCACCCGCGCCCGGCAGCTCAATCGCCAGCAGGTCCTCACGCTGGGCACCTGCGCGTGGATCGCCGAACGCCACAACCTGATCATCACCGGGCCGTGCGGCATCGGGAAGAGTTTCCTCTGCTGTGCCCTCGTCGAACGGGCGTGCCGCCGCGGCTTCACCGCGCGCTACGTCCGCATGCCGCGCCTGCTGCACGAGCTGGCCGTCGGCCGCGGCGACGGCTCCTACACCCGGCTGCTCGCCCGCCTGGCCAAGCTCGACCTGCTCGCCATCGACGACTGGATGCTCGCGCCGCTGCGCGACCCTGAGCGGCGCGACCTCACCGAGGTCATCGAGGACCGCGCCGAACGTGCCTCGACGCTCATCGCCAGCCAGCTGCCCGCGGGAGACTGGCACGCCGTCATCGGCGACCCCAACCAGGCCGACGCCATCTGCGACCGCCTGCTCCACGACGCGCACCGCGTCGACCTGAAGGGCCGCTCGATGCGACGGACCCACGAGGCACCGGCCAACGACCGGAAGGAGACGACATGAGCACGCGACCGACAACGACGACACCGCGAACACGGACTCAGCCATCGGCCCGGCCGGACCCGGGCGGCCTGTGGATCCTGCCGGTGGTGTGGAAAACGCGCGCGATACGCTCGGCGTCGACTGAACCGCCGCTCGAAAGCGCGTTTCCCACACCACCTTGGACGCCGCACGCGGCGCCCACAGGAACCACAGGCATCCTCATCGATGCTCACTTGCACGAGATCACGGTAGGATGATCAACGACCCGTTTCGACACGGACGGGAGGGAACTGACCGACAAACGTCGCTACGCTCCGACGAGCATTCCACTTCGCCGGAATCCGTGTTCCAGATCCCCGGAACCGCTGTTCCACTTCACCGAAATACCCAGCGCTGAGTCGCTCGACCTGCCGCCGCAAGCTCCCGACCTGCTGCTGACGGGCTTCGGCCTGCGCGGCCTGCGTGGTCCGCTCCCGCTCGAACTGCTCGGACAACCGCCGTAGCTCGTCCATAGAGCTCCCTCACTCGCTCGACAGCTTCACTGCAGGCTGCCCGCCCACCGTCCAGGGCGGACGCACCCAGCGAGCCAGCCGGCAGCACGGCGAACCTCTCGCCGTCGATTTCGCGCAGCTCGATGCGCCACGTCGCCGTCTCGAGCTCGGTCAAGGTCTGGCGGGCCTGCTCGATGTCCACGTCCAGGATCGCCAGGGTCTGGAGCTGGCTCTCGATCCGCATCGACAACCAGCGCATCGTCCCCCAACTGCCGCCGCAGATGACCAGAAAGAGACTCAGACCCGCCGCCGCGGGCAGGAGCCACGTCCGCATCAGCAGGGCCCGGGTCCGTTCGGTCCACGCCGCCATATCAGCGTCGATGGAACGCTGCGCGCTCCTCGCCGCGCTGTTCAAGCTCTCGCCAAGCCGCCGCAGCTCCGTCACGCCGGTCTCCTCGATCTCCCGCCGGTCGGTCTCCCACTTCCGCCGCAGCCAGGCGGCCAAGTCGTTCTGGCTGGAAGTCATGCTCGTACAACGCTCCCTTCAGCGGCCAGCGCTTCCCGGTCTCTGGGTCGCGGGCGGTCACGTAGCTGTCGCCTTGCCGCGGCACGTCGAGTCCCGCATCCTTCAGCGCGGCAACGACGTCGGCGCGCTGCGTACGGGGCCGTGCTCGACGCGCTGCACCCAGGTAGTCCCGGATCAACTCGCGCGGGTCGGGCTCGACCGCCAGACCGGCCTGCAGGTTCGCCGCGTCGATGTAGGCGCGGTCGCCGGGCTCGTCCGCCCTGACGCGGGCCGGGCCGTCGGGCCGGCTCCGGCCGTGCTCGTGGTTGAAGCCGTCGCGCAACCGGCCGAGTGTCTTCCGCCAGCCGGGCGGGGCGATGTTGAGGCTCTTGCCCGTCTCCAGATCGCACCGGGCGGCGAGGACATGCATGTGGACGCCGCCGCGCTCGCGGTGCTCGACGGCGAACTCAACGTGCATCGTCCGCCTCCTCGCCGACGATGCGGGCGACTTGGCGGGTGCGGTCGCGCAGGTCAGAGAGCGGCACGCCGGCCGCCTCGGCCTTGGCCCGCCACGCGGCGGCCTCGGTGGGCGAGACGCGCAGGTGGATCTGCCCGGTGCGGCGGTCAGCCATCAGCGCACCGGTAAGGGTTCGGGGGCGGGAGCCCCCGCGGCCTGGCCCTGCAGGGCTCGTGAAGCCGAGAGTCGAGGGGACGCTCATGTTGCCAAACGGACCATGAGTCGGTTCCGACCACGGGTGCTCGCTCGCGCCTCGACACGGCCGGGTCCTCATGCTGCCGTTCGCGGGGACCGCAGAGTCATCCTCGGCTGCGCGGGCGCCGCTCCGAGCCAGCTCGGGGACGGCTGGCGATGAAGTCGAGCACTTCCCGCTCGACCCAGCGGACGGTCCGGGCGCCGATGCGGATCGGCTGCGGGAACCGGGACTCGGCCATCAGCGCGTAGACGGCCGAGCGCGACAGCGCCGTCATGTGGGTCACGTCTCGGAGCGTGAGCAGTCTCGTGGTCATGTGTGGCTCTCCTTTCTCCGGCCCGGCGTTCCGTAGCGACATCGCTCGGTCTCGCCGCGTCCGGTGAGGGTCGAGCATAGCACATGGACAATGTAAGCCATTGTGTAATAAAGGTTTATTGCCATTCAGGTCCGACGGGAAGCCTACCCGAACGACGCCGAGCCAGGACTCGGCATCGCCGTCCTCGTCCCCCTCGCCGAAGCCCGCAAGCAGCCCTCCCCAACCGCAAGCTCGCCCGGTCTGGCAGAGCCCCGTTGGCCGAGCCACGGCTTGGAGAAGCCGGCGCGTGAACCGACGAGCGGCCCGGACATCGGCGATCGGGCGTCGCTGGTACAATGACCTGCGCGGTCTGGAGGCGGCTTCGATCGTCCCGTGGGTTCCCGTTCAGGATGTGGGAATCGACGGTGGGAGCACGGCTGGCTTAATGACAGTAAGCCTAATGGAATGAATGACTTGCTTCAATCTGGACACTCGCCCTGCCGGAGTGACCCGAGAGTAATCCCGGCGTCATGGTATTGCCGTCGACTGACGGTGGCGAGAAAAGGGAGCAAACGGGATGCAGCGCCAATCGAATGCAGCGGGGCTTTTACCACGGGCTCTTAAGGAATGGTAGCGGTACGGGGAATCGAACCCCGGTCCCGTGGCTGAGAACCACGTATCCTAACCCCTAGACGATACCGCCACACACGATCGAGCCTGACTGCACCCGGTCTGGCAGCAACGATCTTAGCAACGCCGCCACCGGACGGTCAATCCGCGCGCGTGCCTGTACAATGGTGCCGTGATTCGGCTGGTCTCGCTGCTTGTCGTGCTGGCGGTCGTCGCGCTCGGCGCGGGAATGTACATCGGCGCGGGCCGCGCTCCCGGGCCGGCAATCGAGATACTCGAACCGACGGGGCTCATCGGCCGCACCGCGCGGTTCGAAGCGTCGATCGACGCGGGCGACGGCGAATTGACCGCCGTCGAGGCGGTCATCGAACAGAACGGATCGAGTTGGCCGCTCTTTTCTCTGGCGGCCGCGGACGACGCGCAACTGACTCAGGACACGGCGACCCGGATTCGAGTGGGCCGGGCGTTCACCCGCGCCACGCACCCGGACCTGCGCCAGGGTCCGGCCACGATCGTCGTACGCGCGACCCGGTCACTGTTGTTCGGATTGCGGACGCGCGACGCTACCGTCCGGCTGGACGTCGAGGCGCGGTTCGATCCGCCGCGGCTCACGGTGCTGTCGTCGTTTCACTATGTCAACCTTGGCGGAGCCGAGCTGATCGTGTACCGCGCGACGCCCCCCGACGTCGAGTCGGGGGTGAGGGTCGGTGAGCGCTACTATCCCGGCTACGCGGCCTCGGCCGCCGGCGTCGAGAACGCGGACGACACGACCCGGGTGGCGCTGTTCGCGCTGCTGCACGACCAGGAGCTCGATGCGCCGATGCGTCTGGTCGCCCGCGACGCGGCCGGGAACGAGGCCGAGATCGCCTTCGACCATCGCGTGTTCCCCAAGCGGTTCCGGCGCTCCCGGATACCGCTCAGTGACAACTTCATCAACCAGGTCGTGCCGGAGATCGTGGCGCGTTCCGATGAGTTTCGATCACTGCCGCTGCCACCCGACGCCGGTCCGCTGGACCAGTATCTGGCCATCAACCGCGGGCTGCGCCGGCTGAACCGCGAACGCCTGGTGGCCCTCGCGGCCGAGACGGCGCCCGAGCGCTTGTGGGACGGTCCGTTCCGGCAACTGGGCAACACGCAGGTGGAGTCGGGATTCGCCGACCACCGGACCTACATCTACGACGGCGAGGAGATCGACCAGCAGATTCACCTGGGCTTCGATCTGGCCGCAACCGCCAACGTGCCGATACTGGCGTCGAACTCGGGACGGGTCATCTGGGCCGGTTACCTCGGCATCTACGGCAACTGTGTGATCATCGACCACGGCCTGGGTCTGCAGTCGCTCTACGCCCACCTGTCGTCCATTGCGGTCAGCCCGGGCGACACCGTGGCGACCGATGATGAACTCGGCCGCAGCGGCATGACCGGTCTGGCCGGCGGCGACCATCTGCACTTCGCCATCCTGTTGCACGGCTGGCCCGTGACGCCGATGGAATGGTGGGACCCGCACTGGATCGAAGATCGGGTCACCCGCAAGCTGCGCGCCGCGTCCTGACAGGTTTACACGCGTTCAACCGTGTGATAATTAACTTAGGATCGAAATTGCAGGGTCGGCAGTTCCATACACCCCCCGGGTCGGACGCACGCTCGGCCCGACCCGCTCACTCAACAACCAGTCGATGAAAGTGCGCAGGAGAATCTCAATGCAACAGCGACAACTGTGGACCGTCCTTTCCATGCTCGTCCTGGCGGCGGCAGCGGCCTGCGGCGGCGGTGGCGACGCCGGCGACGCCGCCCCGGCGGCCGCCGCGCCCCCGGCGTTCGATCCGGCAACCGCCGGCAACCTCTCGGGCATGGTCATGTTCGACGGCGAGCTTCCGGCGGCCGAGGAGCTGCGGATGAACTCGGACCCGAATTGCGCGGAGTTGGCGACCAGCACGCTATCGAACACGTTCGTGGGCAGCGACGGCCACCTCGGCAACGTGTTCGTGTATGTAAAGGAAGGCCTCGAGGGGCAGCGCTTCCCGGTGCCGAGCGAAACTGTCGAGATCAACCAGCAGGGATGCCGCTATACGCCGCACGTCATGGGGATCCAGGTGGGACAGACGCTGCAGATCACCAACAGCGACCCGACGCTGCACAACATCCACGCGACACCGAGCGCGAACGAAGAGTTCAACATGGGGCAGCCCATCCAGGGCATGCAGTTCGAGCGGACATTCGAGAACGCCGAAGTGATGGTGCCGTTCAAGTGTGACGTCCACGGCTGGATGAACGCCTACATCGGCGTGCTGGATCACCCGTACTTCGCCGTGACCGGCGTAGACGGCATGATCGACATCAGCACGCTGCCGCCGGGCGACTACGTGATTGAAGCCTGGCACGAGCAACTGGGCACCCAGACCCAGAACGTCACCGTGGCGACAGGCCAGACCGCCGAAGTGTCGTTCACCTTCAGTTCGTAGCAGGCCGCCGATTCCGGACGTGCGGGACGCCGCCAGCCTGGCGGCGTCCCGCGGTCTCCGCCGCACCATGATCTGGCTCCACCTGTATGCCCGGCTGGTCTGCGCCGCCACGCTCGTCCTGATTGCAGCCGGCGGCATGGTGACCAGTACCGGCTCTGGTCTGGCCGTGCCCGACTGGCCGAACACCTACGGGTATTTCATGTTCTCGTTCCCGCTGTCCAAGATGGTGGGAGGGATTTTCTACGAGCACGGCCACAGGCTGATCGCCTCGATCGTCGGACTGCTGGCGATCGGTCTGGCCGTGTCGCTGTGGCGCATCGATCCCCGCCGCTGGATCCGCCGTCTCGGCGTGATCGCCCTGGCCGCCGTCATCGTGCAAGGTCTCCTGGGCGGCATCACGGTGCTCTACTTTCTGCCGACCGCGGTGTCCGTCTCGCACGCCGGGCTGGCCGTGATCTTCTTCTGCCTGACTGTGTCACTGGCGCTGTTCACGTCTTCGGGCTGGCGCCGGGGCGGCGCCGGGAACGCTGACGCGCCGGTCGTCGGCGATCGGATGCTGCTCGGGTTGGCCACGGCGTTGCCCCTGTTGGTCTACCTTCAGATCCTGGCCGGCGCCACCATGCGGCACACCGGCGCCGGACTGGCGATTCCCGATTTCCCGCTGGTCTTCGGCGGCTTGATGCCGCCCGCGTGGACGTTCCCCGTTGCCGTACACTACGCGCACCGCGTGGGCGCCGTGCTCACGACGCTGGTCGTCATGGCGACCGTCGGCCGTCTGCTGACACGGCATCGGTCGAGGCGCGATCTCGTCTGGCCAGGCGGGTTGCTGATCGTACTGGTCGCCGTGCAGATCGGGCTCGGCGGGTGGACCGTCCTCAGCGGTCGCGCCCCGGTCGTCAACACCGCCCATGTCGCAACCGGCGCCGCCGTGCTCGGCGCCGCGCTGCTGCTTGGGCTGCGGGTCAACCGGCATCGGTTTCCCGATGCGCCGGCGGTCGAGACTCACCCGCGCCCGGACACCGACCTCGCCGAGCCAGCGGCGCGCGGAGCGCCGGCATGAGCACCGGAGCGGCTATCCTCACGGCGCCGCGCACGCGGTTGGCCGACTTTTTCGCGCTGACAAAACCGCGCCTGAATTCGCTGGTGATCGTGACGACCGGGGTCGGGTATCTGGCGGCGCGCAGCGGTGCATTCGACGCTGCCGTGTTTCTTCACACCACGGTCGGATCGGCGCTCGTCGCCGGCGGCGCCGCGGCGCTCAACCAGGTCGCCGAACGCGATCTCGACCAGCGAATGCGGCGCACCTGCGATCGACCACTGCCCGCTGCGCGCCTCGCGCCGGGCGAGGCCGTCTGTCTGGCATTCGTGCTGGCCGCCGCCGGTCTCGTGCAGTTGGCGTTGGGCACGAATCTGACGGCGGCGGCGTTCGCCCTGGCCACCCTGGTCAGCTACGTGGCGATCTACACGCCGTTGAAGCGGGTGACACACTGGGCCGTGCTGGTCGGCGCCGTCCCCGGCGCCTTGCCGGTCGTCATCGGCTGGGCCGCCGCGGCGCCGGTCTCCGCCGGCGCATGGGCGCTGTTCGCCCTGGTCTTCGTGTGGCAGCTCCCCCACTTCCTGGCCTTGACGTGGCTGTATCGCGACGACTTCACACGTGCCGGCCTGCCCTTGTTGTCCGTCATCGACCCCAGCGGGCGCCGCACGGCGACCCACATGCTGGTGTACACCGTACTGCTGATCCCGGCGAGTCTGTCACCGTTCTGGTACGGAGTATCCGGACCCGCGTACGCGGTCGGCGGCGCCGCGCTGAGCGCCGGCCTGCTCGGACTCGGCGCATGGTTCAACTTCCAGCAGTCGACGTGGCGCGCGCGCGTGCTGTTCCGCGCGACCCTGCTCTATCTCCCGGCCGTCTGGGGGTTGTTGCTGCTCGACGCGGCGGGATGACGCACGTCCGGTGCGCCGTGCGCACGCGGCTGTGAGACAACGATGCTGCAGGTCACGACGCTCCCGGCGATCAACGCGGCGCTGAACGCACTCGCCGCCCTGCTGCTCGTCGCCGGATACGTGCAGATCCGGCGCAGGCGGATCGCGGCCCACCGGGCGTGCATGCTGGCGGCGTTCACGACGTCCGTGCTGTTTCTGGTGTCCTACCTCACCTATCACGCCCAGGTCGGGTCGCAACCGTTCACCGGACAGGGCCCCATCCGGACTGTCTATTTCGTTGTGCTCATCAGCCACATCGCGCTGGCCGCGCTGATATTGCCGCTGGCGCTGGTGACGCTCAGGCGGGGCCTGCGGCGGGACGATGTCCGGCATGCGGCCATCGCGCGCTGGACGCTTCCCATCTGGCTGTACGTCTCCGTGACCGGCGTCGTCGTGTACTGGATGCTCTACAGGCTGTGACCCGGCGGGGGCCAGTGACCCAGCTCGAGCTCTTTCCCACCGGCGCCCTCGGTATCGCCAATCCAGCCCTGTTCGGCGCGTGCGGATCGCTGGCGGCGACCGTGCTCGCCGCGCTGCTCTACGTCTACCGGCGGCGCGCACATGTCCTGCTGTGGGTCGCCGGATGGGCGTTGTTCACGGTGGCGCTGGCCCTCGCCGCCGGCAACGGCCCGACCGCCGCATCCGCCGCCACGCTGCACGGTCTGTTCCGATTCCTCCGGGTCACCGCGACGCTGTGCCTCGCCGCGAGTGCGTTGGCGCTGCACCGCCCACCCTGGTTCCGCTGGCGGCATCTGCTGTTTGTTTTGGTACCGATCCTCGTGTGGGCGGCCGCCTCCCCCCGCCTGGCGGCAGCGGGCATGGCTGTGTTACCCGGATACCTGATGTCGTCCGCGTTGTTGGGGGCCGGCGGCGTTGTCTTGCTTGGCCGGCGCGCGACCCGGCGGCTCGGGAGCGGCGTGCTGGGCGGTGCACTCCTGCTCACCGCCGTGACGCAGGCCTGCATCGGAATAGCGGTCGTCCGCAGCGCGACCGGCCTGCTGCCCGCGGTGTTGCTGCTCTGCAACGGATTGTCCTTTGTGCTCGTCGCGCTGAGCATGCCGCTGCAGGTCGTCGATGAGCTGTCCGGAGAGCTGCGGGCCGCCAACCGCCGTCTGCGGGAGACCGCCTCCGAACTCCGCGCGCTCGCGATCACCGACGAGCTTACCGGTTGCCACAACCGGCGTTTCTTTCACGAGATCATCGGGCGCGAAATGCAGCGCCGTCGTCGTTACGATACGCCGCTCTCACTGCTCTTCGTCGACATCGACCAGTTCAAGGAGGTGAACGACACGCTCGGACATGAGGCGGGGGATCAGTTGATCAGACAGGTCGCTCGATTCCTCGAACGGAACGTACGGCAGGCCGACCATGTATTTCGCTGGGGCGGGGACGAGTTCCTGGTGCTGCTGTCCTGCCCGCTCGACGAAGCGCGGCGCAAGGGACTTGATCTCAGGAACGCGTTCGTGCCGGGCCTGGCACTCACGGGACTGCCGGCCGCCGGCCGGTTGAGCGTGGGTTGCGCGGAGGTCACCACGCACACGGACGACATCGGCGCCCGCATCCGGGCCGCCGACGAAGACATGTACCGCAACAAACGGGAGACGAACGCCGGGGCCGACCGCTGAACGCGGCTGGCGCCTAGCAGCCCGTGGTGAAAGCCCCGCTGCATTCGATTGGCGCTGCATCCCGCGTGGCGGCGTTGCTCCTTGGTCACAAATGCCCCAATTTGCTCCCTCGTCGCGCCTTGCCACGCGGGCGCAGCGCCAATCTCGGTGCAACACGGGGTTCCACCACAGGCTGCTAGCTCTCACTCATACAGGAGATAGGGGGCGGCGAGCCGCCGCCAGGCCGCTTCGTCCGCCGCCCAGTCCGCGGCGATCTCCCACGCCGGTACGCCCGCGCGAATCTGCGCCGGCACCTCGGGCACACCGAACAGCCCGACCATGTCGTCGAGATCGAACAGATCGCCGTACAGGCGATGCAGCGCGGCCGCAAGCTCGAGTCCCAGCCGTACCGGGCGGAAACGCTCTCGCCGGGTCACCAGGAAGAACACACCTTGACACTGCTGGCCGGCGTAGCGGCTCGAGTCCGGCGTGAACCGGACCGGATACGCCCGCACCCCGGCCAGGCCGACCCGGTTCACCTCGCGGGCCAGCGCCGCACCGTCGATCCATGGCGCCCCGATCTGTTCGAACGGCGTATCCGTACCGCGGCCCACCGACAGATTGGTCCCCTCGACCGCGCCGATCCCCGGATACAGCAAAGCCTGATGGAGGTTGCGCAGGTTCGGCGACGGGTTCACCCACACGAGCCCGGTCTCGTCGAACCAGTCCCCCCGGCGCCAGCCGCGCAGGGCGACCACCTCGAGATCGGCGCCCAGCCGCCACTCCGTGTTGAACAGCCTGGCCAATTCGCCCAGCGTGAGACCGTGACGAATAGGGGCCGGAAAGTAGCCGGTAAACCCGAGCAACGTTGCGTCGAGCAGCGGCCCTTCCACGGCGCCGCCGATCGGATTGGGCCGATCCAGCACGACGACCCGCAGCCCGTGGGCCGCCGCGGCCTCGAGCACGTAGGCCATCGTCGTCGCATACGTGTAGAACCGGGCCCCGCTGTCCTGCAGGTCGACCACCAGGGTGTCGAGCCCGCGCAACATCGCGGTGGTGGGACGCCGGACGTCTCCATAGAGCGAGTGGATGGGCAAACCTGTCGGCGCGTCCCGGTCCCCTGGCACGGGGCCATCGAGTTCACCCCTGATGCCGTGCTCGGGGCTGAACAGCGCCAACAGGTCGACCGACGGTTCCGAGTGCAGGAGACCGATCGTGGCGGCGCCGTCGGCGGCGCGCCCGGTCTGGTTCGTGACGAGCCCCACCCGCGCGCCCGATACCCGCGCGAACCCCTCGTCGCGCAGGACGTCGATCCCGGTGCGGACCGACCCCGGCGCCGCCGCGCTATCGGCCGCCGCGCCCGAGAGCGCCGCCGCCGCCAGGGTGGCGACCCGGCCGCGCAACGCGGTCACGTTGCCCGCGCCATCCGGATGTACCCGGCTGGACAGGAAGACGACGAACGTGTCGGACGCCGGATCGAGCCAGATCGAGGTGCCGGTGAACCCGGTGTGGCCGAACGATCCGACACCGAACAGATCGCCGCGATTCGATGAGTACCGCGAATCGATGTCCCAGCCGAGTCCGCGGCGGTCGGCCAGATGCAAGGGGGTCGACACCTGGGTCATGCGAGCCGCCGAACGGGGCGATAACACGCGCACCCCGTCGAGGGCGCCGCCGCCCAGCAGCATCAGACAGAAGCGCGCGAGGTCGCCGGCCGTGCTGAACAGCCCGGCGTGGCCCGCAACGCCGCCCATCCGTCGCGCCGTCGGATCATGCACGCGGCCACGCAACATGACGGCGCCCGGGCCGCCGCAGGGCCACGCGAGCGGCGCGCACGCTTCGGTCGGCGCCACGCGGGGGGCCAGGGACGGCGCCGGCCTGAACCCCGTGTCGCGCATGCCGAGCGGAACGAAGATGCGCGCCTGCGCGAACCGATCGAGCGTCTCGCCGCTGATCCTCCGAACCACCTCGGCGAGCAGCATGAAGTTCAGATCGCTGTAGATGAACCGTGCACCGGGCGGCGCATCGGGGCCCACCGCCACGGTACGGGCAATAGCCTCGTCCGCCCCCTCGAAGACCTCTTCCAGCGGCAGATCCGGGGGCAGACCTGACACGTGGGTCAGCAACTGCTCGATGGTGATCCGATCCCGGCCGTCACCAGTGAACTCGGGGATGTGACTGGCGACTCGATCCCGCAGCCCGAGCCGACCCTCTTCGACGAGCAGCATGACGCTGATCGTCGTCGCCACCACCTTCGTCAGCGAAGCCAGGTCGAACACCGTATCGAGCGTCATCGGGTCGGGCGGCCCATGCACCGAACGCGCACCGAACGCGCGCGCGTAGACGGTCTCGCCCTGGTGACCGACCAGTACCACCGCGCCCGGCAGTTCTCCCGTCCGAATCGCCGCGTCCACCACCGCATCGATCCGCCGCAACCGGGTGCGATCGATCTCGGCTGACGCGGGCACACTGAGGAAGAGCAGCCAGAGACAGACCGCCGCCGGGGCCGCCCAGACGGCCGCGGAACGAAGGTTGCCATTCTGCAGGGGCACGGTTTGGATTATACTGTCGCGCACTGACGATCCTGCCCGCTTGGGACCAGCCACCTGGGAGACCTCGGATGACCCACACCTCTCGCCTGTACGCCCACCGGCTGCTGCTGGTCATGGGGCTGGTCCTCTGCGTCGCGACCGCGGGCGCCGCCCAGGGTCGTGTCCGCGGCTTCGTCATCGATTCCGACGGCACCCCCATCGCCGGCGCCACGGTGGAGGCGGAGGAACTGGCGGCCGGCGGGCTGTTCGACGGCACGACCGATGACGAGGGACGATTCTCCTTCATCGGGCTGAATCGAGGTGAGTGGCGCTTCGTCATCCGCGCCACGGGCTTCCAGGCGGTGCAGGGTCTGGCCACCGTACTCGTGTCAGGTCCCGGCGTCCGCGTCCGGTTCACGATGGAACGCGACCCCTTCAACCCGCCGGCGCCTGCGACCGGCGTGCTGGCGGGGCTGTCGGCACACGAGATTCTCGAAGACCTGACTCGTGCCGATGAGCTGTTCGACGCCGGTGACTACGACGCCGCGATCGCCGTCTACCGCGCCGTGCTGGCCGCAGCGCCCGCCATGACCAGTCTGAACCTGCAGATCGGATACGCCCACCAGGCCCAGCAGCGGCCAGAGGAAGCGCTGGCCGCGTACCACGCGGCGCTCGAGGCAGATCCGTCGAACGTCGAGGCGCAGGCCGCCATTGCCGCGGCCGGCGGCATCGCGCAGGATCGCTGATACCGACCGCGCCGACCGGTTTACAGGAGAGTTATACTGATGTGGGCGACCTGTATCGTCCACACGGGATTCTCCAGGCGGGCCGGGGACGTAACCTGCAGTAGCGGTTCGGCAACTGCAAGACGCAGGAGCTTCAGATGCACAAGCACTTTGTGTCGTCGTTGATGGTCATTCTGGCCGCGGGCATCTTCGTGCCGCACGTGCTGGCCCAGGGCGGCATGCTCGCCGGCACGGTCGTGAACAAGGAAACCGGCGAACCCATCCCGGGAGCCGTCATCACCCTCGAGAACCCGGAAGCGAACCCGCCCAGGTTCGAGGAGCCTACGAACGATGTCGGCGCCTTCACTCTGCTCGGACTCGCGAGCGGCCCGTGGGTACTGACCGCTGAAGCGGAAGGGTTTCATCCCAACCCCGGCCGAATCACGCTCCGATGGGGACGCAATCCGGATGTCAATATCGAAATGGACCGCATCAAGCACCCCCTCGAGTTGGCGCTCGGCGCCGAGGCGCTCGAAGGACTCGATCCGGTAGCGCTCGGCGCCGAGGTCGACGCCGCCGATGCCGCCTACGAGAACCAGGACTGGGAGACGGCGCTGGCCGGATACGACGCGCTGTTCGAGAAGGTCCCGGCGATGACGGATCTGCATGTGAAACGGGGCAATACCCTGCAACACCTGGAGCGTTACGAGGAGGCGATCGCATCGTTCGAAGCCGCCGCCGTCGCGAACCCGGGGCTGAAGGGAATCGTCGACTCGGCGATCACCAGGCTGCGGATGGCGATGGGCGACTACGACGCTGCCGGTGCGGCGCTGGCGACCAGCGGCGGGTCGCGTGAGGACTTGTACAATCTGGGTGAAGTCGAGTTCGCCAACGGTGAGGTCGATGCCGCCGCCGAGTGGTACGAGAAGGCGTCCGCGGCCGATCCGGACTGGGGCAAGCCGCTGTTCAAGCTGGCGCTGGTGGCGCTGAACAAGGGCGATCTCGAGACCGCCAAGCAATTCTTCACGCAGGTGGTGGAAAGAGACCCCGACTCTGAAGAAGGAGCACTGGCGAAGTCGACGCTCGCCACCCTGCCCTGACCGCCGGCTTCCTGTCGTGCTTTTTTCCCGTCGCATCGAAGTCACGATTCACAAGTGACACCGGCCTTGTGCGCCGCGGGATCAACCCGACGTTCGCGGCCATGGTGCTGTTCAGAGCCCTGTACGACATGGGGACCCACTGGAAACTCAGTCGCCGCTATCCGTTGGCGCCGCGGGCCGACGCGGTCGTCGACCTCTCCATGCAGGAAATCCAGTCATGACCGCTGACCGGACGAACGTGCGCCCCATCCGTTCGGTGGCGGTCCTCGGCGCCGGCACGATGGGCGCGCAGATCGCGGCCCACGTCGCCAATGCCGGTGTGCCGGTGGTCCTGCTCGACCTCGACGCGTCGACGGCGGCGGCCGGGCTGGCGCGCGCGGCCGCCTTGAAACCGGACCCGTTCTTCGCGCCCCGGGCGCGGGCGCTGATCACGGTGGGCGGGTTCGAGACCGACCTCGCCGCCATCGCCGACTGCGACTGGATCGTCGAGGCGATCATCGAACGGCTGGACGCCAAGCAGGCGCTGCTTGCGCAGGTCGAGTCTCTTCGCCGGGCAGACGCCATGGTCAGCTCGAACACCTCCGGCATCCCGATCGGCGCCCTCGCCAAGGGCCGCAGCGAGGCGTTCCGGCGTCACTGGGCCGGCACGCACTTCTTCAATCCGCCCCGGTATCTCCATCTCGTCGAGGTCATCCCGACCGCCGACACCGATCCCGCCGTCGTCACCGCATTGTCCGGGTTCGTCGACCGGCAGCTCGGCAAGGGTGTCGTCGTCGCCCGCGACACGCCCAACTTCATCGCGAACCGAATCGGACTGTACGACGTGATGCGGGTACTCGAACAGCTTGCCGGCGGACGCTTCACCGTCGAGGAGATCGACGCCATGACCGGTCCGCTCGTGGGCCGCCCCAAGAGCGCCACCTTCCGTACGATGGACATCGCCGGCATCGACATCCTCGCCCAGGTGGCCTCGAACCTGGCCGAGCGGCTCGACGACGAGGAGGAGCGCCGCGCCTTCGCACCGCCGGAGCTTGTCGGCGCCCTGGTGGCACGCGGCTGGATCGGCGAGAAGGCGAGCCAGGGCTTCTACAAGAAGGTGCGCGGACCGGCCGGCGGCGCCATTCTCGCGCTGGACCCAGCCACAATGGACTATCGTCCCCGGCAATCGGCCCGCCTGCCGGCAGTCGACGCGGCCCGGCCCATCGACGACCCTGCCGCACGGTTGGGCGCGCTGTTCGCGGCGCGGGACGGCGTGGGCGACTTCATGCGCGCCACGCTCGGGCAGACGCTGCTCTACGCCGCCGAGACGGCCCCGACAATCGCTTATCACCCGGACGATGTCGACCGGGCGATGCGCTGGGGATTCGGCTGGGACCACGGACCGTTCGAACTACTGGATCTGCTGGGCACCGACCGGGTGCTCGATGCCTGCGGTCGGACCGACCTGTCGGCGGCGGCGCGGGAATGGGCCGGACTGCCGCCTCGCGACGGCGGCGCGCCCCGGCGCGTGCGGACCGCCCCCCTCTCCGCTGCCGGACCCGATCTGCAGATTCTCGACCGCACCAGGCGCCGCGGCGTCGTCAGGCGCAACGGGAGCGCCAGTCTGGTTGACCTCGGTGACGGTGTGCTGGCAGTCGAGTTCCACTCGAAAATGAACACTATCGGGGGCGACACCGTCAGCATATTGCAGGCCGGCATTTCGGAGGCGGCCGACCGGTTCAGCGGGCTGGTGGTCGGCAACGACGCCCGGAATTTCTGCGCCGGCGCCAATCTGCTGCTGGTGCTGCTCGAGGCGCAGGAAGGCAACTGGGACGAGATCGATCTCATGGTGCGTGGATTTCAGCGTGCGGTCATCGGCCTGCGCTACTCGCCGGCCCCGGTCGTTGTCGCTCCGGCCGGTCTCACGCTGGGCGGCGGATGCGAGCTGGCGTTGCACGCTGACCGCGTGCAGGCGGCGGCCGAGTCGTACATGGGTCAGGTCGAGGTCGGCGTCGGGCTGATCCCGGGCGGGTGCGGGACCAAGGAGCTGACGGTCCGCGCTCTCGATGCCACCGCCGCCGGCGCCGACCCGCTGCCCCGGCTGCAACGGGCGTTCGAGACGATTGCGTTCGGCACGGTCTCGACCAGCGCTGTCGATGCGCGCCGGCTCGGCTTCCTGCGCGAGGTCGACAGCATCACGATGAACCGTGATCGGCTGCTGACTGACGCCAAGGCCAGGGTGCTCGAGCGGGTCAACGACGGGTACCGGGCACCGGCCCGCCGCATGGCGATCCAGGTGGGCGGCGAGAGCCAGCGCGCCGCTCTCGATCTGGGCATCCACCTGGCGTGGCGTGGTGGACGGATAAGCGATCACGATGCGCTGATCGCGCGGAAGATCGCCCGCATCATGACCGGCGGCGACCTCCCCCACCAGACGGACGTCAGCGAGCAGTATCTGCTCGACCTCGAACGGGAAGCGTTCCTGGGCCTGTGCGGCGAACGCGCCACGCTCGAACGCATCCGGCACACCTTGAAGACTGGGAAGACGCTGCGAAACTGATGGCAACCATGTTCGACACCACCCGGCACACGCTCAAGACTGGCAAGACGCTGCGGAACTGATGGCAACCATGTTCGACACCACCCGGCACACGCTCAAGACCGGCAAGACGCTGCGAAACTAGCTGCTACCATGGCCCCTGGCATGATTGACGTCGGTTCCGGCCCCGCGGTCCTGCTGATCCCGGGCATTCAGGGACGCTGGGAATGGATGCGGCCCGCCGTCAGCGCCCTTGCGCGGCGCTGCCGGGTCATCAGCTTCTCGCTGGCCGGAGACGCCGGCAGCCGGCGGTCGTTCGACCCCGACCGCGGGTTCGACGCCTATGTAGACCAGATCGAGGCGGTCATGGCGCGGACCGGTCTGCGGGACGCGGCCGTCTGCGGCGTCTCGTTCGGCGGCCTCGTCGCCCTGCACTGGGCCGCGCGGCGGCCGGACCGCACCCAGGCGCTGGTGCTCGTCTCGACCCCGGCGCCCGATTTCCAACCTGGTTGCCGGGTGCAATGGTATCTGCGCGCACCGCGACTGCTGTCGCCGGTCTTTGCGCTGCAGGCGCCCTGGCGCCTGGGCCCGGAGATCTGGCGCGGGTTCGACCGCGTCGGCGACCGGCTCCGGTTCAGCGCCAGACACGTCACGCGTGTGGCCCTGTCTCCCTGCTCACCGGTGCGCATGGCGGAACGGGCGCGGTTGATCGAGTCCACCGACTTCCATGCCGCGTGCCGGCAGGTGTCGGCGCCCACCCTGGTGGTCACCGGCGAGCCGGAGCTCGACCGGGTCGTGCCGGTGGCCGGGACCCGATCGTACACGGCGCTCATCAACGGCGCCCGGCATGCGACGCTGGAACGCTCGGGACATATCGGACTGGTCACTCGCCCGGACCGCTTCGCCAATCTCGTGGGAGATTTCATCGCGAACCGGAATGCCGGCGCACACCGCTTGCCGCGTTCGGCCTGACGTACAGAGGAGCACGCATGACGGACGCGGTGATTGTCTCGGCGGTGCGCACGGCGGTGGGCCGGGCGCCCCGGGGCGTGTTGCGAACGACTCGACCGGACGAGATGGCGGCAACCGTGATTGCCGAGGCGCTGCGCCGCGCGCCCGGCATCGCACCGGCCGAAGTGGAAGACGTCATCCTCGGCTGCGCAATGCCGGAGGGAGAGCAGGGCCTGAACGTGGCGCGAATCGCGAGTCTGCGCGCCGGTGTGCCGATCGAGGCCTCCGCCGTGACGATCAACCGATTCTGTTCCTCCGGGCTGCAGGCGATCGCCTACGCCGCCGAGCGCATCATGGTCGGCGCCGCTGACACCATCGTGGCCGGCGGCGCCGAATCGATGAGCCTGATCCCGATGGGCGGGCACAAGATCGCCCCGAATCCGCACCTGATGCGGGACTACCCGGACGTGTATCTTTCGACCGGGCTGGTCGCCGAGAATCACGCGCGCGAGGCGGAGATCTCGCGCGACGCACAGGACACGTTCGCCCTCGGCAGCCACCAGCGGGCGGTCGCCGCCATACGAGCTGGACGGTTTCGCGACGAGATTGTCCCGGTGCACGTGCGAAACGCGGTCCCCGGCAACGGCGGCGGTGCGCCCGTGATCCATTCCGTCGAGTTCGATACCGACGAAGGCCCGCGCGCCGACACGTCGCTGGAGGCGCTGGGTGCGCTGCGGCCCGCCTTCCACGTACAGGGCAGCGTCACCGCCGGCAACTCCTCGCAGACCAGCGACGGGGCCGCAGCGGTGGTCGTCACGTCGAGCACGCGCGCCCGCGAGGCGGGTCTGCAGCCGCTGGCCCGGTTCGTGACCTATGCGACCGCCGGGGTCGAACCGGAACGGTTCGGAATCGGACCGGTGCCGGCCATCCGCAAGGCGCTGGCCCGGGCGGGTCTCACGCTGAACGACATCGACCTGGTCGAGCTCAACGAAGCGTTCGCGGCGCAGGTGCTGGCGTGTCTCCGCGAGCTGCCCATCGATCCAGACAGGCTGAACGTCAACGGCGGCGCCATCGCGCTCGGCCATCCACTGGGCTGCACCGGGGCCAAACTGACCACGTCGCTGCTCTACGAGCTGGCGCGGCGCCGGGGTCGGTACGGATTGGTCACCATGTGTGTCGGCGGCGGCATGGGGGCGGCGGGTATCTTCGAACGGTTGAGTTGAGGGCGGCGACGTCCGGGCGGCCGACGTCGTCTCTATTACGTGGCACACGCGAGGCATTCAATGACGACACCGGCACATACGGCAGCGGCGGTCACCGGCGGAATCTGGCTTCTTGACGACGGTCCGACCGGCGACATCTTCACGCCCGAACGACTGAGCGACGAACATCGACTCATCGACCAGACCGCGGACGCGTTCGTGTCCAACGAGGTCATGTCCAATCACGATCAACTCGAGACCAAGGACTGGGATCTGGCGCGCAGGCTGGTCCGACGATCCGGCGAACTGGGTCTGATGGGCACCGACGTCTCAGAGGCGTATGACGGCGTCGAACTCGACAAGGCCGCGTCCGTGGTGGTCGGCAGCCGGATGGGGCAAAGCGGCTCGTTCGGGTCGACGTTCGGCTCGCAGACCGGTCTGGCCATCATGCCGCTCGTCTGTTTCGGCACCGAGGCGCAGAAGCAGCGCTATCTGGGCAAACTGGTCCGCGGCGAGTGGGTCGGCGCCTATTGCCTCAGCGAGTCCGGGTCAGGGTCGGACGCGCTCGGCGCCAAGGCGCGCGCCACCCGGCAGGACGACGGCAGCTACGTTCTGAACGGCGAGAAGATGTGGATCACCAACGGGGGGTTCGCCGACCTCTACCTGGTCTTCGCCAAGGTCGACGGCGAACAGTTCACCGCCTTCCTGGTCGAACGCACCTGCCCGGGCGTGAGCAGCGGCAAGGAAGAGCACAAGATGGGTCTCCACGGCTCGTCCACCACGCCGATCATCCTCCAGGATGTCCGTGTGCCGGCCGACAGCGTGCTCGGAGAGGTGGGCAAGGGCCACAAGGTCGCGTTCAACACGCTCAACTACGGGCGCTTCAAGTTGGCCGTGGCCGCCAGCGGCGGCGCGCAGACCGCGATTGGCGAGGCCGCCCGCTATGCCGCCGACCGCCATCAATTCGGCCGCGCCATCGCCACGTTCGGCGCCATCAAGCACAAGCTGGGTGAAATGGCGGTTCGGGCCTACGCGGTCGAGAGCATGATCTACCGCACGACCGGACTGCTCGACGCCGCGCTCGCCGATCACGATCCGAACGACGCCGATCTCCTGCGGCAGACTCTGGAGGAACTGGCGGTCGAGTGCTCGATCCTCAAGGTCGCCGGCAGCGAGATGATCGATTACGTACTCGACGAAAACGTCCAGATACACGGTGGCAACGGATACGTGAAGGACTATCCCGCCGAGCGTCACTACCGTGACGCGCGCGTCAACCGCATCTTCGAGGGCACCAACGAGATCAATCGGCTGCTGATCTCCGGCACCCTCATCCGCCGCGCGCTCAAGGGCGGGCTGCCACTGATCGCCGCCGCCAGACGGCTGCAGGATGAAATCATGAGCCCGCCAGCACTGCCGGACGCATCGGATGCGCCGCTCGCCGAACAGCGGCGCGCCGTCGGCGCGTTCAAGAAGACGGCGATCATGGTGCTGGGACTGGCCATGCAGCGATTCGGTGATACGCTGACCGATGAACAGGAGGTCCTGTCGTGGGCCGCCGACATACTCATTGACACCTTCGCCGCCGAGAGCGCCGTGGCGCGGGCGCTGCAGGCGGCGGCAGACGCGCCGACGCTCGCCGCGCTGCAGCAGGACGCCGCCTGTGTCTACGTCAGCGACGCCGCCAGCCGCATCGACAGCGCCGCCCGCTCGGCGCTCGCGGCGACGGCGGACGGTGACGACCTTCGCATGCAGCTTGCCGCGTTGCGGCGCCTGCTGAAGGTTACGCCCGTCAACACGGTCGTCAGGCGGCGCCGACTTGCAGACGCGGTGGTCGACAGGGCAGGATATATGTTGTCGTAATCGACGTGTCGCCATGTTCCTGCAGACCCGTTGCCCGCACGAAACGGTCAGTCCCGGCACAGGCAGGCGCCTGCCGCTGTCGGTCTGCGCGGCCGCCGCGCTGCTGCTGGCCGCCTGCACCGCTCCGCCCCCGGACGAATCGGGCTGGATCGAGACGCTGCAGGAAGACCGCGAACTGAAGGACCGCTTCTTCCAGGAGTCACCCGAGTCGCCGATTCCGATCGAGCGCCGCGGGGCCCTGCTGCCGATCAACTACTTCGAGCCTGATCCGGAGTATCGCGTGCCGGCGGCGTTGGAGGTCTCGGTCGACCAGCCCATCTTCGACATTCCATTTTCGACTGGTCAGGTCTTTCCGATGCAGCGGGTCGGCGTGCTCAAGTTCGCGCTCAAAGGCGAACCGTTGCAGTTGTCGGCGCTGGCGGAAGCGCCCGTGCGCTCGGTCGAATCGCTGTTCATCATGTTCAAGGACGACACCAACAACACCGAGACCTACGGCGGCGGGCGCTACATCGAGCTGCCCCGCACGTTGACCGGTCACTATGAGCTGGATTTCAACCGCGCGTTCAATCCGAACTGCTACTACGACGAGGTGTGGGAATGCCCGGTGCCGCCGCGCGAGAACTGGCTGCCCGTGGCGATTCCAGTCGGCGAGCGGCTCGCCCCCGGATACGACGCGCCCTATCTCCCGCTCCCCACTGGCGCAGAGGCTCCCGCCGGCGATACGCCTCCGAGTCAACCCTGACAACCCGTGCTGTCCGGTCTGATCTTCGACTTCGACGGCGTGCTCGCCGACAGTGAACCGTTGCACCTGCGGGCCTTTCAGCACGTACTCGGTCTGCACGGCATGGGACTCGCCGAGTCCGACTACTACGAACGCTATCTGGGCTTCGACGACGTCGGGGTGTTCCGCGCGATCGCGCAGGACCAGGGACGGACGTTGGCCCGGTCGTCGCTGGACGATCTCGTCAGGCGGAAAGCCGAGCAGTTCGACAGGCTCGTCGCCGGGGGCCACGGACTGTATCCCGGCGCGGCCGACTGCATCCGGCGCTGGGCCGCCGAAGCGCCGATCGCCGTGGCGTCCGGCGCCCTCCGAACCGAGATCGAAGACGTGTTGGAACGGACCGGACTGCGACGCTACTTCAAGACGATCGTCGCCGCGGGCGACACCCCGCGCTCGAAGCCGGCGCCGGACCCGTATCTGCGCGCGGTCGAGTTGTTGCGACCCTGCGCCGCCGAGGCCGGGCTCGATCCGCAGGGCTGTTTCGTGGCCGTCGAGGATTCACAGTGGGGCATCGAGTCGGCGCTGGCGGCCGGGCTGCGCTGCATCGGCGTTTCCCAGACCTACCCGGCCGACCGCCTGCGAGCAGCGCACGCAGTCGTGGCGACGATCGGCGCTCTCGACGTCGACACCGTCCACCGCGTCTGTGGCGCCTCGCCGCCGGCCGTGGATCGAAACCCTGCCGGGCCGGGAACCGGGACATGAGTCTCCACGAGATGTTCCCGCCGGAGGTCGTCGACCAATTCATCCGCGCGGCGTCCGGTCCCGATCCGGATCTGGCGACGCCCGCGCTGCTCATCGCGCGGCTGGGCTACCCGCATCTCGACCCGGCTCCGTATCTGGAGTGTCTCGACGACATGGGCGCCGCGGTCACCGGCCGGCTGGCGGCAAGTGGGCGGAGCGCGCCGCACGGTCCCATCAACACGCTCAATCGATACCTGTTCGAAGACCAGGGTTTCACCGGCAACGCCACCGACTACGAGGATCCGCGCAACAGTTTCCTGAACCAGGTGCTCGACCGTCGCACCGGCATCCCGATTACGCTGGCGCTGGTGTATATCGAGGTCGCCCGCCGGGCGGGGATACATGTCGACGGCGTCAACTTCCCGGGGCACTTTCTGCTGCGCTTCCCGTTCGGCGCGGAGGACGACCATGCCAGCGCCGTCTTCGTCGATCCGTTTCACCGCGGTGCGGTGCTCACCGAGACGGACTGTCATGCGCTGCTGCGCCGGCGCGCGGGCAAGGAGGCCGCGTTCGAGCCGTGGATGCTGGCGCCAGCCACCAAACGCCAGATCCTGGTCAGAATGCTCGTCAACCTGAAGCGCATCTACGTCGGCATGCGGTCGTTCCCGCAGGGGCTCGCGCTCACCGATCTGGTGCTGACCCTCGATCCGTCGGCCCTCAACGAACTGCGGGACCGCGGGCTGCTTGCCTACCATCTCGATGATTTCTCTGCCGCGCTCCGTGACCTGGAATCGTATCTGCGGTTTTCGTCACGCGGGAGCGACCAGGACGCTGGCGACAAAGACCGCGCTGCAATCTGGGACCACGTGAAAGCACTGCGGCGCCGCGTGGCAAGCTTGAACTAGCCCTGCGGGGGCGACCCTGCTTTTTCTTGGCTCTCGTCGATGATGCCGTCCAGGACACGCTGATGCTCCTGGCGGTCGTGTGCCGGCATCGGTTGATTGACGAGTGACGATGCTCGATCCCACATGCCCGTCGCGAAGAGGAACAAATAGACCGCGTCCTTGAGACAGCGCCGCGCCACCAGCAGGTGAGTGTTGATGTGTCCGATGACCGGCGGACCGAATCGACGCAGGACTCGACGGGTATCGCGGCTTCGAGAAATATATTTGCGAAAGGTGAAGAAGCCTTCTTCGCGGTAAAAGAGCAGCGGCGCCGGCAGGTTGCGGATGGTGAGGATGTCGGCGCTCTTGGCCCAGAGGGCGAAATCTTCACACGTGTAGTCCGTCGGATAGGGGTGTCGCTTGAAAAACGAGGTGCGGCCCGCGATTGCAGGATGGTACAGGACTTCACCCTTGAGAATACGCAATGGAGATTCCACCCGCAGCGGCGGACAGCGCCAGGCTCGAACCTGGTTCAGCCGATCGATAGTGACAATGGAAGATCCGACGATATCGACATCGGCGTGCGATTGGAGGAACGCTACCTGCTCTTGCAGCCGTTGCGGATGCATGATGTCATCGACATCCATCCGGGCGAGATACTCGCTGTCGACCTCTGCCACCAGGTCGTTGAGACGATGACTGATGCCACGCGTGTCCGTGCCTTCGATGATGCGAAAACGGGGTTCGTGAAAGGCATTCGCGATGGCAACGCTGTCATCCGTTGAATTGTCATCCAGTAGAATCAGTTGCCAATCCGCATACGTCTGTTTGACGATCGACGTCAGGGCGTGCCTGAGGGTCCCGGCCCCGTTGAAACACGGCAGTATGACTGAAACGGAGGCTGGCATCGATCTGCGTTACCGGGTATCGAGGGTACGAGCCACAATCAATCTCACCCGCGTATCCGCGCCCGAGGAGTTGCGTCCAGGACATCGAGCACCCAACGCGCGAGCCGCACCCCGGACCGGCCGTCGGTGAAGGTGCAGCAGCGCCGCACCAGTTCGCGCCGCCCATCCGCATCGGTCTCCGGCGCCTGCAGATACCGCCGGACGGCGTCCACCAGTTCGCCGGCGCTTGCCGCGATCGCGGCCGCACCGGTGTCGACCACGGGCTGATAGTGCTCATAGTCGTAGTAGCGCCGAATGGACAGCGGCGGGTCGAGGTCGGGCAGCTCGTCGAACCCGATGTTCACCACCGGCGTGTCGAAGAGCGCCGCCTCGACGGTGGTCGTGGACGCGAAATTCACGACGACGTCGCTGTGCGCGAGGGTGGCGGCCAGCCGCCGCCGGCCGTCGGCGCCCGGGGTGAACGCATCGAGGTCGGCCAGTCCCCTGCTCCGCTCCAACCGCTTGAACGGTTTCTCCACAAACACCCGGCGTCCGTCATGAAACCGCGTGTACCGCTCGGCGTGGTCACGAGGATGTACGCGCACGAGCAACTGGACACCGCGCGAACCCAGCGCGCCTCGACCGATCGCCCCGGACAGCGTCTCGACGATGCGTTCGGTCGTCGCATAGACACCCGCGGGGGTTGTCGCCAACGTAACCAGCGGGTGGGCAGGGTCGGCGCCCACCGACTGGCACAACTCGCGGCGGGTCGGAATGGCATCAGCGCCGAAATACGTGTCGAACGGCAGCGCACCGGTCACCTTGACCCGGTCCGGGTGAAAGCGGTGGTACCTGACCGCCTCGTCCCGCATCGTCTCGTTCCAGACGGCGAGGTGGTCGACCGGGAGCACCGTGTGGTATTTGGACGACAGGTTGTCCCACCCGAGGTCGACGCCCATCTGGGGCACCCCGAGACGTTTGGCCGCGTAGATGAGGGGCACCTCGACCGCCAGAAACCCGGCCGTTGCCGTGACGAGCAGCGCCGGCCGATGGGTCTCGAACAACCGGCGATACGCCGAGACGTCGCTGACGCGCTGCGCGATGCGAAACCAGCTCCGGCGCGACAGCGGCACGCGGCACACGGCAGCCTTCAGCGCGATCATCGCGCGGCGCCCGCGCCACCCTTCGAGCAACCGGGCCCGGTCGCGCTGCAACCGAACGGCCCGCAGACCCGACTCGATCAGGAAGCGTTCGCTCAGGATTGAATCGACCACTCTGCCGGCCGTGCCGATACGCCCTACAGGCAGCGGCTCTCCGGTGACGCCGGCGCACTCGAGGTCGCGCGCCAGGCCCCGGTCAGCCGCGAACGGAGAAAGTACGACCACCCGCGGCGGCGACGGCCCGGCGAGCAGCGTTGGCAGGAACAGACCGTGAATCAGGTCACTGACGTGTTGACCGGCCGGCACGGACACCAGGATCGTCCGCGGCGCCAACGCCGCGTTCATCCGTCCGCTCCCCTGGTGCGCGCCGACATCGCCGGGCTGGTCCCGGTGAACGGCATCAGCGTTCCGACGCCGACCCACGCCGCGCTCATGTCCGGGGTCACCGGCTCTCCGGCCGCCGTTCCACGACCAACCCGCCTGCCACCGGAACAACGAATCGGCAGCGGTGAAGAATCCCGTTGAAATGCCTGGGAAACACGTGAAGGACAACTCGAGAGTGCGCGGCTGGCAACAGCCAAGTGCAACGCAGTGTACAACATGCCGAGGATCGCGATCAACAGGCGGGGCGCGGCGCGCACCGGCGGCTCGTGGGACCGCCAGCAATCCGCAGCGCGCGACGAAGTGGTACGACGGTGAAGGTGATCGCGGCGGATCACTCGGCTCGAAGCGCCACGACCGGGTCCAGCTTCGTGGCGCGACGGGCCGGCAGGTAGCAGGCCAGCACCACGGCGCACATCAAGGTCACGGATGCAAGCGCCAACGTCGCGAGGTCGGTGGGCTGAACCTGGAACAGGAGCGAGCGGACGAGCCGGGACACGGCGAGCGCTCCGCCGAGACCGATCCCGCTTCCCACCAGGCCGAGCGCGACACCGCGTCCCATCATCAGTGTGAGGATCCTGGCCCGCGTTGCACCGAGCGCCGTGCGGATGCCGATCTCGTGCGTCCGTCGGTTGACCGCGTAGGACACGACGCCGTAGAGACCTGCAGCCGCCAGGCCGAGCGCCAGCGATGCAAACACGCCCATGAGCATCAGCACCACGCGCGCCGGGGTCCTGAGTTGCGCGTAGCCGGCCTCCACGGTTGCTGCATTGCCGATCCGGACCGTCGGATCAATGGCCCTCACGATGCCGCGGATCGTGCCTACCACGGGTTCTGCATCGCCGGCGGTGCGAGCCACGATTGTCCGGGAGCCCGTGACGCGGCCCTGTGACGTGGGCACGTACGCTTGGGGCTCCCATCGAGGTTGGCCGACAATGTCCGGCATGGTGACCCGTCCGACGACGCCGACGATGGTGAGCCACGGCGCAGACGGTGCCGTCCTGAGCCGCCGGCCCAGCGCACTCACGCCCGGCCAGTACTCGTCGGCCGTGTTGCGGTCGATCACCACGACCGGCGGGGCGCCGGCGGTGTCTGCGGCCCCGAACGGTCGCCCCTCGAGCACCGGAATACCGAGGGTCTGCATGTAGTCGGGCTCGACGGGCGTCACGAGGATTCGCACGGGCGGATCCTCAGGCGAAACGGGGTCGCCTTCGACCTCGAACTGCCGCCCGAAGATGCCAGCCTCCGGAGGCACGCTGCCGCCTGCCGTCGCCGCGCGCACGCCCGGCAGCGATCGCACGCGAGTCAGGACAGTGTCGAAGAACGCATCGCGAGCGGTCTGTGAGGCATAGCGCTCCGCCGACAGTCCTACATTCACCGCGGCCAGGTTGCGCGTCTCGAAGCCCGGATCGACCAGCAGCATGCGGGCGAAACTGTTGGCGAGCAGCGCCGCCGACACGAGCAGGACCAACGCCGCCGCCACCTGGGCCACGATCAAGGCGTCCTGCATGCGGTGCTGTCGTCGCGTACCGTTCGTCACACGACTCGCCGCAGTCAGGGCGTCGAACAGGTTCAGACGCGTGGCGCGGACCGCCGGCAGCGCCGCGCAGGCGAATCCCGCTGCGCACGTAGCGAGCACCGTAAACACCAGAACGCGCCGGTTGAGTTCGACATCGAATTCCAGCAACGCGGACCAGACCTCCGTCATGAGCAAACGACTCAACACGTCGATGCTCCATCCCGCGAGCAGGAGGGCGACAGCCCCGCCGGCGGCCCCGAGCACGAGACCCTCAGTCAGCACGTGCCGAAACAGTCGAGCACGCGATGCGCCGAGCGATGATCGCACCGCGAACTCCCGCTGCCGCGCCATCGTGCGCGCCAACAGCAGGCTGGCGATGTTCGCGCACGCGATCAGCAAGACAAGGCCGACCGCGGCGAGCAAGGCCCACACCCCGAATCGGATCGAGAAAGCGTGCCGCCTGGCGTCGAGGCCCGCGAGCCTGGCGCTCCACCCACGGGCTCGCGGCTGGTCACGCTCGAGGCGCTCGGCAATGCTGTCAAGTTGGTCCTGCGCCTCCGCGATGGAGAGGCCCGGCCTGACCCGCGCAACGGCAAACACGAAGTTTCGACCGCCGGTCAGCGGCACCCACACTTGAATGTCTGGAAAGGGAAAGCGGAACGTCGGCGGCATCACGCCAACGATCACATGGGGACGCTGGTCCAGCGTGACGGTCGTGCCCAGCACGGCCGGATTCGACGCCAGCCTCGTCGTCCAGAACCGATGGCCGACGAGCGCCACCGCGTCGGCGCCGGACACGGTCTCGGCCGCGTCGAAACCGCGCCCGAGCAACGGTGAGACGCCGAGGAGGTCGAGTACCTCCGCGGAGAGCCGACCAACGCCCACGAACTCACCGTCCGCCTCCTCCAGTTGCATGTCCTCGCCGCTGTAGTGCGCCGCGCCCTCCAGAATCTGGGTCTGTTCGCCCCAGGCGTCCACCTTGTCCGGCGGCATCGACGGCGTGATCCGCTGGCGCGGCGTGCCGGCGTCGACGACGTTCCAGAGATATGCGAGTCGTTCGGGATTGCGGTAGGGCAACGGCCTGAACACGGCCGCGTCGGCGACACTGAAGACGGCGGTATTCGCCCCGATGCCGAGCGCAAGCGTGAGCACCGCGACGCTCGTGAAGCCCGGCGCGCCGCGCAAGGTGCGGACGCTATACCGGATGTCCTGGACGAGTTCGTCGATCACCGTGAACCCTCTGGCGTCCCGCCACTGCTCCGTGATCAAGAGCGTATCGCCAAGACTGCGCTGCGCCGCGCGCTGCGCCGCGTCCCGACGCATGCCCCGACCGACACGATCTTCGATGTCCATCTCGCGATGGACTTGCAGCTCCGTGTGCAGGTCTTCCTCGAGTTGGCGCCGGCGAAGCAACGCCGCGGCCCGCGCAACCGTCACACGCATCCAACTCATCAGTCGCTCCCGGCCAGCACGCGCTCGATCAGCGTCGACGTCCGGCGCCAGTCCTCGGTCGCTCTGACCAGTTGATTCCGTCCAGCGACCGTGAGGGCATAGAGCTTCAACCGGCGGTTCTGCGGTGTGGTCTGCCAGCGGCCACGAATCCAGCCCTGATCCTCCAGGCGCGCCAGCGCGGGATAGAGCGAGCCCTGGTTGAGCCGCAGGGCGTCCTCGGACACCTGTCGAATCCGACGGGCGATGCCGTAGCCGTGGAGCGGACCCAGGGTGTCGAGGGTCTTGAGAATGAGGAGGTCGAGCGTCCCCTGCAGCACGTCCGTCTTCGAGGCCATGATATGTCGGCAATCTACCTGTGAATATGTAGATTGTCAATCCAACCTGACGAGGAAACGCTTACGGGTCAGGGAGAAAAGGCTGATCGGGACAGGCGACTCATTCAGCTCGGAGCGCCTCCGCCGGGTTGACGCGGGACGCGCGCAGGGCCGGCCACAGGCTGGCCAGGAACGCGACGGTCAGGACGCCTGCAGCGACGACCGCGAACACGACCGGGTCGCGCGGAGATACGCCAAACAGCAAGTCTCGGATGAAATGAGTCGTGACAGACGCGATCAGCAGGCCGGTCGCGCTCGCGATCAGCGCCGTCCGGAGGCCGTCGTTCAAGACGAGGCGCACCAGTCGGGTCCGGCTCGCCCCCACGGCGAGGCGCACCGCGAACTCGTGCTGTCGCTGCGAGACGGCGTACGACACCGACGACCAGAGGCCGATCATGGCCAGCAGGATGGCGAGCGCCCCGAACACGGTGAACAGCGCTGCGCCCAGTCGCCATGGCCGGATCTGCGGATTCAGCGCCTCGCCCAGCGTCTCGATGCGAATGTAGGGCACACCGGCGTCCAGCGCGGTTAGTTCCCGTCGCAGCGCACGGTCCAGGCGAGGTTGGCCAGGCGCCGTCCGGACGAGGAGTGCTCGCGGCCCGGTGTCGCCGGGAGACAGGAGCTGGTAGTAAAAGGGATGCGGGTTTTCCGCCACGAGACTGAAGCGGCGCGCGTCGGCCACCACCCCAACCACCGTCGTGCACGCGGCCTGCTCGAACCGATGGACGCATTCGCCGATCGGCGACCGGTTCGGCCAGGCCAGCTCCGCCATGGTCTTGTTGACGACCATCACCTGACCCAGCGCCCGCTCCGCCTCCAGGAACCCGCGTCCGTCTCGGATGCGCATCCCCGTGGTTTCGAAGAAACCGGGTGTCACATAGTTGACAAAGGGCGAGCCGCCGCTTGGCGCGGTGAGCCTGTCGTCCGTCCCGGGCAGCCGAATGTTCCCACCGCCGCGGGCCGATCGCAGGGGGACGCTCAGCGCGAGGCTCGCCCGCGTGACGCCCGGGACGGCCGAGACGCGTTCGAGCGCCGACTCGTAGAACCGGGCCACGTCGTCCGGGCTGCGCCCGGCGCCGGCGAAATCGACGCGTATCGCCACCACGTTGTCGCGGTCCAGCCCGATGTCAAGTGTGGCGGCGTTGTGCAGACTCCGCAGGAACAGGCCGGCGCCGACGAGAAGCATCACCGAAAGCGCGCCTTGCGCCGCGAGCAATGCGCCTTGCAGCCGCGGTCGCCGGCCCGGCGCGTCCAGGAGCCGACCTTGAATGGCCGGGAGGGCGTCGCGCCCCACGTACCAGAGCGGGCTGATGCCGGCCGCGAACGCGGTCACGAGGGTGGCGGTGGCCGCCACCGCCAGGACGCTCGGATTGACGATCGTGGCCGGTTCCCACGCCATGGTCGGGAGTATCGTACGCTGCAGCCACGCACGGCTGAGGACCAGTACCGCAAACGCGGCCGCTCCGCCGAGCAGCGCCAGCACCAGGCTCTCGGTGAGCAGTTGCCGCGCCAGCCGCCACCGGCTGATGCCGAGGGCGAGCCGGACTGCGATCTCGCGGCGGCGGCGCATCGCCCGCAGCAGTAGCAGGCCGGCCACGTTCAGGCAGGCGATCGCGACCAGCACGACCGCGACCCCGACCAGCCAGGCCGTCACGCGCGCCTCCGGAATCGGCCGGAGATCGGATCCCAGCCCACCCGTGACGGGTCCGAGCAGCACGCGGGTCTGCCGAATCCTCTCGAGGCGCGTGGCGCGCATGGCATCATCCTGGAGCCGTGGACCGTCCGTCTCCTCCCGAAACGTCCGCTGGAGGCTCGTCAGTTGAGCTTCGGTCTGCGCGGGCGTGACGTCCGGTCTCAGGCGCCCGACCACGGTCAGGTTGGATGACGACCCGAACGTGTGCCACGTGACCGCGCGGCTCGATCCATCATCCTCCGCAAACAGCGGAAGCCACAGGTCGACGTCGGAGAGCTCGACGCCGCGAAAGCCGCGCGGCGTGACCCCGACGATCTCGTACGGCTGGCCCTTGATACCCAGGGTTTCGCCGAGCACGTCGGGGCGGCCGTCGAAGCGGCGCTGCCAGAACCCGTGTCCGAGCACGACGAAACGCGCGCCGGTCGCCGGATGCGCCTCCGGGTCCAGCAGGAAACGCCCGAGCGCCGGCCGGACCCCCAGCGTCCGCCAGAAACCGGCGGACACCATGACCGCCCGGGTCAGGCGCGCGTCGGGTCCGGCGCCCGCCGCGAGTTCGGTCTCCTCATACGCGGCCACCGACTCCAGCGAGTCGGCATCCTCGGCCAGCCGCTCATAGAACGGATAGGACGTCACCGCCGTGGTCACGGCTGGCTCCGCTTCAGCACGAGGCGGGAACTGCATATGCACGCGGAAGACCCGGTCAGGCGTCTGCACGTGCGGCGGGGGCGCCAGCAGCAGGGTCTGCAGAACGCTGAACATGCTGGCGACCGCGCCGACCCCGATGGCGGTCGTGAGGGCGGCCGTCAGCGAGACGGCCGGGTTCCGGCCCAGGCCCCGCACCGCGTACCGCACATCGCCGATGAACGTCTCCACCCATCCGAAGCCGTAGAAGTCATGGAGGCGTTCGCGGACGGAGGTCACATTGCCGAACTGCCGGCGGGCGGCGCGGAGCGCCTGCTCGGGCGACATGCCAGACCTGCGGTTGCGGTCTGCTTGCATCGCAATGTGCGACTCGATCTCCTCGCGGACGTCCTCGCTGAGGGCCCGTCTGCGAAACAGTCGTGTGAAGATGCCGCTCATGCGTACCCCAGTACTCGTTGCGTGCTCCTGGTCAGTTCCACCCAACGGTGTTCGGCTTCGGACAAACGCCTGACCCCTGCGTCAGTCAAGCGGTAGACGCGTGCGCGGCGGCCGTTCTCCGTCTTCTGCCATTCCCCCGCGATGACCTTGTCGCGTTCGAGCCGGCGCAGCGCAGGGTAGAGGGACCCCTCTTCGACGCGCAGCGTCCCCTCAGAGGCGGTCTGGATGTGGAGCGTGATGCCGAACCCGTGATTGGGCGCGCGCTCCAGGGTCTTCAGGATGAGCAGATCCAGTGTTCCCTGCAGCGTGTTGGATGGTCGCGGCATCGGTGAGTCCCCTAGACGTCTCAGTGAGTATGCACCTGGAACTGATTCGAATCAAGCATCCACGATCGACTGGACGTTGGGATTGCGCGGGCAGTGGAAGATCGGTTGCGGTGCTACGAAGCGTCCAGGCCCTTCGTGGTTGCGGTCTCCTTGTCACGAGCTCGGATTCAACATCGTTTCGGCCTGGGCGGTACGAGATACGGTGGCGCAGGTCCCACTCGGGCACGCGGCACGAAAACATCCTTGCCGGCCGTGCCGGTCCAGATCTGAATTCGATAGCCAACCATCGTCTACGCGTCGGCATAGGTGCCACCGGGACCCGGCCGGTAACGGCGCACCCGCGCACGGGATTCCAGCATGTCGAAATGCCGGTCGACGGCAAACACCCTGAGATTCCAGATCAGCCCGAGGCTTCCGATCAGGAGGTCGTTCCAGGGGACGGTGATCCCTTCGTCGCGCAGCCGCCACGACAGACGCATGGCCTGCCACCACACCTCGTCGGGCACACGGCGACAGGGCACGCTACCGAAATACTCGGTCAGCCTCTTCCGGTCAGCAAGTCGGCATCCACCGATCACCTCGAGCAGGATCGGACCGGATACGACGGCGCCGTCCACCTCCAGCAACGCCGACAAGGCCACCTTGGTCGCCAGGTCGCCTTGTCGGCGCAGGGCTTCGATCCAGACAGACGAGTCCACGAGCACCATGGGGATCAGTGGTCCGCGGACTCGACCTGATCGTTCGTCAACGGGTAGTCAAACGCATCCTCGCGCAGCAACCGGCCGAACTCCCGCACGCGTTGTCGTCGGACGAACTCGGTGACCGCGCGACTGATGGCCGGACTCATCTTCGTTTCCCCGGTCAGCCGCCGGAGGGCGTTCAATGTTGCTTCATCTATTTCGACGCTGACTCTCATGTTGATTCAAAATTATAGGCGATATGCATCATACTCGCGAGAACCAGCCGACAGCCCGGCGACACCGGGGCCGCGTTCATGCGTCATCTCATGTGGACACATCTGTCGGGAGTGGGCTGCCAGGGTCCGCGAACCGGGCGGTACGTGCACCGGGGGGCGCTAATCTGGACTATCGTCAGGAGCGGGTCACTCGGCTCGAAGCGCCACGACCGGGTCCAGCTTCGTGGCGCGACGGGCCGGCAGGTAGCAGGCCAGCACGACAGCGCACATCAAGGTCAGGGATGCAAGCGCGAACGTCGCAAGGTCGGTGGGCTGAACCTGGAACAGGAGCGAGCGGACGAGCCGGGACACGGCGAGCGCCCCGCCGAGACCGATCCCGCTTCCCACCAAGCCGAGCGCGACACCGTGTCCCATCATCAGCGTGAGGATCCTGGCCCGCGTCGCACCGAGCGCCGTGCGGATGCCGACCTCGTGCGTCCGTTGGGTGACCGCGTATGACACGACGCCGTAGAGACCCGCGGCCGCCAGGCCGAGCGCCAGCGATGCAAACACTCCCATGAGCATCAGAATCACGCGCGCCGGGGTCCTGAGTTGCGCGTAGCCGGCCTCCACGGTTGACGCGTTGTTGATCCGGACCGTCGGATCAACGGCCCTCACGATGCCGCGGATCGTGCCGACCAGGGGTTCTGCATCGCCGGCCGTGCGAGCCACGATTGTCCGCGTACCCGTGAGGCGGCTCTGTGACATGGGCACGTACGCCTGGGGCTCCCGTGATTGTTGGCCTGTAATGTCCGGCATGGTGACCCGTCCGACGACGCCGACGATGGTGAGCCACGGCGCAGACGGTGCCGTCCTGAGACGCCGGCCCAGCGCACTCACGCCCGGCCAGTGCTCGTCGGCCGTGCCGCGGTCGATCATCACCACCGGAGGCGCGCCGGCGGTGTCCGCGGCCCCGAACGGTCGCCCGTCGAGCACTGGAATACCGAGGGTCTGCATGTAATCGGGCTCGACGGGCGTCACGAGGATTCGCACGGGCGGGTCCTCAGGCGAAACGGGGTCGCCTTCGACCTCGAACTGCAGCCCGACGATGCCAGCCTCCGGAGGCACGCGGCCGCCTGCGGTCGCCGCGCGCACGCCCGGCAGCGATCGCACGCGAGTCAGGACAGTGTCGAAGAACGCATCGCGAGCGGTCTGTGAGGCATAGCGCTCCGCCGACAGCCCTACGTTCACCGCGGCCAGGTTGCGCGTCTCGAAACCCGGATCGACCCGCAGCATGCGGACGAAACTGTTGGCGAGCAGCGCCGCCGACACGAGCAGGACCAGCGCCGCCGCCACCTGGGCCACGATCAAGGCGTCCTGCATGCGATGGTGTCGTCGCGTACCGTGCGCCGCACGACTCGTCGCGGTCAGGGCGTCGAACAGGTTCAGACGCGTGGCGCGGACCGCCGGCAGCGCCGCGCAGGCGAATCCCGCCACGCACGTAGCGAGCACCGTAAACGCCAGTACGCGCCGGTTGAGCTCGACGTCGAGCTCCAGCAACGCCAACCCGCCCTCCGTCATGAGAACGCGACTCAACACGTCGATGCTCCATCCCGCGAGCAGGAGGGCGACAGCCCCGCCGGCGGCCCCGAGCACGAGACCCTCAGTCAGCACGTGCCGAAACAGTCGAGCACGCGATGCGCCGAGCGATGATCGCACCGCGAGCTCCCGCTGCCGCGCCATCGTGCGCGCCAACAGCAGGCTGGCGATGTTCGCGCACGCGATCAGCAAAACAAGGCCGACCGCGGCGAGCAGCGCCCACAACGCAACACGGAGGGGGACCGGGAGCCGTTCGGCGTCGAGGCCATCGAGCCTGGCGATCCACCCACGGGCTCGCGGCTGGTCACGCTGGAGGCGCTCGGCAATGCTGTCAAGTTGGTCCTGCGCCTCCGCGATGGAGAGGCCCGGCCTGACCCGCGCAACGGCAAACACGAAATTCCGGCCGCCGGTCAGCGGCACCCACACTTGCGGGTCTGGACGGGGAAAGCGGAACGTCGGCGGCATCACGCCAACGATCACATGGGGACGCTGGTCCAGCGTGACGGTCGTGCCCAGCACGGCCGGATTCGACGCCAGCCTCGTCACCCAGAACCGATGGCTGACGAGCGCCACCGCGTCGGCGCCTGACACGGTCTCGGCCGAGTCGAAACCGCGCCCGAGCATAGGTGAGACGCCGAGAAAACCGAGTGCCTCCGCGGAGAGACTGCCAGTGCGCACGAACTCACCGTCGGCCTCCGCCAGTTGCATGAGCCCGCGGCTGTAATGCGCCGCGCCCTCCAGAATCTGGGTCTGTTCGCCCCAGGCGTCCACCATGTCCGGCGCTATCGACGGCGAGGTCCGCTGGCGCGGCGTGCCGGCGTCGACGACGTTCAAGAGATACGCGAGTCGTTCGGAATTGCGGTAGGGCAACGGCCGGAACACGGCCGCGTCGGCGACACTGAAGACGGCGGTATTCGCCCCGATGCCGAGCGCGAGCGTGAGCACGGCGACGCTCGTGAAGCCCGGCGCGCCGCGCAAGGTGCGGACGCTATGCCGGATGTCCTGGACGAGCTCGTCGATCACCGTGAACCCTCTGGCGTCCCGCCACTGCTCCGTGATCAAGAGCGTATCGCCAAGATCGCGCTGCGCCGCTCGCCGTGCCTCGTCCCGACACGTGCCCCGACCGACACGATCTTCGATATCCATCTCGCGATGGACTTGCAGCTCCGTGTGCAGGTCTTCTTCGAGTTGGCGCCGGCGAAGCAACGCCGCGGCCCGCGCGACCATCACACGCAGCCAGCTCATCAGTCGCTCCCGGCCAGCACGCGCTCGATCAGCGTCGACGTCCGGCGCCAGTCCTCGGTCGCTCTGACCAGTTGCCTTCGTCCAGCGACCGTGAGGGCATAGACCTTGGACCGGCGGTTCTGCGGTGTGGTCTGCCAGCGGCCGAGAATCCAGCCCTGATCCTCCAGGCGCGCCAGCGCGGGATAGAGCGAGCCCTGGTTGAGCCGCAGGGCGTCCTCGGACACCTGTCGAATCCGACGGGCGATGCCGTAGCCGTGCATTGGACCCAGGGTGTCGAGGGTCTTGAGAATGAGGAGGTCGAGCGTCCCCTGCAGCACGTCCGTCTTCGAGGCCATGATATGTCGGCAATCTACCTGTGAATATGTAGATTGTCAATCCAACCTGACCGGACGAGACGCTTCTCCACGGTTCGCACCCGGCCGTCGTCTCGTACGGCGGCACCCTCGCGCTGGAGCAGGCCGTGGTCCAGCCACCGCTTCCCGAGCAGGCAGGATGAAGCACCGGGCGCCTGCCGCGAGGCGTTCGCCACGAGCGCCTCCACGTCTACGCGCCGCGGGTGTGTCCGCGGCGTTTTCGGGCCGGCATCGTAAACGGGCGACGGCGGGCAGCCGTCTTTCTGTGTATCGACAATTGTTGCGCCGGATGCCCCCACGGGTCGAGCCGGGCGACAGACCAGGAGCAAGGGTAATGATGAGACAACTGCAACTGACGGCGGCGACGGTGTTGAGCCTGCTGGTGCTCACCGGTCCGGCCATGGCCGGACAAGCCTCGATGCTCGATTCGTCGGAGGCGAGCGCGTTCATGGGCACCTGGGTCATCGCCATGGAGTCGCCGCGCGGCACGCGAGAGCAGACCGTGGCGATACGGGACGAGAGCGGCAAAGTGGCGGCACGCCTCCAAGGCGGCCGGGGCGGCGCCATCGACATCACCAACATCGCCCGGGATGGTGACAACCTGGTGCTGACCTTCGACCGCAGCTTTCAGGGGAACTCGATCGACATCGTCCTGACCCTCACCGTCGACGGCGACATGATCAACGCCACCCAGGATGTCGGAGGCGGTCAGTTCAGCTCGAGCGGATCAGGCAAGAGGCAGTAGACGAAGCGACGCCGCGAGGGTCATTTCCAGACCCTGTCCTCCCCTCTGGCAGGCGGAGCACTATCTCGCGCTTGCACCAGACCGACGACCGCACCCTCTGGTCACGCTGGGCGGCTCGTAGTGGGCACACCGGATCCGCCGCGCGGCGCCGGGTGACCGCGCCGGCGCCCGGCTGTATTATCATCAGCGAAACGGCACCAGCGGAATCGCCCCGTCGGACGGCATCCTCACGCGCGCGGGCCAATATCGGCCGGCGCGCCACCGGGGAGCACACGAGGACTACAGCGATGACATCACGGACCCCGGTCGTCACCGTACTCGCGCTTAGCGCGCTGCTCTCCGTCCAGACTCCGGCGCAGGCGCAAGGCCCGGGCACGGAGGACGGGCAGTGGACCTACCTCGGCGGCGACGCGTGGCACACCCGCTACACACCGGCCGATCAGATCGACGCCTCGAACTTCGAGCAGCTCAAGCTGGCGTGGGAGTTCGACGCCTCCAGCTTCGGTCCGACCACCTCGCGCGCGACCGGGTCCTATATCGACGGCAAGCTGATTACCGTCGCCGGCGACCGCCGGCACGTGATCGCACTCGACCCGACCTCGGGCGAGCTGATCTGGAGTTTCACCGAGCCGAACACCCACCGCTGGGAGTACTCGATGCGGGCCGGCTACGGCAAGGGCGTCGCCTACGGTGAGATTGACGGACGCGGGGTCGTCTACATCTCGACCCCGGGGTTCTTTCTCCACGCCCTGGACGCCGAGACGGGCGTCCCGCTGGAGAACTGGGGCCGTCCGGTGCCGCTGCCCGGGTTCCGCCCGTCGGGTTCGGTCGACATGGTCGAGGATCTGATCGCCGACTGGGGGCCGTGGATCAGCATGGACCGGCCCTACGACGCCAACCAGGGCATCCCGCAGGAGATCGGTTATATCACCAGTTCCTCACCGCCGATCGTGGTCAACGAGGTCGTGGTGGTCGGCAACTCCGCCGAGCAGGGCTACAACCAGACCCGTGTCGAGAACGTCCCGGGCGACATCCTCGGCTATGACGCGCGGACCGGCGACTTCCTCTGGAAGTTCAACGTTATCCCGCGCCCGGGCGAGGTCGGACACGAGACGTGGGAGAACGACGCCTGGCAATGGACCGGCGACGTCTCCTCCTGGGCGCCGATGTCAGCGGACCCGGAACTCGGCCTCGTCTACATCGTCACCAACGGCGCGACGATGGACTACTACGGCGGGTTCCACCCCGGCGACAACCTGTTCAGTACGAGCATGATTGCGCTGGATGTGAAGACGGGCGAGCGGCGCTGGCATTTTCAGATGGTGCATCACGACATCTGGAACTACGACACGCCGACCGCCCCGGTGCTGATGGACGTCACGGTGGACGGCCGCGAGATCAAGGGTGTCTTTCAGGCCACCAAGCAGGCGTTCCTCTACGCGCTGAACCGCGAGACCGGCGAACCGATCTGGCCGATTGAAGAGCGCCCCGTGCCGCAGTCGAACGTGCCCGGGGAGCAGTTGGCGGCCACACAGCCGTTCCCGACGAAGCCGGCGCCCTACGACCTGCAGGGCCGCACCGAGGAGCACCTGATCGACTACACCCCCGAGCTCCGGCAGCGGGCGCTCGAGGTGGCCCGGTCCGGCAACTTCTTCGCGCCGCTCTTCAATCCCCCGACCCACGTGGGGAACGAGCAGGGGGCGGGTCCCGCCCGCGTCTGCCCCGGCGGCACCGGGGGCACCAACATCACCGGCCCGGCGGTGGGTGATCCGGTGGCGGGTGTCATGTTCGTCACCTCGCACAGCGGGTGCGGGCGACTGTCGGTGGCGCCGGCGATCGGGTCCAGCCTCGACGGCGATCACCAGACCGGCACCACGTACTCCGACTTCTCGCGAGCCACGGGCGGCGGCGGACGCGGAGGGCGCGGCGGACGCGGCGGGCGGGCCGCCAACCCGGAGACGATCGACGGCCTGTCGATCTGGAAGGGACCGGTTGGCCGCATCACCGCGATCGACATGAACACCGGGGAGCACCTGTGGGTGATTCCGAACGGCGACGCGCCGGAGGCGCGGCAGGAAATGCTGCGCAGCCACCCGCTGCTGCAGGGGGTCCCCGACGCGCTCACCAACCCGGGGCGCGGCGGCCACGCGGTGATGACCGTCACCCCGACGCTGCTGCTGGCGTCCGGGCAGACGAGCGACAACCAGTGGCACCTGTTCGCGATCGACAAGCAGACCGGCGAGCGGCGCGGCGCCATCGAGATTCCTGGCTCGACCCGCTACGGCCTGTCGAGCTGGGTGCACGAGGGCGAGCAATACGTGATCGTCCAGCTCAATGACGGACTGGCCGCCTTCGCCGTCAACCCGCATCCGGCGCCCGGGCGGGCGCACTAGGAGCCCGTGGCAAAAGCCCCGCTGCATTCGAGCGGCGATGCATCCCGCCTGACTGCGTTGTTCGTCGGTTGCATATACCCAATACCTGCGCCCTCCTGTCGGAAGACGACGTGCTCCGCGATTTTCCACGCCTTGTCGCGGCGGGCGCCTCGCCGCTCTCGGTGCCACGCGCGGTTTCACCACGGGCTCCTAGGCTTCAGTACCCGGACGGAAACGACCTTGCCGCTCTGGTCCCAGGCGACCGGGGCGGGACATCATGGGCGGCCTGCCTCGCTGGAGTTGACGACGTGTTCGAGGTTGTCGCCGGCGATGGCAGCCGGACGGTGCCGGTCATCACTGCGTCGCAATTGCAGGCTGATTCGACGGCGGCTCCGCCGGCTTGACCGTTAATTGTTCGTTACGTCGGCTGTGTTGATGGCGTACTTGGACCGCATCACAATCGAGCCCGGAAAACGCGGCGGAAAGCCCTGCATCCGTGGCCTGCGCAATGACGGGCGCTACCGGCGAGGACGCGTGCGCAAGTGCAGGATTTCGTCAATATGCTGGCCGTCTCGGACGTGCTCGACTACCTGGCATCCGGGATGTCGGAAGACGACGTGCTCCGCGATTTTCCAGATCTGACCCGCGAAGACATCCGGGCGTGCCTCGCGTTCGCCGCCGATGGACACATCCGAGGAAGCACAGGGTCGTTGATGAGACGCTGGTCACTTGGAGAGCGGCCGGCTCTCGGATGTGGCATGCGGTGACCCCGGAGTGACCAGCGAAGGGAGAGCTGCTCGGGACAAAGGTGCCCTGTCTATCTGTCGTGCGTGGCAGTGGGTTCCGGTAGCGGTCGACGAGTAGGCCTGAGGAACGATGCTCGCGGACCTGCGCTTCAGTATTCGATCGCTGGCGCGGCGCCGGGGCTACTCGGCGGTGTGCGTCATCACGCTCGGCTTGGCCACAAGTGTCACCTTTGCTGCCCTTGCTCTGGTCGACGCGGCGCTGTTGAGACCGATCCCCCTGACCGAACCGGCTCGTGTCGTGACGTTGCACACTCGTTACGGGGGGGAGACCACCACCATCTACGCGAAGCTGATCCGCGGATTCCTGTATCCAGAGCTGGAACGTGTCTTGGAGTTGACCGACGTGTTCGAGGTTGTCGCCGGCGATGGCAGCCAGACGGTGCCGGTCATCACTGCGTCGGGGGCTCAATTGGCAACGGTGTCCTTCGTGACGCGATCGGTGATCTTCGATGTAGTCGCGGCTTCGGACCGATCACGCGATCTGTCGGCTCGCGTGTTTCGCCACGGCGGAAACCCGCCCTGGCGCAGATCCGGTCGTCATCGTGACCGACGCGTTCTGGCGGACCCGTCTCGGCGGGGACTCGGCGGTTATCGGGCGGACCCTATCAGGACGGGTGGGCGCGAGGCGTCGGTGAGTCCCCGTCGGGGGTGTTGCCGAAGGGGTTACCGCGACGCCTCGCGGGCTGGATGCTCACGGACGACCTCGCGCTCCGTCATCCTGACTCGAAGAAGACCGCGCCAACTGCGTTGCGTCGCGCAACGCGCGTGGGCGCCGTCCGCTCCTTCGTCCGGTTCGCAGCGCTGTTCGCGGGCGTCTCGCGTCCTGGCCATGGCACGCCACGACGACAGGTCGCGCCCGGAAATGACGCCATTTGTGACCGTTCGACCCACGGCGGACGGCGGGACCACGCCCTGCTGACGCTGTACAACACCGGGGCGCGGGTCTCTGAACTCATTGCGGTCGGCGCTCCCACGTACGCTCTCGATCGATGGAATGGCGTATTCTCCCAGCCCATGGATTTCCATCACTGCGCGGCTGAAGGAGGGCGCGAGCGTGGCTGGCGCGGAGGTGGCCTTGAGCACTGCGTTGGCCGGGGATGGGCCGGACGGCGGCGGAATCCGTTTGGTGCCTCTGCGACGGCGCGCGCGGCGCTGCCGGCGCGGACGCGAGCGCAAGTGCAGGATTTCGTCAATATGCTGGCCGTCGCGTCCGGCCTGATTCTGCTCGCAGGATGCGCAAATGTCGCAGTAATGATGCTGGTGCGCCAGGAACGGCGACGACGGGAGATGGCGGTCAGGTCATGGCTGGGGGCGGGCCGGCTGCGCATCATGCGGCTCTTTCTTATCGAGGCGATGCTCTTGACGAGCCTCGGTGCGGTGGTGGGACTCCAGATAGCGATGTGGCTGGTACAGGCGGCGGTCAGCTTCGTGACGCTTCCAGGCGGGGTGGAAATGACCTGGCTGCCGGCGGGCTGGACTGGGCGCATGGCTGGGCTGGGCGCGTTGGCGGCCGTGGTCACCGGGGTCGTGTGCGGCTTGGCGCCAGCGCTTCAGTCCATGGATCGCTACGCGGGGAGGTCAGTTCCTTGGCGCGGAATTGCGCTGGCGGGACAGGTGGCGGTCGTCGTGGTGCTGACGATCGGGGCGGGGCTGTTTATCCGCAGCATGTGGGCGGTGGCCGCTACGGACATCGGTGTGGATAGCGGTCGACTTTCGTACGCGACGGTGTACTTCGGGCGCCAGAGATACGAGGAACGTCTCGTCAGGGACTTCTACCACGAGGTTCTCGAACGCTTGGCGGGCAGGCCGGAGGTGGAGGCAGTGACCTTCGGGAATCTACCGTTGGTAGGCAACCCCCTCAGCGTCGTCAGCGTCGAGATTGACGGTGACGTCCGGCAACTACCCGCGCGCCTGGAAATGTTCCTCGGCGGGCCGGAATACGTGCGGACGGTAGGGTTGCGGCTGTTGGCGGGACGTGACTTCGGGAGCCGGGACGTCGAGGGCGGCGCACCCGTCGCGATCGTCAACGAGTCGTTGGCGCGGCACCTGTGGCGGAACCGAGAGGCGATAGGCGAAGGGTTCACTTTCCTGCCCCTGAACCGTCACGTGCAGGTGGTCGGGGTGGTTGGTGACGGCCGTTATGGCAGCCGACTTCGGGACCTGGGTGGGTTCGCCGTCTTCCTCCCCTGGGAGCAGAATCGTGGGCTCGCGGGCCGGCGGGGGGCGGTCATTGGGCGGACGAACGGGGACGCCGGCGCCCTGGCGGTCGCGATACAGCAGGAAATTCGGGCGCTTGATGGGGATCTGCCGATCGTGGCAGCGGGGACGTTCAGAGATCGACTGGGCGTCCTCGCGAGGCCCCAGCGGGTTGGCGCGGTGTTTTTGAGCGGGCTTGGCGGCTTCTCGCTGCTGCTTGCGGTCGTAGGCGTGTATGGATCAGTTACGCAGACGACGGCCGCTCGTACGCGGGAGATCGGCATCAGAATCGCGCTCGGCGCAAGCCGGACGGCCATCGTTGGAACCGTATTGTCGGGGACGCTCGTGTATTTGGGAATCGGGGTCGTGGCTGGCGCCGTCGCAGCGGGTGCGTTCGGCGCACTGGCCGAGCCGCATCTGTTTGAGGTCGATCCGCGGGATCCGATGGTGTACGTGGCCGTGACCCACACAGTTGTCGCAGTCGCCGTCCTCGCCGGGCTCGCGGCGGCGTTGGGCGCCAGCCGCAAGGCGTCGGTGAACAAGCTGATCCGGGAGGTCACGGCCGCCGAGTAGCCGCGGGTGATCGCCTCGGGCGCTGCTCCTACACGGTTGCGCGCTCAGCGCGGTGGGAGGTCGTCCGCGGCGGTGCTTGCGCCAAGCGCCCGGAGCAGATCGCCGGTGCTCGAGCGCGTCGTCGTCGTGGCGCTGCCGGCCCGGGACAGCTCGGCGAGCGCCAGCGGGGTCTGACCCCGCGCGTTCACCGGGTCGAGCGACGCGCCGTGCTCCACGAGCAGTCGCACGACCGCATCCGACTTGATGAAGGCGGCGCCGTGGAGCGCGGTGCTGCCGCTCTCGTTGGCCGCGTTGACGTCGGCGCCGAGTTCGAGCGCGAGCGCGACCGCCACGAGCGCACCGGCCTCGGTGACCAGAGATTCGGCCATGTATCGGCCAAGCCCGGCCGCCAGCATCAACGGGGTCGTCAGGTCGTCGGCGGTGAGGTTCGGGTCGGCCCCGCCCTCGGCCAGCACGCGCATCACCTCGACGTCGGCGGCCATCGCTGCGAGCAGGAACGGCGTCGCTCCTGGAAACGGTCTTACTCCGGCCACACGGTGCTCCACGCTCAACTGACTGTACCCTGCCCGTGGCGGGGTCGACTCGAGTCGAGCGTCGGGGTCGGCGCCGTGGTCCAGCAGGGCGCGGACGAGCCGGACCTTGTCGCCGGGGATGCCGCGCAGCGCACGCCACTCGTCGTCGCGGTCGGTGGCGATGCCGTTCGGGCCGCTCAACTCCGTCTGCCAGGACCCGGCCGCCCAGTGGAGTGGGGTGTAGCCGGGGCCGGCGCCGTTCGGGTCCGCTCCGTGCTCCAGAAGGACCATGGCCGTGGGCGCCTGGCCGCGTAACGTCGCCAGCAGCAGTGCGCTCGTGCCGTTCTCCATCGCGTCGTGGACATCGGCGCCCGCGGCCAACAGCGATCGGGCCGTGGCGGCGTCGCCTTCCCGCGCCGCGAACAATAGCGGCGTGAATCCCCCGATCGAGCGGGCGACGACGTCGGCCCCCTGCGCGATCAGGGCTGCCGCCACGTCCGGGTGGCCGGCCGATATCGCCCACATGAGGGGTGTCTGTCCCAGCTCGGGATCGGCCTGATGCACGTCGGCGCCGTGCGCGATGAGCGCCTCGACCGCCCTGACGCTGCCTGTGCTCGCCGCCCGCATCAGGGGCGTCTCTCCGGTGGGACGCGCGAGGTTGGGGTCGGCGCCGGCCTCGAGCAGTCGCTCGATCAAGGGGGCACTGCCGTTGCGGCAGGCGATCGAGAGCGGCGTCACGCCGTACTCATTCGTCGCGTCCACGGTCGCACCCGCTTGGATCAGCCGCTCGACGATCGGGGCGTCATCGAGCTGGACGGCCCAGTGGAGTGCGGTCGCGCCATCCGGTTGCGCGGCGTCGACGTCGACGCCCGCGGCCAGAAGCGTGTCGACGGTGGCGCCGTCGTGGTTCTTCACCGCATCCAGAAGCGGCGTGTCGGCGCGTGCCGCGAGCGACGGACTCGACGGCAACAGAAACGCGCTCAGCATCACGAGCGCCGCGGCGTGACGTCCCATCTGCGTGCCCCTTCCCCGACCGAGAAAGTGGTGATTCCGGGTGCGCTTGCATCCTAACATCCCGCGCCACCAGCCCCGCTGCATTTGTGCGGCGCGCGTCCCGGAGGGCCCGCGGGGTGCGGTCGGGTGACGCCTGTGCGGCAGGTTACCGTGGACATCCTGCGTCATGGGTCGTTATCATGAGTTGCACGCTCACGACCTATGCGACAGGCCGCTGAAAGGACCCTCCTGACAGGCCTCGTCGGCGCCGCGCTGATCGGCGTCTGCGCCCTCGTCTCGCCCGATCGACTGTACGCAGCCGCAGCACCCTCTGGAGAACAGCCCGACGCCGGCAGTCCGACCCCGGTCCCCGCGGACCACCGGGAGTTGCTGAATCGCTATTGCGTCACCTGCCACAACGACCGGTTGCAGACCGGCAACCTGTCGTTCGAGGCAGACGGCTTCGACCACGTGGGTCGAGACACCGCGGCGTGGGAAAAGGTGATCCGCAAACTGCGGTCGGCCACGATGCCGCCGGACGGACGGCCGCGGCCGGAGCCGGCCGGATACGAGTCCTTCGCCTCCTGGCTGGAAACCACCATCGACGAGGCCGCCGCCGAGAGTCCGCGTCCGGGCCGGCCGACGGCGCGACGGCTCAATCGGACCGAATACACGAACGTGATCCGCGATTTGCTGGGTCTGGAGATCGACGACCGCGCACTGTTGCCGGCCGACGACATGGTGTATGGCTTCGACAACAACGCCGACCTGCTGCCGATTTCGACGGCGCTGCTCGAGCGCTACATGTCGGCGGCCGCGAAGATCAGCCGGCTGGCGGTCGGCGACCCTGCCCTCCGTCCGTCGCTGGCCACCTACAACGTCTCGCGACTCCGGTTGCAGAACGGTCGGGTCAGTCCGGACCTGCCGTTCGGAAGCCGCGGCGGCGCGGCCGTGCGGCATTACTTCCCGCTCGACGCCGAGTACGTCGTGACGGCGCGCCTGCGCGGCCGTCGGTTCCGCGAACCACAGCAACTCGACCTCCGTCTGGACGCTGAGCGTCTCGAACTCTTCCTGCTGGGCGGGCCGCGCCAGCCGCCGTCGGCGGACTCGCGGTCGCGGGCACCCGATGATCCGTTGGAAGTCCGCCTCCACGTGGCGGCCGGGTCTCACCTCGTCGGGGCGACGTTCGTCGAGAACATGGTGGCGCCCGAGGGGGTGAGGCCCGCGTATCTCCCGGTGAGCAGCATCAGCTTCGGTGGGGTCCGTGGGGCAGAGGCCCGCGTCGAAGCCATCGACATCGCCGGACCATACAACGCCACGGGGCCGGGAGACACCGACAGCCGGCGTCGAATCTTCGTCTGCCGCCCCGCGGATGACGCCCGCGGCAGCGAGGCCGAGACCTGCGCCAGGGAGATTCTGTCGACGCTCGCGACACGCGCCTATCGGCGCCCGGTGCACGAGACGGAGCTGGAGACGCTGCTCCGGTTCTATCGGGACGGGCGTGAGGAGGGCGGCACGTTCGACGCCGGCATCCAGTTCGCGCTCGAGCGCATCCTTCTCGATGCGAGCTTTCTCGTGCGGGTCGAACGCGACCCGGTCGACGCAGCGGCGGGCGCCGCCTACCGCCTCGGCGATCTCGATATCGCGTCGAGGTTGTCGTTCTTTCTCTGGAGCAGCCTGCCGGACGACGAGTTGCTGGAGCTGGCGTCTGCCGGGGCGCTCGGTGACCCGGTGACGCTGCAACAGCAGGTCCGTCGTATGCTCGACGACCCGCGCGCGGCGACCCTCGTCACCAACTTCGCGTCGCAGTGGCTGCATCTGCGCAACCTGCGCGCGGTGGCGCCGGACGTCAACGCGTTTCCGGAGTTCGACGACGACCTGCGGGAGGCGTTTCAGCGCGAGACCGAGCTGTTTCTCGAGGCGCAGCTGCGGGAGGACCGCAGCGTGCTCGACCTGCTGACGGCCGACTACACCTACGTGAACGAGCGGTTGGCGCGGCACTACGGGGTCGACGGGATCCACGGCAGCCACTTCCGGCGCGTGACGTTCGGCGACGACCGGCGTGCCGGGCTGCTTGGACATGGCAGCATCCTGACCGTGACCTCCTACGCCAATCGCACGTCACCCGTGGTGCGGGGCAAGTGGCTGCTCGAAAACATCCTGGGGGCGCCGCCGCCACCCCCGCCACCCGACGTACCGCCGTTCGAAGAGAACGACGTGAGCGGCGCGCGTTCGATGCGCGAGCGGATGGAGCAGCATCGCGCGAACCCGGTGTGCGCAAGCTGCCATGCGCAGATGGACCCGCTGGGCTTCGCGCTCGAGAACTTCGATGCCATCGGCAGGTGGCGCGACGCGACCGATGCCGGCGATCCGATCGACGCGGCCGGCGCGTTGCCCGACGGACGCCGCTTTGACGGACCGGGCGGCCTGCGGCGGCTGCTGCGCAACCGGCGCACCGAGTTCGTGAGCACCGTCACCACCAGGCTCATGACCTATGCACTGGGCAGAGGCATCGAGGCGCATGACATGCCGGCCATTCGCAAGATTGTGCGAGAGGCCGAAGCGAGCGGGTATCGCTGGTCGTCGATCGTTCTCGGCGTGGTCGACAGCACGCCGTTTCAGATGAGGAGCACAGAGCCATGATCATCACTCGCAAGGCGCTGTCGCGCCGGACGGTGTTGCGTGGAATCGGCGCCGGCGTGGCGCTGCCGCTGCTGGACAGCATGGTGCCGGCCTACGCGGCGCTGCGCACCACCGCGGCGCGGGCGACGCCACGTTTCGCCATCGTCTACGTGCCGATGGGCGCGGTCATGGAGAACTGGACGCCGGCGACCGAGGGAGCCGGATTCCTGCCGTCGCCAATCCTCGCACCGCTGGCCGCAATGCGCGACGAGCTGATCGTGGTGTCGGGGCTCGACAACCAACCGGCCGTGGCCCTGCCGGGAGAGCCGGCCGGCGGGCACGGCCGTATCGGCGCCGCGTTCCTGACCGGTGTCCACGCGAAGCCGACCGAAGGGGTCGACTTCCGGGCGGGCGTGTCGATCGATCAGATCGCGAGCGCCGAGTTGGGCCGCGAGACCCAGTTGCCGTCACTGGAGGTGGGGCTCGAAACCACCGAGCTGGCCGGAGCCTGTGACGTCGGCTACAGTTGCGCCTACGTCAACACCCTGTGCTGGCGCAGTCCCACTTCCCCGCTGCCGATGGAGAACAATCCGCGCGCCGTGTTCGAGCGTCTCTTCGGCGACAGCGACAGCACCGACCCGGCGGCCAGGGCGGCCCGACTGCGGCGCAACCGCAGTCTGCTCGACTCGGTCCAGGAGGGCGTGGTCGATCAGCGTCGTGATCTGGGGACCCGGGACCGGGCCAGGCTGGACCAGTATCTCGAGGCGATCCGTGACGTCGAGGTGCGAATCCAGAAGGCGGAGGCGCAGAGCGACCGCGAGCTGCCGCTGTTCGAGCGTCCGGCCGGCAGCATTCCAGAACGTTTCGAGGACTACGCGAAGATCATGATCGACCTGCAGGTTCTGGCGTTCGAATCGGACATGACGCGGGTCGTCACCTTCATGATCGGCAAGGAGCTGAGCAACCGCACGTTCCCCGAGCTCGGGGTGCCCGACCCGCACCACCCGCTGTCGCACCATCAGAACAACCCCGAGAAGCTCGAGAAGCTCACCCGGGTGCAGGTGTTTCAGACCGGGTTGCTGGCGTACTACCTGGAACGGCTGGCGGCGACCGCGGACGGCGACGGCTCGCTGTTGGATCAGATCACGCTGCTCTACGGCAGCGGCATGAGCAACAGCAACCTGCATGTTCCGCTCGGGCTGCCGATCCTGGTGGCGGGCGGCGGCGCGGGCACTCTCACGGGGGGCCGTCACATCCGGTATCCGGAGGGCACCCCGCTGTCGAACCTGTATCAGACGCTGCTGAACAAGCTCGGCGTGCCGGTCGAGCGCATCGGTGACAGCACCGGGACGTTCAGAGAGCTGTCAGCGGTGTAATGGACGGCACGAGCCAGGACGCGGGTGACCGGCGGCCGGCCACACCGGTGGGCGTCGCCTCGCTCTTCTACGGCGTGTGCTGTCTGACGCTCGCGGCCGCTTCCTGGACCGCCGCCCAACAGGGTGCTGCAGATGGGCAGTGGCCGACCTACGGCGGCGATCACGGGAGCACGAAATACGCCGCGCTTGATCAGATCGACCGCGAGACGGTCAGCGATCTCGAGGTCGTGTGGCGCTGGGCGTCGCCCGACAACGCGATCGTCACGGCGAACCGCACCACGCTGCCTACCCTCCCCGCCGCGTTCAAGGCGACGCCCGTCCTCGTGGACGGCGTGCTCTACGTCAAGACGTCGATGAGCCAGGCGGCGGCGATCGATGCCGCGACCGGTGAGACGCTGTGGGTGTTCGACCCCGGGAGCTGGGAAGACGAGCGGCCCGCGAACACCGGCTACAACGCCCGGGGCGTGGCGTACTGGTCCGATGGCCGCGAGTCGCGGGTCTTTCTCCCTACCGGGAACGCCTATCTGTGGGCGGTGGACGCGCGTACGGGTCGACCGATTGCCAACTTCGGCGCCGACGGCGCCATCGATGCCACGCAGGGCCTGAGGCGGCCCATTGAGCGACGCGCGTATCAGTTGATGTCGGCGCCGATCGTGGTCGGCGACGTCCTGGTCGTCGGCTCCGTCGTCTCCGATGGACCCCGCTATCAGCTCGCACCGCCGGGTGACGTGCGCGGCTTCGATGTGCGCACCGGCGCGGAGCTGTGGGAGTTCCACACCATCCCGCAACCGGGTGAGCCGGGCAACGACACGTGGGAGAACGGGTCGTGGCGCGACACGGGCGCCGCCAACGCCTGGGGGCTGCTCAGTGCCGACCCGGAACTGGGCTACGTCTATATCCCGACCGGCACGCCGACGAACGACTACTACGGCGGCCATCGCCACGGCGACAACCTGTATGCCGAGAGCATCGTGTGTCTCGACGCCCGGACCGGCCAGGTCGTGTGGCACTTCCAGTTCGTGCACCACGGCATCTGGGACTATGACGCGACGGCGGCGCCGCTGCTCGTGGACCTGGTCGTCGAGGGTCGGGCGGTCAAGGCGGTGGCGGTGGTCACGAAGCAGGCGTTCACCTACGTCTTCGACCGCGTCACCGGCGAGCCGGTCTGGCCGATCGAGGAGCGCCCGGTCGCGCAGTCGACCGTGCCGGGCGAGCAGACCTCGCCGACCCAGCCCTTTCCCACCAGGCCGCCGCCGTTCGACCGGCAGGGGGTCTCGATCGACGGTCTCATCGACTTCACGCCGGAACTGCGGGCTGAGGCGGTCGAACTCGTGAACGAATTCGTGTACGGGCCAATCTTCGAACCGATCACGGCGGAAGGCGACGGCAAACAGGGAACCATCATCATGCCGGGCGCCGGTGGCGGCGCCAACTGGCACGGCGCCGCGGTCGACCCTAAGACCGGCTGGCTGTATGTACCCTCACGGACGGCGCCTAGTGTCATGCAGCTCGCCCCGCCGGATCCAGCCCGGTCGGACTTCCGCTACAACCGCGGTCGCCCCGGGAGGGCGCGGGGACCACGCGGGCTGCCGCTCTGGAAACCGCCGTATGTGCGCCTCAGCGCCTTCGATCTGAACGAGGGCACGCTGGAGTGGATGGTCCCGCTCGGCGACGGCCCGCGCCAGCAGGTGATCGACCTCGGCGTTCCCGACCCGGGGCCGCTGGGCGGCGGCGCCTACACCGGACCGCTCCTGACCAGGACCCTGCTGTTTCTCGGGTTCCGCGGTCGGGGCGACGCGTCGGACCTCGATTTCCGTCCTGCGGCAGACCGCGACCTGGCGCCAAGAGCGTTTTCCAGCGCGCCGACCCTGCTGGCTTTCGACAAGACGACCGGCGAGACGCTGCACGAGGTGGAACTCGATGCCGCCCCGACGGGGACGCCGATGACCTACATGCTCGACGGCAGGCAATACATCGTCGTTGCGTATGGCACGGCGAACGACGCCGGGCTCGTGGCGCTGGCCCTGAACTGACGAGGGGCGGCCCTCGGCACCAGGGGCGTGCAGAGGGGCCGCCGATTGCCCGCCCTCACGCCCTGCGCAGCCGGCTACGGCGCCAGCGGGTCGGGCCGCAACTGAATCTGGCTGATGTAGCCCATCCGGTTCTCGGTGTGCAGCAGCCCGTCGGTGTTGTTCGACACCCACAGGCCCCTGCCCTTCCACCCCGCGTCGGGGTCGTCGATGCGACCGTCGAGCCCGCGGGTGAAGGTGCCCAGCGGATAGGGAATCCTGATCATCGTGAACTCCTCCGTGGCCGGGTCGAACACCAGGAGCGAGTCCGAGTTGGTGCCGGTAAGGATGACCCTGTCCGTGCCGAGGCCGAACGTGTCGAACTGGTCGACCCAGATGTAGTAGTGAAAGTCGGCGCTGCCGGTGCCCTCATCGGTTCCGCGGATCTTCGGCCCGGGCGTCTCCCAGTAGGTGAACTCCTCGGTCTGCGGGTCGAACCGGCCCAGGTGACCGCTGCCGGTCCCGAACCACAGCGTGCCATCGGTCGTGGCGTCGATCCCTCTCGGTCCGTAGGCCGGCGGCGGCAACACGTACTGCTCGTAGGCCCTGGTCTGCGGATCGAACATGTCGATCCGATTGCCGATGAGGTCCGGCAGCGGCGGCTGCCCGAAGATGCCCGGATAGCCGGCCCGCCAGATGGTGTCGTCGGCCGGGTTGACGATGATCCCGTATCCGCCGCCCATGACCGATCGCCCGGTCTGCGGATCAATCTTCGTCCAGGCGGTCTGCGCGGCGGCCTCGGTCTCGGCCGGTCGCTGCGGGTCGAGCTTGCTCGGGTCGAGCATACCCAGCCGGCTGCGGTCGCCACTGGTCCACAGGCGCCCCTGGCTGTCGAATTGCAGATGGTGCGTGCCGTAGACGGTGTCGATCAGCACGAACTCCTCGCTTGCGGTGTCGAAATAGCCGAGCTGACGCCCCGAACCCATGTCCCGGGCGCTGAGCTGGCGCGCCGAGCCGCCCGCGGTGTCGACGACGACGTCGTGCGCCCAGGCGGGAGTCTCCCGCCCACGCATGCGGGTCGTCAGCCAGACCTTGCCCTGGTCGTCGAGCATCGGGTTGTGCGAGCTGGTGTTGCCCTGGATGCGGCCCATCCGTGACGGGTCTCTGCCGGGCCCGTCGCGCATCGGCACTTCGTGCGACGTGACCGTGTGCGTGACCGGGTCGAGCGCCCAGAGATAACTCTGGCCGATGTCGATACCCCAGACCTTTCCGTCAGGATAGAGCGTCGGGTCGCGCTTGTCGGTCGACACGTTGTCGTGAATGTAGCTGAGCTCCTGTCCCCACGCCCACTGCGTGATGACGACATTGCGCTCGACGCCGGTCGGCCGCGGCGGCGCCGGCGGCACCTCGCCGGCGGCGATGCGCGACGACCAGTCGGCAAGGGTCTCCTTGAGCAGTTCGCTTCCAAGGGAATCGGCCGTTCTGCCCATGCCCGCCCGGTCCCACACCGCCTCCCAATGGTCGGGTTCGAGCCAGATGCGTGAGATCTCCTGTCCCATCTGGTGGCAAAGCATGCAGCTCAGCTTCATCTGACCGAGCCAGTGGTCCGCCGTCGGGTATGCCCCGGCGGTCTGGCTGCTCTCCTCGTCCCGGTCCCGGTCCTCGGCCTCTCCCTGGCCGACGTCCCCCGACGGCGCCCGGGTGCGCGTATTGCCCACCAGCGGGAGCGCGTTGTCGGGCGGCGGTTCATAGAGCGAGAGCCAGTAGTTCGCCGGGTAGATCTTGGCCGCTTCCTGTACGGTTCGGGCGTCGTCGACCGCCAGCGTGAGCCGCCCGCCGCGAGCGGCCGCAACCCGCGACGAGTCACGCAGTCCGTATCCACGCACCCACACCTCGTAGTCGGCATCGGGAAGGTCGGGCACCAGGAACCGGCCCTCGTCGTCGGTCACGACAATGCGCTGATAGTGCGTCGCCAGGCTGTCGGTCTCGGCCACGACCCAGACCCCGGCCTCCGGCCGGTCGCCGTTCAGCACGACCCCGCTGATGCCGGCGGCATCGATCGGCACCTCGGCGACCAACTGCGCCGCGTCGTCCGGCCGCGCGCCGCACGCCACGAGACCGGACAGCACCACGAGTGCAACAACGACGAATCGTGCGCGATTCATGAATCCTCCTGTGATCCGCTGATCCGGTTCCGCTAGTCGGGCAGCGCGAACGAGAAGACCGCGTTCCCGGCGGCGATCGCCACATACTGTTTCCCGTCGACCGCATACCCCATCGGTCCGGCGTGGACCCGCCCGCCGACCGTCTTGTGCCACAGCTCCTCGCCGGTCAGGGCGTCCAGGGCGAAGAAGTACCCGTCAGCCGTGCCGCCGAAGACGAGGTCCCCGCCGGTCGACAACAGGCCCGACGTGGTGCCCGGATTGACCGGGAACTCCCAGCGTCGTTCGCCGGTCTGCGGCGAGATGGCGCGCACGGCGCGGTGATACGTCTCCCTCGGTTCCGGGCTCTCACCGCCGCCGGCACGAAAACTCTGGCCCACCTGGTACTCCTCCGGGCGGATGAAGTACCTCGTCTCGGCGTCGTAGGCCATCACGTAGAGCAGGTCGGTGCGCGGACTGTAGCTCGGGGACCACCAGTTGGAGCCGCCGGTGATGGCGGGAGAAACGACGGTGCCTTCGATTGAGGGCTCCTTGCCCGGAATCAGGATGGGGCGTCCGTTCTCGTCGAGCCCGTCGGCCCACGTCTGCTTGGCGTACGGTTCGCCCAGGAGGAACTCGCCCGTCTCGCGGTCCAGCACGTAGAAGAACGCGTTCCGGTTGGGGAAGAGCATCAACTTGCGCGGTTCGCCGTTGAACGACGTGTCGGCCAGAATCGGAATCTGGGTCGAGTCCCAGTCGTGGATGTCGTGCGGCGTGAACTGGAAGTACCACTTCATCTCGCCCGTGTCGGCGTCGAGCGCGACCACCGAGTCCGAGTAGAGGTTGTCGCCCATGCGCACGGTCCCGTCATAGTCGGGCCCCGGGTTGCCGGTGCCCCAGTAGACGAGATTCAGCTCGGGGTCGTAGGAGCCGGTCATCCAGGTGGCCGACCCGCCGGTCCGCCACGAGTCGCCGGACCACGTCCGGCTGTCCGGGTTGTCGGGACCGGGGGTCGTGTAGAAACGCCACTCGCGGGTGCCGGTGTCGATGTCATACGCATCGACCACACCGCGAATACCGTACTCGCCGCCGGCGACGCCGGTGAGCACCCTGTCACCGACGATGAGCGGCGCGGCGGTCTTGCTGTAGCCTGCCGCGGCTTCGTGGACCTCGGTCTCCCAGACCACGCTGCCGGTCTTTGCGTCGAGCGCCACGAGGTGGGCGTCGAGCGTGCTCATGATGATGCGGTCGCCCTGCACGGCGACGCCGCGGTTGTTTCGGCCGCAGCAGAACACCATGTCGTCGGGCAGCGGGTGCTCGTAGCGCCAGTAGGGTCTCCCGTTCGCGGCGTCGACCGCGATGACGGTGCTGGGAGATTCGGTGATGTACATCACGCCGTCGACGACAAGCGGCGTGGTCTCGGCGCGGTCGAGCACCTGGAGCTGGTGGACCCACTGGATCTCGAGGTCGGCGGCGTTGCGCCGGTCGATCTGGTCGAGCGCGCTGTAGCGCTGACTCTTGTAGTTGCCCGAGTACATCAGCCAGTTGTGCGGCTCGGCCTCGGCGTTGAGGAGTCGTTCCGACGTGACAGGAGTGAACGGGGGGGCTGGAGTGCCGGTGGACGGGGCTTGCGCGTGCACGCTGCCGCCGACCGCCAGTACCATCGCCGCAACAAGCACGGACCGTTGCGTCATCATGGGGTCTCTCTCGGGTGCCGCGCCTGCTCGAAACCGGGCACCGGCAGGGCGTAGCCCGCTTGTCGTCGTCGCACCTGACGGGTCGGTTCTTTATACACCCGCGCTTGTCGCGACGGTCATATTTCTTCAAGGCGGGATACGGCCATGATCAACCGATTCTGCGCGGTCGTCCTGCGCCCCGGGACACGTGATTGCGAGAGACTGCTCGCAGCCGTGAGCGAATCGGCTGTTCGATACCGGGTCGATTCCGGCGCCCTGCTACTCCTCGCGCAATGACACGAGCGGGTCGACGGCCATGGCCCGGCGCGCCGGAAGATAGCACGCGGCCAGCCCGGTGACGACGAAGACGAGCGACACCATCAAGAACACGCCGGCGTCGGTCGGCCGGGTCTCGAAGAGAAAGCTGGACAGCGAGCGGGAAAGCGCGACGGCCGCGGCCACGCCGATTGCCAGCCCCGCCAGCACCAGGGCCAGCCCCTGCCGCAGGACCATCGCCATGATCGACCTGCGCTCGGCGCCGAGGGCCAGCCGCAGGCCGAACTCGCGGGTCCGGTGGCTGACGGAGGTGGCGATGACGGCCGCGATGCCGGTGACCGCAATGACCAGCGCCAGCGCCGCGAAGAGCCCGAGGAGCACCACGGACAGCCGCCGCGTCGCCGTCGTGCCGGCCCGGGTCTGCTCGAGCGTCAGGAAGTTCTCCACCGGCTGTTCCGGGTCGACGGCGTGAACGGCGTCCCGCACCTGCGCGCTCAGGGCGAGGGGATCCGCGCGCGCCCGCACCAGCACCCGGGTCGGCGAGCCGGCGCCCTGCAGAAACGGCCGGTAGAGCTGATCCGGGGGCTCGCGGTCGAGTCCGTGATCGCGCACGTCACCGACAACGCCGACGATCGTAGTCCACGTCTCGCCGCCATCCAGCGTGATGCGCTGATCGAGCGGACTCCGGCTCGCCCGCCAGTGGCGCTCGGCCAGGGACCGGCTGATGACCGCCACCGGCGTCGTGGCCGTGTCGTCGAGCCGGGTGAAGGTCCGGCCGGCCAGCAGCGGGACGCCGACCGCTGCGAAGTAGTCCGGGCTGATGACGCGGGTCTCCAGCTCCGGACGCAGATCCGGATCCTCGTACGTGCGGCCCTCGATGCCAAACCGCCGCTGCTGCCCCACCTCGCTCGCCATGGGGAAGCCGTTGGCGACGGCCGCCGCGGTCACCCCCGGGCGGTCCCGCAGCCGTTGCAGCACGTCGGTGAAGAGCTGGCGGCGGCTCTCCGAGGTCGTGTATTTCGACCAGTTGGGAAACACCTCCGCGGTCAGCACGCGCTCGGGATCGAACCCGTCGTCCACCTGCTGCAAACGGTAGAAGCTGGTGAGCAGCAACCCCGTGGCGATCAGGAGCACGAACGCCGCGGCCACCTGCGACGCGGTCAACAGGCCGCGCGCTCGGCGCCGTGCCGGCGTGTCGGTGACCTGCGCCGCCGCCTCCTTGAGCGCCGCGGACACGTCGCGCCGCCCGGCCAGGGCCGGCGCGCTGCCGAACGCCACGCCGGTGAGCAGCGACAGGCCGAGCGTGAACGCCAGCACCCAGCCATCGATCGCCACCTCGGTCGTGCGCGTCGTGAACAGCGCCGCGAACGCCACCAGCAGGTCGAGGCTGAGCCAGGCGACCAGCAGGCCGAACGCACCCGCGGCAACGGCAAGCAGGCTCGCTTCCGCGAGGAGTTGCCGCAGCAACCGTCCGCGGCCCGCGCCGAGGGCCGACCGGAGAGCGAACTCGCGCTCGCGGCGGCTCATCCTCCCCAACGTGAGGTTGGCGACGTTGGCGCAGGCAATCAGCAGCACCAGCGCGGTGGTGGCCAGCAGGATCAAGAGCGTGGGCCGCGCATCCCGGGTCAGCTCGTCGGCCAGCGGCAGCGTGACCGCGGTATACCCCGAGTCGTCGGGATAGGTGTCCGGATGATCGTCCTGCACCCGGGCCGCCACGGTGGCCAGTTCGCCGCCGAACCGGTCGATGCCGACGCCCGGCGCAAGACGGCCGAATGCGGTCATGCCGCGGAACGCGGTACGGTCCTCTTCCATCCGGGCCTCGGCGCGGGCGCGGAACGGACAAGCCGACGTCGGCATGTAGACATCGTTCTCCCGCGGATACTGCGGTACCGGCGGCAGCACGCCGACCACCGTGTGCGGTCTGTCGTTCATTTCGAAGACCTGCCCGACGATGTCCGGGTCGCCCCCGAAACGCTGCTGCCAGTACGGGTAGCCCAGGACGAGCACCGCCTCGGCGCCGAGATCGTCATCGTCGTCGCGGAACGTCCGCCCGTGCAGCGGCTGCATCCCGAGCACGTCGAAGAAGTTGGCCGACACGACGCCGGTCAGCACGCGGTCCGGCTCGCCGCGGTTGAGCAGGGTGAACGACATGCCGTGGTATTCGACGAAGCCGTCGAGGGTCTCGAGCTGTTCCCGATAGTCGCTGATCTCCTTCACCGAGAACGGGATGTTCGCCGAGCCGGCTCGCGGCGCCTGCTGGCGGGCGAGCACCAGCTCGTGGCCGTCGGCGTATGGCAGGGGTCGCAACAACACGCCGTTGACCAGGCTGAAGATGGCGGTGTTCGCGCCGATGCCGAGCCCGAGCGTGAGCACGACCATCAGGGCGTAGCCGGGCGATCGGAGCAGCGAGCGCAGGCCGTACCGAACGTCCCGTAACAGCGCTTCCAGCATGCCTGTCTTCTCAGCAGTCCCGGCGCACGGCCGGACGCCGGTTTCCGGCCAGTCCCGCCATGGCCTGCACCGTCGCGTTGGCGATCGTGACGCAGGCCGCGGCTCCGAACGTTATCACGACGCCGACCGTCGCCCCGTGACGTGCGCTGGCAGTCCGTGGCAATAGCCCCGCTGCATTTGACCGACGGTGCTGCCCGATACTCGAAAAGGCGTCCATCACGAGTCGGGATTCTTGTACAATTTTGTTGATTCACACCCGCGTCCCGCGTGTCGCCCTCCTGCGACCGTTGCCGACCCATGAACATACCGGAACAGTACGTCAAGAAGATCCTCTCCTCGCATGTCTACGACGTCGCCATCGAGACGCCCCTGCAGGACGCGGCCTGCATGTCAACGCGTCTGGGCCACGAGGTGGCGTTGAAACGGGAAGACCTGCAGCCGGTCTTCTCGTTCAAGCTGCGCGGGTCGTACAACAAGATGGTGCAGCTCTCGGCCACGGACGCAGGTCATCGGCGTGGAAGCGGAGGGCTCCGCCTGCCTCGCGGCGGCGCTGCGGGCCGGCCGCCGGGTGCGCCTGGCGTTCGACTCGCTCGACCTCTTCGCCGACGGCGTCTCCGTCGCCCAGGTCGGACGGGAGCCGTTCAGGATAGCCAAGACCTGCGTCGACGACGTGATCACCGCATCGGTCGACGAGATTTGCGCCGCCATCAAGGATGTCTTCGACGATACGCGCTCGATCGCCGAACCGGCCGGCGCGCTCGCCGTCGCCGGCCTCAAGAAGTACGCCGCGCGGCGCACATCCGATCGTGCACGGCGTTACGTCGCCGTCATCAGCGGCGCAAACGTCAACTTCGATCGCCTGCGGCACATCTCCGAGCGCGCCGAGTTGGGCGAGTACCGCGAGGCGATCTTCGGCGTCACCATTGACGAAACGCGCGGCAGCTTTCGCCGTTTCTGCCGCAGCCTCGGCAAGCGTTCGGTGACCGAGTTCAACTACCGCTTCGCGGGAGGCGACCAGGCCCAGGTGTACGTGGGACTGCAGTTGAACCCCGGCGAGAACCGGCAGGTCGTGGCGGACAACCTCGCGGCCGCAGGCTACCGGGTCACCGACATGACGGACAACGAGACCGCGAAGCTGCACGTACGACACATGGTCGGCGGCCGGGCGTTCGGCAGCAAGCCGGAGTTGCTCTTCAGGTTCGAATTCCCGGAGCGGCCCGGTGCGCTGCTGCGTTTTCTGAACGGTCTCGGCAGTAGCTGGAACATCACGATGTTCCACTACCGTAATCACGGCGCGGCCTGGGGACGGGTGCTGGCCGGCTTCGAAGGGAAAGAGACGGACCGCGCAAGGCTCTCGACCTATCTCGAACGCATCGGCTACCGCTATTGGGAGGAGGCGGGCAACCCGGCTGTAGAGTTGTTTCTGCGCTAGTCTGTCGAACTTTGGCGCGGATTCCATAGTGGGGCTGGTCGAGTCGAGGGGGCGACGTATCGGGACCTTCCTCGCGCCTCGATGCGCGACTCGAGTATCGGATGGCTTCGCTACAGAAACGGAGGTAACCGATGAGTACCGCTGTGACCTCGACGCGCTCGGTAGCCATGGCGACCGTGTTGGGGATCCTCGTCGCGGCGTCGTTCGTGGCCCTTGCGGGTGATCTGTGGGAACTCGGACTACCGGCCAGTCTGGCGGCAGGGGCACTGGCCCTGGTCACGCCGCTGCAACTCCGTGACGGACGGTTCTTCTCGCAGGGCGGTCGGCAAGGACGGTTCTTGCTGGTGCTTGCACAACTGATGATCTTCACGCTCGCCTACACCGTAGCCACCGCTCTAGGTCTGGAGCGCTCGACCGGGTTGTTTCTGTTCCCGGTGATCGTGCTCGCCGGCGCCGCCGCCTACAGCGTCGGTTTCGTCGCTGGCGCATTGAACCAATTCGAGGACGACGGGACCACGAATCGCGCGACCTTGCCTCTTCGACGCTGATCGGCCGCGGCGGTCGTCGTCGCAGTCGGGCGAACTCACTCACCCGACTGGGCCGTACTGCTCGTCAATCGGGCCGTACTGCCTGTTCTTGGACCGGGACCCGTGGTGTCAGCACCGCTGGTTCGTCGCACGCGGGAGGTCGACCCAGGTTTGTGACCCGAAAAGCGTTGCCGCGACGGACGAGTGGATGAGGGTATATCCTGTTTCCAGTTCGAGATGACCCCATGACGACACCGTTTCGATTGCTGATCGTCCTGGCCCTGCTGTCCGCCCCCATGGCGGCGCTGGCGCAGTCGGCGGCCGCCCCCTCCGCGCAGTCCCTGACACCGTCGGGTGATCCGGATCTGCAAGGGATCTGGGATTACCGCACGATGACGCCGCTCCAACGTCCGCGCGATCTGGCGGACAAGGATGTGTTTACGGCCGAGGAGGCCGCCGCCTACACACGGGCTCAACTGGAGAGCCGGGCCGACTACGATGCTCTTCCGACGGTCCACGCCAAGTTCTGGCTCGACTACGGGACAGCGCTCACCGCCGATCGCCGCACCTCCCTGGTCGTCGATCCGCCCGACGGTCGCGTGCCCGCGCAGACCGAGGATGCCCGAGCGCGAGGGCGGGCGCGAGGCGAGAGGCGGGAGCGCACGCACAGCATTCAGGACCGCAGCATCACCGAACGCTGCATCATCGGCTTCAACGCCGGTCCGCCGATGAATCCCGGGGCCTACAACAACAACCTCATGCTCCTGCAGATTCCTGGAATGGTGGTGCTGCACAACGAGATGGTGCACGAAGTGCGGGTCATTCCGCTGGACGGCCGTGACCACCTGCCAGACAGCATCCGGCAGTTGCGCGGTGACTCGCGCGGGCACTGGGAGGGGCGGACGCTGGTGGTGGAAACGACCAATTTCACCGGCCGCACGAACTTCCTGGGCTCGGGCGAAGACATGCGGCTAATCGAGCGATTCACCCGAACCGACGACTCCACCCTGCTCTACGAGTACACGGTCGAGGACCCGGCCTCGTTCGTTCAACCGTGGTCGGTGGCGCTCCCGATGACCAGAACGGACGGTCCGATGTTCGAGTTCGCCTGTCACGAGGGGAACTACGGACTGACCAACATCCTGTCCGCGGCGCGCGCCGAGGAAAAACGCGCCGCCGCCAGCTCGTCACGGTAGCCGTAGCAGTCCGTGGTGAAACCCCGCGTTGCACCGAGATCTGCGATGCGCCCGCTGAGCAAGACGAGAAGAGGGAAAATCCCTTTAGGGGCAACCCTTGTGGTTGCCCTGTTCGTCAGCCGGAACATCGGCCGGGGCTTGACGTACGCTCGCGCTGCGGGCACTCTCTCCACAGGACGCCGCCCGATCGCAGAGCAGGGCCGGAGGACGACACACGTGCACGTACGACAAATGGGTCGATGGATGACCGCGGCGCTGGCCGTCGCCAGCCTGGGCGCGGGGAGCCAGGACGCGCGGCGGGACACGCGAGTGCTGGACGCGGCCAGCGCGGCGGACACCGCCGGCGTGGCGGCGTGGCTGGAACAGGGTGCCAACGCCAATGCCGCGCAGGCCGACGGCGCCACGGCCCTGCATTGGGCTGCCCATTTCGACGACATGACGATGGCCGCTGCCCTGCTTCGCGCCGGCGCGGCCGTTGACCCGGCCAACGACTTTGGCGTCACGCCGCTCTGGTTGGCGTGCCTCAACGGCAGTGCGGCCATGGTCGAGACGCTGCTCGCGGCCGGGGCGGACGGAGGGCTCGCCCTGCCATCAGGCGAAACCGTGCTCATGACCGCGTCTCGCTCCGGGTCGGTCTCGGCCGTACGTCTGCTGATCGCCCATGGAGCGGAGGTGAACGCCCGGGAACAGTCGCGGGGACAGACCGCGCTGATGTGGGCGGTGGCGCAGCAACACCCTGACGTCGTCGAGACCCTCGTCGCGCTCGGGGCCGACGTCCATCTGCGCTCGGATCCGTTGCCACGGAGAATCCACACGAGAACCGCCGGCTTCAACCCGGCCGGCGTGCTCGACATCGTGCAGGGTGGGTACACGGCAATGCTGTTTGCGGCCCGGCAGGGCAATCTCAACTCCGCGACACACCTGGTGGCGGGAGGCGCCGACGTCAATGACACGGCGCCGTCGGGCACGAGCGCGCTGGTCGTGGCGGCCCATGGCGGGCACACCGCACTCGCGACCTATCTTCTCGGGCAGGGTGCGGACCCCAACGCGGCCGAGGCCGGCTACACGGCACTGCACGCCGCGACCCTTCGCGGCGACGCGGCGCTGGCGACCGCGCTCCTGGCGGCAGAGGCGGACCCCAACGCGTTGGTGGTGCGAGGGAGCCCCGGGCGGCGCAACAGCCCGGACTACGTGCTGGACCACGATGTGATCGGCGCGACACCATTCTGGCTGGCCGCGCACTTCTCGGAACCCGGAGTCATGCGGGTGCTGGCCGACAACGGCGCGGACCGGCGGGTCGTCATGCCGGGAGGCACGACGTCGTTGATGGCGGCGACCCGCGCCCGCCGCCGGACAGAACCGGGGCTCACCCCGAATCCGGTCGAGAACGAGCGGCTGATCCTGGAGGCGGTGCGGGTGGCGGTCGAGGCGGGGGTCGACGTCAACGCGGCCGACGACACCGGCCTCACCGCCCTGCACACCGCCGCATCGAGGCGCCTCGACACCGTCGTCCAGTTGCTGGCCGACAGCGGGGCGGATCTGAATGCGCAGGCCGGAGACGGCAGGACGCCGCTGATTATGGCGGCCGGCAGAGGTCAAGGCGAAGACAACAGCACGGCCGCGTTGCTGCGCCGACTTGGCGCGGACGGGGCGTGATTCCTCTCAGACGCCGGTCAGCGGCTCGACGCTGAGCGTGCCGTCGCTCTTCCCGAGACGCTCGACGGGCACCCCCAGCTTGTCGGTCAGGGTCACCAGCAGATTCGGCATCAGCGGATCACCCTCGTACTTGAGGTGACGTCCACCCTCGAGTTGCCCGCCGCAGCCGCCCACCAACAGAACCGGCAGGTTCAGCGGGCTGTGGGCGTTGCTGTCGGACATGCCGCAGCCGTAGAGGATCATCATGTTGTCGAGCAGCGATCCGTCGCCGTCGGGCGTGGCGCGCAGCTTCGCCAGGTAGTCGGCGAACAAGGAGGCGTGATAGGCGTTGATCTTCGACATCATCGCGATTCTCTCAGGATCGTATTCGTGATGAGAGAGCGGGTGATGGGCGTCGGGAATACCGATCTCGGTGTAGGTCCTGGAACTCACTTCACGCCCCAGCATGAACGTGGTCACCCGCGTCAGGTCCGTCTGGTGGGCGAGCAACTGCAGGTCGAACATCAGTTCGACGTGCTCGGCGAACGTCGCCGGAATACCCTCGGGCTGGGCCACCTCCGGCACATCGAAGCTCTCCTGCTGCTCTGCGGTCCGAATGCGTCGTTCGATGTCCCGCACCCCGTCGAGGTATTCGTCAATCTTGAGACTGTCGGTCTGCCCCACGTCGCGTCTGAGATCGGAGATCTTGTCGGTCACGGAGTCGAGAATCGACCGATCGCGTTGCATCCGCGCCCGACGAATCACCGGATCGGTGCTCCCGCTGTCGCCAAACATCTGCTCGAACACTATGCGGGGGTTGTTCTCCATCGGCAGCGGCGTCGTCCGGCTCCGCCAGCAGATCGTGTTCGTGTAGACGCAACTGTGCCCGCCGCTGCATTGGCCGGCGTTGGCCCGGTTGTCGATCGCCAATTGCAGTGACGCCAACTCGGTGTGCTGGCCGTACTCGTTGGCCAGGATCTGATCCATCGAGATGTCGGCGACCGGAGCCGTCTCGCCCGCCACGCCGGCCGCACCGGTCAGGAAGGTCGTCGACGCCCCCGCGTGCGCGGGAGTCCAATACCCGCGCAGGCCGGAGACCACGGTCATCTGGTCCTTGAACGGCGCCAGGGGCTGGAGAATCGGCGTGAGGTCGAAACCGCTCCCCTCCTGCGTCGGCGTCCAGTACTCCATGGCGATGCCGTTGGGCACGTATACCACGCCGAAACGCCGTGGCGCATTGGCGGCCGTGAGCGACCTCGCCGACAGTGCCGGGACCATGGCGTCCAGCAGGGGCAACGACACCGCGGCACCCAATCCGCGCAAGACAGTCCGCCGGGGCAGCGACATCCTGGTGATGATCATGGCTGGTATCCGCTTGGCAAAAGAGACAATCCGTAGTCAGCGAGCGGCCGGCGTTCGCGGCGCGGCCTGCACGGCATCGTCGCTCCGTGAGCGGCGTCCTTGAAACGGCGCACTGTCGACAATGCCCAGAATGATGGACGACCAGCGATACTCGTCGGGAGACGCGTCCCGCAGAATCTGACGCACGCTGGGCCGGTCACGGTAGTCGAGCCCACGCCCCACCGCATACGCGAGCAGCTTGTCCGTCACGGCGCCGGCGAACTCTTCGTCACGACTCAGCAGGACGTCGCGCAGGCCGGCCGGGCCCTCGAACCGGGTGCCGTTTGGCATCGTCCCGGACGCATCGATCGGCAGACCGGCCTCACTCGTGGCGCGCCAGCTCCCGATGGCATCGAAATTCTCGAGGGCGAAGCCGAGAGGATCCATCGGGGCGTGGCAGCTTGCGCATACGGGGTTGGCACGATGCTGTTCCAGCCGATCGCGGACCGAGGCCGGCACACCGCCTTCCCCGCGATCCGGCAACCCGGGCACGTTGGGCGGGGGCTCTGGCGGCGGCGCTCCGAGCATGCTCTCGAGCAGCCATTTGCCGCGCAGCACCGGCGAGGTCCGGTTGGGGTGGGAGGTCACCATCAGCAGTCCGCCATGCCCCAGCAAACCGCCGCGCGGGTGATTCTCGTCCAACGTCACGCGCCGGAAGCGGTCGCCGTAGACTCCGCCGATACCGTAGTGCCGGGCCAGTCGCTCGTTCAGGAACGTATAGTTCGCGCTGAGCAGCTCGAGCAGGCTGCGATCCTCGCGCATGGTGCTCTCGACGAACAGTTCGGTCTCGCGTCGGAACGCCTCGCGCAGATTCTCGTCGAACTCGGGGTAGTCGGCCGACTCACGCTCCTGCGACTCGAGGTTCCGCAGCCGGAGCCACTGACTCACGAAGTTGTCGATGAGCGCGCTCGAACGGGAATCTGCGAGGAGACGTCGGGTCTGTTGCTGCAGCACCGCCGGGTCACTGAGATCCCCGCGCTCGGCGATGTCCAGCAGTTCGTCGTCCGGTATGCTGCTCCACAAGAAGAACGACAACCGGGACGCGAGTTCCACATCGCTGACGCGGTAGGGCGTGTCCGGGGGCAGCCCCGCTGGGTCACGCTCGATCCGGAACAGGAACTCGGGGTCCACGAGCATCCGTTCGAGCGCGAACTGGATTCCGGTGTCGAAGTCCCGCTCGCGTCGCCCGGCTGTATAGAACTCCATCAGGGCCGCCACCTCGCCGTCACGGACCGGCCGGCGATAGGCCCGGCGGGCCAGCCGCGAGAGAATGCGGCTCGCGCACGCCGGTTCGTCCGCCGTCGCAGTAGGCCGGCAGACCAGAATCTCGCGCCGACTCGGCGTGTCGCCCGAGCCGTCGAACGTATACGGACCGCCGATCGCGACTTGCTCGACGCCCGGGTTCTCGTCATAGCGTTCATCGACGAAACGGCCGTAGCCGCGGTTGCGCGGTTGCAGCACGCCTTCGGCTTCGGACAGCCGCCTGACGAACGACACGCCCACGGTTCGCTGACCCGCCTTGGCGGGAAACCGGACTTCCAGCCCGGCATCCCCCGTGTTCATGTAGTACTCCCACTCGGGATCCCCGGCAATGTTCCCGGAGAAACTCAACGGGGCCATCTGCCCGACGGCATCGGCGTCGCCCACCGAAAACCGGGTAATGAGCTCACCATCCACCCGCACGTCGAGCTCTTGCGGCGACGAAAAGCCGATGATGTAGTCGGAAAAATTCCTGTGCAGGCGAACCTTGATGATGTACTCGCCGTCCACCGGAAAGTAGTGCCGGACCGCAACGCCGCCGCGAGACCCGAAGGAGAGCGCGTCGTCCTGACGGTCGTCCTGCAACAGGCCCGGGTGCACGCGATAGCTGGCGACGGCCGGTCCGACCGGAGGGATCCCCACGGCGAGACGACTGATCTTTCGAGCGGCGGAGAGGTATCGCGATACCAGGTCCGGCGAAATGGACAGCAATTCCCCGTTGTTGTCGAAACCGTGTTCGTAGGTGTTGTCGGCGGGAAGCAACGACGCCACATCCACGTCGACCGCGAGCAGGTCGCGGACGGCGGCGTGATACTCGGCTCGATTGAGACGATGAAACGTCTCGCCGCGTCCCGGGTCCGCGCGGGTCAGCGCCACCGCGTCGATCCGGCTCTCGAGCCACGTGGCCGCCGCACGATACGTGGCCTGATCGGGCCGGGGGTTCCCGGCCGGCGGCATCGTCTGCGCCCGCAGCTTGACGATCACGCGCTCCCAGGTCTCGGCCTCGGCGCTCACGTTGGCCAGATCCCGCGTGTCGAGGGCCAGCCCCGCCACGCGGGTCCTGTCGTTGTGGCACCGCACACAGTACCGGTCGAGCATCTCGCGAGCGGACGATGCCGTCACCGTACGCGCCGACTCCGCCTCCTGCGCGCCGAGGCCCACCGGCCGACCGAAGGCAGCCAGCACGCCGACCAGGACGACCAGCCAGCGGACCATCGAATGTGGTCTCACCACCTTGCGCGCCGCCACATCGATTAGACCGGGCACATGATCTCCTGTTCCGCCGTGGCTACGTCGACGTTCGCAGACGGAATCCATGATTCGATCGGCGTCACCGCGCGAACGGCGCACCAAGCCGTATGCCAATCATAGTGCCGAATGCCATTGCGGGCGTGCACAAATACGCTGGTTCGTGTGCGCCGGCTCCCGACATCCGATGCGCGCAACGGCGGGGCATCTCATCCCCTGCCACGGCGTCGTGCCGCCTGGTCCCATTCCCGGTGAGGCTCCCGATGAAGATCTCCCCGGTGTCAGTTCGCCCCTGACAGCGAGTTCAGGGCCGTGACGAACTCGCTCCACGGTACTGGTTGCCCGTGCACCGGTGCCAGCGTCTCGACGTTCAACTCCATGCGCTCCACCTGGTTGAACAGGCTGCGCATCGCCGGCAACTGCGCCCGACGCGGCGGCTCGTGCGTGTCGAACAGATCCGCCTGGAACACGATGCCCTCCGCCGGCAGGTAGGCCATCAACATCCCGGTCACATGCTGCAACGGCTGCACGTAGTAGACCCGCAGAATCCGGGAGTTGTCGGTAATCACGTAGTTCTCCTGGATCGCTTCGTAGTTGTAGCCCTCGGCCAACTCGGTCGGCGGCCACTGCGACACGATGTCGGGCTCCACCGTCCTCGGCTCGTAACTCAACACGTCGCTGTTCAGGAAGTCGAGGTTCTGCTGATGCGTGACGATCGTCGAACCGATGTGGAGGTAGGTACGCAGCCCGCCGATGTGATCGAAGTGCGGGTGAGAACTGATCAGCCACCGAATCGGTTTGTCCGCCGCCAGTTTCGCGACTTCCTCGATGACCGCCAGACTCCGTGCCTCGTTCCCGGGCGCCTCGAACACGGCCACGAAATCACTGAACTCCACCATGTAGCTGTTGGCAGGACCACCACCCAAGCGGTAGACGCCGTCGGCCAGTTCCTCGACGATCACCGGCGTGGAGAACGTCGCTTGCGCCACCGACGGAGGCACCGGGGCGGCATCGTCGCACACGTTCGGCTGCACGTTGGGGAACGATCCCCCGTAGGCGTTGTGGCCCGTGCTCTCCCGATAGAACTGCCAGTTGTCGTCCCAACCCTGGTGCGAATGCCACGCCGTTGGCCATTTCACATTGCCGAAGGTGGCCTGATTCGTCGACTCGTGCTCGATGTTGAAATCACCCAACGCGGGGATGTTCACGGTCGTCTTTATCCGCTGTATCTGATTCCGGGGGTTGATGGTGGCGTCGACCCGATATTTCCCCAGCATCGTGATCGCGACGACATGCATCTTTTCGGGACTGACCACATTGCCGTCGCGACCTTTTTCGATCTGCTCCCAGCGCCACAGGGCCACCGGATTGGCCCCGGGCAGACGGGCGGCTTTGAGAAACCCATGCGGGTTCATCCACATTTCCAGACGGTAGACCTCCGCCAACTCCGGGGGCACCGCCACCGGCGCCCGATCGCCATCGATGTGCCAGGCAAACTCACCGTTGACGACATGCGTTTGCCGCGTGGCTCGCTGAGTCGGTGTCCCCCCGGTCCAGCCCATCCCATACTTCCATGAGGCTGGATTCAGGCCCGGCGCACGGTCGAACGTCTCCTTGCTGGTGCCGGCGTCCCAGTTGATGGTGCGGGTGTAATTGGCCATCGAGTCGATCCGTCGCCAGTCGATGTTGACGGCGTTCTCGAACGTCTGACCGACCGCGCCGCTGTAGCCGCTGCCGGAGTAGGTGATGCACGTGAGATTGGACTCGCCGATCTCCGCGGCCACCGCCTCCAGTAGCGGCGCCGGATCAACGTAGCCCGGAGGAAATTCCTGGGCGGACGCCGGCCACCCGACCAGCAGCAGCAGAGCGACGATGCCACGCACACGTTTCAGCATTGGTCTTCCTGACATGTTGGGACGCCGCCGCCCCACCGGACCGGTCGCGCCTCTGGCTCGAGATTCTCCCGTGCGTCGATTATCGGCGGCCCCTTGGAACAACGCAAGACTCCCGGGTGCGCACCGCGGCTGAACGGTTGAACCTGCCGGCCACCAGCGCGTTCAGGGAAGCGGTCTGCTGAGACAGGTCAGCCCTGGTGGTCTGCACTGACCACCCGCATGCCGAGCACGAACAGGGTGGCCATCAGCACGATGGTGTACGCCCCGACCACCGGACCCGGGATCGCCAGGATGAGCGCCATGAACTTCGGCAGGAACGCCAGCACGATGAAGGCGATGCCGATATAGACCCCGACGGTGCGGGCGGCCACGCCGGTAATCGCGGTGATCGACACGCTCGACGAGTAGGTCGTGTTTGGCACCGTCGCCGCGAGACCGGAGAGCAGATTGCCCACGCCGTCCGCGGTGACCGCTCCCTGCACGGCGCGGAACTGGAACAGCGCCGAAACGGCGACCAGCGTCGCGAGCAGTCCCGGTCCGCCGTCCACGAGCGCGGTCACGCAGACGGCGATGAAGGCGGCTGACGTGCCCATGAGCAGGATGTAGCCGGCGTCAGCACGATGCCCGCGACCGCGAGCATCGCGTATTGGAACCCGAGTCCGAGGGCGAGCGCCTGCGGCGGCCGCGCGTCGAGCTGATAGCGGAGATCCTGGACGCGGTCGGCGGCGGTCGATTCCATCGCTTCTCTTCACCGTTCGGCGGCGTTCGGCTACGCGGTCCGCGCCGCGGCGAGCTTCCCGATTTCGTCGTACAGGATCGTCGAGGCCACGATGCCGGTCTGGAAGTTGCCGAGATCCAGCTTTTCGTTCGGCGCGTGGGCGTTCTCGTCCGGCAGCCCGATGCCGAACAGCACGGTCGGCAGGCCCAGCACCTCCTGGAAGGTGGAGACAACCGGCACCGACCCACCCTCGCGATTGAACACCGGGGCGCGGCCGAACCCCTGCTCGATAGCGCGGCCGGCCGCCAGCACGAAGGGATCATCGAGCTCGGTCATCCACGGTTTGCCGGTATGCAGCCGGGTCACGTCGATCTCGACCGTGGGCGGTGTGACCGCGCGCACGTACGACTCGAAGCGGTCGGCAACCGCGGCCGGGTCCTGATCAGGCACGAGCCGCATGCTGACCTTCGCCATGGCCACCGCGGGGATCACCGTCTTGGCGCCGTCCCCCGTGAACCCCGAGAGCAGGCCGTTGACTTCGAAGGTCGGCCGCGCCCAGACCCGCTCGAGCGTGCTGAACCCGCGTTCGCCGAACAACCCCGGCGCCCCCAACTCGTCGCGATACTGCCGCTCGTTGAACGGCAACGCGGCAAACGCCTCGCGTTCCTGCGCGCGCAGTGGGCGCACGTCGTCGTAGAAGCCGGGAATCGTGATCCGGCCGCCGGCGTCCTTCATCCGGCTCAGCACCTGGGCCAGGACGAAGCCGGGGTTGGCGACCGCGCCGCCGAACGACCCGGAATGCAGGTCGCTGGCCGTCCCGCGCAGGTCGATCTGAAAATACGCCAGTCCGCGCAATCCGTAGCAGATGGACGGCACGCCGCGGTCGAACATCGGTGTGTCGGAGATGACCACAACGTCGGCCGCCAACTCGGCGTGGTGGTCGCGGACAAAGCGGTCGAGATGGGCGCTGCCGATCTCTTCTTCGCCCTCGATGATCATGCGGATGTTGACCGGCAGCCTGCCCGCCGTCCGCAGCCAGGCCTCGACCGCCTTGATGTGCATGAAGACCTGGCCCTTGTCGTCAGCCGCCCCGCGGGCATACAGCTCGCCGTCGCGCACGGTGGCCTCGAACGGCGGCGACCGCCATTCATCGAGCGGGTCGACCGGCTGCACGTCGTAGTGTCCGTAGAACAGGATGGTCGGCGCCTGCGGCGCGTGCAGCCAGTCCGCATACACCACCGGATTCCCCGGCGTCTCGATAATCCGGACATGCTCCAGCCCGGCGCGACCCAGCTCGTCCGCGGTCCAGCGCGCGCAGCGGGCCACGTCGTCCACATGGTCGGGTAGCGCGCTGACGCTGGGAATCGCCAGATACTCGGTCAGCTCTGCGACGTACCGGTCGCGATTCGCGTGCACGAATTCGATGACAGCGTCCATGATGGTGTGCCTGCGGCGGCGGCTGGTTTACGGCGCCGGCGGGATCTCGACCGGCAGGTCCTGCCGATCGCCCCATTCCTTCCAGGACCCGATGTAGTTCCGTACGCGGGGATACCCCAGCAGCCGCAGTGCCAGATACCCGTGTGCGGCGCGGTACCCCCCCTGGCAGTAGCTGATCACTTCCTTGTCCGGCGTGACGCCGGCGTCCGCGTACATCGATCGCAGCTCTGCGGCCGGCTTGAACGCACCATCCTGCGAGAGATTGCGTATCCACTCGACGTGCACGGCGCCAGGTATGGCGCCGCCGCGCCTGGCGCGCACCGTCGTGCCGCGGTACTCGCCGTCAGTCCTCGTATCGAGCACCGCGACGTCGGCCCGGCCCAGGCGCTCGTGCAGGTCGCGCCAGGTCGCCAGCCGGCCATCCACCTGTCCTGCCACCCACCCGCTACCGTTGGGCGGGTCGGCGTCACGGCTGACCGGGCGCCCTTCGCGCTGCCAGGCGCCGAACCCGCCGTCGAGCAATCGCGCATCGGCGTGCCCAAAATACTCGAGGAACCAGAAACCACGGGCGGCGCGTATGCCCGAGTGCTCATCGTAGACCACGACGGTGCGGGCCGGGTCGGCGCCGCGTGAGGCCAGCAGGTGCCCGATCATCCACAGAAACGCCCGCAGCGGCGCCGGGTCGGTGTCGATCAGGCTGACGCCGAACAGATCGAGATGCGCCGCGCCCGGAACATGCCCGGCCGCAAACTGCTCGGCAGGTCGAAGATCGAGCACGATCGGCCGCTCTGCGCCGTCGAGCCGCGCGCTGAGGGCCGCGGGACTGATCAGCAGATGCGGATTGGCGTAGCCCTTCACGTTCTCGGTCACGAACCGGCTCCTTCGACGGTATCCCGGTACACGCGGGCGGGCCGTCCGACCGCGCCGGCGACCACCGCGACATGATCTGCGCGGCGCGTCAACTCGGCACCCACGCCTCTCCCTCGGCGCGGGCGCGTCCCTCTTCCTGCAGCTTGAACAGATGCGCCAGGACGCTCTCCCGCGCCATCGAGGTCAGCTCGGCTCGAATCCCCGGGTACAGCCGCTCGACGATGGCGCCCGGCTGTCCGACCCCGTTGCGTACGAGGTCGACGATCTGGTCTTCCCGCTCCTGCCGGTGATCGAGATGGGCGGTCAACACCTCGGCCGGCGACTCGATGACCGGTCCATGGGCGGGCAGCATCCTGACCGGCGCGATCTCGAGAATGCGGCGCAGCGATGCAAGATACCGGGTCAGGCTTCCACCGCGCGAGTTGGGAATCACCACCGAACTGCCCAGCACCACGACGTCGGCGGAAAACAGCGTGCCGGTCGCCTCGTCGAGAAAGCAGAGATGGTCCGGGGCGTGTCCGGGGGTGTGGATGGCCCGCAGTCGGCCGTCACCGGCCGCAAGCAGATCGCCGTCGGCGATCGGAAAACACTCGACCGGCTGCAGTCGATCGCGTTCCGGCCACGGCAGTTTGCCGAACCTGGTGTCGGGCCACCGCGACGCGATCGGGCCGCAGCCATCGGCATGGTCCGGGTGCGCATGGGTCACCAGCACCTGCCGCAGCGGCGCCGCGCCCAGCGCCGCGGCCAGCGCCTCAAGATGCGCAGGCGCGCCGGTGGCGGCGTCGATCAGCGTCGGCGTCGCCCCGGCGATGAGATAGGTGTTGTTGCCGGCGCCGGTGTAGGGACCCGGGTTGCCGCCGGGCACGAGTGTAATCTCCACAGGATGCCTGGACCGAAGGATGAACGAAGCGCTGAAACGGATGGCGATTATATGAGATTATCCAGGCACCGCGCGCCCCGCAGGCCGCATGGCGTGTTCGTCGCAGCCGGTTCGGCGGTGCATCTCGCGCAGAGAGGCAGAGGCGATGCCGAGAACAGTGAACCGACGGAAGGTCCTGGCCGGGGCGGCAGGCGTTCTCGGGGCCATCGCGGTGCCACCCGCCGGCCGCGGCGCACGGGCGCAGGCTGGCGACACCACCAAGACCCGCGGGGCGGCGTCGAGCGAACTCGGCGCGCGTTCAGCCCACGAACCGCTGGTGCGCGGGGCGGTGACCGGCAGTTCGTCACGCACGCCGCTGCAGGATCTGCACGGCATGATCACGCCGTCGGATGTCCACTTCGAGCGGCACCACGGCGGCATCCCCACGATCGACCCGGACCAGTATCGACTCCTGGTGCACGGCATGGTCGAGCGGCCGACCGTATTCACGCTCGCCGACCTCAAGCGCTTCCCCGCCACCTCGCGCATCTGCTTCCTCGAATGCTCGGGCAACTATCCGCAGGCGGCCGGACCGCAGACGAAACCGGAGAACGTCTGCGGCATGACCGCCACCACCGAGTGGACCGGTGTGTCGCTGGCGACCCTGCTGCGCGAAGTCGGCGCCAACCCTGACGCCACCTGGTTTCTGGCCGAGGGTCAGGACGCCGCGGTGATGACCCGCAGCGTCCCGATGGAGAAGGCGTGGGACGACGCCATGATCGCCTACGCGCAGAACAGCGAGGCGCTCCGTCCGCCGCAGGGCTACCCCGCCCGCCTGCTGCTGCCGGGCTGGGAGGGAAATTCGAACGTCAAATGGCTGCGGCGGATCGAGCTGGCCGACCGCCCCTTCATGACCCGCGAGGAGACCTCCAAGTACACCGACCCGCTGGCCGACGGCACGGCGCGCCAGTTCAGCTTCGTCTTCGACGCCCGTTCGATCATCACCACGCCCGCCTACCCCGATGTCGTCGAACCGGGCTGGATCGAGATTCGCGGCGTCGCGTGGTCGGGACGGGGCACGATCGCCCAGGTCGACGTCAGCACCGATGGGGGGCAGAGCTGGCAGGCGGCGCGTCTCCAGGAGCCGGTGCTGCGGCAGGCGCACACCCGCTTCCGCCACCTCTGGCGCTGGGACGGCGCGGAAACGGAGATCATGAGCCGGGCGACGGACGACAGCGGGTACGTGCAGCCGACCCGCGCCGCGCTCAGGGCCGCCCGCGGGCGGCGCGCGCGCAGGTATCACCTCAACCCGATCACCGCGTGGCGTATCGAGCCCGGCGGTCAGGTGTACTACCGGGAGGAACCGCCATGGGACGCGTAGCGGTCGATCCCCGTGCCCGCCTCGATGTCGGGCCAAGCCAGGCGCGCGGCGCAGGGACGGGCGAAGCGCGCTGGTGGCGGGGTCCGCTCGCCATTCCGCTCGTACTGCTGCTGGCCGGGCTGTTGCCGGGATGCGCCGGACCGGGCACCGCGGACCAGCCGGCGGGCGCCGCCGTCACGAGCGGATCCGCGTCAGTGGACGGATCCAGCGCGGAATCAACCGTCGCTGCGGGCGCAGGCGAGATGCCCGAGCGGTTCGGATTCGGGCGCGCCGCGACCCACGAGGAGATCGCGGCGTGGGACATCGACGTGATGCCGGACGGCACCGGGCTGCCGACCGGCGAAGGTACCGCCGCGAGCGGCGGCCCACTCTACGCACGCCTGTGCGCGTCGTGCCATGGGCCATCCGGCGAGGGCGCCACCGCGGACCGGCTCGTCGGCTACGAACCGGAAAGCGCACCGCCGTTCGGACCGCGCTACGAAGAATGGCGCGGCGACGGCGCCGACGTGCGGTTCACCGTCGGCAACTACTGGCCGTATGCGACCACGCTCTACGACTATATCCAGCGCGCCATGCCGACGGGCGCACCCGGTACGCTGGCGCCCGACGAGGTCTACGGCCTCGTGGCCTGGATCCTCGCCGAGAACGGGATCATCGCCCGCGACGCGGTCATGAACGCCACGACGCTGGCGGCGGTCGAGATGCCCGCGCGCGACATATTCGTGCCGCAGGAACGATAACGCTACGCCGTCGCGGCCCCGTACGGTGTCGGGACAACCCGTGCAATGGTCCACTATGGCGCACACGGCCTGCCCGCCGTCGCGGCCCCGTACGGTGTCGGGGCAACCCGTGCAATGGTCCGCTATGGCGCGCAAGGCCCGCCCGCCGTCGCGGCCCTGTACGGTGTCGGGACAACCCTTGTGGTTGCCCGGTATGACTATCTGCCTTCCTGGACCCGCGCCCCAATCAGCAGGTTGGTCATCCCGTAGTTGCCTTCGTGGCAGGCATACTCGAAGAGCGGCGCCTGCGTGCGTTGCATCGGGATGACTGCGGTGAACGGCGCGGTGAAGGTCTGCGGATCGTCGATCGTGAACTCGTAGCTTAGGGTGTCGGCGCCGGTCCGCGTGAACCGCTCGATCAACCGCAGCGCACTGCCTGCGCCGTAGGTGCCGACGATGGTGTAGAAACTGCCGGTCTTGTCGGTATAGTGGCCGCTCTCCACCACCAGCGTATCGCCGTCCCACCTTCCCCGGGCATCTCCCATCCACTGGCGTATCTCGTCCGGCAGCGCCGGCCGGCCGTCGAGGGGCACGACGCGCGCCTCGTGGATCATCTCGTTGAAGATGACGACATGATCGGGTGTCTGAAACAGTTGCACGTTGTTGTTGTACGCGCTGGGCAGCATCGGCGGCCCGGAGTTGAACCCGAGCATGCAGCGCTCGGACAGCCCGAGGTCCTCGGGGCCGTGGGCCGGTGAGCCGATCAACACGCGGCCGCGCACCGGCCGCAGCCCGTCCTCCCGGTCTGCCCGCGCCCGCTCCTGCGCCCGGGTAGTCAGCGGCGGTATCCGTCCATCGGGCGGGTCGACGATGAGCGACGTCCGGAGATCGCCGGTCAGGCTGTCACCCCAGTCCCACCAGAAGTCGTTGTACGCACGCTCGACATCGCGGCGCGCGCCGCCATCCCGGCGGTCCGCGTTCCGCGCCGCAATCGTCTGCTGCGCGAACTCGGCCGCCTCTTCGGCGGTCAACACCGGTTTGTCTTTCAGCGTGGCCGGACGTTCCAGTGGAGTGATCGTGCGGAAGTCCCAGATTCCGCCGAGATCGGGCGCCCCCCAGGCCGTGCGCGGCGCCGTCTCCTGGGCAGCCACCGTGTTCACGGCGACAACGCCGGACAGCATGACAAGGACTCCGAGATTTGTCGTTCGCATGACGGTCGCTCCACGACCCGGTCCGGTGGGCCTCTGTGTATTCGTGCGACGTCTACCGTATCTGCCGGAATTGACCGTGTCAACGGGAGGCGGGCGCCCACAAGGGGCGCCCCTACAATCGTGGCGTTACGCCGGGGACGGGCGCCCACAAGGGGCGCCCCTACAACCGGGGCGTTACGCCGGGGGCGGGCGCCCACCAGGGTGGACCCCGCACCGATGTCCGGCATCCGATTGACGATACATGATCATCGCCGTTTCATCTCGCCATGAGAACGACCGTGACCCTCGACGACGACATCCATGAAGCGGCGCTGTGCCACGCGGGCGATCACGATGCCGTTGCGCCGCTCCCCGCGGACCCCGGGGCGGTTTGGGCGAACCTGCGAAACGGATGACAATGACACGCGTGCCCGACACCACCTCCGAACCGTTCACGCCAGATGAGCGGCGCGCCCTGTCGCCGTACTTCACGAACCTCGACCAGCCGGTCTTCGCCTTGCGGAATCTGCCGGAAGTGGTCAAGGGCGCCTTGTTCGCACGGTACTCCCGGTCGGCCAAGTCGGTGCGCCGGCTGTTTCTCGACGAGTTCCTGGACACCATCCCGGACGCCGGCGGGACCGCCGGCGCCGGGGCCGGCGTGACGCGCGCCGAACGTCTGTACGAGCGCGTGCTGGGCGAGTACGGGGACGACTCGGTGGCCCAGCTCGGCGGGGCGCACGTCGCCTGCGAGGGGGTCTCGAACGTGCTCACGAAGGTGCTCGAACGCGGGCGGCTCATGGCGTATCTCGAGCAGTCGACCCGCTACGTGCCCTACACCGGCCAGGTGGCGGGCCGCTGGAAGTATCTGGCACCGCCCGAGCTCGACGGGCACCCCCTGCGGGGCCAGTACATCAGGACCCTGGACGACGCGTTCGAGACCTACAGCCGGTGGTTCGGACCCGCCCAGGAGTACTACCGCGGCCGCTATCCGCAAGCGGCCGGCGACTCGGACCCCGTCTACCGCGCGGCGATCCGGGCCAAGGCGCTTGACACGCTGCGCGGCCTGCTGCCGGCCGCCACCCGCTCCAACGTCGGTATCTTCGGCAGCGGTCAGGCCTACGAGCAGTTGCTGCTGCGGATGCGGGCGCACCCGCTCGAGGAGACCCGGCGCTGCGCCGCACTGATGCTCACCGAACTGCGGAAGGTCATTCCCGCGTTCTTGACGCGGGTCGATCTGGAACAGCGGGGCGTGCGGTGGAGCCGATATATGGCCGATGCGCGGCGCAACACTTCGGAGATCGCCGGTCGGCTGCTCGATCAGGTCGAGGAAGAGCCGAGTCCGGACGTCGAACTGACCGGGTTCGACCCCGATGGAGAAGCGCAGGTGGTGGCGTCGGCGCTCTATGAGACCTCACGCCTGCCCGATCGCCAGTTGCTCGAGGTCGCACGGCGTATGGGAGCTGACGACCGCGCCGCCGTGCTGCGAGCCTACGTCGGTGACCGCGCCAACCGCCGCCACCGGCCCGGACGGGCGTTCGAGCGCACCAGCTACAGTTTCGATGTGCTCAGCGACTATGGCGCGTTCCGCGATCTGCAGCGGCATCGGTTGTTGACGATCGAGTGGCAGGAACTGTCGGCCGGCCACGGCTACACCGAACCGGCCGCCATCGCCGAGATCGGCGCGGCCGGAGACTGGCGGCGGGTCATGGATGGCGCCCGCACCCTCTACGACGCGTTATGCGCCGAGTCGCCGACGCTGGCGCAATACGCCGTTGCGATGGCCTACCGCATCCGCTACCGGATGCAGATGAATGCACGTGAGGCGATGCATGTGATCGAACTGCGGACCTCCCCCCAGGGGCATCCGGCGTATCGCCGGCTCTGCCAGCGGATGCACCGGCTGATCGCCGAACAGGCGGGCCATCGCGCCATCGCCGACGCCATGACGTTCGCCGACCACTCGGAGGTGGAACTCGAACGCCTCGACGCCGAGCGCAGCAGCGAACGGCGGCGGCGGGAATCGACGGGAGACTGACGCAGGTCGCGCCGTGGTTGCGGCGCGCGCGGCGGGGGGCCGGTCGCTACCCGCCCTCCTTCGACCCGTACCTCGTGTACTCCTCGAGAAACGTCAGACTCTCGTACGACGTCATCCGGTCGAAGAACAGGACGCCGTCGAGATGATCGGTCTCGTGCTGAATGACGCGTGCGGGAAAACCGTTGGCGGTCATCGAGATCGACCGTCCCTGACGGTCGAGCGCGCGGACCCGGATGTCGACCGCGCGCGGCACCCACCCGCGAATGTCGGGAACACTGAGGCAGCCCTCCCAGTCCTCGGTGACCGCCGGCCCGATCGGGGTCACCTCGGGGTTGATGATCACGACGGGCGGCATCGTTCCGTCCTCGTCATCGACGCCGGCCACGAACAACCGGATACTCTCGTGGACCTGCGGGCCGGCCAGACCGATCCCCTGGCTGTCCTGCATGGTCTCGAACATGTCGTCGATGAGTCGCTGAATACGGGGCGTCGAGATCTCGCCAGCGGCCAGCGGGCGGGCACGCGCTCGCAGCACGGGATGTCCCATTCTCGCGATCTTCAGGATGGACATGAACCTGGATTATACGGTAGCGTCACCGCACCGAAGACGCAGGACACGGGCGCGACGGTGGCCATCGTGCCCTCGGATACATGCATTCTCACGACCATGACGGCGGCTACCGCTATTGTCCTGCCTGCGGCCACTCGCTCGAATCCCGGCTCCTGAAGGCGGGCGACCCGGAACGCCTGGTATGCACCGGGTGCGGGCATGTGCTGTACCTCGACCCGAAGGTCGCGGTCGGCACCATCATCGCCATGCCGGACGAGCGCATCGTCCTGGTGCGCCGGGCGATCGAACCCGGATACGGACGCTGGGTCTTTCCGGGCGGATACGTCGACCGCGGCGAAGTGGTCAGCGTCGCGGCGGTCAGGGAGGCACGGGAAGAAGCGGGCATCGACATCCGCCTCGACGGACTGGTCAGCATCTACTCCTACGCGGGACGTCCGCCCGTGATCATCGTTTACGCCGCGACGGCGACCACGGGCGTCCTGCGCCACGACGACGAGAGTCTCGAGATCGGCGCCTTCAGCGAGCGGGAGATCCCCTGGGGAGAACTGGCGTTTCGCAGCACGCGCGAGGCGTTGCGCGACTACTACGCCGGCGTGCTGTATCCGCACTGCCGATAGCGCGCCGCCGGCGCGCCGGCGGGGGCGGGAAACCGCAGGTCGCGGCGCTCGGCGTCGGCCACCGCCCGCTGGACGATCCCCTCGATTGACAGCGCCGCCTCGGCCGCCTCGACCTGCCTGGGGCGCGCCCTGGTCGCGGGATGCCGCGGTGTGAACAGCGTGCAGCAGTCGTCGTCCGGAATGATCGACACCTCGTACGTACCGAGCCGGCGCGCCTCCTGCACGATTTCGTCTTTGTCCAATCCGACCAGCGGCCGCAGCACCGGCATGGTCGCCGCTTGGTCGATGACCGCCATGTTCTCCAGCGTCTGGGACGCGACCTGCCCCACCGCGTCCCCGGTCACGAGCGTGGCCGCACCGCTGGCGTGCGCGAGACGCTCGGCGATGCGCAGCATCAGCCGGCGGTAGATCACCACCCGCAGCGGCGGCGGCGCGGCCAGCACCACCTGGCGCTGGATCTCTCCGAACGCAACCAGATAGAGCCGGCTCTCGAGCTGATACCGGGTCAGCAGGCCGGCCACCTCGGCCACCTTGTCCTGTGATGTGCGGGACAGAATGGGATAGCTGTGAAAGTGGATCAACCGCACCCGGCAGCCGCGCTTGATCATCCGATACGCCGCCACCGGCGAGTCGATCCCGCCCGACAACAGACAGGCCACGCGCCCGCTGACCCCACAGGGCAGACCGCCGGTGCCAGGCTCTTTCCGGAGATAGCAGAAGGCCTCGCCGCTCAGCGTTTCCACCCGCACCGTCAGCTCCGGCTGTTCGAGATCCACCCGCCACCCCGTCGCCGCCCGAATACGACCCCCCACGGCGCGCTCGATCTCGGGTGACGTTACGGGAAACCGCTTGTCGGCTCGCTGCGCCCGCACCCGGAAGCTGTCCACTTTCAGATCGGCAAGTTCGGCCAGCACCGTGTCCGCGATCGCGTCGAGATCGCAGCGGGTCTTGACCGCCCTGGAGAAGTTGGCGATCCCGGGCAGGCGCGACAGCCGGTCACGGAGACTGGCCCAGTCGTCGCTGGACTCGTGCTGCACTTCGATGCGCCCCATCAGCGCCCTGACGCTGGTGACCCCGAGATCGGCAGTCGCCGCCCGGATGTTGTTCACCAACCGCTCGACGAACCACGGCCGATTGCGTCCCTTGAGCGCAATCTCCTGATAGTGCACGATGACCGACTGCATGCTGTGCGGCGACCTGTTCGGGCCGGTGCTCCGACCGTTTACCGTGCCGCCAGCGCCCCGGCGGTCTCGGCGGCGGCATGTCCGCCGATGACGGCACTCTCGATCGTAGCCGGTAGACCGGTATCGATCCAGTCGCCCGCCAGCAGGAATCCGGGCAACACGGCGCCTGTCGCGGGACGATCGGGGGCTGGTAGTATCGAACGGTGCGCGACCTCATCGCCGGACTCATCGCGCTGGGTCTGTTCCTGTTCGCTCTGGGCCTCGTCTCGACGCTGCGGTATCACCGGCGCGGCCGCGAGCGGGAACGCCGGGAGCTGGAGGCGTCTGGACGGACGATTCTGGCCGAGATTCCCCATCGAGACGGCCTGTCGCTGTTCACCGCCGACGACGAGCACTTCTATTGGGAGGAGAGGCCGATCGCGAAGGAGAGTATCCGACTGGTCAGCGTGCTGATCAACGGCACACCGCTGACCTCCTGCCACGCCCGGCGTCATCCGTCTGACGACCCCGGCGACTCGGGCTCGTTCATCGACCGCCCCGAGGGTATTGCGCACGACCGCTGGGACGTCCTGATTCGCACGGATACCGACGACACGCTGGTGGCCTGCGGCAGTATCCGCGAACGGGTCTCCCAGGAACTGGCGCGACGGGTCTTCGATGCAGTCCGCGCGGACCTGGAGCGCCGCGATGGCGAGGCCGGCAGCCCCGCGCCCACGGGCGGAGACGTTACCATTCCTGTTCGCTGACAGCGGCCCGGGCGTTGAGCACGCGGGCCAGCACGAACAGCAGATCCGACAGCCGGTTCACATAGGCGAACGGGACGGCGCCGACCGCATCGAGTTCGAGCGCCGCCAGCCGCCGCTCGGCCCGGCGGCATACGGCCCTCGCCAGATGAGTCGCGGCGGCGGCCGGGTGGCCGCCGGGCAGGATGAACTTCCGCAGCGGCGTCAGCTCGGTTTCAAGGGTGTCGATGCACCTCTCGAGACGCCCGACGTCAGCAATATCCACCGCCGCTTTCGGGTGCCGGCGCGCGCCGCTGGCCGGATCGGCCAGCGTGGCCCCGAGCGAGAACAGTTGGCCTTGAATGCGACCCAGCATGTCGGCCAGGTCGGTGTCGACGCCGGTGCTCAGCACCAGACCCAGGCACGCATTGAGTTCGTCGACGTCGCCGCAGGCTTCCACGCGCGGGGCCGCCTTGGACACGCGGCTGCCGTCGAGCAGGCCCGTGTCTCCGGCGTCGCCCGTCCGGGTATAAATCTTCACACGTCGATTATAGTGACCCGTGCCGCACGGCGCTCGACGCCAGCCGGCGGCAGCCGCCGCGCCACACCGTCGCGAGGACATCGGCAACGCGAGCAGCGCTCACCGTGCCATCCGCGCCCAGCACCACCGACCGGCCCGCGCCGGACCGATTCCCGCCGCGCCTGGTGGTCGTGGCCGCCGTCGTCGAACAGGGGCGCTGCGTCCTCGTCACCGAGCGCCCCGCCGGCACGCATCTGGCCGGCCACTGGGAGTTCCCCGGTGGCAAGGTGGAAGCCGGCGAAAGCCACCGGCAGTGTCTCGAACGGGAGATGCGGGAGGAACTGGACGTCGGTGTGCAGGTCGGCGAAGAGCTGCTCGCCACCACATTTCGCTATCCGGACCGCACGGTCGATCTGCATTTCTATCGGTGCGAGATCAACGGCACGCCAACACCGCTGCTGGGTCAGGGCCTGCGCTGGATGCCAAGGACGGAACTCGATACGCTGCCGTTCCCGGCAGCGGACCGTGAACTCATCCAACGGCTGGCGCGTGAATGACACCCGGGTCAGCGCGGGTCAGCGGCGCCGGACGCCGGACAGTCGACGAACGGACGTGTCGTGACGACCGCCGGCAGCCGTTGCTCACCGTCGGCGGCGACAACCCTGGTGCCCGGCGCCGCCAGCTCGCGCTTGACGTATCCCAGCGCAATTCCGCGACCGAGCGCCGGTGACCACCCCGCACTGGTCACGGCGCCGGCGGCCTGGCCGTCGGCGGCGGCCAGCACGGCCCCGATCGGCGGCGGCGCGCTGTCCGCCTCGAAGCACAGTCCGACCAGCCGCCGGGCGACGCGTCCCTTGCCGCGATGCAGGATCCTGACGATCACTTCCTGACCGATGTAGCAGCCCTTGGTCATGCTGATCGCCCGATCCTCGATTCCGGCCTCAAGGGGAATCGTGTCGTGGTCCAGATCGGCGGGAAACGCGGGGCGGCCCGCTTCGACGCGCAGCAGGTCGTAGGTCGCCGGATCGAGGTCGGCGGCGCCCGCCGCGGCCAGCGCACGGCCCAACTCCGCGCCGCCGCCGGCGGCCAGATACAGGACGAATCCACGCTCGCCGATCTCATCGCTGCGGGCCACGACGACGGGAATTCCGCTGAACCGGCCGGCCCGCTGGCGATACTCGGGACAGTTCGCCAGTTCGTGGAAGCTCTGTGGTCCATCGGCCAGCGCCGGCTCGACGGCGGCGCCCACGACACCGGACGCCCGCGGACCGTGCACTCCCACCACAGACCATTTCGCCGTCACGTCCTCGACCGCGACATCCTCGGTGAAGATGAACTCGCGCAACCGGTCTGCCAGCATGCCCGCGACGCTCGCATGCAGGTCAAGCAGCAACGCCTCTCCCAGATTGAGCACCGACATGTCGGCCGCCATCCGGCCCTGCGGCGTCAGATACGCGGCATAGCAGCCCTCGCCCGGCCGCAGCCCGGCCACGTCGTTGGTGAGCAGCCCCTGGAGATAGGCGGCACGATCGTCCCCCGTAATCAGAAGGGTGCCCCGTGCGGAAAGCTCGATGCAGGCGCAACCGCGCCGGGCGGCAAGATAGGCTTCGGATGTGGGCAAGTGATATGCTCAACGGAATGCGCGTCTCCGCGTATTGTACTCTTGCCGCGTTGCTGCTGGCAGGCTCGCAGGCCGCCGCGCAGCCGGCCCTTCCTGAACCGGGCAGAGCCGCCTTCAACGTGTTTCTCCGATCGACCTTGATCGGCTTCGAGGAGGTCGAGGTCGCCCGCACCGCCAGCGGCTGGACTATCCGGTCGCGTGGCAATCTGTCGCAGCCGGTCGACTTGCAGAACAGACTGTTCACGATCGAGTACGACGATCGCTGGTCTCCGCGCGCCCTTACGATCGACGGCACACGCATCGGCGCCCCGCTGTCCGTCAACACGACGTTTGACGCGGCGACTGCGCAGATCGCGGACGCAGTGGTGCTGCCGGAATTCTTCTTCGCCGCCTACGAGGCGTTCGCCGCGCGGCTGGCCACCATCGAGATCGGCGGCGAGTTCGCGATATTCGTGCCCCCCCAGGCCCTGGCGCGTGTGCGGCTGGACCAGGTGCTGACTCGGCAGATCGAGACACCGTCCGCCGTGGTCGACGCCCGCGTGCACAGGGTTTCCTTGCTGAGCGCCGGCCGGCCGCTCTCGACCGAGGTCTGGACCGATGCACGACAGCGGCTGCTGCGTGTGTCGATTCCCCACGTCGGCATCGACGTCGTACGCAGCGATATCGTGTCGGTGGCCGCTCAGGTGCGAGGGGTCACGCACGCGGGCGATGAGAACGCACGGGTCGAATCGGCAGGATTCTCGCTTTCGGCGACCGTCACCGTCCCGGTCGATCGGACCCGGCCGGACACCGGCTGGCCGGCGGTGCTGCTGGTGCCCGGCTCGGCCACCACCGACCGGGACGGCACGGTGGCGGGGATCCCGGTGCTTGGGCAGCTCGCCAACGCCCTCGCCGACGCTGGCTATCTGACGATGCGATACGACAAACGGGGCACCGGACAGAGCGGCGGACGCAGCGAGTCGGCGACCCTCCAGACGCACGCCGACGACGCCAGAGCGCTGGTGCGCTATCTCGACCGGCGTGACGATGTCGACCGCGATCTGATCGCCCTGATGGGATACGCCGACGGCGGGTGGGTCGCGACGATGGTCGCCCGCAGGGAAGGCCGCGCCGACCAGCTCGTGCTGATCGGCACGCCCAGCGGCACCGGCGACGAACTGGTGATGGAACAGCAGCGCCAGGCACTGGATCGACTCGGCGCGGGGGAGACGGAACGCGCCGAAAAGATCACGTTGCAGCGGCATATCAATGCTGCCGTGCTCGGCGACGGTTCGTGGGACGGCGTGCCGGAACAGATGCGCCGCCAAGCCGAGACGCCCTGGTTCCGCAGCTTCCTCGACTTCGACGCGGCCGACACGCTGCGGCGGACCAGACAACCATTGCTGATCGTACGCGGCGGCAGCGACACCGACGTGGGAGCGCATCACGCCCAGCGGCTCGCCGAGGCCGGTAGCCGCCGGCGGCGCGAAGCCACCGTGGACGTGGTCACGATCGAGGGCGTCGACCACCTGCTGATCGAAGCCGATCCGGCGGCACCCACGACTCGGGAGACCGTCTCGCAACCCGCGATCAGCTCGTCGTTCGTCGGCGCCCTGACCGCATGGCTCGAAAGAAAGCCGTAGCAACCAGTGGATATGTGGATTCTTCGTTCGTCCGACGATGCGGAAGGAGGCCCCTACAAGTTTCGGTTGACGGGCAACCGGGAACGCATCCTCGGACGGGACCCGCGGTCCGACTTCATGATTCAGGCCGCCTTCGTGTCGCGCCGGCACTGCCGCCTGCTCGTCTCGGACGGCGAACTCGTGGTCGAAAATCTGGGCAGCAGGAACGGGACCTTCATCAATGACCAGCCGGTTGCACGGGGCGCTCTGAAGGCGGGTGACCGGCTGCGGGCCGGACGCATCGAGTTCACGGTGTCGACCGAGTAACGGCGGACCGTGGGACACCGGACGCCTGTTCGCGGCGAATGGTCCCAGCCCTCGTTCGGTGTGCGCCTACGCAACTTCAGCCGCTATTTCCGCGGCGTCGAGGGCCGGATCTCGACCCGGCTCGGCAGACTGCGGGAAGGGTGGCGCAACAGATCGACTACCGCCTGGGCGACATCGGCGCCCGAGAGCTTCCATCCGGCGTCGGCGGAGGGAAGGTTGCCGGCGAACCTGGTGTCGACTGAACCGGGCAGAATGCAACTTACCCGAATCCCGTCATGCCGAACCTCCTGCATCAGACACTCGGTCAGCGCGTTGAGGCCGGCCTTCGAGGCGCAGTAGGCAGCGCCACGGGCGAACGGGTGCTTACCGGCCAGACTGCTGATGTTGACAATCCAGCCCTTCCCGCGTTTCCGCATCACCGGGATCGCGGCTCGACAGCAGTAGAACACACCGCACAGATTCGTCTCGATGGTGTCGCGCCATTGTTCGGTGGTCAGCTCTGCGAGCGGGGCGAACAATCCGACCCCGGCGTTGTTGACGAGGATATCCAGTCCGCCGAATCGATCGACCGCGATCTGCACGAGACGCTCGGACTCACCCGCCTCGCGCACGTCCACTACGGCGGTCTCGACCCCTCCCTGCCCTGGCGGCCCGCCCGCCGCGAGTACCTGGGCCGCCGCCGCAAGGGCGTCCGCGGATCGCCCGCAGATCAGGACGCCGGCGCCCGCCGCGCGGAGCGCGAGCGCGGTCGCGAGCCCGATACCCCGCGAACCCCCGGTTACGACCGCCGTATGTCCTTCGAGCCAAAGTGTCTCGGTCATCGTCACGCGCGCCCCCCGCGGAGCATCGAGCCGCCCCGGCTGCGAGGCCCCTTCCGGCCGCCGGGAATCGGGCTCGGCCACGATCTTGTGAGACTGCTATCTTATGGACCGTCGCCGCCGGCTGGCAAGGCAGCCGCGGCACTGCACGCTGTGGCCCGCCGGACAGCCCACTGGTTGACGAGCACATGTCCATAGTCGCCATCCTCGGCGCCGGCCAGCTTGGCGGCGCCCTGGCGCATACGCTGGCCGGTCACGACTGTGTCGCGGACATCCGTCTGATCGACAGCGCGCGCGGCATAGCGAGCGGCAAGGCGCTGGACATCCGTCAGGCGGGCCCCGTGGAACGGTTCGACACCGGCGTGACCGCGACCGGGCAGCTTGACGCGGTGATCGGCGCAACCGCGGTCGTCCTGACCGGCCCTGCCGAGGCGCCCGCTGAGGAGTGGCAGGGCGACGCGGCGATCAGCCTGCTCGAGCAGGTGGCGCGGCTCGCCCCGCGGGCGCCAATCGTGTGCGCGGGGGCATCGCAGGGCCCGCTGGTTGAACGCGCCGTCATGGAACTGGGCATCGACGCCCGACAGATTCTCGGCACGGCCCCGGCGGCGCTGGTCTCGGGACTCCGGGCGCTGATCGCCCTCGCCGCGAATGCCTCACCTGGAGCCGTGTCCGTCAGTCTGCTGGGGGTCCCGCCGGAGCACCCGGTCGTCGCCTGGAGTGGCGCCTGCATCGATGGCTATCCGTTGGCAGATCGGCTGACGATCGCGCAGGTGGCGCGATTGCAGCATCAGCTTCGGCGACTCTGGCCACCGGGCCCCTACGCGTTGTCGTCTGCCGCCGTCCAGGTCATCAAGGCGCTGGTGGCTGGTGGGTCGCCACGTCGTTTCGCCTGTTTCGTCGTCGATGAACGGCGCAGACCCGCCGGCGTCCAGTCGCATGGAGTCACAGTGGACCTGCACGGCGTCGACACCATCGACACGCCGCGTTTGAACCGTCTCGAACAGACCCGCCTCGAGAACGCGTTGACGCGGCGGCCGTGAGCACCGGCTCAGCGAGCGATGGACACCCGGCGGCCGAACACCTCGGCGAACGTAGAGGCGACGACCGCCTCGACCGCCGCACTCGCCGGCGCGGTTCCCAGCAGGCGCTGAAGCGAGGTCACCCCGCGCCCTTCCAGACCGCACGGAACGATAAGACGAAAGTGGTCGAGATTCGGGGACACGTTGAAGGCGAACCCGTGGCTCGTCACCCACCGCGACAGGCGCACGCCGATCGCCGCGAGCTTGTCGCCGCTCGCCCAGACCCCGGTCAGTCCGTCGACACGGCCGGTCGCGACGCCGAACGCCGCCGCCGCCCTGATGAGCACCTCTTCGAGATCGCGCACGTAGCGGTGCACATCGCAGCGGTCCGGCTTCAGGTCGATCACGGGGTAGCCGACAAGCTGTCCGGGGCCGTGGTAGGTCACGTCTCCCCCGCGCTGGACGTCGAGACACCCGATGCCTCGACGGCGGAGCTCGGCCCGTGAGGCCAGCACATGCTCCGGGCGCCGTCTGCCCGCGACCCCCACGGTTATTACAGGCGGGTGCTCGAGCAGCAGCAACTGATCCGGCACGCTTCCGCGTTGTCGGGCGGCGACCAGATCCTTCTGCATCTCCAGGGCAGTGAGATACGGCACCACGCCGAGAGACCGTATCTGCAGCACGGGTCGGTCCTCCGCGGCCGACCTGCCGGTCTCCAGCCGGTTGCGCACCGTGGTCACAATGACAACCGTGTGGAATCAATCAGTCCGCGCCGGCCCTGCCGGGAAAATGCTCGATCGTGTCTCGCACTGTCGCGAGAAACGTATCGGCCACTGCGCCGTCGATCAACCGGTGGTCGAAGCCCAGCGTGAGATAGGCGCGCCAGCGAGCCACGACGGCGCCGTCGACGACGACGGGACGCTGTTCGATCGCGCCGAGGCACAGGATGGCCGTCTGGGGCTGATTGATGATCGGCAGGCCGAGGACCGAACCGAACCTGCCGGGGTTGGTGATGGTGAACGTACCGTCCTTGACCTCGTGCGGCGCCAACTGTTTTGCTCTGGCCCGGGTCGCGAGGTCGCTGATGGCGGCGTCGAGCTGTTCGACGCCCAGTCGGTGAGCCCCCGTCACGACGGGCACGATCAGCCCCCCGTCCAGCGCCACCGCCACGCCGAGGTTGACGTGGTCGTGGTAAATGACGTCGTCACCTCTCAACGACGCGTTGATGACCGGCATCGCCACCAGGGCGTGACACACCGCCCGCGCGACATACGCCAGATATCCGGGCGCCTGCCCGGCGCCCGCGTGCACGGCCCGCAGCTCGGTCACGCGGGAGAAATCGACATCGAACACCGTATGGACGTGCGCCGCGGTCCGCCGGCTCGCGACCATGTGTTCCGCAATCTGACGCCGCATGACGCTCAACGGCTCGACACGGACCGCGGGAGTCTCTGTCCCGGCCGGGTCGGATGCCGCGAGTGTGCCGCCAGCGGACCCCTGGGCCGCCACATGGGCCAGGATGTCGGTCTTCGTCACCCGGCCCCCCTCGCCCGACCCCGCCACCACGGCCGGGTCGACGCCGTGCTCGGCCGCGAGCCGCCGCACGACCGGTGACAGACGCCGTGCTCCGGGCGCCGGCGACACGACGGCCGGCGGCGCATGCCGCTGCCGGTTGTCTGTCGGCACCGGCCCCGGCGAGACAGTCTCGACCTGCGCCGGGGCCGCCGCCTCCACCGCGCCGTCGATCACTGCAACAACGGAATTGACCGGGACGGTCGCCCCGCTGTCCGCACGAATCTGGGACAGCACACCGGCTGCCGGCGACGGGATTTCGGCATCGACCTTGTCGGTCGAGATCTCGAATAGCGGCTCGTCGCGGTCGACTGGATCGCCCAACTGCTTGAGCCACCGCACGATCGTGCCCTCGGCGATCGATTCGCCGAGTTGCGGCATCAGCACGTCGATTGGCATCTGCTCGTGACGCTCCGGGACATGTCGCGCGATTCTCGAATGTAGCCCGCGGACCTGCCGAGCGCAACACCACCCTGCCGGCACCGGCCGGAGATACACTGACCGCCCGGTTGTGAGGAAGAGAGTACGCGGCCGCGCCGACACACTCCAGCCGCAGAGTGGTCACCGGACGTGCTGAGGCGTCGGCGGGCCCCGTCCAGACCGGCCCTAGCAGCCCGTGGTGGAACCCCGCGTGGCACCGAGAGCGGCGAGGCGCCCGCCTGACAAGGCGTGAGGAGGGCGCATATTGGGCATATGCAACCGACGAGCAACGCAGTCAGGCGGGATGCATCGGCGCTCGAATGCAGCGGGGCCTTTCACCACGGGCTGCTAGAGGACGGCGTCCTGTAGTTGCTTGGCGATACGCGCCTTGACGACCGTCTTGGCTGCGATCGTGATCTGTTCACCGGTTGCCGGATTGCGTCCCGTTCGTGCCTGACGCTCCTGCTTGACGAGCTTGACCAGACCCGGAAGAACGAACTCACCTGAATCCCGCAACTCGGCCTCGGCCAACTGTTGAAGCTCGTCGAAGAAATCACGTACCTGCGCCCGCTTCATATCGAACTTGTCACTGAAGTGCGCAAAAAGCTCCGACTTGCCCATCCTTCGGGCATCCGCCATCGACATCTCCTTGAAATCTGCGCGCGGCTGCACAGCCTGACGTCCGCCACGCGCAATCGGCGGCTCAGGACCGTCCCTGGACGAGAGGACGCCGTATCCTAGCGCGCACGGTTGGCGGTGTCAATCGTGATACGTTTCGAGGACTCGACAGGTCGTCCTCGCCGGCGAATGCGGCACTGATCGACCAATCTCCGCGCACGGCCCCGGCTATAATCCCGGGATGTCCGTGGCACCGATCGAGACGTTTGCCAACCCCGAACCGTCGCGCGAATACGAGATCGCCATCCGCTGTCCGGAATTCACCTCTCTGTGCCCCAAGACCGGGCTGCCGGACTTCGGTGAAATTCGGATCACGTATGTGCCGGACGCTCGCTGCCTCGAACTCAAGGCGCTGAAGTACTACTTCATGGATTTTCGCAACCGCGGCATCTTCTACGAGCAGGTCACCAATCAGATTCTGACCGACCTCGTCGCAGCCTGCGCGCCGCGCCGCATGACCGTCGTCGGTGATTTTTCCGTGCGCGGCGGCATGACGACCACCATCACCGCCAGTTTCGAGAGACCGCGGCGTGCCCGGAAGGCGCGGGCGACCCGGGTTACCTCGAACACCGCATCCAGCACCCCGAACTAGGAAGCTGCGCCAGACGAGCTGCAGCGTGAAACAGCAGAATTCCGCGGGAAAGCGCAGAATTCTGCGGGGATTGAATGCAGCGGGGTTCTGCCTCGGACTGCGAGCAGTCCGACGTAGAACCCCGCGTTGCACCGAGATCCGGTCGTAACAATGCCGCGCCCGGTCAGAGCAAGGCGAGAAGAGGGAGCATACCTGTAGGGGCAACCCTTGTGGTTGCCCTGTTCGTCAGCCGGAATAACGCCGCTCAGCGGGATGCAGCGTGAAACAGCAGAATTCCGCGGGAAAGCGCAGAATTCAGCGGGGAAGGCTGAATTCCGCGGGAAAGCGCAGAATTCAGCGGGGATCGAATGCAGCGGGGTTCTGCCTCGGACTGCTATCATGCGTGGCACGCATGCCGCCCCCGCTGGTGCCGCTGACAGGGTTTCTCGCCTTCGACGATGACGAGATGCGAGAGCGGGCCACACGGTTCAGCATCGAGGTGGGACGTCGTCGCAGCGTGCGGCAGTTCTCCGACCGGCCGATCCCCGATGCCGTCATCGACGCCTGCCTGCGGGCGGCAACCACGGCTCCGAGCGGCGCCAACCAGCAGCCGTGGCACTTCGTGGCGGTGACCGATCCGGCGACGAAGCAGCAGATTCGCGAAGGCGCCGAAGCGGAGGAGCGGGCCTTCTACGGGGGGCGGGCGCCCGACGACTGGCTGGCCGCGCTGGCGCCTCTCGGCACCGACGAGCACAAGCCGTTCCTCGAATCGGCGCCCTGCCTGATCGTCATCTTCGCCCAGACCTACGGGCTGGAGGCTGGCGGCGCGAGACGCAAGCACTACTACGTGCAGGAGTCGGTGGGCATCGCCACCGGCCTGCTGATCACCGCGCTGCACCAGTCCGGGCTGGCGACGCTCACCCACACGCCCAGCCCGATGCGGTTTCTGAACGACATCCTGGACCGACCCCCGAATGAACGTCCGTTCCTGATTCTGGTGGTGGGGCACCCGGCCCCCGATGCTCGGGTGCCGGACATCGCGCGCAAGCCGTTCGACAGTGTCGTCACTCGGCGCTGAGGGCTGTCAGTCGAGATCGAAGGCCGCCACGATTGCACCGCCGCGACGATATGCACCCCGACGGCCGCAATCAACCCCACGCGCATGACCCACAGCAATTCGCCGTGGCCGAACGCCGGGGCGCCCGCCATCACCACCTTCTTCCCGATTGAGGTCTGATAGAGTCCGAAGACGTGTGTCATGAGCGCTGACGCCGGAGGGGACCCCGAGGTCCGACCGTGGGTGGCAACCGATCGTGGATTGGGCGCAGGTGCGTTGCAAGACGGCGCCCCCGCCTCGGGCCGGGCCAGCCGCCGGCACCTTCTGCTCACGGCGCTGGCGGCGGCGATCCTCGCCAGCGTCCCTCTTCCGCCCGCTGGTCAGACGCCGCCCCTCCCTACGCTCCGCATCGACGCGCCTGCCTCGCTGGACACCGTCGCGGCGCAAGTCGCACAGTTCCCCGTCACCCGTCTGGCGACGGCCATGACGCTCTCCGGTTTGTCAAGTCCCGGGCCGCCGATCGACGTGCTGCTCGTCGCCGGCGACTCCGACCTGGCCCGCGGCACGCCGACCTGGATCTCCGGCTTCGCGGATGCGTCGCGCAACATGGTCGTGCTGTTTCCGGAACGCGCCGGCGGTTATCCGACCAACTCACTGGAGACGTTGCTGCATCACGAGGTCGCGCACGTCCTGTTTGCACGTGCCGCCCGTGGACGGCCGATCCCGCGCTGGTTCAACGAAGGTCTGGCGCTGGCGGCAGAGCGTCCCGCCGGACTCGGGGACCGTTCGCGTCTGGCCTGGACGTTGATCAGGCACGGCGACGTGCCGCTGCAGGATCTTGAACAGCAGTTCGGCGAGGGACCAGCGGCGAACCGGCGCGCCTACGCCGTGTCCAGCGCACTGGTGCGCGATCTGCTGCGCACGTACGGTCAGGCGAGCGCCGGGCGTGTGCTGGCCCGACTCGGCCAGGACCAACCGTTCGAGGCATCCTTCGCGGCGGTCACCGGCGAACCACTGGCGCGTGCAGTGGGCCGGTTCTGGAATCGGCAGCGACTGTGGGAACGGTGGATCCCGTTCCTGACCGGACCGGCCTTTCTGTGGATGGCGATCACCGGGCTCGCGTTGATCGCCATCGGCGTCCACCAGCGGCGCCGGGCGGAACAGCGGCGGCGCTGGGAGGAGGAAGAACAGATTGAGGCGGAACCCGCCGGGGCTGAGCGTATCGACGCCGAACGGCGACTGCGGGAACACCTGGCGCGTGCCGACCCGGACGCCTCCGGCAGCTCGTACGACGTGCACTGATCGACCGCCGGACAGCGGCGCAGTCCGGGCGCAGGCGGGCCGTTACGGATCCAGCCCCAGCAGTTGGGCTGGATTGTGTCGAATCATCGTATCGATGTCGGCGTCGCTGATGCCTTCGGCGCGCAACCCGTCGATGAAACGTACGAGGCCATCGGTGTGCAGCGGGTTCATTTCCTGTCCGAGATCCGAGGACAGCAGGAAGCTCTTGGCGCCGACCGCCCGAATCGCGTCCGCGTACTCGGTCAGCGTGAACTCGCCGTTTCCGACCGCCAGCCACACGAGTTCGATGATGGCCCCCTGCGCAGCCATCTCGGCGACCTGTGCGGCCGACGGCTGCTGGCCCAGACCATGGGTCACCAGAATGTGCTCGACGCCATGGCGCCGCGCCTCCGGAATGAGCAACAGCACCTCCTCGGGTGAAGAATGCCCCATCGCGAGCACGAGGTCGTGTGTGGCGATCAGATCGAAGATCTCCCCCAGAATCGGGTCTGGGCGACCATCGCGCAGAACCGGCACGAACTCGCCCGGATCCCCCGCCCGCGTCATCCAGAACTCGGCGTCGAAGGTCGGCAACCAGACTACCTTTCCGCGTCCGCCCGAGAACGCCGCCAATTGACGGACCGCCTCCGGATTCAGACCACCGACCGCGTGATTGAGCGCCACACCCCCGAAGATCTCGATGCCGTCCACCTCCTGCATCGCCAGCCAGGCGCGGTCCGCCGTCATGGTGAAGTGGTTCTTGAACACCAGTCCACGCATGCCGGCGCGTTTCGCGATGCGCGCAACCTCGAGATCGCTGACCGATCGCGGTCTGGAATCGGGACCCGAGTGGACGTGAAAGTCGATCACCCCGGCCAGCGATGTCGTCTGACCAGCCCCCGGCGCGGCCGCGGCGAGGATCAGCGGCGCCACCAGACCGGCTACGTTCCACCATCTCATCGTCTACTCTCCCGAACGCCGCGGGCCGGTACGACCCCGGTCGCGCCTATGATAGTCGCGCCTATGATAAGGGATGACGCGCGGGACAACGCCGGCCTCGACAGGCGCCCAGCGATGGCCGACCACGACACTACGGCAGGACGGGACGACGCTCTGGCGTGCGGGGGCCACTTCCCGCCGTGGATCTGGGGTGTGTATCTACTGTTGTTCGGCGCCTCGGTCCCCTGGTACGTTCCCGCGGATGCGCCCCTGCGACTCTGGCTCGGTCTGCCCCACTGGGTCGTGCTCTCGCTGCTGGCGAGCATCGGCGTGGCGGGATTCACGGCCTTCGTGGTGCACCGCCTCTGGCCCGAACAGGAACCACCCGCCTCATGAGCGGCGCTCTTGGGAGCGGGGTCGTGGTGGCCGTCGGTCTGTATCTCGCGGCAATCCTCGCCGTGGGGTACGCGGCGCGCCGGCGCCGGGCACGTGAATCGCTCGCTGATTTCTATCTGGCGGGGCGTCAACTGGCGGGGCCGGTCCTGCTGCTTACGCTGTACGCCACGCAATACAGTGGAAACACGCTGATCGGCTACCCGGGCGAAGCCTATCGCCTGGGATTCTCGTGGGTCATGAGCGTCGGCTTCATGATGGCGATCATCGTCGCCTATCTCGGCTTTGCGCCGCGCCTGCATGACGTCGCCCGCCGGCACCGGTTCGTGACGCCGGGCGACTGGCTCGCGTATCGTTTCAGATCGCCGGTGCTCATCCTGTTCGCCAACCTGTTGTTGATCGCCGCCATCGCGAACTACCTCCTGGCGCAGCTCATCGCAATGGGACACATCACGGCCGGTCTCTCCGGCGGCGCAGTGCCCTACTGGGCCGGTGTCGTGCTGCTGACCCTTGTGGTGCTCGTCTACGAAACGGTCGGCGGAATGCGCGCCGTCGCCTGGACCGATACCGTGCAGGGAGTGATGCTCGCGGGTGGACTGATCGGGCTGCTGTTGGCCGCGTCCCCGACACCCACGCATCTCGCCGAAGTGACCACATGGATCGCGGTCGAGGCGCCGGACAAGGTCGCACCGCCCGGGTGGGAGGTGGTGCGCAACTGGTTCAGCACACTCGCGCTCATCGGCTTCTCGGGCGCCGTCTATCCACAGGCGATTCAGCGGATCTACGCGGCGCGGGACGCCGCCGCACTGAAGCAGTCGTTCAGCGTCATGGTCTTCCTGCCCCTGGTGACGACCGGATCGATCTTCCTGATCGGCATCCTCGCCATCGAGCAACTGGCGGGATCCGGCCCGATCGAGGGCGACCAGGTGTTGCCGCTGTTGCTGACCGTGTGGGCGAACAGCTCGCCGCTCCTGTATGCGCTCAGCCTGCTGGTCGTCGTGGCAGTCGTCAGTGCGATCATGTCGACTGCCGACTCGGTGCTGTTGAGCCTGTCCTCGATGCTGGCCAAGGATGTCCTCGGTACCACGGTGCTGCGCGGGGCCGGCGAAGCGCGGCTCACCCGAACCGGCAAGAGGATCTCGTGGGTGTTGGTCGCGGGGCTCGTGGGCATCGCCTTGAACCCCGGGATCACCTTGTGGGGTCTGACCGAGCTCAAGATGGAGATCCTGGCGCAGGTCGCGCCGCTGTTCATTCTGGGAGCGACCTGGAATGCGCTGACCACCCGTGCCGCGCTGGCCGGAATGTGCGCCGGCGCCACGGTCTATGCCGGGTTGCTCGCGTCCGGCCACCCTGAGCCGTGGAACCTCCATGCCGGAGTCGTGGCCCTGATCGTCAACGTAACGGTGTGTGTGGCGCTGACACGGCTCGCGCCGGCCACACGGGCCGCCGCTTGCACCGCCTGCGGCGGCCGCCTGAGTCGACCATGACGATGCAGCGCCTTGCCTGGTTCTCGCCGATCCCACCCGACAGTTCCGGGATCGCAGGCTACACCGCCGACCTGTTGCCGGCGATGGCGCGCAGCCGCGAAGTGGACCTGTTCACCGCGGCGCCGGATGCGCCGCGACCAGCCGGGGCGGCCGGCGTGTTCAGAGCGAGCGAATTCGTGCGGCGGCAGCACGCCCAACCCTACGACCTGATCGTGTATCAGCTCGGTACAGCGCCGTGCCATGACACCGTCTGGCCGTATCTTGTCCGGTACCCTGGTCTCGTGGTGCTGCACGACGCCTACCTCCACCAGGCGAGAGTCCGGATGCTGCTAGCGGATGAATCGGCGGATGAATATCGCGCAGAATTCGCCTACAACCACCCGGATGCCCCGGCTGCCGTCGCGGAGCTGGGCGTGGCACGGTTGCTCGGATCGTTGAGCCGTCTCTGGCCGATGCGGCAGATCGTGCTCGACTCGGCGCGCGCCCTGCTTGTGCACAACGCCTGGCTCGCCGCACAGCTCCGGCAGGAAGCTCCGCGGCTGCAGATCGACGTGCTGGACATGGGCGTATCTGATGTGGCGACCGTAGCGGGAGGACGCGAAACGGTACGACAACGACACCACGTGCCGCAGGACGCCACGGTGTTCGGCGCCTTTGGCGCGATCACACCCGAACGGCGGATCTCCCGGCTGTTTCGGGCGCTGGCGGCGCTGCCGCACGGCGCGCCGCCGTGGCATCTGCTGCTGTGCGGCGAGCCCGCGGACCGCGAGCGCCTGCAGGCGGACGCGCAGGGGTTGGGCATCAGCCAGCGCGTCAGCGTGACCGGCCGCATTCCGCCTGACGAGCTGCCGGCGCACCTGGCGGCCGCCGATGTCGGCGTCAGCCTGTGCTGGCCGCCAACGCGCGCCATCTCTGCCTCGTGGCTCCGCTGTCTGGCCGCCGGCATACCGACGATCGTCACCGACCTGGTCCATGCGAGCGATGTGCCGGCGCTTGATCCGAACGATTGGATGGTGGCGGGCCGTCCGCCCGCACACGACCTTCAGGGACATTCGAACGATCCGGTCGGCGTGACGATCGACATCCGGGACGAGGACCACTTGCTGACACTGGCTGTCGCCCGGCTGGCCGGAGACCACGCGCTGCGCGCGGAACTCGGCGGCGCCGCACGCAGGTTGTGGAAGACCCGCTTCACCCTCGACCGGATGGCGGCCGGCTACGCTCGGATTATCGAACGCGCCTGTCGCGCGACGTGCGACGAGGCGCGGCGCGCGCAACTGCCCGCGCACCTTTCGGGCCCCGGACACAATTGATAACTCACTAAAATGCAACAGCTTAGCATTGACTTTCCGAATCGGCGCCACTAGGCTGTGACGCTTGACGAGCACGCTCGACGCCGATTACAGCAGGCCACCGCATGTCAAAGCCCAACGCCGCGCTCGAGGACGCTGCCGCCCGCATACGCGACGAGCGGGACGAGATCCATCGTGCTTATCACGAGGCGCTCGCCGCGCTCGAGGACGCCCTCCGCCTGCTCGGCACCACCCCCTACGCCGGCCCCGTCCACGCACCGCAGCCGGAGGGACGCCGCCACTGGCGACGGCGGCTGTCTGCATTCGCCTGGCGGAGCGTACCGATACTCAGACAGCAGCGGGCGTTCAACGCGGCGCTCGTCGACACCTTGACCCGCTTCGTCGGGCAAATCGCGCCGTACGTCCACATGCGGGACGGAGAACTGGAGGCCGCCCTTCGCAGGCTGGCCGACGATTCCGCGGACGCGCGCAGCAAGCTGGCCAGCGACGCCGCTGAAGATCGCAGCCGGGTGGCCAACGAGGCCGCCGAGGCTCTCAGCCGGGTGGCCGACGAGGCCGCTGAAGATCGCAGCCGGGTGGCCGACGAGGCCGCTGAAGATCGCAGCCGGGTGGCCAACGAGGCCGCTGAGGCTCTCAGCCGGCTGGCCGACGATTCCGCGGACGCGCGCAGCAAGCTGGCCAACGATTCCACGGACGCCCTTCGCAGGCTGGCCGACAATTCCGCGAACGCCCGCAGAAAGCTGGCGAACGAATCCGCGAACGCCCGCAGCAAGCTGGCCAGCGACGCCGCGGACGCTCGCAGCCGGCTCGCGGGCGAGCTCTCGGCCACCCTCGGGGACGTGTCCGACGACATGCAACAGCGCTGGGAATCGATAGCGGCACGGGAACGACGGAACGAAACCCGCGTGAACGAAATCCGGCAGGCGGCAACGGCCTGGCGGCAGGTCACCGCGTCGCTCCGCCGGGAGCTCGAACGGCTGAGCGCGCAACCGGCGGCGGCGGTGGCCGCGCAGACCCCGAGCGCGGATGCTGCGGATCCGGGTACGCAGCTCGCCTCGGCGACCGACAGCGCCAAGTACGTCGGGTTCGAGGACCGGTTCCGCGGAGCAGCGGTCGAGATCCGCGCGCGTTGTGCCTACTACGCGCGGCACTTCGACGCCGCGTCCGACGTGCTGGACGTCGGCTGCGGGCGCGGCGAGTTCCTCGATGTCCTCCGCGGGCGGGGAATCACCGCCACCGGTGTCGACATCAACCCCGAAATGGTGGCGCAGTGCCGTGCAAGGGGACTGGAGGTCGTCGAGCGCGACCTGCTGGCGCATCTGGCGTCGCTGCCGGACGCCTCGCTCGGAGGGCTGTTCTCCGCGCAGGTGGTTGAGCATCTGGAGCCGGCCTACCTGCTCAGGTTCATCGACACCGCCTTCCTCAAGCTGCGGCCCGGCGCACGAATCGTGCTGGAGACGATCAACGTCGCGTCCTGGATCGCCTTCTTTCAGAGCTACATCCGCGACATCACGCACGTGCGCCCACTGCATCCGGAGACGCTGGCATACCTGGTCACCGCAGGCGGGTTTCAGAAGGTGGAGGTGGTATACCGGTCGCCCTTCCCACCCGAGCACCGGCTGGCCAGGGCGCCCGATCCGGAGGCCGGCGCAAGCGGGGAAGACGCGCGCCTCGACCGGGTGACGGCGGCCTTCAACCGCAACGTCGACGCACTCAACCGCCTGCTGTACGGGGACCAGGACTACGCGGTCATAGCGGAGCGGGGCTGACGGGCGCGCCGCCGCTCGAGACACGCATCACGTCTGAACCCTGGGTGTCTTTCGGCGCGGGCGGCCGCGCACCCGCACACGCAGCGTCCGGGCGCCGATCTCGCCCTGCACGAGCAGCGGCTGTCCGGGCGATTCCAGCAGGTTGTACACCGCGCCGGAGGCGGTGCGCGCGTAGGCCTGGGTGTCGTCGACGAGCAGCGCGACCGATCCGTCGTCCCCGAGCGCGTCGAACAACCGCACCTCGAAGTGCTCGCGCAGGGCCGCGAGCAGCTTGCGCAACCGCTGCACGGTGAACCCACGGCGGCGCAACTCGGCCAGCGCGCACAGCTCGTACAGATCGACTGGCGAATAGCGGCGCTCGGTAAACCCGCCGGCCGCGGTCCGCCGGGACGCAATGCTGGCCGACAGCAACTCGTGAGCGTCCCACCACTGCAACTGCCTGGCGGTCAGCCCGGTCAGCGCAGTCACCTCCCTGGCGCTATAGCTTCGCTTCAGCTCGGGCGACATCGATATCGGTTCAGGCGGTTTCCCGCCTGACGTCACGTGATACTTCAGCGTCCGGTCGGGAGGCCGCCTCGAAGCGACCCGGCGCGACCGCATCGAGCAACGGGTCCGTCTTCGCCTCCAAAACCAGATCGGCGATCAACGTGGCGGTCAGCGGCGCCAACAACACGCCGTTGCGATAGTGTCCCGCCGCGTAGAAGAGATTGGGCAGCGACCGCGACCGACCGATGACCGGCAGGTCGTCGGGGCTGCCGGGACGCAGGCCGACACGCACCTCACGGAATTCTGCAGCGGTCATCGCCGGCAGCAACTCCTGCACCGCATCGAGCAGGGTACTGACGCCGGCCACGGTGGCGCGCTCATCGAATCCGACCTCTTCGACCGTCGCGCCCACCAGAATCGTCCCGTCGCGCCAGGGCACAACGTAACATCGCGGCGACCACACGATGCGTGACGGGCATGCCTCGGCGGGCGCCTGCAACCGCAGCAACTGGCCGCGCACCGGCCGGACCGGAAGCGGCGCCTCGCCGTCCACCTGCACGCGACCGCCCCAGCAGCCGGCGGCGAGCACGACCGTATCGCTCGTCCAGCGACCCTGGTCCGTGTCGAGCGCGACGCCGTCCGCGATCGGAGACACCCGGGTGACGGTCCGGGGGGTCAAGAACGTGGCCCCGTACCGCGCCGCCCCGCGCCGCAACGCCGCCGTCAGTGCAACGGCTCCCACGTATCCGTGCGACGGCACGAGGAGCGCGCCAGTCACCAGGGAGCCCAGGTGCGGTTCCACCGCCCTGGCCGCTGTCCTGTCGAGCAGGCGGAACTCGATGTCGGCCGTGGCGAGTTCATGACCCGCACGCTCGAGCCCGGCCAGCGCCGCGCGGTCGGATGCGATCTCGATCGTACCGGTCCGCTCGTACGGAATCGCCTCGCCGCTGTCATCGACCACGTCGGCCACGAAGCGATCGTAGAGCGAGAGACTGCGACAGCCGAGTTGCCGCAGCGGTCCGGGATGGCCGGCTTCGGTGAACGGGGCCAGCATGCCGGCTGACGCCTGGGTAGCGCCCTGGCCCACATCGCGGCAGTCCATGACACAGAGATCAGCCCCGCGACGGGCCAACTCGTACGCCACGGCGCAACCGATGACCCCGCCTCCGACCACGGTGATGCTGGTTCTGGTACGCAACGATGCAAGTCTACCCCGGGCGTTGTGCGAGGTGTCCTCCAACGGACGTCGCGTGTCCTTCGAGAGGGACACCATGTCATCGGTTTGGACCGGCGGGCGGACAGCACGGAACGCACTGCAGTGGCGACCGAGGTGCTGAATGCGTGGTGCAGAACCGAAACACGGGACGCTGGCGCTCGCAGCCGGCTCCTAGTGGTCTGTCACATTATAATATTCGGATAGACGGACTTGAGTTTGCGGCGCGCATCGTCGACCTGCATCTGCCAGTCGACACCGCGTTGCGTAGCAGTGACGTCGGTGGACCACGCCGACACTTCGCCGTGCAGCGTCTCGAGGTCGCCAATGCGGCGCCCGTCCAGGCATTGACGCGTCATCGAACTCAGTTCGTTCTCGGCGATGTTCAGCCAGCTCCCGTGCTTCGGCGTGTAGCGGAACTCGAGGCGACGAACCAGTTCCCGAGCCCGGGCCGGCTCGAACACCTCGTAGAAGGCGCCGGGCGTGTGCGTGTTGAGGTTGTCGCACACCAGGGTGACTTTCGGGCAGTCGGCGTAGCGGCCCTCCAACAGGTCGGCGACCTCCACCGCCCAGTCCGCCTTCGTCCGCCGGGCCCGCGCCGTCGCCCGCCGCCAACACGCCAGCGGCTCGCTGAACAGGAAGACCGAGGCCGTGCCGGCCCGTTCGTACTCGTAGTCGACGCGGCGGGGCCGCGCCAGCGTGGCGGCCATCGGCGGGCGCGTTTCCTTGACCAGTTGCACCGGCTGCTCATCCATGCACACGACCGGGCAAGCCGGGTCGTACGGTTGCGCATAGGTGTCCAAGACCTGCTCCATGTGCGCCACGAACTCGGCGTCGGCCTCCGGCGGGATCACCCAGTACTCGATTTTCCGCCGGGTCATCCCGTTTTTTTTAGCGTCCGCCGGAGGGTCTCGCGGCTGACCGACTCGACGATCTGCAACTCGACGACCCGCCGCGTCAGCAGCCGCAACGACCAGTTGGCGTAGCCCTTGGGGGGCGGGCCCAGACGCAGGGCGATGACCTGCGCTTCCTGTTCGCCGTCGAGCAGCTTGGGGACCGGGGGCGACGGCCGTCGTTTGCGTTCCAGCGCCCGCTCGAATCCTGCCAGTACGCATCGTTGGCGAATGTTTTCGACCGTCTTGGTGCGGCACGAAAAGGCGTCGGCGATCTGCTGGTCGGTCCACCCCGGTCCGTCCGCATCGGCCTGCAAGAGAATCTGCGCGCGGCGTACCTTCTCGCTGCTGCCCTTGAGCTTGCGGACCGTCTGCTGACAGACCTCGCGTTCCTCGGCGGTGAGTCGAACGATGTACCTTTTCTGTGGCATGAGAACTCTCTCGGTTCGAGACGAGTTCCCCGATAGTCCTAATGTTAAAATATGCCGCAGCACTAGCCTGTGAACACTGCAATTGGCATCGCACTTGCTTAAGTTCTGACGGCAGAGAGGAACCGTACGATGTTCACCAAACCGATCGCCATTGCCGGACTCGCCGTCGCCGTCATCGCGGCGGCCGGCGCCGGCGCGTATCTGGCCGTCCGTCAGAACGCCGTCTCCCTGCAACCTGCGGCCAGTCGGCTGACTCCAGACATGTCGGAAGTCGACATGACGGAGGCGGTGGTGAGCAACGTCACTCCGGCCGAACCGCTCGAACCTGCGACCGCCGTGCCGGCGACCAGCACGCCGGAACCGGTCGCCGCGGCAGAATCCGCTGCGACACCGGCCGCGTCCCCAGGCGCGATCGAGCCGGCCGCACCGTCGGTCCCGGTCGAGCCGGCCAGACCGCCTGTCCCAACCGAACCGAAAGTGACGCCGGCGGCGGCGGACACGTCATCGAGCGCAGAGGCTGCGGCGCAGGCGACCAGCACTAATGCACCGGTCGGGTCAGCGCCGGACAGAACGGCCACGACCGCGGCGGCCAGCACGAGTGCACCGGTCGGGTCAGCACCGGACGGGACGGCCACGACCGCGGCGGCCAGCACTAATGCACCGGTCGGGTCAGCGCCGGACAGAACGGCCACGACCGCGGCGGCCAGCACTAGCGCACCGGTCGGGTCAGCACCGGACGGGACGGCCACGACCGCGGCGGACCCGCCGCCCGTGCAGACGGCGAGCGTCGACCTGCCGGCGATTGACGGATGGAGCCGGCCCGAAGACGCGACGAACCGGGATGCACCGGCCACACTTGAACCGGTCGCGGCCGGACCAACCGGCACGAGTCTGGTCGAGACCGCGGCGACCGGTGACGCGGCACCCGTGTTCATCGAGTACGAACTCGCGGCCGATTCGGTAATTGGTCTTCAGGTCGACACTGCCGTGTCGACCCGCACCGCGCGGGTGGAAGATCCGGTCGAGGCTCGAGTCACCAGAAACGTCCTGGTCGGCGATCAGGTGGCGGTGCCGGCTGGCGCCCGTATGTTGGGCTCGGTCGTGCTGGTCGAACAGGGCGGCCAACTCAAAGACGCCTCTCGCCTGGGGGTGCGATTCCACACGTTGGTGATGGACGGCGGGCCGCGCCTGCCGGTCCTCACCGAGACCATCTATCGGACGGGCCAGCCGGAGGGCCGCGACAGCGTCGCGAAGATCGGTGGCGCGGCAGTCGGCGGGGCGATTCTCGGGGCCATTTTCGGCGGCAGTCGGGGCGCCGCGATCGGCGGCTCGATCGGCGCCGCGGGGGGCACCGCGGCGGCGCTGAACAACGATGCGGAGCCGGCCACTCTGCCGCCCGGCACCATGCTCACCGTGCGGCTCTCGCAGCCGGTTATCGTCACCGTCGAACCGTGAGATCGGGCCGACCCGCACCCCTTTCCGCCGGTCCCGGAGGGCTCCGCGGCCGGCGATTAGCGTCATGGTATAGTGCCCGTGTGGACGATAAGATCACGCAGGCAGTGCTATCCAGCGAGGAGGTGGCACGGTATCTGCGGGGCGGCCCGGGACTGACGCCGGACCAGGCCCAGGAACGCATTGCCGCCTATATCGAGGAACTCAGCACGACCCAGCGATACTCGGTGTATCGCATCCTGAAGCATCCGCTCTACCCGATTCTGCGCAAGATCCGCCGGCACCCGGAACAGGTCGAGTTGGCGCAGGCCGCCACCCGCTCGAACCGGGTGGTCTACGCGTCCAACCACAAGAGCCATATCGACTATCTGGTCGAGTTGCTCGTCCTTGACGAAAACGGCGTGCGCCCTCCGGTGATGGTCGCCGGCATCAACCTGTTCAACGGCGCGATGGGTCTCTTGAATCGACACGTCACAGGCGCCATACCTATCCGCCGCAACTCGCGCGACCCGGCGTATCTGGCCACGCTCCGTGCATATGTCGCCGAGGTGGTGCACCGTCACGACCTGTTCTGCTATCTGGAGGGCGGACGCAGCTACAGCGGCGAATTCAAGTCCCTGAAGACCGGTCTGCTGCAGGCGGTGATGCACGCGCGCCATCCGGACGCGGTCATCGTGCCGGTAGCCATCGCGTACGATCTCGTGCTCGAAGATCAGACCCTCGCCCGCCAGGGCGTGAAACGCCGCCAGCGGCCGTTCACGGCCGAGGTCGCCGAGATGGTGCGCTACGCCGTCGGCTACGAGTCACGCGTGTTCGTGAACTTCGGTCAGCCGATTCCGATCGCCACCGCCGACCCTGAATCGCGGCGCGATCTCGTGATGTTGACACGTCATACTCGCGAGGCGATTGGCAAGCTGTACAAGGTGCTGCCCACTGCGCTGCTCTCAGCGGCGCTTCGTCCGTCAATGCGGCGGCGCGACCTCGAGGACCGGATCGACGAACTGCTTGACGCCCTGCGGCTGGCTAACGCGAATCTGGGTGTCGAGAGCGGCCGCGACGCGGTCGATCAGGCGACCGAGCCGCTCGCCACGCGCGGCATCATCGTGGTCGAAGGCGAACGCTACCGCGTGCGCGAGCGTCAGGTCCTGCGATACTACGGGCGCAGCCTGAACCACCTGCTGCGTGACCGGGGCAGTTCCAATCTGACGCACTAGCCTGCTCGGACCGGCCGCCCGCCACCTCTCCGACCCACGCGCGCAGACGCCGATTCGGTGCCCGGTCCGCCGATCCGAGAGCCGTCATCCCGCGCCGCCGCGTCCCCGACCGCGTTCGCGCCCGGACTATTCGACCCAGTCGGCAATGAACACGTTCGTGTCGCCCTCGGTGGCGGCGTCACGATTCGACGCGAACACGAGCGCCCGCCCGTCCGGCGAGAACATCGGAAACCCGTCGAACGTGTCGTTGAACGTGATCTGTTCGAGCCCGGTGCCGTCCTCGTGAATGATGAACAGATCGAAGTTGCGGCCGTCCGGATTGTGCGAGTTGGAACTGAAGATGATGCGCTCGTTGTCCGGATGCCAGAACGGCGCGAAACTGGCGCCGCCCAAATCGGTCACCTGCCGCAGGTTGCCGCCATCGGCGTCCATCACGAGAATCTCGAGCGCCGTCGGTCTCCAGAGACCCTGATCGAGCAGCGTTTGAAAGTCGTCGAGCTCCGGCCCCGGCTCGATGGCCCGGCCGCGAAACACGATCTTGCTGCCATCGGACGAGAAGAACGGACCGCCGTCTGGCCCGGGGCTGTTGGTCAAACGCTGCACGTCCGAGCCGTCGCCGTTCATGGAGTAGATCTCCATGTCGCCGTCGCGCACGCTCGTGAACACGATACGCCCGTCCGGGCCGACCGTCGCTTCCGCGTCGTATCCGTCAGCGTCGGTGATGCGGGTCAGTCCCGAGCCGTCAGGATTGGCGGTGAAAATGTCGTAACTGTCGTAGATGGGCCAGACGTACCCCATCTCGAAACCGGGTTCGGGCGGGCATTCGGCGCCCCCCAGATAGGTCGAGGCGTACACGATCGATTCGCCGTCCGGGAAGAAGTAGCCGCAGGTCGTCCGCCCCTCGCCGCTGCTGACCATGCGGGCGTTCGTCCCGTCGAGCTCCATCGTGAAGATCTGGTCGCACGGCACCCCTTCCCTGGAGGACTGGAAGATCAGCCGATTACCGTCGAACGCGAAGTAGGCCTCGGCGTTCTCGCCGCCGAAGGTCAACTGGCGGATGTTCGCGAGATGCTCCTCCCCACCAGGCATGCCGTCCGGCGCCGCCGGCGGCTCGGCCTCGGGCTCCATCGGCTGCGGCCCGCCGCAACCCGCCAACACCACCATGATCCCAATCGGTCGCCAGATACGCTTTAGCATTGAATTGCCTCCACACCGTTCACCAACATGCGCGGGCGAGCATCCGCAGGCGCCAGGCTCGTACGCCTCACAGGCGGCCGAGCCACTCGAGCAACCCCAACGTCAGCCACGGTACATACGTGATGATCAGGACGCCAAACCCCAGAATTGCCAGCAGCGGCAACGACGCGCGGTAGACCTCCAGCAACGGCCGGTCGAAGCGATAGGAGGCCAGGAACAGATTGAGCCCGACCGGTGGCGTCAGAAACCCGAGCTCCAGATTCGCGATGAAGATGATGCCGAGATGCAGCGGGTGGATCCCGAACTGCTCGGCCACCGGCACGATGAGCGGTACGACGACGAAGATGGCGGAAAAGATGTCCATCACGCAGCCGACCAGCAACAGGAACAGGTTGAGCCCGAGCAGGAACGTCAGGCGCGACCCGACGTTCTCGTTGGCCCAGTCCACGAGCAGGTACGGCACGTCGGCATCGTTGAGCCAGGCGGTGAAGCCGACCGCGACCCCCAGAATGATCAGCACGCCGCCGACCAGCACGACGCATTCGCTGAACGCTTGCCGCAACCCCGGTCCCAGAGTGAAATCGCGGTGAATCCCGCCCTGGATGACGGCCGCGTACAGGGCCGTGAAGGCGGCGGTCTCGACCAGCGTGGCAAACCCGCTGAAGAGCACCCCCAGCACGACGAAGGGGATGCTCAACTCCCACTTCGCTTGCCACAGCGCCGCGCGCAGCTCGGGCGCGGCGAACGCATGCCGTCCGGCGCCAGTGGTCACCCCCTCGCGCACGCCCCAGGCCGCCGTCAGCACGACCAGCAGCACGCCCGGTACGATCCCGGCCACGAACAGGTCGTCCGGCGCCACCTGCGCGACGATCGCGTAGAGGATGAGCGGCATCGCCGGCGGAAAGAGCAACCCCAGCGACCCTGATGCCGTGAGCAGACCCAGGGAGAAGCGATCGCGATAGCCGTCTTTCAGCAAGGCCGGGAACAGCAGTCCACCAAGCGCCAGAATCGTGACTCCCGAACCACCGGTGAACACCGTGAAGAACGCGCACAGCACGACGCACACAATGGCGGTGCCGCCCGGCACCCACCCGACCCCGGCCCGAAAGACACGCAGCAGCCGCTCGGAGGCGTTCCCCTGCGCCAGGATGAATCCGGCCAGCGTGAACAGCGGAATCGCAGGCAGATGCGGCGACGTGTTCAGGGCGTAGGTCTCGATGGCGACGATGACCGGCAGGTCGCCGTCTCCCATGTACAGCAGCACCGCCGCACCGCCCAGGATGGTGAAGATCGGCGCACCGAGCACGGCGGACACGATCACGAGGGTGATCAGCGGCCACAGCGGAACCGCGGCCAGAATTCCATCGGCGGTCCCCAACCAGAACCCGATCACGAGACCGACCGCCGCCACCGCGCGACCGCCCCACGCGGGTGACGCACGCCAGACCAGACGCAGGGCGATGGCGGCGAACGCCACCGGGATCACGATGATCGCAACCCAGACCGCCACCCCGGCGGCAATCGTGGCGCCGCCCTCGCGCTCGAAGCGCATCAACTCGTACGCGCCGGTGGCCAGAATGGTCGAGACCGCCGCGCCGACCAGCGCCGCAAAGACCACGGTGCCCCGCCGCAGCGGGCCGTCAGGAATGAACGTCGCCGTCGCCAGCGCAATCAACTTCCCTTCGCGCGCGGCCAGCGCGGCGCCGAGAAAGCCGACCCAGAGCGTGAGGTGCTGTACGAAGGTAATGGAACCGGGGATGCCGCCCGCCAGGAACGGCCGCACGGCAATCTCGGCCAGGGGCAGGAACACCATGACCGCCAGCGCCAGACTCGCGACCGACTCTTCACCGCCGCGCAACGCACGGACCACCGGCGGCCGTGCCCGGGCGGGATCGACAGGGACGCTGTCACTCATGGCCAGTGGCGGAAGTAGCGCGGACTATCACCGGGCGGCGCGGAAGGCGTCACGCTCACGCACGGCCATGTCGTAGATCCCGGCCGGCACGAGGGTGCCTCTCCAGGAGGCGGTGAGTTCGTCGGCCAATGCGCGGAACGAGGCCTTGGTGGCGTCGTCGAACCTGACGACGGTCAGTCCGCGCGACTCCATCTGCTCGATTGACGAGCGTTCCTCCACGGGTACCTGTCCGCGCAGGACATCCTCCATCCGCTTCGCCGCGACCTTCATCGCCCGCTGGTCTTCGGCGCTGATGCGGCTCCAGCTTCGCTCGGTGACGACGGTAATGCCAAGCACCGGTGTCAGCGGCACATCCATCATGTACGACACCTTGTCGTACCACCCGAGCAGCAACGCCGCGTATGGAGGGCTGGGATAGGCGTTGATCAACCCGGTGTTGAGCCCCAGCATGACGTCGGTGATCGCCAGCGGTTCCGGATCGAACCCGCTTTCCTTGTACCACTGCAGCATGCGCTCGTCGCCGGCAGAGGTGAAGAGCTTTGTCGCCTTCAACCCGTCCAAGGTCTCGACGCGCTCGGCCGTGAAGAAGTGCGCCCAGCCCCCGTGCCCCCAGTTCAGCAGCACCAGTCCGTCTTCGGCCAGCGCCCGTTCGAAGGCCGGGGTGAGCTTCTCGATCACGTGGAACGCCTCGTCATCCGACTCGAAGAAGAACGGAATGGTGAGCACTCTGAAGGCATCGTCGAACTCGGCCGGCTGGACGAAGACCGCCGCCTGGGGTCGGCCCGCACGGAGACGGCGGGCCAGGGTGGCCTCGTCGGTGTTCCCGCTCGACTGCACGCGCACCTGCACCCGCCCGTCCGTATCGCGTTGAATGTCGGCGGCCATCTGCTTCAGACTGCGGTCGTAGATGGAGTTGGCCGGCACGATCGACCCGAGCTGCAGGCGGGTCGTGCGCTGCGCGGCCAGCATGGCCGGGACCAGCGCCAGGGCGGCGGCAACGACGAGTGATCGGGACGTCATGGACGGGTCTCCTCGGTCTCCAGCGGGTCAAAAAACAGATCGTCGGCGTGGTCCAGCAACGATTGAGCCCGTTTCTGGTTGATGAGATTCATGAGGCGCACGCTGGTGTCCTCATCCGGATCGATGGCCAGCGCCTGGCCGAGCATGCGCTCCCATTCGGCGCGCGCTTCAGCCGGCTGCAGCACCCCCGTGGCATAGCTCACATAGGGCGCCGCGTCGAGGCCGTTGGACAGTTCGACCGCGCGCTCGAAATGCTCGCGGGCCCGCTCTGGCGACCCGCCCACTTCCGGGGGCAACGACTCGAGGATGATGAGCGCCCCATGAATGGCGCCGCGCTCATAGTCCTCGTCAAGCTCCAGCGCCCGTGCCAGGAGCACCCGCACGGCCGGCAGGTCGCCAATCAGATCAGGGGACATCGTGTTCGATATCGCCAGCCCCCACGCGGCCCCGAGCAGAAACAGCACCTCGACGTCCTCGACGCCGGTCACCGCCACTGCCGCCACCGGATCCTGACGCAGCCGCTCGGTGATCCCCTCGTATCTCAACTCGAAACTGCGCAGGCAGTAGTTGCGGGCGCGGACGTAGTGGCTCGCCGCGCGGTCGCGGAGCGCCAGCGCCCGCTCGTAGTCGTCCCACTCGGCCAGATCGGCGTCGACCTGCAGAAAGGCGTTGGCATACAGGGTGAACCCGCTGCACGCGGACACCAGCGCCTGGTCCTGCTCAGGCTCGGCGTCGATGATCGACTCGAGCGTCTTGAGCAGGAACGGCAGCGCATCCCGCACCAGCTCGGGATCCTCTTCGGAAAGATAGACATCCGGATTCGCGAGTGCGGGGACGATCGCGTTGACCGCCATCGTCCGCAGAGAGCAGGCGCCGGAGGCCGCCACCGCCACAATGAGCAACACCCCGCCGAACGACGCCCTGATCTGGTGACGCATGCGTGAAACGGCCCGACCGGCCCGCGCTCGCAACCGGCACGACCAACGCATCATGATATCAGCCTTTTGTCGCCCCACCGGGACCGGCCGATACCGGGCAGCCCGCGGCAATCGCCCTGCTGCACGCGAACCGTGCCGCATCCGGCCGGCCGCAATACGAGTTCCCGGTGCGGCGAGCGGCGCCGCCACGAACGTCTGGCGACAAGCGCGATCCATGCCATGATCCAGCGATGTCCGAATTCGTGACCATCCCCCGGGGGTGGTTCCGCATGGGAAGTGACGACGGCCAGACGGCGGAAGGCCCCGTGCACCGGGTCTGGATCGACGCGTTCGAGTTGGCGGTGCACCCGGTCACCCGTCTGGAGTATGCGCATTTTCTCGCCGATACGGCTCACGACGATCCCCGGGAGTGGGACAACCCGGTGTTCCGGCGGCCGGACCTGCCGGTGGTCGGTGTCAGTTGGCATGACGCGCAAGCCTATTGCGCATGGCGCACCCGGCGTGACGCGCCGGTACGGCTCCCCACCGAGGCGGAGTGGGAGCGCGCGGCGCGCGGGGGCGCCGAGGGACAGCGGTATCCGTGGGGTGAGGAGATTCCGGCGTGGGTGCCGAACAACGGCAGCGGCCCGCTCGATGGCCCCTGGCCGGTCACGCTCGGCGTACCGAACGGATTCGGTGTGTACGGCATTGCCGGCAACATTCACGAATGGTGCTCGAACTGGCACGGTCGAGACTTCTACGCGGAATCGCCGGCATCCAACCCGACCGGACCGCAGGAAGGGCGGCGCCGGGCGTCCCGGGGCGGGGCCTGGCGACACGCGCTGACGATGAACCGCACCGCGGCGCGCAGCAGTCTCGACCCGGCATTCCGGTACACCGACTACGGATTTCGACTGGCCCGGTCCCTCGCTCCCGGACGCGGGCCGGCGTGAGACCCGACGGAGCACGCACATGATGACCGAGTACCAGGTGGCGTCGCGCATCGCCGAACGGACGCGTGACGCTGGGGGACGCGCGCTATTCGTCGGCGGCTGGGTGCGGGACCGGCTGCTGGGCCGTGACTCGAACGACATCGACCTCGAGGTATACGGGATCGCCGCGCAACCGCTGCGGGCGCTGCTCGAGACCGTCGCTCCAGTCAACACGGTGGGCGAGAGCTTCACCGTGTACAAGGCCGGCCCGGTCGACGTCGCGCTGCCGCGGACCGAATCGAAGAGCGGGACCGGTCACCGCGGCTTTGCCGTGACCGGCGACCCTGATCTGACGTTCGAGCAGGCGTCCAGACGGCGCGACTTCACGATCAACGCGATTGGCTGGGACCCGATCAGCGGCGACTATCTGGACCCGCACGGCGGCCGCGGCGACCTCGAGCGACACGTGTTGCGGGTGGTCGACCCCGACACGTTCGGTGACGATAGTCTGCGGGTGCTGCGGGCGCTGCAACTGGCGGCCAGGTTCGACCTCGCGGTCGACGAGCACACCAGGCAGATCTGCCGTTCGACGGCGCTGGATGACCTGCCGGCGGAACGGATCTGGGGCGAGATGGAGAAACTGCTCCTCTGGGCCGACCGTCCCTCGCGGGGCTTCGCGCTGGCGCTCGATCTCGGCGTGATCGAGCGGTTGTTCCCAGAGCTCAAGGCGTTGGTCGGGTGCGCACAGGAACCGGAGTGGCACCCGGAAGGCGACGTCTGGGTCCATACGCTGCTGGTGATCGACGAGGCCCGTTCGCGGATCGGCGATCTCGAACGCCCGCAGCAGGTGGCGGTCATGCTGGGCGCCGTCTGCCACGACCTCGGCAAGCCGGCGACCACGGCGGTGATCGACGGCCGCATCCGCTCGCTGAATCATGAGGAGGCCGGCGTCGCACCGACCCGTGCGCTGCTCGACCGTCTTAACGTCCACTCCATGAGCGGGTACGACGTGCGCCAGCAAGTGATCGGCCTGGTGGCGCAGCATCTCAAGCCGGGCATGTGGCACACGAGCCCGGACGGCGTCGGCGACGGCGCCTTCCGGCGGCTCGCGCGGCGTGTCGATCTGGAACTGCTGTCGCGGCTGGCCAAGTCGGACTGCCTGGGCCGGACCGGTCCGTTCGACTGTTCGGCGATGGACTGGTTTCTGAGCCGCGCCCGCGCGCTCGGGGTGGAACACGCGCCACCGGCTCCCCTCCTGCTCGGGCGGCACCTGCTGGCGCTCGGGATGACGCCCGGACCGGAGATCGGCCGCATCCTGAAGGCGGTCTACGAACGCCAGCTCGACGGCCAGTTCACGACGCTGGAAGCGGCCGTTGCGGCGGCGCGAGAGCTGCTGACCCCGTCGACGAACCGTTGACGGCCGGCGGTTCAGGCGAGTCCGGGTTCCGCAGACGCGTTCGCATTCGGATCGCCAAAGTCGGCGCCGAGTCCGCACAGCGTCTCCAGACCGATGTTCCCGCCACTGAGCACCACCACGGTCGGACCGTCTCCAGCCTGCGCCGCCGGAACGCGCCGGCTGAGGATGGCCGCCACCGTGGCGGCGCCGCTGGTCTCGACCACGAGCTTCGCCCGCCGAAACAGCCAGAGCACGGCCCTTGCGATGGCCGCGTCGTCGACGGTCACGATCTCGTCGGCGAACCGGCGCACGTGCTCGAAGGTGAGATCGCCCGGCCGTACCGGCAACAACCCGTCGGCCAGACTCGCCACCCGCTCAAGGGTCACCGGCCGGCCGGCCGCCAGCGAGGCCTGCATCTTCGCGGCGCCGACCGGTTCCACCCCGACGATCCGGACATCCGGGCGGTGCTGCTTCACCGCCGCCGCCACCCCCGCCAGCAGTCCGCCGCCGCCGACCGGCGCCAGCACCTGCGCGACGCCCGGACAATCGCGCAGGATCTCCAGCCCGACGGTCCCTTGTCCCTCGATGATCCACCTGTGATCGAACGGGGGGACGATGCACATGCCCCGCTGCGCCGCTTCCGCTTCGGCCCTGCGCTTCCGTTCAGCCGAAGTGGTCCCTTCGAAGATAACCGTGGCTCCCAGCGCTCGTGCGCCCTCGACCTTGATCGGCGGCGCCGTTTCCGGCATGACCACCACCGCCGGCGCACCGAACCTGCGGGCGGACAGCGCGACGGCCTGGGCATGATTTCCCGAGGAATAGGTGATGACCCCGCGGCGCCGCTCGGCGTCGTCGAGCTGCGAGAGGAAGTTGTAGGCGCCGCGGATCTTGAACACCCCGATGGCCTGCAGGTTCTCGCACTTGGCCAATATCGGGGCGCGCTCGCCGAGCGGCAACTCGACGAGCGGCGTCCACCGGGCGACGCCGGCGATACGCCGCGCCGCGGCGTCAATCGCGTCGACGGGAACGATGGCGCTCATGGCGAGTTCAGCAGCCCCAGAGTATACCGGGCCGGCGGCGGCGGGAGACCGGCCGGTATACTCCCGACATGCGGCGTTCTCCAGGCACGCTGACGCGAACGACCCTGACCGCCGTCCACACCGCCCTGCTGGCCGCCGCGTTCGTCCGGCCCGCGGCGGCGCAGGACCCGGGTCCGATCGGCCCCTACGTGGTCGACGTCAGGGGCTCGTTCGTCAATGTCGGTCAGGTGGCCGAGTTGGCGGCGGCGCGCGGGCTCGGCCCGGCGCAACTGCGGAAGTGGGGTCTCGGACTGGATGTCGGAGGGCACCTCTATCTGTTCACGTGGCGTGGAATCACTTTCGGAGTGGGCGGGTCGGCGCTGTTCACGGCGCCGAGCCGCATCCCGGGCGACGACGATCCGGACGCCGGGGGGCCGGCGGTCAAGACCCGCTTCACCGCGCTGTCCCCGCAGTTGTCGTTCAACTTCGGCGATGGCGACGGCTGGAGCTATCTGAGCGGCGGTCTCGGCAGCTCGCGCATGACCGTGTACGTCGACCAGCCGACCGTGCCCCGGCAACGCCGTTCCCGCACGCTCAACTATGGCGGCGGCGCGCGCTGGTTCGTCCGGCGCGGATTGGCGTTGTCGCTCGACCTGCGGCTCTACGCGATCAGCCCGCTGTCGCAGACTGATACCGAACCGGGGTCGCCGCGCATGACCAGGATGGCCTTCAATATCGGGGTGTCGTTCAAGTGACACGCGGCCCTGGTTTGTCACACGGCTGAGGAATCCGCGCTGGCAGCCCGCGGTAGCGGCCGCGCGTCGTGTGACCGGCACGGCCTCCCGCCGCGTCCGGCGGGATATGCGATCCCATAGCAAGCGGCCCGTCGACTGCCTCGTCAGTGCAGATGGCGCTGCAGGAACGTGACGGCACGCCGCCAGGCGTGCTCGCTCGCCTCGCGATTGGCTCCGCCGCGCGCCTCCTGGATGCGCAGGAAGCCATGTCCGGCGCCGTCGAACACCTCGGTCTCGAAGTGCTTGCCGTTCCGCGCCATCTCCCGTGCCGCAATCGGAATCGTGACGTTCACCCGCTCGTCGTCGCCGCCGTACAGGCCGAGCACCGGCGCCCTGATTCGGCGGTAGTCGGCCGTTTCCTCCGGCGAGCTGCCGTAGAAAACGACCGCGGCGCGGAGCTGAGGCTCGGTGACGGCGTAGGCGAAGCTGGTCGAGCCTCCCCAGCAAAACCCGAGCGCCGCCACCGCACCGGTCGTGGCCCGCAGCGTCGACGCATACGTGCGCACCGCGTCGAGGCGGGCGATGACGTCGGCCGGCTGCAGCGCCCGAATGAGGCGGACGACCTCATCCCGGCTGGCCACCGACGCCGTCCCGCCGCCCTCCGGTCCCAACCCCGACAACAGATCCGGCGCCACCGCCACGAACCCGTTCTCGGCCAACCGGTCCGCCACGGCCCGCACCCAGTCGGTCATCCCGAACAGCTCATGAATGACCAGCACGACGGGCGCGTCCGCCGGCCCCTCCGGCCGGACGACCCAGGTGGCCACCGGCGTGTCGCTGCCGGGCATCTCGACATCCACCCAGGCCCCGGACCGGGGAGAGATCGAAAGCGCTTCGGCTGCCCCGGCCTCCGACGACGGCGGCGTGATGCCGGCCGGGACCGAGACCGGCGGCGGCTCGACGAGCGCCTGTTCCGGCGCCCTCCCGCAGCCGCACGCCAGCACGACGCAGATGGACAGACTGCAAATAGAGCGACGCGGCGGAACGAGCGAAGGCACCATCAGTTGAATACGGTCTTCCATCATAATGCGTTCATGGTCCGGGACACCCTGATCGACTTCTTCGATGACCGGCTGCGGTCCGCCGCCGAGTTCTTCGTGCACGACGACGGGTATCTGGTGCGGCGCTACGCCTATGACGACGTCCGCGGCGCGGCGATCGGTTTCGCGTCACGGCTCGCGGCGGCCGGCCTCGGCGCGGGCGACAAGGTGCTGTTCTGGGGCGAGAACCGTCCCGAGTGGATCATCGCGTTCTGGGGCTGCCTGCTGCGCGGCGTGATCGTGGTGCCAATCGACTATCGGGCGTCAGCCGACTTCCTCGGACGGGTCGGGGCGCTGGTCGGCGCGCGTGTCCTGTTGACGGGCGACGAGGTGCATCCGCCCGCGCAGTCGGGCTTCGACGTCTGGTCACTTTCCGAGGTGCGTGACCTGGCGCGCGCCGCGCCCGAGGCCGCCGGCCCGGCGGGTGTTCATCGGGCAGACCGGGACGATGTCGCGGAGATCATTTTCACGTCGGGCGCCACCGCCGAACCGAAGGGCGTGATCATCACGCACCGCAACGTGCTGGCGAACATCGTGCCGGTCGAGCGCGAAGTGCTGAAGTATCGCCGCTACGGCCGGCCCTTCTTTCCGCTGCGTTTTCTCAACCTGCTGCCGCTGAGCCACCTGTTCGGCCAGTCGCTGTCCACGTTCATCCCGCCGATGCTGCCAGGGGTCTGCGTGTTCATGCGGGGCTACAGCCCTTCGGCCATCGTGCAGCAGATCAGGCAACGCCGCATCTCCGTCCTGGTGTGTGTGCCGAAGATCCTGGACGTGCTACGCGAGCACATCGTGCAGGTCGCACCAGAGGCCGCCCAACCGCCGCCAAACGCGGAACATGTCGCCCGCCGCTGGTGGCGCTACCGCCGGATCCACCGCCGGTTCGGGATGAAATTCTGGTGCTTCATCGTCGGGGCGGCGCCGCTGGACCCGGACCTCGAGGCGTTCTGGTCAGGTCTGGGGTTTCTGGTGGTGCAGGGCTACGGACTGACGGAAACGGCACCCATCGTGACGCTCAATCACCCGTTCAAGACCCGTCGTGGTTCCGTGGGCTCCCCCATCGCCGGGGTCGAGGTGCGAATCGCGGACGACGGAGAGATTCTGGTCAAGGGCGACAACGTCACGACCGGCTATTTCGGCGCCGGCGCAGATACCGCGGACACGTTTGACGACGGCTGGTTCCACACCGGCGACCTCGGAACGCTCGACGAGCAGGGGCGGCTGCAGGTGCATGGCCGGAAGAAGGAGGTCATCGTGACACCGGAGGGGCTCAACGTCTTTCCGGAGGATGTCGAGCGGGTCGTCAACACGCTGCCGGGCGTGGGCGAAACGGCGGTCGTCGGCATCACCCGCGACAACGAAGAGCGGGTGCATGCGGTGGTGGCGCTGGCCACGCCGACCGACCCGTCAGACATCATGCGGGCCGCCAATCGCCAGCTTGGCGACCACCAGCGCATCCGCGAGGTGCTGGTCTGGCCGGACGCCAGGTTGCCCCGCACGGAGGGGACGCAGAAGCTCAAGCGCCGGGTCGTGCGCGAGTGGGTGGAGCAGGGCGCGACGCCGGCGACGGCGCCGATCGGGGGCGCGGAACGCGACCTGACATCGATTCTGGCGCGCGTGGCGGGCAGCGCGGTCAGCCGCGACACCCGGCTTGACGAACTCGGTCTGAGCTCGCTCGAACGGGTCGAGCTGATGATGGCGCTCGAGCACGAACTCGATGCGAACGTCGACGAATCGGCCGTCGGAGCCGCCGCCACGGTCGCCGACCTCGAAGCGCTGGTCGCAGAGCCGTCACGGAACTCCCCTGCCGGCAGCGGCGCGTTCCCGCTCCCGACCTGGAACCAGTCGTGGCCCATCCGCACGCTCCGGCGCATCTGTCTTGCCGTCTGGCTGCTGCCGATGACGCGCCTGTTCGCTCGGCTGCGGGTGGACGGACTCGAACACCTGGCCGCCTCCGGCGGGCCGGTCGTGTTTGCCTCCAACCACCAGAGCTACATGGACACGCCCGTCATCCTGGCCGCGCTGCCGCGCGCGGCGCGGTACCGCGTGGTCACCGCCATGGCCAAGGAGTTCTTCGCGGCCCACTTCCACCCGGAGCGGCACAGCCGCCGCGCGCGTCTGACGAATGGCCTGAACTACTACCTGTCGACGGCGCTGTTCAACGCCTTTCCATTGCCCCAGCGGGAAGCGGGCGCCCGTCACGCGCTCAGATACGCCGGCGAACTCATCGGCGCCGGCAACTCGCTGATCATCTTCCCCGAAGGGCGCCGCACCAGCGGCGGCGGCATCGCCCCGTTTCAGCCGGGAACCGCGATGATCGCGGCCCGCCTGGATGTGCCCGTGATCCCCGTGAGAATCCGCGGGCTGGATACGGTTCTGGGTGTCGGTCAGCGGATGGCGCGGCCAGGCCGGGTCGAGGTCAGGTTCGGCCGTCCGCTCCGTCTGCGGGGCTCGGATCACAGCGCACTGACGGCGACACTCGAAGCGGCGGTCTCGAATCTGTAATCGTCGAGCCGGCCGTTATCCCCACGCACGCTTTTCGCCGATCTTTGCCAACATCGGGCCGATTGTGCGAAACTGCCCTTCGAAAGGCACAAGAGTTGGCGAAGGACGATCTCATAGACGTACAGGGTACGGTCATGGCAGTTCACAGCGGTGGACTGTATCGAGTGCAGTGCGACGCGGGTCACGAAGTGCTGGCACAGTTGAGCGGTCGCATGCGCCGTTTTCGTATCAAGGTCGTTCCCGGTGACCGGGTCACCGTAGGCGTCTCACCCTACGATCCGGTTCGGGGCATCATTACCTTCCGCGCTCGCTGACACCGACATTTTGGATCCTCATACAACCCGCACCCCACCGCGACGGCCCCACCGCCGCCCCGGTGGCCGTGGTCCCCGACGACCGGCCCGATCGCCGAGTGATTATGCGGCGCCGTCGACCGAGTTCGTCATGCCGACCGCGGTCGTCGAGGCAGACCCGGTCACGTTCGACACGCTCGACCTGGACCCCGCCCTGGCCCTTGGGGTGCAGGACCGCGGTTTCACGCATACCACCCCGATTCAGGCCGCCGTGTTTCCGATCGTCGCCTCGGGCCGCGATTTGATCGCCACCGCCGAGACCGGCAGCGGGAAAACCGCCGCATACCTGCTGCCCGTGCTCGGCAGGATGCTCGAGTCCGCCGGCGCGCACGATCCGGCGCAATCCCGGCGTACGCGGGTACTGGTGCTCGGACCGACCCGCGAGTTGGTGGTGCAGATCGAAGACGATCTGCAAGGATTCGTGTATCACACGGCGCTGACGAGCGCGGCTGTGTTCGGTGGCACGCCCATCGGGCCACAGGCGCAGGCCCTGAGCGCGGGCGTCGACATCGTGGTGGCCACACCCGGCCGTCTGCTCGACCACCTGCGCGGCGGCGTGCCCGCGTTCGCGGGCATCGACACCCTGATTCTCGACGAGGCCGACCGCATGCTGGACATGGGGTTCTGGCCGGATGTCCGCCGCATCGTCGCCAGCCTGCCGCCGCCCGATCAGGCCGCGGGACACAAGCGGCAGACGCTGCTTTTCTCGGCGACGATCCCTGACTGGGTGCTGACCCCGCTCAAGGAGTTGGCGCACGACCCGGCGTATGTCCAAATCGGTCGGCGCGGAGCGCCGGCTAACGGTATTTCGCACGCCGTGGAACGAGTGCCGGCGTCCCGCAAAACCGCCTGGCTGACATCGTTCCTGGGCCGGACCGCCGGCTCTGTGCTGGTATTCGTGAATACGAAACGTGGCACGGAACGGCTGGCCCGCATGCTGTCGAGCGCCGGAATCAACGCCGCCGCGCTGCACGCCGACCGGTCACAGAGCCTCCGGCTGGCGGCCGTCGGGGGGTTCAGGAGCGGCCGCTATCGTGTGCTGGTCGCAACCGACGTCGCCGCGCGCGGGCTCGATATCGACGGCATCAAGTGTGTCGTCAACTTCGAGGTGCCGCCCAACCGGGACACCTACGTGCATCGGGTCGGCCGCACGGCTCGGCTCGACGCCACCGGGGCGGCGCTGACGCTGGCCGCACCGGACGAACTGGCGGCGGTGAGGGCGCTGCAGGCGTCCATGGACGTGAAGCTGCGCGAGCGACCGTCGCAGGCTGACGCGAAGTGACTGTCGACGATTCAGACCCCCCGTCCGAGCCTGACACCCCTGCGAGCCCGGATTCCGGACCGACGCCGAGTCCTGCGGACGTGCGGTTCAGATCCTGCCGGTGGCACGTGACCGAGGGTGCGCAGGAATACTGTTCGCACCGCGACGTGCTGCCGTATGCGGGAAAGCGTGGGTTTCACGCCACGGCTTGGTGCCCCGATTGCACCCTCTTCAAGATGCGCCGCACCACGAAGAAGCGCGCCCCCCTTGACAACAGCTACCCGCGCTGACCACGGCTACTCGCTGAATTCCTTCGCCAGATCGACCCATTCTCCTTCGGGCGCCAGTTTGCAGTACTCGCGCCAGTGCGCCTTCGCCTCGCCCGACTGCCCGATCTTCTCAAGCGTCACCGCCAGATAGAAATGCGCGTCCGCGTAGTCCCGGTTGACGGCGATCGCGACACCGTAATGGTGCAGGGCATCCCGATACCGTCCAAGATCGTGGTGGATGTTCCCGAGATTGAAATACGCTTCGAAGCACTCCTCATCGAGGCGCAGCGCACGCTCGTAGAGCGCCTGCGCCTCGGCGAGTTCGTCGCGGGCGTAGTGGATATTGGCGAGATTGACCAGCGCCGGCACAAGCGTGGGGTCAAGCAGAATCGCCTTGCGGTAGGCGTGGCACGCGCGTGCCTGCTCCTCTGCCGTGCCTTCGTCAAGCTCCGCGCCCTCGCGAAAATACCTGGCCGCCTGCGCCTGCTGCGCGGGCGGCGGGCGGACGCCGTCCGCGTGCGCCGACTCCGCGCCGTCGTCGCCGCGGGGCCGCAGGGCTACGACCTTCACCGGACTGGTCTCTCCCAATCGCTGGTTGAAGTCGAACGTCAACTGACCGTCCCGCGCGGACACGAGCGCCCGTAGAATCACCCGGAACGAGGCTCCGCGTTCGAGTCCCTCGCTCACCTGCCGTATCACGCTCAGATCCCGGAACCCGTAGTATCGGTCTGCGCGCGAGCGCGCCACCGGGTGCACCAGCGACCACTTTTCGAGATACCGCAGATGGTCCTCGCGCACGGCGGGATAGCGATCGCGTATCTGGCGAACGCTGTGATACTGCCGGTCGAGCTCGGCGATCGATGGCTGCTCGCCCGCGTTGCTCGAATCGTCCTCAGTCATGATCGAGATCCGTGTTCCGCCGCCTGACCGGGCGAAAGATGAATGAGAATGTAGCGAGTGTCAAGCGACGCCCCGCGCCGAACGCGTGTCCCGCGGACGGAGCCGTGACGAATGAACATGCCATTGATCCTGGCCGGAGACGTCGGCGGCACCAAGACGTGGCTTGGACTGTTCGAATGCGATGATGTGCGTCCGACCCCGATCGAGACGGCGCACTATGCGACGCAGGCGTTCGACGGACTCACGCCGCTCGTCACCGGGTTCGTGGAACGAACCGGCGCCGCCGCGCGGCTCGAGGCCGCCTCTTTCGGGGTCGCCGGGCCGGTGCGCGACAACGCCGCCCGGCTGACCAACGTTCCCTGGCACGTTGACGGCGCGACGATGGCGGCGCGGCTCGGCATCGATCAGGTCCGCATCCTGAACGACCTCGAAGCCATGGCCCACGCCGTGCCGTATCTCGCACCGCACGAACTGGCCGTGGTGCGGCCCGGAGCCCCACGCGCGGACGGCAATGCCGCGCTGATCGCCCCCGGCACCGGACTTGGCGAGGCCTGCCTCCATGCCGTTGACGGGCGCTTGCGGCCGGTGCCGTCCGAGGCGGGACACGCCGACTTCGCCGCGCGCACGCCCCGAGAGTTGCAGTTGGTCTCGGTGCTGACGGCCGCGGGCGGCCGGGTGCAGCTCGAAGACGTGCTCTCGGGCCCGGGACTCGTCACGCTGCACCACTTCGCGCACAAGACGACGCCCTGCGCGCGGCCACTCCCGCTCAACCAGGACGCTGCCCCCGCGGCGGTCACCGCGGCCGCCCTCAGTGGCGCGTGCAGCGCGTGTGTGGAAGCGCTCGATCTGTTCGTGGCGGCACTGGGCGCCGAAGCCGGCAACCTGGCATTGCGGACGCTGTCCACCGCCGGACTCTTCGTGGGAGGCGGCATCGCGCCTGGCATCCTGCCGGCCCTCCGGTCGGACCGCTTTCGGGACGCCTTCGTGGCCAAGGGCGCCATGCGCCCGCTGCTGGAGCCGATTCCGGTCTCGGTCATCATCGAGCCGCAGGTCGCGTTGATCGGCGCCGCCGTCCACGCCGGGCGTAGCGCCTCGATCCGACGAACGAACCGCGAGTAAGTCCGACCGGTCGAGGTCACAACTCCCCAGGCAGCGACGGGGACCGCCGCGTGCCGTACCGCTCCATCCGGTGTGGCGGGGCCGCCGTACAGCCTCCAGCTACGGGACCTGGTACGCGCGCAACTCGAATTCCGGCAACACGGCCAGCAGATGGTCGAAGATGTCCGACTGGATGCCTTCGTAGTTGACCCAGTTCTGATCGGTGCTGAACACGTAGATCTCGATCGGCAGGCCATACTCGGTCGGCGCGAGCTGCCGCACCAGAAACGTCATGTCCTGGTGAATCTTGGGATGATGCCGAAGGTAGGCGACCACATAGGCGCGGAACGTGCCGATGTTGGTCAACCGGCGCGGATGCAGCGCCGTGGCCCGCGCCGACGCGTTCCGGGTGTTCCAGTCGGCGATCTCGCGCCGCTTCGCCTCGAGATAGTCGGACATGTAGTGAACGGCGGACAGACGTTCACGCATCGCGTCGTCGCAGAACTTGATCGAATTGATGTCGATGTGAATCGCCCGCTTGATCCGGCGCCCCCCGGACTCCGACATGCCGCGCCAGTTCTTGAACGACTCGCTGATCAGTGCGTAGGTCGGAATGGTGGTGATCGTCTTGTCGAAGTTCTGCACCTTGACCGTCGTCAGCGCCACCGCCAGCACATCGCCGTCGGCGCCGTACTTCGGCATCTCGATCCAGTCGCCCCGCATGACCATCTGGTTCACGGACAACTGGATGCCGCCGACGAACCCCAGGATCGGATCCTTGAAGACGAGCATCAGCACGGCGGTCATCGCGCCGAGCCCGCTGAGCAGCAGGGCCGGGGATTCGCCGATGACGACCGACAGCGCGATGATCACGGCCACGCCGTACAGCAACAGCTTCGCCACCTGGGTGAAGGCGGTCAGCGGCAGCCGCGGGCCGAGCGGCGACGCTCCCACAAGGTCGACGACCGCACCGATCAAGCCGTCGAGCGCCGAGACCACGACGGCGACCATGTACAGCAGACACAGCACCGTAGCCAGCGTCGCCAGCATCCCGGGTCCCAGCACGGCGGGACTGAAGAAGTAGATCACCAGCGCCGGTGCGATGTGGGCGATCCGATGGAACACCCGACGCTCGATCACCGCGTCGTCCCAATTCGTGTCCGTGCGTCCGGCCAGCCCGATGACGGCGCGCAGCAACACCCGCTTCGCCACCTTGTCCGCAACGAAGGCAAACGCCAGGATCAGCAGCATCTGAACGCCGGTGATCACCCATCCCGCCAGCCCGGGGTCGATCCCGCGACCGGTCATCCAGTCTTCGAACAGGTTCAACATCTCGATTCCTCGAACGCCGGCGGCGCGGGACGGTGACAGGTCACTGGCGGGCGATACGGTACAGCTTCGACTGCGTGCGCAGGATGACGCTGCCGCGCGTCACGGCGGGGGTCGCGAGCGCCATTTCGTCCAGCGAGTTCGTGTGCAGGATCTCGAACTCCGGCCCCGCCTTGACCACGAACGTATCGCCGTCTTCGCTGAGCAGGAAGATCTTCCCGTTGTAGCCCCAGGGCGAGGCCGTGAACCCGTTGCCGATCTCCAGCCGTTGCCGCCCGTAGACTTCCGCCCCGGTCGCCGCATCGTGGGCCGTCAGGAAGCCGCGATCGAGCAGCGTGTAGTAGATGCCGCGGTAGACCAGCGCGGTCGTGTTGTAGGTGCCCAGCAACGGATAGGCCCAGACCACATGGTCATCCTGCGAGTAGGTCCGCGTCCCGGGAAACCCCTCCTGGAGGCCGCTCGCCACCTCCTCGTAGATGGAGATGTCACCGGCCGCACCGGGCCGGATGGCGTAGACCGGCCGCAGCGATCCGCCGGGATACCCGGAACTGATATACACCAGGCCGCCGCTGGCGAAGGGGCTGGGCGTCGTCAGCAACGACATGCCGGCGAGCTCCCAGAGCAACGCGCCCTCCAAGTCGTAGGACCGCACGCGTCCGGTGGCCGCTGTCACGATCTCGGTCCGCACCCGGTTCTCCCATACGAACGGGGTCGCCCAGGTGTGCCCCGGCTCGCGCCGCTCGACACGCCAGACCTGGTTCCCGGTGGCGGTGTCGAGCGCCGTGAGAAACGATTGATCGGTATTGTCGTTGAGGATGTACAACCGGTCCCCGTGCAGCGCCGGCGAGGAAGCGGTCGCCATCCCCTGCATGGTGTTGAATGTCCCGATGTCCTTCCTCCACAACTCGTTCCCGTCGAAGTCCAGCGCGGCGATCAGGCCGATGCTCCCGAAGTACACGTAGAGCCGCTCACCGTCCGTCACCGGGGTCTCGGACGCGAAGCTGTTCTTGAGATGCCGGGTAATGGCCGGCACGCCGCGGTGGAGCTCGGTCGCCCAGCGGACCGCGCCGGTCTCGAAGTCGATGTCGAGCACGATCCAGCGGTGCTCCCCGCTGGCCGGCACCGATCCGTTGTGCTCGCCCGGGTCGTAGAGCCCCGGGATCGGCTGCACTTCGTCGTCCGCGGCGCTGACGGCGGTCGTGACGAAGATATGGTCGCCCCAGACGATGGGCGAACTCCAGCTCAGCCCGGGCACGTCGATCCTCCAGGCGATGTTCTCGGTCTCGCTCCAGGTGTCCGGCAAGACCGGGTCGTCAACGACGCTGCCCGCGTCCAGCCCGCGAAACCGGGGCCACTGCTGGGCGCCGGCCTGCACCGGCAACGCCAGCAGCGTCGCCGCCACGGAGACTATCGCTGCACGTCTCATCGTTCGCCTCCTGTTCGTTCGCGCCCGGGTGGGGCGATCCTACCAGAGCGCGCCGCGCGGCTCGATCGCGACCCCTGGACACATGTCCTGCCCCGCCCAGGCAACGAGACGGCAGCTTCGAGTAGCCGCGACGCTACATCCCCCTCCGCAGAATCTGCACTTCGGTCTCACCCTGCTGACGCTCGCCAGCGCCCACGACGACGAAGACGTGGCTGTCGGTGGCCGCAATGTCGCGTGCCGGAGCGCCGGTCCGGAACGCACCCGCCGCTCGCGGAGTGGACGGCGTCGAGATGTCCACGATGGTGATGCCGGCCCGCGTGTCGGCGACGAAGACGTACGCACCGGACATCGCCACCCGGGCCGCGCCGCCGGGTGTTTCGAAGGTCGCCGCCCTGACCGGCGTCGTCGGGTCGCTGGCGTCGTAGATCTGCAGTTGGCCGCCGCCGCCGCCCGCCAGGATGCCGGACGGTTCGCCCTCCTCCCGCTGCACTTCGATCGCCCGCGGCGCCGCCGGGGCGTGCAGGACGCCAACCGGCTCGGGCGAGCCGGAACGCGAGAGATCGAAGACATACAGCCCGGTCGGCGAATCGGTCGCGTAGGCCATCCTGCCCGACGTCACGACATCGCGCGCGTAGCCGTCCAGGAAGAACGACCCGGCGCCGGTCGGCGCGGTCTCGTTCGAGACATCGACCATGACCATACCCTCCATATGGTCGATCAGCACGACACGGTCCTGGTACACGGCGCCGATCTTCGTCTGCCCGAGGGTCTTGTGGTTGCCGATCAGGGCCGGCGCCGCCGGATTCGACAGGTCGAGGATGGCGACACCGAAGAAGTTCGCCCCCACGTACGCGCGCTCGCCGCGCACGCGGAACCCCCAGATCTCCTCCGGCAACTCTGTCGCCCCGAGGCGGACGGGCGCGGCCGGATCGGAAACATCCCAGACCGTGAAGCTGGTGTGGTGCGTCACGTAGGCGTAATCGCCGGCCACCCGGATGTGCTCGGCAGGTCCTGGGATCACGCCGACCGGCGTCAGCGTGACCTGCTGGGCCTGCGCCGGCGCCGCCAGCATCACAACCAGCAGCGCGACCGGCAGGCGCCCGGCCGCGGCCACGACGGGCCAGACTCGTTTCTTCATGGCTACCCCCCCTTTGCAATCCGATACAGCTTCGATTGCGTCCGGATGATCAGACTGCCCCCGGCGACCGCCGGCGTCGCCAGGGTCATCTCGTTGAGCGGGTTCTTGTGCAGGATCTCGAACTCCGGACCCGCCTTGACGACGAACGTCTCGCCGTCTTCGCTCAACAGGAAGATCTTGCCGTTGTAGGTCCACGGCGAGGCCGTGAACCCGTTGCCGATCTCGATCCGCTGGCGCCCGTAGACCTCGTTGCCGGTGCGGGCGTCATGGGCGACCAGGAACCCGCGATCGAGCAGCGTGTAGTAGTAGTCGCCGTGGACCAGCGCCGAGGTGTTGTAGGTCCCGAGCAGCGGATAGGCCCAGGCCACGTCGTCCGATGAGGCCTTTGCACCGGGAAACCCGGACGACAGGCCGGTGCGCATGTCGTCTTGCGACCAGATCGAGATGTCGCCCGACGCGCCCGGCTTGACGACGTAGACGGGGCGGAGGCCTCCGCCGGGGTAGCCGGAACTGATATAGAGCAACCCATGCCTGGCGAACGGGGTGGGGATCGTCAGCCCGGACATGCCATGGATCTCCCACAGCACGTTGCCGTCGAGGTCGTACGACCGCACGCCCTGGGTGCCGGCGGTCACGATCTCGGTGCGCAGCTCGTGCTCCCAGACGAACGGCGTGGCCCAGTTCTGTCCGCGTTCGGGCCGCTCGACCCGCCAGACCTCGTCACCAGTGTTCTTGTCGATGGCCGTGATGAACGAGCGGGTGACGTTGTCGTTCACGATATAAAGGCGATCGCCGTGCAGCGTGGGTGACGCCGCCGACCCGAACCCGCCGCTGGTCTCGAACGCGCCCAGCTCGGCGGTCCACACTGTCTCACCGCTCATGTTCAGTGCGCCGACCACGCCGGCGCTGCCGAAGTAGACATACACCCGGCGCCCGTCGGTCACCGGTGTCTCGGACGCGAAACTGTTCTTGATGTGGCGCGCGATGCCGGGCGCGGCGCTGTGCAGCTCGCGCTCCCAGCGGACGGCTCCGGTGTGGAAGTCGATGTTGTAGACCACCCAGCGGTGGGTCTGCGACGAGCGGGTGGCCCCGTTGTCGTCCCCGGGGTCGTACAGGCCGGGGATCGGATCCGGCTCCTCGCCGGCGCTGATGGCCGAGGTCACGAAGATCGTATCCTCCCAGACCACCGGCGAACTCCAGCTCAACCCCGGAACGTCGATCTTCCAGACGACGTTGTCGGTCTCGCTCCAGCGGTCGGGCAGCGCCGGGTCGTCGCCGACGTCCCCGGCGTTCGGACCGCGGAACTGCGCCCACTGCGCATCCACCGGAACAGAAACGGCCAGGGCCAGCAGCAGAGCGCCGATCACGAGTAGCGGTCGCGGCATGTTCGTTCCTCTCGCCGGTGCGGACCCGCGTGGCGCGGGCTCCCGAGCGGAGCCGTCACCAGTTTGCGCCCCGCAGTGTCAGTACGGGCTGCCAGACCCGATGCGGCATAAGTACCGGCTCGGGCGCTCCGTGTCAAGAAACCACCCGTCCGCGATTGACAGGAGGTCACCGACGGACAAGAATACCGGTGGGTACGTGTAGTCCGGCGAGGTCTGCCGACAAACGGAATTCGATGATCAGATTGCGTGTCATCGCGACAGCAGCGTGCGTCGTGGCGGCGTCCGTTGCCGGGCCGGCGCGGCCGGCGGCGCAGCCGAGTGATGACGGCCCCGCCGCGCAACGCGCATTGCTCGACCGGTACTGCGTGACCTGCCACAGTGACCGGCTCGAAACCGGCGGCCTGTCGTTGCAGGGTCTCGACACCGCCGATGTCGGCAGCCACCCCGAAGTCTGGGAAAAGGTGGTCCGCAAGCTGCGGGCCGGATCGATGCCGCCCCAGCCGCGCCCGCGACCGGAACCGGCCGCCTATGACGGCCTGCGGAGCTGGCTGGAGCTGGAGCTCGATCGCAGCGCGGCGGCCGCGCCGAACCCGGGCCGGACCGAAGCGCTGCACCGCCTCAGCCGGACCGAATACCGCAACGTCGTCCGCGACCTGCTCGGTCTCGGCGTCGACGTCAGCGACTTGCTGCCGGCCGACGACACCAGCTACGGCTTCGACAACATTGCGGGCGTGCTGGGCATCTCGCCGACGCTGATGGAACGGTATCTGGCGGCGGCCCGCAAGATCAGCCGGCTGGCCGTCGGCTCGCCGGTGCCCTCACCGATTGCGGAGACGTTCCGCCTCGCCTCCGACCTGGGTCAGGACGCCCGTCAGGCCCGGCTGCCCTTCGGCACCCGCGGCGGGGCGCTGATCGATTTCAATTTTCCGGAGGACGCCGAGTACGTCATCTCGGTGGTGCCGGATGGTCCGCTCTACATCGAACCGCACGAGTTGGAAGTGACGCTCGACGGCGCGCGGGTCGAGCTCCTTACCATCGGCCGCACGCTCGCGCCGGGCGAACGGCGCGGAGAATACGCCGCGGAGGCGGATGCGCGCGACGTGCGGCTGCGGGTCAACGCCGGTCCTCACCAGGTCGGCGTCGCGTTTCTCCAGAAGACGGCGGCGGAACCGGAACGCACGCGCAAGCTCTACCTGCGGCCGTTCACCGGGGAAGGCTCCGGCGGCGATTCCCGGTACCAACCGTATGTCGACCGGATCACCATCACCGGACCGTTCGAATCGAGCGGGTCCCGACCCGCGGTCGACACGCCCAGCCGGGCGCGGCTGTTCATCTGCCGCCCGCGCTCGGGCGATGCCGAATCTGCGTCAGCCTGCGCGGCCGAGATTCTCGCCACCCTTGCGCGGCGGGCGTTTCGCCGTCCGGTCGACGGCGACGACGTCCAGCGGCTGCTGACCTTTTTTGAACAGGGCGCCGCCACCGGCGGCTTCGACGCGGGCATCGAGCTCGCGCTGCGCCGGCTGCTGGTGAGCCCCGAGTTCCTGTTCCGTATCGTGGAAGACCCGGACGGCGCCGCCCCCGGCACACCCTATGCGCTGAGCGATCTCGAGCTGGCGTCCAGGCTGTCGTTCTTCCTGTGGAGCAGCATCCCGGACGACGAGCTGCTCGACGCGGCAATCCGCGGCGAGCTCCAGGATCCGGCGCTGCTCGAGGCGCAGACGCGCCGCATGCTGGCGGATTCCAGAGCGCACGCACTGGTCACCAACTTCGCCGGACAGTGGCTCAGCCTGCGCAACGCGGCCGCCGTGCAACCCGACGAAGATCTGTTCCCGGACTTCGGGGAAGACCTGCGGCGCGGATTCCGCCGCGAAACGGAGCTGCTGTTCGAGAGCATCCTGCAGGAGAACCGCAGCGTCGTCGACCTGCTGGCCGCCGACTACACGTTTCTGAACGAGCGGCTGGCCCGGCACTACGGGATACCGAACGTGCGTGGCAGCCACTTCCGCCGGGTCACGCTCGACGACCCCGCGCGCGGCGGGCTGCTCGGCCACGGCAGCATTCTGACCGTGACCTCGTACGCCAACCGCACCTCGCCGGTCCTGCGCGGCAAGTGGGTGCTGGAGAACATTCTCGGCACTCCGCCACCACCACCGCCGGCCGATGTCCCGCCGCTCGAGGCCAGCACCGACGGTGGGACGCTCACCATGCGCGAGGCGATGGCGCAGCACCGCGCGAACCCGGTCTGCGCAAGCTGTCATCAATTGATGGACCCGCCGGGGCTGGCGCTGGAACCGTTCGACGCCATCGGCCGCTGGCGCACCCCCAACGAGCGCATCGAATCGGCGGATCTCAGCGGCGTGCTGCCCGACGGCGCCACGTTCGACGGACCGGCGGGGCTCAAGCAGGCGCTGCTGGCGCACCCCGATCGCTTCGTCACCACCGTCACCGAGAAACTGTTGACCTATGCCGTCGGGCGGGGCGTCGAGTACTACGACGCCCCGGCGGTGCGCGCCATCACACGCGCGGCCGCGCCCGAGGACTACCGTTTGACGGCGCTCATCCTGGGTGTCGTCAAGAGCGTCCCGTTCCGGATGAGGAGCACGCAGTCATGATCATCACGAAGATGTCACTGCCCCGCCGCACGTTTCTGCGCGGCATGGGCGCCGCGCTGGCCCTGCCGCTGCTCGACGCGATGGTACCGGCCGCCACGGCGCTGGCGCGGACGGCGGCTGCACCGACGAAGCGTCTGGGCTTCATCTACATCCCGAACGGCGCCAACATGTCCAAGTGGACACCGGCCGGCGACGGCGCCCTCGACCTGTCGCCCACCCTGAGCCCGCTCGCCCCGGTGCGTGACCACGTGGTCATTCCGACCGGTCTCGCCCACAGGCAGGCAGAGGCCTGGGGGGACGGCAACGGAGAGCATTCGCGGGCCAGCGGCGTATGGCTCAACGGCGTGCATCCCAAACGCACGGAAGGCGCCGATGTGCGCGCCGGCACGACGGCCGATCAGATTGCCGCCGGCGCGCTGGGTCAGGACACGCCGCTTCCCTCGTTGGAAATCTCACTCGAGAACAGCTTCGTGGTCGGCAACTGCGACAACGGCTACAGTTGCGTCTACACGAACACCATCGCCTGGCGCTCCCCGACGACGCCGTTGCCGATGGAGCACAACCCGCGGGTGGTGTTCGAGCGGCTGTTCGGTGAAGGCGGCACCACGACCGAGCGGCTGGCGCGGCTGCGCGAGGACAAGAGCATTCTCGACGCCGTGCGCGACGACATGACGCGGCTGGAACGCCGGCTCGGCGCCGGCGACCGCGTGCGCGTCAGCCAGTATCTCGACGCGGTGCGCGAAATCGAACGCCGCATCCAGCGTGTCGAGGCGCAGGCCGGCGAAGCGGCGCTGCCGGAGAACCTGGCGCGTCCGGTCGGGATTCCGGAATCGTTCGACGAGCACGCCCGGCTGATGTTCGACCTGCAGGCGCTGGCCTTCCAGGCCGATATCACCCGCGTGTTCACGTTCCTGATCGGCCGCGAGCAGAGCGCCCAGAGCTATCCGGAAATCGGTGTGCCGGACGCGCATCATGCGACCTCGCATCACCAGTTGGACCCGGCCAAGCTGGAGCAGTACGCCAAGATCAACACGTATCACGTCGACCTGCTGTCCAGCTTCCTGCAGCGCTTGCAGACGACACCGGACGGCGACGGCTCGCTGCTCGATCAGTCGCTGATCCTGTACGGCGGCGGCATCAGCGACGGCGACCAGCATTCGCACATCGATCTCCCTCTGATTCTGGCCGGCGGTGGTGCAGGGCAGCTTCAGGGCGGACGCCACGTGCGGTATCCGACCGACACGCCGATGACGAACCTGCTGCTGGCGATGCTGGACAAGGCCGGCGTGGTGCACGCCGAACAGTTCGGCGACAGCACCGGCCAGCTCAATCTCGAGCCGTTGAGCGTCTGAGGCTGCTAGCCAACGGGCGCCGGAGGACGGCACGGCCCGCGCCGCGAGTTCGGTCGCGGGGTGTCGAGGCGGTGAAGACCGTCGGCGGCGTTGATGGAATGCTGAAATGAAGTACGCATACGGTTCGACCGCAATCCTGGCGATCGCCGTGCTCCTTGGGGGAGCCGCGGTCAGCGCCGCCCAGCCGCTGCCCGTGCCGCTGGTCGAGGCGGTGAAGACCGGGGACGCGGCGACGGTGCAGCGTCTGCTCGACCAGGGCGGGGACGTGAACGCGGCCGAAGTGGACGGGACCACCGCGCTGCACTGGGCGGTCCATCTGGACGACGCCGCGATCGCGACGACACTGATCGGCGCCGGCGCCGACGTCGCGGCGACGACCCGCTACGGCGTGGCCCCCATCAACCTGGCCGCCACCAACGGCAGCAGCGCCTTGCTGCGGGTGCTGCTCGAGGCCGGCGCCGACCCGAACCACGCCAGCGGCGAGGGAGAGACGCCGCTGATGACGACGGCACGGGCCGGCGTCGCCGCGGCCGTGACGTTGCTGATCGAGCACGGCGCGACGGTCGACGCCGTGGAAGGCTGGCGGGGACAGACCGCCCTGATGTGGGCGGCGTCGCAGGACAACGCGGCGGCGGCCGCGGCGCTCGTCGCCGGCGGCGCAAACCTGCACGCCACGTCGGGACGCGGCTTCACGCCGTTGCTGTTTGCCGCCCGCGAAGGCAACCTGGCTGCGCTCGACACGCTGCTCGAGGCCGGCGCGAATCCGGACGATTCGCTGCCGAACGGGACGAGCGCGCTCGGACTGGCGACATTCAACGCACAGTACGACGCGGCGGCCCGGCTGCTCGAGGCGGGCGCCGACCCCAACGCGCGCGGCCAGGGCTGGTCCGCCCTGCACCAGGTGGTCTGGACCCGGCGTCCCAACCTCGGACGGAACCCGCCCTTTCCCGTGCCGCTCGGCCGGCTGGATGGGCTCGACATGGCGCGCCTGCTGATCGAGCACGGCGCCGACCCCAACCTGCCCCAGGAGAGGGAGCCGCGCGACGGCAACCGCAATATGCTCGACCGCACCGGCGCCACGCCGTTCCTGCTGGCCGCCAAGGCGGCGGACGTGCCGATGATGCGGCTACTGGCGGATATGGGCGCCGACCCGTCCATCAGCACCGCGAACGGCGCGACGGCGATGATGGCGGCGGCCGGCGTCGGTATCTGGAAGATCGGCGAGAACCCGGGCACCAACGAAGAGGCGCTGGCCGCGGTCACGCTCGCGTGGGAACTGGGCAACGACGTGAATGCCTCGGACGGGAACGGCGATACAGCCCTGCACGGGGCGGTGCACCGGGGCGCGGACGAGATTGTGAGTTTCCTGCACGAGAAGGGGGCCGCTCTGGACGCGGTCAACGACACCGGCTGGACTGCGCTGTCCATTGCACAGGGGGTCTTCTACCCCAACACGTTCAACCGGCATCCGCAGATCGTGACCCTGCTCGAGTCGCTGGGCGCCGACCCGGCCGCGGGCGCCAGACGACCGATGGATCTGGCTCCCTGGGAGCGCGAAGCACTGGCCGCCAACGCGCCGGACCAGTAACCCGCACGGCGTTCAGACGCGCCGGATCTGCACCGCCACCCCAGTGGCGCCAGACGCAACAGGGCCGCGCCGGCGGCCGCGACCGAGACAGACAGACGATGAGCACAGAGCAACACACCTTTACGGCTGAAGCGCAAGAGCTGCTGAACCTGATGGTTCACTCGCTCTACTCCCAGAAGGACATCTTTCTCCGCGAGTTGATCTCCAACAGTTCGGACGCGCTCGACCGTCTGCGGGTCGAAGGCTTGTCCGACGCCGCCATGCTGCCGGACAGCGCGCTCGAGATTCGGCTCGAGCCGGACCCCGAGGCGCGCACGCTGTCGATCACCGACACCGGCATCGGAATGAGCCGCGAGGAGGTGGTGCGTGACATCGGCACCATCGCGCGATCGGGCAGCCGGGAATTCCTGGCCGCGATCAAGGAGAAACAGCGGGCCGACGCAGGAGATGCAGCGGCCGCCCCGGCGGACCTGATCGGCCAGTTCGGGGTCGGGTTCTATTCGACCTTCATGGTGGCCGAGCGGGTCACGCTGACGACGCGGCGGGCCGGCAGCGAGACCGGCGTGCGGTGGGAGTCGACCGGCGACGGCACCTACACCCTCGCCGACGCCGACCGCGCGCAGCCGGGCACGACGGTCACCCTTCACCTGAAGCCGATCGACGAAGAGGACGGTCTGCGCGACTACGCCGACACCGGGAATCTGCGCGACATCGTCAAGAAGCACTCCGATTTCGTGGCGCACCCGATCCGGATGAAGATCGAACGCCAGGAACCGGTGCTCGACAACAGCGGCGTCCCGGTCAAGGGCGTCCTGCCGAAGACGGTCGTCGAAGACACCACCCTGAACTCGATGAAGGCGATCTGGACCCGCTCGCGCAGCGAGGTGTCGGACGACGAGTATCACGAATTCTACCGGCACCTCTCGCACGACTGGCGGAGCCCGCTCGCCACCGTTCCGGCGGCGATGGAAGGCGCCTTCAACGCCCGCATCCTGCTGTTCATCCCGGCCAGCGCGCCGTTCGATCTGTATCACCGCGAGCGGATCACCAAGGGCGTGCAGCTCTACGTGAAGCGGGTCCACATCATGGACGACTGGAAGGTGCTGCTGCCGGAATGGCTGCGCTTTCTGAAGGGGGTCATCGACTGCGAGGATCTGTCGCTGAACGTGTCGCGGGAGATTCTGCAACACGACCGGCAGGTCAAGGTGATTCGCACCTTCGCCGTCAAGAAGACGCTGGACGCGATTGACCGGCTGAAGAAGGACAAGCCGGACGCGATGCGCGCGCTGTGGCGTGAGTTCGGCGCGGTTCTGAAGGAAGGGCTGACGGCGCAGGAGGACTACAGGGACCGGTTGCTCGACCTGCTGCTCGCCGCCACCACGCAGGGAGAGGAACCCACGTCGCTCGCCGACTACGTGGCGCGCATGCCCGCCGACCGGCAGCACATCTACTTCCTGAGCGGCAACTCGCTCGACGCGCTGCGCAACTCCCCTCACCTGGAATCGTTCGCGCGCAAGGGCATCGAGGTGCTGTTCTTCAGCGACCCGGTCGACGAGTTCTGGCTGGAGCATGATCCGTCGTACAAGGACAAGACGTTCGTATCGGTCAGCAAGGGAGAGATCGACATCGGCGCGGACGACGAGGCGGACGCCGGCGCAGGCGGCGAGACGGCGCTGAAGGGCCTGCTGCAGACGCTCCGCACCCATCTGCAGGACGATATCAAGGACGTCCGGCCCTCGGGACGGCTCACGAACAGTCCCGCCTGCCTGGTGGGTGAGAAGGACGACCTGAGCCCGCAACTCGAGCAGATGATGCGTCAGCTCGGCCAGGAGCCCCCCAAGACCAAGCGCATTCTTGAGATCAACCCGGACCATCCGTTCATCGCACGGCTCGGGGCGATGCACGCCACCGACGCCAAGGCACCGGCGCTGAAGACCTATGCGCAGTTGCTGCACGGGCAGGCGATTCTGGCCGAGGGTGGTACGCTGCCTGACCCTGGCGCCTACAGCCGTGTCGTGATGGAGGTCGCCAACCAGGCGCTGACCGCGGCCGGGGGACCGCCGCCCGCGTCGGATTCGCCAGATGCCGGACCGACACCGGCTGATCCATCGTGAGGACTTCAGTCATGCGAATTCGTCTGCCTTTCGCCCTCGTCGCTCTCCTGTTGCTGCTGGCCGCGTGTGCCGGCGACCCGGCTCCCGTCGATGAGGAGACCGGCGATCCGGCCGCCGCGGCCGCGCCGCCGCCCTACGTCGCCTATGTCACCAACGAGGGGTCCGGCGACCTGACCGCCATCGCGGGCGGCACGCACGACGTGCTCGCCACGATTCCCCTCGGCAAGCGGCCACGCGGCATCAAGGTGGGCCCCGGTGGCAACCGGCTGTTCGTCGCGCTCAGCGGGTCGCCGCCGGCGCCGCCGGGGGTGGATGAAGACACGTTGCCGCCTCCGGACCGGTCCGCCGACGGGATCGGCATCGTCGATCTGGCCGAGCAGCGGGTGGTCAACGTGCTGCAGGCCGGCACCGACCCCGAACAGATGGCGGTCAGCGCGGACGGTACGCGTGTGTTCGTGGCGAACGAGGACGCCGCGCTCGCGAGCATCGTGGAGATTGCGACCGGAACGATCGTCGCCGAGCTGCCGGTCGGCGGGGAACCTGAAGGCGTGACCCTCAGCCCCAACGGGCAGTGGGTGTATGTCACCTCCGAAAACGACAGCACGGTCTCGGTGATCGATACCGCCGCGCTGGAAGTAGTCACCGTCTTCGAGGTCGGCGCCCGGCCGCGCTCGTCCAACTTCTCGCCGGACAGCACCCGCGCCTACGTGACCGCCGAGAACGGCGGCACGCTCTCGGTCGTCGACACGAGCACCCACACGGTCACCGACACCGTCGAACTGACCGGAGAGAACGTCCGGCCGATGGATGTCGCGGTTTCGCCGGACGGGGCGCGGATCTACGTCTCCACCGGCCGCGGCCGACTGATCATGGTCGTCGACGCCGAGACCCTGGAGGTCGTGGGTTCGGTCGAGGTGGGGACCAGACCCTGGGGCATCGCGCTGACCGCGGACGGCAGATACCTGTACACCGCCAACGGACCTTCGAACGACGTCTCGGTGGTCGACACCGAGTCGCTCGAGGTGATCGCCACGGTGCCCGTCGGCGAACGCCCCTGGGGCGTCGCGATCGTCGGGGGTTAGCCGCGGGCCGGCAATCAATCGCCACGCCGAATTGCAAGCCCGAGATACGCCTCTACGCCAGCAGTTCGATCACGTCCCGGTGACCGCGGCGTTGCGCCCAGCCGGCGGGACGCGCCCAGGCCGGCGACTCGGGCAGCGCCGGGTCGAAGCCGTGCGCCAGCGCGAAGCGGACAAACTCGGCCTGCCCGCAACGCGCCGCCCAGCCGAGCGGCGTGGAACGGTATTCCTCGTCGACGGCGTCGGGATCGGCGCCGAACTCGAGAAACAACCGGGCGGCGTCCAAGTCTCCCCTGCCCGCGATATGGTGCAACGGCGTCATCCGCTGCCAGTTGGGCAGGCTCGGGTCCATGCCGTGCTCGAGCAACAGCCGCGCCAGCGGCAGCGATCGCCACAGGTAGGTCTGACAACTGGTGACCACGGCCGGCACGCGGAGCCCGCGCGCCAGCATCAGACGCACGAGGTCTTCATGGCCGGCCGACACCGCCAGCGTGAATCCCTCCGCCGTGCGAACCTCGTCGATCATCTCGGGCCGGGCGTCGAGCAGCGCGGCAATCGTGTCGATATGGCCTTCGTGGAAGTGCCAGGCCAGCGGTGCGCGTCCGCCATGGCGGTACATCAGCGCGCGCATGCCGGCATCCGCTGCCGCGCCGGTCGGCGAACCGGACGAATCGACCTCGGCATTGGGATCGGCGCCCGCGTCGAGGAGACGCTGCGCGACCTCCCGATAGCCGAAGTGCGACGCCGCCCACAGCGCGTACCCGCGCGGACAATGCGGACCTTCGGGCAGGTTCGGGTCGGCGCCGGCGTCGAGCAGCAGGGCGACAACGGCGCCATGGTTGCGCTCGGCCGCCGCCGACAGCGGGCGCTTGCCGCCGGGGTCCTGGTCGTTTGCGAGGGCGGCATCGTTCCGCAACAAGGCGCCGACGCGATCGGCGTTCCCCAGCGCGGCGGCGATGGTGATCGAACAGGACGCGCCGTGCGCCAGCAGACGCCGCGCCAGATCGTAGTCGTTGCGCTGACGCCAATACGGGTGGTGCCACAGGGCGAGCGTGATCGGCCTGAAGCCTGAACCGCCGAGGCGGTCGTCGCTGCTGAATCCGGTCGCGTCCACCGCGGCCCCGCGCGCGATCAGCGCATCCACCAAGTCCGCACGGCCCTTCTCGACGGCATGGTGCAGCGGACGCCGGCCCAGCGGGTCGCCGCGGTCGACGAGACTGGCATCCTCGGCGAGCAACCGATCCACCGCGGCCAGGTCGGCCGCGGCCACCGCGTCATGAATCGGATGCCGCGTGCCGTCGGACGACGCCCGCCGCCGCAGTTCCGAACCCACGCGATCCGCCACGTCCAGGTGGCCGCGATCGAGCGCCATCTGCAGCAGCGTCTCCCGGCCGTACAGCGAGCAATGAAAGATATCGGCGCCGGCGTCGATCAGTAGTTCGACGGCCGCCAGCCGACCTTCGCGCACGGCGAACTGCAGCGGCGTCGCATACCAGAATGCCGCGTTGGCCAGCGCGCGGTTGCGGTCCAGCAACACGCCGAGGCGCGCCACCTCGCCGTCGCGGGCTGCCGTCAACACCTCCCAGGTGTCGTTGCCGCGCCCGGTCCCATCGGAATCCGCGGCGACCAGTTCCGCGGGTCGTATCAGTTCCGGCTGCGCCACCATGCCTGCCTGGAATCCATGCGTCACTCCCGACGCCAACGAATAATCGATATCACAGCCCGGGCACAGACGCGGCAACCGGCATCGTGTTCGTCCTGCGCCCCAGGGCTATCTTGACCGCGTCACGGCGAGAGGCTTCTCGCAGGAGGAGTGTCGAGCTGAGGAAGCACGATCAGGCGTCAACGGCGGTGGGAGCCCGATGACCCATGCGGTGCCGGTAAGCGCTGGGACGCAGTCGACACGCCGCATGGCATGGCCTCTACGAGTCTGGCATGGAACAAGGACACGATCCTTGTTATGGTAAGGACATGGCCAAGGTCACCTCCAAGCTCCAGGTTTCCGTGCCCAAGGCACTCGCCGCCGAACTCGACATTCGGCCGGGTGACGATGTCGACTGGACGATCAGCGGCAACAGTCTCCGCGTGACACCCTCGCAGGATCGCCGTGAGGTCCTCGATCTCGAAACACGACTCCGCCTGTTCGACAAGGCGACCGACCGCCAACGCCACCGCCAGCAGGATATCCACGCCACGCCGGTGGACGGTGGCCGCGGATGGTCACGCGAGGATCTGTATGACCGCGGCCGCACTCGTTGACACGAACATCCTGGTCTATCGATTCGACCCGCGGTTCCCCGACAAGCAGCGCCGGGCGACGGCGGCATTGTACGGAGGGCTGGTGGACGGCACGGTGCGGATCCCGCATCAGGCAATCATCGAATTCGTCGCGGCCGTGACCCGCCCGCGAAATCCTGGCGGCCCGCTGCTGTCCATCGCTGACGCCCTCTGGGAAGCGGAAGAGGTCATGACCCAGTTTCCCGTGCTGTATACGAACGAATCCGTCGTGCGCCTGGCGTTACGCGGCGCCGCCGCGTACGGACTGTCGTGGTTCGATGCGCACCTGTGGGCGTACGCTGAACACTTCGGGCTGGCTGAACTGTGGTCGGAGGACTTCCAGCACGACCGCATGTACGGCACGGTGCGGGTAGTCAATCCGCTGCTCGCCCCGAGGAACGCCGGCTAGAAATCGATCGCAACGCCGATTTGCAGGCTGACCAGATTGATCGCCGAACGCGTCGGATCCAACGTGACCCCGGTCTCGTCGCGCGTGATCGCGCCCTTCGTCAGGTACTCGGCGTCGCCGCCCGTCAGATAGCGCAGCCCGATGTCGAGATGCAGCCCGACGTTGCGGCCGGAGACCAGCCCGATCGTCACACCCCCGCCTCCGCCGACGCTCGGCGCAGAGTCGCTGAGATGGGTCGATCCGGAACTGCCCTCGTCGCCATTTCTGAACGAGGTGCTGGTGAACACATGTCTGAACCCGAGCAGTCCCTCGACGTACGGACGCACCCGGCCCGCTCGAGGCTGCGCGCGGACGAGCGCATGCGTCTGCAGCAGGTTGTTTTTGGTGCTCACATTGGTCAGCACCTCGGGCACGGCCGGCGTCAACTGCAGGCGCCGGGTCTCCTTGCCATACAGGACGTAGCCGAATTCCGCCCCGACGGAAATGGGGATCCGACCGACGCGGCTCGTGAACTCGAAGCCCACGCCCGGACTCGTGCCAACCCTGTCACCGAAATCGCCGACGGGGATGCCACTGACCGGTTTCGCGCCAAAACGGAAACGCCGCAGCGCGGGCGGGACAGCAGCGGACGATGCACGCGGCGCCGGCTGGCCGGCCGCCGGTTCGGACGCCGCGGCAGTCGCCTGCTGCGCGACGGCCGGTGACACGCACGTGAGCAGCGCCCAGCCGGCGAGGCCGCCAGCGCAACACGCGATACGGATCATGTGCATCGGGTGAGTCCCACGCGATGGCAGTCTGCGCACGACGACCTCCCTCCTGTCGGTCTTGCTCACTGGAACTGCGACGTCGATCCACAACACTTGCAAGAGTCTCGCCAAAAGTCGAGATTGGCGTCCAACTCCTGTCGTATGAGCGGGTTACCGACCCAAGGCGGCCGCCGGTGGATGACGCAGAATCGACCTGTGCAGAGGACGGCGCGATCTCCTGCAGAGTACCGCGCGATCCCCGGTACGGACGGGGCGGCATCCCCTTTTTCATCGTGAGACGCCATCGTCGGCGTCCACTCGTCCGGCGCAACTTCATCTGGTCGAAACCGCACGGGTGACGGACGCCCATTTGGACGATTCGTGTACGATAGCGGCGCGCGTGTTGACATGAGCATCTCGGACGGTATCGCCTCTCTGGTTGCCGCGGCCGAGCGGATGCTGGGTGAGCTCGCGGCGATTGCTCCGTCGCTGCTGACCGTGCTCGGACTCCTGCTCGCCGGCTGGCTGATCGGCCGGCTGCTGGCGTGGGCAATCACGAAACTGATCGACACGCTGGCGCCCGGGCTCGAAGAGCGCGCCACCCGGGTGACCGTGACGCGGCTCGGCATCGAGCGGCGCATCGCCGAGGTGGCCGGGAGCTTCGTCTTCTGGGTCGTATTCGTCCTGTTCGCCGCCGTGGCCGTCGAGACGCTCGGCCTGCCGCTTTTGGCGGCCTGGGTCGCTCAGATCGGCGCCCTGCTGCCCCGCTTGTTCGTCGGCGGGCTGATCGTCGTGGCCGGGCTCGTCGTGGGCGCCGTTGCCCGTGATGCCGCCGCGGCGGCGGCGCACGCCGCTGGCGTCGCCCAGGCCGACCTGCTCGGCCGCGCGGTGCAGACGGCGGTGGTCCTGACCGCCATGGTCACCGGCCTCGACCAGATCGGCGTCGACAGCCGGTTCATGACCGCCATGATGGCTGTCGTCGCGGGCGGCGTGCTTGGGGGGACGGCATTGGCGTTCGCGTTCGGAGCGAGGACCGAGGTCGGCAATATCGTGGCGATGCACTATGTCCGGCAGGTCCATCGGCCCGGACAGCTCATCAAGCTGGGCAGCGTGCGCGGACGCATCCGGACATTCACGAAGACGACGGTCGTCGTCACGACCAGCGATGGCGACGCACACCTGCCGGGCCGCATGTTCAGCGAACAGGTGACGGAAATCCCGGCGGCGGACACGTAGAGTGGATACCGAACGGCTGCTCTCGGACGCCTACCTCGCACACCATCCCGCCGAGGCAGCGCGGGTGATCGAGGGTCGTCCCGTGGCGGAGGTCGCTGCCTTCCTGTGCGAGTGCGGCCCCCACCGGCTCGCGCCGGTGGTCGCGTTGATGGACCCGGCGGTGTCGGCCGCGGTGCTGGACACGGTCGATCACGGCCTCGCCGCCCGCCTGGTTGCGGCGCTGGACGCTCACACGGCGAGCGGCCTGCTGCGGCGTCTGGCGCCGACGGTCCGCGGCGCGGTTCTCGATCGGCTCTCGGCGCGGGCGGGGGCGCCTATCCGGACATTGCTGCGCTATCCGCCCGGCAGCGCCGGCGCCCTGCTCGACCCGGCCGTCCTGACGGTCCCGCCGGACCTGTCCGTGGGTGACACGCTGAAACGGGTGAGGACGGCTGCCGCACAGGTCCACGATTACGTGTTCGTCGTCGATCGGCGAGGGCTGCTCGTGGGCGTTGTCAGCCTGCGCGAGTTGCTCGTGGCGTCGCCCGAAGTGGTCCTTGGCGCCGCCGCGCGGCGGGCGGTCGGCACGCTCGCGGCGACCGCGGACCGTGATGCCATCCTGGCGCATCCATCCTGGAACGATGTGCACGCGCTGCCGGTCGTCGATGCGGGCGGACGGTTTCTCGGCATCGTGCGGCACGAGACATTGCGCAGACTCGAGACCGAGGCGCCGGCCACGCCGGTCGGGACCGCGGCAGCCGATGCCGCGCTGGAGTTCGGCGAGATGGCCTGGACCGGAGGCGCCGCCCTGCTCGAAGAGCTGCTGGCCGTCGTCAGTCCGGCGGCGAGACGCACCGTGGGCGGGCGGACCGGCGAATGATGGACACGATCACCATGCCCGCGGCGCTGGCCGGAGACTACCTCCGGAGATTCCCTGGCGAAGTGGCGGCACTGCTGGAAGCGCAACCGACCCGCGCGACCGCCGCCGTGCTGGAACGGGAGCCGCTGGCGTCCGCCGCGCCGGTCTTCGCCGCCTTTACCCCGACCGCCGGGGCGCACCTGCTCAGCGCGTTGTCGGACGCCCGCGCGGCCGCACTGCTGCGTGCGCTCGATCCGGCCCGGGCCGCCGCCCTGTGCGCGGGGCTCGACACGGACGCCCAACAGCGGCTGCTGCGTGCGCTGCCGGACGCCGACGCGCGCGAGCTGCGCGAGCTGATGGCGTATCCGCCCGATTCCGCCGCCGGTCTCATGACCGCCCGCGTCCAGACGTTTCGGCCACAGGTCACCGCGGGAGAGATTCTCGCGCGACTGCGCACGGCGCGGACCGAGGGCATCACCGACGTGGCGCTGGTCGATACCGGGGAGCGCCTGGACGGCATGGCGAGCGTTGCCGTGCTGGCCGCCGCGAACCCGGAGACGCCCGCGGCGCAACTCACCCGCCGGGAGCGGGTCGCCGTGCAGGCCCTCACGCCGCGCGAGGAGGTCATCGAACAGATGACCCGGACCGGCGTCGGTATCCTGCCGGTCGTCGATGCCGATGAGCGGCTGCTCGGCGTCGTGCGCCAGCACCAGCTCGCGCGGGCGATCGAGGAAGACGCGAGCGCCGGCGTACAAACGATGGTCGGGGCGGGCGAGGAGGAGCGCGCGCTGTCGCCGGTCGGCCTCGCGGTCCGCAAGCGCCTGCCATGGCTCCAGATCAACCTGCTGACGGCGTTTCTGGCGGCCGCCGTCGTCGGCCTGTTCGAAGACACCATCGCCAGGGTGACGGCGCTGGCCGTGCTGCTGCCGGTCGTCGCCGGTCAGTCGGGCAACACCGGTTCGCAGGCGCTGGCCGTGACCATCCGCGGCCTGGCGCTGCGCGAGGTCCGGCTGCGCCACTGGCGCCGTGTCGCGGCGAAGGAAGCGGCCGTCGGCCTGGTCAACGGTCTCGGCGTGGCGCTGACGACGTCGCTCGGCGTGTATCTCTGGAGCGGCTCGCTGGGGTTGACGGCGGTAATCGCGACGTCGATGGTCCTCTCCATGGTTGTCGCCGGCTTCGCCGGCGCCGTCATCCCGATGGGTCTGACCGCCGTCAAACAGGACCCGGCGCAGTCCTCGTCGATCGTGCTCACCACGGTGACCGACATCGTCGGGTTCATCAGCTTCCTCGGCATCGCGACGCTCCTGTTGGCGTGGTTGTAGCACGCCCGGGCGTCCTGGAAGGCATGGAGAAATGGCAATCAGAACACGGGAGCGTTCAGACCCGCGATGAACCGGATGCCCGGCACATCGAGCCGGGTCAGCTTCGCGTCGTTGGTCAGGAACAGATCGACGCCGGCGGCTGCCGCGCAGGCAAGGTGAATCGCGTCGGGAGCGCTCGTTCGGTGTCCCGCCCGGATGTCCGCGTAGCGCTCCGCTGCCCCGGCGTCGAACGGCAGCAGTTCAACGTGCGGCGGACGCATCACCGTCCGAATCGCCTCGGCCAGGCGTTGGTCGCCGCGTTGCTTTGCGCCGACGAGCACCTCGCCGACGCCGAACGCGCTCGAACACAGTTGATCGCCCCTCGACTCGATCCTCGACAGAATCCGATCGATTCGGTCAACGTAGTCGGGATGCTCCTCGATCCAATAGATGAAGAGCATCGTGTCCCAGTAGATCCGGGACATCAGTCCGAACGTCCTTGCCGGCGAGGCATGCCAAGCGTTTCGGCGGCGCCGGCTTCGTGGAACCGCTCGCGCTCTCCCCGCAGCCAGCGCTCGCCTCCCCCGAGCCCCGTGAACAGCTCTTTCCCGGCGCCCCGAAGGTCGCGAAGCGCATTCCGCGCCGGCCGGACCACGCCCGCGGCCAGACGCAGGCTATAGGTAAAGGTGGTCGTGGTACTCGTTTTCGCCCGTGGTCCATCCACGGTGACCAACTCCAAATTGTGTTCCTTGAGAAATTTCCTGGCGCGCAGCGCGGAACAGACGCTCGGGGCGCGGTCGACAAGCTGCAGGTCCCGATGCACGTCTCCGGCCACGACGGTGACCGTCGGCTCGCCGCGGCGGCGAGCCGGTTCGAGGTAGCGCTCCACGACGTGCGAACGGATGGTGTCAGCCATTGTCATGATTACCCTCCCCTCCGGTCCTGATTGAACTCCCACTGCCTGTGGCGGTCACCTGCCGCCCGATGGCACTGTCTGCACAAATCATCGTGCCGGTCGGCCTTGACCCGGCCCCGACGACAGAGCTTCGCCGAGTGCTGTACATACTCCGAACAGGCCCGCGGCGGTGAGCAAGAGGCCCCATGAACCGTCAGGATCTTTCCGCGTCCAAAATATACCATGATATACATGACATACATACACATGAATTCCAACTATTGCGCTTGTAGTGGCCAAGGATGCGGGCGATCGTCGCCAAGCGGCCAATGTAGTTGACGCTGAACGGCGCCTTCAGGATCCGCCGACTGGCGGCGCGCTCGCCGGCAGGTCGACCCCGGCCGCCCGGCCGGCGGCGCCGAGCGCCCGATCCAGGGTGGCAAGCGGGCACTGCATCCGCACTGCGAGCTCCAGGTACATCGCGTCATGGACGGAAATCTGGTGTGCCTGCGCAAGATCGAGCACGGCGCCCCAGACTCGCGACGTGGAAACGGGATCGATCTCGATGGGCAGCGCTTCCAGGTTCGCGCGAATCTGCGGCCACTCCGTCCTGGCGACCCGGTTGCGGCGTGTTGCGGCGACGAGAACATTGCCAACTTCAATCGGCCAGAGGGCCGGAACGAATGCCCGCTCTTCGATCAGCGATTGACGCAGCCGGTCCGTCGACGTGTTGGCTTCATCCGGGAAAATCCACGCCATGGTGACCGAACAATCAAGCACGAACGCCATCAGTACTGGCGACCTTCCTCGATCATCCGGCGTACCGACACCCCGCCCAGACTGTGGGTCTCCTGGAACGCCTGCAGGCTGGCAATCGCCTCACGGACCTTGCCGGCGTCGTGCGGCCTGAAGGGAATCAGCTCCGCCACGGGACGCTGGTGCTTCGTGATGACGAATCGTTCCCCGGCCTGCACGCGCTGAAGCAGCCGCGGCAGATGCGTTTTTGCTTCGAATGCACCGATTTCAGGCACCTGTTGCACCTCCTCTTGGCAGTCTGAATTTATTCAGACCAGACACAGACTAGTCTTTTTCGAAGGTGCAATCAAGCCAGCGACGGGAGCAGCGCATGACACTATCTGGTTGCGTCGGTTCCGCGACCGCGCTACAAGTAGCGGCAGCGGCTCGACGGTCGCACCGGCGCGCGGCACCGGATGAGCGACCCGCGAACCGCGCAGACTTGCCGGGGCCCCCGGCGGCGGCCCTCTGGAGGAGGTTGAGATGCTCGCTTCACGATCCGCCCGCGCCGTCCTCGCCCTGTCACTCGCGGCGGGGCTGTCCTGGTCCGCCGCCCCGCTGCTGCACGGACAGGCCCCGGAGATCGCGCCGGTCACCGACGCGATGCTCCAGGACCCGCCGGCCGAAGACTGGCTGATGTGGCGGCGGACGCTCAACGGGTGGGGCTACAGTCCGCTCGACCAGATCGACCGAGCCAACGTCGGCCAGCTCCGCATGGTCTGGACCCGCGGTCTCGGCCCCGGGCTGCAGCAGGGGACCCCGCTGGTCCACAGGCCGCTCCCTTCGCCAAGTACCGGCCCAAGGTCGCGGCAGGCGTCTCGGCCGGCGCGCTGGTGCGCACTATGGCCGGCAAGCGTGCCGCCCGCGTCCGTTGCAGGTTGACGAGACTTGCCGAGCGCCGGTGGCTACCGCCTGTCCGGACCGCGGCGACGCCGTCGAGTTGTCCCGCGTGGCGACGAAATATCAGGAAGATCTTCCGGTGGTGCGCCCCATCGCGCGGCGCTTCGACATCGAGGTCGGCCTGACCGTCACACCGGGAGGCCTCGCGCAGGTGCTGCATCGCCCAACTCGGTCGGCTGATCGACAAAGCTCCGACGCTGGACGCCGCCGACCGGTTCGCCGCCCATCTGGACGAGGAACAACTCGGCACGTACGTCCGCGCTCGTCGAATCACCCCGGTAGACAGCCAGGTCGGCATCGGAGCCGTGCAGGGAGCGCCACGCCTCTTCTCGCCGAGCGATGTTCCAGGAGATCACCTTGACCATGGCTCGGACATCCTACTGCACGACACGCCGACCTCCGCGACGTTGCGCCGATTCCGTCTTGACGTCCGGCCTTCCGCGGGGGCATTCTCAGCACGACGCGGTCAGGTGGGGTGACAATCGGCATATGGGCTTGCGCCAATCCGCTCGTCGCGGCGACCGGCACGACGACCTCGACGTACGGCAGCTCGCGTACACCTTCGAGCAGATCAACGGCGCCGATCGGCGCGGGCCGGCATTGCCATGTTCGGGAGCGGAAGCCGCCGACCGATGACTAGACAGGCGCACCTCCCGATCACCCCCCGACGACCCGGTACATCCTTGTTCGGCGACCCGCGTCCCCCAACGATGCTCGATCAGAACAGATTGGACGTCACGGCGAAGACCCGGTCCAACATTTTCAATTGGCGCGGCCAATTCACACCTCAGTTGGTCGATTACCTGATCGATGAATTCGCCGCGCATGCGTCGGCGATCATTGACCCGTTCTGTGGGTCCGGCACGGTCCTGCTGGAGTCCGCATCCAGAGGAATCGCCGCGTACGGCACTGAATTGCACCCCGCCGCCTATGCCATGGCGAAGTTCTCCACGCTGTCATCGCTATCGCTACCGGAACGGCGGTACCTGTGCCGAACGGTCGAGACGCACATCAATGATGTCGCCGTCGATTTCGAAGACTGCCCTTTGTGGCACACGCGCCCCGCATTCCGCGACCGCGCGCGTGATCTTCTGAGTCTCGGGCAATCGCTCCTGGACAAATGTGATACCGAGTTTCAAACGCTTCTGTCCGTATTGGTGCTCTTCGAAACGGAGTCCACACGCAAGGGGAACCTGGTCTCCGCGGTACGTCGAGCATTTCGCGGACTCGTTGACCACCTGCTGCAACTGCCCCATCTCGAGGTTGCGCCCGAGGTGTTCTGGTGCGATGCCCGGAAGGCCGATCAGACGATCGACGCGCCATGCGACCTGCTGATCACGAGCCCGCCGTACATCAATGTCTTCAACTACCATCAGAACCATCGCGCGATCGTGGAATTACTCGGATTCGATGTCTTGGGCTTCGCGCAGAGCGAAATCGGATCCAACCGGAAAAACCGCGGAAACCGTTTCAAGACGGTCGTACAGTACGCGCTCGACATGGAGCGATGCCTCTACGTGTTCAATCGTGTCTTGAGAAACGGCGGCACGGCCATCGTAATCGTGGGCCGTGAGTCGCGAGTCCGCGGCGTACCGTTCAAGAACGGCGACATCATCAGGCAGTTGGCCAGCACTGGGAACCTGCTGCACGTCGAATCGTCACACGAACGCAAATACACCAATCGCTTCGGGACGAAAATCATCGAGGACATACTTGTGCTCCGCAAGCAGACCTCCGCCGCGCGAAGCACCGTTGGACGAACCGTCGCGGAGCTCGCACTCAGAAACGCGCTGCAATTCGCCGCGGGCGACGTTCGGGCGAACATCGAGGAAGCGCTGGCCGGGCTGAATACGATTTCCGAATCGCCGGTGATGAACGGCGCGTCCAACTTCTGAGACAGCCTCCAACGACCATGCCCCCCCACGGCGAAAAACTCGATGCGGCACTGCGAAACCCGAAATGCAGTGATCGCGACCGGGCGCTGCTCGCCGAAGCGCGCCAGCAATACGATCGCTGGATTGCCGCCATGCAGTCGTTGACGACGGCAGGCGACGAGCGCGTACGGCAGATGACCACTCTGTTGAACGACTACAAGGACACGCTCGAAATCGAATTGATCGCAAGACAGGGATCGCCTTTCATCAAACGCCAGAAGGGCCAGTTGAAGCTGGACAACTCGGTCCTGGAAGAGTTCCTGGTGCATCTCGTGCACCCCGCCATCATCGAGGGTCTACCGGAGAACCTTGAATTGACCGTCGGTCCGACCCGCGCGTTCATGTCGTTGTCGTTCAGACCCGTAGATCTGGCGGGACTTGCGGGGCGTCCGCGTCTCGTGATGAAGACGAAAGATCAGGACTTCGTTATCGGCAAGAACATCCATTACAAGTTCTCTCCACACGTAGACTTTCCGGCCGAGACGACCGCCGCCGGGTCCATCCCCCTTGCCGTTCTCGCAGCGGAATGTAAGGTAAACCTGGACAAGACGATGTTTCAAGAAGCAGCCGGGACGGCCGCTCGCCTGAAGCAAGGGTGCCCTTACGCACAGTACTACGTGCTGAACGAATATTTCGACATGGTTCCGGAAGACTCTCGGCTCACGGCCCGGGCCGTGTCAACGACTTTGAGACAACCTGATTCAGCATTTACTGTAGCGCCTCCACGCTGGTGACGACCGTGCCCGGGCGATTGTCGATGCGTGGTGGCGGGCGCATGGAGCCCGGCTGTGGGTCGACCGGGGTGACGGTGGTCGTGGCTGGGGCCACCTGGGTGGTGAGGGTCGGCGGCCGATTGATCCAGACCGCCGTGGGCATTGTCTCGGGACGGGGTGGCCCGTGCACGAACCGCTCGGGATGGGCCGCATAGGCGGCCAGGCGCGTGCGGTGACGGGCCGCCAGGACCGTTGCGGCGCGGCCGTAGTGGACGTCGGCGGGCGTCAGATAGCTCAGGCCGCTGTGATGGTGCGCGTCGTTGTACCACGCAAACAGGTCGCGGCTGACGCCACGCGCGTGTTCGAGCGCGCCGAACCGTGCCGGAAACTCCGGCCGGTACTTCACGGTCCGGAACTGCGCTTCGGAGAACGGATTGTCGTTGCTTACGCGGGGCCGCGAATGACTGGCGGTGATACCCAGGTCCGAGAAGAGCAGCGCGACGAGTGTGCTGCGCATGGGCGCACCGCGGTCCGCGTGAATGGTGAGTTGGTGCGGCGTGATGCCCTGCTTCGCGCAGGTCGCCGCCAGCAGGCGCTGGGCCAGGTGCGCATTCTCGTGCCGCGCGACCATCCAGCCCACGACGTAGCGGCTGAAGAGGTCGAGGATCACATAGAGCGAGTAGTAGAGATACGGCACCGGGCCCTTGAGCTTGGTGATATCCCAGGACCAGACCTGATTCGGGCCCGTCGCGACCAGCTCGGGGGCGGCATAGGCCGGATGCCGGGCCTGTGCGCGCCGCTCGCGCACTTCGTGGGCCGCGGCGAGCACGCGATACATCGTGCGCGGGGAGCAGAGGTAGGTCTGCTCCTCGAGCAACGTGGCATGAACCTCGGTGGGCGACTGGTCGACGAACCGCGGGCTGTGCAGCACGTCGAGGACCGCCTGGCGTTCGGTGGGACCCAGCGCCCGCGGCGATGGCGCCCGCGGGCGCGGCGGCGGCGGCGGCGCGGGCCGCCGCTGTCGATAGAGCGTTGCCCGCGACACCCCGACGCTGCGACACAGCGCCGCCGTCTCACTTGGCGTGGCGATGGTCGTAATGGCCTGCATCAGTCGGTCTCGTCGTCGTCGAGCGGTGTCAGGGGGATCCCCAGGATCTCGGCAATTTTTTTTTGGAGCGTGATGATCGTCTCCGCGCGCTGCAACTTCCGCTGCAGCCGGCGGTTCTCCGCCTCGAGCTGCGTCACCCGCGGGTCGACGGGGCGCGGCGGCGGCCCGCGGCGGCGCCCGCGCATCTCCCGCAGGGCGCCCGCCTCACGCTGCCGCCGCCAGTTCGTCAGGAGCGACGAATACAACCCCTCGCGACGCAACAGGGCGCCCACCTCGCCGGGCTTCTTGCACGCGTCGACGGCCTTGAGAATGCGCAGCCGATACGCGGCCGAGAAGCGCCGCCGCTGGACCGTCGCCGGCACCTCCGGGTCCGGGGCACGACCCGGCAACGTCGTCGCCGGGTCGGGGCCTCCGGTCGCCCTCCGGGCTCCCTCCACCCCCGACCCCGCGCCCACGTCGACCTCCACCGCGTCTGGCATGCGAGTCATCTCTCCACCTCTCCCGCCCCTACACTAAACTCAACAGGGAGGTTGTCTCACAGATTATTGGCACAGGGGGGCCGTCGACAATGTGTATTTGCTGCGCCACGCGAGGCGATTGCCCTTCAGCAGACGAAACGTCTACGAGGAAGTCCGACACCATCGCGCGGCCCACCCGATTGATGCGAACGTGATACTGAGGTTCGTCGAGAAACTCGCGGGTTTCCTGAACGCCGTGTGGTACGACCCGGATGCCGCGCTGGATAGGGGTTCGTTCGTGTAGGCACTCAACAGCCGGTGGCAAATGCCCCGCTGTATTCAATCGTCGCTGCACCCCTCTGGAGGAGGTTGAGATGCTCGCTTCACGATCCGTCCGCGCCGTCCTCGCCCTGTCACTCGCGTCGGGGCTGTCCTGGTTCACCGCCCCGCTGCTGCACGGACAGGCCCCGGCGATCACGCCGGTCACCGACGCGATGCTCCAGGACCCGGCGGCCGAAGACTGGCTGATGTGGCGGCGGACGCTCAACGGGTGGGGCTACAGTCCGCTCGACCAGATCGACCGCGCCAACGTCGGCCAGCTCCGCATGGTCTGGACCCGCGGTCTCGGCCCCGGGCTGCAGCAGGGCACCCCGCTGGTCCACGACGGCGTGATGTACATGCCGAACCCGCGGGACATCATCCAGGCCCTCGACGCTGTCACCGGCGATCTCCGCTGGGAGTATCGGCGGGACTTGCCGGACGATCTCCGGGACTACATGCTTGGCGCCCTGACCGACCTCAACCGGAACCTGGCGATCTACGACACGCAGATCATCGACACCAGCGGCGACGACTACGTGTTCGCCCTCGACGCGGCGACCGGTGAGCTGGCCTGGGAGACCGAGATCCTCGACTATCGCGTGAACCCGGCCAACCAGAGTTCCGGGCCGATCATCGCCGGGGGAAAGATTGTGTCGGGCCGCGGCTGCACGCCGCGGGGCGGTCCGAACGCGTGCGTCATCGTCGCCCACGACGCGACGACCGGCGAGGAGCTCTGGCGGCGGCGGACGATTCCGGCGCCGGGCGAACCGGGCGACGAGACCTGGGGCGGCGTGCCGTTCGAAGACCGCAAGCACGTCGGCGCCTGGATGGTGCCGAGCTACGACCCCGAACTTAACCTCGTCTACATCGGCACGTCGGTGACGTCGCCGGCGCCCAAGTTCCTGATCGGCGGCGCCGACCTCAAGCACCTCTACCATAACTCGACGCTCGCGCTCGACGCCGACACCGGCGAGATCGTCTGGTACTACCAGCACCTGAACGACAGTTGGGATCTCGACCATCCCTTCGAGCGCCTGCTGGTCGACACGGCCGTGCGTCCGAATCCGGCCGCGGTCGACTGGATCAATCCGCGGTTGCAACCGGGCGAGGTGCGCCGGGTGATGACGGGGATTCCGGGCAAGACCGGTATCGTCTACACGCTCGACCGCGCGACCGGCGAGTTCCTGTGGGCGACGCCGACCGTGGCCCAGAATGTGGTCGGCGGCATCGACGGCGCGACCGGCGCCGTGTCCGAGAACCCGGAGGTCGTGTTCCGCCGCGAGGGCCAGGAGGTGTTCGCCTGTCCGACCCTGGTCGGCGGAAAGGACTGGGAAGCGGGCGCCTACAGCCCGCTCACCAACACCATGTACTACCCGTTGCGGAACGCCTGCGCGCGGATCATGGCGACCAACGACGGGTCGCTGTACGGACTGGGCGTCCGCACCCAGATTGCGCCCGGGACCGATCAGGTCGGCACCGTCCAGGCGATCTCGGCCGAGACCGGCGACCTCCTGTGGAAGCACGAGCAGCGCGCCGCCACCAGCTCGCTGATGGCGACCGGCGGCGGACTGGTCTTCGGCGGCGACTACAACGGGCGGTTCCGGGCGCTCGACCATGAGACCGGCGAGGTGCTCTGGGAGATCAACCTCGGCTCGCCGGTCACCGGTTTCCCGGTCACCTACGCCGCCGGCGGGCGGCAGTACGTTGCGGTCAGCACCGGCCGCTCGCTGACGTCTGGCGCCTTCAACCGCCTGACACCGGAGCTGCGCCCGAGCAACGGCAACACGCTGTTCGTCTTCGCGCTGCCGGGGGAGTAGCAGGAAATCTCACCGGTTTGTGATTCGGTCTCCGGGACCGGCCATCCAGGCCGGTAAATATCAAAACTAAAATTTTATAGGTTAAAACATGTCTAAGCTATCATTGTTGAAAGCTTGAAGAGACGCGAGGCTTGGGCGGCCACAAGGCTCTCTTCTCCCCAACTGCGCGGCATCCATCCAGGTTCATATTTACATCATTTATGATGTATTATAGTCTTATCATCAGAGTAAATACTCATTATAGAGGCTTTATGAGGATCTCCTCTCATGCATCGGATCGCGCAGCCTTGCAAGCACTTGGCCGCCGCCTTGCCCGCCATCGGCTGAACCGGAACCTCACCCAGGCCGCGTTGGCCGCGCAGGCTGGCGTCTCCACGGTGACCGTGCAGCGCATCGAGAAGGGGCTTTCGTCACAGGCCGCGAACCTCATCAGAATCCTGAGAGCCCACGGGCTGCTGGACAACCTGGACGCGCTCGTTCCCGAGCCGCCCATCAGCCCGATCCAGCAGGCCTGGATGCGTGGCCGGATCCGGCAACGCGCTTCTTCCCCGTCCGGCAAGCCGGAGCCGCCCGCTGACTGGTCATGGGGCGACGAACCGTGACCGTGGCCAAGGTCCGGCTATGGGGAAGAACGATTGGAGCCGTAAGCTGGAACGACGACCGCGATTCAGGCCATTTCGAGTACGACCCGGCCTTCATTCCCGGCGGCCGGCAAGTGGCGCCGCTCACGATGCCGCTGGCCAACGAGATCTACTCGTTTCCGGCGTTGCCTCGGCAGACGTTCCACGGCTTGCCGGGCCTTCTCGCGGACTCGCTCCCCGACCGCTTCGGCAATGCGCTCATCGATGCATGGCTCGCCAGACAGGGACGCGACCCGGGCGACTTCAACGCCGTCGAACGCCTCTGCCATGTCGGAACACGCGGCATGGGCGCGCTCGAGTTCGTTCCCGCCAAAGGTCCGACGCACCGGTCTGCGCGCGTCGACGTCGCGGCGCTCGTCGAGCTCGCCGGCGACATCCTCACCAAACGCACGGCCCTCGGAGGCTCCCTTGCGCCTGCTCGCCGGGAGCAGGCCTTGCAGGACATCCTGCGGGTCGGCACGTCGGCGGGCGGCGCCCGAGCGAAGGCGGTCATCGCCTGGAATCCCGAGACCAACGAAGTTCGCTCCGGGCAGGTCAAGGCCGGCGACGGCTTCTTCCATTGGCTCATGAAGTTCGACGGAGTAGCCGGCAACAAGGACAAGGAGCTGGAAGATCCCCGCGGCTACGGGCTGATCGAATACGCGTATCACGCCATGGCGCGGGCGGCCGGCATCCAGATGACCGAATGCCGGATCCTGCCTGAGAACGGCCGCCAACACTTCATGACCAGGCGCTTCGATCGCACGGACACGGGCCGAAAGATCCACATGCAGTCATTGGGTGCTCTGGCCCACTACGACTTCAACCAGCCGGGCGCGTATTCCTACGAACAGGCCCTGCGCGTCATCGACCGGCTCGGGCTCGGCAAGGACGCGGCGGAAGAGCAGTTCCGGCGCATGGCCTTCAACATCGTCGCCCGCAATCAGGACGATCACGTCAAGAACATCGCCTTCCTGATGGATCGCTCGGGCCGCTGGTGGCTCTCTCCCGCGTTCGACGTCACCTACAGCTATAACCCGGAGGGCCGCTGGACCGACGCGCACCAGATGACCCTGAACGGCAAGCGCGACGGTTTCGAGGTCGACGACTTCGTGGCCTGCGCCCGGAACGCCAGCCTGAAGCGCGGCCGGGCCACCGCAATACTGCGCGATGTCCAGGGAGCGGTGTCACGCTGGCGCGAGTTCGCGGAAGGAGCGGGAGTGCCGGCGCATTCGATACGCAGGATCGGCGCCGTCCATCGTGCGGAGCTTCTTCCGTAGGGCCCGGATTCCAAACCGCTCTCGGCGAGCGACGTGTTCGTCATGGCGCGAACAGACGGACAGTCCGCGGAGGGCATCGATGGTCTCGTGGATTCCCGTCTGCAATGAGGGAAGCAACGAGGGAAGCAGAACCAGTCCAGAGACAGCAAGTCACCTATTATGAGTTACTTGCGAGAATCGTGCAGCTGGCGCTGCCGTAACACACTGTCATGCTTGGCAGCCCGTGGTGAAAGCCCCACTGCATTCGATCCCCGCTGAATTCTGTGCTTCCCCGCTGAATTCTGCGGTTTCACACTGCATCCCGTTTCGGGCGGCGCTGGGCTTCTGCAGAGCGGCTAGTCACGATCCTGGCCAGTGCCGCGCACTTCTTTTGAACGCTCATTCCCGTGTCGGCCGGGATCTCCTGCTCCAACTCCAGCCGAACCACCATCTGATTGAATGCCGCCTGGGAGTGACCCTCTAGCAGCCCGTGGCAAAAGCCCCGCTGCATTCGACAGGCGCTGCATCCTGCCTGATCTGCGTTGCTCGTCGGTCGAATATGCCCAATATGCTCCCTCCTCGCGCCTTGTCAGGCAGGCGCTGCGCCAGTCTCGGTGCAACGCGGGGTTTCACCACGGACTGCTAGGATCTCCGTCCCGTACACCAGCATTACCCGGCTAAACACGATCCGCCCCGGGCGCGGGATTCGCCTCCCAAGCGGGCCAATGCGCCTTCTTGCACCGACGACGTTCGCCGTGAAAGCGGTCCCTCGGCTGACGACGCGCTCTACTACACCTACCGCGGAACCTGTCGATTGGACTTCCGAGAGTTTTCATGGCGGATCGCATCCCGTTCGGGATCCAGCACAGCAGGTGTGCCGTTTGCGCATCGTTCGCGTCCTCCGGGTCGCATCAGGTGGCCCGCGGCAGTCATCGTAGGGGCGGCATGGACCGCCCGCCCCTACGGACCGACCGCGCCAAGATCCGCCTATTGCGGTCCGATGCGACAATAGCACGTGCGCCGCGTCAGGCGACGCTGGGACGATGCGCGGAACGACCACAAAGCTGACGGCACCGGTCGAAGAGTTTTTCGCCGACCTGCGACGAGTCCGGGCGTCCGGGGCTGCGACCCCGGAAAGGTCGCTGTACGGGCCGCTCGGTGATCTCCTGAAAACGATCGGCGCGACGCTCAAACCGAAGGTTTTCTGCGTTCAGGAACTGGCCGACCAGGGCGCAGGCCATCCCGACTTCGGTCTCTACGCCGCAAGGCAGGTGCAGAAGGGCGCGCCGCGCGAGGGACAGGCACCTGAGCGAGGCGTGGTCGAGGTGAAGTCCCCGGCAGACGACGCATGGCTCACGGCGGCGGGCAGTCAGGCAAGCCGCTATTGGGGGCGCTATCGGCTGGTGCTCGTGACGAATGCCCGCGACTTCGTGTTGGTTGGTGAGGACGCGAACGGCAGGCCGGCGACGCTCGAAACCCTGCGTCTGGCCGGCAGCGAAGGCGACTTCCTGCGCCGTCTGGAAAAGCCTCGTGCGTTCGCCGATGAAGCGGGCGCGCGCCTTGGCGAGTATCTCGCACGGGCACTGTCGCACCGCGCGGCGCTGGCGGAGCCGAAGGACTTGGCGTGGCTGCTGGCCTCCTACGCGCGCGACGGCCTCGCCCGCGTCGAGGCCGCGGGGGGCGCGCCGCAACTGGCAGCGGTGCGCTCGGCGCTTGAGGAGGCGCTTGGCATACGGTTCGAGGGCGAACAGGGCCGGCGCTTCTTTCGTTCGACGCTCGTGCAAACGCTTTTCTACGGCATCTTCTCTGCGTGGGTGCTGTGGGCGCGTACGGACGCGGCGACGCCGGAACCAGGACGGCTGTTCACCGGAACTCCCGACGCGACTCGGTTCCGCTGGCGTGAAGCCGTCTGGCATTTGCGCGCCCCCGTGCTCCGAGCGCTGTTTCAGCAGATCGCCGATCCGGGTCGCCTGCAACCACTCGGCCTGACCGAGGTGCTGGACTGGACCGCAGCCGCGCTCGACCGGGTGGATCGCCCTGCCTTCTTTGCCCGCTTCAACGAAGGCGAGGCGGTGCCGTACTTCTACGAACCGTTCCTCGAAGCCTTCGACCCCGATCTCCGGAAGCAACTCGGAGTCTGGTACACGCCATCGGAAGTCGTACGCTACATGGTGGCGCGTGTGGACCGGGCGTTGCGGAACGATCTCGGCATCGCCGACGGGCTGGCGGCGGAGAACGTCTTCGTGCTCGACCCGTGCTGCGGCACCGGGGCGTATCTGGCGGAAGTGCTCCGGCGCATCGCGGCCAATCTGGACGGCCGCGGGCTGGGAGCGCTCGTCGGAGCCGGCGTGAAGCAGGCGGCGATGGAGCGGGTGTTCGGCTTCGAGATCATGCCAGCGCCCTTCGTCGTCGCCCATCTTCAGGTCGGCCTCACCATGCAGGACCTCGACGCGCCGCTGGCCGACGACGGAACGGAGCGTGCCGGCGTCTACCTCACTAACGCGCTGACCGGTTGGGAGCCACGCACCAACAAGCCGTTGCCCTTCCCGGAACTTGAGGAGGAACGTGACCGCGCGGAGCGGGTGAAGCAGGAGCGGCCGATCCTCGTGATCCTCGGCAATCCGCCGTACAACGGCTTCGCGGGCATGGCGGTGGACGAGGAACGGGAACTCTCCGACGCTTATCGCACGACGAAGCGCGTCCGCCCGCCGGAGGGTCAAGGGCTGAATGATCTCTACATCCGCTTCTTCCGCATGGCGGAGCGGCGGATCGCGGAGAGAACCGGTCGCGGCGTGGTCTGCTTCATCTCCAACTATTCCTGGCTCGACGGGCTTTCGTTCACGGGCATGCGCGAGCGGTACCTCGAGGCTTTCGACGCGGTCCGGATCGACTGCCTGAACGGCGACAGATACAAGACGGGCAAGGTCGCGCCCGACGGCTCCCCCGACCCGAGCATCTTCTCGACGGAAGGCGATCCCGTCGGCATCCAGGTCGGCACGGCCATCGCGACGCTGATCCGCAAGGCGGACCACAAGGTGAGCCAGCAGATCGGATTCCGGCATCTGTGGGGGCAGGCCAAACCGGAAGAACTGATTTCCACGGCGGAGGCAGAACCGGATGCGCTCTACGACGGGATCAAGCCCGTCCTGCCGCTCGGTCTGCCGTTCGTCCAAACGGCGGTGAGCGACGAATGGTTCGACTGGCCGGCGCTGCCCGACCTGTTCCCGGTGTCGTTTCCGGGCGTCCAAACCGGTCGCGACGGGTTTCTCGTTGATGTGGATCTGGATCGGCTGCGGGCGCGCGTTCGCGACTACTTCGACCCGGAGGTGAGCCACGAAGAGATCGGACGGCGCTATCCGCGTGTAATGACGGACACGGCGCGGTTCAATGCGCGGAAGGTGCGCGACACGCTACTCGCGCGTGGAGGACCCCACGAGGCCGGCTTTGTTCGCTACGCCTATCGGCCGTTCGATAACCGGTGGATCTATTGGGAAGCAGAAACTAAGCTGCTGCGCGAGAAGAGTCCTCGCTACCCGCGGCACGTTTTCGAGACGAACCTGTGGCTTTCCGAAGTCCCTCGCCTTCGGCGAGACGCGATCGAACCGCAGGCTGTTGTCACCTCACATTTGGCCGCTCTCCACCTGATCGAGTGGAGTGCGAGTATGTTTCCCGCATGGCTCCGCGGAGACACATTGGGCACCGACGGCGACGGTGAGCGTCGCCCAAACCTGTCCGCTACGGCGCAGCGCTATCTCGACCGCCAGGGGCTTGGCGTCGAAGACCTGTTCCACCACGTCGTCGCCACGCTGCACGATCCTGCCTACCGCTCGGCCAACGCCGGGGCGCTGCGCATGGAATGGCCGCGCATCCCGCTGCCGGGTTGGGGTGAAGGCAAAAGCGAAGGTGCAGCGGAAGCACTGGCCCGCTCAGCGGCGCGGGGCCGTGAGCTTGCCCGCCTTCTCGACCCGGACACGCCCGTTCCCGGTGTCACTGACGGCGCACTGCGACCCGGGATAGCCACCATAGCCGTACCTGCCACCGTGGCCGGCCGCAACATGACCGGCGAGGACTTCGCGGTGACTGCCGGATGGGGCCATTCTGGCTTGGGTGACGCCGTGATGCCCGGCCAAGGCCGGGCTGTCGAACGTCCCTACACGCCGTCCGAACGCGCGGAGCTCGGCGACGCCGCCCCGATGCTTGGCCGAACGACCTTCGACATCTACCTGAACCGCAACGCGTTCTGGCGCAACGTCCCCGGTACGGTCTGGACGTACAAGCTCGGCGGCTATCAGGTGCTCAAGAAGTGGCTGTCCTACCGTGAACGTGGCGTCCTGGAGCGTGCGCCGACGCCCCAGGAGGTGTTGCACTTCACGGATGTCGCTCGACGGATCGCGGCGATACTGGCGGTTCCATCGAGCACTCTCCCTCCGGCCCTCTCGGAATGATCTTGTGGGCATCCGACCATGACGAAGCCCAGCGTCTACGTGGAAACCTCCATCGTCAGCTACCTGACTGCGCGGCCGTCGCGGGATCTCATCATCGCGGCGCAGCAGGCCATGACGCGAGACTGGTGGCGCGACGCGCCGGAACGGTTTGTTCTCGTAGCTTCCGAGCTTGTGCTGACGGAAGCTGCGGCAGGTGACGCCGATGCCGCCCACGCTCGGCTGGCGGCGTTGGATGTGGTCACGCGTCTCGATACCACGGAGGACTCTGCGTCCCTGACTCGGAGGCTCCTGGAACTCGGGGCGTTTCCGCGCGAGGCGGCGGCGGATGCGGCACACGTCGGCATTGCCGCCGCGAACAGAGTCGACTACCTGCTGACATGGAATCTCCGCCACATCGTGAATGCCGCCGTGCGGTCGCGGATCGAACGAGCGTGCCGAAGGGCTGACTACGAGCCAGCGGCCGTTTGCACGCCAAATGAACTCATGGAAGAGGACGACTATGCAGACGAGACAGACGGACCCGATCATCGCTGAGGTCCGAGCCATCAGGCAGGCGTACGCCGCGCGGTTCGACTACGACGTCGAGGCGATGTTCAGGGACATTCGAGCCAGGCAGGAGGCCTCCGGGCGCGAATACGTGCGGTTGCCGGCGTGCCGTACGACTGGCGACAGAAGCCCCGAGACCTCGACACGCATGGAAGCAAATCGATGAGCGACGATTCCGACGAACGGCGGATCGAACCTCCGGTGGTCGTTGAGAGCTTCGGCGACCTGGACAGAAAGTCGCGGTCGGCGATTCGGCGGGTCGCTGCGGGCGCTCACGTCGAGGCGCTCGCGAACCGGGTCAGGGAGCTGCGCGCGGCTTTCGACGAATTGGACGCGGACGGCCTGAGCGATGACGCCCAAGAGGCGCTCTGGCGGGCGTACGATCTGATGGAAGAAGCGTGTTCGGCTCTAGATGACGCGGGGAGGGACGGCGAGGATGGCCAGTGACTGAACAGCGCTCGGCCGAATCTGGGAACCCAAGTCCTGGTATGGTGCGAACCGCGCTAGAGGCCGCCGACTGCGGACCCTCCATCTAGCCCGCGAGATCCTCAACGTCCTGATGGCTCATTGTACGAGTCGGTGGCCATTCGAGGTATCCGGGCACCGGAGGCCAGATCGGTAACACCATCTCCCGTGCCACACCAGGGGAGTCGAGCCCGAGCCTGCCCGCAGGCACGAGTTCGTTCGACACGACGGAACGAACAGACAGAACCTGCATCGCTAGATGTCCAGCCGTGATGGTTGCGAGTTCCCAGTACGTTCGTCGCGCAAAGGTGTCACGCAGCTTCCTCGCGAGTGCAGGACGATCACCGAACTCATACCTGCCCAGGAATACGCGCACGAATCCATGGGCCGAGATGGTCCGGCGGAACCGCAGTCTGTCGCTCGGTGTAAAGAACTCCCTGGACGTACTCGGATGAGCTACGTCTAAGAGCATCGCCATCTTGTACGCCCAGGCAGCAAGCAGCGCCTGGGATTCGGGCGCGATTGCAAGGCCAGCCGCACGCTCACCCACGATGAGTGGTGCCGCAAGGGGCTTGATTTGGTTCTCGAATTCGCTCAGCCACCCGCAATTGCAGTCACGACAAACGGCCCTCGTAGTCACGTTGAGGTAGCGCGACGTCCCAGTTGGAGTCGTGGCGTCGTCATTAGCCGTCACGCGTCTCGCATAGTGTGCAAAACTGCCAGACCGTTCACACAAGAGCCCTGAAATCCATTTGGGCCATACGTGCTCGTTGGTGAATCTGCGCGTCTGCCCGCAAAAGAAGCAGGACCGTCGTGCCGTTTTGGCCGTTCGAGACACAGGGCGATTCCCCGACAGTCGGCTGGACCGGTTCGCGGCCTCCACAAAATCATGCTACCACGGGTACCCCCTGTGCCAATAATCTGTGAGACAACCTCCCTGTTGAGTTTAGTGTAGGGGCGGGGAGTGCGGACCGTCCGTGACATTTGAGGATGCGGGGGACGGTCCTGTTCCGTCCGTGGGACGTGTCCTGGGTCCGGTTGAATCCGTTTCGGAACGAGGGAAGCAACGAGGGTGTGGAGGTCTATCGCCTGGAGGCGTGGAAGGCCCGTGCGCTGGCCGGTCTCGAGCTGGGTCTGAAGGCGCAGGCCGGTGAGCCGCTGGCCGCCGAGCTGGATGCGGCCAAGCGACACATTGGCGAGCTGTCGATGGAGATTGAGCTGCTGCGGGAGCGTGCCCGCGCAGCGGAGCGTCGCCTCCCTTTAGCGACGCGGAGGTCGCGACGATGAGCGCGACGACCTCCGCAACGACGGGGCGGCGCTACGGTCTCGAACGGGTGTGTCGAACGTGGGAGCGGTCGCGCTCGGCGCTCTACGCGCGACGGGCTCGTTTGCGGCGCCCAGCGCGGGGTGAGGGCCCGGGGCGCCGCGGGCTGACGCCCGCCCTGTCGGATGCGCAACTGCTGGCGGCCATTCGCAGCGACCTGGCCCGCTCCCCGTTCCAGGGCGAGGGCCATCGCAAGGTCCACGCGCGGCTGCGAATCCTCGACGACATCCGGGTCTCGCGGACGCGGGTGTTGCGGGTGATGCGCGCGCAGGGGCTACTCTCGCCGCACCGCGGGCGGCAGGCTGAGATGAACGCGCACGACGGCACGATTGTCACCTCGGCGCCCGACGTCATGTGGGGTACCGACGGCGTGCGGGTGTTCACGGCGGAAGACGGCTGAGTCTGGACCTTCGCGGCGGTGGACCACTGGAACGCCGAGTGCGTGGGCTGGCAGGTGTGCAAGGTGGGGAGCCGTTTCGCGGCACTCGAGCCGGTCGCGCAAGGACTCCGGCGGCTCTACGGCTCGGTCGAGGCGGACGTGGCCCGCGGGCTGGCGCTACGGATGGACCACGGCAGCCAGTATCTGTCGGACCACTTCCTCAACCAGCTCCGCTACTGGGGCATCCACCCCAGCTTCGGGTTCCTCGAAGAGCCGGAAACCAACGGGGTCGTCGAGCGCTAGAATCGCACGCTCAAGGAGCAAGCCGTCTACGGCCGGGTCTTTCGAAATCTCGCCGACGTGCGCGCGGCCGTCGCCGAATTCGTCGAACGCTACAACCAGTGCTGGCGCCTCGAGAAGCTGGCGTCTCGCACGCCAAGCGAAGCGCGCGAGGAATACGAGCTACGCCATGCCGCGTAGCGCAAACGTGTGTCCATGAAACCGGGTGCGGTACAGTGAGGCGCCCCCAGTTTTCTTGGACACGGATTAGGGGAGAATCCGATGTCAAAGGAGGTGGGGGGCATGGTTCGGTCAAGGCGCGAGAAGGGAGCGAGGTCGGCGCGGACGGAGGGAGCCCGGAGGACGACCGGAGTCAGCGCCGACGGCGCGGCGGTTGGGTCGGGGGCCTTGGCGCCCGGCCAGCGGTGGAGCGCAAGCCGGAAACGGGACGTGGTGTTGCGACTGCTGCGCGGCGAGTCGCTTGATGCGGTCTCGCGAGAAGTCGGTGTGGAGGTCTATCGCCTGGAGGCGTGGAAGACCCGTGCGCTGGCCGGTATGGAGCTGGGTCTGCAGGCGCAGGCCGGTGAACCGCTGGCCGCCGAACTGGATGCGGCCATGCGACACATTGGGGAGCTGTCGATGGAGAACGAGTTGCTGCGAGAGCGTGCCCGCGCAGCGGAGCGTCGCCTCCCTTTGGCGACGCAGAGGTCGCGACGATGAGCGCAACGACCTCCGCAACGACGGGGCGGCGCTACGGTCTCGAGCGGGTGTGTCGAACGTGGGAGCGGTCGCGCTCGGCGCTCTACGCGCGGCGGGCTCGTGTGCGGCGCCCAGAGCGGGGTGATGGCCCGGGGCGCCGTGGGCCGACGCCCGCACTGTCGGATGCGCAACTGTTGGCGGCCATTCGCAGCGACCTGGTCCGCTCTCCGTTCCAGGGCGAGGGCCATCGCAAGGTCCACGCGCGGCTGCGGATCCTCGACGACATCCGGGTCTCGCGGACGCGGGTGTTGCGGGTGATGCGCGCGCAGGGGCTACTCTCGCCGCACCGCGGGCGGCAGGGTGAGATGAAAGCGCACGACGGCACGATTGTCACCTCGGCGCCCGACGTCATGTGGGGTACCGACGGCGTGCGGGTGTTCACGGCGCACGACGGCTGGGTCTCGACGTTCGCGGCCGTCGACCACTGGAACGCCGAGTGCGTAGGCAGGCATGTGTGCAAAGTGGGGAGCCGTTTCGCGGTACTCGAGCCGGTCGCGCAAGGACTCCGGCGACACTACGGCTCGGTCGAGGCGGACGTGGCCCGCGGGCTGGCGCTACGGATGGACCACGGCAGCCAGTATCTGTCGGACCACTTCCTCAACCAGCTCCGCTACTGGGGCATCCACCCCAGCTTCGGCTTCCTCGAAAGGCCGGAAACCAACGGGGTCGTCGAGCGCTGGAATCGCACGCTCAAGGAGCAAGCCGTCTACGGCCGGGTCTTTCGAAATCTCGCCGACGTACGCGCGGCCGTCGCCGAGTTCGTCGAACGCTACAACCAGTGCTGGCGCCTCGAAAAGCTGGCGTATCGCACGCCACTCGAAGCGCGCGAGGAATACGAGCTACGCCATGCCGCGTAGCGCAAACGTGTGTCCAAGAAACCGGGTGCGGTACATAGCGAAATAGAGAGACATGTTGCTGCAGATTCCGCTAAGTTATAGAGCGACTTGAGCAAAGATGGCCGACACTCCGGAACACCATCAACAACGTTCGGAATTCATCAGACGGCTGGTGCAACGATCTGCCGGTCGGCTGCCGGTCACACCTCAATACATGCAAAGTACGCCCAGAACTATTGTGCAGTTCTGGCACGACTTACGAGAGTTACCCGCTGATGTCGAAGAGTGCATCGCCTCCTGGGCCGGCTGGACCACGAGTGGCTTCGCGCATCGGTTGTTCGACGAGCGGAGTGCCAAGGCGTTTATCGGTGGCTCGTTGGGCGCGCGTCACAAGCACGCCTTTGAACGTTGCTACCATCCGGCCATGCAGGCGGACTACTTCCGGCTGTGCTACCTCTTTGTCGAAGGCGGTTTCTATGTCGATGCGGACGATGTCCGCGTTGGTACAAATATCGGCTGGTTGTTCGACGACGGTCGGCTGAAAGTCCAGCCGCTCTGCTACGACATCGCTGCTGGAACAATGGTGAACCCATCCGTGTTCCTTCATATTGATGCTTACAACCCTAACTGGATCTTCTACTTCAATAACAATCCACTGATTGCAAGCCGGGAGCATCCGGTCATCGAACGAGCGCTCCGACAGGCGACTGACCTTCTCGAACTCGCCGGCGAAGACGTATTGCCTGAGATTCAGACGACGACGGGCCCGGGAAATATCTCTAAGTCGATATTCGTTCTCGGCACCACGCCAGAAGGTGTGGAGAGCGATCTCGTCGTCTTGCGAGACTGGGATTACCTTGCCGTCTCAAAATGGCCCTTAACTCACCGTAGTGATGCCAGAAACTGGCGACTTTCCAATCAACAAAGGTTCCGTCGAAACGAGGAATAGGCCCGAATGAACCTTTCGAAACCACCGCGCGCTGTGTCCCGCTTTCTCCATCTCTTGTTCTTGCAGTGCCGAACGCACCTGCCGCGGCAACAGTGCCTTTCGTTCGTGCCGCCCTCGGATGCTCAGCAATCGGGGATCGGTCCGATCTTCGTTATCAACTTGGACAGGCAACCGGACCGGTGGACTGATGTGCTTCGTGAGCTCGCCTGCATCCTCGACGCTGCCGGCAAGCCGCTGTCGGAGCGAGTCGTTCGGTACTCCGCATGCGACGCGCAGACCGATGCCGACGAATTGCTCGATGGCGGTGATGTCGAGCCGTTTTACACGCTCGGTGACCAACTGTTCGTCGAACCGCAACCTAATGCATTACCTGATGCGTTTGATCTGACGCGCCCGATTAAGATGAGTCCGGCAGAAGTTGCCGTTGCGCGCTCGCACATCGGCGTGTGGAAAGCCATCGCACAGTCGACTGCCGCCTATGCTCTTGTAATTGAGGACGACGTCTGGGTCGAGCGTGGCTTTGGGCGAACCATGGACCAGGCTTGGCGCGAAATGGAAGACGCTGATCGAACCGGTCCTGCCTTCGATATTTTCTACGTGTCTTATAAGGAAGCGCGCTACGGTGCTCCAAAGGAACTGGTTTCGAGGACCCTGTTTCGCCCGGAACGCGGGCTTTGGTATCTGTCTGGGTATGTGCTGTCGAGGAAAGGGGCTCAAACTCTACTTGGACTTCTTCCGAGCCGCGGCCCCATCGATCTCTGGCTCAATCACAAGTTCCGAGAAATGGACGTGCGGGCTCTTCGGCGTCCAGTGATCAACCAGCGTCTCGATACTCCCTCAACAAACTCCTACTCGATTCTTCCGGCACTGAGCCGGATTGGCGTCCTCGATGATTGCGACACCGCGCTTTTCCATCAGCGGCCGGTTCATTGTCCTGTGTTCGCTTTTGGAGCCCCTAGATCCGGCCAATCATCCCTCGCGATGGCCCTCTCGATGCTCGGCTATAGTTGCTGCGGCGATCTCGACGAAATTCCGGAATACGAGTTTGAAAAACTGATGGCCAGTCGCGTCCATCGCATTTTCAATGCCTATGTCAACATAGGCTCACTGAGGCCGCATGTGCGCGCGCTCATGTCCCGCTATCCGCGCGCGAAGTTCATCGTGACCGACGACGTAGAACGGACGGCCGACAGAGTGCTGGACGCCTTGGAAGGGGCCGACGTGGTCCGTTTGAACGGGGAAGACGCTAACTCTTGGCGCGCACTTTGCCAGCATCTGAGGCTTCCTCCGCCAGCAACACAGTACCCAGTTATTCGGGATATTGGACAGCGAAGATATCGGCGCGCCGCGGTCGATCCACTATCGGTCCGTCCAGCAAAGCGACTCCGATACGATCGGTCACCGTGGGTCGTAGAGCCGCGCGCGGGCTGGGCAGGAATCAGCGCGAGCATGTCGGAGCCGTCGGAGCCGTTGAGGTCGCGGGTAAGCTTCGAGGATGATCTGGCCGATGCCCCGTGGGCGCGGTGGTTGTTACGGAACGATACGTTCGCCGGAAACCTGGGGCTGTTTCGGCCGAAGAACGTCACCGCTCAATCAGGTGGGGGTCTCTCGCTCGCCGTCATTCAGGAGTCGCTTGGCGTTCGGAAGTTTAGTGCTGCCTCGATCTCGAGCCGAGGCACCTTCCTTTACGGGCGTTTCGAAGCCATTCTGCAAGCGACGAGTGTTTCAGGTCTAGTGACGGGCTTCTTTCTTCACCGCAATTCGCCCCGGCAGGAGATCGATATTGAGATCACGGGGAATCGTCCAGACCGGCTCTTGGTCAACGTGTTCTATAATCCTGGGGTGGAGGGTGCGAAGTTTGATTACGGCTATCGGGGAACGCCTGCAGCCGTTCCGTTGGGGTTCGACGCGTCAGAAGCCGCGCATCGATTTGCGATCGAATGGGATCCATGCGAGATCCGGTGGTTCGTCGATGGCGACCTAGTTCACCGTCGTGCCGCTTGGAACCCGACTCCCATTCCGAACCTCCCCATGACTTTACACGTGAACACGTGGCCAACCCGTTCACGAGAGCTTGCGGGCCGATTGGCACTTCGTTCACTACCTGCATCAGCTATCGTGCGCAGTATCGGTGTTGATGCGGTGGATGCGAGCGCGAGGGCTCTACACGATCCCACTCTTGGTTTAGCTGCGAGCAGCATGATCGGCTGTGACCGGCTGCAGCCAGCCGCGTCGTCACGGTCGGTTGCTAACCGAAAGTCGCCGAGCGTTTAGGAGTTGGCCTCTGCCAACGACCCGGAAGGCGCGCCTTCGGGGAAGCTTAGAATCCTTTGGGCTGGTGCTCCGCAATTTCTCATTTTCATGAGAATTTCGTCCGCGCCCAGGGTTATCGAACCTGAGGCCGGTGGGCCACACACTCTGGGGCCGAAACAATTTGAAGATTGCCTTCTAACCCGAGGTTTCGGGGCTGATCACGTGTCAGTCACTGTTCTTGTTGTAGTTGCCGGATTTCTTGGGTTGTCGATGGTGGCTAAATTCGCGGCGTCACCCCCAAGAGTTCGAAGCAGCGCTGCTGCAGCGGAGTGGGCTTGGTCTGCAGCGTGAGGGTGTCGCCGCCCCCGGCGACCTGCATCGTGTTCGCGGCCAGCGTCCCGAGGTCGGTGAGCAGCGTGCGGAAGCTGTGCACCGGCAGGTCGTCTTCGGTGCGTTTGCGGCGGGCCTTGGCCAGCGCGGCGGGCGAGCGACGGGCCGGGGCGACCACGGCAGTGCGCTGCTGCTCGGCCGCGGCCGGATCGTGGTCGTCGAACAGCAGCGGGGCCAGGCCCCGGCGCATGTGCCATTCGACGTAGTAGGCCAGCATGCAGAGCAGGACGTGTGCCCGCACCCGGTCTGCTCGGTGGTAGTGGAGCGGCCGCACCTTCAGGTCCACCGACTTGAGGCTGCGAAACGCGCGCTCGACCGTCGACAGGTCCGTGTAGGCACGGACCGTCTGCGCGGCGTCGAACTGCTCGGGCTCGACATTGGACCGAACGATGTAGATGCCGTCGAGCTGTTTCTCGGTCGCGATCTTCTCTTCGTTCCGGTGAAACGTGAAGCTCTCGTCGGCGATGTCGGTCACGAAGTGCTTCGCCATATTGTAGCGGTTGATCACCTTTCCGACGCGCAGGTCGATGGCCGCCGCGCAGCGTAGCGGTTCGTTCTCGCGCCGGGTCGCGGCCACGATGGGCGCGAGATGCTTGTCGGTGGCCGCCAGCAGCTCGTGGCGCTTGCGCTGCCGTTCGGCGGCCAGCAACGGATTGCGGCACACGATGAGCCGCTCGCCGGGGAACTCCTCGCCGGTGATCTCGGCCAGGTCCCGCTCGTCAAAGAACGACGGGGTCACCGCGCCGGCGTTGACGAGCTTGCGGATGGTCGGTGCGCGCAGCGTGGTGATTCAGCGCAATCCGTCGACGCCGTGCAGGTCCTCGCGGATGCGCGCCGCCGTCAGCATGCCGCGGTCGCCCACCAGCACGACCTGCGGCAAGCCGAACCGTTCCCGGATCTTCGCCACTTGGCTGGCCACCGTCATCGAGTCGGCCGTCGAGCCCTCGAAGACCTCGACGGCGACCGGACAGCCCTCGGCCGTGCACAGCAGGCCGAAGACGATCTGCAACGTGCCCTTCTTGCCGTCGCCAACGCAGGGGAAGATCAAGCGCTGTCACCGGTCGATGAAGAATGTCGTGCAGCTCGAAAAATACTGAGTCTCGTGAAACTCCTGTGGGTAGGAATCACCCTGCGTGGAGCCGTCCCGAGCCCAAAGAGCCCCCGCGTTCACGGCCTCCACTGCGTCCGTGACGCCTCGCGGCAAGCTGACGCACCCGTCTGCTGGATGTGCGTCCGGCGTGAAGACGTCGATGCCCGGGAGGCCTCCGTCCAGGAGGGGCCGCAAGGCAATAGCTGCTCCCTGAGCGGAGGGACGACTGGCGCATAGGTCGGCGTGAAGGTGCCGCGTCACGTTCAGATACGCATCGAGGAACGCTTCCACGAGGTTCGTCTTGTGGGCGGACAGGTTGTCGAGGATCACGTGCATCTCCTCGTCGGGCTCGCGGGTGGCGACCACGTCCCCGAGGAAGCCCACGAAGTCCCGGCTCCTGTGCCGGGCCATCGTCTTGCCCTGAACCTCCCGGTCCGCACGTTCAACGCCGCGTAGAGCGACAGCGTACCGTGCCGCTTGTACTCGAATCCGTGACGCTCGACCCGGCCCGGCGAGAGCGGCAACACGCGGACCCAGCGGTCGAGAGCCCGAATGGCGGTCTTCTCATCGACGCAGAACACCGCGGTATGGCGTGGCGGGTCCAGGTAGAGCCCGATGATGTCGGCGGCCTTCGTCTCGAAGTCGGGGTCGTTGGACGCCATGTAGCAGGCCAGCCGATGCGCAGGTCCGCCTCGCGCCAGATGCGCTGGACGATCTTCTTCCTCACACCGAGGTGGTCGGCGAGGCGCCGGGAGGACCATTGCGTCGTCCCGTCCCGTGGCGGGCGGCGCGCGGGGGCCAGCACCGGGGCTCGCACCCGCGCCGTCAACTTCCACGGCGCCCGGCCCCCGTGGCGGTTGGTCAGGCCCTCCACGCCGTGATCCAGAAACCGCCGGCGCCATTTCGCGATGGTCGGACGAGACACCTCGAGCTTCGTCTCCACCGCTCGCCCAGAAACGCCATCGGCGAGGACCAGCACGATCTTGGTGCGCTGGACCATTCTCGCGTGCAAGGCGTTCGAGCGGGCGATCTCCTTGAGGTCATCGCGTTGTGCGTCGGTCAGATGAATCGGCTGTCCTGCAAAGGGCTCATACGTAGAAGACGACAGCCGAGCGGGAAATGTATATACACGACGGTCCACTAGTGACATAGCCTCAGTGGTTCGGATTGGTTTGACGACGTACAACTTCGGGGACATTAGAAGCACTCGTCAGAGTCAACTCCTGGAGATAGATAAACCCTTTCGGCGTTTATCGTGCTGCCGTTCGGCTTCAGGCGGACGCCGCCTGCGGTGCGTCACTCTGCAAGCTGCTGTATCATGGCATCTCAACACGAAGCAGCTCCGCCAAATGTCCATTATCGGCCATAAGCGGATATACGCTTGATGCTCCGCCTGTCGGACATTCTCAAGTACGTCTGATAGCCCGTCGACGACCTCTTTAGATAGGTCCGTCCCTCAACCACGAAGCCATCCAAACCGCGCATCACGGCATATGCCGAAAGGTCAGCCATCCTATTTATGAATCCTCGCCCTTTGAAATTCAGAGAGGTGTTACACAAAACGCCGTATCCAGTCCGTGCCTTGAATGCGAGAAGCAAGTCGTACAGCTTCCGGTTAGTGACAGATGATACCGTCTGAATGCGCGCAGTCCCGTTCACGTGGGTAACAGCGGCAAGCGAATCCGTTCTTACACGATATGTGAAAAGCATGAATGGACTCGCGTGATCGCAGCCGAACCATTTTGCGGCTTCTTCCCCTAAGCACACAGGCGCAATCGGGCGGAATTGTTCCCGCTGCTTGATTTCGTTGAGCCGCACTCTGGTGCTTTCTTGGAATGGTGCAGCGAGAATCGACCGGTTTCCCAACGCGCGTGGGCCGATTTCGTACTTTCCGTTTACCCATCCGATGATGAGGTCGTTGGCCAACATGTCGGCAATCATTTCATAATCAGTCTCATAGAGATCATACAGACTCGGATCGAAAGATCCGCTAGCGATGAAGTCAAGGCCAGAGTAAACGTTCCAATCGATCTTTGGATTCCCCGTAAAATGGAACTGGGCATCGATCGCAGTCCCGATAGCTGAACCAGAATCATTGGCAACAGGCGGCACGAAGACCTCAGGGAAAAGGCCGGTCTGCTTCCACTTGGCGTTCCAATCGCAATTCAGGCCGCATCCACCTGCGATGAGTAGCGGCATTCTTCTCTTCATGTTCGATTTCGCAAATTGATAAAAGACATCAAAGATCTTGTCGCTAAAAATACCTGTTAAATTGCGAAATTCTGGATCATCCAGCCCCACGTTGTAGTATCGCGACTGCTCAAGGTCTTTGTACGGATTCAGCTCGAGGTATGGGCAGTCCAATAGAAAGTCAATCAGTCCTTTTTCTTCAGCTGAAGGCGTGCTGCGATTTGAAAACGAGGCCAAGGCCATGAGCTTCCCTGCGTCCGAGAAGCGAGAAAAGGGCGCATTCTTGGGAAAGGTTGGGTCTGCTAAGCCGTAGAGTAGGATATAGCGATGCCCCGGCTGATCCATGACATCGGCAAGCAGCGTTATGTTCAGCTCAGAATCGATCTCGTAGAAGGCGCCGATCGCCCCTTCCCATACCAACGCATAGCATGGGGTACCTTTCGGTAGACTTGACATGCCAAAAGCGCAAAGTAGGTGCGATCGCTCGTGAGAAGACGAGAAGTAGTGGACTGGCCTTCCTAAAAGGCGCCGTTGGTGTACGATAAAGTCGCTCTTTAGCACGCCACGGTACCCGGCAAGAGCATGCGACCCGAGCATGTGCTTTTCGCGTGGCCACCAACCGCCTGTACACAGAACGTCGGGCATTTCGTCAAGTTCGCCAAGAACGTTGAACACGTCATGACTGGATATCGGCGAGTATCGGTAGTTGGAGTTCTTCTCCGCTTCAATAGAAACCAGCAACTGAGCACCCTTCAGGTAGGCGATCGCACCGTCATGGCTGGGGTTGTACGAGATAATATTCACGCCGCTGTGGCCTCCGCTTTGCCTATCCTCGAGAACAACTCTCATTGTAATTGGTTACCGTGTGTGGATGCTATGGTGCCGGGCCTTGCAGATCAGGTGCGACGGTTGAGACCGGGGTGCGCGGAAGGTCGGCGACCACGGCGTGGGGGTCAAGCCGGCGCTGTGTGGCGGTGCGGATGAGGGAGGTGAGGATTTGCTGGGTGTGAGCGCCCCTCCAGGAGCGATTGCCGCCGCAGACTTTGCGGGGGACGACAGCGGGACGGATGGCCTGCTCGGCGCGCCATCCGCGATATGGTAACGTAAGCTTTCCGATCGGTGAACAGTCGAGGGTAGACTGCTCCTGCACTCAGGAGCAGCCATGCGGAAGTCGAAGTTCAGCGAGACGCAGATTGTCCGGATTCTCAAGGATGCCGAGAGCGGCGTGCCGGTTGCAGACTTGGTGCCCAACCACGGTGTCAGCATGGCGACGTTCTTCAAGTGGCGCAGCAAGTATGGCGGAGCGACAGTCACGGACGTGAAACGGCTGCGCGAACTCGGGGGATGTCCCGGCCGCTGTTGGAATTCGGCGGCGGCTCGGGTGAGATTCTACGCGACCTGCTCCACCTCCGTAGCGTCTTTGAGGCCGAGGCGCTGATCTCGGGCGCGGAGGGCCGCGACCAGCTGCGGCATATCAGCATGTCCCTTCAGGCGCCGGAACCCCTTGGCCGCTTCGAGGACGCCGGCGGCGACCCAGCGCAGCATCATCTGGCCGCCCCGCCAGCGCTTCACGTTGCGTTTGACGTGGCGGGTCCTGCTGATCAGGCTCTCGACGGCGTTGGTCGTGGCCAGCGAGCGCTGGAGACGCGGCGAGAGGCCAAGCGTCAGCACGGTCAGCGTCTCCTCGAGCCCTTCGCGCACACTGGCCGCCGCGCAGGGATGCTCCTGGTCGAGACGGCGGGCGAGGTGTCGCAGCAACCGCGTCGCGGTCTTGACGTCCTCGCTCTGATAGGCGCGCTTGAGGGTCGCCAGTACCCAGGGCCGCTGACGCTCCGGCAGATGGTCGAGGATGTTGCGGGTCTTGTGGATTTGGCAGCGCTGCACCAGCGCGGCACGTCCGAACACCGCCGTGACCGCCGCGCGCGGCGCCGTCGACCCATCGAGCATCACGAGGATGCTCCGATCGGTGCGCAGGCAACGACTCTGGAGGTTGGCGAGCAGGCTCTGACAGACGGTCGCGTTCTCCGTCGAACCTTCCCAGAGCCCGAGGGCGTGCTTCGTGCCGTCGATGCCGACCCCCAACGCGACGACCACACAGTGCTCGCCGATGTGGACACCGTCGAGCAGGAGACCGACCAGATCCAGCTCGTCGAGGGGCGTCGCCTGCCACGCGGCCAGCTGCGAGGCGGTCTTGGCGACAAACCGGCGGCTGACGGCGCTCTTACTCACGCTGCGGCTGGGGATGTCGGCCGGGAGCGGCTCCAGACTCCGGGCATAGCCTCGGGTGCTCACGCCGACCAACAACTGCTCGACGGTGCGCCGCCGCAGTGGATCGGTCTGGGCCATCGTCTGGAAGGTCGGGAGCGGCACCTCCTGGCGCCCCGAGCGGACCCGCGGGCGGCGGATCGATACCTTCCGCCCCCCGAGGACGACGGTACTGGCCACCGTCCCGGCCCGGGACGCCGTGCGGTCGGCCTGGTGCGCGTAGCGCGGCCCGCAGATCGCCGTCCGATCCTCCTCGAGCATGGCGTCCAGGACCTGCAATCCCGACCGCACCGCAAGGTCGAACAGCTCCGCTTCGGTGTCAATCAGCAACTCGACGAGCGGCAGCCGACGCGTGGTCTGAGATTCAACACCGGCGGTCGGACGGACTGTGCGAGACTTCTTCATGGCGGCTCCTTTGCTGTGAGGCGTTTCGCCTCGGGTTGCGCACCACTCGTGTATCACGAGCAGTGAGGAGCCGCCGCTTCAATTCTCAACAGTCAGTGGGACATCCCCCGAACTCGAGGCGGAGAACGCCAAGCGGAACCGGATGTACGCGGATTTAGCGCTGGAGAATGCTGCCATCGAGAATGTGCTCAACCGAAAGTTGTGACGCCGTCTGCGAGGCGGCAGGTCGCTGCACCGCTGGTGCGGGAGCACCACTTGGCGGTCCAGCGCGCCTGTCGTGTGATGAGGCTCTCGCGGACGGCGTACTACCGGCCTCCGATGTCGGCCAGCCGGCGGGATGCCAGCGGTGATCGCGGCGCTGACGGATGCGGTCGCGCGGTATCCGCGCTGGGGCTTCTGGAAGCTGTTCGATCACCTGCGGGTGGAGCAGAAGCCCTGGCAGCCCGAAGGCTCGTCGAGTTGCGGGACCGTTGGCTCAAACCGCCCGAATGGGTCGAATGGGTCGAGGAGCCGGTTCCCGGCTACCCGAAGCGTCCAATTCCCTGCGACGAGGATGCGGCGAAGGCGCTCAAGAAGCGCACGCTGACGAACCTCTACAATGCCCGCCCGCAATGGCTCGCCGATGCTCACGAGGCCCTGGACGCGGCTGTGGCCGCAGCGTACGGTTGGTCGGCGTACATCTCCGACGACGACGTGCTGCGTGGGCTTGATCCGGTTTGGTGGACATCTTCCGAAAGGGGAATACGATGTCGACCATGACGGACACGAAGGGCAGGCGGACGCGGCGGAGCTTCACGGATGACTACAAGACGGGGGCGGTACGACTGGTCCTCGATGAGGGCAAGACGGTCGCGTCCGCGGCGCGCGATCTGGGCTTGACGGAGTCGTCGCTCCGCAACTGGGTCGAGCGGGCCCGCGCGGATCGGACGAAGGGCAAGACCGGCCTTACGACGGCGGAGCGTGAGGAGCTGGCGCGGCTGCGCAAGGAAGTGCGCGAGTTGCGCATGGAGCGCGACGTCCTAAAAAAAGCCGCGGCCTTCTTCGCGAGGGACCACCTGTGAAATTCGCGTGGATCCAAACGGAGAAGGCCAGCTATCCGCTCACGAAACTCTGTCGCTGGCTGGGCGTCACGCCGAGTGGCTTCTACGCCTGGCGGCAGCGCCCGGAATCGACGCACGCGCGGGAGGACCGCCGCCTGAAGGTGCTGGTCCAGGCGTCATTCGCCGAGAGCAAGCAGCGGTACGGCAGTCCCCGTATTCACGAGGATCTGATCGAGCAAGACGAGCAGGTCAGCCGGAAGCGCGTGATTCGGTTGATGCAGGAAAACGGCCTGAAGGCGCGCACCCGCAAACGGTTCAAGTTGACCACGATGAGCGATCACGACCAGCCGGTGGCCGCGAATCTCCTCGACCGGCAGTTCGAAGCCGCCGCACCGAATCAGCGCTGGGTCGGGGACACGACCGAGTTTGTCATCGGCTCGAGCGGCAAGCTCTATCTCGCCGTCGTCCTCGACCTGTTCTCGCGGTTTGTGGTCGGCTGGGCCGTGAGCGCCGTCAACGATCGCCACCTGACCATCAAGGCGCTGGAGATGGCGCTGAAACGACGGTGCCCGGAGATCGGCCTGTTGCACCACTCCGACCAGGGCTGCACGTACGCGAGCGCGGACTACCAGGTGCTCCTGGATGCGCGCGGGATCGTCTGCAGCATGAGCCGCCGGGGTAACTGCTACGACAAGTTTCAGGCTTCATACTACGCACCTTCCCGTACATGCGATACAAGCTTTGGGTGCTGCCGCCGGTCGCGTAACCGCTTTCCCGGATGGCCGACGGGCAGGGGTCCGGTGGGCGGTTTGAAGAGTATCGTGCCTTTGTCGTCGGCGCGCACGGCGCGCAGCACGCCTTGGTGCGCGAAGCGCTTGGCGGTGGCCGGATGCACGTCGAGTAGCTCGGCCATCTGCGGTACGGTCAGCCAGCGCGCCCCGAGCAGGTGCTCGGCGTAGCTCTCGATGTCGTACGCCTCGCGCAGCATGCGGACGCGCAGGCGGCTGAATGGCAGACCGGTCCCGGTGCGTAGCCACCGCCCGTTGAGCGTCTCGGCGATCTGCGCGTCGGTCTGTTCGGTAGCGAGGGCGCGGACCTGTTCGACGACCGCGGCCGGAGTACGACGCAGATCCGGTGCGCTGAGCGGCAGTGGACACTCGATCTCGCGGGTGGCGCCGCCCCTCCAGCGAATGGACACTCGGATCACGTCGTCGCGGAGCAGGGTGACATCTTCGACAAGAAGCCGCAGCATTCGCTTGCGGTCGCGCGCCGGCGTGCGCGGGTCATGCCAGACCCGCGGCAGGTCGGCGACCAATGCTGCCACCCGCTCCTTCATCTCGGCAGTGACCGCCGGGAGCTGGGTCTTGCCCGCACCGGCGTACGCCTCTTCGGCCGCAGCCAACCGCTGGAGCGCCTCGTTCCAGTGCCGTTCCAGGTTGTCGGCCACGAGCCGATTCTCGGGCCGCACGAGCAGAAACTGCCGTTGCGCCAGCTCGGCGTCCTCTCGAAGACGGGCAATCTGCGCCCGCTTGGCCCGATCGACCGCGGCGGCCCGGGACCGCAGCTCGTCGAACACCTCGACTGCGACGTCGATCGACGCCGGGGTGACGGTCTCGAGCACGAGCTCGCTGACCGCGTGGTCGATCGCCGCGCCCGGCAGGCTCTGGCACGCCGGCTCCGCCCGTTGAATCCCCCGGCGCTGACAACGATAGATCGGCTCCGGGTGACCGTGAGAAACGATGTAGCGGACCGTCATGCGACCGCCGCACCGACCGCAGATGACGAGCCCCTGCAGCAGGGCCACACCCTCGCGCGGCGCGCTGCGCCGACGGTCTGCGCCGATGCTCTGGGCGCTTGCGCGCAACGCCTCCTGATTCGCTTCGTATTGCTCCCAGGTGATGTAGCCGGGGTGCGCGTCAGGCAAGAAGACCTTCCACTCTTCGCGGGGAAGTCGTCGATACCGCGCCTGCCCGGCGGGGCGGACCTTGCGCTGCCGGGTCCGACCGTAGACGTACGCGCCTGCGTAGCGCGGATTGTGCAGGATGGCCAGCACACGGTCACGCGCCAACTCACCGAAGACGAGTGCGCCTGCACGGGGTCCCTTGACGACCCGCCGGGGCCAGGCGACCTGCTGCTCCTGGAAGTAGCGCACAACCGCGCCCGCCGAGCCGGCGCGGCGGAAGGTGTCGAACACGAGGCGGACGGCGCCCTGCACGTGGTCGTCGGGATCGAGCATGAGCTTCCCACCGGCGTCGAAGACCATACCCAGCGGGGGGCGGATCCACAGCTCGCCGCGGCGCGCCTTGTTCAGTTGCCCCCCGATCAGACGCGCGCGCAGCACATGCAACTCCGCCTCGCTCATCAATGTTGAGCGCACAGTAATGGAGAGTTGGAGCGCTCCGGTCCTACGCACACGGCCCGCAAGGCCGGAATCACTCTCCATTTCTATTGGGCGCGGGCGTCGTTCAGGATCGCGAGCAACCGGTCCGGTGCCTCCTTGAACGAACCCTTTCTGATCGCCGGAGGGAGCCTTGCTGCGAGCACGTCGAGCTTTCCGATCGGGTCGCTACGCAGGTAGATCTCCGTACTCTGGATGCTTGCGTGGCCGAGCCACAGTGACACCTTGCGGATATCGCCCGTCGCCTCCAGGGTATGGACAGCACAGCTGTGCCTCAGAAGGTGCGGGAAGATGCGTTTGCCCGTCATCGACGGCATCTGCTGTCGGGCGGTCGTCGCATGCAGTTCCAGACGATGGGCGAAGCCATGCCGAGTCATGGCCGTGCCCCGAGCGTTGAGGAAGAGGTGGTCCTGGCCGGTGTCAGGCCGGACGCGGAGCCAGTCCCGGAGAGCCAAACGGGTCTCCTGCCACAGGGGCAGCACGCGCTCGCGCCGCCCTTTTCCGGTCACGCGCACGGTATCGAGGTGCGGGCGTGCGAGGTCGCTGTACATCAGCCCGATCAGCTCCGAGACCCTGAGGCCCGCGGCGTAGGTCAGGTGCAACATGGCCCGATCCCGCACGCCAGCGGCGGTCGTCGGGTCGGGCGCATCGAGCAGGATCCGCACCTCGTCACGGTTCAGCGATTCGACCATTGCTTCATTGCCGCGCTTCATTGGAATCGCATGGATTTGGCGCGCGAGGTCGAGACAAGCCGGCACGCGGAACTCGAGGTAGCGGAAGAATGACTTGAACGCTGCGAGGCGAACGTTGCGCGTGCCGATCGTGTTGTTGCGTTCCCGCTCCAGACTATCGAGGAAGTCGAGGATGAGCGGTGCGGTGAGCTGCTCGACCTGGATGCGGCACGGGCGCACGCCGAGGCGCTTGGCGGCGAAGCAGACCAGGAGCTGGAAGCTGTCGGCGTAGCTCTGTACCGTATGGTGGCTGGCATTTCGGTCGCGAGGCAGGTGCTCGCGCAGGAACACTCCGAGGTGGGAGGCGAGCTCGGTCATCGCGAAGCCCTCCACGCGTGGGCCTGTTCCGCTTTGCGGGCGATGTCGCGAAGCAGAACGGGCGTGGCCTCGAGGTACCAGTAGGTGGAGGAGACGCTGTTGTGACCGAGATAGGTCGCCAGTGCCAGCATATGCCGGTTCGCGCTGTCGCGGTCGGTGGCAACGGTCTGTTCGAGCGAGCGCACGGCGAAGCAATGGCGCAGGTCGTGCAGCCTCGGGCCCGGCTCGCCGGGGCTGCCACGAAGCCCGACGTGGCGTGCAAGCTTGACGAACATGCCGGTCACGATGTCGGGATTGATCGCGCGGCCGGTCGAGAGGACGAACAGGTGCTCACTCGCCGCGCCGCACCGTCGTCTGGCCGTGAGGTACCGGTCGAGGGCGTCGACCGTGCCGCGGTGAAGCGGAACAAGCCTCGACTTCTGGAACTTCGTCTCCCGCACGACCAATCCGTCAGCGGTGATGTCGGTCAGGCGCAATGCGCATACCTCGCAGCGTCGCAGTCCGGTGGTGGCCATCAATCCGATGATGCAGTGCCAGGTATGGGGCGTGATCGACCCCTTCGGCGGAAGCAACAGCGCGGCCGCCATCAGCGTGCGGATCTCAGCGTTGGTCAACAGGTGCGGGGCGGGCCTGCGCCGAGTGATCGGCCCAAGCACATTCTTGGGCGGTACCTCATGGCGGGGGTCCTCGGCATGGAGCCACACAGCGAACCGCCGGCCGACGCTCAGCCGCTTGCCTGCGGCGGCCGAGGACGATGCGTCGCAGGCCCAGCCGAGCATCGTGTCGGCCACGATGACATCGTCACCGCGGGTCATGGTCCAAGCGGCCCACGAGCGCAATATCCGCTCGTTGTTGACGAACCGGTAGCCGAGATGGCGTTTCAGGGCGACGTAACGGTCGACGTGAGCTTGCAGGGTCATCGCACACCTCCGATCCAGGGCTGCGCCACCTCCAGGAGCATGGGCCGGTCGGTCTTCGCGTAGATGACGGTGGTATCGGGCGAGCGATGTCGGAGTAGCGCGCCGATGACGTCGAGCGATGCGCCGGCTCGCAACAGGTTCGTCGCCGCGGAATGGCGGAACAGGTAAGCGCCTTTGGGCTTGACGTCGTGCATGCCGGCCCGCTTCAGGGCCTGGACGACGATGTCGGTGATCGCGTTGCTCGAAGTGAAGGGCCGATACGGCGCCCTGACCGTGAGAAAGACCCTGTGCTCGCCGATGCGTGGACGCGCGTGCTCGATGTAGTCCAGCACGGCATCGCCAGCGTCCTGCGGAAGTGGCAATCCGGCCTCACGCCTGGACTTCCCGCACACCCGTACCCGTGCGTTCTCCCAGTCCAGGTCGCTCAGGCGAAGATGTACGACATCGCCCGCACGCAGAGCCAGCCGGGCGAGAAGCAGCAGAATGGCCCGGTCGCGCAGGCCCACCGGCGTGGTGACGTTGCACGAGGCGATCACGCGCTCGATATCGCCGGCGAGAACATATCGGGGCAGCTCGCACAACCGCCAGCCGGGGGCGGTGGGAACCGCGCCGACCAGCGCCGGGGGGCACTCTCCGCGCGCGGCGAGGAAGCGCAGATACATGCGCATCGATGTGGCCAGTGCCCGCGCGTGGGACCGGGAGGCGGTTGCGAACCGGCGCAACAGCAGCTCCCTGACTGATGCGGCGTTGTACCGCCCCGGGTCGGCGCCGAGCTCCGTCCGCATCCGCCCGGCCTGCTTGAGATGATTGACAATCGTCGCTTCGCACGCGCCGCGGTGGCGTCGAAGCCACTCACGGAATGCTTCCAGATCCGCATCGACGACCTCGTTCCTGGTCGTCGATACAGCACCCGGCAGCACTCCCCGGGCGGCAAGAAATCTCGAGAAGAGCTCGACGGGATAGACGTATCGCCCACCCCCAAGGCGTTTGCGCGGGCTCTCGAACGGTCCCGGACAGACACAGTCATGTGCGACGAAGCACTCCAGCACGTCCGCATCCATCCCGCTCATCGGGATGCGCGACTGGTGAAGCCACACCAGAACGTGCCGACAGGCACTTCGATAGCCCATGAGCGAATCGCGCGCGTATCCGCACCCCGCGCGCTCGGCCAGGAACTCCTCGAGTAGGCGCAAGCCTGCGTCGAGCTCGCCGGGATGCTGGAGACGTCCGCTCTGCTCGAAGAACCGAACGAGCCTGAGCGCTCCGGAGACGAACTGCCGGGACCGACCGGCGAGCATCTTGCGACGCTCGCGTTCCATTCTCGGGCACCGGCAATCGTGACGGCGGAAGCGCCGTAGCACGACGTCATCGATCACGCCGATGTCGATGTCCTCCCGGCCGAGCCAGACCAGGAAATGACGCGCCGACGCGCGAAGGCAGCGGATCCGGCTTTCCGTCAAACCCTCCTGCTTCAGGTGCTCGATGAACGCCACAAGACATCCATGGAAGGAGTCCTGGCTCGCTCCCGAACGTGAACTGCTCGTGTGAGATAACTCCATTGCTGTTCTCCTCTCGTGACCGAACGGTGGATAGGAGAGCGTATAGAAATGGTGAGTGATTTCAGCCTTGCGGGCCGTGTTCGTAGGGCCGGAGCGCTCCAACTCTCCATTACTGTGCGCTCAACATTGATGAGCTAATGGAGTGCACTCCATTAGCTCATCGTACCCTTGAGACCGAGCAGCAAGCGATCGTTGAAGTGGGCCGGGTCGTAGAGCCCGTCTTCATCGAGAATGAGCGTCTCGCTCAGCGCGCAGATCTCCAGCAGACGATGCCAGTCGCTCGAGTTACGGGCGAGCCGCGAGACCTCCAGCCCCATGACTATGCCGACGCGACCGAGGCCGACGTCGGCGACGATCCGTTGGAAGCCGGTCCGCTCGGCCGCCGAGGCGCCCGAGATCCCCTGGTCGTCATCGATGACCACGATTCGGTCGGCCGCCCAGCCCAGCGCCAGGGCCCGCCGCTTCAGGGCGTACTGCCGGGCAGTGCTCTCCTGATGGTCGTGCACCTGCTGCAAGGAGGACTGCCGCACGTAGAGACAGGCGAGGCGACGCAGATGGTCCGCCGTGACCGCGGTCGATTGACTCATGGGGAAACGCCCTCCGCAACGCGGCTGAGTACCAGGCTCGCCAACACACGCGCCATCTCGGAACGAACGGGCGGCGTCAGCTCGATGTCACCGCTGCCGGCCGGCACCGGCCCGACCGACGGGAGGCAGAGGGTCGAGACGGCCTTCAACCACGCCGCCATACCGCGGGTCATCAACAGCGCCACCCCGTAGCCTTGGCGAGCGAACGCGATATCGGTGGCGGCGTCCTGCCGCACGACCTCGTACTGCCGGCACAGCTGATTGGAATCGAGACCCGACGCTGTGATGGGGTCGCCTACGGGTGCGGTTTTTTTTTGCGGCGCGCCACCGCCCGGTCGAGCGAGCGCGCGTGGATCGAAACGCCGAACCGCCGCGCCACGGCCGCCGTCAGCGACTCGTCCGGTTGCACGTCTTCGCCCGCCCGCCAGCGCTCCACGTAGTCGACAACCGCGTCGGTGCACTTGTGGGCCCGCTTCGGCCCCGGACGCTTGGGCACCAACCCGGGGATCCCGTGCGCCTCGAACGCGGCCGCGGTCTGGTAGAACGTCTGGCGGCTGACCCCGAAGCGCGTGGCAACCTCGGTCACCGGCCGTCCATCGACCTGGTGGCGGCGCACCATCTCGTACTTGACCTGCACGCGGTCGCGCGGGTCGAAGAACGGATGGCTCCGAAAGGCATCGTCGCGAACGGCCTCGGGGTGCGGATGCAAGGCGCCTGCCTCGCGCAGGGCCTGCGTCTTGGCGTCCGGCGACAGTTTTGGAGGACGGCGCATCGCGTATGTCAGATAGATTATGACTACAATTCCGGACGACGTCAAGAAGATTATGACCTGGAACCCAAAGACAGCACCGTATTATATGCTTAATAGTGCAACACGCGGGCACCGATGGTGCCTTGCCGCCCACTCCATGTGGATGAAATCCATGTGACACAACGGACGAAATCTCCGTGACGCCACCGCCGCTCATGTCCGGACCCTCTCGCTCACCATCTCGGCCAGCCGCAGCAGGTCCTCAAGACGAAATGGCGCACGCCCGCGTCCCGCCACCACCGCCGGATCCGGTGGCGCAAAGTCCGTCCAGCCAACGGGAATCGACCAGACCGTGCCGTCGGGCCGTTGCACCGTGACCCGGTCTTCTCCCCAGAGGGACTTGGTCACCAGGAACGGGAAGCGGGCGCCCCGGAGCGGATGGAACGGGTGGGTAATCCGAATCTGTGGTGCTTCAACAGCACTGGGAGCATTCTGCAGCTTTGACGAACGCCGTCATGGAGAGCTTCTTCTCCACCGTGAAGAGTGAGCTCGCCGATCGGTTCGACACGAACGGGGACGCGAAGATGGAGTTGTTCGACTACATCGAAGTGTTCTATAACCAACGACGCCGGCACTCGACGCTTGGCCAGATCAGTCCTGCGGCATTTGAACGACGTGCGAACGAAGAGGGTGTGGATCCTATGGAAAACCGCCAAGGACGCGGTTTCCCACAGGCTCCACACCCGTTGTCTTTTTCAATGAGAAAAGAACAGACAACGAAGAACGATCAACTCAACGAAATCGTCCACTGAATCGGATCATGGCCACGTAAGGCGCAGGCCGCGCGATGCACATCAGGACTTCAGCGCCCCGTTCGCGTGCCGGCGACAGGCGCCTTAAGGTGCCACCCATACTTCTGCAACGCTTCCTTGTACGTGCTCGGACTCATCCGTCCAGCTCGGGAGCGGCCGGAGAATACTACCTCTTCCACGTTCCCCCGGTGCGCGTAGAGCGTGTACGTCCCAGTCCCGGAAAAAGTCGCCCAACCCACAGCCCCTGAAAGCGGCGCGCGCTCGAATTCCACGACCGCCACACACTCCTGGATCACACACACGCTCTTCACGATCGGTCCGAACCAGCTCACCAAATCCACAATGAACTCGGCAGCGTACCACGCCGACGCGGCCGCCCGTTCCCGGCCCTCCCCGTCGAGCATGTCCACCGCCGCGCCCAGGGAGCGCCAGCACGCCAACGCGTGCTCCACCTCCACCCGGCTGCACCGCGAGAGGCCCTCGTAGCGCCCAGGCGGCCTCGGCACGCTGGGGTTAAGGCACAGGTCGAGCACGAATCTCGGATCCGTCGGCGATTCGTCCAGCGCTTCGAACCGCTCCTCCGGCGGTATTTCGAGTAACTGCGACAGACCGCCCGGACCGGGATCATCGACGATCGCCGGATTCGTCCGAAGCGTCTCTATGCACAAGCGTTCCGTCTCTTCTTCGCGGTAGACCTCGTGAGCGAACCGCACCTGCCCGCCGACCTGCTCGAACACAATGATGTCGGGTTGCTTCACCTCCTCGGGAAACGGCTCGGGGACCTCTTCCGGCGACGTTACCGTCTCCTCGACGATCTCCTCCTTCGCCCGGCCCGAGCCCGGCTCGCCGTCCTTTCGCCATTGCCCGGTTTCGCGCCGCACCCTACGTCGCCGATAGGTGTAGCCCCGGTTTGTCTCGCGCTGCTCGCCAGGTTCCTGTTCGTTCCGCGCTATCGTCACCGGACCGTTGGCCACGCCCAGCGGAGATTTTACCGGCAATAGGCAATCCCTCAGCATCCCCGAGACGGGCAGGTCGATCACCTCACCCACCTCTGGCGGGATCGACAACATGGCGAACCGGTACTCCTTCTGTGCTGCGTACTCGCGCGACTTCACGAAGATCATCGAACAGATCTTCGCCCATCCCACCTCGGCCTCGTCGATGCAGCGATAGGGTTCGTCGACGTACAGAACAGGGCCGTGCAGCACGATCTGCGGCGTCCGATGCACCTCGAACATCTTGAATCCGTGGAAGGCCCCGGTCATGGGGGCCGGCTTCCCGGTCGCGCCGATATGCTCGCACACCCCCAGTCCCAGCGCCTGCGCGAACTGCGCGGGCCGGTGGATCCGGGCCACGCTCGTGTAGTTCTCCGGAAACGTACGGAGCCAAGCGTCCTCTTCGCCGGCCTCCGGCCAGAGCGAGGTGCAGTAGATGAGCCAGTCCTTGCCGAACGTCAATGCCGACGTGGCCGTTTGCGTCCGTTCCAGCCTCATCGTGCCGCTCACTGACAGCTTCGCGTGGCACAGCCGCAGGCCTGCGTTGAGGGCGCGCAAGCGCCTGTTCATCTGGGTCTTCGCCGCTGTCGGACCCTCGGTTGTTTCGCGCGTCGATGTCCTGGCACGTCCTTCCTGTTCGTCCTTGACGAGAACTTCGCCGGTCTTCCGGAAGACACCTGGGCGCGAGAGCCGAACTGAATCCGCCGTTCTGAGGTCGAACTGGGGCTCGGAGGCCTTCGCCAGGCACAGCGCTTCCGGTGGCAGCTTGCCGGCAAGGTCGACGTAGATCGTCTGGACCAGGTTACCCTGCGGCGTCGCAAAAAAACCCTCGCTCAGCATCCGCGCGTCGGCGAATGTAGATCGGCTCGTCTGTTCGGTCGTCTTCATGCTCGTCAGTCCCACAGCTCCACCGGCGCCGAATCCCATGCAGCTCAACACGATCTTCATGGGACGGTGTACGAAGAATCGTAGAACCTGTAGCATAGATCCGCTTTGAACGGCGAAGGCCGAGCCGCCGACGGCTCTCCACACGCGCCCGATGTTCTTCTGCGGGGCCTCGACGCACTCGGGCGACCATCAAGAGCGGATCGCTCGGACCGCGACAACGATCGGGTCCGCGGCCAGCTTGGGTGGTCCCGTAGATTCCCGTTCGAAAAGAGGGGTTCAATGAGGGATGCAGGACCAGACTATTGGTAGTAAGCCGTTTATTATGAATGGCTTGTGGGTGTTGTGTGACTAACGCTGCCTGAATAACTAGTGCTGCGCCACGACTAAAGATTAGGGCACGCGGAACCGATAGAGTTCCCGTGCAGAAAAAGTATATCGTCCGACTCACCGACCAGGAACGCGAGGTCTGTCAACAGACAGTCCGGAAGCTCAACGGCAGCAACGAGAAGGTGCGCCGTGCTCAGATCCTCTTGAAGGCCGATGCGGACGGACCGGCGTGGACCGACCAGCAGGTCGCCGACGCCTTGTCGTGCCGCACCAAGACCGTTGAAAACATTCGCCAACGATGCGTACTGGAAGGATTCGAGCGGGCGCTGGAACGCAAACGACGGCCGTCGCCCCCGGTCCCCAAGCTGCTCGACGGCGAACAGGAAGCGCAGGTCATCGCCCTGCGTCTGGGGCCGCCCCCGAAGGGCTATGCCAACTGGTCGTTGCGGCTACTGGCGCGCCGGGTCGTCGAGCTGGAGGTCGTCGAGTCGGTCAGCCACGAGACCATCCGGCGCACGCTAAAAAAAACGGGATGACCCGGCGGAAAATCGAGTACTGGGTGATCCCGCCGGAGGCCGACGCCGAGTTCGTGGCGCACATGGAGCAGGTCTTGGACACCTATGCGCAACCGTACGACCCGGCTTGCCCGGTCGTGTGCATGGATGAGCAGCCGGTGCAACTGGTCAAGGAAACGCGCCCGCCGATGGCCGCCACGCTAGCGCGGCCCCGCCGCGTCGACTACGAGTACGAACGGGCCGGCACGGCCTCGGTCTTCCTGTTCAGCGAGCCGCTGGCGTGTTGGCGGCGGGCGACGGCGCGGGCCCGGCGGACGAAGGCGGACTGGGCGGTGGAGGTCGCCGACCTGTTGGAGGGCCGCTACGCCGACTGCCCGAAAGTCACCCTGGTGTGCGACAACCTCAACACGCACACGCCCGGCGCCTTCTACGAGGTGTTCGAGCCGGCCCGGGCTCGGGAACTGGTTCGTCGCCTGGAGTTCTGCTACACCCCGAAGCACGGGAGCTGGCTGAACATCGCCGAGAACGAACTGAGTTCGATGACGCGCCAATGCCTGGACGGGCGCCGCATTGGCGACCTCGAGACGCTGCACGGCGAAGTGTCGGCGTGGTCCACCGACGTCACTGCTACGCAACGCGGTGTCGACTGGCAGATGCAGGTCGACGATGCGCGCCGTAAACTCAAGTCCGTCTATCCTAACATTTTGACGTGACGCAGCACTAGCAGCCTGTCGGACTTGGGCGCGGCAAACGCGCGTCGAAGCCTCCAAGCGGCCGGCTTCAAGCTCGAGGCGATGACGATCTACCTTCCGGAACCGGGCGGGTCGACGCCAACCGGGGTATAGTGGCGGGGGTTGAATCACTTGCAAGCATTGAGGGGCAATCCCTGCGCGAATCGTAACTGTTGGCCACGATGGTGCGAGACGCCGCCGGCAGGCGCCCGCTGACCGCCGCGGCCTGTCTGCTGGGCGCGCTGTCCGCCGCCGCGTGCGGGGACGGCTCCGGTCCGGGAGTCGCGCGGGACGGGCAGGCGCTCGCACCGACCGCGGCTGGCTATCCGGACGGACCGATCACGATCATGGCGCCGGCCAATCCGGGCGGCGGCTGGGATCAGACGGCGCGGCAGATTCAGCAGGTCTGGACGGAGGCGGGCATCCTCGGCGTGCCGGTCGAGGTGATCAACCGCGGCGGGGCGGGCGGCGCCATCGGGCTCGCCGCCCTCGTCACGACGCACCGCGGCGATCCCCGGACGCTGATGGTGTTCGGACAGGTGATGCTCGGCGCCCTCCGCACCAACAACAGCCCGGTCTCGGTCGACGAGACGGTGCCGATCGCACGGCTCCTGAACGAGTACCAGGTGGTGGCGGTGCCGGTCGATTCGGACTACCGCACGCTCGGCGATCTGATGGACGATGTCCGGCGGGACGCGGCGTCGGTAGCATGGGCCGGCGGGTCCGCCGGCGGCATCGATCACATCCTTGCCGGACTCCTCGTGCAGGCCGCCGGCGTCGATCCGCGCCGGGTGAACTACATTGCGTACGCCGGCGGCGGGGAGGCAGCCGCGGCTGTGATGGGCGGGCATGTCGCCGCCGGCATTTCGGGCGTTGGCGAGTGGAAGGCGTACATGGCGTCGGGCCGGATGCGGCCGCTGGCGGTGTCGGCGCCCGAACGGATCGGGGGCGATCCGACGCCAACCCTGCGCGAGAGCGGCTTCGACGTCGTCCTGTCGAACTGGCGCGGCCTGCTGGCGCCGCCCGGCACCGATGAGGCGACGCATGCCTGGCTGATCCGGGCGGCCGAGCAGATGCGGGAGTCCTCCGCGTGGCAGGAGATCCTCCGCGCCAACGACTGGGACGACAGCTTCCTCACCGGCGCGGCATTCGAGGACTTCCTGCGCGAGGAGACCGCCACCGTCGATGTGACCCTCCGCGCGATCGGTTTGATCCAGTAGGCAAGATGGGCTCCGATCACCGGCTGGCCGGCATCCTGCTGGCCTTGAGCGCCGGGTACCTCGCCGCGGCCTTCCTGATTACCGAACCGGAAGGGGAATACGCGACAGTCGGTCCGCGGGCGTTCCCTCTGGTGATAGGCATCGCGCTCGCTGCCTGCGCGGCCTGGATCGGCCTCCGGCGTCGCGGCCGCGGGGATTCCGCTGCACCCGACGCGGACACCGCAGGCGGCACGGAACGGCAGGACAGCGAAGACCGGCGCGGCGTTGCCGATCCGGCTGGCTCCGCCGGCTCGGGCGGCCGCACGGACCCGGACCAGCAGGGGCGGCCGGCGTGGCGTGCCGCCGCGCCGGCCGCCGCCGCGTTCCTTGCCTACATCGCCCTGCTCGCGCCGGTCGGTTACCTGCTCGCGACGACGGTCTTCATCCCGGTCGAAGCGCGTCTGCTCGGCAGCCGCTCGTGGCGCCGCGATCTGATCGCCGGTCTCGTCATCACGGCGGCGATTCACGCTGTCCTTGGACTGCTGCTGGGCTTCCGGCTGCCGGCCGGCGTCTTCGGCTAACGCTGGCATGGCGGGGTTGGCGGAGCTCGGCGGGAACCTGGCGGTCGGTTTCGGCGCCGCCCTCGCCCCGTTCAACCTGCTGCTCGGCGTGATCGGCGTCACGCTGGGGACCGCCGTCGGCGTCCTGCCCGGCATCGGCCCGGCGCTGGCGATATCGATGCTGCTGCCCCTCACCTTCGGGATGGACCCGGTCGGCGCGTTCATCCTCTTCGGCGGCCTCTACTACGGCGCCATGTACGGCGGGTCGACCACCTCCATCCTCGTGAGGATGCCGGGCGAGGCATCAAGCGTGATGACCGCCCTCGACGGCTTCCGGATGACGTCCCAGGGGCGTGGCGGGGCCGCGCTTGCAACCGCCGCGATCGGCTCGTTCATTGCCGGCACATTTGCCACCCTGATGCTGATGACCACGGCGCCGCTGCTTGTCGAGGTCGCGCTTACCTTCGGACCGGCGGAGTACTTCGCCCTGATGCTATTCGCGCTGACGGCGGTCGCGGGCCTGTCGCAGGGGTCGCTCGCCCGGGGATTGGCCGCGGCGCTGATCGGCCTCGCCCTCGGCACCGTCGGCATCGACGTGCAGACCGGCCAGGCGCGCTTCACGTTCGGGATGGCGGGCCTGCTCGGCGGCGTGAACGTCATCGTCGTCACGGTTGGCCTGTTCGCGGTCGGCGAGGTGTTCTGGTACGCGGCGACCCGTGCGCGCGGCGCGGCAGGCGGCGCCGCCGAGACGCGCCGCTCGGTCGGCGGGCCGGTGCGGCTGACCCGCGCGGACTGGCGCCGGTCGTGGCCGGCCTGGATCCGCGGCACGCTCATCGGCTTTTTCTGCGGCGTGCTGCCGGGCGCCGGCGCGACCGTGGCGAGCTTCCTCGCCTACGATGTCGAGCGCCGCTCGTCGAAGACGCCCGAAGCGTTCGGCGACGGCGCCATCGAAGGGGTGGCCGGCCCAGAGGCGGCCAACAACGCCAGCGCCGGGGGCAGCCTCGTGCCGCTCCTTGCCCTCGGCATTCCCGGCTCCGGCACCACCGCCGTCATGCTCGCCGCGTTCCAGATGTACGGCCTCCAGCCGGGGCCGCTCCTCTTCACGCAGGACACGACGCTCGTCTGGGGCCTGATCGCCAGCCTCTACGTCTCCAACACCCTGCTGCTCGTCCTGAACCTGCCGCTCATCCGTATCTGGGTGCAGCTTCTGCGGGTGCCGACGCCGCTGCTCTTCGCCGCGGTGCTCGCCTTCGCCACCGTCGGCGTCTATACCCTCAACAACAACCTCTTCGACGTCGCGCTGGTCTACGTCATCGGCCTGCTCGCCTGCGGCATGCGGCATTACCGTATTCCGCTGGCGCCGGTGGTGCTGGCCGTGGTCCTCGGTCCGCTGCTCGAGCAGGCGTTCCGGCGGGCGATGGCGATCGCCGGCGGCGACCCAACCATCTTCGTCACCCGCCCCCTGTCGGCGGTCCTCCTGCTTCTGGCCGTCCTGGCCGCGGCGGCGCCGATCCTGGCGCGGTGGCGGCGGGCGGCCCACTGATGCCGAATCGGTCAATTGGCCGGCGTCGGCGCGCCGAGGGCCCCCCGGCTAGCCCGACTTCGCCAACTCGGTGTTGAAAACTCCCAAAAAGCCTGATTTTACTGAATTGTTTCCCCAAAGGTCGGCACTACACGACGCCGCGCGGAGGGCGTGGTATCAGGTGGTGAGGCGTGGCGCGGGCTGTGTCGGCAGTTGCAGATTGAGTTGGTGCAGCAGCAGAGCGTGCTCCCTGTTCGGCCGGGTATGGCGCGGCAGGACGAGCTGCCGGCCATCGGTCGTCGGCAGATGCACATCGACCATCTGGAGGGTGGCGAACGTCTCCAGGATGGCGTGCGGGGTCAGGCCGGGGGCGTGCGGCCGGGCCAGGTTCTTCAGGGTGACGTGCAGGCAATAGGCGCTGAACGAGACGAAGAGGTGCGCCTCGATCCGGGCTTCGCGCTGATGGAAGACAGGGCCGCGCCGAGAATCCACCGTTCATCCGGGCGACGCCATAGTTCCCCGCGCCGAGAAACCCGGCCATGGTCTGCAGATCGATCAGCGCGAAGATCCAGTCATCCAGCCCGCAACCGAGCGCAACCGCCTGCTTGACGTCGTGATTCTTCGCCGTGACCAGAATGTCGAGGTCGTCCGGGGTCGTTACCCGGCCGCGATACTGTCCCAACGCGTTCGGCGCCGGACACTGCATGAAGGCAGGCTGCGTCGGATCGTCCACGATCAACTGCCACGGTTCGTCGTCGCTGAACTCCGGCGTCAGGCCTCGAAGCAACGCGCCCCACTCCCCCGCCGTCCGCCGCCAGTGCCTCGTACACCTCCGGCAACGACATCATCGTCGATGTGCCGTCGACCAGACGAACCCGAATCAGCGGGTCAGACAGCAGATTATGCATGGCCGGGTGGTCAACGGTTAAGATGGGGTGCAGTCCATTCCGTTCCTCCGTGCATTGGCGATGCAAGTTGTACCTTCACCGCTCACATCGGGTCCGCTTAGGGTAAAAACAGCTGCGCCGCCTTTACTATTCTGAGGACGTATGGCAGGGGAGAACCGGACAGGCAGGTTGGAAAAATGTTCGGCTACGCGGTCCCTGGGACCTCGGCCTGCGCTGCGGCGAAGGCGCCCACAGCCGGCGCCCACAGCCGTGTGTCGTATCCCGTGTCTGATTCCATATCTTGCAGACGTCGAGCGAACGAGCATGGCACGGCACCCAGCTCCCGTACCGGCCAGAAAAACCTGCGTGGTTCACTTCTGACCGGTCACCGTGCCGCACGGTCGAGTACTTCTTCGGCCCACTGGTTCAGGCTCTTGCCGGACAGTTCCGCCGCGAGCGCGGCCTGGCGGTGTACCTCGGGGCTGACGCGAAACATCATCCGGCCCGAATAGGGCTTCTGCGGTGGCTTGCCGATCCCGGCACAGGTCTCGATATAGTCCTCTACGGCCTCATGAAAGGCTTCCCGAAGGGCGTCCACGGTATCGGCGTGAAAGCCGACCCCATCGCGGATGCCCGCGATCCGGCCGGTGAACACGCTGTCATCGCCGTCATAGTCGATCCGGGCCGAGTACCCCTTGTAAGTCATGGTGTTCGTCATGGTGTGATCCCCATCCTTTCCAAAAACGCGCGCGCGGCTCGAATCTGATACCGCTTGGCCTCCTTGGTCGGGTGCGGGCGGTGGAACGTTTCGACCTCGCCATCCTTCTCGAACCGCACCCGTGACCCCCGGCCCTCGATCACCCGTGCACCCGCAGCGATGAGCAGCCCTTCGAGTGCCGCCCATTCGATGGTCCCGGACACTGGATCACGGAAGACGGCCGTCAGCGTCTTGCGCTGCTTCCCCGTCATCGTTGGAACGCTAACAAATGCTTGCAATATGTGCAAGCGTTACGTCTTGATCACTAGTAACCAGTATCCCAAACCGTCAAGGCTTCGCCCGACGAATCCCGGTCCGGTCGTACATCAGTCGGTGACCGCCGACCTTCAGAATCAAGCCACCTGCCGACGCCGGGTCCACCCGCGCGGCGTTGATCTCCTCCTTCCCAGGCGGCGTGCCCCGGAACAGATGCGCCGGCAGGTTGAAGGTCTGTACCGGCGTGCCGAACGGTCCTGGCACGGGATCGGCAAGCACGATACGCGGCCCATCCTCACCCAGCCGGGTGCGCACCTTCTCGTCGAGGTCAGGGAAAGCCAAGTCTTCATCGAACGGCTCTTCCCGCGAGAGCGCATGGGTCCTGGCGATGCCGGCTTCCGCTGCCCGCAGACCAAACACCTTCGCCTCGTGCGACAGCCAGCGCCCTCCGAGCGTCTCAGACAGCTCGCGCAGCATCTCCGGATGGGTCGCTCGCTCGACGAGCATCCGGTTCATCGCCGGGATGGTCCACGTCACGTGATCGGCAATGAGCCCTCGTGTGGCTTCCAGGCCAAGAAGGTTCACGTAGATGCCACCGCGATTCGAGACACCGAAATGACGCAGATCCCGAGAACGAGGCGGACTGGGCGCGCCAGCACGACTGGCTAACGCGGCACCTAAATGACCTACATCGAGTGCTGGCGCCACGAGTAAGGATCCTGGAGGCGCAGCTGCCGCCCGAAGGCGAGTAAATCGGATGATCTGACGAGCCCGACGCTAACGCTGGCCGCTACCACCCCGGCAACCATCACAGCGCCGCCACGTCCCCGGATTCCGGGCCGGCCGCGTGGATCCTTCTCTCCGTGCGGCGGGTTGAGCACGAGCCTTGGGCCTGGACCCGGCCACGACGCCGGTCGGCATCACGTGTTGCTGCTCAGATTTTGGACCAGGTTCCTCCACCGCGAGCCGCCGACGCAAGCCGCGAATATGCGATCTGCGGTGACGACGAGCGCCTGCTCCCGTTCCGCCAGCGCAAGGTACAGGCAGTCGTAGACCGGGTGACCGAGTTCGTGCGCCATCTCGAACGCCGCCTTGTGCAATTCGGCGGCTGGCGACAACGCCTCGAACCAGAGTGGAAGCGAGTCCAGGAACGCCCTCGCGTGCGCCGGCGTGACCGTGCCGTCCCTCACGCGCCGCCAAGCGGCGTTCGCGCACTCCGCCAGAATCATGTCCGGTGCGACGAAGGTGGCGTCCGACGCCGCTAGCCGGCGCGCCTCGGCCGACAGCGGCTCGTTGAAGAACCACTTACAGGCGACGCTGGCATCAATAACCCGGGTCATCGGCTGTCGCGGTCCTCGCGCAGCAACGACACGCTGTCCGTCAACTGACCGGGCTCCATGGCTCGGATGCGGTCGGCCTCCGCGAGCAACTCGGATCGACCTGGGCGGGACGCACGGGTCAGGAGCGTTCGCAGTTCTCGTTCGAGGGGTACGCCGTTTCGCTGCGCGCGTTGCTTGAGTCCCGCCACCACGGCTGCATCCAGATTGCGCACGGTGACCGCGCGCGGTTCTCTTCCGATCTGCGTCAGGCGATGCAGGTTCTCGGTTCTAAGGAACCGGACCTGCCCCTTGCCGAAGTCGGGAGGCCCTTCCGAGTTCCAACCTGCCCGCATCCAACTCTGCGCTTGCGGGTGGGTCTTGTCGTTCGCCCACCACGCACGGTGGTTCCTGGCACTCCGCGGCAACGAGCCACCGATGATCTCTTCGATCTTGATGAACGGCAGCGTGCAGCAGTCACCCTTCTGTTCCGTCAGGTATTCGCCGAGGCGTTTATATTTCTCCATCGCGGCATCCTCCGTCAGCATATTGGGATGGAACGTTTTGGGATGATATCTACCGTGGTTCGGCAGAGTCAAGCAGGCCGGGACTGAGGCGCGTGTTGGGCTGGACTCCGGGCGCTCCGGTTCCTGCGTCCAGCCCAACACCCCCAGTGGGTATCAACGGGAGCACGTTCGCTCCCCCCGAGAAACCTCGCCCGAAAGTGTGCAGTTTTCGATTGCCATTGACACCAGGCGTCAGGCCTGCGCGACTTCACGCGATTGTTCGCGCGTCATTCCACGCCCAAAAGCGCGGCCGCTGCCGTCGTCCGCGACCCTTGCGTGAAGCAGAGAGTGCGGATTCCCGAACAGGAAACTCTCAACCTCACCGGTGAGAAGCACCGTACGCTCCTCGTCGTAGATCTCCCCGTCGGCGTGGTGTCCGCCTCCCGCGAACCCCGGCTCGGCCGGCTCGCTGGGTTCGCGACCCCCGCTCGCGCCAAGCCCGGTCGCCATCGCGCAGATCTCGATTGTGGTGGACCCGGAGATCTGGACAGTCGGCTAAGTTAAGGTCGTGAGTCCACGGACGAGGAGGTCCGAATGACTCTCGTGACGACAGAATCCGGCCGTAAGCGCCCGGCGCGCCACGCTGCGTGCAATTGAATCGATTACCGAAGTGCGAAAGGTAGCCAAATGCAGGCGACGTTGACATGGCTCGACCTGACGGCGAGCGACCGGGACAAGATGCGGCGCGTGCTGGATCTGTTCAAGGAGCAGGGCACGCTCGACGAGATGGGGCTCGGGAGCCTGCGGGACGCGCTCTCGGACGCCTTATTTCCCGGCACGTCGTACATCCAGACACGGCTGCGGTACGTCCTCTTCATTCCGTGGATCTACCGGAGGCTCGAGGCTCGTAAGGTCAGGAGCAGCGATGTAGAGCGGGCCGCGCGCACCGCGGAATTGGATCTGATCGGGCGACTCGAGCAGAACGAAGATGCCAAGGGCGTTATTGGCGTGGTCGCTCGCGGGTCGCTCGTACGGTTGCCGAGCTCCCTCTACTGGAGCGCGCTCACGCGGTGGGGCATATTTCAGCCCCAGCAGAGCCAGGGCTCGTACCACTCGCGCTTCGACGCGCACGTGGATGGCCGCGGCGGTGTGGGGCGAGCGGACGATCCGGGCGTGATCTGGAGCCAGCAAGCGCACTGGCATCCGCGACTACCCAAGCCGCCGGCGGGATTTCCCTGGGAAGCGTCATTCGCGTTGACCCATGACGAGGCCGACTTCTTGCGCGGCCGCGTGGAGGAACGGTGCGCGGGCACCCTGCTGGCATGGCTGGTTCGGAACGGATCGGACTCGCCGGCGGAGAACGTCTGGGACGATCCCGATGCGCTGCGCGCTCCGGACGGGATTCGAGACACCTTGGAGCTGGCGCGGCGGTTCTCGCTCCACGTCGAGGGTGTGCCGCTGCTCTACAACCTGCTCGTGGCGGAACGTCGGCGTGACGTCTTGGACTCGGACGAGGCCGAGTCGATCGATGCGTTCCGGGGAAAACTCGCCGAGTGGGCCGCCCGGGAGGCCAACGAGGAAAGCCCCTTCGAGCCCGATGCGCTTTGGCAACTGGTCGTCCGGCGTGGTGGGCGCCTCCCGTATCCGCAACGCGTCTTCATCGAAAGCTGGTCGCGACGCATCGCCGAATTGGCTCCGGCCGGGATCGCCGACGATGATCGGTTGCGGACGTTGGTCACCGAACGCGAACGCCTTCTCAAGCGCGCACGGGCGCGGCTGGCGAACCGGAATCGCCTGGTGGACTGGACGCCAGGGGTCGGTGTCGGGCGGATGGACTTCCGCTGGTTTCGGGTCCGGCAGTTCATGATCGACCTGCACCGGGGGTTCGCCGCCTGATGCTTTCGCCGGATTCCCGCACCACCGCCTTCGAGCTGATTCGCCCGCCGAGCGGGTACCGCCTCGACTTCGCCGTGCTGACCACCTACACGCTCGATCTGGAAGCGTTGCTCGTGCTGCCCCTGTCGGTGCTCGTACACCCCGACGGAGGCCTGGAGGAGCTGCTGGCCGATCCGCTTCGGCTGCATCAGGCGATCCGGGACGCCGGCGACCGCGTGCATGCCTTCGTCGACGAAAAGGGCATCGCGATTCCGCGCGGCGCGCGGTCGCTGTATTCGATGCTCGAGTCGAGCGTGCATCCCGTGCGCGCGCCGCACCGCGGCGCCTTCCATCCCAAGGTGTGGGTGGCCCGGTTCACGGCGGCGGACGAAACGGCGGAGGACCTGCTGCGGGTGGCGGTCCTTTCTCGGAACCTCACGTTCGACCGTTCCTGGGACGTCGCACTGGCCAGCGAGGCCCTGTTTCGGAGCAGGCGGCGCGTGGCTGCGAGCCGGCCGCTGCATGACTTCCTCTTGGCGCTGCCGCAACTTGTCACCAGTCGCATCCCGCAGGGCATTGCGGAACGTGTCGAGGCGCTCGCCGATCAGGTTGCGCGAACCGCGTTTCCGGCCCCCGACGGCTTCGACTCGCCGATCGAGTTCCATGCGATCGGATTGACACGCGGGCGTCGATCCTGGATCCCGCCGTCGCGTGGATATCGCACGCTCGCGATAGCCCCGTTCGTCAACCAAACGGGGCTCGACGCGGTCAGCAAGTTGAGCGGAGACGACCGGATACTGGTGAGCCGACAGGAGGAGCTCGACAAGCTGTCGGAAACTACTCTCGCCGAATGGAACGAGGTCTTCGTCCTGTCGGATACCGCCCAGGGCGAAGCCGAGGATGGTCCGGCCGAGACGGACGAGGACGATTCCGGGACGGGCGCAGATGCTCGCCCGTCGGGGCTGCACGCCAAGATGATCGCGGTCGAGCACGGTTGGAACGTGACGTGGTCTGTCGGCTCCGCGAACCTGACCGCGGCGGCGTTCGCCGGCAGCAATGTCGAGATGATGGCATCGGTCACGGGCAAGAAGGGACGCAAGGGCGGCGCCAGCGGTTACGGCATCGATCGCTTCCTCGACGGCGGATTCCAGAAGTTGTGCGTGCCGTATCAGAGAGTAGAAACAGGGACGGAAGATCAGCGCGTGACCGACGCACGGGCACGCCTCGAAGCGGCACGCGACGCTCTCGTGGACGCCGCACTGCGAGTGACTTGCGTTTCCGAGAGTGATCTCTGGACGTTGACGATCGACGGCAGCGTGGCTCTGCCCGCCTACGATGTCGAGGTCGCAGCCTGGCCCGTCTCGGTTGCGGAAGATCAGACCTGCCGGCTGCCGGAACCGTTGCGCTGGAAGCTGCCGGTCGCGCGCCTGACGGCGTTCGTCGCCTTTCGGTTGAGCGTCCCGGTGCGCGGTGTGGACGACGTCCGCATGACTCTGCGGCTTCCTGCCGAGGGAATGCCGGAGGATCGGATTCATCAGGTACTCAGAACCCTGCTGGACAGCCCCGAGAAGTTCCTGCGGTTCCTGAGGGCGTTGCTGGGCGGGCTCGACGCCGTGCTCGGCTGGGCAAAGGATGTCGGAGAAGGGAACGGCAAGGGCGACTGGGGAGTCGGCGGCGGCGGCGAGACCCTGCTCGACGACCTTGTCCGCACCGCGTCCAGAGATCCGGAGCGCCTCGAGCCGGTCCGCCGGCTGATCGACGACCTGCGGAAGACGGCTGAAGGGCGGCGTATCGTGCCGGACGAGCTGTTCGCTATCTGGATGGCTGTCGAGGAAGCGCTCGCACCGGAGCCGCGTTCATGAAGCGACCATCCGTCGAGGCGAGTCTCAAGCCTCTCAAGTCCTTTCAGCGCCGTACGGTGGAGCACGCCTTCCACCGTCTGTTCACGGCGGGCGATAGCACCGGGCGCTTTCTGGTGGCCGACGAGGTGGGCCTCGGCAAGACGCTGGTCGCCCGCGGCATCATCGCCCGCGCCATCGATCACCTCTGGAACGACGTCGAACGGATCGACATCGTCTACATCTGCAGCAACGGCAGCATCGCGCGCGCCAATCTCCCCAAGCTGCGGGTGGGCGGGGCAGAGCAACGGTCGTTCGCGTTGGCGACCCGGCTGACGATGCTGGCCACGGAGTTGGCGCACCGCGAAGGCGAATCCGGGCTCGCCGGCAGCAAGCTGAACTTCGTCAGCTTCACCCCCGGCACGTCGTTCAAGATGGGACACTCGGCCGGCCAGGGCCGGGAACGGGAGGTACTGTTTCAACTGCTCCATCCGTTGGTGGGACCGCGCACGGCGCTCATGAATCTCCTGCAGGGATGGATCACCAAGCGGGACGACTGGCGCTGGCGGCTGGAGAACTCCCCGCGGCCCATCGACGACACGATACGGCAACGTTTCGAGGCGGCGTTCCACGAGCACCCGGACCTGCAGCGCAGGCTGCGCGAGCTCCTCGAAACGTCGTTCCGACGCTATCGATCGTGGCCAGCCGAAGCCCGTTGCCAGCGGGACCAGGTCATCTCCGAGTTGCGCCGCGTGCTGGCCGGCGCGTGCGTCAAGGCGCTCGAGCCCGATCTGGTCATCCTGGACGAGTTCCAGCGCTTCAAGAAGCTGCTCGACACGCGCGAAACGGAACGCGATCCCGCGGCGGGCCTGGCTCAGGAGCTGTTCCAGGCCAGGGCCCATGACGGTAAACGCGTCCGCACGCTTCTCCTTTCCGCGACGCCGTACAAGCTCTACACCGCGGACGCGGAGATCGAGCATGAGGATCACTACGAAGACTTTCTGGCCACGACGAGGTTCCTGCTCGGTGACGACGACGCCCGCGTCGAAGCGTTGAAGTACCAGCTCTCGCGTTTCGGAGCGGCGCTGCGGCGCGCGGCCGCCGGAGACCCGGAGCAAATGGGACGCGTCGAGCTTGCGAAGCGCGCGGTCGAAGGCTCCCTTCAGGACGTGATGGCGCGCACCGAGCGTGTCGCGGCCAGTGACGACCGGGATGCGATGGTGTCCGAGGACCGGCGCACGGCCACCGTCACCTCCAGCGATGTGCGCCAGTACCTGGCTGCCGATGCGCTGTTTAGCGCCGTCGGTGGCCACGATCCGATGCCGTTCTGGAAGTCGGCCCCGTACCTCGCGCACTTCATGCACGGCTACAAGTTCAACGAGCTCGTCGACGAGGCGATCAGCACGCCCGACAAGATGATCGACGCGCTTCAACGACATGACTCGGCGTTTCTGAAAGCGGCGACGCTGCGCTCGTGGGGAAGCATCGACCCCGGGCACGCAAAGCTGCGGGAGCTGGTGGGCGAGCTGATCGACGGGGGGCTGTGGCGCCTGCTGTGGATGCCGCCCACGGTGCCATACTGGCCGCTGGAGGGACCGTTCGAAGGTAAGGAACAAGCGACGAAGCGCCTGTTGTTCTCCGCCTGGAACGTGGTGCCGGACGTGGTCAGCGCCGTCCTGAGCTACGAAGCGGAACGGCTGATGACGGGAGGCCGGCTCGACTCCTACGAAAAGCCCGACGAGCAGCAGCGGCCACTGTTGAGACTCACGCAGTCGACGTCCGGCGTCCGGTCTCGACACCGTCTCCTCCTGCTGCTCCTGCCCTGCCTGCCGCTCGCGGATCGCGCGCATCCGCTCGACGCGCCGGCGGGACAGGACCGCCGGGCCTGGGTGCGAGCCCGAGTGGAAGAGCTTCTGGCGGACTCCGGGCTTCCGAACCCGCAGGGCGGGAACATAGATGACCGGTGGGAATGGGCCGCGCCGCTCTTGCTGGATCCGGAATTGCGGGCCTTCCTGCGCGCGTGGCGTAACGACGAACTTCACCCGTGGTTGGACGCCGAGCCTCTTCCGCAGCCCAATCCGGAGGTCTTCCGTACGTACGTCGATGATCTGCTCGTGATCGATCCGCGATCTCTCGGCCGGCGTCCTCCGGATCTCGCGGAACTGCTCACCGACATCGCCCTTGGTTCGCCGGCAATTCTCGCGGCACGCAGTGTGAGAGGCGGGGCGAGCGTCGGGGATGACAGACGCCGCCGGCTCGCGGCATTGATCGCGGATGCGTTCTGGCGCCTCTTCAATCGGCCGGCGGTGATCGCGCTGTTACGCCAACTGGCCCCGGGTACCGCCGCGCGGGATGAGTCGGCCTACTGGCGTCTCGTGCTCCGCTATTGCCGGCAGGGCAACCTGCAAGCGGTGCTGGACGAGCAATGGCACATGCTGTGGGACCAGGAGTCGTGGTCCGACGACACCGGCGCCGACGAGACCGCCGCGAAGTGCGCCCGGAAGCTCGTCCAGGTGGTGCACCCGATGCGTGCCCGCGTCCACGGACAGTTCTTTCGGGCCGAGCGAGGAGCATCCGGAGGACGCGTCGAACGCGATGAACTGCGTGTTCGCACCGTGTTCGCCCTGCGCTTCGGCCACGTCCGCACGGACGACGGCGAGTATGTCAGCCAGGACGCCGTCCGAGCCGCATTCAACAGCCCGTTTCGGCCCTTCGTGCTCGCCAGCACCTCGATTGGGCAGGAGGGGCTCGATTTCCATCCCTGGTGCCACCGCCTGATCCACTGGAACCTTCCGGGCAATCCGGTGGATCTCGAACAACGCGAGGGGCGCATCCACCGGTACAAGGGCCATGCCGTCCGACGCAATGTCGCTGCCTCCCGCGCTCTCGACGCCTTCGCGACGTGGCGCGCGGGTAAAGACCGCGCGGGTAAAGACATCTGGACGTTGATGTTCGACCTGGCCGACGAGGCCGCGCGGGCCACCGACGAAAACGACCTGATTCCGCACTGGATCGCCCCCGGCGAACACCGGGTGCAGCGCCACGTGCCGCAACTGCCGTACACGACGGAGATCGAGGCATTCGACCGCCTGAAGCGTCAGCTCGCAGCCTATCGGGTCGTCTTCGGGCAACCCCGCCAGGAGGAGCTGGTCACGCTGCTGGATCGATCCGGCGTCGACGTCACGAGACTCAGAAATTGGGCGGTCAATCTCTCGCCGCCCGTGATCCCACGCTCGTCGGCGTGACGGCCTTGGTGTGCTCTCCTGGGAATCACTGCTTGAGGGACTCGATTCCGGCAATCGGGCGTTCTATGACCAGTGCCTACTGCACAACATGCCGAGGGCGTCATCTTGATTACCGCCCTGCGCGAAAACAGCGTCTGTTGCCGGTTGAACCGTACCGGGTTTCCTGGAGGCTCCATTACTTGGGCGGATGGAGTCCATGGGAAGACCGAGTCGGTACTCACTGGAGGTACCGGACCGAGTGGTTCGGTCAGGTGGGCTTGCTTCGTGGCTACTCGGGCTGCGATAATGGCTGCAGCACACCCGCCAAGCCTCTGGCAGCAAGGCCATGCTCAAATTGGCGGGTTTTTATTTTTCCGCCACAATGGAGTTCGGCGACCCGCTCACGCCTCCATTTCCTGAGGGCGCGGCCGGCGTGCGCACCCTGCTCACCGAGGACCGCGACTTCGATCGGTTCCCGTAATTCGTGACCGAGCAGCTTCCCCGCTGACTCCCGCTTGCGGGCACCGACCGAAAACCGTTGGACTGCCGCAGGCGCGTGAACCCGTCACACCTCGTCCGGGGTGGCGCCAAGGGCGGACGTCATGGCCACGGCGAGCCGATTCCAGCCCGCGGCGTCTTCCTTGAACCGACGCCGCCCGGCTGGGGTGAGGCGGTAGTACTTGGCGCGGCGCCGGTTGTCGCTCTCCCCCCATTCGGCCGCGATCAGTCCCTGGTGCTCGAGGCGATTGAGCGCCGGATAGAGCGAGCCCTGCGGCACGTCCAGCGCCTCGCCCGAGATCTGACGGATGCGGAGCAGCACCCCGTAGCCGTGCAGGCGCTGCAGCGAGATCGCCTTGAGAATCAGCAGCTCGAGGGTGCCGGGTAGCAACCCGGAGGACATCGGTGTCATGTCAGTCTCCTGTTCATCCGGCGACCGAACCTATTCGGACCGGAGTGCCGTGGTCGGATCCATATGCGCCGCACGGCGAGTCGGCACCCAGGTGGCGATCAGCGCCACGGCCAGCAGCACCGCGGCGGCCGCGGCCACTGTCGGCGCATCCGAGGGTTGAATGCCGAACAGGAAACCCCGCAGGAGGCGCGCAACGAAGAAGGTGGCGGCCAGCCCCGCGATCACGCCGGAGCCCCCGACCCACAACCCCTGGGCCAGGAACGACCGCCGCACGTGCGCCGGCTGCGCGCCGAGCGCGAGGCGGATGCCGACCTCTCGCGTCCGTTGACGGACTACGAACGCCATCACCGCGTACAGTCCGGCCGCCGCCAGCACCAGGGCGGCCAGCGCGAAGATCGTCAACAGGACGGCCCGGAAACGCTCCTCGGTGACCACCGCTCCGATGACCTGATCCATCGTCCGGAGCCCGGACACCGGGACGGGTCCCGCGGCGCCGCCGAGGGTCTCTTCGATCGCCGCCAGAAGCTCCGGGCTGGATCCGGTGGTACGCACGAGCCAGTTGGCCGGAATGAAGCTGTGGACCATCGCGAAGAGTCCCGCGGGAACCTGCTCGACCGGGACGAACATCGTCGGGACGGGCGGCAGGGCCAGACTGCCTCCGGTCTTGACGGTGCCGACCACGCCGACGATCGTGCGCGCCGCGTCCCGCAGCTCGGGCACCGCTTCGTAGATCCGGACCTCGGAGCCGACCGCGCGTCCAGCGTCCAGGAACCGGCTGGCAAACGCCTCGTTGACGAGGGCGACGGGTCGCGAGCCGGCCGTGTCGCGCGTGTCGAACAGGCGCCCCTCGCGCAGGGGAATCTGCATCGTCTCGAAGTACCCCTCGGTCACGTAGCGCCAGTCGACGCTGCTGACGGGAGCCTCCGCGGACGGCCGCGGCGAGTGGATCGGCAGATTCAGCCCGCGCTCGACGGGGACGTTGCTGGCGACGCTGGCGTGCTCGACGCCCGGCAGGCGTCGGATGGTGTCCAGCGTGCTCCTGAAGAGGCCGGCCGCGGCCGCGGCGCCGGTGTAGGCGCTGTCCTGCAGCGACGCCCTTGCGGTGACGACGCCGCTCGGATTGAAACCAAGCTCCACGCGCGTCAGGTTGGCCAGCGATTCCACGAGGAGCCCGGCCGTCACGAGGAGGACGGTGCACAGACCGAACTGAGCGGCGACGAGCACGCGGCGAAACCGCAACGAACCGCGGGCCGCCGATGCCCGCGCATCGCTCCCGTGCAGGCCGCTGCGCACGTCGGTGCGTCGCGCGTGGAGCGCGGACGCCGCGGCGCAAACCAGGCCTGTCCCGACCGAGACCGTCAGTGCGAAACCGAGGACCGAGCCGTCCATCGCCACGTCCCACATCGCGGTGCCGGGGCGCAGTCCCAGGAGTCCCTCGATGCTCCAGCCCGCCGCCAGCAGCCCGAGCGCGCCGCCGGCGAGCGCGATCAGGAGGCTCTCGGTCACGAGCTGGCGGGCGAGCCGGCCGGGGGTTCCGCCCAGGGCGGTGCGCACGGCGAACTCCTGGTGGCGCGCCGCGGCGCGCGCCGCCAGCAGGCCGGCCATGTTCAGGCATACGATGAGCAGGAACACGGCCACCGCCGCCCCCAGCAGCACGAGGGGGGGCAACATGCTCTGGCCGAGCACCTCCTGGAAGGGACGGATGCCGAGGCGGTTTGCCTCGCCCAGGGCGTCGGGATGCTGTTGCTCGAGGAGGGGGGCAAGGGCTTCGAGCTCCGCCGCCGCGGCTTGCGCGGGACGGTCCGCTCGCAACCGGCCCACGAGCTGGTAGTTGATCCCGACTCCCTGCGGGTCGGTTCGAAACGGAAACGGCGTCCAGACGTCGACCGGCGGGAACGACTGGAACGATGGCGGCATGACGCCGACGATGGTGTACAGCCGGCCGCCCAGTCGTACGGATCCGCCGATGGCAGCCCGCGATCCGTCGAAATGCCGCAGCCACACGCCGTGGCTCAACATCACGGTCGACGCGTCCTGCTCGTCTCGTTCGACGAAGTCTCGACCTGCCGCGGGAGCTACACCGAGGACACGGAAGTACTCCGCGGAGACCCGCAGGTTGCGAACGTTCTCCGTACCGGCCGGCGACGCCAGCGTCAACCCGGGGCTGCCGCGGGTGGCGGCCAGGCTGCTGAACGAGGTGGCGTAGTCGGCCAGGAACGCGCTGGTGTCGCGATCGTGGGCGATCCCGTATCCCGCTCCGGACGGCTGGAAACGCGTGACCGCGACGAGACGATCGGCCTCCGGGTAGGGCAGCGGCCGCATGAAGGCGGCGTTGGCGACACTGAAGATGGCGGTCGGCGCGGCCACGCCGAACGCTACGATGAACAGACTGCTCAGGGCGAAACCGGGATTCCGCCGCAGGCCGCGCGCTCCGAACCGGAGGTCCTGGGCCAGCTCGTCGACCAGTCGCAGGCCGCGCGCCTGCCGGCACGCGTCCTTCACGCCCGCGATGCTGCCGAAATGCACCCGCGCGCGGCGCGCCGCGTCCGCTCTCGGCACTCCGGATCGGATCAGGTGATCGACGTGGGCCTCGAGGTGAAACCGCACCTCCTCGTCGAGCGCGTCCTCGAAACGCTCGCGCCGGAACCACGATTTCAGGAACGATCGCAGGCGCGTGAACACGTTACACCTCCTCGCGTCACCGACGAGCGCCGCTGCGCGGCAGGCGACGTTCCCCAGTCGAGCTACAAACGTAGCGCCTTTTCCCTAGATACGCAAGGGGAACGGCTACAGCCCCATGCGGCGGAAGGGCCGCATAAGTGATCGCGCTGGCCGTCCGTATCGTCGGCAGACTCGGTCAAGTACTGCCGGAATTTTCCCTCTTCTCGCCTTGCTCAGCGGGCACTTCGCCAATGCTCGGTGCCACGTGGGGTTCCACCACGTGCTGCGAGGGACTTTCTTGACCCTCCTGTTTCCGTGCCTCTATGCTGAACGCGCATGCGGGATTTGCGTTTCGCACTTCGGGGTCTCATCCGCCGACCACTCGTCTCGACCGTTGCCGTCCTGACGTTGAGCCTCGGACTCGCGTCCGTAGCGGTGCTCTACGCGGTCACTGATTCGGTGATTCTTCAGCCGATCGGTGACGACGACTCCCGTCTGGTCCGGATCTGGAAGAACGACGTCGAGCGAGGCGGCGGACTCCTCTTTCCGATCTCGTATCCCGAGTATCTGATCTGGAAGGACGAAACGACCGCTTTCGAAGCACTTGCCGCCATCAACTACGCCGACGGCGCGACGACCACCGTGATGGCCGATGACGAACCGATTACCGCGAACATGGTGTCGGTCTCGGCCGAGCTGCTGGATGTTGTCGGAGCGACGCCGGCCTACGGGCGCCTGCTCGAGACCGGCGACGATGTCGAGGGCGCCGAAAACGTGGCCGTCGTCAGCCATCGATTCTGGCGACGCGCTGGCGGTGATTCCAGTCTTGTCGGGCGGCGCCTGCGGTATCCCGGGGAGCAGCCGTTCACGATTGTCGGGGTGCTGCAAGCGGACGTGGTCTACCCGCTCGACGCCGACATCTGGGTCCCGCTGGTTCCCGCGTTCACCCGCGGTGACGAGACGCAGCCCGACGGGATGACCCTCGACAGCCCGCGGCTTCGGCAGTTCCACGTGGTGGGACGACTGGCGCCGGGCGTCGCGATTGGCGAGGCGCGGTCCGAGCTCACGGTCATTCACGGACGTCTGAGCGCCGCGTATCCGGAGGACTACCCTCGCAAACCGATCGTCGTGACACCCCTGGTCGACACGGTCATCGGTCACGTCCGGCCAACCCTGATGCTCCTGCTTGCCGGCGCTGCGCTTGTCTTTCTGGTCGCCGGAGCCAACGTTGCCACGCTGTTGCTGATGCAGGCCGAATCACGGCGCGTCGAAATGGCCGTGCGGTCGGCGTTGGGCGCGACTCGCGGACACCTGTTCAGGCAGACTCTGGTCGAGGCGGCGGTGCTGGGCGTCCTGGCCTTGGCGGGCGCGTTGTTTCTGAGCCGAGGACTGCTCGCGCTCACCCTGGCCGTCGACCCGCTCGGGGTGCCACGGATCGACCAGGTGTCGTTGAGTCCCCAGGTCATGGTGTTCATCATCGGCGCGATGGCGGTGTGGGTCCTCTGCTTTGGCACGGCACCTGCCTGGCAGACCAGGCTGGCGAAACTCACCGACTTCCTCGTGCACCGCTCGGTTGCGCCGTCCCACGGCGCGGGCCGCCGGCTGCAGATGATGGCCGCGGCGCAGATCGCGTTCGCCGTGGTCGTACTCGTCTCGGGCGGACTCCTGACCCGTTCGCTGTGGCAGCTCCAGTCGATCGACCGCGGGCTGCACGCCGACGGCGTGATGACCACCCGGGTGGTGCTGCCATGGCGCTACGACTCGCCCGACCGGGTGAGGGCGTTCTACGACCGTGTGGTTGCCGAGATCGAAGGGCTTCCCGGCGTCGTATCGGCGGCGCCGTTTCACCTGCCGCCGGGGTCGGCGGCGACTGGCATGAGCTCGCCGTTTCAGTTCGATGGCCAGACGCCTGACGAATCGTCCACCAACGAGTGGGCGAGCTGGGACATGGCGACGCCGCGATATTTCGAGACCATGGGCATCCCGATCGTGCGTGGGCGCGCCTTTGCGCGCACCGACACGGCCGACAGTCAACTCGTGGCGATCGTGAGCGAAAGCGCCGCAGACCGCTACTGGCCGGGAGAGGATGCGATCGGCAAGCGCGTCCGGATCAGCCCCCGCTTCGCGTGGGCCGCCGTGGTTGGCGTGGCCGCCGATCTGCGATACCGGGAGCTGACCAACCACTGGATGACCGTGTACTATCCCGCGACCCAGTCGTTCCTGGTCTATGAGGGCTACCTCGCGGTTCGAACCGAGAACCCGCGGCCCGCGCTGACGGGCAGCGTCCGTGACACGATCCACGCCATCGACCCATCGGTACCGATTCACACGCTGACGCCGATGGACGAGCTGCTCGGAGCAGAGCTCGCGCGCCCACGCCTCGCCATGCAGGTCTCGATCGCCTACGGCCTGGTGACTCTGGTGCTGGTTACCGTGGGCCTGTACGGTACGGTGTCGTTCGACGCGCGACAGCGACGCATCGAGATGGCAATCCGCTCGGCGCTGGGAGCAAGCCCGCGCGCGCTGCGACGCCTTGTCGCCGGACGCGGTTTGCGCCTGGCGGCGCTCGGAGGCGTCACCGGTCTCGTCGCGAGCGCCCTCGGAACGCGCGCACTCGCGCCGGTGTTGTTCGGTATCGACCCGCTCGACCCGCTTACGCTCGTGACCGTGTCCGGTGGACTGGCCGTGCTCGTCGTCGTGGCGTGTTGGATCCCTGCCCGACGCGCGGCGTCCACCAACCCCTCGGAAACGTTCCGAATCGGCGTGTGACCGGCATCAGGTCACATCTTTGGAATGACTTGCTGGCGTTCGTCGACACACACTGCCGGAATGGGAGACGTCATCGTCCCGCGAGCAACGTGGGCCGTGCCCGACAACGAACAGGTGGAGGAATGACCCTGGTGACGAAGGCGCGTTTGGGGCACTGGCTGGTCCTTGTCGTCCGCTTCCCCGTGACGAGAATCGTTCTTGCCGGCCTGCTGGTGATTGGCGCCTTCAACGTTGTACAGGTGCTGCTCGGCGAGCTGCACAGGGCGCTGGGTCTCGGCCCGTTACGGCCGGACGCGCTGTCGTTCGCGGTTTCGGTGGCCCTCGCCGTTCACTTCGCATACGTGGGGTACGTACGCCTGGTCGAGCGACGGGCCGCCGCGGAGCTGTCGCTGGCCGGCGCATTGCCAGAGTTGGGCAGGGGCGTGCTGGTCGGCATCGCCCTGCTGGCGGGAACCGCCGCGGCGATTGCCGCGCTGGGACACTACCACGTGGGCGCGGTCAACCCATGGACCGCACTGGTTCCGCCATTTGCCATCGCGCTGTGGGTCGCGTATCTCGAGGAGATTGTCTTTCGCGGCATCCTCTTCCGGATCATCGAGGAGTCCCTGGGAACCTGGTTGGCCCTCGCGATCTCCACGGCGGTCTTTGGACTCGTGCATCTGGCGAATCCGAATGCGACATATTTTGCCGCACTGGCCATCGGCCTGGAAGCCGGTGTGCTGCTGGGGACGGCGTATGTTCTCACCCGGCGCCTCTGGCTGGCGATTGGAATCCACTTCGCGTGGAACTTCACGCAGTCGGGGATCTTCGGCTCGAATGTCTCCGGGATATCGGTGGGTGGATTGATCGAGTCGCGGCTGAGCGGTCCGGATTTGATTTCCGGAGGCGCCCTGGGTATGGAGGGATCCGTGTTCGCGATCGCACTGTGTCTCGCGGCAGGCGTCGTCTTCCTTATGCAGGCGCACCGCGCGGGACACTTCATACGGCCCTTCTGGCGCCGAAATAACTGAATGCTTTCACGTCCCAACGTCCTCCGAGTAGCCGGGTCAAATCCATCCTCTGCTTGTGCCCAATCATGGAGATCCATCACCCGCGGCCGAGCAGAATGCACTGAGTCCCGAGCAGGACACCAAACGATCGAGTGTCTTCCAGGTGAAGACCTTGCCGTCGGTCGCCAGCAACAGCTTCTTCATATCTTCGCGCCGCACACCGAACCCCCGGCCGGCGATGCAGGCAACGACTTCGAACCTTCGGGCGCCCGAGCGCTGCCCCATCCGGCTCAGCGCGTAGAGATGCTGCACCCGCGTAATCTTGTCTCTTGCGGTACCGTCGTCCTCGGTAATCTTGGCTTCAATGACTACCTTCGGCGTGAACTCATCGGGAACGATGAAATCCGGAGCCTGATCGAATCCACTGATTCTCTCAGCGCGGGCAGTCTTTCGGAAGCTGACGCCGTGTGTGGTGAGTTCGCGCTCGATCGCCACTTCAAGGCCGCCGCCGACCAGTTCGGACACGGAATCCCGATGCGCCGCAAAAGGTCGCCCAAGAAGCCGCTCGTAAAGCAGCATGGGATATGGCACCCCCAACGTGGCAAGGTGACGAACCGACGCGAGACCATCCCGCGTATCGGCCTTGTCAAGGCGGTGAATTCGATCGGGCGCCACCTTCGGCGCACGCTCTCGCAACAAGTCGCAGGCGGCGCGTACAAGAGCCTGAATTCGGGCTTTTTCGGCCGTGAACCGCTTCTCGGGATTGATCCGAATACTCCGATCCACGTGCCGCGCATAGCCTTGGCTGATATGGAGACCGGACTGCAGACTCGCCAGATACGCCCATTCAGATGGCGTGAATCCAAGGATCGTCCGCAGGACGATGAGTACCAAGGGCGTTTCGACCGCAATATCGAATATCTGATGCGGATCGAATTCTCGAAACCCCCGTGATCTTTTCTTCAGTTCCTCGTACGCCGACTCGAAGGTCGGATACTCCACGAAGCCGTCGCCGCGCGCCATGACGAGGAACTCCGACTCCAACGTAGAAAACAGAGCATCGACGAACGAATCGAGATTGCCCTCCAACTCCTCGCGGGACGCTTCAAAAGCAAACGTCGTCATTGGCCGTCCCGTCGTAGATTGACTCACCCTCGCGGACCGTTTGAACGCGACGAGGCATTTCCAGGCCATCGTTGCCCAACACCTGTTCCACTCCAGTCCATGCTCCCAGTCGATCGACCGCCCGCCCCACGCGACCAAGCTTGTCGTCCGTCGCGGAATCACCCTCCCATCCGACGCGGAGCTTCCAGACCGCCATCCGAATCAGGTGACCGTACGCCACACAACGCACGTCTCCGCGGGTCACCCGCACGCCGCCCTCGCGCAGGAACCCCACGTCGCGCCGGACCAGATCGGCGACGGCGGACACCTTGTCGGCCAGTTCGCTGCGAGCGATCCTGCCTGTTGCTCTGCATATGAACACGGTATCGACAATCGACGAGTCCGTGCCATGAATGTGAATGGACCCGCTCATCTCTGCCGGACAGGGAATCGACGCGGTACAGGCCAGACCGGCGTCCAGCAGCGCGACGGCTATCGGGTAGTACGCATCCAGCGCATTGTGATGGTACGTGAAGACAAAGGGCCGTCCGACCTTCAGTGCGCGCGCCATGCGGCGGTACACGGCCGAGAGTCCCGCGGTGAAGTGGTTGATGTCCCGGTTCAGCGTCACGTTGCCGGTCAGTTCGTCAGCGTTTCGAGTCGTCTCCGGCTCGAACGACGGCTCCCCCGTGACCACTTGGCGGAGCCACACGTAGCAGAAGTCCATCAGTTCGGCGTACTGCACGTTGGCAAAATACGGTGGATCCGTGATCACTGCGTCCAGGCTTCCGTCCGGCACCGCGGCGCGGGTCGAACTGACCGCCCGCAACTCCACGACGCGCCGATCAATCCCGGAGTCGTTCCGCTGCTCGCCGATCCACTCGCCGGGCATCGGCACAATCCGTTTCCGCCGCCGCTCGTAGCGTGTCTCGAACGGATGTTCGCAGTATTTCTTAGCCTTCAGGAACTTCTCGACGATGTTCGACCAACCGCCGCTGCCGATGTTGGTTCGCGTGCCTGGGCGCTGGATGCCGAAGACATTGGACTCGCACTGCAGGAGCCCGACCGGAAATCCATGCACGGAAAAAATGTCGAGCGATTTGAGCGCTCGAGCGTCGTAGCGACAGGCCATGTTCTGGTAGCGGACGAGATCGGAGAGGTTCGTAGCGAGAGCGTGGCGCAGGTCCGGAACCTCGACGTTCCTGATCAGCCGACCGAGCGTCCCAAGGCCGAGAAGCTGCCGTGCATTGAACATCTCACGGTAGCGCTCGTAGCCCCACCGGTGCAGCCGCGCCGTTTCATCTCCTGCCGGAATGCGGTCATTTGGAATGATCAGCCCGTGCGCGCCCAACAGCGCCTGCTCGGCAGATGCATAGCGATTGATATCGTCGAGATCCGGTGCCTTGAGAAAGCGCCCCCGATGCTTCGTTCTGCACGCCTCGCAGTGGTACTCGATAGCGACCATCCTGTGCGGCGGGGGTCCGCCGCCACGAATCGGATACGTCTGTCGATCTCCGCACCTCGGACAGGTACAGCGCCCCCTTCCGGCGTTCCCCATGAGCCGCAACGCAGCGCCACAACGTCCGCACGATCCGGGGGTCTCCAGGTCGTCGACCTCCGCCAATTCTCCGCAGCTCCCGCAGATCACCACGTTTCGCGGGTGCCGGCCTGCATGAACCAGGACATGCCCGGGCAGCAGACGAATGTCCATGCCGCACGTCTCGCAGAGTATCGACTTGACCCAAATGAAGTACTTGACCGACGCGCACTCGTCGCCGCAAAGCCTGCAACGGGTCCGGTAGAACGTGCCCAGCTCTTTTTCGAGTTCGTGGCCGATTGCCCGCGCGGACGCCTCATACGCCGTAAGATCGAGTCGCTTGATTTCCTGGCGCACGATCCAGTACGCCATCGGGTTCACGTCCCAGCCCAGGACGTCACATCCAAGCCTGTTGGCTTCCAGAAGCGGCGTTCCTCCTCCCATGAACGGATCCGCAACGCGGATCCCCCGAAGTTGATGCGGCGCGAAGTACGCCGCCGCCAGCGGCGGATCGGCGAACTCCGAGAGGAGAATCGCGCGGAACAGCGTGCCCGGCCGCCGCGCGAACCACTTGTGGACGGCGATCACCGGCCTGACGTTCTGCTGAATCTGCTTTTCCTTGAGCGCCAATTCCGCGACGAACGGAACGGACAGCGCCTTCTCGATGCCTGGTGCGAATTTGGTGGAATGGGAACGCACGTCTCCCTTGAAGAGAGATCTCTGATCTTGCCCGCGGCGCGAGCCAACCGTTGACGTCCTGCTCATGTTCCGCGCGTCCTGGCAGCCCGTGGTAAAAGCCCCGCTGCATTCGATCGGCGCTGCATCCCGTCTCTGGCGGCGCCGGGGTTCTGATTGCCGGGGTCACAAATGCCCCTATGTGCTCCCTCGTCGGGCCTTGCACTGGCCGTGCGCGGCATTGTTACGACCAGATCTCGGTGCGACGCGGGGTTCCACCACGGGCTGCTAGTGCGCAAGTCGTAGTGGACGGCCCACGGCCGACGCCGGTGATCAGATCTCATGTGTTCCGTGTGACGCCGAACGCGGATACTTCGCCGCAATGCTCGCTCGCGACCTGCCTGTCTGGATGATTCCCGGCAGGTTACCGGCAGCGATGCCGAGTCTCACTCCGCGGGCCGGGTTCTGGACGCTGGTGTCTACGTCAGGCATTGGTCAGTGCGTGCGCGCCGATCAGGCGGTCGGCGCACGCTTCCAGATCATAGGCGGTAAATGTTTCCGCCGGCCAGTCCCGCGCCCGGCCCAGGAATGGTGCAAATCTCGCGCCGACAATCACGACGACGCGGTCGAGGTCGCTGCCGAACCCAGCATCGCAGCGAGTACAGGAACCAACGTAACCGCACGCTTTCACGTCCCGGCGTCGTCCGACTTCGGTCGCCGCCCACGCGAGGTGGACCGGCGCGGCCACGGGCAACTCTGTCAGCAGACGCGACCTTACGCGTTTTGTCCACTGCGCTGAAAACAGTACGGGACATAATCATGGCTGTGAACGTAGACGACACGACGTCGAACCGGTGCCGGTCAGCAGACAAAGGCGGTCAGATACGAGTATCGAGGAGCATACGATGCGAGAGTTGAAGAGAACTGGAATCCTGGCCGGCGTAATCGTCGCCGCCGCGGTGCTGGTCGTGACCGGCCGTCAGCAGCAGCCCACGTTCACGCCGGAGCAGGAAGCGCGGCTGCAGATCCGCGAGGTGGCGGACGGTCTCTACGTGATTCCGGGATTCGACGGCGCGCAGTCGGGCGGCAACGTCGCGGTGCGTGTGACCGGCGACGGCGTGATCATCGTCGACGACAAGTTTCCCTACAGCTTCGACTTCATCACCGCGCAGGTCCGCAGCGTCAGCGACCAGCCGATCAAGTACGTCCTGAACACGCATCACCACGGGGACCACGCCGGGAGCAACGCCGACTTCCTGCGCGCCGCCGAGGTGATTGCGCATCGGAACGCGCGCGACAATATCGTCCGCAACAACCAGACCGGCGCACCGCGCATCGTCTTCGCCGACGAGACCGCGGTGTTCCTCGGCGGCGTGGAGGTGCGGGCGCACCACTTCGGCCGGGGCCACACGAACGGCGACGCGGTGATCCACTTTCCCGACCTTCGCGCCATTCACACCGGCGACCTGTTCATCTACGGCGAACGGCTGGACGGCAGCACGCTGGCGCCGTTCTGGGACTTCGGGAACGGGGGCAGCGCGGTCGAATGGCCGGCCACCCTCAGCGGCGTGCTCGAGCTGGACTTCGACACCGTCATTCCCGGGCACGGTCCGATCCTGACCAAGAACGACGTCCGCACGTTCCGCAACAACATCGAGACGGTGCTCGACCGTGTGAGCACCGCGATCGGCAACGGCGCCACCCGCGACGATATCGCCTCGCGTATCGACACCAACGACCTTGGCTGGCCGCTCGCGCCGGTCCGTTTTCAGAACGTGTTCGACGAGTTGACCGGCGCGCGCTGACGCCGCGGCAGACGATTGACCGCGCGCCGTTCAGCCGACCAGGAACAGCAGGTAGAACACCCCTGTCCCGCCAAGCAGCAGGATGCCCACCCAGGACAGGGTGCGCATCGCGAGACCCGGCCGGTGCTCGGGCGGCATGTCGTCGGAGGTCACCGCCCGCAAATTGAGGTATCCGAGCAGTGGGCCGGTCAGGAACGACACGGTGGTGGCGAAATCGACCATCGTCGTGAGATTGCCGATGAACAGCCCCATGACGACGAGCGTGATCAGGACCAGGGCGCCCAGACTCCACCAGTAGACGGCCCCGCCGGGAGTGAACGTCGTCGCGCTCGCCGGCGATCGCAGCACGGCGAGCGAACGCTCGATCGCCCGCGGTCCGCCGTCGAGCACCGTCAGGGTCGTCGAGAACATCGTGGTCACGACCGCCACCAGCACCATCGGACGGGTCCAGTTCCCCAGGGTCTCGCTGTACAGGTCGACCAACTGCGTCGAAAAGTCCGGGCCGGCGTCGGCGAACGTCTCGGCCGACCCGAACATGACCCCCGCACCCAGCGCGACGAAGGCGAACGCCAGCACCGCGGTGCCGATATAGCCGACCAGAAAGTCGGCGCGGGCCGTGTGCACGGTGCACCGCACGCCGGAGGTCTCGTTCTTCGCCAGGGTCCAGAGCGAGCTCCAGACCGAGACGTCGATGGCCGTCGGCATCCAGCCCGCGAGCGCCAGCAGGAACGCGAAGGGGGCGACCGAGCCGATCAGCCCGGCCGGCCAGACGGCCAGGGTCGACAGGTCGGCGCGCGGCAGGCTGACCGCCGCGGCCGCGAGCGTCGAGACCGCCAGCAGCAGCAGCACGACCTTGATGGAAACGTCCAACCCCTGAAACCGGCTGCGCCACAGCAGCAGCACGCAGGGCGCCATGACCAGCGCCGCCAGCAGCGGCAGCGGCCAGTCGATTCCGAACGAGAAGCCCACGAGATAGGCGGTGAACATCACCACGGCCGACTGGATGATGCCGGCCGTCAGCAGGGTGATGGCGAGATAGAGCCAGAGCGCCCAGGCCCCGATGCGGCGATACCCCTCCACGAGGCTCACGCCGGTGGCCGCGGCGTACCGCGGGCCGTACTCGAAGAAGGGATACTTCAGGACCAGCGCCAGCAGGATGACGCCGGAAAGACCGAAGCCGGCCAGCGCGCCGGCGCGGGTCGACTGGACCAGATGCGAGACGCCAATCGCCGAGCCGGCCCAGAGGAGCCCCGGCCCGAACGCGGACCAGAAGCGGGCGCGGCCCGGCATGCCGCCACCTACGCGACGATCTGCGGAATCGGCGTGCCGTGCACGTCGGTCAACCGCATGTCGCGCCCGTTGTAGCGATAGGTCAGCTTCGTGTGATCCATCCCCAGCAGGTGCAGCATGGTCGCGTGCAGATCGTGCGGCGAGGTGCGCTGCTGTTCGGCCTTGTAGCCGAACTCGTCGCTCGCGCCAATCGCCTGGCCGCCCTGGATGCCGGCCCCCGCCATCCAGCCGGTCATCGTGCCCGGGTTGTGGTCGCGGCCGACGCCTCGCTGCGAGATCGGCATCCGACCGAACTCGGCGTGCCAGACGATCAACGTCGAGTCGAGCATGCCGCGCGACTTGAGATCGGTCATCAGCCCGGCAATCGGCAGATCCGTCTCGGCCGCATGCTGCGTGTGGTTTTCCTTCAGGTTGCTGTGGGCGTCCCAGGTATCGGTGTTCTGCACCCCGAGCCCGCCGTGGAAGAGCTGCACGAAGCGCACACCCCGTTCGACCAGACGCCGCGCCATCAGGCATTGCCGGCCAAACGGCTCGGTGATCTTGTCATCCAGACCGTAGAGCTTCTTGGTGGCGTCCGACTCGGCCGACGTATCCACCGCTTCCGGTGCGCACCCCTGCATGCGATAGGCCAGCTCGTAGGAGGAGATTCGGGCCGCGAGCTCGGAGTTGCCCGGGTTCTTCTCCATGTCGATCTCGTTCAGCCGGGCCAGCGCATCGAGCCGCGCCCGCTGCTGTTCCTCGCTCACCCCGTCGGGGGTCTGGAGGTCGACGATCGGATCGCCGACGGCGCGGAACAGGGTGCCCTGATAGGCCGCCGGCATGAACCCCGCGCTCCAGTCGTTCGGGCCGCCCAGCGGGCCGCCGCGGTGGTCGTTCATCACCACGAACGCCGGCAGACTGGCGCTCTCGGACCCGAGCCCATAAGTAACCCAGGACCCGACGCTCGGGAACCCCATCCGGATCTGCCCGCTCTGCATCTCGTAGGTCGCCTGAATGTGGTCGTTGGACCGCCCGTACAACGCCCGCAGGAAGGCCATCTCATCGACCTTCTTCGACAGATGCGGAAAGATCTCCGACACCGCGATGCCGCTTTCGCCATGCTGCTTGAACGAGAACGGGCTCGGCATCAGCGGTCCCGGGTGGCCCTGCCGCACCACGACCGACTCGGCCATCGGCTGCCCGGCGTACTTCGTCAGCGCCGGTTTCGGATCGAAGGTATCGACCTGGCTGACGCCGCCGCTCATGAACAGCGAAATCACCGCTTTCGCGCGCGGCTCGAAATGCGGCGGCTGCGGCGCAAACGGGTTGCCTGGAATCGGGGCTTCGCAGGTGTCCGACTGCGCCGCCGCCAGCAGGCCCTGCTTGTCCAGCATGTGCGCGAGCGCCAACCCGGCGATGCCGCCTCCCGACTGGAACAGGAACTCCCGCCGATCCCAGATCGTGCGCGTCCGGCAATTGTGATGATGGTGATGATCGGACATCGTCGCTACCTCAGATACAGGGCTACCTCAGATACAGGAACTCGTTCAGGTTCAGGATGACGTGGGTAAGGTCGACCAGCGACTGCCCGGTCGCCAGGTCTCTCGCGATGCGCGCCTCGTCGGCGGTCGGGGGACGCGTGAGCGCGATGCGATATGCGAGCTCGATCTGGCGGTCGAGGTCGCCCGGCGCCTCCCGCTCGACCCGCTCGGCGAACAGCCTGGCCTGATTCAGCACGAACCCGTTGTTCATCAGGGTCAGCGCCTGGGTCGCCACGGTCGACACATTGCGAGCTGCCGCGGTCTGGTTCTGATCAGGCAGGTCGAACGTATCGAAGAACGGGAAGCCAAGCGACCGCCGGCGGTAGACGTAGACGCTCCGCCGCCACACCTCGGGCCCGTCAGGCTGGTTGTCCCAGTGGCCATTCTGCGAGGCATCGAGAATCTGTTCCGGCACAAATGGGAAGATCGCTTCTCCGCCCACGGTGAGGTCGATACCGCCGCTCACCGTCATGATGGCGTCGCGCACCGCCTCGGCCTCGAGACGCTGCGGGCGGTAGCGCCACAGGAAACGGTTCTCCGGATCCGCCGCCAGCGCCACCGCGTCGTCGTGCGCCGACACCATCTGGTAGGCCGCGGAGGTCATCAGCAGGCGGTGCATCTCCTTGACGCTCCAGCCGCGGTCCATGAACTCGACGGCGAGCCAGTCGATCAGCTCCGGATGCGTCGGCGGGTCGCCCATCTTGCCCAGGTTGTCAAGGGTCCGGACGATGCCCCGCCCGAAATGATGGTGCCAGATGCGGTTGACCGCCACGCGCGCCGTCAGGGGATTGTCGCGCGAGGCGATCCATTCCGCGAGCGCCAACCGCCGCCCCGCCGTCCGGCCGTCCGGGCGAGGGATTTCGGTGGGCGGATCGCCATAGGTCGCCGCCGTGAGGAACCCGGGCGACATCCGCGACCCCGGACTGAACGGATCGCCGCGAATCAGGAAGTAGTTGGGCGGCGCCTCGTAGGCCGGTCCGCCCTCTTCATACAGGAACGTGCCGACCTCGTCCGGCGGGGTGCGGCATTCCGGACACCCGATGACTTCGTCCCCGGGCCCGTCGGGGGCGAACCGGTAGTCGCCGTCGGTCACGATCTCCGCCATCGGCGGCCGCGGCGGACGTTGTTCCTGCAGGGCGGCGATGCGGGCCGTCAACTCGCTCCGCCGGGTCCGCTCGGCGTCCGTCAGCGCCTGCGTCACCTGCTGCCGCGGCGGATTGATCGACAGCACCTGGGCCGCGAGCAACAGTTCGCCGGCGGTCCGTTCCGCTTCCGGCTTGAACGCCGCGAGCTGGACGTTTTCGGGGAACCGCTCCTTGATCATCTCGATCCGGAGCCGTTCGGAATGCGGCGCCTCGATCGCGGCGATCTCGTCGCGAAGCGGCTGCTGTTGGGCGTCGATCTCGGCGTTCTGCTGGCGAAACGCGACCGCCTCGTGGCGGTCGAGCAGCGGCCATTCGATCTCGACGTACCCGAAGATGGAGGCCTGCAGGCTGTAGTAGTCCTTCTGCAGGATCGGATCGAACTTGTGATCGTGGCAGCGGGCGCAGGCGACGGTCATCCCGAGCATGCCCCGGCCGATGGTTCCCATCACGTCGTCGAGATAGTCGTACCGGCGTTCCGGATTGTCCTTCTCACGGAAATCCACCCGCGGTCCCGCCCGCAGAAACCCGGTTGCGATGCGGGTCTCGTCGGTGACGTGGTCGAGCTCGTCACCCGCGATCTGCTCGCGGATGAACTGGTTGAAGGGTTTGTCCCGGTTGTAGGCGTTGATGATGTAGTCGCGGTACCGCCACGCGTTGGCCCGGGTGTAGTCCTGCTCGAACCCGGTCGAGTCCGCGTAACGCGCCACGTCCATCCAGTGACGCCCCCAGCGCTCGCCATACTGCGGTGTGGCGAGCAGGCGCTCGATGAGCCGTTCCCACGCGCCGCGCTCCGTGTCGGCCAGGAACTCTTCGACCTGCGCCGGCGTCGGCGGCAGCCCGGTCAGATCGAGCGTGGCGCGCCGCAGACGCGCCAGCGGGTCGGCCCGCGGTCCGGCGGCCACTCCGGCCTCGCGACGGGCGGCGTCCAGGAACCTGTCGACGGGATGTTCATAGGTGGCCGACGCCGGCACCGTTGCCTGTACGGGATGCTGGAACGCCCAGTAGTCCCGCGCGCCGGGCGGCAGCTCCGAGTTCTCGAGCGCCGACAAGGCGACGGCCGCGCTCGTGGCGCCACCCTCGTCCCAGTGGGCGCCGTCGTTGATCCAGGTGCGGACCGCGGCGATCTCCGCGTCGCTGAGGGGGTCCCCGCTCATCGGCATGCGGAGATCGTCGAAACCGGCCACAACCCGATAGATCCGGCTGTCCTCGGCGCGTCCGGGCACGAGCGCCTCGCCCCGGCTGCCGCCCTCTATGGCAAGATCCCGCGTGCGTAGATCGAGACCGGAAAGCTGCGACGCCTCGCCGTGGCAGTTCCAGCAGCTCCTCTCGAAAATCGGACGGATATGGTCGGTGAAGCTTACGGTCCCGGTCTGGGCCTGAACCAGCGACCCGCCGGCGGTCGCGAGCAGCGCGATCGCCGCGAACACCGGGCGCAACAGTGTGGTGACTCCCCGCATCGACATCCTCCGGTGTCAGACCTGACACTGCGATCTTGCGGTTATCCTGCGTAGCATAGCATCGTCCGGCGCAGATCGGGAGTGGAACGCCCCAAACAGGACGATGAAATCGCGATCCGGACGTGCCGGGACGGCGCACCGGCCGAGCCGGGCACGGGAAGCCGCGCCGGTCGGCTGCCGCGAGCCGTACGCCACGGGCGGCTACCTGCCCCTCTCCTCTGCGAGACGGGCATTCCGGAGAATGTTCTCGAGCCCGTAGTTGCCCTCGTGACAGGCGTACTCGTACAACGGCTGATCGGTCTTCCGCATCGGGAACATCAGCGTCCAGGGGCGGGCCCAGGTGGCCGGGTCGTCGGCCGTGATTTCGTAGTGAATGGTGTCCGGCCCGACGCGCGTGAATCGCTCGACCAGCCGCAGGCCGCCGGTCGCGCCGCGGAACGCGCTTTCGTCGGTATAGCGGGTCGATTCGACGACCAGGGTGTCCCCCTCCCAGTGGCCGCGCGCCTCGCCGTGCCACTGCGAGATGGCGGCGGGCGGCAGGGGACGGCCGTCCAGCGGCACGACCCGCGTGTCATGGACCATCTCGGACACGATGACCACCTGTTCGGGCGTCTGGAGAATCTGATAGTTGTTGTTGTACCCGCCGGGCAGGCGGGGGCTGCCGAAGGTGAGACAGCGTTCGCTCAGCCCGCGATGGTCGGCGCCGTCGGCCGGGTGCGCGCGGCGATACGCGGCCCGCTCGGCGTTACGCTGTTTCGCCGCCTCGGTCAGCGCCGGAATCCGCCCGTCCGGCGGGTCGACGATCAGCGAGGTGCGCTTGTCCTCCGTCAACGCCGTGCCGGGATCGAGCCACCATTTCGCGTGCACGCTCGGCGACCGGTCGTAGTCGGCCTGCTCCTCCAACCGGCGCGCCGTGTAGGCGGCCGCTTCTTCGTCGCTCAACACCGTCTTGCCGGCAAACTCCCGCGGACGCTGCAACGGCGTCATCGTCCGGTAATCCCAGATCCCCTGCAGATCGGGCGCGCCCCAGGCTGTCCGCGGCGGGCTCCACGCGTCGCCGGGGACGCCGCTCGTCGACTGGGCGGTCACCGGACCTGCCGCAAGCGCGAGCGCTGACGCCGCCAGCACGATGCGCAGGGTGGGATGCAGCCTGCCGCGTTTCATGCGACACCTCCTGAATCGTCGATCAAAGAAACGATACCATACGATAATCGTCCCGGTATCCGACACCGGCCATACAGGAGAACCACCGTGTCCAAACCCACCCTTGTATTGCTCGCCGTGCTGCTGACCGTACCGGCCGCCGCCCAGGAGGCGCCGCAGGCGACCGACGTCACGGCGGCCGAGATTCAGGCATTCATCGACGCCCTGCCGCGTGACCGCGTCAGCGACCGTCCGATCAGAGTGGTCGGCGTCACCGGCGACTACCGGGTCGGTGTCTACGGCGTCTTCCGGCCCAGGGAAGTGCCCGGCGGCGCCAACAAGCATGAGGTCGACACGACCGAGATCTACTACATGGTGGCCGGCGCCGCCACGCTCGTCACCGGCGGCACGCTGCGGGCGCCGGGGGCGCCGATTCCCGGCACCTCGGCGCGCAGCCCCGGTATCGACGACGGCGTCTCGCGGCGCGTCACCGTGGGCGACGTCATCATCATCCCCGGTCACACCCCGCACTGGTGGAGCGAGCTCGAGACCGACATCGAGTATCTGATCTTCCGTCCAGACCCGGACAACCGGCTGCCGCTGAAGTAATCTGGTCGGCTCGGCCCTGACCCCGGTCCGCACGGATTGACAACGCGTGGCAATACCGACAGCATGGACCAACGTTTTCCGAGTGATCTGCCAATGCGCATCTTTATTCACCGTTCGTCGACACTGGGCGCCGGCGCGCCGCCACTAATCGGGTGGATCGCGGCGCTCGCGCTGCTCGTCATCCTGGGCGCACCCGGCACCGCCCGCGCCCAGGACCACGCCGGCCAGTACGAACAGGCCGACATCGAGTTCGGGGCGCGGCTCTACGGCGCCAACTGCGTCCGCTGCCACGCCGAGGCGGGCGACGCCGTCGCGGGCGTCGATCTCCGTGGCGGCAACTACAGCCGCGCCGGCTCCGACCAGGAGTTGATGTTTCTGCTACGGCGGGGCATTCCGGGCACCGCCATGGCCCCGAGCGACTTCTCCACTTCGGAGCTCACCGGCCTCGTCTCGTATCTCCGCACCATGCGCGACGTCGACCTCAGCGACGTCACTCTGGGCGACGAAACGCGCGGCGCCGCGCTGTTCAGCGGCAAGGGCGCCTGTGCGACGTGTCATCGGGTGAACGGCCAGGGGCGGCGGACCGCGCCCGATCTCAGCGATATCGGTGCGGTGCGCACCGCCGCCGATCTGCAGCGGTCGCTGCTCGACCCGACCGGCTCGATGATTGCGGTCAACCGGCCGGTGCGCGCCGTGCTGAGCGACGGCACGGTCCTCGACGGCCGGCGACTCAACGAGGACACCTACACCATCCAGTTGATCGACCAGAACGAACGGTTGCGGTCGCTCGACAAGGCGGACCTCCGCGAGCTTACCGCGGTGACGACCTCGCCGATGCCGGCCGCCAGCGACCTGCTCGACGACCAGGAGGTCGCCGACGTCCTCGCGTATCTGCTGAGCCTGAAGGGGCTGGAGTAGCAGCCGCGTCAGCCTTCGAACACTTCGTGCCGTTGTCCCGATCGCCTGAAACCAGCTTGCGCCATGACCCGACGAACCCTGATCGCCCTGTTGCTCGTCACGCTGCTTCCCGGTGGCGCCACTGCCCAGGTCACGTTCGAACGGCTGCTGAACGCCGACGACGAACCGCACAACTGGTTGACCTACTCGGGCACCTATTCCAGCAACCGCCATACGAAGCTCGACCAGATCCGGCCGGACAACGTCGCCGACCTCGAGCTGTCGTGGATCTTCCAGGCCGGGTCCCTGGAGGCGTTCCAGGCGACCCCGCTCGTCGTGGACGGCATCATGTATCTGACCGAGCCGGTCAACAACGTGGTGGCGCTCGACGCCAAGCGCGGCAGCGTGTTCTGGAAATACGAATACACGCCGTCCCGTGACGCCCGTCCCTGTTGCGGGGCGGTCAACCGAGGGCTCGCCATTCTCGACGACACGCTGTTTCTGGCGACCCTCGACGGCAACCTGATCGCCATCGACGCAATCGCCGGCAAGCCGCTATGGCAGACCACGGTGGCGGACCCGACCGAAGGCTACGCGCTGACGCTCGCGCCGCTCGTGATCAAGGACAAGGTGATCGTGGGTGTCGCCGGCGGCGAGTACGGCATTCGCGGCTACATCGACGCCTACGACGCCGCGACCGGCGAACTGGCGTGGCGGTTTCACACCATTCCCGGCCCCGGCGAACCGGGCCACGAAACCTGGGAGAACGACGCCTGGATGACGGGCGGGGCCTCGGCCTGGCTCACCGGTTCGTATGACCCCGACCTCGACCTGACCTACTGGGGCATCGGCAATCCCGGCCCCGACTGGAATCCGGCCCAGCGGCCGGGAGACAACCTGTATTCGGACTCGGTCGTCGCGCTCGACCCGGACACCGGCGAGCTCGAGTGGTATTTCCAGTTTACCCCGAACGACCCCTACGACTACGACTCGGTGCAGATTCCGGTGCTCATCGACGCCCCGGACGGCAACGGCGGCACGCTGAGGCTCATGCTGTGGGGCAACCGGAACGGGTTTTTCTACGTGCTCGACCGCGAGAACGGCCGCTTCCTGCGCGGCGACAACTTCGTCCCGGTCAACTGGGCCAGCGGGCTGGACGACTTCGGCCGGCCGGTGCAGACCCCCCAGCCGCCGGGCACCACCACGTTCCCCGGCGTGCAGGGCGGCACGAACTGGTACTCGCCGTCCTACAGTCCGGACACGGGGCTGTTCTACGTGTCGGCGTGGGAGGCCTACGGGTCGAACTTCGAGGCCGAGGCGCAGGAGTATCAGCCGGGACGGATCTTCCTTGGCGGCCGGCCGGCCAACCCGTTCGGGGCCGGCGCCAACGTGCCCAGCCTGCGGCGCGGACACATCAACAACTGGACCGACGCGGCCGGCGGCGGCGCCGTCATCGCCATCGACCCCCGCACCGGCGAGCAGCGCTGGAAGGTGGCGATGACCGACGTGACCAGCAGCGGCATCCTCACCAGCGCCTCGAACCTGCTGTTCACCGGCAACCGGGAAGGCCACTTCCACGTGCTGCACGCCGAGACCGGCGAGGTGCTGCTGCGGAAGACGCTGGGCGGGATGATCGCCAACGGCCCGATGAGCTACATGGTCGACGGCAAGCAGTACGTCGCCCTGGCGGCGGGGCACTCGCTGTTCGTGTACGCGCTACGCGATTGACACCGCGCCCGCACGCGGCACGGCAACTACTATTCGCTCTGCCCGCCTGCCCGCTGTCGGAGTAGCGTTTGGGTCGCAAGTAAGTAATGGTCCTCCACAGCCATTCTGCCGGACCGAAGTGAAATCGCCCAAGCCACATCTGGCTCGCCTTTACCTGACCAAGCCAGACAAGGCACGCGATCGTCAGTCCACCTGTTGGTCCAATGGTACCTTCGAGACCGAGGCCGAAACCGTAAAATAGACCCGTCACAATTACAGACTGACCGATGAAGTTCGTCAGCGCCATTTGACCGGCGGATGAAACTCCCTTAAAAGGCACGCGAACGTGTGGTGCTAGCCCAGTGAGGGTTGCCGCATATCCCAACGAAAGGACCGACCCCAAACCCACGTGAACAGCGCGTAACGCCACGAACACCGAAGTTGTATGCGCTTCGCTAGATCTCTCGCCAGCGATAACGACCGCTGTCCCGGCCAGGCCGGCTCCCACTAGCCATCTCGCAACCGATCGAAGTCGCTTCGAATCCGATACATGACCTGCAACGCGCTCGTTCTCGCTCCCCATAGCCCCAGCAGAGACAATGCTAGCACATGTGCCACGTTGTCCGGGCGGGTAAACGGCCAGCTTTCCCGGTATGCCGTGGCACGCCAGCGCACCCAGTCTGCAAAGGATCTCGTCCTCCGAACACGGTGCCAATCGTCACGGATCAATACCGTTGTGTCGCTCTCAGTAAAGCCTGCCAATCCGTTCGACGCTGCCGCCACATCTCTTTGAACAATCCGGCCGGGTACTGGATACAAGATTGATACCAACACACAAGCCACACAGCCCGCGAGCAACCAACGGGTAGGAATTGATCGAATAAGGAAGAGGATCCAACCAACCACCCCGAACGTAATGAGAATGTCGTTATGGTCAACGAGCGTGTAGAAACGGTAACGACCGAATGAGCTTCCGCCACATCGGGAGTACGGCTGCTGTGCCGGGACAGGTGTCGGACGCGACCAGCAACAACTGGCGACCGGTTCCAGGCGTTGTTGCGCCGGCCACGGAAGTTACGGCGGGGGACTCGAAACGGATTCTCATACCGCCAACGGGCCACACGTCAGGGACAGAAAGCGCTCTGGCGGTCAATTGCTCCGCGGCCCGCAAATACACCACCCGAACACTCCAAAAGGCCCCAATCACCACTGCGGAGGCGCACAAGAAAATTAGCAATATACGTTCGCCGCTATTCCAGTGATGCAGCACGAACTTCATGTTGAACCCCCTCAGAGTTGTTCGAATTGCGCCAATCGTCGAGATACCGGCAGCCTGTTGTCTTACTCGAACCGTAGCGCCACCATCGGGTCCAGCCGCGACGCTCGCCGCGCCGGGACGAAGCACGCCACGGCGCTGGCCACCAGGATGAGCACGGCCGCAACGGCGTACGCCGGCGCGTCAATGCCCTCGACCTCGAATAGGAACACTTGGAGTAGGCCCGCCAGCCAATAGGCGACACATGCGCCGAGCACGATTCCGATGCCCACCTGCCAGAGGCTCCTACGAAGCACGAGCCTGATCACGTCACCGGGCGTGGCGCCTGTCGCCATGCGGATCCCAAACTCACGGACCCGTGCGGCGACGCTACGGGTGACGACGCCATAGAGCCCGGCGCCGGCCAACAGCAGCGCCAGAACCGCAAACGCGGTGGTCGCAACCGCGTAGAAGCCACGGTCCGCAATCGAGTCGGAGATGATCCGGTCGAGGGTCGTCATTCCTTGGATTGGTTGGCGCGGATCGATCGACCGGACGATGGACCTGATGTCGCGCGGCACGTTTCTGGCACCGGGCAGCGTGTGGACGACCAGACACACGAGCCGCGTTGTGGCCTGGGTCCGCGGGAGGTAGTACGCTGGATCGGAGGCAGCGTCGACGCTCTTGTGCCGAACGTCGCCGACGACACCGACGATTTCAGCTCGACCACCCCCCAGCGCCAAGTTCGGGACCTGACCCACCGCGGATTCCTCGGGGAACATTCGACGGGCCAGGGTCTCGGACACGATGACCACGGGTCGACTAGACACAGTGTCAGCGTCCTCGAACGGCCGGCCGGCGCGGAGCGGGATGCCCATGACCGTAAAGTACTGGGGATCGATCAAGCGTCGGTTGACAAGAAGCCGCTCCTCGCTCCCTGGAACGTCGATCAAGCTCATGTAGTCGGTGCCGCGGAGTGGAACGGAGGAGGACACGCCGGCCTGGATCACGCCGGGCAGCGACCGGACGCGCGCCAGCAGTTCGTCGTTAAAGGCGCGGCTCTGCTGTGGATCCCGGTAGCGCATGTCGAGCAAATTCAACTCCGCTGTCAGCACGCGCTCACCGTTGAACCCGAGATCGACGCGCTGCAGATTCCAGAAGCTGCGGAGCAGCATACCGCCACCGGCGAGCAGGACGAAGACAAGGCCGACTTGCAGGGCTGTCAACATGCCTCCCCACCGCATGGCCGGAACACCGGCCGACGATCCCGGCCCGCCTTGTTGCAACACTGGCTGGGCGGCGACCCCAGAGCCGCGCCAAGCGGGTATCAGACAGACCACAGCGCCCGTCAGCGCAGACATGGCCACCGCCCAGCCGAGAGTGACCAAGTCGACCCCGATCTCGTCGAATCGAGGTATGGTGGCGGGAATGCTGGCGCGCAGTATGGGCGCCAATCCCCACGCAAGCGCGATACCAGCCAAGCCACCGATCGCGGTCAGCAACAGGCTCTCCGTCACGAGTTGCCGGACCAGTCGAAGACGCGTGGCTCCCACTGCTGCGCGCACTGCCAGCTCGTACCGGCGCGCAAGCATGTGAGCCGTCAGCACGCTGGCGATGTTGAGGCAGGCGACAATCAGCAGGAATGAGGTCACGGCCCCCAGCAGCAGGAGCGCCGGACGCGTCCGACCCAGTGCGTACTCGTGCACCGGCTCGACGCGGACCGTCCCTGTCGCGAAACGGCCGCCTTCATCCCGCCCGATCGCCTCCGCGACCGCGGCCATGTCGGTCTGCGAATCGTCGTACGTCACGCCCGGCTTGAGGCGGGCGACCACCGTGTACCGCAGTGCCAAGCTCGCTGTGCTCAGATCATCCGCGCCGAGCGGTGCCCAGAGCTCCGTCTCCTGCGGATAGGTGAATCGAAATCGGGCGGGCAGCACGCCGATGATCGTGAAGCGCCCTAGCTCGCGGTTCGGATCGCCGGCGGTGAGGTCCACGGTTGTGCCCACGACATCGGGGTCCGCCCCGAAACGGCGACGCCACAGCGCGTCACTCAGCACGACTACGTCATCTGCATCGTCATCCCGGAACGTACGGCCGAACACCGCCTGCACGCCGACGACACGGAAGAAGTTCCGCGTTGCGTAGGACCCTCTGAGCTGTTCGGCGCCATCCGGACCGACCAGATCCATACGTGCTGCCGAGCTCGTCTGCCACAGATCCAGAGCCGCAATATCTGTCAGAACCGTGTTGCGCGCACGCCATCCCATGACGTGGGTCGACGTCGCGAGACCCCGCGGTCGACCGGAACCGTCCCGATTCGTTCGCCAGAGCATGACCAGCCGTTCCGGACTCCCATAGGGCAGCGGCCGCAACAGCACGCTCCTGGCGACCGCGAAGATCGCCGTGTTGGCGCCGATGCCGAGCGCCATCGTAACGACTACCGCCACCAAGAGTCCCGGCCGCCGAACGAACAGCCAGCACGCACGACGGATGTCCGCGACTATCCCCGGCACCAGATCCCCCATACGCGTAGTTGAATCAAGAGTACACGAACCCACAGACGAATCAACTGATCCGCAACGGACAGCAGCAAATGATTACGTTTCACATCAGATACGCATGAATCCGTGGAGGACCATCTGTGCGATGAGATACAGTGTGATCGCTTACACCGCGCAGGCGTCGCGTCGCGCAGTTCAACGCATATGAGGAGAACCAGATGGTACCCGAACTCACACCAAAAGCTCGGACGACTCGGTTTGCGCTGGCGGCTCTCGTGGTTTTCGTGCTGACGGCCGGCATTGGTGGGTTATTCGCACCACCTCTCGAAGGGTCAGGAGGGTGTTGTGCCATGCCAACCTGCAAATATCCCGACAGCGAGTTCATTTGTGTGAATCAAGAGGACTGCTTCGGTTTTGAATGTTGCTTCAGCGATTGCTATTGATAGCCGCCGGCCAGCGACGTGGGCTGTCGTGAGCATGGACCACTGGTTTTGTGCCAGGGCGGTTGCAGAACGCGAGTTCAGCGGATATGAGCTACAGAAGACCTAACAAGAAGCTGATTCTCGCTGCAAGTTTCGCGGTCATATTGGCTGCCGTGGCGCTCGGTTCGGGGTTTCTTACTTCAGCATCGCTGCAAACGCCGCTTGGTGCTCTCGACGATCTTCTGCGTACTGGGGGTGTAAGCGGCAATGTGGACGTGAGCATCTTTTCAGACAACTCAGGACAAACCGTGGGTCTAGTGTCTGTCGATCGTCCTGTTGACGGTGAAGTCGACGGCTTACCTGAACTCGTCTTCGTCATTTTGGAGGCGGACGAAGATTTGGAAGCACTTGAAGTGTTGAGTGATTCTGTCGGACCAGGAACGGTTCGCTTTCTTCGAGGTGAATTCCTGGAAATCTCTCAAATTCAATCCGACCTATGGGTCCTAGCGCTGCCGTATGGCCTTTCGGCACCGGCGACGCAAATCGAATCCGTGCACATGATTCAGGTGGCCGATATATTCTTTTCCAGGTCTCGTGGCCGGGGCACGCCTGGGAGCGGAACCAGTTCGCACTCTGAACTAGTTGACGGCATATCCGCAGGTACATTACAACCACGTCGCTGAACCGTTGCGACAGTGGCGAGGATGCGCGTGGAAGAACTCAGTTGCGATGGGATGGTTGTAATTTGATGCCCGAAGCTCGTCACAGTGCAGTCGTTGCTTGCCTCATGGCATCCACGGCAGCAGCTGTAACACTTTCGCCAGATGGACGTAGTCAAGAAGTTCGCGACCACATGATGTCGCACCCGCCGTGTAATACCGATAACGGCGGGATCACGCTCCCGGACGGCTTCTGCGCCGTCGTCGTCGCAGATCACGTCGGTGCCGCCCGCCACTCGGTCGTGACGTCAGGCGGGGACATTTATCTCGCACTGTATGCAGTGCGTTACGGAACACCGCCGGGCGGCATCGTCGGTTTGCGCGACACGGACGGTGACGGGCACGCCGACGTCGAGGCACGTCTTGGCGCGACGGTCGGCACTGGAATCGAGTTGCACGATGGATTCCTCTATGCGTCCTCGACCACTTCCGTAGTCCGGTTTCGTCTGCAACAAGGACACCTCAAGCCGGTGGAGCCACCGGAAATCATCGTGTCCGATCTCCCAGAACGGGATTGTACCGGGGAACACCCCGCCAGACCTTTCACATTTGATGACAACCAGTTCCTGTATGTTCATGTCGGGGCACCCTCGAATGCCTGTCAGTCCGTCAACCGGAAACCGAGGGTCGCGGGACAGGATCCGTGTCCAGACTTAGAACGGCATGCGGGCATCTGGCGCTTTCACGCCGCCACAGCCAGGCAGACACAGTTAGTGGATGGTGAACGCATCGCGACAGGAATCCGGTCTTCGGTCGGTATGGAATGGCATCCAACGGATCGCGGCCTCTACGTCCTGGTTCACGGACGCGATGGTCTGAGTGAATATTGGCCGGAACTGTTCACCGCCCGCCAGAATGCGGATCTTCCATCCGACGAACTACTGAGGGTTTCCGACGGCTCGGACTTCGGGTGGCCCTATTGTTATCACGATCCAGTCCAGAATCGTCGGGTGTTGGCGCCGGAGTATGGCGGAGATGGAAACAGGGTCAACACTTACAGTCTTCGTTTCATTCGGTACTTGCTCGGAGGAATACGCTGCGGCCAATACTCTCCACCATTGCTTGCTCTGCCGGCTCACTCGGCACCGAATGATCTCCTCGTTTATTCCGGGACCCAATTTCCGGCGCGTTTCCGGCATGGCGTTTTCGTGGCACGGCATGGTGGCTGGGGCCGCATGCCGTTCGAGCAGCGGGGATATGACGTCGTGTTCGTCCCGTGGAATCGTGGGAGGCCCCAAGGCGGCTGGGAGGTGTTTGCGACAGGTTTTGCTGGCCGACAAACCGTCATGAAGCCGAACGACGCCACTTACCGGCCAATGGGTCTCGCGGAAGGTCCGGACGGGTCCCTATACGTGACCGACTCGGTCAAGGGACGAATCTGGCGGATCATCTACACGAAAGACAATGTTGCCACTGCTCCCTCACCGTCTCCGAGTTGACCCGGACCTGCGGGCGAGTTCCTGGAGTTCGAATTGAACCGCCGCCCTGCAGCGCAGATTCTGCGGCAAGATGCCCAGGAGCCGCTTGAACTGGCGATCCATTTGGCTGACGTAACGATAGCCGACGGCGCCCGCCACTTCCTTCACGATCAGCCGGCCGTCAACGAGCATCCGCGACGCTCTCGCCACTCTCACCGCGGCTAGATGGTCCGTGAATCCCCAGCCGGTCGCCGAATTGAGCAGGCGGGACAGGTGCCATTTGGACATCCTGACGTGGTGGGCCACGTCTTGAAGCGCCAGCCGGTCGCTTGAATAGTGCTTGAGAATGTACTCGCACGCTCGCTGAACGCGCACGTCGGCGACGGCGGCCCATACGGTACTCCAGGTTTCAAGCCGGGCATTCGCCAGGTACGTGAACACGGGATGCCGCTCCATCGTAGGCCCCCCAACGGGAATATCAGACTGAGCCATCGTCCTGGCTGATCAGCCGCTCAGTTTACCGCGCCCGCGCACCGCGCGCCGGCAATTACGGCAACGCCAGCGCGATCCACTCGCCCGGATAGTCGAGCGAGCCGATCGGCAGCACGATGTACTGCCGGCCCTCGTGCATGTAGGTGATCGGCGACCCCACGTTGCCGGCCGGGAAGGTCGTCTCCCACACCACCGCGCCGGTCTCCTTGTCGAACGCGCGGAACCCCTTGCCGGCGTCGGGCCCGGCGCCGGGCGGTGTGCGCACCATGATCGGGTCGCCTTCGCTGACGAACAGGAGGCTTTGCGTCAGCAGCGTCATCGCGCGTCCCGGCTGGCCGAGCGGCGGAAGGTCGAGGTGGGCGATGTCGGGGTGGTTGCGCGGGCCGTCGCCGTTCGCGACCCGCCAGACGTGCTCGCCGGTGTTCATGTCGATCGCGGTGATGCGGCCGTAGGGCGGCTTCAGCAGCGGCAGACCCCGCGGCCCTTCCGGAAAGGCGCGGGTGCCGCGGGTGTAGCGCACGTTCATCCGGTCCGGGTTGCCGGGGGTCAGGTCGGCGGCGAAGGTGCCGGTCACCGACGGCACGTAGAGCATGCCGGTCTCCGGGTCGAACCCGGCGCCGCCCCACTCGGCCCCGCCGACCGACCCGGGAAGCTGCAGCGTTCCCTTCCGGTCGCCGTCGCCGTCGCCCCGGATGGACGGCGGCGTGAAGATCTCGCCGAGCACGAACGGGTCGGCGATCTCAATCGCCTCCTGGCGCAGCTCAGGCGTGAAATCGACGAGGGTGTCGTGCGAGATGCCGTGCACGTCGAACGGCGCCGGCCGGGTCGGGAACGGCTGGGTGGGCGAGATCCACTCCCCCGGCGTCGCGGACCCGGGCACCGGCCGCTCGACGATCGGCCAGACCGGCTCGCCGGTCACGCGGTCGAACGTGTAGGCCATCGCCTGCTTGGTCAACTGCACCACGGCCTTGATCTCGCGACCGTCGACCGTGACGTCCATCAGGATCGGCGCGACGTTGTTGTCATAATCCCACAGATCGTGATGCACGGTCTGGAAGTGCCAGACCATCTCGCCGGTCTCGGCGCGGACACAGACGATGCTGTTCGCATAGAGGTTGTTGCCGGGCCGGTGTCCGCCGTACATGTCGTTGCTGGGAGCCCCGGTCGGCAGGTAGACGAGCCCGAGCTCCTCGTCGGCGCTCATCATCGTCCAGACGTTCGCCATCCCCGAGTATTCCCAGGAGTCATCCAGCCAGGTCTCGACGCCGGGCTCCCCTGCGCGCGGAATCGGATTCCAGGTCCAGCGCAACGCGCCCGTACGCACGTCGTAGGCGCGCACGTACCCCGGTCGGTTCTCCATGGTCAGCGGATGGTCCGCCATCGCCTGTCCGACCACCACGACGTCACGCGCCACCAGCGGCGGCGAGGTGTAGCTGTAGTCGACGAGCTCGGACGTGTCGGCGAACACCCGCAGATCGACCATCCCCCCGTCGCCGAAGCTCTGGATCAACTCGCCGGTCTCGAGGTCCGTCGCCAGCAGATACGGGGGCCGCACCGAGAGGATGCGTCGATTCGCCCCGCGGTCGTCCTCCCAGAACCCGACCCCGCGGTTCGCGGCGCCCCGGGGCGTCTCGCCGTCGGTCAGGAACGGCAGGTGCTGCACCCAGCGGGTCTCGCCGGTGGCCGGGTCGAACGCCTCGACCATGCCGATGCCGTTCGAGGCATAGAGCACCCCGTCCACCATCAGGGGGGTCGAGCGGAGGTTGTTCGAGTACCGCAGCGTGTCCCACCGGTCGTGGAGACTGCGGTCGACCGCGGGCCGCCGCCAAACGATCTCCAGGTCGTGGACGGTGTCGGCGTTGATCTGGTCGAGCGCCGCGTACCGGGTGAATCCGCTGTCGCCGCCATGGACACGCCACTCGCCGCTGGTCCCCTGCTGCGCGGCGGCCGCAGCCGCCAGACCGGCGACGAGCAACCCCGTGCCCAGCGCGGACCGTATCGCGATTGTGTGCGTCGCCATCTGTCCTGGCTCTCTGTATCGCACGTCCGATACGCGGCCCTAACGCAAGGCCGAATACCCGGTCGGCACGAGCATCCTGGCGTCGATCGTGTCGACCAGCTTGCGATCCTCCGAGCGCTCGGCCGCCACGATGACCCGCTGGAACTCGGGGTTCTCGCCCAGCGTCCGCCACATCTGGTCGCGCGCCTCGAGCGAGGGGTAGCCCAGCATGTAGATGAACGAGTTGTCCGTGTCGTCGCCGGGGGCCGCGTTCCAGTAGCCGATGTTCTCCATCCCGGCCTGCTCGAACATGGCCGCGGTGTGATCGCGGAAGCGATCGGACAACTCGGCGCGCTTGCCCTCCACGGTCGTGTACATCCGCAATTCGAACACGCGAGACGCCTGCTGCTGCGCCGAGATCCCCCAACCGACGCCCAGCACCCCGCACGTGAACCCGACAGCGGCCAACAGCTTCCACTTCGTCATCGTTTCCCCCTTTACGTCGCAGGCCACCCGCGGTCGGCGCCGGACGCGCCTCTTGATGCGCCCTGTCCGAGCATTGCAATCCGTTCGGACGCCCGTGTCAAGCCGCCCGCGGTGAAGGACGGCAGACGGAGACCCGTGTAAGATTGCGCCCGCATGCACCGCGAGCCGGTCGTCCGCGTCTCCTCCATCCGCAAGTCCTACGGCCGCACCGTCGCCGTGGACGATGTCTCGTTCGAGGTGCCGGCCGGCGAGATCTTCGGCCTGATCGGTCCCAACGGCGCCGGCAAGACCACGACGATGGAGTGCGTCGAGGGGCTGCGCCGGCCGGACCGGGGACGCATCGACGTCTTCGGGCTCGACCCGATTCGGGACGCCCAGGCGTTGCAGCGCCGCATCGGGGTGCAGCTTCAGGAAGCGCAACTCCAGAAACGCATCAAGGTCCGGGAGGCGGTCGATCTGTGGGCGTCGCTGTACGACGTCTCCGTCGACACCAACCGCACCCTCGACCAGTTGGGGCTCGGCGAGAAACGCAACGCCTGGTTCATGACGCTGTCCGGGGGCCAGAAACAACGCCTGTTCATCGCGCTGGCGCTGATCAACGACCCCGAGCTCGTGTTCCTGGACGAGCTCACCACCGGGCTCGACCCCCAGGCCCGGCGCACCATCTGGGACCTGGTGCGCGCCATCCCGGCGCGCGGAAAGACGGTGTTTCTCACCACCCACCTGATGGAGGAAGCGGAGCGGCTGTGCGACCGCGTCGCCATCATCGACCACGGGCTGATCATCGACCAGGACACCCCGGCGGGTCTGGTGGCGCGGCATTGCCCCGAACGGACGGTGGTGGTCTCGACGACCCACGCCGACGCGGCATCCCGCTTCGAGACGCTCCCGTCCGTCGATACGGTCGCCGTCGACGACACGCGGCTGACGATCCGCGGGCGCGGGCAGGACCTCGTGACCGAGGCGATTCACTGCCTGTCGGAGCACGGCATGCGCGTCAGCGAGTTCCGCACCGAGCAACCGACCCTGGAAGACGTCTTCCTGACGTTGACCGGCCGGTCGGTCAGGGAGTGACCGTGCAATGACCCTCCCACCCGCGCTTCGGCACCTGACCGCATTGACCTGGCTCGAGATCAAGATCTTCGTGCGCGAGCCGATGGGTTTCATCGGCAACGCGGTCATCCCGGTGCTTCTCTTCGTCGTCCTGGGGCGGGCGTTCGGGTCACAACTCGGGAACATGACCTCACGCCTCGCCATGCAGATGCGAGTGGGACTGCCGGTGTTCGCCGCCATCTTCATCGCCATCAACACCGTCCTGTCGCTGGTGGCGATCATCGCCATCTATCGTGAAGGCGGCATCCTGAAACGGCTGCGGGCGACCCCGCTCTCGCCGATCACCATCCTGGTCACCCACGTGCTGGTGAAGCTGCTCCTGACGGCGATCACGGTGACCGTCATGATTCTCGTCGGCCGCCGCTACTACCCGGCGGGCGCCGAGGTGCCGGTCCTGTCGTTCGCCCTGGCGCTGCTGCTCAGCACCTGGAGCATCCTGTCGCTCGGGTTCATCATCGCCAGCCTGGTGCGCACGGCGCGGTTCGCACCGCCGCTCGGCAGTCTCGTGCTCTACAGCATGCTGCCCTTCTGCGGGCTCTTCAGTCCGATCGCCGATTTTCCGGAGGGCATGCAACTGGCGGTACGTGTCCTGCCGCTGACACCGGCCGTGTCGCTGCTGTCCGGGATCTGGGAGGGAAACCCGTGGTCGGCCCACCTGGGAGACGTAGCCGCGCTGGTCGCCATCTTCGGCGTCTGCACGCTCATCGCGTCCCGCGTCTTCCGCTGGGAGTGACCCGCCCGTCGCCGGCTCGACTCGGCGGCGTCAACTTGGCATCCTTAATGGGTAACGCGTCCCTCGGCCCGGGAGCTTGGCGCCGCACCCCCGCAGCGTGCCGGATCCGGATCGAGTGGACGACCTCAGATCGATCGCACCTCGAAAAATGGCGAGGGACACATGCACCACTGCAGACGCTTGACCGGATTGACGCTCGTACTCGCGCTCACGGCCGTGTGGCCCGCGACGGCCCAGACGCCGCGGACGATGACCGCGCGGGACCTGGTATCGATGGACCGCGTCTCGGATCCGCAGGTCTCGCCCGACGGCCGCCAGGTGGCGTTCGTCCGCAGCGAGGTCGACCTCGACGACGACCGGCGCCGCACCGACATCTGGCTGGTCGGCGTCGACGGCGGCGACCCGCTCCGGCTCACCAGCGACCCGGCGGCCGACTTCAATCCGCGCTGGGCGCCGGACGGCGCGGGGCTCTACTTCCTGTCGACGCGCAGCGGGTCATCGCAGGTGTGGCGGGTGACCCTCGACGGCGACACGGCGATACCAATCACCGACCTGCCGCTCGACCTGTCGAACCTCACCCTTTCGCCCGACGCCTCGCACATGGCGTTCTCGATCGAGGTCTTCGCCGACTGCCCGACGCTGGACTGCACCGCCGCGCGCCTCGAGGAGCGCCAGGCCGCCGCCACCACCGGTCAGCTCTACGACCGGGGCTTCGTCAGACACTGGGACACCTGGGAAGACGGACGCCGGTCGCACCTCTTCGTCATGCCGGTCACGGGCGGCGCGCCGGTCGATCTGATGGCCGGTATCGACAGCGACTCGCCCTCGGTCCCCTTCGGCGGCGCCGAAGAGTTCGCCTTCACCCCGGACGGCCGCTCGCTCGTGCTGACGTCGCGCGCGGGCGGACCCGACGAACCGTGGTCGACCAACTTCGACCTCTGGCTGGCGCCCATCGACGGGTCACGCGCGCCCCGGAACCTGACCGCGTCCAACGCCGCCTGGGACACGGCGCCGGTGTTCTCTCCGGATGGGCGGACGCTCGCCTACCTGGCGATGGAACGGCCCGGCTTCGAAGCGGATCGCTTCCGCATCATGCTGCGGCGCTGGCCGGACGGCGAGACGCGCGCGCTTGCCCCGGACTGGGACCGCTCGCCCGGCGGGCTGCTGTGGTCGGCGGACGGAGCCACACTTTACGCGACCGCCCAGAACCTCGGGCACGTGTCGCTGTTCGCCATCGACGTCGCCGGCGGCGGGGTGACCACCCTCGCCGACGACCTCGGCTATGTCGGATCGCCCCGCCTGGCCGGCGACCGGCTGTTGTTCGGACTCGACCATCTCCAACTCCCGGTCGAGCTGTTCTCCATGCGGCCCGACGGCAGCGGCCTGCGCCAGGTCACGCACGTCAACGCCGAGCGGCTCGCGGCGCTCACGCTGGGCGAGCACGAGCAGTTCAGCTTCACCGGCGCACAGGGCGACACCGTCTACGCGCAGGTGGTTCAGCCGGCGCGTTTCGACGAGGGACGCAGCTACCCGGTGGCGTTCCTGATTCACGGCGGACCGCAGGGCTCGTTCGGCAACCACTTCCACTACCGCTGGAACCCCCAGACCTACGCGGCGGCCGGATACGCCGTGGTGATGGTCGATTTCCACGGCTCGGTCGGCTACGGACAGGCGTTCACCGACGCGATCAGGGGAGACTGGGGCGGCAAGCCGCTCGAAGACCTGCAACGGGGGCTGGCGGCCGCGCTCGAACGCTACGACTGGATGGACGGCGACAATGTCTGCGCGCTGGGCGCCTCCTACGGCGGCTACATGGTCAACTGGATTGCCGGCAACTGGCCCGACCGGTTCCGCTGCCTGGTGAACCATGACGGCGTGTTCGACATGCGCTCGATGTACTACTCGACCGAAGAGCTCTGGTTCCCGGAATGGGAGCACGGCGGCCCGTACTACGCCAATCCCGAGGGCCACGAGAGGCACAATCCAGCCCGGCACGTCGCGCAGTGGCGCACGCCGATGCTGGTGATCCACGGCCAGCAGGACCACCGCGTGCCGCTCGAACAGGGGCTCGCCACCTTCAACGCCCTGCAACGGCGCGGGGTGCCCAGCCGGCTGCTCTACTTTCCCGACGAGAACCACTGGGTACTGAAGCCCCACAACAGCATGCAGTGGCACGAGACGGTCCTCGAGTGGCTCGACAGGTGGTTGCGATAAGGGTGCCCCGGTGATGCCGAGCAACCCCATGGTCAGGCGAGCCCACGTCGGGTCCTGCCACGGCCCGCCAAGCGGACACGCGCGCGGCGCAATGTCCAGGAGGTATCCATTAAAATCCAGTTTTACACACACTAAAAACTATTAAGTTATATATATTGGACGTTATGAGTGATCGACGGAACAGAGCCTTGCCCCTGCCCGTGCTCCGTCTCCTTGCCAGGCTCGGCGCGGACGTCCGCGACGCCCGGCGCCGCCGCCGCATCCCGACCGCGACGATGGCGGACCGCGCCGGGATCAGCCGTACGACGCTGCACAAGGTCGAGAAGGGCGACCCCGGCGTCTCCCTCGGCGTCTACGCAACGGTGTTGTTCGTGCTGGGCCTGGAGGAGCGCATCGCGGATCTGGCGGATCCGAGAAACGACGCGGTCGGCCTGGATCTCGAAGCGGAAGCGCTGCCCAAGCGCATCCGCGCTCGACGCCGGCGCACTCCTGCGACAGGCGGCTGATGGACAGGGAAATCCTGGTTTCCGTCGATCTCCATGGCGCGCCCGTCTTCGTCGGAGGTCTGTGGTGGCGAACCCGGAAGGGCCGCGAGAGCGCGTCGTTCGAGTACGACCCCGGATGGCTCGATCACCGGGAGCGCTTCGCCTTCGATCCGGCCCTGGCGCTGACTCCCGGTCCGTTTCACACCGCACCCGGACGGTCGTTGTTCGGCGCCATCGGCGATTCGACGCCCGACCGCTGGGGCCGCCTCCTGATGCGGCGCGCGGAACGCCGTCGCGCCCGGCGAGAGGGACGCGCTCCACGGGCTCTGTCCGAGGCGGACATCCTCCTGCTGGTCGACGACGAGACGCGGCAGGGGGCGCTTCGTTTCTCTACCGAAGCGAACGGTCCGTTGCTGGCGGAACCCGGTCCTGCCCGTATTCCACCGCTCGTGGAGCTGCCGCGCCTGCTGGCTGGCGCGCAGCGCATCGCCGACGATACGGAAGACGACGACGATCTGCGGCTTCTCCTCGGTCCCGGCTCCTCACTCGGCGGCGCGCGCCCGAAGGCTTCCGTCCGGGACACGGACGGCCGTTTCTGCATCGCGAAGTTCCCGCACCCCCAGGACGAGCTCAACGTCGTGCTCTGGGAAGGCGTTGCGCTTGCGCTTGCCAAAGCGAGCGGCATCGCCGTGCCGGAGCGGCGGATCGAGACGGTCGCCGGCAAGCGCGTGCTGATCGTCCAACGCTTTGACCGCCGGGCTGGTCACCGCGTCCCGTTTCTCTCCGCGATGAGCATGCTCGGCGCGACGGACCGTGAACCCCGCTCTTATCCGGACATCGCCGACGCCCTTCGGCGGCACGGCGCGGCCGTACCCCAGGACCTGCACCAGTTGTGGCGGCGCGTCGTCTTCACCGTACTGATCTCGAACACCGACGACCACCTCCGCAACCATGGCTTCCTGTACGAAGACTACCGTGGCTGGCGTCTTTCTCCCGCCTACGATCTCAATCCGGTGCCTGCCGACATCCGGCCGCGGGTGCTTTCCACGTCGATCGCCGACGACGATTCCACGGCATCGCTCGACCTGGCGCTGGAGACCGCCGAGCACTACCGGTTGGGCTTGAACGACGCGAGGATGATCGCGAAGGAGGTCGCGAACGCGGTTGCGCAGTGGCGCGCCGTCGCTCGCGGCCTGGGTGCGGCCCGGCAGGACATCGACCGGATGGCGTCGGCGTTCGAGCACGACGAGCTCGACACGGCACGGCGCTTCTAGGAGCCTGCGCCGCAGAAAGTTTACGGCTGCAAATCCGCTCTCACTCATGGCTTTCACCACGCCTTTTCGTCACATAGTGCCGCTATGCTCCTCAAATGCGTGAAGAAATCCATGGCGATATCGAATTTTCGCTTTCGCAAACTTCTACGGCGCAGACTCCTGGCCGTGATCTTTCAACAGGCTGTCCACTCGGCCCCGACCAGTTCCTCGATGCCACTATCCGCGTGGAGCGTACCTGCCACGGTACCGCGGACCACGAGGCACCCCGAAGCGGCCGTTCTTGACGTCGGCCGTCTTCCGGGCGCTCGCTCAAGTACGTGCAGGTGTTCCCGTCGGGACCGGTTTCAATCGTCTGGCGGCATCCCATGTGCTCCATCCCGACAACGGTGACGAGGCCGAAACCCCAGACGTCGTGACCCGGCTGGCCAACCGCGCCAGATAGCGGCCGGGGCATCGCGCTCATATTCTCTTCAGTCCAACTTCAGGGTTCGTTCAAGACACTCGATGCGCCCGGTGTCATGGTGGGTGCATGAACTGCGGCAATTGCGAACCGCCGCCACCGGCGCCCGTGAACCGCAGGTCACGTCCGGGCCTGCTCGTCCGCGTGGGCCCGCTCCTCGGCGCATCCGGGTGCGCCCCGCCGCTCAAGTCGGCTGGGAACGTGCTGCGCGAGGGGGTCCAGGGGAGGGCCGGGTCGAAGAACAGCGAGGTTGGGATGACCGGGAGCACGTTGATACGGACCATCGTCGGCGAAGGAGATTTGCCGGTTGCCACGACGACCATGGAGGGGGCGATGAGAGGACAAACAAGGACCGCGGGTGCGCTCGCCATGGCGGTCCTGCTGGCAGCTTCGAGCGGTTGCGCGACGGTCTTGCGAGGTTCTTCGACATCACTCGTGAGGATTCACTCGGACCCGCCGGGAGCCCGGGTAATGGTTGATGGCGAGGAAGTGGGCGTTACTCCGGTCGTGGCCCCCTTGAGTCGGCGTCGGTCCGCATATCGACTCCGCCTGGAAAAGGACGGATGTTTTCCGGCGGAGCACGAGCTTCGTCGTTCCACCAGTCCGTGGGCAATTGTGACGGCGATGCATGCAGTCACGTCAGGGTTGGGGGCGGGACAGGAAGGGTTCCATGGCTTTCTGCTTGGGCCGGCGATGGTGTTTTCCGTTGATGCGTTCAGCGGGGCAATGTTCGAGCTACCTCGTACCGTTCAAGTTGCGTTGCGTGCGGACATGCGGGGCGATTCGGCGGGGGAGACATCTGGCAAGTGTGGCACGGACATCTCGGCGACGGGGGGTGGGGTGTCCATACCGCTGTCGGTACCGCTCGATGTCCCAGGGAATCTGTTGCCGCCCCGCGGACGGCTCGCGGTCGATGGCGAACTGCGGCGACGTCTGCGTGCGGTGCGGCTTGTTTTACCGGGACCGCTCGTTGGAACACAGCCCGGCGTGTCAATGGCAATCGAAAACTCCACACTTCGGGGAGAGACACCTCAGGCGGAGCGGGCGATCTCCCGTTAAGGTCGACCGGACGTTTCGGGCTGGACGGGTCGGCAAGTGCGGTCGGAACGGATTGTCCTGCAGTGCTCGCGCCACCCGCCGGCCCACCCCCCGCGATGTAGCAACCCGTGCTATCCGCCACGCCCTTTGCCCCTCGGGGCGACACAACGTCGCCGGGGACCAGATTGTTTGGCCAGTCGGCGAGTCGCCACGTCAGTTCGCGAACGGGTGCGGCCGGAACTGGAACTTCACGTGGATCGGCTTCGACACCGACCGGAACTCAACGTCCTCGACGCCCAGCCCGTCCTCGGCATGCCACACCGTGTCGGAGCCGGTCGACGAGTAGACGCCGCGCCCCTTCCAGCCGGCGTCGATCACCGTGACGAGTTCGAAGAGGTCCGGGCGTTCGTTGCGGAGCGTGAGATGGACTGGCCCGAGGTCCGTCCCGAGGATGGGGACTCCCTCGTGCGGGAGCGATTCAGAATCATCGCCTACCCCACCTACGTGCTGCTCGACCCCGAGGGAACGATGGTCTTCGTCGGGCACGCGCTGCAGGGAGCTCTGTTGCAGACCCTGGAGGAGGTGCTGCCGCCGGCGCAGGCGCGGGGCACGGTGACGGAGACGATCGTCGGGTGAGGGACGCGCCCTCTCACGCCGCGTGCGGGCGGCCCAGGCGGACCAACCAGAGCGCGGCCACGGCCGCGGCGCCGCACTTGGCCAGCTCGAGCAGGGTGTACGCGGCGTGCAGTACGCCGAACGTCGCGACGGCCGGGGGCGGCGGGTTGCGAGGCACGAAGTCGATGCTCCGGCCGATGGTGAGAATCTGCGGCGTAATCCCGGCCGCAAGGACGATCACCACCGCCAGCATCGCAATCAGCGTCCAGCGTAGTCGCCCGGCGGCAGGCGCGCGCAGGCCCCACACCAGCCAGAGCACCGCACCGCCGATGCCGAGTTGCGCCACGTTCCAGAGCTGGAAGAACAGCCGGTTCAACTCCGACGACAGATAGCGCAGGACGTTCCGCGCCTGCTCCCGGCCCGCGTCCTCGACGAAGCCGGCGAACGCCGCATGACTCGGGCCGTCGAGCAACCGGTCGATGGTGTAGAAGTTCTGCATCGCGACGATGCTTACACACACCGTACCCATCACCCAGACGCCGAGGCAAAACGCTGCCGCGTGAGTTTTCATGGGTACGGCAACCCTGCGAGGTAGCGTATCAGGAGCGCTGACGATCACGAAGCGCGGCAGCGCGCGAGAGGGAAGCGGCACGACTTCGCGTGGCGCTGGGCCGAGACCGCCGAGGAGCGGTTGCTGGCCGATACTGGGTGTCGACCCCGCCGGTCGAGCTCTGGCGCCGTCCGAACGGGCCGGGGGTGTCCTCGTTCGCGGTCAGTAGAACAGCGCCGCTGTCAATCTGCCTCCCCGTGGCTGTTGAGGAAGAACTCGGCACCTTCGCCCGCGGTCGTCGAATCACCCCGGTAAACAAAGACCTGTAAAGATCACGCTCGTTCAAGGAGTCTAGCAGCCGCGGTTCCACCAGCTTGCCCTCGGGCAACAGGTGCCGGACGATTTCGACGCTCCAGGGCTCGCAGATACGACCGTTGTCGATATCGGCCGCAAGCTGATGTGGCGCGACGAAGCTGCCGCTCAGTGACGTTCCCCGGCGCTCGAAGAATTCCGTTGCGCTCAGAGCGACGGCGATATCGTCCGTTCGCGCGCGCCACTCGTAGACGATTGCCACGTGGCACCGCGTCCTGCCGCCATCTCGACCGCGGACCCAGACAGCACCGAGCAACTTCAGATCCGAGGGCTCGACGCTGATACGGAGTTCTTCCTGAAGCTCGCGGACCGCGCCCTGCCCGATGGATAGACCATTGGCGCCATCCTCCCGTCTGACGTGACCGCCAGCCCAGATTACGATCTTGCCGTGGAGCGGACTGTCCCTGTGCTGCTCTCTACGCTTCAGTCTCAGAAGGTCTCCGCTCCGATTGCGCACTACCACGACCGGCAGGGCCTGCACCTGCGCCAAGTCGGATTCTACGCTCTCGCGGCTCCTGAACGTGCCCTTGCGGGTGAACAGATCGACCAGTTCCTGCGCCGCTGTCCCGCCGATCCATGTCGTCTTGTCGAAGAGCGGCGCCACGGTGTCCGCGGGAAGAAACAGTATCTCCTCTTCGAGTTGCTCCTCGATCAGACTGAGGACGAGATCGGCGACTTGCTCAGCGGTCGCCTCGGGACCGCCAGAAACATCCCCGGACGTGTCAACCTCGAACATCCGAAAGTGCTTCTTCCCCAGGTGTGCGGCGGTTGCTCGAGTCGATTCGAGAATCGTGCGCAGCACGTCGTCGTTCATGATAGAACCGGATGCACTTGGCCGAGCGTGGTGCTCTTGCCGGCCTTCGGGACACCGGCGAACTCGACCACTACCGGTTTCCTGGCCACCCTGAACCGCTCCGCGGCTGCTTCGGCGCGTTGCTGTAGTGTTGACTTCATCGGGACCGCTCGATCGTTTCGGGGGAGACTCGCCCGAGGCGCTTCAGTGTGCCACATTGTGGACCGATGCGGCGAACGATTACGATTTCCCTCGGCGACGCGGGGAACTTCGCCTCCCCGGAGGCTCAGGGGTCGCGTCGAGGGGGTTCACATATCGTCTATCGTCGGGTTGCGTCACGTCGAATCGCACCTTCGCCGACCGCGGGCACACGGCGGCTACAGCATGCGTTCAACTCAACGTCTCCGTCAGCGCCGCGTCGACGATTCGCCGATCCCGTGTCAGCAGCGTCGCGCCGAGCACCCGGGAGGTAGCGACCAGGATTCGGTCCGCCGGATCGCGCTGGAACGAATCGGGGAATCCGGCGACTTCCGCCGCAATCGCCGGAGAGATGCCGCAGCGCCGCACGAGCGGCGGCGCGACCGCCTTGTCGAGCCAGTCTCGCAGCGGAATCCCCAGGCGGATCCGTCCCAGGCTCTGCAACATCGCCACCTCCCAGAGCGAGATGTCGGACACCAGCAAGGGTGACTCGGCGTCGGCCGAGGCCACGACCTCGCGCTGCGCGGTCGAAAGCCGATGGAGGGCATCGATCCACCACACCAGCACATGCGTGTCGAGCAACGCCTTCATCGGCGCAGGCTCTCCCATTCGTCTTCCGGAACCACCGGTCCGACGATGTCGCCGACCACGGTGACCGTCCCCTTGAGCTCCATCTGGGGGTATTCGGCCCCGGTTCGTGTTGCGGGCGACAACTCCGCAACGGGCCGACCCCGCTTCAGGATGAGAACGCGTTCACCCGTGGCCTGCACGCGGTCGAGAATCGCCAGACACCGCGCCTTGAAGTCCGAAGCGTTGATCGTTTCCATGTGACCAGACTACATGACCAGTCACATCAAGACAAGGGTCTGTCCACAAGTCGCCGGCCGATCGAGCCCCGGCGGCGCGCGCCGGCGCCCGCTCCTATCTCGAACCGCTGTCCGCGGATTTTCCCGCGGCGTTCTCACGCGCTCGGGCCAGGATGACGTTACGGGTCCAGGCGGCGGCGCTCCCGACGAGGCGGGCCGCGGCCTGAGGCGGCAGCGGAAAGCCGTCGGCGCACAGGACCGCGCGCATCGTGGGCGTGTGGTCCAGCGCGTGGGCCGCGATCGACGCGGCGCGCAGCGCGAGGTGGGTGAAGATGGGCCGCCTGGTCGCGAGCGGGCGGATCTCGTTGATCGGCGCCGTGCGGCACGACGTCCGGCGGATCTTCATGCTGATGTGCGTTGTTCCGGCAGACGAACAGGGCAACCACAAGGGTTGCCCCTGCTCGCCTTGCTCACCGTGCACATCGCCGATCTCGGTGCAACGCGCGGTTTTTTCACGGGCTGCCAGCGTTGAGGGACGACCGCCGACTACAAGCCGGGGTCGTTGCTGAGGCGATACAGCTTCGACTGCGTGCGCAGGATCAGACTCCCGCGCACGACCGCCGGCGTCGCCAGCGCCATTTCGTTGAGCGAGTTCGTGCCGAGCAGCTCGAACTCGGGCCCGGCGCGCACGACGAAGGTGTCGCCATCCTCGCCCAGCAGGAAGATCCGACCGTTGTAGGCCCACGGCGAGGCCGTGAACCCGGAGCCCGGCTTGATGCGTGTCCGGCCGTAGATCTCGCGTCCCGTCCGGGCGTCGTGATTCAGCAGGAAGCCGCGGTCGAGCAGCGTGTAGTAGTAACCGTCGTAGACCAGCGCCGACGTGTTGTAGGTGCCCAGCATCGGCTGATACCAGACGATGAAGTCGTTGGCGTTCTCGCCCTCTCTCAACGAGATGTCGCCCGACGCGCCCGGCCGGATCGCGTAGACCGGTCTGGGCAGGCCGCCGGGGTACCCGGAGCTGATATACACCAGCCCGTCCCTGGCGAACGGTGTCGGCACCACGTTCACCGTCATCCCGCCCAGCTCCCACAGCAGCCGGCCATCGAGGTCATACGAGCGTACCCGCCGCAACCCGGCGGTGACGATCTCCGTGCGCAGATCGTTCTCCCAGACGAACGGCGTGGACCAGTTCTCCACTTCGTTCCGCTCGACGCGCCACACCTCCGCCCCGGTCGTGGCATCGAGCACCACGAGAAACGACTGGGTGGTGTTGTCGTTGACGACATACAGCCGGCCGTCATGGAGCGCCGGCGAGGCCGCGGTGCCGAATCGCTGGCGGCCGTTGAACACCCCGAGCTCACGCCGCCAGAGCACCTCGCCGTCCAGGTCCAGCGCCGCCACCAGGCCGATCGCGCCGAAATAGACGTAGAGCCGTTCGCCGTCGGTGACGGGAGTCTCTGACGCGAAGCTGTTCTTGAGATGCCGCTCGATCTGCGGGACCGCGGTCTGCAGCTCGCGCACCCAGCGCACCTCGCCGGTGGCGAAGTCCAGGTCGTAGACGAGCCAGCGGTGCGCTGCGCTCGAGCGGGTGGCGCCGCTGTCGGAGCCCGGGTCGTACAGCCCGCGCACCGGCGCCCGCTCGGCACCCGCGCTGACCGCGGTCGTCAGAAAGACGTGATCGTCCCAGACGACGGGCGAGCTCCAACCCAGGCCGGGGATATCGGCGGTCCACACGACATTTTCGGTCTCGCTCCAGGTCTCCGGCAGGCGTGGATCGTCCGCCACGGCGCCGGCATCCGGACCCCGGAACCGGGCCCATTGCCCCGGTTGCGCCACGGCTGCCGCCGGTATCAGCAGCAAGGCCGCCACGACGGTGCCGATGGCCGCTGTACGCATCATATGGAGGTGGTGAACCGGACGCGGCGGGAGTGTCGCGCGCGGTCTGCCGGCCGCCGGTCTCAGCGAGGCGCGTCGGCCTCGTCCGCGTTCTCGTCCGTCTTTTCGATCGCGCCGAGTTCACGCAGCACCTCGGCGGAGTTGCCGGAGGGGGCGCGCTCTGCCGCTGCAGCACTGCGGGCCCGCCCCGCTTCCGCCCCGGCGGCGATCTGCAGCGGAGACCGTCCAGAGCCGTTCTTCAGATCGATGTCGGCGCCGTGCTCGGCCAGCAGGCTCACGACGCTCGCAAAATTGCGCTGGGCGGCCGTATGTATCGCCGCCCCGCCATCCTCGGCGGTGCCGTTGACGTCGGCGCCGTGCTCGACAGCGACGCGCACCGTCTCCAGGGCCTTGCGCTCCTCACCGTCGGGGTCGCGCGCCGCGGTGTTGAAGAAACGCCCCCTGTCGGCGGGACCGCGCAGGGCCGCGACCAGCGCCGGAATGAACCCGTTGGCGGGGTGCGGCGGACCGACACCGCCGGCACGCTCGGCGACCGGCCGCCACCGTTCGAGCGTCGTCAAGCGCGGGTCGGCGCCGGCCGCCACCAGGTCGCGCATGATGTTCGGCTCGCGAAAATAGGCAGCCAGCCAGTAGGGCGTCGCGCTCACCAGCGACGGATTCAAGGCCCAGTCCTGGCTCGTGCGCCGCAGCGGCGTGCCGGACTCGAGACGCGCGTCCGGGTCGGCGCCATGTCTCAGCAACGCTTCGACCAGCCGCTCGTCCCCGCGCAGCGTGGCGGCGTGCAGCGCGTTGTAGCCCGCGCCGATGGCGTTGGGGTCAGCCCCGGCGTCAAGCAGAAAGGCGCCGAACTCGCCATGGCCGCTGTGTGCGGCCAGCACGAGCGGAGTCGCGCCGGTCGGAGCGGGGTCGTCCACGTCGGCGCCGGCCGCCAGCAGCAGCCGGGCCGACTCGATGTCGCCGTGCCGCGCCGCGAAGAGCAGCGGGGTGAAGCCGCCCCGGTGCCACGTGACGCCCTGGTCGTACTGCGACGCGTTCGTGGCGTCGGCATGCATCAGGCGCGACCGCAGCCTGGACCTCGCGGCGACATCGGCGCCGTGCTCGATCAGCGCCGCCACGACCGCATGATGCCCCTGGGCCACGGCCCACATGAGGGCGGTCTGCCCGCGGGTGTCCTCCGCCACGTTGACGTCGGCGCCGGCCGCCAGCAGCAGGGTCACCGCATCGGCGTTCCCCGTGCGGGACGCCGTCATGACGGGTGTCTCCCCTTCCGGCAGCGCCGTGTCGGGCCGGGCGCCGGCGGCGAGCAGGCGCTCCACCATCGGGGCGCTGCCGTTGTCCGCGGCCAGCCACAGCGCCGTCGCCCCCAATTCGTTGGCGGCGTTGACATCCGCACCGGCCGCGATCAGCCGACTCGCAATCTCGTGGTGATCCCGAAACGCCGCCCAGTGCAGCGCCGTCGCCCCATCCGGTTGCGTGGCGTTCACGTCGGCGCCGCCGTCCAGCAGCGCGGTAACGGCACCGGCGTCCTCTGCCTTGACCGCCGCGATCAGCGGCGCCTCGTCCGCCGCGGCGGCGTCGGGCAGGGCGCTACCCGCCAGCAGAACACAGGCCGCCAGCAGGATGAACCAGCCGCTTCGGGACACTGACATCGACACGTTCTCCGTAGAGGCGAAAAGCTGCGCGATTCCGCAGGAAAGTCCCACTCAGAACGTCATCCTACCGCACGGGACCACGATTGACAACGACGCACCCTTGGGTCCACACTATCGTGTCTCGGAGTGTATGTGGCGGGCAGACCACGAGGAAGGCGGGTCGGTGCGTAGAAGTGTACGTGCGGTCGGCGGAACCGTGCTCGTCGCCGCCTTCTGGGCGTCCCTGTCGCCCCAGGCGGCGGGTCAGCCCGCGCGCGCGGGCGGCGCCCCGGCCGCGGTCTCGCCACAGCGCGCACTCCTTGACGAGTATTGCGTCACCTGCCACAACGGCGACTACGTCAACGGCACCGACGAACCCCGCTCTCTGCTCATTTCGCAGTTGCGCGCGGTGGGTCTGGCGCTCGACGACGTGAACGTCGACAACGTCGCCGAACATCCGGAGATCTGGGAAAACGTCGTGCGCAAGCTGCGCGTGGGCGCCATGCCTCCGCAGCCGCGGCCCCGACCGGACAAGGCGACCTACGACCGGTTCCGGCGCTGGCTGGAAGACGAGTTGGACCGCGCCGCCGAAGCGAACCCGGACCCGGGCCGGACGCAGGCGTTTCACCGTCTGAATCAGACCGAATACCGCAACGTCATTCGCGATCTGCTCGACCTGAACATCGATGTCGGCGAGTGGATTCCGGCGGACGCCCCGGACCGCTACGGGTTCGACAACAACGCCGGCGCCCTGTCGCTGTCCCCCGCCCTGTTCGAGCGCTACGTCTCGGCGGCGCGGAAGATCAGCCGGCTGGCCATCGGCCGTCCGCCGGCGGGAGGCAGCGTTATCGAGACCTACGAGGTTCCGCTGCTGCTTGTCCAGGAGAACCAGCAGAGCGAGGACCTGCCGTTCGGGTCGCGCGGCGGGACGGCTGTCCGGCACCACTTCCCGGTCGATGGCGAGTACCTGATCAAGCTGCGTCTGCGCACGAACTACGTCGGCTACGTGCGCGGCATCGACCAGGCGCACGATGTCGAGATCCGGCTCGACGGCCGCCGCATCCGGCAGTTCACCTTCGGCGGCGAAGCCCCCGGCACGCCGGCCCCGATCAGCTTTGCCGGCAACATTCGCGGCGATGACGTGTGGGAGTCCTACACGCTGCACGCCGACGACGACCTCGAAGTGCGCATCGCCGTCGACGCCGGCCCGCACCTGATCGGCGTCTCGTTCCCGCGCGAAACCTGGGAAGAAGACGGCGTGCTGCAACCGCGTCAGACCGGCTTCGCCCTGGCGGTGAACGACATGCCGGACTCCAATCCGGCGCTCGACCGGGTCGAGATCAGCGGCCCCTTCGTCGTCGACGGGCCGGGAGTGACCCCGACGCGGCGCCGCGTGTTCTCGTGCACCCCGGCCGCCGCCGGCGACGAGCTGCCCTGCGCCACCGAGATCCTCTCGACGCTCGCGCGCCGCGCCTATCGCCGGCCGGTCACCGACGGCGACGTCCAGACGCTGCTGCGCTTCTTCGAGGCGGGCCGCAGCGGCGGCAGTTTCGACGAAGGCATCGGCTTCGCCCTCGAGCGCCTGCTCGCCGACCCCGAGTTCCTGTATCGCATCGAGAACGACCCGGTCGACGGCGCCCCGGGCGCCATCTACGCACTGCGCGACGTCGAGCTGGCGTCGCGGTTGTCGTTCTTCCTCTGGAGCAGCATGCCGGACGACGAGCTGCTGGCGGTCGCCGAGCGCGGCAGCCTCAGCGAGCCGGACATCCTCGAGCAGCAGGTGCGGCGGATGCTGGCCGACGAGCGCGCCACCGCGCTGGTGGAGAACTTCGCCGGTCAGTGGCTGCACTTCCGCAACGTGCAGACCGTGTATCCGGACCCGCTGGCCTTCCCGCACTTCGACGACAACCTGCGCGAGGCCTATCAGCAGGAGACCCGGCTTTTCATCGAAAGCCTGTTGCAGGAAGACCGCAGCGTCCTCGACCTGCTGCGGGCGAACTACACATTCGTGAACGAGCGGCTGGCCGAGCACTACGACATCCCGAACATCTACGGCAACCGGTTCCGGAAGGTGACCTTCGCGGACGGCGAGCGCGCCGGGTTGCTGAGCCACGGCAGCGTCATGACGGTCACGTCGTATCCGAACCGCACGTCGCCGGTGCTGCGCGGCAAATGGGTGCTCGAGAACCTGCTGGGCGCGCCGCCGCCCGAGCCGCCGCCCGACGTGCCGACCCTCGAACAAGAGAACGAAGACGGCGAGCCAATTTCGATGCGGCAGGCGATGGTGCAGCACCGCGAGAACCCCGCCTGCGCCGTCTGTCATGCGCCGATGGACCCGATCGGATTCTCGCTGGAGAACTTCGACGCCGTCGGGAACTGGCGTCAGGTCAGCGCGGCGGGCACGCCGATCGACGCGTCGGGAACGCTGCCGGACGGCGCCGCGTTCGACGGGCCGATCGGCCTGCGCGACCTGCTGCTCGATCGCCCCGACGACTTCGTGGGCACCGTGACCGAAAAACTGATGGGATATGCCCTGGGGCGCGGGATCGAGTACTACGACGCCCCGACCGTGAGACGAATCGTGCGTGAAGCGGCTGGCGACGACTACCGCTGGTCATCTATCATCCTCGGAATTGTGAAGAGCACCGCGTTCCAGATGCGGAGGTCAGACTCATGATGATCACCAAGAAGGCTATCCCTCGCCGTACCGTGCTGCGGGGCATCGGCGCCGGCCTGGCGCTGCCGCTGCTCGACGGCATGGTGCCGGCATTCGCCGCCATCCGGAACAGCGCCGCCAATCCGGTGCGCCGGTTCGGCGTCGTCTACGTGCCGAACGGGATGGCGATGAAGCACTGGACGCCCGAGGACGAGGGAAGCGCCTTCGAGACCACCCGGCTGCTCAATCCGATTGCGGCGTACCGCGACCAGATGACGCTGCTGACGGGTCTGAACGGGGTCCCCAGCAATGCCGGGGTCCATGCCAGCGCCGCCACCCGCTTCCTGACCGGCGTCACGCCGGCCCGCACCGAGTCGAACCTGCGTGCCGGCGTCTCGGTCGACCAGCTCATCGCCCGGGAGTTCGCGCAGCACACGCAGCTCGGGTCGCTCGAGATCGCCCTGGACAGCCGCGACGTCTCCGGCTCCTGCGACGTCGGGTTCAGTTGCACCTACACGAACACCATCTCCTGGCGCAACGAGACCACCCCGCTCATGGGCGAGAACAACCCGCGGGCCGTGTTCGAGCGGCTGTTCGGCGACAGCGGCTCGACCGATCCGGCGGCGCGTCTGCTCCGAATCAGGAAGGATCAGAGCATTCTCGACTCGGTGTCGGACAAGATCGACGCGCTGCAGCGCGGGCTGGGTCCCAACGACCAGCTCCGGGTCAACGAGTATCTCGAGGCGGTGCGCGACATCGAACGCCGCATCCAGAAGGCCGAGGAACAGAGTGACCGCGAGCTGCCGGAAGTCGACCAGCCGGCCGGCATCCCGGCCACCTACGAAGAGCACGCCAAGCTGATGTTCGACCTGCTGCTGCTGGCCTATCAGACCGACCTGACACGGGTCAGCACCTACATGCTGGCGCGCGAGATCAGCGGCCGCACCTATCCGGAAATCGGGGTCCCCGACTCGCATCACCCCACGTCGCACCACCGCAACGACCCGACGCTCTACGAGAAGATCGCGAAGATCAACGAGTTCCACCTGTCGTTGTTCTCGTATTTCCTCGAGAAGGCGCGGGCGACGCCCGACGGCGACGGCACCCTGCTCGACAACATGGTGACGATCTACGGCGCCGGCATGTCCGACAGCAACCGGCATGACAACAAGGGCCTGCCGCTCGTGCTCGTCGGCGGCGGATCCGGACAGTTGAAACCGGCCGGTCACATCCGCTATGCCGAGCGGACGCCGGTCACCAACCTGCACCTCACGATTCTCGACAAGATGGGCATCCCGGTGGACAAGATGAGTGACAGCACCGGCAAACTCGAACTGCTCAGCGTCGGGTAACCGCCCGACACGTGCAACGGCAGGGCGTCTGACCCGCGCCCGGATTTCGCCAAGGCCCGGCATGAATGCCGGGCCTTTTTTCTGGTCGGCGCCGGCCGGGTGACGCGCGCGAGCGGGTCCCCCGCCCTCTCCCTGCGCTGCATCCCGCACATGGCGTATGCTGTGTCGCACCGACAGGCGACATTCATGCGGGCATACGGGAGGGGCGTCATGGCGAATGGTCCTGGAAGCGATCGGCTGCGCGACGTGCTGCGGGCGGGATGCCTGGCCGGCGCCCTTGCCGTAGCGGCGAACTGCACGGGCGAACCGCCAGCCGGCGGAGACGCAACGGGCGCCGCGGCCGGCATCGAGATCGACGCCGACGACATCGGCGGCACCGTCACGAGCGCCGCCGGCCCGGAAGCGGGCGTCTGGGTGGTCGCAGAGACGACCGACCTGCCGACCCGGTTCATCCGCATCGTGGCGACCGACGACGAGGGCCGGTACGTGCTGCCCGATCTGCCGGACGCCACGTACGACCTGTTCGTGCGCGGCTACGGGTTGGTCGATTCCGCGCGTGTTTCCGCCTCTCCGGGTCAGATCGTCGATCTCGAGGGCGTCGTCGCCCCGGATGCGGCGGCGGCCGCCCAGGTGTACCCGGCGGCGTGGTGGCTGTCGATGATCGAGCTGCCGCCGGGAGAGCATTCCCAGCAGGAGCTCGGCAGCTCGGTCACCGGGTGTCTCAACTGCCACCAACTGGGCAACAGAGCCACACGGGAGATCCCCGGCAGCATTCTGAGCACCGCCGACTCGCACCTCGCGGCGTGGGACCGGCGCATCGCGATGGGGCCGATGGGGGCCAGCATGAACGGCATGTACCGCCGCCTGGGCGACCAGCGGCGCATGTTCGCCGACTGGACCGACCGGATCGCCGCCGGTGAGACCCCCGCCCAGATTCCGCCGCGGCCGGCGGGCATCGAACGCAACGTCGTCGTCACCCTCTGGGACTGGGGCACCGCCACCGACGGCCGCACCGACAGCGCCGCGTCGGACGTGCGCGACGCGACGGTCAACGCGAACGGCCACGTCTACGGCGTCGTGCAACCCAGCGACATCCTGGCCGTGCTCGATCCTGTCGAGCACCGGGCGTCCACCATCGCCATTCCCTCGAACGGGCCGACGATTCAGACCGACACGCCGGAATCGCCGTACTGGGGCGACGACGACATCTGGGCCCGTCAGGCCGATCCACGCAGCGTCGCGATGGACGGCGAGGGACGGGTCTGGCTCACCGGCCGCATCCGCGGCGCCGACGCCCAGCCGGAGTTCTGCACGGGCGCGTCGAACCGCTTCGCCGGCTACTATCCGCTGGCACGCGGCAGCCGGCAGGTGTTCGTGTACGACCCCGCATCGGAGGCGTTTTCCGAGATCGACACCTGCTTCTCGGCCGACCACAACATGATCGGCGAGGACGAGGTCATCTACTACGGCTTCAATGCCGGCCTGGGCTGGATCGACATGGAGGTCTGGGACGACACCGGGGATGCCGAAGCGGCGCAGGGCTGGTGTCCGGGGGTCGTCGATACGACCGGCGACGGCGTGATCACCGCGGGCTGGACCGAACCGGGCGACGCCATCACGGCGACCCGGGACCATCGCATTCAGTTCGGGTGCTACTCGCCGGCGGTGAACCCGGCCGATGGCAGCGTCTGGTGCTCCGGCAACGGACGGGCCGACAACAAGCTGGTGCGGATCGATCTCGGCGCGAACCCGCCGCAGTCATGCAAGGCGGAGGTCTACGAGCCGCCCCCGACCGTGACGAACCCGACCGCGTACGGCAGCGGCGGCCTGCATTTCACCAACGACGGCGTCGCCTGGCAGGATTGGCGCGGCAGCGGACATTTCGCCTCGTTCGACCGCCGCCTGTGCGCCGACACCGCCGACCCGGGAGCAACCGGCCAGAGCTGCCCCGAAGGGTGGACGTTCCACCGCATGGAGAAGCCGACCTTCTCGAACGCCGAGTTCCCCATCAACTCGGACGAGAGCTACCTCACGCAGATCGACCATCACGACGTGCTGGGACTCGGACGCGACGTCCCGCTCTACGGGGTGGTCAACACCGACTCGCTCGAAGTGTTCGTGCCGGATACGGGACAGTTCGTGACGCTGCGGGTGCCCTATCCGATGGGATTCTTCTCGCGCTCGTCGAACGGACGCATCGACGACCCGGCGGCAGGCTGGAAGGGCAAGGGGTTGTGGTCGAGCTACTCGAACTACGCCGCCTGGCACCTCGAGGGCGGGTCCGGCACGCACCAGAAGAACGTGAAGTTCCAGATCCGTCCCGACCCGCTCGCGAAGTAGAGGGCCCGCGCGCGGCGCTCACTGCCGCAGCGCGAAGACCCAGATGACGCCGCCCTGCGGCACCTGGATGTCGCGTTCGAGATGCGCGTTGACCGCGCGCTGCATGCCCTGCGCGTCGACGCCCCAGCCAGACTGCACCGCGATGTACTGCACCCCGTCGATCGCATAGGAGGATGGCACCCCGGTGACGCCCGAGTTCGTGCGCTGTTCCCACAACACGTCACCCGTGCGCGCATCGAACGCCCTGAAATAGCGGTCGTGGGTACCCCCTGCGAAGACCAGACCGCCGCCGGTGGTCAGAACCGGGCCCCAGTTCTGCGACTCGGCGAACTCGTGGGTCCACACCTGTTCACCCGTCGAGAGATCCCACGCCTGCAGCTCGCCCAGGTGGTCGGCGCCGTCGACCACGAAGACCTGTGACGTCGCACCCGTGTATCCGGCGCCCGGCCGGTATTCGACCTCGCGCCCCACCATCGTCGTGCAGAGATTCTCATTGGCCGGGATGTAGAGATATCCCGTCTGCGGGCTGTAGGCGGCCGGCGGCCAGTCCTTGCCGCCCCACAACGACGGACAGAAGGTCGCCGGCTTGTTGGTGCCCGGCTTGCGCTCCTCGTCGTACTCGGGACGTCCCGTCTGCGGGTCGATCGACCGGAACACGTTCTGATCGACGTAGGGCTGCGCGTCGACGAAGTTGATGGCGTTCGCCTCGCGCTCGAGCAGCCACAGATAGCCGTTGCGCGCCGGGTGGACCAGCGCCTTGACGGTGCGCCCCGCCCGCGGCACGTCGATCAGCAGCGGCGCCGAGACCTCGTCCCAGTCCCACGAGCCGTTGTGGTGATACTGGTGATACGCCTTCAGGTCGCCGGTGTCGGCGTCGAAGGCGACCACGGAGTTCGTATACAGGTTGTCGCCGGGGCGCTGGTCGCCGATCCACGGCCCCGGATTCCCGGTGCCCCAGTAGGTCAGGTTCAACTCCGGGTCGAACGACCCGGTGATCCAGATCGACGCGCCGCCGGTGCGCCAGGTCTCGCCGGGCCACGTCTCGTTGCCGGGCTCGCCGGGACCGGGCACCGTGTGCGACCGCCAGACCTCCTGTCCGCTGTCGGGATCGTAGGCCGCGACGAACCCCCGGATACCGCGCTCGCCGCCCGACGCGCCGACCAGCACCTTGCCGTTCGCGACGAGCGGCGCCATGGTCATGTAGTACCCGCTCCGGTAGTCGGCGACGGAAGATTCCCAGACGACCTCGCCCGTGCGCGCGTCGAGCGCGACCACGACGGCGTCATGGGTCGTGACGAAGACCTTGTCGCCGTACAACCCGACGCCGCGATTGGTCCAGTGCGCCCGCAGCGTGTCCTCGGGAAGCTGGCGCCGGTAACGCCAGAGCAGCTCCCCGCCCCGGGCGTCGATCGCCAGCACCTGGTCTTCCGGCGTCGTGACGAACATGATGCCGTCGTTGACCATCGGCGGCGACTGATGACCAGACACCACCCCGGTAGACATCGACCAGACCGGCACCAGACGGGACACGTTGTCCGTGGTGATCTGCTCCAGCGGACTGTATCCCCAACTGTCGTAGGTGCGCCGGTACATCAGCCAGTCGTCCGCGTCCGGCGACCGCAGCCGCTCGTCCGTCACCGGCGTATAGTCGGCGACCGGCGTCTGCGCCGCCGCCGGCGAACTCATCACCGTTCCCGCCACCGCCGCCGCGGCCAGTGTCGTCACCACCCGCCCGAGCGTTCGTCGTGCCATCGTCATCTCCTTGCGTGTCCAACCCGCGGCCGGCGTCCGCGGTCCCGCGGGCGCTGGCAGCAGACTCCTGGTCTCTCCGACATCAGGCGTCGGTCAGCAGCTTCATCGCCGCCTGCACTCCGCACGGCTGGTGCGGAATTCCGGCCCGCGCCAGCCCCATCTCCACGCCGCCCAGCGTGCCGAGCAGGCTCAGGTCATTGAGATCGCCGAGATGCCCGATCCGAAACACCTTCCCCGCCAGCTTCGCCAGCCCGACCCCGAGCGACAGATCGAAACGGTCGAGCACCGTCGCGCGCAGTCGATCCGCGTCGTGGCCGTCGGGCGTCAGGACCGCGGTGATCGACGCGCTGTATTCCTCGGGATTCCGGCAGAGAATCTCGAGCCCCCACGCCCGCGTGGCCGCACGGGTGGCCGCCGCGTGCCGTGCGTGGCGGGCAAACACCGCGGACAGGCCCTCTTCCCGCAGCATCGCCAGCGCCTCCTGCAAGCCGTACAGCAGGTTGGTCGCCGGGGTATAGGGAAAGAACCCCTTCTCGTTGGCGGCCAGCACGGCGCTCCAGTCCCAGAACGCCCGCGGCAGTCCGGCCTGCCGGTGCGCGGCCAGCGCCTTCTCGCCGACCGCGTTGAAGCTGAGCCCGGGCGGCAGCATCAACCCCTTCTGGGACGCCCCGACGGTCACATCGACCGACCACTCGTCGTGGCGGTAGTCGATGGACCCGAGTGACGAAATCGTGTCGACGATGAACAGCGCGGGGTGTCGGGCCTGGTCGATCGCGCGGCGCACCAGCGGAATCCGGCTCGCCACACCGGTCGAAGTCTCGTTGTGGACCACGCAGACCGCCTTGATGGCCTGCGCCCGGTCTTCGGCCAGCCGCGCCTCGACCACGGCGGGGTCGACACCGTGCCGCCAGTCGCCCTCCACCCAGTCCACGCGGAGCCCGAGGTTGAGCGCGATCCGTTTCCACAAGGTGGCGAAATGTCCGGTCTCCACCATCAGCACCCGGTCACCGGCCGAGAGACAGTTGACCAGGGCCGCCTCCCAGGCGCCCGAGCCGGACGCGGGGAAAATCACCACCGGGCATGCGGTGCGGAACACCTCCCGCACGTTCGTGAGCAACTCGCGCCCGAGCTGCTGAAACTCCGGCCCGCGGTGATCGATGGTCGGCCGGGCCATCGCCCGCAGCACACGATCGGGGACGTTCGTCGGTCCCGGAATCTGCAGGAAGTGACGGCCGGCGCGGTAGGACATGATCTCTCGCTGAACCCGGGTGTGCGGCGTCAGCCGCCCGTGGCAAGCTCCGCCCGACAATCTATCACCGATTCCGCGCGGCTCCGCCGAAAGCCGCTCTGCCCCGGTCGGCTGCCCCTCGCTGGACGACGTTTCTTAGAGCCCCGCTACGCGGGAGGCCCCTCCTGGCACGATGGAGGTCGGCGAGGCGCGGCCTCGGGCCGCCGGCGGAGCCGGAAATCTCGACCGCCGGCTCGCCGGTGTGCGGCGCGGGTGACGGCCGAACCCCAAGGGTATACTCCCCACCGTGACCGATTCGCTGCAGCGCGACCTGGCGGGAGCCGTCGACGGCGACGTCCGCTTCGACGCCCTCACCAGGGCGCTGTACTCGACCGACGCCAGCGTCTACCAGATCGATCCGGCCGGCGTCGTCATCGTCCGCTCGCGCGAGGACGTCGTCCGCACGATCGAGATCGCGCGCCGGCACGGCGTCTCGATCACGGCGCGCGGCGGCGGCACCTCGCAGGCCGGTCAGGCGATCGGCGCCGGGCTGCAGCTCGACACGTCCAAGTACTTCAACCGCGTCCTCGAGGTGAACGCCGACGAGCGCTGGGCGCGGGTCGAACCGGGCATCGTGCTCGACGAGCTGAACGCCAGGCTGCTCCCCCACCGGCTGCGCTTCGCGCCGGACATCTCGACCGCCAACCGCGCCACCATCGGCGGCATGGTCAGCAACAACTCCAGCGGCGCACGGTCCGTGCTGTATGGCAAGACGATTGACCACGTGCTCGACCTGCACGTCGCCCTGGGCGACGGATCAATCGCGCACCTGCGTCCGCTGCACGCGGACGCGCTGGAGGCGGTCTGCCGGATGGACACGCTCGAGGGCCGCTGTTATCGGGAGGTCCGCCGCCTCGGGACCGCGCATGCGGCGGAGATCGGCCGGCGGTTTCCGAACATCCTGCGCCGCGTCGGTGGATACAACCTGGACGCGTTCGTCGACCCCGATCAGCCGTGCAACCTCGCGAAGCTGGTCGTCGGGTCCGAAGGCACGCTCGGGGTGCTGGTCGAGGCGCGGCTGAACCTCGTACCGCTGCCGGCCGCCAAGGCGGTCCTGACGCTCGAGTTCGACGATCTGCTCGACGCCCTGGGCGCGACGCCGGTCATTCTCGAGCACCACCCGTCCGCCATCGAAGTGATGGATCGCTTCATCCTGGATCACGCCCGAGAGAGTCCCGCACTCGATGCGCTGCGCCGGGCGGTGCTGCAGGGTGAGACGCCCGGCGCGCTGCTCTGCGTCGAGCTGTATGCCGACGACGCCGCCGATCTGCCAGACCGGCTGACGGCGATCGAGCAGGACCTGCAGACCCGCGGCATCGCGGCCCGCACGTCACGCGCCCTCACCCCGGCGGCCCAGGCCCGTATCTGGAAGCTGCGGCAATCTTCGCTGGGGCTTTCGATGGCGATGAAGGGAGACGCCAAGAGTCTCTCCTTCGTCGAGGACACGGCGGTCGCACCGGAGCGGCTGCGGGACTACATCGAGCGGTTCCTGGCAATCGTGCAGCGGCACGGCAGCCGCACCGGGGTCTACGCCCACGCGTCGGTCGGCTGCCTGCATGTGCGGCCGGTGGTCAATCTCAAGACCGCCGACGGCATCGCCCGGTTCGAGGCGATCGCCAACGACATCGCCGACCTCGTCCTCGAGTTCGGCGGCGCGCTGTCGGGGGAACATGGGGACGGACTGGTGCGCGGCCCCTTCATGGAGCGCATGTTCGGCGCGCAGCTCTACGACGCGTTCCGCGACGTCAAGCGGACCTTCGACCCGGACGGTCTGTTCAACCCCGGCAAGATCGTCGACACACCGCCGCTGACGTCGAATCTCCGCTACGGATCCAGGTATCGGACACCCGACCCGCCCACGCAGTTCGACTACGCCGAACACGGGGGATTCGGCCGGGCGGTCGAGATGTGCAGCGGCGTCGGCGCCTGCCGCAAGACGCTCGACGGCACCATGTGCCCCTCCTACATGGCGACCCGCGACGAGACCCACTCGACCCGCGGCCGGGCCAATGCGCTGCGGTCCGCCATGACCGGACGCCTCGGCGAGACCGGTCTGGGCGACAAGGGCGTGTTCGACGCCCTCGACCTGTGCCTGGAGTGCCGCGCCTGCAAGGCGGAGTGCCCGGTGGGCGTCGACATGGCCCGCTTCAAGAGCGAGTTCCTGGCGGACTACTGGCGCCGGCACGGCACGCCGCTGCGCGCGCGGCTGCTCGGGGGCATACACGCGCTGTCAGCCCGGGCCAGCCCGTTCGCCCGCTGGCTCAACCCCTGCCTGTCGAACCCCTTGGTGCGCGCACTCAACGAACGGCTGCTCGGTCTGGACCGCCGCCGGCCGCTGCCGGCATGGACCTCGCGCACCCTGGCCGCGCGCTGGCGCGACCGTCCCGCGCCGGCGCCGCCGCCCGGGGTCGTACTGTTCCGCGACACGTTCACCAACTACTACCACCCCGAGGTCGGAATGGCGGCCGCGACGCTCTGCGACCGCGCCGGCATCGAGGTCGGACTCGGGCCGGAGGCCTGCTGCGGGCGACCGCTCTTCTCGCAGGGGCTGCTGTCCGCCGCACGGCGGCAGGCGATCGAGACGGTCCGGCGTCTGCATCCACTGGCGTCCGCCGGGACACGCATCGTCGTGCTCGAGCCGAGCTGCCTGTCTGCCCTGCGCGACGATCTGCCGGCGTTGTTGCGGGGCGACGACCAGCGCCGCGCACGTCAAGTGGCGGCCGCCTGTCTGCTGTTCGAAGAGTGGTTGGAGGACCGGCTGCGCGGCGACCCGGACCTGCTCCGTTTCCGGCCCGGGCCGACCCGCCTGCTGCTGCACGGACACTGTCATCAGAAATCGCTGGGCCTGGTCGCCCCGGCCCTGGCGCTGCTCGGACGGGTGCCCGACGCCGAGGTGGTCGACCTCGATGCCGGCTGCTGCGGCATGGCCGGCTCGTTCGGGTATGCGCGCGAGCACTTCGACCTGTCGCGGCAGATCGGCGAACGCCGGCTGCTGCCGGCGGCGCGGGCGCTCGGCCCGGGCGAGATCCTCGTCGCCTCCGGTGTCTCCTGCCGGCACCAGGTGCACGATCTGGCGGGGGCTGTCGCCACCCATCCTGCCGTAGTGCTGGCGTCGCAGCTCGCACCGGTATAATCCGTTCGACGCGCTGCTCTGCGGCCGCCGCGCGCCCTGATCGACCAGGGCACGTCGCCGGCCGCTTCATGGCCATCCGATGCACCGCTCACCGCTGCGCGCCGGCGCTGCCGTCCTGATCGGCCTCGCGGTCCTCTGCATCGCCCTGCCGTCGCGACCCATCGCCATACTCGGTGCGGCGCAGGAGGTGCACCACAGGCTGCTGGTGACCGTAACCGATGCCGCCGGGACACCGGTCAGCGGGTTGACGGCTGACGATTTCACGGTGCGCGTCGAGGGTGACCCGCTGGAGATCGTGTCGGTCGACCCGGCGCCGCCCGCCGTACAGGTCGTGGCCGTCTTCGAAGGCCTCGCCGTGACGCAGCGCCAACTGTCCTCCGCCCTGTCCGTGTTCATCGGCAGCCTCGACGACGACAGCATCGTCGACATGCAGAGTGTCGAGGGCGAGCTCGACGCGGCGATCATCGAAGCGATAGACGACCTCCATGCCCGCGCCGCGGCGCGACCGGTCATTCTGATGCTGGGGCAGGCCAGCGAGATCGCCCCGTCGAACCTGCAGTCCTCACAGGTGCGCGGCCGACGGCGGGCGGCCGATCTGAGCGGCCGTCTCGAGCAACTGGCCGAGTTTCTGGCGATGCACGGCATCCTGTTCTACGGTGTCTCGGTGACCGATGTCCCGCTGACGAACTTCGCGCGGCTCGCCGCCGGCAGCGGGGGCCGCTTCCAGGTCGTGACCGCCTCGGACGAATTCAGCGACGCGCTGGCCCGCATCGGCCGCGAACTGGGTCTGCAATATCTGGTGTCGATCCGCGCGGCGGATGCCGGCGGCGGCGTACCGCGGGTCACCGTGGCGCGTCCAGGCGTGACCGTACGCGCGACCGCCTACGCGCCCATGCATTGAGCCGCCTGGTGCGCGCGGGTTCTCTCGATCCTCCGACTACCCCGCGCGGCGCTTCGCCAACAGCTCGCTGACGGTAGGAACCAGAACGACCGGGGCGGCGGCCCGTGGCGCCGGCATCTGCTCGACACCGGGATCAGCGTCGAGAGGTCAAGATCCTCGAGGGTCAGTCGGAGTCGAGCTTGCCGAGCGCCCAGCGCCGGAACGCGTCGAGATCGCCGAGGTCGTGCCGAATCGTCCGGTAGGCGATGCGGTGGTCCAGGGTCAGATAGTCGTGCACCAGGACGTTGCGAAAGCCGGCCCAGCCTTGCAGGCGCTTCGACAGCGCGGGGTCGAGTTCGCCCGCCCGTTCCAGCACGACGAAGGAATCGCGGTTCGATTCCGGTGTGCGCAGACCGGCGGCGGAGATCCAGTGATTGGCGACATCGATGGCCGCCTCCGTCGCCAGATGCAGATAGCGCGCGGCGAGGTCGTGGACGTTCGAATCGGAGACGTAGTCGGACTCACTCGTGCGGCCTAGGCGTCGCAGACGCCGCACGTAGTCGTCGAGCGCGTCGAGTCGCCTCGAGAAGATCTCCGTATCGACCATCGCCGTCCCGCTCTTCCTTGAGCCGCCGTATCCGCCGGCGGGTGAACTCCCGCAGGCGCGGCTCGATGTCCTGATAGTCCCGGATCGTACGGCGCACGAAACGCGCCCGCTCCGCGTCCGTGCGCGCGGTGAGCAGGATGCCGTCGCGAATCACGCGGTGACGCAGCAGAGCTGGCGCCTCGTTGAGCAGCACGAGGTCGATGAGGTCGCTCCGGATATCGCCGGCCATCACCGGGATGAGCCGCCAGATCGTATCCTTGACCGACGCGGGCGTCGCGACACAGGCGTCGTCGACGAGCACCGCGACGTCGACATCGCTGTCCGGACGTGCCGCGCCGCTCGCCCGGCTCCCGAACAGGTAGGCGAGACGAACGGTCGGTTCGGCCCGCAGACGTTGCGCGAGGTCGTCCCGAAGGCGGCCGGCCGGTGCGTCACGGGCGTCTTCGGGCGAACCCATTGCAGCACCTGTCAGATGTGCACCACGCGATTCCTTGCATCCAGGGCGGTTCAGTGTACCAGAACCGACGATCGCGGTCGGTAGGCACCAGGACGACCGGGAGGTTCATCGCCGTGTGCCGCGTCCCGCCCGGCTGGACACTTTGCCTGCGTCATGACTTCCTCCGTCGGCGCCGCAGCGCCTGCAGGGCGTTGGGGTACGGGATCCGCGGGATGAACGACGGGGTGCTGTTTCACCGCGGTGGACGGCCTGGCACTGCACCCGGTGGCCGAAGGGTGTTAGATTAACCTCATGCGCATTCGCTGATCCCGTGCAGCTGACCCCGTGCAAAGGAAGGTGCAGAGTGGCCCGGAAATGCTTGGCGATCTCAGTTGTCTGCCTGCTGGCGTGCGCCGCGGTGGCCGCCGCTGAATTCTGGGAGGAGACGGCGTTCAACGACTGGTCCGACGGGGACGTCGAGAAGATGATGTCCAACTCGCCCTGGGCGAAACGGATCACCGTCGTGTTTCCGCGTCCCCCCAGGGAAGGGGCGCGTGGGGGCGTTGCCGCCGGAGGTGGTGCGGGCGGCGGAGGCGGAGGGTTTGGCGGCGCTGGCCAGTCCAGACTCGTTGTCCGCTGGCAAAGCGCGCTGCCGGTGAGACAGGCGCAGGTTCGGGCGCAGATTGAACGTGGAGCCACCGTCCCGGAAGGGGTGCTCGATGTGCTCAACCAGCCGCCACCCGGGTACTACGTGTTCGTCACCGGCATTCCTGGCCAGTTTGCCGGACTGTCATCGGGGGAACTGGGAGCCGAAGCACGGTTGGAGCGGAACGGGAAGCCGCCGATCCTGCCGGTCCAGGCCGGTCCACAGCGGGAGGGGCGGAGCCTCTCGCTCGTCTACGTCTTCCCCAAGGACGACCCGATCGTGCTGGAAGACGACGAGGTCGAGTTCGTTGCGAAGGTCGGGGAGACGACGATCAAGCGCAAGTTCAAGCTCGAGGAGATGGTCTTCAACGACCGGCTCGAGCTGTGATCGACCGATTTCCGGAGACGGCGGCGGCACGGGCGCCCGGCCGCGGCGAGATGCTCGCGCCGCGATAATCCGGCCGAATCGCTGTTCGACGGCCGGCGCTAGCGCATATAGCCGCGGCGTGCTTGCACCCGGCGTCCCCACCCGCCGACCGAGACCTCCAGGTCGTGCCATCCGCCGGCCTCCACGCCTTGTGGCGAATAGGTCAACAGATATCGGCTTCGAAACTCGCTGACGACCCGCGAGAACGCCTCGCGCAGACGGCCGATCTCGTTGGCGACGAACACCGACCCGCCGGTATCCTCCGCGAGACGCGGCAGAAAGTGCCGGCTCAGCAGATACGGCGCGGCCGGAAACCAGCGGCGGATGAACCCGGCGGTCGGGCCGTCGGCCCATCCGTCACCGCGGGCCCGGTCGAGCGTCACCCCGTAGACCACCACGTCGCTGCGTTGGGCGGTGGCGAGCACGTCGCGAGGGTCGAGCCAACTCGCGGTGTCGTCGCCGTCGCTGAAGACCAGCATCAGCACGCGCCCCACGGTCTGCTCGCGCAGCAGGAGCGCCGCGAACGCCGCGTCGTAGAGCGCGGTGGCGCCGCCGGCGCCGACCCGCCGCAAGGCAGCGGGCAGGTCGCTGACCGGCGCCGGCGGCTCGACGACCATCCGCAGCTTGTCGGAAAAGGTGACCAGACCGACGCGGTCGTCGGCGCGCAGCGTCGTCGCCGCCGCCTCGGCCGCCGCCCGCAACTGCGCCAGCGGCGCACCGGCGACGCTCCCGCTCGTGTCGAGCACCAGCAGCAGCGTGATCGGCAGGTCCTCGACCAGCAGCGCCTCGATCTGTTGCGGGACGTCGTTGTCCCTGAGGGTGAAATCGCTCGCGGTCAGACCGCTGACCGGACGGCCCCGCAGGCTGACGAGCACGTCCACCGCGACCGCGTCGACGCCGCCTCGGAACGTCTGGGCGTACGCCGCGTCGCCGGCGCCGGCGAACAGGCACGCCAGCAGCGCGCAACCGCCGGCGCAACGCGTCATGGGCGCACCTCGCGCCGCAGCGCCTCCCGCAGCGCCGGGCCCGGGTTCGTCCCCAGCCGGTAGGCCACCCAGGGGTCGGCCGCGCCCCCTGGCACACCGGCCCTGAGGACGGGATCGAGCACGACCGCCGCCGCACGTCGATCACCCAGCGTGTCGAGCAGCCGGCTCAGCGCCACACGGGCCGCCTGGCCGTCCGGCAACAGCGCACTCGCCTCTCGCAGCAGGCGCTCGGCGGTCACCGCGTCACCGGTCCGCACGTATGTCCGCCCAAGCAGGAGCCGGGCCAGATACGCGTGCGGGCGCGGTAGATCGGGGCGGCCGATCAATCCCTGCAATCGCCCCCGCGCGTCGCCGGTGCGGCCAAGCAGCAGCTCGACCCGCGCCAGCCGCAGCGCCGCCTCGCCCGCCAGCGGCGCGACCGCCAGCGCCCTGCCGGCCAGATCGGCCGCCGCCTCGAGGAGCGTACGTTGCGCCTCCTGCCGCCGGCGCAGACCGGACTCCCCGCTTACGCCGACGTTGAACGGCGTCAGCGCCAGTTCTTCGTTCATCCAGGCGGCGGCGGTCAGCACCGGTACGTCGTCCGGCAGCGCGTCGCAGGCCAGCGCCGCGAACGCCAGCCCGGCCTGCCAGCCGCCGCGCTCGAACGCCAGCAGGGTCACCCCCAGATACCACCGCCGCCGGAACGACGCGGGCGGCTCGGGCCGCCTCGCGTTCAATTCGATCCAGCGGACCGCGACTTCGATGTGATCGGTGGCGGCGCTCTCGAGCCCGCGCCACCACAGCCGCTCCGCGATGTCGATGTGCAGCGTGGCCGCCGACCGGAACAACTGCTCGTTCAGCGCCGGATCGGCATCGGTGCCGGTGAGCCGCATGTCCGGGCCGCGGACCCGATCGATCAGGCGATGCACGAAGCGAGGCTCGAAGGCCAGCACCCGGTCGTACACCTCGTCCACCGACTGGGCGCGGTAGTCCTCCACCATCGCCCGGTAGGCGTCCAGCTCGTCCGTGAACCAGAAATCGCTCTGCCCCGCGTGCGCGGCGGACGCCGCGAGCCACAGACCGATGATCAAGGCGAGACGGCGTGATCGATGCGCGACGGGCTGCGTGACCATCAGGGCTTCTTTGCCGCCAGCAGCAGCACGTCGCTCGCCAGCCTGGATTCCAGCACCTCGACGTCGAACGAGGGCAGCCCCGGCGCGTTGGCGAAGGCGCGGCGCGCACGGCCGCGCCAGCCCTTCTGCCGCCGGGCGTGCTGGTAGCAGATCAGGATGTCGCCCGGCCGCAGCGCATCGAACAGCAACGCGACCTCGGCCGAGGTCACGACCGCCGGTCCCGGGGTCTCGGGCTCGAGGCCGATATCCGGATCCAGAAACACCACCGCCGGCGTGTCCAGGTTCTGAATACGCCGGCAGACGCCGCCGAAGTAGGCGGCGCGGTGCGTGAACGGCTCGTCATGGATGTCGATGGCGATCCCCGTCGACTCGGACAGCCGGCGCAGGTTGTCGAGGTTCCAGAAATGCCGCAACACGTCCTCCGGCAACGGGACATGGCCGTACGCGGTCGCCAGCGCCGGCGGCGCCTCGTCCGGACGACACATCGCGACGTGCAGGATCGCCGGCGTCGACTCGCGCCGCGCCAGGTGGATGAGCGCGCTCCACTTCACCACGTCCCGGACGTCGCCATACCACTGAGCTCGCATACCGTTACCGCGTCATCCGTCCGCACGACCGGTGATCCTGCGTGGCCGGCGGAACAGCATACCGGCGACCGGGTGGGCCGCTGACCGAGCAGACCACCTCAGCGGCCTCCAGGCGCAGACTGGCCGGCGAGCCGCTCGCTGGCCGCCGCGCGCACGGTCGCATCCCGGTCGACCGCCCCGACGTACTCGAGCAACTGCGCCGCCACCGGCCCGCCGATGGCGGCGAGCGCGTCGACCGCCCGCAGCCGGATGCCTGCGGCGCGGTCGTGGATGGCTGCCGTCAGACCGCGCGCGGCACGGTCGCCGCCGATCCGCTTCAGCGCCGTCACCGCCTCTTCGCGGATACCGCGGTCGGGGTCGCGGAGGGCCAGCTCCAGCGTCTCGACTGCGACGTCGCCGCCCATCCGGACCAGTCGTTCGATCGCCGCGGACCGCACGCCCCGGTCCCTGTCGCGCAGCGCCGCCCGTCCGGCGCGGCGGACGGCGTCCGGGTCCGCGCCGGGACTCAGCGCGTCGATGACCTGCGCCGGTTCGCTGGCGGCACTGTCTGGCAATCGAGGGACGGCAGCGCGGGGCGGGCGCAACCTCGCGGGCGCCGCCGGAGGAGGCGCTTCGAAGATCCGGAGCCTGGTGGGCGTCACCTCGACACCGCCGTCAGGCAGACGGCGCGGCGCCCACGACAGCGTGTAGTCCCGGTCGCCCAGCAGGAGCGGCAACGCGCGCTCCCAGGTGTGCAGGCGGAACCGCACCGTCACCGTGCCGGTCAGCGTCTCCACGCCGTCCAGCGCCACACCGCTTTCTCGCGCGATCTCCTCCAGCAGCGGGCGCAGCGGCGCCTCGTGCGCGGCGACCGTCAGGCGCCCCGACTCGACATGCACGAGGTGCAGCGGCTGCGCCGCGACCGGCGCCACCAGGATCGCCACGGCGGCCCCCACCAGCAGCCGCGTCCAGACCACGCGGGCCCGTCGCCACGGGCATGAACGGGACATCGGACTTGCTGGACATCATAGCAACCTCTGCGGAATGCCCGGTTGCAATCGCCCATAGGCGGCGCGAGACGCCCGGCGCCGAGCGGTGCAGCCGGTGATGGCCGCTGCTACTGCAGACAGCACTTCTTGAACTTGCGGCCGCTGCCGCACGGGCAGGGTGAATTGCGCCCGAACGTCGGACGACCTCGCGTCAACTCACGCCGAAACGCCCCCACCCGCGCACGCAGATCCTGATTGAAGATAGTCTCGAGCGCGGCGTAGAGCTCCGGGTGCTTGCGCTGCATCACCCCGGGGCGCTCGAAGAAATACTCCGCGGTCACGGCAAAGAACTCCGCCTCGTTGGTCAGCGCATAGCGGTTGATGTCTGACCGCCCGGCCTCGATCTCCGCCATCTTCCTGCGCACCAGATCGATCCAGGGGCCGATCGCCTCGCGCCCGAGACCCACCCCGGGCACCCCGTCGATCACGCCGTCCGTCTTGTCCACGAGATGCGCGAACTCGTGGATGCCCACGTTCCGCTTGTCGGCGGCGTTCCTGAAGCCGTTGATCAGATCCGGCTTCGACAGAATCATCAACCGGTTGAGGCTCCCGGTGCCCACCATCCCGAGAATGTTGTGATCCCGCCGGTCCCCGAATTCGAACGCATCGTCGAACCGCGTCGGATACACCAGCACTTCGTTGATCTGATCCCACTCCCACTCGGGGAACCCGAAGATCGGGATGACGGCGCTCGCCGCCGCCAATACACGCGTCGTCGTGTCGATGGGCGCCTTCACGCCCGTGATGCGGGTCTCACCCAGGAAGACCTGCAGATCGCGTCGAAACCGCTGCCGCGCCTGCGGGTCGAGCGCGCGGAAGAACACCACGTCGCGCTGCAGCACCGTTTCCCAGGCGGGGGGAAACGGCTCGCGCAGTATGGCGTGCCGGCGTCGGATGCGCGCGGTCTGCCACACGTAGGCTCCGCAGGCGGGCGCCAGGGCCAGGACCAGCGTGGTGCCGGCCGGGCGGCCCGAGCGAATCAGAACCAGCGCGAGCAGCAGTGAGATACCGAGGACCAGCGCGGCGAGGGTCAGCGCCCAACGCCGCGTACGACGCTCCCAGGCGCTGAACCGGGCGGACGGCGGGGACGGCGATTCGTCGGTCAACGACAAGCCCTTCGCGATATGGTCTACCCTGCGGCGGAGGCGGCGCTTCCCCACGGGGGACACAACGTCTTACCATACCCGCTCATAAGAGCATGCCCCCTTTCACGGAGCATTCGATGTCAGTACGACACGCCGCGATGTCCATCTGTCTCACAGGAGTGCTGGGCGCAGTCCTCACCGCCAGCGACTGGCCGCAGTGGCGCGGCCCCGACCGCCTGGCGCTCTGGGACGAAACCGGCATCGTCGACACGCTGCCCGCCGAGCTGCGCATCACCTGGCGGGTGCCGATTCACGGCGGCTACGCGGGCCCGGCCGTCGCCGGCGGGCGGGTGTTCGTCACCGACTGGCGGGAAGACGACGGGTCACGCACCGCCGACGGCGTGGAACGCGTGCTGGCGCTCGACGAGGCCACCGGCGAGATCCTCTGGAGCCGCGAGTGGCGCACCAGCTACCGCATGCTGATGGCCACCTACGCCATCGGACCGCGCGCGACGCCGACCGTCGACGGCGACCGGGTCTACGTGCTGGGCGCTACCGGGCGGCTGTTGTGCCTGGACGTCGAGACCGGCGCCGTCCGCTGGGAGACCGACTTCGCCGCCGACTACGGCACGGCCATCCCCACCTGGGGCGTGAGCAGCGCGCCGCTCGTGGACGGTGACCGGCTGATCGCGGTGGTCGGGGCGGAACCGGACGGCATGGTGGTCGCGTTCGACAAGCTGACCGGCGCGGAACGCTGGCGCTCCGGCGCGGTGACCGGCGAGATCGGCTACAGCCAGCCGGTGATCTACGAAGCGGGCGGGGTCCGGCAGTTGATCGTGTGGCATGCCTCGGCGCTGGTTTCCCTGGATCCGGTCAGCGGCGCGCCGTACTGGGAGCAGCCGGTGGCGGCGGGCGCCGGGATGGCGATCGCCACGCCGGTCAAGGGCGGCGACTATCTGCTGGTCTCACAGCTCTACAACGGTTCGACCATGATGCGGCTCAACCCGGACCGGCCGGCCGCCGCGATGCTCTGGCAGGGACAGAGCCGCAGCCCGGACCGCCCGGAGGGCCTGCACACGACGATCGGCAGCCCGATCATCATCGGCGATCATTTCTACGGCCTGGGCGTCAACGGCGAGATCCGCGGCCTCGACGCCCGCACCGGCGAGCGCGTCTGGGAGAACGTCGAGATGAACGCCGAGGCCCGCGCCCAGTGGGGCGTGGTCCGCTGGGGCACCGCCTTCATGGTCCGCCAGGGCGACCGCTACTTCCTGAACAGCGACGAAGGCAACCTGATCATCGCCCGCTTCACACCGGAAGGATACGAAGAACTCAGCCGCACGACGCTGATCGAACCGACGACCCGCGCCGGCCTGGGCGCCGTCAGACGCTATGACCGCATCGTGAACTGGTCACACCCCGCCTACGCCAACCGGCACATCGTCCACCGCAACGACCAGGAGATCATCCGCGCGTCGCTGGCCGCCGCGGACTACGAATGATTGCCGGCATCGACCCATGGAACCGTTCAGCACGATTCGAAGAGCGCCCATCCGATTCCTATGTGGCGTCGCCATCATCGTCCTTGGCGTGTTCCTGCTTTGGGTGCTGCTCTACGACCGTAGCGTTGGCCTGTGGATCGGCACGCAGGCGGGATTCCAGGGTGCCGGGTACATGATCCTCTTGCGTTACCTCAGAAAAAAGGTGCAGGCCGAGGGAAGCTGACGATCCGGACGGCGCTCTGGCACGGATTCCGGACCTGAACGCTGTTCGCCGAAACGGCGCGGGCACTGTGGTGGGTGCGCTCTCGGGCGTCAACACGACCGGAGTCAGGGGCCCAGCTCTTCCTGGACAATCGACGGCCGTTTGTCAATCAGCGCCAGCAGCACGCGCGCCGGTCCCTCCGGGCGCCGGCGGCCCTGCTCCCAGTTCTTGAGCGTACCGAGCGGAATGCCGATGCTGCGGGCAAACGCCGGTTGCGACAGTCCGGTCCTGCTTCTGATCGCAACGACATCGGGATAGGACACCTCGATGGCATGCACGGCGAACCCGGAGCGATCGCCATTCAGGTAGGCGCGCGCATCGTCGAGCCCGTCCATGATCTTCTCGAATGCCTTGGTCACGGGTTTCTCCTGTAGTCTGCGACCAGCGCCTTCGCAGCGGCGATCAACGCCGTCGTTTCCCTGGTGGTGAGATTCGCCTTCTCATTCTTGGCGAAGACGGTGAGCAGGAACACGGGTAATTCCTCGCCGGTAAACAGAAATACCACGCGCGCACCGCCGCTCTTGCCGCGTCCCGGACGAGCGATTCGAACCTTCTGGACACCGCCACCGAGCGGTACGCCCGCCTCGGGATTCTCGGCCACCAAATTTACAACGCTAGCAGCCCGTGGCAAACGCCGCGTTGCACCCGTCGTACGGAATCGGCTCCTGGCGAACGACGGGAGCCGTCCGAGGAAAACACCTTGACAACTACTTGCACACACCTTAGTGTGCTAATCGGATATTGCGCCAATGCGATCGCCGGACGAGACCGGAACCGCAGTCAGGTCACGTCCTGCGCTGAGGAACACACCACCATGAACAGCAAATACGCCCCACTCGAATTTCACCTTCGTGATTCAGGATGCGCGCGCGTGCCCATGACTTTCGACGAAATCGAGCACATCATCGGTGCACCGCTGCCACCGGCCGCCTTCAAGCACCGCGCACTGTGGTCCAACAACCCCGGCAACTGGGTCATGACGAAGGCGTGGCTCGCGGCGGGATACCAAACCGAGAAAGTCGACATGGAGAAACGCACGCTCGTATTCCGGAAGGCCGTTCCGGACGCGCCGGCCCCGGATGCCGGCGGCGGATCGTCTACCACCGAACGCAGCGGTTCGTTCGCGGACATCTTTGGTGCACTGAAGGACACCGTGACGATCTCGCCTGGCACGAATCTGACAGACCCGATCGACCAGGACTGGAACGCTGCCGGGTAACGACCCCATGACCGACTTCCTGCTCGATACGTGCGCCGTCATCTGGACCGCACACAACGATCCCTTGCGCGAACCCGCCGCGAGCAGACTGCAAGACGCCTACCGCCACGGGGCACGCCTGGTCGTGTCCCCCATCACAGCGTGGGAGATCGCAATGCTCGCGGCGAAGGGGAAGATCGCGCTGGCGCTCGATCCCGGTCTCTGGTTCCAACGTTTCTGCGAGTTGCCCTCGGTAACGCTGGCCGCGATGCCAACGTCCGTGCTGGTCGCATCGGCCGCCCTGCCGGGGACGCCGCCTCACGATCCGGCGGACCGCATCATCATCGCAACAGCACGTGCCTTCGGGTACGTGCTCGCGACTCGTGACGCCAGAATCCTGGAGTACGGCGCTCAGGGCCACGTACGGGTCATTGCGTGCTGACATCACTACCGGCCATGTTGTTGCCGATTCCACGTTGCCGCTCACGCCGGACACGCGCCGCACGAGTCCGTGTCCTGGGCGTTGTCGTCGGCAAACTATTCTGCACGCACATCGTGACACTACCCTCCTACGAGAGTATCGGTGACTGCGCGATGCGCTCAACCGGTACCATCCATGGCGATTGACGCTGTTCAGCAGAGTCGGAGGATTGTCCTTGTCACGGCCCAGGGTGTGAGCGCCAGTTGCCCGCCTTTGACGGACCTACGTCTTTGACGTATATTCAGATCCAGAGTGCTGACGTTCGTCGAGAGCACACTGTTCACGTCCGTCGTCCACGAGTATCTGTCGGACGACGAGTATGCTGCACTGCAGCAGGCGTTGACCGACAACCCGGAAGCGGGTGACGTGATGCGCGGCTCCGGCGGGGTCCGTAAGATTCGGTGGGGGATCGCGGGGCGCGGCAAGCGCGGCGGGATTCGGGTCATCTACTACCTGCGGTCTCGACAGCGAGAAATATGGATGCTCACGCTGTACGCCAAGAATGAGGCCGAGAGCATCCCGGGGCACATCTTGAAGAAGATCAAGGAGGAGATCGATGGCGGCGCCTAAGCGAAAGATCGGAGCGGAGATCCTGGAGGGGCTTCGTCAACTCAAGCTGGGCGAACACGGCAGGATCACCACAGTGCCGTCGGTCGCGACCGTTCGGGAAGGGACTGGGCTCTCGCAGCCGCGATTCGCTGAGCTGCTCGGGGTCTCGGTCCGCACGCTGCAGGAGTGGGAGCAGGGCCGGCGAGCACCGTCGGGCGCCGCTCGAACGCTCTTGCTCATCGCGGCTAAGAACCCGCGCGCGCTGATCGAGGTTGCATGAACATGAGCGCAGCTCTCCCATAAGAACTGGTACGTCCACTGGGGGCAGGTCAGTACGGATTGTAATTGCCTTCGATGTAGTCAGCGACGGCGTCCTTGGTCGCCCTGTCAACGGTCACTCCAAATTCCCCCACCTGCGGTCATCGTAAATTCCCCCACCCCTGGTTGATCACAACGTTGAGACGAGTGCCGGTGGGCGCTGGCGCGGGCGCTGGGCAACGCCGAGACGGTGCGGGCCGAGGAGGTCATGCTGTCGGTCGCGCGGGCGCTGGAGGCCGGCCCGGCACTCATGGAAGCGCCTGGTGCGGCGGGACTTCACAGCCGGTCGGGGTCGAGCGGCTCAGTTTGGCCGACCAGATCCGCTGCGAGAGCCTCCCGAGCGAGATTGGCGAGCTGCCGCTGTGAGGTCTCGAACGACCGGGACCAGTGCCGCTCGGACTCGAGCTCGTCCATCAGCCATCGCGCGAAGGCGTCCTGCTCGTCGTCGGGCAAACGGGTGGCCTCTGCGAACGCCTCCTTGAGTAGATCTGTCACAAGCGCCACCTCCTGAGACGAGTAAACGGGGCGGTCGCGTCAGAGAGCGCGACAGCGCCTCCAGCGCCGCTGCCCTGCTCGTCCTCCGAACGCTGCAAGTCTTCTCACGAACCCGGAGCCGGCTCGACATCCCTACGTGGCCTCGTAGGTGAGTGAGAAGATCCTGTCCGCCAGGTGAACCTGCATCGCCGCTTTCTTCTCGACCCGGTAGCTGTCCATGTCGATGGACTCAAGGATGCCTTGGGACAGATCCTCGTCCACCGGGGCGGGGAGCTTCGGTACGAGGAAGTTCAGGAAGATCGAGAGCTTCTCCCATTCGGCGTGCGTGTACGGCAGGATCGAGGCAAGGAACCCGTATGCGCGCACGAACGTCTTGGCTTTGCCCTTGAAATCCACCTGTCCGTCCTCGTCGAGTTGCTCCTTGTAGACCGCGACGCAGGCATCGTCGAAGCGCCGCATGTTATGGCTTTCCTTGTGAAGATGACGCTCAACATCGACGATTCCGTGATGCAGTGCCTGCGCGAAGAGGCGGCGCGGCGTGGAATCACGATGTCCGCCCTGGTGGAGGCGGCGATCCGCCGTGCGCTCCCCGCACCCCCGACCGCCGGCAAACAACGGAAACCCCTGCCGCCGTTGCCGACCTGGCGCAGCGGAGGATTCCGGGTCGATATCGCCAACCGCGACGCGTTTGATCGAATCGGCTGACCACGCCGTGCTCCGTATTGCCGCAGCCGCCGCTACGGATTTCCTGCAATCCATGGATCATGCGCTGGTGATTCTCCAGGTTGAGTAGCCGCTGCAAGTCACGCTTGCAATTCAGCGCATGCAAGATCGGGTGGGCGGTGCACGCGAAACGTGATACATGTATCGCAACCAGTACACAGGAAATTCGACATGAACGCTGTCTCCCTCCGCTTGCCCGATGACGTTTCCCAACGCCTGCACCAGTTGGCGGCTCGCACCGGGCGGACCAAGACCTTCTACATCGTCGCGGCCATCCGGGAACACCTTGACGATCTTGAGGATTTATTCCTGGCCGAACAACGGCTGATCGACCTGCGTGCCGGAAAGTCTCACGCCCTGCCACTCGAAGACGTGATGAAACGCCATGGCGTGGACGATCGAGCTTGACCAGGCCGCCGTGCGCGACCTGAACAAGCTCGACCCGCAACCGAGGCCGCGGATTCTGGCCTTCCTGCATGGTCGCGTGGCCGCGCTGGACCACCCGCGCAGCATCGGGGAGGCACTCAAGGGCTCCACGCTCGGCGAGTTCTGGAAATACCGGGTCGGGGATTGCCGCGTCATTAAAACGAGCGCGAAGTGTCGGACCCTGGGCGCGCCCTCGAGCCACCGCGCCACTGGTCTACAGCGGCGGATCTGCTTCGTCTGGAAAGATGGCGATGCGTTATCAGCGAACCGGGAAGAAGATATCCGTGCGCCACTTCGACTGGTCGGGCTCGGCGCCGGGGTCGGTGACGTAGACCTCCCAGGGTGCTCCCGCGGCGTCGAGGCCCTGCGACTTCATCCACTCCGTCAACGCGGCCCAGGTATGCCCCAAATCGTCGTACGGCCCCATGTGGGTGACGGTCGCCGCGGTCCCGGCGGGAAGCTCGCCGGCCTGGACCCGGCCCGAGCCGGCGATGGGCACGGCAACGGGCATCGCGCATTCGATGTCGACGGTCTCGCCGGGTATCGAGTGGTAGATGGCGAGGGGCATTCCGGCCGGTGTCTGGCCGCTCTGCTGGATGTATCCGTACACCTCCCCGAACAACGGCCCCATGACCTTCCCGATCTCGCGCATCGGAATGGTCGTGCGAATGCCCAGGATGGGCTGCGAATCGAGTTGTGTCGTCGCGAACTCCGGCGTCATCGGCTCTGCCTCCCCATGCTTCTCAGTCTCGCCACCGACAGGTCGATCGCCGCACGCCGCAACACCCGAGACCCTCCGGGAACCGGCCGGGCATCGGTGCGGTGGAAATGCGGGGGCGACCTGCCGCCTCCTGCGGCGATGACGATACCACGACGGGAGGGGTGGGTACGCTCCTCGACCGCGTGCTCGGCGAAGAACGGCAAGCCCTGCCGCCGTTGCCGACCTGGGGCGTGAGCAGCGCTCCGCTCGTGGACGGCGACCGGCTGATTGCGGTGGTCGGCGCGAAACCGGACGGCATGGTGATCGCGTTCGACAAGCGGACCGGAGAGGAACGCTGGCGCTCGGTCGCCGTGACCGGCGAGATGGGTTACAGCCAGCCGGTAATCTACGAAGCGGGCGGGGTCCGGCAGCTCATCGTGTGGCATGCCTCGGCGCTGGTCTCCCTGGACCCGGTCTCGGGCGCGATGTACTGGGAGCAGCCGGTGCAGGCGGGCGCCGGGATGGCGATCGCCACGCCGGTCAAGGGCGGCGACTACCTGCTGATCTCACAGCTCTACAACGGGTCGACCATGCTGCGGCTCAACACGGACGTGCGGATTCCCCGCATCCGGCTCTCGGACGGGACCAGGTAGTGCAAATTGTGCGCAAGGCGGCACAGAAACCGGAGCGTCTCGATACCCGGATTGGCGGCGATGAGGGGCTCCCCCCGACGTTTGGTGTAGGTCGCCTCGATCAGCCGCTCCTGCACGTCCAGGGCCGAGGTCTGGAACCGGTCGCCGAGCAGAAACTTCTGGCTGCGCGGGAAACGCTCCACCGTCGGGATCAACCACAAGAAAACACGCTGGTGCGATTCCAACGCCGGGCCCGTGTCGCGCGAGCGGTCGCCGCCGCGGATACGGGGTCGTCCCCGGGGACTCGTCGCTCACCACCTCTCACCAGGTCCGAGCAATCACAACAGCCGAGGGGCTCCGCCCTATACCCCCGAGGTAAAGACGCGAAGACTCAAGGAGTGAGCGTCCGGGCCACGCGGAACCCTTGGGGGCGCACTCTATCAGAGCGCCAATTCCCGATGTCACTTGACAGTCCGATTCGGTGGCCGGCCCGTGGATTGGCCGCATGCAGTATGATCGGACCCGAATTCGGACTGTTTTCGAGGTGCTTGATGACCACCGCAATCGTCAGCTTGAGCGAGTTCAAGGCCAAGGCGGCGCAGATGCTCGCCGAGATGAAGACCACCGAGCACGCGATCATCCTGACTCAGCGCGGCGCCGCCAGCGCTGTCGTCCAGGACTTCGACGCACACCAGCGCCTGCGGAACGCACTGCTCATGCTGAAGCTCATGGTGCAGGGCGAGGCCGATATTCCGGCAGGGCGGACAACCCCCCAGGATCGGGTGTTCGCAGACATCAAGGCGCGCTTGACCGCTACGACGGATGGCTGATTTCCAGGTCCTGTGGACCGAGGCCGCGAGACTCGACCTCGAACGGATCGTCGAGCTCATTGCCGAAGAAAATCCAGCAAATGCATTCACGGCGCTCCAGCAAGTGGAACGTCGTTGCCAAGCGCTCGCCGTGCTCCCGGAACGCGGCCGGATCGTTCCCGAGTTGAGAGACGTGGACATTCTCATCTACCGGGAATTGATCGAAGGGCCCTGGCGCATCATCTATCGATACGATGCTGGTCGCGTTCATGTAACGGCGGTTCTCGACGCCCGCCGGGATCTGTCCAGCATCCTGCTTGAACGGCTGGTCCGTTGAAGCCTGACTCGTGCGTCTTGAAGCCAAGGCACGATGCCCGTCCGCCTCGGCTCCACGCTACGCGCCACGACGATCCCCTCCGCCGTCGCGGCGCGACCACCGCCCGGGCTGGTTCATCCTGGCCGTGCTCGCGGCCATCGTGCTTCTGGTGCTCGTGGCCGCCGGGTTCGTGCTACTGGCGCTTGGCGCCGTGATCGCGCTGGTGGTCGGGCCTAACAGCCCGTGGGGAAAGTCGCCGCTGCATTCGACCGGCGCTGCATCCGCGCTGCCGGCGTTGCTCCTCGGTCACAAATGCCCCAATTCGCTCCCTCGTCGCGCCTTGGCAGCCCGGCGCAGCGCCGGTCTCGGTGCGACGCGGGACTTTCACCACGGGCTGTCAAGGGGTGAGCGTCCGGGCGACACGGAACCCGATGTTGAGGTTCCGGTAGTCGGTGGGGTTCCTGTCGCGGTACGCGGCGCGGAGGAGCCTGGGATTGAGGTTCCAGGAACCGCCGCGCAGGACGCTTTGCGAGCAGTCGTCACCGCTCTCCCACGCCCTCCCCTCCGTCGGCGCGCCTCGGTAATTGTCGTGCCAGCAGTCCTGCACCCACTCCCAGACGTTGCCGTGCATGTCGTGCAACCCCCAGGCGTTGGCGCCGAACGACCCGACCGGGGCGGTCATCTCACTGTCCCACTGGCTGCCGCAGCCAATGCAATGGGCCTGGTTGTCGCCAATCTCATTTCCCCAGCTATACGCCGTCGTCGTCCCCGCCCGCGCCGCATACTCCCACTCCGCCTCGCTCGGCAACAGGTAGGATACGCCCGTCTCCGCCGACAGCCACGCCACATACTCCTGCGCATCCTGCCACGACACGTTCATCACAGGACGCCGCCCGCGGCCCCAGCCAAACAAGTCCTCCGCCTGCTCGCGACCCGTCGCCGCCGTAAAACGATCGTACTCCTCGAACGTCACCTCATACTTCGACACCGCGAACGACCCCACCGTCACCGCGTGCAGCGGCTGCTCGTCGTTAGAACAGTCCCTCCCGGAGACGCAACCCATCCGGAACGACCCCGCCGGAATGACCACCATCTCCGGACACTCCGCACAGTCGCGGAACACCGTGCCCGCCGCACGCGCCGGCAGATCCGCCCCGGGCGCCGCCCGCCGTCCCGCATCCAGCGCCGGGGCCACGCGGTCGCCCCCGCCCGCGGGCGCCCCTCCAGAAGGCGCCGCCGCGTCCCGCGGGCCTCCGCGCGACCCTGTCTCCACCATCGCCGCGATCACGGCTCCGTCAACCCCCGCCCCCGACAGCGCCACAAGCTGCTCCACCGTCGTCTCGAACGCCGTTCTCGTCGCCAGGATCTTGGCCACGATCACCGCCGCCGGCAGACCCGCCTCCGTGAGCGTGAGAATGTCTGCGTTCGTGAGAACTTCCTCGCTTTCCTGCCCCGTCGCGGCCTGCAGAACGACGACCGCGAGAACCGCCACTCCGAGGCATGTCAGCGCCTGTTTCATCGGTCCGTCCCCCTCGACGCCCCGCCCGTCGACGGTACCACGCCCGCCTCACCCCGCTCCGCACCCTCGGGCGACACTCTACCGCACTCTTCCGATTCCGTTACGGCCTCCACGGCCCGGCACGACCAGCGCGACAACGCGACCGGGCACTGTTCGCATGGTGTCGCTACTGTGGTCGACTCTCGAACGTCCTCGTCCATCTGCGGCGCACACGATGACGTGCAGCGCTTCGCTGGGGCGTGCGAATCGAACCCCTGACAGCCCGCATGCGGTGCCGGTCGAATGCAGCGACGACTTTTCACCACGGGCTGCTGGATGTCGTAGAGATCGATGTGGGGGGACCGGGTCGCCGGAGCGCGCCGTCGCGGGTGGCGAACCGGTGCTTCCTGGACAGGCTCCGACGCCGGCGTCGCGACCGGCGGCGGCGGACCAAGCGCGGCGCATCGCGCACACGGGCGGCGGTTTCGTCGGGATAGAGCCGGGAAAAGGCGTCGCGCGGCGGGTTCCCTTGCTACCGTCCGGCGCCACGGACCGCCCGCGACGCCCGGGGATTCCGCCGCGTGGGCCGATGAATCCCCGTAGCAACGCCATGTGTCAACGATCGCGAGATAGTGACAAATTCTCGACACTCGTCGGTGCGCTTGGCTCGGGCACCGGTCTTGTCGTGTGGATCTTGAGGAAGATGAAGATGCTGGCGGTGGGCGCTGTGGGAAACCGCGCCCACGCGGTTTTCCAAGCTCCGGTGGGCGCGCTCTGTGCGTCCACGGGAGCGGCGGCGTCCACGGCCCCGGCGCTGGCGGTCGGCACGGCGTTCGGATAGCGTAGGGAGCGGACTCAGACGTGGGGTGAGGGCCCGGTATGCCCACCGGACCCTCGTGACCGCCCCGAGCTCCGACAGACCGAGCCGATCCCCGCTGTTGTGCCACGGATCAGGCTCGTTGTCCAGTCGGAGATCGCCCTGCGCGCTCCGACGCCGTGGACCAGCCCCTCCGCCAGAGAACCTGTCGCCAGTGCAGCCGTCTTTTCGCCGTCTGCGCGGCGTGTGACCGTGGCCATGCCTACTGCACGTCGTCGTGCCGGACGGCCGGTCGTCGCCGGTGCGTTCGAGCCGCCAACGCTCGTCATCAGCGCAGTCTGGAAGGACGTCTCGACCACCGCGACCGGCAGCGCGCCTACCGCGCCCGCCGCCGCGTGACGGATCACACTTCCCCCGCACCCCCGCCATCGGACAGACTCCCCGTCCCTGACGCCGCCCCGGTTCCCGCGGCCACGCGATGCGTGGTCTGCGGCCGATCGAGCCGGTGGCTGACCCCGATGCGGGAGCCTCGCGTCGTGCGGGGAAGGAGGAACGATGATCACGCCCGCGCAGCGCGCCGAGATCCGGCGCCTGTACTACAGCGAGCACTGGAAGCTCGGGACCATCGCCGCTCAACTCGGCCTCCACCGTGAGACGGTCCGCGCCGCGGTCGAGCACGCGTCGGGAAGCGTCCGGGGCGGCGTGTGTCGGCCTACCGCCCTCGACCCCTACCTGCCGTTCATTCGCGACACCCTGGCCCAGTACCCCCGGCTGCGCGCCACCCGCATCCACGAGATGGTCCGCCAGCGCGGCTACCCGGGCTCGGTCATCCAGGTCCGCCGCCTCGTGCGGCGCCTGCGGCCCGAGTCCACCCGCACCGTCTACCGCCGCGTCGTCACCCTGGTGGGCGAGCAAGGTCAAGTGGACTGGGGCTCCTTCGGCAAGGTCCGCATCGGACACGGCACACGCGCCGTCTCCGGATTCGTCATGGTCCTCGGCTACTCGCGCGCCATCGCCGCCCTCTTCACCCTCGACCAGACCCTTGAGAGTTTCCTCCGCGGACACGTCGAGGCCTTCGAGGCCCTGGGCGGCATCGCCCGCACGCTCGTCTACGACAACCTCCGCAGCGCTGTGCTCGACCGCCGCGGTACCGCCGTCCAGTTCCATCCCCGCCTGCTCGAGCTCGCCGGCCACTACCACTTCGCCCCCCGACCCTGCACACCGGGACGCGGAAATGAGAAGGGGAAAATCGAACGGCAGATCCAATACCTACGGCACGCCTTCTTCGCCGCTCGGCCCTTCCGCGACCTCGACGACCTCAACGCCCAGTTCCGACGCTGGCGAGACGACATCGCCCACCAACGCCGCCACCCCGAGCAACCCGACCGCACCGTTGCCGAGGTCTGGGCCGACGAGCAGCCCCGGCTGCTGCCGCTCCCCGCCCATCCCTTCGAGACCGACCTCGTGCGCGTCGTCCGCTCCGGCAAAACCCCCTACGTCCGCTTCGACCGCAATCTCTACTCCATCCCCCACACCCGCGTCCGCAAGCCCCTGACCCTGCTCGCCAGCGACACCCGCGTCCGCATCCTCGACCAGCAGACCGAGCTCGCCCGCCATCGCCGCACCTACGACACCGGACAGACCGTCGAGGACCCCGCGCACCTGGAAGGCCTGCTCGCCGCCACCCGTCAGGCCAACGTCCACACCACCCGCGACCGCCTCCGCGCCGCCGTCCCCGCCACCGCCGCCCTCTTCGAACGGCTCGCAGAGCGCGGGGAGGCGCTACGACCCCACGCCACCAGGCTGCTCGCGCTGCTCGACGACTACGGGCCGCAGGAACTCGCCGCCGCCGTCGACGACGCCCTCCAACGAGACGCCCTCGGCGCCGGCTCCATCACCCACATCCTCGAAACGCGCCGGCGACAGCGCGGACTCAAACCCCCGCTCCGGCTTACCTTGCCCGACCGCCCGGGACTGCGAGACCTCGACGTCCAGCCCCACGACCTGGAGACCTACGATGCCCTCGGACAACACACCCCCGACGACGCTGGCGACTGACCTCCGACGACTCGGATTCAATCGCACCGCCGACGACCTCAACGACCTCGTCGCCACAGCCACCCGCAAACGCTGGAGCACGACCGTGCTGCTCGAACACCTCGTCGCCGCCGAACTCGAAGACCGACAGCGCCGCAGCGTCGAGCGCCGACTCACCTGCGCCCGACTGGGACGCTTCAAGCCCCTCGCCGACTGGGACTGGGACTGGCCCACCGCCTTCGACCGACCGGCCCTCGAACGCATCCTCACCCTCGATTTCCTCACCCGCGGCGAGAACGTCATCCTCGTCGGAGCCCAGGGCCTCGGCAAGACCATGCTCGCCAAGAACATCGCACACCAGGCCATCCTCGCCGGACACTCCGCCCTCTTCACCACCGCCGCCGACCTCCTGCTCAACCTCAACGGACAGGAGACGGCCCGAGCCCTCGAACGACGCCTCCGACACTACACCCGGCCATCACTACTCGTGGTCGACGAAGTAGGATTTCTCGCCTACGACGCACGGGCCGCCGACCTGCTCTTCCAGCTCGTCAGCCGCCGTTACGAGCACCGCTCCCTGCTCATCACCACCAATCTGCCCTTCAAGCATTGGGACACCGTGTTCCCAAACGCCTCCTGCGCCGTCGCTCTGATCGACCGCCTGACCCATCACGTCGAGATCCTTGTCGTCGAAGGCCGCAGCTATCGCCGGCGCGAGGCCGAACTCACCCAGCAGCAGCGCAAACGACGACGTCCGCGCCGCAACGACTCGCCAGATGGCAACGACTCACCCCGTCGTCGTCAATGAACCCCGTCGACAGCAGTGCAGAAAACGTCAGTTTCTGGAGACCGCCAACACCATGCGGGCGTTGGGGCCGCCCCTCCCCGAATTCTCGGAGGAAGCCCCTTCAGGGGCGCCCGCGAATAGCACGGAACCGGCGCTGGACCGGCTCGGCGGGCGTGAAGGCCCTTGCTACCGTCCGGCCCCGGGCTGAGCACGACCCGGCCGGGGGGCTCCGCCCCGGGACCCCCGAGGTAAAGAGGTGAACACTCAAGGGGTGAGCGTCCGGGCCACACGGAACCCGACGAAGAGGTTGCGGTCGCCGGCGGAACCCAGCATGCGGCTCGGGGCGCGGAGGAAACCCGGAGGACCGACCCAGGAACCACCGCGCAGGACGCGACCATTGCAGTCGCTGCCGTCCCGGGCCGAGCCGTCCGCCGGCGCACTCTGATATCTCCCCTTCAAGCAGTCCTGCGCCCATTCCGCGACGTTGCCGTGCATGTCGTGCAACCCCCAGGCGTTGGCGCCAAACGACCCTACCGGCACCGTCCCCACCCGCTGACCGCCGCAGCCACCGCAATTCGCCCGGTTGTCGCCAATCTCGTTTCCCCAGCTATATGCCGTCGCCGTCCCCGCCCGCGCCGCGTACTCCCACTCCGCCTCGCTCGGCAACCGGTAGGATGCACCCGTCTCCGCCGACAGCCACGCTACATATTCCTGCGCATCATCCCACGACACATGGATCACTGGACGCCGCCCGCGGCCCCAGCCCTCGTCATGCACCCGGTTCGGGTACGTGAAGCGATCGTACTCCTCGAACGTCACCTCATACTTCGACAGTGCAAACGACCCCACCGTTACCGCGTGCACCGGCTCCTGGTCACGGTCACGACAGTCCCTCCCGGAGACGCAGCCCATCCGGAACCGCCCCGCCGAAATGACCACCATCTCCGGACACTCCGCACAGTCGCGGAACACCGTGCCTGCCGGCCGACCCGCCACGTCCCGCGGGCCTCCGCGCGACCCGGTCTCCACCATTGCCGCGATCACGGCTCCGTCAACCCCCGCCCCCGACAGCGCCACAAGCTGCTCCACGGTCGTCTCGAACGCCGTTCTCGTCGCCAGGATCTTGGCCACGATCACCGCCGCCGGCAGCCCCGCCTCGGTGAGCGTGAGAATGTCTGCGTTCGTGAGAACTCCGTCGCTTTCCTGCCCCGTCGCGACCGTCGGAACAATGACCAGGAGAACGGCGACTCCGAACCCTGTCAGCGTCTTTCTCATCGGTCCATATCCTCTCGACGCCCAGCCCGTTGACGGTACCGTGCCCGCCTCGCCCCGCTCCGCACCCTTGGGCGACACTCTACCGTACTGGACCGATTCACTGTTCCGATTGCCTCGCTGCTGCCTCGGCCCAGTACGACCAGAACGACAACGCGACCGGGCATTCTCGGAGGAAGCCCCTTCAGGGGCGCCCGCGAATCGCACGGAACCCGCGCTGAACCGGCTTGGCGGGCCTGAAGGCCCTTGCTACAGTCCGGCCCCGGGCCGAGCACGACCCGGCCGGGGGGCTCCGCCCTGGACCCCCGAGGTAAAGAGGTGAACACTCAAGGGGTGAGCGTCCGGGCCACGCGAATCCCGATCTGAGCGCTTGGGTTGCCGGAGGGGTAGGTGGAGCGGGACGCGGCGCGGAGCACCCACCGTCCGTTGAACCAGGAACCGCCGCGCAGGACGCGACGCCCGCAGGCACGGCGCTCCCACGCCGAGCCGTCCGCCGGCGCACCCCGATACGTCCTATTCCAGCAGTCCTGCACCCATTCCTCGACGTTCCCGAACATGTCGTGCAACCCCCAGGCGTTGGCGCCGAACGACCCGACCGGCACCGTCCCATCTGAATCCCGCTCATTGCCGCACTCCCCGCACCTGGCCCGGTTGCGGCCAAACTCATCCCCCCAGCCGTAAATCGTCGTCGTCCCCGCCCGCGCCGCATACTCCCACTCCGCCTCGCTCGGCAACCGGTAGGATGCGCCCGTCTCCGCCGACAGCCACGCCACATACTCCTGCGCATCATCCCACGACACAAAGATCACTGGACGCCGTTCGCGGCCCCAGCCCATATCGCCCACCTTGTTCGGGTACGTGAAGCGGTCATACTCCTCGAACGTTACCTCGTACTTCGACAGCGCGAACGACCCCACCGTCACCTCATGCACCGGCTGCGCGTAGTCCTCGCACTCGCTCCCCGACACGCAGCCCATCTGGAACGACCCCGCCGGAATGACCACCATCTCCGGACACCCGTCGCAGTCGCGGAACACCGTGCCCGCCGCACGCGCCGGCACGCCCGCCCCGGGCGCCGCCCGCCGTCCCGCATCCAGCGCCGGGGCCACGCGGTCGCCCCCGCCCGCGGGCGCCCCTCCAGAAGGCGCCGCCGCGTCCCGCGGGCCTCCGCGCGACCCTGTCTCCACCATCGCCGCGATCACGGCTCCGTCAACCCCCGCCCCCGACAGCGCCACAAGCTGCTCCACCGTCGTCTCGAACGCCGTTCTCGTCGCCAGGATCTTGGCCACGATCACCGCCGCCGGCAGACCCGCCTCCGTGAGCGTGAGAATGTCTGCGTTCGTGAGAACTTCCTCGCTTTCCTGCCCCATCGCGACCGTCGGAACAAAGACCAGGAGAACGGCGACTTCGAAGCATGCAATCGTCTTTTTCATCAGCCCGTACCCCCTCGACGCCCCGCCCGTCGGCGGCACCGTGCCGACATCTCCCGACTCCGCACCCTCGGGCGACACTCTACCCTGCTCTTCCTGTTCGCCGTAGCAGGCCCCGTCAGGGGCGCCGTGGGGTCCCGCGGACCGGGTCGGTGGGCCGGCTCTACGGGCCTGAAGGCCCTTGCTACGGTCCGGCCCCGGGTTCACCCCGCAATGTGCGCCGGGCCGGCTCCGCGGGCCTGAAGGCCCTTGCTACCGGCCCGGCGGCCCGCCCGAGGGAGGAGGCGCGTCATCGAACGCGAACCGCGGCAGCAGCTCGTCCCGCATCGCCAGGTGATAGACCGCCGCCGCGGCCGTGATCGCCGCCGCGATGGCATCCTGCTCAAGCACCCGCTCGTAGGTATCGAGATTCGTGTGCCACGTATGGCTGCCGTACTGGATCGGATCCTGCTGCATGCTGATGCCGGGCAACCCGGCCGCGTTGAACGACGTGTGGTCGGAACCGCCCCGGCGCCGGCTGCTCGTGGTGCGCACCCCCATCACCCCCAGATCGCGGAACGGCGCCAGGGCGTCACGCAGGATGTCGCCCGCGGCCGGCGGCCCGAACACCTGGGCGCCTCGCACGCGCCCGGTGCCGGTGTCGATGTTGAAGTAGCCGCCGAACGAGGCGTGCTCCGGGGTCGGCTCTTCCGCCGTGCCGAAATGTTCCTCGACATACGCCCGGGAACCCAGCAACCCCTGCTCTTCCCCGCCCCACAGCGCGACGCGAATCGTGCGCCGGGGCTCGACCCCGAGCGCGGTCAGGATACGCACCGCCTCCATCATGACCGCCACGCCGACGGCGTTGTCGGTCGCCCCGGTCGCGGCGTGCCACGAATCGAGGTGCCCGCCCAGCATGATGACCTCGTCCGCCCGATCGCTGCCGCGCAGCTCGGCGACGGCGTTGTAGACGGTGCGGCCGTCAGGATGGGTGCGATTGACGATGTCGATCTCCAACTCGACCGGCGCTGACCCGAATTCGAGCAGACGGACGAGCCGGCCGTAGTCTTCGTTGCGCATGACGACGGTGGGCACCGCCTGGTCGACATCGTACGTGCGATTCTGAAACGCCCGAATCTGGCCGTGATCGCGGCCGGCGTCGTTGACCCGCGCCACCGCGCCCGCCTCGCGCAGAAACGCGGCGACACGGGTCTCGATCTCCCGGCCGCTCAACGGACGATCCGCGCGATCGGCCCCGCCGCCGCCGCCACGCCCGCCGCGCCCACCGCGCCCACCGCGCCCCGCGGCGACCGGCGGAGGCGGCGCGTTGAACTGGCGAGCGAGCTGGACGTCCTCCACCCGGCGCGCCGAATCGGTCATGGCGACCCCGACCTGCACGTGTTCGCCCACCAGCACGACGTTGCCCTGAATCTCGTCCCGCAGCCCCTCCAGATGCGCTTCCAGATCACCGCGCGTCGGCCGCTCCGGCAACGTAAGCTGGAACACCTCCGTTCGCACCGTCCCGTCCGTACCCGGGGTCCAGGCCAACGCCTCGGTCAGCAGGGCGTCCGTCGCCGGCGCGACGAGGTGCACGCTGAGCCGTTCGTTCGACCATCCGGGGTAACCGAAGTCGAACGGCTCCAGATTTCCGTTCGTCAGTCCCCAGGCCTCCATTTGCTCGACCGCCCAGCGTCCCGCGGCCTCGAGGTTCGGCGACCCGGTCAACCGCGGCCCGTAGACATCGGTCAGCCGATGCAGCGTGGCCATGATCTGCGAGTTGGACGTGGCCTCCTGCCGGATGCGCCAGTTCATGTCGGTGTCGAGCCGTTCCTGAGCGGCGGCCACCCCGCCGCCCAGCATCATCGCCGCCGCCACGGCCGTCAGGCGTTCTCTCATCGGTCGACCTCCCCGGCGCACGGACGCGCCCGCGCCAGCACTGCGAGCCGCGCCAACAGCTCGCGTACGGTGTATGCTACACCGCGTACAGTCATTACGCCGGACGCTGGAAATCAGCTTCATCCCTGGAGGATTCGGATGATCAATCGACAGTGGGCAGCCTGTGGCGGAACGAGCCTCACGGTCCTCGTCGTAGCACTCTCGCTGGTCTTCGTCCCGTCTCTTGCGGGTGCCCAGGCGCCCCGAACCGCCGACGGCAGACCGAATCTGACCGGGGTCTGGGATTTCAGGACAATGACCCCGCTCCAGCGCCCCCGCAACCAGGACCGTGAGACCATCACCGAGGAAGAGGCCGCCCAGATCGAGCAGCGCGCGGCCGCGGCGGCATTGCGCGCCGACGCCCCCAGCGAGGTCCGCACCGAGCCGCTGCCGGCCGGACAGCCCGTGGGCGGCTACAACAACTTCTGGTTCGACCGCGGCGCCCGCGTCGTTGAAGATCGCCGCACGTCGCTGATCGTCGATCCGCCGACCGGGCGGCTCCCCGAACTGGCGGACGGGGCGATCGAGCAGATCGGATCCCTCGGCGCGGATGTGGCCGGCACACGCCCGGTCCGCTACCGGGTCGGCGGCATCGGAGCCGACGGTCCGGAAGATCGCGGCTTGGCGGAACGCTGCCTGCTCGGGTTCAACGCCGGCCCCCCGATTCTGCCGGCCGGATACAACCAGAACTTCCAGATCTTCCAGACCCCCGACCACGTCGCCATCCTCAACGAGATGGTGCACGACGTGCGAATCATCCCGCTGGACCGCCGGCCGCATCTGCCGGACGACCTGTCGCAATGGCTGGGCGACGGCCGCGGCTACTGGGACGGCGACACGCTGGTCGTCGAGACCCGCAACTTCTCGGACCGGGTGGCCAGCTTCAACAGCAGCGTGACGACCGCCCTGGGCGCCGGTGACACGCTGAACCTGACCGAGCGCTTCACCCGGGTCGACGACGACACGCTGCTGTACGAGTTCACCGTCGACGATCCCACCACCCTCAGCCAACCGGTCACCGGGATTCTGCAGATGCAGACCGGCGCGGCGCCGATGTTCGAGTACGCCTGTCACGAGGGGAACTACGGCATGCTGAACCTGCTGAGCGGCGCACGGCAGGAGGAGCGCACCGGCGCGGACCAGTAGCCGGATTGGGCGACCGGCGGCGTGCCTGTTCGAGGCCCTGGCTGATGACGTGCGTCTGTGCGACATGGGCCCGCCGGGGAGCGGTACGGGACCGAGGTGCGCGGGCGCAGCGCGTCCGCCGACGTCTCGATCGTGCCGCCCCGTGGATTGGTGTGGTAGAGCACCACGCGCGCACGGAAGAGGCGCATCATCTGGTCGCGCAGTCGAGTCCGGCTGCCCGTCGCCCCCCCCGTATCACACTCCAAACCGATCCGCCGCATGAACTCGGCCACCGACGCGCCAAGCGTGAAATCGCGCGACCGGGTGCGCACGGCTTCGGTACAGACCCACGCCAACAGGAGCCGCGGCGGTCAACCGGTGCCACCCGCAGGGCCGGAACGAAACACTGGACAGCCGCCGGATATCTGAATGACAATGTCGTTCATCGACGCAGACTGCGCTATGGCTGAGAATCAACTCGTCCAGGCCCGCATCGACAAATCCGTGAAGGAAGAAGCGGCCACGGTGCTGGCCGCCATGGGCCTGACTGTGTCCGACGCGGTGCGGCTGCTGCTGACCAGGGTGGCGCGCGAGAAGGCCCTGCCCTTTGCGCCGCTGGTCCCCAACGCCGTCACCATCGAGGCGATGAAGGAAGCCCGCAAGGGCAACCTCCCGCAGTTCGCCAGCGTCGAGGACCTGCTCGACGATCTTCATGCGGACGATTGAGCGCACCAGCCAGTTCAAACGCGACTACAAGCGGGAGTCCCGGGGCCGGCATCGGACATACCTCGATGCCAGTCTGGTGCTCATCGTGGAGGCCTTGGCCAACGATCAGGCGCTGGAACCTCGGCACTACGACCACGTGCTAAGCGGCGAGTGGGGAGATCACCGTGACTGCCACGTGAAGCCGGACCTGCTGCTGATCTACCAGAAGTCCGGCGCCGACACCCTGCGCCTGGTGCGCCTCGGATCACATGCAGTACTCGGTTTATAGCGCGGCGCCCACGGCGCGCTGCGACAGGCGTGAGGTGTCGCATCAGGCGCTCATGTTGCGCGGTCCATTGATGGACGATTTCGGCGCAACGATACGCGTACCGAACCGTGCCGCGGAAACTGCCGACATTCCGATGCTGCGCGCCGCCGAAAACCCGCACAACGTGTCAGTAACCAGACATCGAGGGATGCAGCCTGGGCAATCCGATCACACCCGGACAAAGTGCATAGTCACCAGTCCATCGGTCACAAATGCCCCAATTTGCTCCCTCGTCGCGCCTTGTCAGCCGGGCGCAGCGCCGCTCTCGGTGCGACGCGGGGTTCTACCACGGGCTGTCTAGGGGAGCCGAGTCGGGTCGAGGTTCGCGCTCGTACACCTGGCCCGGGTGCCGCATGTTGCGTGCTGCCGTGCGGCGCAAACCTTCGACGATGCGGGCACGGTGATGGTGCAGGTAGCCGAAGCGGGTGATCGCCCGCGCGATGCTCTTCACTTCGTTCGGAGCCCCGAATTTCATCGTGTCGCCGCGTGGCGGAATCGGAACGTGCAAGCGAAGGCCCCGGACGAGCCGGGGCGTGGGTCCATCCGTTCCTGCTGCGCGGTTCTGGTCATGCCGTTCACATGGTTGTGGCCCAACGCGTTGCGCCTGCTTCGGCCGACGGTGTGCCTCCTTCATTCTGCCGGAGCGGGCTTCTACCAGCGCATCGTGGCCCGGCCGACGGCGCCGTTGCTTGCGCCCGCCAGCAGCGGACTCTCGCGGCGCTGCGCGTCGATGCCCAGCTCGAAGCTCAGGCTCTCGCGGTTCAGCAACCCGAGACCGTAGCCGACCCGGTAGTCCCGCGCGTGCTCGGACGTGCTGAAGCCGACCCGCGGCGTGCCGACGAAGCGGCTGCCCACCGGCAGCCCGTAGCCGACCTCGCCATCGAGACGGTTGCCCGAGGCGACGCCGCCGGGCGCCATCCCCGCCATCGTCTCGCGGCCCCACAGCGCCTCGGCCCCGCTCGTCGCCTGCCCGCCCCACGACGGCGCCACCCGCGCCACAAAGCCCAGCGGCGTCGACGGCGTCGGGTTGTAGCTCAAAGAGAGCGCCATGCCCCGCTCGCGGAAGCCCTCGGCCTGGTGCATCACCAGCATCCGCACCCGCAGGTCGACTGCCAGCCCGGTCGACGAGTCCGACACCACCAGCCCGCCGCCAACGTCCATGCCGGCGCCGGTCTCGGCGTCGCCGCCGTCGTGCCGCAACCCCACCTCGACGCTCGGCTTGAGCGACAGCCGGCCGGCGAGCGTGTAGGCGCGCGAGCCTTCAAGCCCCGTCCGGATGCGGGTCACCGCCGCCTCGGTCGCCTTCAGGCGTCCCGCCGGGCCGTCCACGCCGTCGATCGACGTCCCGACCCACAGCGCATCGGCCTTGAACGCCAGCGCGAAGCCGCCCGCACCGCCGGAGACCAGCTCGCCCCGCGTACCGGCCGCCGCCATCGCCATCGACAGGTCCGACTCCAGCGCCGGCCCGCCTTCGGGCGTCAGCAACAGCCCGCCGGAGCCGTAGCCCGTCACGCCCCACACCGTGATGCGGTCGGTCGCCTTGTAGCCCAGCCACGGGTAGAGGCCCGTCACGGACGAGGCCACCTGGCCGCCGGCGACCCCGGCGTACTCGCCCAGGCCCCGGCTGTGCGCCAGCGACAGGCCGGCGACGAGCGGCCCCTTCGCGTAGTCGGCCCCGAACATCGTCGTGCGCACGTCGCCGCCCAGCGACAGCTCGCCCTCGCGGCCGGAAAAGCGCGACTGCGACCCGCGGCTCCAGATGGAGAGGATGCCGCCGTGGCGGGTCTGGCGGCCCAGCGCGAAGTCCGAGCCGGTCAGCACGTCGCCGCCCCCGAGGCCCATCCGCAGCAGTCCGCCGCGGTCGAGCCCGCCGTCCGGCCCGGACCCGCCGCCCATCGGACCGGCCCCCATGCCCATCGCACCGGACCCGCCGCCCATCGGACCCGACGCCGCGGCCAGGCGCCCGCCGCCGGCAGGCCCCGGCATCCCGAGCGGCGCCGTCCCGGTCGCCGCCGCGCCGGAGAGCGGACCGTGGACGCCCGCGCCCATCGGCCCCGCGCCGGCCGCCCCGCCGAGCTGGCGCAGGAAGTTGAGCGCGATGTCGCGCTCCATGCCGCGCCGCAGCTCCCGGCCCGCGAACCGGCCCCGGAAGCCCGGCGCGCGCGGCGCCGCCAGCCGCTCCTCGACGTGCTCGACCACGTGCACCGCCGCCGCCCGCCCGAAGCGCGCCAGCAGCGCCCGCGGCAGCGGATCGGAGTTCTCGATCGTCCCCGTCGCCTCGCCGTCGGTCAGCCGCCCCGACGAGGCGTTCGACAGCGCCAGCGTCAGCGTCTCCTCGCCCTCGTCGTGCGCGTCGTCCAGCACCCCGACCTCGATCGTCTGCGACGACTCGCCCGCCCGGAACGTCAGCGTCCCGCTCGCCGCCGTATAGTCCACGCCCGCCTGCGCGCTGCCGTCCGCCGTCTGGTAGTCGACCGTCAGCGTGCCGCTCGCCGCGCGGCTCAGCGTGACCGCGAAGGCCAGCAGGGCGCCCGCCCCTTCCTCCACGCGCGCATCCGCCACCGCGATCCCCACCGGGCCGGCCACCGTCGCCGACAGCGCGTGTGATAGCGGCCGGCCGTCGCTGGTGCAGATCGCCCCGCTCGCGCCGCAGTCCGTCGTCTCCGGCAGCCGGACGGTCACCGCCGTGTCCGACGCCGGCTCGACCGTGATCTCCCACAGGTCGCGGCGGCCGTCGACCCGGCGCGCGCCCGTGACGTCGCCGGCCGTCACCGTGAACGACGCATCGCGCACCGTCTTGTAGCTGATCTTGATCCCGTCGCTGAACGCCACCCGGAAGCGGAACGACCCCTGGCCGCGGTGTTCGGCCGGCAGGCCCTCGAAGCTCGCCGTCAGCGGCTCCGGCGCCGCGGCGACCGCATCGGTCGCCGCGCTGGTGAGGTTCTCCGCGTTGCCCACGTCGTCGGTGAAGCTCACCCGCACCTTCAGCCGCTCACCCTCGTCGGCCGCCACCGCCGTGTAGCGCGACCCGGTCGCCCCCCGGATGTCGGTGTCCGTGCGCATCCACTGGTAGGCGAAGCGCGCGTCGTCCAGCCCGTCGGCGTCGGAGATGCCCGACGTCGAGGCGGTCAGCTCCTCCCCGACCTGCGGCGTCCCACCGATCGTCGGCGCACCGGTCGCCGGCGTGTTCGGCTCCGGCCCCTCGTCCGCCGGACCGGCGACCGTCGCCGTCGGCGTGTTGGTCAACTGCCGCCGGTTCTCGCCCTTGGTGCAGATCGCACCCGAGACCCCGCACTCGCGCCCCGCCGGCAGCTCGATCGTCACGTCGCCGGCGCCGTCCGGCTCGACCGTCATCTCGAACAGGTCGCGGCGGTCGTCCACGCGCGCCCCCCGTGTCACCCGCCCGCCGGTCACCGCCAGCGCGTCCTCGCGCAGCGCCCGGTAGCTGATCCCGATGTCCTCACTGAACGCCATCCGGAACGTGAACGCGCTCCCGTCGTGCGCCGACGGCACGTCCTCGAACGTCGCCGTCAGCGGCTGGATCTCGCTGTTGCGGATCGTGCCCGTGCCCTTGGCATCGCCGGACCTGAGCGCCGCGCCGTCCGGGTTCGACAGCGTCAGCGTGAACGTCTCGCCGTCGTCCTCGTGGGCGTCGTCGGTGATCGGCACCGACACCGTCCGCTCCGTCTCCAGCGGATTGAACGTCAGCGTGCCGCGCGTCTCCGTGTAGTCCTCGCCCGCGACCGCGCCCGTGTCCCCCGAGCCGTCGGCCGTCGCGTAGTCGACCGTCACGATGCCCAGGCCGTGCGGCTCCAGGCGCACCGTGAACTCCATCGCGCCGTCGGCCTCGTGCGCCTCGGCGTCCTCCACCGACAGGTGCGACCCCGCCGCCCGTGACCCGTCCACCTTGTGGCCGCGCTGCGTGCCCTTCCCCTTGGAGGAAAGGTGCGCCTCCTGGTCCGCGGCGTTGCGGATGCTGTCGCCGGACACCACCTCGATCGGGTTGCCGCGGATCGCGATGCCGTTGCGGTCGATGTCGACCTCCAGCACCAGGTACGCGAACACCAGCGTGTCCGTGCCGCTCCCCGACTCGTAGTCGGCCTCGCACACCGCCAGGCAGGGATTGCCCACCTCGAGCGCGAACGTCGGCTCGCCCTCGACCACCACCGGCTGGTCGAAGCGCACCTCGATGCGGATGGTCTCGCCCTCGCCGTAGGTGTCCCTGTTCGTGGTGCCCTTCGACCTCAGCCGCGGCGTCGAAACCACGTCGATCCGTTCGATCATCGGCACGTCCGCCGTCCCGTCAACCTTGTGGTCGGACAGCGGACCGAGCGCGGCATGGTCTAACTCCGCGTTCCCGCCGCCCTCGCCTTGAATCCGTGCCCCGGAGGCGAGCCGCAACGCATTGGCGCCGATGCGCACGCCGTCCTTGTCGCGGTCGAACAGCTGCACCTTGTATTCGAAATGCATATGCGGGGCGAGCCGGGCCTGCGGGGTATCGGCGGTCGGGCGCTGGCTCTGCGAGAGGCCCGAGAACACGGCCTCCACCGTGCTCCCGGAGGCCCCGCCGGGATTGTCGAGACCGACCTTCAGCCTCAGTCGCCCCGGTGTGACCTGCACCGGCTTGCTGAACGTCACCGTGAACACGATCGTCTCGTATGAGCGGTACGTGTCCCCCGACTGCGGCGCGGACGCGACCACCACGGAGGTGACTCTGGCGCCCGGGCCGATGGTGGCGCTGGCTACGTCCGAGTACGGGCCGATACCTTCGCTGTTCTGCGCTTGCACCCAGTAGTAGTAACGCGTGACGCCCTCGTCCAGCCCAGTGTGGGTGTAGCTGGTGGTTGACCCGTCCAGCAGCGCCAGCACGGTCCAGGACGCACCCAAGCCGTCGGGACCCAAGCCTTCGGTGTTGGTCATGAGCCGGTAGCCCAAGATCGGCTGGCCGCCGTCGTCGGGCTCCGTCCAATTCAGGACAATTTGCCCGTCACCGGCAGTGGCGGTGAGTTCGGGCGCGGCCGGCAGCTCCCACACCGTTCTGCTGATAGGCCCGGCCGAAACACCGCCGTAGCCCCCATACAATCCCCTAAGCGTCAAGTAGTAGGTTGCTCCCCTGCTCAGGCAAGCTCCTTGATAACTGGTTACTGTGTAGGAGCTATAGTTTGTTCCCCCGGGGGCGCTGTCGGGGATGTCGACGTGATCTACCTCGGGCCAGGGTGCGACACTGGGATTCGCTAGTGTCGCATGCAGGGCCGCGTCCGCGATTTGGTACTGGTACTTTTCGAGTGCGGGGGGCAAGAGATCGTCCGGGTCCGGGGTCCAACTCAGGTCCATAAACGGACCGCAGTGAGCATCGCGGACGGCGTGGGCATCGCGGGCGGGCGGCCAGGTCGTCACCCTTCCGATGCTCGCGATCCCTTTCGCGTCGAAGCTCAGCACCTCGGCAGAGAAGTTCGTCGGCGCGGCCGGCAGGGTCTGGGCCGATGCGGGCAGGGCGAACGCGCCGGTGAGCGCGAGCAGCGCTGCGGCGGCCTGCGCCCGGGCGGAGCCGACGAGCGAACGCCGTGCGACCCGCAGGCGCTCGAGAACCGGCGGCCGGCCGGCGGCGGAATAGGTCTCTGAGGAAGGACGGCCGCCCCGGCGGGGCGGCCGGCGGTCAGGCGGCGATGGCGGTGTGGTGGAACCTAAGCAATATTCGGCGCTCGGGGCTGAGGCCGCAGAATTCTCTCCTCTCTCTCTCTCTCTCTCTCTCTCTCTCTCTTCAAAGATTGTGCCATTATGGATTTCTCCTCAATCTCGACAGGTTATGCTCGGCTCGGCTCGGAATAGGCGACTCAACACGCTCGCTGGATGCCAAGCCTTTTGTCGAGTCGTCCATCTTGCCGTTGCCACTGACGACCATAGGTTCGCCCTCCTTCAACTGAATCGGGTGCTGCCGCACCGCGCCGAAAAATAGGTGTGCGGCAGCGCTGTTTGACAAGAGACGCTAGCGCTTTGCTACGGTCCTGTCAACACCACTAACAATGCCACGATTCAATTATTGCTATGCGATATTTATATTAAGTCATAGGACCGATCTGGATGGTGAGAAACTACCCCGCCAATGCGTTGGAAACGCCGCATTGACCGCCCACACCTGCGCCATAGTAGGGATAGTTCTATTATGTCTATGACTAAGTACAATTTGTCTATTCAATACCGGCCGACCGGAGCCTCTGCGGCCCGCCGCCCGGCTGCGAGCCGCCGGGCCGGTCTCCGTTTCCACTAGTTTCGCCGTAACTATCCGGTCTTGCCGCCGGCGGGTATGGTGCGCAACGGCATAATCGCGTATTGTCCTGAGCATCCCGTCCGGAGGTGCTATAGCGTTGCTGCTCCTGCCCCCGCTCGAAAGCCTGCGCTTTTTCGAGGCCGCGGCCCGCCACCAGGGCTACGTCCCCGCCGCCGCGGCGTAGGCGGCGGCGTGTGATCAGCACGCCCCCGGCGTTGCCGCTCCAGTGCCGAAAAACGGGGGGTCGCTCCCGGTCACGGCCGCGATCGCTGCAGCGGCCGTGCGGCGTGTTGTCTACGGGCGCCTTCCGCGCGGCGCTCCCGCCGCCGGGTGACGATACCGGCGACCTGGGCCTGCTGGTGCGCCCCGCCGACGAAAGGGCAGCCAGTGAAGGAAGGCAGCATGACGAAGAAGGAGCTGAAGGCGCTGGTCAACCGCGAGCCTGCACAGGCCGGACGTCCGCCCTTGTCCGAGTAGATCAGCGTGGAACCCGCGTGACGCAAGGACCGCGGGTCAAACATCCGTCGAGGCACCCGGCCCAATCGTCCGGGTTCTGCAAACCCCACGGGTGACGGCAGGCCGGTGGGACCGGTCCGGTTTCAGCACGGGAGGTCGCGCCCCGGGATCAACTCGCGCAGAAACTGGTCGACCGGCAGGCACCGGACGCCGTTCCGTTCCAGGGCCTCGTCACCGCGATACAGGAGGAGCGGCGAGGACTCGGGGTAGTCCCGGTGGAACGTCCTCAGCCCCCGCAGGTCGCTCAGACGCACCGACCGGCTGTTCTTGACCTCGATGGCGTGGAATCCCGCGCCGCCGTACAGGACGAAGTCGACCTCCGAGCCGGTCCTCGTTCGCCAGAAATGGACACGGCAATCGGCCCCGCCGTAACTGATCCACGCCCGCAGGTGCTGCAGAACGAGTCCTTCGAGGGCCGGACCGGCGATCTCCTCACGCGCATCGAGAGGCCCGGCGGGCCGAACAAGAAGTAACTGCCGGCCGAATAGACGAAAATGCAGGCACGAGCCGCGTCGCCGCCGGCGCGGACGAGCAGGCCGGTCGCGCGGACTGCGCCGGGACCGAGTGCGGCCTGCACGCCGGCCCCACCCGGGTCACCTGCTGCGCTGGAGCTGTTTCAACGCCTGTGTCCAGGCCACGGAAAAGAGGCAGTACCCGAGGAAGTAGTAGAACCCTGGCCCGAGGGTCGAGGTCAGGCGCGTCTCCATGCCGACATCCACCTGCTGGATCAGGACCGGCACGGTGAAGCTGTTCGTCTGCGCCTGATCGCGTGTCGCCAGATACGCCAGGAAAATGGCCACGACGAAGACATCGGCCATCGACCACTTGCCGATCAGGTCGACCAGCAGCACGAGACGCCGCTTGACCGCGTCTTTCACGACATAGATGGACCCCAGCAGCAGCGACCCCTTCGTCACCGGCACGATGATGCTGAACAGCAGGATCAGGAACGACACCAGATAGTCCGCCGACTGCCAGAGTTCCCGGACCGTGCCGAGAATCGAACGGGTCTGTTCGTAGACCGTCACCTGGACCGGCTCGGGGATGATCGAGGCTTCAACCTGGGTCGTGATCGAGACGCTGTAGATCGGCAGGGTGACACCAGGCACCAGCAGCAGGAAGTTCACGAGGGTCAACGCGACAATGAGCCCCCTCACGCCGCTGTCCCGCCTTTCCGGGCCGCGGCGATCTTCTTGTCACGCGACGAGGCGAACTGGCCGAGGTCGCGACGGTGGTTCGCTTCGAGTTGCTGGCGGGCTTCGTGGTCCGCCGTCACCGCGAGCGTGGACCGGAACAGGATCTCGGCTTCCGCGACCCTGGCCTCGTAGTCTTGGCGGGCGGCGGCGATGGCCGCCCGCTGCTCGTCGCTCAACCGAGCCTGTCCGTCCGCGTCGCCGGCGGCGTCCTGCTGCCGCAAGCGCTCCATGACCAGCTCGACCGCGCTCTTCGGACCACCTGTCGACACGTTGTCCCCCCTTCCTCCAACCGCCGCGGCGCCCGAGCAGCGAGTGCAGGAACCGGGATTATAGCGCGCCGGCACGCTCCGGAGTGCACCGGGCGTTTCTGCCGCGCGGTTCTGCTTGACCGTTGGTCGGCCGTTGCGAGTATGCTATTGGGTGCTCGAATGGCACCGACCACAGGGGAGGTGTCTGCCGCGCGACGCCAGTCGCGCATCCATGTAGTCGGCAGTACACGGCAAGACCGAACTCCGACGATACAAGACGTGCAGGAAGAACATGCCAAATACCGGCACCGTGAAGTGGTTCAACGACAGCAAGGGGTTCGGTTTTCTCACTCGTGACGACGGTGAGAAAGATGTTTTCGTCCACCACTCCGCCATCCAGGGCACCGGCTTCAAGAGCCTGACCGAGGGTGAACGGGTGGAGTTCGACGTGGTGCAGGGTCTCAAGGGCCCGGCCGCCGAGAACGTTGTCAAGCTCGGCAACTGACGCGCCCGGCGCGCCCGCGGGAACCCCGTCTCTTCCTGAACGTCACGGCGCCAGCCGCGCAACGCGGCTGGAAGGCGGAGCTGTACGTGCCGCGCGCGCCGCCGGATCAGCCGCAGGCGGAGTCGGCGGGCCATGACCATGATCTCGCGACGTGCGTTGCTGCAGGTGCTGGCGGGGCAGGCGCTTCTCGCCGGCGCCGCCCGCGGTCAGTCCCCGTCCGGCGCAACGCCGCGACCGCTGTCGCCGGACGCGGTGACCCACGACTGGCCCTCTTTTCTCGGTCCGTCCCACAACGCCGTCTCGACGGAGACCCATCTCAGCCGCGACCTGCCGCCGCCGCTCGTGTGGGAACTTGAGAAGGGCGCCGGTTACACCTCGCCCGCCATCGCCGGCGACAATCTGCTGCTCTTTCATCGCGTCGGCGACCAGGAAGTCATCGAGAACCGCCATCCGGAAACCGGTGAGTCCCGCTGGCAGTTCCGCTACGCCACCGCCTACCGCGATCGCTACGGCTACAACAACGGACCGCGGTCGAGCCCCGTCATCGACGGTCAGCGGCTGTTCACCATCGGCGCCGAAGGACGGCTGCACTGCCTCGAGTTGACGACGGGTGACGGCATCTGGAGCCGCGACCTGCGCAACGAGTACGGGGTGCGGCAGGACTTCTTCGGCACCTCGTCCACCCCGCTGGTCCACGCGGGGCTGCTGATCGTGAACGTCGGCGCCCCGGGCGGTCCCTGTGTCGTGGCGTTCGACGCCGACACCGGCGCCGAAGCGTGGCGCGCGGGCGACTGGGGTCCGAGCTATGCCTCGCCGGCGCCGGCGGTCATTCACGGCGCGCCACGCATCATGGTCTTCGCGGGGGGCGAATCCAATCCGCCCGCCGGCGGCCTGTTGTCGATCGACCCGGCCGACGGCGCCATCGATTTCGCGTTTCCGTTTCGCAGCCGCACCTACGATTCGGTCAACGCCTCCTGCCCCGTGGTCTTCGACGACAAGGTGTTCATCTCGGCGAGCTACCGGACGGGGAGCGCGCTGCTGCAGATACGGCCCGATTTCACGCACGAGGTGCTCTGGACGACGCAGGAGTTCGCGCTGCACTTCAACACCGCGATCCACCAGGACGGGTTTCTCTACGGTTACGACGGCCGGAACCAGGGCGATGCGTCACTCGCCTGCGTCGATGCCGCCGACGGCCGGATCGTCTGGCGCGAGGCGCCGCAGTGGACCGAGACCTTCGAGCAGGGCGGACGGCAACGGCAGGCGATCGTCGGCACGGCGCGAGGATCGCTTCTGGCGGTGGACGGACAGTTCCTGGCGCTGGGCGAGCTGGGCCATCTGCTGTGGCTCGACCTCACTCCCGCCGGATACCGGGAGGTGTCGCGCGCCTGGCTGGCCGCCGCGCAGGAATCGTGGACCCTGCCGGTGCTCAGCCGCGGCCTGCTCTATGTCATGCAGAACACCCGGGACATCCTGACCGGCGCCGCGCCTTGCCTGCGCTGCTACGATCTGCGCGCGTGATCGTCACGACCGGCCCGGCCCGGTGCGCGACCTGGCCGACGATCCGCGCCGCGCGGCGGGTCGCGCGGCGCGCTATGGCCTTGCCGCCGAGGCGCGTGCGGTAGGATGATCAGTCTCAATCAGGTGGACTTCAGTCTCTGACTCACGAGAGGAACCGATGGGTGACACCCCGAACGTCAGCAACAGTTTGACGGTCCGCGTGCAGTTCAAGAACGACAGCGGCATGCTCGGACGTCTGGCCTCGGAGATCGGGCGTCTCGGCGGCGACATCGGCGCCGTGGACCTCGTGTCGGTGGGCGACGGCATGATGGTGCGCGACCTGACCGTCAACTGCCGGGACGACGACCATGCCAATGCGCTGCTCGATGGTGTCCGCGCGCTTGAAGACTTCACCGTGGTGCACCACTCGGATCGCACCTTTCTGCTGCATCTGGGCGGCAAGATCGAAGTGGTGAGCCGCGTGCCGATCAGGACCCGCGACGACCTGTCGATGGTCTATACCCCCGGCGTCGCGCGGGTCTGCATGGCGATTCACCGGCGGCCGGACGACGCCCACTCGCTGACCATCAAGAAGAACACGGTCGCGGTGGTGACGGACGGCACCGCCGTGCTCGGTCTCGGCGACATCGGTCCCGCCGCGGCGATGCCGGTGATGGAGGGCAAGTGCGCGCTCTTCAAGGAGTTCGCGGGTGTCGACGCGTTTCCGCTCGCACTCGATACGAAGGATGCCGACGCCATCGTCGACACCGTCGGCCATCTGGCGACATCGTTCGGCGGCATCAACCTGGAGGATATCGCCGCGCCGCGCTGCTTCGAGATCGAGGAGCGCCTGCAGAAGAAGCTCGACATTCCCGTCTTCCACGACGACCAGCACGGCACCGCTATCGTCACGCTGGCGCCGTTGATCAACGCGCTGCGGGTCGTCGGCAAGCAGCCGGACGATCTGAAGGTGGTGGTCAGCGGCGTCGGCGCCTCGGGCGTGGCGGTCAGCAAGATCTTCATGCGCTACGGCATCGCCAACATCATCGGCTGCGACCGGATCGGCGCCGTCTACGCCGGCCGCACCGAGCACATGAACTACATGAAGCAGTGGTACGCCGACCATACCAACCCCAACGGTGAACGGGGAACGCTGGCAGACGTGATCGAGGGCGCCGACGTCGTCGTGGGCCTCTCCGGCCCCGGTCTGCTGACGGTGCCGATGCTGAAGAAGATGAACCGCGACCCGGTGGTCTTCGCGATGGCGAACCCCACCCCGGAGATCATGCCGGAAGTGGCGACGCCGCACGTCCGAATCATGGCGACCGGACGGTCGGACTACCCGAATCAGATCAACAACGTCCTGGCCTTCCCCGGTGTCTTCCGCGGGGCGCTCGACGCCCGCGCCACGGCGATCAACGACCAGATGAAGCAGGCGGCGGCCTACGCGATCGCCGGCGTGATCCCGGCCGCGGAACTGCACGAGGACTACATCATCCCGAGTGTCTTCAACCGGGCGGTCGTCAAGGCGGTCGCGAAGGCGGTGGCGGCGGCGGCCCGGGAGACCGGAGTCGCCCGCCGCGAGACCAAGGGGTAACGTGCACGCCACGCCCCGCACGCTCGTGCTGGTCCCGACCGACATCGAGCGGCGGCATCTGACCCGCCACCCGGGCTTCGGCGTCACAGCGCCGTGCGAACTGTGCGGGTTCGGTCCCGTGGCGGCGGCGGCCCGCACGGCCAGCCTGATCGCGCAGCACACCCCCGACCGGGTCGTCCTGACCGGCATCGCCGGGACCTTCGACCGGCAACGGCTGGCGGTGGGCGCCGCGGCCGTCTTTGGCCGGGTCGTGATGTACGGAATCGGCGTCGGCACCGGGTCCCGCTTCGTGTCGGCCGGCAAGATGGGGTTTCCCCAGTGGCCCGGCACCGGCGACGACGACGGGATCATCAAGGACGAGTTGGGCTTGAGCATCCCGGTGCCGGCGGCTCCCGGCCTGCTGCTTACCTGTTGTGCGGCCTCGGTCTCCGCCGACGAGGCCCGCCGCCGCGCGCAGCTCCACCCTGGCGCCCTGGCCGAAGACATGGAGGGCTTCGGCGTCGCCGTCGCCTGCCGTCTGGCGGCGGTTCCGCTCGCGATCACGCGCGGCATCTCGAATCTGGCGGGGAACCGGTTGACCTCCGGCTGGCAGGTGCCGGAAGCGATGGACGCCGTCTGGCCACTCGTCAACGACCTCGTCGCCAGGCCCGTGTGGGACGACCTGCAGTGACCCCCATCCACCTCGGCATCTCGACCTGCCCGAACGACACGTTCGCCTTCCACGCCATCCTGGCGCGCAAGGTCGATCTGCGCGGTCTGGACTTTCGTGTCGAACTGCTCGATGTGGAGGCGCTGAACCGGCGCCTGTTCAGCGGCGACTTCGATGTGGCCAAGGCGAGCTTTCACGCGGCGCTGCTGCTGTCCGGCGAGCTGGGCGTGCTGCCGGTGGGGTCGGCGCTCGGGTTCGGCGTCGGCCCGCTGCTGCTGGCGGCGCGGCACGGCGCCCAGCCAGGTCGCACAATCGTTTCGGACACCGGCGAACGACCAGCGCGGGTGCTGTGCCCTGGCGCACACACCACCGCGACCCTGCTCTACAAGCTGTTCCATGCGGATGAAGGCGTCCTGGATCACGTCGTGTTCTCGGAGATCTTTCCGGCGCTCGCCGCGGGCGCCGCCGACTTCGGGGTCTGTATCCACGAAGGCCGCTTCACGTGGCGGGCGCACGGTCTGGCGATGGTCGAAGACCTGGGCGACACCTGGGAGCAGGCCACCTCGACCCCGCTGCCGCTGGGCGGCATTCTCGCGCGCCACCGGCTGGGCGCCGACACCATCCGCACCATCGGCGACGTCCTCCGCGACTCGCTGGATCATGCGCGCCGCCACCGCGACGACACGGTCCCGACGATGCGCCGCTACGCGCAGGAGTTGAGCGACGACGTCATGTTCAAGCACGTCGACCTCTATGTGAACGAGTGGACCACCGACCTGGGACCCATGGGGCGCACTGCGCTCGACACACTGGCAGCACGGGCCACGGACATCGGGCTGCGCCCGCGCCACGCGCCGCCGTTGACCATATTCCCGTAGCGTGCGGTAGGATGGCGGCTGGAGGGCAGACATGCTGGACACCCGACGACTGTTGACGGTATCGCTGGCGGCGCTGTGCACGCTGGGAGTCGCCTGCGGGGCGGCGCCCGACGAAACGGAGGCGCCCATGGCCGGGACCGCCGAGTCCGCCGCCCCGATGCCGGCGGCGGCGGCGTTGCCGCCCACCGAGGAGACGGCGCCCGACCGGTTGAACGGTTCGCCCCGCCATGGCGAGTGGGTCGACATCGAACTGCCGGGCAGCGATGTGCCGATCAGCACCTGGGTCGTCTATCCGGAGCGGTCGGGCCCAGCGCCGATCGTGCTGGTCATTCACGAGATCTTCGGCCTGACCGACTGGATTCGCGGGGTCGCCGACCAGTTTGCCGCGGAAGGCTTCATCGCGGTCGCGCCCGACCTGCTGTCGGGCATGGGGCCGGACGGCGGCGGCACCGCCTCGCTCGGCGAGCGCGACAACGTCGTGGCCACCATCCGCACGCTCGAAGCGGACGAACGGGGCCGGCGGCTGGACGCGGTGCGAACCTACGCGCTCGACATCGAGGCCGGCAACGGGCGCATCGGATCGGTCGGCTTCTGCTGGGGCGGCGGCGCCAGCTTCGCCTACGCGGTCAGCCAGCCGGCGCTTGACGCGGCCGTCGTCTACTACGGCACCTCGCCCGAATCGCCAGACGAGTTCGGGCAGATCAACGCCCCGGTGCTCGGGCTCTACGGCGAGGACGACGAACGGGTGAACTCGACCATCCCGCGCGCCCGGGAGGCGATGGCGGACGGGAAATCATACGAACCGATCATCTACGAGGGCGCCGGGCACGGCTTCCTGCGCGCCCAGGAGGCCAGGGAGGGCGCCAACCTGGCCGCCGCCGAAGCCGCGTGGCCGAGAACGGTCGCGTTCTTCCGGCAACATCTGGGAGACTAGAAACCCCGCGTTACACCGGGATCGGCGCTGCGCCGGGCGCGGGCGGCTATCCGGCGCGGAGCGCGCCCACGGCGAGGGCCACCCAGCCGGCGATGAAGCACAGCCCGCCGATCGGTGTCACCGCGCCGAGCCACCGGATGCCGGTCACCGCCAGCACGTACAGACTGCCTGAGAAGATGAGGATGCCCGCCACGAAGAGCCATCCGGCCGAGCCGGTCCAGGCGTTGGGCCAGCGCGCCGCGGCCCAGGCGACGGCCAGCAACCCGAGCGCATGACTGATGTGATACCGCACACCGATTTCGTACGTCGCCAGCATGTCGGGGGTCAATCGACTCTCGAGACCGTGCGCACCGAACGCGCCCAGTATCACCCCGAGGCCACACAGCAACGCTCCCGTCGCGAACCATCCTTCCACCATGACCGGGTATCATATCCGCATCGGTGATCCCAGCGCCGCCGTGTCGGTCCGGGTGTCGTCGGTCGGTTGAGTCGCCGCTACGAAGCGGACGCACAGCGCAAGGAGAAACGGCATGGCCCAGTCCCCGGAGCAGATGGCGATCGCCATGATCGCCAACCTGCCCGCGAAGACCGGCAAGACACTGGACGAGTGGCTCGCCATCGTCAAGACCTCAGATGCGTCCAGACACGGCGAAATCATGAAGACGCTGAAGGGCGACCACGGCCTGACGCACGGGTTCGCCAATCTGATCGCGCTCAAGGCCCTGAAGAGCGACGCCGGGTCCGCCGCGCCCGGCGTCGATCTGGTCGCCGCGCAATACACGGGGCCCAAGGCCGGTCTCAGACCGATCTACGACGCGCTGGCGGCCATCGCCGCGTCGCTCGGCACGGACGTGACGATTGCGCCGAAACGGGCCTATGTCAGTCTCAGGCGATCGAAACAGTTCGGTCTCATCCAGCCCTCCACCCGTACCCGGCTCGATCTCGGGCTCAACCTGCCCGGCGTCCCGACCAGCGGACGCCTGGAAGCCTCCGGCAGCTTCAACGCAATGGTCAGCCATCGCGTACGCATCGAACGCCGGGAAGAGGTGGACGACGCCGTGCGGCGCTGGTTGCTGCGCGCCTACGAGCTCGCGTAAGACGTGCGGCGGTCGGACGGCCAGAAGATCTCTTCGTCGAGCTGACGAACAGGGCAACCACAAGGGTTGCCCCTACACGCCTTGCTCAGCGGGCGCAGCATCGTTACGACCAGATCTCGGTGCAACGCGGGATTTCACCACGGGCTGCTGGCCGTTGTCGTCGCGCCGGCTTACCGCAGCCCGCGCCAGGATCCCTGTTTCGATCTGCTGATTCGGTCGCCCTCAGCCGCGGCTCACGTGCCGCCGATTCAGGCTCATTTCTGGATTGGAACGGACTCGGGCGTCCTCCGCCGCGGCGGCGCGCTGATAAGATGCGAGGCATGCGGTCCAGCCCACTCGGCGCCGCGGGGACCGCCCCGCCGAGCCGCACCGTCAACGGCAAGTTCCTGGAGGTCGACGGCCGGCGCTTCCTCGTCAAGGGCGTGACCTACGGCACGTTCACACCCGACGCCGACGGCGTGCAGTTCCCACCGCCGGCCGCGATCGACGCCGACTTCGCAAAGATGGCGGCGGCCGGCATCAACACCGTCCGCACCTACACGCCGCCGACCGACACCCTGCTCGACGCCGCCGCGCGGCACGGACTGCGGGTCATGGCCGGGCTCGCCTGGCCGCAGCACGCCCCGTTTCTCGACGAGGCCGGCACCGCGGCCGGCATCAGACGCGACGCCGCCGGCACGGTGCGGCGTCTGGCGGCGCATCCGGCCATGCTGCTGTGCGCGGTGGGCAACGAGATTCCGGGCGGCATCGTCCGCTGGCATGGCCGGCGGCGGGTGGAACGGTTCCTGACGGCGCTGTATCTGGAGGTCAAGGCCGCCGCCCCGGACCTGCTGTTCACCTATGTGAACTACCCGCCCACCGAGTTTCTCGAACTCGACGTCTTCGACCTGTGCGCGTTCAACATCTACCTGCACCACGAGACCGCGGCGCGGGACTATCTGGCGCGGCTGCACCACATCGCCGGCGCGAAGCCGCTGCTGCTGGCCGAGGCGGGCAGCGACAGCGGCAGCGAAGGCGAAGACGGCCAGGCGCGCATCACCGCCACCCATCTCCGCTGTGCGTTCGAAGAAGGCGCGTGCGGGGCGATCGCCTACGCCTGGACCGATGACTGGTGGCGGGGCGGGCGTACGGTCAGCGACTGGGCGTTCGGGCTGGTGCGCGCCGACCGCACCCCGAAACCGGCGCTCGCGACGGTCGCCGCGGTGTTCTGCGACTCCCCGTTCCCGCGGTCGGTCATGGACGACTGGCCGACCGTGTCCGTGGTCGTCTGCGCCTACAACGCGGCGGACACGATCGACGACTGTCTGACGTCGCTCGGCGCGCTGACCTATCCGCGCACGGAGATTATCGTCATCAACGACGGCTCGCGCGACGCCACCCCCGCCATTGCCCGCCGGCACGAGGGCGTGCGGGTCATCGATCTGCTGAACGGCGGGCTCAGCGCCGCGCGCAACGCCGGGCTGGCCGCCGCCACCGGCAGCATCGTCGCGTACACCGACGGCGATTGCCGGGTCGACCCCGACTGGCTGACCTACCTCGTGCAACCGATGCTGGCGTCCGACGCCGCGGGCGCCGGCGGCCCGAACATCGTGCCCGCCGACGATCCGTGGATCGCCCAGTGCGTCGCCCGCGCGCCGGGCGGCCCGACACACGTCATGCTGGATGACCGGACGGCCGAGCACGTGCCCGGCTGCAACATGGCCTTTCGCCGTGACGCGCTGCTGGCGGTCGACGGCTTCAATCCGGTGTATCTCCGGGCCGGCGACGACGTGGACATCTGCTGGCGGCTGCAGGCGGCCGGCAGACGGATCGCCTTCGCCCCCGCCGCGCTCGTCTGGCACCACCACCGCGCCAGCATCCGCGCCTACTGGCGCCAGCAGGTCGGCTACGGCGAAGGCGAGACCTGGCTCGACGCCCATCACCCGGAGAAGTTCCTGGCGGGACACATGGTCTGGCACGGGCGCATCTACAGCTCGCTGCCGTTCCTGCGCACCGCCTCGGCACAGCGGGTCAACACCGGGGTCTGGGGCACCGCGGCGTTTCCGTCGGTCTACAGCACACAGGCGCGGCCCTGGCAGTATCTGCCGCACACGCCGGCCTGGATGGCGGTGACGGGCGCCCTGCTCGTCGTCGGCAACCTCGGCCCCTTCGCCGGCATGGATGCCGCGTGGCTGCCGTTGGCGGCCGGCATCCTCGGGGCGCTGGCCACCCTGGGCCGCTGTCTGACGCACGCCTGGCGTTCCGACCTGCAGGGATTGCCCGCCATCTGGCGGTGGCCCGCGCGCGCCCGCCGCTGGCTCTATCGCGGCGTGATCGCCTGGCTGCACGTCATCCAGCCGCTCGCGCGCCTGCGCGGCCGGGTGCGTGGACTGTCGCAGCCGGAAGCGGTCGCTCCCCAGCACGTCATGCGGCATCCGTGGAAGCCACCGCTGCCTGGGCCGCGCGACGCCCTCGCGGCGGCGCGGCTGCTCACCCCGGCCGGTATCGAGCATGCGTTCTGGGGCGACGCCTGGACCGCGCATACGACGCTGCTCAGCGAACTGGTCGGGGTGTTGCGCGCCTCTCGGCCGGCCCAGCGGGTCGACGTCGACGAGGGCTGGCAGCCGGACCGGGACATCAGCCTGGCGATCGGGCGCTGGGGCTGGCTGCACGTGCAGACGCTCGTCGAAGAGCATGCGGGCGGCGCCTGTCTGTGCCGCGTGCGGGCGCGCCTGCGGCTCAGCTTCGCGGGCACCCTGCGGGGCGTCACCCTCGGTCTGCTGCTGGCCGGCGGCATCGGCGCCTCGATGGCGCTGTACACGCCCCCGGTCGGCGTGGTCGTGGCCGGCCTGGCCAGTCTGGCGATCGCGGCACGTACCGCCTGGCAGGCCACCCGCGCCACCGCCCTGCTCGACCACGCGCTGACCCATGTGACCACCGCCGCCGGCCTGCTGCGGCTCCCGATCCCCCCCGAGGCGGGGGCCGCGCCGGCGCCGGCACCGCTGCCGCCGGCGACCGCGAACCAGGGAGAGACCACGCCGTGAGCCTGCTCGCCTGGACCCTCTCCTATCTGCGGCCGTATCGGCGGCGCGCGGCGCTCATCGTTGCGCTGAGCCTGCTGGAGATCGCTCTGGCCGCCGCCGCCCCGTGGCCGCTCAAGCTCATCGTCGACAACGTGCTGAGCGCCGCGCCGCTCCCGCAGGCCATCAGCGACTGGCTGCCCACCGGCGTCGCCGGCCGCCCGGCGGCGTTGCTGATCCTGATCGTCGCGACCGGGGCGCTGATCCAGATTGGAGCCGAGGTGGTGCGAATGCTCCACACCCAGCTTCAGGTACACCTGGGTCAGCGTGTCGTGTACCGGCTCCGCGAGACGCTGCTCGCGCAGTTGCAGACGCTGCCGCTGCGTCACCACCTGCAATCGCGCACCGCCGACTCGGTGTACCGCCTGGACGCCGACGCCCACTGCGTGGACGACCTCGTCATCGGCGGTCTGTTCCCGCTGGCGCTGGCCGCCATCAACCTGGCGCTCATGTTCGTCATCCTGCTGTATGTCGACGCGACGCTGGCCCTGCTGTCGCTGGCGGTCGGACCGTTCCTGTATCTGTGCCTCCGCTACCACGCCGGTACGATGACGGCCCAGGCCGAAGAGGTGAAGTCACGCGAGGCGTCGTTGATCGAGCGGTCCTTCGAGGTCCTGTCCTCGGTGGCGGCGGTGAAAAGCTTCACCCGCGAGCGCCACGAGCTGTCCCGGTTCGCCCGCCAGGGGCGGGACACCATGCGGGCGCGGTTGACGTTGACCTGGCAGGAATCGCTGTTCTCGGTGACCGTCACCGCCATCACCCTGGCGGGCACCGCGCTCATCCTGGTGGTCGGCGGGCTGCACGCGCTGGACGGCCGCCTGAGCATCGGCACGCTGCTGGTCGTGATTGCATACCTGGCGGCGGTCTACGACCCCCTCTCGGAGATCGCCCGTACGACCGGACTCTTGCGGCAGGCGATGGTGAGCGCACGGCGGATCCGGGAGATCCTGGCGCTGACCCCGGAGAAACTCGACGCGCCGGACGCACGTGACGCCTCGCAGGTGGCCGGGCGCGTGCGCTTCGACCACGTCGGGTTCGCCTACGACGACGGACGCCCCGTGCTCGAGGAGATCAGCTTCGAGGCGGGTCCGGGCGAGCTGGTGGCCATCGTCGGCCTGACGGGCGCGGGCAAGACCACCATCGTCAACCTGATTCCGCGCTTCTTCGAGCCGTCGGCCGGCCGGGTGCTCGTCGACGGCCTCGACGTGACGCGCTACGCGCTGGGCTCGCTGCGCGCGCAGATCGCGATCGTGCCTCAGACACCGGTCCTGTTCAGCGGCACCATCGCCGACAACATCCGCTACGGGCGGCTCGACGCCACCGATGCCGACGTGGCCGCGGCGGCCCGCGCGGCCCATGCCGACGACTTCGTGCGCCGGCTGCCGCAGGGCTACGACACGCCGGTCGCCGAGGCGGGCGCCACGCTGTCCGGGGGTGAGCGGCAACGGCTCGGCATCGCGCGGGCATTGCTGAAACAGGCGCCGATCCTGATCCTGGACGAGCCGACGTCGGCCGTCGACGCCATCTCGGAGCAGGCGGTGTTCGACGCCCTGCGCCGGCTGCGTCCCGGCCACACGACGCTGGTGATCGCGCACCGTCTGTCCACCATCCGCGACGCCACCCGCATTCTCGTGCTGCACGAGGGCCGACTCGCGGCGCAGGGATCGCACGAGATCCTGCTCGCGTCGAGCGCGCTGTATCGCCGGATGTGCGCCCGGTTGTCGGTCGGGCCGTCGCTCGACGAACCGGAAACGGTGGACGAACTGCTGCGCGGCGCCGCGGCGGCCTACACGCCGGCGGCCACGGGTGTCAGCGAGTGAGAATCCTGCTGGCCGGCATCATCGGGCGCCATCCTTACGGCGGCGTGACCTGGTGCTCGCTGATGTACCTGCTGGGACTGCGGGAGCTGGGCCACGAGGTGCTGTATCTTGAGGACACTGGCGAATGCGTCTACGACGCCGACCGCGACGCGATCTCGACCGACCCGTCCTACGGCACCCGCTATATCCATGCCGCGCTCGAACCGTTCGAGCTCGGCGACCGCTGGTGTTTCGTGAACTACGACGACACCTGGCACGGACTGACGCGGGAGGCGCTGCGGGCGTATTGCGCCGGCGCCGATCTGTTCATCGATCTGTCGGGCGGGTGCTGGTTCTGGCGGGATGAGTACCGCCGGATCCCGAGGAAGGTGTTCATCGACTCGGACCCGGTGTTCACGCAACTGGCCATCGCGAAAGGCGAGCGCTGGTATGTGGAGTTCTTCCGCGGCTTCGACCGCCTCTTCACGTTCGGCGCCAACATCGGCGCCGCGGCCTGCGACGTGCCGACCGGCGAGTTCACCTGGCACCCGACCTGGCAGCCGGTGGTGACACCGCTCTGGCGCGCCGGCGCGCCGCCCGCCGGCGCCCGGGTGACGACCGTCATGACCTGGAGGACCGAGAGCTTCGCCGACGTCAACGGCAACAAGGACCGCGAGTTCGTGAAGTTCCTCGACCTCCCCTCACGGACCCCCAGCCGTTTTCGACTGGCCGTGAACGGGCCGCACACCCTTCTGCGCGACCACGGATGGCACCCGGTCGACGCGCTGAGCATCTCGCGATCGCCCTGGGACTACCGCGACTTCATCCAGGGTTCGAAGAGCGAGTTCGGGGTCGCCAAGCAGGCGTATGTCGCGCATCGATCCGGGTGGTTCAGCGACCGGACCGCATGCTATCTGGCCGCCGGCCGCCCCGCGGTGGTGCAGGACACCGGCTGGAGCGCCCATCTGCCCTCCGGCGCCGGCCTGTTCCCGTTCTCGACGACCGAGGACGCGGTCGAGGCCCTGGCGCGCATGGAAGACGAGTATCCGGCTCATGCCCGCGCCGCGCGCCAGATCGCGGAGGAACACTTCTCGGCCGCCCGGGTGTTGCCCCGGCTCCTCGACGAGGCCAGTGGATGAGCCGCCTGCGCATCGCCATGGTGGCGCCAGTCGCGCAGTCCGTGCCGCCCGCACGGTCCGGCTCCGTCGAGACGGTCACCGCACTGCTGACCGAAGGGCTGGTGATGCGGGGGCACGACGTCACGTTGTTCGGGACCGCGGACTCGACGACGACTGCGGCGTTGCACGCGACCTGCGACCGCGGGTATCACGACGATCCGGCGCTCTGGCCGTGGGAGCTGTGCGAGCTGTTCAATCTGGCGGCGGCGGTCGAGCGCGCGGACCGCTTCGACGTCATCCACTACCAGGCCGAATACACGCCGCTGGCGCTGGCGTACTCCCGGCTCACGACGACGCCGCTGCTGCAGACCCTGCACTACACGCCGTCGGCCAGCGAAGTGCGGCTGTGGTCGCGGTACCCGGAGGCGCCGTTCGTCGCCGTCTCCGCCGCGCAGGCGGCGCATCTGACAGGGTTGCGCGTCACGGCCACCATCCATCACGCGGTCGACACGGCGCGGCTGGTGTTTCGTCCCGACCCCGAGGACTACCTGCTGTTCCTGGGCAGGTTCACCGCCGGGAAGGGTGTCCTGGAGGCGATCGAGGTGTCCAGACGCAGCGGCCGGCGCCTGGTGCTGGCCGCCGCCGAGAACGACTACTACCGCGCCAACGTCGCGCCCCATGTCGACGGCCGCCGGATCGCCTATGCCGGCGAGGTCGACGCCGCCGGGAAATCCACACTGCTCGGCGGCGCCCGGGCCCTCCTCTATCCGGTGCAGGAGGCGGAATCGTTCGGACTCGTGCTGGCGGAAGCGATGGCCTGCGGCACGCCGGTGGCGGCGCTGGACCGCGGCGCGGCGCCGGAACTCGTCGACGACGGGGTGACCGGGCGCGTGTGGGAGACGCTCGATGCGCTCATCGATGGACTCCCGGCGGTCGAGGCGCTCGATCGCGCGCGGGTCCGGGCGCGCGCCGTGGATCGTTTCGGGGTGAAGCGGATGGTCGACGCCCACGTCCGGGCGTACCGCCGACTGGCCGCGCGGCGCGGGAGCAGCGCATGACGACGCCGGGTCAGCGGCCCGCGGCGACCGGCCCCTCGCTGCTCGCGGTGTTCGCGCATCCCGACGACGAGGCGCTCGCCTGCGGCGGGCTCCTCGCGTGGTGGTCGGCGCTCGGCCTGCGCACCTCGTTGCTCTGCCTGACGCGTGGCGAACTGGGGGCTCAGGGTGCGCCTGGCGCCGACGGCGACCGCCGCGCGGCGCGACTCGCGGCAATCCGCGCACGGGAGCTGCAGGACGCCGCCGCGATCCTCGGCATCGGCCACGTCACGCTGCTCGGTCATGCTGACGGCATGCTGCCCTGGACCGACCCGGACCTGCTGGCGTCCGACATCGCGCGGGTCATCGACCGCGTGGCGGCCGATGTGGTGGTCACCTTCGACGCGGACGGACTCTACTGGCATCCAGACCACATCGCCGTGCACGAGCGCACCACGGCCGCGGTGGCCGCCCGCACCAGCGCGCCGCCGGCGCTCTACTACGTCACGATGCCGCCGGGCGCCATGCGCGCCGTCGCCGACCACGCCCGCGACGCGGCGGCGCGCAGCCATACCGCGCCACCGCGCGCCGTGCTCGGCGTCAGCGATCCGGACGCTCTCGGCGCCTGCGCGCCGGCGCCGTCGCTGGTCCTGGACACCGGCGCCTTCGCCGGCCGCAAGCTGCGGGCGATCAAGTGTCATCGCAGCCAGCTCCGGGAGGACGCCCTGGCGCTCGTGACGACCGATTCCGCGCCGCGCCTGCTCGGCGCCGAGCACTACCGCCGGGCCGAGGTCGGCGCCCGGGGCGAGACGCTTCTCGATCGGCTCGGCGCGGATCCGGACACGCCATTGCGTCCGCCCATGAACGACTGACGCCATGGACCCCGCACTGCTGCCGCACTTGCGCTGCCCCTTCTGCGGCACCCGGCTGCTGCTGGTGGACACCGGCGCCACGGTCCAGGCCGAGGGACGCATCGTGTCCGGGGTGCTCGGCTGCGAGTGCTGCGCGTTTCCGATCGTCGCCGGGATTCCGGTCCTGATTGCCGACGAGCCGACGCGACGGGCGATGCACGCCCTCGAGGCCGGACGACCGGACGACGCGCTGCGGCTGCTGCTCGAGCTGCCAGCGGATCGGGCCGACCGGTTTCGCGCGCTGGCCGCCGACCCGACCGCGACCTGTCAGGCGGCGCTCGAGCTGCTGAGTCCGGACGCCGAAGGCGCGTACTTCCTGTATCGTTTCTCCGACCCGACGTTCCTCACCGCCGAAGCGGTCATGCATGCGTTGTCACGCGGCGATGCAGGCCGCGCCGGGCCGATCCTCGACCTGTGCGGCGGACTCGGCCACGTGGCGTACATGCTCGGCGGACTCGGCGGCAGCGAGGCCGCACCGCGGCTGACGGTGGTCGCCGATCTGTACTTCTGGAAACTGTGGATCGCCAAGCATTTCACCGCCCCCGGCTGCGCCGCCGTGTGCTGCAGCGCGGAGGCGCCGCTGCCGTTCACCCGGGATCTCTTCTCGCTGGCCGTGCTGATGGACGCCTTCCCGTATATCTGGCACAAACGGTTGTGTGCGGACGAGATGCTGCGGGTCAGCCGGGGCGACGGCACCCTGGTGCTCCCGCACCTGCACAACGCGCGCGGCGAGAACATCGCGGCCGGCGACCCGCTGAGTCCCGCCGCGTATGGCGATCTCTTCGCCGGCCGCCAGCCGCGGCTGTTCAGTGACCGCCGGCTGTTCGACGGGGTCCTGGAAGGTGTCGTCGATCTGTCCCGCCCCCGCTCCGACGACGAGATCGGCGACGAGGCGTCGCTGACCCTGGTGGCGTCGCCGCGCGCCGATCTGTTCGCATGCCGGCCCGCGCCGGCGCCGGCCGACGTCAGCGGCGAGTTGATCGTCAATCCGCTCTACGCGGTCGAACACCGGCGCGGCGGCGCCACCGTCCTGACCCTGGCGTTTCCCAGCCCCGGGTACGAAGCCGAGTTCGGCGGCTGCCGCCGCTACCTGCCGGCGTCGGTCACGCTGGACACCGACCTGACCGGGCGCCTCGCGCCGGCCATGTTCGGCCGTCGGTACACGGAGCTGCGGCGGCGGCGGGTGTTGCTCGACGCCCCGCCGCGCTATCACGCTGGCAGACCGTGGGACACGGCGCGGTGGACCGGGACCGGCGCCACGCCGCCCTGAGCGGGTCAGACGAGGCCGAGGCGCCCGCACGGCCCAGCCGGCGCCGGTCGGATCACCGAATGTCGAGGCGCGCGGTGACGGGATAGTGATCGGAGGGGTACCGCCCGCGGTCGTTGTGGACAACGGTTTCCGCTGAACGCACGGCGATCGGGCCACCCACGAGGATCCAGTCGACACGCTCGCTCAACGCGTCGTCCGGCGGCCCGAAGTCACCGTAGGTGGCGACCGGCCCGCTGCGCACGTCCGCCTGCACCCACGCATCCCGCAGCCCCTGTGCCGTGGCCGTGCGCCAGGTCTCGCTCTCCTCGGCGTTGTTGTTGAAATCGCCCAGCACGACCACCGCCGAGCCGGCGGGCAACGCGGCGACCCGCCCCGCGACCAGCTCGGCCGAGTCGATCTGGGACTGCCCGCGGCGCAGCGTGAAGTGCGTATTGAACACATGCACCTGGCGACCGCTGGCCCGATGTTGGAATCGCGCCCAGGTCACGATGCGCCCGCCGCCGCGGCGGCGCCTGGCGTCGGTACGCGGCCGGGGCGGGGTGTCCGGTGTGGACGTCAGCCAGAAGTTGCCCGACGCCACCGGGCTCAGCTCGCCGTAGCGGTAGAAGATCGGCGTGTACTCGCTCAGCCCGACCCCGCCGTTCAGGCCGCGATCGATGCCCAGCCAGCGATAGTCGGGGAGCATGGCGTCCAGATACTCGATCTGCTCGTCGAGCGCCTCCTGCAGCCCGATCACCTGGGGTGCGAACCGCTCGATCGTCTCGACGACCAGCTCCTTGCGCTGCGGCCACGAGTTCTCGCCATCCCGGCCGTTCGCGGTCCGGATGTTGAAGGTCATCACGTCGATCGACACCTGCGCCGAGGCGGACCACGGCGCCAGCGCCCCCAGCACGACTGCGGCCGCCGCGACCATCCGACACATGCGCATCAGGGTCCTTTCGTCTCACCGAAGGCGTCGAGCAACACTGGCAGCAGGGTGTGCATCCGGGCCACCACCGGCCCCGTGGGCTGCAAGCCGTCCACGAACCCGTGCTGCGTGATCAGCCGATCCAACACCGCGGGCCGACTCGCGACGACATGCACGGGGACCTCCCAGGACGCCCCCGCGCCACTGACGAGCGCCGGCGGCTGATGGTCGCCGACCAGCACCATCACGAGGTCGCGGTCCGCCCGCAACCGGAGGTACCCGCCGATGTTCGCGAAGGCGTAGCTCAACGCCGTGACGTAGCTCGGCCCCAGGTTCATCCAGTCCGGCCAGGCCGACCAGGCCTCGTCGAGCGACTCGGAGTCATACGGCTGGTCGGTCAACAGTCGTGCCCAATCCGCCTGATAGGGCGGGGTCGGCACGAATGGCGCGTGGGTCGTGATCGTGCTGAAGAACAGGAACGCCGGCCGGCGCTCCGAAGGGGCGATCTCGGACGCATCGACCCGAGCCAGCGCGTACTGGTCGTTGATGCTCCACCAGCCGAACGGCGGGCCGCGGTAGTCGAGCCGCGCATGGTCGTAGATCTCGTCGAAGCCGTAGAACGCGCCTTCCGGCCAGGGCACCAGCATCCCGGGCATGATGGCCACGGTGCGATAGCCCTGCCGGCCGAAGAGCTTCACCAGCGTGTCCCGCTCCTGCGCCATCAACCGCACGTTGGTCGCCGGGTCACGCACCTCGGTGCCCGACAGCAGACTGATGTGCGCGAGCCAGGACTCGCCCCCGAACGTCGTGGACTCGACGAAGGCCGAGGCGACCGCGCGGCCGGTCGCGGCAATATCGGCGCTCAACCGCGCGCGCATCTCCGCCAGCGGCGCGGCCAACTCGGGACGTTCCCAGCTCACCGCGCCATAGCTCTCGAGAAAGACCACGAAGACATCGGCGCCGCGCACCCGCGCCAGATCCGAGCGCAGCACCGGCGCCGGTCCCAGATCCCGCACCCCCGCGCCGCTCAGCTCGTAGGTCAGCTCACCCAGCTCGCGGGCGTATGCGGCCGTCACGGGGCGCGCCACCCGCGGTCCCCAGGGCGCACGGCCCTGCGGCGGCTGCACGACGCTCAGCAGCAGCACGACGCCCGCCAGGCCTCCCAGGACCCACTGGGAGGAACGGACGCGGGCCGCGTCGGCGAGGGCGCCGAGCGCCCACCGTGTGACCAGAAACGAGGCGACGGCGCCCAGCACCAGTCCGGCGCCGGCGCCCGCCGCCAGCCACGGATCGGCCACGGACGTGAACATGGCGCCGACCGCGGGCACGTGCCGCAGGTCCCAGTACAGATTGACGTCACGACCGTAGAGCGAGGCGGTGGTGACCTCGACGTAGCGTCCAGCCACGAGCAGGAGCCAGCCGACAGCCAGCCATCCCAGCGCCGCCCGCGAGGGACCGTGCCAGCGCCGGCCGACGATGATCAGGCCGGCCACGCACAGCGCCAGTTCGACCGACACCTCCCCACTGGGCCGCACCCCGAGCGTGGGCCAGACGTTGGCGAACGTGAGCGACACGTTCAACACGATGACCGCGGCCGCCAGGACGCCCCAGCGCGCCCCCGTCATCAACCGTGGACCGGGAGTGATGCGCACTCGCTGCGTCCCTTCTCCACGCCGCGGACTACCACTCGATGCAGAACGGCATCCGTTTCGGCGCGAGCGCCAGCGCGCCCAGAGCGCCCACCACTGGAAGGCCGTACCCGTTCGTCAGATACGCCGTCTGGAACAAAATGCCCATCGTGAAGTGGAAATTCAGGATCATCAGCAGCGCGACCCCGGCCGCGAGCCGCACTCGGCATCCGGCGAGCAGGGCGGCGCCGGCCGTGAGTTCGCCGAACGGAACGAGCCGGGCGAACACCGGCGCGCCCGGGATCGCCAAGTTGTCGATATACCAGCGGCTGACCGCCGGCGCGGATCCCCACCACCCCTGCAGCTCCGCCGTCAGAAGTCCGCTGTCGGTCAGCCAATCCAGCTTGCCGATCCCCATGCAGACGAGGAACACCCCCATCGCCAGTGACAGCAGCCGCATGCCGCCGCCGCCGCCGCCGGAGGGCCGATCTGTCAGATACCTGTTCATGAGACGTCCTCGCCGCGCCTTGCACCGGCCGTGCACGGCATCGCGACGAACCAGTTCCCGGTTCACCGCGGGGTCTTGCCACGCACGGCTGGCGCCACGTGCGCGAACCATGGCCCGCGGCCTGTGATACAACCGCGCGTGGCGCCGGGCCCGCGCCGCGGGGCGCCGGCCGCCGCGTTTCAGCATTGTAACCGGGTCCGGTCCGCCGCCGCACGATATGGATCGAGACCGCGTGACCCGCATGAGAGTGACCGACCGCGCCCTTGGGCTGCTGCGCTCCGTCGTCGTCTATCATGGCATTCCGCTCCGGCAGCGCCGGCTGCGGCGGCTCTACGCCGACTTCGCCGCACCGGGCGAGCTGGTGTTCGATCTGGGCGCCCACGTCGGGAACCGCACCCGCGCACTGGCGGCCATCGGCTGCCGGGTCGTCGCCATCGAGCCGCAGCCGGACTGCGCCCGTGTGCTGCGCACCCTGTTCGGTCGATCGACCGCGGTGGAGATCGTCGAGGCGGCCGTCGGCAGCCGCACCGGGAGCGGATCGATCGCGGTCAGCGACCGCACGCCCACCATGACCACCCTGACCGCGGAGTGGCGTGATGCGCGGGCCGGCGACCCGGCGTTCGCGAGCGTGGACTGGAATCGCAGGCTCGACGTGGAGATCGTAACCCTCGATGCGCTGATTGCCCGCTTCGGCCAGCCGGTGTTCATCAAGATTGACGTGGAGGGGGGCGAACCGGACGTCCTCGCCGGCCTGAGTCATCCGGTGCGCGCACTCTCGTTCGAGTATCTGCCCGGCGCCCTGGACTACGCCCGGCGGTGCGTCCTGCGGCTCGGTGCACTGGCCGCCTACCGCTTCAACTGGTCGCCGGGCGAAACCTTCGAACTGATGGCAGAGGAATGGATGACCGGCGAGGCGCTGGTCGCCGCGCTCGAGTCGCCCCACGCCCGGCGACGCTCGGGTGACGTCTACGCGCGACTGGCGACCGGCGTCTGACGGGGCCGGCGGCGCGGCTCGCCCGGCGCCAGCACCACCATGGCCGAATTCGACACGACGGACGTGCGGCGCTACTACGACCGCAACACGGCTCACTTTCTGGCCTATGGCCAGGGCGGCGGGTTCGGCGCACTGCACCGGCCGGTGTGGGGACCGCGCACGCACGGTACCGATGCGGCGTTCCGCTACGTCGAAGACCGGCTCCTTGACCTGATCCGGACGCTCCGGGACCGGTCCGATCCGGTGCAGGTGATCGACCTCGGCTGCGGCGTGGGCGGCAGCCTGTGCTACCTCGCCGGCCGCGCCCCCGTCCACGGCACCGGGCTGACGCTGAGCCCGGTCCAGGTGCGCCACGCCAGCCGCCGTATCCGGGACGCCGCGCTGACCGACCGGGTCACCTGTCGGGAAGCGGACTTTTGCGAGCCGCCCGACGATCTGGCGCCGGCCGACCTCGTCTACGCCATCGAGTCGTTCGTGCACGGCCCCGATCCGGTCCGGTTCTTTGCCGCCTGCGCCCGACTGACCCGCCCGGACGGGCGGTTGGTCATCTGCGACGACTTCCGCCGGCCGGCCGCCGGACCGGCGGCCACCCGCGCGACGGAACGATTCCGGCGCGGCTGGCATCTCAATACGCTGATCGACGCCGGCGAGCTGTCGGCGCTGGCGGACCGCGCCGGGTTCGATCCGGTCTCGGTCGACGACCTGACGCCGCATCTGGCGCTGGACCGCCCGCGGGACCGGTTGATCGCGGCGTTCGCCGCGCTGTGCGGATGGCTGCCGCTGCACGGCACGCGCGCGGGACATCTGATTGGCGGCGACGCCCTGAGAACCTGTCTGGCGAACGGCTGGATCGGATACGATCTCGCCGTCTTTCGCCGGCGCTGATCACGACGCCCGTGCGGCGCGGCAGGGGCCGCTGCCGCGGCGGACGGCTGCACCTGACACCGACTCATGTCCGACGATCCGATCCGCTATTGGGAGACGTTGTCTACCGGGGAGATGGCGGAACTGGCCGCCCGCGATCCCGTGGCGGTGCTGCCGCTGGCGGCGGTCGAGCAGCATGGTCCGCACCTGCCGCTCTCGACCGATCTGGACATCGGCCTCGGCATCGCGGCCGAGGCGTTTCGCCGCCTGCCGCCGACGGCGTCGGTCCGGCTGCTGCCCCCGCAGGCGATCGGCGCCAGCCGCGAGCACGCCCGCTTCGCCGGCACGTTGAGCCTGGACGCCGGACTGCTGACCGAGACGGTGTACCAGGTGGGCGCGTCCGTCGCGGCGTCAGGGGTGCGCCGGATCGTGCTGTTCAACAGCCACGGCGGCAACCGCGGGGCGATCGACGCGGCGGCGCTGCGGCTGCGGGAACGGCAGGGGCTGCTCGTCGTCAGCGCCAACTACTTCGCCTTCTCGCGCCCCGAGCAGATCGCGCTGCCGGACTCGGAGTGGCGCCACGGGTTGCATGGAGGGGCGATCGAGACCGCGATGATGCTGCACCTGCGTCCGGATCTGGTCAGACGGGACGCGCTGCGGTCGTTTTCCTCGCTGGGTCAGGATCTGGAGCACACGCTGCGCCGCCTCGGACCGCAGGGTGAAGCGGGATTCGCCTGGCTGGCGAATGACCTGAACCCGGACGGCGTCACCGGCGACGCCACGCTGGCCAGCGCCGATCTCGGCGCGCGGCTGGTAGAGCACTATGGCCGCGTGCTGGCCGAGATCATCCAGGACACCCGGGAGTTTCCAATCGAACGATTGGGGTAGCAATCCCGGCGCAGCCCGTCACTGGCGCCGTCCGGCCCGCTTCCTGCCGCGGATCGGCTCCGACAGCATGTCGGTCAGCCAGTGCCCGGCACGGTCGACCTTCGCCTGCACGTACGGCAGATTGTGACGGTTCAGCGTACCGTAGAGCGGCTGGCGATCGGCGACCTCGACGCCGCCGGCCTCCAGGGCGCGCACTTTCTCCGGATTGTTGGTCAAGAGCTGGATCCGCCCGATCTGAAGATGCCGCAGCATTTCGACCGCGGCGTCGTAGCGCCGCTCGTCCGGTCCGAACCCCAGCGCGCAGTCGGCGTCCACCGTATCCAGGCCTTGCTGCTGCAGGGTGTAGGCGCGCAGCTTGTTCCCGAGACCGATGCTGCGCCCCTCTTGCGCCAGATACAGCAGCACGCCGCCGCCGCGGGCGGCGAACACGCGCAGGCTGCCGCGCAACTGCTGCCCGCAGTCGCAGCGCAGACTGCCGAACAGATCTCCCGTGAGACACGCCGAATGCAACCTGACGGGCACCGGGTCGGGCCAGTGCTCGCGGGCGCCCACCAGGATCGCCACGTGCTCGAGAATGCCGTTCGCCTCGCGGAAACAGACGAACCGCGCATCCTCCGCCTCTTCGAGCGGCACCGGCCCGTCGCTGATGCAGGTCACCTCGACCTGCGCGTTGCCCGCCAGCGCCTGAATCTGGTCGGCGGACGCGCTCAGGATGGCGCCGCCGGTCCGCGGATCGCCGAGTGCGCCGCTCTGGTCGACCCGCACACCGACGACCGCCGGAAGCAGTTGCCCGAGCCGGGCCAGGGTCAACCCGCCGATTTCGGCGGCCGACGCCGCGCGCAGGTCGACGGCGCTCCGTACCGATTTGTCGACACCGCTCGACAGCCGCCAGATCGCGTCGGGGGTCGCCGCGCCGCCCACGGCGAGGCTGACATCACCCGTATACCGGCCGGTGGCGCGGTCGGGGGCCGGTCCCGCCGGCGGCGCCGGCGTCAACCCCATGGCGTGCGCGCGATGGCGGGTCACCACCAGGCGCAGCGGGTGCCGTCCCACCCCCTGCACCTGATCGAGCGTCAGCGGCGTCAGGCCGTCGACCGCCGCCAGCACCACCGCATCATTCGACGCAGCGTCCGACGTGACACAGAGCGCCCGCCCTCGCCGCAAATCGAACAGACCCCGCTCAGCCGCATACATTCTGTCGTCCAGCCTTCCCTCCCCGGGTTGTCCCCATTCGGGACACGATAAGGTTAGTAGACGATGGAGGAGACCGCCACGTGCCGACTCCGGTGACCGCAGCCAGCGCCTGGGACCTGGTGCAAGCCGTCTCGCCGGCATTCACCGGCGCCGACTCTCCACCACGAGTGCATCATAGCGCACGCCGGGACGTGTGGCTGCAACCGGACCCCTCCGGCAACTGGCGTCTGTCCGGTCCGGCGGGGGCCGGCGTCCGCGACCTGCTGGATCTGTATCTGCCGCTCCAGCTCGATCCCGCGCCGGTGATTGGACAGCTCGGCCAGAGTCTCGACGGTCGCATCGCGACCGATGCAGGCCATTCGCACTACGTCACCGGCCAGCACGACCGGCTCCGGCTGCACCGGCTGCGCGCCCTGGCCGACGCCGTGATCGTGGGCGCCGGCACCGCGAGCGCCGATGACCCCCGCCTCACGGTGCGAGCCGTCGACGGCGCCAATCCGACACGTGTGATCCTCGACCCGGACGGCCGGCTCTCACCGCACCTCCGCGTTTTCACCGACGGCGCCGCCCCCACGGTGATCGTTCGCCGGCACTCCACGGTTGCGCCGCTGCCGCCGGGGGTCGCCGAGATCAGGCTGCCCACCAATAGTGAACGACCGGACCAACCGGCCGGATTCCCGCCGGCGCTGCTGGTCGATACGCTCGCGGCCCGCGGTCTGCGGCGACTGCTCGTCGAGGGCGGCGGCGTCACCGTCTCGCGGTTCCTCCAGGCCGGCGTCCTGACCCGCCTGCACGTGGCGATCGCCCCGATCCTGATCGGCTCCGGGCGCCCCGGTCTGAAGCTGCCCCCGATCGCCACCCTCGACCAGGCGCTGCGTCCGCCATGCCGCGTGTTCCAGCTTGGCGACGACGTGCTCTTCGACCTCGATCTGCGCTGAATCGCCTGCCCGCGCCCTGCCGCTGGTCAGGCTACCGGTCCCGGACCAGCACGACCACCCCGGGCAGGCTGCAGAGCAGCACGATCAGACCGTAGGCGACCGACACGGTGACGCCGTCGGCGGCGGTCAGGCCGACCGCGCTCCAGAGCAGGGCGGCCGCGCTCTCGCGGAGTCCCCACCCGGCGACGGTGACCGGTATCAGCATCGTCATCAGCACCGGGGCCACCAGCGGGAGGAACACGAGGACCGGCGTCTCGACGCCCACGGCCCGCGCCGCCGCAAGGTAGGTCAGCAGGTAGGTGGCGACGACGAACAGGGCGCTCGCAAGCTGCCACGCGAACGCGGTCGCCGTCAGGTGTGCGGCCGCCAGTTCATCCAGCACCCGTGCCACCGGAAGGCCGACCGGCGACGTCCGCCGCAGACGGTTTACCACGGCCAGCACCACGACCGCGCCGGCGGCGCCGGCGGCCAGCAGCAGCCGCCCCGATCCACGGTCGATGGTCACCGGCAGCAGGAGCAGCGAGGCCACGGCCACGGTCGTCATGACCGCCTGCGCCGACAACCGTTCGAACACGACGGCCCGCATCGCGGGCCCGCTCGCCGTCGGGCCCCCCTGACGTGCGCGCGCCTGTCTCCAGACGCGGGAGACGTCGCCCAGCACCCCGCCGGGCAACACCTGGTTGAGAAAGATGGACAGGTAGTACTCCCGCCAGGCCGTGGTGAACGACAGGTCGACGCCCAGACACCGCGCGGTAAAACACCAACGCCAGGCCAGCACGGCGACCTGCACGATCGAGATCCCGACCGCCAGCGCCACCCAGCCGGGCCGCAGACCGGCGATGCGGGCCGCCAGCGCCCCGAGGTCCAGCCACCAGCCGAGCGCCAGCAACAGACCGAGACTCACCGCCACCCGCCACAGCGGGGATCGAAGGTTCATGCGAGGTCCGCCGGAAGCGCGAGCAGGTCGTCGTGTCCGACCGCCAGCGTGAATCGACCGCGGGCAACCGTGGCGCGGCGCCGATCGACCCAGGCGGCGATGCGTCCCGTCGCGGCGGGCCGGATCTCCGCGGCGGCCGACGCCCAGCCGTCGATGAGCCGGCGGACGAGCGCGGCGTCAGCGCCGGTCAACTGCCAGGCGCTCGGGTGACGCCAGCAACGATAGCCGGCCCGTTTGAACGCGCGTTCGGCCGCGCGGCCCGCGGCCGGTCCCAGCGCGGGCCCCAGTCCCTTGTCGCCGGTCTGGTGGCTGTTGACGGCGGTGCGCACGAACATGTCTTCCGGGTCCTCCTCCGCCGTTCCCCGCGCCCCCGCCGCGGACCAGCGAATGCCGCCGTCGTAGCTCAACGCCAGGAGCGCGCCGCAACCGGCGCGGTGGCAGGCCGCCACCAGCCGCTCCAGCCAGCCCGACGACGCGAGGTCGAGCAGCGCCGAGGCGCTGACCAGGTGCGCCTCGCCGACCGCGTCGAGCCCGGCGCCGGCGAGATCGCCGGCCACCACCGCCAGCCGCCGTGTCCCCGCCGGGACCGCGAGGCGGGCGAGCGTGTGCAGATGCAGAGGATCGTGCTCGACCAGCGTCCACTCCTGCCCGGGGGGCAGCCGGGGCGCCAGGTAGCGCAGGTTCGACCCCGTCCCGCTGCCCAGATCCAGCACACGCGACCAGCGGCGCCTCGTCCATGCGTCGACCAGCGGCTCGACCAGCCGCCCGGCGCGCGAGCGGTGATCGATCGGTTCACGCAAACTCAGCCAGTCGGCGTCAAACGTTTCCATCGCGGGTCAACTCGCGCGCCGCCGTCGCGAAGTGCAGGGCGGCCTGGTCCCAGTCAGGCAGCGCGCGGGCGTGGATGCGGGCGGCGGCGGCCAGCGCCGTGCGCCGCTCGGCGCCGCGTGACCCGGTCAGCAACGGACGCAGCGCCGCCGCCAGCGCCGGCGCGTCGCCCGGCGGCACCAGCACCGCCGCGCCGGCCGGCACCGTGTGCGGAATCGCCCCGCCCGTGGTGCTGACAATCCCCAGTCCGCGCGCCAGGGCCTCGGCGAGCGCCATGCCGTAGCCCTCGTAGCGCGACGGCAGGACGAGCAACGACGCCTGATGATAGAAGGCGTCGAGTTTTGCCGGTGCGCATTCGCCGGCGAGACGGATGCGGCCTCCCAGCCCGCAGTGGACGATCAGCCGCCGCACCGACGCCGCGTAGTCGGGCGCCGGATCGAGCCGTCCGACACAGACGCACGTCCAGCGCAGATCCCCGAGCCCGGCCAGCGCCTGCACCAGCTCCGCCTGGCCCTTGCGCGGCGTCACCGAGCCGACACACAGCAGCGCCGGCGGGAGGCCGGGCGCGGGTCCCGCGGCCTGCGGCGCCGGATCGACGCCCGGGCGCACGACCCGGATGCGATCGGCGCCGATCCCGTAGTCCTCGAGGCGCCGGGCGGTGAACTCGCTGGTGACCAGCACGCCCCTGCAGGCCGCCAGCGCCTGCCGTTCGAGCGCAGCGAAGCGCCGGCGGCGATCCGCGCCGAGCCCCGCCTCGTCCGCCAGCGGATGATGCACGAGCGACAGCAGCCGCAGCCGCGCCCGCTCGGCCTCGATCGGGCCGGGCAGCCCGCCCATGGCCAGCCCGTCGACCACGACGCGGTCGCCGGTCGCAATGGCCGCCAGCACGGCGGTCATGCTCTGCCGCGCCACGGCGTCGGCCTCCGGAAAGGCGCCGTCGAGGGCGTGCACCGCGACCCGCCAGCCGAGGTCCCGCAAGCCGCCGGCGATGCGCGCGTCGTAAATGTAGCCGCCCGTCCACTGGTCGAGCGGGCCGGGCGCCACCAGGTGCAGGTCCGCGGTGGTCACACCCCGCCTTCGTAGCTGCCCCAGGCGACGTGCGATTCGTGCAGGGTCACGCAGATGGCGGTCACCTCGCGCGCGCCGTCCCCGAGCTCGCCGCCGCGGACCGCCGCGGCCATGCGGTCGAAGATCGTCCGCGCCAGGAACTCGGTGGTGGTGTTCTGGCCGGCGAACGCCGGCTCGTCGTCGAGATTGCGATACGACAGGTCCGCGAGCACCGCCTTGAGCTGGGCGCCCGCGCGGCCGATGTCGACCACGAGTCCGTCGGCGTCGAGCGCCGCGCGCCGAAACGTCACGTCGACGACGTAGGTGGCGCCGTGCAGCCGCTGCGCCGGGCCGAACATCTCGCCCCGGAAGCTGTGCGCGATCATCACGTGGTCACGAACGTTCAGGCTGTACATCGCGGCGGACCGCCTCTCTTCCGTCTGTCGGCATCAGTACCGGATCCGATGGCACAGGGTGTTCCCCGGCTCGGTGCTCAGCGCCGCCATCACCGACGGCAACTCGTCGAACCGGCTCTCGCCGGTGATCAGCACCTCCAGCCGCGGGTCGCGCAGCAGCTCGAGGGCCAGCGTCAGCCGGCGCGCGGTCGTCCAGCGGGCGGCGCGGCCCGGAGGCACGCGGCCCACCTGGCTGCTCCGGACGGTGAGACGCCGGGCATGGAACGCCTCCCCCAGCGGCAGCGGCACCGCCTGGGTGCCATACCAGCTCGCTTCCACGATCGTCGCCTCCACGCCGGCCACGCCGAGCGCGGCGGCCAGCCCGGCCGGGCGCCCGCTGGCGTGCACCACCAGGTCGGCGCCCGCATCGCCGGGCGGCGTCGTGCTGAACGGCAGGCCGAGCCGCGCCGCCGCCGCGGCCCGCGACGGATTGAGATCGACCAGCGTGAGGTCGACGCCCGGCATCCCGGCGCAGAGCCACGCTACCAGCATCCCGACCACGCCGGCCCCGATGACGACGATGCGATCGCCGGCCGCGGGCCGCGCGTCCCACACCACGTTGACGGCCGTTTCCATGTTCGCCGCGAGCACGGCCCGTTCGGCGGGCAGGTCCGGCGGCAACGCGACCAGCGCCTCGCGCGGCACACAGTACCGGTCCTGGTGGGGGAACAGACAGAACACGAGCCGGCCTCGCAGCCCGGCCGGCCCCTCCTCGACCTCGCCGACGCTGGCGTAGCCGTATTTCAGCGGACCGGGAAACTCCCCTTCCTGAAACGGGGCGCGCATCGCACGCTGCTGCGACGGCGGCACCTCGCCCCGGAACACCAGCGACTCGGTGCCGCGGCTGATGCCGGAATAGCGGGCCGCCACGAGCACGTCGTCCGGTCCCCGCGGGGCCAGGTCCGCGTCCCGGATCTCGCCGACGCCGGGAGACCGGATCCAGAACTGACGAGCGGTGATAGGCTCGGCCATAGGGCAACCCAGTGCAGTGAACGATACTCGATGACCGCGGCCGCGCACCACACGCCCCTCACGCGGCGCCCGCGCCCGTCGCGCCGGGCCGCCATCGAGATCTGGGCGGGCGCCGTCCTGCTGCTCGGCGTGAGCGGCGGCGTCGCCCGGGCGTTCGCGCTCGCGCCGGCCTATGTGCTGCGGGCGGCGGCGCTCTACGGTCTGCTCGGCGTGCTGCTGCTGCGGCATCTGCCAGAGCGCTCGCGCGGCGCCGGTCTCGGCCCCGCGAACCGGGTGACCCTCGGGCGGGCCGCGCTCGTCCTCTCGATCGCCGCGCTGGTGCCGGAAGCGCGGATGCTGTTCGACACCGGCTACTGGTTCGTCATCGCGCTCACCACGCTCGCGCTCTGTCTCGACGGCGTGGACGGCTGGGTCGCGCGGCGCACCGGCAGCGCGAGCGCGTTCGGGGCGCGCTTCGACATGGAGCTCGACTCGTTCCTGATGCTGGTGTTGGCCGCGCTCGTCTGGCGCAGCGGCAAGGTGGGCCCCTGGGTGATCTGCCTCGGACTCCCCCGCTATCTGTTCGTCGCCGCAAGCTGGCGCTGGCCGCCGTTGCGGGCCCCGCTGCCCGAGCGATTCCGGCGGAAGGCGGGCTGCGTGCTGCAGGGGGTCGTGCTGCTCGTCTGTCTGGGCCCCATCGTGCCGCCGGCGCCGGCCGGCGCGCTGGCCGCCGTCACGCTGACCCTGCTGCTCGCCTCGTTCGCCATGGACATCGTCTGGTTGTTCCGCCAGGATCGGGCCGAACCGACCGCGACGTAGGAGCCTGCACCCCGGTCCAGCCCGCGGGGCGGTCACCTCCCAGCAACGTTCCGGGACTCGGCACCGTCTAACGAGTTGTCGGGCCGCGCGACGTCGAACGGCAGAGGGAGACTAATGGCGTTCGAACGTTCCGTGATCCGGGGCGCCGTCTGCGTGCGAGCACGTCATACGGAATGGACCTTCCTGATTGCATGGCCAGCCCATGACCGTTATCGACACGCGCGATCTGACCAAACGCTACCCGACCGGCCGCGGCGCCTCGGTCCTGGCGGTGGACCAGGTGTCGTTCTCCGTCGAGCAGGGCCAGGTCTTCGGCTTCCTCGGACCCAACGGCAGCGGCAAGACCACCACCATAGGGATGCTGCTCGGGATCATCACCCCCACGGCGGGAAGCTTCCGGCTCTTCGGCGCGTCCGCGCCCCGGGAGCTCCTGGCGGCCCGCGCCCGGATCGGCGCCACCCTGGAGACGCCCAACTTCTACCCCTACCTGAGCGGTCGCGACAACCTGCGCATCGCCGCCGCCGTGAAAGGCGTGGACGGTCCGCGTATCGACGCATGTCTGGCGCTCGCGGGGCTGGGCGACCGGGGCCGCCACCGGTTCAAGACCTACTCCCTGGGCATGAAACAGCGGCTTGCCCTCGCCGCCACCATGCTGAGCGATCCGGAGCTGGTCGTCCTGGACGAGCCCGCCAACGGCCTCGACCCCCAGGGCATGAAGGAGGTCCGGGAGATCATCGGCGTCCTGGCGGACCAGGGCAAGACGATCTTCCTGTCGAGCCACCTTCTCTGGGAGGTCGAACGCACCTGCACCCACCTCGCGATCGTGCGCACGGGGCGGATCGTCGCCACCGGCGCGGTCGAGGACATCGTCCGCGCAGGCGTGGCGGCGCTCGTGCGCGCGGCGAACGAAGACGCGCTGGTAGCCGCGCTGGCAGCGCTACCCCGAGGCGTCGTCGGTGCGCCCGTCCGGCGGCGGGGTCATCGTCGACCTGCACTCTGACGACCTCGCGAGCCTGAACCGCTACCTGGCCGGCCAGGGGATCCATGTGTCCCACCTGGCGCGGCACCGACAGAGCCTCGAAGAGGTGTTCATCGACCTGACCGGGGGCGAGGGCGCGCCGATGTCGGAGATCGCGTCGTGAGCCTCCTGGGCGTGCTGTTGCGCATCGAAGCGCTCAAGACCGCCAGGCGCCCGGCCTTCCAGGTCACACTGGGAATATTCGTCGCGATCGCCGCACTCGCCGCAATCCCCACCTTCAGCGGTGCGTCCAGCCAGATGCCGGCGCTCCCCCCGCTCCCCGACGGATGGTCCATGATCCTGGCCATCCCGGCGGACATGGGGCCGGCGTTCCTCGGGGTATCGATGATCCTTCTGTTCGCCCCCGAATTCTCCTGGCGGACCGCGCGGCAGCAGGTGATCGACGGCCTCAGCAGAGAGCGTGTCTACCTGGGCAAGGTCATCGTGCTCCTGGTCCTGGTGGCGCTGTTCCTGGCCATCCCCCTCCTGATCGGGGGCCTGGCGGCGATCGGCAGCCCGAACGAGGACGGGCAGGCGCTGGTGCGGCACACCGACTTCCGCTACATGCTCGGCTACGCCCTGGTCCTGGGGCTCGGCGGCAGCGCGGGGCTCATGCTGGCGGCGCTGGTCCGGTCCTCGGGACCGGCCATGGGGATCTTCTTCGTTTCAATGCTCCTCGAGGGGATCGTCCGCAATTCTCTGGAGCGTTGGAGCGAAGCGCTGGAGATCGTCACGCAGCACTTCCCGTTTCCGGTGCTCGGCTCGCTCGCCGATGCGAGAATGCACTATCCGGAACTGCTCGCCCGCGAAAACGCGTCGCGCGCCGCGCGGGGCATCGAACCGCTGGAGTTTCTCGATTTCGAGGTGCTGGCCGTCACGGCCCTGGCGTACGCCGCTCTGTTCCTGGGGATCGCGTTCTTGAGCATGCGACAGCGCGACCTGTAGGCCGGGCGGCAACCACGCGAGCACGGGCCGCCAGGGCTCCGCGACGTTCGACGAGGCGTCCAGGAGCCCGTGGCAAAGGCCCCGCTGCATTCGATCCCCGCTGAATTCTGCGGTTTCACGCTGAATTCTGCCTTCCCCGCTGAATTCTGCGGTTTCACGCTGCAACCCGCCGATCCGCGTGGACATCTGCGGATCGACGTTGCATCCCGCTCCGCGGCGTTGCTCCGGCTGACGAATAGGGCAACCACAAGGGTTGCCCCTACAGACGAACAGGGCAACCACAAGGGTTGCCCCTACAGACGAACAGGGCAACCACAAGGGTTGCCCCTACGCGGCTTGCTCGGCGGGCGCATCTCCGATCCCGGTGCAACGCGGGGTTTCACCACGGACTGCTGGCGCAGGCATCGAGCGCAAGAACGTAACGTATTCGAGTGATCGACAGATCGGATGGCGGGCCGGCCGTTCTTGAGGAGTACGCGAGTTCGCACCCCAAAAGGTCAAGGTGCAACTCGGTGTCCGGACCGAAGGCGCATCGTCCCCGAGTTCGGACAACCGCTCCGGATTCGACCCCGAGCCGGTGCGCGCGTCGTCAGTTCGAGCCGCAGGTGTCGGAGAGACCGACCACCGCCGTCAGATTGATGCGGGACAGGTCGTCGTCCTCGATCAGCAGGCCCTTCACCAGCACGGTGCGGCCGGCCCGCAACTCGCCGGTGGCGTTGGCCTGGTCGGGTGTCGTGAACTCGGTCCGCCCTCGAGTGGCCAGCAGCCCGTCGGCATCGAGAAAGTCAGCGACGCCGACGAGCTGAAACTCGTTCGTTCCCGGCGCCAGCGCGTCGCGGACCTCGTCGACCTGGACGCGGTTGAACACGCCCGGACGGGTCACCTCGGCCTCAGCCGCGCGGGTCAGCCACCACCCGCCGTCGGGGCGCTGCTCGACGCACCCCGTCGTCTGCACCATCTCGACCTGCGGTTGCGTGCGGGCCGGGGACCGATCCTGGGCCGCCGGCGTTGTCGTCAGGGCGGTGACCACGCCGATGGCCAGCGCACAGGACTGCATGCGTGTCGTGATCGCCAAACGCCTCCTTCTCCCCGGTTCGGACACTGCCGCGCAGGACAATCGGGTCGACCCGCTAGTCGTTCGTGCTGCCCTTCGACTTCGTGTCGTCAATCGTGTACCGCACGTTGGTCAGGTACATGTCGTCCCAGCTCTGTTCCGACCAGTACACTTCCTTGTGCGGCGCCGGGTTGCGGCGGTTGTTCCGCGAGTTGTCGTAGCGCGCGATCGACTTCACCGTGCTGCCCGCCGGCACCCGGATCGGCTCGGCCAGCTCGTACTCGAACTGCCAGTCGAAGTCGTAGTTCGGCACCCGCAGCAACACCTCTTCGCGCCCATCCGGATAGGTCAGCAGCCAGGTGAAGTCGTTGCCGCGCACGTGCGCGTGAACGAACAGGCTCTGAATGACCGCGTCGTTCTGGAAGGCGCCGATGCCGGTGACGGTCCAGTTCGCCTCGTTGGGTGGAATCGCGGCCAGCAGCGGATTCAGCCCCTGTCCAACCTGCCGGCCGCCGGCCGCGGCGCGGCGCTCGGCCGGAGTCAACGGCGGCGGCGCCACCAGTTGCCGCCCTTCGGAGGTCGTTTCCCGCAGGCCGAGGCTGCGCACCCGCTGGGTGCTCTGCTCTGCCGACAGCCAGGCCCCCACCGACGGCCGGGCCGTTTCCGGCTTGCCGGTCGCCTGATAGTGCAGGTTCCAGATGATGTAGTCGAACAGGTCGCCGCGAATCTCGCGCATCTGACCCTCGCCGGTCACGTCGGCCCCGACCCCTGGAATGTAGGGGCCGAAGCCCGCCCGTTGCGCCGCCGCTTCGGCGAGCGCCTCGGGATCAGGCGTCCGGGACCCGCGGGTCCGGGACTCGCGCGGCGCGCTCGCCCGCTCGGCGGCGGCGTCAGGGTCGGCCTCCGGATCCCTCACCGGCACGTAGTCGACGGTCGGCCCGCCGGGCCAGGCGGGGCCGGCGCCGAGCACCATTCCGGTGGGCAGGTTCACCAGGCCGGTGGTGATGTGGTGCGTGGCGGCGTAGTTCCCGGGCCGCACCTGGGTCGCCGACACCCGCAACACGTCATCGAACGGCAGCGGCGTATACAGATTGAAGTTGGGCGTCTCACCCTCGGCCGGCACATCCCACGCGATCGGGAACTCGATCACGTAGTCCGGCTCCAAACCCGAGGGGTGACTCCAACCGGCCTCCGAGAACTGGGGCACGTCCGGGGCCGGCCCGGCGCCCTCCGGGGCGCCGGCGTCCACCCAGGCCACGATGGTGGCGATCTCGTTTGCGTCGAGGCTGGCGTCGTTCGAGAAGGTGCCGAAGCGCGGGTCCGCGAACCACGGCGGCATCTCGCGCGAAGCCACCTTCGACTTGATGGCCCGGGCCCATGGCCGCACATCCCGATACGACAACAACGGCATCGGCGCCACCTGATTCGGGCGATGGCAGCTTGCGCAGTTCTCCAGCAGGATCGCACCGACGTCCTGATTGTAGGTGGGCGATTCCGCCGCGGCCGCCGACCCGCCGGCCAGCAGCAGCGCGACCAGCCCCGTAGTCGCCGTGAGATGTGCTCGCATGATTCGATTCTCCCTCTCCTCTGGACGAGCCCGCATTCTGGAACCCCGATGGTGACGTGCAGCGACCATGTTGCTCCTATCGCATGGTAAACGACTTTTGCGCCTGAGGCTACTCCGGCGCGGCGGGCGCCACCGGCGGGGCCGACCCGCCGAGGAACATCCGCTCGCCGCCCGCGAGCAGGAAGTTGCGGCCGACCCCTTTCGGCGTCCCGTCCTTGGCGTAGTAGCCTTCGACCGTCACCTCGGTCCCGATCGCCAGCGTGTTCTTCGTGACGCCGTTCCGGATCAGCTCGTTCGGGCTCCCGCCTTCGATCATCCAGGTCACCACCGCGCCGGCGTCGTCCCTGACGTCGAGGTGAAACCACGAGTGGGGGTTGATCATCTCCCACTTCACGAGCGTTCCGGTCAGGGTCAGCGGTTTCTCGACATCGAACTCGGCCGAGAAGGCGTGATGCGCCGGCGCCGGGGCGCCCGTCAGGAGGACACCGACGGCGACAACGCCGCAGAAGAGTTTCGCGTGCATGGACATACCCTCCCCGGCTGCTATTGCGGCTGCTTCCTGAGATGACCGTAGATCAGGTCTTCGACGAACTCCACGCACCGGAATTCGAGCAACTGCGCGTTCGGTTCCACCCGCCGGTAGAGCGGCATGCTCATCGTCCAGGGCCGTGTGAACACGTTCGGGTCTTCGATGGTCACTTCGTACCAGAGCGTCTCCGGGCTGCGCCGGCTGATGCGCTCGACGACATGCAGCGCGTCTGAATGGAAGTTGCCCGACTGGTCGAACCAGGTCATTCCGTTGAACCCGGTGGTGTCGATGACGAGCGTGTCGCCGTCCCAGCGGCCGTTCGACCACCCCATCCAACTGTCGGCCGGCGCCGGCACATGATCCTCCATGTACACCGTGCGCACGGCGCCCGCGAACTCGTGCAGAATCATGACGTGCTGCGGGCTCTGCACGATCTGGAACGGAAAGGGCATGTACATGCCGCGCGGCACACCGGGCAGGTAGCACTTGACGGCCGGATCGCGTGCGAGCCGGTCGGCGCGGTTCTCGTCCCGCCGGGCACGTGCGTCCGCGGTGTACGGGATCTCGCCCCCGTCGACCACCCCGAGCCCGGCCGGCACGGCCGACAGCGCGCCAAGCTCGCGCACGACGCTCGGCCCGGCGCCATGCGGCTCGACATCCCAGTGCGCGCTGCCCAGCGCCTGCCAGATGCCGTTCAGGTCGGGGTTGCCGTCCGCGGTGCGCGGGACGGCGAAGTCAGGCGCTTGCGCCGCCGCCGAGACAGCCACCGCGCACGACACGGCGAACACCGACACGCTGAGACGAGTGCACATACCCACGGTTCCGGCGGCAGCCGGTCGCGACCCCGCGGCGGGGGGTCACCACGGACGGCCGTTAGCGATCCCTGCCCTGTGCGGCCGCCTCGGCGGCCTGCTGCTCCTCGAGACGCGCCCCGACGAGCGTGTTGTACAACCCGTAGTTCCCTTCGTGACAGGCAAACTCGAACAGCGGTCCACGGCTGCGTTGCATCGGCATTTCCGCCGTCCACGGCCGATCCCAGGTGCCCGGATCCTCCACCGTGAAGCGGTACAGGATCTGGTCGTCAGCCACGCGAGTGAACCGCTCCGTCACCCGCATCTGGTCACCCGAGCCGCGAAACGCGTATTTCCCGTTGAAATTCGACGTCTCGACGACCAGCGTCTCGCCTTCCCAGCGACCGCGCGAGAGACCGATCCACTGACTGGTCCCGGCCGGCGGCGCCTCGCGGCCGTCGAGCGGAATGACCCGTGCATCGTGCATCATCTCGGCCAGGATCATCACGTAGCCGGCTCCCTGCACGATGTGGTAGTTGCTGTTGTACCCGACGTTCATCATGGGCGGCCCCACGGCGCCCATCATGAGGCAGCGGTCGTCGAGCTGGTTGGCTTCGGCCGAATCCCATCTGCCGCCCAACCGCGCCTGCGCCGCCGCGCGCTCGGCGGCGCGCCGCCGCCCCTCGGCGTTCACCGGCGGTATCCTGCCGTCCGGCGGGTCCACGATCAGCGACGTGCGCAGGTTGCGCGCGCGCGCCGCCTGACTGCGGTCCAAGCCGAACTGCGTGAAGTCGTAGTGCACGTCGGGAACCGTCCCCGGCTCGGTCTGCAAACTTTCGCGCGTGGCGGTGCGGTTCTCGATGGCGGCCAGTTCCTCCGGCGTGTAGAACGCCTTGTCGACGCCGTTACGGCGTTCAAGGGGCGTGTAGGTCTGGTTCGACCAGAACCCCTGCAGATCGGGCTGGCCGTCAGGGGTGCGGGGCGCCGTATAGGACTGGCCGTGGGCAACACCCGGCGCACCGCACACGGTCAGGGCGGCCACGCAGAACACGGACACCGAACCGATCGAGATGACAGTTCGACGAGGCATCTGCACGCTCCTTCTCATCGACGGCATGACGAAACGGGAACATTATCACCCACTTGCGCGCCATTGTCCGATCAATAATCGGACGCGCTACGCGATTGGCGGCTGTTCGGTCCCGTCATCGGCGTAGAACCGGCCTGCTCCCGCTATAATCCACAGGATCGCATGACTGACACGCCGGCTGACGCTCCCCGCCCGGGCACGCCGCCCGGCGCCGCTGCGCACCCCGTGCCGGCCGGCGCAACGCACGGATCCGCCAGGGAACGGTTCAAGCTGCTGGGCGTCCCGGTCGGCACCACCGTGGCCGGCGCCGCGATCCTGGCCACGGTGCGGGCCTGGAACCAGCGCCGGATCTCGCGGAAACAGCAGGCGCCGCCGCGGCCGGACGCCGGCGGCGCACTCGAGACCGCCGAGACCCGGGCGCTGGCGTCGGCCGGCGACGGCGACCTCGCGCCGCTGGCGACGCCGGGCGGCATGGACACGGCGCCCCCGGCGCCGGCCGACGCCAGTACTGCGCCGGACGCAGCCGCCGAGGCAGCGGCGTCTCCCCCGGCCGCAGACAGCGCCGATGCCGGCGAGCAGCCCGAGGAACCGGGTGACCTCGACGATCCGGTCGCCGCCCAACGCAGTGCCGTCCGGATGGGCGGGGGCCGCAAACGGGTCGACGCGCAGCACGCCCGCGGCAAACTGACCGCGCGGGAACGGATCGATCGGATGCTCGACCCGGACAGCTTCGAAGAGATCGCACCCTACGTCGAACATCGGCACAGCGGGTTCGGGCTCGAGCACCAGCGCCGCGCCGGGGACGGCGTCATCACCGGATTCGGATTGATCGAGGGGCGCCGGGTCGCCCTCTTCGCCCAGGACTTCACGGTGCTCGGGGGGTCGTTCTCCGAGGTGCAGGCGCAGAAAGTGTGCCGCCTGCTGGAAGCGGCGACGACGGCCGGCCTGCCGATCATCGCGCTGCTCGATTCGGTCGGCGCCCGCATACAGGAAGGGGTCTGGAGCCTGGCCGGTTTCGGCGATCTCTTCTGGCGCAACACGCAGGCCAGCGGCGTGGTCCCCCAAATCAGCCTCATGCTCGGCCCCTGCGCGGGCGGCGCGGTCTACTCGCCCGGGCTGACCGATTTCGTCGTGATGACCCGCGGCAGCAGCTACATGTTCATCACCGGCCCGGACGTCATCAAGACGGTGACCGGCGAGGAGGTCGACGTCGAGACCCTCGGCGGCGCGCACACCCATGCCGCCACCTCCGGGGTCGCGCACTTCGTGGCGGACGACGAGAACGGCGCGTTTGCGTTGACACGGCGGCTGTTGAGCTACCTGCCGTCCAACAACGCCGACGATCCGCCGGCCCTCGAACCGGATGACCGGCTGGCGCCCGACGCCGCGGCGCTCGATCGACTCGTTCCCGCATCGGCGGAGACGGCCTACGACGTCAGGGACGCCATCCGCCTGATCGCCGACCGCGATTCGTTCCTGGAAGTGCACGCGGCGTTCGCGCCCAACGCCGCGGTGGGGTTCGCCAGACTCGACGGCCGGGTCGCGGCGTTCGTCGCCAACCAGCCGTCGCATCTCGCCGGCGTGCTGGACATCAACGCCTCCGACAAGATCGCCCGCTTCATCCGCTTCGCCGACGCGTTCAACATCCCGATCGTCACCCTGGTGGATTGCCCCGGGTTCCTGCCGGGTGCAAGCCAGGAACATCAGGGCATCATCCGCCACGGGGCCAAGGTGGTGTACGCCTATTCGGAAGCGACGGTCCCCAAGATCTCGGTCGTGCTGCGCAAGGCGTACGGCGGCGCCTACATCGTGATGAGCAGCAAGATGATCCGCACCGACGTCTGCTTCGCCTGGCCCACGGCGGAGATCGCGGTGATGGGTCCGAAGGGCGCGGTGAGCATTCTGTACGCGCGCCACCTGGCGTCGGCCGCGCCCGACACCCGTGAGGCGGAACGGGCGCGTCTCGAAGGCGAGTTCCAGGACCGCTTCAACTCGCCGTTCGTCGCCGCGGCCTCCGGTCACGTCGACGACGTCATCTATCCCCGCGAGACACGCGCGCGGGTGATCGCCGCCCTCGGGTTCCTCAAGGACAAGCAGCCGTCCACGCCGCCGAAGAAGCACGGCAACATTCCGCTCTGACATGACGCCCCAACTCGAGACGGTGCTGCAGATCTCGGCCATCGGCACCGCGCTGCTGTTCACCGCGTTGGCCGGGCTCATCGGTCTGATGTATCTGCTGACGGCGCCACGGCTGTATCGATCGGTCTCCGGCCCGGCGCCGGCGCCGGCGGACCCTGCTGCCGAGCCGCCGGTGGCGGACCCGATCGAGGCCCCCGACGAAGTCGAAGATGAACGCGATCGCCAGCGCCGGGCGATCGCCCTGGCGGTCGCCGTGGCCTGCGCGCAAGGCGAGCGCGAACCGCTGCTGGTGACCGCGCCGGCCTCCGACTGGCGCCGGCTGCACCATGGCCGGCGGCTGAGCCAGCCACGGTCCCGCGCGAGGAGACGGCAGTGAGGCGCTACCGCGTCACGGTGGACGGCCGGATCTACGATGTAGAGATCGACGATCCGCAGGCGCGCCCGGTCACGGCCCGTCTGGCCGGCTCTGCCTTCTCCGTCGACGTCGATCCGCTGCGGGAGGAGGACGCGGATTCGGTCGACGACGAGGCGCCGGCGGCCGTCGTCCCGGCCGCGGACACTACCCTCGGCGGGCCACAGGCGATGACCGCCCCGATTCCGGGCGTCGTGGCCGCGGTCGCCATCAGTCCCGGCCAGACCGTCGCCCGCGGCGACGAGCTGATGACCCTCGAAGCGATGAAGATGATGAATGTCATCAGGTCGCCCTGGGACGGCACCGTCGCGACGGTGCACGTCGTGCAGGGGGACCGCGTCGTGCAGGGCGAACCGCTCGTCACCTTCGTCCCGACGTAGACGGCATGATTCCCTCCATCGGACCGGAGACCCTCCTCATGTTCGCGGTAGGTGGCCTGCTCCTCTACCTGGCGATCGGCAAGGAGTACGAACCCACCCTGCTGCTCCCGATCGGGTTCGGGGTTCTGCTCGGCAACCTGCCGAACTCGCCGATGAACCAGCCGGACGGGATGCTGCAGCTCCTGGTCGATTTCGGCATCGATACGGAGCTGTTCCCGCTGTTCATCTTCATCGGCATCGGCGCGATGATGGACTTCCGCCCGTTGCTCTCGCAGCCGATCTTCGCCATTCTGGGCGCCGCCGGCCAGCTCGGCATCTTCGCCACGCTCATTCTGGCGACGGTGGTCGGCTTTCCGCTGAACGAGGCGGCGTCGATTGCCATCATCGGCGCCATCGACGGACCGACGAGCATCTACGTCTCGTCGCTGCTGGCCCCGCAATTGCTCCCGGCCATCGCCGTGACCGCGTACTCCTACATGAGCCTGGTGCCGATCATCCAGCCGCCGCTCATGCGGCTCTTCACGACCCGGGCCGAACGGCGCATCCGGATGGAATACGCGCCCCGGCCGGTGCCGCGCGGCGCGGTCATCGCGTTTCCGATCGTGGTGACCGTCGTGATCGGCATGCTCGTGCCCGCCTCGGCGCCGCTCGTCGCCACCCTGATGTTCGGCAGCCTGCTGAAAGAGTCGGGCGTCGTCTCGCAACTGGCCAACACCGCCGCGAACGAGCTCGCGAACCTGTCGACCATCTTCCTGGGCCTCACCGTCGGCAGCCTCATGCAGGCCGAGACCTTCCTGCAAGTGGAGACGCTGCTCATCCTGCTGCTGGGGCTGATCGCGTTCGCGTTCGACACGGTCGCCGGCATCCTCTTCGGCAAGGTGCTGGCGGCGGTGACCCGCGGCAAGGTCAACCCGCTGGTCGGCGCCGCCGGCATCAGCGCGTTTCCGATGAGCGGGCGGCTGGTCCAGAAGGTGGCGCAGGAGGAAGATTTCACGAACCACGTGCTGATGCACGCCATGGGGGCCAACACGGCCGGACAGTTGGGATCGGTGATTGCCGGCGGGGTGCTGCTGACGCTCGTGACCATGATGGGCTGACGATGTCCGCCGGCCCGACGGTCCGACGGCAATCGTTGTAAGCTATCAACGCCGGACGTGCAGCACGGGTTTGCATGCCGATTGAAGACAGGGAGAGTCAACCATGCGCCAGCACTCAATGGTAAAGACGACGCTCGCCACCGCGGTCGTCGTGGCGGCCGCGGCGATGACGCTCGACGGACAGTACAGCCTGACCGTCAATTTCGATCGACTGATGAACGCGCAGAACGAGCCGCAGAACTGGCTGCTGATGAACGGCGACTACGGGTCGACGCGCTACTCGAAGCTCACGCAGATCGACCGCGAGAACGTCGGCGACCTGCGCATGGTCTGGGCCATCGCGCTCGGCGGGATGCAGGACACCGGCCGCAACGGTCCCGAGAGCGAGGTCAACCCGCTGATCGACAACGGCTTCATGTACACGACCGACGGCTGGGGCACGGTCTACAAGATCGACGCGCGCAATCGCGACTATGGCGACTTCGAGTGGATCGCCGACCCCGGCGTCGACCACGAAGGCAACACCTCGCGCTCGCGCGGCATCGCGCTGTGGGAAGACAAGGTGCTGGCCAACCTCCCCGACGGGCGGGTCATCGCCATCGACCGTGACGACGGCGAGATCGTCTGGGACGTCGAGGTGGCGGGCACCAACGAGTTCGGACGCCGTGAACGGTTTCTCACCGCCCCCGTGGTGGCCGACGGCAAGGTCATCATCCAGAACGGCGCCGGCGACGGCGGCACCCGCGGCTGGGTGGCGGCGCTCGACGTCGAGACCGGCGACGAGCTGTGGCGCTGGTATGTCGTGCCGGAACCGGGCCAACCGGGCAGCGAGACCTGGAAGGACGACCACAACTCCTGGAAAACCGGCGGCGGCGGCATCTGGCAGACCGGATCCTACGACCCGGAGACGAACCTCTACATCGTCGGCACCGGCAACCCCTATCCCGCCTACGACCCGGAGTTCCGCCCCGGCGACAACCTGTTCACCAACTCCGCCGTGGCGCTCGACATCGACACCGGCGAGCTGGCCTGGTATTTCCAGTACACGCCGAACGACTCGTGGGACTATGACGAGGTCGGCGTGCACATGCTCTACGACCTCGAGATCGACGGACGGATGCGCAAGGTGGTCTCGCACTTCGGCCGCAACGGCTTCTTCTATACGCTGGACCGCACCGACGGCAGCTTCATCCGGGGCAACAAGTACGTCAACGACCTGAACTGGACCGCCGGTCTCAACCCGGAAACCGGCATGCCGCTCGAGTACGACCCGAATCTGGACGTGCAGATCTACAACCCCGAGGCGCGCGCGCTGCGGACCGACCGCGACGAGATGAAGCGGGCCTGCCCCACGTGGCACGGCGGCGTGGCGCACCAGCCGCTGGCGTACAACCCGGTCAAGCACATCGCCTACGGGGTCGGCACCGAGGGGTGCTTCGCACAGACCGGCGCAACCATGCTGCCCGTCTCGCCGGACGGCGACGTCGACGTACGGGCCAGCCAGCGGCGCCGGACCGCAAGCGACCTGTATTACGGATCGCTGACGGCGGTGGACGCCATCGGGCACGAGGTGATCGGCAAGGCGGTGACCGACATCGAGATCCGCTCGGGGGTGGTGTCGACCGCCGGGGGCCTGGTATTCACCGCCCTGCAGGACGGCTGGATCGTCGCCTACAACGACGAGACCCTCGAAGAGCTCTGGCGTTTCAACGTGGGCACGCCGCTCAAGGGCGCGCCCGTCACGTACGCGATCGGTCCGCGCCAGTATGTGGCCGTGCAATCGAGCGGCCGGCACCTGCACCCGGTCAAGTACGACAACTACGAAACGTCGAGCTACCTGTTCGTGTTCGCGCTGGACGATTGAGTCAGTACTCTGCGCACAACTCCACGTCCTCGTCCCAGAAATCCACGCATTTCGCGTGGTCCATCGGGCCCTGCCCGATGACCTTCGCGAACAGGAAGTCCGCCAGCCGCTGCACCTCGCGCGGCTGCAGCGTGGCGGCCGGGTCGGGCAGCGTCAGCCCCATCCGCTCCAGGTCGGCCCGGGTGCGGCCCAGACAGCGGTCATCGGTGTACGCCCGCCGGTCGAAGGCCGGCATGTCACGGCCGGGCAACCCGCACTTGATCACGAGCACCAACTGTTCGCGGGTCAGCGTCGATTCACGCAGGTTGGCGCCGTCCGGCGACTGCAGATCCATCTTCCGCCCGTCCCCCGACCAGCCGTGGCAGGCCTGGCAGTCGGCTTTCTGGGTATAGATGCGGCGTCCCGCCCTGATGGTCGCGTCGCCGGGCTCCTGCGCGCGGACCATGGATGCTCCCGGCATCAGCACTGCCGCGCCAAGCACGACAGGTGCGAGCCACCGGCGGGCCGACCGTGAGCTGCTGCGCTTAGAGCTGCGTCTAGACACGTTGCTCCTCCTCCGACAGATGCGGTGCGCTGCCGCCCATGCTACCGCACTGCCAGCGACGCGGCGCGGCGCCGCCGATCGGAGGACGTCCGCCCCCGGCGCCGTATCTCCATCATTGAACCGCAGGCCCGCCAGCGGTAGGATCGCAAGCGACGACGATTGGTCTCCGGTGCGCCGCCTGCCGAGCGGAACCCGGGGACCTGAGCACGAAGGATTCTCGGAAACACGCGGAGACGACAGATGACGTGGAGACACCTCGCGCCGGTGATCACCGGCGTAGCCTTGGTCACGATGACCGCACCCGGCGCGCTCGCCCAGTCGGGCGACACCCAGGCGCCGATGCGGACGCCGGACGGCCAGCCGGACATCTCCGGCCTGTTCACCTTCCGCACCCTCACGCCCCTGCAGCGCCCGGCCGCCCTGGCCGAGAAGGACGTGCTGGGCACCGAGGAAGCGGCGCAATTCGTGGCGGCGGAGCGCACCCGGCTGAACCGGGACCTCTTCGACCCCGAGACCGGGGCGCCGAGCGCCGGCTACCAGTCGCGCGAAGAGGGCGGCGTGCTGTCCTACAACGAGTTCTGGTACGAGCGCGGGATCGAGCTCACCAGCGACAAGCGCACGTCGCTGGTCGTCGACCCGCCGGACGGCCGGATTCCGTACACCGCGGACTTCAGCCGGGCCAACGCGATCCGGCGCCTGAACCTGCGCAACGGGTTCGCCGACCACTACACCGACCGCAGCCTGGGCGATCGCTGCCTGATGGGTTCGAACTCCGGGCCCCCGATGCGCCCGGGGTCGTACAACAACAACGTACTGATCCTGCAGGCGCCCGGGGTCGTCACCATAACGAACGAACACATCCACAATACCCGCATCATTCCGATCACGGACCGGCCGCACGGCGACATCCGGCAATGGGTGGGCGGCTCGCGTGGGCGCTTCGACGGCGAGACGCTGGTCATCGAGACGAGGAACTTCGCGCAAGCCACCAACTTCGCGGGGTCGTCGAAGGACACTTACCTGATCGAGCGGTTCACGCGGGTCGATCCCGACACCGTCATGTACGAATTCACCATCGAGGACCCGCACAACTACACGCGCCCCTGGACGGCGATCATTCCGTTTCGCAGAACCGACGGCCCCTTGTTCGAATATGCCTGCCACGAGGGCAACTACGGGCTCACCGGCATCATGGCCGGGGCGCGCAAGCTCAACACGCAGGCGGTCGACGGCACGCGGTGACCTCGACGGCGCCGCGCACAGTGACCCGTTCAGAGAAGGGGACGAACGGCAGCGGCCACGCACCGGTGGCCCGAACAGGAGGAAGGGTGATTATGCGTACCTCTATTCTGGTTCTGGGAGTCGTCGCGGCGGTCAGTCTGGTGACACCGCCGGTCTTGCTGCAGGAGGGCGGTTCGAACCCCTACGACGTCGTCGACGGCTGGATGAAGCCGTTCGCGGCGAACGGTTTCGCCTGGGGCTCGCACCCGGGCGTCTACGCCGAGTCGCCGGATCGGATTTTCGTGATCCAGCGCGGCGAGTTGCGGCTGCCCGACCCGCTGCCGTCCGGGTTCGCCGGCTTCGTCGGGTCGATCGGGCTGAACGCCCTGCGGCCCGAGGAGGGCCAGCGGGTCTGGCGCAACAGCATCTTCGTGGTCGACGGCGACGGCAACATGACCGAGGCCTGGACCCAATGGGACTCGCTGTTCGAAGGCTCCAACGGCCCGCACAAGATTCGCATCAATCCTCATGACCCGGACCGCAAGGTCTGGGTCGTCAACGAGACCGGGCATTGCATCTACGCCTTTTCGAACGACGGCTCCGAGCTGCTGATGACGCTGGGAGAAGAGGGCGTGGGCGGCGACGACGAAACCCATTTCGGCCGGCCGCAGGACATCGCGTTCAAGCCTGACGGTTCGATCTTCGTCGCCGACGGGCTCGACAATTCCCGCGTCGTGAAGTTCGACGCCGGCGGGAACTACGTGACCCACTGGGGCGTGAACGGCGACGGCCGCGGCCAGTTCAACGGCGTGCACGCCGTGGCGGTCGACTCGCGGGGCAACATCTACGTGGCCGACCGGAACAACGACCGGGTGCAGGTCTTCAACGAGACGACCCGGTCGGTCTGGTATCACCCGAACATCTCGCCGATCGGCACCTGGCCGGATTTCGATTTCCCGAACGACATCTACGTCTCCGGTTACGACGTGTGGGTCGCCGACAACATGCCGGTCAAGATGGTGAAGCTCGATGTGAACGGCAACCGCCTCGACGGCTGGAGCCTCGATGGCGAAGGCCCGGGACTGTTCAGTGAACTCCACCAGTTCTCGGTCGACTCGGCGGGCAACGTCTACGCCGCCGACAACATCCAGGGCCGGACCCAGAAGTTCGTGCCGGCGGCCGGCGCCGGCGCCGTCCGTCTGATGCGGGCGCCCGACACCGGGGAATAGGCTGCCAGGCCCATTGACGGCGGGCGGCAGTCGCCGGCGGCGGCGTGCCTGGACGCACCCGCCTGCGGCGCGCTTTAGGGTCCTGCCCGGCGGCTGATGGAACGGCCGCCGCTTCCGACGGGCCTTCGGCGGGCGCCGCCGGCGCGGGCGGCAGTCGCCGGCGGCGCATTTTTTGATTGCACTGTTTCCGTGGTAGAGTGCGGGAACTTCTGAGTATCGATCTTCCGGCTGAAATACTTTAGTCGCGCAGTCCGTCAACAGCGACGCAGATGCTGTCGAAACGCTATTCGTTTATCGTCGCCGACCGCTCCACTGGCGCCACGCGGCGATTCACGCTCGCCGTGCGCCCCGCGGTGGCGGTGCTGCTGGCGATTCTGGCTCTCCCGATCGGATATACCGCGCACGCAGGCTGGACCGCGGCCAACCAGATCGAACGGCTGCAGTTGCGCAACGCCACGCTCGGCGTGGAGAACGCGCGCTATCGCACTGCAACGACCGCGTTGTCCGACCGCATCACGGCGCTGCAACTGGCGATCGGCGACTTGAATGACCGCTCCATCGTCGACCCGAGAACCCGGCGGGCCATGGGGCGCATCGCAGAGGCGTCCGGCGACAGCCCCTCCCTGCAGCAAGCGGCCGCGCTGAAATCGCCGAGTGAGACGTTCACTCTGTTGCACGACGTCCTCACCCTGCTCGACGTCAGACTGGCGGTGCTCAACACCGGCATCGAGCAGCAACGGGCGGTCGCCGCGGCGACCCCTGACACGCTCCCCTCCCGGGGTCGCCTGACCGCCCGCTTCGGATACCGGTCCGACCCGTTCACCGGCGACCGGGCGTTCCATCCCGCCGTCGACATCTCCACCGGCTACGGGCAACCGATCTATGCGACCGCCGACGGTACGGTCGACTCGGCCGGACACAGCGGCAACTTCGGAAACCTGCTCAAGATCGACCACGGATTCGACCTGATCACCCGTTACGGTCATCTGTCGAAGTTCGCGGTCAGCGTCGGCGATGTCGTGAGTCGGGGCGATCTCATCGGGTACGCCGGGGCCACCGGCCGCGCGACCGGTTCCCACGTCCACTACGAGGTCTGGGTGAACGGTCGTCCCATCAACCCGCTGCAACTGAGTTCCACCCGGCGCGCGCAAGCGGCCAACTGAGCCGCACGGACCCCGCTCGGCCCTGACTCGTCTTGACGGGCTCGGGCCCCTTCCCTACAATCGAAGAGCGGTCTCTGGAGGATCCCTTTCCTGACACGACAGGTTTCCGCGTCGGCCACTACCCCTCGCAGAAGCTCGCGGGATGGGTTCCGGTAGACCACACCCGATCGGCACGATGTTACGGCGCGCCGCGCTCGAGCACCCCTGGCGCAGTGGCGACTCCGGTCCGGGCCGGACCGCTGGCAACCACCGGTAACCGATGCTGCAAAACGTTCTCAAGAAGGTCTTCGGCACCCAGAACGAACGCGATCTGAAGCGTCTGCAACCGGAGGTGGCCGCCATCAACGCGCGCGAGGCAGAGGTGCGCGCGCTCACCGACGACGAGTTGCGGGGCCGGACCGTGGCGTTCCGCGAGCGCGTCGATCAGGGAGAGCCGATCGACGACCTGCTGATCGAGGCGTTCCCGGTGGTGCGCGAGGCCGGCCGCCGCGTGCTCGACATGCGTCACTTCGATGTGCAGTTGATCGGCGGCATGGTGCTGCACCGGGGCAAGATCGCCGAAATGAAAACCGGCGAGGGAAAGACCCTGGTGGCGACCCTGGCCGGGTATCTCAACGCGTTGTCCGGCCGGGGGGTGCACGTCGTCACGGTGAACGACTATCTGGCGCGGCGCGACGCCGAGTGGATGGGTCGGTTGTACCGCTTCCTCGGGATGACGATCGGCGTGATCCAGCACGACATGCGCGACGCGGACCGCCATGCCGCCTATGCCGCCGACATCACCTACGGCACCAACAACGAATTCGGCTTCGACTACCTGCGCGACAACATGAAGTACGAGATCTCGCAGTTCGTGCAGCGGGGGCACCATTTCGCCATCGTCGACGAGGTCGACAGCATTCTGATCGACGAGGCCCGGACCCCGCTGATCATCTCCGGGCCCGCCGAACAGTCGACGGAGCTGTACTACGAAGTCGACCGGATCATCCCCAGGCTCAAGGCGGGCGCCGTCACGCAGGGCAACGTCAAGGCTGAAGACCGTGACGCGCTCGAAGACACCGGCGACTACCTCACCGACGAGAAACACAAGACCGTCTCGCTGACCGAGACCGGCATGGCCAAGTCGGAGACGTTCCTGCGATCCCGCCTCAATCCCGGCGGGCTCTACGACCCGGCCAACATGCCGCTGCTGCACCACATCAACCAGGCGCTGCGGGCCCACGTGCTGTTCAAGCGCGACACCGAGTACATGGTGAAGGAGGGGCAGGTCGTCATCGTCGACGAGTTCACCGGGCGGCTCATGCCCGGCCGGCGCTGGAGCGACGGGCTGCACCAGGCGGTCGAGGCGAAGGAACGGGTCAAGATCGAGCGCGAGAACCAGACGCTCGCCACCGTCACCTTTCAGAACTACTTCCGCAAGTACGACAAGCTGTCCGGCATGACCGGCACGGCGGACACCGAGGCGCCCGAGTTCGCGAAGATCTACAAGCTCGACGTCATGGTCGCGCCCACCAACCGCGACCTGGTGCGCATCGAAGAGCCGGACTCCATCTATCGCACCGAGAAGGAGAAGTACGACGCGATCGTCGAAGACATCATCGAGAAACAGAAATCAGGCCGTCCCACGCTGGTCGGCACCATCTCGATCGAGAAGTCCGAGCGGCTGTCCGGCCTGCTGAAGCGGCGGGGCGTCAAGCACGTGGTGCTGAACGCCAAGTATCACGCGCAGGAGGCGGAAATCGTGGCGCAGGCGGGTCGTCTGGGCACCATCACCATCGCCACGAACATGGCGGGCCGCGGCACCGACATCCTGCTGGGCGGCAACGCCGAGTACATGTCGCGCCAGCAGGCGATCGCCGAAGAGGTCGCCGTCCGTCTGTCGAAGGAGGAGGCCAGGTTCGTCGATGACGAGGAGTTCGTCTATTTCTTTCACATCGATCAGTTCTACAAGGTGCCGCGCCCGGACTGGGAGCGAATCTCGGCGCGCTTCATCGCGCAGACCAATACGGAACACGAGGCGGTGGTGGCGGCCCGAGGGCTCCACATCATCGGCACCGAGCGGCACGAATCGCGCCGCATCGACAACCAGCTTCGCGGCCGCGCCGGGCGTCAGGGCGACCCCGGGTCATCGCGCTTCTATCTCTCGCTCGAAGACGACCTGATGCGTATCTTCGGGTCCGATCGCATCTCGGGACTGATGGAACGGCTCGGCATGGAAGAAGGGGTGCCGATCGAGCACGGCATGGTCACGCGGGCGATCGAACGGGCCCAGAAGCAGGTCGAGGCGCAGCACTTCTCGGTACGCAAGCATCTGCTCGAGTACGACGACGTGATGAACAAGCAGCGGGAGAACGTCTACTTGCTGCGGCGGGAACTGCTCGATGGACAGGTGCGCCTCACCGAGGACGAGATCGTCGACAGCCGGCGTTATCTGATGACGCTGGCGGACGACCTCATCGACCAGGAGGTCGAGGCCCAGTGCGGCAAGGAGATCGATCCCGAAGACTGGGACGTGGACGCGCTCGTACGGTCGGTCGCCGACCTGACCGGGCTGCCTGCCGACACGGTCGAGGCGTTCGACCTGAGCGACAAGAACCCCGACGAGATGCACGAGGCGTTGTGGACCGCCGTCAAGACCTGCTACGAGGAGAAAGAGCAGGGGATCGACGCGCAGGTGCTGCGACGGGTCGAACGCGACGTCATGCTGCAGATCGTCGATTCGCAATGGAAGGATCACCTCTACGGCCTCGACCACCTGAAGGAAGGCATCGGGCTGCGCGGCTATGCCCAGAAAGACCCGCTGGTCGAGTACAAGCGCGAGAGCTTCACGCTGTTCCAGGCGATGCGGGAGCGCATCGATACGGAGATGGTGCGTTATCTCTGGCGTCTGCGGCCGGTCGTGCAGGGCGAGGGCGCCGAGGCCGCCCGTCCGGCGCCGCGCCAGCGCGCCCCGATGACGCTCAACGACCCGAGCGCCGTCGCCCCGGCCTTCGCCGGCGCCGCGGCCGGCGGCAACCGGCCGCGGCCGGCCCGCACCGGTGGCGATGACGCCCCGGTCCGGACGGTGCGGCGCGACACGCCAAAGATCGGGAGAAACAACCCCTGCCCGTGCGGCAGCGGGAAGAAGTACAAGAAATGCCATGGGGCCTGACATGACTGTGGACACCGACATGACGGCGACCCGATTCACGGCCACCGACATCGACGTCGCGCTGACCTTCGACGACGTGCTGCTGGTGCCGCGCCACTCGACGGTCCTGCCGGCCGACGTCGACGTCTCGACGCGGCTCACACGGCACATCCAGCTCAACGTCCCGCTCATCAGCGCCGCCATGGACACCGTCACCGAGTCGCGGCTGGCCATCGCCATGGCCCAGCTCGGCGGCATGGGCATCATTCACAAGAACCTCGCCATCAAGGAACAGGCATCGGAGATCGACCGGGTCAAGCGCTCCGAGAGCGGCATGATCGTGAACCCGATCACACTCTCGCCCGACGGCCGCATCTACCAGGCGCTCGAGTTGATGAAGAAGTACCGCATCTCGGGTGTGCCGATCACCGAAGACGGCAGCACGGAGGGCAAGCTGGTCGGCATCCTGACGAACCGGGACCTGCGTTTCGAAGGTGATCTCGACCGGCCGATCTCCGCCGTGATGACACGCGAGCAGCTCATCACCGTGCCGGTCGGCACCACGCTGCACGAGGCGCGCGCGATTCTGCACACCCATCGCGTCGAGAAGCTGCTGGTGGTCGACCAGGACTTCCGGCTCAAGGGTCTGATCACCGTCAAGGACATCCAGAAGATGATCACCTACCCGACGGCGTCCAAGGACGAATTGGGCCGCCTGCGGGTGGGCGCCGCGGTGGGCGTCGCCAGGGACACGCTGGAACGGGCCGAGGCGCTGGTCGCGGTCGGCGCCGACGTGCTCGCCGTCGACACCGCGCACGGGCACTCGCAGGGCGTCATGGCGATGGTGCGGACCCTGCGGGAGCGGTTTCCCAACGTCGAGCTGATCGCGGGCAACGTCGCCACCGCCGAAGGGACGCGCGCCTTGATCGATCTGGGGGTCGACGGCGTCAAGGTCGGCATCGGGTCGGGGTCCATCTGCACCACGCGGGTGATCGCCGGCATCGGCATGCCGATGATCTCGGCGCTGGCCGAGTGCGCCGACGAGGCCGGCCGCCGCGGGGTCCCGATCATCGCCGACGGCGGCATCCGCTACTCGGGCGACATCACCAAGGCGCTCGCCGTCGGGTCGAACACCGTCATGATCGGCAGCCTCTTCGCCGGCACGGACGAGAGCCCCGGCGAGTTGATCCTGTACCAGGGACGCAGCTTCAAGGACTATCGGGGCATGGGGTCGATCGGCGCGATGCGCGCCGGCAGCCGCGATCGCTATTTCCAGGAAGACTTCGATCTGGCCAGCACCACCGAGGAGGGCAACAAGCTGGTGCCCGAAGGCATCGAAGGACGGGTGCCGCACAAGGGCTCGGTCGGCGCGATGATTCACCAACTGGTCGGCGGCCTGCGCGCCGGCATGGGCTACTGCGGGTCGGGCACGATTCCGGACCTGCAGCAGAACGCCAGGATGGTGCGCATTACCCCGGCCGGCATGCGCGAGAGCCACGTCCACGACGTGGTCATCACCAAGGAAGCACCGAACTACCGCTCGGAGTGACGCCCGCGAGCGCCGCCGGCGCCCGCCGCCCGCCGCCAGCGCCCGGCCGGTCACGGACCGGGCGCGCCGGTCTCGCCCGAGACCACGATCGCGCGGGTCTCGCCGCCGCGGTCGTCGATCTGCACCGCGACGGCGCCGGGCAGCGGACGCGGGAGCCGATCGGCCCACTCGATACAGACCAGGCCGTCACCATCGCACAACTCGTCGAGCCCCAGGTCGTCCACTTCCTCCGGGCCCAGACGATACAGGTCCACGTGAAAGATCCGCCCGCCGCCGTACTCCTGTATCAACGTGAACGTCGGACTGCTGACCTCGTCCGGAGAGACCCCGCGCCCGGCGACGACACCGCGCACGAACGCGGTCTTGCCCGCGCCCAGCTCGCCGTAGAGCAGCAGGACGCTGCCCGGCGGGAGCCCCTGTGCGAGGCGGGCGGCAATCTGCGCCGTCTCTTCCTCCGAGTGGCTGAGATGCCGCGCCCTCACCGCGATCGCCCGTCGTCGTCGTTGCCCGCGCTCAGCGTGAGCGCCGCCGGTCCCAGACACGCGGCCAGATCGGTCGCCATCAGGCCCGCCTCGCCGTGGACCGTGGCCGCGAGATCGCCCGCGGCGCCGTGCAGCCAGACCCCCAGCGCACAGGCGGCCTGCGCATCGGCCAGTTGCGCCCGCCAGGCGGCCACGATACCGGTCAGCACGTCGCCGGTGCCGCCGGTCGCCATCCCGGCGTTGCCGGTCATGTTGATCAGCACCGTGCCGTCCGGGGCGGCCACCAGCGTGCGCGCGCCCTTGAGCACGACGTAGACTCGCTGCGCGGTCGCGACCTCGCGGGCGACCTCGATGCGCCGGGACTGCACCTGCTCGGCCGTCATGCCGGTCAGCCGCGCCATTTCCCCCGCATGCGGCGTGATGATGACGTCCCGTCCCGCCCGTCCCCGCGGTCCGCCGGTGGCGCCGGCGAACGCGTTCAGCCCGTCGGCGTCGAGCACCAGCGGCGCCGCGGACCGCTCCACGAGCGTCTGCACGAACTCCGTCACCGCCGCCGTCCGCCCCAGCCCGGGCCCCAACGCCAGCACGTCGCAACGCTGCGCCAGCACCGTCTCGACGGCCGCCGCGGCCACGGTGCCGTCGGGGGTGTCGTCGAGTCCCAGCGTCATGTACTCCGGCATGAGCGCGCTGACGACAGCCTGGCAGGCGCGCGGGGTGGCCACGGTCAGCAGACCGGCGCCGGAGCGCAGCGCGCCCAGGGCCGCCAGGTGCGCGGCGCCGGTCTTGCCGATCGACCCGGCGACGACCAGCACCCGCCCGCAGGCCCCCTTGTGCAGGTCGTACGGTCTCGGCGGCAGCGTGGCGCGGACCCGCGCAGGCGTGACGACCTCGGTCCGCGGGCCGTCCGTCCCCTCGATGATCCGGTTCGGAATCCCGATGTCGGCCAGCACCAGCTCGCCGGCCAGCCTGGCCGCGGGCGGCACGAGCAGCGGCGCCTTCGGCGCGCCCAGCGTCACCGTCAGCGTGGCCTCGACCGCGGCGCCGATCACCTGCGCCGTGTCGGCGGACAGACCGGACGGGAGATCGATCGCGACGATCGGCACCCCGGTCGCGTTCAGATCGCCGACCAGCGCCGCCCAGCGGCCGGACAGCGGGCGGGACAACCCGGTCCCGAACAGGGCGTCGACGATCAGATCGCTGCCCGCGATCTGCGGCAACAGCTCCGACCACTGCGCCGGGGCCGCCACCTCGCGGACCGGCACGCCCGCCGCACCCAGCGTGGCGAGATTGCGGCCGGCGTCCCCGCCGACCGACGCCGCCGGCGCCGCCAGATACACGCGCACGTCCACGCCCGGGGAGGCCAGCTCGCGCGCCGCCACGAACCCGTCGCCGCCGTTGTTGCCCTTGCCGCACACGACCGCCACCCGCTGCCGATCCGGCGCCGGGAAATGACGCGTGACGGCGGCGGCGACCTCGCGGCCGGCGTTCTCCATCAACACCGCCGACGGCACGCCGATCTCCGCGATCGTGCGGCGCTCGGCGGCACGCATCTGGGCCGTGGTCAGGACACGCATGACATCGATTCACGCTCGTTCCGGCAAGCAGGGTCCACGACATCGCCGGCGGCGCCCGGCGGCGACCCTTCGGCCGTATGGTACCCTGTGGCGGCCGCGGCGGCCCCGGGCGAACGCCCCGCGGCCGCCGGCCGGCGGTGTCCCGCACCATCGACACCCCGCCCCGCGCACCCAATTCAGCGACCCGTCAGCAGGCAGATGAATTCGAAGCCAATTGCCCCGCCCGCCCCGCGGATCCACTTCAGCGACCCGTCAGTAGGCAGATGAATTTGAAGCCAATTGCCCCGACCGGCGGATCCAATTCAGCGACCCGTCAGTAGGCAGATGAATTTGAAGCCAATTGCCCCGCCCGGCGGATCCACTTCAGCGACCCGGAGGATGATGGACGCCACCGTCAACGTCAATGGCCGGCTCAGCCCGGCAGCCGAGGCGGTGGTCTCGGTGTTCGACCACGGGTTCCTCTATGGCGACGGGGTGTACGAGACGCTGCGCACCTACCACCGGCGTCCGTTGCTGCTCGACCGCCACCTGGCCAGACTGCGCGCCTCGGCCGCCAGGCTGGCCCTGGACGTGCCGCTGACCGACGGCGACCTCGAGCGGCGCATCCAGGACACGATGGCCGAGGTGCATCCGTCCGGCGAAGTCGTCCTGCGCGTCATGATCACCCGCGGCGTGGGCGAGTTGTCGTATGACCCGGCCGCCTGCCCCACCCCGACCGTCGTCATCATCGCCCGGCCGCATCACGACGTCGCCGCGTCCAGAATCCGCGACGGCGTGCGGCTGGTCATCGCCAGCGTGCTGCGCAATCACCCGCGCAGCGTCGACCCCGGCATCAAGTCGAACAACCTCCTCAACAACGTGCTGGCCATGCACGAGGCGGTGCGCGAGGGCGCCGACGAAGCGGTCCTGCTGAACCACCGCGGCGAGCTCGCCGAGTGCTCGCAGTCGAACCTGTTCGTCGTCAGGGACGGCGTCGTCCTGACCCCGCCGCTCGATGCCGGGCTGCTGGAAGGCGTCACGCGAAACTACCTCGTCGAGATCGGGCAGGACCTCGGCATCACGATGCGCGAAGCGGCCGTGCGCGAGGCGGACCTGGCGCACGTCGAGGAGATGTTCATCACCAGCACCACGCGGGAGGTGGTGCCGGTCGTCGAGGTGGGCGGCCGCGTCATCGGGTCGGGGCGTCCCGGACCCACGACGATGCGTCTGCTGCATCGGTTTCAGGAGCGGGCCGACGCCCTGACCCGGACCGCCTGAGGGCCGCCGCTCAGTCGGCGTACGCCTCGATCGGTGGACAACTGCAGATCAGATTGCGGTCGCCGTGGGCGTCGTTGATGCGCCCCACCGCCGGCCAGACCTTGTGCTCGCGGACGAACGGCAACGGCCACACCGCCCGGGCCCGGCTGTAGGGATGCGGCCAGTCGTCGGCGGTCGCCTCGGCGGCCGTGTGGGGCGCGTTCTTGAGGACGTTGTCGGCGGGGTCGGCCTCGCCATTCACCACCGCCTGGATTTCGGCGCGGATGGCGATCAGCGCCTCGCAGAACCGATCGAGCTCGTCGCGCGACTCGCTCTCGGTCGGCTCGACCATCATGGTGCCGGCCACGGGGAACGAGACGGTCGGCGCGTGAAACCCATAGTCCATCAGACGCTTGGCCACGTCGAGCTCGCCGATGCCGGCCGGCTTGAACGCCCGCAGGTCGAAGATCGCTTCGTGGGCCACCCGCCCGTTGACGCCGGCGAACAGCACGTCGAAGTGCGGTGAGAGCCGCGCCGTGAGGTAGTTGGCGTTGAGAATCGCCACCTCGCTGGCGCGCCGCATGCCGTGCGGGCCGAGCATCCGCATGTAGCCGTGCGAGATGAGCAGCACGCTGGCGCTGCCCCAGGGCGCGGCGGCGACGGCGGGAATGGCGGCCGGACCACCCACCGGCACCACTGGATGCCCCGGCAGGTAGGGCGCCAGGTGCGCCGCCACGGCGATCGGCCCCATGCCCGGGCCGCCGCCGCCGTGCGGGATGGCGAACGTCTTGTGCAGATTGATGTGACAGACATCGGCGCCGATCGCCGCGGCGCTGGTCAGCCCCACCTGGGCGTTCATGTTGGCGCCGTCCATGTAGACCTGCCCCCCGCGCGCATGCACCAGGCCGCAGATCTCCCGGATGGCGTCCTCGAATACGCCATGGGTCGACGGATAGGTCACCATCAGGGCGCACAGCGTGTCGCGGTGGGTGTCCGCCTTGCGGCGCAGGTCGTCGAGGTCGACGTTGCCCCGCTCGTCGCAGGCCACGACGACGACGCGCAGACCCGCCATGGCGGCGCTGGCCGGGTTCGTGCCATGCGCCGAGGCCGGAATCAGCACGACGTCCCGGCCGGACGCGCCGCGGGCGCGCTGATAGGCGCGAATCACCAGCAGACCCGCGAACTCTCCCTGGGCCCCGGAGTTGGGCTGCAACGAGACGGCGGCCAGCCCGGTGATGGCGCACAACGACGCTTCGAGCTCGCGGAACAGCGCCTGATAGCCCGCGGCCTGCTCGACCGGCGCGAACGGATGCAGCGGCGAGAACTCGGGCCAGCTCAGCGGTCGGATCTCGGCGGCGGCGGTGAGCTTCATGGTGCAGGAGCCCAGCGGAATCATCGAGACGTCCAGACCGATGTCCTTCTGTTCGAGCCGCTTCAGATACCGCATCATCTGCGTTTCCGAGCGATGGCGATGGAAGACCGGGTGCGTCAGGAACGGCGACCGCCGGGTCAACCGCGACGGCCAGCTCGGGGCCGCGCCGCGCTCGTCCTCCCGCGCCGCCGGGACCGGCGCCGGACGGTCCAGCGCCGCCGCGGCCAGGGCCAGGATCTCGTCGACGTCCGCCGCCGTGGCGGTCTCGTCGAGGGCCATGCCGACCGTCGCGCCGTCGTAGCGAAAATACAGACCGGCGGCCGTGGCCCGTGTCCGGAACGGCTCGACCGCCGTCTGGGGCAGCGGCGCCCGCAGCGTGTCGAAGAAGCAGGCATGCCGCGGCTCGACGCCCAGGCGCCGAAACCCCTGCGCGAGCCGCTGGGTCAGGCGATGGACGCGGGTGGCGATGGCGCGCAACCCCTGCGGACCGTGATAGACCGCATAGAAGCCGGCGATGTTCGCCAGCAGGGCCTGCGCGGTGCAGATGTTCGAGGTGGCGCGCTCGCGCCGGATATGCTGCTCGCGTGTCTGCAGCGCCATGCGATAGGCCGGGTTGCCGTGGCGGTCCACCGACAGGCCGATGATGCGCCCCGGGGTCTGCCGCGCGAACTCGGCGCGCGTCGCGAAGAACGCCGCATGCGGTCCGCCGTACCCCAACGGCACGCCGAAGCGCTGCGAGTTGCCGACCACGACGTCGGCCCCCTGCTCGCCGGGCGGCGTCAGCAGCGTCAGCGCCAGCAGGTCGCTGCAGACCGCCGCCAGCGCGCCGGCGTCGTGGGCCCGGGCGATGACCTCGTCGAGCGCGGCCACTTCCCCGTCCGCCGCCGGATACTGCAGCAACACGCCGAACACCTGCGCGTCGGGCCGCCACTGCGCCGGGTCTCCCACCTCGACCTCGATGCCCAGCGGTTCGGCCCGCCCCCGCAGCACGTCGATCGTCTGCGGGAAACAGCGCCGCGAGACGAGGAACCGGTCGGCCGCGGGCCGCGTCCGCGACTGCACCCGATGCAGCAGCGCCATCGCCTCGGCGGCCGCCGTCGCTTCGTCGAGCAGCGACGCGTTGGCGATCGCCATGCCGGTGAGGTCGGTCACCACGGTCTGGAAGTTCAGCAACGCTTCCAGACGCCCCTGTGCGACCTCGGCCTGATACGGCGTATAGGGGGTGTACCAGCCGGGATTCTCGAAGACGTTCCGCAGGATGACGCTGGGGGTGACGCAGCCGTGGTAGCCGAGACCGATGAACGGCCGGCCCGGCCGGTTGCGGCGGCCGACGGCCCGGATGCGGGCGAGGAACTCGGCCTCGGTCTCGGGCCCCGGCACGTCGAGCGGCGCCGACACCCGGATGTCCGACGGCAGCGCCTCGTCGATCAGGGCGTCGAGCGAGGCGGCGCCGGCGGCCGACGCCATGGCGGCGATCTCGCCGCTGTCCGGCCCGATGTGCCGGTGACTGAACTGGTCCGCGCGCGACCGCACTACGCCACCAGCTCGGCATACGCGGTCGCATCGAGCAATGCGCCCGCCTGCGGCGCGCCGCTCAACTCGACCACGATCATCCAGGCCGCATGCGCATCGTCGTTCACGGTCTCGGGCCGGTCCGCCAGCGCCGTGTTCACCTCGACGACCCGTCCGGCCAGCGGACAGTAGAGGTCGGAAACCGCCTTGACCGACTCGACCGACCCGAACTGGGCGCCCTGCTCGAACGACTGCCCGACCTGCGGCAGCTCGATGTAGACCACGTCCCCGAGCTGCTCCTGCGCATAGTCGGTGATGCCGACCCGCGCCGTCGCGCCGGACACCGCGATCCATTCATGGTCCTTCGTGTACTGCCTGTCGGTGGGATACATGCTCGTGTCCTGATGTCGTCGATGCGCGCGTTCGGTCCGGGTCCGCCAGGGGCTTCGGCGGACGCACCGGTATTATCCCGCGAATCCGGTGTCCGGCACACCCGATCCGCTACCCGCGGGGCCGCTTGTAAAACGGCAGCCGCACGACGCGCGCCGCCACCCGCCGGCCGCGAATCTCGACGGCGAGATCGGTCCCCGGCGCCGCCGCCGCGACCGGCACATAGGCCAGACCGACCGCCTTCCGCAGAAACGGGGTCCAGGTGCCGCTGGTGACCACGCCCACCTGCCCGGCGCCGTGGCACACCGGGTAGCCGTGGCGCGCAATGCCGCGGCCGACCATCTCGAAGCCGACCAGCTTGCGGGCGACCCCGTCCTTCCGTTGCGCCACGAGCGCTTCCCGCCCGATGAAGTCCGGCTTGTCCCAGCCGACGATCCACCCCAGCCCCGCCTCGAGCACCGAGGTCGTGTCGTCGATGTCCTGACCGCTGAGACGCATCGCCGCCTCGAGCCGCAGCGTGTCCCGGGCGCCGAGCCCGGCCGGCCGCAGCCCGGCCCCGGCGCCGGCCGACAGCAGGGTGCTCCACAGCCGGTCGGCGGCCTGCGGCGCCAGAAAGACCTCGAAGCCGTCCTCCCCCGTGTAGCCGGTCCGCGAGATCGTCGACCGCAGTCCGGCCACCTCGCCGGTCTCGAACCGGTAGTAGCCGATCGACGCCAGGTCGACCTCGGTCAGCGGCTGCAGAATCTCGAGCGCGCGCGGCCCCTGCACCGCCAGCAGCGCATAGCGCGACGACGTGTTCACCGCGAAGGCGTCCCCGACCCCCTGGATACCGGCCGTGATGTGCGCGAAGTCATTGCCGATGCCGGACGCGTTCACCACCAGCATGAAATGGTCGGCGGTCAACCGGTAGACCAGCAGATCGTCGACGAACGTGCCCTGCGCGGTCGTCAGGGCCGAGTATTGCGCCTGCCCGATCTCGAGCCGCGCGGCATCGTTCGACGAGATGCGCTGCACCGCCGCCAGCGCGTCGCGCCCGGCGATCTCGATCTCGCCCATGTGGCTCACGTCGAACAGACCCGCGGCCTGCCGGACGGCCAGGTGTTCCTCGCTGATGCCCGCATACTGCAGCGGCATCTCCCAGCCGCCGAACGGCACCATCCTGGCGCCCATGGCGACATGGCGGCCGTGAAGCGGGGTCTTCTGCAGGGGCGTGGGGGTGTCGGTCATGAACGGCGGCGTCTGCCGCGCCGGTCGGCCGCACCCGGCGGTGCGACTCGGGGCGACCGGTCCGGCGGGCGGACGCACCCGCGCGGCGGTCACCGAGGCGCGGACAGCGGCGTAACCGTACTATGCGACCGGCGGAGGGTCAAGATGAGGGAGGGAGTGGTTCCGGTCGGTCGGCGTGAAGACGTCACCGGAGGCCAGCGCGACCGCGCGCTCCATGACCCGTTGGCGCTCGTGTACGTTACCGTGCCAATCACACGTGCGGGGGCATCATCGACGTGGAGCGCAAGCGAGATCGCGTAGTTTCGGAGACGGAGAGGGGATATGACGAACGACGTAGCGCTGAGTGAGCGGATACGGCCGATTCTCACGCGTCGGAGGGGAGTGTCCGACAAGGAGATGTTCGGCGGTACCTGCTTCATGGTCAACGGCAACATGTGTGTTGGGACATGGAAGGGATCGCTCATCGTACGGCTCGACAAGAAGCATCACGACGAAACGCTGGCGGAACCGCACACGAAGCCGGCTGACATGAACGGTCGGGTCATGAAGGGCTGGGCACTCGTCGAGCCGGCGGGCATCGAATCCGAGAAGGATCTGACAGTGTGGGTGAACCGGGCCGCGACGTTCGCCGAATCACTTCCGACCAAGTGACGATCTCTCCGATCTCGGCTGGGATCGGTCCGGATTTCGCGCGGACGCATCCGGAGCGTGTCAAGACGAAATGCGCTGCTCAATTTACTCAATGCCCTGGGTAAAATAACTCAGCGTCATGATCGAGCATGCGTTCTCCCGTCGTCACGTGGCCGACCTGTTGCGCCGTCTGCGCGAGCCGCGCCGTTTCATCCAGGTGCTGTCCGGCGCCCGGCAGGTCGGCAAGACGACGGTCGCCAGGCAGGTGGCCGAGCGCTCGGGCCTGCCGGTGCGGTACGCCAGCGCAGACGAACCGACGCTGCGCGATGCGGGGTGGATCACGGCGCAATGGGAGGCCGCGCGCCTGCTCGTCCGCGGGTCCGGCGCCGATGGCGCGCTGCTCATCCTCGACGAAGTGCAAAAGGTGACCGGCTGGTCCGACGTCGTCAAGGGTCTCTGGGATGCCGACGCGTACGCCGGCCGGCCCCTCAAGGTCGTGCTGCTCGGGTCGGCCCCGCTGCTCGTGCGGCGGGGCCTCGGTGACAGTCTGGCGGGGCGTTTCGAGGTGCTGCATCTGTCGCACTGGAGCCTGGTTGAGATGCGGGCCGCGTTCGGCTGGTCGACCGACCAGTATCTCTTCTACGGCGCCTATCCCGGCGCGGCGTCCCTGGTGGACCAGCCGGAGCGGTGGGCGCGGTACATCCGGGACGCGCTCATCGAACCGACGATAGCCCGTGACGTGCTGCTGCTGTCGCGTGTCGACAAGCCGGCGCTGCTGCGCCGGCTGTTCGAACTGGGCTGCGCCTGCTCGGGACAAATCCTCTCCTATACGAAGATGCTGGGGCAGCTCCAGGACGCCGGCAACACGACGACGCTCGCCCATTACCTCGATCTGCTGGCCGGCGCCGGGATGATCACCGGGGTGCCGAAGTACGCCGGCGGCGCGGCCCGCCGGCGCGGGTCGAGCCCGAAGCTGCAGGTCTTCAACACGGCGCTGATGACCGCCCTGTCCGGCCTGACGCCGGCCGAGGCGCAGGCAGATCGCGAGTTCCAGGGGCGGCTGACCGAGTCGGCGGTGGGCGCGCACCTGGTCAATGCGTCCGCCGGCGGCGCCTGCGAGGTCTTCTACTGGCGGGACCGCGGCCGGGAGGTCGACTTCGTCGTGCGCGCCGGCCGCAAGCTGACGGCGCTGGAGGTGAAAAGCGGACGCGCACCGGCGGCGCGCCCGGGGCTGGACGCGTTCGCCGAGGCGTTCAGGCCGCACCGCACGCTTGTGATAGGCGGTGACGGCATCGCGATCGAAGAGTTCCTGGCGCAACCGGTCGAGCACTGGGTGCAATGACCGCGTCTTGCGTCGCCAGGTGTGCTAGCGGGCAGACCGCGTTTTCATCCATCGGGCGGCAGATCCTCCCCTTGCCCCGTCCCGCGGGTCTCGGCCACCTGGGACGCGCCGCCCAACGCGTCCGCGTGAGGCACCCGATACCGCAGGTACGACTGCAGGGTGTGGTAGCTGATGCCGAGCACTGCGCAGGCGCGCCGTTTGTTGCGGTTGCAGCGCTCCAGCACGAGCCGTGCGTAACGGCTACCCCACGCTCGCATGGAATCGGCGCCGCTGATGGACGGTTGCAGTATTTCCGTGTACTCGCGCGTCACCTCCATCGGCAGGTCGGTCAGCATGACGACGTCACCGGCGGCCAGCGCGACCGCCCGCTCGATGACCCGTTGAAGCTCGCGCACGTTGCCGGGCCAATCGTAGCTGAGGAGCGCCTCGACGGCGCTGTTCGACAAGACGAGCCGGCGAATGTCGTGATGGCGTGCCAGAAAATGCTCGGCCAGTTCAACAATGTCGTCTCGACGCCGCCGCAACGGTGGAACCCGCAGTTCGACCCCGGCCAACCGGTAGAACAGATCGGCGCGGAAGCGTCCGGTGGCGACCAGATCGCGCAGACTCCGATTCGTCGCCACCACGACGCGGATGTCGACCCGCCGCACGTCATGCCCGCCGACCCGCTCCACCGCAAGCTCCTGCACCGCGCGCAGCAGTTTGGCCTGCGCCGGCGCGGACAGATCGGCCACCTCGTCGAGGAACAACGTACCCCGGTCAGCCGCCTCGAACTTCCCGCGGCGCGCGCGCACGCCCGTGGCCACCCGGTCCTCGATGCCGAACAGTTCTGCCTCCAGCAACGTGTCGACGAGCGCGGCGCAATTCACCGCCACAAACGGCCCGCGGCGGCGCGGGCTCAGGTCATGCACCTGTCGCGCGACCAGTTCCTTGCCCGATCCGCTCTCGCCCTCGATCAACACGGTGAAGTCGGTAGCGGCGAGACGTTCGACCCGCTGGCGCAGCGCCCGCATACCAGGGCTCGATCCAATCACCGGCACCGCCGCATCGACCAGGTCGCCATGCGCCGCCGCCGCGGGCCGACGACAGACCAGCATCAGCCCGAACACCCGCGCCGCGTCTCTCAACAGATGTCGGTCCCACTGGTCGACCGCGGCGCCGGCCTCTGGTTCCACTTCCAGGACCAGGTTGGCGTGTGATGGCAGCGGTACCGGAAATCGCAGCCGCGAAGACCCCTCCTCTACCCTGTCCACCGCGTGCGTTATCAACCTCGCGCGACGCATCGGCACCAGATCTCGCACCGCGGCCACGAAACCCTCTTCCATCGAAGCAGACGTTGCCCCGGCCGCACCGCGAGCGACGATCGCGGCCAGAAAGCGTGAGAAACCCTGCCGTCGCTCGCTGCGCCGGCGGGTCCTTTCGACGACCGAAGGGAAGGACGCGGATGACTGAGTGATCATGTCGGAAGCCATTTCCCCCACCAACCTGCCGAAATCTGCCCTTCGTCATATCAAATGGCGTGCCACCTGCCATTTCGTGCCGAAAACAGCCAGATTTCGTTGAACCGGACCTGCTGCAAACATGGCAATTGTGTAAATGCGCAGTTAATACCCTTACACTTTTGCACATATCTGACCACAGTATTTTTAGTGAGGGTATATATTACCCTTTCAAGCGACGCCTCATCGGTTCATCTGCCCGAATCCCGCCACATCGCCATATCGACTCGCTCGTCGAATACCAGCGCGCCCCGATACCTGACCGCGTCGAGATCGATAGCTGCAACCCAGGCCCGGACAATACGTCCCGAGACAGACCAGCGGCCACCCGCACCGGTCACCCTGATACTGACCCTCCCGCCGGGTCGCAACCGTGTCGACGTCTCAATCAACGCACCTCCTGCCGACAGGTTTACCAGTGACGCAGGCAGGCCTGGTCGCAGCCGCAGGTCACGAACCCAATCGAGCGCCGCTCCAACCTGGCGCGCATCTCTGCGTCGCTCCGCACCCTTCGGGCCGTTCACCGGGGCCTCCAGGTTCTCGTCTCCGCTCGGAACTCCAGGACACGTGTTCGTCCGGTGGCGCCCAGCACACGGACCGCATACTGCTGGCCTCTCCCGCTTTGCACGTAGATCGTGCCGCCATTCGATGTACCGAGCGCACTGAACGTGAGGGTGTCGGACACACCGAGCCGCACTGGATCGGCACTCGCGTCGCTGCCGGAGATAGGGACGACATCCTCGCTGGTGGCGATGCGGGCGCGGGGGAAACGATCGCCGAGGCGCTCGACCGGCGTGATTGGCCGATCGATGCCGTGACGTACGTCCGAACTTCGTAGTCCGTTTCCGTTCTCGTCGACGAACACCGCGTATTCGAAGACGTCACCGATCTGCTCGAAACGCAGGCCGGCCGTGGTGGACCGCATCACGGCCTGCACCCGGGTCAACCGCACCAGCGCTGCGACGTGACGCGCCGCCGCCATGCCGCGCGCGGCGTCCAGTCCCCTCAGGATCGACGGTGAGGCCATGGCGGCCGTCGTTGCCAGCAGCGTTACCGCAAGCAGCGACTCCATCACCGAGAAACCACGCGGAGTCGAGCAGCACCACGCTCGTGCCGATTGCGCCGCTCTCTGCACGGCAGCCCGTGCGCCCCGGAGGCTCTGCTCCAGGGCGCACGGCTCCGACACGCTATTGGCGGCCACCCGCATTCGACGCCGCCTCAGCCTCACCCACCGACACGAGTGGACGAAGTCTGAGGAAACTGCGTTCGCCGATCCCGCGAACGTTCATCAGATCCTCGATCTTCTTGAAGCCACCGTTCTCGTTCCGATACGCAATGATGAGTTCGGCCGTCCGCGGCCCGACACCGGGCAACGTCTCCAGCTCGACCGCGCTGGCCCGATTCAGGTCGATTCGCTCCACCTGTTCGCCCTGTGCCTCCGGCGCCGCAGGTGGCTGCGCCGCCGCCAAGCCTCCCACGCCGGCGCACACCGCCAGCGCCATCGCCGCCACCCGAAATAGTCTTCGCATTCTGAGTCCTCCTCACATGAACGGTACGTCGTGGCCCGCGTCCTGCCCGGACGCAGGCCGTGCACGGTGGCCCCGCCGGCCGCCACGCCAGCAGGTCGGGCACAAACGTCAGCGGCGCGTAGCGGGGCCGGGCAACGCTAGAGCAAGAATGGGGCCAGCCTTCAGCGCTGCTGAGTGGAGCCTCGAATACAGGCACTTGCCGCACGGCGGGCGCGATGGACGCATAATGCCCGAGGTTGCCCTGCGGGCCACGATTGCACCAACAGTTGACGTCGGCCGCCTGTTGTCCCACCGTTGCGACGGTATCTGCGGGATCTGATGGTTCCCCCGCGCCGCCGAGAGTTGACGGCAACACGATGCAACACCGGGGCGAGGACGCGCCCGGTCAGAACGGCGGGCGCATGACCGGTGAGACCGGCAGGCCCCCGAGCGAGGCGGCGAGCGCGCCGGCAACGGTGCAGTCGCGTATCATTACCGTAATCGCAACCAGGAGCCCATCATGACGCACCTGTCTTCCGTCCCGGTTCCCCGCCGATTCGCCCGCGTGGCGCCGGCGCTCGTCCTGGCCGGCGTGCTGGCGGTTTCCACCGGCAGCCACGCCCAGCCGCCGGCGACGCTGGACATCTACTGGATCGACGTCGAGGGCGGCGCCGCCACCCTCGTGGTCACCCCCGAGCGCGAATCGGTGCTGATGGACGCCGGCTGGCCCCGGCCGGACCGGCGCGACGCCGACCGCATTCAGGCCGCCATGCGGGACGCCGGCATCACCGAGCTCGACTACGTGCTGATCTCCCACTTCCACCGCGATCACGTGGGCGGCCTGGCGCAACTCGCCGAACGCGTCCCGATCGGCCAGCTCGTCGACCACGGCGACAGCGTCGAGCTCGACCGCGACGCGGGCCGGGCGCTGTGGCAGGAATACCTCGGCGTCTCGAACGGCCGCCGGCGGACCATCCGGCCGGGCGACAAGCTGCCCCTGACCCGCATCGAACTGACGTTCATCGGCGCGCACCGCCAACTGGTCGACAGCCTCGAGCCGCGCCCCCCCAACCGCTTCTGCGCCGACGCCGACGTCCCGCTGGCCGACCTGGGCGAGAACGGGCACAGTCTGGGCTACCTGCTGTCGCTCGGCGGCTTCCAGTTCCTGAACCTCGGCGACATGACGCCGGACCGCGAGCACGCGCTGGCCTGTCCCGAGAACCGGATCGGCGTGGTCGACCTGTGGCAGGTGCCGCACCACGGCGGTTACGGCGCCATCCGCGCCGAGCTGGCCGCGGCGCTCCAGCCGACGGTCGCCGTCGTCAACAACGGCCCGCGCAAGGGCGGCACGCCCGATTCACTGGAGGTCGTGCAGGCCACGGCGGAAGTCGGCGACGTCTGGCAGGCGCACCGCACGATGACCGACGACGCCGCCCACCAGACCGACGAGGCGCTCATCGCCAACGTGACCGAAGAGGACGACTGCGAGGGCCACTGGATCAAGGCCACCGTCCAACCCGACGGCCGCACCTGGACGATCACCAACGGGCGCACGGGCTACAGCCGGAACTATGAGTCGAAGTAGAAGGGGCAAAATGTCCCTGCAAATCAAGGAGTAAGGTTAGAGATCCGCTGGCGGCCAGATTTGACCGGATGCGAAATCGGGGTGACGTGGTTCACCCGTCGGCCTGCCATGCTCAAGGCGCCACTCCTCGATCTTTCCGAGAAGCATGAAGGCGGATTTTCGACGCTTCGGGTCCTGAATGACCATCCTGAACAGCCGCACGCGCAGTTCGTTTGACGCGCGCGCGTGTTCACTGAAGACGTTGGGATTTTGTCCGTAGGGTCGTCGCTCGATGAAAGCGCTTTCGAGTTGGTCCCGGATTCCTCTCGGAACCGGCGAGGGCTTGGCGTCATCGATAAGGTTCAGATTTGCGGCACGGGCTTCAGGCGTTCCGAGCCAGTCCATGACTCTCGAAAGCACCTGCCGATTGAGTTCGGGTAGGTCGCGTTCGCACAATTGCCGCAGCCGCGCAGCCGCCTCCGGCCTATGCTGAGCCAGTTCCGTGAGCCGCGCAACCAGCACGTCCTCGCGGTCAAGACGGCGCGTCAGCGCGATGCCGCGGATGTCGGGATCGATAAAACCCAAGAGCAGTTCGCCTGCGTGCGGTGTATCGATCGCGGCGACGGCGTTGATAAGATTTTCCTCGCATTGCTCAAACGTAAGCGCATCGGTGGCGAGCTCGTACAGAAGGTCGGTGGCGGCATCCGAACGGCTCTCGCCGAGAGCGGTGACGAGCTCGCGCAGTCGGTATCCCCGAAGCGTTCGCTTTCGGAGCACGTCAGACACCTTGGCGATCCCTGCCACAGGATCGTTGACGAATGGGCAGAGCGCGAGGATGCGAGACAGAAGGTCACAATCTGAATCTTGCATCCACTTCTTTGTCTGATCGAGGACGGAATCGGCCAGAGCGAACGCGGCGCTCGCGGGCAAGACGACACCAGCCATCAACAAGCGCTCGGCGGCGCTGAGACAGGTGTATTTGTTCCATCGGTCGGGCATGGAGATCACCTCGAGCACCGGTTCCGCGGAACCGCGGCCGTCAATGGCGGCAAGCGCCGTTGCGAGCTCTTTCAGGCCGGCGGCGGATTCTCCGTCTTCAATCTGCTGTCGCAGGCGTTTGATTTCGGCTTTGAGTGCGGCAGCGAATCTTGTTCGTTTCGGGTCATTGCCTGATGGCAAAGTAGCGCCTTCGCGCGCAGTCCACATCAAGTCGTAGCGGATCGCCGGGTCGAAGGAACGTTCCGGCTTTGGTAGGTACTCGCGCGCCATCGCAGCCGCGGCGTCGGTGCGGTATTCCGGCTCGGGCAGTAGATCAATGAGTACCTGCTCGGCGCCGGCCGGGTCTAGGTGCATGACGGCAGCGATATGCCAGTTGCCGTAGCTCATGAGGGCGCCGTTGCCGAGAGGTCCCAGATCGCCAGCGGCGCGAGCGGCCCGGCCGCGCCGCATCCTCTCAATATCCGCGCTGATGAGGGTCAACAGATCCGCGACGTCCTCGGGTTCTCCGACCTGTGCGATCGACGAGGCCAAGTTGGCTTTCTCCTCACCGTTGAAGTCGTCCTGGCTGAGCACAAGATCCACGCTACCTTTAAGGTACGCGCGGAGCCTCGCCCTCAGGTCATTGTCGGCGACGCACAGTGGTTCGACGTCGGACCTGGCGACCCTGCTGAGAAGGCGTGCAGCCACCTTGATGTCGAGAGGGTCGCTGCCCGAATTGGACGAGATGATGCCGGCCACGGCGACATCGTCGGGAAGACGGTGAAACAAGGCCTCCAACTGGCGCATCACCTGCCACTCAACATCGTGCCGCTGGCCGGGCTCCGCATCCACCTTCCGTCGCAGATCGCGCTGCTCCGCAAACACGCGCGCCGCGAGTTTTTCATCCGCGCGGGCAGCGATCACAGCAACCATCCCCTCAAAGCGTGCGTTCCTGAGGTCTTCGGTCTTGAGGCGCTGAAGGATCTTCTCGACGACGGCGTCGGGAATCGCGGTCACGAACGGCAACCAGTGCTCGTGCCCGTAGAGGGTGCCCTCCGCAATCTGGATTGCCACCCACTCACTCGTCCATGCCGGATCGGTTTTGTGTAGATGTTCGAGCGTTGGTTGGATGTAGTGCGAATCCAGGTTGCGCATTCCGCCACCGGCCAGCGCCGCCATCGCGTCCTTGATGACGCCGTCCATGCATGTCTCGCCGAACTCGACCAATTTGAGCGCCGTTCGCAGGCGCGCAGGATTATCCGTGCTGGTCTTGATGAATGTGTGCATCGCTGCGACGGTCTTGGATCTGAGCGGCGTAGGTATTTCGTCGGCATTCGTGCGAGCAACATCCTCGAATGTCTGCACATCCATCGATTCGAGAACGCGGGTCAGCGCGTCGTTAGACCTGGTCCACATAAGACCGGAGGCAGCCGCCTTCTTCACCGCCATGCTGTTGTCCTGCACAGCGAAGTCCACGACCTCGCCATCGATACGGTGATGAAGCAGTTCGGAGACGAAATCCGCTCGCGCCTCGTCGCTCCAACCGCGCAGTTGCTCGCGCCAGTTCGGTCCAATCGACGAGACCCGGAAATCCGGCCACAGCCGGTACGTGCCAAGCCGCGTGTGCTGGTCGTTCTTCGAGAGAAGCGGTACGATAATGTCGCTGAAGGCGTCCGCTCCGGTGGCGAGCATTGCGGCGAGGGCATACTGCCGAAAGATGCCGTCGCGGACTGCATAGACGGCGCGGAAGCGCTCACCGACGACGGCGCGAACTTCATTCCAGACGTGCGAACCGCAAAGCTGCGCAAGCTCGCCGGCAAATACCAGATCGACGGCGAGCGCCATCTTCACCAGCTTCGCCCCGGCGCGGGTGCCCCTGCCGGCTCCGCCATCGCCGCTCTGCTCGGCAATCGTTTCGGCGATCATACGAAGCGGTTCTTCCCATGCCGGATCGTTGACGTAGTCGGCTGTGAAGCGACCGGTTGCGTCGTGGTCTTCGTCCCGCAGGTCGAAAAGCTCTTCGTGGATGTCGAGCGCAGCGAAATACTCCTGAAGCTGCTGATGCTCGAATCGAAACGCTATTTGTGGGTAATCAACGAGCTCGAGAACGTGGTGTGCCGTGAGCGTCGCCAAGACCGCCGGCGCTCCCACCGGCTCGATCTGCCCACTCTTAGCAAGCCCTCGTGCGACGACGGCGACTAAAGTGCGGGCATCCACCTCGGGCAATGCCACCGCACCGCGCGCGGTCATCTCAGTTGCGAGGGTCTTCAGGTAGTCAACTTGGCGACCGAAGATCGGTGCTCCTTCCAGCGCGTTTCTGTGTTCATCTCGTTGTTCTTGCAATCGGACAACCTGGGCTAGAATGCCGATTTTCGTGGAGGGAATTTCGGCGCCCGCTTCAAACAGCGAAGTGACTTCCGAAAGAGTGAACGGCGTGCGGGTCAGTTCGTCGAGCGACGGGTCAGCGTCGATGCGGGCGCGAAGCTCGGCGCCTTCCGCGCCAAGACGGGCATCCAGGTAGGCTGCCCGCTGCACACGCCGAAGATACAACAACCGCAGCCGCAATCCACCGGGCAGCGGCGGCGTCAAGTGGTGCGTGCGAGTTGCGACGATGATGCCCGCGCTCGGAAAATCCCGTTCGAGCTCCCGGAGCGCGTCGTTTGCCTGTGCTGAATTCGACTCCGCAATTTCATTCCATCCGTTCAACAACAACAGGAACGGTTCGGTCTTCTGCACGCGTGCGAGATCGGTGGCCGTGAGCCCCTCGGCCTGAAATGAAGACATCCCGGCAATGTATTCGAGGATTCCCCGGCGGGATGATGTCCACGCCGGCAAGTCGACCATGAAGGGCGTGCCGGCGGTGCGCGCGTGTTGTGCGAGCTGGATCAGCGTCGTGGTCTTTCCGCGGCCGGCGGGCCCTTCGAGAACGATGCGGCAGCTCTGCGAGAGCACCTCGTTGATCTGCTCAAGCGACAGCACCTCGGCAGACTCCGCGCCATTCGGATCAAGCCTCACCGATGTGAGATCGACAAGCGGACGGCCCTTTGTCCTTCGAGCCCAGGTCTGCGCAACGGCGGCAGCCGCGCGTTTGATTCTGGCGATGAGGTCTACGACCTGCGGTTCGGAATCGATATCGAGGTGGAGGAAGATGCCAGCGAGCTTGGCATTCGCTGGCACCACCATCTGTGTGATGATTTCCTCGCGCTCGATGATGAGAAGTTCGAGACCGTGTTCTTTCTGAATTGCCGTTTCCCATTTCTTTTGGGTGAGCTTGGTGACCTTGCCGGCCGTCACGAAGAGGAGCTTCTTTAGGTCAGGATAATGCTCCTTGGCGGTCTTCGCGTCGGCAGAAATCTTATTCAGGTTTGTCGTGAGCGAAGCCGCGAGTCCCTTGCCCAATTTCTCGGGCGTCTCGCTTGCGGGCGCATAGGCGTCGAGGCCGAGATCCTTCTTTGGCGGGTGGGCGATGAGTTCGGGCCAGCGATTCTTACCGAGTACTACCGCCAGCCTCTGAAAACGCGTCCCCCCCTCGTCAGAGATGAGCTCATCGAGAGCCTTTTCGATGTCGGTTCTCCGAATGGCCATTTGAATATTGTGCTATCAGTCGGAGGAATCCGGGGGAATATGCCACGGCTGCAGTGGCGTTCTGTGGTTCATTGACAGCCCGATCGAGCCATGGGTGCGTGGACGGCCCACCTTGCGGAGGCGTGATGGCAGGCAGTTTGAGGGCCGGACGAATCTGTCCGACCCTCAAACGCACTGGCTCGCCTAGGCTCGCGGGACTTCGGGGTTGATCGCTCGGACGTCTTGCCCGCAAACCGCATCGGTGGTCCAGTCGCATGCGGCCAATCAGGGACCAGCCACGGCACCCGCCGTATTCCAAGAGCGCTACTCTCCGTTTGCGTCTGGCCGTCGCACCTTTTCCGTCAGGAATCGCTCGATCTGGTCGAGCATCCTGTCAAGCGCCTCGCCGCCCAGGCACGCGCCGTCCTCGTACGTGGCAAGCGCGGCGATGGCCTCCCTTTCATCTACGTGAGGAAAAAACTCAGCGAACTGCTTCGGACCAACATAGATGCGCAGCTCGCCGCCGCTGCCACCAGAGTGTGGTTGCGCGTACATCAGAAACCGTGTGCGGTTGGTCGGCGGCGCGATTCTCACTGACGCCCGCTGCGGCTGCACGGCGAGACCGGCCTCCGTCGCCATGTTCACGAAGCGGTCGAACTGCTTGCCCACGCCCACATCGACGGCCCAGCGACGGATCGCCTCAATGGTATGCCGGCGACGTGGAGGCGGCGGCACGGTCGGTTCGTCGACCACCTCACGGATCAACAACTGCGGACCACCGTCCAGCTCAAACACCTCAAAGCTGACGACGCTGATCGGGACGCGAAAGCGACCGAGAAACTCGTTCAGACGCTCCAATCCGGGGTGGATTCCGGCGCCGACGAGCAGCACGGCAATGTCCCGCTCCTGCTCTTCGCCGGCCAGTTGCTGCTTCACCCTTGCTGAGAGCTTCTTGGCATCGCCGAACTCGCCGAGCCGGCGTTCGAGCTTCTCGTAGAGCTCATCGGCGCCGAGGCGCGCGATCGACGAGGCATAGGAGAGCGCCTGTCCCAACGCGCCAGACTCGAGCACCCCCGGCTTGATCTCGATCACCACCCAGCGGTCCTGGGAGTCGATGGCCAACAGATCGAGCCGCCCGTCGTCGATGGATATCTGCCGGCCCACCAGCGTCAATCCCTCCGCGATCAGCGTCACGTCGTTCGCAATACAGTCTTCGAGATGCACCTCCAGTTCGATGTGGGAGCGGTTGAGTCTTCGTAGCTCCGGCTGCTGCGCGGTAGCCTCGCCCTGCTGTGCGACTACGCTCCAAACTGCCAGTTGCGCCATCGTCCGTTCACCTCAGCGTTACTTTACTCGCGTGCTGGCGTTTCGATCGAACAACGACATCAACGCCTCCCGATCCGAGCCAGACAGTATAGGTTGATCGTCCGCGCTCTCGCACCGACCGCGCACTCACCAAGCGTGTGACGGTGCTCGGAGTATGCCCGATCTTTCGGAGCCCCTCGCTCCACCAAGGTTTGTGGTCCTGCGCTACTCCGGGTGTTTTCGGCGGCGGCGGCGCGACCCACGCGTCGAACCGCTATTCGGCACTGAGGCGCTATTCGGCACCGCGGGGGCGACCGAGTCAATGGCAATCGAAAACTGCACACTTGTGGGAGTGCGCCCCTTGAAGTGGGCGGTTTGCGGTGGGAGGATTGACCGGGGACGGCGGGTATTCGAGGGGAAATCCACGGCCCGACACCGCACCTGCCGTATCGCGTTCAAGCGCCAGCTGGCGCAGGTGCTCCTCGGCGGAAGGACGGTGACAATTCTGGACACGCTGACGATCACGGAACTGATTGCCCGTGCCCCGTGGCGGGAAGCCGTCACCTACCGCAAGACCTGGCCCCACGAGTATGTCCTCAGCCGCAAGGACGGTCAGCGCGAGCTGATCCCCCCTGTGCCAATAGTCTGTGAGACAACCTCCCTGTTGAGTTTAGTGTAGGGGCGGGAGAGGTGGAGAGATGACTCGCATGCCACCAGCCGTGGAGATGGACGTGGTCGTGGGCCCGAAGGCGGAGGGAGCCCGGAGGGCGACCGGAGCCTTCGGGCCCACTGCTACGTCAGCCGCGATGGCACCCGATCCTGAAGTGCCGGCGAAAGCCCAGCGCCGCCGGTTCACGGCGGAGTATCGGCTCCGCATCCTCAAGCAGGCGGACGCGTGCAAGCGGCCTGGCGCAGCTTGCCGAACGCGTCCCGATCGGCCAGCTCGTCGACCACGGCGACAGCGTCGAGCTCGACCGCGACGCGGGTCGGGCGCTGTGGCAGGAATACCTCAGCGTCTCGAACGACCGCCGGCGGACCATCCCGCCGGGCGACAAGCTGCTCCTGACCCGCATCGAACTGACGTTCATTGGCCCGCACCGCCAACTGGTCGACAACCTCGAGCCGCGCCCCCCCAATCGCTTCTGCGCCGACGCCGACGTCCCGCCGACCGACCTGGGCGAGAACGGGCACAGTCTCGGCTACCTGCTGTCGCTGGGCGGCTTCCAGTTTCTGAACCTCGGCGACATGACGCCGGACCGCGAGCACGCGCTGGCCTGCCCCGAGAACCGGATCGGCGTGGTTGACCTGTGGGAGGTCCCGCACCACGGCGGCTACGGCGCCATCCGCGCCGAACTGGCCGCGGCGCTGCAGCCGACCGTCGCCGTCGTCAACAACGGTCCGCGCAAGGGCGGCACACCCGACTCACTGGAGGTCGTGCAGGCCACGGCGGAAGTCGGCGACGTCTGGCAGGCGCACCGCACGATGACCGACGACGCAGCCCACCAGACCGAGGAGGCGCTCATCGCCAACCTGACCGAAGAGGACGACTGCGAGGGCCACTGGATCAAGGCCACCGTCCAGCCCGACGGCCGCACCTGGACGATCACCAACGGGCGCACGGGCTACAGTCGGAATTACCAGTCGAAGTAGGGGTAGCCGATATGGCGCGGTTCGGACACCCTGTGCATTGGCGGCCAGTCGCGGCGGCATCGCCGGAACATTATTTACCGCGGCATGAAAAATGTAAATCATTGATATATAACGGCTTAGACCACGCGAAACACTTGTCAACAGGATTAAAGATCCTTGGTATACTGGTATCGATGTCGGGAGACAGGCGAGAGGATTGGCAGAAAGGTCGGGTCGGGGCGTGAACCCCGACCCTGTGGTTTGTGGCGGCGTGGCCGCCTCGTACACAAGGAGAGATGGCAGAGCGGCTGAATGCAGCGGTCTCTAAAACCGCAGGCGGTCCCGGCTGTGAACTGGAATACCGCCCGTGGGTTCGAATCCCACTCTCTCCGCCAACACGCCCTTGCTTCGTACAAGTATGACTCTTTGGTGTCAGGCGTATACAGACAGGGCGACCACACGTAAAACCCGTGGAGATGCATGATGTGTGATATCAACGCCGGGTCGATTTTGGAAAAAATGGAGTCGTTGTCTCGAAAAATAGAACGTCTGAAGGCGAATCTGGAAGATGCACAGCGAGAACATGACGCCCTGGAAACAACGTTGTCAATCTTCGCGCCTGCTGAACCAAAGCGATCGAAAAGACATCTCGATCTAGACATCACAGCAGACACATTGCGCGGCAAATCGTTAGACGACGCGCTCATGATCATCGCGGAACACAACAATGGCGTTGTGCCAAGCACGCCAGCACGTGAACTGCTGGTGGAAGCCGGCGTGTTGCAGGGGAACTACGCTCGCAACACCCTGTGGGCCGCGTTGGACCGTTCGGATCGGTTCGAACGTGAATCCAAGGGACGCTACCGACTCGTTGATGACGATGAATCAGTCGACAAGATCTTGCCCATGCGACGGCAGGGGTGAAAGGAGTCGTACTGTGTTTGAGTCGCACCAGGTCACGCTGACATGCCCGAAGTGTAGTCACAAGTTTCGGGAAGCTCTCGGACGACTTAGGAACAATCCGACACTCACCTGCCGAGAGTGTCGGGCTGCCATCAAATTCAACGCAGACGACCTGCATCGGGTCGAGGACGATGTCCAACGCGGGGTGGACAATCTTATTGACTCGATCAAGGAATCGCTCCACTGACGGTCAGGATACCGCCGTTCAGCGTTACTCATGACGCCAAACGGTGACGCCAAACGGCTGGAGTACCGCCGTTGTGCTGATTCCAAGCCGGAGAGTTGAGTACCGCCGACGGTACTAACCCAAGTTTACCGAGTTGACCGTCCATTTTGCCGATTTTGGCTGTGTTTCGGGATTGCCATGTCTGTAAGTTGTTGATTCTAAAGGAACGGGTTTTGACGGTACGCGATGTAGTGCCATAATCGTATTGGATGGGTTGGCTCCGGCCGCCGCGCCCGCTATCGTGGGCAGCGTGTTCATTCGACGCACACAAACCCGCCGGACCCAGGACGGAAAACCCTACTTCTCCCATCGCCTGGTGCACTCCGAGCGCGTCGGAAACACCGTCCGCCAGCGCACCCTGCTCAATCTCGGGCGCCACTTCGACATCCCCCAGGCCCAATGGCCGCCGTTGTGCGCTCGCATCGACGACATCTTGACCGGCCAGGCGCCCCTGCTCGCCGAGGGCTCGCCCGCCGTCGAGCACGAGGCCCAGCGCATCGCCGCGCAATTGCTCGCGCGCGGTGCACCGCGGGACGGGACGGCCGCCGAACCGACCGACGTGCAACGGGTCGATGTCGACTCGCTGCGTCTGGTCCGTCCCCGCAGCGTCGGGGTCGAGCAACTCGGCCTGTGGGCGCTGGAGCAATTGGGCCTGCCGGCCCTGCTCGCCGAGTTGGGCGTCAACGGCGCCCTGCGCGCGGCGGCGGCCGGCGTCATTGTCGGGCGCCTCGCTCAACCCGCCTCGGAGCGTGCGACGCACCGCTGGCTGCAAGCGCGCAGCGGCCTCTCAGAGTTGCTCGGCGTCGACTTCGAAACCGTCGGTGCGATGCAGCTCTACCGCGCCTCGGACGCGCTGGTGAAGCATCGCGAGGCGATCGAGGCGCATCTGTTCGACCGCGCGATGGGGCTCTTCGACCGCCAGCCGACGGTGACCCTCTACGACCTGACCAACACCTACTTCGAGGGCGAGGCGAGCGAGCAGCCGCAGGCAAAACGCGGGCACTCGAAGGAGAAGCGCAGCGACTGTCCGCTGCTGACCCTGGGCCTGATGCTCGACGCCAGCGGCTTCGTGCGCCGCTCCAAGGTCTTCGCCGGCAACGTCCGCGAACAGCGCACGCTGGCCGGCATGCTCGAAGCGCTGGCGGCGCCACCCGGCGCCCTCGTGGTCATGGACCGCGGCGTCGCCACCGAGGCCTGCGTGCAGTGGTTGCGTGAGCACGACTACCGCTATCTGGTCGTCAGCCGCGAACCGCACCGTCAGTTCGACGCCCAGGCCGCCGTCTCGCTCCAAACCCAGTCCAAGCAGACCGTGCACCTGCACAAGGTGGTCTCGACCGACCCCGACGAGGTGCGCCTGTACTGCTACTCCGAGGAGCGGGCCGAGAAGGAACGAGGCATCGTCGAGCGTTTCGCCACCCGCTTCGAGACCGCGCATTCCGACGAAATCGATCACTGATTCCGACGGAAACCGATCACCCATTCCGACGGAAACCGATCACCTGTCGGAGCCAGCGACGCGGGACCTGGAATCATGAGTCCCGGTTCTCTCGGTTCTTGCCGTCGGTCGGGTCATCGCATGGACTCTCGCTTCATGTCGAGCTTGAGCGGACGCGTCAACGGGCACTGACCTCACGAATGCTCGACGCCGGTCGTCGAGGTCGGTCCAGTCGGTGCTCTTCCAGATTTCCAGGAAGAAGATGATGGGTTGTGGGCGCGCTCTTTGCGTCCATGGGAGCGGCGGCGTCCACAGCCCCCGCCGCGCACCGGCAGTGCTGCTCGGGTCGGGCAGGGCACGGACGCGCAGGCATGGGGTGGTGTGCCCCGTGTCCGGCGGGCCCGCGACGATAGACGATTTTAGAGCACCCCGATCACCAAGAGTCCGGCGGTTATCAGTGGGAACAAGAACGATGCGCGCGGCGCGCGGGCGATCCGGACGGCGGCTCAGCAGCCCCAGGAACGGTTGCCGCCAAAAAGCGAAGAGTCACTGGCGGCTCGCCGCCTCCCGCCTTCCCTGCCCGGGGAAACCACCTTCAGCGCGGTACCGGAGGCCCGCCGCGATCGAGCCCATCCGGCGGCCCGTCCGCACCCAGCCGCTGGCGAGGAATCGGCTCGCCCGGCGGCGGCAGCTTGGACGGGTCTATCTGGCTCACCGCATGCACCCCGTTCCCCGCCGGCCTAATGCGATACGTCGCCTCTGGCGTCCGCACCGTGCCCGCGACCACCGCGCCGTTCACCACCAGGGTCATCGTGCCCAGCTCGATCCCCGCCAGCCGGCCCGACAGCGACCACCCGCCCGAAAAGGTCGGCGCCGCCTGGTCGATGAGGCCCGTGAACACCGCGTCGGCGAACAGGTTCAGGGTCAGCACCCCGGGCAGCGCGGACGGGGTACCGGCCGCGCCGCCCGGCCGCGCCGCGTCGCCCGGCGGCGCGAGCTGCCCCAGGTCGATCGTCACCAGCCGGCGCCGCAACGTCAGCGCGTCGGCCGGGGCCGGGGAGACGCCGCGCACCGCCGAGGCTGGCGGCGCCGGCCCCACCGCCGTGAACAGCCCGCCGGGCTGCCCGGCCGCCGGAACCACCGGCAGCAGCACCGCGGCGATCACTGCAATCCGCCGCGCCCACCGGCCCACGAGCCAGCCAGCCACTCGCCGCGACACGTGTCCGCCATGCTCCATCGCCGCCACCTCCCTCCCGGCCGTCCGGCCCCGGCCCCGCCGGCCAGGACGGCCGCCGCAACACCTCACTCCAGCGCCACCACCGCAGCGCGCAACTCCATCAGGTGCACCGCCCGGATCAGGGTCGACCCCGCCACCGGCGCGGCGTCCGTCCAGGACGGCGCCCCACGACCCTCCGCCGCATACGCGGCGGCCAGCGCCGACCGCAACTCCAGCAGATGCACCAGCCTGACCGCGGTCACCCCCGCCGACAGCACCCGATCCGTCCAGGCAAACCGCGCCAGCCCCGCCGCGACCCGCACCGCATCGACCCGCAACCGCAACTCCGTGATGTGGATCTCCTTGACCGGGGTCACCCCGGGCACGATCGGGTCATCGGCAAAAGCCACCCCGGTCCCCGTCTCCGTCACCGTGACCCTGAACGACTGGGTCACCGACAGGCCACCGGGGTCGGTCGCCGTCACCCGAATCGCCGACGCGCCCACGCCCACGGCCGTCTGCGTCACACGCCTGCCCGCCGCGAGTACCGTCGCCACGTGCGGCGCCGACGACGACACCGTGTAGCGCAACCGGTCGCGATCCGGATCGACGAACGCCGACGATACGTCCACCTCGAGCACGCTGCCCAGTGCCGGCAATTTCCGGTCCGGCAGGGCTCGCATCACGGTCGGGGGTTGGTTCGCGCCGCGCACCCGATCGCGCCGCGCCGCTACCGCGGGACCCGTGGCGTTGAGCACGCTCGCCGCGTCGGCCGGACCGTCCACGCCAGACCCGCCGGCCCCGTAGGCAACGCCCAAGGGATCGCCGGCGTAGCGCTGGCGGGGATTCGAGTAGCGCAGCAAGCGCCGGCAAGGATCAGAGCCGTTGTAGATGCACTGGGTTGGGTAGGACATTATCGTGCGCCAGCGACTGGACACCGGGGCGCCACCCGCGAACGCCCGCTGGTTCACGTAGCCGTACGCTGGGTGCGGTGACAGCTCGCCATTGCGATTAACCTCGAACCGATCATGCTGAAGCCCCATGTTGTGGCCGAGTTCATGCGCGAAAGTCCACCCCCCGCACTTGCTGGCGGTGAGGCCAAAGACGCCCTGGAGATAGGCTATGCCGCAAACGTTGCTTCTCGCGACGATCAAGTGCACGAGGTCGGCCCCGACCCGGTCGCGCAGATCGTGCACCTCGTCCAGGCGACCGTCCGACGGATCCCGGAGACGGCGGAGATCGAAGAAGCCGACGCCCGTCTCGCGATACGGCACCTCGGACCGGGCCACCAACGCCAGCCGCTGGTGCACCCCGCTCGCCGCATAGGCCTGGTTCGTCTCGGCGACCATCAGGTCGATGACCGCCTCGAGCGCGGCGGCGCCGCCGGCCGCCTCGCGCGCGGCGGGCGTATAGATGACCGCGACGTCGATCGTCACGTCCGTTCCCGCCTCGCAGAGCGGCCCGAACAACTCTATCGTTTCCAGCCAGTCCTGCCAGGCGTCTGGCGCACATGTCCGGGTCGCGAAGATATCCAGCCTGGTGATACTGGACGTCTCCAGACCGGCCGGAAGCGGTCCCGACAAGCCCCAGTTGTAGGAGAGGTCCAGCCACTCGAGGTTCTCCAGGTTGCCCAACTCGGCCGGGATCGGGCTGGTCAAATCGTTCGAACCGAGCCACAGCCCCAGGAGATTCGTCAGGCTGCCCAGTGCGGCCGGGATCGGGCCGGTCAACTCATTCTCGCGAAGGTCCAGAATCTCGAGGTTCTCCAGGCTGCCCAGTGCGGCCGGGATCGGGCCGGTCATCTCGTTCCCACCAAGGAACAGAACCACGAGGTTACTGCCCAGTGCCGGGATCGGGCCGGTTAACTCGTTACCAAGGAGATCCAGAACCTCGAGGTTCTCCAGGCTGCCCAGTGCGGCCGGGATCGGGCCGGTCAACTCGTTACCGCGAAGGTCCAGAAACGCGAGGTTCGCCAAGCTGCCCAGTGCGGCCGGGATCGGGCCGGTCAACGCGTTCCCATCAAGGTTCAGAACCTCAAGGTTCGCCAGGCTGCCCAGTGCGGCCGGGATCGAGCCGGTCAACGCGTTCCCACCAAGGTTCAGAACCTCAAGGTTCGCCAGGCTGCCCAGCCCGACTGGGATCCGTCCATTCAAATCGTTGACATTGAGGAAGAGTCTCTCGAGGTTCACCAGGCTCCCCAGTTCGACCGGGATGGGGCCGGTCAAATCGTTGACGGCGAGGGACAGCCACTCGAGGTTCACGAGCCTTCCCAGTTCGACCGGGATCGGGCCGGTCAACGCGTTCTCGTCAAGAAACAGCTTGGTGACCCGGCCGCCGGCGTCGGCCGTCACACCGTGCCAGTCGCCCAGCGGCGCCGACGTCTTCCAGTTGGTGCTGTTCGTCCAGCTCGCGCCGCCCGTCGCGTCGTAGAACGCCTCCAGCACCGCCCGGTCCGTCGCAGCACTGCCCTGCGCACTCTGGTCGACGCCTTGCGCCGGGGTGACGACGGATCCGACCGAGGCCATCACCACCAGCACGAGAGCGAAGACGCCCACGACAGAACGCCGCATCCGCTCCTCCAGACTACGGCAGGATGACGCACAGCAGCATGACGCCGCAGCACCGCCGGTCACGAATACCGGGAAACAATGGATGACACTGCCTTCACCGCCGCACCGAAGGCCTCTCCCCCTTATCGGAGCGCTGCCGCCGCTTGATCCCACGGCCAGCGTCAGCGTGAAGGGTCCGGTCACACCACTCCGCCACGTCGTTGCTTCAATCGTATACGTGCCGGCTGACAGCGCGCGAGTGATCCGCGCGTTGCGATCGACTCCACCGTCGTTGACAAACTCAATCAACCCGCTACCGGTCCCGAACCACACCGCAAACCCGGCCAAGTGTGCACTGGCGACGTCAGGTCAATCGTTACCGACGCACGCTGCTGCAGCGTGTGCTGTACCGCGTGTAGGTTGCCCCGGCGTCCGCACCGTACCCGCGACCACGGCGCCGTTCACCATCCAGGGTCATCGCTGGGGCTACCCTCCGTTGGCGTCTGGCGGTCGCACCTTTTCCGTCAGGAATCGCTCGATCTGGTCCAGCATCCTGTCAAGCGCCTCGCCGCCCAGGCAGGCGCCGTCCTCGTACGTGCCGAGCGCGTCGATGGCCTCCCATTCATCTACGTGAGGAAAAAACTCGGCGAACTGCTTCGGACCGACATGAATGCGCAGCTCGCCGCCGCTAGCACCGGACTGTGGTTGCGCGTACATCAGGAACCGTGTGCGGTTGGTCGGCGGCGCGATTCTCACTGACGCCCGCTGCGGCTGCACCGCGAGACCAGCCTCAGTCGCCATGTTCACGAAGCGGTCGAACTGCTTGACCACGCCCACATCGTCGGCACAGCGACGGATCGCCTCAACGGTGAGCCGGCGACGTGGAGGCGGCGGCTCGGTCGGTTCGTCGACCACCTCACGGATCAACAACTGCGGACCGCCGTCCAGCTCGAACACCTCGAAGCTGACGACGCTGATCGGGACGCGAAAACGACCCAGAAACTCGTTCAGACGCTCCAACCCGGGGTGGATTCCGGCGCCGACGAACAGCACGGCCACGTCCCGCTCGTGATCTTCGCCGTCCAGTTGCCGCTTCACCCTTGCCGAGAGCTTTTCGGCATCGCCGCACTCGCCGAGGCGGGGCTTCAGCTTCTCGTAGAGCTCATCGGCGCCGAGGCGCGCGATCGACGAGGCATAGGAGAGCGCGTGTCCCAACGCGCCAGACTCGAGCACCCCCGGCTTGATCTCGATCACCACCCAGCGGTCGTGGGAGTCGATGGCCAACAGATCGAGCCGCCCGTCGTCGATGGATATCTGCCGGCCGACCAGCGTCAATCCCTCCGCGACCAGTGTCACGTCGGCCGCAATCCAGTCTTCGAGATGCTTCTCCAGTGCGATGTGCGAGCGCTTGACCCGTCGTGGCTCCGGCCGCTGCAAGGTACCCTCGCCAGACTGTCCGACTATGCTCCAGGCTGCCAGTTGCGCCATCGTCCGGTCTCCTCGGCGTTACTCTTCTCGCGTGCCGGCGGTGCGGATGCGCGCTGGACGCTGTCCCCGTGCGCGGGCACGATGCGATTCCCGGCGGGCCTCGGCGCCCTCCTCATTCCGTCCGATCAAGGATCTCCTTCGCCCGCTGCTCGTACAGCTTCTGGAGCTGGGGGCTGAGCGACTTGTAGATCGCCTTGATCTCCTTCTTCACGTCGGCCTCCCCGGCGTCAATGGACAGACCCTCCATTTCGAGAATCGCGTCGATGTCCGCCGCCTTGCGCGTGAGGCCGACGATCTCGTTCACGATATCGGCCGCCGTCCCGCCGCGATTCGTCTCGGCGAGCAGGTCGGCCGCGCCCACGAAGTGGTCGAAGTTCTCGAGATCGCGGTTTTTCTTGGCGTCCACCTGGATGACGAAGTAGCTCGTCTCGGTGTACGCCGTCTCGTCCTCCTTCGCGACCAGGACGTTGTCGCGGCGCAATCGATAGTTGTCGATGAACTCCTCGCGCGAGATGCGGCTGCGCGGCACGCACAGGAGGCGTCCGCTCTGCAGCCGCCGCGCGTGCATCTGGCCGAAGTGCAGGTCGCAGTCGTGGCCCCGGACAATCTGGTCGTCACGATTGAAGAGGTTCACGAGCCCGGTGATGATGGCGGCGCCGGACTTCGCCACGGCGATGAACGGCAGAAACTCGGCGAACATCGGGAAGCTGCCCACCCGGGACACGCCCTGGTTGATGGCGGCCCGGATTTCGCCGTCCACCGAATCGAGCTCCATGATCCTGGTCGTGAGGTAGAGCGACTCGCCGCGGTACGCCTTCGAGTAGTAGATCAGCGGATGCCCGTACTTCTCGCCGCCGAAGTCGCGAATCGTCAGACTGCCGTCCGTGAAGCGCGCCCGCCCGTCGAAGAAGTTGATCGCTTCCGCCGCCGCGCGCTTGGTCTCTTCGGTCTTCAGGAACGTCGAGATCATCAGCTCGTTCTTGTTTTCGAGGTCCGCGTGCTTGAGGTAGAAGTGCAGATACCGGACCATCAGCGGCTCGCCGATCTCGACGGGCGCGTACCCGTGGGCTCGATCCCCGCTGTCGGTGGCGTCCATGTACATGTTCCGGAGCTCGCCGTTCACACTCAGGAGCGTTGTCGCGTCACCGTTCCGGTCGCCGGCCCGCACTCTCCTGGATAACCGATCCCTGCGTCGCCGTCCCATGTCGTGATCCTCCTGATTTCGCTCCATCGGGGTCTGAAGACGTGCGCTTGGGTGCAGGCCTTGGAAGTGTGAATCCTGACCGCGGCCGGCGACAGTCAGGCAAGAGCGCGACCCGATGCATTGGGGTCCTGCATTCGGTGGCATCGCCGTGACGACGACACAGGGGACGCTGCCACAGCCGTATACGCCATTTCTCGGATCGTGAGCAGGTTGACGAGTCTCGCGTCAAATGTGCGTGTTGGTGCCGACATTCTTTGTCTGTCACAACCAAGGATTGAGGAACGAAAAGTCAAAACCGAGAGCCCCCGAGCGCGAGAGCGCATCGTCGTGTCGAATGCGATCAGTTGAAGCGATATCGACACAAAGCTAGCGTTCACCATTCACCGCGCCAGACCCTTATGTTTTCTGTGTGATCTTCGACGCGGCACAGGTACCGCCACCGATACCGAGCAAGACAAAGAGACCGCTGCCAATATTGGGAAAACTCGCGTGACCATTCTCCAATGTCCGGGCGGGATGACCCCGACCGCCTCGGGCGGCGCCGGCGCCTCGTCGTCGATGAACGTCCCCGTCGCCGTACCTCCCGCCACCTCGGCATCGACCGCGCGGCAGAAGCCTCTGACTGGTTGAGCGACGAAACTTTATCATTCTCGGAGGGACAGGAAAACCATCATGATTGTCATGTAATCATATTAATATGGCATGACATTCCGTGACCGGGTCTCCTGGCCAGCGCCCGTCGCCCGGCGACGCCGTCCACGGCCCGCACCCCTGCCTCCGGCGGCCGTGTGGGAACGGTACCGGCCGCATGGTCGTCGTGGAGGCCATCCCTTTTTTTGGGGACTATTGACAACACTTGATCGCCTGAGCCCGTCCGATCAACACTCGCGCGCAAGGGGGACCACTCGTGAGCATCGGTGAGAGTCCCTCGCGCCCCTGCGGTTGGTTGGCTTGCAGGCTACTGCCGGCCGCGGGGGCACCTTCAAGTTCAGCATTCCATGATGACATGGTAAAATGCTGAACTAGCATGGCTGACCGCGACCCCTACCGGATTCCTCCCGCGAACGCGCTGATCGCCTTCGAGAGCGCCGCGCGGCACGGTAGCTTCACTCTCGCGGCGCGCGAACTGCGCACGTCGCAGTCCGCCGTCAGCCGCCAGATCGGCACGCTCGAGACGTGGCTGGCCGCGCCCCTGTTCGAGCGCTCCCGCGCCGGAGTGACCCTGACCGACGCCGGCACTCGCTTCCGAGACGGCGTCGCGACCGGTCTCGCGGCCATTCACCGGGGCGCCGCCGAGGCGGCCGAACTGGCCCACGCCGCACAGGTGGTCATCGCCTGCTCTCATGAGGCGTCCCACTTCCTCATCATGCCGCGCTACGACGCCCTCCGGCGCGCGCTCGGCGACGACGTCCGGATCCGCATCCTCACCTACCACCACTCCGCCCAGGGTCTGCCGACCGACCCGTCCGCCGACATCCGGCTGACCTGGGACGCGGCGGGCGTCGCCCCGGACGACCGGGTGGTGGCCCACACGGAGGCGGTGAGACCCGTCTGCTCGCCCGCCTATGCCGCTGCCCACGCGCACACCCTCGCCGGACCCGTCGCCGGCTGGAACGAGCTGACGTTTCTCGACCTGCTGCGGCCCAACGAGGGCTGGGCGACGTGGGAGGACTGGTTTGCGGTCGCCGGACACCCGCACGGGGCGTCGCGCCGCCTGGGGTTCGACAGCTACACCTACGTGCTGGAGGCGGCCGCCGCCGGTCACGGCATCGCGCTGGGTTGGCGGTACTTCATCGAGCGGGCGCTGGACGCCGGCGCCCTGGTCGCGCTCGGCGCCGGGTTCGTCGAACTCGACGGCGTCTACTGCGGCGTGCTCACCGAGAAGGGACGCCGCAAGCCGCTCGCCCGCACGTGCCTCGCGTTCTTCGACCGGTTCGGATAGCGCCGCGTTCGCGCCGCGGTCGCCACGACCGCGGGCAGGCGCCGTACCACGGCGGCTACGGCGCCATCCGCGCCGAACTGGCCGCGGCGCTCCAGCCGACGGTCGCCGTCGTCAACAACGGCCCGCGCAAGGGCGGCACGCCCGACTCACTGGAGATCGTGCAGGCCACGGCGGAAGTCGGCGGCGTCTGGCAGTCGCACCGCACGATGACCGACGACGCCGCCCACCAGACAGACGAGGCGCTCATCGCCAACCTGACCGAAGAGGACGACTGCGAGGACCACTGGATCAAGGCCACCGTCCAGCCGGACGGCCGCACCTGTCTCCTCTTTCCGAAACACAACCTACGGTGTCTAATCGCCCGATCTCGAACCGCTAGCAGCCCGTGGTGGAACCCCGCGTCGCACCGAGAGCGGCGAGGCGCCCGCCTGACAAGGCGTGAGGAGGGCGCATATTGGGCATATGCAACCGACGAGCAACGCAGTCAGGCGGGACAGGGAGCAAATTGGGAAATTTGCGACCGCATCGCCGCTCGAATGCAGCGGGGCCTTTCACCACGGGCTGCTAGCGCTTGAAGCCGTTTCTCCTGCAAAGACCGAGGTATTCCGTCAAGCAGCGCACAGCCGGAACGTCAACAATGCGCACGGGATTAACCGGCCCGTCCACGGGGATCTCCGCTCGGTGCCACTCATAGGTCACACCGCAGACAGCCTTTTGACGCTGAGCGTGTTCCGCGTTTGCTCGGCATGCCACAGGTCGTACTGCACCTGCTGGTTCATCCAGCTCTCGGCGGTCGTGCCAAACGCCAGCGACAGCCGTACGGCCATCTCGGGACTAATGCCGGCGCGGGCATTGAGGATGCGCGAGAGCGTCTTTCGACTCACCCCGAGCGCCGCGGCGGCCTGCGTCACCGTCAGTCCCAGCGGCTTCACGCACAGGTCTCGGAGTACTTCGCCAGGGTGGGGCGGGTTATGCATCTTCATGGCTCGATCCTCAGTGGTAGTCTTCGTAATTGTCAACGATCGCAAGATAGTGACAATTGGACTAAACCGCTTCGCGGTAGACGCTGAATCGACCTGCCGACTCTGAGGCGGTCACCGAGATCGTCCCGCCGCTACAGCTCGTCCGCTGTCTCCCCATACGCTGCTCTGCGAGCGCCTGGAATCCCCCAGGCCCTTCGCAGAGGAGCGTCTCATGACATCTCTTCGCCAACGCATGCTGGAAGACATGCAGGTGCGGCGGCTGTCGCCGTGCACGCAACGGACGTACATCGAGACCGTCGCGCGGTTCGCTGCCTACTTCGACCGTTCCCCGGCTCGTCTGGGTCCAGAGGAGATCCGCGCCTACCAGGTCTACCTGACCACCGAACGCCGTCTCGCGCCGAGTTCGCTGGTCGTCGCCGTGTCGGCGCTCCGCTTCCTCTATCGGGTCACGCTCCGGAAACGGTGGGCCTTCGACGACGTGATCCCCGCGCCGAAGAAGCCGCGGTCCCTGCCGGTCGTGCTCAGCCCGGAAGAAGTGGTCCAATTTCTCGACGGGGTGAAGTCCGCCAAGCACCGCGCCATCCTGACCACATGCTACGCCGCCGGCCTGCGCATCTCCGAGGCCGTCCGCCTCACCGTGTCCGCCATCGACAGCAAACGGATGGTGCTGCGCATCGCAAAGGGCAAGGGGCAGAAGGACCGCTACGTGATGCTCTCGCCGAAGCTGCTGGCGGTCCTGCGCGCCTGGTGGCAAGTCAAACGGCCCCGGTACTGGCTCTTTCCCGGCGAGCGCCCGGAGACGCCGATCACGCGGGGAGCGGTCCAGCGCGCATGCCCGATCGCCGCCCGACGCGCGCGCCTCGCCAAACCGGTTTCGCCACATGCGCTCCGCCATGCGTTCGCGGTCCATCTCCTCGAGGCGGGCACCGACCTGCGCACGATTCAGCTCCTGCTCGGGCATCGGAGCCTGCAGACCACGGCGCAGTACCTGCGGGTCGCGACCACCACGGTCTGCTCGACCGCGAGTCCGCTGGACCTGCTCCCACGGCCCGTACCAGAGCGCACCCAGGACGTCGACTGAGCGATGGCCGTGCCACGCGCCGCGCTCTCCGTGGCGGAGGTCTTCCGCCGCTACGGCGACGCCTTCCGGGCCGAGGTCGGGGCCGCCCTTTCGACGGCGCAGCGCCGCGTGATGACGGCCATCGAGCAGTGCCGCACCGCCGCCCTCGGCGGCCACGTCGAGCAGTGTGACCACTGCGGTCATCGCCGCGTCTGGTACAACTCCTGTCGCAACCGCCACTGTCCGACCTGTCAGTCGCTGGCCCGCGCCGCGTGGCTCGAACGCCGCCGGGCGGACCTGCTGCCCACCGAGTACTTCCACGTCGTCTTCACCGTCCCTCCGGCGATCGCCGAGATCGCCACCCAGAACAAGGCCGTCGTCTACGGTCTCCTCTTCCGGACCGTCGCCGAGACGCTCCGCACGATAGCCGCCGACCCCCGCCACCTCGGCGCCGAGATCGGCTTCTTCGCCGTCCTCCACACCTGGGGCCAGACGCTCGTCCATCATCCGCATCTGCACTGCGTCATCCCGGGTGGGGGGCTCGCGCGCGACGGCAGCGGCTGGGTTTGCTGCCGCCCCGGGTTCTTCCTGCCGGTCCGGGTCCTGTCACGCTACTTCCGTCGGGTCCTCCTCGCGGCGCTGCAGGACGCCTTCGAGTCCGAAAAGCTGCGCTTCGCCGGCCGGCTACAACCACTCAGCGACCCCCGGCGCTTCGCCGAGCATCTCCGCCCGGCCCGCGAGACCGAATGGGTGGTCTATGCGAAGCGGCCCTTCGCCGGCCCCGAACAGGTCCTCGACTATCTCGGCCGCTACACGCACCGGATCGCCATCGCCAACCAGCGCCTGTGCAGCCTCAACGACGGCGCCGTGCGCTTCCGCTACACCGACTACCGCCGCGCCGGCGCGTCCCGTCAGAAGACGATGACACTGACCGCGACCGAGTTCATCCGGCGCATGCTCCTCCACGTGCTCCCGCCCGGCTTCCACCGCATTCGCTACTACGGCTTCCTCGCCAATTGCACTCGCCAGCAGAAGCTCGCCGAGTGCCGGCGCCTGCTGCACGCACCCCCGCTACCACCGGCAGAGGATGCCGGCCCTGCCACGCCCGACTATCGAGACCGCTACGAGGCATTGACCGGTCGCTCGTTGCGGCGGTGTCCCTGGTGTCACGACGGGAACTTGCAAGTCGTCGACCACCTCTCCAGCGCGCCGGCGTCTCCGGCCATACTGGATTCGTCATGACGAGCCCACCGACGCCGGCCAGGCACCCTCCGCAGCTCCCGGGCTCCCCCGGGCCGGTCGTCTTGCGGCTCCGACCCCTCCCGACGGCTGCGGGACAGCCCTCCCGGTCATCCTCGCCGACCGCCGTCGGCCCGCAACCTCCATGCAACGCCCTGTGGAACGCCCGCCAGCTACGCCTGCCGACAATGCAACGCCCATAGAGCCGAGCGGCGGGGTAGCGGTTCAATCCAATCCATTTTTCGGTCACCAGCGCGGTGACGCGCCCTGCCACTGCCGGCCGGTGGCCGCCGCGCCGCCAACCGAAAAATGCTCTGCATTACCAGCTGGACATAATCGTCAGTTTCTGGAGATCGCCAACACCGCTTGTGGAACGAGGTCGAAGCGGCCGAGAAGCGGCGGGACGCGCAGGTCGCTCGCGAGATTCGCGTGGCGATTCCCCGCGAGCTGCGGCCCGAGGATGGCCGCGCGCTCGTGCGCGACTACGCGCAGCGGTCCTTTGTGGACCGTGGGATGGTCGCTGATATCGCCGTCCACGGCGGGCAGGAGGGCCATAACCCGCACGCCCACATCATGCTGACCACCCGGACCATCACCCCGGAGGGCTTCGGGCCGAAGAATCGGGAGTGGAACAAGAAAGAGCACGTCACGACGTGGCGGAAGGACTGGGCCGACTCCGCCAACCGCGCCCTGGCGCAGCACGGCCGCCCCGAGCGCATCGACGCCCGCGAGCAGGAGCGCGCCGCCCTGCGCGACGAGCTGCGGACCATCCAGCAGCAGATTCAGCAGGTGCAGGCCCTCATCCGGCGCGGCCTCGAGAAGGTCAAGGAGACGGTCAAGGGGCTGGTGCGCGGCCCGCAGCCCGACCGCGCCGACACGCCGGCCGCGCCGCCGACGGCCGAGCGGCCGACATCCGCGCCGAAGCCGCAGCAGGGCGGCGATCGCGGCACTGACGATGATTGGATGCCGGGGCAAGGTTTCCTCGGACGCGGATGACCCAATCACTCAATTCGCAGCTGGACGACTCGACGCGGGAGCGCGCGGAGACCGAAGCTCAACTACTCGCACTCAGGAATGAGCGCTTCAACGTGGAGCACAGCTATCAGCGGCTCGCCGCCCTGGGCCGCGAAGAAGCGCAGTTGCGCGAGCGCAACATCGAGGGCTTGAAGCGGGAGCACGCCTTGTTATTGAACAAGACGCTCTTCGTGATGGTCGGTGCGGGGGCGTTCGGTGCGTTCCTCGCCGGGCTGCTGAATGAAATCACCCGGTGGCTGTGGGCGACGTTCCTCGCCGTCGTCAGTAGCGGATGGGCTATGGTGGCCGGGTGGTGGAACGCGTGAAAGACGACGACACGATTCGTGCAGAAATACACGCTGAGGGCTCGGCTTGAGCCCTCGGGTGCTCATGAAGCTATGGAGAGTGGTACGGGACACGCCCGTGCTCTTGGCGATGGCGGTTTTGGACACGCCCAGCTCGTTGGTTCGCGGGAACGCCACTGTCTCGATGCGGTCCGTCTCGGGCCGGCGGTAACCGCCATGACCACGCCGCCAGGCGGCGAATCACCCTGTGCCCTCTGAATGACCTTGCGCGGTTGGTCTTCTCCGCCGCCCGCTCGTGGCGGGTGGACTACGGAGCCGATGCTCACCGCGGCGGCGAATCCCGTTGGTCGTTTTCTCGCGGTCGACGGGGCAACGGATCGCCCAATGGCGGAAGCTGGGCAGGGTCAATCTGGCTGATGGCGTGCAACCCGCCGCCCGCCGACGATATGCGGTAGGTCGCCTCCGGCGTCCGCACCGTGCCCGCGACCACGTCGCCGTTCACCACCAGAGTTACCGTGCCCATCTCGACCCCGACCAGCTGGCCCGACAGCGAATAGCCGCCCGAGAAGGTCGGCGCGGTTCGCTCCACGAGCCCTGTAAACGAGGCATCGTCGAACAGGTTCAGCCTCAGCACGCCCGACGGTCCGGCTGCGACGCCCGCCGTGGCCGCGTTCACCGCCGGCGTGAGCTGCCCGAAGTCGATGGACACGAGACGCCGCCGCAACGTCAGGGCATCGGGAGACGTCTGCGAACCGGGACCGGCAAACACTGCCGCCGGCTCTACCACAAGGAAGAGGCCGCCGGGCTGCCCCGCCGCCTCGCCGGCCGCCAACGCCGCCAGCAGCACCCCCGCGAGCGCCGCAAACCAGTGCCGGCGGCCGAACGCCAACCTGCGCCCGCCGCGCGGCGCCTCCGAATGCACCCGTGGAACGTGTCCCATGGGGCTCATCTCAGTCGGTCCTCCCTGCAGGCGGGCGCCAGCCCGGCCGCGCGCGAGCCGCCTCATTCCAGGGCCACCACCGCGGCGCGCAGGTCCGTCAGGTGCGCCGCCCGGATCGGGGTCATCCCCGCCGTCGGCGCCGCGTCAATCCAGCGCGGCTCCGCCCGCCCCGCTGCCGTATACGCGGCGCCCAGCGCCTCCCGCAATTCCAGCAGATGCACGATCCTGACCGGCGTCACCCCCGCCCGCAGGATCGGGTCCGTCCAGCGGAACCGCCCCAGCCCCGCCTCTTCCCGCAGAGCGTCGATGTGCGCCCGCAGCTCGGTGAAGTGGACGGCCCTGACCGGCGTCACCCCGGGCACGATCGGGTCGTCGGTGAAACCTCCACCGGTAACCATCACCACCGTCACCGTGAACGCCTGCGTGGCGCTCAGGCCGCCGGGGTCGGTCGCCGTCACCTCGATCGTCGCCCTGCCGACACCCACCGCCGTCAGCGTCACGCGGGCGCCCGCCGCCAGCACCGTCACCACGTCGGGCGCCGCCGACGACACGGTGTAGGTCAGCCGGTCGCCGTCCGGGTCGACGAACGCCGATGACACGTCCACGGTGAGCGTGCCGGGCAGGGTCAGCACCCGGTCCGGCAGGGTTCCCGACGCCGCCGGCGGACGGTTGGATGTGGACGGCCGGTCTCGCCACAGCGCCACTGCGGGGCCCGTGGCGTTGAGGACGGCCGCCGCGTCGGCCGGACCGGTCACGCCCGATCCTTGGCCGTAGGCAACGCCCAACGGGTCGCCGTTGTAGCTCTGGCGCGGGTTCGAGAAACGGAGCAGCCACGGGCAGGCGAAGCCGCCGAAATCCACGCACTGGTAGCCCTCACCCATGATCGTTGACCAGCGACTCGACGGCGGTGCGCCACTCTCAAGTGCCCGCTGGTTTACGTAGCCGTACGCCGGATGTGCAGCCCCGCGTTCCTCGCCGTGCGACGTGTAGCGGTCGTGCGCGAGCCCCAGGTTGTGGCCCGTTTCATGCACGAAGATATCCGGACAGCACATGTCCGTGAGACCAAATGGGCCACCGAGATTGGCTATGCCGCCAATGCGGTCGTCGGCTAAGGGACGAACAAGCAGATGCGCGAGGTCAGCCCCGGTCCGGGTGCGCATCGCGTGCACCTCGTCCATATGGCCGTCCGACGGGTCGGAAAAACGGTCAAAATCGGTGAAGGCGTCGCCCGACTCCGTGTACGGCACCTCGGCTCTGCCTACCAACACCATTCGGTGCCGTACCCCGCTCACTGCGTAGGCCTCGTTCGCCATGGCTATCAGCAGGTCGATCTCAGCCTCGATCGCGTCGGTGCCGCCCGCGTCCTCACGAGCGCCCGGCGTGTAGAAGACCGCCACGTCGATCGTCACGTCCGTTCCCGCTTCGCACAACGGACCGTAGAACTCGATCGTCGCCAACCGCTCCTGCCAGGCGGCAGGCGCGCACGTCCGGGTTAGGAAGATGTCCAGCGCCTCGAGAGGTGCGGTCTCCAGACCGGACGGAAGCGGTCCCGAGAGACCCCAGTTGTAGGACAGGCCAAGCCTCTCGATGTTCACCAGGTTCCCCAGCTCGGCCGGGATGGGGCCGGTCAAGTCGTTCCAGTCGAGAGACAGCAACGTGAGGTTGGAGAGGCTCCCCAGATCCTCGGGAATCGGCCCCGTCAACTCGTTCGAGCTGAGGTCCAGCCGCACGACGCGCCCGGCGGCGTTCGTCTGCACGCCGTACCACTCGTGCAGTTGCGCGGCCGTCCTCCAGTTTGTGTTGTTGGTCCAGTTCGCGCCGCCAGTCGCGTTGTATAACGCCACCAACGCTGCCCGGTCTTGCTCGGCGCTCCCTTGCGCAACGGCGTCGGTCGCGAAACAAGCCCAGACAACCGCGACCGCAAGAAGCACCCGGATACCACGCGTCGAATTCGCAGGACGCTCCCCCCGCCCGCGCCTCACGTGCCTGCGCCGCCGCGCCGAGCCGTTCATCGCGTGTCCGCCCTCCGTACCGTTGTGACCGTGACACGAGCGACAGCCCGCGTTGTACCGCACCCTGTTTCTTGGACACACATTTGCGCTACGCGGCATGGCGCAGCTCGTATTCCTCGCGCGCTTCGCTTGGCGTGCGATACGCCAGCTTCTCGAGACGCCAGCACTGGTTGTTGCGTTCACGGACGCGCATGCTGCTACCGCACCGGGTCGCGTTTTGCAGGTCCCGTAGTGGTTCTTGGCTACGAACCATAACACAGAACAATGGCTTGCGGCTATACGATAAATTTATTATGCCTATGCAATATATATAGTACGCCATAGGCACCGGATAGCTGTATTGACAGCGTTCTATTATGTCAATGAATAACTTGTACTTTCCCATAGACGGAGTCGAGACGGCGGGCCAGGTGTCGCAGCAACCGCGTCGCGGTCTTGACATCCTCGCTCGGATAGGCGCGCTTGAGGGTCGCCCGTACCCAGGGCCGCTGACGCTCCGGCCGATGGTCGAGGATGTTGCGGGTAATGTGGATTTGGCAACGCTGCACCAGCGCGGCACGACCGAACACCGCCGTGACCGCCGCCCGCAGCGCCGTCGACCCATCGAGCACCACGAGGATGCTCCGATCGGTGCGCAGGCCACGGCTCTGGAGGTTGGCGAGCAGGCTCTGACAGACCGTCGTGTGCTCCGTCGAGCCTTCCCAGCGCCCGAGGGCGTGCTTCGTGCCGTCGGCGCCGATCCCCAACGCGACGACCCCACCGTGCGCGCCGATGTGGACACCGTCGAGCAGGAGACCGACCAGATTCAGCTCGTCGAGGGACATCGCCTGTCACGCGGCCAGCGGCGAGGCGGTCTTGGCGACAAACCGGCGGCTGACGGCGCTCGTACACACGCTGCGGCTGGGGATGTCGGCCGGGAGCGGCTCCAGACTCCGGGCATAGCCTCGGGTGCTCACGTCGACCAACAGCTGCTCGACGGTGCGCCGCCGCAGTGGATCGGTCTGGGCCATCGCCTGGAAGGTCGGCAGCGGCACCTCCTGGCGCCCCGAGCGGACCCGCGGGCGGCGGATCGATACCTTCCGCCCCCCGAGGACGACAGTACTGGCCACCGTCCCGGCCCGGGACGCCGTGCGGTCGGCCTGGTGCGCGTAGCGCGGCCCGCAGATCGCCGTCCGATCCTCCTCGAGCATGGCGTCCAGAACCTGCAATCCCGACCGCACCGCAAGGTCGAACAGCTCCGCTTCGGTGTCAATCAGCAACTCGACGAGCGGCAGCCGACGCGTGGTCGGAGATTCAACACCGGCGGTCGGACGGACTGTGCGAGACTTCTTCATGGCGGCTCCTTTGCTGTGAGGCGTTTCGCCTCGGGTTGCCCACCACTCGTGTATCACGAGCAGTGAGGAGCCGCCGCTTCAAATTTCAACAGTCAGTGGGACATCCCCTTGCTCGATCGTTTCAGGTTTACGAGGACGTAGCAGCGCGAATTCGACAGATGCCTGGCGTCCTTGACGTTGCGATGTCAAGCAGACTGCCGCTTGTGCGGGGAGGCATATTTGCGGCTGTCACCTTGCCTGGTGTTGATGAACCTGTGCAATACGCGGCAAGCGTCGTAAGTCGTGATTACTTCTCGACGATGGACATTCGTGTCGTGGACGGTGACAACTTCGATGCCAGCGCGTCATCTGGTCGAGTCCGCGTGGTGCTTGTGAATGAGACTATGGCTCGCAGCATGGGGAACAACGCTATCGGTCAGTCGTTGGTGTTCGATGGCCCTTTTGGGTCTGATTCATGGGAGGTAATCGGGATAGTTGATGACGTGCGCTATGATGGACCAGCGCTTGACATGCCGGCCGTCGTATACGTCGATTACCGGCATTGGCCAGCGACTAGCGAGATGGCCCGGCTCCCCGCGATGTCGGTCGTCTTCCGCGCGACCGAGACAGCAGGCAATCTGTTTCCTGATATCCGCGCGTTGGTGCGACAGATCGATGGTGACGTAAACACGGGCAGGTTCATGCGGATCGACGACTTGCTGTCAACGGCGTCAGCTGGTCCGTTATTCTATTTGAGTGTACTCACGGTCTTCGCTGGGCTGGCGATCGCGCTGGCAGCGGCTGGAGTATATGGACTCGTGTCGTACGCTATCAGCCAGCGGTCAAGAGAGTTGGGGGTACGCGTGGCTCTGGGTGCACGGCCGTCTGGCATCATGACCTCGATTCTGTCGCAGACGCTGTTCATGAGTAGTTTTGGGATTGTCTGCGGTTCGATCGGGGCCGTTGCAGGAACGAGGTATCTTCAGTCACTGCTCTTCGGCTTGAGCTCATTCGACCGGGCCAGTTTTGCTGGAGCGGCTGCAATGCTGGGTCTCGTTGCGGCGCTGGCCGCCTTCGTGGCGGCCAGACGTATTCTGAGGTTGGATCCGGCGATGGTTCTTCGGGAGTGAGAAGCGTGTGTGATGTCGTACATGTTGAGCGTCAACCACGTTGGCCGCTCGTGTTGCCTGATTTGAGAATGTTACCCGCATGGTTTCGGCCCCGGCCGACCGTCCGCGGCGATCTTGCGTTCATCCGACGCTGGGCGTTGGCCCTTGTGCCTGCATGGGGTCTCGTCGGCCTGGCCGCGTGGGTGCTCCCCGTCAGCACCTGCCACGCCACGACGACAGAACTCAGGCTCGTCTACAGCGACAATCAAGATGAGAATTTACTGACAATCAGGATGAGAGAATCGCCGCCTCTCGCCTAGGTCGGTTGGGCCTGGTCGCCTCCTTTACGCGGTCTTCGGCACGAAGATGGCCGGCACCGACGAGTAGCCGGCGGCGCCGTTCGCCTCGAACTCGGCCTCGCCCCGTTCCTGCTCGGCCGCGACTACTCCGCCAGGGGATGCGGGCGGATCTGAAAGCGCACGATCTCGCTCGTCATCCCCTTGCCGCCCTCGTTGTGCCAGTTCGTCACCGAGTCGTAGCTGGCCCAGACGCCGCGGCCCTTCCACCCCGCGCCGGCATCGTCGATGCGGCCGTCGAGACCCCGCGTGTAGAAGCCGAGCGGATAGGGCACCCGCAGCGTGACCCACTCGCCGGCGTCCGGCAGCAGGGCCAGCAGCGCGTCAGAGCTGGTGCCGTTCGCGATGGGGACGTTCTCGCCCAGCCCCAGCGTGTCGAACTGGTCCACCCAGTTGTAGTAGTGGAAGTCGGCGCTGCCCGCCGCAGCCACCCCCTTCATCTGCGGACCCGGGGTCGGGTACAGCGTCCACCCCTCGGGGCAGTGCTGCCCGGTGGCGGTGGGGCCGTTCAGCACCCGGCACTTGCTGCGGTCGAAGCTCGCGAGGTGGCCGCTGCCGCCCAGCGCGGTCCACAGCACCCCGTTGCGATCGACGTCGATCCCGCGTCCCCCGTGGCCCCACTGGCTCGGGTCGACGTCGGGGTTCTCGAACGGCGGCTCGTAGACCTCGGCGATGCAGGTCTCGGGCGGGTTGTCGCCCAGCTCGAGCCGCACGATGTTCCCCGGGACCGGCAGGCGCCGCGCGATCCAGATCGAGCCGTCCACGGGGTTGGGGATGATGCCGTAGGCGAACCCGCGGATCCGCATGTCCCTGGCGGGGTCCAGGGGCTCGCCCGGCTCGGTGTAGGCGCCGATGACGCCGTCACCGCTGGTGTCGACGATGGTGGGGCACCACCCCTGGGCCTCCTGCTCGTCGCCGGTCTCGTCGTACAGCCTCGTGTTCAGCCACCCGACGACGTCCGTCGATCCGCTCAGCCAGAGGGTGTCGTCCTCGTCCTCGGCGAACTGCAGGTGGTGGGTCATGTAGCAGGTGTCGACATGCACGAACTCGCCGCTCTCGACGTCGTAGTACGAGAGCTGCCGCTGGCTGCGGTCGATGGGGAAGTGCCGCGCCGACGGGTGCTCCGAGCCCGCCTTGCACCAGTCGGGGTTGTCCGAGGGCCGGATAAGCTGGGTGATCCACAAGCGTCCCTTGCCGTCCATCATCGGGTTGTGGGCGCTGTAGCCCCGCGCCGTCGAGCGCTCGTCGCCCCAGTACGGCGACGGCACGCGGTCGGCGGTCCCGGCGTAGGAGTCGCCGCGCGCCTCAATCGGGACGCGGGTCGTCACGTCCATCCGCACCGAGCGGTGGGTCACCGGGTCGGTGATGACGAGCCCGGCCCCCCCGACGCCGTACACCGGCCCGTTCGCGTACAGGTGCGGGTTGCGCTTGTCGGTGGCGATCTCGTCGTGCACCATCGCGATCGGGTCGCCCCAGCCCCACATCGTCAGCACGAGGTTGCGTTCCTGCCCCTGCGGCCGCGGGGGCGCGGGCGGGACCTCGCCGGCCGCGATGCGGTCGGTCCAGTCGGCGAACAGGTTCAGGGCGCGCTCGCGGCCCATCCGGTTCAGCCCGGCGCTCATGCTCGGCCCGCTCCGCCCCATCTGCACGCGGTGCTCCCACGCGGCGAGCGTCGAGTCGAAGTCGTCGAGGTCCAGCATGGGCATCTCGCGCGTCGCGACGTTGCCCATCTGGTGGCAGAGCTGGCAGCCGTCCTTCAGCCGATCCACCCATTCCGCCTGATGCCGCATCGCCCGGCCTATGCCGTTGCCGTTCGGCCCGGTGCCGGGGAACTCGTTCGCGGCCGGCACCTCGAGCAGCGAGTACCAGTAGTTGGCGGGGTAGATGCGCGCCGCCTCCTGCGGGGTCGCGGCGGCGGTCACCGCAAGGGTCACCTCGTCGCCGGGCTGCGCCGCCTGCTTCTCGGAGTCGACGAGGCCGTAGCCGCGGACCCACAGCTCGTAGTCGGCCTCGGGCAGGTCCGGAACCAGGAAGCGCCCGTCGTCGCCGGTGACCACGATCTTCCGGAACGTGGTCTCGAGGTCGCCGGTCTCGGCGATGACCCAGACCCCGGCCTCGCCGCCGCCGGCGCCTTGGACGACGCCGCTGATGTCCTCATCGGCCGCCGCCGCGTTCACGCCGGTCAGCAACAGGACGCCGCCGGCCAGGAGCAGGGCTCCCGGGACACCGATCCACGATGTCATCCGCATGTCAACCTCCTTGAGTAACCGGTTTCACGTCGATGGCTTACAGTGTATGCGACCGCGAGGCAAAGTGGACTGCCGCTGTGGGCCGGGGCATCGTCTCAGGTCGTCTTCTCGGGAAACAGACCGGGCATCCAGCGAGGTGCCAGTGTCGCCGGAAACATGAGGCTCAATGGCGCGCGGTTACTCTCCGATTCGAGGACGCCGCGCTCGAGCAGCACCGAGACGATCCGGCGCACCTGCCGCGCGCCGGTGTCAAGCAGCGCCGGCAGATCGCCGCGCGGCAACTCGCCACGGAACAGCACCGCCTCCAGAACCTGTCCGGCTGTCGCTGGCAGCGCACCCGCACGCACTTCCTCCTCGGCCCAGAGCAGAATGCGACCGCGTAATCGATTGGGCTGCACGAGATTCTCCATGAAGCGCACCTGATCGAGGCAGGTCTCGAGAAAAAAGCGCGTGAATTCCGCCAGAGCCTCCTCGCTCAGGTTGCCGCGGCCGTCGAGGTCATTGCGGCGAGAGAGATCGCAGCTCATCAGGTGTCCCCTATAGGCGCTGACGCTGCGCGCCAGGCCCCGTGCAATCGACCAGATGCCGCCGGTATCGAGCGCTTCGAGCAGGACGGCATGTGACATCAGGCGAGCAACACGGCCGTTGCCGTCGAGAAACGGGTGAATCCACAGCAGCCGGTGATGCGCGGCGGCGACCGCGAGAATGACTTCCGCGCGGCCCAACCCGGCATAGACGTGTGCAAAGCGATCCAGAAAGCGCGGCACTGCGCCGGGACTGACCGGAACGTGACCGCCAACCTTCACATCGCTCCCGCGCAGTTCACCGGGAATCACTCTCTCGATCTTCCCGGTCTCCTGGTCGGTCGCCACGAGCAACTCTTTCGGGAGATCCTCGCAAAGGCGCTGGTGGACCTCGCACACCGTTTCCGGGGCGACCGCGCGGCCGGCCACACCGCCCGCGTCGATCCAACTCTGCACATTGACGTGCGCGCGCGCCTCGAGCTGCAGGTTGCGTTTGACAAGATCGGCGCTGAAGTCGTTGCATAGTGCGCGCTCGATATCGATCGGGTGCGTCGCATGGCCCTCGATGAGGTTCGAGTAATAGCAGTTCATCGAGCGGACCAGGTTCGAGAGCGTGCGAACCGTAGCAGGCGGCAGGCTGCGCCGGAAGCCCGCCGAGGCCGCCACCAGGTCTACAGCGAGGTCGACCAGCGCGCCCCTGTGGCGCGAGTCCCCTGACAGGACCAGCGGCTCCATGCTGCTTACAGCTTCTCCCCTGTCCACTGGCGCCTCCATGATGTCCGCTTCGATGTCCTCTTCGATGTCCTCTTTTTTATAACTCATAAAATTATATTTATCAGTAATTTACATGATATTCAAGTTCCTGGTTACCGCGTTGGAGTGTCCGGTCAAGAGTCCGCAAGACCACCAGCCTTGGCAGCGCTGCTAACGCTGAGGCGCCCCAGTTTTCTTGGACACGGATTAGGGAAGAATCCGATGTCGAAGGAGGTGGGGGGCATGGTTGGATCGAGGCGCGTGAAGGGAGCTGGGTCGGCGCGGACGGTGGGAGCCCGGAGGGCGACCGGAGTCGGCGCCGACGGCGCGGCGGTGGGGTCGGGGGCCTCCTCATTCCGTCCGATCCAGGATCTCCTTCGCCCGCTGCTCGTACAGCTTCTGGAGCTGGGGGCTGAGCGACTTGTAGATCGCCCTGATCTCCTTCTTCACGTCGGCCTCCCCGGCGTCAATGGACAGACCCTCCATTTCGAGAATCGCGTCGATGTCCGCCGCCTTGCGGGTGAGGCCGACGACCTCGTTCACGATATCGGCCGCCGTCCCGCCGCGATTCGTCTCGGCGAGCAGGTCGGCCGCGCCCACGAAGTGGTCGAAGTTCTCGAGATCGCGGTTCTTCCTGGCGTCCACCTGGATGACGAAGTAGCTCGTCTCGGTGTACGCCGTCTCGTCCTCCTTCGCGACCAGGACGTTGTCGCGGCGCAATCGATAGTTGTCGATGAACTCCTTCCGCGAGATGCGGCTGCGCGGCACGCACAGGATGCGTCCGCTCTGCAGCCGCCGCGCGTGCATCTGGCCGAAGTGCAGGTCGCAGTCGTGGCCCCGGACAATCTGGTCGTCGCGATTGAAGAGGTTCACGAGCCCGGTGATGATGGCGGCGCCGGACTTCGCCACGGCGATGAACGGCAGAAACTCGGCGAACATCGGGAAGCTGCCCACCCGGGACACGCCCTGGTTGATGGCGGCCCGGATTTCGCCGTCCACCGAATCGAGCTCCATGATCCTGGTCGTGAGGTAGAGCGACTCGCCGCGGTACGCCTTCGAGTAGTAGATCAGCGGATGCCCGTACTTCTCGCCGCCGAAGTCGCGAATCGTCAGACTGCCGTCCGTGAAGCGCGCCCGCCCGTCGAAGAAGTTGATCGCTTCCGCCGCCGCGCGCTTGGTCTCTTCGGTCTTCAGGAACGTCGAGATCATCAGCTCGTTCTTGTTTTCGAGGTCCGCGTGCTTGAGGTAGAAGTGCAGATACCGGACCATCAGCGGCTCGCCGATCTCGACGGGCGCGTACCCGTGGGCTCGATCCCCGCTGTCGGTGGCGTCCATGTACATGTTCCGGAGCTCGCCGTTCACACTCAGGAGCGTTGTCGCGTCACCGTTCCGGTCGCCGGCCCGCACTCTCCTGGATAACCGATCCCTGCGTCGCAGTCCCATGTCGCGATCCTCTGAATTGCGCTCCGACGAGCGTTCACGTTCGCCGGAATCCGTGTTCACGATCCCCGGATCCGGCGTTCAACTTCACCGGAATGCGCATTCACGTAATCGTTCGCCAAAATTCTCCTCTTTCATTGTTGTAAGGTGCCCCCGCGGACGGCAGTGTGGTTTCATGCCTGGAGTCGCATGGCCACCGCCCGCGAGGGCGAGGGGCAGCGAGGGCCTGCAAGCCCCGCTGCCCCATAAAACCTGTCTGGCAAGTCTCGACTGCCGTTGTCGTTCTCCCCGGCCCTGATGCGTGTGTGTGTACCGCACCCGGATTCTTGGACCCACATTTGCGCTACGCGGCATGGCGCAGCTCGTATTCCTCGCGCGCTTCGCTTGGCGTGCGATACGCCAGCTTCTCGAGGCGCCAGCACGGGTTGTTGCGTTCACGGAAGCGCATGCTGCTACCGCAGCGGGTCGCGTTTTGCAGGTCCCGCAGTGGTTCTTGGCTACTAACCATAATACAGAACAATGGCTTCCGGCTATACGATAATTTTATTATGCCTATGCAATATATATAATGTGCCATAGACACCGGATACCTGTATTGACAGCGTTCTATTATGTCAATGAATAACTTGTACTTTCCCATAGACGGAAATGTCCCGGCCGCTGGTGGAATTCGGCGGCGGCTCGGGTGAGATTCCACGCGACCTGCTCCACCTCCGTAGCGTCTCCGAGGCCGAGGCGCTGATCTCGGGCGCGGAGGGCCGCGACCAACTGCGGCATACCAGCATGTCCCTTCAGGCGCCGGACCCCCGTGGCAGCGTCGCGGCTGTGGACGCCGGCGCTCCCCATGGACGCAAAGAGCGCGCCCACCGCCAGCATCTTCCTCTCCATCAAGATCTGGACAAGAGATCCGGTGCTGGACCTGATGCTGCCCGGGACCGACGGCATCGAGTTGATGGCCAGCGTCCCCGAGCTGGCCGATCGGCCGGTCATTTTCATTTCCGGTTACGGCAGGGACGAGACCTACGACACGCTGCTGCGCCAGGTGTGGGACGGGCGCAGCCACAACAGTCTGGGGCCGGTGCGCGCCTACGTGAAGAGGCTCCGCCGCAAGCTGGGCGATGACGCGGACCGGCTGGACGATCACCAACGGGCGGACAAGGTACAGCCGGAATTACCAGTCGAAGTAGGGGGTGGGTGAACAGCGGCGATCTCGAAATCGACCCGTGATCCGGGTCTCGACCGACTCGCCGCCGCCCGCGCTGGCGCCGCGCACTTACGCGGCTTCGAGCGGAGTGATCGCCCGCAATACGCCGGCGGTGTCTCGTTCCGCGACGACGAGCTCATACCGGGTCTGAAGGTTCATCCAGCTTTGGGCGTCGGTATCGAAGTACCGTGCGAGGCGCAGCGCCGTCCCCGCGGTGATGCCGCGGCGGCCGCGCACGATCTCATTGATCCGCGCCGGGGTCACGCCGATCGCTCTTGCCAGTGCAGTCGCGGACAATCCCAACGGATCCATGAAGTCGTACTTCAGAATCTCGCCCGGGTGCACCGGTTCCAATCGAGTCATGACCCCTCTCTCCTCAGTGGTAATCGACGATTTCCGCATCGTACGCATGTCCGTCACGGAAGCGGAAACACAGTCGCCACTGGTCGTTGATTCTGATGCTGTACGAACCCTCTCGGTTGCCCTTGAGCGCTTCCAGCCGATTCCCCGGCGGTATCTTCAGGAAGTCGAGGGTTGCGGCAGCGTCAAGTTGCGCGAGCTTGCGTTGGGCAACCCTCTCGAAGGCAGTGAAACGCCGCACCCGGAAATCAGAGGCAAGCCGCTCCGTCTCTTTGCAGCGGAAGCTCCGAATCATGATTGTATCGTATATCGACCGTCGATACGGCGGTCACGTGTCGGCGGAGCTGGCGGTACCCGCCATCCGCCCATTCGCGACGTCACGGAGGCCGCGCAGTAGGCCGAGGGACGTTGTGCTCCCGGCGAACCTTGGCGTCAAAGGACGGCTTCGAATTCGTCATCGCCGATCATCAACACGCGAGACAGCGGTCCCTGGGACAAGCGACACGACTCAGTCGAATTCGCACAGAATCGGAAGGTGATCGCTCAGTCGGGCCTCGTCGCGACGTTCGACCGCCAGCACGCGAGTTCCGATAGCGGCGCGGTGCTGCTCAAGGCGGCGGAGCGGATGTACGGGTTGGTGGCGGGCTTTGCCCGGTGTCTGGTCGACCGGAGGGAGCCCACGCCTCACATCGCGATGCCTGCGTCCGGCTCGGCCGCCGCACAGGCCAGATTCTCGGCGCGGCGCAGGCGTTGCGGGATGACCGCGGTCTCGTGTTCCCAACCGCGCGCGGCAAGGCGTTGACCGCCATGGCCCTGTCGAGGGTGCCCCGGACGCAGGAGATCGCCGCGGTCCCCCGCTGGCGGATTTCGGCACCGACAGGTGTGCCTCCGTCACACCTGCCGCGCCGGGTCGCTCCCCTCCGAGATCTTCCTTGGCAGGAAGGCCAACGGGGTCCGCGAGACAGACGTGAGGATTTACGTATATCGTTAGGGCTAGCTGGTGATTCGAGGCTTCAAGAACAGAGACACGCGACGATTCTTCGAGGGCCACCGGGTCTCCGCGTTCCAGGGGTTCGCGGACCAAGCCGCGCGCCGACTCACGCTGCTGGACAGCGCCGACGCGCTCCAGGACCTGGCGGGGTTGCCGAGCAATCGACTGGAAGCGCTCCGGGGCCCCCCGGACCGGGCAGCACAGCATTCGGATCAACGCGCAATGGCGCATCTGCTTCCGGTGGGCGACCGACGGGCCATACGACGTGGAAATTGCGGACTACCACTAGCGCGTGGAGAAGACGATGCCTCTCAAGAACGGCATGCGTCCGGTGCATCCGGGCGAGATCCTGCGTGACGAACTCGAAACGCTCAACTTGTCGGCCAACGCGCTGTCCAAGGCGCTTGGCGTGCCAGTGAACCGCATCACCGCGATCCTGCAGGGGCACCGCGGCGTCACTGCCGACACGGCACTCCGGCTGGCGCGCTACTTCGGGACGACTCCACAGGTCTGGCTGAACTTGCAGCAGACCTATGACCTGCGCCGCGCGGAGATCGCGGTGGGGCCGCGGATCGCCGAGTCCGTACAGCCGAGACACACAGCCGCGTAGGACCGTACACCCACGACGCGCCTGTCCTGGAACGAGATCCGCGTCCGCGCGCCTGATTTCGCTCGCGAGTGAGCCGACGCTGCGTACGAGACGGACGAGACGCCGGTTCCGCAGCACATCGAGCAGCCTCCTGACATCAGCCATGACGTCCACGGGGTTCGGGACGCGCACGTCGGATGCACTTGACATTATGCATTACGAATGCATATATTCCTGTGATGGCTGCCGCCTATATTCACCGCTCACTTGAACCGGTCCTCGAGAAGGCGGCCTCCGAGTTTCCCGCCGTGGTCCTGACCGGACCGCGCCAGTCCGGCAAGACAACGCTGCTGCAACAACTCTTCGGGCAGCGTTGCCGCTACGTCTCTCTGGAGCCGCCCGATGTTCGCGCCGCCGCCGCGGAGGACCCGCGCGGGTTTCTGGAACTGTACCCGCCGCCGGTCATCTTCGATGAGGTGCAATACGCACCCGACCTGCTTCCCTACATCAAGGAAAAGATCGACGCGGCCCGCGCCAGGACCGGTCAGTACCTCTTGACCGGCTCGCAGAACCTGTTGCTTGCAGAGAAGGTGACCGAGTCGTTGGCGGGCCGCGCCGCCCTGCTTCGCCTCTTGCCGCTGTCGAGGCGGGAAGCGGAGGGGCGGCCGCGGATTGCGCTCGCCTGGGAGCGCCAGAGCCCCTCATCGTCGCTGTCGTCGCATACCTTCGACCGACTGTGGAAGGGCTTCCTTCGAGGGGGATATCCGGAACTCGCGGCACAGCCCGAGCGGAACTCATCGCTGTGGCACGCCAGCTACATCCAGACCTGTCTCGAACGGGACGTCCGCGCGCTGCGTCAGGTCGGCGACCTGACGCAGTATCAGTATTTCCTCCGCGTGCTGGCAGCGCGAAGCGCGCAGCTCATGAACCTGACCGACGTCGCCCGCGACCTCGGAGTGGCCGTCAATACCATCAAGGCCTGGCTCTCCGTGCTGGAGGCCACTTATCAGGTGATCGTGCTACGGCCCTACTTCGCCCATGTCGGCAAACGCCTTGTCAAGACGCCGAAGGTGTATTTCACCGATGTCGGCACGCTCTGCTACCTGGCGGGCCTGAAGGACCCGGAACATGCGGCCTCAGGCCCCATGGGCGGCGCCATCATGGAAACGGCGGTGCTCTCGGAAATCGTCAAGACGCTGACGCATCGCGGGATCGACCCGCAGGTCTGGTTCTGGCGGACCCTGTCGGGAACCGAGGTCGACTTCGTGGTGGAGGCCGACGGAAGGCTCGTTCCCCTTGAAGTCAAGCTCTCGGCGACGCCGCGACCAGGCATGGCCGCCGCCGTCAGGACTTTCCAGGGGGACATGAAGAGCGCGGCAATGCAAGGGTACGTGGTGCATCCAGGCGATATGCGACTACCTCTCGGCTCCGGCGTGACCGCGCTGCCTTTCGCCGATCTGTAGTGCTGCGCTTCGTCGTCGGGATAGGAGGGTCCAGCCCATATGAGGGCGCCGTCCGGCGCGTGCCGCCGTGTGTCGTATCCCGTGTCTGATTCCATGTCTTGCATACGTCGAGCGAACGCGCATGGCACGGCCAGGATCAGACCTCCTTGAGGTTCCCGGCGGCGTACTTGTGCAACAGGCTCGAGATCAGGGTCTGGTACGGCAACCCCTCGGCCAGCGCGCGCTTCTGGATCGCCTCCAGGTCCTTGCTCGATAGCCGAATATTCAGCCGGCGGTCCTTGCGGAACGTGGCCTTGGCGTAGCGAGCGTAGCGCGTTCGTGTTTGCTTGCCGCCACCGGTAGATTTCCACTCTCCGCGCTCGACTGACTTGAGCAAGTCCTTTTCCTTGGCGTCAATCTTCATGGTCCTCAGACTCCTCACCGAGATACTGAGTTGTGGCCTTCCGACTCGGAATGATCGTCTTCAGGAAGACCGTGTCCTCGTCCTCGACGTACGGCACCAGATACACGTAGTCGTCGCGTTGGACAACGAAGATGCGTTGGCCGGCGTAACGGTTGGGGTTCGGGTGTTCGAGAATGTCGAGCAAGTCACCGCGCTCGATATGGAAAACGATGTCCTCGAACCCGATGCCCCGGTCCGCTCGGAGCTTCGCGTTCTTGGCGTCGTCCCAGGTGAAGAATTTCACTCGGGACAGGGTAACATAGTGTGTGCCCAACAGGCACACATTGGCGTCAGCTAAACTGTGCCGAGCGGCCTCTACGCATGCTACGCTGCCGATGCGGTGAGTGGCGAGAATCAGCGCGTCGGAGTCGGGATGGTCCTTGGCATGACCGTCGGGATCGTCATCGGTGCGGCGACCGACAATGTGGGGACGTGGCTCGCGATTGGGCTGGCCCTGGGGGCGGCGTTGGGCGCCGCGTCCCGAGGCGGTTCCCGATCCGGCGGGTCCGACGCCCCGTAGGTAGATTGCGTCAACGGTCAATCAAATCTTCCCCACCTGCGGTCATCGAGGATTCCCCCACCCCTGGTTGATGACAACGATGAGGCGAGTGCCGGTGGGACATTCCATGGCCGGCGGTGAGCTGACGACGCTACGGATACGAATGCGGCCACCATGAAACGAACGGCCCTGATCGTCGGCGCAGGCGGCGTAACGGCGCGGCGTCATGATGACGCAACGTACCGGCCATTCCGCGGAGGGCTTGGACGCCGCCGCACCCGAGTGAGAGACGAGAATTCGCGCGCGATGCCACCTGATCTTGATGCTTTGACATCACATTCATGGAATCTGTTGGCGGTCTCCAGAAACTGACGTTTTCTGCACTGCTGTCGACGGGGTTCATTGACGACGACGGGGTGAGTCGTTGCCATCTGGCGAGTCGTTGCGGCGCGGACGTCGTCGTTTGCGCTGCTGCTGGGTGAGTTCGGCCTCGCGCCGGCGATAGCTGCGGCCTTCGACGACAAGGATCTCGACGTGATGGGTCAGGCGGTCGATCAGAGCGACGGCGCAGGAGGCGTTTGGGAACACGGTGTCCCAATGCTTGAAGGGCAGATTGGTGGTGATGAGCAGGGAGCGGTGCTCGTAACGGCGGCTGACGAGCTGGAAGAGCAGGTCGGCGGCCCGTGCGTCGTAGGCGAGAAATCCTACTTCGTCGACCACGAGTAGTGATGGCCGGGTGTAGTGTCGGAGGCGTCGTTCGAGGGCTCGGGCCGTCTCCTGTCCGTTGAGGTTGAGCAGGAGGTCGGCGGCGGTGGTGAAGAGGGCGGAGTGTCCGGCGAGGATGGCCTGGTGTGCGATGTTCTTGGCGAGCATGGTCTTGCCGAGGCCCTGGGCTCCGACGAGGATGACGTTCTCGCCGCGGGTGAGGAAATCGAGGGTGAGGATGCGTTCGAGGGCCGGTCGGTCGAAGGCGGTGGGCCAGTCCCAGTCCCAGTCGGCGAGGGGCTTGAAGCGTCCCAGTCGGGCGCAGGTGAGTCGGCGCTCGACGCTGCGGCGCTGTCGGTCTTCGAGTTCGGCGGCGACGAGGTGTTCGAGCAGCACGGTCGTGCTCCAGCGTTTGCGGGTGGCTGTGGCGACGAGGTCGTTGAGGTCGTCGGCGGTGCGATTGAATCCGAGTCGTCGGAGGTCAGTCGCCAGCGTCGTCGGGGGTGTGTTGTCCGAGGGCATCGTAGGTCTCCAGGTCGTGGGGCTGGACGTCGAGGTCTCGCAGTCCCGGGCGGTCGGGCAAGGTAAGCCGGAGCGGGGGTTTGAGTCCGCGCTGTCGCCGGCGCGTTTCGAGGATGTGGGTGATGGAGCCGGCGCCGAGGGCGTCTCGTTGGAGGGCGTCGTCGACGGCGGCGGCGAGTTCCTGCGGCCCGTAGTCGTCGAGCAGCGCGAGCAGCCTGGTGGCGTGGGGTCGTAGCGCCTCCCCGCGCTCTGCGAGCCGTTCGAAGAGGGCGGCGGTGGCGGGGACGGCGGCGCGGAGGCGGTCGCGGGTGGTGTGGACGTTGGCCTGACGGGTGGCGGCGAGCAGGCCTTCCAGGTGCGCGGGGTCCTCGACGGTCTGTCCGGTGTCGTAGGTGCGGCGATGGCGGGCGAGCTCGGTCTGCTGGTCGAGGATGCGGACGCGGGTGTCGCTGGCGAGCAGGGTCAGGGGCTTGCGGACGCGGGTGTGGGGGATGGAGTAGAGATTGCGGTCGAAGCGGACGTAGGGGGTTTTGCCGGAGCGGACGACGCGCACGAGGTCGGTCTCGAAGGGATGGGCGGGGAGCGGCAGCAGCCGGGGCTGCTCGTCGGCCCAGACCTCGGCAACGGTGCGGTCGGGTTGCTCGGGGTGGCGGCGTTGGTGGGCGATGTCGTCTCGCCAGCGTCGGAACTGGGCGTTGAGGTCGTCGAGGTCGCGGAAGGGCCGAGCGGCGAAGAAGGCGTGCCGTAGGTATTGGATCTGCCGTTCGATTTTCCCCTTCTCATTTCCGCGTCCCGGTGTGCAGGGTCGGGGGGCGAAGTGGTAGTGGCCGGCGAGCTCGAGCAGGCGGGGATGGAACTGGACGGCGGTACCGCGGCGGTCGAGCACAGCGCTGCGGAGGTTGTCGTAGACGAGCGTGCGGGCGATGCCGCCCAGGGCCTCGAAGGCCTCGACGTGTCCGCGGAGGAAACTCTCAAGGGTCTGGTCGAGGGTGAAGAGGGCGGCGATGGCGCGCGAGTAGCCGAGGACCATGACGAATCCGGAGACGGCGCGTGTGCCGTGTCCGATGCGGACCTTGCCGAAGGAGCCCCAGTCCACTTGACCTTGCTCGCCCACCAGGGTGACGACGCGGCGGTAGACGGTGCGGGTGGACTCGGGCCGCAGGCGCCGCACGAGGCGGCGGACCTGGATGACCGAGCCCGGGTAGCCGCGCTGGCGGACCATCTCGTGGATGCGGGTGGCGCGCAGCCGGGGGTACTGGGCCAGGGTGTCGCGAATGAACGGCAGGTAGGGGTCGAGGGCGGTAGGCCGACACACGCCGCCCCGGACGCTTCCCGACGCGTGCTCGACCGCGGCGCGGACCGTCTCACGGTGGAGGCCGAGTTGAGCGGCGATGGTCCCGAGCTTCCAGTGCTCGCTGTAGTACAGGCGCCGGATCTCGGCGCGCTGCGCGGGCGTGATCATCGTTCCTCCTTCCCCGCACGACGCGAGGCTCCCGCATCGGGGTCAGCCACCGGCTCGATCGGCCGCAGACCACGCATCGCGTGGCCGCGGGAACCGGGGCGGCGTCAGGGACGGGGAGTCTGTCCGATGGCGGGGGTGCGGGGGAAGTGTGATCCGTCACGCGGCGGCGGGCGCGGTAGGCGCGCTGCCGGTCGCGGTGGTCGAGACGTCCTTCCAGACTGCGCTGATGACGAGCGTTGGCGGCTCGAACGCACCGGCGACGACCGGCCGTCCGGCACGACGACGTGCAGTAGGCATGGCCACGGTCACACGCCGCGCAGACGGCGAAAAGACGGCTGCACTGGCGACAGGTTCTCTGGCGGAGGGGCTGGTCCACGGCGTCGGAGCGCGCAGGGCGATCTCCGACTGGACAACGAGCCTGATCCGTGGCACAACAGCGGGGATCGGCTCGGTCTGTCGGAGCTCGGGGCGGTCACGAGGGTCCGGTGGGCATACCGGGCCCTCACCCCACGTCTGAGTCCGCTCCCTACGCTATCCGAACGCCGTGCCGACCGCCAGCGCCGGGGCCGTGGACGCCGCCGCTCCCGTGGACGCACAGAGCGCGCCCACCGGAGCTTGGAAAACCGCGTGGGCGCGGTTTCCCACAGCGCCCACCGCCAGCATCTTCATCTTCCTCAAGATCCACACGACAAGACCGGTGCCCGAGCCAAGCGCACCGACGAGTGTCGAGAATTTGTCACTATCTCGCGATCGTTGACAAATCTATGATGCGGGGTGCGCCATGCGGACGACACTGACGCTCGACGACGATTTGGCCGCGTTGCTCAAGCAGCGGGCGACCACGCTCGGGGTATCGTTCAAGGAGACGGTGAACCAGGCGTTGCGCGCGGGGATTGCATGGGAGATGGAACCGCGCGACGTCGTGGCGCCGAAGACGATTCCGCATTCCTTCGGCGTCCGTGCGGGGGTCGATCTCGACAGCAGGTGCGCGTGATGGAGCAGGCGGTCGAGCAGCGCGGTGACGGCGGCGGTGTCGCCTAGCAGCGCCCTCACGACGAGCCGCTGGCGCTGGTGATGGACCGCGCCGACCACGGTGACGAGACCCGCCAACTGGCGTTGGACATGGGGTTCACGCCGGTGGTGCCGCCGGTCGCGACCCGCGTGGACCCCTGGGAGTACGGCCGGGAGCTGTACAAGCGGCGCAACGAGATCGAGCGTCTGTTCCGCCGCTTGAAGGGCTATCGCCGGATCTTCTCGCGCTTTGACACGCTGGATGCGCTCTTTCTTGGCTGCATCCACTTCGCACTCATTTTCGATGCACTGTGTCAATGTTAACAGGCCCCCTAGTTGAAATTTCCGACAAGGATATTGGCAATCTCCGTGTAACCTTCCTCTATTGCGATGTCGAGTGGACTTAACATGAGGCGAAAGCCCCTTTCGAGAGACTTGTTGGGGTCTGCGCCTGCGTTTACGAGAACCCGCACTATCTCTATGGATTGCGCGTTTACCGCGAGGCTGAGAGGTGTTTCATAGAGGCGAAAGGCGTTTTGGGTAGTGGTGTCGGGGTCCGCGCCTGCTTCCAGGAGAATCCTCACCATCTCTATTGCTTGGGCCTTTACCGCGAGGCTGAGAGGTGTTTCATAGAGGCGAAAGGCGTTTTGGGTAGTGGTGTCGGGGTCCGCGCCTGCTTCCAGGAGAATCCGCACCATCCCTATTGCTTGGGCCTTTACCGCGAGGCTGAGAGGTGTTTCATAGAGGCTAAAGGCGTTTTGGGTAGTGGTGTCGGGGTCCGCGCCTGCTTCCAGGAGAATCCTCACCATCTCTATTGCTTGGGCCTTTACCGCGAGGCTGAGAGGTGTTTCATAGAGGTAAATCGCTTGTCCATACACGGTGTCCAGGTGCTCCGCGCATAGATCGGCGAGAATCGTAGCGATTTCAACATCGCCCCTTTCCACCGCTCGAAAGAGGGGATTAGGAGGTGATACTTGTGAGCACGAGAAACTCCGCCGCAGGAGGCGATTGGGGGAATCGTCCGCCGCCCTCGCCGTTGGAGCCTCCACCGCGGGGGTCGACACGACCGGTGCCGGGGTGTCGGTATCCACGGCGGCAGCAGCCGTTGGAGCCTCCACCGCGGGGGTCGACACGACCGGTGCCGGGGTGTCGGTATCCACGTCGGCAGCAGCCGGCGGTGCGGCTTTATCGAGAGACTCGATGGTCTTGGTCGCCCCGGACGGAGATCCGCCGTCACCGCCGAAAAGCAAGTAGCCGCCAACACCCACGAGCACTGCGATACCGACCGCCGCCGCGGTGTTCACCAACGCGAGGACTTCCTTCGCGCGTGCACCGTCTTCCCTCCTGTTCTCAGGCATGGTTTTCTCAGGCATGGTTCCTTTCTCGTCGAAACTGCGCAAGCCGCCGTCCGTCTCGGTGCATCAGCCGCTCTTTGACTCGCTGTCATCGGGTGGTAGCGGCGAGACGTAGCCGATGACCAGGATGAGGCCACCCACGAAAATGAAGGACACGATCCGCGTGAGCGTTCCGGTATCGGCGAGGTCGAACAGGAACAACTTGATCACGGTCGCCGCCAGCAGGGCAGCGCCGAGCTGCCATTCGGGGCGCCGCCGCGCGCGGGTTGCACCGAGCATGACAACCAGGGCGGCGATCGTCCAAACGACGGACAGCACGGCCTGAAACACCCCGGACGACAGGAGCGCGCCGGGCTCGAACGGCACGTCGAAGAGGTGGTGGGTGGTGCGCGCGAGGGCGCCGTTCAGCGCCACGAAGCAAAAAAAGCCGAGCGTGCGCCAGCGGGTCTCGCTCGACCCCCTGCCGGCGTCCGCCAGGGACCACTGGAACAGGACACCGAGCGAGAACACCTGCACGAGCTCGACGGGGTTCAAGAGCGGAACATAGGGCAGCGGGTGCGGATCGCCCGCTTTGAAGCTTGCCGCCAGCACCAAGCCCGACGCAGCGATCACCAGCCCTAGCTGCCCGATGCCGAGATAGATTTCGCGAAAGCGCCCGATCGGCCACCGAAGAAGTGTCTGGAACGTCATGAGCGCCCAGAGAAAGTACGTCGGTACCAGAGTCGACGCAGCCCACGACCACGCTGGACCATCGGGGGCGAAATGCCCGCCTACCCACACTGCTTCCCGCCAAACCAGATACACGCCGAACCACAACGTGGCGCAGTGGTAGCCGGGCGCCGCCGTCGGCCAATCGGTCTCGCAACGCCACAGCACCCAGTACTGCATCAGGAACGCCGCCGGCCAGGCGACGATGCCCCAGCCGGCAAGCAGATCCTCCGTTATCAAGAACCAGTCGATGGCCAGAAACACCATCGCCGGCAACAGGATCAACGGTGGGTACGAGAGATCCTTCCAGTCGAGACGCGTGCGCATCAGCGCGAAGGCGCCGGCACTGATCGCGAGAAACCCGAGTGTCGCGCCATTCCGGTCGAGTGACGAGAGATGCCGTGAGATCTCGTCGATACCGGAGCCGAACCACCAGGCCGCCCCCCACGCAACCACCACAGAGGCAAGCAACGCATCCGCACCCGCGTATCGACGCACGCGCCAGGCCGAGACCAGCCCGGACAGACACACCGTCAGGTTTCCCAGGTACACGCTGTTCAATATGGGTACCGCACTCGATGACTGCTCCGAGACCGTGAAGTCGACTGCAAAGCAGCCTGCCAGGAACTGCAATACGAGCCCGGACAGAACGCCGAGACGGCTGTTCCGGCCGCTGCCGATCCAGACGATTGCCGCCCCCGCGAGCGCACACCCGGCGGCGCCCCAGTTCCCCTCCAGCGTGAGCACAGCCAGCGTCGCGAAGACCACCGACAGCGCGACGAACGAATCCATCAACACCCGCATCGACGCACGACCATACGAGCGGACGAGACCGGCAGCGACGGCGTAGAACACGCAGAACGCCAGAGGACTGACCAAATCACCGTACTCGAAATCGGACGTCAGCCGATACTGTAGGGAATAGGCCGCAAGCGGCACCCCGAAGACGAGAAACCCATCGACGAACTCGGCGAGACGCGGCGATTGGCGCCACGCATGCAGCACCGGAACCGCGACGAAAAGCGTGAAGAATAGCGCCAGGAACGGTTGTGTCGTGGCGAAATGCTGAGGCTGATAGAACTCATATCCCCACACCGCGCCGATGACGAACGTGAACACGAACCCCAGCACGTTCAACGGGCGCCATGTCCGGAACCAGGCCACCCCCACGATGCCTGCGTCCAGCAACGCATAGTAGGAGAAGAGCGCCACGTGGCTGGCGTCGAGGGGAACGAGAACCGGGCCGAGGAATCCGCCGAGCGAGGACAGGACCGCCAGGCTCGGCGCGTCCTGCCTCAGCGCCAGGGCCGCGGTGAGCCCGACCAGCCCGAGCATAACGACCAACCCGACCCAGGCGGCAACTGCATCGTAGAAGTTGACGGCTGCGAAGGCAGTGAGATAAACGATGCCGGCGCCGCAACCCTGCAGCGCGAGCGCATACTCCCGGCGCACGTCCCGCAGACGCCATCCAACCGCCAGCAGGGCGACCCCGGCGGCGGCGGCGGTACTCAGGCGGAGCTCGAGCGGGAACCAGCCCTGGTCAGCCGCGTAGCTCAGAAAGAAGGCGAATCCGAAGAAGATAATGACGATACCGACCCGCACGAGTGTGTTGCCACCGAAGAGAAGCGACCACAGGGCGTCGGGGACCGGCGTGCCGGTGGGCGGCGACGAGGACGTGCGGGAGGCGAGCTCCGCCTCCAGGGTGTTCACGCGAGCAGCGAGCTCGCGCTTGCGTCCCCGAGCGTTAAACCACAACAGCACCAGGACGAGGACGACGCCCAGCGCCACCTCGAGCTCGAAGAAGATCAAGAGGATTCCGAGGAGGAACAAACCAAGGGGCAAGAGGACAAGAAGGAGGCACCCTTTGGGGATCCAACGACCGAACGGACTCGGAGTACCCACTTCAGCCTCACCTCGGAAGGGCGCCGTCCGGCTGACGGCGAGTCCGCACGTCGTTCAGACCGCGGTGGACCGGACCTGACTGCCACGCTCGGGAGGTGTGAGCGGCAGGACGCCTGCTGCGCGTCCTGCCGCCAGTATGGCGGTCAGTCCTCGGCGGTCTCCGCTTCGAGGATGACGGCGGCCTCCCTGCCACGCCCGAGTACAACGTTGTCGGCATGACCGAGTTCTCCTCGAGGCATCTCGCGCTGCATCGTTCCGGTGCGACTCGTGGCGAGCAGAATGTAGCGGAAACGGCGGCCTGCCGGGTCAAGCGTCATGATGACGACGACTTCGTTGCCGCCGAAGGCGGTCTCGCCACCCTGCGTGCCCGCGAAGCGGTATCCTCGCGCGCCAGCCTCGTATAGCTCGTCCTCCACGGTACCCGTGCGGCTGGTTGGCCAAAGGCAGGTACTTCTCCTGCTGTTCGCCTTGCCGGGCCGTCCCTGTGGCCGGTGCCAGAGCGAGCAGGGTAGCGACAAGTGCGATCATGGTGTGGAGTCTACCAACCCGTGTCCAAAGGATCGCAGCGGCCCGACACGAGACCTGGGCCACCGGATCAGGCAGCATAACACGCGATCCTTGACGGGCATGAGGCTTCCGGCAGCTCATGCCGCCTCAAGCTGAACCGCGGACCGTTGGCGCGCCCGGACGCCGATCCAGCGCCCGATCAGCCCGAATATCGCCGAAAAAGCCCGCCCCTGCAGGCACCGGGGCGTACCGACGTCGGTCTGGCGGCGCAGCAGCAACCCGATGTTGCAGGCGGCCGCCCGGATGAGCACGCGCTTGCGGACATTCTCATGACCGCGCACCCACACCCGCCGCATACCCCCGGTCTCGTACAGGTGCGCGAAAGACCGCTCCACCAACTCGCTCCGGCCGCGTTGCAGGCGCCGATTCCGCGACCCACGGACCGTCCGGCTGCACCGATCGGCTGCAGGGTGATCTCAGTCTACGCCCGCCGCCGGCTCGAGACCCGTCTCGGCGATCGTAACGGCCGCCACGGCCGATGCCAGGAACTCGATCAGTCTCTGCCCGCCGTCCGGATTCCCGGCGTCCGCCGCGATCCCCGCCGAGAACGTCGTCACCCTCTGGTACTCGGCGGGCAGGGGGCCGGCGTACGCCGCGCCCGGGATCGAGAGTATCTCGCTGACCTGCTGAAAGCCGATCTCGACCTCGCCGCGCGCCACGACGGCCGCCACGCGTTCGCTCTCGATACGCCGGCTCTTCGGAGCAAGCTGCTCGGCCAGGCCCAGGCGGGGAAAGAGCTCCGTGGACACGTAGGTGCCGCTCACGCTTGCCGAGTAGCCGATGGACTCGGCCGCGAGCAGCGTCTCCACGAACGCCTCGGGCGTGCTGATGTCGGGCAGCGGGGCTCCGTCGCGCACCGCGATCCCGATCGACGAACTGGCCAAATCGTCGCGCGTGTCCGGCCGGACCAGGCCCTGGGCGGTGAGCGCGTTCAGGCCGGCCTGGGACATGATCAGGACGTCGAAGCGTTCCCCGCGCTCCAGTCTGGCCGGAATCGAGTCTGGAGCGCCGCCGCCCGACGCCCCGTAGGCGGTCACCAGCCGGATGCCCGTCTCCTCCTCGAATCGCGGCGCGAGCCGGTCGTAGGCGGCGGCCAGACCGCCGGACGTCGCGACGGCCACCTCCCGAGGCGTGTCCGCTGCGCCGGCAGCCGGCCCGCTGCCTGACGATGGCGAACAGGCGACGGCCGCTGCCGCCAGCACGGCCAGGAACGGAAACATCAGGCGTCTTTGCAATGCTGCAAACCTCAGGACCGGAACGAACCGGCCTGCTGCGCCTCAGGAAGGCGGCAGCGCGAACGTGACGAGCATGTTGCTGCCCATCGGCGCCTCCAGCTCGGGCGCGTAGTTGGTCATTCGAAATACCGCCGCACCGCCCACCGGCACGGTCAGATACTGCCGCCCGCCCGCCGTATACGTGACCGGAAAGCCGGTGATCTGGCTGCCCAGAATCGTCTCCCACAGCACGTCGCCGGTCTCGGCGTCGAAGGCGCGGTAGCGGCGGTTGAGATCGCCATGGAAAACGACGTCGCCGGCGGTGGCGAGCGTCGACCCCGCGTTCGGGGCCCGCTGCGTGTAGCGCCACGCCTCCCGGCCGGTCGAGATGTCGAGAGCCCGCACCTCGGTGAGGTGGCCGTCCTCCTCGAATCCCGGTTCGGGCTGCGTGAACCTCGGGCCCGTTCCCGTGGCCGACCGATCGTTGGCGGTCTGGTTGAGACAGGAGCGATTGATCGGGATGTAGAGCAGTCCGGTGCGCGGGCTGTACGACCACGACCACCAGCCCTTCACGTTGTGCCCGCAGATGACGAACTGCTGGCCCACCTCCCGCGCCACCAGGTCCATGTTGATGAAGACCTGCCCCGTCGCCGGATCGATGTCCCGGATCACGAACCGCTCCGTGCTGGTATAGGGCAGCGGCGTGGCCCACAGGAACTCGCCCGTTGCACGGTCGAGGACGAACAGTCCGCCGGGCTCCCCCAGGGTGACCGCAATCTTGCGCTCCTCGGCGGTGCCGGCGATGCGCGGGTTGATCCACATCACCGACTCCGGGTCGGGTGCGACCACCGTGTCGATCAGGGTGCGCTCCTGCACGAAGTCCTGGTCCCAGTCGTCGCAGGGCAGGTGCTGGTAGTACCACTCAATCACGCCCGTCTCGACGGCCAGCGCCACGGTGGAGTTGGAGTACAGCTCGCACGGCGTGCTGTCGCCGACGTCCCACGTGCCGCGGCGCATGATACGGGTGTAGGGCATCGGGACGGCGAAGCCCCAGTAGATGAGCCCGAGCTCGGGGTCGTAGCTGCCCGGCGTGCCCCACGCCGACACGTGGATGCGTTCCGACGGCGGCAGGTTGCCCCAGGTCTGCCCGCCGGGGTCGTCCGCGCCGGCCGCCGTGTACACCCGCCAGAGTTCCTCACCGGTGTCCGAGTCGTGGGCCGAGACGAAGCAGCGCGCCGGAATGCTGGCGGGCATGCAGGCGCGTCCGGCGAGCACCCTGCCATCGATGATCATGGCGCCCGACGAATGGGTGATCCCCGCGCGGTAGTCGGCCATCTCGCTGTCGAAGGCCACCTCGCCGGTACGGGCGTCGAGGGCGAGCAGGTGCGCGTCGGCGGTCAGGTGGTAGATGTGATTGCCGTAGATGGCCAGGTTCCGGGTCCGGTTGCCTATCGTGACGGACTCGCGCAGGTCGGCGGGCAACTGGCGCCGGTAGTCCCAGAGCAGGTCGCCGGTCGTCGCGTCCAGCGCCTGGATGTGATCGTCGTTGTGGGCGAGGTACATCACCCCGTCGTAGACGAGCGGCTGGGTCTGCTGCGGTCCCTCGTCCATCGCCCGCATCCAGGCCACCTGGAGCCGGTGCACGTTGTCCCGGTTGATCTCGTCGAGCGGGCTGTAGGCCTGGAAGTCGTACGTCCGGTGGGTCATCAGCCAGTCCCCGGGATCGGGATTCAGCAGCATCTCGTCGGTGACCGGCGCGAACGGCCGCGTCTCGCGGGTGATCGTCTCACCCTGCTGCGCGCCCAGCAGAGGCGGGAAGGAGAGCGCCGCGACGCCGAAAAGCAGGGTCGTGAAGATCAGGTGTCGGTGTGGCATGTCATCTCCTCGAGCGTCCTGCGCCGCGGTCAGGGTGCGCCTGCGGTCGTGTCGGGAGTCGGCACCGGAAACGGATACCCTGGCGGCCCGTACCGGTAGAACGCGCCCAGGTCGTCGATCTTGTCCATGTCCGGATAGAGCACTCCGAAGGCGGGCGCCTCGCGGCTGCCGCGCGGCGAGTACCAGACGGCGCCGTCCCGGGTGACCTGGATCTTCGGCGAGTCGGCGTGCCGCTGCGGCTTCGGATAGAACGTGAACTCCTGGCTGCGCGGATCGAACCTCCAGATCGACGCGCCATACTCGCCGTCGGTCCCCTGGCCGAAGTCGGCCGCCCAGATGTTGTCGTCCGGGTCGGCGGCGACGTCATACGGTTCCGCATTCTGCTGCGGGATCGTCCACTCGGTCATCTTGCCCGTCGCCTGGTCCAGCCTGACCAGCTTTCCGGGTCGCTTGCCGGCCGAGTAGATGCCCCACCAGATGTTGTTCTGCGAGTCGACGTTCAGACGCCGCGTGTGCGCCGGGTAGGTGGAGGTGGTGAACTCGGTCCACGAGTTGTTCGTCGTATCGAACTTGACGATCTTGCCGCCGCTCCAGAGGGCGATCCAGATGTTGTCGTTGCGGTCGGCGACCACGCCGTAGGGAATGGCGTGCGGCGTCGGGATGCGGAACACCGACACCTCACCCGTCTCCCGGTCCCACTTGCTCAGGGCGCCGCCCATGATCCACCCGACGTAGATGTTGCCCTTCGAATCCATGGCCAGCGACTGCAGGAACTTGGTCGGGTTGCGAACCACGTTGTCGGGATCCATCGGAATCTGGTACTCGAACGTCTCGGTGGCGGGATTGAACCCGAGCAGCCGCTTTTCCTTGTCGCCCGTGCGGCCGCGGTGCTCCGGCAGCCAGATCAGGCCGGACGGATCGATGAGAATCTCGTGATTGCCGTTGCGCGGATCGGGATAGAGATAGTCCTGCTGATCACCGCTGCGTGGATCCAGCTTGACCAGCCGGTGCGGCACGCCGCGGTCCACCAGCCAGACATTGCCGTCCGCATCGAACCGGGGATCCTGCCCGTAGCGGGTCACCCGATCCGGCGCCCACCGGGGATCGTTGTTGCCCTCGTCGGGTCCGTCCTTGGCGAGGTAGTACTCGATGTACATCGCCCTGCCGAGAGCTTCTTCGTCGACCGGGGTCTGCTGCTCGATGCGCACGCGCCGGCGCGTGCTGTCGGGCCCGAAGTTCTCGACGACATACGCCAGCAGGTCGTCCCGGTCCTGCCGGCCGAAGCGGAACATCGACGCCCGGAAGGAAAGCAGCCCCTGCCCGTAGCGGGTGGGATCCTGTTCCCCCAGGGTGCTGCCGACCATGTGGTCGATCCACGACATCCACTGCCGCTCGGTGCCCGGACGCGTGGGGAAGAAGTTCTCGCCGTGGCACGCCATGCAGACCTGCTCGGCGACCGCCTTGCCCGGCCCCGGCGGGTAGATCTCGTCGTAGCTCGCGTATTCGAACGCCCCCGCCGTGCCGCCCCGCATCGCGGTGCGGCCAGCCGGGATGACCAGCGGGGGCGCGTCGCCCGCCAGCTCGCCCAGCGCGAGATCTGCCTGCGCCGCGTCGCCGGCGCTCACAGTCACCGTCTGGACGTCCGATTCGAGGTGCTTCGTGCTGGCGCTCACCTCGTAGGTGCCGGGAAACAGGGCGACGGCGCGGTAGCGTCCCCTGTTCGTGTACACCATGTACACGATGCCTCGGTCGACGTGGCGGATATAGACCTGCGCCGCCGTGAACGACTCGGCGGCGGTCACCGTCCCCGACAGGGTGGCCGTTCCCGGCACGGCCGCCCGCAGACTGATCCCGGTCAGGATAAGGACCGACGCGCATATCGCCGCGGCACACGGCCGGGCACGATCTCGGGTTCCGCCGCGAATGATCGACAGCATCTGGCCTGCTCCTTGGAAGATCGACGGGATGTCTGGTGACGAGAATGCACCCCGAGGAAAAGCAAGTCAAGCGCGCCGCAGCCGCGCTGGCGCTCGCCCCGGCGGCAGCGGCGGGCAGCGGCCTGCGGCAACTCTGCACGCGATATCCTTGCTAAGACGTACAGGAGGTGCGACCGGGCGCCACCCCAAGCCGCGCGGTCCAGATCACCCTGACGCGCGACGGCGGATTCCGGCTCTACGGACGGAACGTGACGTTGATGTTGATCCGCGTGTCGACCGGCACGCCGTGGAGCAGCGTCGGCTCGTAGCGCCACCCGCCGACCGCCTCGACGGCCGAGCGCGCGAGGTCGGGGAACACCGTCGTCGTCGTCGCCGGGTCCACCGGGGCCAGAATCTGCAGCACCTCGATGCTGCCATCGGTCTTGATCAGCGCGTCCAGGACGACCTTGCCCTCGAAACCGCTGCCGCGCACGGACGCCGGATAGACAGGATCCAGATCGCGGATCTTGATGGGCAGTTCTACCGAGCCGCGCCCATTCCGGTTCTCCTGATTCCGGTTCTGCAGATGCCGCTCCCGTGCGGCGGCACCGATCGTCCTCGCCGCGGAGGCCGATTCGCCGGTATCCGTCACCGTGATCGTCTCCTCGAGCGAGCCGAGCCGCAGCACCAGCTCCTCTTCGAGTTGCTCTCCCGCCTGCAGCGAGACGCGACGAAACAGCCGCTCGAAAACCGGTGGGATGGCAACGAGGCTGTACTCGCCCGATTTCATCTCAATCGAGCTTATCGGAAAGAGCCGCTCGAATTGCACCGGGCTGGCGACGAGGCTGTACTCGCCCGGTTCCAGGTCGGCGAACTCGAAGCGGCCGGCGTCGTCGCCGGCCACCCGCACTTGCTCCCCGGTGGCGCGGTCGGTGAGCGCGAGGCCGGGATTCTGCACGACGTGCCCGGCCTGGTCGACGACCGTGCCGGAGAGCCGCGCGGTCTGCGCGCCGACGTGCAGGCAGGCCACGAGCATCGAGGCCGGCACCAGCGCGCTCAGGCTCCAGAGGCGGCCGGGCCGCGTCATCGGACGCCGGTTCGTGCGTGGATTCAACATGGTGGACACCCTCCGTTCCAGGTCTGACGGACGCGCCAGCGCCGGCGCCGGCAACCACGTGTTACGGTGTTTCCGAACCTCTCTCGCCAGCTCGACGAGATGCGCCGCACAGGTCGCGGCGGCAACGCCCCCGGCCAGCACCCGATCGTCGGCCGCCTGCTCGCTCTCGCGGCGGAGCGCGGCCCGGACCACCCACGCGAGCGGGTTGAACCACCAGACGCACCGCAATGCTTCGGCCGCCATCTGCATCAACCAGTCGCCGCGGCGCACATGGGCAAGCTCGTGCAACAACACGACGCGCATGCGCTCGGCCGACCACTCGGACGCCGACGGCGGCAGCAGGATGGCCGGCCGCCGCCAGCCCCACGTAGCCACCAGTCCGGGACGCCGGCCGAACCGGAGATCGACGCCGCGTCTCAGCCCGCACGACCTCGCCAGGTCGCTGCACAGCCGATGCCAGGGTCCGCCGGTCACGTGGCGCGACGACAGGCGCAGCCATCGAAGCCTCGCCAACCCGACCAGGAGGACGCCCGCACTGGCGACGGCGCCCATCAGCCAGATCGTCACCGCCAACCAACCGACCGCTTCGTCGATCGCCGCCGTCGCAACCGCGGGTCGAGGCGCACCGGGTCCGCCTGCCGGAGGCACCCTCCCCGCCGCGGGGCGGACCACGCCAGCGTCTGCCGGCCCGGTGAACGGAACCGGGTAGGGACGCAGGCGCAGCGCGTCGAACACGGGCCCGACACGCCAGGCGAGCGGCCCGACCGGCGCCACCTGCATGACCGGGAGGTTCGGGAGGACGTGGATCGCGGGCGCGACGCAGGCCGACACCACGCCGACCGCCAGCACCCAGTGCTTAGCTGCCGCCGACCTCGCGCGCAGACAGCGGGCGCCGGCCAGCGCCAGGAGCAGGACCACCGAGACCTTGACGGTCAACGCGGCGAGCAGGCTCATCGCGGTTCCTCACGCTCTCTGCGCGCGCCGCTCCTGTCCGGCCGGTTGCGCGGCGGCGCGCCCTCGGCGCCGCCGGCGGTCCCTTGCGCGGCTTTCGCATCCGAGACGATCCGTGCGATCCGGTCGAGCTCGGGCTCGGTCAGACGCCTTGCCTCGCCCCCGAGCAACGCGGCCACGGCCTGCTCGGCGGAACCGTCGAAGAACGTCTCGACGAGGTGCCGCAACGCCGATCGGCGCGCGGCCCGACGCGGCGTCACCGGGCGATACACGTACCGCAACCCCTCCTCCTCGTGACGCACGTGTCCCTTCTGTTCGAGTACGCGCAGTTGCGTGCGGACGGTGGACGAGCTCGGATCGCCTGCGAGTTCCTTCCGGACGACGCTGGCCGCGGCCCGGCCGTGCCTGAAGAGGATGTCCATGATCTGTCGCTCACGACGCGACAGCCGACTGTGCAACGGGGTCTTCATCTGCATGAGAGTTCACCAGGCGCGGGCCCATGTGTTAATAATATAACCACTCGCCATCAAAATAACACCACGGGTCCCGCACGTCAACCGCCGACCGTGTGGAGCGGCCTCGAAGCATGCTACGCTGCCGATGCGGTGCGTGGTGAGGATCAGCGCGTCGGGGTCGGGGCGGTCCTTGGCATGACAGTCGGGATCGTCATCGGCGCGGCGACCAACAATCTGGGGGCATGGCTCGCGATTGGGCTGGCCCTGGGGGCGGCGTTGGGCGCCGCGTCCCAAGGCGGTTCCCGATCCGGCGGGTCCGACGCCTCGCAGGGCTGAACTTGGATCGCGTCGACCGTCCGGGCGCGCGTCAGGCGACCGGTCGCATTGGACGTTCGTCGCGGTCGGCCCGGAGGTGCTGACCGCGGCAGAGGCGCTCGTCGCGACGCATCCGCTACGCACGCTCGATGCGATTCATGTGGCGTCGGCTCAACTGTTCTTCGCCCGCATGCCGGCGCCGCCGCTGTTCCTGAGCGCCGACCGGCGACAAACCGACGTTGCGGGCGCCGTGGGGCTCACGGCAAGGTTCATCGCATGACCGCGAACATCGGCATGCGGCCGATGCAGTTGATCCAGTCATGCTGAACTCGGTATAGCCGAGTCAAGCCCACCCCGCAGCGTCGGGGCTGCAAGACGAAGGCGGCGCTACGTACTACGGAAGTGCATCGATTCGCCAGCGGGAGGTATCGGGGACCGCGCTGATCCTGAACCCGCCTTGTTCGAAATAGCCGCCCATGCAAATCGTCGATTCGCCGTTAGATACGCCGATGCTCAGGTTGCCGATCGAGGTGCTACCGCTAAAGGCAGGCACCTCGCCCAGACACCCGTCGGTTCGAACATTAACCGTGCCGGCACCGGATACGTCGCAGCTCTCGCCGGGATTCAGTTCCTGTCCGACACGACAAGCGCGGAAGAGCAGTGCAATCTCCGTCTTGCCCGTTTCCTCCGCCAGGACCAGGGCCGTCCTGCCGTTTGCGTCCTCGACGTCGATGTCGGCCCCCGCTTCGATCAGCAGGCTCACGATTTCCGGGTAGCCGTTTTCGACCGCCCACATGAGCGCAGTTCTATTGTCGGCATCGACATCATCCAGCGTCGACACGCCACCCGTCAGAGCCCTGACACTCTCTGTCTGGCCGAGCTTGGCCGCCACCACGACGGCCGGCGTACCGGTCTCGTCCTTCGACGAGGGATCGGCGCCGTTGTCGAGAAGGGGTTGCACCGCGTCGACACGGCCCCGCTGTAACGCCATGATGAGCGCCGTGGAGGGGTCGGCGCCTTCGGCCGTCAGCACCTTGACCGCATCGTTGTCTCTGTCCGCCGCTGCCTCCACCAGATCTTCGTTGACGTTCCCACAGCCGCAAAGCAGCAATGCAGGCAAGATCAGTCCAAGCTGGCGTGTCAGGAATCTCGGCATCGTTCGGTTCCCTTTGTGTTCAAGTGCAGCGGCACGCAAATCCCTGTCGCCACAACCGCATCCCGCCGCCAGGACCGCCGGTGGGAACGTGCGGGACGAGAAACGGATGGCGCTCAGCCTCATGATGATATCCGGTAACTCTGTCTGCCTACAGGCCGACGGCGAACAGCGCCTGGTGCACGGCGGTGTGGACTCCGCTGCCGGCGCCGAACAGGTCGACCGCCGCGGCGATGGCGAAGTCAGGGTAGGCCGGCATCAACTCGGTCATGGCGCGGAAGTAGACCTGCTCGACCGCGTCGGTGGACGGCAGCGCGCCGACGAACCGGCCGTTCACGAAGGCCAACGGGATCCAGCGGGCGACCCGGCCGTCGGAGCCGATCAGGCATCGGCACGTTCCGCGCCCGCGTGGTCGCCTCTCTGCGGCATCATCCCAAGATTCACCAGGACATGACGCTGCCGGTGCGGCAGCTCGCGCCGACCGAATATGGTCGAACTCCGGCTGAGACGGACCGCGGCGGCCGTCTGCGCTGGCGGCCTGTTTGGTGAGCGCTCGCTGCCCGATCGCCGACACGTTCAAGCGCACCGCCGCCGATTTGGGGGTGGTATGGCCGAAGTTGTTTGCAAAGGCGAGGTAGGCCGTACAGGTGGTGCCGGAAGACACCGGTATGGATGCCCGCACCGACGCGAAATGACTGTCAGAAGTCGTTTCCCCCCACGAGAGGTCCGAGCACCGCAGAGCCCCGGTGACCAACCAGACGTCTCGGCTGTTGTAGTAGATATCGAGGGTGACCTCCTGGTCCGGGTGGCCGGTGGGTTTCGTGGGGATCGTAAACGCGTACGTCGTGCGGTGGAAGTAGAAGCCCGACGAGTCCCTCACCGTTGTGAAACTCTCCACCTTGGTTTGCGCTGTTGCCGGCAGCGCAAAGACCAGTATGACCACGACCACGACGCCAATTACGACAGTACCTATGCGACTCATGACAGCCTCCTTGGCTTGATTCTGGACATGCGTTGGTTCAATGTGCGATGCGGTAATCGGGTTCAGTAGTCGCGTCAACGCTGCAGGCTCCGGTGCGAGGGTCAAAAGCGGACCCGCAGGCCGCCGGAGGTCTGCAGCGCGCCCGTGTCGATCGTGACGGTGCCGCCGTCCGCCGACGCGAGCACGGCCGATCCGCGGCTGAGACGAACCATCCCGCCGACACCGAGCCACTCGGAGAAGTAGAACGCCACGTCGCCGCCGACGTTGAACCCGGTCATCGACACCGAGTGGCGTTGTTTGTCCGTCCCCGAAAGCGTCGCCACGTCGTAGGGGTACGCGTGGTCATAGTTCACGCCGGTGACCAGTTCCTGCGTGACCCCAAAGAACGTCGGCCCGCCCGACAGGGTGATGTGGAACGAGCGGCTGGCCGGGATGACCCACAGGGCCTGCAGGTGCACCGCCGTTTCCTCGCGTGCGAATCCCGGCTCGGTTCCGTCGATGGCGCGGCGCCGGGAGAAGAAGAACGGGTGCGGAATGCGCGCGGCGATGTCGGCGTCGCCGTTGTGGGAGAACAGCGACACGCCGGCGCCGATCCCCAGATTGCGCCAGACCCGTATGCCGCCGCCGGCATCGAACAGCACGTCGGAGCCAACGGCATAGCGCGCATCGAAATCTCCCTCCTCGGCGAACGCCGTGAAGGTGATGTTGTCGGAAAAATCGGGGGAGGCGGCCTGCTGCCCGCCGTTGATGGTGAGGAATCCGCGCGCGTCCCACGTCTGGGCCGCGGCAGGGCGGGCGAATCCGGCGAGTGCGACGGCGAACAGAAGCAGGCACGCCGCCGCCGGGGTCGCCGGCGGGAACGTGTGGAACGAGAAACGCATGGCATCCAACCTCATGATGCTGTCCGGGAATTCGGTCTGACTACAGTCCGACGGCGACCAGCGCCCGATGCACGGAGGTGAAGACCGCGCTACCCGCGCCGAACAGGTCGATTGCCGACTGGCGGACGGTCGCGGCCGTGATGTGGAAGCTTACGTTTGCGGGCATCAGCTCGGTCATCGCTCGGAAGAAGACCCGTTCGACGTCCTGGCGGTTCGATCCACCGACGCCCGTGACGGTAATTCCTGTCGTGCGGTTCCGGCCGCCTTCGATGGCGAGATAGAACGCGTGACTCAGGATCGTCGAGTTCCAGTGCACGCCGTCGTAGCCCAGGCTCGGGAGCACGACGAACGTCCGACCGCCATCTACGGAGCCGAGGCTCGAGAAGAAATACCCTTCGTAGTCTTCAAAGAGACCGACGAGAAACCTAACGGTTCGGCGTAGGCATCGGGATATCGGTGGGTGCTGTTCCCCAGCGTGATCGAGCGTGGATTCTCCAGTGATCTGCGCGTTTGCCCGGTGTCCTCCCAGATCACGTAGTCGGCCCGGTTTGGACCGGTGCCAGGCGGATGCACCGAGAACTCGGTGGCCGTGCCGATGATGTCCGAGTACGCCTCGTTGACGGCGCCCCCGTGGTTTGCGAACAGTCGGAACCGGCCATCCTGGCAAGCGAACCGAAAGCGCAGGCCGGCGTATGGTCCAGTGCTAAAGCGCAGTAACTCACCACATCGATATCTCCGGCCGGTGAGTACGAATTCCGATGGTCCCCGTATGAACCAGAGATTGCTCTGCAGGCCCTCGCCGGTCCGCCGACTCACCGAAAAATAGGTGACGCCGTGCATCAGCTCGTGACCGACGATGTCGAGCGGCACGATCGGCGTGCCGTCGCGTTCCTCGCCAAAGACGAACGCTCCGCCCCCCTCCGGGCCGAACGGGGGCGGGATCCAGAACGCATTGACGAAGTCATTGTTGACCAGGCCGAAGATGCGGCCGTTCGCGCCGTCCACGCCGTTCCACCCGTGCTGCCGGGCAAGGTAGTCGTAGGTAAAGCCCATGTGCGCATGCCCGTCGACCACCGCCGGGTCGTCCCAGACATTGTCGCTGTCTGCCGCCACGTCGCTGTCCGTCCAGCCCGGTCCGAACGGCTCGAGCAGCGCGTCAAGCCGCGCCTCGCTGTAACCCATGTCGAGCGTGACGGTCTCTCCCGGGCGGAGCGGGTCGCGCGCCTGAAACGTGCCGCCGCTGCGGGTGGCGCTGACCTTCTTCCGATCGCCCGTGATACCGGTGCCGGTGCCGACCGTATCCTGCGTCCGCCGTTCGTCGATCGTCCAGATGATCTGGCCGCTGTCGGCGGCGAGGAAGTAGGTCCGGGCGTCGCTCATCGTCGCGCGCCAAGTCAGGGCGTACGAACGGTCGGGCAATGGAAAGACCGTCAGGCTGGGCAGTGGGCCGCTCACCAGCGCGCCCCCCTCCGACAGATTCTGGAGCGCCGCCCTGGCCGCCGTGGCCGAAAGCGCCGGCGTCGTGTCGATGTCGATCCCCTGGTGGATGGTGCCAAAGATCGAGACGGTCGCGCCGCCGGCGAGCTGACGGGTGATGCCGCCGCCATGGACCGGGACGCCGCGGTGGTACTGCATGGCGCTCTCGTGCACGCGTCCCGCCAACTGCCGGTCGGCGTATCGCGACCTGATCACGAGCTCGTCGGCGCGCACCAGCGTCTCGACCAGCGCATCCAGTTGCCGCAGTTCGGTCAGGCCGGTCGTCGCCGACGTGGCGGTGAGCGACAGCGCGCCCTGCGGCTCTTGCCCGGCAACATCGATGCCGCTGGCGACCAGCAGCAGCGCTGCCAGACCTGCGGTGATCGCAGTCGATATATTCCGACGCGAGGACCGCGCCTTTCCACCAGTTCTCTTCGTCACGAGCGTTCTCCTATCCAGCCGCAGTCGTTGGTCCGGGTTGCGTGGAATCCGTCGGGTGCGGCGATCGACAGCACCAACCGCACCATGCCCCCACCTCTTTGGACATCGGATTCTCCCTTAATCCGTGTCCAAGAAAACCGGGGGCGCTTTACCCGCTGTTGTACGCCGGTGAGCAGGATACGCTCGTATTCCCGGCCGTTTTTCACCGTTTCTCGCATGCGGACGTGCCGATACCTCGACACGGCCGCAAAACCGAGAGCGACCCCCAAAAACGTTCCGTTTTGCGGTCTCGGCAGGTCCAACTGTGTTGTACCTGCCGAGGCGGGGTCGCTCTCGCAGGAGGTCGCTCCGACCCCGACCAGCACCCTCATGTGGCGCGTCAAGGCGGGTGCCCTTCAGCGGCCACCGGCCTCACCAATGGTGATCAACTCGGCTCCGCCCGTGACGTGCCGGTCGATTGCTTCACAGGCGTCCTTCAGGGCATTCTCGAACTGTCGCGTGGATCCCGCATAGAGCATGTCGCCCCAGCCGTCGAGCACGGCGACAAGGTTGCCGCTGCTGAGATCGAAATCCAAAACCTCGTCACCTCCCTGGTTCCGAGGGGTCGAGATGGTGAAGTGCGCTCTCCACGGTTGGCTGGTAACCGTCAACCCTTGACACTCACCGCGACCCGCGAAATCCCGGAAGGCCCACTCGGCGATGCCCCACCCGTCGGCAACGCCCCAGCCGCCGCCTTCTTTGACTGCCAACGAGAGGTTGTCCGTCATGGACGCGAGGTTGTCCGTGAGGAACACACGAACGGCAGGCGATTGAGCGCCTGCGGTTGTGGCGAGGGTCAGGGTCAGGAACAGGAAAAAGACGGAAGCTGCAATTCTCATCGTTTCTTCTCCTCAATTCTTCTCGGCTCAACAGCCCGTGGAAGAAGTCTGATCGCTACGTGGGTCTGTTCATGAAGTGCTTCCTTCACGAGGTCTTTCAGCAGCCCGCGATCACTGCCCATCCGGGCTTCGACCTGGCTGGACTGCGCGCGCTACGCTTGGCGTGCGATTCCAGCGCTCGACGACCCCGTTGGTTTCGGGCTCTTCAACGAAGGCGAAGCTGGGGCGGGTGCCCCAGTAACGGAGCTGGTTGAGTCTGTAGGCTGCCCCCGCCGCCAGCGGCCAAAGTTGCAACACGGCCAAGGCTAGTGCTTTCAACACCTTGCCGTCACTGCCAGGATTGGTAGTTGCGAGGAAATGTCGGGAGTGGGAGCAGAGAAAGAACGCGGCCGGCCGGGTGGTGCGATGGGCGTGGATCGAGGGCGCCCAGGGGAAGGTGCATCCGTCACCCCCCGGAGGCGACGGCGCGCCGCGGTTACCCGAACTCGGCGATCGACAGCACCATCCGCACCAGGTCCACCTGCCGGGAGATCGGCAGTCTCTGGTAGATCTGCTTCAGGTGCCAGTAGATGGCGCCTTCCGTGAGTCCCGTGGCCGTGGCCATGTCGCGCACGCTCTTGCCGTCGGCCAACCAGACCGCCACCTGACTCTCGTCCGGCGTCAGCCCCAGGGTCGCGGCCACCAGGGCGGGATCGATACGCGGATGGCGCCCCGGCTCGACAAGCAGGACCAGCGCCGCGACGTGCCGCGCACCGTAGTCCGGTTGCGGGATCCCCACGGGTTTGACGTGCACCACCAACGGCAGCAACCCGAACGAGCGGCCCAGGAGCATCGACCCACTGGCGGCGACCGCACTGGAGGTCGGCAGCGCCTCCGCCACCAGCTGCGCCAGACGGATCTGGTCGTCCGGCGCGCAGGTCTGCAACACCCCATCCGCATCCGACAACTCCTCACCGTGTCGGAGGAGGCTCCGGGCACGGTCATTGACCATCAGGATCCGCCCGCGCCGGTCCAGGTGGAGGACGCCGATCCGAGGGTTGTCGAGCAGGGCCGTCACGGTCGTGTCCCTAGCCTGGGCGCGGACCAGCGCTTGCCGGACGCGGATGAATTGTCGGATATGGGGCGTGAGCCGCCTGACCATCGCGATCTGCGAAGACCCCCAGCCCTCCGAGGCGATGGGATCCGCGAGCGACCAGGACATGGGGGAGCCCCCCGGCCCGGCCAGGCGCACGTTCAAGCCCTGCTGATACTGGCCCCGGCGTAATCCCTCGTTGTAGGCACGCGAGGTGTGCAGCTCCTCGGCCGTGTACAGGTCTTTGAGCGGCACCAGATGGCCGTCTGGCAGTTGCCGCAAGCGCGGGATGCATTCGTTGATGGGATGGTAGACGTCGAGGTACTCACGCTCCAGGTCGCAGCGGCGCTGCCCGCGGTAGTAGAGCCCGACGAAGGTGACACGGATGTCGTCCTGCGGGCCTTCGCCGACCATGAGGGCATTGCCCGCGATGCCGCAGGTCTCGTCAATCAGGGCCGAGGTGGCCGGCCAGTGGGTCTCGTCCAGCATGGCGTCGTACAACGACGCCAGGATGCGCTCGAACGTGGGCGGCTCGCTCATGTCACGTCGCACACACGGGTCACCGGGCGCGTGTACCGCACCCTGTTTCTTGGACACACATTTGCGCTACGCGGCATGGCGCAGCTCGTATTCCTCGCGCGCTTCGCTTGGCGTGCGATACGCCAGCTTCTCGAGGCGCCAGCACTGGTTGTTGCGTTCACGGACGCGCATGCTGCTACCGCAGCGGGTCGCGTTTTGCAGGTCCCGTAGTGGTTCTTAGCTACGAACCATAATACAGAACAAAGGCTTGCGGCTATACGATAAATTTATTATGCCTATGCAATATCTATAGTGCGCCATAGACACCGTATACCTGTATTAACAGCGTTCTATTATGTCAATGAATAACTTGTACTTTCCTATAGACGGAAATGTCCCGGCCGCTGGTGGAATTCGGCGGCGGCTCGGGTGAGATTCCACGCGACCTGCTCCACCTCCGTAGCGTCTCCGAGGCCGAGGCGCTGATCTCGGGCGCGGAGGGCCGCGACCAACTGCGGCATGGCAGCATGTCCCTTCAGGCGCCGGAACCCCGTGGCAGCGTCGCGGACGACGCCGGCGGCGACCCAGCGCAGCATCATCGGGCCGCCCCGCCAGCGCTTCACGTTGCGTTTGACGTGGCGGGTCCTGCTGATGAGGCTCTCGACGGCGTTGGTCGTGGCCAGCGAGCGCTGGAGACGCGGCGAGAGGCCCAGCGTCAGCACGGTCACCGTCTCCTCGAGCCCTTCGCGCACACTGGCCGCCGCGCAGGGATGCTCCTGGTCGAGACGGCGGGCCAGGTGTCGCAGCAACCGCGTCGCGGTCTTGACGTCCTCGCTCTGATAGGCGCGCTTGAGGGTCGCCAGTACCCAGGGCCGCTGACGCTCCGGCAGATGGTCGAGGATGTTGCGGGTCTTGTGGATTTGGCAACGCTGCACCAGCGCGGCACGACCGAACACCGCCGTGACCGCCGCCCGCAGCGCCTTCGACCCATCGAGCATCACGAGGATGCGCCGATCGGTGCGCAGACCACGGCTCTGGAGGTTGGCGAGCAGGCTCTGACAGACACTCGCGTTCTCCGTCGAGCCTTCCGAGCGCCCGAGGGCGTGCTTCGTGCCGTCGACGCCGACCCCCAACGCGACGACCACACAGTGCTCGCCGATGTGGACACCGTCGAGCAGGAGACCGACCAGATCCAGCTCGTCGAGGGACGTCGCCTGTCACGCGGCCAGCGGCGAGGCGGTCTTGGCGACAAACCGGCGGCTGACAGCGCTCGTACACACGCTGCGGCTGGGGATGTCGGCCGGGAGCGGCTCCAGACTCCGGACATCGCCTCGGGTGCTCACGTCGACCAACAACTGCTCGACGGTGCGCCGCCGCAGTGGATCGGTCTGGGCCATCGTGTGAAAGGTCGGGAGCGGCACCTCCTGGCGCCCCGAGCGGACCCGGGGGCGGCGGATCGATACCTTCCGCCCCCCGAGGACGACGGTACTGGCCACCGTCCCGGCCCGGAACGTCGTGCGGTCGGCCTGGTGCGCGTAGCGCGGCCCGCAAATCGCCGTCCGATCCTCTTCGAGCATGGCGTCCAGGACCGGCAATCCCGACCGCACCGCAATGTCGAACAGCTCCGCTTCGGTGTCAATCAGCAACTCGACGAGCGGCAACCGACGCGTGGTCGGAGATTCAACACCGGCAGTCGGACTGTACCCCGCCCGGTTTCTTGGACACACATTTGCGCTACGCGGCATGGCGTAGCTCGTAGTGCTCGGCGAGCAGCGCGAACAACACCTCGGCCTCGTCGGGACGCTGTCGCCCCGCGCCCGCCGACGGTCGACGTCGTGATCGCCCCGGGCGGTCCGGGAGCCGAGCAGCCTGTGGACCGCGCCAGCGGCATCGAAAACGCGCGCGAGCACCTGGTGCAGCGTGTCACCGGCGAGGCGGCGCGTTTTCCACCCCGCTCTGGACGGCGCAAGCGCCGCCCCCACGGTGAAACAGCACGGTGGCCGGGTTTCGCATGCTCAACGCATATTTAGTAGACACGCTACTTACATGTTAAGTAGCATATCTACACAATGATGGCGCACGCGACCAACCGCATCGAGCTGCTCTACGGCACCCTCGACCTGCTCATCCTCCGCACCCTCGTCTACGGGCCCTCGCACGGCCACGCCATCGCCAGGCACATCCGGCGCGTCTCGGACGACGCCCTGCAGATCGAGACGGGATCGCTGTACCCCGCCCTGCACAAGCTGGAAGGGCGCGGCTGGGTCGCGGCGGAGTGGAAGAAGTCGGACAAGGGCAAGCGGGCCCGCTACTACCGGCTCACCCCGGCCGGCCGCGAGCACCTCACGGTGCAGCAGTCGCGCTGGGAGGCACTGTCGGTGGCCATGGCGCGGGTGCTGCGACCCGCGGACTAGCAGCCCGTGGTAGAACCCCGCGTTGCACCGAGATTGGCGATGCGCCCGCTGAGCAAGGCGAGAAGAGGGAAAATACCGGCAGTATTTGACCGATGAACAACGCAGATCGGCGGGATGCAGCGCCGATCGAATGCAGCGGGGCTCTTACCACGGGCTGCTAGGGGAGGCACGACCATGTGGCGGCAGGTCTACGTCCGGTTGCGCTCGTTCTTTCGCTTGCGCCGGCAGGAAGTCGAACTCGACGAGGAGATTCGCTTCCATCTCGCCGAAGAGATGGATGAGCGGATCGCGGCGGGGATGTCCCCGGAGGACGCGCGTGCGGCGGCGCGGCGCGACTTCGGCAACGTGCCGCTGGTCCGCGAGCTGACGCGCGAGACCTGGGGCTGGGGTCCCGCCGAGCGCCTGTACCAGGACGCGCGGTCCGCGATACGGGGGATCAGGCGCAACCCCGGCTACACCGTCGCCGTGGTCGTCACTCTCGCTCTCGGCATCGGCCTCAACGCAGCGATGTACGGGCTGCTTGCCCGGCTGTTTCTCCAGGCCCCGCCGCACGTCGAGGATCCGGACGGCATTCACCGCGTGTGGGTGCGGGAACGGTTTCCCGCAGGGGCCGCCGGCACGGTCATCACGGACGACGAGATGAACTGGGCCGAGTTCAGCACGTTTCGCGACGATCCGGACCGGTTCGCGGCCGTGGCCGGCTATACGGCTCCCCGGGCCATGCAGAACGGGCGCGGCCAGGCGGCCGAGAGCGTCCGCGTCTCGTGGGTCACCGGGGACCTCTTCGCGCTGCTCGGCGCGCCGCCGGTCCTCGGGCGGCCCATCGTGCCCGAGGACGACGAGGCCGCGGCCTCGCCGGTCGCGGTTGTCGGCAACGGCTACTGGCAACGCCGCTTCGCGGGCGACCGCGGGGCGCTCGGCGCCACGGTCACCTTCGGCGATATCACCTACGAGATAGTCGGCGTGATGCCGCCCGGCTTCTCGGGTCCTGATCCGAGCGCGGCCGACGTCTGGCTGCCGCTGCAGGTCGCGGCGACGAATGTCAGTGAGGACTGGCGGGTGTCCGGCGTCGTTTTCACGGCCCTCGTGCGTCTCGCGCCGCGGGTCACGGCCGAGGCCGCGGCGGCGGCGGCGACGGGCGGGGTACGGACGGCACGCGCCGGCCATCCGTTGAGGGACACCGAGCCCATCGTCGCGCTCGGCCCCCTCCTGAGGACCCGCGGACCGGGAACCCTCTGGCGTGACCTCCAGTTGCCCCTGGTCGTCGGCGGCGTCACCCTCGCGGTGCTCCTCATCGCCACCGCCAACGTGTCGAACCTGTTGATGCTGCGCGTCGCCGCGCGCCGGAGAGAGCTGGCCGTGCGCCACGCGCTCGGCGCGGGCCGCTGGGGCGTCGGACGCCTGCTGGTGACCGAGAGCGTCGTGCTCGCCGCGCTCTCCGGTGTGGCGGCGCTCGGTGTGGCCGCGGCGGCCGGCCGGGTGCTGCGCGTCACGCTGCTCCCGCGATACCAGTGGGCCGGCGGCATCGTGGACGTCACCGCGATCGCCTTCACTGGCGTGGCGGTGCTCGCGGTCGGCCTAGTGGCCGCGCTGCTCCCGGCCCTGTACGCGGCGCGGGGCCGGGGGATCGAGAGGCTCGACGGCCTGCGGGGCGCGCGTTCGCTCGGCGCGCCGGTCCGAACCGGCCTGATCGTCGTACAGGCCGCCCTGTCGCTCGTCCTGCTCGACGGGGCTGCCCTCTTCTACCGCTCGTTCGAGACGGCTCGCCAGCTCGACCTCGGCTACGCGAGGCAGAACCTGCTGACGGTGCGGTTAGGCGGTTCACCGGAAACGACGCCGCTCAACGAGAGCACGATCGACGCGATGGAAGCCCGCGTGCGGTCGCTGCCGGGTGTCCTGGACGTAGCGCAGGGGACCAACTCGCCGTTGGGGACGATCGGGGCGATGGGCGGGCTGCGCGCTGAAGGGATCGACCGCCTCCCCCTCGATGAACGGCCCCTTCGTAAATATCGTGACGCCGAATTTCTTCCGCGTGGCGGGCCAAGGCATCCGCGACGGACGCGGCTTCACCGAGGAGGACCGCGCGGGCGCCCAGAAGGTCGTGGTCGTCAACACCACGTTCGCCCGGAGCGTCTGGCCTGACCGGAACGCCGTCGGCCGCTGCCTGTTCGTTGGACGCGAGGCGACCGACTGCACGACCGTCGTCGGCGTCGCGGAGTCTCCGCTCGAAATGGGTCTGGAGGACACCGGCCGCGTACCGCACTACTACCTGCCGATCGCACAGGCAGCGGCCGAGACCGCGACGGCGGAGCGCTTGAGCACGGGGCGCAGCCTGATCGTCCGCACCCGCGGGAATCCCGCACGCACGGTGCCCCCGGTGCTCGCGGCGCTGGCCGAGCTGTTCCCGGACCTGCCGGCCGACCGCGTACGGAGCCTGCCCGCCGTCTTCGCGCGACTGATCCGCTCGTGGACAATCGGTACCGGGCTGCTCGGCGCCGCCGCCCTGCTGGCCCTGCTGCTTGCCGCTCTCGGGCTCTACGCGGTCATCGCTTTCGGCGTGCGCCAGCGCGAGCTGGAGTTCGGCATCCGGCGCGCCCTCGGCGCCCAGACGTGGGACCTCCTGCGCCCGGTGCTCGTGCGCGGCGTCTCGCTGGCCATGGTCGGTGTCGTCGCGGGCGGGTTGGCCGCGCTCTGGGCCGGCCGCTTCGTCGCGCCGCTGCTCTTCGCCGGCCGCAGCCCCGGCGACCCGCTGGCCCTCGCCTTTGCCGCCCTCGTGCTGGTGACGGTGGCCCTCGCCGCCTCGTTCTTCCCGGCACGCCGCGCCGCGCAGGCCGACCCACGCCAGGCCCTGCACGCGGAATAGAGGGCTGCCGCACCGTCACCCGCGGCCCGTCAGGTCGGCTGTCGGAGAACTCTCGCCGGCGATAGTCCGCGAGGCACCGTCCGCGCGGTTCGTTGGTCAGAACGAGCCGATCCGCGATCTCAAGGCGAAGATCCCGCGCGTCACGGCCCGCCGTTCCCGGTGGACATCAACGGGAGAACGTCTGCTTCGCCCGCGACGTCCTCCCCTGATGGAGTGCGCCCCTTGAAGTGGACGGATTCCGGTGGGAGGATTGACCGTCGTTGGCGGGTATTCGAAGGGAAACCCACGGCCCGACACCGCACCTGCCGTATCGAGTTCAAGCGCCAGGTGGCGCAGGAGTTCCTCGGCGGAAGGACGGTGATAATCCTGGACAAGCTGACGATCACGGAACTGATTGCCCGCGCCCCGTGGCGGGAAGCGGTCACGTACCGGAACACGTGGCCCCACGAGTATGTCCTCAGCCGAAAGGACGATCAGCGCGAGCTGATCGAGGCGGTCCGCGCCCGCTTCCGCGCCGGCGAGGGCGTCGCCGGCAGCTTCTTCGGCAGACGCAACACCTACCTGTTCATCGGCGACCACAAGTACTGGTGAGGTGCCCCTACACCAACTCGACGTTCACGCGGCGCCCGACCATTGCAGCGGCCCTTTGAAGACTGCCGAGCGTGATGTCGTTTTTCGGATCGAGCAACCGGTCCACCTGGGTGCGGCTCGTCTTCAGCAGCGTCGCCATCTTGTTCTTGGAGATGTTCTGCTGCTTCATGGCCTCCGCGAGCTGCCACGCAACGACCTCCTTGATCGCCTGCGCCTGCGTTTCCTCGAAGATGCCTTCCTTCTTCAGGAAGGCATCGATGCTCGATCCCATATGCGTCTTGCTCATCGTTCCAACTCCTTCTGCCGTGTTCGCGCCGTCGCCAGATCCGAATCTGGCGTTGCCCGCGTTTTCTTGATGAACCCGTGCAGCACCACCAAGTGCTTGCGGTAGAGGCACAGCAGCACGCGCGCCGTCCGGTTCGTCGGCAGGTCCGTCCGGATTTCCCAGAGGCCGTCGCCCATCGGGCGGCACAGCGGCATGCCTACCGGCCATCGCCATTGCGCCCGTAGCAGATCCTTCCCAATCTCCTGACGCTCGGCCTCATCCAGCCGTTGCAGCCACTCCCTCACAGGTTCGCGACCCGCGCTCGTACGGTAGAAGATCAGCGGGATCTTTTGTGGCGCCGGCTTGTCGGCCACCCTGCACCTTTAAATGTACAGTTAACCATGTCACGTGCATGTCTGCAAGCGGCGTTGGCCTCACCGTGATGCTCGGACTCGCGTTCCCGCTACAGCAGCGAGGTCAAGAGTCGCGCGAGCCCGAGCGAAGCAACGAAGCCGGCAATCAACCCGATCGCGACGAGCCGCGCTCCCTGGGCCACGACCATGCCCGCAACCCCCCGAGGCTCCGCGCCCAGGGCGAGTCGAACGGCGATCTCGCGGCGACGGTCGGCGATGCTGAAGGAGAGGAAGCCGTACAGCCCGATCCACGCCAGGAGGAGCGCCGCAGTCGCAAACGCCACGACCAGCTCCGTGCCGAAACGTCGCGGCGCGCACCAAGCGCGGTCCGCACGGCGAACTCGCGCGTTCGGCCGGCCGACCGACTCAGAATCAGGTTCGCGACATTGGCGCACGCCACCAGCAGCACCAGCCCGACGGCCGCAAGCAGCATCAGCAGCGGAGATTCGAAGCGCCCCGAGATCGCACCCGCATGTCAACGCCGGGATCGGATCGGCGCGCTCAGCCTCCACGCGATCGCCCGCGTTCGCGCGGACCGCCGAACGGACTCCGCGCAGGCCGATGCAAATCTGACCGCTCGCGGACAGGTCGGGTTGCTGACAGGCTCTCCGACGCGCGGTGTACCGGCCGGTCGATCGCCTCGGCCGTGGCCGGGAACAGATGCCGTACTGGTTCCAGAGCGGCGAGCGCCACCCCGGGGTGTTCACGCTGCAGACGTCACGCGGCGTTTCGGAGGTGCTCGCGGCCTACGCCAACCTGCAGCGGTTCGGACAGGTGGGCCTGCGCGTCCTCCTCGGCCACCTCGTCGAGATGGCGGAAACGCTCCGCGAGCAACTCGAGGGCCACGACTGCATGACGATCCTCAACGACGACGGCGTCGGCACGGTCACCGTCTTCCGAGTCTATCCCGACGGCGTGGACACCTGGACGGTCAACGATTGCGAGCGCACCGACGCCGGCGCGCGGCAGGCCTTGGACGCCGCCGCGCCCGAGTGAGAGCCGGAAATGACGCGCGCGATGCCGCCAAGTCTTGATGCTTTGACATCACATTTATGGACATTTATGATGCAGGGTACGCCATGCGAACGACACTGACGCTCGACGACGATTTGGCCGCGTTGCTCAGGCAGCGGGCGACCACGCTCGGGGTATCGTTCAAGGAGATGGTGAACCAGGCGTTGCGCGCGGGGATTGCAAGGGAGATGGCACCGCGCGACATCGAGTCGCCGAAGACGATTCCGCATTCCTTCGGCTTCCGTGCGGGGGTCGATCTCGACAAGCTGAATCAACTCGCGGACGAGCTGGAGGCAGAGGCCGCCGCCGAGTCCCTCAAGCGGATCAGATGATTCTGCCGGACGTCAACCTGCTCGTGCACGCGCACAACAGTGACTCCGGCGTACACGAGCCAGCCAGACAATGGTGGGATCAGTGTCTCGCGGGAACCGAGGGTGTCGGTCTCGCCTGGATTGTGATGCTCGGGTTCGTTCGGATCACGACCCACCCACGGGTGCTTGTCCGTCCGCTGCCGGTCGCCGACGTGCTCGACCGCATCGAGAGTTGGTTGCGGCTTCCGCACGTGCATGTTCCGCAGCCGTCGAGCCGGCACTTCAGCGGGCTGAGAGCCAATCTGGAGGAAATAGGTACGGCCGGCAACATGACCACAGATGCCCACCTGGCGACGCTCGCGATGCAGAGAGGCTATGTGCTCTATACGACCGACGCGGACTTCATGCGCTTTCGGGATCTGCGCTGGGTCAACCCGTGCCGCTGATGCCGCCTTGTTCTGGCCGGGCGCCCCGACCTTCCTGTCGCGTCTCGGGTTATGGCTCGCCGCAACCGACGTGAAGCGAGCCCTGTGGTGGACCCCGTTGGCTGGACGGATTCCGGTGGGAGGATTGACCGTCGTTGGCGGGTATTCGAAGGGTAACCCACGGCCCGACACCGCACCTGCCGTATCGAGTTCGAGCGCCAGATGGCGCAGCACCACCTCGGCGGAAGGACGGTGACAATCCTGGACACGCTGACGATCACGGAACTGATTGCCCGCGCCCCGTGGCGGGAAGCGGTCACGTACCGGAACACGTGGCCCCACGAGTATGTCCTCAGCCGAAAGGACGATCAGCGCGAGCTGATCGAGGCGGTCCGCGCCCGCTTCCGCGCCGGCGAGGGCGTCGCCGGCAGCTTCTTCGGCAGACGCAACACCTACCTGTTCATCGGCGACCACAAGTACTGGCTCATGACCCACTGGGACGAGGTGGACCTGGACGACGAACAGGACTACGTGCTGAACCGCGCACGCCTGTACCGCGACCGGCGGGACTTCGTTGTGCAGTCTGGCGACTCGGGCAGATTCGAGGACGACCCGGCGAGCCCAGCGCAACAGGTCGGATCAGATTGATCTCTCCAGCCTCTTGTCCCTCTCCTCAAGCCGGTTGCGCGCAAGGCCGAAGAGCCCGCCGAAGAACGCTATCAGCAGAAGTTGATCGATGGCGAACGCGACCAGGAACACCACGCCGAATGCCGCCATAAACCCGCCCCTCCACGTGGACCAGTAGGGCAGTCCCTTGGTCCGCCTTTTCCTCCAGTCCCAGAGCACCACACCCAGGAAAAAGGCGGTCAGGCCCTCCCACCTATAGGAACCGCCCACGGTGGCCAGCAGCACGCTACTGACAATAAGGACGATCCACGCAATCCGTTGGCCGATTGACATCGGCGCTCCCTTTGACACCTGAAACCTCAAGGCAGCGCCTTCTGCTGCAGCCCCCTGTCCCTATGTTCGGCGTCAACTACAAACGTCACCGCGAAGACTCAAGTCTCTCTGCAACACCCGAAAGGCTCATCGTTCTTCCACCGCCGGCAACCTCTGCCAGCGAACGTTGAAGATCTTCGGTGAGGTCATCGCGTAAATCGAGCCCCTGGTCCGGGTCGCCGAGCAACTCGGCGATGGACTGAATCACGGATTCCCGCACCAGTTCCTTGAATTCGTGCACAGTCAAGTCGCCGATCCTGGGACTTGTCATCGTATTCCCTCGTCTACAGTGAGTTTGATCTCCGGTGCGCTTCCGCCAAGATGCATGCCGGCAGTTCCGATGAAACTCCCGCTGCATCGTGTTGGCAGCCCGTGCCGAATCCGTGCGCGGCACCGAACGCGGTGCGCCGCAGGCCTGTCGCCACAGGCGACCAATCATCGCACAACCCACCCGTTCGAATCCTAAGCGGACAGCCCCTGTTCACACAATGCGGACCACGTTCACCGCACGACCCGGACACGCCAGCGCCCGGCGCGGGCGTCGAGTCACCCGCAGAGGCGGAGCGCAGCAGAGGAGGCGCACAGCATCTGGACTCGACCGGAATAGAGACTACTCCGCCGTCCGCATTCCCACAAATATTCCCGAATACCCCGACTATCTACTGCCGGCGGGACACCCTCCCCGCGTGCACACGAGGCAGGAAAGCGGAATGTTGGGCCGCCCGAGATGCAAGCACCATGAACATCACGATACTCACCGGGACCATAATCGCCGAGATGAACTGGGACGTGGACATGATCTCGAGGACAATGCCGCGAGGATCGCCGCGATAGAACTCGATAACGAAGCGTGCAGTCGAATAGGCGAGCAGGTAGGTCAGGAACGTGCGTCCAGCGAACGAAGGACCGCGCCGTTCGACAAGGAGCAAAACGCCGAGTATTCCCAACGCCGCGGCTGATTCGTAGAGTTGGGTCGGGTGCAAGCTGATCCCGAGCGGTGTGCCCGCGTTCGCGGCGGCGAACGTGTTCGTGAACGTGATCCCCAAGGGCAGATCGGTTGGCCGTCCGTAGCAGCACCCCGCGAGAAGGCAGCCAATCCGACCGACCGCTTGACCGAGTGCAATACCGGGCGCGACTACATCGCATGTGGTCCAGACCGGCATGGCGTGGCGGCGCATGTACCAGAGGGCCGCGACGACGGCCAGCAAGAATCCACCGTAGAACACGCCGGCGGAACGAACCAGCATCCAGAGATCCGCCGGGTTGCGCATGAAGCTGTCGATGTTCACGACAACCAGCAGCAGCTTTGCCCCTACCAAAGCGCTTGCAATGATCAACAGACCCAGGTCCATGAGCCGACGAGGGTCGAGTCCACGCGCTCGACCACGCACGGTCGCGACCTGGAGCGCGATCAAATACGCCGCACCTACCAGCAGGCCATACGTGTAGACGTGGATCACGCCGAACTCGATCAATTGCGGATACATGCCTGGAAATTGGTTGCCGGGTTCAGTCCATATCCCGGCTCACAGCCCGTGCACCGTCCGAAGACGAAGCCGGCAATCTGATCGAGGCTGACGAACAGGGCAACCACAAGGGTTGCCCCTACAGGTATGCTCCCTCTTCTCGCCTTGCTCAGCGGGCGCATCGCCGACGAACAGGGCAACCACAAGGGTTGCCCCTACCCGTCTTGCTCAGCGGGCGCATCGCCGATCTCGGTGCGACGCGGGGTTCTACCACGGACTGCCAGGCGGGCACTCGTCGTCACGAGCGCGACGCGACGTGGAACGACCACCAGCTCTCCGGTCGCGGCGTATCGAGCGGCGGAGGGGTTCCCCCGCCGCCGGGCTGCCGCGCCTGCACGGCCGGCTTCTGCAGCTTGCGGATGCGCGCGGCCCAGACCTGATCAAGCACATTCTGGTCCATCTCGCGATTGAGCAGCACGGGGTAGACGACGCCGTCGAGACGCAGACGTCCCGAGTGGTCCTCCCCGACGCGGGGGCACCAGTACTTGTTCGCCCCGACCGAGCAACTGATGAAGAGCTCGCCGTCGGGCGTCGCCATGCAGTTGACGTTCACCGAGTGTGGCCGAAACAAGATGCCGATCTGGATCTGGCACAGTGAAACGTCGTTCGCGAAGCTCCAGTCGGCGACCGGCGCATCCTGCGTGTCGCCCAGCAGCACGAATCCCGGGGTGGTCTCGCAGGGACAGGTCATGGTCCAGACCACACCCCCGGCCACGACCACCAGCGCCAGCACGGCCGCGACACCCAGGAGAACCTTCTTGACGGTCTTCGCTCGCGTGCCGGCGGTCTCTCGTGCTGCGCTCATTCTCACACCTCCTCGGGCGGGACGTCCGCGGCCGCACCGCCTGTCGACCGGACGATTAGGAGCCCGTGGTGAAAGCCCCGCGGCATTCGCGCGGCGATGCATCCCGCCTGGACAGCGTTGTTCCTCGGTCACATATGCCCAATATGCTCCCTCGTCACGCCTTGCCACGCGGGCGCCTCGCCACGCTCGGTGCTACGCGCGGTTTCACCACGGGCTCCTACGGGCTCTCGCTCTCGTCGGTCGGACGCTTGTCGGCGCGGGCCGCCGCAAGCTCCTCGTATTCGGCGTCGTCGAGGTAGGTGATGCCGATCCAGGCGTGGGACATCTCGTCGACGCCGCGGGCCCCGAACACCACCCACTGGTCCGGGTCGGGGTTGATCCGGTTGGCGGCGGTGTTGTCGAACTTCGAACGCAGCATCAGCACGGTGCCGCGGGGCAGCAACGGCTGGGCATCGTCGTCGTAGACGTAGGCGATCTGCCAGTTGTGGTCATAGCGGTTGACGCTGCTCAGCAGCTCGCGTCGACCGTCCGGATAGAGCACCTCCATCGACATCTCCGTGCCCCGCATGTGCATGTGCGGCCGGAAGCTCTGGAGCAACGCCGGCTGCGCCATGACGTACTGGTCCTCGAGCACCAGGTGCCCGTGCGGGGGGATGAGGATGTCGCTGGCCCGCAGCCGCGTGCGATGCGTGCCATCGACATAGAACTGCCGCTCGCCGGCCGTCACCTTGCTCGGCTCCTCCTCTGCGGGATAGAGCCACACCCCGACGTCGATGATGTCGGTCACCTGCTCGCCCGTCGGGAAGTAGTGGAGGTTGAAGCGCACGGTGGCGGGGCCGGGCGGCAGGAGCTTGCCCACGCCTTCGGGCAGCAGATCCCAGCGCTTGCCGATGCCCATGCCCACGAGCCGGACCGACGGCGGCCGCTCGTCCCCCTCTTGCGGCGCCGCACCCCGCAACATCGCGTGCCCGTGATGCGCCACCTTGATGCCGAGCGGGTAGGACGGCTTGAACTCGGCGGCGCGAATATAACGGGGCTCGTCGAAGCCGTCGAACTCGACTTCCGGCGCCCACCACTGGTCCTGGCCGTTGGCGACCACGGTGTAGGGTGTCGAGCGCACGATGAAGTCGGGCGGTCGCTCGAGCAGCGCCTCGACCTCCCAGGCATCGGCCCTGGGGAACTGCAGGGGTTCGGGCAGATCGGCCGGGTCGCCCTCCGGCGCGCCCGCGTCCACCCACTGGACGACCATGTCGATCTCGTCCGGTGTCAGCGAGATGTCGTTCTTGAAATCCTGAATGCCCACCGTCGTATCCAGGTGCCACGGCGGCATGAGGCGCCGCTCGACCCTGTCCTTGATGCTGCGGGCCCAGGGGCGCACGTCGCGGTAGGACAGCAGCGACATCGGTCCGATGCCGGTCGGCTGATGACAGTGCTGGCACGACCGCTGGAGAATCGGCGCGACGTCCCGACTGAACGTGGGCGCCGTGTCGTCCGCCGCCGGCGCCCCCGCGGGCCCGCCCTGCGCCAGGGCCTGGCCGCCTGCCGCAAGGGTCAGGGCTGCAGACAACACGGCACAGGCCGTCCAGCGCCGCCGCCCGATCTCGAACCTGTCTGCGTTCGGCATGGTGTGCCCTTTCCTTGCCCCGGTACCGCCCCGGACCATCATGGCGCTACCGTAACCGGTATGAACCCGTTCGTCCAGCAACACTGGAACTCGAACTCCCGAATCACGTTGAACGCGAGCACCCGCAGCAGGTACTCGCCCGGCTCGGAGAACGTCACCTCGGCGGTCACCGCGGCGCCGCCCGCCTCGGCCCAGGCCGCGGGGTCGACGCGCTGCGTGCGTTCGGCGAACGTGACGCTGCCGGGCCCCTGGTGCTTGAACCACTTGACGTTGATCGGACGCTCGTCGCCGGCGGCCTCGGCCTCACGCCCCGTCCATACGGTGAGGCGGCGAGGGACGCCTGCCTCGGCGTGCACCTGCGCGTGCGTGATCCCGGCCGGACCACGCCCGGCCGAACCGGCCGGATCCCATCTGAGCAGCGGGGCCATGCTCTCGCGTCCGGGGAACTCCCACCCCGCAAGCTGATACGAGGGACTGGTGAGGCGGCCCGGGACCGAGAGGGTCTGTCCGCGGACGTGCAGTGTCCAGACCACGTCCCGTGCACCGAAATCGGCCGGCACGGTGACGGTGAACGCGCCCCAGTGACGGCGATCGCCTTCCGGGACCGGTTCGAAGTGGGTCGGCTGCCGGCCATCGAACTCGCCCGGCTCGATGTAGTTGTCGGGACCGAGCGGCACCTCCAGCGCTTCTTCGGTGTTGACGTTGAAGTACCCGAAGGACAGCTCGTACGTCCCGTCGGGATTCACATACCATCCTTCGAAGATCGGAATGACGGGCCCGCCCGACGGTCGCAGCAACTGGACGTCGAACTGCGTCTCACCCGGGTTGGCGACTCTGCGCTCGGACGCGCGCTGCGCCACGAGAACGCCCTCGGCAGCCAGCAGCGTCAGCGTCACGCCGGCCGTGGCGGCGAGCAGTCGGCTCGCGGCCCTCGCGTCTCTCGTGCGCCGCCGATGCGTCACGATGCCATCTCCTCGAGGGTCGACCGGAGCGCCGCGGTCCGCGCGATGTCCTTGGCCCACGCGCAATGATACCGCGACGTCGCGCTGCCGGCCGCGGGTGCGGCGCCGGCCGCCTGCGCCGGGAAGCGGCGGTGCGTCCGTCCAGGCGTGTCGCAAACAGGCCGCCGCCCGCGACACCGGCGCCCGCCCGCAGCGTCGAGCTGCCGGCCGATCTCCCGTTTCGCGTACAGGGTGGTTGCGTGTATCGTCACAGTGTCGGCTCATGACCGCAACCGCGCCGGTCGATGGGACCAGGGGGGGCGACATGATGGGCAGGGGCTCGAGCACACGAGGCGCGAAAATCATCGGGATCGTGGTGCTGCTCTACGTGGGGCTCGTGGCCGGGTTCGAGTCGATGCTGGGGTACTTCCAGCCCGCCGGGCAGACGTCGCTGGTCATCACCACCATCGAGGCCGACGGGACCGCGCATGACCGGGTGGTGGCGCAGTACGAGACCGACGGCCGGCTGTACGTGTCAGCCAACCACTGGCCGAGAGCCTGGTACCGCCGGGCGCTGGAGAACCCGGACGTGCGGGCGACCGTGAACGGCGCCACGCAAGACTACCGCGCGGTGCCGGTGACCGGCGACGAGCACGATCGGGTCGAGGCCGCGCACCCGCACGGCCTGGTGTTCCGGATTCTGACCGGCTTTCCGCCCCGGCGCGTCGTGAGGCTGGATCCGCGCTAGTCGGGCCGAGGGTGCGGCCGGCGTGCGGGAAAAGGTGGCGCGGATCCTGGCGCCGGTCGGGCGCCGACGCACATTCGTTCTTGACGTAGCCCCGCCGTCCGGCCATTCTCGGAGAGAACCGATCGGTTGACCTGCGCGATGGCCGCCCAACCGGGGGCGCGTCCCGCGCGCGGCGCGCACAACGCGACTCACACGGAGGACTGTATGCGATCGACCATACTCGCTGCCCTGATCGTGGTGCTTGGGGCGCCGGCCGGGCTTCAGGCCCAGGCGCTGGAATCTGCCGAGCCTTTCAAGGTCGGCACCTTCCAGATCGACGGTGAGGCCACCGTGGGGCTCGTGCTGCGGGACACCCTCATCGTCGACATCGGCGCCGCGAACACCGAGCTGGAGCTGAGCCCGGCGTACCCGCGCCTCACCATGCCGGCCGACATGCTCGAGCTGGTCGGCCAGTACGAGTACGGCCTCAAGCTGCGGTTCTACGAGATCGTCAACGACCTCGTGGCCAGGAACCGGCTCTCGGGCAGCGCGCGCCCGGCCTACGTGCACGATGTCGCGAACGTCAGGATTCTGCCGCCGATCATGTATCCCGGCAAGATCATGAACGCGGCGGTCAACTTCTACACGCACGCCTGCGAGGGCTGCACCGAAGAGGAGCTGCAGGCGCGCACCCGGGAGCGGCAGGAGAACCGCGGCGTGCCCTACCTGTTCCTGAAGCCGGCCCGCGGGGCCGTCATCGGCAGCGGCGACAACATCGTCATTCCGTACGGCCGCGACCGCACCGACTGGGAGGTCGAGATGGGCACGGTCATCGGTCGCGCCGGCAAGTACATCGCGGCCGAGCGCGCCGAGAATCACGTCTTCGGCTACATGGTCACGATCGACGTGTCCGACCGCGGCGGGCGTCCGCCCGGGGGCTTCGGCTCGGGCTCGGACTGGTTCGTCGGCAAGGGGCACGACACGTTCGCGCCCCAGGGGCCCTGGATCGTGCCGAAGGAGTTCTACGGCGACCCGATGGAGCAACTGCACCAGCAGCTCACGATCGACGGGGTGACGGTGCAGGAAGCGCGAGCCGGCGACATGATCCACTCGCTGTGGGAGCTGATCGAGTACGCCTCCTCGCTGATCACGCTGCACCCCGGCGACGTGCTCAACAGCGGCACGTCGGGCGGCACCGCCTCCGGCGCGTTCGAGACCGGCGCCCGCAGCGGATACCTGGAGCCCGGCGAGCGGATCGAGGCGAGCATCGTGGGCATCGGTACGCTGCGGCACACCGTGGTGGCCGAGGACGCTCCGCCCGCCGACCTGTCGGGCGCGCAGTTGCCGCCGGTGGAAACGTATCGCAACCGCCGCTGACGGCGCGGTCCGCCGCCCGGCGCGGTCATGACCGGCTCACTGCACGGTCACGGTCACGTAGTCGTAGGTCGACTTGGCGCCGTCGTGGGCGCGCACCTGCAACTGATACTCGCCCGGCAGCGAGAAGGTCGCGGTGGTCACCGACGCCCCGTCCGGCACCTCGGCGAACGCCGGCTCGAAGGTGGCGCCGGCCGGACCGCGCCAGATCAGGTAGGACACGCTCAGTCGGTTCGTCGGGGGACGCGGCCGGGTCTGGCTGCCCCTGGAGCTCACCCCCAGGTCGGGGAGGTTGGTGGGAATCTGGGGCGCGCCGTCCGGCGCGGTCAGGATCGGCGGTCGCGCCTGGGTGCCCGCCCGCCGGGCGGCGGCGGTGGCCGCCTGACGCTGGCGGCGCTGCTCCGGTGTCAGCTCGGGCCGCCGCTCGGGCAGATCGTCGTCGGTCACGGTCGCCGTCAGCTCGACCGAGCGCCCCGTGACCGACGGCGCCGCGACCATGACGGCAGGCGGCTGGTTCCGGCGCGCCTCCTCGTTCTGTCTCGAGCTGGTTCCGGGGGGAAAGATCTCCCAATCCGGTTGCAGCCACCCCACGGCCCGCTCGGTCTTCCCGTACGCCGTGAGCTCCCACACGAGCTCCTGATTCCCGAAGTCGGCCGGGATGGTGACCGCGAAGAGCTGCCGGTTCGTCCGGGTGTAGAAGAAGGTGGGCTGCCCGTGGTCCGGCCCGCCCGGCGCCAGGTAGTTGTCCGGACCGACCGGGATGTGGAGCTCCTCCTGGTAGTTCCGGTTCAGATACCCGAAGTGCATGTCGAAGGTGCCGTCGGGATTGCGCGACCAGCCCTGGAACACCGGTTGGACGTTCTGCCCCCGATTGAACTTCAACATGTACGGCAGGTGGTCGAGCTGCGCCGCCGCGTCCTGGGCGAAACCGAGCAGACCCGCAACGACCACGACCGCGATCGTGCGTCGGAACAGGGGCATGGGTGGTCCTCCTCGATCGCTGGCAGTCCGTGGTGAAACCCCGCGTTGCACCGAGATCGGCGATGCGCCCGCGTGGCAAGGCACGACGAGGGAAAATACCTGTAGGGGCAACCCTTGTGGTTGCCCTGTTCGTCAGCCGGAACAACTGCTATGGCTGCTCGTTCCCGGCCAAAGTCTCCTGCAGCGCCTCACGTTCGGCGAGCTGCGCGGCGTAGTCCTCGGGGGACAGGTCGTACCACCCGAGCCACGAGAAGCCCATCTCGTCGATGGTCCGCCCCCCGCCACCGACCCAGTTCTTGGGGTCGGGGTTGTTGACGTTGGCCTGCGTGTTGTCGTGCCAACTGATCACGTGCGCGACGGTGCCGGCAGGCACCAGCGGCGCCACGTCGTCCGCGTAGTTGTAGATCTGGTGCCAGTTGTAGTCCCAGTGGGCGCAACTCACCATCTCGGTCTTCGCCGGCGTGCCCGGCGACGGGTAGATCAGCTCCAGGCACTGGTAGGTGCCGAGCGCGTGCATGTGCGGCTGGAACGCGGTGATCCGGGCCGCCTTGTGGAAGTAGGTGTAGCCGTCGCTGCGGACCACCTTGCCGGGCGGGATGTCCAGGTCGCTGGCGTGCTGGCCCAGTTGCTTCGACCAGCGGCGGTACTTCGGCTCGTACTCCTCGGGATGGAACACGAGGCCGAGCTCGATCTTGGCCGGGATCTCCTCGCCCACCGAGTGCAGGTGATAGTCCACCCGCAGCTTCCGTCCCGCCTCGAGCAGGAGGCCGGCGTCGTCGGGATAGATCTCGGCGCTCTTGCCCGAAGCATACTCCACGAGGAACTGCGCAGCCGCGGCGCCGGTGTCGCCCGCCTCGCGCATCGCCTGCTCGTCGGCGTCGACGGCGTAGGACAGCGCATGGTGCACGACGCGCCGCGACGAGGCATCCGGCGTCCGGGTCTGGATCGCCTTGATGTAGCGGTCCGACGGCAGGTCGAGCGGCTGCTCGGTGTAGCTGCTCCCGAACAGGTCCGGTCCCACGGCCGGCACCAGGTACTCTGGATACCGCACGACGAGGTCCGGCTCCCCGATCTGCCACTCGGAGGAATCGGCGAACTGCACCGGCGGCGGCATGTCCGCCGGGTCGCCCTGCGGGGCGCCGGCGTCGACCCAGGACGCGATGGTCTGGATCTCGTCGTCGCTCAGCGAGGTGTCGTTCTTGAACTTCTGGATGCCGATGGTCTTGTCGATGTGCCAGGGCGGCATCTCCCGATTGACCACCTTGTTCCGGATGGAGCGGGCCCAGGGCCGGACCTCCTGATAGGTCACCAGCGACATCGGCGCCATCTCGCCCTGACGATGGCAGACCTGACACGACTGCTGCAGGATCGGCGCGATGTCCCTGGTGAACGTCACGTCCGGCCCGCCCTGCGCCGCGACCGCCGCCGGCAACGCCGCCAGCGACAGCAGCAGCGCGGCGCCGGTGACCAGCGAACGGATACCGAACGTCGTTCTCCACTCAGTCATGGTCGACTCCTCCCCCTCGCTCCACCGTCCGGGGCGTCGCCCCGGTGTCGGTCTCCGGGGTGCGCACCAGCGTACCCGAGTCTGCTCCGCAAGGCTAGCGCCATTGTTCAGCGTGGCGCGCCCGTCCCGCCGCGCCAGCCCGCTACTGGCTGCCCGCGGCAGCCCGCTCGTCCGCGCGCGCCCCGCCGAGGATCCCCTCCATGCTGAGGTTCCCCTCGTGGCAGGCGTACTCGAACATCGGCACGTCGGTGCGCCGCAGCGGGATCTGCGCGGTCCAGGACCGCTCCCACGTGCTCGGATCGGTCACCGTGTACTCGTACTCGAGCGTGTCCTGATCGACCCGCGTGAACTTCTCCACGAGCGTGAGGCTCTCGGTCGTGTTGCGCCACCGCCGCGCCAGATTGAAGTTCCTGGTCTCGACCACCAGGGTCTCGCCCTCCCAGTGGCCGCGCGCGTCCCCGGTCCACTGGCTCATGTGCTGGGCGAGCCGCGGACGCCCGTCGAGCGGCACCACCCGGTGGGTGTGCACCATCTCGGTGAGCAGCACCACATGGTCCGGTGTCTGGAAGATCTGCATGTTCTGGTTGTACCCGCCCGGGCTGAGCGGCGGACCGGCATTGAAGCCCAGCAGGCAGCGGTCCGAGGTGCTGCGGTCAAGCCAGGAGTCGGATGGGTGCTCCTGACGATAGGCGCGTTGCTCGGCGGCCCGCTCGCGGGCGGCCTCGGTCATCTCCGGCACGCGGCCGTCGGGCGGATCGACGATCAGCGACGTGCGCCGTGTCTCGACGGTCCGGGTGCCGCGGTCCAGCCAGAAGTTGTTGTAGAAGCCGGGAGAACCGTCGTCGCGACGATCCACCTGATTCGCGGCCTGCGTCCGCTCGGCGGGCCGCTCCAAGAGTGCCTGGTTGCGCTCGATGACCTCCAGCTCGAGGTTCGCGGCTTCCTCCTCGGACAGGAACTCCTTGTCGCCCAGGTCCCCGGGTCGCTGAAGCGGTGTGATCGTACGGAAATCCCAGATTCCGCCCAGATCCGGGGCACCCCAGGCGGTTGTCGGCGCGGTCTGGGCCATGGCCGGCCCGGCGGCCGAGACGACCAGACCCGCTACGGCCACGGCAACGACGGACGAAATGACGTCGCGATGCATGCAGCCTCCTTCGTTTTACCGATGCTCAAGAGTATCAGGTCGGACGACGAACGGCACAGCATCTATTCGGCGGCCGTCCTGCCACCCGGGTCACGGCAGGTCGGGCACCTCTTCGTGCCCGGCCGCCGGTGTCGGGCACGCATGCTCGGTCGGGGACCTGGGGATCAACGCGGCTCACGGCTTCTCGAAGAGCAGCAGGAACAGCGAGCCCGGCCGGCTGCCGGCCGACCAGTCCGGAATGGTGGTGACATGGGTCAGCTCTGCGCCGATCTCGCGCCGCACCACCTCGGGCGGCACGCCGTGCCCCCCGCGATCGGCGGGGACGCCGTCGGGGACCGAGCTGTTGGCGCGTGGCGGGAAGTCGATGATGGCCAGTCGTCCCCCCGGTTTCAGCGCGGCCGCGAGGCTCCGGATCATCGCCTCCGGCTCGGTGAAGTGATGAAAGGCGTCGCGGACCAGGATGCCGTCGCAGCAGGCGGGCGGGAGGTTGGTGGCGGCGGCCGCCCCTGCCACGACGGTCACGTTGGACAGCCCTTCACGTTCCGCGGTCTCCCGCAGCGCCGCGAGCTGTCTGTCGCCGATGTCGGTGGTGTAGACCCGCCCGTCGGGGCCGGTCCAGCGCGAGAACTGGATCGTCCAGGCGCCGAATCCGGCGCCGACGTCGGCGATCGTCGCGCCCCGGGTCAGCTCCAGCAGCTCGACGAGCCGGGGCACCTCGGCCTCGGCGGACCGCACCTGGCCGCCGCTGAGGCCCCGCTGCTGGGCGGGCGCCACGGAGACGAGAAACAACGTGATCAGCACGAACACCAGCGCCGGCGCGAAACGTCTCATGAACGGCCTCCCCGAGTTTGCTATCGCGTGACCACCTGTCCGCCGCCCGCGGGCGCCCGTGCCCCGCGCCGGCGAACGGTTCCACCGACCATACCCCAGAGATCCTCCTGAATGCCACCGAGCGCGCTCGCCGGCGGCTTCTCGAGCTCGGCGCCGCTGCGGCGCTGCCCCACTCAAAGAAGGTTGGAGGGGCACGGCGACACGACCCGCCCGGGCCGGCGTTCTATTTCGCGCAGAATGGTGAGACGCTTGGGGCTTGGCTGTCGTATTCTTGAAGTAACGATGCAAAACCTTGGAAGTACCATGCAAGACCCGACCGCGGGCCGGCTGGCGACGGTCCTCACATTCGTCCTCTGTTTGCTCCCGAGCGTCGCGATCGGTCAGGTCACGACGTCGAACCCGCTCGATGACATGAAGGCGGTCGCCGACCAGGTCCTCGGCGATGCCGGCGTGCCTTTCTCCGACCAGCAGAACAGCGAGCTGGTGCTGGTCATGGAGGAGCAGCGGCAGGCCTCCGAGCGGCTGTTCGGCGACATCATGGACTTCAGCAGCGGCCCCGTCCGCGGCGCCGACCGCGACCGGGCCCTGGCCGGCATCCAGTGGATGAACGAAGCGTTCGAGGTCACGCTGACCGAGCTGTTGACACCGGAGCAGCACCAAGTCTGGAGCGAGCATCGCGCCGCCCAGATCCGAGCGGCGGGCAGCTTCCCGGCGCTGCGGCTCTTCCTCGACGACACGGGCGCGCCGCTCGACGCGGGCCAGACGCGCCAGGCGACGTCCATCTACGAGACGGTCGCGGACCGGCTGCTCGACGCCGAGCGAGACGAAGCGGCAGCTCTCGATCTGTCCGACATCGAGAACGACGCGTTGGCGAGGGTGGCCGAGTTGCTGACGCCCCCCCAGGTCGAGGCGCTGCTCGATGCCGCCGGGCCGGAACCGCCGCGCGGCGATGTCGGCGACCCCGCCCGGCCGATCGACAGCGAAGGGTCGGAAGCGCAGCCGCCCGGTCCGGCGGCACCGGCGCCCGACACGCGGTTCGGCAGGGTGGTCCTGGCGCTGCGAGCGGTCGCGCGCCCCACCTCCGCGTACTTCGGCGGGGCGACGGAACCGGGCGCGTCCGCCTCGTCCGAGCAGATCGCGCAGATTCGCATCAACAGCAACCAGTTCACCACCGAGAACTTCGGCGGCGGGGGCGCCCCGGGCTTCGGGAGGTTCGGCGGGAGCTTCCGCGGGAACTTCCACGGGGGTGGCGGGCGCGGTGGAGGCTTTCGCGGTGGAGGCGGGCGCGGTGGAGCCGGTAGCAACATCGAGGTCATCGAGCGAGGCGGAACGGGCGCCTTCCACGGCAACTTCAGCTTCGACTTCCGCGACGAGGCGCTGACCGCCCGCAACCATTTCGCAAAAAACAAGCCCAAGCCCGAGTTCCAGCAACGCAACATCAACGCCAACGTCAGCGGTCCGTTCATCCGCGACTTCCTGACCGCCAGCTTCACGTTCAACCAGCGCGAACGTGAGAACGCAGACACGGTCGTGGCGTCCACGCCCGCGGGCAGCGTCTCGTACGGGATCGTGTCGCCCGAGGTGAGCCGCTCCTACAGCGGCAACGGCCAGATGCAGCTCGGGGCCGACCACGCCCTGCACTTCACCCTGCGGTATCAGGGCCAGACCAGCGACAACAACGGCGTCGGCGGCTTCACGCTGCCGGAGCGCGCGTCGACGCAGTCCCGCACCAACATCAGCGGCGGGCTGCGCGAGATCTGGATCATCTCGCCCCGCATGCTCAACGAGGTGTCGCTGACGTACTTCGGCAACGAGTCCGCCAACGCGGCAGTGACCAGCGCGGAACGGATCAACGTGCTCGACGCCTTCCGGAGCGGCGGGGCCGACCGGAACAACCGGCAACGAGCGAACAGCTACACGCTCGCCAACACGCTCTGGTTCGAGGGCGAGCAGTTGACGTTCAAGACGGGCACGGAGATCGGCTATCGCACCACCTCGTCGTTCTCGGAGGACGGCTTTCGCGGCACGTTCACCTTCTCGAGCCTCGACGAGTACCTGGCCGGTCGGCCGCTGACCTACACCGTCACTCGGGGCGACCCGCACCTGGATGCCTTGCAGATCGCGGTGGCCGGCTTCGTCCAGACCGACTGGCGGATCAGCCGCCGTTTCACCGTCTTCGCAGGTCTCCGCTACGAGCGGCAGACCAACATCAGCGACAACGACAACGTCGACCCGCGCATGGGCTTTGCCTACTCGCTGGGGTCGACCGTCCTGCGCGGCGGAGCCGGGTTGTTCCATCAGAACCTCAGCCTCAGGCTCGTCGAAGACGTGCTGCGGCTGGACGGCACCCGCCAGTACGACATCGAGGTGAGCGCCCCCGGCTATCCGGACCCGTTCGCGGGTGGCGACGCCAGCATCGTGCCGCCCTCGTCGCGGCGGCTGTTCGCCGACGACGTGTCGGTCCCCTACGACGGCCGGGCGTCGCTGTCGCTCGAGCGGTCCTTGCCCTGGAACATCCAGGTGGACGCGTCCTATAACTTCACGCGCGGCGTCGACCTCTTCCGCACGATCAATCTCAACGCGCCGCTGCCGGGCGAGACCGTTACGCCGAACCCCCGCGACGGGCGCATCCTGCAGCTCGAGTCCAGCGGCCGGTCGCAGTCGCACGGCGTGCGGATCGGGTACCGGCAGCGGCTGACCTTCCTCACCTACAACGCGAGCTACACCCTGTCGTCGGACCATGACGACAACCAGGGCTCCTTCTACGTGCCGATGAACAGCTACGATCCGGACGCCGACTGGGGACGCGCCGGCTATAGCCAGCGCCATCGCTACAGCTTCGGCGTCAACATGCAGGCGCCGTTCGGCACGCTGCTGACGGTCGATGCCTTCGGCAACAGCGGCCGGCCCTACAACATCACCACCGGCGCCGACGACAACCACGACCTCGAGACCAACGACCGTCCCGAGGGAGTGGCGCGGAACAGCGCCGACGGGCCGCGCTTCTTCGTCGCCGACATGACGCTCTCGAAGACGTTCCGGCCGGACGACAGCCAGGCGCAGTTCAGCATCTACGCCAACGTGGAGAACCTCTTCAACCTCGTCAACCTGCGCAACCCGAGCGGCGTGCTGACGTCGAGGTACTTCGGCATCCCCACCGCGGCCAGCTCTGCTCGGGACGTCGAGATCGGCATGCGCTATCAGTTTTGAGACCGGTCGTCGGCCGGCGCAGCCCCCAGCTTCTTCGACGCCACGGGCGAGAATCCGCTACGGATTGGCGTCAACGCACTCTTGCCGGCGCGCCGCGCGGCCCAGTTCGATCCTCTGATCGCGTTGGTCGACTGAGGGTGACCCCCTGGAACCCCTTCGGGCACGCCCTCATCGGGATCGCCCGGCGACCTCCCCGTGGTCGTGCCCGGGGGGTCGCCAACGGACACGGCACGGTGGAGACTAGCCGTCACTCCCGCGCTGCAGGCACTCCGGGTTGTGCTCGATTGGCCCCCGAGATCGGCGTATACTCGGCCGAGGGTAGACGATTTGCGGGTAACCTCAGTTGCGAAGGAGAGGCCCATGGGTTCGAAACGACCAGATCGACGGGAATTCCTGCGAGGCGGCGCCGCGTTGGCCGGTGGTTTGACCGCGGGAGCGGTAGAGCCGGCGTTCGGCCAGACACCGGGACCGGCAAGTTTCATCAGGGGCGATGAGGACATGATCGCCTATGGCGAGCGCTCCCGTTTCGTGACCTCGGTACGCATACCGCACCCGCCAGGTGGCAGGCAGTCGCCCGATGCGTTCGGGCTCGTGTTTCATGTGGCGGCGCCGCTTCAGGATTCGGTGGGGATGATCACGCCGTCCTCGCTCCACTTCGTGGGGACCACCCGCGGCTCCTTCATTCCAGAGATCGATCCCAGGGAGCATCGCCTCATGGTCCACGGCATGGTGGACCGTCCGCTGACCTTCACCATGGAGGACTTGAAGCGTCTCCCGTCGGTGACCCGCCCTCACTTCATCGAATGCGCGGGGAACCGTGCGAGACGCAGTCACAAGACCGTTCAGGAAACGCACGGGATGACGAGCTGCGCCGAATGGACCGGCGTGCTCCTGTCCGTGCTGCTCAAGGAAGCCGGTGTGAAAGACGGGGCGTCCTGGGTCGTCGCGGAAGGGACGGAGAATGTGAAAGGCGCGTCGAGCTTTCCGCTGGCAAAGGCCATGGACGACTGTGTGGTCGCGTACGGCATGAACGGCGAGGCGGTGCGTCCCCAGCAGGGTTTTCCGCTGCGGCTGCTGATTCCCGGCTTCGAAGGAATCTTCAACACGAAGTATCTCAGGCGAATCAAGGCGGTGGACCGGTACTACCTGAACTACAACGATTACGGGCATCTCAGTCGCGACCCGGTTCGCGCCGCGTTGGGTTACCAGATCGGACCGAAATCGGTCATCACCTTTCCATCCGCGGGACAGCAGTTGCCCGGCCGCGGATTCTATGAAGTCTCCGGCCTGGCCTGGTCCGGTGGGGGCGCTATCGGCCGGGTGGAGGTGTCCACCGACGCCGGCCGGAACTGGATGGACGCCGAGATTCAGGGGACGGCGCACCGCATGGCGCACACCCGGTTCCGCCTGCACTGGAACTGGGACGGACAGGAGACCGAGCTCATGTCGCGCTGCACGGACGAACTGGGCCAGCAGCAACCGTCGCAAGCCCAGGTCGCCGAGCACTTCACAGGGTCCCCGGATTCGTCCTACGGTGTGCCGGGCCTCGACAACACGATTCAGCCGTGGCGGGTCGCCAGCGATGGGAGCGTTCACAATGGGCGTGCCTAGCAGCCCGGGGTGGAACCCCGCGTCGCACCGAGAATGGCGATGGACCCGGCTGGCAAGGCGCAACGAGGGAGCAAATTGGGGCATTTGTGACCGAGGAGCAACGCCGCCAGACGGGACAGGGAGCAAATTAGAAAATTTGCGACCGCAGCGCCGCTCGAATGCAGCGGGGCTTTTGCCGCGGTCTGTTGGACCTCTTGCGTTGGTGATGCTCCTGGGTGGCTCCGCGCTGGCGCAGGGGCCCACCTATGGCGTGGGACGGACCCCCACCCCGGAAGAGATCCGTGCCTGGGATATCTCCATCGGCCCCACGGGAGAGGAGCTGCCGCCGGGGCGCGGCACCGCCGAGGATGGGGCGCGTGTCTATCTGGTGAAGGGGTGCGCGGGATGCCACGGGAGGGAGGGGGAAGGCGGCCGAGCTCCCAGGCGGGGTCCCAGGTTGGTAAAGACCGAACCGGGGTCGGACGTCGACCCCTGGGCCGCGGGGCGCATACTGCCGCACCGCTCGCCGTACGCGACGACGGTATGGGACTACATCAATCGCGGGATGCCGCTCAATAGAGAGGGGACGCTGACCGCCGATGAGGTCTACGCGCTGACGGCGTTTCTGCTGTACAAGAACGAGGTCATAGCGGAGGATCTGGTGCTCGACGCCGAGAGTCTGCCGAAGGTCGAGATGCCGAATCGTGACGGATGGGAACCACTACCGGAGTGGAAGCCCGGAACCCCAAGGCTTCCAGGTTACCCCTACTAGGAGCCCGTGGCAAAAGCCCCGCTGCATTCGACAGGCGCTGCATCCTGCCTGATCTGCGTTGCTCGTCGGTCGAATATGCTCAATATGCTCCCTCCTCGCGCCTTGTCAGGCAGGCGCCGCGCCTGTCTCGGTGCGACGCGAGGTTTAACCACGGGCTCCTAGACCTACTCGGCTCCGCCCAGCCGTACCGGCATGGTCACACGGACGGTAGACGTCGCAGTTCGTGAAGGCCAGCGCCGCCTCGAACGCCGGCATCGCCGCACATGGCGACCGGTCTCGCGACCCCGGATCGGGTGAATCACGCTATCATCGCCGCACGCCCTGGCGTCGGGCCGACCGGCCCGCGCGGCTACAGTGGGAGGGAACCGTGAGACGTCTGACAATCGCGACCATGCTGTCGGCGGTGTTCGCCTCGGGCGCCGTTACGTCGCAGTCGCCGGCGGAGGTCGAGCGGCATGTCGAGGCGGCCAGGCAGGCGGCGGGGAGTGACCACGTCGGGCTGTTCGACCGCATCTGCGCCGAGGCGGAGAGCCTCGGCACCCCGCGCCCGCGCCGCGCCGGCGCGCGCCGCGGGCCGCGACCGACGCCATCGCGGGACGCGTGGCACGCCGAACCGGTGCAGGTCTTCGACAACCTCTACTTCGTCGGGATGACTGAGTACTCGGCGTGGGCGGTGACCACGTCGGACGGCATCATCCTGATCGACGCCATCTTCGACTACTCGGTCGAGGACGAGGTCGTCGACGGGCTGACGGCGATGGGGTTCGACCCGGCCGACATCAAGTACGTGGTGATCAGCCATGCCCATCTCGACCATGCGGGCGGCGCGAAGTACCTGCAGGAGCGGTTCGGCGCGCAGGTGGTCATGGCGGAGGCCGACTGGGCGCTGCTCGACCGCCAGAACCCCGCCTGGAGGCCGGCCCGCGACGTCGTGGCGTCCGACGGGCACACGTTGACGCTGGGCGACACGACGGTGACGCTCTACCTGACCCCCGGTCACACCGAAGGCACCATCTCCACGCTCGTGCCGGTGCGTGACCGCGGTCGATCCCACCTGGCGGCCGCCTGGGGCGGCACGGCGTTCAACTTCGGGCCTAACCGTGAGCGGTTGGAGATGTACGTGGCGTCGGCCGCGCGGTTCCGCGACATCGTCGAGCAGACGGGCGCCGACGTGCTGATCGCCAACCACACCAACTTCGACGGATCGAAGACGAAGCTGCCGGCGCTGGCCGCCCGGCAGCCCGGCGACCCGCATCCCTACGTCATCGGCACCGACGCAGTGGGCCGCTATCTGACGGTGGCCCACGAGTGCGCGCAGGCGGCCCTGGCCGGTCTTTGACGTCCACCCGCGGGGCCGGCGGGGCACACGCGTGACACGGAGGAACCGGTCATGAGAACGCCCGCAATCGCAGCCACGATCATCGCCGTCGCCGTGCTGGTCGCCATGAGCGGCGCCGTGCTGGCCCAGCCGGCGCCGGTGAACACCGTCGTTCCGACACTCGACGACGACAAGCCGATCTTCGGACAGTTCGTCAACTACATCGGGGTGGGCAGCGACCGCGAGTCGGCGGTCGCGCAGGCGGCGAACCGCGACTTCGACTTCGTGGTCTACGACCTCGAGCACGTGCCGTTCGACGTGCCTCGCTTGACCGAGTACATGCAGTGGTTGCTCGACCGCCGCGCCATCGCCGAGTCGGGGCTCACCGCCACCAAGACGGTATTCGTGCGGATGCCGTTCAACGCCCGCGAGGGCAACGAGTGGCTCATCAAGAACGTGCTCGACCAGGGTGTGCACGGGCTGGTGTTCCCGCACACCGAGACGGTCGACCAGGCGCTGCACGCGGTGCGGGCGATGCGCTACCCGCAGGCACCGGACAGCCCGGACTTCGAGCCGCAGGGGATCCGGGGCACGAGCCCCGCGATCGCGGCCCGCTACTGGGGGTTGTCCACCGGCGCGTATCGCCAAAGGGCCGACATCTGGCGGCTCGACCCGGCCGGAAGCCTGATTCCGATCTTCATCATCGAGAACCAGCTTGGCGTGGAGCACGTGCGCGATATCGCCCGGGCGCTGAGCGACAGGCGCATCGGCGCCATCCTGTGGGCCGGCTCGGGCGACCTCAGCGCTTCGTATGTCGGCGACCGCGCGGCGGTGGCCGACGCCATCGACACCGTGATCGCGGCGGGCCGGGAGTTCGGGCTGCCGGTGGCCATCAACGGCCACGCCAACCTTGTCGAACGAGTCGAACAGGGCGTCCGGATGTTCGTGAGCATCGGCGCCGGTTCGCAGGCGCCGGACGAGGAGCTTCGCCGCGCCGTCGGCCGGTAGCCCGCGTCGGGACACTGACGACTCGGCGAGACCGCCACGGATGGCCGATCGTCGCGATCATCTCCCTCGGGGTCACGGTCGGCGCGGCCCACGCCGAGGCGCAGTTCTCGGCGACCGGGGCGCCGGATCTGAGCGGCATCTTCACCGGCCGACAGTGCATCGAGGAGTCGGCCGTCTCTCCGGAGCTGAGCCGCGACGATAGCCCGCATTGACGCGTTTCCGACCATCCTGCCCCCCTGGGCGCTCCTCGAACGCAGCTCGAACTCCGAGCCCGCGCGGACCACGAACGTGGTGCCGTTCTCGTTCGTGAAGAACACCTTGCGGTCGACCTCGACTGCCCATGCCCAGAACGCCTGGCGCAACGGGCGCCCTCGGCGCTCGTGCGGTTGGCTAACGCCTTTTAGCAACTGCACCGCCCGAGGGAACGCCGACAAACGCTGCCGCCGGTTGGCATTGCTCGTTCATTCGTACAGTGAACTAATTATCTCGATCAATTAAGAAGCGTCGAACTCTTGCTTTCACCTCCTCTTTGTTTGTAAGTTCGCATTCCCAAATCACTAGAACTTTCCAGCCGAGTCTTCTCAACGCCCGTGTGTGCTGGATGTCTCTAATCCGCGTTCGGGCCAATTTGGGCTGCCAATAGTTCAGGTTGCTCTTTGGCACGCCGGCGATAGGACAACTAAGCTTCTGGTGCCAGTGCCAGAAACACCCGTGAACGAAAATCACGGCACCGAATCGAGGAAGGGCAAGATCCGGCCTACCAGGCAAATCCGCTCGATGAAGACGGAATCGGAATCCCATGCGGTGCACTATGGACCGAACGGCCGTCTCCGGACTCATTCCCCGGGACCGAATCCGTGACATGCAACGTGACCGATCTCTTTTGCTAAGGTTATCAGTCACGTTCGTTCCCATTTGCCAGAGCCTCGTCCGCTTCACACCGTACCAACTCTACGAGCCCCTTATCGTCCAATGCGTCGAGGAGAACGACGCCCCCTCGACGGTTCAAGCGAATCATCCAGTCTCTGAATGTCTCGCGTACGAATAGCGGGGAGGTTTCCCCAGAAGTTACGCGGTCGCTACGGCTTGCCGCCGAATCCCAATGGGCCTGCATGACACAGTACACCGATCGCAGCACCCTTCGGTTCATGGATACTGACGGACGTTCGATCAGCGCAGACCGGAGATCTTGCCGGTGTAGCAGTATTTGCAGAAACTTCCTCGGATCATCAGAACTAACCTCGTGCGCGATATATCCAAGCCACCACAGCCTTGAAAGAGCGTTGTCGCGAATGACACCCCGGTTGCCCTTTGCGAAGAAATGGTTTCGCACACGCGAGGCTGCCACTTTGTCGTCGACCGGCCTATTCTTTAGCCATCGATCCGTGACATACTGAGGACAATCGGTGTGGCAAAGATGGACCCACAGGCGCTCGTCTGCTGCCTCGTGAGGCTGCAGTCCATTCATGGGAGTGTCGGCATAGACTGCCATCGCATTCTTGGCGTCCAGTTTAGATGGTTCATCCCCTGTCTTCAGAATGTCCTTCAACGACACGCCACTCATGGTGGTCTCGCGTATGGCGTGCTGCATTCCACGAATGAACCGCTCCGGATTCGATGGCGAATAGTACCAGTCGAGATGCTGTTCCACCGATTGGTACAGCGTTTCAACTGCCCTTTCGCTAAAGTACTTTAGCGCCGTCACGTCTCGTTCCCATCGTTGCCATCCAACTGAAACGGAAGTTGGGCGAAGGGTCGTTCCAGCAGCTCCTGTGCATCCAGGAGTCGGTTCGTCGCCGATGCCCCTAGTCCTGGCCTTTTGAGATCATCGAGTTTCGCGTCGAGCGAGCGATACCATCGCCGATCGCTGTAGTCATTGCTTGCCGCATCTGCCGTGGACAACACGTGGAGCAAAGCGGGCATGTACACCGAATTCATCAAATAGGCTTGATCTTGTGTTCCATTCAATCGAGCACGCGCGTCCCGGAATCTATGGAGCGCTGCTGCAGACATTAGGATACCAACGCGTTCGCCATCGAGATCGCAGCACCATTGGTCGACGGGAATATCTTTGCTCTCAACGAGTTCAAAAATAGACCCTACTGATGCTTCCGGTGCTGTGTCAATCCAATACTCCTTTGGATAGTCTGTTGCAAGCACCGCCCCTGCGCTGACATCGTACGCGGGTTGGCTCAGGAACTCGTGGTGCCAACCGTCGGCGCGAAATTGAACCAGCTCCCGCGTGGAAACCAAGAACGGACAGAATTCCGTCCTTCCCGATAACATGCCAGGTTGATACCGCTGCTCGATTGTAGTCTCGGCGCTGTGCTGCACGTCTCGTAGGTGTGTTGTCGGACATCGTACGAGCAGTATGTACGTCGCACCTCCCGTTGCGACCAAATTTAACAAGTCAGGATCGCTCAATACGAAATTGGCTTTCACGCGTGTTGCAGTTGAATCGGTCACCCTTTCCAGCGTGATTTCAACCTGGAACTCAGCCTGAGGATAATCGTTGCTCATTGGCCGAAGAACTGGATGAGGATACGATTTGGCAGGATCAAACTTCATCGTGTTTTCCTTCGGCTATGCGCGTCAACCGGTCGCTGGCTGAACCGCCGTCAGCCTCCACGCACGCCCACCAATTGGTTCCTCACTTGTGATCTGCAACGTTACTCGACGCCCAGCGGTTAAAGCAAAGGAATCCACTGTTATGACGTGGCCGTCGTTGTCCAACACATGAACGTCCCGCCTGTCTAAGGCGGTTGAGTCGCCGGCCTCGCTGAACCGCAATGAAGCGGCTCCGGTAACGCGTGGCGTGAAACTCACTCGGTAGTTGTTGTCTGTTCCCGTGACCGGGACAATCCGCACATCCTCGATATCGAGCGTTGACCTACCTGAAGATCCTCCCTTGGTGCCGGTGCCCCCATGACCATCTCCAATGCCGCCGCGTCCATCCCCGCCACCCTGTCCCCCGCCACCGCCACCACCGTGTTCGCCAAGGTCGTTGCCTTCGCCGCCATCGCCGACGCCGTCGTCGAACTCCTCAAGAGGTACGACGCGTCGCCGTAGCTGCTTAGGTCGGATTACGGGTCCGCCGTCGAAGGCGGCCTCGTCGCCATCCCGTCCCGCGCCAAACGCTTCGTCTGGCTCCACGTCCGGCAGGAGCCGCGCCAACTCCGTGATGACGGTGGGATGTTCGGATACTTGGTGCTTGGCAACGTCCCGAATCTCGTTACGAATCCAGCCGACGACACGTTCGAGAGCACGCCGTCCCTTCCGCTGCTCGGGCTCTGGCAACCAGTTCGGCTCGAACTGGTTGTGTTGCGGATTCTCCATACCTTGAAGCAATTCATTTCCCTTTTCGGAATCGAACAGGCAGAGTGCCGCAAAATTCATCATGTTCGGGAATCTGAGCAAACCTTTTTGTTGCGCCGTAATCACCATTCCGGTTTGTCGAGCCAACGCAACTTTGCTCGGGAGACTATCATCCACCCTGATCCACAATTTGCAGTGGCCCAAGTCGCCATCTTCCTTCTCCTTCACAATCGCCGATTCATCACAGACCATTTCCCAGAAGGTTCGCGCTTCGTCCAGCGCCCACTCACCTGAATCGTCGGAACTGCCACCATTCTGCAGCAGAAAGTCGAACCACGTTTTGAGCGTCTCGCGGTCGATCTGCAACAATTCATGATTCTCAAGTTCGTCGTCGGGTTCGACAACGACTACAAGTTTCTTGTCATGAATTGCCAGAAAGAAATTCTCGATAACGCTTCTCGCGATCCGGCGCTGCCAACCCTTAGCATTGGGAAACCCGGCGATCCAGAGGGACGTGCCGTAACCGTAATTCCGTTGTATCTCGACTCTTTGGAACGCTTCGGGTATATCGTTACCAGTCAACTTGTCGCAACCTTCGACAACGCCATAGAAGCCGGTCCCTTGCGTTTCGCCTTCAGCGCCGTCGTGTGACATCAGGACGGCCTTGCCCTGAAACTGTTCCCGTAAATTTGCACCATGTGCGAACCTGGACCAGTAGAACACGGCGCGCAATGGCGAAAGCGCAAATGGCGCGTACTTCCCTATTCCGTGAGAGCCACCGGCGCCGGGCTTGTCCTTTACGCTTGTGCCTTGCTTCTTCACGAGCGCAATCCAGTGCTCATCGTGTAAGCCGCTCGTGTTGTAGTCAGCGACTCGCAGGAACGTGAGCTTTTTCTTCTGCAGGCATTGTTCAGCGCGCTCAAGCGCCGTCTGGGCCCTGTTATTGTCGGGAACAGCTTTGAGGCACGCTGTAACGGCATCGGTGAGTTGGCGCCTACCGTAAGCGTCGCCGTCCTCGATAACATGGATCTCAAAGGACACTTCGACGGGATCCGAGGATGCGCGGGCGTCCAGGGAGTTCTGGATCACCTCACGCGCCAAACTCAGCAGCGGAGTTCCACCAAAATGCGCCATCCCGGGATCGTTGAATCCGTCAACGCGCCCTCCGTTGGTCGGCGGAAACCGCCAACCGACCTTGTGCTTCGTCATCCGATGCCTCCTCACGTAGCGCCTGGAAGCAGGCCGCGCCAACGATTTGCGCCAGCTTCGGACACACGGCATTGCCGAGCAGCCTATACCTCTCGGTAGCCGGCAGTTCCGGTGGAAAGATATCCGCGTCCTCGCTGAACCCCTGTAGCGTCGCTACCTCCTGAACGCTTAGACGCCGGATGCCCCACCGATCTTTGACAAAAGGGACATTGTGGCCGCCGGTGCCCATGTTGGCGGTGAGAGTTGGACACAACCCGCCACGTTTTTCCCGAACGTATGAGCGTCGGAGTTGGTAGATGCTTTCCGCGGACTGTCCGTTGTCAATGGCTTTCCCGATCATCTTGGCGTAGCGGTTATCGGCGGGCAGATAGTCGACGGCTGGTGCTCGCGATCCTCGATCAATGAATTCGGAGAGCGGTCGCCTCGATGGCTCTGGCAACACAGGCGGCACAAACGGGTTGTACGTGAAATGCTCTCTCGATGCGGCCACCAAGAAAATTCTTTCTCTGTCTTGAGGTACATCTGTCGCGTCCTTGACATTCACCAGCCAGCAGGATTCGCGCCGAAACCAGTAGCCGGCGTCCCGAATCTCGCGCCGAATCTGATCGAACCACCATCCATCGCCACCGTACAGCAGGTGGCCGACGTTTTCGAGAATTACGAAGCGTGGCCGAAGCTGCGGATGGAACTCCTTGATGAAGCGTGGAATCTCGAAAAACGCCTCGCCACGCTTATCGTTGAAGCCCTTACGGTCCCCGGCCTGCGAAAAGCTCTGGCAGGGAAAGCCAGCAGCGAGGACGTCAACCGGATTGAGTCTAGCATCCGATACACGAATTGTTGCAACATCGTCCTGGTAGACGTCTATGTCTGGATGTCGGTGGCGGAACGTCGCACATGCGTGCTGGTTGTTGTCGGAGGCCCATTTCACGTCGAATCCGGCTTCGACGAGTCCCGTGGCGAAGCCCCCCATGCCGCTGAACAAGCATCCGGCGGTTGGGTGTGCGCGGTTCAAAAACAGCGGAGCAGACATCCGAATTGCAGGATTCTAGCAGAAATATCCGTCGAGACGCCTCGAGGATGGTCCGTATCAACGCGTGCCCGACCATCCTGCCCCCAGGGCGCCCCTCGAACAGTGCGGATTACCGACTGTCCTCACGCGGATTCTGCCCCCGCAGCCAGCGCGGTGCGCCGGATTCGCCCGACGATAGCCACATGAGGGAGCGATAGTCAGGCTCGAACGAACCCACCAGCGGCGTACGGCGGCAGGCCGACCGTGCACGGGGGCGCACGCCGAGCGGTTTGACTCGTACGGACGAGACAGGCAGAGAGCCGGACGGGCCGGGGGCGTGGCGACCTCAGCGATTCGTATGTCGGCGACCGCGCGGCGGTGGCCGCCGCCATCGACACCGTGATCGCGACGGGCCGGGAGTTCGGGCTGCCGGTGGCCATCAACGGCCACGCCAACCTTGTCGAACGAGTCGAGCAGGGCGTCCGGATGTTCGTGAGCATCGGCGCCGGTTCGCAGGCGCCGGACGAGGAGCTTCGCCGCGCCGTCGGCCGGTAGCCCGCGTCCGGGACGCTGATGACTCAGCGTGACCGCCGACTGGGACGTCTACTTCGGCCGGGCCGCCGCGTCCATCATGCGGAATCGGGGCTATGCGCCGAATACGTTCGCGTTCGATGAGACCGTGACGGTCAAGGGGCACCCAGCCCAGGCGACCGGCGTGCGAGGCATTGACGTCTTCGGCCGGGACACCAGCGTGACGAGATCCGATGGCACCCGAATTCCGTAGCAGCCCGTGGTGAAAGCCCCACTGCATTCGATTGGCGCTGCATCCCACGTGGCGGCGTTACTCCTCGGTCACAAATGCCCCAATTTGCTCCCTCGTCGCGCCTTGCCACGCGGGCGCAGCGCCAATCTCGGCGATGACCGGGGCGTGGTCAGAGGCGGTGAGCCCCTCTTTCTTCTTGCGATAGTCTCGGTCGACTTCGACGTGACGCAGGCGCGCCACGACGCTCGACGTACCGAGCAGCAGGTCGATCCGCAGCCCGTGGTTGCGGTGAAAGGCGCCGGCGCGGTAGTCCCACCAGGAGAAGAACTGCGTGTCGGGCAGGTGATGGCGGAACAGATCGGTGAAGCCGCACGCCAGCAGCCGCCGCAGCCGCTCGCGCTCGGCGTCGGTGTGAAAGATGTTCCCGGCCAGCCCCGCCTCGTTCCAACTGTCGATCGGCGCCGGCACGATGTTGAAGTCGCCGCAGAGCACGGCCGGGCGCCCCGGGTCGTGCTGTCCCTTCACCAGCGCCAGCAGGCTGTCGAACCATGCCAGCTTGCGCGCGTAATCGTCGTGGTCGATGGATTTGCCGTTGGGACAGTAGAGGGTCGTGAAGGCCAGGTCGCCGACCGACGCGGTGATCAGACGCGCGCCGAGCGCCGCCTGCCCCGGCAGGCCCCTGCGCTCGACCGTCAGCGGCTCGCGCGAGAGGATCGCGACGCCGTTCCAGCTCTTCTGTCCGTGAATCGCCGCGTGGTAGCCGGCGGCCCGCAGCGCCTCGACGGGAAACTCGTCGTCGGTAAGCTTGAGCTCCTGCAGCCCGACGACATCGGGCGCCCGCGCCTTCAGCCAGTGGAGGAGGAATTCGAGACGGGCCCGCAGCCCGTTGACGTTCCAGGTGGCGATCTTCAAAGCGAGAACACCCCGATAGCCGGCCCACCCGTGGGCGCGGCGGTGACCGTCATGCCGGCGGCGGCGCCCCGGGTCTGCGCCGCTGCGACCGGCGGCCGGCACGGCAGGTGCGCGAGCGGCGCCGCGGCGAGCGGGGCGTACCGGCTCCGCGTTGCGGTCGGCAGGGCCGTCATGGCGTCAAGGTGAGCCGATGCGCGGCCCGTTCCTCGACGGCGCCGCGGGTGAAGAGCAGCGGGAAGTACTCGCCGTTGCCCAAGTGCGGCACCAGGTTGTCGTAGTAGGGGCTGCCCGGCTGCGCGGACTGGCCGGGTGAGTTGCTGGCGACCGATCGGTCCGGATCGGCGAGATCGATGATGCGACGGAAGTTGGCGCCGGTGGCGTTGACCGCGCCGAACCCGCCGGGGCGCTCGACGGTCGGCAGGTCGAACGCCGACGCCATCATGTGCGGCAGCGCGCTCGCGTGGACCCGCCCGTGCCGCCACTCGACCCGTTCAGGCCCGAGTTCGCGGGTCAGCCGCGCGACCGCCGCCGTCAGCCCCGCGGCGATCAACGTGCGACGCTCCGGCTCCGGCAGCGCGGCGTCCCGGACACGCCGGTCGACCTCGGCGCCCCAGCGCACATACAGCGCCGCCGCGGTGCTCTCGCGTGAGAGGGTGGCGTCCCAGTCGGCGATCAGGCCGCGCGCCCATTCGACATCGGCGTCGGCGGCGGTCCACCCCTGGAACAGCGGCACGTCGCGTTCGGCCGCGAGCGAGCGCGCGTCGTGCTGGATTCGCCTGTGGTCATCCACCGACAGCGGCCCGCCCGCCCCGAGAATCTGATGGAGACGCGCGATCCGCGACGTCTCGACACCGCGTGACGAATGGTAGAAGACGGGGCGCCCCTCGTAACCCGGCGGGTGGACGTTGTTGTTCGCGGTGGCGATGTAGCCCCGCTCCGGGTTGAACTCGCGCGGCAGGTCGGTCCGGAATCCGCGCCACTCGTACTCACCGCTGCCGGGCACCGGCAGGCGTCCGTTCCACCCGTCGCGGTCGGGCGTGAGCCCGGTCACCTGGAGCGCGATGTTGCCGTCGGCGTCGCCGCAGATCAGGCTGTGGGTCGGCACCAGCCAGTGCATGGCCCGGTCGAAGAAGTCGTCGCAACTCTCCGCCTGGGCGAGCTGGAAGCTGCCCTTGTAGGCGGCCGTCCCCGGCTCCTGCACGACCGACCGCACGGCATAGGCGCGGCGATGCTCCAGGTCCTCGTAGAAGATCGGGCCGTGGCGGCTGAACTTCAGCACGATCGGCTCCGGCGTCCGGCCCTTGACGGGAATCTCCTCTTCGATGACCCGCAGCGGCTCCCAGCCGTCCTGCCACCGCACGAGGAGGTCGTTCTCGGGGTGCAGCTCCTCCACGAAGACGTCGACCATGTCTGTGCCGGCGAAGGTGAACCCCCAGGCCATCCGCTCGTTGTTTCCCACGTCCACGCCGACGAACGGCGGCTCGCCGCCGCCGATCACGTTCCAGCCGGGGGCCGCCAGGTGCACGAAGTAGCGCAGCGCCGGCATCTCGATGCGCCGGTGGGGGTCGTTGGCCAGGATCGGCACGCCGGCCGGCGAGCGGTCGCCGCTCATCACCCAGTTGTTGCTGCCTTCGGTCGCGATCTCGCCGGGCGAGACCTGCGTGGTCTGCACCGCCGGCAGCAGCGATCGATAGGCCTCGACGACCTCCAGGGCCGGCAGCCGGCCGGTCACGAACGGATCGCCGTCGCCGGCGCGCATCACGTCGAGAATGTCCTCAGGAATGATGTCGACGTCGAGACCGTCGGGTACGACCAAGTCGTCCCAGGGGTCGGGGGCAGCGCGCCGGTTCGCCTCCTCGACGCCGTAGCGGGCGACGTTCAGCGCGAGCTGGATCTCGTTGATGGCGTGCCCGCGCACGCTCGGGACGGCCAGCGCGGCCCAGCGCAGGACGACCGTCTCGGCGGTCCATGGCTCGGGCACGATGCCGGTGAGCTGGAACTCCACCGGCAGGTTGTCCCGGTGCTGGGCGATAAACGCGTTCACCCCGTTGGCGTGCGCGGTGAACAGCCGCTTCGCGTCCGGGTGATAGCTCGTCCACTCGGTCTCGTCCCACGGTCCGCGGAACATCATCAGCCGCGTGCGGCGGTCATAGGGCAGCGCCTCCGGACCGAAGATCTCGGCGAGCCGTCCTTCGTGCCAGCGGCGCCACATCTCCATCTGCCACAGCCGGTCCTGCGCCATGACATAGCCCTGGGCGAAGAACAGGTCGTCGTCGTTCTCGGCGTAGATGTGCGGCACCCCCCACTCGTCGCGAATCACCTCGACCGGCGCCCGCAGCCCCGGCACCGCCAGCTCGCCGTCGATCGTTGCGAGCGACCGGCCGGCGAGCTCCTCGAGCGACTGCGGCGGGGCGGGCGGAGGACCGCCGCACCCGGCAACGGCGACCACCAGCGCGACCGCCGCCGGACGAACCCAGTCTCGGAACATGTGCATGGCCCCTCCCTGACCCCGGCAGTGTCTCACACCGGCGGGCGAAGTTCGCGGTCGAAGAAGACCGTGCCGCCGGAGCCGATCGACCCGAAGACTGAACACCAGCGCTGCCGGCGCGCGGTCTCGCGACAGAATCGCCAAACCCGCCCGCCGAAGCAAGGCTGTGCTCACCACGTCCCACGTTCGGCCGAATGTCCCGCTCTTGCACCAGCCAACCAACGCCCCCATCGGTCCGATCCCGACGGTGAACATCCCGGGCTGTTCCGCTGCGTACCGCCAGTCGATGTTCATGCGGCCCAGCTTCCGCAACGTGAGGTGAACCGTCCGCTGCTCGTCGATGCACCTTTGGATGTCGGGCTTCGTGGGACCATCCCATCCTGCCATCCGGCGTTCGGATTCCGCGATGGCTTCCCGGTATCGCTCCTCGATCCGTCCTTGTTCCGGGGGTCCGATCATCGCGTAGATCTGCTTGGTGTTGTGCCCGCCGATTCCCTCACGGCCCTCCTCCTCCGCCACGTACTTGCAAGCGAGTTCGACCGCGTAGACCGATACGATCATCAGCGATGCGGCCATCCCCGTGAGATGTCCGATGTCTGCCATCGGAGACGCGAGTCGAACCCTCTGCGGGTGTTCGTTGCCGACGCGGTTGACCTCCCGTACGAGCAAGTCCTCAAGTGCACGCGCTTAGTACAGCATCCCAGCGATCTGGGATGCCGCCAGCACGCGAAGCCGTTTGCCCACGATTAGAGAACCAAAGGAATCGAGACAGCGCGACGCTCAGTTCAGGCGTCGGCTGGCCACTGAGGGATTGCTCGACGAACTGGTTCGTTCGCATCGACCGCAGGCGAACCTTCCGCTCGTCACGGTCCAACAGGGATCCATCCTACCACGGGCTTTGATGCGTGCGGCGAAGGCGCTCCCTGCCGCCGACGCCGGTCCCGATCCATCCGGAGGCGATTCCCATGGTCCCCTGAAATCGGATTCAAAACGGGGGGTGCTACGAGGGGATAGGCCGCGTAGGTAGGCAGTTAATCCCTTGTAGTACAGCACCTTACGGGACTTCGAGAGCAGATCGACAATCTGCCGAGGATGGCGGGCACGTTTTCGGTCAAATCAACACCCGTTTGGCCGAACACCCGCCGGGCCGCCGCGCCCCACCCTCACGCGACCGCCGGTTCCAGCATCTGTATGGTGCCGGCGCCGGCGTCGATCTCGACCTCGCAGCCCGTGGCACGCGCGCCGGACATCCTGGACGGTCGCGACGACGCTGCCGGCCGGCACGCGGATCGCTGGAAGACCAGGAACCGAGGCGTGGAAAGCGTATCATCCGGCGCCGCGCGAATGCCGCGGGGCTTTCACCACGGGCTCCTATCGGAGCGGGGCGCACTCGAGTCCGTGGGCCTCGGCCACCGCCGGATGGGTCACCCGCCCCTCGACGACGTTGACGCCGGCCGCCAGCGCCGGGTCGGCGGCGGCGGCCCGCCAGCCCTGGTTCGCGATCTCGAGCGCGTAGGCCAGCGTGGCGTTGGTCAAGGCGTAGGTCGACGTGTGCGGCACGGCGCCCGGCATGTTCGACACGCAGTAGTGCACGACGCCCTCCTCGACATATCGGGGATCGTGGTGCGTGGTCGGCCGGCTCGTCTCGGCGCAGCCCCCCTGGTCGACCGCCACGTCGACGAGCGCCGAGCGGTCTTCCATCTGCCGCACGTGCCGCCGGGTCACCAGCCGCGGGGTCTTCGCCCCTGGAATGAGCACCGCGCAAATCACCAGGTCGGCCTCGCGCACCGATTCCTCGATGTTGGCGGCGTTCGACATGAGCGTGGTCACATGACCCTGCATGACGTCGCGCACGTAGGCCAGCCGCCGCGGGTTGATGTCGACGATGGTGACGTCGGCCCCGAACCCCACGCCCACCACGCACGCGTTCAAACCCACGATGCCGGCGCCGATGATGGTGATGCGCCCGCGCCGCACGCCGGACACGCCCGGCAGCAACAGCCCCTTGCCGCCCGAGATCATCTCGAGCGACCTCGCGCCGGCCTGAATCGACAGCCGACCCGCCACCTCGGACATCGGGACGAGCAGCGGCAGGGTGCCGTCGGCGAGCTGGACCGTCTCGTAGGCGATGCCGACCACGCGCCGCGCCAGCAACCGCTCGGTGAGGGACTTCGACGCCGCCAGGTGCAGGTAGGTGAACAGCACCTGCCCGGGCCGCATCTGATCGAACTCCGGATCGAGCGGCTCCTTCACCTTGAGCACCAGGTCCGCCTGCGTCCAGACCGCCGCGGCCGACTCGACGACCGTCGCCCCCGCCCGGGCGTAGGCGCCGTCCGCGATGGCGCTGCCGCGGCCCGCGCCGGCCTGGATCAGCAGCTCGTGTCCATGCTGCCGGAAGGCGACCACGCCGGGCGGCGTGATGGCGACCCGGTTCTCGTCCGGCTTGACCTCGGTGGGGATGCCAACTCGCATGGGTCTATTCTTGACCGCCGGCGCCGCAGACGCCACTATCGCCGCCCACGGCGCGGCCGGAGGCTTTCGCCACGGACTGCCGGCGCGTCTGCGCTACAATGGCGCGGCTGGTGCGCCCGCGCGCGCCGCCGGCGAGGCTGTAACGCTGCGAAGCTGCTGAAAGGGGTACCCCCGTATGGACACGTCGCTGCTGGCCGTTCTGTCCCTGTTGCCGATCGCGACGGTCGCGGTCTTCCTCGTCGGGCTGCGCTGGCCCGCGAGCCGCGCCATGCCGCTGTCGCTTGCCGTGGCGGTCGTGCTCGCCCTGGCGGTCTGGCAGGTGCCGGTCCCGCAGGTCGCGGCGGCCGGCATCAACGGGCTCGTGATCGCCTTCACGTTGCTGTACATCATCTTCGGCGCCATCCTGCTGCTGAACACGCTGCAGGCGAGCGGCGCCATCACGGCGATCCGGCAGGGGTTCACCAACATCACCCCGGACCGGCGCGTGCAGGTGATCATCATCGCCTGGCTGTTCGGCTCGTTCATCGAAGGGTCGGCCGGATTCGGCACGCCGGCCGCCGTCGCCGTGCCGCTGCTGGTCGGTCTCGGGTTTCCGGGCATGGCCGCCGTCACGGCCGGCATGATCATTCAGAGCACGCCGGTCAGCTTCGGCGCGCTCGGCACCCCGATTCTGGTGGGCGTCAACACCGGCCTGGGACAGGGGAACAACCCCGAGATAGTCGCGTTTGCCGCGCAGGCCGGATTCGCGGAATGGACCGACTTCCTGAGGTACATCGGCCTGAAGGTCGCCATCCTGCACGCCATCGCGGGCACGCTCATACCGCTCATCCTCGTGTCGTTCATGACCCGCTTCTTCGGCAAGAACCGCACGCTGGCGGAAGGGCTGCGCATCTGGCCGTTCGCCCTCTTCGCGGCGTTCGCGATGACCGGGCCGTACTTCGCCGCCGCCTACTATCTCGGGCCGGAGTTTCCGGCGCTCGTCGGCAGCGTGTTCGGGCTGCTCATCGTCGTCTTCGCGGCGCGCGCCGGGTTCCTCATGCCGCCGGCGGACGAGGCGTGGGACTTCGACGAGAAACGCAACTGGCCGGCCGAGTGGACCGGCTCGGTTGAGGTGAAGGACGTCGCGCACGGCGGGTCCATGAACATATACCTGGCATGGCTGCCCTATGGCGTCGTCGCGGTGCTGCTGCTGGCGTCGCGATTGTTCGAGTCGCCCCGCGTCATCCTCCAGTCCTGGGTCGTGAGCTGGCCGGAGATCTTCGGCACGTCGATCACCGCAAGCTTCCAGCCGCTCTACCTGCCGGGCACGCTCTTCATCGTCACGTCGCTCATCACGATGGCGCTGCACCGGATTCCCGGCGACCGCTACGTCACGGCGTGGTCGACCTCGCTCAAGGTGTCGGCCGCGGCCTCTGTCGCGCTCGTCTTCACCGTCCCGATGGTGCAGGTCTTCCTGAACACCGGTGGGGGCGGCGCCGGTTACGAGCAGATGCCGATCGTGCTCGCCGACGGCGTGGCCGCGCTCGTCGGCGGGGCCTGGCCGATCTTCGCGCCGTTCATCGGCGGCATCGGCGCGGCGGTCGCCGGCAGCAACACCGTCAGCAACATGATGTTCTCGCTGTTCCAGTTCGGGATGGGCGAGCGGATCGCGGTCGACCCCACATGGATCGTGGCGCTGCAGGCGATTGGCGGCGCCGCGGGCAACATGATCTGCGTCCACAACGTCGTCGCGGCCTCGGCCGTCGTTGGACTGCTCGGGCGCGAGGGCACCGTCATCCGGATGACGGTCCTGCCCTTCGTCTACTACGCCCTGCTGCCCGGGTCGGTCGGCTATCTCATCGTCTCGTATGGCAGTTCCGGCTTGCTCAACGCCGGCACGTTGCTGGTGGCGCTGATCACGGGCGGCGCAGTCTACGCCATCGCCCGCTACGGGGGCAAGCCGGCCGCGGCCTGATCTGCGTGCCGTGCGCGATCGGAACCACGGATGAAGCACTTCACCCTGAGCCGGCTCGCCGGTGAGCCGTCAGACCCGAACACGTTCGTCGGACAGGCCCGCCTGACGCGCATGGACGGCGCCGCCGACGCGCCGCGCACCAACGTCTATCGGGTGGAGTTCGAGGCGCAGGCCCGCACCCACTGGCACAGCCACAGTGGACCGCAACTGCTGCAGATCGTCGCCGGCGTGTGCCGCTATCAGGTAGAGGGCGGGCCGGTGCGGGAGGCCGCCGGCGGCGATCTCGTCGCCGTCGCCCCCGGCGAGCGCCACTGGCACGGCGCCGCACGCGGGGGACCGATGACCCACGTGGCGATCAACATCGACGCGAAGACGAGCTGGTTCGAAGCGGTCACCGACGCGCAATACGCCGGATAGCGCAGCGGGCAACCACAAGGGTTGCCCCTACGCATCGGGCAACCACAAGAGCAGCGGGCAACCACGAGGGCAACGGGCAACCACAAGGGCAGCGGGCAACCACAAGGGTTGCCCCTACAGGCATCGCGGGCGACCACAAGGGTTGCGCCAACGAGGCCCCCCGCCAGCTTCACCAGCCGCAGGTGCGGTCGGCATCTGACCGACCCCCTGACGACGGGCCACCTGGGAGTCGACGGCGGCACCCTCGGATCGGATATTCACTACCGCTCCTCCGATTCGGATGCGACGTTATTCGTTACTTTCATACTTGTCGCGTTTGGGGCCCTCCGCACCAGCCGCGATGTCGATGATGAACACGAGACGGCGTGGTTCGTCGATGACGTAGTACGCCAGGTGGTTCATGACGGGTTTGGCGCGAATCTTCAGCCCGCCGCGTACGCCTCGCTCGGCAAAGAGCGCCGGCATGGTCTCCAGCGTGTCGATGCTCTCGATCATGCGGCGCAGCCAGTTGGCGGCGCGCTGGGGGCCGTCGTGGGTCGTGATATACGTGGCCGTATTCTCAAGCGCAGCTTCGGCTTCAGGGAGAAACACGACCTGATAGGTCGGGCTCACAGTTCGATGCCGAGCTTGTCGGCCAGCTCACGGATTGCTTGCCGAGCGTCCTTCCCTCGTTCGCCGTTGTCAATCCGGTCGATGGCGTGGTCCCAGAGGCGGCCGCGCTGCAGCGCGTGGACCATGTAGTCGTAGGTCTCCGGGCTCATCACCACCAGCGCGGCTTCGCCGTTCTGCGTGATGGTCTCGACGGCGCCGCCCTTCACTCGGGTCAGATGGTCGTTCATGTGCTGGCGAAGGTGGCTGAGTGGGTAGGTGTCTTGCGTGCGGTGCATCGGTCAAACTCCGTGAGTGTAATGAATATGTACCTGATTCAGTATGGCACAGCGGCCGCACGCGGGGGACCGATGACCCACGTGGCGATCAACATCGACGCAAAAAACGAGCTGGTTCGAAGCGGTCACCGACGCGCAATACGCCGGATAGCGCAGCGGGCAACCACAAGGGTTGCCCCTACACGGATCGCGGGCGACCACAAGGGTTGCGCCAACGAGGCCCCCCGCCAGCTTCACCAGCCGCAGGTGCGGTCGGCGTTCTGCTCGTCCAGCCACGCCTGCAGCGGCGCGAAATAGTCCAGGATCGCGGTCGCATCCATCTCCCGTCCTCCCGTCATCGCCTCGAGGGCGTCGGGCCAGGGCCGGCTGGCGCCCATCTCGAGCATGGCGTTCAACCGTGCGCCCGCCTCCTCGCTGTCGAAGATCGAGCAGCGATGGAGCGGCCCGTCGACGCCGGCGACCTCGCACAGCGCGCGATGGAACTGGAACTGGAGGATGTGCGCCAGGAAATAGCGTGTGTAGGACGTGTTCGCCGGCACGTGGTATTTCGCCCCGGGGTCGAAGTCGGCTTCGCTGCGCGGGACCGGCGGGCGAATGCCCTGGTATTCCGTCCTGAGGTCCCACCAGCCCTCGTTGTAGGCCTCGGGCGCGATTTCGCCGGCAAACACCTTCCAGCGCCACTGGTCGACCATCAGCCCGAACGGCAGGAACGCGACCTTGTCGAGCGCCAACCGCAGCAGCAGCCCCAAATCCCGGTCGGCCGGCGGCACCCGGGTGAGCAACCCGACCTCGGCCAGATACTCGGGTGTGATCGACAGGGCGATCGTGTCGCCGATGCCCTCGTGAAACCCGTCGTTGGCGCTGGTGCGATGCAACGGCGACTGGTGTTGATACGCCCGCTGGTAATAGTTGTGCCCGAGCTCATGGTGAATCGTGACGAAGTCTTCGTCGTTGATGCCGATGCACATCTTGATGCGAATGTCGGACTCGTAGTCCAGGTCCCAGGCGCTGGCATGACACACGACGTCGCGGTCGACCGGCTGCACGAACAGCGACCGATCCCAGAAGGTGTCGGGCAGCGGGTCGAAACCCAGCGAGCTGAAGAACCGCTCGCCGTACCTGACCATCTCGAGCTCGTCCATGCGGCTGGATGCGAGCAACCGCGTGAGGTCATAGCCCGGGTCCGCGCGGGCGGGCCCGACGATGTCATAGACGTTCGACCACGATTGGCTCCACATGTTGCCGAGCAGGTGGGCCGGTATCGGCTCACCCGGAGGCACGACCGCGGTGCCGTACTCGTCGGCCAGCTCGGCGCGCACGTGACAGTGCAGCGCTTCGTACAGCGGACGCACCTGCGCCCAGAGACGTTCGAGCTCTTCGATGAACGCCGCCGGCGGCATGTCGTATCCAGAGCGCCACAGCTCGCCCAGGTCGGCGAAGCCCAGGTCGCGGGCGCCGGCATTGGCGAGCTCGACGAACCGGGCGTAGTCATCGCGATACGGCGGTGACACCGTGCGCCACCCGATCCAGATATCGAGCAGTTCGTCGGTATCGCGGCTGTCCGCGAACAACCGTTCCATCTCCGGCAGCGAGAGACAGGCCGCGCGTCCGCCGGGGCAGTACGCGCCGCGGCCATAGGCGCTCTCCATGCCGGTGGTGATGTCCGACAACTCGGCCTGCAGCACGGGGTCGGCCGGCGCCGCCACCCCCATCGAGGTCTTCAACAGCAGCAACTTGCGCCGCAGCTCCTCAGGCAACTCCACCGCGTCGAAGCGGGCCGCCTCGGCCGCCAGCCGCATCGTGGCGCCGATGACCGCGGTCTGCGCCGCGGCGGCGAGCGCGGTCGTGTCCTCGGTGATGTACGTACTCTGCACCCAGGCGGCGCGCCCGCTGTCGATCCACAGATCGAGCAACTCGGCCTCCGCCGCCTCCAGGAAGGTCCTGGCGTCTTCGACGGTCGGCCCCGGCTCGGCGCACCCACTGGCCAGCATCGCTGCCGCCGCCAGCAGCCCCGCGGCCAGACGCCGTGTCGATTGGTGTCGCATCGATATCGTCCCTGCCCCACGCTAGCTGGCAGCCCGTGGTGAAACCCCGCGTTGCTAGTCGGATGAGCCGGCCACGGCCGCCTCGGCCCGCCAGCGGTCGATCAGGCCATTGCGCAGCACCATGGTATCCGCCCGGTCGGACCCGGTCGAGACGATCGCGATGGGGACGCCGGTCACCGCCTCGATCCGTGTGAGATAGGCCCGGGCTTCAGCCGGCAACTCGTCGTAGCGACGGACTCCGGCGGTCGGCCGCGCCCAGCCGGGCAGTGTCTCGTACACCGGCTCGCAGGCCGCCAGCGTCGTCCCGTTCGATGGAAACTCGGTCAACGTCTCTCCGTTGACCCGGTAGCCGATACACAGCGGTATCTCGTCGTGCGCGTCGAGCACGTCGAGCTTCGTGACCGCCAGCGCGTCGAGTCCGTTGACCCGCACCGCGTAGCGCACCGCGACCGCGTCGTACCAGCCGCAGCGTCGCGGGCGCCCGGTCGACGCGCCGTACTCCTGCCCGCTCTCGCGCAACGCGTCTCCCATGTCCCCGTGCAGCTCGGTCGGCAACGGCCCCTCTCCCACGCGCGTCGTGTACGCCTTGGCGATGCCGAGCACCGCGCCGATCGCCTGTGGCCCTACGCCCAACCCGGTGCAAATGCCACCCACCGTGCCGTTCGACGACGAGACGAAGGGATAGGTGCCATGGTCGATGTCGAGCAACGTGCCCTGCGCCCCTTCGAACAGGACGCGTGCGCCGGCCTCCATCGCCCGCGCCAGATACAGCGAGGCATCGCCCACCCAGCGGTCCAACCTCGTCCAGGCGTGTCGCAGGTCGGCGTGCAGGGCTCGCCAGTCGGCCTCGGCGCCGCCCACCGCCCGGTTGCGCGCCGCCACGTTCTCGCGAATCGCGGACGCCAACGGCCCGTCATCCGTCCGATCACTCAGGTCGGCGATGCGCACGCCCCGCCGGCCGACCTTGTCCTCGTATGCCGGCCCGATGCCGCGCGAGGTCGTCCCGATCTTGCGATCCCCGCGCCGCGCCTCGGAAAGCACTTCGAGATCACGGTGATACGGCAGGATGACGTGGGCCTTGTCGCTGATCAGCAGACGGTCGCCAACGTCGATCCCCTGCGCCGCCAGCGTCTCGATCTCGGCGAACAACGCGTCGGGATCGATGACGACGCCGTTCCCGATCACACACCGGACGCCGTCATGCAGAATACCGGACGGCAGCAGGTGCAGAATGAACTGCGCGTCTCCCACATTGACCGTGTGCCCGGCGTTGTGCCCGCCCTGATAGCGGGCCACTATCGAGACGTTGGGGGTCAGCAGGTCGACGATCTTCCCCTTCCCTTCGTCACCCCACTGCGCGCCGATGACCGCGATGTTCACACTGTGCCCCGATCCAGGCGGCCCGCGTGGCCGTCTCCCAAGCGAGCGATCGTAGCAGAAGGCGCGGGCGGGCGCACCACGCGAGGACGCGGCGCCACGGCCCGACACGCCCCCGACCACCCGGCGTTCGAGCAGGCGGTTGACGCCATGCAGGACACGGCGCGCCCCATGCGCGGGCAGGTTTGACAATCAACGCGCTCTTCTTTAACTTCTAGGTTCCGAGTGAGCCTCCTGGGTTCCGAGTGAGCCTCCCGGTCCTTCTGTCCGCGCAAAAAGAGATCGCGTGCTGTTCGAGCGACCTGCCATCGAACGGAGAATCCTCGCCGCGGTCGAGGCGGTCCCATCCAGGATCCCGGTGATCGTGGGCGGCTGCGGCAGCGGCCGGACCACGCTCCTGCGTCGCCTGGGTGCGCAGATCGGACCACAGGCGGAGTACCTCGACGTCGAGCGGGTCGCCACCACGCCGGAACGATTCCTGACGTCGATCAGCGGGTCGACACGCTGTCTCGCGCCGCCGCCGGACCCGGCCGGCGGCCCGGGCTCGGCCCGCCGCGCCTTCGAACAGGCCTGTGCCTTTTTTTCCCAGGCGCGCACCCGGACCGGGACCCGCGTGACGTTCCTCCTCGACGAGGTGCTCGACATCCGCACGTTCGAGAATTTTCCTGGACTGCGCGGCGTCCTGCGCGACCTGTGGCGCACCCTGGACGACAGCCCGAACCGGTTCGTCCTGGCGACACGGTTCAGCACGCGCGCACGGCGGTTCCTGCAGGATGCGCCCGAGCGGTTCGAGTGTGTCCACGTGCCGCCGCTCAGTCCGGCAGAGACGGCGTCGGCGCTGCATCGGATCGGGCTCGGCGCCGCCGACAACGATGAACGGGAGCTGAGCCGGATTGTGCACGCGATGACGAACGGTCGTCCGCGGAACGTGCGTCTGATCGCCGAGGCGACCGCCGCGATGGGCGACGGCGACCCGGTGAGCACGCTGGCGGCCCAGATGGCGCCGGACGCGCCACTCTCGATGGCCTGCCGCTTCTCCTACGAGCTCCGGTTGCATCGCGCGCGGGGATACGGCGCGCTCAAGGCGATTCTGCAGGTGCTGTCCCGTGAAGAACCGTTGAACCTGACCGAAATCGCACGGCGGCTCGGCCGCACGCCCGGGTCCACCAAAGACTACTTGTCGTGGCTGGAAGACGTCGATCTGGTGGACGTCCGGCACAAGCGTTACAGCTTCGCCGACCCGTTGCTGCGGCTGTGGGTGCGTCTGCACGGGCACGCCGCGCCGCCCGACGACGACGAGCTCGCGCGCGAGGCCCGGGACTATGTCGTCAGCCGCTTCCCCTACATGGAACCGGCGCCCGCCCCCACGCCGCAGCCGCCCGTCGTCCCGTCCGCACCCAGCCCGCGGCGCGACTCCTGGAACATGATCGAAATCGACTAGGCGGAATTGTGCCGGTCGCCGGGATGCGCCGTCTCAGTCGTTCGCGCCCAGCACCTGGAGCGACCGCGCCGCGGCCCGTTGTTCAGACTCCTTCTTGCTGCGGCCTTCGCCGCGTGCGAGCGCCTCACCCCCGACATGGACCTCGGTCGCGAACGTCTTGCGGTGCGCCGGTCCGCTTTGTCCGATGAGGCGGTACTCGGGCAAGCCGCGGTCGTGCGTTTGCAGATGCTCCTGCAGCGCCGACTTGTAGTCCACCATCAACCCCGGCGTCGGACCGCCCGTCCGGACCGCATCGAGCTGCTGTCTGAAGCACCGATCGAGGAACGCCCGCGCCTCTTCGATCCCGCCGTCGAGATAGATGGCGGCCAGCACCGCTTCGAAGGTGTCGGCGATCAACGAACGCTTGCGGCGGCCCCCCGACTTCTCCTCGCCCCGTCCCAGCAGCAGGTGCTCACCCAGCCCCAGGTGCTCGCCCACCGCGGCCAACGTGGTCGTCGAGACGATCATCGCTTTCGCTTTCGACTTCTGCCCTTCGTCCCAGTCGGGGCATTCACGAAACAACCAATCCGCAATGACGAACCCCAGCACCGCGTCACCGAGAAACTCGAGCGACTCGTTGTCCCGCACGCCGCCGCTCACATCTTCATGCGCCTTCGACCGATGCGTCAGGGCGTGTTCGAGCAGCCCCCGATCTGCAAAGCGATACCCGAGGGTCTGTTCGACGGCCCGGAACTCGTCCCGGATGCGCGTCAACCGCTCGGAGACCTGCGGCCGGAACTCGGTGATGATGCGCGCCGCCTGCCCCGCCTCTTCGGTCCTCGCCTCCAGACGGACCTCGCCGAACACGCTCATCGACAAGGGAAAGATCACTTGCGGCGCGCCCGATGACAGGACGGCATGGATGCCATGGGTCTCGAGCAGGCCGCGCACCACGTCGGCCTCGATGGACGACGAGGTGCGAAACACGACCGACAGCGGCGGCTTGCTCATGCGTCGCTCGCCTCCGTTGACAGACTATCGACGCGCAGCAGCACGATGGTCATGTCGTCATGTTGATCGGCGTCGCCCACGAACGCCGCGACATCGCCGAGAATACGCTCGTGCAGCTCGGCCGGCGGCAGGTGCGCCTGGTCTTCAAGCAAGCGGCTGAACCGATCCTCACCGAACAGATCGAACTCTTCGTTCATCGCCTCCGTGATCCCGTCGGTAAACAGCGCGAACAGGTCGCCTTCCGCGATCGGCATCGTCCGCTCGTCGAGCAGCTCCTCGAACCGTTGCGCGGCGCCGTCCAGGTGCAGCCCGACCACGAGACCATCCGGCGTGAGCACCTGCGACCGCCGCGTCGCTCCCTGCTGCGCGGGCACGTAGATCAGCGGCGCGTGACCGGCCCGTGCGTAGGTCATCGTGCGCGTGTCGAGATCCACCACGGCATAGATCATCGTGATGAACGTGCGGTTGTCCAGACTGTCCGACAGAATCCGATTGACCTCGATCAACAGCCGTTTCGGGCTCTGATAGATCCGGCTCAACGACAGGATCAGCCCCTTGAGCTCGGCCATGTAGAACGCCGCCGATGTGCCCTTTCCCGAGACGTCGGCCACCAGCACGCCGAGACGCCGCGGCCCCAGCACCAGGAAGTCGTAGTAGTCGCCGCCGACCTCGCGCGCCGGACGACAGACGGCCGTCACCGCCAGCCCGGGCAACGACGCCGGGGCAGCGGGCAGCAGCGACATCTGGATGTCGCGCGCGATCCGGAGTTCCTCTTCCAGACGTCGTTTTTCCTCCGCCTGCTGCAACAACTCGGAGATGCTGCCGGTCATGGCGTTGAACGACCCCGCCAGCTCGCCCAACTGGTCACGCGTGTCGACCTGAATCCGATGCGCCAGATCCCCGCGCCGGACCCGCTCGGTCCCGGTGAACAGCTCATGCACGGCGCCGGTAATCGACCGTGCCAACTCGAATCCCCTGGCCAGCGCCACGACCTCGATGGTGAGAAACATGACCCCGATCGTCACCATCAGAATCAGCAGCACCCGCACGAAATACAGATCGAGCCCGCGCACCAGTTGCCCGTAGAACACCGTCGGTCGGATCTGGAACGTCAGCGTGCCGCGCACCTGCTCTCCGGTCTCCCAGTCGAGCAGATCGAGAAACGAGACCAGCGACAACCCGCCGGCCGTTTCGATCGGCCCCGCGGGCGGGCTGAGCGAGACGGCCGACCTGGGGAGCGATACGGCGGGATCGGCGGCGGCTTCGAGCAGCACCGTGCCGCTCGCCGCCTGCACCCGCTCCACGACCTCGCGCGACAGCGGCAGGTCCGCGACGACCGCCGCGACGCCGGATCCCAGCGTCAGCCGCTGCGCGGCCCGCGCCACGACCCGGGCGGCGCCCGCCGCCTCGGTCATCACGACCCCGCTCCCGACCTCGCCCAGCCAGTCGGGAAAAGCGGGCGGCCCGCTTGCATGCTCCCACGCGCCGGCCAGCCACTGCGACCCATCGGTCGCGGGTCCGCCCTCCGAACGGGCCGTCAGCAGGGCGATCGACGCGCCGGGATAGCGGCCGGCGACCGCCTGCGCACGCCGCGCCAGGACGGCGCGTATGCCGGCGGCCTCCCGCACGTCCGTCAGATCGGCGGCGGTGCTGGCCGCCAGGGTCACCGCATCGTCGACGACGTCCTCGATGCTGATGCGCACCAGCAACGAGCTGACGGTGAACACCAGCAGCGCGCCGAAGATCAGAAAAAACACTATCGTGAGCAGAAACGGGACGAATCCGATCAGGACGTAGGACAGCACCAGCTTGCGGCGCACGCGCCAGAGCAGCCGGCGCTGGAGCGACCGGAACGATCGCAGCAGCAGATAGCCGAGCACCACCGCGATGACGATGGTGCCAGCCGAATCGAGAATCCGCAGCCAGCCCGGCGCGGCGCCGCCGAGAACCGCGGCGACCATCTTCAGTCCGACCGTGCCGATGAGCAGCCGACCCACGCCGGACGTCAGGAGCCGACGGGCCCAGCGCGCGACGACGGCGGTCACGGTCGGCGTGGCGCTGGCCGGCTTCGGCGCGGGCAGCCCGGGCGGGCGAGTCGGGGAAGACATGGTCTGGAGTACGATTACGAGCTTCTACCTCTTCCCCTTCGCTACCGCCTCGCGGATCCACTCCAGGTATGGAGCGCTGCCCGCCGTCACCGGCAGCACGAGGAATTCCGGCGTGTCGTAGGGATGCAGCGCGTGTACCCGGTCGCGCAGCGACTCGACGCGGTCAGCGGTCGTCTTCACGATGAGCTGCCGCTCCGCGGACTGCTCCACCGCATCGTCCCACCGATAGACCGACACGACGCCAGGCAGCACACTCACGCACGCCGCCAGCCGCTCGTCCACCAGCGTGTTCGCGAATCTCAGGACGTCAGCCTCGTCAGGACACGTCAGCAACACCACCACCGGCGAACGTTCGATCACAAGTGTTTCTCCTCCACAGCCGCTAATCTCGGGACGCCAACGGCCGATACATCACTCAGCATGCCGCGTACGCCACGCCGATCGTTCGGACCCCGCGCCCGCACCGCCACCCGCCGGTCGTCCGCCACCCGCCGGCCGCCCGACGCGCAGGGCCGGCTGCCCCTCGAACCCGACCGCCGGAACGGGGCGGTCAAGGTGCCGCGCGAGCCCCAGCCGATCGCACCGGTCGTGACGTCGACCCTGCTCTGGCTCATCCTTGCGCTGCTCGTCGGCAACGGCATCGCAGGTGACCGCGGGCTGATTCAGGGCGCGCGGACGCAGCAGGAGGTGACCCGTCTGGCCGACGTGATCGAACACCTCCGGCAGGAAAACAGCCGCCTGGCACGGCGGTCGGCGCAATTGCAGGCCGACCCGTCCGCTATCGAAACACTGGCCCGCGAGGAACTCGGACTCATCCGTCCCGGCGAACAAATCTTCATCGTGACGGATCGGTCCGTTCCTCTGCCCTGATACCCCCTCCGGCCACCGATTGACCCGGCTAGGCCGCCATGTTAGCATTGCCGGATAGTTGCCTTGGCAGGCAGTTGACGCGGGGTGGAGCAGTCCGGTAGCTCACTGGGCTCATAACCCAGAGGTCGGGGGTTCAAATCCCCCCCCCGCAACCAATTTGTGCGCGTGACGTTTCAACGCAAGGGGTGGCCTCAGGGTCACCCCTTTTTTCTCGTTGGAACGGCGGACCCGACCCGCACCGCAATCGACCCGCGGCGATCATCCCCCAGGAGCCCACATGACCGTGTTGCCCCGACAACGTGGCGCCAGCTTTCTCCTCGACCAGATCGAGCCCGACGACGTCGTCTGTCCAGAGGACATGGGTGATGACGAACGTCTCCTGATGCGCTCGATTCGCGAGTTCGCCGAACAGGAGGTGGCCCCCCTGTTCCACGAGATCGACCGCCTCAACATCGACGTGATCCGCCCGCTGTTCAAGAAGGCCGCAGACCTAGGTCTCTTCCTGGCGGAAGTGCCGGAGTCTTTGGGCGGGCTCGGTCTGAGCGTCCTGGCCATCGCCGGCATGAGCGAGTGCCGTTCGTATCTCGGAGGTCTGTCCTCGACCGTCTTCGCCCATCAGGGGATCGGCACGCTGCCGCTGATCAACTTCGGCACCCAGGCCCAGCTCGACCGCTATCTCGAACCCTGCATGCACGGAGAGCTGATGGCCGCGTTCGCCCTGACCGAACCCGGGTCCGGGTCAGACGCGATGAACATCAAGACGAGCGCGGTCCTGAATGCCGCCGGCACGCACTACGTGGTGAACGGTTCGAAACAGTGGATCACCAACGCCGGCTGGGCCGACCTCTTCATCCTGTTCGCCAAGGTCGACGGCACCGCGTTTTCCGCGTTCCTGCTCGAGCGGAACAGCCCGGGGCTGACGGTCGGCGACCACGAGAAACTGCTGGGACTGCAGGGATCGTCGGTCTGCGCGTTGCAGCTCGACAACGTCCAGATTCCGGTCGAGAACCTGCTCGGGGAGGTCGGCAAGGGTCACAAGGTGGCGATGTGCACCCTCAACCTGGGCCGGATGAAGATGGCCGCGAACTGCGCCGGCACGTCGAAGAAGATACTCGAGACCACCACGCGATACGCCGGCGAGCGGAAGCAGTTCGGCCGTCCGATCGCCGAATTCGGTCTGATTCAGCGCAAGCTGGCCGACATGGCGGCGCGGGCGTACGGCGCCGAGTCGGTCGCCTACCGGACGGCGGGGCTCGTCTACGCCGCCGAGGCGGGCGGCAGCGATTCTCTCGATCGCAAGCTGCAGACCCTCGCCGAGTTCTCGATCGAGTGCGCCATGGCCAAGGTCATCGGGTCGGAAACCTACAACGGCGTCGCCGATGACGCGCTGCAGGTCTACGGCGGAAACGGCTACAGCGAAGAGTATCCGGCCGCCCGCTGGTACCGCGACTCCCGCATCACCCGCATCTACGAAGGCACCAGCGAGATCTGCCGGCTCAGCATCGCCAAGACCATCCTCAAGCGCGCCTCGCGCGACCAGCTCCCGCTGCGTGCGGCCGTGGCCGCCCTCCCCGCGCAGGCCGCGCCCCGGACCGGTACGGACCTGCCGGCGCTGCGGGCGCACGTGGACGGTCTGAAACAGGTGTTTCTCCTCGTGCTCGGCGAGATCTGGAATACGGTCGACCCCGATCAGCTCCTCGCACCGGACCAGCAGCAGCTTCTGGGCAGCCTGGCCGACATCGCCATGGAGACGTATCGCGCCGAGAGCACCGTGCTCAGGGTCTCGAAGCTCGCCGCCGGTCGTGCGGACGAGGACCTCGCGCCGGAGGCCGCGCTCGCCACGCTGGTCTGTTTCTCGGCCGCGGACCGTGTTCGGCAGGAATCGACCGAGGTCCTGGCGGCGCTGGTCGACCCGGGCCGTCTCGCCGGGGCGCTGCACCAGGTCGCCTGCCGGCTGCCTGTCCCGGCCGGCCTGATCGCGGCACGGTCGCTCGTCGCCCGCACCCTCAGCGCCCGGCACGGAGCATTGTCGCCGTCCATGCCCTCGTGACCGGCGCGCGTCGGGGCGTTTCGGGCGCCCGTGCGACGGGCTCGCGCGCTGGCGGGCTCGCGCGCTCGCGGGACGGTCGCAGCACGCGGCTGTCCAAGCACTCAAGGTCTCGCTTGGTCCGGCGCAGCCGCTGAAGTATAGTGGCCAGCGTTTGACGTACGCGGCCAGTCTGTCTATCTTCGGTGCGGTACCGTACGCGCCGCTGACCGCGCAACCAAGGAGAGGACGATGAAGCTCGTCACCGCCATCATCAAGCCCCACACGCTGGACGAAGTACGCGATATGCTCTCTGGTCTTGGCATCACCGGCATGACCGTGACGGAGGTAAAGGGATTCGGGCGGCAGAAGGGGCACAAGGAGATCTACCGCGGCGCCGAGTACACCGTCGATTTCATACCGAAGATCAAGCTGGACATCGTCGTGAACGACGACCAGACGCCGGACGTCATCGAGGGGATCAAGACCTCGGCTCGCACCGGGGCCATCGGCGACGGCAAGATCTTCGTGAGCAACATCGAGCAGGCCATCCGAATCCGCACCAGCGAACTGGACGCCCAAGCGATCTAGGAACCCGGGCAGACCTCGCCGCGCCGACCCTGGCACACCAGAGCCGAGGAGCTAGATTGATGACGATCCTGACACGCCGCACCGCCGTTCCACTCGTGACCGCCGCGCTCCTGCTTGTCTTCCCGCGCCTGGCCGCCGCGCAAGACGGATTGAATTCCGGTGACACGGCCTGGATGCTGACTTCGAGCGTGCTGGTCCTCTTCATGACCATCCCCGGTCTCTCGCTGTTCTACGCCGGTCTGGTACGCGCGAAGAACGTGCTGTCGGTCATGATGCAGTGTTTCGCCATCACCTGCATGGTGACGGTGCTCTGGACCGTCTATGGCTACGGACTGGCCTTCGGTGACGGCGGCGCGCTGAACAGTGTCATCGGCGCCGGCAAGCTGTTCCTGTCGGGCGTCGAGGTCGACACCCTCTCGGGCACGATTCCGGAGTCGGTCTTCCAGATGTTCCAGTTGACGTTCGCCATCATCACGCCGGCGCTGATCGTCGGCGCCTTCGCCGAGCGCATGAAGTTCTCGGCGATGATGGTGTTCATGGCGCTCTGGTTCACGGTCGTGTACGCGCCGGTTGCCCATTGGGTCTGGGGCGGCGGATTCCTCGGCGAGATGGGGGTTCTCGATTTCGCCGGCGGCACCGTGGTCCATATCAACGCCGGCATCGCGGCGCTGGTGCTCTGCGTGCTGCTGGGCGCACGGACCGGATACCCCGACCGCACCGCGCTCCCCAACAGTCTCGTGCTGACCGTCGTGGGCGCGTCGATGCTGTGGGTCGGCTGGTTCGGGTTCAACGCGGGCAGCGCGCTGACCGCGGACGGCGCCGCCGGCATGGCGATGGCGGTCACCCATATCTCCACCGCGATGGCCGGGTTCACCTGGATGCTCGTCGAGTGGTGCAGCCACGGGAAGCCGAGCGTGCTCGGCATCGCCACCGGCGCGGTCGGCGGTCTGGTGGCCATCACCCCGGCCGCGGGCTTCGTCGGCCCGGTGGGCGCCCTCGTCATCGGACTGGCGGCCGGCCTCCTGTGCTACTGGGGGGCCAACGGCCTCAAGCGGAAGTTCGGCTACGACGACTCGCTGGATGTCTTCGGCGTGCACGGGATCGGCGGCATCACCGGCGCCCTCCTGACCGGAGTATTCGCCTCGAGCGCATTGGGCGGTTCCATCGATGACCTGAACATGGCCAACCAACTGTACCTGCAGGGTGTCGGCGTCGTCGCCACGCTGGTCTACTCCGGACTCCTGACCTACATCCTGGTCAAGGTCGTCGACGCCACGATCGGCATCCGGGTCACCGCCGACGAGGAACGCGCCGGCCTCGACATCTCGCTGCACGACGAACGGGGATACGATCTGTAGCGGCCGCCGAGACGCACGAACAGAACTGCCACGATCCCTCGTCACGCACGCGCCTCCGTGGCGTACGACTGCCGCTGGCCACAGCGCTCCCGGCGCGGAGGTTGTCTGGTCGCCGCGCCGTTGTCCGCATTCGCCGGACAGCCATGCTCCAGCACAGATCTAGCGTCCACTTGCGGGGCACTCCAACTGCGACCGTACGCCCTTTCCGGCACGGCCGCCGTGCCGGCCGGTGACCTCCACGGTCGCCGAGGGGCCGGCGGTGGCGCCAGGACACGCACCCGCGCGAAGCGGACCGAACCGAGCGCGCGGCGGGGACAGGTGTAGTACGATCCGGCGTCGTCGACGGACGTGACCGTCGGCCAGGCGCCGGGCGGCGCCCCTCCCGGCGGGTGTGGCGTGTCGGGCGACGTGAGGAGTGGAGCGAGGACATGCGGGTCGCAATCGGGTCCGACCATAACGGGTTTCATCTCAAGGCGGCACTGGCCGGCACGCTTCGGAGCCGCGGACACGACGTGGTCGACGTGGGCACGGACAGCGATCAGGCGGTGGACTATCCCGACTATGCCGAAGTGGTGGCCGTCGCGGTGCGGCAGCGGACGGTGGACCGTGGCGTGTTGATCTGCGGCAGCGGCGTCGGCGCCAGCGTGGCCGCGAACAAGGTGCCCGGTATACGGGCGGCCGTCTGTCACGACACCTATTCCGCCCATCAGGGGGTGGAGCACGACGACATGAACGTGCTGGTGCTGGGAGCCCGCATCGTGGGCACGGCGCTGGCGGCCGAACTGGTGGATGCGTTCCTGGGCGCCGCCTTTTCAGACGAGGAGCGCCACCGGCGCCGGCTGGGCAAGGTCAATCGCCTCGAAGCGCGGGACTGGTCCGACCACGCAGGCGGTGTGACCTGAACGTCCTGGACACTCCTTTTCGACTCGGGCCCGACCTCGAGACGGCGCTCGACGCCGCAACCCGCGAGTGGGCCGCCGCCGGCCGCGTGCGCCGCCTCTGGGATCGGGACGCCGGTCTCTGGACGGGCGCGGATGAATCCCGATGGCTGGGATGGCTCGACCTGCCGTCTGCACCCCCCGATCTAAGTCTGCTCGATGCGCTGCGGCGCGTTGTCGACACCGCCGGGTTCCGGCATCTGCTGCTGCTGGGGATGGGCGGATCGAGCCTGGCGCCGGAAGTCCTGGGCTTGACGCTGCCCGGCCCCGCCGGCGCGCCGGTGCTGCATGTGCTCGACTCTACCGATCCGGCCCAAATCCGCCGCGTCGAACGTGCGCTGGACCTCTCCCACACGCTCTGTCTCGTGTCGAGCAAGTCGGGCACGACGCTCGAATCGATGCTCCTCACGGAGTACTTTCTCGATCGCCTGCGCAAACTGGTGGGTGCGGCCGAGGTCGGCGCACATTTTCTGGCGATCACCGACCCGGGCTCGGCCCTGGAGACGATGGCGCGGCGGCTGCGGTTCAGAGCCGTGCTGCCGGGGGTGCCCTCCGTGGGCGGACGATTCTCGGCCCTGTCCAATTTCGGCCTCGCCCCGGCGGCGCTGGGCGGGCTCGACGTGCGGACCCTGGTGGTGCGGGCCGCCGCGATGGCCGATCGGTGCCGGCCGGAGGTCAGCGCCGAGCAGAACCCGGGATTGCGGTTGGGGTTGGTCCTCGGGGTGGCGGCGCGGCAGGGGCGTGACAAGGTCACCCTGTGCCTGCCGCCCGCGATCGACAGCCTCGGGAGCTGGCTGGAGCAGTTGCTGGCTGAATCGACCGGCAAGGCGGGGCAGGGGGTCATCCCGGTCGCCGGCGAAGCGGTGGGCGCGCCGATGTCGTACGGGCGCGACCGCCTGTTCGTGTCGCTGCGGGTCGCGTCCGAGCCGGACCCTGACCAGACCGCCGCGGTCGCCGCACTGGCCGCCGCGGGACAGCCGGTCGTCGAGCTGACGTTGGCGGATCGCCATGACGTCGGCGCCGAGTTCGTCCGCTGGCAGATCGCGACCGCGGTCTGCGGGTCGGTCCTCGGGGTGCACCCGTTCGACCAGCCTGACGTCGAAGCGAGCAAGCGGGTGACGCGCGATCTCGCCGCGGCGTACGAAACGGCCGGTGCATTACCGCCGGAGACGCCGCTGGCGGTCGATGACGCCCTGGCGGCGCACGCGGACCCGGCGACCGCAACACGCCTTCACGCGGCGGCGGGCGAGCGCGCCGGGGTGTCCGGTCTGGTCCGCGCGCATCTGGCGCGGCTCAGACCTGGCGACTATTTCGCGCTGCTCGCGTATCTGGACCGGTCGCCGGCATGTGAGGCGCCGCTGCAGCGGCTCCGCGAGGAGGTGCGCGCGCGGTATCGCGTAGCGACGAGTCTCGGCTTCGGGCCGCGCTTTCTGCATTCGACGGGACAGGCGTTCAAGGGCGGGCCCGACAGCGGGGTGTTCCTGCAGGTCACCTGTGACGACGCGGCGGACCTGCCGGTACCCGCCAGGGGGTATACGTTCGGGGTCATCAAGGCGGCGCAGGCGCGCGGCGACCTGCAGGTGCTGGTCACGCGGCGGCGGCGCGTGCTGCGGGTGCACCTGGGACCGGATGTCGTGGCCGGTCTCGAGCAGCTCACTTCGCTGGTGCGGGCGGCCGGTTGACCCCGCCCGCGCGGGAACGGTGGGCGCCATGGCCGACCCTGGGCGACCGGTGCGGCGTCGACGCGGGACGTCAGCGGCCGGTCCACCGCGGCGGGCGCTTTGCCAGAAACGCGTCGACGGCGCCGCGAAAGTCCTCACTGGTGTAGCAGGCCGTCACGAGATCGTCACCCAGGCCCGGGGCGCCGCGCCGCTGTTCCTGCAGCCGGCGCACGAGCTCCTTGGTGGCGGCGATCGTGAGCGGGGCGTTGGCGCTGATCTGATGTGCGGTCTCAGTGACGACGTCGTCCAGCACCTCGGCGGCGACGACCCGGGTGGCGAGGCCGGCCGACAGCGCTTCCCGGGCGTCGAGCAGACGGGCGGTGAACATCAGGTCCTTGAGGCGGGAGGGACCGACGAGGTCGAGCAGCCTCGCACAGTTGGCGGCCGACAGGCAGTTGCCAAGCGTCCGCGCCACCGGCACCCCGAAACGGGCGCCGGGACCGCAGATGCGGAGGTCGCAGGCCATGGCGATGACGCAGCCGCCGCCAACCGCGACGCCCTGTATGCGGGCGATGGTCGGTTTCGCGACACGTTCGAGCCGGCCGATGACCCGGTCGAGGCGGGTCTCGTAGGCGAGGGCGTCCTCGGCCGTGCGAAGGTCCTGGAACTGGCTGATGTCGGTGCCGGCCACGAACGCGTTGTCGTCGGCGCCGCGCAGCACCAGCACCCGCAGGGCCGGGTTGTCGTCAACGGCGTCGCAGGCGGCGACCAGCGCGTCGTACATCGCCCAGGTCATGGCGTTGCGGGCCTCGGGCCGGTTGAAGGTCAACGTGGCGATCGGACCGTCGGTGGTGAATGTGGTATGCGACGTAGACACGGAATCGGTCTCCTTGCGGTGACGAGACGATGACACGAGCGCTCGACGGCATACGGGTCCTGGACGTGACACAGGTGATGGCCGGGCCGTTCTGCTCAATGGTACTGTGCGACATGGGCGCCGACGTGATCAAGGTGGAGCCGCCCGGCGGCGACTCCACGCGGCGCATGCCGGGCGCCGCCGGCGCCGACAGCCCCAGTTTCAACGCCGTCAACCGCGGCAAGCGCGGGGTCGTGATCGACCTCAAGCAGTCTGGCGGACAGGCGGCCGTGCGGCGGTTGGCGCTCGCGTCGGACGTGCTGGTGGAGAACTATCGGCCCGGTGTGCTGGACCGCTTCGGTCTGGGATACGAGGACCTGGCCCGCGAGCGTCCTCGACTCGTGTATGCCTCCATTTCCGGTTACGGACAGACCGGTCCGCTGGCGCCGCGGGGCGGCTTCGATCTGGTGGCCCAGGGGGTCTCCGGGTTGATGTCGGTCACGGGCGAGCCGGGGCGTCCGCCTGCCAAGGCGGGGATCCCGGTGACGGATCTGGGCGCGGGGCTGTTCGCCCTGGCCGGCATTCTGGCGGCGCTGATCGCCCGCAGCCATACCGGCCGCGGGCAATGGGTCGATACCTCGCTGGTCGATGCCGGCGTCGCGCTGTCGGTCTGGGAGGCGACCCAGTACTTCTCGGGGCTGGGGGTGCCGGAACCGCTTGGCTCCGCGCACCGCATGAACGCCCCGTATCAGGCGATCCGCTGCGCCGACGGGTACGTCACGATCGGGGCGGCCAACGATCGCACGTTCCGCCGTCTGTGTGAGGCGCTGGACCATCAGGAGTGGGAAACCGACCCCGACTATTCGGACAACGCGCAGCGGGTACGGCACCGCGACGCGCTGGCCGCACGGATCGAGACGGTGATGCAGACGCAGCCACGCGCGCACTGGCTGGCGCGGCTGGAGGCGCATGGTGTGCCGTGCGGGCCGATCAACGACTACGGCGAGGTGCTGGCCGATCCCCACGTCCGCGCGCGAGGACTGGTGGTCGAGACCGACCACCCGACCCTGGGTCGGGTGCAGACCCTGGGCACACCGTTGAAACTGTCCGACACACCCTTGGTCCCCGGGCGGCCGGCGCCGCTGATCGGACAACACACGGACGACGTCCTGGGTGAGGCGGGATTCTCAGCGGCCGAGATCGCCGCGCTGCGCAGGACCGGGGCGGTGGCGTGAACGGCCGCCCGACACGCGCGCCGGGCGGAGTGACAGGGAGACGGCATGACCGAGAACACGTATCGCATCGCAGTGATTCCTGGTGACGGCATCGGCAAGGAAGTGGTGCCCGCCGCCCAGTCGGTCATCGAGGCCGCGGGGCGGCGTTTCCGGTTTCGATGCGACTGGACCCGCTATGACTGGTCCTGTGAGCTGCATGCCCGCACGGGGAGCATGACGGGCGGCGGCTCGGTCGACGAGCTGGCAGATTATGACGCGGTATTCCTGGGGGCGATCGGCTATCCCGGCGTGCCCGACCACGTGTCGTTGTGGGGACTGCTGATCCCCATCCGGCGCCGGTTCGCACAGTACGTGAACCTGCGGCCGGTGCGGCTGCTGCCCGGCGTGCGTACGCCGCTGGCCGACCGGGGTCCGGACGACATCGACTTCGTCATCGTGCGCGAGAACAACGAGGGCGAGTACTCGGAGATCGGGGGGCGGTTGTACGAGGGCACGCCGTCGGAGCTGGTGGTGCAACAGGCCGTGTTCACCCGGGTCGGCGTCGACCGTGTGCTGCGCTACGCCTTCGAGCTGGCCCGGTCCCGGCCGGCGAAACACCTGACCTCGGCCACCAAGTCGAACGGCATCATCCACAGCATGCCCTTCTGGGACGAGCGGTTCCGGGCGATGGCGGCGCAGTATCCCGACGTGCGCACCGACCAGTACCACATCGACATCCTGTCAGCCCATCTCGTGCAGCACCCGGACTGGTTCGACGTCATCGTGGCCAGCAACCTGTTCGGGGACATCCTGTCGGACCTCGGTCCGGCGATCGCCGGGTCGATCGGGCTGGCGCCGGGCGCCAACCTGAACCCCGACCGCACGCAGCCGTCGATGTTCGAACCGGTGCACGGCTCGGCGCCGGACATCGCCGGACAGGGCGTCGCCAACCCGATCGCGCAGATTCTGACCGGCGCCATGATGCTCGAGCACCTGGAGGAACGGGCGGCAGCCGCGGCGCTGACGGCGGCGGTCGAGCAGGTGCTGGCGGCCGGACACCCGCGGACCGGCGACCTCGGCGGCACGGCGTCGACGTCCGAGATGACCGCGGCGATCACGGCCGCGCTGGATGGCGATCAGTAGGCCGACTCATCCCCGGTCGGCATATGGAGCTTGTCCCGCCAGGGAGTTGGCGTTTCAGGAATTCGTGTGGGCGGCCGGTGTCAGCTTGCGCCGATCCAATACATGCACCCTGGACCGGCGCCCTCGCCCATCGGCATCTCGAGCGAGATTTCGAAGGTCTCCAGATTGACCACCGCCACCCGGTCCGCCGCCCGCAGTCCGAGATACGCGAACCTGCCCTGCGGCCCCACCAGGACGGCGCCATCCCCCGTATCGGTCGCACCGAGGCCCACCCGCTCGATGACGCGGCGTGAGGCCGCGTCCATCACCACCAGGGAGGCCGCCTCGCCGTCGATGATCAGCACCCGGCCGTCCGGTGTGAACTTCAGTCTATTCGCGTCGCGCATCCCGAGATCAAGGGTCTCGACGACGCGCCGCGTCGCAACGTCGATAATCGACACGCCCCCGTCGCTGCGGGTCGCCGTCCAGACCTCCCGGCCGTCCGGCGACAGGTCGATGCCTTCGGGCGTCTCTCCCGGCACCGGAATGTCGGTGAGCTGCGCTCGAGCGGGTCCCGCCATGACGTTCTCGACCATGGTGACGGAGTTCGAACGCGTATTCGGCATGAACATGGTGTCCGTGTCACGGTCGAGCACGAGCAGGTGCGTGCCGTCCTGACCGATCCCCAGCGTCCAGTCGATCTGGTCCGTTGACGGGTCGTAGCGCCCGATGGACTTGTAGCCCTCGATGGTGAAATACAGCTTGCCATCAGCAAAGAGCACGTCGTGCGTCTGGCTGCCCGGGCCCGGATCGATGCGCCGGATCTCTTCCCGGGCGGCGAGGTCGATGACCGAGATCCCGTCGACCATGCTCGCCACGAACGCCAGCCGCCCGTCCGCCGAGGCCGTGACTTCGTGCGGATCCCTGCCGGTCGGCACTCGCCCCAGCACGGTTCCGCTGCCCGGGTCGACGATCGCGAGGGCGCTCGCATCCCTTAGCAGGACCAGGAGCCGACCCGGCGCCGGTGTCTGGGCGCTGGACAGGACGAGCGACGCGGCGATCGCGCCGAGGGCAAGCATGACGACGAACCTGCGGGGCGTCTTGACCGGGCTCATCGGGCACCTCCGTGTGTCGAAACCTGCTACGAATGTCCGAAGCGGCAGCGGGACGACCGATCGGCCGATGCCTCGCCGCGAAAGCGATCGTCGGGCGCGACGAGCGTGCCCGCGGCGGAGCGTCACGCTGATGCCTACCGGGTGACGACCCCGCTGAACTCGATTCTGATCTGCGGCCGCACCTTGAGCATCCCCAGCATCACCTCCGGGGGCACCACGCCGAAGGCGGTCATGTCCAGCCGCAGATCGCCTTCGATCTCGACGCCCGCCCCGGACGGGGTCAACTCGATCGGGACGGTCACCGATTCGGTCGTGTCGAGGATCGTCAGCGCCCCGGTGGCCCGGGCCCCCTGTCGAGTCACCTCGTAGCTCTCCATCTGGAAGGTGATCTCGGCAAACTCGCCGGGTCTCATCGCTTCCATGAGGTGCTCGGTCATCTCTTCGTTCGGGCACTCGAAGTCGGCCACGGGCACGGTCAGCGTGACCCCCTGGACCCCTGACGCAAAGCCGGGCGCGGGCGCGCCGGACCCTGACGCGACCTCCGCGGTTCCACTGACCGAGCAGGTCCACCCGCGGATGGTGGACGTTCCCGACACCGTGAAGTCGACCGCCGACTGCGCGGACGCCGGAGCGCCGTCGAACAGCGCCAGACAGACGCCGGCGACGATTGCGAGGCGAGCTGCGAAGCCCCTTCGGGGCGCCCTGTCGACACGCGTCATCGTCATCGTCCTCATCAGAGCCCGAATCCGAGCAGGTTGTCGCGCATCATGATGGGGTTCTTGCCCTCCATGACAAGGCGCGGCGTGATCTGATCCATCGACGCGGTCCGGGTCTGCCGCATGGCGATCTGGAGTTCCCTGTGCAGGAGGTCAATCACCTTGGCGGCGCCGTCTTCGCCGAAGCCGCCCAGCCCCCAGACATACGGCCGACCGATTCCGACCGCATCCGCGCCCAGCGCGAGCGCCTTGAAGATGTCGGTGCCGCGTCGAACGCCGCTGTCGATGAACACCGGCACCCGCCCACGGACCGCCCGTACCACCTCCGGCAACGAGTCGATCGTCGACCAGAGGCTGTTCTCGGCCCGCCCGCCGTGGTTGGAGACGAATATGCCGTCGGCGCCGTACTCCACCGCCAGCTCGGCTTCCTCGGCCGTGACAATCCCCTTCAGCACGAGCTTCATGTCGGTGGCGTCCTTGAGCCGCTTCACATAGTCCCAGGTGTATGGGAATCGATCTCCGCGAGGCCCCTCCAGCCCGGCGCGCATCGGCCGCTGATAGTCCGGCCGGTGGTTGTGGCAGTTCTGGCAGAGCGCCGCTTCGTAGCCCTCGCCCTGCAGCGTGCGCCGTTGCAGCTCCCGGTTGCTGCCGCCGAGCAGATCGATGGTCCAGACCAGCACCGGGCATCCGGCCGACTCGACGCGGTCGATGACCCGCAGGTTCACGTTCCAGTCGGGCACCGTGTAGATCTGGAACCAGTGCGGTTCACCGCGTGCCTCGGCGATCGCGTCATAGGACTGCGAGCTCTGGTGCGACTGCATCTGCAGGACGCCATGGGTCCCCGCCGCCCGTGCCGCGCCGCTCTCCCCTTCCGTGTGATACGCCTCGAGGCTCGCCACCGGACAGAGGAACAGCGGCGATTCGTAGCGCTGACCGAACAGCTCTACCGACAGGTCGAGGGGGGCCACGTCCGGACCGAGGCGCCGGGGACGGATCATCAACCGCTGAAAACCCTCGCGGTTCGCCCGTCGCGTCTCGAAATCGTCGACGCCCATGTGCAGGTAGTCCCAGTGCTCGGGCAGGTTGTTCGCGTGCGCCACCCGCTCGAAGTCCCAGACGTTGACCGCGTCGTCGTGCGTCTCGATCAGTTGTCCCGTCAGTTGCCGCTCGATCGCGCTCGGCTCTTGCCCGCCGGCCGGCGCCTGCCCCGCCATGGGCGCGCCCCCGCGAGAGGATACGGGCACCATCTCCCGGCCGCACTCGGGACACCGGATGCCCGCCAGGGGCGGCCCGCTCAGCGCCCGGCGCTCAGCCTCCCAGGCGAGCGCCCGCTGCCAGCTTGCCGGCAGCCCCGACGCTGCGAGGCCCAGCAGCGGACTGGCGGCCAGCAGCTTCAATAGCTGCCGGCGGCTCGCACCTCGATCGGGGAGGCGCGTTTCCGTTCTTCGTCCTGTCATGCTCAACTCTCCTCGATTTCGCGCCATGCCGCGGGAATCGGCGCCGGCCGGCGGCGCCAAGACGACACGATGCCGGTCACGGGCCGGAGGGTCGCCGCCACGGGTGTCGGTCGTGAAAGTGTAAACGAACCGCCTCCAAATGCAACCCGGGCGCCGTACCGGGAACTGCTCTCCGAGATGAGGATCGGTACGATCCACAACTCCCGGCGTCGATGCCGCGCCTGCAGCGGGACTCTAACCGGGAACCGTGCCCCGCGGTCGATTGGACACCGCGCCTCCAAAGGAGAACACTACGCGCATGGATTGGTCTGGGGTCACGCGGAAGCGCGCCGTGCCGTTGGCATGGCTGCCCGGCGCCGGCCTTGTTGATGACTCGACGGTCCATGGACCGGAAGGGGCGCGCAGCGGGCAGGGTTCGTCCCGCGAGCAGACTGTCCAGCCGGCCACACCCGCAGCGAAGCTCTGGTCTCGTGCGCCGCGGCCATGCGTGGTGCGTGCCGCCGTTGCGGTGATTCTGCTGTGCGGTGCGACGCCGGCCGCGACGGTTCAGGCGCAAGGCGACACGCCGACGGCTCCCCGGGATCTGGCGGCGGCGTCCGGGGACACGATGGTGACCCTCACCTGGTCGCCGCCGGCGAACGACGGCGGGTCGGACATCACCGGATACGAGTATCAGGTGGACGAGGAAGACTGGGAGGACGCGGGGGCGGCCGCTGCGCGGTCGCTCGTCGTGAGCGATCTGGAGAACATCCGCCTGTATGCGTTCTCGGTGCGGGCGGTGAACGGGACAGGGCCGGGGGCGGCCGCGACGGTGGAGGCGAAGCCGCGCGCCGCGATCACGGCGCCGACGGCTCTCCGGGACCTGGCGGCGGAGCCCGGGGACACCAGGGTGGAGCTCACCTGGTCGCCGCCGGCGGACGACGGCGGTTCGGACCTCACGGGTTACCAGTTTCAGGGCGGGGGCACGACAAACTGGCTAACGCTTCCGGCGACGGACCCCGGTCCGCTCGGCTTTTTCAATCTGGAGAACGGCCGTGAGTATACGTTCTCGATGCGTGCGGTGAATCGGATAGGGCCGGGGCCGACCGCGTCGGTGAAGGCCACGCCGCGCGGCGCGCCGTCGGCCCCGCGCAACCTGGCGGCGTCGCCGGGAGATACCGAGGTGACGCTCACCTGGGAGCCGCCGGAGGAAGACGGCGGTTCGGACGTCACGGGATACGAGTATCAGGTTGACGAGGAAGACTGGAAGGACGGTGGGACGGCCGATGCGCGGTCGGTGGTCGTGAGCGATCTGGAGAACGATCGTTTGTATACGTTCTCGGTGCGTGCGGAGAATGGGATAGGGCCCGGGACGGTAGAGATGGTCGAGGCCACCCCGCGCCCTGCCGCCGTCGCGCCGACGGCTCCCCGGGATCTGGCGGCGGCGTCCGGGGACACGATGGTGACCCTCACCTGGTCGCCGCCGGCGAACGACGGCGGGTCGGACATCACCGGATACGAGTATCAGGTGGACGAGGAAGACTGGGAGGACGCGGGGGCGGCCGCTGCGCGGTCGCTCGTCGTGAGCGATCTGGAGAACATCCGCCTGTATGCGTTCTCGGTGCGGGCGGTGAACGGGACAGGGCCGGGGGCGGCCGCGACGGTGGAGGCGAAGCCGCGCGCCGCGATCACGGCGCCGACGGCTCTCCGGGACCTGGCGGCGGAGCCCGGGGACACCAGGGTGGAGCTCACCTGGTCGCCGCCGGCGGACGACGGCGGTTCGGACCTCACGGGTTACCAGTTTCAGGGCGGGGGCACGACAAACTGGCTAACGCTTCCGGCGACGGACCCCGGTCCGCTCGGCTTTTTCAATCTGGAGAACGGCCGTGAGTATACGTTCTCGATGCGTGCGGTGAATCGGATAGGGCCGGGGCCGACCGCGTCGGTGAAGGCCACGCCGCGCGGCGCGCCGTCGGCCCCGCGCAACCTGGCGGCGTCGCCGGGAGATACCGAGGTGACGCTCACCTGGGAGCCGCCGGAGGAAGACGGCGGTTCGGACGTCACGGGATACGAGTATCAGGTTGACGAGGAAGACTGGAAGGACGGTGGGACGGCCGATGCGCGGTCGGTGGTCGTGAGCGATCTGGAGAACGATCGTTCGTATACGTTCTCGGTGCGTGCGGTCAATGCGCTGATGGGGCTCGGGGCGGTAGAGATGGTCGAGGCCACCCCGCGCCCTGCCGCCGTCGCGCCGACGGCTCCCCGGGATCTGGCGGCGGAGCCCGGGGACACGATGGTGACCCTCACCTGGTCGCCGCCGGCGAACGACGGCGGGTCGGACATCACCGGATACGAGTATCAGGTGGACGAGGGAGTCTGGACCAACGCGGGGGCGGCCGATGCGCGATCGGTCGCGGTGAGCGATCTGGAGAACGACCGCCAATATGCATTCTCGTTGCGTGCGGTGAACGGGACAGTGCCCGGGGCGGTCGCGGCGGTGGAAGCGAAGCCGCGCGCCGCGATCACGGCGCCGACGGCTCCCCGGGATCTGGCGGCGGAGCCCGGGGACAACATGGTGGAGCTCACCTGGTCGCCGCCGGCGGACGACGGCGGTTCGGACCTCACGGGTTACCAGATTCAGGGAGGGCTCGTGACAAGCTGGCTAACGATTCTGGCGACGGACCCCGGTCCGTCCGGCTTTTTCAATCTGGAGAACGGCCGTGAGTATACGTTCTCGATACGTGCGGTGAATCGGATAGGGCCGGGGCCGACCGCGTCTGTGAAGGCCACGCCGCGCGGCGCGCCGTCGGCCCCGCGCAACCTGGCGGCGTCGCCCAGAGACGCCAGGGTGACGCTCACCTGGGAACCACCGGCGGCAGACGGCGGTTCGTCGCTCACGGGCTACCAGTATCAGGTGGACCAGGGAGACTGGAAGGACGGTGGGACGGCCAATGCGCGATCGGTCATCGTGAGCGGTCTGGAGAACGCGCGTTCTTATACGTTCTCGGTGCGTGCGGTGAACGGGATAGGTACGGGAGTCGCAGAGACGGTTGAGGCCACGCCGCGCCCTGACGCCATCGCGCCGAAGTCTCCCCGGGGTCTGAGGGTGACGCCCGGGGACGCGACGGTGATCCTCACCTGGGACCCGCCGGCGAACGACGGCGGGTCGGAAGTCACGGGATACGAGTATCAGGTGGACCAGGGAGCCTGGATCAACGCGGGGGCGGCCGATGCGCGATCGGTCGTGGTGACCGGTTTGGAGAATGGCCGTTTGTATATGTTCTCGGTGCGTGCGGAGAATGGGATAGGGACGGGGGTGGCAGGGATGGTCGAGGCCACGCCGCGCCCTGCCGCCATCGCGCCGACGGCTCCCCGGGACCTGGCGGCGGAGCCCGGCGACGCACGGGTAACGCTCACCTGGTCGCCGCCGGCGGACGACGGCGGTTCGGCGCTCACGGGATACCAGTATCAGGTGGACCAGGGCGACTGGATCAACGCGGGGGCGGCCGATGCGCGATCGGTCGTCGTGAGCGGTCTGAAGAGCGCACGTTCATATATCCTCTCGGTGCGTGCGGTGAATGGGACAGGGCCGGGGGCGGTCGCGACGGTGCTGGCCACGCCGCGCGGCGTGCCGTCGGCCCCGCGGAACCTGGCGGCGGCGCCGGGAGATGCCGAGGTGACGCTCACCTGGTCGCCGCCGGCGGACGACGGCGGTTCGGCGCTCACGGGATACCAGTATCAGGTGGACCAGGGCGACTGGATCAACGCGGGGGCGGCCGCTGCGCGATCGGTCGTCGTGAGCGGTCTGAAGAGCGTCCGTTCATATTCATTCTCGGTGCGTGCGGTGAATGGGATAGGGCCGGGGCCGATCGCGACGGTGCTGGCCACGCCGCGCGGCGCGCCGTCGGCCCCGCGCAACCTGGCGGCGGCGCCGGAAGATGCCGAGGTGACGCTCACCTGGTCGGCGCCGGCGGACGACGGCGGTTCGGCGCTCACGGGATACCAGTATCAGGTGGACCAGGGCGACTGGATCGACGCGGCGGCGGCCGCTGCGCGATCGGTCGTGGTGAGCGGTCTGGAGAACGGTCGTCAGTATACGTTCGCGGTGCGGGCGGTGAACGGGATAGGGCCGGGGGCGGTCGCGACGGTGCTGGCCACGCCGCGCGGCGCGCCGTCGGCCCCGCGGAACCTGGCGGCGGCGCCGGGAAATGCGCAGGCGACGCTCACCTGGTCGGCGCCGGCGGAAGACGGCGGTTCGGACGTCACGGGATACCAGTATCAGGTGGACCAGGGAGACTGGATCAACGCGGGGGCGACCGCTGCGCGATCGGTCGTCGTGAGCGGTCTGGAGAACGGTCGTGAGTATACGTTTGCGGTGCGGGCCGTGAACGGAGTTGGGCCCGGACCGGCAGCGGAAGCCACTGCCCGCTTGAACCGGCCTCCGGTTTTCGAGCGACCGAGTTATTCGTTCGAGCTGCCGGAGCATCGGGACGGAAGCGCGCAACCGGTCGAGCTCGGCAGCGTGACGGCGGAGGATCCCGATGGCGGCGAGCTCACGTATGTCCTGTCGTCCGGCGATCGTGAGCGCTTCGCGGTTCGGAGTCGGGACGGAGCCCTGACTTATATCGGTCCCGGAGAGAACTTGGAGATGGAGCCGAACCGGTACGACCTGACGGTGCTCGCGCGCGATCCGCTCGGGGCCGAGGCGCTGGCTCGGGTGGTGGTGACGGTGACGGTGAACGACCACCTGGTGCAGGCGGTGGCCGGAGACACTTTGGCCGCCATGGGTCGCGGACACCTGGCGAGCGCACGGATGATGCTGGGCCGGCGGGGGACGGCCGGGCGCGGCGAGCAGTCGCGGCTGACGGTGATGGGGCAGTCCGTCCCGCTGGGAACCGCGGCGGCACACGCCGCGGCAGAGCGGATGGCCATGAGTTTGCTGTCGCCAATGGATACGGCCACGTACGGCGCGCGTGGTCGCGGGCCCGGGTTGTCGTCGCCGGCCGGCATGCAACCGGGTGCGGCCCGGGCACCTGGTGGTTTCGGCGGCGGGTGGAACCAGGGGCTGACCGGCACGAACTTCCTGCTGGCCCAGGGTGATGGAGACACCGGGGAGGTACGCCCGTGGCGGCGCTTCACGGTGTGGGGGCAGGGCGACGTCCAGACGTTTCGTGGCACGCCTTCGACGGTGTCCGGGTATGAGGGCGACGTGCGCACCGCCTACCTGGGAATCGATTCGCGGCTGACGGATCGCTGGCTGGCCGGGGTGGCCCTGGCGCGCAGCGGCGCTGCCGGCGACTGGCATGCAGGCGGGGCACGCGGGCGGATGACGACGACGCTGACCGCGGTTCATCCTTACCTGCGCTGGTCGGATGGAGCGACGTCGGTGTGGACGATGGTCGGTGGCGGTCGCGGCGCGGCGGCCAACGAGCGGGCGGTGACCGGCGGCGAGGAGGCGAGTGGGCTGGGGTTGAGGCTCGGTGTGGTCGAGGTGCGGCGGCGGCTTGGCACGGTGGGGGGCGGCGTGCAACTCGGGCTGCGGGTCGACGCGGCATGGGCGCGGTTGACCACCGAAGCGGGCGACGAGACGATCGACGCCTTACGCGTGGCGGTAAACCAGACGCGCGTCGGTGTCGAGCTGACGCGACCGTTCAGCATGTCGAACGGTCTGGCGTTGGCGCCGTTCGGCGAACTGAACATGCGGCGCGACGGCGGCGCCGGACAGAGCGGGGACGGTCTGGAGCTGGCCGGCGGGCTGCGGGCGAGCCGCGGCACGATACGCGTGGACGCCCAGGCCAGGCTGCTGGCGCTGCATTCGGCGGACGGCTACCAGGAACGGGGCGCCAGCGTGACGCTCAGCGTCGGCGAAGGAGCCCGACGTCCGGGGTTGACGCTGTCGCTTGCGCCGCGCTGGGGCAATCGAGCCTCCAGCGGGGCGCTGTGGCAGGACCACGTCTATCGTCGTGACGTCCACGGCGCAACCGGGGAGGAGCGGGCGATGGATGCCCGCGTCGACTATGGGGTACGGTCGTTCGGCGGCCGGTTGTTGACGTCGTTCGGCGTCTACGGGCAATCGCAGTACGGGCGGCGGTTGCAGGTCGGTACCCGGTTGAGCAGTCTCGGCGGCGCGACGAGCAAGTTCCTGCACGTGGAGATGTCGGGCGAACGCTACTCGCGCCCGGGAGGCGCCGCCGATAACCGGGTGAGCCTGACCGGGCTGATCACGTTCGGCGGCCGGGATCGAAACGTCGAGGCGTCCCGCGCTCCGCGTGGCCGAACTGTTCATCGGTGATCCCTCGGCCAGCGGCCCCTGCGTCGACCGACCGCACACGCGGGGACCGACCGGGCGTGCCCCCACGCTGGTGTTACCCTATCAACACGCACCACCACGGTGACCAAGTCGGCCGTAATCAGACGCTTCGCCCGGTGGTCGGCTCGATCGTCGCCCACAAGATCAGCGCGGCGGTCCGACCGAGGGTTTCTACCATGCGCAAAACACTGTCCAGTCGGCACCCGGTGATCCGTTGCGCTGCGGTTGCGGCCGTCGCGTGTCTGGGAACCGTCGGCGCGAGCGCTCAGAACGGCGCCGCCGATGGGGAATGGGGCGTATTCGGGGCGGACGCGGGCGCCACACGCTATTCGCCGCTCGACGAGATTCATGCCGGCAACGTCGGAGACCTGGAGGTGGCCTGGCGATGGAGCGCACGAGACCAGGGCACGCCGCCGCCGTCCGGCCGCACGCAGATCAGTCCCATCGTGGTCAACGGCGTCCTCTATACGACCATCGGCAACCAGCGCAGCGTGATTGCCCTCGATGCCGCGACGGGCGAGCCCCTCTGGAACTGGCACCCGGGCGACAACGAGCGCCGGTGGGGCGACATCATCGAACCCGTTGCGCGGAGCGCCGGACGCGGCGTGAGCTACTGGACGGACGGGGCGGGAGACGAGCGCATCTTCGTGGTGACGCCGAGCTTCCAGTTGGCGGCCCTGGACGCCCGGACGGGCAATCTCGTGCAGGATTTCGGTGCGGCCGGCGTGATCGACATGATGGACGACCTGCGCTGGAGCGAGCGGCCGGCCGCGGAGAGAGCGGGTCGGGTGGCGAACACGTCACCGCCGGCGATTCTCGGAAATGTGCTCGTGGCATCGATCACCATGCATACCGGCAGCATTCCCACCCGGGCCTCTCCCAACGAGGTCTGGCCCATGAACATGCCAGGCGACGTGGTGGCCTACGATACGCGCTCCGGTCGGATGCTCTGGCGCTTCAACACGGTCCCCAGGGAGGGAGAATTCGGCGTCGAGACCTGGCTGAAGGCGGACGAGGCCCTCTGGGACGTGCCGACCGGCACCCACGACTGGGTGCAGCAGCGTCCGGAGCTCCTCGACGCCTCGTGGAAGTACACGGGGAACGTCGGGCACTGGGCGCCGGTGACGGCGGACGCGGAGCTCGGCCTGTTCTACGTGGCGACCGAGACGCCCACGAACGACTACTACGGCGGCTATCGGCCCGGGGACAACCTCTTCGGCAACTCAGTGCTGGCGCTGGACGCGGAGACCGGCGAGCGGGTGTGGCATTTTCAGCTCACCCATCACGAGCTCTGGGACTACGACATCCCTACCGCCCCCATCCTCGTGAACATCGAGGTCGATGGTGTCCCGATCAAGGCACTGGTGCAACTCTCGAAGCAGGGGTTTGCGTACGTGCTCGACCGCGAGACGGGCGAACCGGTGTGGCCGATCGAGGAGCGGGCGGTGGCGGCGTCGGACGTTCCGGGCGAGTGGACCTCTCCGACCCAGCCCTTTCCCACCAGGCCACCTGCGTTCGAACGCCAGGGCGTCACCCCGGACGACCTGATCGACTTCACGCCGGAGCTGCGGGCCGAGGCGCTGCGAATCGTGGAGCAAATCCGGCTCGGGCCTCTCTATACTCCGCCGTCCTTGATTGAACCGGGCGTCAATCTCGGGACCCTCGGGCTTCCCGGTGCGGGTGGCGGCGTCAATTGGCCGGGCGGTGCGGTGGATGTCGACGCGGGTCTCCTCTTTATACCGTCGCAGACGAGACCGACGCTGTTCGGATTGACGGACGGCACTGAAGGGACCGGAGTGCGCTACCACATCTCGTTTTCCCGAGGTGTTCCGGCCGTCCGTGACCTGCCCCTCCTGAAGCCTCCCTATGGCCGGATCACCGCGATAGACCTGACCGTGGGAGAGATTCTGTGGCAGATCCCGCACGGCGACACGCCCGACTATATCCGGCAGCATCCCGACCTCCAGGGCGTGAACGTGCCGGCGACCGGGATTCCCACGCAAAGCTCCGGACTTCTCGCGACGTCCACCCTCCTGTTCGCGGGCGAAGGACAGCGGGGGGCTCCGGTTCTCCGTGCGTACAACAAGCGGACGGGTGACGTTGTCCATGAGATTCCGCTTCCGGGTGGACCAACCATCGGGTTCCCGATCACTTACATGGCGGATGGCCGGCAATACCTTGTCGTAGCGGCTTTGGATGAGGAGAGAATCGCGGAGCTGGTCGCCTTCTCCTTGCCGTGACCAGGCACAGTACTGGCAAATGATGGACGAGCCGCAGGTCGACCTGCTCCTTACTCAGTTGAAGCGGACACTCACTTCTATTCAGGCAGCGTAAGCGAGCGAACGCTCGTAAATTATTCATGGCAATATATTTACTATCACTACTGTGGTAATGGTTCCCCCGTTGATTCCCGTTGATTCCCACTTTCCAAACGGGAATCGACTGGTCGACGGTAGCCCGTTACGGACCAATCCGGCCCGACCGAATTGCTGTGCGCGCCCACGCCTGACGGCATGACCCGCGCCTCGCATCGTTGCTCGCGGGCGCGACGGGTCAACGCGGCGCCGGAGGCCGGCCCGGAACGGGCTCCCCCGCCGGCACGTCGCTACCCAACGGCCGCCGAAGAATCGGTTCCCCCAGCGGCGGCAACTGCGACAGGTCTACCTGGCTGACCGCGTGCAGCCCGTTGCCCGCGGGCCGGATGCGGTAGGTCGCCTCCGGCGTCCGCACCGTGCCTGCCACGACATCGCCGTTCACCACCAGCGCCATCGTGCCCATCTCGATGCCCGCCAGCCGGCCCGACAACGCCCGACCACCCGAAAAGGTCGGCGCCGTCCGCTCCACCAGGCCGGTGAAGACCGCGTCCTCGAACAAATTCAGTGTCAACACCCCGCGCGGCGCAATCTCGATGCCAGCCGTGGCTGCTCGGGCCGCCGTGTCCGGCGCCGGGGAGAGCTGGCCAAGGTCAATCGTGACCAGACGCCGCCGCAACGTCAGCGGGTCGGGCGCGGTCCGAACAACGTCTATGTCTGCGGCGGACGGCGAGGCAGCCGTGAATAGCCCGCCGGGCTGGCCGGCCGCCTCCTCGGCTGGCCAGCCCCACAGCAGCAGGACGGCGAGCGCTGAGAGCCGGCGCGACCGCCGTCGCGACGCGCGGCCTGCCTGTCCCCGCGATGCGTGTCCGAAATGCGCCATTACATCCTGCCTCGTCTGCCCGTCCGGTGCCGGCCCCGCGCGGCCCGAGCCCAGCACCGCTATTCCAGCGCCACCACCGCGGCCCGCAGCTCCATCAGGTGCACCATCCGGATCGGGGTGGTCCCCGCCACCGGCGCCGCGTCCGTCCAGCGCGGGACCGACCGACCGTCCGCCGTATACGCCGCGGCCAGCGCCGACCGCAGCTCCGTCAGGTGAACGAGCCTGACCGGCGTCGCTCCCGCCCTCAGCGCCGGGTCCGTCCAGCGGAACCGTCCGAGTCCCGCCGCTGCCCGGAGGGAGTCGATCCGCGCCCGCAGCTCGGTGAAGTGGATGGCCCTCACCAGCGTCACGCCGGGTCGGATCGGGTCATCCGTGAACCCCCTCGCCGCCCCGGTCCACACCAACACCGTGAACGCTTGCGCGGCGCTCAGGCCGCCCCGATCCATAGCTGTCACCCGCATCGTCGCCGTGCCCGCGCTCACCGCCGTCAGCGTCACCCGTGCGCCCGCCGCGCTCATCGTCACGACGCTCGGTGCTGATGACGAAACCGCATAGGTCAGCGCGTCGCCATCCGGGTCGACGAACGCCGCCGACACGTCCACGTCCAGTGTGCCGGGCAGGGTCAGCGCCCGGTCCGGCAGGGTCCCCATCGCGGTAGGCGGACGGTTGGGTCGATCCCGCCACAGCGCCACGGCGGGGCCCGTGGCATTGAGCACGGCGGCCGCGTCGGCCGGACCGGTCACGCCCGATCCTTCGCCGAAGGGAATGCCCAGCGGGTCGCCGTTGTAGCGCTGGCGCGGGTTCGAGAAACGGGGCAGCCCCGGGCACCTGATGTAGGCGTCCCCGCACTGGGTGCCGTAGGCCATTATCGTTGTCCAGCGGCGGGACTGCGCGGCGCCCGCGACGAGCCCCTGCTGATTCACGTAGCCGTACGCTGGGTCCGGCCTCCACCCGCCTCTATTGCGGTGCTGCTGGAACCGGTCGTGCCGGAGCCCCAGGTTGTGTCCGAGCTCATGCGCGAAGGTCAGGCCGCCACAAATCTGGCAAGTGAGGCCGAAAGGACCGCCGCGTATGGCGATGCCGCCGACGTTGCCCTCCTCGAACAGCAGATGCACGAGGTCGGCCCCGGTCCTGTCGCGCAGGGCGTGCACCCCGTCCATGTAGCCGTCCGACGGATTCTCCAGGTGGTAGATATCCAAGAAGGAATTGCCGGTCTCGGTGTACTGCACCTCAGACCTCTCCACCAGTCTCAGGCGGTGGTGGACCCCGCTCGCCGCGTAGGTCTGGTTGGTCTCGGCGACCATCAGGTCGATGCCCGCCGCGATGGCCGCGGCGCCGCCCGCCGCCTCGCGTGCGGCGGGCGTATAGAAGACGGCGACGTCGACGGTGACGTCCGTGCCGGTCTCGCACGGCTGCGCGCTGAGCTCGACCGTCGCCGCGCGGTCCCGCCAGCCGGCCGGGACGCATGCCTGAGTGACCAGGAGGTCCGCCCTCTCGAGACGTGGGAACCGCCCCACGGGTGGGAGTGGTCCCGAGAGACCCCAGTTGTAGGACAGGTTCAGCCTCTCGAGGTTCACCAGGTTCCCAAGCTCGCCCGGGATCGGACCGCTCAAGCCGTTCGAGCCGAGGCTCAGCCGCCGGAGGCCGGTCAGGTTCCCCAACCACGCCGGGACCGGGCCGGTCAATTCGTTCCCGAAGAGGTTCAGCCGCTCGAGGTTCACCAAGCTTCCCAATGCGGCCGGGATCGGGCCGGTTAAGTGGTGAAATTTCCAGATAGGGATCGAATTGTTCTCGCCGAGATCCAGCGATTTGAGGTTTACCAGGTTTCCCAGTGCGCCTGGGATCGGGCCGGCCAAGGCATTCTGGCCGAGGCCCAGTTCCTCGAGGTTCACCAGGTTCCCCAGTGCGCCCGGGATCGGGCCGGTCAAATCGTTCCAGACGAGGTTCAGCCGCCGGAGGCCGGTCAGGTTCCCTAACCACGCCGGGACCGGGCCGGTCAAATCGTTCCCGTAGAGGTTCAGTTCCTTGAGGTTCACCAAGCTTCCCAGTGCGCCCGGGATCGGGCCCGTCAGGCCGTTGTAGACAAGATGCAGTCCCGTGACCCGGCCGGCGGCGGCGGTCGTCACCCCGTGCCACTCGCCCAGCGGGGCCGACGTCTTCCAGTTCGTGCTGTTCGTCCAGCCCGGGCCGCCGGTTGCGTCGTAGAGCGCCTCGAGCGCCGCGCGGTCCGCCGCGGCGTTCCCTTGGGCGGTGGCATCGGCGGCCAGGCCCGCCAAGAGGGCGGCGGTGGCCGCCAGCAACGCCGACGGCTTGTGGCAGCGGTGGGATCCAGCCATGGGGGTGTCTTGCGGTCGAGCCGTGGGTGGTGATGTCTGACTCGTCGGTCACCGCGTCGACGCACGCCCCGTCGTTGGCCGCGTCGACGGCGCACGCGTTCCAACCTGAACCCACTGTGGATGCTACAGACGCGAGCGCGGTCTTCGCGCCCACCATATGGAGGAGTTTGACGAGAATTACCGAAAAACGCGAGGATGTCAACGGTCATTCAAAACTCCCCCACCTGCGGTCATCGAAAATTCCCCCACCCCTGGTTGATCACAACGATGAGACGAGTGCCGGTGGGCGCTGTGGGCAGGCCGTCTGCGGCCTGTCCAAGTCGTTGTGGGCGCGTCTTCGCGTCCACAACGACGGCAGCGTCCACGGGCCTCCCATCGCTCACGTTTCCGCTGTCGTCGGCTTGACGACCCCGGACTTCAGCTTGTCCTTCAGCCGATACGAATCGCCCCGGATGCTGATCGTCGTCGCGTGATGCAGGATCCGGTCGAGGATCGCGCTGGCGATCACCCGGTCGCCCGATCGGCATGAGGTGCACCACGAGCGGCAGGGGGTCCGCCGCGCGCCGCACCGTCATCGACCCGCCGGCGCCCTGCACACCGACGGGCGGCAGGGCGCGTGTCAACAGGCCCTTTTCAGGTTGCCATTTCCAGTTTGACTTTGCGGTAACACCTTAGCGGTGACTCGGATTTTTTGCGCCGTACGGCTGAACGCCCCCGCCGGCCCTGGGCGACCAGCGGGAGCGTTCGTTTGCGGCGACCGGGGGGGCGTGTCAGCGGGTAAGCACGGGGCCGGTCACGAACGCGGCCCATCGGACCATCAGCCCTCGCCGCTGGTCGAACAGATCGCTTCGCGCGTAACTCCGCTCCACAGCCCCGCCGACCACGTGTGCAAGGGCCATCTCCGCCACGTCCCTGGTCGCCCCGGACCGCTCCGCGGCCCACGTGCGGAAACTCGACCGGAAGCCGTGAACGTCCGCATCCGTCCCGGTCGCTCTCCGCAGCGCCTTGATCAAGGTGTCGCCGTTGAGCGGCCGCCCGCCCACGCCAGGGAAGATCAGCGAATCGGCCGCGCCGTCAGAATGCGCCTTCATGCCATCCAGCACGCCCACTGCCGCATCCGACAACGGCACCCGATGTTCGGCCCCGGCCTTCATCCGCGATGCCGGCACGCGCCACTCCCGCACCTCAAGGTCGACCTCGCCCCAGGTCGCCCCGCGAGCCTCGCCGGACCGTACCGCCGTCAGCGCCGTGAAGCTAATCGCCGCCTTGACGACCGGACCGGCCCCGGACGCCTCGACCGCCTCCAGCGCCGCGGGAACGTCCGCGTACGGCAACGCCCGCCGATGCTCTCGGGTCTTCGGGGTCTTCGGCAATGCCGCGTCGATCACTTCGCCCGCCGCGTTCACGTCGACATGTCCGAGAGCTTGCGCCGCCGCGAGCACGCCCCGGACCCAACCGCGCAAGAGCTTTCCGGTCGCGGGCTTGTCGCGGTAGACCGGCCCGAGCACCGAGAGCACCGCCGCCCGGTCGATCTGGTCGACGGGTCGACCCATGAGACGCGCCGCGTACCGCGCCAGGGTCCGCCGCCGCGTCTCTCGGGTCCGGCCGCGCCACTGGCCCCCTTGGTCCACCTTGGCGGACACGTCCGCGAACGTCGGCACGGTCGACGCACGCCCGGACGGGTCGCCGCCACGCTTCGCCGTCAGGCGGTTGTCGTGCGCCCGCTCCCGAGCCTCGGACAGCGTGACGGCCGGGTACGTGCCGACGCTGATATCGCGCCGCTTCCCCTGGACGTGAAGCCGTTGAACCCAGCGCTTGTTTACCCTGCCCGTCCGGCCCTTGGCCACGACCAGGTACACCGTGTCGCCCGCCTGATACCGGCCCGGCTTCCGCAGCGTCTCGGCCCGTTTGGCTGTCAGTCTTTCCATTGAATCAGCCCCCTGTCGACCGAAATAGTAAACCCACGGTACGACCACAGTAAAGCCTCGGATTGGGACGGACCGCCCCGGACTGGCACGGACCACAGAGATGGCTTTTTTCCCAGAAATACGCTTGTAAATCCGCATGTTTGGACAGATTCGGACCGCCACGGACCAGCGCTAGCGTCAAGGCAGCGCGAACACGAAGAGGGTGTTGCCCGAGCTGGGACGCAGTTCGGGCGTCAGTCCCATGAAGTGCGAGGCGGTGCCTCCGGAGCCGGTGGCGACCGCCACATACTGGCGCCCGGCTACCGCGAAGCTGATCGGGAACCCGCTCACCGGGGAGCCGAGATTGATCTCCCACAGCACCTCCCCGGTCTCCTGGTCGAACGCCCGGAACCGCCCGTTCACATCCCCGCCGAACAGCAGTCCGCCCCCGGTCGCCACGAGCGACATGGTGGCCGCGCGCTGCTCGAAGAGCCAGGTGGTCTCGCCCGTCTCGACCGAGATGGCCCGCACGGTCCCCACGTTGTCGGTCCCCGGCGCAACCTGGTGCCGGTAGGCAATGGCGTAGGTCGTCGACCGACTCTCGGTGCGCTCGGCCGGCGTGTCGTTGTCGAACTCGGTCGTCGCCATCATCCGGGCACAGGTGTTCCGGAGCGGCATGTACATGGTGTTGGTCAACGGACTGTAGGCGCCCGCCTCCCAGTCCTTGCCCCCGTTCCAGGTCGGACAGACGAAGACCTGCTGCCCGGGCCGGTTGAAGACCACCTCGGCGTTCTCGGAGACGGCGCCGGTTGCGCCGTCGATGTTGCTGATGACGTTCTGGGTCACCGTCGGCGTGGCCCAGAGAAACTCGCCGGTCACGCGGTCCAGCGTGTAGACCACGCCGGTCTTGCCCGGAATGCCGGTCATCACCTGCCTGATCTCGCCGGGCCGGATACGGGGGTTGATCCAGCTTACCGCCGCGGGGTCGGGCGCCACCGCCGTGTCGACGAGGATCCGTTCGAACGGATGATCGAGGTCCCAGTGGTCGTTCAGGTGCTGGTAGTACCAGCGGATCTCGCCGGTATCGACGTCGAGCGCCAGCGTCGAATTGTGGTAGAGGTGCGTGTTCTCGACACCGCCCAGCATGAACTTCGGAGCCGGCGAGGTCACCGAGGTCCCCTGGTAGATGAGCCGCAACCGAGGGTCGTAACTGGCGGGCATCCAGGTGCCGACGTGAATCCGCTGCTCCCAGGGCAGGCCGCCCCAGGTCTCGTCGCCCGGCTCGCCCGGGCGCGGAATGGTGCTCCGCCGCCACACTTCCTCCCCGGAGCGGGCGTCGTGCGCGATGACCACGCAGGTTTCGGGACCGCCCAGCGGCCGGCAGCTTCGGCCGGAGATCGCCTTGCCGTCGGCGATGATCGGTCCAGAGCTGTGTCCGGCCGGGTTCACCTGGTAGTCGAAGATCCGGGTCTCCCACACCACCTCGCCGGTCGTGGCGTCGAGTCCGATCGCGAAGTCGTCGTCGGTCGTATTGACGATTAGCCGGTCGTAGATGGCGATGTTCCGGTTGCCGCGGGCGTTGCCCCCGACCATGTCGTACACGTCGTCCGGCAGATCGCGGCGATACGACCAGATGAGGTCGCCGCTGACGGCATCGATCGCCTCGATGACGTCCGAGGATTGCGGCATGTACAGCACACCGTCGTACACCAGCGGCGTGCCCTCCATCCGTCCGGTCGCGAGCCCTCGGACCCAGACCATCCTCAGGTCGCCCACATTCTCCCGGTCGATCTGTTCGAGCGGGCTGTAGCCCCACCCGTCGGTGGTGCGCCGCCAGGTCAGCCAGTCCCCGTCGGCGGGGCTCGCGAGCATCGCGTCGGTGACGGGAACGAATTCGCCGGCGGACTGCGCCCGGACAGACGCCGGCGCCCCGGACACGGCGAGTGTCACGACCGCCAGCGCCAGCACGGGAAGAGGTTGTGAAACGCGGGACAACATCTGCATCACAGAGCTCCTGCTCACCCCGGTTCCAGCCGCATCCCGTCACGACGCGGTGTGCGGAATTCCGAGACGGCCAGGGCGCGATAGAGAACAGGCCGATTATAGGCAGCTTTCGCAACCTACGCGAACCGGCGGCCATACGTCGCCCCGCCTCGTCACCGAACACACGGGACAGACGCACAACCCGGTTTTCCCGAGCGTTTGATCTTGACCTCTACCCTGCGGTGCGGGCATCCTCTCACCGAAGCGTCACTCAGGGTTGCGCACCGCTTCCGGAGGCGGCGCCGTCACCCATCGTTCCTCACCTTGCAGGGAGAAAAGTCATGCGGCGTCTGCTCATCGGGTCGGTTCTCATGCTCCTCGTGCACGCACCAGCCCTGGCCCAGGGTCCGTCCGCCAAGGTCGCGGATCTTGCCTGGATGACGGGGCACTACAGCAACGGGTCACTCGAGGAGAACTGGGCCGAGCCCGCGGGAGGCTCTATCGCCTCGCTCGTGAGGGGTATCGGCGACGGCGCGACGAACATGATCGAGCTGATCGTCATCGAGGAGGAGGGGAACTCCCTGACCCTTCGGCTCAAGCAATGGAACCCGGGAATGGAGCCGCGGGTGGAGGGCTTCCAGGTGATGGAGCTGAGCGAAATCGGCGACCACAAGGTCGTCTTCACGAACACCGGCGAGGTCGGCATGCGGCAACTCGGCTACAGCCTGAACGGCGACCAGTTCACGATCTCCGTGACGACGGCGCGAGGCGAGTTCGATATCCCGCTGACCCGCACGTCGCCGCACTAGGAGTCTGCGCCGGCGAAGATGCCGGAGCTGGTCTCACCGCACCGGGCCGTTCGACGTATCGAGGCACGACCCGGTTCCGGCGGCGCGGTTACCGGTGCGTGCCGTCAGATCGGACAACCCGGCGCTCATCTCGACCGGATACGGCTCGGCCCGCGCCAGGCCGCGCACCGCAGCCGGCAGAGCGGCCCGGGCGGCGCTGCAGTCCTCGCGCAGGACACCGATCGGCCGGGGACGGCCGGTTCGCCGGCCGCCGCGCATCACACGGCTCAGCAGCGGGAGGCCATCCGGGGGATCGGCCTCCGTGGCGAGTCCGAGCACATCCCGCATGGCCGGCGTGCCACCGCCCACGCGCCAGACCTGCTTGGCGCCGGGCAACGTCCGTTTGCCGGCGCTCAGCTTGACCACCGGCGTCGAGTGTCCGGCGCGTTCGATCTCCACAAGCTTGTAGACACCGCCGAGCGCCGGTGCATCGACCACGGCGCTCACCGCGGTCCCGACTCCGAATACGTCAATGGGCGCTCCCGATGCCACCAGCGCCGACACGCGATGCTCGTCCAGATCGCCGCTTACCAGAATCTGCGTACCGGTCAACCGCCCGCCATCGAGAATGCCGCGGACGACCCGGCTGAGACCCGCGAGGTCGCCGCTGTCGAGCCGGACGGCGGCCGGCCGCAGCCCGGCCCGCACAATCGTCCGTGCCGCCTCGACCGGGTCGTAGGTATCGATCAGCAGCACGGAGCCTGACCCGTGCACCGCCGCATAGCGTTCGAACGCAGTCCGCTCATCCACATGCGCCATGACCCAGGAGTGCGCCATGGTGCCCGAGACCGGCACCCCGAAGCGATGTCCCGCCTCGACGTTGGAGGTCGCCTTGCACCCGCCGACATGCGCCGCGCGGGCCGCGTGCAGCGCCGCATCGGTTCCATGTGCGCGGCGGCTCCCGAACTCGATCACCGGACGCCCCGCCGCCGCATCGACCACCCGCGCCGCCTTGCTGGCGACCGCGGTCTGAAACAGGATCGTCGCCAGCAGCGCGGTCTCCACCAACTGCGCCTCCGCCAGCGGCGCTCTCACCCGCAACATCGGTTCGCCCGCGAACACCGGTGTGCCCTCGGGCAGCGCCCAGACGTCACCGCTGAACCGCAGACCGGGCAGGTAGTCGTCGAAGAACTCCCGCGCCACGCAGTTCAGCGCGGGCACCGTCCGCAGGTAGGCGATTTCATCAGACGTACACGCCCAGTGCTCCAGGTATGAGAGGGCCTGTTCGAGCCCGGCCGTCACGAGGTAGTTCCGCACCGGCGGCAGTTCCCGCACGAAGAGCTCGAACGACCCGATTGCCTCGTCGCCGGCGGCGTGATGGCCGGCCGCCATGGTCAGCTCGTACAGGTCGGTCGACAGCGCTCCTGGCATCGAAACGAGTGGTAATGTATCACCGATGGCACAGCCCCCCGGCGGCGTCCGGACCCCGGCCGGCGGCGGTGTCGCCGTGCTTGCGGTCGATGTGCAGCGGGACTTCTGTGCCGGCGGAGCCCTGGCGGTGCCCGACGGCGATCAGGTGGTGCCGGCGCTGAACCGGCTGCTGGACCAGGCTCGCCGCAGCGGGCGGCGAGTCTATGCCACCCGGGACTGGCATCCACCGGACTCGCGTCACTTCGTGACCGGCGGCGGACGCTGGCCCGTGCATTGCGTGGCCGGCACCGACGGGGCGCGATTTCACAGGGATCTGCAGCTTCCGGAGGACGTGGTCGTCGTCAGCAAGGGCACCCACCCGACCGCCGACGGATACTCCGCGTTCGATGGACGACTCGCCGACGGCACGCCGCTGAACCAGGACCTCGACCGCCACGGCATCACCCGTCTGGTCGTGGGCGGCCTGGCCACCGACTACTGTGTGCAAGCGTCGGTGCTCGACGCGCTCCGGCAGGGTGCGCACGTCACGCTCCTGACCGACGCCATCGCCGCGGTCGACCTTGAACCGGGCGACGGTGCACGCGCGGTCGAGGCGATGCGCGCCGCCGGCGCCGAGCTTGGCCGCACAATCGGGCTGCGACTCGAGTGACCCGCAGGGTGCGTGTCTGCGCACGACAAGAAAAGGCGCCCCCGAAAGGGCGCCTTCATGTCGTGCGACGCGGGCTGCTGCTAGAAGCCCGTGGTGAAAGCCCCGCTGCATTCGATTCCCGCTGAATTCTGCGCTTCCCCGCGGAATTCTGCGTTTTCACGCCTAAACCCGCCGATCCGCGCGGACATCTGCGGATCGACGTTGCATCCCACGTGGCGGCGTTGCTCCGGCTGACGAACAGGGCAACCACAAGGGTTGCCCCTACAGGTTCTCGCCTTGCCACGCGGGCGCAGCACCAATCTCGGTGCAACACGGGGTTTCACCACGGGCTCCTAATCCTCCCGTAGCGGACTCGGTCCACCGCTGAAGGTCAGCATATAGTCGCGTATGGCGGCAATCTGCGCGACGCCATCCTGGTCCAGTTGGGGAAAGAGCGAGCCGGGATACTCCGTCCAGAACGTGGGCATGGCGGTGCCCGGCTGTATGTCGAGCGGACGGATCAACCATTCCAGAATCCAGTCCGGCTGGAGACGCTCCGGAACCATCCGCAGATCCGGCGCCAGATTCGACAACTCCCTGTCCGGAATCGTATCCAGCACGTGACAGCTCTGACACTGCAGCAGTTCGAACAACTCCAGCCCGGTACGCACGGTTTCGGGGTCCGCGGTCGATTCGTGCGTCTGGAACGGGCCGCCCGCATCCGATACGGCGGCGAAGTAGTCGATTGTCGTGTTCCAGTGCGCGTCGTCGAGCCCGAACGTCGGCATGCGTACCTCCAGCCAGGGCCGGATCGTGATGGGCCCGCGCAGGAACGCATAGAGCCAGTCGGGCTGGACCTTGGCGCCTTCGGGGGTCAGCAGCGGCGGCGCCAGCGAGCGATCCTCCACGAGGTCGCGGTAGTCGCCCCCGTCGCCCTCCATCTCGTGACAGCCGATGCAGTTGCGCCGGCGCAGCAGATTGCGGCCGTTGACAATCGCGTCCTTCCTGGCCGACCGGGGCACCTGCGCTTCCTTCGGCTGCACGTCCCGCTGGAAGCTCAGCACCGCCGTGGTCAGCAACCTCGCCTCTTCTTCGGAGAACCCGAAATCCGGCATCCGCAGTTTCTCGAGCGGTTGAAGGATGCGATTCGTGTCGTACACCCGCGGATCTTCGAGCTTCTCCTTGATCCAGTCCCGCTTGGTGTGCGGAACGTGAACGAACGCGAAATCGAACTGGGACAGCAGCTTGCTGCCCTCCTCGGAGAGCTCGGTGCCGATCGCCTGCGTATCCTCGAAACCGCTGATTTCGTGGCAACTGAAACAGCCGTAGCGCCCGATCGCCCGGCTGCCGAGGTCAAGCAGGCGTTCGTCCGGACTCATCGCCTCGAGCGCCACCCTGGCCTCTTCCATCGGCACGATCGCGCGCATGTAATCGAGCAGCACCTCGTCGACGTCGGACGCCGCATAGGTCGCCCCGGCGCCCGTGCCCTGGCCTCCGGTCATTCCGGCGAGATACGTGGCCACGTCGGCGACCTGCGCGTCGGTCAACCGCAGGTCGGGCATGTAGGTCTCGGCACTGTAGTGCTTCGGGTCGCGAACCCAATCGAACAGCCATTCGTAGCTGGTCTTGCTGCCGATGCCTTGCAGCGGCTGCCCGAACGTTCGTCTCGGCCCCGCGTCTTCACGTGACTCGTCACCGCTGACGTGACACGCCAGGCACCCGACCGATTCGACGATCTGGCGGCCGTTCTCGGCGTCGCCGGTCCGCGGGTCGGACACCGCCACCTCGTGGTCTTCCGCATTCGCGAACAGATACGCCACGACCGCGTCGATCTCGACCTCGCTGCGAACCGCATCCTCCGGCGTATCGGTGTTCGAGTTGTACCAGACCCGCGGCATCCAGGTACTCGGCTTCAACGCCCGCGGATCGCGAATCCAGTTCGCCACCCACTCCTCGTCGAGCTTCGAATCGATGCGCCGCAGGTTCGGACCCGGCTTTCTGAGATTCTCGAACCCGCGCGTCTTGTGACAGGCATAGCAGCCGGCACGTTCATACATGCCATACGCGAGATTCAGCGTGTCCGCGGCCGGCACGAAGATCTCCTCCTTGTGGCACTTGGCGCACGATGCCTCGGCCATGCCGGTCGGCAGCATCGGGTAGTCCCAGAGGTGCGACTCTTCCCAGTCGTGCTCCTCCTCCCACTGCTCCGTCTGCTCCAGCGTCGCCGGCGTGTGGGCGACATCGACGAAACTGAGCGACTGTCCCATCCCTTCATGGCAGACCGTGCACCCGGTGCTTTCCAGGGGGTGGGGCGACGAGCTCCCGATATACACGTCCAGGTTGGGATGGGTCTGGAACGGCTGCGGATAATCCTCGTACCCGGCGCGGTCGATCGCCAGGTGGCAGGTCTGGCAGCTATCCAACTTCGGCACGCGGGTGAAGTTCACGTCGTCGACGATGTTCGGCGTGGCGGTCCGACGCACCGTCAGCGTCGGCGCCATGAAGTCGACCAAGGGGGCGTTCAGCAGATAGTCGTCGATCAGGCTCGGTTGGAGATCCGCAACGAGGCCTTGCAACCGGTCCGCCTCGCCGGTCAACGACGCCAGCTCGTCGCTGATCGTGTCGACCTCCTCTCTGAAGGCGCCGATCTGATCCCTCAGATCATCGCGCGCCGCGGTCAACCGTTCTACCTCGAGCCCCTCCTCGACCCACCGCTCGTACAGCGCGAGGACATCCTCCTCGCCGTCGACATGGACTTCGCCGTCCGCCTCACCCTCGGCGTGCGCGGTATCCCTGCGCGCCTCGAACGCATAGCGTTCGACGTCGTAGTGCGCCTTCGTGAACTGGAAGTTCTGGGTTGCGATGAACAACGCGGTGTCCAGGTCCGCCAGTTGCGCCTCGAGCTCGGCGACCTGGGTGCCGTTCGTCGCCAACTGCTGCTCGGCCGCCTCGCGCTGCGCCGTCAACTCGCTCACGCGCGCCTGGTCCACCTCCAGCGCCGCCTCGGCGAGGTTGGCCCGCGCCACCTCCATTTCGAGCTGCGTGAACTGCCGCTGGTAGTTCTTCCACTCCCGATCGTAGTCGTCCCAGACCATCCAGACCGTCGAGAACAGCACGAACAGGCTGGACGCGGCGAACACCACGTTCAGGAAATCGATGTTGTAGGCGTGCCCGACTGCCCGCTTGTCTGCCATGGCGCGTCATCTCGCCGTTCAGGACGGCGTTCGAAGGTGGACCTCGACGTCAGATATTGAAGAAGAACTCCGGAATCGACACGACGTACTTCAGATTGAACAACCAGCGCGTGAGCATCTTGACCGGGAGCGACAGCATCGACAGAAACAACAGCACCGTCACGTAGTACCGCGCCGGCCCGAGTTTCTCGTAATACGCCGTCAATCCCTTCCTGGCCAGTGCGACCGGCAGCACGGCGACGTATCCGATAACCAGGAGAATGCCGAACATCTCCCGAATCAACCAGTTGTCCGGGAGCGCCATGCCCAATCCGCGCACCCAGATGTACTCTGAGAGCTGGACGCTGGTCAGCGCCTCGAGCTTGTGGATGTCCCAGTACTCGAACGGCCCGAAGAAATTCCAGTTCGGTCCCCGGAGGAACGTACCGAGGACGATCAACGACGACCAGAGAATCACGAATCCGAACAGGAAAATCGTGACCTCCGCCTTCCGTTCGTTGAACGTGAAATACCCGTTCCCGTTGGGGTTCTTGTCGATATACGGGATCGCCATCAGCCCGACGATGATCAGCGACGGCAGGACGACGCCGGCCAGCCACGGATCGAAGTAGACCAGCATCTCCTGCAGCCCGAGGAAATACCAGGGCGCCTTGGACGGATTCGGCGTGCTGGCGTTGTTCGCCGGCTGCTCGATCGGGGCTTCGAGCGCAATCGACCAGATGATCAGGACGACGGTGCAGACGACCATCGCGATCAACTCGGTGTAGACCAGGTCCGGCCAGGTCCAGACCCTGTCCGCTTCCTCTTTTTCGACCACGTCGTCGCCGCTCGCGATGCGCCGGTCGTTGCGCACGGCCTCGCGCATCGAGAACCACGTGAAGAAAACCAGCAGGAAGATCAACGCGACGATCGGCACATTGTCAGGCTTGGCGATGATCAGTTGGAAGTTCTCATCCGTCAGTCCGAACCCGAAGAAGATCGTCAGGAAGGCCATCAGACCCCAGCCCCAGGCATTTGAGGCGAACGCCTCGCGCTTCCAGACAATCAGGACGAGCGCGGAGGCGGTCAGCAGAAAGAACAGCTTGGGGTCGGCAAACAGATCGATGAAGTTCTTGAGCGCGTCCATGTTTCGTGTCCGTCAGCAGGCGGCTGCGCGTCTCGGCATCGCAGGTCTGGGCATCGAATGACCCTCCGGTTCTACAGCGGCCCGGAGATGCCCCCGTCTTTCCGCACGCGCCAGAAGTGCACCGCCATCAGGAAGCCGATGACGAGCGGAAGCGCCACGCAGTGCAGCACGTAGAAGCGCAGCAGCGCACCCTCTCCCACGAGCGTGCCTCCGAGCAGGGCGAATCGCGCGTCGTCGGCCGCATGGACCAGCCGCACGTCGCCGAGCGCCATCAGTTGCGCGCCGGGCCCCTCGTGCCCGAGGAACGGCGTCGCGCGGGCCATGTTCGATCCGACCGTGATTGCCCAGATTGCCAACTGATCCCACGGCAACAGGTAGCCGGTGAACGACAGCAGCAGCGTCAGCACCAGCATGATCACACCCACGTTCCAGTTGAACTCGCGGGGCGGCTTGTAGGAGCCGGTCATGAACACCCGGAACATGTGGAGCCACACCGTGATGACCATGGCGTGGGCGCCCCACCGGTGCATCTCGCGCATGATGCCGAGCGGCACGTGCTCGCGCAGCCCGACGATGTCCGAGTAGGCGTACTCGAGCGTCGGCCGGTAGTAGAACATCAGCAGCAACCCGGTGAAGGTCAACACCAGGAAAAGGAAGAAGCTGATGCCGCCCATGCACCACGTGTACCGCAGCCGCACGCCTGATTTGCGCAGCCGGACCGGGTGCATGTGCAGAAAGACGTTCGACAGCATGACCAGCACCCGGTTGCGATCGTTGATCGGAGCGTTGTGCCGGAAGATCGACGTCCAGATCTGCGTCTCGGTGATCCAGTCCCATGCCCGGACGAGCGCCGGGGTCCTCGGTGCGACGGTCTTGGTCTCAGCCATGCTCGGTTAAACCTGGAGAAACGACTCCGGATCGGTCCACTGATCCAGTTCTTCCTGAAACTTCCTGCTCTTGTCCACGAGGATCTGGCCATCTTCGGCGCGGACGATGCGCGCGCGCTCGAGTGGCCGCGGGGCGGGTCCTTCGAAGTGGATGCCTGTCGGCCGGAAGCCGCTGCCGTGGCAGGGGCACTTGAACTTGTTCTCTGCCGCCAGCCAGTTCGGCGTGCACCCCAGATGGGTGCAGACGGAGATCAGCGCATAGAATCCGGACGCCTCGTGCGTGTAGTCGTTGTCCGTGCGCACGACCCAGACGCCGAATTGATCCTTGAACCGCTCGTCGACGCCGAGGCCGTAATCGTCCGGAAAGCCGATGGTGAACTGCGACGGCGGCTCGTTGAGCACGTTCGGGAACATGAAGCGCCCGGTCGCGGCCAGACACCCCGCCGAGGCGGCGGTAAACGCGCCCCAGGCGAGTCCCATCCAGGCCCGGCGTCCCATCAGCGGCGACGAGTCGTCCTCGATCGCAGCCTTCTTCACCGGGCGGGCGGCTGGAGTGGTCGTGCGGCCGACCAGCTTCGGGTCGCTGGCCGGCAGTGCGGGCTTGGCGGTCCTGGGGGCCGGCTTCGCACCTGACGCCGCCGGCGGCGCCGCGGCCGGTGTGTTGGAGGCAGGGGGTGTCGTCGGTTCGTCAGCCATGCGTCATTGTTCCATCTTCACCACGGAGTGCTCTCGAGGGCGTCGAGCGCTTCCATGGCCGCCTGTCTCACCTTCAGGCTCTCGTCCGAATCAGCGAGCGCGACAAGCGTGGGCCGGATGTTGTCGGCCAGGCTGTCCTCGCTCAGCGCCGCGACGGCGCGCAACCCGCTGACCATCACGTCGTTCACCGGCTCCAGCAGATTGCCCGAGGGAGTCACCTGACCGGTGACGTACTCGCGATCGAGCATGCGGCGCAACACCGTGAGACCGCGTCCGTCCCCATGTCGTGCAAGCGACACGGCCGCGTTCCACTGCACATCCGGCACCGGATCGTCGAGGGCCGCGCGCAGGGTGGTGTGCGTCCCGTCGTCGGGCAGCACCCCGAGCGCGTAGACGACCATCTTGCGCACACCGGCGTCCTGCGCTCGATAGTGCGCGACGATCTCCGGCACAACCTGCGGGTCTCCGAGCGAGGCCAGCGTCCAGATGAGGCTGATCAGCGTCTCGGCGTCCTGGTCCGGATCATCGAGCGCCGCGGTCAGGGTGGACACGGTGTCGGCGGGTGGATGCTGCAACCGCCCGATCGCCAGCGCCAGATACCGGCGCACCCGCGGATCATCGCCCCTGGACTCGACAAAGGCCTGCAACAATGCGGGGGCCAGTTCCGGATAGCGAGCCTCGGTCTCCGGATCTTCCAGCAACCGCGACAACTCGTAGGCCGGTCTGAACCGCTGGTCGCCCCACCCGGTCCGCAGTTCGAGCAGGTATTCGTCTGGACTGCGTTCGTCGGCGACCATCATGCGAAATCCGCCGTAGATCGCCACCACGACGGCGACCACCGACAACGGGATCAGGAAAAACTGGACAGCCAGCGACGGCGCCGCCGCAAGCGGACTGACCGGACGCGCAGGGTCGCGCTCGCCAAGCTTCTCCATCAGCGTGTCGGAAAAAACGGAAATTGCGCCAAATCGCCGTCCGGTGAAGTTGTGCTTCGTTTCACAAGCTCGGTCGCAGGCATCACCCCGAACAGTGTTCGAATGCTACTATGCTTCCCTGGGCCGGTCAAGACGACGCGGCCGCGATCGCAGCAGGGTCGCTATCCCAGCTCGAGTCCGCGGAAGAAATATCCCAGCTCGAAAGCGGCGGTCTGCGGCGCGTCCGAGCCGTGCGTCGCGTTGCGCTCGATCGAGTTGCCGAACTCGCGGCGCAACGTGCCATCCTCAGCCTGCGCGGGGTCGGTGGCGCCCATCAGCGTGCGCCAGCGCCTGATCGCGTCGGGCGCCGCCAGTGCCAGCACCACCGCCGGGCCGGACGACATGAATGTCGTCAGGGCGTCGAAGAACGGGCGCTCGCGATGCACCGCGTAGAACCCTTCGGCGTCGCTCTTCGACAGCCGCACCAGCCGCATCGCGACCAAGTCGAAGCCGGCGCGCTCGATGCGCTGCACGATGGCGCCGGTATGCCGGGCCGCCACCGCGTCCGGCTTGATGATGGCAAGCGTACGTTCCATGACTCTGCGTTGACTCCCGCTGCGGATTGCACCGATTCAGACACATCCTGCGGTGCGGACCGGCGGCGGGTTATCGGCAGCGGCGGGCCGTGCTACCGGAGGCTGTTCATGACCTGGCGCAGCACCTGCCGCGACGGCCGCACGCGGTCCTGCGGTAGCGAGGCCAGCGGCTCATCCACGAGATTCAGCGTCGTCAGGAAGTCTTCAGCCATCGGATCCACGTAGATCAGACCGGTCGCGAACTCGCCGCGGGCGTGGGTCTCGTGCAACGCCCGCAGGGCCTGCATCTTGTCGGTCGGGTTGTAACGCTCATCGAGTTTGTGCAGATACAGGCGCGACCCGTCGTGCATCGTCACTTCCTGCGTCGTCCCTGGTTCGTACTCGACCGTGATGTCGTCGAAGTACGGCACGAAGTCGATCTCCTCGAGCGGGTCGTCGTGGCTCTTCACGTAGGCGTAGCTCTTGGTCGAGCCCTCATGATCGTTGAAGGTCACGCAGGGAGACAGCACGTCCAGCATCGCCGTGCCCCGATGACTGAGCGCCGCTTTCAGGATGGCGGTCAACTGTTTCTTGTCGCCCGAGAACGACCGCGCCACGAAGGTCGCACCCAGTTGGATGGCCAGCGCGCAGGTGTCGATGGGCGGCAGGTCGTTCACCACCCCGGTCTTGAGCATTGATCCGACATCGGCCGTCGGCGAGAACTGCCCCTTGGTCAATCCGTAACAGCCGTTGTCTTCGATGATGTAGATGATCGGCAGATTGCGCCGCATCAGATGCACGAACTGACCGATGCCAATCGCGCCCGTGTCACCGTCGCCGCTCACCCCGATGGCCACGAGACGCTTGTTCGCGAGCATCGCCCCCGTGCCGACCGACGGCATCCGTCCGTGGACCGCGTTGAAACCGTGCGCCGACCCCAGAAAATATGCCGGGCTCTTGCTGGAACAGCCGATTCCGGAGAGCTTGATGACCTGGCTCGGCTCGACCCCCATCGCAAAACAGGCGTCGATGATGCGTTCCGAAATGGCGTTGTGCCCGCACCCGGCGCACAACGTGGTCTTGCTGCCGCGGTAGACCGGCAACTCGAGCCCGATCCGGTTGTTTTTCGGTCTCTTGCTCTTGTGAGGTTGTGTCGCTGTAGCCACGATTCATCCTGACGGTTCGTCGTGCGTCTCTGGTGACGGTGCGGTCGAGAAGGCGCAGGCGGAGTTCACGCTACTCACCTCCAACACCCGCGTCGTGCGGTATTCCCTCATGGGCCACCGAGTACTGCACCCGGTATCCCTCTTGAATCAGGACATCGTCGGTGATGCTGCGCGCGTCGATCGGCTCGCCGGCGTAGTGCAGCACGCTGCGGAGGCGACCGGCCAGCTCGGCGCGCAACTCGATGCGCATCAAGGTCGCCATCTGGGCGTCGCGGTTCTGTTCGACGATGTACACCCGGTCGTGGCGCTCGATGAACGACGCCAGCGCGGACCGGAACGGGTAGGCTCGCAGCCGGTAATACGACGTTTGCAGATCGGCCTCCACCTGGAGCTGGTCGCGGCTCTCGACCACCGCCCAATGGGTGGTGCCGTACGCGATGATGCCGATGCGAGCCTTGCGATTGATTTCGACCACCGGGGCCGGCATCCAGTTGCGGGCCGTCTCGAACTTCCGCATCAAGCGGTCGACGTTCTTCTTGTAGTCGTCAGCCCGCTCGCTGTACTGGCCCCACTCGTTGTGCCCTGATCCGCGGCAGAAGTAGGCCGGCACGGGTGAGCCCGGCACCGATCGATAGGGAATGCCGTCACCATCCACGTCGCGGTAGCGGCCAAACCGGCCGATGCGTTCCAACATGCCTTCGTCGAGCACCTTCCCACGGTCGATCGGTTTCTCGGGGTAGTCGAATTCCGGAGACATCCAGGTGTTCATACCGAGATCCAGATCCGACATGACGAACACCGGGGTCTGGAACCGCTCGGCGAGATCGAAGGCGTCCATCGCCATCGAATAGCATTCCTCCGGCGACGAAGGAAACAACATGAGATGCCGGGTGTCGCCATGTGACAGGAACGCCGTCGACAACACGTCTCCCTGCGCCGTACGGGTCGGCAATCCGGTCGACGGACCGACCCGTTGCACGTCGAAGATGACGGCGGGAACCTCGGCGTAGTAACCGAGACCGGCAAACTCGCTCATGAGCGACACACCCGGGCCCGAGGTGGCGGTCATCGCACGCGCGCCCGCCCAGCCGCCACCGAGCGCCATGCCGAGCGCCGCGATTTCGTCCTCGGCCTGTACGACCGCGAACGTGGCCCGCCCGGTTTCCTTGTCCACCCGGTATTTGCGCAGGTAGGTGATGAGCGTTTCGCACAGGGAAGAAGACGGCGTGATCGGATACCAGGTCACGACGGTCACGCCGGCCATCATGCAGCCGATGGCGGCGGCCGCGTTGCCGTCGACCAGAACTTGATCCTGGTTCGCGTCCATTCGCTCGATCCGGTAGGGGTCCCGCTTGGTCAGCTCGCGATCGGCGAACGTGAATCCGACATCGAGCGCTTCGCGGTTGATTGCCACCACCTTCGGCTTCGACCCGAACTTCTTGGCGAGGGCGGCTTCCATCTGGTCGAGATCGACCCCCAGCAGGTTCGACAGCACTCCGTCGTAAATCATGTTCCGCACGCGGCGCCGCAGCTTGGCGTCGCGCGACACCTGGCCGATGAGCTTGTCGAACGGTACCGGGTAGAACACCAGGTCGCCCCGCAGCGCGTCCAGCTTCAACGGTTCGTCATAGACGACCACGGCGCCGGACTGCAGACTGAGCACGTCTTCGCGGGCCGTCTCCGGGTTCATGGCGACGACGATGTCGATCTCCTTCTTTCGGGCGACATAGCCATGCTTGTTCGCGCGAATCGTGAACCAGGTCGGCAGCCCGGCGATATTCGACGGGAACAGGTTCTTGCCGGATACCGGTACGCCCATCTGAAAGATCGATCTGAGCAGAACCAGGTTGGCCGTCTGGCTCCCCGAGCCGTTGACGGTAGCCACCTGGATGCTGAAATCGTTGACGACAGGCGGGATGGACGATGTAGATGGACGTTCTTCGACGGCAACGTCGGACACGGGCATTCAGTTCCTCGGGGCGATAGAGTGCCGGGTCGGATGACTTGGCTTGGTGGAGTGGTCTCCAAGAAAGAAGCACAGCAAATCGATCAATTGTAACACTGTCTGTCGTGTTTATCGGCGTCCGTTGGCGCACGGGAACGCGATCACGCGGCTGCTGGCAGCGCGTGGCAAGAGCCCCGCTGCATTCGATTCCCGCTGAATTCTGCGCTTCCCCGCGGAATTCTGCCTTTCCCGCTGAATTCTGCGCTTCCCCGCGGAATTCAGCGGCTTCACGCTGCACCCCCCGTGGCGGCGTTGCTCCGGCTGACGAACAGGGCAACCACAAGGGTTGCCCCTACGTCACAGGGCAACCACAAGGGTTGCCCCTACAGGTTCGCGCCTTGCCACGCGGGCACAGCGCCAATCTCGGTGCAACGCGGGGTTTCACCACGGGCTGCTAGACCGGCGACCCAAGCGCCGCGGCGACGGCGCTCCCGATCTCCGACGGACTGCGCACCACGGTCACGCCCACCTCGGCGAGCGCCGCCATTTTCCCGGCCGCGGTTCCCTGCCCGCCGGACACGATCGCACCGGCGTGTCCCATCCGCCGTCCCGGCGGCGCGGTCTGCCCGGCGATGAACCCGACGACCGGCTTGCGCACCGCATCCCGGATGAAGGCGGCCGCCTCCTCCTCGGCGCTACCCCCGATCTCGCCAATCAGCACGACCGCCTCCGTGGCGCCGTCGTCCTCGAACAGCCGTAGCGCGTCGATGAAGCTCGTGCCGATGAGCGGGTCGCCGCCGATCCCGATACACGTGGTCTGTCCCAGCCCGAGCCGGGTCAACTGGTGAATCGCCTCATAGGTCAGGGTGCCGCTCTTCGACACGATTCCGACGCGGCCCTCCCGACAGATATGCCCCGGAATGATGCCGGCCTTGGCGCGCCCCGCCGAGATGAGGCCCGGGCAGTTGGGTCCGATGAGACGACTCGGCCGACCTTCGAGGAACGTGAGCGCGTACATCATGTCCAGGGTCGGCACCCCCTCGGTGATGCACACGATCAGGCCGATGCCTGCATCCGCGGCCTCCATGACGGCGTCGGCGGCGACCGGCGGCGGAACGAAGATCACCGACGCATCGGCGCCGGTCGCCCGCCTGGCCGCGTCCACCGTGTCGAACACGGGGAAACCCTCATGCGTGGTGCCCCCTTTGCCCGGCGTCACGCCGCCAACCACCGTGGTGCCGTAATCGGCTGCCTGACGGGCGTGGAAGGTACCCTCACGACCGGTGAGTCCCTGGACCAGAAGTCGCGTCTCTCGATCGATCAATACTGCCATGCGCGTTTCCCGACTCAGTGGCCGGCCTGATCCGCCAGTGCGACCACCGAGCTGGCCGCGTCGCCCATGCCGCCGGCGGTCGTGAAGTTCAGCCCGCTCTCGTGCAGCATCCGCTTCCCCTGCTCGACGTTGGTGCCCTCCATGCGGATGACCACGGGCACGCTGGCGCCGAGGTCGGTCACGGCCGCGATCACACCCTCCGCCAGCACGTCGCAGCGCAGGATGCCGCCGAAGATGTTGATCAGGACGGCGCGCACCTTCGTATCGGAGAGCAGGATCCGAAACGCGTTGCGGATCTGCTCCGCGTTCGCGCCGCCTCCGACATCCAGGAAGTTCGCCGGTTCGCCGCCCGCCAGCTTGATGATGTCCATCGTCGCCATCGCGAGACCGGCGCCGTTGACCATGCACCCGATCGTGCCGTCGAGACGGATGTAGTTGAGCGCGTACTTCGACGCCTCGATCTCAAGCGGCTCTTCCTCGGACAGATCCCGCAACTCTCGCCGCGCGGGATGCCTGAACGCCGCGTTGTCATCGAGCGTCACCTTGGCGTCGAGCGCCAGCACGTCACCACCGGCGGTCACCACCAGCGGATTGATCTCCACCATGGACGCGTCAACCGCCAGAAACATCTGATACACGCGCTGCATCAGGGTCGCCGCCTTGCGGGCCGCCGCGCCGGTCAGGCCAAGGTCGCCCGCGAGGCGCCGCGCCTGAAACGGCGCCAGACCGATGACCGGGTCGATCTGCACGTGGTGCATGCGTTCCGGGGTGTCGGCCGCCACCTGCTCGATGTCGATCCCGCCGGCGGCGCTGGCGATCATGAGCGGACGCTGCGTCGTCCGGTCGATCAACAGCCCGAGGTAGAGTTCGCCGGCGATGTCCAGCCCCTCTTCGATCAGCAGACGGGACACCTCGCGGCCGGACGGACCGGTCTGCGCGGTTACGAGGGTCATGCCGAGCATCCCGGCCGCGATGCGCTCCGCCGCGGCGGCGTCGTCGACCAGCTTGACGCCGCCGCCCTTGCCGCGCCCGCCCGCGTGAATCTGGGCCTTCACGACGACACGCCCACCCAGACGCCCGGCCGCCTCGGCCGCCTCGGCGGCCGAGAAGACCGGTTCACCGCGCGGCGTGGCCACGCCGTGCCGCGCGAGGATCGCTTTTCCCTGATACTCGTGGATCTTCACTGCATGTCTCTGACGTCCGCATGACCTGACCGGCACTTGGCGGCGCCGGGTCGCTGTCGCCTAAAGCCCCAGGATATTGACCAGTTCCTGCACCGCCGCCGCCGATCGGTTCAATGCCGCCCGCTCGCCGTCTTCGAGCGCGATCTCGATCACCTGCTCGGCGCCGCCGGCGCCCAGCTTGACCGGCACCCCCACGTACAGGTCGTTGATGCCGTACTCGCCCTGCAGAAACACCGCGCAGGGCAGAATCTTCTTCTTGTCCTTTAGGATCGCCTCCACCATTTCCACCACCGCCGACCCCGGTGCATAGTACGCGCTGCCGGTCCCAAGCAGCTTCACGATCTCGGCGCCGCCGTTCGCGGTGCGGTTCACGATGGCGTCCACGGTCGCCGTGTCGAGCAACTGGGTGATCGGGATACCGGCCACCGTCGAGAAGCGGGGCAACGGCACCATCGTGTCGCCGTGACCACCGAGCACGAACGCATGCGTGTTCTCGACCGACACCTGCAACGCCTCGGCAATGAACGAGCGCATGCGGGCCGAATCGAGCACGCCGGCCATCCCCACCACGCGCTCGCGGGGAAACCCGCTCTCCCGATAAACCACCTGGCACATCGCGTCCAGCGGATTGGTGACCGGAATGATGATGCAGTCGGGCGAGTGCCTGACCACCTCCGCCGTCACCGCCTTGACGATGCCGGCGTTCTTGTGCAGCAGGTCGTCGCGGCTCATCCCGGGCTTGCGGGCAAGCCCGGCGGTCACCACCACGATATCGGACCCGGCGGTATCGGCGTAGTCGTTCGTACCGAGCACGCGTGCATCCGACCCTTCGATGGGACACGCCTCGAGCATGTCGAGGCCCTTTCCCTGCGGCACCCCTTCCAGAATGTCGAGCACCACCACGTCCGCCAGTTCCTTGTCGGCGATACTCCGTGCGACGGTCGCACCGACGTTTCCGGAACCGATGACGCTCACTTTTCGATTCATGACTGGTTGTCTACCCCTTTCTTCCGGCGTCCCGCCCGCCTTCTGCGCGCGCCGCCGATGACGCCGTCACACGGGCGGTGCGCCCTGGACAGCACACGATTGGCCTCACCGCTCCGGCCCGGTCGGTTAGGGCACATCCCCGCGGAGCCGTGCAAGATCTTCACAGATTCTGTGGAAAACCTTGTGGAAAAGTGCGTCCTTGACGGTCGGCAGGTCGCATCAACCGGGGACTTCTAGCGAATTGCACCATCCTGGTGCGGCCTGCCAATGACGACCGTCGCCGCGCAAACGGCCACCCATTGGTCGCGGTCGGCACGCCCGCATCGCTATTGCAGCCGTCCTTGCGCAAACGGCCACCCATTGGTCGCGGTCGGCACGCCCGCATCGCTACTGCAGCCGTCCGCGCGCAAACGGCCACCCATTATACTTGTAGCTTGGTAACGTTCCCCAACGCGGCGCCACCAGATCCACCGGCAGGCAGAACGGGCACGGACGAACGCTGATACGGGGCGCGGCACGAGACGCGCGTCCACGCGGGCGGCCGGCGGTGTGCGGTCTGCAGCGTCCGAATTCGTACAAGATCCCGTCTCGAAACGACCGGCCTATGAAAATCGTGATCGCGGACCCACTGCCCGCTTCCGCGGCCGACCTGTTCCGAAAGGAGGGCTGGACCGTCGACGCACAGGCTGACCGTCCACCCGGTGGACTGGCCGCGGCGCTCGCAGACGCCGACGGACTCATCGTCAGGAGCGCCACCCGGGTCGACGGCGACCTGCTCCGACAGGCTGTCCGCCTGAAAGTGGTCGGCCGCGCCGGCGCCGGCGTCGACAACGTCGACCTCGACGCCGCGAGCGCGCGTGGGATCCTGGTCGTCAATGCCCCCGGCGCCAACAGCATCAGTGTCGCCGAGCATGCCTTCGCCCTGCTGCTTTCGTCGGCCCGGTCCATCGCCGAGGCGGACAGCCAGATGAAAGCGAAGCGCTGGGAAAAGAAACGGCTTGTGGGAATGGAACTGCGCGGCAAGACGCTCGGTGTCGTCGGCCTCGGGCGGATCGGCCGGGAAGTCGTGCACCGCGCGCATGCATTCGGCATGCGCGCCGTCGCCCACGACCCCTTCATCGCCAGTCAGGTCGCGGCTGACCTCGACGTCGAATTACTGGATCTGGATGCACTCTGCGCGCAGGCGGACTTCATCACACTCCACTTACCGTCGACCGGCGACCGGCCGCTGTTCGACGCAGACCGCCTGTCGCGTTGCAAACGGACCGCCCGCATCATCAACACGGCCCGCGGCACGCTTATCGACGAGACGGCACTTGCGGACGCCATCGACCGCGGTGCCCTGGGAGGCGCCGGTCTGGACGTCTTTCGCACCGAGCCGCCAGTGGACAGCCGCCTCATCGCGCTGCCGCAAGTCGTCGCCACGCCGCATATCGCCGGCTCGACCCGCGAGGCGCAGGAACTGGTCGGCCTCGAAACCGCCGCCTGCGTCCGCGACTATCTGCGGGGAGGCGTCGTGCGCAACGCGGTCAACTATCCCTCGCTCGGACCGGAGGAGCTGGCCCGGCTGCAGCCGTATACGGTCCTCGCCCGTCAGCTCGGGGCGTTCCTGGGGAAGATCTCGACCGGACGCACGGAGACCGTCTCCATCCGGTACTACGGCGCGCTGGCGGAGGGCAACACCGAGATGCTCGCCGGCGCGACGCTGGTCGGGTTCTTCGGGACAGTGCTCTCGTCGAACGTTACCCCGATCAACGCCCGCGCCGTCGCCGGCGAACGCGGCATCGAGGTCATCGAGTCGCGCAGCACGAGATCGCGCAACTTCACCAACCTGATCTCGGTCAAACTGCACACCAGCGACGGAGAACGCTGGGTTGAAGGCGTGGTCATCGAGCAGGCCGGCCCACGCATGGTGCTGCTCGACGGCGTCACGGTCGAAGCGCCGCTCGAGGGAACGCTCATCGTCATCCGCAACACGGATCAACCTGGGGTCATCGGCGCGGTCGGCACGATCCTCGGGCGGTTCGGCATCAACATCGCCACCTTCGCCTTGGGCCGCGGGCCGGGCGGCGCCGTCGCGATCGTGAAGGTCGACAGCGTGGCGGGCCGCGGATCACTGGTGACGTCCGAGGTGCTCGCCGAAATCCGCGCCGTGGAGGCGGTGCGGCAGGCCGAAGTGGTAACGGTGTAGGGGCAACCCTTGTGGTTGCCCTGTTCTGAACATACCTGTAGGGGCAACCCTTGTGGTTGCCCTGTTCTGAACTTACCTGTAGGGGCAACCCTTGTGGTTGCCCTGTTCGTCAGCCGGAGCAACCAAGAGCAGCGGAATTCAGCGTGAAACCGCAGAATGCAGCGGGGAAGCGCAGAATTCAGCGGGGATCGAATGCAGCGGGGTTCTACGACGGGCTGCTAGGGAAGCGTGAGCAGCAGGGTCCCGCCGGAGACCAGATCCAGCAGCACGACCGTGTCACGCGTGACGTTGCGCACCTGGTAGCGCCCCGCCACATTGTCACCTGCAACGAACAGGCCCACCCGGCCGCCCGCCGACAGCACGGCGGTCTGAAGCAGCCCGTCGGGGGTCTGCTCGACGGCGATGCCGGCCAGCCTGACGGCTGGCAACATATTCGCCCGCGCCGCCGCGACGGCAGGATCCGACGGCGCGGGCGCGAGGCCCGGCGCGGCGCCGGCCTCGGCGGGGACAGCGGTCGGCAGCGGCGCCTGGCGCTGAAACGTGAACGGGTTGCGCGCCGGCGTACGCGGACGCGGCACGCCATCGAGCCGTGCCGACAGGCGATCGACCTCGCGTTCGAGGTCCCACCGCGGCGGGTCCGGCGCAACGCGCTGGGCGGGCGCCTCGGCGGGGACGACCGGCCCTGCCGGTCTCGTCGGACTCGGCACGGCGGTGCCGGCAGCCGACGACAGCCATGCCCCCAGCAATGCCGCTCCAACCGCGAGCGCCGCGACCCGTCCGTTGGTCATGGAGATGCTGTCAGTACGCCGCGGGCGCCTGCCTCCGTGGCGAATGGCCCCATCGGACCGCGCCGCGGCGACACCGTTGCCCCGCGCCGGGATCCGCTCCCGCCGTCCATGCACCCAGCCGCGCATGGCGTGACATTCATGTTAGCATTCATCGTGCACGCTGAGATTCGGGTCCCTGCTGTTTCCCACCCAGCATCCACCCGAGTCGTTGCAGTCATTCCCGTACGCTACGCCTCGACGCGGCTTCCAGGAAAAGCACTGGCGGATATCGGCGGGCGGCCGATGGTCGAGCATGTCTATAGACGGGTCGCCGCGGCAGCCTCGGTCGAGCAGGTCGTCGTCGCCACCGACGACACGCGCGTCGCGCAGACGGTCGCCGAGTTCGGAGGCCAGGCGCAGATGACCCGCGCCGATCACCGCTGCGGTACCGACCGCCTCGCCGAGGTCGCGGGAACTCTCGACTGCGACCTCGTCGTCAACGTGCAGGCCGACGAGCCGCTCATCGACCCGGCCATGATCGATCTCGCGGTGGCTGTCTGCGCGAACGACACCGCGGTATTGATGTCGACGCTGCGATGCCCGCTCGCCGCGGCCGCGGACCTGCACGACCCGCACGTGGTCAAGGTCGCGGTCGACCGCTACGGCTACGCGCTGTTCTTTTCGCGCGCCGCCATCGGTCTCGACCGCGACGCCGTGTCCGCGGCCGTGCCGCCGGTCGCCAAGCATATCGGTCTCTACGTGTACCGCCGGCCGTTCCTGCTGACGGTGAGCCGCCTGGCGCCGACGCCGATCGAACGGGCCGAACAGCTTGAACAGATGCGCGTGCTCGAACATGGCTACCGCATCATGACCGCCGCCACCGACCACGACTCGATCGGCGTCGACACGCCGGCGGATCTCGAACGCGTGCGCCGCCTGGTGGCGGCCGGAACCCAGCATGAGTGAACCAATCGTCAACAGCCATGGTCGTCCCGTGAAGTTCGTGTTCGTCACCGGCGGCGTCGTGTCCTCCCTCGGCAAGGGCCTCGCCGCCGCCTCGATCGGGTGCCTCCTGGAAGACCACGGCTACACCGTGACCCTGCAGAAGCTCGATCCGTACGTCAACGTCGACCCCGGCACGATGAGTCCGTATCAGCATGGGGAGGTGTACGTCACGGACGACGGCGCCGAGACCGACCTCGATCTCGGGCACTACGAACGCTTCACGAACACGTTGACCTCGAGGCAGTCGAACTGGACGACCGGCAAGATCTATCTGTCGGTCATTCAGAAGGAACGGCGCGGCGACTACCTGGGCGGCACGGTGCAGGTCATCCCGCATATCACGAACGAGATCAAGGACTGCATCCGCGCGGTCGCCACCGGTGTCGACATCGTGCTCGTGGAAGTCGGCGGCACGGTAGGAGACATCGAGAGTCAACCATTCCTCGAGGCGATTCGCCAGTTCCGCCAGGACGTCGGACGCGACAATACGTTGTACGTGCACCTGACCCTCGTCCCGTTCATCGGCGCCGCCGGCGAACTGAAGACCAAGCCGACCCAGCACAGCGTCCGCGACCTGCGGGGCCTCGGGATCCAGCCGGACATCCTGCTGTGCCGCACCGACCGGACGCTGCCGGCGGAAATCCGCCGGAAGATCGCGCTGTTCTGCGATGTGGACGAAGAAGCGGTCATCACCGCCAAGGACGTCCCGAGCATCTACGAGGTACCGCTCGTCTTCGGCGAGGAAGGACTCGACCGGCACATCCTCCAGCGTCTGCAGCTTCCCGACTCCTCGCGTACCATGAGCAAATGGCACGCGCTCATCGACGACATCCGGCATCCGACCGACCGGCTCGCCATTCACGTCGTCGGGAAGTACGTCGGGTACGAGGACTCGTACAAGAGTCTGAACGAAGCGCTGTATCACGGCGGGTTCCAGCATCGTCTGGCGGTCGACATCCGCTGGGTCGAGGCGGAAGCGCTCGACGCGGATGACGGACTCCATCTGCTCGACGGCGCGGACGGCGTGCTCGTCCCCGGTGGATTCGGTGACCGCGGAAGCCGCGGCATGATGCGGGCGGCGCACGTGGCGCGCACGCAGGGCATTCCGTACTTCGGTATCTGTTACGGGTTTCAATGGGCCGCGGTCGAATTCGCCCGCAACGTCTGCGGCCTGCAGGACGCCGACTCGACCGAGTGCAATCCGGACACCCCTCACAAGGTGATCTACAAGCTCCGGGATCTGCTTGGCGTTGACGACCTGGGAGGCACCATGCGGTTGGGCAAGTACCCCTGTCGACTGGCGCCAGGATCGATCGCCCACCGCATCTACGGCAGCACCGAGGTCGAGGAACGGCATCGGCACCGCTACGAGTTCAACCGGGCCTATGAGCAGGCGCTCTCGGAACAGGGTCTGGTCATCTCGGGGCAATCGCCGGACGGAAAGTTCGTCGAGACCATCGAGTTGCCGGAACATCCGTGGTTCGTCGCGGTCCAGTTCCACCCGGAGTTCAAGTCCAAGCCGCTGAATCCGCACCCGTTGTTCGCCGACTTCGTGCGCGCCAGTTACGAGCACAAGGTCGCCGCCAGTGCGCGGACCTCCCCGGCCATCGCATGATCCCGATGCCCGTGCGCACCCCGTCGATTTGAAGGACGGGTACTTATAATGAACAGGTGGACATGGTGCACATCGGCGGTCTGTCAATCGGCGGCGGGGCGCCGCTGGCGCTCATTGGCGGCCCATGCGTGATCGAGAGCGATCGCCATGCCCTGCAACTCGCGGGCGCCATCGCCGGCGTGGCGCGGCGGGTCGGCATGCCCTACGTGTTCAAGGCGTCGTTCGACAAGGCCAACCGCACGTCGATCGCGTCGTTTCGGGGACCCGGGCTCGAGGCCGGGTTGGCCACGCTCTCACGAGTCAAGGCTGAGCACGGGATGCCCATTCTGACGGACGTCCACCAGCCGGATCAGGCGGCCGCCGCCGCCGAAGTCGCCGATATCCTGCAAATCCCGGCGTTCCTGTGCCGGCAGACCGACCTGATCGTCGCGGCCGCGAAGACCGGGCGCGCAGTGAACGTGAAAAAGGGGCAGTTCCTCGCGCCAACCGACATGCGCCACGTGATCGACAAGGTGCGCACAGCCGGGAACCAGAACGTGATCGTGACGGAACGCGGGGTCAGCTTCGGCTATCGCAACCTGATCGTGGACGTGCGCTCGTTTCCACAACTGCGCGCTCTCGGCGTCCCGGTCGTGTTCGACGTCACACACAGCCTGCAACTTCCCGGTGCGGGCGACGGTATGTCCGCCGGTCAGTCCGAATACATCGAGCCGCTGGCGTCGGCGGGCGTCGGGGCCGGCGTGGATGGCGTGTTTCTCGAGATCCACGACCACCCCGCTCAGGCCAGAAGCGACGGGCAGAACGCGCTGCCCCTCGACCGCCTCGAACCGCTGCTCACGCGCCTGCGGCGCATTGACGAGGCGGTGCGGGCGTGAGCACGCTGGCCGATTTCCCGGAGCCGCGGCGCGTCGCGGTCGACCTTCGTCTCGCGCGCACGGTGCTGGAGATCGAAGCGGCCGCCATCACGGCGCTGATCGACCGGGTCGACCAGCGCTTCGAGGCGGCAGTGGCGCTGCTCGACACCTGCGCCGGACGGGTCATCGTCACCGGCATGGGCAAGTCGGGCATCATCAGCCGCAAGATTGCGGCCACCCTGGCCAGCACCGGCACGCCGGCGTTTTTTCTGCACCCCGCCGAAGCCGTCCACGGCGACCTCGGCGTAATTCAGGGCGACGACGTCGTGGTGGCGCTGTCGCACACCGGGGAAACCACCGAGATTCTCCGGCTCCTGGCAACAATCAAGCGGGTCGGCGCACGGGTCATCTGTCTGACCGGCGCACCCGGCTCCACGCTGGCGCAGGCGGCCGACGTCACGCTCGACTGTCAGGTCCGTATCGAGGCCTGCCCGCTGAATCTGGTCCCTACGGCCAGCACCACCGCGGCGCTGGCCATGGGCGACGCGATCGCGATGACGCTGCTGGTCAAGAAAGGCTTCTGCGCGGATGATTTCGCGGGGCTCCATCCCGGCGGTGGATTGGGCAAGCGATTGCTCCGGGTCGACCAGTTGATGCACAGCGGCGACAAGACGCCGGCGGTCCGAGTCGACAGTCCCATGCGCGACGTGCTGCGCGAAATGTCGGCCAAGCGGCTGGGCATGACCTGCGTCGTGGAGCACGACGGCCGACTCGCCGGCATCATCACCGACGGGGACGTGCGCCGCCGACTCGCGGAGAGCGGCACGCTGCTCGACCGCTCGGCGGCCGACGCGATGACCCCCACCCCCTGTACCATCGCCCCCTCCGCGCTGGCGGCGCAGGCGCTGCAGATCATGGAGACGCGCCGCATCACGTCGTTGATCGTCGTCGATGACGGCGCGCGCCCGCTGGGGGTGCTGCATCTGCACGAACTCTGGCGCACCGAGTTGTTCTGATGAACGAGTCGATCACCCTGCTTGCCGTGCTGCTCGCGCTGCTGCTTGGCCTCGCCGGCGGCAAGGCGTGGGAGCGCTACAAACTGCGCGAGGGGCGCTGGATCGACCGCCGCAAGGCGCGCCAGTCCCCCCACTACATCCTGGGCCTGAACTTCCTCGTCTCGAGCCAGCTCGATCTCGCCATCGAGGAACTCACCACCGCCGCCGGCATCGACGCCGACGCGCTGGAGATCCATCTGATTCTCGGCAACCTGTTTCGGGAGAAGGGACAGGTCACACGGGCCATCCAGATGCATCAGCAGCTTCTGCAGCGGCCGAAGCTGACCAAGATCGAGCAGGCCCACGTGCTGCTGTGCCTCGGTCTCGACTTCCGCCGCGGCGGGTTCGTCGACCGCGCCCGCGACGCGTTCACCGAGGTCCTGCGATTCGACCCGGGCAACAACTACGCGTTGCTGAACCTCGAGAAACTGCATGAAGAGCAGCACCAGTGGACGGAAGCGTATGCCATCCGCCAACGACTGGCGGCCCTGGCCGATCCGGCCCAGCGGCCGAAACACCACGCCATCCTGTCGTTTCTCGAAACCCAGCTCGGGCTGCAGGCGCTCGACAAGGGGGATCAGGAGGCGGCGGTCGCGCGCTTCGAGGCGGCGATCCAACTGAATGCCAGCACCGTGCCGGCGCACGTCACGCTCGGAGATCTGCAGCGGCAGGACGGTCGCCTCGACGAGGCCATCGCGTCCTGGGAGCAGGTCGTGGCGATCGCCCCGGAACGCGCCTACCTGGTGTTCGACCGTATCGAAGCGTTGACCAGCGAGCAGGGGGACCGCGAACGGTTCCCGGCGCTCTGCCGGCGGTTGATCGACGCCAATCCGCAGGACTGGCGCGCACGCCTGGCGCTGGGCCGCCACCTGGCGAACGACGGACGTCCGTCCGAAGCGCTCGACCACCTGTTGGCGTCTCTGGTCCACAATCCTCACGCGCTGACGATTCACCAGGTCGTGTGGCACGCGCTGGCGGAACTCGAGTTCGACGAAAGCCGCGTGCAACGCTATATGGAACTCACTCGCGAAGCGGTGTTCTATCTCGATCCCCACGTGTGCATGCGGTGCCGGTATCGAAGCACCGAGCTGCTCTGGCAATGTCCCCAGTGCCACGAGTGGAACACATTCGTCGAAGAGCGGATCACGTCGGCCGAAGACGGTGAAGACAATCCGGCCTGATGGTCCGGCCCCGCCTGCGCGGGTCGTGCTGACCGGGGGCGTCGCCACCGGCAAGAGCTACGTGCTGGCGCGGTTCGCCGCGCTCGGTGCAGCGACCCTTGACGCCGATCAACTCGCGCACGAGGCGTACGCGCCGGGCGGTCCGGCGTGGCAGGCAGTACGCGATCGCTTCGGCGCGGACATGTTCGACGACCAGGGCCGTCTGCATCGCCGCCGGCTCGGCGCCCTGATCTTCGCCGACGACACGGCGCGCGCCGCGTTGAACGCCATCGTGCACCCGCACGTGCGCGCCGCCGTCAGCCGGTGGTTCACCGAGCTCGAGTCGCGGCCCTCCCCGCCGCTCGGTATCGTGGCGATACCCCTGTTCTACGAGCGTCCGCGGGCGGACCGGTTCGACGCGGTCATCGTCACGGCCTGCGACCCGGTCCGACAGTTGCGCCGGGTGATGGCCCGCGGTCTCGACGAAGCGCAAGCCCGGCGCCGTATCGACGCACAGCTTCCGACCGCCGACAAAGTGAAGCGCGCCGACCTCGTCATCTGGACCGACGGCGCTCATGAGGATACGGACCGGCAGGTAGGCGAGATCTACCGGCGCTGGCGACGCGCCGGGGACCGGTCCGGTGAATCTCCGGCGGCGAATGCCACCCCCGAGTTGCGAGGAGGAGATACGCATGACCTGTAGCCAGCGCATGGTGAACACCGGAAGGCAGACGATCGTCACCGCGGTGCTCGTCGCAACGTCGCACGCCGGTCTGATCGCGGCGCAGGACGACCGGCCGCCCGCCGATGTGCGGGCCACCATCGAAGGCACCTGGATACTGGTGGAATGGCACGTTGACGGGCGGGTGCTCACCCCGCCGGAGATGGACGGCCGATGGATGGTGCACGACGGCATGGTGATGGCGACCCGGCACCGCAACGGCCGGGACGGCTACGAATCAACCGCCGGCTACGGCACCTACGAGTGGGGTCCGGCCACCTGGACGTATGGCTACGACCGGTCGGAAGACCGGCGCGGGCCGGCTCCCGGCGACACCACGCTGCGGGTGTCCGGAATTCCACAACGTACGTTCGAGATCACCCGTGAGGGGACCCACCTGATTCTCGAGGACGCGGCGCAGACGTTGCGCTGGGACTACGACATTCCCGCCAGGACGTTCCTGCTGATGGGACGGGATCGACAGGTCATCCGGAAATACCGCAGGGTCGACTGATCGACCCCGGGGCCGGGGCGCATGCCGCGCCTCCGATTCTCGTCCTCACGCTGTCACGGGGTGACGGTGATCGTCACGTCCGCCGCGGAGAACAACGCGCCGTCGCTGGCCAGCGCACGCAGCACGTAGGTGCCCGGCTCGTCGAAGGTGGCCCGCACCTCCCACTTGCCGTCCGGCGGCGGGGGTGGGATCTCGAACGGCGGCGACCACGGCGAATTCGCATACGGCCGCGTATCCTGCCAGACCTTCGTCTGGATCGGATCGAAGCGCACGGCGCCGCTGCCCCGGTAGACGAACCAGGACAATCGGAGCCCGTTCGGGTTCCCCGGCACAATCTGACGCGGCGGCGTGTAGGCCGGGTGCCGGTCACGCTGCGTGCGCGGCGTGCGCGGCGCGCGCGGACGCAGCGTGACACCCGCTTTCCGCGACGACGGAATCCCATCCTCGTCGCTGGCCCAGGCGACCAGGGTCAGCGGCTCACCGGCGCGCACCCGCCGCCGCTGGTCGACAGCGAGTCTCACCTCGGGCGGCTCGTTCCACTGCCAGTCCTGGCTCACGCCCCCCCGGTTGGCGCCAACCTCGGTACCGATGGTCTGCGGGTCGACCAGGTAGTCGGTGCGCAGCGACGCATACGCCCGGTGTGTCTTCCCGTGGGTCGTCAGCGTCCAGACCAGCTCCTGCTGCCGCTCCCCGAACTCGGCCGGAACGACGACCTCGAACAGGAACATGTTGCGGCGCGGCAGGAAGTGTGTCGGCTGCCCGCGGTCCGGCCCGCCCGGCTCGATGTTGTTGTCCGGTCCGATCGGGATGTCGAGTTCTTCCTCCCAGTTGTCGTTCATGTAGCCGAAGAACAGCGTGTAGGTGCCGTCATCGTTCGGCCACCAGCCTTCGAACGCCGGCGAGACGCTCTGCCCGCGCGAGTAGCTGAGCTGCGCCGCGGCTTCCGGCGGCGGCAGGAGCACCGCCAGCACGATCAGCCCGATCCGAATCGATGCCATACACTCGCTGTCCATGACGAAGCGCCGGCGCGCCGCTGCCGGTCGTCGAACCGGCGCCTCCCGTTCAGGGGCCGTCAGAGCCGGCCTCCTGGGACGGAAACCGCACCTGGCACAGCGGACAGCCGATGACGTAGTCGTTCTTCGTCAACCGCAGCCGCTCGCGCCGCTCCCCCATCTCGCGCTCGAAATCCTCGTCGGTGAGCGCGATCGCCTCACCGAGGTCGATGAACATGTTGGCCACCGATCGCCGCCCGCCACCCCCCCAGTTCCGTGGATCTGCGACGTTGCGGTTCGATGGCGTGGTGTCCATGTATCCGATCAGATGCAGGATGGTCCCTTCGGGCAGCAGCGGCGCGGCGTCGTCGGCATACACGTAGCTCCGCACCCAGTTGTGGTCGTATCCGGCGCAGGTGAGCGTCTGGACACTGTGGCCCCAGATGGCCTCCAGGCACATCCGGATGCCGGGTGCATGCATGTGCGGCTCGAACGTGAGGATCTTGGTATGCTGCTTCAGTACGGTGTAGGCATGAAGCTGCTGGTCGGCCATCGTCGGCTTGATCGAGATGTCGACGCCGTTGCCGGTCAGCCGGCGCACCCACCGCACGCTCGGCGTGTATCCCACCGGATGGAGCTTGAACGCGAACTCGAGATACGCGTTCGTGTCGCGGCCGTTCGAATGCAGATGCGCGGTCTCGAGATTCAGCACCGACCCGGCCGCCAGAATCCGCCCGGCGTCCGGCGGAAAGATGTCCGCGTTCCGCCCCACCTCGTGCACCGGCCAGACCGTGGTCGTCTCGGCGCTGAACGTGTCGGGGTTGTCGTCCTCGACGACGTGCGACGAGTAGTTGAGGTGATGCAGGACGAACCGGCCGCCGACCGTGTTGCTGCCGCCGTCCCTCGGAATGTCGTTGACCTCGCGGATTTCAACCGCCGCGACATAGCGGTCCTCGGTCAGCCCGGTCGGGACGATGCCGATCGGCTCCCAGCGATCGGCGCCCGTCGCGCGCACCGTGACGACGGGTGACCGCAGGACCAGGTCGGGCGTGCCGATTCGCCAGTCGTCGCCGGCGCCCCCGACGTATTTCGGAGGCGGAAGGTCGGCAGGATCTCCGCGTGGCGCTCCGGCGTCGCTCCAGGCCGCAATCAGCGCGATTTCCTCCTCGGTGAGCGAGGGATCGTCCTTGAAGTCCTGGATGCCGATGTCCTTTTCGATGAACCAGGGCGGCATGGCGCCCCGTTGATTCCGCAATCCCGTTCGGGTCTTCATCGCCCGCGCCCAGGGCCGGGTGTCCTCGTACGTGAGGAACGACATCGGCGCCACCGAGTCGGGCCGGTGGCAGTGCTGACAACTGCGCTGCAGAATCGGCGCGATGTCTTTCGTGAAGGTGACCGGATCGGCGGTCGTTGCCTGGGCGAAGGCCGGCGCCACGCAGACCGCGGCCCCCAAGAGTCCCCCCAACCCCACCGCCCAGAGTGTGTTTCGACGCCGGTTCTGCATCGCGGTACTCCTCACAAAGGCTGGTCTCGACGACCCGCGGACGAACGTATCACGACGATTCGGGAGGGTCAATCAGGCGCGCGGGCGCGTTCATGCCGGCAGCGGCCGGACAGCCGGCAGCCCGTGGGGAGACGCCCCTGGCGCCGCGATCCAGTTTGCATCTGACCCCGCGTCGGCTATGCTCCCCTTCTGGAGGACACTGCAGCCATGAGCCACCGACGCCTCGCCGCCCTGTTGATCGTGATGATAGGGGTCATCGCGCCGCCGGCGCCGGCCCAGAACGTCGACTGGCGTCTGCACAACCTGGATCTCGCCGGCAGCCGGTTCGCAGAAACAAACCAGATCACCCCCGAGAACGCGCACCTGCTGACGCCGCGCTGGCTGTTTCAGCACGGGGTCATCGACGGGGTCAGCAACCAGACGACGCCCATCATCGTCGACGGCATCATGTATGTCACCGATTCGCGCGGCAGCGTCTACGCGGTGGACGCGGCCGACGGGCACCTGCTCTGGCTGTACGACGTCACCGAACTGCTGGGCGGCGGCCGCCAGCAGGGGTACATCTTCCGCCACCGGGGCGTGACCTACGAGGACGGCGTGGTCTACAGCGCCGCCGGTTCGTTCATGTTCGCGCTCGACGCCAAGACCGGCGAGCCGATCGAGGGCTTCGGCGACAACGGCCAGGCCAGCGTCATCCTCGACGTCCTCAGACAACAGTATCCGGAGGTCGAGACCGCGATCTCGATGGGCTACTGGTTCACCACCGCTCCGCAGATTCACGACGGCGTGTTGTATGTCGGCTCCACCCGCAGCGAGAGCCGCATTCCCGGCGGTCACGTCCTCGCGATCGACGCGCAGACCGGCGAGGTGATCTGGCACTTCAACACGGTGCCGCAGAGCGAGGCGGACCAGGGCTGGGACATCGCCGGCCCGACCTGGGTGGGCGGCGGCCGGGAGGGCGGCGGCATCTGGGAGACGCCGTCGATCGACCCGGACCTGAACATGATGTACGTCGCCGTCGGCAACCCCTTCGGTGACAGCACGCTGCGGGCCGGGCTGAATCTGTTCTCCGACTCGGTCGTCGCGCTGTCGCTCGATACGGGGCAACTGCAGTGGTACTACCAGCTCGTGCACCACGACGTCTGGGACTACGACAACGGCCAGCAGCCGATTCTGTTCGACATGGTCGTGGACGGCGAACCGGTCAAGGCGCTCGCGCAGGCGAACAAGAACGGCTGGATGTATATCCTGAATCGGGAGACCGGCGACCCGGTGCATCCCATTATCGAGACCCCGGTGCCCACGGAGACCGACCGCGAAGGCGAGCAGCCGTGGCCGACGCAGCCGATTCCGCACAAGGCGAACGGCGACCGCATGGAACCGGTGTCGCCGGTGTTTCCGACCGATATTCCGCCCGAACACGCGGAAGGCAAGCGCCTGGTCGAGCAGTACACACCGCTCGGGCAGGACATGATCTTCGCGCCCGGCATGGGCGGCGGCGCCAGCTACGGACCGATCGCCTACAGCCCGGACACCGGGCTGCTCTACGTCAATGCGATCGATCAGCCGTTCCGCTCCGGGCGGGGTCCCAAGGGCTACTTCTCGGCGTACGATCCCACCACCGGCGAACTGGCCTGGCGGCAGATCTTCGAGGGCTACGGACAGGCGGGCGCGGTCGTCACCCGCGGCGGTGTGGTCTTCGTGGGCACCGGCAGCAACGTCGCAGGCTATTTCTTCGCCTTCGACGCCAGGACCGGCGAGGAGCTGTGGCGGTTCAACACCGGGTCCGGCGTCTTTGCGTCACCCGCGGTCTACATGGTGGACGGCGAAGAGTTCGTCACCGTCGCCTCCGGCGGCGGCTCGCGCGGACGGCGCGGGGGCGATCTGATTCTCAGTTTCGCGCTGCCCAGGCGATAGCCGCGCACCGATCCGTCCCGGACGCGGTCCACGCGGCAGGCCGGGCGACCGGGCCGCCCGGATTCCGGAGGTTTGCGTAGGGGCGCCCCTTGTGGGCGCCCGGATTCCGGATGTTCGCGTAGCCCGCATTCCGGAGGTTCGCGTAGGGGCGCCCCTTGTGGGCGCCCGCCTCCCTGCTCCCCAGGGATTGCATGGAGGTGGACGCCGCGGCGACGGTAAGGCCGATGGATGCCTCGCTCTGCCGCCCCGTGTCGTCGGTGACCGTGGCCGTCACGATGTAGCTGCCCCGGGTGGCGTAGACGTGGGCGACCGTACGGCTGCCCGCCAGCGCGCCGAGCGATGCGTCCTCGGAGTCGTCCCCGAAGTCGAACCCCCGCGCGCAGGCGCCGGTGCTCAAACCGTCCGAGTCGTGATCATCCGCCTGCACCGTGTATGTGAAGTACAGATTCTTGCTTTCCGTTAGCAGCAGGAAGTGCATCGCTGACAGCGGCTGGGACATCCCCGTCTATGGGCAAGTATAAGTTATTCATTGACACAATAGATCGCTGTCAATACAGCTATCCGGTGTCTATGGCGCACTATAGATATTGCATAGGCATAATATATTTTTCGTATCGCCGCAAGCCATTGTTTGTATTATGGTTCATGGTCAAGAACCACTACGGAACCTGCAAAACCAGACCCGGTAGGGTAGCAGCACGCGCTTCCGTGAACGCAACAACCCGTGCTGGCGCCTCGACAAGCTGGCGTATCGCACGCCACTCGAAGCGCGCGAGGAATACGAGCTACGCCATGCCGCGTAGCGCAAATGTGTGTCCAAGAAACCGGGTGCGGTACATGAGAAGCAAGCATCACGCCGGCCGGGGGCCGGCGCCCGGTGGAGGTTTGCGCCGCGGCCGCGGCATTGGCGGGTCGCCGGCGAGACATCGGTGGACACGAGCCGCGGCCCTTGCGTTTGCGGCCTGGTGTCTGGTGGTCCCGGCCGCGGTAGATGTCGGGGCGCAGGGCGAGGGTGTGTTCTCGGCGGTCGACCCGGACGCGGCGCGGGGCGTTCGCCCCGGGGCGGACGAATCCGGGACGACCGTGCCGCGCACGATCCGCAGCCGCCTGGTGCGCATCGACCTGCAGGCGCTCGACGGTGCGCGGGCGGCGGTGGACGGCGCGGCGGTCGCGGCGACGCTGACGCTGAACGTGTTCGAGGACGCTGTCTTCACGGCGCGCGTCGAGCGCAGCAGCCCCACCAGTTCCGGATACGTGTTGACGGGGCGGCTCGAGGACGTTCCGTTCGGCACGATGGCGTTGGTGGTCAACGGCCCGGTCGTGACGGGCACCGTCCGTACACCGGACGCGACCTGGCGGATACGGTCGGCCGGGGCGGGGCTGTACGTGATCCGCGAGGTCGATCTGTCGACGCTTCCGCCCGGGGCCGAGCCGCTGGTTCCCTCGCCGGACGACCCGCGCGTCCCGCCCCCCGCCGTCGCGCGCGCCGACTTCGAATCGGTTGCCCGGGTGGGCGCCGATTTCGAATCGGTTGCCCGGGCGGGCGCCGACTTCGAATCGATCGCCGGCGCGAGCGCCGACGTCGAGGCGACCGATGACGACGGGTCCGTCATCGATGTGCTGGTTGTCCATACGCCGGCGGCCCGGGATGCGGAAGGCGGCACGGCCCAGATCCAGGCCCTGGTCGATCTGTGGGTGGCCGAGACCAACCGGGCCTACGCCGACAGCGGCGTGGTGCAGCGAATCGCGCTGGTCGGGCGGGAGGAAGTGGACTACGTCGAGACGGCCGGAACAGAATTGGATTGGACGCGCCTACAAAATCCGTTGGACGGTTACATGGATCACGTTCACGATCTCCGGGACGCTTACGCCGCGGACATCGTGAACTTGGTCTTCAAGGCGCAAGCAGGCGACTTATGCGGTGTCGCGGGGTGGATGATAACCGTTCACCCCGCGTTCGAAAACGGTGCTTTCAGCACCGCGGGTGTGGACTGCGGCGCACGGACCTTCGCGCACGAACTGGGGCACGTCATGGGGCTCCGGCACGATCGATACGTCCATGCGGAGAACAGGCCCTATCCCTACAGCGCCGGCTACGTGAACCAGCGGGCATTCGACGCGGGGGCGCCGGAATCGAGCCGCTGGCGCACCATCATGGCCTACAACCGCCAATGCAGCGATGCGGGGTTCAGCTGCCACTATCCGCTCCGATTCTCGAATCCGGACCAGAGCTACCGGGGCGACCCGCTGGGCGTGCCCGGCGACAGGCCGTCGACTGCCTACGACGGCCCGGCCGACGCCCGGCGGAGCCTGAACGAGACGCGGTCCATCGTCTCCAATTTTCGGAGCAGCCGCGACCGCATCGAGTGCAAGCCCGTCCTGGCGCCCGAGCGGCAGTTCGTGCCGGCCGCAGGCGGCACGTTCGAGGTTTCCGTGACGATCCACACCGAGTGCGCCTGGACGGCCACGCCGGATGCGGCGTTCGTGTCCGTGACGCACGGGGGTAGCGCCACCGGGTCTGGTGTAGTGGAGTACCAGGTCGCCGCCAACAGCGGCAGTGCACGGCCCGGCCGGCTGAACGTCTCCGGCGGGTCCATCCTGATCGAGCAGGTGGGTCCCGTCAACGAGGGCATCTGCGATCGCACTCTGGCGGTCCATCAGGAGATTGTGCGCACCAGTGGGGCCGACCACTGCTGGAACGTCACGAGCGCGCACTTGTCGGCCATCGACGGCCTGGATTTCTTCGGCCAGCAGATAGCGACGCTGCGCACTGGTGATTTCTCGGGCTTGTCGCGGCTCCGCACGTTGAGACTGAGATACAACAACCTGGCCACCCTGCCGGGAGGCGTTTTCACCGGTCTCTCCAGCCTGGAGTATCTGACCTTCACGTACAACGATCTGACCACCCTGCCCGAGAACATTTTCGCCGGTCTCTCCAGCCTGAAGGATTTGAACATCTCCAACAACGATCTGACCGCCCTGCCCGAGAACATCTTCGCCGGTCTGTCCAGCCTGAAGCGATTGGGACTGAGCGACAACGAATTGCGCGCACTGCCGGAAGGGATCTTCGCGGGCCTCTTCAGCCTGGAGAATCTGATCTTCACGTACAACGATCTGGCCACCCTGCCCGAAGGGCTCTTCGCAGGGCTCGACAGGCTGCAACTGCTTTGGATGGCTGATAACCGCCTGACCGCCCTGCCTGAGCGAGTCTTCCGTGGGCTTTCCAACCTGGAGGATCTGTTATTCGGTGGCAACGAACTGACTACCCTGCCCGAAGGGCTCTTCGCAGGGCTCGACAGGCTGCAGACGCTTTGGATGGGTAGGAACCGCCTGACCGCCCTGCCTGAAGGGGTCTTCCGTGGGCTGTCCAGCCTGGAGGTTCTGCGCATAGGCCCCAGCCCCCTGGATGCGCTGCCGGAGCGGATATTCGCCGGCCTCTCCCGGTTGAGATTCCTGGACCTGGCCAACGCCGAGCTGACGGCGCTGCGCCCCGGGGTCTTCGCGGATCTGGCCGCGCTCAAGTCCTTGTGGTTGTACGGAAACGAACTGCACTCCCTGCCCGCCGGTGTCTTCACCGGTCTGTCCGGCTTCACCAATCTGGAACTCCACGAAAATCCCGGCAGCCCGTTCACGCTGACGCTGCGACCGGTTCGCGCGGGGCAGCCCATACTTGATGAGGCCGTTGCCGTTCAAGTGGCGGAGGGGGCCCCGTTCGACATGGTCGTGCCCCTGTCGGCGACCGGCGCCGCGCTATCGCCGCGCGCGGCCATGATCGGCGCGGGCCATACCGCCAGCGCCAGCGTCACCGTGAACAGGACTGTTCGTACGGCCACGGTTCAGCCGGGACCGCCGCCGGCGATACCGCGAGGGAGTCGGTGCGGCTTGCCGCGGTGCATCAGGGGCCTCCGGCTCGCCACCGAGGGAGTCGTCGTGTTCTCCGGACCGGTGCCCTTTACCGACAACCGGCTCCGTCCCGGGGTGACGCCGGTCAAGGCGAGGCACTTCCTGGAGCTTCGGGAACGGATCGGCAAGCTGCGCGACGGCGCGGGCCTGCCGTCGTTCGCCTGGACGGACCCGATCCTGACGCCCCGCGTCACGCCGGTGCGGCGCGTGCACCTCACCGAGCTGCGCGAGGCGCTCGCGGAGGTCTACGCCGCGGCGGGGCGGCCGGCCCCCACCTACACGGACCCGGCCCTGCCCGCAGAGACCGTCATCCGGGCCGCGCACCTCATGGAGCTGCGGGCGGCCGTGTGGGCGCTGGAGTGACGGGACGACGGCCTGCGGCGCCGCCTTCTCCGCGTCGGGGCACGCCACACCCGCGTCGCCGGAAGGCACAGACTTTGAGGACCCTGGGCTTTGGGGAGAAGGAATGAGAAGCAAGCATCACGCCGGCCGAGGGCCGGCGCCCGGTGGAGGTTTGCGCCGCGGCCGCGGCATTGGCGGGTCGCTGGCGAGACATCGGTGGACACGAGCCGCGGCCCTTGCGTTTGCGGCCTGGTGTCTGGTGGTCCCGGCCGCGGTAGATGTCGGGGCGCAGGACGAGGGTGTGTTCTCGGCGGTCGACCCGGACGCGGCGCGGGGCGTTCGCCCAGGGGCGGACGAATCGGGGACGACCGTGCCGCGCACGATCCGCAGCCGCCTGGTGCGCATCGACCTGCAGGCGCTCGACGGTGCGCGGGCGGCGGTGGACGGCGCGGCGGTGGACGGCGCGGCGGTCCCGGCGGTCGCGGCGACGCTGACGCTGAACGTGTTCGAGGACGCTGTCTTCAGGGCGCGCGTCGAGCGCAGCAGCCCCACCAGTTCCGGATACGTGTTGACCGGGCGGCTCGAGGACGTTCCGTTCGGCACGATGGCGTTGGTCGTCAACGGCCCGGTCGTGACGGGCACCGTCCGTACTCCGGACGCGACCTGGCGGATACGGTCGGCCGGGGCGGGGCTGTACGTGATCCGCGAGGTCGATCTGTCGACGCTTCCGCCCGGGGCCGAGCCGCTGGTTCCCTCGCCGGACGACCCGCGCGTCCCGCCCCCCGCCGTCGCGCGCGCCGACTTCGAATCGGTTGCCAGGGCGGGCGCCGATTTCGAATCGGTTGCCCGGGTGGGCGCCGACCTCGAATCGATCGCCGACGCGCGCGCCGACCTCGAATCGATCGCCGACGCGAGCGCCGACGTCGAGGCGACCGATGACGACGGGTCCGTTATCGATGTGCTGGTTGTCTACACGCCGGCGGCCCGGGATGCGGAAGGCGGCACGGCCCAGATCCAGGCCCTGGTCGATCTGTGGGTGGCCGAGACCAACCGGGCCTACGCCGACAGCGGCGTGGTGCAGCGAATCGCGCTGGTCGGGCGGGAGGAAGTGGACTACGTCGAGAGCGGCGACACGATCGCAGATCTCGGCCACCTCCGACATCCGCGGGACGGTCATATGGACGAGGTTCACGACATCCGCGACGCGTACGCCGCGGATGTCGTGAACCTGATCTATCAACGGCCGCCAGAGGATCCGTATTGCGGCGCCGCCTACTTGATGTTGAGTGTGGGACAGGGCCATAGCACATTCGCCTTCGGCACCGCGGGTGCGGACTGCGGCGCACGGACCTTCGCGCACGAGCTGGGGCACGTCATGGGGCTCCGGCACGATCGATACGTCACGCCCGACGAGGAGCGCCCGTACCCCTACAGCGCCGGCTATGTGAACCAGCGGGCATTCGAAGCGGGGGCGCCGGATTCGAGCCGCTGGCGCACCATCATGGCCTACAACCGCCAATGCAGCAATGCAGGGTTCGGCTGCCAGTATCTGCTCCGATTCTCGAATCCGGACCAGAGCTTCCGGGGCGACCGGCTGGGCGTGCCCGGCGACAGCCCGTCGGCTGCCGTGGACGGCCCCGCCGACGCCCGGCGGAGCCTGAACAACACCCGGTCCGTCGTCGCCGGCTTCCGGAGCAGCCGCGATCGTGCGGCGTGCAAGCCCGCCCTGAGGCCAGACCGGCAGTTCGTTACGGCCGCAGGCGGCACGTTCGAGGTTTCCGTGACGATTCACTCCGAGTGCGCCTGGACGGCCACGCCGGATGAGGCGTTCGTGTCCGTGACGCGCGGGAGCAGCGGTACCGGGTCTGGTGTAGTGGAGTACCGGGTCTCCGCCAACAGCGGCAGTGCACGACCCGGCCGGCTGAACGTCTCCGGCGGGTCCATCCTGATCGAGCAGGTGGGTCCGGTCAACGAGGGCATCTGCGGTCGCACTCTGGCGGTCCATCAGGAGATCGTGCGCACCAGTGGGGCCGAATATTGCTGGACCGTGACGAGCGCCGACCTGTCGGGTATCAGTTGGCTGAATCTCATTGGACAACGCATCACGGCGCTGAAGGCCGATGATTTCTCCGGCTTGTCCCGGATGCGGCAGTTGTCGTTGTCCCGCAACGATCTGACCGCCCTGCCGACACGGATCTTCGCGGGCCTCTTCAACCTGCGCTCGCTGGAACTGTACGAGAACGGCCTGACCGCCCTGCCCGAGAACGCCTTCGCGGGTCTGTCCAGCCTGGTGCAATTGGGACTGGGCGGCAACAACCTGACCACCCTGCAGGGAGGAACTTTCACCGGCCTCTCCAGCCTGGAGAGACTGTATCTCCACAACAACGATCTGGCCACCCTGCCCGAGAACATCTTCGCGGGTCTGTCCAGCCTGAAGCAATTGCTTCTGAGCGGCAACGAATTGCGCGCCCTGCCGGAAGGGATCTTCGCGGGCCTCTACAGCCTGGAGGGCTTGTTCTTCACACACAACGATCTGACCACCCTGCCCGAAGGGCTCTTCGCAGGGCTCGACAGGCTGCAGGAGCTTTGGATTCAAGATAACCGCCTGACCGCCCTGCCTGAGCGAGTCTTCCGTGGCCTCTCCAACCTGGAGGGTCTGATCTTCCAATTCAACGATCTGACTACCCTGCCCGAAGGGCTCTTCGCAGGACTCGACAGGCTGCAACTGCTTTGGATGGGTGCGAACCGCCTGACGGCCCTGCCTGAGCGAGTCTTCCGTGGGCTTTCCAGCCTGGATAATCTGGGTCTGAGCGTGAACCCGCTGGGCTCTGTGCCGGAGCGCCTGTTCGAGGGTCTCTCACGGCTGAGGGTTCTGTTCCTGACCAAAGCCGAGCTGACGGCGCTGCCCCCCGGGGTCTTCGCGGGTCTGACCGCGCTCAAGACCTTGTGGTTGTACCAGAACGAACTGCACTCCCTGCCCGCCGGTGTCTTCACCGGTCTGTCCGGCTTCACCAATCTGGAACTCTACGACAATCCCGGCAGCCCGTTCACGCTGACGCTGCGACCGGTTCGCGCGGGGCAGCCCATACTTGATGAGGCCGTTGCCGTTCAAGTGGCGGAGGGGGCCCCGTTCGACATGGTCGTGCCCCTGTCGGCGACCGGCGCCACGCTATCGCCGCGCGCGGCCATGATCGGCGCGGGCCATACCGCCAGCGCCAGGGTCGCCGTGACCAGGCATGTTCGTACGGCCACGGTTCAGCCGGGACCGCCGCCTGCGATACCGCGAGGGAGCGGGTGCGGCTTGCCGCGGTGCATCACCGGCCTCCGGCTCGCCACCGAGGGAGTCGTCGTGTTCTCCGGACCGGTGCCCTTCACCGACAACCCGCTCCGTCCCGGGGTGACGCCGGTCAAGGCGACGCACTTCCTGGAGCTGCGGGAACGGATCGACAAGCTGCGGGACGGCGAGGGCCTGCCGTCGTTCCCCTGGACGGACCCGATGCTGACGCCCCGCGTCACGCCGGTGCGGCGCGTGCACCTCGCCGAGTTGCGCGAGGCGCTCACGGAGGTCTACGCCGCGGCGGGGCGGCCGGCCCCCACCTACACGGACCCGGCGCTGCCCGCGGAGACCGTCATCCGGGCCGCGCACCTCATGGAGCTGCGGAGGGCCGTGTGGGCGCTGGAGTGACGGGACGACGGCCTGCGGCATCGTGGAGATCGGGACGGGAGATCAAGAGGGTGTGAGCTGCCGGCTTGCGGATGGATGGAGACGATAGGAGATTTCAGCGGCCGCCAGACGGGACAGGGAGCAAATTGGGAAATTTGCGACCGCGGCGCCAATCGAATGCAGCGGGGCTTTTACCACGGGCTGCTAGGACGCCCGTCCGAGACCGGCGGCCGGACATCGCCGACCCGCGGGATTGTTTCCATCTGTCGGGGTGTGCGCCCGAATGCGTGCACGGGCCGCTACGGGTTGATCGAGACCAGCCCCTGAGTCGAGACCGTGGTCCCGTCGAATGCGACGGCGGTGACCGTGACGGTCCGGGTCGTTCCCTTGTCCATGGCCCCGTAGGCAAAGGTCGTGGTTCGGCCCGTCGTGCTCGCGGTGTTGCCGCCGGCATCGCCGAAGTCCCAGTCATACCGCACGATGACGACGGTCGCCGGGGAGACCGTCGCCGTAAAGGTGACCGGCTGGCCGGCGTTGGCGGTGAGCGGGTTCACGGTCAGGGTGACTTCGATCTGCAGCGGTATGACAATCACGGTGGTCTGCGTTGATCCCCTGTCGCCCTCCACGCTGTGGACGGTTAGCTCCACCGTCCGCGTGCCGGCCTCCGTGTAGACGTGGTTCACGACAGGGCCGGTCGTGGTGGCGTGCGTGCCGTCGTCGAAGTCCCACTCGAAGCGTGCAATTGGAACAGAGGATCCACTGACCGTCGCGGTGAAGGTGACCACGTCGTCGACTATGGCCGGCGACGGCCTGGCGGTCAGGTTCACATTCAGCGGCGACCGCGGCGTGATGTCGACCTCGATCCGCCCGGCGCCGGTCCGCCCATCCCGCTCGACCGCCCGCACGTTCACCACGTAGCGACCTGCTCTGCGGTACACGTGGTTCGTCGCGCTCCCGGTGGTCACCGCGTTGCTGCCATCGCCGAAGCTCCACTCGTAGCGGTCGATCGCCGGCGTTCCCGTGGACTGGGTGACCGTGGCCGTCAGCGCGACCGCGTCGCCGACCTGCGCCGTGGTCGGCGCCGCCGTGATGCTGACGTTCAATGGCTCCCCGCCTTCGACGACCAGTACGGTCGCCACCGACACGACCTCGCCGGAGGTGTCCGTCGCCGCGGCGACGACGTTGAACGTTCCGGCGTCGCGGTAGGTGTGGGTGACGTTCGTCGAACCGGTGAGCGCGCCGAGCGACCGCGATGTCCCGTCGCCAAAAGCGATCGTCACCTCGCGGATCGCGCTGCTTCCCGCCGCGACGGTCACGGCGAACACCGTTGGTGTCCCGATCGTGGGGGACGTGCCGGTGGCGGCAATCGTCACCGTCGGCGGCACGTTCACTCGAATCGTGACGGTCGCCGACTGCGCACCCACCGACGCGGTGGCCACCGTGTCGCGGTCCGTAGTCAACGTGGTGCGCGCTTCCCCCAGCGCGTCACTGATCGCGGTCCTGGCGCTGAGGGTGCCGGCATCGGCGGAGAATCTCACCGGTACGCCGGGCAGCACGTTGCCGCTGGCGTCAGTCGGTCTGGCGGAGAGGGTCACGGCGCCACCCCCTGCCGGCACCGTCCCCGGGCTGGCGGTAACCACGATCGACGCCGCCGCCGCGCCGCCGATCGTGATCATGACCGGCTCGCTTCGCGCGCCGCCGGAAAACGCGGACACCTCGGCAATGCCGGACCGGGAGCCGGCCCGCAGCGTGACGACCGCCTGTCCGTTACGCGTCAGGCTCTCCGTCGGTTCGAGCGCGCCGAGCGTCGTCGTGAATGTCACGAGCGTTCCGTTGTGCGCCGGTGTGCCGCTCAGCTCGATGACGCTCGCGACGATCTGCGCCGAGCCATTGAGGTTCAGGACGTCCTGGCTCGCCTGCACCGTGATGACGGACGACGTCGGCGCCGTCAACGATGCGCGCTCGCAGGACAGGCACAGACAGACAGCGGTCACGGCCGCCGCCAGCAGTGCCGACGGGCGGGCCAAACCGTATCGCCCGCGTACGTGCATCATCCCAGTGGGGCTATCGGCAGAAGTATCGCCGGACGACAGTGGGCGCGCCGCCGGGTTACCGTGCCGGAGTCTGGCCACGATCGCGCCGCCAGCACGCCGTCGGACCGGATCGGAACGGTCGAAACAACACTTTCCCAAGCATACCGCTTACGCAGGCGTTTCGCGCTAGCAGCCCGTGGTGAAACCCCGCGTTGCACCGAGATTGGCGATGCGCCCGCGTGGCAAGGCGCGACGAGGGAGCAAATTGGGGCATTTGTGACCGAGGAGCAACGCCGCCACGCGGGATGCAGCGTCGATCGAATGCAGCGGGGCTTTTGCCACGGGCTGCTAGCATGGAGAATGCGGTAACGGCGCCGCGGCGGCGGTCGATCGTGGCCCAATGTGATCTCGAATTGTTGAAACGTACCAAATCCGGTCGGTCGCTGTCGCCGGTCACGGCGCCGGTCTGCTTCATCCTGCTTGCCGGCTGCGGCGCGGCGCCAGGGATCGTCGATTCCCAGGAGGCGGATGCCACCCCTCCCCTCATGAGTCACGGTCAACCAGCCGATACTTTGGACGGAGCGTCTCTGGAACGCCGGATCGACGGTTTGATCCGAGACTGGCCGCCGATCAGGGAAGCACCGCGCAACCCGTTTCGATTCGGCTCGGCAGAGAGTGGTCGACAAGGCACGTTGCCGCAGGCAACGGTCCCGATTGCGCCAGCCGGTGTGGCGGACCGTGATGCGGCCGGAACGCTCGGCGCGACGGATGCGATCACACCGGATGCAGACATCGCCGCGCTACGGTTCATCGGTATTGTCGAGGCGCCCGAGAGCGCGGTGCGTGTCGCGATCCTGACCGACGGCCATGATGTCTACCACGGGCGGGTCGATGACGTCATCGCGGGACGGTATCGGATCCTCGCCATCGGCGAGAAATCGGTCGAGATCGAACGCGTGCAGGATGGGGAGCACCGGGTTCTCATGCGGAACGGATTCTGAATTCACGCGTCAGGAGTTTGACCGACATGCATGCCCACGGAGGTAAGGTCCCCGGACGGAATAGCGGCGTCCCGTGCATCGTCACGCTGGTTGCCGTCGTCCTGGCGTCCGGTTGCGCGTCGGGACAAGCGTTCCGCAACGGCGGGTTGGCGGCGCGCGCCGGCGACTGGGATACCGCGGTCGAGTACTACCGGCAGGCGGTGCAGGCAGACGTCGATCGCCCCGAGTATCGGATTGCGCTCGAGCGGGCGATGTTGAGCGCCGCGCGCCACCATGCCGGGGTGGCCGCGGCGCTGGAAGAGCAGGGCGATCTCTCGGGTGCGCTCCGCGAGTACCGGCGTGCATATGATCTGGATCCGTCCAATGGTCAGGCCGGCGTCAAGATCGCCAACCTGCAGCAGGTGCTCCGCGAACAGATCGAGGCTGCGCGGGCGCCGGCCCCCATCGTGACGATGCGGGAGCAGGCACGCCGCGAGACGCGCCCGCGGTTGCTGAACCCGCAATCGGACGAACCGCTCGTGATCGAGTTCACCGACACGAGCCTGCGCGACATCCTGGATTTCCTCGGCGACGCTTCCGGAATCAACGTCACGTACGACGAGCAGTTCGAGGACCGGTCGCACTCGGTCGATCTGACGGGTGTGACGTTCGAAGAGGCACTGTCCCAGATTCTGGCGGCCAACAGCGCGTTCTACAAGGTGGTCAATCCGACGACCATCACCGTCATACCGGACACGCCCGAAAAACGCGCCGACTACGACGAGCAGGTAATCCGCACGTTCTACGTCTCGCACGGAAACGTGGAAGAGCTGGCGGAGCTGCTCGCCACCATCGTGGGGACGGCGGAGATGCCGGTGCAGCCGCAGTTCGTCGCGAATCTCACCGCCAACGCCATCACGGTGCGGGCGCCGGCGTCGGTCGTGGGCATCATCGAACGGGTGATCGCAGCCAACGACAAGCCGCAGGCGGAGATCATCATCGATATCGAGATTCTCGAAGTAAATCGCGATCGCGCCAAGCAGTACGGCCTCGAGCTGTCGCAGTACGCGATCACGACGACGTTCTCTCCGGAGGGCGCGCCGACGGGCGGAACGGCGGACGGGGGCGCATCGCCCTCGCAGTTCAATCTCAACACCATATCCCGCGGCATCAGCGCGGCCGATTTCTATACCTCGGTGCCGGCCGCCGTAATCAGGTTTCTGGAACAGGACAGCCAGACCCGGCTCGTGGCGAAACCGCAGCTCCGTGGCCAGGAGGGCTCGGAACTCACCTTGAATCTCGGACAGGAGATACCCGTCCCGATAACGGCGTTCACGCCGCTGGCGGCTGGCGGGGCGTCGTTCAATCCCCTGACGTCGTTCGAATATCGGCCGATCGGCGTCATCCTGCGCATGACGCCGCGCGTGACCTACGAGAACGAGATCATTCTCGACCTCGAAGTGGAGAACAGCACCCTGGGGCCGCCAATCAGTGTGGCGGGGCAGTCGCTGCCGACGTTTGGCTCGCGCAACGTCGTTACCCGGCTGCGGCTACGTGATGGCGAGTCCAATTTGCTGGCCGGACTGATCCGCCAGGAGGATCGGCAGGTTCTGCGCGGGATTCCCGGCCTGCTGCGGTTGCCAATCCTCAAGCAGCTCTTCTCGAGCAACGACGAGTCGGTGCTGCAGACCGATATCGTGATTTTGCTGACGCCGCGCATTGTGCGGGCGCATCAACTGACGCAGCAGGACGTCAGCCCGATCTACATCGGCACGCAGAACGACATGCGCATCACCGGCCCGCCACCGCTCATCGCGCCGTTTCCGGACGCCGACGCCGCAGCGCCGCCCGGTGTCCCAGCGGCGCCGGACCAGGCTCCTCCGGATCGATGAACGCGGCGAGTATGCGGCGCCGCCCGCGTGGGGCGGTCGCGTGCGGCGCTGTATTCCCAGCGGAACCTGCGCGACAGCCCGGATTCGGTGGAGGTGCCGGGCAATCTATTGATACACCGCCACGATATTGCCTTCGATATCGCCGGCCAAATAGATCCGGTTATGCACGCCCTTGGTCCCGATCCGGATGATCCCCTCGTCCCCGTTCGCGCCGACGCTGCCGATGTACACATTGTTGCTGCCCGTCTGGTTTCTTATGCCTGCCGCGTAGCCCACCGCGATGTTGCCCGAGCCGCTCGCGTTCCGTCGCAAAGCGCTGCGGCCGATGGCGATGTTCCGATTGCCCAGGCTATATAGAAGCGAGCCCGTGCCGATGGCGACGTTGTCCTGACCGGACAGCGTGCTCTTCAGCGTGTCGCTCCCAATCGCCATGTTGAACGACGCGTTCGTCGCCCTCAACATGGAGGAGGTGCCGATGGCCAGGTTACTGCGCCCGGTCGTCAGGCCGCGCAGGGCCAGCCGGCCGAAGCCGGCGTTGTCGATACCGGTGGTCAGCAAGCGCAACGCCTCCTGGCCGACCGCAGTATTGCCCGTGCCCGTCGTCACCGACTCCAGCGCTCTATGCCCGAAGTGCGTGTTGGTGTTACCAGCGTGGTCCTGCGTTGTCGGCGGGTCGCCGTTATCGGCAGCGGCTCCATAGCCCGCCTCCGACGTGGACGGGTACCCGAGCGCGGACGCCAGGAACGGGGCGGAATCGCCCTGCGGCACTTGCGGTCCAGCCGGGCCGACGGTGCCGACGGTGCCGACGGTGCCGACGGTGCCGACGGTCAGATAGAACACAGTGCCTGCCCCGTCGATCCAGGTGACCGCCAGTAGATACGTGCCGGGCAGGAGTGCCGGCAGCCCCGTCATCACATCATCACGGCCGACTCCGTTGCCGACACCACCGCCAGTGCCGTCATGCCGAGCGTCACCGTCGGATCGCCCGCCGGAAAGTCGTGGCCGTTTATCGTCAACGCGGCATTCTCGACGTCGACGAGCGCTTCCGTTATGACCGGTTGCTGAACCGGAACGGTCTGCGCATTGGCTTGCAGATAGACAACGCCCGCCGCAACCAATATCGTCAGAGCGGCAAGGAATCAGAAACCACGCATTCGCTTCATCGGAGCACCCCCATACTTGGCACGAAACCCGGGAAATCCCAGCAACAGCGCCGCCCGGCCAGATTACCGAGGCCGCGACAGCGCGCGTGTCAGCGCGCCGGCGGCGCCGGCGGCCTCGGCTCTGCCACCATGCCGGGGCGCGGCGTGGTCAGCGGTACGTACCCGCCGCCGGCCGCGGGCGGCGCGGCCGGCGGCGCCTCCTCGCCGGTCTGGTTCGACCGGAGTAGTTGCCGCAACCGCTCGAGTTGCACCGTCTCGGACAGGACGGGCAACGCCTCAGGCTGCTGCTGCGGCCGGCCCGGCTCCAAATCCGCCGGTCGGCCGCGCGCGACGACCGCACGCGGCGGAACGCGTATGGCGCGGATTCTCACAACTTCGTAACGCGATGCACCGGGGTCGCTCCGCGCACGCCACGCGGCCAGGTAGCCGGCCGCCGGCCGCAGCAGCAGGCTGAGCGCCCGCGCCTCGTCGACGTCGACCAGATGAAGCGACACCCTCGCCGCCTCGATCGGCCCCGCCCCCGTGAATTGCGTCCCACCGGCGCGCGCCCACGCCTCCAGGACGTCGCCCAGCGCCGTGTCGTCGGCGATCAGCGTAATCCGCCCACCGCCGATCTCGAACCGCAACTCCTCGGCTGCGGCGACTGACGCCCCGCACGCCACCAGCACGCCTACGACCGCGCCCGCAACGCACCTCCGACTCGCGCACAACATTGCCGGTAACCTGTCAGGGCCCTGGCAGCCCGTGCGGCTTGACCCGGGGGTATCCGGCTTCCGCCACAACCGCCTCGTTCCAGCGCGATCACCGCAGGGCGCAACTGCATCAGGTGCGCCGCCCGGTACAAGGCTCGATACGCGCCCGGACGGCATCGCATCGAACCGCATAGGTAGCTCGACAGGCAAAACGAGCGGCCAACACCGACCCGACGACGATGAGCGCAGGAAGCACATCGGATTATCGCTTTGCCGGTTGTGCACGTCACCAGTTGCCGTCACTCCAGCAGGCGCAGCATCGCGAGCACACCGCCGAGGATCGCGAGCGTTTGTGCGAGCATCGCGCCGGCGAAGCGCCACGTCATGCGGGCCTCAAGGCTGGCAAGCTCGGCGCGTAGAACCGCTGGCGTCACGTGTTCGCCGTGCTCGGCCGCCTCCCGAACGCGGCAGTGATCGCGTCGGCCTGCTCAACGGAAAGGCCGGCGCCAGTCAACCGGCGGGCGATCGCGTGGGTGTCGAACACGAAATCATCCTACCACGGGGGCTCAGGCGGGTCGTGCGGCCGGTGACGGAGGTCGTCGGCGACACCGACCGGCGAGCGGCGATCCCGATCCTGGTCCGTCGGGGGACGGTGCCCGCGGTCCACCCGCATCGAATTCAGAACGGTGCGGCTCTTCTTCGTCGGCGGCCCAGGGGGTTTCTGCGAAGCGGCACGGCAAGAGCTACTTGACCCGTCGAAGGCGTGGTGAGGAGGGCGGTGGGGGCGGCTCGGTGACCGGCGGTGCTGTCCCATCAATGTAGCGCTGGGCGTGGTTCCGCTGGTACTCGCGCGCTTCGTGGAAGTCCCAGTACGCATCGAAGTCGCGGCTGGCTCGTAGCGTCCGCAGCTTCAGGACCGCCTCGGCGCCAACCAGGCGCCAGCGTGCGCCGGTCAACTCCATCCGGTCGCGGACCAGGTACCGGCACGCCCCGCTGTGAGCGCTCGACATCGTCGGCCCCCGCGACCGGATCGGCGGCCTCCCCCGGGCTGCGTTGCTCGAGGTGCCCCTGCAGGAGCTTGCGCATCAACTCCTGGCCCCGCCGGTGCAGCGCTCGTTCCAGGTCGCTCTCACTCATCTGCCGGGCTTCCCGCGAAGAGAGGTAGGCTTTGGCCTCAGCGAAGGCGGCCTCCGCCGCCGCATACGGTGCCTGGTCGGGTGGAGCGGCGCGGGGGCGATCTGATTCTCAGTTTCGCGCTGCCCAGGCGATAGCCGCGCATCGATCCGTCCCGTACGCGGTCCACGCGGCAGGCGGGGTGACTGGGCCGCCCGGATTCCGGAGGTTCGCGTAGGGGCGCCCCTTGTGGGCGCCCGCCTCCCTGCGCCCCTGGGATTGCATGGAGGTGGACGCCGCGGCGACGGTAAGGCCGATGGATGCCTCGCTCTGCCGCCCCGTGTCGTCGGTGACCGTGGCCGTCACGATGTAGCTGCCCTGGGTGGCGTAGACGTGGGCGACCGTACGGCTGCCCGCCAGCGCGCCGAGCGATGCGTCCTCGGAGCCGTCACCGAAATCGAGCCCCACGTCGCGCACCGCCGGCGCGCCGGCCGGCGGCGTGACCGTCACCGTGAACGTCACCGGCTGACCCGCCACTGGCGCGGCGGGGGCCGCCGCGAGGGTCACCTGCACGACGGGCGCCTCGGCGACCGTCACGCCCAGCGACGCCGCGCTCCGCCGGCCGCGGTCGTCGGTCACCGTGGCCGTCACGGTGTAGCTGCCCCGGGTGGCATAGACGTGAGCCACGGTACGGCTGCCCGACACGGCGCCGAGCGATGCGTCCTCGGAGCCGTCACCGAAATCGAGCCCCACGTCGCGCACCGCCGGCGCGCCGGCCGGCGGCGTGACCGTCACCGTGAACGTCACCGGCTGACCCGCCACTGGCGCGGCGGGGGCCGCCGCGAGGGTCACCTGCACGACGGGCGCCTCGGCGACCGTCACGCCCAGCGACGCCGTGTTCTTCCGGCCGTCGCCGCCAGTGACCGTGGCGGTCACGATGTAGCTGCCCCGGGTGGCATAGACGTGAGCCACGGTACGGCTGCCCGACACGGCGCCGAGCGATGCGTCCTCGGAGCCGTCACCGAAATCGAGCCCCACGTCGCGCACCGCCGGCGCGCCGGCCGGCGGCGTGACCGTCACCGTGAACGTCACCGGCTGACCCGCCACTGGCGCGGCGGGGGCCGCCGCCAGGGTCACCTGCACGGCGGGCGCCTCGGCGACCGTCACGCCCAGCGACGCCGCGCTTCGCCGGCCGAGCTCGTCGGTGACCGTGGCCGTCACGATGTAGCTGCCCCGGGTGGCGTAGACGTGGGCCACGGTACGGCTGCCCGCCAGCGCGCCGAGCGATGCGTCCTCGGAGCCGTCACCGAAATCGAGCCCCACGTCGCGCACCGCCGGTGCGCCGGCCGGCGGGGTGACGCTCACCGTGAACGTCACCGGCTGACCCGCCACTGGCGCGGCGGGGGCCGCCGCCAGGGTCACCTGCACGGCGGGCGCCTCGGCGACCGTCACGCCCTGTGACGCCGTGCTTCGCCGGCCGAGGTCGTCGGTGACCGTGGCCGTCACGATGTAGCTGCCCCGGGTGGTGTAGACGTGGGCCACGGTACGGCTGCCCGCCAGCGCGCCGAGCGATGCGTCCTCGGAGTCGTCCCCGAAGTCGAGCCCCACGTCGCGCACCGCCGGCGCGCCGGCCGGCGGCGTGACAGTTACGGTCACCGTCACCGGCTGGCCCGCCACCGGATCGGCGGGGTCCACGGCCAGGGTCACCGGAATGCCGGGCGCCCGCACGACCTCGACGACGATCGACGACGACACGACATGGCCGGCGACGTCGGTGGCCGTGACCGTCACCGTGTAGGCGCCGGCCGACCCGTAGGTATGCGTCACCGTGGCGGACGTCACGGCGCCCAGGGCGCGGGTCTGCCCGTCGCCGAAGGCAATGGTCACGCTACGGATCGCCCGGGTCTCGTTGACCAGCGTGAGTGCGAACGAGACGGGCTGTCCGGCGATTGGCGTCGACGGCGTGGGTGTCAGGGCGATCGCCGTCGGCGCCTCGACCGTCACGGTGGCCGCCGCCTCTGCCCCACCCGCCGACGCGGTCACCTCGGCGGTGGCGGTGGTGCGCAGCACCGTGCGCGCCTCGCCGGTGTCGTCGGTCGTCGCCGAATGCTGCCGGAGCGTGCCGGCGCTGGCCCCGAAGGCGACGCGGACGTGCGGGATCGGGTTCTGGTGGACGTCCAGGACGAGCGCAACCAGTGTCGCCTCTCCGCCCGCCGGCGGCAGACTGCCGGGCAGTGCGGTCAGGTGGACGGCGGCGACGGCGGCGGCGCCGACGGTCACCTGCACGATGTCGCTGACGGCGCTGCCGGAATAGGCCCGCAGGTCGGCGACGCCGGACGCCTGGCCTGCGCTGAACATGGCGCTGGCGCTTCCCCGCACCGTGGACGCCTCGGCCGGATGGACCGCGCCCAGTGTCGAGGTGAAGGTGACGACGGTCCCGTCGTGCACGGGGGTGCCGGCCAACTCGACGACCAGGGCGGTCACCTGGGTCGAGCCGCCGGCCGGGAGGATCGTGTCGGCCGCGACCAGGCTCAGCGTGGATTGCGAAGGCGCCACCGGCGACGTCGCGTCGCACGCCAGGCACGCGGCCGCGACCAGACACGGGACGTAGCGCGCAGTGACTCGCATCGCGTTATCGCGCCGGCCGGTCGTCCGGCGGCGGCGCGTCCGGATCGCCCGAGGGCGGTGTGTCCGGCGCACCCAGTGGTAGCGCATCCGGATCGCCCGATGGTGGTGCGTCCGGCGCCCCCGGTGGCCGCGCGTTCGGATCGCCCGCGGGCGGTGCGTCTGGCGGCACGCCGCCGGCCTCTGGCGCGGGCGCAATTTGCGGCGGCGGCCCCGTCACGCCCAGGTTGCGCTGCGTGCCGATGTGAATCGGGCTCACGTCCTGTTGCGTCAGATTGTGCGCGCGCACGATGTGCGGCGTCAGCAGGATCACGATGTCGGTCTGCCGCACCGACTCGTCGTTGGACGAGAAGAGCTGCTTGAGGATGGGCAGGCGCAGGAGGCCCGGAAATCCCTTCACGAGCTGCCGGTCCTCCTCGCGGAGCAGGCCGGCCAGCAGATTCGATTCGCCGTCGCGCAGCCGCAGGCGCGTGACCACGTTGCGCGTCCCGAAGGTCGGCAGCGACTGCCCCGCGACGGAGATCGGCGGTCCCAGCGTGCTGTTCTCCACTTCGAGGTCGAGCACGATTTCATTCTCGTAGGTCACCCGCGGGATCATGTTCAGGATGACGCCGACCGGCCGATAGGTGAAGGACGTCAACGGATTGAACGAGGCCCCACCGCTCGCCAGCGGCGTGAACGCGGTGGTCGGCACCGGGATCTCCTGCCCGAGATTGAGGGTGAGCTCCGCGCCCTCCTGCCCGCGGAGCTGCGGCTGCGCCACAAGCCGGGTCTGGCTGTCCTGTTCCAGGAATCGCACCACCGCGGCCGGCACGGCCGTGTAGAAGTCGGCGACGCTCACCCCGCGCGAGATCGTGTTGAGATTGAAGGCGCCCGACTCGTCGCCCGGCGCCGCCTCCGGCGAGAACGTCGTCGTGATGGCGTATTGCGACAGGTCGAGCCCGTAGCGTTTCGCCCGCTCGCGGTTGACCTCGAGGATCTCGACGTCGATGACCACCTCGGCGCGCGGCTTGTCGTTGGCGGCGATGACCTGCTCGACGATGCCGGCGACCGGCGCCGTCGCGCGCACCGTGATGCTGTTGGCGGCCGCGTTCGCGGCGAACTGCGGGGGCACCGGCATCTGCGGTGCGCTGACGATGGCCGTCAGGAGCCCCACCAGTTCGACGACATCCGCGTGCGAGACGTAGAACGTGCGGATGACCTGCGCGGCGTACGCGGCGCGCGTCTGCTGCGTATCCGGCGCGACGACGATGGTCGTCGGGTTGACCACCGTGTGGAAGGCGCCGTTCGCCGCGAGAATCCGGGTCAGCGCCTGCTCGAACGTCAACCCGGACAGCGTCACCGAGTACGTGCGGTCCTCGAACTCCTCGTCGTAGGTGACGTTGATCCCGCTGGCGGTGCCGAGAAAGTCGATGATGGCCCGCAGGCTCGCGTCGGCGAACGCCACGGTCAGCGGCTCGTCCGACGCCGGGTCCAGCAGCGGCGGCTGCGTCTCCCGACGCGCCTGCTCGCGCAGGGCCTCGATGGGCGGCGGCGCCCGCGCCGCCGCCGCGCGCTCACGCAGCGTCTGCTGCAGATTGGCAATGGCGACCGCGGTCTGCCCGTTCGACGGGTCCAGCGCATACGCCCGGCGGTACGCCTGCAGCGCGCCGCTCGGATCGCCCGCGGCCTCCCGTGCGGCCGCCGTCGCGGCGTGCGCGCGGGCCGCCTCCCGCATCGCCCGCTCGAGCGCAATCCGGTACTCCGGCCGATCCGGGTCGTCCGCCACGGCCCGCCGGTAGTACTCGACCGCGGCGTCCCACTGTCCGGTCCGGCCCGCCGCCGCGCCCTGTCGAAACGCGCGGCCGGCCGCGCAGCCGGTCCCCAGCAGCGCGGCCGACAGCACGACGACGGCGACCGCCCGTCCCCACGCCCGGGCGTCTCGACGGCCGGCGTCCCCCGTCATGGGTCCCCCGCGGCGCCGGCCTTCACTGGTAGACCGCCACGACGCCGGTCAGCGCCGCGCCGTCCCCGGAGAACGCGGTGGCGTTGACGGTCCCCGACAGATGCGTCTCGGTGTGGGTGGCCGGCGTGCCGATCCGGATCTGGCCCGTCTCGTCGGCTGCCGCGCCGGCGTTCCCGATATAGATGTTGTGGCTGCCGGTGGTGTTGGCCAGGCCCGCCTCGACCCCGATGGCGATGTTGCCCGAGCCGCTCGTGTTCGCCTCCAGCGCCTTGTGTCCCAGCGCGGTGTTCTCGCTGCCGGTCGCCAGCGTCACCAGCGCCCGGACGCCGACCGCCGTGTTCTCATCGCCGTCGGTCAGGGCCGACAGCGTGCGTGCGCCCACCGCGGTGTTGAACTCGCCCGCCGTCATCAGCTCCAGCGCGCGGTAGCCGAGCGCCGTGTTCCGTGCCGCGCGGCTGTCGATTCCCCCGTCCACCAGGCTTGTGAGCGTGGCATAGCCGACCGCCAGGTTCTGGGCCCCGGTCGTCAGGCTCGTCAGCGCCGCGTGGCCGAACGCCGCGTTGCGCACCCCGGTCGTCAGGTTCGTCAGCGCCTCGTGGCCGAACCCGGCGTTACGCGCCCCCGTCGTCAGGCTCGCCAGCGCGCGCTCGCCGAACGGCGTGTTCCGGTCCCCCGTCGTCATCGGCGCCGCCGGCCCGGCCGGACCGGCCATGCCCGGCGGGCCCGGCAGGCCGTCCATGCCCGGCGGCCCCTGCGCGCCGTCCATGCCGGCCAGGCCTGCCGGGCCGGCCGGGCCGGCGGTGCCGCCGGTGCCACCGGTGCCGATCGTCACGTAGAACAGCGCCATCGCGTTGTCGGCCGGCCGCGTCAGCGACAGCAGATACGACCCGGCGCTCAGCCCGGCGGGCAGCGGAATCAACACATAGGTCGCGATCGACGACGTCACCGTCACCGCTTGCGTCCCGAGCCGAATCGTCGGATCTACGTTCCCGAAGTTCACACCCGTGAGCACGAGCATCGTCCCACTGTTGCTCACCTGAGCGGACAGGATCATCGGCGTGGTCCCCGACGCCTCCACCGGCGCCCCGCCCCCGACCGCCACCGTCAGCGCGACAACTGCCGTCACCACTCTCATGCCTGTTCGCATCGTGTCCTCCATGTCGTCCTCCGCGACAGCGTCCCGCCGCCGCCACCCGTGGCCGCCCCCCACCGGGCCGGCCCCACTACTCCAGCGCGATCACCGCCTCGCGCAGCTCCGTCATGTGCACCGCCTTGATCGGCGTCACCCCCACCGTCAGCACCGGGTCGGTCCACGCCGGCGCCGTCCGGGCGCACGCCGCATACGCCGCCGTCACCGCCGCCCGCAACTCCGTCGTGTGCACCGCCTTGATCGGCGTCACCTTCGCCGTCAGCACCGGGTCGGTCCAGGGCGCCGCCGTCAGCCCGCAGCCCACCCGCACCGCGTCGGCCCGCGTCCGCAACTCCGTCATGTGCACCGCCTTGACCGGCGTCACCCCCACCGTCAGCACCGGGTCGGTGAACGGCGCCGCCGCGCGCACCGTCACCGTCACCGTCGCCTCCGCCGTGCCGCCCACGTCGTCGGTCACCTGGTAGGTGAACGTCTCGTCCCCCGCCCAGCCCGCCGCCGAGGTGTAGGTCACCGTCTGCCCGTCGGCGCTGACCGCCGCCGTGCCCTGCGCCGGCGCCGTCACCACCGCCGCCACCGCCAGCGGGTCGCCGTCGGCATCCGTGTCGTTGCCGAGCACCGCCACCGGCGTCGCCGTCTCGCGCCACGTCGTCACCGCGTCGGCCGCCGCCACCGGGGGCGTGTTGCCCTGCGCGACGCGCACGCCCGCCGCCCCGATGGTCACCGTCCCCCGCCGTGGCCCCCCGCCGCTCAGGTCCTCCGGCACCGTGACCGTCACCGTGCCGCCGCCCGTCACCCGCGCCGGCTGCACCGTGACCCAGGCCGGGTCGGCGGTCACCGCGTACTCGCAGACCGAAGACTCGCCCACGCCCACCGGCAGCATGCCGCCGCCGTTCCCGAAGGCCACCAGCGGCGCCGTCACCCCGGGCGCCGCCTGGCAGCCGCCCGTCTGCGTGACGGACACAAGCTGCAGCCCGATCGTCACCGTGCCCGTCCGGGCCGCGGTGCCGGTGTGCTCCGCCACCGTGACCGTCACCGTGCCGTTGCCCGCCGCGCTGGCCGGCTCGATCGTGATCCAGTCGGCGTCCTTCGTCACCGCATAGGGGCAGCCGGCGTCTTCGGTCAGCGTCACGGCCCGCGACGCGGCGCCGCTCCCATAGTCCAGCCTGACCGGCACCCCGCCCGGCGACGCCGGACAGCCGTTCGCCTGCGTGATCTGCACGCTCGCCGCCCCGATGGTCACCGTGCCCCTGCGCTCGGCCCCGCTGTTCGCTGTCGCGCTCAGGGTCACCGTGTCGCCGCCGCTCGCCCGCGTGACGTCGACGTTGAGCCAGGCCGCCGCGCCGCTCGACACCTCGACGTCATAGCCGCAGTGGTCCGAGCCGCCGACCGCCACGCCGCCCGCGCCGGTGCCGTCGGCCCCGAACGTCACCGCCGCCGGATTCACGTCGGGTGCGGCGGGACACGCCGCCGCCCTCTGCGTCACCGCCACGCGCCTCGTCCCGACCGTCACCGCGCCCGTCCGCTCGCCACCCGTGTTCACCGTCGCGCTCAGCGTCACCGTCTCGCCGCCGCTCACCCGCGTGACGTCGACGTTCAGCCAGGCCGCCGCGCCGCTCGACACCTCGACGTCATACCCGCAGTGGCCCGAGCCGCCGACCGCCACACCGCCCGCGCCCGCGCCGTCGGCGCCGAAGGTCACCGCCGCCGGATTCACGCCGGGTGCCGCGGGGCACGCCGCCGCCCTCTGCGTCACCGCCACGCGGCTCGTCCCGATCGTCACCGCGCCTGTCCGCTCGGCCCCGCTGTTGGCTGTTACCAGGACCCTCACCGTCCCGCCCCCCGCCACCGAGGATGCACCCACCGTGATCCAGGTCCGGTCGGCACTCACCGCGAAGGTGCACGCCGACGACCCGCCCGCCGTCGCCGACTTCTTGCTGGACCCGTTCCCGAAACTCAACGAGGCGGTCGACCCGGCCGCCGAACAGCCGTCCGCCTGCGTGATGGCCACACTCGCATCCCCGATCGTCACCGTGCCTGACCGTGCGGGGCCGCTGTTGGCCTCCACCGACACCGAGACCGTCCCGCCGCCGGCCACCGAGGACGCACTCACCGCGATCCAGGCCCGGTCGGCACTCACCGCGAAGGTGCACGCCGACGACCCGCCCGCCGTCGCATCCTTGGAGCCGGCCGCCTTTCCGAAACTCAACGAGGCGGTCGACCCGGCCGCCGTACAGTCGTCAGCCTGCGTGATCTGCACGCTCGCATCCCCGATCGTCACGGCGCCCGACCGCTGCCCACCGGGGTTCGGATCCACGGTGATGCGCACCGTCCTGCCCCCGTCGACGCTGGAGGCACCCACGGGGATCCAGCTCCGGTTCGAACTCACCGGAAACGAGCAGTCCGGCCGCTCGTTGCTGACGTCGACGTCGAACGTCTCGCCCTGATAGGGCGACTGTCTGTCCGTCGGATCCACCGAATTCGGCGACGCCGGGCACGGTGCGGCATCCTGCGTGATAGAGACGCTCCGCCCGCCGATGCTCACTGTGCCCGAACGCTCAGCGCCAGGGTTCGCTTCCACATCGATGTTCACCGTTCCGCCTCCTACGACGCTGGAGGCTCGAGGGTCGATCCAGTCCTTGTTGGAACTCACCGAGAACGTGCAGTCCGGACGCTCGTTGCTGGCCGCGACACCGAACCGCTCGCCCCCATAGGGCGACCGTCTTGACGTCGGGCTCACCGAGTCCGGCGACGCCGGGCACCGCGCCGCATCCTGCTCGATCCGGATGCTCGCCGTTCCGATCGCCACCGTGCCCCGCCGCTCATCGCCGAAGTTTTCAGCCACCGTAATGGTCACCGTCCCGTTGCCCGCGATGCTCGACGGACCCGCGCCAAGCCAATCCTCACCGTCGTCTGTCGAAACCGTCACCGAGTACGGGCCGCAATGCCCGCCGGCCGTCCCACCGACGTCAAAGGCATCTCCGCCGTGGCCGACGTCCATCGTCGACGAGCTGACGGGCGCCGACGGACACTGCGTGACGGACACGCTGCGTTCCCCGATGCTCACCGTACCCGAACGCTCGGCCCCGTCGTTCGGTTTCACCGTGACTGTGACCGTGTCGCCGCCCGGTACCCGGATCGGACTCACCATGATCCAGTCCTGGTCGTCGCTCACCGCCCACGAGCAGTCCGACCGGCCGTTCGCCGTGACGCTGTAATCCCCGCCCGCGTGGACGGCATCGACGCGCGACGGCCTCACCGAATTCGGCAACGACTGGCACTGCGCGATGCGGAATATCCGCTCCCCGATGCTCACCGTGCCCAACCGCCCAGGGCCGCTGTTCGGTTTCACCCTGATGGTCACCCTCCCGTCGTCCGAGACCGTGGACGGACTCGCCATAATCCAGTCCTGGTCGCCGCTCACCTCCCACGTGCAGTTCTCCGGGCCGTGGACCGTGACTCCGTACGTCTCGCCCTCATAAGGTGACCGTCTGGACGAGGGAACCAACGGATTTGGCGCCGGCGGGCACGGCGCGGCCGCCTGAATAATCCTGATGCTCGCTGTCCCAATCGCCACCGTGCCCCGCCGCTCATCGCCGAAGTTTTCAGCCACCCTGATGGTCACCCTCCCGTTGCCCGCGATGCTCGACGGACCCGCGTGCAGCCAATCCTCGCCGTCGTCTGTCGAGACCGTCACGGTATACGGACCGCAATGCCCGCCGGCCGTCCCACCTTCCTCAACGGTCCCGCCGCCGTGGCCAACGTTAATCGTCCTCGCGCTGACGGGCGCCGGCGGACACGGCGCCGCATCCTGCGTCACGGCCACGGTCGGACGCCCGGTCCCCGTCCCGACCGCCACTGTGCCGCGCCGCTCATCGCCGTCGTTCGGAGCCACCGTGACGCGTACCGTCCTGCCCCCCGCCACACGAGTCGGATTCACCGAGATCCAGGTGCGGTCGTCGCTCACATTGTGAACATCCCACGTGCAGTCCGCCCGCCCGTCCACGGAGACATCGAACCTCTCGCCCCCCGCGGGCGACCGTCGAGACGTCGGGCTCACCGAATTCGGCGACGACGGGCACGGTGCGGCCTGGGTCACGGTGTGCGTCACCGGGTTGTCCGACGTGACCCCGAAGCTCACGATGCCCCTTCGCCGAGCGCCGGTGTTCTCGCCCACCGTGTAGGCGATGGTGGCGGGGTGCGTCCCGGTGTTCGTCTGCCCGTTGTCGATCGTGATCCAGGTGTCCAGCGCGTGGTAGCCGCCGGTCGTCCCGCAGGCCTGGGACGAGCAGTTGAAGATGCAAATGCCTGGCGGCGGCGCGGTCCACGTCCAGGAGACCGAGAACCTTCCGGTCCCGCCGGCCGCCGCAAACTCCTCCGCCATGGCCGGCGTGAGACTGTAGCTGCAGGACCCGCTGGTGAACACCGGCCCCTGGTTCGGCCCTTGCGCGGCGGCCTCGCCGGCGGCCAGCAGCGCCAGCAGCGCGACCGCGCCGGCGACCGTCACGGGGCGACACCCGCCCGTCGTTCGCATCATCCACCCTCCCATCACCGGTCGCCGCGCGAACATCCGCGGCGCCCGCGCACCACCGCCCCGGCGCAGCCCGAAACCACCCGGACCGCCCGGAACACCACACCGCTAGTCGTGAAGGGGGAATCAACGAGACGCGAAACGCGACCGCCGACGACACCGACCGACTCTACCGCACCCGGTTACCGGGACAGACATTTGCGCTACGCGGTCTGGCGTAGCTCGTATCGTCCACGGAAGCGCGTGCTGCTACCCTACCGGGTCGCGTCTTGCGAGTCCGGTAGTGGTTCTTCGCTACAAACCGTAATACAGAACAATGGCTTCTGGCAACAATAATTTTATTATCCCTATGCAATATCTATATTGCGTCAAAGACAACATATATCTCTAATGACATCGCTTAATTAGGTCAATGGCTAAATTATATTTTCCCATAGACAAGCATGTCCCGGCTCCTCAAGCCCCTCGCGCGCACGGCCCGCCGCGCAGGGATGCTCCTGTTGAAGTGCGCTCCTGGAAGTGGACAGCGTCACGCCGCGGTCACGCCGGCCGCCGGCCGCCGGTCAGCGCCGGTGCAGCCACTCCGTGGCCCACGCATACAGGTGGGGCAGGCGCTCCCGAATGTACGTCCGCCCATACGGACTGTGCTCGAACTTGTAGTTGTAGAGGGTGCAGATCCTGACGGCCTTCTCGAAGGGACCCTGACTCGGATCGTCCTGACCCGCCAGCAGGAGCGGGTCGTTGGTCGGCAGGTCCGCGGCCCAGGCCGCCAGAAACGCGCGGCCTTCCGGGCTCCGCTTGTAGGCTTCGGTATCAATAATATACCGGTCCGGATCGGTGGCCCAATCCACATGCGCATTGCAGTACTCGTGGGCCAGCACGAGCAGGTGCTCGAAATTCGCCACCTGGATCATGCCGCTCCCGTAGGATCCGCCGGCGCCGAGCGCGGGGCGCTCCACCAGCCACAGCGGACTCATCGCGGTCACTTCCCGCAGCATGCGCTGGATCTGCGGGTCCGCCGGCCACTCGCGGCTCACCACGATGCGCTTCCACCGGGCGCTTTGGCGCATGTCGCCCGGGTGCGTCGAGCCCCAGTGATACGGGTCGGACGCCCCCACCTCCTGCGGCTGATACCCGGCCTTCTCGACCCGGAACCGCCGCCCCAGGCACTCGGGCGTGTGGAGCCCGCAGTAGGGGTAGTTCTCGAAGGCGAACCGTCCCTCGGCGTCGGTCACCGTCGTCCAGCCGTCCGGCTGCCCGCCCGCGATCGTGACCCGGAACCCGGGAATGCCCACGATGCCCGTGTCCAATCGCAGCCACGACTTGCCCTCCGGGCCCACCGGCTCGACCACCTCGCCCTCGTAGGTGATGAACTCCGGCAGCACCCCCAGCTCCGGCGGGGTGGGCGCCGCCGGCGACGGGCCGCAGCCGCCCAGCGCCAGCGCCAGCAGCCAGACCGCCGCCAACCGCCATCCCCACCGCGCCCGCGGCCCGCGGCCCCCGGGCGCCCGTCGACACGCTCGCTTGCCTGGCGGCATCCTGGAATCCTCCTCCGTCACGCCGCGGTCACGCCGGCCGCCGCCGCCCGCCGGTCAGCGCCGGTGCAGCCACTCCGCGGCCCACGCATACAGGTGGGGCAGGCGCTCCCGCAAGTACGTCCGCCCAAGTAGGCCATACACGGTGTGCTCGTACTCGTAGTTGTAGTGGGTGCTGCACCGCACCTGGTTACCGGGACACACATTTGCGCTACGCGGCCTGGCGTAGCTCGTATCGTCCACGGAAGCGGGTGCCGCCACCCTACCGGGTCGCGTTTTGCGAGTCCGGTAGCGGTTCTCGGCTACAAACCGTAATGCACGACAATGGCTTCTGGCAACAATAATTTTATTATCCCTATGCAATATCTAATTGCGCCAAAGACATACCCCTTTAATAACATCGATTTATTAGGTTAATGACTAAATTATATTTGGCCATAGACACGGGTATCCCGGCCGCTGTTGCAATGATGGAGCTCTCGGCGGCGTTGGTCGCGGCCATGCGTCGGCACGCTCACCGTCTCCTCAAGCCCTTCGCGCGCACGGCCCGCCGCGCAGGGATGCTCCTGTTGAATTACGCTCCTTGAAGTGGACAGCGTCACGCCGCGGTCACGCCGGCCGCCGCCCGCCGGTCGTCAGCGCCGGTGCAGCCACTCCACGGCCCACGCATACAGGTGGGGCAGGCGCTCCCGAATGTACGTCCGCCCATACGGAGTGTGCTCGAACTTGTAGTTGTAGTGGGTGCAGATCCCGACGGCCCTCTCCCCGGGACCCACCATCGGATCGTCCTTGCTATTCAGCAGGAGCGGGTCGTTGGTCGGCAGGTCCGCGGCCCAGGCCGCCAGAAACGCGCGGCCTTCCGGGCTCCGCTTGAAGGCCTCGGTATCGAGGATAAACTGGTCCGGATCGATGGCCCAATCCTGGTGCGCATTGCAGTACTCGTGGGCCAGCACGAGCAGGTGCTCGAAGTTCGCCACCTGGATGATGCCGCTCACGTAGAATCCGCCGTTGCCGAGCGCGGGGCGCTCCACCAGCCACAGCGGACTCATCGCGGTCACCTCCCGCAGCATGCGCTGGATCTGCGGGTCCGCCGGCCACTCGCGGCTCACGAGGATGCGTTTCCACCGGGCGCTTTGGCGCATGTCATTTGGGTGCATCGAGCCCCAGTGATACGGGTCGGACGCCCCCACCTCCTGAGTCTGATACCCGGCCTTCGCCACCCGGAACCGCCGCCCCAGGCACTCGGGCGTGTGGAGTCCGCAGTAGGGGTAGTTCTCGAAGGCGAACCGTCCCTCGGCGTCGGTCACCGTCGTCCAGCCGTCCGGCTGCCCGCCCGCGATCGTGACCGTGACCCCGGGAATGCCCACGATGCCCGTGTCGAAGTGCAGCACCGACCTGCCCTCCGGGCCCACCGGCTCGACCACCTCGCCCTCGTAGGTGATGAACTCCGGCAGCACCCCCAGCTCCGGCGGGGTGGGCGCCGCCGGCGACGGGCCGCAGCCGCCCAGCGCCAGCGCCAGCAGCCAGACCGCAGCCCCCTGCCATCCCCACCGCGCCCGCGGCCCGCGGCCCCCGGGCGCCCGTCGACACGTTCGCTTGCCTGGCGGCATCCTGGAATCCTCCTTCGTCACGCCGCGGTCACGCCGGCCGCCGTCGCCCGCCGGTCAGCGCCGGTGCAGCCACTCCGCGGCCCACGCATACAGGTGGGGCAGGCGCTCCCGAATGTACGTCCGCCCATACGCACGGTTCTCGAGCTTGTAGTTGTAGTGGGTGCAGATCCCGACGGCCTTCTCGCCGGGACCCTGATTCGGATCGTTCTCTTTATTCCACAGCATCGGGTCGTTGGTCGGCAGGTCCGCGGCCCAGGCCGCCAGAAACGCGCGGCCTTCCGGGCTCCGGCCGTATTCCTCGGAATCGAGGGTATACAGGTCCGGATCGATGGCCCAATCCACATGCGCATTGCAGTACTCGTGGGCCAGCACGAGCAGGTGCTCGAAATTCGCCACCTGGATCATGCCGCTCCCGTAGGATCCGCCGGCGCCGAGCGCGGGGCGCTCCACCAGCCACAGCGGACTCATTGCGGTCACCTCCCGCAGCATGCGCTGGATCTGCGGGTCCGCCGGCCACTCGCGGCTCACCACGATGCGCTTCCACCGGGCGCTTTGGCGCATGTCGCCCGGGTGCGTCGAGCCCCAGTGATACGGGTCGGACGCCCCCACCTCCTGCGTCTGATACCCGGCCTTCTCGACCCGGAACCGCCGCCCCAGGCACTCGGGCGTGTGGAGCCCGCAGTAGGGGTAGTTCTCGAAGGCGAACCGTCCCTCGGCGTCGGTCACCGTCGTCCAGCCGTCCGGCTGCCCGCCCGCGATCGTGACCCGGAACCCGGGAATGCCCACGATGCCCGTGTCCAATCGCAGCCACGACTTGCCCTCCGGGCCCACCGGCTCGACCACCTCGCCCTCGTAGGTGATGAACTCCGGCAGCACCCCCAGCTCCGGCGGGGTGGGCGCCGCCGGCGACGGGCCGCAGCCGCCCAGCGCCAGCGCCAGCAGCCAGACCGCCGCCAACCGCCATCCCCACCGCGCCCGCGGCCCGCGGCCCCCGGGCGCCCGTCGACACGCTCGCTTGCCTGGCGGCATCCTGGAATCCTCCTCCGTCACGCCGCGGTCACGCCGGCCGCCGTCGCCCGCCGGTCAGCGCCGGTGCAGCCACTCCGTGGCCCACGCATACAGGTGGGGCAGGCGCTCCCGCAAGTACGTCCGCCCAAGCAGGCCATACACGGTGTGCTCGTACTCGTAGTTGTAGTGGGTGCTGCACCGCACCCGGTTACCGGGACACACATTTGCGCTACGCGGCCTGGCGTAGCTCGTATTTCTCGCGCGCTTCGAGTGGCGTGCGATACGCCAGCTTTTCGAGGCGCCAGCACGGGATGTTGCGTCCGCGGAAGCGGGTGTTGCTACCCTACCGGGTCGCGTCTTGCAAGTCCAGTAGTGGTTCTTGGCCACGAACCATAATACAAAACAAAGGCTTCTGACAATACGATAAATATATTATCCCTATGCAATATCTATAGTGCGTCATAGACACCAGATACCTGTATTGACATCGTGTTATTATGGCAATGAATAACTTATACTTTTCAATAGACGGAAATGTCCCGGCCGCTGTTGGAATGACGGGGCTCTCGGCGGCGTTGGTCAGCCGCCAGGCCGCATTGCCGCCGACGTGCCGGTTCCGATCGTGGAGAACGTGCGCGCGCACGTCGGGGACCGGCGCGAGGAAAGCGCGCTGTCGATGCGGCTGGGGGCGGTCGGCGGCCCCCGGGTGCCGGGCGCCGGTTGACACACGGCGGTCAGGGCCGCCCGGGCTCGACGACCATCCCCGGAAACGGCGTCGTGGGCGCCGGCCGCACCGTCCCCGCGCCAGCCGGCACTGCCGGGGCGGCATCGCGGGCGGCGGGCGCCGCCACGCCGCCCGTCGTGCCGGAGACCGCGTCGAGCAGCCGCTGCAGGTCCTCAAGCGGCATCGGCGCGCCGGACGGGGCGCCGGCCGCACCGGCCGCGCGGCCGTCGGCCGCCGCGTCCCGCGCCGCCGGCGGCCGGCGGCCGGTCCCCAGGATCTGGACCCGGTCGTACCGCGAGGTCCCGGGAACGTGCGCCCGACGCGGCGCCGCAACATACCCGATCGCCGGGCGCAGCAGGATGCGCAGCGCCTCGGCCTCGGCCACGTCGACCAGGTGCAGCGTGACCGTCGCGTCCGCCAGCGCCTCGGCGCCGACGACCCGGGTGTGCCCGACGCGCGCCCACGCGGCGAGCACCGCGGGCAGCGGCGCGTCGGTCGCGATCAGGGTCACGCGGCCCCCGTCGATGCGCATCTCGATCTCGTCGACCCCGGCCGGCTGCGCCGCGACGCCGGCCACCAATGCCACGACCGCGATGCCGGCCGCCAGCACACGTCCCCTGTGTATCGTCACCACGGCATCCACTATATACTTTGTGGCTGCGCTGGCGGCCACGCGCGTCGCCGGCCGCCTGGAGACCCGCACGCGGGCCGGCGCCGCGGCCTCCGGACCCGCAACGGAATCACGATGCGACACCGACTGACACAAGGACTCCCGTTCCTGCTGGCGTATGTCTGCGCGTTGCCGGCCCTCGGTTGCGCCGCGGCGCCGGCCGCCGGTTTGCCGGCGCCAGCCGCCGTGCAATCTCCCGGGTCTCACGATCAGCCGACCGATGATTCCGGGCTCGAGTTCCCTGACCTGCGGCTCGACACCCGGTTCGGTGACTGGCCGCGGCCCCTCGAGAACGCGCGCAACCCATTCCGGTTCGGGCCGGCGCCCGTCGGGCCCGCGAGCCGGCCGCCGGCAGAGGCGACCGCGCTGGTGGCGCCGGCGGGGGCGCCCGCAGCGCCGCCGCCCCCACGGCCGGCGGACCGGATCGGCACGGACGACCCGGACGCGGCGGGCGTCGCGGGCGCCCCCCTGCGGCTCATCGGCCTCGTCGAGGCGCAAGGCCGCGCGGGCCGCGTCGCCGTGGTGACCGACGAACACGGCGTCTACCACGGACAGGCCGGCGACGCCATCGAGGGCCGCTACCGGATTGTCTCGATCGACGAGACCGCGATCGAGGTGGAGGACCTGACGCACGGGGTACGCATGACGCTCAGCTTGAGCGAATCCTGAGACTCGGCGCGGTCCACTACCCAACGCTGCGCACCAGCGCCGCGATCTTTGCCTCGAATTGCTGCAGCAGGTCGACCGCAGCGTGTCTTCCCGCAGGTGCCGCTTGGCCAGACGCTGCTCGATGGCAGCCATTACTCTCGAGGCCCGCAGTGCGGTCACGGGCATCACGCGGCACCGGCGCGTTCTTGGCCGTAACCATCATAATTTACAAGCACTTATACGATATACACAGCGGCTGGCGAAGTCAGCCGAGCCAGCGCAAGGCCCCGAGGAGCAGTCCAAGCAGGCCGACGGTTACCGCGGTTTGCATGAGCAGAGCGCGGTAAAGGCGTGCCTCAAGGGAAGAGATCTCGGCACGCAGATCCGCTTTCGTCGATAGAGTCTCGAGATCAATGCCGGCAGCATCATGCTCTGCCGCCTCCCGCAGGGCGTCCGTGAGTGCGTCGGCCTGCTTCTCGGAGAGGCCAGCGTCGGTCAGGCGACGGGCGATCGCATGGGTATCGAACACGAAGGCCATGCTACCACGCAGTCCTTGGACGCCTGGCGAGGGGCCAGGGCGGGCCATCGGGACGGGTCCGCGAGCAACATTCTCTGGGTCTCCCGTCGTCCGTTGACGGTGCGTGTCGTTCGCTGGAATCCGTTTCCGAACGCGGGATGCGGCGGGGGAAACGAGCGTTTTCGAGTCCGGACCGTCACTGATTGCGCCGCCGGACGGTCGCCGCCTGGGCGTCTGCGCTCAACGCATCATGATCGGCCGCGAAGGGGTGCCTCGCACCTGGTGCCGGCGGCGAGTCACCTTGACCTCGATCTCTTCCGGTGGAATCAACCCCACCGGCCGGGCATAGGTCAGGAGGTACTGGTTGCCGATCTCGTTCGCCACCCTTGTCAACATTGCCGACAGGGCCGAGGTTGCGCCGAGCTCTTCCCGACCGCCGCCGGTCACCTTGGGCAATTGCTCGAGCAACGCACCCCGGTCCCGATCTCCCGAGCCCATGATCACGGCGCCCCTGGTACCGGTGGAGGTCCCGGGAATCCTGGCGAACTGCGGCGTCCCGAGGTCGCCGAAACCGCGCACCACGAGCGTATGCACGGCCACCATGTGCTCACGAAGCACGTCGAGCACCTGCTTGTAGCCCAGTCCCTGTCCCCCGCGGGGCGAGATGACCGAGGTGGTATCGAAGTCAATCCGCAACCGCGACGTGCTGCTGTTGGCTCCCTCCGAGGTCACCAGCACGATGATCGGGCGAATCGCGCCGCGCCGGTCGAGGTCGACCGCGGTCTGAGCGACGGCGTTCATCAGATAGGAGCTCGTCTCGGAAAACGGCGCATACTGGGTGGCCGCGGCCTTCAGCCGCTCCTTGCTGGTGGTGTAGTCCACGACCGTGGTCATGTGGTCGCCGAACGTGATCAGCGCAATCTGCTGGCCACCGGGCAGCGTGTCGATCAGGTCGGTCAGGCCGTTCCGCACGTGCGACAGGTTGCTCGCAAATCCCTGACTGTCGTCAACGAGGATCGCCACTTGCATCGGCACCTCGGCGCGCTCGATGCGCAGCACTTCCCGTACCTGTCCATCCTCCTCCACGATGAACTCGTCGGCCGTCATGTCGAGCACCGGCTCGCCGCTTCTGATGACGCTGACGAACATCGACTGCTGCACTACCTGCGCCTGCACCGCCGCGTCGAACAACACCCCACCACCGAGGGCCAGAACGACCAGACCGAGCGTGCTGCAGCGGTTCATGGACCTTCTCCTCGATTCCTGCCAGCCGGTCGCGTCAGACACGACCGACCTCGATTTGGCGTGCCGGGGTCTCGATCATACCTGCACGCAGCCCCAACCGGTCATGTTTCCCGCCCCGACCGTGGCGGCGCCGGGTTGTGGACCGGAACATATCCACCGTGTCGAGGTTGGCAGCCGGGCAACGGCAGAGGGCGTCAATCAGCGTCCGTCGGCCCCACCGGCAACCACGGGCTCCTGTTCATCCAGGAGCCGGTCCAGCAGATCCAGCCGGCCGGCGCGGGGCCACCCGCCCGGCGCGACTTCGGCGTCCAGCACGAGCAGCGTCTCGTCGGCCAGGTATGACGGCCAGACCGGGAGTCCGTCGCCGTTCGGGTCGCCGGTGGCCGCGAACCGCGTCCAGTACCGCATCATGATCTGGGACAACCGGCGGTCAGCGAGCTCCAGGGTCCGCAGATTCCCTTCGCGGGCCGCGAACCGCAGATTGCCGAACAGATACGGCAACTCGGCCGTGTGGGTTGCGCCGAGTCCCGACCACAGGTGTTGGGGCGATACCCTGGCAAACAGATACACGTAGGTGTTCGACGAGGTTCCGGCCATCCACCGCGCCTGCCGGCGGACATGCCGCGCCACGTCGCGGTCGGTATCGAACCGGTTCAAGACCTGAAACACCTCGTCATCGGTACCGGCGCGATACTGCCCAAGCACCTCGTCCGCCGCCGGCCCCGACACCCGCCGGACGTACTCCTCGTAGTCCGCAACCGTGCGGATCGGCATGCGCCGCCCCAGCATCGCAAAGGTGCCCTCATCGGCGTTGCTGCCGATGATCATCGGCACATCGTGCTGGCGCCCGTCGGCATACACTCGCCGGGGATCCTCCGGCACCATCCAGCCGTCGACGATGGGCCGCGCCTCGAAGAGACCGGCGAACGCCAGCTCGTCGAAGGTCCTGGCTCTGAGGCACCGCAGCGGATCGGGACGGTCGGCGCAACCGACCGCCCGCGCCAGTCGATCGCCCCGCTCTTCCTCGGCGGCCAGGGGAATGGCGACGCCGTCCAACGTCCCGCTCTGGGTCACCGCGCGCTGAAAGAGACCCTCGGCCAGCGGCGACGACAGCAGCACGGAGACGGACCGGCCGCCGCTCGACTCACCGAAGACCGTGACCCGCTCCGGGTCGCCGCCGAACCGCTCGATATTGCGCTGCACCCACTCGAGCGCCGCGACCTGGTCGCGGAGCCCGTAATTTCCCGACGCGCCGTCGGGCGATTCGGCCGTCAGCAACGGATGGGCGAAGAACCCGATTATGTCCAGCCGATAGTTGAAGGTCACCACCACCACGCCCTGCTTGGCGAGCTCGGTGCTTTCGTACATCGGTTCGGAGCCGGAGCCGGTGGCGAACCCGCCGCCATGGATGAACACCATCACCGGCAGCGACGCCCCCTCCCGTGCGGGGGTCCAGACGTTCAGATAGAGACAATCCTCGCTGGCGACGAACTGCAAACCGCCGCCGACCCGCTGTCTTGCCACCGGTCGGTAACGCCGCGCGCTGCGCACCGCCGTCCAGGGCTCGACCGGCTGCGGCGGTTGCCAGCGCAACGGCCCGACCGGCGGCGCCGCATAGGGAATGCCCCTGAACACCGAGATGACTCCCTGGCGGCTGCCCGCGAGCCGGCCCGTCTCGATCTCGACCTGGACCTCCTCCTGGGCGGTCCCCGGCAGCGCGGCGACCAGCCACGCGATGAGCGCCAGCACCGCCGTCCAGGGCCTGACGCCGCGCCGACGTCGGTTCGCCGTCATCCCGGCCTGCCTTTCCGCATCTGATCCTCTCGTCTCCGACGGACGCCCCCGCAGGTCAGCGCCGCCGCACGTCGGGCGGCCGGAACGGCACATACCGGACGAGCCTCCGCCGCTGCACCTCGCCCGCATAGATGTTTCCGGAAAAATCGACGCCGAGAAACTCGATCCCGGCGCCGACGTCCGTGTCGTGCTGTGGAATGAAATGCGTCACCCAGGCCTGCGCGGTCTTCAAGTCGCCGATCCGGATCCCCTTCTCCCACCCCAGATTGCTGCGCCAGTTGTCGGGTGGACCGCTGCGCACCATCCCCGACAGGCCGTCGCCCGCGTAGAGGATGTCGTCACGGTCGATGAACAGACCGCTCGGTTTGCCGTAGTGCGTCCAGATGTGCAGCAGATCCCCGTCCTGGTCGAACACCTGGATGCGGCTGTTGCCGCGGTCGGCCACGTAGACCCGGCCCTGCGAGTCCATCTTGATATCGTGCGGGTCGCTGAACCGCGCCGCCTCCTTGCTCTCCGAGCCGACACCACCGCCGACCGCGAGCAGAAAGGCGCCGTCACTCGAGAATTTCACGATGCGGTTGTTGCCGCCGCGATGTCCGTCAGAGACCCAGATCTCGCCGCTGGGAGCGACCACGACGCCTGACGGACCGTTGAAGTGGCGCTCATCGTCGCCCCAGACCGCGGCCTCCCCCAACCGCATCAGCACCTCGCCCTGCTGGTTGAGCTTCAGCACCTGGTGTCCAATCCCCATGCTCTCGCCCAGCGTGGCGCGCGCGTCCCCGTGCGAACCGCCTTCCGTCACCCACAGAAAGCCGTCGTGGTCGAGAAAGAAGCCATGGGGAAAGGCGAACAGTCCGGCGCCGAGACTGTCGATCAGATTGCCGTCGAGATCGAACTTCATGATGGGATCGAGGTCCGTCCCGGCGCACTGGTTCGCGCCGCACCGATCCATGATCCACAGGTGCCGTCCGTCCGGATCGGGGAAGACCCCGCTCACGGTCCCGAGCATGCGCCCCTCGGGAAGCTGTTCCCAGCCGAAGGTGGCGCGGTAGGGATTCGTCGTCGACGACTGCGCCTGGACATCGCCGGCCGCCGCCGCGAGCAGCAGCCACGGGACGATGACGGCGGTCGACGCCAGTTCGCGGCGGTGGGCATCCGGCATTCGCTCTCTCCTCTGCACTCTCACGTGACGTCTCCCCGATTCCTTCAGAGCGTCCCCGCCGCGACCTGCGCCCGGAGGACCTTCTTGTCGAACTTGCCCACACTGGTCTTCGGCAGCGCGCCGGCGAACAGGAATCGATCGGGAATCTCGAACTTCGCAAACCGGGACGCCAGAAACTGCCGCAGGTCGTCGCCGGACACGCCGCCATCCGGGGTCCGGACCACGACGGCGAGGGGTCGTTCAGACCACTTCTCGTCCGGCACTGCGATGACTGCCGCTTCGAGCACGCCCTCGTGCGCCATCAGTGCGCTCTCGAGCGCCACCGTCGAGATCCATTCGCCCCCGCTCTTGACCAGGTCCTTGGTGCGGTCGGTGATCGTCATGTAGCCGTCCGGCATGATCGTGGCCACGTCTCCGGTGCGGAACCAGCCGTCCTCCGTGAAATGTTCCGCTGTCGGGTCGTGCTTGAAGTAGCTCCGGATCACCCATGGACCCCGCGCCTGCAGTTCGCCCATCGTCGCGCCGTCCCACGGCAACGGCGTGCCCGCGTCGTCGACGATCCGCAACTCGACGCCCCCCAGCGGGGTGCCCTGGCGCGCCTTGATGTCCCACCGTTCCGCGTCGGACAGATCCTGGTGGCGCCGCTGCAGCTTCGACACCGAGCCCAGCGGCGAGAGCTCCGTCATGCCCCATGCATGCACCACGTTCACGCCGAAATCGCGCTCATAGCCCTCGATCAACGCGCGCGGCATCGCCGATCCGCCGACGACAAGCGCCCGCATGCACGACAGGTCGCGCGGTTTCGTCTTCAGATGGTGATACAACCCGTTCCAGATGCTGGGCACCCCGGCCGCGACCGTCACCCGGCAGGTGTCGATCAACTCGGCCAGCGCCGCCGGTTGCAGATTCGGCCCAGGCATGACGACCTCGGCGCCGGCCAGCGTGCAGGCGTACGGCAGTCCCCACGCCATCGCGTGGAACTGCGGCACCACCGGCAGCACCACGTCGGTCTCGGTCAGGCCCAGCCCCATGGCCTGATTCTCCCCGAGGGTATGCAGGAACATCGAGCGATGGCTGTAGAGCGCGCCCTTCGGGTCGCCGGTGGTCCCGCTGGTGTAGCACAGCCCCATGGCCATCCGCTCGTCGGTGCTGCGCCAGGCGTACCCGTCGTCGCCGTCGTCGAGCAGGTCCTCGTAGTGCCGCACGTTCGGCAGCGTGGTCTCGATGTCCCGCGGCGCGTTCAACAGCACGTAGTGCTCCACGCAGCGGATCTCGTCCGCCACCCGCTCGTACAGCGGCAGCGTCGAGGCGTCGATGACGACCACCCGATCCTCGGCGTGATTGACGATGTAGGCGAGCTGTCCCGGAAAAAGCCGGACGTTGAGCGTGTGACACACCGCCCCGCAACCCGGAATGCCGAAGTACATCTCCAGGTGCTGGTAGTGATTCCAGGCGAACGTGCCCACTCGGTCACCCGGTTCGATCCCGAGACGGGCCAGCGCCGAGGCCAGCTTTCGGCTGCGACGATGCAGATCGGCATACGTGTACGTATGCATCGAGCCATCGGGTTGCCGGCTGTGGATCAGCTTGTGCGGGAACAATCGGCTCGCATGCTCGACGATGCGGTCGAGCGTGAGCGGGTAGTCCATCATCAGGCCGTGCATGGTCGGTTCCTCGGGGCGCCTACGCGGACAGGTCGGCCAGCAGCACCCACATGGGGCGGCGGCCTCCCTCGTAGGTTTCCAGCGGCGTGAGCTCGCCGCGCTGCCGGTCGATGCGATAGGAGGCCAGTCTGCCCGAATCGAGCCCCGCGACGTAGAGGAAGCGGCCGGTCGGATCGAGGTTGAACGCCCGCGGCACCGGCTCGGTCGCAACCCGTCCGGTGGCGGTCAATCGACCGCTGACCGGATCGACCGTAAAACTGGCGACGCTGTTGTGACCGCGATTGGGCGCATAGAGAAACCTGCCGGAGGGGGCCATGCGGATCTGCGAGCAGGTGTTCGGCTCGTCGTACCCGTCCGGCAGTGTGGAGATCGTCTGGAACGGCGCCAGCGTGCCCCGCACCGGATCGAGGTTGTACCCGGTGACGCTCCCGCCCTGCTCGTCCGAGAAGTACACGGTGTCGAGGGTCGGGTGGAACACGAGCGCACGCGGGCCGAGATACTCGCTCGGTGCGTGCCGGGGCGGATCGTTCGGTGTCAAACGCCCGGTCGCCTCGTCGAACGTGAACTGGAAGATCGCGTTCGGTCCACGATTGGCGATATGCGGCACGAAGGCGAAACGATTGGACCGATCGGTCTCGATGGCGTGGGCGCCGTGGGCCGTCAGCCGCCATTCGACCGGCGGGACGCTGGCGGCGCCGTCGCCCGCCACCGCATGCACCGCCGCCGTGCTCTGGTAATAGTAGGCCGACAGCACGAACCGCCCGCTGCGATCGGTCGAGACGTAGACCGGTTCCCCCTGCAACGGCACGGTCCGGATGTGCGTGAGTGCGCCGCTGCGCCGGTCGACCCGGAAACTGGAGAGCTGCTGGCTGCCGCGCCGTCCGACATGCAGCACCCGCCGGTCCGGACTGAGCGCCAGCGGCGCCGGGCCGCCGTCGATCGCGACCTCGTCCTGCAGGGTCACATCACCGGAAGTGCGGTCCACCCGGTAGATGGAAACCCTGTCGTCGTCCTGATACGACACGTACATGTGAAACCTGGTGTCCTGGCGCATGGCTTCTCTCCCCGCTCGTCTGACCGCGCAGCGCGGCCTGTGCTCCTCCGCCGGGTTGGCGCGGTCGGGTGCTACGGCGTCAGGCTCGCGTTCTCGGGGCGGCCCTGTCCGTTCGGCAGATGACCGTTCCGTTCCCCGGATCCGACCGTCTGCCCCGCAGGCTCCCGGCTTCAGTCGCCGCCAGGTTCCGTGTGTCCCCCGAATCCCTGACGCATTGCCGACAGCACCCGTTCGGCAAACGGGTGATCCTGGCGGGAGTGGATTGGACACGTAGAACAACGCGTCAACGTTCGGACCTCGATTGTAGCCGTCTTCGAGTTGAGGCGGGCGGCGAACGTCGTCAGCGGGGCGGCGGTTGCGGCTGGGCCGGCGGCGCCGCGGCCGGCCGGCGCGGGGCGTAGATGTCGAAGCCGGTGACGGCGTCCTCGGCTTCGGTCGGCGGCCGGATACCCGCGGCGCGCAGCGCCTGTTCGACCGCCGCCACGGTCACGGGCGACGGCTTGAAATTGCCGACGCGATAGCCCCGCGCAATCGACAGCGGTGTCCAGCCCATCGCGTTGCGCTGATTCCAGGTGCCGATCTCGGCGCCGCTCGCCGCCAGCAGCGCGACGACCCCCGGGAGGTTCTTGTAGGCCGCGCCGTGCATCGCCGTCTCACCCTTCGCGTCGACGGCATTGATGTCGTTGCCCAGTTCCAGCGCGATCTGCACCGCCGCGATCACGTCCTCTTCCGTGCCGGCGTCCTCGCCGGGCGAGCGGGTGCCCAACCCGGCGGCCGCCATCAACGGCGTGCTGTGCTCGTCGTTCGTCAGCGAGGGATCGGCGCCGAGGTCGGCCAGCCCGCGCATCAATTCGGCGTCGGCCACCAGCGCCGCCAGCATGAACGGTGTCGACCCCGGCTCATGATGGCGGGTGTTGTTCAGATTGCGCCGCGCGGTCATCCGCGCGTTCAGGTCGGCGCCCTGTTCGGCCAGCGTCCGGACGAACTCCAGGCTCGTCATCCGTCCGGAGCCGTCCGGCGCCGGATCGTTGTCACCGACGCCCGGATTGCGCACCTTCGGGATCATGTGCAGCACGGTGTATCCCGGACCGCTCGCGTTCGGGTCCGCGCCGGCCTCGAGCAGCGCCGCCGCCAGCTCCCAGTGGGCGTTGGTCACTGCCACGAGCAACGGACTGGTCCCCACCCGCAACCCGCGGCCGGCCCGATAGGTGCGTTCCCGCCGCGCCACCGTCTCGATGACGCCGTTCACGTCGACCCCGGCCCGCAGCAACGTCCGCACGACGCCGAGCCGGCCCTCGCGCACCGCGAACAGCAGTGGTGTGAACCCCGAATCGAGCGGCGTCGTGAAGTCGGCCCCGACCTCAATCAAGGTCTCGACGACATCCGCATGCCCCTCGGCCGCCGCCCACATCAACGCCGTCTGGCCGCGCCTCCCCTCGGCGCCATGGATGTCGGCGGCGGCGGCGATCAACGCCCTGACCACGCCGACCCGGCCGGTCCTGGCGGCAGTCATCAGCACGGTCTCGCCCCCCGGCAGGGAGGTGTTCGCATCGGCCCCCGCCTCGAGCAGCCGCTCGACCATCGCCGCGTTGGCATTCTCGGCAGCGAGGGACAACACCCGTACGCCATAACGGTTCGGCGCATGGACATCGGCGCCAGCGTCGATCAACCGGGACACGAGGCCCGCGTCGTCGTGATACGCCGCCCAGTGCAACGCGGTCATGCCGTCCACCTGCGCGGCGTTCACATCGGCGCCCTGGTCGAGCAGGCGGTGAATCTCGACCCGATCCAGCGCCTCGACCGCGTCGGCCAACGGGGCCTCGGCAACGCCGGCCGCGAGCGCCGTCGCGGCGAGCGCCGCCGCGGCGAATCCACCTGCCGGAACTGCGCATCTCATCCCTGCTCCTCCGCGACCGTCGCGCGCCTACAACCCGACCGGGTCCAGCAGCGTGTCGATCGTGCCGGTGCTGTCCGACCAGCCGTCGAGCGTGACCCCCGCCTTGTCGAGCAGCGTCAGGTGCAGATTCGCCATCGGGGTCGGCGTGTCGTACTTGATGTGGCGTCCACCCTGCGTGCGGTAGGCGCCGCCGCCGGCGACGACGACCGGCAGATTCACGTGGTCGTGCACGTTGGGATTGCCCATGCCGCTGCCATACATGTACAGCGAGTGGTCCAGCAGCGATCCGTCACCCTCGGGCAGCGCGGCAAGCTGCTGCAGGAAAGCGGCGAACAGCGACACGTGGTACTGGTTGATCTTTGCCAGCATCGCGAGCTTTTCCGGATCGTTGCCATGGTGCGAGGTCGGGTGGTGCGGATCAGGCACCCCGATCTCCGGGTACGTCCGATTGCTCGACTCGCGCGCGAGCTGGAACGTGATGACCCTGGTCACGTCCGCCTGCAGCGCCAGCACCTGCAGGTCGAACATCAGCCGCGCATGGTCGGCATAGGCGGCCGGCACCCCGACCGGGCGGTCGAGATCAGGCAACGTGTCGTTCCCGGTTTCCGCCTCCGCCTTCTGGATCCGGCGCTCGACCTCGCGCACGGTGTCCAGGTACTCGCCGACTCTCGTCCGGTCGTGCGGACCGAGCTCGCCCCGCAACCGCGCGATATCGTCACGCACCCAGTCGAGCAGACTCGCTCGCCGTCCCAGCGCCGCCCGGCGCTGCGCCGCCGTCCCGCCCTCGCCGAACAGCCGCTCGAACACGACCCGGGGATGCGCCTCGGCCGGCAGCGGCGTGGTCGGTGACGACCAGGACAGATTGTTCTGATAGACGCAGGCGTAGCCGTTGTCGCACTGCCCGACCATGTCGAGCAGATCCATCGCCAGCTCGAGCGAGGGCAACTGCGTCTCCTGCCCCATCTGCCGCGCCGCGATCTGGTCGACCGTCGTGCCCAGATGGTAGTCGGTGCTTTCGGTCCACTTGGCCTTGGCGGCACTCAGAAACCCGGCATTGGACGTGGCATGGGTGCCGGGATAGGAGTTCTTCAGTTCCAGATTGCTGACGACCGTGAGCTGGTCCTTGAGCGGTTCGAGCGGACCGAGACTCGTCGACAGCCGGGTCAGCGGGCCGCTTTCCCCGGGCGGCGTCCAGAGGGCGATGTTCGAGCCCATCGGGATATACACGAACCCGAGGCGGCGGACCGGACGGGCCGGTGTGTTGGCCAGCGCCGTCATGGAGGGCACCATCGCGTCGAGCAACGGGAGCGCCACCGCCGCCCCGGCGCCGCGCAGAAACGTCCGGCGCGGCAGCGCCTTCTTGAGAATCATCATGATGCTCTCCTCATCTGGAACGGCGTGCTCTGCACGACCCCCAGCACCAGCGACGAGAAACGATACTCGCCGGCGCGCGCCGACCTGAGTATGGCGCGCACCGCCGGGGCATCGTAGTGCTCGACGCCCCGCCCGACGGCGAACGTCAGCAGCTTCTCGGTGAACGTCCCGACGAACAGTTCCGGCCGTGCGAGCAGCGCCGCCTGCAACCCGTCCACGCCGTTGATCGGCGTGCCGTCGAAGAGCGTCGCCGAGGCATCGATGGGTATCCCCCCCTCGACCTCGCGCCAGCGCCCGACGGCGTCGTAGTGCTCGAGCGCAAACCCGACCGGGTCCATCAACCGGTGGCAGCCCGCGCAGGCCGGGTTGGCCCGGTGGGCGGTCAGCCGCTCGCGAATCGACGACGCCCGCTCACCGCTCCCCGTCTCTTCGAGCTCCGGCACGTTGGGCGGCGGGGGCGGCGGCGGCACGCCCAACAGGTTGTCGAGCACCCACTTGCCCCGGATGACCGGAGACGTGCGGGTCGCATACGAGGTGGCCAGCAGAATGCTGCCCTGGCGCAGCAACCCGCCGCGCGTGCTCTGTTCCCCGAACTCCACGCGGCGGAAGCGGCTGCCGTGGACATGCGGAACACCGTAGTGCTTCGCGAGCCGCTCGTTCAGATAAGTGTAGTTGGCGCGCAACAGGTCGAGCACGCTGCGGTCCTCGCGCATCACGCTCTCGACCAGCATCTCCGTCTCCTGCCGGAGCGCCTGCCGCAGATTGTCGTCGAAATCGGGGAATACCCGCATGTCCGGCGTGATCGCGTCGAGGTTGCGGAGATGCAGCCACTGTCCGGCGAAGTTGGTCACCAGGTTGGCAGAGCGCGGGTCGGCCAGCATCCGCCGCACCTGCGCGTCGAGGACCTCCGGCGCGCGCAGTTCGCCGCGTTCGGCCAGCCCCAGCAGCTCGTCGTCCGGAATGCTGCTCCACAGGAAGAACGACAGGCGCGAGGCCAACTCCAGGTCACTGAGCCGGTAGGCGGCGCCCGCCTCCACGCCCTCCGGATCCTGTTCGATCCGGAACAGGAACTCCGGACTCACCAGCACCGCGGCCAGCCCCAGTTCAATGCCGGCGTCGAAGCCGTCATCTTCGCGCGCCGCACTGTACAACTCGAATGGCCGTTCCAGGTCGGCGTCGGTGACCGGGCGGCGATACGCCCGCCGCATCAGGTTGCCGAGAATCTCGCGCGCGCAGGCGGCGTCCTCGTGCGCGGCGGCCGGCTGACAACTGAAGAGACGGGCGCGGCTCGGGGTGTCGCCGGCGCCGGCCGCGTTGTACGGCCCGACGATCGAGATCTCGTAGACCGCGGGCTGAATGCGCGGATGCCGGTAGTAGTTGAAGTGGGCTTGATACGGCTGCCGCTCGGTCTCGAGCAGCAGGTCCGGCTTCTTCGGAAACGTGACGGCGAGCGCATGCGGCCCCGCGGTGACCGGCATCCGCAGCGTCAGGTGCGCGTCCAGGTTGTCCTGCGACGGCTGATAGTTCAGCTCATGCTTTTCGAGCTGGACCGCCGGGACCACCGAGAAGGCCTCGACCAGCTCGCCGTCCAGCAGGAGCTCGATGTCGTGCGCCTCGCTCAGCCCCTCGATGTGCTCGTTTCTGTCGCGAGCCAGACGGATTGTCATCTCGTAGTCGCCGTCGACCGGAAACGTGTGCGAGAGCAGGGCGCCGCCGCGCGTCCCGAGCGGCATGCCCGGCAGATGCCCCTCCTGGGTGAGGTCGGGTCTCGTGCGGACGGTCGTGCCGCCCGGCCCGAGCCCCGGCCGCCCCACCGCCAGCCGGCTGATCTTCTCGGCCGCCGCGACGTAGCGTTCGAGCAGCGTCGGCGACAGATCGCCGACCGTGATGTTGTCGAAACCGAAGCTGGACGAATCGCCGGGGAGCAACGCCGCCACGTCGACCTCCAGGTCCAGCAGGTCACGGATGGCGTTTTGATACTCGGTGCGGTTGAGCCGCCGGAAGGTGTCGGAACGGCCCGGATTCGGCCTCGTCGCCGCCTGGCGATCCAGCGCGCCTTCAAGCGAGGCGATCGCCGCCTCGTAGTCCCTGTCGTCAGGCCGGCGCGCACCCGCCGGGGGCATCTGTCGCGCACGCAGCTTCCGCACGACCCGCTCCCAGACCTCGGTGTGGTCGCCGAGCGGCGCCGCGTTGACCGCCTCGAGGCCGAGACCGCCGGTCCGGGTCCTGTCGTTGTGGCAGGCCAGGCAATACTGGTTCACGACAGCGGTATGGGCGCCCGCTGCGGGCGCGGCCGCTTCACGCGGCGCCGGTTGGGCGCCGAGCGTGCCCGCGAAACCGGCGAGCACCACGCCGCTCGCGACCGTCCAGCGGAATGCCTGTTGGCGCAGCATTCGTTCCCTCCCCCGATCGGAGTCCAGACCAGGCAGATGTGTTCAGACTCTCTTTATACACCTGTTACACCTGCCGTTACTCTGGACGTCGATATTTCCGGTCCATCCGCGACATTTCGGTCCGCGATCACTCCGGCGCCGGTGTCCGCTCCTCGCCACGGGCAATCTGAAGGGTGTTCGTCATGCCGACGTTGCCCTCGTGACAGGCGTACTCGAACATCGGCCCGACCGTAAGCGCCAGGGGCAGCGAGGCGGTCCAGGGCCGCGTCCAGAGAAGGGGATCATCGAACGTGACCTCGTAACGCAGCGTCTCGGCAGCGACCCGCGTGAAACGCTCGATCAGCCGTGTCGTCCCCTGCGACAACCCCCTGAACACCTGGCTCCCGTGGAAATTGGTGGTCTCGACCACCAGGGTGTCCCCCTCCCACCGGCCGCGCGCGTCGCCGAGCCACTGCCGGACATGCCAGGGCAGATGCGGCCGCCCGTCCAGCGGGACGATCCGCAGCTCGTGAATCATCTCGTGCAGCAACACGACGTGGTCCGGCGTCTGGAGCAGGTGGATGTTCTGGAGATACGCGCCGCCGAGGCGCGGGACGCCGGAGGTGATGCAGCGCTCCCACAGGTTGCGGCCTTCCGGGCCGTCGACATGCGGTTGAGGGCGGTCACGGGACCGCGCCGCCTCGGTATAGGGAATGCGCCCGTCGGGCGGGTCGACGATCATCGCGGTGCGGCCGTCCGACAACCCGCGCTCCCACCAGACCGCGCGGCGCGCCAGATCGCCGGCGGCCGAGCGGGCCTCGGCATTGATCGCCGCCACTTCATCCGCGGTCAGCCGGTCCCGCCCCGCGTGCCGCCGCGGGCGTTCGAGCGGCGTGGCGGTGCCGTGGTTCCAGAGACCACGCAAGTCCGGATCACCCCAGGCCGTGCGGGCGGCCGGCGGTTGCGCGGCGGCCGGCGCCGGCGCGCCGAGACCGGCGAGCAGCGTGATGCAGAGCAGGCGGGCGGGCAACGCGCGGCGCTCGCGGCGGGGGGTGTGGCGATGGGCTGCCGAGCCGCGATTCATCAGGCCAGCAGCTCCAGCAGTGCGTCCGAGACCGCGTCCGGACGGTGCGCCGGCAGGTCGTGGCCGGCGCCCTCGACGATTCGGCGGTCGGCGAGCGCCGTGAACCGCCGCCGATCGCCGGTCGCATCCGGCGAGGGCCGGCCGAACCCGCTGTCGGCGCCGCGCAGCACGATGGCCGGCACGTCGATCGTCGGTCGATCGGCGAGGCGGCGCTCGACCGCCAGGAACCGTTCTTCGCCCGGCGCGTTCACATGACGGTGGCGGTAGGAGTGAATGACGATGTCGACGAAGTCCGGATTGTCGAACGACGGCGCGGAGCGGTCGTAGGCCTCGTCGGTGTACTGGAACCGGGGCGACCAGGTGTCCCACAGGTAGCGGATGATGTCATGCCGGTTCGCCTCGAGCCCCGCGCGCCCGCGCTCGGTGTTGAAGTACCACTGATACCAGAGCCGCGCCTCGGACGCCGCCGGAGCCGGACGTCCGGGGGTGACGGTGTTCTGGACGGAGTATCCGCCGATCGCCACCTGGGCCCGCACCCGCGCCGGATGCAGAATGGCGGTGATGCAGGCAGCGCGGTTGCCCCAGTCGAACCCCGCCAGCGCGATCCGCTCGAGCCCCAGCGCGTCGGCGAAGTCGACGACGTCCTGCGCGATCGCCGCCTGCTCGGCCATGCGCGGGGCGGCGGGGTCACGGAACCGGGTGGGACCGTAGCCCCGCAGGTACGGCGCCAGCACGCGATGCCCGGCCGCGGCCAGCGGCGCGGTCACCCCGTCGAAGGACCGCACGTCATAGGGGAAGCCGTGCAGGAGGATCACGGGAAACCCCGCGCCCGGTCCATGCTCTTCGTAGCCGATCTCGAGGACCGGCGTCCGGACCGTCCGCACCGGCGGCCCGGTCGACGGCTGCGTGGCGGCGGCCTGCGCAGCCGGCGGCGCGCCCGCCACCGTCGCCGCACCGACGGCGCCGGCCGTCTTCAGGAAATCTCTCCGGCTCTGAGGCATATGCGTCCTCCCGGCTGTCTCGCTGACCCGTCTATCGTGACACATCGGCGCGGCCGGTCGGATCGGCCCGCGGGCCACCGATTCCAGGCAGCCCGCTGCGCGAGCGCAGCGGGCGCAGCGCCAATCCCGGTGCAACGCGGGGTTCCACCACGGACTGCTAGAAGTCGGCGTGCATGGACAGCCGGATCGTGCGGCCGCGCTGATACCCGGTCGGCAGACCGAACAACGGCGACGAGAGCACCCCGCTGTAGCCTCGGATCTGGCTGGAATTGAGCAGGTTGCTGATGCGGGCCTGGAAGCGGACCGACCGCGCGTCGCGGCGCCGCCCGTCCGCGCCGCGCGGTTGCTGCGCCGGGCGGAAATACTTGGTGAACGTCAGGTTGAGGTTGGTGCGCGCCGGCCCGGTCTCCGAATTGCGGGCGACGCCGAGCGGGCGGTCGCGGGTCGACTGGTCGCCGTTCAGATCGCGCCCGCTCCTGATGCTGTACGGGCGGCCGGAGTCCATGCGGACACTGAGATTGAGACTCGTGTCCTGGTAGATGACCCGCGCCAGCGCCTTCAGGACAGGATGCTCCAGGGACAGCTCGCGCGGCAGTCGGACGCGGATCTGCGATTCGAGGCCGTGTTCCCGGTTCGACAGCCCCCATTCGGGAATGTACGGATTGTTGAAGTCGTTGTCGTTCGCCCCCCAGCGATAGCTGTAGTTCGCGCTCCCGGAGACCTGGACCCCCAGGATGTCGATGTAGCTCCGTCGCTGGAAGCGAATCTGGACGCGGCGGCTCACCGATCGCCCGGTCGATTCGATCTGATTGATGTTCCCGGTGTTGGGATAGAACGGCCGCATGCGGTCGACGAGCTGCTGCCGTCTCGCCCGCGGCAGACTCATGATCTCGTCCGGCAGCGGGGTCCCGGGAAAAGGGGCATTGATGTTGCGGATCCGCCGTTGCCGATAGCCGTAGTTCATGCTGAACGACAGGTTGATCCGCATTGAACCGGGTAGCTGCTGCGTCAGGTTCAACTGGGGATTGAAACTGTAGGGCGCGCGATACGCCGGGTCCAGGACGGTCAGCGTGGTACGTCGTTCGTCGATGGTCGAGACCCCGTTCAGGAACGGATCGGGAAAGGAGGGTGACGAGATCGACAACCGCTTCTGGTGCGAGGCGCCGTCGTTGCGGATCAGCCGCTCGTAGTCGCCGAAGTCCCGGAAGCTCAGCGACGCGCCGACACCGATGACGGTGTCCTCGAACCACCGATACTGGAAGTTCGCGAGCGGATTGGCCCGCAGATAGTCCTGGGAATGGTTCGTGGCCTCGTATCGCAGCCCAAGGCGCAGGCTCGCATGCTCGCCGAACCCGCGGTCCGCCTGGAAAAAGGTCTCGAGCGACAGCTCGCCGATGTCCAATTCGCCGTCTCCGGTGGTCACGGAATAGGTCGTCGGCACCCCGGAAATCTCGACCGCGTCACCGCGGGCGTCCAGATAGACCGGGACCGTCCCGCGCGCCAGCGCCGCCTCGACGATCTGCCGGGTCGGGGCGCAATTCACGCCGAAGAACCCGGTCGCGCGGCAGTAGTCGTGCAGGCTGGCGAAATTGAAAGTGCCGTTGTAGTTGTTCTCGGACAGGCTGTAGTTCGAGTCGTAGCGCCCCTCGAGGCCGGCTCGATAGCTCCAGTCGCCCCGCTGCCAGCGCAACCGGTTCTCGAGCTGGATGCGGGCGTCCCGATCCAGATCGCTGCTGGTGCTGCCCCCGCGGTTGAATGCGTCCGCCACGTTGATGGCGACACCGATCGTTCTCGGAAACTCCTGTGACGTCTGACGGCTCACGCGGACCCGGAAGTCGTTTGCCGAGTTGTTCCCGAGCCGGCGCTCGCTGACCTGCAGGGCCCACTCGCCGCGTTCCTCGTCTGAGCCGCGTTCCGGCAACGTGAATCCGCCGACGCGGCTGTTCTCGGTCCGCCGGGTCTCGAAGTCGAGATCGACACCCAGGGAGTGCCGGCGCGACAGTGCGATGTCGGCGTCGACCTCGAACTGATGCTCCGTTTGGGGTCGCACGACCGCTTCGAAGACGTTTGCTTCCGGCGTGATCGCAATCAACGAGTTCGCCGCACGCTCCTGGCTCTGGGTCGACACCTCGACATCCACGTCGACCAGCCCGGGTATGATGGGCCCGCCCAGATCGACATCGACGTCGCGCGTCTGACGCGCAGGCTTGGTGCGCTCGCCCGGCGTGGTGGCGTCCAGCGACTCGTCGGCGAAGTTGAAGTCCAGCGACGATCGCCAGCGCCCCGTACCCGGACGCGTGATGATCTCGATCCGCGGCCCGTCGCCGCTGCCGTCGGCCCGCAGCGGCGCCGGGTCGATGTAGATCTGGGCGATCTCGTCCGGGTCCGGCAGACGGCCCTCGTCCCAGCCGTCGATGATGAACCTGGACGCATCCTCCTCGAAGTCGCCGCTCGAATCGGCGCCGGCGAGCAGCATCAGGTACTCGACCAGATCCTGTTCATCGGTCGGCAGCGCCAGCAGTTCCTCGTCAGACAACGTCTGCGCGGTCAGGCTCGCCAGCGTGTTGAGCCGCAGCGCGTTGGCCGGGTCGACCTCGACGTCGAGCGTCTCTTCCAGCGCCTCGATCGCCAGACGCACCGTCACGGGTTCGGCGCCGGAGGCCGCCACGACCTCCTGGTCCACCGTGCTGAACGACGGCATCGAGACCCGCACCAGGTACTGCCCGGCCGGCACGTCGACGCTGAAGCGGCCGTCGCCGCCGGTGACCGTTTCCGCGACGGTGTCCGCCCCGTCAGGGCGCAGCACGAGGACGACGGCGCCCGGCAGCACGCCGCCGGTCTCGTCGATGACCATTCCGGAGACCGGCGCGGTCAATGCCGTCTGCGACTGCTCTGCCGCAACGGTCTCGACCCCGGTGGTCCACCACGTACAGAGCGTTACCGCCAGAACGACAACTGACCGCTTCTGCGTGCATTTCATCATCTCGACACCGGTACCGCGTTGACGACAACCGGTCGCCAGTCGTTTAGCGATCGGTCCACTCACGGACATGAAACATCTACGCCGACAGTTTGTACCCCAACCCGCGCACGGTCACGATCACCTTCGGATGCTCTGCTTCGGCTTCGAGCTTCTGTCGCAGGCGCGCCACGTGTACGTCGACCGTCCTGGTCGACGGCATGGCGTCCTGTCCCCAGACCGCATCCAGGAGCTCGTTGCGCGACAGGACGACCCCGGGGTTCTCGGCGAAGTACCGCAGCAGTTGCCATTCCTTGGCAGAGAACTCCACGGAATGCCCATCGTTGCGCGCTTCGGCCTTCTCGAAGTCGACATGCAGGTCGCCGGCTCGCAACGTGGTGGTCCGCCGTCCGGCGGCGGCCCAGGCGGCGCGCCTCAGCATCGCCCGGATCCGTGCGAGGAGCTCGACGAACTCGAACGGCTTCGTCAGGTAGTCGTCGGCGCCCGCCTGCAGCCCGACCACCTTGTCCGTCGAGGCGGCGCGCGCGGTCAGCATCAGCACTGGTGTTCTGACACCTCGGCCGCGGAGGTCGCGGACAACCTCGAAGCCGTCCTTCTCAGGCAGCATGACGTCCAGCAGCACGAGGTCGTGGACCGCCTCCGACGCGCGTGCCGCGCCGGTTCTCCCGTCGCGCACCGTGTCCACCTCGTACCCTTCGCTGGACAGCCGGTCCGACAACGCCAGCCGCAACGCGGCGTCATCCTCGACGAGGAGGATTCGATTCCCGCCCGACCCCGTCACCTCAGCCATCCCCCTGCGCGTCCGCGGCCTCCGTCTGCGTCACCGGCAGATGCAGGGTGAAGGTGCTCCCTCCCGCGGCGTTGCCCGCCAGCGTTACGCGGCCCCCGTGGGCCCTGGCGATATCCCTGACCAGGCTCAGGCCGAGGCCGGACCCCTCCACCTGATCGGTGCGGGCCGCTTCCCCCCGGTAGAACGGCTCGAAGACCTGCTTCCGTTCGGCGGGCGGAATTCCCCGTCCTCCATCTTCGACGGCGACCTGGATCTCTTTCCTTTCGCCAACCCGGATGAGCCGGGCCGAAAGGCGGATCATCGCCCCGGCAGCGCTGAACTTCATGGCGTTCGAAATCAGGTTCTGAATCGCCGATCGCAACGCGCGTTCATCGCCCTGCACCTGAGGCAATGTCTGCTCGACCACCTTCTCGAACCGGAACCGGTCGGACAGGGCGCCGCCGGCGGCGTCGAGGACGTCATCGATCACGGCCGGCAACGCCACGGCCTGCGTGTCGCGGCGCCGGTTCCCTGAACGCATGGCCGAAAACTGCAAGACCCGCTCGATCATGTCGGCGAGACGTCCACTTTCCCGGCGAATCGCGTCTCCGTACGTCCGAGCCTGGGCGAGGTTGTCCACGATCCCATCGGCCAGGTTCTGGCTCAGCGACGAGATGCCCGTAATCGGCGTTCTCAACTCGTGCGAGACGCCGGCCACGAACTCCACCTGCTGCGCGGCCAGACTCTGGGCTCTCCGGGTGGACGCGATCAGGACCAGGACACTGGCGCCGAGCAGCGTGAGCACCCCGAGACTCGTCAGCACGTTGCGCCGGCGAATCTGCGCGACGGCAGCCTCGAGCGAGCCGGCCCGATGCTGCAGGTGGACCGAGAAGAGCTGACCGTCGTGGTCCCCGCGGGGTCGGAGGTCGAGATGGTCTGGAATCCGCAGCGCGATCCGGACGTCCGCGCTGGCGCGAACCGCGGTATCGGCCGTCGGACCCGAGTCGTAGACGATCGGCCCGTCGCCGGCCCCGTCGAAGATCCGTACGTCGTAGTCCAACTCGCCGCCGCCCGCCACGTATTCCTGGAGCCGGGCCGGAATCAGGCGGTCGATCAGCACGCCGCGGCGCAGCAGGACGATCGCCCGGCTCTGCGTTGCGCGCTGGGTGACCACGAGCGCGAGCGTGTCATCCCCGAGCGGCGTGTAGTAGCTGCCGCGCCGGTCACCGCGTCTCCGATTTTGGAGATCTCGACGAAACTCGTCACGCAGCGCCCCCAGCGCCGGCGGCCATTCCGCGGGATCGAAGCGACCGTGACGCGGATCGAAACTGGAGATCTCCGGGCCGCCCGGGTAGGCGCTGACCCAGAACACCGCGTCGAACAACTCGGGAAACGGAAACGTGGCGATCCACTCGACGTACGCGGCGGCGATCCCCGCGGGAACGTCATCCCCGCGCTCGGCGCGGAAAGGTCGCCAGACACGATCCAGTTCCCGCGTGAAATCGGTCCTGAACCTGTCGGAGGCAACCTCGAGACTCTCCTGCATGCGCTCGCGATCGAACTCGCTCAGTTCGCCGACCCAGCGATACTGCAGCATGCCGAGCGCAATCAGCAGGATCGCGATCAGCACCACGCTGAACAGGGTGAGCCTGGGCGTCCAGAGGTTCATGCACTCGACCCGCAAGCACGCGGCGCCTGCCGCAACGGCAGTCCGCCACGCGAGGTTACACAACGAGCAGCCCGCGGCAAAAGCCCCGCTGAATTCTGCGTTTCCCCGCGGAATTCTGCGGTCTCACGCTGCATCCCGCCGCGCAATGTTCCACGACTGCCAGCCCGTGGCCACAGCCTACCCCGGACGCGTGGCCGAATGGTTACCGGAACGTTACAGCGGTGAAATTCGATTGGATCCGTCGGCAGCGCACAGGCGCTGTGGCAGGCGGCCGGATGCCGCGCGGTTCGAATGCACCGGGGCTGCCAGGTTACCCACGACGTTCAGGCAGGGCGCGCAGCCGCGCGAGCCCGTTCGCGATGTCGTCATGGTCCGAAGCGAACGAGAATCGCAGGAAGCCCTCGGCAATCGCCCCGAAGTCGCGCCCCGGCCCCAGCGCCACGTGCGCGCGTTCGAGGAGATCGAACGCCAGGGCCAGCGAGTCGCCGCCGAGATGACGCGCGTCGGCCAGCACGTAGAACGCGCCCCGGGGCATGACCGGCACCCGGAATCCGAGATCGCGCAGACCCGCGACCAGCAGCCGGCGGCGCCGATCGTACTCGGTCACCATCATCCGCCGATGCGCCTCCCCGTGCTCGAGCGCCGCCAGACCGACCGTCTGCACGAAGTGGGCGGTCGAGATGAAGAGGTTCTGCTGCAGCGAGACCAGACCGCGCATCGCGCGCAACGGCGCGATGACGTATCCGAGGCGGAACCCGGTCATCGCATACCGCTTCGAGAAGCTGTCGAAGACGAAGCAGTCGTCGATCATCCCCAGCGGCGACGTATTTGCCGCTCCGTCGAACAGCAGGCCGTCATACACTTCGTCGGACAGTAGCGGCACGCCGAGACCCGCCAGTTCGCGTATGACCGCGGCCGGCTGCACCGCGCCGGTCGGGTTGGCCGGCGAGGCCACCAGCACCCCTTTGGTGCGCGGGGTGATTGCGGCCCGCACCCGGTCCACGTCGATCAGGTATCCATCGTCCGGAAACGTCGGAACCAGCACCGCACGGCCGCCGCAGACCTCGACCATGTTGGGATAGCACGGATAGTGCGGGGCCGGGATGACGATCTCGTCCCCCGGGTCGAGCAACAGGTTCAGCACCAGGAACAGCGCGGGCGACGACCCGCTCGTCACGACGATCCGATCCGGATCGACCGCTACGCCCCGCCGTCTCAGGCAGTCGGCGGCTATCGCTTCGCGCAAGCGGAACAGGCCCCGGCTGTCGGTGTAGTGGGTATGCCCGGCAGCCACCGACGCGGCGACCGCCTCGACGACCGCCATGGGCGGCGGAAAACCGGGCTCGCCGACGCCCAGTTGCAGCACGTCGAGTCCGGAGCGAGCCATCGCCATGCCGCGCTCCATCACCTCCATCGCCAGGAACGGCGCAATCGCCGCGGCACGGGAGGAATAGGGTGCGGTCATCAGAGAGATTGTGCCCTGTCATGGCAGGATCTGACCATGCCGATTGTCCCGGTCGATGATCTCGACGACCCGCGGATCGCCGACTATCGCGACGTTCCGGACCCGGTGCTGCTGCGCCAACGCGGGCTGTTCGTGGCCGAGAGCCGTCTCGTCGTGCGGGAGCTGCTAGCCCACCGGCGCCTGTTCACGCGGTCGCTGCTGGTCACGCCCGCCGCGCTCGACAGCCTCGGGGACCTGCTTCAGGACCGCCTGCACGACCTGCCCGTCTACGTCGCGCCCCACCAGTTTCTGCGGCGCGTGGTCGGGTTCAACGTGCATCGGGGCTGCCTGGCGCTCGGCGAACGCCCTGCCAGGACGAGCGACGCACACCTGCCCGCGCTCGCCTCCGGCCGGCTGGTCGTGGTGCTGGAGCAGGTCGGCAATCCGGACAACATCGGCAGCATCTTCCGCAACGCCGCCGCATTCGGCGCCGCCGCCGTGCTGCTCGGCCCGCACTGCTGCGACCCGTTGTACCGCAAGGCGATCCGCACCTCGCTGGGGGCCACGCTGCGGGTGCCCTGCGGCGCCATCGACGACTGGCCGGACGGGCTCGGGCGGCTGCACGAACTGGGCTTCTCGACGGTCGCGCTGACGCTGGACGCCGATGCGGAGACCCTGCAGGCATTCGCGGCCGACGCCCCCTCGCGCATCGCCCTGCTGCTCGGAACAGAAGGGGCCGGCCTCAGCGACGACGCAGCGGCGCGGGTCGACCACCGGATACGCATTCCGATCGCGGCTGGCGTCGACTCGCTCAACGTCGCCACCGCCTCCGGCATCGCGCTGTATGCCTTGGGAGCCCGTGGTGAAACCCCGCGTCGCACCGAGAGCGGCGAGGCGCCCGCTGAGCAAGGCCCGTAGGGGCAACCCTTGTGGTTGCCCTGTTGTACGCAAGACCCGTAGGGGCAACCCTTGTGGTTGCCCTGTTCGTCAGCCGGAACAACACACAGCAGCAGAATTCAGCGTGAAACCGCAGAATTCAGCATGGATCAGCAGAATTCAGCGTGAAAACGCAGAATTCCGCGGGGAAGCGCAGAATTCTGCGGGGAACGAATGCAGCGGGGCTCTTGCCACGGGCTCCTGGCCGCCGGCGGCGGCGGTCCCGGGCGGGCCCGTCACGAGCCGGTCCGACCCGCTATACTCGACAGCCCGTAGTGAGAGGCCCGAACGACCGCGTGATTCACGGCGGCCGCGCGAGGACGGGCGCCGGGGGCCGGCGCCTGCGCGCCGCCACCGCCAGAGAGAAGGACACGATGAAGAAGAGCATCTCGTCAGTGGCGACCGTCGGTCTGGCCATGTGCCTCGGTCTGGCCGCCCCGCACCGTGCCGGCGCCCAATCCAGCGACCCGGCGACCCGGTTCGTCGAAGTCGCCGGCGGGTACCGCCTGGTGCCGAACATCACGTACCTGCGCGCGGGCGGCGTCGATCTGCGGCTCGACCTCTACCAGGCGCGCGGCGCCGGCCCGACGCCGGTCCTCATGTATATCCACGGCGGCGGCTGGACCAACGGCAGCAAGGAGAGCTCGGCGCTCACGTTCCTGCCGTATCTCGAGATGGGCTGGTCGGTGGTCAACGTCGAATACCGCATGGCGGACGTCGCGCATGCGCCGGCGGCGGTCGAGGACTGCCGCTGTGCGCTGCGCTGGATCTACAGGAACGCCGAGCAGTACAACTTCGATGTCGACCGCATCGTCGTGACCGGCAACTCGGCCGGCGGCCACCTGTCGCTCACCACCGGCATGCTGCCCGCCTCGGCCGGTCTCGACCGCCAGTGCCCTGGCGACCGGAACCGCACCTGGTCGACCGGCACGACCTCGCTGGCCGAGCTGAAGGTGGCCGCCATCATCAACTGGTATGGCATCACCGATGTCGTCGGCCTGATGCAGGGTCCGCCCGGATCGTCCGGCAATTTCACGGGAGCGTGGCTTGGCAGCGGGAGCGACCGGGCCGAGGTCGCGCGGCGCGTTTCACCGCTGACCCACGTGCGCGCCGGGCTGCCGCCGGTGCTGACCATCCATGGCGATTCCGACCCGATCGTGCCCTATGACCACGGCGTGCGCCTGCACCAGGCGCTTGACGGGGCCGGCGTCCCCAACCGGCTCATCACCGTCGAAGGCGGCGGCCACGGCGGATTCCCGATGGACGAGAACATCCGGATCTACGAGACGATTCGCCAGTTCCTCCGCCAGCATCAGGTCATGCCGGCCTCGAATTGATCCTGGCGCCGGCGTGTGGCGCAGGGGCAACCCTTGTGGTTGCCCGGTGCGCGCACCACCGATGTTACGCTCGCCAAGACGTGGAGGCACGCACCTGTTGCTGCATCGTCGGTGGTGGGCCGGCAGGTGCGGTCCTCGCCTTGCTGCTCGCACGCCAGGGCGTGTCCACGGCCTTGCTCGAGGCCAAGGAGGATTTCGACCGGGCATTCCGCGGGGATACGGTACATCCCTCGACGCTCGAGATGCTCGACGACCTCGGACTGGCCGACCCGCTGCTCGCCCGTGACCACGGCACGCTGCGCCGCGTTACCCTGCAAAGCGGCACGTTCGCGGCCGTCCTCGCCGATTTCACCCGGCTCCGAACGCGGTTTCCCTTTATCGCCATCATCCCCCAGGTGGAGTTTCTCGACTTCATCGTTAGCGAAGCGAAGAAGCACGCGTGCTTCGACCTGCACCTGGGAGCTCGGGTCAGCGATCTGATCGTGGAAGGCGGCGCGGTCCGCGGCGTCCGCTACCGGGATCGGGGAGGCGAGCGGGAACTGCGGGCGCTCTTGACCGTGGCGGCCGACGGCCGGGCGTCACGGCTGCGCACGTTGGCCGGGTTCACACCACGGAAAAACGCCGCGGCGATGGATGTCCTGTGGCTGGTCCTGCCCCGGCGGGTCGATGAGCGCGCGAACGACCTGACCGGTTTCCGGATCGGTCGCGGCCGACTCATCGTGGTGCTGGCCCGCGCCGAACAGTGGCAGCTCGGGTACGTGATGCTCAAAGGGGACCACCGCTCGGTCCGCGACGCGGGATTGGACGCGCTGCGATCCGAGGTGGCAGCGCTAATCCCCGAGTTGGCCGATCGGGTGGGCGCCATCAGCGATTGGCAAGACGTCCACTTCCTCTCGGTGGAGTCGAGCCGCATCCCCACGTGGCACCGCGAGGGGTTGCTCGCCATCGGTGACGCCGCGCACGTGATGTCGCCGATCGCCGGCGTCGGCATCAACTACGCCATTCAGGACGCCGTCGCTGCAGCGAACCTCCTTGCTGAACCTCTCCACCGAGGCGACCTGACCGACGCGCACCTGGCGGCCGTACAACGCCGGCGTGAGTACCCGACCCGGTTCATCCAGGGCGTGCAGGGTCTCGTGCAGCGCCAGTTGGTGACGCGGGCCCTGGCGGACACGCCGTTCCGGTTGCCCTGGCCTGCCAGGATCATCCCGGCGCTGCCGGTGCTGCGAGACCTCCCCGCACGGCTGATCGGCTGGGGCATCCGACCCGAGCGCGTGCGCCTGCCGGCGGGTACGGCGTAGGAACCCTGCCACCTCAACGCTTCAACGTGACCAGCGGGTCCAGGCGCGAGGCGCGCCAGCCTCCGGCCCTACATCGAGCGGCGCCGGCGGGGAGAGTCAGTTGGTCTCGTGGTCGTCGATCTGCAGCAGGTAGGCCTCGAGATCGGCCTGTTCCCGGGCGGTGAGCGCGCCGCCCATGTGGGTGCTGTTCTCGAGCACCTCGGCCAGGGTCGCCGCGCCGCCGTGATGCAGATACGGCGCGCTGAGCCACAGGCCCTTCAAGGTCGGCGTGTTCTGGCCGACGCCGTCCAGACTGACCCCGCGGCCCAATCCCGATGACGGCATATGAGTGCCCACGTCGTGGGTCCGGTCGTCGGTGAAGTCGGGTCCGGCGTGGCAGCTCCGGCAGCCCTTGCTCTCGAAGACCGCTCTGCCGGCGCGCCCCGCCGCGGTCAGTGCACCATCGGCGCGGCGATGCGGGCTGTCGGGAAAGTCGGTCAGCGACGCGACATACGCCGCCAGATCGTCGAGGTCGGCGCTGATCCCCGCCTTCCGATCCCCGAGCGGGTCGTTGCGGGTCCCGACCTCGAACTCGCTGTCCGGCATGAAGCCGGCGCCCCCGAACCCGTCGCGGATATCGTGCTCGAAGTCCTGTATCTCGTCGAAGTTCGCGGTCCAGTGCACATACCCGCCGTTGGCGCCGCGGCGGCCCGTCAGATCGATGGTGTTCCGCAGACCCTCGCCGATCTGGGTGAAGTCCCACACCATCTGATCGGACCCGCCGTCGAGATGACAGCTCGCGCACGAAATGTAGCCGTCGCGGCTCATGCGGGTATCGGCGGCGTTATGAAAAATGCGCTTCCCGTTGAGCACGCGGGGCGCCAGCGTCTCGTGCTCGACCGTCGCGACCGTCGTCACCACCCGCGGCTGGTTGACGGTCCCGTTGAGCAGACCGGAGGTGTCGACGACGGTCACCGATCGGTCCAGGAAGTTGTGGACATACAACCGGCGGCCGTCCGGGCTCATCGCGAGACCGTTGGGCGCGCGCCCGACCGCCAGCATGCCGAGCCTGCTCAGGTCCTGCGCGTCCCGGACCTCGACCACGTTGGAGCCCTGCATGGCGGTCAGGAAGGCGTCGCCGACCGGCGTGAACACCATCGCCTGCGCCAGATCACGGTCGTTGAAATCGATGCGGCGGTCGAGCCGCTCGGTGTTGGCCAGCAGGTCGATCTGCGAGACGATCGTGCGGGTGCGGCTCTCGAACGTGAGATCTTCGCCGTCCCGGAACCGCCCGCGGGCGATGTTGTCCTTCTTCGACGGGATCCACGCCGCGGCGCCGTCGGGCGCAATGCGCACCTGCGACAGGTAGTTCGGCACGCCTCGCCCGCTCGCCTCCGTATCGGGTCCCGGGTCGAAGGCCAGGTTGAAGGTGCGGGTGACCGTGAAGCTCGCGGCGTCGACTTCGCGCACCTCTCCGGCGGCGCCCTCCTCGGCATAGGCGGACACGAAGCGCGTCACCAGGATGCGCCCGGAGTCGCCCGACACGGCCACGCCGCGGGGACGCGGGCCAATGTCGAGGCCGCCCGCCAGCGCGCCCGAGGGATGCAGTTTCAGGAGCCGCCCGGTCGCGGTCAACGTCACGTAGGCGGCAGCGCCGTTCGGCGCAAACGCGAGCCCATAGGGCGCCGACCCGTAGGGCAGCGCAATGGTGCGCACGACCGTCCCGCCGCGGTCGACGACACTGATGTCGCTGCTGCCCTGGTTCGCCACCCAGATGTCACCGTTCGGCGCCAGCGCCAGCGTCCGCGGATATTCACCGACCCCGGTTTCCCAGACCTTGGCGTGGTCGGCGTTGATGCGGGTCAGCGTGTCGTTGTCCGGGTTCACGACGTAGGTGTCGCGCCCGTTCGTCACGATGGAGCTGGAGGACACGGGCGGCGTCCGGGTCACGGGGGTGTGCGCGATGCGCACCGCGCCGCAGCGGCTCGCTCCACCGTCGTTCGACACCGTCAGCGTCACGTAGTGACGACCGGGGCTGGAATGCGTCACCGCGGTCGCCGCTGTCGGCTGCGGACCAACGCTGCGCCCGTCACCGAAATCCCAGGCAAACGACGTGGGGCGATTCGTCGTCCGCGCCGGCCGGTACCGCGCTGGCGTCCCGACCTCGATCGGGTTGAGCGGCCCGAGCGCGCAGGTCGGCGCCCGGATCGAGGTCGTCAGACCCGGTCCGTCCCGTCCGGTCCCGGTCGTGAACGTCGAACTGAAGCAGCCGCCCGCGTTGCCGGCCAGGTCCCTGATGCGGCAGACCTCGACCTCGTACGCCGTGAACGCCTCGAGCGGCTCGTCCGGGGTGAAGTTCACGTTGTTCATGTTCGCGCTGAGCTGTCCGGAGATCGCGGTCCCGTCCGGCCCGCGCACGGTGACGTTCTCGGAAACCAGCGATTCGATGGCGACCTCGTCCGACATCGACACGCCGATGCGGGTCGTCAGCGCGAGCCCGGTCGACCCGGCGGCGGGATGTATCCATGCGACCTCGGCCCCGGTGGTGTCGGGCGCGGTCTGATGCGGAATCAGCACGGTGCCGACGGCATGATCGTCGCCGGCCCAGATCAGATTGCCCAGCACCTGGCCGAAGTCCTCGTCGCGATTGCGGAGCCCGGACGTGCCGCTGCCGATCTGCAGGGGCGGGTCGACCGTGAACTTCGCCACCTGGTTCGAGAACCCCGAGATGAAGTGACCGTCCTGGTAGGACCCGTAGCCGCCGTTGCCGAGATTCGCGCCCGCCTCGCCCGCGTAGGTGATCCGGCCGTCATGCCCGATGGCATGCACGTACATCCGGGCCGGATCGCCGTTGCCGCCCGATGACAGCAGCACACCCGCCGTGAACATGTGGCTGTAGCCGGAAGCGCCGTCGAGCGTCTGAATCAGCAACGGATTGACGGGGTCGCTGATGTCCATCGTGGTGTAGCCGCGGTCCTCGTCCTCGGCCAGCACCAGCAGGTTCCCGAGCGCGAATACGCTCGCCGGCCCGATGCCTCCGAGCGCGCCCGTCGGCAGTTGATTGACCAGTCGCGGCGCGGTCGGGTCGGACGCGTCCACTACGAACAGTCCTTCGCCGATGCCGGTCACATAGACGTAGGGGGCCTGCACCGCCACCCACCAGGCGCCGCCGTAGTCGGCCGCCGCGATCCCCGGCAGCTCGAGCTCGGCCAGCATCGGCATCCTGGTGCCGATGTCGGTCACGTCGAACAGGACGATCCCCCGGTGCGATTGCGCCACCAGGATGATCTGGCCCTGGCGATTCCACAGCCCCAGGGCATGCGGCTCGCGAAAACGGTGGGTTTCGGGATTGTCGTAGGTCTTGACCTTGACCGGTGCGCGCGGATCCGAGACGTCCCAGACGTCCAGACCGCCGACGTCGGGCGAGCCGCCGCCGTCGGTGTCCCAGACGACGGCCAGGTAGCCGTCGACCATGAAGACCTTGCCATGCCCCTGCGCCGACGTCACGCGGCCGATCGGCGTCCAGAGTTCGTCGTCGCCGTACGTCAGATTGCCCAGGCCGGGACCGGAGCCGGCGGCCTGCACACGGGCCAGCGCGCCCGGCGCACCCGCGTCGTTCCCTGCCCAGCGGACTGCAAGCGCGCCGGCGACCGCCGCCGCGGCCACGACCGCGATCACGCCGCTCGTACCCCGTGTGAAACTGGTCATGCGCGTCGATTGGCCGCGCTCGTCACGGCCGGAGGGTCTGCCCAAACAGCCCGCGGCAAAAAGCCCCGCTGTATTCGATCGGCGCTGCGGGGGGTTTCACCACGGCCGGCGAGAACACCGCAATTATACGCAGGCCGCATCACACGATGCGATGCAGGAGCGCGTCTCCACGCCGCAGTCGCCGGCAGTTCTCGACCGCGACGCCCAGACTGCGGTCCATCGTCTCCCGGGTGAGCCAGGCGACGTGCGGAGTGAGGACCACGTTGTCGAGCTGCAGCAGGGGGTTGCCGGCCGGCGTCGGTTCCGACTCGAAGACGTCGAGGCCCGCCGCCCCGATGCGGCCCGATCGCAACGCCGCCGCCAGCGCCGCCTCGTCGATCAGCGCGCCCCGCGCGGTATTGACGATGATCGACCCCGGCTTCATGCGCGCGATGGCGTCTGCATCGATCATGCGCTCGGTCTCGGGCGTCAGCGGCACGTGCAGCGAGACGATGTCACTTTCGGCCAACAGCCGGTCAAGCACGCAGGCGTCGCCCACCGCATCCGGCTTCGCCGTCCGGCTGGTGAACAGCACCCGCGCCCCGAGGCTGCGCAGGATCGGGGCGAGGCGCCGCGGCACCGCCCCATAGCCCACCAGCCCCACGGTCCGGCCGCCGATCTCCCCGAGGCGATCCTGCAGCTCGACCGGCAGATCCCAACCGCGGCCGGCGCGGGTCTCGGCGTCGAGCCGGTGCACCCGGCGCAGCGCGCCGAGCATCAGCAGCAACGTCATCTCGGCCACCGCCGGACTGTTCGTCCCGGGCATGTTGCACACCGCCACGCCCCGTCGTCTCGCGGCGTCGAGATCGATCGTGTTGACGCCGACGCCGATTTTCTGGATGAGCCGCAGGCAGGGCGCGGCCTCGATCATCGCCGCCCTGAGCGGCTCGAGCAGATGCCAGATCACCACCGCCCCGGTCAGCAGCGCCGCGAAGCGCGCGTGATCGGACGCGGGGCAGACGGATACGGAGAACCCGTCGCGTTCGAGCGCGGCCAGCCGCGCGGTCAGCCCGGGACCAGCAGCATAATGGAGGACGATCTGCACGTCGCCGCGATCATACAGAGGAACGATGTCCACGGCCGATCCCGCCATCCTCGCCGCACTCCGGCACATGCGCCTCGTCGGCGGCGGCGACACGCCGAAGATGGCGCCATTGACCGGCGGAGTGTCGTCGGACATCTGGCGGGTCGAACTGCCCGCCGGGCCAATCTGCGTAAAACGTGCGCTGCCGCGGCTGAAGGTGGCGTCGGTCTGGGAAGCGCCGGTCGAACGCAACCGCTACGAGTGGGCCTGGCTGCAGGAGGCCGCACGCGTCGCCCCGGAGCAGGTCCCGCCGCTGCTTGGCCACGATCCGCAGACCGGGTGCTTCGCGATGCGGTTCCTGGACCCCCTCAGTCACCCGTTATGGAAGACCCTGCTCAGCCGCGGCGTGGCGCGCACGGACACTGCGGCGGAGGTCGGCCGGCGGCTCGCCGCCATTCACAGCGCCACGGCCGGCCGGGCCGACCTGGCGCGACGGTTCGCCACCGGCCACATCTTCCACGCCATCAGACTCGAACCGTATCTGCTGGCCACCGCCGCGCGGCACGCCGGGCTGGCGGCGCGGCTGCGCGAACTCGCGGCCCGCACCGCGGGCACGAGGCGGGTGCTGGTGCACGGGGACGTCAGTCCGAAGAACATTCTCGTCGGACCGGCCGGGCCGGTGTTTCTGGACGCCGAATGCGCGTGGTACGGCGACCCGGCGTTCGACCTCGCGTTCTGTCTCAACCACCTGCTGCTCAAGTGCCTCTGGACCCCCGCGGCGACCAAAGGATTCCTGGAGGCGTTCGACGTGCTGGCCGCGGCCTATCTCTGCGGGGTCGACTGGGAACCGCGGGCGGCGGTCGAGGAGCGCACCGCCCATTTGCTGCCAGGATTGTTGCTGGCGCGGGTCGACGGCAAGTCGCCAGTCGAATACATTACCTCCGACATCGACCGGCAACGGGTGCGGCGGGTCGCGGCGGCGCTGCTGCGCACGCCGGTGGCGGCCCTGTCAAGCATCCGTGCCGCGTGGGCCGCCGAGCTGGCGGAGCGCGCGCCGGCGGCGCGCCCGGCGGGCAGCGCTGATGGACACCAGTCACGCGATTGACGGCGTCGCCGCCCGGCGGGTCTGGGACTCGCGGGGCCGGCCCACCATCGAAGCGGAAGTGCGTCTGCGCGGCGGCATCGTGGGGCGCGCGATCGCACCGGCCGGCGCCTCGCGGGGCAGCGGCGAAGCAGTCGACCTGCGCGACGGCGGCGCCGCGTTCGGCGGCCACGACGTGACCCGGGCCGTGGGTCAGGTCGCGGCGGAGATCGCGCCGGCGCTGCAGGGGTTCGACGTCACCGACCAGGCCGGGCTCGATCGCCTGCTCGTCGCGCTCGACGGCACCGCCGACAGGTCCAGACTGGGCGGCAACGCCCTGATCGCCGTCTCGATGGCGGCGCTGCACGCCGCCGCCGCCGCGGCGCGCCAGCCGCTGTGGCGGTATCTCCTCGGTGACGCCCCGGCGCTGCTGCCGTTGCCGCAAATCCAGATCTTCGGCGGCGGCGCGCATGCCGGACGGCGCGTCGACATCCAGGACTTCATGGTGCTGGCGGTCGGCGCGCGCAGCGTCACGCAGGCGCTCGACTGGACCGCTGACGTCTACCGCGCGGCGGGAGCCAGGATGGCCGAGGCGGGGCGTCTGCAGGGGGTGGCCGACGAAGGCGGCTACTGGCCGGCGTTCGACACCAACGAGCAGGCGCTGGAATGTCTGCTGCGCGCCATCGAGGACGCCGGCCGTGTACCGGGCGACGAGGTCGCCATCGCACTGGACGTCGCGGCGTCCGAGTTCTTTCTGTCGGGGCGCTATCGCCTCGGTCTCGATGCACGGGCCATCGACGGCGACGGCCTGTGCGAACTGCTCACCGGGTGGATCGAACGCTACCCCATCGCCTCGATCGAGGATCCGCTCGCAGAGCACGACACGGGCGGCATGCAGCGGTTCACCGCGGCGGTCGGTGACCGGGTTCAGGTGGTCGGCGACGACTATCTCGTGACCCGAGCGGCATTGGTCGAGCGCGCCGCCGCCGACCAGGCCTGCAACGCGCTGCTGGTCAAGCCGAACCAGGCCGGCACCATCACCGAGGCGCGCGCCGCGCTCGACGCCGCCCGCCGCGCCGGCTTCGGCACCATCGTGTCGGCGCGATCCGGCGAGACCGAGGATGTGACCATCGCCCACCTCGCCGTCGGCTGGCGCGCCGGCCAGATCAAGGTCGGGTCGTTCTCGCGATCCGAGCGGATGGCCAAATGGAACGAGTTGCTGCGAATCGAGGAGGCGCTCGGCGACCGTGCGGCCTTTGCCGGGGCCGCCGTGCTGCCGTACCCCTAGCACCGAGAGGGAGGTCGGTTCAGAAACCCGGCTTCAGGGTGCCGTGCTCGCGCGCGGCCTCGAGCGCCGTCGGATAGAACTGCACGAACGTGCGCTCGACCGCCGTGTGGCGAGTGTGACATTCGATGCAGCGGGCGACCCGCTCGCCGGTGAGCGGGTCGGCGGTCTCGGCGAGCGCGCCGGCACGCCCGAAATCGAAGAACGCCCAGCCGTCCGGAAACCGCGCGTCCTTCACCTCGGCTTCGAGCATCACCAGATCGGACTGGAACCGCCCGGCCCGATTGATCGACACTTCGGACGCCGACCGCCGGAACTCGAGGACGAACGTGGTGCGGTCAGGCCAGACGCCCGTCTCCATGAATCCACGATACGACGACCGGTTCACGAAGACGTTCTGGAACAACTGCGGCCGCGCGGAGGCGGCGCTGGCCGTCGTCTCCTCCTCGTAGGTCATCGCCAGGCCGGAACTGAGAAACGTCCATTCGCGATAGTCGTCCGGTCGCACCAGACGCGTCCCGTCCTCGTAGCGCGGACCGTCATCCGGCGCCTGCTGCGCCAGCGCGACGACCGCGCCGGCGCCCACACACGCCGCGCATGCGATCCCCAGTGTCCTGTTGCTTCGCGTCATCGTCCTCGCTCCCCTCGTCAGTCACACTCTTCCGCGCGGACCGCGGCCGGGTCCAGCCTGCGGAAGGTCACCACGGCTGTCAACCCTCGCCGGGGTTGCATTTCGCAGGACTACCGCGCCCAACGTATCATCTTGAGGTGCATTCACCTTTCGCCCGCGCATGCGTCGCGGCGCTCCTGCTTGGCGCGCCCTGCTCTCCCGCCACGGCCGGACAACCTGCCGCGGCCAACAATCTGATCGCCGTCGCACCGTTCTCGAACCTGACCGCGGCGGACGACGACGACTGGATCGGCGCCGGGCTGGCGGCGGCGATCGCCGCCGAACTGACCTTGGAGGGCGATACGCCGGCAGTGCCTGTCGCCGCTGACCCCGGCCGGGACGCGCGCTGGACAGTGATCGGGGCGTTTCAGCGCATCGGCGACCAACTGCGGATCACGGCGCAGATCATCGTAACGGCAACCGGCGCCGTCGTACGCCAGGCGCAGGTCGATGGCGCGATGGACGACCTGTTCGGCCTGCAGGACCAGCTTGTCGCCGCCCTGCGAAGCGGTGGACCCCTGCAAGCCGGCGACGCGCCGGAACGTGCGGCCCGGGGACCGGCCGGTCTGCCTCCAATCGCGCGGACACCCGCCGTCCCGCCGGCACCTGCCGCTGCGCCCTCTGCCAGCGCTGCGCCGTCACGCACCGATTCGCCGTCGTCTACCGCGGCGCCGTCAGCCAGCGCCGCGCCGCCGTTGGGATTCATCGACGGTCCTCCGGCGCCGGACGCCCCGGCCACGCTCGCGCGCGACGCCGCGGGGCGCGCCACGGTCCGCGCCGTTCGCCTCGACGCCCCGCTTGACGTGGATGGCTCGCTGGACGAGCCGGCGTACGCCACCGTGCAGGCGCTGGAGGGGTTCATCCAGCAGCTCCCCGACGAAGGCGAGCCCAGCACGGAACGGACCGAGGCGTGGGTTCTCTTCGACGCGCAGAACATCTACGTTTCGGCCCGCCTGTGGGACACGGCGCCCGAATCGGAATGGGTCGCCAACGAGATGCAGCGCGACTCGTTCCAGCTCATCAACAACGAGACGTTCAGCGTCGCCCTCGACACCTTCTACGACCGCCGCAACGGGTTCGCCTTCCAGGTCAACCCGATCGGCGGCATCTTCGACTTTCAGGTCACCGACGAAGGCAACCCCAACAGCGACTGGAATCCGATCTGGGATGTGCGCACCGGCCGGTTCGAGGGCGGCTGGACGGTCGAGATGCAGATTCCGTTCAAATCGCTCCGGTATCGGCCCGGCAGCGCGCAGATCTGGGGTCTGCAGCTCGGGCGGCGGATTTACCACAAGAACGAGTCGGTCTATCTGACCCCGGTGCCGAATTCCGCCGGTCCGGGCCTGTTCCGCATCTCGGCGGCCGGCACCGTGACCGGCATCGACGTGCCGGCGGGCAACCGCACGTTCGAGATCAAACCGTATGTGATCGGCTCGAGCGGGACCGACTTCACCGCCAACCCGCAGGTACTCAACGACGGTGACGGCGACTTCGGGTTCGACGTCAAGTACGGCGTGACACAGAACCTGACCGCCGATTTCACCTACAACACCGATTTCGCGCAGGTCGAGGTGGACGAGCAGCAGGTCAACCTGACCCGCTTCAGTCTGTTCTTCCCGGAGAAGCGCGAGTTCTTCCTGGAAAGCCGCGGCATCTTCGACTTCGGCCGCGGGGTCAGGTTCGGGGGCCTCGGCGCACCGGGCGGGGGCGGGCGGCCCGGGACGGGCGGGTTCTTCGGCGGCGGCGACGTCCCGACCATCTTCTTCAGCCGCCGCATCGGGCTGGAGTCCGGCGACACGGTGCCCATTCTGGGCGGGGGGCGGCTGACCGGCAAGGCGGGCGGGTTCAGCATCGGGGCGCTGAACATGCAGACCGAGGCCCGCGCCGGCGACCCCGACGATTCCGAGGACACCGGCATCGCCGCCACGAACTTCAGCGTCCTGCGGGTCAAACGCGACATCCTGCGGCGCAGCAGCGTCGGCGCCATTTTCACGGGCAGGCTGGCATCGACCGACCGCGAGTGGGAGAACCTGGCGTACGGTGTCGACGGCGCGTTCTCGTTCTACGACAACGTCAACTTTAACGGGTACTACGCCAAGACGCGCACCCCGGGCCTCGTCGGCGACGACCAGAGCTATCAGGCGGCGTTCACCTACAACGGCGACCTGTATGCGCTGAGCGTCGACCACCTGCTGGTCGGCGACAATTTCAAGCCGGAGGTCGGCTACCTGCGCCGCGACGACTTCCGGCGCACGTTCGTGCAGGCCCAGTACAGCCCGCGGCCCGCGTCCCTGGAGCTGGTGCGCCAGTTCACCTGGGGCGGCAGTATCGACTACATCGAAACGGTCGCCGGCCTGCTCGAGACCCGCATCGCGCGGGCGAACTTCGAGACCGAGTTCGAGAACAGCGATCGATTCAACGCCGATGTCCAACGCAGCTACGAAGTCCTCTTCAGTCCATGGGATTTCGCTCCCGGCGTGATCCCCCCGATCCCGGCCGGCGGCTACAAGTACCGGGACTACTTCCTGTCGTATGCGATGGGCGCGCAGCGGCGGCTGGCGGGCAGCTTCTCGCTGCAGCGCGGCAGTTTCTTCGGCGGAGACATCACCGCCGTCGGCTACAACCGCGGCCGTATCGAGATCACGCCGCGGTTCTCGTTCGAGCCCAGCGTGTCGGTCAACCACTTCCGGTTGCCCCAGGGCAACGTCACGACGAAACTGGCGACGACCCGCATCACCTACACGTTGACGCCGCGCATGTTCTTCGGAGGCCTGCTGCAGTACAACTCGACCCGCAACGCCCTCAGCACCAACCTTCGATTGCGATGGGAGTACCAGCCGGGCAGCGAGCTGTTCGTCGTCTACAACGACCAGCGCGACACCGAACTGCGTGCTGACCGCGGTTATCCCCTGATCGAAAACCGCGCCATCATCGTGAAGTTCACGCGCCTGTTCCGGTTCTGATCGGCGCTGGCCGCCGGTTCGTCGAATTCCCTCCACCATGGACCCGTTCCGGACATCGCCGCCCGGCGCCGAGCCGCCGCGGATCGATCTGGCCCGGCTGCCGACGCCGATCGAGCGTGTTGACAGCATCGGTCCGGACGGGCCGGTGTGGGTGAAGCGTGACGACCTGACCGGCGCTGCGCTGTCCGGGAACAAGGTGCGCAAGCTGGAGTACCTGCTGGCCGACGCACAGGCCCGCGGCGCCCGGCGGGTGCTGACCTGCGGCGGCATCCAGAGCAATCACTGCCGGGCCACCGCCATCGCCGCCGCCCAACTGGGGCTGGGCGCGGTCCTGTTCCTGCGGACCACCAAGCCGCCGGACCGGGACGACCCGGCCACCGGCAATCTGAAGCTGGACCGCCTCGTCGGCGCCGAGGTGCGTTTCATCAGCCCGGCGCAGTACCGCGACCGCATCGCCCTCATGACGGACGCGGCGGCCGACGACGATTACGTCATTCCGGAAGGCGGCAGCAACGCCCTCGGTGCCTGGGGGTACATCCGGGCGGTCGACGAGCTGGCCGGGCAATGGAGGACGCCCCCGTCGGCGATCCTGTGCGCCGCCGGCAGCGGGGGCACGCTCGCGGGTCTGGCGATCGGTCTGCGCCGCCGCGGCATCGATGTGCCACTGGCGGGCGTCGCGGTCTGCGACGACGCCGCCTATTTCCAGACGACCGTCGAGCGCATCAGCGCCGAGGCCAGCGCGCGCTGGCCCACTCTGCCCAGGGTGCGCGCCGCGGACGTCACCGTGCTCGACGGCTACCGGGGTCGCGGATATGCGCTGTCCACCGCCGAGGAACAGGCCGACATCGAGTCGGTGGCGCGGGCCAGCGGCCTGATTCTCGACCCCGTCTATACCGGCAAGGCGTTCCGCCCGCTGCTGCACGAACCGGCGCGGTTCGGAGCCAGACCGCTCTTCATCCACACCGGCGGCATCTTCGGGCTGCTGGCGTAGACGCGCGGCTCCAGTGTCTGGCCCTGGAGTCGTGCATCCGGTATCCTCGCTCTCGAAGACGACGACTACACCGACAGCTTTCGACAGGACAAGCCATGACCAGTGTGAAGCACCAGCGTTACACCCGGCGCGACGCGCTCGGCCTGATCGCCGCCGCCGGCGCCGGCGTGGCCGCCAGCACCGCCGGTCCGGTCCAGGTTCACGCTCAACAGCGTTTCACCAGCGCCGAACCGCCGACCTTTCCGGCCGGCGCCGTCATCCGGACCTTGCAGGGGGACCTTGACCCGGCCATCCTCTCGGAGGGCGCGGTCCTGTTTCACGAACATGTCGGGCGGGAGGACGTCGAGCTGGCGGTCGAAGAGCTGCGCCAATGCGCGTTCAACGGGCTCGGCTGCATCGTCGATGCGGCCACCGGCCGGCGCACGCCGGACCAGGTACGTCATCTGAACGCAATCGCCGCCCGCAGCGAGGTCCGGATCGTGATGGCGGGCGGCTATTTCGAGGATATCGGTTTCTCCAACTATCCGGTCCGGGTGGCGGAGATGTCGGAGGACGATCTGGTCGAGGAACTCGTGACCGACGCCGCGGCCCAACGCTGGGGCGCCTTCGGCGAGATTGCCTCGTCGCTCGAGATGCGTCCGGACGAGCGGAAAGTGCATCGGGCGGTCGCGCGGGCCCATCTGCGCACCGGTCTGCCCATCTTCACGCATACGCCGCACGAAAGCTGCCCGAGCTGCGCCATCGAGCAACTGGACGTCATCGAAGGCGCCGGCGTCGACCTCTCGCACGTCGTCATCGGGCACATGGCCACCATCAGACCGGAGCACGACCCGCTCGGGACGCATACGGCGGTTGCCCGGCGCGGGGCCTTCGTCGGTCTCGACACGCTGGGCCACGAGATGGGCCGGTCTGACATCCCGGCCGCCGACAAGGTGCGGATGGTGCAGGACCTCCTTGACGCCGGACTCGAGGATCACATCCTGCTGTCGTCCGACCAGGGCAACGTGCGCCAGTTCAATCGCTACTACGGACACGGGTGGGCGTCGGTGCTGATGCAATTCGTTCCGAAGCTCCGCTTCGCCGGGGTCCCGGAGGACACCATCCGCAAGATCCTGGTCGACAACCCCAGGCGGTTTCTGGCATTCGTGCCGCAGGGTTAGCCAAGCGCCGCCTCGGGCCGCTCTGTGCCGGGCGGCTCTGCCTCGCCAACCAGCGCAATTTCATATCCCGGCCATCGGAGGAGATCGCCCGGCGGATCGCGGCGATACTGCTGCTGACTTCTTCTTGACCGCGCGCGCCGCGATCCGGAACCGCTGGCAGCGGCGGCGTCATTTGGACTGCATCCTGGATACGTATGCGCGCAGCACCGCGTTCATCCGGGTCTGGTACCGAGGACCGCCCGCACGGAACCAGTCGAGCACATCCTGATCGACACGCAGGGAGATGGCGCGTTTCGGAGCGGGGACCAACGCAGCGTCGTTCCAGAAATCCGGTGGCAGATCCTTCAATTCCGGCGGTGAGGTGGCGGCGATCCGGGCCTCGGACACGTCCCGGATGCGTTCGACGTCGACTCGGCCTCGGCTCGGACGCAGCGGATCAGACTGCTGCGGCTTCAGTGTAGATTTGACGTTCACGACGATTGCTCCTCCGGGCTGAGATTATGCGCCGAACCAAGCTGCGGTCGGTGTAGACGACGGTCAGGTGTATGTCGCCGACCTGCCCGATCGCGACCATGCGTTTCTCTCCGTAGCCGCGTCTGCGATCCTCGACTTCGACTGTGACGCCCTCAAAAATCAGGGACGCGAAGGCAAAATCGAATCCACGGTCGCGCAAGTTGGCGTCGCTCTTGCCTTCGTTCCACGTGAACCGCACAGTCTATATACAAAAGTATACACAACACGGATCGAGCGGGCGTGCCGAGGCCGGAAGGCCGGCTACGATCCGCCGGTCATTTGTACGCCCAACGAGCTCATGGACGAGCAGGATCATGCAGAAAATACGGATGGACCCGATCATCGCTGAAGTCCGGGCAGTCAGGATATCGGCGGCACGATCGTGTTTCCGGCGGTGAGGTTCGGGCGACACCCTGATGTAATCCAGGAACCGTCCGCGGCGGGGTCGTGCGGCCATCGACCGGTGGACCGTCGAGCGTATCCTGATGTGGCTCTCGTACCGCGAGCGGGACGTCCTCTGCCGCCCGCTCCTGGCGGCCGAAGTTCGACGCTACACAGACACGGCCCGCCGCATCGCGGCGATCCTGCTGCTGACTTCAGTTCTCGATGTGAGGTTCTCGATGAAATGGGTCAAACGAATACCCCGGGGAATATCCATACTCAGGGAATGCCGAGCTCCGATCGTTCAAGCAGCTCGTCAAGCTGCTGGCGGTCCGTCCGTTCCTCGTCGGGTGTGTAGCCTGACCAAAGCTGACGGTAGCGCAACGCGAAGTAGTCCCTGATCGCCAGGGCGGGCCTTCGCTCGCGGGCCGCCAGGGCAAGCAACTTCAACGCCAGGATATCGGCGGCACGATCGTGTTTCCGGCGCGGACACGCGATGATTGCCATGGCAGTCCGTTCGGCTTCGTCGGCCGCGCCGAGCAGAAGCCATAGCTGGCCCCAATATAGCAGTGCTTCGAGGTCGAGTTGTGTCCCCTCGCTGAAGCGATCCGAAGCGATGCGAACGAGTTCGGCGGTAATCAATTCCTTGTACTGCGCATTTGTCCCGCCGTCGCGGGCATTCTTGCGTCTGCATTGGTCGCTCAGCGCCCACAGGGCGCGAGGCCCGACTCCCGGGTGACGCGCCTGATCCAGCAGCCACCTGTCGCTCGGCTCGCCAAACTCCGCGACAGAGCGCGCCGCGTATTCCACCGTGATCGAGGCCTCGAGGCCGCCATGGAGGTATCGTTCGGCGAAGCGGCAGTGGGTCCACAACTTCTCGGCGAGTGTACAGACCGCGGTGGGATCTATCGACCGACCAAGTTCTTTCAGCGCCTCGATCGCCCGGAATCCGATGAGGAACCAGTGTTGGGCGACTCGTTCGGCAGCAATGAAGGCCGCGTGGTCTTCCTCGGCATCCCATGCACTCAAGGGTAGCGTCTGGCACCGCGACGAAACCCAGTTCGGCAGGTCGATTTCCTCCTGAGACAGCGCAAGAGCGATGGCGAGGCCGCCGATCCACTCACGATCGTGCCAGTCGCTCCAGTTCAGGAACACCCTTTTGCGTTCCGACTCTCGGGCAAGGTGGCGTTCATGCTCGCAGAGAGTCGCTCGGGCGATCTCGACGGCTCGCGCAGGCGCCAAGTCGCGGATCTCCCAGGCGACATCAGCGAGGTGCCTTGTCCACGTCGGTCGTGGCGTCAGGCGCAGTCCGGCACCGAGTGCGGCAAGCAGATCGTCTGACCACGACTGGTGAGCCAGACGCGCCAGAAGTTTCGTGCATGCTCTTTCGAGCTGATCGATTCGATGCGGCTTCCCGTTCTTGTCGACACCACGTCCGTGCAGCATGTAGGGCGCGCCGCCGAGCAGCTCACCGATCCAGCGTGCGCACGAGAGAGGATCGAGGACGGCCAGACGATCGACGAGGCCGGAGAGGAGGCCGGCAGCAGCCGTATCGAAATCATCTCGCGGCGGCCGGAGTTCGGTGCTCCAACCGTATCGATCGGCAGCAGCGCAATCGGCGGACCGCAACTCTTCGTCCAATCTGTTGACGGTGTTCAGCGTGTGCACGATCGCAAGTGCGATCAGGTCCTCACATGAATCGTCGGTGATCCAATGCAGAGTCGCGCGGTGGTCGAACGGCAGGGCCCTTCCGAGCATGCAGCGGGCAGCCCTCGCCTGCATCACCGGATGTTCGAGCCGCTTGACCAGGAATTTGAATTGTTCCGGTCGCAGCGCCAGTACGAGTTCGATCAACCTGCCGGCCGCAGGGTGCAGCCCCTTGGAGACGAACTCCAAGCCATTGCGGTCGAGATGCCGAAAGGTCTCCAGTCTTCCGTTGCGTATCAGCGCGCTCTTCGGCATCCGGGCGTTGGTGCCATCGAGTTCCGGAAAGATCCCGGTTGCGTCGAGGGCCTCGTCGCTGTCGCAGAGTTTTTCCAACGTCGCAAGCGCGGCTTCGACGAACGAGTCAATCTCGTTGGGCGACCACCCGGATCGAATCAGGCTCCCGGCCCGGTCGGTGTCGATCCAGCCGGCGGCCCAGATCGCGATCTCCGACCGCTCGGTGCGGATCCCTTCCAGAATCAGAACGGCAACCCGCTCGCGCAGGTCGGGCTTGATACGCCATTGATCCGCGTGAACCTCGAACCACCCCCGGATCGAGGCGATGGTTCGATCCGGGTCGGTCGAGGAGAAGTGCTTTCTGATGATCGGCTCGATCAATTCGTAGGACGACCGTCTGTTCAAGGGCGATTCACCCGTGCCGATAATGCTCCACACGGCAGCTCTCGCCTCCGCAGGCAGGGACCGTTCGGGCATCCCTTTGCTCGCCATCAGGTGATTTCTTGAACGAATAGCGGTTCGGTGGGCGATTCGACCTTCATCGACCAGCGCCGTTCTGTTTCGGCGCGATACACGCCGTAAGGAGCGCGCACGAAGGTGACCCCATCTTTGCGCCAGCCGTTGATGGAGTGGGTGATGATGACCTCACGCCGGGGCGTTATCAGGTAACGATCGTGAAACCCGGGCCGCCCTTGTTGGTCGTGTCGTTCGTGTCGTTCGTGTTTGAGGAAGGCCCGAACACGAACGTGGCTCGTGAGATGGTTGGGGTAGTTCGACCACCACGATCGCGCATCGCCGTTCTTGAGCTTCGCGCACAGGATTCGCAGGGGGCGTCGGGTGGTCGCCGTGAACATGTCGAGATACAACCGTCTTCCCTCGTCGTCCTTCAAGTAGTCCATGAAATAGGGATCGGCGAGGTAAAGGGGCTCCTCTTGATCGGCATCTAGACGCATGAGATGGATCAAGTGCTCAACGGCCTGATCGAACTCGTCGGGCCCGAAGCGCCACAATTTGCCCTCTTGGCGCGCAGCGGCCTCACGGTCGTGAATCTGACGATCGAGCCATTGCCGCCGGATACCTTTGTCGAGTTCGGACTTGTCGTCGTCGGAGTTGATCTCGAGCGTGGAGATGGACACCGATGGATTGACGCTGTGAATCATGCGGCCACGGCGGTCTTGGAGGTTATGCGTCGGCCCGGATTCGATCTCCATGCGGATGCCGATCTCCTTGAGCAGGAACACCTCCATCAAGTCGACGCACTGTCCGTCGGCGTTCCGGTAGGCCGCAAAGCCGATGTGGTCGACGTCCGACGCGATCTCTATCGCGGTCTGGCATGCTGTAGCCGGAATTTCTCGCCGGAGCACTTCGTCGCCGCTGTGGCTCGCCCAGACCGCGGCGCGATAGGCCCCGGGCAACAGCTCGTCCGCGCCCGCGCCCGCGCGGAACCGCAACGTCTGGTCGTGATGCCATTTCAGATCGCAGGTGATCGCGTCCTCGGCGCCCGCAATCATGAGGTTTCCAATCCGATCCGGCCGGCGGTCGAGCGGGAAGCCCAAACGTGCGAGCCCGGCCCGCGCTTTGCCCTGAAGCGAATCGAGCACCTTCAGCCAGTGTTGGCGAGGTTCCGTCATGAAGCTCCAGTACTCGACGACCTCCGCGCTATGTTTCGAGAAGGGGCTGCGCATCGAGGCGTCGGCGAGCGGGCGATCGTCTCGATAGGCCCAGTGGCGACGGGGGGTCGCTTCCAGCGCGTAGAGAACTTCAAGGCCGCCGATCTCCTGCGTACCGGAATCCAGGACGCAATCGACCAATGCCCGGCAGCGCTCGAAAGGCGCGTCGAAGGACCAAAGCCGAAGTTCAGGCCCGAGGTCGTGGCCGCGCCAAGTCTCGTCCGGCTCGCCTGCCCAGGGTCCCATTGCATCCTGCCGGCGGTGCCGTATGAGCGTGAACAGGTTGCGAGGCTGTGCACCTGGTGCGTGCCACACCAGCACCGTCATCCGGGCCGTCCGGTTCTTCACTCTGCCTGTCGTTGCCGGGGCGCACGCCGGTGCATCAAAGGACAGCCCACGCTTGCGCGCCCAACGAACCGCCTCGTCCAGCGCCACTGACACGTTGCGCCCGTCCTTTCGCGCCGTCAGGTGTTTCCGATGAACGTGCTGGCGGACGTAGTTCTCGCTCTTGCCTACTGCGCGCGCCAGTTCTGCGATCGTGATATTCATTTTGGTTCCAATTCGTAACGAAATGAATTGTTACATTCGTAATTTACAGAAAGCAACAAGCCTCTGTGCCGCAGAAAAGGGATGCGCCGATCGTAGACGCCTCCGACGACGAAAGGACCTGATGTCGACGACGTTCCGCCGCTGCGCACCGGACCAGACTCTGTTGCTGCCAGCCGACATCCGAGAATGGCTGCCGGACGGCCACTTGGCGCATCACGTGAGCGACTTGGTGGACGGCCTGGATCGGACGGCGTTCTACGCCCCGTACGAGGGAGACGGGCGTCGCAACGCGCCGTATGAGCCGCGGATGATGGTGAAGGTGCTGCTCTACGCGTATGCGACGGGGGTGTTTTCGTCGCGGGGGATCGCAAGGAAGCTGGAAGAGGACGTGGCGTTCCGGGTGCTGGCGGCGGGCAACGTTCCGCAACACCGGACGGTGTGCGAGTTCCGTCGGCGGCACCGTGGGGACTTCAAGCAACTGTTTGTGGAGGTGGTGCGTCTGGCGCAAGCGCTGGGGCTGGCGCGCGCCGGGACGTTGTCGATAGACGGAACGAAGGTGCGGGCGAACGCGAGCACACGCATGGCGATGAGCGACGGGCGGATACAGGAGGAGGAGCGGCGGCGGCTGTCGCCGGTTGCCAATCAAGCCGTTTCGGTTTTCGCTGTCATGCAATACGACCGACCGGATCGCCGCCCAGACAGGGAAACCGGGGTCCGGTCACCACGATCCCAGGGACGCTTCGTGCGTCCCCGTATTCTTGTACGATCCGACAAGCCCGGCAATGATCCGACTGATGGCCAACGCCATCGCGCAAGGATATTCGTCGACTTCTAGAATGACTCGCTCTCCATGCGGGAGGTGGACAAGGATTTTCGCACGGACTGGTCGACGCTCGGGCCTGTGTTGTCGCGGGCGGCGGTCGGTAGTGGGTCCGTTTGAATGTCACGGAATCAACTGATCGATTGACCAGAACGTTTCCGCGATCCCCAGCTCCATGGCCGGCGTCATCCGCAGTGACCCGTGCCTCCGGCAGAGGTTGTACCAGGCCACGTAGATGGCCACCGCGGCCCGCAGGTACGCTAGGCGCTTTGAGAATCCGAGCGTCTGGCGGGTGCATCTCCGCATCTGCTGGCGGATGATCAGGTTGTTCCGCTCAACGAACGACGTCCCGATCCGCTCGGGGTCCGGCCGGCCGCAGAGTTCCCGGACGTCCAGGTGGGCCGGCTCGTCCTCCGTCTCGGCAACCGGCTTGATCACTTGCGCGAAGTCGATCAGTGCACCGTAGACGCCCTCGACCGCGGGCGGGTACTGGGCGAAGCCGTCCGTGAAGAACTGGATGCGGTGCGGGATGCGGCGCCGGACCAGTTCGATGAACGTCGTCGTGGTCTCCGCGTCCCGCTTGCCGATGACGTGGGCGGCGATAAGCTTGGAGAACGGATCGAAGGCGATGAAGGTGTACTGGTCTCCGACCTCGCTAATCAGGTCCTCGTCGGCCGACACCCGGCGCTGTTTCTTCTGAACGAACGTCCAGATTTCGTCGCCCTCGATGACCCGACAGGGCAGGTTGCGCAGGGTGGTGTCCAGTACGCCCTCGCAGTGGGCGCCGGAGGCGAGAATCAGGCGCGCGATGGCGTTCTTGCTGACTCACGTCAGGCGCACGGTCGCGCGGATCGAACAGCCCTCGACCAAGTGCGCGAGGACCGCGCGGCGACGATCCGAATGCAGGATGTTCATCCGGCTTCCACTCCGAACCGGCGCGATCCATGCGATACAATACGGGCATGACCGAAGAGGAAAGCCACAGCAAAATCGGGGCATTAATCACGGAACGTCAGGCGCTCCGCCGCACGATCCCCGCCCTGAATGACACGTGGGCGAAGTGCATCGATCTCCTGCAACGCTCCTACGCCGACCCTGACCGGATTACCGTTCGCGACGGGCACCTGCACGGTTCCGACGGGCAAATCCCAGACCAATCCGAGATCATCGACATCTGGACCCGCCGCAACGATGCACTCGCCAAAATCGCCGATCTTACCCGCGACCTGAAACCACTGGGAGTGGACGACTGACCCGCCCGGAACCCCCTGTCGCGTTCCTGTAACATTTCAATTGCGGACGTTCGGCGGCGCGTGGTAATTTCCCGATGCCACGCACCTAACGCGGAAATCTGTTGGGGGAAATCACGCCTTTTTTCGTCGGGCCGTCCGCTGAAAAAAACACCTGCATCCCGCAGGAAATAAGCGGAACCCCGCACCTTTAACAGTGCGTTGTGTGTGTGGCAACCGGCCCGGCGACCATTTTCGGTCGTCGGCGAAGGAGGTTGCCATGAAGATCCTGATCGCCGTCGCCGTCGCCCTGCTCTGCGCCGGACCCGCCAGCGCGCAGGAAACCACCTTGGCCAACGAACTAAAAATGGTCCTCATGGCCGCCCACTCATACTCTGAAACCGTGCGTCTGGCGCACCAGATGGCCTTGATGGCTGCGCTGAACATCAATCGGTCCGAGTCGCGCGGAGGATTCCAATACGCAGACGAAAAAGACATTTTCATCATGGCTCTAAAAGACGCCAAGGGCTCGGCGATGAGGGCGTACCGCATCGTTGTCGCCGATTTTCCCGCCATCATCAAACTCGCCGTCGAGCGACACGAGAGCGACTACGACCCAGTGGCCGAACTCGCCGAACTAGAACAGATTCGAATCAACATGACACCGAGGATTCAGAGGTTGAATGAAGCCGTCAGCGAGTACGGCGATCAAGGCCAGTAATGGATCTGTGGCTCGCAAAGGTCTTTTTATCTACCGGTCCGGACCGCGCCGGCCTGGACGCTCATTCAGGTGCGGGAGAGGGAGAAAGTGCGATGACGGACACAACTTCAGAGCGAACCTTCGTGATTAGGCTGCAATCTTTCACTTTTCCAGAGAAGCTAGGTGGCAGCAAGGCGAATTTTCGATTCATCGTCGACCTGCGCTACAGCGCTGGCGGGGAGTTCTCAATAGAGCATGCGGTGATGCCCAATCTCGATACGTACTGGGAATGCGATCCCGGTCAGAAGGACGCCCCCAACTTCGTGCGGATGGAAGATCAGGGGAAGTGGAAACCTAACTTCGACATGTCGAAAATAGACGAATGGGATTGCTTGGTTCTCAGTATCAAGGCCGAGAATCTGCATGCGGTGCAGGTCAAGGTGATCGACGTTGACCGCAAGGACGTCTTCGACAAACTGAAGGGAGCGTTTCAGGGAATCCTCGAAGGCTGTCTCGGCATGCTCAGAACACGAATATCTGCACGCCTGCCGCAAAACGTCCTGCAGAACAAGGCGCCACAAGTGAATCAGGTGCTCGGGGGCGCCGCCGACGACATCGAGGCGTTCCTATTGAAGAAGCTGGCCGGCGGCGACGATGTTCTTTTCAGAGGGTCTTCGCGAATCATCAACGATGAAATCGGCGATCAATGGAATCCCCTGCACGTCACCATTTCCGGTAAAGGCACGGCCGGCATCTACGCAGTAGGGCTCACCGTGGCGGAAAGCGGCTAGTGCTGCGCCACGACTAAAGATTAGGGCACGCGGAACCGATAGAGTTCCCATGCAGAAAAAGTATATCGTCCGACTCACCGACCAGGAACGCGAGGTCTGTCAACAGACAGTCCGGAAGCTCAACGGCAGCAACGAGAAGGTGCGCCGTGCTCAGATCCTCTTGAAGGCCGATGCGGACGGACCGGCGTGGACCGACCAGCAGGTCGCCGACGCCTTGTCGTGCCGCACCAAGACCGTTGAAAACATTCGCCAACGATGCGTACTGGAAGGATTCGAGCGGGCGCTGGAACGCAAACGACGGCCGTCGCCCCCGGTCCCCAAGCTGCTCGACGGCGAGCAGGAGGCGCAGGTCATCGCCCTGCGTCTGGGGCCGCCCCCGAAGGGCTATGCCAACTGGTCGTTGCGGCTACTGGCGCGCCGGGTCGTCGAGCTGGAGGTCGTCGAGTCGGTCAGCCACGAGACCATCCGGCGTACGCTAAAAAAAACGGGATGACCCGGCGGAAAATCGAGTACTGGGTGATCCCGCCGGAGGCCGACGCCGAGTTCGTGGCGCACATGGAGCAGGTCTTGGACACCTATGCGCAACCGTACGACCCGGCTTGCCCGGTCGTGTGCATGGATGAGCAGCCGGTGCAACTGGTCAAGGAAACGCGCCCGCCGATGGCCGCCACGCTGGCGCGGCCCCGCCGCGTCGACTACGAGTACGAACGGGCCGGCACGGCCTCGGTCTTCCTGTTCAGCGAGCCGCTGGCGTGTTGGCGGCGGGCGACGGCGCGGGCCCGGCGGACGAAGGCGGACTGGGCGGTGGAGGTCGCCGACCTGTTGGAGGGCCGCTACGCCGACTGCCCGAAAGTCACCCTGGTGTGCGACAACCTCAACACGCACACGCCCGGCGCCTTCTACGAGGTGTTCGAGCCGGCCCGGGCTCGGGAACTGGTTCGTCGCCTGGAGTTCTGCTACACCCCGAAGCACGGGAGCTGGCTGAACATCGCCGAGAACGAACTGAGTTCGATGACGCGCCAATGCCTGCATGGCCGCCGCATCGGCGACCTCGAGACGCTGCACGGCGAAGTGTCGGCGTGGTCCACCGACGTCACTGCTACGCAACGCGGTGTCGACTGGCAGATGCAGGTCGACGATGCGCGCCGTAAACTCAAGTCCGTATACCCTAATATTTTGACGTGACGAAGCACTAGTCGGGAACGCGTTTGTTGACCGGTGTCGCCTCCACAACGGCGGTCGCTGCGCGCAGAGCACCAAGAAGGCGGCAATACGGCGTTTCGTCGCTGATCGCATTGAGGATGTCCTGCGCGAGACTCAGAGCTGGTTGTTTCGGGCAATTCTCATTGATTGTCATCAAAGCGCTCCCGCGCGGCCCCCGCCCCTCTCTGGAGCGGGGGCCGTTTGACTGGACGCCGTGGCTGCCACGCACGATCGGCGTCCGGTGTCGCCGAGTTACGCTACGAACGAACGTGGGCGGAGAGATCACCGTCTCTCCCCCTCGCCCTCTCGGACTGCGGACACGTCGAACCTGGCCGTGGGTATCCTCCTGCCGTCCGCGGGGGCACGTTGCGAAATCTTCAAACGGACCCACTACCCGGCGGTCACGGTCATCAACGCCGTCGCTTTTTTCGATATGATGGTCCGTTGATCATGAGATTCGTACTGAGTTCGAGCACGGCTGCGTCGGTCCGGCCGTCTCGGTTCGGCTGTTGCATCCTCTTCTCGATAGCGTGCTCGATCGCGCTCGCCGGGGGTGTGACATCGAGCGCGTCGGCGCAACAGGAAGGGACCGCCGCGCCACGGACGCCGCCGCTGGCGCTGACGCCCGCCGAGTACAACAACACCATTGCCGATCTGCTCGGTTTTCCGAGAGACGGCGACCGCTGGCCTGAACGGTCGGCCCTCGCCGACAGGCTCAGCCCGCGGCGCACGGCGAGCAAGGGGGTCTTCGCCCCGCCGCCGCCGCCCGCGGCGTGGCCGTGGCGGTTCCCGTCCGAACCTGGCTCCGAAGGCTTCGAGGGCATCGCACAGGGCCAGGATCCCTCCTCCTACCAGGTGGAGGAGCTGCACCTGGCCGCGATGCACTTCGCGTCGTTCGCGCTCGTCTCCCCGACGTTCTTCACCTGCGGCACCTGGGCCGCGCTGCCGGCGTCCGCGCAGGAGACCTGCGCCTGGACCAGCATCGAGCGCTTCGCCCGGCGCGCCTATCGACGCCCCCTGCGCGCGAGTGAACGCGATCGGCTCAAGGCGTTCTGGCGGGCGAATCTGGCCGCCGGTCCGCGTGACGAGGCGGTCGCGCTCACCGTCGCGGGCATCCTGCAGGCCCCCCCGTTTCATTTCAGGGTCGAGGCAGAGGACCTGACCGGCGGCGGTGCGACCCTGGCGCCGAGTCGCTGGGAGCTGGCGACACGACTCTCCTACTTTCTCTGGGATTCGATGCCGGACGATGCGCTGTTCGCCGCGGCCGAGTCGGGTGAGCTCGCCACGACGGCGGGCATCGAGCGCCAGGCGCGCCGGATGCTCGACGATCCCAAGGCCCGGCCGGCCGTCGTACGCTTCCACCACCAGTGGCTCGGCACCGAGCAGGTCCTGCTCATCGCACCCTCGCGCCGGGCCTACGGGCCGCTCTTCGGCATTACCCCCGAAAACAAGATTGCACGCGACGACGACGTGGAGTGGCCGACCATCATGGGTCCCATCCGCCACTCGATGCGGCTGGAAACCGAGCTGTTCGTCGAGCAGGCGGTCTTCGAGGGCGAGGGCACGTTCACCGCGCTGATGACCGATCACCGCGGCTACATGTCGAAGTACACGGCGCCGATCTACGGAGACCCTGCCACACGCATCCCCTCGAAGAACACGGCGCCGATCTACGGAGACACCGCCACCCGCATCCCCGATCGCCCTGAGGTGACGCGCACCATTGAATACGTGGCGGTCTCAATCGGGCGCAAGGAGTCGCTCACCCTCTACCCGGCCGAGTTCCCCCGCAGCCAGCGCGCCGGAGTGCTGACGCTGCCGTCGGTGCTGGCGCTCGGCGCGTACAGCGTGCAGCCTGGACCGATCCTGCGCGGGGTGCGGGTGCTCGAGCGTATCGCCTGCATGCATCTCGGCACACCGGTTCAGGGCGCGGAGACCGCGCTGCCGCCCGACACGCTGGCGGTCGAACGCACCAACCGCGAGCGCACGGCCACCGCGACAAGTCCCGGGACCTGCGTCTCGTGCCACAGGCAGATCAACCCGCCCGGGTTCGCGTTCGAACATTACGACGCGATGGGTCGTTGGCGCGCCGAGGACAACGGGCAGCCGGTCGACGCCAGCGGGTCGCTGACGCTGGCCGGCGGCGAGGAACTCACCTTTACCGACGGCATCGACTTCGCACGCCAGCTCGCATCCAGCGACCGCGTGCGGGACTGCTACGTGACCCACTGGACCCGGTACGCCCTCGGCAACCAGATAGAGGGAACCATGCCGGCGCTCGCGCCGCTGCAGACGCGTTTTCGTGAGAACGACTCGATCAAGGACCTGCTGGTCTCGATTGCCGGCAGCGACCTCTTCCGCGGACCCACCGCGGGAGTTGTCTCGGGAGAGCATCGATGATCACGCGACGCCGCGTTCTCCAGTTGGGCGGGCTGACGGCCCTCGGTGCCGCGTGGCCCGGCGCCGCGCTGCGCGCGTTTGCCCAGGAGCCTGCCACGCCGATCAGACGGTTGATCGCCATCAGTCACTGCCACGGCTGGCCGTACGCCGCGTGGCGCATGCGTCCGGAGGGCCTGTCGGACACGGAACCGTGGTCACTCGACCTGGCAACCCTGGCGCAGGGTGAATTCAGCCAGCCGCTGGCGCCGCTGCATGCGCACCGGCACCGTGTGCTCGCGCTCGACGGTCTCTCGCTGGCGACGGCGGAGCTCGATGTCGGCGGCAACCGCCACGATCGCGGCTGGGTGCACGCCTGGACCGGCAACATGGCCGATTTCTCCGCGCGGGACACACGCTCGCGGTCAGCGTCTCTGGACCAGCTCGTCGCCGCGCACATCGCGCGGCCCGACCGGCTGCCCTCGCTGGAGCTGTCGGTCGACGCCGCGCTCGAGGCTGGCCGCCCCATCGCCTACAACGCGGCCGGTGTCCGGCTGCCGGTGGAAAATACACCGTTTCACGCCTGGGAACGCGTGTTCGGACCCGCGTCCTCCGGTGACGCGGTCGGCGCGTACCGCCGCACCACGCTCGACTTCGCGTATCAGGAATATCGGGACCTGGCCCCGAAGTTCGGCGCCGCCGATCGCGCGCGGCTCGAGTCCCACTTCGGGCTCGTCGAGCGTCTTGGACAACGGCTCGAGGGGTTGGCGACCCTGTCGTGCGAGGCGCCGCCGCGACCGGCGGCGTCGTTCGAGAAGTACGACGGGCGGTTCGACGCCTTCACCGACATCATCGCCGCCGCGTTCAGTTGCGACATCACCCGGGTCGTCGCGCTGTCGCTGGGTGAAATGCCGACGATGGAGTTCGGCGCCGACCATATCAGCGACAAGGTGCACAAGGGCATCGCCCACTACATCTACGACGACGACGCCAAGCACGCGGCGATGACCGACTATGTGCAGTATCACGCCCAGCAGGTCGCGCGTCTCGTGAGCACCCTCGAAGCGGTCCCGGATGCCGGCGGCGGCTCGCTCATGGACAACACCCTCATCGTCTGGGGTTCAGAGCTGGGCGACGGCTGGCACGGCTACAGCCGCTACTGCCCCGTGCTCATCGGCGGGTCGTGGGCCTTCAAGACGGGACGCTACCTGTACTGGCCCCACGAGACACCGGCGGAGATGCGGGTCCCCCCGCAGGTCCTGACCGGCGGCGTCACGCGGTTCTCCGGCATTCCCCACCAGCGGCTGCTGGTGAGCGCGGCGCGCGCGATGGGTCTCGACGTCGACCACGTGGGCCTGGCCCGCGTCCGCGCCCAGCGCGGCGACTTCATCGATCTGCACGGCCCGCTGCCCGGACTCACCGTGTAGCAGCCCGTGGTGAAAGTCGCCGCTGCATTCGACCGACGCTGCATCCGCGCTGCCGGCGTTGCTCCTCGGTCACAAATGCCCCAATTTGCTCCCTCGCCGCGCCTTGGCAGCCCGGCGCCGCGCCAGTCTCGGTGCGACGCGGGACTCTCACCACGGGCTGACAGGCGCCGGCGCCGCGGACAGATCAGGGCGCAGATTCCCGGCGATCACGAACCTGAGGCCGCCGGCGCTTTCCCTGGCGCTGGCGGCGGCGGGAGCGGTGCTGGCCAGCGTTGACCGGGCGCCCGGTCGGCTCATGTCCTTGCGGTGTCCGACTCTCAGAACGCAGCAGACGCCCGGCGAGGCGGCATCCAAAGGATGACGCCAGAGGGAGACCTGCTTGTCGAACCGCCTTTCAAAAGTTATATTTACAGTAAGGTAATGGAGGAAGGTTCATGCTCATCAAAGTCACTTCCAAGCGCCAGGTCACGTTTCCGGCACGAGTGCTGGAGGCGATGGGGGTCGGGCCCGGCGATCGTCTATCGCTGGAGGAAGGCCCGCACGGGTTCCTGCTGCGTCCGCAACGAGTCGATCTGACGCGGCTTGGACCTCTCAAGGCATTGGTGCGCGGGAAACCGTCACTGGACATGCAGACCTTCCGAGAGCAACCGCATGACCCGAAACTTCGGGATTGACACGTCCGTCCTGGTTCGACTGCTCACCGCCAGTCCGGAGGCGGAGTTTGCGCGTTGCGTGCAACGGTTGCAGTCTTTGATCGAAGACGGCGGCGAAGTGTTCGTATCCAATCAGGTCATCGGTGAAGCCTACGTTGCTGTGCAGCATCACTATGGTATCGGGCGGGCGGATGTTCGAAAAGCATTGCGCGACGTGTTGCAGAGCGGGTTGGCAAAGCCGCTCAACGGTCTTGCCGTGTTCGCCATATTGGAGTCCAACACCGGCCCCGGTCTCCTCGACAGGCTGATCGTGGACGAATACGCCCGGGTGGATCTGGAAACGCTGACGTTGGATCGCAAGATGGCAGCGGCGCTCCCGGACGCTCGACGTCTATGACGGCGCGTCCGCGCGCTTGAACCGGACACCGTCCGCGAGGCGTTCGCTCTCATCGGCGATGCATCCCGCGTCGCGGCGGGCTACGGCGCCGCGCAGGTGAAGCTCGCCTCGTCGTGCGGGTCGCCGGTCCCGTCGTAGACGGCCGCCTGCGGGTACGGGCAGAGCGGCCGCGTCAGCGTCGGGCTGCCATCCTGGTCGATCTTCGCGGCCACCAGACGTTCGGGCGCCTGCCCCTCCTCGACCCACGCGCGGATCGCCTCGACCCAGTCGACGCGGTCGGGCCCGGGGCCGCCGCCGCAATGCAGCACGCCCGGCAGCATGTAGAGCCGCGCGTAGTCGCGGGCCGTCGGATCGCCCGCCTCGAGCCGCTCGTAGTAGTCGATCGTGCCGAGCGGGGCCAGCGCCAGATCGGACCACCCGGTCCAGTAGATGATCCTGCCGCCGCCGTCACGGAACCGGCTCAGGTCGCTGTCGGTCGCGTTGAGGATCGCGCCCGTGGCCGCCACGTCCTCCTTCCACGTCGAGAAGTCGTATGTCGTGTAGTCCCACTCGGGGTCGCTGAAGACGAAGTTCTTGTAGAGCTCGGTCCCGAAGCCGAACTGCGCATTCGGCACGCCCTGTGCCGCGCGTCCCTCGGTGCGCACCACCCACGAGTCCCAGCCGCCCGCATCGTGCTCGCCGCCGTAGTTGAACCCCTGGTAGATCGGCTCGCCGTTCGATGTCGGGCCGTCGTAGACGGTTTCGATGGCCGCGAGTTGCGCCGCCGTGACGCAGTCGTCCGCCGCTCGGTCACCGGCGCAGCGCGGCAAGTCCTCAGGTCTGAAGCCGCACCGCCGCGGATCGGTCAGCGCACCGTCCTCGACGCCATCGTCGGCGTCGCACGCCGCGAGAATGCTCGATCCGAGCAGTTCAAGGGTCGCCGGTGTCAGCACCGGCGCCTCGAGGTCGCCGTCCGGGTAGATCGCCTGCTGGTTCTGCACGAACCCGGCCGAGATGCCGGTCCAGTCGTACGCCGGCGCCGCGGCGACGATGCCGTCGAAGTCGCCGGGATAGCGCTGCGACTCCATCATCGCCTGCCCACCGCCGCGTGAACAGCCGACGAAATACGAGTAGTCGGCCGGCCGCGCGTAATAGTGCGCGACGATCGACTTCGCCGTCTCCGCGGTCAGGTGGACGGCGCGGTGCCCGAAGTTCTCCTGCCGTTCAGGCTGGTTGAGCGCCCAGCCCGCCTCGATGCCTCCCCCGGTGTGCCCGGTATCGGTCCCGACCGTCGCATAGCCACGCTGGAGCGGACCGCCGCCATGCGCATAGAGCGACCGCGCCTGGTTCTGCACGCTGCCGACGAAGCCGCCGCCGCCGCCCATCAGGAACCGGCCGTTCCAGTCGTCCGGCAGCAGCAACTCGAAGTTGATCTCCGTCTCGATGACCCCGGTCACCTTGCAGTGCGCCGGGACGCCGGCGGCGGCCGACACCGGTTCCGCCGCGTCGATGCGCAAGTCGATCAGCTCCAGGGTCGTCAGATCGGCGCACGCCGCCAGCGGATCGGCGGCGGGAGTCGCGCACGCGGCGGCGGCGGACGCCAGGCCGGCGGCGACGGCGGCATTCACGAGTAGACGCTGGCTATGAGACATCGGGACTCTCCTTGTGTCGTCCGAACCGGCTCAACCCTACCAGCGGCCGGCGCAGCGGGCAACCGCAAGGGTTGCGCCTACAGGGCGCGGCCGCGGGTGCGGTCATAGACGCCACCGTCACTATTCTGCTGGTTCCCCGAACGGTTCCGGAAGGTCATCGACAATGGCAACGGTTTCCACGCTGACATGCACTATCCGCCGAATTGACGCGACCAGTTCCCGCGGATCATCGAACCATCCATTGGGATCGTTGACGATGCCGCTTTCCTTGTCCCGGGTGACCCTGTAGCGGTCGATGAACCACTCAAGCGGTGTCCTTCCGTTGACCTGATATCCATGCGCGGCGGCCGGAATGTTGACCAGCCGCACATGCTCGTTGACGATGAGAGTCGTTTTCTCGTCATCGGCGAACCGCATTGCCCGCCCGCCGATCCGGAAATGCTCCGGCCTCGGTTCCCCAGTATGCGAAAACACCGTCTCCAACGGGTATTCCGTGCAGCCATCGTAGCCGAGATGGAGCGCCGCCAGTTCTTGCCCGGCCGCCGCGAATGCGTGGAAATCCTGAGCGAGCGGCACACGCGGCAGTTCCTTTTGAGCTGATGTCGATTTCCGCCGCCGTCTGCATTTTTTCCTTGACAGCCGTCTGACGGCAGAGGTGCTCTCGGTCGGGGATGCCGGCTACAGGGGCGCTCAGACCGGCGGAGCGGCGCGCTGTGACCCGCGGCCGGACCGGGCGATCGGAAACCGACGTCCGTACCGGAAAGGACGCATACAGACGCTCTCAAGGCGTTTAAAAACAGGGGCTTACAATGGATCCATGAGCATTGCATCAGACCTGTACGACACGGACGTCCCTGCCCCCAACCCGCGATCCGTCGCGGTGGGCTCACCCGCCTTGCACGGCGCGGCATCACCGCCCACGCCGCCGGACGCGGCGACCCGGCCGACAGCGCCCGGCGCGCTGGCCCTTGCGTCACCAGCGCGCTCCACCGCCATCGACGTCTCGACACCCGCGGTCCCGCCGCCGGTCATCACCGGCCCGGTGTCCCACGAGGCACACCGGGCGGCGGTCTCTCAGCACCGTGCGGAGGCGGTGCGTCTCGGCGACGACATCGCCGAGTTGTCGGCCCGCATCCAGGCCGCGACCTACGAGCTGCTCGTGCTGATTCGCGCCTTCGACGAGCGGGAGGGGTGGGAGGGGTGCCAGTCATGCGCGCACTGGCTGAACTGGCGCACCGGGCTCAAGCTGGGCGCCGCCCGCGAGAAGGTGCGGGTGGCGCGCGCATTGGGCGACCTGACGCTGTTGAGCGACGCGATGCAGCGGGGGCAGATCTCCTACTCCAAGGTGCGCGCCCTGACGCGCGTGGCGACCCCGGCCAACGAACGCCGTCTGCTCGACTTCGCGCTGTGCGCCCCGGCGTCCTACGTCGAACGGTTGGCGCGGGCGTGGCGCCGGGTCGACCGGGCCGCCGAGGCGGCCGATGACCAACGGCGGCAGACGCGGCGGCACCTCAACACCTGGGTCGACGACGACGGGATGGTCGTCATCCGCGGCCGGTTGTCCCCGGAGGTGGGTGCGGTGGTGCGGCGGGCGATCGAGGCTGCGAGCGACCGCTTGCGCACGGAGGTGGCCCCGGCCGACGCCGCCGAGACCAGCACGGTCCAACGCCAGGAGGATGCGTTGGGACTGGTGGCCGAAAGTGCGTTGGCGTCCGACCTCGACCGGGGGACGGCGGGCGACCGCTATCAGGTCGTGCTGCACGTCGAGGCGGAGACGCTCCAGGCCGACGCGAAAGCACCCGCATCGCACGTTTCCGCGGAAACGTCGCGCGACGCGAAAGCGAGGGCAGCGAGGGCAGCGAGGGTTTCCGAGGAGACGCCGCCCGGCGCGGCGGCGCCCGCAACGCACGTTTCCGCGGAAACGTCATCCCGCGCGGTCGGGTCCACCGGACGTGGGTGTCCGGACGCAGGCGGTCGCCCCGGCGCGGCGACCTCTGCCCCTCGGATGACCGGCCACGCCGCCCTGGAAGATGGCGACGGGCTGCGCGTCTCCGCGGAAACGTCCCGCCGCGTGTCCTGCGATGCCGCGGCGGTCGTCATGCGGCATACAGCGGACGGCGCGATCCTCGACGTCGGGCGCAAGACCCGCACCATCCCCCCGGCGCTGCGGCGGGCGCTGCAGGCGCGCGACCGCCAGTGCCGCTTCCCGGGCTGCCACGCCCGGCGCTGCGATGCGCATCACGTTCACCACTGGGCCGACGGCGGCGCGACGCGGCTCGACAACCTCGTGCTGCTCTGCCGGCGGCACCATCGGGCCGTACACGAGGAAGGATTCACGGTCCGGCTGGACCCGGCTGGCGATGCCGAGTTCTGCTGGCCCGACGGCCGGCCGTTCCCCGCGGTGCCGCCCCCGCCCCGCTGGAGCGGGCCGCCGCTGGCGCCGACCGACGCCCGCCTGGACGCGTCCGCCATCGTCATCGACGCCGACACCGCCACACCGGACTGGCACGGTGAACGCCTCGATGTCGGATTTGCGATTGACGTCATGTGGATGCCGCGTACGGATACCCGCGCTGCACCGACATAGACCGATGCCTGCGACAGCCTCTGTCCGGACCATGCGCGTAGGTCGGCGAACAGCGTGAGGATGGTAACGGCAAGACAAAAATGATCCCTGACCAACTCGGAGATCGGTTTCCTAGGGGGAGACCGAGAGGCGCAAATGAATCAGGTCACGTCTAGAAATGTCAGGAGTCATTCAACACTCGGCAGTTGTGATCATTGAGAATCCTTGACCGAGGTGAATTCAACGATGCCCTTCTCCATTGATCGTATCGTGCCGTGGGGACGGAACCTGACCGAGTATCAGGCGATGTTCGACCTCGGCGAGCCTGATCTGGACCAGCGGATCCTCGGCTGCGGCGATGGGCCGGCAAGCTTCAACGCCGAACTGTCGGCACGAGGGCATACGGTCGTGTCGATCGATCCGATCTACAGCGCGTCCGCCGCCGCCATCGAACGACGGGTGGACGAGACGTTCAATGTGCTGCTGGACCAGATGCGTCAACATTCGGAGGATTTCGTCTGGACGCATGTGCGGTCGATTACGGAACTCGGCCGGCGACGGATGGACGTCATGCACCGGTTCATTGCAGACTACCCCAGAGGCAAGACCGAAGGCCGCTACGTGGAGGCGTCGTTGCCGGACCTGCCCTTCGACGATGACGCGTTCGACCTGGCGCTGTCCTCCCATTGTCTCTTCCTGTACAGCGAACAGTTCGATCTCCGTTTTCACGTCAGCGCGCTGCGCGAGATGCTGCGGGTCGCTACGGAAGTGCGCGCCTTCCCACTGTTGCAGATTGGCGGGACACCCTCTCCGCACGTTCAGCCGGTCGTCGACGTCTTCACATCGCAGGACATCGACGTGACCATCGAGCCGGTGGCGTACGAGTTTCAGCGAGGCGGCAATCGCATGCTGCGACTGCGGCGGGCAAATGCCAGGGGCGACTCCTTGACACAGGTGGCGACCGGAAGCTACGTTCGAAGCATGAGGTCCGTGGGCTTGAAGATGCTCAACAACAAGCTGAGCGAATACGTGCGCCTGGCCGCCGCGGGTGAGACCGTGCTGGTGACGGATCGCGACCGTGTCGTCGCCGAGATTGTCCCGCCGAGGGCGGAGCGCAGCCCTATCCTGGCCGACGCGCTGCTTGCCGATGCGGTGCGCACGGGCTGGCTGACGCCGCCGGCGGCGCCCGGCTCGGAACCTCCCTCCGCGCCGCCGCCGGTCATGACGCTGGAACAGCTCATGGAGACGTTGGACGAGGTCAAGAGCGACCGGTGATCTACGTCGACGCCTCGGTCGCCCTCGCCCACCTGTTCGTCGAAGATCGGCGTCCGCCCGGCTGGTTCCGGGAAAGGACGCTGGTCGCCAGCCGTCTGATGAGTATGAGATCCGGACCGTCATTCACACCGGCAATCTCGCCGAGTCCCACGGCGAGGGCGCTCAAGAACTCACCGGACGCATCGCATTGCTGGAACTGTCACCGCCAGTGCTCACACGTGCGCTCGGGGCATTCCCGGTGCCGGTTCGCACGCTCGATGCGCTGCACCTGACGTCGATCGATTACCTGCGCCGGCACGGACAGACCGTCGAACTCGCCACATACGACCGCCGGATGACAGGTGCCGCCCCGGCAATGGGCGTTCCGGTGATCGATCTGACAGCCTGATCGCTATCGGATTCAGGATGCTGGGCGGACGATGCTTCGTGGAAACGAGGACCACGATGGCCGACACTACTGCGGTGGGCTGTCACCACGGACTCCTGGCACTCGGCATTCGCTCACCCGATGAGGCGCAGTGTGGCGATGACGAGACCGGCGCCGGCGAGCACGATGCCAATCATCCACTTCACCAGCCGGAGCTCAAGTGCAGTCAGGTCGGCTTTCGTCGCCAGCGTGTTGGCACCAATGCCGGTGGCATCGTGCTCGGCGGCACGGCGCACAGCTCTCGTGATGGCATCGGCGTGGTCCGGTGCGATGCCGGCCGCGATCAACTCGCGAGCGACTTCGTGGGTGTCGAGCACGTGATCAGCTTAGCACGAGGCCAGCGGGGGCCGCGCGCCATCCTGGAGACGTTCGCCACCCTCCAGATGGTCGATGTGCATCTGCCGACCACCGATGGCCGGCAGCTCGTCCTGCCGCGCCATACCCGGCCGAACAGGGAGCACGCTCTGCTGCTGCACCAGCTCAACCTGCACCGGCCGGCACAGCCCGCGCCACGCCTCACGACCTCACACCACGTCCCACAACGCCCTCCGCACAGCGTCGTGTAGTGCCGACCTTTGGGGGAACAACCCAGTAAAATCAGGCGTCTTGCGAGTCTTCAACGCCGAGTTGCGGAAGTCGGGCTAGTCGCGCCACCGCCCCCGGTCGGGTCATTCAAGCAGGAAACACCTGGAGGGACGGTTTGTTGCAGCTCAGATCGCCGGTGAGTGCGCCGGCGACGGCGCCCGCAGGAACGGGGGACGCACGCCGTAGGTGAGCGATCGCCACAACCACTCTGCCGGACCGTAGCGGAAGCGGCGCAACCAGAGTGGCGACACGATCAGTTGCAGCGCCCAGACGCCGGCCACGACGCCGAGTTGTCCCAGACGGTCGACCGCGCCGTAGTATCCGAGGCCGTGCCCGTAGAAGATGGTCGTGCAGATGACCGAGTGCAGGAGATAGTTGGTCAGCGCCATCTGCCCGACCGCGGCGAACGGGCGGGTGACGGCGCGCAGCGCCGGCGTTTGGCAGACGAGCATGACCAGACCGACATAGCCGAGGCTGGTCCCGATGCTGGGCCAGTAGTTGAACAAGTCGCCCTGAAAGAACGACCAGGTGACCGCCCAGTCGGACTCGAAGTCGAGATGGACTCCGTAGGACTCCACCGGAATCGCCACCAGCACCGCGACGGCCACGAGCGCGCCGTAGAACGCTCGCGAGCGCCGGGCGCTGAACACGTCGAGCTTGAAGAGCGCCATCCCGATCAGCATGAGTCCGCCGGCGCGCCAAACGCCCCACACCAGCAGCACCAGGGTCTCGAAACCGATCGCCGACGCCGACCGGACCGGTTGCTGGTCGAGCCACGAGCCGCGGTAGGCCGCCAACTGCGCCTCGATGGCGGCCTGAGGCGGCTGCCAGGATTGATTGGAGAACTCGGCGACCGCCTCCGCGCCCCAAAAGGGCATCGACCACCCGATCAGGAGATACAACACCGACGACACCGCGAGTGTGGCGAAGCCGAGCAGGAGCAGGCGGCGCGGCGGCCCGTTGCGTAACGAATAGACCAGCATGCCGCAAACGCCGTACAGGAACAGGATGTCGCCCGACCAGATGAGATGCGCGTGCACGAGCCCGATGACCAGCAGCCACCCCATGCGCCGGTAGTGCACCGTACGCCCCGTGCCGCGCGCCTCGGCCCGGCCGGTCATCAACACGATGCCGGCGCCGAAGAGCATCGAGAAGATCGTCATGAACTTCTGGTCGGCGAACAGCCGGCTGCCCAGCCACACGGCGTAGTTCGCCCCGTCGAGGTCGCCGTAGGCCATGGGATTCAAATAGGCCGCGTCCGGCATCGCGAAGAGCTGGATGTTCATCACCAGGATGCCGAGCAGTGCGAAGCCGCGCAGGACGTCGATCGCATCGATGCGTCCGTCCTGCGCGACAGGAGCGGCGCGTGACGCCGCGTGCGGAGTGGTCATGGCGACGAGGCGAACCGCGCTACTGCCCGGACCGGGGGGGATACCAGCCGGCGTCGCGGAACTCGATCGCTTCGCCGTCGATCGCCTCGCGGAAGGCGCGCAGCGTGGCCGGGGTGTCCTGCGTATCGGGCGGCGGCGAGCCCTGGGGGTTGGTGAGCCAGCGGGTGTAGGCCTGGTCGTAGTGGTTGAGGTAGACCACTGCGGGTGTGAATGTCTTGACGCACTCGGCGACCGGAATCGGCCGCATCCGATCGACCGGCAGATTCATCGGCATGAAGGCGACGTCGATGCGCTGCAGCGCCTGAATCTCGGGGACGCACTCCCCGACTCCGGAGAAAAACAGGCGCTTCCCGCCGAGCGTGATTACATACCCGTTCGCCTCGCCCTTGGGATGAAAGGGACGCCCCGGTGTCATGTCGTAGGCGCCCACCGCCTCGACCGGCACGCCGGCGAAGACTCCACTCCCGCCGTTGGCGAGCACGGCGCCGTCGGAGAACCGCGCCTGGGCCGCGGCGGTCAACACGACCGGTGCGCCGGACTTGCGCAGTCGGGCGATGGCGTCCGGGTCAAGATGGTGCCCCGGGTCGTCGGTGATCAGAATGAGATCGGCCGGTTTCGCCTGCGACAGGTCACCCACGCTCCAGGGGTCGACCTGGATGACCGTGCCGGCGTGCTCGACTTGCACACTCGAGTGGATGATCGGGGTGATGACGATGTCGCCGCCCTCGGCGGCGATCCGGCTGGATTGGGCCAGCGCCGGGCCGGCGCCGATCAGCAGCGCGGTGATCGACAGGAATATCCGCATCGAGGCACTCCCTTCAGCACGCCGGCAGGCCCAGGCCGTCAGGCGGCATCGAGTCGCCGAATCAGCCCGCGAGACTGTCGAGCGGCGCGTCGGCCGTACCGAACGTGTCGATCGGCACACCCATCCGTTGCAGCATCGCGAGGTGAATTCCGGCGAGATCGGTCGGCTCGGCGTGCTCGAGATACCGCCCGGTCTTGATGCTGCCGCCGCCGCGGCCGGCGAGCAGCGTGGGCAGATCCTGCGCGTCGTGCTCGTTCCCGTCGCCCAGGCTGGCGCCGTAGACGATCATGCTGTTGTCGAGCAGCGTGCCGCCATTCGGCTCCTGGACCGAGCGCATCCGCTCCAGCAGGTAGGCCACCTGGCGGTGATGCCAGCGGACGACCTCGGCGTACATCGCCCGCTTCTGCTCCACCGATTCCCAGGTCGTGATGCCGTCGTCGTCTTCCGTCTTGCCTGACGCGTTCTTGTAGTGCGACAGCGCATGCCAGGTGCCCTGCACGTCGGGAATGAAGTTGAAGTAGCGGTTCGACTGCCCGTGATCGAGCATGAAGGTGCAGACGCGCGTCGCGTCAGACTGGAACGCCGCGACCATCAGGTCCATCATGAGCCGCATGTACGAATCGTGATCGGCGGGAATTCCCGGGGTCGGGGTCGTGAGCGTATCGGTCAACGCCCCGTCGTCGCGTATCTCCGTCGACCGGCGTTCCGCGAATTCGATGCGCCGCTCCAGCGCCCGAATCGACTCGAAGTACTCTTCCAGCCGGTGCCGGTCGGCGGCGCTGACATAGCCGCCCAGGTCTCTCGCGTCCGCCAGCACCGCATCCATGACGGAGCGGTTGGTCGCGCCGCCGGACGGCGGCCGAAACATCCGATCGAAGATGGCCCGCGGCTCGATTTCGCGCGCCATCGGCCGGTCGGGCGCCGACCAGGAGATCGCGTTCCGCGGCAGCGAATTCGAGAAGAAGCCCTCTCCCTGCACCGACAGCTCGATCGACGGCAGCAACGTCTCCTCGCGAAGATGTGCGGCGGCCACCTGATCGGCCGACTGGCCCCCGGCGTTAACGCCCCGCGAGTCGTACTTCTGCCCCGTGAGCCAGGTCGGCGGCCCGTTTACATGGCCGTTCCCTTCCGGGGTCCAGATGTTGCTCGGGATGAGGATATCGTCCTTGAACGGTTCGAGCGGGCTCATCCACTCGTTGAGCTTCAGCAGCCGCCCGTCCGCGGCGGTCTCCTCCGGATACCAGATGCCGCGCGGGATCCCGTTCGGGAAATACAGGTAGGCCATGCGGTTGACGCCGCCCGCGGCCGCCTGCCCCACTCCACCGGCGCCGGCGGCAAAGGTCGGCATCACGTCGAGCAGCGGCAGCGCCACGGTGGCTCCCAGGCCACGGAGCACCGTGCGTCTGGACAGTCGGCGAGACCTCATCAGTTGGACTCCTGCGGGTGCTTCTTGTACTGGAACGGATAGCTCTCGACGACCGCCTGCAGCAGCGTCTGGAAACGATAGTCGTCCGCCTCGAGCCTGGCGATGATCGTGCGGACCGCCGGCTCGTCGTAGTACTCGAGCTGACGCCCCAGCGCGTAGGCCAGCATCTTCGACACCGTCTGGCGCACGAGGTCATCGTGCCGCGTGTCGAGCAGCGCCTGCTTCAGCCCGGCCGGTCCGGTGAACGGGGTTCCGTCCGGCAACGACCCGTCGGCGGCGATGGGACGGCGGATGTTCTTGAAGTGACGGATGACCGGATCGGGGCTGGTCTCGGTCTGGAACTCGATTGTCTCGTCCGCCTCGGCCGGATCCTGCACCCGCCGGCGGAAGTCGTACGTGGCGCGCCAGCGGCCGAAGTAGTCGAAGTTCTCGAGGCTGAACCCGATCGGATCGATCTTGTTGTGACAGGCCCGGCAGGTCTCGTTCTGCGAGTGCATCTCGAGCTTCTCGCGAAAACTCAGCCCACGCTGGTCGGCCACCTCTTCGCTCAACACGCCGGCGTTGGGCGGCGGTGGCGGCGGCGGCGTGCCAAGCAGCACGTCGAGCACGTAGTTGCCCCGCTTCACCGGGCTCGTGTCCTTGTAGTTCGAGGTCAGGGCGAGGATGCTGGGCTGCCCGATGATGCCGCCGCGGTTCGGATCGTCCAGGCTGATGCGCCGCATGTGATCGCCGGTGATCCCCTCCATCTCGTAAAGCGTCGTGGCCAGCTCTTCGTTGACGTAGGTGTAGTCGGCGTCGATCAGCGTCCGGATCGGCCGGTTCTCGCGCACCAGCGACATGAAGAACAGCGACGACTCGTCTCGCATGGCGGTCATCAGCGAGGCGGTGCACCAGGGGTTGTCGATCGGGTCGAGCCAGATTCTGGTGCCGACATGCTGGAACCCGAGCCATTGGGCCGCGAAGATGTTGCCCAGCGTGTCGGCCCGCTCGTCGGCGAGCATGCGAACGACCTGCGCCCCGAGGGTCCCGGGGTCGCGCAACGCGCCCCGCGCGGCGAGGTCGAACAGCTCCTCGTCGGGCATCGAGGCCCACAGGAAATACGACAGCCGGGAGGCGAGCTCCCAGTCGCTGACCCGGAACGGCGCGTCCCCGCCGCCGCCCGCCTCGACCCGCAACAGGAACTTCGGCGAGATCAGCACCGCCTGCAGCGCCTGCTTCACGGCGCCGTCGTGGTCCAGCCCGGATGCGCGGCCCGCCGTGTAGTGCCCGATCGCCTGTGTGACCTCGCCGCCGTCCGGCGGACGCCGGAAGGCGCGTGTCAGGAATCGGCGCAGCACCGTCTCGGCGGCCTCGGCCTCGCTGACGCCGTTGCCCGGTGTCGCCACGAAAATCAGGCCTCGCGAGGCCCGCTGGACGTCGGTCAGCGGTTCGTCCGGCAGCGCCAGAGCGACGACGCGTTCGGCGACGGCGATGTACCGCTCCATCAGCGACGGTTGCAGGAAGAGTGTGTTGGACGAGTTCTCGAACCCGCTCGACCCCGTGAGTTCACCGGGAAACCGGTCGGTCACGTTGAGCTCGACGCCGAACAGATCGCGCACGGTGTTGTCGTACTCGTCGTGGGTCAACCGGCGCATCAACTCGAAGCCGGGGTCGTCGATGCTCGAATAGTCGAAGTCTTCGATGTCGCGATGCAGCAGCCCGACCATGCGCCGCCGGACGTCTTCGGCCGGCTGGGGCGCGGCCTCCGGTGGCATCTTGCCCTCTTCGAGCGCGTCGATGACCCGGCTCCAGGTCTCGCGGTTCTTGACGAGCGGCCGCTCGGCGACCAGTGACGACAGATCGATGCCGGCCGTCTGGGTCTGGGGACCATGACAGCGGTAGCAGTATTCTTCGACGAGCGGTGTGATCTCGTGCGGGTCGGCGGCCGCCTGCGCCCAGGCGGAGGAGCTGGCGGAGCCCACAAGGACGGCGACCGCCGCGGCGACGACGAGTGGGTGACGAGGAGTATGGCTCATCATGCGCGAGCGTCCAGGGTATCGCACGAAAATACCATATTGCACGCCCATTTAGCAGCCTTGGCGCCATTGCCGCACGCTGTCGGGCAGGTGCGCCAACCTCGTCGCGGGCGTGATCGTGCTGGTGCTGGCGCTTCTGGGCGTCGGCGCCCGGGTCATGGCGTGGCTGCCGCTGCCGATCATCATGGGCATGTTCGCCGGCGCCCTCCTCGTGGAGCGCGACCCCCTCATCAAGCTCTGGTCGCGGGGCGAGTGACGAGCGGCGCGGCGTTGCTCCGGCAGACGAACAGGGCAACCACAAGGGTTGCCCCTACAGGTATGCTCAGCGGGCGCATCGCCGATCTCGGTGCGACGCGGGGTTTCACCACGGGCTGCTAGGCGAGTACGTCCCGCACCACCCGTCCGGCGACGTCGGTCAGCCGGAAGTTGCGGCCCTGGAACGGATAGGTCAGCCGGGTGTGATCGATGCCGAGCAGGTGCAGCAACGTGGCGTGCAGGTCGTGAATGTGCACGGGGTTGCTGGCGATGTTGTACGAGAACTCGTCGGTCTCGCCGTAGCTGATGCCCGGCTTGACGCCGCCGCCCGCCATCCAGATGGTGAACGCCCGCGGATGGTGGTCGCGACCGTAGGTCTCCTCGGTGAACACACCTTGGCAGTACGCGCTGCGCCCGAACTCGCCGCCCCAGACGACCAGCGTGTCGTCGAGCAGCCCGCGGTTCTTCAGATCGGTGACCAGGGCGGCCTGCCCCCGGTCGACATCCTGCGCTTGCTGCTCGATGCCGCGCGGCAGACGGGTGTGCTGGTCCCAGCCACGGTGGAAGAGCTGGATGAAGCGCACGTCGCGCTCCGCCAGCCGGCGGGCAAGCAGGCAGTTGCGGGCGAAGGTCCCCGGCTCGCGCGAATCGGGCCCATAGAGCTCGAACGTGCTGTCAGGCTCGTCCGACAGGTCGGTCAGCTCGGGCACGGAGCTCTGCATGCGATACGCCATCTCGTACTGGGCGATCCGCGTACCGGTCTCCGGGTCGCCGAACTCCTCCTCTTTCAACTGATTGAGCGCGCTGAGGTCATCGAGGAACCGCCGCCGGGTGTCCTGATGGACCCCGGGTGGATTTGAGAGGTAGAGCACCGGGTCGCCGGTCGACAGGAACTTGACTCCCTGATACCGCGTGGGCAGGAACCCGCTGCCCCACAGGCGGTCGTAGAGCGGCTGTCCGGCCTGCGCCGACCCCTTCGAGATCATCGCCACGAAGGTCGGCAGGTCGGCGTTCATCGTGCCCAGCCCATAGGACAGCCACGCGCCCATGCTGGGCCGGCCGGCCAACTGCGCGCCGGTCTGGAAGAAGGTGATGCCGGGATCGTGATTGATCGCCTCGGTGTGCATCGACTTGATGAAGCACAGCTCGTCGACGATCTTCGCGGTGTGCGGCATCAGGTCGCTGACCCAGGCGCGCGACTGGCCGTGCTGCGAGAACGTGAAGCGGGAGGGGACCAGCGGGAAGCGCTCCTGCCCGGCCGTCATGGTGGTGACACGCTGATCGCCGCGCACCGAGGGCGGCAGGTCTTCGCCCATCCTCTGCTGGAGCGTCGGTTTGTAGTCCCACAGCTCGTGCTGCGACGGCGCGCCCGACTGGAACAGATAGATGATCCGCTTCGCCTTCGGTGCATGATGCGGCAGGCCGGGCAGCGCGCCGATCCCGGCGGGGACGCCCCCGGGCGCCTGGGCCAGCAATTCCTGACCGAAGAGCGTCGCCAGCGCCGCGGTGCCGATTCCGGTCCCCGCCAGATCGAGAAAACGCCGGCGGGTCAGCAACTGCTCGAGACGCGAGTGCATCGTCATTCCTTTGTGATGGTTCCGTCGAAGTTCAGGATGAGGTTCGCCACCATCGTGTACGCGGCCAGCTCGGCCACGTCCAGAGTCTCGTCGCGCGGGTGTTTCCCCTGGCTCACGAGGTCGAGCGCGGCCCCGCGGTCTGCCTGATAGCGGTCGAAATGCTGCTCGAAGCCGTTCACCAGAATCGTCTGCGCCTCCGTGCGCGGCCGGTGCGCCGTCGCCAGCAGATAGGCGTACGCGACGCGTTCGTCCGGCGTCTCGCCGCCTTCGATCATCATCCGTTCGGCCAGACGCCGCGCCGCCTCGACGTAGGTAACGTCGTTCATCAGACTCAACGCCTGCAACGGCGTGTTCGTGATGCCGGTGCGCACGATGCAGGTCTCGCGCGTCGATGAATCGAAGGTCATCATCGTGGGGGGACCGAGGGTGCGCTTCCAGAAGGTGTACAGGCTGCGGCGATACAGGTCGTCCCCGTCGGCCACCTCGTAGTCCCCGTAGCCGCCTTCGACCATGTCGGACCACAGACCCTCCGGTTGATACGGTTTGACCGAGGGCCCGCCCAGCTTCTCGACGAGCAGACCCGAGACCGCGAGCGCCTGATCGCGAATCATCGGCGCCGGTAGCCGCAACCGCGGCCCGCGCGCCACCAGACGGTTCTCCGGATCACGCTCGAGCTGCGCGGCGGTCACCTTGGACGATTGCCGATAGGCGGCGCTCGTCACGATCGTACGCTGCAGCGCCTTGACGTCCCAATCCGAATCGATGAAAGAGGTGGCCAGCCAGTCCAGCAGCGCCGGATGACTGGGGTAGTCCCCCTGAATACCGAAGTTCTCGGCCGTCTTGACCAGACCGGTCCCGAAGTACATCTGCCAGAACCGGTTTACGGTCACCCGCGCGGTGAGCGGATGTCCCGGGTCGACCAGCCAGCGCGCGAACGACAGGCGGTTCGCCTCGACTCCCTCGGGCAGCGGCGGCAGTATCGCGGGCACACCGGGAGAGACGGATTCTGCCGGGTTGTCGTAGGCCCCGCGGTTGAGTCGGAACGTGGGACGCCGCTCGGCCATCTCCTCCATGACCATGACCGTCGGGAAGCTGGCCCACAACTCTTCGCGCCGGCGTTCGAGCGCGCCGGCCGTCCGCCACGCCTGCAGAATCTCGGGCGGCGCATACTGCGTGAAGAACGCCAGCCGCAGCTTTTCCGCCTGCGCCGCGCTGCGTTCGGCGGGCGCCAGCGCGGCGATGGCGCTGACCGGCTCTGGCGTCGCCACCACGGCGGCGCGTTCCGGCGTCAGGACCCGGTCGTAGATGCGCAGGTCGTCGATGCGCCCCTGGAACCGCGGCTTGTCCGAGCCGCTGGCGCCGATACGCAGCGGGTAGCGAGCCGGCAACCGATTCCCGACCAGGTCGAGCAGCGGTGTCAGTTCCTGTGACACGCCGTCGAGGTAGACGCGCATGCCGCCCGGCGTCTTCGACCCGTCGTAGGTCGCCACCACGTGCTGCCAGGCGTCCAGAGTCGCATCGGCGACCGTCTCGGCCGAGACGCCGTCGTCGAGAATGCGGGTGGACAGGTTCAACCGGACCTTGCCGTCCTCGAGATACAGCCCCCAGCCCACCTCGCCCTGGTCGCCGCCCGCGGCCCGCGAGACGATGACGCCGTCGGCCGCGGTCGGGTAGATCCACGCGGCGAGACTGAACTCGTCGTCATAGCCCAGGTCCGGACTGCCGCCGGCGTTGACGAAGCGCTGGCCGTCGAAGCTCGCGGCGGCGGCGACCCGTCCCTCCACGAACCGCGGCTGGCCGTCCTCGAGGACCGCCGGAATCTCGGCCGTGGTCTGAATGCCGGCGAGGTCCCCGTCGAACGCGTGATAGGCCAGCAACCCCTCGCGCAACGACCAGTCGACCCGCCCCGCCGTCGCCAGCGATGTCTCCCACTCGCGCTGTGCCGCGGCGGCGGCCGCCTCCAGCGCCGCGAGGGCGGCGCGCGCCTCGGACAACTCGGCATCCAGGGTGTCGATCTCGGCCTGCTGCTCTGCGGTCGGCGCGGTCACGAGCGGGGGCGAATTCACGTACTTGAACGCCTTGCCTCGCTCGGGAATGTTGTTGAAGTTCGCCAGGACCTCGTAAAACTCCTGCTGCGTGACCGGGTCGAATTTGTGATCGTGACAGCGGGCGCAGCTCAGGGTCAGGCCCATCCAGACGGTGCCGGTGGTCGAGACGCGGTCGACGGCATACTCGATGAGGAACTCCTCGGCGACGATGCCGCCCTCACCGTTCTGACTGTGATTGCGGTTGAAGCCGGTCGCGATCTTCTGTTCGAGCGTGGCGCCGGGCAGCATGTCGCCCGCCAACTGCTCGATCGTGAACTGGTCGAACGGCATGTTGTCGTTGTAGGCGTCGATGACCCAGTCGCGCCAGCGCCACATCGACCGTTCGCCGTCCGTCTGATACCCGTTGGTGTCGGCGTAACGCGCGGCGTCGAGCCACTCGGTCGCCATCCGTTCGCCGTAGCGCGGCGACGCGAGCAGCCGCTCGACCACTGCCTCGTAGGCGTCGGCCGAGTCAGCGTTCAGAAAGTCGGCCAGTTCGGTGGGGGTCGGCGGGACGCCGGTCAGGTCGAGCGTGACGCGCCGCAGCAGCGTGGCGCGGTCGGCCTCCGGCGACGGTCTCAGGCCCTGTGCGTCGAGTCGGGACAGCACGAAGCGGTCAACCTCGTTCCTTGGCCACGCGACGTCGGAGACGGCGGGCCCCGCCGATCGCTCAGGCGGAATGAACGCCCAGTGCGTCTGGTACTCGGCGCCCTGATCGATCCAGCGCCGGAGGATGTCGACCTCCTCGGGGGTCAGCGCCGCGCCGGTGCGCGGCATGCGCGCGCGCGGGTCCGCTTCGGTGATCCGGTGCACCAGCGGGCTGTCGCCGGGGTTGCCGGGCCGGATCACCGGCCCGCCGTAGCGTCCGCGATCTTCGAACGGCCCCTCCGGTATGTCCAGCCGCAGGCCTGCCTGCCGCGTGGCGGCATTCGGACCGTGGCAGTTGAAGCAGGCATTCGACAGAATCGGCCGGACGTCGCGGTTGAACTCGATCTCGCCGGCCGGTCCCTGGGCCGACACGATACCGGGATCGTGCAGTTGATGGCCGAGAAGACCCGCGACGGCGAACGCGCCGAGAGCCGACACACACCGAAAAGTCACCCGCATGGCATCTCCACACAGGGATGGTAGGACGCGCATCCCTGCTGCGCAAGGAATTTTGCCGTCCAGCGCCGCATGCGGCGCGTTTGCAGGACCGTGTCTCGACGTCGGCTGATGCGCACCGGCGCGGAGCGCACCGCCCGGCGATCGGGCTACTGCCCCGGCGCCTCGGCGGCCCGTGCGCCGCTGAGTGTGTTGATCATCCCGTAGTTGCCTTCGTGACAGGCATACTCGTACATCAGTTCAGAGGACCGGCGCATGGGCACCGCCACCGTGAACGGCTGCGTGAACGTGTCCGGGTCGTTCACGGTGTACTCGTACAGAAGCGTGTCATCGGCGACCCGGGTGAACCGTTCGGTCAGCCGCAGGGTCGAGCCGATGCCCAGCGCCTGCAGCGCCGACGGTTCGAAGCTCGCACGCTTGTCCGAGTAGTTGCGGCTCTCGACGACCAGCGTGTCGCCGTCCCAGCGTCCCCGTGCGCTGCCGGCCCACTGCTGCATGGCGGGCGGCAGGTGCGCCTGCGGTTGGAGCGGAATGATCCGGGCGTCATGCACCATCTCGTTGAGGACGACGACATGGTGCTCGGTCTGGAACAGTTGGAAGTTGTTGTTGTAGGCGCTCGGCATCATTGGCGGACCGGAGTTGAAGCCCACCAGGCAACGTTCGGCCAGACCGCGGTCTTCGGGCGCGTCGGCCCCGAGACCGGCCGACCGCACCCGCCACGGATGCACGCCGGGCAGGTCCGCGTCGAGCGACCCGAACTGCTGCCGCGCGCCGTCGGCCAGCGCCGGCAGCTTGCCGTTCGCCGGCTCGACGATCAGCGACGTGCGCCGGTCGTCGTTGACCCGCGTGCCGAAATCGAGCCAGAACGCGTTGTAGGCGCCGACGTTGCCTTCCGGCGGCGGCAGGTCGGCCGCCCGCTGGAACGCGGCCGCGCCCGCTTCGAACGCGGCGACCTGCTCTTCGGTCAGCCGCTCGCCGAGCCCGTCGGGACGTTCGAACGGCGTCGCGTTCCTGAAGTCCCAGACCCCCTGCAGATCGGGCCGTCCGTCGGCCAACCGGGGCGGCTCCCAGGCTTCGCCCGGCGGCTGCCCGGCGGTGGACGGCGCAGCGAGCGGGACCATCGCCGCGGCGGCAAGCAAACTGGATGCGAATCGAAGCGTCACTCTGTCCTCCTCGGTGAAGGTGCGCGTATTCGATTCTACAACGTCCGCGGCGCCAGCCGCGTCTACCACGGGGCGGCGTCGTACAGCAGCTTGACGCCGATGACGAAGAGCGACGCGTGAATCACGCGGAAGAACCCCTCGTCCCGAACGTGATGGTGCATGCGCCGGCCCACCCAGACGCCCAGCGGCGCCAGCGGCAGCAGCACGAGGGACGTCTGGAGATTGTCGGGTGTCCACTGACCCAGCCAGGCGTACGGGATCACCTTCGACCAGTTGACCACGAAGAAAAAGACGACCGTGGTCGCCTGGAACCGCGTGCGATGCATCCGTTGCGGCAACAGAAAGGCGTGCAGCGGCGGCCCGCCGGCATGCACGGAGAAACTGGTGAACCCGGCCAGCGTGCCCCACGCGAGTCCGGCGGCCGGACGAAGCGGCGCCGCCCGCCGCGGGCCGCGGCGCATGAAGAACTGCAGTGCGTAGACAAGCGCCACGAGCCCGACCATCACGCGCAGACCGTCCGCCGACAAGGCTCCGGCGGTCAGCAGCCCCAGCACGGTCCCCAGCAGACCCGCCGGCAGCAGGATCCGCAGGTTCGCGCTGTGCCACTGGCCCCAGTACGCCCGCAGCGCCAGCGCATCCATGACCATCAGGATCGGCAGCATGATCGCCGCCGCCTGTACAGGGCTGACCACCATCGCCATCAGCGGCACGCCGACCACGGCGACCCCGCCGCCGAGACCGCCTTTCGCAATGCCCGCGATGAGCACCGCCGCACTCGCGGCCACGTAGAACCAGGGATCGACGATCACGGGGCAGGCAGAGAGTATCGGTCGGCGCCGCTACTCGACATCGATGAAGATCGGGTTCGAGTAGAACCAGAGATCGCGCCAGGGGTTTTCGCCGGGCGGGTCCGGCCGGGGTTCGGGATCGCCGGTGCTGGTCCCGCGCACCCGCAGATAACGCGGCGTCCCGCTGGCGGGCAGGGTCGCGGTCACGGTGTAGCGGTCGCCGTCCCGCGTCCAGTCGCCTCGCGCGAAACGCCCGGCGACGCGGGTCGTCGGGTTGCGGTCCAGACCGGGATCGGACGCCCGACCGTGGATCTCGCCGACGATCAGGTCGACGCGCTGCACCTGCGGGTCGTCTCCCCCGACGTTCGCCGCGTCAGGATCGGTGAACCGGACCGTCACCTCGACCGCATCCCGCGCGCCGACGACAAGCGTGCCCCCCATGGCGGCCTCGCGGCCGGCGCCGCCGGCGGTCACGTCGAGCGCGGTCACCAGGTCGCCGGCCACCGCGAACATCCGGCCGCCGCGCAGACCGTCCAGCAGGTCGTCGTAGGTAGGTCTCGCCAGCACATACGTCTTGTGGAACTCCCCGGGCCAGAAGTCCGACCCCGGCCGCACCGGGTCGGTATAGTGGAAGTGCGAGTCGGAACCCGCCACGATCCAGAACCGCCGGCCCTCACCCAGCAGCGCGTCCCACAGGCCCCCGACGATCGCGGTCATCTGGTCGAACCCGCCCATCGTGTACGCGCCGGCAAAGCGATAACCGCCGCGGGCATAGGGCCGCTGCCGCGGGCGGTCCGGCCGCCGGCTGCCGTCCGGCGCCAGCGTGGCCGCCTGGTGTCCCGGCGCCCCTTCCATCCCGCGATAGACGTCCGGCGCCAGGTCGTGATTGGCCCGCAGCTCCCACGGCTGGTCGAGTCCGTAGACGCCGATCCCGCGCGCCGACCGGGACGGATGATTCGCGAACAGGACCGGCAGCCGTTCGAGCGCGGCCAGGTGCCTGAGCGCCGCCTCACGCGCCGCGGCGGATCGCCGGGCCGGATTGGGCGGCAACGCCCAGTCTTCATTCGCGTCGAACCGACTCTCGATCTCGTAGAGCACCGCCGCCTCGTCCTCCGCGTTCGGAATGATCAGCGTGTGGTGGTCCATGCCCGGCATGTTCAGCTCCATGCCGTAGAACTGCAGCAGATCAGGCACCAGTTCGCGCGAGAGCGTCAACTCCCGATAGGCCTGCAACTGGTTCAGCTTCGCGTGATTCGGGCCCCCGTGGTCGGTGGTGACCATCCAGCGCAACCCGAACTGACGGGCCATCACCGCGTTGCGGGGCGTGGAATAGAGCGCGTCCGCCCCCTTGAGCGGCGTGGGCGGCGTGCGGCGGCGGTCGGAGCCGCTGCTCCAGTGGCTGTGGATGTGCGTGTCGCCGGGCAACCACTCGCGTGACGGCGCCTGCGTGTACACCGCCGCCGCCAGCGCCGCCGCCAACGCCAGCGACACCTGAACTCGCGGCGAGAGTCTGAAGCTCATCGGGACAACCGCTCGACAGCCGGACGGCACTCGCGCGTCACCGGGAACCAGCCTCCCGGTCGGCGCGACGCGCGCCGCGCATGCTGTTCACCATGCCGTAGTTGCCCTCGTGGCAGGTGTACTCGTAGAGCGGTCCCTCGGACCGCAGCATCGGAATCTCGACGCTCCAGGGACGGGTCCAGGTCGTGGGGTCCTCCACGGTGAACTCGTACCGAATGGTATCGGCGTCGACCCGCGTGAACCGCTCCACGACATGGAGGTCGGCGCCGGAACCCTGGAAACCGGTCTTGTCGGTGAAATTCGTGGTGTCGACAACCAGCGTGTCTCCGTCCCAGCGCCCGACCGAATGCCCGGGCCACTGGCGGATACGGTCTGAGACATGGGACCGTCCGTCGGTCGGGATGATGCGGACGGGATTGTTGGCCAACTCCGGAAACAGGACCACGTATCCCGGTGTCTGGAAGATCTGATACAGATCGTTGTAGGGCGGCGGGGTCATCGGCGGACCTTCGTGGTTCCAGACCAGGCACCGTTCCTGCGCGGGCCGGTTCTCGTGACTGTCGAAGCCGCCGGCCGCCCTGCGCCTGGAAGCCCGTTCGCGCGCTTCCTCGGTCCTCGGCGGAATGCGGCCATCGGGCGGGTCGACGATGAGCGATGTGCGCCGGCTCGACAACCCCTTCGGATCCGGGGTGCGCAACCAGACCGCATTGTCGTAATGCGTCGGGTCGGTCTGCACCGTGGCGCGTTGTCGCCGCGCCTCGTCCTCCCGGTTCAGCAGATCGGCGAACGCGCCGCCCTTGAGCGGGTCGACCCCCGGCGCGGTCAGCACCTCGGTCAGCGCCGCCGCTTCTTCCTCGGTCAGGAACTCGCGCCCCTCGAACAGTGCCGGGCGTTGCAGCGGCGTGAACGTCTGGGTCGTCCAGATACCCTGCAGATCGGGACGTCCATCCGGCGTGCGCGGCATGGTCCACGTCCCGGACGTCTGTGCCGGTGCGACCGCCGGCGCCGCCGCGAGCGAGACCGCCGTGACAAGGACAAGAACGATGCGCTGCATTGACGTACCCCCGGCAGATGGCGATCGGCACGATTATACCCATGTGCGGACGACCCGGACGCCAGCGCGCACCCACTACAATGAAAGAGTGTCGTTACCACCCCATTTCGCCATGACTCGATTGGTGCTCATCCTGGCCAGCGCCGCCGGCGCCGCCGCCGTCACCCTGTCGGGTGCGGCGCCGGTGGTCTTCACCGACATCACCGCCGGCGCGGGCATCCGTTTCACACACAACAGCGGCGCATTCGGCGAGAAATATCTGCCGGAGACGTTCGGGTCCGGGGCGCTCTGGCTCGATGTGGACGCCGACGGCAGGCAGGATCTGCTGCTGATCAACGGCACGAACTGGCCCGGCCAGCCGGCGGCGCCGACCCACGCCGCGCTGTACCGCAATACCGGCGACGGTACGTTCGCCGACATCACGGCCGGGTCGGGTCTCGACGTCCCGGTGTATGGCCTGGGCGGCGCCGCCGCCGACTTCGACAACGACGAGGTCACGGACCTGTATCTCACCACCCTGGGACCGAACCGGCTGTTCAAGGGACGCGGGGACGGGACCTTCGAGGACGTGACGACCGCCGCCGGGGTCGGCGACCCCGGATTCTCGACCAGCGCGCTGTGGGTGGACTACGACCAGGACGGTCTGCTCGACCTGTTCGTCGGGAACTACGTCGAGTGGACACCGGAGACCGATCTGTTCTGCTCGCTGGCCGGCGACACGAAGTCATACTGCACCCCCGAGTCGTATCAGGGACAGAGCCCGACGCTGTATCGCAATCGCGGCGACGGGACCTTCGAGGACGTGACGACCGCCGCCGGCGTGCGCACGCCGTCATCCAAGACGCTCGGCGTCGCGATGCTCGACTTCGATGGCGACGACGTGATGGACCTGTTCGTGGCCAACGACACCCAGCCGGACCAGCTCTTCCGTAACAACGGCGACGGCACCTTCGAGGATGTCGGCGTGCTGTCCGGTGTGGCGTTCAGCGAAACGGGCGTGGCGCGCGCCGGCATGGGGGTCGACGCCGCCGACTACGACCGGTCGGGACGGCCGGATCTGGTCATCGGCCACTTCTCGACCGAGATGACGGCGCTGTTCCACAACGAAGGCGGCGCGCTGTTCATCGACGAGGGCCCGCGATCGGGCATCGGCCGCGCCTCGCTGCTGAGCCTGACGTTCGGCTGTTTCTTCTTCGATGCCGACCTCGACGGCTGGCCGGACATCTTCGCCGCGAACGGACATGTCGCCGACGACGTCGAGCGGGTGCAGGCGCGGGTCGGCTACGCCCAGCGCGCGCAGCTCTTTAGCAATCTCCAGCAGGGCCGGTTCGAGGAGCTGGCCGCCGAGGACGACACCGCGCTGACCGTACCGATGGTTGGACGCGGGGCCGCGTACGCCGACATCGACAACGACGGGGACCTGGACATCGTCGTCACGGCCAACGGCGGCGCACCACGGCTGTTGCGCAACGACGGCGGCAACGAGAACCGCATGCTGCGCGTGCGCGCGGTGGGCACGGCGTCGAATCGCGACGGCATCGGCGCGCGGGTCGAGATCACGGCGGCCGGCGCCAGCCGCTGGCAACGAGTCAAGACCGGGTCGAGCTACCTGTCGCAGAGCGAGCTCACACTGACCTTCGGGCTGGGCGCCGCGACGGCCGCAAGTGCGGTGCGGGTCGTGTGGCCCAGCGGCCAGGTGGACGCGGTGGGCGCCGTGGACGCCGGACAGACGATCACCATCACGGAAGGCGCGGGCGTTACCGGCGCCTCGCCGATTGTCACGGGGAGATGACGGTGCGGCGCACGCTCCGCCCCACCCGACTGCCGCACGGCTATCGTCACGGACTGCTGGCAGCAGGCATCCTGCTCGTGACCGCTGCGCCGCTCGTCGCACAACGCAACCTCGACGAACTGCGCGCCCGCGCCGAGCAGGGAGACCCGGCCGCGCAGTTCAATCTCGGCCGCCTGTATGTCACCGGCACCGGGGTTCCGCAGGACCGTGCGGCGGCGGTGCACTGGTATCGCCGCGCCGCCGACCAGGGGCACCCCGCGGCGCAGCACAACCTCGGGCTGCGGTATGACCTCGGCGATGGCGTCGCGGAAGACGACACCGAGGCGGCGCGCTGGTACCGGCGCGCAGCAGACCAGGGGCACTGGGAAGCGCAGTTCAGGCTGGGCCGGCTGTACGCCCGCGGCGACGGTCTCGCCCGGGACGACGCGGCGGCGATCGGCTGGTTCCGCCGGGCGGCGGACCAGGGGCACGCAGAGGCGCAATTCAGCCTGGGACAGATGTACTTCAACGGGCGGGGCGCCGCGATGGACCGCGCCGAGGCGGCGCGCTGGGTCGAACGGGCGGCGGCCCAGGGCAACGCCACGGCGCAGGTGACGCTGGCCAGCATGTACGAGACCGGCGCCGGTGTGCCGCGGGACGCCACGCTCGCGTTCCGCTGGTATCGGCTGGCCGCCGCGCAGGGCGACGCCGCGGCGCAGGTGACGCTGGGGTATCTCTACGACAGCGGGCAGGGGGTCGCGGAGGACGACGCCGCGGCCGTCGACTGGATCCGCCGCGCCGCCGACCAGGAACACGCGGAAGCCCAGTTCGCCCTCGGCAACATGTACCTGAACGGCCGGGGCGTCGCGCAGGACACGGCCGAAGCGCTCCGCTGGATGCGGCGGTCGGCCGGGCAGGGCTTCGCGCGGGCCCAGTTCAACCTGGGCATGAGCTATGACACCGGCACCGGCGTGCCGCGCGACGCCGCCGAGGCCGCCCGCTGGTTCCGGCGCGCCGCCGACCAGGGCGAAGCGTCGGCCCAGCAGAACCTCGGTGTCATGTACGCCAACGGCGACGGGGTGGCGCGCGACTTCGTCGCCGCGCACCACTGGCTGAGCCTGGCGGCCGCCGCCGCCACCGGACCCGCCCGGGACTCCGTCCTGCAGAGCCTCGACCTCGTGGCCCGCCAACTGACTCCGAGCCAGTTGGCGGAAGCCGAGCGCCGTACCCGCGAGTGGTCGCCAGCGCGCGAACGATAGCCGGGCGAATTGAAGGGTAAGGAAAATGACTGCAAAAATGCCATCCCGTAGAACGAAACGAGACGTCGTGCAGGTAAAGAACCCGAGAACCAAGCGCTACGTCAAAATCGACAGAAGCGCCGGCAAGATCATCTCGCACAAGAAATCTGCCGGTCCCTATAAGGGCGTCCCCGTAGCCAGAACCAGGAAGAGCGGATGATCATCTACAGTCCGCTGGACGGAGACGCATTGACGAGTTCGATACCGAGCAGCCCGAGACACTGTTTCCTCATGACACGCCTCGGCCACTCTGTTCCCGAAGGAGTCGAAGCCATCCGCCGGTCGGTGTCCGAACTTTGCGAGACCTTCGAATACGTAGTCGTCGATGCCCATTCGCGCGTCACTGGCCGCGATTTTCTGATGAAAATATGGCACCTGATAGCGTCCACACCACTTTCCGTCGGCATTTGCCACGAAGAGATTCCCCGGTCCACGCAGGAGAATATCTACTATGAACTCGGCGTTGCACAAGCACTTGGCAAGGAGACCTTGCTAGTGAAATCTCTGAAAACCAGGGTGCCAAGCGACTTCGTCAGGACGGAGTACGTCGAATTCAATGATGCGTTCAACGAAAATTTCAGGGCGTACCTGGAGTCATTGCCACAACAGGCCGACCACTACGAACTGGTTGCCGATCAACTTGACAGAAACCCCATCCTTGCCATCGATTATCTGAAGCGAGCGTTTCTTATCACCGGTGATGAACGGCTTCGCGCAAAGGCACAGGCGTTGCTTGACGAAGCCGGATTGGATGATCGAGCAAAGAACAGCGTTGAACTCCTTGCTGCGGCGTTCTGACCTGGAACACTCACGAATGGTCCGGGCCGACCAACTCGCCGACGACCACATATGCACACTGCTGTTCCGGCGGGACCCCGTCGCGGGCGACGCGTTGGCTTGGCCGCCAGCGATCTCGCGGTGTTGACGCAGCATGGGCGGGTCCGCCCTCCACACGCCAGGGCGCGAGTTGACGGAGCCGGTACTGCCGGCCGTGTCGCGGGCCGCCGGGCGTCGACGCCATACGCCGACCAGCGAAGTCGCCTCGACGCCGCGCGTCAGATCGTGGGCCAACGGCTGAATTGCAGCCCGAGAATATTCCAAGACGCGCACTCCTGGCCGACCGATCCACGTAGTCCTTGCATCTGGCGCGCCCCAGCGTTTAATGTCTTGATGCACATTGTGATTCGCAGGGTGGCGGCGTATGCCCGGTCGCGGTCATGAACCGATGATCGAGACCGTCGCGCACGGCGATGCCGCCCAGTGTCAGGAGAGACAACCGATGATCAAGCAATGCGTCGCGGTGGTGTTCATGGCGGCCCTCGTGATGACACTCGCGCCGGTCCCGGCCGCCGCACAGAACGAACAGCCGATGCGGACACCGGACGGCCAGCCGGACATCTCCGGCATCTTCACGTTCCGGACCCTGACCCCGTTCCAGCGCCCCCGGCAGTTCGAGGGACAGGAAACCCTGAGCGCCGAAGAAGCCGCCGAGTTCGAGGCCTCCGAGCGTACGCGCCAGAATCGCGACCTCTTCGACCCGGAGACAGGTGCGCGGAGCGCCGGCTATCAGCCGCGTGCAGAGGGCGGCGTACTGTCCTACAACGAGTTCTGGTACGAACGCGGGGTCGACCTGACGGACGACAAGCGGACCTCCCTCATCATCGATCCGCCCGATGGACGCATGCCGCCCAGGGTCCCGCGGCCGCCGGACGCGCAACCGCGCCAACAGCTCAGCCGGGCGGAAGCGACCGCGCGCCGCTACGATTCGCACGAGAGCCGCAGCCTGATGGACCGCTGCATCATGGGATTCAACTCCGGACCCCCGATGACCTCCGGCGCCTATAACAACAACGTGCAGATTTTCCAGACGAAGGACCACGTCGTCATCCTCAACGAAATGGTCCACAACGCGCGCATCATTCCGATCGATGACGTGGCCAAGCCGCCGTTCAAGCAGTTCTCAGGCGTCTCCCGCGGTCACTGGGAAGGTGAGACTTTCGTGATCGAGACCACCCAGTTCCGCGGCGGCGAGAGTCGCGGCACCAGCCCCAACAAGCACCTGATCGAAAAGATCACACGCATCAACGGCGACCGGATGGCCTACGAGTGGACCATCACCGATCCCACGGTCTACACGGCGCCGTACACCGTGATGATGCCGTTCCGGCGCACCGACGGTCCGTTGTTCGAGTACGCCTGCCACGAAGGCAATATCGGCCTGCACGGCATCCTGGCCGGCGCACGCAACCTCGAACTCGAGGGCCGCGAGCTGCGCCGGTAGGAGCCCGTGGTGAAACCGCGCGTGGCACCGAGACCGGCGAGGCGCCCGCGTGGCAAGGCGCGACGAGGGCGCATATTGGGCATATGCAACCGAGGAGCAACGCGGTCCACGCGGGATGCATCGCCGGTCGAATGCAGCGGGGCTTTCACCACGGGCTCCTAGGAGTCTGCCGCATCTTGTCGTCCGAGTGACGGGCCGGCCCCGGCGTCATCGCCATGGTCGGCTCGTTCTGGTTTCGGAACGCCGCCGCGGGAAAGACCATAGAAGCGTTCGTGTCCCAGGTCGCCACTTCGGAGAGAATGCCATGCGCCGTATCCCTGTCGCCGTCCGCTCGAACCCGACCCTCCCCGCTTTGGTGTGGCCCGTCCTGGCCGTTCTTGTCGGGTGTGGGGCGCCACCGGCTGAAACGCAGCCTGACGCGAGCGACGCAATCGCCTACGAGGGCGGACGCCTCATCGTCGGTGACGGCACGGTCGTCGAGAACGGCACGCTGGTGGTCGAAGGCGATCGCCTGGTGTCGGTCGGCAGCGCCGACAGTGTCGACGTCCCTGCGGGAGCCGCGCGGGTCGATCTGACCGGTCGGACCGTCATGCCGGCGATCGTCGACACGCACGTCCACCTCCGGCGCACGCGGGACGAGCTGGTCGAGGATCTGCAGCGCAAGGCGTACTGGGGAGTCGGCGCGGTCATGAGCCTGGGACAGGACGGCGGCGACCTCGCCTTCCAGGTGCGCGACGAGGTGCTGCCCGGCGCGGCGAGGTTTCGCACCGCCGGGCGCGGCATCACGCGGCCGGAACCGGGCCGCACCGACATCCCGTTCTGGATCTCGACCGAGGAGGAAGCCAGAGCGGCCGTACAGGAGCTTGCCGCAGAACAGGTCGATCTGGTGAAGATCTGGGTCGACGACCGGAACGGACAGTACGACAAGATGACGCCTGAACTGTATGGCGCCGTCATCGACGAGGCCCATCAGCATGGGCTGCGGGTCACCGCGCACATCTTCACGCTGGAGGACGCCAAGGGCCTGCTGCGAGCCGGCATCGACGCCTTCGCCCACGGCATTCGTGACATGGACGTCGACGACGAGGCGATCGAGTTGTTCAAGGAACGGCCGAACGTGGTTCTCGTCCCGAACCTGCCCGGTCCAGGCGTGGCCGCGGACCTGAGTTGGCTTGGCAGCACCATTCCACCCGACCAGTTGGCCGGCATGCAGGAGCGGTCGGTCGACCGGCCGGGGGCGCAGGAACGGTTCGGCATCCAGGCCCGTAATCTGAACCGGCTGAGCGCCGAGGGCGTGACGATCGCGTTCGGCACCGACGGCGGCGCCGGCTGGAGCCCGCACGCCGAAATGGAAGACATGGTGCGCACGGGCATGAGTCCGGCGGACGTGCTGGTCGCGGCCACGCGCAACTCGGCCGAACTGCTGGCGCTGGACGACGTGGGGACGTTGGCCGCCGGGATGAGCGCCGACTTCGTGGTGCTCGAGGCCAATCCCCTCGACGACATCACCAACACGCGGCGGATCGTCGACGTCTATCTGCGCGGCGAGGCGGTCGACCGGGCCGGCCTGAGCGCCGCCTGGCTCGGCGCCGCAACGCAGTAGCGTCCGGCGGACCGCCGGTATGCGGGAGCGGGTTCGGACCGGCGGCAGGCCCCGGCGTCCGTGAACCGAGCGTAGTAGCGCCACCCTCGGTGCCACGCACGACGTGCACCACGGGCTGGTAGTACGCGTCGTAGCCTTCGGTCAGCTCAATGTAGGTGCCGGCCGGGGCGGTCGGGATATCAGTACGCGTCGTAGCCTTCGGTCAACTCGATGTAGGTGCCGGCCGGGTCGGTGATGAAGGCGATCTTCAGCTCGATGCTGTCGATCTCGCGGTACTCGACGTCGAACTCGATCCCCTTCGCCGTCAACTGCTCGCAGAACGCCTCGAGATCGTCGAGCTCGAACCCGATGTGGTCGATCGCTCTCCCCTGAGACGGGGCCATCTCACCGCTCGCGGTACCGAAGCTCATGTTCATGCCGGGCACATTGGTGGTCGTCTCGATGCGGCCGCGGGGCCGCTTCTCGAGCCCGAACACGTCGAGATACCAGTCGAGCAGCGCTTCGTACTCCGGCGTGAAGAAGTGGATGTGATAGCCGGAGACCTCGACCGGCAGCATCTGGTCTTCCTGCAACTCGACGCGCACGCCGTCGGGCAGCGTCACATAGGCGTTGTGCTGGCCTTCGGCGCCGGAGAACTCCGAATCGACCGCGTAGCCGGCCGCCCGCCACTTGTCCAGCCACTTGCCGGTATCGCGCACCTTGAACCCGAAATGATCCATCACGGATCCCTGTGACGGCCCGCTCGGCGCGCGGGCGCTGAGCGCGACGAGGAAACCAGGCAGCCGCACCGCGACGAGCGGCCCCTTCTGCGTGACGACGCCGCCAAAGTGGTCGACCCACAGCCGCTTGTGCAACTCGACGTCGGAGACGTTCAGATGCACGTGTCCGTAGGTCAACCCGGCCTCGTTGGGCACGGCAAGTTGGGCGTAGGCCGGCGAGACGAGCGACAGCACGGCAACCGCGGTCAGTAGCAGTCTCATCTTCGATCCTCCTGGGTGGCAGCGCGGCGCCGCGCCTGCCCGTCAACCGTGGCAGGGCCCCAGCGGAGGGCCGCCGGTCGAGTACCTCGGTTCCGAATTGTAGTGCATCGCGCCCGGCAGGGCGATGAACGTGGTCGCCTGCACCGATGGCGTGCGGCCGATCGGGGCGCCATCGCATCATTGCGACAACGTGCGGGGAACGTGAGCCGTTTCCTCCTCTCGTGCCTCGGCGGGGGCATACCTGGGTCAGATGGTTCACGCTAGGGGGGTTGCGGTGATCGGGTTCCAGGAATCACTGGCAAGAGCCCCGCTGCATTCGAAAAACGCTGTATCGTGTCCGCCGGCTAGTGGCGTGCCGCGGCCACCGGCGGGCTCTCGCCGCCATTCGTGGTACGTTGATTCAGCGAGCCGCGCGTCGATCCGATACACAGCGCCGACAGGGTGGGCGCTGGGGTCCGCGACAGGGGCTGGCTGGAGGGTACGCCATGCGGATGTGGTCTTCACGGATTGTTCCGGCGCTTCCAATGGTCTTGATCGTCACGGCGGGGTTGTCATCGCCGGTGGCGCGGGGACAGGAGATCACCACCTCCGACCTGGAGACGGCCGCCGCCGACACCTCGGCCTGGCTGATGTACGGCCGCGACTACCAGGGTCACCGCTTCGTCGAGCTCGACCAGATCACGCCGGACAACGTCGGCCGCCTGCGTCCGGCCTGGGTGTTCGCGACGGGCGGCGACAACCGCGGTCTGGAAGCCACACCGCTTCTGCACGAGGGTGTGCTCTACCTCTCGGCCGACGAATCGCGCGTGTTCGCGATCGACGCCCGCACCGGCGCGAAGAAGTGGAGCTACGACCCGCGCATGTCCGACGACGTCGAACGCGTCTATTGCTGCGGGTCGAACAACCGCGGCGTGGCGTTGTTCGGCGAACTGGTCTATGTCGGCACGATGGATGCGCGCCTGATCGCGCTCGACAGGGAGACCGGCGGCGTCGTGTGGGAGTCGGAGGTCATCGACTGGCGGCAGGGCTACAGCATCACCGGCGCGCCGCTGGTGGTCAACGGCCTGGTCCTGACCGGCGTGGCCGGCGGCGAGTACGGCATCCGGGGCTTCGTCAAGGCCTTCGACGCCATGACGGGCGAATTGCGGTGGACGACCTACACCATCCCCAGTCCCGGCGAGCCCGGCAACGAGACGTGGCCAGGCGACACCTGGCGGCACGGCGGCGGCCCCACCTGGACCACGGGCGCGTACGATCCGGAGCTGAGCCTCGTCTACTGGAACACCGGCAACGCGGCGCCCTGGAACTGCCACGTCCGCACGGGCGACAACCAGTGGACGGCCGCGACCATCGCCATGGACGCCGACACCGGCGACATCCGCTGGGGGTTTCAATATACGCCGTGGGATTGCTGGGACTACGATGCGGTCAGCACGCCGGTGCTGGCTGACGTGACGCTGCGCGACCACGGGCCGGTCAAGGCGCTGTTTCACCACGACAAGAACGGCTTCTTCTATGCGCTCGACCGCACCGACGGCCGGTTCCTCTACGGCGATCCGATCGTGCCCGGCATCAACTGGGCCTTCGGCCTCGATCCGGAGACCGGCCGCCCGCAGATCAACCCCGACATGGTGGCGCAGTCCGGCGGCCCCGAAGTGGGTCCCATCGTTCCCAGCCTCGAGGGCGCGATCGATTGGCAACCGCTGGCCTACAACCCCGATCTCGGCGCGCTCTACTTCATGTCGAACCAGTGGGCGATGGGCTACCGGTTCTGGGCCGAGGATCAGTTCGAACCCCCGACGCAGGGCGAATCGTATTTAGGCGGCGACTATCAGCAGTATCTGACCAGCGAGAATCCCGGCAACTTCGTGGGCTTCGACGTGGTCAACCGCACGGTCATGTGGCGCGTGACGAGCCCCGCGCCCTTCTGGGCCGGCGCCGTGGCCACCTCGAGCGGGCTGGTCTTCACTGGCGACATGCGCGGCTACGTCATGGCGATCGATGCCCGTAGCGGCGACGTGCTGTGGCAGTTCCAGACCGGCTCCGGCATCATCGGCAGCCCTATCACCTATGAACTCGACGGCACGCAGTACCTGGCCGTGCCGTCAGGGGGCATCGGTGGGGACATGATCTTCTATTACACCGAGCCGAAGGCCGGCAATCTCTGGGTGTTCGCGCTGGATGGCGGCGGTCCCGCGCGTGTGCAGCCGGGCACGAACCTGACCACCCTCGACGGCGGGCTGCCGCGGGTCGGCGAGCCGGGCCATACTCTCGGCGGCCGTGTGCTGCCGGGATACGGGTTTCCGCCCACCGATGGCGGCGAGCCGGTCACGACGGCGGCTCCACCCCCCTCGACCGCCGCGTCCGCGGGCGACGCGCTCAACCCCTTGCTGGGCGACACCGGGGCGGTCGCCGCCGGTGAACGTATCTACCGCGCGCGCTGTGTCGTCTGTCACCGGACCGGCGCCGGCGCAGGCCCGAATGTCTTCCGGACCAGACTCCAGCCCGGACAGTTCTTCGACACCGTCACCAGGGGCCGCGACGGCACGAACATGCCCGCCTTCGAACAGTTGCTCTCGCGCGACGAGATCTGGCAGGTGCATGCCTTTCTGATGTCCCGCGACTCGCTGTGAGCCGCACGCGCGACGCGGACGACGTCCTGGCGCGGCTGCGCCGGTGGCAGACCGCCGGCGGCGACGAACGACCCGGAGAGCCGGACGCGGCCGGTGCGCACGTCATATATGACCGAAAGCGTTGACCTGATCACGAAACCGGGTCCACCTCAAGGAGCACGGACGATGACCTCAATCGACACGCTGGCAACGTTTTTCGGCTGGTGTACCGTCATCAATATCGGAGTGTTGTTGCTGGCTGTGCTGGTCTTTAGTCTCTTTCACGACATCTTCGCCACGATCACTGCGGCGATGTTCGGTGTCACCAAGGCGGAAGCGGAGGTCACCTTCTTCCGCGTGTTTCAGCAGTATCGATTCGCGGTGCTGATCTTGAACTTCGTTCCCTATCTCGCCCTGAAGATCATGTCCTGATGCAGGCGCGACTCCAGAGGTGTGTTCCTACGGGGAGTTGACGATCATCCGGCACAGAATCGTGTTATCCGTTTCGAGGTCCGGTCCCCAGATGAGCTCAGCGCCTGAATCCCAGGCAATCCGGTCATAGCCATCCCTGGGCCTGACGTCACTCGCGGTATGGACGGTGACGTCGTTCCATCCGCTGTCATCGAAACTGTCGCTCTTCCAGCCTGCCGGCTCGTCCAGGGAGACAAAGTCGCATACTCCTTCACCCGCAACAGGATCGGATGCATCCTCGCAGGATTTGTCCGATGGCGCGTGATGAATGACAGTGCATGCCCAACCGCCATTCGTGACCGCAACCACCTCGCCGGAACCTGTATCGGTCAATTGCATGACAAAGCCGCCGTCACCCATCTGCTGGTTGCGTTCACCGATATACTCCAATCCCGTATCGTTTTCCTTGTAGTCCTTGAGGACGAAGTTCAGATGCAGCGGATAGTCAGCATCGAAGGTGACCGTTTCGGCATTGAACGACCGTTCGGTCGTGATCGGGACGGAGTCCTCGACAAGCAGATTCTCACCAAGATAGGCCGCAAACCAGTTATCGGCCCATGCATCGAGCTGGAAGCTGACCGAGCCCTCCGTAGCGGCGTGCGACGTGTGGACGGCAGTCGCATCCAGTGCGCCACCGCGTCCGCCACCGCCGCATCCCGCCACGAGAAAGAGAGCGTTCCACAACACGAGAGCAGCAACCATCCGGTGCACGTTGCTTGCTTTGACCGGCAATATCATTCTGGCCCCCTGGATAAGCATCCTGAACACCATACACCGATGTCCTTCCACTTTCAGCCCGTGGTGAAACCCCGCGTGGCACCGAGAGCGGCGAGGCGCCCACCTGACAAGGCGTGAGGAGGGCGCAAATTGGGCATTTGCAACCGACGAACAACGCCGTCAGGCGGGGTGCATCGTGAAACAGCAGAATTCCGCGGGGAAGTGCAGAATTCTGCGGGGCTCGAATGCAGCGGGGCTTTCACCACGGGCTGATATATCGCGCTGAAGATCATGTCCTGATTGTGGCCCGACTTCGTCGGATGTGTGTGTGCCGACTTCGTCGGGTGTGTGCGACCCGACTTCGTCGGATGTGTGCGAGCCGACTTCGTCGGGTGTGTGCGACCCGACTTCGCCGGGTGTTAAGATGCCCGGCATCATGGCAATCATCTTCGAGCCGCAACGAACCGTCCCCTTGCTGTTGGCCGCCACGCTTGCCGCCTGCGGCGGGAGCTTGGCGCCGCAGGACGAACCACCCGAACCAGGCGGCCTGGCCATCGTCGGGGCCCAGCTCATCGACGGCAGCGGCTCGGCGCCGGTCCCCGATTCGGTCATCGTCATACAAGACGGTCGTGTGCAAGCCGCCGGTCCGCGCGAGACGACCGCCGTGCCCGCGGGCGCCGAGGTCGTCGATGCGTCCGGGCAGACCGTCATCCCCGGCTTGGTGGACCTGCATGCCCATTACGGTGGGGACCTGGCGGCGGTCGAGCAGGCGCTCAAGTCGCAGCTCTACTACGGCGTGACCACGACGCGGAGCATCGGCAGCGACGACCCCGAGAAAGTGGCGCTGATGCTCGAGGCGCACGCCGGGCGGCCCGATCTGCCGCGGGCGTTCACGGCCGGCCGCGGGTTCTCCTACCCGGACGGCTTCAACTCGGGCATCGCGAACACCCCCACGTCGGAAGAGGAGGCGCGCGCGATGGTCCGGGAACAGGCCGCCCTGGGGGTCCACTTCACCAAGATGTGGGTGAACGACGTGCCCCAATCCGGCTTGAAGATACCGCCCGAGATCCGCGCGGCGATCGTCGAGGAGTCGATCACGGCCGGCATCATCCCGGTGGCGCACATTGATGCGGAGGCCGATGGCGTGCAACTGCTCGAGGCGGGGCTCAACGAGTTCCTGCACAGCACCGTGCGCACGTTCGGCCCCGGCGCCGGCGTACCGATGGACGACCCCGAACCCTCGCAGGAGTTCCTGCAACTGTGTCTCGAGAAGCGGTGCGGCTTTTCGCCCACGTTGTCCATCAGCCAGAACAACTGGCACTTCGCCGAGCACCCGGAGCTGCTGGAGGACGCCGATCTGCGACGGGTGATGAATGCGGGCGCGCTGGCCGCGTTCGACGACCCCGAGACGCGCGCGAACATTGTCGGCAACCCGGGCTTCGAGGACCGCAAGGCGGCGTTCCGCCAGGTCCTGGATTTCGTGAAGACCATCCACGACGCCGGTATCGCCGTGGCGCTCGGGACCGACAGCGGGACCCGCAACGTGCCGATGGGCTGGGGCACCCACCACGAGCTGGAGCTCTACGTCGAGGCGGGGCTGACACCGATGCAGACACTCGTGGCCGCGACCGCCACCGGGGCCAGCCGGACGCCGCCCGTCGGTGAAGCGGACTTCGGAACGCTCGAAGCCGGCCAGAGCGCCGACCTCATCGTGCTCGACGCCGACCCGCTGGCCGACATCTCGAACACGCTCCAGATCGACCGCGTCATGCTGCGCGGCGACTGGGTGGCGCGCGACACGCTGTTGCCGGCGCCCTAGGAGCCCGCCAAGAACCCCGCGGCATTCGACCGGCGATGCGCCCGCTGAGCAAGGCGAGAAGAGGGAGCATACCTGTAGGGGCAACCCTTGTGGTTGCCCTGTTCGTCAGCCGGAGCAACGAAGAGCAGCAGAATTCAGCATGGAACCGCAAAATTCAGCATGGAACCGCAGAATTCAGCATGGAACCGCAGAATTCAGCATGGAACCGCAGAATTCAGCATGGAACCGCAGAATCAGCATGGAACCGCAGAATTCAGCATGGAACCGCAGAATTCAGCATGGAACCGCAGAATTCAGCATGGATCAGCGGGATGCTGCGTGAGTCCTGCGACCCGTTCACACCGCTGGTTGCCAGGCACCCGGAACGGAAACCGTCCGTGATCGCGCGGCCGCCGGTGGTGGAGGAGTACCGACGCCGACAGGCAGCGCATGGCTGAGCACGTTCATCGGTCGTCCCGAGCGCCCACCGCAGCAGCCTCGACCGAGCAGTGCTCGTTCGGCGCCGTGTTGTTCGATCTGGACGGCACGCTGGCCGACTCCGTGGACCTCATCCTGCTGAGCTACCGTCACACGATGGAGCATCACCTCGGCGTGACGCCGCCCGATGCGGCCTGGATCGCCGGGCTGGGCCGGCCGCTTCGGGACCAGCTCGCCGGGTTTGCCAGGACGCCGGAGGAGGCGCGAGCCATGCTCGGGACGTACACGTCGTTCCAGGAGACGGTCCACGACGGCATGGTGCGGCCCTGCGCGGGTGTCGTCGAGGTGGTGGAGCGGCTGGTGGAGGCCGGGTGTCCCATCGCCGTCGTCACGAGCAAGCGGCGCGCGATGGCCGGCCGGACCCTGCGGTGCTGCGGGCTGGACCGGCGTTTCCAGATCGTCGTCACGGCCGACGACGTGACCCGTGGCAAGCCGCATCCGGAAGCGGTGTTCGCCGCGCTGGACGCGTTGCATCTGGCCGCGACCCGCCGCGTGCTGCTGGTCGGTGACTCGCCGCACGATGTACGGGCCGGCAACGCGGCCGGGGTCACGACCGCCGCGGTCTTGTGGGGACCCTTCGAGCCCGAGGTCGTGATGCGCGCCCGGCCGCACCACGCGGTGGACACGCCCCAAGCCCTGGATCGGCTCCTGTTTCGAGGGGATGATGGGAAGAAGGGCTAACCGGCAGCGATGACGGCCCCACCCGCGACGACGCTGAATGCGTTGACGGCATTCGACCGGCAGGGTCTGCGGTCACGCCGCTCTGTCGCGCGGATCGCAGACCGCGTAACGAAGTTCGTCGATGACATCGGCGTGGAAACGCGCGAACTCTTCCGGCGTATGCGGGACGCCGTTGGCCAGCGCCGCCGCGATGGCGCGCCGCAGCGTGTGTTCGGGAATCCTGGCGGTCAGTGCCATGAACTTTTGCACGGTCATGTGCGGGTCTCCTCAAACGCAGTCATGGATCAAGACCCCGAGGAGGCGTCGCGTATTCCCCCGCCGAGGGAACCAGGTGAGGTCTGGTACGCTGATTCCCGACCGGACTCGCCAAGTGGAGGGCGAAGATGACCCGCAATCATTCCGATCCCGCCGGCCGGGCGCGTGAGATGGAGAGTGTCGACTTCGGCAGTACCGCGGTCGACTATGCCACCTGCCGCGCCGGTTTCCCGGACAGCTTCTTCGACATGCTCGAACAGCGCGGCGTGCGCATCAAGGGGACCCGCGCCATCGATCTCGGGACGGGAACAGGTACACTGGCCCGGGCGCTTTTCGTCCGGGGCGCAAGCACCGTGATCGGGGTCGACCCGGCTGAAGCGATGACTCGTGAAGCCTTGGCCCTCGACAGGGCTGCCGGCGCTCACGTCGAATATGTTCACGCCAGGGCCGAGTCCACCGGACTGCCTCCGCGGTGCGCCGACCTGGTGATCGCGGGGCAGAGCTGGTGGTGGTTCAAGGCAGACGCGGCAGCCAGGGAGGCGCGCCGGCTGCTGGCCCCCGGCGGCCACCTCGTTGTCGCCTCGCTGGACTGGCTTCCACTACCGGGCAGCGTTCCAGAGGCTACCGAGCAGCTCATCCGACGAGCCAACCCTCGTTGGACCCTTCACGGCGGCACGGGACGCCACCCCCGATGGATCGCCGACCTCGGGCGCGCAGGATTCTCGCGGACCAGCGTCGTCGAGTATGACATTGACCTTGCCTATACGGCAGACGCCTGGCGGGGACGCATAAGGGCGAGCGCGGGGGTAGGAGCGACACTCGACGCACGCGAGGTCCGGGAGTTCGATCAAGCGCACGCCCGCCTCCTCGCCGAACGATTCCCCGATGATCCGCTGCTCGTGCCTCATCGGATTTACGCAGTCATGGCGACGGCGCCGCCAGGGGGCGACGCAGGTCTCCCTTGACGCACCGTCGGGAGAACCGGGATCCCGTTCTACGTAGCGGCCGGTATACGCGAGGTGCGAAACGGGGCACAGGCTCCGTGTTTGTTGACGTCCGTCCTCCCGGAGAGTATTTTCGGCATGAACCGGTCGGGAACGACGGCAACTGGATGTGGGCCAATCCTCTTGCCGGCGTGTGCGAGCGGGGGGCCGTCGGGGCGGGACAAGTGCATTTGTCTGGGCTGGGGCGAGCTCCAATAACCCGGAGTGAAACTCTGCGCTGACCGAAACTGGCGATGCGCCGACTGGTCAGACGCGACGAGCGGATGTACGTAGCGCCTCGTTGCTCGCCGCTCCAGAAATGGACGTCGAACCAGATTCCCGGACACCGCAATGCGAGGCGATCGGCACACATGAGTCCCTACTACACGACGAAGTTCGGTAGCGCCTACCTCGGGGACGCGCTCGATCACCTGTCCAGCGTCAGGTCAGGGAGCGTTGATCTGATCGTGACTTCGCCCCCGTTCCCGCTCACATTCCGCAAGAAGAAGCCATATACGTCTGTCGGAGAGGACGAGTTCGTCGACTGGCTACTGCCGTACGCGGGGGAGTGCCGTCGCATTCTGACGGACCAGGGCAGTTTCGTCCTGGATCTCGGCGGTGTCTGGAACAAGGGCGCACCGATCCGATCCCTCTATCAGTACAAGGTCGTAATCGCGCTCTGTGAGCAAACGGGATTCCACTTCGCTCAGGATTTCTACTGGTACAATCCCGCGGCGTTACCTGCGCCGGCCGAGTGGGTGAATGTCCGAAGAATCCGGGTCAAGTGCGCAGTCAATCAGGTGTTCTGGCTGAGCAAGACTGAATGGCCGAAAGCCGACAACAAGCAGGTACTGAGGCCGTACAGTCGCGACATGCTCCGTCTGATTGACAAGGGCTTTCGTCCGAAGCAGCGGCCCTCCGGTCACAACATCACGACGAAGTTCAGAAAGAACCACGGTGGAGCCATCCCTCCGAATCTTCTCGAGTTCGGCAACAACGACTCGAACAGCTCGTACCTGAAGGATTGCGCGTCAGCTGGCCTCGCTATTCACCCAGCCCGATTCCCACGGGCGTTGCCCGAGTTCTTCGTCAAGCTCTGCACCGAGCCGGGCGATACCGTTGTCGATCCGTTCGCCGGATCAAACGTCGTCGGAGAGGCCGCAGAACGCCTCGGTCGCCAGTGGCTGGCAATGGAACTCGCTGAAGAATATCTGGCTGGCTCCCGCTTCAGATTCTCGCCCCTTCCCGCGACTTCGCGCGTGGACAAGGAACCGACTCAAAGACGCGCGCAGTGACGCCCCTCCACCGATACGTCAGACTGATGGCCCAGGTCTTCGGCGGTCTTGAACCACCGAAGCTGTTCGTACGGGCGCGTGCCATCGAACGCGTGCTGGGCGGCGAATCAATCGAAGAAGTGACCGCGGATACGAGGCTTCCCAAGTATCATCTGCGGCGATGGGTCGACGCGGTGGCGGCCGGAGATTTCTACGAGTGGCTGGGGAAATCGAAACCATCGGAAGGTCGCATTCTCGGTTGCGAGGCTTCAACATGTTGTTTCGAGGCGCTGAGATCAATATGCACCTGTCGCTGTCACGAGAAATGATCGCGTTCGAAGAGTTGCTGGAGATACTGGCGGCGCGGGGCGCACGAGAACTTACAGTGCGTCTGGATCGTGGTGAGATCTAGATCCAGCCGGATTCCTCAAATCCTGCTGGATCGCTACCGAGTCGGTGCGGGCGGCGGTGTTAGCGAGTACCGAAATTTCTCGTGTTCCAGATTTCTCAGCCAGACAGCGGGCGAATCCCGCGACCAACCCATACACGCCCTCGCCGCATTGGGCAGAACGGCGCCGCCGCCACAAATCGCATACTATCGATCAAACGCGGCCTTGAGTGAGCGAACCCAAAGGAGCAATCAATGCCCACGTGTTCGATTCGAGGCGGTGCGGCTCTGTCGGGCGCGGCGACAATGTTGGGCGTGCCGGCCCTGGCCATCCTGATGATTCTCGGCGGGCCCGAACGCACGCTGGCCCAGGACTGCGGGTCCTGGCCGCGTCCGGTGCTGTGCCAGGCGCAACTCGTTGCGACGGACGTCGACGGCAACGCGGACGGGCTCGACGGACAGTCGCGGTACCGATTGGCGCCGCGCGGCCGGATTGACCTGGAGCTGGACGGACGCGACCAGCGCGGGCGGAGATTCCCCGCCGACCGCATCGTGCTCAGGTACGACGATGCAGGATGCGGTCGCGTGCTCGACATCGAAGACCGCGGGCGGCGCGGCCTGCGGATTACCGCGCGGTCCCCAGCCGACCGCTGCCGACTCGTGGTCTGGGTGCCCGGCAACCTCAACTTCGAATGGGACATCGAGTTCGAGGTGGACCCTGCCGCCCGGACTTCGTACAGCCGCGGCGAGGCTCGCTACATCGTCGGCGCGCTGTACGCCGCCATTCTTGCGCGAGACCCCGACCCGCCGAGTCTGGGGAGCGCCGTCGCAGAAGTGCAGCAGGGCAACCTCGAGAGCCTGGTCAACGCCATGGTCCGAAGCAGGGAGTTCTCCGAGAGTCGCAACGGCGTGTCGCCCAGCGACCTGCTCGACCGGTTCTACACGGGACTCTTCGACAGACCGGCGGACACGGGCGGCGTCCGTACGTACCTGAATCTGGTTCGATCGGGCCGCTACGCCGAAACGCTGACGCGGATGATCCGATCGCCGGAATTCGAACGACGTCTACCCGGATAGCCGCCCGCGCCTCGCCGTTCACGGACCGAACAGAATCGTGTGGTGTATTGTGCCCGACATGGTGAAGCGCGGCTCACGCGTCCTGGCGACCCTCATGTTCGTGCTCGGTGCGAGCGGCTGCGGCGGCCCAGCGGCCGATCCGGGGCCATCTGCCGCGCCGGCGCCCGAGGCGGCCGACGCGTCTGACCTCCCGCGGTTCCGGGTCGACCCGTTCTGGGCCCGCGAGCTGCCGGACAACTGGATGCTGGGTCAGGTGTCCGGCGTGGCGGTCGATGACCGCGACCATGTGTGGGTGCTGCACCGGCCGGGGACCCTGGATGCCCGCCAGCGCGGCGAAGAGGGCATGTGCTGCGTGCCGGCGCCGCCGGTGATCGAGCTGGACCCGGCCGGCAACGTCGTGCGCTCGTGGGGCGGCCCGGGCGACGGCTTCGAGTGGCCGGCCAGCGAGCACGGCATCCACGTCGACCACCAGGGACACGTCTGGATCGGCGGCAACGCCGCCGGAGACGCGCACGTGCTGAAGTTCACGGCGGACGGCGACTTCCTGTTGCAGATCGGGCGCGCGGGGCAGAGCGGCGGCAGCAACGACACCGCAAACCTGGGTCGTCCGGCCGGGATCCGGGTCGACCCGGACGCCAACGAAGTCTATATCGCCGACGGATACGGCAACCGCCGCGTCATCGTGTTCGACGCCGACAGCGGCGAGTACCGCCGGCACTGGGGCGCGTACGGCGAGCGTCCGGACGACACCGGGCTGCCGGCGTATGACCCGGATGCCGCACCGATCCGCCACTACCGGAGCCCGGTCCACGACGTCGCCATCGCCCGCGACGGCCTGGTCTACATCGCCGACCGGACCAACAACCGGGTGCAGGTGTTCCAGAAGGATGGAACGTTCGTCACCGAAGCATTCATCCGTCCGGAGACACTCGGCAGCGGCTCGGCGTCGGGGGTCACGCTCTCCGAGGATCCGGACCAGCGCTGGCTCTTCGTGCCGGACGGCACCAACAACGTCGTCTGGATCCTGGACCGCGCATCGCTCGACGTGCGCGGCCGCTTCGGCCGGCTCGGCAAGAACGCGGGACAGTTCTACCGGCTCCACAACCTGGCGGTCGACTCCAGCGGGAACCTGTACACGACCGAGGTCAACGTGGGCCAGCGGCTCCAGAAGTTCGAGCGGCTCAGGGACTGAGCGGGCGCGCCGCCGCCCACTGGAGGACATGCGACCATGCGCAGCATCGGCGTCACCCTGGCCGTGATCGCGGCGTGTTGCCTGACCGCGGCGCCGGCCGCGGCCCAACAGGGCGCGTGGGGCGGCGAATGGCGCAGCCACTCAGGCGACAACGGCGCCACGAAATACGCCCCGATCGCGCAGATCACCGCGGACAACTTCGCCCGCCTCGAGGTGGTCTGGCGGTGGGACACCGCCGACACCCATCTTCCCTGGTCAACCCCCGCCGGAACATCGTTGCTGCCGGCCCGAACCGTGTTCGACCTGCTGGAAGCGCAGCAGCCCGGGCGCTGGGCCGACTGGGACGGCAACCAACGGTCGCTGAGCCGGCCCTCGTTCCGGGCGCTGGTGGGAACTCCGCTGATGGTCGACGAGGTGCTGTATCTGAGCACGGCGCTGTATCGGGCGGCCGCCATCGACGCCCGCACTGGAGAGACGCTCTGGGTGCACGACCCGCGGGCGTACGAGTCGGGGTCTCCCCCGCCGCTCCCCTGGCGCCACCGCGGTCTGGCGTACTGGGAGGACCAGGACGCGGCACGCGTCTTCTGGGGCACCGGCGACGGCTTTCTGATCGCGGTCGACGCCAGGACCGGTCTGCCGGCCGAGGAGTTCGGCGCCGGGGGACGCGTCGACCTGATGGAGGGGCTGCCCCGCGCGACCCGCGGCCAGCTCGACCTGTTGAACCTGTTGCCGATCGGCTCGCAGTCTCCGCCCATCGTGGTCGGCGACACCGTGGTCATCGGCTCGACCATCAACGATCGCGCGCTCACGAAGGAAGCGCCGCCGGGCTGGGTGCGCGCCTACGACGTGCGCACCGGCCGCCACAAATGGGACTTCCACACGGTGCCGCAGAGCCCGGACGAGCTCGGCGCCGACACCTGGCTCAACGACTCGTGGCGGTATTCGGGCAACACCAACGTCTGGTCGCTGATGAGCGCCGACGATGAGCTGGGGTGGGTCTATCTGCCGATCGGCACCGCCACGAACGACTACTATGGCGGCGCGCGGCTGGGCGACAACCTGTTCGCCGAGAGTCTGGTCGCGGTCGACGCCGAGACCGGCGCGCGACAGTGGCATTTTCAGATGGTGCACCACGGTCTGTGGGACTACGACCTGCCGGCCGCGCCGAATCTGATCGACCTCACGGTCGACGGCCGCCAGGTGAACGCGGTGGCGCAGGTCAGCAAGCAGGGATTCGTCTACGCCTTCGACCGGGTGACCGGCGAGCCGATCTGGCCGATCGAGGAACGCGCGGTCCCGACCGACACCGACCTCGAGGGGGAGGCGCCCTCGGCGACCCAACCGTTCCCGACCCGGCCGGCCCCGTTCGAGTATCAGGGCACGTCCATCGACGACCTGGTCGATTTCACCCCCGATATTCGCCAGCTCGCAGTCGACGCGGTCCGGGGCTTTCGCCTGGGACCGCTCTTCACACCGCAGATGCAAGGCGGCACCATCATGCGCCCGTCGGTGGGCGGCGGCGCCAACTGGTCCGGCGCCGCGGTCGATCCGGATACCGGCTATCTCTATGTGCCGTCGGTCAATGCGCACTCGACGATCGGGCTGAGCCCCCCGCAGCCGCATGAGACGCAGTCGACGCTCGGCTATCTGCGGCGGTCGCTGTCGGCCGGACCGGTCATGCCGCGCGGACTGCCGCTGTGGAAGCCGCCCTACTCGCGCATGACCGCCATCGACATGAACACCGGCGAGCACGTCTGGATGACACCGACCGGCACCGGCGACCGGATTCGCAATCACCCGCTGCTGCGCGATCTCGACCTGCCGCCGCTCGGGGGCGACTGGGGCCGCACCGGTCCGCTGCTGACGAAGACGCTGCTGATTCAGGCGTTGGTGGCGGGAGGAACGAACGGCGGACCGCGGTTGGCGGCGTACGACAAGGCCACCGGCGCCGAGGTCGCCTCGCTCGATCTCCCGGCCGCCGCACTGGGCGCCCCGATGACCTATATGGTGGGCCGCACGCAGTACATCGCCATGACCGTGGGTGGCCGGGTGCCCGGCCTCATCGCCCTGGCGCTGCCGGACTGACGCCGGTCCGGCTAGCCGGGCCCTTGTCCGTCTTCTTGGTCATGAGCACGACGTTGCGCCCGTCCTCGTAGCGGTACTCGATGCTGTCCATCATCTGATCCGCGAAGAAGAGACCCAGTCCCCCCACGGGCCGATCCTCGAGCGAGGCCTCGAGATCTGGCTCCGTCCCGGTCGTCGGGTCGAACGGCCTCGCGTCGTCGATCATCTCGACGCCGAGCAGGTTGGCGTCCAGCCTCACCCGGATCGCAATCCGGTGCGGTTCGTCGTCGCCGTACCCGTAGCTGATCGTGTTGGTCAGAAGCTCTTCGACCGACAGGTTGACAGCGTAGGCGACTTGCGGGCCGATATTGCTCGCCGCGCAGAATTCGTCGATCCGCTCCGCGACCGCGGCAATTTCCTCCACGTCGTTGCCGAGCGAGAGTTCCAGAGTATTCCCGTCCACACGCGTCTCCGTCTGCCTGCTGCAACTGCGGCCGTCAGGCCAATACCTGGTTCTCGCACGCCTGCCAGACCCGCGTTCCCGACACGACCGGCGTGAGCGCCCCCTGAATCTCACGGCTGCCGTCGCGGCTCGCGGTCATCGAAGCGACACGATACACGACATCGTCGGTCAAGTCACCGGGCCGGATCAACCGGGACGACGGGCAGGATGACGTGAGACGGGTAGGCGGCCTGATGGTAGATCGAGTTGTCGGCAGGCATCGCACGCCGGTGCTGACCGACCGGATCGCCGGTGTTCGGGTTCACGTCGAAGCGCGGGAAGTTGCTGCTCGAGATGTCGATCCGGATGCGATGCCCCGCCTTGAACCGGTTCGCCGTCGGGTACGGTTCAATCTGGAACTCGTAGACCTCGCCCGGTGTCATCGGCTCGGGCCGGCTCGGCGCGTTCCGGTACCGCGCCCGAATGATGCCGTCGGTGATGTTCATGTCGAAACCGGAGGGAAAGTCCAGACTCGGCGGATAGACATCGATGAGCTTCACCGTGAAGTCCGTATCGACCGCGGTCGACGACGCGTGGAGCGTGACCGTAATGGGACCGATGACCTCTACCGGCGCCTCCAGCGGCGCGGTCTGGAACACCACGACGTCCGGTCGCGTCTTGAGCGGCAGGTAGGGCGCCCGCGAACCGTAGAAGCCGTTCTCCGATCCCCCGTCAAGACTCTTGAACGGCCGCTCGCGCTGGTCGTAGGCGCCGCGCTTCAGCACTCCGGAGAACGAGCCGCCAATCGTCGGCACCGGGTGCGCCGGATCGTAGGTGTAGGTGGTGGGCGGCGCCTCGGCCGCCGGCGGGTCGCTGCTCAGCGTCCCGTCCGCGTGGAAGTAGTAGCGCGCGGGCTCGACCTCGGCCAACGGCCAGACCGCCGCATCCCGCCAGTAGCCGCCGTGGTACAGCCGCCCGTCCTCGTCCTTGTGACCGTCGCCCGTGCCCATCACGAACAGACGAATCGGCGGCCAGTCGTCGACCGCCGTGGGTCTTTGCTTGAGATGGCGATCGAACCACTGCAGGTGCAGCTCTCTGGAGAAATCGGGCAGCGCGGCATGCTCCCCGAATTCGACGTCGCCGGCGTACGATCGGGTGTTCCCGCCGTGGGTCCAGGGTCCGACCAGCAACCGCATCGGCGCGGTCTTGATGCGTGACAGGCCCAGGTAGTTCTCGAACATGCTGCCGCAATAGGGGTCGTACCAGCCGGCGACGTGGAGCATCGGAATATCGGACGTGCGCCCGTAGTACTCGCGCCAGTTGACGCCGATTCGTTGCCAGTGCCGGAAGTCGGCATTGGGGTCGTCGTCATCCCCGCGCGTCAGTTGGGTGAGCACGTATTGCTCGAACTCGGGCACCGCGGCCAGCGGGCTGAGTCCCGGGCGCAAGGGCATCGCCTCGAACCAGTCGGTCACTGCCTCCGTTTCGAAGGTGGCCCGTACAACCGGATCGGGCGAGACGCGCAGTTGGCCGAACGCCCATCCAAGCTGCTGGCCCAGCTCGAACGCGCCGTGGTTGCGGACCTTGTGCGCCCAGGGATTGGAGATGCCCCCGTGGTTGAGCAGCAGCGTCCTCAAGTGCGGCGGGTTCATCTTGGCCGCGTCCGCCTGGGTGTGGGCGCCATACGAGGTGCCGAACATGCCGACGTCGCCGGAGGTGTACGGGAGCGACGCGATCCACTCGATCGTGTCGTAGCCGTCCGGTGCATCGAAGTCGTGGTACTTGCTGAACCCGCCCTCCGACTTGTAGCGTCCGCGGGTGTCCTGGAGCACCACCACGTAGCCGTGCTCGACGAAGTAGCGGGCGCTGTCGACAAGCCCGCGTCCATCCTTGCCGTAGGGCGTGCGTTGCAGCAGCACGGGCAGCCGCTCGGCGACCGGCGCGCCGTCGAGCGCGGGGCGATAGACGTCGGTGGCGAGGTAGATGCCGTCGCGCATCGGCACCATGACGTCCTCGGCGAACAGCACCGCCTCGTGCGTGGCGGCGACCTGCGCCTGCGCGCCGCCCGCCAGCGTCACCAGCACGAGTAGAGCGGGCCCGACCTGTCGTTTCTGCATGATGGTGCTCCCGTGTCCGCCTGTTCGTAGACGCTGCCGACCGTGACGACGGCCGCGACCTGCAGCGCGTCCTGGGTGCCCGGCAGGGATTCGCCGTCAACGACGATGACGATGTTGCCGGCCAGTCTATCGCGCGTGACGCGCTCCAGCCAGCGTTCTGTACCGGGGAACGCGGTGTTCCGCCGCGCCGCACGGGAATTTGGCCTTGACGCCGGACCGGCGCGCGCGCATTCTCGGCAGGTTGCGCCCGGTCGGGATGAGCATCAGCCCGTGGGGATAGGTCGATCTGCGGGGCCGGGCGCAGGGACAGGATCGCGGAGCGGCGGCGTTCACACGAGGCGGCCGGTCCGGCAGGTCAGGAGAGGAACAGTCATGTCGCAGTTACGCATGGTGGCCGTGCTGGTCATCGTCTCGGTTGTCGGATTCGGATGGGTGTCGGCGCAGCCCCGCGGCGGCGGCTCGGGCGTGCTGACCGGGCAGGACTACGGGGAGATCGAGAACCTCTATGCCCGATACAGCCAGGGGAGCGATTTCCAGAACGCCGAGCTGTTCCTGTCGGCCTTTTCCGAGGACGCCACCATCGTGCGCGCCGACGGCAGCAGCATCACGGGGATGGCGGCCTTGCGGGCCGAGCGCGAAGAACGCTACCAGGGGCGGACCGGCGACGTCGGGCGCAGGCATCGCACCGGCAGCTATCTCATTACGCCGACCGCGGAGGGCGCGCAGGGCCGCGCCTACTACATCCTGCTCGACGTGACGAGCAGTCCTGCCCGGACCACGTTCACCGGTTACTACGACGACGAGTTCGTGCGCACGCCGGACGGCTGGCGCATCAAGCGCCGCACCATCAATCGCGACGTGGCGCGACCGTAGGGGGCGCCGCGCCTCCCATACCCGCAACCGCAGCCGGGACTGTCTGACGCGTTCGGTACGCCGTCCTGATCGCCGGACGGCGCGCCGGCGAGCACTTCCATGCGGATCGCATCGCAAACCGCTATCTCGCTTTCGAGAACCGCATCCACCCGGTTGCAGACCGCCGACCCCGTGTCGCGGAGAAACTCGATCCATGCCGACGTATCGATCAGGATCACGTCGTACGACCGGAGCGCCACTCATCCAGGTCGCCCTCCCAGCCGGATCCGCGCAACTGCCGGGCCTCGTCGACCTCGAGAGGTTCCACCGCCACGGCGCGCAACGAGAAATTGACAGCCTCGCGCTTCGTTTTCAGCCGGTAAAGGCGCATCACCTCCGCACAGGCTCTCTCGTCGATATCCACATTGGTGCGCGCCATGTGCCTAACATACACCACACCGGATGCTGCTCACCGACCTGGGGACGCTGACCGCCAATTCGATGCAGGTTGCCGAGGGCGGCGCCACCGGTGCAGCAGCGTTGTTTCGAACTACTGGGGGTGACGCCGCGCGTGTAGCCAGCACCGACATCCCACGAAATCGAGTAGCTCCCTCAACAACAATGACTTTCGCGCGATTCGGTGTGAAACTTCCGGCTGGCCGCGAGCAGCGTCTGCACCGGGCGGGCCGGCCTCAGCGCACGTGCGCGCGGATCTGATGATTGATCCGGTGGATGCGCCGCTGAAGCGCCTTCACCCGCGGGCGGTCGCCCGCCTCGAATGCCGACTTTTTCTCTCCCTTGAGCGCCCGCAGCTTGCGCTTCGCGGCGCTCTTGTCGAACCCGCCGATCACGTGATGGTGCTCGTGCGTATCGATCCCCAGCGCCTTGCAGAGCCGCGGCAGCAGATGCTCCTTGTTGAGCTGCGAGAAGCCCTTCACCGCCTCGTGATCGAGGCCTCTCGCGATGTCACGCAGATCGGCGATCGTCCTGTGCTTCAGCTCCTCGTAGGTGTAATCCGCCATGCACCCTCCCGGTTGAACGCCCCGCTCACTGCGTGGGCAGCGCGAATACGAACAACCCGTTCCCGGCGTTCGGGCGCCGCTTCTCGGGGGTCAGCTCGGCCGGCATCGTCGTCCAGCTCCCGCCCCCGATACCGGTGCCGATCGCGACGTACTGTCGGCCATCGACGGCATACGTGACCGGAAATCCCTGGACGGAGGTCGGGAGGCGGGTCTCCCAGAGCTGATCACCGGTGCTGACGTCGTAGGCGTACGCCTGCCGGTCGTACGTGCCGACGAACGCGAGACCGCCCGCGGTCGTCAGAGCGGCCGAAATGTACGGGGTCCGCTTCCGATGCGACCAGAGGATCTCGCCGCTCACGTGCATCGCGACGAACTCGCCCATGTTGCCGTCGCTGTCCGGGTGCAGGAAGTTCTCGCGGAACACCATCCCGGCGCCGCCGCCCCCTTCACGGAACTCGACCTCGCTGTAGATCGTCCGCTGGCAGTTCAGCGTCAGGGGAATGTAGAACGCCTCGGTCTCGGGGCTGTAGGCCATCGCCCGCCAGCTCTTCAGCCCGGAGTGGCTCGGACAGAACGACAGCTCCTCGTCGAGCACCGGCATCATGCCGGGTCGAAACGACATGCGTCCGGTGTCGGCATCGACGTCGACGATGTTCTGGTAGCCGAGGTCGGTAGCATTAATGAACTGTCCGGTCTCGCGGTCGAGCTGCCACAGGATGCCGAGCTTGCCCATGGTGAAGACGGACTTCCGCCCGTCGACCTCGACGAGTATCCGCTCGAACGTCTCGTCCATGTCGTGGGACTCGCCCGGCAGATGCTGAAAATACCAGTGCATCTCGCCAGTCTCGGGATCGAGGGCCAGCGTCGAGCTGGTATAGAGCGCGTCCGCGTCGGTGCGTCGGCTCACCTGGGCCCACGGCTTGGCCTGGGCCACCCCCCAGTACGTGAGGCCGAGATCCGGGTCGTAGCTCCCGGCGATCCAGGCGTCGCCGCCGCCGCGGAACATCATCGGCAGGTCGCCCCAGGTGTCACCGCCCGCCTCGCCTGGTCGCGCCACCGTCGAGGTCCGCCACAGCTCGCGCCCGGTGTCGGCATCGTGCCCGGTGATGAAGCAGCCCTCTTCCCAGAAACGCAGGCAGCCGGCCATCCCGGAGATCGCGACGCCCTGCACCACCAGCGCGCCGCTGCTGTAGAAATACCCCTTGGACGAGTCGGCGACCTCGGCCTCCCAGGCGACCTCACCGGTCCGCGCATCAAGCGCCACGATGTTGGCGTCCGCGGTGTTCAGGATGATCTTGTCCTCATACATCGCGATGTTGCGGTTGGGCCGGCCGCCGCCCCGCGCGGTCGGAAACTCCCGGCGGTGCTCCCACAGCAGGTCGCCGGTGGCGGCGTCGAGCGCCTGCACGATGTTGCCGGGGCTGGCCAGATACATCACCCCTTCGTGCACGACCGGCGTGGTCTGCTGCGACCCGGGCTCCATCGCCCAGGACCAGACCAGCCGCAGGTTGGCGACGTTGTCGCGGGTGATCTGGTCCAGGGTGCTGTACCCCCACCCGTCCTGCGTCCGGCGCCAGTTCAGCCAGCTCTCCGGCGGGGGGTCGGCCAGCACGGCGTCGGTGACCGGGCTGACGGCCGGAGCCTGGGCAGCTACCGGCGCGGCGAGGGCGAGGACGGCCAGCGTGGCAATCGCAGCGCACCGAATCATCGTGGACTCCCTTCGGCCAACGGCCTGAAAACCGTCGCACGTGTCGAGCTCTTGACGGCACCATATCACGCGCGCGGCCCCGGGCCGCGACCACGAACGCGCTGCCGGAAGCAATCCCTGCCAGCGGAACTGCGCACCGAACTTCACGAACCGCGCCAGCAGGATGTTCTCCGGCACCTGCCACTGCAGACCGAACGTCTCGTTCACGGTCAGCGGCGCGCTGTCGTTCAACCGGACCCGCCTCGCGACATCTGCGAGACGTCCTTGACACAACACTCTACAAGGGTTATGTCATGTTCATGGACACGGTGAACGCTCTGGAGCTTCGTCAATCGCTCGGCAAGGTGCTTGACCAACTCGAGCGCAACGGCACGCCGATTCTCGTGTGCCGCGGCCGAACCCCGGCGGCCGCGCTCGTGAGTCTCAAGGACTATCGTGAGCGGTTCGTCGACCGGGACGCCGACGATCGGCGGCGGCAGGTCGTCGCGCGACTGAAGCAGCTCAGGTTCGATCCGCCCGCCACGGGAACCACTCTCGACGTACTCCGCGACTTGCGGTCGTGATCATCGTTCTTGACGCGTCGGTCGCGCTCAAGTGGTTCGTGACGGGCGAGCCGCTCGTCGACGAGGCTGCGCGCGTGCTCGACGAGATCGAACGCGACCCGTCGTCCTACCTGGTGCCGGAGCTCTTCGTGAACGAGTTGCTGGCTGTGCTGTGCCGCCTGCCCGCGAGTCGGCCGGCGAAGGTGCAGGAGGCGATCGCGCTCGTCGAAGCGCTGGGGATGACGCGCGTCGGGAATGGCCACGATCTGCTCGCGCTCGCTGCGGATTTCGCCGGGCGGTGGAAGCTGTCGGGGTACGACGCCGTGTATGTGGCGCTGGCCGCGTTGTGCGACGGGGTGTGGCTCACCGCCGACGCGCGCACCGCTCGGCGCGTCGACCGCGCCAATCTGGTTAGCCTGCTCGGTCGATAGCTTGTCGGCGGACGTTCGAAGGGACCCTAGCAGCCCGTGGCCGCAGACGTCCCGTTTCTGGTTGCCATTTCCACTCTCGAGCTAAATCCGACCTCATCGCTCCCAGGGGCGCGATCCGAAGTGCCCTGAGGGCCGGTCTCACGCACGCCAGCATGCCGACGGCGATCAGGAACACGGTGATGACGCAGACGGTGACCGGCCAGTTCCTCGGCAGCAAGATCGCGCTCTCCATCCAACCCCCGAAGCCCGACGGCACCACGGCGCTGAGGGCGGCGCCCGCACGCTTCCTGACGCTCCGATCCGTCCGCCACGTCCGACGAGCCGGCTCGCGGGATGACGTTGTTCGAGCGGGCGGCGTGCCGGGGCCCCCGGGGAGGGCAAGATGATCTCGAGCGCGCAAATGCGGACTCTCGTCGCTCCTATTCCTCGTGTTCTGATCCAACGGCGGGCCGACCGCGCCAGGTAGCGGTCGGGTCGTCGCGCTCAGTCATTTTTCACCCCAACTTCAGGGTTCGTTCAAGACACTCGATGCATCCAGTGCGATGGTGGGTGCATGAGCTGCCGCATTCACGACACCCCGTCCGGCGCGGCGGCGGTCAGACCGGAGGCTTCCGCGAATTGTGTTTCGTAGCGACATCGGGTTGCAGTTGGCGAGCGGAATGGTCTTCTGCGGTTAGCCGGCCAGAAGGAGGCACGACAATGACTCAGCTTGCGAGGATCGGACGGCGTTGCTTGACCGCGGTGGTACTGACGGCGGCGACCGCTGCGGCGGCCGAGGCCCAGATCGTCGACTCGTTCGAGCGGCTTCGGCTGCTCGTCGGACCGGACGACCGCATCACGGTGACCGACCGCAGCGGACAGGAGGTGACCGGATCGATCACCGACCTGTCGCCGTCGTCGCTGACGCTGCGGGTTCGGGACATAACGCATATCTTCGACGCAGCCGATGTCGGCGCCATTCACCAGCGAGGCCCAGATTCGACCAGCGACGGCTTGCGCAACGGATTCTGGATCGGCGTCGGCATTGGGGGCCTGGAATTGGCAGCCCGCAGCCAATATGATCGGGACGGCTTGGACTACCTCTCATCGATCTTTGGCCTAATGGGAAATGGCCTCGCCGGCGCCGTCGTAGGCTCTTTCGTCGACTCCCGGATCGAGGGACAGCGCGTCATCTATCGCGCGAGCGGTGCCGCACGACGCCTGACCGTCTCGCCGCTGTTGGCACGCGGGCGCCGGGGAGTCGCCGTCTCGCTCGGGTTCTGACGCCTCCGGCCGGACAGGCCGGACCATGTCAACGAACCGCCGGGGCGCCTCCTGCCCATCTCGGTCGACCCGGCTCGTGTTCCAGATACGCGCTTCGGATCGCGCCCAATTGCGAGACTGAGGCCCGGCGTCTCGATCGGCGCCGCGACGGCCCGGACGCAGGCGTTGCTCACGGCCGACGCGCGCGCCGCTCGGCGCGTCGACCGCGCCAATCTGGTGAGCCTGCTCGGACGATAGCTTGTCGGCGGACGTTCGAGGGGACCCGCGTGGCGCCGCGGTTCGGAGGCCGCCGGATTTGGTCTTGACCTCGACCGATCGCGCGGGCATTCTGGAGCCGACGTGTGCAGTCGATCGACTGGCGGCAGGCTCGATCGACGCCTGCTCTCGTCCGCGGACCGTGCCCGATCGAGGAGGACCATGGCCGGACTTCGAGAACACCTCACACGCTACGTCGCGCTGACGGCACTGTGCACGCTGGCCCTCTACGGGGTGAGCGCAACCGGGGAACGCGCCCCGCAACTCCCCCCCGCCGAGTGCATTCCGGGTACGAACTGCGACGCCATGCCGTCCAGTGCCCGAGCGTATGCCGCGATGTGCGAGCTGGAGCTTGGAGTCGCGCCCATCGTCGATTGCGGTGCGGGCGTCCTTATTCCGATCACCGTCGATGGCGTGGAGGTTTTCGAAGACCCCGGCCTGCACGAATGCGACAAGGCCAGCCTGCAGATTGGCGACTGCATGCCCGGCTCGAGCCTGCAGCGGTACGCGGCCAGGAACGCCGATGGTACGCCCAGACCCGACGTTGTGTGGGTCAGCTTCTGCCGCCACGACGGACGAGACGATGTGGCGAATTTCGATATGCCCGATTCCGTTCAGTTGATTGGCTACAACTACGACACCGGGGCGACCTGCTACTTCGAGTCTGGCGACAACCGGCCCTGGACCTCCGTGGGCGAGAACAACCGGCTGCTCGGTGTGCTTCCCGGTCCGGACGATCCGGAGTTCGATCAGGCCTACACCGTGCCGGGCGTCCAGTGCGTGCGCTGCCATCAGGCGGATCCGTTCAACCACAACCCCTGGATCAACAGTGCGCGCCTTCCCGAGGACCCGCGCCAACCGGTGCTTCCGGTCCTTCCCGGCCCCAACCCGCCCTACTATGTCGTGGGCGCACAGGACTGGGACATGCGGACCATCCACATCGACGGCAACGGGTGCCTCGGGTGCCACCGCATCGGCATGGAGACCCTCGCGGAGTACACGGGCGACCACTGGGACCCCAACGAGCACATGCCGCCGCACGCCCCCGGCTCCCTCGCGGCGGACTATGCGGAGCTCGTCGCGTGCTGGGAGAACGGCCCCGAAAACACACCGGGTTGTGACTGGGTCATACCGCCGGCCGGCGAGTGCGACGGTGGCGTCGTGGGGGCGGATTACCCTCACGCCTCGACCCGCTTCAACCGCGCGACGGGAGACGACGGGCGCCGCACGGGTGGCGGATGGCGCAGGCCCGGGTGCTGACCGTCGCATCGCCTGCCAGCCGAAGCTCGACGCACGACCCGCTCCGGTCGGCGGATGGGTTGGTTGTGCCCAGCGTTGTTCTCGGCGAGTACCTCTTCGGCATCCGCCAATCGCGATATCGTCACCGCTACGAGGACTGGCTGGCCCGCTATCTGCCGCTGACGGAAATCGCCACGGTGACCTCGGGAACCGCAGATGCGTACGCCGACATTCGCCTGGAATCGAGACGGCGCGGCCATCCGATTCCGGCGAGCGATGCTTGGGTTGCGGCGCTGGCCCGCCAGCAGTTCGTGGTGAAACCCCGCGTTGCACCGAGATCGGCGATGCGCCCGCTGAGCAAGGCGAGAAGAGGGAAAATACCGGCAGTATTTGACCGATGCCAAGCGGATCGGCGGTCTTCAACGCCGATCCGCAAGATGCAATGCAGATCCGTGGCATACAACGACGCTCAGCGGGATGCAGCGTGAAATGGCAGAATTCCGCGGAGAAGCGCAGAATCCTGCGGGGATCGAATGCAGCGGGGCTTTTGCCACGGGCTGCCAGCATGCCCTTCCGGTCTTGAGCAACGACAGGCACTTGGACGCGGTCCACGGGCTCACACGCATCAGCTTCTGAAGCGCGATCCTGCGAACCCGTTGTCACGAACTGTCGCGTCTTTGCCGCCGCGGCAGATGCCACACCGTTGCGGACCGCTTCACGCAGTCGGGCAACTCCAGCGGTGAACCGAGAGAGGTTAGACGAGATTAAAGCACCCCGATCACCAAGACTCCTCATCCTGCGAGTCCCATATCGTCGGGTTGCCCGGCGCTCGGCGGGTTGCCGAGACTACGCGCGCATGACCCGGTCGTGGAGTGCTTCGACCGTGCGCCAGGAGGCTTGAACCGCGCCTTCGAGCCACGCAGGGCGCGTACTGGCGCCCGCTCCTCCAAAGAAGATTCGACCGTCTGCCTTGCTGAGCTGTGTGAGGAGTTCAGGGCCCGGGTACCGACCGTACGCACCCAGGCTGTACGGCACCCTATCCCACCAGAGGCAGTAGGCGCTCTCGAATTCCTCCCGCATCTGCGGGTGGACTTTGCTTGCCTGACTCAGCACGTGCTCGATCCGATCCTCGATGGGACGCTCCAAGAGGCCATTGGACCGGCCGTCGCCATAGAAGCCGAGCAAGATGCCTTTCTGCGTGAAGTAGCCGTTGCACGGATAGGAGAACTCGCCGAGCTGGAGGCCGCGGGCCCAGAGGTGCCCGCCGAAGATGCCTTCGTCCTCTTCCCAGAATCTCCGTTTCATCTGAAGGCCCATCTTGGCAGCCGTGGTGTGCCGGGTCTCGCCCACAGCCGCCGCCATCTCCGGCGAGAGGTCGATCTCGATCTGCTTGACGATCGACATCGGCAGGCAACAGACGAGGTAGTCGCCGGTCAGCAGCAGCTCCGTACCGCTGCGTGTGTCGCGATAGGTTGCGCTGACGCCATCGACAGTCTGGCGAACGGCGAGGACCTCGGCGTTCAACGTGATGCGGTCGCCGATCGCGCGCTGGAACGCGAGCGGAATCTGCATCATCCCGCCAACCGGCTGGAAGACTGGGGCCGGGCCACCGGTTCCTGAGTAGAGAACGGCCGCTCGAAAGCCGAAGCCAGACTCCAGGAGTCGTCCGAGGTCGTACGCTTCCCCTGAGCCTCTGGACATGGGCGGGGTGTAGACCTTCGTCTCCGAGTCGAGATAACCGGCCTGTACGAGGAAACGCACGAGCAGCTCGCGGTCGTCCGGCGTGAGCGGCACGTCGATCTGCCCCTGGTCCATCGCCTTGGCCAGGAGCTCGGCAGTCGAGCCCCAGAGATCGGCGCGAACTTCTCGGAGCCGGACCTTTTGATGCGCAAGTGACCCGAGACCGTCGCGCTCGTCGTAGAAGTAGTTTGTATCGGATGTGTCGATGAAGACCTCGAGCGGGACACCGAGCTCCTTGCAGTATCCCAGCACGCCCTGGTCACGATTCGGAAGGCGCCAGGCACCGGCGTTGAAGTACTGTCCTTCGTCGAAGTCGCACACCTGACGCTGACCACCGACCTCGGTGTGCTCATCCCCTCGCCGAACGGACCAGCAGAGACCGCCAACCCAGTCGCGCGCTTCGAGGATCTGACAGTCGTACCCGAGTTTGCCGAGCTCGTATCCGGTCACGAGCCCGGAGAGCCCCGCCCCAAGGATGATGACCCGCGTGCCCGCCCCCGACCCTTGCAGACTTGGCTGCGTGCCGGCGGCGGTGCCCATGAGACCCCACGCATCCATGACGCCCATGACGAGCGAAGAGCCCCCGAGCGCACCGAGGCCCTGCAGGATCTGACGTCTCGTGAGACTCGTTGTGTCGCGACGCAGACTCGTTCCCCCGTCGTTCATGCGGCACCTCTTCCCGATGGCGTCCACTACCTTAACAGTCGCTGCCTTCGCACGCCAGAACCGGCCGTCTCGACGATAGACGATATTGGAGCACCCCGATCACCAAGACTCCTCATCCCGCGAGCCGCTGGCACCGGCTCGCGGGATCAGTAGTCGTTCGCGTCCATCGACACGCGGATGATCTCTTCGTCGTTCCGCAGGACGATGTGCCGGTTGGCGAACGCCGGGTGCGCCCAGACGACCAGCCGGTCGCTCTGGCCATGGCTGAACCGCGACCGGGACCCCGCTCGAGACCCGCCGTAGCCGGAGCGCGAGGTGGGGTTCAGCAGGTGCGTGCGGTCGAGTTCGACATAGCCCTCGGGGGTGAACTGCGCGATGATGAGGTCGCCGTTTTCGTTGTAGACGAAGTAGCGGTCCTCGTGCTGAACGAAATAGGCCGACCCCCACCGGTTCCGGGTGGTGAGCCCCTCCGCCTCCCAGATCCGTTCTCCGGTCTCGGCCAGCAGCCCGCGCACCTGTCCGTGGCTGCCGATGCCGTAGATGTAGTCGCCGACGACCAGCGGGGTCGTCATGACCGAGTGGAGCCCGGTGGCCTCGGCCACCTCGATGCCGTTCTCCCGGATGCGGTTGGTACCGTCCTTCCAGATCGCCGAGGCTGCCGGCCGGTCGAGGTCGAGGCGCATCATCATCGAACCGGTGTAGAACCCCGAGACGAAGAGATACGAGCCGCTCCGGACGGCGTCGGCCACGGTCATGTTGGCGCGCCCTTCGAACGGTTCGTGCCAGTACACCGCGCCCGTCACCGGATCGAGCGACGTGAGCCCGAGCGGATGCCAGACGATCAACTGCCTGGCGCCGCCGGCTTCGATGATGAGTGGCTGGTTGTAGCCCATCTCGGTACGGCTCTCGACGGCGCGCCAGACCTCGTCACCCGTGTACTTGTCGAACGCCATGACCAGCGCGTCGGGCTCCCCGCCGACGAGAAAAATGGCGTGATCACCGTCGATGAGCGCCGCGCTCGACGTGCCCCACACCGGAATGTTGGTGTCGTACTCGGCGACGGTGTCCTTGTTCCAGATCACCGCGCCGGTTTCCGTGTTCAGACAGAAGATGCGCCCGGTCGCACCGGTGACGTAGACCCGGTCTCCGTCCACCGTCGGTGTGGCGCGCGGACCGGTGGCATAAGTGAACATCAGCATCCGGTAGGTGGTCGTCCACTCATGGGTCCACAGCACCTCGCCGGTCTCTTCGTCGAGCGCCAGCAGGCGCTCGGCGCCGTCCATCGTGCGCGGCTCGGTCTCCAGGTAGTCGAGGACGAACACCCGGCCGTCGGCGACCGCGGGTCCGGAGTAGCCGCCGTTGATCGGGACTCGCCACGTCACCGCGAGTCCGCCGTCCGGAAACTCCCGCAGGAGGCCGGTCTCGGTCCACAGACCCAGCCGCTCGACGCCGCGCCACTGCGGCCAGTCCTTGGCGGACAGGGCCGTCACCCCCATGGCGCCGATGATGACGGCGGCCGCGGCGATGGCCCGTGCGGCATGCCGCGGGGGTCTCCGGTGGTTCGATGTTCGGCTTGATGTCATCATCTGCTCCCGTGGAAGATCCTACCGCTGGCGGGAAGGTTGGCCAAGCCGGGCGCTCGAAAAACAGACGGGCTCCCGGCTCTTGGCAGCTCTGTGGGAACCCCGCCTGGCACCGAAAGCGGCGAGGCGGGATGCATCGCCGCTCGAATGCAACGGGGACTTTCACCCGGGCTGTCAGGAGCCCGTGGCAAGAACCGACCACGGGCTCTAGCCCAGCTCTAGCCCGCGCCGCCGCCGCCCCCGCCACCGCCGCCGCCCCCGCCACCGCCGCCGCCCCCGCCGGCTGACGCCCCGCCGCCGGCCCCGGCGGAGGAACTGACCGCGGCGGTTGCGGCGGTCACGACCGAGGTCATCGTCTGTGCGAATTCTGCCGGAGAGACGCAGCCGTGGGTATCCACGTACCAGGGCAGAGACGTCATCCGGTCCTGCCGTGGCAGCGACTCAAACAGTTGCCCGATCGACTTGGACCCCACCTGCAAGGCCAGTCCGTAGACCATGTACTCGCCGATCTGCTCGCCCAGGTTCTCGGGATGCTGGTGATACGCCTTGATGTAACGCCGCAGCGCCTGGAACTTCTTGTGCCGCAATTTCGCCTCCGGGGTCAGGCAGAGGATCGTGAGGGAGAGCCCCAGACAGACCGCGCCGGCGACGATCGCAATCACCCCCATCGGCCCACCGCCGATGACCACGAGGACGATGCCGGTCACGACGATGCTGCCGGAAACGGCGGCGGCGACCGCCATCGCGCGGGTGCTGGCCCGGTCGTAGTAGGGCTGATCGCCGGCGGCGGCGCGAACCAGCTTTTTCCAGGCGGCGAACCACTTCAGCATCTTGCTTCCGGCCCTTTTCAACTGGCGCGAGTGCAACGCGTCACCCCCGCGGGCGACCACATCGAACAGGAATTCGATGAGACTGCGTTCATGCGGCTGGAGCATCCCCTGTTGGCGGCGCCACGTCTCGCGGTCGAGTCGAATCGTGAAGAGTGGTTGGGATTCGTACCACTTCTTCGGTTCCGGATCCGGCTCGAGTCTCACGAACCCGCGCCGCGCCAGATCGAACAGCGTCGCGCCCAGCGCGGCGCCGTTCACCTGCTTGCCGCTGTACAGAAAGCTGGCCACCGCCGGGGACTCTTCGGGCAGCGCCGAGTCGATCGTCCGGTCGTAGTTGACGTGGTGGGCCCGGCCGGCCGCCAGGTATCCGGCCAGCACTACCAGCAACCCGAGTGCGGCCAGCGGGATGCTGATGCGCCCCGCCGTCCGGCGGCGGGCTTCCCTCTCCTGAGCCGCCGCACGCTCGCGTTCCCGCATGGCATTGGCCTCGCGGGCCCAGGCGTCCTCTTCGGCGAGGATGCGATCAAGCATCGGAGCACCCGCGCCCGCGGCGCCGGCGGCTGACATCCAGTGAACCGGAAACGTGACCCGCGCCTCCCACATCTCTCGCGCCGGTAACGGAGCGACATCGAACGACAGACGACCCGAGGTCAGGAACTCGACCCGGCCGTGGGGCGGTCCGTGAGCCCAGGCCCGCACGTCGCCGAACACCGCCGCCTCCGGCAGTTCGAGCGCGACCTCGACCTCACTGATCGCCTGCGGGTTGATCACCCCGACAAACTGGTAATGGAACTCCGCCACATCGGCGTGGAGGTTGACGACATCGCTGATTCGGTAGCGGAGTCTGAAGGATCGCGTCTCGTTCTCGGCGGTGTAGTGCCACTTGACATGGAGCTCATCGCCGCTCGCATCCAGTTGGTAGGTGCCGGGCGCCTCGCTCAAGGCGGGCGCGAACGAACGGCTGCCCTCGACCAGCGAGAACTCGCTGACCGAACCGACGCGGTCGAGCGGCAGCCGGAACTCGGCCCACGAGAACCGGCCGGTGTAGGTATAGGTGCGGGCCTCATCGATCAGAAGACTGCCGTCCCGGTCCACCTGTGCGTTGATGACGACCCGGTCCAGCGTATAGCTCTGAGCTCCGATCGACCGGGACGACACCACGAGCGCCAGCAAGACCAGCAGGATCAGCCGGACCGGGGTCTGCCACCCGCCGGTCATGTGACGTTCGCACATGATTCGTTCCTCCCTCTGCATCTAGTCGCGGTCTGTTCAGCGCGGTCTGTTCAGCGCCAGCACGGCGGCGAACAGGACGACGCCGGCCGCGTCGAGGACGATAGACGATATTAGAGCACCCCGATCACCAAGACTCCTCATCCCGCGAGCATCCAGTGATCGACCAGCGTGAGGCCTAACAGCCCGTGGTGAAAGCCCCGCTGCATTCGATTGGCGCTGCGGTCGCAAATCTCCCGATTTGCTCCCTGTCCCACGTGGCGGCGTTGCTCCTCGGTCACAAATGCCCCAATTTGCTCCCTCGTCGCGCCTTGCCACGCGGGCGCAGCGCCAATCTCGGTGCAACGCGGGGTTTCACCACGGGCTGCTAAGCCCTGCAGAAACCCAGCAGCCGCACCTCCGGTTCCGGCTCGACCGCCGTCCAGTACTGTCAATCGAGGCTGGGGTCAGCATCGCTCGGATCCTGGTCGGCGACGGGCGCGGGCACGTACTCGCCCCACTCCCGGACGAAACGCCGTCGGACATTCCGGAACAGAATCCGAAGGTCGATGTGAATGTCCATTGAGCCGGGCAGCCAGATATCGCTGGCGACACGTGTGTCTTCCAGTCGTCCGGTCGTGTTCCGGAGCGTGCCCAGGAGTCCACCCCAAATCCGCACCGATTCGGCCATTTCGAACTCGACCTGCGCCACGCCATAGTCGTCCTTTGCGATCCAGATTCGGCCAGTGGATTTGTTCAGGGCTCTGTCCATGTTGCGGCGAACGGGGAGATCGCCTTCTCGGGGCTCCAGGTACAGCACCCAGCACCGATGGCCGTTGACGATCTCTTCGCTCTCGACCGTAAACTGGAACCGGCTGACGAAATCGTCATTGAACTCGACACGGTTATCGTCCTCGGGCTCAGGGTCTTCGCCCTTTTCGAGGCGTTCCCGCACGTCTTGGGCAAGGTCCTCCTTCCGCTCCAGTTCATCCCTGGTGTCGTCTTCGGTGAGCGGTTCGCCATCGCGTGCGATGAGTTCCTCATAAATCACGCCTTCGAGCGAATATTGGCGATACGTCTCGAGTTCCGTCTTCTCGACCTGGAGGTCGCCGTCGAGGTTCTCGACAACTGACTCGAAGGTGGACTCGAAGGCAAGGTCGGCATCGGATTCACGCTGCCGCTGGGCACGCTCGACGGCGTGCGCGGCAGAGCAGTGCGTCACGACGGCGGGATCGGCGCCACGATCCGGACCGGCGCGCCGGTCCCGCCCTCGATCTTCATCGGCAGCGCGACGAGCAGGAAACCGGTAGGCGGCAGTCCCGAAAGATCGGCTACGTTCTCCAGGTTGGGCACCCCGGCCGCGGCCCCGATCTGGTGCACGATGAAGTCGGTGGACTGACCGTAGTCCACGCTGGCGGTGTCGATGCCGAGGAGCGCGGCGCCACGGTCCTCCAGCAGCAGGCGCGCCGCCGCTTCGCCGACGCCGGGAAAGTGCAGGTTGGCGGTTTCACCGGGCGAGTCGTCGCCGAGGTAGGCGAGCGCGTCCGGCCAGCGGGCCGCCCAGCCGGTCCTGATGAGCACCGCCGATGCCGCCGGTGCCCGCCCGCCGCGACTCCGCGGTTACGACGATCTCGAAGACCGCCTCGCCCGCCTCGATCTTCTGCTTCTCGAGTGCCAGCAGCGTTCCGTCCGGCGACAATCCCGGCGCGCGCGCCCCGAACACCGCGATATCGATCCAGTCGTCGACCGGAATCTCCGTCTCCACCCCCTGCCCGTCGGCGCGGTACTTCCGCGCCTCGACCTCCAGCGTGACGACGTAGGTGTCGTCCGGTCCCGGCTCGCAGGTCGCCGTCACCAGGCGGTTGTCGTAGAGGGTGATGGTCTCGAAGAGGTCCTCTCCGGTATCCCGTCGCAAGTGGGATTGGATACCCAACATCGTTGCGCCTAGACCGCTAAAGCAACAGTACTTCCACTAGCCCGGATTATTCATGAAGGCCGCGAGTCGGCACCGCGGACGGCGTGATCGTCGCGCACATGGCGCATCGGATGTCGCTGCGGTCGGGTGCCGGGGGGGAGAAGCGCGTCGTCGGTGCGGAAGGCTGGGTGAGGAGCGGCCCGGGGACAGCTCCGCCGCGGGCGCAGTAGATCCGTTCATAGACGAAGCGCGGGTTGTCGCGCGGGGCGCAGTCGCCGTGCCGGACGACCTCGGCCTTGATCACGACGCGGCGCGCGTGGCCCCACGTGCCGGCCTGGTACTGGGTGTCGGTATAGACGTGCGCGGTCTCACCCGTGGCCGGGCTCTGGGCCTGTGCGACGAGCAGGGCGGGCTCGGCTTGGCGCTGTAACACGGCGTTTTTGGCCATCGCCACCACGTAGTCGAGCCGCGGCTCGGCGTCCAGGAAGTCGAAGACCTCCGGGGTCGCAAAGCCGCCGTCGAGCCGGACGAGAAACCGCGCCTGGGGAAAGGCCTGCCGCAGCAGCAGCGGCAGCAGCCGACACAACACGCCCACGGTCCCGCAGGTGGCCGGCACATTGCCGGGCCGCAGCACCGCCGCGCACAGATACTGTTCGCGTTCCCGGTCGAAGGTCAGAAACGCCGTTTTGCTCCACGGGGACAATCTCCTGTCTTTGTGTGCAATTCGACGGTGGTGCTACGCGATCACCTCTTGGTTGGATTGCCTTCTCGGCTGCGATACATTGGCGCAGCCGGCTAATGGATGCCTCCTCGGGTCGGAGTTCATCTTCTTGAGGTAGTTCGCACTTACTCCAGCGTCACCTGCTCCGGTTCAATAGGCCGCGAACCCGTGTAGAGGCAAAGGGATCCTATGTTCACGTAGAACCCCTTCACAGCGCGAACGGAACCGTGAGACGGTAGACAACATTGGAGCCCCTCGACGCCGCCTCCGAGCCCCCTCGACGCCCTGAAGACCGGGGCGGTGTAGATCGGGAACATCAGCCCCCGCCGCGATCGAGGCAAAGCCGACGGCGACGAACAGTCTGCGTGGCATGGATGTCCTCCAGTGGGAGCCGGTCACCCCCCCGTGCGGGCTCACGCCTGCGCGTGGCGCCAGAGGGCCGCGCTTCCGACAGCCATTCTATATCCGCGTGGTTCGCTGAGACGGCTACGGGAGAGCGGTGGCGGCGATGGCGACGTCGGCGAAATCCGGAACGCAACCCGCAGAGCGAGCACGATCCGTCAGCTCACCGGCCAACCGCGCCTCCCGAATGCCACACGGCAGGATTCGCGAGCCTGGCCTTGGCGTCGCGCAAACGAACCTGCTGCATCCTGAAACTCGTTTTGAGGAGACTACCGTAGTCAGTACAATCCACAACCTGGAGGGACCGAACCATGCGACGAGACTGGCGCAACGTCCGGCGGGCGTTCGCAACTTGCGTGATAACCGCGCTCGCAGCCGGCTGCGCGGCGCCGGTCGACGAATCGGCGGCGGCCGGCGAATCGGCGGCATACACGGAAGTGGAGTGGCCGATTCCGGCGATGACGGCAGCCGACTCGCCGACGGTCTGGAACTTCGGGCAGGTGGTGGCGGTGGCGACCGGCGCCAACGGCAACATCCTGATGCTGCAACGGCAGCGGCATCCCATCCTGGAGTTCGCGCCGGACGGCACGTTCGTTCGGGCCTGGGGCGACGGATTGTTCAGCCACGGCAAGGTGGCGGGCGTCCCGCCGGAACATCGCGCGCCCGGTGCCTCCGGCTACTCGGCGGTCTACGGCGCGGCCGGATGCCAGCACTGCGGCGCCCACGCGATCCGGGTCGACCCGGACGGCAACGTCTGGGTCGTCGACGCGCCGGGGCACGTCATCCACAAGCTGAGCCCGTCGGGCGAGCTGCTGATGCAACTGGGCACGCCGGGCGTCTCGGGTGACGGGCACGACACGTTCAACCTGCCGACCGACATCGCGTTCGCCCCCGACGGCGACCTCTACGTGAGCGACGGCTACGGTAACCCTCGGATCGTCCGTTTCACGAGCGACGGCACGTTCAAGGCGGAATGGGGATCTCGCGGCACCGGGCCGGGCGAGTTCGGCCTGCCGCACGGCATCGCGGTGGCTCGCGACGGACGGGTCTTCGCCGTCGACCGCGACAACAGCCGGGTGCAGGTGTTCGACTCGGAGGGCGCATTCCTGGATGAATGGACCGACTTGACCGGCGTTCAGGCGCTGGTCGTCACCGACGATCAGCGGATCTGGGCGGGCGGCGCACTGCGCGAGCTCGACGGCACCATCCTCACCGAGCTGCCTGACGGCTACGGTGGCCACGGCATGGCCGTCTCGCACGACGGCGAAGTGTTCGTCGCTCAACTGAGCGGGCGCGTACAGAAATTCGTCCCGGGTTCAGGCGACTGATCGTCGTACGAGGCAGTAGCGAAACGGGAGGCAGAGCGTGAACCAATCACGAGTAGCAGGCGGACTGGCGGCGGCATTGATCACGGCAGGCGTGCTGGGGCCCGGAGCCGTGGCACCGGTCCAGGCGCAGTCGTCCCGGCAGGAGCCTTGGACTGCACCGCGCACGGCGGATGGCCAGCCGGACCTGCAGGGCGTGTGGGCCAACAACACCGCCACGCCACTGGAACGGCCGGAGGTTCTGGGTGACAAGGCGACACTGACCGACGAGGAGCTGGCGCGCCTCCAGGCGCGCTACGCGGAGCTCTTCGCGAACGGCGAGAGCGACGCGGCATTCGCGGACAGCGTTTTCGTAGCCGCCCTCGGCGATCAGGACGCGTTCTCGTCGCGCGACGCGGGCACCGGCAACTACAACCAGTTCTGGCTCGTCGACCGGGAGTTCGACAACCGGACCTCGCTGGTGATCGACCCCCCGAACGGACGCGTGCCGGCGTTCACACCGGGAGCGCAGCGCCAGATCGCGGACCGGGTCGCCCATCTTGACGACAACCCTGCCTCAACCTGGACGGATCGGCGGCTGCAGGAGCGCTGCATCACCTTCGGCATGCCGAATCTGTTCGCCGGCTACAACACCTACTACCAGATCATCCAGACCCCTGGATACGTCGTGTTCCTGCACGAGATGATCCACGACGCGCGCATCATTTCGCTGGACGGTTCCCCGCACGTCGACAATGCGATCCGGCAGTGGCACGGTGATTCGCGCGGGCACTGGGAGGGCGACACGCTGGTGGTCGAAACCACGAACTTTTCGCCCAGGAGCGAGTCGCCGGCCGCACTGTACCAGCGGACCCGCGGCTCCGCGGAACAGTTGCGCCTGGTCGAGCGCTTCACCCGGGTCGGCCCCGATACACTGCAACACGAGTTCATGGTCGACGATCCGGGCACCTACGCGAGCTCGTGGACGGCCATGATTCCACTGGCCCGGAAGGACGAGTCGCTCTTCGAGTACGCCTGCCACGAAGGCAACACCGGCATGGAAGGCATACTGTCCGGCCATCGCGCCGAGGAACGGGAAGCCGAAGGGGCGGCCGCTGGCGCCCGGTGACGACTGGCTTCGAGAGGGACGATAGACAACATTGGAGCCCCCTTGACGCCCTGAACGCTAGCAGCCCAGGGTGAGAGTCCCCGCTGCATTCGAGCGGCGACGCCTTCCGCCTGAAACTGCGTTGTTCGTCGGACTGCGTGCAGTCCGCGGTTGCCACTTGCCCGGTACGTGTCCTCCTCATGTCTTGCCAGGCGAACGCCTCGCCATTCACGGTGCCCGGCGGGGTTCCCCACGGGCTGCCAGTCGAGAATCGATCGCAACGCGCGGCCCGGCAGCCCAGGGACGGCTCAGAGCCCGGTGCGCAGGCGCTCGATGCCGGCTTCGAGCGTTTCGATCGATCGGCAGAACGCGAACCGAAGATAGCGGTTCCCGTCGTCGCCGACGGCGTAGAAGTTGTCGCCTGGCACCGTCGCCACGCCGACCTCCTTCACGAGCTGCATCGCGGCGTCGGTCGGCGACATCTCCGCGAGCGCCGGAACCGTCCGGTAGTCCGCGAAGACGTAGTAGGCGCCTTCGGGCGGGGTCACGCCGAAGCCGACCTCGCGCAGTCCGTCGACCACGAGATCGCGTTTCCGTCGATAGTCGCCGGCGATGCCGTCGAAGAACCTCCGCTCCTGCCTCAGCAACGCCACCGCGCCCTTCTGCAGCGGCGTCGGCGCCTGCACCACGAGGTTGTCGTGCACCGCGCGCAGCCGGGGCGTGTACTCCGGGGGGGTCAGGACCCACCCGATGCGCCAACCGGTCGCGCGCCCCGTCTTCGAGATCGAGTTCACCACGAGGGTGCGCTCGGCCATGCCCTCGAAGTTGGGTAGGAAGAGATGGCGGTGGCCGTCGAAGGTGATGTGCTCGTAGATCTCGTCCGTGATCGCGAAGAGATCGCGGGTCCGGCAGATCTCCGCGATGAACGACAGCTCGTCCCGGTTCAGCACCTTGCCGGTCGGGTTCTGCGGGGTGTTGACGACGAACGCCTTGATCGACGGATCGGAGGCGACGGCGCGCACCTCGTCGCGGTCGAGCCGCCAGGTGCCCGTGTCGCGGTCCTCGCGCAAGGTCACGAACGCCGGCACGAGCCCGAAGATCGCCGCCTGCGACGGATAGAGCTCGTGACAGGGCTGCATCACCACGACGCCGTCGCCCGGCTCGAAGAGCGCGCAAAACGCCGCCGCCATGCCTTCGCTCGCCCCCAGCACGACCGTGATCTCCTCCTCCGGATCCGGCCGGCGCCCGTAGAGCCGGTCGGTGTAGTCCGCAATTGCATGCCGCAGCTCCGGAAGCCCGAACGGAAACGAGTACTGATTGAACTGGTCGCGGGGATGCCGCAGACCGGCCAGCAACTCCTTCACGGTGAGATCGAGCGCCCCGTCGCCCGTTGCGCCGCCCGCGGCCGGCAGGTCGCGCAGGGTCATCGATTCGATCCGCCGGACCCCCGCCTCCGTCCCGCCGAGCATCGCCGCGACCCCGCTCCACACCAGGTCGTACACCGGCGCCTCGTCCGTGAATCCCTGCGAGAGATTCACCGCACCGTGCTCGACGGCAAGCCGGGTCATCCGCCGGATCAGAGTCTCGTTGACCTCCACCTGTCTCTCCGCAGCGGGTCGCGCCTGCCTACCGGTACGCCGCGGTGGTCGGGCACCGTCCTGGAACCGGAACCGGCGTCGGCGGCCGCGACCGGGAGACCGTCGGCGCCTTCCCGCATCTCTACTGCCTGCCCGCGGCGGAGACCACCTCGGCGCCCGATGTCACTTCGCCGATCGGTCCGCGTTCGGTCAGTCAGAAGCACGCAGGCCGGCTATAATCGAGCCCGCATCACATTCTGGAGGAAACCAGATGAACCATCGAGTACTCGCCGCGGCCGGGAGGCTGGCCGTGCTGGTTGCTGTCGTGTTGTCGGCACCGGTGCCGGCGTTGGCCCAGAGCGGGACCGAGGCGCCGCAGACGCCCTGGGGAGACCCCGACCTGCAGGGGGTCTGGGACTTCCGGACGATCACGCCGTTGCAGCGTCCCGAGGAGCTCGGCGATCAGGCGTTCCTGTCCGAGGAGGAAGCGGCCAATCAGGAGCAGGAGGTGCTGGAGCGGAACGCCCGGTTGTGGAACGAGGCGGCGCGGCGGACCGAGGCCGGCGGCAACGTCGGCGCCTACAACAACTTCTGGATGGACCGGGGCACCCGGACGGTCGGGACCCGGCGGACGTCGCTGATCGTGGACCCGCCGAACGGGCGAATCCCGCCGTTGTCGGAAGCAGGGCAGCAGCGGGCCGATGCGCGCGCCGAGTATCGAAGCGATCACCCGGCCGACTCGTGGGCGGATCGCAGCGTGGGCGAACGCTGCATGCTCGGGTTCAACTCGGGACCGCCGATGGAGCCGCGCGCTTACAACAACCACATGCAACTGTTCCAGACCGCCGACCACGTGGTGATTCTCAACGAGATGGTCCACGACGCGCGCATCATCCCCCTCGACGGCGGCTCGCTGGCCGAAGATGTGACCCAGTGGATGGGGGACTCGCGCGGGCGCTGGGAAGGCGGTACGCTGGTCGTCGACACGACGAACTTCTACAACAAGAACTCGTTCACCGAGCGCTACGGGGCGACGCCGGCGATGACCCTGGTGGAGCGTTTCACGCGGGTGGACGCCGAGACGCTGCTCTACGAGTTCACGGTCGAGGACCCGGCGACCTGGACCGTGCCGTGGACGGTCGAGGTGCCGATGATGCGCTCGGACGATCAGGTCTGGGAGTACGCGTGCCATGAAGGCAACTACGGGATGGACGGCATTCTCGCCGGCCACCGCGCCGAGGAACGCGACGCGGCGCAGGACCGCTAGAGGAGCCCGTGGCGGAACACCGCGCCACCCAACGGGCTCTAGGAGGGGGTGTGCGCCAGGGAACGGCGCGGACCGTTGCGGAAGTGCCCGGGCGGGAGACGGAGCCGCAAGGCGGCGCTGTCCGGGCCGGCTTCCTGCGCAGCTTGCTGGTCGGCGGCATCGCGTTCCGCACCCCGATGCGGGGTGCGTAGGCCACGGTCACGGGCGCGTGCCGGCCAGGCCGAGGACGACGTCGGTCGTCACCTGGAATGCCCGCGTCATCGCGCCCGGCTCCAGGAGGTCGGCGGTATCGCGTTCCGTATGGATGATCCGCAACGCCTCGGGAGCGATGGGGCCGCGGAGGTCGCCCGGAAGGTCGCCGTGGAGGAACAGCCAGAGGCGGTGGACCTCTGCGGCGGACACGACCGCCAGCGACACCGTCGGTATCCCGGCCTGCAGGAAGCTGCGGTCGTCGCCGGGAGGCATCCCCGGCATCCCGACGCACGGCATCCCGCGGCGCGCGCACGCCTGCTGCAGCCGGTGCGCGGGTGACTCGTCGGGCGAGGTCGCTTGCGGACCGTATACGAGCGTGTCGCCGTAGCCGACGATGTCGAGGTTGATCATCGCGGCGACCTCCGCCGGCTCGAGTGACTGTACGAACGCCCGCGAGCCGACCAGGCCGACCTCCTCCATGTCGAAGAAGACGATCCGCACCCGCCGGTCGAGCGGCACGTTCCGGATGGCGTCCGCCACGTGCAACAGCACCACCACGCCGGCCGCATCGTCGACCATCCCGTGGCTCAGGGCGCCGCTGGCGAGGAGGCGCGCGTCGACGTGGGCGCCGACGATCACCTCCGGCGTACCGGCGCCGAGGGTGACGACGACGTTGCGGCCCTCCGGCCGCGGATCGTCCTCAGCGGCGAGCCCGGGGAACGTCTCCACGGTATAGGGGAGGCCCCGCTGCTCCAGCGCATCGAGCAAGGCGTCGACCCGCAGGTCGTTGGACGGCTGTACGAAGCGCCGCGCCTCGTCGACCGCCGCCTCCGCGAGGGCCGGCAGCGGCGAGGCGGCTGCGGCTGACTGCGCCTGCCGTTGCCCGCTCCCTCCCGAGGCCAGGCATCCGGAAAGGAACACGACCAGGACCAACCACCCGCACGCAAGCCCACCCTTCATCATCGTCATCCTTACTCATTATCGTCATCCCTCGCGCCCCCTTTCCCATTGGGCGATGACAGGGGAACGAACGAAGGGCGTATTGCCCGGGCACGCATGCGGCATGGGGCTGGGGGGCCCGGAGGAGCTTCGGTGATGTCTGTGCCCCCCGGCTCTCCCCCACTCCCGCGGCGGACAGGATGACGAGGCGCTCGACAGCGTGGCGGGTCAGCCGCCACGACGGTCCGCCGCCACACGCGTCTCGCAAGGCTTCGACTCCCCGGAGCGGATGTCTGCTCAGGCAGCTTCGTGGACCGCGTCGAAGATCTGGTGCGGCTCGTCCAGCCGCCCCTCGCTTGCAAAGCGCTCCGCAAGCACCAGCGCGTGGCGCCGCAGGAGATCCGCCAGAAAAATGGCAGCCCCGGCCGCCAGGGTCGATCACGCGGGAGCAAGTGTGCGATCAAATGGGGGTGAAGACCATAAGGAAGCACGGCATCTCCGTTCTCATGATCTCGGGTCTCGTCACGCTCGTCAGCGCCTGCGCGGAAGCCCCCACGGCGGCCGTCGACGCAGCCCGAGCGCGAGTCGAGGCCGTGGCCGCCGAAGGCCAGGCCTATGCTCCCCAGGCATACGCGGCGGCCCGCGCAGCGGTCGGAAGACTCGATGCCGAGCTGCAGGCCCAGAACGACCGGTTCGCGCTTACCCGGTCCTACGACCGGGTCACCCAGCTCGCCGCCGAGGTGGAGAGGGCCGCCGACACCGTCGGTGCGGCCGTCGAGGCGGAAAAGGAGCGCCTCCAGACTGAGACTCGCGGGCTCGTCGCTGATGCCGAAGCCGCGCTCGACGATGTGCGACCGGCTATCGATGAGCTCGGCGACGAAGACGCCGCCGGACTGCGGGCAGACGTCGAGGGTGTTGAGTCCGCCCTGGCCGCGGTGGAATCGGACCTGCAGGCTGGAAAATATGCAGACGCCCATCAAGGTGCCCAGTCAGCACAATCCGCCGCCCGCGACGTCCAGGGGGCCTTGGCGGCGATGGCCGTTGCCGAAGAGGCAGCCGGTGAGGACGCGGCGACCCGCGCGGTCCGCGGGGGCTTCGACCTGCCCCGCCGGGCGTATGCGACGGGCCAGCCGCTCGAGCCAGGTCCTTACCGCGTACGGCTCACCGACGAATCGGCGCCCGCCGTCGACCAAGAGCCGCCCACGACCACCCGCTGGGTCGAGTTCCTTCACGAAGAGGATGGGGCCACCGCAGGCCGGACGCTGGCCACCGTCGTGCCGGACTCCGAGATGGAGGAAATTGCCGTGGACTGGATGCCACGCAACCAGGTCCGAGTCGACGAACTGCTGGAGGGCGACTACGTCCGTGTCTGGCTCAACCGCAGTGGGTCGAGCTACCTGGTACACATGCCGACCTCTGCGCCCTGAGGCTGCGCCGGCACGCGGGATTCCGCCGTTCGCATTGCACCATCCCCTGGGGCGATCGAGCCGGGGCGCCCTGAACTGCGGACCGACCGGCATCGGACAGAATTGGCTCGCCTGCTCTGCCCTTCCCGATGTCGCTGATTGGGTCTGTGGTTGCGGTTCACAGTCCGCGAACCATCACGGTAACTGCCGTACCTGGCGCGGCCGAGGTCGCCGTCAAGCCCGTCAGCCCCGACGGCGGTGGCGCAACGCGACGAGGCTTGACGGGACCGAGCGCCGGTCACGGCCGCGGGAGGCGCCGCTGATACTGCCGATACAGCCGGGTGTGCTTGTTGTCGTCGACGTCGACCGGCTGGCCACCGATGAACATGTGGCGCACGTTGGTCACCGCCTGCAGAGGGTCGCCGTCGGTGATGATGAGATCGGCGCGCTTGCCGACGTCGAGCGAGCCGACCTGGTCGGCCACCCCGAGGATCTCCGCCGTGGAGAGGGTCACCGCCCGCAGCGCCACGTCGGGGGGCAAGCCGTAGGCGACGGCCAGCCCGGCGTGGAACGGGAGCTCCCGTGCGCCGGACCCGCTGTTGCTCTGGAACCCGAAGGCGACGCCCGCGTCGTGCAGCCGGAGGGGGCTGGTGAACACCGAGTCATACGGGTCGTGGGCGTCGCTCGGCGACCGGGTGAGAGGGCTGAGCAGCACCGGCAGTCCGGCTGCGGCGATCTCGTCGGCCACCCGCCAGGCCTCCTGGCCGCCGCGCAGGATCGCCTGGACGTCGAGCTCGGCCGCCAGGTCGATCGCCGCGAGGATGGCCTCGGCCGAGTTGGCGGCGAGGAACACCGGCTTCTCGCGACGGGCGTAGGGGACGAGGGCCTCCAGCGCGGGGTCGAAGCCCGTGTCCGGCCGCCCCGACGCGGCCGTCTGCTCCCGCTGCTCGGCGTAGGTCCGGGCCTCGGCGAGCAGCTCGACCAGGCGCTCGAGCTGGTCGTCGGCGCTGGGAGGCCGGTCGTCATCCGCGCGTGCCCCTGGTTGCAGCAGGGCGCCGACGTCGAGCCGGCCGGCGTCTGCCGGCACGTTGATCTGCAGCGCCAGCGTGTCGACATAGGCCAGCTCGGCGGGCGTCCAGCCATCGAGCTGGATCAGCGCGGCCTGGCCCGGCAGGAGACCGCCGGTCGGTGCTGACACCGCCGAGGTGATGCCGGTGAACCGGGCCACCGGGATCAGCTCGGAGTCCGGCTTCACGGCCACCGCGGCGCGCAGATCCGGCTGGATCACGCCGCTGTCGGCCGAGTCCTGGGTCACCGCCACGCCGCCGATCTCGTTGAGCCCGAGGGTGGAGCCGCCGTCGATCAGCCCGGGGTAGACCGACAGCCCGTCGGCGTCGACCACCGTGGCCCCGGCGGGCGTGGCGACGTCGGCGCCGACCGCCGCGATCCGGCCCGCCTCGATGACCACCGTGCCCCGCGGAATGATGGGTCCCGACACGGGATGGATCTCGGCGTTGACGATCGCATAGCGGCTACCCGGGTCGCGCGGCGCAGGCCCGGCCGGAGTGACGCGTTTGGGCGCCAACGGGAACGGTCCGCCCCGCTCGCCCGGTCGCTCGAACACCACCTCGCCGCCGATGAACGTCTGGAACGCGCGGGCGTAGGTGTTGAGGGGATGGCCGTTGAACAGCGCGAGATCCGCCCGCTTGCCCACTTCGACCGACCCGACGCGATCGTCGATCTGCAGCGCCATGGCCGGGTTGACGGTGATGGTCTCCAGCGCCTGACGGTAGGACAGCCCCCCGAAGCGCACCATCTTCGCGGCGTCGAGATACAGTCGGCGGACCCGTTCGCCGCTGTCCGAGTTGATGATCGCGCGGCCGCCGGCCTCGGTGATCAACGCCACGTTGTAGGGAATGGCGTCGTAGGCCTCGATCTTGTACGCCCAGTTGTCGGCGAAGGTGGAGACGAACGCGCCGCGGTTCCCGAAGGCCGCCACCTCGGGTGCGATCTTGTAGGCCTCGAGCGCATGCTCCAGGGTGACCTCGCGGACGCCGAACTCCTCGAGCGTCTGCAGCAGCATGAACAGCTCGTCGGCGTTGTAGCCGTGGCTGTGCACCAGGATGTCGCCGCTGAGCACGCCCGCCAGCGTCTCGAGCCGCAGATCACGGCGCGGCGGAGCCATCGGGCGGTCCGCCCGCCGGACCTCCGCCTCGTAGTCGTCCCACTCCTGGCGATAGACCCGCGCCTCGGTCAGCGCACGGCGGATCACCGCCTCCTGCCCCATCCGCGTGTTGGGGAAGCGGTCGCGCCGCCGGGTCACGTTCTCGCCGAGCGCGAACTTGATGCCGCGGGGGTACCCGTCGAACCGCAGCTCGGTGGCGGGGACGCCGTAGCGCATCTGGATGACCGCACGCTGTCCGCCGATCGTGTTGGCGCTGCCGTGCAGCACGTTGGCGGTGGTCACCCCGCCGGCCGCGGCGCGATACAGCGTCAGGTCGTCACCCCGGAGCACGTCCTCGATGCTGACCTGCGCGGTGATCGACAGGGTGCCCTCGTTGATGCCGCCGTCCGACGCCATGTGCGAGTGGTCGTCGATGATGCCCGGCATGAGCCACGCGCCGGTCGCGTCGATCACCGTGGTGCCGGCGGGCGCCTCGAGGTCGGGGCCGAGGGCGGCGATCACGCCGTCCTGCACCAGCACGTCGGTGTCGTCCAGGACACCGGCCTCGGCCAGCGTCAGCACCGTGGCCCCGCGGATCAGGACGTCGCCGCCGGTCTCCCGGGGGGGGACGCGGCTGGCGTCGGTCTCGACCGGCACCCCGTCGTCATCGGCCGGGTCGTCCAGGTCGGTGCGAAGCGGTGGCGCGTCGTCGGGTGATTCGTCAGTCTCGGCGGCGTCGGGCCGAGCCGAGACGGGCTGTTCGTAGGCCACGCCGTCCACCACAACCCAGCGGACACGGCTGTCGGCGGCGCCCAGCCGGCCGTCGATCAGGGTGACGTTGCCGATCTTCCCCGGTTCGAGCGTCCCCAGTTGCCGGTCGACCCCCAGGATGGTCGCCGGCCCGGTCGTCAACGCCGCCACGGCGTCGTCGTGCGACAGTCCGGCCTCCATGGCCCGACCCAGACTGGCGAGGAACTGAGGGGCGTCGCGGTGTCCGCGCGTCGTGATGGCGAACGGTCGGCCGGCCGCGGCGAGCGCCGCCGCCGTCCCGACGCGCTCAAGCCACCGCCGTCGACGTTCGTTGAAGCGGCCGGCCGGTTCCGTCAGCCGGGTGTCGCGATCGGCGCGGAGGGCCGACCGGATCATGCGGTCGGTGAGCGGGCGGTCAAGCGCCCGGGCGCGCGTCTGCAGCCGCTCGAGATTGGGAGTGCTGCGACGCGGCGCGACCGGGAAATCGATGCGCAACAGGACCGGCACGTCCGCCGCCTCCAGCCGATCCTGCGCCTTGACCGCCTCGGCGCCGCCGTCGACGACGAGCCGCAGGCCGAACTCGGCCGCCAGCCCGAGCGCGCGGTCGATCTCGTCCTGCCGGTCGGCGGGAAAGACGATCGGGAGCTCGCCGTTCAGCACGGGGTCCAGGGCCTCGAGCGCGAAGTCGTACCCCGGTCGGCGCGAAGCGCCGTCGGTCGAACGATAGAGGTCCCAAACGGTCCGGTAGTGCCGGGCATCGAGGAACGTCTGCCGCAGGTGGGCGATCGACCCCATCAGGCTGCGGGGATAGTCGTTGCCCGGCGCCTGCCAGCCGCCCACGAGCATGGTGGCGGCATCGACGATCGCGCGGGTACCCGGCGCGTCGGCCGAGTCGAGCAGCAGGGCGACCGCGCTGGTGCCGGCCAGCAGCGCGTCGCCCGGCATCGAGTGGGACGCGGCGAAGCCGGCGGCGCGCCAGGTGTCGGCGTCCGTCGCGGTGATGTGGAGATTCTGCGCGACCGCGTAGTCCGGGAAAATGCCCTTGCGGTTGACGGTGCGGGTGGCCGCGAGCGCGTCGCGGGTCAGATCCTGGTCGATGTCGCGTGGCGACCCGGACACCCGGGCCCGGCCGTCGCCGTCCGCGCCGATCGAGGTGGCGGCGTCCAGGAAACCGGGGTAGGCGGTCAGCCCCGCGGCCTCGATCACCTGGGCGCCTGGCGGGGCGGCGGCGCCGGCGCCCAGGGCCGTGATCGTGCCGTCGGTGATCACGATCGTCCCGGGCGCAGCGTCGGCGCCCGGTCGGGCGATGATCGAGGCGCCGGTGATGGCGAGCGTGCCCGGACGCGCCTGGGCCAGCGGGGTTCCCGTGGCGACCCAGATGGCGAGACCGCCGACGGCGGCGAGGGCGACGGCCCGTGCCGGCCGTCCGGTGACGACGGAGGTTGGTCGTGACATGCGACACGCTCCTGGAAATCGGCGATCCGCTGACGTGCGGCTTGGCCGGGTGCGAATTCAGAAGTATAGCGTGTCGGAATCGGCCGAAACCGCTATCGTCCGGTCGTGACCACGTTGGGGTTTCTGGCCTTCACCTGGTCGACCAGGGCGTCGAAGAACGCGTCGACTGACTGGGACGTTGCGCTTATCGATGTGCCGGCGCTGAAGTTCACCTCCACGAGCACGAAATCTTCCACGGTTCCGGTCGTCCACGAGGGTGCACGTCGACCGGAGAGCGAGTTCAAACGACTCCGGAAAAGCTCGCACCAGGTGGCGCCGTGCTTCTGCGAGAAACTGTCTTCCGCGACGTTGAAGACCATGATGTAGCCGATCACGATCTCGGGTGAATGAAGTTGAGCGTTGGCGACCTCTCCAATGAGATCGTCAATGCGGTTGGGGACAGTTCCCCCGAGATTCTTCAACAGGGACTTCAGCGAGATTCCCAGTCGATACTTGCCGTCGTAGCGCCAGGCAACATCCCATTTCTTGTTCCGGCCCGCCCCGGGGATCGAGGCCTCCTTTTCCACGCCCTGCAATCCGCGGCGCACCAACTCCTGCACGCAGAAGTCGGCGAGCGTCTCGAGCCGTGTCGTCGATGTCGCCTTGTCTTCCGCAACCGCGATCCGGTAGAGATCGTCGATGGCTTTCTGGATCGAGATCATGGGGCGGATCGAACCGGGGCGAACACGCTCTCGGAACCTTGAAGATTCGCTGACAACCGCAGTGAATCCACCGTGCCGGTGCTGATGTCCGTGGTGTCGAACAGGTCGCCGACCTCGTGATGCACCCTCTTCGCTGCCTGTTCGAAATATGCGGGGTCAACCTCGATGCCGATGCTGTTTCGGCCGCAGGCCGCGGATGCGACATTCGTGGAAGCGGTGCCCATGAAGGGATCGAGCACCGTATCCCCGACAAAGCTGAACATCCGGATCAGCCGATCGGCGAGGGCGACCGGAAAGGGCGCGGGATGGTCGCGGGTGGATGCGCCGGCGATGTCGGTCCAGACCTGCCGGAACAGCGTCTTGAAGCTCGCCTCTGAAAGCAGGCTGAGGGTGCGGGCGGCCAAGCTCGGTCGCCGGTAGCCGCCGGCCTTGCGCTGCATCAGGATGAACTCGATGTCGTTCTTGACCACAGCGTTCGGTTCGTAGGGCTTGCCCAGGAAACCTGCCGTGCCGCGTTCGATCTCGTGCGCGGCGTTCGCGATCTTGTGCCAGATGATTGGAGCCAGATTGTCGAAGCCCACCGCCCGGCACCGTTCCTGGATGGAGGCGTGAAGCGGAACGACGGTATGCCTCCCGCGGTTCTTCCGCCGCGACAGGCACACATCGCCGACAACACATATGAGCCGGCCCCCTGGAACCAGCGCGCGGTGGCACATGCGCCACACCGTGTCGAGTTGGTCGAGAAACTCGTCGTAGTCCTCAATCCAACCCAACTGGCAGTCCGTCCGGCGGTATTCCTTGAGGGTCCAGTAGGGCGGAGACGTCACCACGAGGTGCACGGACTCGGGGCGGAGATCTGCGCGTCGTGCATCTCCCAGAGCCAGGTGTTGCCGCGTTGGAACGCGCCAGACCGCGGATGCGATCTGGGTCATGGCGGCTGGATCTTTCGCCAGCCGCGGAAGGTCTCGCGCCGGATCGTGCAGGTGTCTGAACGGCTTTGGAACGAATCCTTCAAGCTGTGCGTCCGCGGTCATAGGCCTTTTCTTGTCTTGAACTTGTCTTGAACAACAGGGACGCAATCAACTCATTGACTGTCTCCCTCTCTTCAAATCCCCACTCCGCAAGTCCATAAGTACCCTGCCCCACTCTCACAAGCAAACCTTGATCCGCCTGCGTCCGATTCAACGACGAGGCCGCGAAGACCTCGTTGGCCAACACGCCGGCTCGGCCGGCCGAGAACGATGCAGGCGTCCCAGGCCGCGCGCACCTCGGTCTTCACGTCGGAGTCGGGCGTCACCCGTGTCGGGGACGCCGCCGGCGGGCACGTGGCCGCGAGCAGGGCCGCGGTTGTCGACGCACGGTTGGTCAGGCCGGTCCTCCGTCGTCTCGCGCCGTTGCCTTTTTCACGCCGGCGGGACGATACTGAGAATAGCAGGGAGGGGCTCCACCATGCGAATCGGGTTGATCCCGTTGTGTGTCCTCCTGGCGCTGGCCGCCGGGTGTCAGGAGGCGTCATTGACCGATCTGCGGGGCAATGCCCAGGACGTGCTGGATGAAGCGCGAAACCGGGCTCAGGCGTTCGGCGAGCTGTCGGCGGACGAGTTGAGCGAGATCTGGGCCATCGAGTACCGGACGCTCCTCGTGCCCCATGCCGACCTTGATACCCTCGACGAGCAATTGAACGCGCTGGGACGGGAGCGGTGGGAGTGCTACCACGTGAGCGACGAGGCGCAGGGCAAGCTGTTCTACTTCAAGCGTCCGAAGTCGACCGCGGTCGCCAATCTGACCAACCTGCTGCGGCTGGGCGGGGTCGTCTTCTGAGGGGCACCATCCCAGGACCGGCGCCGCGACATGCGGCGTTCTCGTCCCGACGCCTGCAAGCCCGTGGCAGGGCCCCGCGTCGCACCGAACGCAGCGGAGTCTTCGCCACCCGCGGTCAGAAGCCGACCAGGGCCTGCGATGGTCCTCGCCCCCGAACGCGCCCATCTGTTGCACGGCCTTGACCTCGAGCCCCGGGCGCGGGCGCGTAGTCGGTTCGACTTCATTCCCGGGCACAAAATTGTTGGTCCGCCCGTGTAGCGAACGCGTCCGTCGCTTCAGAAACGGATTCTACCGGACCACCACCGGGACGCACCCGAGGCAGGACCGACCGTGCACAAGGGCGCAAGCCGAGCGGGTTGACTCGTACGGACGAAACAGTAGGGACCGGACGGCGCGAGACGTGGCACCCGGTTGCGCAGCCAGGGGCGACCGGCCGTCGAGGAGGGAGTCAGTGGGCCAACACTCCGCGTATGACGGTGCACGAGACCAAGGACGTAACAGCTACGACTGGGCGGAGCTTGCTCTTCGAGCGCGCTTGGGCTAGGCCGAAGTTTCGGGTGCGCCGTGAGAAGGCGCCATTCCTCAGCGGGTGCAAATCCCGCCCGGCAACTGTCGCTCCAGCCGGTAGCAGTCGGAGCGGACGATGGAGGTAACGACATCGGTCGAAGCACTCCGGTGACAAAGGGTCGCCGTGGGCGACTCAGCGAGCGTACGGGCCGTAACGCGTAGTGAACGCCGAGCAGGCCTCGAAACGGGCAATGCGGAAGCCGACCCGCCCTGAAATCGGGGAAGGCTGACACGGATCGGGAAGTGAGCGACACGGGCACCGATCGGTTCCGCCGGGGTATTGGCGACGGCACGTATGCAAGAGGGGAATGGACGCAACACGGGAAGCCCTGGCGGTGGCGTGGCACGCGCCAACCGACGACCCGTGAGGGCCAGGTCGGGCCGGCCAGGGTGGCGGAGAAGCCCGTACTACCGTTGAAGCCGGGCAATGCCGGCCGAGGGAAGGGGCTTCAGGTGGAAGGGATGGCGAACGGGAACAGGCTCCGGGAGTGGCCGAACGGCCTATCACCCCGACGGATGAGCAGGAATGCCAGACGTCATCACATGCACAAGCGAAGGGGACGACCCGCGCGGTCGCCGTCGTCAGGGCGTCAACAGGTCTGACGACGAACCGGCCGGCCAACGCCAGGGTGTGAGCCGGGTGCCACGGCTCGCAAGACCCGCCCGCTGGTCGCAACCGGCAAGCCCGTGTGCGAACCGCATGATTCCACTGGAGAGCCCGGTGCCGGAAATCGGCACGCCGGGTTCGGAGAGCGGGGGGAGGAAACGTGCCCACGGGACTCGGATTGCGGCCCGGTACGAAAGCGCCGGATGAGCCACCGACTCCCTACCGGTTACGCGCCTCCCCTCGACTCTACAGCGAATCGCGCGGAAGTCATTGTAATTGAGCGAGTTACCGGTTTCAAGGGTGTATCGGTCGTGGCTACAATCGAGGCGTCACCCCCAAGAGCTCGAAGCAGCGCCGCTGTACCGGCGTCGGCTGCGCCTGCAGCCTGAAGGTGGCGCCACTCTCGGTGACCTGCATCGTGTTGGCGGTCAGCGTGCCCAGATCGGCGAGCAGCGTCCGAAAGCTGTGCACCGGCAGGTGGTCGTCGGTCCGTTTGCGGCCGGCCTTGGCCAACGCCGCAGGCGAGCGCTTTGCGGGTTCCACGACCGAGCGGCGCTGCTGCTCGGCCGCCGCCGGGTCGTGGTCGTCGAACAGCAGCGGCGCCAGGGTCTGGCGCATGTGCCACTCGACGCGGTAGGCCAGCATGCAGAGCAAGATGTGCGCCCGCACCCGGTCGGGTCGCCGGTGATGGATGGGCCGTACCTTCAGGTCCACCGACTTCAGGCACCGAAACGCCCGCTCCACCTGGGACAGGTCCTTGTAGGCCCGCACCGTCTGCGCCGCGTCGAACTGCTCCGGCTCGACGTTCGAGCGGACGATGTACAGCCCGTCGAGTTGCTGCTCGGTCGCGATCCGCTCGTTGTCCCGGTGGAACGTGAACGTGTCGTCGGTGATGGTGGTCACGAAGTGCTTGGCGACCTTGTGCCGGTTGATGACCTTCCCGACGCGCAGGCCGATCTCGGCCGCCCCGCGTAGCGGCCGGTTCTTGCGCGTTGTCGCCGCCGCGATGGGCGCCAGGTCCTCCTCGGTGGCCGCCAGCAACGCCTGCCGCTTGCGCTGCCGTTGGGCGGCCAGCAGGGGATTGCGGCACACGATCAGCCGTTCGCCGGGGAACGCCTCGCTGGTGACCTCGGCGAGGTCCCGCTCGTCGAACAACGACGGCGTCACCGTGCCGGCGGCCAGCAGTTTGCGGATCATCGGCGCGCGCAGCGTGGTGATCCAGTATGCCGACATTGCGCGCTGGATTATCCGTGTCGGCACCGTGTCTGGCGGTCCACGCGGCATAACCAGGATGTCGGCATTACGGATGCCATGCCGATATCGGCATGGCATCCGCGGCGCCAACTACTACGCCGCGACCAACGAGGAGGACCGATGCTGATCGAACAGACCCTCGACAAGCTGAACGCCATGAAGCTCGGCGCGATGGCCGACGCCTGCCAGCAGCAGATCCAGACCGACGAGGCCGCCGGGCTCGGCTTCGAGGAACGCTTCGGCCTGCTCGTCGACGCCGAGTGGACGGCCCGCGAGCAGCGCAAGCTGCAGCGCCGGCTCCGCACCGCCAAGCTGCGCCATCCGGCCACCCTCGAGGCCGTCGACTTCACCCATCCACGCCGGCTCAACCGCCAGCAGGTCCTGACCCTCGGCACCTGCGCCTGGATCGCCGAACGCCACAACTTGATCCTGATCGGTCCCACCGGGATCGGCAAGAGCTTCCTCTGTTGCGCGTTCGTCGAACGGGCCTGTCGCCGCGGCTTCAGCGCACGCTACGTCCGCATGCCACGACTGCTGCACGAGGTCGCCGTCGGCCGCGGCGACGGCTCCTACGCCCGGCTCCTGACTCGCCTCGCCAAGCTCGACCTGCTCGCCATCGACGATTGGATGATCGCACCGCTGCGCGACGCCGAGCGGCGGCGACCTCACCGAGGTCATCGAGGACCGGGCCGAACGCGCCGCGACCCTCATCGCCAGTCAGTTGCCCGTCACCGACTGGCACGCCGTCATCGGCGACGCCAACCAGGCCGACGCCATCTGCGACCGCCTGCTCCACGACGCACACCGCATCGAGTTGCAGGGCCGCTCGCTGCGACGGACGCACCGCGCCCCGAAGACCCGCACGCCGGAGACGAGATGAGCATCCCAACGCCGGCCTGCACCCCCGCAGCGAGGCCAGACCCGGTCCCGCGCGCCGACAGTCCCGCCGGGGCCGGCCTATGGATCGCGATCGGGATAGGGGGACGCCTCGCGGCGCCGCCCCTCCCACACCACCGGGCATACGGGTCCGTACCACGGCGGTTCGGCCGGGTAAGCAGTCAGGACCGCTCAAGATGCGGCAATCCGAGCGAGGTGAAGTACGCGCCGGGAAGCGCCCAGCAGAGCGCGGCAGTACGAGTGACGCGCCACGGCCCGCGGTTGCTGCGAGCCGTGAGGATGGCGTCCTTCGCATTCACGCCGCGTTTCCGCAACTCGCGGAAGCGCGTGCCGGTGCGCTGCCACTGCTTCCAGACGACGGCGCGGAGGCGCCGTCGAATCCACGCGTCAAGGCGTCGGAGAACCGTCGGCGTCTGGCAGTAGCCGAAGTACGCCCGCCAGCCCAGCAGGTACGCGGACAGGTCCCGCACCATCTGGCGCAGGCTCACGCCGCGGACCCGTCGAGTCAGCATCCGGACCCGCTTCCGAAATCGGAGCACCGTCGAGGCGGCCAAGCGCCGCTTCGGTCGGGAACCGTCCGTGAAGCCGAAGCCCAGGAACGACAGCGCCCGTGCCGGCACCACCGCGCTCTTCGCCATGTTGACCTGGAGCTTGAGCCGTCGCGTGATGAAGGCCGTCAGACTGGCCATCACACGCTGGCCCGCCCGAGCGCTGCGGACATACACGTTGAAATCGTCCGCGTAACGCACGAAGCGGTGACCGCGCCGTTCAAGCTCGCCGTCCAGGGCATCGAGCACGATGTTCGACAGCAGAGGCGACAGCGGCCCTCCTTGCGGAGCGCCTTTCTCCGTGGCACTGACCAGCCCCCCCCTCCAAGACCCCAGCGGTCAGGAACCCCCGCACCAGTCTGAGCACGCGGTTGTCACGCACCCGAGCAGCCAGCCGTCCCATCAAGAGGTCGTGATTCACTCGGTCGAAGAATTTCTCGAGGTCGAGGTCCACGACCCAACGGTAACCGCTGGCCAGATGCGCTTGCGCCGCCGCCACCGCCTGGTGCGCGGACCGGCCCGGCCGGAAGCCGTAGCTGTGGTCGGAGAAGGTCGGGTCGAACGCCGGTTGCAGCACCTGGAGCACCGCCTGCTGGATGAACCGGTCGAGCACGGTGGGAACGCCCAACTTGCGCACGCCCCCGCCGGGTTTCGGAATCTCGACGCGTTTCACCGGTGACGGAACGTAGGTACCGCTCATCAGCTCGGCCCGATGTTGCGGCCAGTGCGCCCGCAGGTAGTCCGGAAGCTGGTCGACGGTCATCCCGTCCGCGCCCGAACCGCCCTTGTTCGCCTTGACTCGTCGCAACGCTCGTTCCAGGTTCTCTCGCTCACAAATCGCCTCCATCAACGAGTGGTTGACCACCGGGCGCTCGGGCGCCTCCGTCGTCACCACTGGTTCGGCACCCTCACCCGTTGTCGGTGGCGACGGCTCGTCGTCCACCGGCGTGAAGGCCCGCGAAAGCTGTTCGATCAGGGCCTCTCGCGAGGTCCTCAGTCCCAGCGGACACGATGCAGATCTCCCGGGGTAAGCTTGACCGCCTTCGCCGCACACCTGCCGAATCTACAGCCTGAACCTGCGGTGGATACGGGACTTCGCGGATTCGGGCCCGCTCGTCCAACCCAGACTGCGTCATTATCCGGTTCCTGTCCGTCAGGTCGCGGTTTTGCTTCCGCGCTTCCTTCAGACGGCGCCTCGCGGTCACCGCCCTTGCGCCTCGCTAGCCCTTTGTCTCCACCAGACCTGGGCAGAGGACTTGCACCTCCGAGCTGTCAAGCATGCCCGGCACACCCGGCGGTATGGAATACGCGCACGAGACGCTCGCGGCTGAATGCACCGCCGTCGAGGCGCGTTTCCCACACCGCCTTGGACGGCACAAAACGCCGCCCACACGCTCCACAGGCAAGATCGTTGTACTCTTCGAACACGACGTCACGGGTAGGACTCGTGCCCCGGTGGCGAAACCGATGGGAGGACACTGACCGCGCAACGTCGCTGCGCTCCGACGAGCGTTCCACTTCGCCGGAATCCGTGTTCCAGATCCCCGGAATCGGTGTTCCACTTCAGCGAAATACGCACTCACACGCATCAGCTTCTGAAGCGCGATCTTGCGAACCCGTTGTCACGAACTGTCGCGTCCTTGCCGCCGCGGCAGATGCCACACCGTTGCGGACCGCTTCACGCAGGCAGGCAACTCCAGCGGTGAACCGAGAGAAACATGATCCCGACGCTCATTGCCAGGGCACACATCGAGAAAGCCATGCGGCGCATCATCCATGACGGGATACCGCCGCGAAGGAGGGGCCGAGCCTACTGCCTGGTGACGAACGATGTGCACCTGCCTCCGAAGTACACGATCGCGCTGGCCCATCAAGTCGCTACGAGCGAGCGGCTGCACTCGGACCGATTCTCCGGTGGCCCGGAGTCAAACGACTTTCTCCGACGCCGCGGCTTCGACGTCGTCGCATGCGACTGCGGCGGTCACGTTCACCGAGGCCGCGTCACGCCGGTGCCCAGTCCATTGGCGCGCAGGCGTCGTACGGTCCCGTCGAGGCGCCACTCCGAGCGGTGTTCCGCGTGCAAAGACCGGGTTGCCGACCTACTGGAGCGCATCTACGGCGCCTGTGTCCGCAACCACAGATTCGGGTGGCAAGCCGACGTCGCCCTTTACGAGGCAACCCCGATCGGTGCCGCTCTGCGCGATGTGGCTCGGGTTCTGGAGGCGCATCGGGGATTCGGCATCGGCCAGTTCGTACGAAGTGATGTGCTGGCGGGCTGCGATCACTGGGTTCCCGACCCCGGATTCATCGTCGAGTTCGATGAGAGCCAGCATTTTACGAGCCCGCGGAAGCTCGCGCTCTCAATGTACGCGGACATGCATCCTCTAGGGTTCTCCGCAAAGCGCTGGATGGAGCTCTGCGAACATCACGACGCACGCGACAACGCCCCCTCGTACCGCGACGAACAGCGCGCCTGGTACGACACGCTACGGGACCTCGTCCCGGCAATCAATGGCATGCAACCAACGGTGCGACTCTATGCCCGTGATCGGGTCTGGTGCTCGCTCGATCCCGGCAGCAGGGTGGACCGGGAACGCTTCTCGGAGCTGATGTCTGGAGCGCGTCCTCCGTCCAGTCGAACGACGGTGGAGATCGGCTCCCCCGCTGTTCGACCTCAATCAACCCTGCGCGTGGCGATGGTGTTTCCCCGCGTCGCGGCGAGATCTTCAAGTGGTATTCCGCCCAGCGGCGCCGGGGCCCAAGAGCCGGACGTGCCGACAGCCGCATCATTCGCCGGCGAGGCCATCGACTTCGTGATCTTTCCCGAAGGTTACATATCCGCGTCAGACCAGGAACGCGCCGAGGCGCTGAATAAGCTCGCCTCGGATCTGGGCGCCCCGCTGCTGGTTGGCGCGATCGACAGAAGGGTCGACTCCACCGGCCGCGTCTGGCAGGTGCTTCTTCGTTTCGATCCCGACGGCTCCTGCTCCCGGGTGTACACCAAGCACTCCACCGCGGACGCAGTCGCCTTTGAGCAGCCGGATTGGGAACCGAACTCCGCGCTCCCGACGTTGGAATTGGGCGGCGTTACCGCCGGCGCAACGCTTTGTCACGATCAGTATCTAGGGCTGCTTCCTCGCTTTCTCAAGACGCAGGGCGCGCGCCTTTGGGTGAATCCGAGCTTTGACAATGTGACCGATATCAAATGGTCATCGATTCTCCGGCTGCGAGCGGTGGAGAACCGCTTCTTCAGTCTCTGCACGCTCCATTGCGACGTGACCAGAAACAGGACCCACCCCTTCGCGTTCGCGCCGGACGGCGCCGAGCTCTCGGCCAGACAAGCGGGTTCCGAGGTCGTACGACCTCTGTCGGAATGCCGCGAGGCCGGAAGTATCTACGTCGTCGACCTCGACATGGCCGCGGTCGGCAAGCCGCTCGACTGGTCGAAGATCCCGTCCGCCAAGAAACCGAAGCGTCCCCGGAAGGGAGCGCCCCAACGGCCCATCCATGTCGAATTGAAAGACGGGCAGCCGGCCGGCCGCGGGGGCTCGGTCTGGAACGCCACCGATTCCGGCTTCCGAATCGAATCCGTCCACGGACCGGTCTACGTCGGGGTGGTACCGGGTGAACAGATTCTGGATGCAGCCGCGTGCTTTCAGGTGCTCGATTACGCCAAGAAGACGAACTGTGCCCCGATCATCTGGAATCACTGGGAGCGGCTTCCGGCCGATTCAGCGCGCCTCGCAACGCTCATGATGGGGAGGGCGATCGAGTGCTGCGCACCGATCGTGATTTCGGATAGAGACGGGATCCATGAACTGGTGGAGCTGGCAAACAAAATCAAGATTCCCGTTCGGAGAGTCATGGAATCGTCTGGAGACGCGATCGTTGATATTGGATTTGCGTGGGGACTCGACAATGCGTTCAAGATGGTCACCAAACATCTTCCGGCAGATGAGGCGCGAATCGCATTGGATCGCTATCGGAGTCTTGGCAGGATGCCGAAAAACCTCGCCGGATGGACCAGAGATCGACGGGTGATCGGGAGACCCCCCTGTGCCAATAATCTGTGAGACAACCTCCCTGTTGAGTTTAGTGTAGGGGCGGGAGAGGTGGAGAGATGACTCGCATGCCAGACGCGGTGGAGGTCGACGTGGGCGCGGGGTCGGGGGTGGAGGGAGCCCGGAGGGCGACCGGAGGCCCCGACCCGGCGACGACGTTGCCGGGTCGTGCCCCGGACCCGGAGGTGCCGGCGACGGTCCAGCGGCGGCGCTTCTCGGCCGCGTATCGGCTGCGCATTCTCAAGGCCGTCGACGCGTGCAAGAAGCCCGGCGAGGTGGGCGCCCTGTTGCGTCGCGAGGGGTTGTATTCGTCGCTCCTGACGAACTGGCGGCGGCAGCGTGAGGCGGGCGCCCTGCGGGAGATGCGCGGGCGCCGCCGCGGGCCGCCGCCGCGCCCCGTCGACCCGCGGGTGACGCAGCTCGAGGCGGAGAACCGCCGGCTGCAGCGGAAGTTGCAGCGCGCGGAGACGATCATCACGCTCCAAAAAAAAATTGCCGAGATCCTGGGGATCCCCCTGACACCGCTCGACGACGACGAGACCGACTGATGCAGGCCATTACGACCATCGCCACGCCAAGTGAGACGGCGGCGCTGTGTCGCAGCGTCGGGGTGTCGCGGGCAACGCTCTATCGACAGCGGCGGCCCGCGCCGCCGCCGCCGCCGCGCCCGCGGGCGCCATCGCCGCGGGCGCTGGGTCCCACCGAACGCCAGGCGGTCCTCGACGTGCTGCACAGCCCGCGGTTCGTCGACCAGTCGCCCACCGAGGTTCATGCCACGTTGCTCGAGGAGCAGACCTACCTCTGCTCCCCGCGCACGATGTATCGCGTGCTCGCCGCGGCCCACGAAGTGCGCGAGCGGCGCGCACAGGCCCGGCATCCGGCCTATGCCGCCCCCGAGCTGGTCGCGACGGGCCCGAATCAGGTCTGGTCCTGGGATATCACCAAGCTCAAGGGCCCGGTGCCGTATCTCTACTACTCGCTCTATGTGATCCTCGACCTCTTCAGCCGCTACGTCGTGGGCTGGATGGTCGCGCGGCACGAGAATGCGCACCTGGCCCAGCGCCTGCTGGCGGCGACCTGCGCGAAGCAGGGCATCACGCCGCACCAACTCACCATTCACGCGGACCGCGGTGCGCCCATGCGCAGCACACTCGTCGCGCTGCTCTTCTCGGACCTGGGTATCACCGCCAGTCATTCGCGGCCCCGCGTAAGCAACGACAATCCGTTCTCCGAAGCGCAGTTCCGGACCGTGAAGTACCGGCCGGAGTTTCCGGCACGGTTCGGCGCGCTCGAACACGCGCGTGGCGTCAGCCGCGACCTGTTTGCGTGGTACAACGACGCGCACCATCACAGCGGCCTGAGCTATCTGACGCCCGCCGACGTCCACTACGGCCGCGCCGCAACGGTCCTGGCGGCCCGTCACCGCACGCGCCTGGCCGCCTATGCGGCCCATCCCGAGCGGTTCGTGCACGGGCCACCCCGTCCCGAGACAATGCCCACGGCGGTCTGGATCAATCGGCCGCCGACCCTCACCACCCAGGTGGCCCCAGCCACGACCACCGTCACCCCGGTCGACCCACAGCCGGGCTCCATGCGCCCGCCACCACGCATCGACAATCGCCCGGGCACGGTCGTCACCAGCGTGGAGGCGCTACAGTAAATGCTGAATCAGGTTGTCTCAAAGTCGTTGACACGGCCCGGACTGGGAGAAACTGCCCGGAAGGCCGGTCACGCGGGGAGTTGAGGTCCAACAAGGATCGTTGTACAGCCCGGTCGATCCCGTGATTCGAATGTGGCGGTGAGTATCGTTGCGTTGTCAACAGGTCGCGATCAGATGAATTCAACCGGGGATGGCGACCTGCAACGCCTAGCCGAACTTATCCGCGCACGCAACGCGACCGAGGTCGAGATTACGCGCATCATTGACCGGCCAGCTCAGATCGGTTATATCGGGGAATATATCGCCAGCCGCGTATTCGATATCGTCTTGGAGCGATCGGCGGTCAATCCGGGCAGCGACGGGCGTTTCAGGTCCGGTCCGCTGGCGGGGAAATCGGTCAACGTCAAGATGTATGGCAAGAGAGAAGGGCTGCTCGACATTCGCCCGGAATACTTGCCGGACCATTTCCTGGTGTTCACGGGTCCCAAGTCGACGGCCATGGATTCCAAGGGAAGGACGCGTCCGTGGGGCGTGAACGAAGTGTTCCTGTTCGAGGCCCAGCCTCTGATCGACCGGCTGCGCGACCGCGGAGTGAAACTCGGCGTCGCGACAAGTATCAGGGAAGTGGAATGGAAGGCCGCCCGGATTTATCCGGTATCATCGGGTTCGCCGTTGACGCTCACGCAAGCGCAACAGGATGCGATCCGGCTCTTCAAGGTGTCGAGTCGGTGACAATCATGCCTGTACCGGACACGGGCGCCCGGCGTCTCCTCATGCATCCGGCGGACGACCTCCATCGTGATCCTCAACCACGCCAGGTTGTTGTCAGGGGCGAGCTCGGCGCCGAACCAGAAGGTAAGCGCGTGTCCTCAGTGCCTCCAAATCCTGCGCTATGAATTGAAGATATCGGTATGGCCTGTAGTGCCCGTGAACCGGCACGCTTCCCCGTCAGGTGGACCACCCGTAGTTGGACTCTGGACACGGTGTGGCGTACTCATCGCCCAAGCACGTGCGGGCGCACGCGCTCGACGGCGAAGCGGGCGTCGTCGCGGGCGTCGGCAGCGTCTGACTCCTTGTAGAAGTCCGTCGGCGTCAGGTCCTCGGCGCCGTAGAACGCCAGCTCGCGATCGCGCCGCAGCCCGCGTGAGACGGCGGCGAGACGGTCGATGTCGCCCGCCAGGGCGGCCGGCAGCCGGCTCCGCTCGGCCTCCAGCACGGCGGCGACATCGTGCACGCGCGGCGGATCGATACCCGCGGCGCGCAACAGCCCCTTCAGGGCGAGCTCAACGGCCTCCTGGGACTCCCGCACGACGTCGGCCCAGCTCTCGGCCTCGTACAGCGCGTCGAGCGCCTTGAGCCGCGCGGCGGCGCGGCGCACGTGGTCCGTGGCGAGCGTCCGGTTGCGCATCAGGATGCCTCCGCCCAGTACGGTTGTCCGTGCACGACGCGCCGCACGAGACGGCCGTCGGCTACGGCCCGCCGCACGCGGGCCAGCGCCGCCGACAGTTGTCCGCCGCGGTCGAACAACACCAGGCCGTCGATGGCCGCCTCAGCCCACAATCCGCTGGTGGTGTCCTCACCGGGCGGGTGCACGAAGTGCGCATCCACGGGGCGGCCCTTCCAGGTGACCGGTTGCTGGTCCCACGTGCGGTACAACGCGCGGCTGAGGCGCACGCGTGGTTCGACGACGACGAGCGCGTCGACGTCCGACGTGGGCGTGGCGTCCCCGCGGATCCAGGAACCGTGAAGCAGCACCCCGACCAGCGCGTTGCCTGCCACCGAGCCAGCATGGGAAACGAGAGCGACCGTGTCGCCGTCGCCGGCGCCAGGTTCGGCCGCCACGAGGCGCCGCACGCAGTACTCGTTCAGCGACAGCCCTGCAGCGCGCGCTGCGCCGTCCAGCGCGGAATGCAGCGGCCGGGGCATCCGTAGCAGGAACCGTCCCGACTTCGCCGCGGTATCGTGGGATGTCATGGGAGCGAGGTGGATAGTATCACATATGGTCTGCTGACGATATCACTGGCGCGTTGCGTCGAGCCGTGCAGGTCAATCCGGATGGTTCCCCGCGCAGCCGGTTCAGCTTGGAAGCGGCGGCGAGCTTGCCCGGCATCTTCTCGGCAACGCCGCATCTCGACGACGTGTACTCCGCACTGAGCCTCCAACGCGTGCGACTCCGACAGAACCAGCAGGTCCTGGAGTGGAGCGGCGAGAAGTACCTGCCCGCTTGGTGAAGTCGGCCCCGCTCGAGCACCCGTCGGATCATGGCGGATCGACTTTGCGGCGTCAGCTTGGCATTCTATTGGATGTCCACTTGGGCCTCCTTGCGGGAAAACCGATGGTGTGACCTGCAGTCTCCTCGGTCGGGACCGAGCGGACATCCTGTTGAAAAATCACTGCCAGGAGCCCGTGGCAAAAGCCCCGCTGAATCCTGCGGTGTCACGCTGCATCCTGCCTGATCTGCGTTGCTCCGGCTGACGATCAGGGCAACCACAAGGGTTGCCCCTACAGGTATGCTCCTTCGTCGACTAATGTGGAGCTCCACAACAGTCGACGAAGGCGTCTACGTGAGCGAGCAGAGTCTCGGATACGGAATCCGCCGCAGTTGTTCCGGAGCAGTCAGGACAGCCGGCTTCGGCCGTCGGAAGCGGTTGCGATCGCGATGAACTGCGCCACATCCCCGCCTCCGGAGTGCTGGAGACCTTCGTTGGGCGCTACAGAGATCCAGTCGCTCTGACGGCGGCGGCATGCGAAGAGGGTCGACTCCGTGTGAGCGGCGTAAATCTAGTGGCTGAGGCGACGCACTGGTTTAGAATGCTGGCATCGTACTGGACCGACACGACCGAGACGGGGGCGTCTTGCGCGGGTGCCGAGGCGCTCACCGCTGGCCGGCGGCCGAAGAATCAGGCGCCATCGCTCCCCAGGGAGGAATCGAATGAAGACGACACGCCGTGGATTCGTTGGAACCATCGTGCTGAGTGCCGCGGCTGGTGCCCTGACCGGCACATCACCGTTCAGCAAGCGGGCCAGCGCCCAGACTCGGGAGGCCGCGAAATCCGGTATCCATGATGGTGGCGTCATCCAGCTCAACCAGAACGAGAGTGCCCGCGGCCCTGGCCCGAAGACCATCCAGGCCATTCAGGCCCACACCAACAAGCGCATGGGCCGCGGCTATTCACCGGATCACGTCAACGAGCTGAGAACGGTCATCGCCGACTACTACGAAGTCGGTACCGACAACGTGCAGCTCGCCACTGGCTCCACCCCCTTGTTGCAGGGCTCGGTGCGGGCATTCTGCTCGGCGACCAAGGGCTTCGTGACCCCCATGCCCACCTACTCGACCAGCTTGAGCACCGCCCGACGCATCGGGGCCAAGACGACCGAGGTGGATCTGGACAGCTCGCTCGCCATCGATCTCGACGGGCTGGCGGAGGCGTCTCGCGGCGCAGGCCTGGTCTATCTCTGCAATCCGAACAACCCCACCGGCATGGTGCACGGACCCGGCGCCGTCGAGCGTTTCGTGCGCCGCGTGCTGCGTGAATCGCCGGACACCATGATTCACGTCGACGAGGCCTACATCAACTACGGACGGCCCGGCAGCATCGAGACCGCGGTGCCCCTGGCGCTGGAGGACGAGCGCGTGTTCGTCACCCGTTCCTTCTCGAAGGCGCATGGCATTGCGGGCTTGCGTGTCGGATACGGCCTCGCCCAGGAGCAGACCCTGGCCAGGATCCGCGGCGCCTGGGGCATGGGCGACGTCAACATGCTGGGCGCGATAGCTGCGATCACCGCGTTCGAGGACACGGAACACATCGATTGGGAAGTGCGGGAGAACGCCGAGATTCGCGACGGCGTCATCGCCGCCTTCCGCGACATGGGCTTCGAAGTGCCCGACTCCAACACCAACCACATCTTCGTCAACATTGGACGCCCCGCGCCGGAGTTCCGCGAAGCGTGCCTGGAGCGCAAGGTGCTCGTAGGCCGGGATTTTCCCCCGTTGCATACCACGCATTGCCGAATCTCGATCGGCAGCCGAGAGGAGATGGCGGCGGCGATGAAGGTGTTCAAGGAGGTCCTGGCCTGAGGGGGAACGACGGAGCTGAGACGCCGGTTCCACGCCGTACAGCCGTAACTCTACCTTTGACGTGATGAGAGGGGCAACGATGTCAAGCATCGTCCGACTCGATCGAAGAGCCTTCATGAGAAACGCCGGCGCGACCGCCATCGCCGGCGCCGCCGGCGGCCTGGTCGGCGGCACGAGCTCGGCGGCGGCGCAGAGCTCGAGCAGCATCCCGCGCTTGCCGAACGGCAGGTATGATTTCGACACGCCCTACAATCGTGTCGGTACTGACTGTTCCCGGTGGGACTCTCCGGCCCTCCGGTATCCGGAGGGTGTGTTCAAGTACGGCATGGGCGTGGCGTCGATGGACTTCGAATGTGCGCCATGCATCACCGAGGCGCTGCAGGAGAGAGTCCAACATCACAACTGGGGCTACCTGAGTACCACCCAACCCCTTCGAGAGGGCATCCTGAAGTGGAATGGTGAACGCCATGGTCTGGATCTGGACCCCGCGTCCATCGTCATCTCCGACGGTGTCTATCCGGGCGTCATCGCGGCGCTGCGATCATTCGTGCCGATCGGGAACAAGGTGCTGTTGACCACACCCGCGTATTCGGGGTTCTACGCAATGGCCCGCGCCGCCCGGGTGGATACCGTCGACAGCCCGATGCTCTATCGGAACGGGCGCTACGAGATCGACTGGGACGACCTGGAATCGAAGATGACCGCGGACGTACGCGCGACGATCGTCTGCAACCCGCAGAATCCGACCGGCAACGTGTGGACGGAGGAGGAGCTGCTCCGCGTCGGCCGGCTGGCCCTCGAGCACAAGGTCGTCGTGCTGGCGGACGAGATCCACTCCGACGTCATCCGTGCCGGGCACAGGTACACACCGTTTGCGAGCCTGCCGGATGAAGCCGTGGTGAACAACAGCGTGTCTTTCAACGCCGTCAGCAAGACCTTCAACCTGGCCGCGATGAAGAACGCCTACTACTACTCCAAGAGCCGCACCCTGCGTGCGCGCGTGAACCAATACCACCGCGCGGAGCTCAGCACGCTTGGCGTGGTAGCCAACACCGCGGCGTACAGGGACGGCGGCGAGTGGTTCGACCAAGCCAACGCGTACATGGACGACAACCACACGTTCGTCGAGAGCTACGTCAAGCAGCACATGCCCGACGTAGGCTATACGCGCAACGAAGGCACGTTCATGACCTTCCTGGACTTCAGCAGGGTCATGGAGCGCATCGGCGCCGAAGAGACGGCCGCGACGCAGGGAGACGACACTGCCGAGGAGTACTTCCGGGACTGGCTGACCCACCAGTCAGGTGTCTACCTGAATCCTGGTTCCAGCTACGGCAGCGGCGGAGAAGGCCACATGCGAATGAACGTAGCCTCGTCTCGCCGGGTACTGCGGGAGGCGTGTGATGCGATGGCCGCGGCAGTTCGCAACGTCTAGCAGCCCGTGGCAGAAGGGGCTGATTGTCAATCGAGAATCGCGTGTCCGTATTGGTGTGTCGCCGGACCATCCCACGACGAATCGGGCCGATCGTGGCGCTCGGGGGCCCCAGAAGCGCCGCACACGCCCCCAGCAGCCGCTCAGAAGGCCGATCAGCGCCTCCACCAGCGCCGACGCGCGGCCCTGGATCGCAACCGCGGCTGGACGGCCCGAATGTGATTCGTAATCAGCAGGTCAGCGGTTCGAGTCCGCTCGCCGGCTCCAGATTTTCGCCCTATTCACCATCAGAGGGACCGAGAGAGCGATGACAAGAGTGAGTGTCGTGCTGTTCGTCTTCTGCCTGTTGCCCCTGAGTCTTGCATCCCCTGCGCGCGCTCAGACTCAGCGTGCCTCGACTGCGGGAGAACGCGATGGGGCCCTGTCGTTGGAAGGAACCGAATATGCCGCGCGGCCGCGGCCGGATGCCTGGCGCCAACTGGGCGGCCCGCATCGCAACTTCCGCGTGGACTCGGCGGCGGTTGCAACCGCGTGGGGCGCGGGCGGACCGACCCGCCTGTGGAGCCGGTCGCTCGGCGAAGGTTACTCGTCGATCCTCGCCGACGGCGACCTGCTCGTCACGATGTACCGCAAGGACGACGACGAAGTCATCATCGCGCTCGACGCCGCCACCGGCGCTACGCGCTGGCAGTACGCCTACCACACGCCGCTCGTGCACAACGGGTACTTCGACGTCTGGCTGAACTCCGCCGGTCCCGGCCCGTACTCCACTCCACTGATCGCCGGTGATACCGTCTTCGCTGTCGGCGTCGACGGCCATTTCCATGCGCTCGACAAGCGGACGGGGGAGCTGCTGTGGGCGCAGGACCTCGTCGCGGCCTTCGACGTCGTCGAGTACAACGCATTCGCGTCCAGTCCCATCGCGTACGGGCGGACCGTGATTCTACCCCTGGGCGGCAGCGGTCACGGGGTGGTGGCGTTCGATCGAGAGACCGGCGCGACCGTGTGGCGCAGCCCCGCCTTCGATCTCGCACCCGGCTCGCCGGTGCTCATCGAGGTCGACGGCCAGGACCAGCTCGTGGTGGTCGGGCAGCAGGAGCTGGTAGGCCTCGACCCGCGCGATGGACGCCGCCTGTGGAGCCATCCGCACGCGAACGAGCTGGGTCTCAACATCAGCATGCCGGTCTGGGGCGGCGACAACACCCTGTTCCTCTCGTCCGGCTACGACGGCGGCAGCCGGCTGATCCGGCTGTCGCGGATCGACGGCCGGACGACGTCCGAGGAAATCTGGTTCAACAACCGCATGCGGGTGCACTTCGGCAGTGCCTTGCACCTCGGCGGGCTCGTGCTCGCCAGCACGGGCGACTTCGGCCCGGCATTCGTGGCCGCGCTCGACATCGAGACCGGGGCGGAGGTGTGGCGGGAGCGCACCTTCGCCCGGGCGCAGATGCTGGACGCCGGCGGCCGCCTCGTCATCCTCGACGAGGACGGGGAGTTGGCCGTGGCATCGGTCACCCTGGACGGACTGCAGGTGCATGCGCGCGCGGCGGTGCTGACCTCCAACGCCTGGACCCCGCCCACCCTCGTGGGCAGCACGCTGTACGTGCGCGACCGGCACAACATCCTGGCCATCGATCTGGACGACCCGAGCACCGCGGCGGCCGAGCACCGATAAGCCGGTAGCGCGCGCTGCGGTGGGCACATCGGGCGGGAGACCTGGCGTACATTCCGGTCACGCGTCCGGGCGAGGGAGGCCAGTGGTGGAAGTCAAGGAAACCGTCATACGTCTCATGACCCGGCTCGCGATCAAGCATGGCGCCGTGAACCTCTCGCAGGGGTTCACCGACGAAGCGCCGGTCTACGACATGGTGTGGGGCGGAATCTCGGCGATGCTCGGCGGCACGGAGGAGGGGGTTCGCCGGCTCGACTCGATGACCCTGCGCCAGATCCTGGAAGAGCGGGGCGAGGCAGGCAGCAAATCGCTCGACTTGACCCTGAAGGAGCTGCTGGCCCGGTTGCAGAATCCGCGCGACCAGCTCAACCAGTACTCGTTCCCGTTCGGAATCCCGGAGCTGCGGCACGCAATCGCGGACTACACGCAGGAATTCTACGGCCACCGTCCGGACCCGGAGGAGCAGGTCACGGTGGTGCTGGGTGCGAGCGAAGGCCTGGCGGTGGCGTACCGTTCGCTGCTCGATGCGGGTGACGGCGTCGTGACGATGCAGCCCTACCATGAGCTCTATCCGTCCCAGGCTGAGATCTTCGGGCTCGTGCCGAGGTTCGTGACCCTGCGCGAGGATGGCGACGCAGGCACCTGGCGACTCGACCGCGATGAGGTGCGTCGCGCCGCCTCCGACCCGTCGGTCAGGGCGTTCGTCGTGAACACGCCGCACAACCCGACCGGCAAGGTGCTGAACGACGAAGAGCTGTCGTTCATTGCCGAGGTTTGCCGGACGTACGATCTCTTCGCAATCACCGACGAGATCTACGAGCACATCGTCTTCGACGGCCATCGCCATTCGTATCTCGCGGGCTTCGAGGGCATGGCCGAACGCACCCTGGTGGTGAACTCGATCTCGAAGACCGGGCGCTCGACCGGATGGCGAATCGGCTGGGTGATCACCCCGCCCGAGCGCACCCGGCTGCTGCGCGCGGTGCACGACAACCTCGTGGTGCAGGCCCCGACCCCGCTGCAGAAGGGTGCCGTGTCGCTGCTGCGCCAGGAGCGCGCGTTCTTCGACGGCATCGCGGAAGGCTATCGACGCAAGCGGGACCTGCTGCTCGACGGCCTGCGCGAGGTCGGCTTCGCAGCGAGTCCCCCGGCGGGCGCCTACTACCTGTTCGCGGATTACCGGAGCGTGCCGGCGCTCGCGGACATGTCGCCGACCGACGCCGCGATGCATCTCATCAAGGAGATCGGGGTCGCGACCGTGCCGGGCGACAACTTCTATGCCACCGGAAACGATGGCGACCGCTACCTGCGATTCGCGTTCTGCCGCTCGATCGAGACGATCGAGGCGGGTCTGGAGCGACTGCGCGCCAGGCTCTGAGACCGGACCGGCATCCGGAGCTCGGCGGCGCCGGATTCAGGCGTTCCAGATTCCGGATTTCGACAAGGAGACGTTCGATGTTCTACGAGCTGCGTCAGTACCGTATCCATCCGGGGCGGATGGACGAGTGGGTCGAGTTCATGGAGAAGGACATCATCCCGTTCCAGGTCTCCAGGGGCATGGTCATCACCGGGAGCTGGCGGGGCGAATAGGACGACACCGTCTACGTCTGGATGCGGCCCTTCGAGTCCAAGGCCGAACGCGAGCGACTGTACGAGGCGAGGACGATAGACGATATTAGAGCACCCCGATCACCAAGACTCCTCATCCCGCGAGCAGGCCGGTGTTCGCCCCGACCACAACGTGTGTTTACCAGTGTGTTTACCAAGGTTATAGCTATTTTCTTAAGATTTTTTCCATGGCTTTACCTTTGGCCAACTCATCTATCAACTTGTCCAAATAGCGAATCTTTTGCATGAGCTTGTCTTCAATATCTTCTACACGATAGCCGCATATTACACCTTTTATTTTTGAAACATTAGGGTGTAGCTGTGGTGCCTCGGCAAAGAAGTTCTCAAGGTCGATCTTGGTATCTATTTGCTGCTGCAGAGTTGTTTGGGTATATCCCGTTAGCCAGCAAATAATGGTGTCTACCTCCGCTTTGCTGCGTCCTTTTTTTTCGGCTTTATTTATGTAATACGGGTACGCACTGGCAAACGTCATTCTAAATATTCTTGAATGGTCCATTGTTCTTATCCTTTACGCTGCCTTGTTCAGCTATTACAGCTGTACATACTATTTTAACCCGGATTATGCACGAAGGTTCGATTTCGGTAGAGACACAAAAGCCTCCGCGTGATATAAATGGCTTGTTCACAGACACTTACCCACCACGGAGGCCCTTGCGTGATGACCCCTAAGATACCACAGACTGCCTCTTTCCGGATCTCTTCGACAAGCCCCTCGTCGCGACGTTCGACCGCCAGCACGCGAGTTCCGATGGTGGCGCTGTGCTGCTCAAGGCGGCGGAGCGCGTGTATGGGTTGGTGGCGGGTTTCGCCCGCTGTCTGGTGGACCGGCGGGAGCTCGGGAAGATCCGGCACACGCTGACGGAGTTGCTCGGCCAGCGGATCTTCGGCATTGCCTGCGGTCATCCCGATGGCAACGTGGAAGAGCTGTTCACCCGTCCCGGCGTGGAGCGCGTAGAAACCCCCGCCCTCGATTCCTTGAAAGACGATATCGCCGGCCGTGGCGACGCTTCCGCTCGCGGCCGGCCTGGGCGCAACCGAGGGCAGGAGCGTCTGCCACACCTCTTCACCACTCGCTGGTTCGTAGGCAGTTACGGTCGTTGTTCTCGGGAACTCGGGGACCCGGCTGAGTTCATCGTGGTCCAGGCCGGGCTGATGGCCACCGCCTTGTCCCAATTCCAGACTGTCGCCGACCGGCTTCACGAGAAGCGAAATGCCCGCGTTCTTTCCGGTGACGTAGAGCAAGCCGGTCCGCGGACTGAAGGACGGTGCTCCGAAGTTCGATCCGCCGTGCGCGACCAGAAAATGTTCGTCCGTGGCATACGGCCAGTACATCGGGCGGGCCCTTGCCTGCAACTCGGGGTCGTCGAAATCCAAGTACGTCGCGCAGAACGGCGTCATCTGGACGCCACGGGCGTTATAGGGGATCGGTTGGGTCGGGTAGACCAACTCGCCCGGCACGTTCGTTCGCGTCTCTACCCGGGTCTCGACGATCGGATTGATCGGCTCTCCGGTCTCGCGATGCCACATGTATAGCAGGCAGTTCTTGCCGGCCGCGGCGACGCCCTTGATCGTTTCGCCGTTCGCGTCGGTCACGTCGAACAGGGTGGGACCGGTGATATTGTCCCAGTCCCAAATGTCGTGATGGATCGTCTGGTAGTACCAGCGGATTGCACCGGTTTCGAGATCCAGCGCGATCGTCGAGTTGGTGAACAGATTCTTTCCGACGCGCGCCGAGCCGTCGTAAGGCGGCATGGGATTCGCGGCGTTGACGTACACCAGACCGAGCTCGGCGTCGATAGCCGGCTGGGTCCAGATGCCGCCCCCCACCCGCTTGCCGTAGCCCCAGGTCGGGTCGGCAATCTCGAAGCCCTCGTCGGCCGGCACGTCGAACGACCAACGGCGCTCGAGCTGACCCACGTTCGTCGTATCGATCTGGTCAAGCTCCGAGAACCGCTGGTTGTAAGGGTCGAGGTTGTTGCTCTCCCAGTTGGTCTGGCTCTGGCCGGCGATGATCGAGGGCGGGTTTCCTCCCGGGCTTGTGCGCGCCTGCGCGTCGACATCGGTCGGGTGAAGCCCGACAATCGTGGTGACCGCGAACATCGCCATTGCCCGATGCATGCGCCGGTTCTCAAGCAGTCGCACCGTCTTTTCCTCTACGCCGGGCCAGCAGGTGTCCCTGCCGCCTTCGAACATGTGAGCTCAACCGGGAACGGCTGGTCGAGTCATGCCTCAGTTCAGTTCGTCCGTGCGGGCCCCGAGCAGGATGTTCAGGAGTCCGTGGTTCCCCTCGTGACACGCGTACTCGAAGAGCGGCTGGTCGTTCCGACGCATCGGCAACGAGACCGTGAACGACTGCGTGAAGATCGTCGGGTCGTCGACCGTGTACTCGTAGAGCAGCGTTTCTTCGTCGAGGCGTCGAAATCGCTCGGTGAGGGTCATGGTCGATCCCGTCCCGATCGCGACCCTGGATGAGGGTTCGTAGCTGGCCCTCAGATCGCTGAAATTTGTCGTCACCACGACCAGCGTGTCGCCATCCCAGTGTCCGCGTGACTGCCCGGCCCACTGCTGGATCCTGTCGGAAACCCTCGGACGTTGGTCGAGCGGGATGATCCGCGCGTCGTGCACCATCTCGTTGAAGATGACCACGGTGTCTGGAGTCTGGAATACCTGCATGTAGTTGTTGTAGCCACCCTGAATCATCGGAGGGCCGGCGTTGAAGCCGACGAGGCACCGTTCGGAGAGACCCCTGTCTTCGGGGTGGTCGACGCCCGCACCGACCGTCCGAACCCGCACGGGCCGGGTCATCGGCAGGTCCTCGAACGGGGAGCCGACCTGACGCAACGTCTCGCCCCGAGCCGTCAGCGCGGGGAGCCGGCCATCGGGCGGATCGGTGATCAATGACGTCTGGTTTCCGACAACATTGGTCCCGCGGTCGAACCAGAACTCGTTGTACCCACCCACCGCCGCGCCACCGCCGCCCGCCGGCAACGGCTCGGTCCGCACCTGGCTGCGCGCGAGACCGCGGTTGCGACGCTCGGTCGCTCCCGCCTCGATCTCGGCAGCCTCCTCTGCGGTCAGGAACGCACGGTCGGAAAGATCCTCCGGACGCTCCAGCGGCGTCACCGTCCGAAAATCCCACACGCCCTGCAGATCGGGCCGGCCATCAAGTGTCCGAGGCGGCGCCTCCCCCTGGCCGGCTACAGCCGCGGGCGCCACCAGCAGCAACCCCGTTGTCACCCACGCGGAAACGCTATTGGTCGCCATGTGCTCCTTCTCTCGATACGGGAGGGTCTGATACCTGCCATCGTCCCCGGACGGCGGGGCAACAGCATATCCTACAGCCCCCCTTCCCCCACGCCCACGGCAGTCAGCAGACGCGTCACGTTAGGTCCTTCCATGGGCCGTGTGCGGCCGTAGACCGTACCAGGTCCTCACTGTGCCCGGACCCGCCGCCGCTATAATTCGTTCACTGGCTCGGGAGAGGATGGGGAGGTTCGAGTGACGCTGTCTCGCAACATGCTCGCGCTGGCGTTCGCCGGTGTCGCGGGGGCCGTGGGCGGAGGTATCGCCCCCGAGGTCCGAGCGCAGGTACCGCCCGCCTCCGGTATCCCGCACGTGCCACTACCGGCTTCGCCCGTGGACTTCGGCACGGCCGAGGGACACGGCATCCGCGTGAGCGTGGTGGCCGACGGCCTCACCTATCCGTGGGGATTCGCCTTTCTGCCGGACGGCCGCATCCTGGTGACGGAGCGGCTCGGTTCGCTCCGCGTCATCCGAGACGGTCGGCTCGAGGCCGCGGCGCTCGCCGGTGTGCCGGTTCAGCGAACGACCTTGGCAAGAGGGATTCGAGCAGCCGGAGATCGTCTGGATTCCATCGATCGGTCCGTCCGGGCTGCTGTTCCATACCGGCGATCGCTTCCCGGCCTGGCAGGGCGATCTGTTCACGGGATCACTGATGACCGGACGAATCGAGCGCACCGGGCATCTGGAGCGGATCCGGTTCAATCGGCAGGGCCTCGAGCAGCGCCGCGAATGGCTGCTCGCGCCGCTTCGCCGCCGGATCCGGAACGTCAAGCAGGGACCCGACGGGCTGATCTACGTCCTGACTGCCGGGCATTTTCTCGGCATGGACCCCGCACAGGGCGAAGGAGCCATCCTTCGCATTGAACCGACGCCGTAGACGCGAATTCGAGGATGGCTTCGTCCGGGCATCCACTCGATAACAGCGGCATCCGGGCTGTCCTTCAAAGAGCAGGACGATAGACGACAATAGAGCACCCCGATCACCAAGACTCCTCATCCCGCGACAGGCGAATTGACCACACCGTCACGCAGATAGCCCCCGTCTCGGGAGGATTACCGCCTGACTGAACACGTCGCAATAGACGCGCGGGCCGCGGCGGCCCGCGAGGCGTTCAGTGAGATGCTGCAGAGCGAGATGATCGGCTTGCCGGAGCCGTCAGGGGCGGGCTGGTTCCAGTCCACCGTGAAGACGCCGCGCAGCTCGTCGTTGGCATCCGCCACGGCGCGCATCGCCTGGGTGAGCACCTCGCCGAGGTTGATCGAGGCGGCCTTTACATCTCCCCAGCGTGAGCCGTCGGGGATCTGGAAGCGGTGCTCGCCGCGCTTACGGAAGATGGCCTTTTCCATCTCGCTGAAGGCGCGACCTTGCTGGCGTTCCTGCTCGGCGATCGCGTCGTCGGCCTCGCCCTCCCACTGATCGCAGAGACGCTTGCAGAACATCAAGGACAGGATGTAATTCTTGTAGTCCTGCCCCGCGGTCCTTCCGCGGAGGATATTTGCCGCACCCAAGAGGTGGGCCTCGATCTGCTGGAGGGTGAGCGTCATGCCGGCTCCTGGGGGGGATCCGCCCCGAAGTACCGCCGCCTGGGATCCTGCGGCCCCGTGCCGATCTGGCGCACGAGCCCACGCCCGACGAGACGCGCGAGGCGTGTGCGGGTGGCGCGCGGCGTGAGACCGATCGTCCCCGCGATCTCGCTGGTCAGCAGCCCCTTGCCGCCGGCGAGACTGGTGAGAATGGCTTGATCGGTAGTGTCCAGCACCGGCGGGCCGATCGGCGCGGTGCTGATCGTGACCCGGAAGCGAGTGGCAAGCTCCTCGAACACCGGAGCCGCGAGCCCGGCCTCGCGGCAGGCGGCGGTCATCCGCTGGATTCCGCTCCCCCATTGCTCGATGAGGCCCAGCGTGTGGAAGACGCGGCCGATCACGCGGTTACGCAGCTTCGACACGCCGCGCGGAAGATCCTCGATCGTGAGGCCGAACGGCAGCAGGCCCGGATTCTCGACCTCGAGCCGGTCGTCGAAGATGGACACGCGCAGCGGGGCGCCGCGCTGCGCGTAGTCGGCGTGAACCACCGCGTTGATGACCGCCTCGCGGACCGCCACGGGAGGAAGGCTCCAACGGTCCGTACGACGCACGGAACCGATCTCGGCGCCGTAGAGGACGTGTTTGTTCACGAAGGTGATCGCCTCCTCGACGGAACGGACCGCAAGAGAGCGGATCTCGGCGCGATCGACGATACGGCGCTTGTCAGTGCCGTCGAAGCGGCCGGCCTGAATCCAGGCGTCCGGGAAGTGACGCACGCGGTCCTTGCCGAAGAGGAGCATCCCGCCCACGGTGGGAACCTTGCAACCCTGGTGATCGGTGACGAGTCGCAGCGTCTCCAGGTCTCGGCGGGCGAGCTTGCGCACCGAGGCGAACGACTCGGAAGCGGCTCGGAAGTCGATGGCTTCCGAGTCGAGCCCGGGCATCGGCTGCTCGTCGAACCCATCGCCCCGCGCAACGCGACGCAGCTCCTCGACCATCTCGGCGTCGGCACGGCGGTTCGTCGAGCCCACCCGGACATACACCCCGCCGAAGACCCCCTCCCGGGTGAGCCAGTGCGGCCGGCCCGGGCTGGGATGGACCTGCACCGCCAGCACCGAATCCATTCTGCCGGAACGTTAGCCCGACTTCGCCAACTGGGCACCAAGAAACCTGTAACCCATTGATTTTAAAGAGTCGATCCCCCAAAGGTCGGCACTACACGACGCTGCGCGGCGGGCGTGGTGTCAGGCGGTGATGCGTGGCGCGGGCTGTGTCGGCAGTTGCAGCTTGAGTTGGTGCAACAGCAGGTCGTGCTCCCGGTTTGGCCGGGTATGGCGCGGCAGGACGAGCTGCCGGCCATCGGTCGTTGGCAGATGCACATCGACCATCTGGAGGGTGGCGAACGTCTCCAGGATGGCGCGCGGGGTCAGGCCTGGGGCGTGCGGCCGGGCCAGGTTCTTCAGGGTGACGTGCAGGCAATAGGCGATGAACGAGACGAAGATGTGCGCCTCGATGCGAGCGTCGCGCTGATGGAAGACCGGACGGATCGCGAGGTCGTGCTTGAGGTCCTTGAAGGCCTGTTCGATCTCGGTGAGCTGCATGTAGTACCGCCAGAGCGTTGCGGGGTCTTCGTCGGTCAGGTTCGAGCGCAACAGATAGCGGCCCTCCCGCCGGCGGGCTTGGCGGAGCCGGTCCCGCCGCAGGCGGACGGTGAAGGTCTGTGGGGTGACTGCCTCGCCGGGGGCGGGCACGCCGACGTCGACCAATGCCCAGGCCCGGCCGGCGGCCTGTTTGGCGGCGCCGAGCTTGAGCAGCAACTGATCCCGGGTATTGGTTTGCCGCTGCAACTCGCCGAGCCGCTGCCACAGGGTCTTCAGCCGTCGCCGGCGCATGCCGCGTTCCTTCAGCCGCCGCTGGTCACTGCGGACCAGAATGTAGAGTTCCCCCTCCTCGGCAAGGAGCTTGACCGTGACCGACGGCCGCACCGCCTGCCAGGGCTGCGCCAGGAACGCCTGCTCCAGCCGCGTCAGGCGACCCTTGGGGGTGCCCACCAGGTAGCGCACGGGCGCGTCACCCGCGCGCATGGCCGCCAAGGTCGCTTCGGTGGGGATGCCGCGGTCCATGATCCAGACCCGCTGAGAGCGGCCATATTGCTGTTCGATCTGTTCCAGGAAGCCGGCCAGCGTGGTCTGATCGGTCGTGTTGCCCGGCATCACCTCGTAGGCCAGCGGGAAGCCGTCCGGGGTCACGATCAGCGCGATCACCACCTGCACGCAATCCGAACGCTTGTCCCGGCTGTAGCCGAACCGGCGCTTGCCGTCGAAGGGCGGGTCGCTCTCAAAGTAGGTACTGGTCAGGTCATACAGCAGGACATCGAAGCGGGCGTCGAACAGCGTGGTCCACCGCGCCCGCAGAAACGAGAAGAACGCCCGCTTGTGCACCACCAGCTTGTCCAGACAGCGATACAGCGTGTTGCTGGCCAGAACCGGGTCGGTCCCCAGCAGGTCGCGCATCGCGCTCTGGGCATACCAGTGCCGGTGCAGCCGCCAGTCGCTCCCCGGATCGATGAGCCGGTAGCAGACCTGCACCTTCAACACGTCCAGCCACCGCGTCCCCTGCCGGCTCGGCGGCAAGCGCGGCCCCCAGAAGCGGTCCAACGCCAGCCGGTCCCACACACTCAGCGCCAGCCAGCACGCGCCCCATTGGCGAGGATTGCGCACCTGCACGTCCGCGACCCGGATCCGCACCACCTCGCAGTCCAGCACCGGGACGGCCCCGTCCGCGGGAAACAGCGCCAACTGCCGCGCGCCCGCCGTCTCGTCCAGCACCGCAATCGAACGGCACCACGCCGCGCGCTGACTGTCGTTGATCTCCCCGAGGTAGAGCACCTGGCGCTGCACGACCCGGCCCCCGCGGACGCGCACGTTCTCCACCACGCTCCAGTAGCGGTGCTCCTTGCCGTCCTTGCGGCGCATCTTGCAACGCACGAACATACGTAGATCGTCCGTCCATGCAACCCGCCAATCAAGGGGGTAGGTCGGCACTACACAGGGTTCCGGCGGGTCACGCACTCTGAAACCCCCGGTTTTGCTGGCCCACCGGGTCGGGCGAGGCGGGAACACCCCTGAAATTAGTTGAAAACCACACCGAGTTGTAGAGTCGAGGGGAGGCGCGTAGCCGGTAGGGGGTCGGTGGCTCGTCCGGCGCTTTCGCACCGGGCCTCAGTCCGATACCCATAGGCACGTTTCCTCCCCCCGCTCTCCGAACCCGGCGTGCCGATTTCCGGCACCGGGCTCTCCAGTGGAATCATGCGGCTCGCGCACGGGCTTCCCGGTCACGGCGAGCTGTCGGGTGTCGCGAGCCGTGGCACCCGGCTCGCACCCTTGCGCCCACCGGTCGGTGCGTCGTCAGGCCTGTTGACGCCCTGACGACGGCGACCACTCAGGGTCGTCCCCTTCGCTTGTGCATGTGACGACGTCCGGCATTGCTGCTCATCTCCGGGGTACTAGGCGTCAGCCACTCCCGAGAGCCTGCTCCCTTTCGCCATCCCTTCCACCTGAAGCTCCTTCCCTCTGCCGGCATTACCCGGCATCCTCGGTAGTACGAGCTTCTCCGCCACCCTGGCCGGCCCGACCTGGCCCTCACGGGTCGTCGGTTGGCGTGTGCCACGCCACCGGCAGGGCTTCCCGCGTTGCGTCCACTCCCCCCTTCCATGCATGCCGCCGCCAATACCCCGGCGGAGCGGGCCGGTGCGCCCGTCGCTCGCTTCCCGGCTCGTAGCAGCCTTCCCCGTTTTACCGGCGGGTCGGCTTCCGCATTGCCCGTTTCGAGGCCTGCACAGCGTTCAAGACCTTGCGGCCTGCATGGTCGCTGAGCCGCCCGAGGCGGCCCTTTGTCATCGGAGTGCTTCAGACGGATGTCGTTACCTCCACCATCCGCTCCGACTGCTACCGGCTGGAGCGACAGTTGCCGGACGGGATTCGCACCCGCTGAGGAATGGCGCCTTTCGCGGCGCACGGCGAAGTCGGGTTAGCGCATTGCAGCCGTTGCGGCAGCAATGCGCACGATGACGGCGACTGGCACGGTGGGGAAATAGGAAAGGACGTTCATCAACGAACGTGTCATGATGTGAACTCGCAAGCGTCAACCCGTCCACGGGATCGGGGCAACCTCAGAGTTTCATCTATGCGGTGCGCGACGGTCGCGGAAGAGAAGAAGTACGACGAGTCGAAGCCCGCGGCGCGGCTCCTGGTGGTCTCCGGGCTCTTCTTTGTCGGCTGGGACGCCGGCCTGCTCGGCATCGAGGCGCTTCGCACCTCGACTGTCGCGATGCTCTATGCGGCCGCCCTGTCCACGGCACTGCTGGCAACGTTGATGCTCCTGATGCGGGAATCCAGGAAGGCACCGACCCCGTCGGAGCCCACTCCAGTTTTCGACCCCTTCCGGGACCAGCCCAGGCTGTTCACCGACCCCTGGTACCAGGTTCCCGCCCTCTTCTGCATGTCCGTCCTCGGCTGCCAGTTCGCCCTCGATCTGATCGCCGAACCGCCCGCAACGGATCGGGCCGCGTGGTTCCTGGTTTCCCTGGGGGTCGCCGCGGTGCTCGTTCTGCTCCACCGGTCGGACACCAAGAAAAACGTCGAGGGGAACGGCCCGGAGAAGCCGCGCGAATTGGAATCGTATCTCAAGACCACTCTTGATGATCCCTGGTTCACGATTATCGCAATGACCCTCTGCATCCTGCCCTTCGCCAGAAACGGCCTGGAACTCATCGAGGAAGAGCCTGAGTCCGTGATGGCCACCATGTACATCCTCATGCCTTTGGTCGTGTTGACGATCGTGAACGTCACCACCGCCGTGTCCCGTTTCCGCCGCGAGAGGAAGGAGATGGCGACAGCCACCGATGCCGGGGCGGTGGGCGTCACCGGTGACGGCGGCTAGGCCGCCTTGAGCCGCGGCGCAGGGGCGAAACGGAACCAAAGCCTCGCCGCTTCGCGGCTCGACCCGGATGCGGGCCGGAAGGCCGGCGCACCCAGTGGGCCCGCGATCCCGGGCCCTGCTCCGCCAGCAGCGGGGACGCGAGACACTGGTCGACGAAGCGCGGCATCGGGTCGGCGCCTGCGACCTCGGCCTCAGTTGCGAGCTGGAGGGAGCGCGAACACGTAGAGCGCGCTGCCCGCCCGCCGGAAGCGGGCGACCGCGTCCGGCTCCGCGTCCGGCGTGATCTGCACGCTCCCCGGGAGCTGGCTGCCGATGATGGCGACGTACTGACGGCCGTCCGGTCCGATGTAGGTGATCGGCGAGTTCCGGAAGTTGCTGCCGGTCCGGAATGTCCAGACGATGTCCCCGGTCCGGGAATCGATCGCCCGCACCACGCCCTCGTTGGGACCGCCCTGGAAGAGCAGGTCCCCGCCGGTGGCCATGACCGGGGCGTTGTTGGCGGTCGTCCACTGAATCCGCCAGACCGTCTCGCCCGCCACCGGGTCGTTGGCCTGCAGCTCGTTGACGACCTCCGCATTGGGCGGGTCCGGGGCGTCGCCGCCGCGTTCACGGAGCGTGTAGGCGTTCCCGGGCACGTACTCGCCTTCGACCATTCTCAGGCGATCGCAGCTGTTCGAGGTCGGGGTGTACAGGAGTCCGGTCCGCGGGGAGTACGCGTCGTTCTGCCAGTTCCTGGCGGCGATGCCGGGACACCAGCCGATGGCGATGTCCTCGGCGTCCGGCACGTACTTCTGTCGATCCTCGAGGTCGGTGAACATCATCTTCGTCATGTCGTAGCGCGGCCGGCCGGTCTCCATGTTCACGCCGTCGAAGATGTCGTTGTAGACGAACATCCAGGGCTCGAGGAGCATCTCGCCCGTTGCGCGATCGAACACGTAGAAGAAGCCGTTCCTCGCCGCGCGGACCAGCGCCTTGCGCGTCTGGCCGTCGATCTCGAGGTCGACGAGGACGTTCGCGTTGGGCTCGTCGAGGTCCCACTGGTCCTGGGGGGTCATGTTGTAGGCCCAGATCAGCTCTCCGCTGTCGGCGTCGCGGGCCAGGATCGACGCGCAGTAGTTGTTCCGATAGCCGGTCATGCCCCCGTCCTCGTCCACCTCGACCACGCCCCACTCCCGGCGGTAGTCCGGATTCCACGGGGCGCAGTTGCTCGTGCCGTAGTAGAAGAGATTCAGCTCCGGGTCGTACGTGAACCAGCCCCAGATGGAGCCGCCGCCGCGCCTCCAGGAGTCGCCGAACCAGGTGTCCAGCGCCGGATTGGGGACGCGATCGTCCGGATAGAAGGGGTCGAAGCGAGCCCCGATGCCCACCTCGTTGTTCGGCCCCATGCTGTAGTAACGCCACCTGAACCGGCCGGTCTCGAGGCTGTAGGCGGTGACGTGACCGCGGACGCCGCGCTCGCCGCCGGCCACGCCGACGATGACCTTGTCACCAACCACCAGCGGCATGCCGGGGACCGTTTCCCCAGTCGCGATGGTCGCGTTCTCGGCCTGCCAGATCTCTTCTCCGGTCTCCGCATCGAGCGCGAACACCTGTCCGTCGAGGGTGGCGAAGAAGATCCGGCCGTCGTCGTAGGCCAGGCCGCGGGTCTGCGCGCCGCAGCAGGCGCTCCTCTGTGTCGTCTCCGGGTCGGGAATCTCGGGCCGGAACTCCCACTTGATGAACCCCTGCCGGGCGAGGTCGAGCGCGTAGACGTAGTTCGGCTTCGGGGTGACGATGTACATCGTGTCGCCGATCACGAGCGGCGAGGCTTCGTACGAATCGTGGATACCGAGCTGCATCGTCCACGCCATCGTGAGCTGCTCGACGTTGTCGACGTTGATCTGATCCAGCGGGCTGTAGTTCCAGCCCGCGTAGTTGGCGTTGGGCATGACCCACTGCGACGACGGGTCGGGCGCCGAACCCTCCTGGGCGGCCGCGGCCCCCGGCACGCCGGGAACGCACAGCAGCGACACGAGCGGAATCCACATCCAGCCACGCCGGTTGATTGAAAGGCTCATGCTGCACTCATTGGCTCATTGGCTCGGGGCACGTGCCCCAGGTTCTGCGCCGTCGATTGCCGGCGATGTTATACCGCGGGAACGGTGGGAACAACCCAGAGCCCAGGGAGTTCCGGCATCATCGGCGTTGTCGGACTCGCGTTGACGCTGCGGGCCGCCACCTCTCGAGCCCCGCAACGGAGGCAGCATGAAGAGACGCAACTTCATCAGGACCACGGTCTGAGCCAGGCTTCACCAAGGCCTTCGGCCAGTTCGATCCGCGATACGGCATCATGCACATCGTCGGCCCCGAGACCGGACTGAACCAGCCCGGCATGGTGCTCTGTGCGGGCGACAGCCACACCTGCTTCCGGATAGTCGATATCCAGCCGGGCTCGATTCGCGGGGGGTTCAGTTGATCTGTGCTTCGGCATGTTGAAGCTGTTCAATGACCCATTCGAAGTCCGTCGGGCAGCCGGTGATAGAGCGCGTCGAGCACGAGACAGACCCAAAAGTCCTTTTCTACGAAATTGGAGGCCGTATCGAGCCGGTTCGCCGCCGCATCAAATGCGTCCCGCTTGTCTTGTTCCGGAAGAGCGAGAAAGGATTCGAACGGTCGATTCATACGGCAATCGCCTAGCAGTCCGTGGTGAAACCCCGCGTTGCACCGAGATTGGCGCTGCGCCCGCGTGGCAAGGCGCGACGAGGGAGCAAATTGGGGCATTTGTGACCGAGGAGCAACGCCGCCACGTGGGACAGGGAGCAAATTGGGAAATTTGCGACCGCAGCGCCGATCGAATGCAGTGGGGCTTTCACCACGGGCTGCTAGTCACTCGTGATGCTTCGCGCAAGCGGCAATGCCCAGCCGGGCAGGTTTTGGCTATTCCGCAGTAGATCGAGCTTTATACCGTCCGGGAGGCGGCGCCTCAGAATCGAAGCGACTTGAGCGTCTGCGGCCGCGTCAGGCCCGAGCCACCGCAGCGCCTGGATCACGGGAGCCGCCGGTTTTCCCGCCCACCGCATGACGCCAGGGCCCGCATGACGGAACCGGACACTTCGTCCGTCGATCTTGACCGTTCTGGAGTGGCCGTCCGTCACGTAAGACACCTTGGCCGGTACTGCGTTGGTGAGGCCAAGCTGGTTCGCTGCCGCCAGGCCATCGGGCATGATCCGGACACCGTCACGCCGCGCGAGCGCTGCAATGGCGGCATCCAGATCGACCGGCGCCGGCCGCTTGAGCACATTGCTGATTCGCGGCAAGTCGTACAATCCGTGACCGACGCGACGCAACCTCCCCGCCTTGACCAAGCGCGACAGCGCCTGGTCGACGGCCTCACGGCTCCCGAGCACCAAGAAGTCCTTGGGCGTGCAGACCCAGCGTCCATGGGAGTATGCAGACACCCGTTTCATGATCTTGTCGGCCATCGGAGTCATTTGCTCACATGTCCTTCGCTCACTACTCTTGACTGAGTGTCAGAAATATACTGTGTATCTCTTACGTTGACAATAGTGTTCTCCGGGGAATCGCTGCACGCGAGCGAGAGAGGTCTTCGGGTCGCCGGCATCGGCTCCTGCACAGAGACACCGGGCGTCGTTCACACAGGCGCCAGGTCGCTTCCACGCGCGTTTGCCGCGCCCAAGTCCGACAGGCTGCTAGTGCGCTAGCCACGCGTGCACGGGAGCGGGGCGACGTTCGCAGGAGTGTGCGTTCTCATCCTGCTTGGAGCGAGCGCATGAGGTTCGTGCGCGTGGCGCGCCACGCCGGATAGGCGCCGGCCGCCGCCGTCGTGGTCAACAGCGTGAGGGCGGCCGCCACCAACGTGGCGGGGTCGTGGGGTGACACGCCGTAGAGCAACGCGGTCAAGACGCGGGTCGCCCCCAGCGCGACGACCAGGCCGAACACGACGCCGACCACAACCGGCGCCAGGGCCTGTCGCATGACCAGCCGCACGATGGCCGTCCGGGAGCTGCCGAGCGCCATTCGCACGCTCAGCTCGCGCAGCCGAAGTCTGACGGACAGCGATACCGTTCCATACAATCCGATCACGACCAGGCCCAGCGCGAGAACGCCTGTCCCACCAAAGACCGTCGCGGCATACCGGGGCAACAAGAGGACGCCGCCGATGCGCGCGGTGAGCGGTTGCACGTCGAACACGGGCACCGCCGGATCGATCGCGCGCATCGCGTCAACGAGATGCACCATCTGCGGCGGACCAACGGGTGGCCGTCGCATGACCAGCGCCGCGGCCTGCCAACCCAACGGATCCTGCAGGATCGACGTAAACACCATGGGTCGCGTGACGTCCCCGAGCGTGCGGTTCTTGAAATCGCCCACAACGCCTACGACCTCCACTGTCCGAGTCTCCGGAAAGCCCACCCCGATGTGCTGACCGATGGCCTGTCGTCGGTCGGGCCAGAAGCGGCGGACGAACTCTTCGTTTACGAGTGAGACCTCGACCGCGCCCGAGCGGTCCGACGCGTCGAATTCGCGTCCTTCGATCAGCGGCACTCGAAGCGCTCTGAAGGCGCCGGGACCGGCTATCCCGACGTCGACGAGCGGAAGCTCGTGCGACGCCACGCCGTCTTGTCCGGACAGGCGGAGTCGGGTGAGCCGAACACTCAACGACAGTGGGACCGGCTGAATCCATCCTGCGGCCTCGACGTTTGGAAGCTCCCGGACGGCGGCGGCCGCACGCGACAGGTAGCGATACGCCTCGTCCTGGTCGTGGCCGACCAGCGCCGGGGCGACACTCGCAACCGCGACGCCTCGCGTCTCGAAGCCGGGGTCGACTTGAGTCACGGCGAGAAGGCTGCGTAACGCGAGGCCGCCGACCACCAGCAGCAACATCGCCGTCGTGGCCTGGCCGGCAATCAGCAGCATCCGCCACGTCGTGGCTCCGCCGGCCGCGGATGCGCGGGAGTCGGTCTTGAGCGTCTTGACGATGGAGAGGCCCGACGAGATCCGCAACGCCGGTCCGAGCGAGGAGACCATGGTCGACCCGAGCACGACGATCACCGTGAGGCCGAAGACGCGCCAATCGGGCACCAGGTGAAGATCGATGGCGGTCGGCAGCGCCGGCAGACGGATCTCGCTGAGCATCGGCCCGACCCACGCGGTCAGGAGCAACGCGATGGCGGCCGCGACGCCCGTGAGCAGGATGCCCTCGGCGAGCAACGGACGAATGATCCGCAATCGATTGGCTCCTACCGCCAGTCGGATGGCGACCTCGCGCTGGCCATCGACCGCGCGCGCGAGCACGAGATGCGCGACGTTGACCGAGCAGACCAACAGCAGGAGCAGCGCGACGGCGAGGACGCCGGCGGCTCCAAGTCGGGCAAGGGCCTTTGACACGACGGGGTGAATGGACGCCTCCGACAGCGGCGTGAGCACAAAGGAGCGACCGGCATTCGATTGCGGATGCCTCCGGGAGAGCGTATCCGCCAGGACGGCAACCTGCGTGCGAGCCTGCTCGAGCGTCGCGTCGTCCCGCAACCTGGCGTGCACCCACCACTCCAGTTGTCCGCGGTCGTCGGCCGACTGATCAACGACAATTATTCTTGCCGGTTTGCCGAGGACGTGATCGGCTGGTTCATGGACCCACCCGGAGTCGTGCGAGACTGCCCGTTTTCCTCGTGGAGGGTGTGTCAACGATCGCGAGATAGTGACAATTAAAGACCGGCGGCAGCTCCTCAATGCATGATCGGGAGCCGGCGCCTCGAAAAGGCGCAGCGGCGCATTCCCGGCCACCTCGTCCCGGAGCCGTTTCAGCGCATCCGCCGTGGTATCCGGGTACGCATTCCGGGCGATCGTGTCGTCGATAATAGAGGGCACCCGCGACGATAGTCCGTATTAGCGTGCTCTCGGTCATCCCAACCCCGCTGTTCTTCGACCCAGCCCTCCCCTGGACCCCGTCACGCTCACGCCGCCCGAATAGTTCGACCGCAGGCCGGCCAGTCCGAGGTACGCGAACCAGAACGTGAGGGTAACCCCGAGAACAAGGATGCGTTGGTTGAAGTCGATGTCGCTGGGTGAAATGAAACCTTCAATGAGACCGGCGAAGACGAGCATCGCCATCACCCCAAGTTCGATGATCAGCGCGTTCACGGCGACCCGCCGCAGCGCCGTCGCTCTCGTTACTTCGCCGGGTGCGATGATGGCGCCCGCCAGAATGAATCCGGCAGCGCCGGCCAGCACGATCGCGAGCAACTCGGTTCCTCCGTGGGGCATGACCCAGCCCCAGAACGCCCCGGCATCGCCCCGCGAGGTCATCCACCCCGCAACCGCGCCCAGATAGATTCCGTTGAAGACGAGTAGAAACGATGTGCCGATTCCCGCGGTCATTCCGAGTCCGAACGCCAGCAGGGTGACCTGCAGGTTGTTGGATATGATGGATGAAGCCGCCATGGGGCGGGCGATGCTCGGAATTTCGTTCAACGAGTCTTCACGCGCCGGCTCGAAATCGAGAAACCCCGGGCCCACCAGATCGTATCCAAGCTCGGGATGAAGCTGTACCGCAACGTACGAGATCGTGGCAGGGCCGAACAGTAGCAGTGCCGATAGACCCACCGCGCTCCAGTGACCGCGGGCGGCGCGAGGAAACCGTGTCGCCCAGTGCGAACCTGGTGGTCGGCGATTCCGCGTTCGGATGTGTCCGTACATGACGTTGTGCGCCTGTACGGCAATCTGGTTCAAACGCTCGACCATCGCCGAATTTCGCGCAATCGTCCGCGCGCGTCCCAGATCGCACGTCAGACTGCGATAACCGCGAACAACTTCGGCCAATTGATCCGGACCCAGTCGACGGAGTCCCTCCTTTCCGGCCTTTCGCAGCCCCGTAACGAGTCCCTCGAACCGCGTCCACTCCTGCCGTTTCGAGTCCGCGGCCGAGGTTCCTTCCGATTCTTCCGCGCCTGCCGGCGCCGCCCTTGCGCGCTTCATGATCTCCGCCAGGATCCGCTCACACACTGCGAACCGGTCGGACCGTCGGGCGAGTTCCTCGGGATCTTCGCCGCTCGCGCTGAGAAAGGGCTCGGCGATTCTCCATGCAAACGTCTGCCGCCGGTCCATGGGCAGGGAGTCGCGCCGCGCAAGAAAGCGCTCGATGATCTGGATCTGGTGCGCTTCGACCTTCATGTCGGCAAGTGTGAGACCGCGCCGCGTTCCTCCAGTCCGGGCCCGGGCCACCCAGGCCGCCTCCCAGCCTGCGCCATCCCCGATGCCCTCGAACCCGAAATCCTCGCGTACCACAATCGTACCCGCGAGAAGGTCTCCGAGTCGCTTACCCCGTTTGGAGAGCCCGACTGATAGCGCCCCCACCAGGCATGCCGGAAACGGCATCATGTCCACCGCGCGGACGAGGTTCCGAAGCGCCGCTTCCCGCCAACCCAGCGGCAGACCATCGTCACGAACGACGCGAATGCCGGAATTCTTCTTTCCGGGAGTCTGTCCCCCGTTGAGGGCCTCGAAGAGGAGGAAATACCCCCACTGCGCGAGGAAGACGCCGAAGACCAGCAGGGCGATCCCCCAGGTCCCCAGTACCGCCCTCAATCCACCGAATACCGCCGCAAATACCAGGGCGAGCACCGCGCCCCCGATCACTAGCGCGTCCACCAGCAACGCCAACGCCCGCGAACCGAGTCCGGCAAGTTCGAACTCAAGGTCGATCTGGTCGGGAGTGACGATGGAGACGTGTTCGTCCATTACTGAAGATCGGCCTTTCGGATTTCCAGATAACGACGAATCAACCCGACGGTCAAATCCTCTGGAGGGGTTTCGAGAACGAGTATTCCCCGATTTCGCATCTGTTCCAGCGCCAGATGACGCTGCAACCATAGATGCGAAGCGGCCGCCTTGAGAAACGTGTCGCTTACGGTCTCAGGCATGGATCTGGCCCGGTGTTCGACCCGCGCTTCGGTCAGGACGACACACAGGACCAGGTGACGCGCCGCGGCGCGCGCCATATTGTCGATCAGGCCCGAGCTGGCGTTCGCGTCGAGAATGTCCGTCATCATGATCAGCAGGCTGCGGCGTTTCAGCTTGGCCATCACCTGCCCCACCACATGCCAGTAGTCCGACTCCACCTGGCGGACCTGAACGGTGGAAAGCGAGTCCATCACGGTCCGGACAATGGCAGTACCCCGTGTTGCAGGCGTGAACGATTCGATTCGGTCCGAGAACGTGGCGACGGCCACCGTGTCTCCGCGCTTCTGCGCCACGTGACTCAGCATGACTGCGGCGTTGAGCGCGTGTTCGAAGCGGGAGTAGTCGCCAATCCGCTGGGCCATCAGACGTCCGCCATCGATCATCATGGAGATCTGCTGGCCGCGCTCGGTCTGGAGATTGCGGCTGACCAGGTAGCCGCGTTTTGCGCTCGCTTTCCAATCCACCGTGCGGGGGTCGTCACCCCGGTTGTATTTGGAGAGGCTCTCGAACTCGGTTCCCCGCCCGCGCACCTGACGCGTCCGTCGCGCGGCTTCATCCCGCTGATTGATGCGTGCCAGGAGACGATGTTCATCGGCGGTCGCGAAGCGGGGGTAGACGCGAAGGATTGCCGGCGCGGGCAAGCGCAGTTGTTTGTGAATCCGGGCACGCGGACGGCCCACCCGGACCACCAGGTCGGTCAGTTCGAAACGCCCCCGCTGGTGGGGCCGGATCTTGTAGGAGCACTCGCCGGAACTGTCCGGACGGATCTCCAATGTGCTCCGGGGGGTCGTTTGTTCGAGGGCGGGCGGCAGTTCCTCGCGCACCGTGACCTGAAGCGTCTGATCGGAACGATTCGTCAATACGAGGCGAACTTCGCCAGTTGTGCCGATGGACAGGCGTCCGAAGTGTCGCTCGACCTCGAAATCTCCTTCCACCGGCAGGGACCCGTAATCCCTCCTCAAGAGCACCGCCAGAACGACGAGATATCCGATTCCCGCCACCCAGCCTGTGGGTACAGCCAGCCATAGGAGCCACAGCGGCGCCCCCAGCGCAGTCAACACCACGAGCCGAAGAGTCGGAACCATCAGCGAGGCACCGACACCTGTTTCAGCAGCGACTGCAGGCACACGTCGGGCGTCAGCCCTTCGATCTCGGCTTCGGGCGTAAGCTGGACTCGGTGCCGAAGCACGGGCAACGTCAAGTCGCGGACGTCGTCGGGAGTCACGTAAGTCTTGTTCCGAAGGACGGCATAGGCCTTGGCGGCGCGCAGAAGCATCACACCCGATCGGGAACTGCCGCCGAGGCTGAGGCTGGGAAGGCTCCTGGAACCGCGAATGATCTCCACGATATATTGGATGATCGCTTCGTCCACGTTGATGGCATGCGCCTGGGCGCGGAGTGAGAGCAACTGGTCCTTGTCCAGGATGGCTTGGATGATCTTCTCGGGGTGGACGATGTTCGCACCCAGCCGATGCATTCGTCCGATCATCGCGCGCTCCGCTTCCTCGTCAGGATAGTCGACCAGGACCTTCATCATGAACCGGTCGAGCTGCGCCTCGGGCAACGGGTACGTCCCCTCGTGTTCAATGGGATTCTGCGTGGCCAGCACGGTCAGAATTTCGGACAGCCGATGCGTCACGCCGTCGATGCTGACCTGACCTTCCTGCATAGCCTCGAGCATTGCGGATTGTGTCTTGGCCGGAGCGCGGTTGATCTCGTCCGCCAGAACGATGTCGGCGAACAAGGGACCGGGCCGGAAACGGAACTCCGCTGTCTTGGGATCGAAGACGTTGACGCCCGTGATATCGGCCGGCATGAGATCGGGCGTGAACTGGATACGCGAGAACACCCCGCCGAGAGCAGCCGCCAGACTGCGCGCGATCAACGTCTTGGCCACGCCCGGCACGCCTTCGATCAGCACGTGCCCGCCAGCCACCAGGGCCACCATCAGACTTTGGATGATGGCTTCTTGTCCCTCTATGACCCGCGCGAGTTCCGAGCGAAGGTCATCCAGCGGCGAGGGACCGCCCGCTTCTACTGGTTCCATGATTCAAGCTCCCTATTTTCGCTGCTTGCCGGCCGATCTCTACCAGATCTGCGTCCGAGTTGCGGCGCCCGGCGATGATGCCTTCGACGCCCTCGGCATACGCTTCGAGGTCCGTGTCGCAGACTCCGATCCGTTTCGCCAAGTGCTGGCGTACCGCGGGGTCCATCAGGTCGAAAGGTCGCCTCATGGCTCCCGAGAGCCGGGCGCTCAAGTATTGGTGGATGGCCCGCGCCGAAAACCGCCGGGCATCGGCGACCTCGAACAGGCCGCCCAGCGCCTCGACTGTTTCCAGCGCACTCGTTCTCTCGGGTGGAAGCGGATCCACCGGCCGGCCGAAGCGTCTCTTGTAACCGAATATATACACGGCTCCGGCCAGACCCAACTGCAGGCACACCAGACCCCATGGTGAAACCAGAAATGGGGCCATGATTGCCGTGAAGCTTCGCTGTTGACCGAAGCCATGGTGGTATTCGTCGAATCGCACGGTCCCTCCCCATCCGGCGCATTGATCCACAAGCCAGACCGCGTTGTCCGTTTCGGCCAGAGCGGCGTTCGAAAACGCATAGGGGTTGGGCACATGAACGATCCGGCCGGCGCCCACCGTAACGACCTGGGCCTCGGCCACCGCGTCCTCCACTTCCGCGTCCGAATCCGCATCGATGCCATGACGTTCGAGGTAGTCCTGGAACTCGCCGTTGTCGTCATCGTCGTCGAAGACGCGCGGCACGCCCACCCGCCACGGCTCGTCCGTGGCAAGGATGAGTTGTCCGCCCGACGCGATCCAACCGTCGAGCGCGGCTGCTTCAGCCGTGCTTAACGGACGGGTCGGGCCCATTACGATCAGGCTCGACGGGGTCGATTCCGGCAGGGACGCCATTTCCGATACCGGCAGGCGCCATTGTTCGACTTGCGGTAGAACCTGTTCGAGTACGAGATAGGCGGCGCGCGCGCCGCTACCGTCCGTGAAGAACGTAGAGGGCCGTTGGAGAAAGGTGTCGTTCGTAGGGTTACCCGAGAGTATTGCGGTGATCAGGATCAGAGGCAGGCACAGGGCAGCGCCCACGGCGGCGAAGATGACGTTCGTCCTTTTGGTAGTCATTGTCCCACTCGGCCTGCGAGGGCTTCAACCCGCGCCAGCAATCGGGCGACTCGTTCGCGTTCGAACGCGTCGTGAGCGTAGATCACGTGTTCGTATGCCAGGGTGAGCTCGGAAAGCAGCCCTCCGGCCGTCCCCGTGTCGTGGCATTCCGTCAAATAGTCCCTGTTGGTCTTCCAGCGTTTGAACACCACCAACTCCATGCGGTCGAGCGTCGACAGCAGGATTCGGTGCGCGATCCAGAGGGCGCGATACAGGTTCCCCGCTTCCAACGCTTCCCGGGCAAGGACCACCGCCCGATTCCAGTTTGGCGCGATCTCGGCCAGCGCTTCGATCGACGACTTCCCGGCCCGCGATCCGGGAGCGTCGGTTTTGAGGTTCCGATATTCTCCGACGATCACGTATCCGATATGTGCGAGGAGTGCGATCAGGATAATCGCGAGCACGACCATAAGGACGTCGGCCATGATCGGGTTTGCCGCGGCCCAGAGCGGCAATTCACGGAACACCCAATCAAGGAATCGCGCGACCCAGGCAAACGGGAATGGCTCGGGACGGAACTCGGGGCGTGCCAGAACCGATTCGGTGATCTGGCGAACCTGTTCCGGCGAAGGGGATTGGATCATCGCTACTGGCGGGACCGATCGCCGATGGCCCGGCTCAACATCTCCAGGTCGAATCCTTCTTTACGTATCCTCAGGTCATAATAGAGAAGCGTGATGGCTATCGTCCCCACCGGGTAGAGAACGATGCCCAGGATGCTGTCCATCGAAAACCGCAAGACCGCCGCGATGCTCGATCCCGCGTCGATTCCGGTGAGCAACAGCAGGACGCTGCTGGAAGTTGCCAAAAGGATGCCGAGCAGCCACAACACGAACATAACGCCGAAGACCTTACCGCGGTTTCCATCCACCAGAGCCCAACTACGCTTGCGTATGGCAGTACGGTCGGACGTTTCCAGGATGGCCACCGGAGCGACCAGCGCATACGAGACCGCCAAGAAAATGCCCGGCACAATGAACAGGATGAGTCCGACCATGACGATGAGACCAACGACGAGCTGTGTCAGCAGCAGGGTGACGACGTGTCCCCACGCTCCTTTCAAGGCAGCGCCGACCGTCACCTCGTTCCCGAGGTACCTGTCGCTGACGGCCATCGTCGTCGCCGCGATGGCCATCGGGGCGACGACGACGAAGCTGATGACGAATGCCAGCACCCCGGTGATAATGGCCATCGGTCCGAGCTCGGCGTCCGTTCCACTGAACAGGTCGGCCGACTGAAATGCGAGTAGGGGCAGATATGCAAAGGCGGAGATTCCGACCATCAGCGGAAAGTTCTGGAAGTAGATGCGAAAGCATCGGTCCAACAACCTGCCGATCGTCATCGGCTCGAAGCGAGTCTCCAGACTGGACATTCCCATGCCTCCGTATGAATTCATCCATTCGTCTGTGGCGAATCAGAGTCACTCTACTTGACAGTTCCATAAGCGTCAATAGATGTTGAGTTTGTGAGTCGGTAGCAAACGATTTGGCCGCTGGCCGTGAGGTTCAACACGCAAGGGAGAAGCCCGAATAGCCCCCGCGGGCAATGCGTCTCTTGAGGATTTTCGCGGCGCATGTTGTCCCGCGGATCGCAATCGGCTCGGCGACTCTCTATTCATCGTCTATCGTCCGATCCACAAGCTGCTGCCCGGCGCAGGCGGGACCCGGTGTCGGGGGAGCTGGCCGCGGCTACTGCAGACAGCACTTCCTGAAACTGCGGCCGCTGCCGCACGGGCAGGGTGAATTCCACCCGAACCTGGGACGCCCGCGCTTCAACTCACGCCGAAACGCCCCCACCCGCGCACGCAAATCCTGATTGAAGATACCCTTGAGCGCCGCGTAGAGCTCGGGGTGCTTGCGCTGCATCACGCCGGGCCTCTCGAAGAAGTACTCCGACGTAACGGCGAAGAACTCCGCCTCGCTGGACAGCGCATACTCATCGATGTCGGACTGCCCAGTCTCGATCTCCGCCATCTCCCTGCGCATCAGATCGATCCAGGGTCCGATCGCCTCGCGCCCGAGGCCCACTTCGGGCACCCCGTCCATGACTCCGTCGGTCTTGTCCACGAGGTGCGCGAACTCATGGACGCCGACGTTGCGCATGTCGGCGGTGTCTCGGAACCCTGTGATGAGATCCGGTTTCGACAGGATCATCAGGCGGTTCAGACTGCCGGCGCCCACCATCCCGAGTATGTTGTGGTCCCGCTCGTCTCCGATATCGAACTCTTCGTCGAACCGCGCCGGGTACACGAGTACTTCGTTGATCTGCTCCCACTCCCAGTCGGGGAACCCGAAAATCGGAATGATGGCGCTGGACGCCGCCAGCACCCGGGTCGTCGGGTCCAGCGGCGTCTTGATGCCGGTGATCCGCTTCTCCCCCAGGAACACCTGCACCTCACGGCGGAACCGCTGCTGCGCGGCGGGCTCGAGCGCCCGAAAGAACAGTACGTCGCGCTGCAGCACCGTTTCCCACGCGACGGGAAACGGCTCGCTCAGTATCGCGCGCCGGCGCCGGATGGGTCCGGTCTGCCACACGTAGCATCCGCAGGCCGGCGCGAGCGCCAGGACCAGGGTGGTGCCGGCCGGCCGACCCGAGCGGATCAGGACGAGCGCGAGCAGGAGTGAGATGCCGAGGGTCAGCGCCGCGAACACAAGCGCCCAGCGCCGCGTGCGGCGCTCCCAGGCGCTGGACCGGACGGGCGGCGGCGATTCCTCTGTCAACGACAGGCCTTTCGGAAGATGTTGCGCGGCACTCGTGAACATCCCAGCGCGGAGGCGTTTTCCGGACTTCGGGGACAGCCCGTGAGTCCGCCACGCGTCCTGCCCGCGTGGTCAGCCGTGATCAGGAACTTGCGATGCGCCCGCTCCAAGGAAGCGCGCCGGTCTGCTTCAGTATGGCGAGCCGCTGCTCGAGCGAGTCCGTTTCCGGAACGATGCGGGCCACATGGCGCCCATGGTCGGTGACCACAATCGTCGTCGCACCGGCCTCGACGTCCCGGATGTACCCGGTCAGTTTCGACCTCAGGTCGTGAAGACCGACACGCTGCTCTCGCATCGCGTTTCCACCTCGCGGCTAAACGGGGTTCATCGTCGCGTCACGCCCAGCGAACCAAGCCACCTGAACCACGCCAACCTGAATGATACGCCGAGTCAACCCGATGGTCCTGGGAACTCCAGAAGGATTGCGACGCCAATCCGCGCCGGTTGCTGGTGACCCAGCTCGCGGTCGCCGCGGCCCAGGACGCCGCGGTCGTCCGCGATCTCGTAGACCATCCCCGCCGACCGCCCTGCAGCTTGGCGAGAGCGACACGACGCGGTCCGCCGGTGCCTGGCTCGCCGCAGCCTGCAAGGCAGCGGCCCGCGTTCAAGGGCCTCCCGCCGCTCCGGAATTGCCGGCGGCGGCACTCGGCGTCGAGTCGGACGCACAACCATGATGGGCTTGGGGGGGCGGAAGGTGCGGCTGCCATGGCACGGATGCCCTCGCGAGTTTCTCTTTCGACATGGTATTTGAGGACGCAGAGGGCAACGCGCGTCAGTTTTCAGCCCGCGGTCCGATCTACGAACACCATCATTTCAAGGCAGTAGCCGATCGCGCGAAGTACCACGATGCGGCGCTGCGGCTTTTTTATGAAACTACTGTTCAGCAACTTGTCAATATATCCTCTTCAACTCGAAGTAATACTGCCACCGAAAGTCACCGGACAGCCCCGAGCGTCGCCCGAATCCACCCCGGCAAACTGACGATGCTGTCGAGGTCATCCGCTTTCTTCGTCAATTTGAACGTCACGGATTGACCTTCCGCCATGCGGACGAGGTTTCCGGCCACACTCTCGGCGACATCCCCTTTGCTCCAGACTCCAAAAACGATAGACGCGGGCCGAATTCCGAGACAGAGCAGGTACTTGTAGCGGCGGTCCAATCTGATGTGATTGAACTGGAAGGTGCCATTCGCCCCCTCGGATGCCGTCTTGACTTCAAATCTCTCGCCCGCGATCTGCATATCTTCTCGTGACGTGCGGCCCGTTCTCTCGCCCAACGGAATGTTCTCCTGCGTGAGATAGCGTCGCACGAACTCCTCTCCAATCTCTCCTCGGTTGGTGTTTTCCACTCGACGAAACGATTCCAATGGAGCATCTTTCCATATGGACTCGGGCGTGTTCTCCCGAATGACCTGCTGCAGTATCTCTACCGCGCTCATCGAGGCGCCTCCCAGACCGAGCCGCGCCTGCCTCGTTTCCAGAAAACCAGGAAGTAGGAATGGTTCTTCCTTGCATGGACCTGTCGAACCGCGCGGCTCACCCCGGGACGATTGTTGCGCATGACCACGAACAGATCCTCCGCCACGAATCCGATGCTCTCGTAGGCGGTCATGATCTCGATATGCGTGAAGCGTTGCCGATTCGAGCACACCTCATCCTGGCACTTGACGATGAACACACCGTGCTCACGCAACACCCGCTTCGCCTCACTGCCGGCATCCGCATAGAGATCCACGACTGCTTCATGGTACTTGCTCGCGGTCAGATTACCGGTGCCGTTGTTCCTGTAATGCTTCTCGAACGCGATGTGGCCGGTATGCGCCGTGCCCCCCGGCGAGTGCATGTACGGCGGATCGAGCACCACGCAATCGATGGTGCCGTCCTTGTAGGGCAGCTCGCGACAATCGACGCCTTGCTGAATATCGGTCGGCTTCAGGCGATAGACCCCCGCCGGCACGTTCTTCCAGAACGCCCCCTTGCCGTAGGTGACGTCGGCGACGACGCTGTCGGGGCGCACGTAGAGATCGAGGATTTTCGGGAAAACTTCTGCATTGGTACTGGCGTAGGCGCTGAACACCAGATCGTTGGTCGGCTGCCCGTTGCGCACGACCCGCCTCCGGGGGCCATCGCCCGTCGCCTCGTCTTCGAAGAGGTCCTTGGACCTGAAGGGTTGGTCACGATCGACGACTCTCCAAACACCCATGATTTGAGTGTATTCGCTTTTATTTCGCCGGTCAAGCGCAGTGCATGCACCACAGAATGTGCGATAGTAGCATCGTTTGGCAACAAGATGTTGTAGATTGTGGCGATCTCGTGCTGTCGGGACAAGGGCCGGGACCTGGTGCTGCGCACCATGCTGGTGGCGCCGTGGTCCCGACGCTGACGACGGGGAGTCTGTCCGATGGCCGGGGTGCGGGGGAAGTGTGATCCGTCACGCGGCGGCGGGCGCGGTAGGCACGTTGACGGTCGCGGTGGTCGAGACGTCCTTCCGGACTGCGCTGATGACGGGCGTTGGCGGCCCAAACGGACCGGCGTCGACCGGCCGCCCGGCACGGCGGCGTGCAGTAGGCATGACCGCGGTCACACGCCGCGCAGACGGCAAAGGGACGGCTGCACTGACGGCAGGCTCTCTGACGGAGGGGCTGGTTCACGGCGTCGGAGCGCGCGGGGCGATCTCCGACTGGACAACGGACCCGAACCGTGGCACAACAGCACGGACCGGCTCGGTCTGTCGGAGCTCGGGGCGGTCACGAGGGTCCGGTTGGGGCACAACCGGACCCTCACCCCACGTCTGAGTCCGCTCTCTACGCTACCCGAACGCCGTGCCGACCGCCAGCGCCGCGGCTGTGGACGCCGGCGCTCCCCATGGACGCAAAGAGCGCGCCCACAGGAACTTGGAAAACCGCAAAGACCGCGGTTTACCACAGCGCCCACAACCCATCATCTTCTACCTGGAAATCTGGAAGAGCACCGGGCCGACCTCAACGACCGGCGTCGAGCATTCGTGAGGTCAGTGCCCATTGACGCGTCCGCTCAAGCTCGACATGAAGGGAGAGTCCATGCGATAACCCGACCGTCGGCAAGAACCGAGAGAACCGGGACTCATGATTCCAGATCCCGCGTCGCTGGCTCCGACAGGTGATCGGTTTCCGTCGGAACGGGTGATCGGTTTCCGTCGGAATAGGTGATCGATTTCGTCGGAATGCGCAGCAATCTCAGACTGCACGTCACCGGTGCGATCTTCATGAGGCACGGCGGGTAACATTTTCAAATGAGGCAACACGAGACGCCAAAGTAGTTGACGTTGAACACACGCCCGTCAGGTGCCGCATGAGCAACCCCAGGTTGACGCCGCAGACCTGCACGAGCAGCCGTTTCAGGATGTTGGGATGCCCGCGCAGATGGACGCGGCGCATCCTGCCGGTCTCGTAGAGATGCGCGTTGGGCCGTTCCAGCAACTCGCCCCGCTGCCGCAGCAACCGTTTCCCGCGCGCGCCGCGGATCCGCCGGCGGTTGGCATACACCGCGTCCCGCGCGGCCGCTTGGCCCTTCCAGTGCCGCCGGCCGCGATCCGGCTCCGAGACGTAGCTGCGCACGCCGATGGCCGCAAACCCGACCATCGTCTCGTTACTGTGATACCCCTTGTCAGAGAGGACCTCCGCGATCCCCGGCGCGCCGACCGCCTCGACCTGCTCGGCGGCCGTGACGAGCGTGTCGACCAGGGTCGTCGTGTCGCCCGCACTCGCGTCCTGCACCGTCACGCCCACGATGGCGCCTGTTTCCAGGTCGACCGCATGCTCGGCGGCGTGCGCCAGATGCGTGCGGCCGTCCTTCATTTTCGTGATCTTCGCGTCCGGATCGTGCGGGTGGGTCCAGTCGTCGTTCGAGCTCTTCTCCTTGCGGGTCCGGTCGAACCGGGCCAACTCGGCGCGCGTCGGGGTCGAGAGGCCGGACGTCTCGGCCAGCCGGGTCAGAAACGCGTCGTAGCTCTCACCCGTATCCCGCCGCACAATGCTCCGCATCCCCGCATTGGCTTCCAGCGTCGTGGCATCGATGCCGACCGTGCGCCCCACGACCAGCGTGGCGTCGGCCAGTCGCTGCAACACCCACCTAGACACCGCCTGGTGGGTCTCGAGGTCAATCAGGCGACGGGTGCGCGACAGCGTCGAGTGGTCCGGCGACGCCTCGTCCACCGCGTAGTCCAAGAACGCGCGGATGCTCAGCGAATCGGCGGCGCGCCACGCGATTGCCCGTCCCGAGTCCAATCCTTCAAAGTAGCCGAGCAACAGCAGCCAGAAATAGCGGCCCGGCGCCAGACTCGGCCGACCGACCCCGTCCGCGTAGAACGACGCGCGCTGCGCCTCCACGAACGCATTGAACCCCGCCTCGTCGAGCACCCGATTCGGCCGCTCGAAAACGCGTACCCAGCGCTCTTCGGCAGATCCGCCGTGGGCACCCACATCGTCGCTTGCCGCGTTCGGCCGCCGCGTGTCCCCATCGCCATGCCCGAGAGTGTAGGACACGGGACCGATCATGTCGATCCCCAGAACGAGAGACTTTCACCACGGGCTGATAAGCGTAGCTGATTGGTGGAAGCTGACCGGGTGGCGTAGCGCGCACGTCTCCTACTTCACATTCGGACCACTTCTTGGTCCTCGAACCAGCCAACACTCGACACATGGTTAGCGACCTTGTCCGCCTCTTTCGTGTACACAATTACGGCGAGGCTCCGCTGAGCCCTACTGCAAGTCACGTAAAAGAGCCGGCGGGTTCTGTCTACGGACGTGTCCTTCCCTTCAAGGCGGTTCTTCTCATCTGTGTTCGTCAGAGCTTTCGCCCCGATCAACTTCTCATAGCTGAACATGAAACCGCGGGCTTCGTTGTCATCCAAGATGACCATGACTCGCGGAAACTGCAGTCCTTTGATGCCCTGATGTGTTCCGAAAGGTGATTTGTCAGAGATGTACTCTGCATATGCCTCGAACTGCCTGAACGGAACAGAAAGCGCTTCCCGCCATGCATCGACCGCAGGATTCTTGTCGCCTTCCGTATCTGCGGGATTTGGCTCTACCTCCTCTCCCTGCGTGTCAGCGTCGGAAAGGATGGGAGCAAATACCTCAGGGATACGGAATAGGTCTTCGTCATCGATCACGTTGAGAACATCCAACAGGACGGGATCTGCGCCATCGTCCCAGAGGGAGAACACGGACTCCACAGACCTCCCGGCCCTGCGGATGTCCTCTAGCGAAGTCGTGCTTCCGCTTAGTCTCTCGTGAGACATGCTCGGGGAGTGATCCTTCACCACCCGAGTCACCGCAAACCTATCTTCGGATCGCATGGCTTGTACCAAGGGAAGAACCTGCTGCGCAAAGAATGCAACGCCGTTCAAAGTCCCATCGAGCAGACCGGTCCTGAAATTGCCTATCCTGTGAAGCGGCTCAAAGAAACGGTCGAAGCCGCCCCTGCGTGCGGCCATGTGATGCTCAAGGGCAAGTACTTTGACTGCCTGTTGGTTCATCCATTCGTCATCGGAAGTGACCTTTGCCATTCTTTTGGCCGCTGCCGTTTCGACTTTCAGTTTGTCTACGTCATCAACATCATTGATCAGAAACAGGCGCACGACCCCTTCTTGCGCGTCTTGTCTAGGCTCCTGCCGAGCGCCGTCCGCTTCCGATCTGATCTGGTTGAGAAGGGTCACAATACGTTTTGGACACCTGTGGTTGATGACCATGGCAGGCTTCTCCCAATCTGCCGGGACAGCCTGCTCCAATCCCACTTTCCCGTCCGCGTAGATGCGCTGCATCGTGTCACCGAACAACGACAGACTGAACTGGTCCGGATGCTCCGCCTGGAGAGCGAAGAATGCGTCAATCAGGTCCTTTTGAGTGTCCTGGCTTTCATCGATGAGCAGGACGGGATGCTTCCGAATAAGTATCTGCCGCATGAGCGGCTTGTCGATTAGAAACACCGCTGAGATGGCAATTACCTCAGCGTGATTGAGCGAATTCTTGCCGACGTTTGCGCCATTTGGGTTGTAGGTAAACTGCTTGATGACATCGAGATGCCGAAGTCGCTTCTGCTTAGACTCTATCTGAACCTCCCGCTCAGCAGCGGCCTTTGTTCCTGGCCGCCCCGACGCTTGCTTCCTGCGAAGTTCGGAAATTTCAGTAGACAAATGTACGCGGAGCCAAGCAGTGATGTCTTTGTGGTAGGTGCGGATCTGCTCCCAAGCAAAACTATGAATCGTGGACACGGCGAAGATGGGGTCGAAGTCTATTCTGCGCCTAATCTCATCACATGCGGCATTCGTGTAGGTTATGACAGCAACTTTCTGGCCCGACTGCCGGAACTTCGTGCCATAGCGGATCCGGAAGATGTCCATTGCCTCAATGACCGCCCTAGTCTTGCCGGCGCCAGCGCCGGCATAGAGGAAGAAGCTCTTGGGCTTCTCCAAGTCGAGGCACGCCGCGATCGTCTTCTTGAGTTCATCCCCTTGAGTGACTGCCTCAGGCATCATTCACCTCTGCCGGCTCTGTCGAGATGGCGTCAACCATTCTCTCGGCAAGTTTCCTCTCAAGCCACTTGAGGCCATTCTCGATATAGCTTGGCGGCTCTACCTGGCGTGGATCACTCAAGTAGAGTAGCTCCAAGGCCATCTCAGCCTTGCTGCCCTTCTCCAACTTGCCGAACATATCGTTGCAGGCATCTTCGATGGTGTCCTTTCCGAGAGCCGCTTGGAGCTTCTTCAATAGGCCCACCGGTTCTGCATATCCCCGGAACAGCGCAAGATTCGTCAAGGCCAGTGAATCCTCAAACGTATAGGGTATCGCCTCTCGTTCACTTTCACTTTCACCCTCCCTATATTCCACAGTGATTGGGCACTGGTATGCGACCCTGACGAGCCCATTAGCTGTCTGTTTGGCGTCGTCCGACAGCTCAAGCAGATCATCAAATAATTCCTTCTGGGGCACCCAGTCTTTGAGTGTAGAGTTTCCTGTTCGGTAACCCTTGCCGCGCTCCGGGAGCGCCTTGGCGGTGCCAGTCTTCTGAATCGAGTCCAAATCTGTGACAACCAGCGACGGAAGCCCAAGAGTATCCAATAATGGTTTCAATCGATGTGCATGGGCGCCGCCGACCTCAAGAAGAGAGATGTAGCTTTGATCTAGCTTACGGAACCTCTCCCGGATGAAATGGGGAATCAACATGCGTTCGGCCGCGCCCTCCACAAGGATGGACGCATCGGCGAAGAAGAGATCGCAGTGGGTTGCCCGAAGATAACGACTGGCGAACTTTGAGGTGTCATCGTGTTCGCCGAACGTCTCTGAGAGATTGATAACCGTTGCCGTGGGAATCTTCTCCTGCTTCGTGGCTGGCTCCCGACGGAAGTAGCGCAGGCAAGAGAAGTCCAACTCATGAGCAATATGCGATGAGTGAGTGCTGACGATCATCTGCGTGCTGAAGGACGAATCCGCAAGCACAGCGTGGCGCCGGAGCACTTTGTAGGCTTTCTTGATGAATACCTGCTGAACCTGCGCGTGCAGATGAGCTTCGGGTTCTTCAACAAGTACGACGTGCAAGGGTTCAATAGCAGCACCCTTGGTATCTTGACTTTCGGCCGCCTTCCCAACCCGCATCCATTCGTCCCTGAATCGGATCAGGTTGAATACCATCGAGATGAGATTCTGGTAACCCAGTCCGTTGTATTTCTCGGGCAAAGACAGCGAGTCTGCTCCAGGCAGGTCGAACTGTACTGCGGCCTCGTGATCAAGGCTGTCGCGTGGATCGATCTTGCTTGTTATGGAGATTTTCGGGTCACTGAATCCCGGATAGTTGAGATCCTCAAGTTCTCCAATGGCAGGCTTGAAGCTGGTCTTTAACGTGTCGTTGAATACCGTTGTCGCCGTTTCGATCGCCTCCAACGCCTCGATATCACTCGCGTCTGGGGCCTCTGACGGATTCAAGTGCTTAGAAAAGTAGCGGCGCAGCTGGGTCGAAAGGGTTGCAAAGCCACTGTGTGACTCATCTTCTGTCTTGGGATCGGAAAAGCCTCTTTGGGCAGTGATTACGTCAATCTTGATGAGGCCATCGAATGGATCCCTCTTGAACGGGTCACTGTCGGGCGGAAGCGACTGAGGCCTGGCGATTCCCTGCACAGGATTTTGGCGCTGCGTAGGGTCGAGAATGTAGGATTGGACTTCAAACTGGCTGTGAAGCCGTCTGTCCAGAAAGTCCCTCATTGAGTTTGGCCATAGAGACGGCGGCGACTCTGCTTTGGTGGAAGCCGACTCGGCGTCACGTGCCGATTTGTAGGCGCTTCGGAAGTCCTTGTAAAGTTGCTCCATGTTCTTTGGCGCTAACACAAGCCTGACTCCCAGCAATTCCTCGGGCGTCCAATCCAGTGTAGGGAGGAGATGCGCCACCCAGTGAAGGTCTTGTTCGCATACTGTGAGCCAGACATCGATGGAGGGCACCAGACGTAGCCAGGCGTCAACAGCGATATCTGGTTTTTCATCATCGGCAGCTGCTACCCATTGTTTTCCGAGTTGATTAAGAGATGACCAGTTCGAAAGGGTGACATCCGTTATCGTAAAGGCTTTGCGGCGGCTTTTCTTGAGAAAGAGAATCACAGCATCCATTGCGGATGTCTTGCCGCTGTTGTTTGCGCCGACGAAGATTGTCTCCTGCTGCGCAATCTCGACGCGGCACGCCTTCAGCTTCCGGAAGTTCTGTATCTCAAGAAAGGCAATTTGCATTCGATGTTCTCCCATGCGCGGCAAAGTGGTTCAGCCGTTGCATGCCCCTTACATCTTTAGAAAGCCACCACTCTCTCCCCGAATTCAACGCCGAGATTCCGCTTCTTCGTCGTATTGAGGGCTTGCTCAAGGCAGACGAAAATGCCTTCCATTCCTTTGAGATTGGCAATTGTCTGTTCCTTCAGATCGTAGTCGAGGCAGACTGTCGCTGAGGCAGACTGTCGCCTCCTTCTGAAAGTCCCACGCGCGGAAGACCACGTTCTCGGTGAAGTCGGCAAGGGCTTCCGTCTTGACGTCAAGCATGAAACCGTTCTTGAGAAGGACTTTCTCAAGTATGTCATTCCGGTCGAAAGTCATCAGAAACGCTGCTTCCTTCTCTCGGATGTAAGCATCAAACGCTTCAAGGTTTTCCTCATCCTTCTTCTCGGGGTCTGGTTCAAATTCGGTACGCGGAAAGCGAGACTTGGCGAGTCTGTAGACCTTGAAGCCTGTACGGAACTCGGGGCACGCGTCCTTCTTCAAGCCGGGCAGTTCACCGAACGTTTCGGCTTCCGCCTTTGCTGCCGTTTCGTCGAAACGGGCAACGACACGCTTGTTCCGCTCAAACGTGATGTCTGATATGTATTTGAACCCCGCATTGTAGGATTCCTCCCCTTCGTCCATCATTTGCGGGATCTGAACGAGAATGAAGCGACGCGCCCCGTTGTCCTTTGCGTTTGTCTCAATAATGGCTTGGGCCGTAGTTCCAGAGCCAGCGAAGAAGTCGAGCACAATATCTCCATCGTCAAGAACGAATGGGATGATGTGGGAGAGCAACCTGACCGGCTTCGGATTGGTGAAGACCCTTCGGTGTTCTGGAAAGAGAGCCTTAAGGTCGTGGGGCCCGAGCCGTCGACGATAGACGATATTAGAGCACCCCGATCACCAAGACTCCTCATCCCGCGACCGGATTGACCACACCGTCACGCAGATAGCCCCCGTCACGGGAGGATTACCGCCTGACTGAACACGTCGAGCCTAGAATGACCGCTCGTCAGCCCGAGGTCAAGGCCAGACGCGCGTGGAGGCGTACGTCGGGTGTGCTGACGGGGCAGAGAGGGGAGTCAGGCGGGGTCGTCGACGCAGAACTCGTCGGGCGCGTCAGACCGAGGCGCGCCGGCGAGGAGCAGTGCCGGCGCCGCGCGTGCCGGCCGCGCCTCGGGGACCTCGGTTGGCAGCTCCAGGTGCTGCAACATGCGCCCAATGACGGCGGGATCGTCGATGAGCGCGATGAGCGTGAGCCGCCCGCCACAGCGGGGACAGGCGAGGACCTCCAGCAGTTCCACTGGGTCGAACAGGAGATGCGTGGTGCCATCTGACCAGGAGCGCCTTAACTCGAGTCGCACCTGGCCGGCGTCGGTCCATGTGAGCCGGTCCTGCGCGACAGGCGGCCGCAGGGCGTAGCGGGCGATCCGCTCCAGCCGGTCGCGCTGGTCCGCGAACCCGCCGTCGACCACCAAGGCGTGGATGTGAACATTGAGATTCAGGGCTCCGCCCGAACCGCCAATCGCCGGCGGCGGGCATTGGCCACCGCCCAGCGGGCATACGTCTCCCTCATCACCAACCGGTACGTCCGGAACTCGTGCGTCAAACGCGTTTGAACGGCCTGTACCTCCGATTTGCGAGCCTCGATCTCCGGCCCCCGCTCAGCCCCCGGAATCTGCCAGGAAACGAGGATGCCGGTCTGCCCGATCGGCCTCGGTGAGAACCCGCGGCTCCTGGGCCCCGCCGGCAGCGGCGATGAGCCACGCCAAAAGACTGATCAGTCGGGACGAGCCGTCGAAGCGCGATCCCTCGGCGAGGGTGGCCGGGGGCAGGGCTGGCGCGGGAAGCACCGCCCCGAAGGCGGGGCCGGCCCCCGTTGCGCGAGCCTGGCCGTCGAACGTCCAGTCGTGATCGTGGTCCGGCGCCGATCCCAGATCGTGGTGATGCCCGTGGGTCGCCGCCCCCGCCAGATCGGCCAGCTCACGCTCGTGCTGTATGCCGTGATCACCGTGATGCCCGGCGGCAAGGTGGAGTCCGACACCGAGTGCTGCGGCACCCGGCGCCGTCCACCCCGGCAGGATGGCGACGGTGACCAGACGCTTGCCTGCGGTACTCACTCGTTGCACTGTGTCAGTAGCGCCACGGACGGTCAAAAGGGGAGCAACCCGTACCGCCCCACTCCCTTCGTGTCATTCGTCGGCGCTTCAACCTGGCCGGGACGATTGCTCTCGAGGAAGCTGCGGTCGAGGAAGTGGACGGCATCTTCGGCCGACTGCTCCGTCGCCTCCTCCATGATCATGTGTCCCGTGCCGGCGTAGAGCTCAAGCGTGCTCTGAGACAGGCCGGCGTGGAACTTCTCTCCGACCGCCAGCGGCACCAGGGGATCCTCTTCGCCGATCTGCACCAGGACCGGGATCCCGATCTCGCCCAGCCTGGGCTCGAGGTCGCGCGGGTCAAGCATGATCACTGAGTATTGGCGGAACATCAGCGCGATGGCGTGGCGGTTGCCGCCATGGCGCAGGATCCTGCCGAACCTCGACGCAAACTCCGGGGTGACCAACTCGTCATCGACCACCATGTACTTCAGTGTCTCGCCGACGATCCAGGGACTGCCGATGGTGGCGAGCAGGCGATCAAGAAGCGACAGCTCGACATCCTCGGCCGCGGTCTCCGCCACGGCAGCGCCGGGGTCGATGAAGACACCGTCCACATCGTAGCCATCGTCCCCAGGTACCCCCTCGGGGCCGATCAGAATCAGGGCCTCGACCTGCGCAGGGTGTTCGAGGGCGTAGAGCAGAGCCACCCCGCCCCCCATCGAGTGACCGGCGAGCGCGAAGCGGTCGACACCAAGCTCGCTCAAGACCTCGCCCACGAACTCCACCATCGACTCCCGGGTGTATACGTCTCCAGGGATCCTCCCTGTGAGGCCGTGCGCGGGAAGGTCCAGCGCGACCACGCGGTAGCTCTCGACCAGATGCGGGATCCACGGCTCCCAGTTGTGCAGCGAGCCGAGGCCGCCGTGCAGCAGGACGACCGGCGACGCGTCCCGCGCGCCCTGGTCGCGGTAGTGGACGGTCGCACCGCTCGGCAGTTCCAGAAAGCGCGAGTCCGCGCTGACGTACTCGCCGAGCTGCTCCCTGGTCAGATCGGGACGCAGAAACAGAGCGGCCGACACGACAACCGCCAGCACCAGCAGGCCCGCCAGGCCCAGGACGGCGATCTTGAGCCAGCGCTTGATCTTCGCGGATCGCGACCGCGGGTTCTCGCTACTCGTCACGGAAGCAGAGGGTATCATCCGCGGCAGACCGTACGAATTCGCCACAAGGAAACAGAGAGACGATAGACGATATTAGAGCACCCCGATCACCAAGACTCCTCATCCCGCGAGCCATGGAGTACCGGCCCGACAACCCGTGCGACCGGGTCGCCGCAACGCTCGGGCGCCAGCGACGCGTGGTCCGGCACATGCGTGCGCTGCCTCATGCGGAGGTCGCCGAGGCCGTAGCGACGGTCCGGGCGTCGCGAGCGACCACCGCGGCCAAGCTGGCGTTCGAGTTCCTGGTGCTGACGGCGGCGCGGTCGGGCGAGGTACGCTTGGCGCAGTGGGACGAGGATCGACCTCGACGCGGAGGTGTGGACGGTCCCCGCCGAGCGCATGAAAGCGAACCGCGAGCACCGGGTGCCGCTGTCATGCCGCGCGGCAGAGCTCCTCCGGGCGGCCCGCACGCTGCGGAACGGCGGCAAGCTCGTGTTCCCCAGTCCCCGCGGCAAGCCGCTCTCCGACATGACCCTGTCCAAGCTGCTCAAGGAGCACGGCGTGCAGGCTGTGCCGCACGGTTTCCGATCCAGTTTCCGTGACTGGGCGTCCGAAGAGACGAACCATCCGCGCGAGTTCGTCGAAGCGGCGCTCGCGCATCAGGTCAAGGACAAGGTCGAAGCCGCGTACGCGCGGTCGACGCTCTTTGAGCGCCGTCGCCGGCTGATGGGCGACTGGGCGAATTATCTGGCTGGAACGCCAAGGGCATAGGCCGTTGTGGGGAGGTCGGAAGGGTAGCTGGAGCACAAGTGCGAGCGCCAGCCGCACCGCCTCGGCCTGCCCGGCGCCAGCGACAGGCCGGTCTTTCCGCGCGACCCCGGGGCAGCGCCCTGTCCACGTCGATGCCTGACCAGGGGAACCTGCCGGCCGCGATGCGCAGGAGCCGCTCGGCGATGGCACGCTCGGGTGCAACCCCGGTTGGGACCAGCATCTAGGTCGATCCGCTGGTCGAGAGGCTTTCCATCATCCTACGCCGGCCATCAGCGGAAACGGGCCGCGCCAGCGGCCCTTCCGCTACACCGGAAACGGGCCGGCTGCGGAGCGAGCCGGTGGCTGTCCGTATTCAGCCGGGGCGGTTCGCGTTGGCTTCGAGGATGCGGATTTCCTCGACCAGCGCGTCGAACCCGGGTGCGTCGTCGCCGACGATGGCGGCGGTGCGCATGGCGTCGTAGTCCGTTCGCAGGCCGGGAAGCTGGTCGTCGTCGGGGACGAGCCGCAGCCGGCCGTCAAGGCATTGATCGTAGTTGGCGTCACCGGCGTGGAAAAACACCTTTTTGTGCCGGACGACATCCTCCAGGAGTTCGCGGTCGGCGAGCGCGGCCCGGCCGATATCGTGGGCGGCGAGGCGTGTCAGGTCGAACCAGTGCCGAGAGAGCCGTTCGGGATGGTTCGCGAGCCGGCGCCTGTGGCACTCGACATGGATCAGCGTGGCCTTCTCCCAGAAAGTGCGTACCGGAGAGAGGACCGTCACGGTCGCGGCGGGATAGTCGAGATCGGGGGTCAGGGTGGCCATGTCGGGAGTGATCGTGTGCTGCTCGTTCGGATCGATGACGTTGCGTCCGCCGAATTCCAGCAGGACTTCACTCCGGACATGGCCGTGCGGGTCTTCGACCGCGGACGGATAGGCGAAACGGATCGTCTCGCCGTCGTCGCCGATGCGGATGTCGTGCTGGCCGTCAGCCGCAAGGCGGTCGGCGGCGGCGCCGAGGGCGGGCGCCACGACGTCGTGGATGTAGTCCGCGACGCGGTCCTTGAGGCGTTCGCTGAAGAGCCGGATCTGGTTCCGGCTGGCGCCGTCTGCAAAGGGGTCGAAACCGTCGTTGAAGGCCCTGTAGTCAAGGGTGACGTCCACGTCTTCGGAAAACCGGTCGATGATGCGGTAGACCTTGGAGAGCGACGTGCCGCCCTTGAAGGCCATGGGATGGGGGTCGGACATGGAGAAGAGAGCTTGGAGGACCCAGCAGACCCAGATGTCCTTCTCCAGGATGATGGCCGCCCGCCCGGACCGGGCGGCGACGGTCTGGAGTATGTCGGCGCGATCGCGGACACCGAGGGAAAGGAATGCCTCAGCCATGGAGGCTGTCCGGGGCGGCGGCGAGCGCCTTGGTCATCCACGCTGGCATGTCGGCCGACCGCAGCCTCTGGAATTCCAGCGGGCCGAGGGCGGCCTCGATCGTGGCGACCGTCTCCGGGGTCACGTTGTTCTTGCCGAGATACCAGAGGGCGGCGAGCGCGGCGCCCGCCGCCTCGCCGGCGAATTGCAGCCGCCGGCGGTTCGAGGTGTGGACCAACCTGACGGTGATGTCGGAGATCCGGATGGTGCGGCTCGATGCGCTGGTATGGAACACGGGCGCCGTCGGCACCTGGGTGCTGAGCTTGAACCGGCGCGCGGCTTCCGCGCCGTGGACCTGGACCGTCTCGCCATTGTTCCGCGCGATGGCCTCAACCACCTCGAGGACGTCGGGGAGGACGGTGCCCACGAAGCGGCTTGTCCGGGGGCGGACAAAGACGCCGCGGGCAACACGCTGGATTTCGTCCCGGCCGACGAGGCGTGAAAGCGTCCGGTCGACGGCGCTGCGCGAGCCGTGCTTCAGAAAGCGCTCGCTTGTGAAGGGCTTTCCCTTCGGCAGCTTGTGTATGCCGGCTCGAATGGTTCGTGCGGTGGACATGGCGTGACGCTCTTATGTCCGAAACAATAGCGATATTGTGGACAGATTTCAAGAGGCGGATGTTGCGTGCTGGTCGCGGGTTCAGTGCCTGGTTGCGCGGGTCGCCCGGAGGATCTCTGCGGCGCGGCACGACAGCGGCACCCGGTGCTCGCGGTTAGCCCGACTTCCGCAACTCGGCGTGGTTGTCAACTAATTTCAGGGGTGTTCCGGCCTCGCCCGACCCGGTGTGCCAGCAAAACTGGGGGTTTCCGAGTTCGTGGCCTGCCAGAACCCCGTGTAGTGCCGACCTACCCCCTTGATTGACGGGTCGCCTGGACGGACGATCGACGCATGTTCGTGCGCTGCAAGATGCGCCGCAAGGACGGCAAGGAGCACCGCTACTGGAGCGTGGTGGAGAACGTGCGCGTCCGCGGGGGGCGGGTCGTGCAGCGCCAGGTGCTCTACCTCGGGGAGATCAACGACAGTCAGCGCGCGGCGTGGTGCCGCTCGATTGCGGTGCTGGACGAGACGGCGGGCGCGCGGCAGTTGGCGCTGTTTCCCGCGGACCGGGCCGTCCCGGCGCTGGACTGCGAGGTGGTGCGGATCCGGGTCACGGACGTGGAGGTGCGCGACCCCCGCCAATGGGGCGCGTGCTGGCTGGCGCTGAGTGTGTGGGACCGGCTGGCGTTGGACCGCTTCTGGGGGCCGCGCTTGCCGCCGAGCCGGCAGGGGACGCGGTGGCTGGACGTGTTGAAGGTGCAGGTCTGCTACCGGCTCATCGATCCGGGGAGCGACTGGCGGCTGCACCGGCACTGGTATGCCCAGAGCGCGATGCGCGACCAGATGGCCACCGCCGCGGCGATCGACCGCCTGGTGCACCACGCCGTGGTGCTCGAGTTCGACGTGCCAAGCTATCGAACGGACCGGTCCCGCCGCACGTCGCCGCCGCCCGCCACACCCCGCGGACGGGCGCCCGGTCCCCTGTTGCCGCGGACTCGCCGAGTTTCGGCCTCCTGAGCCCGCAACCAGGAAACGACCGGGCTTCGCTCGATGCTGAGTTGACGAGCCGGTGGACGGCGCGCGCGCCGTCCACCGGCTCGTCAGGCCATCACCATACTCTCGACACCGATCCTGGTCGCACCTGAACCGGCCAAAATAATTGTCGCCAAGACGCCAAAGTAGTTGACGTTGAACAGGCGATCCTCGGTATACTCCGGCGGTACCGTTGCCCCCACCCCAAGGAGGCCCATGGCTCGCGCACTGCGTCGGCGTGCTCGGTTCACATAACGCGTGGAGGTTCACATGAGAGCGCCCTCGATGCGGTGGTCTGTGTTCGGCGTGCTCATCGTGGCGTCAGCGGTGATCGGCCTGAGCGGAGCGCCGGGCGATCTACCGGACATGGACGGCGTCCCGACGGCAGAGCCCGAGACAGTCGGCATGTCCTCTGAGCGACTGGAGCGCCTCGACCGCGTGATGCAGGGCTACGTCGACCGGAACGAGGTGGCGGGTGTCGTGACACTCGTCGCGCGCCGCGGTAAGGTCGTCCACTTCTCCACCCGTGGACAGCGGGATGTCGAGAATGGGGCACCGATGAACCACGACGCCATCTTCCGTATCGCATCGATGACCAAGCCGATCGCCTCGGTGGCCTTGATGATGCTCTACGAAGAAGGGCACTTCCAGCTCCGTGATCCAATTTCGACATGGCTGCCCGAGTTTGCCGACATGCAGGTCGCCATCCCCGCGCCGCCGCAGGAGCGGATCACAACGCGCTACAAGCTCATTCCCGCTGCACGACCGATTACCGTGCAGCATGTACTCACCCATACGGCCGGTCTGGCCAACACCTATCGCGGCCTCACGCAGACCGACTTCCAGGACATGGCGACTCAGAGAAAGGCAGAGGACAGCGTCGGTGACATACTGAAGCAGCTGGCGACGCTGCCGCTCAACTTCCACCCGGGTGACGCCTGGGAATACGGCCGGGGCACCGACGTAGTCGGACGACTCGTGGAGGTGATGTCCGGGCAGACGTTAGATGAGTTCCTACGCGAGCGGATATTTGAGCCGCTGGACATGCCGGATACCCACTTCTACCTGCCGATATCGAAGCTCGACCGGTTCGCGGCGCTTTACGGGCCGAGTGACGACGGGCCGATCGTCTTGACTGAAGCACCGACGGCCGACAGCCGCTACGTCAAGGAGCCCCACGTCTACTTCAGCGGTGCTGGCGGTCTGGTCTCCACGGCGCGCGACTACTGGCGCTTTCAGCAAATGATGCTGAACGGAGGTGAGTTGGAAGGCGTCCGGCTGCTGAGCCGGAAGACGGTCGAGCTGATGACCACCAACCATACCGGTAACCTCGGCATCTGGCTGACGGGTCCGGGCTACGGCTTTGGGTTGGGGTATGCCATCGTGACCGATCTCGGGCCGTCGGGCACGCCTCGCTCGGAGGGTTCCTATTACTGGTTGGGCGCGTTCGGGACGATCTTCTGGGTCGATCCGGTAGAGGAGCTGGTTGGCATCATGTTGACGCAGATTCGGCCGTACACCCACCTTCGGATCCGCCAGGACATCGCCACGATGACGTATCAGGCAGTGATCGACTGACATGCCTTTGACCGTCGGCTCCCGCCTCGCCCACTACGACGTCGCCGCCCTCATCGGTGAGGGGGGGATGGGGCAGGTGTATCAGGCCAGAGACACGAAGCTCGATCGGGACGTGGCGCTGAAGGGACGAGGGGAATCAGCATGAACGCTGGACGCTCCAGTCGACGCGAATTCATTGTTTCCACAAGCTTGGCTGGCGTGTGGCTTGCGACCACTCGGTCCATCGCTCAGTTCACCGATCCAACAGGATTGAGCATCACAGAAGCTGCCCGGCTAATTCGTTCAGGTGATTTGTCGCCGGTTAGTCTGGTTCGTGCGTATCTTGAGCGCATCCAGCGGCTGAACGATCGATTGAATGCCTTCATTACGGTAACGACAGAGCCGGCCCTGGCGCAGGCGCGTGAGCTGGAGAGCGAGTTGGCGCGCGGCATGTGGCGCGGCCCGCTACATGGAATTCCGATCGGGCTCAAGGACAATATCGATACCGCAGGGATTCTGACTACTGCGGCGAGCGCCGTTCTTGCGGGTCGGAGACCCGATGAAGATGCCGAGGTTGTGAGACGGCTCAAGGAAGCCGGTGCGATCATTCTGGGCAAACTCAACATGCATGAGTTCGCCTTTGGTGCGACTTCGGCCATCACCAACGCCGGCCCAGTTCACAATCCATGGGACTTAGCTCGAATCCCAGGAGGGTCGTCGGGTGGCTCAGGAGCAGCGGTCGCCGCCAGGCTGTGTGCCGGGGCCCTGGGAACGGACACCGGCGGATCAGTTCGTATCCCTTCGGCTCACTGTGGGATTGTCGGTCTCAAGCCAACGTATGGGCTTGTGAGCACACGCGGGGTCATTCCCGTTAGTGTGTCGTTGGATCATGTTGGCCCGATGTGTCGCACCGTGGGTGATGCGGCGCTCATGCTGCAAGCGATGGCAGGCTACGACTCACTCGATATCACGAGCATTGAGGCAGATCTCCCTAACTTCGTGGCTGCGATGCAGAGCCGGACATCCGGGCTTCGTCTAGGCGTGCCACGCGAACCCTTCTATGACAATCTGGACCCACAGATAGAGGAAGCGGTGGGTAGCGCGCTCGAGGTGCTCGGGGGACTCACGACCGGGATCGACGATGTGGAATTGCCCCCTGGACCTGAACTTCCGCTTGTTTCTGCTGAGGCGATGGCCTATCACGCCCCGCTCATTGAAGAGAAGCGCGAACTCTACGATCCGAACACGTTGACGCGCATCATGCGCGGCGTGGATTATCCAGCCACAGACTACGTGCGCGGAACGCATCAGCTGGAACTGGCTCGCAAGGCCATCGCGCGCGTGTTCGAGTCTGTGGACCTACTCGTGACGCCGACCCTCTCTCGGCTTCCGATTCGTATCGACGAGGCACAAGAGACTCCGTTTGACGACACGCTCAGTCGCAATACGATGCCGTTCAACGCTTACGGCGTTCCGTCGATCTCCCTGCCCTGTGGGTTCAGTTCGGAGGGGTTGCCGATAGGATTGCAGATCAGTGGGCCGGCTTTGGGTGAACTAGATGTGCTCGCACTTGCCCATGCTTATGAGCAGGCGACGGACTGGCATGAACGTGTCCCGCCACTGGCTTGAGGACGTAGCGGCGGCAAGGCGGAACACGTGTGCGCGCAGGGGCCGTCCCAAGAACACAGAAGTGATCGGCACGCGCACCCGATTTTCTGGCGTCCAATAGACCCATGATCGGCTAGAAGGCGGGGGGCGCTCGAATCTCGAACCTACACCTAGCTTGGAGTCGGTGGAGCCGTTGACGACGTACAGAACCGTCGACTGGGCGTGGTCGCGATCGACGGGGGCGAGAATCTCGAGGTCTGCAAAAAATTCGACCCGCCCGTCTTCATTCGGCGTGGCGGTCTCGAGGTCGACGATCCGCTTGTTCGCGTCATGCTCTGGATCGAGCGCGTAGACGACGCGTCCACGGAGACGCTCGTACGGTCCAATTTTTCCAGTGACGTGCTCGGCGAACGGCTCCCGGGACGTGATCTGTATGTGGATAACCTCCGCTATCGCCGAGCCGGCAACCGCGTGGCCGAACAACAGGACAACGATCACCCCATGCGCCTGTGCAAGAATCCGCCGTCCTGAAGTCTTCCGCACGCTCGTCATCAGCACCGTTGAGGAGTTTAACTTTCCGATTGTCAACTTGCACGAACAGATTCACAACCACCGGACCGCAGGCTCGAAGTCGTTGTGGGACAGAGGCTTGCAGTAAGATAGGCGACCGGAGGTGTCATCCAATGTCACAACAAGCTGACGAGCGATCGGTCTGGGGGCGGCGGGTGATCGGCCCGAGCCTCGCCGTCTCCATCCTTTTGTCCGGCTGCGGGGCTCCGGACACTCCACGACCCGGGTCAGCACGACAAGGACCCCGGATCACCGGTATCGAGATCGAGCGTCGTGAGTCACCCGCGTTCGGTGGCCACGAGTTCGGTGCGACAGGACAGTATGAAATCCTCGAGGGTCGGGTCTTTGGCGAGCTCGACCCGACCGATCCCCTCAACACCCAAATCGTGAACCTCGACCGCGCATCCCGGAATGCTGAGGGGATGGTCGAGTACTCGGCTGGTATCTTCATCCTGAAGCCGGTCGATCCATCGCGCGGCAACGGGACGCTGTTCTACGACGTCCCCAACCGTGGTAACAAGCTCGGCGTACGGTTGTTTCAGGGCGGTGCCACCAACGACCCGAAGACCGTGCAGGACATGGGCAATGCATTCATGCTGAACCGGGGATACACGATCGTATGGAGTGGATGGCAGGGGAACCTCGAACCTGGCAACGGCCGGATGACGGCGCGCTTCCCCATCGCAACCCAGCCAGACGGGGGAGCGATCCGCCGCTGGATCACGACGGAGTTCACATTCAACGCGCCGGCACACTCGGTCAGGTTCGAAGGTCCCGGCTCGATCGCGTATCCCGCCGTCGAGGAAAGCATGGAGGACGCCCAGCTGTATCGACGGACGGGTACCCACGCACCACGCGAGTTGATGCCCCGCGACTCTTGGTCGTTTGCAACGTGTGACGAACTCGGTGCTCCGGCTGCCAGCAACGGCGACGTCTGTCTACCCGAAGGGTTCTCACCCGATTTCGCCTATGACCTGGTCTACGAGGCACAGGACCCGATCGTCATGGGTATCGGCTTCGCGGCCGTTCGTGACCTCGTTTCGTTTCTGCGCCACGACACGAGCGAATCCAATCCACTCGCGGTACCCGGCGATGATCCCGGAGCGAATCCCATCCGATGGGCCATCGTATTCGGAACGTCTCAGAGCGGCCGCTTCGTGCGGGACTTCATCTATCAGGGATTCAACGAAGATACCGCCGCTCGGCGGGTCTTCGACGGCGCGATTCCGCAGGTCGCCGGGGCGCGACGCACGTTCACGAACGCGGAGTTTGCCATGCCTGGCCGGTTCTCGATGTACGTCCAGAACCACTATGCACCCGGCGACGAGTTTCCGTTCTCGTACACCACGACCACGGATCCGATCACCGGCCGTACCGATGGGATCCTGGCACGGTGTCGGGCCTCACGAACCTGCCCCAACATCATGCACTGGGACTCCGCCAGCGAGGGGTGGGTCGGTCGCTCGTCGCTGGTCGTGACAGACCCGCTCGGCTCGGTCGATCTCGAGCTACCCGACAATGTCCGCGTCTATCAGTTCGCGGGCGCGCAACATCTGGACGCGTCGATCTACGGGCCGAATACCGGCGCAATCTGTCAGCAGGAAGCAAACAACACGAACTCGTTCCTCGAGCTGCAGCGTGCCCTTCTTGTCGCGATGCAGGGATGGATCTCGAACGGATCGGATCCACCCCCCAGCCAGTACCCGAAGGTGTCCGACGGGACCTTGGTCCCTCCGCTCCCCAGACGCCAGGTGGGATTTCCCGCGATACCGGGTGTGGTGTACACCGGGATCGTCAACGATCTCGCAGTCAATAACCATTCGATCCTACCGTGGCAACACACAGAGGAGGGCTATCCCGCACTCGTCCCCAAGGTCGATCCTGACGGCAACGACGTGGCGGGCCTCAGGTCGGTGACGACCCAGGTACCGGTCGGCACGTACACCGGATGGAACCTCCGACGAGAAGGATTCATCGAGGGCGAGGGGTGCTTCCTGACAGGAATGTTCCTGCCGTTCGCCAAGACCAAGGCCGGCCGAGGAACCGACCCGCGGCCATCACTCGAAGAGCGGTACGGCACACACACGCGCTACGTGGATGCGGTACGTGCCGCCGCCAACGGGTTGCAACACGCCGGGCACTTGCTCGAGGAGGATGCGGACCGGCTGATCCATGAGGCGGAGACTCGGGACCTCGGTTTGCCGCCGGGGTAGAAACGGCGGCTTCGGGACCGACCCTGTAACGGCAATCACGGATCGGTTGGGCACGGGGACTACGAGCCGCCGTGGTTGAACTCTCCTACTGCTGCTGATCCGTGGCCGCCGCCTCCGCCTGACTGGCTTTCCGTTCCGCCAGCTCGGCCTCGTACTCCTCGTCTGTCAGGTCGTACCACCCGATCCACGAGAACCCCATCTCGTCGATGGTGCGGCCTCCGTCACCGGTCCAGTTCTTCGGATCCGGATTGGCGCGGTTGGCCTCGGTGTTGTCGTGCCAGCTGATGACATGCAGCACGGTACCTGCCGGCACGATCGGCGCGACGTCGTCGTCGTAGTTGTAGACCAGGTGCCAGTTGTAGTTGAACTTGGCGCAGCTCACGGTCTCGGTCTGAGCGGACCACCCGGGCCACGGATAGATCAGCTCCAGGCACTGGTAGGTGCCAAGCATGTGCATGTGCGGCTGGAACGCGGTAATCGCAGCCAGTGCATCCGCAACTGGACCCACGTTCATCCGTGAAAACCGTCCCTCGCGGATCAGTCCTCCAGCGGTGATGAGCTCCTCATGCAATCGATAGCTATCTCCACCGATCAGCACGAGACGAGCATGGGCGATCATCGCTGGCGCGTCGATGACATGATCGGGAACCACCCGTGCCGTGATGCGGTTCAGCTTCTTGAGTTCCTCCGTGGACCAGACCTCGGCACGCAATAGACGACGGCGTGCGTTAAATCGCGTATAAGTGCCTTTCCCTGCAAGGGGTTGTTGCGTACAGATCACCAACAGTAGATAGCGGAAGCACCACGCGCGCGGCGGCATCCGCTGGCGTGGCACTTTCTACTCCCTTGAGAAGCTAAGGGGATCTCTTAGAAAGGGCTGACGAGTCCTTCGCGCCGAGGCGCGGTATCGTGGGGCATCGTGTAGGCTGCGCGCTACCTCGGGTCGTTTTCCGACATCAACGTCAGCACCATCGCGAGCACGATTCGCACGCCGACACTCGTCGTCCATCGCAGGGGTGACATCGCCGTGCCGTTTGAGCGTGGTCGCAAGCTCGCGGCTCTGATACCCGGGGCGCGTTTCTTTCCGATGGAAGGGAACAATCACTGGTTATTGGTCGATGAGCCAGAGGCGGGAAGAATCTACGCCGACGCCATTGAGCAGTTCATCGACACTGGCTCGATGCCGTAGCCTCCGCTCCGACCCCCGCTTCCAAGCCCTCCTCCAGCGCATGAACTTTCCCCGGCAGGCGTAGGTGTTTCGGTCCGCCAAGGCGAAGAGCAGCATCCGCGGATGGGGGCGCGTCATTGGCCGTCACCCGGCACGCCGCGACCTAACGCGACAACGAGAATGAGTAAGCCCAGCACAAACACTCCGAAGAACAGCAGGTCGCTCCACATGTTGAACGTGTTTCGCGCAGCTACGGCAGTTTCGGTCTTGCCCTCTTCCACCCGTGCCGCTTCGAATAAAGGGGAGATGTCTTTTGTGGGTATCTGTTCTCCCATGGCTAGCTTTTGGGAAACGAACCTTCGAACTTCCATTCTTGCCGAGGTGCCCTTCGAGAACCTGTCGGCGAGGTCTTTGTACATGCGGCCTTCGATGAACTGACTAACCGTTGCAATGACCATCGAGATCAGCATGCAGATCGACGTCATGCTCATCGCGTGCCGACCCACGAGCACGGCATCTCTGGCAAGAAGCGGTGCCACGACACCGACGATGGCACCGGCCAAGAGCATGAACTGCGCTCGGATCGTGAAACGGAGAGTCCGTGCGCGGTCGCTCCGTTCGCGGAAATCCCGGTGCTCACTCCGACCCCACTCGTATATGGCCCCTTGCCGCGCTATCAGCTCTTCGGTCAACGCGATCTCTTTGTCTATGTCGGACCTGTCCTCGTCCATCGCAGGGCTCCCTGGCTAGTTATCTTCTACCCCTATGGCTTCGCATGACTGTAGCTCCTCGGGTGGTTCCGTCAAGCGCCCGAAGAGGCAAGCGCGTGTACGCGGCCACAGCCCCGAACGCCAACCCGTTCGGTCCTGACCCCATCCTGCGAAGAAACCCTCGGAGAACGCATACGTGCGCCGCCTGGAGACGATTCCGTGCGGCCCTGGAGCCACCGACCCTCCATGTATAGAATGACCGCTAAATCAGCCCGAACAACTCATGGCCCTCGACGTCGGCTCCCAACTCGCCCACTACGACGTGACCGCCCTCATCGGCGAGGGGGGCATGGGCCAGGTCTATCAGCGCGGGACACCAAGCTCGACCGGGGAGTGGCGCTCAAGGTGTTGCCGCAAACGTTCACAGACGTGACCTAGCCGACTGGCCAGGTTTAGTCGCACATTGACCCCCACCGTGTCTCTGGGATCGAAGCGGCTGCGGGAGTAGAATGCGGCAGACTCCACGACAACCCGACGCGGTGCTCCAACCCTCCTTGATGTTAGGAGCGCAACGCTTCGTGTCGATTGGAAGTCGCGAGGCCACACCCGATCTTGCACACTCGGGTTCGGAAAGGGGAGGTTTAGATGAGCGATCGATCTCTCGCTACGTTGGCTACGGTGATCACGGTGTTGCTGTTGATGGTCGTGCTCGTGCCTGCGGCCGCCCAGGCCCAGACGACCGACACGTCGAGTCCGCTCCGGACACCGTGGGGTCACCCGGACCTGCAGGGCCTCTGGGACTACCGCACGATCACGCCGTTGGAACGCCCCGAGGAATTGGCTGGGAAAGCGATTCTGACGGCAGAGGAAGCCGCTGACCTTGAACAGCAGGCCGTTGACCGTATTGATCAGCGGGCGCGGCCAAGTGCCGTCAGAACTGAACCCTTGCCCGTCGGTGGCAACGTCGGTTCGTACAACGACTTTTGGTTTGACCGGGGAGTGAACGTCGTGTCGACCCGGCTCACGTCGCTGATCGTGGATCCCCCTAATGGGAGAATTCCGCCCCTGACACCGGACGGACAACGGCGAGTCGACGTCAGGGCGGAGGCTCGAGACCGGCCCGCCGCCTCCTGGGAGGATCGAAGCCTTCTCGAGCGGTGTGTCACGCGTGGTCTGCCCCGGCTTCCGGGTGGTTACAACCAAAACCTTCAGATTCTGCAGACGCCGGACCACGTGGTGATCCTTTACGAGATGATGCGCGAGGCCCGCGTGATCCCCCTAGACGGCCGGCCGCATCTCGCGGACGACATCCGTCTGTGGCATGGCGATTCGCGCGGTCGGTGGGAGGGGGCGACTTTGGTGGTCGAAACCATGAATGTCTCCCCGAAGGCTCACTTCAGAGGATCTGCCGAGGGTTTGCATCTGGTCGAACGCTTCACGCGCATAGATGCTGACACGCTCGACCACCAAGTCACGATCGACGATCCACTGACCTTTTCGCAAGCCTGGACCGCATCGATTCCGCTGAGGCAGTCCCAAAGTCAGATGTATGAGTACGCCTGTCACGAGGGCAATTACGGCATGGAGGGCATCCTCTCCGGAGCGCGGGCCGAAGAAGCCAACGGTACCGCACCGCAAGGATCGAGGTAGGCCGGGCCTCGTTGTGAAGCCATGAAACCCTGGACTGTGGCCGCTCCAGGACCGTGGACCTCCCGATGTAACCGATGACCACTACGACGCGTCACGCCTTACTAATCCTTGTGCTCACCATCCTCAACGCGACGGTTGCTCGCGGCTCCGAGCTGTTGGTCAGCTACGAGGCGCTCGAGCGTAACATCGTGGTGCAGCTCATGACGCAGAATGGGCGCTACTACATGCAGGGCGACCCGTCCACGCCGTGCGCGTACGCTTTCGTTCAGGATCCGCGTGTCGACGCGTACGAAGGACGGTTGCGAATACACCTGCTGTTGAGTGGCAGCGCCGCGACAAGCATCCGCGGCCAATGCATTGGCGCGGGGGACAACTTCGATCTCCGCTGGACCAGATTAACCGCGACAACGTTGATCAGCTGAAGCTGGCGTGGATGGACACGGGCCCGTTCCCCGGCCATCAGCAGCGGTCGATGCCGGCTACGGAACGTTGCCGGTCGGCATGAAGTTGGTCAGCGTTCCGCTCATGCCGAACCAGAGCGTGCCGTCCGGTCCCGTCTCCATCTTCGGCGTATGCGCGCCGAGGTTGGGCATCGGGTAGTACGTGTACCGCTTCGTCTTCGCGTCCAGCTTCGCCAGGGAGTTGTACGCGGCGACCTCCAGCCAGACGTTGTCATCGTTGTCCGCCCACCCCTCGTACGGGTTGCCGTACTTCAGCGGCAGCCTGTACTCGGTGAACGTCTCCGTCTTCGGGTCGAACATGATCTCGGAGTTGCCGAAGTACGAGTTCCCCCAGATGTTCCCCTGCGAGTCCACCGTCAGCCGGCGCAGATTCTGCGGCGGACTGTACAGCGTCCATCTGTCCGTCGCCGGGTCGTACTTCGCGAGCGAGTGCCGGCTCAGCCCAGCCGCCCACACCTGGTCCTGCTGATCAACCACGATCCCATACCAGTTCGCGTTCTTCTTCACGTCGTACAACGTCACCTTCCGCGTCCGTGCATCCAGCCGTCCGAGCTGCCCGATACCAGCCGCCTCCGTCCAGAAGATGTTGCCCTTCGAATCCGCGCGGAGCGTATGCGGGCCGCCGTACGGCGTACCGGGGAAGCGCTGCATCTCGCCCGTCTTGATGTTCATCGCGCCGATGTAGTCGTCGTTCTGGGCCGTCCAGTAGACGTAGCCGTGCGACTCCACGATGCCATGGGGCCGCGCGCCCCTTGGCGTGTCGCTGGAAATATCCCATTCCTTCGTCCGAGCCTCGATGTCGGGGTTGTTGACGTCCACCTGCACGACGGAACTCGAGAGGAAGCCCGCCATCCAGATTTTCCCCGGTTCGGAGGCCGGGAAGACGTCGTGGGTCCCGCGTCGCAGTCCCCGCGCCTTCGCCTCCTCCGGGTCGGCCATGGGCGGCAGCTCGTACTGGATGAAGATCGCCCGCGACAGCGCCTCCTCGTCCCGCACGATCGGGTCCAACCGCAAATCCTTCGTAGGCTTGTAGTTCGGCCCGAAGGCCGTCGCCAGATACGTAATGAGCGCCTGCTTCTCCACCGCGCTCATCGCCCCGGGTCCGACAATCTTCCTGGCGTAGTGCTGGCCTCCACTGTCGTTGATGAACATCCTCTCGAGACCTTTGGCCCACTGCTCCGCCGTCCGGCCTTCGAGCCGGTGCCACCCCGGCCCGTGACAGCCAGCGCATTCCGCGATCAGCAGGTCGCGCCCGGGACCCGGTGGATACAGTTCGTCGAACTCCACCAGCTCCGCCGTGGCATTCACCGCGCCCAGGGAGGCGGAACGAGAGTTGACGATCTGCGTGTACTGCGACCCGGCGTCGGCCTTCTGTGCAATCGCCAGGTTCACCGTGCCCGTCTGCCCCACTGCCAGCGTCATCCGCTGTACCGGCGAGTCGAACGTCCCCTCGACCACCTGCACCTCGTACGTCCCAGCCCGCAGGTTCAGGATCCGATACTGCCCCTCCGTCGTGAACACGGTGTAGACAATGCCCCGCCCCGCGTCCCGCGCCTGCACCCGCAGCGCCCGGACCTCGCCCTTATCGGCCGTCACCCGCCCCGTCAGGGTGCTCGTCCCCTGCACCCCCTGCGCCCCAGGTGCCGCCTGCCAGAGCCCGACCGTCCCCAGCAGCAGCCCGGCAATGACGAGCGCCGCCCGCCCGCTGCCCCGCCACACTCTGTGTTGCTGTCTCATGACGCGTGTCCTCACAGAAAAAAGCCTGTGGAGAGAGGACGCCTCCCCCTCGCCCCAGGGCCCGAAACTCCCGAGAAGCCGAACTGGACGGCACGCTCGATCAGCGGTCACGTCAGGATCGTACTCGCAGGCTGCCATGCCAGCCCGTAGCCGGGGATTGTACACCTGGGGCGGGCCGTGTCAACGACTTTGAGACAACCTGATTCAGCATTTACTGTAGCGCCTCCACGCTGGTGACGACCGTGCCCGGGCGATTGTCGATGCGTGGTGGCGGGCGCATGGAGCCCGGCTGTGGGTCGACCGGGGTGACGGTGGTCGTGGCTGGGGCCACCTGGGTGGTGAGGGTCGGCGGCCGATTGATCCAGACCGCCGTGGGCATTGTCTCGGGACGGGGTGGCCCGTGCACGAACCGCTCGGGATGGGCCGCATAGGCGGCCAGGCGCGTGCGGTGACGGGCCGCCAGGACCGTTGCGGCGCGGCCGTAGTGGACGTCGGCGGGCGTCAGATAGCTCAGGCCGCTGTGATGGTGCGCGTCGTTGTACCACGCAAACAGGTCGCGGCTGACGCCACGCGCGTGTTCGAGCGCGCCGAACCGTGCCGGAAACTCCGGCCGGTACTTCACGGTCCGGAACTGCGCTTCGGAGAACGGATTGTCGTTGCTTACGCGGGGCCGCGAATGACTGGCGGTGATACCCAGGTCCGAGAAGAGCAGCGCGACGAGTGTGCTGCGCATGGGCGCACCGCGGTCCGCGTGAATGGTGAGTTGGTGCGGCGTGATGCCCTGCTTCGCGCAGGTCGCCGCCAGCAGGCGCTGGGCCAGGTGCGCATTCTCGTGCCGCGCGACCATCCAGCCCACGACGTAGCGGCTGAAGAGGTCGAGGATCACATAGAGCGAGTAGTAGAGATACGGCACCGGGCCCTTGAGCTTGGTGATATCCCAGGACCAGACCTGATTCGGGCCCGTCGCGACCAGCTCGGGGGCGGCATAGGCCGGATGCCGGGCCTGTGCGCGCCGCTCGCGCACTTCGTGGGCCGCGGCGAGCACGCGATACATCGTGCGCGGGGAGCAGAGGTAGGTCTGCTCCTCGAGCAACGTGGCATGAACCTCGGTGGGCGACTGGTCGACGAACCGCGGGCTGTGCAGCACGTCGAGGACCGCCTGGCGTTCGGTGGGACCCAGCGCCCGCGGCGATGGCGCCCGCGGGCGCGGCGGCGGCGGCGGCGCGGGCCGCCGCTGTCGATAGAGCGTTGCCCGCGACACCCCGACGCTGCGACACAGCGCCGCCGTCTCACCTGGCGTGGCGATGGTCGTAATGGCCTGCATCAGTCGGTCTCGTCGTCGTCGAGCGGTGTCAGGGGGATCCCCAGGAGCTCGGCAATTTTTTTTTGGAGCGTGATGATCGTCTCCGCGCGCTGCAACTTCCGCTGCAGCCGGCGGTTCTCCGCCTCGAGCTGCGTCACCCGCGGGTCGACGGGGCGCGGCGGCGGCCCGCGGCGGCGCCCGCGCATCTCCCGCAGGGCGCCCGCCTCACGCTGCCGCCGCCAGTTCGTCAGGAGCGACGAATACAACCCCTCGCGACGCAACAGGGCGCCCACCTCGCCGGGCTTCTTGCACGCGTCGACGGCCTTGAGAATGCGCAGCCGATACGCGGCCGAGAAGCGCCGCCGCTGGACCGTCGCCGGCACCTCCGGGTCCGGGGCACGACCCGGCAACGTCGTCGCCGGGTCGGGGCCTCCGGTCGCCCTCCGGGCTCCCTCCACCCCCGACCCCGCGCCCACGTCGACCTCCACCGCGTCTGGCATGCGAGTCATCTCTCCACCTCTCCCGCCCCTACACTAAACTCAACAGGGAGGTTGTCTCACAGATTATTGGCACAGGGGGGATCGGCACGATCGACGAGTCGTCGATGAAGGGCACATGCGACTACTCAGAGGTGTCTCTCGGCACGTGGGAGGCGATGCGCCGGGGCGCTCGACTGCAGGCCGTGACCGATTTCGTGGGTGACTTCCGGAACGGGCAGTCTGCTTCTGAGGCGTCGCCAGTCGCAGTTGCCACGCAACCCGACGTGCCGTCGATCGTCGTCCTCCCGTTCGTCAACATGAGTGCAGATCCCGAGCAGGAGTACTTCTGTGGCGGCCTTGCGGAAGGCTCATCGATGCGCTCGCGCGGCTGACGGGGTTGCGTGTGGTGGCCCGAACCTCAGCGTTTCAATTTAAGGGGCAGGCACCAGACCTCCGTGAGGTTGGTGAGAAGTTGAACGTGAAGACCGTGCTGGAAGGCAGCGTTCGCAAGTCAGGCAACCGGCTTCGGATTAACGCACAGTTGATCAACACGGCAGACGGCTACCACGTGTGGTCCGATCGATACGACCGAGAAATGGACGACATCTTTCTGGCCCAGGATGAGATGGCATCGGCCATTGTCAGCGAACTCAAGGTGCAGCTGCTCGCGGGAGACGATGCTCAGCTCATCAGACCGTCTACGGTGGATGTGGAGGCCTACAACCTCTACCTCAAGGGCCGACACTGCCTCAACAAACGAACGGAAGAGACATTGAAGAAGGCCATCTCCCTGTTCGAGGATGCCATTGCGCGGGATCCCGGCTACGCGGGGGCCTATGCGATCTCCCGAGCGATTGAGCTCGACCCCCTTGCGCTCGTGTACAACACGGCGAAGGGGCGGATCCTCTCCTTTGCCCGACGACACGATGAGGCCGTCGTCCAGTTTCGGCACACGCTGGAGCTGGATCCGAACTTCGCGCAGGTTCATTTCGACCTTGGGGCGTCTTACGCCTACGAGGAACGCACCGGCGCGATGGTCTACCTCAAAGTGGAGCCGGGCTTCGACCCCCTCCGCTCCGACCCCCGCTTCCAAGCCCTCCTCCAGCGCATGAACTTTCCGACCGCCGGCATACGGCCGTGAATCCATCGACTCACATGCCCGATGCTCTCCGACCGGGTAATATGCAGTGTGATTCGGAAAGGATGAGAGACAAATGGCGAAACAGAAGCGCACGATGTCGTGGGCGGCCTTGCTGACGGTCGTGTCTCTCGGTCATCTCCAGCCTCTCGAAGCACAACCACGCGCCCTGGAGCTGGACGAGTTCGTTCCGGTGACCGACGCGATGCTGAGGGATCCTGACCCTGAGGATTGGCTCATGGTCCATCGGACCTACGACCATCACGCCTACAGCCCGCTCGAGGAGATCAACCGGAGCAACGTGGGCGAGCTGAAGCTGGCCTGGATGCGCGCGATGGACGAGGGGCCGATGCAGCTCAGACCGCTCGTCTATGACGGTGTGATGTATATCGCCAACCCGGGCAGCGATCACCTGCAGGCGTTGGACGCCACGACCGGAGACCTTATCTGGGATTATCAGAGGGAGCTGCCTGCCGATCTGAGAGAGTACGCGCGGCTGGGTGACCGAACCCGCAGCCTGACGATCTACGGCAACAACATCCTCCATCTGACCGCCGACGCCTACGTGGCTGCCGTCGATGCCCGAACGGGCGTGCTGAGCTGGGAGAGCCAGCTGGCTGACTACCGCGACGGCGTGACGCACTCCTCAGGTGCCATGATCATCAATGGGCTGGTCATGACCGGACGCGCGTGCGGCACCGGCGGTCCGGCACGATGCTTCATCGCGGCGCATAGCGCCGACACGGGTCGTGAAGAGTGGCGCTTCTACACCGCGGCCGGGGCCGACGACCCCGGCGGGGCGACGTGGGGCAACGTGCCGACCTCGCAGCGACTGCACGTCTCCCCGTGGGGAGTCCCGGGCAGCTACGATCCCGAGCTGGGTCTCACCTACTGGGGCATTGCGGTTCCGTCGCCCTTTACGAGGATCGTGCGTCGCGGCACGTGGGACGTCGGCGACCGCACGCCCTGCGAGCTGTACTCCAATTCGACAGTGGCGTTAGCCGTGGACACCGGGGCGATGGACTGGTACTACCAGCACCTGCCTTGTGACGACTGGGACCAGGATTTCGTCCAGGAGCGGACGCTGATCGACACGGTCGTGAACCCCGACCCCGACGCCGTCATGTGGATCAACCCGGTGGTGGCTGGTAGTCCGCAGGAGCGGAAGCTCGTCGTGACGATGGGAGAGCCCGGTGGGCTGTTCGTCAACGATCGCGAGACCGGGGAGTTCCTCTGGGCGTCGCCGCTTCCCTTCACATCGACAGATCGATTCGTCATCCGGGACATCGATGTCACGACCGGCCAAGTGTTTATCAACATGGACCTCGTGGCGAAGGAGGTCGGCGAGCAGTACATCATCTGCGGGCACAACGTGAAGGGATGGTGGTCCTGGTCGTACAGCCCGCTGACCGGGCTGCTCTATATTCCGTTCAATCGATCCTGCCTGAACCAGACGGCCAACGACCGCTCCGTCACGGGTACGGGCCCACGGTTTACGATCCCTGAGCCCGGATTGGAGGAGGGCGGCGACCTCACCGAGCTACGTGCGATCGATATCTCGACGGGACGAGAGGTCTGGCGCTTCAGTCAGCGGGCGCCGAACGCCGGTTCGGTACTGGCGACCGGCGGCAATGTGGTCTTTCATGGCGATCTCAACCGTCGCTTGCGCGCGTTTGATGCCGAGACGGGCGAGGTCCTATGGGAAACGATCCTTAGCAGCCAGATCACGGGGTTTCCCGTCACCTACTCTGCCGGCGGGCGCCAGTATCTCACGGTGCCGGTCGGGGGTGGGGGATACTTTCGACTGAGCAACTACGCGACCGAGCTTGAGGCGCCGTTAGGGAGCAACATGCTTGTGACGTTCACGCTCCCAGACTGACGCGGGTAACTGGGGCGATACGACGCTGTGAGCGAAGATCAATGCTCTGGCGCGGCACCAGCGGCACACTTGGCAACTTGGCACTGACAGGCTGCGAGCGGAGGTATGATCCCACCCTCTCATGGCGCTCTCGGTGGGATCCCAGCTCGGGCCATACCGCATCGTCAGCCAGCTCGGCAGCGGCGGGATGGGCATCGTCTATAAAGCCACCGATCCCCGCCTCAAGCGCACGGTGGCGATCAAGCTCCTCCCGCCTGATCAGACGCGAGACGAGACGGCGAAGCCGCGGTTCCTCCAAGAGGCCCAAGCCGCGTCGGCGTTGGACCATCCCAACATCTGCACGATCTTCGAGATCAACGAGACCGACGACAGGCAGCTGTATCTGGTGATGGCCCACTACGAGGGGGAGACGCTCAAGGAGCGGATCAGTAAAGGGCCACTAGAACTGAACGACGCCATCGACATCGCCACGCAGGTCGGCCAGGGGCTCGCAGAGGCGCACGGGGCAGGGATTACACATCGGGACGTTAAGCCTGCCAACCTCTTCATCACCAAGACTGGCGTCGTGAAGATCCTCGACTTCGGTCTGGCGAAGCTGGCGGGGACCGAGGGCATGACGCAGACCGGCACGACGGTCGGCACGGTGGCGTACATGTCACCGGAGCAAGCGCGAGGGCAGGAGATCGATCATCGCACCGACATCTGGTCGCTGGGGGTGGTGCTATTCGAGATGGTGGCGGGAACGCCGCCGTTTCAGGGGGAGAACCTGCTGAGCCTTGCTGATGCGATTCGGAGCGAAGAACCGGAGCCGCTGAACAACGAGGCATCCGCTCTGAACGGTCCTGTCAGCCGTGCGCTGAGCAAGGACGCGGTTCAGCGATACGCGGCGGTTGCGGATCTTGTTGCCGACCTACGCAGGACGGCGACCAAGCCTGAGGCTGTGTTCACATCGTCAGCCGAGCCGGGCATCCCGTCCATTGCGGTGCTGCCGTTCACCAACATGAGTGCGGACCCGGAGCAGGTCTACTTCTGTGATGGACTCGCGGAGGACCTGCTTGACGGGCTGGCCCAATTCGACGGTCTACGGGTGGTCGCTCGGACCTCGTCGTTTCGCTTCAGGGGCGAGGACCGAGACCTGCGCGAGGTGGGACGGAGGTTGAACGTCAAGACCGTGCTCGAGGGCAGTGTTCGCCAGTCGGGGATCGTCTGCGGGTGACGGCGCAGCTCATCAACGCCGCCGATGGGTTCCACCTGTGGTCCGAGCGATACGACCGCACAATGGACGATGTCTTCGAGGTACAGGACGACATCGCCCGTTCCGTCGTTGAGAAGCTGAAGGTCAAGCTCCTCAGAGGACCAGAGTCGCTGGTGAAGTCCCAGGAAAATCTGGAGGCGTATCAGTGGTTCCTGCGTGGCCGCCACGTCGTAGTGCGTGGCACGCCTGAGAGCTACGCGCAGGCCATGGAGTACTTTGACAACGCCCTGTCTGAGCAACCCGACTACGCGGAGGCGCTCGCAGGCAAAGCCTGGGTCTACGAGTGGCAGTCGATGGCGGGCTGTCTGGCTCCGCCCGCGGTCATGATGCCGCAGGCCAAGGAGGCGGTGCTTCAGTCGCTGCAGATCGATGACAGCGCGGCGATGGCCCATTTCGTTCGAGCTGAACTGGCGTTGTTCTACGACTGGGACTGGCCCGGTGCGGAGCGCGAGTACCGACGAGCCACCTCGCTGAACCCCGGTCTGGCGCTGGCGCACGCCAACTTCTCCATGTTTCTCGCCTTGATGGGACGCAGCGAGGAGTCCCTCGCGAGTGCAGAACGAGCGATCACCCTCGATCCGATCGGGCCGCACGCCCATCGCCACTTAGCAATGGCTCTGAGTTCCGGAGGTCGGTATCGCGAGGCTGAACGAGAGGCGCAGAAGGTCCTTGGACTTGAACCGGGCTTTGTCCCTGCCTACTGGGAACTGGTCATCGCATACGCAGGACTCGGTGAGCCTGACCGTGTGCTTCAGGCGGCCGAGCAGGGGCGAGCCTACGCCCCAAATGACCCGATGCTTCTGAGTTTCTATGGATGGGCGTCAGGCAAGACAGGGCGGACGCAGCAAGCAGAGGCCCTCGCCGCAGCGCTCGAGCAGCGGCGTCGGGAGGGGTATTTCTCAGCCGCGCTGATCGCCGGGTGTTATACGGGGCTGGGTGACATCGATCGAGCGGTGAGCTGGATGCAGGTCGCCTGCGACGAGCGGGATGGCGTGGGGATGCTGTTTGCTGGGAGGGTCTGGTACGCGGATCTGTGCTCCGATGCCCGCTTCCAAGCCCTCCTCCGTAAGATGAACTTCCCGACACCCCCGCAGCCAAAGTAGTCGCCGACGGACCCAGAACATCGCCCCCATCGCTCCGATCTTCGGGGTATCAAAACATTGGGGTTTTTGACCCCAAAAGTGAAGGTCTGGGCCCGACCCCTTAGAACGCCAAAATGGGCTCAAAAACACCCCGGATTCATTGGCTCAATATGGCCTGTTTTTCGGTGTCCGTGACCTCTTCGGCCGTATAATCGCCGCGAAGCCCCATTCACAGCCCAAAGGAGGGCCCATGGCTCGCTCATTGCGTCGGAGTGCTCGGCTCACATAACGCGTGGAGGTTCACATGAGAGCGCCTTCGGTACGGTCGTCTGCGTTCGGCGTGGTCTTCTTGGCTTCGGCGGTGATCGGTCTGAGCGGTGCGCCGGGCAATCTGCCGGACATGGACGGCGTCCCGACGGCAGAGCCCGAAACAGTCGGCATGTCCTCTGAGCGCCTGGAGCGCCTCGACAGCGTGATGCAGGGCTACGTCGACCGGAACGAGGTGGCCGGTGTCGTGACGCTCGTCGCGCGCCGCGGTAAGGTCGTCCACTTCTCCGTCCGTGGACAGCGGGATGTCGAGAATGGGGCACCGATGAACCACGACGCCATCTTCCGTATCGCATCGATGACCAAGCCGGTCGCCTCGGTGGCTTTGATGATGCTCTACGAAGAAGGGCACTTCCAGCTCCGTGATCCAATTTCGACATGGCTGCCCGAGTTTGCCGACATGCAGGTCGCCATCCCCGCGCCGCCGCAGGAGCGGATCTTGACGCGCTACAAGCTCATTCCCGCTGCGCGACCGATTACCGTGCAGCATGTACTCACCCATACGGCCGGTCTGGCCAACACCTATCGTGGCCTCACGCAGACCGACTTCCAGGACATGGCGGCTCAGAGAGAGGCAGATGACACCGTCGGTGACATGCTGAAGCAGCTGGCGGAGCTGCCGCTCAACTTCCACCCAGGTGACGCCTGGGAATACGGCCGGGGGACCGACGTGGTCGGACGACTCGTGGAGGTGATGTCCGGGCAGACGCTCGACGAGTTCTTACGCCAGCGGATCTTCGAACCGCTGGACATGCCGGACACCCACTTCTACCTGCCAACGGCCAAGCTCGACCGATTTGCCGCGTTGTACGGCCCGAATGACGACGGCACGATCACTTTGACTGAAGCACCGACGGCCGACAGTAGCTACGTCAAGGGGCCCCACGTCTACTTCAGCGGTGCTGGCGGCCTAGTCTCGACGGCGCGCGACTACTGGCGCTTTCAGCAAATGATGCTGAACGGAGGCGAGTTGGACGGCGTTCGGCTTCTGAGCCGGAAGACGGTCGAGCTGATGACCACCAACCATACCGGCGACCTCGGCATCTGGCTTACCGGTCCGGGCTACGGCTTCGGGCTAGGGTACGCGGTCGTGACCGATCTCGGGCCGTCGGGCACGCCTCGCTCGGAAGGTTCCTACTACTGGTTGGGCGCGTTCGGGACGATCTTCTGGATTGATCCGGTAGAGGAGCTGATCGGCATCATGTTGACGCAGATTCGGCCGTACACCCACCTTCGGATCCGCCAGGACATCGCCACGATGACGTACCAGGCGGTAATCGACTGACATGCCCCGAACCGTCGGTTCCCGACTCGGCCACTACGACGTCACCGCCCTCATCGGCGAGGGGGGCATGGGCCGCGTCTATCAGGCCACCGATACGAAGCTGAACCGGCAGGTGGCGCTGAAGATCCTTCTATGAAGCGGCTTGTCAAGTCACCTCGTTGTTCGTAGTAGATCGTCGACTCTCCGAGCTACACCTCCAGTGAGCGCGCCGCCCCTTACCCAGGCGAGGGCTGCGCGCGAACGGTCGTTCCTCCGGTCGCCGGTGTTTGTAGACGCGTCGGGCTGAAGCCGCGAGTTGCGTCATCCTTCTATTCGCGCTCCACAAGGGCGATGCGCTGACCGCCGGCGCAAGAGACGATACGAAACGGGGGGCGGCACCATCTGCCTGACGGTCTCAGCTGCGACCAAGGATCTTCACGTGCTCACCCACCAACCTGGCGACCCGGAACGATTCAATCGGGACAGCGACTCCCTTACGCGGCGGTCGGGACCCCCGCGGCGGTGGTGGCGACGTGCCGGGCATCGAATGTCGTCTGGTCGCGCCACATCGCGAAGAGGATCCCCGTCAACCGGCGCGCGAGGGCCACGGTCGCGATGCGCGACCCGCGGCGTTTCGCGAGTTGCTCGGCCCAGGCGCGTAGGCCCGCGGCGTCAGCCCGGCGTGAGCGGAGTGCCGCCCACGCGGCCTGGACTAACAACCAGCGCATGCGCGGATTGCCGGCCTTGGTAATGTGGCCCCGCCGGCGGCGGTCCGCGGAGCTGTTCTCACTGGGCATCAGGCCCAGGTAGCTTTCAACCTGATGCGCCCCGTGAAAGCGATCGGCCTCATCGAGCGTGGCGACAAACGCCGTGGCGATGAGGGGGCCGACGCCCGGGGCGGTGGTCAACCGCTGCACCACCGGGTTGGCGGCCGCGGTCGCGACGACCTCGGCATCGGCGACGACCAATTGCTCGGTCAACTGCTCCCACACGGCGAGTAGGGGCCGGAGCGTCGCCGCCAACTCGGCCGGGAGCGTGAGCTCCTGCACGTAGGTGCCGAAGCGGTCGGCATTCCCCGCCCGGACGCGCAGGCCCTCACTGCGCACCAGCGCGCGGATGAGGGAGATGGTCCGTCCGCGGGCCCGCACCAGGAGGTCGCGGACGCGGAGCTGCCGTCGGACCTGCCGCTGCTCGGCCGACACGCGATGCGCCGAGCGATACGACCCGACCCGCGCGGCCTCCGCCAACATCCGCGCATCGCGCCGATCGGTCTTCACCCGCCGCCGCCGCTCGGGATACATGGGCGCGTAATTCGGATCCGCCACGATGACCTCGTGCCCACAGGCCTCGAGCGTCTGCGCCACCCATTCGCTTTCCGTCGTCGCCTCGAGGAGGACCCGGGCGCGAGCTCGCGCTTTGAACACGGCAGTAAAGCGGTCCCGCGTGCTTTGGATGCGCCGCTCGATGATTTCGCCCTCCGGCGTCAGGATGCAGATTTGACTTTCCCTCTTGTGGATGTCGATGCCAATATGCTCCATGGCTGGCCTCTCTCTCTGCGCTTCGAGCGCGTTTGTTAACCCTAATGCGTCAAAAACTCAGCCGCTCGCGAGGGCGTTGGCAATGCGGGTGAACGTCTGACGCGTCGGGAGATTGTCGGTCATCCGCAACCGCGTCTTGCCACCGGGGCGGACCAGCAGGGCGGCCCGATGAAACAGTTCGAAGCGGAGCGTCTGCACGCTCTGCAGCAGGGGCACGACGGTGTGCTTCCGGGTGCGGCGCCGCGGCGGGGCGCCCGTCTCGAGTTGGAAGTTCGTCAACAGGTTGTGAGCGAGCACCACGAGCTGCTGCCACGCACTGTTGGCGGCGTAGGTCTGGGTCGGGACGCTGTGGAAGGCCAGCCCGGTCTTGAGCTGCGCGATGGTCTTCTCGTGGTTGCCCCGCCCACAGGCGAAGTACCACAAGTTGCGGACCGTCAGCGCGAGGTTACTCGTGACCGCCGAGTATTCGTAGTGCCCATCGTTAGGATCAAACAGGTCGAGCTGATAGTTCTTGGTGGCCCGGTGGTGGACCTTCTTCCGATAGATGGTCACGGTCACGGGGATGTGCCAGGGCGTCTCCGCGCCCGGCACGGCGAAGCCGGTCACGCCGGGCGCCACCGGCACCCAGGTGGGACTGTCCCGGATGTAGCGCTGCAGATCCAGCCAGCGATAGAACGGGACTTTGATGGCATAGCCCACGCCGCGGCCCTGCAACCACCGCAGCACATCCTGGCGGAAAAACGCCCCATCCATGCGAAACCGCAGCCGGGCCCCGCCCGTGCGCAGCCCGACCAGCTGCGGCCACAGGGCCCGCAAGAACGGCAGGCCCGCCTTCCCATCGTGGACGTTGCCCGACCGATTCTTGACCCGCAGGATGTGGGTCGTCTCGGCCAGGTGCGCCATGATCGGGTAGTAGCTGGGCACCTTCCGCTGGTGCGGGTTGTAGCCCCGCGCCGCCCGTTCGACCTGCAACCCCGTCGACACGACGACGCCGTCCACATCGACCGTCCAGGTGCGCAGCCCCAGCGTGGGCAGCAGCTGGCGCACGACGGCCGCGTTGAGGGCTTGGAAGCGGGTGACCGTCCGCATCGTGAAGTGCCGCAGCCACCGACTCAACGTCCGCGCGGTGGGCACGACGCGCACGTTGCCGAACCGCTGGAAGATCGGGTCGGCGGCGACGTAGGCCAGATGCCGCAGGCGCCGGCCGCCAACGATCACCAACCCGACGAACACCCGCACCATCACCACCACCCCGAAGTCGCCCCCGCGCGGCAGGTCGGCAAACGCCTCGCGCACCAGCTGATTGAAGCGACGGGTGCGCAGGTAGCGCTCCAAGAGTTCCAGCCCGGCGTACGACGTGAGGCGAACGTCATCGAACTCCAGCGGCAGATTCCTATTGACACGGGCATGCAAATCGGATTTTCTTCGTCTCACGGTCAGTGGCCTTTCATGTGTGGAAGAAGGCGTTGGGTTGCACCACCTTTCAACCACACTGGAAGGCCTTTTTCAATCCCAAAGCGCCATTGCTCGCTCAGAAAAATGACGCATTAAGGTTAATTGTGGAGCGGAGACGCTACCACGCATCGAGGAGAGGTCAGCCGCTTCATCCTATCTGCCGGAAGCCTTTGCCACTGATCCTGATCGTCTGGCTCGGTTTCAGCGAGAGGCGCAATCGGTACGAGAACGGCACGCGTACGCCGATCCCAGACCCGGGCATCGAACAGCTCATCGTGGATGTCTCGGACGAGTTGGGGATCACCCGCCGGACTGTGTCGGACGACGAGATCGTCCCACGGTGCCTCTACCCGCTCGTCAACGAGGGCGCCAAGATTCTCCAGGAGGGTCTGGCGCTTCGAGCCAGCGACATCGACATCGTCTGGATCTACGGATATGGGTTTCCGCGGTACCGAGGTGGACCGATGTTCTGGGCCGACCTCGTCGGGGTCGAGCACATCTACGAGACGATGAAGCGGTTGCACGACGAGCACGGCGACTGGCTGGAACCGGCGCCCTTACTCGCGGAGCTCGCTCGAGACGGACGGAGCTTCGGAGACCTGTAGACGCCCCCTCGTCCGGGCGCACCTCTTCCAACCTACCGGAGAACGGCTGTCGCTCGTGTCGTGTCGCCCTCCGCGCGCGGCGCGAATCCGGTACAGTGGGAACCGAACCACAAAGCATCATGAGCAGCGGACCTCACGAGTCGGTCGTCTCGGCAGGTGACGAGCCCCCGGTCGATCTGGTCGAGTGGTACTTCGACCAGGGCTGGACCGACGGATTGCCCGTCGTGCCGCCCTCGCCCGACAAGGTCGCCGCGATGGTGGCGGCGCTGGGTGGTGCGGCCACGTGCGTCGAGACGCGGATTCCACCGAGATGGGGCGACCTGACGCGGGAAGTCCTCGCCGTCAACCTGGTCATGGCGGGCTGCCGGCCCGAGTATGCGCCGGTCGTCCGCGCCGCCCTCGTCGCGATGTGCGGTTCGCACTTCAATCTGAACGGCATTCAGGCCACGACGCACATGGCCGCGCCGCTCGTCGTGGTCAACGGTCCCATTCGACAGGCGATCGACATGAATTCCGGAGCCGGGCTCTTTGGGCCGGGCAACCGCGCCAACGCGACGATCGGCCGGGCCATCCGTCTCGTGCTGCTCAACGTAGGTGGCGGCATCGCCGGCGACCTCGACAAAAGCACGCTGGGGCACCCGGGCAAGTACACGTTCTGTATTGCCGAAAACGAAGAAGCCAGCCCGTGGGCGCCCTATCACGTCGACCGGGGATACGCGCCCGACCAGAGCACGGTGTTCTGTCTGGCGGCGGAGTCTCCTCACAGCGTGACCAATCACGTGGCCGACGACCCGGAGGGCATTCTCGATTCCATCGTATCGGCCATGAGCACGATTGCTCACAACAACGCCGTCAGCAGCGGATCGTGCGCCGTCGTGATCGGACCGGAACACGCCGACACGATCGCCTCCCGGGAATGGACCAGAGGCGATGTCCGCCGCTACCTGTGGATGAACACGACGACCACCTACGACGACATCAGTTTTGGTGGGCGATACGGAAAAATCTACAATCGCAATCTGCCGCGCTGGTATCGACGGGAGGCGGGAGCCCGGATTCCCATTGTCCCCACGCCGGACGACATCCACCTGTTTGTCGCCGGCGGGGCGGCGGGGCGCTTCTCCGCTTTTCTGCCGGGATGGGGTCACATGACCGCGCCCGTGCTCAGGGAACTGGAGGGACGGGAGCCCTTGACCGGACCGGCGTGTGCGGACGGAACCTGTGAACTGTAAGACAGCGAGGCCCTGAGCCAAAACGATGACACCACCGCGCCTCCTCCCGTCCGGGCAGACCGTCTACGACCCCCGCGGAACGGTAGCCGCGACCTCGTGTGACCTCGCGCAGAGGCTGCCGTCGCTCGACGGGATACGGTTGGGCGTGCTGGACAATACAAAATGGAACGCCTCGACGCTGCTTCGCGAGACGGTCCAGACACTCCAGGCGACACGCACGTTCGGCGAGGTGACCTTCTACCGGAAGGACAGCTTCTCGCGGGCTGCGTCGGCCGAACTGATACGGGAGGTCGCGAAGCAGTCAGATGCCGTGCTCACGGCCATCGGCGATTGAGGATCATGCACGTCGTGCAGTATGCACGACGCGGTCGCCCTGGAGGCCGCAGGCTGTCCGACCGCGGTCATCATCACGACCGCGTTCGTGCGCGAGGCGCATCTGCAACGAGCGGCGCTCGGCGCCGGCGCCCTGGATCCGGTCGTGATCACGCATCCGCTGAGTACGTTGTCGGACGACGCCATCCGGTCGCGGGCCGAGGAAGCGGCGCCCCAGATCGCGAAGGTGCTGACGCGATGAAGGTCGACCTGGCGTATGGCCGTGGGCGCTTGCCGATCGAGGTCCCGCCCGAACCGACGACCGTATTGGAACCGACGTGCATCCAGGGGCTGCCCGATCAGTCGCAGGCGGTCCGAGACGCCGTCAGGAACCCGCTGGCCTCTGCCCCCCTCCACGAGATCGTGAGGGATGGTCAGACGGTGGCGATTTCAATCTGTGACAGCACCCGTCCGATGCCCAGTCGGACCGTGCTCCCGGTCGTCCTCGAGGAGATCGCCCGGACGCCGGGTGTGGAAATCGTGATCCTGGTCGCCACCGGGACACACCGCGCGACCACGAAGCAAGAGCTACACGAAATGCTCGGCCCGGACGTCCTTCGCGACTACACAGTGGTGAACCACGACGCGTTCGACCGCTCGTCGCTCCGCCAACTCCCTGACGCCGGTCCGGGTGTCCCGGTCTGGCTCAACCGCCAGTGGGTCGAGGCCGACGTCCGCATCACGACCGGATTCGTCGAACCGCACTTCTTCGCCGGATTCAGCGGCGGACCAAAGATGGTGGCGAGAATATCTCGTCGGTCGAGGTCGAGGGCGTTCTGATGCGTCATCCGGCCATCAGGGAGGTGGCCGTCGTTGGCGTCCCCGACGAGAAGTGGGGGGAGACGCCGCACGCCTTCGATGGCGGGAAGCACGCGACAGAAAAGCGAAAAATAACGAATCCAAACTGACCCACTACCAAACGTACAATTGCCTTGACATTCACACCCCCGAATGCTGTAGTGCCCAATCAGCCGTGCAGTCCACCGGAGTGATGAGTTGAGGAGGAAATGATGCTGTCCCAACGAATGCGGTGTCTGTCGTTCCTGGTCGCGTTTCTCGGCCTCGCAACCAGCGTGTCGGCTCAGAATGTGAGTTCTGGGCGAATCACCGGTACGATCACTGACGAATCAGACGCCCCGCTTCCTGGCGTCACGGTCACGCTGACCAGTCCGGCGCTGCTGGTGCCGCAGATACTGGCGGTGTCAGGCGATAGAGGCGAGTATCAGTTCGTCGACGTCCCACCCGGTACGTTTCGCGTGCTGTACGAGCTGCCGGGATTCGCTAGCCTCGTTCGAGAGGGCATTCGAATCACCGCACGATTCGAGGCGCGCGTGAACGTGACCCTTGGGTTGTCAACACTGACGGAGACCATCACCGTGTCGGGAGTGAGCCCACTGGTCGACATCGCCAACACCCGAGGCGGTGCGTCGGTGTCGAAAGACCTGCTGGCCTCTACGCCGAACAATCTGAACTACCAAGATCTCTACCTTCACGTGAGCGGTGTTCAGGTCCAAGGACCACCACTCACGGGCGAAAGCGGGTCGAGGCCTATGGGTGCCCAGGCTCGCCCGAAGACCTACGGGCAAGGCGGCGTGCGCAACTTCTACACGATTGAGGGGATTGGCGCCGAGCCTAATGAGGCCCCCGATTTAAGCAGCGTCGATGAGGTCAACGTGCAGACCTTTGGCACCACCGCTGAGATTGGGCCGCCGGGCGTGTCGTCGCAGCTCATCGTGAAGTCCGGCGGCAACCAGTTCACGGGCCGGTATACCGAGCGCTTCATGCACAGCCGGCTGCAATCCTCGAACATCGATGCCGCGCTGATGGCGCAAAACATAAGGGAGGGCAATTCGATTCGGTACTCCAACCAATTAACAGCGGATCTGGGTGGTCCCATCGTTGAAGACCGCGCGTGGTTTTACGTGGCGTTCCACGATCTGCGCAACGAGCGCAACGCGCCGGGGTACTCCAGTGGTCGTGGACCTGACGGGGTGTACGGCACCGCCGACGATATCCCGGGTGTCTTGCCGGGAACCACCAATAATCAGACTGCCAAAGTCACATACCAGGCTAACACCAACCACAAGCTCATCGGATTCTGGACCCGGGCTTCCGCCGTCGACGACGGCGCCGGGGCCAGCCGGTTTACGCCAGAAGAGTCGACCTGGCGTCAGCTGCAGCCGGGCTATCAGGGCAAGGCGGAGTGGCAGGGAGTGTTCAGCAACGACCTCTACGCGCACGCCATGTACGCCGAGACTCATTTACGCGGCGACCGGGCGGTTCAACCGTCCAGTCGGTCGATTCCAAATCGATTTGATCGCGAAAGCGGGTTCCAGACCGGTGGATCGTTCCACCCTAACATCGGCTACCGGGCGCCCCGAAGAAGGATAGCGAATGGCAGCGTGAACTATTTTCCGCGAGGGTCCTACGCCGGCTCTCACGAGATCGTGGCGGGCTACGCCCTCATGTGGGGCGTGTTCGATACATCATTCCCGGCTCAGCCGAACGGTAACTACCGTCTGGTTTATGACAATGTTGGCGGCCTGTCTGGGCGGCCGGTGGAGTTTCACGCGCACGACTTTCCGGTAGCCGGGGCATCGAATCAAAACCTCTTTGTCGGGTATGTCTCTGACAGCTGGCGTCCGTCTGACCGGATGACGGTCAATCTTGGCCTGCGCTTCGAACGGAACGACACGTACGTCGGCGCCCAGGTAAAGGAACAAGGGCAATTCGGAAACGCGGGCTCGTTCCCACGAATCGATGTTGGCACGTGGAACGCGTTCGCGCCACGCCTGGGCGTGGCCTACGACCTATCGGGCAACGGCAAGACGGTCCTCAAGGCGACCTACGGCAAGTACAACCACGACTGGGGGTACTCTTTCGCGCACACGTACAACCAGAACAACGTCTCAACGATCTCCTACCTATGGAACGATCCTGACGGTAACGATGACTACACGCCCGGTGAAGTGGATTTGGATCCGAACGGAGCGGATTTTCTCAATGCGACCGGTGCGTCGAACAATGTCATTAATCCAGACCTGGAGCTCACGCGTACCCATGAGGTGAGCGCCTCGCTCGAGCAGGAGTTGGCAGGGGCATTCTCGGTGCGAGCGCTCTATCTGTATAAGCGAGTCGTTGGAGATATCGCTACGGTGAATATTCTTCGCCCCCCTGAGGTGTACAACCAGGTGTTGACGAGACGGGATCCTGGGCCCGATGGGCTGCTCGACACAGGTGATGATGGGGGCCTGGTGAACGTCTACGACTACGACCCGGCTTTCAGGGGAAGCAACTTCGTGGGGAACCAGATAACGAACTCTGATCTAGACCACACATTCCAGAATGTGGAGTTCATGTTGAACCGGCGTCAGACCGGGCGATGGCATGCATCTACGTCACTTCTCCTGACGAAGAATCATCGCTTCGGCGGCGCGTCCCCATTCGGAGGTGGTCTAGTGCCCCAAAGCCCGAATGATGACTACTTCCCCCTAGATGAGACCTGGGATTACGCGTACCGGCTTGCCGCAGCGTATCAGCTCCCAGCGGATGTGAACTTTGGCATACTCTATCAAGCGTATAGGGGGCAGGGGGGACAACGAACGTATCGTTTTGGCAGGGTGGATCCGGATGGAGGCCCATCCTTGCCGAGCTCTGGGTCTGTCAACCTACGTGTTGAGCCGTTCGGCGAGCGCCGCGAGAACCTGCGCCACATCATGAATTTCAGGTTCGCGAAGGCGTTCGAGGCGGGTCCGGGTCGACTGGGCGTCGAGCTCGATATCCTCAACGCCTTCAACGCGAACATGGCGTGGGGCATTTTTGGGTTCAACGGTGTCACCTACGCATCAGGCCCCTCGTTTGGCTTCGTCACGAATATCGTGGCCCCACGAGCGGTCCGCCTGGGGATGACGTACGAGTTCTAGGATCCTGCCCCAAGGACGGGGTTGTCGTGCGTTCGGTTCGATATGTGGGAACCCGTGTGGCGCCGCGGCGCTACACGGGCCACCTACTCACGACGCAGTAGCCGGCGGCTAGCATGCCCGCGTCTGATGGCCGTATGGTCAAGAAACTCATGCGGCCGCCCGGTAGTAGAACTTGAGCAGCCCCCCGAGGCGCTCGCGGCATCGCACCGGGCCGGTCGTGGGGACCTCGTCCCGCGGAAAGAGCAAGAGATTGTCCTTGCCCTGGTGATTCCGCTCGCCGTGGAAGTGCCCGGTGTAGGCCCGCAGAGCCGTCCGCAACGCTGGCTCGCCGAACAGGATCAGCTTCGAGAGGCACTCGTCTTTCACCGACCGCACCCAGCGCTCCGCGTGCGGATTCAGGTTGGGGCTGCGCGGCGGCAAGCGCACTGGCGTGACGCCACCCTCCGTGATCGTGTCGTCGAACGCGGGGCAGTACTTGCCGTCGCGATCGTGAATCAGATACCGATGGTCCCCTGGAAGCCCACGTCGGCCATCGTGAGGTTCCGTGCGACTTGGGTCATCCAGGACTCATCCGGGAAAGGTGTCAGGCCCGCGATGTGGACCCGGCGCGTCGCCACGTGCATGACAAACAAGACGTAGTAGGTCACGAGACCGCTTACCGTCCACACCTCGGTCGTAAAGAAATCCGTCGCGGCCAGCACCTCCCGGTGGGCACGAACGAAATCCTTCCAGGTCGTGGTCTTCTTGCGCTCGGGGGCAGGCAGGATACCGTGACGTTTCAGAACATTGCCGACTGTCTGGTCGCTCACTGCGTGGCCGAGGTTGGCCAGGGCCCCGGCGATGCGGTCATAACCCCAGTCGCGGTTGTCAGTGGCGAAGCGGACAATCAGCTGCTCAATTTCCTGACCGACTCTGGGCCGCCCCGGATAGGTTCGCCGCTCCGAGCCGTCAAACTTCTTGGCGACCAGCCGCCGGTGCCAGGCAAGGATCGTCTCGGGCCGCACGATGCTCGCCACCTGCGCGAGGGCCTGGCGGCCGAGCCGCTTACCGATCTCGGCCAACGTCCGGCGTTCGCCGTCGCTCAGTGTCACGCGGCCGGGGAGCTGCGCCCGGAGGATGCGATTCTCCGCCACGAGATACTCGTTGCGCCGGAGGAGCTCCTCATCGACGGAGCCCGTCACGTAGGCCAGCATGGTCTTCCAGTCCATCGCCGCTCCTGATTCTGCGTTCGTCTGGACCACCCATCAGTATCCACAGTACCGACTGGCCGACCCAACCCCGGTCAGCGGACTCCGAAACTGCTCGCGGACGGCAGGTTCGGATTTCTTGACCCTACGACTATGATTGGCATACGGCTTGGTGCGCCGTTCGCGCGGTGACGCCGATCGAAGCATGGAATCTGTCTGCGACCGTCGACCCAGCCGCGGCGGAACAGGAGGTCGTGTGCCCGGTCCAATCGATGTGGCGGCGCGCAAGGTGGTGAGACCACATTCGATGGTCCGCTGGCTGGTCGTCCTGGTCGGCGTGCTGGCTGCCTTCAGTCGGCCGCTGGGCCTCGGCGCGCAGGAGGCGGAGTCGGCGCGTACGGTGACGGCATCGTCCGCTCGCGAGATGCTCGACCGGTACTGTGTGCGGTGCCACAACGACGCGACCCGCGTGGCGGGGCTGGCCCTCGACACGAGAGACCTGGCCAACGTGAGCGCCGAGGCCGAGACCTGGGAGCGCGTGATCGTCAAGCTGCGGGCACAGACGATGCCGCCGGCCGGGAACCCCCGGCCCGATCAGGCCACGTATCGTGCGGCGGCCACGTGGCTCGAAAGCCGGATCGACGCGGTGGCGCTGACCCGCGCGGACCCGGGACGCGGCGAGACGTTTCATCGTCTCAATCGAGCCGAGTATCACGCCGCCGTCCGCGACCTGCTCGCGGTCGACGTGGATGTGGCGTCGTTGCTACCCGCCGACAACACCTACGAACACGGTTTCGACAACAACGCGGAGATGCTGTCCATTTCGCCGGACCTGGTATCGCGATACCTCTCCGCCGCTCGAAAGATCAGTCGTCTCGCCGTGGGGATCCCTCCGGTCGGACCGGCCGTCGCCAGCTATCGCGTGCACCCGGGTCTGTTGCAGGACGACCGTCAGGACGACACGCTCTCCTTCGGGTCACGTGGCGGCGTTGCGGTCCGGCACTACTTTCCGGTGGACGGCGAGTACACCATCAAGGTTCGCCTGCACAGGAATTTTTCCGACTACATCATCGGCTTTTCGTCGCCGCAAGAGCTCGACGTAAGGGTGGATGGTGAGCCTATTGCCCGGTTCTCGGTGGGCGACGCCGATGCCGTCGGGCAGATGGCCCCGCTGAGTTTCTCCGGGAACATCGCCGGTGATCCCGAGTGGGAGTACTACATGAACACGGGGGATGCCGGGCTGGAAGTCCGGTTTCCCGCCAAGGCGGGTCCGCGAACCGTGGGCGTGTCGTTCGTCAGGCGGCTGTCCGAAACCGAAGGCGTGCTGCAACCGCGCAACCGCGGCTACGGCCGTTTCGTCGATGAACGCTATGACGAGAACCCGGGCGTCGAGCAAGTCGCGATCGGCGGTCCGTATACGTTCGACGGCCCGGGCGATACGCCGAGCCGGCGCGAGATTCTGGTCTGCCGGCCCACTGCGGCAGCGGACGAACCGGCGTGCGCGAGCCGCATTCTCTCGCGGCTGGCCCGCCGGGCCTATCGCCGGCCGGTCCGTGACGGCGAAGCGGCGGCCCTGATGGAGTTCTATACGGCCGGGCGGAGCGAGGGGAACTTCGACACCGGTATTCAGTTCGCGCTCGAACGGATGCTCGTGGACCCCGAGTTCCTGTTCCGGATCGAGCGTGACCCTGCGGGTCTCCCCCCGGACACACCCTACCGCGTCAGCGATGTGGAACTCGCGTCCCGGTTGTCGTTCTTCTTGTGGAGCAGCATCCCGGACGACGAACTGCTGGACATCGCCGAGCGTGGGGAGCTCAGTGACCCGGCGGTGCTGCAGCAACAGACCCGACGTCTCCTCGCAGATTCCCGTTCGAGCGCGCTCATCGACAACTTCGTGAGTCAGTGGCTCCGGCTGCGGAACCTCGAGTCGCAGGAGCGTGAGTCGGCCGACTACCCCGAGTTCGACGAGAATCTGCGCGAGGCGTTCCGACGCGAGACCGAACTGTTCGTCGAGAGCACCATGCGCGAGGATCGCAGCCTGCTCGAGCTGCTCAGCGCGAACTACACGTTCCTGAACGAGCGACTGGCCCGGCACTACGGTATCGGCGGAGTCTACGGCGACCGCTTCCGGCGCGTGACGTTGGACGAGAATCACCCGCGCGGCGGTTTGCTGGGGCATGGCGGACTGCTGATGGTGACCTCACACCCCAACCGGACCTCGCCGGTGCTGCGCGGCAAATGGCTGCTCGAAAGCATGCTCGGAGCGCCGCCGCCAGAACCTCCGCCCAACGTGCCCGGGTTGCCGGATCGCGGGGAAGGCGGTGTGCCGGCCTCGGTCCGCGATCGGCTGGAACAGCATCGTGCCAACCCCGTCTGCGCAAGCTGTCACGCCCCGATGGATCCTCTCGGCTTCGCCCTCGAGAATTTCGATGCCATCGGCAGCTGGCGCGCCACGAGTGAGGCCGGTCTGCCGATCGATGCCTCCGGGACGATGCCCAGCGGCACCCGGTTCGAGGGCCCGGCCGGCCTGCGCAACGTCCTGCTGAGTCGTGACGAAGAGTTCGCCGGCGCCGTGACGGACAAGCTGCTCGCGTATGCGGTGGGGCGTGGGCTCGACTACCGTGACCGGCCCAGCGTGCGTCAGATTCTGCGGGACGCGTCTCCCGACGAGTATCGCTGGTCGTCCATCATTCTGGGCATTGTCGACAGTGCGCCGTTTCAAGGACGTCGCTCAAGGAGCGACGATGCCGTGCAGGCCGCGCCGCGAACGCCGGCTACTCGCTGACCATGACCGTCAGTCTCGCTACGCGGATACCAGCTATGATAGGCACCAGGACGTCCCTGCCCCAGCGGACTGTCTTTCGCGGATGCAAGCCATGATCATCACCAAAACGTCGCTGCCCCGGCGGACTGTCTTGCGCGGATTGGGCGCCGCGGTGTCGTTGCCCTTGCTGGACGCCATGGTCCCGGCACTGTCGGCGAGGTCGCGCACGGCCGCCGATGCGCCACGGCGATTCGGCGTGGTCTACGTGCCCAACGGCATCGCCATGGAGTACTGGACCCCGAAGCAGGAGGGAAGCGGTTTCGACCTCACGCCCATTCTCGAGCCCCTGGCGCCGTTCAAGGACCAGATGACCGTGGTCTCCGGCCTCCGAGGGTATTGGACTCCCGCGCACGCCGGGGCGTCGACGACGTTCCTGACCGGTGCGGCCGGCGTGGCTGGCGAAACGGCGCCGGTCGCCGACATCTCGATGGATCAGATCCTGGCCAACGAGTACGGCCGGCACACCGAGTTGGCGTCACTGCAATTGGCGATCGACAACCGGGCCAACGCCGGCCAATGCAGCGGCGGGCACAGTTGCGTCTACACGAACACGATCTGCTGGCGGAGCCGGACGACGCCGCTGCCGATGGAGAACAACCCCCGCATAGTGTTCGAGCAGATGTTTGGCGACAGCGGGAGCACCGATCCGGTGATTCGTCGGGCGCGCATGCAGCGCGATCGGTCGATTCTCGACTCCGTCACCGACAAGATCTCCGATCTCAGACGCGACGTGGGGCAGACCGACAGTCTCAAGATTGACGAATACCTCGACGGGGTGCGGGACATCGAACGACGCATTCGGACCGCGGAGCAGCAGGAGAGCTTCGATGTGCCGGAGGTGGCCCAGCCCGAGGGTATTCCGGCGACGTTCGCCGAGCACGTCGAACTGATGTTCGACCTGCAGTTGCTCGCCCACCAGACGGACCTGACGCGGGTGACCACGTTCATGCTGGGGCGTGAAGTGAGTTCCAGGACCTACACCGAGATCGGTATTCCCGACGCGCATCATCCGCTTTCTCACCACGAATACGATCCTGAGAGAATCGCGATGATGTCGAAGATCAACGCCTATCATGCCTCCTTGTTCGCCGACTACCTGGCGAAGCTTCGCGCCACGCCCGACGGCGACGGATCGCTGCTCGACAACATGATGATCCTCTACGGATGCGGCATGTCCGACAGCAACGCCCACAGCCCGCTGAACCTGCCGGTTCTTCTGGTGGGCGGCTGCGGCGGGCAACTCGAGGGTGGACGTCACCTCAAGTATGCGGGTGATCCGCTGATGCCGAATCTGCTGGTGACCCTGACCGAGAAGCTGGGGGTGCCCGTCGAGCGTCTCGGGAAGAGCGACGGCACGCTCAGCGTCGAGCCGCTGACCGGCGTGTGAGCCAAGGCGGGTCAGGCCCCGTCCGCGCCAAGCCGGCGCAGCAACGCGGCCGTGCTGTTGTCTTCGCCTTGACCTCTGCCGGCCGCCATCGTCAGCGGCGTCCTGCCGTCTCCGGTCCGCGCATTCAGATCCGCCCCGCTGTCGGCCAGAAACTGGACGACGGTGTCGAGGCGCCTCGAGGCGGCGGTGTGCAGGGCGGTGAGGCCGGCGTCATCGGCCGCGTTGACGTCCACCCCCGCCTCGACCGCCACCCGCACCGCCTCCAGGATCAGCCGCTCGTTCTCGACCGGATTCGGGGTGAGCCCCGGTTCTGTCCGGCGGCGGGCGCGGGTCGCCGCCATCAACGACGTCGTGCCTCCCGGCATGACGACCCGCCGGTCCGCGCCGTTGTCGGCCAGCACCCGCATGACTCCGGGTTCCGAGAAGTGCGCGGCCAGCCAGAATGGTGTCGCGCCGATCACATCGTGCTCCAGCACATAGTCCGGGCTGTTGCGCCGCCCGGGGCTCCCTCGCACCACCAACGCGTTGGGGTCCGCGCCTGCCGCCAGGAGCGCGGTCGCCAGCGGCTCGTCGCCGCGAAGCGTCGCCGAGTGTAGTGCCGTGTAGCCGGCCTCGGCCGCGTTGGGGTCCGCTCCCTGCTCGAGCAGATAGGTCGCGACCGCGGTGTGCCCGCCATGGGCCGCCACGACCAACGCGCTCGTGCCCGACGGCGCCGTGTCATTGACGTCGGCGCCACCCGCCACGAGGTGTGCCGCGCTGTCGAGATTGCCGTGCCGGGCCGCGAACAGCATCGCCGTGTACCCACCCTGCACGACGTCGAGCACGCCGGCCGGGTTGAACCCCGCGGTTCTCGTGTGAATTCTCCGCGGCAACGGATCCGAGCGCAGATGGACATCGGCCCCGAGCGCGACGAGGGTCTCGACGACGTCAGGGTGTTGCTGCGCCACCGCCCACATCAGCGCGGTCTGTCCCCGCGACTGTTCCCGGGCGTTCACCTCCGCTCCATGGGTGATCAGCAGACGTACGGCCGAGACCGACCCGGAGCGGGACGCGGTCATGAGCACCGTTTCGCCCGATGGCAGGGCGAGCCCTGCGTCCGCCCCGGCCGCGAGCAGCGTTTCGACCATGGCCGCGCTGCCGTTGAGGCACGCCAACCAGAGCGGCGTGACGCCAAAGTCGTTGGCCGGGTCGACAGCCGCGCCGGCGCGAAGCAGGGCAGCGGCCATCGTCATGTCGTCGAAGTGGGCAGCCCAATGCAGGGCCGTGGCGCCGTCGGCCTGCGCGGCATTGGCGTCGGCACCCTGTTCCAGCCACGCCGCCACGCCGGCGGTGTCCGCCGCGCTGGCCGCGTCCAGCACTCGCGAGTCCCGCCGCGCGTCCTGGCCCCGCGCGTCCTGACCCCCCGCGCCCAGGCTGGCGACGGCCAGCGCCGCGGTCATCCATCGACCCATTTGTCGTACGTGCACGTGCGTCGTCCTCCGGCCCTGATCTGCGATCGGGCGGCGTCCTGTGGAGAGAGTGCCCGCAGCGCGGGTGTACGTCAAGCCCCGGCCGATGCACCAGGTGCTGACAGCCCGTGGTAAAAGCCCCGCTGCATTCGTTCCCCGCTGAATTCAGCTGCGCGTCGTCGATCCGGCTGACGGACAGGGCAACCACAAGGGTTGCCCCTACAGGTCTTGCTCAGCGGGCGCATCGCAGATCTCGGTGCAACGCGGGGTTTCACCACGGACTGCTACGGCTACCGTGACGAACTGGAGGCCGCCTTGTTTTCCTCGGCCCGCGCCGCGGACAGGATGTTGGTCAGTCCGTAGTTCCCCTCGTGACAGGCGAACTCGAACATCGGACCGTCCGTTCTGGTCATCGGGAGCGCCACCGTCCACGGTTGAACGAACGAGGCCGGGTCCTCGACCGTGTACTCGTAGAGCAGGGTGGAGTCGTCGGTTCGGGTGAATCGCTCGATGAGCCGCATGTCTTCGCCCGAGCCCAGGAAGTTCGTGCGGCCGGTGAAATTGGTCGTTTCCACCACCAGCGTCCGCCCCTCCCAGTGCCCCCGCGAGTCACCCCGCAACTGCCGGATGCTGTCCGGCAGGTGGTCACGGCCGTCCAGCGGAATGACCCGCACTTCGTGCACCATCTCGTTGTGCAGCACCACCATTCCAGGAATCTGCAGGAGCATGAGGTTGTTGTTGTAGGCCCCGGGGTTCATCGGCGGACCGGCGTTGAAGCCGATGATGCAGCGTTCGGTGATGCTGCGGTCCTGAATGCTGTGCGTGCGCTCCCGCCTTTCGCCTCGCGCCCGCCCTCGCGCCCGGGCATCCTCGGTCTGCGCGGGCACGCGACCGTCGGGCGGATCGACGACCAGGGAGGTGCGGCGATCGGCGGTGAGCGCTGTCCCGTAGTCGAGCCAGAACTTGGCGTGGACGGTCGGAAGAGCATCGTAGTCGGCCCGGCTCTCCAGTTGAGCCCGTGTGTAGGCGGCGGCCTCCTCGGGCGTAAACACATCCTTGTCCGCCAGATCGCGCGGACGTTGGAGCGGCGTCATCGTGCGGTAATCCCAGATCCCTTGCAGATCCGGATCGCCCGACGGTGTCAGGGGCTGCGCGGAGGGGGCAGCCACCGACTGGGCGAGCGCCGCCATGGGGGCCGCCAGCAGGGCCAAAACGATCAGCAATCGAGACGGTGTCGTCATGGGGTCATCTCAAACTGGAAACAGAATATACCCTTAATCCACTCGTCCGGCGCGTCCCTGATTTCTTCGATCAGAGCCGTCTCCGCTTCGAGCCGCTCGATCTCGTCGTGCTGCGCGCGCGCCGCCGTGGCCCCCATGTGCAACACGAGTCCGGCGATCAACAACCGCGCGTGATTGGAACGCATGATGCCTCTCGATCCGGCGCTGGCGCGCCTGATGTCCCTATAGCAGGCATCATGGAATGTCTTGCGCCATTCACCGTGTTGCCGGTGGTCCACGCGGCAGGACGGGTGACTGGGCCGCCCAGATTCCGGAGGATTGCGTAGGGGCGCCCCTTGTGGGTGCCCGCCTCCCTGCTGTCAATTATCTACACATTGACAGTATGTGTGTATGATGTCCTGGTGATTCGCAGTTGGAGCGACCAGGGCACCAAGGACGTCTGGGACGCCATCAACAGCAAGGCCGCGCGCCAGATTCCGCGTGCGATCTGGCCGGTCGTCCGGCGCAAGCTCGCGGCCGTCCGCAATGCTCGCGACCTGTCTGACCTGCGCATCCCGGCCGGGAACCGACTGGAAGCCCTGAAGGGAGACCGCGCGGGCCGCTACAGCATTCGCGTGAACGACCAGCATCGGATCACCTTCGAGTTCACGGAGGGCCACGCCTACATGGTGCGCTGCGAGGACTATCACTGAGGGAGTCGATCATGCCGAAGCGAACGCGACGACCGGGCGAGATCCCGGACACCGGCTTGCCGAAAAACGCGCCGCCGCCGCACCCGGGCGAAATATTGATCGAGGAGTTCCTGAAGCCGAGCAACATGAGCCAGGCGGAGGCCGCGCGCCGGATGGATCTGCCGGTCAACCGGGTGAACGAGCTCGTGAAGGGCAAGCGCGGCATCACCGCCCGCGCGGCCCTGCGGCTCGGCACGTTGTTCGGCACGACCGCCGAGTTCTGGATGGGACTCCAGACCGACTGGGAACTTTGGCACGCGCAGCGGGACGAGAAACGGTAGTGGAACATCGTGATGTTCCAGCTGCTTCCCAGACCGTTCAGAAAACGCAGCAGCGCACCGGGACGTTCCGGGAATTCGAACCTGTAGAGCAACTCCGGCTTGCTGCCGAACGTCCGGCCGCCGACCATGTGTCGCACGTGCAGCTTCGCGGTCTCGTTGTCCGTCATGTCGGTGACCCGGTAGCCCGCGGCCGCGAGGTCGTCCGCCACGACCTGCCGGTTCTCGCCGGGGTTCATCTGCAATCCCACGTACACGTGGGCCTGGTCGTCTCCCGCGAAGCGGTAGTTGAACTCGGTCACCGAACGCTTTCCGAGGCTGCGGCAGAAACGGCGAAAGCTGCCGCGCGTCTCGTCAATGGTGACGCCGAAGATCGCCTCCCGGTACTCGCCCAACTCGGCGCGTTCGGAGATGTGCCGCAGGCGGTCGAAGTTGACGTTCGCGCCGCTGATGACGGCGACGTAACGTCGCGCACGATCGTGTGTGCGCCGCGCGGCGTACTTCTTGAGGCCGGCGACGGCCAGCGCGCCGGCCGGTTCGGCGATCGAGCGCGTATCGTCGAAGACATCCTTGACGGCGGCGCAAATCTCGTCGACCGATGCGGTGATCACGCCGTCGACGCAGGTCCTGGCAATCCTGAACGGCTCTCGTCCTACCTGCGCTACGGAGACGCCGTCGGCGAAGAGGTCGAGCGAGTCGAACGGCAGGCGCACCCGGCGGCCCGCCCGCAGCGCCGCAGCGAGGCAGGCGGAGCCCTCCGCTTCCACGCCGATGACCTGCGTCCGTGGCCGAGAGCTGCACCATCTTGTTGTACGACCCGCGCAGCTTGAACGAGAAGACCGGCTGCAGGTCTTCCCGTTTCAACGCCACCTCGTGGCCCAGACGCGCCGACAAGCCGGCCGCGTCCTGCAGGGGCGTCTCGATGGCGACGTCGTAGACATGCGAGGAGAGGATCTTCTTGACGTACTGTTCCGGTATGTTCATGGGTCGGTAACGGTCGCAGGAGGGCGAAACGCGGGACGCGGGTGCGAAACGACGAAATTGTACAAGAATCCCGAGTCGTGATGGACGCCTTTTCGAGTTTCGCGCAGCACTGCCGATCGACAATGCCGAGAACAGCAAGGCGAAGGTCGACGGTGGGCATCGTGATAACGTTCGGAGCTGCGGCCTGCGTCACGATCGCCAACGCGACGGTGCGTGCCGTGGCGTGACTGACCGGGAGCCGGCGCCCGGCCGCGCGCCGGGACTGCTGAGAAGACAAGCATGCTGGAAGCGCTGTTACGGGACCTACGGTACGGTCTGCGCTCGCTGCTCCGGTCGCCCGGCTACGCCCTGACGATAGACGATATTAGAGCACCCCGATCACCAAGACTCCTCATCCCGCGACAGTCCGGGCCCGTCGTCCGACGGGGGACTCGACGCTGATGATCGCCCGCGAATACGACGCGCCCGAGCCCGGTTTCGGATTGCCGTTCTTCAACGATGGCAGCACCGATTGGGCGCTCGGCCCTGTCGATTTCATGGACGAGTCCAAGCACCACGCGATGAACGCCACGCTGGATGCCGATGGAAACGTGTGGATGGCCGACATGTTCAACATCACCCGCACCGTCGTCAGATACGACTGGCGGACCGGGCACGCGACGAACTTCGTGCTGTCGGAGACACCGGACGCTCCCCCCGCGAATTCGCACGACATCATCCGGGACGCCGCCGGGGTCGTGTGGTTCGACATGAGCAACATTGGTGCGCTGGGGCGCATCAACCCGCGGACGGGCGAATCGGCCATCATTCGCCCGCCCGAGGGGGCACGCGTGGGGCCCTGGATTGGCGGCGACGGGCGAGGTGGCATCTGGGCCGCGGGGGCGACGAACGACGCGAAGGCGATGCGCTACGACACGAGGACCCGCGACTGGACGCTCTTCGAGAACCCGGTTCCGAACGCCTCGAACTACGGGATGACCGGCGATGGCGCCGGCAATGGCTGGTGGTCGACCGCCATTCCGCGGGACGGGTTGATGAAGGCGGACCTCGAGACCGGCCAGGCCACGTTCGTGCCTCTACCCGAAGCGGTAAACGACAGGAGCGACCTGTTCACCGCGGAGGAGCTGGCGGTCTTCGCCGATCGCCTGACGTTCTACGGCTACGGGAGGCCGGGCGCCGTGGCGATTCGCAAGCCAGGCGCCGATCCGCGGAGCACCACGTTCTGGGGCTGCTCGTGGTACGGTGGCGGCCTGCTGAAGCTCGACAGCCGCTCTGACCTCGAAGAGATGTATCCCTTTCCGCTCGAGCATGAGGACGGGAACTGCTACGAGACGTCGGTGGACGAAGACGGCATGGTGTGGCTGCCGTTCACGCATGGCGATTCGATCGCGAAGTTCGATCCCAGCACGGAAGAGTGGACCAGCTATTCCCTGCCGACGATCGGGACCAAGACCCACGGGCTGCAGGCGGTGACGGTGAATGGCCGCACCCAGATCGGCATGGGCTACCTTGGGGCCGGGAAGGTGGCGAAGCTGGAGTTCCGGCCGCGGGAGGAGCTGCAGCGACTGAAAGCGGAGACGAGACCATGAGCATGGCTCAGTACGTCCTGCGATGCCTCGGGCTGGCCGGCGCCCTCGCGGCGCTTCCGTGCTCGGCGCTGGCGCAGCCGGCCGACGAGGCGGGCCCGCCCCGTACGCCCTGGGGCGTGCCGGATCTCCAGGGGACCTGGTCGCTTCCCACGATGACGCCCCTCGAGCGACCGGCCGAATTCGAGGACAGACTTCGTCTCACAGAAGAAGAAGAGGCGGAGTTTCTTGCCACGCGGCGGAGCCGCATCCGCCAGGGGCTCGCTCGGGCCCTGAGCGCCGACTTCGAGCTGGGCGATGGCGGGGTCGACCAGTCCATCTACGACCATCCGCTGCTGGACGGGCGCACGTCGCTCGTCGTCTCACCCGAGAACGGGCGGATTCCACGCACCGAGGAAGGCCGCTACCGGGTGGGCATGCCAGGTCGGCGTATGAGCGGCATCCCGGAGGGCCCCGAGGACCGGGCACTGGACGAACGCTGCATGATGGGCGGGATGCTGCCGCTCCGAGGGAGTGCGTTCCCGGCCCGGATCTTCCAGACCCCGGATCATGTGGTCATCCACTACGAGTTCATCAACGCCACGATCACGGTCCCGCTGGACGACCGGCCGCAGGTGTCCAGCGCCATCCAGCAGTGGACCGGGACCTCGCGCGGCTCCTGGGACGGCGACACCCTGGTGATCGAATCGACGAACTTCGACCCGCGCTGGACCTTTGCGGGGTCCGGGGCGGGTATGCGTCTGGTGCAGCGTCTGACGCGGATCGACCAGGCCACGATGCATCTGGAGTACACCGTCTACGACCCGGACTCGTTCACGGAGCCGTGGTCGGCGGAGTACCCTCTGACCAACACCGAGGAGCCGATCTACGAGTTTGCCTGTCACGAAGGCAATCGGAGCATGACGCTGCTGTTGAACGGCGCGCGGGCCACCGAGCAGATGGCCCGGTTCGTCGGCGCGTTCGGTCTCTCGTCGTTCGAGCGGATCGGTGGGGCGGCCGCGGACGGTTCGGCGTTCACCGACGGGATGCTGTCGTATGACGCCAGCGGCCGGGTGTCGGTCCAGCTTTCAGGCCGTGAGAGCTATCTGGCCTACTACGGCCGATATGACGTGAACGTCACTCGGAGAGTCGTCGAGCATGAGGTCGAGGGCGGGTCTCGACCGGATGTGCGGGGCAGGACGCTGAGCTACTCGTACGACCTCGCGGACGACGGCGACACGCTGGTGCTGTCGCTGATGGGTGACGACGGAGTTGAGAGCCGCGCCACCTGGCAGCGTCATCGCTAGTCCCTCCGGACTGGGTTCGTCGCGGTTCGAGGCCGGCGAGACGTGCGACTTGACACGGGCCGCGAATGGCGCCTGCTATATCCGCAACGGGACGATAGACGATATTAGAGCACCCCGATCACCAAGACTCCCTCATCCCGCGACAGGCGGATTGACCACACCGTCCCCCCGTCACGGGAGGATTACCGCCTGACTGAACACGTCGGGCCGAGCAGCCCGTGGCAAAAGCCCCGCTGCATTCGACCGACCATGCATCCGGTCTGAACTGCGTTGTTTCTCGGTCGCATATGCCCAATATGCTCCCTCGTCACGCCTTGTCAGACCGGCGCCTGGCCGGTCTCGGTGCGACGCGGGGTTTCACCACGGACTGCTAGAATGACCGCTCGTCAGGCCGAGGTCAACGCCAGACGCGCGTGATGGAGGCGTACTTCGGGTGTGCTGACGAGGCAGAGAGGGGAGTCAGGCGGGGTCGTCGATGAGCGCGATGAGCGTGAGCCGCCCGCCACAGCGGGGACAGGCGAGGACATCCAGCAGTTCCACTGGGTCGAACAGGAGATGCGTGGTTCCATCTGACCAGGAGCGCCGTAACTCGAGTCGCACCTGGCCGGCGTCGGTCCATGCGAGCCGGTCCTGCGCGACAGGCGGCCGCAGGGCGTAGCGGGCGATCCGCTCCAGCCGGTCGCGCTGGTCCGCGGGCACGCAGAGCCCAGCGTGGAGGTCGAACCCGTTGTGGCGCGCGTGATAGGGCCCGACTGCAGGCGGCTCGGCGGCAGCAAGACCCACGCCGCGGCGGCGAACGTGGGCGCCGGCCCGCGGACCGAGTGCGGCCCGCCCTTGCACCGACGCGGCCGCGAGCCCGGCTAAGACGGGCGCGTCGCCGGCCCACGCGTCCAGCGTGTCGTCGCCGTCATTCCCCGCGTCTGCGCCGTCGCCCGCTCGCCGCTGAACGTACGCCTCCACGGTGGCGAGCACCTCGTCGACGTCCGCCGCGTGGAGCGACGGGCACGGGTGGAAGCGCACCGACTCGCCGTCCTTCGCGAACACGCCGTCGACCACCAAGGCGTGGATGTGAACATTGAGATTCAGGGCTCCCCCGAACCGCTGCAGGATCGCCACCGCCCCGCCACGGCCATCCGTCACCCCGGCGTCTCGCGCCCGCCGGCGGAGGAACCCGAGGATCGCCCGCATGGTGCGCCCCACAACGGCGCGGCAGAGATCGTGATCCCAGGCCAGCCGATAGCGGAGCCGGTGCGGCAAGCTCAGGACCCACTGGCGCACAGGCACCGGCGGGAACACCTTATCGACGAGATGGGCAGCGCGCTCGGCCATACGCCGCCCACCGCAACTCGGGCAAAACCCCCTCCCGTGGCAGGAGAAGGGAACGAGGCGATCGAACCCGCACCCCGTACACCGAAACCGTGCGAAACCTCCGCCGAGGACGCCGCACTGCAGGAACTCGCGAAACTCCTGCTCGACGAAGCTGGGAAGGCCCTCTCCGTCGCGCAATACGCGCGCCACCGACTCTGAGGAGCGAAACGGGCACCCACATGCGTGCCGCGATGCTCGCCACCGTCCCACGCGCCGCCTCCTCCAACGGCTCCAGCACCTTGTGCTGCATCAGCGACGAAATCAAGAGCGGCCCGGACACCAAAGGGTTCATCCCTGGGGCCTCGGCTTTGACGCTGCTTCGCCGCGCAGCGAGCCCGCGCGCTTCCGAAACGCCCTCACTTGCCTGCGAGTCCCGTCACTGCGCATCCGACCCCGCCCGCTTCAGCCTGCCGCTACGACCTTCGTACGGACGCCCAGCCGCCTCGCGAGCTCCTTCAGTTCGCCGGGCAGCGGGCCTTCCGTGACGAGCCAGGCCTGCACGTTCGGATCATGCCGGATGTCCTGGGCCCGAAGTACGGCCTGGTACTTCACGCACTGGTACACGCCGCGACGGAAGTCGGCCCAGTCGGAGTCTCGAGACTTGACCTCAATGGCCACCGTCCTGTCGTCTGCATAGCACAGGACGTCCACCCGATCGCCGGAGAGAAGCTCCTCCTCGGTTCTTGCGATGTCCGCCCGCAACCCCTTCTGCACCAGATCCGGCTCTCGGAACACCCGCAGCTTCAGAGCCCGGTGGTTGGGCCCTTCGCCACCCTTGCCCCTGCTCCTGTCCTTCCCCGCAGGGCTGTCCGGCTGATCTTTCAAAAGCTCAAGGCCGCGTTCGGAGACGTCCCTGTAGATCTCTCCCCAACGCCGATAGGCGTACACGCGCCGCGCCTCGTCCTCGATCAATGCTCGCCACCGCTTGTCCCTGTGCGCTTCCTTTCTGCGCAACCAATCCTTGCCGGGATGGCGCTTCCTCAAGTACGCGGCGGCCCCAGCGCCGGGCAAGCCGGTTGCCGCCCCGACGAGCAGGACGTTCAGCAGCGGGGCCGTCGGGTCGCGTTCCAGCATCCTGTCCATCGCCGAGCCAGCCACCCTTCCGATGGCGACGGGGAAAACCGCGCCGAATCTGCATTCGCTTTCCAGCCGCGCCTTGACGCGTCCGTAGGTGAGAGTGCCGCGCTGCCGGGCCGCCTCGATCAGCCACCGCGTCAGCGGTTCCGTGGCCCGAGCGCCCTCCAGGTTCGCGTGGGTCGGCGCGATCGCCGTCCTGGCCCCGCCCACACCCCCGTCGGCATCCCACCCGCGGGCGTTGAATCCGTTTGCTCTTCCATGTCCTGCTTGCGCCTCCTCGCCTGTGCCGCGAATCATCCCGCTCGACCCGTCGCGGGCGCACCCGACAACTCCTGTTGCTGCCGCCACGCTGCGGCGCGCCATCCTCGCGGCTCGCGCGCCGCTCTCCGGGCCAATCGGCCCTTCAGGAGGAGTTGCCGAGGATCCGTCTGAGGCGTCTCCGATAATGGCTCTGCCGCTCGATGGCCGCCCGGACCTCCCCCAAGTCCCACGTCGAACGCCGCCCTGCCGCCGGTCGATCATGAGCCGGGGCAGGCGTCAGCGCGCCGGGATGAGGTCAATGCCGGCGGTGATTGCCCGGTACCACGACGGGTGCTCGGTGCGGATCCGTTCAAGCTCCGCCACAGTGTAGGGAAACAGATCCAGACCCACGGGAAAACCGAACGGCAGATACTCGCCGATTCGTTCCCGGAACGGCTTGTCGGAATCGGCGAGCACGACGCAGACATCGACATCGCTGCCGGGTGCAGGCGTACCGTTCACACGAGAGCCGAACCAGATGATGCGCCGCACGTCGGGCCGGCGGTCGCCGATGCGCCGCGCCCACGCGCGCACCGCACGCTCAACGATCGCCCGGTTGTTCGATTTGACGACGAGCGAAGCTGACGATTCGCTCAGCGCACGCGATGGCATCGTCGGAGTCCTTCCTCGTGTAGAAGTCGGTGGGCGCGCCGGTGGCGAATCCGTTTGGATAGCGGGTCGGGATGTAGTGCTTGTCAAGCGTCTTGGCGCTTTCGATCAATTCGCGTCCGGCGTCCTGTTCGGTCGCGACGAGACCGAGCAGGGCGGTCACGGTATGGCCCCACGCATCGGCCCCGCGACTCATGAGAACCGCCTTGAGCGCCTTCTCGGCCGCCTGTTGCGAGGCGAAGCAGGCCCACTCGTGCGCGGCGTCGCCGCGGGCTTGACGGGAGTGCCGGAGATCGGCGTCCGCCTGTCTCAGCCAGTCGGAATGGCGCTCAGCCACCTGTCCATTGTAGCGGCAACCCCTCCCAGCGCGGCAGGCGCGTCGCTGGCCACCGGCGCACACGGTCAGTACCGGTGAACGCCGCCGCTACCGGATCCAGTCGATCCCGGGCCTCAATGCGAATTCCCGGTCGTACGAAATCGTGACATCCACGCCTCGCCGCTCCATGACGGCCAGGTGCAGCCAATCACGCGCCGAAACGCCCCCACCCGCGCACGCAAATCCTGATTGAAGATACCCTTGAGCGCCGCGTAGAGCTCGGGGTGCTTGCGCTGCATCAACCCGGGCCGCTCGAAGAAGTACTCCGACGCAACGGCGAAGAACTCCGCCTCGCTGGACAGCGCATACTCATCGATGTCGGACTGCCCAGTCTCGATCTCCGCCATCTCCCTGCGCATCAGATCGATCCAGGGTCCGATCGCCTCGCGCCCGAGGCCCACTTCGGGCACCCCGTCCATGACTCCGTCGGTCTTGTCCACGAGGTGCGCGAACTCATGGACGCCGACGTTGCGCATGTCGGCGGTGTCTCGGAACCCTGTGATGAGATCCGGTTTCGACAGGATCATCAGGCGGTTCAGACTGCCGGCGCCCACCATCCCGAGTATGTTGTGGTCCCGCTCGTCTCCGATATCGAACTCTTCGTCGAACCGCGCCGGGTACACGAGTACTTCGTTGATCTGCTCCCACTCCCAGTCGGGGAACCCGAAAATCGGAATGATGGCGCTGGACGCCGCCAGCACCCGGGTCGTCGGGTCCAGCGGCGTCTTGATGCCGGTGATCCGCTTCTCCCCCAGGAACACCTGCACCTCACGGCGGAACCGCTGCTGCGCGGCGGGATCGAGCGCCCGAAAGAACAGTACGTCGCGCTGCAGCACCGTTTCCCACGCGGCGGGAAACGGCTCGCTCAGTATCGCGCGCCGGCGCCGGATGGGTCCGGTCTGCCACACGTAGCATCCGCAGGCCGGCGCGAGCGCCAGGACCAGGGTGGTGCCGGCCGGCCGACCCGAGCGGATCAGGACGAGCGCGAGCAGGAGTGAGATGCCGAGGGTCAGCGCCGCGAACACAAGCGCCCAGCGCCGCGTGCGGCGCTCCCAGGCGCTGGACCGGACGGGCGGCGGCGATTCCTCTGTCAACGACAGGCCGTTCGGAAGATGTTGCGCGGCGCTCGTGAATATCCCAGTGCGGAGGCGTTTTCCGGACTTCGGGGACAGCCCGTGAGTCCGCCACGCGTCCTGCCCGCGTGGTCAGCCGTGATCAGGAACTTGCGATGCGCCCGCTCCAGGGAAGCGCGCCGGTCTGCTTCAGTATGGCGAGCCGCTGCTCGAGCGAGTCCGTTTCCGGAACGATGCGGGCCACATGGCGCCCATGGTCGGTGACCACAATCGTCGTCGCACCGGCCTCGACGTCCCGGATGTACTCGGTCAGTTTCGACCTCAGGTCGTGAAGACCGACACGCTGCTCTCGCTACTCGAGACGAAGGACCTCCATCGGATCAACCCGGGTCGCGCGCCGGGCCGGGATCCAGCAGGCGACGAGCGCCACGGCGACGAGCACGAGCGGTGCTGCCACGAAGGTCAAGCGATCGTCCGTGGTCACACCATACAGGGAGCTCTCCAGCACGCGGCTTGACGCCGCCGCCGCCCCGAGGCCGACGACGGCGCCCGCGGCCACGAGCATCGCCCCGTGCCTCACCACCAGTGCGAGGATCTCGCCGCGCCGGGCGCCGAGCGCCATCCGCACGCCAATCTCCCGGCGCCGCTGGTCGACGGTGTAGCTCAGGAGTCCGTAGACGCCGAACGCCGCCAGGAACAGGGCGAGCGCCGCGAAGGAGCCCGCAAAGCCGGCATAGAACCGGGGCTGGGCAATCGCGGCCGACAGCCGCGCGTCCATCGTCATCACCTCCTCGATGGTGGCGCGCGGGTGCGCGGCGGCAACGGCCTCACGGAGAAACGGAACGATTGCGACCGGATCGCCGGTGGTTCGGACGGCGATGAACGGAGCGAACCCGAAGAGCGGGGAGTTCTCCGACTGGTACGCCGAGAAGAACACCTCGGGCCGCGACCCGGTGACGGTAAGGCCCTCGGAACGAATGTCCGACACGACCCCGACCACCTGCCACAGCGCAATCTGCCGCCCCGGCGCATCGACCGGGACGTCCAACGGGTAAGTGCCCAGCCATACTTCCTGGCCTGCTGCCGGCTCACCATCGAATACCTCGCGCGCAAACGTCTCGTTGACAACGACGACCCGCGGGCCGCCCGGGCCGTCGAGCCAGTTGAAGAAGCGTCCTCGCCGGAGGCGCAGCCGCATGACGTCGAAGTAGCCCGGGCTGGCCATGCCAATCCACGCCCGAGGCGTCTCGCTCGGATCGATCGGTGGCGGGCGACCCCCAACGTGCACCGGCAGGAATGCCGCCCCGGCAGTCTCCAGCGGGATGCCGGACGAAAGACCGACCGCCACGACGCCCGGGAGAAGCGCCACCCGGTCCAGCGCCTCGAGGAGCGCCTCATAGAAGCGCAAGCTCTCCGAACGATGCTTCTCCATCCTCTCAAGGGTCATCTGGCCCCGCCCTATTTGCATGTCAGGATTCCGGGTCCGGGCGGCAATCACGTTGGCCGAGTCATAGCCCCGATCGAATGTAAGGAGCCCCACGAAGCTGCGAAGAAGCAACCCGGCCCCTACTAGCAGCACCAGGGACATCGCCACCTGCGCCGTCACCAGCATCGCCCGCGTCCTGCCTGTGCGGAGCAGCCGGAAGCCGCCCGTCGACAGTGCATTCCCTTCGTTCAGGATGCGCACCAGATCGAACCGGGACCAATGGAACGCCGGCACGGCGCCGAACGACAGCCCGACGGCGACCGACAGCCCGAGCGTCAACGTGAGCACGACACCATCGACGCCCACTTCGTCGAGACGCGCGACGTCGCCCGGTACCAGCGCGGGTACGGCCCGAAGCACCGCGGCCGCCGCGGCCAGCCCGAGCGCGCCCCCGCACAGGCTCAGTACCACGCTCTCGGTCAGAAGCTGCCGCATGATGCGAGACCGACCCGCGCCCAGTGCCGCGCAGACCGCCAGCGCCCGCTGTCGCGTCACCCCGCGCGCCAGAAGCAGCCCTGCGACATTCGTGCAGGCGAGCAACAGCACGACCAGGGTCGCCGCGGTCAGCGCCAGCAGCGCCGGCCGGTATCCACCGACCATCTCCTCCCGCAACGGAATCACCCGGGCGTCCCCCGAGGAAGGACCAGTGAAGCTTTCGAGCACACCCCGTGCGAAGTCATCGTCGCCGCGTTGCAGAATGGTGCGGATCTCCGTGGCGGCCTGTTCCGGCGAAACGCCGGGGCGAAGCCGTCCAAGCACGGTGAAGGAGGTCACGGTGGTTCTGCCGGGCGGGCGGGCTTCGGGGCGCGCCCGACCAGATTGCGCCTGGTCCACCGGACCGGGTTGCGCGAAGAGCGGAATCACGAAGGGCGTCCAGAACTCAGCCTCCCGGCTCGGAAAGAAGAACCCCTCGGCGAGCACGCCGACCACGGTGCGTATTTCGTCGCCGAACTCCAGAACGGTGCCGACGATGTCCGGGTCCGATCCGAAGTGCCGCCTCCAGGCGCCGTGACTCAGCAGGATGACGCGATCCGCCCCCGACAGGGCTTCTTCCTCGGTGAAGTGCCGGCCGAGATGCGGTACCGCGCGCAACAGCGGGAACAGAGACGGCGAGACGGTGGCGCCGTTCAGCGTCATCGCGCCGGCCGGACTCAGCCAGTCGAGTGAGCGTTCCTCATAGGCCGCAAGGTGCTCGAATGAGCTTGCCTCTTCCCGGATTCGCGGCAGCATGGTGTTGGTCAGAAACAGAGATGAACCCGACTGTCCCTCACGCACTTCACCGACATGCACAATCGCGTCGGGGTCGGGGTACGGCAGCGGCCGGAGAAGCACGCCGTAAACAATGCCGAACGTCGCCGTCGTCACGCCGATACCGACGGCGAGAACGACTACCACTGTGGCGGTGAAGCCGGGATTCCGCCGCAGGCCGCGGACGGCGTGGCGCACGTCCCGGCCCAAGTCGTCGAGCCAGCGCCAGATGTCGCGGGTGCGATCGCGGATCAGCACGTCCAGCGGCCCTGCAGTAGTCCGAACTGGTCTTCGTCCAACGGTGGTCGTGCCATGTGTGCCGCCTTCACGTGGCTTTTCAGTTCGTCCCTGGGACTACGGCGCTCGCCGGGTTCACGGCCGACGGCGAGGTCGATGAGGCAGGACTGTTCACTCGCGACCGCCGGCGGCGGTGCGGAGGCGATCGCGAAGGTCGCGGCCATGGGGTAGGCGACGACTTCGCCTAGTAGGCCGGCGACTCGCGGTACAGTGCTTGGTGCGACTGGACCATCACCACATGCAACGAGTCCGGCCAGCGCCAACCCGAACAACCACGCTGTCCGCGTCACGACTCACCGAATACCGCAATCCTCCGGCGCCGGCCCGTGACGATAGACGATATTAGAGCACCCCGATCACCAAGACTCCTCATCCCGCGACAGCGTCTCTCGATGTCGCTCACAGGCGCCCCATCTCCTTGAAGCTGCAGTACCGGGTGTCGGCCAGGATCATGTGGTCGAGGACGTCGATTCCCATCAGGGCGCCGGCTTCGTGCAGCCGTGCCGTCAAGGCGACGTCGTCGCCGCTCGGGGTGGGGTCGCCGGAGGGGTGGTTGTGGAAGAGCACGATGGCCGCCGCGCGGTGCATCGCGGCGGTCCGGAAGACCTCTCGGGGATGGACGAGGCTCGCGTTCAGGGTCCCGGTCGACACGATCTCGGTGCGGAGCACGCGGTGCTTCGTGCAGAGGCTGACGATGCCGAAGCGCTCCACGGGACTGGCCCCGTAGTTGGGCAGCAGGAACTCGGCGACCTCCCGCGGCGTGCCAAAGCGCTTGCGGTCCGGCCGCGGCCGCGTGAGGGTCCGGCGGCCCAGTTCGACGCCGGCGACGACCATTGCGGCCCGGGCAGGCGTCATGCCCTTGATTCGCGCGAGATCGCCGGTGCTCTCGTGCGCGAGCTGCTGCACGGTCCCGCACGCCTCGAGGAGGGCGCCGGCCGTCTGCACGCCGTTCGCGCCCACGAGGATCGCGAGCAGCTCCTCGTCGGCCAGCGCCACCGAGCCGTGGAGGTCGAGCCGTTCGCGGGCCACCAGGCTGTTGCCCGCTCCGAGCGCGTTCGTCCTGTGTCCGGTCATGCGCGGCTCCGCTTGCGCGCGAGGTTCCGGCGCCACCGGCGCCGTGCGGCCCGCGATCGGGGCTTCGTTGAGCCGAGGCGCTCGGTCGGCTCGTTGGCGAGCCACTCGGCCACGTCGCGCGCCGCGGCGTGGTCGCCGTGTCCGGCGAGCGCGTGGCGCAGCGCCGCCTTCGGGCTTCGTCTCGTCGCGGCCCGCAGCCGCGTGAGCACGAGCTCGCCGTTCGTCGGGTCGTGGTCGATCCACTCGTCGTACATCACGGTCCCGGTGGGGGTCACGCGGTAGACGCGCCAGCCATGCGCGTCCGGCACGTCGGTTCGGGCAAGGACCGCGGACCCGATCGGCACGCACGGGGCCTGCTCGGGCCGGCCCCGCAGCGGGTTGCCGTACGCCGCCCCGGAGGGCGTCTCGGTCGCCTCAGCGGCGGACAGGCGGCGCGCCAGCACCGCTCCGACCTTGATGCGGGCTGCTCGCTCGCCGTCGTCGTGTCCATCGGACTCCGGCCTGGTATAGATCGGCCGTCCCGGCGCGTCTTCGCCGAACTCGGCCGCGAGCAGCAGCTCCGCTCTGGCCGGGACCTGCTGGGGGTCCAGCCGCACGTCGTTCATCGTTCCGCTCCTTTCCTGGGTCGTGGGGCCTCTCGCCCCGTCGTGCCGTTCGTCCTCTTGCCGCGCACAGCGCGGCAAAAAAAAAGCGCGCAAAGCGCGCGCGATTTTTCCCTTGCCGGCCGCCTGGACGAAGGCGGCCGGAGGGGTGGACCGGGGGCACGGGGCAAGGGGTCGGGTCACATGATGGATCGATGGTACCAGCCCCCCTGTGCCCCCCCCCAGGCCGGGTCTCCGGAGGTCGGGGGAGAGTGCGCCGACTGCGCGTCGTGGCGTCCGGCCCGCGGGAGGCGGTGGTTGTCAGCGCAGGGGCTGCTGCCGCGGCGCGTCTAACGGGGTGCGCTCGGCGCCAAGCGCCGCTACTTCGCCCACAGGTGGTCGTGCTGCGGCGCCTGCTGTCGCTCGACGACCTGCTCGAACATCCGTATGCCGCATGGCTCCTGTGTTCGGCCGGCCAGAGCCGCGCGCACACCATTTGGCCCGACACGCCGGTCTGGGCGTTCAGCCAGTAGCACGTGCCGGCGTCGAGGACGACCGGTTCACTTGTTGCCGAGAGTTTGTGCGTGAAGGGGGAGCGTGATAGCGTTGGGAATCGGCTGGGCAGGTGAGACTAGCCCTCGAAGGGAGGTCGTCCACCAGCCGACAGCAGCATACCCCCACCGGAGGACGAATGAGTCTCAGCGTCAATGTCAACAGCGTGAAGGAAGTCCTGCTACCTGACGGATGGCATGAAGTCGCCGACAGTTCTTTCGATATGGATGCCTACGAATTCTCTTTCTGTGAACCTGACTGCGAGCCTAATTGCACAAAACACATGTGCCTCCTTGGAGGGCAAAGTCCACTGGTGACATCTACCGGCGCTCGCTGGACAGAGCGTGATCCACACGGGCGATCACGGACCGTTATCTGCCCACTTACCGCGATTCAGGCCGTCTCTACCGGTTGGACCGACTAGCCGCACGGTGTCGCGAACGACTCCGACGGGAACCTGATGCTGCTGGTGGCGGTGGCGCCGAACCCGAACCGGTAGAACCTGCCCCGATGTGTCTAACATCCTCTTCGGCGTCGCCGTTGCTATCCTCATTGCCTCGTTGGCGGGAGCAGTCTGGTCCGTGGCCGTCCCGGGCAGGCGAATCTGGCCGCCACCGGGTCGTCGTTCCTCGCAGTACTTCCTGACCTGGGCCGGCTTCTACGCGGTGTGTGGCATCAACCTCCTGCTCCTCCTCATGCACTGGAACTCCTGGGTCTTCCAGACCCCCCTACGTCGCGAACGAGATCCTCAAGCGCCATCGGTGTCGCGAGTCTCAAACCCCCGTGCGCCAGCTCTCAACTGCACCAGCTTGATCCCGTACTTCTTCGCCAGATCCTGCGTCTCAGCATCGAATCCGTGCGCGACCAGGATCGCCTCAACGTGGCCGGAGCCCAATGCCTCCGACCGTTCAACCTCCAAGAGTGCCCGGTACTTCACAGCCTGGTGTGCCCCCGGCAGTGGAACAATCGTCTCAACTTCGACAACCGCAGCGTCGCCGTTCGGAAGATCGAACTTCACGTCAACGCGATCTCCGCTCAGAAAGCCGTGCTCGACCGTCCCCTTCGCCTCGGCCGGCAGGCCGATCAGTCCTGGGTTCGCGGCCACTAGCTTCTTGAGGAGGAGGTGTTCGTCGCCTTCGCCACCGCCATGCCCTCGCGACCGACCAGCCACAGGCCGCGGAGGTCTGATCTCGAGCGCGTCCCCCAACGCACGGACAAGGATGTTTCTCTCCGCGCGGTCACCAAGTCGGAACACCAGATCGTCGATGAAGCGTGACGTGGTTTCCCCGTCCAGATACCGAACCAACCCACTGCACCAGGAGACGGAACCGTCCCTGTTCGGACATTGGTAGTCCCAGTAGCGGCATTGCCTCGCGACGTCGTCCGGCAAAACCAGGTCCATGGTGCCGTCCGACTCGACGAAGTTGCCCCTTTCGTCGATGCCTATCTTCCCAACCCTGTAGCACCCGAAGATGATGCGGTGCCGCTCGGCATACTTCGGGGCTCGCGTCGTCAGGAGCACGATGTCGCCCGTTGAGACCCGCTCCCTACCGATCGGGATAGGCTCGCCCCTACGTTGGCCTGAGAGGTACGTGCCCGTCCAAAACTTGAAGGGCTTCCTAGATAGCAGTACGCTTTCGTAGCACACATCATCTTCAACCTTGGGCCGCGGGCCCTTCCGGCCACCGTCGCAATACTGACGGCACTTGCTCTCGGGATTGCTGCACCATGTCCGGCTATCGACTTCCACGTTGCGGACGATGATGTGCTCCGAGCAGACGCCACGGTAGCCGATCAGGCCGCCGCTGGCACCGCCGTCGTTGTACGTCACCTTGAACGCCAGCCCGTTCGGTGTGCGAACGGATGGTCGCTGGTGGGGCATGTCAGTTTCCTCTACGCGGGTCAACACGTGCAGGCGACCCCTTGGACCATATACTTAAGATGTGCCCTAACAGCCCGTGGCAGAAGGGGCTGATTGTCAATCGAGAATCGCGTGTCCGTATTGGCGTGTCGCCGGACCATCCCACGACGAATCCGGCCGATCATGGTGCTCGGGGGCCCAGAAGCGCCGCAGACGCCCCCAGCAGCCGCTCAGGAGGCCGATCAGCGCGCCAAGACGCGCCGCCGCGCGGCCCTGGAGGCTCCGCGGCGTGCCCACGCCCGTCAGGTGCCGCATGAGCAACCCGAGATTGACGCCGCAGACCTGGACGAGCAGCCGTTTCAGGATGTTGGGATGCCCGCGCAGATGGACGCGGCGCATCCGGCCGGTCTCGTAGAGATGCGCGTTGGGCCGTTCCACCAGCTCGCCCCGCTGCCGCAGCAGCCGTTTCCCGCGTGCGCCTCGGATCCGCCGCCGGTTGGCATACACCGCGTCCCGCGCGGCCGCCTGGCCCTTCCAGTGCCGTCGGCCGCGGTCCGGCTCCGAGACGTAGCTGCGGACGCCGATGGCCGCAAACCCGACCATCGTCTCGTTACTGTGATACCCCTTGTCGGCCACGACCTCCGCGATCCCCGGCGCGCCGACCGCCTCGACCTGCTCGGCAGCCGTGACGAGCGTGTCGACCAGGGTCGTCGTGTCGCCCGCACTCGCGTCCTGCACCGTCACGCCCACGATGGCGCCTGTTTCCAGGTCGACCGCATGCTCGGCGGTGTGCGCCAGATGCGTGCGGCCGTCCTTCATCTTGGCGATCTTCGCGTCCGGATCGTGCGGGTGGGTCCAGTCCGCGTTCGAGCCCTTCTTCTTGCGGGTCCGATCGAACCGGGCCAACTCGGCGCGCGTCGGCGTCGAGAGGCCGGACGCCTCGGCCAGCCGGGTCAGAAATGCGTCGTAGCTCTCGCCCGTGTCCCGCCGCACGATGCTCCGCATCGCCGCATTGGCTTCCAGCGTCGTGGCATCGATGCCGACCGTGCGCCCCACCACCAGCGTGGCGTCGGCCAGTCGCTGCAACACCCAGGTAAACACCGCCTGGTGGGTCTCGAGGTCAATCAGGCGACGGGTGCGCGACAGCGTCGAGTGGTCCGGCGGGGCCTCGTGCAGGGCGAAGTCCAGAAACGTGCGAATGCTCAGCGAGTCGGCGGCGCGCCACGCGATCGCTCGTTCCGAGTCCAGACCCTCAAAGTAGCCGAGCAACAGCAGCCGGAAATACCGGCCCGGCGCCAGACTCGGCCGGCCGACCCCGTCCGCGTAGAACGATGCGCACTGCGCTTCCACGAACGCATCGAACCCCGCCTCGTCAAGCACCCGATTCAGCCGCTCGTAAAACGGGTGCCCCGCGCTCTTCGGCAGATCCGCCGTGGGCACCCACATCGTCGCTTGCCGCGTTCGACCGCGGCTTGTCCCCATCGCCATGCACGACAGTGTAGGACACAGGACCGATCATGTCGATCCCTGGAATGGGGGACTTTCACCACGGACTGCTAAACTCGACCAGTTGATACGGCCTTCGGGCCTTGGGAAGCAGCCAGTCTCTCGACGTCAGATCGGCGAAGAGTGCCGCTCCTGACATCGGCCCATCGGCCAGTTGGCGATACGTCTCGGCAATGCGCCCTTTCGCCGCAGGATTGCGGTGTCCATCCTTCAACGCGTACGGCGCGTCGTCGAACCCGCCCGCCTGTGCAATTGCGGTGAGTCCGCGTTGTCCCGTTAGTATTCCCATGTGCACAATCCAGCAGCAAGCATCCGGCGACGCGCCACCATCGTCTCTTTTACCTCATGGCTGTGCTATTGCCCGTCTGGTTCGACGTTGGACCGGCAGGGCCACCAAGGGCACCTAGCCAACCGTCCGGATCCGAAACTACGGCAGCTCAACCGGAGCGCTCTCGTCCTCGATCTGTCTCATCCTTAACCGGAATGTCCGTTGCAGGAACCTTTTGAGCGCCTCGGTATACTCCTCCACTGGCTCCTGCGACACGACCCTCGATAGTTCGCATCCTGCGACCGTCATTGCCACTCCGTGCAACTTCATCGGGACGGTCTTCCGATCTTCTCCCTCGATATCGCAATCCCACGAAACGCCCTGATGTTGGAGGTACCGTTCACTGGCCCTCGGGGAGTCGTCAACGACCTCGTACGTGTTGTACGAGTTGTAGTCGGCGATGATCAGTCCATGCTCGTTGAGTCGATTCAATGCCCCGAATCCAAGTCCGTATTTTGCCAGCGAGTTTTGCCCTGCATGCGCCCCCAACGATGGCACCCTACCGTCAAAGATCTCGCCATCGCCTCCCATAAGAAACACCGCCGCCGAACACAGCCGCGAGAATAACACAGCGGTATCTGCATCAAGATCCTTCAAGATGCCCAACGTACGCATCGACGTCAGTCCAGGTTCTCTGACCTCGCCCGCCAGCACACGCCCCCACAAGACTTGCATGTCCTCAGACGACACGTCTTGAACGTCGCCGAAGAACCTCGCTGTCCAATCGTGATTCGGCTCTACTGCCGGCACGTTTGAGTCTCCAAGTTCCAACGCGGCCTGATCGACCACTGCTACGATATTCGCTTGACGTTTCCGCTCCTGAAACTCGATCCGTTGCCTGATCGCATCTCCCAGTTCTATCTCCCCCGTCACCAAGCCACGATCGGCAACAAGCAGTCGACGTGCTTCCGCCCCCGCTTGCGCCTGAATGCTCAGCACCTCGGCCTCGCCCTCAGCATGGATCAATCTTGCCTCGCGCTCTCTCCTGGCTCTCCAAGGAGCCAGCATGGGACCGGCAACGCTGCCAACCCCGCTGGAGACGACGTCAACCAACTTCTCAAGTCCGGGGACCACCACCTTTACTTCCATGCTTCCTGATCACGACCCCTCAACAGCAGCCCATCCTCACTCGTTACCGTGAATGTATAGTCCGTTCACATCCCCGCCGACTTCTTGACTGCCCGCGAGGGGATACCCAATAGAACGAGCGCGCAGGGATTTCCCGTGGCCGAATATATATATGGCATCCAAAGTGATACCAAGATTTGGTAGTGTCTCAGATTGAAATCTGGTGATCAACGACAATTATTTTTGCCGGTTGCAGAGGACGCGATCGGCCGGTTCGTAGACTCACCCAGAGTCGTGTGAGACTGCCCGTTTTCCTCGTGGAGGGCGGGTTGGTCACGGATGCGCATGTTCTGCGATTGCGCGAGAAACGGATGTCGGAGAAGACGTTGGCGGCGGCCGCGGCGGCGGCGGGAATGAGCGAGCGGACGGCACGACACTGGCAGAGCGGCGGGTTGCCGTCGACGGCGAAGGCGCCTCGGACGTGGCGGACGCGTGAGGACCCGTTCGCCGACGTGTGGCAGTCGGAGGTCGTGCCGCAGTTGGTGGCGGATACGGAGGGACGGTTGCAGGTGCTGAAGCTGTTCACGTGGCTGTGCCGGCGACATCCGGGTCGCTTTGAGTCGGGGCAGCTACGGACACTGCAGCGGCGGGTCCGCGAGTGGCGTGCGCAGGACGGTCCTGACCGCGAGGTCTACTTCGAGCAGGTGACGGTGCCGGGTCGGGAAGCGGCGTTCGACTTCACCGACGCGAGCGACCTGGGCGTGACGATCCGGGGCGCGGAGTTCCCGCACCTGCTGTTCGAGTGGGTGCTGAGCTACAGCAAGTGGACGTATGTGGGGCTGGCGCTGAGCGAGACGGTCGAGGCGCTGGTGGCCGGCCTGCAGGGCGCGCTGTGGACGCTGGGGCCGGTGCCGGCGGTGCTTCGTCACGACAATCTGTCGGCGGCGACGCACGAATTGAAGCGCAGCGGCGGGCGCCAGTTGACGGCGCGGTTCCAGCAGGTGCTGGACCACTACGGGCTGGGCTCGTCGCGGATCCAGCCGGGGAAGCCGCACGAGAACGGCGTGGCCGAGCAGTCGCACTTCCGGACGAAAACGGCCATCGAGCAGGCGCTGCTGTGACGATAGACGGTATTAGAGCACCCCGATCACCAAGACTCCTCATCCCGCGACAGGCGGATTGACCACACCGTCACGCAGATAGCCCCCGTCACGGGAGGATTACCGCCTGACTGAACACGTCGGGCCTGGATTGACCGCGCGTCAGGCCGAGGTCAAGGCCAGACGCGCGTGATGGAGGCGTACTTCAGGTGTGCTGACTGGGCAGCGAGGGGAGTCAGGCGGGATCGTCGATGAGCGCGATGAGCGTGAGCCGCCCGCCACAGCGGGGACAGGGGAGGCGCTCCAGCAGTTCCTCTGGGTCGAACAGGAGATGCGTGGTTCCATCTGACCAGGAGCGCCGTAACTCGAGTCGCACCTGGCCGGCGTCGGTCCCTGCGAGCCGGTCCTGCGCGACAGGCGGCCGCAGGGCGTAGCGGGCGATCCGCTCCAGCCGGTCGCGCTGGTCCGCGGGCACGCCGTCGACCACCAAGGCGTGGATGTGAACATTGAGATTCAGGGCTCCCCCGAACCGCTGCAGGATCGCCACCGCCCCGCCACGGCCATCCGTCACCCCGGCGTCTCGCGCCCGCCGGCGGAGGAACCCGAGGATCGCCCGCATGGTGCGCCCCACAACGGCGCGGCAGAGATCGTGATCCCAGGCCAGCCGGTCGTCAGGCGGCTCCCCGCACGTGACGGATCTCGAGCCAGATCGTCGACGCTGGCTGTTCGAGCGGGCGGCGTGCGGCGTGCCGGGGTCCCGGGAGGGCAAGATGATCTGGAGCGCGCTAATACGGCGGCGTCACTTTGCCCAGGCAACTCCCTCGGTCCGGGGATCGACGCCGGCCGCCAGCACGCCGTGCTCGTGATCGACCACGATCGCCCCGTTGGATCCCATCGACCAGGCGGGACGGACCCGCAGCTCGTGGCCCTTGGCCTCCAGCCCGGCGCGAACCTCGGCGGGAATGCCAGCTTCGACCGACAGGTCACCAGGGTACATCGTGTGCGGGAACGGTGACGCCGGAAAGCTGCGCGTCGACCAACGCGGCGCCTCGATCGCCTGTTGCACGTTCATGCCGAACTCCACCATGTTCAGCAGCGTCTGCATCGTCCGCATGATCTGGTCGTCGCCGCCCGGGCTACCGAGGATCGCGTGCGGCTCGCCGTCCTTCATTACCAGCGTGCTCTGCAAGGTGCTGCGTGGCCGCTTGCCCGGCGCGAGAGCGTTAGCCTCACCCTCGACCAGCGAGTAGTAGTCGCCCCGGCAGGTGAAGCTGAACCCGAGATCGCCGACGACCACCCCCGTCCCGAAGCCGCTGTGGAGGCTCGGCTCGAAGCTCACCATGTTCCGGTCTCCGTCGACCACCGCAATGTAGCTGGTGTCGCCCTCGTGATCGGCGTCGCCCGCCACGTTGACGCGCGGGTCGGGGCGGGCCGGCGTCGGGTTCTCCATGAACCGCTCGGGGCTGCCCGGCCGGAACTCCAGCGACGCCCGATCGGGGTCGACCAGCCTGCGGCGCTCCGCTGCGTACTCCTTGGACAGCAGCCCCTCGTAGGGGATGTCGATGACGTCCATGTCCCCGAGGTACTTCTCGCGGTCCGCGAAGGCGAGCTTGAGGGACTCTGCGCTGGTGTGAACGTAGTCAACGCTGTTGTGGCCCATGGCGGCGAGGTCGAAGCCTTCGAGGATGTTGAGCGTGAAGAGCTCGGCCGGCCCTTGACTGGCCGACGGGTTCTTGTAGACCTGGTAGCCGCGGTAGTCGGTCGAGACGGGCGTCTCGACCTTGGCTGTATAGGCGGCGAAGTCCTCGTACCGATAGAGGCCGCCGTTCTCCTCGAAGAACTTGCCCATCGCCCGGGCGATGTCTCCCTTGTAGAACCGGTCGCGCGCCGCCTTGAGCGCCGCGGCCCGTCCCAGATGCGCGTTCTGCCGCTCTGCCTCCACGAGCTTCTCCAGCAGGCGGGCGGCGTCGGGATTCCTGAAGATCTCACCCGGTTCGGGCCCGCGCCCGTCGGGAGCGTAGACCTTCATCGTGGTAGCGTACTTCCTGATCTTCGATGAGCCGGCGATGGTCCGGCTCAGGCCCTCGCTGACCGGGAACCCCTCGGCCGCGACGGCGATCGCCCGCCGCAGCACCTGCTCGAACGTCATCGTCCCCCACCGGTCGAGCAGGATGTACCAGGCGTCGACGACGCCGGGTGTGGACGCAGCGAGCAGACCGTCGCTGCGCGGCAGCTCGCCGTTGTTGTGCTGCTCGTACCAGTCGATGGTCGCGAGTTGCGGCGCCATCCCTTCCGCGTTGATCGAGAAGACCTCCTTCTCTGCCGCGTCGTAGACGAGCAGCACGGCGTCGGCCCCGATCCCGTTCATCGCCGGGTCGACCAAGGCGAGCACCGCCTGCCCGGCCACGGCGGCGTCGAACGCGTTCCCGCCGGCGTCGAGAATCTCGACCGCGGCGGCCGTCGCCTGGGCCTTCATCGAGCTGACGGCGTACTCTCGCCCGCGGAGGACCGGTCGCACCGTGCGGGTCTGGGGAGCGGCGCGCATCGTCTCCGCCGGCTGCCCCGCCTGCTGCGCGAGCAGTTGGGACGGGATGCCGAACGCCATGAGGACCGTCACGCCGAGCATGAGGCGGTTTGCAGCCATCGCTTCCTCCTCCAGACACCTGGCAACCGAAACAGCGTCCGCCGGCTCGCTCCGCGGCGAGCGGCGTACGCCCATTATTCGCCCGGCCGACGCGCGGCGCAAGAGCAGTCGAAGCGGGGTGGTGCAATCCACCTCACGTCTGAGCTCCGAACACCTTGATCCCACTTCGCGTCACGTTGGCGGGGGAGATGGCCATGGGCGCTTCAACGAAACTGTGGCCCTGCGGAGCGAAACGGGCAACCACACGGGGCGGGCACCCACAAGGGGTGCCCCTACAGGTTTCTCACGCGGTGTTGCTCACGAATCGCAACATGACACCGCAAGGACCTGGCCGGTCCGGGCAGCGTCAGGATTTCAGTTTCCCGCCCGTCGCCTTCGCCGCACTCGGCGATACGGTTGACCTCTCGCTGGATGCGCCTGCGACGAGCGCCGTCACCCCCGGATGACCCGCGGCAGCAGCATGTGGTGGCGCGGGCAGAGTGACGTGGGGTTCTGGTAGGCGGCGCCGGTGAACGCCTGCAGGTATCGGCGCAGGTCGGTCAGCCTGGCGATCTCGTCCACGAACCCCTGCCGCGCGCAATACACCGGTCGCGAGGTCTCGTGGTAGCGGTCGACCAGCTCGTTCATCTTGTCGATGACCGGGTCGAGCGGGCGGCCGGCGGCGTGCTCCTTCGCCGCGCGGCGGGCATAGGTGGCCACCGCGGCCGTCTCGCCGTGCATCACCTCGATCTCGGTGGCCGGCGTGCCGAGCGTGAACGCGTTGTGCCGGTTGGCGGTCGGCCCGCCCATGACGTAGTGGGCGGCGGCGGTGCCCTTCCGCAACACGACGAGCATCATCGGCACGCCGGTCTGCTGGATCGAGTAGATGAGACCCTGACCCAGCCCCAGCACCTCCGCCTTCTCGGCCAACTCGCCCACGTCGATGCCTGACGTGTCCTGGAACCAGATGATCGGCAGCCGGTCGCGCCCGCACAGGGTCACGAACTCGTTCATCTTGATGAGTCCCTGGCGATAGAGCTTGCCGCCCATGCCGGGGTAGTCGGCGTACTCGGGATAACCCTTCCCCAGATAGCCCTGCCGGTTCCCGATGCACCCAACGAGCCGGCCGTCGATCTTGCACACCCCGGTGAACACTTCCGGGCCGTAGCCGGGCCGGAACTCCAGCCGCTCGCTGCCGTCCACCAATCGCGCCAGCACCTCGTCGAAGTCGTACACCTCTTTCTGATTGGCCGGCAGCAGGTGGTACAGGTCTTCGAGCGGAAAGGCCGGCGCTTTCGGCGCGGCGGCCTGGAAGAACTCGGGGCCGTAGGCGGGTATCGCCCGCATGTATTCCTTGAGTCCATCGAGCACGCCCGTTTCCTGCTCGTAGACCCGCGTGAAGAAACCGGTGGCCTCGTGGTGGGTGGCGACGTCGCCCGGCGGACGCGCGCTGAATGCGCTGGCCCGGGCGATCAGGTCTTCGACCATGGCGGTGTCGAACCCGCCCTTGGGGGCCATGCCCGAGACGATGCCGACTCCGCCGACCGCCATGTTCGCGTCCTTGTGGGCCAGCAGGATGGTCGGACTGATCGCCTGGTATCCGCCGCCGGCCGGATTCGTGCCGTAGATGCCGGCGAGCACCGGAATGCCCGCCTGCTCGAGTTCCGCATGCCGAAAGAACGGCGTGCCGGCGCCGCGCCGGTTGGCGTAGAACTTCTCCTGCTCGGGCAGCTTCGCGCCGCTGCAGTTGACCAGCCACACGAGCGGCACGTTGAGCCGCGCGGCCAGGTCGGTCACGCGCAGGATGTTCTCGGACTGTCCCGGCAGCCAGGCGCCCGCCATGACCTTGTTATCGAACCCGATGACGACCGCCCAGCGCCCCTCGATCTGTCCCAGGCCGTCGACGACGTTGGTGGTCCCCTCGTCGTTCTCGAGCGGGTTGTACAGCGTGTGCAATGGGTGCCAGGCGCCTTCGTCCACCAGGTAGGCGATGCGCTGGTACACGGTCATCCAGCCGCGCGCGTTGATCTTCGCGGTGGGGAATCCGGCCTGCTCGACCGCCGTGACGGCATCGGCGATGTCCGCTTCGACCGCGCGCAACTGTTCGGCGCTTGCCGCCGCCCGCTTCATCCGTCCCGGCTTCAGCGCCTTGCCGAAGGGGTCCATCGACTCGAAATACGGTTTCACTGGATCAATCCTCGTTGGGTTCGCCCCGACTCAGGGCGGAAAGCGTCGAAAGTCGGTTTCAGGCACGGCGTCTGGCCGCCCGGGAGCCCGTGGCATTCGACCGGCCATGCATCCCGCTGATGTGCGTTGTTCCGGCAGACGAACAGGGCAACCACAAGGGTTGCCCCTACATCTCGTCTTGCTCAGAACAGGGCAACCACAAGGGTTGCCCCTACATCTCGCGTTGCCGCGCGGGCGCCTCGCCACGCTCGGTGCTACGCTCGGTTTCACCACGGGCTCCTACCGGTTCGACGTGTGACCGCAGGCCATGCCGGCGATGATGAGCTTTTGCACGTTGGAGGTGCCCTCGACCACCTGCAGCGACTTGGCGTCGCGATACAGCCGCTCGGCCGGATACTCGGTCGAGTAGCCGTACGACCCGAAGATCTTCATGCACTCGTTGGCCGCATGGACCGCCGCTTCCGACGCCTGCAGCTTGGCCATCGACGTTTCGTACTGGTTCGGCTTGCCGTTGTCCTTCAGCCACGCCGCGCGGTAGACGAGCAGTTGGGCCGCATGGTGCTCGACCGCCATCTCGGCGATCTGCGCCTGCACCATCTGATGCCGTGAGATCGGCTTCCCGAACTGGGTGCGCTCGTTGGCGTACTCGACCGCCGCCTCGAGCGCCGCCCCGGCCACCCCCAGCGCGCCCGCGGCACACCCGAGACGGGTGTTGTTGAGCTGCCACATGCAGATCTTGAATCCCTCGCCCTCGCGCCCCAACAGCGCATCTTTCGGCAGCGCCGTGCCGTGGAACGCCATCTCTCCGGTCGGTGCGCAGTGCAACCCGAGCTTCGTCTCGATGTCGGTCGCCACGAAATTGTCCACCAGCTTGGGTTCGAGGATGAACGCGCTCATCCCTCGATGTTTCTGCTCGGGGTCGGTCATCACATAGAGCAGCCCCGCGTCGCCCTGGGTCGCGTTCGACACCCAGATCTTGCTGCCGGTGAGCTCCCAGTGATCGCCCCGGTCACGCGCCAGCGTCTTCATGCTGGCCACGTCGGAACCGCTCTCGGGCTCGGTCATGCCGAAGAACCCGATCTTCGTGCCCGCCACCCAGCCCGGGATGAACTTCCGCTTCTGCGCGTCGGTCCCGAACCTGGCGACGGTCAGCGCCGGCCCGAGATTCTGCATGTTGAACGGGAGCCGCCAGGATGCCGAAACCTTGGCAATCTGCTCGGCCATCAACACCGACTCCATGAAGCCGAAACCGGCGCCCCCGAACTCTTCGGGGACGCCGCACGAAAAGAAGCCCAGCTCGCCCATGCGGGCCACCCGCTCGAGCCTGAACTCGTGGCGCCGCTCTTCCTCGGCCATGGTGGGGGCGATGTCGTTCCGCGCGAATTCGCGCGCGGTCTCCTGCACCAGTTGCTGTTCGTCGGTCAACTCGAAATTCATCGACTCCTCGTCTCCGTCAGGTTGACCCCCTCGAACGCGCGGTCGATTCACGCGATGGTCGCGAGCAGATCGTCTTCCTCGACCTGGTCATCCACCTGCGCATGGACCGCTTCCACTTCTCCGTCACACGGCGCGTAGACGACCGTCTCCATCTTCATCGCCTCGAGGACCAGCACCTCGTCGTCCTCTTCGATCGTCATCCCGACCTCGACCGCGACCGACAACACCTTGCCGGCCAGGGGCGCCACTACGTGTTCCGCCATGTCTGCGATCCCTTGTCTCTCGTCCGACCCGACCCGCCCGCGGGCCGCCGCTACTGCAGCATCGTCAGAAAAATGCCGGCGGCGATGACGGTCCCGATGACGCCCGCCAGATTCGGCCCCATTGCGAACATCAGCAGGTAGTTCTTCTTGTCCGCCTCGGCGCCGACCTTGTGCGCCACCCGCGCCGCCATCGGCACCGCCGACACCCCCGCCGCCCCGACCAGCGGATTGATCTTATCGCTCGTGAAGAGATTCATCGCCTTCGCCAGCAACAGCCCGCACGCGGTGCTGACCGCGAACGCCGCCAGCCCCAGCACGAAGATGAAGATGACGTCGGCGCGCAGGAAGTTCTCGGCGCTCATCGTCGCACCCACGCTGATTCCCAGAAAGATCGTGACCATGTTCATCAACGCGTTCTGGGCGGTGTCGGTCAATCGATCGACCACTTTCGATTCACGAAACAGGTTGCCGAGCATGAACATCGCAATCAGCGGCGCCGACGCCGGCACCAGCAGCACGATGGTCACCGCGGCGGCGATCGGAAACACCAGCTTTTCGCGGGGCGCGACCTTGCGGGTCTTTTTCATGCGGATGGCGCGCTCCCGCTCGGTTGTCAGCAGCCGCATGATCGGCGGCTGGATGATCGGCACCAACGCCATGTACGAGTACGCCGCGACGGCGCAGGCGCCGAGCAGGTGCGGCGCAAGCTGCGCGGCGAGAAAGATCGTCGTCGGGCCGTCGGCCCCGCCGATGATGCCGATGGTGGCCGCCTCGGGCAGCGTGAACCCGAACGCATGGGCGGCGAAGAAGGTGATGTACACACCGCCTTGCGCGGCCGCACCCAGAAAAACCAGCCGCGGTTGCGACAGCAGCGGGCCGAAGTCGGTATGGGCGCCCAGCCCGAGAAAGATGAGCGGCGGAATGATCTCCCATTCCACCCCGTAGTGGTAGAACCGCCAGAGCAACCCCTCGCCGGGATTCATCAGGCCGGTCAGCGGAAGATTGGCCAGCAGCACGCCGAAGCCGATCGGCAGCAACAGCAGAGGCTCGTATTCCCTGCTGATGGCCAGGTAGATCAGAGTCAGACCGATCACCCACATGACGACCATGCCGGGGGTCACGGCGAACAGACCGAGTTGCTCGAGGAACGCCACGACTGATCAGCCGGTTCCGGACGTCCGGTCCGGCCGATCGGCGGCGGGTCGGCCCAGGGTGACCGCCAACAGTTTCATCATCAGGTAGAGCAGCGCAATGCCGGTGAACACACCAGCGACGCCATTCAGGAAAACACCGGTTACCGTAATCATGGGGATGGTGGCCCGCACCGGCCGGAGGCGCCGGTCACTCCGATTATACGTCGGCGCGCAGGTCCGACCGGGAGCGGCCCCTTGCGTCGGGAGGGTCCGTGCGGTACAAGCAGGCAGTCGATGCCTGCAGCACGGCGGCGGCGCACCCAGGCGGGGCGCCGCCGCGGAACACCCCACGAATCGGACGCGGCCACTCCGAGGTCACCAGCCACCACCCCGTTCCGGTTGTTCTGGATGCCGGTGGCGCTGTCGGCCGCCCTGCTTGCCGTCTCGTTCGTGCCGCGCGTCCAGAGCAGCGCGGTGCTCAGCGGCTCGTTCTGGACCGCGGTAGCGGGCCTGCTCGCCTGGACGGCCCTGCTCCGACTCAGGTATGCCGGCGGCGCCGCGCCACGCACGCTGGCCGTCGTCCTGCGGCCCCAGCACTACCTGCAGGCGGCCGTGCAACTGGCCGTGTTCGTCTACTGGGGCTACTTCTGGCGCCCGGTCTACGACCACGCCTGGCTGCTGGTGGCGCAGCTCCTGTTCGCCTATGCGTTCGACATGCTGCTGTCCTGGTCGCGCCGCCCCGGGTACACCCTTGGATTCGGACCGTTCCCGATCATTTTCAGCACCAACCTGTTTCTCTGGTTCCGTGACGACTGGTTCTACCTGCAGTTCCTGATGCTCGCGGCGGGGTTCCTCGGCAAGGAGCTGGTCCGCTGGCGGCGCGCTGGGCGGGACACCCATATCTTCAACCCCTCCGCATTCTCGCTCGGGCTGTTTTCGCTGATCCTGATCGCCACCGGGACGACCGACCTCACCTGGGGCCAGGACATCGCCTCGACGCTCACGCTCGCGCCGAGCATCTACCTGTTCCTGTTCCTGATCGGCCTGGTCGTCATGTACTTCTTCTCGATCACGCTGGTGGCCGGCTCGGCCGCGATCGCCCTGTTCGGATTGAGCGCCCTGTATTCCGCCGTCACCGGCGTGCCGTACTTCATCGACTCGGAGATCCCGAGCGCCGTGTTCCTCGGTTTGCATCTGCTCGTCACGGACCCGTCCACCTCGCCCCGCGCCCCGCTCGGGAAGGCCCTGTTCGGCATCCTCTACGGCGTCGGGGTCTTCGTCCTCTACGCGTTGCTGGGGGCGTTGGGGGTTCCGACCTTCTACGACAAGCTGCTGTGCGTGCCGCTGCTGAACCTGAGCGTGCAGCGCATCGACCGCTTGTCTCACAGGTGGCAGGACAGCGAGATCCTGCGCCGGATGACGCCGGACTGGACGCCGTCCCGCGCCAACGTGCTGCAGATGACGGTGTGGGCGGCGGTCTTCGGCGCGATGACGGCGATGGGAGCCACGGACGGCCGGCACCGTGGCGATGCGGTCCCGTTCTGGGAACGCGCCTGCGCCGAGAACCGGACGCAGGCCTGCGAGCGGCTCATCCAGATAGAGTCCAACTATTGCGGGGACAACGCGGGCTGGGCGTGCAACGAGCTGGGACGGCACTACGTGGAAGGCGCCGTGGTCACGGCGGACCTGGAGCGGGCGCTGGGCTACTTCGCGCAGGCCTGCGAGCTGCGGTTCCAGGCCGGCTGCCTGAATCTGCTCGGCCAGGACACGATCAGCCGCGCCGACCCGCGTCCCCTCGACCTCCGGCTCCTGCTGCGAGAGGCGGGACCCAACCTGCTCGATATGCCTGATTCCCAGCTCTACGCCCGGGCGTGCGAGCATGGCTGGTCGTTCGCCTGCAGATCATGACCGCCTCGATCGTCAACCCATCGCCACCGGTTCGCCGCGATCGGCCAGCGGCCGCCGGCCTGTCCGTGCTTGTCGTCCTGGTGCTGGGCGTGGGCGGGTGGATGTACACGCAGCGCCCGGTCCCGGACGCGCCGGCGGTCACCGGCGGCGCCAGCCCGGCCAGCGCGGCGCCGGCCGGGCTGCCCGGTTTCCGATCGGATGCCTGGTTTCTTCCGGACGACGAACGGTTCGGGTTCGTCGAAATCGCCGGCGGGCCGTTCGTGATGGGCGCCGGCCCGGACACCGATCCACTGGCATTCGAGAATGAACGGTGGACCACCGCCGCCGTCCAGGGAACCGTCGAGTTGCCGGTGTTCCACCTGGGCCGCTTCGAGGTGACCATCGCCCAGTACGCGGCGTTCGTCGCGGCCACCCGGTTCAGCGCGGACCCGCGGGGGCTTCAGTCTCCCCCCGACCACCCGGTCTCGTTCGTCTCCTGGCCGGACGCCGTCGCGTATTGCCGCTGGCTCGATGCCACGCTGCGCGACTCCTCCCTGACACCGCCGGCACTCGCCCGGCTGCTGAACGACGGGTGGCGCGTTACGCTGCCGACCGAAGCGCAATGGGAGAAGGCGGCGCGCGGCGCCGACGGGCGAATCTACCCGTGGGGTGACGCACCCGATCGCGACCGCGCGAACTTCCAGGGACAAGGGACGACGGCGGTCGGCCGATACGACTGCACGGATTGCCCGTTCGGGCTCTCCGACATGAGCGGCAACGTCTGGGAATGGACCCGCAGTCCGTATCAGGCGTACCCGTTCGACGACGCCGACGACCGGGACGACCTGAGCGCCGACGCGCTCTGGGTCATGCGCGGCGGGTCGTTCAGCGACCCGGCGCGCAACGCGCGGGCGTCCACCCGGGGCGGCGGAGACCCCGGCGCCCGCCGTGCCTTCATGGGGTTTCGGGTGGCGCTGGCGCGCTTCTGAGTCGGGGGCGTGTCAATCGCGCGCACCCGCGGCGGCCTCACGCGCGTCCTGCTCGAGCAACCGCGCGCCGCGCAAGATTCCGCCGAACGAATAGTTCGCCTCGTGACACGCATACTCGTAGACCCTGTCGTCAGACGCCGGCCAGACGTATTCGCCGCTCCACGGCGCGGTCCAGACGGTCGGGTCGTCGACGGTGAACCGATACAGCAGCGTGTCGGCGTCGATGCGTGAGAAGCGCTCGACGACGTGCAGATTCCTCGACGCGCCGCCGAGCGACGGGTTGTCGGTGAAGTTCGTGGTGTCGACCACCAGCGTGTCACCCTCCCAGCGCCCGACCGAATCGCCGAGCCAACTGCGAATCTCCGGCGGGTTGTGGTCCTGATTCATCCGGATGATGCGCGCGTCGTGCACCATCTCGACGAGGATCATCACGGTGTCGTCGGTCTGCACGATCCGCTTCATGTTGTTGTAGAGCACCGAGAGCATCGGGGGACCGGCGGTCGAACCGAACCCCATCAGACACCGCTCGGCGTGCGGCCGAATCTCTGGATCGTCGTAGGGACCCGGTGCGTTCAGATCGTCTTCGAGCCACCAGGCGCTGCCGTCGTTCTCATGGAAGAACCGCGCGCGGCCGGCCGCGGCCGCCCGCACCGCCTCGGTCCGCGGCGGCTGACGGCCGTTGGGCGGGTCGGTGATGATCGACGTGCGCACCAGCCCGTCAATCTGGAACGCCGCCTCTCCACGGTCAATCCAGAAGGTGTTGTACCCGCCGACGTTGCCCGCCGCGCCCCCGGACCCGTCGCCGCCGGCCGGCGGCGCCTCCCGGTTGGCGTCGCCGGTCTCGAACCCCGTACGCTGCTGGTTCTCACGAGCGGCCTGACGCTCATCCGACCCGGCCGGCGCGAGACCGAAGACCTTGACCAGCCCGTCAGGCTCGGCCGCGATGATCGCCGCTTCTTCCGGGGTCAGCGTCAAGCGCTCGCCGAATTCGCGCGGCCGCTGCAACGGCGTGACGGTCGCGGTGTCATACGTGCCGGACAGATCCGGCCGGCCCGACGCGGTCCGCGGAATCTCCGCCCCGCCCTGCGCGGCGGCGATCGACACGGCCGCGATCGCCATGACAAGCATGCTGAACACACCGAGTATCGCCGGAAGTCGCTTGGTCATCTCGTCTCTCCAATGCCAGCCGTCTTGCGGCTCGCAGACACCTGGGAGCCCGTGGTGAAAGCCCCGCGGAATTCTGCGGTTTCGCGCTGCATCCGGCTGCGCCATGCTGAATTCTGCGGTTTCACGCTGAATTCTGCTGCTCCCCGCTGAATTCTGCTGCTCTACGTTTTTCCGGCCGACGAACCGGGCAACCACAAGGGTTGCCCCTACGGGTCTTGCTCACCGGGCCCATCGCCGATCTCGGTGCAACGCGGGGTTCTGCCACGGGCCGCTAGTTGCCTGATGCCGCCCCGCGCAATGCTTGCCGCCCCTGCTGAAACAGTTGTTGAATGCGGTCGCTGGTCCTGAACTCGGACAGGATGGCGGCGCGCCGGCTGGTGCGCAGGTCGCCGATGACATACCGCAAGGTCGTCGCCATCACCGAGCCCTCTTCGGTCCCGGTCTCTTCGAATCGGCGCTGGAAGCGGCGCAGCGTTTCCTCGAACGCCGCGTCGTGCCAGCGGTCCACGCCCGCCTCGAGCCGGACGAAGTCGTCGAGGATCGCCGAGAACCCCGGGTCTGCCGGCCGCTGCCAGAACGCCACGTCCGGACCGAAGTCCTCGAGATACGTCGGCAGATACAGGTTTGCACGCGCCGGCACCTGTCTGATCAGCGCTGGATTGAAGCGCTTCAACTCGCTCGTCGACAACCCGGTCTTCTGCCGCAGTTCGTTGAGCGGGAGGTTGCGCGGTGCGCGCATCGCGAAGATCGGCGTCTGCGGCGCCCCGGCGGTCAACTGCCGCACGTTGAAGGTGTTGCCGAAGACCATCTCCGCATACCGGAATGACCGCGGACCGTAGGTGCGGTACAGGGCGCGATACCGCCGGACCGAGATCGCCCGCAGATCGCGCGCGAACTCGGACCCCATCAGGTACTGTTCGCGCGTGTCGGTCCCCCCGAGCCGCTTGCCGTTGATGACGGTGCGACCGACGTTGACCCCCCCGGCGTGATGCTCGGAGAGCGCCGGAATGAAGCTGCCGTACATCGTGGCGAGAATACTGAGATACGCGGCGCAGTAGGGCGCCTGGGTCGTCTGGTTGTACACCTCGATGACGTTCGGCGCCAGACGGTTCAGATGGTTCCAGTTGCGGCGCAGCCACTGGCACAGCCCCAGCGCCTGCGCCCGGGACCGGGCGCGAGCGTTGAACCCCGATTCGACGACAGCCTGGGCCAGTCCGATTTCGGCCGGCACCCCGAACCGCTCGTAGATCTGGCCCCACTGTTCGAGAAATCCGCCGTACCGCGCCGCATGCGGTGACAGGAAGCGCCCGCGGGTCGGGTTGTGAATGACTTCACCCACGATCGGCGCAAGCAGATCCTCGACCTGCTGCCGCCGTCTGCTCAGACGTGATTCGAGGCGCACGCCGGCGAGGGTCTCTCGCAGCGCCGCATCCTCCCAGATGCCCTCGCGGGCCCAGTTGCCACGCGCGGGAAACGTCGCCAGCAGACGGCCATCCTCGGCGCTGCCGAAGATGATGCTGCCGTCAGGAATCGTGTAGATGTGCCGCCAGAACGGATGCGCCGGTCTGAAGCGCTGCAGGGCGGCGATGTCCGCCTGATAGCGCACGTGGGCATGCTGCTGCGGCGGCAGGAGCACCGCTCTGGGCGGAGGCTCGACCGCCTGCCCCGCGACCGTCCGGGCCAGGGCGTCGGTGCGCCACGGAACAGGGAGATCGGACACGCCCCCGGCCAGCGCGGCAATCGCGGCGAGTCCGAGCAGGACGCCTGCGTGTCTCATGACGGCCAATGGCGATCAGGAATCTTCAGAACAACCCGTACGGGCCAGCCGTTCGCGGCACATTGTAGACCGAATCATGGCCTCACCCGCACATACTTCTGAATGCGGCGCGGCCGCGGCTCGCCCCCGTAGATGTTCCCCTCGGGATCGACCGCCACGAACTCGGCGCCGTTGCCGGCCGGATCACGCGGGTCGCCCCACGGATAGAGGATGAACTCGGTGACCCACCCGGTGGCGACTTCTCCGATGCGGATACCCATCTCCCAGCCGGGGTTCTGCAGGTCGTCCGACTCGGAGTCGGCGACGAAGATGCGGCCGTTGTCATCGAAGAAGATGCCGCTGGGGCGGCCGAACTGCGTCCACTGTGCGATGAACTCCCCTTCCTGATCGAAGATCTGGACTCGGTTGTTGGACCGATCTCCCACGAAGATCCGCCCGTCGGCGTCCATCGCAATGGCGTGCAGGGTGCGGAACTCTCCCGGTGCGTATCCCGACTGGCCCCATTCCTTGATGTAGGTGCCGTCCCGGGAGAACTTGACGACCCGGTTGTTCGTGTTGTTCGCATGACCGTCGGCCACGAAGATGTCGCCGTTGTCGGCGACCACGACGTCTGCCGGGGCGTTGAAGTGGTCGCGCCCTCCGCCCGCCTCGCCTGGCGTGCCGAGCGTCATCAGCACCTCACCTGTCGCGCTGAACTTGATGACCTGATGCCCACGGGTCCCGGCAGGGGTACGCGCCTCGGCGACCGCGTCGGTCACCCAGACGTTGCCCTCGGAATCGACATCGATCCCGTGCGGCCAGATGAACAATCCGCCGCCGAAGCTCTCGACGACGTTGCCGTCCAGATTGAACTTCACCACGGGGTCCAGGTCGGAATCGAGACATTCGTTCCCGAAACGGTTCGGCGCTGTCGCATCGCAGCGGATCACCGCCCAGAGATGGCGTCCGTCCGAATCCATCGTCACCCCGCCCACGGCGCCCATGGTCCGTCCGCCCGGCAGCGTCGCCCAGCCGTCGACCTGCCGATACGGGTTGGGAAGCACCTGAGCCGGGGCGGCGGCGGCGCCGGCCACGACCACGGTCAGCGCCAACGCCGCGACATTGAGGCTCGCTTTCGACATGACTCCCTCTCCTCGGATTATTGGATCAGCCCACGCTGGATCCCGAATTCGTCCAGAACTGGCCAATTATACTCAACAGGATGGGCGACGGTCTGCCCGCTGCGCTGCGGTCGTCCGCTGTCCCCCGCTGGTCGCATCGCGATCCCGTGGAGGGGGGCAATCCGTATCCGCGTGGCGCACCGGAATGGACGATGTGGGAAACCGGGACCGCGGCGGCCCTGGACCGCCTGCGCCGGATGGACGCCCGGATCGCCCGGACTGCACAGGTCACGCTCGATCCACTACGCTACCGCGCACAGTTGCTCGATCTCGCGGTGGGCCGGTTCGACATCTGGACCGAACGGGGGTTGACCGTGGTCTCGACCGAGCAGACCCGGCGCGACTACGAACACTGGCTGGCCGCCTACGTGACGAACTGGCTGCGCTACGTCGCCGACACCTGCCCGCGGGTCGACGCGGCCGCGGAACTGCGGGTCCGGCTGCGTGAGCGCGCCACGAAGCGGGCGCTGCAGGCGCACCGTCGGGTGGCGCCGTGATCCGCGGCGGGGTGCAGTCGATGTTCCTCAACCCGACCGACTTCTCACCGGCCCGCTGATGCCTGAGATCTGATGCGGCTGATCGCCTGATGCCCGGCGATCAGCCGCATCGCGCGACCGAGCAGCGTCTTGCCCGGTTCCATTCGCGGCCAGGGCGAGGCTCCCGACGGATGCGGCAGCGGGACGAGATCCATCTCGCGACTAGCGAACCTCACCCGAACCTGACGGCCGATCACCGCGGCGAGCGACGGGCACGCCAGAAAACGCTCGATGGCGAGTCTGCCGACCGGAATCACCAGTTCGGGCTCGAGCAGGCGCACCTCGGCCTCGAGCCACCCCGCACAGTTGTCTATTTCGTCCCGCGACGGCACGCGGTCGCCGCCCTGTGCCTTCTTGCCGGGAAAACAGCGGCAGACGGCCGCCATGTAGATGGAGGCCCGGAACGTCGCCTCGTCAAGACCGCAGGTGTCCTCGAACCAGCGGAACAAGGTCCGCCCCGCCGTCCAGGCGAAGGGGCGTCCGAGCCGCGGCTCCTTGTCACCGGGGGCCTGTCCCACGAGCAGCACCTTGCTGGCCACCGCCCCGCCGCTGACCACGGGGCCCTGCATCCGCGGACAGCGCGTGCAGGCGCGCAGCTCGCGAACATGCCGTTCGAGCCGTGCGGTCAGCGCCGCCGATGAAACGGTGAAACTGGGGTTCACCCGACCGGGCCCATCCGGTGTTGCCACGTCCGGACGCTGGCGTTAGCGGCTCGACCGCCGCGGCGCAGCCTGCAACTCGTCCAGGTCCAGGGTGTTGGCCTGATCGATGATCTTCGCGAAGGCCCGTGCGACCGCCTCGAGCCCGGCGGCCGGCACCAGGGACGGAATATCGCCATCGGTGTGTTTGTGCTCCGGCGACCGGATGAGCTGCACCGACGGCGCGTCCTTGTCGATCGCCATCATCTCTCCGGTCGCGCGGCCGTCCATCTCGGCGATGACGCTGACGCCGAAGGCGCGATACGCATCGAGCGTGATGTCGAGCAACCGCTGGCTGCCGTGGACCCACCAGCGGCGCGGCGAGACGGTGGTCGTCAAGCGCAATTCGTTGTTGAAGGCGATGAACTGGGTCGGCGCGATATGCTCGCAGTTGACCATCAGCGCCGTCCGCTCCAGCAGGCCCTGATCCCGCAAGTACCGTGCGTTAGGCGATCCGACGTGATGACCGGCGGTTCCGATGAACGTGATGTTCCGGCGCCGCTCGGCCCTGGGCACGCGCGCAAAATGTTCGGCCAGTCCGATCATGACCGCCATGCCGGACGCGTTGTCGAGGGCGGCATCGTAGTACCCGTCCATGTGCGCCATCACGTAGATCGTCTCGCCGGTCGTCCCAGGCAGCGTGCCGTAAATGCTGGGGCTGGACAGCCCCTCCCTGATTTCGGTCCGGGCGCGCGCCGAGATGGTGACCGGCTGCCCCGTCGCCACCAGATCGCGCAATGTACGGCCATCCTCGAAGCCCATGAAGAACCCCGGCGTGGCGACCTGCTCGTTGACGTAGCGCGATGTCCCGTCGTCGTTGCGCACCATCTGGAACGAGTTCGTGCTCTGCCAGACGGCGAGGTTGCCGCCGTACCCCCAGATGCCGATGATCAGCGCTGCGCCCGCCTGCTCGGCCCGAATGGTCGCGCCCTCCCACGAGGCCGAGTTGCCCATCTGCCCCGGAGCCAGGATCGTCTGGATGATCACCGCCTTGCCGGCGACGTCTCGACCGGCGAAATCGGCGGCGGTCCCGAGCCCGACCCAGACCGCTTCAGCCTCGATACCCGCGGGAAACGACCGCGACCCGGTCGCCGGATTCGCGGATGCGAAGCTGAGCTGCTGTCCCGCGCCGCTGGCGGTCAGGCTCCAGTCGAGCGGAAACCACTGCGGCCGCAGGTCGAAGTCGACGCGATGGATGTCCTCCATCCCCAACCGGCGGAAGTGCTGCTCGGCCCAGTCCGCCGCCATCACCTCGTACTTGGTACCGGAAATGCGTCCCCAGTACCGATTGCCGTCATCGCGACTCTGCCGCGAGAACGCGACGACCTCGCGCAGCCACGTTTTCAACTGGCGCCCGTCGATGCGGGCATAGGTCTGATCGGCGCCGGACAGCGCCCGGCGCAGATGGTCGTACGCCTCCTCGCGCACTTGACCGGCGGCATCCACCAGCGGTTGCTGCTGCGCCTGGATGGCCGCCCCGGCCACGAGCACGATGAGCGCCGCGAGACCGCCCTTCCACCGACGCACACCCCCGAATCGTCGCGTCTTCATCGCCATGGCCATGTCCCTCTCAGTCTTCGTGCATCGAATGGCCGCACATCTCGACCACGCCGGCCGACACGGCTCCGACACCGACGCCGCGCCATCCCCGGCGCGTCCGGGTGATTGGGTATTGTCCCGGTTCCGTGCGATTATACGCGCGGAATGGGTCCGCTCGCAGTCCGTCGTGCAGCCCCGCGTGGCGCCGGATCACGCGGCCGCGCATTCACCTCGGGCTGCGCGACGCACCTGCGGGAACTGGACCTCGAGTGGCGGCGGCGCCCGCCGAGCATCACGTCCGCGTACATGACAACGGCCCTCCGCTCAATGTGGAGGGCCGTCGCCGGTCGAGTGCCTGTCGAGCGGATGACGCGCGCTAGGTGATCATCACCGTGCGCGGGTGCTGGTTGTTCTGCTCCAGGAAGGTCTGCTTCACCTCGAGCTCCTCGGCCGTCGGCTGCATGTAGCCGCTGGTGTCGGTCGCCCGCGACGTGACGGTGTGCTCGCCCGCGGTGGCGCCGTTCCAGTCGTAACTGAAGAACTTCCAGGAGTACTTCTCGCTGGTGGCCGGGTCGAGCGTCGCCGGTTGCCACGGTCCATCGTCGATCCGGACCTCGACCGACTCGATCGGGGTGCCGTCGTGCATGATCACGCCGAACACCTTGTGTCGGTTCCCCATCCTGGTCACCCGCGCGACGTAGGATTTCAACCGCATCTTGGTGATGGCGGTCTCCTTCCATTTCATCTCGCCATTGACCATCTCGCCCTTGAGCGTGCGATACCAGCGCGCCTGGTACTTGCCCAGATACTGGTCTTCCTGCACATGGATCTCGGACAGGAACTTGACGTTGGGCGCGCCGTACCAGCCGGGCACCAGCAACCGCAACGGCCGTCCCTGATGAGCGGTCAACAACTCGCCGTTGAGCTCGTACGCCAGCAACGGTTCGTCCGACAACGCGATGTCACGCTGCAGGCTGCGCCCGTACTGTTGATCGACTGTGGAGGTGCGCCCGCGGAACTCGACCTCTTCCTCGCCGTGGTCGGCGCCGAAGAACACGAACTCGCGCGCCCGGTCCTGTATGCCGGCCCGCTCGAGCACCGTACGCAACGGTACGCCGGTCCAGCGGCCGTTGCTCGACAGACCGTTGAGCGGACCGCGGTTGCCGGAGCACTCGAAGCCGAACACCAGTTCCCGGCTCGGCATGGCGCGCAGATCGGCCAGCGAGAGTTCGAGCGGCGTGTCGACCATCCCGGACACCCGCAGCCGGTAGGTGGCGCGGTCGACGTCCGGATGCCCGTAGTGCTGCGTCGTGAACCACTGGTCGGCGGGCGTGATCGGACCGTCGATGTGACGTACGTCGATGATCCGCCGATCCGGCGTCCGCTCGAGGACGATCTCATCAGGAAGGTCGGTGAATTCGACCAGGGTCTCATTCTGGGCGAGCGCCGGAAAGGCCCACTCCGGCACCCCGAACACGCCGAGCCCGGCCAGCGCAACACCGCCCTTCAACACCTCACGACGAGTCGTTTCATTCGGCATGATCAGATCCCCTTCGCATGCATGGCGCCATCCCGACAGCCGCCCGATCCAGTGACATTATTAACCCGATCGCATATTCGCCGGTCACGTTTTTTCGCAGCGGCCGCGGAACGCGTTACGGCAGCGCGTCGTAGATGTCCTGAACGTAGACCGTGAGCCGCTCGGCCGGGCCCTTGACATACCCGGCGAACCGGCTCGGCACCTCCCATCCGGCCACGAAGTCGGCAGCCGAGGTCCCACGCGTCCTGGCCTCGCGCACGTTGTCGACGAAGGTGGCGACGAAGTCGGCGTACTCGCTCAGGTCGGCCGGCGTCATGACCGCGCTGTGACCGGTGATGATCCGGTCGACGTTGGTGATACCTGCCGAGGCCTTGCGCAGCGTCTCGGGATAGTCGATGCCGCTGCCCCCGTTGTTGGCGTCCATGATCGGCACCATCTTGGCCGGAAAGGCGTCACCGGAGTGCGCCACCCGCAGCGACGGGAACACCACCCACGCATCGCCGCCGGTATGCGACCGCCCGAAGTAGTGCAGCTCGACCCGGTCGGCGCCGTTGCCGAGCGTCAACGTGTCGGTGAAAGTCCGCTCCGGAATGCCGACCCCGTTCTCGCCCTGGAACGGGCTCGGCCGGGCCGGCCGCCCCAGCCCGCGGACAGGGTTGTTCTCGCGCATCAGGCGCTGGGTGTTCTCGTGCGCGACGAATTCGACGGACGCCGGAAATTCGACGCTGCCGTCGACGTGGTCGAAGTGCGCATGGGTGTTGATGATCGTCGTCACCGGATTCGACGTCAGTTCGCCGATCTTGTCGATGAGCGGCTGCCCCCAACCCGCCAGTTTGGTATCGACCAGCACGACCCCGTCGCCGGTGACGAACGCGGCCGAATTGCCTCCGCCCCCGCGGAGCACGAACAGGTTGTCTTCGAGGCGCTCGACCTCGACCGTCATCTCGCCCCGCTGACCAGCCGCACCGGCGACCGACAGCGCGCCGACCAGTACCACCGCGCCGAGCATCACTACCCTTCTCATGTCATGCCTCCCGAAAAGAACACCCGTTGAATGAACCAGAACGCCCCGGTCGCCATCACCGCGATCGACCCGGCGACCGCCACCCGGCGACCGGCCACCTCGCTGCGACGCCTGAGCGCGATCAGCGCCGACGCCACGACGACGGCGACCGCGATCTGTCCTATTTCCACGCCGAGATTGAACGAGAACAGCGACCAGCCGAGCGCACCGCTCGGCAAACCCATGTCGCGCAACACGCTGGCGAAACCGAAACCGTGAATCAACCCGAAGACCAGGGCAATCCAGACCCGCATGTCGCGTCCTTCGCGGACAAGCAGGTTATCGGCGCCAACATAGACGATGCTCAGTGCGATGATCGGTTCGACCATGCCGCCCGGAGGCGAGACCACGCCCAGCACCGCGAGCGCCAGGGTCACGCTGTGCGCGACGGTGAACGCGGTGACGACCAGCAACAGGCGCCGCAGGTCGCCGCCCAGCAGCAGGAGACCGATCAGAAACAGCAGATGGTCGGGGCCGATGAGAATATGGTGCACGCCTTGCGGCACGAATTTCTCGATGACGGCCAGCGTGCCCTGCCGGCTGCCGACGAAGTACTCGACGCGTGTGTCGTCGCCGCCGAGAATCGCCTGCGACGTCAGTTCGCCCTCGTCGTAGAAATTGACGAACGTCTGATGCGCAGGGTCATAGGGAAACAGGACGGCGGCGACGTCGACGACACCCGGGCTGCGGCCGAGGTCGACACGGGTCCGGAGACTCACCGATTGTCGTTCGGGCAACGGCTCCGGGTCTGACCAGGTGTCGACAGACAACGGGATGCCGTCGACGGCGACCATTAACCGCTCGCGCAGCAGATCGATCAGGCGCACGCTGCGGCCGCCCAGCCCCCCGGGGCGCAGCACCTGATCGGGGGGCTGGATCCCCAGCACGTAGGCGACGTCGAACGCGTGCACCACCACTTCCAGATCCACGCTGGTCGACTGGATGCGCACATCGATGAAACTGAACGGCGCAGGGTGCGCCGAGGCGCCGCCGGCCGCCCCCAGCAGCGCGCCTGCCGCGACGGCCGCCCGCACCAACTCCGCAGACCGGGTCATGCGGTCAATGGTATCGCAGACGATGCAGACAGGTGGCGACCGGACGACGTCCCGGCCCGCCCCGCGGGAGACGCGTATACAACGGGGTTGCGGAGCGGGACTGCTACACTTGCGGAGCCGGGTTCCGATAGTGTGCGAAGGAGAGAGCGATGCCTGGAGCGATGACACGCCGTGAAGCGATTCAGGGCCTGGCGGCCCTGGCGCCAACCGCCCTGGCCGCGCGGCCGGCCGCCGCCGGTGCGCGAACGGGCGCCGCCGGGCGCGCGGCTGCCCAGCCCCGTGACGTCGGGCCCCTCGGCGCCGATGTCCTCCCGGGCGGGATCCGCTCGCGGTTCGTGGACAACATCAACGGACTGCGGATCCACGTCCTGGAGGCGGGGTTCGAGGCTGGACGGCGGCCGGGGCTGCTGCTGCTGCATGGATTTCCCGAGCTCGCCTACAGTTGGCGGAACGTGATGGTACCGCTGGCCGAGGCCGGGTATCACGTGTTCGCCCCCGACATCCGGGGATACGGACGCACGACCGGCTGGGATGACGCCTATGACGGCGATCTCGAGTCGTTCCGGCGGTTGAACGTCGTGCGCGACGCGCTGGGGCTGGTCTACGCCTTCGGCTATCGCTCGGTCGGGGTCATCGGGCACGATTTCGGCTCGCCGATCGCCGCGTGGTGCGCCATCGTACGGCCTGACGTCTTCACCTCGGTCGCACTGATGAGCGCACCGTTCGGGGGCTCCGCGTCGCTGCCGTTCGACACGGCCGACAACCCGCCCGAGCCCAGGGCCGCGGGACCCAACCTCCATGAGGAGCTCGCCCGGCTCCCGCGCCCTCGCAAGCACTATCAGCGCTACTACACCACCCGCCCGGCCAACGAGAACATGTGGCGCGCCCCCCAGGGACTGCACGCGTTCCTGCGGGGCTATTACCACTACAAGAGCGCCGATTGGACCGACAACAAGCCGTTCCGGCTTGCGGCGCGCACGGCCGCCGTCATGGCCCAGATGCCCACCTACTACATCATGGATCTCGCCGACGGCATGGCCGAAACGGTCGCCAGGCACATGCCGACCGCCGCCGAGATCGCGGCCAACACCTGGCTGCCGGACGACGAGCTGGCCGTCTATGCCGGGGAATACGGGCGGACCGGCTTCCAGGGCGGCTTGAACCACTATCGGTCCGGAGGCATCGGCGCCGCCGAGATGCAACTCTTTGCAGGACGCACGATCGATCAGCCGTCCGTCTTCATTTCCGGCGCCAGCGACTGGGGCAGCTATCAGAGCCCGGGCGCCCTGGAACGCATGCGGAACGAGGCCTGCACCGACATGCGCGCGGTGCACATGGTGGACGGCGCCGGTCACTGGGTGCAGCAGGAGCAGCCCGAGGAAACGAGCCGGTTGCTGATCGATTTCCTGAGAACGGTGTGAACCGGCTGCGCGCGCGGTTCAGCTTCCCGGCTCGTCTTCGAGACTGACCACGCGGCGGTCGAGCCCACGGACCGCGATCTTCAGGAACTCGACGTCGCCCTCGACGCCGCTGTTGGGGTCGCGTGATCGGTCCAGATTTTCGTTGATCGAGCCCACGGTCTCGACAATGTGACGGATCTCGCTCCTCGTCGCCTCGAAGAGCACCAGCGCGTGCCGCTTGGCTTCATCCGTCTTGACGTCGATCTTGGCGTCCAGCCGTTCGAGGCGGGCGTCAATCTGATCGAGGCGCGTGTCGACCCCGTCGAGCTTCGTGAGAACCTGATCGCACCATGTGCCGACCCCATCGAGCTGCGTGGAGGCCTGGTCGAACCGTTTGTCGACCCCGTCAAGCCACGTGGCCAGGCGGCCGACCGAGGTGTCCATCTTCCGATCCAGGGTCTGCAACGTGATTTCCGATTCGCGCTCTGCCATGCCAACCCGTCCAAGCAGGAAGCGTGCCAGTGGCATATGGACCTGGTACCAGAACAACACGGCGGTCTGCGCGCACGATGTGCAGGCGGCTGAACCGGACCAGTACGCAATTCCTTCACACGGATCGGCGGCGTGATTGCCGCCCCGTCCACGGCTGCCGCGTTCAACGCCGACTGGTCACGCGCAGCCGTTCGATCTGCTGCACCGCCGCGTCAATCTGCATTTCGAGGATCTGCTCGCCGTACGCGGCGGTCGACCGGCCCGGGTGCCCGCTGACGCCGTTGCCGTCCGGACCCGTGCCGCGCTCCATCCTGTCTCGACGCAGCTTCGATGGATCGAGAAACAGGAAACTCGCCGTGTCGTGCATGCCGGCGTGGGATCCGACATCTTCCTCCCGCTCACCCTGTGCGATCAGCCACGCATCGCCCGGCCCCGGGTAGTAGTCCGTCAAGTGATGCACACGGACCGGGGTCTGCCGCCACTCCTCATTCAGCCGCGCGGCCACGACAGCCTGCGAGTCCTGGTTGCCCCCGCTGTCGCCAAGCAACGCGATGTCGACGAATCCGTGCTGTCTCAGACTGCGCGCCGCGTACTCGAGCACCTGCTCGAACACCTCGGGCGGGGTCGTGATGGTGCCCGGAAAGCGCATGTGTCCTGTCGGCGGATCCACGTTGCCCTCGGGGACATACGCCAGCACCGGCGCGACCAGTGCGTCGCCCAGTCGTGCGGCCACTTCACCCGCCTTGTGTCGGACGAGATAGTTGTGCTTCCCCAACACCATGTGCGGACCGTTCTGTTCCGTCCCGCCCGTCGGGATGATGATGGTCGTCACGCCGGCGGCCACACTGTCCCGCACTTCGGTCCAGGTCAGATCTTCGAGGAATACGGTGTCGGGGGTCTGGGCCGCGGACCCGGTCCAGGCGAGCAGGACGACAAGCAGCACCATGGTCCCCGTGACGGCCGGCGGGTCTGTCCTGGACATTTGTCCTCCTGTGTGTCGACTTCGTGGATCCTACCGGACCGACAGTCCCGGGTGCACCGCCGCGCCGTGCCGGTATCGTCGGGTATGGGCGTATACTGGCGAGGGCGCCGGGTGGCGCCGCGACGTCGGAGGTCTGCCAGCGTTATTTTTCCGCGTGAGAGGGAACCATGATTGAGCGCAAGATCGCCCTGCTGTCGACCGTGCTCGCGTTCGTCTGCTTCGCAGCTCCGGTGTCCGCGGGCCAGCCGGCGTCAGCCGGTCGGGCGCCCGACGGCTCTCCAGCGCCGCGCATGCCCTGGGGCGTACCCGATCTGCAAGGGGTCTGGGACCACGGCACCGCGACGCCCCTCGAACGGCCGAACCGCTACGAGGGCCGCGAGTTCCTCACCGCCGAGGAGATCGCCGAGGCGAACGTCCAGGCCACCACCTTCGCCACATCGGAACGCCGCGGCGAACTGAGCGCCGCGCGGGACGTCGGTCTGGCCTACAACCAGTTCTGGTGGGACCGGGGGCTCTCCGACGGCCGGACGGCGCTGATCATCGATCCACCGGATGGGAAGATTCCGGCGCGTACTGCCGCGGCGATCGCCCGGACGGACGCGCGGCGCGCGGCGGCGCGGCCCCGCAACAACTCGGAGAACCCCGAAGACCGCGGCCTGTGGGAGCGCTGCCTGTCCCGCGGCACGGTCCGGTTTGGCGGCGCCTACAACAACAACTTCCAGATCTTCCAGAGCGAGACCCACGTCGCCATCCTGCTCGAGATGGTGCATGAGATGCGAATCATCCCGCTCGATGGCGGGTCGGCATCCACGGACACGCCGCGCCAATGGCTGGGCCGCTCGCATGGCCGCTGGGAAGGCGATACGCTGGTCGTCGAAACGAGCCGCTTTTCGGGACAGGCGCCCTGGCGCGGCGCGGGTGAGAACCTGACGCTGATCGAACGGTTTTCGCGACCGGAAGCCAACATCCTCCGTTATGAGGTCACCTTCGAAGACCCCACGACCTGGGAACGCGAGTGGACCGCCGCGCTCGATCTGCCGAAGACCGACGGACTGATCTACGAGTACGCCTGCCACGAACGGAACTACGGCATGGAGAACCTGCTGCGGGGGGCGCGAGTGCAGGAACGGGAGGCGGCGGCGCGATAGCGGCCGCCACCGCCGCCGCCGCACCGGCGGTCAGTGCGGAGCGGCGCACGTGCAAGGGCCGGTTCAGTCCTTGGCAGCCCGTGGTGGAACCCCGCGTTGCACCGGGATTGGCGCGGCGCCCCCTGCGCTTGCGCAGCGGGCTGCCAGACCCCGGGCGCGGCGCGACGCCGACCTGCCCGGACACTGCCATAGTCGGGAACGCACATGAAGCGCGCCGTGGTCATCGCCGTCTTTCTCATGATCGCGGCGGCACAGCCGAGTGACAACCGGCAGGGCAGCCGGAACAGCGACGGGGCCGGCATCCAGCTCTTGCAGCACTGCCGCCTCTATTTCGAGTTCCTCGGCCGCACGGGCGCCGGTCGAGAGGAGGCGTTCGAACGAGACCCGTTCGGCATGGGCTACTGCGCCGGACTGGTGCACGGCGTGGTCGACCTTGCCGCGACCCTGCTGCCCGGCCGGGTCTGTCTGCCGCCGGACGCCACCGCCGCGCAAGCCGTCTGGGTCGTGGTGCGCTATCTGGAAGACAATCCTCTGGCGCTGCCAGAGGAGGACACCGACCTCGTGCTGCGGGCGTTGGAGAACACCTACCGCTGTCCGTAGCGAGTGCCCGCCGACACAACGGCAGGACGTCAGGTGGGTGACTGATCCAGCCTGCCTGGCAGGCGTGGAGACACTTCGATGGTGCAGACGCTAGCAGCCCGTGGTAGAACTCCGCGTTGCACCGAGATTGGCGCGGCGCGCGGCTGGCAAGGCGCGACGAGGGAGCAAATTGGGGCATTTGTGACCGAGGAGCAACGCCGCCAGACGCGACAGGGAGCAAATTGGAAAATTTGCGACCGCAGCGCCAATCGAATGCAGCGGGGCTTTTACCACGGGCTGCTTCGGTCCTGGCGATTCGGGCTCATCCTCGTCGCGGTCGCCGCTCCAACATTGGGCGCATGTGCCGCGCCGGCCACGCCCGCGCCGCCGGCTGCCGACTTCCAGCCCACAAGCACCGTCGAGGATCTCATGCGCGCGCTGATCGACCCTGCCGCCGATGCCCTCTGGGACGCGGTGGTCATCACCTCGACCCCGGAGGGTCTCGACGAACAGCGGCCGGAGACGTACGGCGACTGGATGGCGCTCGAACGCAGCGCGATCATGCTGGTCGAGTCGGGCAACCTGTTACAGATCGCAGGCCGGCGTATCGCTGGCGAACACTCCGTCTCCGAGATGCCGGATATCGACCTTGAACCGCAGGAAATCGCCGTGCGGGTCGCTGAACACGAGGATGCCTGGACGCGGTCGGCGCGCGAGCTGCACGACGCAGGCGTCGTCATGCTCGACGCGGTGCGCGCGCGTGACGTGGACGCGCTGCTGGCTGGAGGGGACCGGCTGGACGCGGCCTGCGAGAACTGCCACGCGCGTTTCTGGTACCGGAACGATCCCGCCGACGCGCCGGCCAGATAGCGGCGGGCGCCCGTCTGCCTGATGCCGCGGCAATCGCCGGTTACGGTCGGAACGGACTCCCGTCCGGTCTGGTCAACTCGGCACAGCAAATGCCGAAGGTTCCGGGCGCGCGCGACGGCTGGCCCACGACCTTGATCTGATCTCCTGCCTTGATCGTGTCGGGCGTCCAGCCGCGCCGGCTCATCATCACCGACGCACCCATTTCGATCTCCCACGCCGTGATCGATCCATCTGCGTTCGGCGCATCCACGTACAGGAACGAATGCGGATTCCGGAATACGAACTTGGTGACGGTGCCGACCGCCTCGACACGCTTCTCCGGATCATAGAACGGCGCACTGGCATGGTGGGCGACCGCCGGCACGCCGGTCACCACTACCGCAACCGCCAGTATCGCTCCAGTTATCCACAGCAACGATTTCACAACGTCCTCCTTAAGTTCCCAGGTTTCGATCTCGAAACCGTCATCGATATTTCGGCACGAGAAACTTGCGCGGATGCCCTGCCTCGAACGGGTCGCAGTTGTAGGCCTGCAGCTTGTAGCCCTCTGGCCCCGGCAACCACCGCGTGGTATAGGAAACCGGCTCGCGCAGGAACATCGGATCCTCCACCGTCAGCGTCATCCGCAACTCGTCACCCTCGCGCCAGTATCGCTCGGTCACCTTCTTCTGCTGCGAGGACGGGATGCCATTGTAGTCGTCGAAGCCGGCGATATCGAACACGAAATTGGTGGTCTCGACCAGCAGCGCGCCGCTGTCGTAGCGGCCGGTGGAAAACCCTTGTACGCTGAACTCGGTGGGGGGCGCCTGACGACCGTCGAGCCAGACCGTACGAATCTGATCGTCCTTCTCGTACCGGAACAGGACGCGGTCAGGCCACTGCGTCACGTCCATCATGTACGGGTCGTACTGCAGCGCCGGAGACGCCGAAGGCACACAGTCGTACTTGGGAGCGATCGCCTCGTCGAACGCCGCCTGGTACGCCAGACCCCGCTCGTTCAGCACCGGAAAATTCTCCCCCGGCACCCACGGCATGTTGGGTCCGTTGACGCGCCGGGCGCGGGGGCCGCCATCCCATGTCCCGACGAGGTCCGGGATCTCGGACGGATCGGGGCCGGGCTGCGCGAGGGCGGCCGGCGGCAAACCGCCAGCGGCGAGCCCACACAGCGCCGCGCTCACGATCACCTCCCGACGCCATCCCAACCGCCGGCCGGAACGTATGCCAGTCATGCTTTCTTCTCCCTTCACGCCAGTCACTCGGCGCGGTCACGGATCGGTAGATCTTATACCCCTTCTCACCACCGCCGGTGCACCGGTCACGACGCTCGCGGCGCGCGGATCACGCGGCGCCACCACATCAGCGCACCGGTCACGAACATTACCGGAGGCACCAGTCCGATCATCGCCCAGACCAGCTTCGTCTGCCAGCCGCCGAAACGACCGAAGTGAAGATACGCGAACCAGTACAGCACCCGGTCACCGGTGCGCGGATCGAAGTTGTCCTCTTCGAACGGTTCCAAGTAGTCGACGATCGCGGCGAACGGCTCAGGGAACGCGAGATACACGCCGGTGAAGCCCCACATGAAGATAAAGAACAGGGTCCAGAACCCGAATGCGCTGTGCGTGCTCCAAATCAATCTGGGCCACTTCGACCGCCAGTCGATCAGCAGGCTCCGCCGCCAGTTCCGGATTCCCGGCCACCAGATGACGACGCCGGTCACCGCCAGCACCGTCAGCAGGACGGCGCCGGCGCCGTTCACGGCGCGCCCGGTCTCTCCCGCCAGCAGGTTGTCGTGGAGATCGAGCGTCCAACTGGTCAGCCGCCAGCCGGCCGGCAGCGCGTGGCCCAGATATTCGCCCGTGTAGGGATCGAAGAACAGTTGATCCGGCGGCCCGCTCCCCTGCCTCACCGACATGGTGACGGCCAGCGCGGGGTCGTCCGGCTCGGTCCAGACTTCGACCGCGTGATCCGGGAACTCGCGCTGGACCGCGGCGATCAGGGCGTCCGCGCCGAGACGTGGTCCGGATATCTCGACCGGTCGGGGCTGCGGGTCGAACCTCTGCCGCAGCTCGCTGCGGTAGATCAGTACGCTGCCGGTCACGCTCACCACGACGACGTACAGCCCCACCCCCAGTCCGGTCCAGAGATGGATCTGAAAGAGCGCCTTGCGCAGCCACTTGCCCTGCGGGCGCCGGAGCCAGCTTGCGTCTGCCGTCATCGCCGCCTACGCATGCAGCGCCGGACCGGTCAGGTCCCGCGCACTGGAGACGTCCATCAGTCAGAATCGCGGATTCACGACGTTGTTGAAGATCGATCCGAACGTGTAGCTGAACCCGAATGACACACGGTATCGTGAATCGGTCGCAAGCTGCCGGCGTTCGATCAGAATCTCCTCATCCGTCAGGTCCTCGTTCGCCAGATAGAGCTGGTCGCGCACAAGTGACGTGCTCGCGCTCACGAACAACGACAACCCGCGGACCACCCGGAACGACAGATCTCCGAAGACCGAGGTGCTGTACTTGCTGACGTTGTTGAGAAAGCTGTTGTAGCGCGCCCGCACACGGCTGTCGCCCCACGGCTGCTCGACGTCGAACGTGACCTCGACCTCCTGGGAGGGCAACGTTTCCTCGGTCTTGCCGAAGATGGTTTCCTGGTTGTAGTCGTACGACTCCATGCCCACTTCGTAGGCCAACGTCAGACTCCGTCGAGACGACTCCGAGTACGGAAACACGTTGAACTCGATGCCGGGAAACACCCGCAGCCTGCGGTCCTGGTTAAGGAAGGTGGACTTGCTGACCTCACCGCGTACGGCGGCGCCCCAATGTTCGCCCAGGCTCTTGACCACCTGCCCGCTGAGGCTGCTGCTGGTCGTAATGTCCTTGAAATCGCGGGTTCTCAGCTTGGTGATGTTCTCTCTGTACGAACTGCTCCCCTCGATCCTGATCTTCCACTGCTCGGTGGTTCTATTGGCCGAGACCGACCCGTTGTAGTTGCGTCGTTGTCGGGATTTCTCGCCGGAGGCCTGCGCGTTGGTACTCAGTCGAAACACCCAGAAGTTCCACGGGTCGTCCTCGGGTTGCGCCATCATCGGGCGCCGGCCGTTGCCGTCCGCGCCGCCGCCGCCGGTCCCGATTTCGATCTCGTACGCCAGCGGCGTATCGATGACGTAGTGCAGGAACCCGACACGCAGCACCTGGGCGATACCCGCCCGGGTCTCGTCTCCGGTGTCGGTCCGGCTCTCGGCGTATGAATACGTCACCTCCCTGTCATCGAAATCGTCGAGCCCGATGAACGCCAGCGTGTGGCGGGTGCCGCCGCCGCTGCCTTCGCTGGTGACCAGCACATGCACCTGGGCGTCGCGCCGGTCGCGCACGTAGTTGACGAAAGTGATCTCGCGCCGCAGATAGTCGAGGTCGCAGGCGTTCCCGCAATCCAGAAATACCCGCAGCGCGTCCGCACCGCCCGCCGGTTGCTCCGCGTCTTTGGACGCCGCCGCGCCGTCGCTGGGCGTTCCCCACATCAGCAGCACGGACATCACGCCCGTCAGTACACTGTTCCTGCGTCTCAACGGCTCATCCTCCCTGTGGCCGGAGCCGGCCGGCCACCACGTCCCGCATGCATACAACGCCCTCACCGCCACCGATCATCCGAACGGCGGCTCGCGTCCGTGGCGACCGGCTCGTCGAGCGCCAACGCCCGGCGCACGATGTCGAACAGATCCGCCTGCCGGATGAGGCCGCGCACCGACTGCGCTCCCGGTCCGCGAGCGTACACCGGCACCTGCGTCCCGGTGTGCTCTTCCAGATACGTCGTGTTCGTGCCGTACGACACCGCCATCACGCCGCCGTCATGTGTCCGCACCCGCGCCACCTTGCCGGGCGGGTATTGCGGTGCCGTTCGAGACGCGAACAGACTGGGCCACGGAATGATCTGCGCAGCGTGTCCATGATCGGACGAGAGAACGATCAACGTCTCCGGGTACCGTTCCTGAAACGCCACCGCGATCTGCACCGCCTCGTCGAGCGCCTTTGTCTCACCGATCTGACCGCAGGGGTTCCCGGCATGCGCCTGCTTGTCGATCGACGCGCTTTCCACCATCAGGACGAACCCCTGCGGCGCCGTGGCCAGCCTCGACAGCGCCGCGCGGGTCATTTCCGCCAGCGTCGGCCGATCTCCGAACTCGGGATTCACGGTACATCGAAACGGCTCCGGGGCGATCGGTGCGCCATCGGCTTCGAATTGCACCCGCTCGGCTCGCGCCCCGCCTTCACCGATCCACTCGACCGGCAACGTATCGGCGCCGAACAGTCCCATGAGCGGGCCCTCGTTCGACGCCGCCGCCAGACCTGCCGCATCACGCACTATCCGGTACCCGCTGTCGCGGACACGCTGCAGCACGTTGACCCCCGCCTCATCGGGCTGATCGAAGTGCCGATACCCGCCCCCCAGGAACAGATTCACGCCGGACGCGGCAATCTGCTCGGCAATGGACCCGCGGCCGCCATTGGATTTCAGATCCGCGGGGCAACGCGTTTCCGTCTCGGTCGGGAACATGTCCCGCGGCCCCTCACAATACCGCTGGCGGATATGCGCGACGAAACTGGCCGGCGTCGCATCGGTGATGCTGGATGTGGTCACGATTCCGGTCTGCTTGCCATCTGCCGCCGCCAGCTCGAGCAGGGTCGCCACCGGGCGCCCGCTGCCGGCACGGGTGGCGATGCGGCCGCGGCTGGTCACGACGCCGGTGGCAATGGCGGTCCCGCCGCTCGCTGAATCGCCGACGTACTCGGGCGTTCGCGGGTCCGACTCGAGCACTGTCAGGACACGCGCCGCGGCGCGCTGTGGAAACGTGTCGAAACTGAAGACGCCTGACGTGTCCATCAGGTAGTTGCGGGCGATGGTCAACTGGTGGTCATCGAGCCCGTCTCCGATGAACAGCACGAGCGCGCGCGCCGCCCCGGCCGGCGGCTGCGCGCCCACCGGGCGCGCCACGCCCATGGGGATCAGGGATGCCGCCAGCATCAGTGTGAGGAACGACGGCACATGAGACATCCCGACAGTATACGCCGGCCCTTGACACCCCGACCCCTCGGGAGTACAAGGAACTCTTGGCGCTCGACCTGTTCCCAGTCAAATGAGGAGTTCCATGCGAAGACACATGATTGTTGGCCTGTTGGCGATGCTGGCGTGCGCCGTCACGGCCTCGGCCCAGCCGCCTGTCACCCCCGTGGAGCCGTTCAAGGTCGGCACCTTCGATATCCACGACGTGCCACATGTCGGCCTGATCCTGCGAGACAGCCTGGTCATCGACATCGAAGTGGCCAATCTGGCCCTCGAGGCGAACCCCGCCTACCCGCATGTGCCGATGCCCGAGGACATGCTCGAGCTGATCGGCCGCTACGAGTACGGCTTGCGGTATCGCCTCTACGAAATCGTCAACGACGCGGTCAACAACGGCCGGCTTGCGGGCAACACCCGGGCCAGCTTCGTCCACGACGTGGCCGACCTGCGCACGAGGCCCCCAATCATGTATCCGGGGAAGGTCCTCAACGCGGCGGTCAACTTCTACAGCCACGTGAGCGAAGGCGCCAGCGCCGAGCAGCGGGCCGAGGCCCAGCGGCGGCGGCGTGAAGAGAAAGGCGTCCCCTACCTGTTCCTGAAGCCGAGCCGCGGTGCGGTGATCGGCAACGGCGACAACGTGGTCATTCCCTACGGGCGCAACCGGACCGACTGGGAGGTGGAGCTGGCCACCGTCATCGGGCGCACGGCGAAGTACGTCCCCGCCACCGACGCGCAGGCCTACGTCTTCGGCTACATGGTGTCGATCGATGTCTCGGACCGCGGCGGGCGGCCGCCCGGCGGCAACGCCACCAGTTCGGACTGGTTCGTCGGCAAGGGCCACGATACGTTCGCGCCCCAGGGCCCATGGATCGTCCCGAAAGAGTTCTACGGCGACCCGATGCAGAACCTGCGGCAGACCCTCAGCGTCGGCGGCCAGACGCTGCAGGACGCCCAGGCTGGCGACATGATTCACTCGCTCTGGGAAATCGTCGAATACGCCTCGTCGATCATCACGCTCTTCCCGGGCGACGTCATCAACAACGGCACGTCGGGCGGCACCGCGGCCGGTTCGGCCAACACGCGCACCGGGAGCCGATATTTGCAACCGGGTGAAGTCATAGAGGCCACCATCGACGGCATTGGCACGTTGCGCATGCCGTCGGTCGCCGGCGAGGAGCCGACCGGGCTGACCGGAGCGCAACTCCCGCCAATTGACACCTATCGGTAGACCGGACCACACGTACGTCACAACGGCGCCGGGCAGTCACGTCACTGCCCGGCGCCGTGTGTGCGTGTCTGACGCGGGAGGCTCCGGCGGCGGCCATGCCGCCGCGCGCATGAACCGTTCCGCGCAACCGGACTCAATCGACGACGCCGGTCGAGGCGACCAGCAGCAGCAGCGCCCGCTGGATCGCAACGTAGGGGCGGCTGGGCATCCACCATTCGTCAATGGTGTGAATTCCGCCGGCACTGCCGCCACGACCAATCGTGACCGCCGGCACGCCCTGCGAGATCGGTATGTTGGCGTCGGTCGACGCGGCGCCAAAACGGGGAAACAATCCGAGATACCGCGTGGCAGCCGCCGCCCGCTACGCCATCGACATGGCGAACCTCGTTCGGCAACGACCGGTGCTGCGATCTACCGGTCCTCCGCAGTACGCTCTTCGTGACGATGACCCGCCAGGATGCCCTCCATGCCGATGTTGCCTTCGTGGCAGGCGTACTCGTACATCGGTTCGGCGCTGAAGGCCAGCGGAATCCGCGCGGTCCATGGCGCCGTCCAAACGGTGGGGTCCGCAATCGTGACTTCCCAGTTGAGGGTCTTCGGGCCCACCCGGGTGAACCGTTCGACCATCCGGAGACCTTCGGACGAACCCCGAAAACTGGCGGTTGACGAATAATTCGTGGTCTCGACCACCAGCGTGTCACCCTCCCAGTGTCCCCGCGAGTCGCCGTGCAACTGGCGCACACCGTCATTCAAGTGCGGCTGGCCGGTGAGCGGAATGATGCGAGCGTCGTGGATCATCTCGTGCATGATGACCACATGGTCCGCGCTCTGGAAGATCTGGTAGTAGCTGTTATAGCCGGCGCCGAGCCGCGGCACACCGTACGTCACGCAGCGCTCCGACAGCGGGCGGTCCGTATAGGAATCGGCCGGATGGTCACGCCGGTATTCGGCAGCCCCCCGCAGTTGCTCTCGGGTCTCTGGCCTCACCTCGGGCACCCGTCCGTTGGGCGGGTCGATGACCAGCGACGTCTGATTGGTGAAATCCCGATCCGCGATCCAGAACTGGTTGTAGTTTCCGGTCGTCGGATCGTACGAGGTTGCCTCGATGCCCTGGATGGCCGCAAGCACGAGTTGATCGCCGAACAGCGCGTCGCCGTCGCCAACCGCGTTGGCCGCCGCAACCTGGAGAGCCGCCACCTCTTCATCGGTCAACACGGCCTTGTCGGCCCAGGCCTCGGGTCGTTCGAGCGGCGTAATGTTGTTGTTCGCCCAGACGCCCTGCAAATCCGGATGCCCGTCGGGTGTGCGGGGCAGGGTCCAGTTCGCATCGGAGCCCTGGCCGGCGGTCGCGGGCGCAAGTGCGCCCCCGAGCACGAGAGCCGGCACCAGGCAGCCGAGAGTCCACAATGTCCTGCGCATTCGTCGATCTCCTTCACGCTCCGGCGCTCGTGCCGGATATTCTCCAGATTGTAGTCAGTTCACGACCCTGACGCTAGCAGCCCGTGGTGGAACCCCGCGTTGCACCGAGATTGGTGCTGCGCCCGCGTGGCAAGGCGCGACGAGGGAGCAAATTGGGGCATTTGTGACCGAGAAGCAACGCCGCCACGCGGGATGCAGCGCCAATCGAATGCAGTGGGGCTTTCACCACGGGCTGCTAGCAGCCCGTGGTGAAACCCGCGGTGCACCGAGATTGGTGCTGCGCCCGCGTGGCAAGGCGAGAACCTGTAGGGGCAACCCTTGTGGTTGCCCTGTTCGTCTGCATCGCCGCGGTTTGACATGGCGGCGCGCAGCCAACACACTAGTACACAGCTATGGGTGGGGGCGACATGACCGATACACCGCAACTGGGACCCGCCGGACGTCTCGTGCTCTGGGTCCTCGGCACCGCACTGTTCCTGGACATCGCTATTCTGCCCTACTGGCTGTATATGGATTTCGCGACCGATTTCACCGTGTACGTGACGGTCGGCGCCGCCACCGCGATCACCCTCCTGCTGCTGTGGCTCGCGACCACGTTCGGCCCCCTGAAAACCCGCCGATAGTCCGTGTTGGCGCAGCCCGGCATGGGCGGCTCTTCCTTGAGAACGATCCTGCAGACCGCGGGCGTGCTGGCCGCGCTGGCCGTAACGGTTGCCGTGTGGCGTGTCGTGACGTGGGGTCCCCTCTCTGCGCCGGCCGCCGTCCTGCCCGACAGGTTCGTTCGCGTCGCCGGGGTGGCGCACGTCCATACGACCTTTTCCGATGGCGCCGGGACGATCCCGGAGATCGAGGCTGCGGCGGCCGCGGCAGGACTCGAGTTCATCGTCGTGACCGACCACAACTCGCTGGCCGCCAAACCTGACGAAGGATATGGCGCGTCCGGCGTACTCGCGATCGTCGGCACGGAAATCTCCAATCATGAAGGCCACCTGCTGGCGGTGGGGCTCCCGGAGCCGACCTACCGGTTCTCGGGCGACGGCCTCGATGCACTCAACGACCTCGCCGAACTCGGCGGCCTGAGCTTTGCCGCGCATCCGGACAGCCCGCGCGCCGACCTGCAATGGACCGGCTGGGACCTGCCCGGCAACTGGGGCCTCGAGATTCTGAATGGCGATTCGCAGTGGCGGAGCGCCGGCTGGGCCGGTCTGCTCGGTCTCGTCCTGCGCTATCCTCTGAACCGCGACTATGCGCTGCTCCGCATGTTGCAGCGTCCAACCACGCTCGACCGTTGGGATGACCTGCTGGCCCGACGGCACGCCACCGGCATCGCCGGCACCGACGCCCACGGCCCCGCCGCGCCGCTCTCGATCCCCAGCTACGAAGCGGTCTTCCGCATCGCGCAAACCTACGTGCTGCTGGATGGTCCACTCACTGGCGATGCGGCAACCGACATCACGGCACTGCGCTCCGCCCTGGCCAGAGGCCGCACCTACGTCGGCATCGGCGCGCTGGCGCCCGCCGACCGGTTCTTCTTCATGGCGGAACGCGGTTCGCAGCATTGGACGATGGGAGACACCGTGCCGGCCGGCGGCCCGCTTCGACTACGCGCGGGAGGCGCGCTGCCGGCGAACGCCGAGGTCACGCTGCGTCACGACGGCGAGGTCATCGGCTCGAGCCGGGCCGGATTGGACCGGCAGGTCACAGACACCGGCGTCTATCGGGTCGAAGTGCAGCTGCCCGGCTGGCAGGTGCCCTGGATTATCTCGAACCCGATTTACGTGCTGGCCACCGGGGACGGGGAGCGGCGAGCGGCGAGCGGCCGTCTCCCGGAGCCGCCCCGCGCCAGCGCGATTGACAGCCTTGAACGATTCGACACTGTCGCGGAACTCCAAGCGGTCGCCGACGGATCCACCACCCTGGATCCGCAGTTCATCGTGCCGGGGTCCGGCCCCGACGGATCGCCCGCGGCGCGGATGTCGTTCCACCTTGGCACCCCGTCCCCCGAATACCCGTCGCCGTTCGCCTCGCTCGGCACCTACGAACCACGGGACCTGTCGGAGCGCCAGGGGCTGATTCTGCGGGTCAGGAGTGACAGGCAGTACAGATTCTGGCTCCAGGTGCGCGACGCCAATCCCGCGGCGCCGGAGGGAGTCGAGTCCTGGTACACGTCGGTCAAGACGACCACCGAATGGCGTGACGTGACCGTCCCGTTCGATCGGTTGTACAGCGTCACCCCGGAGGGGGACGGAGCACTCGACCTGACCGACATCCGGGCGATCATCTTCCTCGTCGATATCGGGGCTGTGCCTCCGGACACCGACGGTGTAATCTGGATTGACGACCTGGGCGTCTACTGACAGCCCGTGGGAACAACCTCGCGTGGCGCCAGTTGTATTGCGCGTCCCATCCCCCCGAGGTATCAGGCGGTCCGGCGCACGCACCGATACCATTTCATGATGCACGTCATCACGGTCGCCGCGCAGTGAACAGAGGCCTCTGGTACGGCATCGCGGCGTATGTCTGCTGGGGTCTGAGCCCCGTCTACTGGAAGCAGCTCGACGCGCTCGCACCGGCGGTACTGATTGCGCACCGGGTGCTCTGGGCACTGCTGGCGCTGGGCGCGCTCCTGTGGCTCCGTCCTGCTGACCGTCTCGCGCGGCAGCATGTCTCAACCCGCATCATCGGGACCTATTCCGTTACCGCGGCGCTGCTGTACGTCAACTGGTTGACCTTTGTCTGGGCCGTCACGTCCGGATTCATCCTCGAGGTCAGTCTGGGGTACTTCCTGTCACCGCTGGTCACTGTCGCGCTGGGTGTCGTCGTGCTGCGCGAACGGCTGCGACCGGCGCAGTGGACCGCGGTCGGCCTGGCCTTGGCCGGATTGCTTTATCTGACCGCGGCCGCCGGGAGCCTGCCGTTGATCGCCGTGCTGCTGGCCGTGACGTTCGGTCTGTACGGCCTGGTCAAGAAGCAGGCGCCGCTCGGCTCGCTGCGCGGCCTCAGCATCGAAACCGGTCTGCTCTCCCTCCCGGCGGTCGGGTTCCTCCTCGCCGGTCCGGCGCGCGCCCCCGACGCGCTGGCCGCTGGCGGCCCGAGCCTGTGGTTGCTGGCCGCGTCCGGTCTCGTCACCATCGGCCCGCTACTGCTCTTCGGCGCCTCGGTCCGGCGGATTCCGCTCTCTCACATGGGGATCATCCAATACCTCGCCCCGACGTTGCAGTTTCTGCTGGGGGCCCTGGTGTACGGCGAGCCGTTTACGCCGACCCAGTTCGTCGGCTATGGGTTCGTCTGGCTGGCATTGCTCCTGTTCGGGGTCGAAGGCGCCTATGCGCACCGCACGCTGACCGCCCCGGTCAGCGGCGCCCCGTAAGCAGGGATCGAGCGTGGCGAGGAAAAACTGGAGGAGGGGACCCGTGGAGTGCCTGGATCAGGGTGCAATCGTGGCATCGACGAGTTGGGAGATGGCCGCCAGCGTGGTTTGGGCCGCGTTGAGACCAAGGCGGAAATCGTCGTCCGTGAACGTGGCATACAGGTCGGTGGGCTGGTGCCAGTGAGGATCCCACCCGGCCCCGATATGCATGCCGCGCTCGTTCTCCCGCAAGCTGATGGCCGGCGTCACGTTCATGAACGGCGTCGAATCGGTGTTGGTCATGTGCGGGCCCACCATCGCCGGATAGTCGGTCGCGTAGGCATCATTGGCCGCCTTGAAGAAGAAGGCCAACTCGCGGGATTCGGCTGCAAATTCCGAGCGCTCCTGAAACTCGATGTTCACGTCCGCCTCCCGACGCTGGTCCCGGCTCACCTCGCCGTCCGGCCCAGGTGCGCCATGGTCGAACAGCATCATGTCGTGCTGGATCATGCCGAGCCAGGTCGGCTCGGGGTAGCGGCCTGAACCGGGCGGGTCTTCGATGCCCTGGCGCTCGCGACGCTGTTCCACGTAGGCGGTGCTTCCGTTGAGCCCGGTCTCTTCGTTGTTCCAGAGTGCAAAGCGAACGGACCTGGCGGTGTGCACATCGGGGGCGCTGAGTATCCTCGCCAGCTCCATGACCACGGCGGTGCCCGACCCATCGTCGTTTGCCGCCTCGCCGAACCCGTGTCCGTCCATGTGCGCACCGATGATGTACATCTCGTCGGGGCGTGTGGTCCCGACCTTCGTGCAGAACACCTCGGCGCGCTCGCCGTTCACCGGCTCTTCGCTGTTCAGCGCCCGCAACGCCTCGTCCGGTTGCGCCAGCGGGTCGCGCACCACCCCGGTCCGCCGGCGGTAGCCGAAAATCGAGCTGCCTCCGGGGCCGGACCCGTTCCGGCCGATTCGTCCGCCGGTCGGTGTCGGCTCGTCCGGATTCAACGGCGGCCGAGCCCGCCCCCGCCCGACGGGTGCAACGCCACTACTTCGGGGTTGCGGGTCAAAGGTGTACACGACACGCTCGGTGGCACACCCGACAGCCTCGAGCCACGCCTCGATCCAGTCGACGGCATCGCGGTTGCGCGCCGTCCCCTGCCGGCGGTCTCCAAACCGGGTCAGCCCCATGATGGTCGCCTTGTAGCGTTCCAGGTCCAGTCGCCCGACGAGCGTGCGGACCCCGTCCTCGGCGTCATCCGGCGGCTGGCCGCCGGCCGCCCCGCCGGACGCCAGGATCACCGCCGTCGCGACGACCACCGTCATGGCATCTGCACGCATCGCTGTCTCCCCGCGGCCCTTCCGGTCAGACCCGTCCGCTCGACGTGATTCGAGCCACTGCCCGCAGTATAGCGAAGTCCGCCGGCGTCGAGCAGTGCGCGGCGGCACGCGTCGTCTCGACCGGTCCGTGGTGCCGTGCGTGCTTCCGCGATGGCGGCGCGGGCGGTTCCCCACGCGCGGCTGGCGTGACCGCGCAACCCGGGAATGCGCGCTGGATTGATCGCAGGACGGCAGCGGACATAGAATGAGGACGGACGGGCCAGTGGCGCAGTTGGGAGCGCGCGTGAATGGCATTCACGAGGTCACGGGTTCGACCCCCGTCTGGTCCACCACTCCTTTTCTCACACCGCCGTGAACCGTCAGTCCGAGTCGCCGGCACTCCGGGACGGGCGCACCGTCGCGCCCTCCTCCGGGCTCGCAGGCGGCAGCGGCCTCCCGAACGCCCGCTCGTAGTCCTCAGGCGTATCCACGTCCTCGAACGCCCCATCGTCGTCAACCGGGATCTCGAGTCCCTCGGCCGCGTGAGCCCGCACGACCGGTTTGGCGCCGCGCTGCGGGTCGGCGCGCCGCAGGTCATCGAACAACGAACGGTCGAAGACCACCGGATGCCCGTGCCGCCCCTCCCGCTCAGGACGGACCAACGGCGCCCCGGACCGCCGATACCCGTCGAGCACCGCGCGGACCGTCGACGCGGACACCAGCGGGAGATCGACGAGCGTCACCAGCAGCGCGCGAACACCGGGATGGTCGACGGCTCCCAGGGCCACCAGCAGCGAGGACAGTTGCCCCTGCTCGGGGGTCGGGTTGTGAATAACCCGTACCGGCATCGAGAACCGCTCGACGTGTGGCTGAATCACCGTATCGTGATACCCGGTCACCACCAGCAGGTCATCGACACCGGCGGCGCGCAAGGTAGCCGCGATGCGGCCCAGAAACGTCTCCTGCAGGTGCCCGGTCGGAAGCAGCGCCTTCGGACGCCCCCCCATCCGGGAGGACCCGCCGCCGGAGAGAATCACGCCTGGAATCATCTCGCTCGCCTGTCAGTCCCTCATGCACCCGCGCGGGGCGACTGGCGCAACGACGAGGCGCATGCAACCCGGGCCGTTTTCCATCCAGCCGGCATGCAGCATTGCCGAGTCCTTGGGGGGTGTTTGCGTTCGGCTGCCGCGCGCAGGTTGCGAACCGTTGTAGCGGAACACTACAATCTGTCTCACCATGAACCACCCGGACGTCAGTGTTCGCTGTCAGCGTTGCGGCGCGCCGATGGACCTGAAAGATCCTGGTCCCGAAGATCCGTGGCCGCCACAGCAGTTCTGGGAATGCCCGCAGTGCAATCGCCATTTCTGGACCACGTATTCACCCCCCAAACCGGCGAAGTAGGCTCGTACTGCCACCGTCGCAACCGCCCCGTTTCTGACGCGCTGCGCCGCCACCAGAGCCTACCATCCGTATCGCCGCACCAGATGCGGTCGGGACCGGGCCATCGCCGGATCCAACGCTTGACTTCCACTGACGAACCTCACTAGACTGACGACTCTCAAGGTTGAAAGCCTGTATGATACGGCGGGGAGCCGTGTAGTATTGGTTTCCTGTCTCGGGAGCGGCCCCGCGGCCGTCAGGGGTTGCGGGAGGTTCTGGCGGTTGTTCTGACCCACTGGATGAACAGCGGCCGCCTGGTCTCGGGCTGGTGAGCGTTGCGTCCGTGCGGCGCGGCAGCGGCACCGGGGTTCGGATATCGGAGGAGTAGGGTATGCCCAGTGGTACTATCGCGCGTCTGTTGATCGACAAGGGATTCGGATTCATCCGCGACGAGGGGGGAATCGAACATTTCTTCCATCGCAGCGCAGTTCGCGGAGCGGTGTTCGAGTTGCTTCGGGAAGGCCAGCGAGTCGATTTCACCCCTGAAGAATCGGGCAAAGGCCCCCGCGCCGGTGAAGTTCGTCTGATCGAAAGCTGAATCTCCCGCGCCGTCCCAGCGCAATGCCGGGACGGCGCGCCTTCAGTCGTCGGGTTTCCTTCGAGGCCCGGGAAGGTCGCGTCGTTCTTGCACGGAACGTCAGTTTCGTGTCGTTCGATGGATCGGTGTGCGTCTGTTCCTGCCCTCTTTCCGTTTCGCCTCCACACCGAAGCCTCATCCAGTTTCGCGCCAGAACCGGACGCTCGTGCGATGATGGTCGCTTCTCGCCCGGAAGCGAATGGGGCCCGGTGGCCCTCCCGGTCTTCAAAACCGGTCGCCCCCCGCCAACGCGGGGGGGCTGGGTTCGACTCCCAGGCGCTTCCGCCAACGTTCATCGCTCCAGATCGACGTCAGGACGCGGGCGGCGGGGTTCCGGCGTGTCGGACCGGACCACCGGCCACTCAATGCGTGTCGCGCAGCAGGAGCGCGACCACGTCCTCCGTATCGCCGAGATCGGGCAGAACCGCATCGGCGCTCGTCTCGCGCAGCGCAGCCTCGCCGTAGGATCCGGTCGCCACCGCGACTGACCGGGCGCCCGCTGCCGCGGCGCATCGGACATCGTGCGGCGTGTCGCCAATCACCACAACATCGCCAGGCGCCTCGACCGTCACCCCTTCCTGCTCGGCGCGCGCCAACGCAATCGGCACCAGAGCGTCCCGCACGGGCGCGTCATCTCCGTACGCCCCGAACGTGAAGAAGCGCCACAGGTCGAAGTGCTCGAGCTTGATTTGCGCCGGCGCCGCGAAGTTGCCCGTCACCAGGCCGCACCGGACCTCGTCGATCCGGTCGAGGCGTTCAAGCAATGCCGCCACGCCCGGCATCAAACCCTTGCGTGGACCGGGGAAGTGAATCTCTGCCGCAAACAGCTCGCAGTAGCGACGATGAAACCGCGCCCGGTCCGCCACTGTGGCGGCGATCCCCGCACGGGCGAGTGCATCGGTCAGGATAAGGTCGTCGGTCATCCCCGCGACCGGTACGTCGTCGAACCCGCACCCGACGCCAAACAATTCGTCGAACGCACGGGTCAGCGCGCGATAGCCGGCCCGGCCTGACAGCAGCAGCGTGCCGTCGATATCGAACAAGAGAATCTTCGAGAACACGAGTAGCCTGTATGGGCAGAATGGCGGATGGCGGCGCGGGTGGAGTCAGATGAGCAGGTCACGGTTGACCTCGTCGACGATCCGGTTGGACTCGGTCAGGGCATCGACGATGGTCCGCAACGCAAGAACGTTGGCCACGATGGCCAGCAGGGCCAGCATCGCATGGAACCCGGGCGGAATCACCCGGGTGTCGACACCGCCGCCGACGATGGCGGTCACCATGGTCAGCGCCATGGCGAGGGAGGCCATCTTGAAGACCGGTCCCCGCACGGCGGACACCCGGGCGACCGCATCGGTCTCAAGTCCGCCTTCGGCGACCGCATCCTTGATGGCGCGCACCTTGCCAATCAGGTAGAACATGGTCATCGAGTGCCCCAGCAGCGTGACCAGCGTCACGAAGATCCCCAGCGTCGCATGCCGGAGCACGTCGTCGGCGCCGGCGGCGGTGTAACCGAGCGCGACGCTGAACAGGAGACCGACCAGGGACAGGATCGACGCCGTGATCAAGGCAGCGGACATCGGCCGTTCATGATATCAGCGGAGGACGCACAGATGAGTCAGGCGCCGGCGGCGGTCGTGGTCCGCTGGCTTCCGATCATCCGGGAGCGGCTCGGTGCACGACGCGACCTGCTCGATCTCGCCATGGGAAGCGGCAGGCACACCCGGGCGGCAGCCTCCGCGGGCTTCCGCGTCTTCGGTGTCGACCGCGACCTCGACCGGGTCCGGCAAGCCCGCGCCGGCGCGCCGGCTCATGGACGGCTCTGGGTGGCCGACCTCGACGTCGCGCCGCTCCCGCCCGGACGCTTCGACGTCGTGATCTGCACCAACTACCTGCAGCGCACGATCTGGCAGGCGCTGCGCGACTCGGTGCGACCCGGCGGATTCGTGATCTACGAGACGTTCACGACGGCGCAACCGGCACTCGGTTTCGGTCCCCGATCGCCGGACCATCTCCTGCGGCCACACGAACTACGCCGTGTCTTCGCCGCCTGGGAACTCTGGCATGACGCAGAGCAGACCACACCAGTCGCAGTCGCGCAGGTGGTGGCGCGGAAACCGGACGCATTGTCAGCCTGACGGGCTGCTCGCCGCCGGTCGTGGTCAGGGAGAGGCGCGGCGGGAGCGCTGCTGCTGGCGCAGGACCAGCGCCCGGTACTCGCTGATCAGCAACTCCAGGTGTTCGCGCTCTTCGTCGGCGAACTCCAGGAAGATCCGCTTGCCCTCAGAGTCTTCGAAGCGTTCGCCATAACGTTTGAAGAACTGGTGCGACCCGCGCTCACAACGGATGCCGATCATCAACGCCTGACGATCGTCGAGAACACCGGCAAGTTCGTCGGCGCCGGTCGCGAACAGCCCGTTCGCGGCGCCCTTGAAGAACAGGAACCTCGGATAGGACTCCAGTTGCGGGTGCCCCGCGAGCAGCTCCTGATAGCGCGCTTCCAGCGTCTCGAGATGTTCCGTCTCTTCTTCGGACAACCGCCTGAACACTTCACGCGCTCGCGCATCCTGCACGAGTCTGGCGCCGCGCCGGTAGAAGTCGAGACCGCTGCGCTCGGTCGCGATCGCCATCTGCAAGGCGTCTCTGGCAAACAGGAGCTCTGTCGGCGCGTCCACCGCTGCCGGACGCCGCCCGGCCTGACAGTCTTCGCACACGCCGTAGACTTGCAGCACGCTCTGGCGCGCCTGGAAACCGCGGGCGGAGGCGATCTCCTCCAACAGCACCTCGACGTCCGAGCTGAGGAACTCGAACGACCGGTTGCATGTCCTGCAGATCAGGTGGAAGTGCCGGGGATGGCGATAGGAACGCTCGAAGCGAAACCGGCCCTCACCGAAATCGACTTTCCGGGCGATGCCCGCATCGACCATCCACTGGAGGGCACGGTAGACGGTGGCCCGGCTGATTCTCTGATCTTCCCGGCGCATCAGATCGACGAGATCGTCGGCGCTGAGGTGCCCTTCCTGGCGCAGAAAGACGGTGACGATCAGATCGCGCTTGCCGGAGCGCTTACCGCCGGGGGGGCGCAGCCGTTCGAGGTCGACAGATTGAGCGTCCATTCAAGTGGGCACGCCAACCGGCGACGTTACCCCCGTCGCCGCGCAGGCGAACTACACGTCGAACGACGAACCGCACCCGCAGGTCGACTTGGCGTTCGGGTTCTTGATGGTGAACCCGCCGCCGGTCAGGTTGTCGACGAAGTCCACCTGCGCACCGGTCAGGTAGCGAAGGCTGATCGGATCGACATACAGACGGACGCCATTGGATTCGAACACCCGATCCGCCGAGGGGTCGCCGCTGCCCTCCTCGATCATCAGTCCGTACTGAAACCCGGAGCAGCCGCCGCCCTGTACGAAGACGCGGAGACCTGCCTGCGTCTTGTTCTCTTCCGCCATGAGGCCGGTGATCCTGGATGCGGCGGTTTCGGTCACGGTGATTACTTCAGACATCGATTGAGATCTCCCCGGCCCCGGTGCGCGGAGCCTCAAGGAATTATAGCCGGGCGCTGCCGGCGCATCAAGACGCGGGCCGGCAGCCGGTGCCATGACCCCGCGCGGCGCCGACCGGGCGCGGCACTCGGCTGGCATACAATGAACCGATCTTCCCTGGGCCGGCCGCCATTGAGAACCTGAACGATGACCTCCGCGCCTGTGCCATTGCTCGCCACCGCGGAGACTCGCTGGACCGCACTGCATGCCGCGGAACCGGATCTGGCTCCCGCCATTGCGCTCCAGCGACGACTGGTGACCCGAACCATCGACATGGTCTGTCGACTGGGAACGCTCGACACACCGGTGTTCAGTCTCGATTCTGGTCTGGCGGCGACCAAGCTGCGCGGCGCGACACCGGTGTTGCGCGGCGAAGTGCTGGCGCTGCCGGTGGATCTGCTGGCGCCGCTGGTCGTTCAGGCCTGTGATGATCTCGCCACCGGCGGAGCGGGGGAGGCAGCCCGACACGTGCGGGCCTGTCTTGACGCCGGCCGTGTCGAGATGGAGTCACTGCTGCATGCCTCGTTCGACCGCAACCAGACCGCCATTCGGGTCAAGGCGACGCACGAAGGCCTTGCCCCGGACATACTGTGGTTGGCGGCGGAACTCGCGTCCGGACCGGCCGCGTACGTGGCTCAACAGGCCATCTTCGCACCCGGCGGCGCCGCGCCGCACCCGGCGGTCAGCGGAGCGCTCGACGTCTGGCCGCACGGATATTGCCCAGCCTGCGGATCGTGGCCCGCGTTCGCGGAAGACCTGGCCGACAGGACCTGCCTGCGGTGTTCGTTCTGCGGTTTCGACTGGCATATCGAGACTGCCGGATGCACCTATTGCGGCGGCAGTGCGGACCAGATCCGCGTCGCCGCGATCGGGCGGGCGTCACCCCACCGCGTGCAGCTCTGCAGGACCTGCGGCGCGTATCTGAAACGGTTGACGGTCAGCGCGCCGACGCCCTTCGAGCTGCTGCCCATTGCAGACCTGGCCTCAACCCAGCTCGACAGACATGCGGCCGAGCAGGGGTTCGGTCGGCCGGCGCTGCCCGATCTCGGCGAACCGGCACGTTTCACGGGCTGCTAGCGTGTTGGAGCCCCGTGTTGCACCGAGATCGTCTGTAGGGGCAACCCTTGTGGTTGCCCTGTTCTGTTCGTCTGTAGGGGCAACCCTTGTGGTTGCCCTGTTCGTCAGCCGGAGCAACGCCGCTCGGCGGGATGCAGCGGGGCTTTTGCCACGGGCTGCTAGAATCACACCGTATGTGCAGACGGTCATGTGCGGCGGCATTCCTGCTGGCCGTCGTCGCCGGCCCGGCGGCGGCGCAGAACCAGCCGCATGCGCGGCTCTTTCCGCCGGACGACATCGGGGTCCTCGAAGCTCCGGACCGGACGGTGTGGCAGAAGCCGGATGAGATCATGGACGTGCTGAACATCGCGGACGGCGCGCGTGTCGCGGACATCGGCGCCGGGTCCGGCTGGTTCACGGTTCGGCTCGCACGGCGGGTCGGACCCAACGGACGGGTCTATGCCGAGGACATCCAGCAGCCGATGCTCGACGCGATTGCCTATCGGGTCAGCCGCGAGGGTCTGTCGAACGTGGAACCTGTGCTCGGCACGCCGGGGGACCCGATGCTCCCCTCCGAGCTCGACGCCGTGCTGATCGTCGATGTCTACGCCGAGGTCGGCGACCCGGTGTCGCTGCTGACCGATATCGCCGCGGCGCTCAAACCCCAGGGCCGGCTGGGCATCGTCGATTTCACGAAGGAAGGCGGTGGACCTGGACCCCTGATGGAGCTGCGGGCCGACCCGCGTGACGTGATCCGCGACGCCGAAGCGGCCGGGTTCACACTGCTCTCGCATGAAACGTTCCTGACGTACCAGTACCTGCTGGTCTTTGGCCGCGACCCCGGCGCCTCCGGCACTGCCGGGCTCGCGGCGCCGACACATTGACCGCCTGCCGGCCTGCGCACGCCGACCGATGCCAACCGCGCTCACCATCGCCGGTAGCGATTCCGGCGGGGGCGCCGGCATCCAGGCCGATCTGAAGACGTTCGCGGCGCACGGCGTCCACGGAACCTGCGCGGTCACCGCGGTCACGGCCCAGACCGCGGCCGGCGTGGCGGCCATCCAACCCATCAGCCCGTCGGTCGTCGCAGCGCAGATCACCGCCGCCCTGCACGACTTCGAGGTAGGCGTCATCAAGACGGGGATGCTGGCCAGCGGGTCAATCGCCGGGGTCGTCTGCAATCAGCTCGATGCCAACCCCGGCATTCCCGTGGTCGTCGACCCGGTCATCCTGTCGACCAGCGGTTCGCGCCTGCTCGACGAGGATGGGGTGGCGCTCATCCGCGCCCGCCTGCTCCCGCGGGCCCGGATCGTGACCCCGAACCGGATGGAAGCGGAAGTGCTGACCGGCGATCGCATCGGGTCGCCCGCGGCGGCGGCGCGCGCCAGCGCGAAACTCCGCGCACTGGGCGCGGACGCGGTGGTCATCACCGGGGGACATTTCGACGGGCCGGACGCGGTGGACCTGCTCGACGACGGCGCCGCGGTGGTCGCGTTGCGCGGTCCCCGACTCGTGAGCCGCGCGACTCACGGCACCGGTTGCACCTTCGCGGCCGCCATCGCGGCCGGCCTCGCGCGCGGGGCCGCGCTCTCTGACGCGGTCGTTGGCGCGAAACACTATGTGGCAGAGGCGATCAGGCAGGCCCTTCCCGGCCACGGCCCCGGCGTGCTCAATCATTTTTGGAACAAATGAGCGACAATGAAACAGGCATGCCAACGTCCCTGTACTCGGTGACGACCGATGCACTGAGGCTCGACGCATTGATTGGGGCCGTCACGACAACATCCCGCCGCGAGTCTGCCGAGGACGTCGGCCCGGGCGCGATCACGTCGTTCGTCGGGATCGTGCGGAACCGGAACGCGGGCCGCCGGGTGCTGCGGATCGAGTACGAGGGTTACGAGCCGCTCGCGCTCCGGGCGTTCGAACGGATCGGCGCCGAAACCGCCGCGCGCTGGAACGTCCGCGTGGCGTTGCATCACCGGCTGGGCACGCTCGAGGTTGGCGAGGCCAGCGTCATGATCGCGGTCGCATCTCCACACCGCGCCGAGGCGTACGCCGCCTGCCGCTACGTCATCGAACGCGTGAAGCAGATAGCGCCGATTTGGAAACATGAGTTCTTCGAGGGCGGCGATGTCTGGATCGAAGGGGCGACCGCAGACCCGGACGACGAGGCAGCCCGCCAGAAAGCCCTGAACCTGTCATGCGCGTGACCGTTCGACTCTTTGCCCGGCTGCGAGACATCGTCGGAGCCGGAGCGATTGAGCGGCAGGCGCCCGAGGGCGCCACCGCGCGGACCGTGTGGCGCGCGCTGGCCGGCGAATTCGCCGGGCTGGGGGAATACGAAACGTCGATATCGACCGCGGTCAACGCGGAATACTCGCGCCTGGACACGCCGCTGACCGACGGCGACGAGGTGGCGTTCCTGCCGCCGGTGTCCGGCGGATAGCAGCCCGTGGTGGAACCCCGGGTTGCACCGAGAGCGGCGAGGCGCCCGCCTGACAAGGCGTGAGGAGGGCGCATATTGGGCATATGCAACCGACGAGCAACGCATTCGGGCGGGATGCATCGTGAAACAGCAGAATTCCGCGGGGAAGCGCAGAATTCTGCGGGGCTCGAAGGCAGCGGGGACTTCCACCACGGGCTGACAGGCGAACAGCCACCATGTTCGACAAACTGCAGACTATCGACACGCGTTACGACGAACTGATGGCCCTGGTCAGCGATGCCGCGGTACAGGCCGATCCGAACCAGTACCGCACCCACTCGAAGGCGCTGTCCGAAATCCAGCCGATCGTGGAGAATTTTCGCGAGTACAAATCGGTGCTGGAGGAAATCACCCAGACGCAGGAGCTGGCCCAGGGCAATGACACCGGCATGCGAGAGCTGGCCGAGGAGGAGCTTGCGTCGTTGTCTGCACGCCGCGACGACTTGATGGACGCGATCAAGACCCTGATGGCGCCGGCGGACCCCAACGACCGGAAGAACGTCATGCTGGAGATCCGCGCCGGTACCGGTGGGGACGAAGCCGGGTTGTTTGCCGGGGATCTGTTCCGCATGTACACGCGGTTCGCTGAACGACAAGGCTGGAAGGTGGAGGTGCTGTCCAGCAGCGGGAGCGGCGTCGGAGCGATCAAGGAAGTGATCGCGCTGATCGCGGGCCGGGAAGTATACAGCCAGCTCAAGTACGAGAGCGGGGTCCATCGGGTGCAGCGGGTGCCGGCCACGGAAGCCAGCGGGCGGGTGCATACGTCGACGGCGACCGTGGCCGTGCTGCCCGAAGCCGAAGAGGTCGACATCGCCATCGAGGACAAGGACCTGCGGATCGACACGTTCTGCTCCAGCGGTCCCGGCGGCCAGAGCGTCAACACGACCTATTCGGCTGTGCGCATCACCCACCGGCCGACCGGACTGGTGGTCTCGCAGCAGGACGAGAAATCCCAGATCAAGAACAAGGCGAAGGCGATGAAGGTGCTTCGCGCCCGGCTCTACGACCTGGAGATGCAGCGGCAGCACGACGAGATCGCCCAGGACCGCAAGAGTCAGGTCGGCACGGGCGAACGGTCCGAGAAGATACGCACCTACAATTTCCCGCAGAACCGGGTCACCGATCACCGCATCGGATTCACGACCCACCGCTTGACCGACATGCTCAACGGCGACGTGTCGGAGATGAGCGAGATGCTCACGACCCATTTCCGCGCCGAAATGCTCAAGGACATCGAGACGGTCCCCGGCGCCTGACCTCCATCCGTCACGACGTTGCTCCATGGAGACACTGGGCGATTGGGTAGCGGCGAGCCGCCGGCGCCTGATCTCTGCCGGTGTCGACCCGCACGATGCGGCGCTCGACGTCGAAATTCTGGCTCGCCACGCGCTCGGCTGGAGCCGCGCACGCTGGCTCTCGCGGCTGAGGGACCCGGCGCCGCCGGAACTCGATCAGGCCGGGCCGCTGGTGGCGCGGCGGCGCCGGCGTGAGCCGGTAGCCCAGATCATCGGATCTCGCGAATTCTGGGGACTCGATTTCGAAGTGACCTCCGACGTCCTCACCCCACGCCCCGAGACGGAGCTGCTGGTCGAGGCCGCGCTCACCCGGCTCGACGATCGGGCGGCGGTCTGGTCGCTCGCCGACGTCGGCACCGGCTCCGGCTGTCTGGCGGTGGCGCTGAGCCATGAACTGCCGCGGGCCCGACTCGCAGCCACCGACATTTCGGCCGCCGCCCTCCGCGTCGCCCGGCGAAACGCTGCCCGACACGGCGCAGCCGGCCGGATCGCCTTTCACGAGACACCGTTTCTGGAGGGACTGGACGGGCCCTACGACCTGATCGTGTCGAACCCGCCGTACATCACGGACCACGAAATGGCCACCCTGCCTCTGGAGGTCGGCCGGCACGAACCGGGGACGGCGCTGCGCGGCGGCCGGGACGGACTCGACCCCGCCCGCGCCATCGCGCCGGCGGCGGCAGCGCGGCTGCGCCCGGGCGGCTGGCTGCTGTTGGAGATCGGCGTGGATCAAGGTACGGAGATCGGCGTCATCGCCATCGCGGCTGGACTCGATCTGATCGAGATTGCTCGCGACCTGCGGGGCGTTCCGCGAGTCGCGGTGATGCGGGCGAGGGCTGAGGGTGCCGGGCACGCGCGGCGTACTACCCGGGCGGCCAAGTCATGTTCCGACCCGCCAACAGGTGCAGGTGGATGTGGAACACCGTCTGACCCGCACCGTAGTTGCAGTTGAAGACGGTGCGGTAGCCATCCTGATCGTGGCCGTGCGCCTTCGCGATCCGGGCGGCGCACACGACAAGCTCTCCCACCAGCGCCGCATCGCCCTCGTCGAGATCGTTCAACGTGGAGATGTGGCGCCGGGGGATGATGAGCACATGGAAGGGCGCCTGCGGGCTGATGTCCTCGAATGCGAGGATGCGGTCATCGTGGTAGATGACCTTCGCCGGAACATCCCCGCTGGCGATACGGCAGAACAGACACTTCTCTGACATCGCTACCTCCCGGCGCCGGACCGGTGCACCGCCGGCCGTAATCCGACGGTCATTGTTCCGCCACCACGGCGGGCAACTCGGCGAGGCTCGACATGACACGCACCCCGGCCCCGGCTGCCTCCGTCCGGCCTGACCGATCCAGCAACGCGGCCCGCATGCCGAGTTCGAGGGCGCCGGCGATATCGTGGCTGAGACTGTCGCCCACCATCATCGCCTCGGCGGCAGACACTCCCAGTTCGGTCATCGCCGCCTCGAAGATGCTGGGATGCGGCTTCATGAACCCGTGATCCGAGGAGGACACTGCACCGGCGATGAAGGTGTCGAGTTCGAAGTGACTCCGAAACGTACTGAGACACCGGTGCGTGTTCGAGATCAGTCCCAGGCGCAGTCCGCGGGCGTGGAGCTGCCGCAACGCCGGCTTGACATCCTCGTACAGGATGAAATGCCGGCAGACCGCCCACTCGTCGTAGATCTCCTGGGCACACGCCCCCAGACCGGGCCCGCGCCCACCCATCTCCTCGACGACACGCTGCCCGAATCTCACGAACCGCTCACGGCGATAGGTGGTGTCGGTGTCCACCTCGAGCTCACGCGAGGCTGCCGCCACGGCGGCCTGGAACCGCTCGACGTCGACCGACAGCCCGTGCCGCTCGCTGAACGCCCGGTAGCCGTCCGCCTCGAACCGTGGTCCGGGATAGATCAGCGTGAAGTCGACGTCGAAGAACACCGCCTTCGTGCGGGTGCCTCGTGCGCGGCGGCTGTCGCGACCGCGGCTCGATTCGTGGTCAGGATCCTGGAACATCAATTGAACCGGTACTTCATGTCGAGACCGATCGCGAACGATGACGTGTCGCTCGTCGTCGCCGTGTAACGAATTGGAAAATCACGGCCAACGCTCGACTCGTGGCTGCGGAGCTGCACCCACTCGTCCCCATCCTCGAACTCGCCGAGACGCGTCCAGCGAACCTTGACCCCCAGGCTGAACGCGTCGCTCACGCGATAGTCCACGCCGGCGAGCGCCTGCACGCCGGTCAACAGATCCGACAACTTGGCCCTGCCGATGGTGGTGGTGCCCGAGATTCTCGCCTGCAGCAGGGGATCGACGAACGTATCGATCTCGCTCGGATTGTCATTGCGTGTCCAGCGGCTGAAGTAGTCCAGCGACACGCGCGCCGCGCCTGCCCCGAACCCGAGGTAGGGCGTGAACCGCGAGCCGGACGTGAAATCATAGTACAGGTTGGCGAAGACGTTGTGCGCCAGGAGGTCATCGACGCCGCCGTCCGCGATCTCGATTTCCTGATCGGCCTTGGCAAGCAGTACCGCGTCGGCGCCGATACGCGTCTGGGACAGATCGTCGTAGGTCGTGCTCCGATGGAAATACTCCCCTTCGATCCTCCACCCCGCCCACCGATACCCGAAGGCCAGCGCCGGCAGCACGCCTGATCCTCCGGCCACCTCGTTCGACCACGTCGGTCGAGAGGGCGGCTCCGTGCAGCCGCCGCCCGTCTCCGCCTGCGTCGGATTGGTGATCAAGTCACACCTGGTGCTCCAATCATTGTTCGTGCCGGCCACGACCATACCCGGAGAAATCGCGGGGCCCAGGGCCATCCCCACGTATGCTCCTTCTTGCGCTGATACTCCGGCGGGCATCGCCAGCACCGCCAGGCAAGCCAGCAAGACTGCAACGAGCATCCGAAACATGGTCCGTCCTCCTTTACCGCCGCGTGCGAGTGAACGATTGTTCATGCGAATCGATCGGCGTCCTGCCATTGGCCCGATGTCGGCGGGCGCTTCTCAATGATATGAGAAACGGGCTCGTCGTCCTCGATGTGATACAGCGGCTTCCCGATGTGTTCCCGTTGCTGCGCGTGCTGGCCGATCGTCCACGGACCCCCGGCCCGGTTCCTCGTGTTGGCTAGCGCGTCGCCCGAACTGCAACCGTTGCGCCGCTGACTCGCACCGCGTGTGAGGGAGGTCGTTTTCGGGCCCAGCATGCCAGGCGGGCCATTCATCGGGCCGGACCTGGTGCTGTACTGCCCCGATCGGCGTCCCGGCGCGAATGTCTGGATTTCGTTGACTGTGGTGTCAACGTTGGTTGACCAACCCGAAGCATCGGCTTCGCGCACTGAGCGACGGGAGCAACACCAATCTGCAGGTCACGTCCGCATCAGACCCAACACCTGGACCGCCGCGCCGACCTTCTCCTCGTAGGTGAGGGGGGAGGAGGACGCCAGAGGGCGCCGGCGGTATGCGATGACGGCGATCAGACCGGCGGCCAGCGTCGCGCAGGCGACGCCCCACCAGAGCGGTCTGGCGAGCAGCCAAAGCTCTAGTCGCGCCGTCCAGAACGCGTACGCGTTCAACGCGAGCGCGTACAGCGGCCACAAGAGCTTCACGTTCGCCCGGCCGGGCACGTAGCTGCACGCGAACGGCACCTTGTGGAATCGGCACAGCAGCAGCTCGGTGAGCCCGCCGGCCATCAACAGCCAGAACAACGTGTGTCCGAACGCGAGACCGGGTCCCCACAACACGAGGTAGATCGGACATGTCACGAGGGCCACCGGTGCGACGCCGAGCATCCACAGAGCGGCCCGGGCCCCGGCCAGGTACGCGCCGCGGTCGTCGAGCTCGGTCATGCGGAAGATCCAGTTCGCGCGGATCTCCGTGGGCACCGTGAGCATCACGCGGAGCGCGGCCACGAGAAAGAACGAGAGAATGAAGGGAATCGAGAGCAGCCGCACGGACGGCGCCGAGAGCGGTTCGGCCAGCGCGTCCTCGGCGATGCCGGTGACAGGGCTGAGGAACGAGCCGATGACAAATGCGAGTCCGAGGCCGGCGTAGGCGGCGACGAACAGCCGGTGGCGGCGGCTGCGCGCCACGCTGGCAGCGGCGAACGCCGCGACAGCGTGCTCCACCGGGCCGCGCACCAGGGTCGCGCGCGCGAGGCGCGCGGCGGCGCGCGACAGGCCGCCGGCTGGTCGCGGGGCGTCCGGGGGTGTCTCCAACGTCTGTCGCACCGTCCGTCGAAACCCGAATCCGTAGGCAAACGCCGCGATCGACAGCGCGACCGCGAGGGCACTGACGGCGGTCGCGGCGACACCGCGATAGACGTCGGGGTCGAAGCCCCAGATGACCTCGTAGAGCCCGAGGAACCAGACCGGCGGCAGCCACGGTGCGGCGCGGCTCAACGTGAAACCGATGAACCGATAGGGGGTCCCGGCCGCGGCGGTCGCCTCGGCGGGGTCCGATGCGAGTCTGACCAGCGCCGTGCTCGGCGAGCATCCCTCGCACGTCCACGAGGGCACGGCGGGGTCGATGGCGGCGAGTCTGACCAGCAGGCCCGGCGCGAAGGCGAACCACTCGATCAGGACGATCACGAACAGCAGCTGCGACAGCATCGTCAGCCGCCGATGGAGGCGTCGCGGACACACGAGGGCCAGGCTCGCCTGTACCGCGGCCAGGGCCAGGAACACCAGCAGGCCGGCCGACACCGTCGCGGCGAGGTGGGCGGCGGGATAGCGCACGAACCCCTCCAGCGGCAGGTAGCCGCCGGCGAGGAGCGAGAAGAGGAGCATAGCCGGCGCGTTGACGACTATTGCGAAGCCGCCGACGAACGCGACCAGCGCCGCCAGCTTGGAGAGGGCGACGGTACGCGAGCGGATGGGCAGGCCGCCGAGCACCATCGCGTCGCGGCGGTCGGGAAACAGCGCGTCCAACACCAGGACCGTCACCAGGCCGACCGCGGCCATCGAGTAGCCGATGAAGTGCAGCTTGTGGGGCACCGCCCGCATCGCCAACTGCATGTCGCTCATCCAGGAACCGTAGCTCCACGATGACCCGACGACATAGAGGGCGGGGGGGATCGTGAGCACCGCGGCCAGCACGATCGCCGACTGGCGCAGGTCGACGGTATCCGGAACGAGATCGCTGTGGAACAGCCGCTGCAGGAACGTGCGGAACAGCACCCGGAACTGCGCTCGTTCCTCGTCGAAGCCGCTGCGCCGAACGCGGTTCACGGTCAAAGCCTCATCGCCGCCATCAGATCGCCGGCGACCTCGTCCGCGTCGTCGCGCAGCGCGAGCTGCCGGAACACCTGTTCGAGGGACGGCTGGTTCATCAACTCCTCCAGCTGTTCGATGCGGTCCGAAGCGGCCACCCGTCCCTCGCGCAGGATGACCACCGACGAGCAGACCTGCTCGACGATCTCGAGGACGTGCGAGCTGTAGAGGACGATCTTGCCCGCGGCGGCGAGGGCGCGGATGAGCTCCTTCAGGACGAGGGTGGCGCCGACGTCGAGGCCGGAGGAGGGCTCGTCGAGAATGACAATCTCCGGGTCGTGCAGCAGCCCCGCCGCAATCAGGATCTTCTGGCGCATACCCTTCGAGTAGCCCGAGATCCGGGCATGCCGGTCGTCGTAGATGCCGAAGAGCCGCAGGAAGCGCTCGATCTTCTCGTCGAGCACTTCGGTCGCGATCTGGCGGAGTCGTCCGACCAGCGTGAGGTACTCGGGACCGGTCAGGTACGAGTACAGGTCGGGGTTCTCCGGCACGTACCCGATCCGGCGCCGGTGGGCGAGGAGGTCGCGCCGAATGTCCTTCCCGTCAACGCGGATCTCGCCGCTCGACGGATCGAGGAGCCCGGCGACCAGGTTGACGGTCGTCGACTTGCCGGAGCCGTTCGGACCGAGGCAGCCGAGCACCTCGCCGCGGCGCGCCGTGAAGCTGACCTCCCGTACCGCGGGGAGCGCGCCGTAGTACTTGGAGACGTTGAGCACTTCAAGCATTTGGTTCTCCTTCGGACAACGTGGCCGCTCGATCGCGACGCCGCTACTCGTGACGCAGCGCGACCAGCGGATCGAGCCGGGCCGCGCGCCGCGCGGGCCAGACGCACGCCGCCACCGAAACGCCGCCGAGGAGGGCGGCGACGGCGAGCTGGGTGACCGGATCGGTCGGCGGCGTATCGACCAGCCAGCTCTCGAACAGCCGGCCGACGGTCAGCGCGCCCCAGATGCCGATGGCGAACCCGATGCCCAGGGGGGCGAGGCCGCGCCGCAACACCATCCAGCCCACCTGACTCGCCCGGGCGCCGAGGGCCATGCGCACGCCGATCTCCTGCGTGCGCTGCGTCACGGCATAGGTGGTCACGCCGTACAGGCCGAAGGCCGACAGGATCAGCGCAATCCAGGCGAATGCGACCAGGAGCAAACCGATCAGGCGCGGCGGGAACATCGTGTTTCCGAGGACGACGTCCATCGTGTAGATACGGAGCGGGATGTCTGCGTCGAGCCCACGAACGAGCTCACGGATGGCGCCGATGGCCGCCGGGGTCCGCCGCTCGTCACGCGCGAGGATCTGCATGAACGGGAGCGGTTCCGCGCGGTACGGGAGATAGGCGACGGGGATGGGAGGCGCGGCGCCGAAGCTCTGCCTCACTGTCGGCGAGACACCGATGATGGTCAGCCACGGCGCATCGTCGTTCGGCTCGTTGCGCGGTGTCAGGCGAATCCGCCGGCCGAGCGGATCCTCGTTCGCGAAGAACGACTCGGCGAAGAGGCCGTTGACGATGGCCGTCTCGTTGCCGGTCCTTCCGTCGCGGTCTGTAAACGCGCGGCCGCGCTGGAGGCCGAGGTTCAGTTTCTCGAAATAGTCATTCGAGACCGTGACGACGCCCACCGTCGGCGGAGCGCCATCGCCAGCGACGGTGCGCCCGTCGACTGCGAGATCGCGATGCGGCGCCGGGACGAACGGGGGTCTGCTTGCCCGTGCGGCGGCCAGGCCGGGCGCGACATCCGCGATCCGCTCGTCGAGCGCCCGAAAGAACGCAAGGCGTTGCTCCGCCGACGGGTAGCGCGATTCCGGCAGAAAGAGCTGAATCGCGGTCATGCCGGCCGGGTTGACAATGCGGTCGGCGCGGGAAAGGGTCAGCAGACTGCGCGCCATCAACCCGGCGCCGGCCAGCAGCACCAATGTCAGAGCCACCTCGGCCGTCACTAGCCACGCCATCCAGCGGCGCTCCGGCCGGCCGGCGGCGGGGCCGCGTCCGTCGGCGGTCGAGACATCCCGGACATTGGCGCTCGACGCGTGGAGGGCGGGCGCCAGCCCGAACACCGGCACGGTCGACAGGCAGGCCAGGGTCAGGAACGCCACCACGCGGCCATCGACGGGGAAGTCGATCCAGAAGGGAGCCCCCAGCGGCGCGATGCTCAGCGAGAGCAGCCGGGCCGCGAGCGCCGCGAACCCGAGACCGAGCACACCTGCGAGTCCCGCGAGGACACCGCCCTCGGCGAGCAACTGCCGCACGATACGTCCCCGCGTCGCTCCGAGCGCTACCCGCATGCCGACCTCGCGCGAGCGGCGGGCGGCGCGCGCGAACTGCAGGTTGGCTGCATTGGCGCACGCAATTAGGAGAACGAGCATTGCCGCCGCCATCACCGCGTTCAACGCCGGCTGAAACTGCGGGTGGAAGTACTCATGGAACGGCGCGACTCGCGGCCGCAGCCCCGCGTTCGTGTCGGGATGCGTCTGTGCGAGACCGGCCGCAACCGCGTCGAGTTCCGCCCGCGCCCGGGGGAGGCTGACACCGTCCGCGAGGCGACCGACGGCTCGAAGGACCCGCCGGTCACGTTCGTGCTCAGCGAGGCCGGGGGTGAGCGACAGCGGCTGCCACAGATCGGCCCAGAACGGGAACTTGAATCCCGGGGGCATCACGCCGATGACGGTCGACGGTACGTCGTTGACACGGATGACGCGGCCGAGCACTTCCGGGTTCGCGCCGTAGCGCATCATCCAGATGCCGTGTCCCAGCAGCACCACGGGCGGCGCGCCCGGACGATCGTCGTCCGGCCGAAAGTCGCGGCCGAGCACGGGCTGGACGCCGAGCAGGCTGAACGCGTTCGCGGTGACACGCGCGCCGAAGAACTGTTCCGTGCCCATCCCCGGGTCGGAGACGTTCATCGGAGGCTCGCTGTACGCCGCGATGCCCCTGAAGCTTCCGTTCGCGTCGCGCCAGTCCCGAAAGTCGAGGTACGAGACTCCCTGTTCGCCCCCGGTCTCATCGCGCATCGCCAGCGCCGTGACGCGCCGCTGGTCGTCGACGGGAAGGCCCCGGAGCAACAGGCCGCTATAGGCGGTGAACGCTGCGCTCGAGATGCCGAGACCCAACCCGAGCGCGAGAACCGCCGCCGCCGCGAACCAGCGTTCCTTGACCAGCAGGCGGACCGCGAACCGCAGGTCCTGCCAGGTCTCTTCAAGCCACCGCGTGCCGCGCGCGTCGCGGCACATCTCTTTGATCTGATCGATGCCTCCGAACTCGAGCCGGGCTCGCCGGCGCGCCTCCCGCGCGGACATCCCGGCCCTGACGTGGTCCGCCACCTGCCGCTCGACGTGGTCGCGCAGCTCGGCGTCGAGCTCTCCTTCGAGCCGGTTGCCGCTCCTCAGCCGCCGCCACCAGCTCATCGCGCGCCTCCGCCAGCGGTGCCGAGAATCAGGCCGACAGCCTCCGCCAGCCGGGCCCAACTCTCGGTCCCTGCCTGCAACTGCGCGCGACCCTTCGGCGTGAGCCGATAGAACTTCGCATCGCGGCCGGTGTCGGACGGCTTCCAGGCCGCAGCGAGGAGCCCCCGGTTCTGCAGGCGATGGAGCGCCGGATACAAGGACCCCTGGGGCACCTGCAGCACGTCGCGCGAGATCTGCTTGATTCGCTGCGCGATGCCATAGCCGTGCAGCGGGCCGGCGGCAAGCACCTGCAGCACCAGCAGGTCGAGCGTCCCTTGCGGCAGATCAGTCTTGACCGCGTGCATCTCGTTCATACCTCTGGCTTCTACATGTACCCGATCACATGTAGAAGGTCAAGGTGTGTAGCGGCCGGACAGGAACGCACGCCGCCGCCAGCGCCAGCACGATCGTGTCGAACCACAACGAGGCGACCGTACGCTTCGCGCTGCGCCCACGACTGCGCTAACCCAGATTATTCGTGAAGGGTCCGATTTCGGTATAGACACAAAAGCCTCCGCGTGGTATAAGTGCTTTGTCTACAGGCATTTACCCACCACGGAGGCCCTTGCGTGACGACCCATACGATACCACAGACTGTCCTCTTTCCGGATCTCTTCGACAAGCCCCTCGTTGCCACGTTCGACCGCCGGCACGCGAGTTCCGATGGCGGCGCCGTCCTGCTCAAGGCGGCGGAGCGCGTGTATGGGTTGGTGGCGGGTTTCGCCCGGTGTCTGGTGGACCGGCGGGAGCTCGGAAAGATCCGGCACACGCTGACGGAGTTGCTCGGCCAGCGGATCTTCGGCATTGCCTGCGGCCATCCCGATGGCAACGACGCCGACCACCTCGCCGACGACCCGATCCACAAGCTGCTGCTCGGGCGGGACCCGGTCGCTGGCGAGGCGTTGGCCTCACAGCCGACGATCTCGCGGTTCGAGAACGGCGTTGGCCGGTCCGCCCTCTATGAGCTGGCGCGCGAGCTGGCGATGCGGGTCATCGAGCGGCATCAGCGCCGGCTGGACGGGCGGGCGCGGCGGATCACGATCGACCTGGATCCGACCGACGACGCGACGCACGGCGCCCAGCAGCTCACCTTCTTCAACGGGCATTACGATAGCTGGTGCTACTTGCCGTTGCTGGCGTTTCTGACCTTCGACCAGGAACGCGAACAGTATCTGTGCGCGGCGGTGCTGCGGCCCGGAAATGTGCCGGCCACCTGCGGGACCCTCGGCGTGTTGTGTCGGCTGCTGCCCCTGCTGCGGCAGGCCTTTCCCCAGGCGCGGTTTCTCGTCCGGCTTGACGGGGGCTTTGCGACGCCGGAGATCTTCGACTTCCTGGATGCCGAGCCGCGCCTCGACTACGTCGTGGCGATGGCCAAGAACGCCGTGTTGCAGCGCCACGCCGAGCCCGCCCTGCTCGTGGCGCAGGCCCAGAGCGCGGCCAGCGGCCAGACCGCGCACGTGTATACCGACACTCAGTACCAGGCCGGTACGTGGGGCCACGCGCGCCGCGTCGTGATCAAGGCCGAGGTCGTCCGGCTCGGCGACCGCGAGCCGCGCGACAACCCGCGCTTCGTCGTGACCAACCTGCGCCAGACGCCGCGTTTCGTCTATGAACGGATCTACTGCGCCCGCGGCGACATCGAGAACCGGATCAAGGAGTTGCTCGATGGCTTGCAGATCGACCGCACGAGCTGCTGTCGCTTCTGGGCCAATCAACTGCGCGTGCTGCTCACCGCCGCCGCTTACGTACTGATGCAAGAACTCCGCCTGCGCGCGGCGCGCACCGCCTGTGCCCGCGCCCAGGTGACGTGGCTGCGCGACCGGCTCCTCAAATTGGGGGCGCACGTCGTCGGCTCGGTCCGCCGTGTGGTCCTGCACCTGCCGACCGCCACGCCGGACCTCCACGCCTGGCGGCACATCGCGCTTGCACTCGGCGCCCGCGCCGGATAGGCCCCAGACAGCGCCCGTCAGCCGCGCGTAAACGCATCCCAACGGCGCACCGAGCCCGCCCGTGGCGAAGCTGTCCCTCCACGGTCCCGTACCCAGGCCTTCCGCACCGACAATCAGTGTCTATCCCGCCGGCGCCCGACGAAAGCGACGTCCGGCGGGCCCTGTGCGCGACGATCACACCGTCCGCGGGGGCGACTTGGAGCCTTCAGTAGAGTCGAGGGGAGGCGCGTAACCGGTAGGGAGTCGGTGGCTCATCCGGCGCTTTCGTACCGGGCCGCAGTCCGAGTCCCGTGGGCACGTTTCCTCCCCCCGCTCTCCGAACCCGGCGTGCCGATTTCCGGCACCGGGCTCTCCAGTGGAATCATGCGGCTCGCACACGGGCTTGCCGGTTGCGACCAGCGGGCGGGTCTTGCGAGCCGTGGCACCCGGCTCCACACCCTGGCGTTGGCCGGCCGGTGCTTCGTCAGACCTGTTGACGCCCTGACGACGGCGACCGCGCGGGTCGTCCCCTTCGCTTGTGCATGTGATGACGTCTGGCATTCCTGCTCATCCGTCGGGGTGATAGGCCGTTCGGCCACTCCCGGAGCCTGTTCCCGTTCGCCATCCCTTCCACCTGAAGCCCCTTCCCTCGGCCGGCATTGCCCGGCTTCAACGGTAGTACGGGCTTCTCCGCCACCCTGGCCGGCCCGACCTTGCCCTCACGGGTCGTCGGTTGGCGCGTGCCACGCCACCGGCAGGGCTTCCCGTGTTGCGTCCATTCCCCTCTTCCACACGTGCCGCCGCCATTACCCCGGCGGAACCGGTCGGTGCTCGCGTCGCTCGCTTCCCGACCGCTGGCAGCCTTCCCCGATATTCGGGCGGGTCGGCTTCCGCGTTGCCCGTTTCGAGGCCTGCTCGGCGTTTACTCGCGTTGCGGCCCGCGTGCTCGCTGAACCGCCCAAGGCGGCCCTTTGTCATCGGAGTGCTTCAGCCGATGTCGTTACCTCCATCGTCCGCTCCGACTGCTACCGGCTGGAGCGACAGTTGCCGGGCGGGATTCGCACCCGCTGGGGAATGGCGCCTTGTCACGGCGCACCGAATAATGCAGGCTAATATCGCTGCCGACGACTCCATCGAGGCGTCGGTCCTGCATCGGGGCGGGACCGGGGTCGACATGCCTCGCATGGACTGCGGCTCCCATGGCGTCACTCGGTCCAGGCTCCCGGCTCGGATCCTACGAAATTGCCGGCCCACTTGGCGCCGGCGGCATGGGAGAGGTCTACCGCGCCACGGACATCAGACTGGACCGCACGGTCGCCATCAAGGTGTTGCCGAGTGCGGCGCAGGTGACTCCCGAGCTGCGCGAGCGTTTCGAGATCGAGGCCCGCGCCGTGGCCGCGTTGAACCACCCGCATATCTGCACGCTGCACGATATCGGCCGCGAGCGAGCGTTGGCCGCGTCACCCCGGCCGGGAACGGTGAGCGAAGCCGCCGATCCGGTCGACCCCGTTCAGCCGATCGATTTTCTCGTCATGGAGTTCCTCGACGGCGAGACGCTCGCCCAGCGCCTCGAGCGGGGTGCACTGCCGATCGAGGACGCGCTGCGCATCGCCGGCGAGATCGCAGAGGGGCTCGACGCGGCGCACCGCAAGGGCATCGTCCACCGCGATCTGAAGCCGGGCAATGTCATGCTCACCGCGGCGGGGGTGAAGCTGCTCGACTTCGGGCTGGCCAAGCTTCCGGAGCCCGGGGGACCGGACGCGGCGGTGTCAGCCCCGACCCGCGCCGCGCTGACGACGGACGGGACCATTCTCGGCACGCTGCAGTACATGTCGCCCGAGCAGCTCAACGGGCAGCCGGCCGACGTGCGGTCGGACATCTTTTCTTTCGGCGCCACGCTCTACGAGATGGTGACCGGGACGCGGCCCTTCGACGGCGAGGGTCCGGCGGACATCATCGGATCGATCCTGAAGGACGAACCGCCTTCGATTCGGGAGCACCACCGCGAGCTGCCCCGCACACTCGACCGGCTGCTGCGATCCTGTCTGGCGAAGGATCCGGATGACCGCTGGCAGACGGTGCGCGACATGAAGCGCGAGCTGGCGTGGGTCGCGCAGCCGGACGAGACGGACGACGCCACGGTCGCCGCGCCGGCGGCGACCGGCGGTGCGGGACTGTCGGGCGGGTGGCTGGGGGCGAGTCTTCTCGCTACCGCCGCCGTGACGGCGCTCGCGGTCTGGATGCTGAAGCCGGTCCCCGCACCAGCGGCGCCTGCCGTCAACCGGTTCGTCATCGACGTCGAACCGCACCACGTGCTGACCGGGGGAGTTGCCGTCTCTCCGAATGGCCGGAGCGTCGTCTATGGCGTCGCCGAAAACGGAACGACACAGCTCTACCTGCGGGCCGTCGACGCGTTCGAGTCGATACCGATTCCCGGCACGGAGGGCGCGGGAGGCGCATCGTTCTACTTCTCGCCGGACAGCCGGCACATCGGCTTCGAGGTGCGCGACAACGGGCAATGGACGCTGCGCCGCGTGCCAATCACCGGCGGCAGTCCTCTCACGATCGGCCGTGGCAACGGTCAGTTGTTCGGGGGCCTTTGGCTTCCCGGCGATACGATCGTCGTTGGCGCCCTGCGGTCAGGGACCGGCCTCATGCGGGTCCCGGCCGGCGGCGGCGACGTCGAGATCCTCACGGCGCTGGACGAAGAACGTGAAGATTTTGCGCATATCGCGCCGTCTCGCGTGCCTGGTCGTGACGAGATCTTCTTCACGATTCTGCCGGACGTGCGGGACTTCGCGACCGACGAGGAGGTCTTCGACGCCGCTCGGCTCGCAGTCTACTCCCCGCAGAGCGGCGCCGTCAGCGACCTCTTCGATCGCGCCGCGTTCGGGACCTACATCGAGACGGGACACTGGATCTACCGATCGCCCGGCGCTACGTATGCGGCGCGCACACTCGATCTGAATGCGCTCGCATTCGGAGAACCGTTCCCGCTGCTCGATTTCGAATTCGACTTCGGCAGCTACCTGGCCGACATCGTTGCAGGCGGCACGCGGGCGTTCATCCAACAACCCCTCGACTCGAGACTGCGCACGCTCGCGTGGGTCGACCGCGCCGGCAGAGAGGAACCGTTGCCCCTCGAGCCGGCCGTGTATCGCATCGCGCGCGTTTCGCCCGACGGTCGGCAGATTGCGCTCGACCGCGGCGAACCGGGAGCACGGGACGTCTGGGTCTTCGACCTGACGCGTGAAACGCTGAGCCCGCTGGCGAGGACCGAGGACGACGAGGAACACCCGGTCTGGACTCCGGACGGCCGGCGGATCGTCTTCAGCTCGGGTCCCGGGAACGAAGCCAATCTCCACATGAGAGCGGCCGACGGCAGCGGACCGACCGAGCGTCTGTCGACGAGCCCGAACTTGCAGTGGCCTCATTCGTGGTCGCCCGATGGCCGTTCGCTGGTGATCTCCAGCCGCACGGTCGACCCGGCGGAGGGTGTCCAGCCGCTCGACGTCCGGGTCATGGCGCTGGACGGGGACCGCGCGATTGCACCGCTGTTCGTGTCGGAGTTCACCGAGAGCAACCCGGTCGTGTCGCCGGACGGGAACTGGATTGCCTACCGATCCGACGAATCGGGTCGCAATGAAGTCTATGTTCAGCGCTTTCCCGATCTCGGTGGGCGCGTCCAGATCTCGACCAACGGCGGCACCGCGCCGCTCTGGTCGCACGATGGCACGGAGCTCTATTACCGCGACGGCCAGGCGCTGATGGCGGTGGCGGTCCAGAGCGGTGCCCAGTTCACCGCGGGTCTGCCCGAATTGTTGTTCGAGGGCCAGTATCTCAATGATCTCGCGCGCAACTACGACCTCGCTCCGGACGGCCGTTTCCTGATGATCAAGCAGGCCGAGTTGCAACGCATACACGTCGTCATCAACTGGATTGCAGAACTGAGAGCCTCCCTCGCGCCGGACTGACGCCAAACTACCGCCGCCAGTTGTCTTGAGTACGTCGGGCTCGAGTCGCCGAGGCTGCGCCGGCGACCGGCCCGGTGCCGCTCGGGCCATGCACTACAATGGTTTCGTCGTCATGCCCGACTGGAAAAACACGCTGAACCTGCCCCGCACCGGTTTTCCGATGCGGGCCAACCTCCAGGAGACGGAGCCGGCCGCCATCGCGCGCTGGTCCAAGATGGGACTGTATGAGCGGATCCGCTCGCGCCGCGCCGGCGCGCCGCAGTTCGTGCTGCACGACGGACCGCCCTACGCCAACGGACAGATCCACATCGGGCACGCGCTCAACAAGATTCTCAAGGACATCATCGTCAAGTCGAAGACGATGGCTGGATTCGACGCGCCGTACGTACCCGGTTGGGACTGTCACGGGCTGCCGATCGAGCTGAAGGTCGACAAGGAGCTGGGAAAGAAGAAACGCACCATGGGCGTCGCTGAATTCCGGCGCGCCTGTGGCCGCTATGCCGAAAAGTTCGTCGCCCGGCAACGCGCCGACTTCCAGCGGCTGGGCGTGCTGGGCGCCTGGGAACGGCCCTATCTGACGATGACCCGCGACTATCAGGCCGCGATCGTGAGGGCGCTCGGCCGGTTCGTCGAACAGGGCATGGTCTACAAGGGGAAAAAGCCGGTCCACTGGTGTCTGCGTTGCCGCACCGCGCTTGCCGAGGCCGAAGTCGACTACGAGAACCACGCCTCGCCATCCATCCACGTGGAGTTTCCACTGCGTTCGGACAGTGCCCGCCAGTTGGTCGAACGCGCCCCCGTACTGGCGAACCGACCGGTGTCGGTGCTGATCTGGACCACCACGCCCTGGACGATTCCCTCGAACCTGGCCGTCGCGTTCCACCCCGACTTCGACTACGGCGTCTATGACGTCGACGGTACCGCCGTCATCGTGGCGGAGCAGCTCGCAGGTACCGTCGCCGACGCCGTCGGGCGTGATTTCGGCGTCCGGCTCGCGAGCCTGAAAGGCCGCGACTGCGAGGGGCTGCGATTCCGACACCCGCTCTACGATCGCGATTCGATTGGCGTGCTGGCCGACTACGTCACGCTGGAACAGGGCACCGGCGCGGTCCACACCTCGCCGGGGCACGGCGCCGACGACTATGTCACCGGGGTGCGGTACGGACTGGAGATCTATGCTCCGATCGGTCCATCGGGACGATTCGACGACGATGTGGGCGTCGTCGGCGGCGAGAAGGTCTTCGATGCCAACCCCAAGGTGGAAGCGGCGCTGGCTGCCGCCGGCCGGTTGTGGCGCCGCGACACGGTCGACCACGCCTACCCGCACTGCTGGCGGTGCCATCACCCGGTGATCTTCCTGGCCACCTGGCAGTGGTTCATCGCCATGGACACGAACGACCTGCGGGGTCGCGCGCTCTCGGCCGTCAAGCAGGTCGAGTGGTTTCCCGCCTGGGGCGAGGAACGAATCCACAACATGCTGGTCAGCCGGCCGGACTGGTGCATCTCGCGCCAGCGCTCATGGGGGGTGCCGATTCCCGCGCTGCACTGCACGGGGTGCGGCGAGGCGCTGCTGACCACGGCGCTGACCGAGCGCGCCGCAGCCGTGTTCGCCGAATATGGCGCAGATGCCTGGTACGAGCGCGATCTCGCCGAATTCGTGCCGGACGGCCTGCACTGCCCGCGCTGCGGCGGCGAGGCGTTCGAACGTGAACGCGACATTCTGGATGTCTGGTTCGACTCGGGATCGAGTCACGAAGGTGTACTGGGCGACCATCCGGAACTGCAGTGGCCGTACACGGTCTATCTGGAAGGCAGCGACCAATACCGGGGGTGGTTCCACAGCTCGTTGCTGGTCGGCCTCGGGACGAGGAACGCCGCGCCGTACCGGCAGGTCATCACCCACGGTTTCGTGGTCGACGAAACTGGCCGCAAGATGTCGAAGTCGCTCGGGAACACCATCGACCCGCAGACCATCATCACGCAGAGCGGCGCCGAGGTGCTGCGGCTCTGGGTCGCCATGGTCGACTATCGCGAAGAGGTGCGCATCGGCCCGCAGGTGCTGGCGCGAGTCATTGAAGCGTATCGCAAGATCAGGAATACGCTACGGATTCTGGTGGCGAATCTGTATGACTTCGACCCGGCCGCCGATGCGCTCGCACCGGAGGTGTTGCAGGAGGTGGACCGTTACGCTCTCGCCCGCTACGGCGAGGTGGCGACTCGCGTCCTGCGCGCCTACGACCGGTACGAGTTCCAGTCGGCCGTGCACACGCTCAACCACTACCTCACGGTCGACCTGAGCGCGTTCTACGTCGATATCTCGAAGGACCGGCTCTACACTTTCGGTCCAGATTCGGATGCGCGCCGGTCGGCACAGACGGCGATCCACACAATCGTCGACGGGCTGACCCGTCTGCTCGCGCCGATTCTGCCGATCACCGCGGACGAGTTGTGGCGCAATCTACCGGGGGCCGACGCTGACAGCGTGCATCTCGCGGACTTTCCTTCGGCACCCGATGCGCTGGTCGATCCGCTGCTGCTCGACCGCTGGGGCCGGCTGCTCAGTCTGCGTGACGCCGTCAACGTCGAACTGGAACAGATGCGACGGAACAAGGTGGTGGGTACGTCCCTCGAGGCGACCGTCACCCTGACCGCCGACGGCGAGCTGGCGACACTGCTGGCGCGCCACGTTGACGACCTGCCGACCCTGTTCATCACCTCGGCGGTCACCGTGAACACCGGCAGCGCCGTCGCGGCCGGAGACGGCGCCCTCTTTCGCGACGCGCTGGGCAGCGCCCGCATCGAGGCGCGACGCAGCGAGGCCGCCAAGTGTCCCCGCTGCTGGCGCTGGATCCGGCCCGCCGGCGGCGGCGACGCGGACGTCTGCGAGCGATGCGCGGACGCGCTGTCGGAAACGCCGGCGCCGGTGGCTTGACCAACGCTTTGCCTCATGACCAGCGAGTCCAGGATCGCACCGGGCGTGTCACCGACTCCAACGGGGGTCGAGGATTCCGGCGTGATGACCCAGCGCGCCATGGCGATGATCGCCATCCTCATCCTGGGGCTCGACCAGGTGACCAAGAGGCTGGTCGTGGCCTCGATCGATCTCTACGACGCGATCGTGGTGATCCCGGGCTTTCTCAACCTGGTGCACGTGCAGAATACCGGCGCCGCCTTCGGATTCCTCGATGCGGCGAGCATAGAGAACAAACAGCATCTGATGACCGGCATCGCACTGATCGCACTGGCGGCGATCGGCGCCTACGCGTGGCGGGTCGGCCCCCGTGAAACGCTGGCCCGGGTCGGGCTGGCGCTCATCATGGGCGGCGCGCTCGGCAACCTGATCGACCGCGCCTCGACAGGCCACGTGGTCGATTTCGTCGATGTCTACTGGCGGACCTATCATTTCTGGGCGTTCAACGTCGCCGACTCGGCGATCACGGCGGGCGCGGGTCTCCTTATCCTGGACATGTTCGTAGCGAGCGGCACCGATGTATCCACTGCTGTTTGAACTCGGCCCGGTCAGCATCTACAGTTACGGCGTCCTCCTGGCGGCCGCCTACATCGTGGCGCTGCAGTTCGGGCTGCGGCGCGCCGCCCGCGCCGGCCTGAACGGCCAGCGGGTCATGGATCTCGGCATACTCGCGATCGTCAGTGCGCTGGTCGGCGCGAAGCTGCTGCTGGTGGTCGTGGACTTCGACCGCTTCACGAGCGACCCGGCGCAGTTGATGGTGCTCGTGAAATCCGGAGGCGTCTTCTATGGCGGGCTGCTGCTGGCGGTCCCTGCCGCGTGGTGGTACATCCGCCGCCATCGTCTGCCGCTCTGGACCACCTGCGACCTGTTCGCCCCCGGCATCGCGCTCGCCCAGGGGGTCGGCCGCATGGGGTGCCTGCTGGCCGGTTGCTGCTACGGCTCGGCCACGGATGCGGCCTGGGGCATCACCTTCACCAATACGCTGGCGGCGGCCAACGTCGGCACCCCGCTCGAGATCGCGCTGCATCCCACCCAGGTGTACGAGGCGGTCGCGGTGCTGCTCATCCTCGCCGTTCTGCTGTTCGGCGAGCGTCACTGGCGCTCGTTTCCCGGACGCACGTTCTGGACCTATCTGCTGCTCTACGGCAGTGCCCGCATGGTGATCGAGTTCTACCGGGGCGATCCGCGCGGAATGGTGTTCGACACCGTCCCGACCTCGCAGTTCGTGTCGGCGCTGATCGTGCCGATCAGTCTCGTGATGCTCGTCTATCTGGGCCGTCGTGGTCCCGAGAACGATGCCTCCCCGAGATCGCACCAGCAACGAGCCGCATAAGAGTCTGCGCCCTCGTCAGTTCCTGACCAAGACGCGATGTCCCCCGCTGACGCCAGCGAACGCCTGGAAGTCACGGACGACCATGACGGCGCCCGTCTCGATCACTTCATCACCGCGGTGCTTCCAACCCGTACGCGTTCGCAGATCCAGCGCCTGATCAGAAACGGTCACGTCCTGCTCAACCGGCAACCGGTTCGGGCCAGCCACGCCGTCCATCCGGGCGACGTCGTCGACCTCGATATTCCGCCGGCCGTGCCGTCGACCCCCGCGGCGGAGGCCATACCCTGCATGATCCTGCACGACGACCCCGATGTCGTCGTCGTCAACAAGCCGGCCGGCATGGTCGTACACCCCGCCGCCGGTCACAACAGCGGCACGCTCGTGAATGCGCTGCTTCATCACGTGCAGGGCTTGAGCGGTATCGGCGGCGAGCAACGCCCTGGCATCGTGCACCGCCTCGACCGCGGCACCTCCGGCGTGATGGTGGTCGCGAAGCACGACGCCGCGCACGCGGAACTGTCGCGCCAGTTCGCCGCCCGAGAGGTCGAGAAGGAATACGTGGCGCTGGTCTGGGGCCTGCTGAACACCGGACGCCGCATCGAGGCGCCCATCGGCCGGGACCCGGTGAACCGCCAGAAGATGTCGACCCGCGCGCGCCGCGCACGGTCGGCGGTCACCCGAATCACCGGCACGGAACGGCTGCGCGGCCTGACCCTCGCCACCGTGGCCATCGCCACCGGCCGGCAGCATCAGATTCGCGTCCACCTGAACAGCATCGGCCATCCCGTCGTCGGCGACGCGGTCTACGGCGGTGTGCGCCGGCATCAGGCCGCCGATCACCGTATTCTGGCAACGCTCGACCGGCCGTTCCTGCATGCGTATCGTCTCGCCTTCACACACCCGCGAGACGGCGGCGCCGTAGCATTCACGGCGCCGCTCCCGGACGACCTGCAGGCCGTGGTGGACGACCTGCGAGCGCGGCGGGATCGGGAGGACAGGTGATGAGTCGACGAACACTGTCGAGTGAGACCATGTTCAGTGGCAGGGTGTTCACCGTCCACTCCGACCGCGTCCGTCTGCCCCATGGCCCGGAGGCGGTATTGGACGTCATTCACCACGCTGCCTCGGTCGTGCTGCTGCCGATGCCCGACCCTGATCACATCGTGCTGATCCGTCAATATCGCTACGCCATCGACCAGTGGATCTGGGAACTCCCGGCCGGCAGCGTCGATCCGGGCGAGACACCTGAGCAGGCGGCCGCCCGCGAGTGCCATGAGGAAGTGGGTCTGGTGCCGGTGCAGATCGAACGGCTTGGCGCGTTCTACCCGACGCCCGGATACTGCGACGAGCTGATGCTCTTTTTCAAGCTCACCGGCCTCGAGCAGCCGGACCATGCCGCGCAGGGCGACGAAGACGAGGATATCGAGGTGCAGGTGGCGACGCTCGCGGACGCGCGCCGGCTGGTCCAGGCGGGGGACGGCTTGGACATGAAGACGGCCCTCGGTCTGACCTTGATCTGACGCAGCAGCCTACTGCACCGTCCCGTGCACTGCGGATGCCCCGTCCGCGCCGGCAGACGCCGGGCGAGGCGTGGACGGCTTGAGCGCGAGTTTCAGGACGTCGTCAATCGTCGAGACCAGGTGAATCGTCAAGTCGCGACGCAGATCCTCGCTGAGATCTTCGTTGACGTGCTTCTCGTTCTGCTTCGGCAGTATGACCTCGAACACCCCGTGGCGGCGCGCGGCCAGCACTTTTTCCTTGATGCCACCGACCGGCAGCACGTGGCCTGACAGCGTGATCTCGCCAGTCATCGCCAGATCGCCACGCACCGGTCGGCCGGTCAACTCGGAGGCCAACGCGGCAGCCATCGTCACCCCCGCCGACGGGCCATCCTTCGGAATCGCCCCGGACGGCACGTGCAGGTGCAGCTCGGCGTGCTGGTAGAAGTCGGGGTCGACGCCATAGGCAGCGGTCTGCCCCCGGAACCACGAGAGCGCCGCCCGGGCCGATTCCTTCATGACATCGCCCAGGTGACCCGTCAGCGTCAGTGACCCCTTGCCCGGCATGCGAGCCGCTTCCACAAACAGCACGTCGCCCCCGGCAGGTGTCCAGGCCAACCCCAGCGCGACACCGGGATTCCTGGTGCGTTCGGCGACTTCCTCGTCCTGGAAGTGCGGCGCCCCGAGCATCTCCGTCACGGTGTCGGTCGAAATCTCCAGCGGGTCCCGGGCGCCCTCGGCGTGACGCCGCGCCACCTTGCGACACAGGGCACCGATCTCCCGTTCGAGGTTCCGCACCCCGGCCTCTCGCGTATAGCCGCGGATGACGGCGCGGATGGCGTCGTCGGCGAACGTGATCTGCTTCGCCGTGAGCCCGTGGTTCTCGATCTGCCGTGTCACCAGGTGCTCGCGGGCGATCTGCAGCTTCTCTTCCTCGGTGTAACCCGGAAGTTCAAGCACCTCCATCCGGTCGCGCAACGCGGGTGCAATCGGATCGAGCACGTTCGCCGTGGTGATGAACAGCACCTCGGACAGATCGAAGGGTACGTCCAGGTAGTGGTCACGAAACGTATTGTTCTGCTCCGGATCCAGGACCTCGAGCAGCGCCGACGAGGGGTCGCCACGGAAATCTGCGCCCAATTTGTCGATCTCGTCCAGGATGAACACCGGGTTCTTCGTCTCGGCGCGCCGCAACCCCTGGATGACCTGACCCGGCAGCGCACCGATGTAGGTACGGCGGTGACCGCGAATCTCGGCTTCGTCCCGCATGCCGCCCAGCGATACCCTGACGACCTTGCGATCGAGCGACCGCGCGATTGACCTCGCCAGCGATGTCTTGCCCACCCCGGGCGGACCGACGAAACACAGGATCGGCCCCTTCATGGACGGGTTCAACTTGCGGACCGCCAGATACTCGAGGATACGGTCCTTCGCTTTCTCGAGACCGCTGTGATCGGAGTCCAGTACCGACTTGGCACGAGGCAACTCGATGACCTCGTCGGTGCGCACGTCCCATGGCAGCGCCACCAGCCAGTCGAGGTAGGTGCGCGATACGGTGTACTCGGCTGCGGCGACCGGCATCCGTGACAACCGGTCGAGTTCGCGCCGCGCTTCCTTCTGTACCAGCTCCGGCATCCGCGCCGCTTCGATCTTGTCGTTGAGCTCCGCGATCTCCTTGGTCTGGTCGTCAGTCTCGCCCAGTTCCTTCTGAATCGCCTTCAACTGCTCTCGCAGCAGATACTCGCGCTGGCTCTTGCCGACCTCAGACTGGACTTCGGACTGAATCTTCGAGCCCAGTTCCAACACCTCGAGCTCTTTGATCAAGATTCGGGTCAGCGTCTCCATCCGCTCGCGGACATCGAGCGTGCCAAGCACCTCCTGTTTCGTTGACGTCTGGATGGTCGTCAGGCTCGACGCGATGAAGTCGGCCAGCTTGCCCGGTTCGGTGACGTTGCCCGCCAGCACCTGCAGATCATCGGACAGCAGCGGCGACAGGGACACGACCTGCTGAAAGTTGCTCTTGATGTTGCGCTGCAAGGCGTCGATCTCGAGGCGGTCCTTCTCGTTCGTAATCTCGCTTGCTTGATGCACCCGCGCGCGAATATATGGATCGGTCCCGAGGACTTCGTCGAGATGCAACCGGACCTGGCCCTGCACGATCAGACGGAGCGTGCCGTCGGGCAGCTTGAACATCTTGTGGATGTGCGTGGCCATCCCGATCGGGTAGAGGTCTTCCTGCGTCGGGTCCTCGGTGCCTGGCTCGATCTGGGTGAAGACCCCGACCAGCCGGTCCCCGGCGATCGCTTGTTCAATCAATCGGACGGAACTCTGGCGAGCCACCGCCAGAGGCATGAACGAGTTCGGAAACAGCACGGTGTCCCGTAACGGCAACACCGGCAGCTCGGGCGGGATCGAGACCGGCTGTTCAGCGTCAGAGTCCTCGTGGTCGAGGAACTCGCGCTCATCGGTCATCGTACGTTCTCCTCCGCGAGGCAGGTTGCGAAGCTGGACCCGCCCACTTCCGAGGCGGGTCCGATGCAGTTGGAGTCTAACCCGAACCACGAGGGAGCGGCAGGCCAAAGTGCTTCGCGTGCAACATCACGGGCCGTTAGCAGCCCGTGGCAAAAGCCCCGCTGCATTCGAACGGCGCTGCATCCCGGCTGCCGGCGTTGCTCCTCGGTCACACATGCCCCAATGTGTTCCCTCGTCGCGCCTTGTCAGCCGGGCGCACCGCCATTCTCGGTGCAACGCGGGGTTTCACCACGGGCCGCTAGCCGTACGTCGGCCCAAACAGAGAGACCGCCTTGCTGCGGGACTCGAGTACGCGCTCGCGGCGACGCTCGATCTCCACGACCTCCTCGCACTCCTTGCAGCGCGCCGCGAACGGCAGCGCCCGCAGCCGATGCTCCGCGATCTCGTCGCCGCACTCGTAGCAGTAGCCGTAGGTGCCCTCATCGAGCCGGGTTAGCGCCGCGGCGATCTTCGACAGCGTTTCCGCCTTCAACTGGATGAGTGCGAACTCGATGTCATCCTGGATGTCGGTTTCCGAATTCTCCGTCTGGTCGGCACTCCGCTGCGCGGGCATCTGTCGCGCCCCGGTTCGTACGTGGCGAATCTTGTCCTGCACCTCTCCGGCAATCTCGTCGCGCCGCTCCTTGAGGATACGGCGCAATTCGTTGTACCGGTCTGCGGTCATTCCATACGTGAGGGTGCTCATGATACGGCTCCTTCTCGTCCGACCTGCTGGCATGCACGCTCGGGTTGCGTCGGATCGAAGCCCCGATGAGGATGGATCTTCATTGCAATTCATATACCTGGACCCCACGCCGACACGAATGCCGCCAGGGTCCGAAAAACGAAGCGAGCTGTGTTGAGATCGAGCGAAGGAAGGGAGGGAGCCAGAGGGTTGTGGATGGCCCTCAGGGGTCTCGCCCATCCTCGCGAGCCCTTGCTATCTGCTTCATTTACAACGCTTTGTTGGACTCGTGCGCCATTCAACAGCAGCCGCGAGCGCCAATGTCAGTATATTAGACGACAGGATCGGCGGTTCGGTTTCAGATCTTTTATCGTTGCACTCGACCCCTGAGTGGCCCCCGGCGCCACCGTTGACGGTTGAATCCCGGTGTGGCAAGCTGAGCGGGCCTGTCACGACGATGCGTGCCAAGACCTGTCCTCTCTGCGAACGTCGCCGGGCCCGGCGCGCCTGTCCGGCGCTCGGCCATCAGATCTGCCCGGTCTGCTGTGGGACGAAACGGCTGACAGAGATCCGCTGCCCAGCCGATTGCGGCTACCTGAAGTCGACCAGGGCACACCCGCCCGCCATGATCCAACGACAGCAGGAACGCGATGCACGATTCGTCATTCCGATTGTCGCCGGGCTCAGCGAGCAACAGGTCGAGCTGTTCTTTCTGGTCCAAGACACCTTGCTCCAACTCGCCGAGAGCGGCGAACTGCCGGTTGACGACGAGGTCGTGCGGGACGCCGTGCAGGCGCTGGCCGCCACCTGCGACACGGCCAGCAAGGGCATCATCTACGAGCACCGGCCGGCCTCGCTGCACGCCGAACGGCTCGCGCGCGAGTTGCAATGGCTAGTCGAGGGCAGAGACGGCCAGCGGCCCGCGGCGAACGAACGCGATCTGGTCGAGGTATTCCGGCGCATCGCTCAGGCGGCCGATCAGGCCGGTACCGTGCTGGATGGCGGCAAACGGGCCTATCTGAACCTCGCCGGCCGGCTCATGCGGTCGGCGCCGGGGACCACACCCGACGCACAGAGGGGCGAGAACCGTGCCCCGTCGATGATCATCCCGTAGGAGCCCGTCTGCTACAATTGAGTGTTTTGACGAGCGCACGTGCGCTCCAACCAAGGATCAGACAGCCACCATGGCAAAGCGTTGCGACATTTGCGGAAAGGGCCCGGCGTTCGGGCGAAACGTGAGCCACGCGCACAACGTGACGCGACGGCGTTTCGAAGCCAACATCCAGCGGGTGAAGGCGGTCGTGAACGGCGGAGTGAAGCGGATCCGGGTGTGCACGCGGTGTCTTCGTTCCAACAAGGTCGTGAAAGCGGCCTGAGGACCGGATGCGCGAGGCGGTCCACGCAAGTGCCGCTCCGGCGGCGATCGGCCCCTATTCCCAGGCGGTTCGCGCCGGACAATTCCTTTTCGTCTCCGGTCAGATCCCGCTCGACCCGTTGTCCGGAGAGGTCGTCGGCGGTGGCGTGACGGCGCAGACCCATCGCGTCATGCGCAGCCTGGGTGCGATTCTCGATGCGGCCGGCGCCAGCTTCGACGATGTCGTGCGCGCCACGATATTTCTGACCGATCTCGGTGATTTTGCCCAGGTCAACGAGGCCTACGGCAGTTATTTCAGCGATCCCGCCCCAACCCGCGCAACTGTCCAGGTGGCTGCGCTGCCGAAGGGTGTGCGCGTCGAGATAGACGCGATCGCCCATCTGGACTAGCAGCCCGTGGTAAAAGCCCCGCTGCATTCGATTGGCGCTGCGGTCGCAAATTTCCAAATTTGCTCCCTGTCCGGTCTGGCGGCGTCGTTCCGGCTGACGAACAGGGCAACCACAAGGGTTGCCCCTACATCTCGCCTTGCACGGAACAGGGCAACCACAAGGGTTGCCCCTACATCTCGCCTTGCACGGAACAGGGCAACCACAAGGGTTGCCCCTACATCTCGCCTTGCACGGAACAGGGCAACCACAAGGGTTGCCCCTACGCGTCTTGCCACGCGGGCGCCTCGCCACGCTCGGTGCTACGCGCGGCGATGCATCCCGCCGAGCGGCGTTGAATCTTGCGGATCGGCGTTGAAGGCCAGCGATCAGCGCATCACTCGTTCGACCTCGAGGACGCCGGCGACACTGCGAATCACCTTGATGATCCGCTGCAGATGCTTGAGATCTTCGATCTCGATCGTCACGCTGATGCGGCCGTGATGGTCGCTGCTGCTCGCCTCGACCTTTAGCACATTGGTCTTGAGCGCCGCGATTTTCGAGGTCACCTCGGCCAGAATGCCCTGGCGGTCCTCAACCTGGATGCCGAGCAGCACGACGAAGCCTGATTCATCGGGGCTCTTGTCCCAGTCCACGTCAATACGACGCTCAGGATCGTAGAGCAGGTTGAGCACGTTCGGACACCGCGCCGCGTGCACCGATACTCCCTTGCCGCGGGTCACGTAGCCCACGATCTTCTCGCCGCGGATCGGATTGCAGCAACGCGCGCGAAACACCAGCAGGCCATCGAAGCCACGTACCTTGATCTTGTCTTCGCTGCGCCGCAGCATGCGCCGCACGACGGTCCCGATGGACGGCGCATCCGGTTTCTCCTCGAGATCGGTCGGCACGAGCTTCGCCAGAACCGCACGCGCCGGCACCTTGCCGTACCCGATCGCGGCGAACAGATCGTCGGCGCGCTGTGCTCCGAACTCACCCGCTACCCGGGCCACCGCATCCATGATCGACTTGGCGCCGATCTTGAAACGCCTCAGCTCCTTGTCGAACAGTTTGCGCCCGAGTTCGATGGCGCGCGCCTTTTCTTCGGCGTGAATGAAGTGCTTGATCCTGTTGCGGGCTCTGGAGGTGACGACGATGTTCAACCAGTCGCGAGTGGGCGTATGCCCCGTGGCGGTCAGGACCTCCACGATGTCGCCGCTCTGCAGCCGGGTGCGCACCGGCACCATCCGCCCATTCACCCTGGCCCCGACACACTGGTGGCCGACATCCGTGTGGATCGAGTAAGCGAAGTCGATCGGCGTGGCGCCGCGGGGCAGCGCCTTCACTGCACCCTTGGGCGTGAATGTATAGACCTCATCCGGGTACAGGTCGACCTTGAGGTTGTTGATGAACTCCCCGGGATCCCGAATCTCCTGTTGCCACTCCAACAACTGCCGCAGCCAGGTGAAGTGTTCCTCGTCCGGCTTTACGCCGACCCGGCCCTCCTTGTATTTCCAGTGCGCGGCGATCCCCTCCTCGGCGACCGCGTGCATTTCCTCAGTCCGGATCTGCACCTCGAACGGCACCCCCTTCGGACTGACGACCGAGGTGTGCAGCGACTGATAGCCGTTCTCGCGGGGCATCGCGATGAAGTCCTTGAAACGACCCGGCACCGGCGACCACGTCTGGTGAATGATGCCCAGCGCCGCGTAGCAGTCCCGCACCGAGGCGGTGATGACCCTGAGGGCGATCAGGTCGTAGATCTGCTCGAGCGAAATCCGTTGCCGTTTGACCTTCTGGTGGATGCCGTAGAGGCGCTTGATGCGGGACTCGATGCGATCGTACGGCACGTGCGCCCCTGTCAGGGTGCGTTCGAGGGTGCGGCGCAGTCCGGCCACCGTGCTTCGTGTCGCTTTCCGACGACGGTCCACCCAGGCCCGAATCGTCTCGTACGCCTTCGGGTCGAGATGTCGAAAGGCCAGATCCTCCAGTTCGTTCTTGACCTTCTTCATGCCGAGCCGATGCGCAATCGGGGAATAGATGTCGAGTGTTTCCTGGGCAATCGTGAGCTGGCGTTCCTCGGGCATGTGCTCCAGCGTCCGCATGTTGTGCAGCCGGTCCGCCAGCTTGACCAGAATCACGCGGATGTCGTCGACCATCGCGAGGAGCATCTTGCGGAAGTTCTCCGCCTGCCGCTCCTCGCTGGACGAAAAGGGAATGGTGCTGATCTTGGTGACTCCCTCGACGACATGGGCCACTTCCGGCCCGAACAGTTCATGCACCCGTTCGATCGAGGTCAGTGTGTCCTCGACGACGTCATGCAGCAGTCCGGCGGCGATCGCGACGTCGTCGAGCCGCATCTCGGCGACCAGGGACGCCACCTCGAGCGGATGCGTCACATACGGTTCGCCAGACCGGCGAGTCTGCCCAGCGTGCTCGGCCGCCGAAAAATCGTACGCCCGCCGCAGCAGGTCGGTATCCGCCTCGGGATTGGATGTGCGGGCCTTGGCAGCCAGCTTGTCGAAGCTGATCATCAGAAGTGCTTTTTGACCAACAGGATACGGTCAACTCTCCAGATCATAGGAACCAGCGGCGACTGGCGTCAAGCAAGCCCCGTGCGTGCCCCCGTGACACAGTCGAGACAACCGCCGACACGGCGCGAGTGTGGCACGGGGACAAAGGACGCGTCGATGCCGGCCGTGGCTTGACTTGCCGTTTTTGGCTTCACTATACTGATGCGTTCTCACTGCAGGGTCACCGGTGCCAAGCTGACGCCACCGGCCGCAGGGTGCCCCAGCCGAAACGCCAGGAACCGCCATCAGGTGAATCCGGGTCGCCGTGTCTTTGGGGGACATTGAGGAACAGCACTGTGCTGAGGGGGGCCGTCATGCAAATGCGATCGTTTGGAATGAGACTCGCGCTCGTCGTCGTGATGAGTGTGCCGCTGACATCATGCAACTTCCTTGACCAGCTCGAGGCCATCAGGACGTTGAAGGACGCCAACGTCGCGTACCAGCGTTCCGATTACCTGCTTGCCGCCGAACTCTACGAGGAGGTCATCGCCAACGACCCGAGCGTCACCATCGCCTATTTCTATCTTGGCAACAGCTACGACCAGCAGTATCGTCCGTCCCTGCGCGGCGAGCGCGAGAACGACGAGTTGCTCGAGAAGGCGATCGACAACTACATCACCTCGGTCGACAGCGAATACAACGTCGAGCTGCGAAACATCGCGTTGCAGTGGCTCGTCGCCGCCTTCGGTCCCGACAAGGCGAACGATCCGGCGAAGTCGGAGCCTGTGTTGCAGCACATGATCGAGTCCGACCCGACGAACCCGGACAACTACTTCGTCCTGTCCAAGCTCTACGAAGACTCGGGGCTGTACGATGAGGCCGAGGACGTGCTGCACCGGGTGCGTGACGCACGTGCCGACGACCCCACGGTCTATCTGCAGCTCGCCGGCTTCTACCAGCGTAACGAGGAGTTCGACCAGCAGATCGAAGCGCTGAGTCAGCGGGCCGCAATTGAACCGGACAACCCCGAAGCGTACTACACGATCGGCACCCATTACTGGGAGAAGGCGTTCCGCGACTTTCAGCTTACCGACGAACAAGAGGAAGAGTACGTGATGCTCGGCCTCGAGCAGATCGACAAGGCGCTCGAATTGAACACCGACTACATCGAAGCGTTGACCTACAAGAACATCCTGCTACGCATGCAGGCGAACCTGACCGAAGACCTCGACGAACGGGACGAGCTGATCGACGAGGCCGATGTCCTGCGCGACCGGGCCGAAGAACTCATCAAGCTGCGGACCGAGGGCAACCTCTAGGAGCCAGCACCCGAGCCGCGCGCACGCACGGTGCTTGTCCAAGCGGCCGGGCCGCCCCGAAGCGGTCCGGCCCTTTTTCTGTACTTCCGTCCGTCGTCTGAGATTCGTCGTGCGTCCGGTCATCGCGAACGGATGCGCACCAGTCCGTCGTAATCGCGGGTATAAGAAAAACCGGCGCGACCCTGTCTGGGCCGCGCCGGAATGGAGGTCCTTGTGCGGGAGCCACCCGGGCCTACAGCAGCCGGGATGCAGCGTTAAATAGCAGAATTCAGCGGGGAAGCGCAGAATTCAGCGGGGAAGGCTGAATTCAGCGGGGAAGCGCAGAATTCAGCGGGGTTCGAATGCAGCGGGGCTTTTGCCACGGGCTTGCTACAGCGCGTCTGCGCCGCCCGCCCGCCGCATCTGCTCGGTCACGATACCGACCTTGGTAATGCCAGCGCCCTTGGCGGCGTCGATCACCTCGATGATCTCGCCGTATCGAAGATTCCCGGCGCCGGCAATGAACATGGTCTTGTCGCGGCGCTGCTCGAAGATGTTGCGCAGTCGCTGCTCGAGCTCCTGGATCGCAACCGGCTGCTGATTGATGGTAATCACGCGATCGGCGGTGTATTGCAGCACGATCTGGCTGCTGTCCGCGGCGGCCTGAGACGCGCCGCGGGTCTCCAGCGGCAGATTGATGTCCAGACCACGCTGCGACAGCGGCAGGGCCGCCAGGAAGATGACGATCAACACCAGCAACACGTCGATAAACGGCGTGATGTTGATCTCCGCCTGGGAATGCGGTTTCTCGGCGGTGACGATCTGGTCGGCCTCGTGGGTGTGATGTCTACTGCTCATCTACTCGCCTCCCCCGACTCCAGCGCCGCCGCTGCCGACCTTGCGCTCGGTGATCAGCCCGATGTCCTCGATGCCGGCCCGCTGCAGGCGGTCGAGTACCTGCATGACGGCGCTGTACTGCGCATCCTGATCGGCCTTGATCAGCACCACCCGTTCCATCTTGCGATCGAGCGCCGATTGGACATTGTTCAACATGTCGTTCTCTGACGACTCGACGCTGTCGACGTAGAACCGACCGTCTGCCGTAACGGCAAGCACCGTCTGTTCGTCGTTCTCAGGCTTGTCGGATGTATACGCGGCCTCAGGCAGCGTAACGTCGACACCTTTCTGCAGAAGGGGGGCGATCAGCATGACGATGATCAGCAACACCAGCATCACGTCCGCAAGCGGCGTGATGTTGATCTCGGAGTTCATCCCACCGGACTTTTTGTCGCCTACCTGCATTCCCATAGGTCTGTCTCCTCGGCTCGTCCCACGTGACGATATCGGCCCGACGCTGGCGGGCGCCGGGCCGTTACCCTGGCAGTCCGCGGGCACATGCCTCGCGACTGCAATAGAGCGCTAGTCCGACTTCTTGATGAAGTAGTCGACGAGCTCGGACGACGAGTTGTCCATTTCAACACTGAAGAACTCGATCCGCGAGGTCAGGTAGTTGTAGAACCAGACGGCCGGAATCGCGACGAACAGGCCGATGGCCGTGCCGACGAGCGCCTCGGCGATACCGGCCGACACGGCGCCCAGACCACCGGACCCGGTGGCCGCGATGCCCTGGAACGCATTGATGACGCCCAGGGTGGTGCCAAGCAAGCCGACGAACACCGCGGTGGCGCCGATGGTCGCGAGCGACCCCATGCCCTTCTTGAGGTCGCTGGACGTCAGGGCGCTGGCGCGCTGGATCGCCCGGCGTACGCTGTCAACCAGATCGTCACGATTCAACTCGATACCGGAATCCTTCTGGAACTGGTATTCCTGCAGCCCGGCCAGGACGACCTTTCCCAGGTGGCTGTACTTGTAGTTCTTCGACTGCGACACCGCGATCGCGTCCTTGAGACGACCGTCCTTGAGATGCTTCGCCACCTGCGGGGCAAACGCCTTGGACTGCTTGCCGGCCTGCGTGAACGTGAACATCCTCTCCAGAAAGACGCCCGTCGACCACATGGACATAAAACCCAACAGAATCATGAGGGACCGCACCGGAAGCCCCATCTGCGCCCAAAGTTCCAGAAGATCCATTGTGCCTCCTACCTAGGTCAGTGTGACGTTTCGTTGAGCCACGCACGCCGAATGCCGGTGCACGCCGCCCGAACAGGGTTGTTTTCTCTCTAACGCAACTGGAAGTTCACGGTGACCGTCATGAGGACGGCCACGGGCGATCCATTGAGCGTCGTCGGTGTGTATTCCCACTGCTGAACCGCGACAATCGCGGCGTCGTCGAGCAACGGCACGGATCGCAGCACAGTGACGTTCGTCACTCGTCCGTCCACGCCAATCTCCGCTTCGAGAATCACGATGCCCGAAACGCGCGCCGCCTGCGCGACCGGCGGATACACCGGATCCACGTCCCTCGTCTTTAGCGGCGCGGTGATGTTGCCGCCCACCCGCACGGGCTCTGCCGGGGGCGGCGGAGGCGGCGGGGGCGGCGGGGGCGCGTCCAACAGACCACCAATGACACCGCCGACGACGCCGCCGACGATACCGCCTTCTACCCCCTGCACGTTGCTGAGGTCGAAACCGGTCTCCGGCGCGATGACGGCAGGGGCCTCGATGGGCGCCGCGTTCGGATTCACGTCGACCACCGGCGCCACCACCGGCTGAGCGGCGGGGGGCGGCGGCGGCGGGGGCGGCGGCGGGGGCGGGGGCGGCGCCGCCACGAACGCCATCATCGACGGCACCGTGGGCAGCGCGTCGGCGGCCAGCAACGGCACGATCACCACGGCCGCGATCGCCGCCACATGGGCGATGATCGAGACTGGCACCGTGTACCATTTCTGTGCACCGATCTTGATCGTCGGGTTCGAGATTTCACCGAACATTTGACCTGGCACTAGTCCCCTCCTGAGCCCTTACAGGGCCGTCGGCGCCTCAATGAGAGCGTCGATTATATGCAGCGCGAAATGCGGTGTCAACGCAACTCCGCGCCGGTCCGACAAGATTGCGCCGCTCCGGACACATTGACCGGACACCCGGTGTTTCGTGGATGTTTCACCCTCTGCCCCCAGCCAATCCGTCCGCCCTCACTGCATCCACACAACGACCAGCGGCACGAAAATGACCGCCACGATCGACATGAGCTTGATCAGAATATTGAGGCTCGGCCCGGAGGTGTCCTTGAAGGGATCACCCACCGTATCGCCGATGACCGCCGCCTTGTGCGGCTCGGAACCCTTGCCTCCGTGGTGCCCCTCTTCGATCAGCTTCTTGGCGTTGTCCCAGACTCCGCCCGCATTGGCCATCATCAGCGCCATCAGCACACCGGTCACCAGCGCGCCGGCCAGCAACCCCCCGAGCCCGGACACCCCCAACAGGAATCCGGTCGCCACCGGTGCGGTCACCGCCAGCAGACCAGGCAGAATCATCTCCCTGATGGCCGATCGGGTCGAAATGGCAACACACTTGGCGGAATCAGGCTCCGCGTTTCCCTCGAGCAGACCGGGTATCGACTTGAACTGCCGGCGCACCTCTTCGATCATCTCGTTTGCGGAACGGCCGACGGCGTTCATCGTCATCGCCGAGAAGATGAACGGCAGCATCCCGCCGATGAACATGCCGATCAGCACGTTGGGGTTCGTCAAATCGAGCGAGAGCTGTCGCGGGTCGAACATTCCCGCCCCGCCGGCTGCCGCCACGGACTGGGCCGCGGTCGTTTGAAACGTCGAGAAGAGGGCCAGGGCAGTCAATGCGGCTGAACCGATCGCGAACCCCTTCCCCATGGCGGCGGTCGTGTTGCCGACGGCGTCGAGCGCGTCGGTGCGATTCCTGACGAATGGCTCGCACTTGCTCATCTCGGCGATTCCGCCCGCGTTGTCGGCCACCGGTCCGTAGGCGTCGACTCCCAGACTGATGCCGAGCGTCGACAGCATGCCCACCGCGGCAATGGCGATGCCATACAGCTCACCCAGTTGGTAGCTGAAGAAAATGGTCGCGCAGAGGACAAGGATCGGATATCCGCAGGACATCATGCCGACACCGAGCCCGGCAATGATGTTGGTCGCCGGTCCCGTCTTCGACTGGACCGCGATGTGCGCGGCGGGCGGCTTGTCCTTCCCCGTGAAATACTCGGTGATCTTGCCGATGACCACTCCCGACACGACACCGAACATGACGCAGCCCAGCACCTCCCAGGGCACGGCAGTGACCTGAATCAAGCCGGCTGCACCCACGAGTACGATGACCGACGCCACGATCAAGCCTCTCAGCAGCGCGCCCTGCACCTGTTTCTCGTCGTTGGTGCGAACCGTGAACGTCCCGAGAATGGACGCGATGATGCCGATACCGGCGAGCAGGATGGGGAAGACGGCCAGGTCCGCCTGCACGGCGCCGAACGAGGCGGCGTCGACGTTCCATCTGTCGGCGGCCGTGGCCGCCGTCAGCGCCCAGGCCAGCACGATCGAGGCAATGATGCTGCCGACATAGGACTCGAACAGGTCGGCCCCCATCCCGGCGACGTCGCCCACGTTGTCGCCGACGCTGTCGGCGATGGTGGCCGGATTGCGTGGATCGTCCTCCGGGATGCCGGCCTCGACCTTGCCTGACAGGTCGCCCGCCACGTCGGCCGCCTTCGTGAAGATGCCGCCCCCGACCCTGGCGAACAGGGCGATCGACGAGGCCCCGAACGACAATCCGAACAGCGAGGCGGCGGCCGACTGGCCGTCACCGCTCAGCCCCCCGTACAGCAAATAGAGCAACGCGATCCCCAGGGTGCCGAGTGCGACGACGGTCAGCCCCATCACGGCGCCGCTCGAGAACGCCACCTGCAGCGCGCCGGCCAGGCTCGTCTGGGCCGCTGCCGTGGTGCGCACGGCAGCCCCGGTCGCGGTGCGCATCCCCACCCACCCCGCGGTCGCCGACAGTATGGCGCCCACCAGGAAGCTGATCCCGACGAGCAGCGCGTTATCGGGGAGGAACACGACGAGGATGCCGAAGACGACGACCACGAACACCGCGAGAACGCTGTATTCCGTCTTCAGGAACGCCATCGCCCCGCTTCTGATCAGCGCCGCAATCTGCTGCATGCGCTCGGAGCCGGCGTCGCTGCGATTGATGCGCCTGACCAGCACGAGCGCGAACAGCGCGGCCGCAACGGGCGCGCCCAACCCCAACACCAGGTACATTGGATTGTCCATTCCCGCCTTTACCTGTCCGTTACTTCAGCCTTCCCGCACGTTGCAAACCCGACAACCTAACCTTCGTTTCGCACCGCTGTCAAGCGGCCCCACCGCCCCGGCGTGTGGTGTCCGGCCCGCGACCGCGCCAGAGCCGGCTCGCGGGCACTCCCGGCACGTTCGACGCGACACCGCATCCCGCCGGGCGCATCGCCGATCGCGGTGCGACGCCCGGTGTGGCCACGGACTGCGATCTAGATCAACCAGATCGCGATCACGGCGGCCAGCGCGAGACGGTAGCCGGCAAACAGATCGAGCGTGTGCCGGGCGAGATACCGAATCAAACCGGCAACCGTCCAATAGCCGACGACGCCGGAAACAACAACACCGACCACCAGGGCCAGCGCGTGTTCCGCAAGCCCGGCGACCCCCAGTGTCCACGCAGTGCTGACGGCGGCGCCGAAGATCGCCGGTACGCCGAGCAGGAACGTGAATCGTGCCGCTTCCTCGCGGCGCAGTCCGGTCAACAGGGCAACCACGATCACTGCGCCGGCGCGTGAGACGCCAGGCACCAGCGCCACGGCCTGAGCCATGCCCAGACCGACCGCCTCCACCAGCGACAACGACGACCAGTCGCGGCGCTGCACCCCGACCCGTTCGGCCGCCAGCATCACCACTGCGACGGCGGCCAGCGCCAGCGCGGCCACCGCCGGATTACGCAAGCGCTCGATCAGGTCGGCGCCCAACCATCCGAACAGCACGATCGGAACGGTCGCGACCGCGATCAGCCTGCCACGTCTGGCAGCGTCCCCGGCCCGGCCCAGCAGTGCTCCGGGAGCAGCCGCGACCAACGCGCCGACCTCGTCGCGGAAAAAGACAAGCACCGCGACCAGCGTGCCGACATGACAAGCGACGTCGAACGCGATCTCGGCCGTCGCCACCTCCCAGCCGAGGACCGCCCGGACCAGAATCAGGTGCGCGGAACTGGAGATCGGCAGAAACTCGGTCAGTCCCTGTACGACCCCGAGCACCGCGGCCTGAAAGACGGTCACCTGTCGTCTATGGAGTTAGTGTCCGTTTCGCGTGCGTTGGCCGGCACGGACACACACCGGCGTCCATGAACGGTCAGGCGCGCACCCGCGCGCGACCCTTTCTTGGACGGCGCTTCGTCTTCGATTTCGACGCCGCGGCGGACCGCTCCATGCTCTCAATGCGACGAGACGCGCGACGCTCGCTGATGACGATAGCCGCGGCGGCCGCGATGAAAATCGTCGAGTAGGTCCCGCTGATCACACCGACAAGCATCGTGAAGGCGAAGCCGCGCAGCACCTCGCCGCCGGCGATGAACAACGCCAGCACCGCGAACGTGGTCGTTCCGGACGTGATGATGGTCCGGCTCAGTGTCTGATTGATGCTGGTGTTCACCAGCGTGTCGAACGCATCGCGGCGAAGCTGGCGGAGGTTCTCACGCACGCGGTCGAAGACGACAATCGAGTCGTTCACCGAGTAGCCGGCAATCGTGAGCATGGCCGCGACGACGTTCAGCGACAGGTCGTAACCGAAGAACGTCAACATCGCGAGCGTGATGAGAATGTCGTGGGCCACGGCGATGATGGCCCCCAGGCCGAAGCTGAAGCGGAATCGGACGCCGATGTAAACGAGGATGCCCGCCAGCGCGAACACGAAGGCGTTGATGCCGCGGCGCTGAAGCTCCTGTCCGATAACCGGACCGACGAGCTCCTGACCGACGACCGTGAATCCCCCGATGGCGCTTTGCGCGAGCGCCGCCCTGACGGCAATCGCCCCTTCCTCGAGGCTGGCCCCTTCTTCAGCCCCTCCCTGCGGCAACCGGATCAGGATCTCGTTGCTCTCGGCATCGCCGTACTGCTGCACCACGGCTTCGTCGACGACACCGCCGATGACGTTGCGCACGACGTCTTCCGTCACCGGCGTGTCGAACCGCACGATGACGATCGTGCCACCGGAAAAATCGATGCCGAGAGCGAGGCCGCCCTGCAGGGCGACCGCGATCGCACCGGCCACGATGATCAACGACGACAGTCCCAACGCGGGCCCGCGCCATTTCAGAAAATCGAAATTCGGATTCTTGAGAATCGGCATGCGTTCTCTTGGTCAAGCCGAGGTGCAGTGTCTCGCTAGATGCTCAGCGTGGCTTCACGGCGGCGTGTCAAGATCGCCTCGAACAGGGTGCGCGACACGAACACCGCCGTGAACACGTTCGACAGGAGGCCGAAGAACAGGGTGGTCGCGAACCCCTTGATCGGCCCCGATCCGAACTGAAACAGGAAGGCCGCCGCGATGAGCGACGAGATATGGGTATCGACAATCGTCAGGAAGACCCGATCGAACCCGGCCGAAACGGCGGCCCGAACGCCCCGGGCCGACACGAGCTCTTCCTTGATGCGTTCGAAGATCAGGACGTTGCAGTCGACTCCCATGCCGATCGTCAGGATGAAGCCGGCGATGCCGGGCAGCGTGAGCACCGCGCCGATGTAGCCCATGCAGGCCAGCATGATGAGCAGGTTCAGCACGACGGCGATGATCGCGTTGATGCCGGACAACCGGTAGTAGGCCAGCATGAACAACGCCACAACGATCAGACCCGCCACCGAGGCGGTCATGCCCGCCCGCACCGAGTCGGCGCCCAGCGTCGGCCCGACGGTCCGCTCTTCGAGATAGGTAAGCGAGGCCGGCAAGGCGCCCGACCGCAGAATCAGCGCCAGATCCGAGGCTTCTGCCTGGGTGAAGGTGCCGGTGATGCGGCCCTCATTGGAAATACGCTCTTCGATCACGGGAGCCGAGTAGACCCGGCTGTCCATGATGATCGCCAGATTGCGTCCCACACTCGAACCGGTGAAGTTCCCGAACTTCCTGGCGCCCTCCCGGTTGAACGAGAAGCTGATCGCCGGTTGGTTGAACTCGTCCAGCGTCGGTCGCGCGTTACGCAGGTCTCGCCCCGTCACTGCCGCCACGCGCCGTACGAGGTAGTAGACGGTCGATCCAGGCGCCGCACCCAGTGTTTCGTCGGCCCCGGACAGTATTTCCATGTCGCCCGGCACGACACCGTTCCTCGTCTGCAGCAGAAACTCGCGGGAGGGCGCCGGTCCTTCTTCCACCAGCTTGAGCTCGAGCAGCCCGGTGGAGCGGATGATCTCCTTCGCGCCGGCCACATCTTCCACGCCCGGCAACTGCACCAGAATCTGATCGCCCGCCGTTCCGTGCGGCGCCACGATCGGCTCGGCCACACCCAGTTCGTTGACCCGGCGCTCGATCGTCTGCAACGCCTCCCGCACCGAGTCCTCGCGAAACTGCCGTTCGATGCCCGGCAGCATCCGGAAGACATAGTCGCCGCCGGCCATGGACTCGCGGTCGTAGGACACCTGGAGCAGATCGTCGGCGAGGGCGCGGAATTCCTGATCGCGTTCGGGCGGCACCCCTGCCACGCGGATTTCCGTTGGGCTCGTGGCGCTCACCGACTCGAGGACGATGCCGTCGAGCCCGACCTGCTCGTTCAACTGCTCGGCGCTCGTCTCGGCCTCGACCCTCAGGGCGTCGTCGGTCTGCACCCGCAGCACCAGGTGCACCCCGCCGCGAAGATCGAGGCCGAGCTTGATCCGCTCTTCCGGAGGCAGTACCGCGAACACGGCCGCCGCCACCACTCCGATTATCACCAGCGCCTTCCAGCGCAGTTTCTTTCCCATCACACCATCCGCCTGTCCAAGCCTGCCCTGACTGGCCGCGGCCTACATCGAGCCGGAGTCCTGCACGACCGGATCCTCTCCCTGATAGCCGCCGATCGAGGCCCGCGACACCTCGACCCGCACCTTGTCGGCGACCTGGAGCTGCACCGACCGGTCGTTCAGCTTGGTGATGCTGCCATAAAAACCGCTGGTCGTGATGATCCGGTCGCCGACCTTCAACGCATCGCGGAACAGTTGCACCTTCTTCTGACGTTTCCGCATCGGAAGCAGAATGATGAAGTAGAAGATGGCCAGAATCAACGCGAAGGGCAGGAACTGCACCCAGACCGGCGCCGCACCGCCCTGAGCAGGGGGCGCCATCGCAAACACCACCGGCATACCAACGGACATCGAATAACCAAGATTCATGATTGGGGTCGGCGAGAGAACGTCTCGTGGAACCGCTGTCTGAATAACCCGAACGAGCCAAACGTGACAGCTTCCCTCATTCGACGCATCAAGTCAAGGTAGTAGTGGAGGTTGTGCAGCGTGTTGAGCGTGCCTGCCGTCATCTCTCCGGTCACGTACAGGTGCCGCAGATACGCCCGCGAATACCGCCGGCACGTGTAACAATCGCAGGCCGGATCCGGTGGCAGCGGATCCTCCGCAAAACGCGACTGTTTGATCGACAGCGGCCCCTCGCGCGTGAACAGTTGACCGTTCCTGGCATTCCGCGTCGGCAGCACACAGTCGAACAGGTCGATGCCCCGGGCCACGCACTCGACCAGATCGTCGGGCATGCCGGTCCCCATCAGATACCTGACCCGATTGTCGGGAAGCAACGGCGCGGTGTGCTCCACCACATCGTACATCACGTCCACCGGCTCACCGACGCTGAGACCACCGATCGCGAACCCGTCGAAACCGAGCGCCACCGACTCACGTGCGCTCTCGTCACGCAATACCTTGTGCACGCCGCCCTGCACGATGCCGAACTGGGCCTGCCCCGGGTTGGTCATCTCACCATCGAGCGCGGCAGGATGCTCGACCGTCGCCAGGAACCGGTCGCGCCCGCGTCGTGCCCATCGCAGCGTGCGCTCCATCGAGCGCCGCGCCTCGGACTCCGATACGGGAAAGCTGGTGCACTCATCGAAGACCATGGCGATGTCGGCGCCGAGCTGGCTCTGAATGTCGGCCGCACACTCAGGGGTCAGCCGTTGCAGACTGCCGTCGAGATGCGATCTGAAGGTCACCCCGTCTTCATCGATCGTCCTCCGATCGCCAAGACTGAACACCTGGTAACCGCCGCTGTCGGTGAGCAGCGGCCGGTCCCAGCCGATGAAACTGTGCAGCCCGCCGGCACGCCCCACCAGGGGCGCACCCGGCCGCAGGTGCAGGTGATAGGTATTGGCCAGGATCATCTCGACGCCAAGATCGAGAAGATCCCGGTGCGTCACCCCCTTGACGGCGCCGCGCGTGCCGACCGGGGCGAACGCCGGGGTGTGGACGGCGCCGTGCGGGGTCTGGAACTCGCCCGCCCGCGCGCCCTCGGCGCGATGGGTCACTCGAAACGGGCACCGTCCGGACACTCCCGTATACTACACAGAGTTGGAACACGGAATATTCGGGACCACACCCGGCCACCTCGAACCCGTGTACGCACGTCCCTGATGGCCAAGACCCTGTGAAACGCCTTCGCATCGGCGTGGTCTACGGCGGCTGCTCGAGCGAGCACGAGGTGTCGCTGGCGTCGGCCGCCTCGATCGTCAGCAATCTGGACCCTGCGCGCTACGAGCCGGTGCCGCTCAGAATCGAGCGCAGCGGGCAGTGGAGTCTCGCGGACCGACCGCCAGCGATTACATCGGCCGCCGAGACGATCGGGCAGGCGCGGCTGAACACGCCGCAAGGGAGCCGGTCCGAGCGGCAGGTCCTTCTGGTGACGCACCCGAGCGACGAAACCCTGCTTACGATGGAGCGCGCGGGAGAGACCGGGGATCGCCAACGTGCGGGTGCAGCAGTCATCAATGGACTCGCGCTCGACATCATCTTTCCCATCGTGCACGGGCCCTACGGCGAAGACGGTACGCTGCAGGGGTTGCTCGAACTCGCACAAATTCCCTACGTCGGCGCCGGGGTCCTGGCGTCAGCAGTCGGCATGGACAAGGCCGTCATGAAGATCCTGTTCGCGGCCCGGGATCTGCCGATCGTCACCCACCAGGTCTGTACCCGGCGCCAGTGGCGCGCCGACCCGGAGGCGTTGCTGTCCGAGCTGGCGCGCCAGCTTCGATTCCCGGTGTTCGTCAAACCAGCCAATCTCGGGTCGAGCGTCGGCGTCTCGCGCGTGGGCGATCAGGCGGCGCTTGCCGACGCCATCGACCTTGCGGCGCAGTTCGACCGCAAGATCGTCATCGAAGAAGGCGTGACGCCCTGTCGCGAGATCGAGTGCGCCGTACTGGGCAACCACCACCCCGCTGCGTCGGTCCCTGGCGAGATCATCCCGGCGGGTGATTTCTACGACTACAAGGCGAAATATCTCGACGAGGCATCGGTCACCAGGATTCCGGCCGACGTGCCTCCGGAACGGACGGCAGAGATTCAGCGGCTGGCCCTGGAGGCGTTTCGCGCCATCGACAGCGAGGGGATGGCACGCGTCGACTTCCTGCTGCAGCCGGATACCGGCGAGCTGTTCGTGAACGAGATCAACACCCATCCCGGCTTCACGACGATCAGCATGTTCGCAAAGATGTGGGAAGCCAGCGGCCTGAGCTACCCGGCGATGCTGGACCGCCTGATCGAACTCGCGCTGGAACGGCACGCAGAAAAAAAAGACATTCGCACCAACCTGTTGTGAGTCGCGCAGATGACCACCACGGACGCCACAGTGAAGGACGCCCAGGAACGCAAGGCTCGTTCCCGTTTCGAGTCGATGGGATGCGGCGCCGCCATCGGTTGCCCAATGTGCGCGCGTCGCCCGGAGGTTACGGTTGCGGCGTGGTGCCGTCCCAGACCCGCACCTGGCGCATGACATCGCCGGGCCGGAGCTGGTCGACGATGTCCATCCCTGCAATCACGCGTCCGAACGCAGGGTAGCGCGCATCCAGTTGCGGTTGCGGCGTCGTGGTGATGAAGAACTGGCTTCCGCCGGTGTCGGCCCAGTCGAGCGCCATCCCGACGGTACCGCGCAGATAGGGCAGCGGGCTCAACTCGTCGCGGATCGTATGGCCGGGCCCACCCTCGCTGTCGCCGCGCGGATCTCCCGCCTGCACCACATAGTTCGGAACGACCCGATGCACCGACAGCCCGTTGTAGTACCCGGAGCGCGCGAGCCGCATGAAATTGTCGCAGGTGAGCGGCGCTTCGTTGACCGCCAGTTCAATCTGAATCGTGCCCCGGTCCGTATCGATGTAGACGTGTGGCGAGACGGTTGGAGCAGTCAACTCCGGCGCGCGATACGCCTCGAGGGGAAACCGCGACGGCGCAGGCCGGATGGCGATCGCGGCGTCGGAGGCGGGATCGAGCGCCGCGAGGTGCGTCGCCGCGCGGACGCGCACCGCCCAGTCGGCATCATCGAGCGCGGCCCGCAACGTGTCCGCGGCGGTGGTCCCGCCGATACGGGCCAACGCATCAATCGCCGCCGCCCGCGCCAGATAGTGCGGTTCGACCGCGTCACGATAGGCGGCCGCCAGCGGCTCGATCGCCTGCCTCGATTCGAGCTCGCCCAAGAGCGTCGCGGCGGTTTTTCGAACGACGATGTCGGCATCCGAAAGGTGGGCCAGCAACACCTCCGCTGCGGTAGGAGCGCGAACCTCGACCAGCGCCCGCAGCACCGAGGGGATCACCCGGCGGTCCTGATCCTCGAGCAGCATGCCAAGGCGGAAGGCGGCGACCTCCGGAGGCACGAGCGCCAACGACGCCGCCAGATCGGCCCGCACCTGCCACACCGGGTCCGGGGGCAGGCCCGAGAGCGCCAGCAGGAAGCTCTCGGGGTCCAGCCTCGCGAGGCCCCGCAGCGCCGCGCCGCGCAGCGACGGCGACCTGTGGGTAAGCAGCTCTAACATGAGCCCGGTCGAATCCGGTGCATCAACGGCGATCAGCGCCTCGACCACCTCGAGCAACAGCGCCGGATCGAGTTCCGGGATCCGCAGCAGCCGATGCAGGTCCGGCGCCGCCCCGGCGTCACCGAGTTCCGCGATGGCCCGAACGGCACTGGTGATCACCCGCACATCGCGTTGTCGCGGATCGAGCAGCTTCAACAACGCCGGCAACGCCGCGCTCTCGCCCAGGGCGCCGAGTCCCCTGGCGGCGATGGCGACGCCGATACTGCCCTGTATGCCCGCCAGCGTGCTCAATGGCCCGACCGCTCTGGGGTCGCCGGCATGTCCCAGCGCGTGGGTGACGGGCCACCACCAGAGAATCGGGCCGCCGTCTTCGGTGAGCACCGTGTCGGCCAGCGCGTCGTAGGCTCCCAGCGACGCGAGCGCATACAGACCGGATCGAAACGCTTCGATGCGGGGTGCCAGCGGATACGCAAGCTCCTCCGGATCGACGTCATACGCTTCGGTGACGTGTCTCGCGGCCATCGCCTGAATCGCGTCGACGGCGGCGGTGGCGTTCAGCAGTGCGAGTGCTTGCGCGGCCCTGGCCTGCACGACCGGCGATCCATCGTCGAGCGCCGCCACCAGAGGCTCGATACCGGCCGGATCGCCGATGAGACCCAGTCCGAACGCAGCAGACTCCCGGATCTCCATCTGCGGATCGGACAGCGCGTTGATCAGAGTCTCGACACCATCGTTCAGACCCACCCTGCCAATCGCGACCACCGCCCGCCGGCGAATGGCGGCGCTGGCGTCCTCGGCCAGGCGCTGCAAGTCGGGGATGGCGGACGGGATCTGCTCGACTGGCGCCAGCTCATCGGCGCCCGCTGGTGCGTTGCCCGCTTCAGCCGCCGTATCGGATAGCGGTTCCGGCGCCGGAGGTGCAGACTCGGCAAGCGAGGGGTCGCGGAGCAGGCGCTGATCCTCGAGTTGGAGAATCCATGCAAGTTTCCGTGCGTGCGGCACGGCGACGACGGCCGGGCTGGACGGCGGCGGTGGCGATGCGGTGGCGCACGCGGCGAGCACGAGCGCCAGACACACGGTGGACTGCAGGCCGATCTGACGGCCTCTGCAAGGAACGGGAGTCATCAGCGTCGGCTGGAAGTCCGGCGCATGATATCACGCGGTTCTCGGCGAACCACGCGCGGCGGGATGCGCGCCGGCCCGACGCAGGTGCCTCGTTCGCTGAGCGCACGCCCCTCACCTTCGGCACAGGCTGCAGGATCGGGAACGGTGCAGTATTCTCGCTACCAGCGAGTTGGGCCGCCCGATGGATTCACTGAGTTCCCTGTTCGCGCTCGAGCGTTTCGGCATCAAGCCGGGACTCGACACCATCCGCCGCCTGACCGGCGCGATGGATGATCCGCAGTCGTCGTATCGCAGCGTCATCGTGGCAGGCACCAACGGGAAGGGATCCGTGGTGGCGATGGTCGATGCCGCGTTGCGCGCCGCCGGATACCGCGTCGGTCGGTACACCTCACCGCACCTGCAGTCGGTCACCGAACGGTTCGTCATCAACGGGGTGCCCATCACCGAATCGGCGTTGCGCCGCGAGGCGGGCACCCTGCTCGGTCTCGTCGACCGGCTCGTGGCCGAGGGCCGATTACCGCGGCCCGCGACATTCTTCGAAGTCACGACCGCGATCGCCCTCTCCTGGTTTCGCCGGAACCGCGTCGATCTCGCGTTGCTTGAGGTGGGGCTCGGCGGGCGATTCGACGCCACGAACGTCACTGCCCCCATCGCCGGTGTCATCACCTCCATCGGCCTCGAACACCGGGAATATCTGGGCGACACCCTCGAAGAGATCGCCTGGGAGAAGGCCGGCATCATCAAACCGGGCATGCTGGTGATCACGACCGAGTCGCGGCCGGAGCTGCTGTCATTGTTCGACACAATCTGCCGCCAGCGAGAGGCGCACCTGATAGAGGCGGCGCGCGACACCCAGGTCACGGTCCATCGGCCGGTGCGCGGCAGCGACGTGCAACTCACGACGCCGCGGCACGCCTATCCGCAATTCAGGCTGGGGCTCGCAGGCGCGCACCAGATCTCGAACGCCATCGGCGCCGTGAGACTGCTGGAGTCGCTCGGCGACATCGGGGCGCCGGTCAGTCCGGATGCGATCGTCACCGGTCTGTCGAACGTCGTCTGGCCGGGGCGCCTTGACTTCGTAACGAACGGTGCGGACGAGACCCTGTTCGACGCCGCCCACAATCCCGCCGCGGCGCGTACCCTGGCCGCCTATCTGCACGATGTCTATCCAGGCGGTCTGCCGATCGTGCTGGGAGTGATGGATGACAAGGATGTGGACGGTATCGTGTCGGCGTTGATCCCCAACGCCACTCGCCTATTCTGCACGGCGCCCGGCACATCGCGCGCCGTCCCGGCCGCGGAATTGGCGGCTCGGGTGCGGCGGCTCGCCGGGCCGATACCGGTCACGGACGTGGCTCATCCGGGCGACGCACTGGCCGCCGCCCGGCGAGCGGCCGTCACGGTGTGCGTCACCGGATCGATCGTTCTCGTCGGCGAGCTGCTGTCGGCGAGCCGCGCAACCGCCCGCCGGAGGCGTTGATGGATCCAGGACCGGGCAGCGGGCATGATACGCTGCAGGGATCTTGCGGGGCCGTCAGGCAGACGCCCTCGAACACCCCGCCGTTCGGATGATTCGCCAGATCCTGCTCGGAAGCCTTGTCGTCATGGCGACGGTCGGCACGGTACAGGCACAATCGCTGCCCCGCATCCCCGAGCATCGAAGCGACCGCTTCGAGCGGCTCGACGGCAACCACTTGCGGTGGACCGGCAATGCGCAGTTGGGCGATCCCGAAGGCGATGCTCCGTGGGAGTTCCATGCCGATCAGGCGGACTACTTCCTCGACGAAACGCGTCTGGTCGCGTTCGGCAACGTCGTGTTCACCACCGGCGACGCGCGCCTGGCGGCCGACCGGGTCGAATTCGACACGGAAACCCGGACCGGGACGTTCTTCAACGCCAGCGGCACCACCATTCTCATCGAGGATGTCGAACCGAGCATGTTCGGCACGCAGGAACCGGAGATGAAGTTCTGGGGTGAGATCATCGAGAAGGTCGGCCCACGCACCTACCGGCTCACGCGCGGCGGATTCACCTCGTGTATCCAACCGACCCCGAGATGGGAGATACGCAGCAGTTCTTTGACGATCAACCTCGACGAGTACACGGCGTTGCGCCACGCGGTGCTGCACGTCAAGGGCGTGCCGCTGTTCTATCTGCCAGTGATGTACTACCCGATCCAGGATGACGGCCGCGCGACCGGATTCCTGATGCCGACCTACGGCGCCTCGACCATCCGGGGCAACTCCATCAGCAACGCTTTCTTCCTGGCGCTGAACCGCAGCAACGACGCGACGTTCTATCACGACTGGTTCACCGGCGCCGGCACCGGACTCGGCGCCGAGTATCGATATGTGCTCGGCCCGGCGTCCCAGGGCAACCTGCAGACCTATCTGCTCAACGAGCGCGAAGCGACGGTCGTGGATCGGTTGGGCCCGGGTACGGGCGAGACGGTATATCCGGCCCGTCGCAGCTACGAGCTCCGCGGCGGTGCCCAGCACCGCATCACGGACTCGATCAACGCCCGCGGTCAGGTCGACTACTTTTCCGATATCACGGTGCAGCAGACATATCACCAGGACATCTACCAGGCGTCGAACCGGTCCCGGACGCTGGGCGGCAACGTGACCGGTTCGTGGGGCGCGTACACGCTCAGCGGCACAGGAGACCTGGCGGAGACCTTCTTCGGTGAGACCGAGTCCAGTCTCTACGGCACCGGGCCGCGGGTCTCTTTCAACCAGGCGGAGCGTGCGCTGCTCGACTCTCCGGTGTATTTCGGTTTCACCACCGAATATGCGAACTTGTTGCGCACCTCGAGGTTCGATAAACGGACGGTCGATTCGGGGGTGACCCGCGTCGACGTGAGCCCGCTCGTCAGGGTGCCGTTCACGCGCTGGCCGTTCCTGACCCTGAACTCCTCCGTGGCGTGGCGCCAGACGTACTGGACCGAGAGCGTCGATCCGGTCCTCGGGCAGATCGAGGAGGGCGTCGGCCGGTCGTTCGTGGACATGCAGACCCGGGTGACCGGCCCGGTATTGGTCAAGGTCTGGGACACGCCCGGCAGCGGATACTCCGAGCGGATGAAGCACGTCATCGAACCGTGGGGGACGTTGCAGCGGGTCACGGCGATCGAGAACTTCGACCAGATCGTGCAGCTCGAGGGCACCGACTCGATCGTCGGCAACGTGACGCAGTTCCGCTTCGGCCTGAACAACCGGCTTTATGCCCGGCGGTCGGAGGACGGGGGACCGTCGGTCGCGCAGGAGATCCTGACGGTCGGCGTCGAGCAGAGCTACTACACCGACGCCAACGCCGCGCTGTACGATCGCCAGTTCCGGACCAGCTTTCAGGACACGCCCCCCAGCAATTTCTCTCCGCTGGCGATCACTGCACGTGCCAACCCGACAAGGCTGCTGTCCGGGACGTTTCGCGCCGAGTACGACACCCAGTTCGGGGCGCTGCGCACGATCGGGGCCGATGCCAGCATCGAGATCGGCGGCTGGCTGTACCAGACCGCGGGGTGGAGCCAGCGGCGATTCGTCGAGGGCCTGTCCGGATTCGACGATCGCGAACAGCTCGACCACTACCTCAACTCGTTCACCAACCTGCGCACGCGGGACAACCGGATGGGCGGGGTCTATCAGTTCAACTACGACGTGCTGCAGGGGAGGCATCTGCAGCAGCGCTTTGTCTGGTACTACAACGCACAGTGCTGCGGCGTGGCGTTCGAATACCAGTCCTATAACCTCGAGGGGCTTGGCGCGCGGGTACGGGTCGACCGGGACCGGCGCTTCAACCTCTCGTTCACGCTCGCCGGACTCAGCACATTCTCCAACATACTGGCTCCGTTCGGCGTGGGAACGGGCGCGGGTGAGGTGAGATGAAGGGACTCGTCCTGAGCGGAGGAAAAGGGAGCCGGCTGCGTCCGCTGACCTACACGCGGGCCAAGCAACTGGTTCCGGTCGCCAACAAACCGGTGCTGTTCTACGGCATCGAGGCGCTGGCCGCGGCCGGCGTGAAAGATATCGGCATCGTCGTTGGCGACACCCATGAAGAGATTCGCGCCGCGGTCGGCGACGGCTCGCGCTGGAACGTGCGCGTGACCTACATCGAACAGGACGCGCCCCGCGGACTGGCTCACGCCGTGCTGATCAGCGAGGAGTTCCTGGGCGACGAGCCGTTCGTCATGTATCTGGGTGACAACCTCCTCAAGTCGGGGATCACACCCTTCGTGGAAGAGTTCGTCCGTACCGGCCCCGCTGCACAGATTCTCCTGACCCGTGTGCCCGACCCGCAGATGTTCGGGGTCGCCGAGCTCGCCGACGGGCACGTCGTGCGGCTGGTCGAGAAGCCGAAGGAGCCCAAGAGCGACTTGGCGCTGGTCGGGGTCTACATGTTCAGCCCTGAGGTGTTTCAGTCGGTCAAGGAGATCACCCCGAGTTTTCGGAACGAGCTCGAGATCACCGACGCGATTCAGAACCTGATCGACCGCGGCAAGGTCGTGCGGCCGCACCTCGTGGACGGCTGGTGGAAGGACACGGGCAAGCTGGATGACATGCTCGAAGCCAACCGGCTGATTCTCGAAACCCTGGACCAGCGTCTGGACGGGTCGGTGGACGCCGAATCGCGCGTGGAGGGCAAGGTCGTGGTCGAAGCGGGTGCGACGATCGTCGGATCAGTCGTCCGCGGTCCGGCCATCATCGGCGCGAACGCCAGAATCACGCACGCCTACGTGGGCCCGTTCACGTCCATCATGAACGACGTCCTGATTCAGAATTCCGAAGTCGAGCACAGCATCGTGCTCGAGGGCAGCGTGCTCAGCGACCTGGCCAGCAGGGTGATCGACAGCCTGATTGGACGCAATGTCCGCATCCTGCGACAACCGGTGAAGCCATCGGCGTACCGCTTCATGCTCGGCGACAACTCGGAGGTTGGCATTCGATGGTAGCACCCGCCGTACAGGTCCTGGTCACCGGCGGTGCCGGTTTCATCGGCAGCAACTTCGTGCTCCACGCGCTCGAGAATCACGCCGACTGGCAGGTGACGACGCTCGACAAGCTGACATACGCCGGCCGGCTCGAGAACCTGCGGGACGTGGCGGACGACCCACGTCACCGATTCGTTCAGGGCGACGTAGCCGATGCGTCGGTTGCCGGTCCCCTCGTTCAGGAGGCGGACATCGTCGTGCATTTCGCGGCCGAAACCCACGTCGACCGCTCGCTGCAGGACGCTGGCTCGTTCATCACGACCGACGTCTATGGGAGCTACGTGCTGCTCGAGGCCGCGCGGCGCGCGCCGCGACTGCGCCGTTTCGTGCAGATCTCCACCGACGAGGTCTACGGCAGCGTCGACACCGGCTCCAGCACCGAACTCGACGAACTCAAGCCACGTAATCCGTACGCCGCGAGCAAGGCAGGCGCCGACCGGCTCGCGTACAGTTTCTGGGCCACCCACGGAGTGCCGGTCATCATCACGCGGGCATCGAACAACTACGGTCCCAGACAGTTTCCCGAGAAAGTCATCCCGCTGTTCGTCACCAACGCGATCGACCGGTTGGGGGTGCCGCTGTATGGCGATGGCCGCCATATACGCGACTGGCTCCACGTCGAGGATCACTGCCGCGCCATCGACCTGCTGATCGACAAGGGTACTGACGGAGAGGTCTACAACATCGGGGGTGGGAACGAGGTGCGGAACATAGACCTCACGCACCGCATCCTCAAAGCACTCGACCGGCCGGCATCCCTTGTCACCCCCGTCGCGGACCGGCTGGGACACGACCGCCGGTACTCGCTGGACACGACCAAGCTGCGGGAGTTGGGCTGGCAGCCACGGCACGCGTTCGCAGATGGGCTGCACGCCACCGTCGCCTGGTATCGGGACAACGAGTGGTGGTGGCGCCCGATCAAGGAGGCCGACCCGGCCTACCGCGAGTACTACGACACGCAATACGGCCGGCGGCACGAAAAGGTCTGACAGCCCGTGTCCGAGACGATCCTCGTTACCGGCGCCGCCGGGTTTGTCGGCAGCCACCTGCTCGCACACCTGGATCGCACTCGAGGCGCCGCACGATTGACCGCGTGGCGCCGGCCAGAGACGGATCGAGCCGACACGAGCGCCCGCCCCTGGCGGCCCGCCCCGCACCCCGACCGCGTGTCCTGGCGCGAGGTCGACCTGCTCGACGGACCGTCCGTAGCGCAGTCAATCGCGGACATCCGTCCGACGCAGGTCTATCACTGCGCGGGGGCCGCCGGCGTCGGCGCGTCGTGGTCGAACATCGATGCAACGCTGCGGACCAACGTGCTGGGCACCCAGCATCTTGTTGCGGCGCTACGGGACCATTCCAGAGAAGCGCGACTGTTGATCCCCGGGTCGGCGCTCGTCTACCGACCGTCGGCCACCGCCATCGAGGAATCGGCTCCTCTGGGTCCGGTCAGCCCCTACGGCCTGAGCAAGCTGGCTCAAGAGATGCTGGGGGCGGCCGCCGGCCGGCAGGACGGATTGGCGGTGCTGTTGAGCCGTTCGTTCACGCACGTCGGCCCGGGTCAGTCACTCGAGTTCGCCGCATCGAGCTTTGCCGCACAGATCGCGCGCATCGAGGCCGGTCTCACCGAACCGGTCTTGTCGGTCGGGAACCTGGACGCCCGGCGGGATCTCACCGACGTACGGGATACAGTGCGGGCCTACCAACTGCTCATGTCCAGTGGCGCGGTCTCCACGCCGTACAACGTGTGCAGCGGCACCGCTCACCGCATCAGGGACGTGCTCGACGGCCTGCTGGCCTGCTCCGGCATCGACGTGACCGTCAAATTCGACCCCGCCCGCGCGCGCCCGAGCGACAATCCGCTGCTCCTCGGCGATCCCCTGCGGATCAGAGCGGCGGTTGGCTGGACCCCGGAAATCCCGCTCTCCCGAACCCTGTCCGACCTGCTCGATTACTGGCGCGGCGCCCTGAACCACTGACACATCAGCCTCTCGGCTGCCCGCTGCCCGACGGCTACGACAGACTGCCGGGGTTCAGCACGCGGCGGGAATCGTCGGATGTATCCGCCGCGGTCTCGGCAATGAGACCGGCGAGCAGCGCCGCACGCCACGGCAGCGCGTCTACCTCGATATGTTCGTAGAGCGCGTGTGGGCCGGCCCCGATCGCGCCCAGACCGTCGAGCGTCGGGACGCCGAGCGCCGCCGTGAAGTTCCCGTCCGAACCGCCCCCGGTGCCACCCTCCGGCAGGTCGTATCCGAGGCGTGCGGCAATGTCTCGCGCCTTCTCGTACAGCCGCACGACCGCGGCGTGTCGCTCCAGCGGGGGACGGTCGATGCCACCGTGCATCTCGATGGTCGTCCCCGGCACGGTGGACACCCGGTCGTACACCATGGCGTGCACCAGCTTCGCTTCCTCGACAGTGCCGACGCGCACATCGATGATGGCGTGCGCCTCTTCCGCGACGACGTTCGGCCGGGTGCCGCCCTCGATCAGCCCAACGTTGAGCGTCACCCCGGGGGCCACGCCGCGCACCCGCTGCAGGTCGACGATCTGGGCCGCGAGCTCGTGCACGGCACTGGCTCCGGTGTCCGGGTTCACACCAGCATGCGCGGCGACGCCCCGTACCGTCAGATGGAACTCGCCGCAGCCCTTGCGACTGGTCTTGACCCCTCCCCCATCGAGCGCGGGCTCGAGCACGAACACCGCCCGGCTGCGGCGCGCTTCCTCCTCGACGAGCGCGCGCGACGTCAGGCTGCCTCGCTCCTCGTCGCTGGTCCACAGCATGACGAGACGCACGTTCAGCGGCGCCACGTCGCGCAGCGCGCGCGCCGCGAGCATCCCGATGGCGATGCCCCCTTTCATGTCGAGCACCCCCGGTCCGAACAGGCGCCCATCCCGGATCTCGATCGGCATCCGCTCCACCTGCCCGATCGGCCAGACGGTGTCATAGTGCCCAATCAGGAGAATCTGGTCCGTCCCGCTGCCGAACTCCGCCCGGAGGTGATCGCCTGTCCCTGGCTGGGAACAACGGGTCACGACGCCGCCGATGGCGGCCATCCGCCGCTCCAGTTCGTATCCGCAGCGGTCGACCGCCGATTTGTCCGTGGTCGGGGACTCCATGCGCGCCAACGCGCGGGTGGCGTCCAGAACCCAGTTGCGCTCGGCGCGACAATACTCCAGCAATACGCTCACCGCGCACGCTGATCCGCCGCCGTCGATGGATGTGTTCATGAGATTCTCGTTGCGCGTCTGGTCCGTTCCACCAGATCCGCCCCGCGTTGGATGACTTGCGTGCGGTCGATCAGGCCCGCATAATGGCGATATGCATGCGCGTCGTGTCGCCGCGGTCTGCACTCTGGCCGTTTTGGCGGGGTTGCCCGTACTCGCCGGCGGCGCCGAACCGCAACGTCGATCGACGGTGCGCCCTGCTCCGCGGCCGGCGAGCCCCACCCGGGAGGCGGCTCCGGCGCCAACCCGGCAGCCGGCGACACCCCCTCCTGCTGCCGCCTTCACCGATGACGCCGTACCGACGGAAGCGACGCTCGGGTTCCCGATCTATCCCAACGCCGTGTTCCTGACGTCGTACGACGCCGGCCGAGGCCAACGTTACTATCTGTTCGGCACCAATTCCGCCTTCGAGGAAATGGTACGGTACTACGCGGTCGTGCTGGACGAGCGCGGCGATCGGGTGTTCGATGCCCCCGGCACGCACATCTTCGAGATCGGGCGCTTCCGGGAAGATGAGATGGCCTTCCCGCCCGGCGTGACCGTCAAGGACTACACGTGGAACGGCTCGGACGGGTATCTGTACCCGGTTGGCGGTACGCCGGCTCGCTTCAAGACGATCATCCAGATTGTGCCGGCCCCAGCGGGCCAGACGCAGCGCTGACCGGCGACGCCCCGCTCGCTCGTTCCTCGGACGCGGTTCGAATGTAGATCTCGCGCGCGTCCTGGAATTCCACGGACTTCTCCCGCATCCCGATCTGCAGCGCCTCGGTGTCGCCGACACCCTTCTCGTCGGCGTAGTCCCGCACCTGCTGGGTCAATTCCATGCTGCAGAACTTCGGACCGCACATCGAACAGAAGTGCGCCAGCTTGGCGCCCTCCGCCGGCAGCGTCTCGTCGTGATACGCCCGTGCGGTCTGCGGATCGAGCGAGAGATTGAACTGGTCTTCCCAGCGAAACTCGAATCGCGCCTTCGACAGCGCGTCGTCCCAGGCCTGCGCCCGCGGGTGCCCCTTGCCGAGATCGGCGGCATGGGCCGCGATCTTGTAGGCGATGACGCCCGCCTTGACGTCATCCCGATTGGGCAACCCCAGGTGCTCTTTCGGGGTGACGTAGCAGAGCATGGCGGTCCCGTACCACCCGATCATGGCGGCGCCGATAGCCGACGTGATGTGGTCGTACCCGGGCGCCACATCCGTGGTCAACGGACCCAGCGTGTAGAACGGCGCCTCGTCGCACCAGTCGAGCTGATGCTCCATGTTCTGCTTGATCAGATGCAACGGGACATGGCCCGGCCCTTCGTTCATCACCTGCACGTCGTACTCCCAGGCGATGCGCGTCAGCTCACCCTGCGTCTTCAATTCAGCGAACTGCGCGTCGTCGTTGGCATCGGCGATCGACCCGGGCCGCAGGCCGTCACCCAGGGAGAACGACACGTCATACGACCGCATGATCTCGCAGATCTCGCGGAAGTGCGTGTAGGTGAAGTTCTCTTCGTGGTGCGCCAGACACCACTTCGCCATGATCGACCCGCCGCGGGAGACGATGCCGGTGATGCGGCGCGCGGTCATCGGGATGTAACGCAACAGCACGCCCGCATGCACGGTGAAATAGTCCACACCTTGTTCGGCCTGTTCGATCAGCGTGTCGCGATACAACTCCCAGGTCAGTTCTTCCGGGCGTCCGCCGACCTTCTCGAGCGCCTGATAGATGGGCACCGTGCCGATCGGCACCGGGGCGTTCCGGATGATCCACTCGCGGGTCTGATGGATGTTGGGCCCCGTCGACAGGTCCATGACCGTATCGGCGCCCCAGAGGGTGGCCCAGCGCAGTTTCTCTACTTCTTCTTCGATCGACGACGACACCGCCGAGTTGCCGATGTTGGCGTTGATCTTGACGAGGAAGTTGCGGCCGATTGCCATCGGCTCGAGCTCGGGGTGATTGATGTTGGCGGGAATGATCGCCCGGCCCCGCGCCACTTCGTCCCGCACGAACTCAGGCGCGAACCCCTCCCGCAATGCCACGAATTCCATTTCCTCGGTCATGGCGCCGCGCCGGGCGTAGTGAAGCTGGGTCACCCCGGATGTGCCGCGCCGGATCCGGCGCGAGACGGCCGGCGCCGGCAGTTCGGCGCCGCGCCGCACGTGCGGCGCGGGCAGGTCGTCGTCCACCCCGCCGCGACCGGCGATCCAGGGCTCTCTCAGAGGCGGAAGACCCTCGCGGACATCGCATCCGTGCGGCCCACTCGTGTCATACACCCGGAGCGGTTCCTCGCCGCCGGACAGCGCGATCTCGCGCACCGGCACCCGCACGCGATCGCCGGACACCAGCACCTTGCGTGAACCGGGAAACGCCGCGGAGAACCGGTCAACAGGCGCCGGAGAGAACGAGAGTTTCTCGGCCATGTGCCGCACTATAGCATGCGTGCCGGGCACCGGATGCGCCTGATGACGCCGGCCGCGTATAGTAGAATCGTCCTTCAGCACGGCAGATCGCCATGTTCGTTCGATTCCATTCACTGCTGCTCTCGAAAGGACCGCATGGTTACGATCACCGACCGCCACGTGAGCCCGCTGCGGCGCACGCTGGCCGACACCGACCCCGCGATCGCCGCGGTCCTGCGTGACGAAACGACACGACAGAACTCCGGCCTGGAGTTGATCGCGTCCGAGAACTTCGTCAGCCCGGCGGTCATGGAAGCGGCCGGATCGGTGTTGACGAACAAGTATGCGGAGGGCTATCCCGGCCGCCGGTACTACGGCGGCTGCGAGTTCGTGGACGTCGCCGAGTCGCTGGCCATCGAGCGCGCCATCGCGCTGTTCGGCGCCGAGCACGCGAACGTACAACCGCATTCGGGCGCTCAGGCCAACATGGCGGCCTACTTCGCGCTGGTCGCTCCGGGCGACACCGTGCTCGGAATGAACCTGGCCCACGGCGGACACCTCACCCACGGACACCACCTGAATTTTTCAGGCCAGCTTTACCAGATCGTGCCGTACGGCGTGCGCCGGGACGACGAACGGATCGATTACGACGAACTCGAACGACTCGCCAGCGAACACTCGCCGAAGTTGATCATGGCCGGCGCCAGCGCGTACCCGCGCGTGATCGATTTCGCGCGGTTTCGAGCGATCGCCGATCAGGTCGGCGCAGCGCTCGTGACCGACATGGCGCACATCGCCGGACTGGTCGCCACCGGGATGCACCCGAGCCCGGTACCGTATTCGGACATCGTGACCACCACGACCCACAAGACCCTGCGAGGTCCACGCGGCGGCCTGGTGCTGTGCCGGGAGGCGCACGCCAAGGCGGTGAACCGCTCGCTGTTCCCCGGAGTGCAAGGTGGTCCGCTGATGCACGTCATCGCCGCCAAGGCGGTCTGTCTGGCGGAAGCAGCGGAATCGGAGTTCGCCGCGTACCAGCGGCAAACGGTGGCGAACGCGGCCCGACTCGGCGCCGCACTCGCCAGCGCCGGCTTCCGTCTGGTCAGCGGTGGCACAGACAACCACCTGCTGTTGGTCGACGTCTTCTCCAGGCACATCACCGGCAAGGTTGCGGAGGCGGCGCTCGGCCGCGCCGGCATCACCGTCAACAAGAACGTGATCCCGTTCGACGAGAATCCGCCGCTGGTCGCCAGCGGTATCCGAATCGGGACCCCGGCCATCACGACCCGGGGCATGGCGGAACCGGAAATGGACCAGATCGCCGGCTACATCGCTCGTGTTCTGGAGGCCCCGGACGACGAGGCCGTGGCTGCCATGGTGCGCGCCGAGGTCGAGAATCTGTGCGAGACGTTCCCGCTGTATCCGCACCCGGAGAGCTAGCAGCCCGTGGTGAAACCCCGCGTTGCACCGAGATTGGGGGTGCGCCCGGCTGGCAAGGCGCGACGAGGGAGCAAATTGGGGCATTTGTGACCGAGGAGCAACGCCGCCAGACGGGATGCAGCGCCAATCGAATGCAGCGGGGCTTTCACGACGGGCTGCTTGCCGCACAGGTTGGCGCGGCGTTCGAACAGGGCGGCGCGCTGGACGGCGTCATTCCCACCTTCGAGCCCCGCGGCAGCCAGCGGGACATGGCGATGGCCGTCGCCGAACAGTTCGAGAACGGCGGCGTCCTGCTGGCCGAAGCCGGCACCGGTATCGGCAAGACCCTCGCCTACCTCGTTCCCGCGGTCCTGAGCGGGCGCCGCGTGCTGGTATCGACCGGCACAAGGCAGTTGCAGGATCAGATCTTCTACAAGGACCTGCCGGCTCTCCGCGACGCACTACAGGTGGATTTCAAGGCGGCCTACATGAAGGGACGAGGCAACTACCTCTGTCTCCATCGCTTCGACGCGCACCGCACAGGAGCCACGCTGCCGATCGAGACCGGTGGCGGCCACGTCGAGGCAATCGCCGAATGGGCCGGTCAGACCGAGACCGGGGACCGCGCCGAAATCGAGGACCTGCCGGACGACTATCCGTTCTGGGGCGCGATTTCGGCCGCGTCCGAGACCTGCCTCGGCAGGGACTGCCCGCAATACGACGACTGTTTCGTGACCCGGATGCGACGACAGGCCGCCGAGGCGGATCTGGTCATCGTGAACCACCATCTGCTCTGCGCCGATGCGGCGGTGCGCCAGTCGGACTATGGCGAAGTGATACCGGCGTGTCACTACGCGGTGATCGACGAAGCGCATCAACTCGAAGATGTCGCGACGCAGTATTTCGGCGTCTCGGTCAGCAGTCATCGGTTCGAACGACTTGTCGGCGACCTCCGCACGTTTGTCAATCACGATTTGGCGGACGATCCGGACGCAGGCGGCGCCCTGCGCACCGTCGTCGCAGGAATCGAGAAAGACGCAGCGTTGTTCTTCACAGCGGTGGGGGGCCTCCTGCCGCGGGCAGACCGCACCCGGCTCGACCCTGACATCATCGCGCCGGTCCTCGAGTCTGGACGCCGCCTGGCAAGCACCGCGCGCACGATCGAGGCACCGCTGGCGCAGATCTCCGATCCCTCTGAGGATCTCCAGTCGCTGGCCCGGCGCGCACGCGAACTGGGCGACCAGCTCGACTTCGTGCTCGAAACAGCCGACGCGAATTTCGTCTACTTCCTTGAACGGCGCCGGAGCGGCCTGTTCCTGCGAGCCTCGCCGGTCGACGTGTCCGCGATCATCCGAGAGTCGCTGCTCGATCGGATGGAGGCCGTGATTCTCACGTCGGCGACGCTGGCCGTGGACGATTCGTTCGACTATCAGCGGTCGCGTTTGGGCATCCGTGACGCCAGCGAGATTCGACTTTCCTCCGAGTTCGACTACGCGGAACAGACCGTACTGTATCTCCCGACCGGCATGCCGGAACCGCGCTCGACGGACTTCGCGCGGGCGGTGGCCGGGCAGATTACCGCCCTGCTCGACGCGACCCAGGGGCGAGCATTCGTGTTGTTCACCAGTTTCGCGAACCTCCGCGAGGTGCATCGTCTCATCGCGGACCGGACGAGATTTCCGCTGCTGGTCCAGGGCAGCGCCCCACGGCCGGTGCTCCTGCGCAACTTCCGGGCGATTCCGAACGCGGTGCTGCTGGCCACGTCAAGCTTCTGGCAGGGGGTCGACGTGGCGGGCGACACGCTCAGTTGCGTGATCATCGACAAGCTCCCGTTCGCCCCACCCGACGACCCGATCACGGCGGCCCGCATGGAAGCGATCGTGCAGGACGGCGGCAACCCGTTCGCCGAGTATCAGGTGCCGCTCGCCATCCTGAGCCTGCTGCAGGGTATGGGACGTCTCATTCGGCACAGACAGGATCGCGGAGTGCTGTCGATTCTCGACGCCCGGATCCTCAGCAAGGGCTACGGCAGCCGTTTCAGGGCCTCCCTGCCGCCGGCGCCGGTCGTGCGCCACATGCGCGAGGTCCGCGAGTTCCTGGAACGGAAAGGGATGTAGACTGGCGTGGTGAGCGTCTGTACCCTGGCGCGGCGATTCGGTCTGCTCATGTGCGCGTGTCCGATGCTCGTGCCGTCCCTTGCGCACGCCCAGGGCGCTGGCACGGTCCGCGGGATCGTCGCCAACGACAACGGACAACCGATTGCCGGCGCGGCGGTCGAGCTCATCGCGATCGGCCCGACCCTGGTCAGCCACGAGACCGCGACCGACGACCGCGGCCGGTTCGAACAGGCCGGCCTGCCGCCCGGTCACTACAGCGTCACCGCCGACAAGGAAGATCTCGGGGGACAGATCTACCGCGTGCTCGTTCAGTCGGACGGAGTGGTGGAGGTACGCTTCGTCCTCGAAGCGGGCCGCACTGCGGCGCCGTGGTTGCGCACATCACATGACGACCGATCCGCCGCCGCGGCGTTCGACGCCGGGGTTCGCGCGAATCGCGCCGGCGACTTTCCGACGGCGATCGCCCAGTTCCGGGCGGCATTGCAGGCCATGCCCTCCTGTGTCGACTGCCATTTCAACATCGGGGTGTCCTACACGCGGTTGGACCGGTTCGACGACGCCGAGGCGGCCTACCGCGCCGCGCTGGCGATCCGCGCCGACCATGCGGCCTCGTACTACGGGTTGGCGGATATCTTCTCCAAGCAGGACCGGACCGAGGAGGCCGTGGACGCGCGCGGAGAGGCGAACCGCATCGCCGTCAGGGCGCTGGAGACGGGGCGGGCGGAGGCCAGGGATCGGATGCGCCGGGCGCGAGCGTTTCTGAGCACCGGCCACGTTGACGACTCCGTCAGAGAACTGGACGCCGCGCTCATCGCGGACCCCGCGTTGTTCGAGGTGTACTACTGGCTGGGCCTGGCGCATGATGCGAACGGCGACGGGGTGGCGGCGCGACGCGCGTTGGCGCGCTATCTCGAGGCCACGCCGAACGGCGAGCATGCCGATGACGCCAGCCGGCGCATTGCCGCGCTCGAACAGTAGCCGCGTGTCACGGTCCGCTCCCCTCACACGAGGCGACCAGCGTGCACCCGCCAGCGCAGATCGCGGACAACCGGATCACCGTCAGCGAACGGATCGCCGCCGCCGCCAGGCGTTGCGGCCGGGCGCCGGAAGATATCCGTCTGGTGGCCGTGACGAAGACGTTCGGCGTCGACGTCGTGCGCGCCGCCGCCGCCGCCGGTCTCCACGACCTCGGGGAGAACAAGGTGCAGGAGGGAGTGCAGAAGAAGGCCGCCTTCGCCGGGCAGCAGGTACGCTGGCATTTCATCGGACATCTGCAATCCAACAAGGCCCGCCGGGCCGCCGCCACGTTCGACTGGATCCACTCGGTGGACAGCGTGACGCTGCTGCGCCGACTCGATGAGGCTGCGGCCGGCCGCGATCGCGTGCTCAACCTGCTGGTCCAGGTCGACCTGGCGGGCGAGTCCACCAAGCACGGCGCGCCGGTCTCCGTAGCGGAACGTATCATCGACGCCGCGGCCGGGTGCCGCTTCGTCGGTGTGCGGGGATTGATGGTGCTGCCCCCCTGGTCGGATGACCCGGAGCACGCGCGGCCGTACTTTCGGCGTCTGCGTCAGCTTCGTGACGACCTGCAGGCGAGGGCGCCTGAAGGCGCCCCCCTCGACCAGCTCTCGATGGGGATGAGCCACGACCTCGAAGTGGCGGTGGAAGAGGGCGCCACCATCGTCAGGATCGGCACCGCCCTGTTCGGACCGCGGCCGCGCCCCACGACCGCTCCGCGCTGACGGCGCGACCGCGGGCGCTCAGGGCACCGCCATGAACAATCGGTCGTAACGGGTACGGGTGAAGAAATGCGTCACTCCGGACGCCAGGCGCCGGAGCGTCGGCCCAATGCCGACATCGCTGTAGAACTCGCTCTCCGATTCGTACGACCAATACAACACGAACGCCTGACCCTTGACGTAGTCGATGGGCAGCGGGCCCCAGTAGCGGCTGTCCACCGAATCGCCCCGGTTGTCCCCCATCATGAACAGATGCCCCTCCGGCACCTCGAGAGGACCGAACGTGCCGCGGATATCAGCCGGGATCTGGCCGCCGGGACGCATGAGGTCGAGATACGGTTCCTCGATCGGCTCGCCGTTGATGAACACCCTCGATTGACGCACCTCGACGGTCTCGCCCGGGAGGCCGATCGCGCGTTTGATGAAATCGCGCGTGGGATCTTCCGGATACTTGAACACGAGCACGTCTCCTCGCTGAACCGGACCGACCGGCAGCAGCATCTGCTCGAGTCCGCTCGCGGTGGGCGCATTGATGAACTTGTTGACCAGCAGGTGGTCGCCGATCAGCAGGTTCTGCTCCATCGACCCCGAGGGTATCTTGAAGGCCTGCACCACGAATGTGCGCACGAAGAGCGCCAGTATCACCGCGATGATGATTGACTCGAAGTACTCACGCGCGCTGGACTTCTGCACAGACATGGCCGGGCTTCAGACGCTCGTCAGAATGTCCTATTCCGTGTCGACGGTCAACACGGCGAGAAACGCTTCCTGCGGGATCTCGACGCGGCCGACCCGCTTCATCCGCCGTTTGCCCTCCTTTTGTTTCTCGAGGAGCTTCCGTTTCCGGCTGATGTCGCCACCGTAGCACTTGGCGAGCACGTTCTTGCGCAGCGCCTTGACCGACTCGCGCGCGATGATGCGCCCCCCCACCGTTGCCTGAATGGCCACTTCGAACATCTGGCGGGGAATCAGTTGCCTCAGTCTCACTGCCAGCGCTCGCCCGCGCACGTACGCCGATTCCTTGTGCACGATCACCGATAACGCGTCGACCGGTTCCTCGTTCACCAGAAGATCGAGCTTGACGAGCGGCGACGTCCAGTACCCGGTCACATGGTAGTCGAGCGAAGCGTACCCCCGCGACAGCGTCTTCAGCTTGTCGTAGAAGTCGCGCATCACCTCATTGAACGGCAGGTCGTACGTAATCATGACCCGGTTCGAGGTCAGATATTCGATTCCCTTTTGCACTCCGCGCTTGTCCTGACACAACTGCAGGATTCCTCCCACGTAGTCCGCGGGCGCCAGAATCATCGCCGCAATGACCGGCTCTTCCAGGGCGGCGATCAACCCGGCCTCGGGCAGCTTCGCTGGGCTGTCGATCTCGAACGTGTCGCCGGCCGTCGTGGTCACCCGATAAAGCACGCCGGGGGCGGTCGTGACCAGGTCCATGTCGTACTCGCGCTCGAGCCGCTCCTGGATGACCTCCAGGTGCAGCAGCCCGAGGAACCCGCATCGAAATCCGAACCCGAGCGCCGCCGACGTTTCCGGCTCGAAGGAGAAGGATGCGTCGTTGAGCCGCAGCTTCTCGAGGGCTTCGCGCAGATCGGTGTACTGGTGTCCCTCCACGGGATACAACCCCGCGAAGACCATCGGCTTCATCTCCGTGAACCCGGCGCACGCGGCGGCCGTGGGCCGCGACGTTTCGGTCAACGTATCGCCGATCTGGGCATCGCTGACCGTCCTGATGCCGGCGATCACGAAACCGACCTCTCCAACCCCCAATTCCGGGACCACCACCGGCTTGGGCGAAAACACGCCGACCTGCTCGACCTCGTAGTCCTGCCCGCGCGCCATGAGGCGGACCTTCATCCTGGGCCTGATCGCACCGTCCACCACACGCACCAACACGAACACGCCACGATACGAGTCGTACCACGAGTCGAAGATCAGCGCTTTGAGCGGAGCGGCAGGGTCGCCCCCCGGCGGTGGAATGCGGGCAACGACGGCGTCAAGGATGTCACGCGCGCCGTTGCCCTCCTTCGCGCTGGCCAGGATCGCATCGGCGGCGTCCAGCCCGACGATCTCCTCGATCTGCCGGGCCGTTTCCTCGGGCTGCGCCCCTGGCAAATCGATCTTGTTCACGACCGGCACAATCTCGAGATTCTGGTCGACCGCCAGGTAGGCGTTGGCCACGGTCTGGGCCTCCACGCCCTGCGAGGCGTCAACCAGCAGCAGCGCCCCCTCGCAGGCGGTCAGCGCGCGCGTGACTTCGTAGGAGAAGTCGACATGGCCCGGCGTGTCGATCAGGTTGAGCACATGTGGATCGCCGCCCACCGGCGTGTACGTCAAACGGACGGCGTGGGCCTTGATCGTGATGCCGCGTTCCCGCTCCAGGTCCATCGTGTCAAGCACCTGCGCCTCCATTTCGCGTGGCCGCAGGGCGCCGGTAATCTCGAGGAACCGGTCCGCGAGCGTCGACTTCCCGTGATCGATGTGCGCGATGATGGAGAAGTTGCGGATGAAACTCTGGTTCATGACCGGAGCGCCACTATATACTGCGATGCCTGCCAAATGCGGATGCCGCGCTGGTTCATGGCCGGAGCGCCACTTTAGACTGCGATGCCTGCCAAATGCGGATACCGTGCTGGTTCATGACCGGACCGCCATTATAGACTGCGGCGTCAGCCCCGGCGCCCGGCAGCCCGTGGTACGACCCCACGTCGCCGTGCCGCTCACCGTTGATCCAACGGCACGAACTGCTGCGGATATTCGGGACCGGTGTAGTCTGCCCGTGGTCTGATCAGCCGGTTGTTGGCGTATTGCTCGAGCACGTGCGCCGTCCAGCCTGCCACACGGCTGACCACGAAGATCGGCGTAAAGAGATCGACAGCGATGCCCAGGACGTAATAGGTCGACGCCGAGTAGAAGTCGACGTTGGCGTCGATCTGCGTCTCACGCTGCATCACGGCCTCGATGCGCTGCGACATCTCGAACCATCGGCGATCGCCCGCCTGTGCACCCAGATCGCGGGACAGTTCACGCAGGTGGGTCGCGCGAGGATCCTCCGTGCGGTAGACCCGATGCCCGAAACCGGGCACTCGCTCCTTGCGATCAAGCATGTCCCGGATCGCCGTGTCGACCCGCTCGTCGTCGGCGTCCTTGCCAATCGCAATCAGCATCTTCATCACCTCGGCGTTGGCGCCGCCGTGCAACGGACCCTTCAGCGCCGCCACGCCGGCCACGACGGTGGAGTGCAGATCGGTCAGGGTGGCGGCAGCGACACGGGCCGCGAACGTCGAGGCATTGAATTCATGGTCCGCGTGCAGGATCAGGGCGACATCGAACGCCCGGGTGGCCAGTGCGGTCGGGCGCTCGCCCGTAAGCACGTAGAGAAAATTCGCTGCATGACCGAGCACCGGATCAGGATCGACCGGCGCGCCGCCCGCCGACATCCGGCCAAGCGTCGCCACCAGCGTGCCGGCCTGCGCGGTCATCCGCACCGCCTTGCGGAGCGCTGCCCGCGGCGAATCGTCACCGGCATCCGGGTCATGATGGCCCAGCAGGGACACGAGCGTGCGAACCGCATCCATCGTGTGGCCGGGCGGCAACGAGCGCATGAGACGGACCACCGGCGCCGGCAACGCTCGCCACCGTGCGAGCTCGGTCTGCAGGTCGCCCAGTTCGGCACGGGTCGGCAGGCGGCCATGCCAGAGCAGGTAACAGACTTCCTCGAAGGTTGCAGACCTTGCCAGATCGTGGATATCGTGACCGCGGTACGCGAGCACTCCCCGTTGCCCGTCGATGTAACAGAGCCTTGAGGAGGTCACGACGACCCCCTCGAGTCCCGCAGTTGCCGCGGCCTTTGTCGTCATCGTCGCCCTCACTCCACCGCCGGCCCCGGGGCACTCGCCGGCGCTTCTTCCACCCGACCCGGTAGCGAGCCGTTAAGATAGGTCAGGCGGACAGCGCCTATGATACCCGGGCGGCGCGGCACGCCGGCGACCGGAATCCGCAGCAGCATGAGACCCGCACAAGTGAAGACCCTGCTCGAACAGGTACGGATCGGCGAGGTGGATGTCGACACCGCCTGCGCACAACTGGCCGCCGACATGCGGCAGGCCCCCTTCGAAGACGTGGGGTTCGCGAGGGTCGATCATCATCGGGCCATCCGCCAGGGCTTTCCGGAAGTCATCTTCGGGGAAGGCAAGACCCCCGACCAGGTGGCCCGGATTGCACACGCGATCGTCGAGGCCGGACACCGTCTCCTGGTCACCCGGACCAATGCGGAGGCCTACGCGGCGGTGCGCGACCGAGTACACGATGCCGTCTTTCACGCGCCGGCGCGGGTCATCAGCCGCACCACCGAGTCTGCGGTGACCGGACAGGGCACCATCCTGGTCGTGTCGGGCGGCACCTCGGATCAACCTGTCGCGGAGGAGGCGGTCGTGACCGCCGAGGTCATGGGGAATCGGGTCGAGCGACTCTACGATGTCGGGGTGGCGGGTCTTCACCGGCTGTTGGCGGACCGCACCCGGCTGGAGCAGGCGCGGGTGCTCATCGTCGTCGCCGGCATGGAGGGCGCCCTCCCCAGCGTCGTCGCCGGGCTCGTCGCAACACCGGTCATCGCGGTTCCCACGAGCGTCGGCTACGGCGCGAGCTTCGGCGGAATCACCGCCCTGCTGTCCATGCTGAACACGTGCGCGACCGGCGTGGCGGTGGTCAACATCGACAACGGCTTCGGCGCGGCGGCCATCGCGAGCCAGATCAACCATCTCACCCACGCAACTTGAGCGTCTTCTCGTGACCGTGATAGTTTTGAAGTCCGGTGGTTCCCGCACGCGTATGGCTGGGGGGATCGTCCGCACCCATCTCACACGGACTGCGCGGCATCGGAGACGTCGCCCGCCCCGGCCCGGCGTGTCCGGCCCGGGCCACCCGATGCGATCCGCGCGGTTCCGTGTTGCGACGGCCGGACCCGGGACGGTCGCGGGTAGTACTCGCAGATAGTGTCCGGCCGCGCTGGCGCACGGTCGCCAGGCATCTTCGGTCATGTCGATGCACACAGGAACGCTGACCGCCCTCGAGTTCGACCGAATCGTGGAGGCCGTGGGAAGTTACGCGCTCACACCGCTGGGCGCAGAGGCCCTCGCCCGCCTGCGTCCGCTGACCGATCCCCGCGCCGTCCAGACGGCGCTGGCGCACACGACCGAGGCGGTGCGCTTCGTGACGGCGAACGGCGCGCTGCCGCTCGTGGCACCGGACATCCTCGACGAGACCCTGGCGGCGCTGGCCATCGAGGCGCAACCGCTCGAACCGCGGCAACTCCTCAGCCTGGCCGACTTCCTCGGCTCGGTCGAACGTGTCAGCAGATCGCTGGCGGCCGGCGGCGGAGAACCGTACCCCGCGCTGTCGGCGATCGCTGGCAGATGCGCGACCTGGGGGCGCGAATGCGCCGACGTCCGCAAGCAGGTAGACGGCTCCGGAGCGATCGCCGATGACGCAAGTCCGGAACTGAAGACCATCCGCGACCGGCTGCGCAAGCAACGCAACCGGCTGCGCAGCAACCTCGAGGCCTACCTGCGAGGTCGGGACACCGCCCGGTACCTCCAGGAACAGGTGGTCAGCGAACGCAACGGACGATTCGTGCTGATTGTGCGTTCCGAGCACCGCAACGCCATTCCCGGCATCGTCCACGGGAGCTCATCGAGCGGCGCCAGCCTGTTCCTCGAGCCGCTCAGCACCGTTGACATCAACAACGAGATCGTGGCGCTGGAAGAGAAGGACCGGCAGGAGACGCGTCGAGTGTTGCTGGCTCTCTCGACGGCGTTCAGACGCCGCGCCGCCGACCTGCAGCGCACGCTGACGGTCGGTACCGATCTCGACATGCTTCAGGCCCGGGCCGCGTTTGCCGTCGCCGTCGACGGCGTCGAGCCTCGGATCGCCAACGACCAGACATTCGAACTGCGCAGCGCTCGACATCCGCTGCTGATGCGCGCCGTGGCGAGCCGGCTCGGCACACCGGTCAGGGACGACATGCCCGCCGAACCGGTGCCCGTGGACATCCTGATGTCCCCGCCGACGCGTGCGCTGATCGTGACCGGTCCGAACACCGGCGGCAAGACCGTGGCCTTGAAGACGGCGGGGCTTCTGGCGTTGATGGCGCAGTCGGGTCTCCATATTCCGGCGGCGCCGGGGTCGCGGGTACCGGTGTTCCGATCGGTCTTCGCCGATATCGGTGACCAGCAATCGATCAGCGCCAACCTCAGCACGTTCTCGGGCCACGTTGCGAACATCGTGGAGATGGACCGCCGGCTGTCTCCCCCGGCGCTCATTCTGCTCGATGAGGTGGGGGCCGGCACCGACCCGGTGGAGGGCGGCGCGCTTGGACGCGCCGTGGTCGAGCATTTTCGACAGCGCGGCGCCCACGTCGTCGCGGCCACGCACGATGACGTGCTCAAGGCCTACGGCGCCACGACCGAGGGGGTCGGGTGCGCCGCATTCGGATTCGACCCTGACACGTTCGCACCTACCTATCGGCTGGTGTATGGCTCGGCGGGGCGCAGCCTCGCGCTCGAAATCGCGCGGCGCCTGGGGCTGGCTCCCCATATCATCGACACGGCCGCCGCGTTGCGCAGCGAGCGGGAAGCGTTGCTGGCCGACCACCTGGCGCAGGTTGAGGCAGACCGGCGGCAACGCGAGGAAGTACGCCGAGAGCTGGAACGGCAACAGGCCGACCTGGCGGCGCGGTCGGTTCAGGTGGACGCCCGCGAGGCTGAACTCACGCAGCGCGAGGAAGCGGGGCGCGCCCAGCTCACCCAATCGATCAACGCGCAACTGCGGACCGCCCGCGAGGAGATCGAGGGGGTAGTCAGTGCCCTTCGCGACAGGGCCACCGCCATTGAACGGCAGATGGCGCAACGCGCACGTCAGCACGCTCCGGCGCTGCCGACCGGTGACAGCGGCGATCTGCGCCGCGTCGCCCATGCGGCGCTCGACGCGGTGGCGCAGCGCCGCCGGCCGGACGAACCTGAGCCGCGTGCCGCCAGTCCCGATACCCGCTCGCGGATCGCCGTCACCCCGGGCGCGCAGGTCACGGTGTCGGCGCTGGGAATCGAGGGTTCAGTACGATCCGTGCGGTGTACCGAAGCGGAGGTCGAGGTGCGCGGAAAACGGATCCGCGTCCCCTTCGCATCGCTGGAGGTCATCGGATCGCCCGCGGCACCGGTCGAACCGCAGAGTCACGTCGCGATTCAGGTCGCACCACCGGCCGGCCGGCTCGACGAGCTGAATCTGATCGGGTGCCGAGTTGACGAAGCCCTGGAAAGGGCCGGGAAACATCTGGATCAGGCGCTCATGGGGGAGCTGCGCCTCGTGCGGTTCATCCACGGACACGGCACCGGTCAGTTGCGTCGCGCGATCAACGAGTTTCTGAATGGGCACCCCCTGGTTGTCCGCGCCTCACCCGCCGCGCCGGACGACGGCGGCGCCGGGGTCACGGTCGCGGAGCTGAAGGAATGAACACCCGCGGACAACGTCTCGGCACGCGGCGCTGACATGGGCCTGTTTCCACAATCGTTCATTGACGACCTCAAAGCACAGGCCGACATCGTCCAGGTTGTGCAGGACCATGTCCCGCTGAAGAAAGCTGGCGCCAGTTACCGGGGCCTGTGTCCGTTCCATCGGGAAAAGACGCCGTCATTCCACGTCCACCCCGACAAGGGGTTCTTTCATTGCTTCGGCTGTGGCGTCGCCGGCGATGTCCTCAAGTTCATCGAACTGCACGACAAGCTCGGCTTCCAGGACGCGGTGCAGCAACTGGCCCAGCGCTTCGGAGTCCAGGTGCCGGAACCGGACACGCAGCGAGACCCCGCCGCGGACGCGGAGCGGGAATCGCTGCTGACCGTGCACGAGGAGGCTACCCAGTTTTTCAGGACGCATCTCGCCGAGCCCGGCGGCCGGCAGGCGCGAGAACATCTGCAGTCCAGGGACGTAAGCGGCGAGACGATCGACCGGCTCGGATTGGGGTTCGCCCCGGCGACCGGGAACAGCCTCGTCACGCACCTGCGCGCCCGGGGATTCTCGGACGAATTCCTCGTTCGCAGCGGACTGGCTGCGGTCCGCGACGGGCGCCCCCTGGCAGACCGTTTTCGCAACCGCCTCGTCATCCCGATTTCCCGCGATGCCGGCTCGGTGATCGCGTTCGGCGCGCGCGCGCTGCAACCCGACCAGCAGCCCAAGTATCTGAATTCGCCGGAGACTGCCATCTACTCGAAGTCCAGGACACTCTACGGACTGCATCTTTCGAAGAGCGCCATCCGCGACAGCGGCTATGCCGTACTCGTCGAGGGATACTTCGACTTTGCACAGGCGCTGCAGTCCGGGGTCCGGCCCGTAGTTGCCGTATGCGGCACCGCGGTGAACGAACAGCAGGTGCGGCTGCTCAAACGATTCACCTCGAAAGTGATCCTGAGCTTTGACCCCGATCAGGCCGGAGTTGGAGCGTCGGCGCGCTCCGGGGAGCTCTTGCTGGCGGCCGGACTGCAGGTCAATGTGGCACTGCTGGAAGACGGCGAAGATCCCGATATCTGTATTCGGAGGCACGGTGCAGCCAGATATCAGGAAAAACTCCGCACTTCGCGGCCATATCTGGGATACTTACTGGATCGGGAGGCTGCGCAACGCGACCTGACCCGAGACGACCACCACCGTGAGTTTCTGAATCGCATGCTCCAGGTCGCAGCCAGAATCCCTGATGCCGCATCGCGAGATCGGTTCGCGGATCGGCTCGCGCATCGGGCGGGAATCATGGAAGAGGTCGCCCGGACCGAGATTCGAAAGGCGGCGGTCGCGCGGCGGACCAAGGTCGACGATCGTCAGATCGCGACGAGTCGTCAGGTCACAACCGCGGAGAAAGGGCTGATCTGGGCGTTATGCCGCGATACGTCGGCGGCCCTGGAGGCCGCCGCGTCGCTGACCGACAACGACCTCGGCGGCCTGACGACGGCGCCGATTCTGAGCACCGCGCGGTCGTTGACCGACTGGCCGATCGACTCCGTTCCGGACACGTTGCGTGAACGTCTAAGCAAAGAGGAAGCAGACTGGATGACGTCCGTAGCGGGCGGCGACCGCCCGTCGCTTTCCGTCGCCGATTGCGCGAACACGCTCAAACAGCTCGGCGTCGAACGCCAACTCAAATCGCTGCAACAGAAGATCGACCAGTGTCAGGAACTCAATACCGACGCGGCGCGGGCCGAGATAGACCTGCTTTTGCAGAAGAAACAGGATCTGTTGACCAAACGCGAATCTTTGCGGTCGTGACGATCGGTCACGTCCGACACCATCGGAGCAGTCGACACGGCGGATAGACCACCGGGGAGGAACGCTCTTGTCGCTCGAAGAAAAATACGACGAAGTACGACAGCTCATCCAGATCGGAAAGGAAAAGGGGTATCTCCTCTATGAAGAGGTGAACGAGATACTCCCCCCGGAGATCACCAAGTCCGACGAGCTGGACGATCTGTTCACCGCGTTCGGCAACCACGGCATCGAAGTCGTCGACTCGGAACAGAAGTACCGGGAAGACAAGCTTCTCGACCGACGCGGTGAAGGTTCAGACGATGTCGAGCTGGACCTGACACCGAGCGCCATCGACAAGACCAACGATCCGGTCAGGATGTACCTGCGCGAAATGGGCACCGTGCCGTTGCTGACCCGCGAGGGCGAGGTAGCCATTGCCAAGCGGATCGAACGAGGCAAGCTGTCGATCATCAAGGCCATCACCCGCATGCCGACGGTCGCCGCGGCGGTCGTGCACATGGGGGAACAGGTGCAGGCCGGTGACCGCGCCGTGCGCGAACTGGTCGTGTTTCACGACGACGACTTCACCGATGAACGGCTCAAGCGCCGTGCCTCGGACGTCATGACGCAGACCGAGCTCATCCGGACGACCCGCGCCGAGGTGATCAGCTGGCAGGAGATGCTCGGCGCCATCTCCAAACGCGAAAAGAGACGGTATCGGCTCAACTACCGCAAGCTGCTCAGAACGCAGGTGAAACTCTCGCGGTTGATCAGGAACATCGATTTCACGGAACCGGTCAAGCGGCGCCTCATCAACGACGCCAAGGTCACCGCCGAAGCGGTCCGGGATCTGCAGCGCGAGAACGATCGCCTCGACCGCCAGCTCAAGAGCCGTCACCGCGTCAGGGATGAGGACAAACGTCGCGTTACCCGGCGGCAGCGCGAACTGCGGGCTGAAATCCGGAAACGCGCAGAAGCACTGGAGATGACGGTTCCAGCAATCGACCGCACGCTGTACACCATCATGCGCGGTGAAATGCTGGCCGAGCTGGCGAAGAAGGAACTGGTCGAGGCCAATCTGAGATTGGTCGTCTCGATCGCCAAGAAATACACCAATCGCGGCCTGCAGTTTCTCGACCTGATCCAGGAAGGCAACATCGGGCTGATGAAGGCGGTGGACAAGTTCGAATATCGCCGCGGGTACAAGTTCTCGACGTATGCCACCTGGTGGATTCGACAGGCGATCACGCGCGCCATTGCCGATCAGGCGCGGACGATCAGGATTCCGGTCCACATGATCGAGACGATCAACAAGTTGATCCGCACCTCACGCGCGCTTGTGCAGGAATACGGCCGGGAACCCACCTCGGAAGAAATCGCTCAGCGGATGGACATTCCGGTCTCGAAGGTCCGGAAGGTACTCAAGATCGCTCAGGAGCCAATTTCCCTGGAGACGCCGATCGGAGAAGAGGAAGACAGTCATCTCGGAGATTTCATCGAAGATCGGCAGGAAGTCTCTCCGGCCGACGCCGTCATCAACCTCAACCTGAAGGAACAGACCGAGAACGTGCTCCACACCCTGACGCCGCGGGAGGAAAAAGTGATCAAGATGCGGTTCGGGGTGGGTGACGGAAGCGAGCACACCCTGGAAGAGGTGGGCCAGAATTTCGCCGTGACCCGTGAGCGGATCCGGCAGATCGAAGCCAAAGCGCTTCGCAAGCTTCGCCACCCGTCGCGTAGTCGACGGCTGCGCGCATTCCTGGAGGGTACGTAGATCGATCGAACGACCGGCCGGCAGCGACCGGCACGGAGGCGTGCACCCGAACCCGGGGGTGTGTCGAGTCATGCGGGCCCATAGCTCAGCGGTCAGAGCCGCCGGCTCATAACCGGTCTGTCCCAGGTTCGAATCCTGGTGGGCCCACCACATGGACCGAGTGGAGATGGTCGCGAACAACAACGGCGTTACGGCCGGCCACGGTCGCGCCGCCCGGGCGCGAGAAGACAGCCGGCCGCCCGGTGACCACTCGCGACTCCGGCAGGCCGGTGTCCGGACAGCGCACAGACCGACACCAGCGTCAGACCGGTCCGAACCCGCCCTGCCCGTGTTCACACACCCCGCCCACAAGACGGGGTGTTTCGGCTTGGGTCCGGATATCCGGGCCCCATCGTCCTGCGGAGACCTGACCCGCGATGCTGCCTGACCTCCAGCGGCTGATTCAGTTGCAACGACTCGCCAACAGGGTGACCGACGCCCAGCGCGGCGCCGACGCGATTCCATCGCGCATCGCTGCGCTCGACGAGCAGCTTGCAGTCAGGACGGCGACGCTCGAAGCCGCCAACGTCCGTCTGTCCGAGCAGAAGATCAAACGCCGGGACGCCGAGAAGGACCTGGCCATGGTCCAGTCGCGGCTGTCCAAGTACAAGGAACAGCTCATGGCGGTGAAGACCAACAAGGAATACACCGCGATGCAGCACGAGATCGCAACCTCGGAACACGACGTTCAGCAACTGGAGGACACCGTCCTCGAACGGATGCTCGAGATCGACGATCTGACGGCAGCCGTCGAGGAAGCTGTGGCGGCGCTGGCGACGACCCGGGTGGATGTCGAGCAGAATTGCGACGCGCTCGAATCGGAACGGTCCGATCTGGAACAGGTGATCGCCGGCGCCTCCGGCGAACGCGACGCGCTGACAGAGACCGTCGGCGCCCGGGCGCGCCGGCTGTTCGAGACAGTTGCGGAACAGCGCGGGGGTGTCGCGGTCGTTGAGGCGCGTGACGGTCACTGCAGTGTCTGCAACGTGCGCCTGCGGCCCCAGGTATTCAACAACATCCTGATGAATTCCGAACTGATCCAGTGTGATAGCTGCATGCGGATCCTGTATCACGACCCCGACGGTGGACGAGACACCACACCATCCAGCGAACCGGACCGCTGAGTGCCGCATCGCTCGCGGCGACGTACTTCAACGCGGGGTTCTACCACGGACTGCTACCACGATACCGGCGGCAGGTCCTTGTCGAAGCCTCTGACGACATCATGACACCGCCGGCTGTCATACCAGGAAACCGCAATTGACGCCGACGGCAACACCGCCCGTCGCGTGACCGGCAGCGCGAACGATATCTCCTCCAGACACGGTCGGATGCGCGGTCTCCGGTCCGTACCGCCCTTCTGGCCGCGCGTTTGCAGTCTCCAGCAGCGGAACTGTTCACTGCCACCCGAGGAGACTGACGGATGACTCACCTGGACGACACGGTTGCGATCAACGTGCTGCCTGCAGGCGAAGGCGCACCGGCCGGCAAGCTGGCCGATGTCGAATTGCATTTCACCACCGGCGCCCTGGAAGGACTCAAACTGCTGGGGTTCACCGTTTGGGAAGGCCGCGAAGGCAAGGGGCCGAGCGTCAGCCTGCCAGCCAGGCAATACGTGGTGAACGGTGAACGACGCAGCTTCATTCTGCTGCGACCCACTGGCGATTCACAGGCCCAGGACGTCTTGCGCAGCACGCTGCTCGCAGCGTTCAACGACCACTAGTCGTTCTGCTGACGCAGAAACGCGGGCACCTCCGCCGCGGACTCGTCGACCGTCGCGGACCCGATCTCCTCGGGCTCGAACAGCGCCGGTTTCGCCTCGTGCTCCGCGGCGGCCAGTGGCTGCGGCAGGTGGATCGGCGGCCGCCTCGACGTCACGAACCGCCCGTTTCCGGCAGCCTCCGCGCCAGGCTCCTCCTGCTGCCACGTGGCGTAGTACTGCTGAAGGTCGATCGGCGTCTTCTCGGCGGGCCGCTCGGCCCCCTCGCGGTCGAACCCGGTAGCGATGACCGTGATCTTCACCCGGTCTTCCATCTCTGGATCGACGACAGCGCCGAAAATGATGTTGGCCTCTTCGTGGGCAGCGCTCTGGATGATCATGGTCGCTTCATTGATTTCAAGAAGCGACAGGTCGCTGCCACCCGTCACGTTGATGATGACTCCACGGGCACCATCGACAGACGCGTTCTCGATCAAAGGACTCGATATGGCCTCGGTAGCGGCATCCACCGCCCTCGTTTCGCCGGTTCCGACGCCAGTGCCCATGATGGCGACCCCCATGCGGGACATGACCGTGGTTACGTCGGCGAAATCGAGATTGATCAACCCGGGCACCAGAATCAGATCGGAAATACCCTGGATCGCCTGTCGCAGGATATCGTCGGCGGCGGCGAAGGCGTCAGGCAACGTGGTCGTCCGGGCTATCACGGACAAGAGCCGCTCGTTCGGAATCGTGATGACGGTGTCGACGCATTCGCGGAGTTCCGCGAGGCCACGTTCCGCCTGCGCGGCGCGGCGCCGCCCCTCGAACGTGAACGGCATCGTCACGACCGCCACAGTCAGCGCGCCCAGCTCGCTTGCCAGATTCGCGATGACCGGAGCCGCGCCCGTGCCTGTTCCGCCGCCGAGCCCGGTCGTGACGAACACCATGTCGGCGCCATCGAGCGCCGCGATAATCTGCTCGGTGTCCTCGAGCGCCGCCTGCCGGCCGATGTTGGGATCGGCGCCGGCGCCCAACCCGCTCGTCAGCTTGCCGCCGATCTGTAGACGCACGGGGGTGACGCTGTTGCCGAGGGCCTGCGCATCGGTATTTGCCACGATATACTCGATTCCGTGGCACCCCGTGCGCACCATGCGGTCCACAGCGTTGCTGCCCCCGCCGCCAACTCCAACGACCTTGATATTCGCCCCGACGTGCCGGGCGTCCTCAATAGTCAATCGGTTCGCTTCGGACGCACTCGTGAGTTCAGTGAGTGTGTCGTCGTCTTGATCGGTTGACTTCGAAGAACTCATCAATCCACCTCCGTATCCTAGAAAAACTCCTTGAACAGCCCGCGAAGCCTCCCGGCCAGGTGGCTGAGCGTGCCCTCTCCAACCATCCGGTCGAATTCCTGCATCTGGTTGCCGTGGGCGTACTTGACCAGTCCGACCCCGGTCGCGAACGACGGACTGGACACGTGGTCGGTGAGCCCGCCGACATCGACCGGACACCCGCGACGAATCGGCAGGTCGAATATCTGTTCGGCGATCTCCGCCATCCCGTCCAGCAGCGCCCCTCCACCACACAGCACGATTCCCGCGTGCAGCGAGCGCTCGTAGCCGGCGCGTCGAATCTCGTCCCAGAGGGCGTGGAACGTTTCCTCAGCGCGCGGCTGCAGGATGTCCGACAGAATGCGGCGGGACATGACGCGGGATGGCCGTCCCCCGACACTCGCCACCTCGACAGTCTCGTCGTCACCCACCAGCGACGACAGCGCACATCCGCTGCGCCTCTTGGTCCTCTCCGCATCGGGAATCGGCGTCCGGAGTCCGACCGCGATGTCGTTGGTGAAGTGATTGCCACCGATCGTGACACCCGCCGTGTGCCACAGGCTGCCGCGTTCGAAGATCGCCAGGTCAGTCGTACCCCCGCCGATATCGACCAGGGCCACCCCCAGCTCTCGTTCGTCGGCGGTCAACACCGATTCGCTCGCTGCAAGTTGCTGGATGACGGTGTCGACGACCGCGACGCCGGCCCGGTTCACGCAGGCCACGATGTTGTTGACCGATGAGGTGCTGCCCGTGATGACGTGAACGTTGGCCTCGAGCCGGGTGCCGGTCATACCGACCGGAGCACGGATGCCGTCCTGATCGTCGAGGACGAAGTCCTGGGGGAGTACGTGCAGGATCTCCCGGCCGGCGGGCAACGACACGCCTTTGGCCGAATCGATCGCCCGGCGCACGTCCTCGCGCGTGATCTCGCGGTTCTTTCCAGCAACCGCCACGACACCACGGCTGTTGAAGGCCTCGAAATGTCCGCCGGACATCCCGAGATGCACCGAATCAACTTCCACCCCGGCCGTCAGTTCCGCTTCTTCAATGGCCTTCTTGATCGACTCGACGGCGGCTTCGAGGTTGACGACGATACCCCGCCGGATGCCCTGGGCCTCGGCCACACCGATGCCGATGATGTCGAGAGCCCCGTCCTCGAACGCCTCGGCAACAATGGCGGCCGTTTTCGAGGTGCCAACATCGAGACCGACGAGATAGTGCTCCTTGCGTGCCACGCATCCTCCGTCGGCGGCGACACCGCCGCCGCGACGTTCTGCCGCCGGCGCCGTGTCGGGATCAACCGGACACGGCGCCGGCACCTATTCGTTGACCGCCACCCGGCCGGTCCGCGAGGCGCCGGATCTCACCGGCCCCACGAACACCCGCGATCCGAACCGCAGATCGACATAGTCGATGTCAGTCACCCGCCGACGAAGCGTGGGAGCCAGTTCGACGTACGACAACAGCCGCTCGAGGAACTGATCGCGCCCGAGATGCAACAGGGCCGGATCGTCGTTGAGCAGCACCACCGCGTCGTCAGGGTTCGTCACATCGATCTGGGACACCGAGTCGAATACGTCCGGTCGCGGCGCCAGTTGCCGCAGCACGCGGTTCGCCAGCGTCATCCGGAGCGGATCGACGATGTGCGCTCCGGCGCCGTCCGCCGCCAGACCGTGGATAATCGGCAGATCGATACCCGCGAACCGTGGTCCGTATGCGTCGATGAGCCCTCCGGTCTCGTCGATCAGATACAACCGTTCGGCAAAACGGGCGATGGCGACCGGCGTCGACTCGGATACGAACACCTCGATGGTCGACGGCAGTACCCGCCGCAGTGCGCCATCGCGCAACCGCGGCGACCTCACCAGCCACGTGCGGCCCAGTTCCAGATCCGCCGCCAGGATGTTCTGGCCGCGAAGCGGTTCGACGAGCGCGAGCACTTCGCTCTCCGACAAGGTCTCGTGGCCCTGCACCACGAAGTCATCGATTGCAAGGAAGGACGCCGAAAGCAACGCTCCGCCCCCCTGAGACGTGCCAGCCAGGAGCGCACCCATCAGCACGACCCCGCGCATGGCTCGCCACCAACGCAGCGCCGCTCCGAAACCTCGGCGGCCCTGCTGTGTCGTCCGCCCGAATCGATTGCCCCTCCGGGCGCGTACCGTCATGCGGGTGTCGCCCCCCCGGCCGCATCGATCCGTGCGGTCGACTCCCGCAGCGATGCCACCAGCCGCGCGCCCAGTCCTCCTATCGATCCGGCACCGAGTGTGACCACCAGATCGCCGGGCCGAGCCAGACCGAATACCAGCGCGAGCGCGTCATCCAGTGTGTGCACCTGGTGCACCGCTGCGCCTCGATGACCACGTATGGCGGCAGCCAGACGCTCCACGGCGGCCGCCGGCAACGGACGCTCACCCGCCGCGAAGACATCTGTCAGCACGACGACATCGGCCGCCGCGAGCGCCGACGCGAACGCGTCGAGAAACCGCGCGGTGCGCGTGAACCGATGGGGTTGGAACACGGCAATCAGGCGCTCAGGCTGCTGGCGGCGCGCCGTCGTCAGCACCGCTGCAACCTCGGTCGGATGGTGTGCGTAGTCGTCCACGACACGCACGCCGCCGACGACGCCCTTGAGCTGGAAACGCCGATCTATGCCCTTGAAGCCGGCGAGGGCCGCCACGATACGACCCGGGTCGATCCCAACCTCCAGCCCGACCGCGAACGCCGCCAGGGCGTTGAGCAGGTTGTGCCGCCCCGGCACCCCGACGGTCAGCCTCAACGTCGCTGGAACCCCCCGGTGACTGCAGCGCACCAGACAACGGGACCCGTCCGCAGCGCAGGTCGCCTGGTCGCCTGCGACGTCGGCAGTGTGGTCATCCAGCCCGTAGGTCACCACGCGTGGGAGGATCCTTGTGCGGCGCGCGGTGAGTTCCGGGTCGTCCGCACACACCACAACCGCACCGGTGGGCGCCACGCGATTGGCAAACGCGACAATCGTGTCAGCCAGCCCATCGAAGGTCCCGTAGTGTTCCAGATGTTCCTCCTCGAGATTGGTGAGCACCGCAATCCGAGGCGACAGTTCAAGTAGCGATGGCTCGCTTTCGTCTGCCTCGAGGACGAAATGGCGTCCCTGACCAACTCGCATGTTGCTGCTGAACGCGCCGATTCTCGCTCCGACCACCGCCGACGGATCCAACCCGCATTCGGCCAGCATCACGGCGACCATCGACGCGGTAGTGCTTTTGCCGTGCGTGCCGGTCACCGCAATGGCGAGCCTCGACCGGGTCAGCCCGGCCAGCATCACGCCACGGCGGATGACCGGAAGCCCGCGTTGCAGCGCCTCCCTGACTTCGACGTTGTCCTCCGCCACGGCCGCCGAGACCACGAGCGCATCCGCCGCGCCGACCCAGCGTGCGTCATGCCCGGTCTTCACGTCGATCCCCTGTCGATCCAGTCGCGTCGTCGCGTCCGACGCGATCAGATCGGAACCGGTGACCTGATACCCACGCGCGCTCAGCATCAGTGCGATCCCGCTCATTCCGATGCCACCGATACCGACGAAATGCACCCGCCTGGTCCCCGGCGGCAATCCATACTCACCCGCCGCGCGGGGCCGCGGATCCTCGTCCTGTCCGGACCGGGTCCGTTCGCCGGTCACCATCCCGCCAGTTCCTCGGCCCGGTCAACGATGACCTTGGCGGCGTCCGGGCGCGCCAACGCTCGAGCTGCCGCCGCCATCTGCCGGCGCCGTTCGTCGTTTCCGGCGAGTGCCAACAACCGGGTCGCCAGGGTGTCGCCGGTCAGCGCGGACTGGGGCAGCAATTCCGCCGCGCCGGCCCGGACCAGAACCTCCGCATTCGCACGCTGGTGATCATCCGCCGCACCTGGCAGGGGCACCAGCACGGCCGGCCGCCCCACCGCCGCCAGTTCGGCGAGTGTGGTCGCGCCGGCCCGGCACACCACGATGTCTGCGTCACGCATGAGTTCGACCATCTCCTCGAGGAACGGCTCGACCCGCGCCTGCAATCCGGCCCGGTCGTAGGCGCAACGCACCGCGGTGCAATCGGCATCGCCGGTCTGATGGGTGATCACGAACCGACCAGCTTCGGTGGCAATCCGTGGCGCGGCGGCCATCATCGCGGCGTTGATGGCATGCGCGCCCTGTGACCCGCCCATCACCAGCAGGTGGATCCGGGTGCGCGGCGCAGCCGGGCGAACGGTCTCGAAGAAGCCGGTCCGGACCGGGTTGCCGCTGACGAACGCCTTGCCCCGGAAGTAGGGTGCCGCGACATCGTGCGAGATCGCTGCGGCCGTGACGAACCGCGCCAGCAGGCGGTTCGTGATTCCCGGCATCGCGTTCTGCTCGAGTACCAGAGTCGGTATCCGCCGACAGGCGGCCATCAACACTACGGTTCCCGCCGAGTATCCGCCCAGCCCGACCACAAGGTCCGGTGACACCCGCGAGATCACGCGCCACGCATCCCCCGCGCTCAGGGGCAACACTGCCAGACCGCGTATCAGTGCCCATGCCGACTTGCCCTTCAGTCCGGCGCTTCGAATCGTCTCGTGCTCGTAGCGCCGCCGCGTGACTTCCCGGCGCTCGTGCCCGCGTCCCGTTCCGGCGAACACCACGCGCGCCTTCGGATGCCGCCGTCGAATCTCCTCTGCCACGACAAGCCCCGGATAGAGGTGTCCCCCGGTGCCGGCACCGCTCATCAGCACGCTGGGCAGTCGCTTCCTCATCTCGTGACACGCCGCCGCACCACGGGCGCACGCTCATGCTTCAGCCGATGCGTGCTGTGACACGTTGAGCAGAATGCCCATCCCGAGCAGACTGATCACCAACGACGACCCGCCGGAACTGACGAACGGCAGCGGTATCCCCTTGGTCGGTGCGAGCCCCAGCACGACGCTCATGTTGACGAAGGCCTGGAGCGCGACCATCATGGTGAACCCCAGCGCCAGAAACGCGCCAAACCGGTCCGGCGCGGCCAGAGTGACGCGCAGACCACGCCAGACAATCACCGCGAAACAAAGCAGGACCGCCGTCGCTCCCAGCAACCCCGTTTCCTCGGCAATAACGGCATAGATGAAATCGGTGTGCGGTGCCGGCAGGTAGAAGAGCTTCTGTACACCCGCCATCAGCCCCTGCCCGAACAGCCCTCCAGTACCGACCGCGATCTGGGACTGAATGACCTGAAAGCCGTCACCCAACGGGTCCGCCCAGGGGTCGAGGAAGGCGACGAGCCGCCGGTAGCGATACTCGGCGCTGGCGAGAATGACGAACAGCACCGGCGCCATGACCAGGCTCGCTCCGATCAGATACCGATACCGCAGACCGGCCGCGAAGATCATGACGCCCACGATGAGGAGCAGCGTGAACGCCGTGCCGAAATCGGGCTCCAGGACGATCAGGCCGCAGACGAGGCCGGTGACCAGCGCGATCGGATACAGCGCACGGATCACCTGATCGAGCTTGTCCATGCGCCGTTCGAGCATCGCCGCCGTGAAGATGATGACGGCCACCTTGGCCAGTTCCGACGGCTGCACCCCGATGCCCCCCAACGCCAACCAGCGTTTGGTCCCGTTGATCGGCGGTCCGAAAAAGACAACGACCAGGGCCGCCACGGCGCCCCCCAGCGCAATCCAGATCACCACCGGCCGCTTCAGTTGGCGATAATCGACCCGCATGGCCCGGCTCATCAGCCACAGGCCAAGGACGGCCCAGGTGACCTGCTTGAACAGAAAGAAATAGGGCGGCTGCCGGTAGCGGTCCACCGCCAGCACCGCGGACGCGCTGTAGACCATGACGACACTGGCGCACACGAGGAGCAGGGTGGCGAGGAACAACAGCTTGTCCGATTTGAGCTTTCGCGGCATACTCGCCACCTGTTACGTCACATCAACAGTCGCTGGCCGCACGCTAAAGATCGGATCGTCTCGATCCGACATACAGGTTGCGACAGACGCGTGAGCCGTCAGCAGTCATCAGTCGGGCGCGGGATGAAGACACCGACCTCGCAGACCGAGGCAGCCTGCGTTCCCAGCGGCCGACTCTTCGCCGCCGCATCCCAACTGATGACTACTCACTGCTCACGCTCGTCGCGTGGGTCCTTGCCTACGCGAGCCACCGCCCGTTTGAACACACGACCCCGTTCCGCATAGTCCCGAAACATGTCCAGGCTGGCGCACGCCGGTGACAACAACACCGTGCCGCCGTGCGGCGCCAACCCATAGGCCACCTGTACCGCCTCGCCGAGCGCCTCGGCGTCCACCACCGGCACGACTGCGCCGAACGCCTCCCGGATCTGCGTTCGCGCCTCACCCAGCGCCACAACGGCGTCGGCCCGGCTCGCCAGCAGCGGCGTCAGATCCGCCAACGGTCCCCCCTTGAAACGACCGCCCATGATGACGACCAGGTGGCGCCCGCAGCTCTCCAGCGCGCGTCTCGCCGCCTCGACGTTCGTTGCCTTCGAGTCGTTGATGAAACGCACGCCGGCCACCTCGCCCACGTATTCGAGCGCGTGCTCGAGCCCCGAAAAATGGTCGACCGCAGACGTCAGAGTGGACGCGGACAGACCCACGCGCTGGCCGACCGCGGTCGCGGCCACGACGTCACTCAGCAGGTGGCGTCCCGGCAGATGAAATGCCGACAACGGGACGAGCGGTTCGGTGCCGGACGCCGTGCGGCGGACAATGGCGTCGCCGGCAATCGTCACTCCCTCGTCAATCTGGACGTCGACGGCGTAGGCGAGGCGGGTCGCCCGGCTTTCGCGAGCCAACCTCAACACCTCGGGATCGTCGGCGTTGACGACTAGAGTGTCGCTCGGTCCCTGATTGGCGAAGATTCGTGCCTTGGCAGCGGTATAGGCATCCCAATCGCCGTGGCGGTCGAGGTGGTCCGTGTGCAGATTGAGGAACACCGAGATCCAGGGACGGAACGTCGTCGTGAGTTCGAGCTGAAAGCTCGACACCTCGAGGACATGAATCGTCTCCGGGGTCGATTGCTCGACCTGGGTGCTCAATGCCGTCCCCAGGTTGCCGCCGACCAGCGCCGGCCGGCCCGCCGCGTTCAGCATCTGTCCAAGCAGTACGGTCGTGGTCGATTTCCCCTTCGTTCCCGTAATCGCCACGATGCGGCCCTGCACCCAACGTGACGCCAACTCGATCTCGCTGATGACCGGCACTCCCCGGCGCCTGACCGCCTGCAGTACAGGTTGAGCCGGCGGCACCCCCGGACTCAGCACCACGAGGTCCGCCCGCCCCAGGGTCTCCGAACGATGTCCGCCCAGTTCCAGCTCCACTCCGTCATTCGCCAACTGTCTGACGTCGGCCGCGATCTCGCTGCGCTGCTCGCTCAAGGTCACCCGGGCGCCGCGCCCGAGCAGGAGCCGGGCGGCGGCGACACCGCTCCGCGCCGCACCGACCACGACCACGTTCGCCCCCCGCACAGAGAAGTCGGTCATCTCAGCTTGAGCGTGGCGAGGCTGAAACAGGCAAAGACCACGGCAGCGATCAGAAACCGGCTGATCACCTTCGGCTCGCTCCATCCGATCAGTTCGCAGTGATGGTGGATCGGCGCCATCCGGAACACCCGTTGCCCGGTGAGCTTGAACGACCCGACCTGAATCACCACCGAGACAAGTTCGATGAGGAAGACGGCACCGACCACGGGCAACAGCAGTTCCTGCTTGATCAGGATCGCCACGGTACCCAGGGCGCCCCCCAGCGCGAGCGATCCGACATCGCCCATGAACAACTCGGCGGGATAGGAGTTGTACCAGAGAAACCCGAGCCCGGCGCCCACGAGCGCGCCGCAGAAGATTGTCAACTCGGCGGCCGGCGCGACATGCGCGAGCAACAGGTACTCCGCGAAGATCGCGTGCCCCGTGACATAGGCCAACGCCGTGAACGCGGCCGCGGCCACCGTGAAGATGCTGATCGCGAGCCCGTCGAGTCCGTCGGTCAGGTTCACGGCGTTCGATGAGGTTATCAGCAGCATCACGGCGAACGGCACGTACCACCAGCCCATATCCGGCGTGAGCTGTTTGAAGAATGGAAAGAACAGCTCCGTGCTGTACAGCCCGTACCCGTTCAACTGCAGGAGCGCGAGCCCTACCACGAGGCCCGTAAGACCCTGCCCGATCACCTTGTAGAGCGGTCGCAGCCCGCGAGCGCTGCGGCGGACGATTTTCAGGTAGTCGTCGAGGAATCCGACGAACCCGAACGCGGTCGTCGAGAGCATCGCGATCCAGATATACGCGTTGGTCAGATCGGCCCAGCACAACGTCGGCACCAGCGTCGCGGTGAGAATGAGCAGCCCGCCCATCGTCGGCGTGCCGGCCTTCGACTGGTGCGTTTCCGACAGCTCGTCGCGCACCACCTGCCCGATCTGAAACCCGCGCAAGGTGCGGATAATCCAGGGGCCCAGCAACAGACTGAGCAGAAAGGCGGTAAGACCGGCGGCGGCGGTACGAAAGGTGATGTACTGCACCAGGTTGATCGGCGGATACAGGAGATGGAACAGCATCAACCGCACTCCGCCACGAGTCGGGTCACGACAGTCTCGGTGCGCACGCCGCGCGACCCCTTGACCAGCACCAGGTCACCGGCATGCACACGCGGCGCCAGCCACGCCGCCGCGGCTGAGCTGTCGTCGCAATGCACGACCGCACCCGAAGAGAGTCCCGCCTCCATCGCCCCCTCACCCAACCTCCGCGCCGGACCGCCCCCGACCGTCACCAACAACTCGACCCCCGCGGCGGCGGCGGCGCACCCGGTGGCGCGGTGCAACGCGTCGGCGCGTGCCCCCAGTTCCAGCATCTCGCCGAGCACGGCGACCCGGCGACCTGACCGGCGATCTCCGGCCAGCATCTGAAGCGCCGTCTGCACTGCGAATGGATTGGCGTTGTAGGAGTCGTCGACGACGATGACGCCGCGGGCCAGCCGATGGATCTGACCGCGCCCCGGAGCAGCGTGCACCGCGGACACCCGCTCGGCCGCCGCCGCCAGCGGCACCTGCAATTGCAAGGCGACGGTGACCGCCGCGAGCACGTTGGCGAGATTGCCGCGGCCAGGCAGCGGGGTACTGATCGGTGTTGTCCCGACCGGCGTGCGTACGAGTACGGACACGCCATCGAGCCCACGGTCCTCGATCTCCGTGGCGGTCACGTCAGCGGCGGCGTGCACTCCGAACGTGACCACCCGGGCCGCCGTGCCCGAGACGCGGCGCATCACTCGCTGGTCATCCGCATTGGCGACGACGACCGTATCGCCGGCCGCACCCTCCAGAATCTCAGCCTTCGCATCGGCGATGGCCTCGATCGACGGAAAGAACTCGGCGTGCACCTCCGCCACGTTTGTCCAGACCCGGAACTCCGGCTCGGCGATCTCCACGAGTCGGCTGATCTCTCCCGGCGCGTTCATGCCGAACTCCACCACGGCCACCTCCGGCCGGGTGCGCAACTCCAGCAATGACAGTGGCAGGCCGATGTGGTTGTTCAGGTTGCCCCGATTGCGGCAGACCCGATACCTGGCTCCCAACGCCGCCGCCGCCAGCTCCTTCGTCGTCGTTTTTCCGGCACTCCCGGTAATGGCCACGACGCGGGCGCCGGATTCGCGGCGGACGTAGCGGCCGAGTCTCTGCAACGCCCGCAGCGTGTCGTCCACCACCACACCGATCTTCGAGGACGTCCCGAGCGCCGTCTCCTCGCTCACCACGGCGCCGACCGCACCCGCCGCGACCGCGGCGGCGACGAACCGATGTCCATCGAACCGGTCTCCTCGAATCGCGACGAACAGATCTCCAGGCCGCACCGTGCGGGAGTCAATCGACACCCCGTCGATCGCGGCCTCCGGTGCCCCGCGCACCACCCGGCCCGCGACCGCCTGCGCGAGATCACGCAAGGTGAGAGGCAGCCGTTCACCCATCGCCGCGTCCACGTTCCGGCCGTCCACGGTCAGGACATCACCCCGCACCGCCGGCGGGCGAGGGCGGCCTGTGCGACCAGCCGGTCGTTGAACGGCCGTCGCTCGTTACCGATGATCTGAAGGGTCTCGTGCCCCTTGCCTGCTAGCACCACGGCATCTCCGCACTCTGCCTGCTGGATGGCGTACTCGATCGCGGCGGATCGGTCTGCAATGCCCACGTGGAACGGGTGCGAGGCATCGCCAGCCGATTCCATGCCGAGACAGATCTCAGCGATGATGTGATCCGGATCCTCGGACCGCGGATTGTCCGACGTCACCACGACCAGGTCGCTGAGCCGCACCGCGACGGCGCCCATCAGCGGCCGTTTGGCCGTGTCGCGGTCGCCGCCGCAGCCGAACACGGTGATTACCCGTCCGTCGCACAACTCCCGAACTGCCGTCAGCATGGCGCGCAGGGCGTCGTCGGTATGGGCGAAATCCACGATCACCCTCACGTCGTCAGCAGGTGACGACACGGTCTCGAAGCGCCCCGGCACACCCTCGAGCCCGGCGACGCCCACTTCGATCGCCTCCAACGGCACGTCGAGGGCGACCGCGGCCGCCACGGCCGCCAGCACGTTGTAGACGTTGAGCCGGCCTGGCAGCCTGGTTCGCACGCGACACCGGCCGCGCGGGCTCACGATGTCCAGCGACGAACCATCCATGGTCGATTCCAGCCGGTCCAGGGTGACATCGGCGGACCCGTTGAGCGAATAGGTCACCGGTCGACCGGCAACGCTCGCGAGCCGCATGCCGTAGGGATCGTCGATGTTGATGACCGCCGGCGCGGCTTTCTCCAACATGTCGAACAGCCGCTGCTTCGTCGAGAAGTAGTGCTCCATGTCCAGGTGATAGTCGAGGTGATCCCGGGTGAGGTTCGAGAACACGCCAGCCGCGAACCGGGTCCCATCCACCCTGCGCATGGCGAGCGCATGCGATGACACCTCCACGGCGCACGCCGCGCACCGGTGGTCGACCATTTCACGCAACAACGCCTGGACGTCCGGCGCTTCCGGGGTCGTCCATTGGGCCGTCTTCTCGCCCGCGCCCGTGTAGTACCCCACCGACCCGATCCGCCCACACGGCTTGCCAGCCGCCTCGAAGATGGAGGCCAGCAGATAGGTGGTCGTCGTCTTGCCGTTGGTCCCGGTGACCCCGACCACCGTCAGTTCCTGACTGGGATCGCCGTTGAAGGCGGCCGAGAGTTCGGCCAGCGCCAGCCTGCTGTCGGTCACGGTCAGCCACGGAACCTGGACGCCGTCCGGCTGATCGCCGGACGCCACGACGATCGCCGCGCCGCGCGCCACCGCATCCGGCGCGAACTGCACTCCATCGAACTGCTGTCCCTTGACCGCAACGAAGATCGCGCCCCTTTTTCTGATCCGGCGTGAATCATGAGCAACGGCGGTGACGGTCTGCTGCCGCACAGCGTCCGTCAGGCCGATCGCGCCTCGATCCGGCGTCGCACAAGACAGCCGCGCGATCAGGTCGCCGACGGTCATGGTCCCGTTCTCACGTCAGCGAGAGCCACACGATCGAGCCAGAGCGTCACCGTCTGCTCACCGGCAATCGGACTGCCTGGCGTGGGGGACTGCGCGACCACGAAGCCCTGCCCCTGGGAACGCGCGGTGAGACCGATCGCCGTCACGGCGTCGAGCGCGACCCTGGCGCTCAGTCCGCCGAGATCCGGCATCTCGCCCGGCACAGACGCCGCGGCGGCCGGTTCCCCGGACGTCGGGTGAAGCGCTGCGGGGCGGGGGCGTGGCGGCGGCGGTGGATCGGCGCGGACAAGTAGCGACGGCGGCGCATCGATGTTGCGCGGCACGCCGAGGTGCCGAAGGGAGGCTTCGGCGATTCTCCGAAACGCTGGCGCAGCTACCGTGCCTCCGAATCGAACCACGTCATCGATCACGACGAGAATCGCCAGCTTCGGCCGCGTCGAGGGTACGAACCCCACGAACGACGAGATGTGATCGGTCTCCGAGTACCGACCGTCGACAATCTTCTCCGCGGTGCCCGTCTTGCCGGCGGCGGTATAGCCGTCGAACTTCGCGTTGCGTGCGGTACCGCGGGTCACGACATCTTCGAGGATCCGGGTCAGCGTGGCCGCCGTCTCGCGGCTGATTGCGCGTCGGATCACCCTGCGCGGCACTTCGATACGCTCGTCCCCGTTCACGAACGCCCGGACGAGTCGAGGTTCGATCAGTTCGCCGCCATTGGCCACCGTGCTCATCGCCGCGGCCATCTGCAGCGGCGTCACCGAGATGTTGTAGCCCATCGACACCGACGCTAGCGAGCGGCGGGTGAGCCGCGACGGCTCGTGCACAATCCCCCGGCTCTGACCGGCGAATTCGCGCGAGAGGGCCTGCCCGAACCCGAACCGGCGCACGTATCGTCCCAGTCGCTCCGGCCCGAGCGCGATGCCGATCTTGCTGGCGCCGACATTGCTGGACTTGACGATGACGTCGGCGAACGACAGTGCGCCGTAGTTTCGGATGTCCGTGATGGGGTGCGCGCCGATGTGCAGCACGCCGGGGTTGACGTCGATGATCTGTTCAGTATCGAACACCCCCTCTTCGAGGGCGGCCGACGCAGTCACGATTTTGAATGTGGATCCCGGCTCGTAGACGTCCTGCGTCGCCCGGTTGCGACGGTCCGACTCCGTCGAAAGCGCGAAGTTGTTCGGGTTGAACGTCGGCTCGTTCGCCAGCGCCAGAATCTCTCCCGTCAGCGGGTCCATCACCACGACACTGCCGCCGGCCGCGTCGTGTTCACGGACGGTGGCGCGCAGCTCGCGCTCGGCGATGTACTGGATGTACTTGTCGATTGTCAGTTCGAGAGACACCCCGGCGGTCGGCGGCCACTCGACCCGGCTGAAGGCCCGATTGTGGGCGTCGGTCTGCACGAGCAGCCGTCCGGGCAGGCCTCTGACTTCCTTGTCGTATCTCGATTCGAGACCGTGCAGCCCCTGGTTGTCGATGCCCACGTATCCGAGCAGATGCGCGGCCAGTTCCTTGTTCGGATAGAAGCGCCGGTTCTCCTTGATGAGACCGATGCCCTCCAGATCGAGTTCGCGGATGCGCTGCGCGGCATCGAGGGAAACGTGGCGCTGGACGTAGGCGAACAGCCGATCCTGCCCGAGCCGGGTCCGAATCCGGTTCCGCTGCGTGTCATCGCAATCGAGAACCTGGCAAATCCGATCTGTCGTTCCCGCCGGATCGTCGACCTGCGCCGGGACCGCGACGACCGTGTCGGCGTCCACGCTGTAGGCCAGCACCTGTCCCTCGCGGTCGAGGATCTCTCCCCGCTTGGGATGGGTCTCGATGGACCGCGACTGCTGCCGGGCCGCGCGATCCACGAACTCCTGATGCCGGAACACCTGCAGATGAACGAGCCTGGCCTCGATCGCGAGACCCCACAGGACAATCATGCACGCCGTGACCAGCACGCGGCGGCGGATGACTGCTCGCCAGCGGTCTGCGGAGAGAGGTGAGGTTGCCATGTTGCTGGCCTCGGCAGGTTACGGACGAAGGTCCTCCGGAGTACCCGCGCCACGTACCGCGATCACGGAAGGACCCGGCAGCGCCGCGGGCGCCAGTCGCTCGATGATCTGTATGTCGGACGCATCCGGAGCCACCAGGTGCAACTGCTCGGTCGCGATCTGCTCGATCCGTCGAGGTGATCGCAAGGTCTCGATCTCCAGACGGAGGTGCCGGTTGATCTCCAGCTCCTGGGCTCGTTCCTGTTCCATCTGTTCGATCTCGTACCCGTGGCGCAAGAGTTGGAAGTGCTGCCAGGCCGAGAAGAGCAGCACCGCGACAAGACACACCCCGACGGCGAGCAGTCGCCACAACTCGCGCTGCCTGTCCCTGTCGACCTCCCGCACGATTGAACTGTTCGGGATATCCCGCCTGATGTCGTAATCGAGATCGAGTCGATTCACGCCATCCTCTCGGCCGCGCGCAACCGCGCCGATCGCGCGCGTGGATTGTGAGAGACCTCGTCCGGCCCGGGGCGAACCGGCTTCCGGGTCAAGATGCGCAACAGCGTTCCGCGCTGCTCGAGTTCCCTCAGGGTGTGCTTCACGATGCGATCCTCGAGCGAGTGAAAACTGATGACGACCATCCTGGCGCCGGCGGCGAGACGAGTCGCGATTGCGGTCAGGAACGTATCGAGGCCCTCCAGCTCACGATTGACCCAGATCCGCAACGCCTGGAACGTGCGGGTGGCCGGATCGATTCGCGCGTGTCCCCGATAGCGGATCGCGCGGCGCACCGCCGCCGCCAGTTCGGTGGTCGTCGCGAGCGATCCATCGTCCCGCGCACGCACGATGCTGCGCGCGATGCGCCGCGAATGCCGTTCCTCGCCAAACTCGTAGATCACGTCAGCCAGTGTCTCCGGCGTCACGGCGTCGAGCAGTTCCGCCAGTGTGGGGCCCTGGCTGCGGTCCATGCGCATGTCCAGGGGGTCGTCACGCCGAAAACTGAAGCCGCGCCCCGCCGACTCGAGCTGCACCGTCGAGTGCCCCAGATCAGCGAGCGCGCCGTCGATCTCGTTGATTCCGCGAGCGTCGAGCTCCTGCTCGAAGTCGCGATAGTCGCCGTGCACGAACTCCACTCGGTCAAGCCATGGCGTCAGACGTTCTTGCGCCTGACGCAGCGCCTCGGCATCGCGATCGAACCCGAGCACCCGTGTCGCGCCAGCCCGGATGAGGGCCTCGGTGTGCCCACCCGTGCCAAGCGTGCAGTCGAGCACGAGCGCGCGCCCGGCGGGGGCAAGCTGCTCGACCGTCTCCACTGGCAATACCGGCTCGTGTAGAATCATCATGTTCAGATGCCGAACTCGGACAGGCTGCGGGCATCCTCGTCAGTGAACGGCTCACCGTCGAGCCGTTGCGTAAAGCGCTCGTGATTCCAGACATCGAGATAGTCGTACTGACCGAAGACATCGACGTCTCCGACCATCGCCGCCGACTCCCTGAGCCGCCCGTGAATCGACACCCGTCCGTTCTTGTCAAACTCGCCGGGCTGACCGAAGTAGTTCACCCGGTCAAGGAACTTGCCGCGAGCGGGGAGCGTGGTGGGAACCTGCGCAAGCTTCTCCTCGATCGCCATCCAGACCTGCATCGGGTACACGCTGACGTGTTCACCGGTCAGGCTCGTGATGAAGAGTTGGGTGCCGTACTGTTCTTCGATCGTGGCGCGAAACAGGGCTGGAATCTTCAGCCGTCCCCGATCGTCGATCTTGGCCGATATGTTTCCCCGTAGCACCCTATTTACTCCATATTGATCCAAATTGATCCACTGCGATACTAAGAGGCGGCCAGCCCGGTGTCAACAGGCAAAATCTGTCGAATCAACGATTCCCGCATATTTCTCGTTCGCCGTATGCACGGCCGCTCATGACCGCGGTCCCACAGGCTGTGGCTACCTCCTTCATGAACCGCACCCCGGACGAGAATTCATGCTGCGCGCGGGGCTGATCGGGCTGCCGGCCACCGGCAAGACGACGCTGCTTCGGCTGCTCAGTCAGTCGGGCCACGGCGCCCTGCCCGCCAGCAGCCGGGCCGAACCGCACGTCGGCGTGGCGCAGGTTCCCGATCCACGTCTGGATCGATTGACCGAGCTGTTCGAGCCACGGCGCCGCGTGCCGGCCACCGTGGAGGTCACCGAACTCGCCGCGCACGGCGGCCTCCGGGCATTGCCGGATGTCTCCGGGTTTCGCGACGCCGACGCCCTGCTGCATGTCCTGCGAATGTTCCGGGATGCGCGCGTACCGCACGCGGCGGGCAATGTCGACCCGGCTCGGGACATGCGACAAATGGAGGATGAGCTGATCCTCGCGGATCTGTCGGTTGCCGAGCGGCGGATCGACAGGATCCGGCGGGATCTGAAGAAGGGCAGGAACCGCGAGTTGGACGAAGAGGCGCGAGTCATCGACCGCTGCCGACAGACCCTCGAGGATGGCCTGCCGCTGCGAGCGCTCAGCCTCGACCCTCACGACGCCAGGCGTCTGCGCGGATTCAGCTTTCTATCGGCGAAACCACTGCTGGCGGTGCTCAATCTGGACGAATCGGAGGTCTCCGATCCTGCAGGCGCAATCGAGCGCGCCGGCCTGACCGATGCTTTGTCCGGTGTCGCCACGGACACGGTTCCCGTGTGCGCGAAGATCGAGCTCGAGATGGCGGAGCTGCCGCCGGAAGACTGTGCGGCGTTCCTGACGGACCTCGGGTTGTCGGACTCCGGTCTCGACCGGGTCATCCGCGCCAGCTATCGTCTGCTCGGATATCTTTCCTTCTTCACGGTCGGCAAAGACGAGTGCAGGGCGTGGTCCGTTCCCCGCGGCACGCCGGCCCGGGAGGCCGCACGCGAGATCCATAGCGACATTGCCCGCGGATTCATCCGGGCCGAGGTCGTATCCTTTGACGCGTTGTCCGCCAGGGATGGCTCGTATCCCGCCTGTCGCGAACATGGCGAGGTCAGACTGGAGGGCAAGGAGTACGAGGTCCGAGACGGCGACGTCATCAACTTTCGCTTCGCGACCTGAGCGGACCTGACAGATGAGAACACTGATCACGGGTGGCGCCGGCTTCATCGGCTCTCACCTTGCGCGCGCGCTGCTCGACGCCGGTCATGACGTGTTCGTCCTGGACGACCTCTCGACCGGTTCGATCGACAATATCGAACCACTCAAGCCGCATCCGCGATTCGACTACGCCATCGATACGATCACCAACGACGCGACGCTGTCGGAACATGTCGATCGCTGCGACGTGGTGTATCACCTGGCCGCGGCCGTCGGCGTGCAGTTGATCGTCGAGGCGCCGGTGCGCACGATCGAAACGAACGTCGCGGGCACGGAAGTGGTGCTCAAGCACGCGGCGAAGAAGCGCAAGCTCGTGGTCATCGCGTCGACCTCGGAGGTCTACGGCAAGAGCACCGCCATCCCGTTCCGGGAGACCGCGAATCTGGTGCTCGGCGCGACGCAGCAGCACCGCTGGGCATACGCCTGCAGCAAGGCCATTGACGAGTTCCTGGCGCTCGCGTACTGGAAAGAGCGACGGCTGCCGGTCATCGTGCTCCGGTTGTTCAACACCGTCGGACCGGGTCAAACCGGCCGCTATGGAATGGTCGTCCCCAACTTCGTGCGTCAGGCGCTGGCCGGCGAGCCGATCACCGTGTTCGGTCCAGGCACCCAGTCGCGCAGCTTCGGCTATGTGGGCGACGTCGTCCGAGGCATGATGACGCTGGTGGACGAACCGCAGGCCGTGGGCGAAGTCTTCAACCTCGGCAATGACCGGGAAATCACGATCAGGGAGCTGGCCGAACTCGTGCGGACGGTTGCCTGCAGCGATTCGGACATCGTCACCATCCCCTATGACAAGGCGTACGAGAGCGGATTCGAGGATATGCCCCGGCGCGTGCCGGACCTGACCAAGATCAGGAACCTGATCGGCTACGAGCCGCGCGTGCAGCTCCCGGAGATTCTCTCACTCGTCATCGAGCACCACCGTTCGCGGCGTCCTGCATTCCGGTAAGACCAGCCTGGACCGGTGCCGCAGCATCATCCGCAAACCGGTGTCCCTCGTGGGCGAGGAGAATCCGCTTGGTGGCGAGGCCTCCGGTGAAGCCACCGATACCTCCCCCTCGGGCAATGACCCGGTGGCAGGGGATGACGATTGGCGTCGGATTGCGCCCGAGCGCGCCGCCGACGGCGCGGCTCGCGCCCGGTGATCCGAGTCGGGCGGCCAGTTCACCGTAGCTGATCAGGCGCCCGAACCGGATCTCCTGAATCTCGCTCAACACACGGGCCGTGAATGGGGTCACCTGTCCCAGGTCGAGCGGCAGCGAGAATCGCCTGAGCGCACCGTTGAAATATGCCACGATCTGGCTGACCACCTCTGTCAGACTGCGGTCGTCCCGCCACACCGTCGGCGCGCGCCGGTGCAGCGCGTCGCGGTAGTCCTGTTCGGACATCAGCCCGAAGCTGACGTCGCACACACCCGCATCGGTGGCGCCGACGAACAGCGGACCGACAGGCGTGTGCAGGCGCGTGAATCGGATCGGTGCATGCCCGGCCCGGCCGAACGTCGTGTGCCGCCGCTGTCGCGCCGGCGGTGCCTCACCGGCGCCGTACGCATCGGTCTCGCCGGCGGCAACCGCCGCCACCGACCCCATGCGAATACTGCCGCGCCGCTGTGTCAGCACACCACCCGTCATCACACCCCCGTCATCCGGTCCCGGCGCCACCAGCTCGCAGTAACGTGGTACGCTGACCGCCGCGACGATGAACCCCTCCGAGCGGACGGATCCTTCGACCGGCTCGCCCGCGTCTTCTTCGGACACCGTAACACAGCCTACCGGTCTGGCGCGGTCGGCCGGCGTCATCGGGCTGGCCACGATGACGAGCCGGGTGCTCGGGTTGGTGCGCGACCAGACACTCGCCTTCTTCTTCGGCGCGGGCAATGCGATGGATGCCTTTTACGTCGCGTATCGCATCCCGAACCTGCTGCGCGATCTCTTCGCCGAAGGCGTCATGAGCGCGGCGTTCGTGCCAGCCTTCACCCGTCAGGTCACGACCCGCGGGCGCGACGCCGCCTGGCGGCTCGGTACACAGTTGATCAACGCCCTGGTCGTCATCACCGGCGTCCTGGTCGTCGCAGGCATCGTTTTCGCAGGACCGATGACCCGGCTGTTCGCCGGCCACTACGCGGAAGTGCCGGGCAAGCTGGAGTTGACCGTCACGCTGACCCGCCTCATGTTGCCGTTTCTGACGCTGGTCGCGGTTGCGGCGGCGTGCATGGGGATGTTGAACTCGCTGCGGCGGTTCTTCGCGCCGGCCCTGTCCCCGGCGATGTTCAATGTCAGTCTCATTCTGTGCGCCGTGGTGCTCGTGCCGGTCATGCCGCGGTTCGGGTTGGATCCGATCATGGCGATCGCCTTCGGCGTCGTGCTGGGGGGGCTGGGTCAGATCGCGGCCCAGTACTGGTTCCTGCACAAGGAAGGCTTTCGCTACCGGCTGATGCTCGACCCGGCGGACCGCGGGTTGCGGGAGGTCCTGGGCCTGATGGGACCGGGCACGTTCGCCGGCGCCGCGATGCAGATCAACCTGCTGGTCACCACGATCCTGGCGACCGGCCAGGAGTCTGGCGCCGTCTCGTGGCTCACGTACGCGTTCCGTCTGATGTATCTGCCAATCGGTGTGTTCGGGGTCTCGATTGCGACTGCCGCCCTGCCCGTTCTGTCACAGCAGGCGGCGCAGGATCAGTTCCACGACATGCGGCGCACCGTCTCTCACGCGCTTCGATTGATGTCGATGCTGATGGTGCCGGCCACGGTGGGCCTGATCGTCCTCGCGACTCCCATCGTGCGCGTGATATTCGAGCACGGCAGCTTCACCCCTGCCGACACGCAGGCTGTCGCGCTCGCGCTCGCCTGCTATGCCCCCGGCATCATCGGCTACTCCATCGTGCGTCTGGCCGTCCCCACGTTCTTTGCGCTCGGCACCAGCATGACCCCGGCGCGTGTCAGCGTCGGCGCCGTTGGGCTGAACATCGTGTTGAACCTGGCCCTGGTGCGGATACTCGGCTACCCGGGGCTGGCGCTCGGCAATGCGCTCGCGGCCCTGGGCAACGCGGCGCTGCTGCTCGTGCTGCTGCGGCGGCGGCTCGACGGGCTGGACTTTCCGGTCATCGCGGTGAGTTTCACCAAGATCAGCGTGGCGGCGGCCGTCATGGGCGTTGCATTGCGGTCGTTGGATCTCTGGTTGTCGGCCCGCTGGCCCGACCCCGGCACGCTCGTCCAGGCGGCGATGCTGGCGGCGGAGATTTCGTTCGGCGCCGTCATGCTGGCCGCCGCGGCCCGACTCCTGAGAATCGCCGAGCTCGACGAGGCACTGACTCAGGTCACGAGGCGGTTCCGGCGGAACCGGTAGCCACCCCTGGCACACCACCGCGAGATCCGCCAGGGGATGCGACAGCGCAACGACCGGGTCAGCGTCCGTCCAGGGCCAGTTGACGCGCCTCCGTGACCCAGGTGGCGTAGGTCGTCCTGAAACTGGTAAGGAATCTCTGCATCTGCCCCGGATCCGAGGGATCGTCGATCGCCGTGGAGATCTTGAAGGGCGGTTTGATCAGCACCGAGCAGACCGTCGAATGCACCCGCCGATCGAAGTTCGCGACGGCGATTGGTACGATCCATGGTTCCGGCACGACGGAGGCCGCCAGTCGAAACGCACCGGCCTTGAATGGACCCGGCGACTCTTCAGTCCAGTAGCTGGTGCCCTCCGGGCTCAGAATCAGGTTCGTGCCGGCGCGCAGATATCGCCCGCCAGTCTCGAAGAAGGCGTCGAGACGCGCCCGCCGTTCCTCCCGGGTCTCGTCGAGGCGATCGGACTCCTTCGTATAGACCGACATGTGCCCCAGACGATCGTAATAGTCCTGATGGCCGTACTCGTTGCCGCGGCTGTGCCGCACCACGCGGACGCCGCCGTCACCGTATCGCGGTTCCAGGACCATCGACGAGACGAAGTGCGAGTCGAGCGTGAGCTGGAAGTTGTTCGGCAACGTGTTGTATTCGTGATTCTTCAGGTGGTTCAGAATGAAGATGTGCCCGGGGGCCGCAGGAAGATGGTCGGCGCCCTCGATCACATACCGGATGTGCTGGAAGGCCTTCTGGAACCCCCGCGCACAGAGCGTGCGTACCTCCGCCGGCGCCATGGCCGCAGGCGCAGACCGCACCGCGTGATACACGCGCCTGAGCGCCTCGAAGAACTGGTGCTCCCGCCGCACCTCGCCGAGCATGTCGCCACAGAGTTGCGCCAGATCGCGTTCCAGCGGGACGGTGCTGCCAGCCATGGCCTCGATCACCGCGAACGCATCTCCGAGCGTCAACTGACTGTCAAGCAGATGCGGGAGACGATGCAGCGGCGAGTGGACGCTCAACTGCGTGCAGCCTTGTTCGAGCAGGTTGCTGATCGCCAGCTTCTCCTGGTCGAACCGGCGCGAGATGAACACCGCGCGACCGGCGCGCAGATGATTGGACACCAGCCAGAGCAGACGGCGGGCGAGGATATTCGCCAACCCCTGGCCGCCGGGTCCGCTACACTCGGCGCCCCCGGGCACGACCCGATAGACGGTGCAGTCGCGGGTGGCCACGACCGACGCCGTGTGCGCCGCGACCCCGCCCAGACCGGCCACTGCCACGATGGCGCCCGGATTGGAAATGGTGCGCAGTGCGTACTCGTCCGCGTCCGGCCGGGGACGATAGTTCAGCGCGACCCGACCCGTCGCCAGCACCCAGAGACCCGGCACACCGCTGCCCTGCTCGACGATCGGCTGTCCGCGACAGTAGTACCGGCTCTCGACGGTCCGCACCAGCTCGCGCAGGTGGGCCTCGGAGAACATCTCGAAGAACGCCGAGCGTCGCAGCAGATCCAGGACCGGCGGCGGCGCGCGGTTGTAGGTCTCCTCTTCGCCCTCGGCGTCCAGCGCGCGGGCGAAGTTCGCCGGCGTTTGCGAGCAGACGACGATCCGCGACCGGATTTCGGTCAGCAGACTCCAGGCATGACGGAGGATCATGTCGAGGAACACGACTTCCGCCGATGGATCGTCCCGGAAGAAGGTCCGCAGCGCGGCATGCTCGAACCGCAGCGCTCGACAGGGAGTCACGCAGACGACGGTGGTCGCATAGCGCCACGGCGCACGCAGTCCGGACCATCCGACCGGCGTCCAGGCTGCATCGCGGTGACCGACATCGAGCTCCTCGTTGCCCTCGTCCAGCGTGATCTGGAAACGGACTGTCCCGTGCGCGACGAGAAACAGATTTGCGGCCGGCGCAAACTGTCGGGTCAGCACACGATGCGGCTCGAACTCATGCTCTTCGGCGAGCTGCTCCAGCGGACCAAGGGCGGACCCTCCAGGCACGGCGTGCGCCACGTGGGCGCTAAACTGATCGATCGTGACTCCCATGGCCCGTCCTGACTCTACAACGGTCCGCACCATTGCCCCACCGCTCACCAGACCGTCCGACTTTGTTCGCTTCTGGTCCGACACGCTCGAGACGCTCGCGAAGACCGCTGCGCACCCGCGCCTCGGCATCGCCGTCACGTCCCCGGAGGATGCGCGCATCATGCCGGTGCGGTTTCGTTCTCTCGGAGACCGCGACATCCAGGGGTTTCTCATCACGCTCGACCAGCCGCTCCAGCACCGCGGCTCGGCCCGACGGCGTCCTCTGATCGTGACCACGCACGGCTACGGATCGCAGTGCAACCCGGTGATCGAGGCCCGGCATACGGTCGCCGCCGAGGCTGACCTGTTCTGCTTCGACGTGCGCGGCTTCGGTCTCTCTCGCACCGCCGTTGCGCCCGATCCCCGGGGCCATATCATCACCGGGCTCACCAATCCGGAGACATCGATCCTGCGTGGGGCGGTCTGCGACTTCGTACGCGCCGCGGAGGTCGGCCGGCGCCTCGGCGCCGGTGAGGGAGGCGTGGTGTTCCACGGCCGGAGCTTTGGCGGCGGGCTGGCCGTCATGGCGCAGGCCGTGTCGCAACTTGCGACGTATCTGGCGGTCGCGGTGCCCACCTTCGGCTGGGCCGAGGGCCGGCGGCGGCTCGTGAAGGCAGGATCCGGCCAGGAGGTCAATGACTATCTCGAAGCGCACCCGTCACGGGCGGCGGCGGTCATGCGCACGCTGACCTACTTCGACCCGGTCAACTTTGCCGGTCTGATCAACTGCCCGGCGCTCGTCGGGGTGGGACGACGCGACGATATCGTGCCACCCGAAACCGTGTACGCCATCGCCAACCACATGGCGCCGGCGCCGGTGATCATGGAACTGCCGGTGAGCCATTCCGACGATCCGGCAGAACGCCGCTGGGTGGAATTCGACAAGCGCTGGACCGCGCAGGTGGCGAGGCTAAGCGCGTCCGGCCGGCCGTAACGCCATTCGGGGCCGGGCGCCCTGCCGCGCAGAGCGCCCGGTACGGCTTCACAACCCTGCTTGCTGCAACGGTATCGTCAACTCGGATGGTCTGCGAGTTATTCCGGTCGCCAACCGGGTGCACGCATTTCGCGTGCCACCCGCCTGGCAGCCCGTGTTGCAAGTCCCCCGCGTTGTCAGTCCTTCCGCTCGGTCGATGAGCCGGTTTTCGTCCGGTTCGCGCCTATCCCCTATGAAGACCTGGAGATCACTGGATGGAGGACGCGACGATGACTCAGCTCGAGAGGACCAGACACCGCCGCACGTTCAAGGAAGTGCACCGACTGGGTCTTGGTCGCGAGAAAGTCATATGGCCGCGCACGGCCGAGGTTCTGCTTGTCGCGGGCACGCTGCTGGTCGGACCGCTGACGTCCCCGGTCGTCGCGCAAGACCGTAATCGGCTGGAACTGCAGGCTGGCTATGGGTTCGTCTGGAGTACGGAACTGTCGCTGGCCACATACGACGTCGGAGTCGCTTTTTGGGATCACAATTGGGGGGTCGCCGCACGGTTCGTGCGCGGCCCGGGCCAGGATCTGTACCTTCGGGGCGAAGGGCGCAATAATGACATCTACATCTTCCAAGGGAACCTGCGGTACACGACGGTCACGGCCCGCCGCCGGTGGTTTCTGGCAGGGAGTACAGAGCTGAACGTCGGGTTCGGTTTCATGCTGGGCGGGTCGTTTGAAGAAAACGAACTACGGCCGGGCCGATCACCGTTGCGGACGGAGACAGGGTTCTTGGGGTTTTCGTTCGAAGCGCTCGTCGGTCACAAGTTGTCCCGGCACTTTGGTGTCAAGTGGGGTCTCACGCAGGACTGCTACACCGAAACAGCGTTCAGACAACTGGTCGGGCTTGGAGTGATCGGGTTCTAATGTCGCGTCCCTGACTTGCGAGCAGATAATCGCTCCACCTTGTCGAGGATGGATTGGGCCGTGTGATCAGGGCAGGAGCCCACGCCGGCGACACCACGACACTGGTCGACACGTTGGTCATGTTCGCCGAGCAGGTGAAGGCCGTGCAGCCCGAGAGCCCGGCATCAAAGCAGTGAGCGGCCATGAACAGCCCGTGGCAAGACCACGCGTTGCACCGAGATTGGTGCTGCGCCAGGCTGGCACGGCGCGACGAGGGAGCGAATTGGGCCATTTGTGACCGAAGAGCAACGCCGGCAGCCCGGATGCAGCACCGATCAAATGCAGAGGCGACGTTCACCACGGGCTGGTAGGGGCGAAACGTCGTCGGCACGACGTCCTTCCGCCGAGATCAGGTCTGCGATTGCGCGTTTTTTTTGCGGCGCAGACTCCTAATTGGCCCCCATCAGCAGGTCCCAGTGTGTGGCGGCGCGTTCGAGGATGGGAGGCAGGTCCGCTTCGAGCAGGTAGCGCTGCTCGATGAGCTCCCGGCCGGCGGTCTCGACCCGCGTCAGGAAGTCGTCGCGCGAGGCATAGCGTTCTTCGATCGCCGGTCGCGGATCCCTCGTCCGCGCACGCTGCTCGCGCGTCGCGGGGAAGGGAATGTACGACCCTGCCAGCGCCACCAGCGTGTCGGGATCTCCGTCGTCCGGATTCGTGAAGTTCCAGCCGGTGTAGGTGGCCAGCGGGACCGCGACTTCGGGATGGCGGATGCCGGAGATCTCGTTGCCGTCGGCATCGACCTGCGGAATGAACGTCGGTAGCGCCGCACCCGCCCCGTCATTGCCGCCCGCGCCGTCCAGCCATGGATTCCCGACGCGCGTGCCCCCGGTGCGATCGCGGGGAGAGCGGACGTCCGGTATCGCCGGAAACTCGATAGCGGCCGGTGCGACCAGGTTGCCGTCGGCGAACCGCGGGTGCCGGCTGGGCGGCGGTTCGACCCCGTCGACGACCCAGTCCTTCAGAGCCGTCAGGAGCGCACGCATGTTCCACCAGTAGTCGGTGGGGTTCCCCATTTCCTGCCGGTTCCCGGGAGGCGGCGGGGGAAACGGGCCCGGGCCATGCTGGGTGCCGGCGAAAAAATAGAAGCGGACGTTGTCCTGCAGGACGATGTCTTCGGATCCATCCGGGGTCGAGTGCACCAGCGTCGCCACCCGACCGCCGCCCCAGTACTCGACGCCGGTGTTCGTATAGAGAATCCGGGGCTGATTCCGCCCGCTCCGTTCGTTCCCCAGGGTGCCGTCAACGACGCCGGTGACCGGGTCGCGCAAGGCGGCATCGGCAAAGGGAAACGAGGTCGCGTCGAACATGCCCAGCGAAATCGGGTTGGCGCCGGGCTGGTTGAGATCGAGGCGGGACGATCCGGCGATATGCGGGATCATCCCGTCGAAGACCTGTCGGCCCGAGGTGTCGGTATTGAAGCCCAGATACAGGAACGTCCGCAGGAATCTGCCGCTCTGCGACGAGCCGAACGACAGGGCGTGCTCCGCGGTGACCGTCGCCCCGGCGTCGTACTTGATCCACGACGCGGTGTCGCGGACAGCGGCGAAACCAAGACCGCCGACCGGCGCGCCGTCGACCGCGGGCACGTCGAAGCGCATCGGCCGCCCCGCCGGGACATCGAACTCCCAGCCGACCCAGACGACCGTGTAGCCCTCGTTCATCAGGAACCCGTCACGGTTGGGCCCGGCGCCGCCGCGATTGAAACCGAGTGCGGTCAAGCGGCCCCGATTCGCAATGTCGATCAGCGCCACGCCATTCCCGCGCTGCGCGTCGGCGGGCGTCAGAATCCTGAAATCGGCGGTCGCCTCGACGAGGCCGTTCCGGTTCCGCGGCGCGCGATCCAGGTTCACGATAACCTGATTCACCGCTTCGGCCGGGTCGATCCCGAAGGTGATGCGGCCCACGATCTCGTCGTAGGGGCCGACGTTGCCGAAACGGCGCCCGTCCTCGACGGGACTGCGCCCGGTGATGTCGACCGACAAGACGTCGGCCTGGACCGCGGGGACGAACAGGGCGGACACGAGCAGGGCCGCGGCGAACGTTCGGAACTTGGGAGTCATTGGCGGTGGTCCTTGCAGCCACTGGCGCACGCCGCCCGGGCTGCCTGCTGGAACTGTGTCGTCAACGTCGATGGCAGTCGAATTATACCGGCCCCGAACCAGGTCGACGCATCTCGCCGGCCCCCGTCCCTGAACACCGTCACGCGCAGACACCCCGCGCCCGGTGGATGAGCCGATTCTCGTACGGTTCGCGCATTTCCTGAATAGAGACACGAGGATCACCAGCCGGAGACGGGAGCCGCACATCAGAGCCGTGAGTGTCCAGTACCCGGCAAGCAAGGGAGGAACGGACGATGACTCAGCCTGCAAGGACCGGACGACGGCGCACGTTCATGAGATTCCCGCTCTGGCTAGGCGTAGCCGCGGTGTCGCTGGCGGCGACGGTCTCGGCGGCCGAGGCCCAGGTCGCGGGCACATTCGAGCAGCTTCAACTGCTGGTCGAACCGCAAGACCGCGTCACGGTGACCGACAGTACCGGACAGGAGTTGACCGGACGCATCACCAGCCTCTCGCCGGCCTCGCTGACGCTGCTGGTCGAGGGGTCGCAGCGGGTCTTCGACGAAGCCGACGTCGGCGACATTCGCCAACGACGTCCCGACTCGCTCAATAACGGGGCGATCAACGGGTTCTGGACCGGCGTCGCCGTTGGGGGCTTGTTGGTAGTGGCAGCACACGGGTCTTCTGACCCCATTGGACTCGCCGGAGGGATGTTCCTCACGTCAGCTCTCGCGAGCTTGGGCGTCGGTCTGGGCGTCGGAATCGACGCCATGATCGTCGGACGGCGCTCCATCTATCGCTCGAGCGGCTCCGCACGACGCCTCACCGTCTCGCCGCTGGTGTCGCGCGGGCGCCGGGGCGTCGCGGTGTCACTCGGGTTCTGATGCTCACGGCCGAACCGAACCGCACGATTTCCACTGCGCCGCGGCCGCGTGCGGACCGGTCCGACCGGCGCGTTCGGTGGATGAGCCGATTCTCGTACGGTTCGCGCATTTCCTGAATAGAATCACGAGGAGCACCAGCCGGAGACGGGGACCGCACATCGGAGCCGTGAGCGTCCAGTATCCGGCAAGCAAGGGAGGGACAGACGATGACTCAGCCTGCAAGGACCGGACGACGACGCACATTCATGAGATTCCCGCTCTGGCGAGGCGTAGCCGCGGTGTCGCTGGCGGCGGCGACGGTCTCGGCGGCCGAAGCCCAGGTCGCGGGCTCGTTCGATCAGCTTCAACTGCTGGTCGGACCGGAAGACCGCGTCACGGTGACCGACAGTACCGGACAGGAGTTGACCGGGAGCATCGCCAGCCTGTCGCCGGCCTCGCTGACGCTGCTGGTCGAGGGGTCGCCGCGGGTCTTCGACGAAGCCGACGTCGGCGACATTCGCCAACGACGTCCCGATTCGCTCAAGAACGGGGCGATCCACGGATTGTCGATCGGCGCAATCTTGGGGGCGGTGGCGATAGGTGTTGCTTATCAGGGCGAAGGGAGCGGGGCGGCCATCGGGATGGGAGCACTGATATACGGTGGCATAGGCGCGGGCATAGGCGCCGGAGTCGACGCGCTGATCGAGGGACGGCGCGTCATCTATCGCTCGAGCGGCTCTGCACGACGCCTCACCGTCGCGCCGCTGGTGTCGCGCGGGCGCCGAGGCGTTGCGGTCTCGCTCGGTTTCTGACGCCCGCGGCCGGACCGAACCGCACAATATCGGCTGCGCCACGGCCGCATGCGGACCGGTCCGACCGGCGCGCCTGGGAGCCCGTGGTGAAAGCCCCGCGGCATTCGCGCGGCGATGCATCCCGCCTGGACAGCGTTATTCCTCGGTCACAAATGCCCCAATTTGCTCCCTCGTCGCGCCTTGTACTGGCCGGGCGCGGCATTATTACGACCAGTTCTGGGTGCGACGCGGGGTTTTGCCACGGGCTGCTAGAATGCTAGGCGATAACGAACCGTTTCCGGAGCGTGGCGCGGGAGCGCGCCCGCTCGCGTGTTTCAGGGAGGATGACTGTGTCCGAGGCTGACAAGCTGGCTGCTGGATTCGATGCGTTGTTGCAGGAAGACCGGGTGTTCGAGCCGACCGCCGCGTTCCGGGCCCAGGCGAACGCCAACGATCCGAAGGTGTACGAGGAAGCGGACAGGGACCACGAGGGATTCTGGGCGAAACTCGCGGGCGAGCTCGAGTGGAGCCGGCCGTGGGACACGGTGTGCGAGTGGACCCCGCCAACGGTCAAGTGGTTTCTGGGCGGGCAGATCAACGCGAGCGTGAACTGCGTCGACCGCCACGTGCGGACGGCGCGGCGCAACAAGGCGGCGCTCATCTGGGAGGGCGAACCGGGCGACCGGCGCACGCTGACCTACTGGGACCTCTACCAGGACGTGAACCGGTTCGCGAGCGCGCTCAGGGACCTCGGGGTCGAGAAGGGCGACCGGGTGGCGGTCTATCTGCCGATGACCCCCGAGCTGCCGATCACGCTGCTGGCCTGCGCCCGCATCGGCGCCGTGCACAGCGTGGTGTTTGCCGGGTTCAGCGCGGAATCGCTGCGCGACCGCATCAACGACATGCAGGCCAAGGTCGTCGTGACCGGCGATGGAGGCTATCGCCGCGGCGGCGTCATCCCGTTGAAGCAGATCACCGACGACGCGCTGACCGACGCGCCGTGCGTGCAATCGGTGGTGGTGGTGCATCGCGACGGGCTCGACGGGGAGGTCGACATCACCGAAGGCCGGGACCATTGGTATCACGACCTCATGGCGAAGGCGGCGCCTCGCTGCGAGCCGGAAGCGATGGACGCCGAGGACCTGCTGTTCACCCTCTACACGTCAGGCACCACCGGCAAACCGAAGGGGATCGCCCACGCCACCGGTGGCTACCTGGTGGGCACCTACGCCACGTCGAAATGGGTGTTCGATCTCAAGGAGGAGGATGTCTTCTTCTGCACCGCCGACATCGGCTGGGTCACGGGGCACAGCTATCTGGTCTACGGGCCGCTGGCCAACGGCGCCACCTGCGTCATGTACGAAGGCGCGCCGGACACGCCGCACCGCGGCCGCTTCTGGGAAATGGTGGAACGCTACGGCGTGACCGTCTTCTACACGGCGCCGACCGCCATCCGCGCCTTCATGAAATGGGGCTCCGACATACCCGCGAAACACGACTTGGCGACGCTCCGTCTGCTCGGGACGGTCGGTGAGCCGATCAACCCCGAGGCCTGGATGTGGTACCGCACCCACATCGGCCGCGAGAACTGCCCGATCGTGGACACCTGGTGGCAGACCGAGACCGGCAGCATCCTCATCGCACCGCTTCCGGGTCTCGTTGCGACCAAACCGGGTTCTGCGACCAGGGCGTTCCCCGGCATCAAGCCGATGGTGGTCAACGAGCAGGGCGAAGAGGTGAAGGTCGGCGGCGGCTACCTCGTCATGAAACGCCCCTGGCCGTCGATGCTGCGGACCATCTACGGTGACCACGACCGCTACGTGTCGACCTATTTCGGCCGCTGGGGCCACGACGTCTACGTGACCGGCGACGGCGCCAAGGTCGACGAGGAGGGGTATTTCTGGCTGCTGGGCCGGGTCGACGACGTGCTCAACGTGTCTGGCCATCGGGTCGGCACGATGGAGGTCGAGAGCGCCCTGGTCGATCATCAGGATGTCGCCGAGGCGGCGGTGGTCGGCAAGCCGCACGAGATCAAGGGCCAGGGCATCGCCGCGTTCGTGACCCTGAAGGAAGGGGTCACCCCGGACGACACCACCCTCGACACGCTCAAGCAGCATGTCGTGAAAAAGATCGGAGCAATCGCCCGACCGGAAGAGATCATTCTGGCGGCCGACCTGCCGAAGACCCGATCCGGCAAGATCATGCGCAGGCTGCTCCGTGACGTCGCCGAAGGCAAGGCCCTGGGCGACGTCACAACGCTTGCCGATCCAACGGTGGTGGCGAAACTCAGGGATCAGTACGCGGACAAGGAAGGCTAGCAGCCTGCGGCGCAGGCTCCTGGGAGCCTGGTCACCGAGCGCCGGATGCGGTCAGCCCCCGCCCGGTGATCAGGTAGGTCGCGAACGTCCCCAGCCAGTGTCCGCCTTCGTAGGTCGCTCCGGTGACCGAGGCGAGTCCCGCTGCCCGGTGTGACGCGGCGGCGGCGTTGATGGCCGACCGGCGCACGTCACCCGCCGGCAGCCCGGCGGCGATCCCTTCGAGCATCCAGGCGCGGCTCAGGTTCAGACCGTCGAGGTGCACCAGCTTCCCGTCGGTCGGGTCGATCACCACCCCCGGGTCCAGCCACCCGGCCCCACCGTCGTCCGGAATCTGCGGCAGGAACGTCGTCAGCCAGTTGGCGAACTCGGCGGGGGCGGTCACCCGGCGCAGCAGATCGGCCTCCGCCAGGCACGGGGAAAGAAAATCGTGCCCCGACGGTTCATAGCGCAACGGGCAGTCGTAGTCCGCGGCGTAGTACTCGGCGACCCGCCCCTCGATCAGCTCGATCATGTCGCCGGCCCCCGCGCCGCGAGCCCAGTCGACGATGAGCCCGAACGCGAACGCGGTCTGCGAATGCTCGCCGCTCCGGATCGGGTGCGTCAGCTTGGGCAGCCAGTCCTGGATCTGCCCTGCCGCCAGCGTCTCGAGCGGCGCCAGCGCCCGCAGCCAGCGGCGTGCGTCCGGATCCTCCCATTCACGCAGTTCGGCGCCGAGCTGCAGCAACCACGCCAGCCCGTACGGTCGTTCGAACCCTTCGCGGCCGGGCGCCTGCATGTACTCCGCCTCACCCCGCAGGTTTGCGGCGGTCAGGCTCTGCGCCAGCGCGGCGCGGGAGGCGCCGGCCGTCTCCGAGGCCGGATAGAGCCGCGCCAGCCGGGCCAGCAGCCAGTGCGCATGAACCGACGAATGCCAGTCGTAACACCCGTAGAACGCCGGGGTCAGTTCACGGGGCGGCCGCGCGTCTGCATCGTCATTGAGCACATGCGCGATCTTGTTCGGGTATTCGCGGAGGACGCAGTCGAGCGCGAGCCTGGCGAACCGTGTGGCGAGGGCCTCATCCGCCTGCGACGCCATGGCCGGCGCAGGGTCCACGGTCAGCGCGAGCAGGAGCGCGGCGGCAGGGACCCGCGCCGCGGCCGAGCGCAACATGCAGCGGAACGCGACCATGCCGCACAGATTACCGGATCTCGCCTATACTGCGAATCATGTGCAGTCTGCGGATCGCCGTCGGCGTCAGTCTCGCGCTCTGGGCCGCGCCGCTCGCAGCCGCCCAGAATGACGACAGGCTCTACCGCTGCGCCGACCCGGCGGACACGCGCGCGGTCGACGTCGGGGCGGCCATCTGCGATGCCGCTCCGACCGATGCCCTGACCGGCCGGCTCGAGGTCGACAATCTCCAACTCCGCGCCGGCGCGCTCGTCACGGAGGTCACCGCCGCCGGCATCGCCGGCACGGCAGGTTTGGCCGCCGGTGATGTGATCTATCGCGTCGGAGGGGTCGATGTCGAAGACACCGTCGAGACGGCGGCGCGGCTAAGTCTGATAACCCGGGAGGCCGACACGGTGGTCAATTTTCTTCGGCGCGGCCGACCGTATCGCGTGAAGCTCAGGCAGCCGTGACTATTCTCGCGGCATCGGCAGATGCACGAGCCAGGCCGTGACCGCGAGCACGCACGCCGCAACCAGCAGCTCGGTTGCGGCTGATCGGCGCAACGTGCGGACGCCGCCGCCGGATGCGAGCATCGGCTTCACCCGCCGCCAGTTGTAGGCGCCCAGCGACGCGGTCACCCCGAAGAGTCCGACCTTCAGCAGCAACACCCGCCCGTAGGTGGTCTGCCAGAGTTGCGAAACGTGGTCGATGTACAGCACCGCGGTCCACACCCCGGTACCGGCGAGCACCGCCGCGGACAGCAGGGCGAACGGCGAGAACCGGTTGACCAGCCGTGACGCCGTTGCCGCGCCGTCGGCCCGGGGCTGACCCCGCGGCGGCCGCAGTCCCGCCGACACCAGGACGAACAACGCGCCGATCCAGACGCCCGCGGCCAGGAGATGGCCGATCTGCAACGCCATCGGCAGGATGGCTCCGCCGGCGTAGGCCAGCGCGTGACCCGTCGCGGGCGCGGTCCCCACCACTGCCAACGTCGCTGCGCCCAACGCCCACCAACTCCACGCCGCCCGTGACCGCAGGCAGGCGAGAGCCAGCAGCGACGCCACGACCGCGACACTCTGCAGCGCCCAACGCGTGCCCCACCGCGTCTGCTCCGCGACCAGCCGCATCAGGTCGCCGGTGACCGGCTCATCGAGACCGAACGCGGAGTAGGTCTGGGCGTAGAGACGCGCCGCCGCCCCGGACAGGAGCAACAGGAGCGCCAGACCAGTCTGACGCGTGAGACGCCGGTCAATATCGGCGCTGTCCGGACCGCCCGATCCTCGGCGCGCGACGACCCGGAACGCGGATACACCGACCAGCCAGACGATGCCGAGGTCGGTGACCCACTTCGCCGTCGAGAGCAGCAGGAGCGCGAACGTCTCAGCGGCCATCGGGGCAGGGTACCTCGCCCGGCGTCTGCCGCGAAGCGCGGCGTCCGACGTGCGCCGGCTGGCGTAGGATAGGCGGGTATGCCGGCGCCGCCAAGATACATATTCCTTGTGACCTGTCTGTGTCTGGCGGCGCTGCTCTCACTGTCGCGGAACGCGACGGCGCATCCCCTGCGCTTCACCGAGACGACGATCACCCTGTGGCCGGACGGGACCTTTCGAGCGGATCTGATCACCGACCTCGACGCCCTGGCGCTCGGCGCGCCGCAGGACGCCGACGACGCGGCGCTGCTGGCCGCGCTGCAGGCGTTGTCCCCACAGGCGCTCGACGACCGGATCGACCGGCTCCGGCAACTCTTCCAGCGCCGGGTGCGGCTGCGGTTCGACGGCGAACCGGTGCGGTTCGAGGTCGACTTCCCCGACTACGGTGCGCCGGCGGCGCTGGAGTCGGAGATTCCGACCCTGCTCGGGCTCACGGCGCGGTTGACCGGTGTGGTGCCGGCCGGCGCCGCCGAGCTCGAGTTCTTCGCGTCGCGCGCCTTTTCCGAGGTGCAGCTCACGATTCGAGACGAGATCAGAGACCAGACCAGCCAGTCGCTGCTCGAACGCGGTGCGCACAGCGACCCGTTCAGCCTGACCGGTGCGGTCGAGCCCGTCAGCTTGTGGACCACCGCCGGCCGGTATCTCCAACTCGGTTATGTGCATATCGTTCCGCGCGGACTCGACCACATCCTGTTCGTGCTCGGTCTCTTTCTGCTCGGTTCCCGGTTCGGCCCGCTGGTCTGGCAGGTGACGGCGTTCACGGTGGCCCACGCGGCGACCCTGTCGCTGGCGGCGCTGGGTGCGGTCTCGTTGCCGCCGGCCCTGATCGAGCCGCTGATCGCGCTCTCGATCGTGTACGTCGGCGTCGAGAACATCATGACCGACCGCGTGACGCCGCGGCGCACGGCGGTGGTCTTTGCGTTCGGGCTGCTGCATGGCCTGGGCTTTGCCGAAATGCTGCGCGACCTGGGTCTTCCCGCCCAGGGACGCCTGCTCGGGCTGGTCAGCTTCAACGCCGGAATCGAACTCGGACAACTGACAGTCCTGGCCGCGGCGCTGGCGTCCGCCGGCTGGTGCCGCGGCCGGTCCTGGTACCGATCGCGGCTCGCAACCCCGCTCTCGGCCATGATCGCCATCGTCGGCCTGGTGTGGGCGATCGAACGAATCGTCACGCGCTGAAACGCCGGAAACGGCCGTGTAGTATATTTATTTGTTTCGGTTTTCAGCACCGGCCGGCAGCACCGGCCGGATGGCCAATTCAGCGAGGGATGATCGGATGAACAGGGTTGCGCGTGGATCGATGGTGGCCGCGGCGCTTCTCGTCTGCCTGCTGCCGGCGCTGACGCCGCTGGCCGCGGCCCAGGACTGGCCCAGTTGGCGCGGACGCGCGCAAACGGGTGTCTCGGACGCAACCGGACTGGTCTCGAGCTGGTCGCCCGACGGCGAGAATCTCGTCTGGTCGGATTCGTGGGTGGGGCGCTCGACCCCGGCGGTGTTCGACGGGCGTGTCTGCGCGAACGGGCGCAGCGGCGACGGCGTCGACGAACAGGAGGTCGTCGCCTGCTGGAACGCCGAGACTGGCGCCAAACTGTGGCAACACCATTTCAACATCGCGAACACCACCGTCCCGTTCAACCGGGTCGGCTGGGGCAGCGTGGCAGGCGACCCCGAGACCGGGTATCTCTACGCGATGACCATCGACGGCCACCTGAACGCCTTCGACCGCGACGGCACCGTCGTCTGGAGTTGGCGGCTGGCCGAGGACTTTGGTCGGGCATCGGGCTACGGCGGCCGCACCTCGAACCCGATCGTCGACGAGGACCAACTGCTGCTCGGCGTGGTCGGCGCCGGCTGGGGCAATCTCGGCGGCCCGCCCCGCCACCGCTACGTCTCGTTCGACAAGCGGACCGGCGACGTCCGCTGGGTGTCGACGCCGGGCGGCACCGTCGCCGACATGAACACCCAGTCGGTCGGGGTGATCGGTGTCATCAACGGCGAGCGTCTCTGGATCGACGGCAACGCCGACGGTCGGATCTACGCCATCAAGGCCCGCACCGGCGAGAAGGTCTGGGAATTCCACCTCAGCAAGCGTGGCATCAACGTCTCGCCCGTGCTCGCCGGCGAGACCGTCTACGCCGCGCACAGCGAGGAGAACCTCGACGCCGGCACGATGGGGCGGGTGGTGGCGATCGACGCCACAGGCTCTGGCGACGTCACCGCGACCCACGAACGGTGGCGCGCCGACGAGCTGGCGGTCGGCTTCTCGTCGCCGCTGCTGCATGACGGACGCCTCTATGTGATCGACAACTCGGCCAATCTCTCCGCCATCGACGCGGCGACCGGCGCCCTGCAGTGGGAGCACAGCGTCGGCACCGTCGGCAAGGCGTCGCCGGTCTGGGCCGACGGCAAGTTGTTCATCACCGAGACCAACGGAAACGTGACCATTCTGCAGCCGGATGCCAACGGTGCGACAGTGCTTGATCACGACGAGCTGCAGGTAGCCGCCGAGAATCGGTCCGCCGAAATCTACGGGTCGTTCGCCGTGGGCTACGGCCGAGTGTATGTGACATCGGAGGCCGGCATCTACTGCATCGGCGATCCGAGCGCGCCGTTCACGACCACCGCGAGCGCCAGCCCCGATCTGGGCGCCGAGGCGCCTGCCGCGGACACGCCCACCGTGCTGCAAGTCGTGCCGGCGGAAGTGATCGCCGCCGCCGGAGACCGGGTCGAGTTCACGGTGCGGGCCTATGACGACAACGGGCGGTATCTCGGCACACGTGACGCCGCCTGGTCGCTCGACGATTTCGCCGGCGCCAGCGTGTCCTCGCAGGGGGTGCTCTCGACGGACGCACGTGCCGCCAATCAGGCGGGCTTCGTCACTGCCACCGCCGGCGGCCTGAGCGCCGTGGCGCAAGTACGGGTGTACGCGCCGCTGCCCTGGTCCGAGAACTTCGAGAGCGGGCGGCCGCCGTTCTGGATCGGTGGCGGGGGCAGTCTGGCCGTCGAAGATCTGAACGGCAACCAGGTGCTGCGGAAGGGCGCCTCACGCACCGGCATTCACCGCCATGCCATGTACGTGGGTCCCACCAGCATGTCGGGCTATACCGTGCAGGCGGACGCGCTGGCGACCAGCCAGGGACGGCGCCGGCCGGACATCGGTCTGATCAACAGCGGCTACACGATGGATCTGCAGGGCAACCGCCAGAAGATCCAGATTCAATCGTGGGCGGCCGAACTGCGCGTCATGGCAGAGGTGGATTTCCCGTGGGAACCGGACACCTGGTACCGGTTGATGCTGCGGGTGGACATCGAGGGTGAGCGCGGGATCGTCCGTGGCAAGATCTGGCCACGGGACGACCCGGAGCCGGCGGACTGGACGCTGACCGTCGAGGACCCGCTGCCCAACCGAACCGGCAGCCCCGGAATCATCGGCTACTCGCCGATCGACATCTATTTCGACAACGTCAGTGTGGTGGAGAATCGATGACTCGACAGCGTTTGATGTATCTCGCGTTGGTGGGCCTGATCGCGGCGGGCGGCGCCGAAGCCCAGGATGAGATCGGGATGTTCGGCAACACGCCGTCACGCAACATGGTCTCCGAAGAGACCGGCGTGCCGGACAATTGGGACCCGCGGACCGGCGCCAACATCCTCTGGACCCAGACGGTCGGCTCGCAAGCCTACGGCGGCCCGACGGTGGCGAACGGCAGGGTCTACGTCGGCACCAACAACGAGGGCGTCCGCAACCCGGCCTACCAGGGCGACATGGGTGTGCTGATGGCGTTCGACGCCGTCAACGGCGACTTCATCTGGCAGATGGTGCACGACAAGCTGTCGGCGGGCCGCGTCAACGACTGGCCGCTGCAGGGCATCTGTTCGACGGCCTTCGTGGACGGTGACCGGATCTGGTACGTCTCCAACCAGGCGCATGTCGTGTGTCTCGACGCCAACGGTCTGGCCGACGGCAATGACGGACCGTTCACCGGCGAGACCGGCACCGATCCGACCGACGGCGACATCATCTGGTCGTATGACATGATCGGCGAGCTTGACGTCTTCCCGCACAACCTCGCCACCGGGTCGCCCCTGATCGTCGGCGATGTGCTCTACACCGTCACCAGCAACGGCGTGGACGAAGGCCACGTGAACATCCCGTCCCCCTTTTCGCCGCACATCATCGCGCTCGACAAGAACACCGGCGATCTGATTTGGGAGAACACCGACGTCGGTGAAGGCGTGCTGCATGGCAGTTGGACCAACGCGGCCTACGCCGAGATCGACGGCCGCGCCCAGGTGGTTGTCCCGGGCGGCGACGGTGTCATCTACAGCCTCGACGCCGCCACCGGCGAGACGATCTGGACGTTCGACTGCAACCCGAGCGATTCGGAGTGGATTCTCGGCGGCCGCGGAACCAGGAACAACATCCTCTCGACACCGGTCATCTACAACGACCGTGTGTACATCGGCGTCGGCCAGGATCCCGAGCACGGTGAAGCCCCGGGCCACTTTTTCGCCATCGACGCGACCGGCTCCGGCGACGTGACCGACACGCACAAGCTCTGGAGCCGCGACGGCGAAGAGTTCTATCGCACCATGTCCACCGCCGCGATCGCCGACGGCGTCCTCTACATCTCGAGTCTCTCCGGTTTCCTGCACGCACTCGACCCTGACACGGGAGAAGAGTTCTGGACCTATGACGCGTTCGCCGCGGTCTGGGGCTCTCCGTTCGTGGTCGACGGAAAGGTGTTGCTGGGCGACGAAGACGGCGACGTGGCCGTGCTGCGCGCCGGCAAGGAGATGGAACTGCTCGGCGAGATCAACATGGGCGCCTCCGTCTACAGCACCCCGGTGGTGCGTGACGGCGTCATGTATCTCCTGACCCGCAACCGTCTCTGGGCGGTGCAGGCCGGCGCGCAGTCTGAACCGATCGGCAACTGACGTACGCGTCCGGCACCGCCCTCGCGTCTCGCCCGCGTACGCCGTGGGACCGTCATGCGTGTGATTCCTGTCGCCGTGCTGTGTCTCGTCGTGACGGCCACCGCGTCGCGCGCGCAGGCCCCGGCCGACGACACGCTCGATATCTACATCATCGACGTGGAGGGCGGAGAGGCGACGCTGTTCGTGGCGCCGTCCGGCGAATCGCTGCTGGTCGACACCGGCTGGCCAGGGTTCGACGGCCGCGATGCGGACCGGATCGTGTCTGCCGCGGCCGACGCCGGCGTCACGCGCATCGACCAGCTTCTGGTGACCCACTTCCACACCGACCACATGGGCGGCGCGCAGCAGCTCGCCGACCGCCTGCCCGTGGTGAGCTTCGTCGACCACGGCGTGACCGTGGATCAGGGCGAGCGCCAACGCGCCGCGTTCGACCGCTATGTGACGCTGCGCGGCGGCGGGACACACCGCGCCGTACGACCCGCCGACACGCTGCCGGCCGGCGAGATCGATGTCCGAATCATCGCATCCGACGGCGCGGTGCTGACCGCCCCGTTGCCGGGCGCGGGCGGGCCCAATCCGTTCTGCGACGGGTTCGCGTTCCATGGCCCGGAGATCCTGAGCCGGTATGGTGACGCCGAAGACCAGCGGTCGGTCAGTGCGTGGGTCCGTTTCGGACAGTTCCGCACCGTCATCATGGGCGACCTGACGTGGAACAAGGAGCACCCGCTGATGTGCCCGACCAACAAGGTGGGCGTCGTCGACGTCTACCTGGTGTCCCACCACGGGTCGGACACGTCCGGATCGGCGGCGCTCGTCCAGGCGCTTCAGCCGCGGGCGGCGGTGATGAACAACGGCCCGCGAAAGGGCGGCGGTCCACAGACGTTCGCCACGCTGGCCAACGTCGACAGCCTCGCAGACCTCTGGCAGAATCACTATGCCGTAGAGGCCGGCGACGCCAACATGGACGAGCGTTTCATCGCCAACCTGCAGGACTTTCCCGGCGCGGATGATGCCGGCGCCGTGCACCTGGGCGACGCCCACTGGATTCACGTCGCGGCCCGCCGCGACGGATCGTTCACCATCACGAACAGCCGGAACGGATTCAGCCGCAGCTACGGACCACGACCCTGACGGGCCCTCCTCACTGGGGATGGGGCCTGCCGATGCGGCGCTACTCCCGGGATTCCGGCACCAGTTCGGTCTCGATGCGTTCGCCGTCGCGCATGTAGGACACTGCCGCCGGCTCGCCGACCTTGAGCAGGTCGAGCGCATACGTGTAGTCGTAGATGTTGGTGATCGACTGGCCGGCCAGCGCGACGATGACGTCACCTGCGCGCAGACCGGCCTGTTCCGCGGGTCCACCGGCCATCACCCCGGTGAGCCGCAGCCCGTCCACCTCGGCCGCATAGTCTGGAATCGTGCCGGTGTACAGCCGGATCGCCACTTGTCCGCCCTGCTGGCCGGTGCGTTCGACCCGCACGAAGTCCGGAGGTTCCGGTTCGGCGAGCAGACGTGCGGTGACCGCGGCGCCGTAGCGGGCAATCCGATCGAGGTCCGAAAAATTGACCGTCTCCGAATCATCGGTCGGCCGGTGATAGTCCTCGTGGCTGCCGGTGAACAAGGCGAGACTGGGCACCCCGGCCGTATTGAAGCTTATCGAGTCGGTCGGCAGATACGGATCGCTCACGTGCTGCAACTCGAAGTCGAACGCCGCATTCACCTCGTCGACCAGGTCTGGCCAGACGCTGCTGCTGCCGAGCGCCTGCACGCTGAGCGTGTTGTCGCGCAAGCGGCCCACCATGTCGAAGTTCACATAGGCCGCAATCTGATCCAGCGGCACCGGAGCGCGCTCGGTGAAGTCGATCGAGCCGAGCAACCCCAACTCTTCACCTGACCAGAACGCCAGGATCACCGCGCGCGCCCGCTCCTTGCCCGCCAGCTCGGCCCCTGCGGCGAGTACGGCCGCCACCCCCGAGGCATTGTCGTCGGCGCCGTTGTGAATCTCCCCGGACTCGTCCGATCCGGCCAGCGAGTTCCCATCCGCACCCCGTCCCAGATGGTCATAGTGGGCGCCCAGCAGCACATACGGCTTGTCGTGCGACACACCGGTGGTCGGCGGCAGATAGGCGAGCACGTTGTACCCCGTCTGTCGCTCGCGCACCACCTGGGCGTCGAGCGTCGCCTGCGCCGGAATCTCGAAGCCGGCGACGTGGGGGTTCCCCGAATCCAACTCGCGCTGGGCCTCCTCCAACGTCTTCTCCGGCAGCAGCTCGAACAGCGCGTCCGCCACGCGCCCGCTGATGCTCGCCGCGGCAAGGCCGGAGTCGGCCACAGCGGCATCGGCGGTCATCGGCGCCAGCGCCCCGGCATTCGGCGAGCGCGGGCCGGTCACGACGATCAACCCGGCGGCGCCCCGCTGGCGCGCCGCCTGGGCCTTGAACCGCAGTGAGGAGTAGCGGGAAAAGGTCGATCGGAGGTCCTGCTCGGCGTCTTCGGGAAAGTACCTGAGCGCGACGACAATCTTGTCCGTGACGTCGAGCGTGGCATAGCTGTCGTAGCTGAACCCGTCGGTCTCCGGCACCTCCAGTCCGTAGCCCGCGAACACCAGCGGTCCGCTCACCGCGCCCGACTCGGAGAACGAGAGCGCCCGCACCGCCGTCCGGTCGTCCCAGACCCTCGCCGCGGCCCCCTCGATGCGCAGGCTGGTGCCCCCGTCGCTCGCATGCCCGGTGAACTCGAACGGCAACCGGTAGCCCCCGGTCCCGGGCAACGGCACGGCCCCAATCGCTTCAAGCTCTGCAATGATGTGGTCCGCGGCCCGCCGAATCCCCTCGGTCCCGGTCAACCGTCCCTCGAACGCGTCCGATGCCAGCACCTCCACGTTGCTGCGAATGGACGAGGGTCCGGGCGGCGTCTCGGCCACACAGGCTGCAAGCACGGTGCACGCGCCGGCGGCGGCGCAACCACGCACGACAGGTGGGAAACTCATCATGCTGTCACTCTGAACCGACGGGAATCGGCTGTCAACCGGGTCAACGCCTCGTGGCGACCTGCGCTGACACGCCCGGGCCGCCGTCCGCCGCGAGACGGCCATCCTCCGGCACGGACGACGCGCCGGCCGGCAGGAGCTCGACCGGGCTTCCCGACAGGGCGCTGACCCGCGGGCCGGGCAGCACGACACCCGTGAGGTTGAGGGGATCGGCCGCCGCCACGCGTAACGGCCGGGTGGAGGGCCCGTCCCGGCGCACGACCCGCAGCAACTCGACAGCGTCGGGGCGCGCGAACTGCTCTCCCACGATCCCCGCCACGAACCGCCCGCCGCGAATTTCGCCGCGCGCTTCCATCCTTCGCAGCGCCCAGAGCAGCTCGCGCCAGGGAGGCGCCAGCGTTTCGCGGGTGAGCAGATCGCGGAACACGACGCCCCAGCGATTGAGCAACTGCGCGGCAAACCTGGCCACCGCCTCGTCATGACCCGCCGGCCCACCCGCCGCAGCGCCGCTCGCCTGACGCGCCGGCGCCCCCACCTCGAGCAACGCCCACCGCCCGGCGGCATGCCGCGGCCGCGCCGCCCGGCCGCGCCCTTCGCCGCGGCGCCGCTTCGGATCGACCAGCGCGCGCAGGTTGTCGAAACCGTCGGCACTGACGAGCCCGGCGGCGACCAGCTCCCACAGTCCGTCCTCCACTTCGCTGGCCAGCCGGCCGGTCGCCCGCACCAGCTCGGCGAGAAACGAGGCGCCGCGGGTGGCGAGGGCGTCGAGCACCTCGCGCGCCGGGTGAGAGAGCGCCGTTTCCTGCGACCCGCTCTCGGGCCGGCCGGCACAGGCCAGCAACCAGTCGACATCCTCGCGCAGGCACAGCGTGATCGGTGCGACCCGCGTCGGCCGCACACGTTTCGGACGCCGTGCGGCCGGCGGCAGCGCCACTCCGTCCGCGCTGGACGCGACAGGCATGGCGACCGGCAACTCGAACGCCGGGTGAGGAGACAACCGCCCCCACATGACCTCTCCCGACAGACACAGCCGGTCGAGCAACTCAGGCTCGTACTTCGAGATGCGGCGGGCCAGCACGTCTCGTTCGAGCGATGCCCCCGAGATTTCGTAGCCCTGAAGCTGGCGGAGAATCTGCAACAATCCATCGGCCCCATGCATTGCCGTGCCCGGCGCCAGGTGCTGCCAGCGATACAGGAACCGCATGAAATCGGCCGACGACACCGGCTCGATCTCGCGCCGCAGTCGCCCCAGCGTCAGCCGGTGGATCCGTGCCAACACCCGCCGGTTGCACCACTCGACCCTGCTGGTGCCCGCGTCCGCGTCCGGGCGGTCGCGCGTGGTGAATCGTCCCCGCAGCACCTGCCCTTCGCCTTCCAGCCGCGCGAGACCGCGCTCGACCAGATCGAGCGGCACACCGAGCCTGAGCGCCAGCGCCGGCGCGCTCGCCGGTCCGGTCGATTCGAGCCAGCCGCGCAGCACCTCGGTCATCGCGACCTCACGGTTCTCGGGCCGCAGCTGTTGGAGGTCCGCAAGCTCCGGCGTGACCACCGCGTCCGGATACAGTTGCTCGACAAGCGCACGCCGCTCCGCCGGCACCCACAGGACGCGATCGGCGACCCGCAGTTCGCCGGCCCGGCGGGCGTCGAGCAACTCGCCGAGCCAGACCCTCCATTCCGGCACGGGCGGCGTCGCCACGAGCGTCAACAGCGCATCGTGCAACTCGTCGGCATCACGCACAACCGGCCAGCATTCCTCGGTCACCGTGGCGATCGCGGTCGGGTCGAGCGCACCGATGTCGTCGGCATCAGGTCCCAGCGTGCGGCGCAACTGCACCGCCCGCGCCCGGCGTTCTTCCAACGGCGCGTCGTCGAGAAAGGCATAGGGGTTGGCGTTCAGGATTTCGTGACAGAACGCAGAGGGCTCGGCGGTGTCGATCGCCCGTGTCTCGATCTCTCCCCGCACGATGCCCGCCAGCAGGCGGCGCAACCCCTCGAGGTCCATGGCCTCATGCAGGCAATCCCGCACCGTCTCATTGACGAGCGGGTGATCGGGAATGCGAATCTCTCCGGTCAGATTCTCCTGACACGCCACCTGATCGGGGAACACCGAGGCCAGTAGATCATCGGACCGCATGCGCTGGATCGGGGGCGGCACCTTGCGTCCGCCAGCGAAGCGCAGCACCGCGAGAGCTCTTGACACGTTCCACCGCCAGCGGGCACTGAACATCGGTGACGGCAGCAGCGCCTGGGTCAGGACCTCTTCGACCGTGTCGGCGGTCAGGAACTGGAAGATCACGTCGAGAGGAAAGCTGTGCTGCTCGGCCAGCGAGATGACGATGCCGTTGTCGGTCGCCGCCGCCTGGAGCTCGAAATTGAACGAGCGGCAAAACCGCTTCCGTAACGCGAGTCCCCACGCACGATTGATGCGGGCGCCGAACGGCGCGTGCAGGATGAGCTGCATGCCGCCGCCCTCGTCGAAGAAACGCTCGGCCACCACCCGGCGATTGGTGGGCACGGCGCCCAGCCCGGCCACGCCGGCCCGCACATAGGCGATCGCCTGCTCGGCGCCGGCACGGTCCAGACCGCACGCCTCGCTCAGGAACGCCAACTGCTCGGGGTCAGAACCATTGTCCCGGCGGCCCGTGGTGGAGCCGTCCGCGATCTGCTGTCGAAGCTCGGAGACGGCATCCGACAGCTCGTTCGTGCGCCCCGGCGCCTCACCCCGCCAGAACGGCAGCGACGGCGCCGCGCCACGGGCGTCCTCGACCCGCAGACGGCCTGCCTCCACGCGCCGGATGCGCCACGACGTGGTGCCGAGCAGAAAGATGTCGCCCGACAGACTCTCAACCGCAAAGTCCTCGTCGACGGTGCCGACCGTCGTCTGTTCCGGTTCGGCCACCACCAGGTAGTTCGCATTGTCGGGAATGGCTCCGCCCCCGGTGATCGCCGCCAGCCGCGCGCCGCGGCGCCCGCGCACCGTCTCGTGCACCCGGTCGCGGTGCAGGTACGCCCCGTGGCGCCCGCGCGAGGTCGTGATGCCGTCGGACAACATGTCGACCACGGCATCGAACGCCTCGCGCGGCAGCCGGGCATAGGACGACGTGCGGCGCACCAGTTGGAACAGATCCTCGATGCGCCAGCTCTCGCAGGCACAGGCCGCGACCAACTGCTGCGCCAGAATATCGACCGGCCAGTCCGGAATCACGAGCTGATCAAGTTGTCCCTGACGTATCGCCCGCACCACCGCGGCGCACTCGAGCAGTTCGTCGCGAGTCGTGGCGAACAGCCGGCCTCGCGGCATGCGCCGCGCGTCTGCGGTATCCACCTGGTGCCCCGATCGACCGACGCGCTGCAGCGCGACCGCGATTGAACGCGGTGACCCGATTTGACACACCAGATCGACCGCGCCGATGTCGATCCCGAGTTCGAGCGACGCCGTAGCCACCACCGCACGGAGCCGGCCCGCCTTGAGCTCTGCTTCGGCGGTCTGGCGCAACCGACGCGACAGACTGCCGTGATGCGCGAGAATCGCATCCTCACCCAGCCGCTCGGCCAGGTGATGGGCGATCCGCTCGCACAGGCGCCGGGTGTTGACGAACACCAGCGTGGTGCGCTCGGCCCGAATCAACTCGGCAACGCGGTCGTAGATCTCCGACCACATTTCATTCGTGGCCACCGCACCGAGTTCGCTGCGCGGCACCTCCACCGCGAGCTCCATCTGCCGCCGATGTCCCGAATCGACGATCACGACACCCGGTTGCCCGTTGACGGACTCTCCACGCAGGAACCGGGCGACCGCGTCAATCGGGCGTACAGTGGCTGACAACCCCACACGCTGGGGCCGCGCGCCGCCCGCTTTCGTCACGAGGTCATCGAGCCTGGCCAGGGTCAGCGCCAGATGCGCGCCCCGCTTGTCGTCCACCAGCGCATGGATCTCGTCAACGATGACCGTGCGGGTGCGCTTCAGCGCCTCGCGGCTGCGCTTGGCAGTCATCAGGATGAACAGCGACTCGGGAGTCGTCACCAGGATGTGCGGTGGTCGCCGCACCATCCGTTCACGCTCCCAGGCCGGGGTGTCCCCGGTGCGCACGGCGGTACGAACGCCGGGCGCGGGCAACCCGCGGTCGGCGGCGCGCGCTTCCAGCTCGGCCAGCGGCGTCTCGAGATTGCGTCCGATGTCGTTGCTGAGCGCCTTGAGCGGCGAGACGTAGACCACCTCGATGCGGTCCTCGAGCCGGCCGGCGACACCGGACTCCACAAGTCGATCGAGACAGATCAGAAACGCGGCCAGGGTCTTGCCGGACCCGGTCGGCGCCGAGACCAGCACGTCCCGGCCCGCCGCGATGTGCGGCCAGGCGTCACGTTGCGGAGCGGTCGGCCCCTCGAAACGGTCCTGGAACCACTCGGCGATCAGGGGATGAAACGAGTGCATGACCAAGGCGTGCGGCTCAGGCGGAGCACCGGACGGCGGCGCTCGACACTCAGGCGCGGCGGCGGGTATCGGAGTCCTGTCGCGAGCGGGGACGGCCGCGGCGGGCGCCCGCGTCTCCGTGCGGTCGCGGTGGACGCACGGGAGTCGGCGGCTGCTGCTGGAAGAACCGGTCGCAGGCGGCGCGGAATCGGTTCGACAATTCTCGACCGGTCTCCCCCGGCACGACAGCGATGGTGCGGCGTTCCGCTTGAAGCCGCTTGACCTCCTCGACGTCGGCGCGGCGCTGCGCCACTGGGTCGACCCGTGCCCCCATCGTGTTGCTGGCCAGCGCCTCGCGCAATCGTGCGGCGAGTACCTCGGCCGGTGAACGCGCGTCCGTGACCGCGGGTGTGGCTGTATCGAGCAGCGCCTCGATACGTTGGCACAGTCGCCCCAGCGTGGCCAGATTGCGTTTCGGGTCCAGGTCGGTGCCGCTGAACGCATCGGGACAGCGGTCAACGACCTGGCTCAGCGCCGCCTGGAACCGCGCCGACAGACTGCGCTGCTGCGGTTGAGGCGCCGGCGCCAACTGACGCCACTCGGTGCGCGCCGCCGCCACCCGTTCGGCCAGATCATTCGGGACCACGGCCTCGGCCTCGTCCGGCCCCGGTGACGACCCGAGCGCCGGCAGCAGCACTTCGAGCCGATCGCACACGGCAACCCGCGCGGCAATCTTCTCGGCGAGTTCAGCGTCGACCGACGCCGGCTGGCGGGCAAAGACCGCGTCACAGGCGGCGCGGAATCGCTTCCACAGCGCCTCCGAGCGATTCCGCCGGACCGGCCCGACTCCCTTCCATTCGGCCTGGAGCTGTCTCACGCGCTCCTTCGCTGCGGCGAGATCGTTCTCCTCGGACAACGCCTCGGCTTGGCGGCACAGGGTGTCCTTCAACTCGGCGTTCTGTGCCCACACCTGTTTCCGCTGTACCAGATCCTCTCGCCGCCGCTTGAAGAACTGACCGGACGCCGCGCGGAAACGATTCCAGACCTCCCGTTCCTGCTTGCGGTTCGCGGGCCCGATCTCTTTCCACGCCGCCTGCAGTTCGGTCATCCGTTGCGCGGTTGCGATCCAGTCGGTCGATGCCGCCAGCCGTTCTGCTTCCTCGCACAGGGTGACCTTCTGATCGAGGCACTCCTGGCGGTGCGCTTCCTGCCGGGCCAGATACGCCGCCGCCTTGGGGCGGATGGCGTCGTGAGCCGCCTTGAACCGCAGAAAGACCTCGTCGCCCTCCCCTCGCTGCACCTCACTGGCCTGTCGCCAGGAGTGCATGATCTGGCGATACTCTTCGGCGACGGCCGCCTCGTCGTCGACCGAGGCCAGTGCCTCCAACCGCTGACACAGCGACACCTGGACCCCCAGATTCGCCCACTGTTTCCACTCGGCCAGACCGCGCAACTCTCTGATACGCCCCACGAGGCCGACCTGCACCGCCCGCAGGCGCGCCGTCAGCGCGTCGCGATCCTCACGCGTCGGCACGCGGCCGAGGTTGCCCAAAAGCGATCGCGTCGTACGCAGGTGCCGTTCGGCCTCGTTGAGTTCGAGGTTCTCATCCGCAACCGCCTGCTCCAGTTCGTCACACCGCCGCCGCCGCTTGGCGAGAGTCGCCTGCTCGCGCCGCTGCCGTTCGTCCCGTGCGGCAGCCAGACGTGCGGCACGCGTCGCCTCCGCCGCCTCGGCCCGTTGCGCCAGTTCGCCGACCTCCTCCGGGGCCGCGGCCTGCACCAGTTCGCACCACTCGGCGTGCGGTCCTGTCCAGCGCCGCTTCAGGTCGCCGACCGGTGCCGACGCGGCCACCTCTTCAAGCGCGGTCACCAGCGTGGTCAGACGCGTCAGGCGCTCGGCGGCCGATTGCTGCCGCTGCATCGCTCCCTCGGCCCGGGCCACCAGTTCCTCGAATCGCTGCGTGATGGCCGAGAGTTCATCCTGCGCGAACTCGTCGAAGTGATCGGATCGCTCCGTGCCCGCCGCACCGTCCGCTACCGGCGGCAACGCCGCCCACTCGGTCCGTGCCCGCGCCACCTCCGCCGCCAGACCGCCCGCGTCGATCAACGCACCCGCAATCGTGACCGCCAACTGATCGCACAGGCTGGATCGAGCCGCCAGCGCCTCGGACCGCTGCTGCCGGTTACGCTCGGCGTCACGCCGCGCGGCGTCCAGCCGCGACAGATGCGCCCGGACCTGCGCCACCGCCTCGCTCCAGCGCGCGGTCAGGACGGCGTCGACGTCTCCGGCATCCTCGGACCCGGTTCCATCGTCCGGCGCTGCCGCGGGTTCGGGGTGTTGCCGCAGTACCTCGAGCGCATCCCATTGACGTGCGGCGTCGTCCAGCCCGCGACTCACGAGATCCCAGTCTTCGGCGCCGGCCAGGGCCTCGACGTTCTCGCACAACCGCTCCCGCTGCCGCCGCGGATCTTCGATCGGCGGCTCGGCCGGCTCGGCGTCGAGCGCGGCGAGCGCCGCCCTCGCGCGGCGAGCTACCGACTTGACCCTGGCGCGCATCGCGACCGTCTTCAGCGGACCGCGGGCCGCTTCCCCATCAGGCAGCAGGCGCTCCAGCGCCGCCAGCGCGACATCCCTGTGGTCGCTCTTGACAGCCACGGCGAGCAGTTCCTCGTGATCGGTGACGCGGGCGAGCGCCGCAGCGCGAACGGACGCGTGTTCCGAACGCCGCGACACCGCGCCGATCGTCTTCTGTGCGTCGATCCTGTCGAGTGCGGCGAGACTGATCGCCTCGATTCGGGCCGTGCGCGCAACATCACCGAGGTCACGCGGCTCTGACAGGCCGGAGAGCGCGGCTTCCGCCGTCGCTGGATCGGTGGCGTCGATCGCCAACTCGAGCAGTATCGCGGCCGCCTCCGTCCGTACCCGCGGGTCACGGTCGGACCGGACCACCAGCGCCAGCGCCGCCGGGTCGGACAAACGCACCACGGCGGCAACCCGGACTCCGGGATCCACATCCTCGGTGGCGATCGCCAGGAACAGTTCCTGATCGTCGTCTTCGAGACCGTCCACCGCGGACACCCGCACGGACGGGTCCTCGTGCTGCCACTTTGGCTGACCGCGAAGCCGATCCAGCAGATTCATCTGATGCGTACGATACTCCAGTACCCTCGCGAACGCGGCACTGGACAGCGCCACCGTGAATTATGCATACTCTGGGCCTGATGTGCCGGCTACGCCGTCGCCCGGAAAACCGGCGCCGAACGCTGCTGTGCCGGCAACCTGCGTTTCCCGTCTCCACTTGATTGGATCCGGAATACCATATTTTGAATGAGCGGCGCCGGTCGCTCTCGGGAGAGACCCAACCATGTCGATTCAAAATCTGACGCGCGCCGTGACCTGCTGCCTCGCCGTCGCCATGGTCGCCATGATCACGGCTCCCATGGACGCCGCCGCCCAGGACAACCCCGTCGTGGTGATCGAGACCAGCCTGGGTAACATCACCGCCGAGCTCGATCGCGCCAACGCGCCGCTCTCGGTCGAGAACTTCCTCGAATACGCCGACAGCGGCCACTACAGCGGCACCGTGTTTCACCGAGTCATCAAGGGCTTCATGATTCAGGGCGGCGGATTCACCGCCGACATGCAACAGAAGCCGACACGGGCGCCGGTCAAGAACGAGGCGCGCAACGGTCTCTCCAACGAACGGGGTACGTTGGCCATGGCGCGGACCCCCGTCATCGACAGCGGAACCTCTCAGTTCTTCATCAACACGCAAGACAACGCGGCGCTCAACAACAGCGGACTCACTCCGGCCGAGTACGGGTACGCCGTGTTCGGCCGCGTGACAGAAGGTCTGGATGTCGTCGATGCGATCGAAAACGTGGCGACCGGTTCCAGGGGCTCGCACGGCAACGTGCCGATCACGCCCGTCGAGATTCTGTCGATCACCTTGCAGTAACGCCGGTTCCACGGGAAGACACAAGCAAGACGGAGGGCGGGCCGGCGGCACGCACGCCCCTGTCGGGTCGGTTTCAGCATCGGCCACTGCAGTTCCAGCCGCGGCCACGCTGGTTTGCCGTCATCATTGACAGGAAGGAGCACGTCGTGTCCCTACGAACGTTGATACCGTGGCTGTGTGCGGCCATGATCGGCATCGTCGCCGCACCTGCCGTCGCGCAGGACCCACCTCCAAACCCACGCGTGCTCGTCGAAACCACCGCGGGCAACTTCGAGATAGAACTCTTCCGGGACAGGGTGCCGGCCACGGTCGTCAATTTCCTCCTCTACGTACGCGACGGGTATTACAACGGCACCGTCTTCCACCGTGTCATCCGCGACGTCATCATCCAGGGCGGCGCCTTTGTCATCGGCGACGACGACCAGCTCAGCCTGAAGACCGAAGGGCTGCGGGGTCAAATCATGAACCAGGCGTCCCGCAGCCTGCAGAACCGGCGCGGTACGGTAGCAATGGCGAGGGGCGAGGCCCCGGACAGCGCACGCCAGCAGTTCTTCATCAACCTCGAAAACAACACGACCTTCGACTACAAGAACGGTACCCCGTCGGGTATCGGCTACGCCGTGTTCGGGGAGGTCACCGACGGGATGAACGTGGTCCGTGACATCAACAGAGGACGCACCGGGACCCGGGGAAATCTCCTGGATTTCCCGAACGAGCCGGTCGTGATCACCTCGATCACGCGAGTCGAGACGACGAACTAGGCGAGCGGCAGTCATGGTGGCGACGGGGCCGAAGCCTTCGTCCATGTCGGATCTGACCTCTCAGCCAGACGCCCGGAACCACCGGGCCACCCTCGAACGCACGCTGGTGCGGCTGGTCGAGCAGTTGGTCGCCGAGGTTCGCCCCGGCGCCACGGCCGCCGGCGTCAGTCTCGACGATCCACTGGAACACAGCCTCGGCTCGCTCGAGCGCGTTGAGCTTCTCAGCCGGATCGAGCGCGAAGTGGGCGTCCGCCTTTCGGACCGCGTGATCGCGGAAGCGGACACCCCGGCCGACCTCGTGCACGCGGTGCTCGCCGCCGCACCGGCGGCACAGGAAGCGCTCCCGGCCGTTGTCAACCCGCTCGGCGGCGCGTCTCCCGCACCAGCGTCGGCCGCCACGCTGGTCGAGGTGCTGCACTGGCACGCGCAGGCCCATCCCGACCGCCCCCACGTCTATCTCCGCCTGGAAGACGGGACGGAACAACCGATCACCTACGGTCAGCTCTGGCGTCGCGCCGTCGTCGTGGCGGCGGCGCTCCGCCGGCGAGGGATCGGCAGACGGGACACGGTCACGATCATGCTGCGTACCGAAGAGTCGTTCTTCCCCGCCTTCTTCGGCACGCTGCTCGCCGGGGCGATCGCGGTGCCGATCTACCCACCGTTTCGGGTCGATCGGATCGCCGACTACGCGGAGCGACAGGCCGGCATCCTGTCCAACGCCGGCACCCGCCTGATGATCACGTTCGCCGAGGTCGAACGCCTCGCCGGCCTGCTGCGCGGCCGGGTGCCGACGCTGTCGGCGGTCACGACCCTGGACGACCTCGCCCCAGGCGGCGATACGGGCAGTTCGTTGCCGGATACCCCCGCCCCCGGGTTGACCACGCTGGACCCGGCGCTGATCCAGTACACGTCCGGCAGCACCGGACAGCCGAAGGGTGTGCTGCTGACGCACGCCAACCTGCTGGCGAACATCCGTGCCATCGTGGCGGGGCTGGAGATTCAGCCCGACGACGTCGCAGTGAGCTGGTTGCCGCTGTATCACGACATGGGACTGATCGGCGCCTGGCTGGCGACGATGTACGTGGGGGTGCCCGCCACGATCCTGTCACCCCTGGCCTTCCTGTCGAGACCGGCCCGCTGGCTCTGGACCATCCATGCGCATCGGGCGACGCTGGCCGTCGCCCCCAACTTCGCGTTCGACCTGTGCGTCAACAAGATCACCGACAAGGAGATCATCGACCTCGACCTCAGTTCGCTCCGTATCGTCCTCAATGGATCGGAAGCGGTGTTGCCCGGCACGATGGCCCGGTTCGCCGAACGGTTCGCCCCGGCCGGGTTTCGAGCTGACGCCATGCGGCCGGTCTACGGCCTGGCCGAATGCTCGGTGGGGCTGGCGGTGACGCCGCGGAGGCATCCTCCCCGCGTAGACCGAATCGCCAAGAGCTTCCGGACGACCGGGCGTGCGGTTCCGAGCGTGGAATCCGATGCATTGGAGTTCGCCGCCTGCGGGTTCGCGTTGCCCGACCACGAGATCCGTATCGTCGACCAGCACGGCGCCGTCGTCGACGAGAGAATCGAAGGTCGCCTGCAGTTCCGTGGCCCGTCAATGATGGCCGGCTACTACCGCAACCCGGCGGCGACCGAGGCGATCACCACGGATGACGGCTGGTTCGACACCGGCGACCTCGGCTATCTCGCCAGCGGCGAGTTGTTTCTGACAGGACGCCGCAAGGACGTGATCATCAAGGGCGGCCGGAACATCTATCCACAAGAAGCGGAAGCGGTCGTCGCGTCGGTCGCCGGCATCCGCAAGGGATGTATCGCCGCGTTCGGCATCGCCGACGACGCGCTCGGAACCGAACGGCTCGTCGTGGTGGCCGAGACGCGCGAGACCGACGCCGCCCGGCGGTCGCAGCTTGAACGGGAGGTGCAGGAGCACGTGTCGGCAGCGCTCGGCGTACCGCCCGACACCGTCGTGCTCGCCCGTCCCGGATCGGTGCTCAAGACCTCGAGCGGCAAGATCCGCCGCTCGGCGACGCGCGACGCGTACGCGGCCGGCGCGCTCGATCGTGGCCACGGTTCGATGGCCCGCCAGTGGGCGGCGCTCGGCTGGCATGCCCTCACTGGATATGCCGCACGGGCCACAGGTCTGATCGGACGGGCGGTCTATACGGATTACATCATGCTGCTCACGCTCATCGCCGTGCCGCCGTTGTGGACACTGGTGGCGCTGAGCCGCCGGGCGACCACCGCCCGCCGGTTGCTCAGCCGGTTTTCGAAGGCGGTCCTTTCGGTGTCGGGATGCCCGCTGGCGGTCAGCGGGCTCGAACACCTGCGCGATGTCGGTCCCGCGGTCTTCGTCGCCAACCATGCCAGCTATCTCGACGTGGTAGTGGTGTTCGCCACCTTGCCCTCGAACCTGCGTTTCGCAGTGAAGGGCCGCCTGGCGGCCTACCCCGTGCTCGGCACGATCATCCGGCGGGCCGGCTACATCGCCATCGACAAGACGACGCCCGCCCAGCAACTGGAGGGCGCCGCCAGGATCAGCGACGCGCTTGACGCCGGTGAATCGCTGTTCGTCTTTCCGGAAGGCACGTTCGTCAGAAGCCCGGGGCTGCTCCCGTTCCGGCTGGGCGCCTTCCATGCCGCCGCCGAGTTGGATCTGCCGGTGATACCGATAGCGCTGACGGGCACCCGGCGCATCCTTCCCGCCGGTACGCTGCTGCTGCGCCCAGGCCGGATCGGTCTGGCGATCCAGCCCCCGCTCCGCCCGCGGGACGCGGGCTGGAATGAGGTTGTCCGGCTGCGCGACGAAACGCGCCGGCGCCTTTCCCGCGCCGTTGGCGAGGTCGCCGGATGACCACTGGACAACATCTTGCGCTCGGGATCGGCATGATGATCATCAGCTTGATGGGACTGATGCCGCCCTGGGTGCACGTACGCGTGGACGATCCCGCGACCCGGTCGCCGGCCGGCTATGCGTTCGTCACCATTGGAGCACCGGTGCCGCCGGACGAATCGGAGACCGGGGCCGGAGACCGGGGCCGCCGCTTCAGGCAAACGTACCAGGGGATCCCGCTACGGCTCTGGGCTGCGGAGATCGACGGGCGGCGGCTGGCCCTGCAGTGGACCGCGGTGTCGCTGGCGACCGCCGGCGCCGTTTGGCTCCTGAGGCGGCGCCGGCGATCGCCGGCGCCTGGTCCCCCTCCACGGCACCCGGGATAGCGACCCGCGTCAGGGGGTCAGGACCATGCGGCCGATCGAACTTCCGTCGCGCAGGTCGTTCAACACCGCCTGCGCGTCGGACATCGGTCGCGACCGCACCGGAATCGGTGCGACGGCGCCGGTCTCGACGAGTTGCATCAGCTCGCGCATCTCGGCCAGGCTGCCGACATACGACCCCTGCACGGTCAGCTCACGCAACGGCCAGAACGGAATCGGCGCACGGAACTCTCCTCCGAACAGTCCCACGATCACGAGCAGCCCCCCGGTCCGGAGCGTCCTGAATCCGAGCGCCGTGCTGTTCTCCGACCCCACGAAATCGATGACGGCGGCCGCACCGCCGCCGGTCAGGCGACGAATCTGTTGCGCGGCGTCCTCCGCCCGCGCATCGACCACCGCCGCGCCGGTCTCGGCGGCGGCCGCCAGGGTCGCCGCGTCGACATCCACGGCGATCGCCGGCCGGTGCGTCATCACCTGCGCCAGCCGCACTGCCGCGAATCCGACCCCACCAAGCCCGATGACGACCAGCGGGCACTCCTCCACTCGAGGCAGCGCCTTCTTGACGGCGCCGTACGCAGTGAGTCCCGAGCAGGCATACGTGCAGGCCAGCGTCACGGGACGGTCTCCGGCGTCGAGCAGGTAGCGCGGATGCGGGACCAGCACGTGGTCGCTGAACCCGCCGTGGCGCATCACGCCGAGCGCCTGCGACCGCGAGCACAGGTGCTCGCGCCCAGCCTCGCAGGTTGCGCACGCATTGCACCCGACCCAGGGATAGACGACCCGGCGGGCGCCTTCCTGCACCCCGGCGGCGTGCGGCCCGAGCGCGACCACGGTGCCGGCGATTTCGTGCCCCAGCGTCAGCGGCAACTCCCGTCCACGGGACAGGTCGAACCGTTTGCCGCCGCCCATGTTGAAGAAACCGTCACGCAGGTGCAGATCGCTGTGACAGACACCGCAGGCCTGCACCTGCACGAGGACCTCCGTCCCCGCAGGGTCCGGCCGCGGCTGCTCCACTCGTTCGATCGGCTGTCCGAAACGGGTCAGCTGGTAACTGATCATGTGCTCACTCTTCAGGCGCTCCCGATACGGCTGCCGGGCGGGGCCGTCACCCGGCGTCCGCGGCGAGACGATCGAGCGCGTCGCCGGTCACCCGATACACCGTCCACTCGTCCTGCGCCACGGCACCGGCGCGCCGGTAGGTCCTGATCGCCAGTTCGTTCCAATCGAGGACCGACCACTCGAACCGCCCGCAGTCGCGCTCGCGCGCCAACCGCGCCAGGTGCACCAGCAATCGACGACCGACGCCCCGCCCCCGGAACGCCGGCCTGACATAGAGATCTTCCAGATACAGACCCGGTTTGGCCAGAAACGTCGAGAACGTGTGGAAGAACAGGGCGAATCCGACCGGGGTCCCGTCCAGTTCCGCAATCACCGCCTCGGCTCGCCGCGGCACGCCGAAGAGGGCGCGCTGCAGGTCGGCCTCGGTGGCCGTCACCTGGTCCACCATCCGTTCATAGTCGGCCAGTTCCCTGATCAGCGCCAGCACCAGCGCGGTGTCGCGCTCGAGCGCCGGTCGGAGAACCACCCGTCCCCCGTTGTGCTCGCCACTCTCCATCGCCTCCTCCATCCGTTCGACGTCCGTTCAGGCAGCGTCCAGCGCCTGTCCGAGATCCGCCAGCAGATCCTCGACCGCCTCGATGCCGATCGACAGACGCAGCAGATCATCCGGCACCGGCGTGCCGGGACCCTCAATCGGCGCTCGATGCTCGACAAGGCTCTCGACACTGCCGAGCGACGTCGCGTTCTTGAACAGCCGCAGCCTGCCGGCGACCTGTCGCGCCGCCGAGGCGCCGCCCGCCAGACGGAAGGAGACGAGCATGCCGAAGCCCCCCGACATCTGCCGGGCCGCGACGGCGTGTCCGGGATGGGACGCCAGCCCGGGATAGTACACGTCCGATACGGCCGACCGGGTCGTCAACCACTCGGCAATCCGTTGCGCGCTTGCCGCCGCGTGCGTGACGCGCAGGAATAGCGTCCGCATGCCGCGCAGCAGCAACCACGCCTCGAACGGCCCGACCACGGCGCCGCGGTACGCCCGGTCGTGCTCGATCCGTTCCCAGACGTCATCGCGTTGCGCGGTGATCAACGCGCCGGCCAGCACGTCGGCGTGGCCGTTGATCTGCTTGGTCGCCGAGTGCATGACCAGGTCGGCTCCCTGATCGAGCGGGCGGCAGAGCACGGGCGTGCATACCGTGTTGTCCACCACGACCCATGCGCCGGCGGCATGAGCCGCGTCAGCGGTCGCCCGGATGTCGGTGATCGCGCAACTTGGATTGGCTGGCGTCTCGACCCAGACGATCCTGGTCCTGCCCGGCCGCAACGCCGCTGCGAGCGCCGCCTGATCGCCGTTGCGCACCAGGTCGAGCGTGATCCTGCCCCGCCCCGCCAGCTCTTCCAGCCAGCGCCGGATGGTCCAGTACATCTCGCGCGGAGCAATGACGTGGTCTCCCGCGTCGAGCGCCTCGAAGACGGTCGTCGCCGCCGCCATCCCCGAGCTGAACAGCAGCGCCGCTGCGCCGCCTTCGAGACGCGCCAACAGCGCCTCGACCTGGTCGTACGTCGGGTTCTGATCGCGCGTATAAGTGTGGCCGCCAGGCCAGCTCCCGTCAGGCGCGCGTTCGTAGCTGGTCGACGGATGAATCGGCGGCACGATCGCGCGGGTCTCCGAATCGACCCGGCCCAGGGCCTGGGCGGCGATCGTCGAGGGATGGTCGTGACGGTCTGACATGGCACCAACGCTTCCTGGCAGCGAGCTGCAGGCACACCTCCGTCGGGCTCCGGGTCACACCCGCGCGGGGCCGATATCGACGGCGATGTCACGCCACTTGCGCTGTCGGAAACGTATCACGCTGAGGCCGCAGCGGGTCATGTGGCCGATGACGATCGCGCGCCAGATGTCGTGCGTCTCGAGCCCGGAGGTCGCCTGGATGACGGCGCAGATCCCGAGCGGGATGATGCCCTGCGAGATGATCGAGATATAGAGCGGGCTCCGTGTATCGCCGGTGCCCTGCAATCCACCGGTATACGCCAGCGCCACCGTGATGAAGAGACCGGAGATCGCCAGGTAACCGAGCAGCTCGACGGCGATCTCGACCACCACGCCCTCGGTCATCCCGAACACGGCCAGCAACGGCTGGGGAATCGCATAGAACAGCAGGCCCAGCACCACCGCGAGGGCAAGTCCGATCATCGACGCGACTTGCGCCGACCGCGCGCTGCGGTCGGGGAGTCCGGCCCCCAGGTTCTGGCCGGCGACTGCCGCGGTGGCCCCCATCAGCCCGACCGACGTCCAGGTGATCAGCGAGAACAACTGGGCGTAGCCGACCGCATAGGCGGCCTGCGCTTCCGCGCTGTAGCGCAGCGACCCGATGAACCACAGCATCAGCACGCCGCTCAGGTTCATCGCGATCCCCTGAATCCCGGCCGGCAGACCGAACTTGAACAGTTGCCGGATGATGCCCCAGTCCGGACGGAAGGACATCGACCGCGTGAACTGAATGACCAGCCGGTGCGAAAACAGCAGCCACAGGAACGCGATGCCGGTGACGCCGCTCGCGATCGCGGTCCCAATCGCCGCACCGCGCGTGCCGAACGCCGGGATCGGACCCAACCCGGGGATGAGCACGATATTCAGGATGATGTTCATCAGGGTCATGACGATGCCGAGACGCATCGGGGTCTTGGCGTCGCCGGCGGCGCGCAGTGCGCCGCTGAACATGAAGAACATCAGCATGCCGATACTTGTGACGAACGTGATCCGGAGGTAGGGCAGGGCCTCGATCTGCACCTCGGGCGCCGCATTGATCAAGGTCAGCAGCGTGGGCGCCAGAGCGTACCCCAGCGGCGCCATCACGCCCACGGCCAGGATCACCGCCACCAGAAACGCCTGGTACACGGACCGGTTGACCTTGTCGGGGTCCCGCGCCCCGGCGAAGCGCGCCACCAGCACGCCCATTCCGGTAAACACCGACGCCACGAACACGATGACCAGAATGAAAATCTGCACACTGACGCCGATGGCGGCGTTGCCGGTGTGACCGACGAAATTGCCCACCATGGCCTGGTCGATGATGCCCTGCATCCCGCCAAAGACGTTCTGCACCATCGTCGGCCAGGCCAGATGCCAGACGGCGCGGCCCAGCGGCCCTTCGATGATCGATCGATCGAACTCTTTCCTGGCGCGAACGGTGGCGGTCATGCGGAGTCGATCGGGGAACGAGACGCAGGGGACCAGTCGGAGGTCGGAGACACCTCGGTGAGACGCGGTAGGATTACATGTTGTCCGTGATTGCTGCACCGACACTCTATCAGATCGAAACCCAGGTGCGCGCCGCCCTCGACGCCCCCACTCCGCTCGGCCACATCCACGCCGCGTTCGCGCCGCGGCCCAGAGCAGGCTGGCAAGCCGGGGTCATTCCGGCGGAGGCCCGCGCCGGGGCCGCGCTGGTGCTGTTCTATCCGGTGGCGCAGCACGTACACCTCGTGCTGACACGCCGGGCAGGGACGCTGGGCCAGCACGCCGGCCAGATCTCGCTGCCCGGCGGCGCCGTCGACCAGGACGAAACGGTCGAGGCGGCGGCGATACGGGAGGCAGAGGAAGAGATCGGGCTTCAGGCCGATGCCCTGCGGGTCATTGGCCGCATGTCGCCGCTCTACATTCCCGTGAGCAACTTCTCCCTGCATCCGGTGGCGGCGATCCTGGATCGCCGGCCCGACCTGGCGCCGGCGGCGGACGAGGTGGCGCGCATCCTCGAAATCCCGGTGCGCGAGCTGTGCGACCCCGCCTCTTTCCGGCAGGGGTGGCTGCGCCGGGGCGAGCGCACCATCAGCGTGCCCTATTTCGAGCTGCAGGGCGAGCGCGTCTGGGGCGCCACGGCGATGGTGCTCGGTGAGGTGCGCCACGTCTTGCAGGACGGGCGCGAAGGACGGGCGCCCACAAGGGGCGGGCGCCCACAAGGGACGGGCGCCCACAAGGGGCGCCCCTACAGGGACCCATGACGACACGACGGACGCCGCGCGCGACGCCCCTCTTCGACCCGCCGGACCAGACCGGCGGCGCCGGCGCCGCGCCGCCGCGCGGCGAAGAGACGGTCGAACTGATCGACGCCGCGCAGAGCCGGTATCTCAACTACGCGCTGTCGGTCATCACGTCTCGCGCCCTGCCGGATGTGCGTGACGGCTTGAAACCGGTCCAGCGGCGGATTCTGTACACCATGTGGGAGCAGCGCATCACCGCCGACGCGAAACCCCGCAAGTCGGCCAAGGTGGTCGGCGACGTCATGGGCAGCTATCACCCCCACGGTGACACGGCGCTCTACGACACCCTGGTCCGCATGGCGCAGCCGTTTGCGCTGCGCTATCCGTTGGTGGACGGACACGGCAACTTCGGGTCGCTGGACGGCGACGCGGCGGCGGCCATGCGCTACACCGAGTGCCGGCTCGCGCCGCCGAGCGCGGAGTTCTTGCGTGAAATCGGTCAGGACACCGTCCACTTCCGTCCCAACTACGACGGCACGAAGACCGAGCCGGTCGTGCTCCCGGCGCGGCTGCCGAACCTGTTGATGAACGGGGCCACAGGGATCGCGGTCGGCATGGCAACCAACATCCCGCCCCACCACGCCGGCGAGGTCTGCACCGCGCTGTTGAAACTGCTCGACAACCCCGAGCTGAACAGTGTCCGGCTGTGCGTCTACATCAAGGGCCCGGACTTCCCGACCGGCGGCCAGGTACTGAACACCCCGGAGGAGCTGAAGCAGATCTACAACACCGGCAGCGGCGCCATCCGGCTGCGCTGCACCTGGGAGCCGGGACCGACAACGCGGAGCACCAAGACGATCCACATCACGAGCATCCCGTACACGGTCAACAAGGCGCAGCTTGTCGAGCGCATCGCCGACGTCATCATCGCGCGCAAGCTGCCGCCGCTGCTCGACGTCAAGGACCTGTCCACCGACGAGGTGTGTATCGCGCTCGAGCTCAAGCGCGACGCCGACGAACGGATGGTCATGGCCTATCTCTTCAAACACACGCCGTTGCAGACCAACTTCGCCGTCAACCTGACCTGCCTGGTGCCAACCGAGCAGCCGGAGGTGGGGCGACCCGAGCGGCTCGACCTGCATGATTTGCTGTGGCATTTTCTGCGCTTTCGGCTCGACGTGGTCACCCGCCGGCTCGACCATGAGCTGGCGGCGCTCGAGCGGCGCATCCATGTGCTCGAAGGCTTCGAGGTCGTCTTCGACGCGCTCGATGAGGTGCTGCGTATCGTGCGGCGGTCCGAGGGCAAGGCTGACGCCGCGGTCAAGATCATGAAGCGGTTCGATCTCGATGCCGAGCAGACCGACGCCATCCTCGAGCTCAAGGTCTACCGGCTGGCGCGGCTGGAGATCCTTGTCATCCGCAAAGAACTGGCGGCGAAGCGGCAGCGGGCGCAGGAGATCGGCGCATTGCTCAAGGACGAGCGGGAGCGCTGGGCGCTGGTGCGTGACGAGATCCGCGAGATCGGGCAGATCTGCGGTGACTCGCGCCGCACCCTGATCGAAAGCGCCGGGGAAGAGGTCGAATACAGCGCCGACGACTTCATCGTCGACGAAGACGCCATCGTCCTTGTGACCGCCGACGGCTGGGTCAGACGACAGAAAGAGGTCCGCGACATCGCCGCGACGCGCCTCAGGGAAGGCGACCGGCTGATCGCGGCGCTGGCCGGCAGCACGCGCGCGACCTGTGTGTTCTTCAGCAACTTCGGTATCGCGTACACCGCGCGCATCATCGACATCCCGGCCACGACGGGTCACGGCGATCCGATACAACGGCTCTTCAAGCTGAAGGACGGGGAACGCATCGTCACCGCCCGCAGCCTGGACCCGCGCGTCGCGGCCAGGATCGCGGCGACACGTGAAGGTGACGAACCGCCGCAGCACGCGGTCGCGGTCAGCAGCGACGGATACAGTCTGCGGTTCAGTCTCGAGCCGTTACTCGAACCGAGCACACGGAACGGACGGCGGTTTGCGCGCCCGGCGGACGGCGCGGAAGTGGTCGGGGTCGCGCCCACGACCGGGGCCGAGACGCTCATCGCGGCGACGGCGAAGGCGCGGGCCGTGCTCTGCGCCGCGCGCGACGTCAACTTCCTGTCAGGTCCGGGCCGCGGCGTGATCCTGATCAAGCTGACCCCGGGCGAGGACCGGGTGCTCGGATTCATCGCCTCGACCGGCGACCGCGATCTGCTGACCGTCGAGACCACCCGCGGCGCCAGCCACACCGTCAGCACCGCCAAGTACGGCGTCACCGACCGCGGGGGCAAGGGACGGGCGTTGCTGCAGCGCGGTCAGTTCACCCGTGTCATCCCGCCGGGCATCGTCCTGCCCAGTCTCTGACGAGGCGCCGCCTCGGACCGCCGTGGCCCGGCCGGCGCCGCCTCGTCGGGCAACCTGTTTCGGAGCCCCGCGACACGGGGCTGGACTCCATGGGACGTGCTACACTGACAGCCAGGTTTACCCAGGTCCTACCTCCGGTACGACTGTCGATCCCAGCGACAGGCCGGGAACCGCGCACCAGCGATGGTGAAGAGCTACACCGCCAAGGACATCACCGTACTCGATGGCCTCGAGCCGGTCCGCCGCCGACCAGGCATGTACATCGGCGGGGTGGGCCCGGCGGGTCTCCATCATCTGGTGTGGGAGATTCTCGACAACGCAGTGGACGAGGCGATGAACGGACATGCCTCGAACATCTGGGTCACCCTGCACGCCGACGGCGCCTCGATCACCATCAGCGATGACGGACGAGGTATCCCGGTCGACGCGCACGACACGAACAACCGCAGCGCGCTCGAGGTCATCTTCACCACGCTGCACGCCGGCGGCAAGTTCGAACACGGCTCCTACCGCACCGCCGGGGGTCTGCACGGGGTCGGCGCCAGCGTCGTCAACGCCCTCTCGAAGGAACTGGTGGCGACCTCGAAACGCGACGGGGCGAAGTGGGAACAACGTTTCAGACAGGGCAACCCGGCCGGCGCGCTGACGAACATGGGCCCGGCCCGCGGCGCCGGCACCACGGTCTACTTCCGCCCGGACGCGACGATCTTTCCGAGAACGACCTTCGACGCCCGCCTGATCACCGACCGTCTCGAAATGGTCAGCTACCTCCACAAGGGGGTCAAGGTGATGTTCGAGGACGAGTCGGCCGGCGCCCGGCAGGTCTTTCAGCACGACGAGGGACTCACGGACTTCCTGCGGCGCATTCTGTCCGACCGGAAGTCGACGGCCGTGCATGACGCGCCGTTCGCCGTGGCCCGCGATCACGATGTCTCAGACACGCGCCTCGACCTCGTCCTGCAGTGGACCGAGTCGACCGAAGAGCATCTGCGCAGCTTCGTGAACGGGATTCCGACCGGGTCGGGCGGCACCCACGAGAACGGGCTCCGCGCCGGGCTCGGCAAGGCGGTCCGGAATTTCATCGAGACCCACGGGCTGACCCCGAAAGGGGTGACGCTGGCGGCGGAGGACCTGCGCGAGGGCCTCACCGGGGTGCTCAGCCTGTTCACACCGGAGCCGCAGTTTCAGGGGCAGACCAAGGACCGGTTGAACAACCCCGAGCTGGCGTCCGTGGTCGACGGACTGGTCCGGCCCGCATTGGAACACTGGCTGAACAACAACATCAGCGTCGCCGAAGCGATCGTGTCGCGGATCGTCCTCTCGGCCCGCGCGCGAGCGGCCAGCCGCGCCGCCCAGCAGGCGGTCTCGCGGAAGAGCGCCACCTCGAACCGCTTGAACCTGCCGGGCAAACTCAGCGACTGCAGCGCGCCTGGCGCGGCCGGCAGCGAGCTGTTCATCGTGGAGGGCGATTCGGCGGGCGGGTCGGCCAAGCAGGGGCGCGACCGGGTCCGGCAGGCGATCCTGCCGCTACGCGGCAAAGTGCTGAACGTCGAGAGCGCCGCGCTCACCAAGGTGCTCGACAACAAGGAGTTGTCCGATCTGGTGACGGCGCTCGGGTGCGGCATCGGCAAGAACTTCGAACTCGGCCGACTGCGCTACGACCGGGTCATCATTCTGGCCGATGCCGACGCCGACGGACACCATATCGCCACCCTGCTGCTCACCTTCCTCTACCGGTATCTGCCCAAACTGATCACCAATGGCAAGGTGTATCTCGCTCAGCCGCCGCTGTACCGCATCGACGCCGGGAAGCAGACGTGGTGGGCGCTTGACGACGCGCAGCGCGATTCGGTGCTGGCCGACATTCAGCGGGGCAACGGACGCATCCGCGCCGAGGTCACCCGCTTCAAGGGCCTGGGGGAAATGATGCCGAAAGTGCTATGGGACACCACCCTCAATCCGGACACCCGCCGGCTGTTGCGGGTCTCGATAGCCGATCACATTCGGACCGGCAGCGTCATCGCCGACCTGATGGGACGCGACGCCGCGGCGCGGTTCCGGTTCATCATGGACAGGGCCGAGGAGGCCGACGGACTGGATGTATGAGCCGGCCATTCCGGCGGCGCCAGCGGCCCCGGCCAGCGGCCCCGCGTTCATGGGGGCTGTTACCATACAGGGATACGCAGTGAGGTCTTCTCCAGTGCATGCGCCCCCCGGCCAGACCGCGACGCCCGAGACGGTCGCGCCCGATCCTGCTCGCGACGGGCAGACCGCGTTCGAGTTTCAGCCTCGCACGCGGCTGGTGTTCGGCGGCGGCACGGTCCGGCGGCTCGGCGCCATCGCCTCGGACCTCGGGTTCCGGCGCCCGCTGCTGGTGGCGGACGGTGGTCTGGTCGAGGCCGGACACGTGGCGCTGGCGGAACGGTCGCTCGTGGACGCCGGCATCAACGCGGTGCGATTTCACGAGTTCGACGTGAACCCCGATACCGCCATGATCGACGCCGGGTGCGCGGCCGCCCGGCCCCAGGCGATCGACGGCATCATCGGCCTGGGCGGCGGCAGTTCCATGGACTGCGCCAAGGGCATCAATTTTCTCCTGACCAACGGCGGCCGGATGGAAGACTATCGGGGATACGGCAAGGCGGCGCGGCCGCTGTTGCCGATGATCGGCATCCCGACGACCGCCGGTACCGGCAGTGAAGCGCAGAGCTATGCCGTGGTGGCCGACGCCGCGACCCGCGTCAAGATGGCCTGCGGCGACCCGACGGCGGCGTTCCGGGTCGCGCTGCTCGATCCGGAGCTGACCCTGTCGCAACCCGCCTACGTGACCGCAACCTCGGGATTCGACGCCATTGCGCATGCGATGGAGGCGGCGGTGACCACGCGCCGGACACCGCTGTCCGACTGTTTTGCACGTGAAGCGTGGCGCCTGCTGGAGCGGCACTACGAAGAGGTGCTCGACCATCCCGACGACCTGAACGCGCGGGCCGCGATGCTGCTTGGGGCGTGGTACGGCGGGCTGGCGATTGAACAGTCGATGCTCGGCGCCGCGCATGCCTGTGCGAACCCGCTGACCGCGCGGTATGAGACCACGCACGGTGTCGCACTCGCGATCCTGCTGCCGCACGTCGTGCGCTGGAACAGCGCGGCGGCGGCGCCCGGCTACGCCGACCTGTTGGGCGACACCGTGGATGCCGGCGGTGCGGGCGCCCGGCTGGCCGCCCGCCTGCGCACGCTGGCGGACCGCGCAGGACTGCCGGCACGTCTGCGGTCCGAAGGCGTGACCCTCGACGACCTGCCGCAACTCGCGGACGACGCCGCGCGGCAGTGGACCGGCAGCTTCAACCCCAGACCATTTGCCGCATCCGATGCCATGGAGATCTACCGATGCGCCTTCTGACGATGACGTTGCGCACGCTGATGCTGATCGCCCTCTTGCCCGGGGTCTCCTTCGGGCAGGCGGGCGCCACCACCGTCACCCCGGCCGACGCCTGGCCCCAGTTCAGAGGCAACGCCGCCCTGACCGGGGTCTCCGGCTCGGACCTGCCGGCCACCTTGTCGCTGCAATGGACCTACGAGGCCGACGAGGCGATCGTCTCGTCGGCGGCGATCGTCGACGGCGCCGTGTATGTCGGCACGTATGCCGGGACGCTCATCTCGCTCGACCTCGAGACGGGCGCGGAGCGTTGGACCTATTCGACCGGCAGATTGGGCATCGGCGAGTCGTCGCCGGCCGTCGCCGGCGATCTGGTCTTCGTCGGCGACCTCGGCGGTGTGTTCCATGCGGTCGACACGACGACGGGCGCCGCGCGCTGGACCTTCGAAACGATGGGCGAGATCAAGTCGTCGCCGGTCATCGTCGGCGACCGCGTGTTGATCGGGTCCTATGACGGCTATCTGTATGCGCTCGCCCTTGCCGACGGCCAGCTCATGTGGAAATACGAGACCCTGAACTACGTGCACGCCACCCCGGCCGTCTGGAACGGCGTCGCCTATTTCGGCGGCTGTGACGAGCTGTTCCACGGCGTGCGGATCAGCGACGGCCAGGAGGTCGTCAGCCTGTCGGCGGGTGCGTACACCGCGGCGTCGCCCGTCATCAGGGACGGCAGGGTCTTTTTCGGCACATACAACAACGAAGTGATCGGCGTCGATCTCGAGACGCAGCAACTGATCTGGCGATACGAGCACCCGCAGCGGCATTTCCCCTTCTATTCGTCGGCCCTGTCGACCGGCGGCGCGATCGTGGTCGGGGGACGCGACAAGATGTTGCACGCCATCGACGAGCAGACCGGCGAAGCGCTCTGGACGTTCACCACCCGCGCCCGGGTCGATTCGTCGCCCGCCGCCAGCGGCAGCCGCGTCTACGCCGGGTCGAGCGACGGACGGCTCTATGTGCTCGACCTCGAGACCGGCGAGAAGCTGTGGGAATTCGACACCGCGGCGCCGTTGGTGGCGTCCCCCGCCATTGCCGAGGGACGGCTGGTGATCGGGTCCGAGGACGGGGTGTTGTATTGCTTCGGGTGAGAATCCCGGTCGCCTGTCACCGCGGCACGACGCCGGCAGACACGAGGCGGCACCGGTCGCGCGCAGCGGCGGCTCCTGCCGCGGACTGTCAGGTATAGTGGAAGCTGATGGCTGAGACCGGACACGGCGCGGCGGCCGAACAGACCGAGGTCGGCAGCTATTTCGTCGCGAACTACCCTCCGTTCTCGTTGTGGACCCACGAGGGCGTGGACACGGACGCGACGCCGGCGCTCGCCCAACGGCCGGCCGACGTGCCGCTCGGGTTGTATCTGCACATCCCGTTCTGCCGCAAGCGCTGTCACTTCTGCTACTTCCGCGTGTACACGGACAAGAACGCAAAAGAGGTGGCCGAGTATCTTGACGTGCTGGGGCGTGAATGGGAGCTCTACGCGATGCAACCGGCGATCGCAGGCCGGGCGCTCCGATTCATCTATTTCGGCGGCGGCACACCGTCGTTCCTCTCGGTCCGGCAGCTCCAGGGCCTGGTCGACCGGCTGTCGGCGGTGACTCCCTGGAGCGACGCCGAGGAGATCACCTTCGAGTGCGAGCCGGGCACGTTGACCGAACCGAAGCTGGCCAAAATCCGCGAGATGGGCATCACCCGCCTCAGTCTCGGCCTCGAGCACTTCGACGACCAGGTGCTCGCCTTGAACGGGCGGGCCCACCGCTCGGCGGAGATCTTCCGCGCGTACGCCTTCGCGCAATCCCTCGAATTCCCGCAGGTGAACATCGACCTGATCGCCGGCATGCTCGGCGACACGGATGAAAAGTGGCGCGCGGCCGTCGAGAAGACCATCGAGCTCAACCCCGACAGCGTGACCATCTACCAGATGGAGCTGCCCTACAACACCACCATCAGCAGCGACCTGTTGAAGGGAACCGGACAGTTCACCGACGCGGTCGCCGACTGGTCGACCAAACGCCGCTGGGTGCGGCAGGCGTTCGACGCGCTGGAGCGGGCCGGCTACACGGTCGGCAGCGCGTACACCGCGGTGAAGGATCCCTCGCGGACGAAGTTCGTCTACCGTGACCAGCTCTGGCAGGGCGCCGACCTCGCCGCGCTGGGTGTCGCCTCGTTCGGGCACGTGAACGGGGTGCACATGCAGAACTTCGACCAGTGGGGCCCATACGCGGCCGCGATCCGGCGCGGCGAGATTCCGCTGAACCGGGCGTTCCGGCCGACCGGCGAAGAGCGTCTGATCCGCGAACTGGTGCTGCAGCTCAAGCTGGGGTCGGTGCGGCCTCCCTACTTCGCGGGGAAGTACGGCGTCGACCTGCTCGACAGGTTCTCGGGCGCACTCGCGTCGCTGCGCGACGACGGCTATCTGCTGGCCGCCGACACCGGTCGGATCGCCCTGACCCGCGACGGATTGCTGCGGGTGGACAGCCTGCTGCCCAGGTTCTTCCTGCCAGAGCACACCAGCGTGCGATACACCTAGGCTCCCGAGATGACAGCCCCGCTGCAGTCGACATGGCGACGTTGAGAGCACGCGGCGGTGCGGCGGCGCGGCGCGGCGCGACACCGCGTCCATCGACCCGCGACCCGCTCTATCCACTGAACGTCGTCTACCGCCGGGCGGGGGTGGACATGCCGGAATGGCGCGCGGTGGACCCCGAGGACATCCCATCCCCGTATCGCTCGCTGCTCGTGCACGCCGACGACATGACCCGCACGCTCGAACGCCACTACGGCGGACCGGTGATGCTGCGCGCACTGTCGACCTTCGCGAGCGGCGCCTGGTATTTCCGGCGGGTGCTGCTGGTGCAGGAGTACAGCGGCCGGCCGGTGGAGATGGGCGCCATCCGGATGAAGCTCGACACCTTCGGAGCGACACTCAAGGCGCAGATCCTGAAGAACGAGGTGCCGCTGGGCCGCCTCCTGGTCGACAGCCGCTACGACTATGCGAGCCGGGTCAAAGGCTACCTGGCGCTCACGCCCAACCCCGAAATGATGGGCGTGTTCTGGATGCGCGAGCCGCGGACGCTGTATGGCCGGCGCACCGAGATACTGCACGGGCGCAGCAAGATCGGCGATATCGTCGAGGTGCTGCCGCGGGTGTAGCGAAACGAACATGACCGCTGTCACGTATGACGCGATCGTGGTGGGCGGCGGGCCGGCGGGCGCCACGACCGCCACCGTGCTGGCGCAGCACGGCCGCCGCGTGCTGCTGCTGGAGCGGGAGTCGTTTCCGCGGTATCACATCGGCGAATCGCTGATGCCCCATACGTGGTTCACGTTCGAGCGCCTGGGCGTGCTCGACTGGCTGAAGCGGTCGGGCAGCCCGCTGAAGCACAGCGTGCAGTTCGTCTCGATCAGCGGGCAAGTCTCGCAGCCGTTCTATTTCTTCAAGACCATCAAGCACGAATACGCCAGCACCTGGCAGATTCTGCGCAGCGACTTCGACGCGATGATGCTGGAGAACGCCCGGGCCAGGGGGGTCGAGGTACGGCAGGGGGTCGCGGTCCGGGAAGCGCTGATCGAGGACGGCCGCGTGGTCGGTGTGCGGGCGGACGGCGATGGTGGGGCGCAGGAATCGCTGCGCGCCCGCGTCGTGGTGGACGCCACCGGCCGCGACGCGCTGCTGGCCGGCCGTTTCGGCTTGAAGCGCCGCGACCCCGATCTGAACAAGATCGCCATCTTCACCTACTACACGGGCGCGCTGCGCGATCCCGGTCTCGACGAGGGGGCCACCACCGTCGCCTACATCCCGGACAAGGGCTGGTTCTGGTACATCCCGCTGGTGAACGACACGGTCAGCGTCGGGGTGGTCGCCGAACGCGACTACCTGTATCGCGGCACCCGTGACCCGGAAGCGATCTTCCGCCGTGAAGCGGCCGACTGCGTCTGGATCAGACGGCATCTCGCCCCGGGCACGCACCAGGGCCCCGTCCGGGTGACGGGCGAGTTCAGCTATCGGGCCACGACAGCGGCCGGTGACGGGTTCTGCCTGGTGGGCGACGCCTTCTCGTTCCTCGATCCGGTCTTCTCGTCCGGGGTCTACCTGGCGCTGAAGGGCGGCGAGCTGGCGGCAGACGCGATACACGCCGCACTCGGTGACGGTGACGGCGTGGTCAGCCGCGCGGCGTTCGAGGGCTACGAACGTGATGTGCGTCATGCGCTCGACCGCTTCCGCCAGCTCGTACTGTCGTTCTACGATCAGACGTTCAATTTCGGCGAGTTCATCGGCGAGTATCCCCATCTGCAGCCCCAGCTCGTCGATGCGCTGGTGGGCAATGTGTTCAAGGATCTGCAGCCGCTGTTCGATGCGCTGGGCAACTACTCGAAGACCGGGACGGCCGGTGTCGTGGGCACGTAGACGCACGCGTCCCTGCAGATCGTGATCAGCGAGTTCCGACTTTCCCGACGCGTGCAGTTCCACGAGACCGACACTGCCGGCATCGTCCACTTCAGCGTGTTCTTCCGCTACATGGAGGAAGCGGAACACGCGATGTGGCGCGCGGCCGGGTTGAGCATCGCCCCCCCGGACGCGCGCATCGGGTTCCCGAGGGTCGCCGCCAGCTTCGAGTTCTTCAAGCCGTTACGGTTCGAGGACGAGTTCGAGGTGCGCCTGCGCATCACGCGCAAGTCGGCCCGCAGCCTGTCCTACAGCGCGACGATCGAGAAGGACGGCGACACGGCGGCGCGCGGCACGCTGACCGTCGCCTGTGTCACCAAACGGCCCGGCGATCCGATGCGCGCCACCGAGATGCCCGCCGACATCGCCGATCGGTTCGCCGTGGCGGTCAGCGCGGAGGCGGACGACGCATGACCGAAGCGTCCCGCCCCCGCCCGGACGACGCAGAGTGCGCGCCGCGAGCCGAACTCGCCGCCAGCCAGCAGCGCCGGTTCCGCGCCCTGCTCGCGGCGGTTCACGGCGCCAACCGTTTCTACACCCGCAAGCTCGACGCCGCCGGTGTCGCCATCGATGCCGTCCGCAGCCTCGACCAGCTTCACGCGCTGCCGCTGACCACCAGGCAGGAGCTGGCGGCCGACCAGGACGCTGCGCCGCCCTGGGGCACCGCGCACACCGAACCGCTCGACCGCTACACCCGCTATCACCACACCTCGTCGACCACCGGCCGGCCCCTGCGCTGGCTCGACACCAACGCAAGCTGGGCCTGGGTGATCGACTGCTGGCACGCCGTCTATCGCGCCGCGGGTGTCACGCGCCGCGACCGCATCTTCTTTCCGTTCGGTTTCGGCCCGTTCCTCGGCTTCTGGTCGGCATTCGATGCGGGATCCCGCATCGGCGCGCTCTGCATCCCCGGCGGGGGGATGTCGAGTGACACGCGTCTCGGGGTGGTCGGGGCCGCACGTCCCACGGTCGTGTGCTGCACCCCCACCTACGCGCTGCGACTAGTCGAGGCGGCGCGGGCCACCGGCATCGTCGACCTCGCCGGCGGCTCCGTCGGTACGGTGATCGTCGCCGGTGAACCGGGCGGCAGCATCCCCGCCACACGCGCCCGCATCGAGGACGGCTGGGGCGCGCGGGTCATCGACCACCACGGGCTGACCGAGGTGGGACCGGTCAGTTTCGAATGCCGGGAGGCGCCGGGGACGCTGCACCTGAACGAGCGCGAGTTCATCTGCGAAACGATCGACCCCGCATCCGGCGTCCCGGTATCCGACGGCGAGGCGGGCGAGCTGGTGGTCACCAATCTGGGGCGCACCGCCAGCCCCGTCATCCGCTATCGCACCGGTGACATCGTACGCATCACCGGCGAGCCGTGCCCCTGCGGGCGTACGCTGGCCCGCATCGACGGCGGCGTCCTGTCGCGCACCGACGACATGGTGTGCGTGCGTGGTGTCAACGTCTATCCAACGGCGGTCGAAGCCGTGGTGCGCCAGTTTCCCGAAGTGGTCGAATACCGATCGACCGTCTCGACCGACGGGGCGCTGCACACGCTCGCCGTCGAGGTCGAGCTCGCCCCGGACGCGCCGGGCCGCGGCGACATCGCGCCCCGGGTGACCCAGGCGTTGCGTGAATCGATGGGACTCTCGGTACCGGTACGGATCGCGGCGCCCGGAACCCTGCCCCGCTTCGAACTGAAGGCGCGCCGGTTCATCGTCGAGACCGGCGCGCCGGAGACAGGACCATGAACGATGTCAGACTGACTCGCATCAACAACATCATGCTGGGCGCCACCGATCTGGCCCGGTCGCTGGCGTTCTATCACGAGACCCTCGGGCTGGACGTGCAGATGGAGATGCCGGGCTTCGCGTTCCTCGACGCCGGCGGCGTCACCCTGGCGCTGAGCGAGGCGCACGCCAGGCTGGCCACCCCGCTGGCCGGCGCGGTCGAGGTCGTGTTCGGGGTGGCCGACGTCACCGCGGCGCACGCGGCGCTGCACGCCCGCGGGGTCGAATTCCTGAACGCGCCCCGCAACGTCAGCGGCGACCAGTGGGCCGCCAACTTCCGCGATCCGGACGGGCACCTGCTGTCGATCTTCGGGCCGGAGAAGGCATAGCGGGGGTGCGGAGACGGTCCGTGCGGCGTGGCGGCGGGGCGCCGTCGGGTCCAGCGCTCGATGCACCGCTCGGACTCGAGGCGACCTGTCGCGCGGCCGTTGGGCGGTGCGACGGCGAACGGTGGAACCGGGCCGATGACCGACGTCCTGGTCGAACGAACGCCATTGGGAGCATCTCTGGCGGTCTCGGATACACTCATTCTGCGGAACGCAACAGGCCTGGACGGGATTTGCCGGTCGGGATTGTGTTCGGGAATTCGGTGATGCGGACACACGTGGTCGTGCCGACCGATACGGAGGGGCTGTCTGGCGAGATCCTTGCGTTCCAGACCGCCGTGCCGGCCGCAAGACGGTGAGCTCGCCCCACGCGGAGGGAAGCGAGCGTGATGTGACGACGGGGAGAATCGATGAGACTTGCCGAGATCATCTTCGAGGTGACCGAATCGGCCGAGGGCGGGTACGAGGCCCGCGCTCTCGGCCATAGCATCTTCACGCAAGGGGAGGATTGGAACGACCTGAAGGAGATGGCGCGAGACGCTGTCCTTTGCCATTTCGACGAAGGCGATGCCCCCAGGGTGATCAGGCTGCACCTGGTTCGTGACGAAGCGATCGCCGTATGAGGCTCCCCCGGGACTTGTCGGGGGAGCAGGTCGTCCAACGGTTGAGCCCGCCGCTACGGGTACCACTTGAGGAGAATCCGAGGCAGTCACATGACCGTGACGCTGAAAACCGGAACGGAAGAGCACAGCGTGACGGTTCCGCGTCATCGAGCCGTGCGGATCGGAACGTTGAGCCAGATAACGTCCGATGTTGCCGCCTTTCTCGGAAGGCCCGAGAAGGACGTCCGCAGAGAGCTCTTCGAGCGATGAGCGATACGGGCTCTTTCGTGGGCCGGGGCGGTCTTTGCGGCCCTTCGAGGATTGACGCCCAACAGGGGGAAGGGCGAGGCGGCCGACAACATCGTGGGCGGCCCCGAGCACTCGACCCTCGCCAACGACGCCTTCCCGTCGCGCGAGTTCGACTTCATGCTCTCGAACCGTCCCTACGGCAAGAGGCGGCATGACGACACCTCCGACCGTTGACGGCTATCGGGTCAGATGTCGGGACATTCGCGTTGCAGATGCTGTGTTACGCTGAAGCTGTGAGGCTGTGTCGATGAGGAACATCACGGTATCCGTCGACGACGACACCTATCGGCGCTCCCGCATCCGGGCGGCGGAGCTGGACACGTCGGTGTCCGCGCTGGTGCGCACTTATCTTCGGAGTTTGGTCGGCGAGTCCGGTCGCGAGTCGGCCGCCACGGCACGGGAATCCGAATCGTCGGTAGAGCTTCGCCACCGCGCGTTGGACGACGTGCTCGCCGACTTCGATGCTCGTGGAGTGGGGCTGCGGTCGCGCGACAACCTGACCCGCGACGAACTCTACGACGAAGCCACTGGCAGGTCTGATGCGCTTCGTTGACACCAATGTGCTGCTGTATGCAGTCAGCTCACTACCGGAGGATGCCAAGAAGCGCCGCCGCGCTCGCCAATTGCTGAAAGAGCAGGACCTCGCGGTATCGGTGCAGGTGTTCCAGGAGTTCTACCATCAGGCGACTCGCCCTACGCGTCGCGGGCGACTGTCCGACGCCGACGCCGTCGCTTTTCTCGGAACGCTCCTGGGATTTCCGGTCCAGGACGTGACCCTCGCTCTGTTTCGGGACGCCGTCGCGATCAACCGACGATTCAAGCTGTCCTATTGGGACGGGGCGATCCTTGCTGCGGCGCGGGTTATGGGGTGCGACGCGGTTTATTCCGAAGACCTCAACTCGGAGCAGAGCTACGACGGCCTGCGCGTGATCAATCCGTTCAGCGAGCAAGGGAGGCAGAAATAGCCACCGACACCGACGGCATCGAGCGTGCGTCCAGTACATCCACGCCATCCGGGACTACCTGCGTGAGCGGAGGAGCCCGTACCGAGCCATCGCGGCGTTCTCAAGCGAGCCCGAGTTCGGCGGGGCCAAGGTCAGCGAGGCGTCGCTGAACGGATTTCCGTGCGGGTCGCCGAGAAGATCCAGGTGGATCCGAAGAGGCACGACGTGTTCGTGCTCGATTTCCTGAACGACGCCGACACCATACGCGACGCGTTCGCCGACTTCCATCGTGCCACGATTCTGGCCGGCGAGACCGACCCCGACAAGCAGTACGACCTGTAGGCGGATCTCGACGACGCCCAGGTCTATTCGTCCGAGCAGGTCGACGACTTCGTCCCGCGCTACCTGGGCGGGGCCGAACGTGACCAGTTCGATCCGAATACTCGACGGCTGCGTGGCGGTCTATCTGGGCGACCTGGACGAAGACGGGCAGGTGGCGTTCACGGGCGAGGCCAAGAGCTTCGTACGGGCCTACGGCTGCGCACGCCGTGGATTACGTCATCGGCATCGCGAAGAACGCGCGCCTGACGGCCCAGATCGAGGCCGAACAGGCCCAGGCCGCGGCGCAGTGCCAGGCGACGGGGGCCGCGGCCCGAGAGTTTGCGGACCTGCGCTATCGCACGCGCGACAGTTGGAGCCGGGAGCGCCGGGTGATTGGGAAGGCCGAACAGCTGCCGGCCGGGGCCAATCCGCGCTTCGTGGTCACGTCGCTGGCGGTGGACGCCGTCGACGCGCGGGCGCTGTATGAAGACCTGTATTGTGCCCGCGGGGACATGGAGAACCGCATCAAGGAACAGCAGCTGGCGCTGTTTGCCGACCGGACGAGCAGTGCGATGTTGCGGGCCAACCAACTGCGCCTGTATTGGGCCACGCTGGCCTATGTGCTGCTGCAGCAGCAGCGCCAGCGGGGGTTGGCGGGGACCCGGCTGGAGCGGGCCCAATGCGACACGCTGCGACTGCGGTTGCTGAAGATCGGGGCCCACGTCCACGTCACCGTCCGCGCGATCTGGGTCGCCCTGAGCGACTGGGTGCCCGACACCGACCTGTTGGTCCTGGCCGCGCAGCGCTTGCGGGCACCCCCCGCGACGGGGTGAGGCCAGGGGCCAGTCGCCGGAGACATCGACCACCACCGGGGCGCGGGGCTCTGTCAGCCTCCGCAGTAGTGTCGTGCGCGTGCGCGATCACATCATCCAGAGGCCTGCCTTCGGCGGCGCGCTGCAGTTCGACCCGATCTATGGAGGTTCCGGGCAAGCCGCGTGGCTCGGTCCCGGTGAGGAGCGCGAGAAGGTAAGAAGCACCGACCTGCGATTCGAAATGGGTTCCCGCAAGTCCGGTTGACGAGGGGCTGACTCCGTGCGGCGACCCGTGATCGGTGCTCAACAGTCGTACTCTGCCTAGCGTGAAATGCCGGTCATCTTCTCTTTTCGGCGCTTTGGTCCGGTTCCGGTGATCGGCGCGCACCGCAATGTGCGCGCGGTGTTGCGACCTACGGCGTCCAGACCGCAGGTCCCCTTGCACGCCTGCACCTGGCCGCGCCGCACGACCCACCCGCCTCCGCGATAGGTGTGTGTGTCGATTTACTAGGCGACCTCGACCGCCAATGCAGTTTCAGCATCCGCCGCGTGCGACTCGGCGATTTCAAGAATACGTGTCCTGACCATGATGCAATGTCTCGTGCAGCGTCGCCAGCCACCCTTGATCGAGTTTGAACGTTATCAATCGGATCGAGTCGCCGGTCGTGACGTAGGCATGGATCTCCGAGAGATGCCGAGACTTCAAATCCAAGGCAGCCGTCGCGGTGAGGAGGCCCTGATGAGCGTACTGATCGAACAGTTCGGCAGGAAGGTCAAATGAAAAGAGATCACTTTGATCTGCGCTCCGATGCAGGTACCAGCCAGATTCGTCCCGGGTGACTCGAACGTCCACGTTACCGTCTAACGCGTCGATCTCAACGCCGTCTTGAGGCACCAGGAAGACCGGAAAAGTCCGTGAGATCATCGCGAGTAAGCTGCCGCGAATGGTACGGCATGCGCGAGCTACGGCCTCGATGTGCTGCTGCTGTGGGGCGTCCTGGTCGGTGAACAGTGGTTGCGCGCTTGCCGTTGAGTGCAAGCGTTCGCGCAGGGCATCTCTCACGTCGCGGAGCTTGCGCCCAGACCATCTGGCGGCAGTGTCGATCTCGTTGATCGCAACAGTCAGCGGCTGCAGAAACGGGGAGTTGGCGAGTGGTAGCAGGTAAATGTCATGTGCGAAAGCGTATTTTTGAGCTGGTTTCGAGAATCTGGTCGTCGTAAAGATGGCGTAGTGGTAGTGGTGTCTCGTCCTCGTTGAGTCAGATGGCATCCACGCTTCGTTGATATCCTTCAGGACTCCAACCGCGTTTCGCACGACCTCAAGCCCGACGGCTTTTTGGGACCCAAAAGCTTTGGCCTCGACCAAGAGCCGTGGAGGGTACGTGAACGGATGACCCACTCTGAAGTCAGCGATCGCGTCGATCTGATGACTGCCGCCGCGACCGTTGACATTGAGGCCGGCCGACCCCCTGCTGAGCATCGGGTCGTCACTATGGTCTGCGACCGCCTCGAATCCTGAAGTCTTCAACAGGAACAGGATTGCTTCTTCAAGGAGCGCGCCTCTGATTTGGTCTGGAGATGCCATATTGATCTAGAGCGTGCAAGACGAGACTCATCCTGCCCAACGCCCCGAGTTCTTCAGTCTGTCGACGATTTCTCCCAGGAGTTCCGATTCGTCGGCGATGGAGTGTACGTGCACCTGAAACGACTGCATTGTCCCCTTGTCGCCCTTGTCGAACAGTTTACCCTCAATGACGCATGGTGTCTTGGATTCGCCGACGGTGGCCCCGCACGACGATCTAATTCCTTTGCGACCAAAGGGTCCGAGGGTAATTCGCGTGATCCCGGAAACCTTCCAAATGGTCAGAAACACTTGCCTGGCGTCGGCGGAGGGAATGTCGCCTAGCTTCTTGACCGTCTTTCCCCAGATCGTACCGTGGCTCTTGCCGCCGCAGGAGATCTCGACATGGTTCACCGAGCTTGAAGTTGTCACGCGCCGCGGTACGCGGTTGCGGGCGGGTCTCTTCTCTTCCTGGCGGCTCTTCCATTTCATAGAGATTCCCTCGACGGCTGCGGCGTGTCTAGGATCGGCCTCCATGTCCGCGAAAGTCGCCATGACCTGCCTGTCGATCTCAGTGGTGGTGAGCCGTTTCTTCAATTGCCGGTCGCTCTTCTTCAAGCGTTCGATCACTGACGGCATGACGAGCCGCGGAACGACGATGTCGTCGAGTCTCGCGGCGCGGCAAGCCGCACGGATTGCCGCCATCAACTTTCGACGGTCAAACGCCTCCTCGCGGCGCTCGGTGGACTTGATGACGCTCCAGTCCGCCTCTGCGCGCAATAGACCCAACAAGACGTTCGCGGCCTTCAGCGGCGTCTCCTCCACCGCGTCGGCGTAGAAATCAAGCATCCTGCTGTTGAGGTGGTTCGGATCCGCGACTACCACCGGCTTGCCCGCTCGATGTGCGTGAACGACTCCGATGGCGGAACCTATCGATTCACGCCACATGTTGACCAGTAGCCCATCCGCATTGTCGATGGCGCTGAGGTCGGCTTCGACAATCTCGTAGGGGGCCGCCGACTGATCGAGCAGCCGCTCGGCGGGATTGCTGAAACTCAAGTGTGAGTCGTACTTCCGCACGACGTCGTCGCGCCAACGGTGTACCTGATTGTCGTTACAACCGTGAATCGGGCCGGCGAGGTAGACACAGAACTTCTGGCGTTTCCGCATTTGTTCTCCCGCGCCCATTTCAGAGCATTCGAACCGGCGAACAGCAGGATGCAACCCGCCTGGTTGCGATGAGCTGATCGAGCAAGGCGATAGCATCAACAGCGCCAATCCCCAGTTGTGGGGGATGCGGCAGGGGGCCACCCTCGGCCGGCAAGCCCGACGTGGCAAAAACTGCCACCGCGGTGCCGACAGAGATGGGATTATTGCGTACTTTGTCCGGACGAGGTCGATGTCGGCCGGCTGGTGGTCAGCGTGTCTCCGGCTGTGTCTGCTGAGAAAATCGCCGGCTCGAGGTCGATAGTAGTCTTCGACGCACACCAGCGGCAGCCGGTCCGCCACGCGCCGTCCGCGAGGCGCTGACCGTGCGCCTGCCAGAGGAACACGCGCGGCGCCTAGTGGAGAAGGACAGGACCTTCAAGTACTAGCAAATCCGAGGTGGCCCCTTCACAAACCGCTCGGGATGGCGGCGGATGGCGACGTTCCGGCGGTTCGAGCGGGCACCACGCAGGACGATGAGCCGCGCAGGGTGATGAGCTGTCTTGCTCATCCGCCAATGTGGTTGACTTCCGGCGTCCCCAAGCAGGTGTACGACTGCTACGTAATCGGCGCTGGCCCGGCGGGCATCACGCTCGCCCTGGAGCTGGCCACGGCGCACAAACGGATCCTGTTCTTCGAGTCCGGCACGGCGACCGACGCACGGGCCGACATACCGAACGCCGTCAACCACGGACACCTCCCAGGCAGATGGTGGGACAAACACTCCATCCGCGCCCTCGGCGGCACCTCAAGAATCTGGACAGGCTTATGTATCACGCTGAGCGCGCGATTTTGATAATCCGAAATGGCGCCTTCGGCCAATAACGGGGTGTTTCTGACCGGCGAACGTGACGCCGCCCCCGGCGGCTACATGGAAGTCGATGCCGGCGGGATTGAGACGTCGATGACGCGGATAGCGATCTTCCGGCTTTGGTTATCGGTCAGCAGATCGTTGAGGCGCGCCTGGAGTTCAAGTGCGGTCGAGGGAGTCCATCCCTCGTGAGGGGTGGGGCGGCACCTTTCCGTTTGGCCGAACCAGAATGGGTGCGGCTCTTTTTCGTCGGTTCGGTTCTGCGAGTCTGTGAGCGGCATGGCAAGAGCTACTTGACCCGTCGAAGGCGTGGTGAGGAGGGCGATGGGGGCGGCTCGGTGACCGGCGGGACTAGTCCGTCACTATATCGCTGGGCGTGGTTCCGCTCGTACTCGCGGGCTTCGTGGAAGTCCCAGTACGCATCGAAGTCGCCGCTGGCGCGCAGCGCCCGAAGTTTGAGAACCGCCTCGGCGCCGACCAGTCGCCAGCGGGCGCCGGTCAACTCCATCCGGTCGCGCACCAGGTGCCGGCAGGCCCCTTCGATGACCCCCGTGGCGATGGGATAGCCCGCCGCGAGGTAGCGGTCGTAGTGCAGATACGGCGCGTACTTCAGCAGGTAGTCGGCGCACGTATCGACCGGCTTGCGGGTGTCGCGCGAGAAGCGGGCGACAGTCGCCGCACGCCGCATCGACGCCGCCACCTTCCTGGCCTTGCCCTCGAGAATGTCCCGCACGCGCGTCCAGGCCTAGTGCGCCAGTTCGGGGCTCCCCTCGCGATGGAACACGTGCGCCGCCTTCCAGACGTACTCGACCACGTGGATGATGTCGAGTATCACCGTGGCGTCCACGCCGTAGGCGGCGGCGCCCGCTTCCACGAGGTCGAGTTGCGTCTCGGCGCCGTCGACCAGCACGACCCAGCGCTTGACGCGCTCCGGGTCGTGGCGCTCCGCTTCCAGCATCGCCTCGGCGATCACCTCCCACGGCTCCCGTTCGAGGCTCGCCCACACCCGTTTCGCCACCGGGCGAGGCCGCACCGCCGGGGTCTTGGCCTTCCTGGTCTTGGCCACCGGCTGTCGGGGCATCAAGCTCTGCAGGAATTCCTCCCCGCTGCGCACGAACGGCGCGACCGCGTAGACGGCGGCCACCGTCGCCATGCGCTTCGAGTGCTTCTTCTCTCCCGGCTTGAGGCGCTTGAACGGCGAGAGCTGCTCCCGTTGCCGCCGACGCCGCGCGGCCGCCTTGCGCGTCGCCTCGCGCAGGTCCTCGCGATGCAGCACCACGCCCTTGCCGTCGAAGGTCAGCACGACCACCGACTCCTCCGGCGCCGGCTCGCCCGCCGCCGCACGGCGCGCCTCGTAGAAGGCGTCGAAGTCCTCAGCCGCGCGAACCGCCAACTGTTCCGCCTGACGCTTGGGCACCTCCGCGCCGGTATGGCGAGACAGATCCCACAGCGCTTCGTCGAAGGACCGCGAGGCGGCCGCCTCCGCCACCCGCCGCCGCACCTCCAGCGAGTAACGCTCCACCGGCAGGTTGAGCGCGGCGTCGAGCGGATGCAGACTCTCGTGACCCGCTCGCGCGTAGCCCAGCCGCTCGACCTCCACCGTGCCGAAGATCGTCTCCATGGCGCGTTCGTGCACGCGCCGCTCCGAACGCTCGACACCGTCGGCCCCCTCGACTGGACCGGCCGCCTCCCCCGGACTGCGTTGGTCGAGGTGTCCCTGCAGGAGCTTGCGCATCAACGCCTGACCACGCCGGTGCAGCTCCCGTTCGAGGTCGCTTTCGCTCATCTGCTGGGCCTCGCGCGAAGAGAGGTAGGCTTTGGCCTCCGAGAAGGCCGCCTCCGCCGCCGCATACGGCGCCGGGGCGGGCGGAGCGGTGCGGCGGGGACCAACTCGCATGGCTCAACTCTCCCGCAGCCGCCGCTTCGCATCCCGGACCAAAGGATAGACCAGAACCGTCTTGGGCGCCTCACCGGCGCGGCGGCCGTACCGGTCCATGCGACCTCGACCGCTGGTGGCGCCCAGCACGACCCAGTTGGCGGCGCGATACGAACCCCCGTGGTGGCGGCTCGGGTCCACCAGCGTCTCCACGAGCCAGGGCTCGAGGCGGTAGTGGCGCGGCCAGTCCACCACCATCTGCCCGAGGCCCCGCGCCAGGACGGCGCTGGCGAGGTTCCTCACCCTGACCCACGGCAGCAACAGGAAGCGGCTGTTGTTGACCACGCGCTGGAGATTCCGAGCCCGCGTCCCCTCGTCCCAGCCGACCCAGCGGTCCCGCGCCGCCATGCGCCACGCCGGGCTCGAGAACTGCAGGCAGCCGACCAGCGCCCGGACCGGCCTCGACGCAAACACCAGATAGCGCAGGTGCGCGCCGAACGGGACCGTGTGCCCGAGGTAGTGGTAGCGTCCCACCAGCTCCCGGAACAGCAGGCGCTCGGCGGGCTCGCGCACCCGCTCGACCCGTAGCGGCTCGACGTCGCACACGCTGCCCACGAGCGGGCGCCCCGGCTCCCCTGCTGCCGTCCGGGGAACGCGGGTGACCGAACCGAGCGCGCGGCCCCGGCGCTTGTCCGGCAGCACCAGGGCACCCTCCGCGTCGAGCCGCTCCAGGAACTCGCGGCATTCCCGCGCCTTCAGCCTCCCGTTGGGGCGCCGCCACCGCAACAGCTCGCACACGGTGCGCGCCAGCTCCATCCGGCTCAAGCCCGAACACTCGCGCACGATCTCGCCGATCAGCGTCACCTCGCGCGCGCTGAAGACGCGTCCCGAGAACCTCGTCGTCGCCACCGTCATCGCCAGACGTGTCTCCCTTCCCAAGACACCGTACCAGAACGCCGCGGGAATGTCCAGGGGGACGCCGGAGGGCAGACCGAAGGACCCCGGCGCCGAGAGCACCGGTCGGGCCGGCCGCCCGAAAAGAGGCGGGTGGGGAGGCTGGCCGGACCCTGTCCCCACTCAAAGCGCACCGACGATGGGGTGTCCGTTGGTATAAACCCTTATGATTGAGCGAGATAGCTCTCTATGCAAAAGAGCCGCACCCAACCAGAATACGATGTAGACCCCGTAACCGTTGGTGGCTGGCTCACGCGTGTAAAGAGGAACGAGCTGGTCGTGGATGGCGGACCAGACCTCCGGATGGCAACTGCGTTTGATCTCAAAGGGTAGCGCGAAACCGTCGTACGAGGCCCGGATGTCCGGTCGTCTGTCGTCTACGACGGTTGCTTCACGTTGAACGTCTACGCGGATTCCAAGCGGGGTGGTGCGGGCCTCGAGCAGACCCGTCAAGCTGTTGCGGCACGCGTTCTCGGGCCGCGGCTCCCTTGGCTTGCCGGTCCGCGGATCGACGTTCCAGTAGGTCTGCCTGCCGTTCGTGTTGCCGTCCTCGATGGCGGCAACGACGTCGTCGAGCACGTCCAGCAGCAATGCCTTGAAATCGGGCGGATTCGCCGGAGCGCTGTTGTCAAGGGTCAGGGCAATCCGGTGGATGTCGGGATGACGAAATTCACGTTCCCGGCGGGCGCGCGCCTGCCCATGCCGCGCGGCGTCGATCACGGGAAGCCAAGGCGCTAGGTTTACGTCAGACGCCAGACTGGCGAGGGACTTGGTGGCGTCGGGAGTCGCGGCATCTGCGAGCTGGCCGATCAGGCCCGACACCGTGTGTTCGCCGGGTTCGGGCAGTCCGCGGCGGGCGATACCGTCGGCCAAGCGGGCAACCAGCAACTCGAGGTCGCTGGGCGCCATGTCCCGCGTAAGGTTGGCCGGGGAACGGCCCGAGAACACCACGTCGAACAAGCCGTCCGAGGTGTCGTCGAGGAGTTCGTCGCGGTGCCGGCCGGGCTCGAGCAGGAAGGCGGCGGCCAGCCAGAGGCGCCGTTGGGCGGAGGCGGTACCGCTTTCCGCGAGCCGCGACGCGAGGATGTTGGAGAGGACGGCGCGGTCGGCGTGGAGAAGCGCTGCCTTGAGTGTCCACGCGAGCGAAGCACAAGCGGCGGCGGTGTCGAGACCGGGGAACGCCCGCAGGAGTCGGGGTGCAACGAGCCGTGCGACGGCCGCGTGATCGGGGTCCGCGACGAGGGGTTCGAGCTCGGCGGCCGGTTCGATGGACAGGCCGAGTTTGGCCAGCACGCACGCCTTGAGGACGTCGGCGACGAGGCCGGGATTGTCCTTCAGCAGGCTCGCATGCCAGTTCGGGCGGTATTGCCTGGGTGGTTTCGGCGGATCGTCGGTCAGCATCTGGGGAGGAAAGGTGTAGAGGAGCGTCACGGCCAGGCGCAGGGCCCTGTCGCCGAGCTCGCCGAGCGCGGGTTGCCCGCTCCCCGCCAGATCGTCCAATGCGGCGAGGACGGGCAGGCTGACGTGATGGATGCTGCCTCTTGCCGCGAGGCGGACGACCTGCCGAGGCGTCGGCAGGTCGTCGAAGCGGACGGTGCGCCTGAACCCCTCAAGCAGCGCGTCCGCGAGATCCCGCCGGTTCCCGACGAGGTATCGGAGGCGTTCCGTCGGCGTGGCGTCTTCGTTGTCTTGGCCGACGCCCAGGTACGCCTCGGCGGCGGAGTGGAGAACGTCGGTGGCCGCGCTGGGGCCGGATTGCCAGGCTTCCACGCGCCGCTGCCAGTCGCCTTGGGCGGGGGTGTCCGGGTGCGGGTTGGGCGAGCCGTGTCGGGCGTCGGGCTCCGACATCGCTCTGTCGAACCGGTCGATCAGCTCGGGCCGGCGGGAGAGCGCGGCGCGGGCGCGGTCGACGGTCGTTCCCGCGGCATGGCCACCGCCGGCGAAACAGGCGGCCAGTTCGCTCAGGTAGAAGTCGAGGGCGAGCGGGTTCGCCGCCGCCAGCGCCCGTTCGATGCAGAGTGTTCCGTAGGGGAACGGTCGGGCACCGAAAAGGCGGCGGTCGATCGCGACCAGGCAGCGTTCGGGGTCGTCCCGGGCGAGGCAGTCCTCGACGGCGGCGGGCAGGAGCTCCTCAAGGAGTCCGCGCCGCCATCCGAGGCGGAAGTTTATGTGGTGGGAGAGGGATTCGGGCAGGCCGGGAAAAGTATCGGCGCAGACGGTCAGCCAGTCGAGAAGGCGGTGGGTGGAAATCTCCGCGTCGTCGCGGTCGAGAAGCGCGCCGAGTAGCCGGATCGGGAACTCGTGAAGCCGCGTTAGTCCGTCGTCCGTGGGTAGGAGGGCCTGGCGATACGCGCCGAAGTTGTCGGCAAGTCGGTCCAAGAGCATCGCGGCCTGATCGGTGTTCGACTGTTCCGGGACGTGAGTAACCCAGAAACGGTCGAATTCGCCCAGGGTCGCGGTGTGTTTCGGCCGCCTGAGATGGCGAAGCACGTCGTCCGGAGTCAATGCACTCGGATAGCGCGCCTTGAGCAGGATTCCGAGCAGTTCGTCGTACTGGTCTTCGAGCCCGCCGTCGGCCGCGTCCCCCAGCAGGCTGTCGAGCGCGCGCGCGCCCAACGCACCCTTGCCGTGGTAGGCCACGAGGACATCGAGCGCGGCGCAGCGGACGCCCTCTCGCCAGGTCGTGTCCCGTACGATGTCCTCGGCGTGGCGTGCGAGGGTCGGGAGCGGATCGCCGTCGACGAGCGCCTGGAGGAGCATCATGACGTACTGCTGATGGGCACCGCCCCGGTCGTCGTCGGCCAGCGCTCGGCGGACGACGTCTTCGACATCGCGGCAGACGATCGGGCCGAGGCCGGTGCGGCGCATCGACCGGAGGCACCAGGGGTTCCAGTCGGCCTCGCGACGGAGATTGGCGACGAGGAGCCGCTTTTCGCCGGGCGAGAAGGTGTCGCGGTCGGCGAAGTGGACGAGTCCGCTCGGATGGAGTTCCGCAAGGCGTCGGCGTGTCGGCGGGGAATGGACGGCGAGCCACGCGGCGAGGTTGCGGAAGGAAGGCAGCAGCTCGCCGTCGAAGCCGACCAGGAGCGCCAGGACGCGGCGGACGGAGAGGTGGTGTTCGGAGATCAGCCGGGCCAGGTGCCGTGCCGCGAGGAACTCCGCGATCTGGCGGTGTGCGGGTGCGAGGCGCCCTTCGGAGGCGCCGACGAAGAGTCTGGAGGCGAGCACGAGCCGGGTACGCGCCGCGTCGCCGACGAGGTCGGCGGGCGACGGGTACTCCGCGGTCGGACCGGCCGCGCCGGGGAGGGCATAGCCGGGCGTGCCGGCGATCAGCTGGCCGGCGAACAGGCGACCGGCGACGTCGAGCAGCGCGGCGGTGTCGGATTGGCGGGCGTTGGCAACCCTGTGCTCCTCGTTGGGTTCGGTGACGAGCGCCGCGCAGGCGAGTTCGAAGGCATCCGCCCGGGAGTCGGGCCACTCGCCGGAGGCAACTGCGGCGGCGAGCATGTCGAGGTTCTGGGGATTGTCGAGCAGCCGGTCCAGGCCGCGCTCTCGTGCATGGGCCACGAAGGCGCGCGGGTCCAGGTCGTAGTTGTCCTTGAGAATGCGCGCGATGTCGGTCTTCGACAAGGGCTCGAGGCGTACGACCAGGACGTTGCCGTCGGGGGCGGCGTCCCGGAGATGGTGGCGGTCGTTGCGACCCAGCCAGTCGGCCCAGCGGCAGGAGAGCCGAAACCGGGGGCGATCGAGGCCATGGAGCTTGGCGATGATCTGGTCGAGGACCGGACGGGGATCGGCGAGCCCGGTGCGGCCCTCGTCGAGGCCGTCGAGGAACAGTGTCGTGCCACGCCACTCGGGCTTGTCGAAGGATCGGAGGAACTCGCGCACGGAAACCCTGATGCCGCCGGTCGCCGCGGCCTCCCGATTGAACGAGGTGGTCTTGCCGGCGCCCGGTTCGCCGATGAGGACGTAGGCGGGGACGTCGGCGAGGGATCGCAAGGCGGTGGAGTCGAGTCGCACCGGACCGTCGACGTCGCCGACTGCCGTGACGGCCCGGGGCGCAAAGTAGATCACGGGCGGGGCGTCGGCGGCGCTTGGCAGGTATTACTCGCGTCGACGCCTGCTGCGATCGGGGCGCCAAGCTGCACACCAAGAAACTGGGGGCCGTCGAACCCGCCGACCCGAGTGTGGGCAATCAGCATGTCGCAAACGCGGGGCGGGAAACGGTCGCTGCCATGGTGTCGGGGGTGTGCATCCGTGCACGTTGCTCTATTCCATATTCTACATTCTCGTCACTGTAGGAGGCGAAACGTCCGGCGTGAAGCAAGAACGAAGCGGTGTTGGCCGTTCCGGATGCACGCCGCGAAGAGGCGGCGATTCGGACATGTTCTCGTGCTCGGCGGGACCTGGAACGGCAAGGGGGGACGCGCGGGCGAACGAGGGGGATGGCGAGGAAGGACGCCGGCTGTACTACGTGGCGATGACGCGGGCGAGCAAGCAAGCTGACTTTGGTGAGCCGCCGGAACGACCCCGTGGCATATTTGCGCGAGATGGGAAGCGCCCGCCAGCACCGTCGGAGCGTAACGGTAGCGAAAGAAGGCGCGAGAGTGCCGCCCGGCCGCTAAGAGACGCTGGGGAAGCGGAATCTGCTCATCGACTTCGCCGGTCGGAAGCCGGAGCATAACCCGGCGCACCGGGCGCTGGCGGGCTTGCAGGCCGGGGACGAGGTCACATTGAAGCCGATGGACAAGAAATGGCCGTATTCGACCGGTTGGACTCGGAGACGATAGACGATATTAGAGCACCCCGATCACCAAGGCTCCGCATCCCGCGAGCTGCGGGCTGCGGCACGCGTGAGAGCGCGACCTGATCCCGCTCTCACGTGCCGGACGATAGCTCACCGGCGTATCCCTCCGACTGCAACTTGTTCAGCGCCTCGACTACCCTGGAGGCCTGCCGTTCAGTCGGGGTCCTGCCCGCAGAATTAGCTGCCACACCCATTACCCCGACCTCGGTGGGCGTGAGCAACCCCCGTTCCGTGCCCCATGCGAGCGCGGCAGCCCAGAACGCAGAACCAGCGTTGACGACCGCAATCTGGGCCTCGACGCTGTTCAGCACCCGCTGTTCACGTCGGGCGCTTCGAGCCCCATCGCGACGGTCGGCGGTTGAGATCAGGTCATTGAGAAATTGCCGAGGCCACGCAATGACGAGTTCGCTGACACGGTTCCAGCAAGCCTGCTTCTTCGCCCACTCAGTGACGTTGCTGATTCCGGGCAGCGGGGCGACCAGTATGTCATGCACCGATTCCGCCACGGCGACCAGAGCTGGTCCCATAGTGGGCGGCAGTGCCTGTCGATGCCAGATGTCCTGGAAGTCGACCGCTCGACCCCTTTCCCTCGCGTCGTGCGCCGTCTTGGCGATCGCATAAGCCACGATGTTGGCACGATACCCGCCTTCGTACCAGGGCTGATCCGTCACGAGCCGCTCAGTTGCCCTGAAGACGACCGCCTTTGCAACAACTTCGCGATACCACGCCTCGTTGAAGTTGTCCGGCGCTCTCTTCCATTCTTGACCTATGCGACGCGCGAAGGCCGCGAAGTTCTTCTGCGCCCCGAGACTCACCTCGTGCGGGCGTTCCTCCCAGACGTTGACGAACTTCGCCAGGTCCGTCTTCGTGAAGAGTTGCCGGCGCGGGTTCTCAAGATCAAACTTCTTGCGCTGAGCCTGCGTGAGACCGCCGCGGGCGTCCGCGTACTGGCCTCGGGCTCGCTCGTAGAACCACTTCGACTGCCGGAACGTACCGTCCTGTGACGGCGCGTGGATGCGCCGGGAGAATGCCTCCATGCGAACGTGGAACGGATGATTGGCGAAGAAGTCGGCCGCGCTGACTCGGTTCTGGCTGTTGGCGAACTCGGATATCTTGGGCACCAGCCTGTTCGCCCGTTCCGGATCGACTACGGAGAGCTTCATCTGGACGAAGGTCTGCGACACGTCGAGCTTGCCGCGTTGCGCCGAGTGGATTGACGCCGTCGTCTGGCCGCCGTTCACGATCTGGAAGTTCTTCAATCGCCGCAGCAGCAGTCCGCCCCCGTCGTCATCGATATCGACTTCCTCGGCGGTAGCGGTGATGCCGTTGTTGTAGGCGAAGAACATGTTGGGCTCGTTCTCGATGGTCGCCCTGATCCCCTTGTTGACCTTGCCGCGATGCTGCAGGAAGACCCGTACGTTCTGTTCCAGAAGTCGAGTGCCCCACCGGTCGTAGATCGCCGCGAGCACCTCTCCGGGCATGATCGCGAGGTACGATTCATGGTCGGCGTCCGGCTGTTGTGCTGGAAGGACGGGAAGCGGACCGCCAAAGCTGCCCGCCAGATCGACGTCGATCTCCTCCCGGCCGTGTCCGACTGTCGCCTGCCGGTACAGCCGGCCGATGTCCCAGACGCTGTAGGTGATCGTCCTGCCGTCAAGCTCGTCCGCTTCCCGCCCGTCGACTCTCTCGCTCAGCGCGCGATTCGTGATCAGAAACAAGCGAACGCGACCAATGCCGCTCCAGCGCTTGGAAAGCAGGTCCGCGAGCCCGAAGGCAGGACTCGTTTCCTCAAGTGCGTCGCGCCACTTGCGATCAAGGGCATGCCGAAGGAAGTTGGACAACCGCCGGAAGATCGTGTTCATCTCGCTTCCGATCAGGCGCCCAGCGTCGGCCGATGGATGGAAGTCGGAGATCAGGAGACTGAAGGTGTCCGAGTCGTCCTCGGCGGGATCGCCTCCGTATCCGTCGACGCGAATTCCTCTCCCCGGCTGACCCCGATACGCGACCCGGTCGGCCGAGTCCAGCTCACCCGCCTCCATCAGGTGTTCGCAGAACTTGTGGAAGAAGACGTCCTCGACGAACTGGCCTTGAGCATCGGCTTCGGCGAGAACGTCCTGGAAGAACTCTCCCGCGAACTCCTCAACTGTCATCGCTGGCTCCCGAAGCCGTGATCGGCAGAGATGCGGGAACGACGCGGAATCTCTCGCAGTCCGGAAGGGAGATCACGTAACGTACGTTCCCGACTCCTCCCGGAATCATCGTCGACGTTATTCGAGGGAATCCTTCGCGCACGTCATATAGGGCTCCCTGCCCGACAACCCAGGACTTGTCCGAGTAGTCGTCCGTCCAGTCGAATCCGACCGCGCCCAGACGCTCCTCGAAGATGTCGACGGCGGCCATGTCCCGCCCGGCCAACACGACACGGATTCTGGTCGCGATATCGGTCACCGTAAACGCGTCCTGTCCGCCCTCCACCGCGGTGGTCACCTCCGTGACGTGGAGAAACAGCCTCTCGGCATTGCCCGACTCGAGCTGGTGCTCGGAGGAAATCACCACGCGGGGTGTTGCGGAACCCCGCGCTTTCGCCTCGACGTGGAGCCGTGAGATCTCGAAATCGTGAGGCGCATCCAGCGGACCGGTCCAGCACCTGACAGCATCCAGCGCGCCGAGCGCGGGAATCAGGTGCCTCTCCAGCACGACCAGTTCGCCGATCAATCCCCTTTGCTCGTCATCGCCGAGACGCTTGTCGCGACCGCCCTGGAGAAGCCTGTGCCACCGCCACGCGCGCGCTAGAAACCTCTCCACAGCTTGCTCTTCGGTTTGCGCCAAGACCGTGGCTTCGACGATGTCTCGACAGAACCGCAGAAAGATGTCTCTCTGCTCCGAGTCGGTCAGCCGGATGACGATCCGTTCGTCCGATCCGCCGTCAACGGGCTGCGCCTCGACACGCAGGCCGCGGAGTCTCGGCAGGCGCCGTGACCGCCGGCTCGTGCCACTGTGCTGGAGGATCAAAAGGACGTTGCGTTCGGCGTCCACGGCCCAATACAAACCCCACGGCGTCGCCTGCCTGACCCGTCGCGCGTTGATCTCGGAGGCGTGCGCCGCGGCGATATCGCGCCAGGGATCGTCACTCGCCATCGCCCGCGTCGTCCTCGTCGTTGTCGTCCAGGTAGTGTTCGCGTTCCCAAGATGTGTTGACCACGTACTTGACCTTCTCTTCCTCCCGGCTCGTCTTCGGAAAGCTGATGCTCCACGCGACCACGGGCTTCTGTCCGCGCAGATCGTCGTCCTTTCCTCCGATCGCGAGCAGGTGGACCACGAGCAGCGCCCTCTTGCGAACACGACCGTAAATGTGGTCCGGATAATTCGCTCGTTTCGTCGCCGTGGCCTTGTTGTTGGCGTCGTACTCGTCTTCCGCCTCCCGCGCATCTGCGTCGTCGACCCCGATCCGTGCGATACCCCTTGAGCTAACCCGCTGCTTCGTGAACTTCAGCGTAACCTCGTCGCTTCCGTTACCCTCTGCGCGGCGCTGGCAAATCAGCCGGAAGCTGAGACTCGAATCCTCGAGGGGCTTGGCTGGCGCCTGTTCCTGTGTTACGCCAGCGAAGAGAATGTCCCACGCGCGAAGCTCGTCTACTTGGCGCTGCCTGATGTACTTGCGCACCGGCTCGGTCTCGGTGATCGGGCAACCGTCGTGATTGCGGAAGGCGGCGAGAAATCCGTCCACGAACCGCACCGGCACACGGCGCACGAGACGACCACCGCCGACCCGCTCTCCCTGCTCCGGCGGAAGTCCCACGCGTCGAAGTTGTTCGGCAAGCGTGATTGCGGCCTGCCGGTTCGCTTTCAAACTCCGCCAGTCACACCGCAGGGTTGTCGTTTCTATGAACTGATTCGCCAGACCGATCAGTACACGCAGGTTCGTGCCCGCACCCATCTTGTTACGGGCTGTGACGACGAGCGTATCCGGATGGCTGCGCACCCGTAAGCCGAAGTCCTTCGGCGTGGCGTTCACGCTCTGCATGCGCTTGAGATCGTCCCGAAGTTCCTCGATGGACTCAGCAATATGCGCGTACCAACCCTGCGCCTCTTCGGGCATCCAGACCCGGCACAGGTCTTCGTACCCGCGCCGATAACCGAACCACCGACCCATCTGCAGGAGCGTGTCGTACATCATCGAGTTCCGCAGGAAGTAGCTGACAACAAGCCCCTCCAGCGTCAGGCCGCGGGAGAGCGAGAATCCTCCCACGGCAATCACGTTCAGCCCCGATGTTTCATGCGCCGCGTAGTCCAGGGAGCCGGCCGCTCGGTTGTTTACCTCAACCACGTTCACCGCGCTCGCGCTTTCATGCAGCAGCGACTGGACATCGGCCCAGGAAACTCCGGAGGAGTCCGCGTAGTGCTCCTCGAACGCATGACGCAGTGCTGCAATTTCAGGGTCAGCCATCGCTTTGGCCGGCGGTCTCGCGCCGTTGACGCGAGCGCTGCTGCGAATGCGCCCAACAAGTGCATGGATCTCATTGCGGATCTGGCCTTGGACCGCGACGAATCGCGAGACGTTCACCAGCATCGAGTTGTGTCGTCCGACGTGTCCGCGGGCGAGCCGGATGGCGCGCGCGACGACGAAGACACGTACCGCCACCTCCAGAGTCCCCGGCAGCCCAGCGATGCGGTGGTCGATTCGATGCTTCAGGGGCAATAAGTCGCCTTGGTCATCAACGTGTTGCACGACGCCTTCCGCGTCGTCCGAAAATACCTTGGTCGCGCCAAAGTAGTCGTCTGGAGGGTCCAGGCTGACGATGAAGTCGCGCGGGAAAAGATCGTGGCCGACCATATCGTCGTCGCTGTCAGGGTCGATGAAGATGTTCGCGAATGGAGTGGCGGTGTAGCCGACATAGCAACTCCGATCGAAGAGCCGGAGAAGCTCCCGGATCTGGCTATTGATCCTGGAGACCTTTTCGTAGCGATACCGGATGTTGATCGAGGCATTGTCCGCCTCATCGTCGATAAGGAGCATCGGCTCGCGGATCGTAGACGTACCGCGTTGCGCATTGTGCGCCCTCAGCCACTCGATGAGGTTCCGCAGCGTGCTCGGGTTCTTCTTGATCACGAACACTGCCGGCCGAACGAGGCTCTGGAGGGGCACGCCGACGCTGTCGGCGATGGTTTTGTTGAAATCCCGCCAGGAGGTCGTGAATGTCACCGGCGGCCGCTGGGCGTCAATGTGGCCTACGCCGACGACGGTCTCGTGTGGAAGCGTCTTCCGCAGCAGCTTGCTGGTGCTGTCGATTCCGACGAAGCCCTCGTCGATCCTCCGTTGGGTCTGGTTTCGCAGGTTGTTGTGGATTCCAGCGATGATGACGATCACCCTGTAGCCGGCGTCGGCAGCCTTGCAAACCAGCCCCGTGTAGTTGGCGGTCTTTCCGGACTGGACATGACCAACGACCATGCCCCGTCGATCCCACTGGCCAAGCTTGGTCGGATTCGCGAGGAATCCAAGTATCTGTTCCGTCTTCTCATCCAGCTTGAGGATGACATGGCTGGAGAGGTCCTTCCGTTCCAGGAGTACGCGGTAGCGGTCCCAATAGTAGGGCTCGAATCCAGCACGGACGTCCTCCAGCCAAGGCTCGAATTCGGTGTTCTTGAGGGCGGCTCCGTCCCCCATCGTGACACCGTGGACCATTTCGAACCAAAGAGCCAGCTCATTCGCCTCTTCTGCCGTCACGCTCGGAAAGGAAGTTCGAAGCTTGTCAATCCACTCCCGAATCCCCTCTTGCGTAGGGAGATCGGTACCGAGGACGCCCCTGACCGCCGCCTTGAGCTTGTCCAAGTCCGTCACGATGGGCCCTGTCATTCTTCTTGCAAATTCTTGAGGACGGTGGCCATTTCCTTCCAGCGTGACCGGAACGGATCAGCCGAGCGCATCCGAGTCTCCGCCTCGTTCCATGACAGCCCTCGTTCCCGGAGAACGCCGCACGTGATTCTCACAACATCGAAGAAGTCGTCGGAGTCCAGCGCAGGGGGCACCACCGATTCTGCGTTCGCGCTGATGTCCGCGTACAGCGCTTCGACGGGTAGCGTCGAAACGACAAGGCCGACGAGCCTCCTGAATTCGCCAGCCGTCTCTGGATCGAGCCGACTCTCGAACGCGGAAAAAAGCGGATGCTCGGTGTCGAGCCCGTACGAGATTCCGTTCTTGTCCTGCGACCGCGTCCAGACCGGCAAGCGGCTGTCTTCGGCAAGCCGGGAGCCGCGCAGCTTATACGTCCGCTTCGACGGGACGCCGATCTGTTCGATGATGCGGCGCAACCTCTCGCGAACCGGAGGTGGCGGCTGCGCCCAAGCCTTCTTGACGTCAATCTTCCACTCCGCGTCGAGACTGCTGGGCATGTCGATGCGAACGCGGCACAGTTTCGTGAGCTCCTGCTGTCGTGCGAGACCGAACCACGTGCCGTGGACAATAAGCCGCCGATTCCGGTACAGGTAGAACCCTTGGTTTTTCACGTACCCTTCCGGCCCGCCGTACCGCTTCCAGTCAGCTCTCGAAACCTTGTCATGATGGGGCAGAGTCGCCGGCTGGATCCGGATCTCCTTCCCGGCGAGCACGAAGGGCTCTTCCTGGTGGTGCTGCGTCGCCGGGTGATGTGAATGGAATGGATCGAAGGGCTCCAATTCCCGGCCATTCAGGGAAATCTCCACGCGACCGTTCCTGCCCTCCCGACCGGAAAGGAATCGATGAAACACGAACTCGACATGCTGCGCTGTCTCGTCGAGTTGGCGGACGAGATCCCCTCGATCTCCATGTCCGTCGGGACCGACGAGGCGGTCGAGCTTTTGCCAGACGACGAGCGTGCCGTCCGTCGCGAGACGGTCGGACCACGGAATCGTCGTGACGCTGGCGGGCAGCTCCACAATCCACCTGTCGCGTGCCGCGACCACATCCAGGTCCCAGACGGCGCAGGACGTTACGCCGGCCTTGCGAGTAACGACCGTTAGTCGTCGGCACTGTGAGAACGACGCCGTTTTCAGTCCGAGACCGAACCGACCAAGATCCGTAAGGTCCGTCTCGGTCCGGTGCTCAAGAGGACTCCTGCTACCTGGGCGCATGGCTTCCACGAGTTCCGGTTCGGTCATGCCAGTCCCGTTGTCGAGAATCCCGATTGCAGGAACTTCCGCGTGTGTTTCCGCAAGCAATTCGATCGTGCGCGCGCCGGCGGTCAACGAGTTGTCGATGACATCGGATACGGCCGTGGACAACGAGTAGCCGATGTCGCGCAGGCTCTCCACAAGGACCGATGCCCTGGGAGGGATCTCCTGCTCCCGAGTGGCACGGCCCGCCGTCACGTCCTCTCCATGGCGATGAGCGGCAATTGTCGGTCTGCGCTCGCCGGATGTCGGCGAGAGGAAACCGACACGGGGCTGCGGCGCACTCCGACGCGGTCATGGCGGTCCAGCACGGTCGAGAGCGTGAGGGCGATCTGGTGGGCGAGGAATGGCGGAACGGCGTTACCCACCTGAACGTACTGTCGCGTGCGGGGCCCGTGAAAGAAGTAGTTGTCCGGAAACGTCTGGAGACGCGCCACCTCCCTCACGGTGAGACTCCGGCACTGACCCGGATCCGGATGAATGTAGTAGTGGCCGTCCTTCGACAGGTGGCTCGTGACGGTTGTGCACGGGCGATCGGGGAGCTGCACGCGGTAGCGGTCGTCGAAATCGCCCGTATGCCAGTTCGCGTGGTCTGGCATGAGCGCCACGGGGAAATCGAAGGTCAGGGGAGATCGCCGGAAGGCGTAGCCGAACGCCGCTGCGAACAGGTAGCGGGCCAAATCCGCGGCCATGTGCGCCCTGGTTTCGTTGTTGGGCAGCGTCCAAAGCTGCTCGTCGAAGATCCACTCACGGAGATCATGAGGGCATCCCGCGGGCAGCAACGTGCTGCCTCTCGCATTGCGAGCCGGCGGCGCGGAACCGTTTGCCGTAGCGAGAGCGCGGGCAAGAGCCCTTCGGAACCGGGCCTTCTCGTTGTTCGACATAGCTGGCTGATTGGCGGCGACAAAGGCATGGGCCGCTCGCACCGCATCCTGCCATGAGCCGGGATCGTCGCCTTTGCTGAGCCGGCTGCGAAGCCTTGGCATCGCGCCGATGATGTCGCCCAGCGGCACCGTGTCGGGCACCGGCTCGAGTCGCGGCAGGTGCTCTCCGGCTAGCTCTCCGGCAACGTCGGCTCGCACGCAGATGACGAACACCCGATGGCGCGCCTGCGGCACGCCGTGCGCCTCGGCGTTCACCAGGAAGTCCTCGGGATTCAGGCCGTCGTGCCAGGATCGAGCGCCCGATCGAGAAGCAAGCGCGAACAACCGGTATCCGTCCATGCCCCCCGTATGCCGGAGACTGTGGATCACCTCGGGGAAGATCGGGTCCCCGTTCCGACGCGCGGAGAGCATCCCCCTGACGTTCTCCATGACGGCGATCGCAGGCCGAAGCTGCCTGAATACTTGCACGTACTGCTCGTAGAGCGACTGACGGTGATCTTCGTCAGCGTTGTATCGGGTATTGCCGGCATTTCGCGACCTGCCGATCACGGAATAGGCCTGACACGGTGGACCTCCGAGAAGCACGGTTCGTCCTCCGTGCTCCGAACGGATCTGCTCAATCCGTTCCCCGAGAAAGACGCTCGCCTCGTACGTTCCCAGTTCCAGGCACCTGGTCTCGTAGCAAGCGGCGGCCCACCGCCTAGGGTACAGCTTCGCCCAGTCGGGCTCCTCGGGGACCACTCCGTTCAGGAAATCGTAATATTCTAGGGGGAATCCCTGCGCAAATTTGTGCAGGAACGCTCGTAGCAGCAACGTGCGGTGTGCGACGGGGTCCATCTCGATGGAGAGGGCGATGCGGTACCTGCGGCGTCCGTCCGGTCTTCGGCACGCGGAGAAGCCTTCCGCCAGTCCGCCCGGGCCCGCGAACAGATCCACGACCGGCACCATTCGAGTCACGGATCGCACTCGAACGGCGAGACGGCGCCGAAGCCGCCGGGACGGCCGACTGCCCCGTCTTCAACAGGGGCGTCGCCGCAACGGGGGCGTGCAGACCAGTCCGGCCCAGCACGTCGTCGCAACATCCCGTCGAGTTGCATCACATCCGGGACCTCTGGTGTAGCCTGTTGTCTGCGGTGCTCCTCCGAGGGCGGTGCAGGAACGACGATGGCAGACATCGTGGACCGCGCAACTCGTTCGCGCATGATGGCGGGGATCGGAAGCAGGAACACGCGACCTGAACTCGCTCTTCGTCGAGCCATCCACGCCCTGGGGCTTCGATATCGTCTGCACGACCGGAGACTTCCGGGAACTCCGGACCTCGTGTTTCGCCGATTCGGTGCCGTGTGCCTGGTGCACGGCTGCTTCTGGCACCGGCACGCCGGCTGCCCGTACGCGACCACACCGACCACGCGCGAGGAATTCTGGCGAGCCAAGTTCGATGGGAACACCAAACGGGACCGCCGCAACCGAAACGACCTGCTCCAGGCCGGCTGGCGAGTCGCGACCGTCTGGGAATGCGCCTTGCGCAGGCAGGCTGCGGTGGAGGTCGCGCAGCAACTGGAACTCTGGCTGCGCGGAAGCGTCCCCGTGTTCGACACGAGTCCGCCCGTGTGAGATTCGCGGCGTGGAGCCCGCAAACCATGACGACGATGGTCCGAAGAATACGCATCGGATGGTGTTCCGCCGTCCGCCCAAGCGGACACGCCACTCTCGCCCTGCAGACCGCACCCCCTCACCTGATTGCCTCCGCTGATCGGACCACGCCGCCAGAAATGATACCGCCTTTGCCTGAAGAGAAGGATCCTGAGGCGCGAGGCGCCTCCCGGATCGAGGCAGTCGAGCTACTCGCGAGTCACGAGATTCAACCGGACGTTTGCGTGACGTTTGGCTCGCCCGCAGCACGGCATAGCCGATCCGACTCGAACAGCTTGTCGTCGAGCTCGTTCAGTTGACCCATCGCTCGGACGGCTAGACGGAAGTTTCAGCGGTCGATTTTCCCCAACCCATAGTTTCTAAACGATTTAGGGCGCTTTGGGCCTTGTTTGCATTGCAATATGTAACCATGTATATCGAGAGCGTGTCCAATCGCTCCTCGCCGCCAGCCGTGCTCCTGCGCGAGTCCTACCGCGACGGCGGACGAGTCAAGAAGCGTACCCTCGCCAACCTCTCCAAGCTGGCCACCGCCCGCGCCCTGGCGCCCGACAGCGCCGTCTCCACTCTGGGCGAGGTGCTCGCGCTCGGCGCCGTCGACCGCGGCGCGCATCCGCAAGGACCTGGCGGGCGTGGACGGCCTGCGCTGGATCACCACGCTGCGCGCGCCGATGATCCGCAAACTGCTGGCCGCCGGCACGGTGACGCCGTCGTTGTTCGACGAGCGGGACCTGGCCGAGGTCACCAGCGAGGAGTTTCCCGGCGAACGGCTGATCGTGTGCCGCAATCCCCTGCTGGCCGCCCAACGACAGCGCAAGCGGCAGGAGCTGCTGGCGGCCACCGAGGAGGACCTGGCGCCCATCGCGGCGGCGACCACGCGCAGGAATCGGCCGCTACGGGGGGCGGCCGAGATCGGCCTGCGCGTCGGGAAGGTCATCAACCGGCACAAGGTCGCCAAGCACTTCGTGACCACCATCACCGACGACACGTTCACGTTCCACCGGGACGACGAGCGGATCGCGACCGAGCAGCAGCTCGACGGGCTCTACATCGTCCGCTCGAACGTCGAGCCGGAGCAGTTCGACGCGGCGCAGACGGTGCGGGCCTACAAGGACCTGTCCAAGGTGGAGCGGGCGTTTCGCTGCTTGAAGTCGGTGGACCTGAAAGTGCGGCCCATCCATCACCGGCGACCCGACCGGGTGCGGGCGCACATCCTGCTCTGCATGCTGGCCTACTGGGTCGAGTGGCACATGCGCCAGGCCCTGGCGCCGCTGCTGTTCGACGACCACGACCCGGCCGCCGCCGAGCAGCAGCGCCGCTCCGTCGTGGCACCCGCGACGCGCTCGCCTGCGGCGTTGGCCAAGGCCGGCCGCAAACGGACCGACGACCACCTGCCGGTGCACAGCTTCCGGACGCTGCTCGCCGACCTGGGCACGCTGACCGCCAACACCATGCAGGTCACCGAGGGCGGCGCCACGTTCAAGCTGCAGACACAACCCACGCCGATGCAGCAACGCTGCTTCGAGCTCTTGGAGGTGACGCCTCGATTGTAGCCACGACCGATACACCCTCAAAACCGGTAACTCGCTCAATAATAATGACTTCTGCGTTATTCGCTCCGAAACTTCGGTTTAACCCTACACAACGATTGCAATGCAATCAAGACGCTGCGAGTGCATGCGGCCCGCCGAGCGGCGGCAACGGGTGGTGTCTCAATTTGATTGGCGGCGCGGCGGGCCGGGTTTCGCCGGCTACGCCCTACATGGAGAGGTGCGGATGCCCTTTATTGAGACGCGCGCACCAGTGCGTACACCAGCCATCCGATCACGGCGATTGTGCCGACGAGGCTTCCGCCCATAGCCCACGTCTTCAGCTTTGCGATGGCGACATCAACGTCGCTCTTCGTGGCGACGCTCTCCATGCGCGTTTTGATCTCGCGCACATCGCCCTCAAGGATCCGGATCCGCTCTTCCAAGCGGTCGTAACGTCCACCACCGCCGTTCCCCGTGTCGTTGGCAGCGTCCCGACCCGTGTCTTCAACGGCGGCCGGAAATCTCGCGGGGGGGGTCATGGTGACGTGTACCGCCGAAGCCACTCCCACACCTCGGACTGGTGCCAGCCGCTGTACGCCTCGTTCAACCCGAGAACGACTCCACTGACGTCGCGGTTGTCGCCCTTGATGCCAGCCTTCACCGCTATCGTTGAAGCCAGATCTTCATCTGGCGCCACCACCAAGTAGGCGGCTGGACCAATCTTCAGGGGCTTGTAAGCCTCCAATCTCTGAGAGATTGTTGACGTGGGCTCTTTCGTGATGACGACGTAGATTGGCATGCGGTTTCCTAAGAGTATATCCGCCGCAGGCTCGAATCGTCGATCTGTCTGCTCCAGCGGGTCAAGCCCCCTACATCTTGCGGTTGCGGGGCTTCGGACCCGGCTTCGGCAGGTGCGCGTCGACCACGCCCATCAGCCATTCCGCATCGTACCACGTGTCGGTAAGCCCCGCCGCCTGGGCCGGCGTCGTCCGCGTCGTCGTGTGGCATCGGCACCAGTTGTACCAGACCGTCCACAGCGTGACCGCGTGCACGTGGTTCGTCAGCTTCTTCAAGAAGGCGTTGGTCAGCCGCGTGAACCGCCGCACGCCCATCCGCACGTTCAGATTCTGGCGCTCAATGGAGTGCAAGAAGTGCCGGGGCGTGACGGAGTCCGAGGCGGTTTCCTCGTCATGTGAGGGTTCTTGCCGCCCACCTGAACTCTCCGACGATCTCCGCCTCGGGCGGCCAGGGCCGGTTCGGCCAAGTCAGCTTGTCGGGGTTGTCGCTGACGAGTTGCCAGGCGCCCGATGGGTTCCTGCCGGCGCGCTTGACGACCAGACTGTCTCCGGTGCGCACGACGTAAATGTGACCGAGGTGCCGGCGGCGGCTGGCGTGGTTGACGAGGATTGAGCAGCCGTCCGCCAGCGTCGGCTCCATGGACTCTCCGACGACCCCGATGACACGGCAACTGCGGGCGAAGAGTCCGTGGCGGGCCAGCCACGTCCTTCGGAACTTGAGGCGGCCGGTCACGCGCTCGTCGTAGGCAACGCCGCCGCCCGCAGACGTGGCCAGCGCGTAGACACCGAAGTAGTCGCCGTCGGCGCGGGTTGCGCCGCGCCCGTTCCCGTCATCGAGAGGTTCGCTGCCCGTGGCGGCGGCGAGGGCGCGTGCGAGCTGCTCGGCGGGAGTCGTGTCCTCGGTGAGCCCGCGGAGGTAGTCAGTCGACACAGAGAGCGTCCTCGCTGCGGTTACCAGCTTGTCGACCGACAAGCGGGAGTGGCCCTACTCGACCATTGAGATCCCCTCTCGGCTGATGGCGATCCTGGCGGCGAGCTGGGACTGGGTGAAGCCCCGGAGCGCGCGGGCCGAACGCAGGCGCTGTCCGACGATGGTCATGCGCCAATGATAATCAATGATTACAGTTGACGTAGTTCTTGGTGCCTCTAAATTCTGGAGGCACCGATGGTCACTCCCACACAGGCGATCGCCGCTCGGATGGCGACACTGGGGCTGTCGCAGCGCAAGCTCGCGGGGATGCTCCGCGTCAGTCAGCCCGCCTTGAATGCGTGGCTCAACAGCTACACCCGGCCGCCGACCGGATTCGCAGAGCAGGCCACCGAGATCCTGAACGTGGTGGAGGAAGCGGAACGCGCCGCGGACGCGGCGCGGATGCAGGTTCTGGCACAAGTGCGTGAGCTACAGCTGTGCTTGATCGGAGCGCGCGCTTGGCGGCACGCAGAGGGCCGCGGCAATGGGGATTCGTGCGACCCGGATGTCGCGCCGGACGAGTTGCCCGATATGTTGTTCCTGGAGGATCTGGCGGCGCTGCTGCGCTGCCACCCGAAGACGATCAAGCACCGACCGCCTCGACCTGCTCGGCGGCCGTGACGAGCATGTCGACCAGGGTCGTCGTGTCGCCCGCACTCGCGTCCTGCACCGTCACGCCCACGATGGCGCCGGTGTCCAGGTCGACCGCATGCTCGGCGGTGTGCGCCAGATGCTGCGCATTCCGGTGAAGTTGAACGCCGGATCCGGGGAACGTGAACACGGATTCCGGCGAACGTGAACGCTCATCGGAGCGCAACGACGTTGGTCGGTCAGTGTCCTCCCATCGGTTTCGCCACGGGGGCACGAGTCCTACCCGTGACGTCGTGTTCAAGGAGTACACGATCTTGCCTGTGGAGCGTGTGGGCGGCGTTCTGTGCCGTCCAAGGCGGTGTGGGAAACGCGCCTCGACGCCGGTGCATTCAGCCGCGAGCGTCTCGTGCGCGCTTTCCATGCCGCCGGCGCGATCCATGGGCCGGCCGCGGCAGGACTGGCGGCGCGCGAGACCGGGTCTGGCCTCGCTGCCGGGGTGCTGACCGGCGCCGGCCTGCTTCTCAAGAGCCTCCTGGCGCTTGGGGACGTCGAGCTGGGCTATCGACCGGACAATGTCCTCGTCATGCAGGCGACCGGGGTGCGTCCTGCCCCGGAGGGCGACGCATTCTTCACCGAAGTCCTGTCACGACTGCAAGAGCTCCCCGGCGTCGTGGCGGCGGGCGCCACCTCGATCCCGCCGGGCAATCTGTCTCGCAGCGGCTCGGGTTCTCACCATGTGGACCGGTTGCCGGAGACACCGGACTCGACCCGCGAACAGCGCACCCTCTTCAACATCGTCGCGCCCGGGACCTTCGCCGCCCTCGGCATCCCGGTCCGCGGCGGACGGGAGTTCGACGTAGGCGACACCGCTGACCGCCCGCTGGTGGCGATCGTCAACGAGGCGCTGGTCCGGGAGTCGTTCGGCACCGCCGATCCCCTTGGTCGAACCATCTTCTGTCCGTTCGACCGGGATGACGGGATGACGATCGTCGGGGTCGTCGGTGATACGCACCAGCGCAACCCCGGTGTCCCTCCGGCACCGGAGTGCTACCTGCCCTTCATGCAGCACGCCTACAACGGCAACACGCTCCATGTCGTCATCCGCACCGCGAACGACCCGACGGCGCTGGCCGGCGCCGCCCGGCGGCAGGCCGCCGAGGTCTCGCCCGAGGTTCCGGTCTCGTTCACGACCATGCGGGAAACGCTCGCTGCCACGGTGGAGGAGCCGACGTTTCGCACCCTCCTGTTCGCCCGGTTCGCAGGTCTGGCCCTCTGCCTGGCTCTGGCCGGCGTCTACGGCGTTATGGCGCACGGCGTCTGGCAGCGTTCGAGGGAGATCGGACTGAGGATCGCGCTCGGCGCGAATCGGAGCACGGTCTTGCGTCTCGTTCTCGGGCGTGGTCTCGGCCTCACCCTGGTTGGACTGCTCGCGGGTCTGGCGGGGGCGGCGGCCACCACTCATCTTCTCGAGACGATGCTCTTCGAGGTGGCTCCGCTCGACGCGTCGGTGTATCTGGGCGTGGCGGTGCTGCTGGGTGCCGTCGCGACCGGCGCCGGCTACCTGCCGGCGCGGCGCGCGGCGAGTATCGACCCGATGCGGGTGCTGAACACCGACTGAGCCGGAATCTCCCGTCAGCCGCCGGACGACGGGGCACAAGCCGTTGGCATCGAGGCAAGGATGCCGCGGACGTCCGAATCCCACGTCAACGCGGGCGACCCGCACAGCCTGGTCCGGCGATGCGGAGTTGGTCAACTGCCCCGTCGCGGGTTGCCCGCGCTGACCAGTCAGCGGCGCGCGGCCGCCGGCGGGTTCTTCCGGGCCAGCACGTAGAGCATCGCGGGCCGGGTGCCGAGCTCGACGATGTCGAAACCCGCGGTGGCGACGCTCGACCGCCAGACGTCAAGGTTGTGCGCCCTCCGCGTGCTCGCCGAGCGCGCGCTCGAACGCCGCCCGGATACGCGGCTCGAAGCAGACGAAGTCGACACGCGCGATGGACGGCGCGCCGGCCAGCGCCCGGGCGACGGTGCGGACGGCAAGCGGGGCCGCCTGCTCCGGCGGGTACCCGTAGACGCCGCAACTGATCGCCGCAAAGGCGACCGTGCGCAGCCCGTGCCCGCCCGCCAGCTCGATCGCCCGGCGGTAGCAGCCGGCGAGCTGCCGCGGCTCGCCGCGCGACCCGCCGCGCCAGATCGGTCCGACGGCATGGATCACGTGGCGCGCCGGGAGGTCGTAGCCGGCGGTAATCCTGGCGTCGCCGGTCGCGCAGCCGCCCAGCCCGCGGCATTCCGCCAGCAGCCCGGGGCCGGCGGCGCGGTGAATCGCGCCGTCGACGCCGCCGCCTCCGAGCAGACTCGTGTTGGCCGCGTTGACGATCGCGTCGACGTGCAGGGTCGTGATGTCGGCCGTCGTCACCCGCAGCCGGTCGTGCGGCATCGGCAATCTCCTGCTCCGCTGCATCGATTATCAGTCACATCTCGCCGGCGGCAGTACGGTCGCCCGGTCCACGTGAGCGGCTGCAGGTCGAGCGGTCGGCTGCCGGCAAGGAACTCCCGAACCTGGTCGAGGGTCTGCAGGTGCTGGGGGTCGAACTTCACGATCATCCTCCGATGATCCGGGACCCAGCCCCCTTCAGGCTCATTTCACGTTGGAATCAATCCTCCCTTCAGGCTCACTTCTCATTGGAAAAGGCGGAGTCTGGCCCGGATCCGGGCCGCTGGAGTAGCATTAGTGGTTTGACACGCAGGTCGTTCACCGAAGCCGACAGCTTCGGATCGAGAGGAAACACGGAATGCGCCGAGTTGGATTTCTGATTGGGTTGATGGGCGTCACGCTCGCCGCCGCGTGCGGCGGCGGCGCCGGCGACGGGGATGACAGCGCCCCGTCGCGGCAGTTCCTGAGCGTCGGCACCGCGCCGCCCGGCGGCGCCTTCTTCGTCGTCGGCAGCGCGCTGGCCGAGGTGCTGAACGAGTTCGGCGGCGAGTTCGGCTGGAGCACGACGGCCGAGGCGACCAGCGGCTCGCAGGAGAACATCCGCCGCCTCGACAGCGGCGAGCTCGATTTCGCGATGTCGAACGCCGCCATCACCTTTTTCGCCGTCCGCGGCGGCGAGGGCTGGGACAAGCCGTATCCGATGCGCACCGTCATGACGCTGGCGCCGAACGTCGCGCTGTTCATCACGCGGGCCGGTTCGGACGTCGAAACGATCGCCGACCTGCGGGGCAACCGCGTGGGCGTCGGCCCGGCCGGCGCGGGGTTCGAGTTCTTCGTCGGTCCCCTTCTGGGCGCCCACGGCCTGACGTATGACGACTTCTCGCCCCTGAACGCCACGCAGTCCGGCGCCGTCGACCTGATTGCCGACGGCTCGGCCGCGGCGGTGTTCGTCGGGGGCGCGGTGCCGACCGCCTCGATCACGCAGGCATCGGCGTCGCAGGACATTCATTTCATCCCGTTCGACGACGACGCGAAGCAGCAACTGATCGACGAGTATCTCTTCTTCAATCCGGCCACCATTCCGGCCGGGACCTACCGCGGCCAGACCGAGCCGTTCGAAGGACTCGACGTCGGGTCGATGCATCTCATCGCCTCCGCCGCCGCCGGCGAGGAGTTCGTCTACAACGTCACGAAGACACTCTATGAACAGCGCGAGCGCGTGGTCGAGAAGCATGCCGCCGGCCGGGCCATCAACCCGAACAACGTCGTGCGCGACACCGGCACCGAGTTCCACCCCGGCGCCGTCCGCTTCTATCAGGAGATCGGCATCTGGCCGTAGCACCGGCGGGCCGCGCTCCGACAGACCTCAGGCAGCTCGTCACCCGCGTGCTGTCGGTCGGTCTGTGCCTGTTCACCCTGCTGCAGGTCAACTACCCGATCCTGGCGCCGCAGCCGCAACTGGCGGTGTTCGCCCTGCTGGGGCTGGTCATCTGTTTCCTCAACGTCCCGGTCCATGCCTCGCTCGCACACCACCCGGTCGCGCGCGCCAGCGACATCCTGCTGGCGCTGCTGGCCGCCATCTGCTGCGGCTGGATTCTCGTCCAGAACGAACCGTTCTTCGAGAGCGTCTGGCAGGGCGGGTCGTCGCTCGGCAACCGCGCCGGGTTCGAGACCTCCGCTGACATCCTGATCGGCGCCATCGGGTTGCTGCTGGTCATCGAGGCGGCCCGGCGGTCGCTCGGGCTGGCGCTGCCGATTCTCTCCGGGGTGTTCCTCGTATACGCCTACGTCGGACCCGCCATGCCCGACTGGCTGTTCCCGCACCGCGGCTACTCGATCGAGCGGATCGTGGCGCAGGCGTTCCTGCAGGCGCAGGGCACCTTCGGGGTCGCCCTGAGCGTCATGTTCACCTATGTCTTCCTGTTCGTGATCTTCGGCGCGTTCCTGGCCGCGACCGGAGCCACGAAGTTCATCATCGACTTCGCCCAGTCGGTCTTCGGCAAGAGCCCCGGCGGCCCCGCCAAGGTGGCGGTGCTGAGCAGCGGGTTGATGGGGTCGCTGTCGGGCAGCGCCGTGGCCAACACGGCGACCACCGGGACCTTCACGATTCCGATGATGCGGAGCGCCGGGTTCAAGGCCTCCACCGCCGCCGGCATTCAGGCCGCCGCCAGCTCGGGCGGCGCCCTGATGCCGCCGGTCATGGGCGCCGGTGCCTACATGATGCTGGAGATCGTCGACCCGCCCGTGACATATCTGCAGATCATCCGGGCCGCGCTGATCCCCGCGATCCTCTACTACCTCTCGCTGTTCCTCATCACCCACTTTCACGCACGCGGCACGATGCACGAGCGACCCGCGCCCGAACAATCGGCCGCCGACACGAAGCCGCTGGCCGCATCGCGCATGGAGGGCCTGGTCTTCGCGACGGCGCTCGGCACGCTGATCCTGCTGCTGATTCTCGGCTATACGCCGTTCCGGGCGGTCAGCCTGTCGCTGCTGGCGATCGTGGTCGTGGGCGCCTTCAACCGGCGCACCCGGTTGTCCATCGGGGACATCATCAAGGCGTTCGTGAAGTCGTCCCGGGACGTGATCGCGCTGGTGGCGGCGTCGGCGTCCGTCGGCATCGTCATCGGCATCGTCACCCTGACCGGCATCGGCACCCGTCTGCCCGCCACGATTCTGCCGCTGGCCGAGCAGAGCCTGTTCCTGGCGCTCGTGCTGATCATGGTGTCGTCAATCGTGCTCGGCATGGGACTTCCGTCGGCGGTCTGCTACCTGCTGCTGGCGACCCTGATCGGCCCGGTGCTCGGCAACCTCGGCGTCGTGCCGCTGGCGGCCCACCTGTTCATCTTCTACTTCGGCATGATGTCGATGGTGACCCCCCCGGTCGCGCTGGCCGGGTATGCCGCCGCCTCGATCGCCGGCACCAACATCATGCAGACCAGCTTCGCCGCGTTCCGCTTCGCGCTGGTCGGCTTCACGCTGCCCTACATCTTCGTCTACCGCCCCGAACTGCTCATGCTGACCCCGACCGGTGCGACCGCCGGTCCGGCCGCCATGCTCGTGCCGGTGGTCATCGGCACACTGGGAGTCCTCTGCTTCGCCTCGGGCATCACCGGGCAGTTGCGCGGCGCGCTGGCGTTGCCGCTGCGGATCGCGATGTTCGCCGCCGCCGCCCTTCTGCTCGCACCCGGCCCCTCGGTCGCGCTGGGCGGGTTCTCGCTGCCCGTGCTCGATGCGGCCGGCGTCGTCGTCTTCGCCGCCGTGCTGCTCATGAACAAGCCACGCTGAACGACTGGAGAACGGTGCCGTGAAAACAAAGATATTCACGAAGCTGAATGAAAAGAACAAGGTCGAGCCTGCGCAGAGCGAGTTCGAGGCTGAAATAAACGAGTGGTTGCAGCGTAATTCAGATGTGAAGATTCGGCATATCCAGCAGTCCGCCGGCGCTGGAAGCATGGGTCCCTTCCTGTTCTTCATCACGGTCTGGTATGACGACACGCAATCCGACTGAACCGCTCGGCGGACACGGCCGTGCAGCGCCACGACGAGGCGCGAGCCGCGCACAGGCAACCTGCGCGGGCGCCTCGAACGTTCTGCCACGAAATCTTGACGCCGACCGCCGGCTGGCGGTACCGTCGCACCGCGAGAGTTGACCGATGGAATGGGTCTGGGACGTCTTCTGGAACTGGTCGGATCTGGCCCAGCGCGGCGCCGACGCCGTGACATACGCGCTCATGGCGGCGGTCGGGACGCTGCTGTTCACGATCCGCCTCGTGATTGCGATGTTCGCCGGCGACGCCGGAGACTTCGATGTCGACGTCGACCCGGGCACCGACGCGTCGTTTACCCTCTTCTCCCTGCTGTCGGTGACCGCCTTCATCATGGGCACCGGCTGGATGGGTCTGGCCTGCCGCTTCGACTGGGACCTCAGCCGTCCGGTATCGGTTATCGTCGCGGTCGGGTTCGGCGTCACCATGATGTGCACGGCGTCCGGCATGATGTTCATGACCCGCAGGCTCAATCAAAGCGTCACCTACGACCTCGAGACCGCCGTCGGCAGGAGCGCCCGCGTCTACATGACCGTGCCACCCAAGGGTGAAGGACAGGGCAAGGTGCAGGTCAGCGTGTCGGGACGGTTGAAGACGATGGACGCGGTCAGCGCCGGTCCGCCGCTGGCGGCGCACGCCGACGTACGGGTCGTCGGTGTGCGCGACGACGACACCTTGATCGTGAACCCCCACGAGTAGACGCATCAAGTAGACGCCTACGGGGCGTCTGATTCCTGAGAGAGGACACTCAACGACATGGACCAGATCTTCAGCTTCGGCACCCTCGGCGTGGTGGCCACCATCGTCATGCTGATCCTGTTCGTGCTGACGATGCTGACGCGGCAGTACCGCCGGTGCCCGTCCAACCGCGTGCTGGTCGTCTACGGCAAGGTCTCCGGACCGCGGGCCGCCCGCTGCCTGCACGGCGGCGGTACCTTCATCGTCCCGCTGCTTCAGAATTACGCCTATCTCAACCTGGAGCCGATGACGATCGAGATCGACCTCACGAGCGCGCTCTCGAAGAAGAACATCCGCGTGAACGTGCCGTCCACGTTCACCATCGGCATCTCGACGGCGCCCGACATCATGAACAACGCGGCCGAGCGTCTGCTTGGGCTGAAGGACAACCAGGTCGCCGCACAGGCCAGCGACATCATCCTCGGGCAGATGCGTCTGGTCATCGCGACGCTCTCCATCGAGGAGATCAACCAGGACCGCGAGAAGTTCCTCGATCTCGTCAACAAGAACGTCAGCACCGAGGTGAACAAGATCGGTCTGGAGCTGATCAACGTCAACGTCCGCGACATCACCGACGAATCGGGCTACATCGCGGCGCTCGGCCGCAAGGCGGCGTCGGACGCGATCAACCAGGCCAAGGTCGAGGTGGCCGATGCCGATCGGTCCGGGTCGATCGGCGAAGCGAGCGCGAATCGCGAGATGTCGGTCGAAGTCGCCCGGCAGCAGGCCGACTCGATGGCCGGGCAGAAGCAGGCCGAACGGGACCAGCGCGTCAAGGTCGCGAAGTTCGAGGCGGAGGGTGTCTCGGGTGAAGCGAATGCGACGCGGGAGCAGGAGATCGTCGTCGCCGAACAGGAAGCCCTGGCCGTCCAGGGCAAGAAGCAGGCCGAATTGGACCAGCGCGTCAAGGTCGCCACGCTCGAAGCGTCCGCCGTGCAGGGAGAGAACGAGTCGAAGGCGAACATCGCCGATTACGAGGCGAGTCTGGCCGAACGGCGCGCCGACGCGCGGCGGCGCGGCGAAGTGGCGCTGGCCAACGCCGCCCGCGACGTGCTCAAGGCCGAGACCGACCAGGAGCTCGCCAAGCTCGAGAAGGAGCAGATCGCCCAGCAGCAGATCGAACGCAAGAAAGTCGAGATCGACGCCGACGCCGAAGCGGAACGGATTCGCCGCATCGCCCAGGGTGACGCCGACGGCGTGCTGGCGCGCTACCTGGCCGAGGCCGAGGGCATACGCAAGGTGCTCGACGCGAAGGCCGGCGGTTACGAGAACCTGCTCCGCATCTGCGGCGAGCGGAAGGACCTGGCGCCGGTCCTGCTGCTCATCGAGCGCTTGCCGGACCTGGTGGCCGAGCAGGTGAAGGCGATCCAGAACCTGAAGATCGACAAGGTCACCGTCTGGGACTCGGGAGCGAACGGCCAGGACGGCGGCGGCGCCACCGCCCACTTCCTGCGTGGGCTGATCGGCGCGCTGCCGCCCATCCACGAGCTGGCCAAGCAGGCCGGCATCGATCTCCCCGAGGCGCTCGGCAAGATGCACGAAAAGACGCGCCAGCAGCCGGGGGGCAGCGACTGACCCGGGCCCGGTTACGTACGCGGTTCCGCGACGGGGACTACAGCGGGGCATCCGCGGCATCGTTCGGAGCATCGGGATCTTCCGATCCCCCTGACACCAACCTGATGCGTGCGCGGCGGTCAGGCCGCCTCGACGTCCAGCCGCTCCTGAAGGGCGCGGCGTTTCTCAACCGCTTCGATCTGTTCGCGCTGGGGCATGTCTGCAGCGAGTGTATTCCGCCGTCCCGGTGCAACGAAACAGGGTTTCTACCGCCGGTATTTCGACGGCTTGATTGTTGTCGAACCTTGACCGGCGGACCGGGGACTGTCCCTCACTCCGTTGCCCGCAATCGGTTCAGTTGGCCGGGCCAGTCGAGTATCAGATGGTCGGCGGTCACCAATCGATGACCTTCCAGCGCAGTGGCGACGATGAGGCGGTCGGCTGGATCGGCATGGAAGTCCACGAGCTCGGCGGCGCGGATTCCAATCTCGCCATCAATCGGCAATTCGACCACGCCCTGTTCCAATTGCTCCCGACGCCAGAAGCTGACATCTTCAGCGAACTCGATCCGACCTGTCTCCCTCAGCATCGCGATTTCCCAGAATGAGATTGCGGACACGCCAACTTCGCCTGCCTGCCATGCCTCGTCGATCTCGAATTGAGCGCGGGTGCCCAATCGGGCCTCGCCCAATCTCAGCCACAGCATGACATGCGTATCAAGGAGAATCACCGGTCGCCGTCCCAAGTCTTGCCGGTCTCGGCCTTCCACTCCACATCCAGAGGCTCGATGATGTCGCCAAGTATCTTGATTCTTCCCCGGTCGATGCCAAATAGGCTCTTCGGTTTTTCCCGGTACGGCAGGAGCCGCGAGACCGGACGGCCGTTCTTGGTGATGACAATCTCAGCGCCGCTCTCCGCGACCTCGTCCATCAGCTTGAGGCACTTCGCCTTGAACTCCGACGCCTTGATGGTCCGGGCGCCGGTCCTTTTGCCGCTGTTCATATCAGGCCGTCCCGTCTCGTCGTCGCTGAAGATAATATCATGGTCATGACCATGGTCATCATAGTGTCACCCAGCGCGACTCCGCCGCCGCCTGCACCTATTCGGGGGTCGCGAACGCGACGAGCTCCTGGCTCGCCCCGGAGCCGGTCGCGATGAGCACGAACTGGCGTCCGTCGCTGGTCTGGTAGGTCATCGGGGTGGCGGACGACCGCTGCGGAAGCTCGGCCGACCAGAGCTCGCGGCCGGTCTGCTTGTCGAAAGCGTAGAGCGCGTTCTCTCCGCCGCCGAGGAACACGAGCCCCCCCTTGGTGACGATCGCGCCTGGCGCCCCGGGTGTGCCGAGCCGGTCCGGCAGGTCGACGCCCTGCAGCGCCGGATGCCTGCGCAAGCTGTCGCTCCCGCGTCCGAACGGGACCCGCCAGGCGAGGTCTCCGCGGTTCAGGTCGAGCGCCACAAGGTAGGCGTACGGCGGCTTGTTCAACGGGATGCCGCCCTCGAAGATCGCGCGCCCACCCAGATCGGCGTCATAGCCGACGAAGTCCGGGTCCGTGGTGTCGGCGAACGGATTGGTCGTCGTGTCGGGGTCGAACTTCGCCAGGCGCATCACGGCGGCCACGTTCGAGGCCTTGACGTAGAGCAACCCGGTCTCAGGGTCGAACGCGCCGCCGCCCCAGTTGGCGACGCCGCCGCCGCCCGGCCGCACGAGCGTCCCCTCGAGGCTGGGCGGGGTGAAGAGCGGACCGATGCGGAAGGCGCCCATCGCCTCCTGCGCCGCCGCCTGCAGGGCCGGCGTCAGGTCGAAAGCGTCGTCCGGCGCCATGCCCAGCGTGGGAAGCAGCGCGGGGGGCCGGGTCGGGAACGGCTGCGTGGGCGACGTGCGCTCGCCCGGCACATCGCTCTGCGGCACCGGCCGCTCCTCGATGGGCCAGACCGGATCACCCGTGACGCGGTCGAAGACGAAGACCAGACCCTGCTTCGTGATCTGCGTGACGGCCTCAACCTGCCGGCCGTCGACCGTGATCGGCGTCAGCATCGGCTGCGTCGGCAGGTCGTAATCCCAGAGCCCGTGATGCACGAACTGGAAATGCCATTCCCGCTCGCCCGTATTCGCGTCGAGCGCGACCAAGCTTTCGGCGAACAGGTTGTCCCCCAGCCGCAGCCCGCCGTAGTAGACGTTGGTGGGGTTGCCGACGGGGAGGAAGACCAGCTCGCGCGCCTCATCGACGGTCATGCCGGCCCAGACGTTGGTGGCGCCGGTGTAGCGCCACGCCTCGTTCTCCCAGGTCTGGCTCCCGAATTCCCCCTCCTGGGGGATGGGGTGGAAGCTCCAGACGAGCGCGCCGGTGCGCGTGTCGTAGGCGCGCACGTCGCCAGGAGGGGCACGCCGGTAGATGACGCGGTCGCCCACCGCGCTACCCACGATCACCAGGTTCTTGTAGACCACCGGCGCCGCGTTGAACTCGAAATGGCTGCGATCGATCGGCCAGATCAGATCCTGGCTCAGGTCGACGACCCCGTCGTCGCCGAACGCCGGCAGCACCTCACCGGTCGCCGCGTCGAGACAGAACAGGCGGTGCCGGCTCGCCAGGAAGATGCGCAGGTCCTCCCCGTCCCGCCACATCGTCACCCCGCGGTGACGGAAGCCGCCGCCGAGCGCCGGCATGCCGTCGGCGTAGGCCCTGGGGTCGAAGATCCACTTGACGGCGCCGGTGGCGGCGTCCAGCGCGGCGACGCGGTTGTAGTTCGAGCTCACATACACCGTGTTGTCGATCATGAGCGGCGTGCTGGTAAAGTTTCCGGGCACGGTGCCGAATTCCTGCCGCGGCCGGTCCGCGGGACGCCACGACCAGACCGCCTGCAACTGGCTCACGTTCGCCGGCGTCAACGTCTCGGCCGCCGAGAACCGGCTGTTCGCGCTGTCCCCCCCGACGTACGGCCATTCCACCAGCGCATCGCCGCCGCTCGCCCCTGGCTGCCCTCCCGCTGCGCCGGCGGGCAGAAGCGCGAGCGCCGCGCCCAGCAGCCAGATCGGCAGCCCGACCCGCCGGCGGTGCGCGGACGCCAGCCGGCGCGCCTGCGCCTCGGTCGTGTCTGGTGTGCTTCTCATATCGGACCACCACGCGTCGCAGGGAGGCTACTGCCCGTCGTATATGTGCTGTGCAATGGTTCGGAGCCGGTCCGCCGCCACCTGGAAGTCGCTATACCTGTCCGGCGCCGAATAGCTGTCCACGAACTCCGCCACGCTGCGACCGCTGGCCTTCCCCTGCTGCGCCCTGGTCAGCAGGTCGTTGTAGAACCCGGCATAGTCGACGAGGTCGCTCCAGGTCAGCGGGTCGTCTGCGTGCCCGGGGATGATCGTGTCCACGCCCTGGACGCCGTCGACCACTTTCTGCAGCGTCGCGCCGAACTCGGTTGCACTGCCGTTCGTGTTGGCCGCGTCGATGTACGGCAGGCCCTTGCGGGCGAACATGTCGCCCGCGTGCATCGTGCGGGCGGCCCGGAAGACGATGAACGTATCGCCGTCGGTGTGGCCGCGTCCGAAATAGTACAGGTCGATCTGATCGGCACCGCTGAACAACGTCCGTTGGGTCGAGAACGTGGTCTTGGGCAGGTACTTCCGGTTCTCGCCCGTGAACGCCTCGCAGTTCTTGATCGAGCCGCCCACGAACCCGGCGCCGTCGTCACAGTCCTGACTCGCCATGTGCCGCGCCGTGTTCTCGTGCGCCACGAAGTCGATCGTGTCGGGGAACTCGGTGTTGGCGCCGCTGTGGTCCCAATGCGTGTGGGTGTTGATGATGGTCGTCACCGGCTTGTCGGTGATCGTGCGCACCTCGGCGAGAATGTCCTGGCCGTAGCCCCTGATCTTCGTGTCGACGAGCGCCACGCCCGACGACATCACGAAAACCGCGGTGTTCCCCCCGGTGCGCATGCCCTGCTCCGCGGGATCGGACGTGAGCACGTAGAGATTGTCCGCAAGCTCCAGCGGGCGGATATCGAAGCGGGCCTGGCGCGCCTCGTTGGCGGCGACGGCCAGCAGGATGCCGGCCAACGTGACGGCCAGCAGGCAGTGAAAGCGTCTCATTTCGATCTCCTCGGGCCGCGACGCGCCTGCCGCACCACTCGACGGCGGCGGCGTTCCCGGCCGTTCTACGTCTGCCGGTGTCCGGGCACCGACAGCCTTGTCACCGGACGACAGGCCATATTATGAACCCGATCCGTGCTCGGGGGACAAGGCAACGTCGTGTCCTCGCCCGGGTGACCGTCGCGCCGGTGGGCTCCCTGGCTGCAATCGCCCGCGGGTGGGACTCGATCGTGAGTTCTGATTCCGCAGCTATGCCTGCGCGGCCAGATGTAGCAGCCGCTGGCGAACGTCAGTCCGGAATTCGCAGGCAAGCCTGCGCGGCCAGATGTAGCAGCCGCTGGCGAACGTCAGTCCGGAATTCGCAGGCAAGCCTGCGCGGCCAGATGCAGCAGCCGCTGGCGAACCTCAGTCTGGCGGTCCCAGCCGCGCCGGTCCCACTCGAGCCCGCTCACGTCGTCGCCGCCGTACAGGATCTGCCCGAACGTCACGCCCCGAAAGCGGGCCACCGCGCACAGGGCCGAGCATTCCATTTCCACCGTCAGACAGCCCTCGGCGCGGCGGCGGGCGACTTTGCCGGGCGTTTCCCGATACAACCCGTCCGTGGTCCAGGTCTTTCCCGTCAGGTATCCAATCCCCGTCTCGTCCAGCACGGTCCGAATGGCGGTCACCGCCGCGGGCGTCGGCGTCAACTCCCGCGCCGGCGGAAAGTAGTGATACGAGGTTCCCTCGTCGCGCACTGCGGCCGTCGGCACGACCAGGTGGCCGACCACAATGTCGCCACGCAGCACGCCCGCGCCGCCGCAGGCGATAAAGTGCCGACACCCGAGCGCGATCAACTCCTCCATGAACGCCGCCGAAAACGGCGCGCCCAAACCGGGTTGAACCAGCGTGAGACGCCGGCCCGACTCCTCGAATTCGTACACCGGCTGCGGACCCATCTCCGATTGCAGCTCCGTCACTTTCTCGGCCGATCCGCCGGACACCATCGTTGCGACCGCGTCATGAAAGAAGCAGAGCACGCAGCGCTCGGCGATACCCGCCAGTGCGGGAATCCTGCCCGGTTCGAGGACCGATTCAGTCGCAGGATCGTGCTCCAGGATGGGCGCCGATTGGTCCGCCGCGCCAGCTCGCCGGTCCGCCGGCGGCGATGTCGTTCTGCTCATGCCGACCCATTGTGGCCGCAACGCGGCGGGAGAACCAGTCGTCCAGACCGGGACACGGCGTGTGTTGGCACCCTCGAATCACGTGTCGTTGATGTACCGACCCTTCAGACGAAACAAGCCGCCCGTGGCAACAGCTCCGGTGCAGTCCGCCAATCGGCCGTTCTCATCGGTCGCCGCTCGACTTCGGGGCGCCATCTTGGCATGCTTGTGGAAGTCATTCGGCCCACCAGGGAGGCTCCTATGCGCACCATGCGCGCTGTCGTCGTTTTGCTGATCGCTGTCGTGCTGCTCCTGTCGTCCGCGACCGGCGCGCAGCGCCGTCCGGCGTTGCCCGACGGCGTGCTGCAGCGGGCCGTCGATATCTGGAGCGAGGGCACGCGCATGGCCGGCGACCTCTACCGGCCGGCCGACGGCGGCGACCGGCCGCTGCCCGCCATCGTCATGAGCCACGGCTGGGGCGGCACCAAGGCGGGCCTGGTCCGCAACGCGGCGACGTTCGCGGCGGACGGATTCGTGGTGCTCGCGTTCGACTACCGGGGATGGGGCGAGAGCGACGGCAAGCTCGTCGTCATCGGCGACATGCCGGAGCGCGGCGACGATGGCGAGGTGCGGGTCACCGCACGGGAGATCCGGCGCGTGGTCGATCCGATCGACCAGACGCTCGACATCCGGCGGGCGTTCGACTTCATCGAGGGCGAGCCGAACGTCGACCTCGACCGGCTCGGCTACTGGGGATCGAGCTACTCGGGCGCGCACGCCATCTGGGTGGCCGCCAACGAGCCGCGGGCCGCGTGCGCCGTCGGTCAGGTCGCCGCCGCCGACTCGCTCGACCTCGCGCGCACGTCGTGGGAGGGCAGCGGCGTCGATATCGAGCAATACGCGCGGCAGCAGGCGGTCCGCCGCGCGCGCGGCGAGATCGCGCCGCTGCCGCAGGGCACCGACAAGGCGCCCAATCTGAACGGCTGGGCGCATCTCGACAAGGTCATCGAGTATCAGCCCGTCAACGACGCCGGCCGCATCAGCATTCCGCTGCTGGTCATCGATGCCGAGAACGAGGAGCTCTTCGACCGCCACCGCGCCGGCGAACTGGCGGTCACGCGCGCGCAGGCCAACGGCGCGCGCGCCGAGTACCGCGTCATCCCGGGTATCACGCACTACGGCATCTACGGCGAGGCGTTCGACGAGTCGGCCGAGATGGCGCGCGAGTGGTTCAACGGGTGTCTGAAGGACTGACCCACCGGCGCTGCGCCCTGCACATTGCTCCGGTCAGGCGATGGGAATCGTCTTCAAAGGTCAGCCATTCTCGTCATCGTCGAGGCTGTAGGCCGGGCGCACGGATGCGGTGTCATCGCTCGCGACCCGGCCCTGCGCGAGCGCATCACGCAGCGTGCGGAGCTGGAACATGGCTTGGCGGAACGCACCGCGAGCGCCGGCGCCGTTCGAGAACGCCTTGACCGTCCGATTGGCATGCCGGATGGCCTGGAGATCGATCATGGCGGGCCGGAAGTACCCAAGCTCGCGCACGTCACGCTGAAACTGCGCCACTTCGGTTCTGGACATCTGGTCGGTGGGCAGATTGTCGATCGCGGCTTGCAGACGTGACAGCTCCGTGTGGACCTGGCGGGCCGCCCTGCCATCCTGCGCAGCGCCGGCCGCGGCGTTGCCGGCAATCGACTGAACCGCCGACACGGACTTGCGGGGCACGAGCATCAACTCCAGATCCAGGGCGCGGGCCAGCGCGACCAGGCTCGACGCCCTGAGATCGACGGCGCCGTTCTCGATCTTCGAGATATGGCCCTGCGGCACGCCGGATCTGGCGCTCAGCTCGCGCTGATTGAGACCCTTGGCGTGACGGGCGTTCCGCAGCGCATCGGCCACAATTTCAGTCAGATGGATCATGATAGGTGCACAAAACCATATTGTAGTGGTTAGAAAATATATTTCTATATATCACAGTTGTCCCTTTGATCGTCACCGCCACACAACCACCTTCCAGTCCGGCAGTTTGCCCTTGACAACATCGCGGCTTGCACGTACTAATGTGCTAGTAGATATGCCGAAACAACCTCCGCCGCTCGCCGACCAGGAGTTCGCGATCATGCAGATCGTCTGGGACCGCGGCGAGGTGACGGTGCGCGACGTCTACGAGGCGTTTCGCGCGCGCCGGCCGATCGCCTACACCACGGTGCTGACGACGATGCGCATTCTCGAGCAGAAGGGGCATCTGAGCGTCAGCCGCGCGGCCCGGGCGCATGTCTATCAAGCCAGGTCCACCCGGCAGGGCGTGCTGCAGGCGATGGTGCGCCACTTCGTCGATCGCGTATTCGGCGGCGCGGCCGAGCCGCTCGTGCAGCACCTCATCCTCGACAAGCGGCTCAGCGCGGACGACCTGCGCGATATCGCCAGCCGGTTGAACGGGCCGGAGACGGACGATGACCGCTGACCTGCTGGCCCACAACGTCGTGGCGCACTGGTTGCAGGCAGGCGCATTGGCCGGGGTCGCCGGGCTCGGGGTCGCCGTGCTGCGTATTCGTCGACCGGACTTCCTGCTGCGCTTTTGGCAGGCGGTCCTCGTGCTGCTGCTGGCGGCGCCGTGGATCCAGCCCTGGCAGCCGGTCGCGGCGGCGCCTGCCGCAGACCGCACCCCCATATCCGGTATGGACCAGACGGTCGAAAGCGGGGCCGGTGTGTCGGTGGCGGGCCGTGTCATCGCCCTGCCGGCCGCACTCTGGCGTGTCGACCCGTGGACGTGGGTGCTGGGGCTGCTGGCCACGGGGGTGATCGTCCGCCTGGGGTGGATCGGGCTGGGCCTGCTGCGGCTCGCCCGCCTCGCCCGCACGGCGGCCCGGATCGCGCCCCCGGCGGTCGCCCGGGACCTGCTCGCACGGTTCCGCGTGTCGGCCGTCTTCGTGCAGCATCCAGCGGTCCGGATGCCCTGCAGTTTCGGCCTGTTCCGGCCGACGGTCATGTTGCCGGCCGCCTTCGACCGCCTCGAACCGGCGTTTCAACGCGCCATCGTCTGCCACGAGCTGCTGCACATCGAGCGGCGTGACTTCGCGCGGGTCGTGGTCGAGGACGTGGCGGCGGCGCTGTTGTGGTTTCACCCCTGGGTGTGGCTGCTGCGCCGGCGCATCCGGTTGCACCGCGAGCAGGTGGTCGACGCCGAGGTAGTGCGCGGCACGGACGACCGGCGCGCCTACGTGCGGTGCCTCGTCGAGTTGGCGGGGCACCCGCTGACGCTGCGGCTGGCATCGCCGATGCTGCGGTCGAGCGAGCTGCGGACCCGGACTGATGCCTTATTTGAGAAGGAGGGAACGATGTCGACAAGACGTTTGGCCGTAGCAGCGACGGGACTGTGCGTGGCGCTGGGCGCGACGGTCTGGACGGCCTGCGCGACGGTGCCGCTGGGCGGCACCGCGCCCGAGGGAGCACAGCAGACGACGGACGCCGGTCAGCCGGCGCAGGAGTTGGAGCAACGAGCTGTGGAGGCTGCCCTCCGGCGTCAACAGGTGGAGGCTGCCCTCCGGCGTCAACAGGAGTTGAGAGCTGTGGAGGCTGCCCTCCGGCGTCAAGTGGAGGAGCAGCAGGGGGCAATCACGAGGGAGCAGCAGGGGGCAATCACGACGGAACTGACCGCGGCGGTCGTGGAACAGCTCAGGCAAGCGGTTGCATCCATCTCCGACCTGTTGGAGGGCGGTGACACGACGGCGGACGAAATGCAGGTACGGCTGGCCATGCTGACTGCACGGGTTGCCGCGCTGCAAGAGATGGTGCGCCGCTTGCAGACCCAGCTCCAGGAGGTCGGCGTCCCGGAACGATGAATCGGGTCAGGCCGACCCCCGCCGGCGCCGCCAGGCGATCAGGCAGAACCGCAGCAGCGTGAACACGCCCGCGGCCAGTCCGGCCGGGATGGCCAGGGACGTCTCTACAGCGACAATCAAGATGAGAAAATTGCCGCCGCTTGCCGACCAGGAGTTCGCGATCATGCAGATCGTCTGGGACCGCGGCGAGGTGACGGTGCGCGACGTCTACGAGGCGTTTCGCGCGCGCCGGCCGATCGCCTACACCACGGTGCTGACGACGATGCGCATTCTCGAGCAGAAAGGGCACCTGCGTGTCAGCCGCGCGGCCCGGGCGCATGTCTATCAAGCCAGGTCCACCCGGCAGGGTGTGCTGCAAGCGATGGTGCGCCACTTCGTCGATCGCGTCTTCGGCGGCGCGGCCGAGCCGCTCGTGCAGCACCTCATCCTCGACAAGCGGCTCAGCGCGGACGACCTGCGCGATATCGCCAGCCGGTTGAACGGGCCGGAGACGGACGATGACCGCTGACCTGCTGGCCCACAACGTCGTGGCGCACTGGCTGCAGGCCGGGCTGCTGGCCGGGGTCGCGGGGCTCGGGGTCGCCGTGCTGCGGATTCGTCGTCCGGACTTCCTGCTGCGCTTTTGGCAGGCGGTCCTCCTGCTGCTGCTGGTGGCGCCGTGGATCCAGCCCTGGCAGCCGGTCGCGGCGGCGCCCACCGGAGGACTGGCACCCATATCCGGCATGGAACAGGCGGTCGAAGGCGGGGACGGCGTGTCGGTGGCGGGCCGTGTCGTCGCCCTGCCGGCCGCACGCTGGCGTGTCGACCCGTGGACGTGGGCGCTGGGGCTGCTGGCCGCGGGGGTGATCGTCCGCCTGGGGTGGATCGGGCTGGGCCTGCTGCGGCTCGCCCGCCTCGCCCGCGCGGCGGCCCGGATCGCGCCCCCGGCGGTCGCCCGGGAGCTCCTCGCGCGGTTCCGCGTTTCAGCCGTTTTCGTGCAGCATCCGGACGTCCGGATGCCCTGCAGTTTCGGCCTGTTCCGGCCGACGGTCATGTTGCCGGCCGCCTTTGACCGCCTCGAACCGGCGTTTCAACGCGCCATCGTCTGCCACGAGCTGCTGCACATCGAGCGGCGCGACTTCGCGCGGGTCGTGGTCGAGGACGTGGCGGCGGCGCTGTTGTGGTTTCACCCCTGGGTGTGGCTGCTGCGCCGGCGCATCCGGTTGCACCGCGAGCAGGTGGTCGACGCCAAGGTGGTGCGCCGCACGGACGACCGGCGCGCCTACGTGCGGTGCCTCGTCGAGTTGGCGGGGCACCCGCTGACGTTGCGGCTCGCGTCGCCGATGCTGCGGTCGACCGAGCTGCGGATCCGGACTGATGCCTTGTTCGAGAAGGAGGGAGCGATGTCGACACGACGTTCGGCCGTAGTCGCGACCGGGCTGTGCATTGCGTTGGGCGCGACGGTCTGGACGGCCGCCGCGACGGTGCCGCTGAACGCCGCCGCGCCCGGGGGAGCGCTGCAGACGACGGGCGCCGGTCAGCCGGCGTCGCAGGTCAGGCACGCGATCGTGCTCGACTTCACGCTGCCAGGCGGTCACCAGCCGCAGATCCGCGGGTTGGAGGGCCAGCGCATGCGCATCTGGTTGCGGGACGCCGGCAGATTGGGTTTCGTGCCGAGAATACGCGACGACGCGCAAGAGGTCGTGACGGTCACCGTGATCGATCTCGACAGTGTTCCCGAGCGCGAGTTGGGCACCGTCGACATCGCGGTCGGTGGAGACCCGGTCACGTTCCAGACGTCCGTGCCGTTCCAGATCGCGGTGCCGAGAATCGTCACGTTCGACCCGGTGGCGGCGGCGCAGCTTCGGGCGCAGGAGTTGGAGCGACGCCGAGAGCGAGAGCAGGTGGTGGCTGCTGTGCGGGAACGAATGCAGGTGGCGCTCGCTCGCCTAGGCGGTATCGGCGTCGTCACCGAACCTCTGATTTACTTCGAATCTCGCAGGAGAACAATTGACGACGACGCGATCGAGGCGACCGTGGAACAGCTCAACCAAGCGGTTGCATCCATTTCCGATCTGTTGGAGGGCAGCGACACGACGGCGGAGGAATCGAGGCTACGGCTAGCCGCGCTGAGTATGCGCGTTGTCCAGCTGTATGCCCAACTGCAAATAATGGTGCGCCCCTTTCAGACAGAGTTCGTGGAGGTCGGCGTCCCGGAACGATGAATCGGGTCAGGCCGACTCCCGCCGACGCCGCCAGGCGATCAGGCAGAACCGCAGCAGCGTGAACACGCCCGCGGCCAGTCCGGCGGGGATGGCCAGGAGCGCCACCTGGTCGGAACCGAAACCCCCGCCGAAGAACGCAAGGAGGGAGATGGCGAAGACGGTGAACCCTGCCGTCTCCCAGCGGTCGAGTTCGAGAGTCTGGACGTCGTCGTGCGCGTCGAACGGACGCGTCGTGAAGAGACTCCGGAAGCGGTCGTAGTCCCACAGGCACAGGTAGAGCGCCGCCAGCAGCATGAGGGCGGTGATGACGGTCGTGAGTCCGAAGCCCAACGCGAGGTTGATAACGTTGATGCTCGCAATGATAGGGAGGAACAGCAGGGCGCCCAGGTGGGCGTGCCGCGGCGCCAGCAGCAGCACACCGGCGACAACCTGCGCTGCGCCGATGAAGTTCCAGAACAATCCTGTCTGATACATCGCCTCGAAGAACGCCCCGATGGCGGTGCTCTCCGGGAGGAGGGTGAACCGCCGTCCGAGCAGCTTGACCATCCCGGGCTGGATGAACCCGACGGCGAGCAGAAGCCGTGTGAACAGCGTGAAGCGCAGGAACAGAGGCGTGGAGCGCACCCACAGGAAGAGCTCGTCGATGACGGTTGCGGGTGAACGCATGAATTGGCGGCCGGTGGGACACACGTCGGTTCGTAGAACGATGGACGTATATTCGTGGCACGAGGTTCCGGAGGCGGCAGCTTCACTCGGATTTCACGTGAAGCACCTCCGGGATGTCACGGTCCTCGGCGCGTGGGGCTGATCCGATCGCGTATGCGCGGACCCTCACGCGGATCGCCGCAACCTGCGCACCCGCCTCGGCGGCGCGGGTCGGGCCAGTCAGGGCAGGGTTAGCGGCATAATCTCAGCAAGTTACTCATAAAAAGCGGCTTACTGCCACCGCACCAGCCATGCTTCCGTCGTTATTCCCCTCATTGCAAACGGGAATCTCCGGAACCCTCGAAGCCGTTCACAGACCGCTCCGTTAATATTCCGAGCAACGACAATGATTGGATCCACGTATTCGAGTCGGAGTCAGCGGGGCTGTCGCAATGGCCACCAGTGCTGCGCCGGGTATTCGCTGGGTTCCGTCCGGCGCTTCCTCAGACAGAGAAGCACTCGTGCGACTCTCGCCGCGAGCGTCGTGCGCGCGAGCACAGGCGACGGCTTCAGCACCTTCTTGCGACCGGCAAGACCCCGTAAGGGATGGCTTGCCCTTATGATCCTTGGTGGGTAGTATGGGTATGGTGAAGACGACCATCGAGATACACGACAAGCTTCTCGTGCGGGCCAAGCGGCACGCCAAGCGGAACGGTCGACCGTTGCGTGCCGTGGTCGAGGAAGGGCTCCGGCTAGTGCTGTCGACGCCAGCGACCCGGCCCCGGTATCGGTTGCCGGACATGAGCGCCGGCGAACCGGATGGTCCCGACCCGCTTGAGGCGTACTCGTGGCAGGACCTGCGTGAAACGATTTACGGCGACCCGGGAACGCCGTGATCGCAGTAGATACGAATCTGCTCGTCTACGCACACCGCCGGGAATCCCGCGTACACAGTCCCGCACTCGCCATCATGCGCCGACTCGCGGAAGGCGACGACGCGTGGGCGATTCCCTGGCCGTGCTGCTACGAGTTCCTCAGCGTGGTGACAAATCGTCGCATCTGGAAGGACCGGGCGACGACCGTCGAGCGTGCTTGGCGTCAGCTTGATGCATGGACATCGTCACCATCGAGTCGACTGTTGGGCGAGACCGACGACTTCCTCGACCTGCTGAGCGGGTTCATTCAGCGACCGCGTGTGCACGGGGCAGTGGTCCACGATGCCCGGGTCGCCGCGCTGTGCGTGGCACACGGCGCCGAGGCGTTGCTTACCCGCGATCGCGATTTTTCGCTGTTTCCGGAGATTCGGACGCGCGATCCGTTTGCACCCGTGCGGTCATGAATCACTTCTCCGTTCACGAGCGAAAGCCGGCAAGGCAGGTGACACCCCATCACCATCGTGCGGGCACGATTCTGATCGCTGCTCGCCGCTCGTTCCGCGTGGCGGCGTCGTGCGTCTCCGCACGTGTACGGGTCGCGCGACGGGTGTCTGCGATCGGGTGAGATGATGAAAGTCCGACATCAACTCGGGCGCGTTGACGGCGCAATCCTGCTGACGCGCGATCCGCCCAAGGCGAAAGGTCTAGCCGAAAAGCTTGTCCGAGGCGTTGGCCTCCACACGCTGCGCGAGTGGCGTGACGCCGTCGGACTCGAGTCGGGAGCCCCTCCCGTCCTCCGTCCGCCGCTGGCGTAGCGGACGTTCAAGCGTTGATGCCTGCCGGGCGTCTTCCAGCGGACTGCCACCCCGCGGCTCACTCGACGGTGCGCACCTGGATGGCGTTCGAGTGGCCGTAGCTGGTGGCGACGTTCGCGACGATCACCACGGGTTCGCCGCTCTCCAGTCGATCGTGCGCTTTGAGGAGATCGAGGGCATGGAGCACCGCCTGTTCCGGCTCCTCCGTCAGGTCGAGGGTGAACGGCACTACGGATCGCGAGAGCCACAGCCGGCGGCGGACGATGTCCGTAGTCGTGAAGGCGTAGATGATGGCGCCGCGCGGGCGAAAACTGCTGACGAGACATCCCATCAGGCCGCGCATGGTCATGACGACGATCGCCCGGGATCCGAGCGAATCGGCCAGCAGACAGGCGCTCCGGGCCAACTGATCGCGGATCGATTCCGGTTCCCGGTCGCGGTGGAGTTCCAGCCCGCGGTCCTTCTCGGTGCGCCGCGCGATGCGGTCGAGCACCGAGACGCAACGCACCGGGTACTTGCCGGTCGCCGTTTCCCCGCTGAGCATCACCGCGTCGACCTGTTCGTACACCGCGTTGGCGACGTCGGTGACCTCGGCCCGGGTCGGCATCGGGTTTTCGATCATCGATTCCAGCAGGTGGGTCGCCACGATCACCGGCCTGCCGGCGATCGCACAGCGCCGCACCATGTCGCGCTGGGCCGCCGGGAGCATCTCGAACTCCACCTCGACGCCGAGATCGCCCCGAGCCACCATGATGCCGTCGGCCGCGTCGATGATCTCGTCTAGATTGTCGATGCCCTCCTGGTTCTCGATCTTGGCGATGATGCGCATGGGGTGCCCGCCGGCCTCGGCGATGATCCGCCGTGCGTCGCGCACGGCCTCGGCGCTGCGCACGAACGACACGGCGAGGAAGTCGATGTCGTGCTCGGCCGCGAATCGGATGTCTGCAACGTCCTGGTCGGAGATCGACGGCAGGTTGATCCGCACCCCGGGAAGATTGATGTGCCTTCGCGATCCCAGGACCCCGCCGTCCAGCACCCGGCAGCGGAGATCGCCCTCGCGTACTTCCAGTACCTCCAGGTTGATCAGTCCGTTGTCGACCGTGATCCGATTACCCACCTTCAACTGATGCGCCATGTCCTGGTAGTCGACGTGGATGGTTCTCTCCTCCGGGTTCCCGGTGGGGCCGACGGTGACATGGAACTCTTGACCGACTTCGAGGGACAGGTGCCCGTGGCGATCGCCGGTGCGGATGGCCGGTCCCTGCAGGTCGAGCAGCAGGGCGATCGGGTGGTTCAGGCGCTCGTTGAGCTTCTGGACGACCTGGATCACCTGCAGATGACTCGCATGGTCGCCATGCGACATGTTGAGCCGCGCGATGTTCATGCCGGCGGCGGTGAGTTGTTCGATCTGTTCCGGCGTCGAGCTGGCCGGACCCAGCGTGCACACGATCTTGGTCTGCCGAAAGTCGCGTCTCGGTGTCATGGACAATCTGTCCTTCCGTGTCGCGACGACCCAGTGCCGGTGGCGGCCTCGGCGCTTGGTTCTGCGGCGGCCGTCGGCGGTCACTCAGGCAGGGCGAACACGACCAGGCGCTCGTTTCCGCGGGGCTGGCCGGCGGCGGGCGCCGAGACGTTGAGCGCGAGGTACTGCCGGCCGTCGCGCCCCTCGTACGTGATGGGCACCGCGGTAACGTTGTAGTCGAACGCGGGTGACCACAGCTCCTCGCCCGTGCGGGAGTCGAACGCGCGAAACCGCCGGTCGGTGGTGGCGCCGATGAACACGAGCCCGCCGGCGGTGGCGATGGGGCCGCCCACACTGGGGGTGCCGACACGCTGCCGGCCCTCGGGCAGCAGCTCGTTGATCCCGAGCGGCACTTCCCAGGCAATCTCTCCGGTGCCGGCATTGACCGCGAACAGCCGCGCCCAGGGCGGCTTGAAGCACGGCAGCGACCCGAGCCGCTCGCCGGCGTCGTCGAAGATCGGCGCCTCGAACGGTTGCGCCGTCGCGCGCACGTAGGGCACCTGCGTGTCCAGCGTCTCGGGACCATACAGCGGGTTCTCGGCCATCCAGCCGCTGATCGGCTGATCCTTCGAGTTCACGAAGATGTAGCCGAGGTCCGGATCGTAGGCGGTCCCGCCCCAGTTCACGCCGCCGCTCATGCCGGGAAACACGAGCGATGGCGCGGTGCCCTCCTGCTGGAGCCGCAAGGGTGTATACGGCCCCTCGTTGTAGTACCCGACGGTGTCCCACAGCTCGCGGCAGGCGGCCGCGTGCGCGGCCGTGGTGTCGTCCGCGGTCACGATGTCGTCGCGGCCGATGCTGACGCGCGCCACCGGCGGCGGCTTGACCGGAATCGGCTGGGTGGGCGAATACTGTTCGCCCGGCACGTCGCCCGCGGGCACCGGCCGCTCTTCGACCCCGTGCACCGGCTCGCCCGTCTCGCGATTCAGAATGAACATGAACGCCGACTTGCCCACCTGCGCGAGCGCGGGAATCCGCTCGCCGTCGCGCTCGATCTCGAACAGCCCCGGCGCCGGCGGCAGGTTGTAGTCCCACAGCTCGTGGTGGATGTTCTGGAAATACCACGCCAGGTCGCCCGTCCGGATGTCGATGGCGATGGTCGAGTTTCCGAACAGGTTGTCGCCAGGCCGGTCGCCCCCGTAGAAGTTCGACCCCGGCCCGCTGACCGGCATGTAGACGAGGCCGCGGTCCTCGTCGACGGTCAGCGTGAACGCCCACACGTTGTTCCCGATGCGCCCCCGCCAACTGTCGCCGCCCCAGGTGTGATTGCCGAAGTCCGTTTCCTGGGGAATGGTCGGAAACTCCCAGCGCAACGCGCCCGTCGCGGCGTCCAGCGCACGCGGATAGGGATACGCCGGCTCTCCCCCGCCCCGGGGCTGGTTGAGATGGGGCGCGATGTGCTGCTGTCCGGGGCCGAAGGCGTTGGACCCCAGCAGCAGGATGTCCTCGTAGACCACCGGCACGCCGGCGTAGGGGATGCGCAGCTCGACCTCGCCCTGATTTCCGAACGTGGGATCGCGTTCACCCGTGCCGGCCTTCAGTGCGATCACCTTCCACAGACTGGTGTAGTAGATACGGGGCTCGTGCGTGTCGGTGCCCCGCCCGTAGGCGACGCCGCGAAACGACGCCAGCCCCTCGGTCAGCTCGTGCCGCCAGATCTCCTCCCCGGTCTCGGGCTGCAGGGCCACGACCCGGTTCCCCGCCGCCAGGTACATGACGCCGTCCACCACGATGGGCGTGACCTGCTGAAAGAGCTCGGCCGGGCTCGGCCCCTCGATGAACCCGTCCTCGGGATGGAACTGGTACGACCACGCTTCGCGCAGCGTGCCGACGGTCCGCGTGTCGATCTGGTCGAGGGGCGAATGGCGCGTGCCCGCCAGGTCGCGGTTGTAGGTCGGCCAGTCGGCGGCGGCGCGCCGCTCCGATTCCTGCGCCGCCGGCGCCGGACCCGGCGCCGACAGCAGCACGACCACGACCGGTGCCACGGTTACCCTGACAGCACGCCACGATCGTCCGCGCGGCGGACGCATTCCGGCAATGACTCGCATGGGGCTGGTCTCCTCTTCTCCCGATGGGAGCCATCTTACCCCGCGCCCGCCGAGTCGACGACTGTGTCTTCGATGGCGTCGGCAGGCTGGGCGCGAGAGAGAGTCGGCGGCAGGAGCAGGCGCACCAAGGGCGTTCTGCTGCGGAGCCTCGCTAGTACTTGCCGATCGCCCCGAAGTCGAGTTCGATGATCGATTCTCTTCCCTGGCTCGAGAACGTGATGAAACCCATTTCGGCCAAGCGGATCAGCTCCCGATAGAACGTGCGGGCCGTAACGTTCCTGTAGACACCCGTAACGTATGACGCACCGCGCAAGTTCGAGTACTTCAGTTTTCTTGACGGCTCTTCAGCGAACGGATCGTCCGGTTCCGTTTCCTGCAGGAGAAACTCAAGGAGGCTGTATTCGCGCTGATTGATCACGCGGCGGCGGCGGCCCATCCGTTGGTTGAACGCCCGCACCAGGGCGGCTCGGTAGACGACGCGGTTCAGCTTCGTCTTGATGAAGTTGTTGATGCCCTTAAGCTCGGCTGCGAAGCCCGTGAGCCCGAACGCCACGAACACCTGCAGGTCGAACGGCTGGGTCTGCCGGCTCTGTTGAAGCAGGCTCTTGTACTTGTCTCCGTGCCGATAGAAATAATTTGAAAGGCCGTAGAATCCAAAGACGTTGTATCCCCCCTGGAAGAGGATGCCGGCTTCGACCAGCCTCGACACTCTTCCGTTTCCGTCGCCGAAGGGATGGATGGTGACGAGAAAGAAGTGAGCCAGCAGCGCGCGCACGACCGGATGCTCACCCATCAACCTCCGGGAGTTCATGAATCCATCGAACTCCTCCATGAGCCGCGGCAGATCCTGCGGAGGGGCGCCTCGATGAACGCCGCCCAACGCCTCCGTTCCCACGACGACAGGACGGGTCCGCAGACGCCCGGGGACGTTGTCATGCTCGTCAGACCCTTCCGTGATCAGCTGGTGCAGATGCAGGATGTCTGCATGCCGAAGTGGAGGGGCCGTGGGCGTGAATCGCCGCCTGGTCCAGTCCTGGGCCACGCCGGCGTTTCGCACCTGCCGCTGCTCCCTGGACACGTTCGGAGGCTGCGCCGAATCCGTCGCCAGCAGATCCATCTGCCGGCGCACCTCGGCTTCGGACAACGGATTGCCTTCGAGGGCCGTCGTTCCGTGAACGGCCCGCACGCGATTCAACCGGTCCAGCTTTTCCCTCCAGTCCGGTGGAAGGATCAGATTGAGGGCCGCCTCCTTGTAGGCCTCAATCTGGATCAGACAGGAGAAGAGGGCCTCCGATTGGAGGCGATAATCGAATTGGAATCGCTGCCAGTCCATGACGCCGTTCTCCAAGAAACGCTCTGTTTGACTTCAATTATGACACTGTTTATGACTATTTAAGATATTCTAAAAAAAAGACTTGTAGAGATACAATCATTATTCGTGACTGTGTTCTTGACAGTCTGTATGACCGTCACGCCGGCTGCGGTAGCAGGGAAAGTTCCGAGGCGGCGGCCGGGAACGCGGGGAGCCGCTATTCCTCCTGCAGCGCCTCGCGGAGATTTACCTTGGCCGCACGGCGGGCCGGTAAAAACGAGGCAGCGACGCAACCGCCGCCAGCACCAGCGCCGCGGCGCCCGGCCAATCCTGTAGCGAAGGGAGGATGATGATGCAGACCATGAGGCTGTCTCGCGGTGACACGGTTCCGGCGCCCGACGGCTCGCAGATCCGGGAGCTTGTCGCCGTCGAGGGCGGCAGTCTGGTGCACTGCACGCTGCCGCCCGGTGCGACCTCGATGGCGGTCGCCCACGCGACGGTCGAGGAGGTGTGGTACTGCGTCCAGGGAACCGGTCAGATCTGGCGCAGGCATGACGGCGCCGAAGCGGTGGTCGACGTGGAATCGGGCGTGGCCGTGAGCATCGAGCGCGGCACCCACTTTCAATTCCGCAACACCGGCGAGGGCGACCTCTGCTTCATCATCGTGACCATGCCGCCCTGGCCCGGCGCGGGAGAGGCCCGGCGCGTAGCGGATCACTGGGCCGTGTGACCGGCGCGGGCGCGCGCGGACCGACTATCGCTCATGGCCGAAGCGGCGGCATCACGATGCGCGGCGGTAGTTCCGAGCCCTCCCTGACGCTCAGTAGCCCTCCAGCACCGGGAAGCGCTCGTCGTCCGGTTGCGGCTGCACGCCGAACGCGTTGAGCGCCATCGAGACCATCCGGTAGCGCGCCGCCGCCAGCGCGATGCTCATCAGTTGGTGCATGTCGTAGCGCGTGGCGAGGTCCGCCCACGTGTCGTCGGCGATCATCGTGTCGCGGAACATCTCGTTGGCGGCGTCGATGAGCGCCAGCTCGTTGGCGTTCCAGCCCGTCTGGTCGCGCCCCTGGGCAATCCAGAGCGGGTCGAGGCCGCGCTCGCGCGCGCGGCCGACGCTGCCGACGTGCTTCGCCCATTCGTAGACCGACCCCGCGTTCCAGCCGGTGCGCAGGATGAGCAGTTCGCGGTCGTGCGGCGTCAGCCGCGACCGCTCGGGGTTGAGCACATAGCCCGGATTCTGGCCGCGCGCCGCGACCATCGCCGGATGGCGGCGGAAGGTCCGCGACACCCGCAGCCCGTTGCCCTCGACCGGCTCGACGCGGGGGGCCGCGAGCGGTGGTTCCGGGTCGGGCACGACGACGCGATAGCCGACGTCGTTGGTCGGGATGCGGGCGGTCGCGCCGGCATCCGGCTGGATCCCGAGCGAGTTGAACAGGATGGCGGCGGCGGTCGTGTCGCCGACGGTCATGACGGCGTCGATCAGGTTGTGCGTGTCGTATCGTTCCGCGAGAGCGGCCCAGGTCCGGTCGGTGATCGAGGAGTTCCGGAACATCTCGTCCGCGAGCCCCACGAGGATCGCTTCGAACTCGTCCCAGGCATCGCCCGGGCCCTGCGCGATGCGCAGCACCTCGTCGGCGGTCAGCCCGGACCCGGCCGCCCGGCCGGCGTGCGTCGCCCAGATGCTGGCGTTCTGCGTCAGCCATGCCGTGCGCAGAATCAGGATGGCGCGATGGCGCGGCGACAAGGTCGACTCGCTGGCGACGTAGTGCATGAACGGCAGCACCCGGTCGGCCAGCGCCGGCACCCGGGCCAGCGTGCGCAGCACGTTGTCGGCGTGGCCGTCGGCCGCATACCGTTCCACGACCGCGCGCTGCTCGGCGGTCCAGTCCGACTCGGGCAGCGGCGGCACCCGCGCGGCGCGGAGCCGCACGGCCGGCACGATGCTGCCGGGCGCCCCGGTGATGGCGCGGGCCGGCTCGATACGCAGCAGCACGCCGTTGTCTTCCTCTGTCAGCACGTACAGGTAACCGTCCGGGCCCTGCTGCACGTCGCGCACGCGCTGCTTCAATTCGGTGAGCAGCCACTCGCGCCGCACCTCCTGGCCGCGCCGGTTGAAGACGATCCGCTCGAGATGTCCGGTGTGCTGCATGCGGCCGACCATCATCGACCCGACGAACAGGTTGCCGCGCCAGGCGGGGAACTGCTCGCCGTCGTAGAACGTCAGGCCGGAGGGGGCGATCGACGGCCACCAGATGACATGCGGCCCGCTGAACTCCGGCAGCCAGGGCGTGTCGGTCACCGGGAGCCCGGAGTACTGGCGGCTGTACGAGGCGATCGGCCAACCGTAGTTCGCTCCCGGCCGGATGATGTTCGCCTCGTCGCCGCCCTGCGGACCGTTCTCGGTCGCCCAGAGCTCGCCGGTCTCCGGATGGAAGGCGAGCCCGATCTGGTTGCGGTGCCCCAGCGAGTAGATCTCGGACAGGTAGCCGGGGTCGCCGGCGAACGGGTTGTCGTCAGGCGCCGTGCCGTCGTCGTTCAGCCGCAGCAGCTTGCCGAAGTGCGTGGTCGGGTCCTGCGCGTACTGCCCTGTCTCGGCGAACTGGAACGCGCCGCCCACGCTCATGTACAGCTTGTCGTCCGGTCCCCAGAGCAGCCGCGCGGCGGCGATGCCGCCGCCCCAGCCGTCGGCCACGAAGATGTCGCGGACCTCGGTCAGCGCCCCGGCGCCGGCGTCGAGTCGGCCGCGTGCCAGCGCGACCGTCGCGCCGCGCCGCCCGTCGCGTTCCTCCGGCTTCGAGTAGGTCAGGTATACGAGGGTGTCGTCCTCGGGATGCACGACCACGTCCATCAGACCCGCGAGACGCACGCCGGTGAACACCTCCGGCGCCCCCGCGATGTCGCGGTCGAGGAGTTGGCCGTTCCTGATGACGCGCAACGCGCCCCGGTCGCGCTCGGTCACCAGGATGTCGCCGTTGCGGCGGAACGCCATGCCCCACGGATGGTCGAGCCCGCTCACGATCGGCACCACGCGGATCCGCGGCTGCTCGGCCGTGTAGAGGACGACGGGCCCGTCCGGCGGCGGCAGCGCGGGCACGCCGAGCAGCGCGGAGGCGCCCGTGCGGGTCTGGGCCCCCACGGCCGTCTGGAGCAGCGCGGCGCAGACGATGACGAGCGCGGCGGCGAGTAGGCGGCGAAGCGGTGGCGTGCAGGTCATGGCTCCCTCCCGGTGGCGCGTGGACCACTCTACCGGAACCGGCGGAAGAGCGCTACGGGATTGCCCGGCTGGCCACCCGCGGCGCGGAGGCACTCATCGTTCCGGCGTGGGAACGACCCGCCGAATCTGACCGCCGGCGCCGCCCACGACGACGCTGCCGTCCGTGGGGTGCACCGCCAGCGCGTAGGCCCAGCCGTCGAGGGCCGGCAGGTCCTCTGTCACCTCGACCGATACGGGATCGATGATCCGGACGCGGCCGTCGGCGCAGGCGGCCACGACGCGCGACCCGTCAGGCCACCAGGCAATGTCGAGCGGCACCGACTCGAGCCGTGCGTAGCGCACCATGCGGCCGATGGTCGGCTGCCAGAACCTGATGCTGCGATCCTCGGCGGCGGACGCGACCATCGGCAGGCCGCCGCCGCCGGGACGCACCGCGATGGCATGTATCGCGCCGGTGTGCTGGTCGAGACTGCGAACCACCGCACCGGTCTCCAGGTTCCAGACGCGCAGTGACAGGTCGACGCCGCCGCTGACGAGCGTCCTGCCGTCGTCGAGCAGGCCCAGGGCGGCGACCCCGCGCGAATGAGCACCGAGCGTCCGGATCGCCGTACCGGACGAAAGATTCCAGAGCAGGATGCTGCGATCCAGGCTGGCCGACAGCACCGAGGTCTGGTCGAGCCAGACGACCGCCATGACCGAGTCGCGCTGCTCGGAGACGGTGCCGACCGACGCACCAGCGGGCCATGAGAACAGTTCTACGATGCCGCGTTCGGCCGGATCTCCACCGGCCACCGCCAGGCGGTCGCCGCCCGGCGAGAACGCCAGGCCCTGCAGGTTGCGCGCCGCCGCGGCGACCACCGGGTGCGCCGTGAGCGCGGGCCAGTCGTAAAGGTGCAGCCCGGCCTGCGACGTCGCCACGACCGATCGGCCGTCGGGCGCAAATGCGAGCGACGTGAGCGGGGGCCGGGCGGCCTGGCTGTCGGTGGACTGCCCGCCCGCCGGAGCGGCCAGACAGACGAGCGTCAGGACAGCGGCGACCCGGGTCACCGGTCAGGCCCCAAGCAGCTCGGGAATGACGGTTGCGTCGTGCGGGGTCACGCGGATCGGGCGGCCGTCTTTCGTGTGCAGCTCGAGGGCCGGGTCGATGCCGAGCAGCGTGTAGATGGTCGCCGCGAGGTCCGAAGGCGTCACGGGCCGGTCGGTCGGAAACTCGCCGAGCGCGTCGCTGCTGCCGATGACCTGCCCCCCCTGCACCCCGCCGCCGACCAGCGCGGCGCTGAAGCAGTTCGGCCAGTGGTCGCGCCCGCCGTTGCTGTTGATCTTCGGGGTGCGGCCGAACTCCCCCATCACGACCACCAGCGTCTCGTCGAGCAGACCGCGGTCCGAGAGATCCCCGACCAGCGCACTGAACGCCTGATCCAGCGCCGGGATGTGGGCGTGGGTATCGGGCGTGCCCGGATGCCGATCCTTGTACAGCATCAGGTTGGTGTGATTGTCCCAACCGGTGTTGTTCACCGTCACGAACGGCACCCCGCGCTCGACCAGCCGGCGCGCCAGCAGACACTGCTGGCCGATGTTGTTGCTGTCGTCGATATGGGCGCGGGGGTCGACACTGTAGCGCTCGCGCACCGCGGGCGGTTCCTCGGAGAGGTCGAACGCGGCCTTGGCGTCCGGTGAGGCAATCAGGTTGTAGGCGCGCTCGAGGTCCGGGTCGCCGGTCGACCCGGCCGCGTCCTTTGCGCGGCTGAAGGCGTCGAGCGCGTTGACGAACTCGCGCCGGCGGTCCAGCCGCGGCAGATCGAGCCCCTGGTAGAAGTCCAGGTCGCGGACCTTGAAATCGGGTTTTCCGGGGTCGCTGCCGATTTCGAACGGGCTGGTCGCGCCCGGCAGAAACCCGCTGCCGATCGACGCCCGGTCCCGCGAGACCAGATCGGGAATCGCCACGTTGGGCGGCAGGACTCCGCGCGCCCCGCGCACATGCGCGAGCGTGGCGCCGAAGGTCGGATACTCGAGCGCCGGCGTGGGCCGATGCCCGGTCATCACGTACTGGATCGCGAAGTTGTGCACGCCGAAGGGCGACGTCAGCGAGCGCACGATCGCCACCTTGTCGAGCATCGTCGCCGTGCGGGGCAGGTGCTCGCTGATATGCACGCCCGGCAGGGTCGTGGCGATCGTCCCGAACGGCCCGCGAATCTCGCTTGGCGCCTCCGGTTTGGGGTCGAAGGTCTCCAGATGGCTGGGACCGCCGTCGAGCCAGACGAGAATGCAGGATGTCGCCGTTGGCGCCGGCGCGCCGCCCTGCAGCCCACGCGCCGCGAACGCCCGTTGCGCGGCAAAGTAGTCACCCAGCCCGAAGCCCAGGGCCGTCAAGCCGCCGACACGCAGGAAGTCGCGCCGGGCGACACCGTCACATCGTCTATGCAGCGTCATGGCTCTCGTCAGTGGTTGGTCTGGAACTCGCCGCCGCTCAGCAGGCCCCACACGATGTCCTCCAGGACCGCCCGTGACGCGCCGCCGGCGAGCTGTCGGCGCCAGAACTGCTGCTCGGCGGCGGTGGGATGGCGGCCCAGCGCGGCCACATAGAACGCCTGCACGATGTCCAACGGCGGCTCGCCGGCCGCCAGCAGCGCGCCGAGCCGGCTTCCGGGCGCCGCCAGACGTTCGTTGAGCAGCTCACCGTTGAACAGGTGCAGCTTCCGGGGCAGCGCCCCGACTGTCGGCGGCCCACTCTCGCACGAGGCCTGGCGCCCGCAGCGCCCGAGGATGTCGAGTGCATCCGACGCGATGCTCGCGTCGTGCAGCGCGACCGCGCGTGTGCCGATCGGCTCGGACCCGTAGCGGCCCGGCACCCCGATCACGTCGGAGATCGCGTCGGCCAGCACTTCCGGCTCGAGCGGCCGGCGCAGGGCGTGCGAGTAGTAGCGATCGTCGGCGGCATTCTCGGCTGTGGTCTCTGCGCCGCGGGCATAGGCGGCGCTCACGGCGATGCGTTTCAGCGTGTGCCGCAGGTCGTAGCCGTGCGCCACGAAGTCGTCGGCCAACCGGGTCAGCAGCGCCGGATGGCTGGCGGGGTTGGTGGCCCGGAAGTCGTCGACCGGTTCCACCAGACCGCGGCCCATCATCGCCTTCCACAGCCGGTTCACGATGGCTTTCGCGAAGTAGGGATTCTCCGGATCGGTCAGCCAGTCGGCGAACGCCGCGCGGGCATCGAGGGCGGGGTCCAGCGGCGTCGGCGCACCCGGCAGCCGCATCCGGGCCGGTTCTCCCGTCACGGGGTGAATGGTCCGGCCCACCGGGTTCGCCCTGACGACCGGCTCGCGCCCCACCGCCGCGAAGATCGCGGTCAGCCCGTGATAGTCGTCCTGGGTCCACCGGTCGAGCGGATGATTGTGGCAGTTGGCGCAGCGGATCCGGGCGCCCATGAACAACTCGCTGACGAACTCGGTCTGCGCCATGGGGTCTTCGGTCGTGCGATAGAACGTGGCCGGGCCGAACACACGCGAATCGCCCTCGGCGAGGATCAACTCCCGCACCAGGTCGTCATAACCGACCCGCTCGCGGATCTGGCCAGCCAGCCACTCGTGATAGACGCGCGCCGCCTCGGGAGTGATCGTGAGCACCGCCTTGTCCTGCTGCGATCGGATGCGCAGCAGCGTGGCCAGCTTCAGCGTCCAGAACTCGGTGAACGCGTCCGACGCGAGCAGCTCGTCCACCAGCGCCTCGCGCCCGACATCGCCGCGCCCGGCCAGCCAGGTCTCGACCCGCTCCGACTGCGGCAGGCGTCCGGTCAGATCGAGCGTGACGCGCCGCAGGAACGCCGCGTCGCCGGCCGGCGGCGAGAGCGGCAGGCGCAGGTCGGCCAGTGTCCTCAGAATCTCGTCGTCTATGAAGTTGCGCCGGACTTCGGCGGCCAGATCGACCGCCGCGTCGCGCAACGGCACGATGAGCTGGATCGGCACGACCTGATCGAGGTAGCGGGCGCTCACGTTGTGCCGGCCGCGCCGCTGCGTCTCGGCCGTGGCGGTCTGGCGATCGATGGTGACGGCCGAGGCGTCCTCCGGCGTGAACATCGTCCACCTCGTGACGTCCCGTGTCGTGCCGTCGTCGTAGTGCGCTGTCGCGCGCAGCGGCACCGCCGCGCCGGGCGTCTCGGCGAAGTGCCGCGCCGGCGTCACCTCCACCCGCGCGAGCTGCCGGTGCGTGACAGACGGGGCGCCCTGGGCGATCCACTCGCGCAGCAGCCCGGCGCCCTCGCTGTCCGGCGGCAGCGCCTGCCGGCCGCCATGGCTGATGGCCGCCGTCGGTTTCAGGAGGAGGAGGCTCTGGTCCGGCTGCACCAGGTTGACGCGGCGTCCGCTCAACTGGCGCACGATCGCGTCGTAGTCGGGCAGCGGGTCGCCGCCGTAGAGCGAGAGCTTGAAGCCTCCCCGGCCGGCCGCCGATCCGTGGCACGCGCCGCTGTTGCAGCCGGCGCTGGTGAAGACCGGAATCAGGTCGTTGTCGAAGTCGACCAGCGCCGCCGGCTCTGCGCCGGAGACGGCGAACGCGGCCGATGCGGGACGCGCGGTGCGTGCCGCCTCCCCGGCGCCGGGGCGTTGCGCGAGCCCGACGGCGCCGATCAGCGCCAGCAGCACCAGTGTCACGAGAATGGCTGGCCGTCTCACACGCGGCTCCCGAGAGGCAGAATCGTGTCCCAGCGGCGCCGACCTACCGGCGCCGGCGCCGTTCGGGGAACGGACGCTCACCCGCATCGAGCCAGGCCCCGAGGGTCTCATGGTCGACACCCATCGCGTCGGCGATCGCTCCGAGGATATGCGGCTCGTTGTAGAACACATCCTGCGAGAACGGCAGGTTGTGCACCACCGTGCCGTCCTTCGCGGCGATGATGGTGTGCGTCATGTTGCGGTCGATGCCGTAGCTGCCCGGACCGTCCGCGCCCTCCCTGGCCAGCGCGACGTCGATGAACTCGGGGATGCGACCAGCGAGGCGACCCATGTAGCTCGTGATCTCGCTGGGCGTATCGCTGAGGAAGATGACGGACATCGCCAGCTCCCGCCCCGAGCCCCGCATGATCGCACCGAGCTGATGTCCCAGCAGCGGAAACAGCCGGCCGCCGTTGGCGCCCTTCGAGAAGAGCAGGAGATGCGGTCTGCCCGCGGCGCGGGCGATCGGGTCCAGCTCCTCGCCTTCGAGATCGCCCCGAAGTCCGACCGCGGTAAAGGACGGCAGCGGTTCGCCCGGCTGCGGGCCGGAGAAGATTGGCGTGGCCTGTGCCTCGATATGCTTCGCGGGATCGAGGATCTCGTTACCGCCCGAATACCCGTAGTCGGGGCGGCTGCGCGTGCGCTCGTTCTGAGGGTTCTGCGCGGCGGCGGCCGAACCCAGGCACAGTGACAGCGCACAGGCGACGGCAAGGCTCTTCATGGGTCCGAGTCCTTTCTTCGTCGTGGATCGCAGCGATTCTACCGCGATCCGGTCATCCGAGTGTTGTCACGTGCGGCTCGAAGCGTGTCGGCGACGATCGCCGGCCGAACACGGTGGGACGTTCGCCAGAGGCTGCCGGATCAGGGCGCAGCCGGGATCAGGTCGAACGGCACCGTCGCGTGGCGGATGCGCCGGCGGTTCCACGTATAGGTGATCTGCAGATCTCCCTCCGCGTCCTGGATCATCGCCGGATACGAGAGTTCGCCGCGCTGGCCCTCGTCGAGCGCTTCGACGGCGAGAAAGTCGCGCCACGTAACCCCGTCGTCGAACGACACCGCGAGCGAGAGCGGCGTGCGCCGGGTGGACGAGGGGTTGTAGATCAGGAGACAGCGCCCATCGTCGAGCCGCAGGGCGTCGATCCCGGCGCTGGGATGATCGAGGTCGGTGAGCTGCAGCGGCGCCCAGGTGCGCCCGCCGTCCCTCGAGATGGAGGTCGCGATCTTCCCCAGCCGGCGGGGGGTCCTGAAGAACGCGCGAATCACGCCCGGCGCGATCTCCAGCAGGGTCGGCTGGATGGTCCCGATGCGGTCCCGCTCCCGGTCGCCGAAGAGCAGCGGGCCGTGCTTGCTCCAGGTCGCGCCGCCGTCGGCGCTGATCTCCATCCAGGAGGACCACGTCCGGTAGCTCTCCAGCGAGCTGCCGGCGAGGATGTCGCCGCTGGCGAGCGTGATCGGCTTCGCACGGACCGGCCCCAGCATGCCGGCCGGCAGCCAGACCGGGTCGGACCACCGCTCACCCGACGTGGCGGACTGCATGTAGGCCCCGCTCCAGGAGCGGGGATTCGGCCCGACCTTGAAGAATAGCCAGATGGTGTCGGCGGCATCGCGGAACAGGACGGGGTTCCAGGCCGGCTGCCCCGGTTCCTTGTAAAGCTGGACGGGGGGCGACCACTCGCCGCCCGGCGGCTTGCGGGCCGACCAGACGCCGACGTCTTCCTCTCCCTCACCCGAGCCGCCGAACCAGGCGGCGATCAGCGATCGGTCGGGCGCTTCGACGATCGTCGAGGCATGGGCGCGCGGAAAGGGCGCCTCTTCCCAGATGAACCGCAGCGTGTGTTCGGGAGGCTGCGCCCGGGCATTCGCCGAGAGCGCCAGGACGGCGAGCGCCAGGATTGCACGGGTCCGCATGATATTTCACGAAATCGCCCAGCGCGACCTCTTCACAAGCCGATGACCGGAACTCCACCACCGGGAAGAACCATGAGGCGTCACCGTCACCGCTTCGGATGTCCCAGCAACCACTCGACGACGCGCCTGGTGAAGTGCGCCGAAAACTCCGGCACGTGTCCGCCGCCGTTGATGGTCCACAGCTCGACCGACCCGCCGGGCCGGCAGCCGCCGCGGTAGCGTCTGACATCGGTCTCGCGGCCATCAAGCCCGCCGTCGAGGTCAAGGGTGCCGCTGTCGACACCCGCCGCGGCACAGCCGTTGTGCGCGGCCCAGTTCTCAACGCTCGTCTTCGCACTGGGAACCGCTCCGCCGCGAAAACTCCCCCCTTCGTAGGGTATTGCCTCGTCGGCGGTACCGTGGATTTGCAGGACGTGCACGGCGTCTGTCGGCGACGGGCGGCGGCCGGGGTCGTCGGCGCCGGCCAGGCTGGCGATCGCGGCGATGGTGCCCGCGTGCTCGTGCGCCATGCGATACGACATGAATCCGCCGTTCGAATGTCCAAAGAGGTAGACCCGCGTGTCGTCGATGGCGTAACCGGCCTTGACCGCGTCTATGAGCCCGGCCAGGTAGGCGACGTCGTCGACCTGGCTGTCGAAGAAATTGCAACAGGCGGCAGAGGCGTTCCAGAAACGGGGCCGGTTGCCGTCGCCGGTCTCCCGGGTGCCATCGGGGGCCACCATGATGAAGCCGTAGGCGTCCTTCAACGCGCTGAGCTGCATGTAGGTATCCTGGCCGGCGCCACTGGAGGTGTAACCATGCAGCAGCACGATGAGCGGCGCCGGGCTGGCCGCGTCATAGCTCGACGGGACATGCAGTGGCAGCTCGCCCCGACCGGCATCGATGGTCTGGGCGAATGCCGCCCCCGGCCCGAACACGAGCAATACCGGTACGAGGGCGCAGCACAACTGACGCATTGGTTCTCTCCTCTCAACACGCGCTGGCCGATCCGCGACCGGTCACGCGACCCCCGGAGGCCCCGCACGTCGGGCGGCGCTTTCCGGGCAGGGCGGACGCGAGGCGCGGCGCTCCTCAGCGCGACGCCTCGCAGTCCGAGCATATGATGCCGGGCTCTGACGTCGGCTTGCGCGGTGTGCCGTCGAGGGCGCGCAGGCCGCGGAGGATGTTCTCGATGGCGTAGTTGCCTTCGTGGCAGGCCACCTCGTACATGGGACCGACGGTCTGCCGCAACGAGATGCCGGCCGTTCCGGAACTGGTCGCACAATGATACCCCCGGGAGACGTTGACGCCTTGGCGGGCGCGGCGTGCCCCGGCGAGCCCGCGCGTCTTCCACCGCGACGTCGACAGCGTGGACCCCGTTGACAATGCGACGATACACTGGACGATAAAGGCGCCCGATGACGACCCCGACCCTCCCCGAAGCCTGGCTGCGCGGCCCCGTCGACGGCTTCGAACCGCTGCTCATGCCGGTGGTGCATGCCCTCATTCAGGTCCGCGAGGACGTCGAGCGCCTGGTCGCCCGCGTGCCGCCCGCGCACACCTGGGAACGTCCCGGCGGGGCGGCGTCGATCGGGTTCCACGTGCGGCACCTCGGCGGCGCCCTCGATCGGCTCTTCACCTATGCCCGCGGCGAAGCCTTGTCGGACAGCCAGAAGGCGGCGCTGCGTGCCGAAGGCGACCCCGGCCATCCGGCGCCGCCGCTTGCCGACGTGGCCGCCGGCATGAACGCGTCGATCGAGCGGGCACTCCGGCAGCTTCGCGCGACCCCGCGCGACGACCTGCTGACGGCGCGCCGGGTGGGACGGGCCGGTCTGCCGTCGACTACGTTGGGCCTCCTGTTCCACGCGGCCGAGCACAGCACGCGCCACGCGGGACAGGCTATCTCGACCGCGAAGATCCTGGCCGGCGCCTGACCGCCGTTCGGCACGACGAATTCAGACCGATAGTGGTGTGGGGTTGCAAGGGCATCAGTTCACAGGAACGAGGTGCTTGAGTTCTTCGAACATTGCCGGGTTCAGACTTGTTTCATTTTCGCCTGTTTATCCTGTTTCTTCTTCTTCTTTGCTTCGTTTTTTGCGGCTCTTTGCTTCTGGCCCTTGTTCTTGTCCTTCTGACCGCCTTTGTCTCCCATTGCATGTCTCCTTTGTTACAGGCGCGCACGAGCTCGATTGCCTGGGGTGGTCGATTCCGTCATGTAGCCAAAGCGGTGAACGCCGCCCAGCGTTGTTGATGCGCCATTACGAACCGGCGGACCGCAGTGTGATCGACCCACTCCGGCTCCTGACGTGAACGCTGGGGCCGCCCCCGCCGATCGAACCCACCACGCGGCGCTTGTCGGTCTCGCCTCGCACGATGAGGCGCTCCGTCTTGACCGATCCCGAGCCCGAAGTCGCGTCGACGGTGAACGCCGCGTTCGTGCTGAAGTCGACATCGATGGCGCTCGATCCGGTGGTCACCCGCCACGACCGTCTCGGGTTGCCCGAGACCCGGACCCGGCCGCTCTGCGTCGAGGCGGCGAATCCGCCGTCCACCCCGTCGACCGTGAGGGCGCTCGAGCCGCTCTCGACGTCCACGTCACCCTCGTTGACCAATGAAGCAGTCACCCGCCCGCTCTGCGTCCGCACGAACAGGTCACCGCGGACGCGCTTCACCTCGATGCCGCCGCTCGAGGTCGTCACCCTGAGCTGACCGGCGCCGTCAACGGCCACTGCGCCAGATCCGGTGTCGACCCGGGTCTCACCCAGATCCGCCAGCGTGATGGCACTGGATTGCGTTCGGACCGAGACCGCGGCGCGCACGCCTTCGACGCGCGTCTCGCCAGACTCGCTGAACGTCAGGACCCGCGTGCCGGCGGGCACCTGGACCTCGTAGGCAATCGTTACGGCCCGTCGAGTTCGAGCATCGCTTGGCATCTGCAGTCGAACCGTGTCGCCGGTGTGTTCGATCGGCGGTTGGTCGGCCGTCGCCCGGGCCAGTGCGACGGCATTGCCCGGAGAAGTCCAGCCGACGCGCACCGAGACCCGACCCACGACGACCACGTCGGCGGTCGTGCCGGCGCGCACCGTGATCTTGCCCCGTTCGGTCGCCACGTCGAGCAGGGTCGGCGCGGTGGCAGGAAAAGACCGCTCGAAGGTGAACGTTTGGGCGACGGCCTGGATTCCCGACGCGAGGAACACGCCAACCAGGAATACAGGCGTCGCCATCCGTAGTGAGAGCGAATGTGCAGCCGTCATCTTTCTGCGGCGCAGGCTGCTAGTGGGCGGACGCCTGCAGGTGTTCCCGGAGCAAGTCCCGGCCAAAGTCACCGTCGAAGTCCCGCCAGACCGAGTGGACATGGTTGCCAGCTCCCTGGAAGTTGTCGTACTCGATCAAGAAGGTCGGCCCCTGGACGCGATAGTAATGCTGCTCGCCCCGTTCGGTCGGTCCGGCCCACGCGAATCCGATGTCGTCGAGGCCCGCGTCACGGATGCCGGCCAGCCGCTCGGCCGCGATGTCATCGGCCATGACCGACGTATAGGCGCCGATCAGGCGCAGAAGCAGCTCGCGCTGGTCGGGCGTGAGCGCGGCGGCCTTCACGCCGGTCGGCGCCAGCGGGTCGATATCGACCTCGGCGCCGGTGAGGATGTCATCCGGCGCCACATCGTCAAGGACCGCCGCCGAGCGTTGCGCCCCGTCGAGCGCCATCACGAGCGCCCGGGCGGCGTCCTCGCGCTCGCCGAGCACTCTCAGGCCCGACTTCGCCCCGCTGCGCACCTGCGCCGGATTCGACCCGAAGAAGTAGGGCGAACCGGCCACGGCGGCGCCGTCGGCAATCGTGAAGTGCATCGACATGTGATGCCCTTCGATGCGCCAGCCCCACGCGCCCTCGCTCGATGGCGTGCCGAAGACGGAGAACAGGTACGTCTCAGGATTGCGGTCGAACCGCCCGTTGGGCTCGAGGGCCGCCAGCACGGTCTCGAGGTCCATGATGGCCGTGGCCGTCAGGTATCCGCGCTGGCTGAGGCCGGCGCTGAGCAGGTCATGCGCACGAGCCCGCTGGGTATCGGTCATCGCCTTGAGGGTCAGTCCATTGCGCGGAAACATCTCCGTCGGGATGAAATGCCACTTCGTGCGCTCATCGGATTGAAACTCGAACGCCGCCTGCGCCCGCTGGTCGGGGGTCAAACTCTCGAGAAAACGGTTCGCCGCCGTGGCCATGGCTGACGCGGACCGCTCGGCCGCCACCATCGCACTCACGACGGCCAACGACACGATACCCAGGGCCAGGACAAGACGTGACGATCGAAGAAGGCTCATGCTGGTCTCACTTTCGGCAAACTCGGGCGATCCACAGGAGTGTCTGTTGCACGCTCTCGACGAGCCCCAAGAATAGCCCCGAACGTGCACACCATCAAGCGGCGCCAAGGACGGCTGGCTCCGGTTTCGCGTCGCGCCCCTGCTCATTGATACACGCTGGGACCGGTCAGGTGCGGGAGCGCCTGCTCGAGATGCAGCAACGCCACGCGGTCTCCGGTCAGGCACGCCCCGTCATCGGCGACCTCGTCCATGAAGGGCGCACCTCGGATCACGTCCGGCCATGGCGCCGGCGGCGGCAGTCGATCCCGCACATGGTGGATCAGCTTGAGTGTCCGAAATCCGTCGAACCAGTCGTGCAGACGACGAAGCCGCGCCACCGGGTTCGGCGCCTGGTCGCCCAGCCGCCGCCAGGCCGGGAGCGCCCCCTGTGACTCGAGGAAGCCCCTGACGGGAGCGCTCATGCTCGACATGAACTCCGCGGCCGCCGGCTCGGGCGCCGAGCGCCCCACACCACGCCACTCTCTCGCCAGACGCGCAAGCCCGTGCGTCACCTCCCGCACGGCCGCGAAGCAGTCGGGAGGGTACAGCACGAGCTCGCCGCCGCGAGCCAGCTTCGCGCTTTCGGAACCGGTGCCGAACGGCACCCGCTCGGACAGGCGGCTGCGAAGCCGGACGGGGTCGCCTTTGAGACGCACGAGCGGACGCAGCTTGCTCAGCTTGCCCAGGAGGTAGAAGTCCTCTCCCGCCCGGCGCCTGGGCACTCCCCTGACCTGCGCGTAACAGAGCGCATGCACCACCATCGTGCTGCCGACGGTGTGAAACGCGTAGGGCGACCGCGCCCAGGTGAGACCGCGCTGGAAGTAGCGGAGACGGAGCTCGTAGAGCGCCGTGGCGCGATCGATGTCCGCCTGCCCGCCAGGTGCGTGCCAGAACGGAAACACCGCCGCCGAGCAGGAGGGCGCCAGCGTCGCGATACGCACGAAGTAGTCTGCCGGCAAGCGCGCATCGGCATCCGTCATCGCCACGAACGGGTGGCCGACCTGTCCCGCCGCGATGAGTTCGAGGGCCACATCCGCGCCGATCTTGCGAGCCAGACCGACGCCCTGCCGCGACGGCAAACGGCGATCCGCATTGAACCGGTCGACCACGAGCACGCTCAGACGCCCGTCGTGACCCAGCCAGCCGCCGCGCGCGATCGCACGCAGCGAGAACCGGGTGCGGAGCTCGCGAAAGCACGCCGCGTTCGACGCATGTACGGCCGGGGCGGCCCCGACCCGCCCGTTGAGCACCACGATGACAAGGAGGCGGCCCGCATGCCGGGCGGCAGCGTTGTACCCGTCCAGGAAGGCCGGCGACTCGCCATAGACCGGCACGACCAGCACGAAGTCGAACGTCTCCCGACACCGTGACGCCAGATGCGATTCGGGCTCGGCGTAGCGAGTCCGGTAGTGAGCGGACCCCTCAGCGACGATCTGCCGGGCGTACTCGAATGGTTGCGACACGACCTCTGACGCACCGCCGCTCTCTATCCGGCGAGGACGGCGGCCGCCTCCTCCGCCAGGTCCGTCACGCAAGCCTCCATGTGACGGGCGCGGGTCCGGAAGCTCAGGACGCAGACCCGTGCCAGGAACCTCCGCTCCACGAGGGCGCCCGACAGCATCACGCGGTTCCGAAGGTTCACACGCTCCACCAGGCGCTGGGTGGCGGCGTTCTCCTCCGCCAGGCTGGAGCCGGGCCAACGCAGGTGGAACGCGAACAGCGACAACTGCGGCGGGGCCACCATCACGATCCCGGGGACCGCGGCCACGCGCGCTGCCGCCTCCAGGGCGAAGGCGCGCTTCTCTTCCAGGGCGGCCCGGAACCGCCCTGCGCCGTACAGCTTTACGCAGAGCCAGACGCGCAGGCCCGGGAACCCGCGCGAGAGCTCCGGCCCGTACTGATGAGGGTCGTAGAATTCGTCGCCATCGGGCCGGTCGGGCAGGTAGCCTGCGGTCGCCTCGTGCGCCCGGCGCAGCGCAGCGCCGTCGCGCACCAGCAGGGCTCCGGTGCCGTACGGCAGGAACAGGCCCTTGTGCGGATCGAGCGTGAGGGAATCGGCCCGCGAAAGCCCGGGCATGAGATCTCGAAGCTGCGGACACATGTGGAAGAACGCCCCGTAGGCGCCGTCCACGTGGTGCCAGATCCCTTCGCGGGCGCACAGATCGGCGATCGCATTCAACGGATCGACCGCGCCCGTATTCGTGGTGCCGGCCGCCGACGCGACGAAGAACGGTCGCAGACCGGCCCGGCGATCCGCGGCGATCGCGTCGGCCAGGGCCCCCACATCCATCCGGAACTGCGCATCGACCCGGACCGACCTGATCCGGTCCGCCATGATGCCGGCCAGCCGGGCAGACTTGATCATCGAGTGATGCATCTGCGTCGAACCGTAGAGCACGCCGGGGCGGATCTCCGGACCGAGATGCCGCTCGCGCGCGCACAGCACGGCGTTGAAATTCGCCATCGACCCGCCGGTCGTGAACAGCCCGCGGGTCCGGGCCGGAAACTCCATCCAGTCGCGCAGCCAGTCGAGCGCGTTGGACTCGAGCTGAACGAGCGCCGGCGCCGCCAGCCGCACCCCGGTGTAGCGATTGACCACGCCGGCAATCAGGTCCGCCAGCCCCGCCGGATACAGCCCGCCGCCTGGGACGTAGGCGAGATAGCCGGGCCCCGACGACGTGAAGGACCGCGGCACCCACTCGGTGAGCAGCCGGTCGAGCAGCGGCTCGTACGCGACGCCCCGTTCGGGCGCCGGCTCGCGGAGGCGGCGGCAGAGATCGGCCGCGGCCACGTCGCCTCGGGCCGGCTGCGTCTCGAGACTCAGGATGTGGTCGACGAGCCGCTCGATGGTGGCGTATCCCATGCGCCGCATCTCGTCGGCCGTAAATTCCAGGTTGGCGAGGTCCGTGGACATGGGTGGCAGCTCTCCAACGAGGAACGCTCGCGTCGTGCGCTCGATTGGGCGTTGGTGCAGGTCGTTGCCACGGCAACCTCGGTGGCGGTCGCCGCAACGCAGGCCTCACCGGCGGCGAGTGTCGCACAATTCGGCCGTGCATTCGAGTGGGCGCCCGAAAGACACGACCACGTACCACGTGCGCAATTGGCGAGAATACGAGCGGGCCCCGGCCGGTCGCCTGGCTCGACCGGGTGGTCTTCAAGAGGCGGCGATGGATGTCAAGAAGAAACTGAGACGCGTGCGGAAGGCGCAGGTCCTCGTCAGCCTCGACCAGGGCGGCTGCCAGCACGGCCAGCCGTCCACGGACATCCGGGTGACGACGTGCCAGTAGATCCTGGGCGACTCGGGAGGACCCGCATAGCCGCGACGGCCAGGATCGTCGTCCACTCGTCTGAGTGCGCTGATGTGGCAGGTGTCCGCGTAGTTGATGATGTAGTACCCCAGACCTGGATCGAAGGTGCCGCCGGTGAACTCCGTCCCCCCGCCGGTCGACGGAAACACGATCGCGCCTTCCAGGGACGGCGGCGTGAAGGGGCCGCGGTTTCGCCCACCGTCGAAGCTCATCAACAGCTCGCGGCTCGCGGCCTCGTGTTCGGGCGTCACCGTCGCGATGTCGTCCATCCAGAGGTTGAATCAGGGCTACCGGTTATTGAAGTTCACGGAGACGGTCATGACGAGGTCGACCGGCTCGCCGTTCAACAGCGTCGGCACGTACTGCCACTGCTTCACGGCGTCGATCGCCGCGGCGTCGAGCATCGGCACCGGACGGAGCACCGTGACCTCGCTCACGTCGCCGGTCTGCCCGACGATGAGTTCGAGAATCACGATACCTTCCACGCCCGCCTCCCGCGCTTCCGGGGGATAGATGGGATCCACGTTGCGGACCTTGGTTGGCGGGCCGATTTCGCCGCCGACCCGGAGCAGCCCACGTGAGGACAGGGATGGCACGTCGACGCGACGAGCGCCCTCACCCGAGCCGGCGCGGGACGCGCATCCGGCCGCCATCAAGGGTGGGATGGCCACCGCGCCGACCGCAACCACATACGCCGCGAGCGACAGTAGCGCCGAATGCCGTTTGCGCGCACCGATCTCTTGCGTTCTCTGTGTCGTGTCAGCCACGGGCCGCCCTCCCGGCCTTCTCCGTGCGCGAAGCCGTCGCACGAGCGACGACCGGACCAGGCCGATTTCAGTGTCAACGAACCGAACGATATCCGCGTTTCACTATAGGTCAGACTCCGATCGGACGGAAACGGACGCCCCACCTTCCCGCTCGATGCGTTCGACGATCTGCCTGTCCGCCTCCGCCGCAGCCCCGAACGCGCCGCGCGCCGGCGGCCAGACGCCCTTCTTGAACACGGTCGGTCGTTGCCGGTTGTGGACACGTTCCGCCGATTCGACGACGCGGAGGTCTTGCGACCGCGGAAAGGGCGCACCGGCTTTTCGCTAGCATCATCCATATTTCTTCTCTAAAGTGGATGCTCCCTGTTCGAGGTCGAGCAACTCTGGCACCTCCGCCAGCAGCGCAAGGGCTGACGCCGACGGAAGGACCCCAAAATGAGAGTCGCAGTGTTCACGGCACGGTCGACCGGAATCGGCATCGCGACCGGCGTTCTCGTCGCGGCCGTGTTCGGTCAGTTTGTCGGCGCGTCCTGGGGGCTGGCCATCCTGGCTGGACTGCCCGCCGGTGCGTTGGCACTGGCAGCGTCCATCCGCTGGCATGACGGCAGGTTCGACCCGGGCACGGGTCATCAGCGACGGCCTGGCGACTGGTTGCTCGCTTTGATGATCAAGTTCGACTTGGTCGTGGGGTTTCAGCGACGGCCTGGCGTCTGGTTGCTCACTTGGTTCGTCATATTCTTACCTGCTTTTTTCCTCATGGGGAATGTTATCGAGACGGAGTTGAGTCCAAGCGATAGGTTGGCGTTCATGGTGGTGCTGCTGACCACCGGAGTGGCTGCCTACGCCCTGGGCGGCGTCATGACGACGTTGAAACAACTCGATGCGGACGACGCGGTCGACCCGCGCCTGGATCGCGTGACCCAGCCGCCCGGCGAGGTGGAAGGCGCGTCTTAGAGCTGCACCGGCTTGCGCTGATGCGGTGGTACCGTCCGGTACACCTCAGGACCCTGGATTCCTCGCCGTGGAGGTACGCCGCGTTGATGGCGTCCAGCGTTTCGTTCGGCCTGGCAGCCCGTGAAAAAAGCCCCGCTGCATTCGATCCCCGCAGAATTCTGATATTTCACGCTGCAAACCGCGCGGCAGCAGCATTGGATGCGCTCCGCGTCGGCGATGACCGTGATGGTCGCCGTGCCTGCCGTCTCGCCCTCGGTGATGGTACAGCTCAACGCAGCAGGTCTGGACCTCGGTGCGCCCGGTCTGCCGCCTGGAGTGCCGGTACCGGCTGGCCGCTCTCCCAGCACAGTGTGCCCTGACGCGGAGCTGTCACGGCTTGCCGGGCAGCCTCGCGGAGCCGCTCCCCGAACATCTCGTTGTGGCGGAAGTGTTCGTCGAGCCCGTTGACCGCGAACTCCCGGTCGATCTCATCGGGAGCCATTGTGATGCGGCGGGTCAGCCCGCCCCTGGTTTCCGTCTCGACGACGGTGAGCTGCTCCTCGGTCCGCACCGTGACCCGGTGGTACAACGCATCTTGCAGGGCCGCGGCGCCTTCGTCCCCCAGCGTGGCGGGGTTCTCGCGCATGGCTTCCGGAACGCCGGCGAGCTGCTCGTCCGCGACCTTTTCGAACGCCGTGTTGCTCTTCTCCCAGGCGAGGCAGATCGTCTCGACCTCCAATCGGCTCTTGCAGTTGAGCGCGATGGCGAGCGCCTGCCCGTCGAGGCGCGACGCCTTGATGATGTCGAACACATCGCGCACAGGGCTGCGGGTGGCCCGCTCGAGCTTGCCGTGGAGGATCTGCGCCGTCGACAGCACCGTGAAGGGCTCCCCGTCGACAACCGCGGTGCGTTGGCCGCGGGCAGGGCAGGGCTCGAGTTGCGCCAGGTCCACTTGCCCGATCCCGAAGTCGATCTTCCACCGGCCGACGAAGTAATCGACCTTTCCGCCCAGTCGCTCCATCGTCCGCTCGAAGTCTGTCCCCAGGCTCAACAGGTTCGCTCCCCTCGACACCGTCAGGTCGATGTCGACGCTGTCTCGGTGCCGCCATCTCGCCGCCAGGGTCGTCCCGCCTCCCAGCCGGCACTCGTGCGGTCCACCGTGGAGCTCGGCCAGGAAGACCGTGATCGGTTGCCTCACGGCGCGCCACAATCGTCCGCCGGTCGTGGCCAGTGTCAGTACTTCGTCGCCCACTGGTTGATCTCGCGGATCCGGTCCCCGCAGTTGAACTCAGCCAGGTGGAGTGCCCGCACCAGTTGGCGGTCGGTGTACGCCCTTTGGGCCCAAGCCTCGAGGAGTTCCTGGAAGGTCGCTTCCCTCCCCCACATGTCGACGATCGCCTGCTGCCGCCGCGTCGGGCGCGTAGCGCGGACCGCCTCGTAAAACTCCTCGGCGGTCGGCCGTCGTCTCCATCCGGCGCAGCTGCTCATGATACGGCGGTGCACCGCGGCGGCGTGCCGGCCAGTCCCGGCGCCGGGGTCAGACAGCCGCTGGAAGTCGCGCCCGCTCGCTTCCGCGTCGCTGAAGGCCTCCGGCGGCAGCAGCGTCGCCGCCGCCCACGGGTCTTCTTCGTCGCGGCGGCGCTCCGCTTCCTGACGGACCCGCTCCGGATCCGCGTATCCGCCGCCTGCCTGGGTCCGCGCGGAGAGCTTCGCCATCGTTCTTGTGGTCAGTGAATCGTCGCCCGTCCTCGGAGTATGGCACACCGATTCCTCGAAGCGTAACGGCCCGGCTCGAGCTGTCGCGACGAAAAAATTCTGCCGACCTGGCCGTACCGCATGGGACACATAGGGACCGAACCGGGCACTCGGAGTCCCGGCCCGCCGCAGTTGGACAGACCTGGAAAGACGATGTCAGATCTGGACGCAAATCCTGTATTTGTAGTCAGTTACGGAATTTTATACGCTCCGGTCCTGTCCGTTCGCAGACAGATCAACACGGTCCACCGCATCAAGGAGTGCATCAGATGACGACGAACCCACACGCCACCCCTGTGCAGCCGAGCGCCGGCGCCGCCATGCCCAGGCTCCTGACTCTGCGCGACGTGACGGCGGCCACAGCCCTGTCCCGCTCGGCCGTCTACGCCATGATGGCCGAGTCCCGGTTCCCGAAGCCGATCCGCATCGGCAGCCGGGCCGTCCGCTGGGTCGAGCAGGGAGTGCTCGACTTCATCGCCAGCCGTCCCCGGGGAGGCTCGGATCGGCCCCCGCGCAGCTAAGGATCAGCTGCGGTCCACCAGGCCGGCAGCATGAGCATCCGGCCATGTCGACGTGCGAGACACCGCCGGCCGCGCCCTGGCGGCGCTCCCGGTGGTGGTCCGGCTTGTCGCCGAACTCCAGCATCGCGCCGCCGTCCCCGAACTGGCGACGGCCCCGCTGGTCCGCTCGCCGTCGTCGTCGATGCGGTCCCCTGTCAGCCCGCAAGCGGTTGCGGGCTGACGCGGCCGCGGCAGACCGGCAGTGTGTCACACACAGGGCGCCGTGCGTGGCACCCCGCGCAGCCGGACTCCGAGCCATCATGCCCAAATTCCAGAGGATTCTGGACCGGCTGGTGCAGTCGATATCCGGCACCGCCCGGCAGGGCGGCGCAGCCGGCACATCAACCGCGATTATCAGAAGCTTCTGCGAAGTCTCGTAGCGTTGATACAACGCCGTTCAGTACGTCGGCGAGCGAGACGCCATCGTTCTCCACGACGATCGGAATCGGGATCCAGCGGTCATTCCCGCAATCGAGCCACAACGGGGTTTCGCCATCCCGCTCCCACCGGCCAGTGTGAATCCCAAACCACACGATATGACCACCGAGCCTCAAGTACCGACCATAGCCGTACGAACGCGGAGTGCGGTTCAAGCCCTTCCGAGACGCCCATCCGTCCGCAACTCCCCGTTCAGTAGCGGTGTCGATGATTCGCTTCATGTCCCGCATGTGTCGGGAGTCGGGACCGAATTCCTCACGAGCGCGGATGGGCCGAAATCGTCCTTCCTCCGCGAAATCCGCGAGTCCTCTCAACTGTCGGATATCCGCTTCGGCATCCTGCTCGTCTCTCGTCCGTGCGGTCATTCTGTCCAGCAGGCCGGTCCAACTGACCAGCAGCAAGTGCCGCTGGCTGCCGTCTACCCTGACGCACCTGCGCTCCGCGTCAACGTCGGATAGCATCTTGCCGGCCCGCTGCGCCCGGCTTCGCAGATCGCGCCACAGGCTGACGATTCTCTCCTCCGGCGCGAGAAACAGCAGCACCGCTGGACCATTGTCGGGCAGCCGGTCGAGATAGGCCTGAGGTTGCCGGGGCGTGAGTTCAGCCCAGAACTTCGCTTCGACGAGCACACGTTCTGCCCCGTCCTCATCAACTCCGACCAGATCGGGACGCGTCCCGTCCGGCGCACTGGCCTGCGTCCGCACTTGGATGACCGGCTTTACGTTCCTAACTCCGGACCGAACCACGTCATCCAGTCCCTCCCGGGAGCCGGCGTACTTGTTCAGCAGGTAGCCGAGCGTCTCAACGGCAATATTCTCCGTCTGCGACGTAAACAACGGCGACAGATGAGCCAACAGCGTGTCGATATCGGCCATGCTCACGCCTGCGGCGAGGCTGACCCGCGCCACCCTGAATGCGGCGGGCTTGCCGGGTAGTCCTCGCACTTGCCTGTATCACCGGGCTGAATGACGAAGTCCCGCCGGTCGCGGTACAGACGCGCCCGGTTCAGCACGTAGTCCTGCCCGTCGTCGAGGTCGACCGCGTCCCAGTGAGTCATGAGCCAGTACTTGTGCTCGCCGAGGAACAGGTAGGTGTTGCGCCTGCCGAAGAACCTACCAGCAACCCCCTCGCCGTTGCGGAGGCGGGCACAGACATGCTCAAGCAACTCGCGCTGACCGTCCTTGCAGCTGAGAACATATTCGTGAGGCCAGGAGTCCCGAAACGTGACAGCTTCGCGCCACGGCGCTCGACTAATCAGTTCAGTGATCTTCAACTCTTCCAGGACCTCTCCACCGTTCTGCAAGTCGACTCTCCCAAGCCGAGTGCGGCACCGACCCCGCTCCGACAACATGATACTCGGCTGGCGCTCTCGGCCACTGTCGAATCAGCCGTGGCTCGCTGGCCACCGGGTTGGTTCCCGATTCGTGGTGTCGCGTTCAACCGAGCGCGGGGTCGTCCCCGCGTCCGCCGAGGTACTCCGCCCAGTCGTCCATCAGCCGCCGCCGCCGCTCGAACAGGTCCGACCGGGCATAGGCCGCCTCGACCGGGTTGCGGACGACGTGCGCCAGCGCCGCCTCGACGCCCGCACCGTCTCGACCGCCGCGGCCACCTCCCCGTGAGGCAGCGCCCGCATGTGCCGCACCACCTCGCGCTGCGGGCCGAGCACCGGTCCGACACGGTCGCACGGGTTGTCGGTGCGGTACTCCATCGCGATGGCCCACTCGAGCACCGCCCGGATGCGCTGCCGCAACGTCCGGGCGGTCCGCATCTTCACGTGCCAGAGGGGAGCGAGGACGGCCAGGACGTCGGCGCTGTTGACCTCGGCGACGGGCCGGGAGCCGATGCGCGGGAAGGCGTAGTGTTCCAGGTTGCGGATCCAGTCGGTCGCCTGCCGGGGGCTGCGCCATCCGGCCCGCTTCTGCTCGACCACAGTGGCGGCGGCTTCGGCGAAGGTGGGCATGCCGTGGAGGCGGCGCTTGTCGGCGAGGGGGTCTCCACCCGCGCGGGCGAGCTTGCGGTTGGCGAGGGCCTGCTCGCGGGCCTCGGCCAGGGAGACGAGATGGACGCTGCCGAGTCCGAGCTCGTGTTTCCGTCCGCGGACAACGAGTCGCTGGATCCAGCTTCGGGTTCCGGCAGGCTGGACGTAGAGATAGAGTCCGTTGCCGTCGGCGTGCCTGCCGACGGGTGCGGACCGGATGAAGGCGGCATCGTAGGCCGTCAGGTTGTGACGAAGTTGCCAGATCCGTTCCAGCGGCTGATCCGTTCCAGCAGCGGCTGATGTCCGTGGCGCTCGATGGACATGGCCGCCAGGTTTCCTAGGAGCCCGTGGTGAAACCGCGCGTGGCACCGAGAGCGGCGAGGCGTCCGCCTGACAAGGCGAGAGGAGGGCGCATATTGGGTATATGCAACCGACGAACAACGCAGACAGGCGGGATGCATCGTGAAACAGCAGAATTCCGCGGGGAAGCGCAGAATTCTGCGGGGCTCGAATGCAGCGGGGCTTTCACCACGGGCTCCTAGCGAGTCGCGGCCATGGCGCTCGTCGATGTCGCCGTGCAGGGCACAACGTCTGAGCGCGTGGGCGACCTCGATATCCAGCATGTGAGGCGCGTGCAGCGGGTCGTCGCCCTCGAAGAGGCGCTCCTCCAGTGCGGCGCCCGTATCGGAGCGAAGAAGCACCTCGACCACGATCGAAGCGTCGACGACGATCACCGGCTGTCCCGACCTTCGCGGACGAGGTCGGCGGCCGACACGCTGAGCTCGACACGGGGACGCGATTGCAGGCGCTCCCGGAACCGTCTACGGGCCAGAATGTCCAGCACGTAGTCGGCAACGGACAGGCGCTCGGCGGCGGCTCGCTTCTCCAGCGCCTGGTAGAGCTCTTCAGGGACATGACGGAGCACGATCGTACGCTCCGAGTTCGGGCTCTCGGACTCACCCCGCGCCGGCGCTGCGCTGGTCTCACGGACGCGGTCCGTTTTCCGTCCTTTCCCTTGTAGGTGATCGGATTGGCGCCGCTGATCAACTGCTCGGTCGCGACGCGCCACAGCTCGCGCCCGGTCTTCGTTTCGTAGGCACCCGAAATACACGACCACGTACCACGTGCGCCAGGGGCCAGCATACGAGCGGGCTCTCGCTGAGGGCCGCGCCCTCGGGACGCCGTTGCAGCTGTCCCCGGACTTGGCTCCGCATCGGCATACCGACGGCCAGCGCGTGGTAGCATCTGGAGAATGTTGGACACGCACGCGATCGCCCGTGGCCTGATCGCGGCTGGCGTCGATCCAGGTCATGCCGACGCCATCACGGACGCTGTCCGGCAAGCGGCCGAGCATGGGGACTACGTCACACCCGAACGTCTTGACGTAGTCATCGCCACTCTGCGCGCCGACATCTACCGCGCGATGATGATGCAGACAGCCGTCACTGTCGGATTGCTCGGCGTGATTCTGGTAGCCCTGCGCTGGCATGGCTGAATCGGTGCCGGACGATCCAGCACGCCCAAAGACGCCCTACCGCGGTGTCGCACCATGAGAATCGGTACGAGACGAGGATGACGAGGCGAACACCGCTGCTACTCCTATCCGACGGTCACGGCTCTTCTGGTCGGGCAGTTGGATCACAGGTTGGACAGCGGCGTATGTGGGCATCGCAGCTATAGACCCGCACCCGGTGACCCTTTGGACACCGTAGGACCCACACGAGCGCAAATGGATGCGTGGAACTGCGCTCGTTCGTCTCTTGCACCAGCGTCAGCCCGTTGACGTTTGGCTTCATCTCGACCGCGTATCCTTCAGTCGGCTTCTCCAGTTCACGCTGCTTCCCCCACCGGATGACTGGCGCAGGGGATCCGTCACGGCAGGGCGTAGGTCAGCAGCGTGGTGCCCGCGGCCACGGCCACATACTGCTTTCCGTCTTTCCCCATGTAGGTGATGGGATTGGCGCCGCTGATCAACTGCTCGGTCGCGACGCTCCACAGCTCGCGCCCGGTCGCCGTCTCGTAGGCGCGGAACCGTCGATCGGTGGCCCCCCCGATGAAGAGCACGCCGCCCGCGGTCGAGGTCGGCCCGCCCTTCTGGGAGTTGGGGGCGCCGGTCTGCAGGCCGGGGGGGGCGCCCTCGACCGTGCCGAACGGGATCTGCCAGGCGATCTCGCCGCGGTTGACGTCCACGGCGACCAGCCTCGACCAGGGCGGCTGCCAGCAGGGCCAGCCGTCGACGGACAACCGGGTGACGACGTGCCAGTAGATCCGGCGCGACTCGGGCGGCCCCCCATAGCCGCGGCGGTCGGGATCGTCGTCCACCTTCACGAGCTGGCTGATGTGGCCGGTATCCGCGTAGTTGATGATGTAGTAGCCGAGGCTCGGGTCGAAGGTCCCGCCCGTGAACTCCGTCCCGCCGCCGGTCGACGGGAACACGAGCGCGCCTTCCTCGGACGGCGGCGTGTAGGGGCCGCGGTTCCGGCCGCCGTCGAAGCCCGTCAACAGCTCGCGGCACGCGGCGGTGTGCTCGGGCGTCACCGTCGCGATGTCGTCCATCGTGAAGCGGATGCGCCCGAAGGGCGGCGGCTTCACCGGGAACGGCTGCGTCGGCGAGTAGTACTCCCCGGGCATGTTCCCGGCCGGCACCGGGCGCTCCTCGATCTCGTAGATCGGCTCGCCGGTGACCCGGTTGAAGATGAACAGCACCGGGTACTTCGTCACGACGCCGACGGCCGGAATCGTCTCGCCGTCCCGCTCGACGTCGAACAGGATCGGCGGCGCCGGCATGTCCAGATCCCACAGGTCGTGATGGACGGCCTGGAAGTGCCACAGCCGCTCCCCCGTCAGGGCGTCGACGGCCACGATCGAGTTCGAGAAGAGGTTGTCGCCGGGGCGGTCCATGCCGTAGAAGTCGTTGTGGGCCGACCCGAGCGGCATGTACAGGATGCCGCGCTCCTCGTCGACGGTGAAGAACGACCAGGTGTTGGCGCCGCTGACGTTGCGCCAGGAGTCGTCGAGCCAAGTGTCGTTGCCGAACTCGCCGGGCCGGGGCACGGTGTGGAACGTCCAGACGAGCTCGCCCGTCCGCAGGTCCCACGCGCGCACGTCGCCCGCCGGCCCCTTCGAACCCGTCTCGTCCGCGTTGTGGACACCGGTGAACACCAGGTGCTCGTACACGGCGACCCCGGACGAGATCCCGTAGTGCATGTTCGGAAAGCCGTTCATCACGTCCGGTGTCTTCAGGTCGACGTAGCCGTCGTTGCCGAACCGGGCGTTGGGGATGCCGGTCTGCGCGTTCAGCGAGATCAACTCGCCCTCCTCGGTGCCGAACACGATCTGCGGGGACGTGACGTCGTCGCCTTCCCAGTACGCCAGTCCGCGCATCGACCCACCCGTCCAGTGCACCTGGTGCTCGGCTGAGTTCCAGACTCCGGGCGCCGTGTACTCCCAGATGAGGTCACCGGTCTCCGGCGCCAGCGCCACCACGCGGTAGTACGGGAACGACAGGTACAGGACGCCGTCGACCATGAGCGGGGTCGACTGGCTCGGCCGTGACGGTACGCCAGGCGTCGGCATCTCGTACCGCCACGCCGGCACCAGGGTCGACACGTTGCCGGTGTTGATCTGTGTCAACGGAGAGTGGCGCTGGTTGCCGGCATCCCGTCCCCAGGCGGGCCACCCGTCCTGCGCGTGAACCGGCGGCGCGGCGAGGCCCGCCACTAACAGCAACCACAGAAAACGCCGCGCGGTGTGGTGACGTATCGTCGAGCTGATGATCATGAGTCGAGAGCTCCTGGCCAGAATTGTGTACCGCCCCAGGATTCTCGCACACACGAACACCATCCTCGCATGCCACGTGCTGCATCGGATGACCGAGCTCGGGCGGCCTGCATCCTCAGTATGCGGCGATGAGCGGAGGCCGTGTCGTGTCATGCCGAGACTGTCGCCAGGACGGCGGCCGCCTCCTCCGCCAGATCCGTCACGCAAGCCTCCATGTGACGGGCGCGGGTCCGGAAGCTCAGGACGCAGACCCGTGCCAGGAACCTCCGCTCCACGAGGGCGCCCGACAGCATCACGCGGTTGCGAAGGTTCACACGCTCCACCAGGCGCTGGGTGGCGGCGTTCTCCTCCGCCAGGCTGGAGCCGGGCCAGCGCAGGTGGAACGCAAACAGCGACACCTGCGGCGGCGCCACCATCACGATCCCGGGGGACCGCGGCCACGCGCGCTGCCGCCTCCAGGGCGAAGGCGCGCTTCTCTTCCAGGGCAGCCCGGAACCGCCCTGCGCCGTACAGCTTTACGCACAGCCAGACGCGAAGGCCCGGGAACCCGCGCGAGAGCTCCGGCCCGTACTAAGGACCGCGGCACCCACTCGGTGAGCAGCCGGTCGAGCAGCGGCTCGTACGCGACGCCCCGTTCGGGCGCCGGCTCGCGGAGGCGGCGGCAGAGATCGGCCGCGGCCACGTCGCCTCGGGCCGGCTGCGTCTCGAGACTCAGGATATGATCCACGAGCCGCTCGATGGTCGCGTACCCCATGCGCCGCATCTCGTCGGCCGTGAATTCCAGGTTGGCGAGGTCCGTGGACATGGGTGGCGGCTCTCAAACGGGGAACGCTCGCATCGTGCGCTCGCTCGGGCGTAGTGCAGGTCGTTGCCGCCGCGACCTCAGTGGCGGTTCTCCGTCGCGACCCGAGTTGACCGAGATCGGCGGCTTGTCTTGCACCACCGGTTCGGCATGGAGTTTTCCTGGATGAGACTGCCGACCTTGAACTTCCTCTCCTTCGAGAGCCGCGCCAGAGACTCGGCCGCACTTCTGTGGTTTGCCGTATTCATAGCCCTGCAACTGGTCACCCTCCTTGCGTTCGTGAGGTATTTCTTCAGGTCGACCTGGGACCAGCACCTGTCATCGGGCATCTGGGCGATCGTTCTCACGGGCCTCTTCTTCAGTCTGCTGCTCTGCTTTGGAGAGTATTTCTTCCACCGCTACCTGCTCCATATCGAGACCGTGAGGTTCCTCCGCGCCTTCTGCACCAGTCACCTCTCGCACCACAAGCTGACCGCGATCGCCTTCGATGACGGGAAGAAGACCGTTCGGAGCAGGTATCCGATCTGCGACGTCGCGCACGACGACCAGGCCACGTTCCCGCCCTGGGGGTTGATTCCCGCCTTTGCGGCGTTCACGCCATTCTTCGCGCCTTTCGCATTCTCGTTCCCACGAATCCCGATACTCATTGGCGGGTACGCCGCCATTGCCATGGCCCTGTTTCTGTACGAAACGATCCACGTCGCGCATCACCTGTCATACGATGCCTGGTGGAAGCCGAAACTGAACAACCGGATGTTCGGCCGGGTGTGGCGTGCGGCCTACGGATTCCATCAAGCCCATCACGCGAACTACCGGTGCAACCTGAACGTGGCCGGGTTCTTCGGTATCCCGGTCGCGGACCTGGTGTTTGGCACGTACAAACAGCCGGACCAACTCCTTCTGGATGGTGCGCCAGCTACGAAAGAGGATGCCCGCAAGCTCACCCCTCAGCCCCGCTGGCCGATCGCCTGGCTCGACCGCGTGGTCTTCAAGAGACGGCGATGGATGTCAAAAAGAAACTGAGACGGGCGCGGAAGGCGCAGTACCTCGCCAGCCTCGACCGTCCGAATATCGCCGCCAACCGCATCGAGACTGCGTGCGCCACGCGGATCGGGACGCGGGCCGACGGGCCGAAGGCCTGACGACCGCGCCCTTGCACGGCAGGGAAGAACAACCGTGCAACCAACGCCGGCATCAGGTGCCGCAGCAGGCCGAACTTCCCGAAGTCTCCGACGTCGAACGCGTAGATGGGCCGCGGTTTCGCCCGCCGTCGAAGCCCGCCTCGACATCCTTGGCGATGAGTTCCTCGGTCGGGTGGCGGCGCTGGAGCAGAAGAACCTGGCCTTGGAGACGCTGCGCAAGCTGCTCAATGACCAGATTCGTATCACCGAGCGCACGAACATTGTCCAGAGCCGCAAGTTCCGCGAGGCGCTCGAAGACGCGATGCTGCGCTACACGAACAGGGCAATCACCACCGCCGAGATGATCTCGCAGCTGATCGACTTGGCGAAGAGCCTTCGAGACGCGCAGCGGCGCGGCGATGACCTCGGCGTGAGCAGCGCGGAAACTGCCTTCTACGACGCCCTGGCGGAGAACAGGTCAGCCAGAGAAGCGATGCAGAGCGATACGCTGCGTCTGATGGCCCGGAATCTGACCGAAATGGTCAAGAACATGCCCAAGCTTGACTGGATCCAGCGCGAGTCGGTACGGGCGAGCCTGCGGCGCAACGTTCGCCGGCTGCTCGCAAAGTACGGCTACCCTCCAGATCTGGCCGAAGACGCGACGCAGCTCGTCTTGCGACAGGCGGAGTTGTCAACCGAGAACTCGGAGTAAACCAGGATGGCTTGGCCCGTCATCTCATCATTGGTCTCAACCGGGGTCGGGGGAATTCTTGATGACCAATTGGATTACGCCCCTTGACGTGGTCCGGTTCGTTTGGACAGTTCGAGGGATAGGTCAAGTTGTATTCCGATTTCCAATCACGCCCTCGTCGTCGTCTCCCGCAAGGGTCGGATGCCGCCAGCATCCACCACTGCAGCGCTCCCTCGTCATTCGTGACGGGCGAGCCAGGTCCGCAGGCGCCCGGCTTCGTCGGCCGCGGCCGGATCGAGCTCCGCCTGGTAGAGCCGATTGCGGACGATGAAGAGGTTCATCTCCGTCGGCTCGTCCCCATCGACGATCTCCCGCACCTTGCGCGGGAAGAAGGTGCCCCAGTCCGGGCGGCGGCCGTCCACATCGGTCAGGCCGTACTCCTTCGAGAGCGTCCAGGTCGAGAACAACCCGCCGCTCTTCACGCCGACGTTCGGGTCGGCGGCCAGCGCCGCCACGGCCCGCCCGACCAGGCAGGGCGTCTCGGACTCGGCGAAGTAGGGGTCCTCGTCGATGGCGTCGTGCCAGTTCGCCTCGGTGACCCCGCAACTGTCGAGGACGGCCTCGGACCGCAGGAATCCAGGGCTGATCGCCAGCGCCGTCACCTGGTGGGCATGGAGGTCGGCAGCCATCGCGTAGGCCAGCCGGATGACCGCGTTCTTCGCGAGATCATAGAAGAGGTTGCCGCGGTAGCCGAGCGTGTCGCCGTCCGTGACCTCGACGATGAGTCCGGCGTCGCGCTCGATCATCAGCGGCGCGCCGTGCCGGCTGGTGATGAGGTGGCTGTGGACCGCCTGCTCCAGCATCTGCCGCCCCTGGGCGATCGAGAGCTCCCAGAACGGCAGTCCCCACTCCGTCAGCGCGTCGCCGCCCCAGATGTCGTTCACCAGGACGTCGAGCCGGCCCGCTTCGGCGCGGACCCGCGCGAAGAGCTGCTCCACTTCCGACTCGACCGTGTGGTCGGTGCGCACGGCGATGCCCCGGCCCCCCTCCGCGCCGACCAGTTCCGCCGTCTCCTCGATCGTCTCCGGACGCCCGGGCGTGGCGGGCCGCCCCCGCACGCTGCGCCCGGTGCAGTAGACGGTGGCGCCCGCCGCGCCCAGCATGCGGGCGATGCCCCGGCCTGCGCCGCGCGTCGCGCCGGCGACGACGGCCACCTGGTTGCGGAGCGGCTGTTCAGGCATGCTGCCTCCTCCCATGAGTCTGCGAGCCCCGCTGGCGTGTCGACCAGTGTATCCTCGGGTGAGTCTGCGGGCTCGAGGCCGCCAACGACCGGCGAGGGAGAGAACATGCGCATCGTGTCACGGGTGGCCGGGGGGTGCTTCGTGGTCAGCCTCCTGCTCGCGGGCGGGTCCGCGTCGGCCCAATCCGTCATCGACGACTACACGCCGGTGACCGGGGAGATGCTGGTGGATCCCCCACCAGGCGACTGGCCCATGTGGCGCAGGACCTACAGCCACTGGGGCCACAGCCCGCTCGATCAGATCAACACCTCCAACGTTGGAAGCCTCCGTCTGGCGTGGGCCTGGACCATGGGAGAGGGCAAACAGGAAACGACGCCGCTCGTGCACGACGGCATCATGTTCCTGGTGCAGGCCTGCGACTTCGTCGAGGCCCTCGATGTGCGCGACGGGTCGCGACTCTGGCAGTACCGCCGGACACAGGTCGATCACGCGGCGAGCATGGCCTGCGCGAACCGCAACGGCGCGCTCTACGAGGACAAGCTCATCATCGGCACCCACGATGCATCCCTGGTCGCGCTGAACGTGCGCACGGGCGAGGTCGAGTGGGAGGAGCAGGTCGGCGACTGGACGGCCGGGCACCACTATTCGGGCGGCCCCCAGGTCATCAAGGGGCGGGTCGTCGCGGGCATGTCAGGGTGCTATCAGCTCAACACGCGCTGCTGGGTCTCCGGCCACGATGTCGAGACCGGCACGGAGGTGTGGCGCACCTATACGATTCCGGGACCCGGGGAGTTCGGCTACGACACGTGGGGCGGGATACCCGACGATGAGCGGCGTGGAGGCTCGGCCTGGAACGCGCCGAGTTACGACCCCGGGTTGAACCTGATCTACATCGGGGTCGGGGTGCCGATTCCGTGGGGCTCGGTACAGCGCGGCACCGGGGACGGCGACGTCCTCTATACCAACTCCACCCTCGCGCTCAACGCCGATACCGGCGAGATCGTCTGGTACTTTCAGCACATTCCCAACGACGAGTGGGATCTCGACCATCCGTTTGCCCGCATGATCGTCGAGACCGTCGTCGCGCCGCGGGCCGACGCCGTCCAGTGGATGAACACGTCGGTCACGCCGGGGCAACCCCGAAAGATCGTGACCGGCATTCCCGGCAAGACCGGCATCGTCTGGGCGCTGGACGCGGCCACTGGAGCCTTTCTCTGGGCCAGACCGACCAATTTCCAGAACGTGGTGGTCGACATCGACGCCGAGAGCCGGCGGGTCCTGCTCAACCCGGCGCTGAAGTCGCCGAAGGTCGGCGAGCCGGTCTTCGTCTGCCCGAGCCTGACCGGCGGCATCAACTGGCAGGCGACCGCGTATCACCCCGGGACGAACGCGCTCTATGCGCCGACCAACAACACCTGCAATGAACTGACGCTCAACGAATTCCGGCTGCGACCCGGCGCGCACCACGGCTCGGCGCGCGTTGCCCTCGCCGAGGCCCCGGACAGTGACGGGCAGATCGGACAGTTCACGGCGGTCGACGTGGGCACGGGCGAGACCCTGTGGGTGCACCGCCAGCGCGCCGGATTCGGTGGCTCAACGCTGACCACGGGGGGCGGGTTGGTATTCGTGACCGACGACGCCCGGCGCTTCCGTGCCTTCGATGCCCGGACCGGAGAAATACACTGGGAGCAGATTCTCAACTCGAGCGCGGGGGGATATCCGGTGTCCTACATGCACGATGGCGTGCAATATGTCGCCATCGCCGCGGGCGGCGGGGTCAACTTCCGCGGGCTCACCCCGGAAATCCGGCAGCCGGGCCGCGGCAACATGCTGTTCGTCTTCAGGCTGCCCTGACTTGTGTGCGCTCGCGGGTCTCCGCCGATGCCGTTGACGGTACCTACCTGATCGCGACGGCACGCAGCCCCGCCGTCACGGCGTCCTCATCGTCCTGGGCCGATGCGCCGCTGGCGCCAATCGCCCCCACCGTGTAGCCGCCCCGCAGTATCGGCACCGCGCCCTGGAAGAACCGCAGCCGCCCACCGGTGCTTTCGTTCAAGTTGAATGCAGTCGTGCTTTTGCCACGGGCTCCTACGTGCGCAGCTTCGGCAGGGCCTGGCCCTGCGGCACGAACGTCAGCGCTATGCCGTTGTTGCACCAGCGCTGACCGGTAGGCGGCGGACCATCGCCGAACAGATGGCCCTGGTGACCCTCGCACCGCGCGCAATGGTATTCGGTCCGCGGCAGAATGAGCTTCCAGTCGCGCTTGGTTTCCAGGCGGTCCTCGATGGGCGCGTAGAAGCTCGGCCACCCGGTGCCGCTCTCGTACTTGGTGCTGGCGTCGAAGAGCGGCAGGTAGCAGGCGGCGCAGACATAGGTGCCGGGTCGCTTTTCATCGTTCAAGGAGCTGCTGCGCGGCCGCTCGGTCGCTTCCTCGAACAGCACATCGTACGCCGCCGGCGAGAGGAGCGCGCGCCACTCCTTCAGCGGCTTCTTCAGCTTCGTCACACTTTGGCCCAGCAGCCGCATGGGCGCGGCCGCTCCCACCGCAACGCCGCTGACCATCGTGGCGAAAAAGTGTCTTCTGTTCATGATGCTCTCCTTCGGGTCCGTCGGGTCGACCGCGGCGCGTTGGTCAACGGTTGCGGCGCCGCTGACCTCACCTGGATCGAGTGTCGCACAATTCGGCCGTGCATGCGAGGGTGCACCGGACATGCGCGACCACGTACAACGTGCGCCATTGGCCCGCACGGGACGCACCGCCGGGGATATGATTGGCGCACCCGTCGCCGCACGTGAAGGGAAACAGTGAATGAAGATGAGTCAAGGTGTCACGTTCATGTCCCCTCGCCGCCCGGGGTGGACGTCCCGCTGCATTCGACTGGCGCTGAGTGGCGCCCTGCTCGTCGCGCCTGGCGCCGGCGCCGCGCGCGCGCAGACCCAGTCCTCGTCCAGCGGACCGTGGCAGACCTACGGTACCGAGAACGGCGAATGGCGCAGCTATGCCGGCGACATCGCCGGAACGAAGTATTCGCCGCTCGACCAGATCGACGCCGGCAACTTCAGCCGGCTGGAGATCGCGTGGGAATGGACATCGGTTGACGCGCTCGTGAGTCGGTCGACGCCGGGCGGCGGCGAATGGTGGGCCCCGCTGGAGACGGTCGTGGAGTCGCTCGTCGCGGACACCCCGAACCTGTACCGCGACAGTCAGCCGCCGAACCTCTCGCGGTTGCAGGCCACGCCGTTGATGGTGGGTGGCGTCCTCTACTTCAACACGCCGCTCTCGCAGGGGGTGGCGGTCGACGCCACGACCGGCCAGACGCTCTGGGTGTTCAACCCGAAGACCTACGAGGAAGGCACGCCCTCGATGAGCAGCCCGTGGACCCAGCGCGGCGTGGCGTACTGGACCGATGGCGAGAATGACGAGCGGATTTACTGGGGCACCGGCAACGGGTATCTCGTCTGCGTGCACGCCCGGACCGGACGCCCCTGCCCCGACTTCGGACCGGACGGCAGCGGCATGGTGGACGCCATGGTCGGTATCCCGCGGGTCGATCGCGACGCGCGCGACTATCTCAACGCCATGCTCTACTCGATCAACTCGCCGCCGATCGTCGTGCGAGACAGGGTGATTCACGGGTCGCAAATTGCCGACCGGCGTATCACCAAGGAAGCGCCGCCGGGGTGGGTGCGCGCCTGGAACGCGCGGACCGGCGAGCATGCCTGGGACTTCCACACCGTCCCGAACAGCGCTGACGAGTTCGGGGTCGACACCTGGGGCAACGACTCGTGGCGGTATTCGGGCAACGCCAACGTCTGGTCGATGCTGGCCGGCGACAACGAGCTGGGGTACGTCTACCTGCCGACCGGCACCACGACCAACGACTATTACGGGGCCGACCGTCCGGGCGACAACCTGTTCTCCGAGTCGATCATCGCCGTCGACGTGGAGACCGGCCAGCGGGTCTGGCACTTCCAGGCGGTGCATCACGGGCTGTGGGATTACGACTTCCCGACGCATCCCAACCTGCTCGACGTCGTGGTGGACGGTCGTCCCGTCAAGGCGCTGACGCAGGTGAGCAAGCAGGCGTTCCTCTACGCGTTCGACCGGGTCACCGGGGACCCGATCTGGCCGATCGAGGAACGGCCGGTCCCGCAAGAAACCAATATGCCGGACGAGGTGCCCTCGCTGACGCAGCCGTTTCCGACCAGACCGGCGCCGTTCGACTATCAGGGCGTCACCATTGACGACCTGGTCGACTTCACGCCGGAGATACGCCAGATGGCGATCGAGGTGGTGCAGAACTACCAGATCGGGCCACTCTTCACGCCGCCTGGCCGCCCCATCGAGGGAGGCACGCAGGGGACCTTGATGCGGCCGCCGGATTTTGGCGCGGCCGGGTGGGCCGGCGCCGCCGTCGACCCTGAAACGGGCATGCTGTATGTCCCGTCGCGCAACGTCGCCGTGGCCATTCCGCTCTACACGCCGGATGCGGCGCTGGGCGCGACCATGCGCTACACCCACGGCGCTCCCGAGGCCGTGCGGTTGCAGCAGCGGGGCGGCTACGAAGCCCGTATGCCGCAAGGGCTGCCACTGCTCAAGCCGCCCTACTCGCGGATCACGGCGATCGACATGAACACCGGCGACCATGCCTGGATGGTGCCGCTGGGCAACGGTGACCGGATTCGCAATCACCCGCGTCTGCGTGAACTCAACCTGCCGCCGCTGGGGGACGGGACCATCGCCGGGCCGCTGCTGACCAGGACGCTGCTCATCATCGCTACGCCCACCGCAGGGAGCGACGGCGGGCCGGGGCTGGTGGCCTGGGACAAGGCGACCGGCGAGATACAGGGAGCGGTCGATCTGCCGGCCGGCACCATCGGCACGCCGATGACCTACGAGGTTGAAGGGCGGCAGTATATCGCGGTGACGATCGGCGGCGGCCCGCGCCTCGTCGCGTTCGCCCTGCCAGAACAGAATGAGAATCCGTAGCAGCCCGTAGAGTGCTACGCGTGTTCCATTAACCCCCTATTACTTGGTATTTTTGGCCGTAAGCTGTCCCTGCCGGTCCGTGTGTGTTCTACGGTTTCCACGTCCTGATGTGGTGTATTCGTGGGATACACAGGTGCGGGGATATCCATATGGCAGGACGACTCAGAGCCAAGCAGATCGGAACCTTGCAACCGGGACGGCACAGCGACGGCGGAACGCTCTTCCTCGTCGTCGAGCCCGGCGGGCGTAGCCGCCACTGGGTCCAGCGGTTGACCGTCGAGGGCAGGCGCCGCGACCTGGGGCTCGGCGGGTATCCGTACGTCGGGCTCGCCGAGGCGCGCGCGGCCGCGTTCGCCAATCGTCAGGTAGCGCGTTGCGGCGGAGACCCGACCGTGGCGGTGCGGCCGTCGAGGATCCCGACGTTCCGCAAGGCGTGTGAGCACGTCGGCAAGGCGGCAACGTGGAAGGGCCTCGGAGCGAAGAACCGGCAGAGCGCTCTCGAGAGGTATTGCGGTCCGCTCATGGACCGGCGTCTTGACCAGATCCGCCGGGCCGACGTGATCGCCATCCTGGCGCCCGTCATGGCTCAGAAGCCGGCGACCGGTTCAAAGCTGCATGGCTGGATCCGCAGCGCGTTCGCGTGGGGCGTGGCACGCGAGCACCTCGAATTCAATGTGGCGGACGGCATCGGCGCGGCGTTGCCTGTTCGGAGGGCAAAGAAACACCACACGGCACTTCCCTACCGGGACGTAGGAGCCGCGCTGGAGACGATCGCGACTTGCGGGGCGACCGAGGTGGTGAAGGCCTGTCTCCGGTTCACGATACTCACCGCCGTTCGCTCGGGTGAGGCGCGGGGCGCCAAGTGGTGCGAGATGGACCTGCAGGCCGCCGAGTGGCGCATCCCGGCCGAGCGCATGAAGGCCAGCCGTGAGCATAGAGTGCCGTTGTCCCCGGCCGGCGTTGAAACGCTGGAGGCCGTGAGTGAACTGCACAGTCCGGCCGGCTGGTGCTTCCCGTCGCCGACACGCGCCGGCAAAGCCATTGCCGCGTCATCGATGGCAAAGGCTCTGAAGGCGATCTACGGGGAACGCTGCACGGTGCACGGGTTCCGGTCCTCGTTCCGCGACTGGGCGAGCGAGCAGACGAACGTCCCGCATGCTGTTGCGGAGGCGGCTCTGGCGCATCAGGTGGGAAGCGCCGTGGAGCGGTCCTACGCCCGGTCGGACCTGTTCGAGAAGCGCCGTGACCTGATGGACCGCTGGGCGGAGTTTGCGACCCAGGAGACGGGAACCTGATCTGTTAACGTTCGGTGCGCCGTGGTTACTCGGATTTCTACGGTAGCCAGTACAACCCCATCCAATTCAAAAAGTGTGCAGTTTTGAGTTGCCATTGACACGCCACACACGGAAACGGCTTGGCTGTTGCACATCAGCCGGGCGACTGCACATTTCTGGCACCGCCACTACCGTGCCGAAAGGCTCGCCGGCTTGATAGACCGCCCGCGGTCTGGGCGGCCGACGGTTATCGATCCGCTCACCGTCGAGCGCATCCTGATTTCTGTCCACTGAGCGGGTGCCCGTCGAGGCGACCCATTGGAGGACGCGGCTGACACCGCGCAACACGGGCGTCGCGCAGTGGCAGGTGCGGCAGGTCTGGCGGGTGGCCGATGTCAAGCCCCATCGTCTCAAGACCTTCAAGCTCAGCCGGGACCCGCAGTTCGCCGAGAAAGCCATCGACGTGGTCGAGTTCTACCTCGACCCGTCCGACAACGCGCTGCTGCTCTGGGTCGACGAGAAGACGCAGACTCAGGCGCTTGACCGGACGCATCCGATGCACCCACTGCGGCCTAGACAGGTCCAGTGCCGCACCCAAGAATACAAGGGGCACGGCACCACGAATCTGTATGCCGCCTTCAACATCACCACCGGGGAGGTGCTCGGCCGCATCATTCGACGCCATCGTGCCACTGAGTGACGCCAATTCCTCGCGCAGATCGACCGCGCCACACCGCCGGAGTTGGCCCTGCACCTGATCGTTGTCAACAGCAGCACACCAACGACCGAAGCGATTCGGTACGTTCTGGCTGCCCATCCCCGGTCTCATCTCCATTCCACGCTGACGAACACGTCATGGCTCAACCCCTCTAGACTTGGTTCGGCCAGTAAAAGCGGCGAGCCCACAGGCGGGGCATCTTCACCACCGTGAGCGAACTGCGAGGTTAAATCCGTCGATTCATGGAGACCTACAACATGCACGCTGCCAAATCCTTGCGATAGACCAAGTCGGCCAGTGATATCCTTGATGCCGTCGAAAAGGGGCGCGAGACACTGCGTCAAGAAACCGCCCGCACTGGACGCTAATCCCTTACAGAATACAAATCCCAACGATAAGCAAACGATGGCGGAAAAAAATGTTCGTGAACTCGCACATCTCATCGAGTCCCTTGTCTCGGAGGTAAATGACCATCTCTTGGGCAACATACGTGTTGTTGAGTGGATGCCCGAACACGGGTTCTTTGATCTCGTTACGAGAGCAGCCGTCGTCCGACAACACGAAGGACTTGATGCGATTGCGAAACTCGTGTGTATCGAGCGCGGTGACGCGGCGGTTGCTCTCCTGAGACCGGCATGTGAGGAGTACATAGTCCTTCGCTACATTACCGCAATCCATCGGGACGATGCTGAGAATTTAGTCAGGCTCCTCGCTAGGAGAGATCTCGAAAAGGCATTGTCGGCGCAGCATGATTTCGCTGGAGCCGACGTCATGCGCAAACTTGGACTCATGGACAATTACAAGTTCCACGTAGCGCAGCGTTCGGAGGTCGAATCAGACCTAGTAAGACTGAGGAAAAAGCTCGGTTGGTCAAAGCGTAATGAGGTACCCAGTGTTTGGTTCATGGCAAAGCACGTTAACGAGGAGCGACGCTATAGGTTCCTGTATTTTGCAACGTCTAGGGCCGTGCATTTCAACGTTCATGAATTGGTGCGTCGTTGTTGGGGCAAGCCTGGTGAGATCGTTGTCGACTCAGATCATTTCGAGGAGTACTGGGCGCGATTTGCGCTCTCCTGGGGCCTGCGTCTCTACGTTGATGTATTGTCACTAGGGTTACAGCACTTTCACCAAGGAAGCGAAATCGATGATTCCGTCGCAAAGCGGTTGCTGGGCCTCATCGAGGAAGTCGGGGAGGCGGGGACGATGCCGATCATCACGGCGGAAGAAATGTTGTGGCCGTAGGACCGCGCATACATTCTAGTTTGGAGCTTATATACCCTTTTACCCGTGTCCGTTCGGAGTGCAGGCACGTGCTCCTCGTTTTCCGTCCGGGAGGTTTCTTGACGCAATGATGTGAGCGTCCGTTCGACGGCCTCAATGATAGCATCGGCCGATTTGGTCCTACGGAAGGGTTTGACGGAGTGCGTGTTGTGGGCCTCGATGAAGCGGCGGATTTCGTCTCGGCGCGCTCACGCTGGTGAACACGTGCCGGAGGGCCCGCCGCTCCAACTGGCCGAACCAGGTCTCGACGGCATCGAGGCAGAACGCGCGGGTCGGCGTGAAGTGCATGTGGATACGGGGATGGGCAACCAGGAAATCCCGGATCGCTTTGGTGGTATACGTGCTGCTGTTGTCGACGATCAGGTGCAGCGCCAGCTCGAGCGGCGTCGCACGGTCGATCTACGCAAAAAACTTGCGGACTTCAGCGTGGCGATGGCGCCGGGTGATACGACCGAGCACCTCCCTGGTGGCGACGTGGGGCTGCGGCCCTCGTCGAGCGACAGCAGGATGCGCGCTCGCCGCATCTGACTACTCTGCGTCGTCGACCGTCGCAGCCATCGTCTCAAACCCTCCCGGTCGTCGGCATGCAATTGAAAGTCCTTGGTACTCTGCATGCATCAGACAGCTACGCTAGGCCGCGTAGCCTAGATTCCTTGAACGAGCACCATCTTTACAATTGAGTCAAGTTTGCGGCGGCTGGCGGCTGGCGGTATCTGTCCTCCATGGTCAACGCTCACGCAGCGAGCGCCTTTCCCTCCCAGAGGTGGGTGACCTCCCGATCGTAAAGGGCGACGGCTGCCTGCAGGCGCGTGGTCGCTTGCCGGTCCAGCGTGGTCGACAGCACGGGACCCAGGACCCGCGCCTGGGTGCGGTGGTAGGCCAGGGCGATGCACAGCCCTTCGGCGGTCTGTCGATAGCGCTGGGTGTGGGGGATCCGCTCGATCAGGCCCCGTAGCCGTAGCCGCAGCCGGCGCAGGTCGTAGGTCATCTGTCCTGCGTTGTAGTCGCCGGGCGACATCCCACGCAGCGGGGCCACCGCCTCCCGGAGCTGACGGTTGCGGAAACCCGCGGGTAGCAGGTCGAAACGCAGCAGCGCGGCAAACAGCGCCTGCACCCGAGGATCCCCGAAGCGCAGGGTTGAAGCGTGATGGCCGTCGACCTGCGCCGGACGGTGCAGTGCAGCGAGCGTCTCGGCTCCAATGGTGCAGTCGTGGCTGAGGCGTTGGACGCCGAGCAGGCGTTGGTTGGCGGCGAAGCCGATCTGTTTCAGATCCTCAAGGTTGCCCAGCCGGCGGCCGACATCGAAGTCGTACGTGTCGTTGATCACCTTCTCGGTGCGCAGCGCGCGCCCCGCCTTGTGATACTGCTTGATGCGCGAGTGCTTGTAGTCCACATGCAGCGATGGGATGACCCCGTCGGTAATGACGCGGGTGTGATACCGCGAGGGGGTGCGTCGGCTGACGCGCCGGTTGAAGATCAACTGCACGTGGTCGGGTCGCCCCATGTCGAGGTTCTCGCGCATAACCTCCTCGAAGAAGACCCGTCCGGCCAGCGGCCGGTCGAAGACCTCGGTGCGCGCGAACTCGCCCTGCAGCACGGAGATGTCATAGCGGATGCCCTGTTCCCGGTCGCTGGCCGCAAACGGGTGCGGCAGCCGCGCCAGCCACTTGCGCAGCAGCGCATCGACCGCACCGGTGTCAATCCGACGGCCAGCCGCTACATGCGTTTCGGGTCGTCACACCGGAGGATGCCGTTGTCGAGCGGCTCGAACCCGATGCCCCGCTTGGCCAACTGCCGCTTTAGATACTCGTGCCCGTTGATGCACAGCTTCGCGTTGTAGGGGAAGTACTAACAGAACTTCACGAAGAACGCCCCGAAGTCGTCGTCGACGGCGTAGACGTAGAAGTGGTTCACCATCGCCGTCGACGAGACCAGCCACGGATAGGTGACACCGGTGGCCGGGTCATGGCGGCGTTCGGTGCGCAGCACACGCGCCTTCTCCTGCGCCTTGCCGATGTAGAGGACGCCCTCGCCCCCGCTCCACTGGCGCAGATACTCCCGCGTACGGTCGTCCTTGCGCTCGCTCCGGCGGAACGAGACGATGTCGATCCCGTTGCGTTCGGCATACTGCTTGATCGCATCGACGAACCGCTGCGTGATCGGCGCCATCAGTGCCGACGACGGCCACACAGCGCCGCGCATCTGGCGGAAGAAGTGCGCCGCACCGGCTGCCGTCTGGAGCAGCGGCACGTAGACGTTGAGGTACATCCGGTCGACGCACTCCAGCGTCAGCGTCGTGTGCCGCGACAGGACTTCGGCGACGGATCGCGCTACCTTCACGGCTCGGGCTCCGGTCGATGGGCTCCCCACCGGCCAGTCTACGGCCAACTTCGCCCTCGGGCGACCAATGAACGCGGCTTCACGCCGCAGAGGAAGCAGCGGCCGGAGTCCGACTCCGCCTCAGCACGCGCCAAGATCCACAGGTCTGGTCGGTCTGAGGCGAAGCCTCGCTAGACTTGTGTCCAAGAAACCGGGTGCCGTACACGAACAGCTGATCGGCCTGACGCGCGAGATGCGGGAAATCCTCGGCGCCAATCTACGCCGCCTTGTGAAGCGGCTCCTTCGGAAGCATAGCTGCCCGCCCGACAGTCAGGAGGCCGCGACCCGGACCGTGTTGCAGCAGGCCGCAGCGCTGTCGGAAGGCTCGGAGGCACAACCGTCCCAATGACAACGACTGACAACTCCGGTGAACATCACTGAATCTCACCGAGAGTCGAGGACCGGCCCGGCGGTCGAGTCAGGCAACGGTTCTGCATCTTTCCAAGTGGCATGGGCGGCCATCTCGTTGGCATGCTCCTTTTGCTGTTGCCGACGGTCGTCGCCCGTGATGTTCAGGAAGATGTCCGCGTGACACGGATTCTGCAGTATAGGCGTCGCTACCACAGTTCTACCGCTTGCAGCTGCATGCCGCGCTGTCAGCACAGCCCATCCCTGGAAGGCCTGCGGTGGCGTTCTGTTCTGCCCCCGCTCTCGGGACCACGCAGCCAATTCATGGATCGGCGCATGCTCCAGCCGGTCAACGGAAATCGAGTCAGCGTCCTCGCGCTCCAGAAAGATGTCCATGTCAATCTGGCCCCGGCGCGCGCGACGACTTTTCCTGCGGGAGAAGACGCTCCGGCCAAGCTCCTCGCCGGGGTCTACGTGCGGCGGTGGCATCCGCGGATCGAAGTCCCTCGCGCTCTGCAAGCCGTCAAGCGCCTACAGTACGATCGGAACGCTCGCCAGAAGCGTCATGGTGGATCCGCCGAGGCCCTCCGGTACCGTGGGGCGAGCCATCCGTTCCCGCGTCAGGGCGTGTAGCTGCTCCCAAACGAAGCCGTCCGGCAGGTCCGACGAAACGCCGTAGTGGGCGCGCCGACTTCGACCACCGGTGTAGGCATAGCACTCCCCCCGCCCGTGGCTGTCGAGCAGGATGGCCACGGAATTGGGCGCATCCGGCGATTTGAAGTGGATGGTGATTTCAGCGTCCTGCGTGGGATAGACCGCGGGAGCCCACGGATGCCGCGCGAGAGCGACGATGACCCGGCGCGCCTCCTTCTTGACTGACAGGGCGATTCCGGGAAGGCCATCCTCCGCGATCTCCTCGTCCACTTCCTCCAGGGCCTGCAGGGCATCCGGCAGCCACGCGGATCCTTGTCTCTTCGGTGCTTGGTATCCGGCCGCCGGTGTTCCAAGCGATATCGGCGACTTGCGTGCTGTCCACCAGAGACGTGACGAACTCGACCGTACCGACCACGGGGCCTGCACGTCGTGGCTCCGTTTCTGGAACTGTCGCTCTAGGGCATGGCCGAGCGGGATCTTCGGCAAAGAGTACACATCAATATCCTGCCGCAGGCCGTTACGTCGGGCTGGCACGGTCATCAATCGTCCTCCGGTTGCAGTCCAACAACGCTATCCGCGAGCCTGTCGAGACGGGCCAGTAGATCCATGTGGCCACCAAAGCTGTCCGGATCCGCGTTTTGGATCTCGATCCGGGTATCCACGTAAACGCCGCGATCGATCACAGCCGACTTCTCGACCACACGCTGCAGAATCCACAGTCCCTTGTCGTCCGAGCATACGAAACGCGTCGAGGGCAGAACCCGGGCGCCGAACTCCGACTTCACAATGCTGTCGACATCGCCACGCACGAACTGACCAAGGTACGCATCAAGGGCCGCGTCATCTGGCGCTTGCATGTGCGCACTCGTGTTGAAGGACATCCAGTCTGGCCCATTCTCGCCGAGCGCACCGGCAAGCCAATCCAGAGCTCGCCGAACAGTCTCGACGACCTCTGGCTGGTTGCGCCGTCCGACTTTCGTGAATTCCAGACGCAGCGCATCAGGTATGAGAACTATTCTGCATGCTCCTCCGAAGAGTTGGCATCTGCACCGCAGGTCATCCAGCGTGAACGCCGGGGTGACGCTGAAATCTCCAGGACCAATCGGCAACCAGTCGCGAAAACCTTCGGCGATTCCACCGATGAACTTCTGCTGCGCCGCTGGCCAGTCGGTGATGAACCGAGTCAACTTGACTATGACCTGGATGGACGCTTCATGATGGCGCACCTGAAGTACCGGCATGGTTACAGAATTCCCTTATATCACGGACGGCGGGTGTTCCGCCTGTGTTCCGTCCGCCGAACGCGTCACGACCGGACCCACGCGTTCCTTCGTGGTGTCGAACCGCTGTCTGAAGGCAGCCAAGGCGGTGCAGCGGTCTTCGTGTGATTGGAGTGATCGAACGGGGTATGGTACTCGACGAGGCGTTCGGCGGGAACCGCCAAGCCCTCCAAATCTCTGCCACGACGGCATCGTGCAGTCGTCGCCCAGTTAGGCCATGATCCGAGGTTCCCCCTGTGCCAATAATCTGTGAGACAACCTCCCTGTTGAGTTTAGTGTAGGGGCGGGAGAGGTGGAGAGATGACTCGCATGCCAGACGCGGTGGAGGTCGACGTGGGCGCGGGGTCGGGGGTGGAGGGAGCCCGGAGGGCGACCGGAGGCCCCGACCCGGCGACGACATTGCCGGGTCGTGCCCCGGATCCGGAGGTGGAGGCGACGGTCCAGCGGCGGCGCTTCTCGGCCGCGTATCGGCTGCGCATTCTCAAGGCCGTCGACGCGTGCAAGAAGCCCGGCGAGGTGGGCGCCCTGTTGCGTCGCGAGGGGTTGTACTCGTCGCTCCTGACGAACTGGCGGCGGCAGCGTGAGGCGGGCGCCCTGCGGGAGATGCGCGGGCGCCGCCGGGGGCCAACGCCGCGCCCCGTCGACCCGCGGGTGACCCAGCTCGAGGCGGAGAACCGCCGGCTGCAGCGGAAGTTGCAGCGCGCGGAGACGATCATCACGCTCCAAAAAAAAATTGCCGAGATCCTGGGGATCCCCCTGACACCGCTCGACGACGACGAGACCGACTGATGCAGGCCATTGAGGCGGTCGCCACGCCGGGAGAGACGGCGGCGCTGTGTCACAGCGTCGGGGTGTCGCGGGCAACGCTCTATCGACAGCGGCGGCCCGCGCCGCCGCCGCCGCCGCCGCGCCCGCGGGCGCCATCGCCGCGGGCGCTGGGTCCCACCGAACGCCAGGCGGTCCTCGACGTGCTGCACAGCCCGCGGTTCGTCGACCAGTCGCCCACCGAGGTTCATGCCACGTTGCTCGAGGAGCAGACCTACCTCTGCTCCCCGCGCACGATGTATCGCGTGCTCGCCGCGGCCCACGAAGTGCGCGAGCGGCGCGCACAGGCCCGGCATCCGGCCTATGCCGCCCCCGAGCTGGTCGCCACGGGCCCGAATCAGGTCTGGTCCTGGGATATCACCAAGCTCAAGGGCCCGGTGCCGTATCTCTACTACTCGCTCTATGTGATCCTCGACCTCTTCAGCCGCTACGTCGTGGGCTGGATGGTCGCGCGGCACGAGAATGCGCACCTGGCCGAGCGCCTGCTGGCGGCGACCTGCGCGAAGCAGGGCATCACGCCGCACCAACTCACCATTCACGCCGACCGCGGTGCGCCCATGCGCAGCACACTCGTCGCGCTGCTCTTCTCGGACCTGGGCATCACCGCCAGTCATTCGCGGCCCCGCGTGAGCAACGACAATCCGTTCTCCGAAGCGCAGTTCCGGACCGTGAAGTACCGGCCGGAGTTTCCGGCGTGTCAACGGTCATTCAAAATTTCCCCACCTGCGGTCATCGAAAATTCCCCACCCCTGGTTGATCACAACGATGAGACGAGTGCCGGTGGGCGCTGTGGGCAGGCCGTCTGCGGCCTGTCCAAGTCGTTGTGGGCGCGTCTGCGCGTCCACAACGACGGCAGCGTCGACGGGCCTCCCATCGCTCACGTTCCCGCTGTCGTCGGCTTGACCACCCCGGACTTCAGCTTGTCCTTCAGCCGATACGAATCGCCCCGGATGCTGATCGTCGTCGCGTGATGCAGGATCCGGTCGAGGATTGCGCTGGCGATCACCCGGTCGCCGAAGAGGTCGCCCCAGCTGCCGAAGCTCTGGTTGCTGGTCAGAATCCTCGGGCCGCGCTCGTAGCGCCGGCTGATGAGCTGGAAGAACAGCGTCGCCGCCTGACGGTCGATCGGCAGATACCCGATGTCCATAGGGACCAAGCCGAAACCAGCGTGCTGTTCGAGCTGATCAGCTCCCGCTACGAGGACCGCTCCCTGCTCGTCACCGCCAACCAGCCGTTCGGCGAGTGGGGCTCGATCTTCCCCGAACAGGCCATGACCCTGGCGGCCATCGACCGGCTCGTGCATCGGGCGACCATCTTCGAACTCAATGTCGAAAGCTATCGCCGGCGCTCCGCCGTGCAGACCCAACGCCGCCGCGGGCGGAGAAACTCCTCGCGCAATTCCTGACCTACCTCGAAGAACGAGGACAGACCCGCCTGAGCATCGCCAACGCCGTTGCCTGGGCGACCGAACCGACCGGCGCGGGTCGGCGAAGCCATCGCGCTGGATCGACACGACTTCGACGCCGGGCAAGGGCTGATCACCGTCCGCCGTGGCAAGTTCGGGAAATCCCGCGAGCTCCCCCTGCACCCGAGCGCCACCGCTGCGGTTGGGCAATACCTCCGGCGTGCGGACCGGCCGACTGCCCGGCAGCACACGGCCGCGCTGTTCGTATCCACCGCGGGCACCGGCTGCTGTACTGCAATGTGCAGCACACGTTTCACGCGCTGGTGCGGCGTGCCGGCCTCGCACCGCGCTCGGCGACCTGCCGGCCGCGGCTGCACGATATCCGACATCGCTTCGCAGTGTGCACGCTGCTCGACGCCTATCGGCAGGGCCACGATGCGGAAGCCCGGGTCGCAGTGCCGGCGACCTATCTCGGGCATATCGACCCCAAGCCCACCTACTGGTATCTGTCGGCGGCGTCGGAGCTGATGCAACTGGCTGCCGACCGCCTCGAACACCATCTGGGAGGCAGGCCATGAGCGCCCTCGCCCCCATCCTCGAGGCGTTCTTCACCGACCGACTGGTCCGGCAACGCCACGCCAGCCCGCACACCATCGCGGCCTACCGCGATGCGTGGAGACTGCTGCTCCGCTTCGCCGCAACCGACCTCACCACAGCCCCCTCGAAGCTGAAGCTCGACGATCTCGATGCGCCTCTCATTGCGCGATTCCTGGAACACCTCGAACGCGATCGTGCAAACTCCGCGCGCTCTCGCAATGCGCGACTGTCGGCCATTCATGCCCTATTTCGCTACGCCGCGCTCGAGCATCCCGATCAGGCCGCCGTCATTGCCCGCGTCCTCGCGATTCCGCCCAAGCGCGGCCCGCATGGACTGGTGACTTTTCTATCCGACGTCGAAATCGACGCCCTGCTCGCCGCGCCCGACCGCACCACGTGGACCGGTCGTCGCGACCACACCCTGCTCGCGCTCGCGATCCAGACGGGGCTGCGTACTTCGGAGCTCACCGGGCTGCGCTGTGCGGATCTGAATCTCGCGCGCGGAGCGCACGTCAATTGTCTGGGGAAAGGCCGCAAGCAGCGCATCACGCCGCTTACCAAGACGATGGTCGTGGCCCTGCGGGCGTGGCTCGTCGAGCGCGCCGGCACACCGGACACCCCGGTCTTTCCGACGCGGACCGGCCGTTCGCTCAGCCGAGACGCGCAGCGGCCGGGACATTTCCATCTATCGGAAAGTATAAGTTATTCATTGACATAATAGAACGCTGTTAATACAGCTATCCGGTGTCTATGGCGCACTATGGATATTGCATAGGCATAATAAATATATCGTATCACCGGAAGCCATTGTATGTATTATGGTTCGTAGCTAAGAACCACTACGGGACCTGCAAAACGCGACCCGGTGCGGTAGCAGCATGCGCTTCCGTGAACGCAACAACCAGTGCTGGCGCCTCGAGAAGCTGGCGTATCGCACGCCAAGCGAAGCGCGCGAGGAGTACGAGTACGCCATGCGGCGTAGCGCAAATGTGTGTCCAAGAAACCGGGTGCGGTACAGGAGGGAGAACAGGGATGGACGACTCGACAAAAGGCTTGACATCCAGCGCGCGTTTTGAATCGCCTATTATGAGCCGAGCCGAGCCGAGCCGAGCCGAGCCGAGCCGAGCCGAGCCGAGCCGAGCCGAGCCGAGCCGAGCCGAGCCGAGCCGAGCCGAGCCGAGCCGAGCCGAGCCGAGCCGAGCCGAGCCGAGCCGAGCCGAGCCGAGCCGAGCCGAGCCGAGCCGAGCCGAGCCGAGCCGAGCCGAGCCGAGCCGAGCCGAGCCGAGCCGAGCCGAGCCGAGCCGAGCCGAGCCGAGCCGAGAGCCGTTAAGTCTGCCTCGCTCGCGCGAGTGCTGTTGCCCACCACCGCCTGACGTTCTACCGCCCCGCCAGGGCGGCCGTCCTTCTCTTCAAAGTGCATCCGCCGCCGGACGACCGGCCTTCGCGCGCCTCGCCGCCGCACGGCGCGCGCTCGTCCGTTCCGCGCGCGCGGTGGCCGCCGCAGCGCTGCTCGCGCTCTCCGGCCCCCTTGCCCTGCCCGCGCAGGCGCAGACCACGAACTTCTATCTCTGGCGCACCACCATGACGGTGGGAGTTGATGAGGCCACGTCTCCCGTTGCTTATCGTTATGCTGGATACCACCCCACACATAGTACCGGGGCGATCGGATCGATCAGCACGGACGCTGATTTCGGGTTCCCGCCGTGGAACCCGCCCCACAAACATCATGTCGACCGCGACAGTTATATTACCGTGGGCAGTGTCTATGAAACTGTAATTTCGTCGGAAGAAGGGCTTTTCCTACTCTTGCCCCAACTGCCCGACACCGGGAACGTCACGCTCTGGCTCGACCACAAGAAATATCCGCTAAGCTCAGCATCATATGCTACCGACGGATACCAATGGCGCGCGTTCAGCGCCGCGGACTGGGAAGAGGACGACGAGGTCAAGGTGGCGCTGGTCTACGAGCGTCGCCTGCCGTCGGCGCCGACGAATGTGAGTGTGACGGCCCCGCCCGGCGAGGAAGGGACGCTGGAGGTGAGCTGGGACGAGGCCGACGATGGCACCTTTCCCATCGAGTGCTACCTGGTCGAATTCCGCCACCCCAGCGGTGAGGCCCGGGACAGAAAGCAGTCCTACCCCGGCTCTCTCGGTACCGGAGAAGGATGCGGCGACAGCCCGCCGACCAGCGTGCGGCGCACGGACCTTGAAACGGGCGTCGAATACCAGGTCCTCGTGCAGGCGCTGAGCGGCGACGGCTTCAGCGAGTGGTCGGAGACGAAGACGGTCCGCATCGGCGAGAGGTCGCTGCGGGCGTGGTTCGAATCGCCGCCGGAGCGGCACGACGGCAAGAAGCGGGTCACGGTGCAGGTGGCGTTCAGCGAGCCGATCGACGGGACGCCGGAGAACGTGGGCCAGCACGGCATGGACGTCGAGGGCGGCGACGTGACGTCGGCGCGCAAGGTAGGCGGCAATGCGCCGGGCGGCGCGGGAAACCGCTCGGCGGGCGGCCGGAATGCCGGACGCGAAGACCGTGAGGTCGTGTGGGAGTTCGAGATCGAGCCGGACTCGAACGGCGACGTGACGGTGAGCCTGGACGCGGGTCGCCCGTGCGGCGAGCCGGGCGCGATCTGCACCGCGGACGGGCGGTCGCTGTCGGAAGGGATCTCGACGACGGTCGAGGGTCCGGACACGGGTCCGGCGGGGCTGACGGCGACGTTCGAGGACGTGCCGGCGGCGCACCGCGGCGAGGGCGGGTTCCACTTCCGCGTCGCCTTCAGCGAGGACATCGGGATCAGCTTCCGGTCGCTGCGCGAGGATGCGTTCACGGTGAGCGGCGGGCGGGTGACCGGCGGCAAGCGCGTGGACGGCCGGCGCGACCTGTTCAGGATGACGGTGAGGCCCGACTCGGACGGGGCCGTGACGATCACGCTGCCGGCGGGGCGCGAGTGCGGGGTCTCCGGTGCGATCTGCACCAAGGGCAAGCCCCGGCGGCCGTTGACCAACAGCCCCTCGGCCACGGTGGGCGGCCCGGTGGGGATCGCGGTGGCGGATGCGCGCGTGGACGAAGGCGCCGGCGCCCTGCTGGCCTTCGCGGTGACGCTGAGCCGCGCGGCGAGCGGGACGCTGACGGTGGACTACCAGACGGCGGACGGCAGCGCGCACGCAGGCGTGGACTATACGGCGGCGAGCGGCACGCTGACGTTCCAGACGGGCGAGTCGTCGCAGACGATCACCGTGGCGGTGCTCGACGACGCGCACGACGAGGGCGAGGAGACGTTGACGCTGACCTTGTCGAACGTGTCGGGCGGACACCTGACGGACGGCGAGGCCACGGGCACGATCGACAACGCCGATCCGTTGCCGCGGGCGCTGCTGGCGCGGTTCGGCCGGACGGCGGCGGTGCACGTGGTCGAGCACGTCGAGGAGCGGCTGGCGGCGCCGCGCGCGCCGGGCATCGAGGGCCGGTTCGCGGGCCGGGCGCTGCGGCCGGGGATGGAGCGCGAGATGGCGCTGAGCTTCCTGAGCCAGCTCGGGAGCGCGTCCGGCGTGCATCCGGTCGGCATGGGCAGCCACGAACCGCTGGGCGGCTCGCCGGCTGGCGGCATGGGGTCGCTCGGGACGCCGGGGCGCGCGGCCGGGACGCCGATGGCCGCGGCGGGCGGGTCGATGATGGGCGTCGTGTCGGGGCTCGGCGCCACGGCGGGTCCGCTGGGCGGCGCGTTCGGGCCGGACGGCGGGCTCAACGGCGGCGGACTCCTCCAGATGGGCCTCGGGGGCGGGGATCTGCTGACCGGATCGGCGTTCGCGATGAACCGGGAGACGCGCCACGGCGGCATCCTCTCGTTCTGGAGCCGGGGGGCGCGGTCGTCCTTCGCGGGCCGCGAGGGCGCGCTGTCGCTCGGCGGCGACGTGCGGACGACGATGGCCGGGGCCGATTACGCCAAGGGGCCGCTGGTGGCGGGCCTGTCGCTCTCGCACAGCCGGGGCCTGGGCGAGTATGCCGGCGTGGCCGGCGGGCAGGTAACCTCGTCGGTGACGGGCCTCTACCCGTGGCTGGGCTACAAGGCGACCGACCGCGTCACGGTGTGGGGCGTGGCCGGCTACGGCGCGGGCGGGCTGCGGCTGACGCCGCAGGGCGGCCCGGCGCTGGAGGCGGGGTTGTCGATGGCGATGGCGGCGGCGGGGACGCGGGGCGAGCTGGTGGCCGGGGGCTCGGGCGGCTTCGCGCTGGCGTTCAAGGCCGATGCGCTCTGGGTTGGCACGTCGATCGACGGGGTCGATGGCGCGGCGGGGCGCCTGCAGGCGACCGCGGCGGCGGTGACCCGCTTCCGGACGGGGCTGGAGGGCTCGCGCGCCTACACGCTCGCGGGCCGGCTGTCGCTCACGCCGAGCGTCGAAGTCGGCCTGCGGCACGACGGCGGGGACGCCGAGACCGGCGCCGGCATGGACGTGGGCGCGGGCCTCATCGTGTCGGACGCGTCGACGGGGCTGGCGGTGGACGTGCGGGTGCGGACGCTGGTGATGCACCAGGCCGAGGGGTTCCGCGAGCGGGGCGTGGCGGTCTCTCTGAGCTACAACCCGACGCCGTCAACGCCGCTGGGCTTTGTGGCGCGAGTGGCGCCGTCGTGGGGCGGTGAGGCGACGAGCGGGGCCGAGGCGCTGTGGGGCCGGGAGACGATGGCGGGGATGGCGCACGGCGGCCTGGCGCAGGGCAACCGCCTCGATGGAGAGGTCGGCTACGGGCTGCCGGTGGGGAGCCGGCTCGTGGGGACGCCCACGTTCGGCGTCGGGACGTCCGAGATGGGGCGGGACTACCGGCTGGGCTACCGCCTCGGCGCGCTCGGCGGGGCGGGCACGGCGTTCGAGCTGGGCGTCGAGGCGCAGCGGCGGGAGAGCCCAGTACAGGGCGGCACGGACCACGGCGCGCTCGCGCGGGCCACCGTGCGCTGGTAAGACGCGGCACACGGAAGGAGGCACACCGTCGGCCGAAGCAGGCGCAATGCGTTGCGCCACAACCGCACTGCTGCGGTCACAACCATGTGAACGGCATGACCAGAACCACGCAGCAGGAACGGATGGACCCACGCCTCGGCTCGTCCGGGGCCTTCGCTTGCACGTTCCGATTCCGCCACGCGGCGACACGATGAAGCTCGGGGCTCCACCACGGGCTGCTTGACCGCTTCGCCGATGATCTCGAGTTTTCGAATGACTGCGTCCTGCCGCATCCGATCGCCGATAAACTTGCGCGGTCGACGGACGCGTAGGTCTGGATGTCGGCAATGGCGTCTCGGATGTGCCACAGGTAGACGGACTCGTCCTTCACAGCGGCTGGGCTTCCGTCAGGATTCGATCGCGAAGGGCCGGATGCACGCTCGCGTCAATGAGGACCTCGATCTTTCGATGGAGCAAGGCTTCGAGGTCCTGACCCAGGCCGATGAGATCGAGCAACGAACGTCCAGCCTCCATGTCGACAAGGAAGTCGACGTCGCTGCTCCCGTGGTCCTCGCCACGCGCGACCGAACCAAACAGGCGGACGTTCCGGGCGCCGTGACCGGCCGCAATTCGAAGGATCTCGTGCCGTTTGCTCTGCAGGTCCATGCTGTGCCGATGTCATTCCATCGTGAGTGATAGACACCATGCGCTGTTGACCCGATTCGCCCTGCCGGAGTAGACCGGTCCTGCCATCGAGTCGGGGGACCGGTCGTCAGCGTGCGGAATACGTGAGGTGGACCAACTCGATGCCGTCGGTCCATACTTCGCGTATGCACCTCACACGACGTTTCACGTTGGCGGGCATCCTCATCGTTCTACCCTCGCTCTGCGCTGCCGGAGGCCAGACGGAGCCGCTGGCGGACCCGATTCCGGCGACGATCCAGAAGGGTGACCTGGTCGTCGGCGCCGAGGAGTTCGTGCGCGTGCCGCGGACGTCGGACTCGAGCGAGGGCGGTCAGACCAACCCGGCGTATGCACGCATCCAGTTCCTGGTGCCCATCGGCGACGGGTCCGGACGGCTGGTCCTGAACGACCTCCGCGGGCTCTTGTACGTGACCGATGAGCGCGGCATGACGCCCGGCACGTTTCTCGACCTCCGCGACCGCGATGTCGGCTTTGACGACTCCATGTTTCCGAACGAAACCGGTCTCGTGAGCGTTGCGTTCCACCCGCAGTTCGGCGACGCGGGAACGCCCGGATTCGGCAAGTTCTACACCGCCTACAGCACCGGCTCGGACAGCGGCGTCGCCGACTACCTGGATGACGATGCGGAGAGCCACCACAGCGTGATACGCGAGTGGACGACGGACGACCCGAGCGCCAACGTCTTCAGCGGCACCTCGCGCGAGGTGTTTCGCATCGGCCAGTTCGCCCCGAACCACAACATCGGCACGATCGCGTTCAACCCGACCGCCGCCGCGGGTTCGCCGGACTACGGCATGCTCTATGCCTGCCTGGGCGATGCCGGAGCGGCACACGACCCCAGAGACTACGGCCAGTCTCTCGCGGCGCCGCATGGCGGCATCATGCGGATCGACCCGCTCGGCGGGGACGGAACCAGGGGGTACGGGATTCCGCCGGACAACCCGTTCGTCGGCAGGGACGGCGCCGCGCCCGAGATCTGGGCCTACGGCCTCCGCCATCCCCAGCACTTTTCATGGGACACGGACGGCAGGATGTTCATCGGCGACATCGGACAGAACCAGGTCGAGGAGGTCAATCTCGGCCGGCCCGGCGCCAATTACGGCTGGCGGCTGCGGGAGGGGACATTCGCCAGCGGCTACGCTGTCGGCAGGGGGCCGGGACCGGTCTATCCGCGGCCAGCGGGTGATGAGAGCGGGTTCGTCTATCCGGTGGCGCAGTACGACCACGACGAGGGCAACGCCGTCGGCGGCGGATTCGTGTATCGCGGACAGGCGATTCCCGAACTGCAGGGAAAGTACGTGTTCGCCGAGTTCCCTCGAGGCCGTCTGTTGGTCATCGATGCGGACGCGCTCGACGCCAGCCGCCCCGCCGACATCACGGAGATCAGGTTGATTCTTGGTGGACGCGAGCAGGATCTGGTCGACGTGGCAGGCTTCCCGAACACCTACGCTCGCGGCAACCGGGTCGACCTGCGCCTGGGAACGGACTCGACCGGCGAGCTGTATCTGCTGACCAAAGGCGACGGGTGGGTCCGCAAGCTGGTACCCGCATCCGCGCGGTAACCGGCCGGGCCGTCTCCACGGACATCCCACACCAAGCCGCGAGCCGCACCACGCCGCGAGTCGCATACGCCGAGAGTCGCACGTGCCGGCCGGTGATCAGGCCGGACCGGCCGCACGCACGGCGTCACTCACGCCGTCGGCGTACGCCTGGAAATTGTCCCTGAACAGCGCCGCCAGCTTCGTCGCCGCCTCATCGTAGCGGCCGGGATCGCTCCAGGTCGATTTCGGGACGAGGATGTCGTTTGGCACGTTGGGACATGCAATGACGACCTGGAGGCCGAAGAACGGTTCCCGCTCGGTCGGCGCGGTCGTCAGCACGCCCGCGTGAATCGCGTCCAGTATGGCCCGGGTGTTGGCCAGCTTGATACGCCGGCCGACGCCGTGCGGCCCACCGCTCCAGCCCGTATTGACCAGCCAGACGCTGACCCCGTGTTCGACGATCTTCTCCGACAGGAGCGAGGCGTACTTTCCGGGATGCCAGACGAGAAACGGTCCGCCGAAACAGGGCGAGAACGTCGCCTGCGGTTCGGTGACGCCGACTTCGGTACCGGCCACCTTTGCCGTATAGCCGCTGATGAAATGGTATTCGGCCTGCTCGGGCGTCAACCGGCTGACCGGCGGCAGCACGCCGAACGCATCGCAGGTGAGGAAGATGACGTGCTTCGGGTGGTTCGCGACACACGGACGGCGTATATTCGGAATGAACTCGATCGGATAGGCGCCACGGGTATTCTCCGTGATGCTGCTGTCGCCGAAGTCGACATGATGGTCGGATTCGTCGTAGACGACGTTCTCCAGCACCGCGCCGAACCGGAGCGCCTCGAAGATCTCCGGCTCGGCCTCACGGGTCAGGTAGATGGCCTTGGCGTAGCAGCCGCCCTCGATGTTGAAGATGCCCGTGTCGCTCCAGCAATGCTCATCGTCGCCGATCAACGCGCGCTTGGGGTCGGCCGAGAGCGTGGTCTTGCCCGTCCCCGAGAGACCGAACAGCACGGATGATTCGTCGGTCCCCGGATCCACGGTCGCCGAGCTGTGCATCGACAGGACGCCGCGTTTCGGCATCAGGTAGTTCATCAGCGTGAACACCGCTTTCTTCATTTCGCCCGCGTACTGCGTGCCGAGAATCACGACCTCCTGGCGTTCGAGACTCAGGTCCACGGTGGTCTTTGACGTCATCCCGGTCGTGTACCGGTTGGCCGGGAACGCCCCCGCGTTCAGGATGACGCAGTCGGGAGCGCCGAACGCCTGCAACTCTTCCTGCGTGGGCCGGATCAGCATGTTGTGCATGAACAGCGCGTGATACGGGCGGGCGCAGATGACGCGCACCTTCAGCCGATACTCCGGATCCCAGCCGGCGAAGGCATCGACGCAGTAGAGTTCCGGCCGGCTGTTGAGGTAGTCGAGCGCGCGCTCGCGATTCACGCAGAAGGTCAGATCGTCGAGACCGATATTGACATTGCCCCACCAGACGTCGGCGGACGAATCAGGGTGTCTCACGACACGCTTGTCCTTCGGCGAGCGGCCGGTCTTGTCGCCGGAGTACGCGATCAGGGCGCCGGTATCGGACAGGGTCGCGCGCGAGTCGTGCAGGAAGGCTTGTTGATACAGCACCGGGGGGGCGGCATTTCTGTGGACCGTGTCGACATCAAGCCCGTACTCACGGAGATCAAACATCCTCGTTCCTTTCGATTGCACTTGTGGGCTCTCGGTACGCAGTCCCACCTGTCGCCGGCGCACTCAGCGGTAGGTAACACGGGCTCCTAGGGGGCAAGCGAGGCCTGGCCGGCACCGAGCACGCGGCGGCTGTCCGATGCCTGGAGGAACGCCACGACGCGGAGCTGTTCCCGCCGCCAGTCCGGGTCGAGATCGACATGAACCGTCGTGTCGTATGAGTCAGCCACGATGGCGGGCAGCGTATCGACACGTTCGAGCCGGCGGGCCACCGCGGTGTGCGGCAGCCGGCGACGCGCATTTTCTCCCCGCCGCACATCGGTCACGAGCCCGCGTTCGGTGACCGCAATCCAGAGGTCGGCCCTGTCTCCCTTTGGCAGGGAGGGCATCCGCGTCACCTGCACCCGCAGCGCCACCGAGTCCGGGGCCTCGGACCCGGTCGGTTCGACGACTACCCGGGCTTTGGGCTGCGTGGCCGCCCGGGCGATCGCCCGTCTGGCCTCGGCCTCCAGGCTGCCGATAAGCGCCGCCCGTCCGTCAACCACCATCTGCGGGGTGTAGTTCGCCGGTTCGCCCAACGCCCGCCGGTACTCCTCCTGCCGCCGGGTGAACTGCGTCGACGAGAACGGGTCGCGCCAGCCGAGGTTGTTCCAGTAGTCGACATGTTCGCTCACGACGATGATCTCGACGCCGGGCACCGGTTGCTGTTCGTCGAGGCGGATCAACAGTTGGTCCGCCGGCGGGCAGCTCGAGCAGCCCTCGGAGGTGAACAGCTCCACGAGCACCGGGGTGCTCGGCCCGTCCGACTGAGCCGAGCCGTGAACCAACCAGCCGGTTCCCGACCCCAGGCTCACCACGCCGACGACGGCGGCGCAGCCGAGAAGAGACCGTGAGGCTCGTCGAGGCGGGGTGCGGACCGTCATGTATCGATACTCGCGCACGCGAATCCAGGAACAGATCACGGTCGCACGGTCAGAGAAACAGGCCCAGCACGAACTTCCCGACGGTCAGCACAATCGCCATGATCAGGGTAATGCCGATCGACGGAATCTCGAAGTCGTCGATGAACTTGTCGGTCAACCACAGCAGGAACCCGTTGATCACCAGCCCGAACAGTCCGAAGGTCAGCAACATCGGGATGAACGCGATCAACGCGAGCACCCAGTACAGGAAGTAGTTGAGGGCGCCGTAGACGAGCGACACCATCAGCGCGGTGCCGAATGACTTCATACGCACCCCGGGGAGCACCGAGGCCGAGCCGTAGAGCAGCCCTGACATCACGAGCACGTGGATGATGAGTGTCAGCATTTCTCCCTCGATTGCGCATCAGATAGTACCATTCCGACGATTCGGTGTCGCTGTAAAGGTGATCTGTCTCACCGGCCGCGATCGTGCTACGCTGCCAGCCGATTTCGACAGACGGGTGAAAACGTAGCAGCCAGCTTGCCTCTTCGAAACATGTGCGTCTCATGACACCGCTTGTCGGCCGTCCGGCGTGCCCCTTCGCGCTGCGCGACACCGACGATCGCGAGCATCGCATCGAGGACTACCGCGGCCGGTGGCTGCTGCTCATGTTCCACCGGCACCTGTTTTGACTGCCCTGCCGACGACACTTGCTGCAGTTGCAGGAAGCGCAGGCAGAGCTGGAAGCGCTCGAGATCCAGCCGGTGGTGGTGACCTTCGAGGAGCGGGACGCGGCGCGTGCCTACGTGGACGAGACCGGAGTCGCCTGGCCGCTGCTGATCGACGCCGAGCGCCAGCTCTACCGTGCGTACGGCATGCACAAGGCGCAGCTCCGCCATCTCTGGGGTCTGGCGACGATGCGGGCCTACTGGCGTGAAGCGTTGTCGGGGCGGTTTCCACGGATACCGCGGGCCGACTCAATTCAGCAGGGCGGCAACGTGCTGATCGACCCGTCCGGCATCGTGAGGTTCCATCACGTCGGCCGCGGGCCGGCCGATCGACCGCTGGTCGCCACGCTGCTCGCCGTCCGGCGCGGTACCGCATGAGGCAAGCCAATGAACGAGAACGAGCGCTCTACGGCCCGAGATTCTGACCGGGACTCCGCTCCGGACCTTTCCGTGGATGGCTGGCCGGAGAAATTCGCCCAGGCGACCGTTCGCCGAGGTCGGCCCCCTGTTGCCAACCCGAGAGTGTCAACCACCATCCGTCTCTCGCGGGACGTGATCGATCACTTCAAGGCCGGCGGGCGCGGATGGCAGACTCGGATCAATGCCGCGCTTCGCGAATGGATCGGGAAACACGACGCGGCGTGAGACCGCGGATGGTACGGCTCTCGCCGATGGGCGGTTGCGGTCTGGTGGCGTCCCTCGCGGTGGGTCTCGGCGCGTTCGGCTTCCTTGACGCGGTTCGATCCAACCCGGCATTTCAGTGGTCGTTTCTCGGGTCCGGTGTCGTGCTGCTCGTGTGGAGCGGGGTGATCTTCGGACAGGCCCATCGCACGGGTCGACGCCTGACGCTCGAGGTCTCGGTGCGGCCGCAGCACGTCGTGCAGGCGCTCGCGCAGCTCACCTTCCTGCTGTACTGGGGGTGGTACTGGCGCCCGGTGTACGACGCGGCCTTTCTCGTCGCGGCGCAGTTGGTCTTCGCCTACGCGTTCGACATGCTGCTCTGCTGGTCGCGCCGCGACACGTACATCGCGGGGTTCGGTCCGTTCCCCGTCATCTTCAGCATCAACCTGTTTCTCTGGTTCGCGGACGACTGGTTCTATCTGCAGTTCCTGCTGGTGGGGCTCGGGTTCGCGGCCAAGGAACTGATCCGCTGGAACAAGGAGGGACGACGCGTCCACATATTCAATCCGTCGTCGTTCCCGCTCGCCATCTTCTCGTTGGCGTTGATTCTCACCGGCACAAGCGACCTCACCTGGGGGCAGGACATCGCAACCGCCCAATTCTTCCCCCCGCACGTCTACCTGGCGCTGTTTCTCGTCGCGCTGCCCGGGCAGTATCTCTTCGGCGTGGCGTCGATGACGATGTCCGCGGTCGTGGTCACCTACGTGTTCGGTCTCCTCTATTTTGGCGCCACCGGCGTCTATTTCTTCTACGACTCGTATGTCCCGGTTGCCGTGTTTCTGGGCATGCACCTCCTGTTCACCGATCCGTCCACGGCGCCGCGGACCGAGATGGGACGCCTCCTGTTCGGGGCGTTCTACGGTGTCAGCACGCTGGCGTTGTACGCGCTGCTGACGCGGGCCGGCGTACCCCCGTTCTACGACAAGCTGCTGCAGGTGCCGGTGCTGAACCTCTCGATTCTGTTGCTGGACCGGCTCGCGCGGTCGCCGCGTCTCCGCATCCTTGAACGGGCCGCGCCTCACCGGGTGCTGGCCGGGCGCCGGCGCAATCTCGCCTACATGCTGCTCTGGTGTGTCGTTTTCACGCTCATGAGCGCGGCGCAAGGGGTGGGCGACCGTCATCCCGGCCAGTGGGTGCCCTTCTGGCAGACGGCCTGCGGTGAAGGACGACCTTCGGCGTGCCAGTACCTCGCGGACCTGCAGTCACGGTTCTGCGACAGCGGGTCGGGCTGGGCGTGCAACGAATCGGCCATCCTCCAGGTCGCGTCGACCGCAGCGGGTGTGACTGGATCACGGCTCGATTCGACCGCCGCCGGCGGCGCGTTGGCGCGTGGTTGCGACCTTGGCTTCGAACCCGCGTGTGAGAACCTGACCAGGCTGGCCTCGAGCCCGGGGCCGTTCGCGTTCGACCAGGCGCCGCCCACGTTCGCCGACTATCCGATCATCCTGCGCGGCACCAAAGGGCCCATCATGGACCGCTCGCCCGAGGCGCTGCTGGCTCGGGCCTGCAGTCAGGGCTGGGCCGACGCGTGCTGACCTTCGCCCCGCACCGACATCGACAGCGGCAACACCGAACAGCTCTGGTTTGCGCGCTTTGACAGGGTGCGACCGCCGCGCGTATAGTCGGATTCATCTGAGAAATCGAAGGATCGGAAGGCCGTGTCGGCCACTTCGAAGTCACCCGCTCGGGGCCCGCAACCCCGAGCACCGCTACCGGTTCCAGGAGGGATGGCGATGACGCGTCGACTACTCGAGTCGCTCGGTGTGGCAACGGTGTTGGCCACCATCATGGCGCTGCTGGTCAATGTCGTGCCGGTGGTCGGCCAGGCTCCCGATGCGACGGTGTGGGGGCACCCCAACCTGGAGGGCATCTGGTTCGATGTCTACTCCACGCCCTTCGAACGATCGCGCGACCTCGGTGACCGCGAGCTTGCCACCGCGGAGGAGCGCGCCGCGCGGGACCAGGCCAGAATGAGCAGCCAGGGCCGGAACGTGCGTGGCGACGATGGCCGGGTTGACGTGGCCGGGGCGTACAACGCCGTCTATACGTCGGCCAAGCCCGCGGGCCCCAGGACGTCGCTCGTCGTCGATCCACCCGACGGGCGAGTCCCGGCGCTTACCGCGGAGGCTCAGCGGCAGAACGAGCTCCGGCGAGAGTGGACGCTCATGCTCTTGCAGAACACCGAGACCTGCAGGTCCGGCGGGCGAGGGTGCGCGGGCGGGGAGTATGGGCCTCCCTCTCCACGCAGATTCGATGTCACGCCGTTCTACAACACGGGACGCATGAACCGTCACGACGGCCCGGAGGATCAGAGCTCCGGCGACCGCTGCATGTCCGGGCGGACACCCGATTTCAACGGGTTCCGCCGCATCGTGCAAGGCGCCGATTCGATCGCGATCGGCTACGACACCGGACAGGGCCAGGGATTCCAGCGCATCATCAATATGAATGGAAACCACCCCCCCGGCCAGGTCCGCCTGCGGCACGGCGACTCGCGGGGCCGGTGGGAAGGCGACACACTGGTCGTCGAGACCACGAATTTCTCGCCCAAGTTCCTGTTTCGAGGTGCAGGTGAGAACCGTCGCCTCGTCGAACGGTATACGCGGGTTGACGCCGACACACTCACCTACGACGCGACCATCGAGGACTCGACGGTGTGGACGGGGCCGTGGACGGTTCGGCAGGAATTGAAACGCCAGAGCGACGAGGAGAACCGGATCTACTACGAGCCGCGTTGCCACGAAGGGAACTACGGCCTCCCGGCCCTGCTCGTGGGCCGGCGCGTTGACGAGGCGGCGTTCGAGAACGGCACCGGGCCGGACCCGTTCTCGATGGATACCGCCACCTGCGTGCAGGGCCTGTAGGCCGAAACCGACGACGTGCCGCGACGCGAACAAGGAGCAGTGATGGGAATCCCGTTCAAAGGCTCGACCGTTGTCACGGCGGTGACCGCCGCCGCCGCGGGCGCCGTGATTGCGGTCGCGGTGACCGGCACCAGCGGCCCCGACCCGGCCGAGACGTCGCGTCCGGCCCAGACACCCGACGGCCGGCCGAACTTCGACGGCGTGTGGCAGGCCAACAACGAAGCGCACTGGGATCTGGAAGCCCACGAGGCGCGTCCGGGCATGGTCATGCAACAGGGTGTCTATCCCTACGAGTTCTCCAAGGTCCCGGCGGCGCCGGTGGTGGCGCTGGGTGCGGCGGCCGGCGTGCCCGGGTCGTTGGGGGTTGTGGGGGGAGACGGTCGGATTCCGTACAACCCCGACGCCCTGCGCATGAAGCAGGAGAACTCCGAGAACTGGATCGACCGCGATCCGGAACTCAAGTGTTACCTGCCCGGTATTCCGCGCGCGATGTACATGCCCTATCCCTTTCAGATCGCGCAGGGCTCGGACAAGATTCACATGACGTTCGGGTTCTCGAATGCCGCGCGTGTCATCCACCTGAACGACGTCACCGGCCCTCCCGACTACACCTACATGGGGCATTCGGTCGGACGCTGGGAGGGAGACACGCTGGTCGTCGAGGTGTCCGAGTTCAACGGCAAGAACTGGTTCGACCGGGCCGGCAATTTTCACAGTGAGGCCTTGCGGTTGACAGAGCGCTTTTCGCCGATGTCGCCGGACGCCATCTGGTATGAAGCGACGGTCACCGATCCGCAGACGTTCACCGAACCCTGGACGATCGCCATGCCGCTCTATCGCCGTATGGAGCCGAGCGCCACCGTGCTGGACTACCCCTGCATCGAGTTCGCCGAAGAGTTCATGTATGGGCACCTTCGCCGGGAACAGTTGGTCCAACGCTGGGAGGGTGAGACCATGACCGTGGAAATCACGCGCAAGGTGCCGCCTGGCGATCTGCTCCACGAGTGGTATCGACGGTAGCTGCCAGGAGCAGTCGGTGCGAGAACCGTTGGATGTCACTTGACATTCGACGCATCAGATAGCCGGAGGAGGCTACACCCATGAACGCAAGGTCAATGATTGCGGGTTTGAGCGCGGTCGCCGGGTTCTGTCTGTGGATGGTGGCCACAGGCGCAACCGCGTCGGCGCATCATGCATTTGCGGCTGAATTCGATGCCGACAGACCGGTCGAGTTCAGCGGCAAGGTCACGAAGGTCGAATGGATCAATCCCCACGTCTGGATCCACATCGACGTGACAACAGACGCTGGCGAGACGGAGAATTGGGGCTTCGAAGCGGGTACGCCGAACGTGCTGTTCAGACGCGGCTTCACGAGGCAGTCGCTCCTGGCTGGAACCGAAGTGCACGTGGATGGGTATCAGGCGAAGGATGGCACGAACCGGGCGAACGGCCGTGACATCACGTTCCCCGATGGCACCAGGCTGTTTCTCGGGTCGTCCGGCACGGGCGCCCCCTGGGAACTTGCGCGGCCGGGCGTAGACACGGTTGAACCGCCCCGGTGACGGCCGGCGCGGCGCCCACGGCGGCGAGCCGCGGTCGTGGCGTGCCTCGAGGCGTGAGGACTACTGAACGCGGGACGGAACGGGGACTCCCGCCGCTTCCATGGCCTGGCGGATCGTCGCGGCCAGCAACTTGTTTATCTCGACGGTGGCGCTTTGCACGCCTTCGGCGATATCGAGCGGTGTCCAGTCCCTGGCGTTGGGCTGATTCCAGACGTCGATAGAGGCGCCGGCTTGCACCAGGAAATTCGCCACGTTCGGAAGATGCGCAAACGCGGCGCCGTGCATGACGGTCTCGCCGTTGTCGTCGACACCGTCCAGGTCGCCGCCGAGCTCCAGCGCAACCTGCAGCGCCTCGAGCACCTCGGCCGCGGTCCCGGGATTCTGCCCGGGGCCGGCTGACCCGACACCCGCCGCCACCAGGATCGGCGTGGTGTTGTCTTCGTTCGGCGCCAACGGGTCGGCGCCGAGCTCGGCCAGCACCCGCATCAGCTCCGCGTCACCTGTCCGCGCCGCGAGCAGGAACGGGGTGCCCCCGATGAAATTCATCCGGGTACTGCCGACCGGCGGTCGGTCCGTCACGCGCGCATTGACGTCGGCGCCAGCGGCCACGACCTTCCGTACAAGATCGATGCCCGTCATGCTGCCGGTTCCCTCGGGCGGCGCTTCGTTGCTACCGCCCGGGATGCTCGTCTTGCGCACCCACGATACCTGGTGGAGCACGGTCCATCCCCGCAATGCGACGTTCACGTCGGCGCCGCGGTCCACGAGTAATGCGCCGAGCTCGAAGTGCGCGTTGTGCGTGGCCATCAGCAGCGCATTCAGTCCAGTTGACGGGCGTCCGGCACTCGTCCCGGCACGGCGCTCGTACGGTTCGACCGGCAGGGCTTCTTCGATATCGGCGCCGGCCTCGAGCAGGGTCTGCACGGCATCGATATGCCCTTCGCGCGCGGCGAACAGCAGCGCGGTCCACCCCTTCGTCGACCGCGCGGCGATGTCGGCGCCGTGAGACACCAGCACGGGCAGCAGTTCGGCGTGGCCTTCGGCGGCCGCCCACATCAGCGCCGTCTGCCCCCGCCACGTTTCGGTGGCGTTCACATCGGCGCCATGGTCCAGCAACAACGCGACGACGTCGGGCGCACCGGTGCGCGCCGCCGTCATCAACGCCGTCTCGCCGTGCGCCAGGGTCGCGTTGCCGTCGACGCCGGCATTCAGGAGGAGTTCGACGATGGCCGCGTTGCCGTTCGTACAGGCGAGCGCGATCGGACGCACGCCGTGCCGATTCGCCGCCTGCGCATCGGCCCCGGCCGCGAGCAGGAGCTCGACGATCGTCGCATCGTTGGAGTGCACCGCCCAGTGCAGCGGCGTCGTGCCGTCCAGGTCCGCGGCGGCCACATCGACGCCGCGACCCAGTGCAGCGCGAACGCCCGCTTCGTCAGCCGCCTTGATGGCGTCGAGCAACCGCGCGTCCGAGACCTCGGCCGCGGCGATACCGCCGCCGCCTGCCGTCAGTAGAAACGTGACCACCGTGACGAACGCGACAATGTGGCGCATCGGAAAGCTCTCGTGGAAGATGTCCTACAACGTGATCGGTTCGATCACTTCACCCGAGCGGCCCGTGCTGTCGGCGAAGGAATCGAGGTGCACACCGACATCGTCGAGAAGCGTCAGGTGGAGATTCGCCATCGGCGTCGGCTCGTCGTATTTGACGTGACGGCCTCCCGGAATCGTGCCTGAACCGGAACCTCGGACCACGACGATCGGCAGGTTTCGGTGATCGTGCACATTCGGGTTGCCCAGACCGCTGCCCAGGAGGTAGGTCGTATGGTCGAGCAGGGTGCCGTCACCATCCTCGGCCTTCTGCAACTGACCGACCAGGTACGCAAAAAGTGAGACATGGTACTGGTTGATCTTTGCCAGTTTTGCAAGCTTTACCGGATCGTTGATGTGATGCGACGTCGGGTGGTGCGGGTCGGGCACGCCGATCTGCGGATACGTCCGTGTGCTCGCCTCGCGCGTCATCTGGAAGGTGACGATGCGCGTCAGGTCGGCCTGCAGCGCGAGCACCTGCAGGTCGCACATCAGCTTGACGTGATCCTCCCAATCTTCGGGCACGCTGGTCGGCTGCAACAGGTCGGTCAGCGTCGACTCGCCCGCCGATTGCTCCGCCCGCTGGATCCGCCGTTCGACCTCGCGAACCGTATCGAGGTATTCGCTCACCTTGTTGCGGTCGCCGGCGCCAAGCCGCTTCTGCAGGGCCGACATGTCGTCGAGCACCCAATCGAGAATGCTCTTGTCCCGCTTGAGCTCGGCCCGCCGCTGTTCCGGCGTCCCACCCTCCCCGAACAGACGCTCGAAGACGACGCGCGGGTCGGCCTCGGTCGGGTTCGGTGACGTCGGCGACGCCCAGGACAGGTTGTTCATGTAGGCGCAGGCCAGCCCGTCGTCACAATTGCCGACCTGCGCGATCAAATCAGTGCCGAGCTCGAGCGACGGCAGCGGCGTATCGCCGCCGACCCGCGTGGCCGCAATCTGATCCACCGACGTGGCGTTCTCGTAGTCGCTGCCCTCGGTCCGCTTCGGCTTCACGCACGTCAGGAACGCCGAGTTCGCTGATGCATGGTTGCCGGTCGTGTGCGCATCCTCGATCTCCAGATTGGTCACGACAGTCACGTCGTCGAGATACGGCTGCAGCGGCGACAGCGACTGCGAGAGCTCGGTCAGTCGTCCCTCCTGCTTCGGCGTCCAGGGCACCGGATTCATCCCCATGGCGATGTAGACATAGCCCAGCCGGCGCGGCGGGTTCGCGACGGTCTGCGCAAGCGCGGACGCGGCCGGCACCATCGCGTCGAGCAGGGGCAGCGCCAGCGCGGCCCCCGCGCCGCGCAGGAACGTCCGCCGGGGCAATGCCATCTTGGTGATGATCATGACTGCGATCTCCTCATCTGGAACGGAGTGCTCTGAACGACTCTGAGTATGAGAGACGACAGGCGATAGTCGTCGTCGGCTGTTGCACCGGTAATCGCACGAACCGCCGGGGCGTCGGTGGGCTCGAGACCGCGCCCGAGCGCGTATATCAGCAGCTTTTCCGTCATCGTTCTGACGAACACATCGGGGCGCGCAAGCAGCGCGTCTTGCAGCCCGGCCACGCCCTCGAATTCCTCGCCCCCGGGAAGATTGCCGGTGGCGTCGATCGCCGCCAGACCCTCACGGGTGCGCCAGCGGCCAATCGCGTCGAAGTTCTCCATCGACAGGCCGGCCGGGTCCATGACCCGGTGGCACGCCGCGCATACGGGATTCGTGCGGTGCGCCTCCATGCGTTCGCGCATCGACAGGACCCGCGTCGCCGACGCGCTCTCCTCGAGTGGCGGCACATTCGGCGGCGGCGGCGGTGGCGGCGTACCGAGGAGATTATCGAGAATCCACTTGCCGCGCAACACGGGGGAGGTCCGCGTGGCGTACGACGTGACCGTCAGGATGCTCCCGTGGCCGAGCAGGCCGCTGCGCCGGCTGCGGTCCGGCCGCACGATGCGGCGGAAGTGGTCGCCGTAGACGTTCGGGTACCCGTAGTGCTTCGCGACCCGCTCGTTGACGAAGGTGTAGTCCGCCGTCAGCAGGTCGAGCACGCTGCGATCCTCGGCTACGATGCTCTGAAACAGCAGCTCCGTCTCGCGGCGCAGCCCCTGTCGCAGGTTGTCGTCGAAGTCGGGGAAGATCCTGATGTTGGGCTGTACCGCGGCAAGGTTTCTCAGGTGCAGCCACTGCGCCGCGAAGTTGGTCGTGAGCGCCTCGGCCCGAGGGTCGGCCAGCATCCGACTCACTTGCGCCTTCAGGACAGCCGGGTCGCTCAGCCGGTCGGCCGCCGCCAGGTCCAGCAGCTCGTCGTCCGGCAGGTTGCTCCAGAGGAAGAACGACACCCGCGACGCGAGCTCGAGGTCGGTGATGCGGTAGGGCGTACCGGGCGCCACCCCGTCGGGGTCGCTCTCGATCCGGAATAGAAACTCGGGACTCGCGAGCAGGGCGCGCAACGCGGTCTCGATGCCCGTCTCGAACCCGCCCTCGGCGTGTCCGTCGCGGTAGAACGACAGGAGCTCATCGAGGTCGCCCGTTTGCACCGGGCGACGATACGCCCGACGCGCGAGCGTGGCGATGATCGACGTGGCGCAATCATCCGCGTCGTCTGCGGACGCCGGCGTCGGGCGGCACGAGAAGATGCGATCCCGACTGGGTGTTTCTCCTATCCCGCTCGGCGCGAACGGACCCGCGATTGAAACCGACCGGATGGCCGGTTGCTCGCGCGGATGGCGGTTCATGTTGAAACGCGCCTGGAACGGCTGCCGGGTGGTCTCGGTCAACGCGGAGTTCTTCTTGATGAAGGTCGCGCCGATCACATGCGGCCCGGCCGTGACGGAGACGCGCGCGTTCAGGTGCTTG